>NZ_JAKCFA010000027.1 GCF_024198215.1 Myxococcus qinghaiensis
CTCGATAAGGGCCCACTGCTCGTCCGTCAGGTCGCTCGGATACGGCGTGCGCGAGGGCATTGGGAGGTCCGGCATCTTGTTTCTTCAACGCCCTGGCTGGCTCGCTCCATTTCAACAGGCTCTGAGACTTGGTCTGTGGTCAGTGCCGCGCCCGTTGAGTTCAGGACTTGCAGAACCGCATCCGTCACATCGTCGCCCATGTTGCAGCTCTCCGCTTTCGACAGCTTAGAACGGCCTTTGCAGTCTAGATTGGCTTTTCTGTCGTTGCCAAGCGAGGGACAGCAAAAATGCCGCACAGCGGCTGTCGTAGTCCTATCCGACCCTCTTGCTAAGGGAAGGCAGGAGCCAAAAAACGTGCGAGCCTCACTTCATTGAGGGAGCAAGGGTATATCTCCACTGGAAATAGCTACGAGAATTCCTTTAGCTTCGCACCGCTTCAGTTCTCTTCACTTCGCTCCGGCGCTCCAGTGCTCCTTCCTAGTAAACTCTACGGCACCATCATCGCGGACCCTCCGTGGCCTGAGCAGGGCGGGGGACAAATCAAGCGTGGCGCGGATCGTCACTATCCGTTGATGACTTTGAAGGACATCGCGGCATTGGGGCCAGACATCCAGGCCATCGCGGCTCCTGCTTGTCACCTTTATCTCTGGACAACGAACAACTACCTTATCAGAGCGGGAGCAGAGATCCTTCCAGCGTGGGGCTTCTCGTACATCACCTGCATCACATGGGAGAAGGAGCGGATAGGCCTTGGGCAGTATTTCCGAGGCACGACGGAACACGTCCTTTTCGCCCGGAGAGGGCGGCCCCCATACCGACAGCTTGCCTCTGGAAAGAGAGCACAGGGCAAGACTGGCTTCTCGACCCCCCACGAAACGGTCGTGAGGCAGCTTGAACGGGACGGCGCATGGTTTGCCCACCTGAAGGCACGGCACTCCGAAAAGCCAGCCATCATACATGAATGGGCCGAGCGGGTGAGCCCTGGCCCCTACATAGAACTCTTCGCGCGTTCGAGCCGTAAGGGGTGGGACTGCTGGGGTGACGAGGCCCCTTTGCAGGTCCCCTCCTGACCCAGACGCCTTTGAACGCTCCTCGCCCCATCGCACATTCCACGCATCAACTACTCGCTCTGTCTTGACTGGCTATCAAGCTGAGCCAAGTCGCCTCGAAGCAACCCCTGTCTGCGAGAGCGTCGTACAAGCCTGGGGGCGAATTTTGGTGCGGTCCTGCAAGAATTATTTCGGGGCGCTACCTATCCGCGCTTCGGGAGCAGTCGGGACAGCTCGCGATCCAACGCGGCGGCGAAGCGCTGGCGGTCCTGGGCATTGAAGCCGCTCGGGCCGCCCGTGACGACGCCGCTCTCCCGCAGCTCCTGCATGAAGTTTCGCACGGAGAGCCGCTCGGCGATGTTCTCCTCGGAGAACAGCTCGCCGCGCGGGTCCAACGTCACCACGCCCCGAGGCACCAGCAGCGCCGCGAGCGGGATGTCCTGCGTGACGGCCAGGTCGCCCTTCTGCGCCGAGGTGGCGATGTGCTGGTCCGCCACGTCGAGCCCGGCCCCCACCTGCACGGTGGAGACGAACTCCGCGCGCGGCAGGTTCATCGACCGGTTGGCGACGAACACGAGGGGCACCTTGAGGCGCTGCGAGGCGCGCAGGAGGATTTCCCGGACGGGGCCCGGACAGGCATCGGCATCGACCCAGATTCTCATTCAGGCGGCATCCTCGCGTGAATCTCCCGGACGGTGCGCTGGAATCGTCGACACGGCACGTCACTGCTGCGACGAGCGCTCACTGGCGGACGGGGTGAGCACCGTCGCGGTGTGTCGTCGTGGACGAAGTGCTTGACGACGCGGGAGTGCGGCGCTCGGATGCGCGCCCATGTCCCAGCTGCTCACCCGCGCTGAATCGTCGAATTACGCCGAAACCTCGCGTCATTCACACGTGCTCGCCTTCATCGACGAGCTCTGCCGCCGCACGAAGCTCGCCCGACGGGTGGACTTCGGCACGAGCGGCGAGGGCCAGCCCCTGGTGGCGCTCATCGTGAGTGACCGCAACTGCTTCACGCCGGAGCTGGCGCGCAAGCAGAAGAAGGTCGTCGTGCTGGTGGAGGCCAACATCCACTCCGGCGAGGTGGAGGGCAAGGAGGCCGTGCTCGCGCTCGCGCGGGATTTGACGCTGACGAAGCTGGGCGCGAAGTTGCTGGACAGGCTGTGCCTGGTCCTGGTCCCCAACTTCAACCCGGACGGCAATGACCGCATCAGCCCCAACAACCGCAAGCTCAACCTCAAGAGCCTGGAGGGGCAGGTCAACCCCGAGGGCGGCGTGGGCACGCGCTACACGGGCGAGGGGTGGAACCTCAACCGCGACAGCACCAAGCAGGAGGCGCCGGAGACGCGCGCCATGGCCAAGCTGCACCAGACGTGGTGGCCGGAGCTGTTCATCGACTGCCACACCACGGACGGCAGCATCCACGCCTTCGATTTGACGTACGACACGTCGCACTCGAACGAGCCGCTGTTCCAGGAGCTGCGCGACTACAACCGGGCCATGCTGGAGCGCGTCTCCGAGGCGGTGAGCAAGCGCCACGGGTTCGAGAGCTTCTGGTACGGCAACTACCGCGAGGAGGACGTCCCCGCCTCGGGCTGGCACACGTACCCGGCGCTGCCCCGCTTCGGCAGCCACTACCGGGGGCTGCTCGGTCGGCTCGACGTGCTGCTGGAGACGTACAGCTACATCGACTTCCCGCGCCGCTGCGCGGTGACGCGGGCGTGGCTGCTGGAGCTGTTCCGCGAGGCGGCCCGGAGCGCGAAGGCGTTCCGCTCCGTCACGGAGAGCCAGCAGCAGGCCATCATCGCGCGGGGGACGACGCCGGACCTCCAGACGCAGGTGGGAATCAACTACGGCGTCGCCACGCGGGATGCGCAGGGCGCGCTGACGTTCGACTACCCGGCGTATGCGAAGGACGGGGACCTGGCGCGCATCCAGGCGTTCGACGAGAAGAGCATCGCGGAGCACCGGTTCCCCGGGAAGAAGCGCCGCGTCTACCGCGTGCCGCACCAGCGGACGTTCATCCCGACGCAGGCGGTGAGCACGCCGGAGGCGTACCTCGTGCCCGCGGAGCTGGCGCCCCGACTGGAGGGGCACGGCATCCGGTTCGAGGTGCTCCCGAAGCCGCGCCACTTCCTGGTGGACAGCTATCGCATCGCCCGGCGCGAGGAGACCTTCAGCCCCGACGTGGCGGCGAACGTGCCCGCGCTCGGTGAGGCGGAGGTGCCGCTGAGCCAGAAGCCCAAGCCGGTGCGCTTCGAGACGGTGCTGACGGTGTCGCCCGAGCGGACGACGCGCGAGTTCGCGGAAGGGACGCTCTACGTGCCCACGGCGCAGCGCGCGGGCACGCTGGCCGTGTACCTGCTGGAGCCGCACTCGGACGATGGCTTCTGCCGGTGGCAGTTCCTGGACAAGCTGCTGGAGGTGGGCGGTATCTACCCCGTGCACCGGGTGGTGCGTCCCGCTCCGGCTCCCAAGAAGGCGGAGTGAAGCGGGAATCACCGGAGCCCTGACCTCAGTTGGGGCTCCAGCACGGGCGGCTGGTCTCCGCGACGTTGGACACGGCGCCGGTCGCATCCGTCACCCGGAAGCGGACCCACTTCCTCCAGTGGGTCCCCGTGGTGGAGAGCTTGAAGAAGCACCAGTCGTCGTGCGTCGTCGACCCGGTGCTCCAGAAGGTGCTCTGGTTGCCCTGGCCGAAGTCATCGACAACCTGCCACTGATAGACGAACGGGGGCGCGCCGCCGGATACGGTTCCGGTGCACCACAGCTCTCCAGTCGTGGTGGAGTTGCCGCTGCAAGCCACGGAGACCGATGCGGCGAGAGCTGACTCCACCGTGGCGGTGTCCTCCTCCGCGAGCCCTCCCTGGTCGGAAGGGGTTCCACCACACGCCCCGAGCAGGGCGAGCGTGGAAATACCAAACACCGCGGACTGCAGCTTCTTCGAGAGCACGTGGCTGGACATGTCCTGAGCGCCTCCGGATAACGGAATCCACTGAGTTGCAATTGCCCAGGCTAGGCTCCGGAACTCAAGCCTGGGGCCCTTGGAGCGTTGCGTCAGAGTCCGTGAGGAATTGAATCCGGGGTCAGTGCCGAGCCACAGTCCAGGGTTCGAAGGGGAGGTGCCTGTGAGGAAGTCGGCCGGACTGAGTCTGTTGTTGATGTGGGGCGTGGGCTGCGCGCATTCGTCGGGGAAGCCGAAGGACGTGGTCTCCACCGTGGGCGCCATGGCCTCCCAGGAGCTGTCCCTGCGCGCGGAGAAGGCCTACGACGCCGAGGACTTCGCCACCTGCGCCGACCTGCGCCGCCAGTCCGCGGAGGCCGTGACGGATGTCGACCTGCGCGCGGACGCGTACTACTCCGCCGCGAGATGCGCGGCCCTCGCCGGTCGCCCCGATGATGCGCTTGCCTTCCTGAAGCGCTCGGCGGACAGCGGCTTCCTCTTGGTGGATCGGCTCCAGTTCGACCCGGAGCTGGCCTCGCTCCGCTCGCTGCCGGGGTGGGAGGAGGTGGTGGCGGGCGTCCAGACCAACCTGGACAAGGCGGGCACTCCGCCCATGCCCATCCCCGTGCTCGCGACCATCGACGTGTCACGCTCTCGTCGCGCCGATGCGGCCTCGGTCATCCAGATGCTCGGCCTGGAGGTGGGAAAGCCCGTCATCGGCAGTCGCCACCTGCTGAAGAAGCGCGAGGAGGCGCTGCGTCAGCGCTTCAACCTGGCCTATGCCCACGTGGGCATCATCGCGTTCTTCGCGGAGGAGTCGAAGGGACAGGCCTTCGCCAGCGTGGACCTGGTGGATGCCGAGGACTCGCACCGCTTGAGCTTCCTGCCCGCGCCCACGGGACACGTGGAGGACCCGGAAGGGCTCGTCGCTCAATGGTTGGAGTACGAGGACAAGGTGGTGCGCCTGCTGCGCAGCGGAGCGATGAACCCCGAGGAACCACCGTCCTGCCGAGTCGCTCACTGCTTCTTCGGCTTCGCCCACCCCGAGCTCGCGCCCTATGAGCCGCGCTTCGTCGCGAAGGCGCCCGCCGCTCGGGAGGCGTTGCTGCGCATGCTGCGAGAGGATGCCGATGCGAACCGCCGCTCGGCGGTCCCCTATGTGTTGGGTTATGCCGGTACTCCGGAGCAGGTCATCGGGTGGCTCGTGCCCTTCTTCAAGGACCCGGACTCCGGTGTGCGCAACAACGTCGTCCGCTCGGTGCTGGCCTTCCAGGATGGACTGGACCGGCCTGTCGTCGACCTGCCCGTGGTCTTCGATGCGATGGCGATGCCGGACGTGACGGACCGGAACAAGGGCACCTACCTGCTGGAGATGGTGCTCGTGAAGCTCACCCCCGATGAGCTGAAGGCTCGCCGCGCGGAGGTGCTCCGGAAGGTCGGCCCCTTGCTCGTGGACATGGCGGCCTACCAGCAGCCCATCAACCGCGAGCCCGCGGTGAAGGTGCTCCGGCTGCTCTCCGGCGAGGACTACGAACGCCCCGAGCAGTGGAAGCAGTGGCTGTCACGCCAGGGGGAATGAGCGCCTGCCGGGGGACGCTCCATTCATCCCCGCACGCGAGCGGTTCGTCCCTGGCGCCATGGAAGCCATCCCCGGGGCCCGCTACCCTTGCCCACCATGCGTGACGAGGAGACGGAGAGACTCCGGGCCGGAGAAGTGGCCCCCCTGCCGTCCTGGGCCGTGTGGCTGGGCGCCCTGGGCTGGTGGCTCGCGGATGCGCTCATCTCCGTGAGCCAGGTCCAGCTCCTCCAGCGCATCGGCGAGGCGAAGGTCGTCGAGGCCGAGCTGTGGCGCATGTCCCTGGCCAGCTCCCTCTTGTGGGTGCCCTTCACCGTGATGTGTCTGCGACTGTCCGAGCGCGTCCCCCTCACGCGCCGGCGCCTGCTCCCCGCCCTGGGCTTCCACCTGGGCGCGTTGCTCCTCGTCGTGCTGGGGAGGGCGACCTTCGTCGTGCTCACCCAGGACCTCATCGGCTGGTACGAGCGCGAGCCGCACGTGCCCTACGTGCTGGCCCAGAGCGTCGTCAACAACCTGCTGCCCTTCGTGCTGCTGACGGCGGGCGCCCATGCCCTGGGCCTCGCTCGCAGGGCCCACGTGCGCCAGCGCCGCGCGGACCAGCTCCAGGCGCAGCTCGCGGAGGCACGACTCCAGGCGCTCGCGTCGCAGCTCCGGCCGCACTTCCTGTTCAACGCGCTCAACGCCGTGGCCTCGCTGGTGCACGTGGACCCGGACGCCGCGGAGCGCATGCTGGCGCGATTGGGAGACCTCCTGCGCCACAGCCTGGAGTCCCACGGGCGACAGGAGGTGACGCTGCGCGAGGAGCAGGCGGCGCTCGCGCCCTACCTGGACATCGAGCAGATCCGCTTCGGCCCCCGACTGGAGGTGGCCTGGAGGCTGGCGCCCGAGGTCCTGGAGGCGCGCGTGCCCTATCTGGCGCTGCAACCCCTGGTGGAGAACGCCATCCGCCACGGCCTGGCCCCGCGCGCGGAGCCGGGGCGGATTGAAATCTCCGCCGAGCGGGAAGGGGAGGTGCTGCGGCTGCTCGTGCGGGACGACGGCATGGGGCCGCCCGTGGGAGGCCCGGCGCGAGGTGGCGGCGTGGGCCTGTCCAACCTGCGAGCGCGACTGGCGACGCTCTACGGAGGCCGCGCCGGGCTGGAGCTTCGGCCGGGGACGCCTCGGGGCACGGTGGTGGAGCTTCGCGTGCCGCTTGACGCGGAGCCGGAGGGGACGAGGGTGGCGGCATGAGCACCGAAGCCGTGGAGTCGGGGCTCCTGCGCGTGGCGCTCGCGGATGACGAGCCCCTGGCCCGCTCCCGCCTGCGCGCCCTGCTGGCGGCGGAGCCGAACGTGGAGCTCGTGGCCGAGGCGACGAGCGGCGCGGAGGCGGTGCGCGCGGTGCTCCACGCGTCACCGGACGTGCTGTTGCTGGACGTCGAGATGCCCGCGGGCGACGGCTTCGAGGTCCTCCGCGCGCTGCCTCCGGAGTCCGTCCCGGTGGTCGTCTTCGTCACCGCGTGGCAGCACCACGCCGTGCGCGCCTTCGAGGCCCAGGCGCTGGACTTCCTGCTCAAGCCCTATGACAAGGAGCGCTTCCGGGCCGCGCTCGTCCGGGCCCGCGAGCAGGTGCGGCTGATGCGGCGCAGCGAGGCCGTGGCCCGTCAGGAGGCCCTCTTGTCCGGGTTGGCGCTGGCGGAGGCTCCGTTGCGCCGCCTGCCCGTCAAGGTCGACGGGCGCATCCGCTTCGTGGACTGCTCCGCCATCACCCACGTGGAGTCGGAGGCCAACTACGTGCGCGTCCACGTGGGCGGCGAGCAGCACGTGCTGCGCGAGACACTGACGCATCTGGAGGAGCGGTTGGATCCGCGTCGGTTCCTGCGTGTGCACCGCTCCGTGCTCATCAACCTGGACCAGGTGCGGGAGATGGAGCCGCTCTCCCAGGGCGAATACCTGCTCGTCCTCGGCCCCGGGGGCACCGCCGTGCGCACCGGGCGCAGCCATCGCGCTCGCGTGGAGTCCGCGCTTGGGCTGGGTTCCGGGTCCGGTTCGGAAGGCACGCGCTGAGGCGCGTCCCCGGTCCGCTCCCATCCATCCCTCGCGCCTCTCGCTTCATCCCCGCTTCTCGGACAGCGCCGCGCGACACGCGTACCTCTTCGGCCATGGCGGGAAGGACTTCCACTCCTCCCGCCACATCCCGAGAGGAATCCGTCATGTCATCGTCCTTCCGTCGTCTCCCGCTGGTGCTCGCGGCGCTGTCGCTGGGTGTCGCCACGTCCGCCGTGGCCTCCGCGCCTCGCACGCCCGAGGTGTTCGCTCCTGGCTTTGTCTCCCTGCCCGAGCAGGAGGAGTGGCGCATCGCCTTCACGCCGGATGGCCGCACCGCCTTCTGGGGCGTGAGCCCGGGGTTCTTCCCCGAGACGCGCCAGGCCACCATCGTCTACTCCGAGCTGCGCAACGGCCGCTGGACGCAGCCTCGTCCGGCGCCGTTCTCCGGCGTGTACTCGGACATCGACCCGTTCGTCTCGCCGGATGGGCGCCGCCTGTTCTTCTCCTCCATCCGTCCCGTCAACGGCGCGCCTCGCGAGGACGTGGAGATGTGGGTCGTCGAGCGCCGCAGGGACGGCGGCTGGAGCGAGCCTCGGCACCTGGGCGCCGCGGTGCACAGCCTCGCCGACGAGCTGTACCCCAGCGTGGACGAGGACGGCACGCTGTACTTCGGCTCGGACCGTGAGGGCGGCTTCGGCGGCTGGGACATCTGGCGCTCGCGGCTCCGCTCGGATGGGACGTATGGGCCCGCGGAGAACCTGGGGCCCGCCATCAACACAGAGCTGTGGGAGTTCAACCCGAGCATCCTCCCCGACGGCGACACGCTGCTGTTCGCCTCCATCGGCCGTCCGGACGGCTACGGCTACGGCGACCTCTACGTGGCCTCGCGCACGTGGCGCGGCTGGCAGCCGGCCCGCAACCTGGGGCCGACGGTGAACACGGACCTGGACGAGTACCACCCGACGCTCTCGCCGGACCACCGCACGCTCTACTTCGTGCGGCACCAGTACGAGCCGTTCCTCCCGAGTGAGCTGTTCCACGTCAACGTCGGCCGGCTGCTCTCCGACGCCGGCTCCTGCGACGTGCGGAACTGAGGACCCACCGCGTGCCCCCGCCCGGTGCCATGGCGCTTCCGGGCGGAGGCGCGAGGTATTCGCTCAGCGAGTCGAGAGGCGGAGGTCGTCCAGCGCGAGGTCGGGCTGGCCGACGGGGAGGTCGATGAAGAAGGCGACAGGCTGCGCGGCGCTCCGGTCGTCCGGAATCGAGTAGACCTCGTGGGTCCAGGCCATGGACACGGGGACGCCCACGCCCTCCGACTCGGCCACGTCGAGGTAGTCGTAGCGGCAGCCGGGGCTCGTGTCGCCACAGTCCAGCAGCGCCGTGTCGGCGCGAGGCATGGACGCGGGGCACTGGTAGTCGCCGAACGAGTCGCCGCAGCGCGCAATCACCCGGCACTGGTATGACGACGTGCTGTAGCCCGGGCCCAGGGGACGCCGCTGATAGCCGGGGAAGGTGCCCGACAGGCTCTCCGCGGTGGCCTCCCAGTCCACGTCCGCGGCAATCATCGGGTCATACATGCGCACCTCGAGCGGCTGGTTCTCCGGGTCCCAGACGCTGGTGCCGTCCACGCAGTGCGCGGCGGTGATGGCCCTGCGCGGAGAGATGAAGGTGACGCCACACGTGTAGCGCAGCGGTGAGCCATCCAAACCCCGCTTCGGCGCGTGGGTGACAGGCTGGAGGATGGGCACGAAGACGGTGCCTCGGCTGAGCTGGCGGCTGCCCGTGACGCCTCCAGGTGTCAGGGCCACGGTGTAATAGTCCTGATACGCCCGTTGGACAGGCTGGGGCTCCGCCGCGAGGGCTGCTCCCAGGATGACCAGGTGGATGCTCGTGCCGGCGAACGCGGCGCGAAGAGACGGTTCCATTCGAATAGCCCCCCACTCCAGACACAGACGTGACGAGTCCCCCTCGTCACGAGGGGCTGGTGTCCCCAGCACCCCGGGCGCATCCTGCCCGCTGGGACGCAGGCGTCTGCCCTGTCGTCGGGCTCCGTGATTTTTCAGGCCCTGGGCGGTGGGGGAGTAACACTCGCCATGGGCCACACGTCTGGGATGGGACGGCGCGAGAGGGCAGGCCTTTCGTTCAGGTCCGTACCAAGGGTGTATCAGGACCCAATCCCCGACGTCGGCTGCGCACCTTCGATGTTTGCATTTGACTCAGACTCTTTGTGGATTTTGTGTCACTGAACAATGTATAAACGCGAAATCATGGGAGTACTTGCCAGCCCGTGAATCCGGCGTGTCGCCGGAGTGCTCATTCCTGGCAGGGGGGCGCGGCCATCCGCGCGGGTGTGAGAACTCGAATGCAATTCATGGTGGAGAAGCGCCAGCTTGACTGGCGAAGGGTGCTCGTGTGCGCGGTGGTCGCCCTGGCGGCCGGCTGTGACAACACGGAACTTGAGACCCGGCCCCCGGAGCTGGACCTGGCGGAGCCGGTGCAGGTGGACCCGACGCGGCATCCGGAGCGCCGCGGCATTGGTGCCATGGCGCTGCCACCCTCGGGTCCGTCGGCGATGGCCGTTCCGCTGGACCCCCGCTCGTCGCTGCTCATCACCGATGACGCCATCGTGAGGAACTTCCCGCTGCTGCGGGTGATGTCCCAGCTGGTGACGCAGTCCGGTGTCGCGGGGCTGACGCCGCTGGCGCTCTTCCAGGACTGGTGGCGCACCGCGCTGCCGCCCAACTGTGGGCCGACGTTCAACGGCTTCCCGTATCTGTGTCCGCGTGTCGAGGGCAACCAGTCCTTCGTCAATCCCTTCGTCAGCCCGGGCACGAATCCCGACGAGTACGTCCCGCTGGCGCTCGTCAACCGCTTCGACCTGGCGCCGGCGTCGGGCGTGGACTGCGGTGAGTACCGCATCATCTACGGCAAGCGCTCCGGCATCCCCGGGGGTGGCAATCGCAACCTCCTCATCTTCGAGGCGGTGCTGCCCAACCCCAATCCGACGGCGGGCCTCAATGGCTGCATGCCGGTGGCCACCTTCTGGGCCTCGCTGACGGGCGCGGCGCTGACCACCCGCATCGCCGGGCTGCAGAACTTCTACTTCAACGGTCTGCCGGGCTTCATGCCGGTGGTCCACATGGACAACTACGGCAACCGGACCACGGGCGTGCCGACGGGGCAGGTGCGCACCAACCAGTTCATCCAGCCGCCGTGGACGCTGCGGGAGTTCAGCGTGCGGCGCACGATGTGTGGCGCCACGCCCTGCCAGTTGAACTTCCGGCCGGTGACGGTGAAGGTCAACCCGGGTGGCATCCTGTTCGCTCCCGGCTCCCCGCACCCGCTGGCGGCGCCGTTCCAGAACACGGTGTTCCCTGCGGAGGTGCCCGCGCTGGCCGTCAACGACATCAACCTGTTCAACAACACCATTCCCAACCCCTTCAACAGCGGCCAGAGCGACGCGCAGGGCCCGGAGAACGACTACCGCTTCCAGTTCACCCCCGGCCCCAGCGTCTTGCGCACCAACATCCAGAACGAGCTGTTCCTGCTCGGCAGCCCGCTGCTGCCCCAGGACATCGTGGAGCGTTCGCTGGCGCTGTCCTGCGCGGGCTGCCACGAGCTGAGCAACGGGGCCAACCTGGGCGGTGGCCTTGTCTGGCCGCCTTCCGCCGGCTTCGTCCATGTGGGTGAGCAGTTCGACCCGGTGCCCGGCCCCTTCGGCCCGCGCTTCCGCATCTCCCCCGCGCTGAACGCCGTCTTCCTGCCGCACCGCAAGGCCGTCCTGGAGACGTTCCTCAACGCCTCGTGCGGGGATGCCATCTGCCAGCCGTGGGAGACGCCCGCCTCCTGCCCGGCTGACTGCTAGCCGTCCTCCAGGCAGGCAGTCATGGGAGTGGGCGCGGAGAGGTGCGTATACTCCGCGCCCACCATGACGGCGGACTCCCTCAAGCAACAACTGCGGCGCACGCTGCGGCGAGACCTCTGGCTCACGCTCGCGCCCGCGGTGCTCCTCATCGGCCTCGCGTTCGCCGCTGCTTTCTATTTCATCGAGCCCGCACCCCCGAAGAAGCTGGTGCTGGCCCTGTCGCCCGACGAGGGCGGCTTCCGCTACTACGCGCGGAAGTACCAGGACGTCCTCAAGAAGCACGGCGTCACCCTGGAGCTGCGCACGACGAAGGGCTCCATCGAGAACGTGGAGCTGCTCGCGGACGCGGCCTCCGGCGTCGACGTGGCCTTCGTGCAGAGCGGCACCGTGGGCGGTGAGAAGGCCACGAGCGTCGTATCCCTGGGCAGCGTCTCCTACGTCCCCCTCTGGGTCTTCTACCGGGGCGAGCCCCTGGAGGACGTGCGCCAGTTGAAGGGGCGGCGCATCGCGGTGGGGCCGGAGGGCAGCGGCACGCGCGCGCTCGCCGTCACGCTGCTGAAGGCCAACGGCATCGACGAGGCGCCCACGGAGCTGCTGCCGCTGGAGCGCGAGGCCGCCACCGAGCAGCTCAAGCAGGGGCACCTCGACGCGGCGTTCCTCATCTCGCCCGCGGAGTCGCCCGCCATCCAGAAGCTGGCGGCGGTGCCCGGGGTGAATCTGCTCAGCTTCGCGCGCGGAGAGGCGTATGCACGCCGCTTCCCGTATCTGACGCGGCTGGTGCTGCCTCGGGGCGTGTTCAACCTCGCCTCGGATGTCCCCGCGAAAGACGTGGTGGTGCTCGCGCCGACGGCGAACCTCGTGGCGCGCGACTCGCTGCACCCCGCGCTCTCCTATCTCCTCATGCGCGCGGCCAGCGAAGTCCACGGCAGCGCGGGCCTGCTCGACGGCCCCAACGAGTTCCCCGCGCCGCGCGAGACGGGCTTCGCGCTCAGCAGCGAGGCCCAGCGCTACTACGAGGCGGGAATCCCCTTGCTCCAGCGCTACCTGCCGTTCTGGGCGGCGAACCTGGTGGACCGGCTGTGGGTGATGCTGGTGCCCATCATCGCCGTGGTGGTGCCGCTGTTCCGCGCCGTCCCCGCGCTCTACCAGTGGCGCATCCGCCAGCGCATCGTCCGCTGGTACGCGCGGCTGAAGGAGATTGAAATCCAGCTCGACGAGAACCCTGGCCGGGAGATGCTCGAGGACATGCTCAAGCGGCTGGAAGAGGCCGAGCGCGAGGTCAACCGCATCCCCATGCCGCTGGCCTACGCGGAGAACCTCTACTTCTTCCGCGAGCACATCGAGGTCGTCCGCCGTCGCCTCATCCGCCGGCTCGGCGGTGGGCGTGACGGGGCTGACATGCACGCTCACTCCGCCAGCGCGTAGTCGGCTCCCGTCGCGCGCGCGGTGCCCGGTGGGGAGGGGAGGTCTGCTCCACTCCCCCGCGTGTGGGTGGCTCGGGCTCCGGGCCTCGCGCGGAGGGGCCGAGCGCCCCGCGCAGCACCTGATAGGCCCGCAGCAGCCGGCGGCGGGTGTTCACGTGGGTGATGCCCAGCTCCTCCGCCATCGTCCGGCCGTCCAGCTCCCGTTCGAAGCGCAGCAGGCAGGCCTGCCGCAGCGGCTCCGGCAGGCGGTGGACGTGGCGCCACAGGAGCCGTGACTGCTCCTGCTCCAGGAGGAGCTGCTCCGGCGAGGGGACGTGCGCCAGGGGCTCTCGCGCCGAAGCGACTTCGTCCTCCTCCCCAGGGTCCTCGTCCGCGCGCCGGGCCCGGGTGCGGTGAAGGTCCACGCACGAGTTGTAGACGATGCGCGTCAGCCACGCCTCCGGGTTTCGCAGCCGTCGGACTTCCCGGGGCCAGGCCTCGGCGGCTCGCAGCATCGCGGTGCCCAGGGCGTCCTCCGCGTCGGCCTGGTGGCCACCGAGGTGGCGCAGGCTCTTCGCGAGCAGCCGCGAGTGGTGGCACAGCCACAGCTCCCAGAATCCGGTCGACATCACTTCCATGAGGACGCTCACAGGTGGCCATCCCCTCCGTGGCGCTCCCCCAGAGCAACCGCTGTGCCGGCTCTCGTCCCCTCGGAGGAGACCGCCTGGTCGTCGGGCGCGGTGCCCGGCTGGCATGTCAGCGTCACCGGCTGACATGTCAGCGTGTGCCAGCCGGCAGGCCGCCTCGGTCCGCGGGGCGCTGGGCTCGTGTAGCCTGGAGGCGAACCCGGGCCCTGGCTCCGAGCGTCCCCCTCATGAAGCAGAGACTCCTCGATGATGTCTCCACCGCGAGCCCAAAGCGGCATGGCGGTGACTCGCGGCCCGCTGTCCTCCTGCCGGCGCTGACGCTGGTCTCCCACCCCCTGGCCTCACGGGTGGGGGAGCGGTTCGTGATGGAATCCCTGCCGCGCGGCCGGCCGGTGGCGCTCTCTCGCAACGAGCCGCTGTTCACCCGCGTGGATGAAGTCGTGGGCCGGCCGCTGGCGGACCCGTTCGTGAGCCGGCGCGCGCTGCGCTTCCTGCCGCGCCCGGAGGGCGGCATCCGGCTGGAGGGCGAGGCGGAAGGTACCCAGGTGGTGGCGGGTGGGGTGCCGGGCGTGAGCTGGGATTTCCGGCCGGAGGCGCTCGCGGCGGGGGTGACGCTCGAGCTGGCCGGGCGGGTGGTGGTGCTGCTGCACCTCGTGGCGCTGGAAGAGGAGCGCTCCGCGGACACGTTGGGAATGGTGGGGCAGAGCGCGGCGCTGGCACGGGTGCGCACCCGCGTCCGCCAGGTGGCGGACCTGGACGTGCCCGTGCTCATCCGGGGCGAGACGGGCACGGGCAAGGAGCTCATCGCCCGTGCGCTCCACCAGCGCGGCCCTCGGAGCAAGGGGCCCTTCGTCAGCGTCAACCTGGGCACGCTGGCCCGCGAGCTGGCCGCGGCGGAGTTGTTCGGCGCGCAGCGGGGCGCCTACACCGGCGCCTCCCAGCGCCGCGAGGGTTTCTTCCGCGCCGCGCACGGCGGCACGTTGTTCCTGGACGAGGTGGGAGAGGCGCCCGCCGAGGTGCAGGTGGCGCTCCTGCGCGTGCTGGAGACGGGGGAGATGTACCCGGTGGGCGCGCACACCCCCGTCGTCACGGACGTGCGACTGGTGGCCGCGACGGACGCGCCCCTGGAGGACCTGATTGAGCAGGGCCGCTTTCGCGCACCCCTGTTGCATCGGCTCTCCGGTTACTCCATCCACATGCCTCCGCTGAGGGAGCGGCGCGAGGATATCTCCCTGCTCTTCCACCACTTCGCGCGGCTGGAGCTGGAGCGGTTGGGGGAGGGCTGGCGCCTGGAGCCCCAGGACCCCTACGCGGAGCCCTGGCTGCCGGCGGCCCTGGCGTCACGGCTGCTGCGGCACGACTGGCCCGGCAACGTCCGGCAGCTGCGCAACGTGGCCCGCCAGCTCGTCATCAGCGGCCGGGGGCAGCCCCGACTCCAGATGGACGCGGCGCTGGAGGCGGAGCTGGGGCCGGGCTCCCCGGGCGACGAGGAGGGGGAGCCCACGCTGGTGGCGCGGCGCAAGCCCTCCGAAGTGACGGAGCGGGAGCTGCTGGACGCGCTGCGCGAGTGCTCATGGGACTTGAAGGGCACCGCGGAGAAGCTCGGCATCACCCGGGCGTCGCTCTACAACCTGGTGGACCGCAGTCCCCACATCCGCACGGTGAAGGACGTGAGCGCGGAGGAAATCACCCGCTGCTTCAAGGCTTGTGGTGGAGACCTGGACGCCATGGTGCGCCAGCTGGAGGTGTCCCGGCGCGCGCTCCAGCGTCGCGTCAGGGAGCTGGGTCTGGAGCCCCCCACGTCGTGAAGTCGTGGGTCGTGGCAAGCTTCAGGCGCCGCCATCTCCGGGCCGGGCCTGGCCCGTGCGCCCGGGCGACGTGGCGGGGAGGCGTGCACCATGCAAGGGCATTGGAAGCGTTGGCCAGGCGTCGTCATGTTGTCGTTGGGGTGGGGCTGCGCGCCGGACCCGTCCGCGGTCGACGAGGCGTCCACGCCGGGCGTTCAATCCCTGGCGGAATACGACGGCACCGCCTGCCCCAAGCTCTTGGAGGCTCCCTGTCCCGCCCAGGGCGGCGGGTATTGCCCCCCGCTCGACCACAACATGCTGTGTGTCATCACCATCTCCAGGGGAGCCCTGCCCGTGTCGCCCGCGAGGAGCTGCCTCCGGCGCAAGCAACCGGTCAAGTTCCAGCTCGCGCCCGGCGTCAACGCGGCCACGCTCAAGTTCTTCGGACCTGATGCCGACGCCCTCTTCGTGGACTACGACAGGATGGACATCGCGCTGATGGCGGGGCGCGACTCGAAGTGGTGCGGAATGCTTCGCCACAAGGTCTTCCCGGGGGGCCATTACTTCACCGTCACCACCGATACGGGCGCGGGCCAGCCAGGGGAGCTGGAAGTGGTCAGGGACCCGGGCGAGGAGGACTGACGCTCCAGGCGTTCACGGTGACGCCGGGGGCTCCTTGGGCGTCTGCGTGAGCAGGGGTCCCCAGGTCCGCGCGAGCAGGGGACGGGCGGTGAGCGCTTTCGCCAGCGCCTCGCGCGCCCGTGCCTGCTGGCCGGGGTGGGCCTCAGGGAAGGCCCGGACCTGGGTGAGTTCGAGCGCCGCGTGCAGCGCGCGGGCCTCCGGGTCCTCGGGGCGCGCCTTCAGCACGGTGGCCACTTCCGACAGGCCGCGCTCCAGCACGTCACGCGCGTCCTGGCCGGCGCGCCGACGGGCCAGGGCCCAGTCCAGGTGGAGTCGTGCCAGCGCGCGGCGGTCATCGTGCGGCCGGGAGCTGACGGTGAGCGCGGCCTGGTGGGCCTGCTCGGCGCGGAGGAAGGCGGCCTCCCCATCCTTCGTCGTGCGCACGCTCCAGGCGGCGGCCAGGGAGCGGACCTCCGCGGCGCAGCGCAGCGCCTCCTCGTCGCGGGGGTTGCGTCGCAGGGCTTCGCTCAGGGCCTGCTCGGTGGCGTCCAGCTCCGGCTTCGCGTCCGTGCCCCGCTCCAGTGCGAAGGCGGCGAGCACGCGGTGGGACTGTCCCAGGTTGGCCCAGGCCGCCGACAGGTCCGGCTGGAGCGTGAGCGCCGTGCGGGCCTCGCGCTGCGCCGCGCGCGCGTCGTCTCGCGGGTCTTCGCCCCGGGCCAGTCGCAGGGCCGCGCGGGCGACGTGGGCTTCCGACAGGTTGCTGGGCGGCAGGCCCTGCTTCGGGGCCAGGGCCAGGGCGCGGGTGAAGGACGCGCGGGCCTCGTCCAGGGCGGGGAAGGGGTCCTCGCCGCGCTGCCACGCGTCCCGCGCGCGCTCCAGGTGCACCAGCCCCACGCCGCCATGGAGTTGCGGCACGTCCGCGTTGAGGGCCAGCGCGTTCCTGTACGACGCGAGCGCGGTGTCCAACGACGGGCGCGCATCCCCTCCGCCGTCGCGCAGGCGCGCGGCGCGCAGCGCGTGGACCTGGGCTTCGTAGAAGTGGCTGACCAGGTTGCGGGGGTTGAGGGTGCGCGCCTTCTCCAGGGCCTCGCGCGCGCGCTCCAGGTCCGCGTCCGCGTCCGGGTTGCGCGGATGGGACGCGCGCTTGAACCAGGCGCTGCCCAGGTTGATCCACGCGTCCGGCAGCGCCTCGTCGATGCGGATGGCGGTGAGGTACGCGTCGATGGCGCGCGCGCGGTGGCCGAGCGAGTCCTCGCCCACGGCGTCCTCGTGGTCCGCCCACACCTTGAAGATGAGGCCCAGGTTGGAGTGGTAGTCGTAGCCGCGCTCCTCGGGCGCCACGCCCTCGAAGGCTTCAATGGCCTGTCGCAGCATGGGCCGGGGGTCTTCGCTGCGCGCCTGCTGAATCCGCGCGCCCTGCCAGAGCACGAGCCCCAGCGCGTGGCGGACGTCGCTGCTGGTGGGGGTGACTTCGGCCGCGGCCCGGGCCGCCTTCAGCGCCTCCTCCAGCGCCGCCGCCGCATCGCCGCCCTGTCGGCTCCGGAACTCGGCGAGCCTGCGGTGCAGGTGGGCCTTCTTCACCAGCGACGGCACGTGGCGGGGCGACGCGGTGAGCGCGCGCCCCAGCGCCTCCAGCGCCCGCTCCAGGTGCGGCGTCACGTCACCCTGGCCATAGAGGCCCATGCGCAGGGCCAGTTGCTCGACGCTGGCCAGGGCCAGGTGCGCCTCCGGCAGGCTCTCCGCGAGGGCGGCCGCGCGGGCGTGGGCCTTCCTCGCCGCGTCCAGGTCCTCCTGCGCGCGCTCGCGACGTCCCGCGTCCGAGTGACGGGTGGCGCGGGCCACCAGCACGTCGCCACGCAGCAGGGGGGCCTCGAAGAGCCACGGCAGCCGGTCCCCCAGCGCATCCAGCCGCTCCAGCGCGTCCTCGTAGCGCTCCTCGTGGTAGGCGAGCAGGGCCGCGACGTACTCGGCGGGAGGCAGGTCTGCGCCGCCCCCCTGCCGCAGCCACGCGAGCGCGGGCTCCCGGTAGAGCGCCACCAGCTCGTTCCGCCGCGCCTGTCGCTCCTTGGCGGGCAGGTGCTCGGAGGCGCGCAGCCGCTCCTGGTAGAGCTGTCCCAACGCGAGCGCCAGCGCGCACGCGACGCGCGGCGTGCGGGTGCCGTGGCTCCACGCGGCCTCCAGGTGTCCCCGCGCGCGCGCCGGCTCTCCCAGCGCGAGCCAGCCCCGTCCCAGCGCTTCATTCCCCGGTCCGAGCGCGTGCTCGCCGCCCCCGCGCATCTCCCCGGCGATGTCCGCCAGCCGCGTCTCCAGCACCTGACGCTCCTGGCGGGTGTCGTGCAGCCGCGTCAGCGCGGTGTAGCGCGCGCGGGACTCCACATGCTCGGCCAGCTCGGAGAAGCGGCGCGCCAGGTGCTCTCGCGTGTCGGCTTCGCGTCGGGCCAGCACCGCCTGCGCTCCGGCCAGCAGCACCAGCAGGCCGGCCACCGCCGCGAGCAGCAGCCCGCGCCAGTGCTTGCGCGTCAGCCGCGACAGCCGGTACGCCGTGCCCACCGCGCGCGCGAGCACCGGCTCTCCGTCGAGGAAGCGCTGCAGGTCCTCCGCGAGCGCGCGAGCCGAGTCGTAGCGGGCCGCGCGCTCCTTCTCCAGGCACTTGAGGACGATGGCCTCCAGGTCCGCGGGCACTTCTGGCGCGAGCTCGCGAGGGGGCTTCGGGTCCTCGGTGGGGATGCGGCTGAGCACCTCCAGCGCGTTGCCCCCGGGGATGGGCGGCTGGCCCACCAGCAGCGCGTAGAGCGTGGCGCCCAGGGCGTAGACGTCCGCGCGCCGGTCCAACCGGTTCACCTCGCCGCGCGCCTGCTCGGGCGCCATGTAGTGCGGCGTGCCGAGGATGGAGCCCGTGGCGGTGGCCCCCTCGCCCGGGTCCCTGGCGAGGCCGAAGTCCATGACGTAGGGCTTCCACTGTCCGTCGGCCGTGCGCTCCACCAGGATGTTGGAGGGCTTGAGGTCCCGGTGGATGAGGCCCGCGCGGTGGGCGGCGTGCACGCCTTCAGAGGCCTGGGCCAGTATCAGCGCCTTCTGCTCCAGCGTGAGCACCTCCGCGAGCTCGTGCAGCGGCTTCCCGTCCACGTACTGCATGGCGATATAGGCGCGGCCCTGGACCTGGCCCACCTCGTACACCTTGCACACGCGCTCATGGTCCACCCGCGCCTGGGCCTGCGCCTCGGCGACGAAGTGCCGCGCTCGCCCGGAGTCGTCGTCCCGCACGAACTTGAGCGCCACGTGACGCCGCAGCACCGTGTCCCGCACCAGGAAGACGCGCCCCATGCCGCCCTGGCCCAGGAAGCGGATGGGCGCGTAGCGCTCCCAGCCCGGGACGGGGAATGACGGCTCCGCTCCCGAAGGCTGCGACTCCAGCGTCCTGGGTGGGCCGACGTGGGCGGTGGCCGTGGGCGCGCCCACCAGTGCGCCGGCCTGGAGGAGGACCGCGCCGCGCAGCGAGGCGAGCGTGTCCTCGGACAGTCGCCCCCGCTCCCTCAGCAGCTCCAGGGGGGCGGCCTGTCGGCGCAGGGCCTCCGCCCGCAGCGCCTCCACCTCGTCGTCGGAGAGCAGGCCCTCGAGGAGCACTGCCCGCAGCTGCGCCTCATGGTCCTCGCGCATCGCCCGTTCCCTGGCTCCTGCCCCCCGGGCCTTCGTTCCCGAGACGTCGAGGGGAAGGGTTCTAGCACCCGTCCCGGCGCCATATCCCCCGTGCACGGGGCGCGAGGCGTTGATATGCAGGGAGCGCCGGACGGCGAGCGTCGTCGTCCCACCTGTCCCCTGGAGGCTCCATGCACGCCGACATTCATCTTGCCGCGGTGGGAGTCCTGTTCACCCGGAGGACGCGGGCCTGGTAAGGCCGGCGTGCAGGCCCGTCACAGCGCGGTCCACGTCTCCGGGTGCCCCTGAAGAACCGAGGTGCGCCGCAGGCACCGCTTTGTCCGGAGTCCTTCCACGTGTCACTTGAAACCTTTGGTTGGGGGCCCGAGCTGGCCCAGTCGTTCTCCACCGTCGTCGAGTCGTCCCCGCTTCCCCTCGTCCCCGGCCGCGTGGTGCGCCAGGAGCGCGGGCTCGTCACAGTCCAGACCGGCGAGCGCACCCTGCTGGCGCGCACCGCGGGAAAGCTGCTCCACCAGGCCCCCGGCGCCGAGTCACTGCCCACCGTGGGGGACTGGGTCGCCATCCAACTGCCCCCCGGCAAAGGGGAGGGCATGCTGCACGCCGTCCTGCCTCGCCGCAGCGTGCTCGTGCGCCGCGAGGTCGGCGGCCAGAAGGGCGCGGGCCAGCTCATCGCCGCCAACCTGGACGTCGTGCTGCTCGTCTCCGGGCTGGATGGGAACTTCAACGCCCGCCGCATCGAACGCGCGCTCACCCTGGCCTGGAGCAGCGGCGCCGCCCCCGCGGTGCTGCTCACCAAGGTGGACCTCCATGACGACGCGACGGCGCTCGTCCAGGAGGTGGAGGCGCTCGCCCCCGGCGTCCCCGTGCTCGCGATGAGCTCGTGGACGGGCGAGGGGCTCGACGCGGTGCGGGCGCTCATGCCCCCCGGCAAGACGGGCGCGCTGCTCGGCTCCTCCGGCGTGGGCAAGTCCACCCTCGTCAACCGGCTCTTGGGTGAAGAGCGCCTGGCCACCCAGGCGGTCCGCGTGGAGGATGACAAGGGGCGTCACACGACGACGCACCGGGAGCTGTTCCTCCTGCCCCATGGCGGACTGCTCATCGACGGCCCCGGGATGCGCGAGCTGGGGCTGATGGGGGACGAGGAGGAGGCGCTGGAGCAGACCTTCGCCGACATCCTCGAGCTGGCCGACAGCTGCCGCTTCCGCGACTGCACGCACCAGAACGAGCCGGGCTGCGCCGTGCGCGCCGCCCTCCAGGCCGGAACGCTCCCCCCCGAGCGGCTCTCGAACTTCGAGAAGCTGCAGCGCGAGAAGGCCTTCCAGTCGCGTCAGACGAGCCCCGCCGCGCAGCGCGAGCAGCGCAAGCTGGAGAAGGGCCGCACGGTGATGGGGTGGGAAGTCTCTCGCACCAAGCGCCGCAAGGACTGAGCGCCGAGGAGAAAAATCTCCGCGGAAATGTCCCGCTCAAGGATTTCCGCGCGTCGCGTTTGGATATTTCGAAAGGTGGGGACATCCGGGCAGAGCCGGGGTGTCCAAGGGGCTCAGACGCAGAGCGTCTGAATGGCGGGTGGGGGGAGTGTCCGGGCGGCTTGCCGGCACTCGAGTTTTCGAACGCACCGCGTTCGAGGGGGGATGAGGCGCGCCGGGGGGCTCGCCTCTGACCTTGTGAGGGGGCGCCCCTGGGGAGGGGCGTGGCTTCCGGAGGGCATGCCGAGGGGCGTGCCCGACGTTGGACCGGAAGTTCGACTTTGAGCAGTCCATACGGCGGGGAGCGCGTCGAGGGGGCGCGCTCCCCGCGGTTCTTTTCAGGGCCCTGAGGCCCGCCGCGCGTGAGCTACCGCGCGGAGTCGGACGAGGGCATCAGCTTGATGGGCTGGCCGTCGTCCCCCGTCACCACGTCACCCTGGGTCTTCTGCTGCTCCACGCTGGGCTCGCCCACGGAGAAGCTGGCCACCTTCGTCAGCGGAGCGCCTCGGAAGTTGCCGCTGACGGTGACAACGAGGTGCGAGCGCCCGTCGCCGGGAGCGAAGTCCACGTCCAGCGTGGTGGTGGTGGGCTGCTCGAAGCGCGCGCCCCGCAGGGGCGTGGAGTCGCTCGTCACGCGCAGCCCGTCCACGCCGGAGAGGTTCACCTGGACGTCGCTGGCGGGGCCCTGGAAGCGCAGGGTGATGGTGGCCTTGTCGCCGGCCACCTTGGCGCCCACCTCCACCGGCGCGCTGAGCTTGGCCGTGACGGCCCCGTTCGCGTGCGACGAGGTGTCCGCCGTGCCACTCCCCGCGGGGGTGCTCTTCGCCGGAGAGGTGCAGGCCACCGGCGCCAGGAGCGCGAGGAGGCCGGAGAGGACCGCGGGTGCGATGCGATTCATGAGAACTCCTGGGGGAGACTGAAAGAGGCGAGGTCCGTTCATGGGCTGGTGATGGAGACGGAGTAGTTGTAGGTGCCCGTGCTTTCCTTGAAGCCCGTCACAATCAGCACGTATTGACGGTCCGCCTGGCTGGAGAAGCTGAAGGACTCCGTGCCGCTGAGGAACTTGTCGGCGAAGCCCGCTTCGGTGCCCTGCTGCAGGGCCAGGATGGCCACGTCCTCGGTGGAGTTGGCGGAGATGTTCACCGTCCTGCCCGTGCCGTTGAAGACGTAGTACCGGTTCTGCTGCTGCTTGTTGGACTCCTCGCCGCCCGTGAGGGTGCCGCTGGTGTTGAACGGCAGCGACGCCACGTTCGTGTACATGGCCGCCAGCCGGGTGTCGCCCTCGCCGAAGGCGGAGCGAATCGAGCCGATTTGATAGTGGGCCGCCAGCGTGTCCAGGGCCGCCGCGTTGACGCCCGGCTGCGCCTTGAGCCCGTGGATGAAGGAGCCGATGGTCGTCAGCGCGGGCGTCGTCTTCTGCGGTCCCACCAGCACGTCGTACAGCGTGCCGATGCCGACGGACACCTGGTCATACGAGGACTCGGCCGCGGTCGGCCCGTCGAAGATGTCGTAGAGCAGCCGCATGACGCTGAACTCGGAGAAGACGCTCGGCGCCGGGTCATCCGTGGGCGAGGGGGCCGTCTCCATGTCGAAGCCGAAGGAGTTCAGCCGGCCTCCCTGCCAGTAGGTGTCCGCGTAGACGGGGTCCGGCAGGAGGATGGCGGAGAGCGCGTTGCCGTAGCCCTCGCCGAAGGCGATGCGCGGGTCCAGCACGTCGCCGCTGGTGTGCGGTCCGCCCGGGTTGTCCGCGCGGGAGAGGTTGGCCTCGAAGAAGTGCCCCCACTCGTGGGCGATGACGTGGTTGTCGAACTCGTCGGTGTCCACGTTCTCCTTGCCCAGCACGTAGACTTCATTCTCCGTGGGAGAGAAGTGCGAGGTGCCAATCTGCCCGCTGGCGGTGTTGCCGCGCTCCGGGACGTTGTTCGGGCTCCAGTTCACCTTGAGCGGCGGAAAGGGGACCGTGCGCACGGCGAGGAAGGCCCGCGACGAGGTGTACAGGGTGTCCAGGATGGCGAAGGGCGCGGCGACGCGCTGGGCCGCGTTGTAGGAGGAGCCCGTCCAGCCGTGGCCCGCGTGCAAATCCCTGCTCGTGGTGCCGCCGGTGATGGTGGCGGACACGGCCCAGATGGCGTTGCCCGACGTGTTGTCCTCCACCTGGATGGAAGGCGTCGTCGTCTTCGCCAGGGTCGCCAGCGTCAGGTTGGCGCCGGTGCCCGCGGTGTAGGTGAGCTGGTAGCGACCGTCCTCTCCCGTCAACGCCGTGCCGAGCACGACGGCGCCCCGCATCACCTGGACGGTGGCGTTGCGCACGGGCCTCACGCTCGTCTGCTGGAAGGCCAGCGTGCCGCCGCGGGTGGGCGTGGTCGTGAAGGTGGCCGGGACGAAGTCGTACGTCACCCGGCCGCTGAGGGTGGCGGTGACTGGCGGGCCCGCATCGGGCTCGGGCCCCGCATCGGGCTGCCCTCCCGCGTCGGGCTTGTCGTCGTCGTCGTCATTGTCATCCCCGGGACAGCCGAACACGGTGAGACTGAGCGCGAGCGCCAGAATCGCGCTGGTGCGGCCCCAGACCGATTTGCGAGACACGTACATTCCGTCCTCCCCCTTCCTTTCGCTTTCGATGGGTGGTGGGCATTCTCGGCGGGTCCCTCCGGAACATCAAACGCCCCGACGCGACAAATCCTCCTGGGACGCGAATTGTCGGGGAAGGATGGGCACCCTGGCGGCAAGGGCGTCCTGGCGGTCGGACCTGCCTTCGTGGCTCGCCGGGCGGGTTGGCCCGGGCCTGGGACCGGGGTGTGGGTTGGCGGTGGAGCAGCGCGCGCGCATCGTTGTCCCAGGCGTCGCGCGCGGGGGGCGAGCGACCTGCCGACGCACCGTCTGCTCGCCATGCCCTCTTCGACCGACAGCTCGAGCCCGCCCCTCCACGTCGGGAAGGGTGCGTCCGGCGAGGGGGCGGAGTGCCTCTTCGAGGCCGTCGTCGCCAGCATGGCGGAGGGCGTGACGGTGGTGGACGAGCTCGGCCGGTTCGTCTTCATCAACCCCACCGCGGAGCGGTTGCTGGGCGTGAGCGTCGCGGACACGGACCTCTCCCAGTGGTCCGAGCACTACGGGCTCTTCCTTCCGGACCAGCGCACGCCCTATCCCCCAGAGGACCTGCCCCTGGCGCGCGCCATCCGTGGCGAGTCGCTGAGCCAGGTGGAGGTCTTCCTGCGCAACCCCGCCAGGCCCCAGGGAGTCTGGCTGCTGGTGAGCTGCCGGCCGGTGTGGGACGCGCGGGGCGCTCTCCGGGGCGGGGTCGCCGTCTTCAACGACGTCACCGAGTTCAAGCAGGCCGAGCAGGCCTTGCTCGAGAGCGAGCAGAAGTACCGGACGCTCTACAACAGCACGCCGGTGATGATGCACTCCATCGACCGCGACGGGCGGCTGGTGAGTGTCAGCGACTGCTGGCTGGCCACGCTGGGCTACTCGCGCGAGGAGGTGCTGGGCCGCGACTCGGTGGAGTTCCTGACGGAGGAGTCCGCCAGGCACGCCCGGCAGACGGTCCTCCCCGCCTTCTTCAAGAAGGGCACCTGCAAGGACGTGCCGTACCAGCTCGTGAAGAAGAACGGCGAGCGCCTGGACGTGCTGCTGTCCGCCATCGCCGAGCGCGACCCCCAGGGCAGGTGGGTCCGCTCGCTCGCCGTGCTGCTCGACGTGACGGAGCGCAAGCGCGCGGAGGATGCCCTCCAGCAGAGCGAGCGGCAACTGCGCGCCATCCTGGACAACGCCACCTCCATCTTCGTCCTGCTCGACACCCAGGGTCGCTACATCTTCGTGAACCGGCAGTGGGAGCGGCTGTTCCACCGCACGCGCGAGGACGTCACGGGCAAGACGGTCCACGACATCTTCCCGCCCGACAGCGCGGCCGGCTTCCAGTCGATGACCGAGTCGGTGCTCCAGCTCCGCGCGCCCCGGGTCCAGGAGGAGCTCATCCCCCACGAAGACGGCATGCACACGCACATCACCCAGAAGTTCCCGCTCATGGATGCCTCGGGAGTGCCCTATGCCGTCTGCGGCATCTCCACGGACATCTCCGAGCGCAAGCGGATGGAGGAGGCGCAGCGGTTCCTCGCCGAGGCGAGTCGGGAGCTGGGCACGTCGCTGGACTACGAGACGACGCTCCAGCACGTCGCGGAGCTGGCGGTGCCCCGGCTGGCGGACGTGTGCGTCGTCTTCATTCCGGAGGAGGGCGCGGGACTGAGACCGGTGGCGGTGGCGGCCCATCAGCCCGGCCAGGTGGAGGACGTGCGGGAGTTGCTCGCGGCGCACCCGCTGCTCCCGGACGCGACACGAGGCCCGGTGGCGGTGATGGCGACGGGGCGCTCGGAGTGCTCGCGGTTGCCGGGGGGCATCCTGGACGACCAGGGCGGGCGGCTGGATGAAAAGCAGTGGCGCCGTGTGCGGGAGCTGGGCGGGCGGCCCTCCCTCAGCGTGCCGCTCCAGGCGCGCGGCCGGAGCCTGGGGGTGCTGACGCTCCTGGCGGCGTCGCGGTCCGCGCGCGCCTTCAGCGAGGACGAGGTGGCGCTGGTGGAGGAGCTGGGACGCCGCGCGGCCTTCGCCATCGACAACGCGCAGCTCTACCGCAAGTCCCAGGAGGCCATCCGCGTCCGCGATGAGTTCCTCTCCATCGCCTCGCATGAGCTGAAGACGCCGCTGACCTCCATGAAGCTGCGCATGCAGCAGATGGGAGCGCTCCTGTCGCGGCCCCGGCCCGACTCGACGCTCGCCGCGCGCCTGTCCGCCATGCTGCTCGTCTGCGAGAGCCAGCTCTCCCGGCTGTCGCGCCTGGTGGAGCACCTGCTGGATGTCTCCCGCATCCACGAGTCGCGGCTCGCGCTGCGCCTGGAGGAGGTGGACCTGGCCGTCGTCGCGCGCGACGTGGTGGGCCACCTGCGGGAGCAGTTGGAGAAGGCGGGCTGCGAGCTGGTGCTGGAGGCGCCGGAGTCGCTGCCGGGTCGGTGGGACCGGCTGCGGCTGGAGCAGGTGATGATGAACCTGCTGACGAACGCGGTGAAGTACGGCGCGGGCCAGCCCATCTGGTTGCGACTGGCCTCCCACGACGAGCGGGTGTGGCTGAGCGTGGAGGACCGGGGGATGGGCATCCCCCGGGAGGCCCAGGCGCGCATCTTCGAGCGCTTCGAGCGCGCCGCCTCACCCAACTACGGCGGGCTGGGCCTGGGCCTCTTCATCACCCGGCAGATTGTCGAAGCCCACGGCGGCCGGGTGTGGGTGGAGAGCGAGCCGGGGCGGGGCGCCCGCTTCGTCGTCGAGCTGCCCCAGTGGACTCACGTCAACGGGCCTTCCACCAGCCGCAGCACGTCCGCCAGCACGCCGGACGCCGTCACCGCCGCGCCCGCGCCGTAGCCCCGGATGACCAGCGGCGTGGGGCTGTAGCGCTCGGAGAGGAAGCTGAGCGCGTTCTCTCCGCCCTTCACCGCCGCCAGCGGGTTCTCCAGCGGCACGGCCTTGAGGCCCACCGCGCAGCCCTCCTCTCCGACGCTGCCCACGTACCGCAGCACCTTCCCCTCGTCGCGCAGGCGCTCCACGCGGCGCTGGAAGTCCGCGTCGATGCCCGGCAGGCGCGCGAGGAACGCGTCGAGCGGGCCCGTCGCGTCGAAGTCCGCGGGCAAAAGCGACTCCAGGGCCACCTGCTCCAGCTCGACGGTGCGGCCCAGCTCCCGGGCGAGGATGAGCACCTTGCGCGCCACGTCGGTGCCCTGCAAATCGTCGCGAGGGTCCGGCTCCGTGAAGCGCTTCTCCATGGCGGTGCCCACCGCCTGGGACAGCGGCACGCCCTGCTCGGTGAGGCCGAGGATGAAGGACAGGGAGCCGGAGAGGATGCCCTCAATCCGACGCACCTGGTCTCCGGTGCGCAGCATGTTCTTCAGCGTGTCGATGACGGGCAGGGCCGCGCCCACGTTCGTCTCGTAGAGGAAGCGGCGCTGGTGGCGGGAGGCTGTCTCGCGGATGGCGCGATAGTGGGCCATGCGGCCCGCGTTGGCCTTCTTGTTGGCGGTGACGACGTGGAGCCCCGAGGCCAGAAGGGACGGGTAGGCGAGCGCCACGTCCTCGCTGCTGGTGCAGTCCACGAAGATGGGGCGGCCCGGGCGCTTCTCTCGAGCCTGCTCACGGAAGGCGTCCAGCGACGCTGACACGTTTCCCGCCTCCAGCCTCTCCTTCCACTGCTCCAGGGGGATGCCCGCGGGCTCGATGACACCCTTGCGGCTGTTGGCGATGGCGCACACGCGCAGCTCCACCCCCTGCGCGCGCAGTTGGGGGGCCTGCTGGCGAATCTGCCGCATCAGCTCTCCGCCCACGCTGCCCACGCCGGCCACCAGCAGCTCCACCACCTCCGTGGTGCCGAAGTAGCGGTGGTGCACGTGCGCCATGGCGCGGGGCCCGTCCGCCTCGGTGATGACGGCGGAGATGCTGCGCTCGCTGGAGCCCTGGGCGATGGCGGCGATGCTGCACCCCACGTCCGCCAGGCCGCTGAAGAAGGTGCCGGCCACGCCCACGCGGTGGCGCATGCCGTCGCCGACGATGCTGAGCACCGCCAGCTGCCCCTGTCGCTCAATCGTGTCCACCTTGCCGGCCTCGCGCTCCACCTCGAACTCGGACTCCAGCGCGCGCACGGCGGCCTCGGACTCCGCCTGCTGCACGCAGAAGCTGATGGAGCACTCGCTGGATCCCTGGGTGATGAGGACGACGGAGATGTGGGTGCGGGCCATGGCCGCGAAGACGCGCGCGGCGGTGCCGGGGACGCCCTTGAGGCCCGCGCCGGCGATGTTGATGAGCGCCACGTCGCGCAGGAAGGACAGGCCGCGCACGGGGTGGTCCGGCGGGGCGGCGGAGTCCGTCACCAGGGTGCCGGGGTGTTCGGGGCGGAAGCTGTTGCACACGCGCACGGGGATGCCGCGCTCGCGGGCGGGGGCAATCGTCTTGGGGTGGAGCACCTTGGCGCCGAAGTACGCCAGCTCCATCGCCTCCTCGAAGCTGACCTCCGCCAGCGGGAAGGCCTCGGGCACCATGCGCGGGTCGGCGCTGAAGATGCCGTCCACGTCCGTCCAGATTTCCAGCAGCTTCGCATCCAGCGCCGCCGCGGCCAGCGCCGCCGAGTAGTCCGAGCCTCCCCGGCCCAGCGACATCGTCTTGCCGCGCCCGTCGCCGCCGAAGAAGCCCGGCATCAGCAGGAGCCCCGGGCCCTGCGCGTCGCGCAGCGAGGCGAAGCGCACGCGAATCTCGTCCATGCGGGGCGTGGCCTGCAGCGGGTCCCCAGCGCAGATGAGGGTGTGCCGCGGGTCCACCGCGTGGGGCGAAAGCTTGCGCGCCGACATCAAGGCCTCCAGCAGCAGACAGGAGGCGCGCTCACCCAGGCCGGACAGGTGGGCGAGCACCGAGGGAGAGCACTCACGCAAGAGGCTCACGCCCTGGAGCAGCCCGCGCAGCTCGGTGGAGATGGCCGCGAGCCCCAGCTCCAGCGGCGCGAGCGCCTCCAGCTCGCTTCCCAGCTCCCGGGCAATGGAGAGGTGGGTCTGCTCGAAGCGGGAGAGCGCCGTGTCCACCGCGCCGCCCTCCTGGGCCACCCGCGCCGTGTCCACCAGGAGGTTGGTGATGCCGGTGACGGCCGAGGCCACCACACACACCCGCGTCTCCCTGCGCGCCTGCTCCACCAGGTCCACCACGCGCCGAATCTGCGCGGTGCCGCCCACGCTCGTCCCCCCGAATTTCATCACCCGCATGACGGCACCAGGCGGCGGGCGGAGGGGCGCGAGGCGGCGGACTGTCGGGGCGTCGTCGGGGTCTGGGTCTGCATGGGGTTCCGTGAGGGTGTGGAGGGAAACGAAAAAAGCCCCGCGCGGGGGAGCGCGGGGCCAGGTCGGAAGGACTTCCAGTTCCGAGCTAGACCTCCCGCGCTCCGCGGAGAGTCGTGGTCGTCGTCGTCGTGGAGGGAGCGGTCGCCGCGCGCGCGAAGGACGAGGACGTCTGTCCCGGGGTCCACGCGAAGTCGGAGCGCATGCCGTTCACGAAGTGGAACGCTGACCGATGACCCTGGTGCGAGTCAAGCCGCCCTCCCAGCCAGGCAGGCGAGGGCCATGTCGCCTCAGTCGTCCCAGGCCACCTGGTGGAGCGTCAGCGCGTCCTGCTTGCCCTTGACCCGGGTGGGCGGCAGCGGCGTCAGGCGCCAGGTGGCGTCGCGCAGGCGGACGCGCGTGGCGTCCGAGACGACGACCTCTCCCGCCTTCGCCACGCCGCACACGCGACTGGCCACGTTGGTGACGTCGCCCAGGGTGGCGTACTGGAGATAGCGCTCGGAGCCGATGTTGCCCGCGGCGGCGGGCCCGCTGTTGAGGCCCACGTGGATGCGCAGCTCCGGATGGCCCTTGGCGCGAAAGCGCGCGTTGAGCGCCACCAGCGCGCGCTGCATGTCCACCGCGGCGCGCAGGGCCCGGTCCGCGTCGTCCTCGCGGGAGAAGGGCGCGCCCCAGACGGCCATCAGCGCGTCGCCGATGTACTTCTCCAGCGTCCCCTCGTGGCGGAAGACGGCGTCCGCCATCACCGGGAAGTAGTCGTTGAGCATGTCGACGACTTCTCGCGGACGCAGCGACTCCGACAGCGGCGTGAAGTCGGAGATGTCGGCGAAGAGCACCGTCACCTCCGTCTCCACCACCTCCAGCATGGCGCCCGGGGACGCGTTGAGTCTGCGCACGACGGCGGGCGGGAAGAAGCGCAGGTACGTGTTGCGCAGCACGGCCTCCTCTTCCAACCGCCGCGAAAGCCGCGCGTTGTCGATGGCGACCGCCGCCTGGTTGGCGAAGGCGGTGAGGAACTCCAGGTCCTCCTCGGTGAAGAGCCCGCCCTGCGAGCGGTTGTCCACGTAGAGCACGCCCAGCCAGGTGTCGCGGGGCCGCAGGGGCACGCACATGGCGGAGAGGATGGCCTGCGCGCGGATGGAGGCGGAGCTGTCCAGGCGCAGGTCGCCCTGGGCGTTGGCGAACAGCGACGCCAGCCCATGCTCCCGGACGAAGTCGACAATGCGCTGGCTGTAGAAGCGCTCCGGCGGCGACTCGCCATTGGCCGCGCGTGTGACGCGGGGGCGCAGCTCACCGGTGGCCTCGTCCACCAGCAGGAGCGCCGCGCGGTCCACGCCGAGGATGCGGAAGACGAGCTGGAGGATGCGCTCCAACAGCGTGTCGAGGGCGCCAGGAGAGGAGAGCAGTTGCGCCACCGCGAGCAGCACCTGGAGCCGCTCCCGGGTGAGGTCGCCCGCGGGCTCCGGCCGCACCCGCAGCCGGGGCGCGTCCGCGTCCAGCAGCGTCTCCAATGGAGACAGGGTGAAGCGCGTGTCCAGCGTGCGCGTGTGCAGCGGGCTCAGCGCCTCCTCGGGCTCCGGGTCGCCCGCGAGCAGCTGGAACCACACCTCGCCGCAGCGGAAGGCGTCTCCCTCCTGGAGGACGTGGCGCTCGACGCGGACCTCGCCCAGGAAGGTGCCGTTCTTGCTGCCCTGGTCCACCAGCACCACGCGCGAGCCCTGGCGCTCCAGCCGCGCATGGCGCCGCGAGAGGCTCTTGTGGAGCACGCAGACGGAGCTCTCGTCCGTCCTGCCGATGGTGGTGGTGCCCTCGGGGAGCAGGAGCTCCTGCTCTCCCTCCCGCCCGGGGTTGAGGATGAGGCGCATGGAGCGGGGGATGCTAACACCCGCCCGCGGGCCTCCCGAAGGAAGTGGCCAGCGCGGGCGGGCGAAGTGGCCGGGGCTTCAGCCCACCAGCCGGACGACAACCTGGGTAAGCCCGTAGACGAGCAGCGCCATGAGCGCGGCGGCGGGGATGGTGAACACCCAGGCCCAGATGATGCGACCGGCCACGCCCCACTTCACCGCGCGCCAGCCGCGCGTGGAGCCCACGCCGACGATGGCGCCGGTGATGGTGTGGGTGGTGGACACGGGGATGCCCAGCTCCGCCAGGGCGATGATGGTGACGCCGCCACCGGTCTCCGCGCTGAAGCCGCCGATAGGCGCCAGCTTCGTGAGGCTGTGGCCCATGGTGCGGATGATGCGCCAGCCGCCGAAGAACGTGCCCAACGCAATCGCCGCGTGACAGGAGATGATCATCCACCAGTCGATGTGGAACGGGCGGTCCTTCCAGATGGTGCCGAAGAGCACCACGGCGATGATGCCCATCACCTTCTGCGCGTCGTTGGTGCCATGGCTGTACGAGAAGATGGCGGACGACACGAGCTGGAGCCGACGGAACCACCGGTCCACATAGGTGGGCGTCTGCTTGTGCACCACCCAGGTGCTGATGAGCATCAGCGTCATGCCCAGGAACGTGCCGATGAGCGGGGAGAGCACGATGAAGGCGGCGATCTTCGCGATGCCCGCGCCCATCAGCCCCTTGAAGCCCAGCACCGGCACCGTCGCGCCAATCATTCCACCCGCGAGCGCGTGCGACGAGGAGGAGGGCAGGCCCCACCACCACGTCAGCAGGTTCCAGGCGATGGCGCCCATGAGCGCGGCGAAGATGACCGACAGCACGGCCGAGGGGCCCGCGCCGCGCAGCATGTCGAAGTTGATGATGCCCTTGCCCATGGTGTTGGCGACATGGACACCGCCGCTGAAGGCGGCAATGAAGTTGAAGAAAGCGGCCCACGCCACGGCCAGGTTCGGTGACAACACCCGGGTGGACACCACCGTGGCGATGGAGTTCGCCGCGTCGTGGAAGCCGTTGATGAAGTCGAAGATGAGGGCGACTCCAACTATCAGGATGACGGCCGCGAGTAGCATCTCAGGAGTGCTCCAGCACCACGCCCTCGATGACGTTCGCCACGCCCTGACACTTGTCCGTGGCGGTCTCGATGAGGTCGTAGATCTCCTTCCACTTGATGATGGTCAGGGTGTCCACGCCGCTCTTGAAGAGCCGGCCCAGCCCGGAGCGCAGCACCTCGTCCGCCTGCGTCTCCAGCCGCTTGATTTCCTTGCAGCCCGCCAGAATCTGGTCCGGCTTCTTGATGAGCCGCAGCGCCGCCACCACCTCCTGCACCTTCTCCGCGGACATCACCAGCAGGCGCGCCAGCTCCGTCGCGTCGGGCAGGCTGCTCTGGATTTCGTAGTAGTGCAGCCGGGACGCGGCCGCGTTCGCCAGGTCCAGCACGTCGTCGATGCGCGACAGTAGCGAGTGGATCTGCGTGCGGTCGAACGGGGTGATGAACTGCTTGTGCAGACGGTTGAAGGCGGTGTGGGTGACTTCGTCGCCCTCGTGCTCCACGTCCTTGAGCGCGCGGACCCGTGCGGGCACATCGCGATAGTCGCTCAGCAGTTCGTACAGCATCTTCGCGCCTTGAACTGTCGCGGCGCACTGCTTGTCGAAGTCGTCGAAGAACTCATCCGACTTGGGCATCAGCCTTTCGAGCATGGCTACCTCCCGGTTGGGCACACCCGGGATGTCACCTGCGTGTGACGCTCCCGTGGCGCGCCCGTGACTACCTCACCTGGGGATAATCGCCAGCCTTCCTTTTTGACTTGCAACTGAAAGCCGGTCACCTCAGAGGGCGGCCGTACTCACGGCCGGTGCTACAGGCCAGGCTCACCCGGGGTGGGCTGCTGTCGTCCTGGCCCTCCTCTGTCTCCCTCCAGGAGCCGGCCTTCACGGGCCGCGCGAGACGGCGCGTCTCAGAGCTGAGCGAGCAGCTCCTGCTCCAACCGGGCCCGGGGCATCGCGCCCACGAGCTGGCGGACCACCTTGCCCTCCTTGAACACGAGCAGGCAGGGCAAGGCGCGGATGCCGTAGCGCTGCGCCGTCTGCTGGTGGGTGTCCACGTCGATTTTCGTCACCTTGAGCCGGCCCCGGTACTCGACGGCGAGCGCGTCCAGGATGGGAGCGATGAAGCGGCACGGGGGACACCACGTGGCGGTGAAGTCCACCAGCACCGGCCCCTTCGCCTCCAGCACCTCCCGGTCGAACTCCGCGTCTCCCAGCTCGATGACCTCCGTCGCCATGTTCCTGTCCTCCTCGTGAGGCCACGGCCCTTGGGGCCGCGCCGTGCGTGTGGAGGCAAGGTGTAGTGGCCGGGCGGCACGGGGACGAGAGCCCCTGGCGGAACGCTGGGTTGCGGGAAGCGCCCCTATCGCGCGCGGGTGGGGGAGGTGGCCTCTTCTTCCCAGGGCAGCGCGGCGCCGCGCTCTCCCAGGAGCGTCAGGAAGGCGCGGACCTTGGGCGGAAGCTGCCGGCTGCTGGGGTAGACGGCGAAGATGGGGATGCCCGGAGGCGTGGCTTCCTCCAGGACGGGGACGAGCAGTCCGTTCCTCACGTCGTCGACGACGAGCGACGCGGGCAGCCGCACCACGCCCAGTCCCGCGCGAGCCGCCGCCTGGCCCGCGCGCACGCTGGGCACTCGCAGTCGCCCGGTGACCGGGACGCTCCGGGCGGTGCGGCCCTCGCCGAAGAACCAGACCTCGTCGGTGCCGGGCTCGGCCAGCACGACGCAGGAGTGACTCTGGAGTTCGGCGGGAGTTTTCGGAGTGCCCTGCCGGGAGAGGTAGGCGGCGCTGGCGTAGTAGCCGGTGCGCAGGCGCCCCAGCTTGCGCGCCACCAGCGACGAGTCCGCGAGCGGCCCGGTGCGCAGCGCCAGGTCGTACTCCTCCGCGATGAGGTCCACGTGGGCCTCGGCGAGCGAGACCTCCACGCGCAGGAGCGGGTGGCGCAGGAGCAGCTCGGCGATGACGGGCGTGAGCAGCTCGCCCAGGAGGGAGAGGGTGGCGATGCGCAGGGTGCCCTGGGGCGTGGCGCGGGACTCCCCCAGCGCGCGGTTCACCTCGCGGGCCTCGGCGACCAGCCGCGCGCAGTGGGCGTGGTAGTCGCGCCCGGCCTCGGTGAGGCGGAGGTGGCGGGCGTTGCGCTCCAGCAGGCGCACCCCCAGGCGCTCCTCCAGCGCGGAGAGCCGGCGGCTGACGGTGGACTTGCGCAGGCCCAGGCGTGTGGAGGCTGCGGTGATGCCGCCCGCGGTCACCACCTCCGAGAAGAGGAGCATGTCATCCAGGAGGGGCGGGCTCGGGGGCACGGGGGCAGCCTAGCCGGGACGGTTGTCCGGCTCCTCTCCCTTCGGGCCCCCGGGCCTCACTGGGGGGTGGGCAGGGGAGGGAAAGCCGGGTAGATGAAGCCCGATGCCTTCCCGACTCATGCCCTTGTGCGTCGCGCCGATGATGGACTGGACGGACCGGAACTGCCGGTACTTCCACCGTCAAATCAGCAGGCACACGCTGCTGTACACGGAGATGCTGACCACGGGCGCCGTGCTCCATGGCGACCGCGAGCGGCTGCTGGGCTACGAGGCGGCCGAGCACCCGGTGGCCATCCAGCTCGGAGGCTCGGAGCCGGAGGCCCTGGCCGAATCCGCGCGCATCGCCGAGGCGTGGGGCTATGCCGAGGTGAACCTCAACGTGGGCTGCCCCAGCGACAGGGTGCAGTCCGGCCGCTTCGGCGCGTGTCTGATGGCGGAGCCGGAGCTGGTGGCGCGGCTGGTGGGCGCCATGCGCGCGGCGGTGAAAATCCCGGTGACGGTGAAGTCGCGCATCGCCATCGACGAGATGGAGGAGTGGCCCACGCTGGAGCGCTTCGTGCGTCTGGTGTCCGCTGAGGGCTGCACGCGGTTCATCGTCCATGCGCGCAAGGCGTGGCTCCAGGGCTTGAGCCCCAAGGAGAACCGGGATGTGCCGCCGTTGCGCTACGACCTGGTCCACCGGCTCAAGCAGGAGCTGCCCCACCTGGACATCAGCATCAACGGCGGCATCAAGACGCTGGACGCCGCCGCCGAGCATCTCGCGCACGTGGATGGGGTGATGATTGGCCGCGCCGTCTACGAGAATCCCTACCTGCTCGCGGAGGCGGACCGTCGCTTCTTCGGCGCCGAGGAGGCTCCGCGAGAGCGGCACGAAGTGGTGGAGGCCATGCTCCCGTACATCGAGCGGAGCCGTCAGCGGGGCGCGCCGCTTGGCGCCGTCACGCGGCACATGCTCGGCCTGTTCCAGGGGCTGCCCGGTGCGCGCGCGTGGCGCCGGCACCTGAGCGAGAACGCACACAAGCCGGGCGCTGGGCCGGAAGTGGTGGTGGCCGCGCTCGCGAAGGTACGGCGTGAGCCCGAAGCGGACGTCGCGGCCTGAGCCGGAGGCGGACGTCGTGGCCTGCGCCCGTAGCGCGGTCACCGCCGCCTGAGCCGGATGCCGTCGCCGCCGCCTGAACGCCACGTCGTGCTGTCGACGCGAGCGCGGCTGCCCTCAAGGGAGCGAGAAGCGCCCGATGCGTCCTGCCTCCTCCGCGAACCACAGGGCTCCATCCGGCCCGACGGTGATGCCGTGGGGCTCCGCCTTCTCCGTGGGAATGGCGTACTCCGTGACGACTCCGGACGTCGTCATCCGTCCGAGGTGATTGCTGCCCCACTGCGTGAACCACAGGGCCCCGTCGGCCCCCGTGACGATGGCGTGGGGACGCGCTCCCGCGCGGAGCAAGGAGTACTCGGTGATGCGCCCCTCCGGCGTGATTCGGCCAATCCGGTCCGCGAGAATCTCGACGAACCAGAGCGCGCCATCCGGCCCGCACGTGATTCCCACGGGCCCCGCCTTGGCCGTGGGCAAGTCGTAGCCGGAGACCTGTCCATCCACGGTGATGCGCCCGATGCGGTTGCCCTGATTCTCCGTGAACCAGAGCGCGCCATCCGGCCCCGGGGTGATGAACGAGGGATAGCAACCGGCCTGGAGCGCGAACTCGGTGACGTCACCTTCCAGGTTGATGCGCCCAATCCGATGCACGGTCATCTCCGTGAACCAGAGCGCACCATCGGGTCCGGCGCAGATGCCGAATGGACCGGCTTGCGGCGTCGGCAACGTGAACTCCGTCACCGCTCCGCTCACCGTCACGCGGCCCACGCGGTTCGCCTTCTGCTCGGTGAACCAGAGCGCGCCATCGGGCCCGGCGGTGATGATGGACGGCCCGGCTTCGGGGGGCGGGAGCGGGAAGCTCGTCACCCGGCCCTGGACATCGACACGTCCGATACGGCCCGCGTGAACCTCGGTGAACCACAGCGCCCCGTCCGCTCCCCCGACGATTCCGTAGGGGCCCGTGGCTGCGGACGCGAGGGGGTACTCGACGAACTGGCCATGCTCGGAGCCAGGGGCCTGCGGCATCGGATGTCTCCAGGGCGAACGTGAAGTGACCGCCGAACCCTCTCTTGCGATGTCACCGACGTCCAGCGCGGAGCGGCACCTGTCGCGCGCGTGTTCCCCTCAAGACATGACAAAGCCCGGGCCTCCTCGCGGGGACCCGGGCCTTGGGCGAAGCGGTCCGGCTCAGCCGACGACCAGCTCGCCGGGCAGCGGCTGCTTGCCGCCGTCCATGAACAAGCCGAAGTAGCTCTCCGCCAGCTTGTACTCGTTGTACGCCGGCGAGCACGCCATGGTGCGCACCGCCCACAACGGGTCCGTCGGCTTGCCGTCGTAGTCGGTGAGAATCATGTTGATGCCCATGTGCCCGCCGTTCTCCGCCTGGATGCCGGAGCGGCGCTGCAGCTCCTTGACGTCGTCCGCGGTCATGTTGAGCGTGATGGGCCGGTCGTGCTCACGGGCGGCCTTCGCCGCCGCCTCGTCACCCGTGTACGAGTACACCAGCAGCTCGCGCGCGTTGTCGTCCGTGGTGTCGAACTTCATCGCGAACTTCTCGGAGCCGGGGATGAGCTTGCCGTCGGTGCCGTACTTCTGCTCGATGGTGATGTCCGGGTGGTCGCCACCGTAGGTGATGTCGGACGTCATCGACTTCGTCCCATCCGGGTGGTGCGTAATCAGGTACTCGCCCGTGTTCGTCGTGCCGTCCGACTCGATGCTGAAGGGACCCACGTCGATGCCGACCTTGCCGCCCGTCGACTCGTAGTTGATCTTGTCGAAGCGCAGCGTGTTGGCCACGCCCGGGCCCTCCTTCTCCGGCATCCGGCCGTCCTTCGCGAAGGCGTCGTAGGCCTTCTTCCCGTCCGGGTTGGACAGGTCGAACTCGGCGGTGCGCAGCTTGTACTCCTTCAGCGTGTCCGAGCGGCCCATGCTCACGGACACCGGGCCCACGCCCAGGCTCACCTTGCCGTTGTTCTCGATGAACTCCGTGGGGCCCGCCGTCATCGACAGCTTGTCGCCGTTGCGGCTCACCTCGATGGACATGCCCTTGCCGGACTTCACGTCGCCGGAGATGCCCAGCTCGGCCGCGTGGTAGGACAGGCCCACGTCCAGGCCGTAGCCCGCGAACTGGCTCTGCTCCATCTTCACGGAGGCGCCGTCCGGAATCGTCTCGGCGTTGAGCGGATGCGGAGGCGCGATTTCGCCCGCCTTCAGCTTCTCGTAGTCCGCCTCCTTCATCTTCACTTCGTACGTCAGCGTCTTGCCGGCCTCGACGCTCCCCTCCACGGAGGCGCCCACGCCGACCTTGGCCTTGCTGAACTCCACCGACCCGGACGCGGACACCGACGTCTCGGCGGTGATGGAGACGGTGACGTACCCGTCCTCCTTCTTCACGTCCTTCTCGAGCGTGTCACTGAACTCGACGGACACGGGGCCGGCCTGGCCCGGAATCTTGATTTCGTGCGGCTCGGTGGTGGCGGGGTTGGGCGCCGGGCCGATGTCCGCCGGGGAGTCGGCGACCATCATCTTCTGCAGCTCGGGGGACACGTTCGCGTCCGCCAGCGCCTGGGCGCGCTCGGGCGAGCCGGCCTCGGTGGAGAAGATCTTCGCGGCGGACGTGCCGGAGAGGGTGCCCGCCTCGCTGTAGTGCGGCTGGTCCTTCAGGTACGCCGGCATGTCCTCGTAGCTCTTGCCGTTGCTCGGGTCCAACACGCGCTCGCCCTGGCGAACGACGACGTGGCCCGACTGGCCCTCGGCGCCCGGGCGCGAGTCCTTGAGGAACACCAGGTCCGAGCGGCTCTGCAGCTCCGGCGAGGACTTGCTGACGAAGTCCGCCGCCTTGTCCAGGCAGTTGACCTTGCTGTCCTTGTTGTTCTCATTGAACAGCGTCGACGAGGGGCCGCCCTGGCCGTCCAGCTTCAGCTTGTTCTTGGCGCCCGCGGGCTCGAAGGACGACTGGTTCTTCAGTCCCTCCGCCACCTTGCGAGCCGCCGCCGCGGCCTGCTTCGCCGCTGCCTCCGCCGCCTTGCGCGCTGCCTCCGCCGCCTGACGCGCCGCCGCTTCCGCTGCCCTGCGAGCCGCTTCCGCCGCCTGACGTGCCGCCGCGGCGGCTCCACCGTCACCAATGCGCTCGGCACCCATGGTGTGTCTCCTCGAAGTCGTACGGATTTCCCAATTCTCGGGAGCTGGGGCCGGCGGTTGCGTCCCGGCTGGAAATTCGAGGGGTTTCCCCTGGGAGCCCTGTCACGGAGTGAGAAAGCAGGGCCGTGCCCGTACCCGGGGCGTGGGGAGTCACTGGCCGTGCGGCTGGCGTGCTCACGCCACGTCGGGGCGGTGGATCAGCGCTTGGAGGGGCTGGCGCGGAAGCGCTGGAGCTTGGTGCGGTTGCCGCAGACGGCCATGGAGCACCAGCGCCCGGAGCGATTCTTGGAGGTGTCGAAGAAGGCCTCCTGGCAGGCGCCAGCCGCGCAGACCTTCATCCGGGGCCAGTGACCGTCCTGCTGGGTGGAGACGATGGCGGCGAAGAGTCCGCCCAACGCCTTCCAGCCTCCGGTGCCGGCGGCACGCAGCCGCACGCCGTCGGGGCCGAAGCCCAGGGTGAGGGGACTGGCGGCGGCCACGCGGTCCAGGGTGCGCAGCTCGGAAGGGGGCAGGGGCTCTCCGGTGTGGGAGAGCAGCACGGCGCGCAGGGCCTCGCGGGCCTCGATGGCGGCCTTGAAGGACTCGGGGGAGAAGGTCTCTGCCGGGGACAGGAGGCCGCGCGCACGGCACCAGGTGGCGAGTGCGTCCGAGGACGGCACCGCGTCGACGAGCTTCTCCACGTCCAGCGTGTTGACGAAGTCGAGCAGCAGCACGACATCTGTCGGAAGCCCGGGGCTTTGCGCATCGGCCATGGCCGGGGCCTATCGCGTCCTGGGCGTAGGCACCAGGGCCCCCAGCCCGGTGGCAAGGCTGTCCACCAGCGCGCGGGCCGCGTGGCGCTCCGGGTCCAGACTGGGGTCGTAGATGGTGACGTCCATTCCCACCGCGAGTCCGGAGGCGACCAGGTGGGCCACCAGCTCGCCCAGCTCCTCCACGCTCAGGCCGTCGGGTTGGCGGGAGTCGACGGCGGGCATGACGTCGTCGTCCATGACGTCGGCATCCAGGTGCATCCAGAAGCCGCTGACACCGGAGGCGCGAAATCGCGCGACGACCCGCGCCACGCTGGCGGCGATGCCCTCCTGGCGCAGGGTGTCCAGGTCCAGCCAGCCCATGGCGGTGTCGCGCACGTGCTCGGCGGAGACCTGCGCGCCCCAGTGCTCCAAATCCCTGACGCCGAGCACGGCCACGTCCGCATCCCGCACCAGGGGTCCACGTCCCTCCAGATTGGACAGCACCGAGGGGCCGCGTCCGGAGGAGAACCAGAGGTCCATGCCGGCCACGCCGCCGAGCTCGGAGGCCTCGGGGGGCCAGAAGTCGGTGTGCCCGTCCATGAAGGCGAGGCCGTGCTGGGCGCCCGTGCGCTTCAGTCCGAGGAGGCAGCCGAGCAGGATGCTGCAGTCGCCCCCGAGCACCAGCGGGAAGCGCTTGTCTCGCGCGACACCCTCCACCACGTCGGCGAGCCGTGAGCTGAACTCCGCGATTCCGCGCGGGTTGAGGACCCGGGTCTCCTTGTCGCGCTGGGGGACGTAGGGACCGGGCTTCACGGTGTGCTCGACCTGGGCCTGGAGTCGGCGTCCCAGGCCGGCTTCCAGCAGGGCCTCCGGCAGCAGGTCCACCCGGGGAGTCCGGCTGTCAGGGCGACTCAGTCCCAGACCGGAGGGCGCGGCGATGAGGGCGATGGGCGATGGCATGAGCACTCCTCGAACCAGTGGGTAACCACTGTTATTGAGTGGGTGGTTTCTGTGAAGGTAGGCCCGGTGTCGAGCGGTTGCAACCGCTAAAGATGAATGGATGGTTACGTGGGGCCGATGGGAGGGATGGGGCCGGAAGGGTGTTTCTCTGGAAATCGTGGGATTCCATGGGACGGCCCCGGCCAGTGACAGCCGAACGCGTCACATCCATGACGCGGAGGGTCGCATCGCCGTGTGGAACCCGTAACAATCCCCGGCATGCACCTGCGACATTCGATCCTCTTCTTGTTGGTGGTCTCCCTCGCGATTGTTCCCGCACTTTCTGGCTGTGGCTCCGATGACGGCACTCCGACGCCGGACGGGGGCCTTGATGCGGGTATCCGGCCGGACGCGGGTATGGAGCCCGCCGACGCTGGCACGGGGTCCGACGCTGGTACCGAGTCCGATGCGGGCACCGAGTTCGACGCGGGCGCCGAGTTCGACGCGGGTACTGAGTTCGACGCGGGAACTGAGTTCGACGCAGGCACTGAGTTCGACGCGGGCACTGAGTTCGACGCGGGCACCGAGTTTGACGCGGGCACCGTGTTCGACGCAGGCGCCGAGTTCGACGCCGGCACCGTGTTCGATGCAGGCACCGAGGTCGACGCAGGCACTGAGTTCGATGCAGGCACCGAGTTCGATGCAGGCACCGAGGTCGACGCAGGCACCGAGGTCGACGCTGGGACGGTGTCTGATGCAGGTACAGAGACTGATGCTGGAAGCGAACAGGATGCTGGCACCGCGCACGATGCGGGGACGCCGCCCGATCCCTTCACCATCTGCGAAGGCGCCTGCCGGCAGACCGAGGCCACGGTGCAGATGAATGGCAACGAGCGTGTCCTGACCAGTGCCTACTTTGGCTATGAGGAGCCCTCGGACCCCAGCGACCCGTGGACGCTGTGGATCGAGCTCAACAATGGCACCCCGGGGGTTTGCCCCTCTCCGGATTCGGAGGTTCCGCCCCAGCTCATCAACGTCTATTCGGTGACGGTGCCGGTGGATGGGACGCCGCAGACCGGCACGGTCGCGGGTGAGCCGAGGGCGACGCTGGTCGACTTCGAGGGCGTGCTCAGCATGGCGTTCTTCGTCCACAGTACGAATCTCACCTTCACGCCCGTGGCGGCCTCGCTCTGCCCCACCTGCGCCAAGGAAGGCACCCCTCCCGCGTCACACTTCGTGGCCTTCGATGTGAACGCCTCCTACGAGGAAGGCACTTTCGTCGGGCACGGGTTCGCCACCTACTGCCCGTCGCTCGACGTCTATCAATAGAGCCCGTCACCCCGGGCCCGGCTCGCCTCACGGTGAGCCGGGCCCGGGGAGATGACCTTGTCATCGGGGCCGCGCCGAGGCCCTCAAAAACCACGCAAAGTCATCGCATCCACTCAGCGACTGCCAGCCATCACGCGCCGGAGAAGCGCGGCGGTCCCCGTCTCCGAGGAGCCAGCCTGGGCGCGTGGCGCCGAAGCGGCGGGGGCTTCCAGTCGCGAGCCCGAGAGCTCCGAGTAGACATCGATGACCACCGGCCCGGCACCGCACTCTCCCGTGAGGATTGAGTGAATCCCGAGGTCGAGGACGGCATTCGCATCCAGGGAGCCCCATCCGAAGGTGTAGCTCATCGTGAGCGAGCAGCCCGGAGCCGGGCTGGCCGTGCAGGAGCCTGGCAGGGTGAGGAAGGAGCGCGGGCCCACCATCACCGCCGGGGTGGTGCATGGGCCGAAGGAGAGGAAGGAGATTCCCAGTTGGGGTGAGGGTCCCTCGGGAGTGACGATGAAGATGTCTTCCGTCTCCATCGGCTCCGTCTGACCATTCTCGGTGAAGTACATCGTCCCCGTGACGGAGTATTCGCCTGTGACCCGGTCCCGGTTGTCCGTCTTCTGCTCACTCAGGCCGCTCTTCTCCGAGACCTCGGCGCCCGGTGCGACTTCCTCGACACCACACGCGCTGAGCAGAATGGAACCAATCACAACCCAGCCAGATGAACGCATCATTGTTGTTTCCTCCTGGTGATTCAGGGCGCGGGTCGCGCCATGAGCAGGGCCGCCGCGAAGAACGCGAGGCCTTTCTTCTTGAAACCCCTGTGCGGCGGAAATTGCGCAACCCTGTTTCCATGTGGTGAGGGAATGACGGGCTCCGCTGGGCGCGGATGCAGGGGTCCCCCCGCCACGGAGCCAAAGGTAAGCGCGCCGTTCCTGCCTGTCCCAGGCCTGGGGACGAAGCGAAGAGTTCCAGGGATGAATTGAATTTCACCAGGGACGAATTCGAAGACTCGCAATCCCTGTCTGACCGATGTCGTGGCGGCGGCGCTTCCCGCGCTGCCAGGACCCTCCGGGACGTCCAGGGCCGCACCCACGGACGCCCTGCGCAGCTGAAGAACGGCCTGCGTCAGGGACCGTCCGTGGGCGGGTGAAGCCGTGTGGGAGTTGACCGGGGACTACTGCGCCAGCGTGGAGCGGAAGGAGGCGAGGGTGCACCGCATCCGCTGTACCTGCTCCGCGCTGAAGCCTGTCATGCAGGCATCGTCCGTCAGCTCCATGTAGTTCTGGATGGGGACCGGCACACCACCGCAGCTCGTGCTCGCCGTGCAGCCCTTGTGTGACGTCGCATTGGGCGGGGTGTCACAGATGCGGTCGCCCGTGGTGTAGCAGGCCGGCGCGGTGGCGGTGCCACAGCCCGAGTAGTACGTGTGGAACAGGCCCAGGTAGTGGCCCACCTCGTGGGTGACGGTCCTCCCCTTGTGGTACGGCACCACCGGGCCGACACGTCCGAAGGCCTGCCAGTTGATGACCACCCTGTCCTGAGGCTGTCCCACCGCGCCCGCCGGGTCCGCGGGGAGGAAGGGCACATATCCACGCGAGCCGGCGGCGCTGTTCGTGTAGAGATTCAGGTAGCGCGTCGTATCCCAGGCGATGGTGAGCCAGTAGCTGCCCTGGTCCTGATACCAGGTCGTGTTGCAATAGCGCCGGATGCCCGTCGTCGGATTGCCCGACGGGTCCACGGTGGCGAGGAAGAACTCAATCTTGCTGTCCACTCCCGCCCCGCCCGGGCTGCCCGCCACGGCGCGAAAGTCTTCATTGAGGACCGTGAGCTGACTGTGGACCAGGGCATCCGTGACGTTGCCATTCACGCACGCCGCATCCGAGATGACATGCACCACCACGGGGATGCGCCGCAACGTCGTGGGCTGCCACAGCGGACCCGGAACGGTCTGGTCCATGGAGCAATCCGAAGGGCTGAAGCTCGCCCTCTGGAAAGAAGGAGCGGGCTCGGGAGCGACACAGCGGTCGGAGTGGAGGGAGAAGGCATCTCCAGACAGGAGCGCCAGGACGGAGACAACGATGGAGTGGGCTGGGAGCATGGGAGCCTCACGCTATCGAGCCGCTGTGACACCTCCCAACCACCGGCCTGACGACGACAAGCTCGCTGGAAGATTCCTGGGACCCATGACAAGCGGGGTCGTCAGGATGTCTCGCATCATGTCCCTGCGAGCGCCGCCTCCAGGATGGGGGCATGGAGGGTGGAGTGGTAGGAAGAAGGGATGGCTCGTTCACGTCCCACATCGCCACGCTGTCCTCGGTGCAATGCTCCGTTCACCCTGCTGCCGGAGCAGGTGCTTTACACCTGCAACTACTGCAACGCATCCATCGACACGAGGGGAGAGCAGGCGCCTCGTCCTCTCTACCAGGCCCCGTCGACGACCCCGCCCGCCAAGGGCCCGCTCATCCTGGGCGCCGGGCTCGCCGTCATGGTGCTGGGGGTCAGCGCGGTCTTGCTGGTCAAGGGAGGCTCGAGCGAGCCCTATCCGGCCCCGCCCTCGGTCGCGGAGCCCATCGCCGAGCGCCCCCCTGTCCCTGTTGTCCCCACGCCGGCGCCTACGCCCAGGTTCGCATGGGACCTCGACAACGCCCCCGCGGTGATGGACCTCAACGGGGACGGCACGGACGACATCGTCGGCACCATTCGCCGCGAGGGCACCGGGGCTCCCGGCGCGGGGCGCGAGCGTTACTTCGCGGCCGCGTTCGATGGAAAGACGTTCGAGCAGCTCTGGGAGACGCCCATTGAAGGCGCGCCCACGGACCTCGTCTCCCGGGCGCGGTACGCGCATCAAGGCAATCGACTGGTGATGCGGGAGGCCACGGCGGTGAGCCTCCTGGACCTGGCGACCGGCAAGCCCCTGGGGCGCGTGGCGCTGTCGGACAAGCCTGGCCGGCTCTGCATTCCCCAGGGTGACTCCTCCACCGTGTGGGTGTCGGTCGTGGATGGTCAGGACCTCCTGCTCGACACGAAGACGGCGACCGCGCGGCCCGCCTCCCGGACTCCTCCCAACTGCCAGGTCCCCGCGACGACCGTGCGCAGCTGCTCGCCCGCCATGCTCAGGAAGTCCTCGCTGTCATGCACCCGCGCCCTTCAGGTTCCGCCCATCCCGGGCTTCAGGGGCGACTTCCTCTACAAGGCGCATGGCCTGGAGCTGGTGGTGGGCTCCAGGAACCCTGGGACGCGGGTGCCCATGGTCGCGGTGTTCGAGCCGGGGGCGAAGAAGCCCCTGTGGCATGGCGCGGTCGCCGACATGGACCCGGCGAACGTCTTCGAGACCACGCCAGACGTCATCGAGATGTCCGAGGATGCCATCTACGTCGGCTACCGGTTGAAGGCTGGCGGCATGCAGCTCGTCCGCCGGGATGCGAGGACGGGCGTCGCCACCTGGGATGTCCCCATTCCCCGCTCCAAGGATGGTTCGCTCCCCTCCAGCCTCTGGAAGCATGGCGACCGGCTCTATGTGCCCCACTGGATGTGGCTGGAGGTCTTCGACGCGAAGACAGGCAACCTGCTGGGCACCCTCGGCACCTGGTAGCGGGAGGCCTCACCCCGCGCCAGCCGCCGTCGTGCGCCACCGCTCCGAGGACGAGGTGCCTCGGAGCGGCGGCGTCAGGCTTCAGGGAAGCTCGAGCTGGCAGTACGCGCTGCAGCCGTCCTGGCCGCGCAGGTTGCCGTCGTCGCACTCCTCGGAGGGGTGCTTGACGCTGTCACCACACAAGGCGGGGCCAGCGTCGGGAGGGGGCGTCCCGGCGTCGGTGGCGGGGCCGGCATCGGGCTCTCCACAGCCGGGCTCCAGCTCCATGGCGGGAGACCGCCAGGGGTCCTTCACCGTGGAGGAGAGAGGGGCGTCATCTTCATGGCCACACGCGACCAGCGTGAGGACGAGGGAGGCGAACAGCACGCTCGCCAGTCGAAGGGGAGTCTGCATTGTCGTTGAGAGTCCAGGGTCTGTGAGACGTGAACCGGGAGGCAGTGTGCTTCCTGCGTCTGACATGCGCTGGGCTCTCGCTTCAGTCGGATTTCTTTAGTGTCTGGATTGTATATGCTGGAGGGTTGTGTGTCCCTGTCGGCCTGTCAGGCTCGCAGGGGAGGCCGGCTCGGAAGGCGCCCGCCCCCGCGCAGGAAGGCAGGGGAGGGCGCCGTGAGGCGACGGGTCAGGGCAGGTAGTAGTTGACGCTGAATCCGCCGATGTAGGTGAACTCGTTGGGGTCACGCGTGGCGAACCCAATCACATACCGCTCTCCGGCCAGGATGGTGTGGGGCGGCTGGGTGGCGGGGTAGATGGGGAAGTTGACGTAGCCGCTGTTGAATGCAATCCCCGAGGACTGCCACGTGCCGCCGAAGGTGCTGATGTAGACGGGCGCGAAGCCCGCGTCCGGCGTCCTCCAGATGGCCGCCTCGAAGTAGCCCAGGGACGAGTAGTCCATGCCATAGGCGATGACCTCCTGGAGCTGGGCGCCCGCGGGCAGGTTCAGGGCGCAGGCGTACGTGCGGCGCGTGGTGCCGCCGCGCACCATGCAGGGGACGTCCTGGTCGCCGTCCGTGCGGACCGTGGCGCCGCTGATGCAGATGTCCGGATTGCCCGCCGGGATGTTGTCCTGGGGCGTGCAGGTGATGGACGGAATGGAGATGGAGTGGTTGCCGGCCAGGAGCGTCGATGCGCCGGTCCGGGCGACCTTCTCCACCCGCGCCTCGGAAGTCGTCGGCTCGGAGCGAGGCAGGGCCTTCTCGGAGACGACCACGCCGGCCTTGGGAGGCATCGAGGTCACCAGCCGGGCCTGCTCCTCCGCGGCGGCGGGGGGCAGCGTGGCGAGCGTGGTGAGCGCGGTCAGTGCGCGAAGGGTCGAAAGATGACGAAGCATGGTGAGGTTCCTTGGATGTGGAGCGCTGTCTCAGGTGCGCCCAGCGCGTCCATACCTCACCTGCTTCGAACTCAAGTCTGTCTCGTTTTATTGGGAATCCATGGGTCTCGCCATACCTCGCGAACGAGACCCTCTCGGCTTCAGGCATGCTTGGGAGACGCTCACTTGCACTCGCAGACGAAGGTGCTCGAACTGCTGTTGGGGTCGGAAAGGAGGTGGATGGCGCAGGGTGCCTCACACCTCTGAGTGAGGCTGTACCTCAGCAGCAGCGAGCGCTCGCAATCGCTTGTGGGCACACCGTCATAGCGATGCTCCGGGCAACTCCCCATGTTTGTGTATCGCTCCTTCATCCGGACCTCGGTCGGGTCGGCGGCACGGAGGAGTTCCGCGGAGCGCATGTATTGGATGTCCGGACAGTCCGGGAGGATGCTGCCCTGCCATTCGTTGGGCACGTCCTTCCGGTGGCGTCGGAGAAGGAGACGGTGAGGAAGTCTTGCATGTCAAGGACTCGCAGCGGGCCCATGTCCCCGACGGCTCGTCGGGGAGTACAGGTGTCTGACTCTCTCTCCATCTCGAGTCGATAGATGCCGACGCCGCCCGGGGGAGGGGCTCGCGAGAGGGGCGCGGCAAGACACCCGGGGGGAGGAGATTGCGCAATCAGCGGGCGGGTGCTTGCGCCGTGAGAGGCACCTGGCGCCTCGGATGGGGGACCGGGGTTGTCCGAGGGCAGTTCGGATGTCTCTATTTTCCGGGAGGTTCTCGTGCGGACAAGGCTCGTGTCGTGGGGTTCGGCGTGTGTCGGATTGCTGGTGGCGTGCCAGGGCGGCGGAGTGGATGCGGCGGCGGAGCTCGGGGCAGGTGTCATCGCCTCCCAGCCGGAGTCCGTGTCTGGCCCGCTGGTCCGCGCGGCGGACACGGTGTCGGTGAAGCGCACCACGCGGTTCTTCACGGCAGTGGGGAAGGGTGAGCAGGCGGAAGGGGGCTGGCCCGTTGACCCTCCCACCCTCTTCATCCCCAGCGAGGACGGCTCCACCTTCACCCGGAACCAGGGCTCGGCGCTGAGAGGCGAGTGGTTCTTCCAGGGGGGGCCCCTCGCGGCCGTATTTCCTGCGGACGGGGACGAGCTACGTCCTCACGGGCGAGCGCGAGGTGGATATCGGAGGCAACAGACTGGGGCGGATGGATGCCATCTACTCGTCGGAGGACCCCTCCATGTACGCGGAGGTCCACGTGGAGAATCTGGCGCCGTGGCAGCCCCCGGTGAGCAACCAGCAGCCGGGCTCCAGCCTCCAGTTCGTCTCCAACCAGGTGGACGCCGCCGGCCCGATAGATTTCTTCGTCGAGCCTCTCGCGGGACAGACGTCCATCCGCGCCGCCCTGGCCTGGGCCTCCGTGTACGGCGGGAGGATGCCTCTGTTCGAGGCAGCGGCGGGCGACAAGGTCTACATCAACCAGCTTGGCGAGCTCAGCGCGGGCACGCTGCCTGACGGCAGGCCGCTGGGATACTCCGCGGTGGTGCGCTCCGTGGAGACGGAGGCGCTCGACGCCTACCCTGGCGGGTACCTGCCGTTGACGGGCGTGCTGGAGCCGCTGGCGATGCGCGAGGTCTCGGTGGACTGGCGGCTGCCCGAGTACACCCGCCATGCGAACGAGGTGCTCCCCGGGGCCAGGGGGGTCGTGCCCGTGCTCTCCATCTCGCCCGCGGCGCACGGCCTCGCGAACGGGTGGGTGGGGTACTCCGCCGAGCTGCTCAACCTGTATCTGCCCCTCGGCGCGTCGTTCGACTTCTCGGCCCCCCTGCGGTTTGGCAATCCGTTCCCCTCGGACTGGGGGGGCGTCGCCGCGGTGAGCTATCCCTTCCGCAGCCTGCAGTCAGTCCCAGATGGCTCGGGGCGCGCCGTGTACGTCCGGGGGGCTCTCACCTCGTACGTGTCTGTCGAGGAGCTCAGCGCGGGGCCGCTGGTGCCCCAGATGACGCCGCCGCTGTCGCTGACCCTGGACGGGATGCCCGCGTTCACGGTGCGCGAGGTGCTCTCCACCAACCCGGTCCTCGCGTGGAGTCCTCCGAGCGTGGGTGCTCCCTCGGCGTACCAGGTGCTCGTCTATGAGTACGAGCCGGACTTGAACCAGCCGGTGTTCCGCAGCTCCCTCTATGTCCCCGGCTCCGTCACCCAGGTGCGGCTGCCGCCCGACATGCTGGACCCGGCCTCCATCTACTATCTGCGCGTGAGCGCCATCGCCGTCGCCGCCCGCGCCGCCATCTCGAGGGCCACCATCCGCGCCCGGGCCCCCGCCGTCCTGGGCGGAGCCACCGTCGAGGCCTCCACAGCCTCCATCGCGCCCGGCGTCGGCGCCACAGCCCGCGTCCGGCGCTCCCGCGTCGCGACCCGCGTCCGACGCCGGGCCTCCATCGCTCGCCGCCATGGCGGCCCAGGAGTCGCTCCCCTCCAGCAGCTCGCGCTCTTCCTCGAGGGTGACGCCGCAGCCGCCGCTCGCGAGCGCGGCCAGCCACAAACCCACCAGGAGCCGCCACGAGGCGCCTCCCGTCACGAGCCTCCAGGCTTCACGAGACCTTCGCACCATGGGCAGCTCCTCGCTCGCAATGGATTGCAGTGGCTCAGCGACGCTGGAGCTATCAAATCCTCTCTCGTGATTCCAGACGCGCCGCCCTGTGTTCAGCGCGGGCTGTGTGTCAATTCACGCGCGAGTTGAGAAGGAATGGGGCCGGGTGGGGCCTGTCGTGCGCCAATTGCGCACCCGCGTGCACAGCCGTGAGACATGTGTCAGCGGAAGCCCGCCGCGAGTCAGGCCGCACCCTGTCTGGGCATTTCGAATCGCCCGGTATGGCGCGCGCCCACGCGGAGGCCCTGTGGGGATGACGCTGCTCTCTCGTGACGGGGCTCAGGAGATGCGCTTCGCGAGGATTGCTCTCCGGGGCGTGCCAGGGAGCGACGTCACGGCGTGGCGACCGTGCCGGCGTCCCCGACCAGGGGAACGGTGAAGCGGAACGTCGCGCCGTGCCCCCGCTCGCTCTCCACCCAGATGCGGCCACCATGTTCGTCGATGATTCCGCTCGAGATGGCGAGCCCCAGGCCCAGCCCCTCGTACCGCGCCTCGTCGCTGCGCCAGTACCGGTCGAACAGGTGCTTGAGGTCCTCCCTCCGAATCCCGGGCCCCGTGTCCGTGACGGTGAACACGCACTCGCGCGCGCGGGCTTCGACCGTGAGAGTGATGCTCCCGCCCTCCGCGGTGATTTTGGTGGCGTTGCCGACCAGGTTGGAGAGGACCTGGAGGATGCGGTCCTTGTCGCAATAAATGGGCGGCAGGCTCGGCTCGACCTCTGCGGTCATCTTCAGTCGTTGTTCCTGGGCGACGCGCTCGAAGCTCGCCAGCGTCTCGTTGACCAGCGAGGCCGCGTCATTCGGCTGACGCTTGATGGAGAGGTGCCCGCGCTCGATGCTCGCGAAGTCGAGCAGGTCTTCGATGAGCCGCATCATGCGCTCGGCCGCGCGTTGGATTCGCTCGATTCCCTTGGGAACAGGAAGCTCGGTCCGCCGCCTCCCGCCGGCTCCCGGCGGTGCGAGCGCGCCGGTGGTCATGAGGATGGTCGAGAGGGGACTCTTCAGGTCGTGAGACACCACCCGGAGGATCTGCTCACGCTCTTTCACCGCGACCTGCGCCTGTTTGTACAGTTGGGCGTTCTCCCTGGCGAGCGCCTCGTATTTCTCGCTCGAACTCTCGGCGACAAGGCGCCCTCGGTCAGCCACGGCGCCTCGCGCCTCCGCCCGGGCACGCTCCTCTTCGGCGTCCTCGCGTCGGGTGATGTCCTTGCGCCACGCGCGGTCGCGTTCGAGCGCGATCGCGAGCTGATTGGCGATGGCGTTGACGAAGACCAGGTCCTTCTTTTCAAGGGAGAAGGCCCCTTCGAGCTGAAGGGCACCGAAGAGCGAGTGCTGGGCCACCACGAGCGGGATGACGATGAACCGCTTCTCCTCGTCCCCCTCAAGCTGCTCCTGCGGGGGCAGCAGGGTCTTGCCCGGCTGCTCACTGAGTCCGAGGGACTCGGTCGACTTCGCCCCGACGAGGTAGGCGTAGGAGGCCTCCGCGTGTTCCTTGACCGCTCGCAGCCGTTCGGAGTCCTGAAGCTCGGACGGCCAGACGATCATCCGTGATTGTCCGTTCTCCGTCTGGATGAGGATCGCGCTGCGCAGGGGCAGCGACTTCGCGACGATGCCGAGCGCCGGGTCGAAGGACTCGGTGACGCTCTCGAAGCTCGCGAAGAGCTTGCTGATTTCATACAGATGGTCGAGCCGCCGGTAGGCCTGCTCCAGGCTCTCGAACGCGGGGTCGGTTGGGGGCGGGTCCCGCGGGCGCTGCCCGCCGGTCTCTTCTCGTGAATCAGGGGGGGAGCCCTTCTTTCGCCGACCAGAGTTCATCAGCGCCTCGTGTCTTCGGGGAGGGCCCAGGGGGGCGTCGGGAGCTCGCTCACGGACGAGCCGATTCGCAGCCCTCCTTGCGAGACCGTCAGGAAATAGGTGCGTCTGTCATGCTCACTGCCACGAGTCTTCACGACCGTCAGCGTAGGCGCCAGGCGGCCGGCTGCTTCCTCGTAGCGCAGCATGAGCAGGTTGTCGGCGATGGGGGAGAGCCCCTGGTCGGTGACTCGCTCCATGGAGAAGAGCGAGGACGACTCGAGCGTGAGGACGCTGGTGATGCCGAGGGTCTTGAAGCGGACCACCAGCTTGTAGAGCACGTGACGGAACTCGTCGATGGGCGTGTGGGCCGTCAGCAGCTGCGTCGCGGCGTCGAGCACGACGCGTGAGGCCTTCAGCGCCTTGATACGGTCCGACAGCACGGTCAGGAACTGCCCCGCGCGCAGGTGCTCCCGGGAGACGTAGAGCACCTGGATTCGGCCCGCGTCGAGCTGTGCGCGCAGCGGCAAGCCCAGGGCATCGGCGCTGGCGAGCAGCTGCTCGGGCCCCTCTTCCATCGAGACATAGAGGCCCGGCTCCCCGGCCCTGGCGCCCTCCAGGAGGAACTGGATTCCGAAGGTGCTCTTGCCGACGCCCGCGCTGCCAGAGACGAGGGTGGCGCTTCGCCTGAGCAACCCACCGCCCATCAACCCGTCGAGCCCGGGAATGCCAGAGCCCAGCCGGGAGGACGCCTCCAGCGCGGGGGGAGGGGCCTCCACGCGGAGCTCTTCCCCGTAGCGCGGGAAGATGGAGACACCCCCGGCGCCAATGGCCATGGCGTGTCGGCCCTTGAGGTGCGCGGTGTTGCGGAGCTTGTACACCTCGATGTAGCGCTCGCGCTCCAGGCCCTCCTCCGTGGAGCTGAGGATGATGACGCCGTCCACCACGGTCTCCTCGACGCCCCTGCGGCTGACCTGATGGGAGCCATAGGGGATGTCGGTGGGAAAGAAGCCGACGGCCTGGGCGTTCTGGACGATGCTGCAGAGGTGGAAGACCTTCTCGCGGCTGAGCTGCGGGTCCGTCACCTTGTCCAGGAACACCGAGATGGAGTCGATGACCACGCGCCGGGCCTTCATGGCCTTGATGCGCTCGCGAATCATCAGGAGGTGGGCCTCCACCATGATGTCGGGCTGGGCGATGAAGACGATTTCCACCATGCCGCGCTCAATCTCCCGGTCTAGCTCCCAGCCCAGGCCCTTCGCGGCGGCGCGGAGGCGCTCCGCGGTCTCCTCGAAAGAGAAGAGGATGCCCTTCTCGCCCGCGAGGGCGCCCCGGTAGATGAACTCGAGGGAGAGGACCGTCTTTCCGGTGCCCGCGACGCCGCTGAGCAGGAGGCTCGAACCCCAGGGGATGCCGGGCCCGAGAAGTTCGTCGAGCTTGGCGATGTGCGTCTCGCAGCGCTCCTGCGACCCCTCCGGAACCGACTCGCGTTTGATGGCCTCGCGCGGGGCGAACATCTCCAGGCCGCTGGAGGTGATGAGGAAGGGGTGCTCGTCCCGGCTGTGGTTCGTCCCCCGCATCTTGACGATTCGGAAGAAGCGCTGGTGCTCGCCCTGGGACACGCGCTGAGAGAGGACGAGGAGGCCGTCGACGATGGAGAAGAGGGGATTGTTCTCGTAGTCGGCGGGTCCGTACTCGCCGAGGAGCAGGGAGGTGGTCTCCCAGGCCATCAGGTTCACGGCTATCTCATAGCCGAACATCCGGAGCTCCTCCTTGGAGGTCGCCAGGTCGTCAAAGGCCTTGAAGCTGTCGATGACGACGATGTCGGGCTGGACCTGCTTGAGGTTGTCCATGATGAGCGCGAGGGCCGCATCGAAGCTCCTCAGCCGCAGCATGGCGCCGAGGTCCACGAACTGGACGCCCTGCTCGAACTTCTTCGGGTCGAAGAACGAGAACTGCTGGAGGTGCCGCAGCGTCTTCGCGGTCGGCTCCGAGAGGGTGTTGAAGGCGAGGACGCGGCGGGCGGCCGAGGCGTTGTGGAAGCAGATCTGCTGGGTGAGCGTCGTCTTGCCCGAGCCGGGCGGGCCGCACACGGCGGTGACGGAGCCCTTGGGCAGGCCGCCCTTGAAGAGCTCATCGAGGTTGGGGATGCCAGTCTGGAGGCGCGGGATTTCGATTCTCTTCGTCATGACGTTGTGTCCTCTCTCGCGGTGACGCGTGGAGGAACCGCCTCCGGAAGTGCGACCTTGGAGAGCTCCGCATGCAGCTCCGGGGTGAGGATTTCAGCGGTCAGGTTGCCGAGCACGGTGAGGAACTCCACGAGCACGAAGCGACTTCCTTCCCTCAGTTCGGAGTCGCGCCCTGCGCGGACGTGCTCCCGGAGCTCCGCGAACTGGAGCCCCTTCAGCCGTTCGACCTTGAGGGACGAGAAGAGCGGGAACCGCTCGGAGGCATTGTGCAGAACGCGTCCAGCGATGGCGGTCAGAGTCACTTCTCCCAGCGTGGTCAGCGTCTGTTTCCAAAGCGTCGTGAGTGCCATCTCGAAGAGCTGGAGAAAGGCCTCCGCCGACAAATTCCTGGCGGCCCGGTCGAGCCAGGCGTCGACGCAGGCCTCGTGCTGACCTTCGTCAAGCACGGCTTCCCCCATCCGACTGAGCGACCAGCACCCGTGCTGGAAGGGCGTCGGCCCCGCCCTGAAGGGGCAAGGTGCTCAGCGTGGCGGAGGAGGGGGCCGAAGTGCGCTGACTGCCCATCGCATGCTTTCCCGCTCTCATTGTTCTGGATGTCCCGCCGCGATGGCCCGGGCTGTAGCGGCTACGGCCCTGGTGGATGAACAGAATGCGTCAGACCGACTCAGGCGCATGGCTGATACGTCAGGGCAATATAGGGGCAACTATCTTTTGATGAATGGTTGACAGGCGGAATGTGCGTCCATCCGTGCGCCAGTTGATAAGACATGGTGGGTCACGAGGGCTCCACTGCCTGACCCCCCTCAGGAATATTCCGCTGCTGAGCGCCGCGCCGTGCGCGAGAGGGCGGAGGGGAGGGCCGCTGAAGGGGCCGGCCGGGCGATGCTGCCGGCCGGTGGGCGGCAGGCCGCGCGGCGGCTTCGGAGGGAGCAAGCCTGCCCGGGCCGCGCTCCCCCAGGTGCGGAGCAGGGGCGGACCTCCTGACTGTCCCTCTCTCCAGGCTGATGTCGGAAGACTTCATGTCTGTGATTGGTGAGGGCGGGCCGGACAGCCCAGGGCGGCCTCTGATAACGTGAAAACACATGGTATCGAAGCTCGTGACTCCTCTTCCCGAACCGGCTGAGCCGGACCTGTCCATCGCCTTCGAGCGCAACCTCCTCAACGAACAGATTCGCGTGGCGCGGCGCCTGGGGGCGCTGCGTTTCGTGGGGGTGCTCGCCTGGCTCTGTCTGAGCGTGAGCCTGGAGTGGCCCGCGTCCCCGGTGGCGCTGGGCGGCTACCTGGTGCTCGCGGGCGCGCTCTGGGCGGTGGCGGGGGGCGTCGTCCGCTGGTGCCGGTATGCGGGCATGGCCGTGGCGCTGGTGGACGCGCCCATGGTGTTCCTCCAGCAATACTTCACCCTCCAGGCCGGAGTGCCCACCGACCTGGTGGGGCCCCTGTCCTGCGGGGTGTACTGCGTGCTGCTCGCACTGTCGGTGCTGTCGCTGGACGTGGGCATCGTGGCGCTCTGCGCGGTGATGAGCATGGGCTTCACCATCACCCTGATGCAGGTGGGCCCGCCCGGCGCGTGGAACCTCGCTCCAACGCTCGTCGTCATCCTGGGCGTCACGGCCCTGGCGCTCGGCTACGCCACGCACCGCATCCAGCGTCTGCTGCACGGCATCTCCCGCGAGCAGTCCCGGCTGGAGCGGCTGGGGCGCTACTTCTCCCCGGAGGTGGCCCGCCACATCGCCGACCGGGGCACGGGCCTGGCGAATGGCCAGCATCGCGAGGTGACGCTGCTGTTCTCGGACATCCGCGACTTCACCTCCATGTCCGAGCGGATGGACAGTCCCCGGGTGGTGGCGCTGCTCAATGAGTACCTGTCGCGCATGGTGGAGGTGGTGTTCCGCCATGGCGGGACGCTCGACAAGTTCATCGGCGACGGCATCCTCGCGTACTTCGGCGCGCCGCTGGACCACCCGGACCATGCGCGCGCGGCGGTGGCGTGCGGGCTGGAGATGCTCGACGCGCTGACGACGCTCAACACGGAGCGCGTGGCGCGGGGCGAGGAGGCGCTGCGCATCGGCATTGGCATCCACACCGGCCGCGTCGTCGTGGGGGACGTGGGCAGCGCGCAGCGGCGCGAGTACACGGTGATTGGCGACGCGGTGAACCTGGCCAGCCGCATCGAAGGGCTCACCAAGCAGGTGGGGACGCCGCTGCTCGTCTCCGCGGCCACGCGCGCCAACGCGGGGGAGACCTTCACCTGGTCCCCAGCGGCTCCAGTGGCGGTGAAGGGCAAGAGCGAGCCGGTGGCCACCTTCGTGCCCGGCGCGGGCCTCGCGCCGCCAGCGGGGCTTCCCGGTGCGCGAGTCGTCATCCCGCGCGGGTGAGCTCCCTCCGCCCAGGAATCCACGCCCCGCCACGACCAGGATTCGAAGGTCTCCACGTATCTCGTGCGCTGACGGGACTTCATGGAGACCTCAATGCGTACCTGTTCCTATCTACTGGGTGGTCTGCTCCTGGCGGGCTGCGGGGGCTCGTCGAGCCCTTCCATGTCCGCTCCGGAGGAGGCGCTGTCCTCGGGCCTTTCCTTCGAGCAGTACAAGGCGTCTGTCTACCAGGAGCCGGACACCGGCATCTATATCGTCGACGGAGACATCCCCGTCGTGGGTGAAGACAAGCTGCGGGAGTTCTATGCCCAGAACATCCAGGCGGGCGCGCTCCTCATCAACCGGAGCGGTGGCGCGGACACCGCGTGGAGCGCCTCGCAGGCCCTCAACCTCACCTACTGCGTGAGCACGCTCTTCAGCGACCACGCGAAGGTGGTCGAGGCCATGCAGCGCGCCGCCCTCGTCTGGGAGAAGGAGGCCCACGTCGCCTTCATCCACGACGGCTCCCAGGACAACAACTGCACCAACACCAACACCAACGTCCTCTTCGACGTGCGCCCGGGCCCCAGCAATGCCCCCTACGCCGCCCGGGCCTTCTTTCCGAACGATGCTCGCGCCAGTCGCAACCTCTACATCAAACCGAACCAGGTCCCCGCCCTGGACGCCCATGCGCTGGGCAGGGTGCTCGCTCACGAGCTGGGACACGTGCTGGGCTTCCGACACGAGCACACCCGAGTCTCCGGGACCTGTTACGAGGACAGCAACTGGAGGGCCATCACGCCCTACGACACCACCTCCATCATGCATTACGACATCTGCCCGGGTTACACGGGGCCGGGGCTCATTCTCAGCAACTGGGATGCCTGGGGCGTGACGGATACGTACAAGCGCGGGCCGGTGACGGTGGCGGGCGACTTCGACGGCAACGACCTGGATGACGTGCTCACCTACCGGCCTGGCAGCGGTCAGGCCTGGGTCGGCTACTCCAACTCGTACGGGAGCTGGACGCGCTCCACCAGCATCATGAGCGCGGGCTTCGACTTCTGGTCACCCAATGACCGCGTGGTGGTGCTCGACTTCAACAACGACGGACGGGATGACCTGTTCGTCTACCGCCCGGGGGGCGGCCCCGCGTACGCCATGCAGGGCAACGCGAACCGGACCTTCACCACCACCATGGCGGCGTCCAACTTCGCGGGCTTCGACTTCGGCGAGCCGCAGGACCGGGCCTTCGCCTTCGACTACGACAACGACGGCAACAAGGACCTCTTCTTCTACCGGCCCATCAGCAGCGTGGCCTGGGTGGCGCGCAGCAACGGCGATGGGACGTTCTCCCAGGCCTACGGCGCCATTGGAATCGGCGGCTATTTCCCCAACAGCATCCGCGACCAGGTGCGCGTGCTCGACTACGACGGTGACGGTCGCGACGACCTCTTCTTCTTCCGTCCGGGCGGCGGCTGGACGGGGCTGGTTCACAACACCACGACGGGCTTCGTGGGTGGCACCCCGAGCTCTGGCTTCCTGGGCTACGACTTCGGGGACCCCCTCGATGAGGTGTTGGTGCTCGACTACAACGGTGACACCCGTGACGACCTGCTGATGTATCGCCCGGGCACCGGGGCCGCGTACCTGGCGAGGGGGACCAGCACCGGCCTCCTGCTCACCACCGCCACCACGGGCATTGGTGGCTACGACATCCTGGAGCGCTGGGACACGGCGGTGAAGCTCGACTTCAACAACGACAGCTACGACGACCTCTTCTTCTACCGGCCCGGCATGTATGCCTCGTACGTCCTGCAGGGCAATGGCGCGGGTGGCTTCTCCGTCGCCTACGGCGGAATGGGCATCGGGGGGACGTGGGCCTACGACGTCTCCAAGCACCAGGACAAGGTCGTTGTCCTCGACCACGACAACGACGACCGCGACGACCTCTATCTGTACCGCACGGACAACTTCCGGCAGGTGCAGTCACTCTCCAGCGGGCAGTTCAGCGCCTTCTACCCGGACTCGGCCATCGCCCCCTACTGAGGGACGTGTGAAGCACGGCCCGGAGGTCGTTCGACTCCGGGCCGCATGCGCTCTCCTGGGACTGCTTCCGTGTGTTGCGCGGTCTGGTTGAAAGGAGACCTCCTACAGACAGTCCGCGAGGCACTCGGTCATACAGGGCGGGTTGTTGGTGCCGCACCGCTGACGACAGATTCGATTGCAGAGGCAGCTCGGATTGTCCTCGCAAGCCTGGGCGCTCACGTTCGAGTCGGCCTCCGCGGGTTGTTCGCTCACAGGGGCTTGCGACTCCTCGGGCAGCGGTGCTCCACATCCAACCATCAGACCGAGCGCCGTCACTGCGGCCAACCACATGCCTGCTCGTTTCATTCTGCCGTTCCTGGTGGAGCGCGCGTGAGTGCGCGGTCACGAGTGTAAGGCCAGGCAGTTCGCGAGGGCCAGGGCCGCGGTGTCGGCAACACATGGATGTCTGAGGTGTTCTTGTGCGGTGGTTGACGTTCGTGGGTCTGACGCACCGCCCTGTTTACATGGCTGGCTTTGGCATCTCCGGGCCGTAACCGCCTCGCACCCGTGTCTGTCCGCCTTCGGTGTGTCCGCGCTCGCATACAAGGGCACCGGCAAGAGCTGGAAGCTCAAGGAGGTCAGTGGCCCCGGGGGCCTGGACCTGGTGGACGGCGTGGTGCACGACGGCGTCCTCTTCGGACTCTGCTCTACGAGCGACTCCCGCGCGGCGGATGAGTGCGCTTGCGCCGCTCAGGGCAGCGCAAGCGGAACATGGCTGTCCTTACGGGGTTTCTGCCGCGCGCCAGGGGCACTCTTCGTAATAGTTTTCGACCGCATAGTCGGTCTGAATGCCAGTGCGCGTGGGTGTTCTGTCACAAACGCACCGCTCGGAGCCAACCGCCGTGGTGTAGGTGGCGTCACTGTAATAGGTGATATAGTAATCAGCGATGCAGCGAATCAGTGGGTCTTCGCGTGATGTCAAATCAGACTGCATTTCAGTGTCGGCTTCGCCTGCTCCGCAGCCGAACTGAAGGCCGAGAACGGCAAGACCCAGAATCAACAATGAACGCATTGCTCCTCCAGAGGGATGAGGCGCTCCACGTGGTTGCTGCACGAGGAGTATGCCACAACTCCTTGCGTGAGAGCAGGCGGGGGAAGTCGGTCCAGGATATGTGAAAGACTTTGGTTCCCCTGGAGGGAGGTGGGCCTGGCTGCTTCCGTAGCCCGTCGTACGCAAGGAGACATCTCCCCTGACGCAGGAGGGCATGACCCCCGGGTACGGTGCTCCTTTGTTAGAACGCGACCAATGGGACCCAAGGACAAGAAACCGCGACCAGAGCAGGATCGCACGGATCAAAGTCTTCGAGAGGAGCGGCAGAAGACCGACGACGAATTCAGCAGGACGAGGGATGACATTGAGGTAGACGCGGATGCGGTCGTCCAGCGCACGAGGGCCGAGGCAGACACGTCGCAGCGGGCGACCCGTGCGGAGTCGGATGAACACCTGGCGCGCAACGATGCGCCGCAACAGGAGCGCCAGAGCGTGGCGCGCGAGCGGTCCAACGAGGACGCGGCCCTCGCGCGGGAGCGGGCGCTCTCGGACGAAAAGCTCCTGCAGGAGCGCGAAGCGGCCAAGTCCGCCCTGTCGAGCCTCCTCCGGCTGGAGCGTGCGACGACGGACCAGCATCTGTTGAGTGAGCGTGAGCGCTCGGATGAATCCGTGTCGGCGCGCGACGACTTCCTGGGGATGGTGAGCCACGACTTGAGGACGCTGCTCGGGGGGATTGCCATGCGCGCGGCGATGCTCATCAGGAATGCCTCCGACGACGCGGTCGGGCAGCGGACCCGTAAGGATGCGGAGAGCATCCAGCACTTCACCGCTCGAATGAACCGGCTCATTGGAGATCTGCTGGACGTGGCCAGCATCGAGGCGGGCAAGCTCACGGTGGAGCCTCGGCCAGAAGATGCGATTCGCCTCGTCCGGGAGACGGTGGAGGCCTTCCAGCCTTCCGCATCGGCCAAGGGCATCTCGCTTGAGTCGGCAGTCGCCAGGGACTCCCTGTTGGCCCGGTTCGACCACGAGCGGATCCTTCAAGTGCTCGCGAATCTCCTGAGCAACGCCATCAAGTTCACTCCCGAGGGCGGCAGGATTTCGATTCGCGTCGAGCCCGCGGACGAAGAAGTCAGGTTCTCTGTCGCTGACACGGGCATGGGTATCAGCGAGGAGAGACAGGGCCGCGTTTTCGAGCGCTTCTGGCAAGCCCTCGAAATCGACAAGAGAGGGCTGGGCCTTGGGCTCTACATCTCCAGGTGCATCGTAGAGGCACACGGAGGAAGAATCTGGGTCGAGAGCGATTCAGAGGCAGGGAGTCGCTTCTTCTTCACCCTCCCGAGAGCGCCCGCTCCCGGGTAGCAGCAAGTCTCCCCGTCAGGTCGCGGCGAGCGCGTCGAGCGCCGAACGCAGCGCGGCCGGCAGCGTGTCCGGGTCTCCCCGGCGCAGAGATGACAGTCCCGCCTGGAAGTCCGCGCGCGCGCCGTCGACCTCTCCGAGCCGGGCGCGCAGCACGCCCCGCTCATGAAGCAGCTCGGGGTCGATGCCTTCTCCCTGCTGCAGGGCGAGCGCGGCCGTGAGGTCCTGGATGGCCTCGGCGTGCCTTCCCAGGCGGGCGCGGACGGTGGCCCGCTGCTGGAGCAGCCAGGGGTTGTCCGGGTCCTCCGTGAGCGCGAGCGTCCAGTCCTGCTCGGCCTGGGCGTCCCGGCCCAGCGCCTCCAGGGACTCGGCGCGCTTCATGTGCAGCACGAGCGCCTTGCGATAGCCGCCGTCCACCAGCGCATCGAAGTCCGCGACGGCCTCCTCATGGCGACCGAGCCGGGCCAGGCACAGCGCCCGGTGCAGGCGGGTCGTCCGGTGTCCAGGTGCCAGCTCCAGGACGCGCTCGAACCAGGGCAGCGCCTCTGCGGGCGAACTCCCCCAGATGCCGAGCGTCATCGCCAGCTCCAGCAGCACGCGCCCCAGCTTCGGATGCGCCTGCGCGAGCGAGCGGGCCAGCGCGAGCGCCGTCGTGTACCGGCCACTCCTGCGCAGCCGGTCCAGCTCGCGAAGCTTCTCCGCCACTTCGGGCGGACACGGCTCGCGTCCATTGCGCTCGCCGTCCTCTGGCCGCTCCAATGGACGAGGCCTTGGGTCGTCCCGCTTCGTCATTCCGCCTCGGACTCCCCCGGGAAGTCACGGCAGAGGGCGTCGTAGTCACGCCACCACGCATCCAGCACCTTCATGTCCGAGGTCCGGGGCTCATCGCCCGGTCCCGCCATGTCCAGGTACGCGTGCAGGAGCGGCCTGAAGTGCGGATGCGCGCACTGGTCGATGATGTCCATGGCCCGCCGCCTCGGCGAGCGGATGTCCATGTTGAGCGCGTAGCCGTGCTCGGTGACGACGCACTTGATGTCGTGCTCCGTGTGGTCGATGTGCCGCACGTACGGCATGACACAGCTCACCGTCCGGCCGTCCTTCAGCTTCCTCACGGAGGGCGTGTGCACGATGCTGAGGTACGCATTGCGGAAGAAGTCTCCGGAGCCTCCCAGTCCGTTGACGATGCGCGAGCCGTCGATGTGCGTCGAATTGACGTGCCCGTAGATGTCCACCTCGATGGGCGTGTTCATCGCGATGACGAACAGCCGGGAGATGATTTCGGGGCTGTTCGACAGCCACATCGGCCGCAGCACCAGCCGCTCCCGGCACCGCTCGAACATCTGCTGGAACTTCGCTCGCCCGTCCGCGGAGAAGGACACCGCCGTGGCGGACGCGTACTCGAACTTCGCGTCGTCCTCCACGTAGCGCAGCATTCCGTCCTGGAAGACCTCGGTCCAGAATCGAATCTTCTGGAAGGGGGACGCGTACAGCTCGCCGATGATGGCGTTGGCCACGTTGCCCACGCCGGACTGGATGGGCGGCATGCGCTTGCCCCACTGGAACTGCTCACGGCAGCGCAGCAGGAACTCCACCACGTTCTGCGCAATCCGCTTGTCCGTCGCGTTCGCCGCCTTGAAGGGCACCGGGTGGTCCGGCGTCCGCGACTCCACCACCGCGACCACCTTGCTCACGTCAATCTCCACGTAGGGATTGCCGATGCGGTCCCTCACGTTGAGCAGCGGCAGCGGCCAGCCCACGTGCGGGTGCACCGTGGGCAGCACGATGTCGTGGAACCCCGTGTAGTCCGGCACGGAGGTGTTCACCTCCAGGATGATCTTCTTCGCCTTCGCGAGCGCCTCCGCGCTGACGCCCACCGACGAGCCGAGGATGACGCTGCCGTTGGGCCGGATGCGCGACACCTCCACCACCGCCACGTCGATGTCGCCGTAGAAGCCGTACATCAGGTTGCGCGCGAAGGCCGACAGGTGGACGTCCGTGAAGTCCATCTCCCCGGCGTGGATGCGACGGCGCGACGCGGACGAGGACATGTAGGGCCCGCGCTTGCCGATGAAGGGCGCCATGGGCCCCTCCACGTCCTCGGAGAGCGAGGCGCCCGACAGCAGGGTGATGCGCGTGTCCGGCGCCGTCTTCGCCAGATGCGAGGCCAGCGCGGGGAAGAACGTCTTGGGCTCCCCCGACTTGGTGAAGCCGCTGATGGCCACCGTGCAGCCGTCGGTGACGTGCTTCACCGCCTCCTCGACGGGGACGACCTTGGCCAGCAGGCCGGCGTTCTGGATGCGTTCCTGCAGCGTGCTCGGTGCGTTCATGGGCGGGCGGAGGATGACACACCCCAGCGCCCGGTTCCTCAGCGGAAGCCCGGGGGGCGCCGCTTGTCCTGGTCCTTCTCTCCGTCCGTGACTTTCAGCCGGGCGCCTGGCGACAGCTCGAACACCAGCCCGAACTGCCAGAGGTTCACCCGCTCCAGGAAGAGGATGTTGTAGTAGTCCTGGCCGTGCACGTAGCGCGCGAAGATGCCGAAGCCCGCGCCCCAGTACGGCAGCGCGGTGGCCTCGGCGCTCACCGTGGCGCGTCGGTGGGGCGTCTCTCCGAAGGGGGCTGACAGGGCCAGCTCCAACTGGAATCGGTGCTGATTCCAGAGGCGCTCGCCCACCACGCTCATCCCCCAGTTGCCGTCGCCGTAGACGCGCCGCTGGTAGTTGGCGATGCCGCCGGGGCCGACGGCCGTGTTCAGCTCCAGGAAGCTGCCGCCGCCCACGAGCCAGGCGCTGTCCAGGTCCGGGTCCACCGTCAAGGCGCCCAGGGCGTGCAGCTCTCCGCGCAGGAAGTTGGTGGAGAAGCTGCCGGTCAGCTCGTTGAGCGGGAGCTCTCCTTGCTCGGACGGGGGCGTGCAGGCGCCGTTCTCCCTCGCCTGATTCGAGAAGAAGCACCCGTCCTGGCCATTCGAGTAGTGGCCCACGATGAGGTTGGCCGCGAGCATCAGGCCCCGCCGTGAGCGGACGTTCCCCTTCGGGCCCGGCAGCATGCGCAGGTGCGCCACCTGGAACGTGGCCTTGGGGATGTAGGACGGCGGGATGACGGGAGCGCTGGGCGTGTTGAGCAGCCGCAGATGGATGGACGGCGTGAGCACCGCCGACAGGAACCACTCGCCCGCCTTGTGCCGGAAGTGGCCCGTGTGGAGCTGGGGAAAGAAGAGGTTGGGGGCGACCTGCGCCTCGAACAGCAGCGGCGCGGGGGAGTACGGGGCTCCCACGCGGCGGATGTGGCTGGGCGAGCCGAAGACGTAGCTGCGGTCCAGGAAGAAGGGGGTGGGGGCGGTGAACTCCCATTTCCAGTCAGAGCCCCAGGCGGGGGAGGCGACGAGCAGGAGGGCGACCAGTGCTGGCAGCGAGGTCCTCGCCCTGGACTGGCGTCTTCCTGTCACGTTCCGCATGGGGCGCTCCCGACGACGAGGGGGGCGTGAGTCGCCCGACCGGGTCGCCGGATGCTCTAGCCCGCTTCAAGGCCCCCCTCACCCGGGCGGCGGGGCGTCTGTCCGCGGCCGGGAAGACGCGGCCTCCGGAACGTGTTGGGCGCCCCGATTCCGTGCTTTGGTGCACACCCCTTTTCGTCGGGAGAACCACTTTTCATGCGTAACCTCTTCTTCGCCAGCGCGGGTGTGGCCGCGCTCGTCTCCTCCGGCTGTGCGACGACGTCCCCGGAGGCCCGCCCCGAAGTCGCCGCGCCAGCCTCCTCCAGCGAGGCCGCCGCGCCGGTGGCCCCCCAGCTTCCCCTGCTGGCGAAGTGGTCCGGCCCGCACGGCGGCGTGCCTCCCTTCGCCCAGGTGAAGGTGGACGACTTCAAGCCCGCGATATCGGCGGCGATGGACGAGTACCGCCGGGAGCTGGCCGCCATCGCGAGCAACCCCGCCGCGCCCGACTTCGAGAACACGCTGGCCGCGCTGGAGAACGCGGGCCGCACGTACGCCAACGTGGAGACGCTCTACGGCATCTGGGGCTCGTCCTTGAGCAGCCCGGAGTTCCAGGCCGTGGAGCGGGAGATGGCGCCCCGCTTCGCCGCCTTCGAGGACGAAGTCACGCAGAACGAGGGCCTCTTCCGCCGCATCGAAGCCGTCTACCAGTCCCCCGACAAGGCGAAGCTGACGCCCGAGCAGCAGCGCCTGGCGTGGCTGCACTACACGCGCTTCGTGCGCTCCGGCGCGAAGCTGGACGCGGCGGCGAAGGCGCGGCTGGGCGCCATCAACCAGCGCCTCGCGTCGCTCTACACGTCCTTCAGCCAGCACGTGCTCGGTGACGAGGAGGGCTACACCGTCGTCCTGGAGTCCGAGGCGGACCTGGCGGGCCTGCCGGATTCCGTGCGCGCGGGCGCCGCCGCCGCGGCCGAGGCGCGGGGCCAGAAGGGCAAGTGGATCATCACCAACACGCGCTCCTCCATGGAGCCGTTCCTGACCTACTCGTCGCGCCGTGACTTGCGCGAGAAGGTCTGGCGCAACTACGTCAACCGGGGCGACAACGGGGACGCGCGCGACAACAACGCCATCATCTCGGAGGTCCTCAAGCTGCGCGCCGAGCGCGCGAAGCTCCTGGGCTACGCCACGCACGCGCACTGGCGCCTGGAGAACGCCATGGCCCGCACGCCCGAGCGCGCCATGGAGCTGATGGAGGCGGTGTGGAAGCCCGCCGTGGCCCGCGTCCGCGAGGAGGTCGCCGACATGCAGAAGGTGGCCGACAAGGAGCGCGCGAAGCTGAAAATCGAGCCGTGGGACTACCGCTTCTACGCGGAGAAGGTCCGCAAGGCGAAGTACGACCTGGACCAGAACGAGGTGAAGCCCTACCTCCAGCTGGAGAAGTTGCGCGAGGGCATGTTCTGGGTGGCCGGTGAGCTGTTCGGCTTCGCCTTCACGCCGGTGACGGACGTGCCCGTCTACCACCCGGATGTCCGCGTCTGGGAGGTGAAGGACCAGGCCACCGGCCGTCACGTGGGCCTGTGGTACTTCGACCCGTACGCGCGCCCGGGCAAGCGCTCCGGCGCGTGGATGAACGCGTACCGCAACCAGGAGCGGTTCAAGGGGGAGGTGACGACCATCGTCTCCAACAACTCCAACTTCGTGAAGGGAACGCCGGGCGAGGCGGTGCTCATCTCCTGGGAGGACGCGAGCACGCTGTTCCACGAGTTCGGCCACGCGCTGCACGGCCTCAGCTCGTCGGTGTCCTATCCGTCGCTGTCCGGCACCAGCGTGGCGCGCGACTACGTGGAGTTCCCCTCGCAGCTCCTGGAGCACTGGCTGTCCACGCCCGAGGTCCTCAACACCTTCGCGCTGCACCACCAGACGGGCAAGCCCATCCCCCAGGCGCTGGTGGCGCGAATCGAGAAGGCCGCGACGTTCAACCAGGGCTTCGGCACGGTGGAGTACCTGTCCTCCGCGCTGGTGGACATGAAGCTGCACCTGGCGGGCGACGTGAGCATCGACGCGGATGCCTTCGAGCGCGACACGCTCAAGGCGCTGGGCATGCCCAAGGAAATCGTCATGCGCCACCGCACGCCGCAGTTCGGCCACGTCTTCGCGAGCGACGGCTACTCGGCGGGCTACTACAGCTACCTGTGGTCCGACACCCTGACGGCGGACGCCTTCGAGGGCTTCACCGAGGGCAAGGGCGCGTACGACAAGGCGGTGGCGGAGAAGCTGCGCAAGAGCGTCTTCTCCGTGGGCAACACCGTGGACCCGGCGGAGGGCTACCGCGGCTTCCGAGGGCGCGACGCCGGCATCAACGCGCTGATGCGCAAGCGCGGCTTCCCGGTGCCCGCCGCCGCGCAGACGAAGTCGCAGCCCTGAGCGACTTCGTCCGGTGACACTCCGGGGGGCGCGAAGCACGGCCAGCCGCCGCTTCGTGCCCCCCTCGCTTTTTCAGGGGTCCAGGAACGCGCGCTTCACGTCCATGAGCAGCTCGTGCCGCTTGCCCGCGGGCTCGCCATCCCGGTGTCCCTGGTTGATGGTCCAGATGATGGTGCCACCCAGGCCCTGCGAGCGCGCCCACTGGCCCTTGGCGAAGACGGACTGGCCATCCTCGTAGGAGATGTAGTTGCAGTGGCCCGGGCCATTCACGGAAGGGGACGAGAGGTAGGGAGAGGCGGCCTTCTCGTCCCAGTGCCGCTCCGCCGACGGGTAGTAGTTCTTCATGATGTTGGCGTAGCTCATCGCGTTGTCGCTCTGGCCCTCGAGGACGTCGGGGCGGCCGTCCAGCGGCGTGCGAGGCTCCGTCACGCCCTGCCAGCAGGTGCCGAAGAACCCGATGCCCACGCCCAGCCGGCCGCGCGGCACGCCCGCCTTCAGGTAGCCCTCCACGGAGTAGGCGACGGAGGTGGGGCGGTTCGGCGCTTCGTCCTTGAGGGGACTGGAGTGCCAGCTCTCCCAGCCGCCCCAGTGGCCGCTCATCTTGTAGGACATGATGTTGAGCTGGTCGACGCGCTCCGCGAGCCGGGCCATGAACTTCTCCTCCACCTCCGGCATCCCGAAGTTGGAGTTCAGCCAGTTCACTGGCACGGTGATGATGATGTCCGGGCGGGCCGCGCGCAGCTCGTCAATCAGCGCGATGAGCAGCTCCCCGTCGTTGCCCGCGGGCGGCAGGTTGATGGGCTCCCAGTCCAGGTCCAGCCCGTCGTAGCCCAGCTCCTCCATCGCCCGGATGAGCTCCTTCACGAAGACGATGCGGCTCTCCCCCGTGGACGCCAGCACGAAGCCGTCATGCTCACCGAAGCCGCCCACCATCAGCAGGGACTTCTTCCCCGCCAGCCGGGCCCCCGCCGACAGCGCCTTGGCGATGATGGGCCCTTCGTAGGCGGTGACGTCGAAGTCCGTGAACAGCGTCCCGTCGTACCGGGGGCGCACGCGGCCCACCACGATGTGGGTCAGCCCGCTGAAGTCCACATCCGCCGGCTTCAGCATGTCGCGCTGGTAGCCCACGTAGTAGCCCGACACCCAGCTCGCCGGCGCACCACCGGGGCGCGGCGTCACCGGGCCAGCCATCGCCGTGGGGCCCTCGCCCACCTCGTTGACGGCCCTCACCGTGAAGACGTGCGGCCTGTCGTTGGTCAGGTCCGGGATGCTCACGCTCGCGGCGGGCGCGTCCACCGTGACGGACCTGCCCCCGGGCTCGGCGGTGACGATGTACTTCGTGAGCGCGCGGCCCCCGTAGCTCGCCGGCTGCAGCCAGCTGACGTAGGCCTGCCCGTTGCCCGCCGTCGCCCGCACGGAGCGCGGCTGCCCGGGCACCGTGGGATTGCTGATGGACATGCCCGGCATCGGCATCACCGGAACGGACGGGACGGAGGCGGTGCCCTCGCCCCGGGCATTCACCGCGGAGACCTTGAACAGGTACTCGAAGCCATTGTTGAGGCCCATCACCGTGGCCTGGCGCTCGCCCGCACTGACGATGGCGCCGCCGCACGCGGGCTGGCAGCGCACCACGTAGTACAGGAGCGGGTGGCCCCCGTCGCTCGTCGGAGGCGTCCACGTCACCAGCGCCTGGGAATCCGCTGCCTGCGCCTCCACCGCGGACGGCTCCGCCGGAAGGCCAGGGCCCTCGTCACTCTTGCCGCATCCCCCGAGCAGCGTCCCCACTCCCACCGCCAGGACGAACCGCCACTGCGCCGCGTGTCGAGTCTTCACCTGCGCACCTCATGGACCAAGCTACCGATTATACGGGGAAGCCTGACATTCCTTGTGCTGGAATTGTGTAGCAATACTGCATGTGATTGCCCCAGGACAAGGGTTCGGCCTCGTCTCATATCCTGAGAAAGCGAAGGCCAGGGAGTGGACGTTCCCAGGTCGCCCGGTAGCTCCTTTGCTAGGTTGGGCGCACCCGCTCATGAAACGACTCCTCCTGTCCGTGGCCCTTGGGGTCAGTGTCCTCGCCGTGGTGCTGGTCGTCCGAACGCTCACGTTCCGCTCCCGTCAGGTCGCACCGGAGCCGGCGACGGCGCTGACGGTGGACGCGCAAGCCCTGGCCTCGCGCCTGTCGGGGGCGCTGCGGTTGAAGACGGTGGCCGCGTCGGAGGGCACTCCCGCGGACGACGCGGCGTTCGAGGCCCTGCATGCCTACCTGCGAGAGCACTTCCCGCGCGTCCATGCCGAGCTGAAGCGCGAGGCGGTGGGGACGCACTCGGTGCTCTACACGTGGCAGGGCACGGACGCCTCGCTTCGGCCGCTGATGCTGCTGGGGCACCTGGACGTGGTGCCGGTGCCGCCCGGCACGGAGGCCGCGTGGGCCCATCCCCCGTTCGACGGCGTGGTGGCGGACGGGTTCATCTGGGGGCGTGGCGCGCTGGACGACAAGGGGAGCGTGCTGGCCCAGCTGGAGGCGGTGGAGGCGCTGCTGGCGGCGGGGGAGAAGCCCCGGCGCACGGTGCTGCTCGCGTTCGGCGCGGACGAGGAGGTGGGGGGCCAGGCGGGCGCGGTGGTCATCGCGAAGCGGCTCCAGGAGCGCGGCGTCCGGCTGGAGTCGGTGCTGGACGAGGGCGGCGTCATCATGTCCGGCGCGCTGCCCGGCGTGAGCCAGCCGGTGGCGCTGGTGGGCACGTCGGAGAAGGGCTTCGTCAGCGTGGTGCTGACGGTGAAGGGGGAGGGGGGCCACTCGTCCATGCCGCCGCCCAGCACCGCGGTGGGCGTGTTGGCTTCCGCCGTGTCGAGGCTGGAGGCCGCGCCCATGTCCACGCGGCTCCAGGGCGGCAGCCGCGAGCTGTTCACCCGCGTGGGGCCGGAGATGCCCTTCGGCATGCGGCTGCTCTTCGCCAACCTCTGGCTCACCGAGCCGCTCGTCGTCTCCCAGCTCACCTCCAAGCCCACCACCAACGCGGCGGTGCGCACGACGACGGCCGTCACCGTCTTCCAGGGCGGCGTGAAGGACAACGTCCTGCCGCCGAGCGCCCGCGCGGTGGTGAACTTCCGCATCCTCCCGGGCGACAGCGTGGACAGCGTGCTGGCGCACGTGAAGGCCGCGGTGGATGACGCGCGCGTGGAGGTGGGCACGCTGGACTTCCAGAGCGAGCCCTCGCCGGTGTCCCCCACCACTTCCGAATCCTGGCGCGAGCTGGAGCGCTCGCTGCGCCAGGTGTTTCCCGACGTCCTCGTGTCGCCGTACCTCAACGTGGCCGCCACCGACTCGCGGCACTTCGTGGGGCTGAGCGACAACGTCTACCGCTTCTTCCCCGTGCACCTGCAGCGCGAGGACCTGGCGCGCATCCACGGCAAGGACGAGCGAATCTCCGTGACGGCCTACGCACAGGCCGTCCACTTCTACGCGCAATACCTGCGCAACGCCGCGCGCTGAGACACCGATTGAGACAGGCCCCCTGGCATGCCGGCCAGGGCAGCCGAGTCGTGGCCCGACACGCGCGCCATGGATGGGGATGTGGGTTTGAGACACGAAAACAGGTGATTCAGTCCGCTCTCCCTTCACATCTTCGCGATTTCTGCATTTTCACGGGGGGTGCGGGAGGGCAGATGCGCAACCGCGTTGACACGCACCGCGTGCACTTCCAGCATCGGTGTCCATGGCGACCGTCCCCCCTGTTGGAACGCGGCTCGCGAGTCTCGTACTCGCCTCTCTTCTCTTCTCGATAATCGCATCCTCCTGTGGAGGCGGTGGCAGTGATGGCAAACCCGACGGTGGTGGCGGCACCCCCGACGGTGATGGCGGCCCGGTCCTTTGTGACGGCGGCCCCTGTACCTCGGACCCCTGTGGTAACGGCACCCGCGAGACGGGGGAGGCGTGCGACGACAGCAACAAGGTGAGCGGCGACGGCTGCACCGCGACGTGCACCCTCGAAGAGGGCTGGGCGTGCGAGGTCCCCGGTCAGGCCTGCGTCAAGCTGTTCGGCTGCGGCAACGGCAAGGTGGAGGCCCCCGAGCAGTGTGATGACCGCAACGTGCTGTCCAACGACGGCTGCAGCGCGACGTGCACCATCGAGCCGGGCTGGAACTGCCCCGCGGTCGGCGGCCGGTGCCACGCCGCCAAGTGCAACGACGGCTTCCGGGTGGGCGAGGAGGAGTGCGAGGACGGCAACGTCGCCCCCAACGACGGCTGCTCGCCGACGTGCAAGCTCGAGGAGGGCTGGAAGTGCCCCACGGTGGGCGCGTCCTGCTCGAAGACGACGTGCGGTGACACCATCATCGAGGGCACCGAGGAGTGCGACGACGGCAACAAGGACATGGGCGACGGCTGCTCGCCCACGTGCAAGCGCGAGCCGCGCTGCGCCAACGGCGTGTGCCAGGCCACCTGCGGCGACGGCATCATCCTGCCCAACGACACCTCCGAGCAGTGTGACGACGGCAACGCCCGCTCGAACGACGGCTGTTCCTCCACGTGCAAGCTGGAGTCGGGCTACATCTGCCAGGTCATCCAGACGGAGCCGCCCACGACCATCGCGCTGCCCGCCGTCTTCCGCGACTTCCGCGGGTATGACCTGCAGGCGCAGGGCTCGACTCCGCGCGGCCACATCGACTTCGAGAATGGCAACGGGGCCGAGAAGGGCATCGTGAAGACGAAGCTGGCCACGACGCTCGAGGGCAAGTCCTACCCGGGTGGCAAGCCCGAGTACGCCAAGACGGGCGTCACCTCCGGCACCACGCATGGCGCGGCGGCCTTCCACCAGTGGTACACGGACACCCCGGGCTACACCAAGACCGTCGTCGGCACGCTGGACATGGTGCGCCAGACCAATGGCTCGTACGAGTTCGACCAGGGGCGGTTCTTCCCGTTGAACGACCATCCGGACAGCTGGGTGGCCGCGGGCCTGGAGAACCTGCGCATGGACAACGGGCAGCCCCAGCGGGCGCAGAACTTCAGTTTCACCAGCGAGGTGCGCTACTGGTTCCAGTACAAGGGCACCGAGGTGCTGAACTTCCGCGGCGATGACGACGTGTGGGTGTTCATCAACGGCACGCTCGCGCTGGACCTGGGCGGCGTCCATGGCGCCGAGAACGGCGAGGTCCGGGTGGCGAACCAGGCCGCCACGCTCGGTCTCACGGTGGGCGGCATCTACGAGGTCGTTGTGTTCCAGGCCGAGCGCCACACGTCGGCGTCGTCCTACCGGCTGACGCTCAACAACTTCGAGACCAAGCGCACCGTCTGCGCCGCCACGTGCGGCAACGGCGAGGTGGACACGGGCGAGGAGTGCGACGACATCATCAACGCCGGTGGCTACGGCCAGTGCGCGCCCGGCTGCGTGCTCGGCCCGCGCTGCGGCGATGGCAAGACGCAGTCGGAGGCTCCGGCCAACGAGGAGTGCGACGACGGCAACACGAACAGCAACGACGGCTGCAGCGCCACCTGCAAGGTGGAGATCGGCTGAGTCGTCCGTCGTGACGAACCGCTCCTGGCCTCATGCGCCAGGGGCGGCTCGGGCCTGCGCCGCCGCGCGCCAGGGGGTGAAACCCGGCGCGCGGTGGGGGGCGAAGCACGAGGCCCAAGCTCGGCGGTCCGGTAGCCCGGCAGGTCCCCTGGTCCCCCTGGGAACAGGCGTGGCCCTGGGGTCCAGAAGACCGCGAAGGCGGACGAGTGGGCGTCTGGTATCTTCCGCGCGACTCCATGGTGTCCCTGCTCCCGCCGCGCGTGTTGCTGCTGCTGTCCCTGGTCCTGGCCGCTCCGGCCAGCGCGGCCAGCGCGAAGAGCACCCAGCCCGCCGCCGATGAGGTCATGGGCATGCTGCGCAAGGTGGAGACAGCCCGGGTGCGCGGGACGCTGCGCGTGCTCGACAGTGAGTTGGAAGAGCAGGGGCGGACGCGGCCCCGGGACTTGATGCCGCGCGTCTACCGGGCGTGGCTCACCTTCCCGGCGGACACCTGCTGGAACGAGCTGAAGGCCCTGTCCACGCTGGAGCCGGAGAACCCCTGGCCGCACCTGGGCATGGGGCTCATCTACATCCGCTGGGGCCTCTTGTCGGAGGCGAAGGGGCCGCTGGCCGCCGCGAAGCGGACGTCGCCCGACTTCGCGCCCGCGCTGTGGGGCGAGGCGCTGCTGCTCCAGGCGGAGGGCAAGCCCGCGGAGGCGGAGGCGCGCCTGCGCGAGTCGCTGTCCAGGCTGGACGCGCCCCAGGTGCGCACCGCGCTGGGGCTGCTGCTGGCGGCGAAGCCCGGCCGGGAGGCAGAGGCGCGCGCGGAGCTGTCGCGCTCCGTGGACGCGTGGCCGGAGCAACCCGAGGCGCTGCGCAAGCTGGCCTCGCTGGCCCAGGCGGCCAAGGACGTGCGCGCGGCGGCGTCGGCGGGAGAGAAGCTGGTCGCCCTCAAGCCCGCGGACAGGGAGGCCCACCGGCTCCAGGCGGACCTGTGGTTCGCCGCGTCCGAGAAGGACAAGGCCGCCCGCTCGCTGGAGCGTTATGTGGAACTGGGGGGCGCGGAGCCTGGAGCCCTGGCGCTGCTCGCCCGCGTCTACGCGGAGCTGTCGCGCCCCGCGGACGAGGAGAAGGCCCTGGTCCGCCTCATCGACGTGGAGCTGAAGGACCCGGAGCCGCTCTTGCGACTGGCGGAGCTGACCGAGGCGCGCGCGGAGGCCGCCGCCAGCGAGGGTTTCCTGGTGAAGGCGTCCGAGCGGGCGCCGGAGCGCTCCGACATCCACGTGCGCCGGGCCCGCCTGTGCATGAAGCAGGAGCGCTGGAAGGACGCGCTGGTGTCCTACCGCGCGGCGCTCGCGGCCCCGGAGCGGAAGGTGCCGGAGGCGGAAGGCGAGACGGCGGAGCTGGTGCGGCGCTTCCGCCTGCCCGCGACACCGGCCAAGGGTGCGTCGGACAAAATCTACAGCCGGGTGTCATTGGGCCTGGTGGCGCTCTACATGGAGCGCCTCAAGGAGGTGCCGGAGCTCAAGGGCAACCTCAAGCTCGGCGTCCAGGTGGACGCCTCCGGGAAGGCCACGCAGGTGAGCGTGCTCTACGACAGCCTGGGGGACCCCTTCATCGCGGGCCACGCGTACTTCGCCTTCCTGGACGCGCAGTACCCACCCGGCCAGGACGAGCCCGTCTTCCAGTACGTCTTCCGGCCGCCGCCCAGATAGTGGCGGCCGGCCGGAAGGCCCCTGTCCCGCATCACTCCTCGTCGGAGTTGCCGCTGCCGCCGTAGCCGCGGGCCTCGCCGTTCAGCTTCTCCCAGTCGGAGCGGGCCTGGCGCTCGACGCGAAGGCGCTCATCCACCTGGCGCTGCGCCTCCTCCGTGTTGCGCTGGGCGTTGGCCACCGCGCTGGTGAACTCGGCCTCCGACAGCTCCTTGGCGCGCACGTCGTCGCTGTTGCGCAGCGCCACCAGCTCGGTCTGACGCAGGCGTGCGTCGGCCAGCTCCAGCTCGCGCTGGCGCAAGTCCCTGCGGGCCTTCTGCGTTTCAATGGCGCGCTGACGCCACAGGAGCTGGGCGTGAGCGGCCGCCTGCCTGGTCTCCATGGTCTTCAGCTCGGCCTGGGCTTGCGAGATGTTGGACGCCCGGCCGGTCGCCTGCGCGGCCTCGACGGCCGTCTTGTTCGCCTCCGTGGAGAGCTTCGCGGCTTCTTCATTGCGCTCGGCGACCTGGGCCGCGCGCTCCGCATCCTTCACGGCGACCTCCGCGCGCTTCACCTCGTCCTGGGCCTTGAGCCGCTCCGCCTGGGCGTTGCGCACGTCGCCCAGCTGCGACTCGGGCACCCGAGCCATCCAGGATTCATCGACCTGCTGCTTGCTCGCGGAGCGCGATGAGCTGCATCCGCCGAGCACCAGGGCCGTTCCCAACACCACACCTGTCAGCACCTGACGCCTTCTGTTCTGGAACATGTTTCCTCCTCACGTCGCGAGTCGTTGCCTGCTCGACACGGTAGGCACTCAGCGGTGGTGAGGCAGTCGGCACTGCAGTGCATCGGGTGGTCGCCCCGTCAGCAGCCGAGCGATGGCCCTGTCGACTCCCAGGGGGATGCCACCCCCGGAGGAGGGCCTGCTCGCCGGCCTGCTCCCCCAGGTGTCGCGCGGGCTCAGCGCTTCTCGAGGATGACCGCGTAGAACTCGATGCCGACGCCCTCGCGGTCCTCCTCGGTGATGTGGTTCAGCGGCAGGCCCAGGAACTCCCGCACCGTCATCACCCCGCCGGGGCCGGGCGTCCAGGGGCCGCACAGGTCCAGGTACTCGCGCAGCGAGTAGAGCTGGAAGGACTCGCCCATCTTCTGGAACATGCCGACGAACTGCTCCCACTTCGGCGTGCTCAACCCGGGGGCCTTCGTCTCGAAGGTCGCGAAGAGCTTCGAGCCGGGCGCGGCCCAGTCATACAAATCCTTGAAGAACTTCCGGTTCTCCTCCGAGGAGAGGAACACGGTGATGCCGTTGGCGCCGAAGGCCACGCGGCGCTCTCCGTCCAGGAAGGCCTGCACGTCGGGGCGGCGCAGGAAGTCGCCCGCGGAGCGGATGTCGCACTCCATGTAGCGCGTGTTCGGATTGTCCCCGAGCAGGTGCTTGCCGGTGGAGATGGTGAGCGGGTTGATGTCGGTGTAGAGCACCTTGGCCTGGGGCAGCACGGAGTGGACGTGGTCGCTCGTGGGCAGGCCGGACGCGAAGTCCACCCAGTGGTGGAAGCCGTCCGAGGACAGGCGCTGGGCGGCGGAGCGCAGGCAGCCGCGCAGCATGCGCAGCCACTTCCGGGTGGAGGGCACCAGCGAGAACATGAACTCCGCGGCCTGTCGGTCCACCTCGAAGTGGTGGGTGCCTCCCAGGGTGTAGTCGTAGATGCGGGCGGCGTCGGGCACGTGGGGATTGACGCCTGGGATGCGGGCCAGCTCCGGGTTGTCCATGCTGTCTCCGTCGGGGTGTGGGCTGAGGAAAAGAGGGACGGCCTTCAGGGCCGCCAGATTTCGGAGGTGGTCTCCAGCGAGCCATCGGGCGCGACGCGCGTGGTGCCCGCGACCAGGTACGCGCCGTCGCCCAGCGGGACGACCAGGTGCCCGGCGCGGCCGACGGCGAGCGGCATCCCGGGGCTCCAGCTCCCGGTGTCCGGACTCCACACCTCCACGTCGGTGGCTTCACCGTAGGGGTCCGAGCGCAGCCCACCGGACACCACGGCCCGTCCCTCCGGGAGCGCGGTGAGCGTGAAGCTGGAGCGGGCCAGCCCGAGCGCCCCCGTCGCGGTCCACTGCTCGGTGCGCGGGTCGAAGAGCTCGGCGCTCGTGAGCACGGTGCCGTGGTTCCAGCCGCCCACGACGAGGATGCGTCCATCGGACAGGGTGACGCCGGCGGCCTCGTCCCGCTCCTCGGTGAGCGGATGGGGCGCGGTCCTCCACGTCCGGCCCGAGGGCTCGAAGACTTCGGTGCTCACGTTGAGCGGAGGCGCCAGATGCTGGCCTTCGATGACGGCGAAGCCGAAGCCGTTGTCACGTCCACCGGCGATGACGATGCGCTCACCGCTCACGCACACGGGGCCGGTGTGGAAGATGCGGACCGTCTGGCCCGCGGGCTCCCACGCCGTGGCGCCGGGGCGCAGCCATTCCGCGCGCGTTCCCCGCTCCAGGTCATCGTCATGGTCCGCGCCCAGCACCACCACGGTGCCGTCCGGCAGCACGTGCGCGACGGGGTTCGAGCGCGCCGCCCGCAGCGTCGGACCTGGAACGAAGCGCCGGGTGTCCGGCTCCCAGAAGAGGGTGCTGTCCAGCTCCGGGCGCGGGTTGTCCCGTCCGCCGATGAGCAGCACGCGGCCGTCCGGCAGCGCCACCGCGGCGTGGTCCTGACGGGGCTCGGGAAGGGGAGACACCTCCAACCACTCCTCCCGCGCGGTGTCCCAGAGCGCCGCGCCCGCCGAGGTCCGGGGCGTGGCGCCGCCGCCGTCCTTGTGCCAGCCCTGTCCCCCCGCGAGCAGCGCCCCGCCGGCGACGGCCGTCAGGCTGAACCCGTCGAGCCAGAGGCCGGAGTACGGGACGCGCCTGCGCGCGGTGGAGGGAGGGCGGGAAGTCATGGCGCCATCGTATTCCGACCCCGCCCTCGGGCGCTCCTGGACGGGGGAGGTCTCCGGTGACCTGGAGGTGGGGAGGCGGGGCGGTGGCGCTCGGGGCAGACGGGTGGCGCGGGAGGACGGCGGGGCCTGGAATCACAACCTGGGAGGGTGGGCGAGGCGGGGGTGTCCTGTGCAAAGGCTTGTCTCGCGAGCAGGTCCGGTGGTTGTCTGGCCGTTCGAGCCGTGCCGAGAGAGGGGGAGCCGACGTGACTGTCTGGGGTTGTCGGCTCGGCGCCTTCCCGGCGCGCCGGGGCTCGTGACAGGAATTGCAAGACCCGTGGTCTGGAGCAGGGGGACTCATGCGACAAAATGGGAGAAGTGTGTCTGGCCTCATGGCGTGGTGCGGGGTGTTGTGCGCGCTATGGCTGGTGGGGTGCACCGAGCGCGGCGCGAGTGACAGCGCGGCGCGGCTCGCGTCGTCGCGCGCGGCGGAGGGCGTCGCCCGGCAGGGCACGGTGCTCGCGGGGCGCAATCACACCCTGGCGCTGCGCCTGGACGGGACGGTGTGGGCCTGGGGTGGCAACACCTTCGGGCAGCTGGGCAATGGCACCCTGCGCCCCCGGCCCACGCCGGTGCGGGTGTGGCGGCTGTCCAGCATCAGCGCCATCGGCGCGGGGGAGCAGCACTCGCTGGCCTTGAAGTCGGACGGGACGGTGTGGTCCTGGGGTTGGAACAACAACGGCCAGCTCGGAGATGGCGGCCTCGTCTCGCGCTCGGTGCCCGCGGCCGTGTCGGGGCTGACGAACGTGGTGTCCATCGCGGCCGGGTTCTCCCACTCCCTGGTGCTCAAGTCGGACGGCACCGTCTGGGCCTGGGGCCTCAACGCGGCGGGACAGCTGGGGGATGGGACGACGACGCGACGCCTGTCACCCGTCCAGGTGCAGGGCCTGTCCGGCGTGGTGGCGATTGCCGCGGGCAACGTGCACTCGCTGGCGCTCACGGCGGATGGGCGGCTGTGGACGTGGGGTGGCAACGTGGACGGCCAGCTCGGCACGGGGACCCTGGTGGGCCGCACGCTGCCCGGGTTCCTGTCCGGCATGTCGGGCGTGACGGCGCTGTCGGGCGGAGGCTCGCACTCGGTGGTGCTGAAGAATGACGGCACGGTGTGGAGCTGGGGGAAGAACGACGAGGGACAGCTGGGCCTGGGCACCACGACGGCCAGCCTCGTCCCCGCGCAGGTGCCGGGGCTGACGGGCGTGGCGGCGGTGGTGGGCGGCGGCCAGCACTCGGTGGCCTTGAAGGTCGACGGCACGGTGTGGGCCTGGGGAAGCAACCAGCGCGCGCAGCTGGGTGACGGGACGCAGACGCAGCGGCTGTCGCCGTTCCAGGTGCCGGGGCTCACGCAGGTCAAGGGCGTGTCGGCGGGAGGCGGGCAGCACTCGGTGGCGGTGAAGGCGAACGGCGACTTGTGGGCCTGGGGCTCCAACACCGAAGGCCAGGTGGGGGACGGCACGTATCTGATGAAGCTCACGCCCACGCTGACGCGAGGGCTGTTGGACCGCGTGGAGGTCTCCGAGCACTACACCCACTCCGTGGCGACGAAGGTGGATGGGACCGCCTGGGGCTGGGGCGCCAACGGCGACGGCCAGCTCGGAGACGGCACGCTCGTCGCTCGCTGGGCGCCCGTCCAGTCCACGGGGCTGTCCCAGGTGGGCTCGCTCTCCGCGGGCTTCGCGCACGTCGTCGCGCTCCAGGAGGATGGGAGGCTGTGGGCCTGGGGCAGCAATGGCTTCGGTGCGCTGGGCGACGGGACGACGACGTCTCGCCTCCTGCCGACGCTGGTGCCGGGGCCCGTGGTGGCCATGTCGGCGGCGGCGGGCGGGCGGCATACCCTGGCGGTGAAGACAGACGGCTCGGTCTGGGCCTGGGGTGAGAATGCCTTCGGCCAGCTCGGAGACGGGACCCAGGTGACACGCACCTCGCCCGTGCGAATCGCGGGCGTGGAGGGCGTGGTGTCCGTCGTCGCGGGCACCTCGCATTCCCTCGCGTTGAAGGCGGATGGCACCGTCTGGATGTGGGGCTACAACGACACGCTCGAGCTGGACGACGTCACGGGGACGGAGCTGCTCGTGCCCACCCAGGTGGCGGGGCTCTCGGACGTGGTGGCCGTGGCCGCCGGACTCTGTCATTCGCTGGCCCTGAAGGCGGATGGCACCGTCTGGGCCTGGGGGAACAACGACCAGGGCCAACTGGGTGACGGCTCCTTCACGTCCCGGCTGGTGCCCGCCCAGGTGCCGGGGCTGACGGGCGTGGTGGCCCTGGGCGGCGGCGGATTGCAGTCGGGGGCGTTGAAGGCGGATGGCTCGGTCTGGCTCTGGGGCGCGAATGGCGGCGGGCAGCTGGGCGGCGGCATCTCTCCGTCGCGCGCCGTGCCCACGCAGGTGGTGGGCCTCACCGGCGTGCGCACGCTGGCGGTGGGTGGGACGCATTCGCTGGCGGTCAAGGACGACGGCTCCGTGTGGGCCTGGGGAAAGAACAGCACGGGCCAGATTGGCGACGGGAATCAGAACCGCCTGTCGAGCCCGGCGCGCGCCACGGGCCTCACCTCCCGCGCCGTGGAGGCGGGACTGGCGCACTCCCTGTCGGTGACGCTGGACGGGCGGGTGCAGGCGTGGGGGGCCAACGGCGCGGGACAGCTGGGCGACGGCACCATGACGTCCAGGCCGTTGCCCGTCTTCGTGTCGGGGCTCACGAACGTTGTCGGCGTCTCGGCGGGACAAGGGCACTCGCTGGCGGTGAAGGCGGATGGAACGGTGTGGGCCTGGGGCTCGAACGGCTCGGGGCAGCTCGGGGATGGGACCACCACGGGGCGCCTGACGCCGGTGCAGGTGTCGGCCCTCGGCGGAGTCCTGGCCGTGTCCGCGGGGGCGCTGCACTCGCTGGCGCTCCTGGGCGACGGCACGGTGTGGGCCTGGGGCGCGAATACGTCGGGACAGTTGGGAGATGGCACCTCCACCATGCGCACCACGCCGGTGCAGGTCTTCGGGGTGAGCGAAGCGGCCTCCATCTCCGCGGGCAACAACTTCTCGTTGGCCCTGGCCATGTCCGGGATGGTGTCCTCGTGGGGCAACAACTCGCAGGGACAGTTGGGGAGCGGGAACTTCTCGTCCCGGAACTACGGCGACTACGTGGAGGAGATGAACTCCGTCATCCGCATCGTCGCCGGGGAGACCCATGCCCTGGCCGTGCGCGTGGATGGAACCGTCTGGTCCTGGGGCTCCAACACCTACGGAGAGGCAGGCAACAACCAGACGGGCACCAACGAGTGGCCCGTGAGGACGCTGGCGCAGGCGGGCGCGGTGTCCGTGACGGCGGGCGCGAACTACAGCGTCGCGGTGCTGGCGGGAGGCTCCGTCTGGAGCTGGGGGCGCAATCACCTGGGCCAGTTGGGAGAGGGGAGCACCGCCACGCAGCGGCTGATTCCCACCCACGTTCCCAGCTTCTACGCGCACTCCGTCGCCGCCGGCACCGCGCACACGCATGCGATTCGGGGAGACCGGAGTGTGTGGTCCTGGGGTGACAGCGGCTCGGGGCAGCTCGGCACGGGCCTGTCTCCCGTCCGGGTGTCACCCGTGAGGGTCTGGTAGCGCGGCGTTGGGAGTGGAAGTCCTCGTCGTCGTCGGGCTGTCTGAGAAAAGGGGTGTGCCATGGGCCGTGTCGCGAGACGTGTGTCTGGAAACCCGCTGTCGTGGCTGCTGTGCGTGGTGTGGCTGGCGAGCTGCGCGGAGCCGGGCGACTTCGAGCTGTCCGAGCTGGGCTCGGGGCGCGCGGCGGAGGGCGCGTCGCGGCAGGGCACGGTGCTGGCGGGCCGTCACCACACCCTGGTGTTGAAGTCGGACGGGACGGTGTGGTCCTGGGGTGGCAATACCTTCGGGCAGCTCGGCACGGGGTCCACCGTCGCGAATCCCATGCCCGCCCGCGTGTGGCGGCTGTTCAGCATCAGCGCCATTGGCGCCGGAGAGATGCACTCGCTGGCGTTGAAGTCGGACGGGACGGTGTGGGCCTGGGGCTCCAACACCAATGGCCAGCTCGGAGACGGGAGCACCACGACGCGCCCGGTGCCGGCCCAGGTGCCGGGGCTGGCGAACGTGGTGTCCATCGCCGCGGGCTTCTCCCACTCACTGGTGCTGAAGGCGGACGGGACGGTGTGGGCGTGGGGGCTCAACGCCGCGGGACAGCTGGGCGATGGGACGACGACGCGACGGCTGTCACCCGTGCAGGTGCAGGGGCTGACGGGCGTGAAGGAGATCGCCGCCGGCAACGTGCACTCGCTGGCGCTCACGGCGGACGGAAAGCTGTGGACGTGGGGAGGCAATGTGGATGGCCAGCTCGGCACGGGCAACGTGACGGGCCGCACCCAACCCGGAGCCCTGGTGGGGCTGACGGGCGTGACGGCGCTTTCGGGCGGAGGCTCCCACTCGATGGTGCTGAAGAACGACGGCACCGTGTGGGCCTGGGGGAAGAATGACGAGGGGCAGCTGGGCCTGGGCACCACGACGGCCAGCCTCGTCCCCGTCCAGGTGCCAGGGCTGACGGGCGTGGCGGCGGTGGTGGGCGGCGGCCAGCACTCGGTGGCGCTGAAGTCGGATGGGACGGTGTGGGCCTGGGGCAGCAATGTGAGGGCGCAGCTGGGAGACGGGACGCAGACGCAAAGGCTGTCACCGTTCCAGGTGCCGGGCCTCACGCAGGTGCGAGGCGTCTCGGCGGGTGGCGGCCAGCACTCGGTGGCGGTGAGTGGCACCGGAGAGGTGTGGACCTGGGGCTCGAACACCGAGGGCCAGTGCGGAGATGGGACCTATCTGATGAAGCTCGTTCCCATGCAGACGCGGGGGCTGTTGGAGCGGGCGGAAGTCTCCGCGGGGGGCAGCCACTCCCTGGCCATCCAGGCGGATGGCACGGCGTGGGCCTGGGGCTCGAACGACCAGTCGCAGCTCGGAGACGGGACGGCCGTGGCGCGCGGGGTGCCTGTCCCCATCACCCCGTTGACGCAGGTGGCGGCCGTGGCGGCGGGGACCTTCCACTCGGTGGCGCTCAAGGAGAACGGCTCGGTGTGGAGCTGGGGCTCGAACAGCTGGGGGGCGCTGGGAGACGGGACGAACATCACCCGGAACCGGCCGGTCAAGGTGGGAACGCTCACCGCGACGGCCGTGGCGGTGGGGGCCTTTCATTCCCTGGCATTGAGTACGGATGGCTCGGTCTGGGCGTGGGGAGACAACGAGCTGGGGCAGCTCGGGGACGCGAATCCCCGCTTCCTGTCCCGGACGACGCCTGTGCGAGCACAGGGCCTGGATGGCGTCGTGGCGGTTTCGGCGGGAGTCGAGCACTCGCTGGCGTTGAAGGCGGATGGCACGGTCTGGGTCTGGGGCCGGCAGGACACGTGTGAGGACGTCGAGGATCCAGGCCGGTTGGTGTGGGCGCCCGAGCAGGTGCTGGGGCTCACGGACGTGGTGGCGGTGGGCGCGGGGGTCTGTCATTCGCTGGCGTTGAAGGCGGACGGCACCGTGTGGGCCTGGGGAAGCAACGCGAAGGGCCAGTTGGGGGACGGCGGCTTCACGTCGCGACTGGCTCCGGCGCGGGTGCCAGGGCTCACGGGCGTGGTGGAGCTGTCGGTGGGCGCGGAGACAGTCCTCGTTCGGAAGGCCGATGGCACGGTGTGGGGTTGGGGAGACAATACGCGAGGGCAGGCGGGCGGCGGTGCCTCCGCGGCGCGGACGACTCCGGTGCAGGTGCCCGCGCTCACCGGTGTCAGGGCGGTGTCGGCGGGTGCCGGGCACGCCCTGGCCGTGCGGGACACCGCGACGGTCTGGGCCTGGGGCTCCAATGCGGAGGGCCAGGTGGGAGATGGGGTGGTGGGCTGGCAGGTGCTGCCGGTGCGCTCGGTGCTCGCGGCCTCACGAGGCCTGTCCGCGGCGTATCAGTTCTCACTCGGCATCGCGTTGGATGGAACGGTCCAGGGCGTCGGGGCGAACGGCTCCGGCCAGTTGGGCGACGGGAGCGTGTTGAATCGCGCGACGCCCGTGGCCTCGGCGGGGCTCACCGAGTGTCGAGCGATTGCCGGCGGACAGGGGCACGCGGTGGCGCTCAAGACGGACGGGCGCCTCTATGCGTGGGGCTCGAATCAGGAGGGCGAGCTGGGGGACGGGACGACGGTGTCCCGGGCGTTGCCCGCGTTGATTCCCTCGCCCGTCGGAGTGATGTCCATCGCGGTGGGGAGCCGGCACTCGCTGGCCCTGCTGGGAGACGGAACGGTCCAGTCCTGGGGCTCCAACCTCCAGGGTCAACTGGGGGATGCGACGACGGTGTCTCGAATCGTGCCCGTCGGCGTCCAGGGCCTCACGGGCGTGTCGGCGGTCGCCGCGGGCGAGGGCTTCTCGCTCGCGCTCAAGCACGACGGCACCGTGTGGGGCTGGGGGAACAATGCGCTGGGGCAGTTGGGAGATGGGACGACGACGCGGCAGACGGTGCCGGTGCAGACCCAAGGACTCACGGGCGTGACGGCCCTCTCCGCCGGACGCACGCATGCGCTGGCCTTGAAGGGAGATGGCACGCTCTGGAGCTGGGGCTCCAATACGTATGGCGAGCTGGGGGACGGCACGCAGGTCCGCAAGCTGTTGCCCGTGCAGGTGAGCTCGGTGACAGGCGTTGTCACCCTGGACGCGGGGGAGCATCACAGCCTCGCCGTGACGACGGGCGGCAAGGTCTGGTCCTGGGGCCGCAACCAGCATGGACAGCTTGGCAGCGGCGTGAAGTCCCACTGGCGGCTCTTGCCGGCGCAGGTGGTCGGGCTGACGGGCGCGGTGGCCGTGGGCGCGGGCGGTGAGCACTCGGTCGCGGTGCTCTCGGACCGGAGTGTCTGGGCCTGGGGAAACAGCGGCATGGGACAACTGGGCACGGGCCTCTCCGACGTGCGCGCGGTGCCCGTGCAGGTCTGGTAGCGCGAAGGGCGTGAGGAACTCCGGACGGGGCCTCTCGTCGTGGCGAGCGCCCTGTCCGGGGCGGGCCCCTGCTTGTCGTTTCCCGCCGGGGATGTTTGGCTCCAGGGGTCGTCCCAGAGGGGGAGTCCCATGACACGTATTGCTGGAGCCATGAGGTGGTGTGGACTGCTGTGTGCGCTGTGGATGGCGACAGCAGGCGCCGCGCAGCCCGTCAAGACGAACCCCGTGGGCGTGAAGGCGCGGTTCGTCGAGGGAGGCTCGCGACAGGGCTGGGTCCTGGGTGGGCGCCTTCATACGCTGGCCCTCCGTCCCGACGGCACGGTGTGGGCCTGGGGCTCCAACTCCCAGGGACAGCTTGGCCATGGCACGACCTGGGACAGTCCGAAGCCGGTCCGCGTGTGGAAGCTGTCCAGCATCAGCGCCATCGGCGTGAGTGAGAACCACTCCCTGGCGCTGAAGTCGGACGGGACGGTGTGGGCCTGGGGCGTCAACACCCAGGGCCAGCTGGGAGACGGGAGCACCACGTCTCGCTCGGTGCCAATCCAGGTGCCGGGGCTGACGAACGCGGTGTCCATCGCCGCGGGCTTCAATCACTCGCTGGGATTGAAGGCGGACGGGACGGTGTGGGCGTGGGGGCTCAACGCCGCGGGGCAGCTGGGCGATGGGACGACGACGCGGCGCCTCACTCCCGTCCAGGTGCAGGGGCTGACCGGCGTGGTGGCGATTGCCGCGGGCAACGTGCACTCGCTGGCACTCACCGCGGACGGGAAGCTGTGGACGTGGGGCGGCAACGTGGACGGCCAGCTCGGCACGGGAGACGCCGTGGGGCGCAGCCTGCCCGGCGCGTTGCAGGGCTTCACCGGCGTGGTGGGCCTGTCGGGTGGTGGCACCCATTCGGTGGCGGTGAAGCTGGACGGCACGGTCTGGACCTGGGGAAGGAACGACTTCGGGCAGCTGGGCCTGGGCAGCTCCACGTCGGTGCTCGTCCCCACGCAGGTCCCCGCGCTGGGTGGAGTCGTCGCGGTCATCGGCGGTGACAAGCACACGGTCGCGCTGAAGGCGGAGGGCACCGTGTGGACGTGGGGACTCAACAACAACGGGCAGCTCGGAGACGGCACCCTGGTGAATCGTCTGTCTCCGGTGAAGGTGCCCGGGCTGACGGACATCAAGGGCGTCTCGGCGGGGTTCCTTCACTCGGTGGCGATGCGGGCGAGCGGAGAGATTCTGGCCTGGGGTTCCAGCTCGGCCGGGCAGGTGGGGGACGGCACCGTGGTGGCGAGGCACTCCCCGACGCGCGTGGCGGCGTGGTCGGAGCCCGCGCCCCTCTCGGGAGGTGGGTCGCACTCCCTGGTCTTGAGGAAGGACCCCGCGGGCAACGGGCTGTGGTCCTGGGGCTCCAACACCGTTGGCCAGCTCGGGAGGAACTCCCCGCCCAGCTCATGGGCTCCGGAGCAGGCGCACCGACTCCTCGACGTCGCGGGAGTCTCCGCGGGAGGGGCCCACTCCCTGGCACTCAAGTCGGACGGCACGGTCTGGGCCTGGGGCTTCAACCGCCGGGGCCAGGCGGGAGATGGCACCGTCTCGGACGAGAAGCGGCAGCCGGTGGCGGTGACGGGCCTGGCCTCCATCACCGCCGTCAGTGCCGGGGATGTCCATTCGCTGGCGCTCGGCGCCGACGGGACTGTGTGGGCCTGGGGCGCCAACAACTTTGGCCAGCTGGGAGATGGCACCACCCTCCAGCGCATCACTCCGGTGCGGCTCTCGGGCATCGACGGGGTTGTCTCGCTGTCGGCGGGACTGGCGCAGTCGGTCGCCGTGCGCGCGGATGGCACCGTCTGGGCCTGGGGCTCCCAAGGGACGGCCGACACGCCGACGACGGGACTGAAGCAGAAGTCACCCACGCAGGCGCAGGGCCTCTCCGACGTCGTCGCTGTCTCCGTCGGCGGCGTCCACGCCCTGGCGCTCAAGTCGGACGGCACCGTGTGGGCCTGGGGAAACAACGACAGGGGCCAGTTGGGGGATGACACCCGCGTCTCCCGCCTGACACCCGCGCAGGTGCCAGGCGTGACGGGCGTCGTGGCGGTGGCGAGCGGCGGCCGGCACTCGCTGGCCTTGAAGTCCGACGGGACGGTGTGGGGCTGGGGGGACAACACGCACGGCGAGCTCGGTCCGTCCCAGGCCCTCGGCTTCGCGCGCCCCGAGCCCATCCCAGGCCTCGCGGCGGTGCGCTTCCTCTCCGCTGGTGAGCGGCACTCGCTGGCCCTCACCTCGGATGGGAAGGCGTGGGGCTGGGGACACGATGACGTCGGCCAGGTCGGCGACGGGGAGCGGGACAACCGCGCCACGAGCCCCACCCCAGCCCTCTTCGACAGCGCGAAGTCGGTGGCGGCGGCGGGCTTCTCCTCCTACGCCTGGAAGGCGGATGGCTCGGTCTGGGCCTGTGGTGCCAATGAGGCGGGCCAGCTTGGAGCGGGCGACGCGCATCCGCGTGGGACGCCCTCGCGGATGGAGGGACTGGACCAGGTGGTGGCCGTCGTCGGGGGCTACACGCACGCGGTGGCGCTGAGGAGGGATGGCAGTGTCTGGGCCTGGGGGAACAACCATCGAGCTCAACTGGGCGATGGAACCACCACGCCGCGCGCCGTCCCCGCGCCCGTGAAGGGACTGGCGAAGGTGACGGCCATCAAGGCCGGCTTCGCGCACACGCTCGCGTTGACGGAAGAAGGCGCGCTCTGGGGGTGGGGCACGGGCGTCAACGGCCAGCTGGGGTCCGGCACGCGGACCTACGAGCGGCTCCCCGTCCAGGTGTCAGGGCTGACGAGCCCCCGAGACTTCGCGGCGGGCTTCGCTCACTCCCTGGCGGTGACGCAGAGCGGAGAGGTATGGGCCTGGGGCGACAACACCGCCGGCCAGCTCGGAGACGGGACGACCCGGGAGCGACTCGTGCCGGGAGTCGTTCCAGGGCTCCAGGACGTGAAGGCCGTGGCGGCGGGTGGCTTGTTCTCGGTTGCCCTGAAGACAGACGGCACGGTGTGGGGCTGGGGCACCAACTCCCGGGGGCAGCTCGGGAAGGAGAGGCGGACGGACTACTTGACGCCCGTGAAGGTGGCCTCGCTCTCCCAGGTCACGGCGCTGGCCGCGGGCGGGGCCCATGTCCTGGCGCTCCTGGCGGATGGCACCGTGCGAGCCTTGGGGGAGGGGACGATGGGGCAGCTGGGCCATGGACAGGAGTTCGCGAGCTTCGTCCCCGTGGCCTGGAATGCGCCGGCGGGAGTCGCCGCCGTCTCGATTTTCGCCGGAGTCGAGCACTCCATCGCGCTGCTCGCGAATGGCACCGTGATGTCCTGGGGCAGTGCCACCCAGGGGCAGTTGTGTCAGGGCGCGTCCGCGGTCCGGGCGACCCCCGTGGCGCTCTGGTAGTCGTCAGGGCTTTCGAGCGGAGTGCGCCGCCACCCGTGAACACGACGCGGACGGTGACTCAGTCCGCGTCGAACACGGGTGGGGCGCGCGTCGTGCTCAGCCCGGCGTCGGTGCTCCCCGGCGCCGTCGGTTCAGCGCGAGCAACAGCAACGTCAGCAGCACTCCGCTCGGAGCACCGGACTGCTGACAGCCGCAGCCCTTGCCGTCGTCCTCGGCCAGGGGCTCGTGGTCGACCTCCAGCGTCAACGGCGCCGCGTCGACTCCACCGAAGCGGGTGTCGCCGCTGTAGGCCGCGCTGATGATGTACTTGCCCGTGTCGGGCGGCACGAGCGTGTGTGTCGCCTCGCGTCCCTTCAAGGTGACGACCTCCAGCACCTCGGTGCCTCGGAAGAACGTCACCGTCCCCGTGGGCTCACCCTGGCCGCCCACCACGCGCGCGGTGATGGACACGGCGTCTCCCACATACGAGGGGTTGGCCGAGGCCTGGAGCTGAAGCGCGGCCTCCTGGAAGTCGGTGGAGCGGGCGACAGCCACGGTGTAGCTCCGGCTCACCGAGCAGCGCCCCCCATCCGTCGCCGTCAGCGTGAAAGGGAAGCTGCCCGGCTGCGTGGGCATGCCCGTGAGGGCTCCGTCGCGAAGCTGGAGTCCTCGGGGCAGGGTGCCATCGAGGACGAACGTCGTCGTGCCCTCGCCGCCTTCATGCACGAACGTCGTCTCCGCGAAGACCTGTCCCGTGGTGCCTGCCGCCAGGCCGGTGGGGCTCAGCGACATGGGCGGGCAGGCGACGGAGAGCGTGAAATCACGCGAGGCCGTGCAGCCGTTTCCATCCGTCGCCGTCACCGTGAAGGGGTGGTCGCCGCCCTCCTCGGGAGTGCCCGAGAAGACGCCGCCCTCCAGTCGGAAGCCCCGAGGCAGCGTGCCTGAGACTGTCGAGGTGACGCTGCCCATCGCCCCCAGCACGCCAAGCTCGACCGGCGCGAAGGCGGCGCCCCGAGCAAGCCCTGGAAGCGTCGCGTCCTCCAGCGAGATGGCGCCGGCGGGACATGTCGACGAGGAGCCTCCCGCCATCCGGTTGTCGCCGAAGGACAGGACGGTGCCCGCGCCGATGAGCCGCGTGGTGGCGAGCACGTTGGCGTCCACGGCGGTCCGCGACAGCCGCAGCAACGTCTGGCTCCCGCTCCCCACCGAGGCCGCATGCAGGCCGACACCATTGTGCGTGAGCCGCGCCCGCTCCACGTTGAGTGAGGCCTTGCCGCCATCAATCGTCCGCGCCCAGATGCCGGCCTCGGCGTTGTCGGACGCCGTCAGTTCGTGCACCGTCGCCGTGCCGCCCGCGCCGAGCCAGAGCCCCAGGCGGTTGCTGGAGAGGGTGCTGCGCGAGATGAAGGCCGTCACGGCTCCGGCGGTGCCGCCCACCCGCACGCCAGCGCTCCCATTGCCGGAGGCCACGACATCGTCGACGACGAGCTGGCCGCCCGCCGTGGGCATGAAGCGGATGCCGTCCTGCTGGAAGCCACGGACTTGCGAGCGCTCGACGTGCAGCGCCCGCCCGCTGTTGAACACGATGCCCGTCGTTCCAGGCGGGGTCGCGCTTCCGTTCAGGGACAGCCGACGCAGCACCACCACGTCCTGCGGGCCCGCGCTGATGGTGATGCCCTGGGCGCCGGAGGCGAGCACCTTGCCGCCATCCGGGCCGCCATCAATCGTGATGGCCTTGGTGATGAGCACCGCCCCGAAGACGCCCGGGTCCAGCGCGTCGATTTCTCCGCCCGCGGCTGTCTTGGAGATGGCCCCCGCGAACGTCCGGCAGGGCGCGGTGCGGGAACAGGGGTTCGCGTCGTCGCCCATGCCCGAGACCCAGGTGCGAGTGGCCTGAGCCCACGCGGGAGTGGACGCGCAGAGCGCGACCACGAGGATGCTGCGCAAGTGGACCTCCATCGCGCGGCTCAATTCTGCGGCAGCGTGGAGGAGGGGGCGCCATCCGTGCCGTTGCCCGCGGCGACGCGATTGTTCCCGAACGAGACGACCGGGCCTTCCAGCCCCGGGCCCGTGTTGTGGCCGACCAGCGTGTCGGAGAGGCGCACCTGCGCAGGAGCCTCCGCCTTGATGCCGACGCCGTTCTGCGCCACCATGGCCCGCTCCAGCGTCACCTGAGCCCCGCTCACCGCCAGGAGGCCCTGGGCGGAGTGGCCCACCAGCGTCGTGTCATTCACGGTGACACGCGCGTTGTTCAGCGCGTGGATGCCGATGACACCGGAGGCGAGCTGGCTGTTTCCAATCACCGCCGAGCCGCTCTCCACCAGGATGCTGCCCGCCAGCTCCGCCGGAGTCGCGGGAGTCCTGGCGACCGCCCCATTGAAGGAGACGTTGCGCACGATGAGCTGCACGGCGCCCGCGCCCGGCAGGACGTGGATGCCCGCGCCGGTGAACCCCTGAATCGAGCCGCCCTCCACGTGCACCTTGCTCGCCGCCAGGATGCGGATGCCGTCCAGCCCCGTGGTGCCACCGTTGATGGTGACGTTCCTCAGGATGACGGTGGCGCCGGGGGCATTCACAATCACGCCATTCGTCCCCGAGCTAAGGATGCCTCCGGCGTAGGGGCCGCCATCAATCGTCATGGCCTTGGTGATGGTCACCGTGCCGTAGCCACCCGGGTCCAGCGCGTCGATTTCTCCGCCCGCGGCTGTCTTGGAGATGGCACCCGCGAACGTCTTGCACGGCGCGGTGCGGGAGCAGGGGTTCGCGTCATCCCCCACGCCAGAGACCCAGGTGCGGGTCGCCTGCGCGGACGCGGAGGACCCCAGCAGCAGGCACAGCAGTGCGGGAAGCGCGAACAGAGCGGTCGCGCGAGGACGAACAGCGCCAGGTGAGGACATGGCGGGACACGCTACACCGCTCACGCGACGAGCGACGCATGCCCGCGACTCATCCCCGGACAACCCGAGTCCGTCGGCATTCAGATGATTCATGGTGTTTCAGCCTTTCCGAAGAAGGCCGAGCGCACCCGGAGGAGATGTTTCAGCCTTCGCATGAAGGCTGAACGCACCTGGGCGAAATGCTTCGCACGGGGGCGCCCGCCAGCCTGCGAGCGTCCCCGTGTGTCCCCCCCCGAGGACTACTTCGTCTTGTTGTATTCGCGGCTGGCGATGACGCCCTGCACTTCGGCCAGGGCACGAGCGCCGGAGGCGGACTCGAGCGCCTTCTCCGCGATGGTCTGCACCTGGCGCTTGGCGTCCGTCAGCTCCGCCTGGAGCGACTGGATGGCCTGGGCCTGCTTGGTGGTCGTGTCCTTGAGCGAGGCAATCTCCATGCTGGCCACGCGCTGCGCCGTCTCCGCGTCCTTCGTGGCGAGCGTGAGCTTCAGGTCCCACTCCGCCTTCACGCGGTTGCCGACAATGGCCGCCGCCGTGTCCGCTTCCTTCTTCAGCACGGCCGGGAACTCGGACACCTGCTTGCGCAGCTCCTCCAGCTCCTTCTCGCGCAGCTTCAGCGCCTCCTCGCGCGCGGCCCAGTCCTTCTCCACCTTCTCCTTGCGGTCGCGCTCGGCCGCGGACTGCACGCGCAGGCTCTCCACGAACGCGTCCTGCTCCTTCTTGCGCTGGTTCTGGACGTCGTAGGCGTACTGCTCCTCGGCCCGCTGGCGCGCCACCTGGGCCGCCTCGCGCTCGGTGGCCAGCTCCGTGGCGGCCTTCGCGCGCGTGTCCGCGATGTCCTTGTTCAGCCGCTCCATCTCCTCCTGGAGCTCCGCCTTGCGCTTGTCATACTCCGCCACCAGCACGTCCACGGCGCTGGCCGCCACGTCCTTGCCATGCAGCTCCGACAGCTCGTCCGTCTTGAGCTGGATGGCCTCGTCCAGCTGCTTCATCTCCTCCACCAGCGCGATGACCTGCTCGTTGATGCCCGCGAGCGTCTTGTTGATGGTGAGGCCCGCCTCGGTGACTTTCTTCACCGCGGACTCGGCCGACAGGGTGGCCACGTCCGACAGCACGTTCTTGGCGTGGGTGTCCCGGGCCTCCTGCTCCTTGGCGGGGACGACGGGCTTGTTGCGGGCCTTGCGAGCCAGGTCCTCGAAGGCGGCCTTGGTGGACTCCGAGGAGCGGTTGCGGGCGGCGGACTTGCGGGAAGCGGACTTGCGGGTGGCCATGTGACTCTCCAGGTAGGGCACGGCCAGGCGGGCCTGGGCGGCTCGCGAATGACGTGCGGGTTTCGTGGGATTCGTGGTCCCCTTTCCGGGCGACCATGAGAGAAGAATACCCGTGGGGTCTGACACTGCCTGGCCGGGTTCCAGGCCTCCTGACAGGCCCGGAAACAGGCCTCCTGGGGCCCGGAAAGCCACACCGGGCTTGTCCTTCGGGCCGGCGCGCGGCTAACTCGCCCCCCGAATCCGCTCAAGGGAGAGCGTCAATGCAGGTCGTCAGTGTGAAGCAGGTCCTCGCCGGCGCGGTGGAGGCAGGGACGAGGGTGGAGGTCCGTGGCTGGGTGCGCACCCGGCGCGACTCGAAGGCGGGCATCAGCTTCGTCAATGTCAGCGATGGCTCGGTGTTCGACCCCCTCCAGGTGGTCGCCCCCAATTCGCTGCCCAACTACGAGAAGGAGATCCTCCACCTCACCGCGGGCTGCTCCGTCGTGTGCCGCGGCACGCTGGTGAAGTCCCAGGGCAAGGGCCAGGCCTTCGAGGTCCAGGCCGACGAGGTCCAGGTGCTGGGCTTCGTGGACGACCCGGACACGTACCCCATCCAGCCCAAGCAGCACACGCTTGAGTTCCTGCGCGACGTGGCGCACCTGCGCGTGCGCACCAACACGTTCAGCGCGATTACGCGCGTGCGTCACCGGGCGGCGCAGGCCGTCCACCGCTTCTTCGACCAGGAGGGGTTCTTCTGGGTCAACACGCCCATCATCACCGCGAGCGACGCGGAGGGCGCCGGGCAGATGTTCCGCGTGTCCACGCTGGACACCGTCAATCCGCCCCGCACGCCGGAGGGCAAGATTGACTGGCACAAGGACTTCTTCGGCAAGGAGGCGTACCTGACGGTCTCCGGCCAGCTCAACGTGGAGGCCTACGCCATGGCCATGTCGAAGGTGTACACCTTCGGCCCCACGTTCCGCGCGGAGAACTCCAACACCACGCGCCACCTGGCCGAGTTCTGGATGATTGAGCCGGAGATCGCCTTCGCGGATTTGAACGCGGACGCGGACCTGGCCGAGCGCTTCCTCAAGTCCGTCTTCAAGGCGGTGCTGGAGGACTGCGGCCCGGACTTCAAGTTCTTCGAGGAGCGCGTGCAGAAGGGCGTCACGGAGCGCCTGGAGAAGTTCATCCACTCCAGCTTCGAGCGCCTGACGTACACGGAGGCGATTGAAATCCTCAAGAAGGCGAAGAAGAAGTTCGAGTACGCGCCGGAGTGGGGCAAGGACCTCCAGACGGAGCACGAGCGCTACCTGTCCGAGGAGCACGTGGGGAGGCCCGTGGTGGTGATGAACTACCCGGAGGAGATCAAGGCCTTCTACATGCGCATCAACGAGGACGGGAAGACGGTGGCGGCCATGGACGTGCTGGCCCCCGGCATCGGCGAAATCATCGGCGGCAGCCAGCGCGAGGAGCGGCTGGACGTGCTGGACGCGCGCATGAAGCGCTTCGGCCTGGACCCGGCCCACTACGGCTGGTACCGCGACCTGCGCCGCTACGGCACGGTGCCGCACGCGGGCTTCGGGCTCGGCTTCGAGCGGCTCATCGTCTACATGTGCGGCCTGCAGAACATCCGCGACGCCATTCCCTACCCGCGCGTTCCGGGCTGGGCGCAGTTCTAGTCAGGTGGAGCGACCGGGCACCCGGCCCCGTGACGTATGACGGCCATGGGGTGCTCGATGCTTCAGGGTTTCGCCGCCGGTGGGTGGAGTCGCTCCGCCCACCGGTTCTTTTTTGTCCCGCTCGCGGGCCTGCTGCTGTCCTCGTGCGCGGAGAGTCCTTCCCAGGCCCTCTGTGGCGCAGCCTGTGTGCCGCCGGGCGCGACGCTGCCGGACACCTTCGACGGGGGCGCGCTGGAGCACCGGGTGGCGCCGCGTGAAGGGTGGGGCGGGCTGAAGGTCCGGCTCTCCGGTGACAGGGCCTTCGTGTTGGAGACCACGCGCGACAGCCAGCTCCAGGGGCGCCGCAGGCTCGTCGCGTATGCGTTGGTGTCCAGCAGTGTGCTCTGGAGCCTGGAGGAATCGCCCGGGGAGTTCTTCAGCGACTTCACGCTCCATCCCTCCGGCGACCTCACCCTGGCCGTCGTGCGCACCGAAGCGGAGCGCGGAGGCTATGACCTGCTGCGCCTGTCCACGGAAGGGCAGGTGCTGGCGCGCGCGCAGCTGCCGGACACCGCGACGCTGCCTCCGGGAGACGTGGGAGTGGACCTGCCCGCGCGGCCGTTCCGGATGAAGTCCCGGGAGGTGCACGCGCTGCGGGATGGGTGGCTCAGGACGGAGGCGCGCGGTGAGGACGTGGTGTCGGCCTTCCTGTCGCTCGTGGACGAGCCGTCGACCCGGCCCGGCGGCTCCTCTTCCCTGGTGACAGGCGTGATGGCGCTGCGATGGACGGAAGGGCGCTACGCGGAACAGTGGTCGCGTGTCGTGGACGGACGGCACCGCGTGGAGCCGGCGGTCTGGGCCTATGACGAGTTCCGCTGGCGGGAAGCCCCCGCGAGGCCGCTGCTCGCCGTGGATGGCTGGGATGGCCGCGTCGTGGTGGGACGTACGTGGAACAGCCTCCGGTGTCTGGCCTCGAACGCGCTCTTCCAGCAGCCGTCCCGGACGGAGTGCCTGACGGGCGAGAACGTCACGTCGCCCATGGACACCGAGTATCAACCCTTCGCGTACACGGCCTTCTCTCCCGAGGGGGAGCGCGAGGAGACGCACGCGTTCGTGCCCGCGTCCGTGGCGGAGTTCGTCGTGTTTGACCTGGCGGCGAAGGGCGGGGAGGTGGCGGTGGCGGGGACCGTCGTGCGGCAGGATTCCGAGGGCGTCATCGACTACTACCCGCCGTCCCCGGGCTCCGACGGAAGGATGGCGCCGTATGACGGCTACGTGGCGGTGTTGGGCCGAGGCTCCGGAGTGCCGCGCTTCGAGCGCACCGTGGGCGGCGAGCGCGCGGACCACTTCTCGGCGCTGCGCTGGACGGAGGAGGGGCTGCTCGCGGTGGGGGCCTCCGGCTGGGACCGCTGGCATGGCGGCATGAGCATCAGCCGGGGCTCGGGACCGCTGCTGGCCCTGGTGTCCAAGGATGGTGGAGAGGTGCGGACGCGGAGCCTCCCCCTGGACGGCGGACCGCGACACTTCCACCTGCTGGGCGTGGACGCGCGTGAAGGCGCGGTGCTCGCGGTGGGGTTGGCGGACGCCCCCCTGACGCACTCGGGCGACGGGGGGCAGACGGCGGCGATGACGTTTGGCGGGCTCGTCGTGGACCTGCGCTGACGCGCGGGCCCGCCGGGTGTCACGGAAGCTGGGACTGGATCGCGGGCCAGCGGGTGCGGACCCACTGGCGCACGTACGCCAGCTCCTCCTCGTAGGTGAGGAAGTCCGTGCGCTGGTACCAGGCGGGGAAGTTGCCCTCGCCCACGGTACCGGGCGCGCCCATGGCGCGGTACTCGAGCTGCCAATAGGCCCAGTCGCGCTTCGCGACAGCGGACGTCTCCCGCTCGTAGGTGTCGATGAGGGCGAGCACGGCCTCCAGCCTCAGCTCGTCGCGCAGCAGCGCCTGGTAGCGCTCGCGCATGGGCCCCGCGAAGGTGGGGTCCGCGAGCAGCCGCGCGAAGATGCGGTTGTTCCCGGTGAAGTTGGAGCGCGTCGTCGGCGAGGTGCGCGTGGTGTCGAAGTTCTGGCCGAAGCTCGCGTCCAAGTCCCAGGGGATGAAGCGCCACGGGCCCTGCGTCTTCGGGTCATACGCGTGATAGGCGTTCTTCGAGTGGGAGTCCGTCCCGAGGATGAGCGAGTTGAAGATCCACCAGTCCTCGTAGTCCCGCTGGCGGGTGCGCTGCGGGAAGCCGGCGCGGAACGTCGCGTCGTCGGAGTCCGCCACGAAGGTGATGAAGGCCTCCAGCGTGTCCCAGGCGCGGGGCTGGCCCACCTCCGGTATGCCGACCTTCTTCTCGAAGCCCTCGCGCAGCGACGCCTTGGGCTCGCCGTTCTTGCGGAGGCGGGAGAAGTTGGCGTCGTTCTCCACGGCCTTGAACAGGTCCGAGTCCTTGTCCATGCCGTTCTCCGCCATCATCCGCTTGTGGGGCAGGTCCGCCGCCGTATAGAGGCCGAGGAAGCGGTTGTTGGCATAGAGCACCGCGCTGAAGGTGCGCACGCGGATGTGCTCGGGTGACATCTTGCTCCACAGGTCGAACGCGAGCCGCGTGCGCACATAGGAGTTGTCATTGAACGTGGTGACGAGCGCCACGCGCTTCTTCTTGAGGAAGCCGTCGCCGTAGACGGGCTCGTTGAAGAGGTCCTCGTCCGGGAACTCCAGCGTGAAGCTGCGCTTGGGGAAGGCCCCGGACGTGGCGCCCCGGTACTTGGCTTCGATGTTGTAGGTGCGGCCGCGGTAGATGAGCTGCGCGGGCTTGTCGCTGCCCGAGGTGAGGGGCGGCGTGTAGATGAGGTGGAAGACGGGCAGCCCGTACTCTTCCGTGTACGTCTTCGGGTCGACGATTTTGACGTTGCCCGGGGCGCCGTTGTTCTCCGCCACGCCCACCTTGAGGGTGCCCGTCTCGTTGCTGGTGTGCTCGCGCAGGACGAGGTTCCACACGGCGGCCTGGTCCTTGCCGGGCGTCCAGCGCAGGGTGGCGGTGGCCTCGTCGAACACGGCGCCGGGCGGCAGGTTGTCCACGCTGAAGCGCAGCCCCGGGGTGGTGTTCGCGATGGAGCACGTCACGGTGGCCGTCACGAGCTCGCCCTCCGTCAGCCACCGTGTCTCGCCCGCCGTGGGCGCGCAGACGGTGGGCGCGGGGCCCGCGTCCGGAGGACCGGCGTCCGGAGTGGGGCCAGGGGGCTCACCCGCATCGGGCACGCCCGCGTCTGGGAGCTCCTGAGGGTTGGCGGGGTCCGGGTCGGGAACGTTCCCCGAAGGCCCGGGTACCTCGTCCGGAGGCTCACCGCCAGGTCCGGTAGAGGTGCCACCCCCACAGGCCACCGTCAGACAAACGACACACGCCAGCACGCCTCGAGACAAGCTTCTTCCGGCCACCGTGTTGCTCCCCCGCATCCACCCACCCATGTCGGAGGGGAGGAGATAGGCATCCGGGGAAGCGCTGACAGGCCCCGCCCCCTCTCGGGTGTCGGCTCATGGACGCAAGGGGTGCCATCCCGCCCTGGAGGTGCTTCAGTTCCGTTGAGTCCATTCACCTGTGGGAGAGGACCGCACCGATGGCCACCCAGTTTCCGCACCTCGAGCCCATCCACCGCGACTTCATCCTGCGCCAGCGGATGTTCTTCACGGCCTCCGCCGCCAGTACCGGTCGGGTGAACCTCTCACCGAAGGGGCTCGACTCGCTGCGCGTGCTTGGCCCCAACGAGGTCGTCTACCTGGACCTCACTGGCAGCGGGAATGAGACCGCCGCGCACCTGCGCGCCGATGGACGCCTCACCCTCATGTTCTGCGCCTTCGAGGGGCCTCCCATGATCCTGCGCCTCTATGGACGGGGCCAGGTGCTGCGCCGGGGCAGCACTGAGTACACCCGGCTGCTGGCTTCCGAGTTCGGCGGCGTGGAGCCGCTGGGGGCCCGGCAGATGGTGAAGCTCGACATCGACCTCGTGCAGAAGTCCTGTGGCTACAGCGTGCCCCTCTACGAGTTCAGCGAGGACAGGCCCACGCTCACGCGCTGGGCCGAGAACAAGGGCGAGGAGGGACTGGCGGAGTACCGGCGGAAGAAGAACGCGCGCAGCATCGACGACCTGCCTACCGGCCTCTTCGACGAGGACGACACGCCTCCAGGCGAGCTGTAGCTTCAGACCACGCCCACCTGGACTCCTTCGAAGGCCAGCGTCGCGGCCTCCTCCGGGGGGCTATCCCGCCCTGAGTCGCGCGGAGTCCTCGGCGTGCTTCTCCAGCGCCCGGGCGATCTGCGGCGCGGTCCACAACGGGTCCAGACAGGGGCAGAAGTAGCCGGGGCCGGCCTTTTCGCGCACGGCCCATTCGAAGAAGCCGCGCGCTGTCGGGTGCAGCTCTTCCGGGAGGAAGAGGGCGGCGACGTCATACTCGGTGAAGCGCAGGAGGCCCGGCACGCGCCACTCCCGCTCCCAGTCGAAGCGGTAGCTGTAGGGCGCGTTGTGTTTGTCGCCCTGGACGTCCACGAAGGGGGTCATGGCCCAGAGCGGATGGGCGCGTGAGTCCGGCGCCGCCAGCGCCTGGTCCATCTGGTGCTTCAGGGAGAGGTGCGCGGGAGAGGCGTACTGGACGTACCAGACAGGGCCGCCGCCCTGGGACAGGATGAAGCTCTTGCTGAAGCCGATGCCATACAGGCTGCGGCGCTGGACGAGCCTGCCGAGCTGGTCGAGCGGAATCTCGCTGAAGCAGACCGCGCGGTGCCGGTCCGCGACCTGGGGTTCCTTGCGCGCCAGCCCGAAGCCCTGGGCGCCTGGGATGAGCGTGCGCGTGCCCAGGATGTTCATCATGTTCTGGTAGGCGTCATGGAATGGCGGTCCGGGCTTCGTGAAGTGCACCACGAAGTCAGACATGTCCCGCCACTGTGAATTCGCCTGATATCCCAGCATCGTCAGCCCTGGGGCAATGTCTCGGAGCGGGGAAGTCGATGCAACCCGAGTGCATTCGCGCCTTCATCGCCTGCCCGCCCTCCCGACGGAGGGCCCGGTGCTCGGTGATGGCTGCAAGGTGTCTGGGAGGTGGCTGTCGAAGCCATTCGAGCGCTGGCTCCACCGGGCCGGTGGGGTGTTGGGCGGTGGGCGACATCGCAATCGTTGACGAGCGGAGCGGACCTCCGCGCGGGGGAGCGAGCGATGCGCCACGATGGGCGGTTGTCACCGGTCGAGCTGATGCGGCGTCTCACCCTGTCGCTGGAGCGAATCGCGGCGCATGGGCTCACGAGCGGGGCCATCCAGGGCGCCTCGGAGGGGCTCCAGGCGGAGCTGCCAGGGCTCGACGGGCAGCTCCGTGAGCTCATCCAGGATGTCGTGGCCCTGCTTGCTCGCGAGGTCGAAGAAGCCTCCGAGCGACCTCCCGGCACGTGGTCGCGCTCGCTGGCGGAGAGCGCGGTGAGGGGCGTGGTGGCGGAGCTGCGGCGCTCGATGCCGGGCGCGGATGCGCTGTCCCATGAGCTGCTGGAGCGGGTGAATGCGTGGTTGGACCGCTCCTCCCGGGTGGCGGATCAACGTCAGCGGGAGCTGCGGCAGCCCGGCGCGCGGGCTCGGACGCTGGCCACGGGGGCGGTGCGAGGCGCCGTGCTGGAGCTGGAGCACGAGATGCCCGTGCTGGCGCCCATCGCCTCGGAGGTGGCGTCGCAGGCGGGGCGCGGGCTCGTGGAGGGATTGGGCACGGCCCTGGAGGCGCGCACCGAGCGCATCGACGAGGTGCTGGAGAGGGCGGGGCGGCGGTTCGTCCATGCCGTGGTGGAGCAACTCGAGCTGGAGGTGAAGGCTCGCCGCGAAGGCTCCGACGTGGACGTGGGCCTCGTCGTGGCGACGATGGCCGAGCGCACCGCGACGGCGACGGTGCGAGGTGCCTCCGAGGAGCTGCGACGTCAGCTCCGTGCGACGCGGGAAGAGCTGGGAGACCCTTCGCTGCGCGGCGCCAGCCGTGAGGTGGCGCTGGGCGTGTTCTCCGCGTTGTCGGAGCGACTGAAGGTGCCGCTCGCCATCGCGATGGGCGCGGGAGGCGCGCTCGTGCTCACCGCGTTCACCCTGGCCCGGCGACGCTGAGCTGAGCTGCGTCGAGCTGGGCTGCGTCGCGCTGAGCTGCGTCGCGCTGAGCTGAGCTGCGTCGCGCTGAGCTGCGTCGAGCTGAGCTGTGTCGCGTTGAGCTGCGTCAAGCTGAGCGGGGTCGAGCTGCTGAGCGACATGGCTTGCGTGCGCGGCAAGGAGGCCCGGAGCCCGCGAGCCGCTGCGCATCGTCAGTGAATGGGGCTAGGCTGACCGGAAGGCACAGGGTCATCCGGGGGTGGTCTCGCGCATGTGGCGAAGGCTTGGAATCGGCGTGGGACTTCTGCTCCTGACGACACTCTTCGTGGGCCACTTCCTGCGCGGTGAAGGCGCGGTGGACGGACGTGCGCGTGGCGCGACCTCCTCTGGCGGTGACTCCGAAGGCCGGAGGTCCTCCTGGAGCGCGCTGCTCGCGGCCCCCATCGCTCCCCGAGGCGATGGGATGATGCGAGGCCGGGTGGTCGGCCCCGCAGGTCCTGTCGCAGGTGCGGTCGTGGTGGCCACCGAAGCGACACCGGGCGAGCCGCTGCGCGAACAGCCTTGCGACTGTGGTCGGCCCTGCGAGCTGAAGCTGCTGAGCAGCTCCTGTCGGCCGGAGGGCCTGCTGGCCTGGTTGGAATCAGGCGCGGGAGAGTTGCCACCCCAGGCTCGCGCCACGACGGACGCGGAGGGGCGCTTCACGCTCGCGGGCCTGGCGGCGGGGCAATACTCGGTGTGGGCCGAGGGACCGCGAGGCGTGGGGCTGGCCGAGGACGTCGCCGCGGGCAGTGAGGATATCGAGGTGCGGTTGGGTGGAGGACCTTCGCTGTCGGGCAGGGTGTGGGACGAACTCGAGCAACCGGTGGCGGACGCCCGCGTCACCGCCATCCTCGTCGCGCATCACCGCTCCTTCGAAGTGTCCACGGCGAAGGATGGACGCTTCCAGTTCGAGTCGTTGCCCGTCGGAGACTACAGCGTCCTCGTCTCCAAGGAGGGGATGCTCCCGGAGCACGCGCAGCCCCGTGGAGCCGCCATGCGGCGGTTGTTGGACGTGAGGATGGTGCGCTCACGTCCGCTCTCGGGGCGCGTCGTCATGGGCGAGACACCTGTCCCCGGTGCCCGCGTGACGTGTGGGGGCTCCGAGTGGATTCGGGAGACCGTCGCCGACAACGAGGGTCGCTTCACCTTCGAGGCCCTGCGGCCTGCCCGGTACGCGTTCTCCGCCACCCATGGCGAGGCCTGGGCCGAGGAGCGCGTCGGTCTGGTGCCTGGGAGCGACCCCCCCGAGGTCATACTGGCTCTCGGCAATGCCCGGTTGCTGCCCGGCGAGGTGCGGGACTCCAGAGGGGCGCCCATCGTCGGAGCCAGTGTCTCCGCGTTCTTGGTGACTTCGCCCGACGTTCCCCGGTGGAAGCAGGCGACCACCGACGCTCGCGGGACCTTCTCGTTGGGGCCGGCGGCTCGGGGCCACTACTCCGTCCATGTCGAGGCGACGGGCTTCCTCGACCACCGGGAGGACGTGAGGCTGGCCGCGGACACCGCGCCGCTCGCCATCGTGTTGCGCGACGCCGTCACGGTGGAGGGCGTGGTGGTGGATACGGAGGGACATCCCCTGGCGGGAGCCAACCTCACCCTGATGTTCGCGAGCGACCTGCGCGGCCCTTTCGATGCGTCGGTCCTCGCGAGGGATGACCTGGAGCTGGAGAGCCTCGCGAAGAGTCACGAGGACGGCTCGTTCGTCATCGCCGCCGAGGCCTCGGGGGAGCGTGGCCTGGTCGTCCACCATGATGCCTATCGGTCGACGTGGCTGCCCGTGACGTCACCTCAAAAGGGGCTCCGGGTGGTGCTCGAACAGGGCGCCACGGTGACTGGCGAGGTGCTGAGCGAGACGGGCGAGCCGGTGCTGTCCGCCCACGTGGGCCTGGTGTCACAGCAGCCAGAGGTGAAGCCCTCTGGCGTCAAGCGGGCGCTCACGGATGCGAAGGGCCGCTTCGCGCTCCAGGGCATCGAGGCGGGACAGCATTCTCTCTTTGTCGCCCGGACTGACTCGGACACGGAGCGCCGGTTGGCCACGCGGCTCGAGGTGCGGGGGCGTGAGCCCGTGCATGTGCGCCTCCAGTTCGTCGCGGGGCTGTCTCTCTCCGGCGTCGTCGAGGACGGGGAGGGCCATCCCCTCGAAGGCGTCCTGGTGCGTGCGACGCCGACCGGGAAGGCCGTGGTGGTGGGGGCTCGAGGCGATGATTCCGGCGCTCGTGTCCTGTCGTATCCAGGAGAGGCCTCGGGCAAGACCGACGAGGAGGGGCGCTTCGAGCTGCGCCAGCTCGTTCCGGGGACGTACGCGCTGATGGCGCGACGGGCAGGCCATCAGTTGGATGAGACCCGGAATCGAGGCGCCACGAGGAGCCGGAGCCACCCGATATCCGTGCCGGCCGAGGCGGGTGACTCCGAGGTGCGTCTGGTGATGCGCCGGGATGAGGGCGTCCGGGGGCGGTTGGTCCGTGAGGATGGCACTCCCATCACCCGGTTCCAGCTGTGGGACGCCACCATCACCCACCCACAGGGCGAGTTCTTCCAGCGCACCTACGGCGGCGAGGAGGTGAAGCTCCGTTTCCACGCGACCGGCTTCGCGAGCCTGTCGCTGACAGTGGGCATGACGAAGGGACAGTCGCTGGACCTGGGAGCCGTGGTCCTCCACCCGGGGCGACAGGTCCGGGGGCGCGTGACGGACGCGGCGACGGGAAGGCCCGTGGCGGGGGCCCTGGTGGGCACGGGTGACGTCCCCGAGGATGCCGAGGACTGGGTTCGCGAGACGCGGCTCGACGAGGAGACGGGGGCGGTGAGGACGCGGCAGGACGGCACCTTCATCCTCCCTCATGTGATGGAGCGGCCGTATGCGCTCACCGTGACGCACGCTTCGTATTCGCAGAAGCGCCTGATGCTGGGCGCCGAGCAGGACGAGGTCGCCGTGGCGCTCGACGCGGGGGCCCTGATGAGCGGCACCGTGAGGGGGCTGGGGAACGAGACCGCCACCGTGGTCCTCTCGGCCGAAGCGAGTGGCTTTCGGAGGGAGGTGCCGGTGCTCTCCGGCCGGTTCGAGCAAGGCGGACTCCCGCCAGGGGCCTATGTCGTGGCCGTCAGTGTCGATGTCTCCGAAGAGGAGGAAGCGTTGCCTCCGGTGTTCGTGGCACAGCGGGTCCAGGTCCCCGCCACCGGCACGGTGACGGTGGACTTCGCACCGCGTCAGGATGGGGTGACGCTCCACCTGCGCGTCGCGGGTGCGGGAGAGGACTCCATGGCGGTCCTCGCGCAAGGAACAGTGCCTGTTCCGAGCACGAAGGGAGACATGGCGCAGCTCCTGTCCCTCTACCCGCGCGTGCTGACAAAGGCGGGCGGCGGGTGGACGTTCCGCTCGCAGCCAGAGGGGACCTATACGGTCTTCGTCTTTCGACGCGGTGAGCCGCATCCCTTCAGTTGCGTGCGAGAGGAGTTGACGCTGCCGGGCACGGGGGAGGTGACGCGGGAGCTGACGCCCTCGTGGACGCCGCTGCCGACGATGCTGTTGTTGAGCATGAACTGGTACTGACGGCGCCAGGCCTCTTCGCGGCGCGGTTCCTGGCGACTACGATTGTGCGCCATGTCCCGCCTCCGTCCGCTGTCTCTCGTGGCCCTGCTCGCGTTGGCCTTTGCTCCGCTGGCGCTCGCCGCTGCTGGCACCCCCCAGCTCCAGGCCTTCTTCCAGCCCGAGCTGACCAGCACCAGCTATCAGCAGAAGGCCTACGCCCAGGTCGCCGGCAAGTGGAAGCAGCCGGCGCGCAAGGGATTGCCGGCCGTGGGCCGCAGGACGGTGGTCCAGGCTGTGATTGGCCGCGATGGCAAGCTCGTCACGGTGGTGGTCTCCCAGGAGTCGGGCTCCAAGGTCTGGGATGACGCCGCGCTGGCCGCCGTGAAGAAGGCCGCGCCGTTCGCGCCGCTGCCCAAGGACTACGCGCTGGCCACGCTCGATGCGCACTTCCATGTCGCGTGGGTCGCCGCTCCGTGAATTTCCTCGCGCGCTCGTCCGTCCCGGCCCCATCGATGAAATGCCCGCCCCGCTGCTTCGCGCCCCTGCTCCTGCTCGCGCTCGCCCTGGTGGCCTCGCCCGTCGAAGCGGCACGCAAGCCTCGAAGCATCGAGAGCGCGACGAGCGTCGTCAAACTCTGGTCCGAGTCCCAGCACGTCTACGTGAAGGGGGACGTCGGAGTCTCCGAGGAGCAGCTCGAGGAGCTGGAGGCCTGGCTCGCGACGAACGCGCCCCACTGGACGGTGGTGTTCCTCTGGAGCGCGGCGGGGGAGCGCTTCGTCGACGCGGAGGGGACGCGCTTCACGGGCATCGACGCCGCGCTGCATGCCCTGGGCAAGGGCTTGTCCAATCGCACCCGCTTCGGCGCGCTGAAGCACCCGAGGACGCAGGAGCCGGACGGCGCCGTGTTCCTGGTGTCCCTGGCGGAGAGGAACCTGTCGTACTTCGGCTCGGAGGCGCAGGACCGGCGCAAGGCGGGAGAGGCGCAGTGGAAGGGCGACCTGGATGCTCGGGCCATCGAGGCCATGCGCAATGGCGGGCGCATCATCGACGCGGCGAAGAACACCGTGACGCTCGTCGACTCGCGGGTGGCCACGGCCATCGACCAGGAGGTGGCCGAGCGCGCCCGACTCATCGAGGCCCTGCGCGGCCGGCTCCTGGCGATGCAGACGGAGCTGCCGCGTCTCACGGAGCAACGGCTCGCGGCCTTCGGGACGGCGCTGCCTCCGGGCCTTTCGCGCGCGGCCGTGGACCTCGCAGGCGCGGAGCGGCAGGTCGTCCAGGCCCTGGCATTGCTGACGCCTCCGGAGAAGGCCGGCCTCGCGAAGGCGACGGCGGTGCATGACGGAGTGCGGGCGAGCCTCGACGGGCTGCGTACGGCGCTGGAGGAGCATCGGTCCGCGTCCGAGCGACTGAAGGCGCTGGAGTCCGCGCAGGTGACGCTGGCCGCGAATCCGCTGGCCGCGTTTGCCTCCGAGCGGCTCGCGGAGCTGCTCGCCGCGACGGAGACGGCGCGAGGCGCGGTGCGCGACATGACGCCCGCTCACGGTGCCGCGCTCACCACGGCCGAGGCCGTGCGCGCGAAGGTCACCGAGACGCTGGAGGCGGCGGGGCGGGATGGCCAGCGGCTCAATGCACTGGCGAAGCTGCTGGAGGACCTGGCGGCGAGGCCCGAAGTGGAAGAGTTCCGGGGGGCGCTCGACGAGGCCCGGCTGGCGTGGGGGAAGGCTCGCGAGGCGTTCGTGGCGCGGACTGGCACCTACGGCGTGCTGCTCCGGGCGAGCGAAGAGTCCTACCAGCGGGCCTTCGTGGAGGCGGACGAGGCGCAGCAGGCACGGCGGATGCGCACCGGCGGAGGGGCGGCGGGTGGGGCGGGCCTGCTCATCGCGGGGTTGCTGGCGCGTCGTCGGCGCAACGCGAGCCGGCTCAAGGCCACCGAGCTTCATGCCCGCTGGCGCACGGCCATCGACGAGAAGACGCACGCGCTCTTCGGGCTCCTGGAGCGCACGCACCTGTGCGCCGGTCAGTCCCGCGACGACATCGCGAGGCGCTTCGAGGGCCTCACCCGGGAGCGAGGGCAGCAGCTCGCCTCCGACGTGGACGAGCTGTTCCTCCTCGCCACCGCCGCCGCGCGTGTGCTGCATCGGGCCGAGGACCTGCTCGCCGGCTCCGGGATGACGAACGCGCTGGGGGCCCACCTGGGGACGGCTCGTTACGAGCAGGTCACCCGCCTGCTGCGCGACGAGCCCATCGTCTTCCACCCCGACGAGGGCGTGGAGGGCGTGCTCCGTGGGCCACGCACCGACGCGCAGCGACTCATCGGAGACCTGAAGAGCTATCAGCCCTTCTCGCTCTCCTTCGAGGCCTTGCTGGAGGCATTCAACACCCACGCCGAGCGGGCCCTGGTGTTGTTGGTCTCCCTGGAGACGGCTTCATTCACTTCAGTGGAGGCGCTGACCGCGCTGAAGGACTTCATCGCCGAGCTGGGGGAGGGTGCTCCCGGGGACGCGGTGCTGCGCGTGAGGGAGGTCACCGGTCAGGTTGTGCCGTGCCTGGATGCGCTCGTGAAGCAGGCCCGGCCCTTGTTGAAGGCGGACCCGCTCGCCGCGCTGGAGGGGCCGCTCGCGGAGGGTGGACGGCGGATGGTGGATGCGCGGGCCCTCATGGCGGTGCTGGCCTCGGCATCGCGCGAGGTGCTCCCGGTGGTGTCTCGAGCGGGGCGGGCGCTCGAGGACGCGGGCCTGTCGCGTCGGTGGTTGGATGACGCCATCGCCGCGTTGGGGCACACGGCGGAGGAGACGGCGAAGACGCTGGTGGAGCGGCCAGCGAAGGAAGCCGTGGAGTCGCTGGAGAAGTCCTTCGCGGCCCTGGCCACGCGAGCGAGTGAAGCGGAGGAGCTGGTGGCGCTCGCGGCCCGGGCCCGTGATGCCCTGGCGCGCGTGGAGCTGGAGACGGCCACGGCCCGCGAGGAGCTGGGGACGTCGATGGACAAGCCCGCCTCGGCGATGCTGCATGAGAAGGACGCCGACCCGTCGGACCGGCACGCCTTGGGTGCGGGCTCGCTGCACGAGGCACGCGAGGCGCTCGGGGATGGGAAGTTGGATGCCGCGCTCGCGGGACTCACGGCCGCGTTGACGCGCGTGGGAGAGGTGGAGGCGCTCCTCGCTGGCAGTCGCGAAGCCCTGAAGACCTTCGCCGCGCGTCGTGACGCGTGTCGCGCGGACGCCCGGCGTCTGGAGGCTCGCGTGGCGGACGGCACGGTGCTGCTGGAGGCGCTGACTCGTCGCTATCGCCCCTCCGCGCTGCGCCTGCGGCCGGAGGACCCGGTGCATCCGGAGGCCAATGGCACGGTGCAGGACAACGTCTCCGAGGTCGCCACCCATCTCGGCGAGGCGGCGAAGCGCCTGACGGAGTCGGAGCTGGCCCATGCGGAGGCCCGGTTGCTGGCCTCCGCCGCGCTGCTGTCGGTCGTGGAGGCGCGGCACGCCCAGGCCCACGTCCGGCTCGACGAGGTCGACGAGAAGTCGAGGCGGCTCCAGTCCGTGGAGGAGGGCAATGCCAGGACGCTCCTGCTCGCCCAGGGGCTGAGCGCGGCGTGTGACGCCGACGCGTCGGACGCGCGCACGATGCAGCCCACGCACAAGGCCCGGGAGACTGCCCGGCAGGTCCTCCTGGCGGCGGTGACAGCGGCGGAGTCACGGCCCGCGGATCCCTTCGACGCCGCCGAGCGCCTCGTCTCCGCCTGTCTTTCAATGGAGCAGGTGCGGCAGGCCGCCGCGTCTGACCGGGCCCACCATGCCCAGGCGGAGGAGAGCCTGGCCTCGGCCGACCGCGCCGTGTCCTCCGCGGACCGGTGGATTCGTCAGGCCGCCAACGACGGCATCGGCGACAGCCGCGCGACGACGGCGGCCATCAGCGGCCTGACCACCCTGCGTCGCGAGCTCGATTCGACGAAGAAGGCCTTCGCGCAGCCCCATGGAGACTGGCTGGCCTTCGACAGGACCGCGGACCGCATCGCCTCCGAGGCCGCGCGCAAGACGGCGGACCTGCGGGGCGAGCTTCGCGCCGCGGAGGAGGCCTCTGACGCCATCCGGTCCGCCGCCAGCCTGGTGCAGTCCGCCGCGACGTGGATGGGGAGGGCGGGGGGCGCCCAGCTCGACGCCGCGCGCCGCTCGCTCGACAGGGGGCTCTACGAGGAGGCTCTCCGGTCCGCGGACGCGGCGACCCGCGAGGCTCGCGATGCCATCGAGGAGGCCGAGCGCGAGGCCGAGCGCGAGGAGGAGCGTCGTCGCGACGAGGCCCGTGCGAGGGCTCGCGCGGCGTCGTCCTTCTCCAGCTCCTCTTCTTCCGGCTCCTCGTCTTCGAGCAGCGGCTCCGGCTTCTCCAGCTCTTCCTACGGCAGCGGTTCTTCGGGGAGCGGCTCGGGCTTCGGCAGTTCGAGTTGGTAATCGCGGGCAGGCGCACGGACGGTTATGGTGCGCCCCCATGGCAACTCCTCATATCTCCGCGGCACCCGGCGACTTCGCCGACGTGGTGCTGATGCCCGGTGACCCCCTCCGGGCTCGCTATATCTCCGAGCGCTTCCTGACGGACGCCCAGGGCGTCACCTCGGTGCGCAACATGTTCGGCTTCACCGGCACCTATCAGGGCCGCCGCGTCTCGGTGATGGGACACGGCATGGGGGTGCCGTCCATCTCCATCTACGCCACCGAGCTGGTCAAGGTGTACGGCGCCCGCGTGCTCATCCGCGTGGGGAGCTGCGGCGCGCTCCGCCCGGACGTGAAGCTGCGGGACGTCATCGTCGCCACCGGGGCGGGCACCGACTCGAAGGTGAACCGGATGCGGCTCCTGGACCACGACTTCGCGGCCGTGCCGGACTTCCAGCTCGCCCGGTGGGCGATGGAGGCGGCGGAGCGGCGGAACAAGGCCGTGCGCGCGGGCACCGTCTTCACCTCGGACTTGTTCTACCACCCGCAAGAGCAGCTCACCGCCGCGCTGGTGCGCATGGGCGTGCTGGCCATCGAGATGGAGGTTGCTGGCCTGTATGGCGTAGCAGCCGAGTTCGGGGCGCGTGCCCTGGCCCTGCTCACCGTGTCGGACCACCTCCAGACGGGTGAGGCCCTCTCTCCCCAGGACCGGCAGACCTCGTTCGACGAGATGATTGAGCTGGCGCTCGACGTGGCCCTCAAGGTGCCGGCTCCGACGCCCTGACGCGGACAGTCGCACGCGGGAAGTGTGGCCTCGGCCACGCCCGGAGCGCCCCCCGGGGCAGGGGGGGCGCCAAAAAATCTGGGAGGGGCTTTGTGCTCGAACGATTCTCGGGCCATCCTTCGGCCCGGTGCGTTACCCCCTCTGGCTCCTATTGGTTTGCGCCGGCTGTGCCGCGCGCGTGGTTCCCCCCTCTGGCGGCGAGTCCGCCCTGGCGTCCGTGCGTTCGGAAGGCCTGACGCCCGCGCGAGAACAGGTGCCGCCGGCACAGGTCTCAGCCGTGCCGGGAGTTCCGGCAGCGGGAGCGACCGCTGAGGCCGCGGCCGTCGTGGCCGAGGCCTCCGACGAGAGCTGCGCGCTGTCGGCGGAAGACCTGGAGGACGAGGCGGCGGAAGCCGGCGAGGGTGAGGGCGACGACGGCGAGGGCGAGACGCCGACGGTGGGTGGTGAGGTGCCCACGGGGCCGGTGTACTCGGCGGAGATCTCCGATGAGGACCTGACGCGACGCTGGAAGGAAGACATCGCGTCGCTCGGCTCCATGGCGGTGGGCTTCGCGCACAGCGGGCGGCTGGTGAACTCGGTGCAGTTCCCCAAGGGCGACGACTGGGTTGTGGTCTCGCCGGAGATCGCGTGGGGCACGCAGGAGAGCATCGACTACCTGGTGACGGCCATTCGCGAGGTGCGCGCGAAGTACCCGGAGGCGCCGCCCATCCGCGTCAACGGCATCAGCAACAAGGAGGGTGGCTACAAGCGTCCTCACAAGAGCCACCAGAACGGCCGGGACGTGGACGTCGGCTTCTACTACCCGACGGTGGACCCCATCCGGGAGCGTGAGCGCGAGCGGTACATCAACGTGCCGCTCAACTGGGCGTTCATCCGGGCGGTGGTGACGAAGACGGACATCCAGCTCATCCTCGTGGACAAGCGCGTGCAGAAGGTCCTGTACGAGCATGCGCTGGCGGTGGGTGAGGACAAGGCGTGGTTGGACTCGTTGTTCAGCCCGGTGGGCATCATCCGGCACGCGCGTCGGCATCGGGACCACTTCCATCTGCGGTTCCACAACCCGAGGGCGCAGGAGCTGGGGCGTCGCGTGCAGCCGCTCCTGTCGTTGCAGCCCGAGCACAACGTGATGCTGCACCGCGTGCGCTCTGGAGACACGCTGGGCGGTATCGCGCTGAAGTACGGGTCGACGGTGTCGATGATTCGCAAGGCGAACCGCATGAAGAACAACTTCCTGCGTGCTGGCCAGCGGTTGTCGGTGCCGCTGCGGGGACCGTGCACGAACTGCCCGGTGCCGCCGCCGTTCGTGCTGCCGCCCCGGCAACTGCCGCCCGAGACGCAGGCTCCCGCCGTGGCCGCCGCCTCCAGCGCCGCGCCCGTCGTGGAGACGGCGCTGGCGACGAACTGCGCGAAGCCCATGCCGGTGGTCGAGGTCGTGAAGCCCGCTGGCGCCGCGCCTGTCGCCGAGGCGGTGAAGCCCGCCGCCGCGCCTGTCGCTGAGGCGGTGAAGCCCGCTGTCGCGCCTGTCGCTGAGGCGGTGAAGCCCGCCGCCGCGCCCGTTGCCGAAGCTCGCAATCCTGCGCTCGACCCGGCGGTGCACACCACGGTTCCTGTCGCCGCGTCGGCGCAGGCCGCCGGCATGCCCGTGTCCGAGTCGGCGCCGTCCGCCGCAGCCACGGTGAGTCCCCCGTCAGCAGCCTCTCCGCACGGTGCCTCGGAAGGTTCGTCCGCGGGCATCTCCCACGGACGCTAAGCGTCGAGTGCTTCGCTAGTCCCATGGCCGAGTCGGCGCCGTCCGATGCCGCCTCGGCCAGTCTTCCTGTCAGCGGCCTCTCCGCATGGTGCCTCGGAGGGGTCGTCCGCAGGCATCTCCCACGGGCGCTTCGTCAGAAGCGGGTCTTCACGCCCAGCTCCAGGCTGGGCAGGAACTTCACCTCGGAGAAGTCGTTCACGCGCAGGACGGCCAGGGGCAGCCGCCCTCCAAGGCTCAGCGCCAGCTCCGGCATGAGGTACATGGAGATGGACGCCATGGGCGCGACAGCCGGCCCCACCGTCCACCCCGTGTTGCCGGACTTGGACTGCACGACGAGCTGCAAGCTCGCCTCGACACCTCCGGCGAACTCCACGATGCGCGACCGCTTCCGCCACGCGTAGCCCACGCCGAACCCGGTGATGAACTCGCGGTTCTCTTCCTGCGGGCCCTGGCCCATCTGGAGCGAGAACGTCATTCCGCTCGCCTCGGCCCGAGTGGTCTCCAGCCGGAACGCCAGCAAGGCTCCACCCACCTCGAGCGCCGAGTGGCGCACGCCCACCGCCAGGCTCACCTCACGGGGGCCGGAAGGGCCTGGCGGGCGAGACATGGGCAGCGGCGGCGGCGGCAGGGCCTGCTCCAGCACCGGCTGCTCGGCGGCGAGCGCCGCGGCTGGCTCCGGAGTCGAAACGGGCGTCACCAAGGCCATCGCCGCCGCCTCCTCCATGGCCCGACGCAGGGTGGCCGTCTCCCAGGGCCGAGGCTCCTCCGGCGGCACCTTCTTGTCCGACTGCGCCCCCGACGTCTGCCTGGGTTTCACCGGCGTCTCCGACGGTGACTCCGGCCAGTTCCACTCCTCGGGCGAGGCCGACACGGCCGTCCGGGGCGCGGGGTCCTCGCCCCCCTTCGTGCCACCCACGCTGGACGCGGGTGCCACGGGCTGCAAATCCTCCCACCGCACCTTCAGCACCTGGCCCGCCGGCGCGCGCAAGGTGGCCTGGTGCTGCTTGCCCGCCCGCCACGCCCGCAGCTCGTAGTCGCCAGGAGGCACCGCGAGCCGAGGCACCGCGCCCGGCCCCAGCTCCGCGAGCACCTGTCCCCGGCCGGGGCGCAGCAGCAACGCGCGCTCGAAGTCGTTGGGCAGCTCCAGCGCCGTGCCCGGGCTGGGAAGCTGCGTGAGGATGAGCTCGCCCTTGCCCGTCAGCCGGTAGTCATACGCGGGATGCTGCGCGCCCGTCAGCACGTCCGCCGTGGCGGAGACGGTATGCGCATACGCGTACTGATACGCCTCCGCCAGCGTCACCAGTCCATCGCCGGAAGCATCCGCCGCCCCGCGCAACCCGGACACCAGATGGTGCGTGAAGAGCGAGCCGCCCACCTCGCGAGACTCCAGCGCCAGCTCGTCCTCCGCGCTGGAGGTGAGCAGCGCATGGCCGGTGCTGTGCACCTCGTCCGTCAAGCGCAGCTCGAACGAGGGGCCCGGACGTCCCCCCTTGAAGCGCAGCAGCGCGCCGCTGCGGCAGCTGTCGACGATGGCGAGCCGCACATCCGCGTGCGTCGCGTCCAGCCACCGCCGCAGGTCCGCATACAACAAGCGCTCCGTGCCCAGCTCCAGGGCCACGCCATCCGAGTGCCCCGAGAAGTAGAAGAGCAACACCACCCGCGTGTCCGGCAGGCCGCGCAGCGAGTCCACCTTCTTCGTCGCGGCGTCCAACGCGGCGCGCACCGTGGTCAGGTCCTGGCCCTGCAGGACCATGAGGTCCGAGGTCGGCACGTCCCCCAGCTCGGAGAGCACGCCAGCGAGCTTGACGGCGTCGGCCTCGGCGTACCGCAGAGGAGGTCGCTCACCGCTGCCCACGTTGTGGCCCACCAGCACCGCGATGCGCCGCGTCCCCGCCTCGGCGGGAGAGGTGGCGCAGACAAGGAGGGCGAGGAGGAAGCAGCGGATGGAGGTCATCACGGCTGGGTCTTCTCGAAGAGGAAGGAGGCCTGCGCCCCGGCGGGAACCGGCAACCGCGCGCGGTCCCGGATGACGTCAGCCCCTCCGGCCGACAGCTCACGCAGAGCGGGAGCCACGGACTCGAACGACAGGGGCTTGCGAGAGAACAGGGCGAACACTCGCTCGGGGCCCGGTGCGCTGTCGAGCACCACGCTCCCCGGAATCTCCAGCGGCATCCCGCGCGAGGGCAAGAGGCCGCTCTCGGTGCCACCAAAGGGGAAGTAGGTGCTCACCTGTCCCGCCCCATCCACCGACACCACGAGCACGTAGGGCAATCCCAGCCCCTCGACGACGAAGCGCACCTGGTCACCGGGGGCCAGCGCCTCGCCTTCCTCCACCTTCCAGGTGCGCTCGCCCCTGTGAGCGAAGAGCTGGAGCGCCGCGCCTCCCTTGAGGGCGTACTGAGGCTCCTCGGGCGGCCTGGGCACCGCGACGAGCACGAGCAGCAGCACCACGGCCGAGGACAGGGCGAGGGCGGGGGCCCACCACCGCCAGCGAGGCCCCCAGGGGGACACGCGCGTGGGGAGCCGGTCAGCGCGGGGAAGGACGTACGCCGTGAAGTGCCGGCGGTGCGACGCCAGCTCCTCCGCGCGGGTGCGACAGGTGAGACAGGCGTCCAGGTGGGCCTGGGTGGCATCGCGCTCCTGGGGGGAGAGCGCATCCATCGCGAGGGCGTCCAGCTTGAGGCTGGAGACATGGGAGGGGGCGGCATTCATCATGAGGGGGGCCTCCCGGCGAGCGCGTGCGCGTGCCGGTGGAAGTCTGCGAGCCGGTTGACGACGGTGCGACGGGAGATACCGAGCACCTGGGCCACCTCGTCCTGGGTCATCCCATCGGCGAGGTGCAGCCAGGCGACCTCGGCCACCTTGGGGGGCGCGGTGGAGATGAGGCGGCGAGCGAGGTCCCGGCTCTCCAGGAGGCGCTCGGCATCGACGCCCGGAGTCTCGGGCAGGTCTCCGACGGGCACGGCGCGGCGGCGCCTGTCGCGGGCCTGGTTGAGGCAGTAGTTGGTGGCCACGCGGTAGATCCACGCGAGGGCATGGTGGGCGTCGGGGGCGCGGTCCAGCTGGCGGTGCAGGCGAAGGAAGGTCTCCTGGGCCGCGTCCGCCGCCGCGGCGTCGTCGCCCAGAATCTGCCGACAGCGGGCATACAGGGCGGGCCCGTAGGTGCGGTACAGCGAGTGGAGGCGATCTTCGGACATGGTGGGTTTCTGAATTTCCGGCCTCCCTACCAACACCCGGGTTGTCCGGATTGCGCAACAGGCGCTGCGGACCCGAGCGGGTGTGGTAGCACGGGGCCGCCCATGGCCCTTCCCCCCCGCCGTGGCCCCTCGCTGGCCCACAAGGCCCGCCAGCGCACTCCGGGTCACCACTACAACGCGAGCTTCCTGTCCGCCGTGGACCGGACGGACATCCTGAGCTGGCTCGGGGGCCTCCACCCGCTGTGGGAGGAGCGCTACTCCAAGCACTTCCCACCCCCGCCGGGGCAGCAGCAGCGGCGCCTCCTGCGGCCGGTGTACTGGCTGGGGAACTGGCAGTTCGCGTGCCTGGACTACTACCGCCCTCCGAAGGGCCTCTTGAACCGGTGCGTGAAGGCGGAGCCCTTCCCGTCAGTCCTCCAGCGCCAGGTGGACAAAATCGAGGCGCTGGCGCGGCGCATGTTCCGGGGCCCGGACATGCCCAAGGGCTGGCACCTCAACACCTGTCTGGTGAACTTCTACGGCAGCCGGCTGGAAGAGGACCGCTGGGTGGACACGGCGCGGGTGGGCGAGCACAAGGACTTCGAGCCGGGGCCGGTGGCCTCGCTGTCCTTCGGCGAGCGGGCACTCATCCAGTTCGTCACGTCCTCGCGGCCCGGTGAGCGCGACGCGGTGGTGCTGGAGCAGTGGCTGGATGACGGCTCGCTGGAGCTGTTCGGCGGGACGCGGTGGAAGGAGGAGACGTTCCACCGGGTGCAGCGCGTGGACACGCGCGACGGACATGACCTGGCGCCGAAGCTGCCGGACTTCCGCACGCGGCGCATCAACCTGACGTTCCGCTACGTGCCGGACATGCACGTGATTCCCTTCGCGAAGCTGTCCGACGAGGCGCGCGAGGACGTGCGCGGCTACATGGCGGAGCTCGCGAAGGGCAGCGCCTTCTTCCGTGAGGAGCTGGCCCGGGAGCGCCCCGCGTCCCCTTGAAGGAGCGAGTCACTGCCTCGGGCCCGCTGCCCGCTCAGCGCTGCTTGCGATGCGTCCGCGCGTGGCGTCCCGCGGGCTGTCGCTGCTCGCGCTGGGGCGGCGCCTCCGAGTCCTGCTGAGGCGGGCCCGGGTCCTTCTGCGAGGCGACGAACTGGTTCCACGCCTCCCGGAACACGGGGGAGTCGCGAGGCACCTGCACGCGGGGAATCTGCCCGCGCATGATGCGCTCGATTTGCGCGACGACGGCCTTGTCCTTGGACGTGGCGAAGGTGGAGGCCACGCCGCTGGCCTGCGCGCGCGCGGTGCGGCCGATGCGGTGCACGTAGTCCTCGGGGGAGTGGGGCAAGTCGTAGTTGATGACCTGTCCCACGTCCTCCACGTCCAGGCCGCGCGCGGCGATGTCCGTGGCGACGAGGCACCGGTAGGTCCCCTTGCGGAAGCCCTCCATCGCCTGGCGACGCTGGTTCTGCGTCCGGTCCGCGTGCAGCACCGCGCTCTTGTGGCCCGCGCGCTGGAGGGTGCGCAGCACCTTGTCCGCCCGCTCCTTCGTCTTGGCGAAGACGAGCGCGGTGGCCTCGTCCTCCGCGAGCAGCGTCAGCAGCAGCGCGGACTTCTCCTCCGGCTTGACGACGTAGAGCCGCTGCTCGGCCCGCTCGGCGGGAGTGCCGCTGCGAGTCACCTCCACGCGCACGGGACGGTACAGCCGCTCGCGGGCGAACTCGGTGACGTCCGGCCCCAGCGTCGCGGAGAACAGCAGCGTCTGCCGACGGCGGGGCAGGGCCTCGAAGATGCGCTCGAGTTGCGGGAAGAAGCCCATGTCGAGCATCCGGTCCGCCTCGTCGAGCACCAGGGCCTCCAGCTTGCTGAAGTCCACCATCCCGTTCTCCAGCAGGTCCACCAGGCGGCCAGGCGTGGCGAGCACGAAGGTGGGCTGGGCCTTGAGCGCCTCCACCTGGGCGCCCATGTCCTCGCCGCCGATGACCACGGTGTGCGTCAGGCCGCGGGCCTCGGCGAAGACCTGCACGGGCTCGGAGATCTGCTGGATGAGCTCGCGGGTGGGGGCGAGCACCAGGCCGAGCGTGCCCTTCTTGCTGTGGAAGCGCTCCACGAGGGGCAGCACATAGGCGGCCGTCTTGCCCGTGCCGGTGGCCGCACAGCCGATGATGTCCTTGCCCGAGAGGGCCGGGGGAATCGCCTGGGATTGGATGGGAGTGGGCTGCGTGAAGCGCACCCGGCGCAGGGCGCCGAGGGTGGCTTTGGACAGTCCGAGCCGGTCGAAGGATTCACTCACGGCTTCGGGGTATCACGGCGCGAGGCTCCGTGGGAAAGAGCCTCGGCCGACACTGTCCTACGTCGTGGTCCGCAGCTTCTGGGCCCAGGGCTCCAGGGCCCGGAGGATGCCCTTCACCCGCTCGGGGGACTTGCCTCCGTCCCGCAGTCGCTTGGCGACGGCGTCGAGGTGGGGGACGGCGCGCTCGGTGAGGGCCACGAGGGCGGCGGCCACGTCACAGGTATCCACCGCGTCGTCCATGCAGATGACCCTGTCCCCCATGACGTTGCGCCAGTACGCCTCGCAGTAGCCCCGACGCCGCTGGTCCGGGATGAGGAAGAACGGGTGGAACGTGCGCTCCAGCCGTTGGACGGTCTGGGCGATGGGCATGTCCTTGTCGAGGGAGTCGCCGATGAGGCCTTTCGCCTGGGCCATGGACACCTTGTCCAGGGCGGGCTCGTCACCCGTCATGAAGAAGTAGCCCTTCTTCCCGCGCTTCTCGAAGCAGTCCATCGCGGTGTGCTCGGCGGCGAAGTACATGCCCAGCTCGTACGACTCGCCGGGGTTCGAGCCACCGCCGCGCTCCAGGAACATCCAGGTGAGCCACTGGTCCAACTGGTTCTCGGACGACTCGAACTGGCCCACTTGGAGCGGGGCGCGGTCGAAGAACGCGTCACCCACGGCCATGAAGAGCACCTGCGGGTCGGGGATGCCCGCCTCCATCAGGTCCTTCATGAAGGAGGGGAACGTCTGGCGCGCGAGGATTTCGGGGATGTTGCCCATGGAGCCCGTCACGTCGAGCGCCATGACGACGGCGAGCGAGTTCGGATGCGCCGCGCTGTCGCGGCTCTCACGGAACTTCACCCCCAGGGGGTCCATCTGGGGATGGCAGGCGCGCTGCTTGAACACTTCCTGAGGCGGAAGCTCGCTGCGAGCCCGCGTCATCGCCTCATGTGCCTTGTGGCTGTAACTCCCGTAACCCATGGTTGCTCGACCCCCTCGGTGGTGACACCGCGAAGGTACGTCGCGGCGCTCCGAAGCTAGCCCGGACGGCGCGCCCTCGTCAGCCCCGGGAGCGCTTGTCCCGGGCCCGGGGGCCCTGGGACGTCACCGAGACGCGCACGCCCAGGTTCGCCTCCACCCAGGTGACGAAGCGCTGCGTCCGGGTGTCGGCGGTGTCTCCCAGCTCAAGCGTCGTCTGCTCGGGAGTACAGCGGGCGAGCGCCGCGGTGAGGCGTGCCTGCCAGGCGAGGTCCTGGGCCGCGCCGGGGCGTAGCGCGGTGATGCGACCGGCCGCGTCGCGCAGCACGAGGGCCTCGTCTTCCGGGGGGCCTGGAGGTGCGTGGTACGCGGAGCACACGGACCAGTGCGGGGTGAGCCTGTCCACATGCGTCACGGCGAGCGAGTCCACGCCGCCGCAGACCTGGAGCGCATAGCGTCCGAGGACCGCATCGAACGCGCCCACACGGAAGCCGCCCTGCCAGCCCTCGGCGGTGTTGTGAGGCTCGGGTACGGAGGGCGCGAGCGACGGCTCCTCGGTGGGGAAGGGCCCTTCTCCGTGGCGCGTGGCATAGGCGCGAAGCACGCCGAGGCGATGCACGTCACCGTCAAAGCCCTGCTCGCGCAGCAGCGCCAGGGCCGGCTCGAAGGTGCAGGTGCTCCAGGTGGTGTGGGGATGGAAGCCGCGCCACTCATCCAGGAGGACGCCCTGCGCGCCTTCAAAGACGGTGTGGCCCTGGCGCAGCTGTGCACCGAGCCAGTCGTCGCCCACCACGCGCTGCTCGGGATGGATGACGTGCACGGCCTCCACCCATCGCGATGGGATGTCGGAGTCCTCCAGCAACGCCAGCTCCTGCGCGGCGTCGGGATGGCCCAGGGCGGAGTGCCGCACGTCGACATCCTCCGCGCGGAGTCGCTCCTGCGCGGCGCGAGCCTTTCTCAACAGGACCGCCGGCCGACACAGGTCTCCAGCGAGGACGGTAGCTTCAGGATGCGCGAGCGCATCTCGCACCGTCTCGCCCACGCCCACGCCGCAGGTGCCATGTCGATTCGCGCCTCGGCTCAATTCGCGCAGCCGGCCGATGGCTTGATGGAACGGAGTGATGACGCGAGCACGCTCACTCACCGTCACGCGCGCCAATCCGTCCGGCACACCGCTGTCCGCGAGGTACTGCGCTTCCACATGAAGAGCCAGCGGATGGAAGACGGTGGAGTGCGCCAGATGCGTGGCGACGCCAGGGACGAAGGAGCCCGCGCCGAGCTGCGAGAAGGTGTGGTGCCGACCGTCATCGGTGACGACGTTGTGGCCCGCTTGCGCGCCTCCGTTGAAGCGCACGACGAGGCGCGCGTCATGCCGTCGCACCAGCCAGTCCGTGAGCGTGCCCTTGCCCGCGTCGCCGAAGCCGAGGTCGACGACGACGTGGGCCGAGCGGGGCGCCTTCATCGCTCGTCGAGAGGGCTGCGCCGGGGGCCGGGGATGCGCCGGTGACCGGAGTTGTAGTCATTCGTCGGCACCGGCTCATCCTCCAGCCGAGGCTGCGGCGTCCCGTCTCTCCCCAGCGTCGCGGCGAAGGAGGTCAGCGCGCGGATGACGGCGCCGCGTCGGGCCCGCTCCAGTCCACCCTTCTCCAGATGTCGGGCCAGCGCGTCCAGGTCGGGGATGGCGCCCTCGCACAGGCCCACGAGGCTTGACGCGACATCCACCGTGTCGCTGGGGTCCTCCATGCAGATGACGCGGTCCCCGAGCAGCTCCCGCCACTCCCGCTCGCAGTTGCGACGGCGAGCGAGGTCGGGGATGAGGAAGAACGGCTCGAAGCCGACCTGGAGCTCCTCCACCACCTGTCGCACGGGCAGGTCCTCGTCCAGCGTGTCGCCGATGAGGGACGCGACCTGCTTGCGGGAGACGTACCCGTAGGGGCGCTCGTCGCCCGTCATGAAGAAGTAGCCCCGGTGCTTGCGCTTGCGCCAGCAGTCCAGGTCCGTGTGGCGCGCGGCGAAGTACATGCCCAACTCGTAGGACTCGGTGCCGGGCGTGCCGCCGCCGCCTTCCAGGTAGCTGGACGTCAGCCACTGGTCCATCTGCCGCTCGGAGGACTCGAACTGGCCCACCTGGAGCGGAGCGTGGTCGCTGTTCGCGTCGCCCACCGCCATGAAGAGCACCTGCGGGTCGGGGATGCCCACGTCCATCAGCGACTTCATGAAGTCGGGCAGCCGGCGCCGCGCGAGCAGCTCCGGGATGGAGCCCATGGAGCCCGTCACGTCGAGGGCGAAGACGATGCCCAGCGACTTGGAATGCGCTTCGCTGTCGCGACTCTCCCGCCACTTCACGCCGTGCGGGTCCATCAGCGGATGACAGCGCTCCTGCTTGAAGACGCGCTGGCGGGGGACTTCCTCACGCGCCCGGGTGAAGGCCGCGTGTGCCGCGTGGCTGTAGCTCCCGTAACCCATGGCTCGACTCTCCTTCCACGCGCGGCCAGGCCGCGCTCAACGCCACCCAGGCAGGGTGAAGGGAACGTAACTCGGCGGACCGAAGGCCTCTTGCGCGGCGGCGGACACCAACTCCTTCACGCTCCACGCATCGACCTCCAGTCCACTTCCTCCCGAGGTCGTGTGCTGCGCGCGCAGCAGCTCCGCCAGGGGCGCCGGCACGTGCGACGGCACCGAGCCCGTCGCCGGGTCTCCACCGAGCACCCAGGCGATGGAGCGCGCGCACATCGCCACGTCCGACGCCGGAGTGGGCACGCCTTTTCCGTCCCACATCGCATCGAAATAGAAGTCCCGGTGCGACGCGCTGGTGGCGACCAGGGACTGAAGGTTGCGAATCTTTCCGGCGCTGGACCAGCCGACCAGCATCAAGCCGTGGTCTCTGGGTTGGACGAGCAGGTGGGGCGGCAGCACCGCGCCGTGGGTGTAGCCCGCGCGATGCACGAAGCCCAACAGCTCCAGCGCGCGCTTCCACATCCACACCGCGGCGCGCGGGTCGACACCGTCGGGGTACACCTCGCGCAGCTCGGAGAAGGTGTGCTGGAAGCCGCTCGTCCAGCGGTACACCAGCGCCGCGCGGGCGATGCCCTCCGGGTCCTTCACGGTGCCGCGCGCCACGGGCTGGGGGAGCAGGCGCGTGAAGTACTCGGCGCCCTGGGCGTTGGTGCGCTGCAGGTCCTCCAGCACTTCGTACTCGTGGGCGAGCAAATCCTTGTCGACGAGGGCGCGGGCCACCTTGAGCACCACCAACTCGGTGATGCGCGAGTCGCGGCGCGCGAGGAACACGTCACTGCCGTCACCCCGGCCCAGGCGTCCGAGCAGCACGTAGCGCGTGTTCGCCACGGTGACGCGAGGCCGGTCCGGAGCGAAGGGCGGGTCGTCCGCGGGGCGAGCGGGCTTGGGCCAGATGGCCGCGCCCTTCGCGGATACCATGGCACCGCAGTAGTCACAGGTGAGGATGCCATTCGGCGAGGACGGGGGCGGGAGCTTCGCGCCACAACCCGGACACTTCAAAAGCTGTAGTTCCATCCACCCCTCACGCAGTGCAGGACGAGCATACCTCGGCCTCCAGGAACCTGAATGTCCCCATTGGCCTCCCCGCTTCCCGTGGTGCTCGACACCAATGTCGTCCTGGACCTGTACGTCTTCGAGGACCCCGCGCTGCGCGTGCTCCACACGGCGCTGGAGGCGGGCACCCTGGTGGCGTGGGCGGAGGACGCGACGCTGGCGGAGCTGGGCTTCGTGCTGGCGTCGCGCCACTTCCTGCCGGGGCGAAACATGGAGGGCCGGAAGACGGCCCTCGAACGCTACCGGGCGAGCGTGAAGCTGCTCCCGCCGGACGCGTCAGGGCCTGCGCTGGAGCTGCCTCGATGCAAGGACCGGGACGACCAGAAGTTCCTCCTCCTGGCCGCCCGGGCCGGGGCCGCGTGGTTGGTGAGCAAGGACAAGCGCGTGCTGTCGATGGCGGACCGGCGCGAGCTGCCCTTCGTCATCCTCACCCCCCGCCAGGCCGTGGCGCGGCTGGGGGCTCAGGCGTTGGTGGCGGCCACGTAGCGCAGGACGCGCACCGACTCCATGCCGATGATGAAGGTGGTGATGGTGCTCAGCTTCGCCTTGCCCTTGGCCTCGCGCCAGTCGAGCACGTGCAGGTAGATGGGGTCGTCACCATCCTCCAGTCTCTTGTTTCCCATGATGAGCACCGTGTCGGCCTTGTCGCCCGAGTAGGTGACGAGCGTCTGGCGGAAGTTGATCCACGACTCGCGGTTGCCGTTCTCCTCGCTGAGCCCGCGCAGGAAGGCGGTGGGTTTGGCGAGCGTGCCCTGGACGTATTCGCCGCCGGTGAGCTGGTGCGTGAGCTGCTCGCTCCGGGTGCTCAGGTTCCCTTCCTCGTAACCCATGCACATGTATTCACAGCGAGAGACTGACTCGTCCGCGGAGGCCTTCTCTCCCGGATTGTCCGCCTCGCACTGCTTGACGCAGGCGGCGAGCGCGCGGGCCTCCGACTTGCGGGTGCTGGAGATCTTCGCGTGCATCTGGGCCTGGGTCGCATCGGCCTCGAAGAAGGCCGCGTCCGCCAGGTGCAGCAGTCCGGCGACGCGCACGAGTCCGGGGTCCTCCATGAAGGACAGGGCCGAGGTCGCGGCGGCCCGCTGGGGGCGCAACTGCGCGGGTTTCACGCGAAGCCACTGCGCGCGTGCCTCGGAGTCCTTGCCGCTTCGGTTGAGGTCGGCGCGCTCGAACAGGGCCGCCACCGCCTTCGCGCGAGCGAGCTGCGCGCTCCAGGCCTTCTTCTCCGGCACCGCGGCCAGCCATTTCGTGGGGGTGCGCTCCTGCGCGTAGAGGAAGTTCTCCTGCTCCTCGGTGTTCTTCTGGATGAAGAGGTCCTCGGAGTCGTAGTGCGCCGCCCACTCGAGCTTCGCCTGCGTGTCGTTGCGCGCGGCGGCCAGCTTCCGCTCGTACGCGTAGGCGCGCACCTGCTCGAAGGCGGCCGTCTCCATCTCCGCCTTGTAGGGGTCCTCGCCCTCCACGTACACGCGCAGGTCGCTCAGGCAGGTGTCGTCGTACGACGCGCCGGGATAGGTGGAGACGAGGGTGAGCCGCACGCCCTGGACCTTGGCGGGCACGGGCAGGCGGACTTCCTGCCAGCCGAGCACGTCCTTCAGCTCCACCTCCACGGCGGTGCCCGTCGTCTGCGGACCCGTCTCTCCCTGGCCGAGCGGCTCCAGCTTCACTGCCTTGGGCCGGGCGTTGGCCCGGTAGAGCTTCTCCGTCTTCTGGTAGCCGTTGCGCAGGAACACGCGGAAGGCTTTCGCGCGCGTCAGTTCCGGGCCCCACCACTCAATCGCCTCGCCCACGCCGGTTCCCTTGGCGCCCTCGACCCAGGCGGTGGCCGGGTCGTCGTCGGCGACGTAGAGGGGGAGATAGTTCTGGGCGTGCTTGTTCCAGCCGTTCTCAAGGAAGGAGGACGCCGTCACGCGGCGCGGATGCAGGCGGTGGGCGGTGCCCGCGTCGGGCTCCAGGAGGACCGGCGGCGCGGCGGCGAGGATGAGCGACAGGAGAATCATGGCTTGCGCTCCAGGGGTGTACGAGAAGGCGGAAGGGGCGCGGCCCACAGCACCAGCCGTGAGAGGCCCGGGGGATAGAGTCCCGAGTCTTCCTGCTCGCGGGACACCAGGTGGTAGACGACGCGGGCATAGCGCGCGCCAGCAGGCAGTCGGATGCGACGAGGCGAGCCCGGAAGCAGCCGCGTGTCCTCGACTGCGCCCAGGTGCGGCAGTGTCTCGGGAGGCCAGGGGCGCGTTTCCAGGCGGCGGCCCAGCGTGGCCACGGTGCGCGAGGACTCGAAGAGGGGATGGTCGGAGACCTCCACGCTGACCCAGCGCATGACGTCACCCGAGGGGAAGGCGTGCCCCACGTCGCGCGTGGAGAGCAGGAGCGCGCCGTCCATGGCCTCCACGACGAGCGCGGCCTTCAGGGACTCGGTGCGACGGGTGCCTCCCAGGCCATGGTCGCCGCCCGGCATGTGACAGCTCGCGCAGTGGCGGCTGTCGCCCGTCTGCTTTCGCCACCGGCTCCATTCGCCCACGGTGTCCTGTTGCCACTGGGTGTCGGAAAGCCGGACGCGCTGGCCGTCGTCCTGGAGCACGGGGAAGCCGAACTGGTGGCAGCCCGCGCAGGGCATCGCGGGCGCGGCCTTCGCGTCGCCGAGGGGCGCGTGGCAGCCCGCGCAGGTGACGCCGTGTTCCTCGGGCGGACTGTCGGCGGGGAGCGCGCCTCGCTCCAGGTTGCGTGCGAGGGGGGCGTGACATTGGACGCACCAGGCGGGCCGGTCCTCGGTGATGGCGACCTGGAAGACATCGTCCGTGCGCGCGGTGGCGTGGCCGCTGCGCTTCCAGGCCTCTACCTGGGGTGCGTGGCACTCCGCGCAGCGCTGGACGCTCCAGTCGGGGAGTCCGTGCGGTGCGGGGCCGACCTCCATGCGCGCGGTGCCCTGGGGAAAGCGAGGGCCGGGCGCGGAGGCCAGCAGCGCGCAGGTGAGGAGGAGGGCGTGCACGGTGAGGCAGGGAGTGTAGGCGTCCTCCGCGTGCGAGCGCGACTCCCACCCTGGGGCGTGGGCGCGGTAGAACGCGACCCATGCGGGCCTACGAGATTCGAGACGGATTCGGGTTGGACAAGCTGGTGCTGGGTGAGCGGCCGGACCCCACGCCGGGCCCGTTCCAGGTGCGGGTGAGGGTGAAGGCGACGAGCCTCAACTACCGCGACCTGATGATGGTGGAGGGTCGCTACAACCCGAGGCAGAAGCTGCCGCTGATCCCCAACTCCGATGGCGCGGGGGTGGTGGACGCGGTGGGGCAGGGTGTCACGCGCGTGAAGCCGGGGGACCGGGTGGTGGGTCTCTTCTCGCAGGCGTGGCCCTCGGGCGAGCCGACGCGCACGGCGCAGCAGAACACCCTGGGAGGGCCGCTGGACGGAGCGCTCGGGGACACGATGGTGCTTCACGAGGACGGCGTGGTGCCGACGCCCGCGTATCTGTCGGATGAGGAGGCGGCCACGTTGCCATGCGCGGCGCTCACGGCCTGGAGCGCGCTGGTGACCTATGGCGCGTTGAAGGCAGGCGACGTGGTGTTGCTGCAGGGGACGGGTGGGGTCTCCATCTTCGCGTTGCAGATCGCGAAGCTGATGGGCGCGCGCGTCATCATCACCTCCAGTCGCGACGACAAGCTGGAGCGGGCGCGGGCGCTGGGGGCGCACGACGTCATCAACTACGTGAAGACGCCGGACTGGGACAAGGCGGCGCGGGCGCTCACGGGGAACGTGGGCGTGGACCACGTGGTGGAGGTGGGCGGAGCGGGGACGTTCGAGAAGTCACTGCGCGCGGTGCGGCCCGGAGGCACGGTGTCCGTCATCGGCGTGCTGAGCGGCGGCGCGGGCTCGGTGCCGCTGACGTCCATCCTGATGCAGAACCTGCGGGTGCAGGGAATCCTGGTGGGGCATCGCCAGGGCTTCGAGGCGCTGCTGCGCGCCTTCTCGCAGCACACGGTGCGTCCCGTGGTGGACCGCGTCTTCGCCTTCGACGAGGCGGTGGAGGCGTTTCATCACCTCAAGAGCGGAGCGCACTTCGGCAAGGTCGTCGTTCGCGTGGGGTGAGCCGGGGCCCACCGTCGGTGTTCGCGGGGGCCCGGTGAGGTGAACTGCTCACCGGGCCTGGATGTCGACGGGAGCTCAGGAGCCCGTTTCGGTCGGGCCCGAGTCCGAAGGGTTGTTGGAGCGGGCGACGTAGCTCACCTGGGGACCCCCGCGAGGCCCACGGGGGCCACCGCTCCGATTCTGGGGGGAGCGCTGCTGGCGGGGACCATTCTGCCGAGGCTCGCGCGGCGTGTTGCCGCCAGAGCTGGCGTCAGGTGCGTTGTTCGCGGAGCGGGTCTCCACGAGGGGCTGGGAGCCCCTGCGGTTGCCGCCGCGCTGTTCGGTGTCAGGGAAGGGGCTCTCGCCACCGGCCCGGACCTCGTTGCCATGACGTCCGTTCGGCGCGGAGGGCTGCTCATACGGAGGACGAGAGCTGCCGTTGCGCGAGTCACCCTGCGAGGTGCGGGAGCCGTTGCGCGATTCACCCTGGGCGCCGCGAGGTCCTCCATTGCGTGGCTCACCCTGCGCGATGCGGGGATTGCCTCGGCGCTGCTCTCCCGCGACAGGGCGCGAGGCGTCCTCACCAGGCTGTTCACGTGCTGGGCCGCGAGCAGTCCTGTTGTGCTGCGAGCCTGAGGTCGACGGAGACGGGTCGGCGGGCTGCTCGGCGGGATGGCCGCGCGACCCTCCGTTGCGTGAGTTCCCCGCGGCACGAGGGCCCCCGTTGCGCGAATTGTCCGAGGCAGGCGGCCCGTTGCGCGAGTCATCCGAGAAGCGCGAGCCGTTGTGCGACTCGTCCGAGCCGCGCGGGCCGTTGTGCGACTCGTCCGAAGCGCGTGGAGCGCCGTTGCGCGAGTTGTCCGAGAAGCGCGGGCCGTTGCGCGAATCGTCCGAAGTGCGTGGAGCGCCGTTGCGCTGCTCACCACCACGGGTGCGTGGATTGCCGTTGCGCGATTCATCCGATGCGCGCGGGCCGTTGCCGCGCGAATCCTCCGCGAGGTGCGGGCTACCGTTGCGCTGCTCACCGCCGCGAGCGCGCGGGTTGCCATTGCGCGCATCCTCCGCGAAGTGCGCATCGCCGTTGTGCTGCTCGCCGCCAGTCGCACGCGAACCGCTGTTGCGCGAATCATCCGAGGCGCGAGGGCGACCATTGCGAGGTGCGTCCCCGTTGCGCTGATCGCCACTGACGCTCTGCTCGTCCCCCGAGGCACGCGGGCCGCCATTGCGCGAATCATCGGAGGCACGTGCGTATCCGCCACGAGAGTCTCCCGCGGTACGGCCTGACGCGCCGTTACGGGGCTCGCGCTGCGCGGCGCGCGGGCCGCCATTGCGCGAGTCACCCGAGGCACGCTGCTCGACCTGTGGCGAACCTGGACTCCCACGCTGCTCGACCTGGAGCGAACGAGGACCTCCACGCTGCTCGACCTGTGGCGAACCTGGACTCCCACGCTGCTCGACCTGCGGCGAACGTGGCCCACCGCGCTGCTCGACTTGAGGCGAGCGCGGACCTCCACGTTGCTCGGCCTGCGGAGAACGCGGGCCTCCACGCTGCTCGACTTGAGGCGAACGCGGGCCTCCACGCTGCTCGACTTGAGGCGAACGTGGACCTCCCCGCTGCTCGACCTGCGGCGAGCGAGGACCTCCACGCTGCTCGGCCTGAGGCGCACGCGGACCCCCACGCTGCTCAGCCGGACCGGTGCGAGGTCCACCTGCCTGCGCTCCACCCTGGGGCGGGCGAGCGGCACTCGCACCACCGCTCCGCGGCGCGGAGGCCGGAGCACTGGGGCGGTTGTTGCCGGAGCGCGGCGGTGAACGACCCGGTCCGCGACGTCCTCCTCGCTGCGGCGGAGACGCCGGAGGCCTGCTCCGCTCGCCACCTCCCTGGCGAAGCACCAGGGCCTCCAGTTCGCGCAGCTCGGCCTCTTCGGCCTCCTCGGGCGTCATGGGGGCCTTGGGCGGCTCGGGCAGCACTTCCACCGGCTGCGGCTGGAAGTCGCGACGTCTGCCATCCATGCGCGCGTCCGGACGTCCGGCACCCGGGCCCGCGCGACGCTTCGAGTCTCGGAAGTTCCCGGACGGGACGAAGTCCGGCGTCAGCTCACGCTTGTTGTACGCCGCCCAGATTTCGCCCGCGTCACCCGAGGCGCCGTGCTGCAACCAGGGCGCGATGCCCGCGAGGAACTCGCGCAGGTTGTCCAGGTCGCGCCGGAAGTAGAACTCCGCGCGGTTGTTGCGCGCGGCGGCGATGGTCTGCGGAAAGTCGATGATGGTCGGCCCCGCGTAGCTCATCAGGACGTTGTAGGGCGACAGGTCCCCATGGATGAGGTCGGCGCACAGCATGCTGACCACCTGGGCCCGAAGGTCCTCGTACATCGCCTGCGCTTCCTCGGGCGTCGCCGGGGGCGCCTCCACCAGCCGGGGCGCGGGTTGGCCCTGCGCGTCGAGCACCAGCTCCATCAGCAGGATGCCCTCGTAGAACATCACCGGCGTCGGTACGCGCACGCCCCCTTGGCCGTGCAGCTTGTAGAGCGAGTCCGCCTCGGCGCTCTTCCACGCCTCCTCGGAGGCCGCCTGGCCGAAGCGACTGCCCTTCTCCATGGCGCGACGCGTCCGGGAGTTGCGCACCTCGCGCCCTTCCCGATAGCCCACGTTGTTGCGGAAGTTCCGCTCGTGGCGCTGCTTGTACAATTTGGCTGCGACTACCTGCCCGGCGTGCTGGACCAGCCACACCTCCGCTTCCTTACCGGTCTTCAACTGGCCGATGACGGCCTCGATGATTCCGTCGGCGAGGAGGGTCTCTAGCGAGTCATTCATTCAGAGGCGGAAGTCCTTCTGGGGCTCGGGCGGGTGTCACGGAATGCACGCGGTGCGGCCCTGCTCGCAGCGCGCGGTGGCATGTGAACATCTGGCGGGGCCCTCTTGCTACCGCGATATCCCCGGGAGCAGTCAGGGGGGCCGACGCTCGGCCTGCTAACAGTTTGTCCGCCAGGGTTCCAGGGTATCAAGGGGACGCCGGAGCAGGTGAGTCATTCCAGACCTTGTCCCAGAGGCCAAGGCCTTGAACTCGGGGCCGCCAAAAGAGGCCGGGTACCAGGCGACCTGGCGGCGGACCGACAGGCAGGCGGGCGTCGGCAAGCCACCTCGTCGGGCCTCCAAGGAGGTCGGGTGCGGGCCCCCGCGTCGCTGTCCGGGCACCCGGGCGCGAGTCGGAGGGCTCGCAAGCACCTGCACACAGGGGACTGCCGACCCGCACCGGGAGAGCGCTACGATGCGCGCCGCCCAGGAGGAGTCACCCATGGCGACGAAGAAACGCAAGTCCAGTGCTGCGAAGAAGTCATCCCGGCGCGCCTCCACTCCAAAGAAGACCGCGACGAAGAAGGGCGCGGTACGGAAGGCGCCCGCGAAGAAGAGCGCGACTCGAAAGAGCGCCGCGAAGAAGGGCGCGGCTCGCAAGGCCCCGGCGAAGAAGAGCGCGACTCGCAAGAGCGCCACGAAGAAGGCGGCGACTCGCAAGAGCGCCACGAAGAAGGCGGCGACGCGCAAGAGCGCCACGAAGAAGGTGGCGACGCGCAAGAGCGCCGCGACGTCCACGTCCGCGCGTGCGAGTTCCGCGAAGACGACCTCCGCTCCTGCGAGCGTCGCGAAGAAGCCCACGAGGAATCCGACGACACCTCGTTCCCCTCCGCGCGAGGACTCCCGGAAGACGCCCGAGGCACCGCCCTCCGCGGAGGTCATCGCCGTCGCCTGGGATGAGCGCCCGGCCACGGGCTCGCCCTTCGTCGAGGAGGTGGAGACCTCGTCCGCGGGCATCCAGCCCCTGGCGCCCGCGCACGCGGCGGTGGATGAGCTGACCAGCTCCGGCAACGAGCTGCTCGACATCTTCCAGCGCTATGACCGCAACCGCACCGGCAGCATCGAGCGCGCCGAGTTCGCGCGGCTGCTGGAGGCACTCGGTCAGAACGTCACCGACGAGGAGCTGGAGATCGCCGTCGACATCGTCGACACGGACCGCACGGGGAAGATCTCCTGGAGCCAGTTCAAGGCGTGGTGGACCAGCCGCTGACGGGGCGGCAAGGAGCCAGGCAGAGGCCGGGCCGCGAAGGTGGCGACGTCGCGACCGGCCGGGTTCACCCAGGGAGGACCCGGGACACGCAGGGGGAAAGGGCCGGCCCACGAGCCCTCTGCTGTTCGAGTGCCCCTAAATAGTGACGGGGGGCCGGGCTGACCTACACTCGCGGCGGGAAGGGGAACTGTGTCCGACCTGGCGTCCAGCGCACATTCCACCGTCTTCGAGCACGCGCGCGACGCGGTGCTCGTGCTCGACGCCGCGCAGCTCATCCAGGAGGTCAACCGCGCCGCGGAGCGCATCTTCGGACCTCGCGCGGAGCTGGTGGGCATGGCGGTGACGCGGCTGTTGTCGGGCTGGCGTCCCCCGGACACGCGAGGCTCGCCCGACACGCCGTATGAGACGGAGCTGGCGGGGCAGCGTCCGGGAGGCTCGGGGCCGGCGTACTACCTGCGCGTGCAGACGCTGACGCAGGTGGATGCGCAGGGCACGCCGCTGGGCTGGGTGCTCCTGCTCCAGGACATGCGCGGCAGCCTGGAGGTGGAGGCCTCCATCCGCCAGCAGAAGGAGTTCTTCGAGGCGGTGGTGCGCAACAGCCCGGTGGCCATCGTCACCATCACCCGCCAGTTCATCGTCCTGTCGTGGAACCCCGCCGCTGAGCGGCTCTTCGGCTACACGCCGCAGGAAGCGCTGGGCAAGCACATCTTCGACCTGGTCGCCACGGAGGAGACCGTCCTGCCCGAGGCGAAGAAGGCGCAGCGGGACGTGACGCAGCGAGGCCGCGTGCACTCCGTCACCCGGCGGCTGCGCAAGGACCACACCATCGTCGACGTGGAGCTGCTCGCGTTGCCGGTGTCGGTGGGTGGTCGGCAGCTGGGCTTCATCGCCATCTACCACGACATCACCGACCTCCAGCGCGCGCGCCAGGCGGCGGAGTCCGCCAACCAGGCCAAGAGCTTGTTCCTGGCGACGATGAGCCACGAGATTCGCACGCCGATGAACGCCATCATCGGCATGACGGGGCTGATGCTGGACACGCACCTGACAGGGGAGCAGCGGGAGTTCATCTCCACCATCCGTCAGAGCAGCGAGGCGTTGCTCACCCTGCTCAACGACGTGCTGGACTTCTCCAAGATTGAAGCGGGCCGGTTCGAGACGGACCTGCACCCGTTCGACCTGCGGCAGTGCGTGGAGTCGGTGCTGGACCTGCTCGCGGTGCGCGCCAGCGAGAAGGGGTTGGATCTGGGCGCGGACATCTCGCCGAAGGTGCCGCAGGTGGTGATGGGGGATGCCTCGCGACTGCGGCAGGTGCTGCTCAACCTGGTGGGCAACGCGCTCAAGTTCACCGAGTCCGGGGGCGCCGTCGTCTCCGTGGACGGCGCGCGCCGCACCGAGGCGCCCGACTCCCCCTGGGAGCTCACCTTCTCCGTGCAGGACACGGGGCCCGGCATCTCCGCGGAGATGCAGAAGGGGCTCTTCCAGCCCTTCAACCAGCTCGACGTCTCGGTGACGCGCAAGTTCGGTGGGACGGGCCTGGGGCTCGCCATCTCCAAGCGCCTGGTGGAGGCGATGGGCGGGCGCATCTGGGTGGAGAGCGAGGGCGTGGTGGGACGGGGCGCCACGTTCCACTTCGCGCTCACGGTGCAGGCCGCGCCGCAGACGACGGCGGGGTATCTGCGCGCGGACCAGCCGCTGCTGCAGGGCCGCCGGGTGCTCATCGTCGACGACAACGCCATCAACCGGAGGCTGCTGGGACGGCAGCTCCAGTCCTGGGGCGCGGTGCCGGTGGAGGCGGGCTCGGGGATGGAGGCGCTGGCGAAGCTCCAGCCGGGCGCGGGCTTCGACGTCGTGCTCATCGACCACCAGATGCCGGGGCTGGACGGGCCCTCGCTCGCGGCGCGCATCCGTGAGCGGGACGACCTCCGCTCGCTGCCGTTGTTGCTGCTCACCTCGCCCGGTCGTCGCGCGGTGCCACCGCCGGGCCTCTTCTCAGGGGTGCTGTCCCGCCCGATGAAAGCCTCTCAGCTCCACGACACGTTGATGTCCTGCTTCTCGCGGGACGTGGCCCGCGTCCGCGCGGAGACCGCTCCCTCCGGGGCGCCCGCTCCCAGGGACCGTCCGGGAGACCGGGTGCCGTTGCGCATCCTGCTGGTGGAGGACAACCCCACCAATCAGCGGCTGGCCAGCCTGATGTTGGACCGGCTGGGCTACCCGGTGCAGGCGGCGTCCAACGGACGGGAAGCCGTCCAGTGGGCCATGCGCCAGCGCTTCGACGTGGTGCTCATGGACCTCCAGATGCCGGAGATGGACGGGCTGGAGGCCACGCGTCGGCTGCGCCAGGAGCTGCCGCCCAACGTGCAACCGTGGGTCATCGCGATGACGGCCAACGCGATGGACTCGGACCGGGAGCAGTGCTTCGAGGCGGGGATGGATGACTTCCTCGCCAAGCCCATCCGCGTGGAGGCGCTGACGGCCGCGCTGGTGCGCTGTCAGACGCCGCGTCCGCAGGGAGGCACACGCGCGCGGGCGGAGCGTGGCACGCTCGTGGAGGCGCCGCTCGACGAGGATATCGTCCCGGTGGCGGCGCGCATCCCCGGCCTGCAGTCCGCCGCGCTGGCGCGACTGTGGCGGGAGCTGGGCACCCAGGCGGTGAACATCCTCCCGGAGCTCATCGACACCGCGCTGCACAGCATGCCGGCGCTGCTCGACGACGCGTACACGGCCCTGCGGCATGGGCTGCTGGATGACCTCAGCCGGGCCGCGCACACCCTCAAGTCCAACGCCGCGTGGTTCGGTGCGGCGGCGCTGGAGATGCAGTGCCGGGACATCGAGTTGCGCGCGGACGCGGGCGACGTCGCGGACATGGCGGAGCGCCTGGACCGCTGTCGGGCGGAGCTGGATGTGGCCCGGAGGCTCTTGTCCCGCCTGCGTGAGAGCATCGGAACTCCCGCGTCCCGGAGCTGAGCCCCACGGCGTGGTCAGCCCCTTCGGGCTGGCGCCGTCCCTGGCGACCGCGACCTTCCCCTTCGAGGTGAATCCCATGAGCAACTCTCCAACGGACCCTCCCCGCTCGGGGACTTCCCGCATCCGAGGGCTGGAGCAGGTGGACCGGCTGTCGGTGCCCCTGCCGCACGGAACCGAGGTGACGACGCGCGTGGAGCGTCTGGCCTCGGGCGGGCGGCGGATTCCGCAGGGCGTGGTGGGGCGCGTGGTGCGGGCCCGGGATGGTGGGCTCGACATCCAGATTGTCGGCGTGGGCGAGGTGTGGTTCGCGCGCGAGGAGCTGGTGCCCCGGCGGCCGGGACAGGTCCAGTTCGCGAGGCGCCGTGAGGCGGCGTGGCAGTCGCTGGTGCCCTGCGTGGTGCTGGAGACGCGCGTGGGCAGTCACGCGTGGGGTCTGGCGAACGCACAGTCGGACGTGGACGTGCGCGGCATCTTCGCGCTGCCGCTCTCGTGGACCTTCGGCCTCGTGGAGGCGCCCATGGACCTGGTGAGCGCCGATGGCAGCAGCACCTACTGGGAGACGCGCAAGACGGTGGAGCAGGCGCTGCGGGCGGACCCGAACACGCTGGAGACGTTGTTCGTCCCGGGGGCCAAGGCCATGGACGAGCTGGGCGAGTGGTTCCTCGCGGAGCGCGAGGCGTTCGTCTCGCAGGCCATCTTCGGCAGCTTCGGGCGCTACGCCATGAGCCAGTTGGACAAGCTCACGCGCAGCCAGCGTCTGGCCGAGCACAGGGACCTGCTGCTGGAGTGGCTGTGCGAGGAGCCGGCTCCAAACCTGGACGAGGTGGCGCGGCGCCTGTCGGAGGTGTCTCCGCGCGAGGCGCCCACGCCGCAGGATGCGTTGCTGGCGGCGAAGACGTACGTGAAGCAGCTCTACCGCTCGCTGTGGGACCAGGGGCTGCTCGCGGCGAACGACTTCGCGGCGCTGACGGCCTATGCGCGGGGTGGGGGACAGCGTCCTCCGTCCGCGCGGGAGCTGCGGCCGAAGAACGCGTACAACCTGCTGCGGTTGATTGCCACCGCCACGGGTTGGCTGCGCCAGGGCGAGCCCGTCTTCGAGGCGACGGGGGCGCTGAAGGCGCGGCTGCTGGCCATCAAGGAAGGCAGCGTGCCGCTCGACGACGTGCTGCGGGACGCGGAGGCGATGGCGCCGGAGCTGGAGGCGGCACGTCAGGAGAGCCGCCTGCCGGAGCACCCCGACTACGCGCGGGCGGACCGGCTGTTGCGGCGGGTGGGGGACGAGGTGGCGCGGCGTTGGGTGATGAAGACCCCCGGACCGCTGGGGCACGACGCGCCCGAGGCCCCGGTGACGGAGTGGAGGGATTCGGAATGAAGGGCACGATGACGGAGCAGGAGCGGACGGTGGCGGACCGCGTGCTCGACGAGGAGTCCGCGAAGCGAGAGCACCTGGTGGTGTCGCTGTCGGGCGCGCATGCCTATGGCTTTCCCTCGCCGGACAGTGATTTGGACCTGAAGTCCATCCACATCGCGCCCACGGCCCTGCTGCTGGGCCTGCAGCCCCGCCACCTCAACGCCGAGCGCCTCCAAGTGGTGGACGGCGTGGAGGTGGACTACTCGTCCAACGAACTCCAGCCCGTGCTCCAGGGACTGTTGCAGGGCAATGGCAACTACCTGGAGCGCCTGGTGGGCGCCATTCCGGTGCGGGTGTCCCCGGAGCTGGAGGCCCTTCAGCCGCTGGTGCGCGGCGTGTTGTCGCGTCGCGTGCACCGCCACTACCGGGGCTTCGCCCACGGCCAGCTCCGTGAGTGGGAGAAGAGCGGCTTTCGCTCCGCGAAGAAGCTCCTCTACGTGCTGCGCACCACGCTCACCGGAACGCACGCGCTGCGCACCGGCGAGGTGGAGACGGACGTCACCGAGCTGCTGGATGCCCATGGCTTCACGGAGGCCCATGAGCTGGTGGAGCAGAAGCGACGGGGAGAGAAGAGCGAGCTGCCCGAGTCGCTGAGCGCGAAGTGGCGCGCGGAGGTGGCCCGCTCCTTCGAGGTGCTCGACGCCGCGCTGGAGGCCTCCGTGTTGCCCGAGGAGCCTCCCCAGGCGGCCGTGGATGCGCTGGAGGCGTGGATGCTGGACCTGCGGCGCAGGCGGTTCGTCGCCGCCTGAGCGCTGGCTGCGCGAAGGTGGCTCAGGGAGAAGTGGGTGACAGCCGCGAAAGAGAGCGGTCCTTGACCTTGAGCCACGCCTGTTGCCGGAACAGGTACGTCGAGCAGAGCTGCCGCCACGTCCACACGTCCGGCAGCGTCCACCAGTTGGCCGGAGGCTGGATGCCTTTGTCCCGCAGGTTGCCGATGGCCCGGTAGCCGACGCCGTCGAGCTGGTAGGCGGAGTTGGACTCCAGCACCAGCACCTTGTCCGTCGCGGGGTGGTGGTCCACCACGAGGAAGGTGTGGCCGGAGCGCCACTGGTTTCGCCAGCCCTGGATGAGCGTCCACGGGTGCGGAGGCACATCCGGAGAGGGCGTGGGGATGGCCATGCCGCTCTCGATGGCGGCGGTGACAGGAGAGAAGTAGTCCTCCGTGGAGGCAATCATCATCTGCCGGTGCCGACGGGAGTCCCAGCTGAAGCTGTCGCCGTGCGCGTCCGCGTAGGCCTTCACCGTGAGGGCCTCCACGAAGGTGCAGCAGTTGTTGAACTGGGGCGGCGCCAGGGGGACCTTGATGCCCGGCAAGGGCCACGGGTAGTAGGCCTTGTCCAGGTCATACTTGAAGCCACGCAGCCCGCCGAGGAGCGCGACGAGCCGGTCCTCGCGGATGGCCATGGGCTCGTCGTCAAAGCGAAGCCTCACGGCCGGAGGCGGCTTCTCCTGATTGACGAGCGTCGCGTAGCGCTGGGTGCGCCACCGCAGGCAAATCCAGGTGTCCAGCGCGCCGAGCGTGGGGACTTCCAGGCGCGCGTAGTCGGTGTCAGGCGTCGGGAAGCCGGGGCGCTCTTCCACGACGAAGTACGTGCCCGGCTCGACGTAGCCCTCGAACTGCGCGTTCGTATCCGGCTCCACGAAGCCACGCAGTCGAATGGGAAGCTTCGCGACTCGATAGGTTTCCGCCAAGACATGACCCCCGGAGATGATGACTTGCCGTGAAGGCTAACTCACTCCAGGAGTTGTTGGGCAGGACGTGCCACGGATGGGGCACGGCGGGTGCCCCTCCTGGTCTGGGTTAGCCGCGGCAGTCCAAGGGACAGTTCGTTGGGTTCTCGTAGGGGGCGCAATGCTGATCGCCGCACGCGCTGCCTCCGCAGTCCGAGGGACAGGTGACGGGCTCATTCCCATCGCACTTGTCATCGCCACACGGGTAATAGAAGCCCGCCTTCGTGGACTGCTGGCGGCTGCCAATGGCTTGGGAACCGTCGGACTCCGACATGATTCCGCCGCATGCCAGCAGGACCAGTGAGGCCACCGCGGCGGTCATCGCACCACTCCAACGCTTGCCCATACAGCCTCCACGAAAGGAGGCGTGGAGACTAATCGTTGTCTTTGTGAAAAAGCTCAGACCTTGCCAATTCGTGACAAGGTCAGGTCTGCGGGTCCATGCCGCCCCTGTGGTTTCCCCGCAGCCACTCCACCTGGAGCGACGTGTCTTCGGGGCGGTGCGGCCACTCCAGATAGGACGCGCGGAAGGACTCCACTGCCTCGACGAGCGGGCTGCCTGGCTTCCAGACCAGTGCGCTCGCGTCCTGGGCCTCCCGGGTGCTCAGGCCGATGAGGACGGGGCCCTTGCCGGGTGTGGCCTGCAGTGGGCGTACGGCGAGCCGCCGGTCACCTTCCAGCCGGTAGACCAGGGCCGTGAGATGGCCGAGGACCCAGCCCATGGCGGCTTCATGGGCCTCGGGCGAGGGCGCTTCGACGGACAGGCGCAGGTGGGTGGGCAGGTCCTGGGTGGAGTCGAGCGGCTGGAACAGCGCCTCCCATGCCAGGGGCGAACCCGAGGCACGCGCTTCGGCCACGAGCTTCCCCGCGCGAGCCCACTCGTCCTTCAGGACGCGGAACGTGGAGCGCGACACGTTGCGCGCGGTGTTCCGAGCGGGAGCCGCCGGTGCGATGACGGGCAGCAGGTCCCGCTTGCCATCCGGACGGTAGCGCGCGGTCTCCGGAGTGAGGGCCACGGGCTGCGGCCAGGGCCACGAGGCGAACGTCCCGAAGAAGTGGGCGAGCAGCTCCGTGTCACCCCGGACCGTGCCAGGCGCCACCCGCGTGCAGGCCCACGCCGCGAGCACCGTCCACGACAGCCCCCCGAGATAGCCGAGCGCATGGGAGTAGACGCCCCGCGCCTTGGCCCACGCCTTCACCGCGCGAAGCACGGTCCGGAAGCGCTCGCGCTGTCCTGCGTCGTCACCGAGTGCATCCAGCACCCCTTGCGTGTCCGCGAGCCCCAGGACGGAGCGGAGCCCCGCGGAATCAAGCGCCTCGCCATGCAGCGCCAGCAACGTGGAGGGCTCGCAAGCCGCCACACCTTCGGGACGGCTGGCATACGAGACATCGAAGCTCACGCCGTCCAGGACCAGCTTCACCAGGGGGATGGCCGCGTCGGCCACGAAGCGCGCGGCGCCGGGGGGCTCCGACTTCGCCAGCTCGCTAAGCAGCGCGTGCGCGAAGTCCTCACGAGACAGGGACGCAGGGCCAATGGCCACCGCGTCCACGTCGCTGTCCGGTCCATCCGTACCGAGCAGGGACGAACCGTAGGGGTGCAGCGTGGTCCCCACTCGCTCGCAGACTCCTTTCAGCCGATCCACGGCCTGGACCCTGGTCGCCCTGGCGGAGTCGGACGCTCCCGCGCCAATGGACGCGAGCACCGCGTGCAGCGTGGCGTCTTCCTGACCTCTCACGGGCTTGCCCAGGGGGATGCGGCGGACGACCTCGAACGGCGTGTCCCCCTTCCGCCGGATGATGCAGACCTCGCTGACCTCGAAGCGCAGGGGACGCCAGCCTCGCGCCCACGTGGCGAGCGTCCGCTCCTGCTCTCCGTCGTCCGAGCGGGGAAGCTGTCCCACGGAGAGGTGCGGTGTGAAGCCATGGCCCGGAGGCGCGCACTCGGGCACGGCGGCCACGAGCTTCGCGTGCAGCGCGGCCAGTGCGCCTCGGGGCTCGTCGTCCGGCCGAAGCCAGGCCGTCGAGTTGACGCGGTGCTCGAAGTGGTCGAACGCGGAGAGTGTCACCTCGAAGGGCTCGAGGTCGCGCAGGGTCTCCGCGAGCACGGCCTCTGCGGCGTCGAAGTCCTCTTCCGGGAGGAAGGGGTAGAGCAGGGTGACATGCGGCATCCACCGCTCGAACTTCGCGTCGTGCTTCTTGCGCAGCGCCTGGATGGAAGGCCAGGAGGTCTCCGGTGGAATGAGCACCACCGCCGTGTGGTGGACCCGCCGCTCCGCTCCTTGTGCGACGTCAGGTCGCGAGGAGACCGCTCGATGCAGGACGCAGCGGATGCCGAAGTGGTCCGATGCGAAGAGCGCGCCCCCCGCGGGTCCGGGAGCCCCGGCCAGCGGGGCCTCGCCGAAGAGCGAGATGGCGTCGGGCGCGAACCGACCCGAAGGGGACTTCACCAGCACGCGGTCCAGTCGTTGAAGTCGCCCGGACGTGGTGGTGAGCGCGGCCAGCGTGTTGAGCAGGGGGTTGTAGGTCTCCCCCGTCTCAGACGGCCGCAAGGTGGGCCACGCATCCACGAAGCCCGCCTGGGTGAAGGCCGCCGCTTCATCCTCGCCCGCGCCAAAGTTGAAATCACCGGCGAGCACGATGTCCGGTGCCCCGCCCTCGTCCGTGGCGCCCAACGAGCGGGCCCAGTCGAGCAGCGCCTGCACCTGCACGACGCGAGCGGCGGCCCCGGAGGACTCCCGATTGCTCGTCAGGTGCGGCGTGGCCACCCACAGCGAGCTGCCCGCCAGCCTCAGCTCACCAGCGATGATGCGCTTGTCCCGGGAGAAGACGCGTTGCCACACCGCCGCGAAGGGCAAGCGCGACAGGAGCACCTGTCCGTAGGTCTCCACGGTGCTCGCCACCGGGCCGTCCGACAGCCAGTAGTGCTCGCGCACCCACGACTCGGCGAGCAGCGCTTGCAGAAAGGGAGCGGTGACTTCCTGGAGGGCGATGACGTCCGCGTCCGTCTCTCGCAGCAGCTTCAGCGTCGCCGGAGTCCTGCGCTCGGTGTCCAGCTTCTCCGCGTCATACAAATCGAAGAGGACGTTGAACGTGGCGACGGTGAGCACGTCCGGTGTCGCCAGCACCTCGCTCGGGGCGGGGGAGGCCTTCGTCCACGCCGCCGCGCGTGCGTCGTACCGATACGAAGGCAGGGGCGTGAAGCCAGGAGCCGCGCTCGTCCGACGCGGGGCGGGCGCGGGCTCCTCGGTGGGGGACGCGGAGTGACTGAGCCGGTCGATGCGTTCCTTGCGGTCCCACATCACCTCGCGTCCGCGCTTGAAGTACCAGACGCGGTGCCACGGAATCTCCCCGTCCGGGACGAAGGCCTCGAAGGGCATCTCCTCCAGGGCCTCGCCGTGCGCGTCGTAGCCGATGACGAACTCGCGAGCCTCCAGGCGAGGGTCCCACCGGATGCGGTGGTACACCTCGCGGCTCGTCGTGAAGCGTTCCTGGGACATGGCGAGCACTCACAAGAGAAGGGGAACTTCGCTGACGACACCAGACCTGGAGCGCCACGGCCAGCGGAGGCGTCGCACCTGACGCCACGCCGCCAGCCCGGCTGACAGTCTGCTTCAGGACGGGTTCACTCCCGCCACCAGATAGAAACGGAACTCGCCCGAGTTGACGCCGTAGGCCGCGTCCACTCCCACCAGGGGCAGCACCAGGTTGCGCAGATAGAGCCGCAGCCCCGCGCCCACGCCCTGCGCCAGGGTGGCACCCTTCAGTCCGCTCCGGCTGTCGGGCAGGTAGCCGCGCACCACGCGTCCATTCACATCCCGCAGCTCGCGGTCCTCGGGCAGCTCGCGCCACACCATCAACCCGGTGTCGGAGAAGCCCACGCCCCGGAAGGACAGGGAGCGGATGGTGAAGAGGGGGAAGTGGTACTCGGCGATGAAGGACAGCCGGGTGTCGCCTCGGAACTGACGGTGGACGAAGCCCCGCAGGCCGTTGCCTCCCATCACCAGCTCCTGGTGGAAGGGCAGGTCCACGCCCGCGGCGGCTTCGCCCCGCAGCACCAGGTTGTGCTCCTCGAAGAGGCGCAGGCCATGGCGATACAGCAACCCGAAGCGCTCGTAGCGGAACTCGCTCCACACGCCCGGGTTCGACACTTCGTAGGACGCCTCCAGGTTGATGCCCTCCATCACCGCGTGGAGGTTCTGCCGCGTGTCGATTCCCACCATCAGGCGCAAGGAGGCATCGCGCTGCGACGGCCCGGTGGAGAACGCGGGCGTGGTGACCTCCTTCTCCGGGTCCGGGGACTTCGCGTCGATGCTCATCAGCCGGTACTTCACGGCGGCGCGCACGCGCTCGAAGAGCATCACCCCCACCTCGCTGGAGATGGACGCCGAGTTGATGCGCGTCCGGCGCACGACTGTCGGGTCCTCCTGTCCCGCTCCAGGCTGGTACTCGTCCATGCGGTCGCTGCGAAGCTGGCCCTCCAGGCTGAAGCGCAGCTGCGGCAGGCCGAACAGGTTCGGGTCCAGGTAGCCGGCGAAGATGCCGCTCTCCGCGGTGCTCACCTGCGCGGCCGTCGCGAACTTCTTGGCGCGGCCCCAGAGGTTGTTCTCCGCGTACAAGAGGCCGCCGCCGACGTTGTCCGAGGACAGGGCGAAGGTGGGGGCCACCACCCAGGACGCCTTGTCCTCCACCTCCAGGATGAGGCGCACGCGGTTGGGGCCCGTGGGCTCGACTCGCGCCTTCACCTCCTGGAACAGGCCGGTGGCCACCAGCCGCCGCTCGACCTTGTCCAGCTCCTCGAAGGTGATTTCATCGCCTGCGTCGATGCGCGAATACGCGCGCACCGTCTCCGGGAGCGTCTTCTCGGGGCCTCGCACCACGACCTCGTCCACCACCTGCCCCGGCCCCTGCGCGCCCGCCTGCCCCGACAACAGGGCGATTCCCAGCGCCACGCACCACTTCGCCGCACGTCTGCTCATGACTCTTCGCACGTCCCGTGACTGCCTCGGGGCCGCCGGCCTGGACCCTCGGGGTCCACCCTACCGCCCCCGGTGCCCGGTGGGGCCACGGACTGTGGACAAGGAACTTCCGCGAAACATTTGGTATGCCTGTCCGCAGGAAGCCCTGGGAGTCCCCGGGGCGCCGACCGAATGACCGGCCTCTTCAGCCAGCTCCGGCGCCGACGTCTCATGCGTCGACCCTTTCCTCCCGACTGGCTCGGTCATCTCGACGCGCGAGTTCCCTTCTTCGCCACACTGTCGCCCGCGCTGCGCGAGGACTTCCTCTCCAAGCTGAAGGTCTTCGCCTGGGAGAAGGAGTTCATCGGCGCCGGCGGGCTGGAAATCACCGACGAGATTCGCGTCGTCGTGTCCGCCACCGCCGTGCAGCTCGTGGTGCACCTGGACCTGTCCTATTACGACCGGCTGCGCGAAGTCATCGTCTACCCCGACGCCTTCCTCCTTCCGGACCGCACCGGCGTGGTGCTCGGTGAGGCGAAGAACTGGGGCTCCGTCATCCTCTCCTGGGCGGCGGTGCTCGGCGGCCTGCGCAATCCGGACGACGGCCACGACACCGCCACGCACGAGTTCGCCCATGTCCTGGACCGCGCGGACGGCGCCTTCGATGGGACACCGAAGCTGCGCAGCTATTCGCACTATCGGACGTGGGCCGCGGTGATGAGCGAGCACTACCATGGCCTCCAGGAGGGGCGCCCCCGGGAGCGCCAGGTGCTGGATGACTACGGCGCCGTCAACGAGGCGGAGTTCTTCGCGGTGGCCACCGAGAACTTCTTCGAGCGCCCCGTGAAGATGCGCGAGAAGACGCCCGATTTGTATGAAGAGCTGAAGCGTTTCTACGGCTGGGACCCGGCTTCGGGCACCTGAGTCCGCGCGCGGACCGCGGCGCTGTGGTAGGCGCGGTATCAAGCATCCGGAGGAGAGACACTCAATGTCCGCACCCGCCGCGCCCTCGGTGTCCATGTTCGTCGAGCTGGAGCGCGAAGCCTGGCGGGCGCTGCGCGAGTCCACCCCGTTGACGCTCACGACGGAGGACCTGGACGGCCTGCGCGGCCTGGGGGAGCGCCTGGACCTGGAAGAGGTCTCGGATGTCTACCTGCCTCTGTCGCGGTTGCTGAACCTCCAGGTGGCCGCGGCGCAGCGGCTGTGGATGGAGCAGCAGGCGTTTCTGGGCGGCTCCACGAGCAAGGTGCCGTTCATCATCGCCATCGCAGGCAGCGTGGCAGTGGGCAAGAGCACCACGGCCCGCATCCTCCAGGCCCTGCTCGCCCGGTGGCCGGACCACCCGCGCGTGGAGCTGGTGACGACGGACGGCTTCCTCTTCCCCAACCGCGTCCTCACCGAGCGCGGGCTGATGAAGCGCAAGGGCTTCCCGGAGAGCTATGACCGGCGCGCGCTGGTGCGCCTGCTCGCGGAGCTGAAGGCGGGGCGTGCGGAGGTGACGGCGCCCGTCTACTCCCACCTCGTCTACGACGTCGTGCCCGACGAGGCGAAGGTCATCCGCCAGCCCGACATCCTCATCCTGGAAGGACTCAACGTCCTCCAGTCCGGAGCCACCGGGCAGCGGGTGCCACACACGTTCCTGTCGGACTTCTTCGACTTCTCCATCTACGTGGACGCGAGCGAGCAGGACATCCGCCGCTGGTACGTGGACCGCTTCCTGCGGCTCCAGCAGACGGCGTTTCGCGACGAGCGCAGCTACTTCCGCCGCTACTCGGACCTGACGAAGGAGGAGGCCGTGGACATGGCCGAGTCCGTGTGGGGCGACATCAACGGTCCCAACCTGGCGCAGAACATCGCGCCCACGCGCTCGCGCGCCCGGCTCATCCTGCTCAAGGGCCCGGACCACAAGGTGAAGCGCGTGCGGCTGCGCAAGCTCTAGTCACGGCGTCGGAGCGGACGTCCTGCACAAGGAGCCGTCCTCCAGGCCCGCGAGGCGCACGCGCAGCCGCGTCTTCAGCGTCGAATCCTCCTGCTCCTGGGTCAGCCCCATGGCCCGCTGCTCCAACTGGAGCGCCTCCGCGCAGCGGCCCTGTCCGGCCAGCGTCATCGCGAGCGTGTCCAGGGCGGGCGTGCTCCAGGGCGCGAGCGCGACGGCCCACTGCGCCAGGGGCAGGGCCTCCTCGAAGCGGCCCTGGGTGACGTACAGCCACGCCAGTCCGCTCGCCGCGTAGCTGCTCCGGGGCGCCAGCTCGAGGGCCTTCTTGAGTGCGGCCTCGCGCTCCTCGGCGGTGTCCCTGTCGGGCTCCAGCGCCGCCGCCAATAGCAGCCACGCCTCGCTCTCGTCGGGGTGGGCGCTCACGGCGGTCCTCGCGAGCGCGAGTCGCTCCTCGGGCGAGGACTCCTGCTGCTTCACCGAGAGGGCTGGCAGTCCCGTCGGGTCCAGCCGCAGCGCCTCCTTCAGCTCCTGCCGCGACAGCTTGCGGCGGTTGCGCACCAGGGACTCCTGCTGCGCCATGTGCGCGCCGAGCGCGGCCAGCTTCGCGCGGGATGCGTGGACCTCCGCGTCGTCCAGCACGCGCTCGATGAAGGCCGTGCTCGTCGTCGGTACCGCCACCTGGTGGCGTGACGCGGCGCGGATGTCTCGCACGTAGTCCAGCAGTGTCTGGTCCAGGGAGTCGCTCTCCAGCTCGGGCAGGGCCTGGCGCTGCGCCACCCGCGGGTCGACACCTTGGCCGAGCAGCGTCTGGTATTGCGTGAAGCGCTCGGGGCGGGTGTGTCGCAGCCAGTGCACCATCAGCCAGCTGCCGGCGTACATGATGCCGATCTCCCGCTCCTGCGCCTCCGCGTCCAGGCCGGGTTGCCAGTCGAGCACCCTGCGCATCATCACCGCGGGATGGACGCTGTCCACCGAGCGCTTCAGTATCGACCGCATCATGTAGGCCGCGCTCCAGTTGGGCGTGCCGAGCACCGCGCGCTTGCCGCCGTCCGACAGGCGCAGCGTCTCCAGATACTCGGACAGTCCTTCGGACAACCACAGCGGCTGGCGCTGCATGACATACGTGCTGAGGTAGTGGGCGAGCTCGTGATTGAGCCGGGAGGAGGAGTCCTCTGACAGCCCGGAGTACTGCTGGGACCACTTCGCGGGCGGGCCGGACAGGACGATGAGCGCCTCGGTGTCCGACTTGTAGAAGAACGCGCGCACGCGGCGGGGATAGAGGCCCTCGAATTCCCGCGGGTCCGCCAGGACATAGACGAGCACCTTCGCCATCTCCTGGCGGAGCGCACCGGGCCACATGCCGGCGAGCAGCGCGACGCGCGTGTGCTCCAGGACGCTCATGGCCTCGCGGGCCTGCTCGGGTGGCAGGTCCGTGCGCAGCGTGTAGTGCTCGCTGTCCAGCTCCACCCACGCACGTCCGTCCTCACCCGGGCAGCGGGTGAAGCGGGGACCCACGACACAGCCCCAGGAACCCGACATCAGGCTCATGAGCAGGACTGCCATCACCACGCTGGGGCGCACGGCGCACACGCTCCTCATCCAGCCCCGCGAGACATCGCGAGGACCTCCCGAGTGTATCCCGTGTGGCCGCATGTCCAGCGCGCGGGCCCTTGCGTGAAGTGGCCCGCTCCCTGCGTCGATATGCCGTGGGATTGTCCGCGTTTTCCAGCCCGTCGCGCGGCCGGCCCGTGGCGTCACCGATGTCTTGCTGGGGGAAATCCCAATGTCGACTCAAGGTCTGGCCACGTGGCGTGGTCTCCTGGCCGTGCTCTGCGCGCTCGCGTGGGTGTCCTCGGGATGTGCCGATGAAGTCCGGTCATCCGAGGACTTGCCCGCCGTGGTGCTCGAAGGTCCCCTCGTCGCCGTCCCCAGGACACTGGAGGCGGGCTCGCTCCAGCGTCTGCGGGAGGGCCTCGGCTCCGTTGCTCCGGGACTTCAAGGCTCGGAGCCCGGAACGTTCTATCTGGCCCTGCGCAAGAGCGAGCTGGGCAAGCGCTGGTTCATGTCCGTCTACCTCCAGCAGAGCTACCCGGAGGACCTCGCCGGCAACGGCGGCTCCTCGCTGGGCGTTCGCGTGGTGTCCTTCCGGGAGCAGAACGGCAAGCTGTATGCCTTTGACGTGGATGACACGAAGGTCCGCAGCACGCTCTACACTCCGGAAGAAATCGTCGAGGCGTGGCCGCTCGTCGACGACCACCCGGGCTTCAAGCGCCTGCCTGGCGCGGACCAGTACCTCCTCTTCGACCCCGCCGCCGGACTGGACCGGGTGATGGGCATGGATGCGCTGTCTCAGGAGCTGTACGGCCCCGCGTTCGAGGTGGAGCTGGGTTTCGCGCAGCGCTTCCTCGCCCTGAAGGACGGCGTGTCCTTCGAGAAGGTCTTCACCGGCCACGGCTACTCCTTCGACGAAGTCACGTACTGGCCGGAGCCGACCCCGATTCGTGTCACGGCGACGGTGGGTGTCGCCCTGCGGCGCTATCAGGAGGGCGAGGGATTCACGCCCACGCCGCGCCCTGCTCGCGAGCATTACTTCCGGAGCGCGCCTCGCATCGTCCCCGACTCCGGAGGCCTCACCGAGCAGTCGACGCGGAAGTGGAACATCCGCCCTGGCATGAAGCCGATTGTCTGGGTGATGAGTGACACGCTGAAGGGGACGCTCACGGACCCGCGCTACCGGGATTACGACGTCATCGGCGCGGTGAAGCGGGGCGTGGAGAACTGGAACCAGGCCTTCGGCTTCCCCGTCTTCACCGCGCGCATGGCGCAGCCCGGGGAGTCCTTCAGCGACGACGACAAGAACTTCATCCTCTTCGACCCGGACCCGTCCTACGCCTTCGCCTTCGCCAACACGCGCTCCAATCCGAACACCGGAGAGACGCTCGGCGCGAGCGTGTACATGAACGTCTCCTGGTTGGACCGCGCCATCGAGGTCATCCACGGCATGCCCTCCGTGGCGGAGGTTCCAGCGCCGCTCGCTCCGGGCACGAAGGCCATCCAGCTCTCGTGGAATGGCATGGCGGCGGCGCCAATGTGTGATTGGCGAGTCGCCGACCTGGAGGCGAACTTGCCCGGCCCTGGGGGCTGGGTGACGTCACTCACGAGCGCTGGTGGCTCGCTGACGCCGCAGCAGCGTGTGGAGCGGTTCTTCACGTATGTGGTGATGCATGAAGTCGGACACACGCTCGGCCTGCGGCACAACTTCAAGGGCTCACTCGGGCTGCCGTCGTATTCGGTGATGGAGTACGCCTGGGCGCCGGAGCAGGAGCTCCGAGGCGGAGAGGTGGGGCCCTATGACGTGGCGGCCGTTCGCTACCTGTATGGACTGTCCTCCACGCTTCCTCAGGAGCCGTTCTGCACGGACGAGGAAACCCGGCGGGACCCGGACTGCACTCGCTACGACGCCACCGCGGTGCCGCTGGAGCTGTTCCATGGCGCGGCCTATCAAGCATCCCTCCAGGCCGCGCTGAAGCAAGGGGGCGCGCAGCCCGATGACACCATGCTCAATGGGGTCCAGCAGTACGTGCGCGCGGGCCGGTCCTCCACCGAGCGGGTTCGCGCCTGGAACATCTTGTTCGAGGGATTGCAGGCGCCCATTCCTCCAGACGTGCTGGCGGCCTACCCGGGCTATGGCGCGGTCGCCGACGCGATGGCCCGCCGTGTCCTCCAGCGCCTCTACCTGGATGACATCTCCCTGCTGGGCTCCATCTGGACGCCCGTGCGCCCGGACCCGGTGTTGACGCCGCTGGTGCTCGCGCAGCTTCGCGCCAACCTGCTCAACCTGGATGGTGTGCGGACCTTCGCCACGCGAAGGGTGATGGTGAGCATCCTGAAGCAGCTCCAGACGTACGAGGCCTTCGCCATCCTGCGTGAGGCACGACTGGCACTGGAGGCCCAGCTCCCCGGCCTCTCCGGTCAGGAGCTGCTCGCGGCGGAGGACCTGGCGGCGCGCGTCCACCAGGCCACGTCACCGTACTTCCTCTAGCCGCGCGCTTCGGAGGCCCCGGGCGTCGGGGCGCTCAACGGCGAGGACGGCGGACCATCTCGATGTGCGGGATGCCGTCCTCGTCGTAGATGTCACCTTCCGCGACGAAGCCGAGGCTTGTGTAGAAGGCCCGCAGGTATTCCTGCGCGGAGATGCGGATGTCCGAGCCGGGGTAGAGCGCTTCGAGCCGGACGATGCCTCGCTCCGTCAGCTCGCGGCCCAGGCCCCGGCCTCGTGCCTTGGGCGACGTCACCACGCGGCCCAGGCTGGTGGCTCCCGGGAACTTCACGTCGGGAGGGAGGACGCGCAGGTAGGCGGCCAGGAGGGGGCCCTCATGGGCGAGGAGGTGGTCCGCGCTCCTGTCCAGTCCGTCCACGTCCAGGTAGAGCGACTTCTGCTCCACCACGAACACCTCCTGCCGCAGGGCGAGCACGTCATACAGCTCGTCCAGCGTCAGCTCCGAGAACGCCTTCCATTGCCAGTTCGGCATGCGCAAGGCGTCTACCACGGATGCGCGTTCCGCGCGGCGGCTCAGGTGGGGCGGGACTCGTTGCTGGGAAGCTCCGACAACAACACGTTGAGCGCGTCCACCTCCTGCGGCACCAGGTGCTGGTCACTTGTCTGGAGCCGGCCGAGCTGCGCCGACTTGAGCAGTAGCCCGGCCGCTGGCCTGCCCCGCGGGGTGGGAGGCACGGTCGACGCCTGGACGGGCCCGAAAGGGGAGTCTGGGCAAGGCGCCGGGGAGGCCATTATACGTAGGCCGCCATGACCTCTCCGTCGCAGACGTCGCTTGTTCCCGGGGCCAGCCAGGATGTGGATGCGCTGGTCTCGCTGCTGCGAGGACGGCGCACCGTGGTGCTCACCGGCGCCGGATGCAGCACCGAGTCAGGCATCCCGGACTACCGGGGGCCAGGAACACGGGCCCGCGCGCGCAATCCCATTCAGCACCGGGAGTTCCTCCAGCGTCCCGAGGTGCGGGCTCGCTACTGGGCCCGGAGCCTGCTCGGCTGGCCCCGGTTCGCCGCCGCCCACCCGAATCCCGCGCACCAGGCGCTGGCGGCCCTGGAGCGGAGCGGGCATGTACCAGGGCTCATCACCCAGAACGTGGACCGGCTCCACCACGCAGCGGGCAGCTCACGCGTCATCGAGCTGCACGGCGCCCTGGCGCGGGTGCGTTGTCTGGACTGTGGGATGCAGGAGGCGCGAGTGGAGCTCCAGACGCGTCTCCTGTCGCTGAACCCGGACTTCGCCCACGAGGTGCTGGAGCTGCGGCCGGACGGCGACGCGGAGCTGTCTTCAGAGGCGCTCCAGTCCTTCCAGGTGCCGGCGTGCGTGAGCTGCGGGGGGACGCTGAAGCCGGACGTGGTGTTCTTCGGTGACAACGTGCCCGCGCCCACGGTGGCGGACGCATTCGCCCTGCTGGAGGAGGGAGACGCGCTGCTGGTGGTGGGCTCGTCGCTCGCCATCTACTCCGGCTATCGCTTCCTGGTGCGCGCCGTCGAGCGCCACGTGCCCATCGCCATCGTCAACATTGGCGAGTGTCGTGGTGTGGAACTGGCGGACCTGTGCGTGGAGGCGAGCGCTGGTGACGTGCTGCCGCGACTGGCCCAGGCGCTGGCTCGAAGCTGAAGACTCCGTCGCGCCTCAGGGCAGGCGCACGTGCGTGGTGAGGTAATCCACGAAGGCCCGCACGCGCGCGGGCAGGTGTCCGCCCTGGCTCAAGAAGAGGGCGTGGATGGCCTCCGTGTCGCCCGGGTTGTGCTCCTCCAGCACGGCCACCAGGTGGCCCGCGTCCAGGTCGTCCTTCACCTGGAAGCGCGCCAGCCGCGCCAGCCCCACTCCCGCCAGCACGAGCTGTCTCAGCGCCTCCCCATCGCTCGCCTGGACGTTGCCGACCGGGGCGAGAGAGAGCTGCGAGGAGGACTCCGTCAGCGGCCAGCCCTCGATGGCTCGCGCGTAGCTGAATCCCAGCCGGTTGTGTGACGCCAGCTCTCCCGGCGTCTTCGGCACGCCCTGGCGCTTCAAGTAGTCCGGCGAGCCGACGATGACCATCCGCGTCTCACCCAGCCGGCGCGCGGTGAGCTGGGAGTTCTTGAGCTGCCCGTTGCGAATCGCCACGTCCGTGCGTTCATCGAGCAGGTCGATGAGCTTGTCCGTCAGCGTGAGGTCCACCGTCACCGAGGGATATCGCGCGAGGAAGCCAGGCAGCAGGGGGATGAGGATGCAGCGCCCGAAGGCCGGGTTGGTGTTGACGCGCAGCCGTCCACTTGGCGCGTCGCTCGCGGCGGCCCCGCGCTCAGCTTCGTCGAGCTCGCCGAGGATTCGCACGCTGCGCTCATAGAAGCCGCAGCCCTCCGGGGTGAGCTGGAGCGAGCGCGTGGAACGGTTGACCAGCCGGGCTCCCAGCCGCTGCTCCAGTCGGGCCACCAGCTTGCTCACCGCCGATGGCGTCATCCGGAAGGCCCTCGCCGCGGCGGAGAAGCCTCCCAGCTCCACCACCTTCACGAAGACTTCCATCTCTCCGAAGCGATTGACGTCCAGACGAGCCATGGTGAGCCGAACTCACAAGTCCTATTCCGCACGTCGCTCTACCGCAGCGAATTCGTGCCGTCCATACAAGGGCCCATCCAACTTCTTCACGGGAGGGCCGCGAATCATGCCGCTGGCCTTGTTCGCATTGACCGCGGGCGCCTTTGGAATCGGCGTCACGGAGTTCGTCATCATGGGCTTGTTGCTGGAGGTGGGCACCGACCTGGGAGTCTCCATCTCCACGGCCGGCCTGCTCATCTCCGGCTACGCACTGGGCGTCGTGGCCGGAGCCCCCGTCCTTACCGTGCTGACGGGCCGCTGGTCCCGCAAGCACGTGCTCTTGGGGCTGATGGTCATCTTCACGCTGGGCAACGTCTTCTGCGCGCTGGCGCCCACCTACGGCACGCTGATGGCCGCGCGCGTGCTGACCGCGCTCTCGCACGGGACGTTCTTCGGCGTGGGCTCCGTGGTGGCCACGGGCCTGGTGCCGGCGGACAAGCGCGCGTCCGCCATCGCCATCATGTTCACCGGCCTGACGGTGGCCAACATCCTCGGCGTGCCGCTGGGCACGTGGCTGGGGCAGTCGCTCGGGTGGCGCTCGACGTTCTGGGCCGTGGCGCTGATTGGCGTGCTCGCCGTGGCGGTGATTGCGCTGTTCGTCCCTCGTGACGAGGTGGCACCCGAGGCGAGCGACTGGCGCGCGGACCTGAGAGCCCTGGGCCGACGGCCGGTGTTGCTGGGGCTCTTGACGACGGTGCTCGGCTTCGCGGGGGTGTTCACCGTGTTCACCTTCATCGCGCCCCTCCTGACGCGGCTCAGCGGCTTCTCGCCGTCGGCGGTGTCTCCCATCCTGCTCGTGTTCGGCGGTGGGCTGGTGGTGGGCAACCTGGTGGGCGGAAAGCTCGCGGACCGGCGGCTGGTGCCCGCCATCCTCGGCACCCTCGCGGTGCTGGCGCTGGTGCTGTTCGGGATGACCTTCGTCCTGCATGACCGCGTCCTCACCGTCATCGCGGTGGGCCTGTTCGGCGCGGCGGCCTTCGCCACCGTGCCACCGCTCCAGATGTGGGTGCTGGAGAAGGCGGAAGGGGCCGGCCAGAGCCTGGCGTCGAGCCTCAACATCGGCGCCTTCAACCTGGGCAACGCGCTGGGTGCCTGGTTCGGCGGCGTCATCATCGACCGGGGCCCTGGACTGGGCGCCGTCACCTGGGTGTCCGCGCTGGTGCCCGTGTCCGCCATCCTCGTCGTGCTGGTGGCGCTGCGCCTGGAGTCTCGCGAGCGACGCCTGGATGCGCCAGGGGCGCGAGTGCTGCAAGGGGGTGTGTCATGAGCGCCCCCGACAAGGTCGCCCTCGTGGTGGGGGCGCAAGGGGTCATCGGTCGCAACCTCATCGAGCACCTCGCGTCACTGGGAGACTGGGAAGTCATCGGCCTGTCTCGACGAGGCGGCCCTGCTTCCGAGCGTGTGCGGCACGTGCAGGTGGACCTGCTCGACGCGGAGGACACCCGGGTGAAGCTGGCGGCCCTGGGCCACGTGACGCACGTGTTCTACGCCGCGTATCAGGAGCGGCCGACGTGGGCGGAGCTGGTTGCCCCCAACCTCGCGATGCTCGTCAACGTGGTGGAGGCCATCGAGCCGGTGGCGAAGGGCCTGCGCCACGTCAGCCTCATGCAGGGCTACAAGGTCTACGGCGCGCACCTGGGGCCTTTCAAGACGCCAGCGCGGGAGACGGACCCGGACCACATGCCGCCCGAGTTCAACGTGGACCAGCAGCGCTTCCTCGAACAGCGGCAGAAGGGCAAGGCGTGGACGTGGACCGCGCTGCGCCCGTCGGTGGTGGGAGGCGTCGCGCTCGGCAACCCGATGAACCTGGCCCTGGTGATTGCCGTCTATGCGTCCATCTCCAAGGAGCTGGGACTGCCGCTGCGCTTCCCTGGCAAGCCGGGCGCATACCACTCGCTCTTGGAGATGACCGACGCGGGGTTGCTCGCGAAGGCGACGGTGTGGGCGGCGACGGAGGCGCGCTGCGCGAACCAGGCCTTCAACATCAACAACGGGGACCTGTTCCGCTGGAGCGAGCTGTGGCCGAAAATCGCGCGCTACTTCGAGCTGGAGGTCGCGCCGCCGCTGCCGATGTCGCTCGACGTCGTCATGGCTGACAAGGCGCCGCTGTGGAAGGCCATGACGGCGAAGCACGGGCTGGCGAAGCACTCCTACCAGGACGTGTCCTCGTGGCGCTTCGGCGACTTCGTCTTCTCGTGGGACTACGACATGTTCGCGGACGGCACCAAGGCACGCCGCTTCGGCTTCCACGAGTTCGTCGACACCGAGGCCATGTTCCTGCGCCTCTTCGACGACTTCCGTCGCGCGAAGGTCATCCCCTGAGCCTTGGGGGTTGAGCGCGCCTGGGGTGTGGGGAACAATCCCCGCATGGCTCAGGGCGACGGAATGCAGCAGGTCATCGGCTTCATCCTGGAGTTGGACAAGCTCAAGGGTGTGACTCGCAAGGTGAAGCCGCTGGGGCTTGCTCGCTACGAGAACTCCGCGGAGCACAGCTGGCAGCTGGCCATGCTGGCCCTCTCGCTGTCCCAGCACGCGCAGCCGGGCATCGACCTGGACCGCGTGGTCCGGATGCTCCTGGTGCACGACGTGGGAGAAATCGACACCGGCGACACGCTGGCCTTCGTCGAGGGCGGCTGGAAGGAGCGCAAGGCGGCGGAGCTGGCGGCGGCGGAGCGCATCTTTGGCCTGCTGCCGCCACCTCACGGTCCCGCCTTCCTGGCGTCGTGGAAGGAATTCGAAGCGGGGGAGACCGCCGAGGCTCGCTATGCCAATGCGGTGGACCGCGCGATGCCGGTGCTGCTGAACCTGGCCAACGAGGGGCAGAGCTGGCGGGAGAACGGCATCAGTCATGCGCGGGTGGTGGCGCGCATCGCTCCTCCCATCCAGGCAGGTTGCCCTGCCTTGTGGGAGTACCTGGAGGGCCGACTCGAAGAGGCCCGCCAGCGTGGCTTGTTCGGCGCGTGAGCGGAGGCGTCGCTCAGGTGGCCTGTGGCGCGCGGGAGGGGGACGCGGGGACGTGCCCCGCCCGCACCAGGTAGTCGCCGAAGCCCTCACCCTGCTGTCGTTCGCGCGCATACCCCGCGAACAGCGGCTCCAGCACCTCGAGGATGGTCGCCTCGTCGATGTTCTCTCGCACGAGCCGGTTGAGTCGCTGGCCGCGCGCATCTCCGCCCAGGTGCAGGTTGTAGCGACCCGGGGCCTTGCCCACGAGGCCAATCTCCGCGAGGTAGGGCCGCGCGCAGCCATTGGGGCAGCCCGTGATTCGCAGCATGATGTTGGCGTCCTGGAGGCCATGGGCCTGAAGCCGCGACTCCACGCGCTCCACGAAGGTCGGCAGGTAGCGCTCGGCCTCGGCCATGGCCAGTCCACACGTGGGCAGCGCCACGCAGGCGAGCGCGTTGCGCCGCAGCGGGCTGGAGGTCCGGAAGCTCTCCAGTCCATGGGCCCGGACAATCGCGTCGATGTGCGACTTGGATTCGGGCGGGACGCCAGCGATGACGAGGTTCTGGTTGGGCGTCAGCCGGAAGTCGCCCCCATGTATCTGGGCAATCTCGCGCAGCCCCGTGAGGTGCGGCGCGCCAGGCCGGTCCGCGATACGGCCGCTGTCCAGGTGCAGTGTCAGGTGCCAGCGCCCGTCATGGCCCTCCCGCCAGCCGAAGCGGTCTCCGTTGTGCTCGAAGGTGAAGGGCCGCGTGGGCTCCAGCGCGAAGCCGAGCCGGTGCTCCAGCTCCTCCTTGAACCAGGCGACTCCCCGGTCCTCGAGGACGTACTTCAGGCGCGCGCGCTTGCGATTGCCCCGGTCTCCGAAGTCGCGGTGGATTTTCAGCACCTCCTCGGCCACCACGAGCATCCGCTCGGGAGCCACGAAGCCCAGGACATCCGCCAGCCTTGGGAAGGTGTTGGCGTCACCGTGCGTCGCGCCCAGGCCTCCACCCACCGCGACGTTGAAGCCCTGGAGGACGCCGTCCTCGATGATGGCGATGTAGCCCAGGTCCTGCGCGAACAGGTCCACGTCGTTCTCGGGCGGCACCGCGACGGCGGCCTTGAACTTCCGGGGCAGGTAGGTGGCGCCATACAGCGGCTCCTCCTCGCCGCCCGCCACCTTCTCCTCGTCCAACCACAGCTCGTAGTACGCGCGAGTCTTGGGCAACAGGTGCTCGGACAGGCGCACCGCCCAGCCGTACACCACCTCATGGACGCGGGTGTCCACGGGGTTGGGGTTGCACAGCACGTTGCGATTGACGTCGCCGCAGGCGGCCAGCGTGTCGATGAGGGACGCGTTGATGCGGGCAATCGTCGGCTTGAGGTCTCCCTTGAGGATGCCGTGCAACTGGAACGCCTGCCGCGTGGTGATGCGCAGGGTGCCGTTGGCGTGCTCTCGCGCGAGCCCGTCCATGACGAGCCACTGCGCCGCGGTGCACACGCCTCCGGGAAGACGGGTGCGCAGCATGAAGCTGTAGTCCGGCTCCAGCTTCTGCTGTCGACGCTCCTCGCGAATGTCCCGGTCGTCTTGCTGATAGCTGCCGTGGAACTTGATGAGGCTGGTGTCCGGCGTGGCGATGGCGCCCGTCACGGGGTCCGCCAGGCTCTCCGCCAGGGTCCCCCGCAGCAGTCGACTGTTCGCCTTGATGTGCTCCACTTCGGAGAGAGGCTTGGGCTGGGTGCTCATGTCTTTGCTCACAGGCGGAAGGATTCAGTAGACGTCACGCAGGTAGCGCCGCTCGTCGCGGAGTGTCTTCAGCCAGTCCTCGGCGTCCTCTCGGCTCCTGCCACCGTGCTCGGCGATGACGTCCACCAGGGCGGCGTGGACATCCGGGGCCATGCGCTGGGCATCGCCGCAGACGTAGAGGTGGGCGCCGCCCTCCAGCCAGGAGTAGAGCTCCTTGCCGGACTCGCGCAGTCGGTGCTGCACATAGACCTTCGCCGCCGTGTCTCGGGAGAAGGCCAGCGACAGCTTGTGGAGCGTCTTCTTCTTCAGCGCCTCCTGCCACTCCGACTGGTAGAGGAACTGGCTGCGGAAGTGCTGATCTCCGAAGAACAGCCAGTTGCGTCCGCGCGCGCCGACCTCCGCGCGCTCCTGCACGAAGGCCCGGAAGGGCGCCACGCCTGTGCCAGGGCCAATCATCACCACGTCCCGGTCCAGGTCCTCCGGCAGCCGGAAGCGCTCGTTGCGCTCCACGAAGACCCGCACGGATTCCGCGTCCGCTCCGCGCGTGGCCAGATGGGACGACGCGGCCCCGAGGTGACGCTCACCGAAGGCGGTGTAGTCGACCACCGCCACCGTGAGATGCGCCTCCTCGCCCACCCGCTTGGGGCTGGAGGCAATCGAGTACAGCCGGGGTGTCTGCTTGCGCAGCGCGAACACCAGCTCCTTCGCGCTCCAGGGCGCGGGGTGCTGGCGAAGCACGTCGATGACCTGATGGCTCTTGAGGAGCGCGCGGAACGAATCCGCTCCCGTGGGCGCCAGCAGGGACTGGAGCACCGTGCTCGCGCCGAGCGTGGCGTGGCGCTCCAGGAAGGGCCGGCTCAGGCGCGTCAGCTCCAGGCCCTCCGAGAGCCAGACCGCCAACGGCTGCGTCTTCCCGTCGCGCGTCACGGGCTCGGCGCCATCCAGCCGCTGCTGCCTCAGGACGGCGTCCACCAGTTCCGGAGGATTGGGCGCCCACACGCCCAGGGCGTCGCCCGGTGCGTACTCCAGGCCGGAACCTTCGAGGGAAATCTCGACGTGGCGGACGTCCTTGAGCGCACCCCTTCCGGTGATGCGCTGATTGATGAGCACCGTCGCGGAGAAGGGTGCTTCCTTGCTGAAGGTGGGCGCGGTGGCGGCGCCTCGCAGCGGGACGACGGTGGCGACGGTGGACGTGCGGGGCTCGATGGCTTCGCGGGCCCGCGCGAGGGTCTGGTCCAGCCAGCCCGCGGCGATGGGCTCGAAGTCCAGGTCGCAGTCGGCGCGGTCCACCAGCCGCGTGGCACCCAGCTCCGACAGCCGCGCATCGAGCGCCCGTCCCACCTCGCAGAACTTCGGATAGCTGGAGTCTCCGAGTCCGAGCACCGCGTAGCGCAGTCCCTCCAGTCGAGGCGCGCGCTTGCCCAGCAGGTGCTCACAGAACCCGCGCGCGTCGTCGGGCGGGTCTCCATCTCCCTGCGTGCTGATGACCACGGCCAGCAGCTTCTCGCGCGCCATCTCTCGCACCGGATACTCACTGGCTCGGATGATGCGCACGGGAAGGCCGGTGCTCTCCGTCTGGTGCTTGAGTCGCTCCGCGACCAGCCGGCTGTTTCCCGTCTGCGTGCCGTAGACGATGGTGAGCGGCGCGGCGGGAGTCGCCGTGGGTGCCACGCTGACGGCGCCTGTCGTAGGCGTCACGCCGGGTCGTGCCGCGAGGCCCGCGGCATAGCCGCTCAGCCAGTGCAGCGCCGCCGCGTCCAGCCCCGCCACCAGTTCGAGCAGCCGTGCGCTCTTCTCCGCGCCCAGCAACGTGTCGATGAAGGGCGGCGGGGACAGGCTGAGATTGCCAGGAGAGGAGGCGCTCATGTTCCGCTCTCCGGTGTCGCGGTGAGGCGCCGCACCCACTGCTCCGGGGCTTCGGCGTCCTCCAGCTCCCACCAGCCCGTGCCCGCGTCATGGGCCTCCTCACGCAGCGCGCGCCGGACCTGCGGCGCCTCCGCGTACACCAGGGCGAACAGGCCCGCGCGAGCCAGGGCCAGGGCCACCTCCACGTCACCGGAAACGGTGGCCACGTGGCGGCCCAGGTTGAACAGCTCGCGCTCCAGCGCGAAGGCGCGACTGGCCGCATCGGGTGTGGCGGGGAGCAGGACCACGGCGCCCGCCTGGCCCAGTCGCCCATGCCGCTCGGCGTTCGTGACGAGCGACACCCCGGCACGCGACGTGGACTCCGCGGGGCCCAGCACCATGCCCGCGCCCACCGTGTCGTGGGTGAGCGCATCGATGACGATGAAGGCTCCCGTGCGCCGGTTCTCCTGGTACGGGTCGCACAGCAGGGGACGGCGGCACACCAGCCGGACGCGGCCGATGTCGTTGAGCGCCAGCGACTCCGAGGGCACCTCCGCCAGCTCCTCCAGGTCCTTGCGCCACAGCACGCGCTCGAACTGCGCGGGCGCGGTGCGGGTGGTCTGCTTCACCAGGTAGCGGCGCGTGACGTCCAACGGCTGCTCGCCGAACCACACCAGCATCGCGTCCAGGTGCTGCAACGACAGGGGCGGCTGGTCCACATGGGACAGCAAGTCGCCTCGGCTGGCGTCCACCTCGTCCGCGAGCCGCAGCGTGACGGAGTCCGTCGCGGAGGCTTCCTCCTTGGGGCCGTCGAAGGTGTCGATGGACTGCACGCGCGTCCTGCGCCCCGAGGGCAACACCTGCACCTCGTCACCCACGCGCACCGTGCCGGACGCCACCTGTCCCGCGAGCCCCCGGTAGTCCTGGTGGGGCCGCAGCACGTACTGCACGGGGAAGCGGAAGGGCGCGCCATCCAGCCGGCGCTGGTGCGGCAGCGACTCCAGCCAGCCCAGCAGCGTGCCTCCCTCGTGCCACGGCGTGCGAGGACTGGGGCGGGTGATGTTGTCGCCCCGGCTGGCGCTGACGGGGAACAGGCGCACGCCCTCGAAGCCCAGCGTGTGCGCGAAGTCCGCCAGCTCGGAGCCGATGCGCTCGAACGTCGCGCGCTCGTAGCCCACCAGGTCCATCTTGTTCACCACCACCGCGAGGTAGGGGATGCCCAGCAGCGAGGCGATGTACGCATGGCGGCGTGTCTGCGGCAGCACACCCAGCCGCGCATCCACCAGGATGACGCCCGCGTCCGCCGTGGAGGCGCCCGTGGCCATGTTGCGCGTGTACTGGAGGTGCCCCGGGGTGTCCGCGATGATGATCTTCCGGCGCGACGTGGACAGGTACCGATACGCCACGTCGATGGTGATGCCCTGCTCGCGCTCGGCGCGCAGGCCGTCCGTGAAGAGGGAGAAGTCCAGCTCTTCGTCGTCACCGGCGCCCGCCGCGGCCTTGAGGCCCTGGGCCAGCAGCTCCGGAGGAATCTCCGTGCGAGCCGCCGCCCGCTTCGCGCTGGCCCGTCTCACGGCGGAGATCTGGTCCTCGAAGAGGCCGTCGCACTCGTAGAGCAGCCGACCGATGAGCGTGGACTTGCCGTCGTCCACCGAGCCCACCACCGCGAGCCGCAGCAGGGCGCGGTGGGAGTGCTCGTCGAGGAGTCGCTGGATGTCTTGCTGCGGGACGGCCTGGAGTGCGGTGTCCATCAGAAGTACCCCTCGCGCTTCTTCAGCTCCATGGAGCCTTCTTCGTCGTGGTCGATGAGTCGGCCCTGGCGCTCGGACTGTCGCGCGTGGACCATCTCGTGGATGACGGCCTCCACCGTGGTGGCAGAGGACTCGATGGCGCCGCTGAGCGGGTAGCAGCCGAGCGTCCTGAACCGCACCCTCCGGAGCGTGGGCTTCTCTCCAGGGCGCAGGCGCATGCGCTCGTCATCCACCATCAGCAGCGTGCCGCCCCGGTCGATGACGGGCCTCTCGGCGGCGAAGTAGAGCGGCACCACCGGGATTTTCTCGCGCAGGACGTAGTGCCACACGTCCAGCTCCGTCCAGTTGGACAGGGGGAAGACGCGCATGCTCTCGCCTGCGTCCACGCGGCCGTTGAACAGGTTCCACAGCTCCGGCCGCTGTCGCCGCGGGTCCCACTGGCCATGCTTGTCGCGGAAGGAGAACACGCGCTCCTTGGCGCGGGACTTCTCCTCGTCGCGGCGGGCTCCGCCGAAGGCCGCGTCGAAGCCGTGCAGCGCGAGCGCCTCCAACAGCGCCTGCGTCTTCATCGCGTGCGTGTACTTCTGGCTGCCGTGGTCGAAGGGGTTGATGCCCTCGGCGAGCGCCTTCTTGTTTTGATGCACGAGCAGCCGCAGGCCGTGGCGCGCGACGAAGGAGTCTCTAAACGCGTACATGTCCCGGAACTTCCACGTCGTGTCCACGTGGAGCAGCGGGAAGGGCAGGGGCGCGGGGTGGAAGGCCTTGCGCGCCAGGTGCAGCAGCACCTGTGAGTCCTTGCCGATGCTGTAGAGCATCACCGGGTTGGCGAACTCCGCCACCGTCTCGCGGAGGATGTGGATGCTCTCCGCCTCCAGCTCCTCCAGGTGGGTGGAGCGTGCATGCGTCACATCAGTCATGTCCCGCCTCCGCGAACCGGGGGAGCGCTTCCCCCGCCGTCGTGTGATTCCCGGCCGCGAGCGTGGGCAGCCGCGCTCGCAGCGCGACGACCTCGCCAATCACCAGCAGGGCGGGAGAGCCCAGCCCGGCCTTGCGCGCCTCCTGGGCGATGTCTCCCAGGGTGGCCTCCACGACGCGCTGGTGTTCCCACGTGCCTGCCTCCACGAGGGCGGCGGGTGTGGAGGCGGCTCGGCCGGCGGTGACCAGCGCCGCCGTGGCCTCCTCCAGGCGGTTTCCCGCCATGAACAGCACCAGCGTCTGGGTGCGCGCGAGGAAGTCCCAATCCGGCGCGCCGCCCGCTCGGAACGCGGTGGCGAACGTCACCTCGCCGGAGACGTCCCGATGGGTGACGGGGATGCCCACCGAGGCAGGCACTGCGATGCCCGAGGAGATGCCGGGCACCACCTCGTAGGGGATGCGCGCGGCCTCCAGGGCCAGGGCCTCCTCGCCTCCGCGACCGAAGACGAACGGGTCTCCCCCCTTGAGACGCACCACGGTGCGGCCGAGCCTTGCCTGGGCGATGAGCACGGTGTGGATGTCTTCCTGGTGTACGGACTCGCCCCCGCCTTCCTTGCCCACGTAGATGAGTCGCGCATGGGGACGCGCGTGCTCCAGGACTCCGGGGTGGATGAGCCGGTCATGCACCACCGTGTCCGCCTCTCGCAGCAGGCGCGCCGCGCGCAGCGTGAGCAGCTCCGGGTCTCCAGGGCCCGCTCCCACCAGGTACACGCGACCTCTCGACGACTCCTTCATGTGAACTCTCCAGACGACTTGAAGGTCTTCAGTTCCGAACGGAGCCGAGCCACGGCGGCTCCACGCTCACCGCGCGCGAGCAGCGCGCCGAGCTCTCCCTCCACCAACCGCTTCAGCAGGCGCTGTCGCCCCGGGCCGCGAGGCAGCCGTCGGCGCAGCCAGCCGCTCAGCCTCGCCAGCCACACGTGGTGGGGTGCGACGTGGGCACCCAGCTCTCGTCGCAGGAGACGCGCCAGCGCGGGGGCCTGCCCTGCGGTGGAGACCGCCACGGTGATGGGGCCTCGTCGCTCCACGGAGGGCAGGGTGAAGTCACACAGCTCCGGCTCGTCCGCCGTGTTCACCCACAGGCCCAGCTCCCGGGCCTCGGCCGTGACACGTTGATTCACCTGGAGGTCATCCGTCGCGGCCAGCACCAGCGAGTGGCCGCGCACATCGCCCGGCGCATACGTCCGGGGCTCCCACTCCAGTCGGTCCTCGGCGGCCAGGCGTCGGAGCGTGTCGGTGACTTCGGGGGACACCAGGTGGAGTCGCGCTCCCGCTTCGAGCACGGCCAGGGCTCGGCCCTCGGCGATGGTGCCGCCGCCCACCAGCAGGACGCGACGGCCCTCCAGCCGAAGGCAGATGGGATAGTCGATGGGAGTGACGGTGGGCATGTTCGTGGTCCACGTCACCGAACGGGATGCAGGCCGCATTCGCTGTGCTCGCGCGACTCCCACCACCAACGGCCCGCGCGCTCGTCCTCGTACGGCTTCACCGCGCGGGTGCACGGCGCGCAGCCGATGGACGGGTAGCCCCGGTCGTGCAGCGTGTTGTACGGGACGGAGTTCGTCTGGATGTACGTCCAGACCTGCTGCCGGCTCCATCCCGCCAGCGGGTTGAGCTTGATGAGCCCACCGTGCTCGCGGTCGTGCTCGACGACGGCGACGTCCGTGCGGTTGATGGACTGCTCACGGCGCAGCCCCGTCACCCAGCCGTCGCGGCCGTGCAGCGCGCGTCGCAAGGGCTCCACCTTGCGGATGGCGCAACATTCCTTGCGCGCTTCGAGGCTCCGACGAAACGAGAAGTAGCCTTGTGCCGACTCCAGCGCCTCGACGCGGCCTCGCTCCGGGAAGTAGGTCTCCACCGGGATGCCGTAGCGATTGCGGACGACCTCGATGAGCTCGTACGTCTCCGGGGGCAAACGCCCTGTGTCGAGGGTGAAGACGCGCAGGCTGGGCGCGTGCTTGCGTGCCAGGTCGATGAGGACCATGTCCTCCACACCGAAGCTGGAGGCGATGGCGGCGCGCGCGCCGAGCCGCTGCTCCACCCAGACGAGAATCTCCTCGGCGGAGGCGGCTTCGAGCGAGGCGGCGTCCGCGAGCAGCGCCGCGGGCCCGTGGGCGATTCCGAGTGGAGGGGGGGACGACGAGGCGGACACGGTGGACTCCAGGGGATGAAAAACAAAAAGGCCCGCGCCTCTTTCGAGGGCGGGCCGCGCGAGCAGGGAGGTGGGGTGGTGCTGCTATCCACTCCTCGAGGCTCGGGGCCCGCCTTCAAGCGGACACACCGCACACGCACACGCCAGACAGCACGCACAGCGGGCCCCGTGGGGCGCCTGCCGCATCGACTGCTGCTGGGTGGAGGAGTGGTGCATGGAGGAGCGTCGGGAAGCGGTGTGCGGGAAACGGCGGAACAGACCCAGACCTCGGGAGGGAGGTAGGGCCGGGCGAGGCGCGGAGGGAATCAGGACGCTTCCGGCGCGCGCTTCAACAGCCCAGGCCCGACAGGGCACAACAGGCACACGACCGACAGCAGCGGCGGAACAGCGCGGCCATCGGGGTGGAAGGCATCAGCACGGAATCGCAAGCTAACGGCTGTCTCGGCGCGCCGTCAACCCGACCACTTCGCCATGGAGGGGTACTCAGGTGTCGAGTGTCCCACCCACCCGCGGCGTGACGGTGGATGTCTCCCGGCGGGCGGAGGACCTGGCGGGTTCCAGGGAGGCTGGGGCATCGACGCGCAGCGCGGTGCGGTCCAGCTCCGCGAGCCGAGGACGGCCCAGCAGCGCGAGCGTGCGGTCCATCTCCGCGCAGAGGATGTCGAGCGCCAGCTCCACGCCCGCCTGGCCGTTGGCGGCGAGGCCATAGAGGAACGGCCGCCCCACCATGCAGGCGCGTGCGCCCATGGCGATGGCCTTCACCACGTCGGAGCCTCGGCGGATGCCTCCGTCCAGGATGACCTCCGCGCGACCCTCCACCGCGTCCACCACCTCCGGCAGCACGTCGATGGCGCCCGGCAGGAAGTCGAGCTGTCGGCCTCCGTGGTTCGAGACGACGAGGGCCTCGACGCCGAGCGAGACAGCCTTCCGCGCATCCTCCGCGCAGGTGATGCCCTTGAGCACGAGCGGCCCGGACCAGATGGAGCGGAGCCACTCCACGTCCTTCCACGTCACCGAGGCGTCGAACTGGCTGTTGGTGAAGCGGGCGATGCCCACCGCATCCGTGCGCGTCAGCGACGGGTGGTCCACGAAGTTGCCGAAGGTGGCTCGCGGGCTCGACGCCATGCGCAGCACCCAGCCCAGGTGGCGCAGCACATCCATCACGTTGGAGAAGTGGATGCGGGGAGGCAGGGTGAAGCCATTGCGTCGGTCCTGCTCCCGGTTGCCCATGACGGGCACATCCACCGTGAGGCACAGCGCGCGGTAGCCCGCCGCCTTCGCACGCTCCACCAGCGCGCGGGTGTCGTCCCGGTCCTTCCACACATAGAGCTGGAACCAGAGGGGCGAGGGCGCCGCGGCGGCCACCTCTTCGATGGTTCCAATGGACATGGTGCTGAGCGTGAAGATGGCGCCGCGACTCGCCGCCGCCTTCGCGGCCAGCTCTTCGCCACGAGGCGCGAGCAGCCCCGCGAGCCCCGTGGGCCCGAGGATGATGGGAGTGGCCAGCTGCTCTCCCAGCAGCGAGGTGGAGTGGTCCACCTTGCTCACATCCACCAGGGCGCGAGCACGGAAGAGATAGCGGTCGAAACCCCGTCGGTTGGCGTCGACGGTGTAGCCATCATCCGCGGCGCCTTCCACGTAGTCGAAGACGGTCCGTGGCAGCCGCCGCCGTGCTCGCTGGCGCAGGTCATCGATGCTGACAATCACGATGCGTGCTCCCTCGGGGCGCTGCCCTCCAGAGCGGCTGCTCTGGGGGTGGACTCGGTGACGATAGTGGGAGCGCGGCGCGGGTGCATCAGGCCGCGTCTCGCTTCAGCGCGGCGAGGAGGCGCGAGAACAGGTCCGCCAGCGTCGTGACGTGGGGCGCGCGCAGCATCGTGTAGTGGTCGCCCGGTGCCTCGTGCACCGTCGGCGCGGAGGCGAGCCAGGCGCCCCAGCCCAGGTCCTCCGTCACGGTGAGTCCAGGCAGCGGCGTCGCGGCCTTGATGAGCACGGTGGGCCCCTCGTACCGCGCGCTCGTGGGGACGTAGTTGCGCTGGGCCTCGCTCAGGCGCTGGTAGAGGGCGAAGAGTCGCTCCGCCGCGTCGACGTCCAGGTCGATGGCCTGGGGGGACGCGCGACGTGTCAGCTCCAGCAGGTAGCGGAGCCGTTCGCGGCCTTCGAGTCGGGCCAGACGCTCCGGGTCCACCGGGAGTTCGCGCCACGGCAGTCCGAGCACCTGTCCGAAGCCCGCGAGCTGCGTCAGCGCATCCGGAGTCGGTCGCGGCTCCGGCTTGGGAGCATGGCTGTCGAGCAGGGCGAGCAGCTCCACCTGCTCGCCCGAGGCCTGGAGGCGACGCGCCATCTCGTAGGCGACGAGCCCGCCGAAGGACCAGCCCGCGAGCAGGTAGGGCCCATGGGGCTGCACGGCGCGAAGCTGGGAGAGGTAGTCGCGCGCGAGAATCTCGACGGACGCGGGAGGCAGCTCGCCTCCGTCGAGGCCGCTCGCGGAGAGGCCGTGAATGGGGCGGCTAGGGGCGAGCTGACGCACCAGCTCCGTGTAGCCCAGCGCGCTGCCGCCGCCTCCGTGGACAAGGAACAGCGGGCGCTCGGTGGAGGCCCCCGAGTCGAGACGGACGAGGTTCGGCGTGGCGCGCGTGCCGTCCTGCTGCTGCTCCAGGAACGGAGCCAGACGCTCGATGCTGGAGCCCTGGAACAGCGCGGTGACAGGGAGCGAGACACCGGTGCGCTCGCGAATCCGAGCCATCAGCTTGATAGCCAGGAGCGAGTGTCCACCGAGCTCGAAGAAGTCGTCCTCGACGCTGACCTGCGGGACGCGGAGGACCTGCGCCCAGATGGAGGCGAGCAGCTCCTCGGTGGGAGTGCGAGGCGCGACGTGGGCGGCCGAAGGAGCGGAGAGGACGGCCTCGGGAGGAGGCAGTGCCTTGCGGTCAAGCTTGTCGTTGGAGGTGAGCGGGAGCGCGTCCAGGCGGAGCAGGAACGACGGCACCATGTACTCGGGGAGCCGAGCCTTGAGGAACGCGCGCAGGGAGACGGTGTCCAGGTCGTCACCGACGAAGTAGCCGACGAGGCGCTTGTCTCCGGGGACGTCTTCACGCGCGATGGCGACAGCTTCGCGGATGGACGGGTGCGCGAGCATCGCGGCTTCGATTTCAGGCAGCTCGATGCGGAAGCCGCGCACCTTCACCTGTGCGTCGGCGCGACCGATGAAGGCGAGCGTTCCGTCATGGCTCCAGCGGACGAGGTCTCCGGAGCGGTAGAGGCGAGCACCGGGAACGGAGGAGAAGGGGTCCGGGACGAAGCGCTCGGCGGTGAGCCCGGGCTGGCCGACATAGCCGCGAGCGAGGCCGTCACCACCGATGAAGAGCTCCCCGACGATGCCGATGGGGACGGGCTGGAGCGAGGCGTCGAGGACGAGCAGGCGAGTGCCGTTGGTAGCTCTGCCGATGGGGAAGGAGGCCCCGATGTCGTCAGCGCGGGAGACGGAGAAGGTGGTGGCGACGACGGTGGTTTCGGTGGGGCCGTAGCAGTTGGTGACCGGGATGCGCCAGTCCTGCACCACGCGGCGGACATGGAGCGGCGAGACGACGTCACCACCGGTCAGGAGGCGCTGAAGGGAAGGGGGCGCGGGGAGGCGGCTCTCGACGAGCTGGGAGAACAGGCCACTGGTGACCCAGAGGGAAGTGACGGCGTGACGGGCCGCTGTCTGGAGGAGCTCTTCCAGTGAGGGGGTCTCGGGAGGAAGAACGACGAGGCGAGCCCCATGGAGCAGGGCGCCCCAGACTTCGAAGGTGGAGGCGTCGAAGGAGATGGGGGCGAGGAGGAGGTGGGTCTGCTCGGGCCCGAAGGGGATGTGGTCGATGCCGATGAGGGTGTGGATGACGTTGCGGTGGGTGCAGCCGACACCCTTGGGCTTGCCGGTGGAGCCGGAGGTGAAGTCGATATAGGCGAGCGACCCGGGGAGTGCGGAAGGAGGCAGGGCCTGGGTGGAGCTGGTGGCCAGGGAGACCTCGTCCAAGAGGACACACGTCAGTCCGTCGGCGGGCAGCTTGTCGAGGAAGGCGCGGGTGGAGACGAGGACCTGGGGCTGAGCGTCCGCGAGCATGGAGGCGAGGCGCTCGCGGGGGTACTTGGTGTCGAGGGGGACGTAGGCGGCGCCGGCCTTGAGGATGGCGACGAGGGAGATGATGAGCTCGGCGGAGCGGTCGATGGCGATGGCGACGCGGGAGTCGGTGGTGACGCCGAGGGAGCGCAGGTGCCAGGCGAGCTGGTTGGAGCGCTCGTCGAGCTGAAGGTAGGTGAGGGAGGCGTCACCGAAGAGGACGGCGACGGAGTCGGGAGCGCGAGCGACGACGTCGGCGAAGACAGCGGGCATGGTGGAGTCGGGCGAGACGTGCGCGGGAGCCGAGGCCCAGTCCACGAGGACGCTCTGCCGCTCCTCGTGGGTCAGCATGGCGTGAGCGGAGAGCGGGGCCTCGGGCCGAGCCACGAGGGACTCGACGAGCAGCTCGAAGTGCCGCGCCATGCGCTCGATGGTGGCGCGCTCGAAGAGGTCGGAGTTGTAGCCGAGCCCTCCGAAGACACCTTCGGACGTCTCCGTCAGGTTCAACTGAAGCTCGAACTTGGCGGTGACCGCCACGCTACCCAGGGCCACGGGGCTGAGCGTCAGCTCCGTCTTCTGGATGGCGGACTCGGGCGTGTTCTGAAGCGCGAAGAGCGCCTGGAACAGCGGGCTGCGGCTCATGTCGCGCGCGGGCTGGAGCTCCTCGACGAGCCGCTCGAAGGGAATGTCCTGGTGCGCATACGCACCCAGCGCGGACTCCTTCACCTGTCGCAGGAGCTGGAGGAAGGACGCACGTGAGTCGACATGGGAGCGAAGCACGAGCGTGTTGATGAAGAAGCCGATGAGCCCTTCGACTTCCGAGCGGTGGCGGCCAGCGATGGGCGAGCCGACGGCGATGTCTTCCTGTCCCGAGTAGCGGGAGAGCAGGAGCTGCCATGCCGCGAGCAGCAGCATGAACGGCGTAGCGCCTTCACGCTGGCTGAGGGTCTTGAGCTGATCCGAGACAGGCTTCGAGAGGAAGACCGGCAGCGTGGAGCCACGGAAGGTCTGGAGCGGAGGCCGAGCCTTGTCGATGGGCAGTGCCAGCGGGAGAACGCCCGCGAGCTGCTTGCGCCAGTAGGCAATCTGCGCGTCGAGCACCGAGCCCTGGAGCCAGCCGCGCTGCCAGACAGAGTAGTCGGCGTACTGGATGGAGAGCGGCGCGAGCGGCGACGGCCTGCCATGAGAGAAGGCGTCGTAGAGGGCAGCGACCTCCTGGATGAGCACGCCCAGTGACCAACCGTCAGAGACGATGTGGTGCATGTTGAGCGCGAGCACATGCTCGGTGTCGCTCAGTTCCAGGATTTGAGCGCGGATGAGCGGACCCGTGGAGAGGTCGAAGGGCCGCTGGTACTCCTCCTTCAGTCTGCGCTGGACCTCGTGGTGCGCGGTCTCCGCGTCGAGGTCTCGGAGATCCACACGCACCAGCGGGAGGTCACCCTCGGGCGTGATGCGCTGGAACGGTTGTCCATCCAGTTCGAAGAACGTCGTGCGGAGCGCCTCGTGGCGACGGACGAGGTCATCGAAGCTGAGCTGGAGCGCGTTGATGTCGAGATGCCCGTCCAGCCGGACGAAGGAGGGCATGTTGTAGGTGGAGGAGCCGGGCTGGAGCTGGTCGATGAACCAGAGGCGCTGCTGAGCGAAGGAGAGAGGAAGCGGGCCGGTGCGAGGGACAGGGAGGATGGGCGGAGGCTGAGCGCTGGCGCCTTCCTGAGAGGCCGTGAGGATGCGAGCTGCGAGGGAGGCGACGGTGGGAGCCTCGAAGAGGGCACGGAGAGGAAGCTCGACGCCGAAGGAAGAGCGGATGCGGGAGATGACCTGGGTGGCGAGGAGGGAGTGGCCACCGAGGGCGAAGAAGTTGTCGGTGACACCGACGCGCTCCAAGCGGAGGACGGTGGCGAAGAGGGAGGCGAGCTTCTCTTCCTCGGGATTGCGAGGAGCGACGAAGGAAGAGTCACCGCGCAGGGTGTCGGCGTCGGGAGCGGGAAGCAGCTTGCGAGCGAGCTTTCCGCTGGGAGTCAGAGGCAGTGCCGCCAGGGAGATGAAGGCGGAGGGCACCATGTACTCAGGCAGACGCTTGAGGAGGAAGGTGCGCAGGGCCTCTGAGTCGAGGGCGGAGTCGGGAGAGAGGACGACGTAGCCGATGAGGCGCTTGTCGCCCGGGACGTCCTCGCGGACGACAGCGGCGGCGTCACGCATGCCGGGAGCGGAGCGGAGGACGGACTCGACTTCGCCCAATTCGACGCGGAAGCCACGCACCTTCACCTGGAAGTCGAGGCGGCCGAGGAACTCCAAGGTGCCGTCGGCCTTCCAGCGAGCGGAGTCGCCGGTGCGGTAGAGGCGCGCACCAATCTCATGGGTGAACGGATTGGGGACGAAGGCCTGAGCCGTGGTTTCGGGACGAGCGAGGTAGCCGTGAGCGAGGTGGGTGCCGCCGACGTAGACCTCACCTGCGACGCCGATGGGGACGGGCTGTCCGAGAGGGTCGAGGACGAAGAGCTGGGTGTGGCCGACAGGCGAGCCGATGGAAGGCAGCCGAGGCCACGTGGACGGCGCGCCCTGGAGACGGAAGGCGGAGACGACGTGGGCCTCGGAGGGGCCGTACTGATTCTCGAGGACGCTGCCCGGGAGCTTCTCGAAGAAGGAAGCGAGGGTGGCGTTGACCTGGAGTTGCTCGCCTGCGGTGACGACTTCGCGCAGGGCGGAGGGAAGCGTGGCGCCGTGGGAGACGGAGTCCGCCATGGCCTGGAGGGCGACGAAGGGGAGGAAGAGTCGCTCCACCTGCTGACGGTGCATGAAGTCGAGCAGGGCGGGGATGTCCTGGCGGAGTCCACCTGTGGGGAGGACGACGTGGGCACCCACCCACCATGAGGCGAAGAGCTCCTGGATGGAGACGTCGAAGTTGAGGGAGGCGAACTGGAGGGTGACAGCGCGGGAGTTGAGGGACTGACGAATCTGCCAGGCGAGCAGGAAGCTCAGGGCGCGGTGGGGCATGACGATGCCCTTGGGGATGCCCGTGGAGCCGGAGGTATAGATGACGTAGGCGATGTCCTCGGTGGAGACGAGGACGCCTGTGGCCTGAGAGGACTGGCTGGAGATGGAGTCGGCCTCGGAGTCGACGAGGACGAAGCGCGCGCCGGTACTCGCCGGGAGGACGGAGGCGAGAAGTGAGTGGGTGAGGACGACGGGGGCGCGGGTGTCCGCGAGCATGAAGGCGAGGCGCTCTGCGGGGTAGTTGGGGTCGAGAGCGACGTAGAAGGCGCCGGCCTTGAGGGTGGCGAGGACGGCGACGGCCATGTCGAGGGACTTGTCGAGGCAGATGCCGACGGCGAGGCCGGGAGTCACACCGCGAGAGGCGAGGTGACGGGCGAGTTGGTTGGCGCGTGCGTCGAGGGCCGCGTAGGTGAGCGAGCGGGTGCCGTCGGAGATGGCGATGGCGTCGGGCGTACGAAGCACCTGGGCCTCGAAGGGGCCGTGCATCGTGGTGACGGCATGCGACTCGCGTGAGGTGTCGTTCCAGGAGACGAGGAACTGGTGACGCTCCTGCTCATCGAGCAGCGGCAGCCTCCAGAGTGACTGGTTGGGGTCGCTGATGGCGGATTGCAGCAGCCGCGACAAGTGCGAGGCCAGGCGTCTGGCGGTGTCCGGGTCGAACAGGTCGGTGTTGAACTCGAGCAGGCCGCTGATGTCGTCGCCGTGGTCCGCGAGCAACAGCGACAGGTCGAACTTGGCGCTGCCGTGGGTGACTCCCACGGGGCCCGGTGCGGGTGCCGGCTCTTCGCGGCGCGCCTCGGTGCGAGGCTGACGCGGCGTGTTCTGCAAGGCGAGCATCACCTGGAACAGCGGAGACCGGCTCAGGTCGCGCTCGGGCTTCAGCTCGTCGACGAGCTTCTCGAACGGCACGTCCTGGTGCGAGTAGGCACCGAGCGTCGTCTCCTTGAGCTGAGCCAGCAGCTCGCGGAAAGTCATCTTCTCCGTCAGCCGCGCACGCAGCGCGAGCGTGTTGGCGAAGAAGCCGACGATGCCTTCCAGCTCCGTCTGCTGCCGGTTCGCGATGGGCGAGCCGACGACGATGTCGTCCTGCCCCGAGTACCGCGCGAGCAGCACCTGGAACGCGGCGAGCAACACCATGAAGGGCGTGACACCCTCGCGCTTGCACAGCGCGCGCAGCGCCTCGGTCACCTCGGTGCTCAGGTGAACGGGGAGCGTCGCGCCGACGTGGGTCTGTACAGGCGGTCGCGGTCGGTCGGTCGGCAACTCCAGGGCGTGCGGAGCCCCGGCGAGCTGGTTCCGCCACCAGGAGAGCTGCTGCTCCAGTGCCGCGTCTCGCAGCCAGCCGCGCTGCCACAGCGCGTAGTCCGCGTACTGGAACTCCAGCGGCGCGAGCGGGGACGGACGCCCCTGGGAGAACGCTTCGTAGAGCGCACCCACTTCGCGCAACAGGATGCCGTTGGACCAGCCATCCGAGACGATGTGGTGCACCGTGACGAGGAGCACGTGGCTCTCCTCGGTCACTCGCAGCAGGGCCGCGCGCAACAGGGGTGACTGCGTCAGGTCGAAGGGCTTCTGGGCCTCCGCGGAGATCAGCCGCGCGACCTCCGTGTCCAGCGCCGGGCCCGTCAGGTGCCGGAGGTCAGTGAGGGGAACGGACAGCTCGGCGCGCGGATGGATGACCTGAACCGCGGTGCCATCCTCCTGCACGTGGAATGAGGTGCGCAGCGCTTCATGGCGCTGCACGAGCTCCTGAATCGCGCGCTCCAACGCGGAAGCATCCAGGTATCCATCGAGCTGCTTGCCCGAGTGGATGTTGTAGGAGGCGCTGTTGGGCTCCAGCCTGTCGAGGAACCACAAGCGCTGCTGAGCGAAGGACAGCGGCAGCGGTCCCGTGCGAGGCACCGCCACGAGCGGAGGCCGCGTGTTGGCCGGGGCTTCTCCACGAGCCGCTTCGACTCGCACCGCCAGCTCGCTCACGGTCGGCGCTTCGATGAGCGCGCGCAGGGGCAGCTCGAAGTCGAAGGCCTTGCGGACGCGAGAGACGACCTGGGTGGCGAGCAGGGAGTGGCCGCCAAGGGAGAAGAAGTCGTCGGTGACGCTGACGGAGTCGAGATGGAGGACTTCGGCCCAGATGGCGGCGAGGCGAGTCTCGGTGGGGTTGCGAGGAGCGACGAAGGAGTCAGTGGGGCCGGAGTCAGGAGCCGGGAGCGCCTTCCTGTCGAGCTTGCCGTGGGTGTTGATGGGCAGGGAGTCCAGGGCGACGAAGGCCGAGGGCACCATGTACTCGGGGAGGTGGAGCAACAGCTCCGCGCGCAGGGCCGAGGCGTCGACGGAAGCCGGAGTGACGTAGGCGACGAGGCGCTTGAGGCCCGGGACGTCCTCACGGACGAGGGCCGCGGCGTGGTGGACGGAAGGAAGGGCCTCGAGAGCGGCTTCGACTTCGCCCAACTCAATGCGGAAGCCGCGCAGCTTCACCTGGAAGTCGATGCGGCCGAGGTACTCGAGGTGGCCGTGGGCCAGCCAACGCGCCTTGTCACCGGTGCGGTAGAGGCGAGCGCCGGGCACGGAGG
>NZ_JAKCFA010000028.1 GCF_024198215.1 Myxococcus qinghaiensis
GGCCCTCCGAAGCCCCAGGCCCTTCCGAACGCCGTCTGGATAAACAACCCCGCGCAGCTCCCCAGCTCACAGACAGCTGCGCACTAATCTCTCAGTTTCACTGTCTCATTCACGTTGACAGGTTCCGAGCCCTGAGCCCGTCCTCGCGGCGACGGTGCGCCGCACACCAGGTCCGCCCTGAAAAACCAGGTGGCTGGGATAGGGTGTCGAGGTGTCCTCCCCGTTCCTGCTGATTCCAGAATCCGAGTGGGTCGCCTCGAACACGCTCGCCTTCGCCATCCGGGATGCATCCCCCGCCAGTCCCGGTCACACGCTGGTGATTCCCCGGCGGCCCGTGGCCACCTGGTTCGACGCCACGGCCGAGGAGCAGCGCGCCCTTTTTTCGCTGGTGGACGAAGTGAAGCGGGGGCTGGACGCGGAGCTGAAGCCGGACGGCTACAACCTCGGCGTCAACGTGGGCGCGGCGGCCGGGCAGACGGTGTTCCACCTTCATGTGCACGTCATCCCCCGGTTCCAGGGTGACGTCGCGGACGCACGAGGCGGCATTCGCCACGTCATCCCAGGCAAGGGCAACTACCTGGCCACGCAGGCGAAGCCCCTCGCCACGGGTGGGATGGAGGACCCGTTCCTTCATCACCTGGAGCCGCTGTTCTCCCGCGCGTTGGACATCGCGGTGCTCGCGGCCTTCGTGCAGGACAGCGGGCTGGAGGTGCTGCGGCAGTCCGTGGATGCAGCTCTCGCGCGAGGGGCACGGGTGCGCATCCTCACGGGCGACTACCTGACCATCACCCAGGCCGAGGCCCTGCGCCGTTTGCTCGATTGGATGGACGAGGACAGCGTCCTGCAGGGAGGCGCCCGGGGCCACTTCGAGGCGCGCGTGGTGGAAGTGGAGAAGGCACGCGTGTCCTCCTTCCATCCGAAGTCCTGGCGCTTCAAGGGTCCGGGGCTCGCGGTGGCCTACGTGGGTTCGAGCAACATCTCGCGGTCCGCACTGAAGACAGGCATCGAGTGGAACCTGCGCGTCGAACAGGACCGGGACCCGAGGGCCTGGCGGGAAGTGGTCGACGCCTTCGAGGTGTGGTGGGAGCGGGCGGCGCCACTGGAAGCGGACTGGGTCGAGCAATACGCGCGCCGAGCTCGCATCACCGAGCGCGTTGTCGCCACCGTAGAGCAGGAACCCGCGCTCCCGCCACGCCAGCCGCACCTCCTCCAGCAGGAGGCCCTGCGTGCGCTGAGGAGCAGTCGAGGAGAAGGTCGTCGGCGCGCGCTCGTGGTGCTCGCGACGGGGCTCGGCAAGACGTGGCTGGCCGCGCTGGACGTCGCGGCCTTCGGCGAGGAGCGTGCCGCGCAGCCACGCGTCTTGTTCCTGGCCCATCGAGAGGAGCTGCTCGTCCAGGCCGCGGAGACGTTCCGCCGCCAGTTCCCGTCGCTGCGCTTCGGTTGGTATGTCGGAGCGAAGTCGTCACTCGCGGGCGAGCTGGTGTTCGCCTCGGTCCAGAAGCTCTCGAATCCCGACGGACTCCAGGCTCTGCGGGAAGCGGCGCCCTTCGACTACGTCATCGTGGACGAGGTGCACCATGCCGCCGCCGCGAGCTACCGCGCCATCCTCTCGCGCCTCGACCCGGCGTTCCTGCTCGGACTGACGGCGACTCCCGAGCGCGCGGACGAGGGTGATGTCCTGGGGCTGTTCGATGACCACCTGGCCTATCGAGCCGACCTGGGCGAAGGCATCCAGCAAGGGTTGCTCACACCCTTCGCCTACTTCGGGCTGAAGGACGACATCCCGTACGAGAACATCCCGTGGCGCAGCCGGAGCTTCGACCCGGAGGCGTTGACGTTGGCGGTCCAGACGGAAGCGCGCATGAAGACGCTGTGGCGCGCCTGGGAGGAACACGCGGCGAGCAGGACCCTGGTGTTCTGCGTCTCCGTCTCCCATGCGAACTATGTCCAGCAGTGGCTGAGCACGCAGGGCGTGCGGGTGGCGGCGGTGTACTCGGGGCCTGGCTCCGCGGACCGGGCACAAGCGCTGCGAGAGCTGGGGAACGGCACGCTGGACGCGGTGTGCGCGGTGGACCTCTTCAACGAGGGCGTGGATGTGCCAAGCATCGACCGTGTGGTGATGCTCAGGCCCACCGAGTCCTCCGTGGTCTTCCTTCAGCAGTTGGGCCGAGGCCTGCGGAAGCACGACGGCAAGCAGCGCGTCACCGTCATCGACTTCGTGGGCAACCATCGGATGTTCCTCGACCGGGTGCGCACCCTGCTGGCGCTGGGCCGGAGCTCCATCTCGCTGCGGGACTTCCTGGTCCATGGCAAACAGCCCGAGTTGCCTCCGGGCTGCTCGGTACAGGTCTCGCTGGAGGCCAAGAAGCTGCTCCAACACTTCCTGGCCCCGGGGGAAACGGATGCCGCACGCGCCTATCGCGAGCTGCGAACCCTGCGGGGGCAGCGTCCCACCATTGGTGAGCTGTATCGCTCGGGCCACTCCCCTGCCTCTCTACTCAAGCGGGATGAGTACGCGGGTTGGTTCCACTTCGTGGGAGCGGAGCGGGACCTGACGGAAGCGCAGGCACGCGCCCTGAAGCAAGAGTCGGGTTGGTTCCGGAACCTCGAACTCACACCGATGAGCAAGTGCTTCGAGATGGTGTTGCTGGAAGCCTTGCTCGAAGCGGAAGCCCTATGGGGAGGATTGTCATTGCCCGAGCTTGCTCACCGGAGTCTGTCCATCCTCCAGCGCTCACCCGAGTTGCTCCAGGACCTCGAAGGCGTCACCGCGCTGGACGACCCACGGGAGCCAAGCACATCGAAGTTCCTCGCTTTCTGGAAGACAGAGCCAGTCCGTGAGTGGACGAAGGACGGCAAGTGGTTCCGCATCGAGGGAGACAGGCTTGTCCCGCGCTTCACCGTGTCCGAGGACACGCGAGAAGCCTTCGAGGAGATGACCCGAGAGCTGGTCGAATACCGACTGGCGCAGTACCGACGTCGCCGACTCATCCAGGGTCAGGTTCCAGGGACGGCCTTCGAGGCCCAGATCATCTCCAACGGGCGTCATCCGATTCTCAAGCTCCCCGACCGGCAACAGCGTCCGGATCTCCCCAGCGGCCTCACCGATATCCGGCTTCCTGACGGAACACTCTGGCGATTCAACTTCGTGAAGATCGCCGTCAACGTCGCGAAGTCGGTTGATGCGGCGGAGAACCAGCTCGCAGTGCTCCTGACGCAATGGTTCGGGGACCGCGCTGGCAAGCCCGGCACTGCGTTTCGCGTGCGCTTCACGCCACGGACGGAGGGATGGTCGGTCGAGCCCGTGAACGCCGCGGTGATTGCCTTCATGCGCCCGGTGCGATTGGTCGCGTTTCCCACCCTGCGTGCCGCTGCGGGAGCCGCGAGCCATGCACTTTCGCTGGAGGAGGCCCCCGATGCGGAACATGTCCGGCTTCCCATCCAGGCACAAGGTGACGGGCTGTTCGTGGTGAGAGCCTCTGGGGACTCCATGAACGGAGGAGAGCGGCCCATTCGGAACGGCGACTGGCTGGTGATGCGCTACTCACGCGACCTCTCGCTCCAGGAGATGGAAGGAAAGGTGGCGCTCATCCAGGTCCCGGATGCAGCGGGATATGCCTATCAGGTGAAGCGGCTCGTGAAGGACAAGGGCCACTGGGCTCTCCGGTCCGACAATCCCAACCACGCCACATCGGAGGCAGGTGCGGACATGGTGCCCATCGCCCTGCTGGTTGAGGTCGTGCCCCCTGAGCGCGTGGGCCCCGAGCGCGGAGCGCAACTCACCGATGAGCAGCTCATGGCTCGCTTCGGACTGACCAAAGTCCCGAAGACCGGACGACACGAAGGCCACCTGTTCCTCTTCGCCACGGGAGAAAGTGCGTTCACGGAACCCGGTGTCCTGGCGTCGCGCATCGCGGAGCGGAGGCCCGGGGAGACCGCGTTCGTCTTCACCCGAGAGGCGCCTGAAGCCCCCTGGCACTACCAGGGAAGCGCTCACTGGGATGAACAGACAGACCGTTGGACTCTCGCCGACTGATGGTCAGCGGGGCTGACCGGCGCTGAGCTGCTGGCGCAGGGTCGCCTCGTCAATGAGTCCCCAGCGCTCCAGCAGCTTGCCGTCATCGGAGAAGCGCAGGATGTCTATGACCGTGTAGGAGATGGTCCGGCCCGTCGGGGCGAAGCCCAGGAAAGGCCCGTGATGGGTGGCTTGGGTCGTAACACGACAGGCGACCTTGTCCCCTTCGGCGACGAGGTCCTCGATGGTGAAGCGGATATCGCTCATCGCGGTCCGCAGTCCGGCGAACCCCTTCTTGATTCCATCGCGCCCCAACTCCATGTCCGGGTCCGGGTTGTGGTCGACGGCATCGAGCTGGATGACTCCATCGAGGACGTCGAAGTCGCCGGTCCGGATGGCCTCGTCGAGCTTCGCGTAGAACCGACGAACGGCGTCCTTGGGGGAAGTGGTCGTTCGTCCGGCACTCCGGGCAAAAAGAAAGGGCCCTGAACCGAAGTCCAGGGCCCCAAACTTTTCAACTCTGTGTGCCCAGGGGCGGAATCGAACCACCGACACGGGGATTTTCAGTCCCCTGCTCTACCGACTGAGCTACCTGGGCGTACGGGTCACCGCGAGAGGCCGCGCTCTCATATCGAGCACTTCCCAGGGCCGTCAAGCACCCTTTTCCCGGCGCCCCCTCCCCTCGTCATGCGGCACGGGACATGGCCTCCGCGTCCCAGGTCGTCAGACTCGCGGTGAGCCTCTTCTTCAGCTTCGCCCTCAGCCCCTGTTCGATCTGCCGGATGCGCACCGCCGTCACCCCGAAACGCCGAGCCAGCAGCTCCGCGCTCGCCGCCTCCTCCGCCAGCATCCGCTCCTCCACCAGCGCCCGCTCCCGTGCGTCCAGCTCCGGCCACGCCGCCTCCACGCTCGCCCGCAGCCTCGCCGCCCACTGCGCCCGGTCCACCACCTCCTCCTGCGGCTCGCCCTCCCCCTCCAACACCTCCAGCCGCGTCACCTCACCGTCCTGCGTCACCGGCGCGTCCAGCGACAGGTCCCTCGCCAACGACTCCGTCGCACGGACCACGTCCTCCTCCTTCTTCCCCAGGGCCCCCGCCAGCCGGCGCACCACCTCCGGATGACCCTCCCCCCACCGGGCCTCCAGCCGCGCGCGCTCCCGCCGGAGCTGGAACACCACCCACGGCGCCCGCCCCCCCGCCATGCTCCAGTTGCGGCTCACGTACGCCCGGATGCGCGCCCGAATCCACTGGCTCGCGTATGCCCCGAACGGAATCCCCCGCTCCTCGAACCGGCCCGCCGCCTCCATCAACCCCACGTTCCCCTCCGCCACCAGCTCGTCCAGCGGCAACCCCGTCCACCGGTACTTCCACGCCAGCCGCTCCACCAGCACCAGGTGCTCCCGAACCCGCGTCTCCACCGCCTCGCGGAGCACCTCAAGCTCAAGGGACTCGCAGGACTCGCTCACGTTGATGGCTTCCATGGACCTCCTCCGGTCTCTTCGGGGCGAAGAACTCGTCCGCGAATGCACGTAGAGATAAGCCAGGACCATTCTTAAGAAAATTAGGTAGTTTGAACGCAACCCATCGGTTATCTCTATGGGTATGAGCTGGCTCAACTACCACCATCTCCTGTATTTCTGGACGGTTGCGCGGGCGGGCAGCATCGCCAAGGCCGGCGAAGAACTACACCTCGCTCAACCCACCATCAGCAGCCAGCTCAAGCTGCTGGAGGAGTCGCTCGGCCACAAGCTCTTCGAGCGACAGGGCCGCAAGCTCGTCCTCACCGACGTGGGGCGCACCGTCATGCGCTACGCCGATGAAATCTTCCGCCTGGGCAACGAGCTGAAGAACGTGGTCGCTGGTCTGCCCCCCGGCCAGCAGCTGCGCCTCAACGTGGGCATCCTCGACGTCATTCCCAAGCTTGTCGCCGAGCAGCTCCTCAAGCCCGCGCTCGAAGCAGGCCCTTCGCTGCGCATCATCTGCCGCGAAGGCCCCTTGCCCCAGCTGCTCGCCTCGCTCGCCCTGCATGAACTGGACGTGGTGCTCGCCGACGCGCCCAGCTCCGAGCCCGTCAGCGTCCGCTCCTTCAACCACCTGCTCGGCAAGTGTGGCGTGTCCTTCTTCGCCGCCGACAGCCTGCGGCATCTCAAGAAGGACTTCCCCCGCTCGCTCGACGGCGCGCCCATGCTGCTGCCCTCGGACGAGTCCTCCGTGCGCCGCTCGCTGGACCTCTGGTTCGAGCGCCAGGGACTGCGTCCCCTCATCGCTGGCGACTTCGACGACAGCGCCCTGCTCCAGGCCTTCGGGCAGAGCGGCCACGGCGTCTTCGCCATGCCCTCCGTCATCGAGTCGCAGATGGAGCGCGAGTACAACTGCTCCGTCATCGGCCGCACCGACGAAATCGAGACCTGCTTCTACGCCATCACCGTGGAGCGACGCCTGCGGCACCCCGCCGTCGTCGCCATCGCCGAGGCGGCCCGCTCGCAAATCTTCAGCGTGTGACGTCCTCGGTGCTCACGGCGAGGCGCGATAGACCTCCACGCCCGCCACCACCGTCGCCAGCACCTGCGCATCCACCAGCGCCCTCGCGGGCCCCTCCACCGGATCCACCGACAGCGCCACGAAGTCGGCGTCCTGCCCTGGTGCCAGCCCGCCGCGCCGGGCCTCCTCGAAGGACGCCCACGCCGGCCCCCGCGTGAAGCCCTCCAGGGCCTCGTACCCCGACAGCGCCTCCTCCGGCAGCCAGCCACCCTCCGGTCTGCCCGTGGCGTCCTGCCTGGTGCGCGCCGCGTACAGCCCCGCCAGGACGTCCGGGTTCTCGATGGGGAAGTCGCTGCCCAGGGCGAGGTTCGCCCCCGCGTCCTTCAGGCTGCGCCACGCATAGGAGCCTCGGAGCCGCTCTCGGCCCAGCCTCGCTTCCGCCCAGGGCATGTCGCTGGTGGCATGGGTGGGCTGCACGCTCGCCACGAGGCCCGCCGCGCCCAGGCGGGTGATGTCCTCGCGTCGCAGAATCTGGGCGTGCTCCACGCGGTGCCTCAGCGCCTTCGTGCCCGTCTCCTCCGACACGCGCGTGAGCACGTCCACCACCAACGTATTGGCACGGTCTCCAATGGCGTGGATGCAGACCTGAAAGCCCCTGGCCATGAAGGCGCGGCTCCGGGACTCGAGTTCCTCGGGCGACATCAACAACAGCCCGCGCTGACCGGGCTCGTCACAGTAGTCCTCGTGCAGAGCCGCGCCCCGACTGCCCAGCGCACCATCCGCCAGGAACTTCACCGCGCGCATCGTCAGCATCCGCCCCTGCCAGGGGCCCTGCTCCAGATAGGCGTGCCGCTCGTCACCCTGGCCCGCCGCCATGGCGTAGATGCGCAGCGGGAGCGTGCCCTCGGCGTCCCACTGCTGAAGCAGCCGGAATGCATCCAGGTCCATGCCGGCGTCGTGAACTCCCGTCAGCCCCACCCGGGCACAGCGCTCCAGCGCCGCGCGGAGCCGTGTCTCCAACTGCGCCTTGGTGGGCGGTGGCATCGCCGCGGCCACCACGTCCATGGCGTTGTCTACCAGCACTCCCGTCGGCTCACCCTTCGTGTCCCTCAGGATGCGGCCTCCCTCGGTGTCCGGCGTGTCACGAGAGATGCCCGCCCTGCGCAGGGCCTCACCGTTCACCCAGGCCGCGTGGTGGTCCACTCGCGTGAGGAACACGGGCGTCGTGGGAAACAGGGCATCGAGCTCCGCCCTTCCAGGGAAGGCTCCACCGGGCCACTCGTTCTGGTCCCAGCCCCTTCCCAACAACCAGTCACCTTGGAAGCTGGAGGCGGGTGCCTGCGTCAGTCGGCGCAGCGCCTCCTCCACCGACGGCGCCTTCTCCAGTCGCACCGTGGTCAGGCTTCGCCCCAGGCCATGCAGATGCGCGTGGGCGTCCACCAGTCCCGGCACCACCGTGGCGGCTCCCAGGTCCACCTCTCGCGCACCGGGCGCGGCGGCCCTCACCTCGTCGCGCGTGCCCACCGCCACGACACGTCCGTCTCGCACCGCCAGGGCTCGCGCCAGCGGGCGCGTCGCATCCAGCGTCCAGATTCGCTCTGCCAGATAGACTGTCGTCTCCACCGTGCGCCTCCGCCTGCCCCGCGTCGGGCTTCGTCTCCACGCGAGTCGCGAGAACTGTGCGCGAGCGGAGGGGCGGTGTCACGAGGACCGTCGGCCCCCGTGCACGGAGACGGCACGGCCGGGAGCATGCTCCTGGCTCGCGACTCGTCGCGGCGCTCCGTTACTGGGGCTGTGTCTGCGTCTCCGTCGTGCCCGCGTCGGGCTGGTCGGGAAGAGGCGTGGCGGGCCCGGGCGGATTGTCCGGCACGGTCTGCACGGGCTCCCTCACCTGGTCAGGTCCCTGAAGCGGCTCCTGCTCATCAGTTCCGGCGGGCTGCGTGGTCTTGCAAGCCATCGGCACGGCGGCCAGGCAAAGGGCGGCGATGAGAACGACGCGGCGCATGAATCCTCCCCTTCGAGTCTTGGCGAGCAGCAAATCTGCTGCCTCTCGTTCGCACCGACCACCCGGAAAGCATCCCGGCGTGCGAGCGCTCACTCCCCGTGCCCGATACCAGACATGCGCGAGCCGACTCGGGAAGCTTGAGCAAGGCATGACCACCGTTGCTCGGGAGTGTCCTCACACCTCGGAGCTTCGGGCCATGCGGGTGGTGGGCAAGCGTTCGCTTCAGGAGGTGTGACTTGCCACGCTCACGCCACAGCCAGTTGGGGAGAATCAGGGCCGCTTGTGCCCTGATGATGCTGGCCCTGGGGCTGCTCGCGGCGAGACCACTACCGAGCACTCCGTCGGACTCCTCCACCGTGGCGCGCTGCGAGCTGGAAGGCGTGGTGGACACCGGCTCGGGCGCCTATCTGGCCGACTGCGTTCGGCGCGCGGAGCAGGGGGGACACTCGGCGCTGCTGGTTCGACTGGACACTCCCGGCGGCTCGCTGGAGGCCACTCGCGCCATCGTCCGCGCGTTCCTGGGTTCCACCGTGCCGGTGCTCGTCTGGGTGGGCCCCTCCGGTGCGCATGCGGGCAGCGCGGGCGTCTTCATCACCCTCGCCTCCAATCTGGCGGCCATGGCTCCCGGCACCAACATCGGCGCGGCGCATCCCGTCGCGGGGGTCACCGGACAGGACCCGGAGGCGGCGGGTGGCTCGCAGCTCGCCCGGAAGGTGGAGAACGACACCGTCGCCTTCGCCGAGAGCATCGCGCGTCAGCGGGGCCGCAACGCGGCGTGGGCCGCCTCCGCCGTTCGCGACAGTGTCGCCGTCAGCGCGAACGCGGCCGTCGAGCTGCGCGTGGTGGAGCACCTTGCTCCCAGCGAGTCGGAGTTCCTCTCCTGGGCCGATGGACGCTCGGTGCAGGTGGCGGGGGGCGACACGGTGCGGCTGTCCACTCGCGACGCTCGACTCGTGGAGCTGACTCCGAGCCTCTCCCAGCGCGTGGTCCATGCGCTCGCGCATCCCGCGCTGGTCTACCTGCTGTTCCTCATGGCCGCGCTCGGACTGGTCGTCGAGCTGGCCCATCCCGGCGGCATCGCTCCCGGACTCCTCGGCCTGGTGGCGCTGGTGCTCGCGCTGGTGGCCTCGTCAGCGTTGCCCGTGAGTGCGGGGGCCTTGCTGCTCCTCTTGCTCGGCGCGGCGCTCATCGTCGCGGAGCTGTTCGTCACCAGTGGACTGCTCGGGGCCACGGGTGTGTTGTTGCTGGGATTGGGAGGGCTGTTCCTGGTGGACCGCTTCGACCCGGACTGGTTCGTGGACCGGTCCTTCCGCGTGTCGTGGGCGTGGCTGATTCCCACCACGTTGGTCCTCGCGGGTGCGGCGGCCTATATCGCGTGGCGGAGCGCTCAGACGCGGCGCCTGCCCCAGCGCGGTGGAGACGCGGGACTCGTGGGCGAGGAGGGCACCACGCTGGCCCCCGTCTCTCCCGAGAGCGGTGAAGTGTTCGTCCATGGTGAGCGCTGGCGCGCCACCTCTCCCTCCCCCATCCAGCGCGGCGCCCACGTGGTGGTGCGGCGCGTGGAAGGGCTCACCCTCTTCGTCGACGAGGTGAAGACATGACCAACGTGTTCGGGCTGCTCGGGTTCCTCATTCCGCTGGGCATCGTCTTCCTGCTGTTCATGTCAGGCGTGCGAATCGTCAACGAGTACCAGAACGGCGTGGTGTTCCGGCTCGGCCGCTTCGTGGGATTGAAGCGCGCGGGCTTCCGCTGGCTCATCCCCTTCGTGGAGCGCATGGTCATCATCGACCTGCGCACCGTGGCTCGCGACGTGCCGCCCCAGGACGTCATCACTCGCGACAACGTCAGCGTGAAGGTCAACGCCGTCGTCTACTTCCGCGTCATCCATGCCGACAAGGCCGTGCTCGAGGTGGAGGACTATCTCTACGCCACCAGCCAGCTCGCGCAGACAACGCTCCGCGCGATTCTGGGACAGGTGGAGCTGGACCAGCTCCTCAGCGAGCGCGAGCGCATCAACCACGAAATCCAGCAGGTGCTCGACGCGCGCACGGACCCGTGGGGCATCAAGGTTTCCAACGTGGAGGTGAAGCACATCGACCTGCCCCCGGAGATGCAGCGGGCCATCGCTCGACAGGCCGAGGCCGAGCGCGAGCGTCGCGCGAAAATCATCGCCGCCGAGGGCGAGCACCAGGCCGCCGAGAAGCTCGCCATGGCCGCGGACGTGCTCAGCCGCAACCCCGCCACGCTCCAGCTCCGTTATCTACAGACGCTGGTGGAAATCACCACCGGCGGCAATCACACCATCCTCCCCATCCCGCTCGACATCCTGCGCGCCGTCGGCGCCGCGGCGGCTCGCAGCGGCTTCGGCTCGGGCGAGGATGACAGACGCCACTCCAATGGACACGGCGACGAGGACGGGCCTCCCGCCGAGAACCTCACCTGACGCGGGCCACTACAGGCGCGGGGGCGGGCGCGTGATTCCGAAGAGTTCCTCCCGCTCCAGGGTGATGGCCAGCCGGCTCAAGCGCAGCGAGGCCAGCGCGAGCACCGCTACCGCGCCCAGCAACAACACGCCGATGGCGAAGGACACCACCGGCAGCGACTCCGGGATGTCGAGCTGACGCTTCGTCAGATACAGCAACGACGTCACCACGAACGCCAAGAGCGCCGTGTACGTCAGCGCGATGGCCCTCGCGAGGATGGCGTGCCGCCGGTCCAGGATGACCACCTCCTGCCGCAACAAGTCCCGCCGCGAGCTCCCGTCCGGCAACTGACGCGCCTCCCTCAACATCTCCCGCATCCGCGTCGTCATCCGCGCAATCTGGTTGTCCAACCCCGTCGCCACGATTCCGCACGCCGACACCATCACCGCCGGCGTCACCGCCGTCCCAATCAGCCGTATCGACGAGAGGTCCAACCCATCCGACACACCGTTCATCCCCCCTCTGTTCCACCCCTCCCCTCCCCCATGCAACCCACCCTTCGCCCCCCTGCTCCCCTCTGAACTCGACAGTCCATCTCGACACTCGAACTGCGCAGTCCGACATATGCCCACCCGGACATCTTGACACTACGCCCGCAGAAACTCGACACTGATGACTTGACACTTAAAGTGTCGAATCATACTGTCTGCTTCGTGAACACGCGGAAGACACAGAGTGAGTGGAAGCTGGCGGAGCTGGCCGAGGAGGCGGGCGTCTCGCCACGCACGGTGCGCTACTACGTCCAGCGGGGTCTGCTCCCCGCGCCGCCCTTCCGGGGTCCGGACACCGTGTATGGCGAGGAGCACGTCGTCCGCCTCAAGGCCATCCGGGTCCTTCAAGCCTGGTTCCTGCCCTTGGATGCCATCCAGGCGGAGCTCCAGCGCCTGTCGCTCGACGAGCTGCGCAAGCTCGCCGAGTCGGACGTCACCCCGACTCCGCCCACGTACGGGCCGACGAGCCCCACCGATTCACAAATCGTGGCACCGCCGGCCACCGGCCCGCGTCCCACGACGACGACTCGCTACCAGCGCTGGGAGCTCATCCCCGGACTGGAGCTGCACGTAGCGGATTCAGCGGATGCCAAGGTTCGTGCCCTCGCCGAGCGCGTGAGGGCCCTCATCGAAGAGTTCCAGGACAAGGAGAAGCCATGACGAAAGAGCATGCAGGGCTGTTCACTCGCGAGGGCGCGCAGGTCCCCCTCCAGGGCGTCGAAGTCACTGGTGAGCTGCTCGGCGGACATGCGCGCGTGCGCGTTCGCCAGCGCTACCGCAACGACGAGCAGCGCCCCATCGAGGCCGTCTACACCTTCCCCTTGCCCTCTGACGGCACCCTGTCCGCCTTCTCCATGACGTGCGCGGGCCGCCGCGTCGAGGGCATCGTCAAGGAGCGCGAGGAGGCCTTCCGCGCCTATGACGACGCCGTCACCGCGGGCCATGGCGCCGCCCTGCTCGACGAGGAGCGCTCCAACGTCTTCACCGCCCAGGTGGGCAACCTCCTCCCCGGCGAAGAGACCCTCATCGAGGTGGAGTTCCTCCAGGCTGTCACCGCCGAGGAGGGCAGCGTCCGGTGGATGCTCCCCACGCTCGTCGCCCCGCGCTACATCCCCGGCAACCCCGCCGGAGACCGCACCGGCCACGGCAGCGTCGAGCCCACGCAGCGCGTCCCCGACGCGGACCGAATCTCTCCTCCCATCGGCCAGGTGCACTACGGCCTGCGCATGGACCTGCTCGTGGACCTGGGCCGCGAGGTCATCGTCGAGAGCCCCTCGCACGCCATCACCGTCACCCGCGAGAGCGGCACCCGCGCCCGGGTGAGCTTCTCTCGCGGCGAGGTGTCCCTGGACCGCGACCTGGTCCTCTCCCTGCGCAGCTCCGATTCGAGCGCCGTCTTCACCCCGCTCGCCACGCACCGCAAGGGCGACAAGCCCGGCACGTTCGCCCTCACCGTGGTGCCCGACCTGCTGGGCATGGCCTCCGCGCCCCCCAAGCAGGAGGTCATCTTCCTGGTGGACGTCTCCGGCTCCATGGACGGCGAGAGCCTGCCCCAGGCCCAGGCCGCGCTCCGGCTGTGTCTGCGCCACCTGCGTGAAGGCGACCGCTTCAACGTCATCGCCTTCGAGAGCTCCTTCCGCTCCTTCCAGCCCCTGCCCGTGCCCTTCACCCAGCGCATGCTGGAAGAGGCGGACCGGTGGGTAGCGGCACTCCGGGCCGACGGCGGCACCGAGCTGCTCGGGCCCATGCAGGCCGCGGCTCGCACCGCGCCGGACGGCGTGCTCGTGCTCCTGACGGACGGACAGGTGGGCAACGAGGAGGAGATCCTCCGCGCCGTACTCGCCGAGCGGAAGTCCGCCCGCGTGTACTCGTTCGGCATCGGCACCAACGTCAGCGACGCGCTGCTGCGTGACATGGCGAAGCAGACCGGCGGCGACGTGGAGTTCATCCATCCGGGCGAGCGCATCGACGACAAGGTCGTCGCCCAGTTCTCCCGCGCGCTCGCGCCTCGCGTCACTGAGTTGCAAGTCACCTTCGAGGGAATCGAAGGCACGGAGCTGGCTCCCGCCGAGCTGCCGACGATGGTCGACGGCGTTCCCTGGACCCTGCTGGGTCGCTACCCCACGCCGGGCACCGGCAAGGTGACGCTGCGGGGCCGCTCCGGCCGCGAGCCCTTCGTGCTCACCGTGAACGTGAACTTCCTCGCCGAGTCGGACCGTCCGGCGGTGGAGAAGTTGTGGGCCGCCGAGCGCATCAAGAGCTGGGAGGCCGCGGGCCTCACCGGCCGCCGCGCCGAGTCCATGAAGAAGCGCATCGTCGACCTCGCCGTCGAGCACCAGATTGTCACGCGCTACACGTCCTTCGTCGTGGTGGAGGAGCGCACTGGTGACAGGCGCGCCTCGGGTCAGCCGGAGACGCGCGTCGTCCCGGTGAATGCTCCCGCGGGCTGGGCCATGTTCGGCACGCAGAAGAACGAAGAGGCCGAGGTCGCTCCCGTCGTCCAGCGCCCCGGTGCTCGCGGCCGTGGCGGGCCGCACCAGCCCGTCATGCCGCCTCCCGGGGCGCCGATGCGAATCCCGGCTCCTGCGCCCATGGCCGCCGCGCCCGCCATGGCTTCCGCGGGAGGGCCCCCGCCGCCCCCCGCACCGCTCGCGGACTCCGCTCCGAGCTTCGAGAGCCGGAGGATGGTCAGCAAGTCGGCCCAGGCCCCCGACATGGCGAAGAAGAAGAAGGACGGCGGCCTGCTGGGAGCCATCTTCGGCGGAGTCTCCCGGAAGGAGTCCCTGGCGGCCCCCGAGTTCTCCGACGATGACGACGCCTCCGCGGTCGGCCTGGCCTCCGAGCAGGAGGAGGGCGCCTCCGAGCGCTCCCGTGACGTCGCCTCCCACGCAGCGGGCGCGGAGGCGCTGCTGGGACGACAGCTCGCCAACGGACTGTGGGCGGGGACCGGCTCCGGGCCGGAGCCCGTGCAGCAGGCTCGAGCCACCGCGCTCGCCCTGCTGGAGCTGCTGCGCGAGGGCATCACCAGCAGCCACGCGCTGCACGGCGCCCAGGTGAAGAAGGCGGTGGAGGCCCTGCTGACCCTCGCCTCGCAGCTCACCGGCAGCCCCGACGTCGCGGAGCTGGCCCTGGGCGTGGCCTGGCTCGTCGCGGCGGGCCCGCGCACCCGGGGTCGCATCGAGCAGGCCGCCAAGCCCCTCGCCGGGCTCAACGGCCGACTGGGCAACGACGCCGAGCTGCGTCAGCACGTCGATACCCTCGCCGCTCGCTGACGCGGCGCGCCTGAGACACATCACCCGAAGTCCCCGGCGACCTCGGCCTCTCCCTCGTGGACGGGCCGGGGTCGTCGCATAGAGTGGGTGACGCCCATGATGCTCACCACCCTCCTGCTCGTCGCGCTCAGTGCCACCCAAGTCGTGGATGAAGCGCGGACCGGACCTGATTCCCCAGCGGGGCTCTCCCCTGAGTCCCTGACGGCTCCGCCGCTGATGACCTCACCCGAGGCGTGCCCTCCCGAAGCGGAGGCTCGCTACAACGAGGGCTTCGACGCGCTCATCCGGGGCAAGGACAGCGAGGCCTCGGAGGCCTTCGCGGAGGTCCTCTCCGTCTGCCCGCAGCACCCCTACGCCTCCGAGCTCGGCCGGCTCACCCGGGCCCGGCTCAAGCCTGGCGCGAAGCTGGCGCAGGCCGCGGTCTACGAGAACACGGAGCGTCGCTCGGGCGGCGCCGTCGCGTCGCTGACGGTGGTGCAGACGCTGCACGGCGCGACGCAGGGCCTCCTGCTGTGCGCCATCGCCGAATGCAGGGACCAGAACTACGTGGCCGCGTCCATGCTCGGAGCGGGCGCAGGTGTCACCAGCGCACTCCTGCTCTCGCAAGGTGGAATCACTTCCGGGCAGGCGGCCGTCATCAACTCCGGCACTGTGTGGGGGTTCTGGTTCGGCATCGCGTCGATGCTGGCCTTCGACCTGGAGGACGATGATGCGCTGGGGGCCGTCATCGTCGGCGGCGCGAGCTTCACCGGCGTGGGCGTCCTGCTCGCCAACCTCGTGAATCCCACGGCGGGTCAGGTGTCCATGGCCAACTCCGGCGGCCTGTGGGCTGGCGTGGTGACGGCCCTGTTCCTGGCGACGTCGGAGAGCGACAACACGAAGTCCTTCTTCGCCGCCGAGCTGGCCGCGACGTCCGCCGGCATCATCGGCTTCGCCGTGCTGTCGCGCAGCCTGCCGGTGTCCCGGGGCCGCATGCTGCTCATCGACGCGGGCGGCATCGTCGGAGGGCTGCTCGGCGCCAGCACCATGTACACCTTCGCGGGAGGCAACGACGGCGACAACGGCGACGCCATCCTCATCAGCGCGGGCGTGGGTGCCCTGGGCGGACTGGCCCTCACGGCCTATCTCACGCGCAACTTCGATGCGCCTCGGCTGCCCCAGGTGATGTTGACTCCCACCCTCATGGGCAGGGAAGGCGCGGGCATGGCGCTGGCGGGTCAGTTCTAATCACGCCGTCTCGCAGTGCCCTGCCCGGAAGGCGCCCATGACCGTCGACTCCACCGCCCTCGCGTCCCTTCAACATCAGCGCGCGCTGCGCGTCCGTCAGGTGAAGGAGTGGGGAGAAATCCTCACCGGCTTCGAGGGACGCAACAAGTACCAGGTGGTGGGGGACGACGGAGAGACGGTCTTCTTCGCGGGCGAGGTGGGCAGCGGGCTGGGCCTGCTGCTCCTGCGCAACTTCTTCAAGGCCAAACGCCCCTTCACGATGGAGCTGAAGTCGCCCTCGGGCGCCGTCGCGTTGCGGCTGCGCCGGCCGTGGCGCTTCTGGCTGGCGCGCATGGACGTGGAGGGCGGCGATGGACGGCTGCTGGGGAGCGTGAGGCAGCGCTTCCGCTTCTTCACACGGGCGTATGACATCCTCGGGCCGGGTGGAGAGGAATTGGGACACTTGAGGGGTCCGCTCTTCCGTCCGTGGACGTTCGTGATTGAGGAGGGCGGGCGCGAGGTGGGCACCATCGCCAAGCGGTGGAGCGGCTTCGGCAAGGAGATGTTCACGGACGCGGACAACTTCGGTGTCCAGTTCGACGGGGCGCTGCGCGGCTCGCTCCTGCGCACCCTGGCCGTGGCCGCCACGTTCCTCATCGACTTCGTCCACTTCGAGAACCAGCGCGAGAGCGGCAAGGATTAGCTCACGCGGGGCTCGTGGTTCTAGCGCGTCGGGAGTTCGCGGAAGGTGAGGCCGTCCAGGCCGAGGCGGAGCACGGCGTCCTTGAACCGCTCGGTGCCGATGACCATCGTCGCGAAGTTCGCCAATCGGAACAGGTCCAGCTCCGGGGGCAGTGAGGCTGCGTCCAGGATGGGTTCATCGGGTCGACTGAAGCCCGCTCGGCCGCAGGTCGCGCACGGAGGGGGTTCCTCTGGTGGGATGCAGTCGGCGTGCAGAATGCCATGCGGGCCCACCTGGAGTTCCACCAGCTCCGGTGGGTTCTTCTGTTTGAAGCGCAGAGCCGTCGGGAAGGCCTGAAGCCCTTGCAGTCCTCCGATCTGGAGTTGCTCAACCATCTCTTGGTCAAGCAGCAGCACATCGAGGAGCCACACGAAATCCGGGAGCTTTCCGACCGAAGTGCCCACCAACGGACCGAAGCTCGTGCCTGGAGGAAGCGCGGCCTGTGGAGGCACCAGGGGGCGTACCAGCTCTCGAAGGCGCGTGAACTCCGGGAAGGGCTCGGGTCTGGCCTTCTCGAACTCTCGATGCTCTGGCAGTTGTGTCAGGTCCACGCCGGGGAAGTGGTGCCCCAGGCCTCCCCAGGTTGCTCCGCACGTGGGGCACTTCAACAAGCCCGGCAGACCCCATCGGTGTGACGCATTCACGTACCCCCGGTACTTCGCGGTAACGGCGTAGTCCTCATCCACCCAGAAGAAACGGCGCATCGCTCCTCACGCTCCTGGCTTGGAATAGTAGGCCGCAAGATTCTCCAAGAGGAACTGGCGAGCACCTTCTACAAGCAGGGCTCACCTCAGGAGAACACACACATGGCTTCCATCCGGAAAGAAATCACGACGAGCGCCACGCCCGAGTTTGTCTGGGATGCAATCCGAGACATCGGCGCGCTCCACACGCGATTGGTTCCCGGGTTCGTGGTCGACACGCGCCTGGAGCCGGGAGCCCGCGTGGTCACCTTCCGCAACGGCATGGTGGTCAAGGAGCCCATCGTGACGGTGGACGACAAGGAACGGCGCCTCGTATGGGGCGCGGAAGGTGGACCGCTGACCCACTACAACGGAGCAGTCCAGGTCTTCGCGGAGGGCACGGGGAGCCGGGTCGTCTGGACCGCCGACTTCCTGCCCCACGAGGCCAGCGCCGCTGTCGGCCCCATGATTGAGGAGGGCATGGCCGCCATGAAGAAGGCGCTCGACAGGGGTTGAGCGCTCAGCGCCGCTTCAAGCCATACATCGACATCAGGATGCCCTCGAAGGTCTTCGCGGGCAGCAGCACCTTCGCCACCAGGGCCGCGCGCTGCGCCAGCTTCCCCACCGAGTACCTCACGTCTGGCTCCTCCGCCTCCATCACCTCCAGCACCCGCCGCGCCACGTCCTCGGAAGGCACGCCCTGGCGCTCCTCCTTCTCGATGACGGCCAACACCTTCTCGAAGGACTCGCGGTACGCCGAGCCCTCGCAAGACGCCGCCGCGCGCACCCGGTTGTCCGTCAGCCTCGTGCGCACGTCTCCGGGCTGCACCAGCGTGGCGTGAATGCCATACGCCTCCACCTCCTGACGCAGGCTCTCCGTCAGGCCCTCCAACGCGAACTTGCTCGCGCTGTAGAAACCCTGGAACGGCAACCCCACCGCCCCACCCAATGAGCTGATGTTGATGATGCGGCCCGAGCGCCGCTCACGCATCGACGGCAACACCGCCTGGCAGACGCGCAACACCCCCAACACATTCGTGTCGAGCTGCCGCCACGCCTCCTCCACGGAGGTGTCCTCCACCGCCCCCGCCAACGCGTGGCCCGCGTTGTTCACGACGACGTCGATGCGGCCCTCTCGCTCCAGCACCGTCTGCACCGCGCGGCGCACGGACGCGTCCTGCGTCACGTCCAGCTCCAGCATCCTGTAGCCCACCGACTCCTTCGTCGGCGGACGACGACTGGTGCCATAGACGATGTGCTTGCGCACCGTCAGCAGCTCGACGCACGCCTCGCCAATACCCGAGGAGGCTCCCGTGACGAGGACCACCTTGCTTCCCTGGGACGTGTCCATGCACGCCCATGATTCCGCGTCCCCTCCGCGCACACCACGGGAACTCGCGGACGCGCGGCGTCAGATTCCCGGGACACTGCTGGAGCCTGGAATTCCGGGCGGAACTTTCCGGCTCAGACGTGCTTTCGCACGGTGGGCGGCACGCGCTCGTGCCCCTCCGCGTCCCTCGGGACGCCGTCCCAGGGCTGCTCGGGCCGGTAGCGTTGGACCTCACGCACCATGAAGAACGCCGCCGCGGACAACATGCCCAGGTCGTCCAACCAGCCCAACACGGGGATGAAGTCCGGCACCGCGTCCACCGGCGACAGGAAGTAGACCACCGCCACCACTCCGGCCAGCTTCCGCCAGAGCGCTACGCGAGGGTCCCTCACGTACTGAAAAAAGCGGGTGCCCATGCCACGAAGACCTGCGATGTTCATACCCACCTCTACGCACGGGGAGGCCGGGTGATTGCACCCCGGGAGCCGCCCCCAGCGTACGCCGCCTGCCTGCTCGGAGGACAGCCAACCTAGTCGGGACTGTCCTCCAGCACGCCCGCCTTCCCCACGATTTCCAGCCGGGCCCTGTCTCCTGGCCGCAGCGGCGACTCCGGCGCGCCACGCACCACCAGCTCCATGCCGCCACAGGCCACGGTGTACTCGGCGCTGGGCCCCTGGAACTCGCGCGACAGGACCTCCGCGCGCAGTGCCCCACCCACCGCCACCGCGTCCTTGTCCGGCACCAGCCGCAGGGACTCCGGACGCAGCGACAGCAGCACCTTTCCCTTGGCAGTCCCCAGCACCGGCAGATTGCCCAGCACCGTGCGCGCCCCGCCCCCGAAGCCCATGCCAGGCAATAGATTCGTGCCTCCCAGGAAGTACGCGACGAAGGCCGTGCGCGGCGCGGAGTAGACGGACTCGGGCGTGCCCACCTGCTCCACCTTGCCCGCGCGCATGACGGCCAGCCGGTCCGCGAAGGCCATCGCCTCGCCCTGGTCATGCGTCACGAGCACCACCGTGGCGCCCAGCGACTTGAGCACCCGCCGCACTTCGATTCGCGTGGACGCACGCAGCCCGCTGTCCAGGCTGGAGAAGGGCTCGTCCAACAGCAAGACGCGCGGGCCCGGCGCCAGCGCGCGCGACAGCGCCACCCGCTGCTGCTGCCCTCCCGAGAGCGCGTGCGGCATGCGCGAGGCGAACTCGCCCAGGCCGAACATCGTCAGCATGGCGCGCGCCTTGTCCTCCGCCTCGCGCCGCGACAACTTCGACAGGCCGAACGTCACGTTCTCCAGCACGGACAGGTGCGGGAACAGGGCGTAGTCCTGGAACACCATGCCCACGCTGCGCTGCTCTGGAGGCACGAAGGCCCCCGGCCCCGCGAGCACGCGGCCGTCCAGGGTGAGCATGCCCGCGCCGGGCCGCTCGAAGCCCGCGACCAGGCGCAGCGTCGTCGTCTTGCCGCAGCCGGAAGGGCCGAGCAAGGCCACCACCTCACCGGGCTCCACCGACAATGACAGACCATCCACGGCGGCGGTGCCGCTGGGGGTGTAGCGCAGGGACAGGGCGTCGAGCGTGAGCAGGGACATGGCGAAGGCGCCGCGCACCCTACCTCGTTCCGCCGCGACTTCCAGGGCGGCCGAGCGGCCATCCGTGTCTCGACGTCCACCTTCACGTTCTCGTCGACGCTGGGGCCGATGCCTCCGGCCGAGCGGCCATCGACGTCCGCATTCGCGTCCTCGTCGAACCTGGAGATGAGGCCGGCCACCAGGACTCCCGACGGCAACAGTGCGAGCCGCGACGTGAGGGAGCCTCCGCTGTGTGTCGCGAGCCTCGCAAAGCCCGAGCACACGAGGTCATCCCCGGGGTGCGTCGCCCTCCTGCGACACGAGCAGGCCCACCCCCAGCGCGGAGATGGCCATCAGCACCAGGGCGGGCAATGCGGCCTCCGCGAAGCGCCCCTCGGCCGTGGCGCCCCACACGCGAGTGGCGAGCGTCTCGAAGCCGATGGGCGCCAGCAGCAACGTGGCCGGCAGCTCCTTCATGGCCGTGAGGAAGACGAGCACCGCGCCCGCCAGCAACCCAGGACGCAAGAGCGGCGCGGTGACGCGGCGGAACACCGTCGAAGGCGATTGCCCCAGCGACGCCGCGGCCTCCGTCAGGTGCGGATTGAGCTGGAGCAGCGCCGAGCGCACCGTGCCCACCGCCTGCGGCAGGAAGCGCACCACGTACGCCAGCACCAGCATGACCAGCGTGCCGTAGAAAAACGGCAGCGCGCGCACGCCCAGGAAGACGAGCGACAGCGCCAGGACGATGGGCGGCAGCGCATAACCCACGTAGGAGACTCGCTCCATCGCCAGGGTGAGCCGTCCCGGATATCGCACCGCGAGGAAGGCCAGCGGCAGCGCGCCCAGCACCGACGCCACCGCGCCCAGCACCGACGCGAGCACCGAGCCGAGCGCCGGCGCCATCATCGACGCGCTCTCCCCCACCAACCCCCGCACACCCCAGTACACGAGCACGCCCACCGGCAGCACCACGCCCACCGCCACCACCGCGCCACACAGCAGCAGCGCGGGCCACCGCCAGCGTCCCAGCGACACGGGCGAGAACACCCGCGCGGCGCCCTTCGCGCTGCGGTGATAACCCGCGCGCCCTCGCAGCCGCACCTCCAGCACCAGCACGGCCGCCGTCACCACCACCAACGCCAGCCCCAGCAGCGCGGCGTAGGTCCGGTCATACGCGCCCTCGTACTGGACATAGATGGCGCGCGAGAAGGCGTCGTACTGGAGCAGCGCCACCGCGCCGAAGTCCGACAACACATACAGCCCGACGAGCAGCGCGCCGGACACGAAGGCCGGACGCAACAGCGGCGCCGTCACCTTCCAGAACGCCCGCGCCGGACCCATGCCCAGACTGCGCGCACCCTCCAGCCAGGCGGGGTCCTGCGAGAGCAAGCCCGCGCGCAACGCGAGGAAGAGATACGGATACGTGGACACCGTCAGCGCCAGGAGCGCGCCGGGAAAGCCATACACCGAGGGCACCGGCAGCCCCCAGCGAGTCAGCGGCTCCTCCAACACGCCCCCATTGCCAAACGTCGCCAGCAGCACGTAGCCGCTGACGAAGGTCGGCACCGCGAGCGGCACGCACAAGAGCACCGTCCAGCCACGTCGTCCCGGGAGGTCCGTGCGCGTGGTGAGCCACGCCAGCGGCAGGGCCACCAGGGCGGCGCAGACGGTCACCGCCACCGCGAGCCCCAGCGTGCGCCACAACAGGCCCCACGTCTTGTCACGCCAGAGCAGGGCCCAGGTGTCCGCATCGGCTTCCGCCGCGCGAACGCCCAGGTACACCGCTGGCAGCACCGCGAGCGCGGCGACCACCAGCCCCGACACCAGCAACCACCCCGGAGGACGACGTGTCACTTCACTGGCCTCAGAGGACGCCGGTGTCCTGGAGCAGCTTCACCGTGCCGCGCAGGTCGTCGAGCTTGGACAGGTCCAGGTCCGGCGAGCCCACCTTCGCGAGCGTCGGCAGCGCGTCCGCCGTCTTCACGCCCTTCACCAGCGGGTACTCGTACGTCTCCTGGGAGAAGTACGTCTGCGCCTCCGGCTCCAGCAGGAACGCGGCGAACTTCTGTGCCGACTCCACCTGCTTCGTCCCCTGGAGGATGCCCACGCCCGCCACGTTCACCAGCGCGCCCGGGTCTCCCGCCGCGACGAAGTAGTTGGCCACGGGCAGCTCCGCGTTGCTCTTCTTCGCGGCGTACAGGTAGTAGTGGTTGACGAAACCCGCGTCGATTTCACCGCGGCCCAGCGCTTCGACGACGGCCGCGTTGTTCTTGTAGACGCGCGGCTCGTTGGCCTTCACGCCCTTGAGCCACGCGGTGGCCGCCTCGTCGCCCTTGAGCAGCCGCAGCGCGGTGACGAAGGACTGGAAGGACGCGTTGGTGGGCGCCCAGCCCAGCCGGCCCTTCCACTTCGCGTCCGTGAAGCCGAGGATGCTCTTGGGCAGGTCCGCCGGCTTCACCTTCTTCGTGTTGTAGGCCACGACACGCGCGCGACCGCTCGCGCCCACCCACAGCCCCGTCGGCGAGCGGAAACGCGCGTCCACCTTGTCCAGCGTCGCCTTGGGCAGCGCCTGGAGCCGACCCGCGTTGCCGAGCGCGCCGAGCGCTCCCGCGTCCTGCGCGAAGAACACGTCCGCCGGAGTCTTGTCACCTTCCTCCAGCAGCGTGGCGGCGAGCTGTGGCGTCTCGCCGTAGCGCACCTTCACCTCGATGCCGGTCTTCTCGGTGAACTTCTTGAGCAGCGGTCCCACCAGCTTCTCGTTGCGGCCGGAGTAGACGGTGAGCGGCTCCGCCGCCAGCGCGGTGGAGGACACGGACAACAGCAAGGTCAGGAGGAGTTTGCGCATCATGGCGGGGCACCCTAACGGACACTCCCCCACGGTTCCACCCGTTGCGCGCACCCGCGGGCGCCACCCTTCGTCCACGAGAGCGTCGTCATCCAGGAGGCCGTGGCCTTCGGCGCTGCCTGCACGGACTGTCGAAGCGCGAACATCGACTCCTGACCGCACGCGGCATCAGACAGTTTCAAGGACGTCGGGTTAATCTGCCGCGCGGTGCTTCTCGACGTCTTGGAGGTTCATCCCATGCATCGTCTGTACACCGCAGCGTGCGCCGCGGCTTTGTTGCTCGCAGCTCCGTCATTCGCCCAGGCATCGGCGGCGCCCGCCCCCGCGACGGGAAGCTCCGCCGCGAAGCCCCAGGCCCCCACGAGTCCAGCCACCGCCCCCAAGCCCGCGACGCCCAGCCCGATGAAGCTGGCGGCGGAGAAGACCCAGGCGGCGCTCCAGAAGGCGCCCCAGGCGCGCCCCGAGGACGTGAAGACGCAGGACGGGCTGCTCACCGCGCTCTACGACTCCATCAGTGGCCCCGCCGGCAAGCCGCGTGATTGGCAGCGCTTCCGCTCCCTCTTCTATCCCGGCGCGCAGATGGCCTCCGTCCAGCGCCCCAAGCCCGGTGGTGCTCCAGGGGTCGCCCCCATCACCCCCGACGACTACGCGACCTGGGGCGAGGAGTTCTTCAAGACGCGCGGCTTCTTCGAGAAGGAGACGCACCGGCAGGTCGCAGGCTACGGAGACCTCATCAACGTGCTGAGCGCGTACGAGGCGCGCGAGACGCCCGAGGGCCCGCCAGTCACTCGCGGCATCAACAACGTGCAGCTCATCTTCGACGGCCAGCGCTGGTGGGTGCTGCACATCTCGTGGACGGACGAGAAGTCCGCGGGCGCCCCCGTTCCCGCGTCCTTCACGCGCAAGTAGGCCCACCATGCCGCCTCGGTCCTCGTGTGACGCGCTGGTCGTGGGCAATTATTGCCATGACGTGTTGTCGCGAGGACCGGGAGACACGGTGCACACGCTCGGGGGCTCGGCGGCTTACATCTCGTCGGTGTTCACCGCCATGGACGTGGACCACGCGGTGGTGGCCGTCGCGGGCGAGGACTTCGCCTACGCGGACCGCGTGCGATATCCGCCGCGCATCGTCCCAGGCACGCGCACCACGCGGTTCGTCGCGGACCTGAGCCAGGAGGAGCGCGTGCTGCGGGTCGACGCCCGCTCCGAGCCCATCCGCCCCCAGGACATCATCCTCGACGCGCGCGTGGCGCTCGCATGCGGCGTCATGGGAGAGGTGCTGCCCGAGACGCTCATCCGTCTGTCGTTGCACGCGACGAAGGTGCTGGCGGATGCGCAGGGGCTGCTGCGGACCCTGGATGCACACGGGCGCGTGCTCAATCAGAGACTTGAGGACACACCCTTCGCGTCGCTTTTGGGGCACCTGCACGTGCTCAAGGCGAGCGAGGAGGAGGCGCGTGTGCTGGACATCGACGCGGTGCGCGCGAAGACGTGTCTGGTGATTACGCGCGGGCCCCAGGGATGCACGCTGCTCACCGCACGGGAGACGCTCCAGGTGCCGTCATGGCCCGTCACGGAAGTGGACCCGACGGGCGCGGGGGATTGCTTCCTCGCGGGCTTCACCCTGGGCCTGCTGCGGGCCTGGCCGCTGGCGCGCTGCGCGGAGCTGGCCAACTGGTTCGGCGCGCAGGCGGTGACACAGGTCGGCGTACCCCGGCTGGATGTCTCGAAGCTCCCCGAGGCCTTGCGCTGAGGCTCACTCGCAGGTCCGGCCCGCGCAGGCGCTTCTGACCACCGCCAGCCGACGTGTGCTGGCTGACGAGGCCCTACGGGCATATCCCTCCCATGAAAAAGCCCCTCCCTCCCAGCATGGGAGAGAGGGGCTTGGACTGCTCAGCTCACGCCAGCGTCAGGCCTGCGGCTCCTCGGAGCCACCGCCCTCGTCGGCCACGGGCTCCTCGGCGGACGCCTCTGGCTCGGATGCGACGGACTCGGACTCAGACCCGGCCTCGGCGGCCACGTCCGTGGCGCCAGCGACCTCGGCCGGAGGCGTCGTCCCCTCCTCCTCGGACTCCTCGCCCTCGGGCAGCTTGGAGAGGGCCATCACCTTCTCCTGGTCGTTCTCCAGCGCAATCAGCCGCACGCCCTGCGTGTTGCGGCCGATGACGGAGATTTCCCGCACCTTCATGCGGATGAGCATGCCGCCGTTGGTGACGAGCATCACCTCGTCGGACTCCTTTACTTGGAGAAGGCCCACCACCTTGCCGTTCCGCTCGGTGGTCTTGATGTCGATGATGCCCTTGCCGCCACGGCCCTGCTGCCGGTACTCGGCCTCTTCCGTCCGCTTGCCGTAGCCGTTCTCCGTCACGGTGAGGATGGCGGCGTCCTTCTCCACCACGTCGGCGCCCACCACCTGGTCGCCCTCGTCCAGCGTGATTCCCTTCACGCCGAAGGCCTGGCGGCCCATGGAGCGGACCTCCGTCTCCGGGAAGCGGATGCTCATGCCGGACGCCGTCGACAGCAGGATGTCCTGCGTGCCGTCCGTAATCATCACCGCCACCAGCTCGTCGCCCTCGTCGATGCCGAGCGCGATGATGCCGCTGGAGCGCACGTTCTCGAACGCGCTCAGGTCCGTGCGCTTCACCACGCCCAGCTTCGTGACGAAGAAGACGTACCGGTTCTCCGGGAAGTCGCGCGTCACCAGCACCTGCGCCAGCCGCTCGCCCTCGCCGAACTGCACCAGGTTCACCATCGCCTTGCCGCGAGACGTCCGGCTGGCCTGCGGAATCTGGTGCACCTTGAGCGAGTACAGCTTGCCCTTGGTGGTGATTGGCATCAGGTACGCGTGGGTGCTGGCCACGAACAGCTTGCTGACGAAGTCGTCTTCCTTCGTCGCCGCGCCCGTCTTGCCGCGTCCACCGCGCTTCTGCGCCCGGTACTCCGACAGCGGCGAGCGCTTCACGTAGCCGGTATGCGACAGCGTGACGACCATCGTCTCCTCGGCGATGAGGTCCTCGCTGGTCATGTCATCCACCGCGCCGATGATTTCGGTGCGGCGCTTGTCGCCGTAGCGCTCGCGAATCTCCAAGAGCTCCGTCTTGATGACGGTGAGCAGGGAGAGCTCGTTGGCGAGGATGTCCTGCAGGCGCGACACGTCGCGCACCAGGGCAATCAGCTCGCGGAACAGCTCCTCGCGCTGCAGGCCGGTGAGGCGCTGCAGGCGCATCTCCAGGATGTTCTGCGCCTGGTCCTGGCTGAAGCCCGCGCCCTCGTACTTGTGCGCGAGGCCCTGGTAGGCGGGCTCCTCGTTGCGCGCGCGAGAGACGAGCATCTCCATCTGCGCCTTCGCCTTCGCGTAGTCGATGCGCTGGAGGTTGGCGAAGCGCTCGTGCTCGTAGAGGTTGGGCGACAGGATGTTCATCAGGCCCCAGCGCGCTTCATCCGGGTCCCTGGACGCGCGGATGAGGCTCACGACGAGGTCGATGAGGTCCTGGGCCACCAGCAGGCCCTCGACGATGTGCATGCGCGCCATCGCCTTGCGCAGCTCGTAGCGGCTGCGGCGCGTCACCACGTCGCGGCGGTGCGCCACGAAGCGGTCCAGCATCTCCTTCAGGTTCAGCGTGCGCGGCTGCCCGCCGTCGATGGCCAGCATCACCGCGCCGAACGTCGTCTCCAGCGCCGTGGAGGTGTACAGGTTGTTGAGCACCACCTGCGAAATCGCGTCGCGCTTCAGCTCGATGACGATGCGCATGCCCTGACGGTCGCTCTCGTCACGGATGTCGCTGATGCCCTCCAGCTTCTTCTCGCGCACCAGCTCGGCGATCTTCTCGATGAGCCGCGCCTTGTTCACCTGGTACGGAATCTCCGTGAAGATGATGGCCTCGCGGTCACCCTTCTTCGACGTCTCGATTTCCGACCGGGCGCGCACCGTAATCTGCCCGCGGCCCGTCTCGTAGGCGCGGTGGATGCCCTCGCGGCCGGTGATGAACGCGCCGGTGGGGAAGTCCGGGCCGGTGATGAACTCCATCAAGTCCCGGACGGTGCACGTCGGGTGGTCGATGAGGTGCAGCGTCCCGTTGATGACCTCCGTCATGTTGTGCGGCGGGATGTTGGTGGTCATGCCCACCGCGATGCCGCTGCTGCCGTTGACGAGCAGGTTGGGGAAGCGCGCCGGCAACACGAGCGGCTCTTCCAGCGAGTCGTCGTAGTTGGGGCCGAACTCGACGGTCTCCTTGTCGATGTCCGCCAGCAGCTCCTCGGCCAGGCGGTCCATGCGCGCTTCGGTGTAGCGCATGGCGGCCGGCATATCGCCGTCCACCGAGCCGAAGTTGCCCTGGCCGTCCACCAGCAGGTAGCGAAGGCTCCACGGCTGCGCCAGGCGCACCATGGCGTCGTAGACGGATGAGTCGCCGTGCGGGTGGTACTTACCGATGACGTCACCGACCACGCGCGCGCTCTTCTTGTAGGGGCGGTTGTGGTAGTTCGCCAGGTCGTTCATCGCGAACAGCACGCGGCGATGCACGGGCTTGAGGCCGTCGCGCACGTCGGGCAGCGCGCGCCCGATGATGACGGACATCGAGTAGTCGAGATACGAGCGTCGCATCTCGTCTTCGATGTTGACGGGAATGAGCTCGCCAGCGCCGCTGGGAGGCGGAGGCGAGGAGGGCGGTGCCGGCTTGTCGGTGGTGTCGTCGGCCATGGGCTCTGGGAGTGGTCGCGGAGGGACCCCGCGAGGGGCCGCCATCCAGTGTGGGAGCGTTCGTAACCCCTGGATTTCCCTACGTCAACAGGGGAAACGAAGGGGTGACGACTCGAGCGTCGAAGGGGTTCGAAAACACGTCGATGGGGCGAAAAAAAGCGCCCCCTACTGAACGCTCGAACACCCCCGTTTCAGCCCGCTTTTCGCGAGAAAAAATGCCCCTCCGGAGGCCTCAGCCGGGGCGCCAGGTCCCCGCGGGGCGCAGGGGGGCTGCCAGGCGCTCGGCCTCGGCTCCCAGGGGCCCCTCGGCATCTTTCGCCTTGGCCTTCTCGAAGGCGGCGAGAGCCCCCTCACGGTCTCCCTTGAGCTTGAGGGCCACGCCCACATTGAGGTGCGCGGCGGCGGAATCCCGGTCCATGGACACGGCCTCGCGGAACAGTGTCAGCGCCTGGTCCACGTCACCCGACAACAGCGCCTCCTTGCCGGCCTGGACGCGCTTCTCCGCGTCGTTCACCAGCTCCACCTGGAAGACGCTGCGGCCCACCACGTTGGCGATGAGCACGCGCAGGATGCCGCCCCAGTAGAAGGTGAGGCCCTCCGCCGCGACGACGGCCGCCAGCGGGAGGTCGGGGAGCAGCTGCTTGCCCCGGAACTTGAAGCGCACGCGGGTGTAGCGCCCCTTGTTGGCCCAGTGCACGACTTCACCCTGGAGCTTGCGCAGCCCTTCCTCCATGCGCTTGGGGTCGATTTCGAAGGGCAACACGCGGCCGGTGCCCTCCTCGCCCGAAGGCAGGGCCTTGGGCGCTTCGATTCCGGGCTCGTCGGTGAAGACGGGCTCGGCTTCGAGGACGATGGGCGGCGCAGCCTTGGAGATGGGCGCCGGGGTGCGCGAGGCGGCGGGCTTCGCCGGCTTCGTCGCCTTGCCCTTCCGGGGAGCGGCGGCACGGGCGGCGGGCTTCTTCACCTTCACCTTCGTGGCGGACTTGCGGGAGGAGCTCTTGGCCATGGTCATCACCTTAAACGAGCCACGGCGCGGACGCTTGCGTACGCGGGTTTGTCTGGACTGACAGAGAGCATCTTCACGAGGGCTCGATAGGACTTCACACCGGGGCGGTCCTCGACGCGGACGAGGTCGTGGATGATGGCCGCGCCTTCCCCCCGAAAGGATTTCCGACGCATGAAGCGCGCCCGGCACGCCCTCCTCTCCGCCCTGCTCCTCTCCGCTCCCCTGGCGGGCGCGGCCGGGGCAGACCCTGTCGTCACTGGCGACATCTGGCCTCGCATCCGCAAGGAGCGCATCCAGAAGCTGCTGCCCCAGGCCATGGCCCGCGCCAACGTGGACGCCTGGGTGGTGTTCTGCCGGGAGAACGACAATGACCCGCTGGCCATCCATGTCGGCGGGGAGAACGCGGGCGGCACCGCGGCCTTCCTGTTCCTGCGCCAGGGCGACGCCGTGCGCGCGGTGGCGCTGTCCCCCGCGGGCGAGGCCACGGCGCTGCGCGAAGTCGGGCCGCTGGACGAAGTGGTGCCCTTGGAGCGAGGCGTGGACCTCTACGCGCAGGTGGCCACGAGGCTCGCCGCCGCGAAGCCCGCGCGCATCGCCATCAACGCCTCCACCTCCGTGACGGTGGCGGACGGGCTGTCCTCCTCGCAGCGCGCCGCGCTGGAGAAGGCGCTGTCACCCGCGCTGCGCAAGAAGCTGGTGTCGTCCGAGGACGTCGTCTCCGAGTGGCTCTCCGTGAAGCTGCCCGAGGAGGTGGACATCCTGCGCAAGGCCGCCGCGCTCACCTCGCAGCTGGAGGTGGAGGCGTACCGCACGGTGGTGCCGGGCAAGACGCGCGACGTGGACGTGGCGCGCTTCCTCAAGAAGCGCATGGCGGAATTGGGCGTGGGGGACGCGTGGGCGCCGGACCAGAACCCCAACGTCAACAGCGGGCCCACGCGCGGCCACTCGCACGCCACCGAGCGCGTCATCCAGCCCGGTGACTTCATCCAGACGGACTTCGGCATCCGCGTGGGCGGCATGTGGGTGACGGACATCCAGCGCTTCGCCTACGTGCTGGCCCCGGGCGAGACACAACCGTCACAAGCCGCGCTGGAGAAGTGGGAGAAGGGCAAGAAGGGCAGCCGCATCGCCCTGGCGGCCCTCAAGCCCGGCGCCAGCGGGTGGGACGTGGACAAGGCCCAGCGCGACTGGATGCGCGAAGCCGGCTCCGAGCCCGTCATGTGGGGCACCGGACATCCCGTGGGCTACTGGGCGCATGACGTGGGCCCGGCCCTCTCCGGCGGCGCGAAGCCCAAGCCCGCCAAGGGCCAGTCCCTGCGCATCGTCCGCCCCGGACAGGTGTTCGCGTTCGACGGCTTCTTCGCCTGGCAGGACGGCGCCCCGGACGCGCAGCGCATCGTCTCCGTGGAGGAGATGGCCGTCGTCACCGAGACGGGCGCCGAGTACCTCATTCCTCCCCAGGAGGACCTCGTGCTCATTCCCTCCACGCCCGTGGCGGGGCAATCGGGACCCGCTGCTCCCAAGCCGCGCTGACGAGTTGCGTCGCGCGCCCTACCCTCCAGGCCGGCTCGGCTCATAGGATGAACCGGGCTTGCCGGGAGAGCGCGATGCAGACCGTGCTGGTAATCGATGATGATTTGTTCGTGCTCTCACTGGTGACAGACATCGTCCAGAGCGCGGGTTATCGCGTCGTCACGGTGCAGTCGCCGGAGGCGGCCTTCGAGCAGGACCTCGGGGCCATCTCCGCCATCCTCTGTGACTACAACATGCCGGGGATGAACGGCGCGGATGTGCTCATCGCCATGCGAGAGCTGAAGGAGTGCCACGCGCCCTTCATCTTCCTCACCGGACACGAGCAGCTCGACGACCTCATCCCCGTCGCCATCCGCTACGGCGCGGAGCTGCTGCCCAAACCCATCCATCCGGTGGAGTTGATTCGACTGCTCATGAAACAGCTCGCCAACGTCGCGGCTTGAGACAAACAGGCCCGAGGCGAGACATCGCCCCGGGCACTGTTTCATCCAGCCTGTGTCAGGCCAGCGCCTGGAGGAGTCGCTCGGCCTGCTCGCGCCACTCGGGCGCCAGACGGGGCAGCGCCAACAGCTCGCGCGCCAGTGCCTTCGCCTGGTCCTTCTGCCCCAGCCGCGCGTGCACCACCGCCAGGTTGAGCCGGGGCTCGGGACGCTCCGGCGCGCGGCGCTGCGCCTCTTCCAGCACTTCCAGTGCCTGCTGTCCGGCGCCCGGGAGCTCATCCTCCGGGATGCGCATCAGCAGATTGCCCAGGTTGTTGGCGGGGGCCCAGTCGTCCGGAGACAGCTTCACGGCCTCGCGCCACGCGGTCAGCGCGGCGGGGATGTCCACCGGCTCCGTGGCCTCCAGCGCCATGCCCTCCACCATGCGGCTCTGCGCGGTGGCCTGGCCTCGCGACGCCAGCTTGCGGCACAGCTCCAGCGCCTCCGGCAACCGGCCCTGCGCCAGCCGCAGCCGCGCCAGGTTCCCCTGCGCCGCCGGGCTGTCCGGCTCCACGCGCGCCAAGGTCTCCGCCGCCTTCACCGCGCCAGCCAGGTTGCCCCGCGCCAGCAGCACGTTGCACAGCCCGTTGAGCAGGTACGGGTCGTCCGGGAGGACCTTCAGGCCCGTGGTGAGCAGCTCCTCGGCGGCTTCCAGTTCGCCACCCGCCTGGAGCGCCACCGCGAGCACCAGGTAGCTGGGCCCGTGCCTCGGGTTGAGGCGCAAGGACTCCTGGAGGTGGTGGAAGCCGTCCTTCAGCTTCTCCTGCGCGAAGAGCACGCGCCCCAGGTGGAAGTGGTGGATGCCCGCGTCCGGAGCCAGCTTCACCGCGCGCTCCAGCGCCGACTGCGCCGCCGCGTTGTCGCCCGCTTCCGCGAGCAGGTAGCCCTGGCCGAACCACGCCTCGGCGCGGTTGGGCTGCGCCTTCGCGACCTTCCGGTAGAGCGCCAGCGCACCGGCCGCATCGCCGCGTCGGGTGAGGAGCGCGGCCCGGACGAGCTGCACGCCCGGCTCTTCCGCGCTCAGGCCCACCAGCCACGACTCGGCCTGGGCCTCGTTGCCATCGAATGCCGCGAGCCGGGCGAGCGCGACCCGGGCCGCCTGGTCCGAGGCATCGCGCTTGAGCGCGGCCTCGGCCTCACGGCGTGCCTGGTCCAGCTCCCCGGCTGCGAGAAGTGCGTCGTACCTGGCGGTCTCCGCCATCAGCCAAACAGCCCCTTGAAGAAGTTGCCGACGGACTTCACCACATCTTTGACCACTTCGACCGGCTTCTCGATGACGCTCTTCACCGCGTCGGCAATCTTGCCGAAGTTGATGTCGACGTCGAAGCCCAGCTTGAAGCCGATGCCCAGGGCCGCGCCGAAGTCCACGCGGGCCTTGAAGCGGCCGTTGTCCCAGCTCGCCTCGGCACGGGCAGACACACCGACACCGGCCCACGCCTCCGCGCGACCCGTGACGCCGCCGTAGTCACCCAGCTTGACGTTGCCCGTCACACCGGCGCGGGCGCCGATGAAGGCGTCACCACCGACGCGGGCCGCGTACTTGCCGTTGATGGGGTCCAGCGTCACTTCGCCGTGCAGGCCGGCCTTGGCGCCCACCCAGGCCTTGCCCTGGAGCTCCGCCTGAATCGGGCCGACGCCCGCGCGCAGGGTGCCTTCCGCGTCAATCAGCGTGGCCTTCGCGTCCAGGTCACCCCGGGCGAACACCTTGCCGCCCTCGATGCCGACCTCGCCGGAGCCCTTCAGCTCCGCCTCGAGGACGCTCATCTTGCCGTAGCCCTGGGCCACGCTGTTGGCGTCGCCGAAGCCGCCCTCGAACTTCTTGACCGCCGCGCCCTTGGTGAACTGGCCGTCGATGCCGACCTTCGGAATCTGACCCAGCACGGTCGCCATGAGCCCCGTCACGCGCCCGGAGGACTCGTGCTGGGACTCAGTGCTGTAGCTGGTGTTCCAGTTCTGCGTGGTGCTCTTCTCACGCTCGAAGTGGCTCTGGAGGCGGCCGTCCTTGAAGGAGGTCTGGACGCCGGTGTTGGTGTCCTTGACCACCTTGTCCGTGGTCGTGTTCTTCACCACCGGGGTGTTCTGGGCGGTCTGCGTGGAGGACCGGACCTGGGGCTGCTGACCGCGGCGGATGGAGGAGCGATCGCTCATGAGAGACCTCGGAACGGGGACGACCGAAAGAGAATGTGAGGGATTCTCGGCCCCGACGCGGATCAGTTGCGTCCTGGACGGAGATTTTCCTACACGCGCGCCATGAACCAGCGGGTAATGAAGGGAATGCAGATTCCCACGCCCACCAGCCCCAGGCCCACGACGAGCCGCACGAAGCTGGGCGCATGCGCCCCGGGCTCCAGCACCGCGTCCGTCGGGTCCTCTGGGTTGTAGGCGACCCGGACCGCCTGTCCCGGAGGATAGCGACGCAGGGTGGCCTGGGCGTCGTCGGGGTTGGTGCGCGCGGCGGGGTCCACGCGCAAGGTGGCGGTGCCGACGAGGACGCGGCCCACGGAGTACTCGTACTGGACGCGGGCCTCGTAGTGGACGCGGGGCTCCGTCTGACCGGGCACGGGGAGGCGGTGTTCGACCTCCTCGGCGGACAGGACGGTGCCGGGCACGGTGGGCCAGCGGCGGGAGTGCAGGGCTCGCAGGACGTCCTTGAGCCCGGCGAAGACGAAGACGAAGCCCGCCGCCGCGAGCAGCGCACAGATGATGCTGATGATGCCCCAGAGCACGCGCACGGCGAGGACACTACCAGAAGGCCGCGCGTGGGCAGGCCCCGGGGCCCGTGCCTCGGCCCGTCATCCCATCACCGCGAAGAGCTGCCGGCACTGGGCCAGGAGCTGGCCGTCCTGGGTCCAGAGCTGCTGGAAGTCCTCCGCGTACCCGCCCCCGGCCTGGAGGGAGCGGCCGGTGCGCAGGAACTGGGCGTCCGGCTTCAGGCCCGCCTGGGGCAGCGCCTGGAAGAAATGCATGGTGAAGTCCACGGTGGCGGCCGGGCGGAAGCCGTCCACGCGCGACAGCACCGCGGGCGGAAACGCGTCCATCAACCCCACGCACAGGGGCGCGTCCAGCACCGTGGGCTCGCGCGGGCGCAGCCAGCCGCCCGTCTCCGCCACGGCGGCCCCGGAGTACGGCGCCGAGCCGAGGCAGAAGCGGAACTCGAAGAAGCGACAGAAGTCCGGCATGGGGATGTCGTCCGGCGTCACCGGCACCTCGTGCGGCGGCGGGACTTTCGGTGGCGCCATCTCCAGGTATTCGATGGCGCCACCACGCGTCGCGCCGAACGTCGCGCTGCCCATGGCCACCACGCCGGCGTCGTTCTCCACGCGCACGGTGGCCTGCGTGACGAGCTTTCCGGCCCGCTCGATTCGCGTCGTCACCCACGCGTCGCCCTCCACCGCGGGCGCGCAGAAGTGCATGGTGAAGGAGCGCACCGGCCGGGCCGCGTCCCCCACCGTGTGCTCCAGCGCGCGAAGCGCCGTGCCCGCGACCAGCCCTCCATACGCGCCCCGCCCCTGGTACCAGGGCGAGGTGAAGCGGATGCGGTAGCGGTTGGGCCCGACGGACTCGGGCGTGGAGGCGGCGAGGAAGGCGGCGGTCATGTCGCGACGCACCGTATCAAGCCACCGCCCGCCGCGAAGGGACTGTCAGCGCGAGGCGCGACTCACCGCGACAGGCGCCAGTCGATGGGAGGCCGGCCCTTCGACTCCAGGGCCTGGTTCACCGCGCTGAAGGGCTTGCTGCCGAAGAAGCCGCTGCTGGCCGACAGGGGGGACGGGTGCGTGCCCTCGATGACGACGTGGCGCTTCGCGTCGATGAGCTTCTTCTTCTTCTGCGCGTACTTGCCCCACAGCAGGAAGACGACGGGCTCCGTCTTCTCGCTCACCGCGCGGATGACGGCGTCGGTGAAGTCCTCCCAGCCGTGGCCCGCGTGGCTGTTGGGCTTCGCCTGTTGCACCGTCAGCACGGCGTTGAGCAGCAGCACGCCCTGCTCCGCCCAGGCCATCAGCGAGCCGTCCTTGGGACGCGGCACCTTCACGTCCGCCTCCAGTTCCTTGAAGATGTTCACCAGCGAGGGCGGCGAGGGCACCCCGGGCTTCACCGAGAACGCCAGCCCATGCGCCTGTCCCGGCCCGTGGTACGGGTCCTGGCCCAAGAGCAGCACGCGCACGTCCGCGTAGGGCGTCAGCCGGAAGGCGGAGAACAGGTCCTCCTCGGAGGGGAAGACGGTGGCCTCCTTGCGCTCCTTCGCCACGAAGCGCTCCAGCTCCTGGAACGAGGGCGAATCCAGCGAGGCCTTCAGCGCCTGCTTCCAGTCCTCCGGCAGCTTGTCCTTCAGCATGTGCGTTCCTCCCCGACCCACGCGCGGCGGGGCATTGAAACATCCCCGTCCCACGGGGCCCATCCCTTTCGTGTCCGCGTCAAAGGGCCGACAGCGCCCCTGGGGCAGGCGGGCGGGCACGGCGGGTTCTTGGGGGTTGGGACCAGCCGCGCTAGCCTGGGGGGCGCCATGACGATGTACACCGAGTCACTCCGCGCCTTCCTCAAGCCCGTCCTGCCCTATCTGGACGACGAGGCGGTGTCGGAGATCATGATCAACGGCCCGACCGACGTGTGGATCGAGAAGAAGGGCCGCCTGTCGCGCACGGACGCCACCTTCACCGAGGAAGGCCTCATCGGTGCGGCGCGCAACATGGCCCAGTTCGTCGGCCGCATGCTCACCGAGGAGCGGCCCCGCCTGGACGCGCGCCTTCCGGATGGAAGCCGCATCCACGTGGTGATTCCGCCGATTGCCCGCAAGGGCACCACCATCTCCATCCGCAAGTTCTTCAAGGAAAAGCTCACCATCAATTCCTTGTTGAAGTTCGGCTCGCTGACGCCGCAGATGGCACGGCTCATCGAGGCGGGCATCGCCACCAAGCTCAACATGCTGGTGGCCGGCGGCACGGGCTCCGGCAAGACGACGCTGCTCAACATCGTCTCCTCCCTCATCCCCGACGAGGAGCGCATCCTCACCATCGAGGACTCGGCGGAGCTGCAGCTCAACCAGACCCACGTCGTCGCCTTCGAGAGCCGTCCGCCGGACAAGTTCGGCAAGGGCGGCGTGGACATGGGAGACCTGCTCCACTCGGCGCTGCGTCTGCGGCCCGACCGCATCGTGGTCGGCGAGGTGCGCGGCGGCGAGGCGTTCCACCTCATGCAGGCGATGAACACGGGCCACGGCGGCTCGCTGGCCACCACGCACGCCAACACGCCCACGGACACGCTGCGCCGCGTGGAGTCGTTGTGCCTGATGTCCGGCATCGAGCTGCCCATGGTCGCCGTCCGCGCCCAGGTGGCCAGCGCCATCAACTTCATCATCTGCTGCGAGCGCTTCCACGACGGCAGCCGCAAGACGAGCGCCCTGGCGGAGGTGCTGCCCCTCACGGAGAAGGGCGACTACCGCACCCAGGACATCTTCGTCTTCACGCCCGTCACCAAGGACGAGGAAGGCCACATCCTCGGCTACCACGCGCCCACGGGCATCCTCCCCAACTTCGTCGCCAAGGCGAAGGCGTACGGCTTCAACGACTTGGACGAGTCCTTCTTCGACCCGGCGACGTACGGCATCCCGCCTCCGCCCGTCTTCCACGCCGGCGAGGCGTACACCGTGCGCTGGGCCCCCTCGCTCAAGCACCGTGAGGAGGGACGCCCGGACCCCGACCACTTCAAGCGGGAGTGGTCCGACTTCGAGGAGAAGCTCCGGCAGGATGCTCGCGACGCCAAGGCCAAGCCGCCCGTGCAGGTGCAGGTGCCCGCGAGCCTCCCCGCGTCCGTGTCCAAGCCCGCCACGCCCGCGCCCCGGCCCGCCACCGCCACGCCGCCCGCTGGCCACGTCGCCGCCACCCCTGCCGCTGGTACCCCCGCCCTCAAGCCCGCCGCCTCCGCGCCGCGGCCTCCGCCTCCGCCCGACATGGGAGATGACGACCGGACGCCGCCGCCCACCCGCAACCCCTTCGCCAACGAGGCCAAGGTGGAGGTGGACGAGGAGCTGCTCACCGACGCGGGCCGCCCTCCTCCGCCGCGCCGCCCCGGCACGCCGCCGCCCAGGCCTCCGCCCTCCAACAGCGCCCGTCCCGCCGTCCCCGCGCGCAGGCCTCCGCCGTCCATCCCCTCCCGTCCCGCCGACGAGGATGACGAGGACACCAACGCCCCCTCCTCCGAGCTGAAGACCTCGGAGAAGACGCAGATTCGCCCCGCCCCGCCCGAGCGGCCCCGTCGCTGAGGGCCGGAGGACGTGGGTCGGCTACTCCCGCCGTCCTACCTGGGCGGTGGGGTCAGCTCCCACCGCACGCACCGGGAGCGCGCGCGATGCACCCCGAGGCAAGCAGCCCCTGATTCCCGGCCTTGCGAGGAGGTCCTGTCAGGGGGAAAGTGATCGTGTGTTGATTACCCTCGTCGCCGTTCTCTCCGTGGTCGCCCAGGCGCCCGCAGCGCTTCCGCCGCAGGGGCCCGTGAGTGTGCTGATCGCCCCACCGGATGCGACGGGAGCCCCTTCCCACATCGTCGAGTTCGCACAGGGCCACCTCGCGGAGCAGCTCGAGTCGCGCGGGCTGCGCGTCATCCGCATCGAGAACGTCACCCGCAAGCTCCCGGCCGCGCGACGCCGCGCGCTGCTGCGCTGCAAGCGCACGGAGGCGCCGTGCCTGAAATGGCTCGGCACGGCCAGCAAGGCGGAGGTCGTCCTCGTCACGGAGCTGGACCTGAAGTCGGGCGGCTACCGCGCCGGGGTGCGCAGCCACCTGGCGAAGGACGGCACGCTCATCGCGAAGCACTTCGCCGACGACGTGCCCCAGGACACGCTGCTGGATGCGCTCACCCAGGCCCTGGACGTGGTGGTGCCCGACACGCAGCGCGCGCTGCGCGGCCTGCCCCCCGCGCCGCCCATCGACGACGTGCCCCCGCCCACGCGGCCTGCTCCTCGCCCCTCCGTGAAGGACGTGCCGCCGCCGACGGAGGTCGCCGCGCCGCCGCTGGTGGAGACCGCGCCCGCCGTCGCCACGAAGTCCTCCGCGCGCCGCTGGGCGTGGCTGCCCGCCGCGGGAGGCGTGGCGCTGGCGGGAGTGGGCACCGTCTTCTACCTGAAGGCCAAGGACCGCTACGACACGCTGGAGCAGGCGACGGTGGACGCGCCCGTGCGCGACTCGAAGGCGCTGGTGTCCGAGGGGAAGCAGGCGCAGACGGTGAGCCGCGTGACGCTGGGCCTGGGCGCGGCGGGCCTCATCGCCGGCGCGGTGATGTTCCTGTGGCCCGATGACGCGCCCGCGCAGGCCGTCCCCTCCGCCGCCGTGAGCTCCGGCGGCGCCATGGTGGGACTGTCAGGGACGTGGCCGTGACTTCGAGGATTCCCATGCGAAACACCTGGACGCTCGGAGCGATGGGCGCGGCGCTCGCGGCGGTGCTCGCCGCCGGTGGCTGCTACGACTTCGACGCCGCGCAGAAGCGCTGCCGCGACGAGGGACGCTGCGAGCAGCAAGTCATACCGGACGCGGGCTGCACCCCCACCTCCACGTCGGAGGACTCCCCGGACGACGCGTTCGCGGACTCCGACTGTGACGGCGTGGATGGCCGCGCCAGCTCCGGCCTCTTCGTCGACCCCGCGAATGGCAACGACGTGTCCGGCACGGGCACCCGCGAGGCCCCGCTGCGCACCGTGGGCCAGGCGCTCGCGCGGCTGCGTCAGTGGGACGGTGGCGTGCCGACGCGGCTCTACCTCGCGGGCGGTACCTACGCGGAAGGCGAGCTGGTGCTGGACGTGCCCGTCTCCCTGCACGGCGGCTACTCCGGACGCGATGGTGGCTGGGGCCGCACCGGTGACCAGGTGGCCGTGCTGGACAACGGCGGCGCCACGGGGCTCACCGTGCAGGGCGTGACGGACGCGGGAATCGTGCTGGAGTACCTGCGCATCCGCTCCGCGGACGCCGTGGAGCCCGGGCAGGCCTCCGTGGCCCTGCGCGTCCTCGACAGCTCCGGCGTACTCCTGCGCCACACCGTGCTGGAGGCCGGACGCGGCGGGACGGGCTCGGAAGGCACCCCAGGCGATGAGGGCACGCCGGGCCCCGTCGGCGTCGAAGGGCAGCTCCCCCTGGGCAACCCGGCGGTGTCCCCGGGAGACGGAGGCGCGGGCGGCGTCAACACCGCCTGCCCCGGACCCGATGACCGCTCCGGAGGCCGAGGCGCGGATGGCGTGTCCCGAAGCGCGGGCATGGCTGGAGACGCGGGCCAGCCGGACCCCACCTCCGGAGCCACCGTGACAGGCGGCGCTGGTGGGACAGCGGGGAGCAGGGTCGAGGTGACCTGTCCACCCTCGGCGATCTGCATGTGCGCCGGGACGGACGGCTCGGATGGCGATCCAGGCACCCAGGGCGACGCGGGCAGCGCGGGCTCGCCCGGCGGCGCGAGCCTGGGAAGCTTCTCCGAGGAGACCCACACCTGGTCGCCAGGCACCGAGCAGCGAGGTGGCGCGGGCGAGTCAGGCGAGCCGGGGAGTGGCGGCGGCGGTGGCGGCAGTGGCAGCGGCTGCATCCTCACGAACAGGCCCACGACACCCGTGGCGGCCAGCGGCGGTGGCGGTGGTGGTGGCGCGGGGGGCTGCGGCGGACTGGCGGGGTTGGGGGGCGGCGGTGGCGGAGCCTCCATCGGGCTGCTCGTGTTCGACTCCCAGGTGGCCCTGGAAGCCAGCTCGCGCGTCGAGACACGCGGCGGCGGCACGGGCGGCAAGGGAGGCCCGGGCGGAAGCGGCGGGAACGGCGGCGACGGGGGCACGGGCGTCGACCGCATTGATGCCAGAGTCTTTGATGAGAGCCCGGGGGCCATCACCACCAGCGGCAAGTCAGGCAGCGGTGGCGGCGGTGGCGCGGGAGGCAACGGCGGCCCGGGCGGCGGTGGAGGAGGAGGCCCCTCCGTGGGCATCTGGTGCCAGCGCGCCCAGCTCACCCTGGATGGCGGGGTCACCATCGCCCAGGGCCCGGGCGGTGCGGGGGGCGAAAGCGACGGCACGGCGGGAGGAGCGGGCGAATCCCTGCCGATGACGGGGTGCGTCCCCATCCAGTAGGGTCATCCGTCGGCTGTCCGACGCTGTCGGTCAAGCCGACACCGTGGGGTGTGCGCTGCCTGAACGCTCGCCCTGCACTCAGGTCCGAACCACATCGCGTCATTCTCCCCGTCTTGGTACGCTGACCTTTCTTCCTGGCCCGAGATGGCTTCCGAGTTGAACTGCGAAACCTGTGGTTTTCCCGTCCCCGCCGACACCGGTGTGTGCCCGCGGGACGGCACCGTGGCACTCGCTTCGTTCCACGTCCCACCGCCGGTCCCGGCATCGCCGGTGGCCGACGAGCCGAAGGTCGTCGTGCAGAGCACCCTGGAGGCCCTGACGGACGTGCCGAAGGATCCGCTCATCGGCCTGAAGCTTGGCGAGTACGAGCTGCGCGCTCGCATCGGCGTGGGCGGCATGGGGCTGGTGTACGAAGGCATCCAGCCGCTCATCGGCAAGCGCGTGGCGGTGAAGGTGCTGCGTCCGGAGCTGGCCCACTCCAACGAGCAGGTGGAGCGGCTCTTGGCCGAGGCCCGCGCGGTGAACGCCATCCGCCACCGGGGCATCATCGACATCTTCGGCTTCGGCCAGGTGCCCGACGGCCGGCAGTACATCGTCATGGAGTACCTGGACGGTCAGCCGCTCGACGCCGTGCTGTCGGAGAAGAACCGGCTGCCCGTGCTGGAGGCCCTGCCCATCCTGGACGAGGTGCTCGCCGCGCTGGCCTCCGCGCACGGCGCGGGCGTGGTGCACCGCGACCTCAAGCCGAGCAACATCTTCCTCGTGCGCCAGCCGGACGGCTCGCGCTACGTGAAGGTGCTGGACTTCGGCCTGGCCAAGCGGGGCCAGGGCCCCACCGGCCGCACCGCGCAGACGCGCACGGACATGGTGGTGGGCACGCCGGAGTACATGGCTCCGGAGCAGGCGCGAGGCCAGGAGGTGGGTCCGATGACCGACCTCTACGCGCTGGGCGTGGTGACGTTCGAGATGGTGACGGGCCGGCTGCCCTTCGTGGGCAGCTCGCCGGTGGACCTGTTGATGAAGCACGTGGAGGCGCGCCCGCCGAGGCCCTCCGAGTTCGTCTCCGACCTGCCTCCCGCGCTGGATGCGTTCATCCTCCAGATGCTCACGAAGGACCCGGAGACGCGTCCCAACTCGGCGGACGCGCTGCGCCAGCAGCTCCACAAGCTGCGCCGCTCGCTGCGCTCCACCCGCTCCAATCCCAGCGCGCTCGCGCCCACCCACGAGAAGCCGCCTCCGGCGGATGACTCGGCGTCGCGGCGCCCCACCACGCCCGTCGCCGTGCCGCCGCTGGAGCAGCAGGCCTCGCCCGCCCCTTCGCCCATCCGTAAGTATGTGCCCGTGGCGGTGGCGCTCGGCGCGTCGGTGGCGCTGCTCGCCGGCGCCGCGGCCATCGTCTTCCAGGAGCCGGCCCGCGCCGTGTCCCTCACGCCCGCCCCTCGTGAGGAGCTCCCTCCGGCCCACGTCCGCGCCGAGCCTCCCGCGCCCCCAACGCTCCTCGGCGGCGAGGCCCCGAGCAGGCCGGGCGGCAGCGGTCCGGTCGAGGCCGCTCCGGTGGCCGAGGACAAGGTGGAACCGGCGGCTCCCGGCATGGGTGGCGCGATGGCCGCCACGGCTCCCTCGGAGCAGGCAGCTCCTCCGCCCACGGAGACGGCCTCCCCACTCCCTCGCGCGGGACGCCCCGCGGGCACCTCCAAGCCCTCGGCCAGCACCGACGGGCCGTCGCGCGGAAGGCTCCTCAAGCGCATCGACTCGCTGGAGGAATCGATTCCCGAGTTCATCGATCAGGGCCGGGTGACCAGCCCCGATACCATGCTCGACTACCTGGCGAAGTACCGCCGGGAAGCCAGAACGGCCGAGGACACGGAGACCCGCCGCGCCATCAACATCAAGCTCAACGAGTTGGAGAGCATGTTCATCAAGAAGCCCTGAAGGCAGGGCTCGTCGACGAAGCACTCCGACGCGAGCCTCGCTACTCCAGGCAGCCCAGTGGCTCCGTCGTCGCGTTGCGAGCCCGGTCCTCGCTCACCAGCTTCCAGCCCGCCAGGTCCGCCAGCAGCGTGTCGCGGTCCTGCCGCAGCACCGTGGGGTTCTTGCACTGGCGGATGTCCCAGTAGCGGTAGAAGGGCGGCAGCGCGAGCTGGAGCTCCGCCAGCTCCGAGAGCTGCAGCTCGTTGAGCTCCTTCTTGAAGAGGGTGAAGGCCACGTCCTCCACGCCCACGACGCCGCGCTCGAAGTAGACGATGGCCAGGTCGTAGGCGATGAGCTGGTCCTTCTGCATGAAGGCGTGCAGCCGGTGCGCGGCCACGGTGAGCTGGAGGTTGCCGGAGATGCCCAGGCCCTGGGCGATGCGCATGGCCAGCAGGCGCTCACAGGCGCCCTCTCCCGGAGGCGCCGTCCCCGCCGTCGCGCCCACGAAGAGGCGCCACGCCCACGCCGCTCCGTCCTCGCGCGGCGTCTGGAAGTAGCGGGGGCACTCCATGTGACGGATGTAGAGCGCCACCAGGTCCTTGGGCAGGCGCGAGAAGTCCGGACGGTTGAAGGTGATGGGACGTGGGTTGCGCTCGAACTGCCCGGCCCGGAGGCTCATCCGCTCGCCTTCGATGCTGTGCTTGAGCAGCTTGTCGACGTCGAACTCGCTCTCCAACTGGGGCAGCTTGCTGGCCGTATAGAGATACGTCAGCGGAATGAGCACGCCGGCCAGGCCGAGCATGAACAGGACTATCCAGAGCAGACTCTTCACCGCCCCAGGCTACCAGGGGCAGCGCTCTCCCGGCACACGGGTTAAAACCGCACTCACCATGCCCGACTGGCATCCGGCCATCGTCACCTCTCGCTCCCCCGCAGCCGACGGGCTCACCGACCTCGTGCTCGACATCCAAGGCACGCCGCTCGTGGGCACCCACGCCCACCCGGGGCAGTACGTCAGCCTCTGCCTGCCCGGAATGGAGCCGAGCCTGTTCGCCATCGCCTCCCCGCCCGAGCCCCAGGGCGGACGGTGGGAGTTCCTCATCAAGGACGGCAGCCCCCTGCCCGACGCCCTCGTCCGCCTGTCGCCGGGCGCCCAGGTGCATGTGTCCGCACCCAAGGGGAAGGGCTTCCCGCTGGAGCGCGCTCGCGGGCATGACCTGCTCCTCTTCGCCACCGGCACCGGCATCTCCGCCATCCGCCCCGTCATCGCCAGCGTGCGGCGCGAGCGGGAGTCCTTCGGCCGCGTGAAGCTCTACTTCGGCGCGCGCACCCCCGGCGCCTTCGCGTACCAGGGAGAGCTGCATTCCTGGGAGGAAGGCGGCATCCAGGTGGTGCGCACCGTCAGCCAGCCCGGCGCGAGCGGCTGGCAGGGCCTCACCGGCTACGTGCAGGCCCACCTCGGCGAGGACACCGTGCAGGACGCCATGGCCTTCGTCTGCGGACAGTCGAGCATGTCCCAGGGCGTCATGGATGCCTTGAAGGACAGGGGCATGCCCCGAGGCCACATCTTCTTCAACTACTGAGGAGCGGGCGCACCGGGAGTCACCACCGAGGCGCCCTCCGCGTAGCGCACGTCGAGCAGCACCGCGGACGGGTCGCTCTCTCCGGTGCGGCTGGCCACCTGCGGCGTCCACGCGGCCACGCCCACCAGGCGCCCGTCCGGGCTGAAGCGCACGCGGCGCACGGACCAGTCGAAGCCGTGGCTCCCTCGCGCGGTGGACTCGCCCTCCGTGAAGAGGTGCACCTTCTTGTCCCAGCCTCCGGAGACGAGCGAGCGCCCGTCCGGGGAGATGGCCGCGGTGGACACCACGCCCCGGTGCACCGGCCACTTGTGCAGCACCTGGCCTGAGGTCGCGTCCACCACCGCGCCCGCGTTGAAGAGCCCCTGCGGCTCCTCCACGCCCTGGCGCTCGCGCTCGTACACGGCCCTGTCGCGCTCCGGCTTCTGCTCGGAGAGGCCCACGCCCAGCCGCTGCCCGCGCGCGTCCACGGTGACGTCGCTGACGTACGCGGGGAAGGTGAAGTCCGAGCGCGCCGCCAGCACCAGCGTCTCCACGGGCGCCGTGTCCTCTGGCGTCGGCGACTTCAGCGTGAGGAGGGCCTCGTGGTTGACCTCGTCGAAGGACACGCCGACCCGCTCCGAGAAGGGCGCGCCCAGCACGCCCTGCACGCCCTGGGGCACGCACGCGTCACACACCGCCACGTCCACGCCGCGCACCACCAACGACTTGAAGCGCAGGGACTGGCCGCGCGCCAGCCGCGCCTGGGTGATGCCCAGCGGGCCCGGCACGTCCACCGTCTCCTTCAGGAAGGCCACGTCGATGCCCGCCGCGGTGGCCGCCTCGCCGGTCACGACGATTGCAGGCACGCGCGCATCAAGCGCGAAGCTGACGGGTGCCTTGCCATTCACCGAGCCGCCCACCACCGCCGAGCCGCCCCGTCGCTCGAAGCGCGCGCGCGTCCCCTGCGAAGCCATGGACTCCAGGCCGGTGCGCCACGCGCGCACGTGCTTGTCCCAACCGCCGGAGTACAGCGTCCCGTCCGAAGCGAAGGCCACCGCGCTCACCGGCCCCTCGTGCCCGCGCTCCTCGGAGGCATGGGCCAGGTCCGGCACGGACAACACGGTGAGCAGGCCCTTGGCGCCGCCCGCCACCAGCCAGCGTCCGTCCGGATGGAAGGCCACACTGGTGAGCGGCTCCTCGGTGACGCGCACGCCGCGAGCCTCACCCGTGGCCGCGTCGAACAGGCGCACCGCGCCGTCACGTCCCGCGGTGGCGACCAGGCCGCCGTCCGGCGAGAAGGCCACGCCCTCCACGTCGAACTCGTACGCATTGACGAGCGGGTCGCCCAGCTTGCGGGGCGGCGTCTCCAGCGCCCAGATGGACAGGAAGTAGGAGCGCGCGCCCAGCCGCGTGTACGCGACGCGGCGCTGCCGGGGCGAGAAGTCCAGGCCCCAGATGAAGTCCGACTGGTTGAGGATGGCGCCCTTCTCGAGCCCCGCCGTCGCTCCGGTGAGATACGCGCCGGGCGTCTGGCCCAGCCGCGCTTCCACGTCCGGCGCCAGCCCCGCCGCGTGGTGCGCGCACCCACCGCCCCCCGCCGCCAGCAATCCCGCCGCCAGCAGCCCCGCCGTCCACCTCATGAACCCGAGCCTCCCGTCGCCGCCTTCTCCCGCTCCTTGTCCACGTTGATTTCGGTGACGCCCTTGTTGTCGATGGACAGGAGGAACAGCTGCTTCACCGCCTCGCGCTTCTCGTTGAACGAGGTGCGGCCGGTGGCGCCGTCGAAGTCCTTCAGGTTGGACAGCGCGTCACGCATCTGCGCGCGCGTGCGAGGCCCGCCCTCCTTCTTCTCCACCAGCTGCCGCAGCATGCGCCCGGAGTCGTAGCCAATCGCCTCCAGGAGCCCCGGGTCCTTGCCCGTCTCCTGCTTGTAGGCCTCGCGGTACTTGCGCACGAAGGTGCGCGTCGCCGGCCGCTGCGAGTCCACGAAGAAGCCGTCCACGTACACCGAGCAGGTGACGAACTTGCCGCCGCGCTCAATCAGCTCCGGCAGGCCCGAGCGCCCCTTGGGGCTGCTCCACTGGTTGGCGCCGAAGAGCGTCACCGTCTTCAGCTCCTTCTTGCCCGTCGTCTTGCGGATGCGCTCCAGGTCACGCGGCTCGCACGCGTTGGTGACGATGTCCTCCACCGCCAGCGCCGGGGCCACCAGGCTCACCCGCCGCCAGTCGTCCGGCATGAAGATGGCCTCGAAGTCGATGATGGGCTCCACGCCGCTCTTCACCTTCTCCAGCGCCTTGCGGCGACGGAAGGCGTCCAGGTTCTCCCCCTGCAGGTCGCGCACGCCCTCGACGTAGTCGCCGCGGTCCTCCAGGTAGTAGCGGCCCACCAGCTTCTTGGCCTCGGTGGTGAAGGTCGTCTGGTCATGCGAGTAGCGCTCCGCGCCCCGGACGACGCCGCCGCGCTCCAGCACCTGGTCCCAGAACGCGTCCGCCAGCTCCACGCCGTAGGGGATGTTCGGGTACAGGAGGGCGAACTTCTTGTAGCCCTTCACGTTGATGGCGTAGTCCGCGATGGCGTCCGCCTGCGCGGCGTTCGTCAGCATGTTGCGGAACACGTAGGGGCCCAGGTCCGTGACGCCCTCCTGGCGCGTCATGGTGAGCAGCGGAAGCTGGAGCTCCTCGGCCGCCAGCGCCGCGCGCTTGGAGTCGTCACCGAGCAGCGGCCCCAGCACCGCAATCGCGCCGTCGTCGAACGCGAGCTGCTCCATCGCCTGGCCCGTCTTGTTGACGTCGCCCTGCGTGTCCTTCACCACCAATTCGATATCGCTGCCCTCCAGCCCCAGCTGGATGCCGCGCAGCACCGCCTCGCCGATGGGCTGGTAGCGGCCCGTCATGGGCAGGAGCACGCCCACCGTCTTGGGCTTCGCCTCCACGCGCCGCGTGGCCCGCGCGAGCAGCTCCCGCGCCTGGGGCGCGAAGGGGCTCTGCGGTGCCTCCGCGAGGAAGCGGTTGAGCGTCTCCTCCAGCCGCGTCCACTCGCGCAGGTGGTAGTAGACGCGCGCCAGCTTGAAGGTGAGCACGGGCCACGCCGGGTTGGACGAGGGCAGCCCCTCCGCCACGCGGGCGATGTCCACGAAGTCCGCGCGACCCTCCACCAGCGCCTCCACCCGGGCCACCGCGGCGTCGCGCTCCTGCTGCGTCTTCGCCTGTCCCGCCTGCTCCACCGCCATGGTGAGCGACTGGCCGTACAACCCCGCGCCCTCGGCCGCCCGGGCCGCGTCGCGCAACAGCTGCTCACGCTCGGCGCCCTCGGCGCGCTCGGCGAGGCTGGACAGCGTCTGGTACGCGTCCCGGTAGGCGCCCACCTCCATGGCGGACAGCGCCAGCTTGCGCTTGGCGTCCTCGGCCTGGTTGTAGAGGGGGTTCTCGAAGAGCAGTTCGTTGAAGGACTTGCGCGCGTTGACGTAGTCCTTCGACTCGAAGAAGAGGACGCCGGCCTGGTAGAGCGCGTCCTGGCCCGCCGTCGTCGCGGGGTACGCCTTGCGCACCGACAGGTAGGCCTCCGCGGCCTTCTTCTTGTCGGGCGCGGCCTGGGCCGTCTGCCTCGCCTGGGCGAGCGCCGCGTCCGCCGTCGCGTCCTTCTTCGCTTCGACGGTGGGCCGCTTCGGGAAGGGGTCTCCCGTGGGGACCTCCTCCCCCGTGTCTCCACCGGCGGGTGGGGTGCGTGAGGGTCGAGGACAGGCCGTCAGCAGCAGGGCCAGCGCGACGAGGAGCGAGCGGCGCAAGATGGGCAGGACTTCCATGGCAGTGGGGTGCATAGCAGCGGCGATGCGCCTCCGTCGACAACGGAGCGGGGAGAAGATTCCTCGTGGAACCCCTCCCGCTGTGCACCCCTCGTGCCCGACCGCCCACGCCCCTGGGACGTTGACTTCCTCACGTTGGCGCGGCGCCAGGGCCACGCCCCTGCGGCCCCGAAGCCACGACAAGCAACGGCCGCCCTGCCCTGCTCCTGGGGCGAGCGGCCGACCCTGACTCATGCGTGCCGCACGGCGTTGATCAGCCGAACAGCTCCTTCACCTTGGCGAAGAAGCTCTTGGACTGCGGATGGGACTCCTCGCCGGACAGCTCCGCGAGCTTCTCCAACAGCTCGCGCTGCTTGGAGGACAGCTCCGTGGGCGTCTCCACGACGACGCGCACGTGCTGATCTCCCCGCTGCTGGCTGTGCAGGTGGGGGATGCCCTTGGCCTTCAGCCTGAACACTTTTCCGGACTGGGTGCCGGCGGGGATGGTCATCTTCACCTTCCCGTCGAGCGTGGGGACGTCGATCTTCGCCCCCAACGCCGCGTGGGTGAAGGAGATGGGCACCTCGCAGAAGACCTCGTACTCCTCGCGCTGGAAGAGCGGGTGCTCCTTGACGATGACGGTGACGTAGAGGTCTCCCGGAGGACCGCCCCGGTCTCCCGGCTCACCCATGCCTGTCAGCCGCACCCGCGTGCCGTTGTCCACGCCCGCGGGGATGGCGACCTCGATGACCTCTTCCGAGGGCGTCTTCCCGGAGCCCTTGCAGCGCGCGCAGGGGTCCGGCACCACCGCGCCCGTGCCGCCGCAGTCCCCGCAGGGACGCGACACCGCGAAGAAGCCCTGCGTGTAGCGCAGCTCTCCGCTGCCACCGCACGTGCCGCACGCGCGCGGGCCCGCACCGCTCTTGCTGCCGGAGCCGGTGCACGTCTCACACTTCTTCGGCCGGGGAATCGTCACCTTGGGACGGCTGCCGAACGCGGCCTCCTCGAAGGTGATCTCCAGGTTGTAGCGCAGGTCCGCGCCACGCGAGCTGGTGCGGCGCCCACCTCCCCGGCCACCGCCGAAGATGTCGCCGAAAATCTCGCCGAAGATGTCGTTGATGTTGACGCCCTGGAACCCGCCGCCGGCGCCACCGAAGCCCTCGAAGGGATTGCCCGAGTGACCGAAGCGGTCGTACTTCGCCCGCCGCTCGGGGTCGCTCAGCACCTCGTAGGCCTCCGAGGCTTCCTTGAACTTCTCCTCGGCCTCGTTGTTCCCCGGGTTGCGATCCGGGTGGTACTGGAGCGCCACCTTGCGGAACGCGCTCTTCAACTCCTGCGCGGAGACGGTCTTCTGGACGCCCAGGATCTCGTAGTAGTCGCGTTTCTGACTCGCCGCCGCTGCTGGCATTCGCTTCAACCCCTGGAATTTGCTGGACTTTTTAACGCTGCGTAAAACTCTGAGTCACTATAACGCAGCGAAACGCGCCAGCAATCCGAGGGGGCAAAACCAAGGCCGCCCGGGAGCCATGGAGGCCACCGGGCAGCGGAAAAAGGGAAGAAGGCGGATCAGGTGAGGGCGGGTGGGCTAGACGGTCCACACGCGGTTGGCGGTGAGCTCCATCCGAGCCAACCTGCGCTTGAGCGCAGGGTCCACCGCTCCGGTGGACGCCCACTTGGGCACCACGAAGTGCAGCTCCGCGTTGTAGAGCTTCGCGGCGCTGGCGAGCAGACTCCACCGGTTCTCCGCGGTCGGCTCGTCCACCATGCCTGGGGTGACAATCTCCAGGATGATGGGCGTGCGCGCCGAGTCGGACTGGCGGCAGGTGAAGTCGGGTCGAGCGTCCTCGATGGTCCCCGACAGGATGGGAGGCGGCATGAATCCGGGGAGGCGGGCCTTGATGTCCGTGTACCCGATGGTGCGGAAGTACTCGGCCATGAGCCACAGGAGCCGGCGACGCTCCTCGTCTTCAACCACCGGTTCGCAGCCCGGATTGAAAAGGACCTCTTTTTCGTTATTGGTGTCCATGGCTCCCCTGAACCTGTCCGCAGGGACGAAGGGGGGCAACGGAACGGGCCTGCCTGCTGGCCATGGCCGGTGGGAAAGCAGCCGACGAAGCTCGACGTCTGGCATGCCTCTAGACTTGGACCTCTGACGACTCAGTGACAGAGTCCGCCGCCAAACAGTGGCTCCCCGTCCCTCCCCCCACGTCTACCGCCGACTCCTCGGCTACCTGCGCCCCTACCGCCGACTGCTGGCGGCGGGTGTCTGCGCGTCACTCGTCGCCGCCGCGGCGACCTCCGCGTATGCGTGGGTCGTCGGGCCGCTCCTGCGCGCGGTGCTCACGGACCAGCCCGTCACCGTGGCCGGTGTATCGCTGCCAGGTGATGTGTTGCTGCGGCGATTGCCGCTGGTGGTGGTGGCGCTCGCGCTGGTGAAGGCCTTCGCCCAGTTCCTCCAGGGTGGCCTTATGCAGCGGCTGGGCCAGCGCGTCATGGCGGACCTGCGTGGGTTTCTCTACGGACGACTGCTCGGCCAGCCGCCCGCGTTCTTCGAGCGGCGACACTCGGGCGAGCTCTTGTCGCGCTTCACGTCCGATGTGCCGCTCGTCGAGTTCTCGATAACGCAGGCGTTGTCATCGTACGTGAAGGATGGGCTGCAGGCGGTGGCGCTGCTGGCGACGTGCTTCCTCATCGACGCGAAGCTTTTCCTCTTCACGTTCATCGTGGTGCCGGTGACCGTGCTGCCCATCAATCGCTTCGCCCGCTCGCTGAAGAAGGTCGCCGCCCGCTCGCTGCAGAGCCTGGGCGCGCTGACGTCGCTGACGGCCGAGCAGCTGCAGAACCTGCCGGTGGTGCAGGCCTACGGCGGGCAGGCGCGCGCGCTCGAGTCCTTCGACGTGGAGGCGGACAAGTACCTGGGCGAGATGCGCCGCTCGCTGTTCCTGCGCGGCGCGGTGAGCCCCACGGTGGAGCTGCTCGGCATCGCAGGCGTGGCCATGGCGGTGGCGTGGGGCGCGCGCGCGGTGTCGGCCGACCCGGAGCTCGCGGGACGGCTGCTGTCCTTTCTCGCAGCCGCGTTGCTGTTGTATCAGCCTGTCAAGTCGCTGAGCGGCACGCTGTCCCAGGTGCTCACGGGCCTGGCGGCGGCGGAGCGGCTGTTCGCCATCGCGGACGAGCCGGCGCCGCCGGACACGGGTGACGCGGCGGGCCCGCTGTCGCAGGCGCTGGTGCTGGAGGGCGTGAAGGCCACGTACCAGGACGGACGCGAGGCGCTGCGGGGCGTGGACCTGGTGGTGCCCGCGGGCAAGCGCGTGGCGCTGGTGGGGCCGTCCGGCGCGGGGAAGACGACGCTGTTCTCCGTGCTGCTGGGCTTCCTGCCGTCGTCGGGTGGACGCGTGCTGTGGGACGGAGTCCCGCTGGAGTCGCTCAAGCCGTCGAGCGTGCGAGGCCAGGTGGCGTGGGTGCCGCAGGAGCCGGTGCTGTTCTCCGGGACGGTGCGGCACAACCTGCGGCTGGGCCGGCCGGAGGCGACGGACGCGGAGCTGTGGGAGGCGCTCGCGCTGGCGCACGCGGAGGACTTCGTGCGCGCCCTGCCCGGTGGGCTCGACGAGTCCGTGGGCGAGCGCGGCGGCCGGCTGTCGGGTGGACAGAAGCAGCGGCTGGCGCTGGCGCGCGCGTTCCTGTGCAAGCCGTCGGTGCTGCTGCTGGACGAGCCCACCAGCGCGCTGGACGCGGCGAGCGAGGCGGCGGTGGGCGCGGGGCTGGAGTCGCTGATGCGCGGGCGCACGGTGCTGGTGATTGCGCATCGCCTGTCCACCGTGCGCGACGCGGATGTGATTGCCGTGGTGGAGGCGGGCCGTGTGGTGGAGTCCGGCACTCACGCGGAGCTGCTCGCGCTGCGAGGCCGCTACCTGCGGCTCCTGGGTGAAGGCGCCGTCGCGGCGTAGCGGCGCGGAGTCGAGACGGGTTGGCCCGAGCCCCAAGAAGCTGAACGGGAGACACCCCACCCACCGAGCCGCTTGCCTGCACCCGTGGGCTCTGCCAGCGTTCCCGGCGTCTGATGCGTCACCGGGAGCCCCTGTCCCTCAACGCGTTGCTGCTCGTGCCCGCACTGGCCCTCGCGGCCGTGGGGTGCGTCGCCGTGTCCGCGCGTCACCTGGCGCTCGCCGCCGCGGCCACCGGCACCCTCTTCCTGGTCCCCATCGTCTTCCGACTGTGGACACGCACCTGGTACCGGGGCCTCGTCCTCCGCGGCGCCGGAGTCTTCCTCATCGGCATGCACGTGCCGCTCCTGCTCGGCGGCGCCCTCGCCTACGGCCGCATCGGATGCGCCGAAGGCGACTGTCCCGGACTCTACCTGCTGGGTGTGCTCGTATCCCCCATCGTCGGCGCCCTCTCCAGCGTCGTGTACTGGCTGGTCGGTCGTCCCCCAGTCTGAATTCCAAGAATTACCAGGAGAGACTACTCTCTCCTGGAATGCTTGTTACTCTGCGGCTCCGTTTCGCGCCCGGGCTCTCCGTGGCCTCGTCCGTGCCTGTCACGGTGTTCTTGTGGTGCTTCACGCTCGCACCCCTGCTGCACGGGCCGCAGGCCCTCGCGGGCACCGTGGATGCCGCCGGTCCGTTCGCCGCCGTGGTGGCGTTGGCACTACTCGTGGAGTTGCCTCTGCTGTCGCTCGCCCTGGCCAGCATCGGCCTGGGGCGCCGTGTGCCGCTCGCCGTCATGCTGGGCATGGCCACCCTGCCGTGGATGGTGGGCCTCCTGGGCACTGAAGTCCTGGTGGGCCGCGCGATGTCCGGCCTGACGCGACTGTCCACCCACGACACCGCGCTGGACGTCGCGATGAGCACCGGCCACGCCATGGCGCCCCGCCTCCTGGGGGCGTGGACGAGCGCCGCGCTGCTGCTGGGGCTGTCGGTGGGGCTCGCGCTGGCGCGCTTCGGCCCGTCGTGCGCGGAAGACGCGGCGGGACTCAGGCGGGGGCGGGGGCTGCTGCTCGCCAGCGCCGTGACGGCGGCGCTGGCTTCAGTGGCGGCGGTGGGGGCGCTGGAGGCGCGACACTTCCTGGAGATGCTCACCGGCATGGGCCAGGTGCCCGAGTCGATGCGCGAGGAGTGGGTGGCGACGGGCATGGAGGCCGCCGCGCGGCTGCGCGAGGTGCGCTGGCTGTGCACGTCCCTGCTGGCCGTGCTGGGCCTCATGCTGCTGGCGCGAGGCGCCACCCGCCGCGAGACCTCCCATCCCACGCCTCGCTGGGCGCTCCGACTGGTGCCCGCGGCCGCCGTGACGGCGCTGCTGGTGATGGACGTGCACCCCGTGCGGTCCGTGGCCGAGAGCGCGCATATCACCCTCCCCCGGAACCGGGCCGCGGCGCCCACCACGCTGGACATGCTGCGTCTTTTGGGGCTCGACGTCGCTCCGGCTCAGAGCAGCCAGATGAGCAACAGGAGACCCACCACCACGCCCACGCCGAACACGGCGAGCATCACCAGTCCCTCGGAGCCGCGTGCCTCCGGCGGCACCACCTCCTGAGGGTGAGGCGCGCCGTAGACGAACAGCGACTGCTCCACGGGCGCCGGGGCGGGCATGGGCGCGGGCTCCAGCGACGGCAGCGTGGGCTCCGACGGGCGCTGCGCCTCTCGAGCGATGATGCCCGCGCCGGCCATCTCCAGTCCCTCGCGGGCCAGCGCCAGCACCCGCTGCATGTGCAGGATGTAGCGGTCCTGTCCGGTGTACGTCCCCATGGCCTGCGCGGCGCGCACCAGCCGGTGGGGGACGAGCTGGGGATCCGCCTTCACCACCGCCGCCGCGGGACTGGGGCGCGCGCCTTCGGACTCCACGCGGCCGGTGCGCACGCCCTCGCCGCTGGCCCACATGTAGTGGTCCTCCAGCAGCGTCAGCTCCTGCCGCCGCACCCGGCCGTCGGAGTCCACCTGCGACATCAGCTCCGCGCCGTCCATGCCCATGTGCCAGACGGTGCGCAGGCCATTCTCTCCCGGAGGGCCCTCCACCGCGTGGACGCGGGAGAGCGCTTGCACCGCGGTCTTCAACGTCTCGGGCGAGGACTCGGCCATCAGGAGTCGGAGACTAGGGGCGCCGCGTCGGAAACGGAAGGCGGCCGTGCCCCTGCCCGCTCGCCCCTACCCGCTCCCGCGCTCGCGTCCGTCTGCCCAGCTTGAGGAAGGAGGCGGGGGGCGCGTGCGCCAGCGGACATCTGGCGCGGGTGCGCCTGCCGCACGGAGCCCCACCATGGCCATCATCATCCCCGACGAGCCCCTGGACACCCCTTTCACGCTCCCCGGCAACCGCGCCGAGGTGACGGGTGAGCCGGACGAACACTTCCTCACCGCGCAGGTGAGCTGGGACGGCGAACGCCAGCACGGCGGCGGCCATGTCCCCGAGGATTTCGAATGGACCTCCAATCCCAAGGAGCGCCAGGACGCGCTGATGGGCGAGTGGCCCGAGGAGCACTGATGCCGCGTGCGCTCGGCTGTCCGCCGGGGTAAGCGTCCCCGCCGCCATGAGCCGCTCCAAGGACAGAGGTCAGGACTTCACGCGCGAGTTCGAGGGCGCGCAGACACTCGATGGACTGCTGGAGGTGTCCGGCAGCGCCTGCGACACCGCGGAGGTGCTCGCCCGCATGCAGGCGGCCCACGCCGAGGGGCGCCCGCACAGCGACGTCATCCCGGGGCTGTTCGAGGAGGAGCCGCGCTTCCCCTCGCCGGACGTCGCCCGGCTGCTGTACCAGAACCTCCTGGGCCTCTGGGACCTGGTGGAGGAGGGGCGCGCGGTGCGGCTGGAGGACGGCCCTCGCCCGCCCCGGCCGAAGAAGGTCAAGGCCAGCCAGCCGCCGGCCTTCCACCCGGACGAACCCACGGGCGAATTCGTGGAGGCGGCCTGGCGTTACCTGGAAGACGACGAGAAGGCGCGCACGCGGCTGATGCACTCCTTCGAAAACCGGCAGGATGCCTTGCTGGGCGCGCTTGACGCCGCGGGGCTCACGGACGAAGGATACGGGGTCGCCCGCCACCTGCTCTTCGAGCTGTACGCCATGCTGGAGCTGGGGTGGTCGCCGGGAGTCGCTTCGGTGCGCTCGGCGGCGCTGGTCGCGGACACGACGGCTCCACCGGTGCCCCAGTCCCTGCGGACGTATGCGGACGAGGCGCTCTTCGAGGCGGAGCAGGACGAGGAGCAGCCCCTGACCGCACAGGAGCTGGAGGCGGTGCGCACCCTCGTCCGCAGTGGACTCGCGGCGCTCTGGGGCGCACGCAAGGGGAGATGAAGGATGGCCAAGGACAGGGACGACAACGGCGGCGGCTTCTCCGGGAAGCGCGACAAGACGTGGCGAGAAATCGACGCGGGGCGCGCCAAGGGCAGCAAGTACCACTCCCGCCAGGATGACCCCGCGCAGCAGAAGATTGAGCGCAGCGCGAGCTACCAGAAGTACAAGACCGCCGCGGACGCGCTCTTCACCGGCGGCGAGCTTCCCGAGGGGCTGGCGAAGACGTTCGACCCGGAGGGCAAGCGCAAGGCCCAGAAGCAGGCCATGCAGAAAGTCACCGAGTCCGAGACGCGCGCCGACTGGGTGAAGGCCGTGGTGGACTACCTGGAGAAGTACCCGGAGCTGCCCGAAGACGCGTACTTCCTGGACAGCCTGCTGGACCATCCGCGCGAGCGCATCGTCGACAAGGCGCTGTCCCGGCTGGAGGGACTGGCCGAAGAGGGCAAGCTGCCGAAGAAGGTGCCGCAGAGCCTGGACCAGCGGCTGAAGTCGGTGGAGCTGACCAGCATGGACCCCGACATGCAGGGCCGCGCCAAGGCGCTGCGCGAGAAGCTGCGCGCCTGAGTCCGGAGTGTCGCGAAGGCGTTGGACGCCGCGCCGTCGCGAGCGACAAACCTGACACGAGGCTGACAGGAACAGGGGCCATGCTGACTTCGCTCGGGCACTTCGCGCCGGGCGGGAGACACGTCATGGCCCATCGAGTGAACTGGTTCGAGATTCCCGTCGTCGACCTGGCGCGCGCCACGCGCTTCTACGAGGCGGTGCTGTCCACCACGCTGAAGGTGGAGGACTTCCACGGCACGCGGCTCGCCGTCTTCACCCGGAAGCAGGAGGGAGATGTGACGGGGGCGCTCGTCCACTCGGCGCACCTGCGGCCCTCGTTGGAGGGGAGCCGGGTGTACCTGGACGCGGGCACGGATTTGGATGGCGCCATCCGCCGAGTCCCTCAGGCCGGCGGCAAGGTGCTGGTGGAGAAGACGTCCATTGGAGCGCTGGGTGCGTTCGCCGTGGTGCGGGACACCGAGGGCAACGCGGTGGCGCTTCATGCGCACGTGACGGCGTGAGCGAAGTGGAGCGGTGTCAGGGCGCGACGCTGCTTTCGGGTGCGCGGGCGCGGCCCCGGTACACGAGGACGACGGAGCGCAGTCCTCCTTCGGCGGGCTCGTGCATGACGCGCAGCTCCTCGCCGGAGCGCGTGTACACCGTCGTGTCGCCGTCCTCGCGGCGCCATCCGTCGCGACGCAGGGCCTGGGCGTAGAAGGAGTCCACCTCTCCCGCGGACATCGGCACGAGGAAGGACATGGTCCTCGAGCTCTCTTCATTCACGCGCAGGACTTGTTGCGCGCCCGGGGGCAGCGTCGCGATATCGCCGACGGCACCCGGCTCCCTGCGGAGCGCGTGGTTGGCCTCGCCCAGGTAGACGAGGGTGATTCCGCCCTCCTGCGGCTGGAGGATGACGGTGAAGGTGATGCCCCGGTACATGTCGACGGCGGTGAGCATGGCCGCGCCGCTCGCGAGCTGGGGCTGCTCGTTGCCTGGTGGGACGTGCAGCCCTCCGGCACGGAAGGCATCCGCGAAGCGCTGGACCAGGTCTTCGGCGCGCTCCTTCACCACCACCGCGCGAAGGACCACCGGCACGCCGCCGGCCTCCACCACCTCGTTGGCGTCGATCTGCTCCAGCACGCGCATCGACGGCCAGGCGAAGCGCGGTGCACCGGGTGGCGACTCCGCGCCCGTGGGCGTCGGCGTAGCACTCGAAGGGGCGGGCTTCGAACTCGCCGCGGGCTTGCCGCGCGTGGAAACCGAGCCGGACTTGGGGGCGGGACTCACACCAGCCTCCACCTTCGGGCTCGACTTCGCGGCGCTCGCACCACCCTCGGGCACGGCGGACACGGGGGCCGCGCACAACAGCAACAGCGCGGCGAACACGGACCTCACCGCACCCGCACTCCACCCAGCCACCGGTTCTGCCGGGGCGTGTTGTACGGACGCCCCAGGTTCGGCGCGCTGAAGGGCGTCGTCTCCCAGACCGACTGGCCGCCCGCGTGCGTCCCGCCGATGTTCTCCTGGTAGCGGTCCTCCTCGCCCCGGAAGCTCATGAAGAACTGGTCCTCGTTCACCGACTCCGAGCCCACCAGCCCCGCGAGCGCCGAGCCCGCGCCACCACCGCCACCGTTCGTCCGATACACGCGCTCCGCCCAGAGGTAGTAGTCCCGGTTGCCGCAGACCGTCCCGCTGTTCACGCTCAACGGACAGGCCCGTCCCTCTTCCACTGTCGACAGGCCCCAGTCATCCAGGAGCAACCCGAACCGCCCCTGGCACTGGCCTCCCGACGCACGCCCCGCCGCGCAGACCCGGAAGGTCGCCGCCGCGCGCCGCTGTGACGCCTGGAAGAAGCTCGGCTCCATGAAGCGACCGATGCGCTCGGCGCGCAGCTGCGTGGAGGCCGTGCACCGCATGCCCTCCGTCAGCACCCGCATCGACGCCAGCGGCCCCTGCGCATCCGCCGGCCTCAGCGTGGGCACCCCCGCGGGCAGCTCCGCCTCGCAGTCCACCTGGATGGGCTGCGCGCGCGCAATCGCCAGCTGGAGCGGTACCCCACCCGAGCCATCCATGCGGCTGCGGCCGTCGTAGTCCACGTAGCGGCCGTTCGCCTCCGCCAGCGCTCCCGTCACCGCCGAGGCCCGCTGCCACTCCTGCTGCTCCGGGTCATGCATCACACGGCCCGTCGCGTTCCACATCGCGAAGTTCGCGGCCTCCTGCACCTTCAACGTCAGCGCCCCCACCTCCGCGAAGTAGATGCCGAACATGAGGATGGTGATGAACACCATCAACCCCAGCGACGTCTCGATGAGGGACTGTCCTCGTGCCGCTCGCGAGCGCATGTCAGTACCCTCCTCCCCGCCGACTGCCACCGCGATAGCCCGCCTGCTCCAGCTCCCGCAGCGTCCGGCCGTGCTCGGAGAAGCCCGCCGCCTCCAGGTTCGCCGCGGGCCTGTCATCCGTGGAGCCCTCCGGACTCACCAGCGTGGCGCGCCAGAAGGGGTTGAGGAAGTTGGGCGGCTCACGCCAGCCTCCACCCTGCCCCGCCGCGCGAGGCCGGTGGTAGTAGACGATGCCCGCCGACAGCGCGACCTGGTTGCGCTGCACGCTCTCACGCCCCGTGGGACGCGAGCGCCCCAGCGGAATCGCGAGGTCGAACTCCGTCGTGTTCTCCGCGGAGAAGCGGAAGCGGAAGAAGAGGTTCCACGGATCCGGGTTCCTCCGCCGCGCATCGCTGCCGTAGTCGCGGTGCAGCACCGAGTACAGCTTCGGCTGGCCATAGTGGTTGTTCGGCCCCTGCTGCAGCAGGTCCACGTTGTAGCTCATGGCGAACGGCCAGATGCCCGGGCACGACACGCACATTCCCAACGTGTGCCGCTCGAACAGCGGCTCGCCGGCCTCCGGCGCCTGTCCCGGCGGAAGGCGCAGGCCGTACACGTGCTGGTCCTCGGGCGTCTGCCGCTCGTCGGACATCACCCACGCGTCCGTCACCGGCACCGGGGCGGGGGGCGCATTGCTGGCGCACCGCGTGGGGACAATGGCCGTCGCGTGGTCATGCGCGGAGGAGTTGCGGCCCGACACCGTGGTGTACGTCGAGGAGTCCATCTCCGCGGACGCGCCGTAGCGCCGGAAGCCCGCGGACCGGGCGGCCCCACCCGTGCCAAACCCCGCGCTGCCCGTGGGCCGGTTGTGCACCCACGTCCACCCCATGCTGCCCATGGTGGCGTTGAGGTGCGCGGACGTGGTGCCACCCACCGGGCACACCGCGCCAGCGCTGCACCCTCCACCGCCCCGTCGCACCGCGTTCATCAGGTCTTCGTGGTTCGGCACCTCGTCGGCGCCGTTGAGCTCCTTGAAGCTCTTGCCCGCGCCGTCCGGCGTCGCCTCCAGCTCCGGGTTGGCCCCCCGGGCGATGCGCAGCGCCAGCCGCTGGTCGGCGATGTGCTCGCGCAGCAGGTGGCCGTAGATGTTCAGCCCCGCCCGGTAGAGGTTGCCCGCGCTGCCCTGGAGCACCTGCACCTGCGTGGCGGCGGCCTTGTCCATCACCTCCCACACCACCGGCGTGAAGGCGGGCGTACAGACGAGATGCGCCGCGTACACCTGGCTGCTGCGGCTGATGAGCGCCTGGGTGCCGGCCATGGCCACCATGTGGGCCACCTGCGCGCGGTTCATCACCGAAATCGCGTTGAACGTGCGCGCCGTCGCCACCGCCTGGCTGTACGCCGCCGCGTCCGCGGCCATCTGGATTTCGACGCGCTCCTTGGCGCGCATGCCGAAGCCCAGCGTCATCAACACCATCAACGCGAGCAGCAGCAGCGTCAGCGCGAAGAGGACCAGGGCCTGCCCTCGCGAGGACTTCAGAAGCCGGTGACGGGACATTCGGCGCCTCGCGAGAAGTTGTCGGCCATCACCGGCGTCATCATCCGCATCGCCGCGTGGACCTGGATGGGAAAGACGAAGTGGCCCCGGTTGCTCCACGTCACCATGCGCTCGTCCAGCGCGCCCCCCGGCCAGTCATTCGGCCCGAGCGGCGGCGCCTCGTCGTTCCACCAGTCCGAGCGCTTCTGCGCCGGCATCAGCGGATTGGTGGCCGTGTAGTTTCGCAACCCGAAGTGGGCCAGGAACATCCGGCTCATCACCCAGTTCGCGAAGGGGATGCGCATGTAGTACCAGGCCACCATGCGGATCTCCAACGTGCGGTTGTCGAGCGCCGCGTCGTTGTCCGTGGGCTGGTCGAAGAGCAGATCCTCGTTGCCCGCCAGCGCGTTCACCCACGCCGGATCCGGCGAGTCGCGGACAATCTCCACCATGGGCCCGTTGAAGAGGTTCCCGTAGGAGCTCATCACCCGGTACTCGTTGTCCCGCCGCAGCCGGAACGCTTCCGCCAGAATCTGCGGGCTGTCCGTGCGGACGATGGACGGCAGCATCGTCACCATCGCCGCGTGCATCATCGGCAGGCAGTCACCGTGGTTGAGGCTGCCCGCCCGAACCGCCCGGTACACCGCCACCTGAGCGAGGATGCGCGCCTGCAACATCATGAAGAGCTGCAGCGTCCCCAACACCAGGAACACCACCAGCGGGAGCGTCAAAGCCGCTTCCACCGCCGCCTGTCCGGACTGCTTGGATGTGGGTAACGTGGCGGGGGGAACCATACATCAATCAATTCCCTGAATCTTGTTGATTGAGGAATCGGTCAAGTGGACCGTAGCCAAAGTCAGCACCCAGTCCCACCGTGTGCGCCACAGTAGGACTGTCCGTCACAACTGGATGACACTCCGCGTCACGACTTCTCTTCCGCTGAGAGGCGTCTCAGCGGTTGATGACGAACCCGCAGGCGGAGTCGAGCGTCACCTTGGCCCCGTCCAGGGCCCGGAGCAAGCGCTCGTAGTGTGAGTGCTCCGCACCCAGCTGGGCCGCCAGGGCCTCGTCGGGCAGACCCAGGTGGTCCAGGGACAGGCGCAGGCGCTCCAGGGCGGCGTCCCGCTCGGCTTCAATGGCCTCGCGGGCGGAGGTGGTGAGCTTCTTCAGCGCGGCCTCCGCGGCGCGCTGGCCCACGGGCACCCCTGCGTCCACGAAGGCGTCGAAGCCCGGGAAGGCGCGCCCCACCTCGTCGCCCTTGAGCGACTTGCCGTCGGCCTCCAGCGCGGGGAGCAGGGAGTCGTCCGCCTTGGGGCCGCCCGCACCGCCCTCCACCACGGCCACGTGCAGCAGCGTGCGCTCCAGGAAGCGCGCCAGCTGGCGGCTGGGCACGCGCGCGCCCGGGGAGGTGTCCTCCGGCTCCGGGAGCTGCACGTGGTAGAGCAGCTCCAGCCCCCGCGCCTTCAGCGGCCCGCGCTTCTCGATGAAGCGGAAGGCGCTGCGGCCATAGGGCCCGTCGCGCAGGAAGCCGAAGAGGGCCTCCACCAGCGGGTGGCCGGTGGCGAAGTACTCCAGCTCCTCCGCCTCCACCGCCGTGTCGCGCCAGAAGGTGCCCAGGCGCGTGTGGTCCTCCGTGACGTCCAGCCCCGGCAGCCCGTCCACCTTCAGCGCGTGGCCGAACTGGAAGGCCACCTGGAAGGCCTCCACCTGCTCGTCGATGTCCACGCCGATGCCCACCCGGCGCGCCAGCTCGGCGACAGTCTCTTCCAGCCGCTCGTCCAAATCCCGGGCGATGCTCCACAGGCCGTCCTCCACGCCGGGCGCCTCGCCGTCCTCGTCCTCGTCGGGCTCCAGGCCCATCCGCTCCTGCGCGCGCTTCACCAGCCGCTCCACCGCGGGCCGGTCGAAGCTGCGCACGTCCAGCAGCGGGTCATACGCGCGCTTCACCTGCTCGCGCGCCGCTTCGACCTTCGCCTTCAGCTCGGCGGCGTAGGACACGCGCGCCTCGCGCGGCAGCAGCGCCAGCTCCGCGAGCCGGTCCTCCACCTCCTCCAGCACCGCGTCCAGGCCGCCCACCGTCTCGCCGAAGACGCCGACAGCGTCCGCCAGCAGCGTCAGCACGTCCGACGCCAGCGTGCCCACCGGGTCGAAGACGTGAATCTCCACCGGGTGCGTCTGGCCGATGCGGTCCAACCGGCCGATGCGCTGCTCCACCGTGGACGGGCTCCAGGGCAAGTCGTAGTGGACCAGGTGGTGCGCGAACTGGAAGTTGCGGCCCTCGCCGCCCACCTCCGTGCACAGCAGTACCTTCGGGCCCTCGGGTCCCCGGAAGCGCGCCACCTGCCTGTCGCGCTCCACCAGCGGCAGGTCACCGTGGTAGCCCAGCGCCTCCACGCCCTCGCGCCCCAGCTCCGCCTGGAGCATCTCCAGCGTGTCCCGGCTCTCCGTGAAGACGAGCACCTTCGCCGCCGGCTCCGCCTTCCACACGTTCCGCAGCACGCCCAGGAAGGCGCCGAACTTCGCGTCGCGCGAGGGCAGCTTCAAGTCCTCTGCCTGGGCCTTCAGCACCGGATTGGAGCGCACCGCGCCCGCGAAGGCCGCCGGGCTCGACTCCAGCCGCCGCAGCACGTTGCCCAGCGGCGCGCCTCGCAACGTCCCCGCCGCCAGCGTCGCCAGCGCCGCGTCGCGAATCTTGAGCTCCTCCGCGGGCAGCGTCACCGGATGGCGATGCAGCCTGCGCTTGGAGAAACCACCCACCACCGCACGCCGGTTACGCACCAGCCTGTCGCTCAGGCTGTACGTCTCCGCCAGGTGCTGGAGCAGGGCCTCCGGCTCCTTGAGTGTCTTGAGCCGCGCGTCCTCGGGGAAGCGCTTCGCCAGCGCCTTCACCGCCGCGTCGGGCTTGCCCTTGCCGCCCTCCATCAATGCGCGCACCGCGGCGGACAGCTCCTCCTGGCGCGCCAGGCGCTCCTCGAAGCCCGCCACGCTGGGCGCGGTGGCCGCGTCAATCAGCGTGAGCAGCCCGTGGTACTCGGCCGGGTCCAGCTGCATGGGCGTGGCGGTGAGCAGCAAGAGGCCCCAGGAGTTCTTCGCCAGGACGTCGGCCGCCTCGAAGGCCCGCTCACCCTTGAGGTGGTGCGCCTCGTCGATGATGACCAAATCCCAGAACGCATCCTCGGCGCCGAGCTCCTGGCGGTGCTCCTCGCTGCGGGAGAGCAGCTCCAGGCTCGTCACGACCAACGGGAAGCGCGCCCACGGGGAGACGTCCGGCGCCTCCTTGAGCGACTGCGCGTAGCGGTCCGAGTCCATCAGCGTGAAGAGCTGGTTGAACTTGTGGAACAGCTCCACCAGCCACTGCACCGTGAGGTGACTGGGCGCCACCACCAGACACCTGCGCACGAGCCCCGACAGGCGCAGCGCGCTGAACACCATGCCCGCTTCAATCGTCTTGCCCAGGCCCACCTCGTCGGCGAGCACGAAGCGCGGACGGCGCGCGGACAGCACGCGCTGCACCACGCCCACCTGGTGCGGCTTCACCATGATGCGGCTGGCCAGGAGCGCCCCCAGCGCGTCACAGCGGCGCTCGTCATCCAGGACCAGCGCCTGCTTGCGCAGCGTGAAGGCGCGGGCCTCACCCACCCGCCCCTCGCGCAGCGTGGACAGGAGGTCGGAGCGAGGGGGCAGCGCGCGCACCTCCGACTCCGGCAGCTCGTCCTCCTCGCCCGTGTCCGCGTAGCGCAGCACGTAGCGGCGCAGGCCGCGCGCGCCCGGCTCCTCGGCCACGACGAGGGCCAGCCGCCCCTTGTACGTCAGCACCGGCTCCCCCGGTGGCAGCGGATACGACACCAGGGCACCGCCCTTGGTGGACACCAGAATCGGGGCGTCCTCCCGCGCGGGGAAGACCACGAGCGCCTTGGCGCCTTCCTCGTGGAGCGACAGCAGGTGTCCCACACCCCATTCGGGCTGCGGGAGGTAGCGGACCTTCAGACCTTCGACGAGGGACATAGGCGGTGCGGGACGACCCGAGCAAAGAGGGGGCCCGCCTCATAACTCCCAGCCCCGGCGATGGCCACGGTTGATGAGGCGCCCCGCCCGTCACGCAACACCCCCAGTTGCCGCGCCCGACTCGCGCGGGCCCGCGAAACCCGGCGGAGCGTGGTCCAACTTCCACCCTGGGAGAGTCACGAAGCGCCCCCTGGGGCGACTCCGACTTTGTCCAACCGGGCAATGTTCTCGTCTCCTCGTATCAGGGATGCTGGCGGTCGCCTTCCTGATGCGGGTTCCCGCTAGGGATGGGGGGGAGTGCCACATGATGCGACGTTGGACGTTCGCTCAGCGAGTCGGGGCGGGTGTGTCCGCCTGCATGCTCGCCGGTCTGCTGCTCCTCGCGACTCTCCTGTCCGCGGCGCATGGACTGCTCAATCACACGGAGGCCGCGCGCGTCGCGCTGCAGCAGACGCTCCTGGCCGGCTGCGTGGGCCTGGCCGGAGTGGGCGCGCTGGGCTTCGTGCTGCACCACGCGCTGGCCCCGCTGCACGCCCGGCACGAGCACAGCGAGCAGCGCCTGCTGCTCTTGATGGAGGCCGTGACGGACTACGCGCTGTGCTTTTTGGACCTGCACGGCCGCGTCACCGCGTGGAACGCCGGCGCGGAGCGCCTCACCGGCTGGGCCGCGACGGACGTCACCGGCCGCACGCTGGAGCACCTGCACCCCGAGGACGCGGTGGCCGCGGGCGTCCCCCAGGCCCACCTGGAGCGCGCCGCGCGCGAGGGGCGCCTGTTGTCCGAGGGCTGGCTCGTGCGCCGCGACGGCACGCGCTTCTGGGCGGAGACGCTGCTCACCGCGCTGTGGGACTCGCGCGGCAGGCTGCGCGGCTTCGCCGAGGTGACGCGCGACATCACCGAGCGCCGCCGCATGGAGCGCGCCCAGGCCCTCTTCGCCGAGGCGGGCCGCGTCCTCCAGCCGCTCTCTGGAGCCCGCGAAGTCGGCGAGGCCCTCACGCGCCTGTGCGTGCCCGAGGTCGCCGACGCGTGCATCCTCTTCCTTCCCTCCGAGGACGGCCAGGTGCGTCCCCAGGCCGTCGCCTGCGCGGACGCGCAAGCCGCCAGCCGCCTGTGGGAGCCGCTGCTCCGAAGCCCGCACGGCGACGAGGTGGGGCCCAGCCACGTGGTGTGCACCGGCCGCGCGGAGCTCCTGCCGGAGGTGGACCTGGAGCGACTGCCCCTGGCCCTGGAGCACACCGCGCACGGCGAGCTCTTGCGCGTGCTGGGCGTGACGTCCGCGCTCACCGTGCCGCTGGCGGTGGGCCCGCGCGTGCTGGGCGCGCTGTGCCTGCTGTCCACCGGCGCGCGGCGCTACGGCCAGGTGGACCGGGCCTTCATGGAGGAGCTGGCCGCCAGGGCCGCCCTCGCCCTGGACAACGCGCGCCTGCTCGCCGAGGCGCAGGGAGCGCTGGAGCTCATCGGCGTGGCCGCGCACGATTTGGGCAACCCCCTGGCCTCGCTCCAGCTGCGGCTGCGACGGCTGCGCCTGCTGGACGTCACCGCGCACGAGCCCCGCATGCGCGAGGGCCTGGCGGGCGTGGAGGGCGAGGCGCGCCGCATGGGGCGGCTGCTGCACAACCTGCTGGACTTGTCGCGCCTGTCCGCCGGCCACATGACGCTGGACCGCGAGGACGTGGACCTGGCCGCGCTGGTGCGCGAGGTGGCCGAGCGCCACGCGGAGCAGGCCACCGCCGCCGGCTGCGCCCTCACCGTGCGCGTCCAGGAGGACGACGACGCCACCGGGAAGTGGGACCGGCTGCGCCTGGACCGCGTGGTGACGAACCTCCTGAGCAACGCGCTCAAGTTCGGCCACGGCCAGCCCGTGGACCTGAGCGTCCACGGCGATGCCACCCACGTGCGCGTCACCGTGAAGGACGCGGGCCTGGGCATCGCCCTTGGAGATCAACAGCGCCTCTTCCGCCGCTTCGAGCGCGTCCATGGCGACGGCCCGCACCACCCCGGCACCGGCCTGGGCCTCTACATCACCCACCAGCTCGTCGAGGCCCACGGCGGCTCCATCCACCTCCGGAGCCGAATCGGGGAAGGCGCGGAATTCACCATCGAACTTCCAAGGACCCTCCAGGGCAGGTCCTGCCTCGCCTTACAAGTCAGTGTCTAACCCCCTGGAATTCCTCCAGTGAATCAGGAAAATTCCGACAGTTGACACCTCCTGGGTTTGAGGGCAGCGGATTATTTTCCTAGAAGTTGAAGACATCTGTTCACTCCAGATATTCTTCGTACGGCTAAAAAGGCTCGAACCGGGGAAACCCGGAAACGGGAGAGACCCGGCCCACATCGTCCCCCCGACGACGGGCTACAGGGTCCGCTGGCCGGGGCGCCAATGGCGGTGCCCGAAACCACACGTACGAGGAGATTCACCCATGGGTGGACTTGGAGCACCCTGGTCCCAGCGCGAGGCGTGTGTATCCCGCTCGCTCGGTTACCCCACGACCAGCCGGAGGTTGCTGCTGGCCGCGGTGACGGGGTTGCTGGTGGCCTGCGGAGGACCGGACCTGGGCTCGGAAGAAGCTTTCGCGGTGGACTCGCTGGAGTCGGAGGCCCAGGCGTTGTCGGGGCTGGACGACTCGCGCCGCCCGCGTCCCCAAGAGCCCGTGGGTCTGGCGCTCGAGGTGGACAATGGCGTGGGCAAGCCCGTGCGCGTGCGCGCGGGTGGCACCTTCTTCATCAGCCAGATTGATATCCGCGCCGCCGTCATGGCCTTCGTCGACAACAAGGACATGAAGGCGCTGCGCACCACCAGCGACTTCGCCGGGCTGGGCTGGACGGGCCTGCGCGCGGTGGACGAGGAGCCGGTGCTGCTGGGCAGCCCTGGTGCGTATACCCGCCGCCGCTTCTACCGGGGCGCGGCGTGGATGGACGTGCCCAGCGTCTTCACCGTGGAGCCGGTGGACTCGCGCGGCCGCCTCACCGGCCTGCCCGTGCTCCTGAACATCGGCTCCGAGCACCAGCGCCGGGACCGCAGCGACGACTTCTTCATCCGCCGCCTGCGCGCCATCCACACCACGAGGGACTGCAGGACGCCCACCGACTGCACGGGCGCCAAGGACTTCGAGGAGGAGGCGATTGTCGAGGTCCGCAACGCGTACGAGCACGCCAAAGAGCGCGCCCTCACGCTGTCCTCCGGCACCACCGCCCTGCGCCTGCGCTGGAGCCTGCGCCCCTTCGCCCCGTACTCCATCCCCGTCGAGCAGGTGAAGAACCCGGACTATGCGTACGGCTTCGGCATCGATATCGCCGCGCTCACCCCGCCGCGCCGGGATGGCACGTACGCGCCCGGGTCCGAAATCACCTTCCAGGTCACCCTGCGGGACGGGGAGGGAAAACGCCTCCACCCCTCGGGGAGTCTGCCGGCCTACAATGAGGTCGCTCCCGTTGGCGGAAACGCGGCGGGCATCCAGTACTATCGGGCCTTCTTCGATGCGACGACGACGTACTACCGGCGCAAGCACCGGGAGCGGATGCTGATGACGCAAATCATCGGGCCCGCACAGAACATCCAGCCCATCCGCTCCATCATCGACATCGACGCGTTCCTGGACCCGGAGGTCGACGAGCAGGTGGTGGCCACCGAGGCGCGCGACGGAGTGTTCTCCCAGTTCGCGATCCTGCCCTTCGCCAACATCGTCTTCCGCGGCGCCTTCTTCCCTGGGGAGGGCCTCTGGGACCGTCCCAACACGGACACCTGGCAGTACACGATTCCCGCCAACGCCACGCCGGGCACCTATCTCGTGACGGTGAAGGGCCGCCGCGTGTACCTGGGCGAGGACATCCCCGGCTCGCGCACCATCGAAATCCAGGTGGGCTCCAAGAAGCGCACCGAGGCGAAGCTGACGACGGGCCCGTGCAACAGCTGCCACAGCGAGGGCGGAGAGCTGTCCGAAGTCCTCCACGCCAACGACAACCGCGCCGCGTGCAACGGGTGCCATGCGCCGCTGGGCTTCGAATTGGAAGGCCCCATCTTCGTGCGCACGCACTTCATCCACTCGCGCTCCAACCGCTTTGATGCGCCCCTGGAGAAGTGCTCCTCCTGTCACCTGACGAAGGAGAGCATCCAGCGCACCAGCAAGGCCGCGTGCCTGTCGTGCCACAAGAGCTACCCGGACAACCACGTGGCGAAGTTCGGGCCCATCGAGAGCATGTACGTCGGGGGAGGCAGAGAGTCCTTCCAGCAGTGCACCGGCGCCTGTCATACCCAGCATCCGCGCGCCGGCCTCTAGCCGCCGCCAGCCCCCCGGAGGTCCTTCATGGCACAAGTGAAGATGCAGACGGCTCGCACCACGCTGAAGGAGCCCGAAGCCGCCGCGGAGGACCTGTTGAGCCAGCTGGGCGCCATCAAGCCCGTGCTGGTGACGATGTTCGCCTCGCGGGACAGGGACCCCTACGCCCTGAACCGCGCGGTGCGCGCGCGGCTGCCACCGGGCACCCGGCTGGTGGGCGCCACGACGGCGGGCGAGCTGGACAACACCGGCATCCACGAGGGCAGCGTGGTGCTGTCCGCGCTCTCGGGTGATTTGGAGGTCGGCCTGGGCCTGGGCACCGGGCTCTCCCTGGATGCCATCAGCGCGGGACAGGTGGCCATCAAGCGCGCCTGCGAGGACCTGGGCGTGCGGCAGCAGGACCTGGACCCGCGCCGGTATGTCGGCCTCGTCATCGACGACGGCTTCCGCTACAAGAAAGAAGAGCTGCTGCTGGGCATCCTGGAGCGCAGCCAGACGCTGGTGCTCGTGGGCGGCGGCGCCAGCGACGACAACCGGGACCCGGCCAGGCAGTCCGCGCTGGTGCACGTGGACGGAGAGGTCGCCACCGACGCGGTGCTGGTGGCCCTGTTCCGCACCAGTGCGCCGTGGGCCGCGCTGCGCTCGCACTGGTACGTGCCCACCGGCGAGAAGCTCACCATCACCAAGGTGGACGAGAGCCACACGCGCGCGCTCGAAATCGACGGCCGCCCGGCCGCGAAGCGCTACGCCGAAATCCTGGGCGTGGAGGACGTGAGGGACTTGGAGTTCGGCACGCCCCAGGGCTTCGCGGTGCGCCCCACGGCGCTGCGCGTGGGCCGCGAGTACTTCATCCGCGCGGCGTGGAGGCCCCAGGAGGACGGCTCCATCCTCTTCGCCAACCTGCTGGAGGAGGGCACCGAGCTGGAGCTGATGAAGCTGGGTGACATGGCGGGGATGACGAAGAGCTTCTTCACGGACGAGATGCCCCGCCGGGTACAGAACCCCCAGGCCGCTCTCCTGTTCCACTGCGGCGGGCGCATGTGGTACGCGCATGCGACCAACACGGTTTCCCAGCTCGCGGAGACTTTGAAGGCCGCACCCACCGCCGCTGGGATGAACGTGCACTTCGAAATCTACTCGGGGTTCCACATCAACACCACGCTGACCACGCTGGTGTTCGGGGCGAACTGAGCCATGGCCACCTCCCTCACCTCCTCCGTCCCGACGGCGGCCACCGCCACCCTGCTGCTGGTGGCGAGCGAGCGCGAGTGCCAGCGCGTGGAAGAAGCGCTCGCCCAGGCAGGCGTCGTCTCCCAGGCGGAGCGGGCCACCAGCGCCGAGTCCCTGACGGCCGCGCTGGCGCGCCCCTGGTCGCTCGTCGTGTGTGGCTCGGAAGTGCCGGGCCTGGGCTTCGCGGAGGCACAGGCGCTGTGGCGCAAGCACTCGCGCGAGCTGCCCTTCGTCGTGCTGTCGCGCGAGTGGAGCGACGACACGCTGGAGGCCAGCACCCGGGCGGGCGCTCGCGACTACGTCAGCGAGGACCGCTTCAACCGCATGGCGCCCGTGCTGCGCCGCGAGCTGCCCCTGGCCGGAGACAGGCTCCGCCACGACGCCACCGCGGAGGAGCTGCACCGCACCAACTGGATTCTGGGCAACATCATCGACGCCCTGCCCTTCGTCCTCTTCGTGAAGGACGCGGCGACGCGCCGGCTCGTCGTCGCCAACAAGACCTTCGCTGACGCGTTCGGCGTCACCAAGGAGTGGCTGCTCGGCAAGCTGGACCACGACTACTTCCCGCAGGAGCAGGCGGACTCGTTCGTCGCCATCGACTCCGACATCCTCGCCAGCAAGAAGATGCGCTCCTTCGAGGAGGTGGCGCGCGCGAGCGGCGTGGACCGCATCTTCGCCACGCGCAAGCTGCCGCTGATGGACGACAGCGGCGAGGCCCGCTACGTGCTGGGCGTCACCGAGGACATCACCGAGCGCAAGCAGAACGAGGAGATGCTGCGCGCGTCCAAGGCGGAGCTGGAGGCGGCCAACAAGCAGCTCGCCGCCAGCCTGGAGGAGATCAAGCGCACGCGCGCCGTGTCCGCCCGCTCGCTGGCGTCCTACCAGCAGCGCGCGCTGCAGATGGAGATCATCCGCCAGCAGAACGAGGACCTGGACCGGCTGGCCCAGGAGCTGGCGCTGGCCAAGCGCAACGAGGAGGAGCGCGCCCGCGAGGCCGAGGCCGCCGTCCGCCTCAAGAGCGAGTTCCTGGCCAACTTCAGCCATGAAATCCGCACGCCGCTCAACGGCATCATCGGCTACTGCGACCTCTTGATGCGCGAGGAGGGCTCGCGCCTGACGGCCCATGGCCGCCGCGACCTCAACGTCGTCAAGACGAACGCGAAGACGTTGCTCGCGCTCATCAACGACATCCTGGACCTGTCCAAGATTGAAGCGGGCAAGGTGGACGTCGTCACCGAGCCGGTGGACGTGCAGGAGCTGGCCGACGAGTGCATGGCCACGGTGAAGGAGTACCTCAAGGGCAAGGACGTGACGCTGACGACGCACATCGACGGGCAGGCAAGCATGCTGCGCACCGATGCGCTGAAGCTGCGGCAGATCATGCTCAACCTCCTGAGCAACGCCGCCAAGTTCACCGACACGGGCGAGGTCGCCCTGAGCATGGTGCCCTCCGGCGACGAAGTGGTGATGACGGTGGAGGACACCGGCGTCGGCATCCCCGCGGACCAGCTCCCCTTCATCTTCGAGAAGTTCCGTCAGGTGGACGGCTCCACGACGCGCAAGGTGGGCGGCACGGGCCTGGGGCTGGCGATTGTCCGCGAGCTGTCACGCGTGCTCGGCGGCACCGTCAACGTGGTGTCCACGCTGGGCCGGGGCACCACCTTCACCGTGCGCCTGCCCAACACGGGGAACGCACACGCGCAGGTCGCGGTCCACGAGCGCGGCGTGCCGGTGGCGGAGGTCGCCCAGCACGTGAGCACGCTGGCGCAGCCCGGCAGCACGGTGCTGGTGGTGGATGATGATCCGCTCATCCAGCAGCTCGTCACCGGCCAGTTGGAGCCCGCGGGCTTCAAGGTGGTGGTGGCCGAGGACGGCATCGCCGCCCTCAAGCGCGCCCGGGAGCTCCGGCCGCAGGCCATCCTGCTGGACATCCACCTGCCCAAGCTGGACGGCTGGTCCGTGCTCAGCCAGCTCAAGGGCGACCAGTCGCTGGCCACCATCCCCGTCATCCTCATCTCCGTGGAGGAGCAGCGCGCGCGGGGCTTCTCGCTGGGCGCGTGCGAGTACCTGGTCAAGCCGGTGGAGCCCGAGCGCCTGGTCGAAGTCGTGCAGCGCTGCCTGGGCCAGCCGTCCGGCACCTCCGCGGGCGACGTGCTGGTGGTGGACGACGACTCCGCCACGCGGGAGCTGGTCAGCCGCAACCTGCGCCGCGCGGGCTTCTCCACCGCCGAGGCTCGCAACGGCGAGGACGCGCTGCTCAAGGCGCGCGTCTCACCGCCGTCCCTCGTCGTGCTCGACTTGATGATGCCCAACCTGGATGGCTTCGAGGTGCTGCGGCGGCTGCGCGCGGAGAAGCTCCAGGTGCCCGTCGTCGTGCTCACCGGAAAGTCGCTCACCCACGAGGAGGAGTCGCTCTTGCGCGATGGCTTCGCCGGCTTCGTGAAGAAGGGCGGCCACGCGCTGGAGGACGTCATCGCCCAGGCCAAGGGCCTGCTGTTGTCGCAGCGCGCCGCCACGGCCGGCAGGCTGCCTCGCATCCTGTATGTGGAGGACAGTGCCCAGAATCGGGATATCGTCCGCCGCTACCTGGGCGGACTGTTCGAAGTCATCGAGGCGGAGGACGGAGAGCACGGACTGGAGCGCGCGACGCGCGACAATCCGGACCTCATCCTGATGGACCTTTCCCTGCCACGGCTGGATGGTTGGGAGGCAACACGTCGCTTGCGTGCGGTACCCTCCGTGGCCAACGTGCCGGTCATCGCGGTGACGGCTCACGCGGGGCGGGAGTACCAGGACAAGGCACACGCGGCGGGCTGCACCGCGTACCTCACCAAGCCCCTTGATCGTGACCAGTTGCTCGAGATGATCCGCAAGCATCTAGGGAGAAGCCATGGCTGAAGAAAAAGCACGCGTCCTGGTGGTGGACGATGACCCGGACCTGCTCGACCTCGTCCAGCGCTCGCTGAGCTCCTATGGCTTCGAGGTGCTCACACACACCTCGGCGCTGGGCGTGTCGAACCTGGTGAGCGCGTCCGAGCCGGACTTCGTCCTCATCGACGTCAACTTCCCCGCCCTCAAGGGCGACAAGGTCGTCAACCTCGCGCGCCAGTACGCGTCCGCGAAGACGAAGTTCATCCTCTACTCGGCCTCGGACGAGTCGAAGCTGCGCTCGCTCGCGCTCGCCTCCGGCGCGGACGGCTACATCTCCAAGAGCGTCCAGGGGGAGGAGCTGGCCAACCGGCTGCGCACCTTCCGCCTCAAGCCGCGCCCGCCCTCGGGCACCTGAGCCGTTGTCTCTCCGTGCTCCGGGCCACCCAACGGCCCGGGGCACGGGCACCCGAAGCACCCACCGTCGTAGCGAGCCACGTCCGCTGTCCCAAGCAGGGCACGTCTCCTTCGCGCTCCCACCTCTGAATGCCCAACCTCTCCCTTCGGAGGGCACCATGCACACGCCACATGGTTACAGTTATGCGGAAAAGTTGCGGCAGGAACTGGATGAGCCTCTCTTCAACCCGATGCTGAAGAAGTGGGTGGGCCGCGGAGAGCTGGACTACGAGGTGTACCTCAAGACGCCGCAGCTCCTGGCGTTGCAGGCCCCGGAGGAGCAGCGCGTCTCGCATGACGAGCTGATGTTCCAGGTGGTGCACCAGGCGCAGGAGCTGTGGCTGAAGCTGGCCTCGCGCGAGGCGGTGGAGGTGGTGGCGGAGTTGGACCGCGACGCGCTGTGGGCGGCGTCCGCGCGGCTGGAGCGCCTGTCGCGCATCGTCCAGGGCCTGAAGACGGAGCTGGCCGTGCTGGAGACGATGACGCCGGACACCTATCAGGTCATCCGTCGCAGCCTGGGCAACGGCAGCGGGCAGGAGTCCCCCGGCTACAACATGCTGCGCAAGGCGGCGGAGGGACTGGAGCAGGCCCTGGAGCGGCTCCTCGCGCGCCGCGCGCGGACGTTGCTGGAGGTGTACCAGGGCGGCCCGGATGACCTGAAGCGGCTGTGCGAGCAGCTGGTGGACGTGGACGAGGCCTTCCAGGGTTGGTTGCACGCGCACTTCCAGCTCGTGCGGCGCACCATCGGCGTGGACCGCTCCGTGAAGGCGCTGGACGGGCTGCCCACGCAGGTGCTGGCGGGGCGGATGACGCTTCCCCTGTTCCGCCAGCTCTGGGACGTGCGCGTGGAGCTGACGGCCGGGTGGCGGCGCGAGGGCGGCCATGTGCCAGGCGCCCGTCGCGAGGGCTGCATGGAGGGCGCGATGGGGGCCTTCGCCACCGCGCCGAGGGGAGCGAGCGGGTGCCCGGTGCATCCGGGCTTCCCTCCTCGGGGCGAGTCGTGACGTCGGGGCAGCGCCCCCTGGCCGAGTCACCTCGCGCGCTGCTGCACCTGCTCTACAACGGCGCCAGGGCGGTGGACGTGGTGGAGGCGTCTCTCCAGCTGGGGCTGCTCGAGTCGCTGGAGGGCCCCGCCCCCGTGTCGCTGGCGGAGCTGGCGGCGAAGCATGGCCTGGTGCCAGGCCGGCTCTACAAGCTGCTGGACTGCCTGGAGAGCCTGGGCCTGGTGACGCGGGTGCAGGACACGGACGCGCTCGCGTCCGCGCGCTACCACGCGGTGCCGGGGCTGCGCGAGGCGGCCATCGCCGTGGCGGGCCGGGAGAAGGACCGCGAGAAGTTCCCCTGGCGCGCGCTGCACGGGCGGCTGGGCGACGTGCTGCGCGGACAGCACTCCATCTCCCCGGACGACTTCGACTGGCCGCTGCGCACGCAGGAGCAGTTGGAGGGCTTCGAGACGAGCATGGCCGCGGGCCTGCCGCCCATCCTGGAGTCGCTGCGCCCGCACTCAGCGCGGCTGTGGAAGGGCGACGTGCGCGTGCTGGACGTGGGAGGCGGCGACGGCAGCCTCGCGGCGCTGCTCACGCGCGAGCACCCCACCCTGCGCACGGACGTCTACAACCTGCCGGCGACGCGCGCGCTGGTGGAGCGCACGCGCGAGCGCTTCGGCCTGACGCCCTCCCAGCTGGGCTTCGTGGGCGGCGACTTCCTCACCGAGCCCCTGCCCCAGGGCTACGACGTGATGACGTTCGTCCGCGTGCTGCACGACTGGTCCGCGCAGACGGCGCAGTCGCTGCTGAAGGCCGCGTGGGCGGCGCTCCCGTCCGGGGGCCGCGTGGTCATCTGCGAGGAGTTCCGCACGCCGGAGCGCCTGGCCGCGCAGTTCTTCTGGACGTACTTCCTCATCGGCGTGGACTCGTGCGTCAGCCGGCTGCGCGAGGTGGAGCTGTACCTCCAGATGCTCCAGGACGCGGGCTTCCACGAGCGGGAGGTGCTCCGCGGCGGGCCCTTCGAGCTGGTGACGGCCGTGAAGCGCTGAAGACAGCACGGGCCAGGGCAGGCACTGCGCTCTTCCTCTGCCCTGGCCCGCTGGGGACCTTCCTCGCGACGACCCGTGCGCTGGGGGGAGGGGAGGAGCGCCAGGGTCTTCGCACCCTGACACGCCCGCGCGTGCCCGCCCATTGCCTGCAAGTGCCGGCCCCGGGGACTCAGACTCCTGCTGGCCGGTGAACACCCAGCTGACAGCCGAGCACCGCCAGCTGCGTGCGGTTCTCCGAGCCCAGCTTCTTGTAGATGCTGGTGATGTGCGCCTTCACCGTGCGCTCGGTGATGCTCAGGCACGCGGCGATTTTCAGGTTGTCCGCGCCCGCGGCCACGTAGCCCAGCACCTCCCGCTCGCGCGGCGTCAGGAGCCCCAGCTCCACGCCGCCCATGGGCACCTCCTCCTGCTGCACGAAGCCCGGCACGGAAGGCACCCAGGACAGCCCCGTGGGCATCAGCCGCTCTCCGCGCGCGACACGCGTCACCGCTTCGACAACCTCCGCGCAGCCCACGTTGTGCTTCCACAGATAGCCCGCGGCGCCCGCCTGCAGGCACTGCTCCACCACCTCCGGCTCGTGGTGGCTCGACAGCACCAGCGCCTTCACCGACGGATAGAAGTCATGCAGACACTGCAGCGCCGTCATGCCCGTGGCCGTTCCGTCCTGGTCCGGGGGTTCCAACCGCAAGTCCAGCACGGCCACGTGCGGCATCTGCTCCCGCACTCTCGCCAGGAAAGGCGGTGTCTGTGCGCAGCGCGCCACCACATCCATCCCGGCGCTCTCCAACACCAACACCAGACTCTCCCTGAAGACCTGCTGGTCTTCCAAGAGGGCCACTCGGATTCGCTCATTGGAAATGTCTGTCGTCATCACCACTCCAAATGTCACCAGCGCCTCCGCGATTCAGCACGGCGAGCGCCACACCAGCAGCCTTGTTCATCAGAGGATGTTCAAAGAGTGTTCAGGGAACGTTCAAGGTGAGCAGTGCCATCGCTCCAGGGGACCTCCATTCACAGGACGAAGCTGGGGGTGTTTCTTCACCCATATTCCAGACATCCAGACTCCTGGCAGCGCGGATTGGACACGCAGTCCACACAAGGCATACCCGTGCGGGCAAGACGTCCGCGCTGGTGGGTCCCCCTCTCTTGTCGCCGCTGGCGGCGTGGGTTACAGCTCAAGGCATGTCTCCCGCGTCTTCACCTGAGAATGAGCTCCAGGCCATCCTCGAAAAGGTAAGAAAGACACACGGCCCTGACTTCGAGCACGAGCCCCTGACCCCCGCCAGACATTCCTGGGCCCTGGAAGGCATCGCGGGCGCGCTCGCGGTGCTGCGGGGTGACGTGGTGCAGTGGGTGAACCTGCGCTGGCAATCCCTGACACTGGCGCGGGGCCCGTGGCGTCGGCTGACGGACAGCGGGCAGGAGGAGGGGCCCGCGCTGCTCACGTTGCGCAGCGTCGTCGCGGCGGAGGCTCGCGCGCTCGAGGGGGCTTCGGCGGAGGAGATCGCCCGCACCGCGCGCTACAGCTACGCGGGAGGTCACCAGCAGATGGAGGTGCGGGTCTGTCGCGTCAGCCCCGACGGGCCCGTGGTGCTGGTGCTCGCCCAGGATGTGACCGAGCAGGTTCGCGTGGAGGAGACGCTGGAGCGCGAGCGCCGAGCGCTGGCCGAGCGGGAGCACCTGCGCATGCTGAGCGAGCAGGCCTCCGGCATCGCACATGACCTGAGCAGTCTGCTGGTGGCGATGAAGCTCCGGCTGGAGATGCTCCAGCTGAGCGACGCCAGGCAGCCTCAGCAGGCCCCCGCCGCGGCGCCGCCCGCGCACGTGGACACGCTCTTGCGCATCGTCGCGGACGCCACCACCCGGCTGTCACGCCTGCGGGACTTCGCGCGCCAGCGGCCGGAGTCTCCGGTGGAGCCCGTGCAATTGGCGGACGTGGTGCGCGACTCGGTGGAGATCGCCCGCGACGAGCTGGAGTCCCGGGCGGCGCGGCAAGGACTGACGCTGCTGCTGGACGTGGACGTGCCCCGGCTGCCGCTGGTGGAGAGCTCCGCGGCGGACCTGCGCTGCGTCGTCCTCAACCTGCTGCGCAACGCGCGCGACGCCATGGCCCAGGGCGGCACCCTGCGCGTGCGCGGACGCCTGGCGCTGGGCCACGCCATCCTCACCGTGGAGGACGAGGGCACCGGCATCCCCGAGGAGCACCTGCTCTCCATCTTCCAGCCCTTCTTCACCACCAAGGGCCAGCACGGCACCGGGCTGGGGCTGTCCATGGCCCATGACGTGGTGACGCGCGCGCGGGGCACCCTCAACGCCGCCAACCGCCCGGAGGGAGGCGCCATCTTCACCATCACCCTGCCCTCCCTGCAGCGAAAGGCCCCCGCCCGGGAGCGCCCCGCCTCCTGGCGCTCCGGCTGACCGTCCCGTCCGAGTCCGGAGTTCCCGGGCGGGTGGAGTCCCACCCGGACCACCCGTCACGTCGTGCCGCCGTCACGTGAAAGTCGGGCCCCGCGAGGAAGGGGGGTGGCGACAGGGACGCGCACCTAGGTGATAATCCGTAGGCCACCCGGCCTGGTGGCGATATCCGGTGGGCGGCGGCACCCAATCCGCGCTCTCAAGGGGGAGGCGTCATGTCGGAGATGAAGATCCGCGTGCTGGTGGTGGATGATGACCAGGAGCAGCTCGACCTGGCGGAGCGCTCGCTGTCCGCGTTCGGCTTCGATGTTCGCACACACCGCTCGTCGTTGGGCGTCTCCAACCTGGTGCGCACGACGCTGCCGGACCTGGTGCTGCTGGACGTCAACATCCCCGCGCTCACCGGGGACAAGGTGCTGACGCTGGCGCGTGGACAGGCTCCGGCCGGGACGCGCTTCGTGCTGTTCTCCGCCTCCGACGAGGCCAAGCTGCGCGCGCTGGCCATTGCCTCGGGCGCGGACGGCTACATCACCAAGAGCACCCAGGGCGAGGAGCTGGCCAAGAAGCTCCACGCCATCCACGCCAAGGGCCGCACCGGCGTGGCCGCGCCGGCCCCGTAGGGCCCGGGCCGCCTCGCTTCAGCTCAGCAGCTCCGCCATCTCCAGGAAGACGCCGCGGAAGTCACCCCGCGCGCCGATGAGCCGCAGGTTCTGCGCGAGTCCCCCGGTGGAGCGGAAGAACATCACCGCTTCCGGCGGCGGCTTGATTTTGAGGAAGCGCGCCGCGTTGCGGGTGAAGTGGTTGCGCATGTCGCGGGTGATTTCGCAGGTCATGTAGTCGTACGGCGTCAGCCGCATGGGCCTGCCGGCGATGTGCAGCACCTCGCGAATCAACTCCGCGGCCTCCTCGCCGGGCAGCTCCACGGTGAAGCCCACCTCCTGGCTCAGCCGGAGGATGTCCATGGGCTCCAGCCGCATGGAGTGCAGGAACATGCGCCGGTTGGCGTCCACGAAGCGCGGGCTGAAGCGCTTGATGGAGCCGAAGTCCAACAGCCCCAGCCGCCCGTCCGGCATCACCATGAAGTTGCCCGGGTGCGGGTCCGCGTGGATTTCGCCCGAGCCGAAGAAGGGCCCGTACGTCGCGCGGATGAGCTGCCGCGAGACACGGAAGCGCTCATCGTTGGAGTCGACGGTGGTCACCCAGTCCTTCAGGGTGGGCCCCTCCAACAACTCCAGCGTCAGCACGCGCTCGGCGCTGTGGCTGGCGATGACCTTCGGGACGTACAAGTCCTTCAGGTCCGCCACCCCGCGCGCGAAGCCCTCCGCCAGCGAGGCCTCGCGGCGGTAGTCCAGCTCCAGCAGCAGCTCGTCGCGGAACTCGTTGAAGTAGGCGGAGCCGTCCATCAGCCGCGACGCCATCGAGACGGTCTTCACGACGAGGCCCAGGTTCTCCATGTCGTGGGTGAGCGACTCGGCGATGCCCGGGTACTGCACCTTCACGGCGACGACGCGGCCGTCCTCCAGCACCGCGCGGTGCACCTGGCCCAGCGACGCGGCGGCCAGCGGCTCCTTGCTGAACTCGCGGAAGGCGTCCTCGGGAGAAGCCCCCAGCTCCTGGCGCACCACGCGCGTCACCATGTCGTAGGACATGGCGGGCGCCTGGTTCTGCAGCCGCGCCAGCACCTGCCGCACCTCCGGGGTGAGCAGGTCCGGGTCCATGGAGATGGCCTGGCCCAGCTTCATGGCCGCGCCCTTGAGCTCTCCCAGGGTGGCGACGAGCTTCTCCGCGGAGCTCTTGCTGAGCAGCTCCGGCGTGCCGCCAGCCAGGCGCTTCGCGCTGCTCTTGAGCACGTCGGTGCCCACCTGCATGGAGAGGCCCGCCAGCTTGCGCAGCCGGGTGAAGCGCCCTTGAGGAGGAAGCGAGTCGTCGGAGTCGGAGGCCATGGGTCCCCTTGGATTAACGAGGAGGCCCCTCCGGGACGCAAGACACCGCCGTGCTTCCGTCAACGCCCGGCCGCCCGCCTAACGCGGTGTGGGCGTGTTGCGCAGCCGGGCCCGCATGGCGCGCCAGCGCTTGAGGCCCTCCAAATCCAGCGGATCCATCCTCACGGCCTGCTCGTAGGCGGCGAGCGCCTCCTGGAGCCTGCCCACCGAGGAGAGCGCGTCACCGGACAGCCGCTGCACGGCCGCTCGGCCGTCGCGGCCGGGGAACTCCGTGAGGAAGCGGCGGCGGCAGTGCTCCAGCGCGGTGGCGGTGAGGCCCGCGGCGAGGCAGCGCTCCACGCCCTCCACGTTGCCCAGCCTCGCGTCGTATTCGACCCGCCGCTCCACATGCCCCAGCACGTGGAGCGCGGTGGCCACCCGCTCGCCCACCCGCTCCAGCTGGGCGCGCTGGCCCAGGGACAGGTTGCGGCTCTTGAGCGGCTCCAGCGCGGCGCGCGCGCGGCTTGCTCCCGCGCGCAGCGTCTCCGGGGTGGCGTCGCGAGGCACCTCCAGCACCGCGTAGTGGTCACCCGCCAGGCGGGCCCGGAAGCCCTGGAGCACCCGCTCCGCCACGGCGTCCTCCTGCATGGGGGACGGCGGAGGCGTGGGCGGCTCCAGCCGCACGCCAGACTTCACCCGCGCCAGCGCTTCATGGAAGGCCGGCGAGTTGTCGCGAAGCTGCACGCCGAAGCCCGGCGTCATGCGCCACGCCCGGGCCTGCTCCTCCGTCACGTGACGCACCACCTGGCCCGTGCAGGCCAGCTCACCGCCGGGCAGCCGCAGGAGCAGGCCCACGTCGGACAGGAGCGGCGGCGGTGACGCGTGGGTGTGGAGGAAGATGCCGGCGCGGCCCACCCACTCGCAGCGCAGCTCCGTCGAGTGCGGCGTGCCCGCCATGCGCACCCGCGCGGTGAAGCCGGGGACGGTGGGCTCGGGTTCCGGCGCGAGCGCGGTGGCCAGCGCGGCGCGCAGGTCCGCGGCCTGGGCGAAGCGGTCCGCCGGGCGCTTGGCCAGCGCGCGCAGGAGCACGCGGGACAGCGCGGGCGGCACCCCGGGGCGAACCTCGTGCGGCGGCACCGGCTGCTTCTGGAGGTGACCGATGAGCACCTCCGCCGCCGTGCGCCCCGCGAAGGGCACGCGCCCGGTGAGCAGGAAGTAGCCCAGCACGCCCACCGCGTAGATATCCGTGCGCGCGTCCACCACGTCGTCGCCGCACTGCTCGGGCGCCATGAACTCCGGCGTCCCCAGGAGCACTCCCACTTCCGTGGTGTGCAGCCCCGCGGGACGCGACAGCAGCTTGGCGATGCCGAAGTCCAACAGCTTCACGCGCTGGCGGCCCAGCAGGCCCGGCACCAGGAAGACGTTGGCGGGCTTCAAGTCGCGGTGGACGATGCCGTGCGCGTGCGCGGCGCCCAGCGCGTCACACACCTGCGACAGCAGGTCCACGACGACCGGAGGAGCCAGGGGCCCCTGCGCGAAGGCCGCCAGGCTCTGCCCCTCCAGGTACTCCATGACGAGGTAGGGGCGCCCGTCGCGCACGTCCAGGTCATAGAGCGCGACGACATTCTCGTGCTGCACCACCGTCAGCGTGCGCGCCTCTGACAGGAAGCGGGCGACGAGGTCCGGGTCCTGCGCCAGGTGCGAGTGCAGCACCTTGATGGCCACGCGCTTCTGGATGAGCGCGTGCTCGGCCAGCATCACCGTGCCCATGCCGCCCCGGCCCAGCTCCTTCAAGAGCTTGAAGTGCCCCAGCTGCTGCCCCACCAGCGAATTGGCGGGCGTGGCGGGCACTGGCGTGGGCTCCACCAACATCGGCGGCGGAGTCCCCGCGTACAGCATCGTGTTGCCCTCCGCGGGCGTGGGCCGATGAGGACGCACCCAGGTCGGGCAGTCACTCGGGTCGGAGTGCGAAGGCACGCAAGAGCAGGTGGCGTTCTGGAGGAACACGGGGAGCGGGATGAAGCCGGCGGGGACAGGGGTCTATTGCGGCGAGTATCTGCGAGCCATGTGCCACCCGGAATTCAACCGCGCTGGCACCGGATCTTCATGCGGAAGGCCTTGAAGGACTTCGGGTTCCGAACAGTGGCGGGAGAACACCTCCCGTCTGGCTGAAATTGTCCCCTTCTCTCTCCGCAGAAACTACAGCCATTCGGTTGAAAACATTACCGCCAGCCTCGCTTTCGGCGGCCTCGTTACAGGGAATCCTTTTCTCTCTGTCGCACTGTCGTGTTTTCCGGAAGACGTTCCTCGCCTTTCCGGAGTCCGCCCCCCTCGCCCCTCGAAAAGACGCACGGGGTTGGGTTCCTTGAGTCGAAAGATGTGACGAGGGTGCACGAGCCGACGGAAGGCACCGCGCGACAGTTCACAGGGTGCGGTGCGGCGCGAACCTGGAAACGGGAAGTGCCTCCGAGCGGGAGCCCTTGGGGGCATCGCTCGGAGGACCTCGACCGGGAGTCCACGGCCCGATGAAGACGGCACACGCGAGGCGCGTGCTCACGCCCTGTCACCACGGAGGGAGGGCCGTCCCACCCGGGATGAGCAGGACGGACTCCTCAAGACACCTCAGCCGATCTGCGGCTCGCAGACACCCCTCGACGTGCAGGTCAGGTCCTCGCAGCACTCGGCGCTCGAGCCGCAAGCGCCCTCGGTGGGGACACACGCGGGGCCCGCGTCCGGCTCACCGCCAGGCCCCGCGTCCGGCTCGCCGCCGGGGCCCGCGTCCTGCGCGCCGCCACATGCGCCCAGCGTGTCGCCGTGCTTGAGGTGGGCCTTCACGGCGGGCGCGCCCACGACAATCGTGTGCGCGTTGGCCGGATTGCCCGGAGGAATGTGGCAGACAGCCAGTCTGGCCAGGCCGGGCACACCGTCCTCGGAGCCCGATGCGCCTTCCAGTCCGCCCGTCTGGGGGTCTCCCGGTGCAGCATCACCTTCGGGCCGGGGCGAGCCACCGCACCCGCTCACCAGCAGCGTGCACAAGGCCGCGACGAGCGCGGGCGTCGCAAGGATATCCAGACTTCGCATGAGCGTTCTCCAGTTCCGGGTGTACGGGCGTCGAGCGTCGCGTGCGTGAAACATCCGAGACAGGCGACAGTCCTTTCGCGCGCTCGTGCTCCACGGCCATTGCCGGGACCTGCACGTGCGTCACGTCTGGAACCAGGGCTCCGGCCCTCTCAACCGCCTGCCCCCGCGAGCACATCCACCACGCGAAAGAGACCCGCGACCGCGGCTCGCGGCCACGCCATCCAGGAGGCGCGGACAGTTCCGGACAGGGTGTGGGCGGACGAGTCCAGATGTCACCGCGCGTCCGTGGGAACCTTTCTCGCGGAGAGGGTGTCTGGCGCGCGGCAGGGGCCGTCATCGAGAGGTGGACGTGGAACACGCGCGAGGCTGGCGGCCGCCAGTCGTCTGGATGGGTTGTGTCTTCGGAGTGCTGCTGGGCCTGGGTGTCTCGGGGCGTGCACACGCCGCGGAGCCACCCGCCGCGCGCGTGAAGCCCGATGCGGCCCTGGAGAACGCCGCCGTCCTGGGGCGCGTCTGGGGCACGGTGAAGTACGCGCACCCCGCGCTCGCCTTCCGCGCGGTGGACTGGGACGCGGCCCTGGTGGAGTCACTCCCGGGCGCGCTCGCTTCGAGCACTCCGGAGGCGCTCGCCGCGTCGGTGGGCACGCTGTTGCGCCGGATGGAGGACCCGCTCACCCGCGTCGAGCCCGAGCCCTCCGCGCCGCCCGCGCCCCATGAGCCCTCAGGCCCGCTCTCCCGCTGGTCCGGTGACGTGCTGGTGTTGGACTTGGATCGGCGCTTCACGAACTTCAACGCGCTGTATCCCGCGATGACGGCGGTGGGGCCGGAGCTCGCCCGCGCGCGCCGCGTCGTCGTGGACCTGCGCGCCAGCGGGCCCGACGAGGCCGTCTGGATGGAGCTGGCGCTGGGCTTCCTGGAGCGCTCGCTCCCCTCCGACGTGGTGACAGCTCCGGCGGAGCGCTTCCGCGTGTACTCGGGCTTTCCCGTGCAGGTGGGGCCGAGCTCCGGGGGCTACAGCGCCTCGGTGGAGACGCGGCTGGCGCGGACCTTCACGCCCGCGCCCCAGACGCCGAAGCGCTCGCTGGTCCTCCTCGTCAACGGCCGCACGCCCCTGTCGCCCCTGCTGCTCGCCCTGCTCTCCTCCCCGCGCACGCGGCTCGTCACCCAAGGCGCGCTGGATGAGACCTCCGCCGTGAAGACGCGCACCCTGTCCCTGCCCGGAGGCCAGCGCGCGGTGGTGCGCGCCTCGGAGCTGGTGTTCCCCTCCGGCTCGTCGGGGCTGCGCGCGGACGTCACCGTGCCCGCCAGCGCGGACGAGGGCGACACCGGCCCCGCGTTCCAGGCCGCGCTCCGACTGCTGCGCACAGGCACACCGAAGGCCTCCGCGCGCGTCGCGGCGAAGGACTCGGGACTCCCCGTGGGCGGACCCGATGACGCGTACGCCGCCATGACGTACCCGTCCGAGCCCTACCGGATGCTCGCGGTCATCCGCTTCTGGAACGTGATGCGCTTCTTCCACCCGGACCCCAAGGCCCTGCGAGATTGGGACGCGGTGCTGCCGGAGTTCCTCGGCCAGGCCCGCGCGGCCCGGGACGCGCGCGCGTACACGCAGGTGCTCTACGCGCTGTCCGCGCGCGTCTCCGACGGCCACGTCTTCGTCGCGGAGAACGGCCAGCCCCTGCGCTCGCTCGCCGAGGCCACCGCGCCGCTCGTCCTGCGCGCGGTGGAGGGGCGCTTCCTGGTGGCGGAGCTGCCCGTGCCCGAGGCCGCGCGCGCCGCCGGCATCAGCGTGGGTGACGAGGTGTTGACCATCGACGGGGAGCCAGCGGCCACGCGCGCCTCGCGCTTCTCCGCCCTGCTTGGCGCCTCGCACGACGCGGCCCGCGCCGCCCGCGTGGCCAGCCTGCTGCTCGCGGGCGCGGACGGGAAGCCCGTGGAGGTGATGACCCAGGGCGTGGATGGACGCATGAAGGAATCGCGGCTGCCCCGCTCGCGTGACTTCCTCCCGTTCCTCCGCCCTCCCATCCAGGACGACGCGCCATGGAGGCAGCTCGACGGCGGCGTGGGCTACGTGGACCTGAGACGGCTGCGCGCCGACTCGGTGGACGGGATGTTCGAGGCGATGAAGGACACGCGCGCCCTCGTGCTCGACTTGCGCGGCTATCCCCAGGGCAGCGCCTGGGCGCTGACGCCTCGCCTCAACACCCGGGGCGCCACGGCGTCCGCGTTCATCGCCCGCCCGCTGCTGTCCGCGGGGGAGGTGCGGGAGGTGCGCCACCCGGACACGCTGCCCGCAGGCGACAAGCCGCGCTATGCCGGCCGCGTCGTCGTGCTCGTGGACGAGCGGACGCTGAGCCAGGGCGAGTACACGGCCATGATGATTCAAGCGGCCTCCGGCGCGCGACTGGTGGGCAGCGCCACGGCGGGCGCGGTGGGCGACACCACCAACGTCTGCCTGCCCGGCGACGTCTGCGTGCTCTTCACCGGTCAGCGCTTCGAGACACCCGACGGCCGCGCGGTGCAGGGCGTGGGGCTGCGCCCGGACGTGGAGGTCCACCCCACCGTGCGCGGCCTGCGCGCGGGACGCGACGAGGTGCTGGAGCGCGCCCTCACCCTGCTGCGCGAGGCAGGTGCACGGTGAAGACGGAGCCCACGCCCTCGCGGCTCTCCACCTCGATGCGACCGCCCATCGCCTCGACAATCTGCCGGCTGATGTAGAGCCCCAGGCCCAGCCCTCCGTAGTGCCGCTCCGACACCGCGCGCTCGAAGCGACCGAAGAGCCTCGGCAGCGCCGTCTCGGAGATGCCGATGCCCTCGTCCCGCACCGACAGCCGCACCTGGTCCTCGCCCTCCGCCGCGGCCGTCACCTGCACGGGCCTGCCGGCGCCGTACTTGGCCGCGTTGGTGAGCAGGTTCACCAGCACCTGGTCCAACCGCAGCGAGTCCCACCGGCCCTGGAGCGGCGCCGGAATGTCCACGCTCACCGAGCACCCCGCCACCGCGAACACCTCCTCCATCCGCTCCACCGCGTCGCGCACCGCCTGGCCCAGGTCCACCTCCGTGGGCTCCAGCGCCAGCCGTCCCAGCGACACGCGGCTGACGTCCAGCAGGTGGTCCACCAGCGAGGCCAGCCGCTGCACCTGACGCATCGCCGTGGACAACCGGGGCGCCACCTTCTCGCGCGACTCCACGCCGAGCGCCCGGTCGATGAGCCCATGCTGGAGCTTGAGGCTCGTCAGCGGCGTCTTCAGCTCGTGGCTCGCCACCGACAGGAACTCGTCCCGCAGCCGCACGGCCGCCTGCGCGTCCCGGTACAGCGACGCGTTCTCCAGCGCCACCGCCACCCGCCGCGCCAGCTCCTCCATCATCGACACGTCCGACATGGCCAGGGGCCGCTGCGGCGGCGACGTGCCCAGCGTGATGACGCCCAGCGTGCGCCCGCGCGTGCGCACCGGCACCACCAGGAGCGACGCGGGCCTCAAGGCCTCCAGGAGCGCGCGCTGGTGCTCGGAGCTCTCCGACAGCCGCTCGCACAGCGCCGCGTCCACGTCCGGCACGAAGCGCGGCTCTCCCGACTGGAAGCACTCGCGCGACAGGGACAGCGCGCCCTCTCCGCCCAGCACGGAGAGCACGGAGGCATCGCGTGAAGGCTCCTGGTGCGCGGACGCCACGCACCGCAGGGAGCCATCCGGCCCCACCAGCTCCACCAGACAACTGGAGGCCACGCTGCTCGCGGCCACGCGGGCCACGTGCTCCAGCGTCCACTCCACATCGTCCAGGTGCTCCGCCAGCGCGCGGCTCGCCTCCAGCAGGAAGAAGAGCCGCTCCTCGGCCTCCTTGCCCATCTGCAGCGCGTGGTGGAGCCGCTCGCCGCGCTCGCGCAGCGTCCCGTACAGCGCCGCGCGCTCCAGCGCCTGCGAGCACTGGTGGGCCATCGCCTCCAGGAAGGAGCGCTCCAGCGGGGCGAACGCGCGCGGCGCGCTCCACGCCAGCCCCACGAACCCCAGGAGGCCCCGCTCCGTCAGCAGCGGGAGGATGGAGCTCGCCCCCTCGCCCAGCGCCGACAGGTCCTCTCCGACGATGCCCGCGAAAGGAAGGATGTCCTCCAGCCGGGAGAACCACTGCGCCTCGCGCCGCTCCATCGCCAGCGCCAGCATGGGCAGGCCCGACACCCGCTGCCCGTCGATGGCGTCCATCCAGTCCCGCGAGTAGCCGATGGCGCCGAGCGCGCGCAGACAGCCCTCATCGGTCAGCGCAAGGACGACGACGCGCGTCGCGCCCGAGGCCTCCAGTCCGTCGCGCACCAGCACCCGCGCCACGTCCTCGGCGGTGGCCGCGCGGGACAGCGCCGCCGTCACCATCTGCAGCCGCGAGGAGAAGGACTGGGACGCGCGCGCCTCCTCGTACAGGAGCGCGTTGTCCATGGACAGGCTGGCGCGGCGGGCCAGCTCCATCGCCACGTCCACGTCCGGCGCATCGAAGGAGGCCACCCTGTCACCTCGCACCAGGGACAGGGCGCCGAGCACCCGCCCTCGCGCCACCAACGGCAGGATGAGCGCCGCCCGGCTGCCCAGGCTCCGGACGTTGTCGAGTGGGGCCCTGGCTCGCACCAGCCCCGGCAGTGGCTCGTCCGTCACCACCGGCAGCACCACCGGACGGCCGGTGCGCAGGGCCTCGGAGATGCCACCCGGTGACACCAGGTCCACGGGCCACAGCCGGGCCAGCTCGTGCACCAGCGCCACCTGCTCCGGCTCCCGGTGCGCCGCGGCCACGCGCTCCACGCGCCCGTCCTCGGAGATGACGTCCACCGCGCACCAGTCCGCCAGCACCGGCACCGCCAGCTCCGCCAGCCGGTGGAGCACCGTGCGCCACTCCAGCGACGTGCCCAACAGCTCGCCCGCGCGGGCCAGGAAGACCAGGCGCGCGTCCTCCGGGGAAATCGGCGGCTGCGCGTGGAGCTCGGGGGAGGGCTCGATGCGGCGGAGGTTCCCGGCGTCATCGGAGGAGGCGTCAGGGGACGAACCGGACTCGGCGGACATGGAGGCAGACCACGCTGGAAGAGAAGCGCCGCGCGACATCGGACCCCGAGGCTAGAGACGTCCCGGAGGTGTCAACAATGCTGTCTGTCTTCGCGGACAGGGAGACTGTCCAGTGTCGGACCGGTGAGTCGTTGAGTCCCGTTCGCGAGCCCCGCTTCGGACACCGCGCGTACGGAATGACTCGGGACTGGGAGGACGCGGACTCAGCGCGCGGCGGCGGCCGTCGGCGGGTTCCACCACACGCCGCCCTTGCCCTCCATGGCGGCCTTCGCGCGCTCGCGCACGTCGGTGAGCTCCTCCCTGGACAAGGGACGCGCCGAGTGGGCCGCGCCGAGCGCCGCGTCCTGCTCGTTGGGGTGGCTCATCCCCATCAACATGACGTCCGGGTCCAACGACAGCGTGTAGTGCACGCACTCCTCCACGCTCAGGTGCGGCAGGAGCGGCGCGTCCCGGTCCTCGCGTCCGCCGGAGCCCACCTTGCCGCGCGGCCGGAGCTCCAGCGGCCGGCCATACCCCTCCGTGTCGCCCAGGAGCTTGCCCGCGCCGAACGTCTTGAACGACACCACGCCCACGCCGCGCGAGCGCGCCAGCGGCAGCACGTCCTCCACGTAGCGCGCGTCCACGAAGGGCCCCAGCGGGAACATCACCACGTCGCACAGCCCGGAGCTCACCGCCGCGCGCAGCACGTCCGGGTGGTGGCTGGAGATGCCCCGGAAGCGCGCCTGCCCCGCGCTCACGCACCGGCCCAGCTGCGCAAGGCCTCCGCCCGGCGCGGCCAGTTGCTCCCACGCGGCCAGCTCCGACACGGCGTGGAAGGCGAACAGGTCCACCGTCGCGTGGCCCAGCCGCTTCAAGCTGGCCTCCACCTGCGGCGCCACCGGCGCGTCGAGCACGTCCACCTTGTCGATGAGGAACACGTGCTCGCGCCGGCCGCGCAGCGCCTCGCCCACCACCTCCTCGCTCAGCCCCTCCTCGTAGTTGGGCGCGGTGTCGATGACGTTCAGCCCCGCGTCCAGGGCGCGGCGCAGCGTGGCGACGAGCACCTCGCGAGGCGCCGAGCGGTCGGCGATGTCACCGATGCCCACCGCCGTGGCGACGAAGCCGGTGCGGCCCAGCGCGCGGCGGGGCGTGAAGCGGGGAAGTGGAGTCACGGACATGCCTCCGGTTGTGCAAGAGGCCCTCCCTCGTCGTCAAGGCACGCGGCGCGGGAAGGTTCAGCGGAAGGGCCCGGAGACCTCGAACGTCACGCCCGCGTTGATGGAGTTCGTCGTCCCGCGCTGCGAGCTGAAGTACAGCCTGCGTCCATCCGGGCTGAAGGCCAGCCCCGTCAGCTCCGAGCCCGCGTGGCCCCGCACGCGCAGGAAGCTGGCGACGATGCGCTGGGGGCCCGGGGTGATGAGACAGATTTCCAGGTTGCCGCCGTCCTCCGCGACGAAGAGGTCACCCGAGCGGGACACCACCACGTTGTCCACGCCGGACAGCGGCGAGCCCGGGTGCAGGGACGCGGCGTAGAGGACCTCCAGCTTCCCCGTGGCCGGCGTGTGGGCCCACACGCGGTTGTCCCCCTTGGTGGTGAAGTAGACGACGCCGCTGTCGTACCAGCATCCCTCGCCGCCGTTGAACCCCGTCGTCCGCGCCGCCACGTCGGGCTGGAGCGACGCGGACCTGTCCGTCGCGCACCGCACCCAGCGCACCATCGCCGCGCCCGTCAGCGCATCGCCCGTCACGTGGGCCGCCTCCAGCGTGCCCGCCGCCAGCACCGGCCACGCGGACGGAGTGAAGCGGTACAGCCGCCCGCTCGGGTGGTCCTCCGTCAGGTAGAGCCGGCCACCGTCCGGGTCCACCGCCACCGCCTCGTGGGGGAACGTCCCCAGCGCGTCGCGCACCACGCCCTGCGAGGCCTTGACCGGGTTGCACTCCCAGACGCGCCCGCCGCCGTGCTCCTCGCACGACAGCCACGTGCCCCAGGGCGTCGGCCCCCCCGCGCAGTTCATCCGCGTGCCGGCCAGGATGCGGTACGCCGCCACCACGCTCCCACCGCCGTTGAAGCGCAGCGCTCCGACACCTCCGGGGTTGCCCTCGCTGTTGGACACGTACACCCAGCCGCCGTCGGGCCGGGGGAAGCAGGCGCCGCCATCCGGCGCGGGGTGCCACACGTAGCCGGTGTTCCCCACCGCCTGTCCCGAGCGGGCCACGATTCGCGAGGTGAAGCCCGCCGGCAGTCGCAGCCCGTTGACGTCAGGGCTCCCGGACATCGCCCCATAGGGACTGGCGCCCGGCTGGGCCGGCGCCGCATAGGCGTCCCTCCAGAACGACGGGCCCCAGGCGAGCGCTCCACTTCCGAGCGCGGAGAGACGAAGGAAGCCACGGCGACTCAGACGCATGTGCGGGTTCTCCTGTGCGAGCAGGAAAACCACCCACGCCGCCCCTCACCACTGAACGCGGCGCGAGCGTGAGGCCCGCGACATCAGCCGCGTCGACCCGCGCGGTTCTTGTCCCAGATGGCGTAGAGGATGATGAGGAAGGCGACAAGCCGCGCCACGTAGAGGTAGTAGCGGCGCTCGTCCATCGACTCCATCAGCGCGGACGCCACCGAGTTCGCCCCCAGCAGCGTGAACGCCAGCGCGAAGAAGCCGAACAGGCGCTCGTGCGACTGCTTCCAGAAGCGCAGGAAGAACAAGGCGCACGCCATCCACCCCATCGCCGCCGCGCCGTTGAGCATGGACCTGAGCATGGGCGAGCTACCTCACGAGGCGTCCCAGATGAGGCCGTACAGCAGGACGGAGACACTGGCCAGCCCGGTCAGCAGGCGCGGCATGTACAGGTCGATGGTGGTGGGCAGAATCACCAGGTCCACGAAGAGCAGCACGTTGCTGACCGCCAGCCCCACGAAGCACAGCCCGCTCCACAACAGGAGCCGGGACTGGCTGCTCTTCCACGCGCGCAGGAGCAGCACCGCGCACGCCACGCTGGTCAAGGCACAGAGGATGTAGACCGCCTCAGCCATTGTCGCCGTCCTTGTCCTTCTTCAGCACGAAGGCTTCAGCGAAGCCCCGGACCTTGTCCAACGGCCGGGAGAAGATGAAGGAGATGACACTCACCCGCCGCGCACCGTACACCGCCGCCAGCTCCGTCACCGCCTGCGCGTCTTCCGAGCTCGCGGGACTGAAACGATAGACGGGCGCGGCTCCGCCGTCGCTCACCAACAGCTTGCGCGCGGTGAGGTCCGTCAGCCTCGCGGCCGCGGAGAGTTCTGTGATGCGCAGCTCCAGGCTCACCGATGACGCGGTCCACTCCCGTCCCGGATGGGCGCGGAGCAGGAGAAGCACCTCCAGCTTCTCCAGGGAGTCGATATGCGTCGTGATGAAGCGCTGGACCCGCGGGGGGAGTCCGGCGTCGCTCACCTGGCCAACATGCGCCCATTATTTTGTGCGTCAACCTTTTCCCGCACGAGGGTGTTCAGCTTCGGGTGAAGGGAGGTCCTCCGGTGGGTCGCGGAGCCTCGCGGGGAGGCCCTGCCCGGCTCCCTGCTCCGCTGGGGTCATGCCGAGGGGGACCAGGTGTCGCAGGCCCTCGACGAGCTGCTGGGTGGCGCTGGGGCCCGTCACGTCGAGCAGCGCCAGCAGCACCGTCTCCGGGCGCCCGTACATCTTCGGCAAGAGCGTGCTGAAGGCGCGCACCGAGCCGCGCTGCTCACCCAGCTCCCAGTCCACCTGGAGGCCCTGGAGCGTCTCGCCCCGGGCCGCGCGCATCAGCGGCTGCGCCTCCTGCGGCAGGGGGCTGCCATCCTGTCCCCGGACGATGACGTCCGCGTGGAGGCCCTGCGCCTCGCGATATGCCAGACACCCACCGGCCAGTCCCTGGGCGGCCCGGTTGGCCAGCAGGGTGTGGCCGCTGCCCGGCTCCACCAGGGCCAGGGGCGTGGGCAGCGCCGTCAAGACGGCCTCCAGCCAGCGCTGCTGGTTGCGGTGCGACTCCATCTCCCGGCGCAGGTGCTCCTCGCGCGCGCGGGAGCGCTCCGCCTCCATGCGCCGGTGGGCCTCCGCCAGCTCGCTCTCGTGCTCGCGCCGCTGCGTCTCGCGCAGCGCCTCCGCCTGGCGCCGCACCAGCTCCGTCTTGCGGAACAGGTCCACGAAGACGCCCACCTTCGAGCGGAGGATTTCCGGCTCGTAGGGCTTGAGCAGGTAGTCCACCGCGCCCACCGCGTAGGCGCGCAGCTCCGGGAGCTGCCCGCGCGACAGGGCGGTGAGGAAGAGGATGGGGGTGTTGCGGCTGCGCTCGCGCTCGCGGATGAGGCTGGCCGTCTCGAAGCCGTCCATGCCCGGCATGACGACGTCCAGGAGGATGGCGGCGAAGTCCTGGGTGAGCAGGTGGCGCAGCGCCTCGCGGCCGCTCTTCGCGGTGATGAGCTTCTGTCCCAGCGGCGCCAGCGTCGCCTCCAGCGCCAACAGTCCCTCCGGCTGGTCGTCCACGAGGAGGATGCAGGCGGGCTCCAGGGAGAGCACCGGGCCGCGAGCGGACGCGGAGCTCATGGCTGCACCCGGCCGCGCGCCGCATAGGCCAGCCGCGTCAGCCACCCTCCCACGTCGGCGAGCGACAGGCGCTCCACCTCGCCCTCCTGTCCCTCGCCGCTCTCGGACTCGCCCCGCACCACGGCCACGCGTCCGCCCCGCGCCTGGAGGAGCCCCAGTCCCTCCTGGCCGTCGTCATGGCCGGCGAAGAGCAGGCCGGCCGCGGCCGCGCCGTAGCTGTCCGCCGCGGACTCGAAGAGGGCGTCGATGGCGGGACGGCAGCCGTGCTCGGGGGGCTCCACGGACAGGGCCACGCTGCCCCGGTCCACCAGCAGGTGGTAGCCGCCCGGCGCCAGGTACACGCGGCCGGGCACCAGGTCGTCCTTGTCGTCCGGCTCCACCACCGGCAGCGCGCAGCGGCGGCCCAGCGGCGGGGCCAGCACGTCATGCGGCCCCCGGTGCAGCACGACGACGACGGGCGCGGGCAGGTGCGCCGGCAGCATGGACAGCAGCGTCTCCACGTCCGCCCCCGCGCTCCGGGGCGCCCCCACCACCAGCAGGCCCACGCTCATGTCACCCTCCGGAAGATGTGGCCACTGCCCTCCAGCTCTTCGTAGGCGGCGGCGTGCGGCGTGCGCGCGAGCGACTCCTTGCGCCCCAGGCACAGGAAGCCGAAGCGGGCCAGGCTCTCGTACAGCCGCGCGTGCACGCGGTTGTGCAGGGCGCGGTTGAAGGACAACAGCGTGTCCCGGCACAGGATGACGTGGAACTCGTTGAACGAGCCGTCGATGGTCAGGTTGTGCTGGGTGAAGAAGATGCCGTCGCGCAGCTTCGGCTGGAGCAGCGCCCAGTTGCCGTCGCGCGTGTAGTAGTCCGACAGCGAGCCCCTCCCGCCCGACTCGGCGTGGCGGCGCGCGTCGTCCTCGCCGGGCAGCGGCAGCACTCCGGTGCGCGCGTCCGCCAGGAGCCCCTCGCTGGCATCCGACGCGTAGAGCCGGCAGCGGCCCCACAGGCCCTCCTCGTGCAGCAGGATGGCCAGGGCATAGGTGTCCTCTCCGGTGCCGCAGCCCGCGTGCCAGACGCGCACGGACGGCCAGGTGCGCAGCACGGGGACGACGCGCGCGCGGAAGTCGCGGAAGAAGGCCGCGTCCGCGAAGAGGCTGGTGGGCGTGCTGGACAGCGCGCGCAGGAGGCCCTCCAGCGCCTCGCTGTCGTGCAGCACGCGGGCCTGGAGCGCGGAGAAGGACTCCAGGCGCTCCTCGCGCAGGTGGCGCCGCAGCCGCCGCAGCAACTGCGGCCGGGAGTGGCTGCGCAGGTCGAAGCCCCAGTGGCGGGCCACGCCCTCCAGGAGCAGGTCCGCCTCCAGCGCCTCCAGGGCCGCCGCCGACGCCGCCGCGCTCACCCGGAGACCTCCGTGCGCGGGCCTCGCACCGAAACGCCTCGCGGCGCGTGCAGCCACACGCGCAGCAGGCTGAGCAGCTTTTCGATGTCCACCGGCTTGGTGATGTAGTCGGACGCGCCCGCCTCCAGGCACTTCTCGCGGTCCCCCTTCATCGCCTTGGCGGTGAGGGCGAGAATCGGCAGGTGCGCCACGCGCTCCATGCGGCGGATGGCGCGCATGGCCTGGTAGCCGTCCATCTCCGGCATCATCACGTCCATCAGCACCAGCTCGATGTCCGGGTCCGTCTCCAGCTGCGCCAGCCCCTCGCGCGCGCTCTCCGCGAAGGCCACCTTCATGCCGTAGCGCTCCAGCACGGTGTTGAGGGCGAAGATGTTGCGCACGTCGTCGTCCACCACCAGCACCTTGCGGTTGACGAGCAGCGGGTCTCTCTCGCGCGCCTTCTCCAGCATGCGGCGCTTGGACTCGGACAGGTTGGCCGGCGAGCGGTGCAGGAAGAGGCTCGTCTCCTCCAAGAGGCGCTCGGGGCTCTGCGCGTCCTTGACGACGATGGCCTCCGCCACCCGGCGCAGCTCCGTCTCCTGGGCGCGCGACAGCTCGCGGCCCGTGTAGACGATGATGGGCGGTCCGCCCGCGCCATGGGCCTCGCGCACGCGGCGGATGAGCTCCGTGCCGGGCAGGTCCGGCAGGCCCAGATCCAACACCATGCAGTCGAACCGTCGCCCGGCAAGCGCGGCCAGCGCGTCCGCCGCCGTGCCCACCGCCACCGTCTGCACGTCATCGCTGCCCAACAGCTCCAGCAGCGTCTGCCGGTGCACGGCGTCGTCCTCGACGATGAGCAGCCCCCGGCCCTTGCGCTCCACGAAGTCGCGCAGGGAGGCCAGCGCCGCCGCGGCGGCCTCCGGGTCCGCCGCCGCGCGCAGATGGCCGATGGCGCCCAGGTTGAGCGAGCGCTCGCGGTGGTCCGCGTCGGACACCGTGTACACGGGCAGCGCGCGCGTGCCCGCGTCGTGCTTGAGCCTGTCCAGCACCACCCAGCCCGCCATCTCCGGCAGGTCCAGGTCCACCGCCACGGCCACCGGCCGCGCGTTGCGCACGGCGTCCAGCGCGCCCTCCACTTCCGTGGAGACAATCACCTTGAAGCCCGCGCCTTGCGCCGCCGCGCGCAGCCGGGCCGCGTGGTCCGGCGCGTGCGTCACCGCGAGCAGCACCTTGTCCCCGGGCTGGATGGACAGCCGGTCATCGTCGATGCCCAGCGACGCCAGCGAGACGGGGGGCACCACCTCCTCCAGGTGGAGCGGCGGCACCAGCGAGGCCGTGTGGGCCAGGGCGGTGGCCGCGGGCACCGTCCGAGAGGAGTCCTGCTGTCCCGGCCGGTCCGCCACGAAGTCCAGCGGCAGGTACAGGGTGAAGACGCTGCCCTGGCCTGGCTCGCTCTCCAGCCGGATTTCGCCGCCGAGGAGCCTGGCGATTTCACGGCTGATGGACAGGCCCAGGCCGGTGCCGCCGTACTTGCGCGCGGTGGAGCCGTCCGCCTGCTGGAACGCCTCGAAGATGATGTGGTGCTTGTCCTTGGGGATGCCGATGCCGGTGTCTCGCACGGAGAAGGCCACCACCGAGGGCGCGGTGGAGAGCACCGGGTGGTCCGGCGTCCAGCCTCCCTGGGCCATGCCGATGTCGAGCGCCACCGAGCCGGACTCGGTGAACTTGAAGGCGTTGGACAAGAGGTTCTTGAGCACCTGCTGGAGCCGCTTGGCGTCCGTCTCCACCTCGCCGGCCATGCCCCGCGCCAGGTCGATTTCGAACTGGAGGCCCTTCTTGTCCGCCACCTGGCGGAAGGTGCGGTCCACGAACTCGCGCAGGTCGCTGAAGCGCAGCGGGCCCACGTCCACCGTCATGGTGCCGGACTCAATCTTCGACAGGTCGAGGATGTCGTTGATGAGCTCCAGCAGGTCCGCGCCGGAGGAGTGAATCGTCCGGGCGAACTCCACCTGCCGCCCGGTGAGGTTGCCTTCGACGTTGTCGCTGAGCGTCTGGCTGAGGATGAGCAGCGAGTTGAGCGGCGTGCGCAGCTCGTGGCTCATGTTGGCCAGGAACTCGCTCTTGTACTTGGAGGTGAGGCTGAGCTGCTCCGCCTTCTCCTCGAGCGCGCGCTTGGCCTGCTCGACCTCGCCGTTCTTCCGCTCCACCTCCGTCTTCTGCTCGGAGAGCAGCTTCGCCTTCTCCTGCAGCTCCTCGTTGGTGCGGCGCAGCTCCTCCTGCTGCCGCTTGAGCAGCTCCTCGGACTGCTGGAGCGACGTGGCCTGCTGCTCCAGGCGCTTGTTCGTCTCCGTCAGCTCCTCCTGCTGCTTGCGGAGCTCGTCGGTGAGCGCCTGCGACTGCTTGAGCAGCGCCTCCGTGCGCATGTTCGCGGCGATGGTGTTGAGGACGATGCCGATGGACTCCGTGAGCTGCTCCAGGAAGCCCAGGTGCACGTCGCTGAAGCGGTGGAACGAGGCCAGCTCGATGACGGCCTTGATTTCACCTTCGAAGAGCACCGGCAGCACGACGATGTTGCGTGGGACTTCCTCGCCCAGGCCGGAGGAGATGCGGATGTATGTGTCCGGCACGTCGGACAGGAGGATGGGTTCCTTCTCCAGCGCGCACTGGCCGACCAGCCCCTCGCCCAGCTTGAAGGTGTTGGAGAGCCCCTTGCGCTCCCGGTACGCGTAGGACGCCAGCAGCTTGAGAATCTGTTCCCCTGCCTCGGCGCGCTCGGAGATGTAGAAGACGCCGTGCTGCGCGTCCACCAGCGGCGCCAGCTCCGACAGGATGACCTTGGACACCGTGAGCAAGTCACGCTGCCCCTGGAGGACGCGGGTGAACTTGGCCAGGTTGGTTTTGAGCCAGTCCTGCTCCGTGTTCTTGCGCGTGGTGTCCTTCAGGTTGCGGATCATCTCGTTGATGTTGTCCTTCAGGGCGGCCACTTCGCCCTGCGCGGACACGGTGATGAACCGCGTGAGGTCACCCTTCGTCACCGCCGTGGCCACCTCGGCGATGGCGCGCACCTGCGTCGTCAGGTTGGCGGCGAGCTGATTCACGTTGTCGGTGAGGTCGCGCCAGATGCCGGCCGTGCCGGGCACGCGCGCCTGTCCGCCCAGCTTCCCTTCGATGCCCACCTCGCGGGCCACCGTCGTCACCTGGTCGGCGAACACCGCCAGCGTGTCAATCATCCCGTTGATGGTGTCCGCCAGCTCCGCGATTTCGCCCTTCGCGTCCACGACGAGCTTGCGCTTCAAGTCACCGTTGGCGACCGCCGTCACCACCTTGGCGATGCCGCGCACCTGCGTGGTGAGGTTGGAGGCCATGGAGTTCACGTTGTCCGTGAGGTCCTTCCACGTGCCCGCCACGCCCTTCACCTCCGCCTGTCCGCCCAGCTTTCCTTCCGTACCCACTTCGCGAGCGACGCGCGTCACCTCCGAGGCGAAGGAGGAGAGCTGGTCCACCATGGTGTTGATGGTGTTCTTCAGCTCCAGGATTTCACCCTGCACGTCCACGGTGATTTTCTTGGAGAGGTCTCCGCGAGCCACCGCCGTCGTCACCTCGGCGATGTTGCGCACCTGCGCCGTCAGGTTGGAGGCCATGGAGTTCACGTTGTCCGTGAGGTCCTTCCACGTGCCCGCCACGCCCTTCACGATGGCCTGACCGCCCAGCTTGCCTTCCGTACCCACTTCGCGCGCGACGCGAGTCACCTCGGACGCGAACGAGTTGAGCTGGTCCACCATCGTGTTGATGGTGTTCTTCAACTCGAGAATCTCGCCGCGCACGTCCACGGTGATTTTCTTGGACAGGTCTCCGTTGGCGACGGCCGTCGTCACCTCGGCGATGTTGCGCACCTGCGCCGTCAGGTTGGACGCCATGGAGTTCACGTTGTCGGTGAGGTCCTTCCACGTGCCACCGACGCCGCGCACCACGGCCTGGCCGCCCAGCTTTCCTTCCGTACCGACTTCGCGAGCGACGCGGGTCACCTCGGACGCGAACGAGTTGAGCTGGTCCACCATCGTGTTGATGGTGTTCTTCAGCTCCAGAATCTCGCCGCGCACGTCCACCGTGATTTTCTTCGACAGGTCTCCGCGGGCCACCGCCATCGTCACTTCGGCGATGTTGCGCACCTGGGACGTCAGGTTGGAGGCCATCGAGTTCACGTTGTCCGTGAGGTCCTTCCACGTGCCACCGACGCCGCGCACCACGGCCTGCCCGCCCAGCTTGCCCTCGGTGCCGACCTCCTTCGCGACGCGCGTCACCTCCGAGGCGAACGAGGAGAGCTGGTCCACCATCGTGTTGATGGTGTTCTTCAGCTCCAGCACCTCGCCGCGCGCATCCACCGTGATTTTCTTCGACAGGTCGCCCTTTGCCACCGCCGTCGTCACGTCCGCGATGTTGCGCACCTGGGCCGTCAGGTTGGAGGCCATGGAATTCACGTTGTCGGTGAGGTCCTTCCACGTGCCACCGACGCCGCGCACCACGGCCTGTCCACCCAGCTTGCCTTCCGTACCCACTTCGCGAGCGACGCGAGTCACCTCGGACGCGAACGAGTTGAGCTGGTCCACCATCGTGTTGATGGTGTTCTTCAGCTCCAGGATTTCACCCTGCACGTCGACGGTGATTTTCTTCGACAGGTCTCCGTTGGCGACGGCCGTCGTCACCTCGGCGATGTTGCGCACCTGGGACGTCAGGTTGGAGGCCATGGAGTTCACGTTGTCCGTGAGGTCCTTCCATGTACCGGCCACGCCCTTCACCACGGCCTGACCGCCCAGCTTGCCCTCGGTGCCGACCTCGCGAGCGACGCGAGTCACCTCGGACGCGAACGAGTTGAGCTGGTCCACCATCGTGTTGATGGTGTTCTTCAGCTCCAGGATTTCGCCGCGCACGTCGACGGTGATTTTCTTGGAGAGGTCTCCGTTGGCGACGGCCGTCGTCACCTCGGCGATGTTGCGCACCTGGGACGTGAGGTTGGAGGCCATGGAGTTCACGTTGTCCGTGAGGTCCTTCCACGTCCCGCCCACGCCCTTCACCACGGCCTGTCCGCCCAGCTTTCCTTCCGTACCGACTTCACGCGCGACGCGAGTCACTTCCGAGGCGAAGGACGAGAGCTGGTCCACCATCGTGTTGATGGTGTTCTTCAGCTCCAGGATTTCGCCGCGCACGTCCACGGTGATCTTCTTCGACAGGTCCCCCTTGGCCACCGCCGTGGTCACCTCGGCGATGTTGCGCACCTGGGACGTCAGGTTGGAGGCCATGGAGTTCACGTTGTCCGTGAGGTCCTTCCATGTACCGGCCACGCCCTTCACCCGGGCCTGACCTCCGAGCTTGCCCTCGGTACCGACCTCGCGCGCCACGCGCGTCACTTCCGAGGCGAACGCGCCCAGCTGCTCCACCATGCCGTTCACCAGCCGGGCGGTGCGCAGGAACTCGCCCTTGAGCGGACGGCCATCCACCTCCAGGGCCACCGTCTGGGACAAGTCACCCTTGGCCACGGCGCCGATGACGCGGCCCATCTCCGTCGTCGGCTGCACCAGGTCCGCCACCAGCGTGTTCACCGACTCCACGCAGTCGGCCCACGAGCCCACGGCGCTCACCACGTTGGCGCGCTGGGTGATGCGGCCCTCCTTGCCCACCACGCTGCCAATGCGCTCGAACTCGTGCGCCATGCGCTCGTTGAGCTCGATGATTTCATTGAGCGAGTCGGCCACCTTGCCGGCGTTTCCCACCTTGTCCACGGGCATGCGCACGGAGAAGTCGCCCTTGCGCACGGCGGTGAGCACGCGCAGGAGCTGGCGCGAGTCCAGGGTGTCCGAGTCGTCCTCCACGGAGCGCGATGGCGGAGGACTCGCGGCGGCGCGGCGGGAGACCACCTTCTTCACAGTCATTGAGAGCCCCAGCTCATTCCCGGGAGGGACAAGGCCCTCTGCTGCCGGGAACGGAAACTTTCGGAAGGGCTCTGTTCTCCCGCGACTCCCCGGAGCGGGGATAGTCCCCTCGGGAGGGCTGGTTGACCGGCACCCGACACTGCGGCCCCGCTCCGTAAGCCAGCCAACACTTGCCCCGCGGGGCCCATGACTCCCCGTGAAGTGCGGAACGACTTGCCGGAGCCCGGAGCCTCGGAGGCCTAGTGCCGCAGCCGGGGCGTCGGGGCCCGCACGTGGACTTCCATGCGCGCATCCCCCGCCACCACGCTGCTCAGCACTTCCTGCTGCTCGGGAGACAGCCGAGCGACGGCGCGCAGCGCGGCCACCAGCAGCAGCGCCTCCACCGACGACGGCACGCCCACGCCGTCCTTCCCCGTCTTCAGCGGCATGGGCAGCCGGGGCACGCGGTGGGCGGAGGTCAGCGCCTCCACGGCATAGGCCGGCGTCGTGTCCAGCGTGACGGCGATGGCGGGCAGCTCCTGCGCGGCCTCGGCCTGCCCTCGCGCCTGCATCTCCATCAGCATCTGGAGCGCGCCCGGCTTGAAGTACAGCGCCAGCCCCGCCCGACCGTCATCCATGTGGAAGACGCAACCCTCGAAGGTGTGGTTCAGGGGCCCTGAGACCGCCACCTCGAAGGGCTGGCTGTCGTCCCAGTACGTCCACGGGCGCGCTTCCCAGAACTCGGTGGCCGCCTGGACGAAGAGCAGCGCCTTGTCCGAGCCCAGCGCGGACAACCCCCGCTGCCCCCAGGCCAGGAACGTGGCGATGGCCGCGCGCGAGGAGAGCGCCGCCGCCGGGGGCTCCTCCACCGCCACGCCCAGCGCCGCGCCGGCCTCCGCGAGCGCGGGCTCACACCGCACCCCGCTCAGGTCCTCCAGGCCCTCCAGCAGCACCCGCAGGCCCGCCGCGTCGTCCTGCTCGAAGACGGGCTGGGACGGCTCGCCGCTGTCGGTGATGCGCAGATAGACCTGCGTGCTCCCCTGGGAGAGTGGCACGGGACCGAGCTTGAGCAGATGGAACATGGGGCCTAGCCGGAGGCGGCGCGCTTGCCATCCAGCGCCTTGCGGACCTGCTTCATCAGCGCGGGGATGTCGAAGGGCTTCTGGAGGAAGGGGATGCCAGGGTACTGGACCCGCAGGGGGGCGACGTCCACCGCGCTCATCCCCAGGAGCGACACCCCGGCCCAGCTCGGCTCCGCGCGAATGCGGTCGATGAGGGCGGGGCCGTCCAGCACCGGCATCATCCAGTCGGTGAGGACCAGGTCCGGCCGCAGCTCGCTCATGCGCTCCAGCGCCTCGCGGCCATGAGAGGCCGTCAGGACGCGGTAGCCCTCCTCCCTCAGGAGGTCCGCGAGGGCTTCCAGGATGCCCTGCTCGTCATCCACCACCAGGACCGTCTCCATACGGGCGGGTTTCGCTCCTCACGAATCAGGGATGGCCACCGGTCCGGTGTCGGGCAAGGCCCGTCAACAGGGTGTCCAGGGCAACGTCGAAGGGAGGCAGCACCTCGATTCCTTGTCGGGAGATACGAAACTCCCGGATGGACGGGTCGTACTCGGTGTCCCGCAGCTTGAAGATGGTCAGCAGGCGGCGAAGACGCCCTTCCAGCTCTACGTGCCTCAGGAAGAAGAGGTTCTCCGCCACGGCGGAGGGACCCACTTCCATGGGCACGTCGAGCACGGGCCCGAAGAGGCGGGGCGTCTCCAGGCTGAAGATGGTGGTCGCGCACGACAGCCGCAGCTCCTGGGTGAGCGCCGCGAAGAAAGAACCCATCCGCGAGCTGTCCGGCGCGGCCTGGCTCATCGCGCTCAGCCCATCCACGAACACCCGTGTCACCTGGTGTTTGCGCACCGCGCTCAAGAGTTGGTCCGCCAGCACATCCAGGATGGACTCCGCGGGAGGTTGCCAGAGGATGTGCATCCTCCCCTCCTTCACGGCCTCACCCAGGTCCATGCCGGCGGACGCCACCTTGTGGAGCAACCGCTCGGGCGACTCGTAGAAGCCCATGAACAGGCAGTGCTCGCCCCGCCTCAGTCCCTCGGCGAGCAAGCTGCTACCCATCATCGTCTTGCCGCTGCCGGGAGGCCCGAGCATCAGCGACGTGGAGCCCTTCGCCAGCCCCCCCGGGAAGAGCGCATCCAGCGAGGGGACTCCGAAGTGCACCCGCTCGCTGCCAGGGTCCGGCGGCGGCGTGCGCTGCATGCGCGCCTCCAGCCGGGGGAAGACCTCCAGCCCGTCATTGGAGATGCGGAAGGTGTGCACGCCGCTCAGGGTGGCGCCGCCCCGGAACTTGCGGACCTGGAGCTCTCGCCACGAGCGCACGCCCAGGGTGCGCTCGCGCAGCTCCAGGATGCCATCCACCATGGTGTATTCCGGGTGGACGGTGGGGCCGTTGGAGCTGGTGAGCATCAGCGCGGTGAAGCGCGACAGGCTGGCGGACACCTGTAGCTCGTGGATGAACTTCTTGAAGTCGCGGCTGCTACCGGCCGCCTCCTGCGCCTGCACCAGGCCATCCAGGATGAGGATGCTGGTGTTGTGGTTGCGCACCTCGCGCCGCAGCAGCTCCAACAGCCCCGGCAGCCCCTGCTCCTCCAGCGTGCGGAAGCCGCTGACGTAGTAGACGCTCTCGGGCAGCAGCGCGGAGTCGAAGAAGGCCATGTCCCGCATGTTGGCGAGCATGCGAGCGTGCGACTCGGCCAGCAGCGTGACGTAGAGGCACCGCGCCCCTCCACGTGCCTGGTGGTAGCAAAGCTGGTTGGCGAAGAGCGTCTTGCCCGCCCCGGGCTCACCCACGACGATGTAGACACCCGAGGTGACAAGGCCACCGCCCAGCACGCCATCGAGGCCGGGCACGCCAGTAGTCACGCGCGCGTCCTGTCGCGGCGCTTGCTCGGAAGGAGACATAGAGGGGCTCATACCGCAAAACCCGGCGTCCGCGCCCCTGGATTGCTTACAGGGTCGCGTGCAGGGGGGAGAAGAGGGTTCAGGGGTCGGCGACCACGACGAAGTGCTCCTGGACGTGCCGGACATCGGAGGCATGCGACACCCGGAATTCATAGCGCCCTGGCTTGTCGATGCGCACCCTCAACAGCGTGGCGGCGTCGCCGGTCCGCACGGTGAAGGCATGGACGCAGCGGTCCTCGTCGCAGTCCACCAGCCCCCGCGAGAGCACGTCGAGCGGGTGGGGGTGGACCGTCAGGGGAGGCGAGGTCTCCAGCCGGACGGTGGCGGGCTCTCCAGCGTGGACTCGATGCGTCCAGGGCAATTCCAGCCAGCCCGCTCCATCACCAGGAAGCTGGAAGGCGACCTCCCGGGCCGGCAGCAGCTCCGGACCGGCGGGAGGTCGAGGAAACAGCAGCAGGACCAGGGCCCCCGTCAGCACCGCGCCCACCAGCACGCGCGTGGCGGGGTGGTGGGCCAGGCGGAGGCGGGGTGGAGGCTTTGTCACGGGCGGCGCGTCGGCCTGCTCAGCCCGGGCGAGCGCGGCCTGGAGCCGGGCCCTCAAGTGGGCCGAGGGCTTCTCCGCCCGGAGCGCCCGGAGGGCCGCGTGGACCTCCTCGGGGAGCGGAGGTGGCCTGTCCTCATCCTCCGCGCTCATGGACGGCCTCCTTCGCTGAAGGCCTGAGCCTGGGGGTGGGAGGCGGCCATGAACAACACCCCCAGCCGCGCGCGCCCCCGGGAGTGTCGACTCTTCACCGTGCCGAGCGGCACCCCGAGCACCCGCGCCACCTCCTCGTAGTCCAGGTCCTCCACGTCACACAGGAGCACGACGAGGCGGAACTTCTCCGGCAGCGCGTGAAGGCACGCCAGCACCCGCTCCGCCTCCTCCGCGCCGCACAGCCGCGCCTCCGGGTCCGGCTCTTCGATGCCGCCCGCGAACAGCGAGCCCAGCACCGACGAGGCCCCCTCCAGCACCGAGTCCAGCAGGGAGCGCCGCCGCGCCTGCGAGCGCCGCTGCTCCAGGAACTGGTTGCGTGCGATTCCACACAGCCACCCCAGCCACGAGCCGGAGCCCCGGGAATCCCGGTGCAGGTACGCGCGCACCAGCGAGTCCTGCAACAGGTCCTCCGCCTCCTGCCGGCTCCGGCATAGCGCCAGACAGAAGCGGTGGAGCCGGGGCAGCAGCGGCTCCACGGCGGCCTCGAAGCACTCCCGCGCGCTCGGCGCCGCGAGCCCCCCACTCTGTTTCATTTTCAATCCAGACACGACCCCATCCCCCGAGAAAACAAGACATCCCATGCGGGCAATGGATTGCTCATGGAATCAATACAAGCCCGGGAACCGGAGCGCGCCTCGTTCCATCTCTCGCTGTCGAGGGGGAGTCGTCATGCGAGGCTCGCAGTCCAATGTCAGTCATTCTCCTGAGACCCGGGGACAAGCGCCCTGGAAGCAAGACCTTGTCTCGGGCTTTCTCGTCTTCCTGCTCGCGTTGCCGCTGTGTCTGGGTATCGCCATGGCGAGCGGCTTTCCGCCCGTGGCCGGCATCCTCACTGCGGTGGTGGGCGGCCTGTTGTCGTCCTGGGCGGGCAGCGCGCGGCTGACCATCAAGGGGCCCGCGGCGGGGCTCATCGTCATCGCGCTGGGGGCGGTGACGGAGCTGGGCGGAGGTGATGGCGTGCTTGGCTACCGGCGGGCGCTGGGGACCATTGTCGTGGCGGCGTGCCTGCAGATGCTCTTCGCGGCGCTGCGCGCGGGACGGCTGGGGGACCTGTTCCCGTCAGCGGTGGTGCACGGGATGCTCGCGGCCATCGGCGTCACCATCTGCGCCAGGCAGGTCCACGTGCTGCTGGGAGTCTCTCCCGTGGCGCGGGCGCCGCTGGGGTTGTTGGCGGAGGTGCCGGGCAGCGTGGCGCGGCTGAATCCGGAGATTGCCCTCATCGGAGGGCTGGGCCTGGGGTTGCTGTTCGGCCATGCGGCGCTCAGTCGGCGGGTGACGTGGCTGCGGCGGATACCGGCGCCCCTGCTGGTGCTGGCCGTCGCGGTGCCGCTGGGGCTCGGGTTCGATTTGGAGCACGCGCACACGTTCACCTTCTCGCACGCCGTCTTCTCGGTGGGGCCGGACCACCTGGTGAACCTGCCGAGCAACCTGCGCACGGCGCTCACCTTCCCGGACTTCTCCGGGGTGCTGTCGGTGCTGGGGTTCAAGTACGTGGTGATGTTCGCGCTGGTGGGCAGCGTGGAGTCGCTGTTGACGGTGAAGGCGGTGGACCTGCTGGACCCGGAGCAGCGCCGCTCGGACCTGGACAAGGACTTGTTCGCCACGGGGCTGGGCAACCTGGTGGCGGGGCTCCTGGGGGGACTGCCGATGATTTCGGAGGTGGTGCGCAGCTCCGCCAACCTGAGCCAGGGTGCGAGGAGCCGGCTGTCCAACTTCTTCCATGGCCTGTTCCTGTTGTTGTTCGTGGCCTTCGCGCCGGAGCTCATCCACCGGATTCCGCTGGCCGCGCTCGCGAGCATGCTCATCTTCACGGGCGTCCGGCTGGCGTCGCCGGGTGAGCTGGTGAAGGCGTACCGCGTGGGCGCGGAGCAGGTGCTCATCTTCTGCGTCACGCTGGTCGTCACGCTGGCCACGGACCTGCTGGTGGGCGTGACCGCGGGCATCGTCCTGAAGGCGGGGGTGCACCTGCTCAATGGGGCGTCGCCCAGGGAGTTGTTCCGTCCCGACATCGAGGAGCAGGTGGGCGTGGACCGGGTGGTGTTGCGCGTGCGCAGCGCGGCGGTGTTCACCAACTTCCTGGCGTTCAAGAAGCTGCTGAACCGACACGCCCAGGCGCCGCGCATCGAGGTGGACCTGACGGAAGCCCGACTGGTGGACCACACGGTGATGCAGCGGCTGCATGAGCTGGCGGTGGAGCGCGCCCGGGAGGGGCGGCAGCTCCAGGTGCTCGGGCTGGAGCAGCATCGGGGGATGTCTTCGCATCCGCTGTCCGCGCGCAAGAAGGCGCCGGCCGGAGACCTGGGCCTCACGCCCTGAGGCGAAGCCATGAGCCACGTCACCTGTCTGACTTCGCCCTCGGAAGACCGGGGCACGAGGCTGCGCGTCGCACTGGCTCGCGCGAGCCACGTCCTCCCCGCCCAGGGTCCCATCGGCGTGTTCGTGCACCACAACACGCTGCACGCGCTCCAACACCTGCCCTTCCACGAGGCGGTGGCCACCGCGAGCCGGACGTTCGGCGCGGAGGGATATCTGTCCGAGGCGCGCTTCCTGGAGCTGTACCGACAGGGCCGCATCACCGACGAAGACCTGCGGGCGGTGCTCGCGGAGCCGGGTGCGCCCCGCGTCGCGCCACCCGAGGAGCTGTCATGGGATGCGACGGCGCTGACGTTGCTCGCGCTGCTTCATCCGATGGAAGCGGAGTCGGAGGCCTCGCTTCGCTGGCAGCTGGAGGAGCGCCACGCGGCGGACCGGCTCCGCGCGGACCTGTCCACCAGCACTCGGCAGGCGCTGCTCCAACGCTCGACCGAAGGAGTGCGCGCGTGGCTGGAGCGCGTGGGCCGGGACTGGACGATGACGGAGCTGGCGTGCGCGCTGCTCGACCCCGAGCTCGGGTCCACCGTGCGCGCGGAGGACTCCAGGGTCACCGCCGAGCTGGCTTCAGTGTTCGGAGGGGACGGCAGCCCGCGCTCGCTCCGTGAGCAACTGGAGCACGCGCCGGAGACCTTCGCGGTGCGAGCCCTCTGGTCCGCATGTCGCATGACGAAGATATCCGTCCCTCCGCGAACGGCGGAACAGCTCAGCCATCGCGAGCTGCTGCTCGAAGCCACGGGCGAGGATGTGAATGACCTGCTGCACCCCCTCCTCATCCGTGCCTGCGCGGCCTTCCTGGATGAAGGCGTCGCGCATTGGAGCCTGCCGGGCCGGGAGCACGGCCTGCATCCCGCCTGGGTGGCGATGATGCGCGAGGGGCTCGGCGTCGCCCCCGACTGGCTGGCCGGATTGGAAGACGACCTGGTGGCCGAACCGGAGGAAACGGTGCTCGGCGTACTCGACGAGTTGGGCGTGGCCGAGGCCGACTGGGAGCCCTACCTCGTCCGCGTGCTGCTCGCGCTGCCGGGGTGGGCGGGGATGATGCATCGACTGGAGCACCACCCCGGGGACCGCGCCGAGGGAGCACCGCCCGCGCGGTTGCTGGACTTCGTCGCGGTGCGGCTCACCCTGGAGCGACGTGCCCTGCGCGAGGTCGCCCGACGACGACTCGACTACACCGGCCCGCTGTCCGGGTTGGCGCGACTCGCGAGCCCCGCCCGTGAATCCACTCAGGCCGCGAGCTGGCGACTCTTCCAGTGGGCTCAGCTCCTGGGGCTGTCCGCGATGGACGTGGAGACACTTCCACTTCGAGCCCGGCATGAGCTGCTCGCAGGGCTGGAGGCCTTCGACGACGGTGCGCGGCGTCGCGTGTGGCAGGAAGCCTACGAGCACCACTATCGAAGCGAGGTGTGCCGAGGTCTCGCGCGCAACCGCCTCCGCCCGGAGTCCGAGCGCGTGGTGACGGCGCCGCGCTTCCAGCTGATGTGCTGCATGGATGACCGGGAGGAGTCCTTCCGTCGCCACTTCGAGGAGCTGGACGCGCGACACGAGACGTTCGGCATCGCCGGGTTCTTCGGCGTGGCCTTCGACTATCGAGGGCTGGACGACGCGAGCCCTGTCTCGCTGTGCCCCATCGTCGTCACCCCGGCGCACATCGTGGAAGAGCAGGCACGCGCTGAGCATCAACCCCTGGCGGAGACCCGAGCCAGACGACGGAGCCTGTGGGCACGCCTCGACCAGGCCTTGCAGCAGGGCACCCACGCCCTGGAGCTCTCCTGGCTCTTCGTGCCGCTGCTCGGCCTGTTGTCCGCGCTGGTCCTGCCCTGGCAGCTCCTCCTTCCGCGAGCACGGGGTCGGCTGAGACGGGCCCTCTCCGCGAAGTGCCTGCCCAGGCTCTCCACCCGACTCACGAGCCTGCGTGAACCCGAGGCCCACCGTGCCGCACCGATGCTGAAGGCGCGGGGCTTCACCCTCGACGAGAAGGCGGCGCGGGTGGCGGCATCGCTGGAGAGTCTGGGATTGATGAGGAACTTCGCGCCGCTGGTGGTGGTGCTCGGCCATGGGGCAGGGAGCGTCAACAATCCCCACCAGGCGGCCTATGATTGTGGCGCATGCGGTGGCCGGCACGGAGGTCCGAACGCGCGCCTCTTCGCGGAGATGGCGAACCGCCCCGAGGTCCGCGCGAGGCTCCGGGAGCGCGGCCTCCTCATTCCAGACTCCACCTGGTTCATCGGCGGGCTGCACAACACCACCACCGATGAAGTGAGCCTGTATGACACGCAGGCCCTTCCGGAGTCCGCGCGTGAGGAATTCGCGGGGCTGCGCGCGGCCCTGGACCAGGCCCGTGCACTGTCCGCCCAGGAGCGCTGTAGACGCTTCGAGTCCGCGCCCCTCGGGCTGTCCGCTCCGGCGGCGCTCCGGCATGTCGAGGCGCGCGCGGAGGACCTGGGGCAGCCTCGGCCGGAGCTGGGGCATGTGACCAACGCCGCCTGCATCGTGGGCCGCAGGGCGCTCACGCGAGGACTGTTCCTGGACCGGAGGGCCTTCCTCCTCTCCTATGACGCGAGCCAGGACGCGAGTGGAGCCATCGTCGAGCGCATCCTCCTGGCGGCGGGCCCCGTCGGCGCGGGCATCAGCCTGGAGTACTACTTCTCTTGCGTCGACAACGAGCGTCACGGCTGCGGCACCAAGCTGCCCCACAACCTCACCGGCCTGCTCGGCGTCATGGACGGCGCGGAGAGCGACCTGCGCACGGGGTTGCCTCGGCAGATGATTGAGATTCACGAGCCGATGCGACTGCTCCTCATCGTCGAGGCGAGCACCGGCGTGTTGTCTTCCATCCTCGCGCGACAGCCCGCGCTCCAGGAGCTCATCGGTCAGGAGTGGGTGCAGCTCGTGAGCGTGGACCCGGTGACGGGAGAACAGCACCGCTTCACGCGACACGGCTTCCAACCGCTCACACCGCCGGAGACCGGCTTGCCGGAGGTGGCCTCTTCGGCCCACTGGTACCGAGGCCACCGCGACTTCCTGCCTCCGGCCCTCATTCGCGGGCCAGCGCCGCGTCGATTGGGAGAAGACCGTCATGCCTCGTCCTGAACTCGCGGAGCTTGCCTGGACGTGGCTCGCGGCGATGGTGCCGCTGAGTCCCCTGCTCGCCTTCTTCAGCCTGGGGACGGTGATGTTCCTGCACCGAGCGCCCAGCGAACGTTGGGTGGTGCGCCAGGTGATGGGGGCGTTGTGGCTGTCATGGAGTTGCGCGGTGGCCACCGTCTTCCATTGGCTCTCCCGACCCGAGGCCGTGCGAGTCATCCGGCTGTGCCCATGGTTCTCCTCGGGCGAGTCGAGCTTCGACGTGACGCTCCAGGTCGACCCGCTCTCGGCGACGATGTGGCTGCTGACGAGCCTGCTCACCCTGCTCATCGGCCGCTTCTCGGTGAGCTACCTGCACCGGGAGCCGGGCTTCGCGCGGTTCTTCCTGCTGTTGTCGATGTTCTCCTCGGGAATGCTGCTGTTGGTGGGAGGAGGAAGCCTCGACATGCTCTTCGTGGGCTGGGAGTGGGTGGGGCTCGCGTCGGCGCTGCTCATCGGCTTCTTCCATGAGCGGTCCGCGCCCCTGAACGCCGGGCTTCGGGCCTTCGGCACCTATCGAGTCTGTGACGTGGGTTTGCTCGCGGGCCTGGTGCTGCTGCATCACCTGACAGGCACGACGGAGTGGAGCGGCACATTCAGCCCGCGCCGCTCCGCGCTCCCGGCCACCGCGCTGGGCCTGTGTCTGTTGCTGGCCGCCATGGGGAAGTCCGCGCAGGTCCCCTTGGGTGGCTGGCTGCCTCGCGCCATGGAAGGCCCCACGCCGTCCAGCGCGCTGTTCTATGGAGCGCTCTCCGTGCATGCGGGGCTGTTCCTGTTGCTGCGTTCGGAGCCGCTGCTGGAGCAGGCACCGGTGGCGAAGGGCGTGCTCGTCGTGGTGGGGTTGCTCACGGCGATACACGCCACCGTGGTGTGGCGAGTGCAGACGGATGTGAAGAACGCGCTCGCCCATGGAGTCCAGACACAGGTGGGTCTGATGTTCATGGAGGTGGGCCTGGGGCTGTACACGCTCGCGCTCGTGCACCTGGTGGCGCATGCCTGTCTGCGCTGTCTCCAGCTCCTCCGCGCGCCTTCCGCCCTGCGCGACGTCCAGGCACGACGTGCCGCGCTCCAGGACACACGCGCACCGTCCATCGTCACGGCGCACCGACTGTTGCCGACGCGGTTCTACCGACTGGCGCTGGAGCGCTTCGCAATCGACGTGTTGCTGGAGCGCTGGCTGGTGAAGCCCGTGCTGCGCCTGGGGCACTGGCTGGATGGAGCGGAGCGTCGCTGGGTGGACGCACTCGATTCAGGTGTGCCGCGCCCGGCAGTCGCTCCCGCGCCGCGTCCCGCTGAGTCCGCGCCGAGCAATCCCACCACGGGGGCCGCATGAGTCCCACCCTGTTCCTCTGCTTGCTGGTGTCACTCCCTCTCGTGGGCGCCGTGCTGCTCACCGTGTCGCGGCAACCCACGCGGGCTCGCCTCATGGCCACAGGCACAGCAGCCCTCACGTTGCTGCTCGCCGTCGCAGCGCCACACCTCGCCGGAGGCACTTCAACCAGTACCGGCCTCGCGGTGCCCTGGCTCAGTGCGACCGTCCACCTCGGCGTGGATGAACCGAGCGCACGAGCACTGCCGCTCATCGCGTTGCTCACGCTCGTCACCCTCATCGCGAGCCCTCGCCAGGACTCCCACCGGCAAGTCCTCACCGCGCTGCTCCTCACCGAGAGCGCCACGCTGGGCTTCTTCTGCGCACACGACGTGCTACCGCGGCTCCTCTTCTTCCTCGCCATGGCGGTCCCCATTGCTCGCGGGAGACACACCCCCTCCGCCGGGCGCGCGGTCCGGGTGTACCTGCTCATAGGCACCCTGCCCGTCCTGTTGAGCCTGGCGATGCTGGGCTGGCATGCGGGGACGAGGACTCCCTTCCTCTCTCCCGAGGAGTTCGCGAGCCGCCTGCCTCACGGCTGGCGCCCGGGACTCTGCGCACTGCTCCTCATCGGCATCTGCGCGCGGCTGGCGGTGGTGCCCTTCCACTCCTGGCTGCCCGTGGTGCTGACGCGAGGCCCGCTCGGCGTCGGCGTCCTCTGGATGAACCTCGCGGCGAGCCTCCATCTCCTGACGCACGTCATGCGACCGCTCTTCCCAGCCGAGTGGGACGCGGTGGCTCCCGTGCTGGGAAGTCTGGGTGCCGGTGCGGCGTTGTATGGCGCGCTGCTCGCGCTCGTGCAGACGGACCTGCGCCGCATGCTGGCCTTCCTGCTCGTGAGTCAGTCGGGGCTGCTGCTCGCCGGAGTGGCGCTGGGTGGCTCCACGGGACTCCCTGGTGCCTGGCTCCAGTGTCTCGCCATGGGCATCGCCTTCACGGGCCTGGAGTTGCTCGTCCGCGCCATCGAGGCTCGCACCGGCACCACGGACCTGGATACACGGCACGGGCTCATCACTCGCGCTCCGCGCATGGCCACCACCTTCCTGCTGCTTGGCCTCGGCGCGCTGGGCTTTCCTGGCACGCTCGGGTTCGTCAGCGAGGACCTGCTGCTGCGCGGAACGCTCGGAGCGCACCCCCTGCTCGCGCTGCCGTTGCTGCCGGCGCTCGCGCTCAATGCCATCACCCTGGTGCGAGCCTTCCAGCGCGCCTTCCTGGGCCCGCGCCCGCGCGGCACGCCGTCCACCGAGGACCTGCTGCCCCGTGAGCGCTGGACGACCCTTGCCCTGGTAGTGCTCCTCTGCGTGGCTGGGTCTCCACCAGCCCAAGACAGCTCAGGGCCGATATCGCTCCGCCTCCTTGAAGAATTGGGTGAGCGAGTAGTCCAGCAGCGACTGGCGGGACTGCATGTACCGGCGGGCGCGGAGAAAGGGCAGCCAGACGCGCTTGCCAACGCGCACCTGGGACTCTTCCATCTTCTGCCGCGGCACCCACGTCCCTCCCAGTCGCCGCACCAGCACGTCACCCATGAAAGCCCCGAGCGCCGGAGCAGTGTGACTGTCGATGAGTTGCCGCTCGTATCTCTCCGGGAAGCTCTCTCGCCAGAAGTAGAAGTCCAGGTCCGTGAGTGACTCGGGCGACGAGTCCATGATGGACGGCACCTTCGTGTGCAGCCCTGCCACGAGTCCCTCGGACAGATCTCCATAAGAAGTGAGGACGCGCTCCGGGCTCTCCACATCTGACGGCAGGGCGACCGGAAGCCACTCCTCCGACTCTGGAGGCCGGAAGGCGTTGAGTTCGGCGATCTTCCGTTGTCGCTCACTGAGGCCGAATTCGAACGGCAGTCGTGAGAGGAACGGCGCCACGTCCGGATGGAAGCGCGGCTCCACGGGGGCGAGTGCGGCGCTGCGCTCCCTCAGCGTGCGTAGCACCGTGTCGAAGTCGAGGTCCGGCCGCAGGTGGACATGGGCGCGAGCCTGCACCACACGCGCCTCCTCACTGTCGAATTCGGCGGCAGTGGGCCGCAGCACCAGGAGGACGGAGCCGTTGGGGAGTTCCTCCACGAGGTGCGCAGGCGTCGAGAGCATCCGCTCTCGTCCTACGGACTCGACCCACTTCGGACCGAAGATGTTCAGCCACGATACTTCTTGAATCCTGTCGCCTTCATTCTGCTCCGAAGCCTCCACATCGTGACCAAGACTGGATGCCTCCGCCAACTGGTCCTCGGCAAGACTACTAGCCGCAGCTCCAGTCACTGGGTAACGAGATGCCCAGGCGCGGACCATGTCCACGAACGCAATGCAGCGCGCTGCCTCACTGAAAACTGAAAGCGGCTGGACAGAGACCCAGACATACAATCTGGGGGCTGATGGCGGCAGCGAGAGCCTGATGGACATGTCCAATGAGGGCCACGTCACACGAGAGAGACCAACGGACATGCTTTTCTTTCCGCGCTTCTCGTTCAGCGCCTTCAGGAAAGAAGCGCGGGAGTAGGGATACTGCTGTTTGCCTTCGACAACTTCCGGCATCCACGCACCCGCGTACGTCTCAAGCACCTTGAGCAAGGGCTCCAATGCCTGCGTCAGGTCTACGGCCTGTTCGAAGGAGGCCTCAAAGGAGAGACGAAGACGGTCGTCGGTGTTGGGTTCGTGTTTCTCTGTTCCATTCATTGGAACGACACCTCCACTCCCTCTACTTCATTCTGAGCATCTCGCACCGCCGCTCGCGATGCTTTCGGATCCGCGGGCTTGAGCATTCCGCCCTCATATATAAGGCGGACCTTTTGGATCTGTGCCGTCTGTTCGATTCCGGGGCGGCGGATGTTCAGGGTCTCCCCGTAGTACCTCAAGGCAGCGCTAGCGTCCTCGATCATTTGCGCCGTGAGCGCCTCGGCTCCGAACCGCGAAAGGTCCCGACTCTTGAAGCTGAACGTCTCCACGCGGGGACTCGGGCCAGCAGAGAGCGCCTCTTCAATGACGAGCACATCCGCGAACCGGATATCCGCCTTCGCCACCCCGACGTGCGTCTCGATGCGCGGCTGTTCGAAGTCACCCAGCCAGCGCCGCTGTGCACGGGGCAAGGCAGCGTCCGCCTCCAGGATGGCGACCATGGTCTTCTCGAAGGCCATGCCCCGAGCATAGTAGGCGCGCATCCCCTCGTAGCCTTCCCACTTCAGGGGACCCTCGACGGCGTCACCGTCCTGAATCTCCTTCAGCCGCCTCTTGCGGTAGGCAACGTACTCCTGCCAGAGCGGCGCCCCCTGCTCGACTCCTGGCGGCGGTTCATTCAGCTTGGGCGCCAGCTCCTTCAGCAGCTTCACATCCTTCGGGAAGCGGGGGCCCGTGAACTCCAGTTCGGCCTGGAACAGCTTCGTCTTCGCGGCCTCCGCGGCGCTCTGTGCGAAGAGGTCCGAGCCGCCGCCGCGCTTCCCTGCCGCGCCCTTTGTCGTCGCGTGCCCGGCGGACTCGCGACTGGCCTCTGCCAGGACCGCCTGCGCCTTCGCTGGCTTGCCGCGCGCCTCGTACAGCGCCAGCAGCCCCGCCTCGCCCCACTCGGCGGCCAGCAGCGCCCCCTCTCGGCTCGCTTGGAGGTAGCGCAGCAAGTCTCGCGCGGCGTTGACGCCCAACTGCTCCTCCAGGCGTCCCATCAGCGCCTTCATCCCCTCCACGTCGAGCGCCGTCAGTTGGAGCCGTCGCAACCCTCCGCGCGCCTCCACCAGGGCCCGAGCGCCCTTGCCCCCGGCGTACAGCGCCACCGCCAACGCGGCCGGCGCCAGCTCGCGCGTGGCCTGCTCGTACTTGCCCTGCGCCAACGAGTACGTCCCGTGTCCCGTCCCCACTGCCAGGTGGTAGAAGCCCACCGGCACGCCGAAGGTCAGGTAATCGAACGCCCCGACCGAGACACTTCCCGGCGCGTAGTGCCGCTCCATCAACGCCTTCCGCACTTCGTCGAGGGCGGCCTGGTACGGCGGTGGCAATTGCCCACGCAGCGCCATGAGCTCCGTGTACCGGGCCTCACCACTCACCAAGGTGCTGGAGAGCATGTCCCGGCCCGCGCGCCCCAACCCGCGCAGCACGTCGCGAGCCCGCTCTCCCCGCTCCGCAAAGCCATCCAACTCCAGACCCCGCCGCTTCAGCTCCTCGCGGACGGCGGCCATCGCGCCCAGCGTCTCCCCCAGCTGTTTGTCGCGGGCGAGCAGTCGCACCAGCTCAGCCAGTTCGTCGTCGAAGGCCGAGTGGAGGACGAAGAGGGCGAGCACCTCGGCATACGGCACGCCGTACTTCTCGGTAGCGCCAACGAGGAAGGCCGCGCGCTTGTGGCCGAGCACTTCCGACGCCCGCGCATCCAGCGGTCCCAAGGCCCCCAGGCGGACAGCGTCCCATTCATCGAGGGACTCCACCAACGCGGCCAGATCCACCCCGCGCTGCATGGCCACGAACTCCGAGGGCGAGGCACACGCCAGGAAAGGCGCCAGCACCGCCTGGCTTGAATCCAGGTGGGGCCATCCCGAAGGCATGGCCTTGCCACCGCAGGCAAAGGCGCCGCGCTCCTCGCTCGAGGCTCGTGTTCCCTCCCTGCTGACAGTCGCTCCCAGAAGCCCGCGTCGAAAGCCCATCGGCGCCGCCACGGACGGCCCACCCGCGGAGCCCGACTCCTCCTCCTGGTACACCCCCGCCGCCTGGGAGGGCACGGAGAGGGGACTGAAGGCCAAGGCCGGCCTCGTCGGCAACGAGGCGCACCCAGAAGCCATGAGCGCCACTCCCAGCACGAGGACGAGTCCGCCGCGCCAACGCCGCTCAGCGCGCATGGTCCACCCCCAGCCCCACGGAAGCGAAGGCGCCAGGCCTCAGCGTCCCTTCCGCCGTCGGGAACAGCAGCGTGCCCCCCTGCCCCACCGCGTACAGCGTCCCTCCCAAGAAGCGCCACCGCGCCTCGCCCGAGACGAGGTAGCGCGCTCCTGGCTGGCCCGCGCCCACCGCCAACCCACCCACCGCCACGGTGAGGTTCCGGCGGAAAGCCTGCACCTCCAGCCGGCCGTCTGCGTCCACCCGGCCCCAGCCGAAAACCTCGGCTCCCATCGTCAGACGGAAGTGGCGCTGCCCCAACACCCCCAAGCCCTCCGCGTCCCAGTCGATAATCACCTCGCCGTGGGCCGAGTACCCGTCCGGAAAGGGCGCGTCCGCCTGCGACAGGGCAGCCGGCCCCGCCACCTGGAAGCGGGCCAACTCGTAGTCCGGGCCGAAGGCGCCCTGACGGAAGCCTCCGCGCTGGCTGCGCCCCTCCAGCCGCACTCGCAGGTCCATCCTCGAGGACATGTACTCCGCGCCCAGTCCCGCTACCGCGCCCCACGCACCGTCGTCGCCAGGGCGCCCTCCCCAACCCCCATTCGCCTGCAGCTCGAAGCCGCCTTCGTCGCTTCTGCGCCGGACGAGAATGGCCGTCCCGTCCACATGGACCAGCGTCACGGGCTCCAACGTCCCTCCGGCCTTCCCCCAGTCATGCACCGCCGACAGCGACACCATGTATTGAAACGGATGCGGAGCCGGGCCGAAGAGGAGGTGCCGCATGTCCAGGGCGACTTCCGCCCCCATCAGCCGCGCGCCCAGCACATCCGAGGCGAAGGCCTCCACGTACAAGGGCCTCAACATGCCTGTCACCACCACTCCGGCGGGGTGGTAGTCCGGGTTGCCCCGGTTGTTGTAGCGGCGCACCAGGTGCCCGGACAGCAGCGTGTAGGACTCCAGCGCGCCCGCCCATAGGAAGTTCGGTGCATCGCCTCCCACCGTCAGCGTTTGCAGCCATTGGCCCCAGTCGGACCGCGTGTCCCAGTCCTCCTTCCGCACCAGGCTGGCGCCCTCTCCTCCGCCCCACATGCGCAGCCGTACCGGGGCGCCCAGGCCAAGGTGGACCACTCCTGGCCTGGCCACCACCCAGCTCGGCTCCACTTGCAGAAAGCCTTCGCCCCTCCCGGCCCCACGACGGGGCAGCAACGTCCACGTCGTGGTCTCCAGGCTCAGCCGGTTCAGCCATTGAGAGTCCGAGCCGGACGTGGCTGGTTTCTCAGCCAACCCCACTCCAGGGAAGAGCAACAGAAACACGACGGTCCAGCTCCGACGCATGAACATCGACGCCTCCCGAGAAGCTCCCGACCGGGGCCTCAAAGGACAGATGTTCCCCGTTCGGTCCGACAGGATGCCGGGCCACGGGCGCATGCGATGGTCACCCAAACGAAAGGCCCCCCAGCAGCCGCTGGAGAGCCTTCATGGGACGACGCGGACCAGCGTTGGGCTCCCTCACAACACCCGGAGCCCCACCTTCGGCCCTACTCCTCGACTTCCGTCTCCGTCCACTCCTGGTGGTTGAGGTTCGGGTCGCGGTTCGGGTTGTAGTTCGGGTCCTTCGACGGCACGTACTGGCCATTCCCATTCATCCAGTACTGATTCGCGCCCGACTCCACCTGGTGGCGCTTGCCATCCTTGGGGTTGCGGACCGTCTCCTCGTCCTTGATGTAGTTCATGAACCGGTGGTGGTTCCGGTCCGAAGCCGCGTTGCTGTTCGCGTAGTTCGAGGCGATGGCCTGGTTGATGGCGTCGTTCTTCTCATGGAAGGCGCGCTGCTGCGCCTCGAAGGCCGCCTTGTTCGCCTGCATGCGCTGGTTGTGCGCCGCCCAGCTCGCGCGCTCCCGCGCCATCTCGTTCTGGTTGTACGCCTGGACGTACTCGGGATTGTAGCGGGTGTTCGCCAGGGCGTTGAGGACGACCTCCTTGCTCTCCTCGTACCGCTCCTTCGGAGCATCCAGCGCATGGCTGTAGTAGCTCCAGTTCACCATGTTGCCCATGTCCGTCGCCGTCAGGTGGGTGACCATCATGTACGGGGCGCCGTTCTTGTCGGCCCACTCCGTCACCTTCGCGAGGAAGAGCTGCCGCATCGGACCGACCTTGTAGAGCAGGTCCGAGAAGCTCTTGTCGGAGGCGGCGATGGGCGGAGCGTCGTACTGCTTCACCAGCTTCGCGCCGTCCTTCTTCGCAATCGGCACCAGGTCCTGCTGGATGACCTGCTCGATGGAGTGGAAGGGCCGCATCGCCTGGCCGCTCCGCGCGTACACCTGCTGCATCATCGGGTCCCCGGAGAACATGAACGTCTTCAGCGGCAGCATGTAGACATTCACGTTGCCCGGGCCGCTCATCGCCGCCCTGCCGTTGTTGACAATCCAGTTGTCCGGGAGCGGCATCATCGCCATCTCCATGAACTTGTCGTCGAACAACTTGTGGGGAACGAGCTTGCCGTTCGGAGGGACCTTCATCTTGACCTCGGCCTCGGGTGAGTCGGCTTTCGGGGAATCGCCAGCGGCCTTGTTCTCGCGACAGGCCAGCGCCAGCACGCACGAAGCCACGAGAGGAATCAGGAGAGATTTCATCGATGTCCCGGTTGTCCGCCTAGGCGCCCAAAACTAACAGAGGACCGCCCGGCCTCGAAAGCGCCCGCCACCCCGCCACGTGACAGGGCGGAGAGGGGTGTCTGACATCACTCAGGGGCGTGCCTACCGTGAAACACGAAGCCACGTGAACCAGGAGGGGACGTCATGATTCAGGCGAGCAGACCAAGGGTCCTGGGAGGAGTCCTCGCGGCCCTCCTGCTGGGAGGCGGCTGTAGCTCCAGCCACTCCCACAAGAAGGTGGAGACCGCGAAGGTGGAGGACTCGTGGATGGCGAGGGTGCCCTCCGACCAGATGGACGACGTGCGTCAGGCACAGCTCGTCGTGAGCACGGCGGAGGAACACCAGAAGCGCGCGCAGGTGTCCCTGGAGGACGGCAAGCGAGACCTGCAGGTGGCCCAGGAGCGACAGAAGGCCGCGGAGGCCCGCCAGCAGGCCTCGGTGGATGCGCTGTCCGCGGCCCAGGAGACAGGGCGGGCCGATGATATCGACCTGGCACAGAACGACCTGGCGCAGGCCAACACGGAGGTGGCCGCCGCGAAGGCGGAGACGGCCCTGCGCGAGAAGACCGTCACCACGCGCGAGTCGATTGAGAAGGCGCGTGAGAGCGAGCTCAAGGTCGCCGAAGCGGAGCTGGCGCAGACTCGCTTCCTCACCCTCCAGCGCACCGGCGACGTCCGAGCCCAGGAGGTGGATGGCGACGAGCTCGCGCGGAATCTGGAGGAGGCACGCGCCAAGGCCCGGTCCGACGCGGAGCAGGTGGACGCGAACATCAACGAGCAGCAGCAGGCCCAGGCCACGTGGGAGAAGCTCGACGCGCAGACCCAGGCCTACGGCGGCAGCGGCGAGCCGTAGCGCGGTGAGTCAGGCGCCGCGCGGACAACAGTGGTCGCCGCGCGCGGGGATGCCGTAGAACGGGCGGGACACCATCCAGGAGCGCCCGCCCGCGTGGAGACCCTCGTTCGCATCGCCGAAGCCCTCGGCCGCTTCTCCGCGCGCTTCGTGCCCAGCGCGTTCTCCATCGCCGTCCTGCTGAGCCTGCTCACCATGGGGCTCGCCATGGGCTGGGCGGACGCGCCGGCGCCCAAGGTGCTGGACGCGTGGGGTGGTGGCTTCTGGGAGCTGCTCACCTTCTCCATGCAGATGGCGCTGGTGATGTTCACCGGCTACCTGCTGGCGCTCACCACGCCCGTGCGCGCGCTCCTGGAGAAGGTCTCTGGCCTGGCGCGCACGCCGCGCGGCGCGGTGGCGCTGATGGCCTTCGTCTCCATGGCGCTGGCGTACATCAACTGGGGCCTGTCCCTGGTCGCCAGCGCCATGCTGGTGCGCTACGTCGCGCGGCGAAGGCCGGACGTGGACTACCGGCTGCTCGTCGCCTGCGCGTACTTCGGCCTGGGCGCCACGTGGCACGCGGGCCTGTCCGCCTCCGCGCCGCTGCTCGTCGCCACGCCGGGCCACTTCCTGGAGAAGAGCATCGGCCTCATCCCCATCGACCGGACGCTCTTCTCCCCCTTCAACATCGTGCTCACCGTGTCCGTCGTCGCGGGACTCACGCTGCTCGCGTGGGCGCTGCATCCCAGCCCGGAGCACGTGGTGCGCGTGGACCCGGCCGTGCTGGAGAAGCTGGGAGACTTCGTCCCGCCCGAGCGCCCCGCGGAGAAGAGCCTGGCCATCTGGCTGGACCACGCGCGACTGCTCAATGTCATCTTCGGCGTGCTGGGCCTGCTGTGGCTGGGGCGCTACCTGTGGCTCAACGGCGGCTGGCGCGCGCTCAACCTCAACGTGGTCAACTTCACCTTCCTGGTGCTCGCGGTGCTGCTGCACGGCACGCCCGCGCGGCTCATCAAGGCGGCGGAGGAGGCCGGGAGCGTGCTGCACGGCATCGTCCTCCAGTTCCCGCTCTATGCGGGCATCTACGGCATCTTCAAGACGACGGGCCTGACGGACCGCATCGGCGAGCTGTTCGTGTCGCTGTCCACGAAGGAGACGTTCCCCGCCATCGTCTATCTCTACAGCGGCGTGGTGAACTACTTCGTCCCCTCGGGCGGCTCCAAGTGGGCCATCGAGGCGCCCTACCTCCTCGACGCGGCAAGTCGACTGGGCGTCGCGCCGGAGAAGGTCGTCCTCGCCTATGCCTGGGGCGACATGGCCACCGACCTCATCCAGCCCTTCTGGGCGCTGCCGCTGCTGGCCGTCGCGCGGCTCGAGTTCAAGGACATCCTCGGCTTCCTCCTGGTGGCCTTCCTCGTGTACCTGCCGCTGGTGACGCTGGCCTTCTTCCTGCTCGGGTGAGGCTGGCAGAAGGCCCCTCCTTTCGTGCTACACAGGCCCCTGGGCGGGCCGGGGAAGGCCCGCCGAACTCACCCAACGAGGGGACCCCGAGACATGAAGAAGCTTCTGACGCGGAGCATGGTGTGCGCGGTGCTGGGGATGTCGTCGATGGCCTTGGCGCAGGACGCGGCGCCGGAGGCTCCGGCCAAGGAGTCCGCGAAGGCGCCGAGCGCCGACGCCGTGCGCGACACCTGGAACTATTTCTACAAGGGTCAGGGACAGGGTCCCGTGCTGGTGGAGGCCAAGCTCTGCACGGAGGTGGCCAAGGACGGCCCCAACAAGTACGAGTGCACCGCCGAGGTGGGCGCCGAGGGCGTCAAGGCGAACACCACGGTGATGCTGTGGCAGGCCTACCTGGTGCCCCAGGGCGACTCCGTCGAGGACGTCATGGTGCAGACCAAGCAGGGCAACGTGGTCCGCGAGACGAAGGACGTGAAGCTCAAGGGCGACGGCTGGCGCGCGCGGCAGTGGACGGGCGTACGGCTGAACAAGCCGGGCACCTGGAGCATCACGGTGATGCGCGGCGACCAGGTCCTCAAGGAGCTGCAGGTCAAGGTGAACTAGTCCCCGCCGGGCCCGGATGGGCCTGACACGAAGCACGCGACGCCCGCCGGTGGCCAGCAGTGGCCCCGAGCGGGCGTCGGTGTTTTCAGCGTCCGTCGTCTTCAGACCGAGCCATCGGAATCGCCAGCGACGGCTGCTCCGGCGCCTGGGCCGCCCACGCCCACGCTCCGGGAGGCTCCTTGGACGCCGTGCTGGATTCAACGCAACACAAGGTGCCTGAATGGACAGACATGCGATGACTCCACTTCGTCAACTCCACGACAGGCCCCCGTCACACCGGAGATGACACCCAATCCGTCGCCCCCCCGTGTTCTTCATCGAATCGTGATGTTCCATCCGACCCGCGCTCCGGATGTGCGCGAGGCCGAAAACTCGGGCCTCGCGCACATCCGGAGCGCGGGTCGGATGTGCGCGAGGCCGAAAACTCGGGCCTCGCGGCGCCTGTCACCCCCATGACAGATGAGGGCCGCGCGCCACGCCCACCCGCCCGCCTGCTCCTCCCTGGAGTGCTACGGGCCTGTCTGCCTTCCGGCCGGGCGCGTCGTTTTTCCTCTCGTGTTGGCTGGTAGACAGGGATTTTTTCAGGAGAGCGGACACATTTCTTGCCCTCCAGGCCTGGGTCCCCATCGCGCCCAGAGGGAAGCGCCTCCAGGAAACAGGGCTGGCAATCGCCTTGCAGAAGCATCCCCCCGGTTGAAGGGCAGGGGGTCGTCGGGGGCGGGTGGCGGGGGAGAGGTCGGGGCGGTCATGGTGGGGTGGCGGTGGGTGAGCGTGGTGTGTCTGGTGGGTCCTCTCCTCGTGGCGTGCGGGGAGCAGGCTCTGGCGGCCCCACGTGCTCCGGGCTTGAGGGTGGTGAGGGCGGCGGGGGCGGAGGGTCGTGGCGAGGGCGAGGGGGCAGTGGCGTGGTCTTTCCCGTTGGCGAGCGGGGACAGCGAAGCGCCACATGCGGTGGTAGCCCCCGACGGGGACGTTCTCGTCGCGGCGACATACCGAGAGCCTATGGACGTGGGGGGCGGCCCCCTGCCTTTCAACCAGGGTGTTGCGAAGGCTCATTTGATGGTGGCGCGCTTCTCCCCGGACGGGGCCCTGCGCTGGGCGCATGGGCTGCTTCCGGGTGAGGGCTCGTCCGCCGCGCGCGTGGGCGGACTCATCATTGATACGCAGGGCAAGCTCTGGCTGGGCGGCGCCACATCAGGCTCCCAGTGGGGCGACGTGCGCCTGCCGGACGGTCCCTTCATCGCGCGACTGTCGGCCGACGGCGCCGTCGAGCACGTGAAGGGCTTCGCCGGAGAGGGCACGCTCACCGTGCACGCTGTCGCCCGGGACGACGCGGGCGTGGTGGTGGTGGGTGACTTCTCCGGAGCCCGCGACTTCGGCGACGCCGTGCGCGAGCCGCCTGACGGCGAACGCGGCGCCTTCGTGGTGCGGCTGGGCCCGGATGCCCACACCCGCTGGAGCCGCGTCTGGTCCGCCGGGCCGCAGGGCCTGGTGACGGCGCGCGCGACGGCGGTGGACGCCTTCGGCGGTATCTATATTGGAGGCGCGTACGCGGGCGCGGTGTGCTTCGGCGGGGGCTCGTTCCTCACCGTGCGCCAGCGCACCCCCTTCGTCCTCAAACTTCATCCGGATGGCACCCACGCGTGGAGCCGGGACTTCCGCGGCGCCACCGGCGCTGTCTCCGCGCTGGCGGTGGGCCCGGACCGCGTCTTCGTGGCGGGCTCCTTCTCCACCCGCTTCTACTTTCAGAACAAACCTCATGACGCGGGCGCCCATCACGGCTTCGTGGCGGCCTTCAACGCGGACGGCCACGAGCGCTGGGCGCGCTCCTTCGCCGCCACCGCCACGGCGCTCGCCACGGATGACGCGGGACAGCTCACGCTCACCGGCACCCATGACGGCGGTCTGGATTTGGACCCCAAGCCCTCTCCCGCCGGCCTCTATGTCGCCCGCCTCCTGCCTGAAAAGGGAGACTCCCTTTGGGTGCGAGGCTTCTCCAGCCCCCTCCCCCCGACAGCCCGCTCGGTGTCAGTGGATGGATCTGGCAATACCCTGGTCGCTGTCGCACTGCGGCGCGTCCAACCTGTGGGAACCCCTTACCCGCATCCCCAGGATGGCTTCCTTTTCCGTCTGAAGCCCTGACATACACACACCACCTGACGGGTTGCGGGGCTCCCAGCTCCCCTGGCAGTTGGATCTGCTTGTGGACAATCACACCCCGCAATTCGACTTTCAGCGCCTGTCCATGCTATTCGCGAGCCCGCCTTCAGGCGTGTGACGTTGCACCCTGAAGGGCGAGGCTGTGCTGAAGCGTCGGCGCGCGGCAACTTCGCTCGCAGGCGGCCAACCCCTCGACACCACTCCCTGTTCACTCCGGGGCGCGGCGTTGTGGGCCGCGCTTTGGACGAGCCTCTGTGAGGAGTTGCACCCCCATGACACGCACTGTTCCACGGATGGACGCCCTGCGTAGGGGCGTCACCGGTGTCGCCGTCAAAGCCCTCGGGCTGCTGACGGTGTTCGCCGCCAGCGCCGCCCACGCCAGTGAGGCGGACCTCGTTCTCCCCGACTTCGCCTCCAAGTCATTCTTTGGAGGTAGCATCAACGGACACCAGCTGTTGCTGTCTGGCATCGCGGTCTGCGTGCTCGGACTGGTGTTCGGATTCATGCAGTACGCCACGCTCAAGAACCTGCCCGTGCACCGGGCGATGCTCGAGATTTCCGAGCTCATCTACGAGACGTGCAAGACGTACCTGATGACGCAGCTGAAGTTCATCGGCGTGCTGTGGGCGCTCATCGCCGTGGTGATGGTGGGTTACTTCGGGTTCCTGCGTCACATGGGCGCGGACCGCGTGGTCATCATCCTGGTGGCGAGCCTGGTGGGCATCGCCGGCTCGTGTGGCGTCGCCTGGTTTGGCATCCGCGTCAACACGTTCGCCAACAGCCGCACCGCCTTCGCCAGCTTGCGCGGCAAGCCCTACCCCACGTACGCCATTCCGCTGCAGGCGGGTATGTCCATCGGCATGGTGCTCATCAGCACCGAGCTGTTGTTGATGCTCGCCATCCTGCTCTTCATCCCGGCGGACTTCGCGGGCTCGTGCTTCATCGGCTTCGCGATTGGCGAGTCGCTCGGCGCCTCCGCGCTGCGCATCGCCGGCGGCATCTTCACCAAGATCGCCGACATCGGCTCCGACTTGATGAAGATTGTCTTCAAGATCAAGGAGGACGACGCGCGCAACCCGGGCGTCATCGCGGACTGCACCGGCGACAACGCCGGCGACAGCGTGGGCCCCTCGGCGGACGGCTTCGAGACCTACGGCGTGACGGGCGTGGCGCTCATCACCTTCATCCTGCTGGCGGTGGGCGAGGGCTTCCGCGTCGAGCTGCTGGTCTGGATTTTCGTGATGCGCATCGTCATGGTGCTCGCGTCGCTGGCCGCCTACGGCCTGAACAACGTGTTCCAGTCCGCCAAGTACAAGAACGCGGACCACATGAACTTCGAGCACCCGCTCACCGCGCTGGTGTGGGTGACGTCCATCATCTCCGTGGCCTTGACGTTCCTGGTCAGCTACCTGCTCATTCCCAACCTGAACGGCGACCCGTCGCTGTGGTGGCAGCTGTCCCTCATCATCAGCTGCGGCACGCTGGCGGGCGCCATCATCCCGGAGGCCATCAAGGTCTTCACGTCCACGGAGAGCCGTCACGTGCGCGAGGTCGTCACGGCCAGCCGCGAGGGCGGCGCGTCCCTGAACGTCATCTCCGGCCTGGTCGCGGGCAACTTCTCCGCGTACTGGATGGGCCTCATCATCGCGGGCCTCATGGGCCTGGCGTTCTGGTTCAGCGGCTCCGGCGTGCCCGGCGAGGGCGTGGGCCAGTTGATGATTGCCGCCCCGGTGTTCGCCTTCGGCCTCGTCGCCTTCGGCTTCCTGGGCATGGGCCCGGTCACCATCGCCGTGGACTCCTACGGCCCGGTGACTGACAACGCGCAGAGCGTCTACGAGCTGTCCCTCATCGAGAACGTCCCCAACGTGCAGGCGGAGGTGAAGCGCGACTTCGGCTTCGACCTCGACTTCGAGAAGGGCAAGCAGTTCCTCGAGGAGAACGACGGCGCGGGCAACACCTTCAAGGCCACCGCCAAGCCGGTGCTCATCGGCACGGCCGTCGTCGGCGCCACCACGATGATCTTCTCCATCATCGTGCTGCTCGTCGGAATCACCAACGGCCAGCTCAACACCGAGAAGACGCAGTTCCTCTCGCTGCTGCACGCCCCGTTCCTCCTGGGCCTCATCACCGGCGGCGCCATCATCTACTGGTTCTCCGGCGCGTCCATGCAGGCGGTGTCCACCGGCGCCTACCGCGCGGTGGAGTTCATCAAGGCCAACATCAAGCTGGAGGGCGTGGAGAAGGCCAGCGTGGCCGACTCGAAGAAGGTCGTCGAAATCTGCACCCAGTACGCGCAGAAGGGGATGATCAACATCTTCCTCGCCGTCTTCTTCAGCACGCTCGCGTTCGCCTGCCTGGAGCCGTACTTCTTCGTGGGCTACCTCATCTCCATCGCCATCTTCGGCCTCTACCAGGCCGTCTTCATGGCCAACGCCGGTGGCGCCTGGGACAACGCGAAGAAGCTGGTGGAGGTGGAGCTGAAGGCAAAGGGCACGGAGCTGCACGCGGCCTGCGTCGTCGGCGACACCGTGGGCGACCCGTTCAAGGACACGTCCTCCGTGGCGCTCAACCCGGTCATCAAGTTCACCACCCTCTTCGGCCTGCTGGCGGTGGAGCTGGCGGTGGAGCTGGAGGCCGCGGGCCAGGGCAACCTGACGCGCATCTTCTCCGTGGTGTTCTTCGTCCTGTCGACGGTGTTCGTCTACCGCAGCTTCTACGGGATGCGCATCCAGAGCGTCAGCGGCGGCGCGTCTTCGTCCGACCTGAAGCCCCAGGCGGCCGTGAAGACGGCCTGAGCCGACGCCTGGCGTTCGTGAAGTGATTGAAGCGGCGGGGTGCCTTCACGAAGGCCCCGCCGCTTTGCTTTTTCACGCGCCAATGCCTTCCGGGTCCGTGCGCAGCTCCCCGCCCAGGTGCATGCCCGTCTGGCAGCGGTAGTCCGTCACCAGCGCCACCGCCAGCGACGACAGCCCCAGCAGCACGTGCACCGTGGCGACGATGGGGCTCTTCCGGGCGTACCCCAGGACGAAGGGCGCCAGGACTGACGCCGTGCCATGGACGTAGTCGAAGATTTCGTGCGCCTCGATGGGGATGAGCCGGGCCAGGCTCAGCCGGGCGTCGGTGAACAGGGACACGCCAATGGCCGACGCCCCCAGCACCCTCCCCGCGCGGCGCGCCCGCCTGTCCTTGGACAGCTGCCCGGCCACCAGCGCCGCCACGCCCCCTCGGTAGTCCAGCAGGGTGTGGACCTCGGAGGGCACCCACCGGCGCAGGGGAAGTCGCTCGAGGAGCGGCCGGGAGAGGATGCCCGCCCGGGCGCTCGTGTCCGCGACGTGCCGCGCCATCCGGCGGAGGGCCGGCTCCCTTCGGGGTGGGACGGACGACACCGGGGGAAGGGTGGGAGTCGGGGGGCTGGGCACGGCCATGGGACGCTCCTTTCCAAGGGAAGCCAAGGGCTTCCATGACGGTAGGCACGCGGCCGCCGGAGCGCGCGGCGCCTGTCCATGCCCTGGAAGCAGGAGTGGCTGCTGGCAAGCAGCCAAGGGGGCTTCCACTCGGACGGTGAGCCCGGGCAAACTATGTCCCGCCTTACGGCCTCTAGTTTCTCAAAGGCCGATAACCGCGGCGCGCCGCACCACCCGAGAGAACGCGATACATGGCAACTGGTACCGTGAAGTGGTTCAACGATGCGAAGGGCTTTGGGTTCATCGTGCAGGACGGTGGTGGTGAGGACGTGTTCGTCCACCACACGGCCATCAACATGGATGGCTTCCGGACGCTGCAGGAAGGCCAGAAGGTGGAGTTCGAGGTCGGCCGCGGCCCCAAGGGCCTGCAGGCGCAGAACGTGCGCGCCGGCTGAAGCAGCCCGGCACGGAGTTCCCTGAAGCCCGGCATCCGCGCGCGCGGGGTCGGGCTTCTTCCTTTTGCTGTTCGGCGGCGCGGGGGCTTGAGAGGCTGAAGAGGCCATGCGTCTGCCCCGCTTCCCCCGAGTCATCGGCTTCGACGATGCGCCCTTCGCCCGCCGCGCGGGCTCCGCCGTGCAATTGGCGGGCGTGGTGTGCGCGGGCACGCGCTTCGAGGGGCTCGTCTGGGGCCGCGTGCGGCGCGACGGCTGGAACTCCACGCGCGAGGTGTGCCGGCTGCTGGAGGGCGGCAAGTTCCTGCCGCAGCTGCACCTGGTGCTGCTGGATGGCATCGCCTTCGGGGGCTTCAACGTCGTGGACCTGCCGGAGCTGGCGGCGCGCCTTCGCACGCCCTGCGTGGCGGTGATGCGGCGGCCTCCGGATTTGGACGCGGTGGAGCGCGCGCTGCGGCGCCTGCCTCGCGCGGACGCGAGGTGGGCCAGGCTGCGCGGTGCGGGCGACATCCATCAGCTGGGTGGCTTCACCTTCCAGGCGCAGGGCGCGGAGCCCGCCTTCGTCGCGGACGCGCTCGCGCTGGTGACGGACAAGGGCCGCGTCCCGGAGGCGCTGCGGCTGGCGCACCTCATCGGCTCGGCCGTCATCACCGGCGAGAGCAGTCAGCGCGCCTGAGTCATCCCGGACTCGATTTCACATCCGGCTTGGAGCATTCGCGTTGGCGTGGAAAGCGCTGTGGGGTGGCGGCAATCTTCCGCCGGGCCGGGTCCAACCCGACACAATTCCTTTCGACTATTCCAGGGCTGACAGAGTCGCGGGGGGGTGTATCGAGCGGGCCCGGATGTTTGTTATTGTTTACCCTCCCCAGGAGGGAGGGCTCATGTTCGAAGTCTCCAACGATACGAACCGTCGCACGGTCACCGTTCGGTTGAAGGGCTTTGTCCGACCCAATGAGATGAAGGATTTCGCCACGGCCTATCGGGCCGCGACGGATACGTATGCGGGAGGCCGGCACCTGGTGCTGGCGGATATGCGGGGCTTGAAGGCGCTGGAACCGGAGTCCGCCACGATTTTCGGTGAAGTCGTGGCTTACGGTCGCCAGCGTGGCTGTCTGATGTGCGCGCACCTGTCGGACTCCACCATCGCCCGATTGCAGACGGCGCGCGTGGCATCCGAGGCAGCGCCCAACGACGACATCACCGTGGATTGTGTGTCCCCGGAGGAGGCGGAGCGGCAGCTGACCAAGGCCCGCACCCGCCACTTCCTGGTGAACGAGCCGGCCGCCGCCCACGCTCGCTGACGTCGGGTTCTTCTTCCCGCGCGCGGCCCCCTCCTCGACTTCTTGTCGCGTCGCGCGCGGTTGTCTTCACAGGCTGTCTCGACTGAACGGCGCCGCGCCGGATGGCGAAGCCTTGCATCGAGACATCCATTCCTGTCGCACTCGGGGGTGATTTACTTCCGGCGCTGACGCGCGTGCTCCAGGTATGCCCGCACCAGCGGGGAGACAGGAAGTCTCAGCGCGGTGTCCAGGTCGATGAACTCCGCCCAGGTGACCTCGCGGTCATCGATGGTGAGGCTGGGCTCTGCGTCCCTGGCATCCAGGTCCAGCTCCAGGAAGCGGACGTGGTCCTCCTTGTTCTCGGAGGTGCCCACGGTCTCGAAGACGGGCTTCAGCGACGCGGGGCCCACGCGGAGGCCCACTTCCTCGTGGAGCTCGCGTGCGCCGGCCTCGGCGGGGGACTCGTCCCGCTCCATGCCGCCGCCCGGCATGCTGAGCTGGTGCTTGTAGGAGTTCTGGAGGAGCAGCACGCGGCCCTGGTGCCAGACACCCACGAAGACGCCGTGCGTCCGGGGGTGGCGTACCAGCCAGTACACCCGCGCCAGCGTGTACGCGCCCCGGTAGCCCGTGCGGGCGAGCGCATTGACCCAACGCTTCACCGGCGGCTCCGAATCTCAGGCATCCGCCCGTCATACCAGGAGACGGCCGCGCGCGGCGCGAGGGGCCCTCCAGCGAGTCCGCACCGCCTCGGACACCTGGGGACCAGCACGCCCCACAGGCCCAGCAGGAGACGGCCTCGCGCGGCGCGAGGGGCCCTCTAGCGAGCCCGCACCTCCGCGGGCACCTGGGCAAGCCAGCCCACCTCCAGCACGCCCCACAGGCCCAGGAGGATGGCCTCCGCGGCGTCATGGCGCAGCGAGGTGGGCCTGGGGGCGTGGGACCAGGCGATGACCTTGCGAGCGAGGCCATCCGCGGCGTCCTTCGCCTGGCCGCCGCTGCGCTGCTCGCGGGCGTAGAGCAGCCGCTCGCGCCAGTCCTCGGCGGAGACGCGCAGCACGGGCAGCGCGCGGCGGGCGGCCTCGCGCTCCCAGACGTCGGCGACGGGCCCGCCGCCCTCCAGCACCAGGAAGGCCAGGGGCCCGATGTCCGCGAGCACGGCGGGCACGGCGCGCTTCAGCCGGGACTGACTGCCGAAGTTCTGGGAGCGGTACGTGCGCAGGCGGCCGTCGCGGCCGTAGAGGGCCAGGCCCGAGCGCAGGCCCAGGTCGACGGCGAGCAGGCCGGGCCCGGTGGACGACTCAGGCTCCGAGTCCATCGCGCCAGGTGCAGCGGTAGGTGACGTCGGCGGGGGTGAAGTCGCGCACGGTGACGACGGGGTGGATGGCGCCAGTGGCGCGCAGGCCCGCGAGCACGGCGCCCTGGGTGAAGTAGCGGATGGGGCCGGCCTCGTTCATCCAGAGGTCGACCTCGGTGGTGGACACGTCGTCGACGCGGGCCTCGGTGTAGTTGTTGCCGGAGCGGAACATCTGTCGGGCGCGGCCCACGCCCCGGCGAGGACCCAGGAGTTGGATGACGCTGAAGAGGGCGCGGCCCATCACCGTCTCGCGGTAGCCGTCCACCATGCGCTCGCCGAGCAGGGAGTAGGCGACCTCCGCTGATACATCCGGATGGAGCTCATGGGCGGCGACACGGACGGCGGAGCACCACGTGTCGAAGACGTAGGCGGGCTGGAGCTTGTTCTCCAGGTCCAGGCCCACCTCGCGCAGCCGGGCTCGCAGGGCCGGTGTGACACGTCCCGCGAGTCCGCGAACGAAGAGGCCTTCGAAGGTGTGCTCGAAGACGAGCTTCTCCGGCATGTTCACCAGTGTACTCCGGTCCCTTAAGCTGTGGCAGCGGGGTACGGAATTCCATGGGTCTACAACGAGAGCTGGCCGTGATGGCCATGAACGCGACGCCGTTGCCGGGCAAGACGAACTTCCTGGAGGAGCTGGGTGTGGCGACGCCGGTGCCGCGCATCCGGGGGTCGATTGGAGCGGTGGCGCGCGAGCCGTTCCTGGCGTTCGACAACAAGCGGCTGTTCGACCTGCTGGTGGCGTTCACCATCGCGGACTTCCCGGATGGCGCGGGGTGCTCGGACTACTTCAATCCACACAGCCCCTGGTACAACGTCTTCTATGGCGCGTACGGGGTGCGTTCGTACAAGCGCGACGGCAATCCGTGGGGCTTCCGGAGTGACGGGCGGCCGGACGTGGAGGAGATGCTGGAGATTCCGAGGCTGGACTACAACTTCCTGACGGCGGGGGAGCTGGGCTGTCCGGCGTCGCGGATGTGCTTCGAGGTTCGCGAGGTGACGACGGGCCGGCAGGGCGCGTGGCACAGCGCGGACGTGGCCTGCGTGATTCCCAGCGGGCTGCACCGCACGGAGGACGCGGACTCACCGGACCTGAGCTACTACGCGGTGTTCGGGATGCCAGAGGAGGACTACCTCGCGGGCGGCCGGGAGAGCTACGAGCCGGTGGCCATGCGAGGACGCATGTACTGGCGCCCGGTGGCGGACCGCCTCACGCTCGTCTGGGGCGGACTGTGTCCGGACACTCCCGACGGCCAGAGCCTCATGCACGCCATCATCGACGCGATGACGCCGGTGTACGCGGGCGGCTGAAGCCCCGAGCGCTCACGAGCAGACAGGTGCTGGCGTCTGCGCTGGGCCGCATCAAGGCCCATCGATACGCTGGGCCCCATGACCTGGCGGGCACGAAGCAGGCGCCGCATCCTCGCGCTCGTCCTCTTCTGTTGCGCCCTGCTCTCCTGCGCCCACGTCGATGACGGGAGCGGAGGCGGCTTTGGCCGCAACAGCGCGGAAGCGCGAATCACCCACCTGATTTCGGAGGGCCATTTCGCGCAGGCCGAAGCGCTCGTGGCTGAATCGACCTCGTCGGGTCTGCTGGAGCAGTCCGCGGCAGCGGCCTTGCGCAGACAGATTGCCGACCTCTCCATGAAGCTGGGAGAGATACCCGCCCGGCTCCAGCGCGTCCCGAGCTTCCCCTCCCGGCTCAAGGACTTCACACGCCACGAGCTTCAGAAGATGTATGACGCGGAGAACTTCAGCATCGCGACGAAGAAGGAGCTTCAGACCGCGCTGAAGCTCCTGAAAGATGTGGCGAAGGACAACTCTCGATTGCTTCAGAAGCTGTGAGCCCTCATGCACCCGAGCCCCCACGAACTGCTGGAGCTGCTGTCGGAGGCGAAGCGCCTGGAATGGGGGAGCGAGGAGCAACTGAAGCTGCTCGAACGCCTGCGCGTCCTCTGTCCCGCCCATGTGCCAGGACTGCTGCTCTCCAGCAGGGCGCTGCTCTGGGGGAAGGAGGACCTCCCGGACCCCGCCGCTTTCTTCGCGGAGGTCGAGCAGTTGCTCCTGGGCGCCGTCGACGCCTCGGACAGAACGCCTGAAGCGCTCATCGGACTGGCCCGCTTCAAGAGCGTCGTCCGGGACTCTCCGCTGGAGGCGGAAGCCCTCTACCGGGAGGCCGCCACCCGCGCGTTGAGCGTCCTGGAAGAAGCCTGGGTCGGCCTCGTCGAATCCCTCGGGGAGCAGGGAAAGACAGAGGGCGCGGCACGCACGGCCGACCTCGCCAGCAAGCTGTTCCCCAACTCCAGCGCGCTCGCCGAGGCGCGCAAGTTCGCCGGGCTCAAGGACTGAGCCACCGTCGGACACCGGACCCGAGTCACTCGCTCGGGCCCGGCGCCGTCGTCACGCGGCCGGGCTGGGCCCGGGTGACACGGGGACCTCTTCGGGCACGGGCGCCTCCGCCTTCGTCGTCCGCCAGAACCCGACCTTCTCCATCGCCGCGAACACCACCGGCACCACCAGCAGCGTCAGGAACGTCGAGGTGATGACACCACCAATCACAGAGATGGCCATGGGCGCGCGGAACTCCGAGCCCGTCCCCGAGCCCACCGCCGTCGGCACCATGCCAATCGCCATCGCCGCGCTCGTCATCAGAATCGGACGCAGTCGCCGCGGCCCCGCCTTCATCAGCGCCACGTCCACCGAGTCCCCCTCACGCAGGTGCTGCAACGCACCGTCGATGAGCAGAATCGCGTTCTTCGTCACCAATCCCATCAACAGGATGACGCCAATCATCGCGCCCATCGACAGGTGATACCCCGTCACCACCAACCCGAGCAGCGCGCCCACCAGCGCCAGCGGCAACGACGCCATGATGGTGAACGGGTGCTTGAAGGACTCGAACTGGCTCGCCAGCACCATGTAGATGAAGACGAACGCCAACCCGAACGCCAGGCTGAAGGCCTCGTTCTGCTCGTCCAGGCTCTTCATCTGCCCGTCGTAGACAATGGCATAGCCAGACGGCAGCGGTGACTGCTTCACCTGCTCCCTCAACGCCTTCGCGATGTCTCCCAGCGCCGCCCCCTTCGCGAGCTGCGAGTACACCGCAATCTGTCGCTCCCGGTTCTCGTGCTCGATGACGCTCGGCCCGTCGCGCAGCTCCACCTGAGCCAGGTCCGACACCGGCCTCAATCCGCGCGGCGTGTACACCTCCAGCTGCCGCACCCGCTCTGGCGTGCTCCTGTCCCGCTCCGCCAGCCGCACGCGGATGTCCGTCTCGTTCGTCCCCTCGCGCAGCTTCGCCACCACGTCGCCGCTGATGGCCAGCCGCAGCTGCGTCGCCAAACCCGCCGCGTTGATGTCCGCGTCGCTCGCGCGCGCCCGGTCGATGCGAATCTGGAGCTCCGGCTTCGGCGGGTTCGCCTCCACCCGCACGTCCTCCGTGCCCTTCAGCCCGCGCAGGATTCCCGCGACGCGCTCCGCCTCCTGATTCACCCGCGTCAGGTCCGGCCCGGTGATGCGCACCATGATGGGGTAGTAGTCGCCCAGGCCCTCAATCGTCGGCGGGTCGCTCAGGTTCACCCGCGTCGCCACCAGCGGCGTCAACAGCGCGCGCGCCTCGTCCTTCAACACGGGAATGCCCTTGGTGCGCTCGCCCTTGCCCACCGTCAGCACGCGCAGGCGCGCCTTGTTCACATCGCCGTTGGTGCCGACGATGGAATAGATGGCCGTGACTTCCGGCAGCTTGCGCAACAGCGCCTCCGCCTCTCCCGTGCGCGCCTCCGTCTCCGACAGGCTCGCCGAGTCCGCCAGCTGCAAGTCCACCAGGAACTGCGAGCGGTCCTCTGGCGAGATGAACTCCGCGCCCAGCCGGCTCGCCGCCCCGAAGGACAGCACCAGCACCACCACGGTGATTCCCGCCGTCGCCCACTTGTGCGCCAGCACCCAGCCCAGGATGCGCGCGTAGACGCGCTCCGTGCCGTCCAGGAAGCTCCGCAGCCCGGCCGCCACCGCGTTCTCCTTGTGGACCTCTCCCGGCACCCGCTTCTTCGCCAGCCGCGCCGACAACATCGGGTCCAGCGTGAAGGAGATGAACAGCGAGACGAGCACCGCTGCGGAGATGGTGATGCCGAACTGCTTGAAGAACTGCCCCACGATTCCGGGCATGAAGGCCACCGGCACGAACACCGCCACCAGCGACAGCGTCGTCGCGAGCACCGCGAGCCCCACGTCGTTGGTGCCGTTGGCCGCCGCGCTCATCGGGTCTTCGCCCTTCTCCAGCCGGTGCGTAATCGCCTCGCGCACCACCACCGCGTCGTCGATGAGCAGACCGATGGCCAACGACAACCCCAGCAGCGTCATCTGGTTCAGCGTGTAGTCCAGCAGGTACATCACGAAGAACGTGCCGATGACGGACGTGGGCAGCGCCAGCGAGGAGATGAACGTGCCGCGCCCGTCCAACAGGAACATCAGGATGATGAGCACCGCCATCGCGCCACCGAAGACGAGCGCAATCCACACCTCGTGCGCGTTCTCCCGGATGAGCTCCGACTGGTCGATGAGCAGCGTGGCCGTGAAGCCCTGCCCCACCTCCGGCGCCATCTCCTTGAGCACCTGCTTCACCGCGTCACTCACCGCCACCGTGTTGGAGCCCGGCTGCTTCACCACCTCCAGGATGACCGCGTCCTGGCTGTTGAGCCGCGCCACCGTGCGCCGCTCCGCCACGCCGTCCGTCACCGTGGCGATTTCACTCAGCCGCACCTGCGAGCCCGTCCGGCTGCGCGCCACGGGCAGCGCGCGAATCTCGTCCACGTCGCGGAACTGGCCCAAGGAGCGCACCGTCAGCTCACTGGCCCCCAACGCCAGACGCCCCGCCGGCAGGTCCAGGTTCTCCGCGCCCACGCGCTGGGCGATGTCCAACGGCGACACCCCCGCCGAGCGCGCCTTGTCCAGGTCCACGTCGATTTGAATCTCGCGCGTGTCGCCACCGGTGATGCGCACCTCGGCGGCGCCCTCGAGCTGCGCGAGCGCGGGCTTGATTCGGTCGTCGATGAGCCGGCGCAGCGACTGCGACGGCATGTCCGCCGACACGGCGTACGTGAGGATGGGCGTCGCGGAGAGGTCCACGCGCCCCACCACCGGCGCATCCGCCGTCTGCGGCAGCTTGTTCGCGATGCCGGCAATCTTGTCGCGCACCTCCTGCACCGCGCGGTCCACGTTGGTGGACAGCGTGAACTGCACCACCACCGTGCTCAGGTTCTCCCGGCTCCAGGAGTGAATCTTGTCCACGCCGCTGATGCCGGCGACGGCGTCCTCCACGGGCTTGACGACCTGGGTCTCGATTTCACCCGGGCCCGCGCCCTTGTACACGGTGGTGACGACGACGACGGGGAAGGACACGTCCGGATACAGGTCCGTGCCCAGGCGCCCCAACCCCATCAGTCCGAGGACGATGAGGCAGAGCGACAACATGGCCGTGAACACCGGCCGACGAATGGAGACGTCGCTGAGGAACATGGACGCCCCCTCACTTCACGGTGACGCGCGAGCCCTGTGACAGGCCCGGCGTGGGGTGGTCGATGACGGACTCGAACGGCGAGCGGGCCAACACCACCACCTCGCGCTCACGTCGCTCCAGCACCTGCACGTCCACGCGGCTCACCTCGCCGCCACTGCCCACCACGAAGACATGGTCTCCGTTGGAGGACGACAGCGCCGTGCCCGGCAGCACCCGCGCGTCCTGGTCCTCGCCCAACAGCAACACCGCGCGCGCCAGCGTGTGCGCCACGAAGCGGCCATCCGCGTTGGGCACCGCCAGCTCCACCGGCACCCGACGCGTGGCCGGGTCCGCGGAGGGGAGGATGGTGCGCACCGTCGCGTCCTCGGTGAACACACCCGCGCTGCCAATCGACTCCACCCGCACCTTCGCGCCGGGCTTCAGCCGCGAGCGCAGCGACTCCGACACCGTCGTCTTGAGCAGCAGCGTGTCCAGGTTCTCCAGGTTGAACAGCGGCGTGCCCGGCCCCACCGTGGCGCCCGTCTGCTCCGGCGCGTCGATGAGCGTGCCCGAGAAGGGCGCTCGCAGGTCATGCCGCCGCCGAGCCGCCCGCGCCTGCGCGAGCTGGGCCTGCGCGGCCAGCAGCTGCGCCCGCGCCTGCGCCGCCGTCGCGGAGCTGGAGCGGTTCTGCAAGTCACTCACCCCGCCCTCCTTCTGGAGCGCCTCGTTGCGCGAGGCCACGTCGGAGGCCATCACCGAGCCTGCTTCGGCGGCCGCCACCGCCGCCTGCGCCTGCGCCACCTGCGCGTCGACAATCTCCACGTCGAGCTGCCCCAGCACGTCCCCCTTCTTCACCGCCGAGCCCTTGCCCAGCTTCACGGCGGCGAGTCGGCCTCCCACCTCGAAGCCCACCTGGAGCGCCTGCGCGGGGAACAGCGTGCCCGTCACTTCTTCGCGCGGCGCCGCGCGCACCGTGCGCGTGGCGACCAGCTTCACCGTGGGCACCGCCGCGTCCGTCTTCGCGACGGCGGCTGGCGTGGAGGAAGCATCCGCCTTGCCACAAGCGGGCAGCGACAGCGCCGTGACGACGACACCCAGCGCCGCGAGCGCGCGCGGGGCAGAAGGTTTCCAGATGGAGTTCACGGGCTTTTCCTCGGGGTGTGACGGGTCTTCGCGCGGGCGGGAGGCCGGCGCTGGGAAGTCGTGGGGCGCTTGGCCCGGGAGACCACGGGCTCGGACACGGGCGCGGGGACATCGAAGCGGGGCAGCGTGCCGCCCTCACACAGGCGCTGGAGTGTGTATGCCCAAGCGGACATGTCTGGCTTCTCCTTCAGGTGCACCATGCGCTGGGACAGCAGCACGTACGCGCCGACGATGACGGAGGCGAACAGCTTCGCGTCCATCTCCTGGTCCGCCGCGCCCGCGCTCTGCATCCGCCGGAAGTCCCCGGCGACACGCTCCACCTGCGCCTCCGTCATCTGCCACAGCAGCGACTCGAAGGGCGTGCCCTGGCTGCCGCTGACGAGCACCGAGACGACGTCGCGGTAGGACCACATCAGCTCCAGCGACTCCAAGTCGAACGCCGTCTCCAGCTCGACGAACCGCCGATAGCGCTCGCTGCGCTCCAGCCTGTCGCGAGAGCCCATCACGCCCTGCCCGAGGAAGTGGCGCTCCACCGCCGCCATCCGGCGCCCGTTCACCTCGTTCAGCTGCGCCTCGAACCGGGCCAGCACCTCCCCGAAGAGCGCCTCCTTCGAGGGGAAGTGCAGATAGAAGGCGCCCTTGGAAAGCCCGCACGCGGCGGTGATGTCCTCGATGCGCGCCCCACGCAGCCCCTTGCGGGCGAACTCCGCCCGGGCTGCGTTCATCAAGGCTTCCCTGGCATGAGGGTCAGCGGGTCTCGGCATGGCGGCCCCGTTACTAACCCGGCGGTCATTAATGGCGCAACCTGGCTGACCGACGGGTCAGAAATCCGCCAGTCATTCCAGTCCAGGCGTCCGAATCAGCCCTGCCGCGCACCACCGCCCACATTCATCAGGGCGGTGCAGAGGGGACACGCCGTGGGCCCGTGGGGCACGTCGCGGCGGTGCAGGTCCAGCACGGCGCGGGAGATTTCCGCCAGCTCGCGGCGCACCTCACGCCGCGCGCCCTTCACGCGGGCAATCTTCAGGTTGTCGTAGCTCGTCGTCTGGTGACGCATCCACGCGATGACGGCGGCCTCCGCGCGGCGCTCCACGGGGATGCGCTCCGTGCGGGCCACGGTGCCGCTGCCCACGGGCGTGGCATGCGCGGCGACGAGCACGGCCAGGCGCTTGGCGTGGGGCAGCCACGCGGGAGAGAAGGCGAGGAAGCGCAGGACGGCGTTGGCGAAGTCGACCTCGTACTGCTCCTGCTCGCGGGCGCGGCGATCTCTTCCGGCGGCCAGCTTCTTCGCATAGGCGGGCGTGGCGCGCTCGGACTCCAGCGCGGCGCGGGCCTGGTGGATGTGCGGCTCGGGGGCCCACACGCCTCGGGAGAACAGCTTGCGGCCCACCTTCTCCACCACCGTCCAGGTGGGGCCCGCGGCCTTCACACGGCGGGTGAGGCCGGCGTCACCGGGGGGGAGGAGGGCCCAGCCCTCCGGCACGGAGAGCACGCGTCCATCCGGGGCACGCACGCGGCGAGGGTCGGGGGTGGGAGCGAACGTCAGGGATTCAGGCATGGCGGTGTCTGGGACGGCGGCCTCATAACACGGGCGGCTCCAAACCCTGCTAAATGGCGCCTCGCGCCGTGGGTGTGGCGCGGGAGACTCTCTTCGCGTGGGAAGTGCCGGCATGTCCCTCCTCAAGCTCACGTTCCTCGGCACCTCCGCCGCGCAGCCCACCCTGCACCGCAACCTGTCCGGGCTCGCCGTGAAGGCGGACACGGACCTGCTCCTGTTCGACTGCGGCGAGGGCAGCCAGCGACAGATGGTGCGCTTTGGCACCGGCTTCACGGTGGACGCGGTCTTCTTCACGCACTTCCACGCCGACCACTACCTGGGAATCATCGGCTTCCTGCGCACCCTGGGGATGATGGGGCGCGAGCACGCCATCCACCTGTATGGCCCGCCGCCCGCGCGGCGCCTGCTGCATCAGGCCGTGCACCTGGGCGTGGAGGCCATGTCCTTCCCCATCGAAATCCACGAGGTGAAGGACGGCGACGTCATCCGCCGCGAGGGCTACTCGCTGCACGTGGTGGGCGTGGACCACCGCATCAACGCGCTGGCGTACGCGCTGGTTGAGGACGGCCGGCCGGGGCGCTTCCACGTGGAGAAGGCGCGCGAACTGGGCGTGCCCCCGGGCCCCAGCTTCGGCAAGCTCCAGAAGGGCGAGGCCGTGACGCTGGAGGACGGGCGGACGGTGAAGCCGGAGGATGTGCTGGGCCCGCCGCGCCCCGGACGCCGGGTGGTCATCTCCGGGGACACGCGGCCGTGCGCCGCGGTGGTCAACGCGTCGAAGGACGCGGACCTGCTCATCCACGAGTCCACCTTCTCCGATGACGAGCAGGAGCGCGCGCAGGAGACGCACCACTCCACGGCCCGGGAGGCGGCACGGGTGGCGCGAGAGGCGGGGGCACGGCGGCTGATTCTCACCCACCTGTCCAGCCGCCACGACACGGACCCCGCGAAGCTGCTCACGCAGGCGCGCGAGGAGTACAAGGGCCCGCTGGAGGTGGCGTACGACGGCCTCACCCTGGAGCTGCCGCTGCGCGACGAGTAGCGCGCGTCAGCGGCGGCTCGCGGGGAAGAAGCGTTACTGGACCTTGTCGGCCTCGGCGCGCAGCGTCGCGGCGGACTCGGCGTCCACCTTCTGCAGCAGCTCCCACTCCATCTCCGCGTCGCGGTTGATGTTGCCGCCGTCGGCGCGGACGCCCGGGTCATTCAGCTCCTGGGAACGGCCGCCGGAGCTCGCGCTCTTGGTTTCCGTGGCGAGTTGCTTGTGGAACTCGATGGCGCACTGGCCGGGGCCGCGCTCGGTGCCCTTGACGTGGTAGCGCACCTGCGTGGTGCCCAGCGACGAGGGGGCGCCGTGCATCAGCCACTCGGAGGTCGCCTCGAAGCCCTGCGTGCCCACGCGCAGCGAGTAGCCCTTCTCCTTGAGGAGGGCCAGCGCCTGCGGCCACACCTCGGCGATGGGCTTGCGGTACACGTGGGTCCGCGTCTTGTCGTGCAGGAAGGCCTCGCGGCGGCGGCCGGCGCAACCCGCGGCGGTGGTCAGACAGAGGGCGGCGACGACCAGCAGCGCGGTGGGCCCGAGCCGGGACTTGGACAGGTTCAGGTTCATGACGACTCCAGGGAACGTGAGACGTCGCAACATCCCTCACGCCCCGGCTCGCCGCCAAGTCCCCCGCCCCACCCGTCAAGCCCCCCGGTCAGGAAGCTTGCGTGGGGCAACTATCTTTTCCCCGGCCCGCCTTCGCTCGGGGTGCGGCCGATGGTTGGCGCTCCAGGTGTTCGAGAATCTCCGAGGCCACGCGCTCGGGCGCCTCCAGCGGCGGGAAGTGGCCCACGCCCGCCAGGTAGCGCACCTCCGGGGGCTGCTCGAAGTACGGCTCCAGCCCCACCGTCAGCTCGCGGCCGAGCGCGGTGTCCTCCTCCCCCCAGACGAGGAGGAAGGGCGCGCGGATGCGCGGGTAGGTCCGGAGCAGTCGCCTGGCCCCGCCCGGAGTGAAGAGTCCTCGCAGGGCCTCGCGGTAGTAGTCCACGGCGGCCCGGGCCGCGTCCGGGTGGGCCAGGTTCCTGGCGTAGGGTGCCAGGCGCGCGTCACTCACCTGGGCGCCCTTCGCCATGCCCCGGCGCATGAGCGCGGGCACCCGCCGGCCCCCTTCCGCGGACAGGGCGCGCTCCGGGAGCCAGGGGAGCTGGAAGTAGAACATGTACCAGGAGCGCTTGAGCTGCGCGGGCCGCCAGATGCGCCGGGCCAGCACGGACGGGTGGGGACAGTTCACCACCGTCAGCGTGGCCACGAGGTCCGGGTGCATGGCGGCCATGTGGTAGGCGATGCCGCCGCCCCAGTCATGTCCCACCAGGTGCACGGGCCGCCCCGGCTGGAGGTGGCGGGCGAGCTGGTAGACGTCGTCGGCCAGCGTGTCCAAATCGTAGCCCTTGCGTGGCCGGTCCGTGCCGCCATAACCGCGCAGGTCCGGCGCCACCGCGTGGTAGCCCGCCGCGCCCAGGAGCGGCAGCACCTCGCGCCAGCTCTCCGACAGCTCCGGGAAGCCGTGCAGCAGCAGCACGAGGGGCCCGTCGGACGGCCCCGCCTCCAGCGCCTGCATGCGCAGCGAGGCCAGCGGAATGGACAGGGAGGCGAGCGTGGAAAAGTCCATGGGCGCGCACGTTAGGCGCCGCGAGCAGGGACGCGGAGGCCTTCGTGCCGCCGCGCGTTGAACGCCGGACGCTGGCCCGCGCGGGGCGGGTGCGCCAGAGTGTCGCGCGCCCGTCCCAGGCTCGGGGCGGACTCCCAGGCAGGTGCGCGAAACGATGCTGCGACGACTCGGCGGACTCCTCGGTGCGGTGCTCCTTCTCTCGGCCTCGGGCGGCTGCAAGCGCAACACGCCAGGCTCCGAAGCCACGGGCACGTCGGTGTACGTGGCGCGGCGCATCCGCACGCTGGACGCGGCGCGGCCCGTGGTCCAGGCGCTCGCGGTACGCGAGGGCAAGGTGCTGGCCACGGGCACGCGTGACGAGGTGCTGGCGGCCGCGGGCCCCGGCGCGCGCGTGGTGGACCTGGGCGAGGCCACGGTGGTGCCGGGCCTGACGGACTCGCATGGCCACCTGTCCGTGCTGGGCCAGTGGGAGGCGACGGTGAGCCTGCTGGGGGCGACCTCCAGGGAGGAGGCCGTGGCGCGCGTCGCCTCGGCGCCGAGCACCTCCTACCAGGGCGAGTGGCTGGTCGGTCAGGGGTGGGACCAGAACGACTGGACGGACAAGGCCTTCCCCACCCGGCGGGACTTGGATGCGAAGCACCCCGGCGTACCGGTGATGCTGACGCGCATCGATGGACACGCGGCGTGGGTCAACAGCGAGGCCCTGCGGCGCGCGGGCGTCACCCGCGACACGAAGGACCCGGAGGGCGGGCGGATTCTGCGCGGCGCGGACGGCGAGGCCACCGGCATCCTCGTGGACAACGCCATGGGCCTTGTCTACGCGGTGCTGCCCCCGCTCACGGACGAGCAGCTCTCCGGGCAGCTCACCGCGGCGCTCGCCCGGGCCGCGAAGGCGGGCCTCACCGGCGTGCACGACGCGGGCATGGACCTGCGCACCTTCCGCCTCTTCCAGCGCTGGGACAAGGAGGGCAAGCTGCCCCTGCGCGTCTACGCGATGGCGGATGGACAGAACCCGGACCGCGAGACGTACCTGCGCGAGGGCCCGTACCAGGGCGAGCGCCTGACGCTGCGCGCGGTGAAGCTCAGCCTGGATGGCGCGCTGGGCAGCCGGGGCGCGGCGCTGCACCAGGACTACAGCGACGAGCCCGGGCACAAGGGCCTGTTGATGATGGCGCCGGAGGAGTACGAGCGGCGCGTGAGGGCCTTCATGGCCGCGGGCTTCCAGGTGTGCACGCATGCGATTGGAGACCGCGCCAACACGCTGGTGCTGGACACGCTGACGCGCGCGGCGGAGGCCACGGGCACCAAGGACGGCCGCCACCGCGTGGAGCACGCGCAGGTGATGCGGCTGGAGGACATCGACCGGCTGGGGCGCGGCGGCTTCCTGGCCAGCGTGCAGCCCACGCACGCCACCAGCGACATGCCCTGGGCGGAGGCCCGCGTGGGCGCCGAGCGGATTCGAGGCGCGTACGCGTGGCAGCGCCTGAAGGCCTCCGGCGCGGTGCTGGCGCTGGGCAGCGACTTCCCGGTGGAGCAGCCGGACGTGCTCGCGGGCCTCTACGCGGCGCGCACGCGGCAGGACGCGCGCGGCGCGCCCGAGAACGGCTGGTACGCGGACCAGCGGCTGAGCGGCGAGGAGGCCCTGGAGGGCTTCACGGTGGGCGCGGCGTACGCGTCCTTCGCGGAGGCGCGGCGCGGCCGGCTGCAGCCCGGCATGGACGCGGACTTCGTCGCGCTGTCGGTGGACCCGGTGGACGCGCCCGTCGCCGAGCTGCCAGGAGCCCAGGTGCGCCTGACAGTCGTGGGCGGCGACGAAGTCTACCGCGCGACGGAGAAGTGAGCGCCGCCTAGAAGGCGGCTTCGGAGCTGAGCGACTGGACGCGGCGGTTGAGCTCTTCTTGAGCCGACTGCCGCTCCTTCGCCAGACGCTCCAACTCACGGGTGATGGCCTCCAGTCGGTCCTCCTGCTCGTTGAGCTTGGCCACGAAGCGCTCGGCCAGCTCGCGCTGGGACACGCCGCTCTTGAGCGACTCGATGTTGGCGCGGATGCGCTCCTGGTCCTTGAAGAGCTGGGCGCGCTCGGCGGTGAGCTGCTGCTCGTCGCGCGTCAGCGCCGCCACGCGCTCGCGGATGGCAATCACCTCGCGCAGCGCGTCCGCCATCTTCGCGTCCACGTAGCGCTGCGACAGGAAGAAGGCCACCTCGTCCGGGCCCGCGCTGGAGATGGAGTACTGCCGGTGGCCGCGCGTGCGCTCGGACACCACCAGCTCGTCCTGGGAGCCCGGGGCCAGCTCGCGCTTGAAGCGCCAGAAGCCGTCCGTCGTCTCCGCGGGCGCGGGCATGTCCTTCTCCAACTCCCAGCCCTGGCGGGGATGCTCCACGTAGAGGACCTGCGCCCGCTTCGCCTTGTTGCGCACCAGGTACTTCGTGCGCTTGACGTGGAAGTACTCCACCACCAGCGAGCCCCGGCTCACCACCGCGCGGAACACCGGCCCGTCCTCCGTGCGGTCCTCCACGGAGACGACGCAGCCCAGCTCCACCGCGTACGGCACGAAGCGCGTGTCCAGCGGCTTCATGGTGTCGAGCATCGCCTCGCCCACGTACCGCTCGTCCTCCGTCACCGTCACCGGCCCGCCCTCCAGCGTCAGGCCCGTGGTGTTCTTCAGCTCGATGCACGCCATGGGGTTCTTCTCGCGCGTCGTGCGGTTGTAGAGGAGCACCCGCCGGCCCTCGAAGGGCTTGTGGAGGATGGGCACCAGCGCGCTCTGGTTGCGATGCACCGTCACCGGGCGGTCCACGCCGTACTCGAAGAGGTCCCCCACCTCTTTCGTCAGCGTCGTCACCTGGTTGCTCTGCTCCATCACCTCGCGCAGCCGGGGGCCACCGCCACCGCCCGGGCCGCCCACGAAGCTCACCTCCTTGCGCATCTTCTTGGAGCGTCCCGGCGCGGAGGCGGGCGCGGCCATCATCGGCATGGCCTCCTCGCTCTCCATCATCATGTCCCCCGCACTGCCGAAGCTCTCCTCCGGAATCACCGGCGCGGCGGCGGCCTCCGTGCGCACCTCCACCACCGGCCGCTTCATGTAGCGGGGGTTGTAGAGGTCGTGCACGAAGGACACCGGCAGGCCCGCGACGAGCGCCAGCGACACGTCCACCCAGTCCTCGTCCCCCGTGTTGTCCACCAGCGCCCAGCCCTGGAGCAGCGGCGACTCGCCCTCGTCCAGCAGGATGCGGTAGCTGGTCTTCCACACCGGCGCTTCCAGCACGTAGCTGACGAAGACCTCCCGCTCGCCCTCGCCGGAGGTGAGGATGGACATGCGCTTGCTGTCCTTCTTGTACGAGGACAGCACCGTGGACAGGTAGAACTCCAAATCCTTGCGCACCGCCTCGTCGAGGAACTCCAGCTCGGCGATGTCGAGCACGTCGAAGGTGCGCAGCGAGGCGCCCACCAGCAGCGTGAGGAAGGGCCGCACGACGCTCGTCTCCCCGGCCGCCACCGCGAGCGACTCCAGGCCGATGATGGCGCCCTCCACCTGCCCGCCGCCCACCCGCGCCCGCACGCGCGCGCCCTTGATTTGACCGAGCAGCGCCGTGAGGCTGCCGTCCTCCGGAATCCGGATGGTGGCCTCCGAGAGCAGCTGCTCCAGGGGCTTGGTGGAGTCGTAGCTCACCGCCGACACCGAGCCGCCCGACAGGTCCAACACCGTCAGCGACTTCAGCACGTCGTTCATGTCGCGCGCCTTGAAGTCCAGGTGCAGCGTGTCGCTGCCCGTGACGTCGCCTCGGCGCTCGAAGTAGCCGACGCCATGCTTGTAGAGGACGACGCGACGGATGGGCAGGTTCGTGGCCATGAGCGATGGAACTCCAGGAAGTTGGGGACAGCCTGCGCTCCGGTGTATCAAGCCCGCCCAGGGGTCGCGCAATGCCGCGCTCAAGCCCCGCGAGAGGTGTCGCCCGAATGCGAAAGCCCACCGCAACCTTCCTGTCCCGTTCCGCGCTGATGTGCGCGGCGCTGGCGCTTGGCGCCGGCTGTGAGAGCACGAAGCCGCGCGCCGTGAGTCCCACCGACGGCGTGCCCGTGACGCTAGGCGGCGCGGCGGAGGCGCCCACCGGCACCGCCACACCGGAAGCTCCCGCGGCGGCGCAGGGAAAGTCCCCCTGGCATCGCGCCCGGGTGGGAGACCGGGTCGTCTATTCATTCTCCGCGATTCGCACGCCGCCCCGCGAGGCACAGGGCGGCTCGGCCGCGGCGGGGAAGCTGACGCTGGAGGTGGCGGCGGTGGAGGGCTCGCGCGTGTGGCTGACGCTCGACATCCTCGACGACGCGGGCAGCCCGTTGACGCTGCCGAAGCTGGGACGGCGGCTGGTGCTCCCCATGCGCGTGGACGCCTCGCGGCCGTTGGAGGTGGCGCGTGAGGGCACGGAGACGACGGAGCAGCCCTCGGCCGCTGGCCGCACCTGGGAGGCGAAACGTTACCTGCGCGACAATCGCCCCGTGGATGGTCCGCTGGAGAACCGGCTGTACGCGGTGGACGCGGGGCCGCTGTACCTGACGAACGGGCTGCTCGACGCGAGCACCACGCTGTCGGGCTTCGGCGGCGCGGGCAGCCATCAGCTCACGCTGGTGTCGATGCGTCAGGGCGCGGAGGGCGCGGGCATGGCGCCGGACCTGGAGTGGCCGCTGGGTCCTGGCACGTGGTTCGACCGGGAGATGGAGGTGGACGGCGCGAAGACGGTGCTGCGCACGTGTCAGTCGGCGGAGGCCGGGTATGTGCTGCGCACGGAGGCGCCGGTGAATCCCGCGACGGATGAGGCGCCGTGCCAGGACTTCTCGCAGGCGAGCGTGCAGCCGCTGGAGGAGGTGCTGCTGTCGTTCATCTCGCTGGGGCTGGAGCCCAAGCAGTGGCCGCCGGTCGTCCCCAACTCGGCGCCCGCCGTGCGCGAGACGCTGGCGGTGGGCACCAAGCGGGTGCCGACGCTCCAGGTGGACTCCACGGAGGGACCGGCGAACGCGAAGCAGGTGCGCACGCAGTCGTACGCCGCGGACCCGTGGGAGAAGACGCTGGGCGGGCTGGCGCACGAGGCTCGCTTCGAGCCGCTGTCCGACTTCACCTATCGCGTCTCGCCCAAGGGCAAGCGTGAGTCTCAGGGCGGCGCGAGACTGACGGGCTTTGGTGCATGGCAGCCGTGACGGCGCTCTACACGGTGGTCATCGAGGTGGAGCCCGGCGCCGAGGACGCGTGGAACCAGTGGCACGAGGGGACGCATGTCCCCGAGGTGCTGCGGGAGCCCGGGTTCCTCGGCTGCCGCAAGTGGCGCGACACCGAGCCCGCCAAGGACGGGTGGGCCCGGTACGTGTGTCACTTCGAGCTGGCCAGTGAAGCGGACTTCCAGCGCTACACGGTCAGCGACGCGGCGAAGCACCTGCGCGCGGAGTCACTGGCCCGCTTCGGGACGGTGACTCGACATTCGAGGCAGGTGCTCACCGAGGTGAAGCGGTTCTGACGCCCAAGGCTGCCCACCAAGTAGCCCCAGGGCAGCTCGGCGAGCGCTCCCTGAGAGATCCTCTGCACGAGTACCGCACGCTGGGTGCTCCCAGATACGGAACCGGTCGTTCATTCAATGCACATAGCAGCCAGGGCGCGCTGGGCTACATCGCCCAGCGCGCCCATCAGCTAGGGCCGACCGAAGCTATCGCATCATGGCGAGCGCACCCGACGCGCCCTGAACTCCGCCACGAAACCGAGGTACTTCTGGATGGCCGCCAAGTGGTCTCCATTGAAGTCCCGCAGGTACTTGCTGGCCCAGCCTTCTGAAGGAAACTCATTCTTCTCGTCATGAAGCCACAAGGAGAACTCAGAGTATTCGGTATCTTGGATTCCATTGTCATCAAGACACGCTAGGTAACCTGCCACGAATCCCACGAGCACGTATGCATTCGCGGAGCCTATGTGCATCGCGAGCCGGCCGGCTTCGCAGTCCTTCTGCATCCGGCTCAAGGCATCCATCAGCACCACCTTATCCTTTTCCATTCATGCCCTTTCATAAACCATTAATGGCTTCCCACGTAAAACCGTGCCTTGCCTGCAGTCGGGTCGTATACTCAGCGATCGACATGCCCGTGGGACCTGTGAATGCATCATAGATGCGGTCCTTTACCTGAACGACAAAGTGCAACCCATTCCCGGTGAGTCCAATGTTTTTCCCATCCGGTGTGTCAAACGACATGAAGTCGTATCCCGTCGCCCTGATTCTGATGAACTGCGGACTCTGCCCCAGGAATGTAAAGCCCTTGTGAATGTCCTTGGCAACCTGCTTACAGGGCCCTCCGACCTGGTTCGCGACGTTGAATGCATTTTGTAGTGCTTGTAGCGCACGTGGGATTTTCTCCGTATTATTCTGCAACTGGTAATATGCAATCGCCCCCGCAACGTCGCCCCTGGCAATCAGCGCCAGCATGCGCGCATTTATCGAGTCCATGCCCGGGCGCGGCATGTTGCCAGTCGAATCGGTGAAGTTTATCGGATTGTTCAGGGCATAGCTGTAGGCGGGTAGTGAATATCCCTGCATCGCCGACGCGACGACCACTTGCGAGACATTCAGCATCGGCTCTGGCTGCAGGTATCGTCCAATGCCCGGGTCGTAGAAGCGATTCCAGTTCTCGAAAAAGTCCGTCTCCGCGTCGTGGTACTGCCCTGGCATGCGCAGGGGAATCCAGAAGGGTTGAGCGCCCTGCTGGTAGCGCTGATACTCATACGCCTCCACCACTACACCTGTGTAGGCGTTGGGCTGAGGGCCAGCAGGGCTCGCGAAGAACTCCACGACGAGTTCCCCATTGGCTGGCTGCACCCAGTTCGTCACAACCCGTCCCTGGGCAGGACCGCTGTGGCTCGCGAGTGGGACTCCCGTCGCGGTGTCCCGCAGCATCACCGAGTCAGTGCCATTCGCATCAGCCTGCGTATCCAGGAGCTGATAGATGGCGCGCATCCGCACCTTGACCTGGCTCGTGTCCAGAGGTTGGCGGAAGCCAGCAATCGATTCGAGATCATCATCTAGGTACGGGTGGCCCGTAGCCGCTCGCACCGCCCTTCGGTTCACATGGCCGAACGGCTCATAGTCCGCCGCTCCCGCCACTCGCCCGCCGGAATCCAGCGCCAGCACGGGTCTACCGATGTGGTCCGTCACGATGAAGCGCTCGCCGCAAGCCACCTGCTCTCCGTCGCGTCCACACTCCGTGGAGGAGTCCGGCAGCCGTACGTTCGTGTTCGCCTCGAGACGGCCACGCACCACCACCACCGGACGCCCTCCCAGCCACACGTAGTCATCCACCGTGCGGTAGTCCGGGTCCATGACGTCCTTCCAACCCTGGTCCACCAACAGCCCGATGGAGGCGTCGTGGAAGAACTCGTCCTTCACACCGTTCACCGGGTGCAACTTGGCGCGGCGACGACCGAAAGCGTCATAGAAGTACTGGTACGAAAGATTGTTGACGGACACGGTGCGGAACACAGTCTCTCTCGCCGAACCCCTGCCCGTGGCCATGGCTGGCCCGTAGTCCATGTTCAGGACGTGAGCGAACAGATTCGAGCCGTAGCGTCCCGACTCTTTACGCTCAACACGGCCGTCCGCGTCGTATTCATAAACCACTTTCTGATGGGCATCATGGTGCGGCGTCACACTTAAGAGCCAATCCACGGAAGTCGGAGACGTGCCGTACTCCAGCGTCGAGGTGATACCCATTTCCGAGTAGTAAGCTCGGTTCCCACGCCGGTCATGTTGGAAGACTTGCGATTCGAAGGCACCTCCCGTGTCGTAGGCGTTCGAACTAGGCCTCGTGGCCATCGTCAACCGCAGGGTTCGGTCATAGCTATACAGCTCCGTGCGAGGCGTCGAGGCCCCCAGGAGACAGGTGTCGATGCGCGCCACCTGGTCTGCCTGCCACGTGTAGCTGCGCTTGTAGATATTTCCAGCACCCGAGCCTGCTACGAAGGCCCCCGAAGACACTCGAAGCGAGCGCAAGCGTCCCGTCAGGTCCGAGGACGTAGACGAAGGGAAAGCGGCGGCGCAGCCCGAGGGCGTCACTGAGCCATCATCTCCCAAGGCATACTCCACGGCACTAGCACCCCCATTCGAGTGGTGGACCTGATACCCGCGCAGCCCACCGAGTGGCTCCCATGCGATATTGCTGAGCACCGTCCGTTCCTCGACGCCGCCAACAGCGGTGAAGAACGAAACAGAGATGGAAGCAAGTCGGTGCGCTCGTGCTCCCGCCCCGTAGCCATAGCGAATGGCCCGTCCATACGGATGTGCCTTCCCGACCATCCGCCCAAAGGAGTCGTACAAGTACGCCGTCTCCAGCATGCGCGTGCAGGAGGACTCCCCCTGCCGCTGCCGCATCTCCCCCACCAGCCGGCCAGAGGTGTCATAGCGGTACCAGGTACGGCCGAAGGAGTCCTCGGCATATCGCATACGGCCCATGGAGTTCTGATTCACCACCTCGCCGTCGTACCGGTTGCAGGACGCCGGCAATCCCACTCCCTCCGAGTCATGAGCCAGCTGGTAGAGCAACTCAGCGCCCTCGACGCTGCCGGGCGCCTCGCGGGTGACGGACTTCAGTCGAGACAGCAGGTCGTACGAGTATGACTGCCACTCGCTAGCCCGCCTCATCGTCTCTGTCTGCTTCACACGAACATTGCCGCGCGAATCGTAGGCATAGCGCACTGGCCCAAGACTATTGGGAAGCTGCGTCCGCAACACGCTTCCAAAGTCGTCGTATTGGTATGTCGCCGAGGGGGCTTGACAATTCGCCGCGCTGCTACAGCCTGTGCGCACCTCGCGAATTTGGCCATGGGCGTCATAGGCAAAGGTGGACGCCTGAGTGACACCTGCCGTGGGCGTTTCGGTGACACTGCTGAGCCGACCGCCCCCGTCATAGCCCATCCTCGTGCAAACCTCCGACAACCCCTGCGTCTGGGGATCGAGGCAGAAGTCAGGGGCATTGTTGAATGGCAACCCAAGGGCGGTCTGACTGTCGTCCCTATCAAAGGCGGCAATGCTCGCGAAGGCTCCACTGCCCGTGCCGACGCGCTGATAGGTAGGCCGTCCCTGCGGGTCCGGGTGATACTCCACCACCCGCCGCGTCTCCACCACACCACTGGCGCTGCGACCGCGATACTCCGCCGTCTTCAATGGCGCATCCGCTGTCGCCCAACGCGTGTAGATGACAGCCTCGCTCCAGTCGACCCCCTGCGCATCTGCGGAAATGGCTTCCCACTGCACCTGGCTCGTCTTAAAGCCCGTACTGCAAGCAGTCCCCGGTTGGGTCCACTTCCGGTAGCAGCGCACCATGTAGCTTCCCGTCGGCAACTGCACTGCGGTGATGTCCGCGCCTTCGTAGAGATAGTTCGTCACGAGGCCATTCACCGTCGCCCGGTCCAGCCGTCCCCCCGTATACAGCAACGAAGTCACGACCCCTGATGGGTCAGTCAACTGGGTGGCATTGCCTCGTGGATCATAGCTATTGAAGACCGTCTCATGCGCGGGTGAGCCTGCACAGGACGTGGCACCACCATGACTCACGAAACTCTTGACCTTCCACAGGCGGTTGGCACGATTGGAGAGTTCGATGCCCGTCGGCCCATAGTAGTGGTACTGCGTGATGGGGAAGTCCGTGCCCGTGCACTCGGTGGAGCCCGGGCCGCTGACGTCACAGGGGCCATGAATCTCCAGGACTCGCGCATCCCCCATGTCTGCCTGGCCCGAGCACTTGTGGTGGTTGAGGTAGAAGGTGCCCACGTAGGTCTTTACCGGACTGCCCCACGTGCCCACCAGGGAGTCGAACTTCTCCGTGTAACCCTCCTCGATGACCGACTTCAGACGGTGCGTCAGACCGTCATACGAGCGCGTCACCACCGTCTCCTGCCCCGGCACCAGGACGGAGGCCCGCACATCCCGCTCCGTCACCAGTGGCTTGAACGGCTCCGGCGGCGCACCCACGGCGAAGTTGCCATATATATACTCCGTCCGCTCGAAGTACACGGCCGTCTGTGCATTGCCCGGCCCTGTCGCACCGAAAGAGCGCGATTCCAACGCCAGTTGTTGCGGCACCGCTGACACCGCAGTGCTGTTGCTGGCCACCACCGGACTGAAGACGTCGCTTCGTCCTGATTTTCTCTTGTCATACCAGTGGTAGAGGAAGCTCCCTAGCAAGTCCTCTCGCAGCGAGACAAAGTTCCCTGATGCAAAGCTCGCGCAGTTGCCCGAGACACACGTGTCGGTAGCTCCGTTGACGTCCAGGTAGGGTAGCTGTTGGAGCCACCGGGTAGAGTACGTCCGCCGGACTTCCACCTGGGTGCCCGCGCTGTCACCTGCGAGCTTGGACTGAGTGGCCGTCGGTGTGCAGTCGGTGGAGCCCGTGGATTGGGCGAGAGAACACCCTCCCGTTGAGGTGCCCATCGACATCGCGCCGCCCGAGGCCGTTACAGCGGCAGAAACCTTGCCATCCAGATAGGCGTGAGAGCCCACTTCTTCCTGGTTCGCGCTGACCGACCAGGTCGTGCCGCCATCTTCGGCATATGTAAGGACATCCCCCGTCTCCGGGTACGCGACAGACTGGAGTGCTCCTGCGTACTCCAGCACTCCAATCGTAACCGTTCAGGGGTGGTGTTGAGGCCGTCGTCGCGGTGTGCAACCCGTGGCGGATGCAACCGAAACCCACTGCGACGCTGGAATCGAAGATTGAACGACTGGTCCACGAGCACCTGGTGGAGCA
>NZ_JAKCFA010000029.1 GCF_024198215.1 Myxococcus qinghaiensis
TCCTTGGGGTCGACCTTTGCCACGACGTGTCGTGTCCCATGCCTCACGCCGCGTCAGCGAGCGACAAGCCTCCCGCCGGCTGCTGGCCTGCTCCTTCTGCAGCCGCCCATCCCCCCTGAACGCTTACGCCTGTGGCGGCACGTGGACTACAAGAACAAGAAGTTCCCACGCTGCAACTACCGCAAGAATGCTCACGACTATTCGAAGGCGTCGGAGAAGCACATCTACGACGTCCCGAACATGCGCTCTCCCGAGCGGTGGGTCGCGGTCTGGACAGAGGACCTGGCCCCCACCATCCGCAAGAGTGGCGAGGTCGAGCCAGGAACACACGCTCCCAATCCTCTCTCGGATGGCGCATGGGACCTGGACCGAGGCTCCAACTTCCAGGACTGGAAGAAGCCCTACTGGCACAACACTCACCACGTCATCGCGTGTGGCGAGCTCGAAACGGCCTTTCCCGACCCCGAGGAACGCCGACTGATTCTGGCGACGCGTTGGAACATCAATGAGATGCCCAACGTCATCATCCTCCCGAAGCAATACGTCGTCGCTCGCATCCTCAAGCTCCCCACGCACGTTCCACCGGAAGGCCCCGCGGAGCATGAGCACTACAGCGAGAGCCTGGGAACGAAGCTGAACTCCATCAAGGCCAAGCTCGCCAAGGGCGAGTCCGACCCGAAGAAGCACAAGCTGACGGACGAAAACAAGGATGCCTGCCGCTCGGAGCTGGAGAAGGCGTCCACCGCCATCCGAGCCTTCCTGATTGCTTCCGGGGAGAAGAACCCCGGCATCAATCTGGACAACCTTCGCCTGGACAGCGTCGACTGGCCATGACCGCGCCCCCCTCCTACGTCATCCTTCAGGCACGGAGCGACCTGGAGGACTGCGTCATCGACCAGTTCCCTCGTGAGCTGGCTTGCATCTGGCAACCCACGGAAGGGGCCCCAGCCAGGAACCTCTACCCGGCAGCGCTCGACTTCCACATGTCTCGTAGGATGGGTGGCAAGCGGGTCACCGATTGTCTTCGCAACACCCTGGGATACCTCTTCGTTTCGGCGCGGTTCCGACAGGTCCTCGAAAGCTCCGCCGGAGTCGACATCGAGTACCTCCCCATTCGCCTCATCAATCACAAGGGGCGTCGCGAACCGGGCGAGTTCTTCATCGCCAACGTGCTGGGCACGCTCGACTGCATGGACATGCGGCGAAGCGAATATGAACCCAGCGCCCTCCGGAAGGGCGAGGTCTTCGGGCTGCGCAAGCTCGAGCTGGACATGAGTCGCATCGAGCCATCACGAAACCTGTTCCGGCTCACGACGATGCCCCGGCTCATCGTCGCCCGGCGGGAGTTGGTCCAAGCGCTGGAACTCGCCGGCCTCGCTGGCGTGAGTGTCAGCCCCGTGGGAACCCCCGTCGACCTGTGAACCCGCACCGACCTTGAATCGCGCACCGTGACAGAACTCGAATACGTCCAGGACACCCTCGCTGCCCACTTCAGGACGCTCCTCCGCCGCCTTCCTCCTCCAGGAGCGTGGCCCTCCGACGAAGAGGGCGACCTGACCAATCTCGCGCACTGCTACCGATTGAGAGCCATCGCGGGATTCCTCGAGACGGGGGAAGCCCTTCCCTATGTCGCGGACCTTCATCGCGCCGGACAAGCCCGCCTCTATTACCTGCGAGGATGTGCTCAGGGGGTGACCGGCACGCCTCGCTTCTGGCGAACCTCGCGCAACAGGGCCTTCTTCGACTGCCTGGCCATCAACGACCTTGAGACCGCGGAGGAGCTGGCTCGGCTGTGTGATGACCGCTGGGTGGAGGCGCTCGAATACGAAGACGACTTCCTCTTCCCACAGTTCCTGCAGCGCCTCTTCCTGGAGCGACGTGCTCCACACGCCACGCCGACACTTCCCGCGCTCCTGGACCGCTTTGCCCGGGTGATTGGCGAAGAAGAAAGCCCCTTCTACTCGCTCTGCCAGGCACTCCACGCGGCAACTCCCGCCCTTTTCGAGAGCAGCCTGGAGGCCATCGTTCAGCGCCGTGCCACCAACTACGCCAGGGCCGCGCACTTCAATGACCTGCCACCGCTCCTCCTCCACACCGAGCGCTACATCGACGTGCAAGCGGTGGCCATCATCCGCCTGGCACGGGAGTCCGGGCTCGCCTCCTCGCGACAGGAGTATTCCCGGGTCCCTGGTGAGCTATGCGAGCTCGCACGGAGTCGTCAGACCTTTCCTCCTCCGCACGCATGGCGCGACCTGACGCCCCCCTGACCTCATGAGCACCTCATCATTGAAGCTCTCGGGAATGGGGATGATGACGTCCCTGGGGCAAGGCGCGGAGAGCGTCTGCGCGGCCATCCGGTGTGGCCTGAGTCGTCCACGTCCCGTGGGCGATGTCGTCGTCTGGGATGTGGATGCCCAGGATGAAGTCCCACTCATCGGTCACCCCGTCGAAGGTGTCACGGAGGGGTTCCAGGGGCTTGGCAGATGGTCGCGGCTCGCCCGACTGGCGCTGGCCGACCTCATCCGCTACTCCGCCCTCGAAGCCTGGCCTGAAGAGGCCTGGAAGCGCTGCGGCTTCCTCTTCTGCACGCCTTCGCTCGCTCCGGACCGCTTCTCGTTCCACCGCGCGGAAGCAGCCCTGCTCATGGAGAGGCTCCTCCAAGCGGCGAAGCTCCCCATTCCCCTGGAGTCCCGGCTCCTCTTTCCCGAGGGAGAGTCCGCGACCTGGATGGCCCTGAAGGCCGCCGGGCAGCAACTCTCCTCTGGCAGATGGGACAGAGCCCTGCTGCTCTCGGTCGACAGCCTGCTGGACACCAGCTCCCTGCGCTGGCTCGCCGAGACACGTCGACTGAAAGGCCCAGAACAACCCGTGGGCTTGATGCCTGGTGAAGCCGGGGTCTGCCTGCTGCTCGAGAATCCTCGCCGCTGCCTGGGACGCCCGGAGGGAACCCTGCTCGCCGTGGGGATGGCGGAAGCCCCCGGGGAGGCGCTATCGAAGGCCCGCGGCACGGGGCGAGCCCTGTCACAAGCCATCAACGAGGCGCTCACCCTGACCCGCCATGCGCCCGTCGGCACTGTCATCGGCAACCTGAATGGCGAGGAGCACCGCGCCTCGGCCTGGGGACTCGCGCTGACCCAGACCCCGCGCTCCGCCTTGCCCTCGGACGTCCGCGAGGTCTGGCCGGCGGTCAGCCTGGGTGACGTCGGGGCCGCGAGCACAGCGGTGGGCCTGTGCTACGCGGCACGCTCCCTGACCCGAAGACATGCGCGCCCAGGCCACACGCTGGTATGGGGCGTGTCGGACCACGGAGCGCAGGGTGCCGTGCTCCTCGATTCCCCGACCTGAGAGACGGAGCGGCGTCATGCTGGACCTTCAAACCCTGACCCCCGAGACGCTGCTGTCGGCAAGCCTGGCGGACGTCGTCGAAACAGTGGTTGCACGGGAGCCCGCGCGCTTCCGTGCTCGACTGGCCAGCGTGGACCCAGCGGCCCTTCAGGCCCGCCTCACCGATATCCAGCGCGTGCTTGGCATTGTGCCTCCCGCGCAACTCCAGGAGTGGGAGGCCATCCAGCACGCGCTGAACTCACGAGACTCCGCGGACTCCCTCTGGAATTCGGAGGACCGCTCACTCCGGCTCGACGTGCCTTCGCGCATGCCCGCGGACCTCGACGCGCTCGCGGCCTTGCTCCAGGCCTACCCCGAAGGACTCTTCGCCGGACTCTTCGTCCTCAGCGAAGAAGCCTCGGGAGACCGGGTCTTGATGAGCCTGCTGTCAGAGCCAGGGCAGCCACTGCTCGTCTTTCCCTATGCACATGGGCGAGGCGCCTTGCGGGCGGCGCACTCGTTGAAGAACTTCCTGCTCACCGCCTGGCTCTCCGACAACGAGCCCGAACCCGATGAGGCCCCGGGCTGGGTCGGTGACCCCCACTACGAAGCGCTCCAGGAAGTCGCCCGGGTGCATGATTCCCGACTGGCGGTACCGAGCCCTGACGCGCGGGCGCCCACCGCCCTCCGCAGCGTCCATCTGCATGGCCGCTCGCGCTGGATGCACAGTGTCCTCTGGGGTCGCCCCAGCCCGCGCCTCAAGGAGTACCTGGAGCAGGCGCCTGGCGACGCGGAGTGGAGGGTCGAGAAGCAGGAGTTGTCAGCGGACCCGCTGCTCGCGAACTACTGGATGTTGGCCCACTCCTTCCTTGGCAACGAGGAGGCCTGTGCGGCCGCCGTGGTGGCGGGGCATCAGAATCCGGCGGAGCTGACACGAGGACTTGCTCGCCTGGTGGAGGGGTGGCTGGCGGCTCCCGCTCGCGCCCGGATTGGCGAAGTGGATGCCACCACGCTGGAGCGCGCTCGACAAGCCGTGTCGGATTCAGCGCGCCCCGACCAGCGAAGTCCGCGCTGAGCGCACACACGACGGGAGTGGGATGGCACCCGAGTCGGACAGGGCCCGCCTCGCTCCGGGCCTTCGGGATGGGGTATCCTGCCTTCCTGGGGAGGACGCCATGCCCGTCAACACTGGTGTGAACAAGATGTCCGTCGTCACCAAGGACAGCGGGGGTGTCACCGTCGCGTTCCCTGACGTCTGCAAGACACCCAGCCCCGCGGGCCCCGTCCCCCTCCCCTACCCCAACGTCGCGCAATCCTCCGACACCGACAAAGGCACCAAGAAGGTCTCTGTCGCGGGCAGTCCGGTGTGCGTGAAGGACTCCCACTTCAAGCTGAGCACCGGCGATGAGGCAGGCACCGCGGGAGGCGGCGTGGCCTCCAACAAGACGAAGGGCAAAGCGGAGTTCGTCAACTTCTCCTTCGACGTGAAGTTCGAGGGAAAGAACGTGGCGCGTGCCCTCGACCTGATGCTCCACAACGACAAGAACACACCGCCGTTTCCTCTCCTCCAGGGTCCCGTCGTGGCCATGGCGGGGGCGGAGGCCAAGCCCAAGTGTCTGGTCTGCGACCATGATGTCTGAGGCGCTGCGCCGAAGCGTCCGCACAGAAGGGGACTCACCTGTCGGATGAATGTGTTTCCCCCGTGGCGATCCTCTCCCTCACCAGGTCCTCGTTCATGAGCTCTCAAGCAACCAGCAAGTCTGTCCCGCCGCTCCAGGTACAGGAGCCCATTCTGGGGAGCCGCTCGGGTCAGCTCGTGGGGCTCGACGCCTCGGGGGCGCCGCTCGTGGACTTCGCCGGCAACACCCAGGGGCCCGTGCCCGCGCGGCTGGCTGTCGCCCTGGAGCCTCGCGGGCTTCAGGAGGCCGTGGCCCGGCGACAGAAAGCGGTCCTCTTGTTCGAGAACGGGGACCCGACGCTGCCCTTCATCATGGGCCTCATCCACGAGCCCAGTCCGACGCCGCTGCTGGATGCCTTGCTGGAGCAACCTCCGGAGGCGTCGAGTGCGCCCACCGAGGCCCACGTCGATGGCAAGCGCGTAGTCATCGAGGGACAGGATGAAGTGGTCCTCAAGTGCGGGGAGGCCAGCATCACCCTGCGCCGCAATGGCAAGGTCATCATCAAGGGGACCTATCTCGAGTCGCGCGCCACCGGCACCCACCGCATCAAGGGCGGTTCGGTGGAGATCAACTAGACAACGTCCAGGGGCGAGGGCACTCGATTCCAGACGGACGGGCAGAGTATTCTTGACGGACCTGGAGATGGGGCCATGGCCGTCAACACAGGCGTCAACAAGCTGTCCGTCGTCACCAAGGACAGCGGGGGAGTGACCACGGCCTTCCCTGACGTGTGCAAGACGCCCAGCCCCGCGGGCCCCATCCCCATTCCCTACCCCAACGTGGCCCAGTCCTCTGACACGGACAAGGGCACGAAGAAGGTGTCCGTCGCCGGCAACCCGGTGTGCGTGAAGGACTCGAACTTCAAGACGAGCACGGGCGACGAGGCGGGCACGGCCGGCGGCGGCGTGGCCTCCAGCAAGACGAAGGGCAAGGCGGAGTTCATCAACTTCTCCTTCGACGTGAAGTTCGAGGGGAAGAACGTGGCCCGCGCCTTCGACCTCATGCTCCACAACGACAAGAACACGCCGCCGTTTCCCGTCATGCAGGGACCGGTGGTCGCGGGCGCGGGGAGCAAGAAGGAACCCAAGTGCGGCATCTGCAAGAAGCACCTCTAGCGAGGTCCCCGCTGAATCGCCATGAGCCCATCCCCACGCTCGAAGCCCGGTCTTCGTCCGGAAGAGGCCATCGCCATTACGGGCCTCGGGATGGTGTCCGCGCTGGGCTCGGATGTCATCTCGAGCTGCGCCGCCGCGCGAGCGGGCCTGACGCGCTGGAGTGAGCTGGACCTGGTCATCAGCGACGAGGACACGTTGGAGCCCGTGCCCCTGAAGGGGCATGAGGTCACCTCGCTGTGCTGGGGCTTTCAAGGCTACGCGCGCTGGCTCCGACTCGCGGACGCCGCGCTGCGCGACCTGCTCGACTACTCAGGACTGGAGCGGGACACCGCCGAAGGAACGGGCATCCATGTCCAGCTTCCTGGCGATTGGATGCAAGAGGTTCACCTCCAGGGGAGCCTGATCGACCAGTTCCCGGAGAAAGAGCGGCCCCAAGTCCACGAAGACCTGGTCGCGGAGCGCGCCGAATGGAGAGCGCATGTCACCCGACGACTCATCCCAGAACTCCTTTCCCTCAGCGCGTTCCCCATCGCACCGTCCCACCGGGCCTATACCTTCGGGGGAGCCGCCACCTTCACGTCGGCGCTCTTGAGCGCGACCGCCGCCATCCAGAGCCGAGCGGTGGACCGGTGCATCGTTGGGGGCATCGACTCCTGGGTGGACGAAGAAGCGCTTCGTTGTGCCTTCGAGCTGGGACTGCTGCGCACGCCCAATCGCGCGGTGGGCCGATATCCCGGTGAAGCGGCGGCCTTCATCCTGCTGGAACGAGCATCCGCCGCACGCTCCCGGGGAGCCCGCATCGAGGGATTCCTGGGTCAAGTGGCGTCACATTCGGAGGGCGGCCACCGGTTCTCGGGAAAGAGCAGCACGGGGCTGGCGCTCTTCGAGGCGATTTCGGCCTGCTTCCCGGCGGGAGCACCCGCACAGGGCGATATCGGGCTCTCCATCGTCAACCTCAACGGGGACGAGCCTCGTGCCCGGGAGTACGGGCACACCCTGGTCCGTCTGCAGGCCTCGGGGCTGCCCACACCCGACCAGCGCTGGTATGTGCCCGCATCCTTCGGAGAGCTTGGCGCGGCCACGGGCGCGGCAGCCGTATGCCTGGGCGTGCGAGGCTTCGCGAGGCGCTATGCGCGAAGCGCCCGTATCCTGGTGGCGCTGCTTGATGACGAACCCTCCCGGGGCGCCTTCGTCCTGAGCGACATCCCCTGAACCTTGCTTGGAGTCCGCTCCATCGGACGAGAGGTCGTCATGAGCGATGAACATGTCCCGGAACTCGAGCACGACGAGTCGCATCAGCAAGACAGTGATGGCTGCGTGACGCGGTGCCTCTTCGAAGGAAAGGGAGCCAGGCGGGTCTACAAGTTCCCGAGCCACGACCACAAGAAGATGGGCTTCGACTACCAGGTCAGTCATGGCGAGGACGCTTGGTACAACCTGCCCATCCACCAGCAAGGCAGCTCGGCCCGGAAGCGCTTCCAAGCCATCTTCACCACGCCCTTCGCCCATGCGTGGCGAGACCCCAGCAAACGCGCCGAGGTCTGGTACATGAATGCGGGTCCCTACAAGGACCTCAACTTCAAGGGCAGTTACATGTGGCCCTGGGGCAACAATGCACACCACGTCATCCCCGTGGATGATGCGCTGAGCAAGGTCTTCAAATACGACCACCTCAAGATTCTTCAGCAGGCCAAATACAACGTCAACGCGGGCGGCAACATCCTCTATCTGCCCACGAGTCCGCGTCATGGAGAGCTGTTCCAGCTCCTCACCCATCCCAAGTATCACAGCACCTACAGCATGGAAGTCCGCACTCGCTTGAAGTCCATCAAGCACAGGCTCGATGAGGCCGCTGACCCCGAGAAGAAGGACCACCCCGACGTCACCCAGAAAACGATTGCGAACATCGTCACCCAGCTCAACACCTTCTCGGCGACGATGCGAAAGGAGATTCGCGAGGCAGGTGTCCTGAAGCCCGGCGCGCATCTCAACGAACTGGCGAACATCCTCGCCCCCCGGTAGGTCCAGCGCATGCCTTCCTTCTCCATCCTTGCCACCAGCAACGACCCTGGGCATTGCCTCATCGACGAAGTCCCAGAGTCACTCGATTCGAAGGTCTGGCGCATCGCCGCGGGGCTCCCCATGGAGCATCGCTATCCAAACCACGTCGTCCTGCCCATGGACAAAGGGCACAAGGGGCTGGTGGTACCTGACCTTGTCAGCAATACCGAGCGGATCGCCATCGTCTCCACGAGGCTCAAGACGCTTCTCGAGCAGCACTCTGGAGCCCGAATCGAGTTCCTGCCCGTCTCCATCGCCAATCACAAGGGTCGCATCGCCGCGAAGGACTACTTCATCGCCAACGTGCTCGACCATGTGGACTGCATCGACAAGGAACGCAGCGAGGTCCAGGAACTGGACCCGGACCCCGCGCGACTCTCCGGGCTCTTCCGCCTTCAAGTGCTCGAGGACAGGATTCCGGCGGAGGCCAACCTCTTCAGGCTCAAGCCCCTGCCGCCCGCCATCCTCATTCGAGAGACGCTGCGTGCCCGACTGAGCGCCGAGAACCTCTCTGGCGTCCGCTACATCGAGATGGGCGAAAAATGCGCCATCTATTGAGCCCTTGAGTCATGCCTGCCTCGACAACCCTGGAGACCCTCCGAGACTCCTCTCGCTTTGGCCTCGAGGAGACCGTCCGTAGCATCCAGCGTCGCGACGCGATGGAGCAGTCCGGGCAGGCCTACGTGGTCGCCGCCATGTGCCACCGTCGGCTCGCCTTCTGTGCGTTGCTGGTGGATGCGCGGCCTCACGCATTCTTCCATCATCTCTGCCATTCCGCGCACGCACGGCATCACTTCCTCCGTCTCGTCGCCGATGGCCACGGTGCCGACCCGCGCTTCCTCTGCGCGACCCGGGAGTTCCCTTTCATCGATGCCCTGGCCGCGGGCCAGCTCGACCTGGCTGTCTCATTGGCGCGGCTCGCCGCGCGAAAGCATGAGCCCACCCTCGAATACGAGGACGACTTCCTGCTGTATCATTTCCTTCATCAGTACTGCCTGAAGCTGAAGGGAGTGGGCGCCTCGGACCTCTCCGCCATCCTGAAGCGCTGGGACGTCGTCCTGGAGGGAGGCTCCGATACCTATCTCGAGATGTGCCGGGCGCTGCTCGCCCACGAGGTCAGTGCGTTTGACGAAGCACTCCAGGCGACCATCGACGCGCGCTTGTTGAAGTTCTCCCGGCTGACGCGGGACTCCGGGCCCAACGACGAACTCCGAAAGACCGAGGGTGCCTTGTTCATGAATGGGCTGGCGTTGCTGCGGCTGGCGGAAATGCAGGGCCTCGAGACGCGGCGCGAATACGTCACCATTCCTTCCCTGGCGCGTCTGCCCCTGGGGATGCCCCCACCGCCTACGTCAGCCTGGATGGAGACGGAGTCCCATCACTCATGAGTTCCCCATCCCTTTTGCAGCCCTTGCGGTGGGACCTCTACGAAGAGCATCTCGGCGAAGCGGCCTTCCGGTGGAACCAGTGGGAGAAGGCGCTCGACGCTCCTGACTTCTCGCTCGCGGAGCTGGCCGAGCTCGAGGAGCCGTGTGCGGCCCATATCGATGCCTTGGTGTTGGGCGGTGAGCCCGTGGCCCATCGGCTGCTCATTCCAGCACTCTCCGAGGAGCCCGAGCGCGTCCTCGCCGCGGCACTCGCCCTGCTTCGCGCGGAGTCACCTCCTGGCCCTTCCGCGTTGCTCACCGCGCTCCACACCGCGGAGTCCGAAGGCCTGGGCTCCATCCAACGGGCGCTCGAGCTGGCGCCCACCGCATGCATCCCTCGGGAGTTCGCGTCCCTGCTGAAGAAGGAGGATGCGGCTTTCGAGCTATGGGCCTCGGTCATCGAGGTCCTGGGAACCCATGGGCTCGCCTCCTCGGCGCTGTGCGCTCCGCTCCTGTCCCATCCCGAGCCCCAGGTGGTCGCCGCCACCCTGCGCGCCATGGGCCGTGCACGGCTCCCGGTGGAACCCGGCGTGCTCCAGCGGGCGCTCGGCTCGGATGAGCCTGTCCTCCGCGATGCCGCGTTGACCGTGGGGCTGATGAACGGACACGCGGGCGCATGGGCCGCCTGCCAGTCTTCGGTGGACTCCACTGCACCGGGCAATCGACTCCCCCTGCTCCTGCTCGGGCTGAGCGGTGACGAGAGGGCGGCGACCAGGCTGGTGGGCCTGCTTCCCCACGAGAAGCTTCGGCCCGACGTGCTGTGGGCCCTCGGCTTCTCCGGACGCATCCAGGCCGCGGACGCCTGCCTGGAGCTGATGCGCCTCGAACCCGTGGCGGCGCTCGCGGCGGAGTCCTTCAGTGCCATCACCGGTCTGGTCATCGCGGGGGACTTCGCCGCCGCGAAAGAGGACGCGGCGGATGAGTCGCTGACGCCGTTGGAGGAAGACCTCGAACGAGACCTCTCCCCCAAGCCCGAGGACGACCTGCCACAACCCATGGCCGAACAGGTCGCCGCCTGGTGGAAGGAGATGAGGCCCCGCCTGGACCCGAAGCAGCGCTATCTCGCGGGTCAGCCCTTTTCTCCACAGAGGCTCATCGATGCGCTGCTCAGCGCCCCCCTGCGTCGGCGCCATGCCCTGGCGCTGGAGCTGGCGCTGCGCAGCCGGGGGCTGCATCAGGTCCCGACGCGCGCGCCCGTGGAGCAACAGGTGCTCGCCTGGAAGAGTGCCCGCGCGGCCCCCGCGTCCAGCATCAATCGGCCCTTCGCGGAAGGACTTCGGGGCTGAGACGAGCGCTACGCCGCCCCATCCTCCGCGTCACCGTGGATGAGCCAGCGCCGCGCGGGCGCGTCTTCCCAGAAGCGGCGCAGAATCTTGTCCGTGTGGCTGTTCTCCGCCACGCGGTTGAGCTGGAGCGCGACAATCTCGCTCTCCACCAGCTCCGCCACGCGCACCACGCCCGAGCGCAGGCCGTACTCCTGCACCCGACGAATCATGTTCGTCGCCTCCGGTGACGCGGGGCGGAAGCGCCTCAGGTCCGCCAGGATTTTGATGTCGCGCCCCGCGAGCGAGTCCGTCGCCCGCGTCAGCTCCCCCACGAAGACCTCCATCTCCTCGACCCGGATGTAGCCCTCCAGGACGAACTCCACGATGGAATCCTCGACCTCCACCCCGATTCGGAACACCGGGCGCTCCTTCGCCACATGGACACACGGAGGCACCTCGCTCCGACGTCCCACAGCGTAGGGGTCACTCCGACGGGTGCCCAGGCACCCGGGAGTGCGGGGTGAACGTCCAGTTCAAGATTCGACGTTCAACCGCGTCAGCAACAACGCCAACGCACGCTCCACCACAGCGCCTCGCACTTCACTCCGGTTCCCCGCGAACACGTGCCGCTCCACCGTGGCCGCGCCACCTCTGCGCAGCACCGCGATGTACACGAGCCCCACCGGCTTCTCGGGCGTGCCTCCCGTCGGCCCGGCGATGCCCGTCTCCGCCACCGCCCAGTCAGCGCGCGAGTGCTCGAGCGCCCCTCGCGCCAGCGCCTCCACCGCCTCCGCGCTCACCGAGCCGTGCGCCTGGAGCAACGCAAGGGACACCCCCAGCTGCTCCACCTTCGATTCGTGCGAGTACGGCACGAAGCCACGCTCCACCACCGCGGACGCACCCGGGATGTCCGTCAGCCGCGCGCAAATCAGTCCGCCCGTGCACGCCTCCGCCAGCACCAGCCGGACTCCCGCGCTCCGGCAGCGCTCCAGCACCTGAACCGCCACGTCCTCGCGTCCCTCGTCCGTCACCGGTGCGCCTCCAGGCACCATCCTCGCACGGCGGGACTTCACGCGCGCGCACCCTCCGGCCGCACGCTCAGCACCGCCACCAGCACCTCGTTCCTCCAGCTCAGCCCCACGAGCCCCGGCTCACGCCGCAGCTCCAGCACCGGGTGCACACCCTCCGGCCGGACCTGCTCCAGCAACTCCAGCGGCACGAAGCCCGCGCGCTTCAGCCTCGCCATCCACGTCACCGCGAGCTCGTGTCGCTCGCACCGCGCCGACTCGTCCACCGTCCCCACCACGTCCTCCACCTCCCTGCCGAAGAAGCGCTTGATTGCGGCGCGCTCCTCGCGAGGAACCTCCAGCGCGTCCAGCAGGTGGAAGACCTGCGTGAAGTGCTTCCACGCATTCAGGAAGCGCTCCAGCGGCGGCGCGCGGAAGTGGTCCGTGTTCGGCTCACACATCACCATTCCGGACGGGTCCAGCTCGCGCAGGTTCCGCAAGACGCCGTCTCGCGCCGCGCCCACGCTCCCTGGCTCCTCCGCCACATGGTGCAGCGCGAAGGCCGCGTTCACCACCCTCGGCCCCGGCAACCCTCGCAACACCGACCACGTCGACGCGGACAGACTCTCCACCGGCGCCTCCACTCCCACGAAGCGCACCACCGCGCCCACCTCGCGCGCCACCCTCGCCGTGGACTCCTCCGCCTGCGCGAGGCTCGCGCCGCTCGGGTCCACGCCCACCAGCGTCAACCTGCGCGGCAGCGCCCCGCGCTCGGACAACGTCTTCAACAAGCGCCCCTCCTGCCGCCCCTGGCCGATTCCCACGTCCACCAGCGTGGCCTCGTCCCGCTTCCCCAACAGCTCCACCAACACCTCGTTCGCCAGCGCATCCGCGGCGGAGGCCAGCGGCATGTGCGTCATCAACAGCCGGAACAAATCAATCTGCCGCGCCCCCTGCTCGGGGTGTGGATGCAGATAGGGGTTGCGCGGCGCTCCTCCCGCGCCTTCCAGGCGATGCGACACCGCCGTGGCGAAGAGCAGGTAGTCCAGGTCCTCCGGCACCGAGTCCACGTCCAGCAGCGTCTCCAGCGACGCCAGCTCGCGCGCCGCCTCGATGGGCTGACCCGACAAGGTGTGCTCCACCGCTCGCAAGAGCAGCTCGTCCTTCACCGTGCGCATGACCCCGCGACTCCTTCCCCAAGACACCCGTCGACTCAACGTAGCGGTGCCCTCCAGGGGCCTCCACCCACGCGGCCCGGCCGCTCGCGCTCTTCGTGAAGAGCCACACACGCGGGAGGACGAACGGGCAGACCACCGTCCGCGTGTGCACGCCGCTCTTGGACCTTTCGCATAGACATCCCCGCCAGGAGCGGTGAGGCTGCCCCGGCATGAGAGCGCACCGGCCGGGGTGACGGTTCTCGACCTGTCCGGTGTTGAAGGGTTCCCATGCGTCTTGAGCGCAGCTCTCTCCTGACACTGCTCGTCCTGGTGGCAGTGCCCTTCCTCGCACCGGCCCAGGGCCTGCCCGTCCCCACCGCCGAGTCCCGCACCCTCGAAGTCGACCTCCAGTCCACCGACGGTGGCACCACCGTGTCCGCCGAGGACGCCACCCGACTGGGACTCGCCACCGACGGAGGCGAAGCCACGCTGGTGCCACCCAAGTTGGTAGCGGACTCACCCGCGGCGTGGCCCGAGGGACTGGAGGGAACGCCCGGCGAAGTGGCGCTGGAGCTCCGGGTGGACGAACACGGCGCCGTCGCCGAGGTGAAGGTCATCGCCGCGCCCGGCGAGCCCCGCCTCACCGAGGCCGCGCTCCAGGCGGCACCGGGCCTGCGCTTCACCCCTGCGACGCTCGCCGGCGTGCCCGTGTCGGTGCGCCTGCCGTTCATCTACCGCTTCGAGCCTCCCGCCGCGCCCGTCCCCATCGCCACCACACGCCTCACCGGCGAGGTGCGCGCGCGAGGCACACGCCGTCCCCTCGCCGATGCCACCCTCTTCGTCGACGGCGCCACCGAGCCCTCGGGCACCGTGGACGCGCAAGGTCGCTTCACCCTGGAGCTGCGCCCCGGCACGCACCGCGTGGAGGCCCGCGCTCCAGGACACCAGCCGAGCACCTTCGAGGAGTCGCTCTCCGAAGGCCAGTCGCTCCAGGTCATCTACCGGCTCCAGCCCGGCCGCGTGAATCCCTACGAGACGGTGGTGCGCGATGACCGGCCTCGCACGGAGGTGACGCGCATCACCCTGCATGAGCAGGAGCTCCGCGAGGTCCCCGGCACGCTGGGAGACCCGTTCCGCGTCGTCATGCTGATGCCGGGCGTGGGGAGCCTCGCCTCGGGCATCAGCTATCCGGTGGTGCGCGGCAGCCAGCCCGCCGCCACCGGCTTCTTCCTCGACGGCGTGCGCATCCCCATGCTGTACCACCTGATGCTCGGGCCCGCGGTGATTCACCCGGACTTCATCGACACCGTGGACTTCTTCCCGGGCTCGCCGCCGGTGCAGTACGGACGGCTCCTGGGTGGCGCGGTGGAGGGACGGCTGAGCCGACCGCGCGAGGACCGGCTGCACGTCACCGCGTACGCGGACCTGCTCAACAGCGGCGGCTTCATCGAGTACCCCTTCGAGAGCACCGGCACCTCCGTCAGCGTCGCGGGCCGCGTCAGCTACTCCGCGCTGCTCATCTCCCTGGGCTCCAAGCTGCTCAGCGAGCCCGAGGCCGAGCAGGTGCGCGCCAACTTCTGGGACTATCAGGCGCGCATCGAACAGAAGGTGGGCAAGGGCCGCGTGCGCCTGTTCGCCCTGGGCAGCTCGGACGACGTGGGCTCCAGCCCGTCCACCCATTACGTCGGCGCCTCCGGTGGAAGCATCGTGTCCCGCTTCCACCGGGTGGACCTGCGCGGCACCCATCCGCTCGCGGGCGGCGACGCGGAGGTGGGCGTCACGGTGGGCTCGGACGCGCTCGGCCTCACCGGTCAGGAGTCGGAGCGGCTGCCGAGCGGCGGCATGAACATCCGCGACGTGGGCGAGTACGCGCTGCGCCAGACGACCTTCGCGATGCGAGCCGGCTGGAAGCGCCGCCTGGACGAGACGCTGGAGCTGGCCGTGGGCGGTGACGTGGAGCACCGGCGCGCCGCCACCGACATCACCGGCACCGGCATCCCTCCAGGCACCACACCCGAGGACCCGACGGACCCCATCAAGAGCCCCTCCTCGCTGGCGACCTTCGCCGGCGCATACGCGGCGGTGACCTGGGTGCCCACCGGGAAGTGGGTGCTCCAGCCCGGCGTGCGCGTGGACAACTACCACCTGTCTCCGGGCATCAACCACACGGTGGTGGAGCCTCGGCTCACCGTCCGCCATCAGCTCAATGACACGCTCGTGCTCAAGGGCGGCGCGGGCGTCTTCCACCAGCCGCCCACCGTGCTGGTGCACTTGCCCGCCGTGGACACCGCCAGCCTCCGCTACGGGCTCCAGGAGGGCCTCCAGTTCGACGTGGGCGCCGAGTGGAAGGCGCTGGACGGCCTGGAGCTGAGCGGCGACGCCTTCTACAACCCGCTCACGCGCGCGGTGGAGCTGGACCTCCAGCAGGTGGTGGAGAATCGCCGCCGCCGGGGACTCGCCGGCCCGGCCCCGTCCGCGAGCGGCTACGCGTATGGCTTCGAGCTGATGGCCCGTCACCCGCTGGGCCGCGACTGGTTCGGCTGGGTCTCCTACAGCTTCCTCCAGAGCAAGCGCCGCGTGCGCTTCGACCGCTACAGCGACGAGGACCGCGTGGTGAGCACGGAGGAGGGCACGCTGCCCTTCGCCTTCGAGCAGGCCCACGTCGTCAACGCCGCGCTCAGCTACAAGTTCGGCAACAACTGGACGGTGGGCACCGTGGTGCACTTCAACACCGGCCGCCCCGAGTCCGGCGAAATCACCACCCTCACCCAGCGCCTGGTGACGACGCCGGAGGGGCGCCAGGAATGGGTGCGACAGGACCGGGACAAGGCCGAGCAGTTGGACGCGTTCTTCCGCGTGGACCTGCGCGTCGCGAAGTCGTGGGCGATGGAGGACTTCACGCTCGACGCCTACCTGGACGTCCTCAACGTGTCGGCCCGGCAGGAGGTGATTGCCTATGAGTATGGCTTTGACCGGCAGGGCCAGGCGGAGCGCAAGCCCATGCGCCTGCCCATCATCCTCCCGCTCCTCGGCGTGAAGGGGACCTACTGACATGCGCCACCTGCTCCGCCCCCTCGCCCTGCTCGCGCTCCTCTCGACGGGCTGCGAGCGAAGACCCGAAGACCCCATCTTCGTCTATGGCCGGCTGAAACACCTGGACGGCTCGCCGAGCGTCGACACGCCGCTGACGCTGGAGCGCAAGGTGCACCTGCGCGCGGGCATCCCCGACCCGGCTTCGGAGGGTCCGTTCGAGCCCTACCTGGAGAGCCGCAGCGGACGCGCGGGGGACTTCACGCTGGAGGTCCTCTACGGCGACTCCATCGACGAGGGCTTCTCCGACTTCGTCCAGTATCGCTTCCGCGTCACCGCGCCGCTGGAGGACGGCCACGGCGTCTACAGCTCGTTCGTCTTCTATGACGACGTGGAGCTGCCCACGCTGCGGCCCTGGGCAACCCACCTCGCGCTGAGCCAGGGCACGGAAGGCCCCGAGCTGTCCTTCGACGCCGCGCCGCCTCCGCCTCCGCTGCCCGCCTCCGCGAAGCTCCCTGAAATCTACTTCCACGACAATGGTGACCCGACGTACGTCGAGCCCCTCACCCCGTACCCGGTGGTGCAGCTCCACGGCCCGGGAGGCCGCGTGTGGGAGGCACATGACGCCGCGTCACCCTGGAGGCCCCATCCGTATCTCCTGGAGGACTTCCCGGGCGTGGAGGCCCAGGTGCGCGCGGTGACGCTGGGCTCGTGGAACTTCTATCCGCTGGCCGCGAACAGCAGCAACGTGTCGTACCGCGTGGAGTGGCGGAGCCCTCGCCTGCCCGTCCCCACCGGGACGCTGCGCCCCATCAGCCGAGGCACCTCCTGCGGGCCGTCTCCCACGGGTGCGCCGTGTCCGTATACGGATGGCTCGCTCCTCCTCATGCGGACGGACCCGGACCACGACAACACCGGCGTGAGCGGCGTGACACTCGAATGGGAGACACCCATCCGTCCCCGGCGCGCCGTCATCCGGAACCTGGAGGTGCTGGCGGGCTACGCGCCCGTCATGCAGGTCCTCGTGGAGGGCAGCCTGGAGGGTGCCGCCTGGTCGACGCTCGCGGAGGTTGCCTATCGGAACTTCGACCCGGACGACCCCCATGGGCCCGTGTTCTCCACCACGCTCGATTCGACGGAGGCGGACAGCCCCTACGGAGACGGGCCGTTGGATGTGCAGCGCAAGGCGCGCTTCCTCGACGTGCCGCTCTCGGGCGACGCTCCCGCTCGACGGGTGCGCTTGCAGGTGAAGTCGCCGGACGGGACGGCCGTCTTCTTCATCTACGCGCTCGCCGAGCTGTCCATCTTCGAATAGGGCGCGCGGCCCCAATCACCCTGGAGAGCAGGTTGCCGCGTGGGGGACACGTGCTGACGTTCCGCGAGGAAAGCCACACTGCCTTGAAGGAGCAGGCCCTTGCGTACGATTCCCTCGAAGAAGATGTCCCTGTTGTCGGAAACCGAAGCCCGGCTCGTGTTGTCCAGCGCGCCCCGCAACGTCACGGAGCTGTCCACCCGCGAGCTGCGCGGTCGCATCCAACGCGCTCGCCGGCTGATGACCAAGTACGAGGACATGGCGCGCCGTCAGAAGCGTGAGGCGATGGGCCGGCGACAGCCGACCCGCTCCCGGCGCGCCGAGGGCAATGCCAACACGATGCGCAAGGCCATGTACTTCCGTCAGGCCATGATGCGCTTCGAGAAGCGTCTGGCCATGATGGAGCGCCGCGAGGAGATGGAGGCCCGGCGCATGCGTGCCACGCGCAAGATGGGCACCGCGCGGAGGGCTACCCGCAAGGCGCCGTCGGTCCGTCGGGCCACGCGAGCCACCGGGGGCCGCAAGCCCGTGCGCCGCGCGCGCACCGCCGGCCGCACCGCCACCACGTCCATGCGCGCGACGAGGGCCCAGCGCGCCAAAGGGGGGGCGCGCAAGCAGCAGCGCATTGGCGCCGTCCGTCGCAACGCTCACACCACCTCCCGCAACCGCCGCACCCAGGCCCGGAGCGACAGCCGGCGCTGAAGCGTGCGCGTTCCGCATCGGAGGGGCGACGGAAATGCTCGCCCACTTCTCGCATATCGTCTGGTGACGAGATGCCTCTCACGGTGAGGGGTATTCCCAGGCCCTCGCGCCGCGCGGCGAGGGGAACTCCAGCGCCATCCCGTTGCTTCCGGCACCGAATGGAATGTCTCCATTCGGGAGTCTGGAGCGCGTCATGTCCCGTTGGAGTGTCCCCAAGCGCTGTCCGTGGTGGAGTGCCCTGTCCCTGGCGGTGGCCCTGAGCACGGGCTGTGGAGAAGCACCGAGCGCCTCCGTCCCGGCACCTCCGGAGGCCGTCCTCCCGGTGGAGCTGGGTGAGGCCATCCTCGCCGTGCCGCGTGAGCTGAGCACCGCGCAGCGCCAGGTGCTCACCCAGCGGCTCCAAGGCGTGATGGACCCCACGGGGAGCGGCTTCTATCTGGCCCTGCGCAAGAGCGAGCTGAACGCGAAGTGGTTCCTGTCCGCGTACTCCAAGCAGCGCCACCCTGGCGGAATCCTCGGCGGCGCGGGGGCGTCGCTGGGCACGCGGGTGGTCAGCTTCAAGGAGCAGAACGGCAAGCTGTTCGTCTTCGACGTCGACGACCGCAAGCAACTGAGCGACGTGTTCGACCCCGAGGTCCTCGTCGAGGCCTACCCCATCATCCGCGACCATGGCCCGTTCAACCGTCTGCCGGGCTCCAGTCAGTACGTGCTCATCGACCCGACGGCGGGCCTCAACCGCTTCGGTGTGCTGGGCGACACCGCGGGCGCGACGGGCGTCCACTTCCAGGTGGAGCTGAGCTTCGCGCAGCGCTTCCGCCGCCTCTCCGACGGCATCACCTTCGAGCAGGTGTACACCGGCTACGCGGACCTGCCTGACGCACTGGCGACCGATTTCCTGGAGCCCAACGTCTTCCGTGCCTCGGGCACGCTGGGCATCGCGCTGCGACGGTACTCGGAGGGCCCGGGCTATACGCCCACGCCCATGCCCGCGCGTGAGTACTACCTGCGCAGCGCGGCGCGGCTGGTTCCGAACGCCGCGGGTACGACGGAGTACGTGGCGACGAAGTGGAACATCCACCCGGGCATGACGCCCATCCGGTGGCACATCAGCCGGGACATCCTCACGCTGCAACAGGACCCGCGCTTCCAGGACTACGACCTGGTCGGCACGGTGAAGCGCGGCATCGAGGGCTGGAACTCGGTGTTCGGCTTCCCGGTGCTGGAGGCCGTCGTCGCGGATGAATCCGTGAGCTTCGCCGACGATGACAAGAACGTCTTCATCTTCGACACCGACGAGCTGATGCCCTTCGTCTTCGCGGACTCGCGCACCAATCCCAACACGGGAGAGATTCGCGGCGCGAGCATCTACTTCGCGGCGAGCTTCATCCTGTTCGCCGAGAGCGAGTTCGAGGACGACGCGGGCATGGAGCCGCTGGTCTCCGAGCCGGAGCCGGCGTCACATCCCGCGCCCCAGATGTCGTGGTCGGGGATGCGGAGCCAGCCGCTGTGTGATTTGGACACCGCCGCCTCGCGCAAGCGGAGCACGGGGGCTCGGCGGCAGCTCACGGGGTTGACCCGGAAGGAGAAGGTGGAGCGCTTCCTCACGCACAACGTGTTGCATGAGATTGGCCACACGCTCGGGCTGCGACACAACTTCGCGGGCTCGCTCGCGCAGGATGGGAGCCCCGGCGGGCTCGTGACGTCCTCGGTGATGGAGTACGTGGACACGCAGGACACGGTCCATGCGATTGAGCCGGGCCCGTTCGACGTGCAGGCCGTGCGGTATCTCCATGGCCTGTCGTCCCAGCTCCCCGTGCCCGCGTTCTGCCCGGCCGAGGAGACGCGCACGGACCCGAACTGCAACCAATATGACCGCTTCGATGACCCGCTCACCGAGTGGTACGGCCCCGCGCTCCAGAGCGGTCAGGTCTTCATGTTGACGAGCACGTCCACCTGGGAGCGGCTGGCGTCGTACTTCAACGGGCGCATCAACCCCGTCCTCCAGTTCGTGCGCGCGGGGACTCCGGCGGCGCAGGTCTCCGCTTATGGACTGGCGATGGAGAAGGTCCGCCCGCCGCTGGTGATTCCCCCGGGCTCGCGCGCGGACTATCCGGCGCGCGCGGATGAGCTGGCCCGGCGCACGCTCGCGCGGCTGTACCTGGACCCGACGACGAGCCGGGGCTCGTTCACCGCCAACCCGCCCACGACACCCGCGCTGATGGCGCAGGTGCTCGCGGACGTCGAGGGCATCCTGCTCAACACGGATGGCGTGCGGAGCTACCCGGCGCGACGGACGATGGTGGACATCCTCAAGGCCCAGCAGTCGCTGGCGGCGTACACGCTCTTGAGCAACGCGCATGACGTGCTGACCGCCAGCCTCCCGACACTGCCCGCCGACGAGCGCTTGCAGACGAGGGATTTGGTGGCCCGCATCTCCGCGGCCATGTCGCCCTACTACCGCTGACCCGTGTCACGAGCCCGGCAAGGTGGAATCACTTGTCGGGCTCGCCTCCGGCTCCAAGCCACTCCAGCGACGAGTCGCGGACGCTGTCCGGCCTCCTGAGCCCTTCGTCTCAGGCCCGGCGACGCCGCGTCAGCGCGGTGAGCCCCCCGAGCGCAAGCATCAGCCACACCGCCATCGCGCCAGGACCCGAGGCACTGCATCCGCCGCCACTGACGAGCGGCTGCTCCGAGTTCCCCGCATCCGGCACGAACGGGCCCGCATCCGTCTCACCCGGTCCCGCGTCGGGAGTGCCCGGCCCGGCATCCGGAGGCTTGGACAGCGTGCTCTCATCCAGGTACGCGCCGCACGCCGGGTCCGCCGTGCCGTCCGCGCGGTGCGCCAGCGCGAGCGCGTACGCCCCCGCGCCGAAGCCCACCATCGGCACGTTGAACTTGTACGTGCCGTTCAGCTCGTCATACGTCTCCGACACCGCGAGGTAGTTCTTCAGCGACTGGTCCGTCACCCACTTCATCACCCGCTCCGCGCGCTCCGGGTTGCCCGCCATCCGGTGCGCCATCGCGCCCCGCAGGCTGACGATGACCCACTCCGCGCTGTCGTACTCGCTGCCCCACGGGCTCATGTCCGCGCCGCCCGTGTGGTCATAGCGGTCATCGTTGCGAGACCAGCCCGCGCCCGCCGGCGACGACAGCCGCAGGTCCAACCCGCGAATCGTCTCCCGGGCAATCTTCCCCGCCGGGTCGAACAGCTCGAACGCGAACGCGTCAAACACCGCCGAGTCCCAGTACCCCCGGCCCGACCTCAGCTCCTCCAGGTTGGAGGCCAGCGCGAAGTTGCTGTCCGTCAGCTTCTCCGCCATGGCACGGCGGATGGACTCGCCCGCGGCGCGGTAGCGCGTCGCACGCTCGGCGTCGCCCACGCGCTCGGCCAGCACCGCCGCGTCGCACAGGCCGCGCGCCGCGGTCAGGCTCGTGTACGCCCACGCGCGCTGCCGCCCGTTCCAGTGCGTCTCCCAGATGGACGAGTCCGGACGGATGAGCCCCGTCTCCGGGTCGATGATGGCCACCAGCGCGTCGCCCACCTTCGTCGACACCGTCGGCCAGTACTGGTTCACCAGCGTCAGGTCCCCCGTGGTGCGCTCGTAGTGCCGCAGCGCCCAGAGGAAGAGGCCGAAGCCGTCGAACTCCAGGTTGGGCCCCGCCTCGTTGAAGTCCGTCTCCTCCACGCCAAACCCGTGGTAGCGCGTGAGCGTGATGATGTACGGCGGCATCGAGTACGGCTGCAGCTCGCGCCAGTTCTGGAACCGACCGCTGTCCGCGTTCAGGTAGTACGCCAGTGCCTCGCGCGCGTCGCTGCGCATGCCCAGCGTGGCCATCGCCGCCGCCGCGTAGGCGCCGTCTCGAATCCACGCGTACGTCCACTGGCCCGGCGGGAGGCTCGCCAGCACCGCGCCCTTGCCCGCGTGCTTCACCATGCCCGGCAGCGTCGCCGGCGCGCCATTGGGCGCCTTGAAGCGCGTCAGGCGCGTCTCGCCGTCCCGGGTCAGGAACTCGCGCATGAACGTCTCGCTCTCGCGGACCTGCGCCATGTGCATCACCACCGCCGACTGGCGCACCAGCGCCTCCTCGTTCTCCACCACGCCCGTCGGCACCTTCACCGTGTCCGTCTGGAACGTCGCCCAGCGCGCGACCTCCGCCTCCACCAGCGCCTTCGCGTCCAGCGCGCCCACGTAGTCCGACAGCCACTGCCGCGCGGTGGCCGTGCCCTCGGGATTGCCGAAGTGCACGAAGGCCACGCCCGCCCACTTCTCCGCGCCCGCCGCGATGTCACCCAGGTTGAACTGGTACGCCGTGGCCCAGCCCGTCCCCGCCGCCGGCGGCGCCGTGAACTCCTGCAGGTCCTGCTGCCCTCCGCCCTGCACCACGTTGAAGCCGTTGGCCGCTCCCGTCGCCGCCGACAGCCACGCCGCCTTCCGGGTCACCGCCCCCAGCGGCCGTCCCACCACCACGCCCGCGAAGCCCTTCTCCACGAAGTCGTTGCCGCTGACCTCCACCGTCTCGCCGTTCTCGTCCAGGTCCGCCATCACTCCGGGCCGACCGAAGCCGACGTGGAAGTTGTGGAGCGAGAACACGCTCACCCCCGTGGACGCCGCCGCGCCCGTGTTGCGCACGCGCACCGCCATCACGAACGAGGCGTGCGGGACGGACTGGGGCGCGAAGACATACGTCGTCACCTCCAGCGTCCCCACCCGCTGCACCATCGTCGCCAGGCCCGTGCCGCCCGTCTTCCCAGGCCCCCACGCCGCATAGCCGCTGGCGTCCAGGTCCGCGTCCTGCGTGCTCAGCCAGCGCTGCGTCCCGCCCGAGCGCAGGCCGAAGAACGCGTCGAACAACACGTCGCGCGCGTGCACCACCTGCGGCTGGCCGCGCACGAAGACGTCGCTGCCCGCCGCGTCGATGACGGGCTCCTCCGTCGCGAAGAGGTGCTCGCGGAAGTGCGACACCTTCTTCTGCTCCAAATCCAGCATCACCGCGCCGTGCCCGTTCGACGACGGCAGCTTCAGGAAGGTGCGCTTGACGGCGACCTCCGCGCGCGCGTCCGACGTCAGGCCACACAGCAGGGAGGTCAGGAAGAGGGCCACGGCACGCGCGACGCTCGAAGTCGCACGGCCAGGGCCATGACACGGGTGGGGGAAACGCTTCATGCGGCGGATTCTGGAGCGCTTCCCGCCCCGGGCCAACCCAGGACCTCCCATCCAGCGCGAACCAAGGGTGCCCGAGGACCCGTCGCGCCAGGCCGCAACCCGAGTCAGCCACTCGTGTTACAGGTTCATCTTTGTCAGAATAAACAGACTTAACAGATTTAGCGGAAATCTCCATCCAGGGCGAGCCGGAGGGTTCGCACAGGAGGTCGCATGTCCCGTGTCCGAGGGTTGCTGCTCTCGTTGTTGCCGTGTCTCGCGCTGCTGGCGAGCCCTGCTGGGGCGCAGTCGCCCGGCGCGTTCGTGAACTGGGAGCATCCGCACGTCCACCCGTTGGAGCTGACGCCGGATGGCACGCGCCTGCTCGCGGTGAACACAGCGGACAACCGCCTGTTGGTGTTCTCCGTGGCGAGCGGCACGCCCGTGCTCACCGCGTCCATCCCCGTAGGCCTGGACCCCGTCTCCGTGCGAGCCCGGAGCAACACCGAGGCGTGGGTGGTCAACCACGTCTCCGACAGCGTCAGCATCGTGGACCTCACCACGCTCAACGTGAAGACCACCGTGCCCACGGATGACGAGCCCGCGGACGTCATCTTCGCGGGCTCACCGCAGCGCGCGTTCATCTCCTGCTCGCAGGTCAACCGCGTGCTGGTGGTGGACGCGGCCAGTCCGCTCGCCACGCCCACTCGGATTGCGCTCCAGGGAGAAGAGCCCCGTGCGCTCGCCGTCAACGCTGCGGGCACGCAGGTCTATGTGGCGTTCTTCGAGTCTGGCAATCGCAGCACGGTGCTCGGCGGTGGCAACGCGATGGGGGGCGGAGGGTTTCCTCCCAACGTGGTGAGCAGCAGCGTGGGGCCCTATGGGGGCGTCAATCCGCCGCCCAACTCGGGCAGCGTGTTCAGGCCGGCGAGGACGGGGAGCACGACGCCTCCGCCTCCCGTGAGCCTCATCGTGAAGAAGGACGCCAGCGGTCGGTGGATGGACGACAACAGCCGTGACTGGACGAGCGTCGTCTCGGGGAGCAACGCGGCGGCTTCGGGGCGTCGCGCGGGTTGGGACCTGCCGGACCGGGACGTGGCCATCATCAACGCGTCCACCCTGGCCGTGACGTATGCGAGTGGGTTGATGAACCTGGACATGGCGCTGGCGGTCCACCCGGGAGGCCATGTCGTCGTGGTGGGCACGGATGCGACGAACGAGGTCCGCTTCGAGCCCAACGTCAATGGCACCTTCCTGCGCGTCCTGGCCGCGTCGTTCGACCCGGCGATTCCGTCCGTCGTCTCCCGCTTCGACCTCAATCCGCACCTGACGTACCAGACCAGAACGGTGCCGCAGGCGACGCGGCAGCTCGCGCTCGGAGACCCCCGGGGACTCGCGTGGAATGCGGATGGGAGCCGCGTCTACATCACGGGCATGGGCTCCAACAACGTCGCCGTCATGAACGACTCGGGCGGCCGGATTACGCAGGTGGCGGTGGGTGAGGGCCCCACGGGTGTGGTGATTTCCGGGACGCGGCTCTACGTGCTCAACAAGTTCGCGGCGAGCGTGTCCGTGGTGGACACGGTTTCCAATACCGAGGTGGCTCGGGTACCGTTCTTCGACCCGTCTCCGGGCGCCATCAAGGTCGGCCGCAAGCACCTGTATGACACGCACAAGGGCTCGGGGCTGGGACACGTGTCATGCGCGTCGTGCCACATCGATGGAAGGCTGGACCGGCTCGCATGGGATTTGGGAGACCCGGCCGGGGCCGACAAGGCCGTGACGGGACAGAACCTGGGCATGGGCATCCCCGGGCTGACCACGAACTTCCAGCCGTGGCACGCGATGAAGGGGCCCATGACGACGCAGACGCTCCAGGACATCATCGGCAAGGAGCCGCTGCACTGGCGAGGAGACCGCGCGGGCATCGAGGAGTTCAACGGCGCCTTCCTCAGCCTCCAGGGGGATGACACGCAGCTCACCTTCATCGAGATGCAGCAGTTCGAGGACTTCCTCGCCACGCTGACGTACGCCCCGAATCCGTTCCGGAACATCGACAACACACTGCCCACGAGCCTGCCGCTTCCGGGGCACTTCACGACGGGGCGGTTCGGCACGGCGGGGCTGCAGTTGCCGAACGGGAACGCGGTGAGAGGGCTGCAGATGTATCGGCCGCCGCGGCTGTTGGACTCGGGGGCGTTCGCCTGCTCGACGTGTCACACGCTGCCCACGGGCCTGGGGGCGGATGTGCGGTGGACGGGGAGCCAGTTCGTTTCCGTCAGCGCGGGCCCGAGCGGCGAGCGTCACACGGGGCTCGTGTCCGTGGATGGGTTCACGAACGTGACGATGAAGATTTCGCAGCTGCGGAATCTCTACGAGAAGGTGGGCATGGACTTCACGCAGACGTCGAACCTGGCGGGCTTCGGGTTCTCGCACGACGGCAGCGTGGACACGATTGCGCGCTTCATCACCGAGCCGGTGTTCACGCTCCAGAGCAACCAGGAGGTCGCGGACATGGTGGCGTTCATGCTGGCGTTCTCGGGTTCGGACCTGCCCAAGGGCACGGCGACCACGGTGTTGGAGCCGCCCGGGCCGGACAGCAAGGACACGCACGCGGCGGTGGGGAGACAGGTGACGCTGACCACGGCGAGCCCCACTCCCGCGCAGGCGAGCACGTTGTCCACGTTCCTGGCGCTGGCGGACAGCGGGAAGGTGGGCCTGGTGGTGAAGGGGAACCAGGGCGGCATCGCTCGTGGGGCCACGTACATGGGCGGCGGGATGTTCCAGACGGACCGCGCGCTGGAGACCGTCGCCGCGTCACTGCTCCAGACGCTGGCGGTTGCTGGGAACGAGCTGACGTACACGGTGGTGCCGAAGGGCTCGGAGGTGCGCATCGGCATCGACCGGGATTTGGACGGGGCTTTGGACCGCGATGAGCTGGACCGTGGCACCCGGCCGGATGATGCGACGAGCCGGTAGGCCCGTGTGAGGTGCGCCGTGGACCTGGGATGACTGGGTCCACGGTGCCGCTTCAGAGGGAGTTGGGGGCCTGGCTTTCCTTCGTGCGCGGGACGGTGCCAACATGGTTGGTGCTGTGAATCCGCGCAGGGGGGGACATGCAGCGACAGGCAGAGAACGAGAGCGTCGAGGCAGCCGAGGACTCTGGGCCTCACCTAGTCCGCATCAAACACATGGATACGGGTGCGGTGACAACGCTGAGCCCTGTTTCCAGCGACCTCGCCACGCTGCTGGGACGCGCAGCACAGCTCTCAGCAGCTACTGAGCTACCCAACGTCGCTTTGTCCGTCGTTCAGGCCCAAGCCGATCTGTCCTTCGCGACACTGATGGGCGCCATTGGCGACTCCGCAGACCCGGTTTGTGACTGGGTGCAGAAGATTGCTGCGCAGTCCAATGGAGGGGAACTGCCTCCCCTCTTGTCGATGGCTCACCTTTCTCCCGAGGAGCTTGAGCGACTTGGGTCGATGGAACACCCCATGGCAATGATGGGGTCCCCTCTCACGGGGACAGCATCGGCACGACTCGCGCTCATGGAAGCCGAGCGGCTTCACACTAGGGTCTTCAACGCACCTCGGCTGATGCTTGACGTGCGCCATCTCATCGCGGCGATTCTGTGGCTACCCAAATTCCATGACAGCGACTTCCACAAGATGCGACTGGACCGACGGGAACTCCGCAAGCCGTTCGTTCAGTTCATTTCCTCGCTGCACCCCGACGAGGCGGAGCATTGGCATGAACTCCTTCGTCGGGAGAGTTCCGCTGAACAAAATCACGCTCCCACACCATCGGAACCAATTCCGCCACCGCCCACCGCGCCAACCCATCCCCTGAGCTGGTTGGACAACGACACGCAGCGCACCCTCTATTCACCTCGCTACGACGCGGATGGGCGAGAGAACGAAGACCTGCTGGACATCGACCGTGACGTCGATGCGCTCAGTGCGCTGATTGCCTCGCGCACCATGGCGCCGCCACTGTCCCTCGGTGTGTTCGGAGAATGGGGCTCGGGCAAGTCGTTCTTCATGCACCACCTGCGCAAGCGGGTGGAAGAGCTCGCGGACCGGGCCGTGAAATCCCAACGTCCCCAGCGGGAAGTCGCCTTCTACAAGAACATCATCCAGATTGAGTTCAACGCCTGGCACTACGCGGAGGGCAACCTGTGGGCCAGCCTCGTCGAGCACATCTTCCGCAACCTCCGCAAACGACACGACGAGTCCGAGACGGACATCGGCAAGCGCAGGGATGACCTGCTGACGCGGCTCGCCCAGCGGGAAGCGGAATTGCTCAAGAAGCAGGCCGAGGTCACCGCGAAAGAGGCCGAGGTCACCCAGGCGCAGCAGAAGGTCGGTGAACTGGAGCAGCAGAAGGAATCAAAGCGCGCCGAGCTGGAACAGGCCCTCTCCGAGAAGCGCACCCTGCTGGAGATGATGCCCGCCACCCTGAAGCTCGACGAAGGTGTCCAGAAGAAGGCCACCGCATGGCTGGACGAAACCGGCTTCAGCTCGCTGGGGCGTACGGCCTTCGAGCTGCGGGATGCTCTCGCCAATGCCCAGGCGGAGCTGCGACGGACCGGTGGATTCGTCGCATCCCTCCTGGACACGCGGAGCGGGAACAAGCGACTGCGTCCTCCCGCCATCATCCTGATTGGCTCCCTCGCCTTGAGCCTGGCGCTTCCGTTCGTGCTCGACTGGTTCGGCAAGCAGGACCTCGCGGGCCTGACGGCCGGACTCACGACACTGACCGGGCTCGTGTCTTCGGTGACGGTCTGGCTCCAGCGGCAGACAGCGTGGCTGCGAGAGCGGCGGGAGCAGAACGAGCAGCGATTGCGCGAAGTCGAGCAGGCCATCGAGACCGAGCTCCAGAATCGACTCAAGCCGCTCGACGATGCCGCGCAGGCCGCACGCGAGCAGGTCGCCGCACTGACCCAGGCGGAGGAACAGCAGCGAGCGTCCATGGCCAAGGCCCAGGACGAAGTCCTCCAACTGAGGCAGGCCATCGCCGAGCTCTCCAGCGCGCGACTGCTGGACAAGTTCATCGAGAACCGCACCGGCAGCGACGACTACCGCAAGCACCTGGGGCTCGTCGCGCTCATCCGCAGGGACTTCGAGGAGCTGTCCCGGCTGATGGAGGCGGTCAACCGCGATGAGCAGACGGACCCGAATGTCCCCGTCATCAACCGCATCGTCCTCTACATCGACGACCTGGACCGCTGCTCGGAAGACACCGTGGTGAAGGTGCTCCAGGCCGTGCACCTGCTCCTCGCCTTCCCATTGTTCGTCGTCGTGGTGGGCGTGGACTCACGCTGGGTGGCGCGCTGTCTGAACCACACCTTCAAGGACCTGCTGAAGCAGGAGGATGCGAAGGCGCTGTCCCTGGACGCGATGACGCCGGGAGCAACGGCCTACGATTATCTGGAGAAGATCTTCCAGATTCCCATCTGGCTGCGGCCCGTGAGCAATGACCACCGCTCCAGCATGGTGCGCGGGCTGTTGACCCGTCCTTCCTCCGAGGAGCACTCGCAGGAGGCCAAGGTCCTGGAGCTGAAGCCCGGGCTCGCCGCGGACAACCGTGGCACCGTCGCCCGGGACGACGGCGAACAGGATGCACAGCGTCCGACGAAGCCCCCGCAGGCCGCGAGCTCCGCTCCGCAAGCCGCGTCCAGACACGGCAAGCCGAAGTCCTCCGCATCCTCCAATGGCACCCGGAGCACGTCGGCTGAACAGGAGGAACTCAATCCTCCCAGCCTCGTCATCGGTGAGAAGGAGCTGGCCTTCATCGACTGTCTGGGCCCCCTGCTGAGCCCCACGCCTCGCGTGCTCAAGCGCTTCGCGAACACCTATCGCCTCATCAAGGCGTGTGTTCCGAGTGACGGACAGGCCGAGTTCATGGGCGAGGGACATGAAGGAACCTCTCCGTCCCAGGTGTGCCTGTTGCTGCTGACGCTCGTCACCTCGAAGCCGGAGCTCGCCGCGGAGTTCTTCGCGCTGCTCAAGCTCCATGAACGCGAGAAGGAGCGGCTCATGACGCTCCGAGAGCTCAGCACCCTCTCCACTGAGCAGGAGCCCATCATCCCGGAGCTGTTCGCCTGGCTCCACACCATGCCCCCCGCGTTCCAGAGCACCCCGCTCTCAGTGGTCCGCAAGCTCGTCCCCTGGGTCACCAGATTCAGCTTCTGGCAGGCACAGGCAAAAGAGGCCTCACGACGCCCGTCGCCTGCGCAACCGTGAGCGGATGCGGCTCAGCGCCACGGGCGTGACACGGATGTAGCTCGCGATATCCCGCTGCGACAGCAGCGGCGCCAGGTCCGGGTGCTCGTCCAGGAACCGCTGGTAGCGCTCCTCCGCGGACAGCGTGAGCAACTCCATCTCCCGCTTCTCCTTGCGCAGCCCATAGACCTCGAAGGCCCGGCTCACCGCCCGCTGCCACTCCAGGTGTCGCGCCGCCAGCCGCCGCACCTCGCCGTAGTCGAGCTGCTCCACCCGCGACTCCACCACCGCCTGCGTGGAGAAGCTGGTGACGCCCCCCGGCGCCAGCGCCACCAGGCTCGCGAAGCACGTCCCCTCCCCCGCGAAGGCCTTCACCCAGGCGCCACCCTCGCTCGTCCCGTAGACCATCTTCACCAGCCCTCGCGTGACGATGAAGATGCTCGGCCGCTCCTCTCCCACGTGGAAGAGATACTCGCCCTTGCACAGCGTCCTCGCGCGCAGCAGCGGCGCCACCGCGTCCCATCCGGGCAGCGCGCTCCCCGCCAGCCCTCGCAGCACCTCTCTCGCCGTCGTCACCGACACCTCTCGACGTAAACCCGGGTTAACGACGCCGCGCCCGCGCCCCGGAAGACTCCTCGCGCCGACTCAACGGAGACCCTCACGATGCGAGCCCTCTTCCTTCCCCCCGTGGTCCTGCTGGCATCCATGGGCCTCATGGTCCTCCTCCACAAGACAGCCCCGCTGCATGAGCTGTGGGGACGCCCCTGGAGCTGGCTCGGAGGCATCTTGCTGTTCGCGGGCATCGCGGTCGCACAGTGGCACGCCCGACTCTTCAAGAAGCTGGGCACCAACATCAACACCTTCGCGGACCCGGGCACCCTCACGCGCGAGGGCCTGTTCCGCTTCACCCGCAACCCCATGTACCTGGGCTTCGTCACAAGCCTCTTCGGCCTGGGAATCGCCCTGGGGTCCGCCTCCCCCTTCGTCGTGCCTCTCGCCTTCGGCCTGCTCACCCATTTCTGGTACATCCGCGTCGAGGAGCAGGCCCTGCTCCGAAAGTTCGGCACGCCCTATGTCGAATATCAACGCGCCGTCCGCCGCTGGCTCTGACGCTCGGCGTCGTCCCCATCGAGACGCGTCAACCCCCGGAGTCTCCTCGGGTTTCCTCCTGGGGCCCGGCGCCGACGGCTGCATCCGCGTTCAGCCCGGCGCCACCCCGTGGCGTCAGGACACAAGCGGTTGTCGCCCACGATGTTTCAAGACATGGGACTCATCGCGTTCTGTCACATGAACAGCCCTCGGTCGCCCAGGCCGAAGCGCGGGGGGGGAACACATGGTTTCGCTCGACGGGTCCACGAGTCTCTGGAAGACGCTCAGCTGCTTCCTCCGAGTCCTCATGACGCAGGTGCTCTATGTGGCACCGCTCTTCTGGTTCATGGAGCTGTCCCAGAACGTGGCCTGGCGCTGGATGAACAAGGACTGGGGCTGGTACTACCCCGAGTCCCCGTACCACTGGTTCTCCTTCGGCAGCATGATGCTCTGGGCGGGCTGCGTCGGCCTGCTGTGGACCCTGCACTACTTCTGGTTCTACCCGCGCCGCGTCAAGGTGTGGACCCGCGTGGCCGTGGGCGCCATGGTCTGCTGGATGGGCGAGTGGTTCGGCGGCTACATGGCGGCCAACGTCTTCAACCACCCGCTGCAGGTGTGGCCCGGCTCGCCGCTCGTCTACGTGCACTACGCCGCCATCTTCTTCTGGGTCAGCAACGTCATCGTCTACCACCTCGTCACCGTGAATGTGGTCGACCTCACGCCCACCTATGACGCGCCCCCGGATACCGGCGCGCAGGTGGCCTGAGTCTCCGGCAACCCGGCCCTCCAGGGCCATGCGTCGCCGTGGAGTGAACACACGACATGGAGTCCGCGCGAACACCGTGGGGCCGGCGTCTGGCCCCGGTCCGCGCGAGGCAAGGTGAGCGTGATTCCACGCAACCTGGAGGAGACCCCATGTTGAACAAGCTGTTCCTGTCCGCCGTGGTGATGTCGGTGAGCGCGTTGGCCGTCCTGGCCACGCAAGGCAACGAGGCCGCGAGCCTGGAAGGGGAAGAGCCCCTCTGTGTCGCCCTGGCCTCGGAGCTCACGCCCCCGGGCCCCACCGCCGTCTGTCGCAAGCTCTGCGAAGTCATGCGGAACGAGTGCGTCGCGGATTGCATGGGAGACCCCGTGTGCGGCTCCAGCTGCTTCGACTACTACATCAGCTGTTGCAACCGCCCGTAGCCGAGGGCGCCTGACGCAAGTCCGGTGGCACCCGTGAAGGCGGTGTGCCACCTGCCCGGGTTCAGCCCGTGGCCGTCACCGCGGCGCTCCCGCCGTGAGCTTCCAATGGCAGCTTCAGTCGCGCCCGGCAGCCACGGCCCTCGGGGCGATTCTCCAGGCGCAGCGTGCCACCGTGCGCCTCGGCAATCTGCCGACACAGCGCGAGGCCGATGCCGCTGCCCTGCGGCTTCGTGGTGAAGAAGGGCACGAAGAGGTTGCCCGTGTCCGCGAGGCCCGGTCCCTCGTCCTCCACCCAGACCTCCACCGCGCCCGGCGTCAGCACCGCCCACGACACCCAGACCCGTGCGCCCGGGGCCTCGCCCAGCACCGCGTCCACCGCGTTGCGCACCAGGTTGATGAGCAGCTGCTCCAACTGGTCCGAGTCCCCACGCACCGCCAGGGCCGGCCCCGCCCGCACCGCCACCGGCCGCCGATGCTCCAGCGCCGCCACCCGCCTCACCCAGCCGTCCACCTCCACCCCCGCCAACACCGGAGGAGGCAGGCGCGCCAGCCGCGCATAGGCAGACATGAAGCGCGCCAGCGCCTCGGAGCGCCTCGCGACGATGCCCAGGCCGCTCTTCGCATCGTCCTCCCAGTCGGAGGGACGCGGCTCCATCAACAGCGTGTCGCGCAGCGCCTCCGCAATCGATTGAATCGGCGCCAGCGAGTTGTTGATTTCATGACTCAGCACGCGCACCAGCCGGCGCCAGGCCTCGCGCTCCTGCTCGCGCAACGCCAGCCGCAGGTCCGCCAGCACCACCAGGTGATGCGGCAGGCCGCCCTGACGGAAGCCCCCGCGCCGCAGCTCGTACGGCCCGCCCTCCTCCGCGAAGGAGCGCGACAACCTCCGAGGCGCCGGGCCCTCCAGCAGGTCCGACAGCCCCAGCGAACCGGCCCCCTTGCCCATCAACTGCGAGCGCGACTGGCCCAGGAGCTTCTCACCCGCGCGGTTCACCAGCCGCAGCGTGCCCGCCACATCGAAGGCCAGCACCGTGACGTCAATCTCCTCCATCACCTGCTCGAGCAGCGCTCCCGCCTCCAGCGCCCCCAGCCGCTGCTCACGCAGGGTGTCGCCCAGGGCGTTCACCTCCAGCAGCACCTCGCCCAGCGCGTCACCCACCCGCGCGCCACGCCCGCGCGTCGAGTAGTCGCCCTCGCGCAGCGCCGCCAACAGGTTCGCCAGCGCGTGCAGGGGCCGCATCACCCGCTCGCGGACGAGGAGCCCCACGCCCAGGAAGACGCCCACCACCAGCGTCGTCAACGTCCAGCGGACCTTGGACGAGAAGTCTCCCGTCCACACCAGCGCGAGCGAGGCCACTCCCCCAGGCAGGCCCGCCAGCCACGTCAGGGCCAGCACCTGCAGGTCATGTGGCCAGGGCTCACGCGTACGTCTCACCGGGCTCCCTTGATTCCGTAGTACTGGAGCCGACGGTACAGCGCGCTGCGCGACAGGCCCAGTCCCTTCGCCGCCTCGCTCACGTTGCCCTCGTGCCGTGCCAGCGCGCGCTCGATGAGGTAGCGCTCCACCTCCTCCAGCGTCATCTCCTCCAGCCGCGACAGGCCCTCACGCCCCGACCGGCGAAGGAGCAGGTCCTCCGCCGACACCTCGTCCCCCGCCGCCATCAGCAGCGAGCGCTCCACCGCGTGCTCCAGCTCGCGCACGTTGCCCGGCCACGGATAGGACAGCAGCGCCTCCAGCGCCCCGGCCGTCAGCCGCATCCCGTTGCGCCCGTAGCGCTTGCCGTGCTCGGCCAGGAAGTGCGACGCGAGCAGCGGGATGTCCTCGCGACGCTCCCGCAGCGGCGGCAGCGGGACTTCCACCGTGTTGAGGCGGTACAGCAAATCCTCGCGGAAGCGGCCCTCGGCCACCGCCTTGGACAGGTCCACGTTGGTGGCGCTCACCACCCGCACGTCCACCCGCCGCGTCTTGGACGAGCCCACCGGGTGCAGCTCCCCCGTCTGGAGCACGCGCAACAGCTTCGCCTGCTGCGACAACGGCATGTTCCCAATCTCATCCAGGAACAGCGTGCCGCCGTCCGCCAGCTCGAAGCAGCCGATGCGGTCCGCCTTCGCGTCGGTGAAGGCGCCCTTCACGTGGCCGAACAGCTCGCTCTCGAAGACGCCCTCGGACAGGCCGCCGGAGTTGACCGCCACGAAGGCCCGGTCCGCGCGCGTGGAGGACGCGTGCAGCAGCCTGGCCACCACCTCCTTGCCCGTGCCGTGCTCGCCCGTCACCAGCACGTTGGCCCCGGACGGCGCCACGCGCTCAATCATCCGGCGCACCGGCACCATGGCGCGCGACTCGGACACCATGGTGGGCAGGCCGCCCTGGCCGCGCCGCAGGTGCTGGTTCTCCTCCTCCAGCCGACGGCTGCGCTTGAGCGCGCGGCCCAGCTCCAGCTGCGTGCGCAGCGTGGCGAGCAGGCGCGTGTTGTCCCACGGCTTCTGCACGTAGTCGCGCGCGCCGCCGCGCATCGCCTCCACCGCGCCCTCCACGCTGCTCCACGCCGTCATCACCACGACGGGCAGCGACGCGTCCTGCGCGCGGATGCGGCCGAGCAGGTCCATGCCCTCCCGCCCGGACGTGGTGTCCCGCGCGTAGTTCAGGTCCATCAGCACCAGGTCCACGTCCTCGGCTTCCAGCGTGGCGAGCGCTCCCGCGGGCGACTGCGCCGTGACGACCGTGTGGCCATCCCGCTTCAACAGCAGGCGCAGGGCCTCCAGCACGTCGGCCTGGTCATCCGCGATGAGGATGCGCGAAGGACGCGCGGCGGCGACCGGCGGGGAGACAGGGGCGGGGTTGATGACAGCGACAGGGAGAGGTTCGGACACGGAGGACATCCCGGAAGAAAGAGTGCCAGAAACGAAGAGGCTCAGCCGCGCCGCAGGACGGAGGCGGGGTCCACGCTGGCCGCCCTGCGCGCCGGAAGCCAGCTCGCCAGCCAGGCGGTGCCCAATAGCAGCAGCGAGACAGAAGCCAAGACCGAAACATCCAACGCGCCCATCCCATAGAGCAGGCCCTCCATGATGCGGTGGGCCGCCAGCGCCCCGAGCAGGCCCAGCCCCAGGCCCAGCCCCACCCGCCTCAGCGCCTGTCCCACCACCATGCGCAGGACGTCCGCCGCGCGGGCGCCCAGCGCCATCCGGATGCCCATCTCCTGCGCGCGCTGCGTCACCGAGTAGGACATCACGCCGTAGATGCCCACCGCGGCCAGCACCAGCGCCAGCACGCCGAAGGCCCCCAGCAACACCGCCCGGAAGCGAGGCTGTCCCAAATCCGTCGCCAGCCGGTCCTCCAGCGTGCCCACGCGCGCGAGCGCCACCATGGAGTCCACCGCGCGCAGCTCCTCGCGCACCACCGACTCCAGCTTCCTCGGGTCCAGGCCCGGCGCCGCCCGCACCGCGAGCTGCCCGTCCGTCGTCGGCTCCTGCGCCATGGGGAAGTACACGGTGGGCTCGTGCCCCGCCTCCACGCCCGCGTACGCCACGTCCGCCACCACGCCCACCACCGTCGTCCACAGCGGGTTGCCCTGCGCGTCGTTGCCCCCGAAGGAGACACGGCGGCCCAGCGCGTCCTCGCCGGCGAAGACCTCGCGGGCGAAGCGCTCGCTCACCACCATGACCCGTGGCGCGTTCGCTCCGTCCGACTCCGTCAGCAGGCGCCCCGCGAGCAGCGGCACGCGCAGCGCCTCCAGGAAGCCCGGCGTGGTGGCGTTGATGAGCGCGTCGGGCCGCGCCGGCGGGTCCTCGGTTCCCTCCTTCCAGTAGCCCGAGCGGGAGATGGAGCCGCCCGCCGGGAGGCTGTCGCCCACGCCCACGCCAGCGACCTCCGGACGCGCGGCGAGCCGCGCCGTCAGCTCCCGATGAAAGGCCTCCGTCCGCTCCGGCGTGTCATAGCGGCTCTGCGGCAGCGCCAGTCGGGCCACGAAGACGCCCACCGGGTCCAGGCCCGGGTCGGCCTGGTACATCCGCCAGAAGCTCTTGAGCATCAGCCCCGCGCCGGTGACGAGCATCAGCGCGAGCGCCACCTCCGCCACCACCAGCACCGCGTGCGTGCGGCCCCGCGACTTCTCCGTCGCCCCGCGCCCCAGCACCGTCGCCGGCGAGAGCTGCGAGCGCTGGAGCGCCGGGACCAGCCCCACGCCCACGCCCGTCGTCAGCGTCACCGCCAACGAGAAGAGCAGCACCCGGCCATGCACCACCACCTCACCCGCCCGGGGCAGCGCGTTGGCTCCCAGCATCATCAACAAGTCGGTGGCCCACAGCGCCAGCAGCACGCCGCCCACGCCGCCCATCAGCGCCAGCAGCACGCTCTCCGTGAGGAGCTGACGCACCAGCCGGCCGCGCCCGGCGCCCAGCGCCACGCGGATGCCCAGCTCCCGCTGCCGAGCCGCTGCCCGCGCGAGCTGCAGGTGCGCCACGTTGGCCGCCGCCAGCAGCAACACCAGGGAGACCGCGCCCAGCAACACCCACAGGAGCAGGCTGACGCCCTGGGTAAGGGAGTCGGCGTAGCGGGCCACCCCCAGCGACAGGGTGGCGTCGTCCTGCGAGAGCAGCTCCTCCCGCATGCCCTTCAGCTCATGCCGGGCCGACTCGAGCGTCGCGCCCGGGGCCAGCCTCGCCGCGACGGCGAAGGAGCGGAAGCCGCGCTGCGTGCGCTCGTCCGACGTGGCCGCGCCGGGCAGGCTGTCGAAGGGCACCCAGACCTCGGTGTTGTGGGCGGGCACGTCGAAGGACGGCGGCATCACCCCAATCACCGTGTAGGGCTGGCCGCCCAGGGTCAGCGTGCGGCCCAGGATGCCCGCGCCGCCGCCCTCCTTCATCCAGCGCGCGTGCGAGATGACGGTCAGCCGCGCGGTGCGCTCCTCGGCCGCGAAGGTCCGCCCCAGCAGCGGCTTCGTGCCGAACGCCCCGAAGAAGTCCCCCACCACCACCGCGCCGCGAAGCTGCTCGGCGTCTCCCTGGCCGGTGAGGTTCATCAACCGATGGCCGTACGCGGTCATCGAGCGCAGCTGCGTGGAGCTCCGCGCGACGTCCTCGTAGTTGGGCAGGCTGTAGCGCGCCAGCAGCTTCCCGGGGCGCTCGGTGGACATCACCACCAGCCGCTCCGGCTCCGGGAAGGGCAGCGGACGCAGGAGCACCGCGTCCACCACGCTGAATAGCGCCGTCGTCACCCCGATGCCCAAAGCCAGCACCAGCACCGCCGCCACGGTGAAGACGGGCGACTGGCGCATCGTCCGCAGGGCGTACCGCACGTCCATCGACACGTCGCTCAGCATGGTGTCCCTCCCCTGGCCCTGCTCAGGTCTTCTGGAGCCAGCCGTCCGCCAGCTGGATGATGCGGTGGCCGAAGGCCGCGTTGGCCTCCGAGTGCGTCACCTGGATGATGGTGGTGCCCGCTTTGTTGAGCGTCTGGAACACCTCCATGATGTGCTTCGCCTGCTGCGAGTGGAGGTTGCCGGTGGGCTCGTCCGCCAGCAGGATTTTCGGCGAGGCGATGAGCGCGCGGGCGATTCCCACCAGCTGCTGCTGTCCACCGGAGAGCTGCGAGGGGAACAGGTCCTTCTTCCCCACCAGCTGGAAGCGGTCCAGCATGTCGCCCACCAGCGCCTCGCGCTCCCCGCGCTTGAGGTTGCGGTAGGAGAGCGGCACCTCCAGGTTCTCCGCCACCGTGAGGTTGTCCAGCAGGTGGTACTGCTGGAAGACGAAGCCGATGGTGCGCCGGGACAGCTCGCCGCGCTCCTTCGGCTTCATCGCGTGCACGGCCTGCCCGTCCAGGACGTACTCGCCCTTCCACTCCGCATCGAGCATGCCCATCACGGCCAGCAGCGTGGACTTGCCCGCGCCGGATGGGCCCATCAGCGTGACGAACTCACCCTGCTGGATATCCAGGTCGATGTTGCGCAGCACCCAGCTGCGGCCCCCCGCCAACGGGTACGACTTTTCGACCTGACGCAAGGAGATGAGAGGTGAGGACATGAGAGGTGCTTTCGTGCTCACTCGGAGCGCAAGGAGACGATGGGGTCCACGCGAGAGGCTCGCCGCGCCGGCAGCCACGTCGCCAGCAGCGTCACGCCGCCCAGGAGCACCGCCACCGCCGTGAAGGTCCACGGGTCATACGCCGTCACGCCGTACAGCATGCCGCCCAGGAAGCGGGCCAGGCCCAGCGACATCACCAGCCCCACCGCCACGCCCAGCCCCGCCAGCTTCAAGCCCTGTCGCAGCACCATCACCAGCACGTCGGAGCTGTCCGCCCCCAGCGCCATGCGGATGCCCATCTCCCGCGTGCGCCGCGTCACCGAGTAGCCCACGACGCCGGCGATTCCCAGCGCCGCCAGCAACAGCGCCGTCCCAGCGAACAGTCCCATCAACAGGGCCGACAGGCTGCGCGAGCTGATGGACTCGTCCACCAGCTGCGTCAGCGGCGCCACGTTGAACAGCGGCACGTCCGCGTCCACCACGCGCAGCTCCGCCTCGATGGACGTGCGCAGCGCCTCCGGGTCCCCGGCCTTCGCCCGGACCACCAGGCTCAGGTACGACGCGGGCGCCGCGGGCAGCGACCAGTAGGCCGCGGGCCGCGCGGGCGAGGACAGGCCCCACTCGCGCAGGTCCTCGACGATTCCCACCACCGTCGACCATTGCTTCATCGGCTCCAGCGACAGTCGCTGGCCCAGCGCGTTGCCCTTCGGCCAGTACACGTCCGCGAAGCGCCTGTTGATGACGACCTCCGGAATCCCGCCCACCTCGCCGAGGCCCTGGTGCAGGCGGCCCTGGTGCAGCTTCACGCCCAGCGCGCTCAGGTAGCCCGGGCTCGCCAGCCTGAACTCCACCGCGGGCAGCAGCTCGCCCTTCACCTCGGGCCGGCTCTCGAACTCCAGGCCGCTCGTGGAGATGCCTCCCAGGGGCAGGAGATTCGTGAGCCCCACTGACTCCACGCCGGGCATGGCCTCCAGACGCTCCAGCAAGTCGCGCTGGAACGCCAGCTTGCGCGCGGGCTCCGAATAGCGCGCGTCCGGCAGCACGAGCTGACCGGTGAGCACCCCCACGGGCTGGAAGCCCGCGTCGACGCCGCGCAGCGCGAGCAGGCTCTTCATGAACAGGCCCGCGCCCACCAGCAGCATCAGCGCGAAGGCCACCTGCGCCACCACCAGCCCCGAGCGCAGCCGCCCCGAGCGCCCGCCCTCCGTGCCGCGCGAGCCCTCGCGCATCGTCGCGTTCAGGTCCACGCTGCTCGACTGGAGCGCGGGCACCAGGCCGAACACGAGGCCCGTGAGCACGGAGACGCCCATCGTGAAGAGCACCGACGTCACGTCCAGCTTCACGTGCGACATGCGCGGCAGTCCGTCTCCCATGAAGGCCAGGAGCGCATCCGTGCCCCACAGCGCCAGCAGCAACCCCAGCGCTCCGCCCACCAGCGACAACACCAGGCTCTCGGTGAGGAACTGCGCCACCAGCCGGCCCCGGCTCGCGCCCAGCGCCGCGCGGATGGACACCTCGCGCTCACGGGCCGCCGCGCGCGCCAGCAGGAGGTTCGCCACGCTGCCGCACGCCACCAGCAGCACGCAGCCCACCGCGCCCAGGAGGAGCCACAGCGTGCCGCGCACGTCTCCCACCAGCCTGTCCTCCAGCGAGGTGACGCGGATGGACCAGCCGATGCCGCTGTAGCGAGGCTCCACCGTCTGCATGTCGCGGGCGACTCGCGCCATGTCCGCGCGCGCCTGCTCCAGCGTCACGCCCGGCTTCATCCGCGCCAGGCAGAACAGGTAGCGCATGGTGCGCTGCGCGGCATGCTCCGGTGACGGAATGAAGGGAACATAGAGGTCGGCGCTCTCCGGATGCGCCACGCCTCGGGGCAGCACGCCCACCACCGTGTAGGGCCTGCCATCGAGCTGCATCGTCTTGCCCAGCACCCCCGGGTCCTCGGCGAAGTGCGCGCGCCACACCTTGTGCGTCAGCACCACCACCGGGTCTCCACCGGGTGAGGCCTCCGCTTCGGTGAAGCCTCGCCCCAGCATCGGCGTCACGCCGAGCGTGGTGAACAACGTGGCGGAGCCATGCACCACGCCGAAGCGCTGCGCCGCCCCGCCACCGGTCAGCGTCATGTCTCGCCAGGTGTACGCCGCCACCGAGCTGAAGACGCGCGGCAGCGTGCTGAAGTCCCGGTACTCGGGCGTCGAGACGGAGATGCCCTCCAGGTCCGCCGCCTGGATGTCATTGGACAGGGTGACCAGGCGCTCCGGCTCCGCGAGCGGCGGCGGCGTGAGCAGCACGCCGTTCACCACGCTGAACACCGCGCTGTTGGCGCCGATGCCCAACGCCAGCGCCAGCACCGCCACCAGCGTGAAGCCCGGGCTCGCGCGCAGCGAGCGCAGGGTGAAGCGAAGGTCTCGAAGGAGCGTTTCCATCTCGTGCCTAGTCCGCCCGGAGGGCGATGATGGGGTCCACGCGCGTCGCGCGGCGGGCCGGCAGCCACGTCGCCAGCAGCGCCACCGCGCTCAAGAGCGCCGCCACACCCGCGAAGGTCCACGGGTCATACGCCGTCACGCCGTAGAGCAGCGTCCGCAGCAGATGCGCGAGGCCCAACGACAGCCCCAGGCCCAGCAGCACGCCCAGCCCCGCCAGCTTCACGCCCTGGCGCAGCACCAGCACCAGCACGTCCGACTTCGCCGCGCCCAGCGCCATGCGGATGCCCAGCTCCCGCGTGCGCTGCGCCACCGAATAGCCGATGACGCCCGCCAGCCCCAGCGAGGCGAGGAGCAGCGCCGTGCCCGCGAACAGGCCCATCAGCAGCGCGGCCAGCCGTCGGGAGCCGATGGACTCGTCCACCAGCCGCGTCAGCGGCGCCACGCCGAACAGCGGCACGTTCCGGTCCACCTCGCGCAGCGCCGCCTCGACGCCGCCGCGCAGCGACTCCGGGTTGCCCGCCTTGGAGCGGACGGCGAGCGCCAGGTTCGCGCCGCCGAGCTGCGCGAGCGAGTAATACGCCATGGGCACCATCGGCTTGTCCAAGGACCACTCGCGCGCGTCCTCGACGATGCCCACCACCGTGGCCCACTGCGCTCCGGTACGGTTCAGCCGCAGCCGCTGCCCCAGCGCGTTGCCCTGGGGCCAGTACCCGTCCGCGAAGGTCTTGTTGATGACCACCGCCCACGCCGCGCCCGGGCCGTCCGTCTCCTCCAGCAGGCGGCCCTCGCGAAGCTTGAGGCCCAGCGTGCGCGGGTAGTCGGGGCTGACGGTGCGAAACTGCACCGCGGGCCACACCTCGTCGGGCCCCTTCGTGCGCCCGTCGATGGCGAAGCCGAACGTCATCGAGCGCCCCAGGGGTAGGAGATTCGTGAAGCCCACGGACTCCACGCCGGGCAACGCCTGGAGCCGCCCCAGCAGCTCGCGCTGGAAGGCGCCTTGTCGCTCGGGCGTGTCGTAGCGGGTGTCCGGCAGCGAGAGCTGCGCGGTGAGCACACCCTCCGGCCTGAAGCCCGGGTCCACCGACAGCAACACCAGCAGACTCCTGCCGAAGAGCCCCGCGCCTACCAGCAACACCAGCGCGAAGGCGACCTGGCCCACCACCAGCCCCGAGCGAAGCCGTCCCGAGCGCCCTCCCGTCGTGCCTCGCGAAGTCCCGCGCATGGCCGCGTTCAGGTCCGCGCGGCTCGCCTGGAGCGCCGGCACCAGTCCGAAGAGCAGTCCCGACAGCAGGCTCACCCCACCGGTGAACAGCAGCGAGCGCGTGTCCAAGCGGACGTCCGCCGCGCGCGGCAGGCTCTCCCCCACCAGCGCCAGCAACACGTCCGTTCCCCACATCGCCAGCAGCAACCCGAGCGCGCCGCCCATCAGCGACAGCAACAGGCTCTCCGTGAGGAACTGCGCCAACAGCCTGCCGCGCCCCGCGCCCAGCGCCGCGCGGATGGACACCTCTCGCTCACGGGCCGCCGCGCGCGCCAGCAGGAGATTCGCCACGCTGCCGCACGCCACCAGCAGCACGAAGCCCACCGCGCCGAGCAGGAGCCACAGCGTGCCGCGCACGTCGCCCACCACCTCGTCCTCCAGCGACTTCAGGCCGATGGTGCGCTTGCCCTGCGCGTACTTCGGATGCGCCTCCGCCAGCGCCTGGGACACGCGGGCCAAATCCCGCGCCGCGGCCTCCATCGTCACGCCGGGCTTCAGCCGCGCGATGACCTCCAGGAAGCGCGTCTCGCGCAGGTCCTCGGAGGCCAGCTCCGCCGAGGGCGCGAAGGGCTTGTAGAGGTCCGCGTCCGCCGGGTACGTCACGCCGCGCGGCAGCACGCCCACCACCGTGTACGGCTCGCCGTCGAGCTGGAGCGTGCGGCCCAGCACCTCCGGGTCTTGCGAGAAGTGCGTACGCCACGTCTGGTGCGTGAGCATCACCACCCTGTCGTTGCCCGCCGTCTCCTCGTCCCGCGTGAAGTCGCGTCCCAGCGCGGGCCGCACGCCCAGCGTCGGGAAGAAGGACGCGGTGGCCTCCACCACGCGCAGGTGCTGCGGCGTGTCCACGCCCGTCAATGTCACGTCGTCATCGGTGAAGGCGGCGACCGAGGAGAAGACGCTCGGCAGCTCCGCGTACTCCCGGTACTCCACCACCGAGGACGACAAGCCCTTGCGCCCCGCCCGACCGAAGTCGTTCGACACGTCCATCAGCCGGTCCGGCTCGGCGAAGGGCGGCGGTCTCAAGAGCACGCCATTCACCACGCTGAACACCGCGCTGTTCGCGCCGATGCCCAGTGCCAGCGCCAGCACCGCCACCAGCGTGAAGCCGGGGCTCTTGCCCAGCGTGCGCAGCGCATACCGCAGGTCTTGAAGGAAGGTCTCCATCGACGCGCGCTCCTACTCCGCCTTCAAGGCGATGATGGGGTCCACCCGCGTCGCGCGGTGCGCCGGCAGCCACGTCGCCCCCAGGGCCACGCCGCTCAAGAGCGCCGCCACTCCCACGAAGGTCCACGGGTCATACGCCGTCACGCCGTACAGCAGCGTGCTCAAGAGCCGCGCCAGCACCAGCGACAACACCAGCCCCAACCCCACGCCCAGCCCCGCCAGCTTCACGCCCTGGCGCAGCACCAGCACCAGCACGTCCGACTTCGCCGCGCCCAGCGCCATCCGGATGCCCATCTCCCGCGTACGCTGCGCCACCGAGTAGCCGATGACGCCCGAGATTCCGAGCGCCGCCAAGAGCAGCGCCGTACCCGCGAACAGCCCCATCAACAGCGCCGTCAGCCTGCGCGAGCCGATGGACTCATCCACCAGGCGCACCATGGACGTCACCTTGAACAGGGGCAGGTTGCCGTCGAGCGCGCGCACCTCGGATTCAATCGCCGTGCGCAGGGACTCCGGCTCACCCGCCTTCACGCGCACCGTCAGGTAGAGGTGGGTGAGGGGCACCTGCAGCGCCGAGTAGTACGCCGTCGGGCGCGCGGGCGTGTCCAGGCCCCACTCGCGCAGGTCGTCGACGATGCCCACCACCGTGGTCCACTGAGCATCGGACTGGTGCAGCTTCACTCGCTGGCCCAGCGCGTCCCCCTTCGGCCAGTAGAGGTCCGCGAAGGTCTGGTTGATGACCACCGCCCACGCCGCGTCCGGTCCGTCCGTCTCCTGGAGCATGCGCCCGTCACGCAGCCGCACCTTGAGCGTGCGCAGGTAGTCCGCGCTGGCGAAGCGCGACTCCACCGCCGGCCACATCTCCCCCGCGGCTCGCGTCCGCCCCTCCACGTCGAAGCTGATGTTCGTCTTGCCGCCCAGGGGCAACATGTTCGTCACCCCCGCGGACTCCACGCCGGGCAGCGCCTGGACGCGGCGGAGCAGCTCCTGCTGGAAGGCCCGCTGGTCCTCCGGCTTCGCGTAGCCTACGGCCGGCAACGCGAGCTGACCGGTGAGCACTCCCTCCGGCGTGAAGCCCGCATCCACCTGGGTCAGCGCCTGGAAGCTGCGCAGGAAGAGGCCCGCGCCCACCAGCAGCACCAGCGCGAAGGCCACCTGCCCCACCACCAGCCCCGAGCGCAGACGGCCCGCCTTGCCACCCTCCGTCCCCCGCGAGCCCTCGCGCATCGTCGAGCTCAGGTCCACGCGGCTCGCCTGGAGCGCCGGCACCAGCCCGAAGCCGACGCCCGTGAGCACGGAGAGTCCCACGGTGAAGAGCACCGAGGAGACGTCCAGCCCCACCGCCGCCGCGCGAGGCAACCCGTCCCCCACCATCGCCACCAGCGCGTCCGTGCCCCATTTCGCCAGCAGCAGCCCCAGTCCGCCGCCCGCCGCCGACAGCACCAGGCTCTCGGCGAGGAACTGCCCCACCAACTGCGCCCGCCCCGCGCCCAGCGCCGCGCGGATGGACACCTCGCGCTGACGCGCCGTCGCCCGGGCCAGGAGCAGGTTCGCCACGCTGCTGCACGCCACCAGCAACACGAAGCCCACCGCGCCCAGGAGGAGCCACAGCGTCCCTCGCACCTGGCCCACCACCTCGTCCTCCAGCGACTTCACGCTGATGGCCCAGCCGTAGCCCTTGTAATACTCCTCGTGCAGGGTCTCCATCTCCCGCCCCACCCGGTCCATGTCCGCCTTCGCCGCCTCCAGCGTCAGGCCGGGCTTCAACCGCCCCACCACGCTGAGGAAGCGGTAGCCGCGGGAGACGGCCGCCGCCCGCTCCGCCGTGGGCGCGAAGGGCGCGTACAGGTCCGTGTCCGCCGGGTACTCGACGCCGGGCGGCAGCACGCCCACCACCGTGTACGTGTCGCCGTCGAGCCGGAGCTCGCGGCCCAGCACGCCCGGGTCCTGCGCGAAGCGCGTGCGCCACGTCTTGTGCGTCAACACGAGCACCTTGTCGCGCCCCAGCGTCTCCTCCTCCTCGGAGAAGGCTCGGCCCAGCACCGGAGCCACGCCCAGCGTGGGGAACAGCGAGGCCGTGGAGAGCGTCAACTGGAGCCGCTCCGGCGCGTCGCCCCCGGTGAGCGTGACGTTGCTCGCCTCGAAGGCCGCCAGCGAGCTGAAGGCCCTGGGCATCGTGAGGTAGTCCCGGTACTCGGGCACCGACACGACGATGTCGTGGATGTTCGCCTTGGCGTAGTTGCCCCAGAGGTGGACCAGTCGCTCCGGCTGGGTGAAGGGCGGCGGCTTGAGCAGCACGCCATTCACCACGCTGAACACCGCGCTGTTCGCGCCGATGCCCAGCGCCAGCGCCAGCACCGCCATCAACGTGAAGCCCGGGCTCTTGCGCAAGGAGCGCAGCGCGTAACGGACATTCTGGAGGAAGGTTTCCACGACGACTCCCGGTGATTCAGGACGCACGCCTCCCGAGGGCCGCCCCGCCAGGAGCGACCCGGGCGAGGCCCGCGAGAGGAGAAGGGTTAGCGGCGCTGCTCGTCCTGGACGACGCGGCCGTCGAAGAGGCTCACCGTGCGCGTGGCGACTCGCGCGTGCGCCGGGTCGTGCGTCACCATGCAGATGGTGGCGCCAGCCTTGTGCAGCTCGGACAGCAACTGCATCACCGCCTCGCCATTCTTGGAGTCGAGGTTACCGGTGGGCTCGTCCGCCAGGAGGATGAGCGGGTCTCCGGCCACGGCGCGCGCCACGGCGACGCGCTGCTGCTGACCGCCGGAGAGCTGCCCCGGCATGTGCCGCGCACGGTGCGCCATGCCGACCTTGTCCAGCGCCTTCTCCACCCGCTGCTTGCGCTCGGCGGCGGGCATGCCCCGGTACGTCAGGGGCAGCTCCACGTTCTCGAACACCGTCAGGTCGCCGATGAGGTTGAAGCTCTGGAAGATGAAGCCGATGTGCCGGTTGCGCACCAGCGCGCGGTCCGACGCTGACAAGTCGAGCACGCTCTTGCCGTCGAGCAGGTACGTGCCCCGCGTCGTCGTGTCGAGCAGCCCCAGCACGGCGAGCAGCGTGGACTTGCCGGAGCCCGAGGGGCCGACAATCGCCACCCACTCACCTTGGCGGATGTTGAGGTGGATGTTGGAGAGCGCGTGCGTCTCCACCTCCTCCGTCTCGAAGACCTTCGTCAGTCCTTCCAGCGTGATGAGGGACTTGCCCGTCTCCACCTTGGCCGCACCCGACAGCACCGCCGCGTCCTCGGAAGCAGGCGTCTCCGCATTGTTGTTCGTCGTCATCATCGCAGCCTCACCCGCTCGACCGCATCCCACGCGGCCATGTCCGACAGCACCACCTGGTCACCTTCCGCGAGGCCCTGCAGCACCTCCACGGCATTCACCGAGCCCCGGCCCAGCTGCACCGGCACCCGGACCGCCTCGTCACTGCCCGGCATCAACCGGAAGAGCGACATCGTCCCGTTGGGCTGCGCACCGGCCGGGCGCCCCACCGACAGCACGTTGCCCAGCCGCTCCAGCTCCACGGTGCCCTCCACCGTGAGGTCGGGCCGCGCGCCCTTGGGCAGCTCGTCGGGGAGCGACACCTCCACCCGCACCGTGCCCTGGCTCGCCGCCGGCGCCACTCGCGCCACCGTGCCCTCCACCACGCCGTTGCGCGTGTCTATCAGCGCCTTCTGGCCCTGGACGATGTCGCGCGCCTGCGTCTCGGCGATGCGCAGCTCCGCCTTGAGCCGCTCCGGCTTCACCACCTTCGCCAGCAGCACCCCCGGCGTCACCCACTGACCCAGCTCCAGCGGAAGCTCCTGCAGCACTCCGTCCTCCCCGGCGAGCACCTTCATGGACTCCACCTGGGTACGACGGAACCGGGCCACCGCTTTCAATCGTTCCACCTGTCCCTGCAGCGCTATCAGCTGGTCCCGCATGGAGGAGGCGACGACGGACAGCTTCTTGCGCTCCAGCTCCAGCCGGCGCGTCAGCTCTCCCGCCCGCTCTCCCGCCTGCCGCGCCTCCAGCGTGGGGATGAGGTCCTTCTCCACCAGGGCGGTGTTGGCGGTGGCGCGGCGCTCCGCGTCAGAGGACTCCGCGGTGAGGGTGGCCACCGACGCCTCCTGCGCCAGCCGCTGCGTCTCCAGCGTCATGCGCATCTGGATGAACTCGGCCTCGGCGCTCGCGAGCTGTCGCTCCGCCTCCAGCATCTGCAGCTGCACGTCCGGGTTGGACAGCTCCATCAGCAGCGTGTCCGCCTTCACCGTCGCGCCCGGCCGCACGTGGATGCGCTCCACCCGGCCCGCCGTGTCCGCCGTCAGCCAGCGGATGTACTCGGGAACCAGCGTGCCCGCGCCCTTCACCTGGCGCACCATGGGGCCGCGCTTCACCGTGTCCAGCCACACCGAGGCCCGGTCCACCGACGGCGCCGCCGGCCGCAGCCGCCCCAGACCCACGGTGACGAGAATGAGCGCGAACGCACCACCAATGGCGAGCAACCAGGGCTTGCGGCGAGGCTTCTTGGCTTTGGGAATGTCCACGGGCCACCCCTAGAGCGAGCCGCGTGCCAACCGTCTCACGCGGCCCAACCCCAGGGAATTGCTCGGAACACCCCCGCCCCCTCCCCAGGGCGTGCCCGGTTCCGCGAAGTGCTGTCCCATAAGCGGACAACGCCCCGGCCGAGTGGATCAACCCGCCCGGTCTCCAGGCACCCAGGCCGGGTTCACCGTCAGGGGAAGGCGTAGCCCAACAGCTGCTCCGTCACCTGGCCCTCGCAGTTCGACGCGGGGGAGACGAAGTGGTCCTTCCCCTGGCCCAGGTTGCACCGGTAGAGCGGCACCGTGCCCGCCACCTGCGTCGTGTGGATGTAGCCCACCGGCCCCAGGGGCAGGAGGCCCTCGCAGCCCACGTCCGGGCTGAGCAGGTTGTGGTTGCCCACGCGGCACTCGTACAGCATCCGCGTGCCCGCCACGGGCTCTCGCCACAGCCGCCACGAGGACTCCTGCCGGAAGCCCGGAGGCAACAGTCGCGACGATGCCCAGTGGCCTCGCGTGGCGTGGTAGCCCCGGCGCAGCCGCGTGTAAGGCAGCTCCTCGAAGCCGCAGGAGAGCTGGGGCGGATTCAAGTCATTGCGGTTGGCCAGCGCCCACGTGCTCCACGACGGCTTCGCGCTTCCATCGACGCGACGCAGCCCGAGCGCCAGTCCGCCCTCCGCCGCGTTGTCGTGCATGCGGTGGTAGATGTAGCTCTCGATGCCGGGCGTCCCCAGCACGTTGCGGAACGAGTCGCACACGGCCGCCTGCTGCGCGGCCTCCGACGACTGCGGGCTGCCGGAGTGGATGCCGCTCTCCGTGAGCTGGATTTCCCACGCGTGCGGCCGGGTGGGGAACGTCTTGCGCAGCCAGCCCGCCAGCACGCCCAGGTTGCCGTACGTCACGCGCGGGTAGTCATCCGCGGAGAACTGGGGACGGAACAGGTCGGGCGCGTAGGGGTGGTACGCCACGCGCCACGCCCGCGAGCCCACGCGCGCCGCGAAGCCCGTCAGGAAGGTGGTGGCGGACAAGGTCGGACTGCTCGCGCCGGGCGCGTCCAGCTCCGGGCCGAAGTGGTGCGTCAGCGAGATGAGGACTTTCGCCGCCGACTGCCACGCCATCACCTGGTCATAGGCCGCGTTGTAGCTGGCCGCGTACGTGTCCAGCCACGCCGCCGTGTTGCACGCGCCCGCGCCCTGGCCACAGCCGATGTCGAACCAGTCGTTGGAGTTGACCTCGTTGTGGATGACGAAGTCGGCGACGCGGCCATGGCCGTTGAGCCCGTTGTAGCGCTGCGCGAGCAGGCCCACGAAGCGGCCGTAGTCCGCCGCGTTGTTGGGCGCGCAGAAGATGTCGAAGCCCGCCGCCGCGGGGGTGCACGTGCGCCCCGCGCGCGCCCACGCGGGCACGCCGTACACCACCGCCGTCACCACCACGCCGCGCGCCGTCCACTCGCGGATGGCCGCGTCCACGCTCGCCTCCACCGCGAAGCAGTGCCCCGCGTACTCCACGCGCCCTCCGGTACACGGCGGCGCCTGCACCGACGGCTCCCACGAGGCCCACACCAGGTTCATCGCCACGCCGCCGGTGTTGTTGCCCGCGAGCTCGTCGTAGCTGGGCCAGAAGTCCGGCTGCACGCCCTTCAGGCGATACGCGGTGCGCGTCGGATACGGCAGGTTCGCCTCCGCCACCGCGGGCGACAACAGCCCCGCCACCAGCAACGCCACGGCCAACGCGGGCCCCAAGGTCCAACGTCCACCACACAGTCCTTCACGCAAGTGACACCTCCCGTGCGCGCCGAGCCCCCCGAAGACCCACTCCCTGTCTCGCGTCCTCGGGCCAACTCAACGAGTTAGTCAGACTATGCAGTTAAAGCCACTCTTTGCCGTCAAAATTGACTCACAGCTTGTCCTGTTTGGAAGTGAGGGAAGTAGTCTGTGCGGCTCATATGTCTTCGTCCCTCCTCGAAGCCTTCCTGGACCACGCCCACGGCGCGCCGGAGCGGCCGCTGCTCACGTTCGAGCGTGAGTCGACTTCCTACGGCGAGCTGGCCACGCACATCGCGGCCTTCGCGAAGGGCCTGCGTCAGCGCGGCCTGCAGCCCGGCGAGCGCGTGGCGCTCTTCCTGGAGAACAGCCCCCAGTTCATCGTCGCCTACCTGGGTGTGCAGCACGCGGGCTGCGTCGTGGTGCTCGTCAACACGGCGTACCGCCAGGTGGAGCTGGCCCACATCCTCGCGGACGCGGAGGTGCACACCTGCGTCACCGGCGCGTCGGGGGTGGCGGAGCTGATTCCGCTCAAGGACCAGCTCCCGTCGCTGCAATGGCTCGTCACCGTGGAGCCGTCCACCCTCGCGCCGCCGGCCTCGCTCGCGGTCATCGACTTCGACGTGCTGCTGGAGGAGGGCGCGACGTCACCTGTGGGGCTCGCGGTGCCGCGTCCGGAGGACCTGGCGGTGCTGGGCTACACCTCCGGGACGACGGGGCGGTCCAAGGGCGCCATGCTGCTGCACCGCAACCTGCTGGCCAACGTGAAGGCCGTCACCGAGGCGTGGCGCTGGACGGCGGCGGACCGGCTGCTGCTCGCCCTGCCGTTGTTCCACACGCACGGCCTCATGGTGGGCCTGCACGGCACGCTGTACACCGGCTCGAGCCTGGAGCTGCACCGGCGCTTCGTGGCCACGGACGCGCTGGCGACGTTGCGCGATGACGCGTCGCTGACGATGTTCTTCGGTGTGCCCACCATGTACGGAAGGCTGCTGGAGGAGTCGCGGCGCACGGGGGTGAAGCCCCGCGAGCTGCGCCTGTGGGTCTCCGGCTCCGCGCCCTTGAGCCCCCAGCTCTTCCACGACATCGAGAAGGACTTCGGCACGCGCATCCTCGAGCGCTACGGGATGACGGAGACCATCATGAACACCACCAACCCGTTCGACGGCGAGCGCCGTCCGGGCACGGTGGGCTTTCCCTTCCCGGGCCAGGAGGCGCGCGTCGTCGACGTGCGCACGCGCCGCCACCTGCCCCAGGGCGAGACGGGGGAAATCGAGGTCCGCGGCCCCCACGTCTTCGCGGGCTACTGGCGACGGCCGGATGCCACGTCGGAGTCCTTCGACTCGGAGGGTTGGTTCCGCACGGGCGACTTGGGCGAGCTGGACGCGGACGGCTACCTGCGCATCACCGGGCGGGCGCGCGAGCTCATCATCAGCGGCGGCTTCAACGTGTACCCGCGCGAGGTGGAGGAGGTGCTCGCCTCCCACCCGGGCGTGGCCGAGGTCGCCGTGCTGGGCCTGCCGGACGCGGACTACGGCGAGCAGGTGGTGGCCGTCGTGGTGCATCCGCCCGGCATGCACGCACCGGACGCGCAGGAGCTGGTGGATTGGTGTAAGGACAGGCTCGCCAGCTTCAAGAAACCCCGTCGCGTCGTCTTCATGGACTCGCTGCCTCGCAACGCGCTGGGCAAGGTCCAGAAACACCTGCTGAGAGCCCGACTGCGGTGAGACTCCTGGTCCGCAACATTCCGAACACACCGCGCTCAATTCCGTGGCTTGCGCCGGCTTGTGTCCTACCGTCCCGCCCTGGGATGGCGGCGGCTGGGATGGCCCGGCCGAGCGAGACCCCGGGTGGTGACCGTGGACGAAGAGAGGGCGTGAGTCGATGAAGCGGCTGCTCATCGTCGATGACGAGCTGGCCATCGTCGAGGCACTCCAGGACATCCTCTCCGTGGAGGGCTACGGCATCCTCACGGCCTTCAACGGCTCGGAGGGCCTGCAACGGATGGCGGAGGTGCGTCCGGACCTGGTGCTGCTGGACTTGATGATGCCGGTGATGGACGGCCGGGAGATGCTGCGCCGCATGCGCGATGACCCGGCGCTGCGCACCATCCCCGTCGTCGTGATGAGCGCGGGCCGCATCTCCGAGGAGGAGCGCCGCTCCAGCGCGCGCTTCCTGGCCAAGCCCTTCGAGCTCGACCTGCTGCTGGAGACCATCTCCGAGCTGCTCGGCGGCCCCAACGGGCCCACGCCGGGCAGCACCGGGACGACGGGCTGAAGCCACGCCGCCGGGCTTGAAGCTCAGCCCGGCGTCGCGCGGAACAGGGTGTCGCGGTAGTACTGCAGCTCGTTGATGCTGGAGCGCAGGTCCGCGAGCGCGGTGTGCCCGCTGGGCGGCTTCCGCGGCTCCACCAGGTTCGGGTACCAGGCGCGCGTGAGGACCTTGAGGCTCGTCACGTCCACCATGCGGTAGTGCAGGTAGCGCTCCAGGAGCGGCATGTACTGGAACAGGAAGCGGCGGTCGGTGTGGATGGAGTTGCCCGCCAGCACGCCCTCGCCCATCGGACAGTGGTCGGCCACCAGCGCCGTCACCTCCCGCTCCGCCACCCGCAGCGACGTGCTGGAGGCGCGCACCTTCTCGAGCAGGCCGTTGCGCGTGTGCATCTCCCGCACCACGGGCTCCATGCGCAGGAGCACCTCTTCCGGCTGCCAGATGACGCGCTCAATCTCGGCAATCGGGCGCAAATCCGGCCCGGTGATGATGACGCCAATCTCGATGATGGCGCAGGACTCGGGGTCCAACCCGGTCATCTCCAGGTCCAGCCAGACAAAGCGGGGTTCACGCGAGCGCATGCCGATGCCTATACCAGCCCGCGCGCCCATGCGGGGCCTCAATACTCCGCTTCAGACCTCCACTTCGCATTCGGCGGTCCACCGTCCGTCCGCGCTCCGGCGCACCGTCGGTCCGGTCGCCCCGGGCGCCGTGCTCATTCGCGAGCCTCCAGCTGAGGCGCCTCCAGGTGGCGCGTGAACCAGTCCGCCGCGCGGCGCGCCACCTCCTCCAGCGTGCCAGGCTCCTCGAACAGGTGGGTGGCCCCGGGGATGACGATGAGGGACTTGGCCGAGGACAGCTCGTCGAACGCGTCCTGGTTCAGCTCCAGCACGTCCACGTCCAGGCTGCCTACCAACAGCAGCGTGGGCGCGCGCACCCGGGCCAGCGCGGGCCCGGCCAGGTCCGGCCTGCCGCCGCGAGACACCACCGACTGCACCCACTCCGGATGCAGCGCCGCCGCCAGCAGCGCCGCCGCCGCGCCCGTGCTGGAGCCGAAGTAGCCCAGCCCCAGCCCGGACAGCTCCGGCTGGGCCTGCGCCCACTGCGTCACGGCGATGAGCCGCCGCGCGAGGAACGGGATGTCGAAGCGCAGCTCGCCGGTGCCCACGTCCATCGCCTCCTCGTCCGCGGCGAGCAAATCGAACAGCAGCGTGCCCAGGCCGGCTTCACGCAGGCGGCGCGCGACGGCGCGGTTGCGCGGACTGAAGCGGCTGCTGCCGCTGCCGTGCGCGAAGATGACCAGCCCGCGCGCGCCTGGAGGAAGGCCCAGGCTGCCGCCCAGCTCCGCGCGTCCGGAGCGCACCCTCACCTCGTGGACCTCCAGGTCCTTCGCGTCATCCTGCCTCATGGGGCCGCTCTCCTCGCGTCACGGGTGCACGTCGTCACAACGACACGGCTTCACGGCCTCACACGGCCTCACGGCTTCACGTCGTCACATCCAGGTCCCACCCGAGTCCGCGGCCTCCACCACCTCCTGCGAGCGCCAGGGCGGCTCACGGGAGCGCTCGACCAGGCTTCGCAGCTCCACGTCGGGGAACGCGCGGAAGTCGTCATACACCTCGGCCACCGTGCGCAGCCCGGGCTCGGTCTGCACGCAGGCCACCGTGTCCGCCTCGGCCCGCAGCACCGCCAGCCCCTGGGGCGAGGCCACCGGGGTACCCATCACCAGTCGGGCCGGGTGAAACCGCCGCAGGGCCCTCAGCGCGGCGGCGGCGGTGGCGCCCGTCAGCACGCCGTCATCCACCAGCACCACGGTGCGGCCACCCAGCCCCGACAGGGGATGCCCGCGCAGCCGTCGCGCCTGCTCCTCCACCACGCTGGCCTCCTCGCGGATGAGCGAGTCCACCTCGCTTCGGGGCAGGGGCGCCAGGCGCAGCGCATCCGAGAGCAGGTACTGGCCTCCGCCCTCGGACACCGCGCCCATCGTCAGCACCCGCCCGGGGATGCTCAGGCGCCTGGACACCCAGACGTCCAGCGGGACTTCCAGCGCGCGGGCCACCTCGTACGCCACCCTCAGCCCTCCCCGGGCCAGCCCCAGCACGCGGACCTCCGAGCCCCGGTAGGGGAGGAGCACCGCCGCCAGCCGGCGCCCGGCGTCTGCTCTGTCGCGAAAGCGCATCGTCACTCTCCTTGTCCCAAGGGAAAGCACGGCCGGGCTCGCTGGCGGCGAAGAGGCGGGCAAAGGCTCTCCCGAAGGCATGTCACCAGGGGAGACAGCGAGCGCCGCGCCCTCAGGCCACCGGGCGCGCTAGGGTTGGGAAATGGACCCCATCCTCCTCATCGGCACCGCCAGTCCCCGCCTGGGACGGGAGCTCGCCCTGGCCCTGGGCGTGGCGCCCACCGACTGCCACTTCGAGCGGTTCCCCGACGGAGAGATGCACCTGGAGGTCCCCACCTCCGTGCGCGGGCGCACCGTGGTGCTGGTGCAGTCCCTGACGCCTCCCGCCGGAGAGCACCTGCTGGAGCTGCTGCTGATGGCGGATGCGTGCTGGCGGGCGGGCGCCGCGCGGCTGGAGGCGGTGGTGCCGTACCTGGGCTACGCACGACAGGACCGGCGCGCGCGGCCGGGCGAGCCCCTGGGTGGCCGGCTGGTGGCGGACATGCTGTCCCAGGGCCGCTTCGCACGGGTGATGGTGGTGGACCTGCACAGCCCCGCGCTGGAGGGGTGCTTCGGCGCGCCGCTGGAGCACCTCACCGCGCTGCCGGTGCTGGCGGAGGCGCTGCGGCCGGAGGTGACTGACACGTCGGTGGTGGTGGCGCCGGACCTGGGCGCGGTCAAGCGCGCGGAGGCGCTGGCGCGGCTGTTGGGCCGTCCGTGGGCGGTGATTCACAAGGTGCGGCTGAGCGGCGACGAGGTGCACGCCAGCGGCCTCATGGGCGAGGTGCGCGGCAAGCGGCCCATCCTGGTGGACGACATGGTGTCCACGGGGGGCACCCTCGTCGCGGCGGCCGGCACGCTGCTCGCGGCGGGCTGCGCGGAGGACCTGACGGTGGTGACGACGCACGCGCTGCTGGTGGGGCCCGCGGTGGAGCGGCTGGGGGCGCTGCCGGTGCGGCTGCTCGTCGGCACCGACAGCGTGGAGCCTCCCTCGGGGCTGCCGTTCGAGCACCGGGTGGTGACGCTGGCGCCGCTGGTGGCCCGCGCGCTGCGGCCGTGAGGTGAGGGAGGGTGGGCATACGAGGGCCCGGCGCCTCCGGGTGGGGGGCGCGGCGCGGGCCTGGGGGGATGCAAGTTGAGCCCGCGTCCAGGGTGGAGTCGGTCTAGGCTTGGCCCATGTCCGACACGTTGCTGACGAAGCGGGAAGCGGGGGTCCTCACCCTCACCTTCAACCGACCCGAGAAGAAGAACGCCTTCACGCATGCGATGTACGAGGCGGCCACCGCCGCGCTCAAGCAGGCGGCGACGGACGCCGAGGTCCGCGTGGTGCTGCTCACCGGCGCGGGCAACGTCTTCACCGCGGGCAATGACATCGGCGACTTCATGGAGCACCCGCCCGCGGGCGAGGACAGCGCCGTGTTCCTCTTCCTCAAGGCGCTGGTGGACGCGCCCAAGCCGGTGCTGGCGGCCGTGGACGGCCCCGCGGTGGGCATCGGCACGACGATGCTGCTGCACTGTGACTACGTCGTGGCCAGCGAGCGCGTGCGCTTCCACATGCCCTTCGTCCAGCTGGGCCTGTGCGCGGAAGGCGCCAGCAGCCTGCTGATTCCGCGCATGGCCGGCTACGCGCTGGCCAGCGAGCTGCTGCTCTTCGGAGAGCCGTTCGACGCGGCGACCGCGCTGCGCGCCGGCATCATCAACAAGGTGGTGCCCGCGGAGAGCCTCCAGGAGGTGGCCGCCGAGCGCGCCCGCACCCTGGCCTCCCGTCCCGCCGAGGCCGTGCGCGTGACGAAGGAGCTGATTCGCGGACCGCGCCGCGAGGAGACGCACGCCACCCTGGCGCGCGAGGGCGCCCAGTTCATCGAGCGCCTGGGCTCCCAGGAAGCGCAGGAGGCCTTCATGGCCTTCATGTCGCGCGGCAGCAAGAAGTAGCCACCCCGAGTCACGTAGGTGAGCCCGGAGCCAGCACGGCCCCGGGCTCCCACTTCCGGACGTCCGAGCTTCAGGGCCCGGTCAGCGCGTCGTCGGGGCCTGCGGCGGACGCGGCGCGGCGCGGCCGGTGAGGAACGACTCGATGCTGGCCGCCTGCGCCGTCTTCAGCGCGACGCACTGGTCCATCGACTCCAGGAGCTGCGTCAGCATGCGAGGCCCGCCCGGCGCGTTCGCGTTGCGAGGCGTGAAGAACTCCTCCACCTCCTTGCGCCGCTCCGGGCTGCAGAAGCCGCCGCCCACGAAGGCCAGCCGGCCCGCCGCGTCCTTCGGCAGGAGCGCGTCGGGCGAGTCACCCACCAGCCGGTCGTAGTTCTCCTTCACGAAGTCGAACGCCACGCCCTGCGTGCGCACGTGCTGCGTGGCGCCGAACACCATCCACATCGACTCGCGCGGGTCCAACGCCTTGTCGAACACCAGCGGCAGGCCCTGCTTCACCAGCTCCGGGTCCGTGAAGCTGCTCAGCGCTCCCAGCAGGCGCTGACGGATGGCCCGGTCCTTCTCCGTGCGCACCGCCGCGACGAGCTTCTGGTGGAAGGCCGCGTCGCCATGGGCCGCGGCGACGGAGAGCACCGTCTCCACCATCTCCGGCTCAATGGCCTGCTTGTTCGTGAGCCACTTGTCCGCGAGCGCCCGGGCCTCCGCGACAATCTTCGGGTCCGCGCCGTCGCGGCCCGACACCCGCACCACGCGCGGACGCAGCAGGCGCGTGTCCTCGCTCTCGCCCTTGCGCGAGGTGAAGCCCAGCTCCCGGGCGCGAGGCCCGTACGTCTCACGCAGGAAGCGCGCCCTGTCCGGCAGCCGGGCCTCCGGCAACAGCCGCGCGCTCGACAGCTCCAGCATCTCCATCGAGGTCTCGACGATGGCCCGGTCCGGGTCCTGCGCCATGCGGGCCGAAAGCGTCAGCGCCTCGGAGGCCGGCAGCGCTCCGGCCAGGGCCAGCGCCTTCACGTCGCCCAGCAGCGCCACGCGCTCCGTGCGCGACAGCTTCGTCACGCCCGTCTTCAGCAGCTTCGTCGCCGCGTCCCCCGAAAGCTGCATGCGGAAGAAGCCCGCGCCCTCCGCGTTGGGGAACACCCAGGCCGGGCACGTCTTCGCCTCCGTCAGGGCGACTTCGGCGCGCTCGCCCTCCAGCACCGTGCAGGCGCGTGCGTCCTTGTTGCCCGCCGCGTACTCCACGCACACGGGCACCTTCCACGTCTGCGGCCCCGGCGCCTGCGAGCCCAGCCGCAGGTAGCGCTGCTGGGTGAGGACCACCTTGGGCTGCCCCGCGCCACACTCCAGCGTCGCGGTGACGAGCGGCGCGCCGCCCTGGTCCAGGAACGTGCCCAGCACGCCCGTCACGTCCTGGCCCGCCTCGGCGGACAGCGCGTCCAGGAAGTCCTTCGCCGTGGCGTTGCCGTGCGCGTGCTTGCGCAGGTAGCGCTGGATGCCCTTGCGGAACACCTCTCGTCCCAGCCACTCCTCCGTCATGGAGAGGACCGCGGAGCCCTTGCCGTAGGTGATGCCGTCGAAGGCGTTGTGGATGTCGTTGGCCGTGTCGATGGGCTGGCGGATGCGGCGCGCGGACAGGAGGCTGTCGGCGTCCAGCGAGCGGCTGCGGTCCTGCACGCGCTCCACCGGCGCGTCCCACGACGGCTGCCACGTCTCGATGATGCGCGGGGTCACCCAGGTCGCGAAGGACTCGTTGAGCCACAGGTCATCCCACCACGCCAGGGTGACGAGGTTGCCGAACCACTGGTGCCCCAGCTCGTGCACCTGCGTGTCCGCGAAACCGCGCTGGCGGCCGAGCGAGTCCTCCTCGGGCTTGGCCAGCATCATCCGCGAGTTGAACGTCACCAGGCCCGGGTGCTCCATGGCGCCGCCGAGCAGCGGCACCGCGATGACGTCCAGCTTCTCGTACGCGTAGGGGATGCCGAAGTAGCCCTCCAGCGCGGCGAGGATTTCAGGCGTCACCTTGGCGGCGTAGGTGCCTTCGACGGCGCGGCCCTTCGGGGTGATGATGCGCGTCTTCACCTTGTTCTGACCGGAGTCGGCGGCGGCGAGGAAGTCGAACGGGCCCACGCCGAAGGCGATGAGGTAGCTGGGCAGCGGCTTGGTGCGCGCGAAGCGGTAGGTGTGGCCCCCGTCCGGACGGGCCTCCTCGGCGAGCTGCGGCGTGTTGGTGACGGCCACGTTGCCCGCGGGCACGTGGAACGTCAGCTGCCAGGGCACCTTGAACTCGGGCTCGTCGAAGCACGGGAAGACGCGCCGCGCGTCGATGGGCTCGAACTGCGTGTAGATGTACCAGTCGCCTCCCTCGTTGACGCGGAAGGCGCCGTCCGTCTCCTTCTCGGAGGCGGTGGCCTCGTACACCACGCGCAGCTTCGCGGTGCCGACGGCCAGCGGCTTCGCGAGCGAGAAGCCGAGGAAGTCACCCTTCTCGCTCTTCAGCGGCGTCACGTCGATGGCGCTGCCCGCTTGCATCAGCGAGGCCTGCTTCACGGTGAGGTTCTTTCCGTGCAGCCACACGACGGAGGTGGGCTTCGCCACGTCGAGGCCGATGTCCGCCGTGCCCTGGAAGGCGGAGGCCTTCGGGTCCAGCGTCAGCTCCACCGCATAGCCATTGGGACGGACGTCCTTGGGCAGACGCAGCGTGGGCGGCGTGGGCGCGGCCGAGGCCGCGGCGGAAGCAGCAGGAGGAGTCGCTGCGGGCTCGGGGGCCGGAGGGTTCTGCCGGGCACCGCACGCGGAGAGCAGGGCTACGGTGGCAATCACCACCGGTCGGAGCAGGTTGGGCATGGCGCGCATAGTGGCCCATGGCGGGCAGCCAGGGTAGCGCCGAGCATGAGTGTGTTCTTGCCGTAAACTTCACTTCGGGGTGGAGTGCCGCCGTGTCCTCGCCCGCTCCCATTTCCGACCAGGCCGTCCCGCAAGCGAACGCCGTGAAGCTGCCCCCCGAGCACCTGCGCCGCATCATCGGCACGCCTCCGGGTCCGGTGGTGAAGTTCGTGACGCGCTTCGTCTTCGCGTTCCTCACGTGGCTGTCGCCCGAGTCGCGTGACGCCATCGCTCGCTTCGTGGGCAATCTGGCGTACACGCTGGGCATCCGTCGCCGCGTCGTGCTGGACAACCTGGCGCACGCGCTGCCGGAGAAGACCGAAGCGGAGCGGCGGGACATCGCGCGCGGCGCGTACCTCAACATGTCGCGCGTGGTGCTGGAGTCGCTGCCCTCGGGAGACCGGCTGCCGTCCGACTGGGCCGAGCAGGGCATCGAGGGCACGGAGGCCTGGGAGGCGCTGAAGGCGCGCGTGGCCACGGGCAAGGGCGCGCTGCTGGTGACGGCGCACTTCGGCAACTGGGAGTTGCTGGGAGACATGGTGGTGCGTTTGGGCGTGCCGATTGATGCGCTGGTGCGTCCGTTGAAGGGCGCGCTGAACACGCGCATCGCGGAGAACCGGTTGGGCATTCCCGCGGGGCTCATCTATCCGCGCGGCGCCATCCAGGAGCTCAAGGACGCAGTGGAGCGCGGCGAGTCGCCCTTCATGCTGCTGGACCAGGCGCTGCCGGCGAAGGCCGCGGTGTTCGTGCCGTTCTTCGGAAGGCTCGCGTCCACGACGCCCGCCATGGCGGTGACCGCGCAGCGCACGGGCGCACCGGTGTTCGTGGTGATGGGCGTGCGCAACGGCAAGCCCGGCGCGCGCCTGCGGATGGAAGTGGAGGGCCCCATCCTCCCGCCCGCGCCGGGCGAGTGCGAGGACCCGATTACGGAGCACACCGCGCGCGTCACCGCGGCGCTGGAGCGCTGCATCCGCAAGTACCCGCACCAGTGGATGTGGCTGCACCGCCGCTGGAAGGTGCAGCCCCCCAGCAGCGCGACGGACGCGAAGAGCTGAGAAGCCCTACTCCACCACCACGCGGCGCAGGTGCGTGCCCAGGCGCGCGACAATCTCGTAGTGCAGCGTCTGCGCCCAGTTGGCGAGCGACTCGGCGCTGACGGACTCGTCTCCGTCGCGCCCCATCAGCGTGGCCGTCACCGGGCGCTCGTCATGCGTGGCGCGCGTCACGTCGACGATGAGGTGGTTCATCATCACCCGCCCCAGCACCGCGCACCGCCGCCCGTTCACCAGCACGTGCGCCTTGCCCGACGCCAGCCTCGGATAACCGTCGTAGTAGCCCACCGGCAGCACGGCGATGCGCGTGGGCTCCGACGTCCGGTACGTACAGCCGTAGCCCACGTAGCTGTCCGCGGGCAGCCACTTCACCACCTGGCTGCGGCACCGCCAGGACAGCACGGGCTTGAGCACCGGCACCTCGCCCAGCACCAGCCGCGCCGACAGCCGCGTCTCCGCCGACGGCCACAGCCCATACAGCGAAATCCCCACCCGCTGCGCCTCGTAGCGCGCCCGGGGCAGCACCAGCGTCGCGGCGCTCGCGGCGATGTGCCGCTGCAACGGCCCCCCCTTCCCCAGCTGTCCCTCCAGGAGGCGCAGCCCCGTCTCGAACGCGTCCACCTGCGCGAGCGCGTAGCCCTGCTCCGTCACGTCCTCCGTGTTCGCGAAGTGGCTCAGCCCGCCCACCACCTCCAGCACGTCCCGCGCGTCGACGAGGAAGCTCGTCTCGCGCGGAATCTGCTCCAGCGTGAAGCCCTCGCGCCCCAGGCCCGTGTCGATGTGGACGTGCACCCGCAGGGGCCGCTCCAGCTTCGCCGCGCGCAGCACCGGCACCGCGTCCTCCCAGCCACGGTCCGCCACCACCACCTCCACGCCCTCGCGCGCCAGCACCACCGCCTCGTGCGGCGCCACCGCGCCCAGCACCACCACCTGCCGGGGTGACAGGCCCTGGGCCCGCTCGTGCTCGCGCACCTTCAGCGCGTCCTGCGGCGCGATGAAATAGAGGATGTCCACCAGCCCGTGCACCAGCGGCAGCACCTGCGCCAGCCCGTGCCCGTAGGCGTTGCCCTTGAGCACCACGCCCAGCGGAGGCCGCGTCCCGTCCCGCCCCTCCAGCACCCGGAACACCTCCACGTTGTGCCGCAGCGCACCCGCGCTCAGCTCCAACCACGAGGTATGGGCCGCATCCCCGGGCCCGCCGCCAATGGACTCCACGTTCACCTCCGACAACACGTCGACTCCCGCCCCATACCAGCAATGGCCGGGCCATGGATTTCGCGGCCCCCGGGACACAGGCGCCCGCGTGAGGAGCAGGCGCACCAGGCGCCCGGGCCCGCCCCTTGTCATACCTGTCGTCCCGGGTGCCTCCTCCACCAGCGAACCGAGGGAGACAAGAGTTCGCTTCGGAAATGGTTGAATCCGGATTACGCGAGGGGGGTGCTATCGTCCCACGGCGTGTCCCCCCCGGACGTTTCCCTGGCCCAGGCCTTCATCGCGGCGCGTGGCGTCTCCTCCGCGCCGGAGCCGTCGCTGCCCCTGCTTCAGGAGCGGCTGGCGCGCGCGCTGTCCACCGGGCGCTCGGCCTGGCCCGGAGTGGAGTTGGAAGGAACGCGCTTCGTCAGCCACCTCGCGAGGCTGCTGCCCACCCAGGCGCCCTCCGAGGACGTGGAGAAGTTCCACCTCCCGGACGTGTACCTGGCGCGCGCCGCCGCGGACCAACTGCCCTCCGCGCTGAACGCCTTCGAGTCGAGCTTCCTCCCCGAGGTGAACGCGGCCGTCGCGCGGCTGAAGCTGCCACCCACGGGGCTCGACGAGGTCCGTCAGCTGCTGCGCCAGCGCATGCTCGTGGGCAGCCAGGACGCACCCGCCCGGCTGGCCGCCTACCCCGGCACGGGTCCGCTCAGCGGGTGGGTGCGGGCCGCGGCGCTGTGGCTCGCGCTGGACTGGCAGCGCCAGCGCAGCGGACATCCCCAGGCGGATGACGGGGACTTGTCGATGCTCGTGGCGCCGGGGGACGACCCGGAGCTGCTGTACCTCAAGAACACGTACCGCGCGGAGTTCAGCACCTCGTTCTCCGCGGCGCTCGGCATCCTGGAGCCGCGTCAGCGCAACTTCCTGCGCCTGAAGTACCTGGACGGGCTGAGCATCGACCAGCTCGGCGCGCTCTACGGCGTGCACCGCTCCACCGCGGCGCGCTGGGTGGTGGCCGCGCAGGACGCGCTCCTCCAGGAGACGCGACGGCTGCTCACCGAGCGACTGCGCCTCACCGGCTCCCAGCTCGACAGCGTGCTGCGCCTCATCTCCAGCCAGCTCGACGTGAACCTCAGTCGCCTGTTGCGCTCGAAGGCGGACTGACGCGCGGGCCCCGCACCTCCCTGGAGGTGGAGGCAGGCGGAGGGGAGCCCCTTTCGGGAGGATTCCCCGGAGCGTCGAAGCGAATTAAAGGAGAGGCGGGATGCGAACGCTCTTCATCGGAGACGTCCATGGCTGCGCGGAGGAGCTGCACGCGCTGCTGGCCGAGTGTGGCTGGCGGCCGGACGACCGCGTGGTGCTGGTGGGCGACCTGGTGGCGAAGGGGCCGGACTCGGCGGGCGTGGTGCGGTGCGCTCGCGAGAAGGGGCTGCTCGCGGTGAGGGGCAACCACGACGCGCACGTGCTGCGCTGGCATGCGGGCCGGGCGCCCGAGGGCAAGAAGCTGGGCAAGGAGCACCGCCAGGTGCTGGAGACGCTGGCGCCCGAGGACTGGGCGTACCTGGAGGCGCAGCCGCTGTACCGCCGCTTCCCGGACCTGAATGCCCTCGCGGTGCATGGCGGACTGGTGCCCGGTGTCCCGCTGGAGGCGCAGCGCACGGACGAGCTGCTCAACCTGCGCAGCATCGCCCCGGATGGGACGCCGTCGAAGCGCGTGGATGGCGGCGTGCCCTGGGCGAGCTGCTGGAAGGGCCCGGAGCTGGTCATCTTCGGCCACGACGCCATGCGCGGCGTGCAGCGACATCCGCATGCGGTGGGCCTGGACTCGGGCTGCGTGTACGGCGGGAGACTCACGGCCTATGTGATGCCGGAGGGCCGCCTCGTCTCCGTGCCGGCCCGCCGTGCGTACGTGGATGTGAATGCGTCGCCGTGAGCCCGTGACGCGCTCAGGTGACGCGCAATCGCTTGCTCAGATGATTCCGCCGTTGGCGCGCAGCACCTGACCGTTGACCCAGCCCGCGTCAGGACTGGCGAGGAAGGCGACGGTAGCGGCGATATCGACGGGCTGGCCCAGCCGCTCCAGTGGCGAGAGCTTCGCCATGCGGTCGACGACTTCCTGCGGCTTGCCCTTGAGGAACAGGTCCGTGGCGGTGGGGCCGGGGGCGACGGCGTTGACGGTGATGTTCCGGCCGCGCAGCTCCTTGGCCAGCACGCTCGTCATCGCCTCCACCGCGGCCTTGGTGCCCGCGTACACGCCGTAGGTCGGCTGGAGCAGGCCCACCACGCTGGAGGAGAGGTTGATGATGCGCCCGCCGTCACGCAGTCGCCGCGAGGCCTCGCGCAGGGTGTTGAAGGTACCCTGGAGGTTGACGGCGACTTGCCGCTCGAACGTGGCGTCGTCGGTGTCCGCCAGCGTGGCGAGGCTCATGATGCCGGCGTTGTTGACGAGTACATCCACGCCGCCGAAGGCCGTCTCGGCCGCGTCGAACAGGCGCCGCACCTCCGCGCTCTTGCTGACATCGGCCTTGGCGGCCAGCGCCTTGCCGCCCGCCTGCTCAATCTTCCGGACGAGCGCCTCCGCGGGCCCGGCCGACTCCGCGTAGTTCACGATGACGGTGAAGCCGTCCTGGGCGAGTCGCTCCGCGATGGCGGCGCCGATACCGCGAGCAGCGCCGGTGACGAGCGCCACTTTCTGGGTCTTCGCGTTCATGTCGTTCCTCCTGGCCGGCGTTTCGTCACCGGCATGGGGGAACAATGTGCTTTCGCAGGGCCGAAATAATGCCCCGGGGATGGGCATCACTGTTCCAGTACTTCGAACAATCAAGCCAGACAGCGGCCCTCCAGGGGGTGCCCCTCCCGTCCAAGCGAGGGGCACGAGGGGGACGGCTAGAAGTCCCGGGCCTGGGCGCGGCGCTGCAGCCTCATGAGGCGCGTCAGCCCGTTGCGAATCTCCCACGCGTACTCGGGGCTCTCGTAGTGGAGCGTGAGCAGCCGCTCCCGGGGGAACTGGTAGCCCACGAGGCGGACGGTCGTCCCCGGCGCCTTCCAGTTGGCGACGACCACGAGGCCGCGACGGGAGATGTTCACCTCGGGCTCGGAGATGGGGCCAAACAGCGGGGCTTCCTCCTCCGACTCAGCGGCGCTCGCGTCGGGCGCCGAGGCCACCGCCGTGTCCCGCAAGGCGTCCTCGTCCAGCGAGGTCCCATCCGGGCGCGCCTCGACCAACGGAGGCTGACCTTCGGCCACCTGGGAACCGGACCGCGCGGGCGCGGGGAAGTCATTGGGCGCACCATCAGGCGGAGTCCCCGCGACCTGGGCACCGGTCGGCGCGGGGAAGTCGTTGGGCGCACCATCGGGTGGAGTCCCCGCGACCTGGGCACCAGACGGCGCGGGGAAGTCATTGGGCACATCGTCGCGCGGAGCGCCCTCGGCGACCTGGGCTCCCGACTCCGTCGGCGCGGGAGCACTCATGGACTCCTCGTCCCGAGACTCCGAAGCGGCGGGGAAGTTCGTGGATGCGAGCGGAGCGCTCTGGGTGAGCAGCCAGGCGAGGTCGAGCGACTCGCGGTACTTGTGCACGCGCCGTGACGAGCCCCGCTTCGAAGCGCGGCCGTACTTGGCGGTCAGCAGTTCCACCACCTCCTGATGGTCGACGCGGACGTTGGTGGGCGTCGCGAAGCGCACGAAGACGGAGCCCAGGCGCCCGTCCGCGAAGAGGAAGAACACCCGGGCCGGGTGCTCCGCGAGCTTCGTGGTGAGGACCAGGTCCCCGTGAGAGGTCTCCTCCGTCCCCGGATACATCGCCCGGACCTGGTCGCGCGTCATGCCCCAGGACGTGGACTGGAAGCCGTCACCCGAGCCGTACTTCTCCGCATGCACGGCGCGGATGGCGGCCCGGCGCTCATGCACCTTCGGACCGTGGTGTCGCGAGCCGCAGCCGACGAGCACGAACAACACCAACGACAAACACCCATTGCGAAGCATCGAGGCCATCTTTCCGTTTCCTGCGAAAGGATGGCGTCCGGGACCTCGGCCCGCGGCAATCCCCCCGAGGAATCCATGTTCGACCACCGGCACCCTGCTTCGCAGCGTATGGCAGATGGCCTGGAAAGGGCTACGCGTCCGGACGCGCCTCGTACCCGCGCCCGGCCCATTCGTTCAACACCGGAGGCAGGGCGCTCACCCGCCTCCGGTGAAGGACTTCCGCCTACCGGCTACAGCTCCTCGAAGATGAGCAGGCCGCGCGAGGTGTCGATGACATAGACATGGCCATCGTCCGGGACACGCATGCCGATGGCGCCGTCATGGAACAAGGTGCCGCGAGCCCGGTCCGTGCCTCGCCAGGTGTTGAAGTGGGCGACCTCGCGCATCCGTGAGGGACGGGACACGTCCAGCACGCGCACTCCGTGCTGATAGTGGGCGAGGTAGAGCAGGTTTCCCTTCAGCTCCATGTTGTGGATGGAGACGCCCGGGGACAGGCGGTACTCGCCGATGAGCACGGGGTTCTCCAGGTCCGTCATGTCGAGCGCGCGGACATGCGCCCCCCAGTCCTCGCCGCCCTCGAAGACGATGAGGCGGTTGTTCACGTAGTGCCAGCGGTTGGTGTGGCTGGTGGCGCGCGGATAGACATACTCGCCCTTCTTCACCACGTTCGTCGGGTCGCTCACGTCGAGCACCAGCAGCCCCGCGGCCCAGTGATTGACGAAGAGGCGCGGCCCCCACGACGTGGCGTCATGCGGGAAGGAGGCGACCAGCGGATTCACGCTCGGGTCCGCGTAGCGGCCGAGCAGCACCGGCTCCCGCTCGTTCTTCACGTCGAAGATGAGCGTCTCCGGCGTGGGCGAGGCGGACATGACATAGAGCCGGTTGTTGTCGCCGTGGATGGTGTGCGCGTTGATGGCGCGGCCATCGGGCAGCGAGCGCAAGAGCTTCGGGTTGGCCGGCTCGGAGATGTCGAAGACGAGCAGTCCCCGGGCCGCGCTCGCGACATAGAGCGCATCGCCCTTGGCCCACACGCCATTCCAATAGCTGTCGCCCGGATAGGTGATGGTGCTCACGAGCCGGGGCGCGGTGCGGTCACTCAAGTCGAAGACGTACAGGCCGCCGGGCCCCGCGAGCGCATGCTCCAACGAGACGACATACGCATGCTCCTTGGCGACGAAGACATCCGCGACGATGCCCTGGGGCACCACGCCCTCTCCCACGAGGGTGAGCCCCGAGGCCTCCTCCTCTCCCGCGCGCCGCTGGACCTTCTCCGCCTCGAAGGTGGCCTCGTAGAAGGGCTTCCCCGCCAGACACGTCACGTAGCACCCCGTCACCCGGCTGGGGCTCGGGGCCTTGCACCCCATGAAGGATGAGCGGAACGTGCGTCCATCCGGGAGCGTGCCGTAGTTGGTGATGAAGAACGTGCTCCCCTCCACGCGGGCCTCGCTCAGGGGGACGCCGCCGGAGAGCACCTGCCCCCCCGACACGAAGTTCAGCGCGCCGGTGAGATGGCTGTTGGGGAGCTCGCGGATGTTCTTTTCAAGAACATGCACGGTGAAGTGGCCATTGGCATCCAGGCCCGTCAGCGAGCCGAGCTCACACGCCGACACGTCAAAGGACTCCGGGGTACCGCACTCGGCGGCGGCGCCGTCACGGGGCAGTAGAGAACAGGCGGCCAGGGGCTCCGGGGCCCAGTCTCCATGGTCCTCGAGTACCTGCGAGGGCCCCTGGTTGACGGGCACTTCCACCACATCGGCGACTTCTCGGGAACAACCACTGCCGATACCCAGGCACAACGAGGCAACGAGCGCACCTCTCACGACATTCGTCATGATGCTCCATCCAACGGTGTTGGCCCCGGCCCCCCACCAACGTGGTGGAAGTCAGGCCATATCGTTGGAGGGTGCGGATATTTCCGGACATCGCCGCGTCAGCAGTGCCACGTCGAGCCCCACGCCCAGGAGCACGCCGACGGAGTAGCAGACGAGGTCACTCCAGAGGAACCCCGCGCCCAGCACCAGTCGGCCCGGCAGCGTGCGGCGCGCGGCATCCAGCCAGGGCGCGTGAAAGTCCTGGCTGAACTCGATGCCGAAGGAGAACGCGAGCGCGACGGCGGCCACCACGAGCGCGGAGCGGCGCGGGGCGAGGAAGCGCAGCAGCAGGAACACGAGCAGCGCCCACAGCGTGTCCCCTGCATACGTGGCGAAGAAGGCGGGCCACGGCAGCGACCTCCGGCGCGACGCGAGCCCCAGCGGTATCACCAACACCGCCAGCCCCAGCGAGAGCAGACGGGTGCGAGGTACGGAGGAGGAACCAGGGGAGGAGCGCGGAGTGGACGTCACGCGCCCCAGCCTACCCGAGCCGCGACACGGGGCCTCAGGGCTGGGCGGCGTAGAGCTGCCCGCGCATCTCGCCGTAGTAGGTATGCGCCTTGGTGTGGAGGTTGAAGTAGAGCACGCCCTTGCGCGCGAGCGACTCCAGGCTGGCCAGCGTCTTCGTCTGCGCCAGGAAGCCCAGCTCCGCGGGACAGCTCTCCGGCAGTCCTGGCTTCATACCCTTCATGTCCTTGATGAAGACGACATTCGCGTGGGTCAGCTCCACCGACAGCTTTCCCTCCGCGAGCGTCTTCGACAGGTTGCCCAGCTCCCCGAAGTCCACCACCACCGGGCCCAGCACTCCGGGCGGGCCGCAGTGGATGTGGAACATGAGGATGTCGGCGCGGTTGACGCCCTTATGAACATCGACCAGTTCTGCGTGAAGCTGGAGCAAGCCCACCACGAGGCCATTCACGGAGGGGGAAACTGGAAGCTGGGGCGCACATGGCCCGATGAGTGGAACCGGATGATCATGAAGGCTTTACGCGAAGCCGAGGCGAAGGCTGGCCGGATGTTGACGCGGAATGAGGTCCTGGACATCGTTGCCGAGCGAATGACGGACTACAGAATCCCGATCAACTTCACTCCCGGGAGAATGCGATGAGCGGCGGGGATGCCTGGAAGGGCAACATCAAGGCACGCCTGTACGAACGGGTGCGCGAGCGAGGCTGCGACTCACTCACCGCGTTTGCCGAGGCACGTCCTGCCGCTCCGCTGTATGCCCTGGCTGACCAGCTTGGAAACGACGTTGCTGCCGTACAGGTGCTGAGCGGTTTGCTCGCAGAGGCGGAACAGAGAAAGCAGGTCACACGCTTCGTCCGCGATGTGCTCGTGCGCCTCCTGTCTCAGAGCCTCCCCAACGGTTGGCCGGCCGTCCTGGATGATGCGAACCGATTCAAGGTGGCCAAGGCGCTCGGTTCTTGGTCCGCATACACTCCAGAAACCCACGAAGAGCGCGTCAGTCAGGTCGGCGATGCGCTCCTCGCGAATCCACCGCCGCCCGGGTGGCGTCCACTCGGGCCCGACGACGAGCTGCTCCGTACGCTCCTCCCTGACGAAGAAGCCTGACCGACAGGACAGAGAGGACACCGAGAATGCCACGTCGACGTCCTTCCCGAATGGCCACGCCACGTGTCCTCGCAGCAATCCTCGTCCTCGGGTGGAGCGGCCTCGGCTGCAAGGACTCAAGCTCCGCGCCCACGAGCCAGCCCGCCAGGACAGGCACGGACCTCGCGTCCCTGGAGCGGATGGTCAACCTTCCCCGTCGCCCCGTATCCGTCCAGTGGCGCAAGGCCATTCGCGGAGCGCCGGGCATCGGTCCCACCGACTGGGAAGTGCTGGCGGTCCTCGAATACTCGGAGGCGGAGACCCAGGCGCTCCTGGCCACGCTGAAACCCACGGACCTCCCTCCGCCCACGCTGGACGACGGAGGCTGGCTGCCGGCCGCCACGCGCAAGTCCCTCGCTGGCGCCCGTGCCTACGACGCCTCCGCCTTCTACCGGCCTCCGCTCCAACACGGGACGGTGCTCCATGTGCCGGGCACAAACACCTTCGTGCTCTCCCTCTTCACGATGTAGCCCCAGGCTCACTCTGTACGCCACGTCCGTGGCCGGCGGCGCTCGTCGGCGAAACAGCATCGCCAATCATTGCCTCGGGTGACGCCTCGTCAGGCGGGGCTGGAAAGCCAAACATGAGAGCCGGGTGTTGCTCCCTCATCTCTGAAGGGCAAAGCACCCGCCCGGACCTGCGTCAGGCCATGGCTCCGGGCGGGCGCTGCTGGATGAGCTACGGCGACCAGCGAACGCGCCGAACGCCACCGTGGTTGCCGCACCTGCCCTGCGCCCAGTCGAGGCAGTTGCCGCAGACCTGGTAGGAGCTGTCCAGGTCTCCGTCACAACAACGCACCTCGCACGTGCGCCATCCTGGCACACATGCTTCCGCGAACTCGAAGCACGCGAGGTCCGCTCCTGGCTTCTCGCTCGGGTCAGACGCTTCCTCGCTGATGAGTGCGTCGGGCATCCCCTGCTCCTCGGGGAGAGGGCCCCCACACGCGGCCATCATCATGAGCCCGACCGACAACACATAACGACGCAGTCCAACGACTGTCATTGTGGCCTCCGCTTCGTTCTACATCTACATGGAACCTCAAATCCAGACGCATGAGAGAATACGCTTTGGAGTCTGTGAATAAAGCGCCCCCGCACCATGCCTTGTGCCCGAGTTGGACAGTTGTCGTTTGCGGTTGAATCCAAACGGAATCATCTGATGCCATTGCATTGACGCTCGACGCGCCCCTGGACGCCGCCAGCAACGGCACCTGCTCCGGCGGCTTCGGCGTGGGGGTGAAAAACAGGAAAGCGCGCAGGCTCGCTCGGCAGGCACTGGAGGACTGAGGCTGCCTGTCCTCGCCGCCGGAGCGTGGGTGCTACCCTGGAAGTCTCCATGGCCCCCGCTCCTTCAGCGCTCGCCCACTCCGCCGAAGCCACGACGCGCGCGCCCAGGCGAGCAAGAACCTCGCTTCACGGGAGCAGGGGGAGGCGCGCCCTGGCCCTGCTCACGCTCCTGTGGAGCACCGTCGCCGTCGCGCAGGTGAACGGGCGCGAGCGCCGCATCGGTCAGTTCTATCACTCGCGCTGGACGGTGAAGGACGGCGCCCCCGGTCAGGTCTCCGCCCTGGCGCAGACGCCGGATGGCTTCCTGTGGATGGCCTCGGCGGCGGCGCTGTACAGCTTCGACGGCGTCCACTTCCGGCGCTTCGAGCCACCCGATGGCCACCCCTTCAGCAGCATCCAGACGCTGTATGTCGCCCCCGACGGCGCGCTGTGGATGGGCTTCATCCATGGCGCCGTGGCAAGCCTGAAGGACGGCCAGGTCACCCGGTATGGTGAAGCCCAGGGCCTGCCCTTGTCCCAGGTGGTGTCGTTCGCCACCGATGCCCGGGGAGACCTCTGGGCCTCCACCAGCCTTCGCGGCGTGTACCGCCTGAATGGGAGTCAGTGGGAGCGCATCGCCGAGCCCTGGGGCCTGCCCGCGGCGGAGGGCCGGGGCCGCGCGATGTTGGTCGACCAGGACGGTGCCCTCTGGCTCGCGCTCGCCGACAAGGTCTACTACCTGGAGCAGCACGGCCGCGCGTTCCGCGACACGGGCATTGCCGTGAAGTGGGCGAGCCGGTTGACGCAGGCCCCCGATGGCGCCCTCTGGGTCGCCGACCCCACGGGCCCGGTGCGTCCCATCGGCCTGCCGGGCGGCAAGCCCTACCCTGGCGCGGGGAGCCTGGAGGTCCAGTCCGCGGGCCTGCTGTTCGACCGGGAGGGGAGCCTGTGGGTCACCTCGCTCGGTGACGGCGTGCGCCGCATCGCGCATCCCGAACATTGGGGTGAGCGGCGCATCTCCCGGCTCGACGAGGCCGGGGAGCCCTTCACCGAGAAGGACGGCCTCAGCTCCGACTACACATGGCCCATCCTGGAGGACCGGGAGGGCAACCTCTGGGTGGGCACCAGCGGCGGGCTGGACCGCTTCCGTCACAGCACCCTGGTGCTGGCCGAGTTCCCTCGTGGCTCGCATGACTTCGCCATCGCGGTGGGCGACGACGGCGCGCTCTGGGCGGGAACCACCAACCGGCCGCTGATGCGGCTGCGCGACAGGACGGTGGACACCTTCGACATCGGCGCCCCCATCCTCGCCTCCTACCGTGACAGGGACGGTCAGGTGTGGCTGGGCGCGGAGAACGGCCTCTGGCGCATCCAGGACGACAAGCCCGTGCGCATCGCGGACCTCCCGGCGCCCGCGCCCGCATACATCCATGCGATGACGAAGGACGCGGAAGGCACGCTCTGGGCCGCGCTCATCGGAGGGGGCCTGTTCCAGCTGCGCGAGGGGAAGTGGACGTCGCTGGAGGCACGAGCGGAGCTCCGGGCCCGGGAGCGCATCATGGCCCTGGCCACCGATGCCCAGGGCCGGGTCTGGCTGGGGCAGACGCAGGAGCTCCTCCGCGTCGAGGGGAAGGACGTCCGTCGCCATGGCCGCGCGGACGGACTGGAGGTGGGCATCGTCACCTCACTGAGCGCGGGCCAGCGACTATGGGTGGGCGGTCAGTTCGGACTGGCGTACTTCGACGGGCTGCGCTTCCACACGCTCGCGGTGGAGGACGACGAGCCCCTGCGCGGTGTCTCCGCCATCATCGAGCTGCCCGACGCAAGCCTGTGGGTCCACGCGGTCTCCGGCATCCTGCACCTGAGCGCGAAGGAGCTGGCCCGTGTCCTGGCCACGCCCGACAGCGCCGCGTTGCGATGCGAGCGCTTCGACTTCCTGGATGGCCTTCCGGCGCGCCCCACGCTGCTGCGTCCGTTGCCCACGGCGGTGCAGGGAACGGACGGGCGGCTGTGGTTCGCCACCAGCAACGGCGTGGTGTGGATAGACCCGACGCGCATCTTCCGAAATCCGCTGCCCCCGCCCGTGGCCATCCACGCGGTGCGAGTCGACGGCCAGTGGCTCCCCCTGGGGCCCGGCGCGCTCACCCTGCGTGAGCAGACGACGAACATCGAAATCGACTACACGGCGCTGAGCCTCTCCATCCCCGAGCGCGTGAGGTTCCGCTACCGGCTGGAGGGCGTGGACACGGCGTGGCAGGACGTGGGCGGACGGCGCGAGGCGTACTACTCGCATCTGCCCCCGGGGAACTACCGCTTCCAGGTGCTCGCCACGAACAACGACGGCGTCTGGAACGAGACGGGCGCGACGCTCGAGTTCATCCTGCCCCCCGCCTTCTTCCAGACGTGGTGGTTCCGCGCGCTGTGTGGCGCCGTCGTCGTGGTGGCGCTGTGGCTCCTCTACCTGCTGCGGCTGCGCCAGGTGCGAGCCCGGCTGCGGCGGCTGCTGGAGGAGCGTCACCACGAGCGGGAGCGCATCGCGCGCGAGCTGCACGACACGCTGCTGCAGGGCGTGCACGGGCTGGTGCTGCGCTTCCAGGCGGCGTCGGAGCTGGTGCCCGAGGGACACCCCGCGCGAGTGGCCATGGAGAAGTCCCTGGAGCGCGCCGACCAGGTGCTCGTCGAGGGGCGGGACAGGGTGATGGACCTGCGCACCGCGATGGTGGACCCGGGCGAGCTGTCCACGGCCTTCACCCGATTGGGAGAAGAGCTGGGGCAGGGGCAGCCCATCGCGTTCCAGGTGGTGGTGGAGGGCACGCCCACCGCATTGGACCCGCTGGTGCATGACGAGGTCTTCCACATCGGCCGTGAGGCCCTGTTGAACGCGTTCCAGCACGCCAACGCCCGGCGCATCGAGGTGGAGCTGACGTATGACTTCACCCAGCTGCGCCTGCGGGTGCGCGACGACGGGCGAGGAATCGAAGAGGCGTTCCTCCAGGCCGGCGGCAAGCCCGGCCACTGGGGCCTGTCGGGCATGCGCGAGCGCGCCCTGAAGCTGGGCGCCTCACTCGACCTCCGCGGCCGGGAGAAGGCGGGGACGGAGGTGGAGCTGCGCGTCCCCGCGGCGACGGCGTACGAGGACTCCCCGAAGGGCACCCGGCACCGGCTGCGGCGGCTCGTGAGCGGCCTGCGCTGAAGCCCGCGCCACGCCGGTCCGAGGCAGTCGCGCCTCCCTCCATCAGGGGAGGCGCGCGAGCGGACGCAGGCGCACTGTACCGCGCGCGGTCTCCCCACCTGCCCCGAGCGCACGATGAGCACGACGTCCCCCGATACGATTGTCTTGATTCACGGCCTCTGGATGACGCCCCGGAGCTGGGAACACTGGGTGGAGCGCTTCAAGGCCCGGGGCTACAAGGTGCTCGCGCCCGCCTATCCGGGCCTGGAGGTGGAGGTCGAAGCGCTGCGCGAGGACCCGTCCCCCATCGAGAAGCTCACGATTGAGGAGACGGCCCACCACCTGGAGACCGTCATCCGGGGGCTTTCGAGCCCGCCCATCCTCATCGGCCACTCGTTCGGCGGCGCCATGGTGCAGATTCTGTTGGACCGGGGGCTCGGGGCCGCGGGCGTGGCCATCGACTCCGTGCAGGTGAAGGGCGTGCTGCGGCTGCCGTTCACCACGCTCAGGGCCACCTTCCCCATCCTGGCCAACCCCGCCAACCGACACCGCGCGGTGCCCTTCACCCACGAGCAGTTCCGCTACGCCTTCACCAACACGCTCACGGAGGCGCAGTCCCGGGCCGTCTACGAGCGCTACCACGTCCCCGCGCCGGGCCGCTTCCTGTTCGACGGGGCGCTGGCCAACTTCAACCCGCACGCGGCCACCAGGGTGGACTTCGACAAGGAGGACCGCGCGCCGCTGCTGTTCATCGCCGGGAGCGAGGACAACATCATGCCGGCGTCGCTCAACAAGTCGAACGCGCGGCACTACAACAGCGGCGTCGTGGCCTACAAGGAGTTCCCCGGCCGCTCGCACTACATCTGCGGTCAGGAGGGCTGGGAGGAGGTCGCTGACCACGCGCTCTCCTGGGCCCTGAACCCCACGGCGTGAGCGCGCACGCCGCGCGTTCCGTCGCCCCGGGGATGTGACGCTCCTCGCGCCCTGCTAGCGTCGCCGCGTCTTTTTCCCGGCGAGGCTCCAGGCTCCATGAAGAAGCTCCTCATCATCGCGGGTGTGCTGTTCGTGGCGCTGGGGGGCTTCGTCCTCAAGACGCTCTCCGACGCCGGACAGTTCAAGCACCTCTCCCCCCACGCGCCCGGCAAGTGCACGCCGGTGTCCGGCATGCCCGGCGCGGAGGACATCACCTTCCACCCGAGCCTGGGCTACGCCTACGTCTCCTCGGACGACCGGCGCGCGACGCTGGCGGGGCGTCCCGTGGCTGGCGGCATCTACCGCTATGACCTCTCCGGCACCACGCCTCCCGTGCTGCTGACGGGGAGCTTCTCCCCCGACTTCCATCCGCACGGCATCGGCCTGCACGTGGACCCTTCGTCCGGCGCGCAGACGCTCTTCGTGGTGAACCACTCCCGGTCCGAAGGCCAGCGCATCGAGCGCTTCGAGGTCGGCGAGGACGGCCTGCTCGTTCACCGCGCCTCGCTGCATGACGCGCTGCTCGTGTCACCCAACGACGTGGTCGCCGTGGACGCGCAGCGCTTCTACGTGACGAACGACCACGGCTACCCGCCGGGCGCGATGCAGGTGCTGGAGGACTACCTCCAGCTCGCCCTGGGCAACGTCCTCTACTTCGACGGCCAGCGCTTCCAGGAGGTCATCCAGGGCACGAAGTACGCCAACGGCATCAACCGCTCCGCGGACGGGCGCACCGTGTACCTGGCGGAGTCAGTGGGCCGCTCGCTGCGCAGCTACGAGCGCAATCCGGAGACGGGCGCGCTGACGCTGCTCAACACGCTGGATTTGAAGTCCGGCCCGGACAACATCGAGCTGGATGCCGAGGGCAACCTCTGGATTGCCTCCCACCCCAAGATGCTCGACTTCGCCTCCTATGCGGGCGACCTGACGGGCAAGAGCCGGGCGCCCGCCCAGGTGCTGCGCGTGACGGGCACGGGCGCGGACCTGAAGGCCACGGAAGTCTACCTGGACGACGGAAGCCAGACGTCCGGCACGGCCACCGCCGCCGTCTTCGGCAAGCGGATGCTCCTGGGTCCCGTGTTCGAAAAGGACTTCCTCGACTGCGAGCTGCCCTGAGCGCGTCGTCGGAATCCAACGACCCCTCGCCCCCGAGTCCCAGCCGGCTTGTCCTGAGTTGAGAGCCTCCCCCCCCTCCTGGCTGCCACAAGACAGGGGGCGGACGCTTTCGCCCGGGAGAGAACGGCGACATGGGCGGTGGGCTGAGTTGGAGGGGGAAGGTTGGGCTGGGTGGGCTGTGCGCGGCGCTCGCGGCGTTCGCTCCGGGGAGCGCGGAGGCGGACGTGGATGAGGCCCTGGCCCTGGGGCATCACCACAAGGACAAGCACAAGAAGAAGGAAGAGGAGAAGGCGCGACGGGAGGCGGCCGCCACGGGTGGCTCGGGCGCGGCGGCGATGATGGGGCCTCGCGTGGGTGGCCACGTGGCCGCGGTGATTCCCTTCCTGAGCATCACGGATGAGGACACCACCGTCATCTTCGGCGACTTCTTCACCTTGGGCCTCGCGCCGGGCATCACCCTGCACCTCAACGAGCGCTGGGCCCTCGACTTCGAGTTCATCGCCTTCAGCCGCTGGCGGTTCGAGGACGACGGCACCCCGGCGAGCGTCAGCACCAGCTTCGTGCTGGACCCGGGCGTCATCTACGACTTCGGCGGGTTCAAGGGCGGCCTGCGGCTGGCCATGCAGGTGGGTGAGGGCGTTCCCTTCAACGGGGGCATCGTCCCCATCATCATCAAGGGCTTCCCCATCACCGAGCACCTGAAGTTCTTCGTGGAGCTGGACCTGCCCTTCTTCGTCACCGGAGCGCCGGATGACGGGGGCTTCAGCTTCTCGCCCCAAATCCAGACGGGCATCGCCTTCTGACGACTCTCGCCACGGGCCTCACGGGCTCTCTTTCCCGGTGCCGGTCCAGAGCCGCTTCACCTTGCTCGTCGCGAGCTCGATGAAGCGGCGCTGGTTGTAGCGAGTCGTCTCCTCGGCGGGCGGAGGGCCCTGGCAGAGGACCTTGCGCGAGGGCGCGCGGCCCCACTCGGCCTGGTGTCTTGCCATCTCCTCCTCCCACTGGGCCTTCTGGCGGAGCGAGGTGACCGCCGCTCCGGCTCCCACCAGCAGTGAGAGCACGGCGACGGCCAGGTTCTTCTTCACGGACATGCCCCCATTCAACCCAGGAACAGGGCCTGTGGGGAATCCGTCGTCAGGAGGACTTCAGCGCTCCTTGAGGTTCTTGGCGACGAAGTCCCAGTTGACCAGGCTGGTGAGGAAGGTCTCGATGTACTTGGGACGCTGGTTGCGGAAGTCGATGTAGTACGCGTGCTCCCACACGTCGATGGTGAGCAGCGCCTTCTGGCCATGCTTCATCGGCAGGTCCGCGTTGCCCGTCTTCGTGATGACGAGCTTGTCGTTCTGCCGCGCCAGCCACGCCCAGCCGGAGCCGAACTGCGTCGCGGCGGCCTGGGAGAACTCCTCCTTGAACTTGTCGAAGGAGCCGAAGTCGCGGGTGATGGCGTCGGCGAGGTCGCCCGTCGGCTGCCCGCCACCGCTCGGCTTCATGCAGTGCCAGTAGAAGGTGTGGTTCCACACCTGCGCCGCGTTGTTGAACACGCCGCCGTCGCTGGAGAGGATGATCTCCTCGAGGGACTTGCTCTCCTCGGGCTTGCCGGCGACGAGCTTGTTCAGGTTCGTCACGTACGCCTGGTGGTGCTTGCCGTAGTGGTACTCGAGCGTCTCCTCGCTGATGTGGGGAGCGAGCGCGTCCTTGCGGTACGGAAGTTCAGGCAGCGTGAAGGCCATGAGTCGTGTCCTTTCCAGGGTAAAGGGATGCGGAGAACTATCACCCTCCTACCCGCGAAAGGGGCACGACTCCAATGCATTGGCACGCCGCCAAAGTACTGGACGCCCCGGATACCGACGGGTCAACACTCCGCGCGGGCCCCCCGGAGGCGCGATGTATCAGGTGACCCCGGGCACATTTCGGAACTGGACACCCCGGGTCACCCGGCCAGGGGCGGACGCACCAGCAGCACCGGCCGCTCGGTGCGCGCGAGGACGGCCTGCGTCACGGAGCCGAGCACCGCGCGCTTCAGCCCCGTGCGTCCATGCGTCCCGAGCACGAGCGCATCCACGGCGAGTCGCTCCGCCGCCTGGGCCAGCGCCGTCACCACGTCCTTGCTGTCGGTGATGACCTCCACCCGCGCGTGACGTCCGGTGGCCTCGGCCTCGCGAGGCACCAGCGCCTCCAGCTTCCGTCGCTCGGTCTCCACCGGCTGACCCGCCTCCGCGACGTGGAGCAGGTGCACGGTGCCGCCCGGCGCCACCAGGCCGAAGGCGTGCGCCACCGCGCGGTTGCCCGTCTCCGAGAAGTCGGTGGCCACCAGCACGTCGTGGAACGACGGCAGGGGCGCGTCCACGCCCGTGGGCACCGCGTGCGAGGACACGCAGGCCACGGACATCCGCGCCAGCCGCAGCGCATGGTACGACACGCTCCACATCTTCCCGAGCGCGCGCCGGTGATGCGACCCCACCACGAGCAGGTCCGCGCGCTCGCGCTCGGCCACCTCCACCAGGTGGTCCGCGACGCGCCCCAGCGAGGGCTCCAGCACGCGGCGCGGCGCGGTGCCGCCCAAGGCCAGCGGCGCCAGCAACGCCTCCGTCTCCCGGTCCAGCACCGAGCGCAGCTCCGGCGTCATCGCGGCCAGCTCCAGCGGGCGCGGCAAGCCCAGGCGCCGGTACTCCTCGTCCGGCCACAACAGGCGCGCGCCGATGATTTCCACCGGCCCCCACGCGCGCAGCCCGCGCACCCATTCCCGCGCGGCCTCGAAGGGCACCGAGCGGTCCACGCCGAGCACCACGCGCAACGGATGCTTGCCCCGCGCCCAGGCCTCCAGCACGTCCGCGTCGCGGACCGCCAGCAGCGGCGCGTCCAGCGACTGCGCCAGCCGGTCCACCGTCCCACCGACGCCGAGGAACGGCGCCTCCTGCGTGGGGGGCGCCGTCACCACCAGCGTGGCCATGCGCTCCCGGGCCACCTCCGCGACCTCCACCGCCGCCTCGCCGGTGCGCAGCTCCTGCTCCACCCGGGCGCCCGACTTCGTCAGTCGACGGGCCTCGTCTCCCAGCGCCGCCTCGGCCGCCTGGAGCAGGGCCTTGCCGAAGGCGCGCGCGGAGTTGGGGTTGAGCACGTGCACCAGGTACAGCGGTACGTTCGCCTTCCGGGCCAGCTCGGCGGCGAAGTCACTGGCGCGGCGCGCGGCGTCGGAGAAGTTGGTGGCGCAGACAATGGACATGGGGGGTTCCTCCACGAGTCGGACGGGCGTCATGCCCATCCGCCCTGCACACAAGGGCTCACGCTCCGGCGGGCCGCACCTGCTCGACGCGCACCTCGTTCACCAGGGGCTCGCCATGCTCGAAGGCCCGGACGCTCGCCAGCGTGGTGCGGGCGATGCTCACCAGCGCCTCGCGGGTGAGGAAGGCCTGGTGCGAGGTGACGAGCACGTTGGGAAACGTGAGCAGGCGCGCCAGCACATCGTCCTGGAGCACCTGTCCGGAGAGGTCCTGGAAGAAGATGCCCTCCTCTTCCTCGTACACGTCCAGGCCCGCCGCGCCGATGTGGCCGGATTTGAGCGCGTCGATGAGCGCGCGGCTGTCGATGAGCGCGCCCCGGCCCGTGTTGATGAGCATCACGCCGCGCTTCATCCGCGTCAGCGCCTTCGCGTCCACCATGTGTCGTGTGCCCGGGGTGAGCGGCACGTGGAGCGAGATGATGTCCGAGGCCGAGTACAGCGCGTCCAGCGACACGTAGCGCGCGCCGACTTCCCGGGCGAACGCCTGGTCGGGCGCGGCGTCGAAGCAGACGATGTCGCAGCCGAAGCCCTTGAAGATGCGCGCTGCCACCCGGCCGATGCGGCCCGTGCCCACCACGCCCACCGTCTTGCCCGCCATGTCGAAGCCCACCAGCCCATCCAGCGAGAAGTTCCAGTCGCGCACGCGCGCGAAGGCACGGGGGATGTGGCGGTTGAGGGAGAGCACCAGCGTCACGGCATGCTCGGCCACCGCGTGCGGCGAGTACTCCGGCACGCGCGTCACCCGCACGTCCAGGCGCCGCGCGGCTTCCAGGTCGATGTGGTTGTAGCCCGCGGAGCGCGTGGCCACGAGCCGCACGCCCCCGGCGCGCAGAACCTCCAGCGTGGGCGCATCCAGGCGATCGTTGACGAACGAGCACACCGCATGAAAGCCCTCCGCCAGCCGCGCCGTCTGAAGCGTCAGCCGAGGCTCCAGGAACGTCAGCGCATGGCCGAACTCCGCGTTGGCATCCTCCAGCGCGCTCCGGTCATACCGATGGGTGTCGAAGACGGCCAGCCGCATGCCTGCTCTCCCGCCGACGGGCCGTGTGCCCGCCGCGTCCGGTCAGTTGCCACTGCATCGTCCGCGCCACGCACGGGCGCGGAGGAGCGAGGTAGAGGACCGTGCAAAAGCTGCACACGTAGAGGAGTGGACGCAAAAAACCACGCGCGCTCCGGGGGCTGGCGACCAGGCAGGGCCGCCGTTAGAAGCACGGCGCGCGAGCCGCGTCCGGAGCCGACACGGCCTACCTTTTCGGAACGAGGCTCCGAGGAGGCGTCATGTTCCGCTGTGCTGCCTGTGGTGCGTTCAACCGCGTACGAGAGCCCCGCCCTACCGGGGCACCGGAGTGTGGCCGCTGCCACAAGGCCCTGGATTTGTCGGGCGCGCCACAGGAGGTGGACGGCGAGGCGCTGGACCGCGCGGTGCTTGGCTCTCCGGTGCCCGTCCTCCTCGACTTGTGGGCGCCGTGGTGCGCGCCCTGTCGCGTGGCGGGTCCCATCCTGGATGAGGTGGGCCGCGCGCAGGCGGGCCGGCTGCTGGTGCTCAAGCTGAACACGGAGCAGCACCCACGTCCCGCGAGCAGCCTGGGCGTGCAAGGCATTCCTACGTTCATCGTCTTCTCCGGCGGGCGCGAGGTGGCGCGGCGCAGCGGCGTGCTGCCCAGGCCGGAGCTGGAGCGGTGGGTGTCGAGCGCGACGGCGGGCCCACCCGGAGCAGGCGCCACGGCCTGAGTCCCGCAAGCACGGCGCGCTCGCGTCGCGCCTGGAAGGAGGCCAGCCATGGAGCCCGAGGCCGCGCTGCTGACGGACCTCTACCAGCTCACGATGACGGAGGCGTATCTCGCCGAGGGCCAGTGGGACGAGGCGGTCTTCAGCCTCTTCGCCCGCGGGCTTCCGTCCAGGCGCAACTACCTGCTGGCGGCGGGCCTGGAGAGCGTGCTCGACACGTTGGAGCAGCTGCGCTTCCGCCCGGAAGACCTGGAGTGGCTGGCCTCACAGGGACGGTTCTCGGACCGGCTGCTCGGGTGGCTGGAGCGCTTCAAGTTCAGTGGCGACGTGGACGCGATGCCGGAGGGAACTCCGGTCTTCGGTCAGGAGCCCTTGCTGGAGGTGCGCGCGCCGCTGCCCGAGGCGCAGCTGGTGGAGACGTACCTGCTCAACCAGGTGCACCTCCAGACGCTCGCGGCGTCCAAGGCCTCGCGCGTGGTGACAGCGGCGGCGGGGCGGCCGGTGATGGAGTTCGGCCTGCGGCGCATCCATGGCACGGACGCGGGGCTGAAGGTCGCTCGCGCGTCGTATCTGGCCGGCGTGGAGTCCACCTCCAACGTGCTCGCGGGAAGGCTGTATGGGATTCCGCTGTCGGGCACCATGGCGCACAGCTACGTGCAGTCGCACGACGATGAGCTGGAGGCGTTCCGCGCCTTCACCCGCGTCTACCCCGACGCGACGCTGCTGGTGGACACCTACGACACGCTGCGCGGCGTGCAGCACGTGATTCGACTGGCGCGCGAGCTGGGTGAGGACTTCCGCGTGCGAGCGCTGCGGCTGGACTCGGGGGACTTGCTGGCGCTGTCGCTGGCGGCGCGCGAGCTGTTGGACGAGGCGGGCCTGGAGCGTGTGCGACTGATTGGGAGCGGCGGGCTGGACGAGGACTCGGTGGCGAAGCTGCTCGCGCGAGGCGCGCCGTTGGATGGCTTCGGCGTGGGCACTGCGATGGGGGTGTCCGCGGACGCGCCCTCGCTGGACATGGCCTACAAGCTGGTGGAGTACGCGGGCAAGGGCCGCATGAAGCTGTCCGCGGGCAAGGCGCTGCTGCCTGGCGCCAAGCAGGTGTATCGCCAGGACGAGGACGGCGTGGCGCGAAGGGATTTGCTCGTGCGGCGCGGAGACGTCGCGAGCGGGCGCCCGCTGCTGCGGCCAGTGATGCGCGCGGGCCAGCGCCTGCCCGACGCGTCTCCGTCGCTGGAGGAGGTCCGCCAGTACTCGCGGCGGGAGCTGGATCGACTCCCCGCGGAGGTACGTGGGCTGGAGCCCGCGAGGCCGCCCTACTCCGTCGTCGTCGGTGACGGGCTCGCGCGGGCCCGGGCTCACGAAGTCGAGGTCTGGGCGGCCGAGCCCTGAGCGTCGCCCTTGCGCGCCAGGAGGCCATCCACCGCGAACGCGCCACTGCCCAGCAGGGCCTGGGAGATGAGCGACAGGAGGAGGAACGCGACGTACTCCCAGCCTCCTCCCTCGTTGGTGAACATCCAGCCCTGGGAGGCGTGAGGCTTGAGCGCGCCGAGCATCACCGGCAGCAGCGCGAGCGCCACCCACCGGACGCGCAGACCCGCGAGCAACGCGAGGCCGCCGAGCAGCTCCATCGCGAACACGGGCCCGGCCGCCCAGCCAGGGAAGCCATGGGCCTCGAAGAAGCGGGCGGTGCCGTCGAAGGTGAAGATGAACGCCTTGGCCCCCGCGTGCGCGAGGAAGACAGCGCCCAGCGCCACGCGAAGTACGGTGGCGGCCAGGTCGGAGGAGTGAGGAAGTGAATCATCGCGGCGCATGAAGACGGCTCCTGGGGTTGGAGGAACGCTTCATGGAATGCGCGCCAGGGAGGCGCGGCGGAAGGCCAGCCTCCCGAACGAATCGTTCTGGAGCGAGGACAATCCGCGTGGGGTGTGCGGCTCACTCCCAGCGGGTGGAGCGGAACTCGGAGGCCAGCGTGTCGAGCAGGGCTCGGACCAGGGGCGGCGGAGAGCGGCCCGCCGCGTGGACGGCGTGGATGCCGACGGGCCTGGGAGCGAAGCGCTCCAGCACGGTGACAAGGCGACCCGAGCGCAGGTCCTCGTCCACCATGAAGCGGGGCAGCACGGCGAGGCCGATGCCGTGGGCCACGGCTTCGCGCAGCATCGTCCCATTCGAGACGGACAGCGGGCCCGACACGGGCACGGGGATGCGTCCCTTGGGGCCGCGGAAGCGCCACTCGTCCTCGGCGCGCAGGTGCTGGTAACGGAGACAGTCGTGGCGCAGCAGGTCCTCGGGATGCTCGGGGGTGCCCCGGCGCTTCAGGTAGGCAGGTGAAGCGCAGACGCACAGCGCGGTGGTGGCGAGCTTCCGCGCCACGAGACTGGAGTCGCGCAAGCGCGTGATTCGCAGGGCGACATCCACCCGCTCCTCGACGAGGTCGACCAGCTTGTCACTCAGCATGACCTCCACCGACGTGCCCGGGTGGGCTGCGAGGAAGCGGGCCAGCGGGGCCGCGAGGTACATCTGCGCGAAGCTGATGGGCGCGTTGATGCGCAGCGTGCCTCGGCCAGCGTCGGAGGCCCCGCGCGTGGCGGCGCTCGCCTCCTGGAGCAGCCGCGCGCAGTGGGCGTAGACGCCCAGGCCCGCGTCGGTGACGGAGAGCTTGCGCGTGGTGCGGATGAGCAACCGCTCCCCCACGCGGGCCTCCAGTCGCGAGACACGGGAGCTGACCACGGACTTCGACACACCGAGCACGGCCGCGGCCTGGGTGAACGAGCGGTGCTCCACCACGCGCGCGAAGCACGCGAGGCCCAGCAGGTCATCGAACAAAGGCTCCGTCACCCGACGCAGGCTGCCATGGGCGCAGGTGTAGGACCAGCGGGCAGAGGAGCGGCTCACGGTCCCACGAGTGGGACTCATGACCACTGTATTTCCAGTGTAACACGGTAACTGTTAAGCCGCGCCGTCACGCGATGTTGACGAGGAGGGACGGGCGGAGCGTCGGTCCCCCTCGGCACAATGCGGACCTCACCCTTCACCACGAGGAACGGATGACACGAGCAACCACAGCGAAGACGTGGCTTGGCCTGGGACTGTGCGGAGCACTGGCGACGGTGGCCGGAGCTTCCACGGCGGTCGCGGAAGCGCCACGCGCCGAGGCACGTACGGCCTTCATCTCCCCCTGGTCTCAAGCGGCCTCGATGAGCCAGATTCGCGCGTTCCACACGGCGACGCGGCTGCCGTCGGGCAAGGTGCTCGTCACGGGCGGCAACGGCTGGGGCTCGGTGACGGCGTCGACGGAGACATATGACGCGGCCACCAACACCTGGAGCGCGGCGGCGACGATGAGCCAGACGCGGGCGCACCACACGGCGACGTTGCTGGCATCGGGCCAGGTGCTCGTCGTCGGAGGCCAGGGGGCGGGCACGCTGGCGAGCGCGGAGCTGTACGACCCCACCACGAACACGTGGACCGCCACGGGCAGCCTGGGCACGGCGCGCAGGGCTCATCAGGCGGTGCTGCTGGCATCGGGCAAGGTGCTGGTGTTCGGCGGCTTTGGCGCGACGGCGCTGAAGAGCGCGGAGCTGTACAACCCGGTGACGGGGACGTGGACGGCGACAGGCTCCACGTCCGTTGTCTCGGGGAAGGTCAGCGCCACGCTGCTGCCCTCGGGCAACGTGCTGGTCATCAACGACGACGGCGTCACGGGCGCGGCGGAGGTGTACAACACGAGCACTGGCACGTGGAGCCGGGTGTCGGACCCGCCGGCCTTCTACGGACACGCGGCGCTGCTGCTGAACCAGGGCGCGGTGCTGGCCACGGGACAGGAGACGGGACAGTACGCGAGCGGCGCGTGGCTGTTCTGGCCGGAGGACAACGAGTGGGAGTACGTCTCGTATGCCACCGAGGAGCGGCGGCGGCACCACTCGATGACGCTGCTGCCGTCGGGCAACGTGCTCGTCGCGCGCGGCACGCGCAACCAGATTGGCGGCACCACGGAGCTGTTCACCCCGGCCACGTGGCAGCTCTCCGTCGTGGGCAATGACACGCCGACGTATGGACATACGGCCACGCTGCTGACCAACGGCAAGGTGCTCGTCGTCGGTGGCACCAGCCAGGAGGAGCCGGAGATGTACTCGTCCGGCGAGCTGTTCACCGAGTAGCGAGCGGTTCGTGACTTCCGGCCCGCCTGTCTTTCGAGTCGAGACAGGCGGCGCCATGGCGCTTGGCGCGTCAACTGGCGAGCGCGCGTAAGTTGACCTCCAACCCGAACCTCAAGCTGAGACGGGTGCTGGAGCGGCGGGGCTTCGTGGTGCGTGAGCCGCCAGGACGCAGCTCCGCCTACCACTTCATCGACATGGTGTAGGCGCAGGCGTTCACTGTGCTCGCCGGGCCCACCGGTCCGGGTCGCGGCATGGTCCGTCCTGCGTCGTGGACGAGAGATGTGCCAAGGGACCTGTGTGTCCAAGGCCCGCGGCGTGGACGACAGACGCGAAGTCGTAGCGCCCGTGTCCCGGTGGCGACTGGCCAGTGAATTGAATGCCGGGCCTCCAGGGCTGTAAGCCCTGCTCAAACTCAACAACCTGGCGGACCACCTGTGGTTCCTCACGACACGCGTGAGGCGCTCCGGACCCGCAAGTCCTTTGTCAGAGCGCCACGCGAGGATTTGGGTGCCCGGTGGGGGAGGCTTCAAATGCTGTTGGTGGATGTCTGGGAAGAGCACCTCGACGAGGCGGTTTTCCGATGGGAGCAATGGGAGCGAGCGCTCGTGGCTCCGGATGCGACGCTATCGGAGACGGCGGAGCGGGAAGAACGCCTGTTGGGGAATCTGGAAGGACTGGCGGAGCGGGAAGCACTCGACGCGGTGGTGAGGCCGGCGTTCGACTCGGAGGAAGCGGCTCGCATCTCCGTCGCCACCCACGCGCTGTTGAGCCAGGGTGTCGTGGACGAAGTGGTGTCGAGACTGCGAGGGGCGGAGGTCGAATCCCGTGCCGCCATGCGCCGCGCGCTGGAGGTCAGCGAAGTCACGAGAGTGAGCACGGCGGTCGAGTCCCTGCTGAAAACAGGCGACCTGGACCTTCAAGCGCACGTGTTGGAGGTCCTGGCCTTCCGACAGTCCGCGTCACCCGAGGTGCTTGGGCGGTACCTCCTGCATGACGAGCCGAGGGCGCGAATCGCCGCGCTCGGTGGGGCGAGGCCGCTGCCCGAGGAGCTTGCGCGGAAGGTGTTGCCCGCGCTGCTCGACTCCGCGCATCCCGGTATCCGGCTGGCGGCCATGGAGGCGGGGCTGACCGCGGGGCTGCGGATGGGATGGGAGGCGTGCATCAAAGAGGCACGGAAGGCGGAGGCCTCGAGTCCGGAGGCGATGATGTTGCTCGCGCTGGGTGGCGGGGAGGAGGACACGGACTTCCTGGTGGGACTGGCGAAGGAAGACGCGCTTCGTGCCGAGGCCTTGTGGGCGCTGGGGTTCAGCGGACGGCTCGCGGCGATGGAGGTCTGCGCGAGGCTGCTCCATGTGCCTCGCGTGGCCCGGCTCGCGGGGGAGGCATTCTCGGCCATGACGGGGCTCGAGTTGGAGGGACCGTACGCCCTGCTCGAAGGAGAAGAGCCCGAGGAGTCCGATGACCCCGAGGCGGAGCTCACGGTGCGCCCCGAGGATGACCTGCCGTGGCCGAACGTGTCGGCGGTCCGGGGTTGGTGGGAGGAGGCACGGAGCCGCTTCGTGAAGGGACAGCGATATCTGCTGGGGAAGCCTTTCAGTGGCGCCGTGCTGCTGGAAGCCCTGGAGACGAGCTCGATGAGACGCCGGCACGTGCTGGCGCGAGAGCTGTCCATCCGCACGAAGGGGCAGCACGTCATCCCCACGCGAGCCTTTACCGCGCGTCAGCGGGAGGCACTCTCTCGGGCCCGAGGAGCGAGGCTGGTGTTGGGAAGCGGCCCGCTTGTCTCCACGCTTCGCTGAGCGCGACGAGGACACGTCACCATGCCCGCTCTCGAGAACCTCACGCCATTCGCGGCCACCGACTTCCTGACCCAGACGAAGGAGGGCGAGGACGGTCTCGTCATCATCGTGTCTGGCAGCTTCACCCTGTCCAGGCCCGGACGTGCCTCGGCGGCACCACTGGCGTTGAGCGAGGTCCAGACGTCGCCACTGAAAACAGATGCGTACTGGGGAGCACCGGAGACCTCGAGTCTTCGCCATGAAGCACCGTCGTCCTATGCGCGGCGAGCGACGGACGTGTTGTTGGACGGGCGAGCCTGGGCACCACGTGGCCGCAAGGTGACGGGGGCCCAGGTGCGAGTGCGCGTGGGGCCCCTGGAGAAGCGGGCACAGGTCTGGGGCACGCGCGTCTGGTATCGGGGGTTGGTCGGACTGAGTGCCTCGGACCCGTTGCCGTTCGAGTCACTCCCACTGCGCTACGAGTACAGCTTCGGAGGCACACGCGCGTCGGGATACGAGCCACGCAACCCGGTAGGGCGCGGCTACTACACGAGCGCGAAGGAGGCGTTGGAGCAACCGCTGCCGTCCATCGAGGCGCCGGAGGCACTGGTGCGAGGTTGGGCGGACAGGCCGCCGCCGTGTGGCTTCGGACCGGTGGCTCGGCACTGGCAGCCACGGTTGGGTTGGGCGGGGACATATGACGCCGCATGGGTGGAGCGGCGCGCACCGCTGTGGCCCATGGACTTCGACGAGCGCTTCTTCCAGGTGGCTCCGGAGGGGATGCAGGCCTCGCCTCACTTGCGAGGAGGCGAGCCCGTGGTGCTGGAGGGAGTGTCTCCAGACGGGCCGCTGGCGTTCCACCTCCCCGAGTACAGGCTCCAGGCGCGCTGCACGTTCGCGGGGAAGCGGGAGAAGCGGCGCATGACGTTGGACACGGTGCGATTGGAGCCCGAGGAGCACCGGGTGGTGCTCACCTGGCGCGCGATGTTTCCGGCGCACCGGCGATTGGCGACGCACGAGGTGAGCACGGTGCGACTGCTGGAGCCGTGGGAGGACGTGACATGAGCGGGGCGCGAGTGGTGGGGGTCGGGTTGTGCACGCCCATCGGCACGACGACACACCTGACGTTGGCTTCACTGCGAGCGGGGCTCGTGCGCTTCGCGGAGACCCAAGTCGAGGACGACCTGGGGGAGCCCGTGCGGGCCTCGCGGTTGAGCCTCTTGGACGTCGCGTCGACGCGAACGGAGCGAATGAGCGCATTGGCACGTCAGGCGTTGGTGGGCGTGAGGCCCGTGCTGGAGCGCTTGCCACCGAGGGGACGTGTGCCTGTGTACCTGGGGCTCCCGGAGCAGGGGTTGGGGGCGGAGGTGGACCGGAAGGCCCTTGAGGCCGCGATTCTGGCGGAGGGTGCGGGACGGTTGGAGCTGGCGAAGCTGCACGAGGGAGGCAGAGCAGCCTTCTTCGAAGCACTGGCCACGGCGACGAGAGACCTCCAATCCGGTCGAGCGGGCGCCCTGGCCCTGGTGGGGGCGGTGGACTCACTGGGGGATGCGGCTTCGCTGGAGGCGTTGTCGAAAGCGCGGCTGCATCTGGGGCGACAGAACCCGGACGGGCGGATTCCTGGAGAGGCCGCGGGCTTCATCGCGCTCACGCGGCCAGGGGCATCGAAGGCACTGGGGCTGGAGGAGACCGGGGTCGTGCTGGGGACGGCATTGGCAATCGACCCTCATCCCTTCGCGCGGTTGGAGCCGAGTCTCGCGGATGGGCTGACGGAGGTGTTGAGGAGCGTGCGGAGTGACGGGGTGATGGGAGGGCGACGGGTGGACGGAGTGTTGGCCTGTCAGCCGGGAGAGACCTGGTGGGGGACGGAGTTCTCGCGGGCGTATTTGAGAAACGCGGGGCTGATGCCCGAGCCGCTGCGGGTCCACCTTGCGGGAGAGGGGCTGGGGGATGCGGGGGCCGGCGCGGGGCCGGTGATGTTGGGCGTGGCCTTGCATCGAGCGCGGTGGAGGGAGCCGGCGGCGAGGAGGACGCTCATCTACGGGAGTGCGGATGGGGGTCGGGTGGGGGCATGCGTCGTGGAGATGATTCCGAAGGCGTGAAGAGGAGGAACCATGGGTCGCGTCTATGCGAATGGCCGTTCGATTCTCCACAAGGGTGACGGCAACACGCACACCTCGGCGGCGCCCGATGTTTGTAAGGTACCGACACCGGGAGGACCTGTGCCGACGCCCTTCGTCAACTCCGCGCAGGACTCGATGCTCACGAAGGGGAGCAAGAGCGTCACGATTGAGGGCAACCCCGTGGCGCTCACGAGCTCGGAGCTGAGCACGAGCATGGGAGACGAGCCGGGGACGGCGGGAGGCCTCATCTCCTCCAAGTTCAAGGGGAAGATGGCCTGGGGCAGCGGCAGCATGGACGTGAAGGTCGAGGGGAAGGGAGTGGTCCGCTACCTTGACGTCACCCTGCACAACGGGAACTCGTTCAACACCACGTTCATGTCAAATGGACGTGGCGGGACAGGCTTCGCCTACGGGGACGACTTCGAGGGGCTGTGTATCATCTGCCAGAAGGATGCGGACAGCCACGCGGTGCTCGAGCGCCCAGAAGGGAGCCTCGACATCGCCAACAAGATTCTCAAGGACCTCAAGGCACGCGAGGAGTCCTGGGCGGAGGTCGACCAGGAAATCAGAACGAGAGCAGCCGAGCTCAAGCGCCTTGAAGGTCAAACTCCTCCACCCAGACAAGCGACCTTGGATGCGCGGATGGCGCATATCCAGGGACTGGAGGAGAAGCGCGGTGGGCTTGAGACTCACCGTCGCGCGGGGTCTAGCGGGTACATGCTCGGGGTCATGGTCTGTCGCAACGGCAAGCGGTTCGCCGCGATATCGGGTGGCGAAACGCCTCTCGGATTCAAGACCATCGCCAGAACGCACGGTTGCGAGCTAGTTGAAGAGGCCGCCACGCTGGAGGACTTCATGGCCAGGAACCCCAGGTGTGCAGCAGGGGACTCCGAGTCCATCCAAAAGATGAACACGCAATGGGACAGCACGATGAGAAAGTCCAGGGACAAGAGGACCGGGTACAACAACAAACCTGGAACCTGCGCGGGCGCGAAGCTCATCGGCAAGAGCGGTCACGTCGCGCACTCCCTGACTGAAATCTACTTCTCGTTCCCTGGCACAAGGAAATTGAGCTTCGAGGTCTTCTATCGCGGTCCCGTCGACTACTCCCCCTCCAAGAGTCAGGCAGATGGACCTGATGGCAAGGGGCCGGGAGCATGGAAGCCGCCGAGCGGCGCCGACATTCATGAGGGAAAGGGCGGCGAAGGTGTCAACGAGCGCGTCAACATGCGACGCAAGTCGGAGGAAACCGTGCTCTCCTGCCAGTCCTGTCAGGACACACTTTTCATGGCCCGGTGCGAACTCGGAGAGCAGACGTGCGGATGACCTGGCCAGAGCTTCTTGAGTCCCCCCCACCCTTGTCGATGACGGGCCTGCTTGCGTTCATGGAGCGATGGAAGCCCGGAAGTACTGAGGGATTCGAACCGGCCACTGCCGAGCAGATTGTCGCCTTGGCGAAGCCACATGGAGGACTCCATGCGTTGCCTCCCGTGTATCGCGAGTTCCTTGAGACAATGGGCGCATCGACTGGCGACTTGCGGTTGACGTTCGGCACGACCTCCATTTCGGCACTGCTAGCGGATCTCGCGGCTCCACAACGAGAGCGGCCCGACTCTCGCCATTTCCTCAAGTTCGCCATCGGCGAGGATGACGATAACGGCCGCCAGCCGGACGAATTCTTCGAGCTCACTCGTCCAACGCCCGACGGACGTGATGCGGCAATTCTGAGCATCCGCGAAGAGGACCTCGTAAGTCGCAAGAGCAATGCCGAGCGACTCTTCCCGACGTTCTCCGACTGGCTACGTTCCATTGTTGCGTCCCGAGTCGTCTTTGAGACCGAACCGGAGAAGCAAACGCAGTATTACAGTCTCGGAGAGCAACCTGGGACTCCAGCCAGGGCCTACGAGTTCTTCACCCGGTTGGGATTCTCGCTCACCGAGCTCGGAGCCTCGGCGGACGTTGTTCTTCTCGAACAACCAGAGCGCGGTGCGATTGCACTCCTCAGTGCTCCTTCAACATGGATTCCAAGAACGGGCGTGCAACTGCGCGCACGCGACAAGACCCAGCAACGGCTTCTCGAGGAGATCTTCAGCGACCACGAGAAGGCCTTGAGTGGTGGTTGACAAGGTCTTCGTCCATCTGTCGAGGACCTCGACTGCCTCCTCGAGAAGACGGGACTCAACCACCTCTCCCCCGCGCTCGCCTGAGCGGGTCCGCTACGCCCGGCACAGTGCCCCTTCACCGTCTCCACAAGAAGCAGCCCTGACCCCACGCCTCACGGCTTCGTCCAGCTCTCGTCCTCGCCAGGCCCGCCGAAGCCGTCGCCCTTCCGGGGCGCCTCGCGCGTGCGCTTGACGGGCAGCCTCCATCCCCACCGCACGGAGATGAGCCGCACCGCCGCACCCACCGCCATCCCCGCCACCAGGGCCAGACGCCGGTGCCCCGTCAGCGAGAACGCCAGACACACCAGGCTCGCCGCGAAGGCAGCGAGCGCGTAGTACCCAGGCTCCGGCCGCATCACCGTCGGCGTGCGCCGGATGAGCACGTCGCGGATGATGCCGCCCCCCGCCGCGGTGATGATGCCGATGAGCACCGCCGTCCCGGGACTCAGCCCCACCTCCAGCGTCCGCTGCGTCCCCGCCACCGCGAACGAACCGAGCGTCAGCGCATCCAACGCCGACAACATCTTCACCGTCGGCCCATGCCTCAACTCGAAGATGAACGCCGCGAACGCCCCCGAGAAGGCCGCGACCAGATAGGCGGGCTTCACCAACACCAACGGCGGCCCCACCTGCAGCAGCGTGTCGCGCAAGATTCCGCCCCCCACGCCGGACACGAGCCCCAGCACCAGGAAGCCCATCAGGTCCATCTTCCGCCGCTCGGCCAAGAGCGCCCCCAGCACCGAGCCGGAGAACACCCCCAACAGGTCCGCGACCAGCGTCCCTAAGGAGATGACCTGCTCCTGCACATTCGGTTCAGTCAGGTCGAAGGACATGGCGCGCGCGAGGCGGCCCGTCAGCACACCGCCACCCTCCAGCGTGAGGACGGCGCCCCTCGCCAGCAACCCGCGCCCGGAGTCACACGGAGACCGCTCGCTCGGCATTCCCACCCCAGCGGGCTGGCACTCGGGCGACAGGACAACATCTTCCTGCCCCCCATGGACGCCTCCTCCCCGCGGGCTCACCTTAAGGGTCCACCCGCGTGTCCCCCGGAGCGAAGGCCATGAACCCTTCCCGATTCGCCGACCGCATCTTCGAGGGCGGAACCCTGCTCACCATGAACGAGCACCAGCCCACCGCCGAGGCGCTGGCCCTCCAGGACGGCCACATCCTCGCCGTGGGCACCCGCGCCGAGGTCCTCGCGCTCCGCGGCCCCGACACGGAAATCGTCCCCCTCCAGGGCGGCACGGTGATTCCCGCCGTCGTCGACAAGCTGTCGAACAACAACAACAGCAACGCGGAAGAAGAGGAGCCGGAACCCCAGGGCACCCTCGCCCCAGGCCAGCGCGCCAACTTCGTCGTCCTCTCCGGCAACCCGCTCGTCGTCACACCCCGCGCCCGCGAGGACCTGCGCGTGCTGCACGTCGTCAAGGACGGCCGCAGCCTCTACTTCGCGGACACCCCTCCCGCGCGCGAGAAGAAGGACGAAGAGCCCTTCAACGAGGCCCTCTTCCTCGACGAGAGCGGCTGGCTCGTCTGAGCCATGCACACGCGGCACCCCGAGCGAGTGTCCACGACAGGGCACCTCGGGGTGCCAGGCGGGTTGCACGGTACCCAGGCTCGCGTGGGCTATCTGAAAGTTCCGGCCATGTACTCCTGGGGTGACTTCCTCCCACTCCCGGCGTTCTGCGATGGTGGGTGAGAACCCGCACCGGAGAGCCTCATGCTCCGCCGCCTTGGCCCCGCGTTCTTCCTCGGAACCCTGCTGCTTGGGGGTGCCTGCAAGAAGTCACAGGACCCCGCGCCCGCGACTCCGGCGCCCCCTCCCTCCGCGGAGCCCGCGCCTCCGTTCGCGCTCTCGCTCCTGCAGGACGCCTCTCCTTCCGGCTGTACCTGGATACGCCAGGACCCCACGGGCATACGCAAGGCCCTGGCCACCGTGGATGCCCCTTGCGAGCGCCTGGGCCTGGCCTGGAGCCCGGACGGCAAGCAGGGCGCGCTGGTGGACCGGGGCCACGGCAGCCTGCCGCCCCGAGCCTGGAAGGTGGACTTCGACACCCCCCAGGGCCTCGCCCCGCTCGCACTCCCAGACGAGGGCCATACGGACTCACTTGGCTTTGACGCACAGGGCCATGTCGTCGCGCTCGTGTCCCAGTTGGAGGGGCTGACGCGCAAGGAGGAGCGCGGCGAGGAGGTCTTCGTCGTGGACGGCCGTCGGCTGCCGGTGCCAGAAGAGACGGAGGGCAGCCCGGCGGGTCTTGCTCACGCGTACCGCCGCGAGGGCGAGACGTGGAAGCGAATCGAATCCGTGGCGACGGTGTACGAGAGGGAGGATGCGCCGGGCACGACGGCGCTCGCCACCTCGAGTCAGCTCGTGTCCTCGACGTTCGGCGCGGACCCGGATGCTCCCGCTGCGACGGAGCTGGCCGAGGACAGCGAGGACGCGGCGCGCCTGGACGCGGTGGTGAAGGACAAGGGCCACACCGAGTACGGCGCCTGGGTCTCCCTGGAGACGCATGGCGGCCCGCTGTACGCCTGGCGGGCGGCGCGCGAGCTGCCGGTGCTGATGCCGCCGCTGCGTTGGGAGGCGAATGACCGCCTCGCCGAGCCGGAGGCCCTGTCGCTGGAGCCCACGTCGGCGGTGGAGCTGCGCGTGCGGGGAGCCCTGCTGCTCGTGGCGTCGGACCACAGCGCGCGCATCTACGACGCGCGGAGCAAGAAGCGCCTCGCCCAGCTCGACGGCGTGCATGGCGCGCGCTTCTGGCCCAAGCAGCGCACCGTCACCGCCGCCCTCCCGTCCTCGGGGACTTCGGCCGGACAGTAGCGTCTGGCTGGAGGGCGAGCAGGCCCTCGGGCACCGGCCGGACAAGCAAGCCAACCCTCGCGCTCATACCCATTTCTCCAGGGATGCATGAGCGCTTCCACAAGTTCGCCCAGGGCGTGTCAGAGCGCGTGGGCTCCGTGCAGGCCCTGCTGCTCGCGGTGTCCGTCGTCCTGCTCTGGGCGGTGTCGGGGCCGCTGTTCGACTTCAGCGACACCTGGCAGCTCGTCATCAACACCTCGACGACCATCATCACCTTCCTGATGGTGTTCGTCATCCAGGCCACGCAGAACCGCGACGCGAAGGCCATCCACCTCAAGCTCGACGAGCTCATCCGCGCGCAGAAGCACGCGCGCAATGAGTTCACGGACCTGGAGGACGCCACCGAGGAGGAGCTCGCGGAGCTGGCCCAGCAGTTCAAGCGCGTGCATGAGCGCGCCCGACAACGCCACCTCGCCCGGGGACACGATGACCGGCGCGAGGCCCCGCCGGACGCCGACTCGAAGCACTGAGGCTCCGGATTTCCTACGGAGACTTCACCAGGCTCGCCATCATCGCGGCATAGCCACCCACGCCCAGGCAGCAGGTGACGACGGGCACGAAGAGCGCGCCGAACGCGGCCTGCCCCCAACCCACGCGGAACAGCTTCTGGTACGCGGCCACCCGCACACCGGCGCTCCAGAAAGGCATCACATACATGCCGCAGAAGGGCACCAGGCCCATCAGGTAGACGCCCTGGGACAGGGCATGTCCGCGCAGCGTCGCGGAGAACGTGCTCGGCGCGCCCGCCATCCGCAGCACCACGTGGTCCAGCGCGGACGCAGCCACGGTGAGGCCCACGCTGAAGAGGGGCATCACCACCATCCAGACGAAGAAGGCGAACACGACGACGCCCTGGAAGAAGCTGGGGCCCGGCACCTCCACCCCTCGGGACGCGAGGTTCTCGTAGGGAACCGCCAGCAGGACGGCGAAGTAGAAGAGCGTGGTGACGAAGTAGCCGACGAGCGCCGTGAGCAGCGCGAAGAGGAGCGAGCTGCCCACGCTCCCCTCCGGTGACATCCGCCCGAACGTCGCGCCCGGACGCAGCATCACATCGACGCACGTCTTCCAGAACGCCTTCGCCCAGCCCAGCTCCGCGCGCTGGTCCCATGCGAGCGGCGAGTACGGCGAGCGCTCATGGCACCGCGCGCAGACGAGTTCGCCGCGAGGCCCCTCGCGCAGACACTCCGAGCACGCGAACGCGCCGCAGCGAGTGCACGCATGAAAGCTCATCCACTCCGGATGGATGGCGCAGACGGCCACCTGTGAGTCGGAGGGGGGAGCGACCAGGAGGGAGGCGCCACACGCCGCGCAGCGCCGAGCGCCGGGTGCGAAGGGGGCCTGACAGAAGGGACACGGGATGCCGGACACGTGAGGCATCCTCGCACAGTCCTCCCGAAGGGCCTCGGCTCAGGGTGGCTGACGCAGACTCACGAGCCCGGGGTCATCCAGCACGGGGCCATCCCCGCCCGATAGACTGGCTCCGGACACGGCTCGAAGGCCCTCCGCTCAGAGCGTCTGGCGCGGGCGCAGAAGCCCGTGGTCATCCGGCACGGGGCCCGAGCCACGGTCCGCGCCTGCCCGGTTGGCTGGCTCGGACGAGGACGGCTCCGGACGCGACTCGCGAGCACGGCGCGCCTGCCGCAGGGCCGCCTTCGCCTCCGCCTTGTGGCCCTGGGCCTTCTCCCGCTTCGCCAGCGCATCCCACAGCTCGGGCGACTCCGGGTGCAGCGCCACGCCCGCGCGCAGCAGGCCCAGCCCCACGCGCGGCGGCGACTCCGAGTCCATCGCCACGCGCTTGATGAACGACAGCGGCGCCAGGGACACCGCGCCCTGCGGCGTCGCCAGGGCCTCCTGAAGGTGCGCCAGCACCTCGCCGTCCCGCTTCACCGTGAGCAGCGCCTGCGACAGCGCCCACCGCGCATCCACGCTCCTGGGCTGGAGCTCCACCGCCCGCTCCAGCCAGCGCACGCGATTCACGGCCTGCTTGCGCCAGGCGAACCCCTCGGCGATGCGCAGCAGCTCATCCGAGTAGTCCGGCCGCACGTCCGGCGACAGCGCCGCCGCCTTCTTCAGCGTGGGCCAGTGCGGCTCCGGGTTCTGCTCCTCGTCCAGCCGCAGGCGGAGCAGCGCCGGCACCTCCGCGCGCTTCCACCCCGCGACGAAGCGCAGCAAATCCCCGCGCAGCGGCTCCCCAAAGCGCTCCGTGTCCGGCACGCCCTGCGCTTCACACGCCGCCAGGTAGTCCGCGAAGAACGACAGCGGCCCCTCCGCCGGGTACGCCAGCAGCCGCTCCGGGCCGTGGGCCTTCTCCAGCGTGCGCGCCATCCGCGCGCCCACGCGGATGAAGACGGAGCCCAGCTTCGGGTCATGCCCGCTCCGGATGCGCTCCAGCGCTCCCTTCCCGTCCTTGCCGATGAGCTTGCGGTCCAACAGCTCCGACACCCGCGCGAAGGCGCCCGCCGGGTCCTCGTCCGGCGGCAGCGTGCCCGGTCCACGCGTGGCCCACAGGTGGTACGCCAGGCCATAGCTGGCGATGCGGCCCAGGCCCTCGTACACCACCGAGTCCACCGGGTCCGTGAAGTGCGCGTCCCTGCGCGTGACGCCGCCCTCCAGCACGCCCTCCATCAACCGGATGGACAGGCGCCGCAGCCGCTTCGCCTCGCCCTCGATGTTGGTGGCCAGCGCAATCACCGTGTCCTCGGCGGGGAACATCACCAGCAGCGTCGTCGTCTCCGGCTGCCCGCCCGCGTGCGCCACCAGGTAGTGGCCGCGCAAGGGATAGGTGGCGAAGCCCATGCCGTAGTCCGTGAGGCGCCCGTCGCTCGTCGCCATGGACGCCTGCATCTTCCCCATGGTGTCGCGCTTCACCAGCCGGTGGGCCAGCACCGCGCGGCCGAAGCCGAGCATGTCCCCCACCGTGGCCCGCGTCCCACCGCCACCGAAGCGGCTGGACACGTCCAGGAAGCGCGAGGGCTTCAGCACGCCGTCCTTCACGCGGTAGCCCACCGCCTGGTGCTCGTCGCGCGTCGCGGTGACGTCCAGGTCCGCGTGCTCCATGCCCGAGGGCTGGAAGACATGCTCGCGCAGGTAGTCGCGGTAGGACTTCCCCGACGCGGCCTCCACCGCCGCGCCCAGCAGGTTGTAGCCCCAGGTGCTGTACAGGTAGCGGGTGCGCGGCTCGAAGGCCAACGGCTTCCCGGAGAAGGCCAGGATGGCCTCGCCCGTGCTCACCGGCTTCACGTTGTTGCTGGAGGCCACTCCGTCGTACGTGGGCACTCCGCTCAGGTGTCCCAGCAAATCCTTCACCGTGACGGTCCACTGCTTCGCCGGGTAGCCCGGCACCAGCGTGTGGATGTCCGCGTCCAGGTCCAGCTTCCCCTGCTCCACCAGCTGCAACACGGCCACGGCGGTGAAGGACTTGGTGACGGACGCCATGCGGTACGTCGTGCGCGGCGTCGCGGGCAGGCGCTTGGCGACATCCCGCAGGCCATAGCCACACACCCAGCGCTGGGCCCCCCGCGTGACACCCACCGTCAGCCCCGCGACGGGCCCCTGGGACAGCTCCGCGCGGACGATGGCGTCCAGCGCCTGCGTCACCTCGGGAGCGAACTCGCGAGGGCCGTCGACAGCCTCCGCGTTGACGGGCTCGCACACCGGCGCGAGGCGCGGCGCGGACAGCGCTGGAGTCGCCAGCAACCACAGCGCGGCGAAGAGCCACCTCTGCGTCATCATGGCGCGGCCTCCACGGTGGAAGTGGGCGGACTTCCAGCAGCGGGCGACAGCGAGGCCACGCGACGGGAGGCGGGCGGCGTCTCCACCCAGGCGCGCAGCAGCGCGTCCGTCACCAGGTGCCCCAGCACATCCAGCCCCCGGCCGCGCGGGTGCACCAGGTCCTCGTGCATGAAACCGGCCTGGTGGAAGCGCGACAGCGCGCCCTTGCCTCCCATGGCCTCGTAGAGGTTGAAGAAGGCGCACCCCTCCGCCTGCGTCACCTGGCGCTCCGCGTCGACGACGGCCTCCAGGAAGGGGCGCTGCGTGAAGGCCTTGCCCTGGTCCTTCGAGTCCCGCACCGCGTCCATGGGCCCCACCACCAGACAGGCGCTGTTCGGCGCGGCCACGCGCGCGCGACGCAAGAGCGCGCCCAGGTCCGTGCGCAGCGTCTCCAGGTCCGTGCGCTTCCACTCCAGGCGTTTGGACTCGTTGCCGCCCAGGAAGAAGACCAGCAGCCGGGGCTCGCGCTCCGCCAGCTGCGAGCGCAGCGCCGCGTCATCCAGGCGCGCATAGAGGCTCGCATCCGCGGACGGCACCCCGAGCATGTCCAGGACGATGCCGGGCCGCGCCTGCTGCAACACCACGCCCTGCACCACCGCGCCCTTCGCCTCGGCGACGATGTCCACCGACGTCGCGCCCGGGGGCAGCTCGAAGCGCGTGGCCTTCGACTCGCCACTCCCCACGGGCTCCGTCCGCGCCAGCACCGTGTCTCCACTCAGCACCGTGAGCGCGCCGCCCTTCGGGACGTCCAGCCACCACAGCGTGCCGCGCGGCTCGCCCTCCAGCTTGAAGCGGCTGCGCGCCCTGGCCACGGTGGCCACGTGGTACACGCCGGTGATTCCGAACGGGTGCGGGGGCTTGCGCAACTCGCCCAGCGTGCGGGGCTCCCACCCGCCCTTGCTGTAGCCGGTGCGTCCGCGCCCACCGTAGGGCGCCATCCGGTCCACCAGCAGCACGCCCCGGCCCGCGGCGCCGAAGCCCGCGCCCAAATCATCCCGGAGGATGTCCACGATTCGGTCCCCCGCGATGAGCGAGTTGCCGAAGGCCTCGATGACGGTGGGCCCCGTCGCCGTGCCCGAGGACAGCGCGTCCAGCGACTCGAAGAAGGGCGCCAGCGCGGTGCGCGCGCAGCCCGGACCCGCGGGCGCCACGCACGGGTCATCCACCTTCGCCCCGAGCGCCCCCAGCTTCACCGCCAGCGCCTGCGTCGCGCGCGTGCGCTCCGTGGGCTCCGGCGCCACCCGCCGTGGGGCGGGCTCGGGAGGCGTCGGGACGTCCGGCACGGGCCGGGCCACCGCCGCCGGAGCGGCCGTCGCGGGCGCCGGAGCGGCGGTGAGGGGGCGGACCTCGGAACCAATTTCACAGGCGGCCAAGAGGCCACAGCAGGCCAGGACGTGGAACACGACCCGCCGTCCACCCCACCCGACTTCCGAATGCGTCATGCGGCGTGCAGCGTAGACGAACTCTTCCGCCCGCGCATTTTCCCGGCACGCCAGCCTCCCTGCTCCTCGGGGGAGCTTCGGGCTGGGACACGCTCGCACCTTGCCACCTGGTTTCCCGCAACCCTGCGACACACAGGGCCCCCGACTTGGCGTCCAGGCGAATTCCAGGGTCCACCCGCCAACACCTTCACTTCACTTGGGCCGCGGAGTCCCCAGATTAGTCGTCACCCAATATGGAGAAAGAGAAGAACAAGGTAGCGACCTGGACGAGGTTCCATCGCAAATTCGGCGGTCATGTGCGCCAGCTTCGCAACAACCGCGCGCTCACCCAGGAGGCCCTCGCGGAGCGATGCGACCTCTCGGTGGACGCCATCCGCCGCATTGAACGCGGAGCGTTCTCTCCGTCACTGGATACGCTCGGCAAGCTGACAGCAGGCCTGGATGTGTCGCTCAAGACGCTCTTCAACGGCTTCGAGCAGGAACGCACCGAAGAAGTGGCGGAGATCTGCGACTACCTTTCGGGCCTGTCTGGCCCGGAAGTGAAACTCGCCTGGAGGGTACTCCAGGCCATGTTCGAGGAGACCTGAGGACCTCTTCTGCCGGTGCGAACCGGCAGATGTTCCCTGTACCTCACGCCCACCCTGACCTAGGGAGATGACCTCTCATGCCAGGAGACTCCGAAGGAACCCTGCTCGTCGTGGAGGATGACGCGGACCTGCGAGCCTCGGTGGTCGACGTCCTCACGAGTGCTGGCTACCGCAGCGCCGTCGCGAAGGACGGACTGGAGGCGCTCACCTGGCTGGAGGTACACGGGCGGCCTTCGCTGGTGCTGCTGGACATGGAAATGCCTCGCATGGACGGGCGCGCCTTCCTGGAGCGCATCACCCGCCACCCCGCCTGGGCCGGGCTGACCGTGGTCGCCGTGACGTCCCGCCAGGTGGACCATCCGGCCGTGCTCGACACCCTGCTCAAGCCCTTCGACGGGCACGCCCTCCTGGAGCACGTGCCCCACTGGCTGCGTCGCTCGCGCCCTCCCGGAAAGCCCTGAAGCACGATTCCATTGCGCGCAATGCACCTGGGCCGCATGTTCCAGGCAGGAACCGCCATGGCCCAGTCCAAGAAGCGTGTCGACGCGCTCCACCTCGACGAGCAGCTGTGCTTCACCCTCTATTCGACGGTGCACCTGCTCAACCGGACGTACCGGCCGCTCCTGGAGGAGTTGGGCCTCACCTATCCCCAGTACCTGGCGATGCTGGTGCTGTGGGAGGAGGACGACGTCACGGTGAAGGCGCTGGGGGAGCGGATGCTCCTGGACTCGGGGACGCTGACGCCGCTGCTCAAGCGGCTGGAGGCGGCGGGGCTCGTCAAGCGCGAGCGGGACGTGCTGGACGAGCGCCAGGTGCGCATCCGGCTGACGGCCACGGGTCGCGCGCTGCGCGCGAAGGCGGAGTGCGTGCCCGTGTCCATCCTGGAGGCGTCGGGGCTCGACGTGGAGGAGCTGCGGGACTTGAAGGAGCGCGTCCTCGCCATCCGCGAGGCGCTGAGCGCGCGGCTGGAAGAGGAGCCCCCTCCCCCAACCGCGAGCAGGCGTCACAAGACGGGGTAGCTACACCTGCGTCTTGAGGACGTCCTTCAGCCCGTTGGTGCCCTTCTCGACGATGCGGCTCACCAGGTCCAACACCTGCGCGTAGCGGTACATGGACGCCTGGAGCGACAGCAGCTCCGCGTTGGAGTAGCGCGAGCCGGAGGACGCGGACCGGATGATGTGGTCCAGCACGCGCTGGCCCTGCTCCAGCTCCTGGACGAAGCGGGAGATGCCGTTGAGCACCGTCCCGTCCATCTTCGCCACCGGGGGCACCACGCCCACGAAGGCGACCTCCTGGGGAGCGCTCGGGCTCGGGACGTGACTTGCCTTGTCCGCGAGGACGCCATCGAACCGGGAGGCCTCGAACTTCTCGACACGCGCGTGCGGCGGCGCGGGCTGCGGAGGAAGCGACATGGGGACGGCGGACAGCGGGCTCGTCATGGGATGCGGTCTCTTTCGGATGCGGAGCGGGGGCGCCAGCCGCGAGTATCCGCGCCAGGGCTGACAGCCTCCTGGCGCGACACACGAGGGGCGGCGCACGAGCCTTCCTCCAGAGTCGTCCTCGCGCGGCCACGCGAGCCCCACTCCCACGTCACGCGCGCTGAATCCGTGTGCCCCACGCCTTCAGGCGCTCGACGACGTGGGCCGAATCCAACACGCCTTCGGGCGAATAAAGTCCGGGGCCCACAGGCGCGCCGCCCACGAGTCCCAGCAGCCGCTCCACCGCGAGCGCCACGCCCTTCCCGCTCAGCCCCGAGTGCACGTCCCCATCCACCAGCGTGTGGCGCACGTGCGCCGTCGTCCCGTCCGGCAGCTCACCGGTCAGCTCGATGACGACCTCGTGGCCCGGCCCCTCGCCAGGCTTCCGGCTGGACGCGGCCCGCAGCGCGAAGTCGAGCCGCACCGTACTCGCGTCCGTCACCGCCGCGAGCGTGGCCACATCCAACAGGGGATAGGCCCGGCCCTGCCAGTGCGTGCCATCCGCGCCCTGGAAGGTCCGCGTCACGTCCTCCTCCGCGGTGGCCCAGAGGAACTTCCCGTCCTTGCGAATCAGCGGGCTGGGCACGCCCTTCGTCAGGCGCTCCATGTCCCCGTTGGCCGCCGGACCTCCCACGTCATCTTCGTCGAAGACGGCGCCAATCTGGATGGCGTGGACCTTCTTCAGCTCGCGCGCGAACTGGAGGGTGGCCAGGGCCACGGTGCCGCCCAGGAAGTGCCCCAGGAAGAGCACGGGCGAGGCGGTGGGGTGCTGGATGTGGAGGGCGACCTCCGGGCCGATGTCGAAGACGAAGTCGGAGAAGGAGACGTACGGCACGCCCTTGCCCTGCGCGTACTTCATCGTGCGCAGCGAGTCGTCCTTGAGCAGCACCACCACCGCGCTGAAGGCGGCATCCGGTGGCAGCCCCAGGTCCTCGCGCTCCAGGTCGATGCGCACGGCCTCCGCACGGCCCAGCTCCCGCGCGAGCGCCGCGGCCTTGTTCACATCACGTCCTCCGAGATGGAGGACCAATTCAGGGTGCAGCTCGCGAAGGGCCTTCACGGCGCGGCGTCCGACGACGCCGGAGCCACCGATGACGAGGACGGGCTTCAGGTTGGATGCGTTCATGTGGGGACTCCTGTGGGGAGAAGAAGGGGGGACGTCACGCGCGACGAAGCCGGGTGCCGGCTTCCTGGAGTCGGCGCAGCAGGTACTCCGGCTCGATGAGGACATGGGGGAGGTAGAGCCCCGGTGCGACGGGCGCGCCTCCCGCGAGGCCGAGCAACCGCTCGACACCCACGGCGACGCCCACCGCCGTCACCGGAGCCTGCCCCTCCGGGTGCAGCAGCTCGTGGCGCACGCGCGCCCGGGTTCCGTCGTGCAGCGTGCCTTCGAGCTCGAAGATGATTTCGGTGGAGAAGGGCTCGCCACGGCGGCGCGGCGCGGTGGTGCCGATGGCGACATCGAAGCGGATGGACTTCGCCTGCGTCGCGGCGGCGAGGCTCGGGGCGTCCATCAGCGAATATGCCTGGCCCTGGAGGTCATTCCCCTCGGTGTCGCGGAAGGTGCGCAGCGCCGCGGCGCCGCCCACCCAGCGCCACTGTCCGTCCTCCAGGATGAGGTTGTTGGGCGCGGCCTTCTGCCGGTCCAGGTCCACGTACGCGGCGGCCCCGCCCACGTCCTGCTCGTCGAGCACGGCGCCAATGGCGATGGACTCCAGCGCGCGGAACTCCCGAGCGAACTGGAGCACGGGCAGCGTGGCCGTGCCCACCAGCCAGGAGCTGCCCAGGAGGATGGGCGAGCGCGTGGGCTGGTGCATGTAGAGGGCGACCTCGGGAGCGACCTCGAACAAGCTCGTCGAGATGCCCAGGTACGGCAGCCCGTGTGTCTGCGCGTACCGCAGCGAGTTCAGCGTGTCGTCCTTCACGAACAGGACGACGGCGCTGTAGGCGCGGCTCGCGGGTTGGCCCAAATCGGGCCGCGACAGGTCCACCGTCGCCGCGTCGGCGAGGCCGACTTCGCGAGCCACGGCCTGGGCGCGGGACAAGTCCCGGCCGCCAATCGTGAGCGGCAGGTCCGGCTGCAGCCGACGCAGGGCCTTGGCGGCCAGGGAGCCGACGACGCCCGAGCCACCAATGATGAGGACGGGTTTCCGAGGGTTCAAAGACATGACGGGTGCGCTCCCCTGCCCCAGGGGGCAGTGGTTGAGGGTGCCGGCGGGCCGGCGGAAATGGCGCTGCGTTGACCCTACTCAAAGTAAGTTACCAAAAGTAGGTTCGCCACGATTTCGACGAGGCGGGGGTGCGGTTGCGCGTGCGTGTCGAGGCGGCTAAGCCCTCAGGGTGCCGCCGCGACGTCCCATGAGTGAGCCCACCTCCAAGAAGCTTCCCAAGGCCCAGCGACGCGAGCAGCTGCTCGACGTGGCGTTGGCCGTGGTGAGGGAGGAAGGCACGGATGCGCTGACGCTGGGTCACCTCGCCGAGCGCGCGGGCGTCAGCAAGCCCATCCCCTACGAGCACTTCCAGTCACGCGCCGGGCTGTTGATGGCCCTGTATGAGCGCCTCGACGCGAAGCAGGTCACCCAGCTCCAGGAGGCGCTCCAGCGCACGCGGCGCAAGCTGGAGGACGTCGCCAAGGTGATGAGCGGCGCGTACATGAACTGCTATGCGACGCTCGGCCCCGAGCAGCACGCCATCACCGCCGCGCTCAAGGGCGACGGGCAGATGGAGAACTTCCATCAAGGGGTGCTGGACGGCTACGTGGACTTCTACCGGGACACGCTCGCGCCCTACTGCGAGCTGCCGAAGGAGACGCTGCGCCTGCGCTGCGTGGGCATCATCGGCGCGGCGGAGGCGCTCTCCCGCGACATGCTCCGGGGCGCCATCTCCGAGAGCTCCGCCGCCTCGGCGCTGAGCTCGCTCATCGTCTCCTGGCTGTCCGCGCGCAAGTAGGGCCAGCCCGCCACGCGTGCAACGCCCGCGTCGATGTGATGCAGTCGCGCGGTGCTCGACAGCGTCACCATCGACCAGCTCCGGACGCTCCGCGCGGTGGCCGAAGAAGGCAGCTTCTCCGCGGCGGCCCGGCGCCTGGGCCAGGGACAACCCGCCGTCAGTCAGGCCATGCAGCGCCTGGAGAAGCAGCTCGGCCTGCGCCTCTTCGACCGCAGCAGCCGCGTCCCCCGCCTGACGATGAAGGGCGAGGCCGTGGTCGCCGCCGCGCAGCGACTGCATGACGACCTCGCGACGTTCCAGACCGTCGTCGGCCGCCTCAAGAGCGGCGAGGAGACCAAGCTCGCGCTCGTCGTCGACGCCATGTTCCCCACGGCCGCGCTGCTGTCCTTCGTGAAGGAGCTGGCACAGGCGCACCCGGAGGTGGAGCTGACGCTGGAGGTGGAGCTGCTCGCGGCCGTGACGGAGCGCCTGCGCGAGCGCAAGGCCACGCTCGCCATCGCCGGCGCGGACCTGGACCTCACCGGCCTGGAGCAGCGTCCCATCGCGCTCCTGCGCATGCTCCCCGTCGCCGCGCCGTCACACCCTCTCGCGAAGGTGAAGGGCGTCATCACCGACGAGCACCTCGCCACCACCACGCAGCTCGTCCTCAGCGAGCGGCTGCCCACCGGAAAGACGGGCACGGCGGACCGCGGCGTCTTCTCGGCGAAAAGCTGGCGCGTCGCGGACCTGATGACGAAACATGCCCTCATCCTCGGTGGGCTCGGCTGGGGCCATGAGCCCGAGCACCTGGTGAGCGAGGACCTGGCGGCGGGGAGGCTGGTGCGCTTGCGGCTCGCGGCCTATGAGGGCGGGCCTCCACCCCAGCGTCCCCTCGCCCTGTTGCGCCGCAAGGGCACACCGCTGGGCCCGGTGGCGACGTGGGCCTCCAACCGGCTCACCTCGCTCTGCCAGCTCGCGCTCGCGGACCATCACACGACGTGATGATAAGCATCATGCGCGGGAGCGATTTACACACCCGCCCTGGCCCTTACGTTCTGAGTCATGAGCACCACGACCCAGACACTGACTCCCCCCACCGTTCCCCACGCGACTCCCCGTGCGCGGACGCTCGAGAGCGTCCACGGCGGCGGGCCCTTCCACTGGGTCGGTGACGGCTTCCGCGTCAAGACGCTCGTCCCCAGCGGGGGCCTGCCTCAGGAGCGCGTCAGCCCCTTCCTGCTGCTGGACCACCATCCGCCGCATCACTACCCGCCCCTCGCGAAGGGTCAGCGGGGCGTCGGCTGGCATCCGCATCGCGGCTTTGAAACCGTCACGCTCGCGTTCGAAGGCAACGTCGCGCATCGCGACAACGCGGGCCACGCGGGCGTCATCGGCCCGGGCGACGTGCAATGGATGACGGCGGCGTCCGGCATCCTCCACGAGGAGTACCATGAGCATGCCTTCTCCCGACGCGGTGGCGTCTTCGAGATGCTTCAAATCTGGGTGAACCTGCCCCGCGCCCACAAGAAGGCCGCCCCGGGCTACCAGCCCATCACCGCGGCCCAGATTCCCACCGTCCCCGTCGAGGGCGGCTCGGTGCGAGTCATCGCGGGCAGCTTCAACGACACCCAGGGGCCCGCGCGGACCTTCACGCCCATCTCCCTGCTGGACGTGCGGCTGCGCGCGGGGACGGACCTCCGAGTCCCCCTGCCGAAGCACCACAACGCCATCGTCCTCATCGCCTCCGGCCGCGTGTCGTCCGGTGGTGAGACGGCCACCGAGGGGGAGCTCGCCCTCTTCGCCAACGACGGCGAGTTCCTGTCCCTGCGTGCCGAAGCGGACACGCACTTCATCATCCTCGCGGGTGAGCCCCTCCGCGAGCCCATCTTCCACATGGGCCCGTTCGTCATGAACAGCCAGCGCGAAGTGTTCCAGGCCATCCACGACTTCGAGTCCGGCGGCTTCGGCGAAATCCCCGAGGACGCCCCCGTCGCGTCCCCGTGACGAGGTGAGAAGAAAGCGCGCTGACGCCCCTGGACCCCCGAGTCCAGCGGGTGTCAGCGGCTCCGCGCTCGGCGCGAGGGTCCCGACGATGGGGCCTTCGCGCGCGGCTCCGCTCGAGTCGGCGGCAGGTCCTTCAGCACGTCGAGCAGCAGCTGCCGGAAGCAGCGCGAGCCGGGGTCCGCGTCCGTGCGGGTGTGCCACATGAGCGACATCGTCATGGGCGGAGGCACGGGCATGAACTGCAGGCGCTTCAAGGGCAGCATGGCGCACAGGACTTCCGCGGTGCGTCCCGGCATGCCCGCGATGTAGTCCGTGCGGGTCGCGGCCATGCCCGCGGCGATGAAGTGGGAGACGGCGAGCGCCGAGCTGTACTCCAGGCCGTTCTCCTTGCGGAACCGCTCGAACATGGAGCGCCCCACGCCTGGACGGCCCTGGGTGATGACGATGTCGATGTGCTTGCAGGCGTTGAACGCCTCCCGCGTCAGCACCGTCCCGGGGATGAGCGGGTGGTCCTTTCGGACGACGAAGGCCACCTCTTCCAGGTAGAGGTCCTCCGCGCAGAAGCCCTCCCGCGTGGCCACCAGCCGAGGCCCCAGCGCGACGTCCACCTCGCCCGTCGCCAGGCCATCCGATGCGACGAGGAAGTCGATGCTCACCACGCGCAGCTGCGCCAGCGGCATGCGGCGCGCGAAGGCCTCCACGACCCGGGGCACGTCGCAGACGTCCTGGTTGTCACCGCAGGCCAGCGTGAAGCGGCGCGTGCTCTCCTCCGGCAGGAAGCGCTGGCCATCCACGGCCACCTGGAGCTGCGCCACCGCGTTGACGAGCAGCGGCCTCAGCTCCTCGCAGCGAGGCGTGGGCACCAGCCCCTTGCCCTGCCGCACCAGCAGCGGGTCTCCCAACAGCTCCCGCAGCCGCGCCAGCGCGTTGCTCACCGCCGACTGCGTGACGTGGAGCTGCCGCGCCGCGCCCGTGGCGCTCCCCGTCTCCAGCACCGCGTGCAGCACGAGGAACAGGTTGAGGTCGATGGCCGAGAGATTCATGGCGGGGCTGGCATACCGCACCCGCCCTCACCGGGACACCTGGGGCCCACCCGCGCTCAGGAGCGCTGCGCGCCCGAGAGCATGGCCGCCACCTGTGGGTCCAGGCGGAACGACTCGAAGAAGCCCTCCGCGTCCTGGGGCGGCTTGCCCTCCGGGTGCAGGAGGAGCTGCTGATAGAGCCGGGGGCCCACCAGGTAGAAGCGGCCTCGCAGCCGGCGCGGCCCGGAGACACCCTCCACCTCCCAGCCCGGGAAGCCCTCCAGCGTCAGCGGCTTCGAGGAGACGCCCGTGGCGCCCAGGGCCTCCAGCGCGCCCAGGCTGGCGCGGGACACCACGTCACTCGGCTTCGCCTGCGACACCGCCGCCGCGGGGAAGTCCGTGTACGAGACGTAGTACGCCGTGTCCGACTCCGGACGGACGGCGATGAACGTGTGGAGTGTCACCTCGCCCACATCCGTCAGCTGGGAGCGGCGCTCCTCGCTCACCGGCCCCGGCAGCGCGACGGAGAAGCCGCCCTCCGTGGACTGGACGACAGAGGCGGGCTTGGCGGAGGCAGGCTTCGCGGCCTGGGCCTCGGGCGCCGGCTGGCGGGAGGCACACGCCCCCAGTCCCCCCACGGACAGCAGGATGGCGAGTGGCGCGACTCGGCGCGAAATCTTCATGTTCCAGGCGACTCCTGTCATGGAGCCCGGAAGGTACGTCCGACGCCTCCCTGGCGCACCCAGAGACTCCGACGGAAGCACGGGACGCAACGCTTTGCGTCTAGTGCAGGGCGTCCGGAGGCACCACGCCCCCCTCTTCCCGAGGCTCCACGGCGCCCCCCGCCTCCGAAGAGGCGAGGGCCAGCCGGACACAGAACAGGGAGCCGGCGCCGGGCGTGCTCTCCACCTCGATGTGCCCGCCATGGGCCTCGACGATGCGCCGCGCGACGGACAGCCCCAGCCCCACGCCCGGCGCGCGCTTGCTCCGGGCATCCCCCAGTCGCTGGAAGGGGGCGAACAGCATGCTCTTCTCGTCCTCGGTGATGCCGATGCCCTGGTCCTTCACGAACAGGAGCACGTCGTCCGCCTCGCGGCGCACCCCCACCTCCACGCGGCTGCCGGCCGGCGAGTACTTCAGCGCGTTGCTGACCAGGTTGGCCATCACCTGCTCCAGCCGGTCCGGGTCCCCGCGCACCAGCAGGGGCGCCTCCGGCACGTCGAGCTGCAACACGTGTCCACTGTCGCTGGAGCGGTACAGCTCCACCACGTTCCGCGCCAGCTCGCGCGAGTCGCGCACCTCCGGCCGCAGCTCCAGCTTGCCCGCCTCAATCCGGGTGGAGTCGAGCAAATCACCCACCATCCGGTCCAACCGCTCCACCTGCCGTCCCACCAGCGCCAGCGTGCGCTGCATGCGCTCCGGCGTGAGCTGCGCGCGGCTGCGCTCGGTGAGGGCGGTGGACAGCTTCAGCGCGGACAGCGGATTGCGCAGCTCATGGGCCACGCCGGCGAGGAAGGCGAGCTGCTGCTCCTGCTGGTGCGTGAGGCTGTTGGCCATCTCGTTGAAGGTGCGCGCCATGTCGCGCAGCTCCGTGGGCCCCGCCACCGGCGCGCGGGTGCGCTTGCGGCCCGCGCCGAAGCGGCGCATGGCCTGGCTGATGTCGCGCAGGGGCTGCCAGGCGATACGGCGCAAGAGGAAGGTGCCCGTCACCAGGCTCACCAGCAGCAGGCCGCACAGCACCAGCCCCACGGCGTTGCCCATCCGGTTGAGGTCCGCCGAGGACTCCCGTGCCGACCGGGCCTCCTCCACGTTGAGCTGGACCAGGCGCTCCAGCGAGTCCAGCGCGGCGTCCAGCGCGGGGATGGCCCGCTGCGCGCGCTGACGCTGGGGCAGCTCGGCGGCCTCGCGCTGGGCGGCGAGGTACGCTTCGAAATGCTGGTCCACCTCCCGGATGAGCCCCTGCTCGGCGGTGCTGGAGGCCGTGCTGTTGAGGCCGTCCAGCAGGCGAGGGAACGAGGCCTCGATGCTCTCGAGTGTCCGTCCCCGGATGAGCGTCGACGTCGCCTCCACGGGGGCCGCCACGCCGCTGAGCCGGAAGTGGATGAGCAGGTCGATTTCCAGCTCCTCCGCCAGGTGGAGCCCCTCCACGGAGTTGCCGAGCGTGTTCGCCGAGTGGTTCTGCGCGTTCGTCAGGACGATGAGCGCGGTGGCGGCCACGAGCGTCAGCAGGGCGAGGCCACCCATGATGGCGGCAAGCCAGGCGCGCAGACTCATGTCGCCTCCGGGTGCGTCGGACGGACGCCGCGAAGGACCTGGCTCTGGGCGGGGAAGCTCACGGTTGGGACCTCGCTGAAGCCGGGGGCGGTGTGGATGGAACGCCCCCTTCATGACTGGAGGAACAAGGACAGGACGATGGGGATTCACCGGGTGGACAGCAACCGGGCGTGGTGGGGGGGGTTCCCCGCACGGCATCAGCGCCGGGAGAGGGCAATCGTGCTAGGGAAGGTCGGACGTGGCGGGCGAGCGTGAGCTCCCCTGGCCGCGTGCGAGGCCACCATGGACATGCTCCCCCAGCCGGTACGTACCCTGAAGTTCGATGGTTTCTGGCGCTGGCTCCAGGAACACACCCAATGCATCCTCCGGTGCGGCTCCGTCGACGCGATGCTGTATGACCACGACGACTTCCACTGGCTGCTCCTGGAAGAGGACCGCCAGCACATCATCCAGGTCCTCAAGGGCAAGGTGCTCGTGGGCGAGCTGGTGATAGCGGGCCGCGAAGTCACCGAGGTGAACGTGGCGCCGGACCCGGACTCGGGCACGCAGGGCCACTTCCTGGTGGAGCTGATGAGCGGGCCGAAGGAGGACCCGCAGGTCGTCTACCACTTCATCATGGCGCACGGCATCGACCCGGCGCCGGGCCACAAGGACCTCAAGCACTGAGCACGGTGCGCTCGATGAGCGCCACCGCGTCCCTGGCGCCCCCGGAGTACGTCTCCGGCGCGCGCGCGACGCGAGGGCCCACCAGCGCGACGACTCGCTCCATCAGCTCCGCCTCGGTGCGGGCCAGCTCCTCCGGACGCAGCCGCACCGCCTGCCTGTCGTAGCGTCGGGCCCGCGCCAGGGCCACCAGCGGAGTGCCCGTCACGCGCGCCTCCTGCACGGTGTTGTACCCGCCGGCGCCCACCAGGATGTCCACCCCCGGCATCACCGCCAGCGCCGGCCACACGCGCACGGGCTGGAGCATGTTTCGCGCGGGCGCGCCGGACTTCGCGGGTCGCACGGGGAACCAGGGTCCGGGAGGCGCCAGCCACCGCACCGGCGCCGAAGCCCCGAGCCGCGCCTGGAGCCGCGTGGCGATGGCGCCCGCCTCCGCCACCTCCTCCGCGTTGCCGCTGCCCATCACCGCCACCAGCGGCCGGGCGTCCTCCGGGTCCACGCCGAGCTGCTGCCTCGCCTGCGCGCGGCCCAGCCACTCGTCACGCTCCAGCAGGAGCCAGGGCGCGGTGCGCACGGCGCGAGGGTGCTGGGAGAAGGGCGCGTCCTCGCCGGGGACGAGCAGCAGGTCGAAGTCCTCCACCGCCGCCGCGACGTTGAAGCGCTCCACGTACGTGGGGTTCAAGTCCCGGTGCACCAGCACCTTGCCCATGCGCAGCCCGGGCAACAGCGGCGCCAGCTCCCCCGCGAGTCCCCGAGGGAAGGTGTCCACCACGAGGACCTCGGGACGCACGCCGTCGAGCAGGCACTCCACCGCCTCGCGCACCGCGGCCTTGGCCAGGTCCGGGTTGAGCCGGTGCACATGGGCCCCCGCGCCCAGCACGTCCTCCAGCGGGACAGCCGGAGCGAACACGCTGTTCGTCACCACGGTGACGCGGTGTCCGCGTCGGGCCGCCACGCGCGCGAGTCCACAGGCGCGGGTGAAGTGACCCATGCCTCCGCCCAACGCGTAGATGAGCCAGCGCGTGCCCATCAGCTTCCGCCCAGGTCCTCCTCGAAGGAGGCATCTTGCTCGTGCCGCAGGCTCTCGCCGTCGGCCTCGGTGAAGTCGTGCGGGTCCTTCGAGGAGCCACGAGACCACGAGGAGCCCGAGCCGTAGTAGCCGTAGTCCTCGTAGTAGGAGCTCGGGTCCTCGGAGTCCTCGTTCGTCGAGTCGTCGCCCTCGGAGTCGTCGTCACCCGCGGCCGCGCAGCTCGTGCAGACGAGCGCACCCTCCTGGTTCGACGAGAGGTGCGCGTCACAGACGCTCTTGCCGCAGCGCGGGCACAGCGCGCCGGCGGGCAGGCCGCACGGGTGGGAGAACAGGAAGCCCGTGCTCACCTCGCAGCCGTCGGTGGAGAAGGGACTCATGGCGCGGACTCGGACGGCGGCGTCTGGAGTTGGTGGAGCAGCGCCACGCGGAAGGGCAGGTCCAGCTTCTCGAAGGCGAGGCATGCCGCCGCGTCCGCGCTCACCAGCGACTTGGTGGCGAGCAGCGTCTTGCCGCCGGGCTCGCGGAGGGACACCTTGCCCTCGCGCACCTTCACGCGAGCCACTTCGGTGCCGGAGGCATCTTCGATGCGCGCGCCCTCGTTGTCCGAGGACACGGTGTAGAGCAGCGCGCCCTTCGCGTCGGTGAGCCGCCAGCCGGAGCCCTGTCGCGCGAGGGTGTAGAGCACCTGCCGCTGCTCGCCGTCCCTCACGGTGAGCGCGCCGCCCGCGGAGCCGACGACGTAGCCCAGCGCCGTGTCATCCGGGCCGGACACCTTGAGGGCAGTGCCCTTCCACTTGAAGCGGGCCAGCTCGCGGTCCTCGCCGTCCACCAGCTTGGCGCCGTCGTCCTTGGGCTTGAGGGAGAAGCGCTCGCGGTCGTCGGCGTCCTTGAACTTGAGCTTGCCCGGAAGGGGGACCTCGTCGCCCGCGGTGGCGGACTGCGCCTGGGAGGACGGGGCCTCGGAGCCCGACGGACGCGAACAGGCCGTGACGAGGAGGAGGCTCAGCAGGAGCGCGCGGAACATCATCGGGAGGCCCTCGCGGGGAGTTGCTTGCGCTGGGAGGTGGAGAAGTTGAGCACCTGGTAGAGGCTCAGCAGCATCATGAGACAGGTGCGCGTCGCATCCTGCCCGGGAGACTCGACGTCCGCATTCGCCTCCCAGTCGGAGTCCATCCGGGCGCGCAGGCCGAGCCGGTCGTCGGACACCTCCAGCCGGGTGAGCGCCACTGTGGGAGGGAGCTTCACCGCCTCGCGGGCCGCCTTCTCGAGCTGACCGAGCCCGGGGTGTCGCTCGGGCTTCACGCGAAGCTGGGCCTGGAGGTACGTGCCGCTCTTCTGCTTGTACTTCGTCTTGTACTTGCCTCGGCCATTGCTGCGGGTGCGAGAGCGCTTCTGGAGCCACTCGGTCATCGACAGGCGCAGGTGCGTGCCGTCGCGCAGGCGGGCCTGGAGCGACAGCCAGGGGTCCTCGAACTCATTCGTCGTCCACGTGCCCGCCATGCCCTTTCGCGTCCACTTGGCCTTGTGGTCGATGGGCTGGAAGTCCAGCTCCAGCGACACGGGCTCCTCGGGAGCGATGTCGCGGCCCAGCCGTCGCAGCAATGAGGAAGGCAGTTCGTAGCGGCGGTTCTCCAGGTCGCACCGGCCGAACCGGGAGGCCCTGACCAGGAAGACGACCATGACGACGAGCAGGCCGATGCTCGCGAGCAGCAAGCCGTCCGTCAATTTTGGGGTGAGTTCAGAGTCGAGGACGTTGTCGAGGAGTTTCGACAGGACGAACAGGCCCGCGCCCACGCCGCCCACGATGAAGGCCCGCCGCTGCCAGCGATGCTTGAAGACGTTCATCTCCGCGTCGAAGACCGTGAGGACACCCAGGTCTTCCATCAGCTCGGAGACGGGCGCGGTGTTGCGGTAGCGCTTCTCCACACGGAAGCGGTCGATGTCGAAGGTCACGGCGGGAAGCTCCCCCTCGGAGCCACGGAACGAGCGCGGAGTGTATGGGTCGGCGAGGGGCGGGGCAAACCGTCCGGTTTGCCGAGCCGGGTGAGCCGCGATACCACGCGGGCGTGGCCTCCGCGTCCGGCATCATCTACGCCTCTTTTGACCGCTTCCCTGCTCCCAAGGGAGCCGCCGTGCACATCCGGGCCTTCGTGGAGGCCTTGGGCGCGGCCTTCGGGGATGTGGACCTGCTGGCACTCCGGGACGGCCCCACCGCGAGCGCGGCCCCGCATCCACTCGTGGAGGGAGTGACGTATCACCCGCTGGACGCGCGGGGTCGGGACCTGGTGGCGCAGGCGCTGTCGTTCCGCACGCACCTGGCGGCGTGGTGGAGGAACAGACCCCGGGCCCAGGTGGTCCACGTGCGCTCCATCTTCGAGGGCTATCCGGTGGCGCGGAGGAAGGAAGCGCTGACGGACGCGCTGGTGTTCGAGGTGAACGGGCTGCCGTCGATTGAGCTGAAGTATCACCACCCGGATGTGGCGGAGGACGCGGAGCTGATGCTCAAGCTGGTGGCGCAGGAGGACGCGTGCATCGCGAGCGCGGATCTGCTGGTGACGCCCAGCGAGGTGACGGCGGAGTACCTGGTGAAGCGGGGCGCGGAGGCGTCACGCGTGCGGGTGATTCCGAACGGCGTGGAGCTGGAGGTGTTTCGTCACGCGCCGCCGCGAGCGCTGGAGCCAGGGCGTCCGGTGCGACTGCTCTATAGCGGGACGATGACGTCCTGGCAGGGAGTGCATCACGCCATCGAAGCGCTGCGACTGTTGCGAGCGGAGCTGCCCGCGGTGCTGACGCTGGTGGGGCCGCTGCGAAAGCACCAGCGGCGGGCGATGCTGGAGCGGTGTGGCGACTTGATGATGGAGGGCGCGGTGGAGCTGCGCGAGGCGATGCCGCAGGACGCGCTGGCGGCGCTGCATCACGAATGCGATGCGGTGCTGGTGCCGTTGCCAGTGAATGACCGCAACTGCGTGCAGGGGTGCTGTCCGCTGAAGCTGTTGGAGGCGATGGCCTCGGGCACGCCGGTCATCGCGTCGAACCTGCCGGTGGTGAGGACGCTCGCGGAACCCGATGAGGTGTTGCTGGTGAGGCCGGGCTCACCGAAGGCCATCGCGGAGGCCGTGAAGGACCTGCGAGCGAATCCCGAGCTCGGGCCCGCGCTCAGCGCGAGAGCCCGCGCCCGAGTGGAACGCGACTTCACCTGGGCACGAGCGCGTGAGGCGCTGGTGGTGTCGTATGAAGAACAGCTCGGGTTGAAGAGGCGCGAGGGCCTGAGTCCCGAAGTTGAACGCAGGTGATCTGTCCGCACGCTTCGGGAAGTACGGCGAGCGTTGCGTGAACCCTCAGCCCACCCTGGGCACCGCGCGAGCCAGCACGCGGCGCAGCACCTCCGCCTCGGCATCGGACTGAAACCGCTCCAGGATGCGCCTGCGCGCGGCGGCGCCAATCGCCGCCCGGTGCTCCGGCGACAGCGACAGCACGTCGAGACACGCCTGCCCCAGATGGTTCAACAGGGCCTTGGACACGAGGAAGCCGTTGCGCTGATGGTCGACGGCCTCGGGAATGCCACCGGCGTCACTGGCGATGACGGGACAGGCACACGACATCGCCTCCAGCAGCGCGTTCGGCATCCCTTCCCAGAGCGACGGCTGGAGATACACGTCGCACAGACGCAGGTGCGCGGCGATGGCCTCGGGTATCTCGAGCGCGCCAGAGACGATGATGCGAGCACCATCCTCGGGATGCTCGGCACGGTAGGCAACAAGGTGCTCCGCGTCGCGAGGACGCACCTCACCGATGACGAGCAGACACGCGGGCCGAGTCCGCCTTACCTCCGACAGCGCGGAGAGCAGGAACGGCAAGCCCTTCTTGTGACGCAGCTCCCCCGAGAACCCGAGCACCGCCTCACCCGGAGCGATGCCGAGCCGCTCGCGCAGCACCGGGTCCGCTGGCCCAGGTGAGAACACCTCGGTGTCGACGGCGTTGGGGATGACCTCCACCTGCCCATCCTTCCCGAGCAACAACCCCATCTTCGTTCCTAGGTCGGCGGAAGCGGCGGTGAGCACATCCGCGCGCTGGAGCGTCCACAGGAGCCGGGCGAAATCCCCGGGAGGAAACATGTGTTGGTCCACGTCATTGCCCCGAGCACTCACCGTGGACGCAATCCCCACCGAGGCGGCGAACACGACGGCGAGGAACCCCGGTGGCGACAGGTAGTGTCCCCACACCAGGTCGTAGCGCCGCTTCGAGTGCAGATAGTCGAGCACGTCCAACGTGTGTTGCATCGACAGGTCGCTGCTTCCGAACAGCCCCAGCCGATGCAACGTGACCCCGCGAGCAAACGGCGTCACCTCGCCCGCATCGTCCAGCGTACTCAACGCTCCAGGAGCCGCCGTGCGTGTCCACGCGAGCACGTCCACCCGAGCCCCCAGTCGAGCCAGTGCGCCAGCGGTGCGAGCGCCACTGCGAGCAAGCCCTCCGATATCGGGCGGGAAGCGTTCAGCGAGGAGAAGGACACGAGGTGAGCCAGCCATGGGACCGAATCTACCCGGACCGGAGCGACCCACCCGACGGGAATCTCACCGAGCCAGCTCTCTCCATTTGACAAACAAAACACCACGACGCGCAAAGCCAGATGATTTCGTTGGACACCCGCGACAAATCAACCACACCATTCAAAGGCCCTCACCCCGTGTGGCAGACCGACTGAGCTCAAACCTTCCCCTGGTTTGAACTGGACCCATTCACCGTGTCGTGGGTGTCGACCCAGCCCCACGCCCCTACGGGAGGTCCGTCCCCCATGCTCCTCGCCCGAGAGGCCGGGCCCTGGAGCGAAACAGGAGCACCTCTTGAGAAGGCAATGCCCGCGGCGGCCAGAAAACCCTTTTGCTCGATACATGGTTCCCCTGCTTCTGGTCGCGATGTCTTGCGGTGACCCCGCGCCCATGTCTGACAATGGGTCCGAGCCGACCACGACCCGTCAGAAGCTGTCGGCACCGGTAAAGGTGGACCGGACCGTGGCGGCGGGTGCCTACCACTCGCTGTTCGTGCAGAAGAATGGCGAGGTCTGGGGCTGGGGACAGAACCTGTCCGGCCAGCTCGGCACGGGGAGTACCAACAGCACGCCAGTGACCAGCCCGACGAAGACCATCGGGCTGGTGTCCATCAAGGCCGTGGCCGCGGGTCAGACGCACTCGCTCGCGCTCGACACGAGCGGACAGGTCTGGGCGTGGGGCAAGAACGACTTCGGGCAGGTGGGCCATGGCACCGCGGGCGGCACGGTGCTCCTGCCCACTCGGGTGGCGGCGCTCTCCGGCATCCAGGCCATCGCGGCGAACGGGAACTTCTCGCTGGCGCTGGGACAGGACGGACGAGTCTGGGCTTGGGGACAGAATGCCTCCGGGCAGGTGGGCAAGGGCACTGCACCCACGAGCGCGGAGCCCACGCCACGTGAGGTGAACAGCCTGCCGACCATTCGAGCCATCGCGGCGGGCCACAACCACGCGCTCGCGTTGGACGCGGACGGCAAGGTGTGGGGTTGGGGGAAGAACGACTTCGGACAGGTGGGCACGGGGAGCGCCACATCCTCCGTCTTGGTGCCGACGCTGGTGGCCAACCTGCCTCGGGTGAAAGCCATCGCGGCGGGCTCGGGCCACTCGCTCGTGATTGACGAGCAGTTCGGCAACGTGTGGGCGTGGGGACAGAACTCGTCAGGCCAGGTGGGGAGCGGGACGCCGGGAGCCACGCCGGTGCTGACACCGACCCCGGTCAACGGGCTGTTCGCGGCGACTCGCGTGAGCGCGGGCCACTCGTTCTCGATGATCATCATGGGCAACGGGCTGGTGAAGACGTGGGGACTCAACGCCTCGGGCCAGTTGGGTCATGGCGTCGCGGGAGGCAACAGCGTGGTCCCCGTGGACGTGGTGGGGATGACAGACGCGACGGCCATCGCGGCGGGCTACCACCATGCCTTGACGGTGCGTCCGGACTGCCCGGTGTGGACGTGGGGCAACAACGGCCAGGGACAGCTCGGCACGGGTACGACGACCACGGCGGCCACGACTGCGCCGGTGGCGAGCCTGGTGCTCAACACGTTCTATTTCGATGGGGACATGGACGGATTTGGGGACGAGTACATCGCCCTGGAATCCTGTACCGCGCCGGATGGCTACGTGGAGGACGTCGACTGTGACGACTTCACGTCGACGACGTTCCCGGGTGCGCCGGAGCAGTGTAACGGGATGGACGACAGCTGTGACGGAGTGGCCGACGAAGGGAACCCGGGCGGAGGCACGACATGCGCCACGGGATTGCTCGGAGTCTGCGCGACAGGCACCACGGCGTGCACCAGCGGCAGCGTGGTGTGCGCGCAGAACCAGTCCGCATCAAACGAGCAGTGCGACAACCTGGACAACGACTGTGACGGAGCGGTGGATGACGGCAACCCCGGTGGACTCCAGGCCTGCGCGACGGGAGACCAGGGCGTGTGCGGCGAGGGCGTGACGTACTGCACCCACGGCGTCATCGACTGCGTGCAGAAGCAGGGTCCGTCGGCGGAGGTCTGCGACGGTGCGGACAATGACTGCGACACGCTGACGGACGAGGGGATGACGTCGACCTGGTACAGGGATGCGGATGGCGACGGCCACGGGAACGGGTCCGTGTCCACACAGGCCTGCACGCGGCCCTCCGGCTACGTGGCGAACACGAGTGACTGCAACGACGCCAACGCGGGCATCTATCCGGGGGCCTTGGAGACCTGCGACAGCGTGGACAACGACTGCAACGGCTCCGTGGACGAGGGCGAGATGTTGACGTGGTACCGCGACGCCGATGGCGACGGCTACGGGAACGCGTCCTTGTCCACACAGGCCTGCACACCACCCTCCGGCTACGTGGCGAACACCAGCGACTGCCATGACAACAACGCCAGCATCCGCCCCAACGCGAGTGAGGTCTGCGATGGCATGGACAACAACTGCAACGGCACCGTGGACGAGGGAGTGATGAAGACCTGGTACCTGGATGCGGACGGCGACGGCTATGGCGCCACGAACTATTATACCGCTCAGAGCTGTGCCCAGCCGGCCGGCTACGCTGCCAACTTCGCGGACTGCAACGACACCATTGGGGCCGTCAACCCAGGCACTGCGGAGCAGTGTGGAGACTTCGTCGACAACAACTGCTCCGGACTCATTGATGAAAATTGCAGTGAAGAGACTTGTTTCTCCCGCGAGACTGCTGACTTCGAGCGCCAGGTCAGCATGCTCCCCTGGCCATGGCCGCCACTGCCCTGTCCCTAGGACCCAGGTTGGTGCCTCGCACACTCAACGTCGAACACGAATGAAGGCTCCTTCCGGGGCGAGTTGACCTCCGCCACCGTCAGGACCGTCCTGTTGGACTTCCGGCCGCTCCGAGCCCCCAACCTCGGAGCGGTGGAGGCCCCCGCGCCCGACTCGGGTCTCTCCGACCCGGGGACCGGCCGGGCCCAAAACTCTCTGTCCGTGAATAAACCCCGCCGCCCCCCGTCCAGGGGCACGGTGGAGCCATCCCCTTAGTACGGCCGGACCCCCAGGCTCCCCCGGAGGCACGTCACACATGCACGCGCGTCGTTGGTGGGCAATCGCGCTCGCGGGAACACTTGCGGGCTGCATCGTGGAGCCCCAGGGTCCCGACTGGGACGACTGGGACGAAGACCCCACCCAGCCCTGGCCCGACCCCACCGAGCCTGACCCCACCCTGCCCGGCGGCCCCGACTTCCAGGTGGAGTCCGTCTCCGGCCCCTCTGCCCTCGGTACGGGAGAGCTGCGCGCCCGGGCGCGCCTCTGCAACGAGGGCGGCGGCGCCGGCTCGACGGAGGCCTCCTTCTTCCTCACCCCCGCCTCGGGTCCAGGCTCGAACGAAATCCTCCTGGCCACCAGCAACCGCCTCTCCCTCCGCTCCGGCGAATGTCGGGAAGTCTCCGCCTCGGTGAACGCACGGTCCGTGCCCGAAGGCAGCTACTTCCTGAGCGCCCGGGTGGACCCGGACGGCGTCGCCACGGAGACCCGCGAGGACAACAACGTCCGTCTCGGCAACACCGTCCGCGTGGACCGCACGCCCCCGGAGACGCCCGCGCCCGCCTGGACGCAGGCTGAAATCGGAAGGCTCCGCCGCCTCACCCTCCACACCGAGTCAGGCGCCACGGTGCGCGTATACGAGGGCCCGAACTGCTACGGACAAGAAGTCGCGAGCACCGTGGCGGGCTCCAACAACTACTGCGAGGTCCCCATCGACGTCCCGACGACGCCCGGAGCCACCTACTCCGCGCGCGCCTATGACGACCTCGGCAATGGCTCGCCCTGCAGCCCCACCGTGGACTACCCCTACGGCGACGGCTCACCAAGGCTCGCCCCGGTGCTGCTCAACACCAACCCGGGCTCGCCCGGGGGCAGCCTCCAGCCCACCTTCAACGGCCGCGCGGAGCCGCGCGTCACCGTGGAGCTCTTCAAGAACGCCACCTGCCAGGGCACCGCGGAGCAGACGCTGACCACGGACGCCGCCGGCTCCTTCTCCGCCCGGTTCAATGTGGCCAAGAACGAGAAGCTGACGGTGTCCGCGCGAGCCAAGGACTCGGGCGGCTACTCCACGCCCTCGCCCTGCTCCAACCCCATGGAGTACGAGAACGACGGCACCCCGCCGGCCCCGCCCCGCGTCACTGACGTGAAGTGGCAGTACCTGAACAGCGGCCGTCAGCTCGTCGTCACGGGCACCGCCGAGCCCCACTCCACCGTGGCCATCTTCATCGACGTCGCGTGCACGGGAACCCCGGCGCGCACGGTGCAAGCGGACGCGGAGGGACGCTTCACCGCCACCGCGCCCTTCAGTGCCGGAGGCAGCCATCGCGTGTTCCTCGCGGCGAAGGACGCCTCGGGCAACGTGTCCACCTGTGCGGAAGGCCCCGCCTACGAGCTGCGCTGCCCGCCGGGCACCGCGGACTGCGACGGCCGCTCCTCCAACGGCTGCGAGGTGGACCTGACGGCGAACCCCAACCACTGCGGCACCTGCGGCAACACCTGCCAGGACGGCCCCTACGCGGACGGCGTCTGCGTGGCGGCCACGTGCGGCACCACCTGCGCACCGGGCTACTACGACTGCGACGGCAAGGCGTCCAACGGCTGCGAGTCTCGCACGGTGTGCCAGCCCACCAACCAGTGCACCATCGACAAGCCGAGCGAGCTGATGATTACGGCGCTGTCCGTCGTCGAAGACCCGGTGCGCACGGCGCCCGGTGGCGCGTGGCACTTCGGCACGGTGATGCGCGAGCTGGCCGGTGGCCAGGACCCGTCGCCGCTGGTGCGTGCGTGGCTGAAGACGTGGCTGGGGAAGCAGAACGTGAACGGCCTGGAGATTCCGCCACGCCCGGAGATGCAGACGCGAGTGCTGGGGCCGTGGGAGGCGCGCAGTGGCGGGCCGTCGGCGCCGCTGGACTTCAACTCGGCGCCATTCCGGCTGCTGGCCATCATCAACCGCATCGACCTGCGCGAGCAGGGCATCCAGGCCGGAGAGGGGCGCTTCGTCTACGGCATCGTGGACCCGAGCGGTGTGCCGCTCGAGTTCACCGTCATCCTGGAGTACGCCCTGCCCGGAACCACGCCGGAGTCCATCCAGCGCTGGGCCACGGACTGGCATGAGCTGGGCACGGTGAAGGTTGGAAACGCGGGCTACAACGCGAAGCTCCAGGCACTCACGGACCGCTTCGCGAAGAGAGGGGTGATGACGGGTCGGCACGAGGGCAGCGCGCTGAACCAGATTCGCACCAATGAAATCGAGCTCGCGGAGCCGTGGGAGATGCGCGAGTTCATCCTCTCTCCGCTCGGCCTGATGCCGGCGACGACGAAGCTGACGCCCGCGATGCACTTCGAGAACACGCAGCTGCTGGCCAGCTTCCTCACGGAGAACAGCGCGGACGTGCTCGCGGAGCGACACGTGGTGCCCGACACCTTCGGGGGCTTCCCGTTCCTCGCGGCCCACTCACTGGTGCCGCTGGACTTCTTCTGGCGCGCGCCGAACGTGTCGAACGAGGTGCGCCACAAGTTCTCCCTCAACACGTGCAGCGGCTGCCACGCGGGTGAGACGCAAACGGAGTTCGTCCACGTGGCGCCTCGCTCACGGGGAGCGACCGCGGCGCTGTCGCCCTACCTGCGAGGCACCACGGTGACGGACCCGATGACGAAGTCGGTGCGCACGTTCGACGACCTCACCCGGCGCGCCGATGACTTGAAGGCGCTGGTGTGCGCGCCGACGGCGGGCCTCAAGTCCGTGGGCCTGGCGCCGTCCAACCTGCCGCCCGCCCGCGTGCACTGAGCGACGCAAGACGTCAGCGGGCCCGGGGAGGAATCCCTCTCCGGGCCTCGTCAGGGTAGGCTTTGGCCATGGCCCTCTCTCCTGACGAATATGCCCGTCGCGATGCCAGCCACGCCCTGCATGCGAAGCTGCACGTCCAGCTCGAGGTAGACCGCGTCAAGCTACCGCCCTTCACCCCGGGCGAGGCCGTGGTGGAAGGACGCATCGCCCGGATATTCCGAGGCAACCCGGCACAGCTCTCCACCCCCGTCTCCTTCGAGGTCCCCTGCTACCGCGAGGGAGACATGCTTCCCCCAAGCGGCATCCGCTGGAAGCTCGTCGAGTACCTGGAGCACGCCCGGTACATTGAAATCTACCTCGACACGAACGCTGTAGGATTCATGGATGCTGGGCCGGGCATCACCGTGATAGAAGCCCTGTCAGACACGCCGCAGTTCGTCTTCAGCGACATCGAAGAAGAGGACGAGTAGCGCCTCACCGGCCGAAGCCACCCAGGGCCGTGCGGCTGAAGCTCGCGGCCCCCTGGCTCACGCGCACCGCGGACTGGCTGAACACCTGGAAGGCCGCGCGAATCTCCTGCGCTGTCTGGCCCGGCGTCAGAATCCATTTGTCCTCGACGCCCATCTCCAGGAACACGCGCCGGAAGTCCGTGCTCCCGTCGTCGATGCCCATCGCCGCGACGATGTGGTTCTCCGCGCGGCGCAAGTCATTCACCACCGCCGCCACGTCCTTCGCCCGGGCGCGGCTGGAGTGCATGTCCGCGCCGTCGGTAATCAGCAGCGTCACCGTGCGCACCGGCACGCCGTTGCCGCTGAACTCCTGGGATTTCGCCAGCACTGTGCCCAGGAGCACCACCGCCTGGTCGTACAGCGGCGTGCCCTGGTCCGCGCTGTAGTTCTTCGAGTGCATCCGCACCACGTCCTCCAGCGGCCGGTAGGGATTGAGGACATGGCCATTCAGGTAGCGTGTGTGGAAGAGGACGCCGTCCTTCTGCTTGCTCGCCAGCAGCGAGTCGAGCACCAGGTTGTGCCCGTCGCACACCGTCTTCGTGTGCCCGCCCGAGGAGATGCTCCCCGAGTCGTCCGGCATCACCGTCACCAGCACCACCTCGCTGGCCTGCACGTCCTCCACGCGCACGCCGAGCCCCGCCTGGATTTGCGCGCCCAGGTCCACCACCGACAGCGCCTGCAACCCCGCGGGGCTCAGCACCCCTTCCGCGTGCGCGTCCTCGAAGAGCTTCGTCACCGCCGTCGGGTGTGCCCACGTCGACTTGCTCGTGCTGCTCATGTCCAGCTCACTTTCTCCCTCGGTCCGAGGGCATGGCTCCGCCCGCGCCGCTCCTCTCGGAGCAAGGTCTGGGCTTCAGGTTCGTGACGAAGGGACTGCTCAGCCGATGCGCAGGTCCGGCCAGCTCGTCAGCGGGTCCGTGGACTTCACCAGGTGCATGCCCGCGTCGGCGAAGCGCTTCAGGGCCGCGTCCGCCTGCGGGGTGAAGTCCGCCGCGAAGCCGCCCTTGCCGTCGGGCACCGTCACCGCGGACATGCAGTCGGTCAACAGATACACCTTGCGAGCCAGCGCCGCGTCCTGCGCGACGATTTCTCCGAGCAAATCGTCAATGGAGCTCTTCACGCAGTGGCTCGCGGCCTGTCCGCCAATCACCACCGCGTCCGCCGTCAGCAGCGTCTTGAGGAACTGGGTGTTGCGCTGTGCCAGGGGCTGGCCGTCATGCCGGTCCATCACCTCCGGCCGCAGCACGGAGTAGTTCTCCGTCAACGGGTTGCCGCCCTTCACCTCTGCCCAGGACTGCATGCCGCGCGCGTACGAGTGGAACAGCCGCGCCTCCTGCACCACGCCGGCCAGCGCGTGTCCGTCGCCGCCCAGGAGGCAGTGCGGCGGCCACAGGTACAGGGTGTACTTCCCCGCGCGCTCCAATTCCTCGCAGTAGTACTTCACCTGCTTGAGCAGCCAGGGGTAGTTGCCGCCGCACAACCACTTCGCCATCGCGGGGTTGGGGCGCGCCTGCCCGCGTTCGATGTGCTCGCGCGTCACCTCGCGGTACGGCGTGAGCGGCTTGTCGTCCTGGTCCACCCAGAAGGACGGGAAGAAAATCTGGTACGCGAAGTGGGTGTCCAGCGTCGCCGTGACGTTCGTCAGCGTGCCCAGGTTCTTGTAGATGAACTCGGCGATTCGGCGACTGTCGTCCACCGCGCCGCGTCCGCTGCGCCCCGCGACGTAGAGCGAGCCCTCCGGGAAGCAGAAGTCCTTCTGCACGTCGATGAGCAACAGGTGCAGGTTGAACCCATCCGCCGCCGCCGAGGTGACTCCATGCGCGCCCCGCCACGCGCCCGCCTCCAACTGGAGCTTCCCCGCATCAGGGCCGTAGCTGTACTGGCCCGCGTGGTCCGCCCGGTAGAAGCCAGGCATCGGAAGTTCCTTCAATTGCCTCTTCATCGCGCTACCCCCTTGTGAAGAACTCAATGTGTCCGCTCACGCCATCCGCAGCGTGGTGAGGTCCTGTCTGCCCACCACCAACAACCCCTGCCGAGTCAGCAGGAGCTGACAACCCGAGTCCACGAAGGGCTCGGCATCCGGAAACTCGCGCGCGGCCTCCAGTCGGCCGTTGCGCGACTCCACGCGGGTGAGGCCCGCATCCGTCGCGCAGAACAGCGCCTCCCCCACCGCGCACCGTCCGCTCCGGAACGCGCCGCCCAGCCACGAGCCATCCCCCGCGTCGGCCACGCCGCTCGCGCGCACCACCCCATCCGAGCCCACCACCACGCAGTGGTGCCGGGTGCGCCCCCCTGCCTCCTCCGCGAGGAACAGCCACGCGAGCGCGCCTTCGAAGACACAGTCCGCGTCCACAAGCTGGCCCGAGGGCCACGGCAACACCAGTCCGTCTCGCAATCCCAGCCGCTCCGCATCGAAGACGAACGCGCCCCGCAGTCCGCCCGCGCGGTGGAAGCCCAGACCGAAGCGGGGGCCCACGAACAAGCGCGTCTGCCCTTCCAGCACGTCGCCGATGCGCTCCTGGCCATGCGCGCCGTCACGCCACAGCCCGCCACCCACCGCCCAGTAGCGATGTCTCCCATTGGCGGCAAAGGCCGGGCGTCCCTCGGGGACATCCACGCTCAGTCGCTCGGGCGCGCGCTCCGGGACGAGCACCGCCACCACACCGTCGCGCGCCACCAGCGTCGCGTCTCCTTGCAGCGACCAGCGCAGGGACGGGTCCAGCGGTCCACGCAGCGCCACGCGTCCATCCTCACGCCGATAGGCTCCGTCCGCGTGGTACAGCCAGCGAGGGACGCCCTCCTCCACGCTCGCTTGCACCAGGACACCACGCGTGGAGAACAGGCGCGTCGCCGTCACCTGACCTCGCGCCGAGGTGACGGGCGTGCTCGCCGCCACCGCGTGGGGTTGACAGGTGGGGCAGGCGCTCCGCGCATGTTCGACGCCGCACGACGCGCAGGCGGTGAAGCGAAGACCCTCCAGCAACTGCAGCGGGAAGACACCACGCAGGTCCTCCACGAAGACGCGGTGCAGGTGGTGGAGCATGTCATCCGGCAGCGTGCGCAGCGGGAGCGCGGGCTTCGGATACTGCACGTCGGGATGAAAGACAGTGATGCGCTGGAGCAGCCGACCCGCCGGAGTCGTCCGCGCCGCCGGGGACTTCGCCCGGTGCACGCCGCCGTGAGGCCCCACGCACAGGAGCGACTGCATCGCGGCCACGGTGAAGCCATACCAATCACTCGCATCCGAGGCGGGCTTCGTCGGGACGAGGCTCGTCGCACCACCCAGGCGCACCGGGTCGAGGAAGCGCTCGGTGAACACCGAGCACAGGAAGCCTCCGAACTGGAAGCTGTCCGCGTCGATGAGGTGCGCGTCCGCCGTCCCCGTCACCAGCACGTTCAAGTCATTGAAGTCGCCCACCACCACGCCCGAGGCATGCACCCCGGCGAGCGTCCGATGCAGCCCACACAGCACCTCCACCACACGCGCCGACGTGGCGCCGACGCGGCGGAACGAGGGCTCGCCAAAGCGCCGCAGGGACTCCACGCCGTCCAGCTTGCGCATGGCGTAGCCCAGCACCGTCTTTCCCGTCGGGTCCGTGGCGAGCGCCTGCGGCGTCACCACCCGCGCCGGCAGGTTCGTGGGAAAGGCGCGCAGCTTGCGCTGATGCTCATCCAGACGAGCCCGGGCGGCGGCCTGTTCGACGGCGAGCCCCGTGTAGTCCGGGTGCTCGGGCTGCTTGAACACCTTGAGCGCGCGGCCCTTGCCCAGGTCGAACACATCCGCCTCGCCGCCCTTGCCCAGCGCCTTCGCGGGATTGAGCCGCACCTTCTTGCCTTCGAGCCAGATATCCATGGCCTCACGCCCTCCCCATGCGGCGACGCAGCACCACCATCGTCGTGTCGTCCGCGAGCAGGCCCGGCGTGCGCTCCAGTCGCCGCGCCTCGAAGTCGGCGCGCACGTGCTCGCGGTTGAGCATCGCCAGCCTGCGCCGCAGCGCATCCGGGTTCGCGAAGTAGCGGTCCTCCGTCCAGAACCGCGACAGCTCCCCCACCCGCTCGTCGCTCCCGGGAAGGCGCGCCTCCGTCAGCTTCGCCAGGTCCGAGACGCCATCCGTCCCGAGCATCAGCACCTGCACGTCCCGCGTCGGCACCAGGGCATGGGCAACGAGCGGCGTCTGCGCTCCGCCCGACAAGGCATACGCGAGGTAGGGCGGCGCGTTGTTCGCAAAGGGCCCCAGCACCTGTACCTCGCCGTTGAGGCACCACACCCCATCCCCCGCGGAGAAGACGAGCGTGTGAGAGGGCGTCAGCACCGCGCCCACCACCGTGAAGAGGAAGTCCCCCATGGTGTCGCGGCCCAGCTCCCCCCGGAGCTCGCTCAGCAGACACAGCACGTCCTCTCGCAGCCCGGGAAGGAACCCGGCTTCATCCACACGCCCGTCTTCGGCCAATCGCACCAGCGCCGCCTGCGCCACCCGCCGCACGCCGAGCTGCGCGCCCAGCTCACTGCACGACTGGCTTCCACAGCCATCCGCCACCACCGCCACCAGCCCGTGCTCACTGGCCCGCACGCACCAGGCATCCTGGTTGTTGCGCCCCGCCCTCGCGTGCTCCCGGCCCTGCACGGAGGCGGCGGCGACATCGAAGGGCAGCGAGGACATGGCTCTCCCGTGGCCCGCGAACGGGCTCGGCACGGCGAAGGTGCTGCGAGGTGACGCGCCTCGTCCCTCGGGCTCCCCGAGAGCGGCGGCCTCCCACTCCTCGGAAGAGGGACTCCACGGGCCGCGCCTCTCCTCTGGTGGCGACGTCCCGCGGAGCCTTGCTCCGAGTTAGTGTATCTACAACACCAACATAGTGTCCGAACGACACTGTGTCAATGCAATCGAAGGCCACCCTGGAGGACAGGGCCTGGGTGCGCGGGTGGACAGCGAGGCGTCAGAGCTCGAAGTTGAAGCCAGCCTTCTCGAGCTGGCGGTACTTCTTGTGGTCGAACCGGTAGAGGCGCGCGGCGCGATGGGAGACGTCCTGCTCCACCTCGTCCAGCTCCTCCAGCAGGTCCATGGCCAGGATTTTCTTGCGGAAGTTGCGCTTGTCGAGGTCGCGCTCCAACACGACTTCGTACAGGCGCTGGAGCTGGGTGAGGGTGAACTTGGGCGGCAGCAGCTCGAAGCCGATGGGCTGGTAGCGCACCTTGCCCTTGAGGCGCTGCAGCGCGGTGTTGAGGATGTCCGCGTGGTCGAACGCCAGCTTGGGCGTATCCCACACGGAGAACCACGCGGCCTCGCGGGCGTCGGTGGCGGCGCGCAGCACGTGGGCGCTGAGCTTCACCAGCGCGAAGTACGCCACGGTGATGACCCGGCCCCGAGGGTCCCTGTCGGGCTCGCCAAACGTATAGAGCTGCTCCAGGTGCCCGGGGCGCAGGCCGGACTCCTCTTCCAGCTCGCGCCGGGCGGCGGCCTCGAGCGACTCGTCCATCTTCACGAAGCCGCCCGGCAGCGCCCAGCGTCCCTCGAAGGGCTCCACCCCGCGCTGGATGAGCAGCACCTTCAGGTCATCGTCGTCCAGGCCGAAGACGACGCAGTCCACCGTCAACGAAGGTCTCGGGTACTCGTAGGTGTAGCTCACGGCGCACCGGCATAGTGTCCGGAGCACACCCGAGTCAACGAGGGGGCTGCCCGCTACACGTCGACCATGCGGGACAGCTTGCGCCAGTCGACGAGTTGGACGCTCTCCCCGGCCAGGTCGAACTCCACCGAGCGCCGCAGGCCGATGACGTCGCCGCCCATCTGGAAGGGCACGTCGCGGTCGAAGTCCATGCGCACGCGCTGGACGAACCAGTCATTCATGTGCGGCAGCGGGTGCTCGCCGCGCCACAGCTTGAACATGTTGCGCGTGGCCTCCAGCACGCCGGCGCCATAGACGCGCACGGAGAGCCGGTTCGGCACGCTCTGGGCGAAGGGGAAGGCCTTGAAGCCGAAGCCCCACTCGGGCGTCGTGGCGGCGCCGGCCACGCCCGCGGGCCCCTCGTACAGGAGCGCGCCCTTTTCGCCGCCGGGCACCGGAATCACGTTGCCGCGAGCGTCCACGGTGAGGGCGGGCTCGCCCACGTTGTAGACGGCCACCCGGGGGTTGCCGGAGCCGAACATGTGCCGAGGCACCGTCCGGGTGAACATGGCGGTGAGGTAGCCGCGCAGGCCGGCCTGCTGGCTGCGCAGCGGACCCGCGGCGGCGAGCTGATCCTTGAAGTCCTGAATCATCTCCGCGTCCCAGCCCGTGCCGGCGAAGGGGGCCACCTTGCCCTCCACGCGCACCAGGGAGAAGGGGCGCGTGGGCGGCAGGACTTCGCGCATGGCGGCGATCTGCTTGAGCGCCACCGCGGGACGGGGGGCGCCGGTGACGCGCGCCCAGGCGTTGCCGGTGCCCATGGGGAGCACGCCGATGGCCGGCAGGGCCACGCCCGCCGCGCGCAGCTCGTTGAGCAGGCCGGTGATGGTGCCGTCACCCCCTCCGGCCAGCAGGAGGGAGGGAGGATTGGGCCGCAGCTCGGAAATCCAGTGACGGGCCTCTTCGAGCGAGCGGGTGAGCGCCAGGCGAGCCTTCGGGAGGAAGCGCTGCACCAGGCCGCCGACTCCCTCGGAGCCCCGGCGTGCGCGCAGATTGACGAGGACGGCGATGTCGGTCATGGCGGCGGGACTTTCCCTGGGCCGTGTCATGGCCCGGTCACGGGCCCGCGATGGACCTGGCCCGTGACGACAATGTGCGTCTCACACCCCGAGTGCGTGGGCGACACGTGCTCCAAGCCGCCCTCTGACCTCCCTCCGCCTCAAGAGTGCGGCAGTGGCGAGCAGTCCCCCAGCGAAGAGCAGGCGGCGCAGGGCTTGCTTGCTTCGAGAGTGATAGCCGCCGGACGTGGCGGTGCCCTCGGACATGGGGTGGAAGAGGCTGCCGGGGGTGGCGCCCTGGCGTTCGTCCTCGAAGTGAAGGGCCTCGGTGGCGCCGTTCATGGTGCGCTCGAAGGTGCGAGGCACCAGGCCATGCATGGCGGCGAAGGCGCGGGCGGCGGGGCCGACGAGGACCTCGGGGCGGGGTTGGCGCAGGACGCGGAGGATGGCGCGGGCAACGCGCTCGGGGGTGTAGACGGGTTCGACGGGGCGCACGCGCCAGCCGGTGTAGTTGGCGGTGTGGTGCCACAGGGGGGTGTCGATGGCGGCGGGCATCACGGTGCACACGTGGATGCCGGTATCGAGGAGCTCCTGGCGGACGGAGGCGGTGAAGCCTCGCACGGCGTGTTTGGAGGCGACGTAGGCGCTGACATAGGGCGCGGTGACGGAGCCGAAGGATGAGGAGACATTGACGAGGGTGCCGTACCCCTGGCGGCGGAACTGCGTCACGGCGGCGCGGGTGCCGCTGACGGTGCCAAAGAAGTTGGTCTCCATGAGCTGGCGGAAGGCGTCGTCGGGGGTCTCCTCCAGGCTGCCCATGAGGTAGACGCCGGCGTTGTTGATCCACGCGTCGAAGCGGCCGAAGGCTCGCACGGCCTCCTGGGCGAGCGCCTGGACGGAGGCGGAATCCGAGACATCGGTGGGGACGGCGACGGCGCGGACGCCGAGGGCAACGCACTCACGAGAGAGGTCCTCGAGCGGCTCCTCGCGGCGGGCGGCGAGCACGAGGTGGGCGCCCTTCTTGGCGAGGGCGAGCGCGGTGGCGCGGCCGATGCCGCTGGACGCTCCGGTGATGACGACGACGCGGTTCTTCCATGCACGCTTCATGTTCCCTGGCCTCCGTGGGGCGAGAGCAGGCGCACGGGTGGCACGCCTGACCCGTCGAAGATGGGGATGAAGGTGGGCTATGCCCCGTGCCCCCGGGGGCTCCCCCGGAGAGCGGGCGGCGGAGCGGTTCCGGAGCACGGACGGGTGTCCAGCGCCGGGACGGAGCTTTCTTGGTTCTACCCGAAGTGGAACGGCTCCGAGCCGGTGGGTCCGGGCCTGAAAGCAAGGGGTTGGGGTGGTTTGGAGGAAGCGGGAGAGGGCTGTTATGGGCAGACGGATGTCAGGTGCACAACGGAACACGGCCTGCACTGACACCACGCGATGAGCTCTCCAAGACCTGTCCTGCTGCCCTGGGTGGTTGCCGTCCTCCTGTCCGCGCCGGCCTGTATCGACGTGCCGGGCATCACTCCCGTCCAGGGCGAGGTGCGCATCCGCACGCCCGAGGGGACGGCCTATACGAAGGGAGTCCTGGACATCGGCCTGGAGGTGACGGGGCACCGCCCGGACCGGGTGGAGCTGCTCCGGGACGGGGAGGTGCTGGCAGTGCTGGAGTCGCCGTACACCTATGCGTGGGACACGACGGGGGAGACGGAGGGCGAACACCGGTTGAGGGCACGGGTGGTGTTCGGGGAGACGGTGTTCGCAGGGGAGGAGCGCGTGGTGGTGGTGGACCGCACGGCGCCACAGGTGGTGTCGCGGGCCCCGGAGCCGGGGGCCCAGGATGTGTGGGTGAAGAGCCCCATCCAGGCCGTGTTCTCCGAGCCCGTGAAGTCGAGCACCGTGACGAACGCCTCCGTGCGACTCACCGTGGGCGGCGTGGAGGTGGCCCGGACGGTGTCACTGTCAGCGGATGGGAAGACGATGACGGTGGTGCCGGGGGCCCCCATCTCGGCCCCCAGCTCGGTGGCGATTGCGCTCACCTCGGCGGTGACGGATCTGGCGGGAAATGGCCTGGAAGTTCCCGCGGGTACGTGGGACTGGGAGCACCCCACTGTGCTGTTCGCGCCTGCTGGGCCTGTCTTTGCCAAGGACTCGGGGAGCATTGATTCCTATCGCTATGCGTTCGGCGCAGACAAGCAAGGGAACTCCCTCATCGTCCAAGCTGAGAAATTCCTGGGGTACACTCAACTGCGAGTCTATGGCAGTGCTGATAGCAAATGGACGGAACTGGGGAGGGGATTGGAAGCAAGAACATCCGGATTCGAGCCTTACAATCCGACCCTTAGGTTCGACCCCATTGATGACTCGCCTGTTATCGCCTGGCATGAAGGAAACGGCAGCAACGAGTCCGAGCGCATCTACGTCGCGCGCTGGATGGGAAATCAATGGGACTACCTAGGGGGAGCGACGGGCATCCTCCCATCCCACCCCGACAGTCTTTACCCAGTCATGGATTTGGATGCGACAGGAAAACCGCTCGTTGCATTCTACTCCGACGCCGAGAAGGACACCTACAGCTACCGCTGGACGGGCACGGCGTGGGAAGGAGTTGGGGACAGTATTAACCTGGCGCTCGGAATGACCTCGAGCTACCCGCTCGACATCAGCTCCGGATCTTCTGAATCACTGTTTCTATGGGTGTCAGGGACGACGACAGACGGGACACCGAAGCTATCTGTCGTTCAATGGGATGGCTCCACGTGGAAGCCTCTTCGTGGAACTCAACCTCCGGTCGAGGTTCCCAACACCACCTCAGTCGTTCGAGGCCTACGCCTCTTCGTTTCCCCGGAGGGCAGCCCGATTCTGACCTGGCTCGAAAAAGTGGGTAACAGCTACTCTCAGGCGCGTTCATACGTCTGGCAGAGTAATGAGTGGAAGGTCTACTGCCCGTCGCTCAAGCCATCCCCTGAGAGCCACTCTGAGCAGACGCGCCTCGAAATCGACAACTCTGGGACGTTGTGGATGGTCTGGGCGAAGCAAGGAGACACGGTCTTCCACATCGAGCAATGCACGTCTGGCCTATGGTCTCACTTCGCCAGCAGCTCGACCGCCCCCCATCCCATTCCGACCGCGACATACTCGACCTTTACCCCCTCACCACACACCAACGGCATCCAAGTCGTCACCACCCTTCCCGAGGGTGGAACGCTGGTCGTTCACTCACACCTCAATCGCTAGAATCGACCATGTCCCCACCTCGTCGCTCTGCCCCCATACTCTCCAGGAAGAGTTCCATGCGGTCCGCATTATTCGTCCTGAGTTGCGTTCTTCCCATCACCTCATTCTCAGCCCCCCGGCGAATGGTCGTTGCGATTGGCGACTGCAAGGGCGCCGTCATGGGCGGCCGGACGTCAGGCGAGCAGTGGAACACGTACTGCATTGACGCCACGCGATGAGCTCTCCAAGACCTGTCCTGCTGCCCTGGGTGGTTGCCGGCCTCCTGTCCGCGACAGCCTGTATCGACGTGCCTGACATCACTCCCGTCCAGGGCGAGGTGCGCATCCGCACGCCTGGGGGGACGGCCTATACGAAGGGGGTCCTGGACATCGGACTGGAGGTGACGGGACACCGTCCGGACCGGGTGGAGTTGCTCCGGGCTGGGGAGGTGATGGCAGTGCTGAAGTCTCCGTACACCTATGCGTGGGACACGACGGGGGAAACGGAGGGCGAGCACCGGTTGGGTGCGCGGGTGGTGTTCGGGGAGACGGTGTTCACGGGGCAGGAACGCGTGGTGGTGGTGGACCGCACGGCGCCGCAGGTGGTGTCGCGGGCGCCGGAGCCGGGGGCACAGGATGTGTGGGTGAAGAGCCCCATCCAGGCGTAACCGTTCAGGGGTGGTGTTGAGGCCGTCGTCGCGGTGTGCAACCCGTGGCGGATGCAAACGAAACCCACTGCGACGCTGGAATCGAAGATTGAACGACTGGTCCACGAGCACCTGGTGGAG
>NZ_JAKCFA010000003.1 GCF_024198215.1 Myxococcus qinghaiensis
CTTGTTGCCGGACCTCTACCGCCGACTCGACGCGCTACCGGAGCCGGGCTGCTCCTCCATGCGCGCCACCATCGACATGCTGGTGGCGCGCAAGCGCCTCCTCTTCGCTGATGACCTGCGTGGCATTGGCTCCTGGGAACTCCGCCAGCGGGCGAACGGCGAAGTGTCTCTGCGTGCCGAGGCGCGCGCGCCGCTTCGCTGAACCTCGCTTCGCCCTTCCACGAACATCCTCGCCGCACCAGACGGGGCGCGGCGAGGAGTTACGAAGAAGCATGGAGTGAGCGAGCCCGCGGTCTACGCGTGGCGCAAGCGCTTCGGGGGCATGGACGCCAACGACACGATGAGGCTGAAGCAGTTGGAGGCGGAGAATGCCCGGTTGAAGAAGCTGCTCGCACTCTTCCTTCGCGCCTTCGACGACCGGTGGCAGCTTGCCTGAGCGACGATCGGAGGGGCAGCACTCGCGGAGGCCTTCCTCTTCGCGGCAGGTCACAGCCGGCTGTACTCGGGCGGCGCATTCCAGTTCTCGGCGCTGGCGATGGCCGTGACCGGGTTGATCGGCTTCGGATTGCTCTGGATCCGCCAGCGAACCGCGTCGCTCCTCCTGCCAATCCTGGTGCACAACGTCATCAACGTCAGAAATGGCTTCTTCTGATGCGCCCGTGACCGCCATGGAGCAGCGTCGGTTGCCCGCCGCGAGCTCGGATGTGTTCTCGTGATAGGGCAGGTGGCCGCTCTCGAGCGTGACCACGCGCTGCTCGGGGAAGCGGAACGTGCGGTGGTGGTCGGTGCTCCTCGAGATCCTGCACGACGCGCTCGAGGCTGTGGTCCTGCGCATCCTGGGAGCTGCCCGAGCCCCGCTGGTCCACATGGACCATCGTCAGGAAGGCCGCGAGCGAATCTCCGCCCATCTGAACAAACGAGAGCGTTCCCTGGCCCGGAGCGCCATGGATGAACATGCAGACCGGGCCCTGCCCCGCCACCTCCACGGAGAGCCGGGTGCCATCGGAGCCGGTCAGCTGCCGCGCGTCGAATCGCAGCGGCGGGGCGGCGCACCTCCTACGAGGAGCACGACGGCGCAGCCGATGAGGCACAGGCGGGGCGGCGAGGTGAGCAGGCGCCTGCGCTGGAGACGGAGATGCCGGCGTCGCTGTGACCCGCCTCGGCCGGGGCTCGCCGACACACACACCGCCGCGCGCATGAAATACCCCGGGAGACCAGACCCTCCAGAACGAGGCCTCAGCCCGAGCAGGGCGCACGTAGATGAGGCGACGCAGGTGGCCCCGCTGGTGGCAGCGCCGGGCCCACCGGAGTGGGAGCAGGGGCGCCGCTCAGCGCAAGCGGCTGAGGAACTCCGTCACGTCGCGTTCGAAGCGCTCCGGCTCCTCCACGTAGGGGAAGTGCCCGCTGTCCTCGTACTCGCGCAGGGTGGCGTTCGGCAGGGCGCCGGCCAGCGCGCGCGCCGTCTGCGGCCCGATGGCCCGGTCGTGGCTACCGACGATGACAAGCGTGGGCGCGCGGATGCGCTCGGGTGTAGCGAAGCGGTAGTGCAGGAGCTCGCCGCCGAACAGCGCCCCGGCCAGCTCGCCCGTGTTGCGCAGCCCGCTCTGCGCGTCCAGCTGCGCCACCGGCGCGTGCTTGCCCGGGTCGCGCCACTGCATCCGGTCGAAGAAGGCCTGCACGTCCTGCCCCTGCAGCGCCGCCATCACCCGCGTGAAGTCGGAGCCTTGCGCGGGAGCCTGCGCGAGCCGGCCCGGGTGCCACTGCTCCAGCGTCTGCACCCAGCCCGCGTAGGAGCCCTGTGCGTCCGACATTCCGTCCACCACGACGAGGCCGGCCACCGCCTCGGGGTGGCGCGCGGTGTACTCCAGCGCGAGCGTGCCGCCGAAGGAGTGGCCCATCACCACCCAGCGCGGCGCGCCCAGCGCGCGCCGCAGCGCCTCCAGGTCCTGCACCAGCGTGGACAGCGCGTAGTCGCGCGTCCACGGCCGCTCCGAGCGGCCGCTGCCGCGCTGGTCCAGGTACACCATGCGCGCGCTCTTCTCGAGCCGCACGCCGGCGAGCTTCGAGAAGCTGTAGCTGTTGTAGCCGGGGCCCCCGTGCAGGAAGAGCACCGGGGGCTGCCCGGGCGCGCCCTCGCCCGCCACGCGGTAGTAGAGGCGCACGCCGTTGAGCACCTGCTCGTGCTCGCCCGGTGTCAGCGCGGGGGCGGGCTTCGCAGGGGCGTGGGTGCAGGCGGTGACGAGCAGCAGGAGGGCGGGAAGAAGGCGCATGGCGCGTGAAGAGAACCGCAGCGGAGGCGCGGCGTCACCAGAAAGGTGGGGAGCCACTTTCCTGACCCCAGCCCTCTTCATGCTCCCCGTGACGATGTCGGTCCGCTGCGCGTCGGGATTGAGCTTCACGAGCAGTGGCGGCCCACTGATGGATGCGAGCGCCGAGCTCAGCGCGGCCGGGCGGGCGGGCGGACATCCAGATCTCACTGTACGTGCTGACCGCGCCCGGGTTCACCTGCGTGCGCGGGGCCTCGAAGGCCGCGCGCCTCCAGTCCGCCGCGAAGGTGCCTGTCACGACGGGCTGGGTGAACCTTGCCAGAGGCAGTTGGTATTTCCGGCCGGGCCTGGAAGAAATCTCCGGGCCCGGCTGCCTGTCTGGGCTTCAGGACAACCGAAGGCTCTCCATCCTCAAGGTGCTACGGACGCGTTGCTCCAACAGGCGCCGTAAGGCCAGAAGCCGCACCGATTGTAGCCGGCGGTCTCGCATTGCCCATACGGGATGCCGTTGACGAAGAACCAGCCAGAGGTGCTGGTGCACTTGATGGTGCAGACAGAACTGGTGCCACTGTACCCCTCACAGATGCCTTGCTCCGTCGTGGCCAGCGCAGCCTCGGGAGCAGGGGCGCCTGTATCATCTTCCATCTCCATGGCACCACCGCATGCAACGGCGCACACCGCAATCACAGCCAGGATGGCGTTCTTCACGAAGCTCATGGGCTTACCTGTATTCGTTTGGGAGGACCCCGGCGGGTCGGGGCACTTGCTCCTGCCAGGGACGTCCATTCCGGACGCGTTCAGGAAATAAAATGAGCACGCTATTCAGCTATTGCTGGTTTCACGTATTCGCGTGGAATCTGACCAGTCCTGGCCTGTAAGGGCAGTTGCACTGTTCGTTGGATGTCAGTTGTCGCGGTGTTGCTTCAAGGGCCTACCGCCGCCACTCCGGGGGAACGTTCTTCTCCGCGGCGTAGCGCTCCAGCTCGGCGAGCTGCTGGTTCGCCAGCTTCAGCTCCTCTTCCACCTCCAACTGGCGCTTCACCACCGGCTTGCCGGAGGACTCGTCCTTGCGGAGACGCGCGCGCTCCTCCTCGAAGCGGGCCACGCGCGCCCGGGCCTTGCCGAAGGACGAGCGCCACCGCTCCTCCTCCTCCCGTGTGCGATTTCCCGCCAGCCGCTGCTTGAAGCGCTCCCGCTCCCAGCGCTGGATGCCCGCGGGATTCCGGCTCCACGTCTCCCGGGCCTCCCGCACATCCTTGAGCGACACCTCGATGCGCTCCTCATTCTCACCACTTCCCTGCCCTGACTTCAGCCAGGCCGTGCCGACCTCCGGCAACAGGCACGTCTCGACGGGCAGCCGCGCCCCACCGATGTGGATGCCCCGCGTGAGGCCTCGCGAGAGGAACCAGCGCAGCCGCCTCGAGTCCTCCTGCGCCGCCAGGGACTGGCTCAAGGGCCGCCAGTCCTCGAACTCCAAATCCAACGTGCACGTCTTCCCCTCCGCCTCCAGCTCCATGCGGCGCTTCACGGCCGTGGGCGGCGAGTCGAACCGCTCGACGACCAGCACGATGAGCCCCAGCCCGTCGACCCGCTGCACCGAGAGGAGCACCTGCTGCTCGGTGTCCACCTGGAAGCGCCGCACCTCGCGCTCCTCGTCGCGCGCCACGCGCTCCAGCAACTGAGTCCAGCGCGCCGTCGACTCGGGCGAGGTGGGCACGGAGACGAGCTTGCTCGCGTAGGCGATGGGCAGCGCCAGCCCCAGCCCATCCGCGTTCTCGATTTTCATCGAGACGACGCCCACCACCTCACCCTGTCCATTCAACAGCGGTCCGCCACTGTTGCCAGGATTCACCGAGGCATTGAATTGCACGTAGCCGGTGCCCAGGTACTGCCGGCCCACGAAGCCCACCTTCCCCTCGTGCACGGTGAAGTCCAGGCCCTTGGGGCTGCCGATGAAGACCAGCGGGTCTCCAGGCTCCAGGCGCGTGACGTCCCCCAGCGGCAAAGGGACGGCCTTCGCCCCCACGACGCGGACGGTGGCGAGGTCCAGGTCCACGTCACTGGCGACCGTCTCGCCGAGCAGCTCCCGCCCGTCCGCGAGCACCGCCGTCATCAGCTTCCCCGGCGGACACACCACGTGCTGGTTGGTCAGCACCAGCTCCGAGTCCACGAAGAAGCCGGAGCCCGTCTTGCTCCCACACCGCAGCGTCAACGTGCTCGGGCCCGCGCGGCGTGAAATCTCCGAGGTGGAGAGGGCCGAGGGCACGGGCGCCGCCTCGCCCGGAAGGTCTTCTCCCGTGGCGAGGGCCAGGACATTCGAGCGCGTGCGCTCGAAGCGCGGAGAGCGGGCCACCCAGATGCCGCCCAGCAACCCGACCAGGATGCAGGCCCCCACGAGCGCCCTCAGGAGTCCGCGAGAGGGCTCCTGGGCGGGGACCACCGACTCCACGAAGGGCCGCAAGTCCGCGCGGGCGCCCTGGGCGCGCAGCACCTCCAGGAGCTTCTCCGCGAAGGCGCGAAAGACGCCACGGGCCAGGGGAGCACCCGCCGTCGCGAGCAGGCTTCGCGCCTCGGAGAACGAGGGCGCGGGTGGACCCAGCAGCGAGATGGCCCGGGCCAGCGCGAAGCGCGTCCGCTCGTCAGCCACCGCGTCCCGCAACACCACGTCGACCCGGAGGCTGGCGCCGCACACACAGCGCGCCACGCTCCCCGCATCCGGTGCACCACACCGGAGGCACCTCTGCTCGACCGACTCCGACATTCCCGCGCTCCCCCTGCGACGACCCGGGTTCCTGGCGCTCGTGCGTCACCCGCGAGGACCGGGTCTCCCCTCGACGGCGCCCACCATCATGCCTCCGAACGCGCGTGGAGTCCCAGCCCCCCACATCCACAAACGGGTTCAGGCCCTCCGCGAAGCGCCATGAATCGCGGTCCGGATGAGCGGCCCGTGTCCGTCAGAAACGGCCCATCCCCCCCGAGTGCCGCGCTACCTGCGAACGACGTCAGGGGAGTGTTCTGACAGCGCAGCAGCGATCTTCATGACCGTGCCCCAATTTCGGGTCGTGACCCCGCGACCGAGCTTGCCCACGAGGGCGGCCGCGGCCTTGCTCTCCGCGATGCCGGCCGTGCAGTGCAGGTAGGCCGCGTGCGGCGTGATGCACAAGGACTCGTCAGGCGTCAGCAGCGACTCCAATGCAGTCAGCGGTGTCAGCGCCTCCGGTCCGCTGGAGAATGCCACCAGCAGCCGGGAAGGGTCGGCCACCATGGGGTTCGGATTGCCCGAAATGATGAGGCCGAACTGCTGGGCTGACTTGACGATGACAGGGACGGAGAGGGCCATCCTGTCGGTCAGCGCCTGACCAATCAGGGCTTCGGCTCGAGCCCCGACGCGTGCAGGCGCGCGGAAGATGGCGTTGCCGCTGTTGAGCAGCGTCGAGACGTGGCTGAAGCCTTGCTCTTCCAACAGGCTCCGAAGCCCTGCCATCGGGACGCGATTGCCGCGACCGACGTTGATTCCCCGAAGAAGTGCGACGAACGCGTCCATGCCACCTGCCGCCTGACTCAAACCGCGCCGCGAAGCGGCGTCGGCTCGATACCACGAACCCCTCCGGCATGTGGCTCTTGCATCACCCGCACCCACGAGAAGAAACCCGCCTCGACAGCGAGGCGCCGGGACTTTTCGTGCGCTTCGAGTTCCCATGAATCGCGGCTCGCGCATTAGCCGCCCGAAAAGAAATCCTTCGGAGGCAGTGCCCATGAGAGTTCGGAGTCTCGCAGCAGTCCTTTTCATCGCGGTGTCCGCCTGTTCCACCGGCACCGTGGACGAGCCCTTGAGCCAGGAGGCGCTCGCCGGTGAGCACCAGTCACTCGAGCCGGGCGAGGTTTCGCTCTTCCTTGATTCGGCCCGCCCCACCATCGCGATGGACAGCGATACCGGCGCGGTGGAGCTGGGGATGAAGTTCCGCGTGTCCGTCCCGGGCACCGTCCGCGGCGTGCGCTTCTTCAAGGGCGGAGCCCAGAACGCCGGCCCTCACCGCGTGAGCCTGTGGAGCCGCACGGGCACGAAGCTCGCCGAGGCGACCTCCACGAGCGAGACGACGACGGGCTGGCAGACGGTGCGCCTGGCGTCTCCCATCACCGTCATCGCGGGGACCACCTATGTCGTGTCGTACTACGCGTCCGCCGGACGGTATGGCGCCACCGTGGGCGGCTTCAACACGGAGAAGTCACGCGGCCCCATCCGGGGACTCGCCTCGGGCGTGGATGGCGTCAACGGCGTCTATCGCTATGGCGGCGGCTTTCCGACGCAGGGCTTCCAGAACACCGACTACGCCGTGGATGTCGTCTTCCTTCCGGACAGCACCGAGCCCCCGCCGGATACCCAGGCGCCGACCGCTCCCTCGGGACTCGTCGCGTCCGCGGTGTCTTCGAGCGCCATCAACCTGAGCTGGAATGCCTCCACGGACAATGTCGGCGTCACGGCCTACGACGTCTTTCGCGATGGCGTGAAGCTCGCCTCCACGGCGAGCCGCACCTACGCGGACACGGGCCTCACGGCGGCCACCGCCTACAGCTACCGGGTGCAGGCGCGCGATGCCGCGGGCAACCTCAGCGCCAACTCGAACACCGTCACGGCGACGACCAGCTCCAACCCGCCCGCTGGCGGCTTTCCGAACGCGAGCAATACGGGCGTGCCGGCGGGAACGCAGCTCACGCCCTACACCGGGCCGTGCACCCTCACCGTGGCCAACACGCTCATCGACTCCAAGACGGTGAACTGCGACCTCAACATCCGCGCGGCGGGCGTCATCATCCGCAACTCGAAGATCAACGGGAGCGTGGCCACCGACGAGAACTCCACCGGATTCTCCTTCACGCTCACCGATTCCCACGTCGACGCGGGTGACCGCATCGTCACGGGGGTGGGCGCGGTGAACTTCACCGCCGTCCGAGTGCACGTGCAGGGTGGCAATCGCTCCATCCACTGCTGGCACGACTGCGAGGTTCGCGACTCCTACGTCCATGGCCAGATGACGGACGAGACGGGGACCGCGCACGAGTCCGGCATCCGGATGGGCCGGAATGTCACGCTCCGGCACAACACCATCATCTGCGACGCGCCGGACGTGCCGCCCGACGCGGGCTGTTCGGCCGCACTCACCGGCTATGGCGACTTCGCCCCGGTGGAGAACAACCTGGTGGAGAACAACTACTTCCCCGGCACGACGGGCGGCTTCTGCGCCTATGGCGGGTCCTCCCAGGGCAAGCCGTACTCGGGCGCGACGAACAACATCCGCTTCATCGGCAACGTCTTCGGTCGCGGTTCGAGCGGGCGCTGTGGCTGGTACGGGGCCATCACCAGCTTCGACACCTCGGAGCCGGGCAACGTCTGGTCCAACAACACCTGGGAGGACGGAAGCGTCCTTCCTCCGTCGAACTAGCGAACAACCCCAGGGCCTCCGGGAGGTCTCAATCGTGTCGCTCGATGGGGACCTCCACGCCCGTGACCTCCCAGACGTTGCCCGCGGCAGACAGCTGCGTCTGGGTGCTCACGAGCACGGCGCAGTCGTAGAACGTCCGGGCGCCGAAGACGTTGTTGCGCACCACCGCGCCTTGAAGGCTCGCGCCGCCCGCATGTCCCAGGTTCAAGATGCAGCTCCCACGGTCCAGCCGGTTGCGCTCCACCCTCACGTCGCGCGTGGGCCCGACCTGCTGGTTCACGAAGACCGCCGCGCCGATGTCTTCCCCCGGGCCATGCACGTTGCTGTCGTAGATGCCGATGTCGCGCCCCTCGAAGACAGCGATGCCGTACTGGGCGCCCACCGGGTCCAACGCGTGGATCCACGAGGACTCCACCCGCGCGCCGGACCGCAGGCTCATCCCCACCACCACTCCGTGCACGTCGAGCCGGCGCGCGGTGAAGCCTCCGCCCATCACCCCCCACTGGAGCGTCGAGGACTCCTCAGCGAAGACCTCGATGTCCTCCAGCAGGACGCCCGTCGCCCCTGAGACACTGATGATGCCGTCAATCTCGCGGGGCACCGGCGCGTGCACCACGCACCGGCGCACGGTGACGTCGTTCGCGCGGATGATGAGTCGACCGTGGATGTCCCGGTCCTCGAGCACGGCCCCCGGCGTGTCCAGCACGAGGTCTCCCTCATGCCGGACCAGGACAGCGCCCGCCGGGACGCCAGTGTTCAACGGGCCGGGAAGGTCCGGGTTGGCCCTGCAGGAGACGTTGGCGGGACAGGACTTGCACGCGCCGTCCTCGCACCGGAAGCCATCCGCGCAGTCGATGGGTTCGGCGCACAGGGGCTGCGTGAGCCCCAGGTCCTGGAGCGCGAAGAGCTGGCCGAAGCTCCGCGTCCCTTCACTCCAGGAACCCGCCAGCGGGGCCGGGAGGCCATCCCGGGTCATCCGGACCAGGGAGGCGGGACCACGGTGGCCCGGCGCCGACTCGGCGCGCATCTCCACCCGCGCGGGAACGGCGAGCGCCCGTGTCGAAGGCTCCAGGGCGTAGGTCGTCCCCACCGACCAGCTCCGCGCCCCCAGTTCCCGGAGGGAGATGGTCTCCTCGCTCTGGAGCGCGCCCGGAGGAAGGGTCACCCGGAGGCGACCATCGCGGGAGGTGACGGTGCCCCCTTCCCGTCCGATGACACGCACGTCGGGTCGCCCGCGTGCATCGAAGAGGCCTTCGCCACACGCGCACGCGAGCAGGCCCAGGGCCGCGACGAGGAGGACGTCACGCCTCAAAGTCGGAAGCCCAACCCGGTGACGACTTCGAACGCGGGCCGAATGACCGCGCCGTCATTCAGCTGGAACGAGGCGAGCTGTGCCTCCGCCTCGGAGACCCAGGAGACCCGTCCCCCAAGGGGCAGCGCATGCGAGAGCACCACCCCCGCGCGTCCGCGCAACGCCGTCCCCGCCGACGTGCCCGCCACCGACTGCCGGACCGCATCCGCACCCAGCCGGCCGCCGGCCTCGAGCCCCCGGACAGGAAGCCGCCAGAGCCACGCGGCATCCCCTCCCAGACTCCGGAGCGCATAGGGCAGCCCGGAATCCTGCCCCCGGCCGTCCTGATATCTGGCGCGAAGCCTCAGTGTCTGGGAGGTCCCCATCGCGACATCCCCTCCCAGCAGCAGCGCGGGCGCGAGCCCCATGCCTCGGAGTGGAGGCGTGTTGAGACCGACCGCGGCGAGGACCTCCAGCTCCCATCCGACGGCCCCTCCGCCCTTCTCCCCGCGCTCGGCGAAAGGCCGCTGCGTCAGCGTGACGGTCGTGGCCATCCGCTCCTCCCCGCGCATGAGCGCGAAGGCACCGGTCCGGACATCGTCCGCGGTCGTGCGAATCAGCCGGTAGCTCCCGGCACGCAGCGCGAGCTGCTGTGGCCTCACCGGGTCCTCGCGGAGCTCCAGCACTTCGCCGAGCCCCTCGTCGCGCACGACGAGCCAGCGCCTGTCGGGCTCCGTCCCCGGGGCGAAGACGAGACGCGCGTCCGCGTGGCGCAGCTCGGCGAGCACGAGCTCCCCCTTCCCCTTCAGGTCCCAGGCATACGTCGGCCGCTGGGCGACGCCGGAGACCTCGGCCGTATGGGAGACAGTCTTCACATAGGCATAGCGATAGGCTTCCTGCAGCGTGACGCGACCGTCTCCATCCGCGTCCGCCGCGCCGCGAAGTCCGGCCGTCAGGTGGTGTGTGAAGAAGCTCCCGCGCAGCTCCGCGCTCTCGAGCGCGTTCTCCCCCGGGCCCGAGGACGCGAGGATGGCGGTCCCATCCGGGGACTCGTCGCTCATGACGTCGAGCGCGAAGCCGCCTGGACGGGCCTTCGCCCCCTTCGGGGTGATGAGCCCTCCGGACCTGCACGCATCCACGAACGCCAGTCGCACGTGCGCACGCGAGGCCCCCAGCAGCTTCCTCAGCTCCGCGAAGGTGAGGCTCTCGCTCCCCAGCTCCAGGCCCTGCTCCGTGGCATGCCCGGACCAGTAGAGGAGCAGCAGGTTTCGCCGCGAGGAGCCGCGGGCCGCCTCGGCGATGCGCTGTTCAAGGGCACGCACCTCCGCGAGAAGCCGCGCACGCGTGGGCTGATGAAGCACGCGCACGTCCCCGCCGTGAAAGCCCCCGAGCTCCTTCAACGTGTCCGCGAAGCGCGACGCGTCCGCCTCCGCGAAGCGCAGCCGCGCGTGGCCCTGTGCGCCCACGTTGCCGCCGACCACGAGGGCGAAGCGCCGCTCGGGCAACTGGGCTCGCGCGGAAGCCGCGAAGAAGAAGAAGACGAGCAACGCAAGCCGGCTCATGGAGCGCCGCGCTCGAGCAACACCGTGGCGGTCCGAGCGCCGGGGATGTGAACCGCCGTGGGGTCGCGCACCGGACTCCCCTGGAGGGCCTGCTCCACGACGGCCCAGCTCACGGGCTCCCGCGATATCACCGCCCAGATACGCTCCGGTCCTTCCACCGCGTCGAGCACCGCGCTGCCCGGAAGCAGCTGAGCCCCGTCCACCGCGAGCGGCGTCGTCCCTTCCGCGGGCACGAGGCGGGAGACGGAGCCCGTCGAGTCGACGGAGGCAATCCAGACAAAGGCCGCGGAGCCCGGCGCCACCTGGAAGCGGAGCGCCTCTCCCGGTCGCACCCGCTCCCCCTGGGACGCGGCGCGCGGCGCGCCCTGCCCTCCGATGTAGACGGTGAGCTCCTCGCCCTTGGTCGCGTAGCGCGGAGCCTCCGGCGACGGGGAGTGGAGGATGAATAGAGCGGCCGCGGCGAGGGCGGCTATCGGCAGCAGCGGCGCCCATCGCCTCAGCGGCGAGGACCTGGCCTGGGCCTTCGCCATCCAGCGAGGGTTCTCACGGGCAAACGCGCGCGCGGCCTCCGCGGCGGACCGCTCCCAGGCCTGACAATGGGCGCACCCGACGATGTGCCGGGCGGTGGCGGGATTCGCGTCGAGCAGATGCTCCTCGAGCGCGAGGTCGCTCGGGCACTGCGCCGTGCGTGCTGCGTTCATTCGAAGACCCCGCGGCGGGCGTTCGCCAGGAAGAGCTGGATGCGCTTGCCGACCGTCTTGCGTGAGAGGCTGAGCAGCTCGGCCGCCTCCTCCTGGGAGTGGCCGTCGACGAGCACGAGCCACGCGACCATCCGCTCGTGCTCCGTGGCACAGGAGAGCGCCTTGAGCGCCATCTGCCGGTCGGCCACCTCCGCGAAGCTGTCCGTGGGCCCGGGGGCGTCGTGGTTCAGCTCCGCCCCGCTCGCCGTCTCCCAGGCATCGTCGCGAAGCTGGGCGAAACACACCCGTGTCGCGACGACGTAGACCCAGCGCAGCTGTTCGGGCTCCGGAGGAAGCCGGGAGCGATGACGCACCAGCTGCATGTAGACCTTCTGACAGGCATCCGCGGCCTCGTCGGGATTGCGCAGAATCTTCAGACAACGGCGGTAGATGGCCGGTCCAAGCCTGCGGCAAATTTCACTGAGGGCATCACCGTCGCGCATCAGGGAAATCCAACGAGGAGGAGAAGGACGGCTATCACGGCGACGCCGAGCGTACACCCAGCCTCCAAGCAGCGGAAGCCGGAGCAGCAGGGGCACAGGCCCATCAGCACCTGGGACGCCGAGCCGACTCCAACACCAATCAATCTCCCAACAGGATGGCGTCTGCCACTGGCGCTTCACATGGTGCGTCTCCCTCCGCGCCGCCGGCCGTCAGACGTCTGTTGACGTGGGGTGGACACTAGGCGCAACGCGTCAGGAGGGTAACGCTTGACCAGGCCCCGGACCCGCAGTTGGATTCAAGGGCTACAATTGCAACGGGGTTTCCATCATGGTTCTTCGTGTAATGGCGCTCGCAGCTCTCGTTTCCATCATTGGCTGTGGCGGAGCAGAAGTCGCGGAGGGCACCGAGACCGGCGCCCTTCCCGAGCAGGAAGTGTCCGCCCAGGCCGCCACCTGCGAGTCCCTCCAGGGCAGGTTCTGCAGCCCGGAAACGGAGATTGGCTGTACCTTCGCCAATGGCACTCCGGGTTATTGTATCTGCCAGGCCATTCCCCACAACAATTGGGTCTGTCTGAGAGACTGAGAATCACGGCCGGGCCTGGAAAGACTCTCCGGGCCCGGCTGTCTGTTTGGGATTCAGGACAGCGGAAGCTCAGACCACGTCCACCGGGACGGTCTGCATGAAGGGCACCTGGAGGTCCGTGGGGCGCATCAGCTCGGGGCGTCCCCCCGGGGTGCCACCATTCTTGAAGGCGTTGAGCTGACCCGCGAGGGTCCACTGTCCCGGCCGATTATCAGTCCCCTGGGAGTAGTGGATGAAGGGCGTGGCGCCCGTCGGGTCGCCGTGCTTGCCGGTGGGGTGCGAATAGTCGCTGGGCGTCAGGCTCCCGGCCGGCTTGAGGTTCGGGTGCTGCGAGAGGAAGCCGTCCAGCTCCGCCTTGCCGTTCCTCGAGTAGTCCGCGTGGTGCAGAAAGGACAGGTTGTTGGCCTTCGTGTCGTGCAGGGCATGGATGGCGCAACCGTTCAGCGCGCCCGTCACCACCGAGGTCGGCTCGCCCGGACGCGGATGCAGCGGCACCCCCTGGATGCCCGCGAACTTGCCCTCGCCCGTGGAGAGGTAGTGCATGTAGTGCGCAGGGATGCCCTGACCACCGGCGGGCGAGACAGACAGGTTCGTGTTGCCCTGGTGCTGGTGGGCATTGAGCGTCACCTTCGAGTCACTGGCGTTGACGAAGGGCTTCTGGGCGGTGGGGAGGGCCACTCCCTGGGGCGCGCCGCCCGGGAACATGTTGTAGGCGTTCAGGACGTTCTGCCCCGAGTAGCCCAGCGGGTTCGCACCGAACGACGAGGTGACGTCCTTGCCCGGCTGCTTCGTGGGCGGGGTGCTCACCTTGTCCGTGGAGGGCGTGCTGCCCTGCGCGTCGAACCCGTCCTTGATGGGGCCCGGCTTGGACGTGGGCTTCGACTCCACCGGCGGAGGGGCGCTTGGCTTGTTCGTCCCGCTCCCGGAGGAAGAGGGGCTCTTGGGCACGGAGGGGCTCTTGAAGCCGCCGAACTTGATGCCTTTCATGGGAGGGATTCCTGTCGTCGATGGGGTTGGGGATTCACTGGGGGAAGCTGACTCAACCCATAAGCAACCCCCGGGCCAGACCCTGAGCCAGCAGCGCCCGACGAAGGAGTTCCAGTCAATCCCAGCGTTTACGGGGGCGACCCTGGAGACAAGGCCCTGCCCGAAGGCGCGCGACCTGGTGACGGGAGTTCGTGCCCTGATGAGTCCCGTCATCACCCCGGTCGCCCACTTCGCCCCTCCAGGCCCCTTGCCTCCAAGGCCGCGCCTCACGCTCAGGAGTCCGAGCGCGTCTCGGGGCCGAGAATCGACACATTCGTCTCCACGGGGTGCTTCGCTATCTTGAGGTGGTTCGCGGGAAAGTCAGGGTCCGCGAACCCCAAAGACAGTCCACAGAGGATGACGAGCTCCTCTGGGATTGAAAGCTCACGGCGGATGACTTCGGGATACGTCGTCAACGCGGCCTGGACACAGGTTCCGATACCGCGCGCAGTCAGCCCCAGGACCAGCGTCTGAAGGTACATGCCGACGCCCACCGCATCCACGAGTCCGAGCTCCCGGTGCATGCACAGGATGCCGACCATGGGCGCGCCGAAGAACTCGTAGTTGCGCCGCGAGGCCAGCGCCCTTCCAGCATCATCGTCGCGGGCGACGCCCATCGCTCCGTAGACGATGGCCCCCAGCTCGCGGCGATGCGCCCGAAAGGACGGTGGCAACGGGGCCAGCTCGCGCGGCTGGGCGTTCACCTCCGCCATGAGCGCCTGGCGCAGTTGCTCCGTGCGCTCGCCCTCCGTGAGGAAGAGACGCCAGGGTTGGATGTTCGAGTTGGAGGGCGCGAGCTGCGCGAGAGACAGTGCCTCGTCGAGCAGTTCGCGAGGAATCGGAGTGGGGAGAAAGCGGCGAGTCGAGCAGCGGCTTCGGACGATTTCCTCGAAATCAAACATGATGACTCTTCAGACCGGGCGCAGAGGTGTTGGTGACTCGCGGGTGAGCCCGGGTTCCTGGACAGCGGCTCATATCACCCAGCCAGTCCATCGCGCGGTCCGCGGCAAGGATGCACCAAGTAGGTTTGTCATGAATTTCCAGGTAAGCTTGTTCAGATACTCCTGTTTGTCCTAGGCTCATGGGGAGGGCTCACAACTCCTTCTCCATCCAGGACAGTCCCATGCTGGTTTCCCAGCCACCGCCCCCCCCGACCGCCAGTCCCCTCGTTGCCCGCGCGCTCTTCCTGGCGATGCTCGTGCTGACCGTCGGCGTGTCGGCCTGCCTCGCGCAGGACGAGAGCGCCGGGAGCACGGAGCAGTGGCGCGAAGGGATGTCGACCGGAGACGAGGAGGAGCCCGAGTCCTGCGAGGAGTGTGACGGAGGCCCTGACGCCGGGGACGCGGGAGATGCGGGTGACGCCGGAGACGCGGGCTGTGATCCGCCTGAGCAGGCGTTCACCGAGACCCCCACCTGTGAGGACGACGCGGGGGTGGACGCAGGCGCGGATGCGGGCGCCGACGCAGGCACCGGCACCGATGCGGGCCGCGACGCGGGTTCGGACGGCGGTGGTGGCGGCGGTGGTGGTGGTGGTTCAGACGCGGGTTCGGACGGAGGCGCCGACGCGGGTGCGGACGGCGGGCGGGACGCGGGGACGGGGCCCGGTGTCGATGCAGGCTCCGACGCGGGGACCGACGCGGGCGCCGCCCTGGCCGAGTGGTCGACAGTGCAAGCCTCATTCGCGCCCCTGGCCCCGCCTGCTCCCACTCCCGTCCTGAACCCCACGCCAACCACGGCGGGTGACCGGACGAATGGCGCGGAGCGCTCTCGGATGCGCATGCGCTGTGGAATGTGCGAGCTCCGGCCTAGAGGGCCCATCGACCCGAACAAGGTGCCCCACATCTCCGTGCATGGCATTGGCGCCGGCCCCGAGGTGATGGACCCGGCCATCAACAACTTCCCGCCCAATGCGCAGGTCTACGACTTCTTCTACCCGGACAACCGGCACCCCATGGAGACGGCGGACTGCCTGCGCAACGCCATCATTCAGGCGCGGGGAGCGCACTCGGGGACGACCGTGCAGGTGGTGGCGCATTCACTCGGCGCCATCATCGCGACGGGCGCGGACCACTCGCTCGCGGACCCGGAGTGGATGCCGACGGAGGTCCCCACCAACTGCGGGTTCATGAAGAAGGTGCGCGGCCGGCATCGCAATGGCTTCGTGCTGGAGCCGGCGCCCAGCCCGAGTCAGCTCGATCTCCGGATGACGTTGATCGACCCGCCCTTCCAGGGGTTCACGGATGCGCCGCTGATTGTCTCCGACTGCGTGCCCGGACCGGGAGACCTCACCGCGGGCAGCGCGCTCATGCAGACGCTGAACACCCGGCCCACCTACTCCAGGCAACGCAGGGTGTTCTATGCCAACCGCGCGAACGATGACAAAGCCCGTGACCTCACCGAGTTCGATGACGCGGACCTGGAGCTGATCTGCAAGGCCATCCGAGGGGAGACCGTGCGCACCCGGAAGTTCGGCCTCATCAACGCGTGGAACGCCGTCAAGAACCTGCGGGGGCCAGGGGGGAAGAAGCTCAAGGACGCCCTGGGCTGCGGTGGCTGCTCCGCGGCGCGCATCAAGGAGCTTGCAGGGCAGGTCGCGCCCCGGTTGCCGGGTGACCACACCGAAGTCATCGAAGAAGTCACCTTCTGACCCATCGAAGCGCGCGCTCGCCGATGGAATCGGCGCACCGGACCCCGAGCGCAGCGGAGCGTGCCACGCGCGACTCTCCGAGCTGCTGCACGCCAATGTCCTGGAGCTGGAGGCCCGGAAGCTCGTGGAGGAGAGCCAGGGCTCTGGCTTCGGCCCGCCCCCTGTATTCCCGTCAACCCTCCCAGATGGGCTCGAGCATCTCGGTGACGTCCACGCCGCACAGCCAGCAGAGGAACTGCATGAAGAGCACCTTGTGGAGCGCGAAGAGGGCGCCCCCGTCCTGGTCCTGCTGCCTTGCCAGCAACTCGCGCGTGTTCACCATGAGGGGGGGCTTCTCCTTCTTGCAGTCCAGGTGGTCCTTGTAGTCCAGGTGGTCCAGCGTGGAGTCGTAGTAGCCGGAGATGTGCAGGAGCGGGAGGCGAACCTCGCGAAACTTGTCCCCGAAGTTGTTGGAAGGAAACAGCGAGCCCTCCTCTCCGAGGTCCTGCCGGTTGAGCGCCGTCAGCAGGTCGTTGAAGGTCAAGAGGCCCGCCTCCACGAGCGCGAGCGCATGGAGGTTGCCCAGGAAGAGCGGCAGCGCGTGTCGAGGCTCCGCCAGGAAGAAGTGGCTGCACAGGTAGATGAGGATGAGCCCCGCGGGGCACGTCACCTTGGTCCACTTGTGCACCACTTGGGCCAGCGAGGGGCCCGAGCGCACGGACCGCGCTCCATCAAACATGTCCTCCCACTTCTCCGAGTCCTCGACGACGGTGACTCCCTCGGCCGTGACCTCGGTCTTCAGGAACAGGTCACCAGGCTGTTCACGGCGTCGGTCCATCATGGCGAGCATGAGGGTGGCGACCTGCGCGTCTGTCTTTCCGCAGGTGCGCTTGAGTGCCTCGAGCAGCTTCAGCTCGTCACCATAGGAGGCATCCAGGAAGACGGGGTCGGCGGCGACGCCATTGAGATACGTCCTGGGCAGGCCTCGGCACTCGTCCGTGCGTTGGAAGGTATTGGTCAGCTTCAGCAGGAACCGGGTCGTCCCCTTTCCTGACGTGTACTTGTGATTGTGGACGAGCACCTGACCGAAAGGCGTGGTGAGCTCGAGGAGGTGGGCCACGCCCCGGCCCTTGCGCCCATGCGCATACGTGTTGGAGAAGATCTTCCTCCACAGGGAGAGGTTGACCAGCGTGTGCAGCCACGCTCGAAGGTCTTCATCTCCCCCGACGTCGAAGTTGGTGCTCAGCTTCTCGTGAGCCCAGGCGGACCTGTCAGCCTTGTAGTAGTCCTTGGAGTGGGGGACCTTCTTCTGGAGAGGGACTTGTCCCCCGTCATGTTGGAGGGAGGGCCACAGGGGCCGGTTCGTCTCGGGCTTGTCGATGCCGACGATCTTCCGGGTGACGCGCTTGGTCCCGCGGTAGCTCGTGTTGAGCTTCTCGTAGTCGGCGATGAAGCGGTCATAGGTGGTCAGCAGCAGCCCCGGGCACCGCTTGAAGGCGTGGAAGAGCGCCGTCATCTTCGGGAGCCCCAGCCCCTTGAGGCAGGCTCGCAGCGCCGCGCGCAGGTCTCTTGGAGGGCCCTTCGCGCAGGTAGCGAAGAGCAGCCGGGTCAGCGCCGCGCTCGCCTGGGCGTCCCGCTGGTCCGTCTTGGGGCCCTGATTCAGCCCGAACCAGAGCAGCTCGCTCAGGGCCTGCTCCGGGGTCCAGGGGCCTCGTGACGAGCCGGCGCGTGAGGAAGATGAACCGCTCGCGCTCCCGAAGGGCTGGGTCGCCGGGAGCTCGGAGAGCCATGTCTTGCGCAGATTGTCGCAGGAGCGGGTCGTGATGCCCTGGAGCTGCTGGTCCGAGGGATACTGCCCGTTCGCCTTGAGGATCTCCAGGATGACACTGAGCATGAACGCGCCGCAGTTGTAGCCGTCGCGCTGGGTGAGCTCCGCGGTGGAGAGAAAGTCGCAGGAGCCGCTGATGAAGCCGGCGGACTGAAGATAGTTGAACAGGTGATGGGCGAAGGCGTCGTTGTGCCCTCGAAGCGAGTCGTAGTGGATGCAGACGTTTGACTGCGCGAAGTACACCAGGAGGGACCAGTGCCGGTTGTCCAGATTGATGGGGATGAAGACCACGTCGCCGGACCGCTGGAGGTCGTTGAGCACCTGCGGCGTCAGGGCTGCCGCCTGGGCCACGCTGGGGGTCAGGTACTGGAACGTCGCGGTGTCCTCCATGAGGGGTTCCAGGTAGTTGGAGACGACGTGGTTGATGACGTCGTCCGTCAGCCATGACCCTGGCTCCTCGAGCACCTCTCGGACATGCGAGAGGTCCTGATGGGCGGGCTGAGACAGGGCCTCGTCCGCCTCCTTGTTCAGGTCGATGAGGATGGAAGACGCCGTCTTCTCCTTCCGGGGCTTCTTGAGCGGACCCGGTTCGTCCTCCCCCGTGACGTCGAGGAAAGGGACCTGGGGCCTCGTCAGGTCGACCATGAGGGTCGCCGGCTGGGACGAGCGCTTGCGCTTCTGTCCCGTCGTGGCGAACGCCTCGGTGATCCTCGGCTGTCGGAAAGGGACGGCGGTCTCGCAACGCGGACAGCTCTTCTGGAAATACCAACCATGCTGATTGCACCGAGGCATCGAACTCCCTGTCTGACGAGCACCCGCGCTTGCCTCTACTCAAGAGTGAGGGTGGCAGGCTCTGGCCTCGAAGAGAAGGAGAGAAGCCGGCCGGGGCCCAGGGGCGCCACCCTCCGGGCCTGATTAAGATCCACCTGATGTCTCAGCAATCCGGTGCGGTACACGGGTCCGCGCCCGACAGCCGCGATACCGCGGCGGTCTCCTCGGACGAGGAGGGTGGAGCGGTCTCACAGCTCAGCACTTGTTCGGCGAACTGCGGCCCCAATCTCGCCCTGTCCTGCACCAGCGCGATCTGCTCCTCGGAAGATGGAGTGGGGGTGACGTGCAACGGTGTGTTCCAGAGCTGTGACTTCGCGGTCTGCACGGGCCTGTCTGCGTGCATCCAATGGGCAAACAGTCTGTGCTCTCCCGTGGGTGCGCAGCGGGATTGCTGCCATGGAGATGCGCTGGCCCGAGTCGTCTGCAGATACGAGAACGGCCCTTCGTCACGGACCTTCTGGCGCCTCGAATACATCCCGTAAGAGCCCACACCTCTTCCCACCCTCGAACGTGCACAGGCGGTGGGGAAGAAATTCCGCTTCGCCCGTTATCCCCTGCGGAAAGCCAGAGACGCTTTTCGGAGCCCCACGCCCATCCTGGGCGTGGAGGCCTCAATCCAGGGCACAGGGGGACAACACCATGAAGCGAGCGTCCATTGTCGTTGCGGCGGTGATGATGTCGGTCGGATTTTCCAGCACGGCCCTGGCGGCCCCCATCACCGTGAATGGCTACGTCTGCACGACGACGTACACCCGGCAACCCAACGCCTTCTACGGCCAGGGCTACGTCGTCGTACAGGTGAACACCGGGGCGAACTGCACCGGGAGCTTCGTCGGCACCTACTACTATCTGGGCGCGAGCGCCTCCTCCGCCGGCTACCAGTACAGCGAGGCCGAGCGCCTGGGCCTGTTCGAGCGCGCCACCCAGGCCGCCACCCAGGGCACGAAGGTCACCCTGTACGTGGAAGGCGCGGGCGTCGGCATCCTCGACACCACCTACCGCGGCAACTGACGGCGGACGGGCCGCCCCGCGCGCCCCTTCGACGGGAACAACGCCGGAGGGGCGTGGGTGAACCCATGCGTTGCCGAGCACGGTGCTCCGTCATCCCCACCCCGGGAGCCCCGGCGCATAGGATGCGCCGACATGGACTTCCAGGCGCGACTCGCGGCGCTCACGCACCAACTCCAGCCCTGGTCCCCGCTCTGGTCCCGCTCCATCCTCCAGGGCTGGCCCGGGTCCGGCGCCGCCTGGCCCGAGGACTGGTTGGCCTATGCCCGCTCACTCGATGAAGCAGGCGAGCGGCAGCTGGACCAGGGGGTGCTCGTGGGCGCCCCGCCTCCGTCCCTGGGCGCGCTCCTGGACGCGCTCCAGGGCCTGACGGCGCTTCCCTGGCACGAGGGCCTTCACCCGCTGACCGTCTCGGAGACGCAGGGACTCAGCGCCAAGAAGACCCATGAGCTCGAGCGGGTGCTCGCCCTGCTCGCGCAGAGAACGCGCTTCATCCAACAGGCGGTCGATATCGGCGGCGGCATGGGACATCTCGCCCGCCTCGGTGCGCGCACGTTCGGGTGGACCTTCCACAGCATCGACAGAGACGCCGCGTTGCAGGACAAGGGCCGGAGTTGGCTCACGAGGACCCGCTCCCCGCTCGGAGACACCCTGTGTTTCATCCAGGCCTCCGTCGAGGACGGGCTCCAACCCCAGCTCGATGCGCTCTTCTCCGGCCGGGACAGGGCCTCCATCGGCCTGCACACCTGCGGGCCGCTCGCCCTCACGCAGCTCCGCAAGAGCCAGGAGGCGGGCTTCGTCCTGAACATCGGCTGCTGCTACGACAAGCTGGAGGCCCCGCGAGATTACCCCGTCTCCCGCTTCGGGGGCGCGCATCCCCTGCCCTTCACCCCACATGCCCTGGCGCTGACGACGCGGGGACGACCCCACAAGACCGACGTGGAGTTCGTGCGGATGAAGCGGGTGTACGCCTGGCGCTTCGCGTTCGCGCTCCTCACGAAGCGGCTCTTTCCCGAGCACGACTTCGTGAGGGCAGGCGACGCGCCCCGGTCCCTCTATGACGGGCCCTTCGCCGCCTACGCGCTCGACCGACTGGAGCGCCTGGGCCTTGAGGCCAGCATGACGGACGCCGAGCTGGAGTCCTTCGAGGTGTCCGTGCGCGCCGAGACGCGAGACGTCCTGCTCTGCCATCTGCTCAGGGACCGCTTCGCGCGGGCGTTGGAGGTCGTGCTCCTGTTGGATCGCGCGCTCCTCCTGGAGGAGTTGGGCTTTCAGGTCGAGCTCCTCCAGCTCTTCGATCCACGCCTGTCTCCGCGAAACCTCGCGCTCATCGCGTCTCGGAGCGCTTGAGCACGAGCCGGGCCGGCCCCGGGGGGCCAGTCGCGATGGAGGCGGGCTACTCCACCCGACTGAATCGCAGCGTGACGGAGGCGAAATCCTCGAGGTCCGGTTCGCCCGGCTGGACGGGCTTGAGCGTGTAGCTCACCGCCTGGATGCGGAGGCCGTCGAACGTGGGCTCTCCGGTGGACTTGGCGTTGAACCGCCCCCGCGTCGTCGACTTCATCGCCATGCCCGTGCAGTTCTCACACTGGGGGGAGCGGTACACAATCACCGTGCCACCCTCGATGTCGTTCGTGGCGTTGAGGCGAGACTTCGGCATGGCGATGAACAACCGCTCCTTGGGCGCGGTGCCGGGAATCTCCCAGACCGCGCCCAGCGGGAGGTCGCTGGCCACCTCGGCATTGGTCCCCACCGGACGGAGGGTGACGGTGTAGGAGGCGCCTTTGCTGGCGATGGCCGAGGTGACATCGACGAGGTCCTGCTTCTTCGTCCACCCCAGCCAGTGGAGCTGCGGGAGGTTGTAGTTATCCGAGGGAAACCTGCCCATGTACGTACTCGCGTCGCCGTATGGGATGTCATTGCCGCCCGCCGGATTTCTCGCGTTGCCGTGCCCGAGGCCGAGGACGTGTCCCGTCTCATGGGCATGGTCTCGGGGCAGATTGCCATTGAGGGAGATGCTGCGTGAGCGGGCCCTCGAGACGTCACACAGCCCGGTGGGCATTGAATACACGGTCAGGAACGCATCGGAGCTGGCGTATCGGATGCCATGTTTCCTCGCCTCCTCGCAGGTGCTGCCTGCCGGCGCCGTCAGTTCCCGCCGGGCGAGAGGCACCTCCAGGCTTATCTGTTGGCGAGACGCGACCTTGAAGAAGTCGTACATCTCCAGGACCCTGTCCTCGATGAGTCCCATCGAGGGCGTGCTCCTGCCCGCGACGAGGATGCGGACGATCTGGACGGTGTGCTTCCGGTTGATGGCGACCAGTCTGCTCGTGCTGTTGTGGTTCTTGACGCACGTCGACTCCTCGGGGGCGCAGTCATAGCGGTACTCCGATGGCGGCGCCTCCAGGTCCTGGACCCGGAACGAGCGCACCTTGTCGTTCGTGCTGGTGCCGTTGGCGAACTTCGTCACACAGAGGCTCGCGTCGGTCTGGACGGTGACCGCTGTCCCAGTACAGCCCACACCGGCGAAGAGCCTCACGGCCTTGCCGATGGGCACGTCGACGTAGGAGGCGCCAGCGGTTTGCGCGAGGGGGTAGCAGCCGTTGTCCTCGACCTCCGTTATCACCTGGGCGCCGCCATGGCAGTCCGTGCGCATGCGGACGAGCGGTGGGCGTGGGGTGATGAGCTGCTCGCTCAGCGCGGGCCAGTTCGCCGCCGTGCAGTGACCTGACTGCACCTCTTCCAGAAAGAGCCCGTCCTCGAGCTCCCCGTGCGCGTGAGTCACGCACGTCTCCACCATCTCGCTCCAGTGAGCCCAGTCGCAGGTCCCCGCGTTGGCATACGTCTCGACACACGCGAGCGATGCCTCCAGCTCCGGGGAGATGACCGCCTGGCGGGTGGCCGCGACGGACGCCTCGGGCTGCTCGTGGGCCGGCTGTTCCCACGCTTCTCCCTGGCACCCAGACACCAGTGCTCCGCACAGCATGACGACCGTCATGGCCCGCTTCCGCATACGTCTCCCTCGCCTGATGGCTGTGCAGACATGGCTGTCTTGCCCGCGGGACTCGCGGCCAACTTCCATTCTGTCGGAAATGTTCTTACGTGATTTCCGTGAGAATGGCGACAAGCGGTGAGGAGATTTCCGCCCGCCGTCCGGCTGTATCGATGGCTGGGAGTCCAGAGCGGAAGCCCGGGGACGTCCGTGGCCGCGCGAAGCGCTCGCGCGACCCCGTTTCATCCAGACGCGGACTAGCAGTTCTGCTTGCAGGGCGGCGGCGGGCCGACGGGGAACGGGTTCCCGGCGGGAGGCGTGCTGATGCTGCTGTGGCAGGTGTAGACCTGGTAGTCGTAGCAGTACTGGCGGTAGTACTGGGCAGACGAGCCAGAGCCATACATGTACTGGGAGCAGTTCCAGAAGCTCCACTTGTACGGCGTCGCGCTCGGACAGCTCGAATCCAGCCACCCACCGCTGCCGTAGTCGCGACAAGCGCCCTGGTACGTGCCGGGCTGACACACGTTCTGCTCCACCTCGCCCACGTCCACCGTCTCGGTGGAGGCCTCATCCATCGGCGCTCCACCACAGGCGGAGGCGCCCAACCACAGCGCCCCCAGGAACAACGGCCGCATGACTTGCTTCAACATGGCGTGACCTCTTGGTTTGTCAGCCCTGCCGTGGCCGGGGTTCTCCCGGCGGCAGGTAGAGGCCACTCTGCTTGTGATGTTGATTAACCGGAATTAATCACAATTAAATGTGACGGAGGCGAGGCGGAGGACGGCCCGCCCCGCCTCCTCACGGCGTCCCGGCTCAGCGCGCCTGGGCGATGCGATTGTTGCTTCCGGTGTTGCTGATGCGCGGCTTCTTGCCCTTCTCCGCGCCCTGCTTCCAGGTGACGCTGTTGCCGCTGCCCGTCGTCTCGATGCGGCGCGCGGTGTGGACCGTGACCTTGTTGTCGCTGCCCGTCACCTCGACGAGCTCGCACGTCCCCGTCAGGGTGACCTTGTTGTCGGAGCCGACAATCTCCACCTTGCCCCCGTCGGCACAGTCGTGCGTCACGGTGCGGTCGGAGTCCACCAGCTCCAGCGAGCCGCTGCGCGGCGACGACGTGTCAGCGTCGTCGTCCTCGTCATGCGCCACGGCGCCATCCACCTGGACATCGACGCCGCCACCGCGCACCCGCGTCGTTCCTCCGCGCGTCTCGACGGTGCCTCCCTGCGACTTCACCTTCACGCTGCCATCCTTGCCGACCTTGACCGACGCGGCCTCGTCGTCCTCCTGGGCACTGGCCGTCATCGACCCCAGGACACATGCGATGACGATGAAGGCCTTCGACCTGAACTGATTGCGCATTGAGGTGGACCCCTTGAGTGACAGGACGTGCACTGTACGCAACAGCGTCGCGAAGATTCAAAATCCCCGCGCCCCCACACGACACGCCCCGCCGCGGCGGTGTCCACCCCGGCCTGACTGCCTTTGATGCGTCCCGGCTCGGGCCCCTTCCGCGAGTCACCCGCAGCGCTGCTCCATTTTTCCGCGAGGTCGAGAATAAACCGAGGCCCGGGTCCGTCAGGGGCGCGCGTCACGGAGCCTCCAGACGCTCCTTCCAACATCCGTTGGCGACCGCGTCCGTTGATGGACTCGGCGGAGCGGCTCCGTGCGCCCGTGGCCCCCCGGCCCCGGCGGGCGCCGTCATCGCGGCGAACCCGAAATCCCCCTGAAGAACCGAGCGATGCCAATGCAACTGGATGGACGACGACAGCAGGAGCGATGCATGCAACGAAGCGAAGGGCAGCGGATGAGCCGATGGCTGGGAGTCTGCCTCGGACTGTGGTTCGCGGTGGGCTGTGGCCAGTCTCCGACGGGGGACTCCGTCGAGGAGGCGTCGGTGGGCTCGCCCATCGTTCGCACGAGGCCGCGCTCCCGCGTGGCCGCGGGAGGGGAGCATTCCCTGTCGGTGCGCCCGAACGGCACCGTGTGGGCGGTGGGCTCCAACGCCCAGGGGCAGTTGGGTAATGGCTCCACGACATCCAGCGCCGTGCCCGTGCAGGTGCAGGGGCTGACCGGGGCGACGGCGGTGGCCGCGGGCCGGGACTTCTCGCTGGCGCTCCGCTCTGGCGGCACCGTGTGGGCCTGGGGCGGCAACGTCAGCGGCCAGTTGGGCAATGGCTCCACGACGTCCAGCACCGTGCCCGTGCAGGTGCAAGGAGTGACGGGAGCGACGGCGGTGGCCGCGGGCAATAGCCACGGCCTGGCGGTGATGGCGGATGGCACCGTGCGGGCGTGGGGCAGCAACCGCCTTGGCCAACTGGGCAATGGCACCTCCACCTCCTCCTCCACGCCCGTGCAGGTACAGGGGCTGACCGGAGTCGTGGCCGTGGTCGCGGGCTCCGAGCTGTCCCTGGCCCTGCGCTTCGACGGCACCGTCTGGACCTGGGGCAGCAACTACCATGGCGAGCTGGGCAATGGCACCTACGCCTCCTCCCCCACGCCCGTGCAGGTGCCAGGGCTGACCGGCATCACGGCGGTCGCCGCGGGCGAGCACCACGCGCTGGCGGTGAAGCCCGACGGCACCGTGTGGGCCTGGGGCAACGCGTATCTCTCCGTGGCCTCGCCCTCGCCCATCTCGCCCGTGCAGGTGCAGGGGCTGACCGGAGCCGTGGACGTGGCCGCGGGCAGCCAGTTCTCCCTGGTGGTGCGCTCCGATGGCACCGTCTGGTCATGGGGCTACTCCGCCGACAGCGGACAACTGGGCGACGCCACCAAGAGCAGCCGCGCCACTCCCGCGATGGTGCAGGGGCTGACCGGGGTCACCGCCGCCGCCGCCGGGCGGGAACACGCCCTGGCCCTGCGCTCCGATGGCACCGTGTGGACCTGGGGCAGCAACGACGTGGGGCAGCGAGGAGATGGGACGCCCGCGAGGCAACTCCTGCCGGTGGCGGTGCAGGGCATGAGCGAGGTGTCCTTCGTGGCGGCGGCCCCGTCCCACTCCCTGGCGCTGCGGTACGACGGCACCGTGTGGGCCTGGGGCGCCAACTTCGCCGGCCAGCTCGGGGATGGGACGACCACGCGCCGGGCCGCGCCGGTGCAGGTGCCCGGGCTCGGTGGCGTGATGACCGTCGCGGCGGGTGGCGAGCACTCGCTGGCGTTGCTCTTCGACGGCACCGTGTGGGCGTGGGGCAACGGCGGCGCCGTGCCGACGCAGGTGGCCGGGCTGAGCGGAGTGGTGGCCATCGCCACGGGAGGGCTGCACTCCCTGGCCCTGCGCTCCGACGGCACCGTGTGGGCCTGGGGCTCCAACAGCAACGGGCAGCTCGGGAACCCTGCCGCCGGCTACGAGAGCGCCACGCCGGTGCAGACCTCGGGACCTGGTGACGTCGTGAAGGTGGCCGCGGGGGGCTCGCACTCGCTGGCGGTGCGCTCCGATGGCACCCTGTGGGCCTGGGGCGGCAACAACTCGAGCCAGCTGGGGGATGGCTTCAAGAACCGTCGCTACACGCCCGGGCAGGTGCAGGGACTGACCGGAATCGTGAGCGCGGCCGCGGGCCAGGCGCACTCGCTGGCGGTGCGCTTCGATGGCACCGGGTGGGCCTGGGGTGACGGCACGATGGGCGCGCTGCTGCTGGAGAGTGGCTGGTACAGCCCCACCCGGCCGAGGCAGGTGGGGATGACGGGCCTGGTGGAGCTGGCCGGCGGCGGGCACACCTCGCTGGCCCTGAGCGCCACGGGCACCTTGTGGGCCGGCGGCTACAACGACTGGGGGCAGCTGGGCAATGGCACCACGTCCAGTCCGTTCGCGCCGGGGCAGGTGCAGGGGCTGGGCGGCGGAGTCGTCTCGGCCGCCGCGGGAGGCGAACACATGCTGGCCGTGCGCGATGACGGCACCGTGTGGGCCTGGGGCTACAACGCCGATGGACAGCTCGGCCACGGCGTCCCCTCCGACGCCGTCACCCCCAGCCTCTCCCTGCTGTAGTCAGGGCCCAGGGGACATCCGCCCGTCGCGCGGGTGTCCCCGCGTCCCCGAGCAACGCGCCCGCGTCCCGGTGACACGCACCCAGCCCCCGCCAGGAGTCCCCCGCAGCGAGAGTCCGGGGACTTCCACTGGTACATGGATTGCTGATGCAAGGGCCATGGCTCCGACCCAGAACAACACGGCCGTGTTCCTCATGGACGGCGAAGAGTACTTCGACAAGTTCCGCGACTGCCTCTACGAGGTGCGCGACGCACAGGTGGACCCCAAGACGTATGTGCGGCTGGGCTGGTGGTGCCTCCAGCACGACACCCTGCTGGACCGCCACACGGGCAAGAACTTCGGACAGGGTTTGAAGGAGGTCGCGGACCAGGGCCACCACGTCGACATCTGCCTCTGGCAACCCGATGACCTCACGGTCAAGGGCCTCGAGTTCGCGAAGATGTCGGACCACTTCTCGCTGCAGACGCTCGCCAAGAACAAGGCCACCCGGGACTTGCTGCACGACTACCAGCAATGCATCCAGGTGTATCTGGAGAAGCACAGCGGCGCTGGCGTGGGCTACTCGCTCCACCAGAAGATCGCCATCTTCTCCATCGCCGGCACGCTGAAGGTCCTCATCGGCGGCTTCAACATCGAGCCCGAGTACTGGGACAACATCGACCACTCCCGCCCCTACCACCACTCGTGCCACGACACGGGCGTGCTGCTCCAGGGCCCCATCACCCTGGACATCGAGGCGGAGTGGCTGCGCCGGTGGAAGAAACAGATTCCCACCATCCACCTGTTCGGCCCGCCGCATCCCTCGGTGGCCCGGTCCAAGATCCAGGCGGTCGCGAATGACCAGCTCATCCAGGGCGGAAACATCACCATCACCGCGCTGACCACCAACAGCGAGTCGCTCTCCACCCAGACGCATATCCGCGACAAGCTGGTGGACCTCATCTCCCACGCGAACAAATACATCTACATCGAGAACTTCCAGTTCTTCAATCCAGAGCTCGTGAAGGCGGTGCGCACGCGAATCAAGCAGATGGGGGCCAAGCAGCTCAAGGTGGTGCTCGTGATGCCGGACCCCCTCCACGACACGGACAAGGGCGTCACCTACCTGACGCGCATCACCTACGCGATGATGGCCATCGAGAGTGGCTACCTGGACGAGAACTGCCTCGCCGTGGAGGTCGTCGAGGGGGAGGTCACCCGCAGTGGCAACCAGCGCCAGTTCACGCGGGCCACGTACTCCAAGGACGACTACGTCTGGGAGGTGTACGAGCCGTCCGTGTCCCTCAAGGACTGGCCCCAGCAGGACTACCGGCTGGTCCTGACGCACAAGAAGACGCGGGTGCAGAAGGAGGTCCGGCTGGACGCGGTGCTGCGGTTCATCCACAAGGGGTCCGGCCAGAAGAGCAAGGCCCAGCCCAAGCACGCGGACGTGGCCCCGAAGATACAGGTCTACTTCCCCTACCGTTATGGGGGCTTCGGGGCGAATCCGGAGACCATCTACCTGCACACCAAGCTGATGATCATCGACAGTCAGCACGTGGTGTTGGGGAGCGCCAACTTCGACTGCCGGGCAATGGACTACGATGGCGAGCTGGACGTGCACATCGACGACGCGACCTTCGCGAACAACGTCAAGGCCAGGCTCGTCAACCACTACGGCATCCATGGGATGTACGAAGTCCCCCGTGCGTGCTGGAACGACTCGGCCGAGGATCGCCATCAGGCCCATTGCGTGGGGCTCGCGCGCAGGGAGCCCGAGGACCTCTGGGCCATGTTCGAGGACGTGGGCAGCTCGAAGAAGCTGAAGTTCAACTGGCTCTGACGCGGCGAGGCCGGTGGCGCCGCACATCGAGGCAGCGCTGGCGAAGATGGACATCGTCTCCACACGCCTCCCCCCGCCGCCCCTCGCGTTGAAGCAGTCGGTAGGGCGCAGTTCAGGGCAGTCAACTGCCGCGTGGGTGAACTCTTGCGCCAGGATGAAATAACAGGTGCGGTGCTTGTCGTCGCTCCGCACCCTTCATGGGGAGTGGTGTCCGACCCGGCATGACTGCCTTTGATGTTTCCCGGCTCCAGCAGGATAGTCGCGCCGCCGTGTGACGCGGCACGGCGTGCTCAACCCGAAGTCCTGCCATGGAGACCTCATGAAGCTCATCTCGAAGTCGTTGTTCGCGGGTGTCGCGGCGCTGGTGCTGGCACCGCTGTCCGCGTTGGCGCTGCCGCAGGACTGTGACGATATCTGCGTGGAGTCCGAGCCCTGTGACACCACGTGTGCCGTGCCCTGGACCTCGCGCATCATCAACTGCGGAATCTGGCAGGACCTCTACCATCATCCGGGGACGTGCACGCCTGCGCTCGCCGAGGGCAGCGAGGAGGAGCTGATGTCCTCCGAGGACGTTGATGCGTCCTGGGAGCGCTCCGAGCAGGACGGCTCCGCGCAATAGACAGTTCCCCCAGGGGCCGCGCGCCAGGTGCGCGGGGCCCCGTCAGCTCGCCCGCAGGAAGTCGCTGATGCGCCCCGCCAGCCATTGCCGGAAGGCGTCCGTCGTCGGCGGGCAGTGGCGACAGTCCTTGACGAGGTCCTCGGAGGTGAGGGTCGGAAAGAGCTCCCGCGCGCGGGCGAGCAGCTTCTCTCCCGGAAAGCTCACATCCCCATCCCCGGCCAGCACCAGGGTGGGGGCCTTCAACTTCGCGAGCTCCTCCGGCTTCGCGAGCGCGGGGATCCGCATGTCCATGTTGAACGCGCGGACGGCGTCGCCGAGGAATGGCGCCCAGTCATCATCCGTGGTCGTCAGCAGGTGCCGGACGAACGCCTTCAGGCGCCGCTCCGACGGGGACATCCGATAGAGCATCATCGGGATGGCCACCTTCGTGAGCCCCTCCCAGTGAGAGCCGTTCACCACTCCCGCGGGGAAGAGCAAGGCGAGCCTGTCGATGCGCTCGGGCGCGACGGCCGCGAGCCGGATGGACACGAAGCCGCCCCAGCTCACCCCCACCACGTGGGGACGCTGGAGCGACAAGCCGTCAAGAACGTCTCGGAGCCACTCGCCATACTCGTTGTTCGACACCGAGGGCCGCACATCCGCGCTCTTCACCGACTGGCCGACGACGTCCACCGCGTGAAGACGGAACCGCTCCAACAGCGGGGCCAGCTCGTGCAGCACGTGCGAAGAACTCGCGAGCGCGCCGTGGAGCACGACGACGTCGGAGCCGTCTTCTGGCCCGCCCACCAGCACATGCGTGTCACCGATGCGGGTCTTCACCGTCCGGCTCTCGGTGGGCACCCGCAGGCGACCACGGAAGTGCTCATGCCACCGGGAAAGGACCGCCTTGGCCTGCTCGCCCTTGAATGCCGATTTCATCCCCCCAACATCCCATGTCCTTGCCCTGGAACCGGTTTGGACGTTTGCATACCTACCGAACGGAGAGCACACCCATGACCCAGACCAATCGACTCGCCTGCGCCTGCGGACAGGTCCATCTCGAGGTGGAGGGCGCACCCATCATCAACGCCGAGTGCTGCTGCGACAGCTGCCGTGCGGCCGGCGCCCGGATACAGGCCCTGCCCTCGGCCCCACGGTTCCAGGAGACCAGCGGCGCGACGCGCTTCGTGCTCTACCGCAAGGACCGCGTCCACTTCCTCGCGGGCACCGACAGGCTCAAGGAATTCCATCTCACGCCCGAGGCGAAGACCCGTCGGGTGGTCGCCACCTGCTGCAACACGCCGGTCTTCCTCGAGTTCAAGAACGGCCACTGGCTCAGTCTCTATGGCTGTCTCTGGCCCTCGGGCACCCTGCCCCCGCTCGACCTGCGGACGATGACCGCGGACCTTCCGGCCGGCGTGGTGCTTCCCGATGACGTCCCGAACGCCAGACACCAATCGTTCTCATTCTTCGTCAAGCTCTTGAGCGCGTGGGTGGCCATGGGGTTCCGAAGTCCGAAGATTGCCTGCGTCAACGGAGCGCTCCAGGTCTGACACGGGGGCTGGAAGCAGGCGTCGGCGCGCCGTAGCGCAGCCCGTCGATGAGCAGGTCGACCATTCTTTGCGTGTGGCCCGGGCCGACCTCCGCGACGGGAACGCAGAGATTCGCCACGCCTCGCAAGAGCTCGTACGCGTCCACGTCGTCGCGAACCTGGCCCGCCGCCCCCGCCGCCGCGAGCAGTGACTGGAGCGCCGGCTCCAGGTGCTGACGGAAATACGCGGGCAGCCCCTGGTACGTTGGATCCCTCGCATTGAGCGTCGCGGCGAGCCCGCGCTTGGTGGCAATCAGGCTCGTGAACCGGTGAAGCCACCGCGTCAGCGCCTCGAACGGCGGATGCTCGCGCGCCAGCACCTGGGCCTCGGCCGCGCAGGCGTCGATTTCCCGTCGGTACACGGCGGCGATCAGCTCGGCCCGCTGTGGGAAGTGCCGGTACACCGTCGCGATGCCAACGCCCGCTCGACTGGCAATCTCCCGGACGGGCGCATCCACGCCGGACTCGGCAAACACGGCCTTCGCCGCCTCAAGCAGCGAGTCGAGGTTGCGCTGCGCATCCGCTCTGTTGGTTTTCTTCATCGTCTTGACAAACGGAACACTGTTCCGCATATCTGCGACAGTACCGGAACAACGTTCCGTATAGTCCACCTGAAGGAAGAGAGGAAGCCATGTCGCCTCCCCACCGTACGACGCAGCTTGGCAGGACGGGCCCGCGGGTCTTTCCCCTGGCCCTCGGCTGCATGGGCATGTCCGGAGCGTATGGACCCTCGGATGAGAGTGAGAGCATCGCCACGATTCGCGAGGCCATCGACCGTGGGGTGACGCTGCTCGACACCGCAGACTTCTACGCGAACGGGCACAACGAGCTGCTCATCCGCCGGGCAATCGAGGGCCAGCGTGACAAGGTGCAGCTCTCGGTGAAGTTTGGAGCCATGCGGGGGCCGGACGGGGCCTTCCTGGGCTTCGACGCTCGCCCCGTGGCGGTGAAGAACTTCGTCACGTACAGCCTGCGGCGGCTCGGTGTCGACTACCTCGACGTCTATCGTCCCGCGCGGCTGGACCCGGACGTCCCGATTGAAGACACGGTGGGTGCCATCGCCGAGCTGGTGAAGGGCGGCTACGTGCGGAACATCGGCCTCTCCGAGGTGGGCGCAGAGACGATTCGCCGCGCGGCGAAGGTGCATCCCCTGAGCGACCTGCAGATTGAGTACGCGCTCATCACCCGCCAGCCGGAGCAGACCCTCTTCCCCACACTCGCCGAGCTCGGCATGAGCGCGACCTTGTACGGCGTGCTCTCCCGAGGACTGTTGACGGGAGCGAAGGCAGAAGGTGCCCGCGTGCACTTCCCCCGCTTCGCGGGCGAGGCAGGCCAACGCAACGCCGTGGCGGTCGCGCGTTTCCAGGCGTACGCCGCGGAGCGCGGGATGTCGCCGGCACAGCTCTCCGTGGCGTGGGTGCTGGCCAGGCAACCGTCGCTCGTGCCCGTCGTCGGTGCGCGCACGCGCAAACAACTGCTCGACGTGCTCGGGGCGCTCGAGAAGCCCTTGTCGTCCGAGGACGTGGCCGCCGTCGAGGCGCTCCTCCCCGCAGAGGCGATTTCCGGCACCCGCTACCCCGAGCAGCAGATGAAGCTGCTCGACAGCGAGCGCTGAGAGGCGCTCAGGCGCGGGAGACGCGGTCGATGAGGCGGAGCATCGCGGCGCGATAGGTCGCCGGGTCCTCGCCCGTGCTGATGGCGAGCGCCGCGCGGTCGAACGCGGCGGACAGCAGGCTCGCGAGCGCGGGCACCAGGGCGTCATCGCCCAGCACCGCGGCGAGCCCCTCCCGCAGCGACCCGGCGGCGTGCCGCTCGTCCAGCGCGACCAGCTCCGCATGGCCGAATACCGCCGGCCCGTCGACCAGGAGCAGGCGCGTGCGTCCGGGGACGGTCATCCCATCGAGATAGGCCAGGCTCCCCGCCACGAGCGCCTCGCGCGCGCCCAGCACCGGCGGTGTCGCGGCCTCGATGGCGCCGCGCAGCTCGTGGAGCTCCTGCTCCAGGACGGCGCGCAGCAGGGCCTGCTTGTCCGCGAAGTGGTGGTAGAGGGCGCCCCGCGTGACGTCAGCGGCGGCCACCACTTCCGGAGTGGACGTCTGCGCGTACCCCTTCTCCACGAACAACGCCCTGGCCGCCTTCACCAGCGCCTGGCGCGTCGAAGCGCTGCGTTCGTCGTTGCTTCTCCGTCCCCTGGATCGCATACATACAGTCTGTATGTTATCTGGACGAGGCGCAAGCCCTGAAGCCCCTGGAGGAAAAACCCCATGAAAATCACCAGTTACTACCCGGTCATCATGACGCACGACATCGCGGGCACGGTGTCGTTCTACACGAAGCACTTCGGCTTCAGCGCGCTCTTCACCAGCGACTGGTACGTGCATCTGCAGTCGCCGGAGCAGGAGTCCGTCGCCCTGGCCATCCTCGATGGGCGCCACGAGACGGTGCCGGAGGCGGCCCGAGGGACGGTGGCCGGCCTGGTCCTCAACTTCGAGGTCGAGGACCCGGATGCCGTCTACCGCGACGTACAGGCAGCGGGCCTGCCCATCCACATCCCGCTGCGCGACGAGGCGTTTGGCCAGCGGCACTTCATCACCGCGGACCCCAACGGGGTGCTCATTGACGTCATCAAGCCCATCCCGCCAAGCGCCGAGTTCGCGAAGCAGTACGACGCCCAGGCACTGCCGGTGGGGTGAGCCGTCTCGCTGATCGCGCCGGTTGACGCGAAGAGTCCGTCTTCGGAGCGACGCCGCCCAGACATCAGGGGTCTTGGGTCCTTGGAATGCATAGGTGCAGGTCGAAGAATTCCTGGAGTCGCGCGAGTCGCAACTCGGATGCACCTGTAAAGACGAGGCGGCGGCAGAAAGTCGCACGCGCTCCAGTCGATTGCCGCGGCTCTCGTCGCTCAAGCAGTCGGTGCTCGACGGCGTGAGCAGCCACGGACCTGGGTGGGAGCAGCCACTGTCCACCCAGGTCCGCGAGCGCCTTGCGCGTCACGAGCGTCCAGCGCGATATCAAGGCCTACTGGGGGCTGACCGCGCCACAACAGGTACTCACGGTACGCGAGCCCTCGAAGTCCCCATTGGCGTAATAGCAGTAGTAGAGATGCGTCCCCTCGGCCCCGCCGGTGGGGCAGGCCTTGTTGGTGCAAACCGTGGTCTGCCAGTAACACGTGCTCAGGAGGGACACGTCCTCAGACTGCTGACTTTCACTCTCTTCATGGCTCACGAGCGTTTCCCCGCTCACGACGAATGGGGCCTCCTGCGCCTGCGTGGACTCCTCCGCGAGCACGGCGACAGGCATCAGGCAGAGCGCGAAAGACAACAGCAACGACATCGGCTTCCGAGACATGCTCTTCTCCTTGGGTGGGGTGGCGACACGTGGCACCTCTCCTCGGAGAATCGCGCCCCCGGAGGAGAAGTCCCTCCATGGCTTTAGCACCACACCCCCTGAACGACAACTCAAAAGCCGCAAAACAGACAATCCAATGACTATGAAAGGTTCAACCGGGTGATGCACCTGGGCACCTCTCACCTCGCGAGCGCCTTTCCTGCCCTGGCCCCTTGGGCCACCTTTCCGCCTGCCAGGAGGACGCGGGTTCTTGGCCTCCGCAAGCACGCCGCGTCCACCCAAAGACATGCCAGGAAATGCCTCGCCTGGACCCGCCTGCCGCGACGGTGGCATGACGATTGCCCTTACCCGCTCCGCCCGGTGTGACGCGTCCTTCATCCCGCCCGGCGGAGAGCGTGGACCTTCACAATGTCATCGCGGGGTACGGGTATTCATCTGGTCGTCGTCGTGGCCATCGCCGCGCTGTTCACCGGCTTCTGGGCGCTGAACAATCGCCCGGTGTCCGTCCCGGACTGGCCTGAGAAGGTCTCCGGCTTTGCCTACTCCCCCTTCCGCCTCGGCGACAGCCCGAAGAAGGGCCGGTACCCCAGCGAAGCCGAGCTGCGCGAGGACCTTGAGCAACTCAGCACGCTGACCGACAGCATCCGCACCTACACAGTCGAGGGTCCCCAAGCGGAGATTCCTCGGCTCGCCCAGGAGTACGGCCTCCGCGTGACGCTGGGGGTCTGGATCAGCCGCGATTTGGAGCGCAATGAGCGGGAACTCCAGAAAGCCATTGAGCTGACGAACACCTTTCCCAACGTGGAGCGGGTCGTCGTTGGCAATGAAGTGCTGTACCGGAAGGACGTCGCGCTCGAAACGCTGGTCAGATACCTGAAGCGGGCGCGCGCGGCCGTCACGGTGCCGGTGACCACCGGAGAGCCCTGGCACCACTGGATTGAACACCGGGAGCTCGCCAGGCACGTCGATGTGATCGCCGCGCACATCCTGCCCTATTGGGAGTCCGTGCCCGTGGAGTCGGCGGACACCTTCGTGCTGGAGCGTGCCCGACACCTCAAGCAATTGTTTCCGCACAAGCCCTTGCTGCTATCGGAGGTCGGCTGGCCGAGCAACGGGCGCATGCGCGGCGGTGCCCAAGCCACCCAGCGAGACCAGGCCATCTACCTGCGCAACATGGTCCATACGCTCAATCTCCAGGGCTACGACTACTTCCTCATCGAGGCCTATGATCAACCGTGGAAGGGCAGTGATGAAGGCGCGGTGGGTGCCTACTGGGGCGTGTTCGACGCCGCCCGTCAGCGGAAGTTAAACTTCCAGGGGCCCGTCGTCGCCATTCCCGAGTGGCGCTTCCTGGCGGTCTGCTCGGGCGTCCTGGCCACGCTCGCCATGACGCTGCTGCTCATCGATGGCTCGGCCCTCCGCCAGCGTGGCCGCGCCTTCCTGACCTTCACGTCCTTTCTCTGCGCGTCGGCGCTGGTCTGGATTGGCTACGACTACAGCCAGCGCTACAGCACCTGGTTCGGCCTGCTCGTCAACGTCTTGCTGGGGCTCGGCTCGCTCGGTGTGTTCATCATCCTGCTCACTGAAGCCCATGAACTGGCGGAGACCGTGTGGATTCCCAAGCGCCGCCGCGAGTTCCTCCCGGTGCTCTCCGACAATGCCTACCGACCCAAGGTCTCCGTTCACGTCCCCTGCTACAACGAGCCTCCAGAGATGGTCATCCAGACGCTCGACTCCCTCGCCTCACTCGACTACCCCGACTACGAAGTCCTCGTCATCGACAACAACACGAAGGACCCCGCCGTGTGGAAGCCCCTCCAGGCCCACTGCGCACGCCTCGGCTCGCGCTTCAAGTTCTTCCACGTCTCCGCCCTCCCCGGCTTCAAGGCCGGCGCACTGAACTTCCTCATCCCCCGCACCGCCAGGGACGCCGAGGTCGTCGCCGTCATCGACTCGGATTATCGCGTCGACTCCCTCTGGCTCAAGCACCTGGTGCCGCTCTTCGCCCACCCGACGATTGCCGTGGTGCAATCCCCTCAGGACTACCGGGACCAGGACGAGAGCACCTTCAAGCGCTTGTGTTACAGCGAGTACCAGGGCTTCTTCCATATCGGCATGGTCACCCGCAATGACCGCGATGCCATCATCCAGCACGGCACCATGACCATGACGTATCGCTCGGTGCTTGAAGAGCTGGGCTGGGCAGAGTGGTGCATCTGTGAGGACGCGGAGCTGGGCCTGAGCGTGCTCGAGAAGGGTTACTCGGCCGCCTATGTCCCCCACAGCTACGGCAAGGGCCTGATTCCCGACACCTTCATCGACTACAAGAAGCAGCGCTTCCGCTGGGCCTATGGCTCCATTCAAATCATCAAGCACCATGCCCCAAGCCTGCTGCGCGCCAGTAACAGTCGACTGACCTGGGGCCAGCGCTATCACTTCGTCGCCGGCTGGCTTCCATGGGTCGCCGATTGACTGAACCTCTTCTTCACCCTCGGCGCGCTGCTCTGGGCGGCGACCATGCTCATCGCGCCGCACCGATGGCCTGACCCTCCCTTTCCAGTCTTCACCACTCCGCCGCTGGCGCTGTTCGTGTTCAAGGTCTGCAAGGGCCTCTTCCTCTACCGCCGCGCGGTCGGGGTCACCTTCAAGGACGCCCTGGCCGGGCTGGCCTTGTCTCACACCGTGGCCAAGGCGGTGCTGTACGGCGTCTTCAACAGCGACCTTCCGTTCTTCCGCACACCGAAGAACTCAGACAGACATCGCCTGCGGGTGGCGCTCTCCGAGGCTCGCGAGGAGCTGTTCATCATGCTCCTGCTATGGGGCGCGGCAGGCGGAATCTATCGCGTCTACGGCCTGCCCGACCTGGACATGCGCTTCTGGGTGACCCTCCTGTTGGTGCAATCCTTGCCCTATCTGGCCTCGGTCATCATGGCCCTGCTGTCGAGCATGGGCCGCAAGCAGCAGGTCCGGGAGGTCGCGCTCCCCGCGGTGCTGTCGGAGTAGCATCGGTCCATGACGCGAAACCTTGGGACTGTCGCAGGGCTCCCCGAGCGCGCCCCCGGCTACCACGTGCTGGGAGAGGGCGACGCCTTCGACGTCAGCGACTGCGTCTGCCAGGCGGGCGCGTGCAGTCCGGTCTTCGGAGGTGAGCACACGCGAGTCTGCGTCAGCGTCGTGCTGTCCGGCGTGTTCCATGTCCGAGGTCCGGAGGGAGACGCATTGGCGGGGCCGGGCGCGCTGGTGCTCGGAAACCGCGAGGCGCCCTATGAGTTCCGACATGTCGACGACGGGGGTGACCGCTCGCTCGTCATCGAGTGCTCCGACGCGCTGCTGGACCAGGCGCTGCGCTCGCTGGGGTGCGCCGCGCGGGACACGCGCCCCTTCGAGCGGACGTGTGTCCCCGCCTCACTCGCCTCGCTGGAGGCGGTCCTCATGGCGCGACAGGCGCTCGAGCAGGGCGACGCGGAGCACCTTCGCGAGGCGGTGCTGGGGGTGGTGGACGCGGCGCTGAGGCTCGGCGGTGAGCGCGCGGACGTGCGAGTGGAGCACTCCGACCGACAGGCCCGGAGGGTGGCTCGCGTGCTGCGCTATCTTGAGTCCCACATCGCGGAGGACTGCTCGCTGGAGACCCTGGCGGGCATCGCGGGACTGACGAGCTTCCACTTCCTGCGCGTGTTCCGGGCGATGACCGGACAGACGCCAAGACAGCTCGTCATCGCCACGCGCCTTCGCCTGGCGGCGGCTTCACTCAGCACCAATCGAACACGCGTCACAGACGTCGCATTGGAGTCCGGCTTCGGTGACCTGTCTCACTTCACGACGAGCTTCACGCGAGCGTTCGGTGTCTCTCCACACGCCTACCGGATGCGCACGCGTGGACGAAAATGAACGCTCCGACGAAGTTCCTGAAATCCACGAAATACAGCTTCAAGTCCTTTGCATGAAGTGCTGGAGTGCCGGCCCGCAGGGCTCGGCACAAGTCAGCCGCGACTGGCCGGGCAACACCCGTTGTCGTGGGGGACGAACGTCATGCGCAAGCAAGCGATTCTTCGTGTCGTGGTGGGGAGTGCCTCGCTGTGTCTGGGAGGCTGGAGTGGAGCGGCGTGGGCTGGTGGGCCCGCTCAGGGCTCCGTGGGAATGCTCGTGGAGCCAGCCACCGGAGCCCCGCGCTCCCGGACGCTGGATGAAGCGCTGCTCGAGGTGGAGCGCGAGGCTCCGGGCTTCGGCGGCATGTATCACGATGAGAAGGGGCGGCTCGTGGTGCGCCTGGTGAATGCCACCGCGGCGCCGGCCGCGCGCCGTGCCATCGCCGCCGTGTTCGGCGAGGACAAGCTTCCCTCGGCGGGCGTGGTGACGGAGCCCGCCACGTGGACGTTCTCCCAGCTCAAGTCACTTCAGGAGCGGCTCACGCCAGAGGTGCTCGCGCTTCCAGGCACCGTCTTCACGGACGTGGACGAGAAGTCGAACCGGGTGGCCATCGGCGTCGAGCGCTCCGAGGCGCGGGCCACCGTCGAGCGGGCCATCGCTCGCCTGGCATTGGCCCGGGACGCGGTGGACATCATCGAGATGGGGCCCATCCGTCCCGCCACTGTGCAGAGCGGATGGACGCCGGTGGGAGGCGGACTTCAGATAGAGACGCCGGGCAAGTACTGCACGCTCGGCTTCCCAGCGCTCCAGGGCGGGACGCTGGGCTTCGTGACCAACTCGCACTGCACCACGGTCCAGGGAGGGGTGGAGTCGACGCCCGCGTATCAGGCGGTGGCGCCGTGGCAGGTGGGGACGGAGACGACGGACCCCGGCTACGCCACGGGAGGAAGCTGCCCGGCGGGGCGCGTCTGCCGCTCGAGCGACAGCGCCTTCTTCCGCGCGGACGCAGCCATTGGCACCTACGTCGTCCAGACGCCGGGGGCGTTCAACCTGAACATCTCCGCCTGGTGGGACGTGACGGGAAAGGTGCTGTACCCCTCGCAGGGGCAGGTGGTGTTCAAGACGGGCCGCACCACGGGCACCACCAACGGCACCATCGAATGGGCATGCGCCACGGTGAACTCGGGTGGGACGCCACAGACGTACTACTGCAACTACATCGCGACCAGCCCCACGCAGAACGGCGCTGGCGGTGACAGTGGCTCTCCCGTGTACTTCCTCACCGGCAACGGGGTGACGCTGACGGGCCTGATGTGGGGCGCGGGCTCCAGCCCGTGGAACTTCGGCTTCTCGCCCCTGGGCGGCGTGCAGGCCGAGCTGGGCGTCGTCCCGTATTGCCAGGGCGGCGTGGGCTGCTGAGCGCGGCGCCCCAGGGAGACAAGCTGGGAGGGCGGTGAAGCGCCCTCCCAGCGCAGTTCAGCAGTCCCGGGCGTAGTCCTGCTCGAACACCAGGACGCCGCGCGACTGCGGGAAGTAGATGACATACAGCTCCCAGACCATGCAGGCGTCCGGCCACATCTCCCGGCTGTAGTGCCAGCCCGTCACCTGCACCGCTTCCGAGCCGTTGCTGTACTCCTGCCCCAGGCCCGGGTGCAGCGACGACAGGCGCGAGAGCAGGCGCGTCTGCGCGAACTGCGTGTACGTCGTATTCGCCAGCCGCGCGCCGAACAGCGCGTTGCTCTGCTCCGTCAGGGAGACCGCCTCGGCGACCTTGTCCAGGCTCGCGGGCGTCGAGTGGCTCCAGGGGAAGGAGTAGCCACGCAGCTCGCCGTAGCACGCGCTGGAGGTGCCGCAGGCCGCGTTGGCCGCTGACAACGCGGACTGCAGGCTCGCGCTCACGGGCCGCGAGCTCAACGACACGGAATAGAGCCCGTAGGCGACCGAGTAGTCGGACACGCAGACCGGCCACATCCGCTGCGTCCACGTGGCCTCACCACCCGCGCACCAGACGGGCCTGGACGGAGCCGACGGGGCACAGCTGCTCCCATAGACGACCTTCGCGTCATCCGCCCCGAAGCACCGGGAGAAGGCCTCGTTGACGGGCACGCCCTCCGCGTCCCAGTGGGACATGCAGTCCTCGACGGAGGGCCCTACCCGGGCGCTGTCACACGTGGCGTAGACGGACGGGGCCACCGGCTCGCAGTCGCCGCTGAGACAGTCGAGCTGGAGGCGGAAGCGCTTGCCCGCGCCCTCACCGCTGCTGACGACGACGAGGTACTCGCCGCCCTGCGCGAAGGTGACGGAGGCCGCCTTGCTGAGCTGGCCATAGCCCGCGTCGTCGTCCTGGGCTCGCACGGCGGTGCCGTAGCTGCCGCTGGCATTCTTGGGGCCGTACACGAAGAGCCCCGTGTCCAGCCCCATGCTGCTGCCCAGGTGTGTCACCTCCAGCTTCGCGCTGGAGCCGGCCGCGACGTTGATGGCGAAGGAGTAGTACTGGAGCGCCGTGGTGAAGGACGTCTGCACCGAGCCCGGGAGGGCCACGCTGCCCAGGTACGTGGTGCTGTCCAGGATGTTGCCGCTGGGAGGCGGGGGCGGCGGGAAGAGCACGCCCTGCTCCACGGTGTCGACGGCGGACGGCGCATCAGCCGCGGGGAGGTCGGAGGGACCGCAGGCGGCCAGCAGGAAGGCGGGAAACCACCGGAGGGACTTGAGGGAACAGAGCATCGCGGACGGCCTCGTGGAATGGGGAATGGCACACCCCTCTTCGCCGCCACCACCCTCCCCGCCCGGGTGAGCCGCGCGGAGCATAGTCGCGCGCGGCTCGGCTACCCCAGGACTTCCCAGGTCCTGGCCCAGGAACTCAAGGCGTGGGCTTCAGCGCCTTGCGCTCCTTCACGCACACCTGGACCAGCTCGACCATGCTCATGCTGGCGCCGCCGATGTCGAACTTCTGATTCTTGAACTCGGGATATCGGTTCTCCAGGATGCGCCCCTCGGCGATGCACTCGTTGAGCTGCGTGAGGGCATCCGTCTTGTTCCCCTTGGAGAGGAGCGCCTTCGCCGAGTCGTACGCCTTCCGCTGGCCTTCCTGGAAGCGCAGCTGCACGTCGGCCCGCGTCTGCGGCTCCCGCAGCGACTCCGCCTTCTGGGCGCACTGCGCCATCACCTCCTGCGGCGGGGTGGGGATACCCCCCACGAGCACGTCGACCGCGGCGAGGCCGGCGTTCTCCTTCACCATCCGGGCGCCGTCCTCCTGGCAGGCCTTGAGCTTCTCCAGCGCGCTCCCGTACAGCTCCCGCCGCTTGCGCAGGTCCGCGGAGGAAGCGGCCGCCTCCGACGCCTTGCCGGCGACGACCAGGGCCTCACCGGTCAGCCGGCGCAACGCCCGCGCCTGCTTCGCGAACTCGAGCGCCTCGACCAGCTTCAGCCACTCGGCGCGCGCCCGCTCCGCCGCCGACGCGTAGCCCGCGTCCTGCCGCTCCAGCTCCGCGTGCGCCTCGAACATCTGCATGACCTCGTCCACGCCCTTGGAGGCGGTCTCCACGTCGCTGTCGGTCGACGAGATTCCCTTCGCGGCCTCCAGCTTCTCCTTGGTCATGGCCATCCGGGAGGCGAGCTGGACGCGGGCGTCCGCGGCGGCCAGGACAATCTTCCGCCGGTTGATGCGGTCGCTCAGCTCCGCCATCCGCTCCTTCGTCTCCTTGGCGTACACCGCGTAGTCGCGGTCCTTCTTCACGAAGGGGGCGCCCACCTCCAGCACCGCGCCAATCTGCTTGACCGCGTTCTCCGCCTCCTGGAGCAGCGCCGGCGAGGGCGCCTCCTTCTGAATCTGCTGGACGAGCGCCGCCGCGTTCTTGCGCGCCTCGTCGACCTTCACGCGCTGCTGCGTCAGGTCGACCTCGTACCGACGCCGCTCCAGCGTCGCCCGCCCGTCCTTGAGCAGCTGACGCGCTTCGACGGCGGTGGGGCTGACGGCGGGGTTCTTCGCGTGAACCGTCTCCAGCGTCTTCTCCAGGACGACCAGCGCCGTCTTCGCCTCCTCGAACTGCTCGGGCGTCACGGCCCGCTTCTCGACGTTGCGCAGGGCCTGCGTGACTTCGGCGCGAGCCGCATCCAAGCCGCGGACCTGGAGGGCCACCTCCACCTCGACGAGCGAGTTCTTCACCTCGGCGAGGTACTGGGCAATCGCCTGGCTCCTCGCCGCCTGCGGGTCGTACTTCTCCACCAGCTTGCGCACGACGAACGCCGCGGTCTTCGCCTCGGAGAGCTGCTCGGGCGTGGGCCTCCTCGCCCGGAGCGCCTTGGCGGCGGCGACGAGCTCGTCATGGGCGGGCCCCATCTCCACCTTGATTCGCGAGACGCCCGCCTGCACCACCAGCTCCTCCATCCGGCGCTTGGCCTGGGTGACCTCGGCTCGGGCCTTGTCCGCCTCCGCGCGGTACGCCTTGTCTTTCGCCTCCAGCGGCGTGCCCTCCTCCAACTGCTTCTGCAGCGCCGCCGTCGCCTTGTCGGTGGCGCCGAACTTCTCGTCCGACCAGGCCTTGTTCACCTCGGTGAGCGCGGTGGACAGGGCCTTGCGGCGCTCATCCAGGAGCCCCCGCTGCTTCTGTGCCGACACCTGCAGCCACCGCTCGTCGAGCGTCTTCTCGTGACGGGCGATGGTCGCGTCGACCTCGGTGAGGTACGCGGCGAACTTCGGGTCCTGGTTCTTCAGGGGCCGGCCCTCCTCCGTCAGCTTCTTGAGCCCCTCCAATTCGGCGCGGGCATCGTCCACGGCCTTGGCGCCAGGGTCCCCGCTTCCGAGCTTCGTCATGCGCTCGTTCAGGGGCGCGAGCGCGGCATCGATGCGTCGGCGGAACTCGTGGATGTGGACCTTCGCCCGGCGCTCATCGACGTACTCGCGGTCCGTCCGGAACTGCTTGCGCGCGGCCAGGACGCTCTTGGCGTACTCCAGGTCCTCCGTCTCGAAGCTCGCGCCCGCGCTGAGCGCGTCCTTCAGCGCTTCCACGGCCACGAGCGCGGCGTCGAGGTCGGCACCGCGCGGAGGGTCTTGCTCGATGCGCTGAACAGCCGCCGTGAGGGCCGCGCGAGCAGTCGCCAATCGCTTCGAGGCCTCCTCGATGGACTTGGCGGCGCCAGGCTCTGGAGCCGCGGCGAAAGCCTCCGTGGAGGCGAAGACGAAGAACCCGATCAACACCAGCGCTGAAGTACGTACCATTCAGGCCAACCTACTACAGCGAGGCGGTGGGAGCCTCGGCATAGTGTCCGCGTCCCCGGTGCCGGGAGATGTCACCAGGCGACCTTCCGGTGGCCTGGGAGAAGCGCCAGGTCGCCTGGACGCCTGAGGAACCCGCGCACGCCGAGATACGCACCCGAAGGAGCCTGGGGCCGCGTCCAGGTCCACACCCCGCTGCCCCCGCTCCGGCGTCACCGCATTCGGAACAGGCTGGAAAAATCTCGCGGCGCTTCCACCGCCCAGGAGCGCTCCAAGGTCGCGAGTGATTGCGCGCTGAGGCCTCGCACCCCTCGCGTGTCGAACAAGCCCCGGGCGTCAGAGCATGACGAAGTCGTCCTCGTCCTCGCTCACGACGGCCTTGTCCTTGCTCTTGGGGGCTTCCGAGCTCCCTCCGCTCGTCACCACCGTGGGTGGGGGCACTTCGGGGCGGGGCAAGACGCCGCTGGACGGAGCGAGCGGCCCGGGCACCAGGACGAAGTCATCGTCGTCCCTGTTCAAGTCATCCAGGACCCGTTGATGCTCCGCGCGGAGCGCTATCGCCGCCTGGCGAGGGCCCGCCTCGGCGCGGGGCAAGGCGCCGTCCGACTCGACGAGCCTCCTGGCCAGATGGACGACCCAGGGCCCACAACTGTGTTGTCCGCCCTTCGCGCTCCCGGAGACGTCATCCTGATAGCGGATGAGGCAACGCTCCACCAGCAGGTCCGGGAAGGGGCGCCGCAACGTGCCGAGCATGGTCGGCTCGGCGGCCGGAGCGAGCGGGTCGATGTAGAGCACGCGCGCCTGGCCCCTGCGCCCGCCCGTGGGAGGAGCCACCTTGATGAACATGAGCCCCCAGTGGTTGCCGCCGACGTTGTAGGGCTGGACGATGGTGCGGGGCGGGCTGTCGGCGACCAGGCCTCTCAAGGCATCGTCATACGCGTTGGGTGCGATGCGATTGAGCAGGTAGATGTTGATGCCAGGGAGCACGACCACGTTCGGCGCCCGGCCGATGTAGTGCTCCATGAGCCTGAGAATCTGGCGGTCCGTGTAGAAGTGAGACCCCTCTATCTTGTCGCCGTTGGAATCGGGATCGACAGACGAGCTCGAGGCCTGTGAGGAAGAAGGTGCCTGGCCCGTCCCTCCCGAGGAGGTCGAGGTCGACGGAGGAGGCGTCGTCACGGAGGTCGACGAGCTCGAGGCCTCCGCTTTCTTCGCCGCGGCCGCTCTCGCCGCCGCCGCTTCCTCGGCGAGCCGTTGCCGCTCCAACACGCCCTTGCGCGCATTCTCCGCATCCAGCCTGAGAATCTCGGCGAGGTCCACCGGCGCGCGCAGGTCGACTCGCGAGACCTTGCCCGCGTTGGCTGGGTTCATGAGCGGCGGAGATGCACTCACCGCCCCCTGAGCCCCCTGAGGGCTCCCGAACGAAGCGCTGCGGAAAGGCGAGTTATGACGGACCGACCCCAGGCCGGACGGAAAGGGCATCTCCCTCCTGCCGCCAAAGAACTCCGGGCGCGAAATCGGACTGCCATGGCCAGCGGAGCCCAGCTTCCTGCTCAGCGGGAGGTCCGAGATGCGCCCCTTTCCAAGCCCCGGCAGGCTGGACGACGAGGGAGTGGCCTTCTCCGAAGTCGACTTGCAGCCACCCGCGCAGCGGGGATTGACGCAATGCTGCCCCGAGTAGTGCCACAGCGGCGTCCAGTACGTCCGGAGCAGGTCCCCTACCGCGGACGCCCCCTCCACCAGGTAGTTGAACTCGGAGAGGAAGCCTGGATAGAGATTGTCGGAGCCGACGACATACGACGCGTCGTCGACAATCATGATTTTGGAGTGATTGCCCGGCGCGGACGGAACCTTGGGGAAGACGGCGCCGCTGGCCTTCTTGACGGACTCCACCGCGCTTCCGATGACACCCTTGCTCGGCGGGTCCTCCACCAGCGAGGTCTGCTTCAAGGTCGCCGTGAACCCTTCTGGCGTGAGGTCGGGCCAGAAGTACGTGTCACCCTCCCGGGTCTTATCCTTCGGGACGTCCGTGAAATAGAAGGGGGCGATGTGCAGCCGCTCCAAGGCACGCACCCGGACGTCGGCGTCCGGCAGGAGGGCGTCGGAGTCGACGGCGTGCGACATGTAATATTGGAACAACTCGAACGTGCGGGACGCACCCGAGCCGAACGAATACTGGTCTCCCTCCGCACCCGCCCCCGCGTCCAGGGGCGAGACCACGACCTGGACCTCCAGCTTCGGATTGGCGAGCAGCGCCTCCATGATCCAATGGCAGACGACGTGCGAGGACCACTTCTTCTTCCACGCGCTCACCAGGTCCATCTGCGACAACCGGAGGAGGGTCTTCGCGCCCTTGATCAACTCCTCCTTCATCAGCTCGGACGCCTTCTGGTAGTTCCGCTCCATGTCGGGTCCATTCCAGTACTTCCCGATGGACAGGACCCGCGTCGCCTTCCTGTACTCTCCGAGCCCCCCGTAGGTGCTGTATTGCTTGTCCTTGAAGACAGGAGTTCTCAGGTCCTCGAAGGTCTGGAGGTCTTCCGCGCGGATGGCCTCCGCGGTCATGTCCCCAATCCCGACCGAGTCCTCGAAGATGGGGGCCATGACCTCCAGGCCGGGGCGAGGGAGGCGCGGGGAGCCCTCCGCCAGGCTGCTGCCGTCATGAAGCCGCGCGAAGCCCTTGTAACACTCGACGCGGTAGTCGCTGGCCTCCCGCGAGGCCAGCGGATTCTCCGGCCTGCGCGTCACCGCGTCATCGTCGTCGCCGTTCTTCCACGACAGCGTATCCTTGTCGATGTCCAGGAACTCCTTGGCCAGCACATCCTTCCTGCATTCCCACATCTGGTCCAGGAAGCGCTGCGAGCCCAGGGCCGCCTCTCCATGCATGACGACAGACACGTCGTGCACGGGCGGATAGCTGGTGAACAGGTCCATGTTGAGGTTGTGCCCACCGACCAGGGCCTCGGTGCCATCCGAGGCGACGATTTTCGAGTGATTCCACGTCATCTTCGTGAACTCGTCATCGCCCTCCAGGCCCATCCAGCTGGGAAGGACCGAGGCCACCCGGGCGGTGAGCCCCGCCATGAGCCCTTCCTGGAGCCGGAAGAACTTCCCCATCCAGATTTCAGGCGGCAGCTCCCAGGCGCCGGCCCCCATGCGCGCCCTCACCAGGCGAATCAGCGCGCCCTGGAAATCGACGAGGTTGGGAGACGTGCCGTCCTTGAAAATCATCGGCGTCTGCCCGAAGAGGAACCTGAACTGCGTGCGGTGCTTCCTGTCCTGCTTCGCGCTCAGCGCGACATCCATGGCCCCCAGAATCACCTTGGCCCAGGCGGGGTCCGGGCTGTTGAGGGAGGCGATATCGCAGCGATACTTCGACTTCTGGATGATTTCGACGAGGGCTCTTTCGAAGTCCTTGGTGCGCTTCCTGGCCGCCGGCATGATTTCGGGGCCGAAGGGCTGCCCCCAGATGCGGGGCGTATCCATGATTCGCACATAGCTCGCCCCGCTCAGGTGCGTGAAGTAGCGGGGATGCACCCTGGCAAGCACCCGGTCGATGCTCACAGGAAACTCCATTCCACCCACCCGCCACCGGACTGCTCGATGGTGCAGGGATAGGCCAGGTTGTAGGGGGGCGTCCCCACCACATCCTCGAGGTAGTAGCGGTCCCAGGTGTTCCGTCCCAGGATGGATGAGACGCGCCGCACGGTGGGCCTCGCCGTCATCCGGGACGTCCGGGCCTCGCCACCCGCCAGGGCATCGAAATGGGTGTGCGCCGTATGGATTTGCTTTCTCAGGTGTCTGGCGTTCTCCCGGACGCGGCAGCGCGTGCGAAAGACGGTGTCCCATTGGGTCAGGTAGGCCCTGGCCAGCTTGTAGACGAGCTTGGGGACCGCGGCGACCTCGTCCTTGACCTTGGTCGCATCGTACAGGGCGTCAGAGGTGTAGTTGCCCGCGACGGTGCCATGCCCGCCCCGACACGCGTAGAGCGTGTAGCCCTCCGGCTGCGGGAGGTCGCTGCGCACCAGGGGGTCCGCCAGCTGGCTGTTGTCCGCGAGCGTCAGATAGCTCCCTCCCACGCCCCGGCTCTCGATTTCCGCGTGGGCGCGCTGTTTCGTCATCCGGGCATTGGGCCGCGGAACCAGCGCGCTGAACCCGGTGGTCAGGTGGTCCCAGGCGTAGACGCCGACGTAGTTGACGACGTTGGGCGGCAACTGGGTCTGGATTCCGTACCACTCACCCGGCCCCGGAACCGGGTCGATGGCGAAGATGTTGACGGGGATGTTCCGGACAGCGGGGCCCCCATAGGCATACAGAAACCAGGCGGCCATGATGGACTCGACCGCGCCGCGGCTGTGCCCGAGGAAGTTGTATTGCTCCGCCTTGCTGGCCGCCGCGAGACTCGCGCCGTGCAGCGCGAGCGCGCCATCCGCCCAACCCAGCAACTGCCCGGTCTGGGTCCGTTGATTGCCTTCCGAGTAGGTCCGGGCGGACGCGCGCAGCTCCCCGGGGGCATTGCTCAGGCTGCTGTCCAGGGCGTCGCAGAGGTCCACCTGGTTGTACCAGTCATTCTCACCGACACCTCGCACGGTGACACTGCTCTTCGTGTCGCGAAGGCCGGTGGAGATCTCCGTGTGGAGCCGCACCGGGATGTAGCCCGTCTCCCTCACGTAGATGTTCTTGTCACTGTTGAGCCACTGCTTCTCCTTGCCCAGGAAGCCGAGGATTTTGTAGTCCCAGAAGCGGGTCTCCTCGCCTTCGTCACGTGAGCAGCCGGTTCCACAGAAACTCACGGTGTAGACATCTTTCGGCATGCCAGTTTCATCCCGGTGGAAGGGGTTTCCTGCACGGACGCGAGCGCTCGGCACCTGGGGCGCGGCCATGGGGGGACAGCCCGCGGAGGGTTGTTCCGCGTTTCACATTCCGTGCCGTGCACACGACAAGGCGCCACCTCGCGAGGGCGACAGTCGGAGCCCGGAGGGAGCGGATCAACCGAAGGCGTGACGGAGGGTCGACCGGGACCATGGGCCCTGGGTGGAAGCCGTGCTGCGTACCGTTGAGACGCAGCCGCGTCCTCCCAGACCGCACGAGCATGGCGCGAAGGACGGCCTTCGGCGCTGACGAAGCGGGAGTGAACCGACGTGGAACCCTCTCGTCATCATGTGCGTCGAAGCGGAGAAATCATCGGTCAGTCGCGCCGGACCTCAGGCCTGGCCCCCAACAACCCCTCACCGACTCCCGCTGTCTGGAGCCCCTCTTCGTCCCCTCATCACGCACGTCCCTGCTCCCCATGCCCATCATCCCTCATGCGCCTTCGCGTCCACTGAGCACGTTGCTCGCCACCCTGTTCCTCTCCCTGGCCGCCTGCGGAGACAACACTCCCTCCGAGGACGACCCGCCTCGCGCCCCCGGGAGGTCCACGTCTGGTGCGGACGCGGGCACGGTGGCCAGCGCGGCCTTCGACGGTGGCAGCACCAGCATCTGCGGCGATGCCTTCCTGGAGGACGACGAGGCGTGTGACGACGGCAACCACGACACGGGGGACGGTTGCTCGCCGCTGTGCACGAAGGAGCCCCAGTGCACCAACGGCGTCTGTGCCTCCATTTGCGGCGACGGAGTGATGCTGCCTGGCAGCACGGCCGAGGCCTGTGACGACGGCAACACGGTCGCCAATGACGGGTGTTCACCGACGTGCCAGCTCGAGCCGGGCTTCGCCTGTCAGACGCTCAATCAGATGCCGCTCTCCATCCCCGTCGTCTCCCGCGACTTCCGAGGCCGTGACCTGCCGCCCCTGGGCGCCCTGCCGGCGGGGCACGTCGACTTCCAGAACGTGACCCAGCTCGGCTCGGAGAAGGGCATTGTGCAGAGCACGCTGAATGCGCTCGGCAAGCCGGCCTATGCGAAGACGGGCCTGCCCACCAATACGACGAGCAACGCCGCGAATTTCGCCCAGTGGTATCTCGACACGGACCTGGTGAACAAGCCCGTGGTCGGGACGCTGAACTTCATCCGGTATCCGAGTGGCGAGCACATCTTCCACGCACCCAACTTCTTCCCGGCGGACAACCTGGGCTGGGTCGCCGCCGGCGCGGAGGCGCACCGCACCTACGGCATGGATGCCCCCCCGCCGGGGCACAACTACAGCTTCACCACCGAGACGCGGTTCTGGTTCGAGTACAAGGGCACCGAGCGCTTCACCTTCCAGGGCGATGACGACGTCTGGGTATTCATCAACCGCCGCCTCGCCGTCGACATGGGTGGGCTCCACGCCACGGAGTCGAACTCCCTCATCCTGGACGCCGCCCTGGCCTTCAATCTGGGGCTGACGCCGGGGGGTATCTATGAGGTCGCGGTGTTCCATGCGGAGCGCAGGGCCGCCCGCTCCTGGTACCACATCTACATGCGCAACTTCGGCGTCCGCAGCTCCGTGTGCGTCCCCATTCCGGCTGCGGGCGCATCGAGGCCTCAAGCCTCGGAAGGCGCCGGAGCACGGTCGCCGCGTTGATTCATGGGCGTGACGGCGTGGACGCGTCGCCGACGCCAGCCCTCGGTCAGGGCCAGCCCCAGGAGCGTCACAGCGGCGAGCATGAGCCCGGGCAGGACACCGGGGGCGCGATAGCGCAGCTCGATGCGGTGGTGGCCTTGGGGCACGCCGACGGCGCGCACGGCCACGTTCGCGGGCAGCAGCTGCGCGGGCTCACCATCCAGGCTCGCGGTCCATCCCGCCTGCCACGCATCGTTGACGACGAGCACCGCGTCTGCGGACGACTCGACATCCACGAGGAGGTGCTCGGGCGTCTCATGCGCCAGGGCGACACGCCCTGTCAGCGGCTGCGCGCCCGACGTGGGGAGGGGAGCCGCTCCGCACTCCACCGCTGCCTGGGCCGCCGTCCTGAAGGCCGCGGTTCGCAGGAGCCCGAGCGCGGCGGTCTCGTCCGGCACGCAATGAGGCTTCGCCAGGAACAACCTGGGCAGGGCATCGGCGTGCTCGACGAGCAGCAGCTCGAACACGTCATCGCGCGCCACCACGCGGCCCGGCTTGGGCGCCAGTGCCTCGTAGGCCGTTGGCGTATACGCGCTGAACCGCACCCCATAGAGGGGCTGCGACTCCGTGAAGAAGCCAGGGTGTTGGACCTGGAGCCGCTGCAAGCGCGAGCTCGCGGCGGGCAGATACGCATCCGCCGCGCCGATGCCCCACAGCGCGGGAGTGTCCGGCATCAACGAGGCCCTCGCCATCAAGGCCACGCTGTCCTGGAACTCGAAGCCCTCGAAGCGGGGCAAGCGGAAGCGCTGGATGCGGGACGCGACCCGGGGCGAGGACGCTCCCGTCCTCGAGGCCCACTCGCGCACCGTGTCGACGAACACGGGAGGGCTGTCCAGCAGCTCCTCGGAGCCGAGGATGTAGAGCGGCTCGTTCAGCGTGAACGCCGCGCCCAGCTGCAGCGCCATCAACATGCCTGCCCGGTACCACGAGCCCGCGAGCCCCGGCAGCACCAGGGCACAGCCCAGCGCGACTCCCGCCGCGATGAAGGCCGCGCCGCTGAACGCATGCGACAGCGTGGCCAGCGTCTCGGGAGGCACCCGTGGCCAGCGCCCGAGCACGAACGCGTGGGACCACATCGCCCCCAGACGCTCCGCCAGGGCCACGGCGAGGAGGCCCGCGGAAATCGTCCCCGCCGCGAGAGCCGCCCAGCGCGCTCGCTCCCTGGACGACACCAGGGCCTTCCATCCGAAGCCCGCGAGCACCGCGAGGCCCCACGTCAGGTGCACCACGAGCTTCTCGGGGTAGCGGAACGGCCGCCACAAAGGGAGGGCCTCGTAGAGCCATCCGTAGACGGGCAAGGCGGACCCGAGCGCCAGGGCGAGCACCACGCCCCAGACGACCGCGAACGGCGCCCAGCGCTTCCATGGAAGGAAGCGCAGCCCCGTCACCGCGAGCACCAGCACTGGCACGCCGATGAGCGCCGAGTCCGTCCACAGCGTGGAGAAGCCGCCCGTCGACAGCAGCGGTTTCACCCACTCCTCGGGGACAGCGCGCTCGACGGTGGGATTGGCGAGGTACGGCCCCAGGAGGAACTCCGGCAGGCGCCACGGGTCCAGGGACCAGCGCTGCGCGTCCTCGAGCGAGCTCGCGCCTGGAGCGCCGCGTGCGAACACCGCCAGGCCCGCGAACAGCTGCGGCGCGGCCAGTCCCGCGCCCAGGGCCACGAGCCCCAGCGCACGCAGCACGCGGGGGCCTCGTGCCTCGGGGCTCGTCACCGCGAGCAGCAGCACGAAGGCGTTCGCGAACGCATAGCTCCAGGTGTCACCCGCCAGCAGCACGCTGGCGAGCCCCAGCGCGGCGACGGCGGCGCGCCCTGGCGTGGCGGCTCGCAGGAAGCGCTCGGCGGCCCAGAGCGCGGCGGGCAAGGTGGCACCGGCCATGAGGTAGGCCAGGCTGTTGGTGAGCGACACCATGTGCCCGCTGAACGCGAAGGCCAGTCCCGCGAAGAACGCCCCGCTTCGTGGCACGTCATACAGGCGCAAGAGGGCGAAGGTGCCGAGCAGGGCCAGGGGCGGGCACGCCAGCACCGCGAGCTTCATCGCCACGCCCGTGGAGAACAGCAGCCCCAACACCTGCGACAGATGAAAGGGGGCGGACAGCATGATGCCCGCGAACGACTGCCCCAGCCCGTCGAAGGGATACCAGCCCGGAAAGTCGCCTTCGGACACGCGCTGCGCCCAGTAGCGCCGCAAGGGCGCGTAGACCAGGAGCATGTCTCGCGCGATGAAGACGTCCGCGCTGAAGACGGCTCGGTAGAAGAACAGGCAGGTGAGGCCCAACGCTCCGCCCACCACGGCCCAGGGCCCGCGCGGAATCGAGACTCGGACTCCGGCGCGCTCCAGTGATGCGGGGGGAACCATCCAAAGCGGGATTGTTCCCGGTCATGCCTCCCGCGTCCAGCCGCGAGTACCCCCTTCGCGGCGAGCCGCGCATCCCGGCTGCGCCCCCAGCAGCGGCACGACGCGCGCCGGACCGAAGGAGGATGAACCGTACGGGCCCGGGCTACCGAGAAGTGCCGGCCCCGCCGCCCGAGAAGGCGACGGCGCCGGCCTCGTGGATGATGTGTCGACCCCGTTCAGAGGTGGTTCGGGCCGCAGGGCTCCTTGATGCAGCCAGGACCTCCGCTGCAATCCTCGACGCACCAGCCATGCTCGTCGGAGGAGCAGTAGCTGTCACCGCAGAAGCCGCAGTCCTGACCGCAGTTGCGGAACGTCTCGCGTCCAGCGCAGACGCCGTCACCACACCAACCGCAGTCGTCGGGACAGGTGTCCAGGGTCTCGATGGAGCTGCAGAAATAATCACCGCAGTAACCACAGTCCCCCGGGCACGACTGGACGTCCTCTCCGTAGCTGCAGATATCATCGCCGCATCGCACGCAGTCCATCGCGCAGGAGCTAGCGCTCTCCAGGCCCCCGCAGATGCCGTCGCCACAGGCGCCCTGGACCAGCGCGCCCTGTCGCTGGGAGACATCCGGGCGCACCCCGAAGGCCAGGTAGAAGAAGTTTCCCACGCGCTCACGCAGCGAGTCGACGGAGACATAGGCCCCACCGTAGCCATCGTAGCGCCAGAAGGCGCTGCGCGCCGGGGGAGTCGTCACGCTGGCGTCGCAGAAGAAGTTGTCCACATAGGCAGCCATCCCATAACTGCTCGCGGCGTTGCCATTGGCGCGGTGCCACCCCCCATAGCCTCGCGCGTGCATGTTCACGCTGCTGCTCAGCGTGAGGGAATACGTCTGCTCGACGGTGGAGGCGTAGGACACATCGAAGGGGCTGCCCAAAGTCTCATACCCGGCGATGACGCCCACGGACGTCGAGCCGTTCGCCCCGCTGTGGCTGCGCAGCGCGAAAAGCCCTTTCTCCGTGCTGTCGGTCAGCCCCTCGCTGACGCCATCCCAATCCGCGTCGAAGATGGACCGCGTGATTTTCAGCACGCCCTTGACGAGGTTGGACACGGCTTGTGGATCCAACGCGCTGTTGCTGGCCCAGTGGTTGGCCGACGCGCCCTTGTCGAACAGGCGCGTCGTCACGCCCGAAGGCGCGGCCCATTCCAACGTGGCGCCATCCGCGACCTGCCCCGAGGCGGCCTTGTTCCAGATACCACCCGTGTCCGCGCCGGCCGTCACGAGCGTGGAGTACAGCACGTCCGTGTAGAGCTTCGCGGTGCAGCCAGCGGCGCAGGCGACTCCAGCGGGCGTCCGGCAGTTCATCCGCGTCTTGAACTGGGTGAACATCTGCCCCAGATTGGTTCGCGTCTCCGTGGTGCTCCCGCTCTTGGAGTTGTAGATATCCCCCGCGTGCGCGGCCCCCGCGTAGGACATGGACCAATGGCCATCGGGGTCGGCCACATGGAAGGACGTGGAGGGGCTGTCGAACGTCGCCAGCACCTGACAGGTGCAGCCGACGGTCAGCGCACTCCGCGCTCGACTCGTGACGGAGGGAAGGGGCATTGCGGAAGCCTCCGCCAACAGCTCGGGAGCATGGCGCCGCGCATAGTCGACCAGCGACATGGGAGCAGGGGCGTCTAGGGAACGGACCGCCAGGGCTCCCACGCCGCCCGTGTCCAGGGACTCCCTGGACCAGCGCGCGGACAGGGCGAACAGCTCAGGCGAGACGAGGAGGCCCTCGCTTCCCTGGGCAGGGGGCACGGCCTCGTCCGTGAGCGTGGGGGAGACCTCCGGCGAGTCCTCTTCCACCCCGGAACACCCGCCAGACAGCAGACCCTGCATTCCCAGACACAAAACCACCCATCGCTTCCAGCGCATCATCAATCCCAGCTCCAGTGCATGATTCGAGGCCAGCCCGGACAAACAATCCAAAACCGAAATGCCGCGAACCCATATGCCTGAGTGGCAAGGGAATACGCAACTTCACCGCAGGCGCTCGGCCGCGTCTCCACGCCCCCCCTGGGGGCGAGCGTCAACGGACGGCCCTGCTCGTGAGGAACGAAAGCGAAGCCTTTTCGCGCTCCCCGTTCAGGGGTTGCAACCCTGACCCAGGAGTCCCCCGACATGACCCACCGGTCCCCCCTGCCCCTGCTGTCCTCCGCGCTCTGCGCCCTGCTCCTCGCCGCCTGCGGCGCACCGGCCTCCACCGAGGCCCCGGTCCCCCAGCCCGTCGAACAGGGCACCCTGCTGCATGAGCTGAAGCTGAGCGACACCCGCTCGGTGCGCTTCATCGAGTCCGAACCGGGCGAGGTCTTCGTCGCGGAATCGGGCCACATGGACATCGATGCCGTCCACCTCCGGGAGTCGATGCAGACGGAGAAGGTGGACAGCCTCCAGGGCAAGGAGCTGGCGGACGTCTACCTCTCCCTCGCGCCCGGCGCGAAGCGCTCCGACGTCCCCGCCGCGCTCGTACAGGCCCAGGGCCGCATCGCCATGGCCCGCATCATCCAGACCCGGCAGGCCGCCCAGGAATCGGTCCGCGCCGCCGCCGCCCCGCTGGAGGAAGGCCCCTCCCCCCGAGACGCCGAGCGGGGCCCCTCCGCCTCCAGCCTCAATGACACCTGGGATTGGGTGGGCGACAAGAACTGGTTCAAGACCAACTTCTGCGCCACCACGGCGACGCAGGGCCGCACCTGCCTCATGGATTACTGGTACGGCTCCTACAGCGGCGTGAAGGACAACACCGTGTACTTCCGCGCCGTGGGACTCGCCGCTGGCTTCGACTCCAGCGCGTACTTCTATACCCAGTACAAGTCCTGCAGCATCTGGCCGTGGGAGGGCTGCGAGTGGAAGGTCAACTACAGCACCACCCTCCAGGCTCGCCACTACATGATGGTCACCTGGGACACGGGGCCGCGCTCGCGCTGGGCCGGCATCGACCAGTCCAATGACCGCGTGTACCTGAGCGCCATCTGGAGCACGACGTCCTCCACGCCTCCGCCTCCGCAGGAGCCGTGCGCCGTCTACGCCCGCGCCCACGCCACCACTTGCTACAACATCGACGGCAGCATCTCCTCCATCTCCAACACGCTCTGTGGTGACGCCTGCGCGGGCTCGTACTCCACCGCATCCCAGTGGGCCACCCAGGCGCTCGGCACCCAGACGTGCCTGGGCGCCTACGCGGGCTGCTGCCAGTACTACGTCGACCAGAACTTCAATCGCTGCGGAGGCTGAAGCACCTTCATCACGGCCTGGACGGAGCGCACTCACACCGCCCAGGCGATGAGCCGCCCGCGCTCCGCGCTAGAGAGGGCGGAGCGAGGCGCGGTCGATATCGACGGAGTACTCTTCATCGCCCAGCAAGACTTCGCTGACCCGGAAGCGCTTGCCCTCGGGCGTGATGAGGAACCAGGTGACCTGGACAGCGGGGTCGTCAGCGGGAGGTGAGACGAGGACCTCTTCTCCGAGCTCTGCCGAAACCCGGGTGGCCACCTCCTCGGACGTGAGCCCGGAGCCTCCGCCGACGCGGGAGGCATCGACGTAGAGCGTGAGGTCCGTACGGAACCCCGCGGGCCGGAGGACCCTCTGAACAAGCACCGCCGCGAGGCAGGGGCTGTCGAGGTCGAAGCGCGTCACCTCGCCGGGAGGGAGACCGAGCACGCGGGAGAGGCTCTCCAGGAGGCGCTCCTCACTCACGACGCCATGGACGAGAAATCCCAGAACCTGACTTTCGGGCTGCATGTCTTTCCTCTCACCCTGCCTTGTGCGCCTTGAGGCCGGCCTTCCTATCAGCGTCGGGGATCTTCATCTTGTCCATGTACTCCCTGGCACGGGGGGTGTCCTTGAACTCGTTGTAGAGCCCCAGCGCCCTGAAGGCCCCGCGGTTCAGCTCGTGCACCCCCGCGCCTCGAATGGGGTACAGCGTGCCAGAGTGGTCACCATAGGTCCGACCGTTGAGGGTCCAGGTCATGACCCCGGACTCATTGCCCTTCTTGGCCTTGCCCTCGTTGATCTCCTTCACGTCCCGGCTGACATTGACGCGTGTCTCGAGGACGCTGTTCTTCTCCTTGGCGGTGCTGCCCTGGTCGACCTTGCGGATGAAGTGCCGGACGTTGGGCGCCTTCAGGGGCTTCGCCGGCATGTCTCCCGCCCACGCGGACGGCGCCACGAGCAGGACACCGAGCGCCAGGACCAGGGTGGCCAGGGTCAACGGGAAGGAGGGCCTCGAAGCGGCGGGACGGTGCATCGGCTTTCTCCTGCGAAGACGGGCTGTGACAGTGCGCGAAGAGCCTCGCCCAAGTCGCGAACCTTGGGGAGTGGGTCAACGAAACCTGGACGGGTGGAAGAGGCCCTGGCGCGGAAAGTCCGTCAGGCTCCTCCTGTCACGGAGACGAGCCTCCGTGATTGACTCCCGCCGTGCGCTTTGAACTCTATCGAGAAGTCGACCGGGGCGACCCAAAGGCAGACAACGGCATCCCTGTGGGCCCGGACGGCAAGCGCCACGGCCTGGGACGTCGGGACCACCACCCCGTCATCGAGCGGTGCGAGCTCGTGCCTCCCAAGGGCGTCGACCCGCTCGCCACCAAGCTGGTCTTCCTTCCGTACTTCCGCGAGACGAAGCCCGACACGACGCTGGGCGAGTTCTTCAAGGCCCAGGCAGCGGACGACTCCTCGCGGCTGCGAGAGCTGCTTCCCGCGAGCCTCGAGGGCTACCTTCGCCACCCCGAGGACACCCGGCAATCCCTCGACACCCTCATCGAGCCTCAATCCCGACCCACGAGCGTCCTCGTCGCGTGGAGCGGCGAGCAGCACTGGTACACCGACCAGGTCTTCTACCGGCTGGAGGGCATCGACGACTGGAAGCGCGGCGCGTGCACCGACGTGGTCGAAGGCTCGCTCCAGGATTTCCTCCGCTTCTCGCCGCTGGTCCAGCTGCGCTTGAGCGAAGGCCTCCCGCAACTCCAGCACCCGGAACGCACCCGCGTGTTCTCCGCGAGCAACCTCGTCCTGTCGCTCTCGAAGTCACCCGGCATGCCCAACACCCGGTCCTTCTCGCTCGAGTGCTTCGGAGACGGCGGCTTCCAGCGCAGGACCACGCTGGAGGGCGAGAAGACGGGCACCGACGTGCACCGACTCACCACCCTGCTTATCGCCGCCAGCAGTCTTGCACCCATCCCCCTGGCGCCGCTGCCGCCGCGGTTCATGCATGACGCTCAGACTGTGTCGGTCTCCTACCCCTCCCCCGCCAGGCGGGGCCTCCAGAGCGTCACGCTGGCGTCCGACACGCCTTCCGACGTCAAGGCCCTCATCGAGCGGATCGCCGCGGCCTACGACCTGGAGCTCTGAAGCCCGCACCGGGCAACGCCTCCAGCACCGCGAGGCCCCGCTGCGGGCTGGAGGGCGCCCTCTTCGCCTACTGGATGGTGATGGGGATGTTGTAGAGGAAGCACACGGGGACCTTCTGGGGCTTGTACTCCCAGCCCGCCTTGAGTCCCTGGATGATGTCCTCGTCCGCGCCCGGCACGGACTTCACCGGCGTCACTTCGTACACGCTGCCGCTGGTGGAGACGCAGACCTTGTAGATGCCCTGCAGCGTCTGGCCCCGGTGGGACTGCTTGAACACCTCGGACAGGCGCGGCGACGTCTGGCGCACCACGTCACGCTGGATGACGAAGGGCGGCACGTTCTTGGGCTTCACCGGCTCGGCAGGGCCCGTTCCCCCCACCGTCCCACCCACGACGCCCCCCACCACGCCTCCGACGACGCCACCGGCCACCCCGCCCGCCACGCCGCCTTCGACGCCACCCTCCTCCGCGGGCTCCGGCTCCGGCGTCGCGGGCTCGGGCTCCGGTTCCACGGGCTTCTCCACCTCCACGGGTTTGATCTCCACCGGCTGGCGGAGCTCCGTGCGGGGCTTCTTCTCCACCTGGCGCGGAGTCGTCCTGCTCGGTGCGGGCGGAGGCGGTGGAGGAGGCGGGGGCGGCGCCTTGACGAGGTTGAGCACCACCTCGATGGGCTGCTCCGCCTCGAGGGCGATGGGCTTCACCAGCAACATCAATACCGCCACGACGCCGACGTGGACGGCGATGGAGAAGGCGGCGAAGCCGAGGATTCGTGTGGAGGGAGGGTCGGTTTGCTGCGCGAACATGCCGAGTCAGCACATACCACAAGCCGGGAACGACCCCTCAGGATGTAATCGTGCTGTCCCAGCATAACGAGGGGCTGTCACGTGGACGCCACTCAACTGATACCTGAGGACCTGAGACTCGTGCTAGAGGGCCGCCACCTCGTCCCATCCCCAGAGGTTTTTTCCGTGCAGACAAAAATGAAGTGCGTACTCGGGCTCGCTGCAGCCCTGAGTGCGGTGGCGTGTGGTGAGTCGAACGAGGAGGTCGGTGACAAGTACCAGGGTGTCATCGATGCCACGAACCTCGACTCGAAGTTCAGGCCCGTGAGCGGCGTCTACCGGCCCGCGGCGGCCCGGGCGAAGGGCACCAGCGTGCCCTTCTACAACCTGGGTCAGGTCGCCACCGAGCGCAAGGACGACCGGGGCGTGCTCACCAACTCGGGCGTGCCCGTGGATGAGGCCGGACGGCCCTTCCTGCCGGCCAGCCGGGTGGTGGCCACGTCGTACGACTTCGCGGACGGCTGCAAGACGGGCAAGGCGGACTACGACTTCCGCACCGACAGCTTCCCGGAGACGGTGCAGTGGCCCGTCTTCGCCACGCTGCCCCTGACCGTCACCGGCAACACCACGCCCCCCGTGCTGCCCCTGTCGAAGGTGACGCGCTGGACGGGCACGGGCGCCCAGCAGTGCAACGCCATCAAGGACCTGGCCTCGCTCACCAAGGGCTCGTTCGGGGGCGCCGCCGAGGAGACGTCGACCCTGGCCCTGCGCGCCATCATCGACGTCTCCGCGCAGCTCAACCCGCTGCGCACCGGCTCCGAGTTCACCGCCCAGGGCGGCTGGTACCGCGGCCTGCAGTTGGCCTACCTGGACGGCGGCCCCGTGCAGGTGGATGAAACCGGCAATGTGGTGACCATGGACGGAGTCCTGGTGAGCCCGCCGACGGGCGCGCCCGCCACGGAGACGCCCGTGTACCTGTTCTCCGCCCTCCCCGGCGAGGAAGGCTGGTCGCCGGTGGTGCGCCTGCGCACCTTCACCGCGACGACGGCGAAGCCCGCCTCCAGCTACACCGGCCTGTGCGTTGACGCCTGCGCCGAGACCGAGCTGAACCTCACCACCGTCACCCGGTACGCCGGCGTGCTCTTCGTCGTGGGGAGCACCCTGTGAGCACCCCTCTTTCTCCCCAGAGCCCTTCCATGAAGACGACTCTCCTCCGGGGCAGCGCGCTGCTGCTGCTCGCGCTCGTCGCGGCGCTCCCCGTGTCCGCCCTCGCCGCCGGCCAGAACTACGGCCGCATGGCCGGCTACGTCTATGACCCGACGGGCGCGCCGCTCGCCGAGGTGCCCCTCACCGTGACGGGCCCCGCGCTGCTGCAGCCCCAGTCGCGCACCAGCGGCGAGGACGGCCGCTTCGAGTTCGACACCCTGCCTCCGGGCGAGGGCTACGTCCTGGAGGTCAACGTCCCGGGCTTCGCCCCCATCAAGAAGGGGGGCATCACCGTCCTGCTGGGCCAAGCCACGCAGGTGGACGTGAAGCTGGAGGTGTTCACCGAGCAGACGGCGGTGGCCACCTACGAAATCGTCGAGAAGGTCAACCCCATCATCAACCCGGACTCCGCGCAGATGGGCGCGGTGATGAACGCGGAGAAGGCGGCCACCTCGCCCGTCTTCACGCAGGTGCAGGCCATGCCCCAGCTCGTCGCGGGCGTGGGCAACGGCAACGCGCCCAGCCTGCGCGCCGGCCTGTCGCGCTACGGCAAGTTCTTCATCGACGGCATGGACACGTCCGACGTGGTGGACGGCAGCATCAGCTCGCCGATGAGCTTCTACGCGGTGGAGAACTTCGAGGTCATGACCGGCGGCCTGGACGCCCAGTACAACTCGCTGGGCCTCATCCAGAACGTCGTCAGCAAGAGCGGCTCCAACAAGTTCACCTACGACGTGACGATGATTCTCTCGCCGGCGTGGGCCAACGCGAAGTACCGGGGCGCGGCCAACCAGAACCCCAACGTGGCCAACTACACGCAGAACGAGGTGCCGCTGTCCGAGACGGCCTTCTACAGCCCGCTGGTGGGCGTGGGCGGCCCCATCATCAAGGACAAGCTGTGGTTCTACGTCTCCGGCCAGTGGAACTTCTCCAAGCGCGACACGCCGCTGGGTGAGGAGAGCCGCACGTCCGACACGCAGACGCGCCTGGCCCGCCTGAAGCTCACCTGGCAGCCCACGCCGAAGGACCGCCTGTCCCTGGCGTTCAACTACGACAACAACACCATCACCAACCAGGTCGGCACGACGTTCGTCACGCCGGAGGCGGAGACGCAGGTCGACCGCGGCGGTTTCTTCGCCATCGTCAACTACGACCGCAGCATCTCCGACAACGTCCTCTTCCAGCTCCAGACGGGCACCACCTACAAGGACATCTGGCAGGGGCCCATGGACGAGGACTCGCAGGAGATCGCCCACATCTACAACAGCATCACGTACCGGAACGCGGGCTCGCTGCGCAACGAGGTGGGCAACCTCGTGACGGAGAAGCGCATGCGCTACCAGTTCGACCCCACGCTGCTCTTCAAGCTCAAGAACCACCAGATGAAGGCGGGTCTGCAGTTCAGCTACCTGAGCGGCAACAAGACGGCGCAGGTGATTGGCAACCAGCGCTTCAATGACCGCAACGGCGAGTGCAACCCCGAGGACCCGGCGACCTTCGCGTTCTGCAACGAGCGCCTGGACTTCTACAACACCGACGGCGTGCAGGCCCCGCTGACCACGGAGGCCGGCACCCTCATCTCCAGCGCCTTCCTCCAGGACCGCTGGAACGTCAACCGCCACCTCACGCTGGTCGCGGGTCTCCGCGCGGACGTGGGCCGCCTGTACGGCGACGACAACCTGTTCATCACCAACCTGGTGGGCGTGGGCCCGCGTCTGTCCGCCACGTACGACATGTTCGGCACCCGCACCACCCTCATCAAGGCGCACTACGGCCGCTCCAATGAAGTGGGCGACGTCTTCATCGCGCAGCACGCCAACCCGGAGCTGACCACGGTGCGGTCCACCTTCGCCGGTGGCGCCTTCGCGGACTGTGGACCCGACACCACGGGCAACCCCCAGTGCAGCGTGTCGGGTGGGGCCTCCGGCCGCTACTTCGACAAGACGAGCCACACGCCGCCGCACGTGGACGAGCTCGCGCTCGGCCTGCACCACGCCATCACCGAGGGCTCCGTCATCGGCCTGGACCTCACCTACCGCAAGTACTCCAACATGTGGGTAGACGAGGAGATGAACCGCATCTGGGACCCGTCCGGTCAGCGGGTGGTCGGCTACGTGGATGGCGTGAATCACACCATCGTGAAGATCCACAACCCGGATGACGCCTGGCGCGACTACAAGGGCATGGACCTGTGGGCGCAGGGCAAGACGGGCCCGTGGGACCTGCTCGCCAGCTACACCCTGGCGTACAGCAACGGCACGGTGGGTGACTACTTCGACGGCTACGGCGTGAATCCGCGCTTCAAGCGCTTCTTCGAGGGCCCGTCGCCGGAGGACATCCGCCACACCCTCAAGGGCGCCATCGGGTACACCACCCAGTTCGGCCTCGATTTCGGCGTGCGGTTCAACTACCGCACCGGCGCGCCCATGTGGATGTTCACCGAGGGCACCGTGGACCGGCAGCGCATCGCTCGTTCGGACCGCGGCACCGGCCACGCTGCCAACACCAACACCGGCCTGCCGGACTTCAACGACCCGTCGGCCGTCTCCGAGCTGCGCCAGCCGAGCCAGTTCCTGTTCGATGTCCAGGCCCGGTATGACCTGAACCGCATCGTGAAGACGAAGGAGACCAAGATGGAGCTCACGCTCATCATGTTCAACGTGCTGAACAACAGCGACGTCACCTTCGTGCAGGAGCAGTACCGCCCCACGAACAACCGCTTCGGCACGGCGACCAGCCGCCGCAGCCCGATGCAGGCCGAGCTGCTGCTGCGCGTGCGCAACTAGCCACACCCACGCACGTGGGGGCCCTCGCTTCCGGAAGTCTGACGGACGGAAGCGAGGGCCCTTGAATCTGGCGGGGTCGACGTTCTAGACGGGCATGTGCCTTCCGCCCTCCGTCCCTTCCGCCTCGGGCTGCTGTCCGCCCTCCTCGCCGCCTGCGCCTCCCCTCCTCCGCCCGTGCCGGAGGCCGCCGCCGTGGCGCCCCCGCCCGCGAGCGAGGCGAAGGCCGCGCCGGAGCCCCTGCGCATCTCCATGGTGGGGACCAACGACCTGCACGGCTGGGTGATGCCCTCCAAGGCCACGCTGCCGGATGGCACCAGCGTGGAGCAGGGCGGGCTGGCGACGCTCGCGGGCTACCTGTCCATCCTGCGCGCGGAGAACCCGGACGGCGTGCTGCTGCTGGATGGAGGAGACCTCTTCCAGGGCACGCTCGCCTCCAACCTCACCGAGGGCGAGGTGGTCATCGGCGCGATGAACGCGCTCAAGTATGACGCCTCGGCGCTCGGCAACCACGAGTTCGACTACGGGCCCGTGGGGCCGCGCTCGGTGGCGCTCGAAGGAGATGACCCGTTCGGCGCGCTCAAGGCGCGAATCCAGCAGGCGCGCTTCCCGGTGCTCGGGTTCAACGTCACCGACAGCCAGACGGGCGTGGCTCCCACCTGGCTGGGCAACGAGGGCACGCTGCTGGTGGAGCGGCGCGGGGTGCGCATCGGCATCCTCGGGCTGGCCACGCCTCACACGCCGCAGGTGACGAATCCGGTGAATGTGGCGAGCCTGCGCTTCGCGCCCCTGGAAGAGTCGGCGCTCGCGGCGGCGAAGTCCCTGCGCGCGCGCGGGGCCGAGGTGGTGGTCGCGGTGGCGCACGCGGGCGCGGTGTGCAAGCGCGGGGACAACCCTCGCGACGCGTCGTCCTGCGACCGGGGGGACAGCGAGATTGTCGAGCTGCTGGAGACGCTGCCGGAGGGGACGCTGGACGCGGTGGTGGCCGGGCACACGCACCAGCCCGTGGGCCACTTCATCAAGGGCACGCCGGTCATCGAGACGTCGGGGCGGGGCCGCGCGTTCGGGCTGGTGGAAATCTTCGTGGACCCGGTGACGCGCAAGGTGCTCCCCGAGCGGACGCTGCTGCAGGGCTCCATCCCGGTGTGCGCGCGCATGGACGCGACGCTGGGCACGTGTGACGAGCGGAAGCTGAAGGCGGCGAAGGGCCTCCAACTCGTCCCCGCGACGTTCCGTGGGAGCGCGGTGGTGGCCGACGCGACGCTGGAGGCACAGCTCACCGAGGCGTTCGCCCGCGTGGAAGTGGAGCAGAAGCGCTCGCTGGGTGTGCGAGTGCCGGCGGCGCTCACGCGCAACTACGACGCGGAGAGCGCGCTTGGAAACGTGCTGGCGGATGCGCTGCGCGCGGTCTCCATGACGGACGTGGCCCTGCTCAACAGCGGCGGCCTGCGCGCGGACCTGCCGGCGGGTGACCTCACCTACGGCGCGGTCTACGAGGTGCTTCCCTTCGACAACACCCTCGCCGTCCTCACCCTGTCGACGGCGGAGCTGAAGCGGCTGCTGGAGGCGGGCTATGGACGCAAGGGCACCATCCAGGTATCGGGGCTGAAGGTGAAGGTCGAGCAGTGCAACGGCGTGCCCCGGCTCGCCTCCGTCACCCTGCCGAACGGCAAGCCGCTTCCGGCCAGCAAGCGCTTCCGCGTGGCCATGCCGGACTTCCTGGCGCGCGGGGGTGGCGGACTGGAGGACGTGCTCAAGACACTGCCGCCCGCGAGCATCGACCTGGGTGAGAAGCAGGCGCTGACCTTGCGCGACGCGCTCGTCGAGCACTGGAAGACGCAGAAGAAGCCGCTGGTGGCACCGGCACCCGGCCGCCTCCAGCACGTCACCGCGACGGCCGGCTGCCCCGCGGAGTCCCCCGGGAAGCCCTGAGCGAGCGGAGGGAAAGCCCTGCGGTCTCGACGCCAACCGCGCCTGACCTTGAAGGCCATCGGCGGTCCGCCGTGCGGCGCGTGCGTCAGGCAGCTTCCCGGGAGACCACCGCGCTGAGCAGCGTGGCCACCTCCTGCATGAACACGTAGTCGAGCGTGTCTGGCGTATCGGTCGAGCAGTGGTAGTGCGGGTTGCGGAAGTTGGCGGTGTCCGTCCAGAGCACCGCCGGCTTCCCGGCCGTCCAGAACGGGAAGTGGTCACTGCGCCGCAGGTCCGGCAGGAGGACGTGGAGCGGCCCCCACGTCTTCGCCGTCAGCAACCGCAACCCGGGCGACTCCGCTGACTGGATGGCGCGGTCCATGACGGCATTGGAGCGCCCCTTCCCCACCAGCCCGAGGAAGTCGGGAGTCCTGAGGCTCTGGGGCACCCACGGAAACGGCAGGTCCTGAACCGGGCCCGAGCGCTTGCGGAAGCCGACCATCTCCAGCACGTGCGCCATGCGCAGTGCGCAGGGAAGCGCGGGCAGCCCATGGGCCACGAAGTCACGGCTGCCCAACAGGCCATCCTCCTCCGCGTTGAACGCGATGAAGCCCACCAGCGGGCCGTCATCCGATTGCGCGAGGACACGCGCGCACTCCAGCATCACCGCCAGGCCGCTCGCGTTGTCATCGGCGCCGGGGCAGTCCGGCACGCTGTCGTAGTGGGCGGCCACGAACGTCACCGGCCTGCCCTCCGCGTGTCGCGGCAGCGCGACGACGTTTCGATATCGACCCTGGAGCCGCACCGACAGGCCGTAGCGCTCGAACGCCGCTCCGAGTTCATCACGCACCCAGACATTGTTCCGGGCATTCGCCACGTTGTGCCGGGGGACCGCGAGGTGCTCGACCCACCGGCGCAGGCGCCCCTCTTCCGGCATCGCCGCCCCACGGGGCAACGGAATCACTTCCTCGACTGCTCGCTCTTGAATCCACATGGTTGACTTACAACGTAAGCTTATGACGTAAGTCTGTCAAGGCGACCATGAAACAGGCCAACAAACGCGAACCCCTTTCGAGAGAGCGCATCCTGCGGGCGGCCCTGGGCATCGTTGACCGTGAAGGGCTGGAGGCCATCTCCATGCGGCGTGTGGGGCAGGAGGTGGGTGTCGAGGCGATGTCCCTCTACAACCACGTCGCCAACAAGGCGGCCATCCTGGATGGCCTGTTCGAAATCGTCCTCGCGGAGATGCCCCCGGCGAAGAAGGCGGCGTCCTGGCAGAGCGCCCTGCGCGACAACGCCCGGGCCTTGAGGCTCGTGCTCCGCGCCCATCCGAACACGCTGCCCCTCTTCGCGACGCGCCCCGCTGTCACGCCCGCGTCCATCGTCCACGTCGAAGCGGCGCTCGACCTGCTCCGCAACGCGGGGTTCAGTGCCGATGAGGCTCTCTGTACCTTGCAGGTGATGGTGGCCTTCGTCGTCGGCCACACCATCGCGGGCTACTCGCCGACCCGGCCCGAGGAGCAGTCCCTGCCCGCCTACGAGCAGCTCAGCGAGCAGGACTTCCCTCGCGTCCACGAGCTGGTGGCCGTCCTGGCACGCCACGACATCGAGAAGGAATTCGAGTTCGGACTCGAGGCCATGCTCGCCGGACTCGAGGCGCGGCTCACGCGGCGCAAGCCTTCCCGAAAGGAATGAGCCAGGGCCTGTCCGAATCAGGGCGGGGTTCGCCCTATATGCCCTCTACCGTGCGCTTCAGTGGGTCCGAGCCGGGCCCTCGAATCCTGAACGGAGCGACGGCATGCGGGCACAGGGACAGCACGACGGGGCGCGGGACTTCGACTTCCTCATGGGGACCTGGCGGGTCCACAACCGTCGGCTCAAGGAGCGCCTGAAGGGGTGCACGGAGTGGCTGCCGTTCGAGGCCACCGCCGAAGAGCATCCCTTGCCGGGCGGGCTCGGCAATCAGGAGACCTTTCGCAGCGAGTTCTGGCCTGGGTTCGTGGGCCTGGCGCTCCGCGTCTACAACCCGGCGACGAAGCAGTGGTCCATCTCCTGGGTGGACAATCGCAACCACACCATCGACCCGCCTGTGCTGGGTGGCTTCGCGGGCGACGTGGGCCTGTTCGAAACGAATGACACCTTCGAGGGCCGTGCCATCCGCGTGCGCTTCACGTGGACGAAGCTGGGCCAGGACACCGCGCGTTGGGAGCAGGCGTTCTCACCCGACGAAGGCCAGAGCTGGGAGACCAACTGGGTGATGGAGTTCACGCGCACGAAGGAATGAACGTCCCGTCCGGCGCCGTGTCCTTCCGCGGTCCTGGCGCCCCTGCCTCGCGACCGTGGGCCTGGGCTGCGCACCTGGCGCTGGTGCCGTCTCGCGCTGGCAGACCGTCTCCGACAGCAGATTCTCGAAGGTTCAGCAACGCCGCGATGACCGCTCCCGCGCCCTCGCGCCGGACCTGCTCTCTGTCCGATGACCCGCGCCAGGACGGAGAGGCTTTCGCCTCGTCCATCCAGTCCTCAACAGTTAATCATATTTTTACGCTATTTCATGTCTTGAACAGGGAAATGCTCGGTAGGCCGTCGCGCTGTCTCGGCTGGCCGCCAGGCGGACGGCGCATCCTCGCTGTCAGCGAAACGAGCCCCCATGTTCAAGAAGGCAGCAGTCTTCGCGGTGACCTGTGGCGCCTTGTTGGTCGGCTGCGGTACGGACCCGCAGGCCGAGAACGAGGAGATCATCTCCAACCTGCTGGAGGCCGGCTTCCCCGCCGATGACATCCTCATCGCCGACGACGCCGTGTACGTGGGCCGCGACGCGCACGTCACACTCGAGGCGTCCCGGGAGATGCTCCAGGCCACCTCGGAGAGCCCCGAGCAGTACCGCACGACCAACCTCGTCGGAACGGGCGTGACGAAGATCTGCGTCAACTCCACCGCCGCGTTCGACAGCTATCCCCTGCTGAGCCAGGGGCTCGACCTGGCCATCGCCAACTACAATGAGCGTGGCCTCCGCATCACCTTCGCGCGCGGCCCGGCCACTGGCTGTACCGCGAACATCACCGCGCAGACGACGACGGGCACCGGCGGCTCCGCGGGCTTCCCCTCAGGCGGCCTGCCCTACGGCATCATCAACATCGGCACCGGACTGAACAACTACAGCGCTGACGTGAACGAGCACGTCATCACCCACGAGCTGGGCCACGCGGTCGGCTTCCGCCACTCCGACTACTACAATCGCAGCATCAGCTGCGGTGTCGGCGGCGACGAGGGCGAGGCGGGCGTGGGCGCCATCCACATCCCGGGGACGCCGACCACGGCCGTCGAGGGCGGGTCCGTCATGAACTCGTGCTTCCGCTCCACCGAGACTGGCGAGTGGACCAGCTCCGACAACACCGCGCTGGACTACCTCTACGGCGGCACGGTGCAGAGCTGCGCGAGCATCAGCTTCACGTCCTATCGCGGGCAGAACGGGACGCAGATTCGCTGCAGCTGCCCGGCGACGAGCGGGGGAACGGTGTGGGGCACGGACCTCTATACCGATGACTCGAACGTCTGCGCGGCGGCGGTGCACGCGGGCGCGATTCCCGCCACCGGAGGCACGGTGGTCGCCACCATCCAGCCGGGACAGGGCAGCTACACGGGCACCACCCGTAATGGCATCACCACGCTCTCCTACGGCTCCTGGGCGGGGAGCTTCTCGTTCCAGGTCCCTCCCGCGCAGGCGTGCTCCAGCGTCAGCTTCACGTCCTATCGCGGGCAGAACGGGACGCAGATTCGCTGCAGCTGTCCGGCGACGAGCGGGGGAACGGTGTGGGGCACGGACCTCTATACCGATGACTCGAACGCCTGCGCGGCCGCGGTGCATGCGGGTGCGATTCCCGCCACCGGAGGCACGGTGGTCGTCACCATCCAGCCGGGACAGAGCAGCTACACGGGCACCACCCGCAATGGCATCACCACGCTCTCCTACGGCTCCTGGGCGGGGAGCTTCTCCGTCAGCCGGTAGTCGCCACGTCGGAGATTCGCAGTCGAGGCGCGGGACGGTGGTGGAAACGCCATCGGACCGCGTCTCGGACATGCCCCTCCGGGGCAGCAGCTCCCGGGGGGCGTGCGGACGCTTCAAGACAAACCAAACCAACAGCCGGAGGTACACACCCATGACAAGGGAGCGCCGCATGACCCCATGGAAACACTCGAAGCCGCTGACACTCGGAATGCTGATGGCGGTCTTCGCCCTCGACGCGCATGCGCAGACGAGCAACGCCATCATCGTCGAGAGCGTCAACGACTACGGCCCCGGCGACCAGCTGGGCAACTCCATCGCCAATGGCGACGGCTTCATGCAGAACATGGTCTTCGCGGGGAGCAGGTGGGCCACGGGCGCGCGCTACACCAACTCCGCCGTCTACGACACGGACTTCGTGGACTTCGCGCGGAACTCACTGGGAGCAGACCAGACCTACTTTGACCGCGCGGGTCGGGCGGTCGCCTTCTTCACGGGCCATGGAATCACCCACCATGGCTGTTCGACGGTCTCCTGCTCGACGACAGCCACCTGCAACCAACCCGGCACCGCGACAGGAGGTGGCGTTGCCCGCATGCCCGGCACCTGCCGCTTCAGCCCTTTCGATGCGCCGCGCTGCTGCTACATGGTGGACCGTCAGGCCGTGACTCACAGCACGGGGGACCGCTTCGGCGGGCTCATCAACTACACGCAGGGACCCGTCCGGTTCGGAGAGAGCCCCCAGTCGGGCGCCTGGGCAGGCGCCGGCACGGATGGTGGCGCCAACCTGGTGGTGCTCGACATCAGCCACGGCATCCTCCCTCCGTTCTGGGCGCACACGTTCGTGAACGCCAGCGCGGGCGTGCAGCTCATCGCCACCATGATGACCGCCGGCGGTGACACCGCCAACGTGCCGGACCGCGGCGCGACCTTCGCGATGTTCTACCGGGCCAACGAGAACAACCGCGTGTCTGAATCCTGGGTGCAGACGATGAACTCGCTGCCAGCGAACGAGGGCGGCGGCTGCCCGGGAGGAGGCGGGGGCCATGGCTTCAACGGCTGTGGCTGCAACATCGTCATCGGCATGGACAACTCCGCCGCGCGCGCCGCGGGCTCCATGGCCGAGGGATGGGTCCAACTGGCGAATGACTCCAACGACGCCTTGGGCAACCAGTTCTACTCGGCGCGATGGGTTTGCAACTACCCGCTGCCCGCCACCAACCAGAACGCCTGGGAGCTGCCATGATGACGGTTCGCGAACTTTCCCTGAGGCTCGGCGCGTGCCTCTCGTTGCTGTGCACCGGCCCCGCGCTCGCCCAGCCTCCGGCCCCAGGACTCATCGCCACGGACAAGGGAGGCGCGGTCGGCTACCAACACTCGATGGAGCGCTCCCGCTTCCTGTCCGGCCCGCCTGGAGTCGCGCTGCGTCGCCTGGATGAACATGGCTTCGCGAAGGTGGTGGGCCCCGAGGGCGTCTTCGCCACCCATCTGGGCAATGGTCTGGTCATCGCCACGCCGAGCAACGGCCTGTCCAAGGAGGCCGTGGGTGTCCTGGCGCCCCCTCCCGACCTCCGCTACACGCTGGGGCCGGACAAGCACAATGCCCAGGTCATCGAGTACTTCCGCGCGGCGGGAGTCCCTGGTGACCAGATTGGGGGCGTGCACGCCAACACATACCTGTCATCGCGCGGGACGACGAGTGAGGCGCGACCGGCGCAGCCCCAGGTCGACGGCCATGCCTCCATCCTCGAACGGACCGTCGGCAAGTTCTCCGTGGTGGACTCAGTCGCCTGGGCACGGCTGAGCAATAACGGCAGGGTGGTCAGCGAGTGGGTCTACTGGCCCGCCATTCCCGCCAAGGTCCTGGAGGAAGCCAGGCGGCTCGAGGCGCTGGTCTCGAGCGGCGACAAGAGCGGCTTCCTGGCGCGCCTGCCCTCCGGACTGCCCGCTGGGAAGGTCGTCATCCGCCATTCCTCCGCGGTGGTGGAGGGCGGCTTCGAAGCGTTCGCGAGCTATGACGTCGCGGAGAAGGTGCTGCTTCCCTCAGCCATCGCCGGGAGCGGCCCGGGCGCATCGCGGCCACCCGCGAGCATGATTGTCCGGCACTTCGACGTCGATGGCGTCGAGCGTCGACTGCCTCAGGAGCGGCGCTCCGTGGGTCAGGACTCGCCGCGACAGTAGGGCCCGCCCCGAGCGCCTCAAGGCTTCTCGGACGCGAGCGAGTCGACGATGCGACGCACCTGGTTCGTGCGGCCCGTCTCCGTACGGGTCGTCACGACCTCCAGGATGAGCGCATAGCGCCGCGTCTTGCCGAGCGCCTCGAAGGCACGCGCGGCCCGGGGACTCGCGGACAACGCCGCCGTCAGGTCGACGGGGACGGTGGCGTTTCGCTGCGACGCGTAGGCAGCGGCCCAGCGCCCATCGGCCTGGGCTGCTTCGACTTCGGCGAGCCCCGTGGGGCGCATCCTTCCCGCGGCGAGCAACGCCTCCACCTTCCGCACGTTCACCTGGGACCACCGCCCGCGCGGCCGGCGCGGCACGTACTTCTGGAGATAGAAGCGCTCGTCGAGCGACTTCCGCTGGCCGGATATCCAGCCGAAGCAGAGCCCCACGTCGACCGCCTCGTCATCCGTCAACGAAGTGATTCCCGTCCCCTTCTTGGCGAGCTTCAACCAGACCCCGGCGGGAGCGCCCCCGTTCTGCTCCAGCCACGCCTCGAACTCCGCCACGCCTCGAAACGCCTTCACCGGGGCCTCGGCGACGGCGCCTCGCTCAGCGCGCGCCATGGCTGGCTCCGAGGACGTCGAGGTAGTGACGGTTGAACATGAGGCCCAGCACGTTGCCGAAGGGGTCGATGACCGACGCCGTGACGAAGCCAGGGCCTCGCTCGGTGACGCCTTCCAGGAGCTCGGCGCCCCGTTCGAGCAGCCGCGCGAGCGCTCCGGCGATGTCGTCGACGTGCCAGTAGACGACCACTCCACCCCGGCTCGTGGTGAGCCCGTGGGGCGCGAAGCGTCGGTCGATGATGCCCAGCTCGTGCTGATAGTCGCCGATGCGGAACTCGACGTATCCGGGCCCCCGCCCGGTAGCCTCGCTGCTGAAGTAGGGCTCGACTCCAAGCAGCTCCGAGTACCAGCGGGTCGCCGCTCGCAGGTCGTCCGCCCAGAGGTTGAGGGTGCTCATTCCGCGCATGAAGGTCATGGGTCTCTCGTGTCGGGGCCGCGTTCGTTCGCGACCTGGAGACTGTCTCCCGTAAAGGTGACAGAATGAGTCACCTTTGAAACGCGAACCCGTCAGCGACCGCCTGGACCGTGTCCTCGGCCTCCTCGCCTCCCGACCTTCGTGGACCGCGTCGGAGCTGGCCGAGGAGCTGGACGTCTGCGTGCGGACCATCCGGAGGGACCTGTCCCGGCTCGCGGCACGGGGCGTTCCCATTGAATCGGAAGCGGGGCGAGGCGGCGGCGTGCGCGTGCCACCGCGGACGGGACTGGGACGCGTTCAGCTCGACACCCGGGAGGTCCTCGACCTGATGCTCGCGCTGGCCCTCGCGGAGCAACTGGGCTCGCCCTTGATGCTCTCCACGCTCAAGGGCTTGCGGCAGAAGCTCTCCGCCTCGTTTCCCCCGGAGGAGCGCTCCCGGGTGAGCGGGCTGCGCCGGAGGATTCTTGTCGGCCCCAGCTCGCGGAACGTCACCGCGACGTGGAAGGCGCCCAGGGCCGCGGTGCTCCGCCCCATCCAGGAGGCGTTCTTCGAGCAACGCGCCCTGGAGCTGACCTACCGCGCGAACGACGTGAGCACCGTGCGCGTCGTGGAGCCGCACTATCTCCTGCTCAGCTGGCCCGCCTGGTTCCTGCTCGTCTGGGACCACCTGCGAGGGGCGGTGCGCATGCTCCGCGTCGACCGCATCGAGTCAGCACGCCTCACCGGGTCGACGTTCCGCGTGCGCAGCTCGGAGTCGATGCTCGCAACGCTCGGCGATGTCTTCGCCGCGCTCTGAGCGGTCGGCCCCACCACAGAAGACAGCCCGTCGTCAGACCGTAGGGGCGACGGCCTTTTCGGTGACCTCCGACGTGGTGAAGCGGTCCTTGAGGCGCAGCAGGGGGCTCTCGAAGAACCGCCACGACAGGACGGTGAGCGCCAGCAGTACCGCGTACTCGAAGAGCAGCGAGAGCGCGGTGGCGGCGATGCTGGATGGGATGAGTCGCGAGAACACCGGTCGCATGTAGTGGGCACCGACCGGGAAGACGAGCGCGTGGAAGAGGTACAGGCCGTAGCTGACCTGCCCCACGAAGCGCAGCGGGCGCCACTCCAGCACGCGTTGAAGAACCTGGACGCGTCCGGTGAGCACCCAGCCCAACAGGCAGGCGAAGCCCACCGCGACCCACGTGTACAGGCCCGCCACCAGCAGCGCACGAAAGCCCGGACCGCCCAGACCCTCGAGCGCCTCAGGGGTGTGGATGGAGTGGCCCCGGTTGAAGAAGACAGTGCCGAGCCCGAAGGCCGTGAGCAGCGTGGGCACGACGAGCCGGCGTCCCCATCGCTCCAGGGACTCCGCGGTGTAGCGGCCATCCACCACGCCCAGTGCCAGGAGCCCTCCGAGCGACAGCCCCTCCAGGTGGAACAGGGGAAAGGTGTAGAGCAGATGGGGAGAGGCGCCCATCGACAGTGCGGCATAGCGAGCGATGGGAGAGAGCAGCACGAGCGTCCAGAGCAGGGCACGCAGTTGCCCGGGGCGCAGGAAGAACACCAGCAGGGGCCACACCAGGTAGAACTGTTCTTCGATGGCCAGCGACCACGTCACGTTGAGGGGCGGTGGGCCGAAGTCCGGCAGCCAGAGGTTCTGGAGGTAGAGCGCGTAGAGCGTCCACGGGTATCGCTGGGCATCGAAGGCCATGGCGGGCAACAGCCAGCCCATGACGCCGAAGACGAAGGCCAACAGCAGGAAGTACAGCGGCCAGATGCGCAGCGCGCGCCGCAGGTAGAAGGCTCGGAAGTACCCGCCGCGCTCCCGCGTCTGCAGCAGGATGCGGGTAATCAGGAAGCCGGAGAGGACGAAGAAGAGGTCCACGCCCGCCCAGCCCATCTGGAAGAGGCTTCCGATGGACGCCGTCCGGATTTCGCCCAGCGAGTGATAGGCAATCACCAGCAACACCGCCACGCCGCGCAGGCCATCCAGCGCGGGAAGGTGTGCGGACAACCGCAGGGGCTCCGGAGGAACGGTCCTCATGTCGCGGGGACCATACCTGGGATTCATGGGGCGGCCGCACGCCTGGTCGGTCTGCTCGCTCGACCCGGGGATGCCGCTCGACACCGTCGTCGCCCGGGCCATCGCCGCCCTGGACCTCGGATGCTGGCTACCCTTCACGGCGCCACAGGCTCGGACGGCTCGCGAACAGCTCCATCGTCCACTCGACGAAGACGCGCAGTCCGGCGGCCTGCTGGCGTGCGGGCGGATAGACGAGGAACAGGGGCCGGGATTCGGGCTGCCATCCTTCCAGCACCTGCACCAGCTCACCGGTGGCGACGTATGGCTCCACCACGAAGCGCGGCGCGAACATGACGCCCAGGCCCGCCAGGCCGGCGGCCAGGTACGCGTTGGTCTCATTGAGTGTCAGCAGGCTGCGGCCCTGGACCTCCAGCCGCTCACCCTCGCGGAGGAAGACGAAGGGGAGCTCCTTGCCACTCAGTGAGGAGAAGTAGCTGACCACCGCGTGCGTCGGACCCGCCAGCTCCTGCGGGTGACGTGGCGAACCGTGACGCTCGACATATTTGGGTGACGCGCACAGCCAATAGCAGAGGTCCCCCAGGTGCCGCGCCACCAGGGACTCGTCCTTCACGCCACCGCCACGAATCGCGCAGTCGACGTTGTCCGCGAGCAGGTCCACGACACGGTCACTCACCCCCAGCTCGATGTGCATCTGCGGATAGCGCGCGTAGAACGATGACAACGCAGGCACGATGAGCAGTCGGGAGAGCGTTCCACTCGACTCCACCCGCAGGCGCCCTCGGGGGCCGCGCCGTGACTGGGACAGCGTGGATTCGAGTTCCCGCACCTCCCCGAGCAGACGCAAGGCCTGGTGGTAGTAGGTCATGCCCTCCGGAGTGACGGTCACCCGGCGCGTGGTGCGGTGCAGCAGCTTCACGCGAAGCTGCGCCTCCAGTTGCTGGATGAGGCGCGTCACCGCCGTCTTCGGACGGCCCAGCGCGTCGGCCGCCTTGGTGAAGGTGCCACTCTCCACCACGCGGACGAAGGCCTCCATGGCCAGGAACCTGTCCATCTTCCACCTCCACTCGCGGCATATCGCGTTCATCCCGCGCGCCCCAAGGCTCCGAGACGCGCTCCCGATTGTTTCCGGGGTGAAACAGTGTGTGAGAAGAGCGCCCGTTTATCCGAGACGAGGCCTGGCGCTATCTCCTCTCGCATGACAAGACCCCTGCCTCGCAGTGCCTTCCTCGCTGTCTCACGCGCCCTCACGATGCTGGTGCTGGCCATCGCATCAATGCTTCCGGCCTCCGCCCAATCGGCCGCGCCCCAGGTACGAACGCAAGCGCCTGGCTTCTACCGGATGATGCTTGGCGACTTCGAAATCACCGCGCTGTCCGACGGAACCGTTCCCCAGGTCGTGCGCGACGTGGCGACGCACACGACGCCGGAGCGGGTGAAGGAGCTGCTCTCGAAAGACCACCTCGAGGACCCCGTCGAGTTGTCCATCAACGCGTTCCTCGTCAACACCGGCACGGCGCTGGTGCTCGTGGACACGGGCGTGGGCAGCTTCTTCGGCCCCGGCGTGGGTGGCCAGCTTCAGCAGAGCATTCAAGCAGCCGGCTACCAGCCCGAACAGATTGATGTGGTGCTGCTCACGCACATCCATTCCGACCACTCCGGCGGGTTGATGTCCGGCACGCGCCGGGCCTTCCCCAACGCCATCCTCCAGGTCCACGCGCGTGAAGCGGACTTCTGGCTCGGGCGTGAGAAGCCGAGGGGAAACGTGGACCCGAAGTACTTCGAGGAGGCGCGGGCCATGGTGGAGCCCTACCGCGTCGCCGGGAAGTTGAAGACGTTCGGTGGCGGGGACTCCATCGTCCCGGGCATCCGAGTCATGGCGACCGTGGGACATACGCCGGGGCACAGCAACTACATCATCGAGAGCCGGAGGCAGCGGCTGGTCTTGTTTGGCGACCTCATGCACTTCGGCTCGGTGCAGCTTCGTGAGCCCTCGGTGACGGTCGCCTACGACGTCGACGACCGCGCCGCGGCATCCCAGCGGGCGCGAGTGTTCGCGGACGCCGCGGCGCGCGGAGACCTGCTGGGCTTGGCTCATATGCCCTTCCCCGGACTGGGTCGCCTGGGCACGGAGGGGAGGAGCTACCGGTGGATTCCGGCCAATTACAGCTCGGGGCAGCGGTGGCCTGAGGCGAAGGTCGGCGCTGAGTGACGCAAGGCCAAGGCACGGCGGGTCCGGTCTTCCCAGCGGGGCGAGGTAAAGCAGCGCTGGGATCCGGCGAACCACCTCCACCACGCCCCATCGACTCCCGTGGGGAAATGACCGACCTGGAGTCCTTCCCCCCGCTAATGACATACTGCCCCATCGCCCTCCAGGGCGACCACCCAATGGCAGACAAGGATGAACCCATGCGATTCGGACATCTGGCGCGGAGTCTGGGGCTCGCTGCTTCGTTCCTGGTGATGGCTTGCGGAGGGCCGGAGGCAGCTCCGGAGGAGCAGGCCATCGGCGAGCCGCGTCACGCCGAGGCACCTCCCCTCTGTGACACCTCCTACAGCTACTTCTACTACAGCGACGCGACGCTGACGACGCGTGTCGGGACCCGGCAGTGCCACTGTGGGGCACCGCTGGTCAGGAGCGGAGTCGTCACCGAGTTCGTGAAGGTCATCCGACCCGAGGAGGTGTGCGAATTCGCAGCGCGCTGACGCCGGGGGAGCTGGCCGGGAGCCTCCTCCCGGCCGTTGTTCCGCGGCGGCGACACCCAGGCACCACACACGGCCCCTCCGCGCCGTCCCAGCCCGTGAAGGCCTCCCCACGAGGCCCGGGCCCCCCCAGCCGCATCCTGAACGGAAAAATCCCCGGGAATATCCGGCGCGGGTTTCGTTCCCCTCCCCGACAGCTCTCACGACACCGCCGCGGGCCCGCGCTCCACCCCGAGCGCGGCCCGCGCGGTTCCCATCGCAGTCCCTGACCAAGGGCGCCCTGGAAGCGCCCGGAGCTCCGGGAGCCGCGCACACGCGCGTGCTCCACGGGAGGAGTGTGCTTCATGCGTTCGTTGAGCCCGTGGTGTCTCGGAGTCCTCCTCGCCCTGATGGCCTGCGGAGAGGCTTCCGAGGAGGAAGTGAACGACGTGGAGGCCCTGTCGGAGGCCTCGCAGATGCTGAATGGCGCGTGTGATGACACCCGCCTGGCCTGGGCCTCCGCCGGAGACCCGTCCAACATCTGCGCGGTGCCCTGGCAGTACGGGCTGGACTGCAACAAGTCCGGGACCAACAGCAGCTGTGGCCTGTCCACCGGCTTCGAGACGATGACCTGCTACGACTACCCGACGTGCCGGCTGCCCCAGTTCGGCGTCCAAAGCCGCGCGACGACGAACTTCAGCCAGACGGTCAACTCCTGCACCGCGTACACGGAGGAGGAGTGCAGGCCCAAGCAGCACACGCCCGAAGTCGAGATCTGCACGACCGTCACTCGCTTCAACTGCACCACCCAGTGCGTCGCCGCGGCGAACGCGAAGCGCAACAGCCTGCCGCTCGCGGACCGCAACATGGTCACCATCCAGTCGGTCCAGGGCGCCACCGAGCGGGAGGTCAACTCCGGCTCCTGTACCTTCACGCTGACCCAGTGGCCCACGTACATCGCCAAGGCGGACGCGGCCTGTGGTGCGTCCACGGGCAACCATCCGTGCCCCGACCCGTCGAAGCCCATCTACCCCACCTGCCGGCACAACAACTTCGGCAATGACGTGGCCACCGCCTGCAACGCGAACCCGCTATTCCACACCGCGGGCACCTCGCTGAACACGGTGAAGCTGGCGGCGGCGGCGAAGTGGGCGGCGATGACGCCGAAGAACTACGAGCCCTCGCCGCTCTACGTGCAGCAGCCGATGTGCCGCACGTGCGACCACCTGGCGCTCACCCCCCAGTCCACGGACACCCAGGTCACCGCCAAGTACGACTGTCTGGTGCAGCAGGGCCTGGCCTCGGGGCTCCCCGCCGGAGCCGGCGGCGCGCAGCTTCGCAGCGAGGTCGTCTCCCGCCTGAAGCTGCTCTTCGAACTGCACGGCCACCAGCTCACGGCCGCGCAGGCGCAGTTCATCCGAGGCCTCTATGTGTCAGACCCGAGCGCGAACACCACGTGCAGCGCGGGCTTCATCGCCCCGACGACGACCGGCTGCGGCGTCAGCCTGACCGCCCTCAACGCGGCGATGGACACCTGCACCCGCTTCTCGTCGGCCCATGTCCCGGGCATCTCCGCCCGCTCCCAGGTGGCGTATTGCGTGGGCCTCGCCTCCCAGGCGGCGGCGGTGCCCGCGGGCGCCTGCCAGGGCGACGTGTACCGCGAGAAGTACCACGCCATGTGGGTGAAGCTGTACGAGCGGGCCCTCTCCGACCTGCGCCGGGACGACGTCCCCAACGACACGCTCCAGCGCAAGGTGCCCAACGCGAGCGACGTGCGCACCCACCTGAAGTCCATCAGCGACTGGTACGCGGTGCAGCAGGCGCAGATGTTCCCCGGGGCCCTCAACAGCCCGGTGCTGATGAAGCAGCTCAGCGAGACGTTCGGCATGTTCTGGAAGGTCGCCTACGAGAACGCCCTGCTGAACGTGAATGGCCTGCCGCTGCACGCCCAGCCCCTCAACGCGGGCCTGCTGGTGGACCAGGCGGTGCTGGAGGCGACGCTGACCGGGACGCCCGCGATGAGCGGCCCTCCCCTGCTGATGCTGCTGGGTGACGGCTTCAGCGGCCTGTTCCAGCGCATGGAGGACTTCAGCTACCTGCATGACCTGGGCTGCCGCTTCAAGGGCTGCGGCGGCGGCACGGTGGACACCGAGACGGGGGAGCTGTGGGCGCTGTTCGGCGCCGTGCCGGAGGCCCCCGCGCTCCAGGCGGCGATGGCGGCGGCCAACAAGCTGAACACGGCCGGAGAGGACCACGCGGGCTGGGTCGCGGTGTTCGGCCTGCTCCACGCAAACCACGTCACCTTCACCCAGGCCGTGCTGTCCGCCACGGGGGAGACGACGTACAGCCCCGCCCTGCTCAAGAGCGGCGCCGCGGGCGCGCCTGCGCCGCTGGCCCGCTGGGCACAGATGGTGGAGAAGGCGGATGCCTACTCCAGCAGCTACGCCAAGTCCGGCTTCTTCGTCAGCACCTCGCGCGACACGCTGAAGACGGGCATCGAGGAGTACAAGTCCAACTTCATCAACGACGTGGTGACCACGCGCAAGAGCGCGCTCACCACGGCCCTGAACGAGTTCACCCAGCACCGCACCGCCCTCATCAACGAGGTGCTCGGCGAGGTGGCCAACGCCGCCAACCAGAAGACGGTGCGCACCACGCTGGCGCGCAAGCTCAACGAGTTCTACTCCCTCAACGCCGACCTGGTCGGCCTCCAGGACAACCTGGAGCTGCAGCGCACGCAGTTCAACGACTTCGCGGCGGCGTTCAACACCGCGCTGGACATTGAGTCGCCGAACCTGGGCACGGACATCCAGCGCGGTCCGGTGCAGGTGCTCAGCATCGGCGCGGATGAGGCACGCCACTCGCCGGGTGGGACGTTCAACATCCTCACGCTCGCGGTGCGCCAGCCGGGCCCGGGCGGCGTCGGCGGGCCCCAGGCCTTCGGCATCCCCGCGTTGCGCGGAGAGCTGCTCAACTTCGAGGTGTCCGGAGACTACACGCCCAGCTGCGCCATCTCCGGAGCGCTGCTGCCCCACCCCGCCAGCAACGCGCCCACCGCCGTCAACCTGGGCAACGGCAAGGCCCTCACGGGCCCTGGGGGCTACACCGTCATCTTCTCCGGCAGTGGCTATCAGGCGGAGAGCTCCAACCTGTCCATGTTCGCGAAGAGCTCGGTGGAGACCCGCCTGTGCGCGGGCGTCAAGACGGAGGTCGGCGCGGAGTTCTTCGGCAACGGGACGACGGCATACGTGTCGGCCGAGGCCTGCGTGAACAGCTCCACGGGCATCGAGGGCACGTACAACGAGAACTCCGGCAGCGAGGAGCGCAGCACCGCGAGCTTCTCCATGGGCCTGCGCCTGCCGAACACGCCCTTCCCGAGCGCGCCGGTGGGCAGCCTGCTGCTGGTGGCGATGACGCCGGGGGGCACCAGCCGCAACCACATCCGCGACGTGCAGGTGCTCCAGTCGCCCCACACGGGTGTCATCGTGGAGGAGGACAGCGACTACTTCCTGGTGGTGAACGACGTGGGCTCCTGTATGGACGACGTGTCCCACCGGCTCACGGTGAAGAGCGTGCGACTGATGCCCACCGGCGAAGCCGCCCGGGCGCTGGGCAAGGCCATGGCCACGGTGATGACCGAGCTGCGCGGGGCGACCCCTGCCTACGTGGAGCAGGGACGCGTGACGAACAGCGAGATGGAGGCCCTGCGCGCCAGCGCCGAGTCCCGACTGCTCCAGCAGTACAGCGCGGAGTGCCCGGGCTGCCAGCTGAGCGGCATGCCGGACATCTTCAGCTCGCTCTTCGTGACGTTCGTCACCCAGGAGCTCGCCCGGCTGGAGCGACTGGTGCAACTGCGCACCGTGGAGCGCGCGATTGAGCTCCAGTTGCTCGACATCCAGTCCCTGGCGGATGACCTGACGAATGGCGCCAACCAGGCGCGGCTGCTGCGCCTCCTGCCCCTGTGGCGCCTGCGCAACCTGGATGGCGAGGAGCTGCGCGACAAGTCGCGCGCGTTGACGGGGCTCGTCACCGAGTACCTCTACCCGACGCTGGACCTGCGCCATCCCAACTCGCTGGTGAGCTTGAAGACGAACGCGGACATCAACGCGCTGTTGCAGGCGAACTGGTCTGACGACTTCACGGTGCTCGCAGACAAGGCGCTCGCGGCCGTCACCGCCGTCGAGACGGCCCTGGCCCAGGCGCGCATCACCGACAAGCTGCCCAAGGACGTGGCCATTGCCTTCGCCTTCCCCAACCCCGCGTTCAGCATGCCCACGCAGTGGCACGCGGCGAATGCGGAGCGCTCGGAGACGCTGTGGAACACGCTCTTGCAGGGCTCGGGCGAGGTGAGCATCACCCTCACGCCGGAGGACCTGTACAGCGTGGGAGGCCAGGGTGGCGCGCTGCTCTGCCAGCACCACATGCCCATCATCAAGAACCTGGGCATCCAGGTCGTCCGTCCCTTCAGCAGCACCAACGCGGCGGACTCGCAGGCGGGCCTGACGGTGCCGGTGCGGTGGGGTGACGTGCTGTCCCATCCCTCCACGGCGGGCCTCAAGAACTACGTGATGCTCAACCAGGACTTCCTCGTCGGCGCGCCGCACCTGCTGTTCGGCAATGACATCGAGGTGCTGACGCTCTTCGCACAGGACCTCCAGCAGCCGTTCGCTGCCATCGCCGGCAATGGCCTGTCACCGTTCGGCACCTTCAACATCCGGCTGGGCAACGTGCCTCCCGCGCTGTTCGACGAGGCCTCGGCGCTGGTCATCACCATGAAGGTGGACGTGCTGGAGCTGGCGACTCCGGTCTCCGGCGTCACCGTCTGCCAGTAGTCCCTCTTTGGTTTCCTTGAGGGTGGCGGAGCGACGTGGGGAACACCCCGCACTCCGCCGCCCTGTCGTCTCGCCGTACCACTGTCGTCAGCACTTCACCCATCAGGTAGGACCATGAAACCGTTTACCCTCTTCCGACGGATGCTGGGCGGCACCGCCCTGCTCGTCTCTCCCCTCGCGCTCGCGCAGCCCGCTGGCTTCACGGACGCCAAGATTCAACCTCCCCAGCTCGCCGCGCCGCAGCGAGGCTCGCTCATCGGCACCTACGCGCAGACGGCCTTCGGCGCGGCGGACGTGGCGCGCGGTGGCTTCGCGCTGGCCTCCCCCTTCACCGTTCCCAAAGACAGGGGCGAGGTGCTCGGCTCGCCCTTCCCCACCTACTCCTCCGACGCGGGCCAGTCAGAGTGGGGCCACGGCTGGCAGACCAAGCTGGAGATCCGCCGCTGGCGCGTCCGGGGGGATTTGGACTACGCGACGGACGACCTCTCCAGCCCCTGGGGCCGGCTGGTGCGCGGCGCCGACGGCGCCTGGTATCCGGCGGACCTGAATCCCGCCGTGCGCGTGGAGCAGTCCGCCACGGCCCTCACCGCGTACCACCCCGACGGCAGCGTGTGGACCTTCGGCGACGGCGCGCAGGTGAGCACGGCCAAGGGCATCTACTCCTGGTCCCTGCGCGAGGTGGTGAGCGCCACGGGCCGCAAGACGCGCTTCACCTACGAGGCCAATGCGACGGGCCGCCTCTTCCTGACGACGGTGCAGTACGGCGGCACCGGCAATGACTTCCAGTACCAGGTGGACCTGGGCTACGCGACGCTGGCGAAGCCGGTGGATGACTTCCGCTCCAGCAAGAAGCTGCGGTTGGACCGGCGCGTGTCGTCCGTGTCGGTGAAGGCGAAGAACGCGAACACGGGCCTCTTCGAGGCGCGGTGGCAGTACCTGCTCACGTACACCGAGCCGGTGGAGGGCGTGGCCTTCTACCTGGCCCAGGTGGACCAGTCCTACGGCACGGTGCCCAACGTGACGGTGGCGCCCACGGCCCGGTACACGTACCACGCGTCGGCGGAGGCGCTCGCCGCCGCCAGCTTCACCCGGGTGACGAAGCTGGACGCGACGCTCGCCACCGCGGGCCAGGACGCCATCCAGCCGTGGCGCGCCACGCTGCTGGATGAGGACGAGGACGGACGGCTCGACTTCGAACACGCCCAGGCGCAGATGCTCTACGTCCAGGAGGACTCGGGCTTCCGCGCCGAGGCCCTGCCTCCGGCCAACGCCGGCACGCAGTCGGTGTGCCGTCCCACCGCCAACGTGAGCAACGAGCCCCGGCTGCTGGCGCGCCTGCGCCCCAACCAGCTCAAGCCCGAGGTCGTGGCCATCACCAACCCCGGAGGCTCCAACACGGACGTCCGCGTGTGCGACCGCGCGGGCACGCTGCTGTCCCAGCAGTCCCTGACGGGAGCGTGGCAGCTGGGCCCGCACACCCGCTTCGTGGACCTGGACAGCGACCAGCAGCCGGACTTCATCCGCGTCGTCCCGGGCGGCTTCCAGGTGCGTCCCAACACCAGCGGCGTGGCGCCCGGCACCAGCTTCGGCGCCGCCGTCACCGGGACGCTGACGCCCAGCGTGTCCGCCACGGCGACATGGGTGCATGACATGAACGGCGACAGCATCCCGGACATCGTCGCGCGCCTCTCCAACGGCCTGCACGTGTGGCCGGGCACCGGCAAGTTCGGGTTCGACTCCGCCTCCAGCAAGCTGTTCCCCGTGCTGACGAAGACGGGCGTCAGCCTGGCGCAGCTCGCCACCTACTCCGCCATGTTCGTGGACGTGAATCGCGACGGCCTGTCGGACGTGCTGTTGTCGAAGCCGGGCCTCGCCCTGCTCTTCGTCAACAACGGCAGCGAGTTCCGCGAAGTCACCGTCCCCGCGCTCACCTTCTTCAACGGGACGACGAGCGCGCTGACCCAGGGCGACTTCGCGGGCAGCGGCAACACCAGCCTCACCGTGACGAAGGGCTCGGACGCCTACAGCACGTCCCTGGACGGGCCCGAGACGGGGCTGCTCAAGTCCGCGGACGACGGCAAGGGCACCGTGCTGGGCTTCACCTACACCCGCCTGCCCGCCGCGCCCGGGGCCCGCTTCCGGCAGCCGGTGCTCGCGTCGCTGACATCGGCGTCCTCGGGCTACGACACCATCACCTACGGCTACCAGTACTTCGGGGCCAACTACCACTCGCAGGGCGGCTTCCTCGTCGGCTTCGACAGCGTCGTGCGCACCGCGCCGCAAGAGAGCCACGCGGTCAACTTCCTCAACGGCGACGACTTCGCCGGCCTGCTGCTCTCCGACACGCGCACGGACGCGCTCACGCCCCAGGTCCGCGAGGTGTCCTTCCGCGAGTACGAGGACGCCACGCACCAGGGCCTCACGTTCAAGCGCCTGAAGGAGGAGGGCCAGGGCTTCCGCGACGCGAGCCTGCCGGCGCTGACGCTCACCGAGTCGACGAAGACGCTGGCCTTCGACGGCGTGTGCCCCCAGCAACAGGTGCGCGTCATCCCCTGGGGCACGCTCACCACCACGCTGGGACGCGCCAGCCTGCCGGCGCTCGTCAAGCACCTGCACTGCCTGCCCTCCAACGTGACGTACGCGGGCACGCACCCGCAGCCCGCGCTGGACTTCTCCTACCAGGGCGTCATCACCCGCAACTCCGTGGGACTGGTGCAGAGCGTGGTGGCGCAGGGACCGCAAGGCGCCATGCCGCTGCAGACGGTGAGCTACGCGTCCGACTACACCGTGAAGACGGTGAGCGAGCCCGGCCGGGGCACCACGACGTTCGACTACGCCCCGGGCCGCCTGCTGCTCTCCAAGGTCATTCAGCCTGACGGCGTGGCGCTGGAAGTCACCGAGCGTCACCCGCTGCACGACGGCCTCTTGACGTTGACCACGCGGCGCGGCGGAAGCACGCATGTGGAGCGCTTCCGCTATGACGGGATGGAGCGGCTGGCGAAGCGGTGGGACTCGCTCGGTGTCGCGAGCGAGGTGAACCCCAACGAGACGCTCAGCTACCGGTTCGCCACGGCCACCAGGCCCGCGGGCATCGCCGCGACGGCGCTGGTGGACGCGAGCAGCAACGCCCGGCGCTACACGGAGGAGTACTCCACCGCGGCTGGCGAGGACGTGGCAAGGACGCGCCTGGTCCCCGAGGGCTGGGTGGTGGATGGACTGACGCTGCACAGCCGCCAGCAGCGCGAGAAGACGCGCTACGTGCGCCCGAACCTGCCGGCCAACGCGGACATGGCGGCCCTGGACTACGCGACGCTGCTGGGTGGAATCGAGCAGACGTCGAGCGTGCGCACCGCCGTCTTCGGCTACGACGTGGAGAAGGTGCTGCGCCACCACGTCGACGTCCAGCAGACCCTGGCGACGTCCTGGGCCCTGCAGGGCGGACGGCTTGTCGTGGAGACGCAGGAGAACGGCATGCAGACGCGTCGCCAGTTCCTGGACGCGGCGAAGCGGATGACGCGGTACGAGGACGAGCTGGGCTTCGCGTACTCGTACACCTACGACTCGCTGGGGCGCCTGCGGGGCGTGACGATGCCGGACAGCCAGGGCCACCGCCTGGCCTATGACGCCTATGGCCGCGTCGGCCGCGTGGAGCGCGACGGCGTGGCGAACGTGGACTTCCAGTACACCCCCGGGACGTGGCTGGTGTCCGCCAAGCAGTTCCGCACGCCGGGCAACACGCTGGTCCGCGGCGAGAGCTACCAGTACGACGGCATCGGCCGCCGCACCGGCATCACCCACACGAGCGCCGCGGGCGGAGCGAAGTCGTACCAGCTCTACTACGATGGCGCCTCGCCGGCCGCGCCCGCCAACACGAGCGCGCCGGGCCTGCTCACCGCCACGTCGGGAGATGGGTACACGAAGCGGATGGAGTACCGCACGGACGGCACGCTGTCGAAGTCGACGCTCCAACTGAGCGGCTGGCGCACGGTGGAGAGCGAGCTGACGTACGCGGAGAGCGGAGAGGTGAGCCAGGAAGTCACGCGCGTGAAGGACGCGGGGGGCGCGGTCCTGTCCACGACGACGCTCGGCTACGCCTGGGATGCCTGGGGGCGGATGAGCGCGCTGACGCGCAACGGCCAGCCCTGGGCGAGCGTGCAGTACAACGGCCTGGGCAAGACGGCGAAGGTGGACTTCGGCGGTGGGACGTCCGTGGAGATGGGCTACGACGCCCTCACCCGGCAGCGCACCACGCTGCTGCACACGACGCCCGCGTGGAGCTCCGGCGTCGCCTGGAAGCTGAATGCGCGGGGCCTCACCGACAGCGAGGTGATGGCCTTCGGCGGCACGACGCTCGTGCGCCAGTATGGCTATTCACCCCAGGGCTTCCTGGCCTCCGCCCAGGACGCGCAGCATGCGTATGACTACGGCTTCGACGCGATGGGGCTGTCCACGCACATCTCCGACGCGTCAGGCACGCGCAACCTCGTCACGGGCGCCAACACGCTGGTGGCCGGGGGCGTGACGTACACCCTGGACGGGCTGGGCCGCACGGTGGGCCGGGATGACCTGAGCCTCACCTACGGGCCGGACGGCCAGGTGGCCACCGCGACCAAGGGCACGCAGTCCTGGAGCTTCGTGTACGACGAGGATGGCGAGCGCCTGCTGAAGCGCGATGCCTCGGGGACGCCGCTGGCGGCCTACCTGGAGGGCGGCGCGTACCTGGACGCCACGGGCATCACCCAGCCGGTGCGCGTGGACTCGCAGCTGGTGGGGGCGCTCCAGAACGGCACCTTCCGGCTCTTGTCCACCGACCGCCGGGGCACGGTGATGGCGGACGCGGATGGTACGCCGAGGCTCGCGTCTCCCTTCGGAGACCGGGCGACGCACCCCACGGGCGCGGCGGCGCTGGACTACGTGGAGAAGGCCTATGACGCGGACCTGGGCTTCGTGCGCATGGGCGTTCGCGACTACGACACCCGCATCAACCGCTTCACGACGCCGGACCCGCTGTTCCTCGAGGACCTGGAGAAGTGCCGCGCCAGCCCCGTGGAGTGCAACCTCTACAGCTACGTCAGCAACCGGCCGCTGGACCTGGTGGACCCGACGGGCACCGAGGAGAAGCCGTTGACCCACGGTGACGCCGTCGGCAATGGGGTGAGTGTCGGCGCGCCCATCGCCGTCGCGGCGGGCGTGCGCGTCGGTGGACCCAAGATTGTCTCGGGCGTGAAGGCCGGGTACGACATGGGCAAGCGGTTCCTGAACAACCCGGTGGTCGCCACCGTCCGCAAGGGCAACTCCGCCCTCAAGGTCGTGAAGTTCATCGGCGGGTGCATCAACGGCACCAACCCCCTCTTCAGCGAGCCGGTGGCCCAGTCGCGGGCCCGCTTCATCCGGGAGGCCATCCAGGAGATGGAGCAGCAGCAGTCCAACCTGCACCGGGAGCTGGAGAGCTACCTCGACGAGGCGAACCAGACGCTGAAGGACGAGGCGCGCATGGACTACGTCCACCAGCGCATCAATGAGCTGGCGGCCGAGGACCAGGCGCTCCAGAAGAAGATCGACAAGGCGTCGGAGAACCTGGAGAGCGCGGAGCAGGAGCTGAAGGAGTTCTACGAGGACCACAAGTAAGCAACACCTGTCGTGAGTCCAGCGCGGAGGAGGGCCGGGTCTTTCACCGGCCCTCCTTCGGAGCTGGGTTGGCGCCATCCTTGATGGTTGCCGTCTATGCTCGGGGCCATGAGCCCTTCCGCCGAGCATGAAGCTGGAGCGCCGTCAGGACCGTCAGGCGGAGGCTATTCGCGGCGGGTGGGCCTGTTCTCGGGGGTGATGCTCGTCATTGGCGGCATCATCGGCTCGGGCATCTTCCTCAACCCCGCCATCGTCGCCCAGCGCGTGCACACCCCCGCCCTCACGCTGGGGGCCTGGCTGCTCGGCGGGGTCGTGGCGCTCATCGGCGCCTTCATCTACGGCGAGCTGGGCCAGCGAATCCCCAAGGCAGGCGGCAGCTACGTCTACCTGCGCGATGCCTTTGGCGAGCTGCCCGCCTTCCTCAATGCCTGGGGAATGCTCCTGATGATCGCCACCGGCGCCATCGCCGCGGTGGCGGTGACCTTCGCCAACTACACGCTGGCGCTGACGGGACTCGCGGACGGCTACCGGTACCCGCTCGCCGTCGGCGCCATCCTCCTGCTGTCCGGGGTCAACTACTTCGGCGTGCGGCCTGGGGCGCTCACGCAGAACGTCTTCACGGTGCTCAAGCTGGTCGCGCTCGCGGTGCTCATCGGCGCGGGCCTGCTGCTCGCGGGGGCCTCTCCCTCGGTGGGGACCACGACGCCCCCAGCGCCTCCTGACTCCATCGCGCTGGCGCTCGGCGCCGCGCTCGTCCCCGTCCTCTTCAGCTACGGCGGCTGGCAGCAGACCAACTTCGTGGCCGAGGAGCTGGTGAATCCGGAGCGCAACCTGCCCCGCGCGCTGCTCTGGGGCGTCATCGGCGTGGTGACGGTGTACCTGCTCGCCAACCTCACCTACCTGCGCACGCTCGGAGCGGAGGGATTGGCGGCGAGCACCGCGCCGGCGGCGGACGCGCTCGGTTCGCTGTTGGGGCCCACGGGCCGCACGTTCATCACCGCGGGCGTGGCGCTCTCCACCTTCGGATTCCTCAACCTCGTCATCCTCGTGTCGCCCCGCGTCTATCAGGCGATGGCGGCGGATGGGTTGTTCTTCCCATGGATGGCGCGGCTGCATCCGCGCTACCGCACGCCCTCGGCGGCCATCGTCTTCCAGGCGGTCTGGGCCATCCTCCTCACGAGCACGGGGACCTACGGCGAGTTGCTCGACTACGTCGTCTTCGCCGACTGGCTCGTCTTCGGCGCCACGGCCGCCACGCTCTTCGTCTACCGGGCCCGGGAGCACCAGGGCCAGGTGCCTCGCGTGTCGTATCGCGTGCCGGGTTACCCCGTCACACCGCTGCTCTTCATCGCGGCGGCGGTCTACGTCGTGGTGGGCTCCACCGCGTCCAATCCCCTCAACGCGCTCAAGGGCTCGCTGCTGCTCGGCGCGGGCGTGCCCGTGTTCCTCTACTGGCGCAGGCGCAGGGAGGCGCGCGCCGCTGTCGTCGTCGCGCCGGATTGAGCCTCAGGGAACAACACGCTCAGGCCCCGCGTCGTCTACAGCCCGCTCCTTGAATCAAGCGAAGGATTGGGCAGATGAGTCTGGGTCTTTCATGGAACTCCGCCGCGTGGCACGGAATGCTCCTCGGGGGACTCCTCGCGCGCTCCCCGGAGGCGATGGGCATGGAGTAGGTGGACGGCAGGCGTGCTCGAGAGTCGGAGTCCTCAGGCCCGAGGACTCCGGGCCGGGAACTCCCGAGCGTGGATGGCTCGCACCTGGTCCAGGACGGCGCGCCCCTGCGTCTGGAAACCCAGCTCGGTCGCCTTTCCCTGGACGAGGTAGGCACCCGGTGGCTCCCGTCTGGCATTGCCGAGGGCCGCGTCGTACAGCAGCGACGCGCCCTTCGTGGGTGGCGGGAAGAAGAGCGTCACGATGGGCCGCAGCCAGAATGGGAGGCCCGACGGTCTGCCGGCCCGCTGCGTGTTGTTGCCTCCCGGGTCCACGCTGAGGAGCCGGATTCCCTCGGCGGCGAGCTGGGGCGCCAGCTCGCGCGTCCACAGCGAGAGCGCCAGCTTGGTCGTCGAATACGGGCCCAGGAGCATCCTGAAGTTCGAGGGACGCTCCAACGCGCCCGGGTCGAAGGTCTTCGTCCGCAGGAACACGGCCGAGGAGGTGTTGATGACCGTCTTCAGCGCCCCCCGGTGAAGCAGCTCTCGCAGCTCCATCAGCAGGACGTAGGGCGCCACCGTCTGCAGTTCATAGTGGACCTCGCGTCCCTGCTTGGAGAACGCGAGCGTCGGGAAGCTGCCGCCCGCGTTGTTGAACAACACGTCGATGCGCGCCTCCCGCCCCTTGAGTTCACCGAGCACGGCGCGAAGCGCGTCGAAGTCCGTCAGGTCGGCCGTGTAGACGCGCAGTCGTCCCGTGCCGACAGCGTCCTTCAGGAGGGCATCCTCCTCGGGGAAGGCGGAGCGGTTCACCGCGATGACCTGCCAGCCCGTGGACAGGAGGTTGCGCGTGAGCGCCAACCCGATGCCCGCATTGGCCCCCGTGACGAGCGCGACCTGCTCGCCCGCCTCCGAGGCCCTGGGGACGCCTTCTTCCCGACGACGCGCTTCCGAAACTTCGGTGTGCCCAGTCACGTGACGGCTCCCAGGTAGGAGGATGGCCCCGGTTGGCCCCATGGAGCGAAAACGGATGGGCCATCCACTTCTGCCCCTTGAATAGGGAGCGCCCGGTGGATTTTCAATTCATTCGGATAAAGAATCCGTTTTCTGGCCGTTAGGATGGCCACATGAAGAAGCAGGAGAAGCCGCCGCTGCGCGTGGATGCCGCTCGCAACCGGGAGCACGTGCTGGCCATTGCCCGGGAGCTGATGGCCCAGGGGGATGCATCCCTGCAGTTGAACCAGGTGGCTCGAGCCGCGGGAGTCGGGGTGGGGACGGTGTATCGCCACTTCCCTACCCGACAGGCGCTCCTGGAAGCCCTGGTGAACGAGCACCTGGAGTCCCTCGTCACGCAGGCTCGGGTGGCCGAGTCAGCGAGCGAGCCGCGCCAGGGACTGCATCAGTTCCTCCGGGCCGTCCTGAAGCTGCAGCTGGCCGACGTGGGGTTGGCGGAGGTCCTCAGCACGCAGGAGGACGCGCTGCCGCAGACCTCGAAGCTGAAGGCCGAGCTCGGCGTAGCCACCCAGCGTCTGCTGGCCCGGGCCCACCGGGCGGGAGCCATCCGGACGGACGTTGGCGTCGACGACGTCCGGCGGCTCATCTGCGGCGTCGTGCACGCCGTGCGCATCGGAGGAGAGCCCAGGGCCGCGAGCGAGCGTTACCTGGGCATCCTGATGGGCGGAATGTCAGCGTCCACCCGGCGAGAGGACTGAGCCGGGCATCGGCTGGAAGTCCGCCTGCGACTTCAAGGGCAGACGCCCGCGCCGCCATCCACGAGGAGGTCCTTGGGTGGATTCAATACAATCTCCACGACGCCACCGTCCGGGGTGAAGTCGAAGTCCTGGGAGACGTTGACCTCGGGTCCCTTGAAGCCGGCTTGCGCGTCCGCCAGGGTGAAATAGGGGATGGTCACCCGCGCCGGACCAAAGGCCAGACGCCGGACATCACACCGGCCCTCACTGATATAGCGATTCCCTGACCATGGGAACTCCACGGTTGCTCCAGGCATGATGGGGAACGTGTCGTGGTAGTTGTTCCCCGGGCACGTATAGGGGCACCCACAGGTCCCGAAGGCAGTGCCCTCGAGTTCGCCTTGCTGGACACGGATGGACGCATTGACCTGTCCCTTCACCGTGGTGAGGAGCTTGGCGGCGCAATTCCCCACGTTCGTGATGCGAAACACCACGGGCGCTCCGTCAACGGGCCCCGCATCCACTTCTTCCATGCCCGCATCCGGTACGACGACCTCTGTGTCATCACAAGCAGGACTGCCCACCAGCAAGGCAGCCAGCACGACACACCGCAACCACATCCCCTTGAACACGTCAGCTCTCTCTTCCGGCCCCTGTGCGCACCACTCTAACAAAAGGGGGGCGGGCCTGCGGAGGCCGGGGTACGGCCCGCTGTTGCCCGCACGACGCGCTCAATCCCGACCTGACGAAGAAAGATGCGCGAGCACCTGCTTCACACGCGCGCTCAGTGGCCCTTCGACTTCGAGCACGTCCACTCCGAAGGCGTAGGCTTCGTCGAGGAGGAGCTCCTTCAGCTTCTCGTCGACCGCCCCGCGCAGCTCTTCGTCTTCCGAGGCGGAGCGCGCAATCCGGTCGGGCCGCTCAATCCCAACGAGGACGATGAGGTCGAGCTTCTGGACCGCTTCGCGCACGCGTGGGAGCCACGCGTCGACGTCGAACGCATCGCTGTCCTCATGGGCCAGCAGGTAGCCGATGAAGTCGACCGGACATCGGTCGAACAACACGTCGCGGGGCGCGTCATCCAGGTTGGCGATGGACCGCGAGAGCTGCGCCTCGAAGTCCTCGACTGAAGGGGGCTGCGCGAACTCGTGCCCCTCGTCTTCCAGTAGGAGGTAGGGCTCATCCACCGCCACATAGGTGGGGAGATGCTCGGACAGCTCATCGATGAGGGTGGACTTCCCCGCGCGATGCGTCCCGGTCACCGCGATTCGCATGCCTGCCGCTCTAGCAGGTGAACGGAGTCGTGCGCAGAAAATGGAGGTCCGGGGTTCCCTGCGCAGGAGACTCCATGGCCGGCACTGGCGTCTCGCATTTCGTCTCCTGAAGGAGAGCCCAGATGCAGCGTTCACGTGTCTTGATGGCAGTCGCCCTGCTGGTACTCAGTGCGTGTGGTGAGGGTGTTTCCGAGTCTCCGGAGGAGCCGGGGCATGTCGAGCCGCCTGGCGGCAATCAGCCCGACCATCGTCCCAACGTGGTGGGCACCTATGAAGTCACGGGAACGATGGGCATCATCCTGAATGGACAGACGGACGTCACGTCCATCCTGGATGTCGTTCGAATCGAGGCGCCTGCCAGAAGCCCGGGTCGGGTGCAGATCCACCTCGGCGAGATGAACTGCGGCGCCGGCATCCGCGCGACGATGACGGGTGAGACCACCTTCTCCGTCAACGAAGGCACCTGCCCGATTCCCTCTGAAACCGGCTGCACCTCCAGGGCCCTCTTCACTGGGGGGAGCGGCTCCCATCCCCTGAACGGCTCCCTCCAGCTCGGGCTCCGGGGACAGCTCGAGGTGCGGTGTGGCACCCAGTCCGCCAGCGCGCCCCTCTCCATCGATGTCGCCGGTTCGCGCACGGGCCAGGCACTCCCAGACACCCGGGCCCAGGTCCTCATCCTGGGTGCGGACCTGGCCACCACCCTGCGCCACCTCGCGGACGACGTACGCCCCTGATTCATTGACGTGTCGCGACGCACCGTGAACACACTCACTTCGGAGCGCTGGCGCGTTGGAAGGCCTCGCGGGCTCGCTGGATTTCCGGTCGGTGGCGCTGCGCCCAGATGGCCAGCTCCGTCACCGGGTCCAGCAGCGTTCGTCCCAGCTTCGTCAGCGCGTAGTCCACTCGCGGAGGCGTCGTCGGAAAGACGGTCCTCGACACGAGCCCATCGGATTCGAGCCCCCGCAGCGTGAGCGTCAGCATGCGCTGGGAGATGCCTTCAATGGCGCGCTTGAGCTCGCTGAAGCGCACCGCGCCGTCACCCAGGTTGACGATGACCATGACGCTCCACTTGTCCCCGATGAGGCTCAGGATTTCACGCGTCGCGACGCAGTCGTCGACGAAGCGCTTGGTCATCTTTCCGTTCCCTAGTGACTTCAATGTGCCTCCTTGTCCGGCATCCGCGGGCATGGAAGATAGGCGAGGTCACTGAAGCTGGAGGTACGTCATGACGACCGCGGTCAGCGGCAACGCGAGCCCATCCAGAGCCCTTCCCGTCAGCCTGTGGGTCACCCAGGCCCTCCTGGGTCTCGTCTTCGCCGGCACGGGCCTCTGGAAGCTCCTGACGCCCATCCCCCAGCTCGCCGCGATGATTCCGTGGGCAGGACAAGTCCCGGCGGCGTTCCTCTACGCGACGGCCGGGGTCGACCTGCTCGGCGGGCTGGGCGTCGTCCTGCCCTCGCTCACGCGCATCAAGCCGGGACTCACCATCCTCGCCGCGCTGGGCTGCGCCGCGCTCCAGGTCTCCGCCATCCTCTTCCACGTCTCGCGTGGCGAGTCGGCGAACACCCCTTTCAACTTCCTGCTCGTGGGGCTCTCACTCTTCGTCGCCTGGGGGCGACGCTCCAGGGCCCCCATCCCGCCTCGGAGTTGAGGAACACCCGGGCTCGCCGCCTCGACGACGAGCCCGTGCGCTTCCCACGTCACGAGCGCCCTCAGGCCTTCGCGGGCTTCTGCTCCTTCTCCGCGCCCTCGTCACGGCCATGCACCGCCGCGGGCGGACTGGTGGCCTCCACCGCGGAGAACGTCTCCAGAATCTTGTACGTGTGACTGGAGCCTCGCGGCACGAGCCACGAGTCCCCCGGGTTGAGCAGGATGACCTGCCCCTCCAGGTGCAGCTCCGCGCGACCCTTCAGCACGAAGCCCACCGTCTCGTAGTCGCGCGGGGCGGCGGGCCGGGGCTCGCCAGGTGGCTCGTCCTCCCACAGCCGCATGGACACTCGCACGCCGGAGGCCAGGTACTTCTGCCCCATGTCTCCCCGGGGTGAGTGCCGGCTCTCCACCTTCTTCACGCTGGTATCCCCCATGCCTCGGTCTCCTTCGCCCTCGGGCGTCAGGCGGCGGATGCGCCGCGCTCAGCCCTGAAGGTAAGGAAGGGGGAAAGGCTCGACGGGACCCGCGGCGGCGCTCGCTCGCTCGACGGGCCAGGGCGCATCAATGACGAAGGCCCAGCCTTCCCTGGGGGAAGACCGGGCCTCGGGCTCACTCAAGGGTGGCCAGGAATGACGCTAGCCGTTGTAAGCGCGAACGTTCTGGGCCTGCAGCCCCTTGGGGCCACGGGTCACCTCGAACTCCACCCGCTGCCCCTCCTGGAGGGTGCGGAAGCCATCCATGTTGATGGCCGTGTGGTGGCAGAACACGTCCTCACCGCCCTCTTGAGCGATGAAGCCGAAACCCTTGGCGTCGTTGAACCACTTCACAGTACCGATTGCCATGTGACCTTCTTCTTTCTGCTAGACGGCGACCCGGGACCAGCCGGACCACCAGTGCGGGGCGGACATCGCTCCGACACTGCCGCGACAATCTACCTCCCGTATTCCTTTGTCCACCCGACCCCCGCCCAGCGGGCAGGCGGTCGTCGAACAGAGGACAATCCGAGACGCTGAAAATCGCTCGGGAGATGAACAGACCACATTCGCCACTTCATCCCGCCTGTGCCCGAGGCCCTTCACGTTTCTTCATGTGGCTCCGGCGCGCCCTTCACACCCGTCTTCTACCTTCCTGTCCGTCAAACACCGGCACGCCCGCTTCGGGCCGCCTCATTTGAAGGAGCAGGACCCATGTTCGGATTCTTGTTTGGGACCGCGTGCCTCGCGGGCCTCATCTACACGGTGCGGGGCGGTCGTCGCTGGCGTCACCACGGACACAGGCGCGGCAGCCGGTTCGGCTGGCGGATGAGGCTGCGCTGGCTGTTCGAGCGGCTGGAGACGTCCCCCGGCCAGGAGAAGGTCATCATCCAGGCCACCGAGGAATTGACGGAGGCCTTCGACAAGCTGCGCGACGAGGTGGGCCCCAGCCGCTCCGCGCTGGGCACCGCGCTGCGCGGAGAGCACTTCGACGGCGCCGCGCTGCGCGAGCTGTTCGCCCGGCATGACGTGGCGGTGGAGAACGCGCGTCGCGTGCTCCAGGGCGCGCTCTCTCAGGTGCATGAGGCGCTGGATGCGCGCCAGCGTCGCGAGCTGGCGGACATCCTGGAGCACGGCTGGGGTCATGGCTGGCGCGGAGGCCCGGGCTGGCAAGGACGCCACTGCGGCGGACGTGGCGGCTGGCGCGGCGACGACCAGCGGATGGTGTGAGTCGTCTTCTCCCCTCTCCGGAAAGAAACGAGGAACGCCATCATGCGCCGTCGCCTGCTCATCGTCCTGCTCGCCCTGGGAACCTTCGGAGGTTATGCCTCCGGCTTCGCCAGCGTCGCCCGCCACCGTCGCCACTGTCAGGCGGGCGAGTGGTCTGAGCGCTGGGACTCCCGAGGCTCATGGGCCCATCCAGCCACGCCTCCCTCGGCCGCCTCCGCGCGGTCCGAGTCACCGCCTTCTTCAACGGTCCAGGCCCCCGCGCCGGGGCCGCGCTAGACTCCACTCCGTCCATGTCCACTCGAGTCCTGCTCATCGACGACGATTCCCGCCTCTATGAACTGCTCGCGCAGTACCTGGGGCAAAACGGCGTCAACGTCACCCATGCCGCCGACGGCGGGCGAGGGCTCGCCGCGCTGGAGGCCAGCGCCTACGACGCGGTGCTGCTGGACGTGATGATGCCGGGCATGGACGGCCTGGAGGTGTGCAAGCGCATCCGCGCCAAGAGCCGCATCCCCGTCGTCATGCTCACCGCGAAGGGAGACGAGACGGACCGCGTGGTGGGGCTGGAGCTGGGCGCGGACGACTACCTGCCCAAGCCCTTCAGTCCCCGGGAGCTCCTGGCCCGCCTGCGCGCGGTGCTGCGTCGCTCGCAGCCCTCGTCCGTGGCGGACCGGCTGGAGGCGGGCGGCCTGTCCATCGACGTCGCCGGGCGCGAGGTGCGCGCGGAGGGAAAGCTGGTGGACCTCACGGGCCTGGAGTTCGACCTGCTGGTGGCGCTGGTGCGCCGGGCCGGGCGGGTCATCCCCCGCGACGCGCTGCTGGGTGAAGCCGGCCGCAGCGACACGGTGGTGGGCGAGCGCACGGTGGACGTGCACATCTCCCACCTGCGCCAGAAGCTGGGCGACGTGGGCGCCCGACTCATCAAGACGGTGCGCGGCGTGGGCTACGTCTTCGCCAAAGAGGGGCTCTGATGGCCGGCCGCGACGGAAAGCGAGGCCGAGGGCCCTGGAATCCGAAGGACGTGTGCGAGCCCTGGGCCGGCCCGGACTCGGACGCCGCCGAGGACATCGCCCGGTGGTTGCAGGGAGAGCGAGAAAGCGCGTGCCCGCCCGAGGGGGAGTGGACCCAGGCGGACAAGGACGAGGGCGAGGAGGCGAAGGGCCCCCGCCGAGGTCCCTTCTCGAGGGAAGCGTGGGAGGCGCATCACCGCCGCGCGCGGCACCACTGGAAGCGCCAGCAACGCGCGCACTGGCGGCACCACTACTGGGGCATGAGCCGGCTGGGGCACTTCGTGCGCTCCCGCCTGCACCGGCGGCTGTTCCTGTGGTTCGGCCTGAGCATCTTCATGACGGGCGTCGTGGTGGCCACGGTGTTCAGCCTGGTGGGCGGCAACACGTGGAAGCAGGAGATGATGCGGCTGAAGGACTTCGCGAGCCACCGCTTCGAGGAGGTGTGGAGCGAGCCGGCGCGGCGAGACGCCCTGGCGCAGTCCTTCGCGAAGGACCTGGACATCGAAGTGGAGGTGACGGACGCGAGCGGCAAGCTGCTCGTGCTGGCGGGTGGGCTGTGCAAGCACGCCGAGTTCACCCTCCCCGTCATGCGCGAAGGCACGACGCTGGGACAGGTGCGCGTCTGCAACGGGCTCGCGCGCGGCAAGACTCCGGTGAAGGTGATGCTGCCGTTGCTCGCGGCGTGCCTCATGCTGTGGATGGCGTCCGGGAAGATGGCGCGCAGGCTGGCCAAGCCCGTGGATGCGTTGGTACAGGCCACCGAGGCGCTGGGCGCGGGGCGGCTCAACGCGCGCGCGGAGGTGCTTCCTCATGCGACGGGGGAGTTCACCGTGCTGGCCGTCGCCTTCAATCACATGGCGGGGCGCATCGAGAAGCAGGTGGCGGACCAGCGCGAGCTGCTCGCGGCGGTGTCCCATGAGCTGCGCACGCCCCTGGCGCGACTGCGCGTGCTGACGGAGCTGCTGCGCGACGGCGGCGGCAATCCCAAGACGCTGGACCAGGTGGACCGCGAGGTGGTGGAGCTGGACGCGTTGGTGGGCGAGCTGCTCGCCAGCTCACGGCTGGACTTCGGTCAGCTCACGCCTCGGGTGCTGGATGGGCGCACGCTGGCGACACAGGCGTTGGAGCGCGCGGGGCTCGCGGTGGAGCTGCTCGACGTGAATGCGCCGGAGGCGGGGCTGGTGGGAGACGCGACGCTGCTGGGGCGCGCGCTGGCCAACCTGCTGGACAACGCCCGGCGGCATGGCGGCGGCGTGGAGATGCTGCGAGTGCAGGAGCAGGGAGAGCACCTCGCGTTCTGCGTCGAGGACCGGGGACCTGGACTGCAGCCGGGCGAGGAGACTCGCATCTTCCAGCCCTTCTACCGGAAGGACCGGGGCGGCGAGGCGCGCGAGGCGGGCTCCCTGGGTCTGGGGCTCGCGCTGGTGCAGCGCATCGCGCGGGCTCACGGCGGGGAGACCTTCGCGGAGAATCGCGACGGCGGAGGCGCGCGCGTGGGCTTCACGGTGAAGAAGGCCGGGCCCCCAGGCGCCATCGAGCGGACGGCGGCGTAGTCGGGACCACTTCAGGGGAGCAGACTCCCGCACGAAGGCCCGGGGCTCCTTCTTCGCGGCGGCTGCCTCGACAGCACGCGACACGGGCCTGGATTCAGGCCCGCATCGCGGAGACAGGCGTGGGCCTACTTCTTCGCGGACGTGTCCTCGGCGGAGAACACGAAGGAGACCTCGGCTGGAGCACCGTCCTTCACCGTGACTTCGGTCGTCTTCGTCCCGAGCGTCTCGTGCCACGCCTCCACGGTGTACGTGCCCGCGGGCAGCCCCTGGAGCGTGAAGGCGCCATCCGCGCCCGTCGTGGCGAAGTACGGGTTCGGGTTGCTCACCACGTACGCCGTCATCCACGGGTGCACGTCGCACTTGAGCTTCAGCACGTCATCCGCCGGAGGCACGGGCTTCTGCACCGGAGCCCCCGAGGGCGGCTGCGCGACGTTGAAGGCCGACTTCGTCCCCACCACACCGCGCACGTTGTGCAGCGTGCCGTCGCTGTTCTTGAAGACGACCGACTGCCCCGCCACCGCGCCCTGGACGCGAGGCACATACGTGCACTTCGTCTGGTCCACCGTCACGGGAGTGCTCGGCGCGGCGGGAGCCCCGGCCACGGTCCCCTTCACGCGCACCAGCACGTTCTGGAGCTTGCCGTCCTTCACCAGCACCGCCTCGTCCTTCGCACCGCGCCCTTCGCAAGCCGGGTCGGTGTTGGGCGGCAGGTCCGCCGCGGCGGGAGGCGTGCCCGTGAAAGTCACAGCCCCCTTCACCACGCCGTTGCCCGCGGGCGCGGCGACCTTTCCCTGTTCGTTCCCCTGGCCTTCGGGCGCTTGAATCGGCGTCGCCGCGTGCTCGGCGCCTGGCTCCGTCGCGCGGGCCGCGGATGGAGGCGGCGCCTGGGTGGTGGGTGGCGGAGTGGCGGGAGCCTCCTCCTTCTTGCAAGCGGGCAGGGCCAGCAGCCCCGCGGCTCCCAGCATCGACAGGCCGAGCGTGCGCAGCGTCATCGTGCAGTCTCCTCGGTGAACCGTGTACATCGTCCGCGTCCCCTCGTAGTCAAAGGACGCGAAGCTGTCCAACGGCCCGTCCGCGCTATTCGCGGCGGCTGACGCTCACCGCGGCCAATCCCAGGAACACCGTCGCGAACGCGAGCAGCACCGGCACCTCCAGCCCCGTCCCGGACAGGGGCGAGCCCACCACCACCGACGCCTCCGCGCCGTACAGCGCCCGCCGCACGCCCTCCACGGAGAAGCGCATGGGATTGACGACCATCACCCACGACAGCCACGTCCCCGCGCCCTTGAGCGGAAACATCGCCCCGGACAACACCCACATGGGCAGGAGGACGATGCTCATCACCGCGTGGTAGCCCGCGCTGGAGCGCACCCACCACGCCAGCGACATGCCCATGCCCGTCAGCGCCAGCGCCGACAGCACCATCACCGCGAAGAGCAGCGGCAGGTTGACGGTGGCCGCGCTCACGCCCGCCAGCGGCGCCAGCAGCAGGAACAGCGACGCCTGCATCAGCGCGATGGCCGACGAACCCAGCGCCTTGCCCAGCACCACCGCCAGCCGCGAGCCCGGCCCGGCGAGCACCGCCTGGAGGAAGCCCTCACGCCGGTCCTCGATGACGGTAATCGTCGCGAAGATGGCGCTGAACAAGAGCACCATGGTGACGACGCCCGGGAAGAAGAACTGCTGGTAGCCCAGCCCCTGCGCGCCCTCGACGCGGAACGAGCCCGCGAAGCCCGAGCCGATGACGAACCAGAACAGGATGGGCTGCGCCAGCGCTCCGACGACGCGGCTGGGCTGACGGAAGAAGCGCACCACGTCGCGCGCCATCAACACGCGCACCGTCGCCCACTGCAACGCGAGCGTCCCAGGCACGGACGGAGCCGGCGCGGAAGCAGTCACGGCGGGGGGATGCGCGGTGGAGAGTTCGGCGGTCATCGGCGTTTCCTCGGCGCGGGGTCCGCGGCCGGCACATCGGCGCCCAGCGCGCGCCCGGTGAGCTGGAGGAACACGTCCGCCAGCGTGGGCCGGCGCAACGAGACGGACGACAACCTGCCCGCTGGAAAGGCCTCCACCAGCCGAGGCACCAGCGCATGCCCCTGCCGCGCTTCCACCTGCACCTTCCCCTCCACCACCTTCGCGTCCACGCCCAGCTTCTCGCGCACCTCGCGCGCCAGCGCCTCGGGCTCGGACGCCTCCACGGTGAGGATGTCCCCGCCCATGCGCGAGGCCAGCGCGGCCGGCGTGTCACACGCCACCAGCTTGCCCGCGTCGAGCACCGCCAGCCTGTCGCAGACCTCCGCCTCGTCGGCCCGGTGCGTGGTCAGCAGCACGGTGATGCCCTCCGCGTCGCGCAGCCGCTTCAGGTGCGCCCAGAACGTGCGGAAGGCCGCCTCGTCCAGGCCCTGTGTGGGCTCGTCCATCAGCACCACGCGCGGCTGGTGCACCAGCGCCCGCGCCAGCTCCAGCCTGCGGCGCATGCCTCCGGACCAGGTGCCCACCCGCTCGTCCCCGCGGTCCGCCAGGCCGATGAGCGTCAGCATCGACTCCACCCGCTCGCGCGCCCGCTCTCCCGTCAGCCCGTACAGCCGGGCCCCCAGCATCAGGTTCTCCCGCGCCGTCAGCAGGTCATCCAGGCTGCCCCGCTGGAAGATGATGCCCATCTGCCTGCGCAGGGCCGGGTCGCTCAGCGACAGCTCGCGCCCGGCGAAGCGCACCTGCCCCGAGTCGGGGGCCAGGAGGCCCGCCAGAATCTGGAAGGTGGTGGACTTGCCCGCGCCGTTGGGGCCCAGGAGGCCCAGGATTTCGCCGGGACGCACGGACAGCGTCAAACCGTCCACGGCGACGCGGTCCTTGAAACGTCGGGTCAGCCCCTCGAGGTGGAGCAGCGGAACCGGAGGGGTGGAGACCGAGGTATCAGGCATGGGCGGTGTGTCCCGCCGGCACCCCCGCGCTAGCCGCGGGGTACGCGGTCCAGGCTCAGCGCCGCGAACAGTCCGGTAAGATAGATCAACGAGAAGAAGAACGCCTGCCGCGCCCAGGGCTTCCCGAGTCGCCGGAAGAACCCCCACGCTCCCAGGCCCAGGAAGCTCAGGCCCAGCGCCACCGCCGCCGCCAGGTACCAGGAGCCGGCGATGTGGAGCTGGAAGGGGAGCAGCGTCATGGGTACCAGCGCCACCAGGTAGAGGACAATCTGCGCGCGGCTGGACTCATCCCCGCGCTCCAGGGGCACCGACTTGAGGCCCGCCGCCGCGTACTCCTCCTTGCGGAACAGGGCGATGGCGATGAAGTGCGGCATCTGCCACAGGAAGAGGATGGCGAAGAGCGAGAAGCCGCCCGCGTCCAGCCGGTCCGTCACCGCCGTCCAGCCCATCAGCGGAGGCAGCGCCCCAGGCACCGCGCCCACCAGCATGGCCGCCGAGGTGCGCGCCTTGAGCGGCGTGTACGCCAGCACGTAGCTGAGCAGCGCCAGCAGGCCCAGGGCCGCCGTCAGCACGTTGGCCCCCAGCGCGAGCGCCGGCAGGGACACGGCCGCCAGGGAGATGCCGAACCACAGCGCCACCGCCGGCTCCATCCGCCCGGAGGGCAGCGGCCGGTTCTGCGTCCGCGCCATGAACCGGTCGCTGTGGCGCTCCCAGTAGCAGTTGAGCGCGTTGGCCGCGCCTACCGTGCCGGCCGTGGCCAGCAGCGTCACCAGGGCGCCGCCCGTGGCCAGGTGGCCGGGCGCCAGCCACATGCCGCCCGCCGTGGTGATGAGGACGAGGCTCGACAGCCTCGGCTTCATCAGGGAGATCAGGTCGGACGCGGTCGTGGACATGGACTCGGCACGCGCGCTCAAGCGGACTCCAGGGGAGAGCGTGACAGGGGCACTGCCGACGCGTTGACGGCCCTCCCATACAGGCACCACCGGGGGGTGGGCAAGGACACGTCACCGCGACGCCGCGCCGGCGAACGGCCGGCCGCCCGGCATCCTTCGCTGGAGCGGGCTCGCGTCTTCGTGTCCTGACAGTCGTGGGAAGGCAAACACCTGGGGCATAGCCTCGGGCACGAGTCCCTTCAACCCAGGCCCGCGGGCACGATGCGCGCCGTGCTGCCCGCGCGCATCAGCCCCGCTTGTCCGACCCCGATGACGGGGTCGGAAGCGCTCACCCTCCGGAGAGGGAGCGAGCGGCGTTGGCGTGCTCTCCGCTCGGCTCGCGCTTGAGGTACTCCTGCGCCAGCATCTTCGCCTTCGGACCCTGCTTGGCGTCCTTCGAGAGCAGCGTGGCGTAGTAGTAGTACGCCGGGGTGAAGGCCTCGTCGGCGTTGAGGGCGCGCTGGTACGTCTCGTCCGCCTTCGCCGCGTCGCCCTTGCCCTGGAAGACGCGCGCCAGCTCGGTGAGCGCCACGGCGGACCGCTCGGGCTGACCGACGAACTCCTGGCTCGCCTTCTCCAGTTGCTCCTGCGCCTTCGTCCAATCGGAGCGCTCCCGGTAGATGGTGCCCATGGCCAGCCGGGCCTCCGGGTTCTTCGCCTTCGGGTCCTTCACGGCGCGCTGGTACTGCGTCAGGGCGTCATCCAGCTTGCCCTGGCGGCGCAGGGCGTTGCCCAGCATGACCACCAGCTTGGGGCTGTCGCCCATCGTCTTGAGGGCCGTCTGGAGCGCCTCGGCGGCTTCCTTCTCGCCGCCCTGCTTGCCCATGAGGGCCTTGGCCAGCTCGACGTGGAACTGGGCGCGCGAGGCGTCCACGCGGATGGCCTTGCGAATCTCCTCGGCGGCCTGCTCGAAGTTGCCCTCGGCCAGGAGCCTGCGGCCCTTGATGAGGTGCAGCTCCGGGTTCTGCTTGTCGAGCGAGAAGCCCGTCTCCTCGCTCTTGAGCATCTCCGCGCGCGCCTTGTCCTTCTCCAGCGGCACCGCGGTGGCCTCCACCAGCTTCTGCTGCACGTCCGGCTTCAGCTCCTGCAGCTCGGCGGACACGCGGCTGACCAGGAGCGAGCGCGCCAGGTGCGCGGCGGCCAGCTGACGGGGCGACGGCGGCGGCTCCGACTCCAGGAGCTTCTTGAGCATGGTGTGCACCAGGCCGAAGTTGGGCTCGTCCTGCTCCAGCATCAGCAGGGAGCGGCCCAGCAGCGACTCCGGGTGGTCCTTCTCGTAGCGCAGCGCCAGGTCGTAGTTCTTCCAGGCGGTGTTGTCCTGGCCCAGCCGGCGGTAGGCGGCGCCCAGGCCGGAGTAGACGCGCGGGTCGTCCGGCGCCAGCGTCTGCGCGCGCTCCAGGGTGTCCCGCGCGCGGTCCAGGTCGCCCGCGTTCATCTGGATGAGGCCCAGCGTCAGGTAGAGCAGCGAGCTGGAGCGGCCCTGGGAGTCCAGCGCCCGCACCTTCTCCTCCAGCTTGCCCAGCGCGTCCTTGCCCTTGCCACCGTACGTCTGGACGAGCGCCTCGGCCGCGATGAGGTGCGAGCTGACGTCGCCCGCCTTCATGCCCGCGGCCAGGTGCTCCTCGGCGCGACGGCGCGCGTCGTCACCACCGCCGTGCTCACCCCAGCGGATGGCGTAGGCGTACGCCAGGTAACCATGGGCCAGGCCGGAGTCGGAGTTCACCTCCAGCGCCTTGTCGGCCGCCTCGCACGCCTTCTTGTAGCTGTCGAAGGAGTCGCGCTTGAGCAGCTCGGCGGCGACCTCCAGGTTCTTCTTCAGCTCACGGGCGACGTTGCGCGTGTGCCGGGTGTACATCACGTAACCGGGGATGAAGAGCGCCAGCGCCGCCACCAGCGCCACCGTCACCCACTTGCCGCGGCCTCCACCCTGCCGGTGCGCCTGACGTCCACGAGGAGACTCGTCGTCCTCGTCGTCCTCCACCTCTTCCACCACCACCTGCTGCTGCGGGCGGCGGGGCTGGGGCGCGGGCGCGCGGGGCGCCTCCGTGCGAGCCTGGGCGGATGGGCCCGAGGGTGCGCGTGGAGTCGACGCGGGCTTCGGCGTGGGCGCCGCGGGAGCCTGGGCCTCCGTGGCCGCGACACTCGCCAGGGCGGACGCGGACTGCTGGGTGGCGGACGGAGCCAGCACCGGAGGCGCCGCGACGGGCGCGGGCGCGGCGGGCCGCGGCGGGTCAATCTTGTGCTGCTGGAGCAGCGTGACGGTGTCCGGGTCTCCCGGATCCACGCTGTACGCCTTGAGGAGGTTCGCCTTGCCGGGCTCGGCTTCGCCCGTCTTGAGCTGGAGGGCACCCGCCAGCCGAAGCGCGGCCTTGTCCTCGGGCTGGACCTGGAGCGCGCCGAGCGCCTCTTCCAGGGCCTTCTTGTCCTTGCCCTGGTCGGCATAGACACGGGCCAGAAGGATGCGCGGGTCCGCGGCGTTGGGATGCGCCTTCACGCCCTTCTTGCAGACGACCATCGCCTCCATGAAGCGACCCATGCTCAGGTACGCTTCAGCCAAGGGCTTATAGGCGGCGGACGAAGGATCTGAAGCGAACGCGTGTTCGAGCTTCGCGAGCTCGGCCGGGCTCAACGTCTTTGAAGGGGAGGTAGACATTACCGGGGGGAGGGACACCGGGCGGGAAGGGTACGCCTGAGAAGAAGGGTTTTTATGGCATCCGCTGCGCGGCACGTCAATCGCACGGATGAGTTGCGAAGGCTTGCGCTTGACAGCAAGAAAGGGGTCCGGTACTAGCCCGTTCACCTCGGCGGCCCAAACGCCGGGGCGCAGCGCGCAGGGCCCGTAATGGGGGTGTAGCTCAGTTGGGAGAGCGTCGCGTTCGCAATGCGAAGGTCGTCGGTTCGATCCCGTCCACCTCCACCATGTTGAAAACGAAGGGCCTCACGGGAAACCGTGAGGCCCTTTGCATTTGGGGGCATTTCGGGCAACTGCCGAATTGCAAAGCAGGCGGGCTTTGTTATCCGGAGTCGATGACTGACCCGTCTGCCTCGCTGTCGTTCTTCGCGCGCTTCTGGCTCGCCTGGCTCTGCTTCTGGCGCTGCCTCGTGTCCGGTGACTTCGCTCGAGCCGTGCTGCCCGCCAGCCGGGCCTACGACGCCGGGCAGCTGAACCTCCTCCCCTCTGGCACCCCGGCGCCCACTCCCACGGTGGAGAAGGCCCCCCCGCCGCCCCCTGCCCTGCCGCCCGAGCGGGAGCACGCCAGCGCCCTGGCCCTGCTGGCCATGCTCCAAAGGGAAGGTCGGCTGGTGGACTTCCTCCAGGAGAACGTGGCCGCCTTCTCGGACGCCGAGGTGGGCGCCGCCTGCCGCACCGTCCATGAGGGGTGCCGCAAGGTGGTGGGCCAGTACTTCACCCTCAAGCCGGTGCTCCCCCAGTCGGAGGGGGAGCAAGTCACGGTGCCCGTGTCCTTCGATGCCCAGCGCATCCGCCTCATTGGCAACGTGACGGGACAGCCTCCCCACACCGGCACGCTGCGCCACCACGGGTGGGTGACGTCGGAAGTGAAGTTTCCGGTCGTGAGCCCCGCCATGGACCCGCGAGTGCTCGCTCCAGCGGAAGTCGAGCTCGCCTGAGCGTCGCTCGGCGGACACGCAGACCGGACAAAAGGGAGCCTTCAAGGAGTTCAAGCCCGATATGGCCCGCTATTCCATCGGCATCGACCTTGGCACCACGCACTCCGCGGTGTCGTACTTCAACCTCGAGGACAGCAAGGCCCGGGGACGCGCGCAGTCGATGTTGCCGATTCCCCAGCTGACGGCGCCCGGCACGCTGGAAGCGCGCCCGCTGTTGCCCTCCTTCCTCTATCTGCCCTCCGCCCAGGAGTTTCCCCAGGGCAGCCTCGCGCTGCCGTGGAACAAGGACGCCACCTCCATCATCGGTGAGTTCGCCCGCTCCCACGGGGCCAAGGTCCCCACCCGGCTGGTGTCGTCGCCCAAGAGCTGGCTGTCCCACCCCGGCGTGGACCGGCGCTCGGCGCTCCTGCCTTGGCAGGCCCCGGCGGACGTGCAGCGCGTGTCCCCGCTGGACGCGTCCGCGCGCTTCCTGCGCCACCTCAAGGAGGCGTGGGACTCGACGTTCGCCCAGGGGGACGACGAGTCGGGCAACGCGCTGGCCACCCAGGACGTCATCGTCACCGTCCCCGCGTCCTTCGATGCGGCGGCGCGCGAGCTGACACTCGAGGCCGCGAAGGCGGCGGGAATCGAACACCTCACCCTGCTCGAGGAGCCGCAGGCCGCGCTGTACGCGTGGCTGGAGGCGATGGGGGAGAACTTCCGGCAGCAGGTGAAGCCGGGCGAGGTCATCCTCGTCGTCGACGTGGGCGGCGGCACGTCCGACTTCTCCGTCATCACCGTGCGCGACAGCGGCGGCGAGGTGGAGCTGCTGCGCGTGGCGGTGGGCGACCACATCCTGCTGGGCGGCGACAACATGGACCTGGCGCTGGCGCACACGCTCAACCAGCGCTTGGCCGCCGACGGCAAGAAGCTGGACCCGTGGCAGTTCAACGCCCTCACCTACGGCTGCCGGCAGGCGAAGGAGACGCTGTACGGCGACACCTCGCTGGACCAGGTCCCCATCTCCATCCCCGGCCGGGGCTCGTCCCTCATCGGTGGCACGCTGCGCACGGAGCTGACGCGCGAGGAGCTGGACCGCGTCCTCACCGACGGCTTCTTCCCCGTGACGCCCCTGGCGGAGCTGCCCCGCACCGCGCGGCGCATGGGCCTGGCGCAGATGGCGCTGCCCTACGCGCAGGACGCGGGCGTCTCCCGACACCTGGCGGCCTTCCTCACGCGGCAGGCCCAGGCGCTGGCGGCGAGCCACGACGCGCCGGTGGACGTGGAGGGCAAGTCCTTCCTCCACCCGACGGCGGTGCTCTTCAACGGGGGCGTCTTCAAGGCGGGCCCGCTCAAGGCGCGCGTCATGGAGGTGCTCAACCTGTGGCTGAAGGCGGACGGGGGCCAGCCGGCGAAGGAGCTGGAGGGCGCGGACCTGGACCTCGCGGTGGCGCGCGGCGCGGCGTATTACGGCTGGGTGCGCCAGGGCAACGGCCTGCGCATCCGCGGCGGCACGGCCCGCGCGTACTACGTGGGCGTGGAGTCGGCGATGCCCGCGGTGCCCGGCTTCGAGCCTCCAGTGAAGGCGCTGTGCGTGGCGCCCTTCGGCATGGAGGAAGGCACGCAGGCGGATGTGCCGCCGCAGGAGTTCGGCCTCGTCACCGGCGAGCCCACCAGCTTCCGCTTCTTCTCCTCCTCCGTGCGGCGCGACGACAAGGTCGGCGTCATGGTGGATGACGTGGCGGACGAGCTGGCCAAGGGGGAGATGGAGGAGCTGGCCCCCATCGAGACCACCATGCCCGGACAGGCCGCGGCCTTTGGCGACCTGACGCCCGTCAACCTGCAGGCCGCGGTGACGGAGGTGGGGACGCTGGAGCTGCGGTGCCTGGAGAAAGGTGGCTCCGGACGTTGGAAGCTGGAGCTCAACGTCCGCATGAAGGAGTAGAACGCCGGCCGGCAAACGGAGGTGTATGCGAATCGTCGGCATCGACCTGGGCACCACCCACTGCGCGGTGGCGTCCGTGGACCCCGCCCGGGGCGCGAGCGCGCCCGTGGAGGACTTCCCCGTTCCCCAGCTCGTGCGTCAGGGGGAGGTGGCGCCGCGCGCGCTGCTTCCCTCCACCGTGTACGTGCCGGGACACGAGCTGAGCACCGAGTCCCTCCGGCTTCCCTGGGGTGACGACGGCGGGCCGTGGGTGGTGGGTGAGCTGGCCCGCTGGCAGGGCGCCCGCGTGCCGGGGCGACTGGTGGCCAGCGCCAAGAGCTGGCTGTGTCACCCGGGCGTGGACCGCTCCGCGCCCATCCTCCCCTGGGGCGCTCCGGCAGACGTCCAGAAGCTGTCCCCCGTCGACGCCAGCGCCCTGCTGCTGACGCACCTGGCGCGCGCGTGGGACTACACGCATCCGGAGGCGCCCCTGGCGAAGCAGGAGGTGGTCATCACCGTCCCCGCCTCCTTCGACGAGGCGGCGCGCGCCCTCACGGTGAGCGCCGCGCGCAAGGCGGGGCTCGAGAAATTCACCCTGCTCGAGGAGCCCCAGGCCGCCTTCTACGACTACACCGCGCGCCACCGCGCGGACCTGGAGCAGACGCTCTCCCACGTCCGGCTGGTGCTCGTCGTCGACGTGGGCGGAGGCACCACCGACTTCACGCTGGTGCACGCGGGCGTGTCGCCGGAGGGGCCCATGCTGCGGCGCCTGGCGGTGGGCGACCACCTGATGCTGGGTGGCGACAACATGGACGCCGCGCTGGCCCGGCGTGTCGAGGAGAAGCTCCTGGCGGACGGACGCCGCCTGTCCGCGACGCAGTGGACGCAGGCGATTCAGGCCGCGCGCACCGCGAAGGAAGCGCTGCTGGGCAAGGAGCCTCCGGAGAAGTACGGCGTGTCGCTCGCGGGCGAGGGCAGCCGCCTCTTGGGCGGCACCCTGTCTTCCGAGCTGACGCGGGAGGAGGCCCACGCGCTGGTGCTGGACGGCTTCTTCCCGCGCACCCCGCCCACCGAGCGGCCCCGTCGCGCCGCGCGCATGGCGCTCCAGGAGCTGGGCCTGCCGTACGTGCAGGACGCGGCGGTGACGCGTCACCTGGCCGCCTTCCTCGCGCAGCACGCGGCGGCGGGCTTCGCGGCCCTGGGCGAGGCCCCTTCTTCGGAGGGTGCCCTCCCCCGCCCCGACGCCATCCTCCTCAACGGCGGCGTGTTCAACTCGCCCTGGATTTCGGAGCGGCTGGTGGAGGCCGTGTCCGCGTGGTGGCCGGACGCGCCGAAAATCTCCCTCCTGCGCCACGTGTCGCTGGAGCTGGCCGTGGCGCGGGGCGCGGCGTACTACGGGCTGGTGCGGCGCGGGCACGGCCTGCGCATCGGCGGTGGCGCGGCGCGCGCGTACTACGTGGGCCTGCAGCGCGCGGCGGACAGCGCGGAGCAGCCCGCCCTCTGCCTCATCCCCCGAGGCTTCGAGGAGGGCCAGAAGGTCGACCTGGGTGAGCGCCCCTTCACCCTCACGCTCGGCCGGCCCGTGCAGTTCCAGCTCTACTCGACGACGAGCGACCGCATCGACAAGCCCGGAGATTTGGTGCCCCTGGCCGAGGACTTGAAGCCCCTGCCGCCCATCCACACGCTGCTCAAGGGCGCGTCGGGGAAGGTGGCGGAAGTCCCGGTGCACCTCCAGGCGGCGCTGACGGAGATTGGCACGCTGGAGCTGTACTGCGTCTCCGACGTCGCGGACGAGCGGTGGCGCCTGGAGTTCGAGCTGCGCGGCACGGGCGGCTCCCACGAGCTGACCGTCACCGAGTCCATGCCCGCGCGCTTCGCCGAGGCGAAGGACAACATCGAGCGCGTCTACGGCAACAAGCCGCTGCCCCTGGGCCCCAAGGACGTGAAGCAGCTCTCCCGGACGCTGGAGAAGGCGCTGGGGCCTCGCGACACGTGGCGCGTGCCGGTGCTGCGAGAGATGTGGAGCACGCTGTACGCGGGCGCCAGCAAGCGCCGCCGCAGCGAGGACCACGAGCGCGTCTTCTACAGCCTCGCGGGCTTCACCCTGCGCCCGGGCTTCGGCTACCCGCTGGACGGCTGGCGCGCGGAGCAGACCTTCAGCCTCTTCGACGCGCTGGTGCAGCATCACTCCGACAAGGCGGTGTGGACGGAGTTCTGGGTGATGTGGCGCCGCATCGCCGGCGGACTCACCGAGGCCCAGCAGCAGAAGCTCTACGCCTACCTGCAGCCGCACCTCGCGAGGAAGGTGCCTCCCGGCACGCCGCCTCCTGGGAAGCTCAAGGGAATCCAACCGGAAGGCTTGGAGGAGATGGTGCGCACCGCGGCCTCACTGGAGCACCTGCCGCCCTCCGAGAAGGCGGAGGTGGGCCGGTGGATCGCCGAGCGGCTGAAGGCGGAGGCGAAGTCCGGCGGCCCCTGGGCCTGGGCCCTGGGACGGCTGGGCGCGCGCGTGCCGCTCTACGGCAGCGGCCACAAAGTCGTGGACGTGGAGACCGCGGAGGCGTGGCTCACGCTGCTCTTGGAGATGGACCTGCGGAAGATTGACGGCGCGCCCTTCGCCGCCGCGCAGCTCGCGCGGCTCACGGGCGACCGCACGCGGGATTTGGACCCGGCGCTGCGGGAGCGCGCCGCGCAGGCGCTCGTCGCGGCCCAGGCGTCGGAGACGTGGGTGCGCATGGTGCGCGAAGTCGTGGCGCTGGAAGCGGCGGACGAAGCCCGTGCGCTCGGCGACACGCTGCCGGCGGGCTTGCGACTGTCGTGACGTCCGGCTCGAAAACGTCCCTTCGGGTCGGCCCGTAGCGGGTCGACCCGGAGGAGTGACTTCGGCTCGCGAGAAGCGCTCAGCCCCGGGGGGGCGCGGCGGGCGCGGCGACTTCGGCGGCCTTCGGAGCGGCGCGCTCGACGACCTGGAGCACCGGCGTGGCCTCGGCGGGCGCGGCGGGAGCCTCACCCTTGCCAGCCTTGGGCTTCTTGGTGCCCGCGCCCGAGCGGCACGTCCGACACCAGGGCTGGTTGCGGATGGCGCCGTCCGCCATCTTTCGCAGACCGAACTGGGCCAGCGGCTTCAGGGTGCGACATTTGATGCACATCAACGAGATGAGCACCTCGTGGCCATCCGCGTCGTAGACGGCGGACTTGCGCCGCTTGCGTGGCTGGGCCTGCCCCGGCTCACGCGGCTTCGCCTTCTCCGGCGGCGGCGGCATCATCGGGGTCACTTTGTAGAGCATGTCAGTCCCTCGCTCTCGAGGGCCCTCGCACGCAGTCCCTGATGATGGGGCCACCTCGGCACGGGCACTCGCGAGCCCTAGAGTATGGACTCTTCCTCCCGTTGAAAACTGATCCCAGGCCGAAAAATCGGCCCTGGAGCGTTTCCGCTGATCTTTCCAAGGGTTGGCCGCCCCCCTCACCGCCGGAGGATCAGCTCGCGGTCGAATTTTCAGCCCAGGCTCCCTCAGCGAGACGCTGTGGGACACACCTGTGCGACACCGCTGTAGCGCACGCGTCCCAGGGTGGGAGTGGGCAGGACGCCCCCGTGGGAGCGGCCGTAGGCGATCAGCGCCTCGCGCAGGTCCATTCCCCGGAAGGGGGACAGCTCGGCGCGCTCCGGAGGCAGGGGCCGCGTCACGCCGTCCACGCCGTCACCGCCCCGGGCGAGGAAGTCCGGCACCGCGACGCGGTAGCGCTGCTCCGGCAAGAGCGGCTTGCCCCCCTCCAGCGTGACGCCCTGGAGCCGGCCGGGGCCGGGGCAGCGGGCCAGCGTCAATTCCAGGCCGGACACGGCGAACACGGCGCCGCGCTCCACGCCATGGGCCAGCTCCAGCAGGTGCCGCAGCTCCGCGCCGGTGAGCGTGAGCACGGCCACCGTGTTGTCGAAAGGGAGCGCCTGGTAGACGTGGCCGAAGGACAGCGTCCCACCTGGCAGGTCGGCCCGGATGCCCCCGGGGTTCATCACCGCCGCGTCCGCGCCGGCCGCCTCGCGCAACGCGTCCGCGATGACATTGCCCAGCGCGCCCTCCTCCGTGAAGCCGCGAGCCAGGGGCGACGCGCAGGACACGCCCGAGGCGCGGCCCTGGTCCTCGTCGACCTTCGTCAGCGTGGGCGCGAGCAGCCGCGTCACCTCCGCGTCCGGCTGCATCGGAGTGCCCAGGAAGACCGACGGAGTCAGCGTCACCTCGGCGCGCTCGCGCAGGCGGCGTCCGTCACAGTCGCCGTGGACGGCGTCCACCTGGGTGCACAGCGCAATGGCGGCCTGGATGCGCGTGAGCGACGGGACCACGCGGCGGCGCACCGGGTCGACGAAGAGCTCCACCACGCCCAGCGAGCGGGCCTGGCCCGTCGTCTCGATGATGGGCACCCCGTCGAAGAAGTGGCCCATCGTCTGGTGCGTGTGCCCCGCCACCACCGCGTCCAGCGTGCCCTGGGGCAGCGCGGCCAGCATGTCGAGAATCTCCGCGTCGCCCTTACCGCAGCTCGACGTGTCCCGGGGATTGCGCAGGTCCGAGCACTGGGCGCCCGCATGCGCCACCGCCACCACTACGTCCGCGCCGCGCTCACGCAGGGAGCGTGAGGCCTCCAGCGCCGAGGACGCCAGGGGCGCGAAGCGCAGCGAGCCGACGTTGGCCGGATTGGTGACGCTCGGGGTGGACTCGGTGGTGAGGCCCAGCACCCCGACGCGCAGGCCCTTCACCACGACGATGTGCGTGCCGTCGTTGCCCAGCCACGCGGGGGACTTGCCTGTCGCCGCGTCGCGGAGGTTGGCGGACAGGAACGGGAAGCGCGCCTGCTTCACGCGCGCCTTGAGGGCACCGAGCGGGTCCTCGCCGGAGCCCGAGGCCATGGGCGCGGGCCCCACGGGTCCGTAGTCGAACTCGTGGTTGCCGATGGCCGCCGCCGTGAAGCCCAGGTGGTTGTACACGTCGACGACGATGGCGCCCTCGGTGAGGTTGGACGCCAGCGTGCCCTGGAAGAGGTCGCCGCCATCCAGCAGCAACACGCCTCCGGGGTTGTCCTCGCGAAGCCGCGCGACATACGCGGCGAGCATGGCGGCGCCGCCCTCCTCCACCACGCGTCCATCCGCGAGCCGCGTGCGGTGCGGCTCCACCTGCCCGTGGAAGTCGTTGAGCCCCACCAGCGTGATTCGCACCGGTGAGGCGGGGGGCGTGGCGACAGGCGCGGAAGGCTGGGTACCGGCGCAGGCGGCGGCACAAGTCAGGAGCGCGAGGAGGAAGGGGCGCGGGGAACGCATGAGCGCTCGCACTTCATCGCGCCCCGCGCTCCATGGCAACCGCGCTTCAGCGCTCGCGGCGTCGGCGCACCGACAACCCCAGGGCCAGCAGGCCGAGGAGCACACTACCGGGCACGGAGGCAGAGGCACATCCACAGCCCGAGGTGCCGGAGTCCGTGGGGAGACCACCACCACCCGGCTCGGGCCGTCCACCGCCACCACCGCCCCCCCCTCCTCCATCGGAGCCACCATCGGTTCCCGCGTCCGTGCCACCGTCATCCGTCACAGGTCGGGTGTCGACGCGCAGCGGCGGAGTGAAGGCCGCGGCCACCGCGTCCCAGCGCGAGAGCTTCAGGTTGTCCGTGCCACCATTGTCGGAGTCCTGCGCGACGAAGAGGCCATCGGGGAACTCGGGACCCACGGGCAGCGCCGACACCGCCAGCGCGCGCGGCGACTCCACCGCGTCCACGCCCGCGTCTCCCGCCACCACGCGGAACGAACCCAGGAAGGCATACGTGCGACGGTCCAACACGGCGAACGTGCCCGAGCCCGTGTCCGCCGCCAGCAGGTAACCCTGCGCGTTCGCCCCGCGGTACAGCGCCAGGCGGTTGACGGTGCCGGACAGGTTGCGGTCCGTGCCCGTCAGCGAGGCCACCGACACGCGGGTGGTGCCGCCGTTGGGCTCGGCGTTGTAGCGCCAGATGGCCACACCGGACTGCACGACGTACACGAAGCCCAGCTCCTCGTCGGCGGCCAGGCCGGTGATGGGGCCTCCCACGTCGATGGCCGGACGCACCAGGGTGGAGGACAGCCCGCCATCCTCGCCGGACAGCTCGAACTGCTGGAGGGAGCCGTCAGCGGTCCCCGCGAACACGAAGAAGCGGCCGGTACTGGGGCTGCGATAGAGCGCCACGGTGTTGAAGACCGTGCTGTTGGCCACGAACGCTCCCGCGCCAATCCGCTGCACCCGATTCGTCGTCTGGAAACCATCCACGACGTAGGCCGACAAACCGACGACGGTATTGGCCGTCACCGCCAGGGAGCGCGTCGCCTGCCCCAGCCGGAAGCCATCGCGCACCGCGACGCTCACCGTGGGGCCGTCCTGCTCCTGCTCCAGTTGTTGACCATCCAACCCGAACGTGGAGAGGCCGGAGTTTTGATTGTCATAGGCCGTGAGCAGCAGCCCGAGGCCCGCGTCCGCTCCCCCACCGTCGGGCGTCCCTACCCAGATGGCTACGTCCTGGATGAGGCCACCGGTCGCCGGAGGCCCGGGCGTCGTCTCCCGCAGCGCGGGCACCTGCAAGGGCTGGGTGGGTTGGGCCGAGGCAACGGAGCCCGCGACGACAGCCGCCAGGGCGAAGAAGAGAGGGTGACGCATGACCAGGTCGCTCCAGGCAAGGTGGGTCCTGCGTAACTTCGCACGAGGGGTGTGCCTTTCAAGTACGAAGCCATCGGGAACGGTTGGCTCCGGGCAAGCGCGTCAGGTACAAAGTGCGTCTTCCAGCCAACAGCGAAAAAGACCATGGCGACCAAGCGCGCACTCATTACTGGCATCACGGGGCAGGACGGCAGCTATCTGGCGGAGCTTCTTCTGTCGAAGGGCTACGAGGTGCACGGCATGGTGCGCCGCTCGTCGGAAGAGAAGTTCGAGCGCATCCAGCACCTGCACGGCAAGATTCAGCTCCACCAGGGAGACTTGCTGGACCAGTTCTCGCTCGCGGCGCTGCTCAACCTCGTCAAGCCGGACGAGGTCTACAACCTCGCGGCCCAGTCCTTCGTCCCCACCAGCTGGAACCAGCCGGTGCTCACCGGTGAGTTCACCGCGCTGGGCGTGACGAAGATGCTGGAGGCCATCCGCCACACGCGGCCCCAGGTGCGCTTCTACCAGGCGTCGTCCAGCGAGATGTTCGGCAAGGTGCTGGAGGTCCCCCAGACGGAGGACACGCCCTTCTATCCGCGCAGCCCGTACGGCGTGGCCAAGGCGTACGGCCACCACATCACCGTGAACTACCGTGAGTCCTTCGGCCTGTTCGCGGTGAGCGGCATCCTCTTCAACCACGAGTCGCCGCGCCGTGGCCTCGAGTTCGTCACGCGCAAAGTCACCTACAACGTGGCGCGCATCAAGCTGGGCCTCCAGGAGAAGCTGCCCATGGGCAACCTGGACGCCAAGCGCGACTGGGGCTTCGCGGGCGACTACGTGGAGGCCATGTGGCTGATGCTCCAGCAGGACCAGGCCGAGGACTACGTGGTGGCCACCAACGAGACGCACACGGTGCGCGAGCTGGTGGAGATTGCGTTCGGCCGCGTGGGGCTGGACTACCAGAAGTTCGTCTTCACCGACCCGGCCTTCGTGCGCCCGGCCGAGGTGGACCTGCTCATCGGTGACCCGGCGAAGGCGAAGGCGAAGCTGGGCTGGGAGCCGAAGGTGCGCTTCAAGCAGCTGGTGGAGATGATGGTGGACGCCGACCTAGAGCGTGTGAAGGCGGGGCAGCGGTAGATGCGGGTTCTCGTCACGGGAGCGGATGGGTTCGTCGGCAGGCATCTGTGCGCGCTTCTGCGCGCCGCCGGTGACGAGGTGGTTGAAGCGCATGGGCCACGCGGAGAGGGCGTCAGCAGCAGCGCCCTCCACTTCGACGTGGCCAACGAGGCCGCGGTGAAGGCCGCCGTGGCCGAGGCGAAGCCGGACGGCGTCATCCACCTCGCGGGCTTCAGCTCGGTGGCCAAGAGCCACCACAACCCCTCGCGCGTGTTCGCGGTGAACACCATGGGGGTGGTGCATCTGTTGACGGCGCTGCGGGAGAACGCGCCGAAGACGCGCGTCGTCCTCGTGGGCTCGGGAGAGGTGTACGGCCCGGTGCCCGAGGGTACGCGCGCCACCGAGGACACCCCGGCGGTGCCGCTGAGCCCCTACGCGGCCTCCAAGTCCGCGGCGGAGCTGGCCGGTGTGCAGTTCCACCGCAGCTACGGGCTGGAAGTCATGATGGCGCGGCCCTTCAACCACCTGGGCGCAGGCCAGGACCCGACGTTCGTCGTGCCCTCCTTCGCCTCGCAGATTCGAGCGATTGGCCTGGGCACGGTGGACCCGGTGCTGCGCACGGGCAACCTGGACGCGGTGCGCGACTTCTCCCACGTGCGTGACGTGGTGGAGGCGTACCGGCTGCTGCTGGTGAAGGGCGAGCCCGGGCAGGCGTACAACATCTGCAGCGGCGAGGGACGCACCATCCGCAGCCTGCTGGAGGAGATGCTGACGCTCGCGGGAGTGAATGCGCGCATCGAGTTGGACCCCGCGCGCCTGCGGCCCTCCGACATCCCTAGCCTCATCGGCGCTCCCGACAAGCTGCGCGCGCTGGGCTGGGCGCCGAAGCTGACGGTGACGGACGCGCTGCGCGACGTGCTGGGCCCCAAGGTCCCGGGCGCCCTCCGCGCCCAGGGCTGAGGCCCGCACCGCACGGGAGGTGCCTCACCCGGGGCGCCTCCCGTCCAGCGGTTGCCCGACTGGACGGTGCTTGTCAGGACCGCGCGCGTCAGGCGTTGGTGTACAATCCACACCAACCTGGAGGCTCGCGATGGCTGGAACTCAGCGGCAGGGCAGGTTCACCTTTTTCTGGAAGGAAGAGTCGCCCTTCTCGCAGTGGCACCGCTCCGCCTTCGTCGTGGACGGAGTCCCTTACGGCTGCACGGAGCAGTACATGATGGCGGGCAAGGCGCGCGTCTTCGGTGACGCGGAGGTGCTCGCCAGCATCCTGAAGACGTCTGCGCCCAAGGCGCAGAAGGCGCTGGGCCGCAAGGTGCGCGGCTTCGATGGCGCCACCTGGGAGCGGGAGCGAGAGCGCATCGTCTACGAGGGCAATCGCGCGAAGTTCACGCAGAACGCGTCGCTGCTGGAGGCGTTGCTGGCCACCGCTGGCACGGAGCTGGTGGAAGCCAGTCCCATGGACCGCATCTGGGGCGTGGGGTTGAGCATGGACAACCCCCTCATCCAGGACCCCTCCAAGTGGAGGGGGCTCAATCTATTGGGCAAGGTGCTGACGCGCCTGCGTGAGGACCTCCTCGCGGAGGGCCTCACCGTGGCCTCCGTCAGCGCTTCACGTGCGTCCACGCATCCAGACGTCGCACCAGGGAAGTGAGCGTCCACAGGTCCGCGGGGTTGTCGGGGCGCACCGCGTCCAGGGCGCGCAGCAGCGCCGCTCTGGAGCGTTCCTCGCCCCACTCGGACAGCACGCGCAGCGCCATCAACGAGGACTGACGCGAGAGCAGCTCCAACAGCACCTCCACCACGCGAGGGCTGCGTTCATCCGCGAGGCGCTGCACCGCCTCGTGGCGCTCCTCCGGCGTCGAGGCCGGGTCCGCCAGTCGCTCCGCGAGGGCCTGGAAGCGCGCCTCGGCCAGCAAGGGGCGCGGGCCGGGCGTGTCCCAGTGCTCCACGGTGACGCTCGTGCGCCCGAAGGCGACGACCTCGCGGCGCACGCCATCGTCACCGAACAGGCCCATGAGCCGCTCCGGGGCGGGACGGCCTCCCACGAGCAACTTCTCCGCGCGCTCCGACAGCTCTGGGGAAGCACCGAGCAGGTGCACCCGCAGCACCGTGGCCTCCGCCTGGAAGCGGGCCTCCGGACGGACGCGCTCCGACTTGAGGAACACCTCCGCCATGCCGCCCGCGCGCACGTACCAGCGGTACTCGAGCCACACGGCGCTCGGCCGCAAGGCGAAGCGGTCCTCCTCCGCCTCGACGAGCCGAGCGGCGCCTTCCTCCAGGCCGCTGAAGCGCTGCTCCAGTACGGCCAGGGCCTCCGAGAGCTTCATGTCGCGTCCAGGTCCACCACGAGGTTCAGAACGAGTAGCTCACGGGCGCGGACAGTCCGGGCAGGGCCAGCTCCACCGTGCCGGAGCCCTTGCCCGCCTGCGCGGCCCACGTCTGCGAGATGGGGCTCAGGTCGTATTGCAGCTCGGCGAACTTCATGGCCTTGCAGCGGTCTCCGTTGGCGTTGTGAATCATCACCAGATTGGCCACCGGCGCCGCGCTGGCGTTCTTCTGGAGCGTGCCGTCCCAGGCCAGCGTGTACGTGTGCTCGGCGCAGCCGCCGCCATGCGAGACGTTGAGCGTCAGGATGTTGCCGGCGACCTTCGCCCCCTCGATGTTGATGGGGTCCTGGGGCTGGGGATTGGCTTTGACTTGAAGCGGCAGCGCCTCGGCGGGCTTCACCGCTTCACCGGGCGACGGAGCCTCCGCGCCGGGAGAGGCCGCCACGTCCTGCTCCACCTGAGGCTCTCCGGGGTTCTGCTTCCCGGGAGCGTTCGCGCACCCGACCAGGAGACCGCTCAGCACGAGGCCACTCCACATGAGCTTTCGCATCGTCATCCTCCACTTCCGATTCGACCGCGAGGGACCACCGACTTCGCTCCCGCGCTCAGCGTCGGAGCGCGGCCTCGTACACCGCCAGCGTTCCTTCCGCCGTCCGTTCCCAGGTGAACTCCGCGGCCCGGGCCTTGCCCTTCTCGGCCAGGGCACTGCGTTCCCCTGGTGAGCGCAGCAGTCGATGGATGGCCTCCGCGAGCCCCTCCGCGTCGTCCGGACTCACCGCCAGGGCCGCGCTGCCGCAGACCTCCGGGAGCGAGCCCGCCGTCGAGACGATGGCCGGCGTCCCCAGGCGCATCGCCTCCAGCGGAGGCAGGCCGAAGCCCTCGTAGCGCGAGGGGAAGACGAACAGGGACGCGCGCCGCATCAGCTCGTAGAACACCGGCTCCGCCTGGTAGCCCAGCGGGCGGATGTCGAGCCCCTCCGCGCGCAGCCGGGAGATGCGCGACTCCACGCGGCCCGAGCCGAACCAGCTCTGCCCCGCGAGCACCAGCGACGCCGGCCGCCCCTGGGCCTTCAGGCGCTCCATCGCGTCCAGCACCAGGTCCACGTTCTTCCGCACGTCGAGCGAGCCCGCGTAGAGGACAAAGTCCTTGGGCAATGCGAGCGCGCGCAGGAAGTCCACGCTCGTCGCGTCGAGCACGGGCGCATGGACATGGTCCACGCCGATGGGCACCACCACGGCGCGCGACTCCACTTCCGGGAAGCGCTCCAGCAAGTCGTTCCGCGTGCGCTCGCTGATGCACACCACCCGGTCGGCCAGCATCAGGCTGCGCGACAACCACAGCCGGAACTGCCAGCGGAACTTCGCCGACACGGTGTCCGGCATGATGAGCGGAATCAGGTCCAGCACCGTGAGCACGTACGCGGTGCCAGGGACGCGCATCAGGGGCAGGTTGAAGTTGCCGAGCGCGTGGTACAGCGCGGGCTTCGAGCGCTCCAACACCCGGGGAAGCCGGGCGAGCGTCCAGGCGGTGCGGCCACTGTCGCCTCTCGGATGGTCGCCCGAGCCGCGCGCGCCCAGCTTCTCCAACCGCACACCCCTGGCCTCCAGCGCGCCCGCGAGACAGCGGGTGTAGAGGCCGATTCCGGTGGTGGGCTCATCCCAGAGCGTCGCGTCGAAAGCGATGGGGCCGGTGGACACGGAGCGCCTCATACCACGCCCCTGTGATAGGCAGGGCGCGCATGGCGATTCACCAGTTGATAGCGAGCTTCGTGCCCGGAGACGCCACCGGGCAGGCCGCGTTGCACCTGCAGCTCCTCCTGCGCCGGCTGGGTGTGTGGGGCGGCCTGTACGCCGATGAGGTGGGCGCGGGCCTGGAGGGATTGGCCAGTCCCGCGTCGACGCTGAAGCCGGAGCCAGGCGACCTGGTGCTCTATCACCACGGCATCGCTTCGCCGCTGAGCAGCCGGCTGATGCACCTGCCGTGTCGCCGTGGCCTCGTGTTCCACAACATCAGCCCCGCGCGCTTCTACTCGGGCCTGTCGTTGGAGAACGCGCTGGTGGCCGGGCGCGCGCAGCTCGCCGCGATGGCGCCCTTCGTGGACGTGGCCATCGGCGTGTCGGACTACAACGCCGCCGAGCTGCGCGTCGCGGGCTACCGCAACGTCCACACGGTGCCGCTGCTCATCGAGCCGGAGCGCTTCGGCCCCGACCGCGCGGACGCGAAGCTGCTGCGCGAGTTGTCGGGCCCGGGCCCCGTGCTGCTCGGCGTCAGCCGGGTGATGCCGCACAAGCGCTTCGAGGACCTCATCGCCCTGCACCGCGAGGTGCTGCGGCTGCGTCCCCAGGCGCGCCTGTTGATGGTGGGCGGGTACGAGCCGGGCAGTCGCTACTTCCGTTCGCTCAAGCGCGAGACGAAGGGCTTGAGCGGTGTGAACTTCCTGGGCCGGTTGAGCCACGCGGAGCTGGTGGCCGCGTACCGCTCCGCCTCTGTGTTCGTGTCGATGAGCGAGCACGAGGGCTTCGGGGTTCCGCTCATCGAGGCCATGGCGGCGGACGTGCCCGTGCTGGCGTATGGCGCCGCGGCGGTGCCGGAGACACTGGGCGGCGCGGGCATCGCGTTCGACCAGAAGCGCTTCGCGTTCCTCGCGGAGCTGGCGGTGGACCTGAGCGAGGACCTGTCGCTTCGCGAGCCCATCATCGCCGGCCAACGGCGACGACTGGAGCACTTCTCCTCCAAGTCCGTGCAGGGGGCGCTGTCACAAGCCCTGAAGCCGTTCCTGCCCGCGCCGCGTCCCCGTCGCGCGCCGCCGAAGCGGCCTCGTGTCGCGGTGGTGGTGCAGCGATATGGCGAGGTGACGGGAGGTGCGGAGATGCTGGCCGCGCAGGTGGCCGAGCGCCTCACGCCGCACTGGGACCTCACGGTGCTGACCACGTGCGCGAAGAACCACCTGTCCTGGGAGAATGCCTTCCCGGAAGGACCAGACCAGGTGCGCGGCGTGGACGTGCTGCGCTTCCCGGTGACGCGGGTCCGCAACATCCGGGGCTTCAACGGGCTGTCGCGAAAGCTCTTCGACAAGAGCAACGAGCGGCTGCGCGAGGAGCAGTGGGTGGCCGAGCAGGGCCCGCTGGCACCGGGGCTGCTGCGCCATCTGGCCGACACGCGGAACACGTATGACGGCTACCTGTTCTTCACGTACCTCTATGCGCCCACGGTGTGGGGCATGCCGCTGGTGGCGGACCGCTCGCTGCTCGTGCCGACGACGCACGACGAGGCGCCCATCCGCTTCGATGCGTACCGCGACGTCTTCGAGCTTCCCCGCGCGCTGCTCTGCCTGACGCCGGAGGAGCTGACCATCATCGAGAAGTACTTCCCGGGCCATGCGAGGACGCGCGTGGTGGGCGTGGGCGTGGAGCGCCCGGCCGCGGATGGGGCTCGCTTCCGCCAGAAGCACGGCGTGCACCGCGACTACCTGCTCTACATAGGGCGGCAGGAGCCGGGCAAGGGCGTGCCGGAGCTGCTCCAGTTCCATCAGGCCTTGAAGCAGCGGTATGCGGATGCGCCGGACCTGGTGCTCGCGGGTGACGCGCACATGCCGCTGGAAGGCGACGGCGTGCGCTACCTGGGACGCATCCCCGAGCAGGACAAGCACGACGCGCTGGCGGGTGCGCTGGCAGTGGTGGTGCCCTCTCGCTACGAGAGCCTGTCGCTGCTCACGCTGGAGGCCTTCGCACAGGGCACGCCGGTGCTGGTGAACGGACGCTCGGACGTGCTGGTGGGACAGGTGGCGCGCAGTGGCGCGGGACGCGCGTATACGGACCTGGACTCGTTCATCCAGGGGCTGCGCGAAGTGGGCGAGGCGCGGAAGGCGTTGGGCGCCAGGGGCCTGGCGTATGTGAAGAAACAAGGGTGGCCGCAGGTGGTGGCCGCCTACCGGGATGAGCTGCAACGCATCCTCGAGGAGAAGCATCGATGAAGCTGCTGGGACGCGACATTCCGGCGCGGGAGCTGCTGGCCCGCATCGAGGAGCGCCTGCGAACGCGGGGGCTGCCCACTTCCGAAGCGGTGGAGGTGCCCGCCGAGGGCGTCGAGCCTCGGGTAGAGCCGCTGACGTTCAACCTGCACGCGCTGGAGGAGAACGCCGACGCCACGCGCGCGCTGCCGCTGCAGACACACCGTGGAGGCGCGGGGCAGCTCGTGGTGGTGGCCAAGTGGGCCTTCCGCAAGTCGTGCCAGGTGTTCATCAACGAGACCCTGGGGCGTCAGCGCGTCTTCAACGGACACGTGCGCGATTCATACGCCCAGCTCTCCGCCGAGGTCGTCCGTCTGCGCCGCGAGGTCGAGCAACTGCGCGCCCGACAGTCCACGCCCGTGACGGCGGAGGCGTCGAGCACGGTTCAGCCGCGAGTCTCGGAAGCTGCGTCGGCGGCCCGCCCCGCACGCGCGTCTGATTCAGAGGCGAAGAAGGAGCCGACGCACACGGCACGGCCCGCGGCTCCGTCTCAGCGGTCTGAGCATTCGGCCGGTCCGGCTCATGGTCCGTCGGAGCAATCACGAGCGAAGGCGGAACAGCCCGCGGCGCCGCCACAGCGGTCTGAGAATTCAGCCGGTCCGGCTCGTGGCCCGTCGGAGCAGTCGTTAGCGAATGCGGCACAGGCAACGCCGCGGTCTCAGCGGTCTGAGAATTCGGCCGGTCCGGCTCGCCCCCACTCGAAGCATTCGCGAGCGAAGGCGGCACAGCCTGCTCGTGCTCAGTCAGAGCAATCACGAGCGAAGGCGGAACAGCCTGCTCGTACTCAGTCGAAGCACTCGCGCGCAAAGGCGGTACAGCCCGCGACGTCATCGCAGCGGTCCGAACGTTCGGCTGGGCCTGCTCGTGCCGCGTCGGAGCACTCACGAACGAAGACGGCGTCCCCCGCTCGTGCCCACGGTGCGCGAGGAGCGACGCAGAGCGAGCCCTCTCCATCGACCTCGACCGAGGCGGCGGCGGTCCTCCCCAAGCCCCGGACCCAGAAGACCGACACGGAGACCCGGCAGGCACAGCCTCCCACCGCTTCCGTTGCGGCCACGGGGAAGAAGGAACCCTCGCCTCCTTCCGGGAAGCGACCCCGCCCGCCCGCTTCCAAGCAGCGCCGTCCGAAACGGCGGTAGAGCGACTCCCGTGGAACAGACGGCCTTGCCCCGGCCGTCGTGCCACTCCGAGGCGGCGAAATCATCCACACGCCTCCGAGCAACATCCGCCATCGGTTTGCATCACTCCAGGCCACGCTGAAGGAGGAGCAGAGCGCGCTCCTCACCCGAGAAAAGGTGTCCTCGCCCCTCTCTCCAAGGCCCTGACTTCCAGCAAGGCTCCAGGCCTCTCACCGGCCTTCGGTCAGGCACCCGCCTCCCGGCCTCGGAACGCATGCACCCTCGTTCCTCGTGCCGCCAGGCCCTGTCACCCGGCGAGCGCATCAGGAGCACGCACCCCATCTCCCTCCCGCCCAGAGGAGCGGAGCCTGTGGCGCCCTCGCATTGACGCCCCTCCCCCTCCGTGCTCAAACCCGGCGCGTGGAAGCTCCCTCCATCAGCGTCGTCATCCCCGCCTACAACGAGGGGCAGCGTCTACCTCGCTTCGTGGAGTCGCTCGCCCGCGTCGCCCTGCTTCAGCCGACGCCCCAGGTGGAGTTCATCGTCGCGGATGATGGCAGCGCGCCCGAGCACTCCACCCTTCAGCGCGCCAGCGTCGATGAAGCCCAGGCCCGTCTCTCCGCCGCGAAATCGCCCCATCGCTTCACGTACGTCGCGGCGCCTCGCAATGGCGGCAAGGGCTCCGCCATCCGCCTGGGCTGGCGCAATGCTTCTCCCAGCGCCACCTGGCTCGCGTTCCTGGACGCGGATGGCGCCATCAACGCGGAGGAGCTGTTCCGACTGGTTCGGATGACTGACTCCCCCGAAGCGCAGGGCGTCGAGGTCCTGGCCGGCTCGCGCATCCTCATGGCGGGCCGCCGCGTGGTGCGCAATCTCCACCGCCACCTGCAGGGCCGCATCTTCGCCACCCTGACCGACTTCCACTTCGGCCTGCACTTCTACGACACGCAATGCGGCGTGAAGCTCGTTCGAGCCTCCGTGCTGCGCCCGCTGCTGGAGGTACTGCGCGAGGAGCGCTGGCTGCTCGACGTGGAGCTGCTCGCCCTGCTCAAGCGACAGGGCGCCCGCTGCCTCGAGGTTCCCATCGATTGGGAGGACTTCGGCGGCTCCAAGGTCGTCCCCGGCCTGGATGCGGCCCGCATGTTCTGGGGGCTGTTCAAGCTCCGCCGCCGCCTGGAGGGCGTCTCCCTGCCCGCCCCCGAGCAGAGCGCGACCCTGCCCGCCTCCCTACCGGGAATCGATACCCGGTGACAGCGGCATCGCCGTGGTCCGGCGCGCCCTGTGGCGGGTCTCATCCGACGCGGCGACAAGCCCCCCTCCCCTGCACGGAGAGCGGCCAGCAAGGCGTCAGAGGCGCCCCGGAGCACGCTCCCAGCGGAAATCCGAGGCGGTCGGCACACAGCCGCCCCCCTGTGCGGGCACCTCAATACATGGCGCGGTGTGCCGTCGTACCCCCAGAGCAAGCTCCTGCCCCCAAGGACAAGGCGGACGGGGAGGCTGACGTCGGGCTCGCGCGTTACAACTCCAGCAGAGTCACTCCCTCCCATCGCCTGGTTTCACGCGGCGTCGCGAGGCCGCTTGCTTTCCGGGCGGCTCACCGCGAAATAGGCCCCGCACGCGAGCCGTTGCTCCGGGTTCCTCCTACACCTTCAGTGATATGCGCGCCCTGACCGACCTGCCCTCCGACCCTGGCCCCTCCCTTCAACTGGGTCTGCCGGGCTTCACCTTCGAAGACCTCTACCGTCCGCGCGGACTGCGCCGGCTGGCCCAGAGCTTCGACGCGCGGCTCGCAGAGGACGAGCCCGAGCTCTTCAAGTCCTTCGAGGCGTACCGCAAGTCCGGCGGCACCAGCCTCACCGGCCCCGCCGAGTCGGACCTGCTGGTGCGCGTGGCCCGGCACGTGTCGGGCTTCGTCTCCCAGCTCTTCCGCGTCGACCAGGAGCTGGAGCGGCAGATGGGCCAGCTGAAGGGGGAGCTGCCCCTCTTCGACTTCAAGCGCGAGTTCATCACCCGCCGCGTTTTCAAGAAGGGCGCCCCGGACCGTCCGTCGCTCGCCGAGTTCCCGTCGCTGGATGGCCGCATGCGGCTGCTGCTCCAGCTCGGCTTCCCGGAGGCGCTCTCCATGGGCGACTTCGAGCGCGGCCTCGCCGAGTCCGTCCTCAGCCTCATGGAGCTGGAGCGCATGTTCTCCGGCAACCTGCCCGCCGAGGAGCAGGCGAAGGCGGAGGCCCTGCGCGCCCGTTGGTCCGCGCTGCGCGCCTCGCTGACGGCCACGCCAGAAGGTCGCGAGGCCTTCGGCTCCAGCCTCGTCGCCCAGGGCGATGACGCCGCGGAGCTCCAGGCCGTCCGCGCGCTGCTGTCCCTGGCGGACCGCTGGACCTACGCGCGCGCGCTGCACCCGGAGACCAAGGACCAGTTCCACACCTGGCCCACCCACCGCATCCCCAAGCCGCTGGTGTTCGACCAGCTGGTGCAGCTCCAGCGTCCGGACGCCGAGCTGCCCGAGGCCACCGAGGGCCTGCATCACCACCTCCGCCACCGCGACGGCTTCAAGCTCACCGACCGCCGAGGCACCGCGCGCGACGTGATGAACGAGGTGGACTACTGCGTGCTCTGCCACGAGCGCCAGAAGGACTCCTGCTCCAAGGGCTTCCCCGCGAAGGACAAGGTCGCCGAGGGCCACAGCTACAAGAAGAACCCGCTGGGCATCCCCCTCACGGGCTGCCCGCTCGACGAGCGCATCTCCGAGGCGCACCTGCTCAAGCGCGAGGGCAACTCGCTCGCGGCGCTGGCCGTCATCACCCTCGACAACCCGATGTGCCCCGGCACCGGCCACCGCATCTGCAATGACTGCATGAAGGCGTGCATCTTCCAGAAGCAGGAGCCGGTGAACATCCCGCTCGCGGAGACGGCCGCGCTGACGGACGTGCTGGATTTGCCCTGGGGCTTCGAAATCTACGGGCTGCTCACGCGCTGGAACCCGCTCAACATCCGCCGTCCGTACGCCCTGCCCTACGTGGGTCGCAACGTGCTGGTGGTGGGCCTGGGTCCCGCCGGCTACACGCTGTCGCACTACCTGCTCAACGAGGGCTTCGGCGTCACCGGCATGGACGGCCTCAAGATCGAGCCGTTCTCCGACGAGCTGGCCGGCCGCAACGGCCACGCCCTCAAGCCCATCCGCGACTGGCGTTCGCTCACGCGCGAGCTGGATGATCGCGTGCTGGAGGGCTTCGGCGGCGTGTCCGAGTACGGAATCACCGTGCGCTGGGACAAGAACTTCCTCACGCTCATCCACCTGACGCTGGCGCGCCGCGAGGGCTTCCGCATCCACGGCGGCGTGCGCTTCGGTGGCACGCTCACCATCGAGGACGCGTGGGAGCTGGGCTTCGACCACATCGCCATCGCCGCGGGCGCCGGACGTCCCACCATCATCGGGATGAAGAACAACCTCATCCGGGGCATCCGCAAGGCGAGCGACTTCCTCATGGCGCTCCAGCTCTCGGGGGCCTTCAAGAAGGACTCGCTGGCGAACCTCCAGGTGCAGCTGCCCGCCATCGTCATCGGCGGCGGCCTCACCGGCGTCGACACCGCCACGGAGCTGATGGCGTACTACCCGGTGCAGGTGGAGAAGGCGCTCGCCCGTCACGAGAAGCTCTCCGCGGAGCTGGGTGACGAGGCCATCCTCGCGAGGCTGGACGCCGAGGAGCGCGCCACCTACCAGACCTTCCTGGAGCACGGCCGCGCGGTGCGCGCCGAGCGCGAGCAGGCGAAGGCGGAGGGCCGCACCCCGGACTTCATCAAGCTGGTGCGCGCGTGGGGCGGCGTCAGCCTGGCCTACCGCCGCGGCCTCACCGAGTCCCCCGCCTACCGCCTCAACCACGAAGAGGTGTCCAAGGCGCTGGAGGAGGGCATCCGCTTCATCGAGCGCATGAGTCCGGTGGAGGCGCTGCAGGACGAGACGGGCGCGGTGCGAGCGCTGCGCTTCGAGCGCATGGTGACGGTGGACGGCAAGCTCAAGGGCAGCGGCCAGTTCTTCGAACTGCCAGCGCGCACGGTGTGCGTGGCCGCTGGAACCTCGCCCAACGTCACGTACGAGCGCGAGTACCCGGGCACCTTCAAGCTCGACGAGGGCGGCGACTACTTCCAGGGCTACTCCCTGGTGGACGGTGAGCAGGGCTTCACGCTGGAGCCCGTGGAGGCCAGCGAGGACCTGGACTCCAAGGTGGGCTTCTTCACCTCGTACGCGAAGGACGGGCACTTCATCTCCTTCTACGGAGACAATCACCCGACGTACGCGGGCAACGTGGTGAAGGCCATGGCCAGCGCGAAGGATGGCTACTCCGAAGTCGCGCGCCTGTACGCGAAGGAGGTGGCGGCGCTCGACTTCGACGACGAGGTCGCCCAGGCCCGGCGCGAGGAGCTGCGCGCCGCGCACTTCGCGAAGCTGGACGCGGCGTTCAACGCCACCGTGGTGTCCGTCACCCGCCTGACGCCGACGATTGTCGAAGTCGTGGTGAAGGCGCCCTTCGCGGCCAGCCACTTCCAGCCCGGCCAGTTCTACCGGCTCCAGAACTTCGAGCGGAACGCGCCCGTCGTCGACGGCATGCGCCTCACCATGGAGGGCCTGGCCCTCACTGGCGCGTGGGTGGACAAGGAGAAGGGACTGATGGGCACCATCGTCCTGGAGATGGGCTCCTCGTCGCGCCTCTGCGCCGCGCTCACTCCAGGAGAGTCCGTGGTGCTGATGGGCCCCACCGGCGCTCCCACGGAGATTGGCCACAACGAGACGGTGGTGCTCGTGGGCGGTGGCCTGGGCAACGCGGTGCTCTTCTCCATCGCCCGCTCGCTCAAGGCGGCCGGCTGCCGCGTCGTCTACTTCGCCGCGTACCGCCTCAAGTCGGACTCCTTCAAGCACGACGAAATCGAGGCCGGCACGGACCAGATTGTGTGGTCCGTGGACAGCGGCGACTTGATTGAGCCGCGCCGTCCCCAGGACGCCGCCTTCCGGGGCAACGTGGTGCAGGCCATGGTGGCCTACGCCGAGGGCAAGCTCGCCACGCCCGGCCTCATCCCGCTGTCGGAGGTCGACCGCATCATCGCCATCGGCTCGGACCGGATGATGCGCGCGGTGGCCGAGGCCCGGCACAAGGTGCTCCAGCCGTACCTGAAGCCCGAGCACGAGGCCATCGGCTCCATCAACTCGCCGATGCAGTGCATGATGAAGGAGATCTGCGCCCAGTGCCTCCAGCGGCACGTGGACCCGCGCACCGGCAAGGAGACGTGGGTGTTCTCCTGCTACAACCAGGACCAGCGGCTGGACCAGGTGGACTTCGTCAACCTGAACCAGCGCCTGCGCGGCAACACGGTGATGGAGAAGGTCGCCGACCTGTACCTGGCGCAGCTGCTCAAGAAGGCCCCGCACCTCAAGCGCGTCTGAGGCCGGTGCCTTCCCGGGTCTTCACCGGCGCGTGCCGGTGAAGACTCGCAGCATCTCCTGGTAGTTCTTCATCAGCTCGTCCTCGCGCGTGAGGACCACGTCCACGTTGGCGTCGCCGTACTCACGTCGCACGTCCGTCAGCTTCTGGAACGACTCCACCTGCTGACGCATGGAGGCCACCTGCGCCGCCAGCTCCTGGCGCTGCTCGGGCGGCAGCTTCTCCTGGAGTTCCTCCAGCTTCCGAAGCTCCTCCTCGTACTGGAGCGTGCGCCCGAGCTGCCGCTGGCTGACGACGGCCGTCACCACTTCGGCCAGCCCGTTGACGTCGCTCACGCTCAGCCCCGCCTGCGCGCGCGCCTCCGACTCCGCCTTGGCCTTCGCCTCCACCACCTTGAGGCCCGCGCGCACCTCCGCCATGGCCTCCGGCGTGCCCGCATCCACCAGCGCGCCCAACCCCTGGAGCCCCTTCACCTGGGAGCCGTACACCTCCAGCATCCGCCGCTGGTAGTCCACGTAGGCCGTCAGCTTCTCGGGCGTCACCACATACGGGCCCGCGCCGCTCGCCTCCTCGGCCTCCAGGCCGGCGACGCCACCGCCATCCACCACCCCGGGTGCATCGCTACCCGTGGCCCCATCCTTCTTACAGCCCGAGAAGGCCAACAGCCCGGCCAGGACCCACAGCGCCTTGCGCATCCAGACTCCTCCTGAGAGACACGGCACGTCAGTCCCCGCTGTATGCTGCGCGGACGCATGCGGCGGAGGGCGGCCAACTCCTGTCTGCCATGCGGAGGTTGTTGCGGCCACTGAACAATCGCCGCATTACCTTTGACCAACCCGGCTGCGGTCGTGTACGAACCGCGGTCCTGTCGTACCGGTGGAGGGACTTTGAGGATTTTCCTGGTTAGGCACGGCGACGCGGACGCTGAGATCCCCGAGGGTCTCGGTGACGAGGCGCGCGCGCTCACAGCGAAGGCTCGGGCAAGCACCGCCGCACACTTCGCATCGTTGTCCGAGCGCATGGGCCCTATCGGCCTCATCCTGACCAGCCCTGTGGCTCGCACGATGCAAACGTCGCAGATTCTGTCGTTCGCGACGAAGCACGAGGGCCTGCTGAAGGCGCACCGCAGCTTGCTCCCGGACATGCCGGTGGGCGCTGTGGAGCCGGTGCTGGCGGAGCACGCGGACCAGAACCTGGTCCTGGTCGGCCACCAGCCGTCCATGGGCGCCCTCGCCGCGCATCTCCTGGGGATGCAGTCGTTCCCCAAGCCCGTCAACCCGGGCACCGTCATCGCGCTGGAGCGCATCGAGAGCGAGACGCCGCCGCACTTCAAGTTCCTGTTCTACGCGGCCCCTGGCCAGCAGGTGCTTGACGTCATCCAGTGAGGCCCGTACGGCCATGATGGACGAAGCCCGCTACAACCAGCTCGTGGCCGCCGTCTTCAAGCGGATGATTGCGGCCGCGGATGCCATCGACCCGGACATCCTGGAGGCGGAGAGCACGGGTGACATGCTCACCCTCACCTCCCGCTCCCGGGAGAAGTGCATCGTCAACACCCAGCGCGCCGTGAAGCAGATCTGGGTGGCGGGACGAGGCCAGGGCATCCACTTCAACTACGACGAAGCCAGCGGCACCTGGCAGGACGACAAGGGACGCGGCCTGGAGCTGTTCCGCTTCGTCGCCGACGTCGTGCACGACATCAGCGACGTGGACTTCATCTACCCGTCCTGAGTCCGGCTGGCGGCGTCGCTGGCCACCTCCACCCAGTCACCTCCGGCCGCCTGCGCGCGTCGCAGCGCGTCTCCCGCGTCCTTCAACAGCCCGCCGAAGCTGACCTGCTGTCCCGGGGCGCCCGGTGGCGCGCTCTTGTTGCCGGCGGGAGGCTCGGACACGGCCACGCCCACGGACGCGGTGCCAGGAGGCAGGCCCTGCACGGCCTTCAGCTTCTCCCGCAGGCGCTCCGCCACCACCCTCGCACCCGAGCGAGGCGTGTGCGGCAGGAAGACGACGAAGCGGCTGTCCGCGAAGGGCACGGCCACGTCGATGTCGCGCACGCCCTCCACCAGCAGGCCCAGCGTCTCCGCCAGCGCTCCACGCCTCGCCGTGGGTGACAGCGCCGCGGCCCGCTCAGTGAAGCGGTCCACCTCCACCATCAGCAGGGCAATGGGGTAGCGGTAGCGCCGGCTGCGCTTCACCTCCATCAGCATCAGCCGCTTGAGGAACTCGAAGTCCGCCGACGTGCCGCCGGTTGCCGCGGCCGGCTCCGGACGGCTGGCGCGTCGGGCCTCGGGCTCCACCACCGGTGTCGGAGCGGGAGACGGCGCGGAAGGAGCCACGGCGGCGCGCCGGGCCTCCTCGCGCTGCAGCAGGAGCGAGACGCACGTCAGGACGGTGACGCGCTTGAGGGGCCCCACCAGGCTGCCATCCGCGCCGGCCTGGGTGGCGCGCTCGTCGGCCTGCTCCTCGTCCGGCGGGTACACCAGCAGCATGGGCACCTGGAGCCCCTGGGCACGCAGGCTCCGGCACAGCGCCTCTCCATCCAGCGGCCCCAGCCCCGAGGCCAGGACCACCGCGGGCGGCCGCACTCGCGAGGCGCGTTGAGCCTCGTCCGCGCTGGCCACCCAGCTCACTTCATGGCCGGCTCCCTCGAGGAACCGGCGCAAGACACCCGCCACCGGAGCGGCGGGCTCAGCGAGGAGCACGAAGGCCATCAGACCTCCATGACCTCCTTCTCCTTCTTCTTGATGATTTCATCCACCTGGGCCACGCCGCCGTCGGTCTCCTTCTGGACCTTCTCGGAGATGCGCTTGTGGTCGTCCTCGGTGATCTTCTTGTCCTTCAGCTGCACCTTGAGCGCCTCGTTGGCGTCACGGCGGATGTTGCGGATGGCGACCTTGTGGTCCTCACCCTTGGTCTTCACCTGCTTGGCGATGTCCTTGCGGCGCTCCTCGGTGAGCGGCGGGAAGGGCAGGCGAATCATCTCCCCGTCGTTCATCGGGTTGATGCCGAGGTTGGCCTCGCGAAGGGCCTTCTCGATTTCCTTCAGGACGGTCTTCTCCCAAGGCTTGATGATGATGAGCCGGGGCTCCGGGGCGCTGACGCTGGCCACGCCGGACAGCGGGGTGGGCGTGCCGTAGTAGTCCACCCGGATGTTGTCGAGGATGGCGGTGCTGGCGCGCCCGGTGCGCACCTTGGTCAGCTCCCGCTTGAGGTCCTCGAGGGACTTGTCGATACGGCCCTTCAATTCGACGACGACGTCTCCGCTCATATGCGAGCTCTCCTTGAACACGAGTCGGGATGAATGCGAGGGGTCAGGCCCAGACCGTCTCGTTGCCGCCCACGACGGTACCAATCTCTCCGCCCCCCAGCACCGCGCGCTGGATGTTTCCCGGCACGGTCAGGTCGAAGACGATGATGGGCAGCTTGTTGTCCATGCACAGCGAGATGGCCGTGGAGTCCATCACGTTGAGGTTCTGCTTCAACACGTCCATGTACGTCAGCGAGCGGTAGCGGCGCGCCGTCGGATCCTTCTTCGGATCCGCGTTGTAGATGCCGTCCACCTTCGTCGCCTTGAGGATGACCTGGGCGTTGATTTCCATGGCGCGCAGCGACGCGGCCGTGTCCGTCGTGAAGTACGGATTGCCCGTGCCCGCGGCGAAAATCACCACCCGCCCCTTCTCCAGGTGGCGCACCGCGCGCCGGCGGATGTAGGGCTCGGCGATCTGCTCCATCTTGATGGCGGACAGCACGCGCGTGTGCATGCCCTTCTTCTCCAGCGCGTCCTGCATCGCCATGGAGTTGATGCACGTGGCCAGCATGCCCATGTAGTCGGCGCTGGCCCGGTCCATCCCCTCCGTCGCGCCCGCCACGCCGCGGAAGATGTTGCCTCCGCCAATGACGAGCGCCACCTCCACGCCGGCCGCGGCCAGCTTGATGACCTCGTCGGCAATGCCACTGAGGGTGGGTGGGTGGATGCCGTACTTCCCTTCTCCCATCAGGGCCTCGCCCGAGAGCTTGAGGAGGATGCGCTTGAAGCGGAGCGGTTGGGTCGTGTCGGAGGACATGCGCGTCCGCTTCTATCCCCCGCCTGCCGCCATATCAACGCCCGAGTCGGACACCGCGGCTCACACCGTCAGATGCCAATCGCCTGGAGGGGCCGGAAGGGCCCGCAAAAGGCGAGGGCCGCGTCCCCCGTCCCCTTCTCAGGGGTACGGAGCGCGCGGCCCTCAGGGCCCGACGGCAAACCCTTCACGGCCCGGGGAGGGCCGGAAGACGGCTCAGCCCTGGCCCAGCGTCTTGGCGACTTCGGCGGCGAGGTCGTCCTTCTTCTTCTCGATGCCCTCACCCACCTCGAACCGGACGAAGCGGCGCACGGAGACCTTCTCGCCAATCTTCGCGGCGCGCTCGGTGATCATGTCACCGACCTTCTTCTTGTCGTCCTTCACCCAGAGCTGGTCCACGAGGCAGACCTGCTCGTAGTACTTCTCCATCTTCCCGACGAGGATCTTGTCCAGCATCGCCTCGGGCTTGCCCTGCTGCTTGAGCAGGTCGCGCTGAATCTCGCGCTCCTTGTCCATGTTGTCCGTCGGGACTTCCTCGCGGCGGACGAACTTGGGGGCGGCCGCGGCGATCTGCATCGCCACTTCCTTCACCAGGTCCTGGAAGTCAGGGTTGCGGGCGACGAAGTCCGTCTCGCAGTTGACCTCCACCAGCACGCCGATGCGGCCGCCGTGGACGTACGTGCCGACGAGGCCCTCGGCCGCGACGCGACCTTCCTTGCCCGCCGCCTTGGAGATGCCCTTCTTGCGCAGCCACTCCTCGGCCTTCGCGAAGTCGCCGCCCGTCTCCGTGAGCGCCTTCTTGCAGTCCATCATGGGCGCGCTGGTCCGCTCGCGCAGGTCCTTCACCATCTGGGCCGTGATTTCGGCCATGTTCGGCTCCTGTCTCCACCGTCACGAGGGCGCCAGGCGCCGGGCGGAGCATCGGGGTTCAAGGGGATACCGCTACAGCAGAAAAAAGAGACGGCCGGGTCGCAGGCATTCTGATGCGCCACCCGGCCGCCACGAAACCTGAGGTGCAGCGGGAGGCGACTACTCCTTCGCCGCCTCGCCACCCTCGGAGGCGACAGCCTCGGCCGCGGGCTGCTCGGCGACGACGGGAGCGCCCTTCATCTCCACGAGGGGACCCCGGCGCTCGCCGCCGCCACGGTCACCACCGCGGTCGCCACCGCGGCGATCCCGGTTGTCGCGGCGCGGGCCACGGCGGTCGTCACGGTCGCGACGGTCATCACGGCCCTCGCGCTCCTCCTGCTCGTCGCGCTCCGCCGCGCCAGACGCGCGGTAACGGGCGGCGCCCTCGATGCAGGCCTCGGCGATCTTCGAGGTGAAGAGCTTGATGGAGCGGATGGCGTCGTCGTTGCCGGGAATCACGAAGTCGATGCCGTCGGGATCGCAGTTCGTGTCCACCAGGCCAATCACGGGGATGCCCAGGCGGGTCGCCTCGTGGATGGCGATGTGCTCCTTCTTCGGGTCGATGATGAAGACGCAGCGGGGCAGCTTCGACATCTCCTTCACGCCGCCCAGGTTCTTCTCCAGCTTCTCCCGCTCGCGCTCCAGGGAGGCGACTTCCTTCTTGGGCAGACGGTCGAACGTCCCGTCCTCGGCCATCTTCTCCAGCGTCTTCAGCCGGTCGATGCCCTGCTTGATGGTCTTGAAGTTGGTCAGCGTGCCACCCAGCCAGCGGCTGGTGACGAAGTACTGACCGGCGCGAGCGGCCTCCTCGCGGATGACGTCCTGCGCCTGCTTCTTGGTGCCGACGAACAGCACCGTGCCGCCACGGGCCGTCACGTCCGCCACGAAGCGGAACGCCGAACGGGCCATGGAGACCGTCTTCTGCAGGTCGATGATGTAGATGCCGTTGCGGGCACCGAAGATGTAGGGCTTCATCTTCGGGTTCCAGCGCTTCGTCTGGTGGCCGAAGTGGACGCCGGCCTCCAGGAGCTGCCGCATCGTGATGCCGCCGGCGGCGGCCATGGCCTGCTGCTGCGTCTGCGTTTCCTGCGTGTCGATCGACATGTGTTTCTCCGGTTGTTCCGCCACACCCGGGTGTTGCTCCGGCCGTGACTTCCGGGAGCGAGGACCCTCCTTTCGCAGGAAGTCCTCCACTCACGAGAGCACCGGCGACCGGCACGGGCGTGTGTGAAGTGGGTACGACTCGGGGTTGACACCCTCGACCCCAGACTACGAGGCGGGGGGTCCTTAACAGAACCCTTCCCGGCGGCGCAAGCTTCGCTTCACCGCCGTGGCGGGAAGAAGGCTCATGCCCGCCCCGCCGCCCTCCTGGCGCCCTTTCCAGGCCCCCCGAGGGCGGGGCCGAGCGCTGGAAAGAGGACCGGCGCGGCCCGCCGCCCGACAACCCCGGGCGGCGCCGCGCCGGCGCCCTGCTCCCGACGTCCCAAGAAGGGCCGACTAGACGCTGGCTTCCGCCGCGCCGTGGCACTTCTTGTACTTGCGACCGCTGCCGCAGGGGCACGGGTCATTGCGGCCCACGCGGGGACCCTGCTGGGCGGCGGGCGGACGGGCCGCCGCGGCCACGGAGGCCTCGTCCAGCTTGCCCTCCGCCGTGCCACGGCCTTCCACGGCCTTGCGCTGCTGCTGGGCCAGCTGGCGCTGGATGCGGACGGCCTCTTCCTCCGCGTTGGTGGCGGAGCGGGGCTGCACGCGCATGAGCTGCGAGACGAACTGCGCCTTGATGGCGGACAGGGTCTGGATGAAGCCCTGGTAGCCCTCGCGCTTGTACTCCTGCTTCGGGTCCTTCTGGCCGTAGCCACGCAGGCCGATGCCCTGGCGCAGGTGGTCCATGCCCAGCAGGTGCTCCTTCCAGAGCCGGTCGATGGTCGCCAGGTAGTTGTACTGGAGGAAGCGCAGGAAGTTCTCGCCGAACTCCTCGTCGCGGGTGCGGAAGACCTTCTCCGCCGCCTTGTAGATGTGGTCCTGGAGCTCGTCGCGGTTGCCGACGCCCTCGAAGCCCATCTCCAGGTCGAACGTCTCCTTCACGTTCTTCGACAGGGCATCCAGGTCCCACCCGTCCGAGCCCTTGGTGGGCGCGTACGTGTCCACGGTGGTGACGATGACGTCCTCCAGCGCGTCCAGGACCATCTCCTTGAAGTCCGCCCAGCTCACCATCCGCTCGGAGCGGCTCTTCACGCGCGTCTTCGGGTCCTCGGTGAACTCCACCAGGGGCACGCCCGCGCCCGCGGCCAGCACCTGGCGACGCAGCTTGTAGATGGTGCGCCGCTGCTGGTTCATCACGTCGTCGTACTCGAGCAGGTTCTTGCGGATGTCGAAGTTGTGTCCCTCGACGCGCTTCTGGGCCCCTTCAATCGCTCGGGACAGCCAGATGTGCTCGATGACCTCACCCTCCTCCATGCCCAGCCGCTCCATGAGTCCCTGGATGCGCTCCGAGCCGAAGATGCGCATCAGGTCATCCTCGAGCGAGAGGAAGAACCGGCTGGCGCCAGGGTCACCCTGGCGACCGGCGCGGCCACGCAGCTGGTTGTCCACGCGGCGCGACTCGTGGCGCTCGGTGCCGATGATGAACAGGCCGCCGGCCTTCATCACCTCCTCGCGCTCCTGCTTCGTCTCCGTCTCCAGGCGGGCCTGCGCGGCGACGAGCCGCTGCTCCCAGTCGGCCAGCGCCTCCTGGTAGGCCACCATCGGGTCCACCTGCGGCGCGGTGCCATCCGCCGGGGGCGGCAGGGGCTCGGGAGCCTCCGGCGGGGGGCCCACGGAGGCCTTGGCGAGCACCTCCGCGTTGCCGCCCAGGAGGATGTCCGTTCCACGGCCGGCCATGTTGGTGGAGATGGTGACGGCGCCCTTGCGGCCCGCCTGCGCGACGATGTCCGCCTCGCGCTGGTGCTGCTTGGCGTTGAGCACGTTGTGGGGGACGCCCCGCTTCTTCAGGAAGTTGGCGACCACCTCGCTCTTGGCGATGGACACCGTGCCCACCAGCACCGGCTGCCCGTTCTTGTGCAGCTCTTCAATCTGGGCCGCCACCGCCTCGAACTTCTCGCGCTCCGTCTTGTAGACCACGTCCTGCTGGTCCTTGCGGACGTTGGTGCGGTTGGTCGGGATGACGCGGACGTCCAGGTTGTAGATCTTCGCGAACTCCTCCGCCTCCGTGTCCGCGGTGCCCGTCATGCCGGACAGCTTGGTGTACATGCGGAAGTAGTTCTGGAACGAGATGGTCGCCAGCGTCTGGTTCTCGTTCTCGATCTTCACGCCCTCCTTGGCCTCAATCGCCTGATGGAGGCCGTCGGACCAACGGCGGCCCGGCATCTGGCGGCCGGTGAACTCGTCGACGATGACGACCTCGCCGTCCTTCACCACGTAGTCCTTGTCGCGCTTGTAGAGCGTGTGCGCGCGCAGGCCCTGCTCGACGTGGTGGAGCGTCTCGATTTCGCCCGGGTCGTAGAGGTTGCCCACGCCCAGCCGCTTCTGCAGCTTTTCGATTCCGTCGTCCGTCAGGGACACCGAGCGGTGCTTCTCGTCCAGGGTGAAGTCCTGGTCCGGGACGAGGCCGGGGATGACTTGGTCCACCCGGTAGTACTTGTCCGTGCTGTCCTCGGTGGGACCGGAGATGATGAGCGGGGTGCGGGCCTCGTCGATGAGGATGGAGTCCACCTCGTCCACAATCGCGTAGTTCAGCTCGCGCTGGACGTAGTCCTGCAGGCGGAACTTCATGTTGTCGCGCAGGTAGTCGAAGCCGAACTCGTTGTTCTGCCCGTAGGTGATGTCCGAGCGGTACGCGTCCTGGCGCTGCTTGTCCGACAGCTCGTGGAGCACGCAGCCCGTCGTCATGCCCATGAACTTGTAGACGCGCCCCATCCACTCCGCGTCGCGGCGGGCGAGGTAGTCGTTCACCGTCACCACGTGCACCCCGCGCCCGGACAGGGCGTTGAGGTAGCAAGGCAGGGTGGCCGTCAGCGTCTTGCCTTCACCGGTGCGCATCTCCGCGATGCACCCCTCGTGGAGGAACATGCCGCCGATGAGCTGGACGTCATAGTGACGCTGGCCGATTTCGCGGCGCGCGCCTTCACGGATGAGCGCGAAGGCCTCGAAGAGCATGCTGTCGAGCGGCCTCCCGTTCTGAATCTCCTGCTTCAGCCGAGCCGTCTCGGCAGGAAAGTCCTCGTCCTTGAGGGCCCGCATCCGGCTCTCCAGCTCGTTGATGCGGATGACCTTCTCGCGGGCCTTCTTGAGCTCGCGCTCATTCTTGGTCCCGATGAGCTTCTTCAGCGTCCATTCGATCATTCGTTGACTCTCTCGCGGCCGGAGAATCCTCGAAGGACGGCGGCGAGTGAAGGGAAATCCCTGGAGATGTAAGGGAGGCTTGGTGGGAAACCACGCGCGCCTCTTGAAACTTCCTCTCGGCCGGTTGCCCAGCGCGCATCGGTTCAGAGTAAAGCGGAAAGGAGCCCACGCAATGTCCCCTCCGCGAAATCCCCGCCGCCGGCCTGCCCGGGGCGCCCCCTCGAAGTCCCCTCGTCGCCCTGACCGCCCGGCGCCGCCCTCCCACCGCAAGCCCGCCCCCACCCAGGGTAAGGCGGCCCCTGCACGCACCGCGCCGCCCCCTCCGCCCGCCCCTCCCAGGGCGCGCATTCCCCCCATGCCCGCACAGACGCAGCCTCCCCAGGTCGGGCGGTGGCTGTGGACCTGCCGGGCCGGCTTCGAATCCCACCTCTTCGAGGAGCTGGCCTGGGCCGGCATGGCCCCTCGCCTGCTTGGCGAGGCCCTGGTGGAGAGCGACTCGCAGCCCGGGCTGGTCCCCGCCTTCGCGCGCGCCGCCTGGCGGGTGGTCGCCGCCCTTCCTCCTGGCACCCCGGAGGCCCACGCCGACGCGGCGGCCCGGGCCATCCTCGCCCTGCCAGGAGCGGGCCCCTGGGTCCTCCAGTCCTTCACGCCCGACAGCCCTCGGGGCAACACGCTGGCGGCCCCCGCGGAGGCGCTGGAGGCGGCGGTGCGCGCGCGACTGCCGGCGGAGCGGCTGCTGGAGGACGCGGCGCGGGCCCGGGAGTCCGGCGCCCGGCTGGTGGCGCTGTGCGTGGCCCCCGACGGCGTGACGGCCGTGGGCGCCGTCTCCGCGCGGGAGGCGCTGTCCCTGGCCCCCGGTGGACGGCAGCGGATGCGCCGGGAGGTGGAGTCTCCCTCCCGGGCCGCCATGAAATTGGAGGAGGCGCTGGATGGGCTGGCCTTCGAGCCGGGACGGGGCGATGTCTGCGTGGACCTGGGCGCGGCGCCCGGTGGGTGGACGCAGCGCCTGGTGGCCCGGGGAGCGAAGGTCGTGGCGGTGGACCCGGCGAAGCTGATGCCCGAGCTCGCCTCGAACAGCCGGGTGAAGCACATCCAGGAGAGCGCCTTCTCCTACGCCCCCGAGGAGAGCGCCGACTGGCTCTTCTGCGACATGGCCTGGCGGCCGTTGGAGGTGGCCCAGCTGCTGGCCAAGTGGGGGCGCCGGGGCTGGGCGAGCCACCTCGTCGCCAACATCAAGCTGCCCATGAAGGACAAGAACCCCATCCTCCTGCGCGTTCGCCACACGCTCGTCGAGGAGGGCGGCTGGGAGGGCCTCACCGTCCGGCAGCTCTACCATGACCGGGATGAGGTGACGGTGACGGCCCACCGGCTGCGCTGACGGGAAGCCCCTGCGCGCGTCCTCGTGACGCGCTAGAGATGCGAGTCAGATGCCCTATCCGCTCGACGACGCCACCGCCACCGCCCTCATCGCCCTCCACCCCTGGGTGCTGACCCGCAGCCCCCAGGCGCCCGTGCAGGCCGCCGTCGAGGTGCTCCTCCAGGCCGAGCAGGCCCGCCGAGGCCACCCGGACCCGAAGACGGGCGCGCTCCAGGTGCCCGCGCTCACCCAGGGCAACCTCCTGAAGGAGGAGTACGACCTGTCCACGCACGCGCACCATGACGGGTGGCGCGTGGGCGCGGTCATCGCGGACGTGAAGGAGATGATCTCCCTCAACGCCCGCTTCGGCTTCGCCACCGGCGACGCGATTCTGCGCGCCACCGTGGAGTCGCTCGCCGCGCAGTACCCCGGCGCCAAGGTGCTTCGCCTCCACCCGGACGCCTTCGCCGCGCTGCTGGTCCCCACCTCCCAGCTCACCGTGAGCGCGGACCTGGCCGGCCCCACCCACGAGCGCCTCTCGCGCGACGTGCGCCGCGTCCTCCCCGAGGGCACTCCCGACACGGAAGCGCCGAGCTGGACGGTGAGCCTGCTGGAGGTGACGGTGGACTCGCCCTCGCACTGGCAGGTGCTGGGGCCGCTGCTCTGGGCGGAGCTGGAGCGCGCCCACGTCATGCAGCGCAGCGGTCGCGCCGACGGGCTCCAGCAGCGACGAATCCGGCTGGATGCGTCCATCCCCGGGCCCGCCACGCTGTCACGCTGAGGGAAGGAAGCAGGGCCCCGGGGGCGAGCCTCAAGGGCCCGACGTCCCTGGGACAGCCACGCTCCCGAGCCGGGCTCGGGAGGCACCACACCCCGAGGACTACTCCTCGAGGATGAACTTGCGCGGGTTCTGCGGGATGCCGTTGACGCGGACCTCATAGTGCAGGTGCGGTCCAGTGGAGCGGCCCGTGTTGCCCACCGCGGCGATGAGCGAGCCGCGCTTCACCCTGTCACCGGCCTTCACCAGCATCTTCGCCAGGTGGCCGTAGCGCGTCTTGATGCCGTAGCCGTGGTCCACGACGATGACGTTGCCGTAGCCACCCTCAAGGCCCGCGAACACCACCGTGCCGTCCGACGGCGAGAAGACTTCCTTCCCGTGCGGTGCGGCGATGTCGAGACCCGCGTGCATGACGCGGTCGGCGGTGTACGGGTCCACACGCTGACCGAAGTCGCTCGTCACCCAACCGCGCGCGGGCCAGACGGACGGCGTGGAGGCCAAGAGCGACTTCTGGTCCTGGAAGTACGCCTGCAGTTCCTGGAGGCTCTGCTCCTGACGGGTGGCCTCCGCGCTCAGCTTGTCCAGGCGCCCCATCAGCAGCTTGGGCGTCTCGGTGGTGGTCAGCTGGGTGAACTGGGTGTCCGTCGCCGGCACCTGGGTGCCCGCTTCCGGCTCCGTGGGGCCCATCGCCAGGTTGCGCTGCGGGTCCGACAGCAGCGTCATCGCCCGGAGCTTCTGGTCGAAGCGCTCCACCCGGTCCAACGTGGAGCCGATGTGCTCGATTCGCTCCCGCACCGACTTGAGCTGCGAGCGCAGCGTCAGGTTCTCCTCGCGGAGGATGCGGTTCTCGGAGGCGTCCGCCGCCACCTGGAAGTAGTGGATGCTCGCACCCGCGCTCAGTCCCACCACCAGCATCAACCCCATCCCCACCTGCATCAGGAACGAGCGTTGGATGGTGTACCGCTTCACCGGCGCGTCATGGTCCGGGATCACCATCAACGTGAAGGACTTTTTCGCCACGGGACAGCTCCCTGCTTGCGTGGGACATCCGGCGCCAGAAGCTAAGTCGCTCCCTGTCGCCCAACACCTCCCCCCACCGCCACACCCCGCCGACTTCGTCTCCGGGCGACGTCTGCCCGGATTGGAAACGTTTGGGCAGCTACCATTCAGTTTCCAAGAGTGTCAAGGTCAACAGTGACCTGACGCGGTGTTTGTCGGCCACGGGGCCGGGGACCTCAGGGGGCGACCCGCACCACGATGACGGTGATGTTGTCGTCGCCGCCACGCTCGTTGGCGAAGTCGACGAGGCGCTTGGGCACGTCCTCGAAGCGCTGGGCCTGGGCCACCACTTCGTGGATTTCGCGGTCCTCGAGCATGTTGGCGAGGCCGTCCGAGCACAGGAGGAACACGTCGCCGGGCTCGGAGACGAGCCCCATCACGTCCACCTGGACTTCCTCTTCGAAGCCCACCGAGCGGGTGATGATGTTCTTGTACCGGGAGTGCTTGGCCTCCTCCGGCGTAATCATCCCGGCCTTGATCTGCTCGTTGACCAGCGAGTGGTCCTCGGAGATCTGCTGGATGAGGTCGCCTCGGATGAGGTACGCGCGGCTGTCGCCCACGTGGGCGAAGAAGGCGTGCTCCTCGCGCACCACGAGCGAAATCACCGTGGTGCCCATGCCCGACAGCCGTGGGTCTTCCTGCGCCGCCGTGTAGATGGCGAGACACGCCTTCTCCACGGCCGTGCGCAGGGCCTCCGGTATCGGTGAGTCCTGCAGGTTCGGTACGGACAGGAACGGATTGTCCTTGCCCTCCCGAGCCCGCCGGAGCTCCTTGTCGATGGTCTCGACGGCGATGCGCGACGCAGTACCGCCGCCGGCATGGCCGCCCATTCCATCCGCCACGACGTAGAGCTGGAGCTCATCGTCGATGAGGAAGCTGTCCTCGTTGTGATTGCGCTTCCGCCCGACATCCGTCAGGCCAGCGGAAACAACTTTCAGGCGGGAGGCCGCGGTCTGCCCTGCGGTGTTGGACACACCAATGATGCTATGTGAGACCCACCGATGGGGCAAGGACACGGATGACCTTGCAGCGCGTCAAGCCAATCTTCGGAGGCGGCCACGGGGTCCGCCCTCGGGTCCGGACTCCCTCCGAGTCCTCGGCGCCCCCAGGGAACGGTGGGCCGAGCGCACCAGGGCCTCCGCGGCGCCCAGCGCCTCCCGGGTGACCTCCACGCCGGACATCATCCGGGCCAGCTCCTGCGTGCGGTCCGAGCCCGCCGCCAGAACAGTCACCTGGGAGACGGTTCGCTCCGCCTTCACCGCCTTGCGGATGAGCAGGTGGGCGTCCGCGTAGGCCGCCACCTGGGGCAGATGGGTGATGCAGAGCACCTGACGGTGACCGCTCACCTCCTTGATCATCCGCCCCACCACGTCCGCAATCGCGCCGCTCACGCCCGCGTCGGCCTCGTCCAGGACGTAGCAGCCACACGCGTCGCTGCCCGCCAGGGCCCGCTTCAGGGCCAAGAGCAGCCGGCTCGCCTCACCGCCCGAGGCCACCTTCGCCAGGGGCCGGGCCGGCTCGCCGGGGTTCGCGCTGAAGAAGAACTCCACCTCGTCCGCGCCATCCGGACGCAGCGTCTCCCCGGGCGTCACGCGCACCTCGAAGGCCGCCTTGCCCATGGCCAGGTGCCCCAGGCCCTCGCGCACCTGCGCGGAGAACGCCACGGCGCTCGTCGTGCGGGCCTTGGACAGCGCCCGGGCCGCCTTGCGCGCCCGCTCCTCCACCTTGCGCCGCTCCGTGGCCAGCTCCTCGAGCACTTCCTGGCGGTTCTCCAGCGTGCCCAGCTCCGTCTCCAGCTCGCCGCGCTTCTTCAGCACGCCGTCCAGCGTGGCGCCGTGCTTGCGGCACAGCCGCTTGAGGCCATCCAGCCGCTCGTCCACGTCCGCCAGCCGCCCGGGGTCCGACTCCAGCCCCTCCACGTACCGGTTGAGCCGCCGCTGCGCCTCCTCCAGCTCCGACAGGGCCGTGCTCAGCGACTGGGCCACCGGCGAAAGCGTCGCGTCGCACTTCACCGCGTCGTGCACCAGGCCCAGGGCCCGGCCCACCGTCTCCAGCGCCGAGGCTTCCTCCCCGGCCACGAGCAGCTCCGCCTCCGACCCCAGGCGCCTGAGCTTCTCCGCGCTCGACAGCCGCTTGCGCTCGGCGTCCAGCTTCACGTCCTCGCCGGACTCCGGGTCGATGCGCGTGATTTCGTCGAGCTGGAAGCGCAGGAACTCCGCGCGCTCCCGCACCTTGGCCTCGTCCCCACCCAGGGCCTCCATGCGCGCGTCCACCTCCCGCAGCGCGGAGTACTCCCCGAAGTAGGTCGCGAGCGCCTCCTCCACCTCCCCGTACCTGTCGAGCAGCACCCGATGCAGGCCCGAGTCGAAGAGGCTGACGTGCTCGTGCTGCCCCGCGAGGTCCACCGCCCCTCGCGTCAGCTTGGCCAGCACCCCCACCGTGACGAGGGCGCCGTTGACGTAGACCTTGCCCCTTCCAGTGCGCCCCAACACGCGGCGCACCAGCACCTCCTCGCCCAGGTCCGGAAGGCCCAGCTCCTCCAGGCGCGCGCCCAGCACCGACGTGCGAGCGAAGACGCCCTCCACGGACGCCTCCTCGCAGCCGGCGCGGATGACATCCGCGTCCGCCCTGCCTCCCAGCAGCAAGCCCAATGAATCCACGAGGATGGACTTGCCCGCACCCGTCTCACCCGTGAGGACGGTGAGGCCGGCTCCGAACGCCACCTCCACCTCCTCGATCACCGCCACGTTCGAAATCCGCAGACCCAGCAGCACGCGCGCCCTCCAATGTCCGTACGACGGCCCTGGCACTGAACACCCTAACAGGTCCCCCTGACACTGCACAGGCGTTCCGTTCAGCCGCACGGATGGCGGGCGGGGGGAGGGCGGGGTTCCGTCGGAACCCCAACCATCCCCTCCGTCTCAGGACTGACTCTCGGTGAAGAGCTCCTGGATGTCCTGCTCGGTGAGCGTCCGCGCCATCTCGTCACCCTCTCCACCGAGCACTCCGGCGGCGAGGTCTCTCTTGCGGCGCTGGAGGGAGAGGATCTTCTCCTCCACCGTGCCGCGAGTAATCAGCTTGTAGCTGATGACGGCGCGCGTCTGACCGATGCGGTGCGTACGGTCCGTGGCCTGGTCCTCCACGGCCGGGTTCCACCACGGGTCGAAGTGGATGACGTAGTCGGCCGCGGTGAGGTTGAGGCCGGTGCCACCCGCCTTCAAGGAGATGAAGAACAGGGGCGGTCCGTCCGGGCGGTTGTACTCGTCCACCTTGCCCATGCGGTCCTTGGTGCGACCGTCCAGGTAGAGGTAGCGCAGGCCCTTCTTGTCCGCTTCCTGCTTGAGCAGCTCCAGCATCTCCGTGAACTGGCTGAAGACCAGGGCCCGGTGGCCTTCCGCCACCAGGTCCTCCACCAGCTCCATGAAGCGCTCGACCTTGGCGCTGGGCGGCAACAGCGTGCCCGGAGGCATCTTGAGCAGGCGTGGATCACAACACACCTGCCGCAGCCGCATGAGCGCGGCGAGAATCGACACGCGGCTGCGCTTGAAGCCGACCTTCTCGATGCTCTCGCTGACCTTGCGGCGGCTCTCGTCCATCACCTCGCGGTAGAGGGCGGCCTGACCAGGCTCCATCTCGCACCAGGCGACGCTCTCCGTCTTCGGCGGCAGGTCCTTGGCCACCTCCGTCTTCAGGCGACGCAGGATGAAGGGCTGGATGCGCCGGCGCAGCCTGTCCCTCGCGGAGGCGTCGTTCGCCACCTGGATGGGCTGCTCGTACCTGTCGCTGAAGCTGTCCGCGCTGCCGAGGAAGCCCGGCATGAGGAAGTCGAAGATGCTCCACAGCTCCGACAGCCGGTTCTCCAGCGGCGTACCGGTGAGCGCCAGGCGCGTGTCGCTCGGAAGCGACTTGCACGCCTGCGCCGTGGCGCTGTCCGCGTTCTTGATGTTCTGCGCCTCGTCCAGAATCACGAAGCGGAAGCCCACCTGGGACAGCTGATCCAAGTCCCTTCGCACCAGCGCGTAGGACGTGAGGACCAGGTCCATGTCCTTCAAGTCCTCGGCGCGCTCCTTGCGGTCCTGCCCGTGCCACACCATGGCCTTGAGGCCCGGCGTGAAGCGCTCCGCCTCGCGCTCCCAGTTGGCGAGCACGCTGGTGGGCGCGACGACGAGCGACGGCTTGCGCCCCTCTTCGTTCGCCATCTTCTGCAGGAGGCTGAGCGACTGGACCGTCTTTCCCAAGCCCATGTCGTCCGCGAGGATGCCGGACAGGCCATGGCGGCGCAGGAACCAGAGCCAGGACAGGCCCGCCTCCTGGTAGTGCCGGAGCGTGGCATGGAGTCCCTCGGGCACCGCCACCTTCGGAACACCCGCCGTCTCGCGCAGCTCCAGCATCGCCTGCCGGGCCTTGGCCTCCACCTCGGTGAACTCACCCAGGTCCGCGAGCAGGTCCAACGCCACCGCCTGATGCAGCGGCAGCCGCGTGCGAGAGCGCCCTGGCAGCGCACCGGCCTCTTCGAGCAGGTCCGCCACGCGCTTGATTTCGGCCGGGTCCGCTTCGGCGAACGAGCCGTCCTTCAGCGGCACGAACTTGCGGCCGGAGTCCAGCCACATGCGCACCGCGCCCAGGTCCACTGCCTGGTCATCGGTGACGAACTCGGCGTCCAGGTCGAACCACTGCACGCCGCTCATGCCCACGCGGATGCGCGGCTTGAGCTTCGGACGCAGCCGCACCTTGGGCGCCTGCACCCCGAAGCGCTCCCACTCCGCCGGCAACGAGGCCAGCCCGCGCGCCCAGAACTCCAGCGCCACGTCGCCCGTCGCGTCGAAGACCTGCGCCTGCGCCTCGAAGCGCAGCCCCAAATCCAAGAGCAGCTTGCCCGCGGCGCGCTCCAGGTCCTCTCGACGGCGGTACAGCTTGCGGCTGTCCCCGCCCACGCCGCTGGCGTAGCCCAGGTGCGTGGCCGTGGGTGACACCGGCGCCGTCGTCTGCCCGTAGCGGGCGGCCAGCTGCACCTTCACGCGCTCCGGAGTGCCCTCGAGCGTGAGCACGAAGTGCGGCTCCACCGCCTCGTCCACCTCGATGTCGTCCGCCTTCAGCGACATGCGGAAGCGCGGCAGGTGCGCGGCGAAGAACGTCAGCACCCGGTCCAGCTGTCCCGAGGGGAAGGACATGCTGGGCTCCAGCAGCCACTTGCGCAGCAGCCGGGGCGGGAAGTCGGGCTCCACGGGGTGGAGGTTCTGCGCCTGGATGACCCAGGTGCGCCGACCCGACAGGATGATGACGTCCTTGAGCGAGTAGCTCAGCCCGTCCGGGAAGAGCAGCTCGATGCGCGCTGTGGCGCCATCCGGCCGGGACTCCAGCCGAATCTGCGGACGGATGGGCACCTCCGTGTTGATGAGCGCCGTGCCCCGGTAGATGACCCGCCGCTGGCGCAGCAGGTCCATCGCCTCGCTCAGCTCCTCGTCGGACAGCACGATGCGAGAGTCGTAGCGATGCTCGTGGCGGGACAACGCCATGAAGACGCGCTCGTCGGCCGGGGAGATGCGTCCCCCCGTCTGGAGGGTCCGCTTGACGTGGATGGGGCCCTTGGTCTGCGCGTCCTGACGGCGCACGTCCACGACCCACTGGCGACTGCCCGAGTTCGTGTTCGCCGCCGTCAGCCGGTAGAAGAACTCGTAATCCGGCTGGGAGGACAGGCCCAGCCAGCTCTCCACCTTGGCGAGCGCGGGCAGGTTGACGGCGTCCACCGGAGGGCCTTCCGGCTCCACGGGGACTTCGTTGTCCACCACCTCGTTGTTGCCGTTGGGCGCGGCGGATTCGACAGGGGTGGTGACCACCGGCTGCGGCCGGGGAGGCGGCCGGAAGCGCGCGGCGTAGATGAGCGCGGCGGCCACCACGTGCTTGCAGTGGGGACCATCGACGTTCCACGACTGACACGTGCAGGTGGACGTGGCTCGACCGTCTCCCAGCGCGAGCACGACTTCATAGCGCTCGCCCGTGGAGCCGGCGACCTGCGCGCGGATGTGGTCACCTTCACGTTGGAGCCCGAAGACGCGGCGGGACTCCGCCACCTCACGGCCCTGCTTGAAGATGGTGGGTTGGACTTCAGCCTTCAGGGCCCTGAGCCACTGGGTGTCCTGAGGAGGGAGGGCGTCTCGGATGTCGGCGGTGGATTGCACGGCTGGCACAGGCCCCTGGCTCCTAAGCGCCGGGGAACCCCTGCCACTAGCACAGCAAGAGGGCTCCCGCTCGCGGGAAATTTGGATGAGTCGGCCAGCGGAAGCAGCCACCGACATCAGGCTATGAGACCATCAACGCTCGCCATGGCCCGGACCGTCCGCCCCCGTGTCTTCGTGACCCGCCAGCTCCCTGGAGAGGCCCTCGGCCGACTGAGCAGGCACGTGGACCTGTCCGTCTGGGAGGAGGAACTGCCACCTTCCCGTGACGCCCTGCTGACCCAGGCGGCCCTCGCCGAGGGGCTCGTCACCCTGCTGACGGACCGGGTGGACGCCCGCCTGCTTGCCTGTGCTCCGAGGCTCCGGGCCGTCAGCAACGTGGCTGTCGGCTACGACAATATCGACGTCCCCGCCTGCACCGAGCGGCGTGTAGCGGTCGGAAACACCCCGGGCGCCCTCACGGAGACCTCCGCGGACTTCGCCTTCGCCCTGATTCTGGGGCTGGCCCGGCGCGTGGCGGAGGCGGACGCCTTCGTCCGGGCGGGCAAGTGGCGGACCTGGAGCCCCACCCTCCTCCTGGGCACGGACGTGTACGGCGCCACCCTGGGTATCGTCGGCCCTGGAGCCATCGGCTCGGCGGTGGCCCGGCGGGCCCGGGGCTTCGGGATGCGCATCCTGTACGTGAGCCGCGAGCCGAAGCCCGCGCTGGAGGCGGAGACGGGCGCCCACCAGGTGGACAAGGCCACGCTCCTGGCCGAAGCGGACATCCTCACCCTGCATGTCCCGCTGACTCCCGCGACGAAGCACTGGGTGGGACGCGCGGAGCTGGCGGCGATGAAGCCGGGGGCGCTGCTCGTCAACACGGCGCGCGGCGGAGTCGTAGACCAGGACGCGCTCGTCGATGCGCTTCGCGACGGAAGACTGGGCGGGGCGGCCCTGGACGTGACGGACCCCGAGCCCCTGCCTCCGGACAGCCCGCTGATGACCCTGCCCAACATCCTGCTGGCGCCGCACATCGCCAGCGCGTCACATGCCACCCGGGGGCGCATGGCCTCCATGGCGGTGGACAACCTGCTGGCCGCGCTGGAGGGACGGCGGCCACCCCACTGCGTCAACCCGGAGGTCTTCGAATGACCGCGCCCGCCGTGAGCATCCCCGACACCACCCTCGTCGCCGACCTGAACGCCCGCCTGCGCGACGTGCCCGACTTCCCCAAGCCCGGCATCGTCTTCAAGGACATCACCCCCGTGCTCGCCGACCCGCGCCTGTTCGGCCGGGTCATCAACGCCATGGCCGCGCCATTCCGGGGTCAGCACCTCACCAAGGTCGTCGGCGTGGAGGCCCGCGGGTTCCTCCTGGGCGCCCCCATCGCCCTGGCGCTGGGCGCCGGCTTCGTCCCCGCGCGCAAGCCGGGCAAGCTGCCCCACCGCTCCATCGTCGAGCGCTACTCGCTGGAGTACGGCGCGGACGGCGTGGAGATGCACGAGGACGCCATCCTCCAGGGCGAGCGCGTGCTGGTCGTGGATGACGTGCTCGCCACCGGCGGGACGGCGGAGGCCACCGCGAAGCTGGTGAAGCGACTGGGTGGAGAGCTGGTCGGCTTCAGCTTCCTCATCACCCTCGACTTCCTCCAGGGCCACAAGCGCCTGGGGCACGACAAGGTGACGACGCTGCTGACGTTCTGACGCGCTGAAGTGACAAGTCCGAGCGGCCCGGGCCTCCATCCCTTCCCCGCCCGCCTGCTGCCGCGCCTGCCGCGCATGGTCACCTGAGAACGGAAGGCTCGTTCGACAGGGGGAGTGTCATGCCCGAGGTGCGCTGCGCGGGGGGTGCCCGCATTCGCTATGACGACGTCGGCCAGGGGCCGCTCACGTTGCTCTTCATCCCCGGCTGGTGCACCCGCCGCGACGTCTTCAGCCCCCTCGTCCCGCTCTGCGCCGAGCAACACCGGGTGCTCAGCGTCGACCTGCGAGGCCATGGAGACTCCGAGCATGGCGAAGGGGACTTCGACAGCGACACCGTCCTCGATGACCTGCTCGCCGTGGTGGAGGCCAGCGGCGCGGAGCGGGTGGTGCCGGTGACGCTCTCCCACGCGGGCTTCTGGGCGCTGGAGCTGCGGCGCGAGCTGGGCGCGGAGAAAGTCCCCCAGCTCGTCCTGCTGGACTGGATTGTCACTGAGCCTCCCCCGCCCTTCCTCGCGACGCTGCGAGGGTTGATGTCGGAGCGCTGGGGACGCACGCGCGACGAGCTGCTCCAGCAGTGGACCCGGGGCGTGGAGAACGAAGCCGTCCTGCGCTCCATCCACGAGGACATGCTCGAGTTCTCCGAGGAGATGTGGGCCCGGGCCGCGCGCGAAATCGCCGCCGCCTACTCGCGGGAGGGCTCTCCCCTGCGCGCGCTCGCCGGACTGAGTCCCTCGACGCCGACCCTGCACCTGTACTCGCAGCCGGACGCGCATGACTACCTGGAGACCCAGGTGGCCTTCGCCACCACGCATCCGTGGTTCCACGTCATGAAGCTGCCCGCCATCAGCCACCTGCCCTCGCTGGAGGTGCCGGAGCTCATCGCCGTCGGAATCCAGGCCCTCGTCTCCGGACGCAGGACAGCCGTCAGCACGAGCCGCATGAACCTCGGCCCCCCGGGCTGACCTCTCCTCCCCCGCTGCCGCCCCAGGAGCGATTGACACCACCGCCTCGCCTGTTTATAAGTTGGTCACACAACCAATAAACAAGGCCATCATGCCCCGTCCGTCCAACACCGAGGAGCGCCGACAGCAAATCGTCTCGGGGCTGCTGCGCGTCATGTCGGAGCGCGGCTACGAGCGGGCCTCGGTCAACGAAATCGCGAAGGCGGCGGGGCTGAGCCCGGGGCTGGTGCACTACCACTTCAGCGACAAGCAGGAGATTCTGCTCGTGCTGGTGGAGCAGCTCGCGGCGCGCGCTCGGGAGCGGGTGGCGAAGCGCTTCGAGCGACTCGCGGCCGAGGATGCTCGCGGACGCATCGATGCCTTCCTGGACGCGTTCCTCGCGACGGGCGCGGACGCGGACACGAGCGCGGTGGCCGGCTGGGTCACCATCAGCGCGGAGGCGATTCGGCAGCCAGAGGTCCGCGCAGCCTACGAGAAGGTGGTGCGCACGGACCTGGAGCAACTCGAGGCGCTGGTGGCGACGCTGGTGGGCAAGCGCAAGGCGCGGGCGCTGGCGGCGGGACTCTTCGCGGCGGTGCAGGGCTACTTCGTCCTCTCGGCCAGCTCGCCAGGACTGGTTCCGGCGGGTTCGGCGGCGAGCACCGTGAAGCACATGGCCGCGGGCCTGCTGGACACGCCGGTGGCGCGGGAGGGCGCATGAAGACCTCCACGGACGACCTCCTCACGCACCGGACACTCCGCTCGGCGAGCATCGCGAAGCGCAGGGTCGAGCGGCTCACGGGAATGGCTCGAAAGCCCACCACCGACAACCTCCTCACGAGCAGCACACTCCGCTCGGACAGCCTCCCGAAGCATGGGGCCGAGCGACTCACGGACACGTCGGTGGAGCGGGAGGGCGCATGAAGACCTCCACGAAGCTGGGGCTTCTGTCGAGCCTCTACCTCTCGCAGGGCCTGCCGTTCGGCTTCTTCACCCAGGCGCTCCCGGTGCTGCTGCGCCACCAGGGCCTGTCGCTTCCGGCCATCGGACTTGCCCACCTGCTCGCGCTGCCGTGGGCCCTGAAGTTCCTCTGGGCGCCCTTCATGGACCGGCACGGCTCCGCGCGCTGGGGGCTGCGGCGCGGCTACATCCTCCCGTTGCAGTGCCTCAGCGCGGGCCTGCTCCTGTCGCTCGCGCTGCCCGAGTCCACCGTGGACACTCGCCTGCTGCTCGCGGCGGTGCTCGGCGTCAACCTGCTCGCGGCGACACAGGACGTGGCGACCGATGGGCTCGCGGTGACGCTGCTCTCCCCCTCCGAGCGAGGCTGGGGCAACGGCATCCAGGTCGCCGCCTATCGCGTGGGCATGATTCTGGGCGGCGGGGTCATGCTCGCCGTGTTCGACAAGGCGGGCTGGCGCCCCACGCTCCTGGCCCTCGGCCTGGTGTTGCTCGTCGCCACCGTCCCCGTGGCGCTCTATCGCGAGCCGCCCACCGAGCCGTCTCCTCGCGCGAGCCTGGGCCTCGCATGGTGGTGGCGCCGGCCCGGTGCGACGACGTGGCTCCTCCTGCTCGTCGCGTACAAGGCGGGCGAGGCGCTGGCCACGGGCATGCTGCGCACCTTCCTGGTGGACCGGGGCCTGACGCTCACGGACATCGCGTGGCTCCTGGGCGGCGTGGGCTTCACGGCGGGCCTCCTCGGCGCACTCCTGGGCGGCAGCCTGGTGGCGCGACTGGGACGACGCCGGGCGCTGCTCCTCTTCGGCGTCATCCAGGCCACGGCGGTGCTGCTGTACGCGCTCGTCGCAAGCTTCCCCTCGTCCATGGTGTGGCTGACCGCCGTGTGCGCGGTGGAGCACGTGGCCAGCGGCATGGCCACCGCCACCCTCTTCACCGCGATGATGGACGCGTGCCGGCCCGAGCACGCCGCCACCGACTACACCGTGCAGGCCTCGCTCGTCGTCCTGGCCACCGGCGCGGCGGCGGCCGTCAGCGGCTTCAGCGCGCAGGCGCTGGGCTACCCCGGACACTTCGCCCTGTCCGCCCTGCTCTGCCTCGCGGGCACGCTCTACGTGGCACTCGCCTTCCACCCGTCCCGGGAGCTGACGCCCGGAGCGCCCGAGGTGTCGTCATGACCATCGCCGTCTACGCAGGCAGCTTCGACCCCGTCACGGCGGGACACCTCTCCGTCGTCCGGCAGGCCGCGCGACTGTTCGGCCACGTCGTCGTCGTCGTCGCCATCAACCCCGCCAAGAACACCCTGCTCTCTCAAGACGAGCGCCTGGCCCTGGTGCGCGAGGCCGTGGCCATGCACCCCAACGTCACGGTGGCATGGACACAAGGGCTCATCGTCGACTACGCGCGAGCCATCGGCGCCAGCGTGCTCCTGCGCGGCGTGCGCGGCGCCACCGATGCGCAGTTCGAGACGGAGCTCGCCCAGAACAACCGCGCGCTCGCGCCTGAGATCTCCACCCTCTTCCTTCCCGCAGAGGCCCACCTCGCCGAGGTGAGCAGCAGTGCCCTCAAGCAACGCGTCGCCCGGGGCGAGGACGTTTCGGCCTTCTGTCCTCCCGCCGTCGCGGCGAAGCTGCGCGAGCGACTCGACCCGTCCCTCCGGAGTCAGCCATGAGCCTGTCCTTCACTCCCCTGGGCGTCGGTGACGCCTTCTCCGCGCTCTACTACTCGTCCTGTCTCGCGGTGGAGGCGGAGGACCAGGTCCTCCTCGTCGACTGTCCCCACCCCATCCGGAAGATGATGCGCGAGGCGTCGCTGTCCTCCGGCGTCCCGCTCGACGTGGACCGCGTCAGCGCCGTGGCCCTCACGCACCTGCACGCGGACCACGCCTCCGGCCTGGAGGGCCTGGGCTACTTCTCCTTCTTCGTGCTCAAGAAGAAGCTGGAGCTGCTCACCCATCCGGACGTGGCGGAGCGCCTCTGGGAGGGCCACCTGGCCGCCGGCATGGAGTGCCTCATCGAGAAGAAGGGCGAGCCTCCCAACCCGAAGCACTTCGACGACTACTTCGACCACACGCCGCTCTCCACCGAGTCGGCCGTGCGGCACGGGCCCTTCCTCATCGAGGCCCGGATGACGTACCACCACGTGCCCACCACCGCGCTGCGCATCCACGCGGGAGGCCGGTGCCTGGGCTACAGCGCGGACACCGCCTACGACGAGGGCCTCATCGACTGGCTGTCACGCGCGGACCTGGTCATCCACGAGACGAACTACGGCGTGCACACGCCCTACGAGAAGCTCGCCGCGCTGCCCGAAGGCCTGCGCGCCCGCATGCGCCTCATCCACTACCCCGACAACTTCGACACCGCGGCCAGCGTCATCGAGCCGCTCCAGCAAGGTCGTCGCTACACCGTCTGAGGACCGGGCGCCCGCCCACGAGGCAACGGGCGCCCACGTCCTTACGTCTTCGCGCTACTGCGAGAAGATGAGCAGTGAGTACGGACCAATGGCGAAGGACGCGTTGTTGGCCATGCCGTCCTTGGCGCCGCTATAGGCGGTGGTGTTCGCCGACGCGGTGTTGCCGAAGTCGGACGAGTACCCGTTCCAGTCGCTGTTGAAGCGCAGGTACCACGTGCCCGTGCGCGGGAAGCCGATGTTGTAGTTGGGGTAGTAGGTGCCGCTGAAGTTGGCGACGATGATGACGTCGTCACCCGCGCCACCGCTGTCCCAGCGGTGATAGGCGAGCAGCTTGTTGGTGTTGTTGACGTGGTGGACGTTGACGTTGCCACCGCGCAGGCCGCGCGTGTTGTTGTTCCAGTTGCGGCGCTGGCGGATGAGGTCGCGGTACAGCGTCTTGATGCCGCCGTACGGGGTCAGCTTGCCCCAGTCCAGCGGGTCGCCGTCCGCGAAGAAGCCATCCTCCAGGAACTCCTGGCCCTGGAACATCATCGGGATGCCCGGCGAGGTGAAGGTGATGCCCGCGACGAGCGTGGAGCGCTTCTTCGCCGCCCAGCTCCCCGCGTTGCCCGGCCAGATCTCCTCCGGCACGCGCGCATGGCCGTTGGCCACCTCGTCGTGGCTCTCCGTGTAGATGACGCGCGAGTGGGCCCGGCCGCTGAAGCGCTGGGTAATCGCGTCACGCACCGCGAACATGTTCCGGTTGGCGTCGTTCTGCTCGATGGCCGCCGTGCGCAGGGGGTGCACGAACTCCGCCGTCCACTGCGCGTCGAAGCCCGCGCCGCCCGCGAAGTCGGAGGTCGCATCGTTGGTGATGGAGTCGCCGCCGCCGAAGTCCTCGGCGATGGAGATCTTCCAGGGCTTGTTCGCGTTGATTTCGCGGTTGATGGAGCGGAACACCTGCCACGCGGACGGGATGTCACCCGAGCCGTCAATCGTGCGCATGTACTTCGTGGCGTCCCAGCGCAGACCGTCCGCGCGGAAGTTGTCCAGCAGGTTCATCATCGAGTCGCGGATGTACGCACGCACCTCGGGACGGCCGTAGTCCGGGCGCGTGTCGCCCCACGGCGTCACCTTGCGGTTGTCGGTGAAGAAGTACTCGCCGCCGTTGCCCAGGCAGTCGCCGCTGAAGCACCACATGGGCAGGTCGCTGGGCCCGTAGTGGTTGTGCACCACGTCGAAGATGACGCCGATGCCGCGGTAGTGCGCCTCGTCCACGAAGCGCTTCATGTCGTTGGGCGAGCCGTAGGCGCTCTCCGGCGCGAACGGGAAGGCCGCGTTGTAGCCCCAGGAGAAGTCCCCGGCGAACTCGTACGCCGGCATCACCTTGACCATGTTGATGCCCAAATCTCGCAGGTAGTCGAGCTTGGCGATGGCGCTGTTCCAGTTGCCCGGCCCGAAGCCCGGCGAGTCGTGGAACGTGCCCACGTGCATCTCGTAGATGACCATGTCGTTGAAGGCGGGCGTGCTGAACTGCTGCGCGTTCCACCAGTACTCGCCGTGGTCATAGATGATGCTGGCGCCCGTGGAGTTCTCCTGCCACGCCGAGCGCGGGTCCGCGCGCCACGCGTCGGCGCCCCACTGGTTGCGCGTGACGAACTTGTACTTCTGGCCCTTCACCGCGCCCGCCACGTCGCCGGAGAAGTTGCCGTTGAACTCGTTGCCCAGCTCCACCCAGCCCCAGCTGCTGAAGTCGCCCGCCACGAAGACGCGGCTGGCCAGCGGCGCCCAGGTGCGGAACGTCGTGCCACCCGAATAGACGGTGGCGCCCATGCCCGGCCGCGTCGATGACGTGAGCTGCTGGACGACCTGCGCTGTCTCCTGAACGGAGCCCTGTTGCTTCTCGAGCGCGGACTCGCCGCAGCCGAACAACCCGGCCAGCAGCAACGCGCTCAACACGTTGTATCGCATGGTGACAACCTCCTCTTGGGACAAGGCGGGTCCTAGCAACCGCAGTGAAGTGCGAGCAAACCGCCTACGTGTGATTTCTGTAACTTTCAGTCATGACACGCCGCAGCAGCGATTCACGTTTTCCAGAGCTGACCTCGACTCAGGACGGGCCGTGAAGGCGGGGTGCTCGCCTTCCCCGCGTGAGTGCGCTACTCCCGCGAGCCCCGGCGCCGTGCGGGCGCCCCTGGAGAACGACTCGCGATGATGACTCCGACAGCGCTGGCCCGACGTGGGGTCCTGCTCCTGCCGCTCGCGCTGTTCCTGGCACTCGCGCCTGGCCGCGCGCGGGCCGCCGTCCCCGCCGCGCCCAAGGGCACGACGCGCCTGACGTTCCTCCACCTGGCGGACGTGTACCAGGTGCAGCCGCAGGAGCATGGCGACCGGGGCGGGCTCGCGCGGGTGGCCACGCTGCGCAAGCAGGTGCTGAAGGAGACGCCTGCCCCGCACGTGCTGACGCTGATGGGGGGCGACACGCTGTCGCCGTCGGTGGAGTCGCTGCTCGACATGGACGGCCAGCAGCTCAAGGGCCGGCACATGGTGGACGCGTGGAACGCGCTGGGCCTGGATGTCGCGGTGCTCGGCAACCACGAGTTCGACTTCGGCGACGAGGTGCTGCGCGAGCGCATCCGCCAGTCGCGCTTCACCTGGCTGGGCGCCAACGTGACGGACTCGAAGACGGGCGCGCTGTTCGAGGGCGTGAAGGCGTACGAGGTCCGCGAGGTGGGAGGCATTCCCGTCGGCCTGTTCGGCGTGGTGCTGACCGAGACGAAGACCTCGACGAAGGCGGGGCCGGACACCCAGTTTGGCGACATCTGCGCGGCGGCGAAGGACGCGGTGGCGAAGCTGCGCGAGGCCGGGGCCAAGGTGGTGGTAGGCCTGACGCACCTGCCGCTGGAGCAGGACCGACAGCTGGCGAAGTGCGTGAAGGTCGACGTGATTCTGGGCGGACATGACCACGTGGGCGCGGCGGACCGCACCACGGGCACGCCCATCTTCAAGGTGCCCTCGGACGCGCTGGAGCTGGGCCGCCTGTCGCTGGACGTGGACCCGGCGACGGGCACCGTTCGCAAGACGTCCTGGACGCGGATTCCCGTCACGAAGAAGGTGCCGGAGGACGCGGAGTTCAACGAGGCCATGAAGGCCTATGGGCCGCTGTTCGCGCGACTGGCGGAGCCCGTGGGCCGAACGCCGGTGGCGCTGGATGCGCGCACCGCGCACGTGCGCACGCGGGAGACGAACCTGGGCTCGCTCGTCGCGGACGCCTTCCGCGAGGCGGCGGGTGCGGACGTGGCCCTCGTCAACGGGGGCGCGCTGCGCGCGGACAGCGTGCTACCGGCGGGGGTGATGACGCGCAGGGATTTGCACTCGCTGATGCCGTACACGGACGAGCTGGTGGTGGCGGAGGTGAAGGGCGCCACGCTGCGCGCGGCCCTGGAGAATGGCGTCAGCCTGGCTCGCGAGGACTCACGGCCCGGCCGCTTCCTCCAGGTGTCGGGCTTGCGCTTCACGTTCGACCCGCGCAAGCCCGCCGGTGGGCGCGTGGTGGACGTGAAGGTCCACGGCAAGCCGCTGGACGCCGAGGCCACATACCGGCTCGCCACGCTGAACTTCCTCACCAGCGGCAAGGACGGCTACGACGTGCTCAAGGGCCTGCCCACCACACCCGCGCTGAAGGACGGACGCTCGCCGCTGGACGTGCTCGCCGACACCTTCAAATCGGGCAAGCCCGCGCCGCGCGCAAAGCCCGAAGGCCGCATCGTCCGACTGGGCGGAAGCACGCTGGCGCCCGACGCGCGCCGACCCGCGCCGCCCATGAAGTAGCCCTGGCTGGAATTGACCCGCCCCTCACATTCACTTCCAGACACTCGGGCCGCTTGAAACCTGGGTGCCTTTGCCCCGTGTCTGGCAATGAATGCGAGGGATTGCTCCACTGCCGCGCCGGCGGAGCCCCCCTTCATCTGCGACGTGACAAACCCGGCCCGGGCGAGCTCCCCACCACCCCCACGCGGGAGTTCCCATGGCCGAGCTCGAGACGTTTCAGTTGCCGCAATCCGTGAGTGGAAGCGAGTCCGACGTCGCGCTCGGGCTCACCATGATTCGAGCCTGGAGGCGCGACGGCATCTTCCAGCTCAGGATGAGCCCCACCCAGGCGGAGAAGGCCCGGCGCGCCTTCGAGTCGAGCCGCCGCTTCTTCCGCCAGACGCTCGACGCCAAGGCCCGCTGCGTGAGTGATTTGACGTACAGCGGCTACGTCGCCTCGGGCGAGGAGCTGACGGCGGGCGAGGCGGACTACTCGGAGGTCTTCACCGTCTGCAAGGACGTGCCCCTCACAGACCCGCGGGTTCAGTCGAACTGGCCCTGCCACGGCCCCGCGCCCTGGCCGGACGAGGCGTACCGCCAGGACATGAAGGAACACACCGAAGAGCTGGGCTCCGCGGGAGAGCGGCTGCTGCGGCTGGTGGCGCTGGGCCTGGGCCTGGAGGTGGACACGCTCACGGCGCTGACGCGGGACGGGTGGCACCACATGCGCGTGCTGCGCTTCCCGGCCCGCTCCCCCATGGCGACGCGGGGAATCGGCGCGCACACCGACTACGGAATGCTGGTCATCGCCGCGCAGGACGACGTGGGAGGCCTCTACATCCGCCCGCCCGTGGAGGGCGAGAAGCGCCACCGCAACTGGCTGCCGGGCGAGAGCTCCGCGGGCATGTACGAGCACGAGGAGCCGTGGACCTTCGTGAAGCCCGTGCCCGACGTCCTCACGGTGTTCCCCGGGGACATCCTCCAGTTCCTCACGCGGGGCTATCTCCTGTCGACGCCCCACAAAGTGGCGCTCAACACGCGCGAGCGCTTCGCGATGGCCTACTTCCACGAGCCCCACTTCGAGGCGTGCGTGCGTCCGCTGCGGGAGCCCTCGCGTGAAGAGTTCATCCACTACGGCTCGCACTTCACCAACATGTTCATCCGCTGCTACCCGGACCGCGTCACCACCCAGCGCATCCTCGATGAGGACCGGCTGACGACGCTGGCCTGGCTGCGCGAGGAAGCCGTCCAGCGCACCATGCCCGTGGAGGAGGTGCCCCTGCGCCGCGCCGCGAGCTGAGGAGCCTCGGCGACAACGACGCCGCCGACGTCACTGCGTCGTCCAGCCCCGGAGCCGATACACGACGCGTCCCGCCAGCTCGCGCAGGACGTCCGTGCTCTGCGACAGGGAGGACGCCCGGGGCACCCAGCTCAGTCGCCCCGGGCGCGTGGCGGGCATCCTCGCGTCCACCGGCAACGTGTCCGGCCGCAGCCCCACCGCGGCGAAGCAACCCGCGGCGCGAGGCATGTGCGCCGCGCTCGTCACCAGGAGCAGCCGCTTCCAGCCCCGCTCGCGGATGATGCGCTCGGACTCCAGCGCGTTCTCCCGCGTGTTCCGGCTCCGGCCCTCGGTGACGATGCGCTCCGCGGGCACGCCCCATTCTTGAAGCAAGCGCGACAGCACGTCCGCCTCCACCACGGCCTCGGGACGCGGGTCCAACGAGCCACCCGAGATGAAGACGTGACTCGCGCGCCCCTCGCGCACCAGCTCGAAGCCCTTCAGCACGCGCTCCGACGCGCCGTTGAACTCGATGCGCCCCGAGCGCTCCGTGGCGGCTGGGTCCAGCCCTCCTCCCAGGACGATGACGGCGTCGTACGTCACGCCCGGCTTGGACGTGTCGCGTGCGCCCGACTCCGCCAGGTACGTCAGCAGCGTGGACACCGCGTCGGTGGAGAAGAGGTAGAGCACCAGCAGGCCCGCGAACGTGAGGCCTCGGGAGAGCCGGGGCTTGCGGCGAAGGACCACGGCTCCGACGACGAGCAGCAGCAACACCCACGTCAGGGGTGCCAGGAAGAGGTCCAGCACCTTCGAGAGAATCAGGAACACGGGACGCGAAGGCCCTTCAGCGCTCGCCCCAGTGGAGCTTCTGGCGAAGGATGGAGAAGTAGGCCACGCGGGGGTTGCGCACCAGGTTGACGCGGTTGGCGGAGCGCACCACCTCGATGCAGTCGCCGCCCTGCAGGCCGTGGCCCGTCTGTCCGTCCAGCGTGAGGTACGTGTCCGCCGTCTCGCTGCGCAGGGTGATTCGGATGACCCGGTCCGCCGGCACGACGATGGAGCGCTGGGTGAGCGCGTGCGAGCAGATGGGCGACAGCACCGTGCAGTCCACCGACGGGTGGACGATGGGGCCGCCGGCCGACAGCGAGTAGGCCGTGGAGCCCGTGGGCGTGGCGAGGATGACGCCGTCCGCCTTGTACGTGGTGATGGGCACCCCATCGATGGACGTCTCGTGGTCGGCGATGCGCGCCAGCGCGCCCTTGTTGATGACCACGTCGTTGAGGATTTCGTCCTCGATGAGCACGCTGCCGTTGCGGATGAGCCGGCACGTCAGCTTCATGCGCGAGTCCACCTGGAAGCGGCCGGCCTGCACCTCCTCCAGCGTGGAGAACAGCTCCTCCACGGGAATCTCCGTCATGAAGCCCAGGCTGCCCAGGTTGACGCCGAGGATGGGCACGCCGCGTCCGCCCAACAGGCGCGCCGCGTAGATGAGGGTGCCGTCACCTCCCAGCACCACCGTCAGGTCCGCCCGGGCCGCCAGCTCCCGGTCTTCTATCCGAGGCCAGCCCAGGACATGGGCCAGGGAACGGTCCCCCAGCACGGTGAGGTGCGGATAGGTCTCTCGGATGCGGGCCGCCAGCGCCACCGCCTCCGGGTTGTCCTTCTTCGCGACGATGACGAGGGTCTGCACGCGGGGGCTTTTTAATCCAGGCGGGCACCCGGGCGCTCCCCTGATTTGCGCGAGGGCCCGCCCACCAGACAGACGCCCCGGCGAGGCGGCCTTCAGGGCGCTAGGTTTGGGGCGGCCATGGACCTCTTCGAACATGCCGGACAGAAGGAGCAGGCCCGTCGGGCGCCGCTCGCGGAGCGGATGCGTCCCCGGGCCCTCGACGAGTTCGTCGGCCAGGAGCACATCACCGGCGAGGGCCGCTTCCTGCGCCGGGCCATTGAAAGCGACCAGGTCCCCAGCCTCATCCTCTGGGGGCCTCCAGGCACCGGCAAGACGACGCTCGCGGGGCTGGTGGCCCGCTCCACCGGCGCCGCCTTCGACTCGGTGTCCGCCGTCCTCGCCGGCGTGAAGGACATCCGCGAGACGGTGGCCCGTGCCCAGGACCGCTGGAACCTGAATCGCCAGCGTACGTTCCTGTTCATCGACGAAATCCACCGCTTCAACAAGTCGCAGCAGGACGCCCTGCTACCCCACGTGGAGAAGGGCACCGTGACGCTCATCGGCGCCACCACGGAGAACCCGTCGTTCGAGGTGAACGCCGCCCTTCTCTCCCGCTGCCGCGTCGTCACCCTGCGCGGGCTGGAGGAGGAGGAGCTGGTGCCGCTGTTGCGCCGGGCCGTCGCGGACGCACGCGGCCTGGGCGGCAAGGTGGTGGTGGAGGACGACGCGCTGAGCTTCCTCGCGAGCACAGCCGGCGGTGACGCGCGCAAGGCCCTCACCGGCCTGGAGGTGGCCGCGGCCCACGGCGGCGAGAAGGTGGACCGTCAAATCGCCGAGGAGGCGCTCCAGCAGAAGACGCTGCTGTACGACAAGGGCGGCGAGGAGCACTACAACGTCATCAGCGCCTTCATCAAATCCATGCGCGGCAGCGACGTGGACGGCGCGCTGTACTGGATGGTGCGCATGCTGGAGGCGGGCGAGGACCCCATCTTCGTACTCCGGCGCATGGTCATCTTCGCCTCGGAGGACATCGGCAACGCGGACCCGCGCGCCTTGAGCGTGGCGGTGGACGCGCTGCGCGCCTTCCAGCTCGTGGGGCTGCCGGAGGGCACCCTGCCTCTCACCCAGGCCGTGACGTACCTGGCGCTGGCGCCCAAGTCGAACGCGGTCATCGCCGCGTACACCGCCGTGCGCGAGGCCGTGACGAAGGAGGGCGCGCTGCCGGTGCCGCTGCACCTGCGCAACGCGCCCACGAAGCTGATGAAGTCGCTGGGCTACGGGGGCGGCTACAAGTACCCGCACAACTTCGAGGGCAACTACGTCCCGGAGGACTACCTGCCGGAGGCCCTGCGCGCCCGGCGCTTCTACACCCCTACCCGCAACGGGCTCGAGGCGGAGCTGGCCGAGCGCTACGAATCCATCCAACGCCAGCTCGCGGAGCGGGTCCGCGAGCCTGGCGAGGAGGGTTGAACTAGGAGGCGGCTTCCAACGGCTCGACTCCGTCGACGTCGTCGTCCTTGAGGACGCGCGGCTTCATGGAGCGGCCAGCCACCTCGTACTGCTTGAGGAGGCGACGGAAGTTGGAGCGGTCCACGCCCGCGGCGCGCGCGGCGCTGGAGACGTTCTGGTTGTTCTTCTCCAGGAGCGCGGACAGGTAGCGGCGCTCGAAGGCGCGCATCGCCAGGCGCTTGGCCTGGGCGTACGGCAGGTGCGCCAGCGAGAAGACCTCCACCGCCGAGTCGGCCTGCGGCGCCGACTGGAAGCCGGGCGGCAGGTCCTCCACGTCGATGACCTCGTTGCTGGTGAGCACCACCGCGCGCTCGATGACGTTCTCCAGCTCGCGCACGTTGCCCGTCCACCGGTTGCAGGTGAGGGCCTCCATGGCGCGCGGAGAGATGCCCGCCACCTTCTTGTCCGCCTTGGAGGCGTACAGCTTCAGGAAGTGGTGCGCGAGCAGCGGCACGTCCTGCGGCCTGTCGCGCAGGGGCGGCAGGTCGATGGTGATGACGTTGAGGCGGTAGAAGAGGTCCTCGCGGAACTTGCCCTGCTCCTTGGCGCGGGACAGGTCCACGTGCGTGGCGGCGATGACGCGAACGTCCACCTTCACGGGCTCGTTGGCGCCCACGCGCTTGACCTCACCCTCCTGCAGCACGCGCAACAGGCGCACCTGGGTGGCGGGAGGCACGTCGCCAATCTCGTCCAGGAAGATGGTGCCGCCGTCGGCCGCTTCAAACAGGCCCTTTTTGTTGCCCGTGGCGCCGGTGAAGCTGCCCTTGATGTGGCCGAACAGCTCGCTCTCCAGCAGCGTCTCCGTGAGCGCCGAGCAGTTGACGGCGACGAAGGGCTTGTCCTTGCGCGAGCTGCGGTAGTGGATGGCGCGCGCCACCAGCTCCTTGCCCGTGCCGCTCTCGCCCTGGATGAGCACCGTTGCCGTGGAGTGGCTGACGGTCTCCACCAGCTTGAAGACCGAGCGCATCTGCGGCGACTGGCCGATGAGGTCCTCGAACTGGCTGCGCACGGTGAGCGCCTCTTCCAGCGCGCGGGTGCGGTCCTTGAGCGCCTTGCGCTCGGCCGCCTTGGCCACCGTGAGGCTCACCTCGTCGATGTTCTCGAAGGGCTTGGTGAGGTAGTCGTACGCCCCCGCCTTCACCGCCTCCACCGCCGTCTCCACGGTGGCGAAGGCCGTCATCATGATGACCTCCACATCCGGACGGTCCGCCTTGATGCCGCGGAGCAGGTCCATGCCGGACAGGTTCGGCATCTTGATGTCGAGGACGACGACGTCGATGGAGGGGTCCTTGGCCGCCGTCAGACCTTCCACCGCGTCATCAATGGCCACCACCGGGTGGCCCTCGCGCTGGAGAATCTGCGTCACGGCCTTGAGGACGACGGAGTCGTCATCCACGACGAGGACTTTGGCGCGCTTGACTTGGTTCACGGCAACCTCTCGAGCTGCAGGGGAATGGGCAGGAAGACGGTGAAACGGGAGCCGGCGCCCACCTGGGTGTCGACGTGGAAGCTGCCCCCGTGGTCCTGGACGATGCGGTACGCGATGGACAGACCCAGCCCGGTGCCTTCACCGGGGGGTTTGGTGGTGAAGGAAGGCTCGAAGATGCGCGGCAGGTGCCGCTCCTCGATTCCGCAGCCGGTGTCGGACACCGCGAAGAAGCAGCGGTCTCCCTCGCGGCCCGTCTCCAGCGTCAGCTTGCCTTCGCGCTTGGGCAGCGCCTGAAGGCCATTCTGGAGCAGGTTGAGCACCACCTGCGCGAGCGTGCCGGGGTCCCCGTACACCTTGGGGAGCCCTTCCTTCAAACCCAGGGACAACACCGCGCGAGGCGTCGCCTTGATTTGCGCGCGGAAGAGCACGGCCGCGTCTTCCACGCAGCGCGACAAATCGAACAGCCGCCGGTCCTCCACGCGGCTGTGCCGGCTGAACTTCAGCAGGCTCTCGACGATGCGCTTGCAGCGCAGCGCGCTCTCTTCAATCAGTCCCAGCGACTCCAGGTCCGCGTCGTCGCGGCCCGCGTCGCGCGACATGAGCTGCGCGAACGCGAGGATTCCGCCCAGCGGATTGTTGATTTCATGCGCCACGCCCCCCGCCAGCTGCCCCACCGCCGCCATCTTCTCCGTCTCGATGAGCCGGCGCGTCATCGCCTGCTCCTCGGTGACGTCGCGATAGGTGCACACCACCCGCTCATCCCCCGCCATGGGGTACGCGGCCACCACGTACGTCCTGCCCCCCTGCTGCACCTCACCCCGCGCGCCCTTGCCGCTCTCCATGGCCGCCGGCAGCGGGCAACCCGTGCACGGCTCGTTGCGGCCGAAGAGGTAGCGGTAGCAGGCGACGTCCGACGGAATCTGCTCGATGGAGCGCCCGGCCACGTGCGCGTACGCCAGGTTCGCCCGCCGCACCGCGAAGTCGCGACCGCGGACGACACACAGCGGCGTCTCCATGCAGTCGAACGACAGCTCCCACTCGCGCTTGGCCTGGCTGAGCATCCGCGTGCGCTGCGCGACGCGCTCCTCCAGGTCCGCGTTGAGCAGCTTCAGCTCCGCGTTCTGCGCCGTCGTCACCCGGTACAGCCGCTCGTTCTCCGCCTGCAGCGCGTACTGCTCGAACGCGCTCTTCACCGTCAGCACCAGGTGGCTGTCGTTCCAGGGCTTGGAGATGAAGCGGAAAATTTCGGAGCGGTTGATGGCCTCTTCAATGGCCTGCTGGTCCGCCTGCCCCGTGAGCATGATGCGCTGGGCGCGCGGCTCCTGCTGCTTCACCCGCGTCAGGAACTCCACCCCGTTCATGCCGGGCATGCGGAAGTCGGAGATGACGACCTCGGGACGGAACTCCTCCACCGTCCTCAGCGCCTGCTCGGCGTCCGTCGCGGTCTCGATATCCCAGTCACCCCGACGCAGCACCCGCCGGATGGACTTGAGGATGTTCTCCTCGTCGTCCACGAGCAGCAGCCTGCCCCGCGGGGCGGCTTCGGGCTTCGGGAGCTGTGCGGCGAGGGGTCCCATGGGATTCTTTCCGTCCCATGACATTTGCAATGCGTTTGCCAGCCGGTGGGGCACTGCAAACCCATGGAATCACGAGATGATTCGACTCCCCGACAATCGGGGGCCGGGGTCATCCTAGACTCATCCCCTATTCCCGGGTCAACAACAACCCAGGGTCTTTGACCCAGGCTACTCGCCCTGCGACGAAGGGGGCGGAAAGAGGGGCATTTGAGAGTGGAGACAGATGCGATCCCGCCCCTCGTCCTTGGCCCGGTAGAGCGCTTCGTCGGCGGTGAGCAGGAGCTGTTCAGGGCTGAGGACGGTGCGATGGGGAAAACTGGAGACGCCCAGGGAGGCCGTGACTTGAAGTGCTCCATCCGGCCCTACCCGGAGGGTCGCCAAATCGCGGCGCACACGCTCCGCCACGGAGAGGGCCCCCGTCAGATGGGTGCGAGGCAGCAGGACGGCGAACTCCTCGCCCCCGTAGCGCGCCACCAGGTCCGTTTCGCGCACGCTGGCCTGGAGGGTGGCGGCCACCTCCCGGAGCACTCCGTCCCCTGTGGTGTGCCCGTGCCTGTCGTTCACCTGCTTGAAGTGGTCCAGGTCCAACAGGATGAGCGCCAGCGGGTCGTCGTAGCGCTGCGCCCGGCGGAACTCCTCGCGCAGCCGCTCCTGGAAATGGCGGTGGTTGTGGACCCCCGTGAGGCCGTCCGTCGAGGACAGCCGCTGCAGCTCACCCACCTGGTTGGATAGCTGAGTCAGACGGGCCTGGGTCCGCAGGCTCTTGGTCACCCGGGCCCGTAATTCTTCCGCATCCCATGGGTCAAAGACGACCTCTGCCCCCTGGGCCAGCGCACCCACCCAAAAGCCCCGGGTTTCCCTATCTGCCAGGACCAGCACGGGAGGCCCTGGCGGTCCTTCCAGGGTCAGCAGCTTGTCGAGCCAGTCCCGGGCTGGTGGCTCTCCAGGCGGGCGGGCGACCCACACCACCAGGTCCACCTCCCGAGCCAGCCGGCCCACCTCGGGGCCGGGAGAGACGAGCCGGAGGCAGAAGTCGTCCGGCCCGAGCGCCCGCGCCAGCCGGGCCAGGGTTGATTCCGCTTCGTCCACCACCAACAAGGTGCAGGGCCTGATGGTCACAGTATCCCCGGAAAATGGTGACTCCACGGTACCACACAGGTGATTTCAGGTGGGAGTCCCATGATTGATTTAGGACCCAGGGCTTGGTACCGAGCCGCCCGAGCAGTCCCCCCGTACCCCGAGGTCCTCCGTGGCCAAGTACCCGAGCATCAGCCTCTTCCTTCCCGCCTGGAACGAGGAGGACTACGTCGAGCGGGCGGTGGGTCGGGCGGTGGAGGCCCTCACCCAGCTGACGGACGACTTTGAAATCATCGTCGTCAACGACGCGTCGACGGACCGCACGCAGGAGCTGGCGGAGGCGATGGCGCAGCGGATTCCGCAGCTGCGGGTCATCAACCATCCGGTCAATCTCAAATTGGGTGGGGCGATGCGGACGGGGCTGGCGGCGTCGACGAAGGACATCGTCGTCTACTCGGACATCGACCTGCCGTGGGATTTGCGGGAGCTGGAGCGCTCACTGCATCTGATGGACTACCTGGAGGCGGACATGATTTGCGCCTTCCGGTTCGACCGCACGAGTGAGGGGCCCAAGCGCATCGTCTACTCGTTCGTCTACAACATGCTCATCCGGGCGTTGTTCGACATCCAGATCAAGGACGTCAACTTCAGTTTCAAGGTGATGCACCGCCGGGTGCTGGAGTCGATGGAGCTCAAGAGCCAGGGCTCGTTCATCGACGCGGAGCTGGTGGTGAAGGCCATCCGCAAGGGCTTCCGCGTGTTCCAGATGGGTGTGGACTACTTCCCGCGCACGCGGGGCGTGTCCACGCTGGCCTCGCCGTCGGTCATCGTGAAGATGGTGAAGGAGCTGGTGAAGCTGTACCCGGAGACGCGCACGCCAGCGCCGCCGACGCAGCCGGTGCGCCTGCCGCCGTCGGTGCAGCCGCTGCGCACGGTGTCCGGCCGCACGGCGCGGGGCTGAGAGCCCGCCGTGAGTTCACGCCCCACGCGCCTCGTCGTGAATGCGGATGACCTGGGGCTGCACCCGTCGCTGGACGCGGGCATCCTCCGCGCGCACCGCGAGGGCATCGTCACCAGCGCCACGCTGCTCGCGATGGGGCCCACGGCGGCGGAGGCGGCGGACCGCGCGCGGGCTCAAGGGCTCGCGGTGGGGCTGCATCTGGCGCTGTCCACCCGGCTGACTCCGGCCGCGCCCGCGCAGGCGGTGAGCACGGTGGCGCCGGGGGGGCGGCTGCGCGGGAGCTGGGCGGACTTCGCGAGGGACTGGTTGATGGGGAAGGTCCGGCGCGAAGAGGTGGCGCTGGAGCTGGACGCGCAGCTGCGGCGAGCGCGCGAGCTGGGCGTGGCGGTGGACCACCTGGATGGGCACCAGCACCTGCATGTGCTTCCGGGCATCAGGCCCTTGGTGGAGGCACTGGCCGCGCGGGAGAGGCTGCCGCTGCGCTGGCCGGATGCACTGCCGCGCGTGAAGTGGCTGCGGACGCCTGGGCCCGCGCTGAAGACGACGCTGCTGACGGTGCTGGCACGCACCGCGCCTCGTGCGCCCCAGGGTGTGCGACGGGTGAGCGCGGGCGGGGTGTTCGAGGCGGGCCGACTGGACGAGGCCGCGCTGCTGGCCGCGCTGGATGCACTGCCCTCGGGTGACTTCGAGCTGGGGTGTCATCCTGGTGAGGGCGCGCCGCATGTGCCGGAGGACCCGGCGTGGCACTACGGCTGGCAGGCGGAGCTGGCGGCGCTCACCAGTCCTCGCGTGAGGGCGCGTCTTGACGAGCGCGGTATCCAGCTCCACAGCTACGGGACGCTCGCCTCCGCGACGTAGAGCACGTGGGGCGTCGTGTAGCCTCGCCCCAGGTCCACCACGTCGCGCACGACGAAGCCCGCGTCCTCGAGCAGCACCGTCATCTCCGCGCGAGGCTTGAGCACCATCCCACCGCTCGCCTTCGTGCGACCGAGCAGCGACACCATCACCCACTCCTGCGCCAGCGCCTTGCGGTGCTTCCAGGAGCCGTCCCCTTCCACCTCCTTCAGCAGGAAGCGCCCTCCCGGCTTGAGCAGCCCATGCACCGTGCGCAGGAACGTGGGCCACTTCGCCTCGGGCAACAGGTAGAGCACGTCGCACACCACCGCCGTGTCACACGCTCCCGGCAGCGCGGGCGCCAGCACGTCCTCCACCGTGCCCTCGGCCAGCTTCACCTGCGGAACTCCCGCCAGTGCCCGGCGCGCCCACTCCACCTTGCGCGGGTCCGGGTCCACGCCGTGCACCGTGCGACTCGGCTCCGCCAGCGCCAGCAGCGCGGAGAGCAGGCCGTGCCCACAGCCGATGTCCGCCACGGTGCCACCCGACACGCGCTCGGCCACCGCGAGCAGCGGCGCTGACGACGCGCGCGCATGCACATGGAAACGCTCCGCGGCGGGGAGCCCGGAGTACAGCGCGAGGGCCTGCTCGAGGGGCGTGCTCATGAGATGTAGTAGTCCGCGCCAAACGCCCAGGACAACACGAGCAGCGACACCGCGCCCACCACCAGCGCGCCCTGGAGCACCCGAGGCCGCTGCCTCAACAACAGCGCCCCCGTGAGAAACACGGGGAACGAGGACAGCAGATACCGCCCCATGCCCATGAAGTCCTTCGTCGACCACGCGGGCAGGCCGACAATCGCCAGCACATACACCGCATAGCCCCACCCCAAGAGCTTGCGCGTGGGCCACACCAGCGCCAGCGCCAGGAACGTGAAGAACGCGTGCGCCGCCAGTCGGAACGCCTCGCGCTTGTCCGTGGGGTTCAGCACCACGCGCTCGAACCAGCTCACCTTGAGCCACGTGTGCCAGCCGGGGGTCTGCTCCCAGCCCGCCGCGCCCTGCACCTTCACGAACGCGAACGGGTCTCCAAACTTGTGCCACAGGAAGAGCATGTAGCAGCCGAAGCCCAACCCCGAGAGCACCGGCATGAAGTCCACCACGCCCCACTTCTCGCCCCGAGCGTGCTTCCACTCCAGCCGCCGCACCAACAACCCCAGCACCACCGCGGGCGCCACCGGCCTCGCCGCCGTCGCCACCGCCGCCACCAGCACCGCCGGCGCCAGGTGCCCCTTCTCCAACAACAAGAAGGCCGACACCACCAACAGGACGAACAGCGCGTCCGAGTACATGGCGCCATAGAAGTACATGGTGAAGGGATACATCGCCATCAGCAGCCCGGCCTTGAGCGCCGTGTCGTCATCCGTCAGCAGCTTCGCCCAGCGCGTGAACATGAGCAGCGCCAGCGGGCCACACAGCAGCGTTATCAGCACCCCGGCCTGATAGACGTTGGGCCCCAGCGACTCCACCGCGCGGATGAGCAGCGGATAGAGCGGGAAGAAGGCCACCGAGCTCTGCTCGCCCGGCGTGTACTGGTAGCCCTCCTGGGCAATCCGCATGTACCAGCTCGAATCCCACGCCACCCAGCCCATGGTGACGTACTCGTCCAGGCGGACGACGGGGTTCCGCGGATTCTTGTGGAAGTAGCGCCAGGCCCCGGCCGCCGCGGCGGCACTGCACAGCAGGACTGCGACGAGGACGACCAGGGCGATGGTGCGAGACGCGGAGCGGGCCATTCGGGCGGCAGGCTGTTCCTAGAACACCGCCCTGGTCAAGCACCGGGGTGGGAAGTCACGCTCCCCCACCCCGGCGGCCACGGGCTCAGCGCGGGTAGAACGTCTTGCCCGCCTTCACCATCTCCACCAGCAGCGGCGCGGGCGTGAAGCGCTCACCGAGCTTGTCCTGGTAGTGCTCCAGCTTGCGCAGCACCTCCGCCGGTCCACGGCTGTCGGCGTAGTGGAACGGTCCGCCGAGGAACGGCGGGAAGCCCAGCCCGAAGATGGCGCCCACGTCACCGTCGCGCGCGCTGCGGAGGATGCCCTCGCCCAGGCAGCGGATGGCCTCGTTCACCATCTGCAACACCAGCCGCTCCGCCATCTCCGAGGCCTCGAACGACTTGCGCTCCTTGCCGTGCGGCAAAAGGGCGTAGACCGTCGGGTCCACCTCCTTCTTCTTGCCGTTCTCGTAGAGGTAGAAGCCCTTCTGGCTCTTGCGACCCAGCCGGCCGTCGGCCACCACGCCGTCCAGCGACTTCGGCGCCGACATGCGCTTGCCGAAGGCCGCCTCCATGATGGGGCCGACCTTGTGGGCCACATCGATGCCCACCTCGTCCAACAGCGTCATCGGCCCCACCGGGAAGCCGAACTCCACCAGCGCCTTGTCCAGCGCGGCGATGTCGGCGCCCTCGGCCAGCAGGTGCGCCGCCTCGTTCATGTACGGCGCGAGGATGCGCGAGGTGTAGAAGCCCGGCCCGTCATTCACGACGATGACCGTCTTGCCCTGCTTGCGGCCCACCTCCACGCACGTGGCCGTCACCCAGTCCGCCGTGCCCGCGTGGGTGATGATCTCCAAGAGCGGCATCTTGTTGACCGGGCTGAAGTAATGCATGCCGATGACCTGCGCCGGCCGCTGGCTGCCCTTGGCCAGCTCCGTAATCGGGATGCTGGAGGTGTTGGACGCGAAGATGGCGTCGGGGCCGGTGACGGCCTCCACCTCCGCGAGGATGCGGTGCTTGAGCTTCAGGTCCTCGAACACCGCCTCGATGACCAGGTCCGCCGCCTTGAAGCCGCTGTAGTCGGTGCCCGCGGTGATTCGCGCCTGCTTCGCCGCCGCCTCGCGCCACGTGAGTGAGCGGCGCTTCACGCGCTCGTCCAGGATGCCCTGCACCTGCTTCAGCGCGCGGCTCGTCCCGGCGTCGTCCTTGTCCTTCACGCGCACCTGCACGCCCTGGAGCACGCCGGCCACATAGGCGATGCCGCCGCCCATCAACCCGCCGCCCAGCACCGCGACCTTCTTCACCTCGCGCGGCTTCACGCTGGCGTCGGCCGTGCCGTTCTCCTTCTTGAGCGCCGTCGTCGCGAAGAAGACCTCCACCAGTCGCTTCGACACGTCCGACATCACCAGCTCGCCGAACGCCTTCGCCTCCGCCTCCAGGCCCGCCTTGCGCCCGGACTCCAGGCCCACGCGCACCACCTGCAGCGCTTTCTCCGGCGCCGGGTACTTGCCCCGCGTCTTCTTGCGCAGCTGCTTGCGCGCCTGGTCGAAGAGGACCTTGCGGCCCAGCGGATTGTCCTCCAGGGCGACTTCCGTCCACAGCTCCTTGTTCGCCAGCCCCTGGAAGAAGCCCGCGACGCCCTTCTTCTGCCCCACCGCCTTGAAGCCCTGGCCGTGCGTGCGCTCGGGCTTCAGCGTGCCCTCGGCCAGCTCCCGGGCGCGCTGGAGTGCAATCGCGCGGAGGATGGGCGTCGGCACCACTTCGTCGACGATGCCCAGCTTCTTCGCCTTGGACGGCTTGACGTTCTTCCCCGTGAGGATGAGGTCCAGCGCCGCCTGCACCCCGATGAGCGCGGGCAGCCGCTGCGTCCCACCTGCTCCGGGAATCAGGCCGAGCTGCACCTCCGGCAGGCCGAGCGTCGTCTTGGGGCTGTCCGTGGCGATGCGGTAGTGGCACGCCAGCGCCCACTCCAGTCCTCCGCCCAGACACGCGCCGTGGATGGCGGCGACGACGGGCTTGGGAAACGCCTCCAGCCGGTCGAAGCCCACCTGCCCCTGCTGGCTCATGGCGGTGGCCTCCTCCGCCGTCTTGAGCGTCTGGAGGTAGTCGATCTTCGCCCCGGCGACGAAGCTGTCCTTCTTGCCGGAGATGAGCACCACCGCCTTCACGCCCGCCTCGCGCTCCGCCTCCTCCAGCAGGAGCGTGAAGGCCGCGCCCACCTCGGGGGACAGCGTGTTGACGGCCGAGTCCGGCAAATCAAAGGAGACGACGGCGACGCCGTCCTCCACGGTGAGGGAGAAGCCCTGCTTCGCCTCCAGCTCTTCAAGCTTGATGGCCATCACGCACGCTCCAGGACCACCACGGCGCCCAGGCCGCCGGCGGCGCAGACGGTGCACATCACCGTGTTCTTGTTCCGACGCTTCAGCTCGTTCAGGGCCTGCGTGACGATGCGCGCCCCCGTCGCCCCGAAGGGATGTCCAATGGCGATGGAGCCGCCCGTGACGTTGAGCCGCTCCCGGTCAATCTCGCCCACCGGCTCGCTCCAGCCCGCCTTCTTCGCGAACGACTTGGACGCCAGCGCCTGGAGGTTGCTGCCCACCTGCGCGGCGAAGGCCTCGTGCATCTCCACGAGGTCGATGTCCGACAGCTTCAGTCCCGCGCGCTTGAGCGCCGTGGGCACCGCGTACACCGGCCCCTGGAGCAGCTGGTCCCCCGGGTCCGTGGCCGCGTACGCGTGCGAGCGCAGGTAGCCCAGAGGCTCGTACCCCAGCGCCCGGGCCCGCTCCTCGCTCATCAACAGCAGCGCCGCGGCGCCATCCGTGAGCGGCGACGCGTTGCCCGCGGTGACGGTGCCGTACTTGCGGTCGAACACCGGCTTGAGCTTGCCCAGCGCCTCCAGCGTGGAGTCCTCGCGGATGATGTTGTCGCGCGTCGCCGTCGTCTCGTACCGGGGCGGCACCGACACGTGCATCACCTCGTCGTCGAAGCGGCCGTCCTTCCACGCCGCCGCCGCGTTCTTGTGCGACGCCAGCGCAATCCGGTCCTGCTCGTCGCGGGAGATGCCGTTCTCCTTGGCCATCTTCTCCGCGCTCTCGCCCATGGACAGGCCCGTGGAGTATTCCGCGATGGCGGGCGGCACCGGGACCAGATCGGCCGCCTTGAGCTTCTGGAAGGGCCGCAGCTTCTCCGGCAGCGAGCGCCCCTTGGAGGCCGCCGCCAGCGCGTGCGCCAGGGGCCGGCTGGTGAACACGGGCGCGTCCGACATCGCCTCGGTGCCCCCGGCGATGGCCACGTCCACCTCGCCCACCGCAATCGAGTTGGCCGCCGTCGTCATCGCCTGGATGGACGTCGCGCAGGCCTTCGTCACCGTCGCCGCTTCAATCTTCAGCGGCAGGCCCGCGGCGATGACGACTTCGCGCGCGATGGATGGCGCCGTCAGCGACGGAATCACGGTGCCGAACACCAGCTGGTCGATGAGGTCCGGGTCCAGGTCCGCGCGCTGCACCAGCTCCTGGACCACCATGCGCCCCAAATCCAGCGCGGTGAGCCCGGCGAAGACGGTGCCCGCCTTGACGAACGGGGTCCGCAGGCCGCGGACGATGGCCACCCTGCGGTGGCCGTTACGCTTCTCGCTTGCCATGTGTGCCTCACCCTCCTGCGACGACGAGTGAGGCCCATCTAATGGGCGGTGATGCGCCGCGTCAACCCGGGATTGACTCAAGAGTCAATCCGCGAGCACTTGTCCCGAGGCACGCCTGGCCCGCAATGGAGCGAGGGGGCGAAGGGCCCATGACAGGCACCTCCACCCCCTCACCCTGCTACTCACGGGGTCAGGCCCCGCGCACGACTACTTCGCGAGGGTGTCCGTCTGCTGACCCACGGTGATGTCGAAGCGAACACCACCCGCCTCTTCGACCTTGTTCGGGTTCTCCTCGCTGGCCGAGTGCTGGACCAGGTCCACCGCGAACTTGCCCTGCTCGGTCGCGGTCGCCTGGATGGCGAAGCGCACGCCGACATGGTGAGCGCCGTTCGGGTCCAGCATCAGGCCCTCCAGCCGCGCACCGTTCGGGTTGACGATGCGCACCTGGCGCTCGCCCACCACCTCGAAGCCCGTGCCCTGGCGCTGCCAGCGGGCCCACAGCTCCTGGGGCAGCGTGAGGATGAGCTGGCCGCGCTCCAGGAAGGACGGGCCACCGGTGCGGTCGGGGATGCGAACCTCCAGGGCGGCCTGGCCCTGGGCGTCACGCAGCAGGTTGCGCAGGCGGAAGTCGTACTCGCGCACGGGCGCGAACGGCGACAGGTTGACGACGTTCACGTTCTTCCACGCCAGGTTGTTGTTCCAGCGCGTGTTGTTGAGCGTGTTGGAGGGGTTGAGCTCCACCAGCGTCATCGGGTCCTGCGACGACACCCACCGCGTCAGCAGACAGTAGTGGCCGGGCGCCGGCACCCCCGTCCAGGGCACCATGAACTCCTGCGTGGCGCCCGCGGGGATGCTGACGGCGGTGGAGCCGATGGTCGCCCAGTCCATGGGCCACATGGCCGCGCCACCGGAGCCCGTGTAATAGACGATGAGCGTGCCGCTCGCCGGGTTGCCCACGGGCGCCAGCGGGCCGTTGTTGCGCAGCGTCACGTAGACGAAGTTCGTCTGGCCGAACTCGGGGTTCTGGTGGCCCACGCAGCCGGCCGTCTGACAGACGCGAATGTCGGGGCTGACCCAGATGGGGTCCACCGTCGGCGAGTTGCCGAAGTCGCTGGCGTTGTCCTTCGAGTACACGTCCACGCGACACTGGGTGACGGTGAGCGAGACGAAGTCCACCGCGGAGTCGTCCTGCACGATGACGTCCACGAAGCCCTGCGCGTTGAGCGTGGGGATGAGGTTGACCGCGCCCGGCAGCGCCGCCAGGTTGAGGGTGATGGTGCCCGTGGCGCCAAAGGCCACGCCCAGGTTCGGCAGGGAGTCGCCCCACCCGGTGGCGAGCGGCGTGCCCATCGGGCCCATGAACATGAAGCCCATGGAGTCATTGCTGCCCAGGTTGCGCACCGTCATGCGCAGGGTGGCACCACAGATGGGGCCATTGCGGCGCAGGTTGGTGAAGGTGGTGGCGAACCACCTGTCACTGCTCGCGTCGTCGAAGGGACGCGAGCCGGGGACGCTGTAGACCGACGTGATGTAGCTGAGCATGCCGGAGCTGGGCGACACCGGCTCGGTGGGCGCGACGAAGTTGTCCGCGATGCCCTGGGTGAAGGTCTGCGCCTGGGCCGTGCCGCTCCAGGTGAAGGCCACCAGGGCCAACAAGGTGATGGCAGAGCTGAAGGTGGTTCGGGGGTGTGATTGACGATGGTGCATACGCTCCTCGTGGTGCCGCGGGTTCAGCCGCACCGGTCCGGGTCGAAGAGGTCAGAATCGAGTTGAGCGAATGAATGGCGGGCTGCTGGCCGGCGACGGAGCAATGCCCGTGCCTAAAACCAAACACAGACAGAACAGGGATGACGCGGCGCCCAATGACTCGCGCAGAGACCTTTCACGCCACAAGAGCCGGGCTCCCTGTGGCGTGAAAGGTTACGTCGGGCCGCGCGCATTCCCAGACAGGCGCGCAGCGGCCTTGAAGCTTTACGGCGTCAGCGTTCCCTGACGGAGCGCGACACCGTGGCGGTGCACGGCCTCCACGGCGAACTTCGCGGCCTCGGGGTCCGTGGGAGGGAGGATGCCGTGGCCCAGGTTGAAGATGTGCCCCACGGGGCCGGCGCGCAGGAGGATGTCTTTGACGCGCCCATCCAATTCCTCACGCGGAAGGAACAGGTGCAGCGGGTCCAGATTGCCCTGGACTGAAACGTCCGGCCCCAGCACGCGCCGGCCTTCGTCCATGGGGAGCGTCCAGTCCAGGCCCACCACGTCCGCGCCCGTGCGCTTGAGCAAGGGCAGGTGCGTGGACATGCCCACGCCGAAGACGATGACGGGCACGCCCGTGGCCTTCAGCTCGGACACCATGCGCGTCAGGTAGGGCATGCAGAAGCGCTCGTAGTCCCACGGCGACAGCTCGCCGCCCCACGAGTCGAAAATCTGGACGATGCTCGCGCCCGCCTCCACCTGCATCTTGAGGTAGGGGATGAGCGTGTCGGTGAGCTTGCCGAACAGGCGGTGCGCGAGCTCCGGCTGCTCGAACATCAGCCGCTTGATGAGGATGTAGCTCTTGGAGCCGCCGCCCTCCACCATGTACGCGGCCAGCGTGAAGGGCGCGCCCGCGAAGCCGATGACGGGCACGGAGTCGTTGAGCGCCTTGCGCGTGCGGCGGATGGCCTCCGCCACGAAGCCCGTGCCCTCCACCGGGTCCGGCACGCCCAGCTTGTCGATGTCCGCCGCGGTGCGCACGGGCTGCGGGAAGTGCGGGCCCTTGTCGCCCAGCTCCAGCGTGATTCCCATCGCCTCCACGGGAATCAGGATGTCGGAGAAGATGATGGCCGCGTCCACGCCCAGCCGCGTCACCGGCTGCACCGTGACTTCGGCGGCCAGGTCCGGGTGCTTGCACAGGTCCAGGAAGGCGATGTTGCCGCGGATGGCGCGGTACTCGGGCAGGTAGCGGCCAGCCTGACGCATGAGCCAGACCGGGGTGGTGTCGGTGGGCTGGCGGCGAGCGGCGCGGAGGAGTCGGTCGTTCACTTCGAACTCTGGGTCAGGGCTCCGGTCGGGAGCGGAATAGAAGAGGGCTGACGAGGGCGGACGGCACGGCGACGACGGGGCGCTGCTCCCAGGCCACCTCCACGCGGAGGGGACCCGAGCTGTCGAGGCCGGACGCGTCCGGCTCCGGAACGTAGAGCAGCCGGTTCGGTCCGCCTTCCCAGGCGAACTTCCCCGGGCCGTCGTCCCGGACGAGCTTGTACTCGAAGAGGCCCCCCACGGGCAGCGACAGTGTCACCGCGCCCGCCTCCGGGCGCAGCGAGCGCTCGGGCTTCCACCCGCCCAGCTCCGGCCCGCCGCCCACCACGCGCACGGAGGCGTCCCCCGTCGCGAGCACCACCGTGCGCCGCTCACCCTCGCCGCGCCACCACGCCCGCGCCTTCGTGGCGAGCGCCGCGAAGCCGCCCGGCGTGCGGGGCTTCAGCCGACGCAGCGTCACCTCTCCGGGCGGCGCCGAGACGTGGAAGTACTCGGACTCGGCCAACCGGGGCAGCATGCCCTCGGCGCCCGTCAGCGGGTCGGCGGCACGGCCGGCCTCGGCCAGCGCCTTGGGGAGGAATACGTCGCGGGGCTTCGTCCCGGAGTTGATGCCGATGAACACGGCCTCGTCGGGTGTCACGCGGGCATAGGCGAAGAGGTCCTCCCGGGCGGCGAGCACCAGTGTCTCGCCACGCTGGAGGGCCCCGCTGCCCCGCCGTGCTTCCAACAGCCGACCAATCCACGCACGCAGCGGGTGGTCCGGCGTGAAGCGCATGTCCCCACGGTTCTCCGGCTCCTTCGCGCCGGTGAGCCCCTCCTCGATGCCGTACGTCAGCGCCGGCACTCCTCGCGCCGTGAGCTGCACCGCCAGCGCGCGCTTCACCTTCTCCACGTCCCCGCCGCACTCGCTCATCACGCGGGGCAAATCGTGGTTGTCCAGCAGCGTCACCAGCGAGCCGGGCGCCGGGTTCAGCCTGTCGTTGAAGAGCACCGAGCCCAGGTGCGCCGGCGAGCGGCCGCGACAGAAGACATCCACCAGCGCGAAGGCCAGCGGGAAGTCGAACATCGTCCCGAAGCGCCCCTCCTTCATCACCCGCGCCAGCAGCACCGGGTCGCCGTCCAGGAGTTCGCCCAGGAGGAGGAAGTCGCTGCCCGCGTGCGCGCGCACGTCGTCGTTGTAGCGGGCCCAGAAGTCCATCGGCAGGTGCTTGACGGCATCCAGGCGGAAGCCCGCCGGCTTCACCGCGTCCACCCACTTCAGCGACTTCTCCAACAGGTGCGCGTAGACCGCCTCCTGCTCCACCGCCAGGTCCGGCAGCCCGTGCACGTCGCGCATCACCAGCTCGCGCGAGTCCTCCCAGTTCGTGATGGGGCCCAGTCCGTGGAACCACTCGGGCTTCTCGCGCGTGAGCCGCGTGTCCGGCCCCACGTGGTTGAGCACCACGTCCAGCACCAGCCGCATGTCCCGGCGCCGCAGCTCGTCCGACAGCCGCGTCAGCAGGGCCGCATCACCGAAGCGCGGCTCCACCCGTCCGAAGTCCTCCACCCAGTACCCGTGGAAGGCGCCGTACCCATGGAACTTCTCCGTCCGCATCTGGAAGACGGGTGAAAGCCACACCGTGCGGACACCGAGCGACTTCAGCCCGTCCAGTCGGTCAATCACACCTTGCAGGTCTCCGCCGTGAAAGGCCTGCGCGTCCTTCGCATCCACCGTCCCGTCATTGCCCGCGTCCCCGTTGGAGAAGCGGTCCACCAGCACGAAGTAGATGGCATCGCCGTCCGGCGGCATCCACAGGCCCCGGTACGGCTTGGGCGCGGGAGGCGGCACGGGCGGAGCCTCGGGCCCGGGAGGAGGCAGCTCCGACGGCGTGCTCTTGCCCGGCTCGATTCCCTCGCCGGCCGGCGCGTCCAGGCCGGGCACCACGCCAGGGCCACCATCCGTGTTCGGCACCAGCATGGGCGAGGCGAGGAACGAGTCGAACAGCGCGGCGGCCTGCCCCGAAATCTGGCGGGACACCTCGTTCTGCGCGTCATCCTCGCGCTGCTGGTCGAACTGGAGCGCGGCGCCATAGTCCTGCTGGTCGCTGGTCGGCTCCAGCTTGGACGAGGCGCGGTTCGCCGTCGTCTTCACGTACACGTCCCAGGAGAAGCGCCCGCCCACCTGGCCGAAGAACGACACCCGCGTCTCCACCAGGAGCAGCAGCGGGGCCTCCGGGGCCTGCTGCTTGAGCATCGCGAAGCGGCGCTGCGAGTCCGTCACCTTCGCGAACTCGGTGGCGTACCGCTCGTAGGGCACCTCCTGCACCTGGAGGTTGCGCTTGGCCAGGGACTCCTGGATGCGCTGCCGGACACCCTCAGGAACTTGCGACACGGTGCCGCGTCGCTGCGCGTCGTCCCGGATATAGGCCACCGCCACCACCGTGCCCTCGGGCGCCAGCACCGGCGGCCCCTGCCGCTTCAGGCAGCCCGACGCCGTGAGCGCCAGGAAGAGGACGACCATCCACCGCTGTCTCAGAACCATCCTTCGGCCTCGATGGCGACCACCGAGTGCCAGTGGCGCTCGGGGCCGATGTACGTGTTGTACTGGTCCAGGCTATCCACGAACGAATTGCCGAACGCCGCGTGCTGCGAGGAGTGCTGGATGCCGTACAAGAGCCGCAGGCTGGGGCGCGCGTAGATGCCCCGTCCCGTCGGCGTGAGCACGACACCGATTTTTCCCTGCCACGTGTTGCGCGTGTCGCTGTCGCCGTACTCCAGGCCGCGCGAGTCCGGGATGCCGCCGGTGTTGGTGAACACCGAGTCCACGTGGTTGCGATACAGGTTGCCGTTCTGGCTGCGCTCCGTGGCGATGCTCGTCTCCGCCAGGAGGTGCACGCGCTCGGTGAGGAAGTACTGGAGCCGCAGCACGGTGGACGCGATGAAGCGGTCGTCGTCGCCGGGCTTGATGGCGTTGTCCTTGTTGTACGCGTACCCCACCCAGACGCCCCACAGGGCCTCCAGCTTGTCGGGGATGATTTTCAGGTACGCCTCGTTGCCCAGCGCCGCCTCGTAGCGCTCGTCCGTCTGGTCCGCGATGAAGACCTGGAACTCCCTGTCGCGCACGCGCTCCGTGTAGCCCTGGTCCGGGTGCTTGCGCTCGAAGGTGAGGTACAGGTTGTCCCAGATGAGCGGCCCCAGGTTGCCGAAGCCCACGTAGCCCATGGCCCGGTACGACAGCGCGCTGCGCGGAGTCAGGCGCCCCACCTCGTAGTCCGCCTGGCCCGGGTTCTGCTCGAAGTAGCGCTGCACGACCTCGCGCCGCACGAAGTCCTCGTAGTTGGTGTTGGGCGACGCGTAGAGCGCGTTGCGGTTGCCCCGCACCTTCGGCTCGTAGCCGAGCTGCCCGCGGATGCCCAACTCCAGGTGCCCCGGAATCAGCCGGTAGCGGAAAGACGCGGCGCCGGTGAGCACCGTGTTGTACTTCTGGGGACGCAGCGTGTAGCCGCTGTCACCCACCGCCAGCAGCACGTCGTAGCGGTCGCCCTGGTACGTCCCGGACAGGCCCACCGTGTCCCAGAGCAGCGTCGCCGGGCGCTGGTCGTAGATGTGCAAGTCATTCCACCGGTCCTCGAGCGTGCCCAGCTGCCACGTCACCCTGTCGAGCAGGATGTTGCCGGCGCGCACGAACAGGTAGTCCGCGCGGAAGTTGACGAAGGAGCCGTTGCCCGGGTCGGCCGAGCGGAACGACGTGCCGGAGAAGCGCGTGTGCACCTCCGCCCACGCTTCGTCGGTTCCCGGCGCGGACTGGAGCACGTCCAGTCTCAGGTTCAGCTCGCCGTAGGGGCTCTCGTTGAGGAGCCGACCGTACAGCCAGTAGTAACCGAGCTGGCCGGAGCCCCCCGAGAAATCCGGGCGGGTCATGATGCGGAAGTAACCCGCCGCGCCGAAGCGATCTCTCGTGGCGTCGGCCAGGGTGACGAGCGGGAAGAGGAGCAGCAGGAGGGCGCCGAGGCGCGCTGGCAGGACTCGCATGGACGGGCCCTGCTTATAGCGCACCTCGGCTGCCTGCCCCTACTCCGCGCGCAGGACGACGATGGTGCGCTCGGGCACCCCGTAGGTCGTCCCCGTCACGGGGGACGGCGCGTCCAGCCAGGAGTTGCCCGTGACACGGGACTCCAGGCCCGTGGCGGACAGGTACTCGGGGCTGTCGAAGTAGGCCTGCGTGTCGATGAGCCGCTTCCACTGGCGCCCCGGCGGCAGGGTGAACTCCACCGCGCGCGGCTCCATGTTGATGAGCACCACCAGCTCCGGGCCGTGGGTCGTGTCCGGGTAGTGCATCATCAGCTGCTTGGTGTCCCAGCCCACCTCCTCGGTGTTCTGGGCGCTCTTCCACACCAGGGGCGAGCCCTTCTCGTAGTCCGGCGGCGCGAAGGCGTAGGAGTGCTCCTTGCGCAGGCGGATGGCCGCCTTGACGAACTCGTACATCCGGTGCCGCTCGTCGCGCGCCAGGTACGCGCCCCACTGGTACCAGTTGAACGGGTTGTCGGCGCGCGTGGAGTAGGCGTTGTTGTTGCCCAGCTGCGTGCGCATCCACTCGTCGCCGCCCAGGATCATGGGCGTGCCGTGCGAAATCATCATCGCCATGAAGGCGTTGCGCATCATCTGCCGGCGCATGCTCTCCCCGCGCGCATCCCCCACCGGGCCCCAGTTGCGCGAGCGGTTGTGGTCCTCGCCGCTCACCTTGTCGCAGAAGGGGCTGTTGGGCGTGTCGCAGCACACCGGGTTGAGCGGCCCGCACTTGTTCTGCTTCACCTCGTAGGTGAACAAGTCATACATCGTGAAGCCGTCGTGCACGGTGATGAAGTTCATCGAGTGGTACGGGCGGCGGCCGTTGCGCGAGTACCACTCCTTGCTGCCGTACATCAGGAAGGCGCCGTCCGCCGAGCCCGGCCTGCCGCACAGCGAGCCCTCGTTGGAGTTGAGCTTCCAGTCGTCGCGGTTGATGAACGCGCGCCACCAGTCGCGGAAGCGGCCGTTCCACTCGTACCAGCCGTTGCCCGGCTGGGTGAGGGAGTTGGGGAACTCGCCCATGGGCATGCAGTACCAGCCGCCCGCGCTCCAGGGCTCCGCGATGATGCGCGTGTTGTACTTCTGGAGCACCGGGTCATCGACAATCTCCTGGAGCACCGTGTTCTTCGGATCATCCCAGCGGTTGTAGTCCTGGTCTCTCTCGCCAAGGATGGGCGCCAGGTCGAAGCGGAAGCCGTCGACGTGCAGCTCCTCGGTGTAGAAGCGCAGGCTGTCGATGATGAGCTTGCGCATGGGCCGGTGGTTGGGCCGCGTCTGGTTGCCCACGCCCGTGTTGTTCCAGTACAGCCGCCGGTCCCCGGTCAGGCCGTAGTACGCCTGATTGTCGATGCCCCGGAACGAGTACACGCCCGCCACTTCCGCCGGGTCCAACGAGTCCAGCGGATCGCCGGGCAGCACATCGTCCGACTCCAGCTTCTCGCGCCAGAGGCCGCCCTCGCCGGTGTGGTTGTAGACGACGTCGACGATGACCTCGATGTCCCGCTTGTGCAGCTCCTCCACCATCCACTTGAACTCGTCGATGACCTCGTTCGGCCGCTTGAAGGCGGCGTAGGACAGCTCGGGCGCGAAGAAGTTGATGGTCTGATAGCCCCAGTACCCGCCGTCCAGCGGCTTCTCGTGGATGGGGAGCAGCTCCACGGCGGTGATGCCCAGGTCCTTGAAGTAGTCGGCCTTCTCGCCCAGGCCCCGGTAGGTGCCGGGGAAGCGCACGCCGCTGGCGGGGTCCGCGGTGAAGCCCTTGGCGTGGACCTCGTAGACGATGAGGTCCTGCCACTTGTGGCCCGCCCACTGCTCGTTCTGGCGGTTGTCCCGCCACTGCCGCTCCGCCTCGCCCCACTGGTAGGTGCTCTGCACCAGCACGCTCTTGGCGGAGGCCGCGTACGTCACCTCCGTGCGCGCCGGTCCGCTCGCGGTGCTGCCCTTGCCCCAGTCGTGGTCCCGGTGCAGCGCCTTCGAGTACGGGTCCGTCAGCAGCTTGTTCGGGTTGAAGCGGTTGCCGTCCACGTCCGCGTCCGCGCGGAAGCCGTGGATGGAGCCGGGGAACCAGCGCTCGTCGAACTCCCAGTTGGGGCCCCACGCCCGGAAGCCGTAGTGCTGCCCCAGGCCCACGCCCTCCACGTAGACGTTCCACACGTCCCCGTAGCGCGTCAGCGGGTACGTGCGCGAGGGCCGGTTGCTCTCCGGGTCATCGAACAGGAGCAGCTCCAGCCGCGTCGCGTTCTCCGAGTAGAGGGCGAAGTTGACCCCCTGGTCGGTGAACGTCGCGCCCATGTGCTTCATCGACTCGACGTCCTCGACGGTGTAGCTCGGGGCGCGGGCCTCGCTGTGGTAGAGCCGGACGTAGTCGCTCTCGCTGCAACCGACGGCGAACAGAAAAGCGACCAGGGTCGCGCCCCTCGGGAGGGACCAACGGGGAGTGCTCATACGGTGGGGTAGACCTCGACGAACCGGATGCCGTCTTCCATAACAAGCGCCTTCCGGGGCTGACAAGGCGGCCACCCCCGTTGTCACTCTACGGACTCCGGAAACTTCCGGATGGGCCCCCGCGATAATGACGCACCGCGCCCAACCCGGCGGGTTTGAGGAAAGCGCGAGGCTCCGGGTAATGTGCCGCGCCGTTCCCCCCTCTATTTTCCGAGCGCGTCTTGTCCGAAGTCACCCTGAACGGAATCAAGAAGTCGTTTGGCCCGAACCTCATCGTGAAGGGCGTGGACCTTCAGGTGGGACAGGGCGAGTTCCTGGTCATGGTGGGGCCGTCGGGCTGCGGAAAGACGACGCTGCTGCGGCTCATCGCCGGGCTGGAGCAGGTGGACTCAGGCGAGGTGCGAATCGGAGGGGCGCGCGTCAACGACGTGCCCCCGAGAGATCGCGACGTGGCGATGGTGTTCCAGTCGTACGCGCTCTACCCCCACATGACGGTGCGGGAGAACCTGGCCTTCGGCCTGACGCTGCGGAGGTTCCCCCAGGCGGAGATCTCCTCCCGGGTGGACGAAGTCGCGGCGATGTTGGAGCTGGGGCATCTCCTGGAGCGCAAGCCCAAGGCGCTGTCGGGTGGTCAACGCCAGCGCGTGGCCATGGGGCGCGCCATCGTCCGGCGGCCGAAGGTCTTCCTCTTCGACGAGCCCCTGTCCAACCTGGACACCGCCCTGCGGGTGCAGATGCGCGGGGAGCTGGCGCGGCTGCACCGCCGGCTGGGCGCGACGATGATCTACGTCACCCATGACCAGGTGGAGGCGATGACGCTGGCCACCCGGGTGGCTGTCTTCAACGGGGGCGTGTTGCAGCAGGTGGGCCCCCCGCTGGAGCTGTACAACCGACCGGCGAACCGCTTCGTCGCGGGCTTCCTGGGCTCACCGGCGATGAACTTCCTGGAGGCCCGGCGCGACGGGGCGAACCTGGTGGGCAAGGGCTTCACCTTGCTCTCCCCAGCGGACCTCTCTCCGGGCGCGGCCAACGTCCTGGTGGGCCTGCGTCCCCAGGACCTGCGCGTGGCGACGCTGGGGCCCCTGGCGGGCACGGTGGACGCGGTGGAGCGGCTGGGGTTCGACGGGTACGCCTTCGTCAGCACGGAGGCGGGCCCGGTGGCCGCGCGCTTCGACAAGGGCACCCAGGTGTCGGTGGGCGACAAGGTGTTCCTGGCGCCCATGGCGGACGCGCTGCATGTGTTCACCGAGGACGGCTCCGTGGCCCTGCGCCATCCCGTGGAGCGCGAGTCGCTGGAGGTGGCGTCTTGAGCAGGGTGTTGGCGCTGGTGCTGCTCGCCCTGGCGGGGAGCGCTCACGCGGAGGAGCCCCAGCCCGCGCCCCTCAAGCTGTGGCACGCGTACCGGGGTGGAGAGGAGGCCGCGCTGCTCCAAGCGACCACGCTCTTCACGGAGAAGACGGGCGTGCGGGTGGACATGCTCGCGCTGCCCTATGACGCCTACGCGGCCAAGCTGACCAACGCCATTCCCCACGGCGCGGGCCCCGACGTCTTCATCTTCAACCACGAGCGGCTGCGCAACTTCCAGGGACAGAACCTGCTGGCGCCCACGACGGGCACCCTCGTCCGGGACGACTACTTCGCCAACACGGTGCAGGCGCTGGAGGTGGATGGCCAGGTGTACGGCTATCCGATGTCGCTCAAGTCGCTGGCGCTCTACGTGAATACGAAGCTGGTGCCGCGCCCGCCCACCACCACCGCGGAGCTGCTGGCGCTGCTGCCCACCCTGTCGAAGCCCGAGGAGGGGCGCTTCGGGCTGGCGTACGAGAGCGGGGACTTCTACTTCCACGCGCCGTTCCTCTTCGGCTTCGACGGGCCGCTGTTCGACGCCACGGGCCGGGCGAGCTTCGACACGCCGGGGATGGCGCGCTCGCTGGCCTTCGTGAAGAAGTTGCAGGACGAGCGGATGATGCCCACGGAGGTGTCGGGGGCGCTGGTGAAGACGCTCTTCAACGATGGCCGCGCGGCGATGACCATCAGCGGCCCCTGGTTCGCGGGGGAAATCGCGCCGTCGGTGCAGTACCGCGTGGTGGCGCTGCCCACGGTGAGCGAGACGGGCACGCCGATGAAGCCCTTCCTCGGCGTGGAGGCGGCCTTCGTCTCCTCGCGCACGGAGCAGGCCGCGCGGGCGCACGAGCTGGCGCGCTTCCTGTCGCTGGGCGAGGCCTCGCGGGTGCGCACCACGGTGGGCCGGCAGATTCCGGCGGACGTGGCCGCCTACCAGTTCCAGGAGGTGAAGGACGACACGCTCATCTCCTCCTTCCGCGAGGCGGCGCGCGACGCCACGCCCATGCCCAACACGCTGGAGATGGCGCGCGTGTGGGAGCCCATGAAGCTGACGCTGCGCGCGGTGCTCCAGGGCGGAACCCGGCCCGAGGACGCGGGCGCGCTCGCGGACCGCCGCTACCGGGCCCTGCACCGGGAGCGTCCGCCCGAAGCCAACCCCATGCCCTGGCTGACGCTCGCGGGGGTGATGGTCCTGGGCGGTGGCACGGCGTGGGTGCTGCGGCGGCCGGCGCAGAGCCAGACGTTCCGTCAGCGCTATCCGGATGTCTCGCGCGCGGTGACGTATGTCGCGCCCGCGGCGGCGGGCCTGCTGGTGCTGGTGTTCATCCCCTTCGCGGTGGGTTTGACGCTGTCGCTGTTCCACCACGACGCGGGGCAGTACACGTTCGTGGGCCTGGCCAACTTCGTCGACATCCTGGCCAGCCGGGGCTACAGCATCACCGAGCCGCTCTCGTTCTACTTCACGCTCGCGGTGACGCTCCTGTGGGCGGTGGTGAACGTGGTGCTGCACGTGAGCATCGGCCTGGGGCTGGCGCTCATCCTGAAGGACCCGCTGCTCAAGATGCGCGGGGTGTACCGGGTGCTGCTCATCATCCCGTGGGCGGTGCCCAACTACATCACCGCGCTGATGTGGAAGGGCATGTTCCACCGGCAGTTCGGCGCCATCAACGGCCTGCTCGTGGCGCTGGACCTGGAGCCGGTGAGCTGGTTCACCCGATTCTCCACGGCCTTCGCGGCCAACGTGGCCACCAACACGTGGCTGGGCTTCCCGTTCATGATGGTGGTGGCGCTGGGCGCGCTGCAGTCCATCCCGCAGGAGCTGTACGAGGCCGCGGAGGTGGACGGCGCCAGCAAGTGGACGCAGTTCCGGCGAATCACCCTGCCCCTGCTCAAGCCCGCCATGCTGCCCGCCGTCATCCTGGGCAGCGTGTGGACGTTCAACATGTTCAACATCATCTACCTGGTGTCCGGAGGCGAGCCGGGCGGCGCCACGGACATCCTGGTGTCTGAGGCGTTCCGCTGGGCCTTCCAGCGCAACGAGCAGTACGGCTTCGCGGCGGCGTACTCAGTCCTCATCTTCGTGGTGCTGATGGGCTGGTCGGTCTTCACCCGGCGCCTGATGAAGCCGGAGGAGGCGTCATGAAGAAGCCCTCCGGCTTGAAGATGGCCGTCATCCACATGGGGCTGAGCCTGATGTGCATGGTGACGCTCTACCCGGTGCTGTGGGTGGTGAAGATGGCGCTGTCGCCGTCGGACAGCATGTCGCTCACCGCCAACCCGTTCCCGGACGCGGTGACGTTCGACCACTTCCGGGACGTGCTGCTCGGCTCGGATGCGCAGGGGAGATGGGTGTTCGGCCGGCAGGTGCTGGCCAGCTTCATCGTCTCCGGCGCCACGACGGCGGTGGGGCTGACGCTCGCGGTGACGGCGGCGTACGCGCTGTCGCGCTTCAAGTTCCCGGGCAAGGAGGGCGGCATGCAGGCCCTGCTCGTCACCCAGATGTTCCCGGCGACGCTGATGCTGGTGCCCATCTACGGCATCCTCCAGAAGCTGCGGCTGCTCGACAGCCTCACCGGGCTGGTGCTGGTGTACGCCACCACCGCCCTGCCCTTCTGCATCTGGATGTTGAAGGGCTACTTCGACACGCTGCCGCGCGAGCTGGAGGAGGCGGCGGTGATGGACGGGGCCTCGCCCTTCCAGGTGTTCATCAAGGTGGTATTGCCCCTGGCCCGCCCCGCGCTGGCCGTGACGGCGCTGTTCTCCTTCATGACGGCGTGGAACGAGTTCGTCCTCGCCGCCACGCTGATCAATGACCCGACCCGTTTCACCCTGCCCGTCGCCCTCCAGCGGTACGTGGGCGAGTACAAGGTGGAATGGGGCAAGTTCGCCGCCTGCGCGTTGATTGTCTCCGCGCCGGTCATGGCGTTGTTCTTCGCTCTCCAGAAGCACCTCGTCGGCGGGTTGACCGCCGGCGGCGTCAAGGGGTGATGGCCGATGTCGCGTTGTCCGAGGTCCCTTCTTCTCGTGTTGTCGTTGCTCCTCGCGGCCTGTGGCGATGACCCGGAGGGCGGCCTGCCCCCCGCGGCCACCCCGCCCACGGTGAGGGAAATCACCCCCGCGGGTGGCCCCATCGCGGGCAACACGCTCATCAACGTCTATGGCTCCGGCTTCGAGCCGGGCGCGAAGCTCTACCTGGGCAACCAGGAGGCGCTGCGCGTCGTCGTGGTCAACGCCTTCCGCATCTACGGGTACTCGCCCTCGGCGGGCACCGCGCAGGTGGACGTGAGGGTGGTCAACCCGGACGGCGCCTATGGCGTGCTGGTGAGGGGCTTCAACTACGAGGGCCCGCCGGCGGCGAACATCGACCAGGCTGAAATCATCAACGGCAACACCGACGCGGTGAGCGGCGGGCAGCCGGTGGGCGTGCTGGTGCGCGGCGCAATCACAGTGGCCGGCCTCACCCGGGGCGTGGGCCAGGGCGGCGGCGTGCGCGCGCAGGTGGGCTTCGCGGCGGCGGACGGCGAGCTGCTCAACGCGGACAGCTACACCTGGGAGGAGGCCACGTACGAGGGCGACTCCGACAGCGGCGAGGCGGACATCTACAAGGGTAACGTCCTGCTCCAGCCGGCCATCGGCGGGGAGAGCCGCGAGTGGGTCATCACCATCCGCTTCTCCATCGACGGTGGGAAGACGTGGGTGATGGCGGACGGCGACGGCATCGCCAACGGCGTGGCGGAGAACATGCTGCGCCGCGTGTTCATCACCCGGCCGCGCGTGGACTACTGCAAGCTGGGCCCGGACGGAAACCGCGCCAACCCGGAGCTGTTCTACCGCCCCGCGGACACGACGCCGGTCAAGGTGGCGGGCCAGGTGTACGCGGCGGGCATCACCCAGGGCGCCGGCGCGGGCTCGGGGCTGGTGGCGCAGCTGGGCATCGGTCCGGTGAACTCGGACCCGCGCGACTCCGCCGCGTGGACGTGGGTCCCCGCCGTCTACAAGGCCGAGCACGGCAACAACGACGAGTGGGAAGCGGACCTGCCCAACCCGGGCACGGAGGGCACGTACAAGGTCGCCTTCCGCTTCAGCATCAGTGAGAACGCGTGGCGCGTGTGCGACGCGGACGGCGTCAACGACAGCGTGGAGGGCGAGCTGACCTTCAGCCTGTTGAAGCTCGGCACGCTCACCGTGGGCACCGAGGCGCCGAAGCCGCCCGTCGCCTGGTGCAAGATTGGCGAGGACCAGAAGGCCCCCGAGGTCATCAACTACCAGACGACGCAGACGTCGGGGCTCAAGACGGTCTTCGCCCAGGTCAACCTGCCGGGCGTGACGGACAAGGTGGGCGCGGGCCCGGGCATCTCCGGCCAGCTGGGCTGGGGCCCCGCGGGTGAGGACCCCCGCACCTCGCCCTTGTGGAACTGGGCCACGCCGCTGGCCTGGAACAAGGACAACTTCGAGGTCAACGACGAGTGGAAGGGCACGCTGCCCAACCCGGGGCTCAATGGCGACTACCGCTATGCGGTGCGCTTCAGCGCCAACGGCGGCCCCGTGCGCGTCTGCGACGGAAACGGCGTGGATGACGGCGGCCAGGAGTTCGAGCTGGCGCAGCTGGGCCAGCTCACCGTCGCGGGCGAAGTGGTGGTCCCCAAGGTCATCGGCTACTGCAAGCTGGGGCCGGATGGGAACACGACGCCGGAGACGGTGACGTACGCGACGGACGCGGTGGCCAACCGCAAGGTGTTGGCGCAGGTCTTCGTGCAGGGCGTGACGAGCGGCGCGGGCGCGGGCACGGGCCTGGTGGGCCAGCTGGGCTGGGGGCCCTCGGGGGAGAACCCGGCCACTTCGGCTCAATGGAACTGGACGACGACGGCCGCGTACAAGGACGAGGTCGGCAACAACGACCAGTTCGAGACGACGCTGCCCAACCCGGGCACGCTGGGCAGCTACCGCTTCGCGTACCGCTTCAAGGTGAATGAGGGCGCGTATCTGCTGTGCGACTCGGACGGAAACAGCGGCGGCCCCACGGGCTTCGACACCACGAAGATGGGCACGCTCACCGTGAGCGCGGCGCAGGACATCTCCGTCGGCTGGTGCAAGCTCGGCGGTGAGGCCACCGAGCCGCCTCCGAGCGAGGTGTACCGCGTGGGCCAGGCGACGAAGGAGATTTATGCCCAGGTCTACATGGAGGGCGTCACGCCGGGCACGGGCGGAGGCACGGGCATCCAGGGCCAGGTGGGCTACGGGCCGGAGGCGGCCGCGCCGGACTCCGCGAGCTGGCAGTGGACCTCCACGGGCGCGAGCTTCAACCGCGAGGTGGGCGGCGGGAACAACGATGAGTGGAAGGCCGCGCTGCCCAACCCGGGCACGGTGGGCCGCTACAAGTTCGCCTTCCGCTTCAACGTGAATGGTGGTGCGTACCGCTACTGCGACGCGGACGGGCTCGGCAACGGCTTCTCGCTGGACCAGGCCGGTGGCCTGGAGGTGAAGCCGGTGGCCGTGGACGCGTGCCAGCTGGTGGGTCCGGCGACGCTGACCGCGACGCCGGGCGGCGCCACGCAGGTGGTGCACGGCAAGGTGCTGGTGACGACGGTGACGGACGTCACGAGCGGCGCGGCGGGCGCGGGCATCACCTCGGAAGTGGGCCATGGCCCCGCGGACTCGGACCCTGCGACGGGGACGGGCTGGAGCTGGACGGCCGCGAGCTTCTCGGGCGAGACGGACAGCGGGGCGCAGGACTCCTACGAGACGTCGCTGACGGCGCCCGCGACGGAGGGCACCTACGCGGTGGCCGTGCGCTTCCGGTATCAGACCGGGGCCTGGGCCTACTGTGACCGGGATGGCAGCGCCAACGGCTACCAGACGGCGCAGGCTTCGGTCCTGACGGTGGCCGCGGTGGTGCCGCCGCAGGTGGACTGGTGCCGGCTGGGCGGTGATACGCAAGCGGCGCCCCCTGTCGAGGCGTACGCCATCGGCGAGGCGGCCTCGAAGGTCATCGCGGTGCAGGTGCACGAGGCGGGCGTGACGCCGGGCGCCGGTGCGGGTGCGGGCATCGTCGCGGAGCTGGGTTATGGCCCCACTGGCAGCGCCCACACGGGCGGAGGCTGGCAGTGGGTGGCGGCGACGCATGGCGCCGACACGGGCAACAACCAGAATGACGAGTACCGGGCCACCCTGCCCAACCCGGGCACGGCGGGCAGCTTCCGCTTCGCCTACCGCGTGAAGCTGGGCACCGGCCCCTACGTGTACTGCGACGCGGACGGGACGGATGACGACTTCGACATCGCGGACGCGGGCACGTTGACGGTGCAGGCAGCGGCCACGGGCGTCTGCCGGCTGCAGGCCGTGAGTGGGACGACGGTGGGCAGCGGCGATGCCGTCACCGTGACGGGCCGCGTGCGCATCCCTGGCGTCACCAACGGCCCCGGTGCGGGTACGGGCCTCCAGGTGCAGGTCGGCCTGGGCAACGCGGACGTGGACGCCTCCACCACCCCGGCGTCGTTCACCTGGAAGCCGGCGACCTACTCCGGCGAGGCCTCGGGCGAGGCGGACACGGACGAGTTCACCACGGCCATCCATCCGGCCTACGAGGGCAACCGTGCCGTGAGTCTTCGCTACAGCACGGATGGCTCGACGTGGACCTACTGCGACAAGGATGGCAGTGACGTGGGGGGCTATTCCCAGGGCCAGCAGCATGCCCTCACCGTCAACAAGCACTCGGACATCGACTACTGCAACGTGCAGTGGCCGTTCTCCGCAGGTGCCGGTACGACGGTTTACGGTCAGGTGTACGAGGACGGAGTGACGTCTCAGGGCGGCGCGATCCCGGGCCTCATGGCTGAGTTGGGCGTGGGCAACGCCCAGCAAGACCCTGGTGTCGCGGGCTGGACGTGGGTCGCCGCCCCGTTCCTGAGCGACGAGGGCAATAACGACCAGTTCTCAGCGCCCCTGCCGGGTGCCGCAGGAGATGCCTACGCGTACCGCTATTCGCTGAATGGAGGCCCCTACTGCTACGGCGATCGGAACGACCGGGGAGGGGGCGGCAAATTCGGCGACGGCTTCTCAGGAGCAAACCTGGGAGCCACAGGCGGCCCCTAGGCCGCAAGGCCCTTAAGTCACCGGCCGCGCGAGTGTTTTCACGCTCGGCGCGGTCGGTGACGGAAGATCCCGGGTCTTCTAAACAGGTGCTTGACAGGGGCGTGGGCCACTTATAAAAGCCCGCTCGTCGCAACGCGGAACACGCCTGCGGGCGGATAGCTCAGCGGCAGAGCGTCGCCCTTACAAGGCGAGGGTCACAGGTTCAATCCCTGTTCCGCCCAAGGTTTATGGGGAGTTAGTTCAGTTGGTTAGAACGCCGGCCTGTCACGCCGGAGGCCACGGGTTCAAGTCCCGTACTCCTCGCCAGGAATTGCCCCAGTAAGTCTTCGGACTTACTGGGGTTTTTTCTTTTCTGGCCATGGCTGTCACCGCTGGCCGGCAGCCGGGGCGTTCTCCAGGCCACCGCCTGAACTGACGGCCCACGCCCAAGTCGCCGCGCCTCGCGCCAGGGACTCCAGCGAACTTCGCGCCCACCCAAGCGGCGCGGTCACCACTCCACCATCAGAGGGTCCCGCGCCGCTTCCTGGAGGGCGCCCGTGGCGGCGTCATAGCCGCTTAAGCCCGCTCTGGCGGCTCAGCCGTACAGCTCGCTCAGCGGCCCAGGGGCGATGCGCGTGCTGCCCTCCTGCCCGAAGGTGTTGAAGTCCGCGTCTCCGAACGCGTGGCCGAGCGTGTTGAAGAGGTTGGAGACCTGCCGGTTCCGGGCCGCGTCGTACTTCGGGTACACGACCGTGCGTCCGTCGGTCTTCAGGCCCAGCGCGTTGCCGCCCACCACGAGCTTCGGCCACTCACGCGAGGTCGAGTGGTGCTGCTCGCCGTTGTCGGACATGAAGACGATGGCGGTGTGGTCCAGCATCGAGCCGTTCGCGCCGACCTCGGGCGTGGCGGCCAGCGTCCTCGCCAGGTTCGCCACCAGCTGCACGTGCCGACGGGTGACCTCGGCGACGCGATCCCAGTTCTGCCCCGCATCCAGGCCGTGCTGCAGGCTGTGTCGCGGGATATCAGTGACATCCGGGCCGTAGGCCACATCGAAGCCCGAGGTGCCCGTCGCCAGCACCACCGTGTTCGTCAGCCCGCCCAGGAGGGACGCCGTGGCGATCTGGAACTGCGCCTCGAACCACTTCAGCGAGTCGGGCGGTGAGCCCGCGCCGGTGAGGAGCGGGTTGTCCTTCGGCGCCAGCGGCAGGTAGGGCCGCACGCGGTCCGCCATGCCCGCGAGCTGATCCTCCCGCGTGCGCAGCGACTCGAGCGAGGAGAGGTAGCGCTCCAGTTTCAGCCGCTCGTTGGAGTTGCCCCTGAACTCCGCCAACGCCTTCCGCGAGTCGGCCAGCGCGAAGTCGAAGAGCATCTTGCGGTCGCGCCCGTTCGTCGAGCCGCCGAGCAGCGAGCCGAAGGTGCTGTCGAACGCGAGCGACGGGTTGACGATGATGCCCGCGGGCTTGCGCGGTCCGAGCGCGCAGGTCTCGTACACAATCGACACGCGCGCGGAGCTGGTGCCCAGGCGAAGCACGTCGAACGGTGCACCCCGGCGCAGGCGGGGGGCAATCACCGAATCGAAGGTCGCGCCCGCGCCATTCACCGCGCAGCTCAGCGCGCCCGTCCCGCTGGAGTGCCCGCCGCCCGCGATGAGGCTGGAGAGCCCCAGCAGCACGGCGGAGCGGTTCACCAGGTCGATATTGCCGGAGGATGCCCCCAGCGGCCCGAGGCTGATCGCGGTGGCGAGATTGTCGCCCTCACGCACCAGCGGCGTGTCCTTGTACGCGTCCCAGAAGAGGCGGTCGGAGGTGTTGGCGCGTCCCCCCAGAGCCGTGCGCGTGCCCGTACTCAGGAGCGCGCGGGGGTAGACGCCATTGCATTCGAGGACCAGCACCAGGCGCGCCGGCAACGCTGACGACTGGGCGTAGACATCGCGGAAGTAGGGCGCGAAGAGGCCGGCGGCCATGCCCTTCAGGACGGTTCGTCGCGAGAACATGGCAGTCACTCTCCAGCCTGCGGCACGCGCCGCGTCTTCCAGGTGTCGCTGGTCATCAGCGTGGTCAGCATCTTGGAGAACGAGCCGTTGTTCTCATCATAGGACTGCTCCATCCGCGTCAGCGTGCAGGCGTCGCTCGGGTTCTCGGGGCGGCCCACGAAGTAGCGGAAGGCCTGTCGCACGAAGCAGCGCTTCACGTGCTGAGAGGTCGCCAGGCGCGCGCTCAGCTCCACCGCGTCGCGCACCGCGCCGTTCAGCGCGGGGTCCGGCATCGACGTGAGCGTCGAGCTTCCGTCCGGCGTGGTCCAGCCTCCGGTCGTCGAGTGGTCCCTCGCGCGCAGGAAGCCCGCGTGATTGTAGATTTCGAAGGGCAAACCGAGCGGCTCCATCAGGCGGTGACAGCCCTGACACTGCGCTCCGGCGGTCGCCTCCTGCAGGCGGCGGCGCGCGTTCTTGTCGGGCGCGTGAGCGCCGACCTGGGCTGCCACCTGCACGCTGCTGAGCGGCGGGACGAAGCCGCACAGGAGGTTCTCGCGCACCCATTTGCCGCGGTGGACGATGGACGGGTCGTCCTCGAAGTTGCCGCCGTGCGCGGCCAGCCACACCGGGTGGGTCAGCACGCCCGCGCGCTCGGCGGCAGGCAGCGTCTTCCAGCGGCCCGCGACGGTCGCTGGGAGGATCTCACTGACGTTGTAGGGGTGCGAGAGGCCCTTGTGCGAGTCGTACGCCGCGTTCTGCATGGAGGGCACGTAGAAGGTGCGCGTGGTGAGCAGGTTCGCCAGCACGTTCTGGTCCTCGACCACCACCCGCGCGATCAGGTCGTCGAACTGCTGGATGAAGGTCGGCTCCAGCGGATGGAAGTTGGTGAGCAGGTTGTCGTACGAGACCGCGCTGATGTAGCCGAGCCCCTCGAGCTCGAAGCGCGAGGTCGCCGCCGGAGACTCCTTGAACACCGCGGACACGTGGCCATAGCCGAGCCACTCGCGAAAGAAGCCCGCGACGCCGTCACCCAGCCAGTACTGCCCGCGCTTGGAGCGTTGCTCCTCGTTGTAGTCCTGCACCAGATCGAAGCGCGGCGTCCCGTTCTGGTTGGCGTCGACGCCGCCCAGGTGCTTCGCGATGAGCGCGGTGGTCGTCGCATCCTGCGTGAGCGAGCCGTCCTTCGCGGCGGTGGCCACGTCCGCCAGATGCCCCTCGAGAGGCGCGGAGTAGTACGGCCACACGAAGCTCGGCGTGGCCGAGGGCGCACGCCCCGCCAGCGCGTAGGCCAGCTGCGAGCCCAGCTCCAGGCTGGTCAGCGCCACGCGACCGTCGGCCGGCTCGCCGCCCATCTCGCCGCGGAACATGGCGCCGGTCATCATCCACGCGGCGTTGGAGATGCGCGTGATGGAGGCCGCGCGGTTTGTCGGGGAGTTGCTCGGCTCCTGCGCGATGACCGCGGTCGCGAAGGCGGTGATGCGGGTGAGTTCATCCTCGGTGGGCGGGCGGAAGAAGACGCCGAACTCGAGCATCTGGCCAAGGTGGAAGCGCTTGCAGGTGTCGCTCGGGTTCGATTCGACGAACATGCAGTTGAAGCGCCTGTCGGTGAAGACACGCTCCATCCGGTTGCCGTCCGGGTAGTTCATCGTCCATGGCGAGGCGGCCTCGCCGACCACGGGCAGGAAGAGCTCCACGGTGGACTCATCCAGCGTCTCGTCCGTGGCCCATGAGCTGTACTGCTCGATGGCGCTCGGGTCGAGCGGGTTGTCGTAGAAGCTGAACCCGGTCCAGCTGCGCTCCACCGAGCCACCGACGTTGCGGGTGAACTCGCGCCGGTTCATGCGGCGGATGCGCGTCGGCGCATCCGAGCGCACGCCCTCGGTGCAGCTGAAGAGCGCGGACTGATCGAGCAGGTTGGGCTCGGACACCACCGTCGCGGGCGGGCCGCCCGTGCCATTGCACAGGGGCATCCCCTCCCCTATCCAGGTCTCGAGCGCCGTGAGTTCGGCTGCGCTCGCGCGCTCATGCGGGGCCGGCGGCATGGGAGACGCGTTGTCGCGCATGCGGATGAGCGCGCGCTGGGCATTGCTGAGCGTCCCATCCATCGCCGAGCTCACCCGCATGTCGTGCAGGGTGCGCAGCGGCATCGTCGCACCCGCGGTCGGCAGCGCGCCGTGACAGCTCGCGCAGCGATTGGTGAGCACCGACTGCACCACGCACGCGGCGGCCAAGTCCCCCCCGGGCCCACCATCGGGCCCTCCATCGGCCCCCCCTGGGTTGTTGGGGCCTCCATCGTGGGTGTCGTTGGACTCGATGGAGCCCTTGCACGCAACGAGGCTCAACAGTCCGGCCAGCAGGAGGACGCGGTTCATCCGGCCAGTCTGCAGCAGACGACCCGTGGGATGGCAAGCAGGTTCTGTCCGGTTTCCGATGGCCCGGGGCCCCTGCGTGCCGAAAGGGCGGCGGCGAAGTCAATCCGTTCATCGAACCGGCTCGAGCCCAGGCCACGAGACATGTTCGTCCGCATGCGCCATGAAGGCCGACTCCGTTCGTCAGCCGACATGTAACCGCTTTTCGGGATTTCTCGTACCCGTTCTCACAGCAACTCACGCCGTGGGAGGTCCGCATGATTTCGCTCTTCAGGAACCCGTTCAGCCGCTCCAACGTCTCCCGCAAGCCGGCGGAGCCGCCCAGGGCCGCCGAGCCGAAGAAGACGGCTGCTGAGCCCAAGCCGAGCAACAAGACGCTGGCGCGGATGCAGGACGGCTTCGAGGCGCCGTCACGGACCGAGCGGACCCGGGCCATGCTCGGCGGTGACCCGGCCGTAACGCGCACGGACAAATCCGGGGCGGCCCAGCCTTCCACCTCAGCGGGCCAGCGCCCGGAGGTCACGCAGGCGGACAAGACCGGCGCGAAGTCGCCCGCGCGGACCCAGGCGGAGCAGCGCTACGCACAGCTCGCCGCGACCACGGCCGGCCAGCGCACCCTCGAGGAGCTGGACCTCCGAAGCGGCTCGGAGCTTCAGGCGTTCGGCGAGTCCCTCGAGGAAGAGTCCCAGGCGCCGGATGCGGAGCTGAACCCGAACAACCTCATCACCTTCGCGACTGACCCGGCCGAGGTGGCGCGGGTCATCGAAGCGGCGGCGGACCTGGTCCCCGAGGCGGACCGCGAGCTGCTCCGCACTCCGGAGTTCCAGGAGCGCGTGGCGGGCGGCGAGCACCCGGGCCAGGTGAAGCTGGAGCTGGAGGCGCGCTCTCTCTTCGAGGAGCAGGTGGCGTCGGCTTCGAACAAGCAGCCGGAAGACTGGGGCGCGGTGGACGCGGCGAACTTCCATGAAGCGCTCGCGGAGCAGGTGGTGGCGAACCGGGAGAACCCGGAGCTGGTGCGAGAGCTCCTGCACCTGTCGAGCACGCAGCTGGAGCGCGGCGCGGAGATCCTCGGCCGGGCGACCGAGGCGAACGACTACAACGACCAAGGCGTGGAGGACCTGGCCGCCGCGTACAGCCGGATTGGCACCGCGGCGCCCGAAGATGCCGCCGCGCAGCTGGCGGTGGGACTGGCTTCGAAGATCGACGACGACTCCGAGCTCAACAAGGTCGACGACGGGTTCAAGGCCTACGCCGAGTCCTCCGGCACCGACCGCTTCCGCGGACTGGTGGCCGAGGCGCTGAACGCGCAGGGCAAGGGTGACGCCGCGGAGGAGCTCGTTCAGGACCAGGGCGGCTCGTCGGTGACGGACCGCGCCCGCCAGGCGGTGGAGGCCCTCATCGACCAGGTGGACGGTCCCGCCGCGGCGCTCTACGACTTCCGAGGCGAGGTCGTCGAGCGCGTCGACGGGGTGCGCCGGGCCGTGGTGGACCGCGCGGTGGACGCGGGGACCGGCGCGCTTCGCACCGGCGGCGACGTGGCCACCGGCGTGGCGCACGCGGGCCTCGGGCTGGTGGAGCGGGGCTCGGCGTACGCACGCGAGCAGGGTCCAGCATGGCTCGACCCTGCCCTCAACGTGGTGGACACCGGCGCGCGGCACGGGCACCAGGCGCTCGACGTCAACAACCGCGTCCGCCACCACGCGCTGGACGCGGTCCAGAGCAGCGGCCATGCGGCGAACGGCTTCGTTCACGACGCGGTCGTCGATCCAGTGGGCACCGGCGAGAAGGTCCTCGACGCGGGCAAGACCGCGGCCGAGCTCCTCAAGCTGCAGGAGCAGGTGGAGCTGCTCGGCAAGGGCGACTTCTTCAGGATCGAAGCCACCGTCGCCGGCGCCGCGTTCGACGTCCAGGGTTCTATCGGCGGAACGCTGATGATGAGTCAGAACGAGCAGGGGCAGTACGTGCTCCGCGCCGAGGGCCGGCTGGGCGCGGCGCTCGCGTCGGTGAGCGGAGCGACCGGCGGCGCGACGGGTGAGGCGTCGATCGGCGTCGGGAACAGCGCGGCAGCGGAGTTCACCTTCGACAGTCCCAGCGACCTGGTCGACGCCGCCCGCGCGGTCCTCGGGCCGGTCGGCGGCGCGGCCTCCGCGTTGGTCGAGGGCGACACCGGAGAGGCGGTGGATGCGCTGCTCCCTGACTTCGGTCTGCTGGCTGAGAACCTCAGCGCGGTGGAGCTGGGCACGGACATCACCGGGAAGCTGCAGGGCAGTCTCGGCGCGGACCTCGCCGCGGGCCTCAGCGGCAACATCACCGGCAAGCTCCAGTACGGCGCACGCATCGAGTTCCCGAACGGCCGGGAAGGGCCGCCCGAGGTCGTCCTGCGCGGCACGGCGCAGCTGACCGCGGCGGGCTCCGCGAAGCTCGGTGGCACGGCGAGCGCCGACGTGGTGGGCGCGCAGGGCACGGTCATCGTCGAGCACCGCCTGCCGCTCCCCGAGGGACTGGGCTTGGGCGACGTGTTCTCCGACCCACAGGGCTCCGCCGAGCGGTTGGTGGAGACGGCGCGGAACGAGGCGACCACGTCCGTGGAGCTCCGCGGTCGCGTCTCCGGAGGCCCGGGCGTCAACGGCGGCGCTCCTGGAGGGGCCACGGGCGTCACGCAGACGTCCATCAAGCTGACCGGCGACACCGGGAAGATCGCCGGGGCCCTCCCCGAGCTCTTCTCGGGCGACTACACCGGCGCGCTCGCGGAGCTCGAGGACGTGACGGTGAAGGCGAGCGTCACCCGAGGCAACGAGACGAAGCTGGGCGCCGAATTCCAAGGGGGCGACAGCGTGAACTCCGCGAAGGTGAACTTCAGCGGGACCGCCTACGACCAGACGCAGACGGTGTTCACCTACGAGGGCACGGTGGAAGAGGGGCTCGGCCAGCTGAGCCGTCTCCCCGCCTACCTGGCGAACCTCCGTGGCTGACGAAGCGTGAACCGCGGCCCACCGACGTTCAGCTCGGTGGGCCAGCAGCCAGCGGCTCATGCCAGACCTTCGAGTTTCAAGTGACACAGACGTGTTCACCCCATGAACTCGCGGCCCATCGAGCGCCAGATGTGTGACAGTCCGGTTCATGAAGACCGCACGCCGACGCCGCTCCCTGAGCGCCGCCCAGCGCCGCATCCAGGAAGCAGCGGTGCGGTTGTTCGCGGAGCAGGGTTCGACGCAGGTAACGATGAGCGAGCTGGCCCAGGCGGCTGGCGTTGCTCGCGGCACCGTCCACAACAATCTCGAGTCGACGGATGCCTTCTTCCGGCAGCTCGCGAATGACCTGGCCACCGAGATGTACGACCGGATTACCGCAAGCTGCGAGGGCGTCACGGACCCCGCGCAGCGCCTGGGCCTGGGCGTCCGCTTCTACGTGCGCCGTGCCCACGAAGACCCCCATTGGGGTCGTTTCCTGCTCCGCTTCGCGATGAGCGAGCCGTCGATGCAGTCGCTGTGGCTGGGGCAACCCACCCAGGACCTCGTCGACGGACACAAGAGCGGCAAGTACGACTTCCGCCTCGACCAGCTGCCGTCAGCGGTCAGCCTCATGGCGAGCGCCACCCTCGGCGCCATCCGCCTGGTGCTGGAGGGCCATCGCACCTGGCGTGACGCGGGCAGCGACGCGGTGGAGTTCTGCTTGAAGTCCTTGGGCGTTCCCCGCGAGGAGGCGCGCAAGCTCGCGACCCTGGAGCTGCCCGCGCTGCGCGAGGCGTCCCCCTCCCCTCCCCGCGTCGGCAGGCCCAGCCCCGGCACGACGCGTCGGAAGCGCGGGGAGTAGCGACACCGTTCGTCAGAACGGTGAATGCGGCTTCACGTAGGGAATGGCGATGCGTGCAAAGGCATCGTCCGAGAGCCCCGCCATCTGCAGGACGCACAGCGCCTCGTTGTCGAGGGCAATGGCGCGCGGCTGCGCGAACACCGTGTTCGATTTGTCGATGACGATTGTATGGACGCCTGGCCGACCAAGCAGGCACGCAGTCGCGGCGCCGACAGGCCCATATCCCACGACAAGGATGGATGCCTTCATGGAGCGGCTGCTTGCTTCATGGGGTATCACTGCTCACGCCTCCCCAGTCACCACGACACCCCAGATTGAACACCTGTGTTCAAAACAGGTCAATTTAGACCTGATTTCCGGGGTACTGAGTCGCGAACAAGGCCTGTGCGCCTCGGGCTGTAGCAGCGTGGAACCCTGGCTCGATGAACCACTTCCACGGGGCCCACGGGAGAAGGGTGCTCTTCGCGATTTACAATCACGCCAGCGGCGCTCGTCACCTGGAGAGGCTTTGGAGCAAGAGCGCGCCTGCCCCGAGGACCGAGTCTGGATGACCCACCAGGGGAGCGGGGCTGGATTCACAATGGTCGAACCACCTGAGCCGTGCTACGCCAAGCGCTACATGCCCAGAGCCCGTCGCGTCACCCCCTCCCCCCGACCCTCCCGCTCTCTTCCCGCGCGCGGCGCTTCCTCGGCGACGCCGTCACTGGATGAGGCCTTCCAGGCCATCGTGCAAGGCGCCGTGCAGGAGTCGTTCGCCCCGCTGATGACGGCCATGCGCCGTCTGTCCGAGCGACTGAGCGGCCAGCCCTACTCCGCGCCCCCCGTCCCCGCCCGGAAGAAGGCCCCCGCTCCGCCGCCCGAGCCTGAAATCCAGGCCGTCGTCGAGCAGCCCGTCGCCTGCGCTGTCATCGGGTGTCGACAGCCCGTCCGCACGCTCGGCTATTGCTCGGCGCACTACCAGAAGCGTCGGCAGATGGTGGCCACGGGCCGGCTCCACGCCGCCTGGGTCGAGCACGCCGCGCCCCACTCCATCCCGGATGTCATCCTGTCTCGCCGTCGTCGCTCGGAGAGCTCGGCGGAGACGCCCGCGAGCACCGCGACTCCCGCTCCGTCGGGCCCCCGCGTCTGGGTCCGCAAGAAGGGCCAGACACAGTCCGTGGGTCCCCAGGGCGAGGAAGGCCCGTCCGCGCCGTCCATCCTCCCCACCCTCCGCCCGGCCGAGGGTGCCGATGCGGCGGACACGGTGAAGCGCTGGGCCGCGGAGTTCCTCGCGACCAAGCGTCGCAACTGAAGGCGGCCTTCAGTTCCCCGCGCTGTACCCGGTGATACGTCCCTCGCTTCGCGAGTCGGGACGCCCGAGGAGGGCGCGGGGTTCATCGGTTCATCCAGGAGTGACTCACACCCTGGATGAACCCAATCACAGCCAGGACACCGCGCGAAGGATTGCCCGCTCAGTAGCGAGCCTGGAGCATCACCGTCGCGCCGTAGGTGTTCGCATTCTTGAAGACAGGCACCGCCACGCCGGTGTCATCGTCGGCGAACTCCGTCTTGTTGGGGTCATTCACGTAGGCAAACTCCGCCACGACGCCGGCCACCGTGCCCAGGTCCCAGCGCACCGTGGCCTTCAAGGTCAGCGCGGCCCTCCGCTCCTCGCCTGTCGGGAGGATCCTCAACTGATTGGGGTTCAGGAGCACCAGCCTGCGGAGCGATGCCGATGCGCCGAAGCCGGGATCCATGAAGGACGCCGGCAGCGTGAGCCGGGCGAGCAGGCCCGGCGTGAGCCCCCAGCGCTCGAAGTGGTAGTCGGCCCCCAGCGAGCCCGAGACTTCCGCCTGGGGCTCCGCGTCGCGACTGAAGGCCTGGTTCGGGGGGAACCCGGGGACGCCCAGCTGGATGAAGCTCGGGGTCCGGTAGTACGCCAGCCCGAACAGCCGCAAGAAGTCCCGCCGCACCCGGACGTCCAGCGCGGCGGCGCGGGCCTGCTGGGTGCTCGCCCGAGGGGTCGTCCCTTCAGCGGACTGGAGATCCTGCGAGACCAGGCTGCCTTCCAGTGACGCCGAGGCCGCGAACCCCGGGGCATACGCCTCGACGGTGAAGGACCTCTCGAAGAATGCCGGGTCGCCCCGATAGAGCGACAGGTCCACGTTGCCGCCAATGGGGGGGCCCTGGTGCCACAGGGCTCGAAGGGAGGCCCCGCGCATGTGCATGGGCAGCTCCACCCCGAAGTTCGCCGCGCCGGGAGCATCTCCCAGGTTCCCATACATGCCCTCCAGCTCCAGCCGGAGCGGGGGCAACACGTCCACGAAAACACCCGCGAGCACCGCGTAGTGGCGCGAGTCCCCGGCGAGCTCCTCGGTGATGACGGCGGACTTCAGCGCCGCGAATGCTCCCCACTGCCTCCGCGAGAGCCGCAGCTCCAGCGCGGGCTCGGCCCCGGTGCGACGCGGGAAGAGCTCCCGCCCCCACGTCACCGGATAGCTGGAGCCCAGGTACAGCCGGACGGAGCTCAGCGGATGGAGGCCCAGCACCAGGCTTTCCTCCTCGGCCCACTGAGAAGGCCGGTAACGCAGCCGGAAGGCACTGCCGTTGTCCACGAAGGTGGCCCCCCGCCCGGGACCGCTCACCGAGAGGAAGAACGACAGCGCCGCCTCGGCGCGCAGCCCCGAGGTCAGCTCGGACGTGTGGGCATCCAGGGCCGCGTTCCACTGCGTGTAGGAGCCCGAGGTGTCGACATCGTCGTCCGTCGCGAGAAAGGACAGACGCGCCCGGAGGGACGGCTCCTCGGGAGGTGACTCGGGAGACTGGCCCAGGGCGAACAACAATGGCAGAGACAGGAACACAGGAGACATGGGTCGCCGCGTCTACCATGACTCCCCCAGGGACGCAGGCCCTCCACCCAGGGAGTTCCTCGCGCTTCACGTGGGGTCGCTTGAACACCTCGAATGACATTCCGCTCCGCGAAACAATGACATCCATGTTTCGCGACGCGAAACAAAACAAGGAAAAACATAACAGTCTGAAAAATCAGATAGACGAGAAGACATCCTCGGAGTCTTAATCGTGAGGACGGGGCCGCCTGTGAATGCAGTGAAGGCCCGCGTCGGTCCGGTGCCCGAAGCCCCGGACCTGAAGTCCCACGTCACCCACGAGGAGAAGTCATGAAGCAGACAGAGCTGACCTTCCGTCTTGGATTGCTCCTGACCCTGGCCTGGACGTCCTCAGCAGGAGCGCAGTCCCTGAGCAGCTTCACGGCGACGTACCGGGGCGGTAGCACCTCGCTGTGCGGCTCCACGTACAACCTGCGCGGCCAGGAGCCGTCGGCCTCGGGCAAGTACCCCGTGTTCATCTACACGGTGGGCACCACGGAGCCGTACGAGCACTCCTCGGCGCTGGCCGCCGTGGAGGAGATGGCGTCGCGCGGCTATGTCGCCGCCACCGTCGAGTACGACAACGGGACGTTCGGCACCTGCTCCTCGATGACGGCCCGCTCCAAGTGCATCTATGACGGGAGCCGGGCCACCAGCGCCGTCGGCACGCTGTGCGCCCGCGCCAAGGCGGACTGCTCCAAGGGCATCGTCGTGGCGGGATTCAGCCAGGGCTCCATCATGGCCATCCTCGCCAAGAACCATGACTCGCGGGTCCAGGCCGCCTACGGCCTGGGCGCGGGCGTCCAATACTCCATCTACAACCTGCGCTCCTGCGTGGCCAATGGCAACCGCGCGCTGCCCAGCAACCGCCTGCGCATCATCAACGGCGAGCAGGACATCTTCGTCGGCCCCACCGAGTCCTCCGTCCGCGCTCAAAACACGGAGACGACGGGCCAGTCCTGCCCCCTGGCGACGTCCTGCTTCCAGAGCAACAACAGCGGCTGGTACATCATCAAGGATATCCAGCTCGGGGACCTCAACGCGGACCACTGCTACATGCGCACGGGGGGCTGCGTCGGGCTGCTGCTCGACTCGACCTGGCGCACCGGCACCGCACCCTGGTCCCTGCGGACCAACCTGAACTGGCTGACCCAGTTCACCACGCCGTAGCCCCAGGCCTGGCGCCAGCCTCCCGCGATGCGAGGGGGGCTGGCGCGATGGCGGACAGCGAACACCCGGCCGCCCCTCGGGCCGCGGACGTGTTGAGTATCCACACGGCCCGCGAGCACGCCTCGCCCCGGAGAGGAGCGGGCGTGTAGGCATCACGCCATGACCTCTTCAAGCATCCTCATCCTGGGCGCCAGCGGTACCACCGGACGACGTGTCACCCGGCTGCTCCAAGCCCAAGGTCACTCGGTGAGGGCCGCGTCCCGGAGCGGGGACGTGCGCTTCGACTGGACGCAGCCCGGCACCTGGGAACAGGCCGTGGGTCCGGCGACGGGCATGTACCTCATGGCGCCGCATGAGCAGCCCATCGAGCCCGCCTTCGTGTCCGTGGCCGTGTCCAAGGGCATCCGCCGCATCGTCCTGCTGTCCAGCCAGGGCATCGAAATCATGGGCGACGAGCGCCTCATGGCCGCCGAGCGGCTGGTGCGCGGCTCGGGCGTGGACTGGACCATCGTCCGGCCGGACTGGTTCAACCAGAACTTCGACGAGGGCTTCTTCCAGCCCGCCATCCTCGCAGGCCAGGTCGCCCTCCCCGTCGGAGACACGAAGCAGGCCTTCGTCGACGCCGACGACATCGCCGCCGTCGTCGCGGTGGCGCTGACGAAGGACGGCCACGAGGGCCAGAGCTACGACGTGAGCGGACCCCGCGCGCTGGGCTTCGGTGAAGCCGTGGCCATCATCGGCCGCGCCGCTGGAAGACAGGTGCGCTTCGACGGAGACGCGGACGCCTACAGCGCCTCGCAACAGGCCCTGGGCCGGCCCGCCGACGCCATCCAGGGAGAGCTCAAGGCCTACGGTGCCCTGCGCCACCGAGGTGACGCCACCCCCACCGACACCGTGCGCGCCGTCACCGGCCACGCCCCCAAGCCCTTCGAGACCTACGCCACCCAGGCCGCGGCCTCGGGCGCCTGGAAGTGAGCGGGCCTGCTTGACAATCGCATGAACCAATCGGACGATTCAATCATCTGAGCAACACATCCTGAAGAACCCTGGGGAAGGCACGGGACGCTCCGTGCGCTTCCCGCCGCCGCATGTGTTCTTCGGCGCCCTGTCATCCTCGCGTCTGTGATTTCGGGGTCGCGATGACAGAATCAAAAGGGACCGGTGTTCAAGCCTCCAATTCCTGAACAGGAGGCAGCACACCATGGGTTTCAATTTGAATCGCCGTTCCCTGCTCCATGCGGGCCTGGGGCTCACCGGGGGGCTCGCGCTCCTGCGCGGCTCCTCTTCGCTCGCGGCGCCAGCAGCTCCCGGCCTGACGCCGTCCCCTGGCGCTCAAGAGCCCTCGCGGCCCTGGTATGAGCTGGGATTGCTGTCGGACCCCATCATGGAGAACCAGCTCCTGCACTTCCTGGCCGCGACGTACAGCGCCCAGGCGGATATCGGAGAGGTGCTGGATACCGCCAGCCGCATCCACCCCGAGGACGAGTGGAGCTGGCCCACCGAGTGGGTCAGCACGGCGGACCGCCTCCGGGCCATGGGGGACGCAAGCCTCGCCCGCCGTCACTCCCGCAGCGCGGGCAACGCCTACCTGCGCGCGGCCAACTACTACCGCGCCGCGCTCATCCACCACCCGGAGCCGGGCCACCCCAGCGTGCTGGCCACGGGGCGCAAGGCCGTGGACACCTACGACAAGGCCCTGACGCTGCTCAAGATTCCGGCGACGCCCGTGCGGATTCCCTACGAGAACACCACCCTGCCCGGCTACTTCTTCCGCGCGCCGCATACGCGCGGGGACGCGCCGCTGCTCATCTTCCAGCAGGGCCGCGACGCGTGGCCGGAGGAGTCCAAGTATGTGATTGATGATGCCCTGGAGCGGGGCTACCACTGCCTCATCGTCCACGCGCCGGGCCAGGGCATGGCCGTCCGGGCGCAACACCTGACGTTCCGGCCCGACTGGGAGAAGGTCATCACGCCCGTGGTCAACTTCGCCGTGCGCATCTCCGGCGTGGACTCGAGGAGGCTCGCGCTGCTGGGGTGGAGCATGGGCGGGGCGCTGGTGCCGCGCGCGGCGGCCTTCGAGCGGCGCCTGAAGATTCTCATCCCCAACCCGGGCGTCCTCGACTGGGGCAAGTCGCAGTTCGACAACTTCAACGGCTACTTCCCCGACATCATGAAGCTGCTGGACACGGACCCGGCGGCATTCGACGCGGCTCTCTACGAGCTCATGTCCCAGGTGTTCCTGTACCGCTGGTACATGCGCGACGCCATGTCCAAGCACGGCGCCAGCTCACCGTCGGACCTGCTCTTCAAGCTGCGGGAGTTCACCAATGAGCCCGTCGTCCACCGCATCCGCTGCCGCACGCTCGTCATGGACGGCACCGCGGAGGCGTACTCGGGAGGCCAGGCGAAACAGCTCTACGACGCGCTGACGTGCCCCAAGGACTACCTGCTTTTCACGGAGGAGGACACTGGACTCCTGCACTGCCAGGAGGGCGCTCAGGCCGTCGCCAATCACCGCATGTTCGACTGGCTCGACGAGTACCTCTAAAGGCCTCGTTCCATACAGCGCAACGTCGGGCCGGTGAGTCCCGGCCCGACGTCTCACACCTGACGACTAGAAGCGGTACTGCGCGCGGACACCGCCGTAGATGAAGCCGTGGATCTTCTTCGTCTCGAAGTCCTCGGACTCCTCGAGCTCCTCGCCGCCGGGGATCTCCTCGCTCGACTCGAGGGACACCGTGGCGGTGGAGTACTGGCCCGCGGTGACGGTCGCGAACGGACCCACCGAGAACTTCGGGGAGATGCGGTAGTCGAGGCCCACCTGGGCGGCGATGAACTCGAAGCCCTTCACGGAGGCCTTGGCGGTGATGGACTCGCCGTCCTGCTCGCCCTTGACGGACGTGTTGAGGAACTCATAGCCGACACCCACGCTCACCCAGGGGTCGATCTTCGGCGTGACGTTGAAGTGGTAGGCCAGGTTGACGCCCAGGCGGAGCTGGCTCGCGCTGCACGTCACGCTGACGCCGCCCTGGTCCTCGCAATCGGACTCGTCGGTATTGAGGCTCGCGATGCCGTACTGGAAGGTCGCGCCCAGGTACACGTTGGGGTTGAAGAAGTAACCGGCCTCCAACTGAATCGGGATGACGCCGGTGACCAGGTCGCTCACCTTGCCGGTCTCCTCCGCGTCCTCGGTAGTCGAGCCCAGCTCGCCGTACGGCGCGCCGTAGCCCAGGCTCAGGCCCAGCGCGAACCCCTTGCCGCCGCCCTTGCCCTCCGAGGTCTCCTCGCTGGCATAGCCTTCATCGGAGTAACCCTCCTGGCCGGTGTCGTCCTGCAGGCGGTAGGTATCACCGGCCAGCGCGGGAGAGGCGGCAAGGGCAAAGGACAGCGAGCACAGCATCCACTGGGTGCGGCTTTTCATGACGAAGGTCCTGAAAGAAGAAAGTGAGGAGTTAGGCCCCACACCATCAAGTTGTCGGGCGCCGGTTAAGACGCGCGACCCCGTCATATATTTAAAGTCTCGGTGGGACAAAAAACGGGGTTCCAGGAGACCCGGGCCCCCACAAGCCAGGGCCCCCCACTGGTTCCGCCCTTATGGGACGACGAAGTTCTTCCAGGCGCGCAGGTAATCGACGAAGCCCGCCGATGCGCCTTCCCGCCGCAGCACCTCCGCGGGGATGGGGGCGCGCTGGATGGCGTCGCCCCGGCGGACGCGCTCGGGCCAGTCGTGGTTGGCGATGGCGGAGCGGCCCAGGGCCACCGCGTCCGCACCGAGCGCCAGCTGCGCCTCGGCGTCCTCCTTCGTCCAGATGTTTCCCGCCACGACAATCTTGACTCGCGAGGGCACCGCCGCGCGAAACAGGGTCGTCGCGTGCTCCTGGGGCCGCTTGTGGGTGTTGAGCGCGGAGCGCCAGAGGGACAGGTGGAGGACCTCCATGCCCTCCTGGGCGAGCATCCGCGCGACTTCCAGCGTCTCGTCCAGGTCCAGGCCCTTGGCCTGCCCGAAGTCCTCGGGAGACAGCCGCACGGCGAGGACCAGGCCGGGCGCCGCGCGCCGGACGGCGGCCAGTGTCTCTCGGATGAGCCGCGAGCGATTCTCCAGCGAGCCGCCCCAGCGGTCCTCTCGACGGTTGTACGTGGTGCTCAGGAACTGCGACAGCAGGTAGCCATGCGCGCCGTGGAGCTCCACGCCGTCGAAGCCCGCCTGGGCGCAGCGGCGCGCCGCGCTCGCGAACGCGTCAATGGCGCCCTGGATGTCCTCCTCCGTCCCTGCCCTGCACCGGTCCGCCTCTTCGGAGTGCGCGCTCGCGCTCCAGCGCTCCAGGCCGCTCACGGCGGGGTCGGCCCGCAGGCCGCCATGGAAGAGCTGCGCGGACAGCAGCGCGCCGCCCTGGTGGATTCGCGCGGCCAGCCTGCGCAGGCCCGGCAGCATCGCGTCGTCGTGCACCCCCAGCTCGCCCGGCCAGGCCTTGCCGTCCTGCTCCACGTGCGCCGCGCAGGTCTCCACCAGCCCGAAGCCCCCGTCCGCGCGCCGTGCCAGGAAGTGGAGTTCATCATCGGACAGAGTGCCGTCCGCATGGCTCTGCTGGTTCGTGAGCGGCGCGAGCCAGATGCGGTTGCGCGCGACGACGTTCTCACGGAGCGCCAGGGGGTCGAAGAGTCCTGCCATGTGCGTGCATCTCCCGCGAAGGGGCCAGAGGAGGCTGGGCGCTCTGATGCCAGGAACGAGGGGCCGTCGCACCCCCGTCAGGCGATTTTTCACAGGCCCGGTGGACGGGAGACAGATCCGGCGGGCGTCCACTCCTTCCGCATGGGTCCGGCGAGCGCATCCATGGACAGATTGCGGGAGAAGGGCAGCCCCGAGTCCAGGCCCGTCAACGCCCCTCACTCCCGGACTGGGAAGCAGCCCGGCGCGGACGCGAAGGACGCCTCGGAGCAGCGCATCGGCGCCGAGGCGTCCCCGCTCTCACGACATCGCCTGCCCCGGAGCGTCCAGTCGCCTGCGCAGCTCCTCCGTGCTCACCGAGGGAGTGCCGTCCCTGCCCACCAGGACGGAGCCGTCCGTGGGCGAGTACAGCGCCGGGCGCGAGTACAGCGCGCGCAGGGCGCGGACATGGGGGAAGACGGCGGAGGCCTCCGGCTTGAGATCCCGCAGCCGTTGCCGCAAGAGCGGCCCGAAGCGATGGCTCATGGACGGGAAGATGTGGTGCTCCTGGTGATAGCTGAAGTTGAAGTGGGCCCAGTTCATCAGCGGATGTGTCTCCACGCTGGCGGTGCTCACGAAGGGATTGTCATTGTCCTCGGACGCCGGCCGGAGCCAGTGGTTGGTCGCGATGTAGATCATCAGCGTGAAGTTGCCGACGAGGTGGGGAATGACGAGCGCGAAGAGCGCGCCGCGCGGTCCCATGGCGAAGCCCAGCGCGAGCCAGCCCGCGGCCAACAGCACCGTGAGGACGCGCTCCTTCACCAGGTTCATGCGCACGTGCCGCAGCTGGGGCTGGCGGATGTGGTGCCACAGGAACGCCTGACCCTGCGCGGTGAAGAACAGGAAGAAGCTGATGTAGCTGACCCAGGTGCCCGAGCCCGGCGAAATCGCGTGGAACAGGCGCGCGAACCACTGGGTGCTCAGGTCCTGCTGACGCGGGAGGATGTCCGGGTCCCGCTCGTGGACATTCGCCGCGCTGTGGTGCGCCTGGACATGCCAGGCCCGCCAGGTGCCCGGCGTGACGAGGAACAGGCCGAAGCCCGCCCACCCGAGCACCTCCTCCCAGCGCCGGCTGCGGAAGACCGAGTGGTGCAGCGCTTCATGTGCGGCCAGCCCCACGCTGGTGACCGTCTGCCCGAGCAGGAGCGACAGCGGCAGGCAGAGCCACCAGGGCAGGTCGCCCCAGCCCAGCAGCACCATCAACCCCAGGTTCACTGGCACCAGCGCCAGCGCGGCGACCCCTCGTTGGGGCTGTGGCTCGAAGGCTTCAGGAGGCATCACCCGACGCAGCTCCGCGCGGAGCGACTTCGGGTCATCAATGGACAGGGACTCCGTCGACAGTGCGGTGGAAGGCATGGTGTTCACTCCGATGGAGAAAAGGTTCAAGCCATGGGCCGCGCGAGGCCGCCCTCGAGCAGCATTCGCAGTCGGCCCGCCTCGTCGACCGCCGCGACAGCGCCGCACTGGACGACGTCACCCTCCTGTCTGGGGCTCAGCGCCTTCAATGACAGCCTCACCGGTGCATCCGTCCTGCCCACCAGGCCCCGGTCGAAGGTGGCTCGCCCCATCTGCACAGGCGCGAAGACGACGCTCGACACCCCCTCCACATGCATCGCGCTCAGCCGCATCGCCGCATCCAGGACGAGGGCGGGCACGCTGCCCCCCGCCTCTTCTCGCCGCGCGGGCAGCCCCATGCTCGCGAAGCGCGCCGAGCGCTCCAGGCGGATGTCCTCCAGGCAGTCGAACATCTTGCGCAGCTCGATGGGCCCTCCCAGGGCGCAGTGCGGGTCCTCCGCGGACAGGCCGCGTCCCGAGGACGTCGTCGCATCGAGCCCCGGCATGCTCCGGGGTGGCTGGGCCGACAACGTGAAGCGGGCCTCCGCGAAGACGAGGTCTCTTTCGAGCACCACGCCGGAGGCATGGACGATGTCGCCCAGCAGCTTCACCCTCACGCAGTGCCGGCCGGGCTCGTCGATGAGCTGGGTGCACTCGGCCCTCAAGGCCTGACGCCCGCCAGTCTTCACCCGGATGAAGCGCGAGAACTTCACGTCCTCCATGGTGACGGTGCGCAGCTCCGGTCGCCCGTCTCCCACCGCGGCGCGCAGCATCAAGTCCAGCGCCCAGGCCCCGGGCAGCGTGGGCGTGCCTCGGATGAGGTGGTCCTCCAGGCACGGCACGCTCGCGGCATCGACCACGAGGTCCCTCAGCACGGCGGACGGCTTCGACGGTGGCGGGGACTCCGCGGGAAGCAGCTCCAGGCCGTAGTAGGAACGCTCGCTCTCGGTGAGCTGGACGTGGATGGACTCGCGCGAGGGACCCTCGAGGAGTTGCAGGAACAGCGCCTCGCCCTCCTCCGCTCGAATCCCTCGCAGCTTCCGGGTGGCGCCGAGCACGCGGTACTCGGAGCCTCGCGTCATTCCGATTCCATCCCAGGCCAGCCAGCCCACGCTGCACCAGGGCGTCCCTGGCTGGGCGTCACTGACCCAGGCGCACAGGCGGTCCAGTGCCTCATTCGCCGCGCCGTAGTCCGCCTGCCCGTCGTTGCCGATGAAGCTGAACGCGGACGTGAGGACGTGGAAGGGCACGGGCCGCTCGAAGCGGCTCGCGCAGGCGGCGTGCAGGTTGCGCAGCCCGAGCAGCTTCGTGTCCAGGTTCGTGCGCAGCTCCGCGAGTCGCCGACGGTTGAGCTTCTTGGACGTCTGCGTGCCCGCTCCATGGACCACCAGGTCCAGGCGTCGGTGCTCCCGGGTGAGTTCGTCCATCACCCGCGCCACGTCGCCCGGGCTGGTGACGTCCGCGACGCGGTAGACCATGCGGCCTGGAAGCCTGGCGAGGCCCACCAGCGTGGACCGCAGCTCCCGGACCGCGAGGTACCGCTCGAAGCGCGCGCGCAGCTCGGGCATCCGCGTGCCCGGCTTCGCCGCCAGCTCCGACGCGTAGAACTCCCGCTCCAGTCCGGGGAGCTGCTCCTCGGAGGCGTGGAGCACCCGCTCGGGCGCGGCTTCCGGGTCGCTGCGCCCCAGGAGCACCACCGTGCAGCCGTACCGCTTCAGGAGCGCGCCGGCGAGCACCGCCGTGACACCTCGTCCGCCGCCTGTCAGCAGCACCACGGAGCTGGAGTCGAGCGTGGACGCACCCGACGCCGGAGTGGCGGAGGGGCGAAGTCGACGCACGCACCGCGTCTCTCCATCGAAGCAGACCTCGACCGAGCAAGCGTCCTCCTCTTGCGAGCTCAGCTCGGCCAGGGCCTGCTCCAAGGCCTCCGACAAGCCGCGCTTTGAGGTCGCGATGGCGCGAACGTTTCGCGCCGGGACTTCGCGAGCAATCGACTTGAGCATGCCGGCGAACAGACCGGTCATCGGGTGCAGGACGCGCCGCGGGCCCACGCCGCCCACGCACAGGCTCGCCAGCGTGACTTCGCCGGCGAGGAGCTGCTCATAGGAACGGCGGGCGGCGAGGAAGAGCAGCTCCAGCGCCTCGTGGCGCAGCGCCGTGTCGGAGACCACCTCCGCCTCGCGTGCGTCAGGTTCGGTTCGACCGACGGCGAGGATGAGCTGGGGCGAGAAGCCCAGCGCCTCCAGCGCCGCCTCGGCGGTCTCCTCGCGGGTCAGGTCGATGCCGCGAACCTGTCCCGTGGACTTCGCCTCGCCGGCGAAGAGCACGAGGAAGTCAGGCCCGAACAGTCGGCGTGCCTGGGGCTCCAGCTCATGGGCCAGCGCTTCATCCCCCGCGATGACGAGGACGCGCCGCCCCTCGCGCCGCACGGGCCGCGACGAGCGCGCCGGTTGCTCCACGAGCACCGGCGAGTAGTAGCCAATGGGCGCGGCGTGGTCGAAGCCACTGGATGAATCCTCGGCGGCGACCTGCTCGGTCGTCGACTTCACGGCCTGCGTGGACGACGGAGAAGGGAGCTGAGGCTCCAATCGCGAGTGACTCGCTGCTTCCTGACGTGCGTGCCCTTCCGGCAGAAGCTGAAGCTCCAGGCGGGAGCCGCTGGCGGCATCCGGATGGAACCGCAGCGTGGCGGGACGTCCTTCAGCGGCGGCCCGCACCGCGAGCAGGACCTCCAGGCTCTCTTGCGCCGAATGAGGAGGCAGCACGTGGCTGGCTCCAGCTCGCGAGTCCCTGGCCTCCGACATCTGGAGGCGGCACAGCACCTTCAGGTCCCGCCGCGCGGCCTTCTCGGCCGTGGTGACAGCCAGGAGCATCAGCCCCTCTTCCGGCTGCGACCCACTCGCGACGGCCCCCGGTCGGAGCACGTGCGCGCCGCCCACGAGCACCAGCTCGAACCCCGTCTCCAGGACCCCTCGCGCGGCCTTCAGCGCGGCGGCCAGTGAAGCCCCGCCTGCATCGACCACGAAGTTGGGGCCCTTCACATCCAGCGCTCCCGCCACCCGCCCCGGCGTGACGTTCGCCATCATCCCTTGCAGCGTGTAGGGCCCGGATGGGCGCAGCGAGCCAAGCACCACGTCGTGGAAGCGCTCCGCCAGCGGCAACAAGGCAGCCTGGTCTGGAGCCCGCAGGACACGCTCTCGCAGCTTGCGACGAATGGACGCGGCCAGCACGCGCTGGATGGCCTCCACTCCTCGGCGCGTCTTGCCTTCAAGCCCGAGCACGAGGGCCGTTCCCGCGCGCAGGTCGTCGAAGCCCTTCAGCTTCTGGACGAGCGCACTGGCGGCGGTCAGCGCGAGCCCCTGCGTCAGGTCCATGTCCTCGGCGATGTCCGGCAACAGCCGCAGCGAAGACGGCAGCCGGAAGGCCGAGGCATCGAAGCGCGCCCCCACTTCGGAAGGCACACCGACACCCGGCAGGCCGCTCGCATCCGGGAACACTCCCTCGGCGGCCACCACCACCAGCTCGCCGAGCGGGGCCGTGCGGACCGAGGCGCTCGGCGTAACGCGCCCGCTTCGATACTCCTCGAGCACCAGGTGCGCGTTCGTTCCCCCGAAGCCGAAGCCATTCGTGGCGGCACGACGAGGATGCTCGCCATTCTCGGGCCAGGGCTGTTCGTTCAGACTCACCTCGAAGTCGGGCCCCAGCGCTCGCAGCTCCGCGCCAGGTCGCTCGAAGTTCGCCTGCCGGGGAATGAGCCGGTGCTCCAGCGCCTTGCACAGCTTGATGACCGAGGCCGCGCCCGCCGCCCAGCCCACGTGACCAATCAACGCCTTCACGCTCGCGAGCTGGATGCCCTGGCGCTTGCCACCGAAGACCTTCGCAATCGACTTCAGCTCGGTGGCATCTCCCGCCGGCGTGGCCGTGCCGTGCGCCTCCAGGTATTGGATGGTGGCCGGGTCGATGTCGGCCGCCGCGTAGCACGCCTTCATCGCGGACACCTGGCCCTCGACGCGCGGAACGTTCGCCGAGCTGCTGCGCCCGTCACTGGACAGCCCGGTGCCCCGGACGATGGCGCGCACCGGAAGCCCCGCGGAGAGCGCGTCCGACAGCCGCATCAGCCCGACGACGCCCGCGCCTTCTCCGAAGATGACTCCATCCGCCCGCTCGTCGAACGGACGACTCCCCGTCCCCGAGAGCCCGTTGAACTGGGAGAAGAGACAGCTGTTGCCAGGACCCGGCGAGAAGACTCCGCCGGCCAGCACCAGGTCCGCGTCTCCCTGCTGGAGCGACTTCATCCCCAGCGCGATGGCATAGAGCGATGACGCGCACGCGGCATCGAGCAACACCGTCGAGACACCCCGTCCAACGACGTCCGTCACCACCGCCTGAAGCGTGGGATGCGGCGCCAGCTCGGAAGAGCGGGACTCCACTCCCATCACCGAGCGCGCCGCGTGTGACAGCAACGCGAGGTCAGCCCCTCGCATCCCGTCCGCGCGAAGGAGGGCCTCTCCCGCTTCCAGGCTGAGCGCCGCGTCGTACTCGGCCGACCCTTCCGCCGTGGAGCCGAGCAGACACTGGATGCGCTCGGGTGAGCGCGCGGCGATGGCCTCCAGCCCCGCCATCCCCTGTGCGAGCGCGATGGCCAGGAGCTTCTGCTCCCGGACGTACCGCTGGAAGCGCACGGGGTCGACACCTCGCGGAGCCACCAGGTCCGCGTCTCGCACCGTGCCCGTGAGGAGCGTGTAGGCGCGGTCCGGCGTTCCCGTGGGTCCCACGAAGTCGGTGACCAGGGAGGGGTCGCTCGCTCCCGGGTCGATGATGCCGCTCACGCCCTGGCGGATGTTCCGCCAGTAGGCCTCGGGGTCCGACGCGCCCCCCGGAAACAGACACCCGAGCGAGACGATGGCGACCTCCGGTGCCGCCCCCGTCGCCTCATCATGAGCCGGCACCACGGGGACCGAGTCCGAGGGCAGCATCCCGGCGATGGCGCTCAGCTCGGTGAGCGCGGTCGACGGGAGGACGCGCTGGACGATGCGCGCCAGTCGTCCCTCCGTTCCGCAGTCCAGGAAGCGGGTGCAGCCCGAGCGCGACAACCACTCCACCGCGCCCTGGAAGTCGAAGGGGTGGACCAGGTGCGACGCGAGCGCGTCCGCCAGCTCCCCCGGCGCTCCGGTGTAGACGCGTCGCTCGATGGGCGAATAGATGGGCCCCCGAGGTGGCCGCATCTCGACACGCGCGAGCGCGGCACGAAACGCCTCCGCCGCGCTCCGCAGTCCGGGATGGTGGAACGGATACCGGCTGACCACGAAGGTGAAGCCCTGTCCGCGCTGCTCCAGGTGGGAGCGGAGCCGCTCCAGCTCCGCGCGCGCCCCCGCCACCACGGTCTGCTTCGCGTGGTTGCGGCCCGCGATGACCAGCCCCGCCGCGCCACAGTCCGCGATGGCCCGCGACGTCTCCGCCTCACCCAGCGCGACGGCGGCGAGCGTTCCCAGGTCGTCCGACACCTTCAGGAGCGCCTGGCTGCGCAGGCACACCACCTCCGCGCCCCCTCGCAGGTCCATGGCCCCGGCCGCCGTCATCGCGGCGATCTCCCCGAAGCTGTGGCCCACGAAGATGTCGGCGGCCCGTCCCTCGCGCATCAGCCACCGCGCTCCGAGCACGCCCACCAGGAAGATGCCGAGCTGGTCCAACCGGGGCGACTGCTCCAGCGCACGCCGCACCTCGTCCGCATCCCGGGCCGCGAGCAAGGGCCCCGCCTCGAACCCGTATCGCCGTGCCACCTCCTCGACCGCCGCGAGCTCGCCCCGCAGCTCCGGCTGAAGGAGCCGCAGCCGCGCGAACAGCCCGGGCTCGAACGAGCCCTGTCCCGCGAACAGGAACGCGGTGGCACCGGCGGGCAGCGCCAAGTCAGGCGCTTCTTCCCGAGCAGTCCGCGCGGGCGTCGGCGCGAGTTCCACCAGACGAGGCGAGCCCAACGTGGCCGGGTCCGCGAGGAGCTGCCTGGCCAAAGCTCGGACGCTCTCGGAGAACAGCTCCGACATGGAGGTGCCACCCTTGAGCGCGCGCTCACGGAAGCTCAGCGGCGCCACGGACTCCGACATCCCGGCCAGGGTCTCGAAGCCCAGCCGGAACGAGTCAGGGAACGGGCAGAGGGCGCCGGTCTGCTTGTCGGCGCAGAGCACCGTCTGGTAGCCGCAGGCCACGGGCGTGCCGTCCTGCTTCAATGTCCGGAAGCAGTAGCGGACCGACACCTCGCCCCACTCCTCGAACGACGTCAGCACCACCAATCGGTCGCCCAGGTTCGCGGGCGCGAGGTTGCGCGAGTACCCCTCATACGTGAGCAGGAGCACGCGGTCGAAGTCGCGGCGGAACTCCGGCACCTCGAAGAAGTGAGGCCCGAAGAGCAGGTGCTCGCGGCCCGCGCACTGGAACTTGAAGTTGGTGAGGAAGTGATGGCTCCCGTAGGCCATCGTGTCATCGAAATGGATGACGTACGGGACAGCGAAGTAACCCATGGCGTTCTCCCCTTTCGAAGGCGTTCAGGAATCCAGGGCGAGCAGCGCCCGCACGTCGTGTCCGTTGGAAGGCCGCTGGCCGGCGGGCAACAAGCCATCCACCGTGCTGGAGAGCCCGCCGTCCACCACCCAGACGGCGCCGTTCACCCGCTGCGTCTTCGACCCCAGCAGGAGCTCCGTCACGTCGGCCACGTCCTCCGCCGTGCAGAGCTGTCCGCCCGGAGTGGCCCCCTCCCAGCGCGCGACACGCCCAGGAGCGTTGGGGAACATCCCCAGCAGCTCGCCGTGCACCGGCCCGGCCGACACGCAGTTGGTGCGGATGCCCTCGGGAGCCAGCTCCGCGGCCAGGTAGCGCGTGAGGGACTCGACTCCGGCCTTCACCACGCCCTGGCAGCCCAGGTCATGCATGTACCGCTGGGACATGGACGTGGACATCGTGACGATGGCCCCGCCGCCCCGCCGTGCCATCAGCGGACGCGCGCGCATGGCGCACTCGTAGGTGCCGGTGACGCAGGTGCGGAACGCCTTGTCCCAGTCGCGCGGAGAAATCCGGTCGAACGGCCCGATCAAGCCGTTGGACGCATTGCACACCAGGAAGTCCAGCCCGCCGAACTGCTCGGAGATGGCGGCGAACAGCCGCTCCAGGTGCTCCTCCTGCGCGACGGAACCCCACAGGTGCAGCGCCTTGCCCCCCGCCGCGACAATCTCCTGGGCCGTCCGCTCCCCTTCATCTCGGGAGTGGAACGAGTTCACCACCACCGTCGCGCCCGCGCTGGCCAGCCGCATGGCGATGACCTTGCCAATGCCCTTGCCCGAGCCCGTGACGAGCGCGACCTTCCCCTCGAAGGGAAGCCGGGCCACCGCGGGCGGAGGCGCGGCTCGCACAGGCTGCTCCACCGCATGAGGAGGCGCGCTCACCGCGCCTCGCGATATGCGAATCGCCTCGCACAGCGCGGAGAGCGTCCGCAGTCGCTGGGAGGGCTTGGGCCCTACCTCCAGCCCCAGCTCCTTGACGAGCACCGCCATCACCTCCGCCTGCTTGACGGAGTCGATGCCCAGCTCATCCTCCAGGTCCGCCTCCAGCGTCAGCAACTCCAACGGATAGCGGGTGGCCCGGGCGAACACGGCACGCACCTGGGCTTCGAGGTCCGAAGAAGTCGCGGGCGAGGCAGGCGCCACGGGGGGACGGGGGGCGACACCACCCGACGGGGGAGCGACCTCCAGCGCCGCGACGGGAGCCGGCGCCACCTCCGCCAGCAGCTCCGCCACACGCTCGGAGATGGCGCCCAGCGTCCGAGCCTTCGCGCCACGTGGCAGCCGCTCCACCGGAAGATTGAATTCCCGCGCCACGACGGCGGCAATCTCGGCGAGCTTCACGGAGTCGATGCCGAGCTCGTCCTCGAGGTGGGCCTCGGCGGTGAGGATATCGAGCGGATACCGCGTGACGCTCGCCGCGCAACGACGAATCTGCTCCAGGACCTGCACAGGCGAACGAGTGCCCTGCTGGAATGACGGGGACATGGTGAACCCTCACAATTCGAGAACCGCATGGAGATCAATAAGCCACGTGCGTTGTGCACCATGGGTCTGACATTGCTTCGCGACCCGGCTCAGGCGACCCAAAAGACAGTCATGAGCGACTTCGCTCGGGAATAAATCCTCGCGAGCGAGACGACCAACAGCAGGCTCCAGCTTGAGCAGGTCGCGGAATTCCTCACGCAAACGGGCTCACTCCGGACCTTCCTCCACCACCATGGCCAGCCATGTCCATGCGGGGGTGACAGGAATCAACAGGCGGGGTTCAATCCACCGCACAAAACACAGACATCGCGAGAACCAAGGGCTCTCACGACAGGTAACGCGACAAGAAATCGCCGGGGTGATATCGCGCACGGGCCCCGCACTGGAGTGGGGCCGCGTGCGTTCTGCGGGGTGTGGGAGAGGGCCGAGGCGCCTAGCGCTTTGAAATCTGCTCACGCATGCGCTCTTCCTGCGCACGCAGCTCCGGCGTGAACTCCGCGCCAAAGTCCTCCATCTCGAAGACCTGGCGGATTTCAATCTCCGACTCGCCGGGCATCGGGTTCGGGCAGCGCTTCACCCACTCGATGGCCTCTTCCTTCGACTTCACCTGCCACAGCCAGAAGCCGGCCACCAACTCCTTCGTCTCCGCGAACGGGCCGTCAATCACGGTCCGGCTCGTCCCGGAGAAGCGCACGCGCGCGCCCTTGGAGCTGGGGTGGAGTCCCTCGCCCGCGAGGAGGATGCCCGCCTTCACCAGCTCCTCGTTGTACTTCCCCATCTCGGCCATCAGCTTCTCGTCCGGCGGTGCTCCCGATTCCGAGTCCTTCGTCGCCTTGACCAGCACCATGAATCGCATGTCGTTCTCCTTCAGGTTCCTGGGGTTCGTACGTGCCCGTTGTCCCGGGCTCTACTTCTTCGTCGAACAGACTCGCGGGAGATCGACACGGCCTTTTTATTTTCCGAAGGCCGGCGTCAAACCCGCGAAATGACAGGCCGTCCTTGCCCGTCCTCGAAGAAAATGGGGCGCGCTCCGCCGGAAATCACGAAGCCGGTCGCTCGCCCGGTCCACGGGCGCGAAGGAAAACGAAAAGAATGGAATGACCCGAAAAAGTGGGCGGTCCGCTCTCTTCGGTTTCCCCCAAGCCGAAAGGCAGACGCCATGCAGCTTCCAGGACACCTCTCCCGGGCGACATTTACCGCCCTGGTGGCCTTCGTCACCCTGCTCAGCACCCTGCTTCCCACGTCCGCCTTCGCGGCGGACCGAGGGGCCTGGGCTCCCAACACGCAGTACACCGTGGGCGACATCGCCTCCTATGGAGGCAAGGCCTACGACTGCCGTCAGTCCCATCATTCCCTCGTGGGCTGGGAGCCGCCCAACGTCCTGGCCTTGTGGCTGGAGCGTACGGGGAATCCGCAGCCCGACACGCAGGTCCCCTCCACACCCGCTTCACTCACCTCCACCGCGAAGACCTTCGACAGCGTGTCGCTGTCCTGGGGCGCGTCCACGGACAACGTGGGCGTCACCGGCTACGAGGTCTTCGTCAACGGAGGCGCCACCGCGTCCGCGTCCACGGCCGGGACCACCAGCGTCACCGTGACGGGCCTCGCGGAGAACACCACGTACACCTTCACCGTGAAGGCGCGTGACGCCGCGGGCAACCGCTCCTCCGCGAGCACCGCGCACAGCGTGACGACGTCGCCCCGCCCGGCGAACGACACGGTGGCGCCCTCCACTCCCACAAGCCTCACCTCCACCAGCGTGAGCAGCAGCAGCGTGTCGCTGGCCTGGGGCGCGTCCACGGACAACGTCGGCGTCACGGGCTACGAGGTCTTCGTCAATGGAAGTGCGTCCGCGTCCGCCAGCACCACGGGCGCCACCAGCGTCACGGTGACGGGGCTGGCCGCGAACACGACGTACACGTTCACCGTGAAGGCGCGGGACGCCGCAGGCAACCGCTCGTCGGCGAGCAACAGCATCTCCGCGACGACGACGGGGACGCAGCCGGTGGGAAACAAGCTGCTGGTCGGCTACTGGCACAACTTCGACAACGGCTCGACGAACATCCGGCTGCGCGACATCTCCGCGAAGTTCAACGTCATCCAGGTCGCGTTCGCCGAGCCCGTGGGCGGCGCCGGCTCCGGCAACATGGCCTTCACGCCGTACAACTCCAGCGTCGCGGACTTCAAGGCGGACGTCGCCCTGCTCAAGAGCCAGGGGCGCAAGGTGCTCATCTCCATCGGCGGAGCCAACGGCACGGTGCACCTGGATGACGCCGCCGCCCGGCAGAACTTCGTCACCACCATGCAGGGCCTCATCGACACCTATGGCTTCGACGGGTTCGACCTGGACCTGGAGGGCAGCTCGCTCTCCCTCAATGGCGGCGACACGGACTTCCGCACTCCCACCACGCCGCGAATCACGAACCTCATCCAGGCCACCCGCCAGCTGCTCAACCAGAATGGCTCCGGCTTCATCCTGACCATGGCGCCGGAGACGGCCTATGTGCAGGGTGGCATGGCGGCCTACGGCGGCCCCTGGGGTGCGTACCTGCCCGTCATCTACGCGCTGCGCGACAGGCTCACGTACCTGCACGTGCAGCACTACAACACCGGGACTGTCACGGCGCTTGACGGCCGGGCTTACGCGCAGAGCACGCCGGACTTCCACGTCGCCATGGCGGAGATGCTGCTGCGCGGCTTCCCCGTGGGAGGCAACAGCAGCGCGATATTCCCCGCGCTCCGGCCTGAGCAGATTCTCATCGGCCTGCCCTCTTCGCCGCAGGCGGCGGGTGGCGGGTACACCACGCCGGCCAATGTGCACAAGGCGCTCGACTACCTCATCAAGGGCCAGTCCTTCGGTGGGACCTACGTCCTGCGCAACACCGCGGGCTACCCGGGCTTCAAGGGCCTGATGACCTGGTCCATCAACTGGGACAAGTTCACGAACTTCGAGTTCTCCAACAGCCACCGCGCGTACCTGGACACCTACCCGTAGCCACGCCCCTACAGGCCCGGCGCAGGCGAGCATTGCGCCGGGTCCTCCAACGGAGCTAGGGAGGCGGTCCTCGTATGTCCGCGACCGCCGACCTGCTCGAAACCATCCAGGAGGAAGCGCGCCCGGAGACCTGGTCCGCCGGCATGGGCCTGGCTCGTGCCGGCGCCGTCTCGGTGCAGTCCGTCGGCGAGGAGGAGACGGTGCTGCGCGTGCGCGCCACCGGCCGCCCCGCGCCGGTGACGACCGTCCTCTATCCCGAGGACGAAATCTGGGAGTGCGACTGCAAGGGGAAGGCGGACCCGTGCGAGCACGTGGTGGCCGCGGCCCTCTTCCTCCACCACTCCACGCAGAAGGGCACGCCGCCCCGCCCCGCCGCCCCCGCGCGTCCCCCTGCCCGTCCGCCCGTTTCCGCTCCTGCGCGCGCGACAGCCCCGTCCGCCCCACGTCCCGGCGCCGCGCCGAAGCCGGAGCGGATGGTGTACCGCTTCAAGCGCGTGGACGGCGGACTCCAGCTCGAGCGGCTGGTGGTCCGTCCCGACAACACGGCGCGACTCCTGGCGCGCAGCCTGTCCTCGCTGCTGACGAACCCCGTGGAGGCCGCTCGCATCCAGGTGGAGCCGTGCGACCGCGTCGCCGACGCGCTGCTCGCGAAGCCCACGCGCGGCGCCCTGCCTCCGGAGCGACTGGAGGCGCTGCTGCGCGCGCTGGAGCCCGCGCGCACGGTGCTCTTCGATGGAAACCTGGTCTCGATATCCAGCGAGCTGCTCCTGCCTCGCGTCACCGTGGAGGACCGGGGCGAGCAGACGGTGCTGAAGGTGGACCGGGACCCGCGCATCACCGAAGTCGTCAGCCCCGGCGTCGCGGTGGGCGGAGGCATCCTCTTCCGCATGGGCGAGCAGTCGCTCACCGGCTCGCGGCTGGAGAACCTGCCCCAGGAGCGCGTCTTCTCGCCCGACCAGATGGGCGACCTCACGGGCAAGGTGCTGCCGGAGATGGCCCGGCGCCTGCCCGTGGACGTGAAGAGCCAGCGGCTGCCGCGCATCGACCGCACGCTCAAGCCGCGCATCTCACTGGAGCTGGACGCGCTGGGCACGGGGCTCTCCGTGCTGCCCACGCTCGTGTACGGCTCACCGCCCACGGTGCGCATCGACAACGGGCGCATGGTGTACCTCACCGGCGCGGTGCCCGTGCGCAACGAGGCCGCGGAGCAGCAGCTCATCCACGGCCTGCGCGACGAGCTGAACATGGTCCCCGGTCGCCGGGTGACGGTGCAGGGCCAGGAGGCCTTGCAGCTCGCTGACAAGCTGCGGCGCTGGCGGGGCGGGCTCACCGGGGACGCGGCGCGCTTCGTCAGCCCGGACGTGAAGCTGCGCCCCATGCTCGACGTGAAGGCGAGCACCACCGAGGCGGGGGCCCCGCGCGTGGACTTCTCCTTCGACTTCCAGGTGGAGGGCGCGGGACCGGATGCGCCGCGCACGGTGGACGCGGGCGCGGTGATGAAGGCGTGGGAAGAAGGGCTCGGACTGGTGCCGCTTCAGGGCGGCGGGTGGGCGCCGCTGCCCACCGCATGGCTGAAGTCGCATGGCCAGCGTGTGACGGACCTCTTGGCGGCGCGCGGCTCGGATGGTCGGCTCGCCAACCACGCCATCCCCCAGCTCACGGACCTGTGCGAGGCGCTGGAGCATCCGTCCCCTCCCGGCCTGGAGCGGCTGGCGCCCCTGGTGCAGGGCTTCGAGAAGCTCCCCGACCCGAGGCTCCCGGCGGACCTCACGGCGACGCTGCGGCCGTATCAGCTCCAGGGCGTGAGCTGGCTCACCTTCTTGCGTCAGGCGGGCCTGGGCGGAGTGCTCGCGGACGACATGGGTCTGGGCAAGACGCTGCAGACCATCTGCATGGTGGGCAAGGGCACGCTCGTCGTCGCGCCCACCAGCGTGCTCCCCAACTGGCACGCGGAGGTGAAGCGCTTCCGTCCCTCGCTGAAGGTGTCCGTGTACCACGGCCCCGGACGCTCCCTGGACGAGACGGCCGACGTGACGCTCACCACCTATGCGCTGATGCGCCTGGACGCGGAGGTGCTCGGCGCGAAGACGTGGGACATGGTGGTGCTCGACGAGGCCCAGGCCATCAAGAATCCCGACAGTCAGGTGGCGCGCGCGGCATACGGACTGGAGGCGACGTTCCGACTGGCGCTCAGCGGCACGCCCATCGAGAACCGGCTGGAGGAGCTGTGGAGCCTGATGCACTTCACCAACCAGGGGCTGCTTGGCGGGCGCAAGGAGTTCGAGGAGCGCTGGGCCCGTCCCGTCGGTGACAACCACAAGGGCGCCGCCGAGCGACTGCGCGCGCGCATCCGTCCCTTCGTGCTGCGCAGGCTCAAGCGCGACGTGGCCCCGGAGCTTCCGCCGCGCACGGAGTCCGTGCGGCACGTGACGCTCAGCGAGCACGAGCGCGCCGTCTACGACGCGGTGTACTCCGCCACCCGCGAGGAGGTGGTGTCCCAGCTGGAGGCGGGCGGCAGCGTGCTCAAGGCGCTGGAGGCCCTGCTGCGGCTTCGTCAGGCGGCGTGCCATCCCGCGCTCGTCCCGGGGCAGCACGCGAAGACGTCGTCGAAGGTCCAGGCGCTCCTGGAGGCGCTCGGCACGGCGGTGGCGGACGGACACAAGGCGCTCGTCTTCTCGCAGTGGACGTCCATGCTGGACCTCATCGAGCCAGCGCTGAAGGAAGCGGACATCGGCTTCATCCGACTGGACGGAAGCACGTCCAATCGCGGCGCCGTGGCGGAGTCCTTCCAGGACCCGAAGGGTCCGCCGGTGATGCTCATCTCGCTGAAGGCGGGCGCCACGGGGCTGAATCTCACGGCGGCGGACCACGTGTTCCTGGTGGACCCGTGGTGGAACCCCTCCGTGGAGAATCAGGCCGCGGACCGCGCGCATCGAATCGGCCAGCAGCGCCCCGTCATGGTGTACCGGCTGGTGTCCCAGGGCACGGTGGAGGAGAAGATCCTCACGCTCCAGGACAAGAAGCGCGCGCTGTTCGAGTCGGCGCTGGGTGGAGGAGCCTCGGGTGGCGCCGCCATCACCCGCGCGGACCTGATGCAGCTGCTCGACTGAACGGCTCTGGGCTCCGCCAGGAACTGGCGCCGCACCGAGCCCGGCTCCACGGCTTCATCGATAACCGTGAGTGATTGATGAGCACCTGATTAGTTCCCTCCGGAACTCATGAGGACCCGGTACGGTGTGAGGCACACGCAGGAAGAAGGAGGCCTCATGAAGTCGCTCCAGGCCATGGTCGCCGCCATCATCTTCGGAGTCCTCGTCCATCCGCTTGTCGGGGCAGTGGCCAAGCGCCTCGGCGACGCCCACGTCCATGGACATGACGCGTTCAACGTCATCCCCCTCACCGTCGTCCCGCTGGTCGTCCTGGTCGGCGTGGGAGTCATCGTCGCCGACCTGGCGCCCAGGAGGCCCTCCGTGAAGTGGGGACTCTGGACGGGTGCCATCAGCGCGCCCGCGCTGGCGCTGGCCGCGCAGCTCTACGCCTGGGAATCGGTGGGCAGGGACCCCTACGTCGTCATCACCTTCATGTTCATCCCCACCTGTGCGGCACTGGCCTCGGGAGCATTGGCGTTGGTCGCCATGTTCTTGCGCTGGGCCTGTGGGGGTTTCCTGGACGAGGCCCGCCCCCCTCGGACCGCATAGGGAGCCCGGTAAGGAGTGCCCGTTGCACGAAGGCAGAAAGGGGACTCATGAAATCGCTTCTCGCACTGGTCGCCGCCGCGCTCTTCAGCGTCATCGTCAATCCACTGAGCGTGGGGCTGGGCCGCCTCTTCCTCGGCGTCGGTCCCCAGAACATGAGCGCCATGCCCATGCTCATCCCGTATGTCGCCGTCCCGTTGGTCGGCTTCATCGCGCTGGGAGTCGCCGTCGCCCACGGCGTCCCCAGAACGCCCCCTGTGAGGTGGGGACTCGTCACGGGCGCCGTCAGCGCCCCTGTGCTGACCCTGGCCGGACAGGTCTATGCCTGGGCCCAGGTGCACACCGATGCCCAGGCACCCATTGCCCTCCTCTTCGTGCCCCTCTACGCGTCCATGGCCTCGGGAATCCTGGCGGTGGTCGCCATCCTTGTCCGATGGCTGATAGGGCGGTGGCGGGGCCCCCTTCACCGCACCCGGGTCGTCTAGGGGCGCCTGTCCGTCAGCACAGCGCTTCAACCACGGGCTCCGTCGGTTGGAGCCTGTTCCTCCACGCCTTCCGGCATCAGATTCGATAGGACGCCCGGAGGAGCGTCCCTCATGAGTCGACCCCGCCGTCTCCACATCCCAGGCAGCTCCAGCGACACCCGGGCAGGCTTCGTCCGCGTCCGCGGTGCCCGCGAGCACAACCTGAAGCACGTGGACGTGGACCTGCCCCGCGATGCCCTGGTCGTCTTCACGGGCGTCTCCGGCTCCGGCAAGTCCTCCCTGGCCTTTGGGACGCTCTATGCCGAGGCCCAGCGGCGCTACTTCGAATCCGTGGCCCCGTACGCTCGGCGCCTCATCGACCAGGCAGGCATCCCCGAGGTGGACGCCATCGAGGGCCTTCCCCCCGCCGTCGCGCTCCAGCAACACCGGGGCGCTCCCACGACACGCTCATCGGTGGGAAGCGTGACGACGCTGTCGAACTCCCTGCGCCTCCTGTACTCGCGCGCCGGCACCTATCCACCGAACCAGCCCCACCTCGACTCCGACGCCTTCTCTCCCAACACACCGGCGGGAGCATGCCCGAACTGTCACGGCCTGGGCCGCGTCTACGAGGTGACGGAGCGCTCGCTGGTGCCAGATGACTCGCTCACCATTCGCGAGCGGGCCATCGCCGGGTGGCCGCCCGCGTGGCACGGGCAGAACCTGCGCGACATCCTGGTGACGCTTGGCTACGACGTGGACACGCCGTGGCGGGACCTGCCCCGGAAGGACCGCGACTGGATTCTCTTCACGGACGAGCAGCCCACCGTCCCGGTGTACGCGGGCTTCACCCCCGCGGAGACGCGTCAGGCCCTCAAGCGCAAGACAGCTCCCAGCTACATGGGCACCTTCACCAGCGCCCGGAAGTACGTGCTCCAGGCCTTCGCCACGACGCAGAGCCCGCTCATCAAGAAGCGCGTGTCGCGCTACATGGAGAGCGGCGAGTGCCGCGTCTGCCACGGCAAACGCCTGCGCACCGAGTCCCTGTCCGTCACCTTCGCCGGGCTGGACTTCGGAGAGCTGTCACGCCTGCCGCTCAAGCGCGTCGCCACCCTGCTCCAGCCCTATGCGGACGGGACGGCCTCCGCGCTGAAGAAGCTCACGCGAGAGCACCCCGAGAAGGCGCTCGTCACGGAGCGCATCGCCAGGGATTTGGTGGAGCGACTGGACGTTCTCTTGGAGCTGGGCCTCGGCTATCTCTCGTTGGAGCGCTCCACGCCCACGCTCTCCCCGGGTGAGCTGCAACGGCTCCGGCTGGCCACGCAGGTGCGCTCCAACCTGTTCGGCGTGGTGTACGTGCTGGACGAGCCCTCCGCGGGCCTGCATCCCGCCGACACGCAGGCGCTGCTCAAGGCGCTCGACTCGCTGAAGGGCTCCGGCAACTCGCTGTTCGTCGTGGAGCACGAGGTGGACGTCATCCGCCACGCGGACTGGGTCATCGACGTGGGCCCCGCCGCCGGAGAGCAGGGCGGCCAGATTCTCTACAGCGGCCCGCTGGACGGGCTGAAGGGCGTTGAGGCGTCCCAGACGCGGCGCTACCTCTTCGAGGCCGAGGCCCCGCGTCCTAGACCTCCGCGCACGCCCAAGGGGTGGCTGCGCCTGCGAGGCGTCGCCCGAAACAACCTGCACGGCCTGAACGCCGACTTTCCGCTGGGCGTCTTCACCACCGTGACGGGCATCTCCGGCTCCGGCAAGTCGAGCCTGGTGAGCCAGGTGCTGGTGGAGCTGGTGGCCGCGCACCTGGGCCACGAGCCTCCCGAGGACGAGGAGGAGGGCGAGCTCCTGGAGCGCTCCGAGGTGCTGACCACGGGCGGTCGAATCACCGAGGGACTGGAGGACATCCACCGGATGGTGCGCGTGGACCAGAAGCCCATCGGCCGCACGCCGCGCTCCAACCTGGCGACGTACACGGGCCTGTTCGACCATGTCCGCAAGCTCTTCGCCGCGACCCCCGCGGCCAGGTCTCGCAAGTACGACGCCGGCCGCTTCTCCTTCAACGTGGCCAAGGGTCGCTGCGAGACGTGCGAGGGCGAGGGCTTCGTGAGCGTGGAGCTGCTGTTCCTGCCCAGCGTCTACGCGCCCTGCCCCACCTGCCACGGTGCCCGCTACAACGCGAAGACGCTGGAGATCCGCTACCGGGGGAAGAACATCGCCGACGTGCTGGGCATGACGGTGGACGCGGCCCATGCGTTCTTCACCGAGGAGCCCCACGTCCACCGCGCCCTGGGCGTCCTGCGCGAGGTGGGCCTGGGCTACCTGCGCCTGGGCCAGCCCGCGACGGAGCTGTCCGGCGGCGAGGCCCAGCGCATCAAACTGGCCACGGAGCTGCAACGCACCCAGCGAGGCCACTCGCTCTACGTCCTGGACGAGCCCACCACGGGCCTGCACCCCGCGGACGTGGACAAGCTGATGGCGCAGCTCGATGGGCTCGTGGAGGCGGGCAACACCGTCATCCTCGTCGAGCACGACATGCGCGTCGTCGCCGCGAGCGACTGGGTCATCGACCTGGGGCCCGGTGCCGGGGACGAAGGGGGCCACATCGTCGCGGCGGGGACACCCGCGCAGGTCGCCGCCTCATCGAAGAGCCGCACCGCGCCATTCCTCGCACTAGGATGACCGTCTCCACACGCCCTCACGGGCGGAGGTGACGGCACATGAGACGCTGGCTCGCACGACTCTCCATCGCGTTGTTCCTGCTCCTGGGTTGCGACCCGGCGGACCCCATCAAGCCCGGCCGTCCCTCCACCGGTGACGACGCGGGCACCCAGACGCCCCCGCTCATCAAGAGCGCCAAGCGCGGCCTCGCCTTCGACCTGGCGACGCCCGAGGACCTGGCGGCCGTCTCTCCAGGCGTGAGCTGGTGGTACAACTGGAGCCCCCGGCCTCACACCAACGTGCCGACGGACTTCCGCACCCGCTACGGCATGGACTTCATCCCCATGCTCTGGAACGGCGACTTCGACGCCGCGCGCATCGAGACGATGCTCCGGGACAGTCCCCACATCGAGTACCTGCTGCTGCTCAACGAGCCGAACCTGAGGGACCAGGCGAACATGACGCCGCAGGCCGCCGCGCGGCTGTGGCCCCGGTACGAGAGCATCGCCACCAACACGGGTGTGAAGCTGGTGGGCCCGGCGATGAACTGGGGCACGGTGTCGGGTTACCAGGACCCCGTGGTCTGGCTGGATGCCTTCTTCGCCACGTACCGCGCGGAGAACGGCAACCGAGAGCCGCGCATCGATTACCTGGCGTTCCACTGGTACGACTACGGGCTCGACGGCCAGCTCAACCGCCTGACGAAGTACGGCAAGCCCTTCTGGGTCACCGAGTTCGCCAACTGCCACCAGCAGCAGGACGGCGCGCAGATTGACTCGGTCGCCAAGGCGAAGGCGCAGATGACGGAGATGGTGGCCGTCTGCGAGCGCCGCTCGGACGTGTTCCGCTACGCGTGGTTCACCGGACGGTGGACCAATGACCCGTGCTTCGCGAGTCTCTTGGGCGCGAACGGCGTCCTGAACGAGTTGGGCAAGCACTACATCGCCCTGCCCACGACGCCCTGAGGCGGGACAGCGCACCACCGGGCCCGTGGGAGGAGGCCCGGTGCGAGGGAGGCACTACCGATTCGTGAGCAGCGTGACGGACTCGTACTTGCTGCCCTGGAGCTGGAAGGCGCCGGGGGCCGACGTGTCCTTCTCCAGCTGCTCCTGCACGCCCTTGGGGAGCTGCGCGTAGAGGTCCTGCCCCAGCAGTTGCTCGAGCTGGTCCACCGGCACGCGCGAGGACTCCAGCAGCGGGACGATGGCGTCCTTCTTCGAGGGCCCGTCCTTCACGTTGGGCACCAGGTACGCGAACATCGTCACGTTGCCGTTGGGCAGCTCCAGCAGCACCGTCTTGAAGTTGTGCGTGGGCACGCCAATCTTGCGGTCCCTGGCGCCCGTCGTCTCCACCGACTCCGGAGGCAGCGGCTTGCCGTCCGCGTCCAGGAACAGGTTGCCGGTCATGATGTGCGCCTTGCCGCCGGTCTCCTTCACCAGGTCCGTCACGGCCCGCTCCAGCGTCTTCCACACCTGCTGGTTGTGGTTGCCGTACTGGGGGGCGATGTTGGTCATCTGGTGACTCTCGTCCATCGCCTCCTGGTTGGGAGAGTCGTCGGCGGCCTTCATGTGCCCGCGGTCGAAGCCCGTGTGGTCGTAGTCGGAGGTCGAGACGCCGTTGCCTCCCAGCGACGGGTCCCTCACGAAGGTGCTCTTCGTGCGGTTCACCTCGGCGGGCGTCTCCTTGATGTCGGCGGCGGACAGCAGGTAGCTCACGAAGGTGGGGAGGTTCTTCCCCTCGTCCAGCATCACTCGCGAGTACTGCTTCACCAGCTCCAGCCCCTTGCCCTCGCCGCCCGTGGGACGCAGCGGGTCCACTTCTCCGGCGGACTCCGCGACGCGGCTCTGGAAGGTGGCCATCTGCTGGTCCGGCACCCACCGCGTGCCGTCCACCTGGTTGGCCTTGGACTTCTGGATGTAGGCCGCCAGCTCGTCCTGGGTGACCTTGCCGTCGCTGTTGCCACCCAGGAGGTCGGCGCGCTTCGCCAGCCCGTCCTGCCACTTGGAGTCGAAGGCATCCACGTCCACGGGCGCGCCGCCGCCCTTGGCGAGCTTCGCGTCCACCGCGGCCCGGCCCTGCTGGAGCGCCGTGGAGGTGAGATAGCGACCGTCGGTGGGCGCGGCGAGGTAGGCCTCGATTTCCGCCGCGGACACCTGGCCATTGCCTCCGCGCGTCTTGGCGCCCGCCGCGTCCGCCGCCTTCAGCAGCCCGGTCTCCCAGCTCTGCTCCGTCCAGCCGAACTTCGCCTGGAGCTCGGAGATGGGCACCTCGCGAGCGGCGGAGCGGTTCCAGCTGCCCCCCTTCGGCGTCACGGCGTTGGTGGACGCGGTGTCCGCCGGGGCGACCGTGGTGGGCGGGGTGCTGACACGAGCAGTGGGTCGCAGCGTCGTCATGCGGAAGACATCCTTGGGCCGCCCAGGAGAGGAACGGAGTGAGGCCCTGGTAGAGCTATGGTCGGTTGCGAGCGACACCGGGTTGCGTCATCGCCCCACCTTTTTTCTAGAAACTTGAGATCACGGCTTCTTCGCCGGGGAGCCTGGGACGGAGCGTGCGTCCGCCTTCGCCTGTTGGAGCGTTCCCACAATACGGGCCTCGGCCTGGAGGCGCTCCACGTAGTCCGCCGGGAGGCCGGAGCGCTCGGCGGCGAGGGCCACGGTGATGAGGAAGGCCTCGCTGATGGGGCCCTGCGCGGGAGGGCCACCGCGAGCTGGCGCGGTGAAGGCGTGGGCGGAGAGGACGGCGCCGGTGGCGGTGCGCACCTTGACGGGCCGGGACGTGGTGGCCTCGGCGAGCACCGGCTCCAGCCGGCTCACGGCGTCCCACGTCTCCGCTGACACGCGCCGCAGCAGTCCGGGGAGGGATTTGCCCGGGGCGTCCACCAGCCGGGCCACCTTGCCGCCCCAGGCGAGCGAGGGCACGTCGTAGACGACGTCCACGTCGAGTGCCTCGGCCAGTTCTCCCTCCGGCAACGTGGGCGCGGAGGGCAGGCCCGGCAGGCGCTCACGCGCTGTCGCGGGGGACAGGTCGACGGAGAAGGCGAACCACGGACGCGGAGCTGGAGTACCTGCGGACATGGCATCGAGTCTCGACGGGCGATGACCTGGGGACAAGCCCCTGGGGGTGCGCGCCGGCCGCCGGGGATTCGGGGGCCGGCGGCTTCACGTCCAGGCGGACGTCACTCCTTGGCGGTGGTCCGGTTGGCCGCCAGCTCGATGACGTTGACCATCAGGTCCTTGACCCGGCGCGGCTTCTCGCCGCCGTTGTCGCGGAGGATGAGGTCGATGTCGTCTCCGGGCTCGTGGTACTCGGGGATGAGGTCGCCGCCGCCCTTGGGATTGGACAGGCCCTCGAAGAGGAAGAGGACGTCCTCGCCCTTGCGGCCGAAGACGGCGCCATCCTGGCGGTCCCGGTACACGTTGATGTCGCGGTTGATGCGGTCGAACGGGTCCGCGAGCTGCGCGTTGGCCTGGTCCACCACGTCACGGAAGTAGTTGGCCTGGCCCCTGCGGTCGGTGTCCACGACGGACAGGCGCTGGTCGTCCCAGCGACCCACCATGTCCACGTTGACGACGCCGGAGATCTGCTCCGTGCTCAGCCCCGGAATCGGGTGGTCGACGAAGTACTGCGAGCCGACCAGGCCCTTCTCCTCGGCGCCCGTCCAGATGAAGAGGATGGAGCGGTCCAACTCGCCGCGCTTCTGCGCCTCGGCCAGCTCCGGCACCGCCGCCATCAGCACCGCGCTGCCGGACGCGTTGTCGTCCGCGCCGTTGTGGATGTTGCCGCGACGGTCCGTGCCCACGTGGTCCAGGTGGGCCATCACCACGATGACCTCGTCCTTGTGCGGCCCGGTGCCGGGCAGCAGCGCCATCGTGTTCACCGCCTGGCCGGACTCCGTGGCCAGCGCGCGCAGCTCTTCCACGCTGCGCAGCCCACCACCGCGAGCGGGCGTGAGGGGCTGCCCCTCGGCCTTCATCGTGCTCTCGTACTTCTTGTTGAGCATCTCCAGCGTCTCGCGGGGCATCCCATCCTCCAGGTAGAACCCCTCCTGGAAGAGCTGGTGGCCGAACTCCTTGTGCTCCGCGTGGTCGTGCGCCCGCGCATCCCCCGTCGCCGCCGCTTCCGGCTTTCCAACGAAGGAGAACACGTCGAACTTCTGCTGGAAGGGGTTCTCCGGGTTGTTGCTGTTGGGGCCCACGAGGCCGTACTTCTGGACATGCGCCTGCACGTACGCGGAGGCCGCATCGAGTCCCGCCGACGGGCTGTCGCGGCCCTGGAGCTCATCCGAGGCGAGGTACGCGATGTGCGTCATCGGGTCCGAGTCGGTGATGGACGGCTCGGGCTTCGGCTCGGGCGTGGGCTCGACGGGGCCGGGCTCCGGCAGCGGGTTCGTCGGGACCTGGGGGTCCGTGGGGAGCTGCGGCAGCGGCAGGGGCAGCGGGTTCGTCGGCACCTGGGGGTCCGTGGGGAGCTGCGGCAGCGGCAGGGGCAGCGGATTCGTCGGGACCTGGGGGTCCGTCGGAAGCTGCGGCAGCGGCAGGGGCAGCGGGTTCGTCGGCACCTGCGGCGCCGGAGGCTTGGGCAGCGGCAGGGGCAGGGACACCGGGGGCTTGGGGAGCGGCAGCGGCTGGGCCTTGCCCGGCTCGAAGCAGTCCTTGTTCCACTTCAGGTCGGGCGTGGTGACCTTGTTCGGCGTCTCCGAGGGAGCCTTCGTGGCCGGGGTTCGCGTCGTCGTGGTCGGCAGAGGACGAGGCGTATCGCTGATCTTGGAGGCCATGGTGGGGGATCCCGATGGAGAGCACGAACGGCGCGCTTCAGGATTATCGCCCCGGGGGAGTTCAAGGTTGCGAGAAGGTTTCACTTCCCCGTGATTTCAGTGCCTTGTCTCAGCGATGTATCACCGGCGGTGGATCTGCCGGCGTCCGGGACGCTCGCCTGGTGTGGCGGCTAGCGACGCTTGACGGCGACAAAGGTGTCGTACGGCGTCCCCTCCAGGGTGCGCGTCTCCAAGCGGGCGTCGAGCCCCACCTCGTCGAAGAGGCGCAGCCACGTCGCCCTCGAAAAGAGGCCATGCAGGTGCACGTCGTGGACGGAGCGGACGCTGCCGTCACGCTCCTTCAGCAACATCGCGAAGTGGGTCTCCGAGGTCGCGCTCCCCGGCTTCGTCGGCAACGTCCACATGAGGTAGCGCAGCGAGCGGGAGCCCCGCCCCGGCACCTCGGGCTCGTCGCCTCCTTCGGTGATTGAACCCGGCTCGAAGCTCTCCTGCGTCGCATCCGGGGCCACCACGACGACGCCACCCGGGCGCAGGTGCATGGCCGCCGTCTCCAGCGCCGCGCGCAGGTCCGCCTCCGTGGTCATGTACTCGACGGCGTCATGGATGAACACGGCGTCGAACTCGCGGCCCAGGCGCACGGTCCGCATGTCACCGGGCAGGTGCTCGCACTCGGGATTGAGCTCGCGGCTGTGCTTGCGCATGCCCTCCGAGGGTTCCACCAGCGTGAGCTGGAAGTCGTGCTTGAGGAAGCTGGCGTTGTTGCCACCCCCGCTGCCCAGCTCCAGCAGCGTCACCAACGGGCCCGTCGCGCCCGCCCGCAGCAGGCGGAGGTACTCGGACGCCTCCTCCGCGTAGTCGCTCGGGGGAGAGACCAGGGGCCACCACTCGGCCAGTTCGTCATAGAGCTTCATGGTCAGCGCTCCGTTCGTACCGACGGGTTCAGCGGTGATGGACCTCGGCCTGCGGCCACTTGGAGTCCTCGGCCTTCCCGTCCGTTGACGTAGGTGATGGGAGCGCGCGCCAGCTCGTCGAGGTCCATGTCGTCGAGGCAGTTGACCTTGACGGTGTAGAACTTCCCCAGGTCCGTGTCGTCACCCCAGCCAAAGGAGTGCACCCCGCAGCGCTTGCAGAACAGGTGATGGAGCTGCTTGGTGTGGAACTGGTACTCGGTGAGCTCGGACTCACCCGACAGGAGGCGGAAGTCCTCGGGACCGATGACGACGTGCCACAGCCGCGCCTTGGTGCAGATGGAGCAGTTGCACTTGTAGGTGCCCTGGCTCAGGTCGACGTCCGCTTCGTAGCGGACGGCCCCGCAGTGACAGCTTCCAACGTACGTCTTCTTCACGTGTGACGCTCCTCAGGAGCCCGGCCCATCCAGCGATGGAGCAGACCACGGGCGCGGCCTGATGCAACGCCTGGTTTGCGCCAGGGAGCTCCGCGGCCCACGCGGGTGACACTCCTCGAAACGTCGCCATTCCAGCGGCGAGGTGGCCCCCGGGGGCAGGCGTCGCGCACGCGTCATTTGAAGTGGGCGCTCCGCGTCCCTAGGGTGCCGCGTCCGGTCCGGAGCCCCTTCCGGCCACGCCGCCACGCCATGGACCTCACCCTCTGGGCAACGTTCACCCTGACCATGACCCTCTTCGCCATCACTCCCGGCCCCGCCGTGTTGCTGGTGGTCTCCCAAGCGATGTCGCGGGGCTTTCGCGCCGGGATGAGCGCCGCGCTGGGCATCCAGGCCGGCAACGCCGTGTACTTCCTCATCTCCGTCGCGGGCCTCGGCGCGGCGCTGGCGGCCTCCCCCTTCGCGTTCTATGGCATCCGCTATGCGGGCGCGGCCTACCTCGTCTACCTGGGCGTGAGGACGCTGCTCGCCGCGAAGCACACCCTGTCGCTGGAGCAGCGTCCGAAGCCGCCCCTGTGGCGCGGGGCCTTCGTGCAGGGCTTCGCGAAGCAGCTGGCCAACCCCAAGTCCATCCTGTTCTTCGGCTCACTGCTCCCGCAGTTCATCCACCCGGGTCCTCACGCGGGCTTGCAGTTCGCCGTGTATGGCATCTCCTGCATCGTCGTGGAGGTGCCGGTGCTCGCCGTCTACGCTTGGCTGGGTGTGGCCGGAGGTCGCGTCTCCAGCTCACCTCGTGCCCTGGTCTGGCGTGAGCGCCTGTCAGGCCTGGCGCTCATCGGCATCGGCGCGGTGCTCGCCACGATGAGGCCGCAAGCCTGATGCCCGGAGTCGACGACCGGAGCCTTCCGCTCCGGCCGTCTCGTCCGTCCGGCACCCCTCAAGGAGCGGGAGCAGCAGGCGCGGGCTCAGCGGGCGCGGGCTCGTCATCCTTCAACGCATCCAGTTCGCGAGCCGTGGCGGGCCGCGTCCGGGCCTTGCCCTTCTCCACGAGGATGAGCGTCCCCTTGTTGCCCTGCCGACAGAGCAGCGCTTCCCCCAAGGAGGGCGCCTTCTTCAGCGCATCACAGCGGCCCACGTGTGCCACCTGTCGACGCGCGGGCTCGATGCCCAGCGCCACCGCGAAGGTCTTGCCCGCGCCACCTTCGAACGGCCCTCCGGACACCACCGTCACCCAGGTGTCCTTGAGCAGCTCCTGCGTGTAGAGCACCTCGTAGCTCTCCGCCTTGCACCCGGCCTGGGTGCTCCCCCCCTTGCAGCGCTGGGCCGCGCGAAGCTTCTCCAGCAGGGCTGAATCCACCCGCGCGGTGAAGGAGGGAGAGGGGAGCTCGTAGCGGGCCGGGCCCACCTTCTCCAGCCCCGCGCAGGGCCTCTTGCCATCCGTCGCGGAGATGCGCAGCGCGAGCGGCACCTGCGGCACGCCGCTGGAGGGAACCGAGAGGAACGCCGTGCCCGTGCTCGCGAGCGACTCCGGCACGGTGACGGCGAAGGCGCCGATGAAGTCCGACATGCCTTCATCCGCGTCGGTGAGCAGCAGGCTCAGCGAGCCTCCCACTCCCACCGGAAGCCAGGCTCCCGAGCGCGTCTCTTCGAGGAAGAGGCTGTTCCACTGCAAGCTGCCGGTGTCCTCCTGCTTCGGGCCGATGACGACGGGGGAAGCACCTTCGACGTCGACGGCCATCGCCGACAGCTCCGGGTCCGCCGCGGAGCCCTCGTCCCAGGACGAGCCACTGGGGTTCGTCGTCCCGACCTTCACCGCCAGCGGGGACACGAACAGCTCCTTGCAAGCCCGATAGTCCTGCGCCCACACGCGAGTGGAGACACAGAACACCAGCAACACCCACCGTCGCATCATGCTTCCTCTCATCCAGCCGGGCGACATCGCCTCGGCTACAGCCCCAGGGCGTATACCTTGTTCCGGTCCACCACATAGACCCGGTCCTTCACGATGACGGGGTCCCTGAGCGAGCCTCCGTCCGAGGTCCCCACCAACGCGAGCTTGGTCGCGCTCCACAGCGGAGCGAGTGTCGAGACGGCGACGACGTGCAGCCCCGTGCGCGAGGTGATGACCAGCGTGGGGACGCTCACTCCCGAGTCGTCCTTCGTCCCCGACGCGGCGGCGATGGACGTGCTGCGCTTGCCCGCGAAGGGCGTGGTGGAAAAATCCAGGAGGTCTCTTCCGTAGTACGGGACGATGACATCGTAGACGCCCGGAAGCGCCGCTGTCAGCGGCGTGCCACCAGAGAGGGCGTCGAAGGAATAGAGCACGGTGCCCGCGTTGGGACCGGAGCTCTCCTGCACCGCGATGATGGCTCGGCCGCCCACCAGCACGGGCGCCTGATACCCGGTGACTTGCGAGCTGGGAAACGGCGGAGAGCGGAAGAGGCTGGCGCCGTTGTAACCGGCATTGCGGATATTGAACGTCACCGTGCCGGTGGCCAGGTCCCGCTCCAGCAGGTAGATGCGATTGCCCGCCACGCTGATGTTGCTCGCGGGCTCCAGCGCGACGCGCGGCCAGCGAGGTGTCCCGGTGGCGAGGTCCCAGCCGAACAGGCCCGACGCGAAGGGACGCGGCTCGGTCGCGGAGCAGTTCGTGGAGCACTGGAAGTTGTAGATGGCCGCCAGGTAGATGAAGCCGTTGTCCGTGGCGATGGAGCCCAGGCGGTCTTCCGCGGTGTCCCACTGGTGCTGAGGGAAGACTCGCGTGCCGCCGTAGTACCCGTAGGTGTTCAGCTCCAGCAGGAGGTTGCCGCGCTTGTCAAACGAGCGCAGGCCCAGCTTGGGGCCGTGGTAGTGGAGCTGGTTGTAGACCCACAGGCGCGTGCCGTCCGACAGCGACTGGCCCCAGCTGTCGTTGTTCGCCTGCTCGTACTCCGCATAGGGAATGGTGCCACCCGAGTAGTAATTGGCGCCGAACTGCTTGCTCCAGGTCCGGATGCCGTCGTCATTGCGGACGACGCCGTCGCGCGCCTCGTAGACACCGCCGCCAACGAGCTTTTCGTACGCGAAGAACGAGGGCCAGTGGCCCCGGTTGTCATTGAGCTGCCGGTCGACGCTCCACACGCTGGCGCCCGTGGCCGGGGCGATTTTCTCCAGGGCGGGGCTTCCCCCAGAGCCGACGTAGTTGGGATTGGAGTTCCATGCCAGATAGACGCCGTCGGTGTCCGCCACCGCCCGCTCCACGCCTTGCACGGAGCGACCCGCTCCCGCGATGGGCGCGAACTCCCAGAGCTTGCGCAGCGGATGCCACGCACAGCCGTCCGAGGTGAAGGAGCGGCGTCCATCATGTCCCATCGTTGCCCACGCATTGGTGCCCGTGCAGGGTGGCACCACGGCGGAGGCCATGACTCCAGGTGACTCGGGGGGTAGCGAGGAGGGCTCTTCCGTCGAGCCTTCACATGCACCGAGCCCCACGGCGGACAGCAGCAGCACCACGCCTCTCGTTCGCAGCGTCATGACACGACCTCCACGTCAGGGCGCGCCGGAAGCTCCCGGACACGCCAGGAAAGCGCCTTGGGTCACCACGCCCTTCCGACAGCACCCAGGGAAGGAGGAAGCCTCGACGGTGGGCGCCCCTCATGGGAGCGAGCCGGGGGCAGGCGCGGCTCCCACTCCGCCACTGCTCGTCGGCAGTCGCATGGGCTGGGCCTTGCCATAGGTGAGCGAGCGCCACAGCCACTCGGCGGGACCGAAGCGGAAGCGGGCCATCCACAGATGGCTGAGGACAATCTGCACGGCGAAGATGCCCAGGGCCAGGAAGATGCTCGTCGAAGGAGGCGCCTTCCCGATGAGCCCCAGCCCCCAGCCGTTGTAGAGCCAGACGCTCACCACCGACTGCAGCAGGTAGTTCGAGAGCGCCATCCGACCCACGGGCATCAGCACGTTGAAGACACGCTGCACCCAGCCACGTCGGGACAGCAGCGCGAACAGGGCGACGTAGGCGCCGGCCAGCGTCAAGCAGCCCAGCTCCTGCACCACGGTCAGCACCATCATCCAGTCACGGTCGATGAGGTCCCCCATCCCCATCGCGCGCAGCCGCCACACGACCAGCCCCAGCCCGTTGCCAATCACGCCCAGGAACAGCCCCCAGAACAGCAGTCGCTGGTGCAGGCGACGGTTGCCTTCGATGTCCTGGAGCACCAAGAGGCGGCCCGCCAGCAAGCCGAACAAGAACCGCCCCAGGATGAGGCTCATCCAGACGAGCCGGTTGAGGCGCAGGAACGACTCGTTGTTGAAGCGAGCCGTCCCCCCGAGCGCCGTCCAGAACGAGTCGCTGGAGAGCGCTTCGAACAGCCGCGCGCGAACCGCCGTCTCCACGGCCCGGGTCGCCTTCGCCGCTTCTCCCGCGGCCTCCGCGCCGTGAAGCCAGATGGGGATGAAGCGCTCCAGCGCCGGAATCACCAGCGGCACCACCGCCATCATCGCCACCGCCCAGATGAGCACCGTCGTGTTCGAGCGGCTCCGGAACAACAGCAGCGCGAAGCCCACCATCGCGTAGGTGTGGAGGATGTCCCCGGACCAGATGGCGTACTGGTGCGTCAGCCCTATCCCCAGCAGCACCAGCAGGCGCCGCGCGTAGAGCGGGACAATCGAGGAGCCTCGCGCCTCCGCACGGGCGAGCTGGATGCTGAAGCCCAGCCCGAAGAGGAACGAGAACAGCGTCACGAACTTCTGGTTCACGAAGAACTGGTAGAGGCCCGCGACCACCGTCTCGAAGAGGGGCGCTGAGAGGGCCTGGGCCTGCTCTCGCGGCATCATCACCCTGCCGCTGAACCAGGACATGCTGTTGGAAACGAAGACGCCGCACAGCGCGAAACCACGCAGCGCATCCAGCAGCGTCACCCGCTCGGAGGCATCCACCGGGCGGGCATCGGCGACGTGCACGGGAGCAGCAGAATCTGACATCCATCCAGCAGACGCCCGCTGCTTCCGTGCGTCAACCGAGGGCTGTCGACTTCAGCCCCCGGTCTTCATGACGCGGTGCTGCCTAGCCATGCCGGGAGTACGTGCCGCAGCGCGCATGCCCGTAGCGTGCGCACTCCGCCCGCTCACGACGCTCCCGCTCCACCCGCGCCTGCCGCTCACGCTCGGCCCGCTCCCGCTCCAGCCGCGCCAGACGCTCACGCTCGATGCGGGCCCGCTCACGCTCGATGCGCTCGCGCTCCACCCGCGCCTGCCGCTCGCGCTCCAGCCGGGCCTGCCGCTCCCGCTCCAACCGCGCCTGCCGCTCGCGCTCCAGCCGGGCCTGCCGCTCGCGCTCGGCCCGCTCACGCTCCAGCCGCGCCCGCTCCGCGCTCGAGCGCGATTCGATGCGCTGGTCGCGAACCCACTCGGTGACGCCCGAGGTCGTGACGGGGGAGGCACCATGCACCGACTGCGCGAGGACAGGAGAAGCCACCGTGAGGGAGCACACCACCAAGACTCGCTTCAGCTTGCTGTACATGACGACCTCCTTCGCAGCGGGTTGCGCCGCGTTCTGTACAGTCTGACGGGGCTCCCTCCCGTCTATTCAGCCGGGCCACCCCTGCCCGCACGGAGCCACACCCCGAGTCACACGCTTCCTCGGAGGAATGGCCCGATGCGCCACACACGGCGTACGCAGCGCTACGCCGTGCGCGACGCGGGCCGCGCCAGCCACAGCGCGGCGGCGGCAAACACGGAGATGGCGGTCCAGTAAAAGAAGCGGTACTCGGCGCTCACGCTGACGGGGAGGTACGCCAACGCGTAGGTGACTCCGGACGCGGCCACGCAGAACATCAGCCCGCCATCCCGCGCGCGACGTCTCCAGCCCACGCCGGCCAGGACCACCGCCAGCAGCAGCCACAACCCTCCACGCGCGACGACATCGGGCCAGGCGTCTCGCATGGACACCAGGCCCCGGTGGACCGCGGTGTGCGTTCGCAGCTTCAGGCCCAGGTCGTTCCGGTCGATTTGCCGATGATAGGCCCCGGTCTCCCGGTAGTAGATGTCGGAGAAGCCGACGAGGCCGAGGGTCGCGACAAACGACGCCCACCGATGCCGCAGATAGGCCCCCGGGTAGGTGCGCACGACGCGGAGCCACTCTCGCGTCAGGGGCTCCTTCGCCGCGAGGACCTCCACCGGGGAGATGGCGCCCCGCGCCGGGTCTCCCCACAACATCGGCGACACCCCGCGCGTGTCATAGATGGAGCTCAGCTTGGCCGCATCCCACTTCCACCGCTCCACGAGCGGTGAGCCCTCCATCGCCAAGGGCTCGCGCGAATAGACGCCCGCCACGTCGAACACCAGCAGCGCGCCTCCAATCCACGTCTTCTGCGCGCCCACGACACGCTCGACGAAGCCCGGTGCAATCGCAAGCACCGCGAGGAGCAACACGCCAGCGATGACGGGGCGGCCCCGCTCCTTCATCAGCGCCGGCACACGCGCCACCACCATGGGCACCAGCAGCATGCTGGCGGTGATGGCGTTGTGCCGCGTCAGCGTCGCGGCGATGAGGCACACGAAAGCCCAGCCCGGTCGCCCCCGGGTGAGCAACACCACCGCCCACAGCAGGGCCACCGCGTTGAGCACGTCCTTCCAGAGCGTCACTCCCACAGCCCAGGTGCTGGGGATGACCCAGTACACGCCCAGCAACGCGAGCGCGGCCAGCCCGCGTCGCCCAGCGACGCCCCCGACCAGCGCGACCGGTCCCAGCGCCAACCCCAGGAGTTGGAGAGCCAATACCGGCCACGTCGAGCCTGTCAGCAGGAAGGCCTTGCCCAACAGGAAGGCGAAGAAGGGCGAATGCCAGTCCGAGTACTCTCCGGTCTGACCCTGCCACAGCATGTTGAGCGAGTCACTCGACATCAGCCCGGGCTGGAAGGCCACGAACAGCAGCACGCCCCAGATGAGCGCCAGGAACAGCCGGACGTGCCGGCTCCCCAGCGTCGCGAGCAGACGGCCTCCGACAGCTGTCTTGTCGGAAGTGGCCTCATCGGCCTGGACGGACGGTCCCACCGGAACGGGCGCAACCTGGTCCACCTCCGGCACCGACCGGCCTTCCATCCCCATGGTGACGCGCCCTCACTGTGAACGATGACGCGGGAGACTGTCAGGCCGGGTCGGCAAATCCAAGCATGCCATGCCCGATTGGGTCGCCGACCGGTCAACCCTCCGCACAACCGGGCGTCTTGTCCGGGTCCGGAAAAGCGTGGGCACGCTGGGGAACGGCTTCGTCGTCTCCCTCGGCCACTCCTGGCGTGTGGCCGGGAATCTCATCCTCATAGTCCTGCTCGCGAGCCCTCCCATCCTCCAAGGGCTCACCTGCTCGCTGTCGCGTGTCGATGTCTGGCATCACCGCCTCCTGTTCTCGAAAAAGATAGGCAGTGACGGCCCGGGAGGATGGCGCCTGGGCGATGATGCGAGGACTACGGGAGGCTGCATGGCCACGTTCCTCGGGAGCACCCTTCGCCAGTGGCGCGACGGCGCCAGCCGGCTCGTCCAGAACACGGCCGCCCTGGCGATGACCGCCATCGTCGTCCTGCGCCCCAACCGCGCGGGAAGCGAGCGGGCCCGGCGCAACGCCGAACGCCTCATCGCCGCGTGCCGGGCCTTCCAGACGCGACATGGCCGACTGCCCCAGGCACTCACCGAGCTGGTCCCCGAGTTCCTTCCCGAGCTGCCACCCGCGAAGTACTCCGGCCCCCACTTCGGCTTCACCTACGACGTGAGCCCCGGGCGACACGTGCTCGGCTGGACGGAACGGATTCCCTTCGGACGCCCCTTCTATGTCCTCGAGGAAGACCGCTGGGGTTATCTGGACTGAGGACCCTGTGTCCCGGGGGCATGCACGGAGGACTCCGTCTTGGGCTAACGTCCCGCGAATGCACCTCACGCGCCTTTCCCCCGCCGTGCTGCTGCTGTGCCTCGTCATGGCGGGTTGTGAGCGGGGCTCGACGCCACCGCCCGCGGCCCCCGCGCCGAAGCCGCAAGCGCCTCCGGAGAGCTTCCTCAAGGCGGGCCTCGCCGCGCCCGTCACCGCCCCCGGTGTCAACGACCCCGGCGAGGTGAACGTCGCGGAGCTGCGCGATGGCCTGGCGGACCCGCGAATCCTCAGCGAGGAGGACCTCCAGAAGTTGCTTCGGAGTGGCCTCCAGAAGCCCTCCGGCCCCACGGGGGAGCTGGAGCCGGTGGAAGGAAGCCCGGCGCCGATGGAGGAAGAGCGCGTCGCAGGGGATGTGATGCTCGGAGCCGCTCCGCCTCCGCCCCCCCCTCCTCCCTCGCCCGCCTCCGCGCCGCGTCCCATGGACGCCGCCCGGGAGGCGCCTGCCTCGTCAAGTGGCAGGGTCCTGGAGGCCAAGCGCCGCGAAATCATGCAGGTCATCCGGGGCGGGGGCGGAGGAGCGGAGGCCGAGCCGGCACCCGCGAAGCCGGCGATGAAGAACGGCAAGGGGCATGACGACGCGCCGCCCACTCCCGTGCTGCCCAAGGTGGACACCGCGCCCCGCGCCGCGAAGGTGCTGGTGCGCGACGAGTCCGGTCGCTATCAGCCCCTGAAGACGCGAGCGATTCGCGTGGTGACGTACATCCAGGGCGCCCGCGCGCGCACGGTGGTGGACCACCTCTTCGAGAACGACACGCCCCACAACCTGGAAGGCACCTTCTACTACCCGCTGCCCGGTGGCGCGTCCGTGGCGGGCTTCGCGCTCTACTCGGGCTCCGTGGCGGTGAATGCCCCGTCCCTCTTCCAGTCCTCGGACCTGCTGCCTCCCCTCGGCGATGGCACCTCGGACGTGGAACAGCTCACCGCCGCCGCGCCCCCCAGCCCTCCGGGTGCGAAGCGCTCCTGGGGCGCTCCCCAGGAGGCCCGGGTCGTCGAGCAGAAGCGCGCGCGCGAGGTGTACGAGGACATCGTCCGCGACAACATCGACCCGGCGCTGCTGGAGTGGGCCGGCGCTTCCACCTTCAGCGCCCGCGTCTTCCCGCTGCCGCCCCGCTCCCTCAAGCGCGTGGTCATCGCCTACGAGCAGACGCTGCTCCATGACGGCGAGCGCCTGCGCTACACGTGGCCCCTGCCCGTCGGCGCGGGCAAGGACCTCCAGGTGTCCGCGCGCGTGCACGTGGACCCGCGCCACACGAAAGAGGTGCTGGTGGCTCCCGAAGTGAAGGGGAAGCCCCGTGAGCTGGGCACGTGGCGGACGTACGACTTGCCCGAGCTCAAGGGTGACGGCGCGCTGTCGGTGGCCCTCACGCCGAAGAACACCGAAGCGGATGTCCTGGTGGGACGCGACGACGCGGGCCTTCCGGGCCAGGCGTTCCATGCCCGCGTGCGCCTGCCCGCGCGGCTGACGTCGGAAGCGGAGGGGCCGCCCACCGGTCGCGCCGTGCTCGTGGTGGACACGTCGCTGGCCACGGAGGACGGCAACGCCTGGGCGCTCCAGGCGGCGACGTTGCGCGCGCTCCTGGAGAAGGACTCCACGCTGAAGGAGTACGCGGTGCTGCTCTTCGACGTGCGACCCCGCTGGCTGCATGGCTCGGGCTGGCGCACCAACGACGCCGCGCGGCGCCAGGAGACGTTCTCCGAGCTGGAGCGCGTGTACCTGGAGGGCGCCTCCCACGTGGATGGCATGCTGGCGGAGCTGGACCGGGCCGCGGGTGAGTGGCTCAAGCCCGGCAAGCCCGGCGAGCGCGTGACGGCCTTCCTCCTCTCCGACGGCAACGTCACCTGGGGCCAGAGCACCGTCGAGTCGCTCATCTCCCGCCACGGCAGCGCCGAGGCCCTGCGCTGGGTGACGTATCGCTTCGGCGAGGCGGCGGTGAACACGGACCTGTTCGACGCGCTCTCGCGGGCCAGCGGCGGCCGGAGCGTGACGGTGCTCTCCGGAGGCCAGGTGGAGGCCGCGGCGAAGGCCCACCGGGCCATGTCCGTGGTGCTCTCCCGCGTGGAGGTGAAGGGCGCCGCCGTGAAGGACCTGGTCATCGCGGGCCGACCGCACCTCGTCTTCCCGGGCCAGGAGCTGCTGGTGGCGGGACGGCTGCCGGAGAAGGGCACCGCGGAGCTGGTGGTGGCGACGCGCGCGGGCGACGTGGAGCAGACGCTCAGCGTGCCGCTGTCCTCGGAGGACGACAGCACCTTCGCGCCGCGCGCCTGGGCGGACCTCTTCGTCACGCGGATGGTGGCCCTGGATGACGTGCGACTGGACCGCATGGTGGTGGCCCTCAGTCAGCACTACCGGCTGGCCAACGCGCGCGCGTCCATGCTCGTGCTCGAGTCCGAGTCGGACTACCAGCGCTTCGCCATCCGCGATGAGCGCGTGGAGCTGGATGACCTGGAGACGCTGCGCAAGCGCGAGCAGGACCAGCGCAAGGACAAGCTCCAGGGGCTCGACCTGGACCAGGTGCCCAAGTCCGGGCTCGCCGTGGTGCGGACCCTGACGGAAAACCGCTCGGCCCTGGCCCCCCTGATGAAGCGTCAGCCGCTGCGCGACGAGCCCTATGCGGGCGGCGAGCCTCGACTCACCGCGGAGCTGGCCTACCGCAAGGCGCGCCGGGACAATCGCGACGACGTGACGCTGTATGAGGGCATCGCCCGCCAGCGCGCCTTCGCCGGAGACACCGGGGGCGCACTGCGCGCCCTGTCCTCTCCCGTGGAGCTGAGGCCCAAGGACGCGGAGGCCCTGCGCCTGGTCGGCTACGGCCTGCTCGCCATGGGCCAGTTCCCCGCCGCCTCGGAGCTGTTCGAGCACGTCCGGCTCAACCGCCCCTTCGAGGGCCAGGCGTACCTGGAGGAAGCCCTCGCGCTGGATGCCTCAGGGCGCCATGCAGAGGCCGCGCGCAACTACGAAATCGTCCTCGCGGGCGCGCAGTGGCGACACGTCACGGAGCTGCGCCTGGTCGCGGCGTACCACTACGGGCGCCTGCTCTCCGCGCTGGCACGGCATCCCCGCGCGGAGGCCTTCGCGTCCGTGCTGAAGGCGCGCCTCGGCGAAATCCAGGAGGCCAGCACGGCCTGGTACGGTGGCGTGTCCTCCACGCCCATCGACTACCAGCTCACCACCCACTGGAACTCGGACTCGACGGACATCGACCTGTGGGTCATCGAGCCCAACGGCGAGCGCTGCTACTACCAGCACAAGGAGACGCGGCTGGGCGGACGGCTCTACTGGGACATCACCGACGGCCTGGGCCCGGAGCTGTATCACGCGCGCAAGGTCGCCCCCGGGCCCTACCACGTCGTGGTGCACTTCTACGGGCACCGCTCGCCCAAGCTCTCCGTCCCCACCGCGCTGCTGCTGGTGAGCGACAAGGGCGTCTTCGCGTCCGCGGACTCCTATGAGCGCCGCTTCCAGCTGCGCATCCTCCCCAAGAACGACGCGAGGCTGCTGCTGCGGCGTGAGGAGTTCATCCCGCTCAAGACGGCCCTGTCCGCTGAAACCAAGCCCTGAGCGATTCGCCTCCACGGGAGACACGTCATGCACGGACGAAAACCCAGGGGTCCCATCGGACGCGTCGGTGGCCTGCGCCGTGTCGAAGGCGCCGACGGTGTCGTCCGGGTCAGCGCGCTGGAGCGCGTCTCCCGTCCCGAGCGCATCGAGGGTCGCGACGTCACGAGGCGCTCCTTCTCGGAGGCCCTGGACCGCGCCTCGCGAGGGCTTCACAGCACGGAGCCCCTGCCCTCGCCCTCACCGCGAAGGGCCACGCCACCTCCTCCCGCGAGACGCCCGGATGACGAGGAGTCGATGCTTCCTCCAGAGCCTCCGCCGGAGGGCTTCCTCGGCATGCTCTGGTGGAAGGTGAAGGGGCGTCGCTAGCCCGCGACGCTAGAAGGTGAAGCCTCCGCCCAGGTACGGGCCATGGAGCCGGTCCTGGTGGGCCACGCCGTCCACCGTGCCCAGGTCGTCCAGGTACAGGCCCCGCCAGCCGCCTCGAACCATGAGGCTGCCCAGGTGCAGGGCCAGCCCCACCGTGCCGTCGAACTGGAGGTACGGCCACGGTGTCACTTGCGTGCGGGCCTCGAAGTCCAGGGGGCCCAGGATGCAGGCCTCGAAGGACACGCCCACGCTGGGCCCCACGAGGGTGACATCCGGCGCATACGCCGTGCTCACGCCCGCCTCCGCGCGCAGCCGCAGTTGCTCGCGCACGAGGAACGCATGCGTCAGGTGCACCTCCGACAGCGTGAGCCTGTCGCGTCCGTCCGTGCCGTCATCGGCGGGGAGCGACAGCCGCAGCACGTGGCCCTCCACGCCGAAGCGGCGGAACTCCAACCCCACGAACATGTCGGCGCCCTTCGCGTCGTCTCGCAGGAGCAGGTTCTGCATCCCCATGCGGAAGGACACTGGCACCGCGTGCCGACGCTCTGTGCTCACCTCCGGGGTGACCTCCGGGGCCACGCCCGGCTCGAGGCTCACGTTGGCCCGCCGGGGCAGGTGCGTGCCCGTGGAGGCAATCGCTTCGACCATGCCCTGGAGCATCCACCCGAACAGGCTCCCCACCACCTCGCCGCCCAGCTCCTCCAGGGAGTCCGAACAGCAGTCGTCGCTCCCCGAGTCGGACGAGCCCTTGTCGGAGTCGGAGTCCTTGTCGTCGTCATCGTCATCGTCGTCGTCCTGACCGATGGCGGTGGCCTCGTGGGTGTCCGACTTCGAATCGCTCGGCTTGGAGCGCTTGCCGAAGCGGGCCTCGGCTGGCGCGGCCAGCAACAGGCCGACGAGCAGCCCCGCGCACCAGCTTGCTTGAAATGAAGGCACGCCCCCTCCGACGTCGATGGCCGTGGAACAGTTCCACGAGGGGCCATTCAAACGCGGGAAGGGGCCTGGACGCCAATCGCCCGTGGGTCAGCGACGACGGCGCGACGGCGAGGACGCGTCGGAGAACGTGTCACACGCCTCCAGGGTGCCCTGCGACAGGCCCTCCTTGAACCACGCGACGCGTTGCTCCGAGGAGCCATGGGTGAAGGACTCGGGGACGACATGGCCCCGGGTGCGCCGTTGGAGCGTGTCGTCTCCAATGGCGGACGCGGCGCCCAGCCCCTCCTCCACGTCGCCCTCCTCCAGCACCTGGCGCTCGCGCTGCGCATGGTGGGCCCAGATGCCGGCGAAGCAGTCCGCCTGCAGCTCCTGGAGCACCGACAGCGCGTTGGCCTGCTCGGGCGAGACGCGGCGCCGCGCGGCCTGCACCTGCTCGGAGATGCCCATCAGATTCTGCACGTGGTGCCCCACCTCGTGCGCCACCACGTAGGCCTGGGCGAAGTCACCCGGCGCGCCGAAGCGGCGATCCAACTCGTCGAAGAAGTCCAGGTCCAGATACACGCGCTGGTCCGGCGGGCAGTAGAAGGGGCCCACCGCGCTCTCCTGTTGCCCGCAGGCGGATTGGACCGCTCCGGTGAAGAGCACCAGCCGGGGGTCCACGTAGCTCACCCCTTGGGGCTCCAGCAGGCCTGGCCACGTGTCCTCCGTGTCCGCGAGGATGACGGACACGAAGTCCTTCAGCTCCGCCTGACGCGGGTCGTCGGGCACTCCCGAGCCGCCCGTGCCGTAGCCTCCTGACGGGTCCTGCCCGCTCCCGGAGGTGATGACGGACGGGTCTCCGCCCAGCAGCATCACCACCAGCGCCACGACGATGGAGCCGATACCACCGCCCACCGCCAGGGGACGCCCGAAACCACTGCCTCGCCGGTCTTCTACATTGGAGCTGCGACGACCACCCTGCCACCGCATGCCTGCCCCCTCCTGGACGGATTCTCCGTCGGGGCAAGGTAGTCAGCGCCGGAGCGGAGGGACGCCCGGCACCCGTCCCTCGCCTGGTCGACAGTGCACCAGGCGAGGGAGCACACGAGCGACTACGGCACGGACAGCGCCTGGAGCGCGGCGCGGGCTTGAGCCTCGTCGGCGACCACCCCGACGACGAGCCGCTTCAGGCAGCCGTCGAACTCCTGCTTCAACGCGGCGGCTGTCACGGCCTGGAGGTGGGCGGGACGCTGGGCCAGCGACTCCGGCGAGAAGCCCCGCACCCGGACATCCAGGAGCGCCTGCACCCACGACTCCGAGGAGATGAACGACACCGCCTGACTCGCGAGCAGCCGCGAGCGCGAGCGCGCCACCTCTCCCTCATCCAGGCGCGTGGCGAAGGTGGAGAGCAGGTCCTGCACGTACTTCGCGCCTTCCGTCATGCGCTGCGCATCCACCACGCCCTCCACCACCAGGTGGGAGGCCCCTCCGCGCGCCACCCAGGTGCTCGCGCTGAAGCCATAGGAGGCTCCGCGCTGCGAGCGCACCTCGTGGAACGCACGCGCCGACACCAGCTCCGCCATCAGCGAGTAGCGCGCCTCGGCCTCGGGGGTGGCCGTGGGGAGCCGGCAGGCCAGCTGCAGATGGCCCTGGCTCGCACCCGGGCGCGGCGTGACGAGCGTGCGGGCCTTCGCGGAGGGCTCCGGCAGCGACGGCGCGGCAGGCACGCTCACCGCCGTGGCGGGCCCGTGCTTCCAGCCGCCCAGGTACTCACGCACCAGCGGCTCCACCGTCTTCACGTCGAACTCGCCGGCGATGACCACCACGGTGTTGGCCGGACGGTACACATCCCCAATCCAGGCCTGGACCTCCTCCCAGGACACCTGCGCCATCTCCTCGCCCGTGGCATCTCGCGAGTAGGCATGCGTCCCGTAGAGGGCCTTCATCAGCTCACGCTCGGCCCGGACCTCCGGGTGCCCGTCCACCGCGCGCCGCCACGGCACCACCTGCTCCTGGAGGTACTTCACCACCTCCAGCGAGGTCCGCGTGGTGGCGAGCTGCTCGGACAGCAGCGCCAGCATGTTGCCGATGTTGCCGGCGGTGCCGGCGACCTCGATGCGCTCGTGGTCCTTGCGCATGTCTCCGTACACATGCAGCCCCCAGTGGCTGGCATGGCCCTCGAACCACGACTCGCGGAAGGAGCCGTAGCTGGCCATGGCCGCCGCGCCCGGCTTCGCGCCGTACGTGGAGCCGCCGCCCAGCACCGCGCCCACCCGCACCACGGGCAGCCCGGGACGGGGCGCGAGCAGCACCTCCATGCCGTTGTCGAGCTTCAGCGTCTGCACGGGCGCGGACAGGGCCGTCAGCATGGACGGGGTGATGCGCTGCTCGGCCGTCACCGGGGAGGTCTCCTCCGGCAGGGTGGCGGGCGCGGCGACAGTGGCGCCACCGCTCTCTCCCGGCCGCACCAGGATGATGCGGGCCCGCTCCCGCTGCAGCCACTTGTAGGCGAAGTCCGTCACCTTGCCGCCGTCGATGGTCATCAGCGCCATCTGCGCGCGCGTGTAGCCCCGCACGTCGAGCATGAAGTGGGTCAGCTCCGCGCGGCGCACGGTGCGCGACATCAAATCTTCGGACTCCAGCACCATGCCGGTGATGACGTTGCGGCGCATGGACTGGAAGTCGAACTCGCGGCCGAGCACCGCTCCCGCGCTGATGCTCTGCGTCCACGTCTCGTAGACCCGGTCCAGCACCTTGTCCGCGGACCTGCGTGGGTTGGCGCCCGTGGTGAGCGGCACGCGGACCACCAGCAGCGAGGCGCGCGTGCCGGGAATCACCTGCGTGCCGACTCCGGCGATATCACCGTCGGTGAGCTGCGCCCCCGACAGGCTCCGGCTCAGGTTCACCCGGACGAAGTCATGGATGGCGCTGGCCTCGTCGAACGAGCGCGGCAGCACCCAGGAGATGTACAGCTCCGGCGAGCCGACAGATGCCTTGAACTCCGGAATGGACGACGCGGCGGCCTTCAGCGGCGGCTCCGTCACCTGCGGCAGGCGCGGGTCCACGGCGAGCGGCGCGCCAGTGCCCACCCACGCGGGGGGCAGGCTCTGCATCAACACCGCCTCCACGGCGGCCAGGTCCACGTCGCCCGCGATGACCAGGGTGACGTTGTCCGGACGGTAGTGGTTGCGCGCGAAGCGCTGGGCATCCGCCAGGGCGAGCGCCGTGAGCGACTCGTGGGTGCCGATGATGGGCCGCGAGTACGGGTGCTCCGGCGGATAGGCCGCCGCGTGCATCCAGCTGAAGACCTGGCCCACGTAGCCCGTCTCGTTGCGCTGACGCAATTCATTGCGCACCACCTCGCGCTCCACCGCGAAAACCTCCGGCGTGACACCGGCGAGCGGCGCGGACATCCGCTGTCCCTCCATCTTCAAGAGCCCGGCCAGCGACTCCTTGGGCGCCATCGTCTGGTACAGCGTGTGGTCCAGGCTGGTGAAGGCATTGAAGCGGCCCGCGCCCAGGTCCTCCAGCCGCGTCCACACCGAGGGGCTGCCCGCATGGCGCGAGCGGAACGCCAGGTGCTCCACGACGTGCGCCAGGCCTTCCTTGCCCACCGGGTCGCTGGAGCCGCCCGTGCCCACCAGGGCCACCACCGCCACCACCGGTGCGCGTGAGTCCTGCTCCACCACCACCCGCAGCCCCGAGGGCATGCGGAAGTCTCGCAAGGGGAAGGACACGTCGCGCATCACCACCTGGCCACGCTGCGGCAAGGTCGAACACGCACCCAACACGGCGGAGAGGACGACGACGGCCGCCGTCATCTTCCGCGCGCGCGGAGAAGGCTGGGACAGAAACAGGGAGCTCATACGAAATGGACTCGTGGGGGACTGCGTGCACGGCAAGGACTGCCATGCGCGCCCCGCGGACACGGGGTGGACTGCATAGAACAACTGATGGCGAAAACACCATCATCGTTCCGTCATGGAATGTCACACAGCGGCGGCGACGTGCTGGCTCCCCCAGTGGGCGATGCCGAGGATGGACTCCATGGGATTGACGCCCAGTGCGGTGGGAAAGACGGAGCCGTCCACGACGAAGAGGTTGTCCGTGTCCCAATAGCGCAGCGTGCTGTCCACCACGCTCGTCTCGGGACTGCCGCCCATGGCGCACCCGCCCATCTGGTGCGCGCTGAGGACGGAGAGCTGGAGCGGGCCATAGGGCGCGTCGTCCAGCAGGGAGAGGTCCTTCTCGCTTCGCATGACCACGGGCCGCGAGTGCGGGCTCGACACCTGCTCCGCGCCAGCGGCGAACTGGATGCGCGCGGACACCTTGAGGGCCTCGCGGAATGCCTCCCAGTGAAAGTCGTTGAGCGGGTAGTCGACCTTGAAGCGCGAGTATTCGCGCTCGCCGCGCAGGGCCACCGTGCCGCCTTCGTCCCCGGGGTGCACGCCATCCAGACAGATGGAGATGAGGGCATTGGCATACGGCAGCCGCGCCATCTGGTCCTGGTGCGCCGGGCCCAGGCCGGTCAGCGCCAGCGAGTTGAGGATGGGCAAGAGCGGAGGCACCTCCAACAGCCACCCCAGCCTGCCCTCCCCCCGGTTGATGAACTGCCGCGAGTACACGCTGATGGGCGCGCCGCGGTAGGCCTCCACCGGCTCCTGGAAGCGGGCGTTGGAGACGACCACGGGGTGAAGGAAGAGGCGCTTGCCCACCCGGCCCCGTCCGGTGAGTCCGCTGCGCAAGAGCAGGCCCGGCGAGTTGATGGCTCCGCCACACACGGCCGTCACCTTCGCCTTCACCGTGAGCCGCTTGCCGGTGGGCTGGTTCGTGCCCGGGTTCAACACGTCCGCGTGGACCGCCACCACGCGCCCGCCCTGGGTCTCCAGCTTCCGGGCGCTGACGTTGGCGAACAGCCGCATCCCCTGCTCCACCGCCTCGGGAATCAGCGTCACCAGCAGGGACTGCTTGGCGTTGGTGGGACAGCCCAGGCCACACGTGCCCAGCGCCGCGCACGAGCGCACGTTGCGCTTCACCGTGCCCCGGCTGTAGCCCAGCGCACCCAGTCCCTCCCACAGAATCCGGTTGTTGCGATTGGACTGCTCCAGCGGCCACTCGCGGATGTTCAGCCGCTCCTCCAGCCAATCCCAGTGCGGCGCGAGCGTGGTGGCGTCCAACCCCTTCACGCCGTGCGTGTCACGCCAGCGCTCCAGGATTTCCGGCGGCGTGCGGAAGCAGGCACACCAGTTGATGGCGGTGCCACCGCCCACGGTGCGGCCCTGGAAGATGCCGATGGACAGGTCATCCGTCGCCCGGTTGCCGGCCTCCTGGTAGAAGGTCGAGTACGCCTTCGCCTCGTTCAAATCGAAGTCGCGACGGGTGTGGTAGCCGCCCTCCTCCAGCATCACCACGTCCAGCCCGCGCTTCGCCAGCTCCAGCCCGAGCACTCCGCCGCCCGCGCCGCTGCCCACCACGCAGACGTCACACGTGAGGGTCTGGTCCTCGGTCAGCTCGTCTCCCGTCCGGATGCGACCGCTCATGGCGTGGACCCTCCGGTGCCCGCGAAGGAGCCATCCGCGGGGCCCCTCCAGACGGGCGCGTCCGCGACATGGAAGCCCTGCGGCGCCACGTAGCCCGTGGCCGCGATGGCCGCCGGATGTGAGTAATACGCGGCATGGGCCAGTGAGCGCAGCGCATGAAAGGCGCCGCGACGGAACACCAGCCGCGACGTCCGCCAGTCCTCCAGCGCGGCGTCCTGCGCCTCGGGGGACAGCCGCGAGAAGGGCGTGACGCGGCCCGAGAACAACAGCCCCGCCAGCGCGTTGTCGAAGATTCCCAGCACGGTCCGGACCTCCTGCGCGACCAGCGGGTCTCCGCGCGCGAGCACCTGGTCCGCCAGCAAGGCCACGCGCGCGGTGTCCGCGTCCGGCCAGCCCTCGCGAGGCGGGAAGGCCCGGCGGGCGATGGCCTGGAACGTGGCGTACTCGCGAGGCCCGAACACTTGGAGTCCTTCGGGAAGGGGCAATGACAGCCCTTCGCGCAGGAACAAGGCTCCGCCGCCTCCCAGCGCGAGCAGGGCGCCGCCAAAGACTCCTCGCTTGAGCAGCCCTCGACGCGACAGCGAGGGCGGCCCGACGTGAGACGGGGACATCGCGGCCTCCGAAAAGAAACGGGTCCACAACGCTGCCTGAGGCCGGCGGAGTCTACCTCCTGCCCGTCTTCGAATGACAATCGACGCCCGCGCTGGTGGGCGTCAGGGCACCGGAGTCGGGGGCCTGGACTCCACGGGCGCGACGGGCTTGTCCTTCAACACCTGGCCCGACGGCTCCTCGCGTCCAGTGACGTCGGCAAATCCTCGCATCACCATCTCGCTCAAGTCGAACGGCACGCCCCGCTGCTTCTCCAGCGACTGGGCTCGGGAGGCCAGCACTTCGCGCGACTGTTTGTCTGGGAAGGGCACGCCCACGAAGATGCGGTTGGCGTTGGCCTCCACCTCGAAGGTGTAGAGCTGGCGGAAGCCCGCCTGCCACGTGCGGAGCATGGAGGAGAAGAGCGGGTTGGGCGGGTCCTCCCAGACGTTGCCCACCACCGCGCCCCTGGCCGTCAGCCTCGCTCGCACCGACGCGAGGAACTCCACCGTGCCCAGGTGCTCGGGGATGCTCTCCGGGCCGTACGCGTCCAGGAAGATGAGGTCATACGCGGGCCGCTTCGCCTCGATGAAGGCCCGGCCGTCCGCCACGTGCGCCTTCAGGCGTTCATCCTCGCGGAAGCCGAAGTACTCGCGCGCCACGTCCACCACGTCCGGGTCGATGTCCACCACGTCGATGCGCGCCTGGGGCACCACCGCGCGCAGGAACATGGGCATGGCCCCGCCGCCCAGGCCTACGACGAGGATGCGCTGGGGCTTGGGGACGAAGGCCAGTCCCACCATCGCCACGCGCGTGTAGGGCAGCTCCAGCTTCAAGGGCTGCCCCGGCCGCACCACGCTCTGGAGCGCGCCGGATTCGTCGAACTGGAGGTAGCGCCGACCCTCCGCGTCCTCCGTCACCGCGATGAGCGTGTAGGGCGACTGCTTCTGGTGGAGGACGGTGCGCTGCCCCGAGGACGCACACGAGAGGAAGGCCAACACCAGCAGCGCCAACCGAGAGCTGAAGCGCCGCATGTCCGCTCCTTCCGACCGCCATTCAAAGTAGCACTTCCGCCAGGAAAACCAATGGGTTGACGAGCACCGTCGCGAAGTTCACCTTGGCGCGCATGACGCATGAGCAGGGACACCTCTCCGAAGACGCCCGGGCCATCATCGCCGAGGAGGAAGCGCTGCTCTCGCGCGTCCAGGCGACACTGGAGCTCGCGCGCCGCAAGGCAGGACGGGCGCTGGAGAACCAGGCGCTCGTCGACCAGCTCCAGGCGCTGCGCGACGAGGCGACGAGCGCGGCCGAGGCCGACCTGCCCCACCTCTTCTTCCAGATGGACCAGACGCGGGCCCTGTTGGACAGACAGGAGAGCGCCCAGCTCCCGGACTCGCAGGCGCCCTACTTCGCGCACCTGCGCCTGCATGGCGACGCGGGCCCCCGTGACTACCTGCTGGGGCGCACCACCTTCGCGGACGTGGGCGCCGGGGTGCGCGTCATCGACTGGCGCTTCGCCCCCATCGCCCGCGTCTTCTACTCGTACGAGGAGGGCGACGCGTACGAGGAGCAGTTCGGAGAGCGACTGGCGGAGGGCACCGTGGAGGTGCGGCGCCTGGTGGTCATCGAGCGCGGCGTGCTGACGCGCATCATCTCCGGCGCCCTGGTCCTGGAGCGCGCGCAGGACGGCACGTGGCACGGCGTGGGCCGCGACGTCAGCGCGTTGCGCGAGGGAGGCGCGGGCTCGGCGGCGAGGCCCGGGGCCATGGGCACCGGCAAGGGCGCCAGGCGCGTCGAAGATGCCTTCGGCGTCACGGCCATGCTGGACGCCGAGCAGTACGACGCCGTCAGCGTGGCGGCCTCCCATCCCCTGCTGGTGCTGGGCAGCGCGGGCAGCGGGAAGACGACGGTGGCCCTGCACCGGCTGGCGAAAATCGCCTTCGACGACCCGAACACGTACCCGCAGGCGCGCATGAAGCTCATCGTCCCCGAGGAGGGCCTGGCCCGGCTGTCGCGCCGGCTGCTGGCGCCCCTGGGCCTGGGCCGCGTCTCGGTGGACACGCTGGACCACTGGCTGCTCGCGACGGCGCGCTCCGCGTTCAACCTGCCGGGCATCAAGCTGAGTCCGGAGACGTCGCCGCTCGTGTCGCGCTTCAAGCGGCACCCCGCGCTGCGGCCCCTGCTCCTCGGCCGCATCGGCGCGCCGAAGACGCAGGCGGGCACCACGCTGGAGCGGCTGCACCGGCGGCTGGCGGACGCGTACCTGGACCGGCACTTCCTCGACAACGTGGTGAGCCAGGCGAAGGGAGAGCTGCCGCGCACCGCCATCGACGAGGTGCTGGAGCACACGCGGCTGCAGCGCTCCACCCCGCTGGACAAGGAGCTCAAGGACATCACCGAGCCTGAGCGGCTCATCACCGTGGACGGCAAGGCCATCGAGGAGGACACGCCCTATGCGCTGGCCGGCACGGTGGACCTGGAGGACCTGCCCATCCTCATGTTCCTCAAGGCCCAGCACGGCCCGCTCGGGCTGGAGCGACTGGCCCACATCGTCCTGGACGAAGCGGAGGACTTCTCCCTCTTCGAGCTGTTCGTCGTGCGCAAGCTGTTGGGCAAGGGCCGCAGCTGCACGCTCGCGGGCGATGAGATGCAGCAGACGGAGTCGGGCTTCGCCGGCTGGCCCCAGGCGCTCGACGAGCTGGGCATCCGCGATGCGTCCACCTGCAGGCTGCAGGTCTCCTACCGCTGCCCCGCGCCCGTCGTCGAGCTGGCGCGCCAGGTGCTGGGCACCCAGGCCCCCGCGGAGTCGTCAGCGCAGCGGCCCCGCGCGGGCGCGCCGGTGGGCTTCCACCACTTCCCCGTGGAGGCGCAGGCCCAGCTCTTCGTCGGCGAGGCCCTGAGGGACCTCGTCGCGCGCGAGCCCCATGCCTCCGTGGGCGTCATCGCCAGCAGCCCCGAGTCGGCCGACGCCGTCTACCGCGTCGTGGCGGACCAGGCCTGGGCGCGCCGGGTGAAGGACGGGGAGTTCTCCTTCGAGCCCGGCGTGGACGTGACGGACGTGGGCAGCGTGAAGGGCCTGGAGTTCGACTACGTCATCCTCCCGGACGTCACCGCGCGCGCCTGGCCCGTGGATGACGAGTCCCGCCGCCGCCTGCACGTGGCGATAACCCGCACCTCCCATCAGCTCTGGGTGGTGTCCTCCGGCGCGCGCTCGCGCCTCATTCCGGAGGCTGTCGCGGCAGCTCCACGGTGAAGGTGGAGCCCTGGCCGGGCGCGCTGCGCACCAGGATGCGTCCGTCCATGGCGTCCACAATCTGCCGGACAATCCACAGGCCCAGGCCCAGGCCGCCGTAGTGCCGCTCGCTGGCGAGCCGCTCGAAGCGATGGAACAGGCGCGGCTGCGCATCCTCGGCGATGCCCACGCCCTCGTCGCGCACGGACAGCCAGACCCGCTGCGCGTCCCCGCCCACGTGCACCTCGATGGGGTGCCCCCGCCCGTACTTGATGGCGTTGGACAAGAGGTTCTGGAGCACCTGCTCGATCCGCAGCCGGTCCCACACCCCCGTCGCGGGTCCCGGTGCCTCCAGCCGCAGCGCGCACCCCGCCCGCGACAGCTCCTCCGCGTAGCGAGGCACCAGCTCCCGCGTGAGCGCGGCCAGGTCCAACGGCTCGCGCTCCAGCCGCAGCTTGCCCGCGGTGATGCGCGACACGTCCAACAGCTCGCGCACCAGGCTGGACAGCCGGGAGAGCTGTCGCTGCACGGCCGTCACCTTGTTGGAGACGGACTCGGACGCCACGTCCCCGGGGCTCGCGGCGGGAGACTCCAGCTGCCGGCGCAGCGCCTGGACATTGAGCGTCAGCGAGGTGAGCGGCGTGTTGAGCTCGTGCGAGGCGACGGAGAGGAACGAGTCCCGGGCGCGCACCGCCTCCTGCGCCTCCGTGTACAGCCGCCCGTTGTCCAGCGACGTGGCCGCGCGCCGCGCCAGGTCCTCGGCGAGCCGCACGTCCGCCTGCGTGTAGCGCCGGCCACCCTCGGTGTTGACGAGCGACAGCGCCCCGAGCACGCGGCCCCGGCTCATCAGGGGCACGATGATGTACGCCGTCACGCCCAGCGCCTGCGTCGCCTGGCGCCGCGTCTCGTCCGGAATGGACTGTGCGAGCATCTCGGGCCGCATCTCCGCGACGAACTCCGTGGCGCCCGTGCGCAGCACCTTGCCCACCCCGTGGGTCTGGTCCATCAGGATGGGGTAGCGCTCGTGGAACGCCCGCGCACGCTCCACCAGCTCCGGCCGCACGTGCGCCATGGCCACGCGCCGCACGCGCCCGTCGGGCAGCGGCACGTCCACGCTGCACCCATCCGCCAGCGGTGGCACCGCGAGGACGGTGAGGCGCGTGAGGATTTCGTCATGCTCCAGCGACGACGTCATCACCTCGCTGGCCTGCGCCAGGAAGGCCGCGTGGCGCTGCGCGCGGCGCGTCTCGTCGTAGAGGCCCCGGAGGATGGCCTCCTGCTTCTTCTCCGACGTGTTCTCCCGCGAGAAGACGTAGACGCGCCCCTGCCCCCGGAACAGGCGCAGCATGAACCAGCGCTCCTGGGAGGCGAAGTGCCACTCGAAGTCCTCTGGCGCGCCCGCCGCCGCCACGCGCACGAAGCGCTGCTGGAGCTGCTCCCGAAGGGCCTCCGGATACAGCTCCCACAGGAAGCGGCCGAGCATCTCCTCCCGAGGACTTCCGAAGGCGCGCTCCATCGCCGGGTTCGCGTAGAGACACGCCCCTTCCGTCGCGCAGATGGAGACACTCTCCGGGAACTGGTCCCACAGAGCGGTGTCGAGTCCCTCCACGCCCACGGCGGGCGCGTCGACGCTGGAAAGCCCCTGTCCGGTCAAGTGATGGTCCACGCGCTCGGTGCGGATGCGGGTCAAGGCCCCCGGACTCCGCTTACCACTTCCCTCATGCAGCCCACCGCTACCTCCCACACGTCTGCTCGTCACACAACACTCGACGGCCTCGTGGGGCAAGTCCTCAGGGGCTTGGGGGCGGAGCGGGAGCAGGCAGCGGCAAGCGCACGGTGAAACAGGCTCCCTGGCCCGGGGTGCTCGTCACGGACAGGGTGCCCCCGTGGAGCTCGACGAGCTGCCGGGAGATCCACAGCCCCAACCCGAAGCCGGGGCGCCTCGAGTCCAGGCGCGAGAAGCGCTGGAACAGCCGCTCCTGGTCCTCCGGGGAGATGCCCGCTCCCCCGTCCTTCACCCACAACAGCACGGCCTGGCCCTCCTCGCGGAGCGCCACTTCAATCGCCGTCCCCGCCGCGTGCCGCAGGGCATTGGTGAGCAGGTTGGTGAAGACCTGCTCCACGCGCGTGCGGTCCCACGCGCCCACGATTCCGAGCGGGGCGCGCAGGCACAAATCACACCCCGCGCGCCGCACGTCCTCCTCCATCCGCTCCACGGTGTGGCGGACGAGCTGCCCCAGGTCCACCTCCTCCAGGTCCAGCACCGGGCGCTGGGTGGAAAGGAGCGACACGTCCAGGAGCGTGGCGATGAGCCTGTCCAGCCGCCGGCACTGGTCCTGGACCCGGGCCAGTCGCCTGGGGACGTCCGAGGGCTCCAGCGCGCCAAGCCCCGCGGAGTGCACCAGGCCGTCCACGTAGAGCCGCAGCGACGTCAGGGGCGTGCGCAGCTCGTGGGAGGCCACGGACAGGAACTCGTCGCGCACCCGCAGCGCGGCCTCCAGGGCGGCCGTCCGCTCCGCCACCCGTTGCTCCAGCGCCCCCGCGGGCCGGCGCGACTCATCCGGAGAGCCCGCCGCGTGCTCGCCCTCGACGGGCGAACCCTTCCGACTCGTCTCCACCGCCATGCCCCGCGTCTCTAGCGGAGCAGGCGGCCCGCACCAATCCGGCGCCTGGCCAGGGCTCCCCGCAAGCTTCCACTATCCAACACGCGCGGGCCCCGCGCTCACGGCTGCTGCTGCCCCTGCTGGCTCTGCCGCCACTGCTCGCGGCGCTGCTCCGCCGCGCGGCGGTGCGCCAGCGACTCCTCCTCCTGGCGCGAGTACTCCGACAGCCGCGTGCGGTGCATGTTGATGCTCAGCTCGTACAAACCCTTGTCACGCTCGGGCAGCTTGTCGCCCTGCTCCGTGAGCACCGTGGTCGCGAACTGCAACATGTCCTCTGACACCTTGCGTCGTCGGTCGTAGTACCCGCGAATCTCCGACTCGGTGGCGTCACCCGACTGCACCCGGCCAAAGACTTCATTCCACTTGCGCGTCTCCTCCTCGCGCTTGCGCAGCAGCTCCGGGTCCTTCGTCGGCGCGCCCAGCTCCCAGTACAGGTTGTCCGGCAGCTTCGCGCGCAGCACCTCCAAATCCAAGGGATAGGCCGCGGGCTCGCCATCCACGTCAGGCCCGGGCTCCGGCGCCCGGTACGCCTCCGGAATGACGCTGCTTGTCATTCCCGGCGGAGGGGTGGGCGCGGCGGGCCGCGAGGGCACGGGCGCGACGGGGGGCGGCGAGGTGGGCGCGGTGGCCGTCTCTGGCTCGGGCACCGGGGGCGGCGCCTCTCCTCCGCTCAGGGCGAACACGAGCGCGGCCACCAGCGCCACACCCGCGAGCCCCGCCAGCCAGCCCAGCCGCTTCGACCCAGCTTTGTCGGACATGACGTCCGAATACCGCGTGCCTCGCGCACCTGGCAACCAACCCTTGTCATGCCGCAATGCATCACAATCCACCGGGGTGCTCGAAACATGAAACAACACATTCAGCACTGACTCCCGGGTCAACGTGAGCTAGAACCGGTTTCCCCCCAAACCCGGAGGAGCCTGCATGAAGCGCGTACTCGTGGCGTGCCTCGCTGTCGCTGCGCTGATGGTCCCCAGCGCCGCCCGCTCGGAAGTCATCGTCTCATCCATCGTCAGCGTGCTGGTGGATGGCGGCAACAACTACAACTGGCAGAAGGTGGAGCTGCCTGGGACGAAGTGTGGCAATGGCTCCCAGTTCAAGTTCTTCGTCCACAAGACGAACTCGCCCAACGTGCTGATGCTCCTCGAGGGCGGCGGCGCGTGCTGGGACTACGACACCTGTAGCGGCCGCGCGGGCCTCCTTGGCGCGGCGAACCCCAACGGCATCGCCGACGACTACATCACCCAGTTCACGGCGAAGTACGTCTCGCCGCTCGTCAACGGCGCCGACCCGGGCCTGCCGGGCCGCAGCAAGACGACGCTGGTGACGAACGGCTGGAACATCGTCTACGTGCCGTACTGCACCGGCGACGTGCACATCGGCAACAACTCGAAGACGTACGTGGACCCGACGGGCGCGAACCCGCCGCTCACGTGGCACCACAGCGGCTACACCAACACCCTGGCGGTGGCGAACTACACGAAGTCGCAGTTCCCCAACGTGCAGAAGTTCCTGATGACGGGCTACAGCGCGGGCGGCACGGCGACGTCGGCGGGCTACTACTTCGCGCGTCGCATCATCAACCCGGCGCGGGGCTACCTGCTCAACGACTCCGGCCCCATCTTCCTGGCGCCCAACGCCAACTTCAAGTCGCGCGCCCTGCACGACAAGATTCGCGAGTCGTGGAACCTGAACTCCGTGTTCGGCCTGCTGCCCGCGTCGTTCAGCCAGAACGACTTCGGCACCATCAACCGCATGGTGGCCACGGAGTTCCCGAATGACCAGCTCGCGTACACGGGCTACACGCGTGACTACAACTACTCGCGCTTCTCCTATGAGCGCTTCCACACGCCGAACGACAAGGAGTCCGTGCACGCGTACTGGAAGGCGGACGAGGCCGCGATGGTGGCGGAGCTGAACAAGTACAACAACTTCAGCTACTTCATCCCGCACGAGCGCGCCATCAACTCCAGCCACTGCAGCACCATCATCACCTTCATCGGCTCGCACGCCTGCCAGCAGATGGAGAAGAAGAAGTGGTACGAGTACATCGAAGCGCCGTGGCAGTCGTGGAAGTGCCGCAGCGAGTTCGTGGGCATGGACACGTTCCTCACGCGCTTCGTGGGCAACAACCAGCGCGTGCGCATCTACGAGCCCGCCAACGGCTACAACGCCGAGGACCCGGGCATGGGCATCGTCGCGCCGCTCATCAACGGCGCGCTGGGCGGGTAGTTCACCGGCCCACCGGCTGAAGCAGTCGCTGCACCAGCCGTATCGCTGGCGACGGGACGCAAGGCGTTGTCTTGCGTCCCGCCGCTGGCCCCCGTGCGAAGAAGGCGCTAGAGCCACACCGCGCCATGGACAACCTCACGCACGGGCTCTTGGGACTGGCTGTCGGCGCGCTGCGCCGGCCCGACGTACGCCCCGACTCACCGGAGCGCTCTTCATCCACGGACCGCGCGGTGCTGCTGGCGAGCGTGCTGGCCGCCGAGCTGCCGGACCTGGACACCCTCCTGGCACGCGGTGACGCGGTGACGGTGGCGCTGCATGCGCACCGGGGCCTGTCCCACTCGCTTGTCTTCGCGCCCGTCGTCGCCCTCATCGCCACGCTCATGGCCTGGGCCGTGTTCCGCCAGGGCACGCGGCCGCTCCCGGTGTTCCTCTCCAGCCTGACGTCCGTGCTCTTCGCGCACCTGCTCCCCGACTTGTGGACCGGCTGGGGCACGCGGGTGCTGCTGCCCTTCTCCGATGCGCGGCTGAGCCTGGACTGGACGGTGGTGGTGGACCCGTGGGTGACGCTGCCGCTGGTGGCGGGGACGGTGGTGGCGTGGCGACGGCGCACGGTGTGGCGGCGCGCGCTGCTGGTGGGGCTCGCCTGCGCCACGGCCTATGTGGGCGCGCGCGTCGCGTCCTGGGGCGTGCTGACGCGGCGGGTGGACGGCACATACCCTGGCGCCCAGGCCGTCCGCGTCTTCCCCGCGCCCCTCTCCTTCAACACGTGGAGGTACGTGGCGCGCCTTCCCGGCGAAGTCCTGGCCGCGGGGGACGTGACGTTGCTCGGCGCGCCAAGGGAGGCCCGCAGGGTGGAGGCCCCCCTGGATGTGCTGCCCGTGGAACTGCGCGAGGTGCCCACCGTGCGCGAGGCCCTGGCCTGGGCGCGCTTCCCGGTGGTGACGGTGACGCCGGTGGAGGGGGGACGCGAGGTGCGCGTCGCGGACCTGCGCTACCACCTGAATGGCGAGCCCACGCTCACCTTCGTGGTGCGCGTGGACACAGCGGGGACGGTGACGGACGCGAGGCTGGAGCGAGGCGGCAGCGCCTCCGAGCTGCTGCGCCGGTGGCGCGGTGGAGACGCCGAGCCGAAGCCCGAAGCTCCCTGACACGGACGGCGAGGGTGCTACCCTTCGAGTCACATGCCCGGGTCCAAAGGGGACCTCGCGGCGGGACGAGAGCGCCCTGACGCGGCGGCGCGGAGTCTGCTGCCCTTCGAGCCCCAGGCTCGGACCCGAAGGGGACCTCGCTGCGGGACGAGAGCGCCCTGACGCGGCGGCGCGGAGTCTGCTGCCCTTCGAGCCCCAGGCTCGGACCCGAAGGGAACCTCGCGGCGGGACGAGAGCGCCCCGCCGCGAGACGACGGACTCAGCTCAGGTGAGGCCCGACAGCGGGCCCTTGAAGTCCGGGTGGCCGAAGGTGTTCACGTTCACCCCGAAGGCCTGGGCGATGGACACCAGCAGCTTGTTGTGGGCGACCGCGCCCGTCAGCGGCGTCCCGGGCCCGCCCCAGTTGTTCAGAGGGTTGGAGCCGGCGGGACGCAGGCGCAGGAAGCGGCCCATGCGGAACTTCCCGGCCGCGCCGCCCGCGAGCACCGTGGGCACGCGCACGTTCATGTGGCCGGACGCATCTCCCAGCTCGTTGCCCCAGAGGATGAGGGTGTTGTCCAGCGCGGTGCCGCTGCCCTCCTGCACGGAGGCCAGGCCGTTCATGAGGTACGCCACCTGCTCGGCGTACCAGCGCTGCACCTTCACCATCTTCCCGCGAATCTCCGAGCGCAAGGGCTCCGCCGTCACGTCCAGGCGGTGCGCCAGGTCGTTGTGCGTGTCCTCATTGATGCCGAGCCACGGCATCGACGGGCCCGGAATCGTCATCGTCACCACGCGCGTCAAGTCACACGCGAAGGCCCGGACGATGAGGTCCATGTGGAGCTTGGTCAGCGTCGGCATGTTCTCCAGGTTGCCGAGCTGGCCCAAATCGTACCCCGGAGGCGCCGTGCCGCCGCTGCACGCGGCCTCCGCCGGCACCGGCTCCTGCGAGGGCGTGGGGGACGTGCCCAGCGAGCCCAGCCGGCGCTCGATGTCACGCAGCGACTCCAGATGCGTCTCCAGCTTCTGCCGCTCCGGGCCCGCCAGGCGGTTGCGCAGCCGGGTGGCGTCCTTGACCAGGTAGTCCAGGAGGCTCCTGCGACGCGCGACCGCGCGCGCGTTCTCCCCCGGGTCCGACGTGGGCGACGGCGCGTTGCCGAACAGGCGCTGGTAGACGCCCGCCGGGTCTCTCTCGAAGGGCACGCGCCCGCCGTTCGGCGTGAAGCTGATGCTGTTGTAGACGTGCTGGCCGCCGAACTGCTCCCACGCGTTGAGCTGGAGGGAGCGGAAGCGCGTGGCGCCGCCAATCTGCGCCGCGAGGACCTGGTCCAGCGAGGCGTTCTCCGGCAGGTCGTCACCGCTGGCGGTGTTGACCTTGCTGCCGGTGAGGAACGTGAGGGGGCCGCCCTCGTGGCCCGTCAAGCCGTGCTCGTAGAGCACCTGGTAGTCCAGGCCATCCAGCACCAGCAGCTTGGAGCGGTGGGCCTGGAGCGGCGACAGCATGGAGTTGGGGAAGTCGAGGGTGAAGTCCGTCTCGCCGCCCTGCGGGTTCCAGTACTCCGGCAGGCACCCGTGGGAGGTGAAGATGGCGATGAAGCGCATGGGGGGCGTGGTGCCCTGGGCATACGCGTCCGTGGTGCCGAGCAGGTTGGCCAGGGGCAGCGCCGCCGCCGAGCCCGCCAGGGTCTTTATCAGGGAGCGTCGTGAGAGTTCGCGGAGCATGGTGGCTACTCGGGGGAAGGGGTGCGCCGGTGGACGAAATACGGTGAGCGGACGAGGCCGACGAGGGCATCGCCCAGCTTCAGCTTCGGGTCCGCGCGGAAGCGCGAGCGCATGTCGGTGAGCACCGGCCCATCGACGGTGTCCTCGTCCCGCCCCATGACGTAGCGGAAGAGCTGCAGCGGCACGCAGTTGGCCACGTCCTCGCTGCTGGCGAGCCAGCGCGCGAGCTCGGCGCCGCCCGTGAAGGTGAACTTGCCTTCGGCGTACTCGACGGAGCCGCTGGCATCCACGTCCAGGCCGTTCTCCTTCGTGCGGTACTTGCCCACGCCGTCGTAGTCCTCCATGCCGAAGCCGATGGGGTCCAGCTGTCGGTGGCAGCCCGCGCAGGTGGGGTTGTCGGTGTGGGCGGCGAAGCGCGCGCGGGTGGTGCTGTCCGGCGTGACGGCGGGCGGGATGATGATGACGGACGGCGGGGGCGGCGGGACGTCACGGCACAAGAGGCGCGTGAGGACGAACTTGCCGCGGCGGATGGGCGAGCTGGAGTCGAACAGCGCGTACGTCGTCAGCACGCTCGCGTGCGTGAGGATGCCCACCCGGTTGGCCGGCAGCGGCACCCGGCCGAGGCTGCCATCCGGCGTCAGCGACGTGCCGTAGAACTCCGACATCAGGCCGTTGGCGAAGGTGTAGTTCGCGCTCAACAGCTCCTTCACGGAGCCCCCCTCGTTGGCGAGGACGTGGTTGATGAAGGCCATCGTCTCAGCGCGCGCGGAGATCTTGAAGACCTGGCTGAAGTCCGGGAACACCTGGTTGTTCTTGTTGAGGCTGTCCAGGCCGGACAACCCGAGCCACTCCACGACGAAGCGCTCGAGGTACTTCTGGGAGGCCTCGGTCTTCAGCAGGCGACGCACCTGGGCCTCGCGCGCATCGGCCGTCTTGAGCCGCCCCGCGGCGGCGGCGTCTTTCAGCTCCGCGTCGGGAGGCGCGCCCGTCACCGCGAACGACAGCGCCGTCGCGATCTCCTGCTGCGTCAACCACACCACCTTGTTCGCGGGTCCACCCGACTCGCCCAGCTCCGTGCGGTACAGGAACGACGCCGACGTCAGCACGGCCTGGATGACCGTCTCCGCCGCCGTCTTCGGGTCCGAGTCCTTGAGCACCGCCTTCCACAGCGCGAGCAGGTCCGCTTCGTCCTCGGCCGTCACCGGCCGGCGGAAGGCCCGAGCGCCCAGCGCGCGGATGAACGCCTTCGCGCAGTCGTCCTCGTTCTGCCCCGCGGCGCAGGCGTACTCGCTGGCCAGGTTGTTGACGGCGACAGGGCCCCAGTTGCGCTCCGCCGCGGAGTCGAGCTGGTCGGCGAGCAGCGGCGTCACCTGGAGCCGGTCATGCGTGGTGTAGCCGAGGATGGCGTCTTCGGGCGCGAAGAGCTGCGCCATGGGCACCAGCGTGGGGTTCTTCACGATGCTGTAGACGCTGTTGTCGTATTCGGCCCGGGTGATGCGACGCACGCGCGCGGGGGCTGCCTCCGATACCTCGGGAGGGTCTCCGCCGGATGTGTCGCCTGAGCAGGATGCGGTCACCAACAGCAGTGCCGCGGGGAGGCAGTAACGAACGATTCTCATGCGAAAGGCACCCTCTGGCCCAGCAGCCCCCAGAAACCCCCTCTGAAGCGCCGGTACGCAGGCGAGTGTAACCGCGCGCGCTGTCGCGGCCTCGGCACTTTTTGACGCACCATGTGAGGGCCGCGCTCCACGCTCTTCCAAGCCCGCGAGAAACGTCAGCGCACGCGCCCGACAGTCGCCTACGTCCACGTCGCGCGCCCCACGTGCGCGAGCCCCGCAGCAGTGGAGTGGAGCTGACCCACGCGACACTCGCCCACCCGCGAATGCCCGCCCTTCATCCGAGCAGACGAGCCCTCACGCGCGCACAGCGCTTGTCAGTGCTCACACGGTGCGCACGCGGTGCTCGACACCGCCGGGGCCCGCGACCATCAGGTCCGTGGCCACGCCGAGGAACAGGCCATGACCGACGATGCCCGCGCGCGCGCCCAGTCGCGCGGCCAGCTCCGACGGCGCGTCGAGGGGACCGAAGGCGCAGTCGAGCACGAGGTTGCCCTGGTCCGTGAGGAAGGGCACGCCGTCGGTGCCCCGGCGTGGCGTCACGCGCGCGCCGAGCGACTCCAGGAAGAGCTGCTGCGAGCGCCAGCCGAACGACAGCACCTCCACCGGCACGGGCCAGTGGGTGCCGAGCTTCGGTGACAGCTTCGCTACGTCCGCGATGATGACGACGCGGCGGCTGGCCTGGGCGACAATCTTCTCGCGCAGGAGCGCGCCACCACCGCCCTTGATGACGGACAGGTCCGGCGCCACCTCGTCGGCGCCGTCGATGGTGACGTCCAGCTCCGGGTGCTCCTCCAGCGTGGTGAGGGGAATGCTCAGCTCCAGCGCCAGCGCCTCGGTGGCATGCGACGTGGGGACACCCACGACGTCGAGCAGGTGGCCCTGCGCGCGCAGCGCCGCCAGCCGCCTCACTGCGAAGGCCGCGGTGCTGCCAGTGCCCAGGCCCACGCGCATCCCCGGCAGGAAGAACCGGTCCACCGCCGCCTCGGCCGCCGCTCGCTTGTAGCGGCCCGTCCGCGCGCTCGAGTCGAACTCCATCACCCCGCTCCTTCGTCCATCCTGCCGCGTGAGGGAAAGGTACATCGCCTCGCGGGGAACGGGTGTCGACGCTCGCCACCCGACACGCGCCCCCAGCGAGAGCTCGAAGGCTCGGCTCCGCCTAGAAGCGGAAGAGGATGGAGTCGTAGCCGCCCGCGCTGGTGCTTCCAGGCAGGCTGCCCCAGGTGTAGCCCACCGCGTACGCGGCCCCGTCAGCGCCCACGGTGACGGCCTGCCCGCGGTCCGCCGCGCTGGAGCCCACCTGCCGCGTGCCGAGCCGGTTGCCCGCGGTGTCGTACGTGGACAGGAACACGTCGCCGCTGCCCAGCGACACGTTGCCGTCCAGCGCGCCCGAGGTGTGGCCCACCAGGTGGACCGCGCCGTTCGTGTCCACCGCCACGCCCTGCGCGTAGTCCGTCGTCGTCGTGCCCAGCTGCCGCGTCCACTTCCTGCCGCCCGCCGCGTCGTACTTCACCAGCACCGCGTCGTACGTGCCCACGCGGACATTCCCGTCGAGCGCGCCGAAGGTGTAGCCGGACACGTAGGCCGCGCCGTCCTCGTCCACCGCCACACCCGTGCCGTACTCGTCGCTCGCGGAGCCCAGCTGGCGGACCCACTGCGCGGCGCCGAGCACGTCGTACTTCGCCAGGAAGAGGTCCACCGTCGTTCCCGGAAGGGTGACACCGTCCAGGCTGCCCATCGTGTAGCCGGCGACGTAGACGTCCTCGCTCGGGCCCACCGCCACGCCCAGGGCCACGTCGCTCCGGCCTGAGCCGAACTGCCGCGTCCAGTACGGGTTGCCGCCGGTGTCGAACTTGGCCACCACCACGTCGTAGTTGCCCGGCGAGGGCGTCCCGTCGATTCGCCCCAGCGAGTAGCCGGAGATGAAGAGGCCGTCCTGCCCCGCGCGGCGCGTGACGGCGATGCCCGTGGCGAAGTCGTCCGTCTCCGTTCCGAACTGCTGCACCCAGGCCAGCGCGCCCGTCGCGTCGAGCTTCAGCACGAAGAAGTCCGTGCCCCCCGCGTTCACGAACGGCAGGAAGCTGCCCCACGTGTAGCCCGCGACGTAGACGTTGCCCGCCAGGTCCGCTGTCACCGCCAGCGCCCGGTCATTCATCGCCGTGCCCACCTGCCGGACCCACGCAAGCGCGCCGTCCAAGCCATACTTCGCGACGAAGACGTCCTGGCCACCCGACGACGGCGTGGAGCCGAGCTGTCCACCGGTGTGGCCCGCCACATAGACGGCGTCGCCCACGGAGGACACGGACAGCGCCAGCTCGTCCGCGGTGCTTCCCAGTTGTCGTTGCCAGTCAGGCGGCGTCAGGGCCTGGGCACTCGCGGGCAGTGTTCCCAGGATGGCCACCGCGCTCGCGACACCACACGCTCCACTCCACCACTTCCGAATCATGGGGACTCCTATCGAGATGAAAGTTTCCGCCCGCACTCTGACGTGTGTCCCGGGCGCGAAGCATCTCGGAAGGAGAGCCCCTCTGTTCGGAAAGGGGCGACGCGGAGCGTTGGGCACTCCGCGTCACACCAGGGGCCAGCCCGAAGCAGGCCCCCGGTTCAACAGCTCGACAGCTCAGATGTTCCAGCTACCTCGGATGCCCAGCATGATGAGGCCGTACGGGCCGTCCTCGGCGAAGCCCAGCGGCGTCTTCTGGGGCGCCGGCAACACGGGGGCCGTCAGCGTGGTGTCGCCGGAGCGCGTCGTGTACCGCGCGTAGGTGCCGGTGAGGTAGGGGCCGAAGGACAGCGAGTGCCCCAGCCGCCACTTGCCACCCACGGTGACGTTCACGAACTCGGGGCCGCGCGTCTGGCTCTTCAGCTCCAGGTTCGCCGTCACCGGACCGGCCTGCGTCGGAATCTGCGTGGGGCCGGAGTTCTTGTTGTTGAGGATCACCATGCCGAAGCCGACGCCGACGAAGGGGTCGAACGAGGCCGTGGGAGAGAAGTGATACTGCACCTGAGGACCGAACCGCAGCTGCGAGGCCGCGCACTCCCAACCCTCGAAGCAGGAGTACGGGTTCTCCTTGGCGAGGATGTACGAGTAGCTCCCGTAGGCGCCGACGAACCAGTTCGGCGTCACGCGGTAGCCCAGCTCCACCAGGAAGGGCACCGCGCCGTTCGCGGCGTCGCTCAACTTCACATCACCCACGGTGCGGTCCAGCCGCATACCGTTCTTGTAGACGTATCCCGCTCCCGCCTGAAACCCGAGGCCGACCGTGACTTCCAGTCCCGTCGGCGCGCTGTACGTCGCGACTTCCTGAGCGCTCGCGCCCGCGGAACCCAATGCGACCGCCGCTGCCAGGGCCCAACTCAGCCTTCCCGTCATAAACCCCTCCATAGAATGGAGAGTTGACTCTAGAACAGCAGCCATCACACAAGTAAGCCGCGCCGCGTCACGACTACGATTGTGACGGTGGGTCAGCACTGACTGTCAGCACCGTGCACAATGCGGGCGATGAACGTCACCTTGGAGCAGGCCCGCGCCTTGGATGCGCTCGCCCGCCACGGCACCTTCGCCGCCGCGGCGCAGGCGCTGGGAAAAGGGCACACGGCGGTGCTCTACACCCTGCGCACGCTGGAGGGGCAGACGGAGCTGGAGCTGCTCGACAGGCGTGGCTATCGCACGCGGCTGACGCCTGCGGGAGAGCGAGTGCTGGAGCACTGTCGCAAGCTGCTCGCGGCGGAGCGGGAGCTGGAGGCGACGTGCGCGGAGATTCGCGCCGGCTGGGAGCCCACGCTGCGCATCGTCTTCGACGGCGTCTTCCCGGCAGAGCCATTGTTACGCGTGGTGAAGGCGCTCAGGGCGGAGGGTGCGGGCACGCGATTCCATGTGTCATCGGAATTTCTCGCGGGAGTGGAAGCAGCCTTCGTGCGGGACGAGGCGGACCTGATGGTGTCCGTGCTGCCGCCCTCGCTGCCGGGCCTCCGGGGCTATGCGCTGCCGGAGCTGAAGGCGCTGCTCGTCGCGCATCGCTCCCATCCGCTGGCGCGGCGGCGGCGCGGGACGCTCCAGGAAGAGGAGTTGGCGGAGCACCTGCTGCTCACGGTGCGGGGCTCCGACCCCCGGCTCCAGCTCAGCACCGTCTCCCTGGAGATGCGCTCCACGGTGCACCTCAATGACTTCGCGGCGAAGAAGGCGGCCATCCTGGAGGGCCTGGGCTACGGGTGGCTGCCGGAGCACCTGGCCTCGCGCGAGCTGCGCCGGGGCGAGCTGAAGCTCCTGAAGCCGGCGAGCGGCTCCACCCATGCGTTCCTCCCCAAGCTCCACCACCGCGCGGGCGTGAGGCTGGGCCGCGCCGCGCGCCGCGTGGTGAAGACGCTCACCGGGACGGAGCCTCCGCAGTGACGTCCGCGTGGGTGTGAGGAGGGAACGCGCCGCGTGGTGAAGACACTCTCCGGAGCACAGCTTCCTCGGTGACGGCCCCGCGGGCGTGAGGCGTGGACCCCCGCCGTGTGGTGAAGACACTCACGGGGCAGCCTCCTCAGCAACGTCCGCGCGGGTGTGAGGCGGGGCCGCGTCCGGGACTACTGCGCGGCGGTGGTGCAGTCTCCCGTCACGTTCGGCGCCGCGCGCCCGTTCACCGTGTTGTCGGTGAAGACGTTGTCGGTGGCCACCACCAGCTCCACCGCGCCGCCGCCCCGGTTGCACACCACCACGCCGCCCGCGCCCGCGCGGTTGCGCAGGAAGCGGTTGCCGCGCAGCGTGAGGGCGCGGGTGCCCATGTCCTCCAGGTAGATGGCCGCGCCCGGCCCCTGCGTCACGAAGTTGTTCTCGAAGGTGTTGTTCTCGACCAGGTCGTTGTTCGGCTGGAAGTAGTGCAGCACGCCACCGCCGCCCAAATCATAGATGTTCTGCGCGTTGGGCCACGCGAGGAGCGGGCGCGGCTCGAGCGCGCTGGTGACGGCGCCCCGGAAGGCCTCCAGGCCGTTGTCTCGGAAGGTATTGCCCCGCACCACGGAGTCGCGCCCATGCGTCACGCACATGGCTCCGCCTCCCGCCATGGACGACGTGCCCGCCTGCGCGAAGCGGTCGATGTCCGACGTGCGATTGCCCTCGAACAGCGAGTCCTCCACGCGCGAGCCCACGGTGAACATCAAGTCCAGCGCGCCACACTTGGCCGAGGCCTGGTTGTCGCGAAACACGGCGTGGCGAATCGTCACCGGCCCCGGGTAGTAGGCCCACAGCGCGCCGCGCGTCTTGTCGCGGTTGCCGTTGTAGTCATTCTTGCGGACCTTCTCGAAGACCATGTGCTCGAAGACAGGGTCTCCATCGCCCACGGAGTTCTCTCCGAAGAAGTTCATCCCCCACCAGCCGTAGCGATTGGTGGACGTGAGCAGCACGGGCTTCTCCGCGGTGCCGCGCACCTGGATGCCGCCGTAGACGCGCACCTCCACGCGCCCGTCATGGTGGTTCACCACACTGTCGGGCGCGCCTGACTCCACGTCGGCCTCCGTCACCTCCGGGCGCCCCTTGAAGTCGAGGATGACGCCCGGCTGCACCGTGAGCACCTGTCCCTTGGGGATGGTGACGACGCCCTGCGCGTCGCCGAGCACGCGGTACGGCGAGCCCGCCTCCGTCAGCGTCCCGGACAGCGTGCCGGTGATGACGGTGCCTCCGTCCTCGGGAACCTCGATGATGGGTCCCGCATCGATGGGCCCCCCGTCTCCCGCGTCCGGTGTGCCACCGTCACCCTCGGGGACGACTCCGGGCTTCTCAGGCGTCGACGAGCAGGCCGTGACGAGCACCCCCAGCGTCAACACCGTCATGAGCAAGCGCTTCACACTCTCGGAGGCGGACGTGTCCATACCCGGCGCGCTAGCACGGCGTCGTGGCCGCTCGCAAACCGCGTCCGGACTGGTAGAAGCGCGCGCCATGTCGAACGAGGTCCTCGTCCTCTCCTACTCCGGCTGTTCCACCTGCAAGAAGGCGCTGAAGTGGCTGGAGGCCCAGGGGGTGCCCCACCGCGTGCGCCCCATCGTCGACAGCCCGCCCACTGTCGCGGAGCTGGCGCAGTGGATACCCCGTAGCGGGGTGTCCGTGCGCAAGTGGCTCAACACCAGCGGGCAGAGCTATCGCGCCCTGGGCAAGCCCAAGGTGGACGCGGCGAGTGACGCGGAGCTGCACACGTGGCTCGCCGCCGACGGCAAGCTCGTCAAGCGGCCCGTGCTCGTCACGCCCACCGTCGTCCTCGTGGGCTTCCAGCCGGAGAGCTGGGCGCGAGTGTTCCCCTCGGGAGGTTGAAGGCCGGGCGGGCGGGCGAGCGCACACACGCCCGAGCCTCGCGAAGCGCGCGGTCGCGTGAAGATTCCTCTGTATGGAATCCAGTGCCAGGCGTCCGCTCGGAGAGATTCTCCTGGAGATGGGAGTGCTCAACCGCGCCCAGCTCCGGGTCGGTCTGGTCCACCACCATGAGACGCACGTCCCATTGGGGCGCGCCCTGGTGCGGGAAGGCGTGTGCTCCGAAGCAGACGTGTTGCGTGGCCTCGCGGCGCAGCTCGGCGTGGAGGCCGTGGATCTGGACCGGACACCTCCCGAGCGCGGCATGGCGGACCTCCTCCCCTCCCGCATCGCGCGACAGCACCGCGCCGTGCCCCTGCGCGTGGAGCTGGTGCCCCTGGAGCAGGGTGAGCGCGAGGTCCTCCACATCGCCCTGCCCGCCCCCGTCTCCTTGGAGGCCGTGGACGCCGTGCGCGCCGTCACCGGCAAGCCGCGCGTGGAGGCCCACGTCGCCTCCGACACCGCCATCACCCGCGCCCTGTCGGAGCTGTACGGCATCGAGGAGCCCGCCGAGCCCGCCGCCACTCCCTCCCCCTCCCCTGGAGGCCCCCTGCTGCTCTACGGCTGGCCCCCCGTGACGGCCGTCCTCATCTCCCGGCAGCTCGCGCGCCACGGCCACCAGGCCCGCGTCGCCACGCCCCTGGACGTCCTCCACACCGGCCCTGGAGACGTGGTGCTCGCCCCCATCCAGGCCATGGAGGGGCTCCTCGCAGGCGAGGTCCACATCGAGGGCTCCCTCATCGTCCACGGCACTTCGGACGACGAGGGCTTCGAGCGGGCGCGTCAGCTCGGCGCCCGGGGCTTCCTCGCCAATCCCCGCGACGAGCAGCTCCTGCTGCGCGCCGTGCGCCGCCTGCGTCCCGGCGGCCCCTCATCCCTGTCCGGAGATCCGGGCTCCCCCCACCACTCCCACTGACGCAAGTCCCCCTGGGTATTCCGCGCCCCAGCCACGGGCGTGGAGCGCGACTGTCCGTGCGAGGGGGCCACACCTCCAGGCCGCGCCTCCACTTGATTCTCAAAAAATGAAGTCTGCGAGGAAACTCGTAGCGGCGGGTTCAGAGAATGAAGGCACATGGCGCCCCTTTGGGCGTCGCGGAAATCCAGCCGGAGCCCTTCATGTCCCCCCCGCGCATTGCCTACCGCCCGCCTCCGCCTCCGCCCCCTCCTCGTCGTGAGCCGCCCCCGCCCGTGCGCGACGAGCAGGCTCCTCGCAATGGGACGCAGGCGCGCAACCCGCGCGTGGACACGCAGACGCAGGGCAGCGTGGAGCAGCCGCGCGGCAACCTGGTGAGTGGCCAGTCCAGCTTCGAGGCGGGTGGCGCGCGCGCCGAGGCGAAGGGCAAGGGTCCTGGCGGCATCGACACCCACGCGTACGCGCAGGGCCCGTCCTTCACGGCGGATGCCCGGGTGGACGCGGACGTGGGCCTGTCCGGCATCGACGTGAATCTCGCGGTGGACATCGACGCCACGGCGGTGGAAGCGGGCGCCGGGGCCTCCAAGACGGTGGACTTCGAGATCGCCGGTGAGAAGTACTCGGTGGAGTTGGACCTGGAGGCCATGGGCAGGATTGGCGCCGACGGCCACATCAACCTGGACCTGCACGTGGGCACGGACGGCAACCTGTCCATCAACGCCTCCGCGTCGGGCTTCGCGGGCGCCCAGGCGAGCCTCACCGGTTCCATCGAGCTGAAGCACGAGGGCGACACCCTGGCCTCCGCCAGCGTCACCGCCAGCGCCAGCGCGGGTGTGAGCGGCGACGCGCACGCCAACATCGGTCTGGACAACGGCAACCTGGAGTTCGACGTGGGCGTCGAGGCCACCGCGGGCCTGGGCCTGGGTGTGGACATCGAGGGCTCGGTCAACGCGGGCAACGTGCTGAAGGCCGTGGGTGAGACGGCGGCCGCCGCGGGTGGCGAGATTCTGGAGAACGTGGCCGAGGGCGCCATCAACGCGGGCGGCGCGGTGGTGGACGCGGCCGGCGACGTCTTCTCCGGCGCGGTGGACAAGGGCAAGGACATCATCGAGGGCGTTGGCGACTTCCTCGGCCTGTAATGCAAAACCGGAGCATTCCGGCGATGCCTGGCCCCCCGGGGCTGGGCTAGAGTCGGCGACCCCATGGCCGTCTCCAAGCTGGCTACCTCCGCTGCGCGTCTGATGAAGCAGGGCCTCCTCAAGGAGGCGGCCCGTGAGTTCCAGCGCGCGCTCGAACAGGACCCCCAGGACGCGAGCGCGCTGCTCGGCCTCGCGCGCCTGCGCCTCGCGCAGCACGACGATGAAGGCGCGCGCGGCTTCCTGGACTCACTGCTCGCCCTCCACCCCACCCACCCCGAGGCGCTCAGCCACCTGGCGCGGCTGAACGCCGAGAAGGGCGATGCGAGCGCGCTGGAATTGCTCGCGACGCTCGCCTCGCAGCCCACCGCGGGCTTCTTCGAGGTCCTCAACCACGGCCGGGGCCTGCTCGCGCATGAGAAGTACGCGCAGGCCATCAGTCCGCTGGAGCATGCGCTGGCGATGCAGCCGGGCAATGCGCAGACGCTTACGTACCTGGGCAAGGCGCAGCAGGGGACGGGCAACCTGGACGCGGCGCTGAAGGCCTACCAGGAAGCGGCCGAGGCGACTCGCACCGAGCACCTGCCCTTCCTGCTGGCCTCGCGGGTCCAGGTGCTCCAGGGCCAGATTGGCCCGGCGCTGGTGACGCTGCGGCAGGCCATCCTGCGCAAGCCCACGGAGCCGTCGCTGTTCCGCGAGTTCGCGTCGCTGTGCCTCTTCGCGGGCGCGCCCGACGCGGCGATGCGCGCGGCCATCGAGCTGCGGCTGAAGCTGCCGGAGAGCGCGGACGCCATCTACCTGCACGGCCTGTCCGCCTTCGTCGCGGGCAAGGACGAGGACGCGGACCGCATCCTTCGCGAGGCGCTGGAGAAGGCCCCGGGCAACGCCCAGGTCCGAGTGGCGCTGGCGAAGGTCCGGCGCAGGCTTGGCGATGACGCGGAGGCGAAGAAGCTTCTGGAGGAGACGCTGACGTTCGCCCCAGGCGACGTGGGCGCGGCCAATGACCTCGCAGTGCTTCACCTGTCCAAGCCCGGTGGGGCGCATGCGGCTCGCAAGGTGCTCTCCGAGGCGCTGAAGTCGCATCCGGACGACCCGGGCCTGCACCTCAACCTGGCGCTCGCGCTGGCGGACAACGACGCGGCGACGGCGCTCACCCACGCCCGGCGCGCGCAGGCCAGCCAGGACAAGAACATCCGCGAGCAGGCGGACCGGCTCGTCACGGCGCTCGCGCCGCACTGACCTTGGCGTGCCCTGAGCGTCGCGAAACCTCGCGGCGCCTGGGCTCGCCCCTCCGGCACGGAGCAACCGACGCGCGGCATGTCGCGCGTCACCACCTCCGCGGCGCATGGAAGCACTCCGCCACGGCCCACCGACACGCGGCCCGTTGCGTGCCGTCACCCGCGACAGGTGCGGCCCCACGCGCCGGGCACTTCGACCTGGCCCTGGAGGAGCCCCAAGGTCCAAGCCCCTCGGACCAGCCCTGGAGCAAGCCCAGGGCACCGGGCACTTCGGACCAGCCCTGGAGGAGCCCAAGGTCCAAGCCCCTCGGACCAGCCCTGGAGCAAGCCCAGGGCACCGGGCACTTCGGTTCAGCCCTGGAGGAGCCCAAGGTCCAAGCCCCTCGGACCAGCCCTGGTGCAAGCCCAGGGCACCGGGCACTTCGGACCAGCCCTGGAGGAGCCCAAGGTCCAAGCCCCTCGGACCAGCCCTGGAGCAAACCCCAGGACGCCGAGCCTAGCCCTGGAGCAGCCCTAGGGCGCCAAGTACCTCGGGGTACACCTTGCTGGCGAAGTAGCGGCCACCGGCGACGGTGAAGTGCACACCGTCGCTCATGCGCAGCTTCATCGGCTTGCGGAAGCCCTCGACGCGCGCCTGGAGCAGCGCCTTGCCCTGCGCATCGGTGAAGTACTCGCGCGTGTCGACATAGCGCGCATCCGCACGGGAGCTGATGACCTCGCGCTGAAGTCCCCGGATGAGGCCCAGCTTCTGCTCGAAGCGCTTGCGCCCCGTCGCGGGCAGCTCCAGCCAGACAATCTTCCGCCCCGGCGCGGCGATGACACTCGCGAAGGAATCGATGCGTCGACGGTACGCGTCCTCCCACTCCGGCTTGCCCCAGTGGACGGGCTTGCCGCCGCTCCGCTCCTGCAGGGCCTGTCCATCATTGCCGCCCAGAATCACCACCACCACGTCCGGCTGGTGGCGCTTCACCTCCTCCTCGCCCACCTCCATCCAATCGAAGAAGTCCGGGCGCGCCAGCCCCGTCGAGGACCGGGCACGACGCGAGGCGCGAATCTCCGGGTGCGCCTCCAGCCGGGCCAGCAGGTAGTCCCCAAACCCCGTGGCGATGAGACTGTCTCCCAACAGCAACACGGAGCGCGGACGCTCCGCCGCGGGCGGCTCTGGAGTCACAGCCCCGGGAGGCGTCGGGAGCACGGGCGCCGCGCGCACGGCGTCGGCCACGGAGCCCGCGTCCTGTCCGGACGGAAGAGCCCACGCGAACCCGGTGGAGAAGACGACGAGGACGACGAGCCAACGCGTGAAACGGTTCTGCATTCGGGACGCACGGTAGCGGCAGGCCGCCGTCAGGTACATCCCCCTTTGACTCCATCCACCCCTGGACAGGAGCCTCGCGCCGCGTCAGGCCGCTGACGCACTCCGCGCGAACGACAGCCCCGCGAGCCACGGCCCCAACAGCTCCGCGCACGCCTCCGGGTGGGTGAAGTACGGCACGTGTCCCGCCCCCTTCAAGAGATGCCGGGGCGTCCCCGGAGGAAGCGACTCCACCAGCTTCTCCAGCGTGGACGGCGGCACCAGCACGTCCCTGTCTCCCTGGATGCAGACACAGGAGACATCCAGCCGGCGCAGCTCCGGCGGAGGCGCTTCGCCGTGAATGGCCAGCGCGCGATGCCACGTGGTGCTGCGCTCCAGCGCGGTGGTGGGCACCACCTCCGGCACCCGCGCGAAGGGCACGGGCCGCCACGCCGCGAGTCCCGCCGCGACAACACCGGGCCGACCCCACAGGGCCACCGGGCCCATCATCCCGATGAGCAGGCCGCGCGCGCCCAGGTGCGCGGTGCGCGTGAAGGACCCCAGGAAGGCCACGCCCCGCACCACTCCCGCCGCTGCCAGGTGCGCGGCCACCATGCCGCCGAACGAGCTGGCCACCACCGCGTCCATCTCCCCCGCGGCCCGCGATACCTGCCGCGCCAGCGCGCCCGCGCCCAGGGCCGCATGCTCCCCCTCCGGGTACTCGACCAGCACCGGGCGGGCCACCGACGACAGCGCCTCCGCGAGCGCACTGAAGCCCGAGCCCCGGGCCCCCAGTCCAGGCAGCAGGAGCACCCTTGGCCCCTTGCCCCGCCCTATTTCCGTGAGCTGTACCTCTGCGCGCATGTCACTCCCTCGCGGTCGCGGCGGGGAACACCGTGGCGATGCCGGTTGTGCCCGGCTCTAAACCGACCGGGGCCTCCTGCCGGACGACACGCTCCAGCCCGAGGAAGGCCCGGGTGCGCTCATGTCGGGGCCGCTCCAACACCTGCGCGGGAGTGCCCTCCTCCAGGATGCGCCCCCCATGCAGCACCAGCATCCGCGAGCACAGCTCCCGCGCGAAGCGCATCTCGTGCGTCACCGTCACCAGGGCCAGGCCGTCCTCGCGCAGCCGTGAGAGCAGCTCCACGAGCTCGCCCACCCGCTCGGGGTCCAGCGCGCTGGTGGGCTCGTCCAGCAGCAACGCCTCGGGCTCCATCGCCAGCGCCCGGGCAATCGCCACCCGCTGCTGCTCGCCACCGGACAGCTCCGACGGGTAGGCCCCCTCGCGATGGGACAGACCCACCTTCTCCAGGAGCGCGCGCCCCAGCTCCGTGGCCGCCTTCGCGTCCAGGCCCCTCACATACCGGGGAGCCTCGGTGATGTTGCCCAGCGCGGTGCGGTGCGCGAACAGGTGCCACTGCTGGAAGACGAAGCCCACGCGGCGCCGGATGTTGGACACCCGCGCCCCGCTCGCGCGCAGCGCTCCAGGCTCCAGCACGTCATCCCCCACGCGGATGGAGCCTGAGTCGAAGGGCTCCAGTCCATTCAGGCAACGCAAGAGCGTGCTCTTGCCCCCGCCCGAGGGGCCTACCAGCGCCACCACCTCGCCGGGGGCGAAGGACGCGTTGATGCCGTCCAGCACCGCGCGCCCGTCGTAGCGCTTGCACAGGTCCTTCACTTCAATCATCCGCGTTCCAACCTCGCTTCCAACCGCCTCGCCAGGAGCGACAGAGGGTAGCTCATCGCCAGGTAGAGCGCCGCGCACAGCGCACCCGGCAACAACCAACCGCGAACATCCACCGCGGTAATCGTCATCCGTTTGGTGAGCTCGACAACGGAGATGACGGACACCAGGGAGCTGTCCTTGAGCAGCGCGATGAAGTCGTTGGTGGCGCTCGGCAGCGCCACGCGGAAGGCCTGGGGAAAGACGACCCGCCGCAGCGCCAGCCGCATGGACATGCCCAGCGCGAGCGCCGCCTCCATTTGCCCGCGCGGCACCGCCAGCACTCCCGCCCGGTACACCTCCGCCTCGTAGGCCGCGTAGTTCAACCCCAGCCCCAGCACCGCGGCGCTGAGCGCGTCCAGCCGCAGCACGCCCGCCAGGCCGTAGTAGAGAACATAGAGCTGGAGCAGCACCGGCGTGCCCCGAAACAGCTCCACGTACAGCGAGGCCAGCCGGCCCAGCCAGCGCGGGCCGAACAGCCGCGCGAGCGCCAGGCCCACGCCCAGTGGCACCGCGAGCGCCATGGCCAGCACGGAGACCACCAGCGTCACCAGCGCCGCCTGGAGGAACATCACCCACTGCGCCCAGCCCAGGTGCGGCGTCTGAGTCTGCGCGAGCACCTCGCGCGTCTGCGCGTCGGACCACTCCACCATCCGCTGCTGGGCCGCGCTGTCGATGTTCCACCGAGCGAAAATCTGCCTCAGCTCTCCCGAGCGCGCGATGTGCCCCAGCGCCACGTCCAGCGCCGCGCGCAGGTCCTCGTCCCCGGGCCGCACCGCAATCGCGTAGTAGCCCTCCCCCACGTCTCCCACCACGCGCAGCACCGCTCGCGGCTGGCCGTAGCGCTGGGCGATGAGGTCATCCATCAGCACCGCGTCCACCCGCCCCTGCTCCAGGTCGATGTAGGGCTCCTGCACGCCCTCGTACGGCACCGCGTGGATGCCCTCGCGCTGGAGCAAATCCCACGCCTGGGAGTTGGCCAGCGTCCCCACGCGCCGGCCCTTCAACGACGCCAGACCCGTGACGGAGTCGTCGTCGCGCCGGGCCATCAGCCGGAGCTGGAAGATGAAGTACGGCCGCGTGAAGAGGATGCGACCGCTGCGCGCGGGCGTGATTTCGATGCCGTTGAGCGCCACGTCGAACGAGCCGCGCTCCAAGGAGGGAATCAGGCTGGACCAGTCGTTCTGCACGAAGCGGGCGCGCACCCCCAGCTCCCGCGCCAGCGCGTCCGCCAGCTCCACCTCGAACCCGCGCATGCGTCCCGGTACGTCCGGGTCCTCCATGGCGTAGGGCTCGCCGCCTTGCGCATCCGCGCCCCACCGGAGCTCGCCTGCTCTCCGCACCCGCTCCAGCCCCACCTCCCGCCGCTGGACGCAGGATGTCATCAGCACCGAGAGCACCAGCAAGGCACCGGCGCCGCGCCACACCGCACTCACATTCATTCCGAGGACTCCCACTCTGTAGCAGATGCAGGCCTGACCCAGTATTCAGGTCCTGACACTTTCTCCGGGACCCCGTACTAGAGTGCCGCGTCAGAGGAGCCAAGGCGTCATGGAAGCATACAAGGTGCTGGTGGTGGACGACGAGCCGCAGGTGGCACACGCCTTGAGGCGGCTGCTGCGGCGCGAGGGTTTCGACGTCCAGCTCGCGTTCAACGGAGAAGAAGCGCTCGAGCGGCTCAAGACCTTCAGCCCGGATATCGTCCTGACGGACTTCCGGATGCCAGGGATGACGGGCAGCGAGCTGTTGCAGCGAATCAAACGCAGTCACCCGCTCGCGCTGCGGCTCATCATCTCCGGCTACGCCGACTTCAAGTCGGTGGTCGCCTCGGTGAACGAAGGCGAAATCTGTCGCTTCATCAGCAAGCCGTGGGATGACGCGGAGCTGGTGACGTACCTGTCCGGCCTCTTGCGCCACCGCGAGACGCTCGCGCAGCTCTACGCGCCGTTCCGCGCCGCGCCCCAGGGCGTCAGCGCGGAGGTGAGCCCGACGGACGCGGCGCTCGTGCTGAAGGTGCAGGTGGCCGACCCCGCGTTCCCCGCGGACCAGGCCGTCAAGATCATCGAGCGCTTCGCGGGCCTGCTGGCCGATGACAGCCTGAAGGTCGTCGGGGGCCTGCTGGAGCGCTTCGGAGGACGGCTGTCCTTCGTCGCGGAGGTGGGCGGGCCGCAGCGGCTGAGGTTGGAGCTGCCGGTGCGCGCGGAGCCGACCCCCGCGGTCCGACAAGGGGTAGGCGAGGCATGACGCCGCCTCCGTCCACGGAAGCCCCGGAGACGGAAATCGACGCGGACTGGGTGAACAGCCGCCTCAAGCGCTTCACCCTCCTGGCGTGCCTCCTCATCCACGGCCTGCTTGTCTCCAGCCTCTGGGGACAGTGGACCCTCGTCGTCCTGGTGACGGTGGGCTTCGTCGCGGTGACCTCGGCCAACCTGGTGCTCGCGCGGGATTTCTTCTCGCGCCACACCCGTCTCGTGGAGGCCGTGCGCTTCACGATGAACATGCTGGCCACCATCTTCTACGGCATGGCGAGCGACTGGGCCCTGCCTGTCTGGCTGTACCTGCCGCTCAACGCGCTGTGGGTGGACTACTTCGCGGACTCGAGCGCGCGGGCGCGGTTGATCCTGCTGCTGGTGCTCGTGGCGGGCGCGGCGCTGGTGGACGGGTGTCCGCCCTTCCTCCCCGCCTGCTTCGTGCTGCTGTCGCTGCTCACGTACTTCATCTCCGAGGGACGGGTGTTCCTCACCCACCACGCCCTGCGGGGCCTGGCGCGCCAGCACGAGGAGTTGGCGCAGGCGCACGCGCAGCTGGAGCTGGCCCACCGCCGCGCGCGGGAGCAGGAGCGGCTGTCCAGCCTGGGCATGCTCGCGGCGGGCGTGGCGCACGAAATCAACAACCCCATGAGCTACGTGAAGAGCAACGTGAACGCGCTGCTCATGGACCTGCGCGCCCTGAAGCACCTGCCGCCGGAGCTGAACGAGTACGTGGACGACGTGCTCCCCGCTACCGCGGATGGCATCCGCCGCGTCGTCGCCATCGTCGCGGACCTGCGACGCTTCGCGCGCGGGGACCCGGGGGCGCTGGAGGAGTACGACCTCAACGAGGAGATCGCCGTCGCGCTGCGCATCACCCGCACCCAGGTGCAGTCCCACTGCGAGGTGGAGGTGACGCTGGCGGACCTGCCGCGCCTGTTGGGACGCCCCGGCCAGCTCGCGCAGGTGGTGGTGAACCTGCTCATGAACGCGGCGCAGGCCATGCCCGGCGGAGGCCGCATCCACCTGTCCACGCGCATGGAGGCCGACGAGGCGGTGCTGTGCGTGCGCGACTCGGGCCTCGGCATGACACCCGAGGTGCAGGCCCGGCTCTTCCAGCCCTTCTTCACCACCAAGCCCGCGGGCGAAGGCACGGGCATGGGGCTGGCCGTGGTGCACGGCATCATCACCTCGCACCAGGGCCGCATCGACGTGGAGAGCTCCCCCGAGGGCGGCACCTGCTTCACCGTCCGCCTGCCGCGAATCCCGCTGGACCTGGACCTCCCCAACCTCCCCGGGGCTCCGCCGCCCTCCGCCTCGACGACGAAGTCCCGCTCGGACGCGGCCTGAAGCCGGGCCTCAGCGCTTCAGCGCGGCGTCGATGTGCCCGGCGAAGACCTCCAGGGGCTGGGCCCCCGTCACCCCGGTGCCGTTGATGAAGAACGTGGGCGTGCCGGCGATGCCCCGGCGCTGCGCCTCCACCAAGTCGGCCTCCACGTAGTTGTCCCAGGCCTTGGTGTCGAGCGACTTCTTGAAGCGCTCCAGGTCAAGCCCCAGCCCCTTCGCGTACTTCTCCAGCGAGGCCCGGTCCAACGCGCGCTGGTTGTCGAAGAGCACGTCGTGCATCTCCCAGAACTTGCCCTGCTCGTGCGCCGCCATCGCCGCGATGGCCGCCTTCTTCGCGTCCACGTGGGAGGGCAGCGGCATGTGCCGGAAGACGATGCGAATCTTGTCGCCATACCGCTCGCGCAGGCCCTCGACGACCGACGCGCCCCTCGAACAGAAGGGGCACTCGAAGTCGGACCACACCTCCACCGTCACCGCCGCCTTCTGGGGCCCCAGCGCCGGAGCCTCCGCGCGCGGCGTGGCGGCGATGAGCTTGTTCGTGGCTCGGGAGACCTTGGGCTCCTTGTCGCAGTCGGGCTTGGGCTCGTCACCGGCGAGGGCGGGATGGAACGAAGACAACGCGACAGCGGCCGCAATCAATGCGGAGACCCGGGACTTCATGGGAGGACCTCGTGGGATGTGGATGGGTGGGGACGACGGGCCTCCTGCTGGGAGACCGGGCGTCGCGGGGCTCGTCGCCCTCGCGGACGGATAGTGACGGCCGGGCCGCGCGAGTTTCAGCGGCGTGTTATTTCCCGCGCACCATGTCCACCGAGCGCCTTTATTTCGAAGACCCGTTCCTCCACCGCTTCACCGCGCGTGTCGTGGCCCACGGCACGTGGAACGGAGCGCCCTCCGTGGTGCTGGACCGCACCGCCTTCTATCCAGAGGCCGGCGGGCAGATGGCCGACGCCGGCGTGCTCGGAGGCCGGGCCGTGCGCGACGTGCAGGTGGACGACGCGGGCACCGTGCACCACCTGCTGGACGCAGCGGACACGAAGCCCCTGCCCGCCCCCGGCGAGGCGCTCGAGGGCCTGGTGGACGCGGAGCGACGCCGCGCTCACATGTCGCTGCACACCGGCCAGCACATGCTGTCGCGCGCGCTGCTGGACATCGCGGGCGCGGCCACCGTGTCCTCGCGGCTGGGCGCCACGTGCACCATCGACACGGACCAGGACACGCTGGACGAAGAGCGCGTGGCCCAGGCGGAGGCGCACGTCAACGCCATCATCGACGCCGACCTCCCCATCCGGGCCTTCTTCCCCACGCCCGAGGAGCTGGCCGCGCTGCCCCTGCGCCGCGCGCCCAAGGTGACGGACAACATCCGCGTCATCCAGGTGGGTGACTTCGACGTGTCCCCCTGCGGCGGCACCCACTGCACGCGCACCGGGCAGGTGGGCATGGTGCGGGTGCTGGGCGTGGAGCGCTACAAGGGCAAGGGCCGCGTCCTCTTCTCCGCGGGTCCGCGCGCGCGGCGCGAGCTGTGGGAAGAAGCGGGCACGCTGCGCGCCATGGGACGGGCCTTCACGTGCGGCCCCGCGGAGGTCCCCACCGTGGTGGAGAAGCTGCGCCGCGAGCTGACCGAGGCCCGTGAGGCCCTGGGCGCCGCCCGCGCGCGCCTGGCCGAGCACACCGCCGTGGAGCTCGCCGCCCAGCTCGACGCGTCCGCCGACAAGACCCTCGTCGCCGTGCTCGACGGCGCCGGCCCCGAGCAACTGCGCGCCGTGGCCACCCGCCTCACCTCCCGTCCCGACGCGGTGGTGTTCCTGGGCGGCCGCACCGCCGACGGCCTCGCGGTCCTCATCTCCCGGGGCGCCTCCTCCTCCTTCGGCTGCGGGGCCTTCCTCAAGCGCGCCGCCGAGGCCGCCGGGGGCCGGGGCGGAGGACGTCCCGAGCACGCCGAGGGCCGCCTTCCCGCCACCACCGACTGGCCCGCAATCGTCGCGTCCTGTCGGAATTGACCCAGGGGAACCTACCCGCACCCACCCGCAACGCGTCGCGTCACAGTCTCACCCCCGAAGGGAAACCCCCGGCCCCGTTCAATCGAGCGGAGGGGGCGCTCCACCGGTGGAACGACATGAGAAGATGGGTGTAGGGGTTCGCGCCACGATGGACGACGGGCAGCACCGACAGTTCGATGCGTTTGCTCGCTCGCGCCGGCCGGGACTGCTGCGTCTTGCCCGGCGCCTGTGCTCCGGGGGTGGAATCGACCCGGAAGACCTGGTGCAGGAGACGCTCGAGCGCGCCTTCCGGAACTTCGACCGGTTGGTGGCGGAGAACCCGGGCGCGGTGAGCGTGTGGCTGAGCACCACGCTGAGCAATCGCTTCCTGGACCACTGTCGGCGCAGACGCACGGAGGTATTGGGGGCGCCGTCGCTGCGCGTGGTGCAGGACCAGGAGGTGTCCGGGGAGCCGGTGCCGCTGGAGCAATGGGAGCAAGTCACGCGGGCCGACTTCCAGCGCGCCATCGAACAGCTCCGGCCGCCGCATTTGCGAGAGGCGTACCGGCTGCACGTGGCCGGACTTCGATATCGGGCCATCGCGAAGCAGTTGGATGCACCCGAGGGAACGGTGGGGCGGTGGCTCAGCGAGGCGCGGCAGGCTCTGCGGGGGCTGCTGGCTCCCGGCGCCGCCTCGAGTGAGGGCAGGGCCAGACCATGAATGAGCTGTGCGACAGACTGGAGACCTTCATCGACGGCGAGCTGGCGCCGGTGGACGCGGAGAACTTCCGCCACCACCTGACCCGCTGCCACCCGTGCGAGACACGGATGAAGGAGCTGCTCGCCCTGGAGCTGCTCGCGGACGACGCGCTGCACGACGCATCTGGTGACACCCTCGCCTTCGTTCCGCCTCCGCCCCTCAAGCGGCGAAGGACCTGGATGATGGTGGTGCCGCTGGCGCTGGCCGCGGGCCTGGCGGCGTGGGTGCTCGTGACGCGGCCGGCTTCGTCGGCGGACTCTTCCGAGCTGTGGTTGGGTCAGACTCCCGGGCGCACGCTCGAAGCCCGGTTGACCCATCCGAGCGCGGACCGGCACCGTCCCTATGAGGTGATGCGCAGCGGTGGCGACAAGCCTCGCGCGCTGTCACTGAGGGAGCTGGCGAAGCTGGAGGAGGCCGGAGACGAGCGGGGCATCGCCTCCGCGTACCTCTTGCGCGGGGACCCGGCCCAGGCCGGTGCCTTCCTGGACAAGCTGGAGACGTCGCCGGACCTGGACTCGGACCGCGCCGCCCTCGCGCTCCAGCGGGGCGCCCCGGAAGAGGCCCTGACGCTGGCGGACCGCGCGCTGAAGCAGCGGCCCCAGCATGCACAGGCCCTGTGGAACCGGGGGCTGGCGCTCAAGGCCCTCGGCCTGTCGCTGCAGGCCGCAGAGGCGTTCGAGCAGGTGGCCGCGCTGAAGGAGCCGGGCTGGAGCGAGGAGGCCGCTCAGCGCGCCGCGGAGCTGCGAAGTCTGGAGGGAGAGCAGCGCAAGGGCTGGAAGGGCGCGAAGCAGCACTGCGACGACATGGTGGCCGGAGGCGCCGTGCCCTCCCCCGCCGAGGTGGAGCGCTACCCGGGCCTGTCCCGCCTGTGCTTCTACGATGCCGTGCGCACCGCCTCCTCCATCGAGCGCGTGGAGGTGCTGCGCCCGCTCGCCCTCCAGCTGGACCGCATTGACGGAGGCACGCACCTGGAGGACGCCCTGCGCCGCGCCGCCCGGGTGGACTTCGAGGCGCGCGCTCCCCTGGCGAAGGAATACGTCCGCCTCACGCGAGGCGAGCTGGCCCCGGCGGCGCGGGAGACGCTGATCTCAAAGCTGCGCGAGGTACGGCAAGAGGACATCCTGCTGGGCGCGCTGCTCTTCGTGCCGGACCCGCGTCAGCACGAGGCGGAGTATCGCGCGCTCGCGTTGGCCACGAAGGACCCCTGGTTCGCCCTGCTGGCCGAGGAGCGTCAGGCGAAGGCGGACCTCCAGCGAGGACAAGCCCCCCGGGCCCTGACGCGATTGACCGAGGCCCTGCGCGCCTGCGACTCCGAGCAGCGATTCAGCTATCGCTGCCTGGAGCTCCTGCGGAACCTGTCCCTGGTGGAGCGGCAGCTCCACCGCCCCGTGGAGGCGCGGACGCACGGACTGGCGGCGCTCGCACGCGCACGTGCTGGCCGGGAGTGGTCCAAGGAGTTCCGGCTCATCCAGGAGCTGGGACAGGTGGCCATCTTCCATGGGGACCTGTCGTTGGCCCGCGCGTACATGGAGGAAGCCATCCTGCGCACGCCGGAGCGCTGCGAGGACCATGAGCTGCCGTACGCGAACCTCGCGCTCGCGTACTACCGCACCTTCGACTTCGCGGGCGCCCGGGAGCAGTTGGACCACGCGGCGAAGTGCGGCCGTCCCCCGTCCCTGGCGAGGGCCTTCGTCATCGCGGACCTCGCGCATACGCACGCCCGACGCGACGTCGACGCGGACCTCCTCACGCGCGGACTGGCGGCGATTCGCTCGACGCCCTCATCGCTGGAGGCAGCGGGGGATGGCCCCATGCTGCGCCACATCGAAGGGCGCTTCTTCGTCGAGCAGGACCGGCGCCGGGGGCAGACCCTGCTGCGTCAGGCCATCACCGAGGCGGAGCCACTGCTCGCCTCGGATGTGACCGCGCGAAAGGCGCGGGTCTACAGCTACACGTCGCTCATCCTGGACGCAGCCCACCACGGAGAGCTGGAGAAGGCGCTCGCTCTCTTCGCCGAGGAGCGCTCGCTGGCGCTGCCCGAGCGCTGCGCGCTGGGCGTCACGGTGGATGACGAGCGCACGGCCCTGGTGGCCCGGGATGCGTCGGGTCGACTCCTCGGTCACTACGACGCGGACCGCCGCCAGCGCCTGGAAGCCGTCGAGGACCTGGTGCCCGCGAAGCTCGTGGACGCACTGCGGGACTGTCCCAGCGTGGACGTGCTGGCGCGCCCGCCCGTCCTGGGCAAGCCCGGGTTGCTGCCGCCGGACCTCGCCTGGACGTACCGGGTGGCCCCGCCGCCCCCGGCGTCCTCGCCACATGCCCAGCGCCGGCTCGTCGTTGCCGACGTGAATGCGCCCGCGGAGCTGCGCCTGCCATCGCTGCGCGCCTGGAGTCCCCCGGATGCCGAGGACAGCGCGCTCTCCACCCTGAAGGGTGCCTCCGCCACGCCGTCCCAGGTGCTCCAGGCGATGCGCGAGGCCACCGAGGTGCAGATTCACGCCCACGGCGTCGTCGACCCCCATGTCGCCGACGGCTCCCTGCTGGTGCTCTCTCCCGAGGAGCAGGGCGGCCGCTATGCACTGACGGCCGCCGACGTCCAGGGGCAGCGGCTCCAGGGGCGGCCCGTGGTGCTGCTCGCGGCCTGCCATGCCGCGCACAGCACGACCTACTTCCACGAAACGTTCGGCTTGCCCGTGGCATTCGTGGAGGCCGGCGCGCGAGCGGTGCTCGCCGCCACCCAGGAGATTCCCGACACCGAAGCGTCCGCCTTCTTCGAGCCGGTGCTGGAGCGCATTCGCACGGGAATCCCCGCAGCCCTCGTCCTGCGTGATGCACGTCAGGACTGGCTTCGCAGTCGGGGGAGCGTCTGGGTCCGCCAGGTGCTCCTCTTCGAGTAGTCGTCTCCTTTCGACCCCGAGCTCCAAGTCATCATGAAGAAAAGCCTCCTGTTGGTTCCCCTGCTGCTGAGCGTCGCGGCGTGCCGCCACGTCGAAACGGTTCCTTCGACTCAGCAGATTCAGCGCAGCGCGCCCGAAGGGGCGTTCGTCCGCGTCATCCTGCGGGACAGGACGAATCCCAACCGCGCCACCCTCTTCACCGTCGATGTGAGCCGCAACGAAATCGTCAGCCAGACAAACCAGGTGCCCGCCTCGTCCCGAAGCGCGCAGGACGCGCCCGCGTCCGAGGAAGGCGCACCCACGTCGTCGATGCAGCAGGCCCCGCCCCCCCCGCTGAAGAATATCGGCACCGTCGAGGTGTTCACCGACTGCAAGCCCAAGAACGAGAAGGAGGGCTGTCTGAACCTGGCGGACCTGACCGACGGGGACCCGGGTGGCGTGTCAGGCGGCGGCGGCGACCCCACGGGCCACGAGAGCCTCAAGGCGAAGGTGCTGCGACTTGCGGGCCTGGCCTTCTGGTCCACCCGGCATGTCGGTATTCCCACCGTGACGTCGGTGCCCCGCGTCGAAGGGCCCGTCCAGCGCTAGCCTCGAGCCCTTGAGCTCCAGAAGGCCCTGGCACCGCGAAGAGGCGGTGTCGGGGCCTTCGTCGTTTCAGGCCGGCTTGCCGCCCGTGTTGTCCCCCGTGGGTGACAGCCCACCGAGCGTCTCCACGTAGGAGGTGGCCACGCGCAGGAAGCGCGCGCCGCGGACGCCAGTGAGGTACTGGCGCTTCATCGCGCGCGTGGCGCCCACGTAGAACATGGCGCGGCGGATGCGCTCGTTCTCCCGGGCGTTGCGCTCCTTGGCACCGGCCATCCAGTGCTCCACGGTGTCCAGCGCGTCCAGGCCCGCGAAGAAGACGATGGGGCACTCGTGGCCCTTGCAGGAGAACACGGTGGTGGCGCGCACGTGGTCCACGCCGCTCACCCGGAAGTCCGTCACGTCGCGGCCTCCCTTGCCACCGTAGGCGTGCGCGGGCACCCCCGCTCGGTTGAGTGCGTCCGTGTACTGCGACGGCATCACAGGCGCGACGACGAGGATGTCGCCGGGATGGACGCCCTCGTCGCGAATGAGGCGGGCCACTTCCTTCGCCACCTGCCGGGCCTCGCTGGCGCCGGAGGCGAAGCCGCGCACCTGGGGCAGCACGCCGCCGCGCTCGGTGGACTGCACGCGGTACAGGCCCTCCAGCGTCTCCTCGGGCAGCCACAGGAGCCCCTCGCGGGCCAGCTCTCCGGCCTTCATGTACTCGCGCATGCCGGGGTCGCTGGTGGCGTGCTGACGCAGCGGGTCCAGCACCACGTTGAAGGCGACGTCGAGGATGTCGCGGGTGGCGCGGAAGGTCTCCTTGAGGACGCGGGTGCGGCCCCGGAAGGACAGCCCCTCTGGGAGCTGCTCCTTGAGGGAGTCGATGGGCACCTGGCCGTAGACGTTCTGCGAGTCGTCCATGAACAACTGGAGGCAGCGCACCTCGCGCCCGTCGGCGAGCGTGTGCGGGCGCACCAGGGCGTGGAGCATCGCCAGCGCGCGAGCGTCCATGTCCTGCGCCTCGTCCACGAAGACGCCGTCGAAGGACTCGGGCTCCACGCGGCGCAGCGCGCCCACGTGCTTCACCGTCACCCGGCCTCGCAGCTCGCGCGCGCGCTGACGGCCGGCGCGCTGGACAATGGCCTCCACCAGCAACTTGTCCACCAGCGGCGCGAGCGCACGGTTGAAGAAGGACACGAGCACCCGCGTGTCCTCGTGCTCCAGCAGGTAGCGCGCCACCCAGTGGGCCAGGACGTAGGTCTTGCCGCTGCCGGCCACGCCGCGCACCAGGTGGTGGCCGTCGTCGAAGCGCCGCTCGAAGAGGGACACCTGCTCTTGGGTGAAGAGAGGCCGCGTGGGGCGCGCGCCCTCGATTTCGCCACCCAGGGTGGCCGGGGCGCTCGGAGGCGGTGGGGGCGGAGGCTGCGCCGGTTGCTGCGGCATGGGCAGCGGCTCCAGGCGGAGCGGCGTGCCGGGGAGGACCTTCAGGCGCGGCAGCAGCGACAGGAAACGCTGCGGAATCGTCGCGCCCCGGGCCTCGTCTCGGGAGGCGAGCACCAGCAGGTAGTCGCGCGCGCGACTGGCGGCCACGTTGAGCATGGGCACCAGCGTGTGCGGCGGAAAGGGCCGGCCTCCGGCCACGGTGTCCACGAGCACGACGTCATACTGGGTGCCCTGCTGGCGGTGGATGGTGGACGCGCTGAAGGCGTCACCGCGAAACCCGGCGGACGTGCCCAACCTTCGCAGGAGCGCAGCCTGGGCGCGGTAGGGCGTGACGCACAGGACGCTGAGGCCCGCGCGCACGGCCTCGCGGGCGAGCGACACGGCCAGCTCGGCGGACAGCTCTCGCTGATAGCCGGAACCCGTCTCCCCTCTTCCGTGGGTGAGGCGCTTCGCGTCGCGGCTGAGGCCGTCGAGCACCACCCAGCCGGCGCGCGCCTCCGCGAAGGCGGGCACGGGTGGGGCCTTCTGTGCACGGGCCTTGACGATGTCGCCGTCCTCCAGCGCGCCGCCGTAGCAGAAGTGGCTCACGACGCGGGCGATGTCCGGGTGCATGCGGTGCTGCGTGCGCAGCAGCAGGACGTCCGGACGCGCGGCGTCCTTCACCGCGTCCTCCAGGTGGGACAGGCCGCTGGCGCGCAGCCACTTCTGCGTGCCGCGTCCAGCGCCCTCGGCCGCGCGCGACACGGGGCCAATCTGCTTCGGGTCTCCGGCGAGCGTCACCCGCTCGGCCAGCGGCGCCATCAGCGCGGTGGCAGCGCGAGTCACCATGCCGGCCTCGTCGACGACGAGTCGCGCGAAGGTGCTCTTGCCTTCCAGCTCCGACACCAGGCGCAGGGCGCGGTGCACGGTGAGGACCATGAGCGGACAGTCGCCCTTCTCCGCTTCCTTGAGCGTGGGGTCCTTCATCTTCCCGCGCAGGCCGCGCAGCTCCGCCTGGAGCTTGGCGAGCTCGTGCGCGGGGCCGCCTCGCACGCGCTGGAGGTACAGCTCGCGCTCGCGCTCCTCGATGCTCGCGCGCAGCTTGCCGCCCTTGGTGTCCTCGAGCGTGACGGTGGGCAGCTTCGCGAGCGCGTCACCGGCGCCGGTGCCGCCCCGGAAGATGCTGCGGGCCAGGGGGCGCAGGGGGATGGGCTCGCGTTCCAGGAGCGCGCTGACCCGCAGAACGAGCTCGTCCGCGGCGCGGTTGGTGGGAGCCACGGCGAGGATGCGCTCACCGGGAAAGGAGCGCAGGGCGCGGGCGATGAGGTCCGCGATGGCCGTCGTCTTGCCGGTGCCGGGTGGGCCCCAGATACAGCCCCAGGGCTGGGCCCACAGGCGGTCCGCGGGCAGGAGCTCCGCGTGCTGGGGGCGGGCCTCGGCCGCGGGCTCCTCGCCGCTGGCGCGACTCAGGGCCTGGACAAGCGCGGGCTGCCGCTCCTCGTAGGCCGAGGCGGCCGTGCAGAGCGCCTCCGCGAAGTCATAGGGCCGGTAGCACCAACGGTCGGCGGAGAGGGCGCGGCGGTCCACGTCGTCACCGTGTTCGGGGGCGGCGAAGACGCGGCCGGACTCGAAGTCGAGGTGGACGACGTCGCCGCCGAAGACGCACTCCTCGCCGAGGAAGCCGAGCAGTGAGCCACCGGACCAGTCCGGGTCGGCGGCGGGTACGGGGACCAGGGAGATGACCCCGGGGCCCTGGAGGCTGACCTGGCGGACATCCTGGAGCAGCTTCGCGCGGTACTGGCTTCGCTCGGACAGGAGCGCGTCGCTCAGGTCATCGGGGAGATAGGCGGGTGGGCGCCAGGCCTCGCGACGTTTGCCGGTCGCCACGGCGGCCTGCATGACCTCGCGCTCGGACGGGGTGACGTCGGAGGGGGCGGCCACATCGCGGGAAGTCGGCTCATCGGGTGCAACGGACTCGGCGCGGGGCGCGGAGGGCTTGGGGCTCCGGCCTTTCGTGCGGGAGAGGGCCAGCAGCGGATTGGGTGACCGGGGGATGTCCTCCGTCGGGTCTGGAACGGTGGAGGGAGTCGCGGGTGCGTCGTCCGCCGAGTCCGCTTGGGCGGGCGGGCGCGTGGAGGCGCTGGAGCGCGAGGACGGGGGTGGGACGGGAGCATCGTCGTACTCGACGTGAAGCTCTCGGACGGAGTCTCCCTTTTGCGACGCGGGGCGCCCTTCTGAGACTTCGTTGTGCGTCCGGTGCGTCATGGCGGCGGGCCCGGGTCTCTTCGGCCCCAAGCCGGGTACGGGCGCGCGAAGGTAGGGGACAGGTGGATCCCCGTCAATGCGTCCGCCGACAGAGTCACTGTGCACTCACCGCGGCTTGGCTTGACAGTCCAGACGAGCGTCCGTCAGCGTCCCCCTCACGGCCCCACGCCCACGCGCCGGGCCGCCATTTCCACTGGGGGGACACCATGAAAGAAGTCGAGGACCCGGAGCAGGGACGCAAGCTCCTCACCGCCGTCGAACGCATCCTCGCGGACACAGACAGCCTCGTCCTGATGGCGAAGCAGGAGCTGGCGAAGGCACGCGACAAGAAGCTTCCGAGCGAAGATGCGATTCGCGACGACGCCTCTCTCGCCGTGGTGCGCCACTTCTCGAACCGCACCGCCATCTCCGGAGGACTGGCGGCGCTGCCCGCGCTGATTCCAGGCGCTGGCACCCTGGTGGCGGCGCTGGGAGGAACGCTCGCGGACATGTGCTTCATGCTCAAGTTCGAAGTGGAGATGGCACTGGTCCTCAGCCACCTCCACGGATTCGACATCACCCGGGAGGACGAGCGGCAGCTCGCCTTCCTGCTCGCATCCGTGAGTACCTACGATGCGAAGAAGGACCGCAACGCGGTGATGGACCTCGCGGAGACGCAGGGCGTCGCCTTCTGGAAGTACGCACCGCGCGAGGCGTCCAAGCTGCTGGTGAGCGTGATGACGAAGCTTGCGCTCCTGTCCGTCTCCAAGGGCTTGCTGCGCGCGCTACCGCTGGTGGGCATCGCCGTGGGCTCCTCGATGAACAAGGTCCTCACCCAGCGAGTGGGAGACCGCTGCGTCCGAGAACTGAAGAAGCGTCGCGAGCTGGCCCCGCCCGAGAGCGCCAACAACCCTCACTCCGTGGTGGATGCCAATGTCCGCAAGTCCGGCTGAGCCTCAGGTGCCAAAGGATGCGGCGGCGCACGCGGAGCTGGTCGCGGCACTCTGGCCAGACACCACCGAAGCGCCTGTCCGGCTGATTGAATGTCGCCACTGTGGCCGGCGAAACCGCGTTGGGATTGCGTCGGCGGTGTTGGACCTCACGCACTGCGAATGCGGGGCCTGCGGCAAGGCATTGTTCCTCAGGCCGGATGAGACCCTGACGAACCTCAGCTCCACGGCCTATGAGCATCCCCTGGACCGGGCGACGCTCCAGGCCCTCAAGGCCCTCCCGGGGTTTCCCGCGCTGATGCGCTGGCTGCTCACCCACCTGGGCGAGCGAAGCATGCGGCTCGTCAACCTCTCCACATCCGTGCGCTGCGGGAAGGACCAGTTCCCGGAGCTGGCGGGGCTGCTGGACCTGGCTCGGCGGCGGCTCGACATCCCCTACACCCCCTCGCTGTTCCTGACCGAGTCACCCTATGCGAACGCGGCCACCTTCGGCGTGGAGGAGCCGACGGTGATGGTGCATGCGGCGCTGCTGGACCACCTGGATGACGCCCAGGTGGTGTCGGTGCTTGCACATGAGCTGGGGCACCTGCACGCGGACCACGTGCTCTACCGTTCCGTGGCGACGGTCCTCGCGGGAGGAAGCAGGCTCCTGGGGAGCGTAGGGCAGCTGCTGAGCTTTCCGCTCCAGAAGGCCCTCTACAAGTGGGCGCGGTGCTCGGAGCTGACCGCTGACCGCGCGGGGCTCCTGGGCTGTCGGGACCTGGCTGCCTCGATTGGGGTGTTGATGCGGCTTGCTGGCGGCAACAGGCCCGGCACCGTGAACCGGACGAAGATGAAGCTGGCGCCTTTTGTCCAACAGGCGCGCGAGCTGGCCCGGATGGAAGAGTCGAGCTGGTTCGACGGCCTGCTGGCGACACTCCTCACCATGGACTCCAGTCACCCCTTCGTGGCCTGGCGGGTCATGCACCTGCTCGACTGGGTCGAGAACGGCAACTACCTGGATATCCTCGCGGGCCAGTACGAGCGAGTGAAGCGCTCCGCGGTGGCATGAAGCCGTTCCCGACACGCGGACCCCAGCGTCACGGCCCGCGTGTCGGCCCCCGCCTCGGGCTCCGCGTCGCACACGTGTCATGGGAGGCCAACGGGAACCGCCCCTTGGCCTTCCTCCTCCAGAGCCCTGGATTTCGAGCCAAACCACATGGCTGCCGCGCGGGACACGCCGGGACGACTGGAGCGGCAGCGCCTCCCCCATCGCCCACCAGGCAGGGGGGTAGGACCTTCGGCCCTCTTGGGTGTACACCCCCGCTCCCGCCCTGTTTGCTTCGTGGCGCGGGGGGTGTTTAGGAGAGATGCCCCCGAAGCAGCCGCCCCACCGCCATGGCCCTTCCGACTCGCTACGCCCATCCCTTTCTGCCCATGACCCGCGCCGACATGCAGGCGCGTGGCTGGGAGCAGTGCGACATCATCATCGTGACGGGAGACGCGTATGTGGACCACGCGGCCTTCGGCCCGGTACTCATCGCCCGCTTCCTGGAGGGCCGAGGCTTCAAGGTGGGCATCATCCCCCAGCCTGACTGGCACTCGGCCGAGCCCTTCAAGGTCCTGGGGCCTCCGCGCATGTTCTTCGGGGTCGCCGCCGGCAACCTCGACTCCATGCTCAACCGGCTCACGGCGCAGAAGAAGAACCGCTCCGAGGACCAGTACAGCCCCGGCGGGCGCACCAACTGCCGCCCGGACCGCGCCACCATCGTCTACGCCCAGCGCTGCCGCGAGGCCTACCCCGACGTCCCCATCATCCTCGGCGGCATCGAAGCCAGCCTCCGCCGCATCGCCCACTTCGACTACTGGAGCGAGAAGGTCCGCCGCTCCATCCTCTTCGACGCCAAGGCCGACCTGCTCGTCTTCGGCATGGGCGAGCGCCCCATCATGGAGGTCGCCGACCGCATGCGGAACGGCGAGCGAATCGAAGACATCCGCGACGTGCGCGGCACCGCGTACCTCATCAACGACGAGCAGATGCGCGTCCACGAGGCCGACCCGGCCAAACGCGCCGCGGACCGCAAGACGGTCGTCCTGCCGCCCTACGAGGCCGTCGTCGCCGACAAGCAGGCCTTCGCGGTCATGAGCCGCGACTTCCAGATGGAGACCAACCCTGGCAACGCGCGCCCCCTCGCGCAGCGCCACGGCAACCGCGCCATCTTCATGAACGCGCCCGCGCTCCCGCTGGAGGACGGCGTGGGCAACCCCGCCACCGGTGAGAAGACCGTGGCCATGGACGAGCTGTACGACTTGCCCTTCAACCGCGTCCCCCACCCCATCTACAAGGACGAGGGCATCCCCGCATACGAGACGGTGAAACACTCCATCGTCCTCATGCGCGGCTGCTTCGGCGGTTGCACCTTCTGCTCCATCACCGAGCACGAAGGCCGCGTCATCCAGAGCCGCTCCGCCGAGAGCGTGCTGCGCGAGGTCCGGTCGCTGCGGCGCATGGGCGACTTCCGAGGAACAATCACCGACCTCGGCGGCCCCACCGCCAACATGTACAAGCTCAAGTGCAAGAGCGAGGACATCGAGAAGCGCTGCCGCAAGCTGTCCTGCGTGCATCCGGGCGTCTGTGAAAACCTCCAGACGGACCACGGTCCGCTCATCAGCCTGATGAAGGACGTGCGCCAGGAAGAAGGCGTCAAGCATGTCTTCATCGCCAGCGGCGTCCGCTACGACCTGGCGGAGCGCTCGCCCGAGTACGTGAAGGAGCTGGCGGCGCACCATGTCGGTGGACAGCTCTCCGTGGCGCCCGAGCACGTGTCCCCGCGCGTGCTGGAGAAGATGAAGAAGCCCGGCATCGAGAGCTTCGAGCGCTTCCAGGCCATGTTCGCCTGCGCCAGCGAGGAGGCCGGCAAGGAGCAGTACGACATCCCCTACTTCATCAGCGGCCACCCCGGCTCCACGCTGGAAGACATGGTGGAGCTGGCGCTGTGGCTGAAGAAGAACGGGAAGCGGCCTCGTCAGGTGCAGGACTTCATCCCCACCCCCATGGCCATGGCCACGGCCATGTACTTCACCGGAATCGACCCGCTGAAGATGGAGCCCGTCTACACGGCCCAGGGCCTGCGCGAGAAGCGGCTCCAGAAGGCGCTCCTGCTCTACTGGAACCCCGAGCACTGGCCCCTGGCGCGCGAGGCGCTGAAGCAGGCCGGCCGCGCGGACCTCATTGGCCGGGGCCCGCAGGCGCTCGTGCCGCCGGAGACCCCCGCGGAGGCCGCTCGACGTCAGCGCACCGAGGAGCGCGACGCGGACGACGCACCGCGTGAGCCGCGCCCCTCCGCCCAGCCCCGCACCAGTGGCCCCCGGGGTCCGGGGCGCCAGGGCTCCCGCCCGCGCTGAAAATCAGCACAAGCACCGCGCGGGGCTTTGAATAAACCGCGCGGCGCCGCGTCGGGGGGCGACATGCTCCCCATGCTCGCCCTGCTGCTGTTGGCCTCCGCGCCTCACAAGCCCCGCGTCGTCGAGGAGCCACCACCCCCGCCACCTCCGCCCTCCCCTGAGTGCATCTCCTCCCGGGGGCGCACGGTGTGCGGCTTTCAATGCAAGACGAGCGCGTCCGACCTCGACTGCGCCCAGACGCCCTACGGGACGTGCGAGGTCACCAACGGAGGCGTCTATTGTTGGGACCCGCCACGGGTGGTCATCCACCACCCGCCCCGCACCCCGGTGAGTCCCGAGTGCAAGTCCGTCCGAGGCAAGGTGGCCTGCGGCTTCAACTGCCGCCTGTCCAACGGAGAGGTGGCCTGCAACAACACCCCCTACGGCGTCTGCACCACCCACTTCGGGAAGCTCGTCTGCTGGGATCCGCCGGAGAGCGTCATCCACGAGTACGCCGAGGCGACGCCCAGGCCCTGGTGTGTCAATGCGTCGGAAGACATCGCCTGCGGCTTCGACTGCAAGGCCACCCGCACGGAGGCGCGCTGCGCCAGCACGCCTCGGGGCGTGTGCAAGCTGGTCGACCAGCAATTCACCTGCTTCGACCCGCCCTCGCTGTTGCACTGCGTCCACGGAGGGCCGCCCGAGCCCGCTCGGGCGCGCGCGCGCTGAAAGTCCCTCACTCCACGACGAAGTCGGCCTCCAGGTACACCGTACCCGTGGCGTCCGTGGACTCCAGGGGGAGCAGGTGCGCGCACGCTGCCCCGGAAGCGGTACGTCTTGAAGTGGGGCGTCTCGCTGACGAGCTCCACCTGGGTGAGGGTAAGGGTGCAGCTGCCCTCCAGCACCTCCCCCGTGACTTCATCCCAGTCATAGGGACTCCAGTCCTTCGAGCCCTCCCGGACCAGACCGCTGCAGCGGACCTGCTCCGAGCGGCCCGTGTATGTGCCCACCGACGGAAGTCCATGCGCCTCCAGGCCGAGGACCACGAAAACCGGCGACCCTTCCGGAGTGGACATGGAGAAGGTGAAGTCGCCGTGTCGGAAGTGATGGGTGAGCGAGGGCACCCCACACAGAGCGCTCCCCGTCACCGCGCCCGTGACGCGAGAGACACAAGGGTCCTTGGGTTCGTCGCCATCGTCCCCACCACATCCCTGCCCCAGGAGCGAAGCCCCCAAGGCCACCAGCAGCCCCAGCCGTCTCTTCATGTGTGGGCTCCTCCTGAAGGTCGAAGGTTGGGAAGCCTGGCATCCGTGCATCACGCGGCTGAGCAGCCCGTGTCGCGCCGTTGTGGCACCATGTCGCTGCGCGGGCTCACGCAACTGTCAACCCGCGCGAGCCCCTTCAGCATCTGCGCATGAGCACCCCGCATCCGTCCTGGCCAAGAGTCCTCGTGAGCCTCGCGAGCATGGCGCTATGCCTGCTGCTCGGCTGCACCCGCGCCCCCGCGCCGCCCCAGGGGCACGAGGTCTACGTGTGGCAGCGGGACTGGAGCCCGGAGCTCGGCCACGCGCTCACCCGACTGCCCTCGGAGCTGGGCGCCCTGCGCGTCCTGGCCCGGGAGCGCTCTGGCGTCACCCGAGCCCCCGTGAATGTCGCCGTCGATGTGCCCGCCCTCGCGAAGACGGGGCGCGAGGTGGTCGTCGTGCTTCGCGTGGATGGAACGGCGCCACTGGACGGCGTGTCGCTCCAGGAGGTCGCCACCCTCGCCCGTGACTGGAAAGCGCTCGGCGTGCGGGTTCGAGGCGTGGAGGTAGACCACGACTGCGCCACGGCCTCCCTTCCCGCCTACGCGGACTGGCTCGCTCGCGAGCGAAGCGGGCTCGGAGACCTGGAGCTGTCCATCACCGCGCTGCCCACGTGGGCCACCTCGCCCGTGCTGGAGCGGCTGACCTCCATCCCCGACGACCTCGTGGTCCAGGTGCACGCGGTGCGCGCCCCCACGCTCTTCACTCCCGAGGAGGCTCGCGGCTTCATCGACGCATGGGCGAAGGCCACGCCCCATCCCTTCCGAATCGCGCTGCCCACGTACCGCGCGCGGCTGAAGGACGGCACGCTCCTCACCTCCGAGCCCCATGAGGTCTCCCGTCTCCTCGCATCCCTGCGGGCGCAGCCGGTGAAGGGCGTGAAGGGCTTCGTCTGGTTCCGGCTCGGACACGCGGGCGACGCGGAGTCGTGGAGCCTGTCCACGCTGACCACGGTGGTGCGCGGCGAGCCGCTGACACCACGACTGGCGCCCCGGCTGGTGGACGCGGGGGGCGGTACGCTCGACATCGTCCTCGAGAACACCGGCCACGTGGACACCCAGGCGCCCGCGCGCCTCACCCTTTCTGGAAATCTGGAGGTCCTCGACGGCGTGGGCGGCTACGCCCCGCATGGGACTTCTCTCGTGGCGCGCACGCCCCCCCGCCTGCGCGCTGGCGAGCGACGTGTCATCGGCTTCGTGCGGGGAACCGAGGTGTCACTTGTGGCTCCGTAGTCTGCTGGCCTCCCTGCTCGTCCTCATGTTGCTGACACCCGTGCGCGACGCCGACGCGTGCGGTCCGGACTTTCCCCACCGACTCCTCGTCGACCGCGCCGGCACGCTGGGAGAGCTGCCGGATGGCGCCTTCTCCCTCGAAGCCACGAGGCTGGTCCCCAAGCCCGTGGAGTCGTTCCGGGTGCTGGAGGACCAGGACGAGCCCGTCGACGCGCGCACGGGCGGAGGGGCGCGGGAGACAAGCCTGTACGAAGCGGGGGCTCGCGCCTTCTCCAGCGGAGACGCGGTGGCCGCCCGCGCCAGATTCCTGGAGGTGCTCGCGCTGCCGGCCTCCGAGCGTCGCCACTACTCCACCTTCGCCGCGTTCATGCTGGGGCGAAACGCGGGCGTGGGCTTCGAGCAGGACGCGAAGCAGGGCTTCGAGCTCACGCGGCAGCTCGCGCGCGAGGGCTTCGACGACCCGCTGGGGCTCGCCGTCGCCAGCTTCGGAGAGCAGGCACGCGGGCTGCTGCGCGCGGGAGACGACGCGGGCGCCATCCGGCTGTACGCGGAGCAGGCGGCGCATGGCAGTGGCGACGCGGTGACGTCGTTGCTGCTGGTCGCCCGGGCCGTCTCTCGCGATGCCGCCCGACTCCAGGCCGCGCTGAAGGACCCGGTGGCGCAGCGGCTCATGGCCGCCTTCGTCTGGACGCGCGGACAAGAGGCGTACTGGGCCGAGGATGTGTCGGAAGGCGGAGTCACCGCCGTGCTGGAGGCGCTCGCGTCGATGCAGGACCTCGCGGGGGCGGACCGACTTGCGGCGGGAGCGTGGCGCGCGGGCCGCTTCGACCTGGCCGAGCGCTTCGCGGAGCGGGAGCAGACCCCGCTGGCGGCGTGGGTGATGAGCAAGCTGGCGCTGCGTCGGGGAGACCCCGCCTCGGCGGAGCTCCACCTCGCCGAGGCCGCGCGTGGGACTCCTGACTCGGAGGACTGGATGGGCGAGGGAATGGTGCCGCGCCGTCCCCGCTGCCGCGTGGAAGGTGAGCGCGGGGTGCTCGCGCTCGCGCGAGGTGACTTCCCCCAGGCCGCCGAGCGGATGCTGGCGAGCTGCTCCTGGCCTGACCTCGCCTACGTCGCGGAGCGGGTGCTGTCCGTGGACGAACTCCAGCGCTTCGTCGCAGCCCACCCGCCCTCGGGAGACGAGCGCTGCAAGCCCGAGATAGGGCAGCTCTGGTACGACGAAGATGTCGGCGAGGGGGCGGACCTTTCGCTGCGGCTGCGCCTGCTGCTCGCGCGGCGCCTCTTGCGTACCGGACGCCACACCGAAGCGCTGGAGCACTTCCGGGGCACGCCCTGGGAAGGGCACGCGCGCAAGTACACGGAGGCGCTCCAGCAGAGCGCCCAGGCCCAGGACACGGTGACACAAGCGGAGGCGCTGTACGCAGCGGCGCTGCTCGCGCGCCGACTCGGCCTGGAGTTGTTGGGGACGGAGGTGGCTCCGGACTGGGGCTGGGTGGACGGCAACTACGACCTGAGCGACTACGACAGCCAGGAGGAGTCCTCGCCCCCGGCGGAGCCGTTCCGGGAGTTCATGAGCCGCCTGCCCCTCCTCGGCGCACAGGAACAAAAGCGCGCGGAGTCCCATGCTCCACCACACCCGTGGCGCTTCCACTACCGCTCCACGGCGGCGGACCTCGCCCAGCGCGGCGCCTCGCTCCTGCCCCCGCGCAGTCAGGCGTACGCGATGATGCTCTGCCACGCGGCACGGTTCGCCTCGCGCACGGAGCCGGACCGGCGCCAGCGGCTGTGGCAGACGTACTTGAAGACGGGCGCGCGCATCGACGAGCCCTGGTGGTCCTTCGGAGAGTCTTGCCCCGAGCCGGACTTCGAGAGGGTCCGCGCCCCAGCAGGAGCAGAGCAACCTGGGCAAGCGCCGCCGCCTGATGCTGCTGGGAGGCGCGCTGTTCATCCCCCTGATGCTGGGCGCGGCCTTCTACATGCGACACCGGCGCAAGGTGGCGGAGTCCTGAAGAGGCGCGGGGCTCAAGCCTCAGCGCCGCCGGAGGATGGCGCGCGCCGGGGCTCCGTCTCCTCCCGCGATTCGCAGCGGCAGACAGACGAGGTCGTACGTGCCCGCTTCCACCGCGGACAGGTCGAGCCCCTCGATGATGCAGACGTCCGCCCCCAGCAGGGCCTGGTGGGTGGGCACGCCCTCCTCCGGACTGCCGATGGAGAGGTAGTCGATGCCCACCGTGCGCACCTTCCGCTCCGCCAGGTAGCGCGCGCCCTCCACGGACAGGTACACGAAGTCCGGCAGGAACGCCTTCGAGGCCCAGCCTCGCGAGGAGTTGGCCGTCTTGAAGAGGATGCGCTCTCCGGGCTGAATCGCGTGTCCCTTCAGCTCCTCCACGCGGATGGCGCGCGCGTCGCGAATCTCCAGCACGCGCGCCACGCCGAGCAGGCTGTCGAAGGCCAGCGCATCCACGCCCGCGGCGCCCTGGACGAAGTGCACGGGCGCGTCGACGTGGGTCCCCGTGTGCGCGCCCAGGGACAGGTTGGAGACGGTGGCGTCGTCACCGCGCTCCAGCTCCTGCACCCGGGTGATGCGCACCTCGGGGTTGTCCGGCCAGTGCACCATCCCGTCGCGCAGCGGCACGGAGATGTCCACCCACGCGGGGGCCCCGTTCGTCTCGGCAGCGGTCTCCATGACGCTCCAAGGTGGGCACGATGCGTCCCACTGGCGCCCAGGAGCGGGCAGGCGCACGGGGCGTCTCGCTCGCCGAGGGACCAGGAGAGTCACCGCCTCCCTCTCCCACCCCCACCTTTCCTCCCGGAACCGCGTCGGTTAGGTTGCGCCGCCTTTCATTCCCAGGGCTGAAGGAGTTTTGACGATGCCGAGGACTTCCCAGGAGCAGACCCAGGAGCGCCATTCGTTCCTGCTCACCCTCTTCCGCCAGCAACCGGACATCAGCAGCAAGGATGCGCTGGAGTCCTTCAAGGCGAAGTTCGGGTCGACCATCAACCTGAAGACCTTCAACCAGCTCCGCGCGGAGGCCGAGGAGGAAGTGGCCGCCACTCCCGCCGCCGAGGAGCCCGAGGTCGAAGTGGAGAGCGCGCCGGAGACCACGGTGGAGGACGCCGCCACGCAGCTCAAGGCCGCGGCCACCGCGACGACGGAGTCGCTCAACGGCGCCCAGCCCGCGAAGAAGCCGAAGGCCAAGGGCACCGGCTCCAAGAACGTCTTCGTGGACGCGCCCAAGGAGCACCTGTCCTTCCTGGAGAGCATCGTGCAGCAGCTCCAGGAGGCCGGTGCCGCCAACGTGCGCATCGACCACTCCACGGACCGCTGGATGGTCCTCGTCGTCGACCCGAAGTAGTCAGTCATCATCCGCCGGACTCCACCGCCTCGAGTGGAGTCCGGCCCCGCGCCCGCGCTCAGCGGCGCAGCAGGACCAGCGCGCGCTGGAAGTCCTCGGGCAGCTCCGCCTGGACTCGCACGGGCTGACCCGTCAGGAGACTCGGCAGCTCCAGGCGGAAGGCATGGAGCGCCTGGCGTCCCAGGGCCTTCGCCGCGGGGTGCTCGCGCGCCGCCTCCGTCCCGTAGAGTGAATCCCCCAGCACCGGGAAGCCCGCCTCGGAGAGCTGCACGCGAATCTGGTGCGTGCGCCCCGTGTCCAGGTCCACCTCCAGCAGCGCCGCCCCGTCCAGTCGCTCGCGCACCTGGAACGACAGCGCCGCCCGGCGCGCGGACGGCACCTTCGTGGTGAAGCGGCGCGAATCGTTCGGATGGCGCGCGTAGGGACCCTCCAGCCGGCCCTGCTCGGGAGGGTTGCCCAGGACGAGCGTCCAGTAGCGCTTGTCCACCTGCTTCTCCTGGAAGGCCCGCAGGAGCGCCGCGGCGGCGGTGTCGGTGCGAGCGAAGGCCAGACAGCCGCTCGTCTCCCGGTCCAACCGGTGCACCACGCCCGGCAGCGCCTGGCCCTCCACGTCGAACGGAGGGCACTGGGCGGCGAGCAGGTCGACGACGGAGGCCGCGCGGCCCTCCGGCTCCACGACGAGTCCCGGCGGCTTGTCCACGATGACCAGCGCCGCGTCGTCATGAAGCACCGTCAGCACGGGCCCCTCCACGACGGGACGCGGCGAGGCGCGCGGCTCCGGCCGCTCGATTTCGAGCTCCTCTCCGCCCCACAGCTTCCGCGTGGGCTGACACTTCTTGCCCCGGATGCGCACCCCGCCCGCTTCGATGAGTGCCCGGGCGCGCTCCAGCGAGAAGCCGGGAACGTGCTTGGAGACGAACTTGTCCAGCCGCTCTCCGGCGACCTCGTGGGGAACTGGGACTTTCTGCTGCGCCATGTCCGCACCCGTCCCTCATGCGGCGCACGGAGTCAATGTGCGCATGACGCGTGTCCCGGGGCCACGAAACACCGGACGCCCAGGCCCCTCCGCTCGGAGACACAATCCTTCACATGGGACACAGACAGCACGATGTCACAGGCCGGGTCGAGCCTGACCGGCAGGCAATGCCATATGTCAAACGTTGACTTTTCAACACGGAGCGTATGACAGTGCTTATCCGGGCTCAGGTCGAGTCCCTTCAGAGGGGGAGTCATGAATTTTACTCACGGTCGTCGTACGCGACGTCTCGCCATTCTTGCTACATGCCTGTCTTTGCTGCCGGGGTGCCCCTGGGTTGTCAAACCGCAGCCCAAGCCCAAGACGGTCGAAGAGCAGCACGACGCCGTCGTCGAGCACTTCAACCAGCGCACGCCCCATGAGGACTTCGTCCACCTGAACCTGGCGGACCAGGACCACTACGAATACGCCAGGCACCGGCTCCAGGAGGCCGTCGCAGGGGCCCGGGGCGATGGGCAGCAGGCGCCCGCCAAGGACTTCGCGCGCGCGCTGAGGACGCTGGAGGTCGCCCGCGCGGAGGCCGTGAGCGGAGATCCGCAGCCCAAGCCCACCGAGTGGAACTGCGACCACTTCCTCCACGTGACGGACTCGCGCACGGTGGACGGTGGCAAGGGCGCGCAGGCCAACAAGGGCGTGCAGCAGCAGCCGCCCCAGGAAGCGCCTCCCGCGCTCATCATCAGCCCCTATGCCACGTGCGCGGGCGGGTCGACCCACGTCTTCACGGATGTCACCGTGTATGAGAGCGACCTGGCCGGCAAGAAGCTGACGGTGCTGGCCAAGAGCGCGAACGAGGAGCACAACGACGGCAAGACGTTCGACGACACCACGGTGACGGTGCGTCCGTCGATGGAGCCCAACCGCAAGGTCATCGTCGAGTCGATGATGGTGGCCCACAACGACAAGACGGGCGAGGAGCACGTCTCCTTCTCCAGCCTGGAGACGTCGTTGGTGGCCGCGCCCGCGAGCTTCACCCTGGACCACCCGCGCTATGCGAGCCCGGGGCCTCGGAGCGACATCAACCTGACCACCTGCCAGCTGCGCGGCGGGGCGGACTGCGACTACGCGATGGTGTCCAACGCCAGCGGCACCCTGGCGCCCTTCCCGACCCAGTCCACGGGCCTGGCGCTGCGCAAGACGGGCGCGCCCTGGACGGGCGACCCGGCGGCCTACTTCCCCTTCCAGCCGGGCACCACCTTCGACAACACCAACATCTACATCCCCACGCAGGGCACCTTCGACGCGGGGGCGACGGCGACCGCGGACTGCGTCATCCAGGCGATGCAGAAGTCCCCGATGACGACGCGGCTGCGCCTCATCAAGACGGACACGGGCGGCACGTGCACCACGCTGGCGGACCTCTCTGACGCCTTCCCCGTGGGCGCGCGCACCACGACGATTCAGCGCCTGGTCAACGTCTCGCAGAACACCACCGCCTCCGGCGGCACGGGCTGCACCATGGAGCGCATCGTCAACGAGCCCGTGGTGCTGTCGATGACGCTCTACGCGCAGGCGATTTGCGGCACCGGCGCGGCGATTCCGCGGACCACGACCTTCACCAGCACGGCGCTGCCGACCAACCCCTTCAACCTCAACGTCCTCAACAGCTGCATGGCGGAAGGCACGCGCATCACCATGGCGGACGGGAAGCAGGCGCCCATCGAGACGCTGCGCGTGGGCGACAAGGTCCGGGCGAACGCGGCGGGCCGGGTGCTGACGGTGCAGGACTTCATCTTCGGCCGCGAGCCCAAGCCGCTGGTCCGGCTGCGCGACGACCAGGGCCATGACGTGCGGCTGACGGAGAAGCACCCGGTGCTGCTGTCCTCGGGGCTGGTGGTTGCCGCGGAGAAGGTCCAGGTGAAGGACACGGTGCGCACGCAGACGGGCACGGCGACCATCACCTCCACCGAGCGCGTGCCGTACGACGGCAAGGTCTACAACCTCAAGCTGGGCACGGCCGAGGAGCTGGAGTCGCTGAGCCCCAACGAGCGCACCATGTTCGCGGACGGGCTGCTCGTGGGCGACGACACCATGCAGCGCGAGCTGGACTCGCCGCGCCGGGCCTCGGCCACGCCGTGAGGTGAAGCAGGGGCCTCCGCTGGAGCCGTGGCCAGCGGAGGTCTTCACCTTGGAGGGCTCCGGTCGCGAGCCCTCCTTCGCGCACCATGTCGGGTCCGTCGTGTAGGGTGTGACTCCATGAGTTCCATCCCACTCGCCGGCCCCTATCGCTACACGCGCAAGGGGATGGGAGTGTTCCATCTCTCCCTGAGCCGGCCGTGGACGTGGGCGCTCACGCACCACGGCATGTGGAGCGTCTTCGTCCACGACGTGGAGCCCGCGCGTCCCGGATTCCCCGAGCGACGCCACCCGCTCCACCCACCCGAGGCCGTGCTCGGCTGCTGGCTCGCCCTCTACGCCACCCGCGAGTACGACGAGGAGGCCGTGGAGTGGCTGCGTCGGGCCCACGGCCTGGAATCCCCCACCCGCGACGTGCTGCCCTCTGGCGCGTATGTCGCCATGGCTCGGCTCGCGGAGGTGTCCACCGTGGGCAACGACTCGCGGGCCTTCGGGCGTGACGCCTGGTGGTGGCCCCCGGGTGCCTCCTGTCGCGGCACCGTGGCGTGGTGGCTGGAGGAGGTGCAGGTCTTCGAGCCGCTCGTGGCGGCCCCGGCCCAGCGTCTCGCGCCCATGGACCCGGAGCTGTTGCCTGAGCTGCGCGAGCGCGTGCGGCTGGCCCGGGATGGCATCTGGCGTCCCGAGGTGTACGCGACGCCCGCCCCACCGCCGCCTCCTCCAGCGCCGCGAGAGCCCGAGCCGCCCGTGGTCGCGACACCCGTCCCCGCCGCGCCCGTGCGTCGTGAGCTGCCCGCTGACGACAGCCCCGTCGCGCCCATGGGCGACGTCGAGCAGCTCGGCCTGTTCGGGGGCGGCACCTGAGGCAAGGGTTCGCGCAGGGAATCCCGCCGTGGGCGCGTGTCGCGGGCCGTCGTTTTGAGGGGGCCCGCATCCCTGCTTCCTCTACAATCCGCGTAAACCCACCTCCCCTGGAGATGACCTGATGTTCAGCGCTTTCTCGCGCCCCCTGCGGTGCTTCGTCGCGGCCTCCGCGCTCCTGTCCCTCGCCGCGTGCGGTGACGACACGGAAGACCCTGCCCCCGTACCGCTCTCGTGCGACGCACAGACCTATGCGGAGGCCGTCCGCCTTGCGGCGGAGCCCACGAGCGCGGACGTCTCCACGCAGCTGTGGGCCATCAGCCCGTCCAACTCGAACCTTGTCTGGAATGAGGACAAGACGGCCGTGCGCATGGCCATCTGGACCACCTTTCAAGGCTACACGCTGGGCCAGAACACGCTCTCGCGCGAGGTCTGGGTCACCCCCGCTCCGCAACTCCAGACGTTCTGCAAGACGGTGTCCTCGGAGAAGCTGGTCTCACGCGTCAATCAGTATCTGGGATTGCCCCCGGCGACCACGGGCGACGACGCGCGCTACATCGTCGAGCTGTGGGTGAAGCCCGGAGACATGTTCCGGCCCTGCCCGGACTCGGAGATCGACGACGGCTCGTGCGGTCTTCAGTTCCCCGCCACGGCGACCACCGAGCACAAGAACTGGATCAACGCCTACTACGCCTCCAGCTACGGGTTCTGGCAGAACACGCACTACCCCTGGACGGGGCTGGGCTACACGTATGACTGGTGCAATGCCGACACGCGCGTCGGGGCCAGCGAGTACGTGGTTCGCGCCACGTCCATCGTCGAGGTGACGGGCAAGTTCGAGCGCGCCGTCTACTGCGCTCAGTAGTCCGCGCCCGCCTGCTGACTTCGGGAATGCGCGAGGGCGGGTCCACTCCACGGAGAGACGTTCCGGGAGTGGTGAGCCTCGCGCAAGCCTGTCACCAGGATTGTGACGTCACCCTCGCCGTCGCCAGGATGGCCGCCGCGGTGCTCTTCCCCGTGGCCGCCGCGCCCTCCATGTAGCCCTGGGCCTCGTAGAACGAGCTGGTGTGCTCGCCCGCGAAGTAGAGATTGCCCACGGGCGTCCCCTCCGTGCCCGCGAGCGAGGTGAACTGCCCCGGCCGATACGCCGTGTAGCTGCCCAGCGCATTCGGGTTGCTCGGCCAGTGCGCCAGGTGCGCGACGATGCGCCGGTCCACGCCCCGCTTCACCGCGCCCGCCGTCCCTGGCACCACCCGGTTCATCGCCGCCACGAAGCGCTCGGCCTCACCGGCCACGTTGCTCGGGTCCATGCCCGCACCGCGAGGCCCGCTGGCGAAGTCCGTCAACACCGCCTCGCTCGCCGTCGCCCGCGTCGGGTTCGTCTCCCACGTGGCCTGATGATTCATCAGGTCCGAGTAGCTCGCGCCGCTGCACCCGCTCGCCCACCACACGGGCCCGCGATATCCCACCATCATCTTCGCGTTGGTGCCGTACCCCAGCTCGCGGATGACGCGCGTCTTCCACGCCGGCAAGCCGAGTGACGCCTCCAGCTCCACCCGTCGCAGGACGGTGAACGGCACCGCGAGCACCACCGCGTCATACGTGGCCGTGTACGACGTGCTTCCTCGCCGCAGGGTGAGCGCCAGCGCGCCCGCGGGTGTCTTCCGGACCGACTCCAGCCGCTCGCCCTGTCGAACCTGCCCTGGCAGCCGCGCCGCCAGCTCACGAGGAACCTGCTGATTGCCACCGAGCAGGCGATAGCGCTCATCACTCTCGCCATACGGCTCGAAGCGTCGACACTGCTCGGTGCGAATCAGGAAGAGCAGGTTGAGACAGCTCAGCTCGTCCGCCGCCCGGCCATACTCGGCCTCATACGTGGCGATGATGGCGGCCTTCACCAGGGGCCCCGCGTTCCGGGCCTCCAGGTACGTCACCAGGTCCATCAGGTCGAACCGGCGGTCCAGCTCCGTGTGCTCGGCCGCCGTGGGCGCTTCGGAGAGCCGGCTCAAGTCCTGGGCGATGGCCGCGATGAGCGGACAGTATTCCTCCAGGATGTCCGCCTCGGAGCGAAGCTGTCCGCCGAAGAAGTAGAACACCTCCCCCGTCACCCGCAGGAGGTCTTCCTTCTCCAGGTGGAACTCGCGCGCACAGCCCAGCATCGTCGAGTGTCCCGAGTCGATGAACTCCCCGCCCCGCTCCACCACCTGCCCGGGGAAGATGACCGGTCCACCGAAGGCCCCGCCCATGGAGAACACCCGGCCGCCGACGCGCTCCCGGGCCTCATGCACCGTGGCCCGCACACCGGCACGCCGGAGCTCATAGGCACACGCCAGTCCCGCCAGCCCCGCCCCGACGATGCCCACGCGCAGCGAGGTCGGCGGATGTGCCTCCTGTGCCCGCGCCGCTCCCACCGCCCACCCCACGCCCAGCGCCGCGCCGCCCTTCAACACGGAGCGACGGTCCATCCGAACTTCCCGTCGGGCTTCGAGCGGAGGTGCGCCCACGGAGGCGGCGGCGAGCGCCCGTCGGGTGGTTTGTCGGAACAGGTCGAAGAGTGGGGTGCGGGCCATGCGGTGCTCCAGAAGACGAGGTGAACTGCCACCTCCTCACCTTCCGAAAACACCCTCCGCGTGCAGCGCAGGAAACCACGCTGCCTGTCATTGAACAGGCCCACTGTGAAGCAGTGCGCCCCTACCCGGCCCTGGCGCCCGTGGACCGTCTGTCACGCGCGCGACGGGTCCTCGTGTTGGGGTGCGGCCGTCCGCCATGGAGGCGATGCTTGGGCTTGCGGCGGATGAAGCCGCTTGCATCTCCGCGCCGATAACAGGTGAGGAGCCGCTCCTCGTCACTGACCAGGACAATCCAACCCCGGGCCTGCCGCGCCAGCGACGAGCCCTGAAGCTGCATGGGCAGGTCGCGCTCCAGCACGGTGACGTGCGTCACGCCCGCGGCGCGGGTGCGGATTCCGAAGTCGAGGATGAGCTCCAGGACTTCGTGTCGAAGCACCCCAAGGGCGCTGCGCTCCAGGAACGTGAAGGTGGCGGGAGACGAGCGGGAACGAGACTGACGGCACCGGGCCATGGCGGCTTCCTCCTGTTGCCTTCCTCCCTTTTCACGTGCCGTTCCAAGCCACCGCGCACGACATTCCAAGGGGTTGCGGGGCCGTCCGACATCCTTCGCGAGACAATTCGTCAACGCCTCGCCAGGCGTGTGACAGCGCGACGCAAGCGACGACTCAGGGACGGGGCTGAAGCGCCGGCCGGGAGTCCGCTGAAAGGCCGCGCCGCCAGGACTCCCACCGCGCCTGGAGGCGGGGATACGCCACACTGAAGGCGATGAACCACACGACACCGGCGACCAGGTCCACCGCGTAGTGGTAGCGCAGCACCAACGTGGAGAGGATGAGCGCCGCCGCCACGGGGAGCAGTGCCCGGAAGCGACAGGGATGAGCGCGCGTGTCATGCCTCAGCAACACCAGGGTGATGTACACGTGCAGGCTCGGGAAGAGGTCGTAGGTGGACGAGCCGCTCGCGACGACAGCCGCGTTCAGCCTCGTCAGCCAACCGCCCTCCAGGGGCACGGTGAACAGCTCGGGATACGCCGCTACGGGGCCGATGGCGGGCACCAGGTAGTAGCCCGCGATGCCTGGCACGTAGGCCGAGAAGACGTGGCTGAAGAAGCGCTCCGCTCGCTCCCGAGGCCCCACCAGCGCCCACGCCATCGCGAGGTGCAGGTACACGTGGAACGAGAGGTAGCTCGCGCTGAACGCGTCATGCACCCAGGGCGCGCTCCACCGCTGGAACCAGACGGACGGCGTGCCGCCACCGAAGACCCGCGCGTCCAGGCTGAACAGCCACGCGTCCCGCGTCTCCAGCCCCAGCGCGGGGATGGTCGTCTTCACCGACGCATAGAAGAAGAACGTCGCGACATAGGCCAGCAGCAGCCGCACCCTGAAGACGTGCGCATGGGCGTCCAGTCGCGCGAGCACCGCCACCACGAAGAGGAACAGGGCCGTGGCGCCCGACACCTGGAGGAAGCTCGCGGACCGTGCTCCCGCCACGAGCAGCAGCGCGCACGACAACAGCACTCCGAAGGTCGCCAGCAGCGCTTCGTGGAGGAAGGGGCGCTCAGACATCCGCGGAGGGGACTCGCCGGGCCTCTCGCATCAGGGCGCCACTGAGCACGCCCCGCACGAAGAAGAAATAGGACGGGATGAAGGGCGCGCCTTGCGCGAGCAACTCGGGGCGCAGCGACTGGTGCAGCGTCGGCAGGTTGTACCAGGGCACGCGCGGGTACAGGTGGTGCTCCAGGTGGTAGTTCTCATTGCACATGAAGAACCGCGTCACCGGATTGGAGAGGATGGTCCGCGAGCCACGCACCGGATGATTGCCCTCCGTGAGGAACGTGTGCTGGCTCATCCCCCGGATGTTGACCAGGGTGTTGATGATGACCATGGGAATGACCCAGGCATGCAGCAGCACCGGCCACGGCACGAGGACGCCCGCGAACACCATGCCCGCGAGGACCATGGCCACCTCGAAAGCAATCCACCGCTTCTCGGGCGCCGTCCCGTGCTTCCAGCCCAGGATGGGAATCAGGGTGATGTACGCGGGATACCCGAGCAGCAACCGGCCCACGTGCATCGCCAGCTCCAGCCAGCGTCGCCCCGTGTAGTTGGCGTAGTGGTCCGGATCCAACCCGCCGCCCAAGTCCCTGTGATGGCGCAGGTGCAGCACCTTGTAGGCCGCGAAGTTCTGCAGCACGGGCCACGCGCACACCATCCCGCCCAGCCGGTTCAGCCACGGCCGCGAGGAGAGCCCACCGTGCACCGCCTCGTGGGTGAAGAGGCTGATGCCATGGAGCGAGGCCGCCGCGACGACATAGAGCAGCCCGCGCGCGAGCCACACCTGGGGAGTCGCCAGGGCCTCCAGCGCGAGCACCGTGGCGCCCCACGCCGCCACGCCGTAGAGCGCGAGGAACACGCCGAGTCGAGGCAGATGGCGGGCGTCGACCTGCTCCAGCTCGTGCAACCGCTGGGGAGTGAGGGACGATGAGAGCGTCGGCATGGGCTGTTCCTGTGGGTGACATCATGCCCTACAATCCGCCCCCTCGCCGAAGCAACCCTCGCCCCCGACGACGACTTGAGCACCACGCCCCACCGCCTGAAATTCGCCGTCGTCCGTGAAGACCCGGAGCTGGAGCAGGAACTCATCGAGCGCACCCGGGCACGCGCGCTGCTCACCGTCGCGTCGGGCGGCTGCACGCTGCTGACGCTGGCCTGGCACAACCCCTCCCTGGAGCTGGTGGGCTTCGACTTCAACCCGAGGCAGCTCGCCCACGTGAGGGAGAAGGCCGCGAGCCTCGGCACCGCGCGAATGGAGGAGTTCGGGCTGAACCAGCGCGGTGAGTTCGAGGGCCTGTTCCGCACCCTGCGCCACTTCCTGGAAGAATTCGTAGCCCCATCGCGCGAGCTGGCGACCTTCTTCGAGCCCACCACGTCCACCGCCGAGCGGGCCACGCTGCGCGATGGCTGGTTCGCCTCGCCCTACTGGCCGGTGGCCTTCCAGCTCGCGTTCGCGGACCCGTTCCTGCACGCCATGTTCGGCCCGGCGGCGACACAGCACGCGACGCCCGGCTCCTATCCCGGCTACTTCCAGGCGACCTTCGAGCGAGGGCTGCGACGCGAGGACGCCCACCGCAATCCCTACCTGCAGCACGTGCTGCTCGGCGCCTACCGCCCGGAGGACCGTCCCGAGTACCTGCGCGCCGAAGCCCCGCTCCCCGTCACGCTGGTGCAGGGCTCGCTCCCCGACGTGCCCGACCTGGGACGCTTCGACGTCGTCTCGCTGTCCAACATCTTCGACTGGTCGGACGACACGCTCGTCTCCGAGTGGGCCACGCTGCTGTCACGCGAGGCCCGCCCCGGCTGCGCCGTGTTGCTTCGCCAGCTCAACAACCAGCGCGACCTCCGCCGCTTCTTCAGCCCGGCCTTCGTGTTCGACGACGCGCTGGGCAAAGAGCTCCAGGCCCGGGACCGCAGCCTGTTCTACGAGCGCATCGAGGTCGGCTTCCGGCGGACCGACTCCCCATGAGCGGGGTGCGCTATGTGGTGTGTCGGCCGGACACGCTCGGTCCCTACGTGGAGCGGCTGCGCCAGCTCGAGCAGGGCATCCAGTACCCCATCGCCGACGGCGCGGACCACTTCTTCATCGACCACGGCCCCGAGTACCACCCCTTCTTCTCCTCCCTGGGGGACGCGTACTTCCTGCTGGCCCTGCGCGGTGAGGAGCTGCTCGGCTCCGTGACGGGAATCACCCGGCAGGTCCTTCGGGGCGACACCGCCGCCCAGGGGTTCTACATCTGCGACCTCAAGGTGGCCTCGCACGCACGCGGCACGGGCCTGGCGCGCAGGCTCATCTTCCAGGGGCTCACGCACCTGTTCCGCATCCCCGCGCTGCGCCGCACCCGGTTCCTGTACGGCGCCGCCATGCGGGGCTCGCGCGGCGACGTCATGTACACGGTTCGGGGCTGGAATCCGCTGCGCGTGGCTCGGCCGGAGAGCCGGCTCGCGCTCTACTTCGTCCCCCCGGCCCGGCTCGCGGCGCTGGACCTCGCGGGGGCGCCCACGCAGCTTCCGGGTGACGGACTGCTGCTCGGGCCCTCGCCTGCCCGGAAGCTCGAAGGAGTTGGCTGGTGCTCCACGGCGGGGAGCAAGGACCTCCAGCTCCGCTCGACCCAACGTCCCTGGCCGCTCATCCACCTCGCGGCGCCGCCCACGGCCTGGACGCGGGGATGGGGACACTACCTGCGGGACTGCGGGCAGGAACTCGCCGCGGGCCACCCGGACGCGCTGGCCTGCTTCACCCTCGACGAGCGCTTGAAAGCGCAGCTCGACTGGCTGCGGAGCGCGGGCATTTCCCCCGACACGGTGTGCACCGTCTATTCTCTCGACCTGACCCGCCTCAAGGGAACGCCTGCATGGGTGCACCTTCCCTCCTCCGAAATCTGAACCTGCGCCAGCACATCGCCGGCCTGAAGGCCGAGTGGAACGTCCTGGAGGCGTCTCCGTACCTGCGCGCGCTGAAGGACGGCTCGTTCGAGCGGAGCGACTTCCTGGAGACGCAGCGGCAGTTCTTCGCGGCGGTGGCGCACTTCTCGCGACCCATGGCCCTGCTCGCCAGCCGCCTTCCCCGCCCCGAGCTTCGCCTGCCGCTGGTGGAGAACGTCTTCGATGAGCACGGGCGCGGCGCGCTCTCACACAGCCATGAGCACACGTTCCAGGTGCTGTTGGAGCGGCTCGGTGCCTCCGGCGAGCGGCTCCACGAAGGAGCCTTCGGACCGGAGGTGCGCAAGTTCAACGTCGCGCTGACGGGCATCGCCGCCTTCGAGACGCCGCACACCGGCCTCGCCGTGTTCGGCATCATCGAGGACCTGTTCAGCGGAATCTCCCTGGAGCTGGGGCGCGCCATCGTCGCGCGGGGCTGGCTGACCGCGGACCAGGTGGTGCACTACCCCACGCACGCCACGCTCGACGAGGAGCACGCGGACGGCTTCTACCGCCAGCTCGACGCGCCGTACGACGCGTCACCCTCGGCCGCGCGAGACATCGAGCAGGGCCTCCTCCTGGGCGGCCACCTCCTCCTCGGCCTCTACGAGGACTTGTACCGGGCCCGTCGGCGCCGACAGGCCTGACACCCGGGCCTTCAGGCAGCTCGACTCCCCGAGCCTTCGGGCTTCGGGCCCGTCGCCGCCGACAGGCCTGACACCCGGGCCTTCAGGCAGCGCGACTCCCCGAGCCTCCAGACGTCGAACCCGGGGCCGCGACAGCACTTCGCTCCCCCGCCTCGGGCCGCGCCACCGCGTAGCGCTCCAGTTCCACGGCGCAGTGCGCGGAGAAGACGCTCACGTCAGCCGAGTGCTCGCGCACGAGCGTCCGCAGTCGCTCCTGGTTGGCGAGGCGCGCCGCATTGTCCGTGGAGCGCAGCCGCTGGAAGAGCGCCAGTCCCGGCGGACTGCGAGGCGCCTGGAGGTTCAGCTCCTTGTGGTCGAAGTAGGCGTCTCCCGCGTGCAGCAGCCACTTCCCCTCCGTCTTCACCGCGACTCCACAATGCCCGGGCGTGTGGCCCACGAGCGGCACCAGCAACACCTCCGTGGACAGCCCCGGAATCACGCGGACCGCGTCGAAGCCGAACCACCGCTCCCCCTCCACCGCGTAGTGCCTCCACGACGGCTGGTGCGCCCACTGCGCGGGCCGGTAGCCGAACTTCGCGTTCTTCGGCGTCGGCACCATGGCCGCCGCATGCTCGTCGCGGAAGACATGCACCTGCGCGCCGGGAAAATCCGCGAGCCCGCCGATGTGGTCCAGGTCGAAGTGCGTGGGGATGATGTGACGCACGTCCTCACGCCGGAAGCCCAGCCGCTCCACCTGGGCGACCGCCGTCTCGCGCGGGTCCAACCGGGGCGAGTTGCGACGCAGGAAGCGCGAGCCCAGCCGCGTCGTGTCCTCGATGTCCTTGAGCCCCAGCCCCGTGTCGACGAGCACGAGGCCGTCATCCGACTCGATGAGCAGGCAGTGGCAGACCATCCGGGCCCGCGAGAAGAAGCCGCCCTCGCCCAGGACGAAGCGCGCGCCGCCGGCGGGGCACAGGGTGCCGCAGTTGAGGTGATGGACTCGCATGAAGGTTCCTCGGGGGAAGCAGGGGTGTCGTGTGCGTCCCAAGGTAGAAACGGGGCCTCCCCGCCGATTGGAGAAATCGGCCATGGCGCCTCCCGCTTGCGTGCCCTCGATTGAACCTGTGCCTCGCGTGCCGCATGCTTCCTTCGTGACTTCCAGGCCGCTCCAGGTCGCATCCCACGGCGCGCTCGCGGGCTTCGTGCGGGGCTTTCGCGCCGTCACCCGGGACGAGAACCGGGGCCCCGCCTACGTCCGCCTCCCCGACGGAGAGGCCGAGCTCATCGTCCGTCTCTCCGACACGCGAGGCGATGCGTATGTCATCGGCACGCGCCTGCACGTGCTCCAGAAAGGCGGGACGGACGTACCGCCGCTGGCCATCGCCGTGCGCTTCAAGGCCGGAGGCGCCTACCCCTTCTTCGGCGTGCCCATGGCGCAGCTCACCAACCGCGTCGTCAACCTCGACACCCTGTGGGGCGCGGAGGGAGCCAGGCTCCGGGAGCGAATGCACGACAGCCTGCCCGTGGCCGAGAAGGTGAAGGTGCTGGAGACGGCGCTCACCGAGCGCCTGCGTCGCGGTGACGTGTTCGAGCCCGCCTCCTCGCACGTCGTCCGCCGCGCCGTGCGCGCCATCTCCCAGTCGCCGGAGCTGCCCCGCGTCAGTGAGCTGGCTCGGGGCCTGGGCGTCAGCGAGCGACAGCTCCGACGCGCCTTCGATGACGTGGTGGGCCTGGGTCCCAAGGTCTACGCGCGGGTCGTCCGCTTCCAGCGCGCCATGCGGGCCTCCAAGCACTCGGCCACGCCGGACTGGGGCGCCATCGCCGCCGCCACCGGCTACTACGACCAGGCCCACCTCATCTCCGACTTCCGGAGCCTGACGGGTGTCACCCCCGTCGCCCTCCTGCGCGCCGCCCCTTGGCCGTGAGGCCCGGCTTGCGCTAGCAGGAGGGTCATGCCCCTGCTCGCCCTCGTCCGTCACGGTCAGTCGCTCTGGAACCATGAGAACCGCTTCACCGGCTTCGTGGACGTGCCCCTCACCGAGAAGGGCCGCGAGGAGGCCCGCCTCGCCGCGCGCGCGCTCCAGGGCATCACCTTCGACGTCGCCTACACCTCCGCGCTCACCCGCGCGCAGGAGACGCTCGCCATCATCCTGGAGGCCCTGGGCCAACGCCCGCCCATCATCCGCGACGCCGCCCTCAACGAGCGCAACTACGGCGACCTCCAGGGCCTCAACAAGGCGGACGCCGCCCAGCGCTTCGGCGAGGCCCAGGTGAAGCTGTGGCGCCGCTCGTACGACGTGCCTCCCCCCAACGGAGAGTCGCTGGAGATGACCGCCCGGCGCGTGCTCCCCTTCTACGAGCGCGCCATCTCCGGCGACCTCCGGCTGGGGAAGAACGTCCTCGTCGTCGCCCACGGCAACTCGAACCGCTCCCTCGTCATGAAGCTGGACCAGCTCAACGGCGAGCAGGTGGTGGGGCTGGAGCTGGCGACCGGCGTTCCGCTCGTCTACGAGCTGTCGGCCGAGGGGTCCGTGCTGTCCAAACGAACCCCCTCCCCCTGAGACATGAGACAGGGGGCCCTTGTCGTCTGGGGGCTTTGAATGCCATGAGACTCGGCCCGTCAGAACTGTCGAGTACACAAACAAGGACACCCCGATGAAGGCCCTCGCAATCGCCGTCGCCCTGCTGACCTCCGCCACCTCCTTCGCTCAGACTTCCCCGCAGGTCGAGAAGCAGCAGGCGCCCGACGCGACGATGGAGAAGTTCCGCCCGCCTCCGTCGGGCCGGCCGATGCCGCAGCAGCCGGCGGAGCCGCCGCGGCACAACAACTCGGGTCCCTTCGTCCCGCCGAACAGCACCGGCACCCTGGTGGTCGTCAGCCGCGAGGACCTGGCCCAGCGCCTGGAGCGCCTGGAGCGGCTGATGGAGGACATCGAGGACCGCGCCGACCGGGACACCCGCAGCAAGGTGCGCAAGGCGCAGGAGCAGCTGGAGTCCGTGCGGCGCCAGGTCACCGATGCCCCGCTGCTCGCCACGGTGATGCCGCGTCCGCCGCCCCCGCCGCCGGAGCCGATGATTCGTCCGATGGCGGATGGCTCCTTCCAGCGCTGGCATGACGCCATCGCCCGCGAGAACTTCACCGACGACAAGCTCCGTGTCCTGAACACGGGCCTGCAGGGCAACTACCTGCTCGTCTCCCAGGTGATGCGGCTGATGGAGCGCTTCTCCTTCAACGACGACAAGATCAACGTGCTGCGCGCCGTGAAGTCGCGCATCCTCGACACGGAGAACAACTACCAGCTCTACAACGCCTTCCAGTTCTCCGCCGACAAGAAGCGCGCCCAGGACATCCTGTCCAGCCGCTGAGCAAGAACGAGCAGGCACGTTGAACCGGGGCGTCGCGGGAATCCATCCGCGGCGCCCTTCGTGTTTCCGGTGCCAGAACGCCTTACGGTCCGGACAGCTTCTTCATCAGGGCCTTGGCCTCCGGCGAGTCCGCGTCGCCGTGCACGACGGCCAGCACCTGCCCCCGCTCATCGAGCGCGATGGCATAGGGCTCGCGACTGGAGGCCAGCCCCAGTGACTTGCCCAGACCGCCGCTCTTGTCGAGCCAGGTGTCGGACCAGAACTCCTCCGGCACCTTCTTCTTCGCCCGCTCCCGCGCCGAGTCCGCGCTGACGAAGAAGGGGATTTTGAAGGTGAGCACGGAGGCCCGGTGCACGGAGTCAGGCACCTGGGTCGCGGCCGTGTCGAACCAGCGGCGCATCTCTTCGCCGCCGTCCTTGTCGGTGAGCACCACCAGCAGCGTGCGCTTCCCCCGCCACTCCTGGCTCCGGTGCGTCTTGCCCTCCAAATCTTGCGAGGACAGCTCCGGCAGAGCCTCACCTGGCTTGGGCGCGGCGCTCGCCACCGAGGCCACCAGGAGCGAGGCGAGCAGGCAGGCCCCCCCCAGCCCCCGTCGAACAGCTGGATGCGACTGTCGCATCTCCATGACCACCTCCGTCGCCCGAGGGCTTGCGGGTGAAGTGGTCATTGCCTCGGGCGGAGGCCAGGGAAGCGGCCTCATGAGGGGCCTGCCTGCTCGGTGGCCCGGGTGGCTACACCGTTCGGGAGAAGCGCGGCTTTTCGGCTCGCGACAGGTGGGCGTCGAACACCATGGCCACGTTGCGCACGAACAGCCGGCCCAGGGCCGTCAGCTCCAACTGCGTGTCCGAGCGGACCACGAGCCCGTCCTCTTCGAAGCGCCGCAGCCGCTCCAGCTCGGGCGCGAAGTCGCGGACGCCGTCCTCGCCCAGGTCCACCCAGGCGTTGCACATGAGCTGGGTGATGACCGCGCGACGCCTCCTGTCATCCTCGGTGAGCAGCAGGCCGCGCTCGGTGGCCAGTCGCCCTTGTGAGACACGCTCGTAGTAGGCGGGCAGCGCCCGGACATTCTGCGCATAGGCCCCGGCGACGTCGCTGATGCCCGTGCTGCCCAGCGCCACCACGTCCGACGCCGCCTTCACCGTATAGCCCTGGAAGTTGCGGCCCAGCCGACGCTCGGACAACGCGCGCGCCAGCTCATCCTCCGGCACCGCGAAGTGGTCCATGCCGATGGCCCGGTAGCCCGCGCCCACGAACGCGGCGCAGGCCGAGCGGAACAGCTCCAGCTTCACCTGCGCGGTGGGGAGCGCCTCGGCCGGCATCCGTCGCTGGTGCTTGAGCACCTCCGGCATGAAGGCGAAGGAATAGACGGCCAGCCGGTCCGGCCGCATCTCCAGCACCGTCTCGAGCGTCCGGGCCCACGTCTCAGGCGTCTGGTAGGGCAGCCCATAGATGAGGTCGAAGTTCACGCCCGTGAAGCCGAGAGCGCGCGCATGCTCCAGCAGGGCCCGCGTCCGCTCGGGCGACTGAAGCCGGTTCGTCACCTCCTGCACGCGCGGGTCGAAGTCCTGCAACCCCATGGACAGCCGGTTGAAGCCCAGTCGCCGCAGCAACGTGAGCTGTCCCTCCGTCGTCACGGAAGGGTGCACTTCGATGGCGACTTCAGCGTCCTGCAACGGAACGAAGCGCCGCGTGAGATCGGTCCACAGTCGCTCCAGCTGCGGCTCCGTGAGGAACGTCGGTGTGCCGCCACCCCAGTGGATTTGAGAGAGCGAGCGACGCGCGCCGAGTCGCTCCGTCACCAGGTCCAGCTCCATCACCAGGTGGTCGAGGTACCGGTCCGCCGCGCGCGAGTCCTTGCTGATGACCACGTTGCAGCCGCAGTACCAGCAGAGGCTGTGACAGAACGGGAGGTGGACGTAGAGCGACAGCGGCTCGGCGGAGTCCCGAGCCCCCGCGCGGCTCAACCGCTCCTCCAGGGCCTCCGGCCCGAAGTCCCGACGCCACTCCGGCGCGGTGGGATAGCTCGTGTAGCGAGGTCCGGAGACATCGTACCGACTCAGCAGCTCCGGCGTGGGCCGGGGGACACCTGGCAGCGCTTCCATGCCCCACGTCTCATTCCAAGGCGCGTGCCACACCCGTCGCCCGGAGCCCCCAGACCTCACCGCAGGATTCGCGGGGACCTCCGGGGCACGCGCAGGACTTTCGCGAGCCTGCTCCCTCAGCGACGCGGCGACGGCGGACCGAGGAAACGTGCCTCCATCCGCATCACCTCTCCGGAAGCGGAGTCCCTCACCTCGACGAGGAAGACGAACGGAAGCTCCACGCGCCCCTGCGGGACGAGGATGAACAACGGCACCCGGAAGCTCTCCAGGGAGGCGAGCCGCACCTCTGCTTGCGGTATCACCACCTGCGCGGAGTCCGGAGCCCGCGCGGAGATGGAGAACGTGGAGGGCTCCGGGTTCTTGTTCACCAGGTGCAGTTCGAACTGGTTGCGCACCGTCCCCGCCTCGACGAGGTACGGCGTGCCCTGGAAGCGCAGCAGGTTCGCCTCGAAGGGGATGCGTCTGGCCACGCTCCACACGAGCCCACCGACGGAGGCGAGCAGCAGCGCCCCATACAGCATCAGCCGGGGCCGCCACGTGCGGCGAGGCTCGCCCGCCAGGCCGTTGAGCGAGTCGTAGCGGATGAGCCCACGCGGGCGCCCCACCCGGTCCATCACCTCGTCACAGGCGTCGATGCACTGCGCGCAGGCCAGACACTCCATCTGCAGGCCGTTGCGGATGTCGATGCCCGTGGGGCACGCGGTGACACACTTGAGGCAGTCCACGCAGTCGCCCTTCGGCGGCGCGGGCTGCGTGGGGAGGACCTTCAGCAGCCGGCCCCGAGGCTCGCCTCGTCGCGCGTCGTATCCGACGATGAGCGAGTCCCCATCCTGCATCGCCGACTGGAGCCGCCCATAGGGGCACACCACCACGCAGAGCTGCTCACGGAACCACGCGAAGTTGAAGTACAGCGCGCCCGTGACGGCCATGGCCCAGGTGAACGCCACCGGAGCCGCGGCGGGGCCCTGGGCCACCATGGACACCAGGCCTCCGGCGGACACGAAGAGGCTGAGCGCCGCATGGGCGATGAGCAACGACACGCCCACGTAGGCTCCATGCTTCACCACCGCGCGCGCCATCCGGCCCGCCGTCCACGACGTCCCCTCCTGGCGCAGCCGCCGCTCGCGAGGCCCGTCGATGAGCCGCTCCAGCGGCCGATAGAGCCCCTCCAGGAACACCGTCTGCGGACACGCCCAGCCGCACCACACCCGGCCCAGCCACGCGGTGACGAACAGCAGGCCGAACCCCAGCGCGGTGCACAGGAAGAGCACCCGCCAGAAGTCCTGCGCGTTGTACGTGGCGCCGAAGAGGAAGAAGCGTCGCGCCGCCACGTCCAGGTGCACCGCGGGATGTCCGCCCACCTCTATCAGCGGCAGGGCCACGTAGACGGCGATGAGCACCCCGAACGCCACGCGGCGCCAGGTGATGAAGCGGCCCCGCACGTCCGACGGGTGCAGCGCCCGCCGCGAGCCATCCGCGTGGATGGACGAGAGCTGGTCGATGCGAGGGCCTTCCTGCCGCGGGGGTATCGCCATGTCGAAGTCCTCGTGGCCCGAGCGCTACGGCTGCTCGGGCTCACCCTGAGGCGCCTTTCCGCCGGCCGTGTTCGTCCCCTTGAGCGTCAGGACGTACGCCGTGACGGCCTTGACGCGCTCGGCGCCCAGCGTCCGCTCCCAGGCGGGCATGCCCTTCGCCACGGCACCCTCGGCCACCACCTTGTGGATGGCCATGGGAGCGCCACCGTGCAGCCAGAAGCCGTCCGTGAGGTTGGGCCCGATGAGGCCCTGACCCTGCGCGCCGTGACAGGCCGCGCAGTTGGCCTGGAACACGGCCTTGCCGCCCTCCAGCGACGTCGGGTCCTTCACCAGCTTCAGCAGCAGGTCATCCGACGCGGGCGTGTTGCTGGCCATGCGCTGGGCATGCTCGGCGGACTCCGCGGCGTACTCGCCCAGCTGGCCGGGCCCCGCCTCCGCGATGTGGTACCAGAACCAGTAGCCCGCGCCGAAGACGAGCGTCGTCCACAGGATGAACAACCACCAGTTCGGCAGGTTGTTGTCGTGCTCCTCGATGCCGTCATAGATGTGTTTGACCAGCGACTTCTCACTCATGGCCGCCCTCCCCGCGCTCCGACAATGGCAGCCGCGAGAGCGCGTCGAAGTCCTGGCTCCTGCGCGCTCCGAACACCCACGCGCAGACGCCCAGGAAGATGGCGACGAACAGGACGAGCGCGAAGAGGGGAAGCTCCTCCAGCGTCATCCCCTGGTAGAATTGCTTGTACATCAGCGGCCTCCTTCCTGGCCTCCCGCGGCCGACGCGGTGGGCGCGACATCTGCTGGCGGCGTGGGTACGTCCTGCGGACCTCGGCCCAGGCGCTGGAGGTAGGCGACCAGGGCCACCATCTCCGAGTCCCACGCCACCTGGACCCCCTGCGTCGCCAGGTCCGCGGCGATGGCCTCACCCTGGGACTTCTGCCGTGCCTCGGCCGAGTCCACGTCCGCGTGGGTGTACGGCACGCCCAACTTCTGCATCAGCGACAGCTTCTTCGGCGCGTCCTTCACGCGGATGCGGTTCTCCGCCAGCCACGGATAGGACGGCATGTTCGAGCCGGGACTCGTGGCTCGGGGGTCCATCATGTGCGTGTAGTGCCAGAGGTTCGGATACCGGCCCCCCACGCGGTGCAGGTCCGGACCGGTGCGCTTGCTTCCCCACTGGAACGGATGGTCGTAGATGAACTCCTCCGCGCGGGACACGTCGCCGTAGCGCTGCGTCTCCGCCACGAAGGGCCGAATCATCTGCGAGTGGCACGTGTAGCAGCCCTCGCGCACGTAGAGGTCTCGCCCCTGGAGCTCCAGCGGGGAGTACGGCTTCTGCGCCTCGCCATGCGCGGGCACCGCCTGCTGGATGAGGATGGTGGGCAACAGCTCCGCCACGCCTCCAATCAGGATGGCCACCAGCGTCAGCACGGTGAAGGCCAGCGGGCGTCCCTCGATGAGCGCGAACCAGGACGGCCGCCCCGCCTCGCGGTCCTTGCGCGTGACAATCCAGGCCAGCTCGCCCAGCGCGATGATGGCACCCATCAGCACCAGCGCGCGCACCGGCTTCGCCCAGCCCAGGAACATCGTCACCGTGAGGATGGCGATGGCGAAGACGAGCGGACGGCCGGTGACGACCTGCACCCAGCCCGGCGCGGGCGCCGTCGTCGCGGTGGGCACGGGAGCCTTGGCCTCTTCCACGACGACGGTGGTCTCGCCGTCGACGGCCTTGCCTGCGCGCGCCGTCTTCCAGAGGTTCCACGCCATCATGCAGAAGCCCACCAGGTACATGGAGCCGCCGACGAAGCGGACGATGTACATGGGCCGGATGGCGAGCAGCGTCTCCACGAAGTTCGGGTACAGCAGCGTCCCGTCCGCGTGGGTGGCGCGCCACATCAACCCCTGGTTGATGCCGCTGATCCACATGGACACGATGTAGAGGAGGATGCCCACCGTCCCCAGCCAGAAGTGCGCGTCCGCCGACCGGGTGGAGTGCAGCTTCGTGCCGTACAGCCTGGGCACCAGCCAGTAGAACATGCCGGCCGCCATGAAGCCGTTCCAGCCCAGCGCGCCGCCGTGCACGTGGCCGACAATCCAGTCCGTGTAGTGCGCCAGCCCGCTCACCGTCTTGATGGACAGGAGCGGCCCCTCGAATGTCGCCATGCCGTAGAACGTCACGCCGGCGATGAAGAACTTGAGGACCGGGTCATCGCGCAGCTTGTGCCACGCGCCCTTCAGCGTGAGCAGGCCGTTGAGCATTCCGCCCCACGACGGGGCCCAGAGCATGACGCTGAAGACCATGCCCAGCGACTGCGCCCAGTCGGGCAGCGCCGTGTAGAGCAGGTGGTGGGGACCGGCCCAGATGTAGATGAAGACCAGGGCCCAGAAGTGGATGATGGAGAGCCGGTACGAGTACACCGGCCGCTCCGCCGCCTTGGGCAGGAAGTAATACATGATGCCGAGAATCGGCGTGGTCAGGAAGAAGGCGACGGCGTTGTGGCCGTACCACCACTGCACCAGCGCGTCCTGCACACCGGAGAAGACGGAGTAGCTCTTGAGCCCGTCCAGCGGCAGCGCCAGGCTGTTGACGATGTGCAGCACCGCCACGGTGATGATGGTCGCGATGTAGAACCAGATGGCGACGTAGAGGTTCTTCTCGTTGCGCTTCGCCAGGGTCCAGAAGAAGTTGATGGCGAAGACGACCCAGATGACGGTGATGGCCAGGTCGATGGGCCACTCCAGCTCCGCGTACTCCTTGGACGTGGTGATGCCCAACGGCAGGCTGATGGCCGCCGCGACGATGATGAGCTGCCAGCCCCAGAAGTGGATATTGGAGAGCAGGTCTGACGCCATGCGCGCCTTCAAGAGGCGCTGCGTGGAGTAGTAGACGCCGGCGAACATCATGTTGCCCACGAACGCGAAGATGACCGCGTTGGTGTGCAGGGGCCGCAGCCGGGAGTACGTCAGGTAGGGGATGCCCAGATTGGCCTGCCACCACGCGAGCTGGCTGGCCACCAGCGCCCCCACCGCCATGCCCACGATTCCGAAGACCACCGCCGCGAAGATGAAGCGGCGGACCGTGGTGTCGTCGTAGACGATTCGCTGTTGTTGCACGGAGTCACTCCTGGGAAGCCGAAGACGACGGCCCGTCGGAAGACGCGGTGGGGCGAGCCACGCTGTCCTCCTCGAGCGGAAAGAGCGCGAGCCGGTCCGCCTGCTCGTGGTCCCGGTGACGCATGCTGTAGATGAACAGCAGCACCGAGCTGGCCACGAGCATCAGGCTCACGAAGACCTGGAGCACCAGGACGTTCATGCGGGCACCTCCGTGGGGCGCGCCAGGGGCGCCGGGCCGCTGCGTGGAGCACGGGGCGCGGACAGGCTCCAGAGCGTGAACAGGACGGTGGCGAGGCTGGTGGCCGGCATCGCCACGGCGGCGCGCAGCGGCGTCATCCAGCCCGCGAGGCACACGGCGACAGCCACCCCGTTGTAGCCGATGGCCAGCATCACCAACCGCCGCACCACGTGCCGCAGGTGACGCGACAGCTTCAGCGCCTCACGCAGCGAGGAGAGCCCCTCCCCCACCAGGAAGAAGTCGCTCTTGCCCGGCATCACCGGTCGGTCAATCGCGGGAGTTCCGGCGCAGAGCGCCCGCTCGAAGGCGAGGCTGTCGTTGACGCCGTCGCCCAGGTACAGCGAGTCCGTCGCACCAAGGCGCGAGACGGTGAAGGCCTTGTCCTCCGGACGAAGTCCGCCCAGGGCGCGCTCCAGCGGCACGCCCAGCGAGCCCGCTAGCGCCCTCACCCGCTCGGGGGCATCCCCCGAGATGAGCCACACGGCATGGCCCTCTGCCTGGAGCGCGAGGACCTCCCGCCGCGCGTCCGGCCGGAGCGCCTCTCGCAATGGAAACGCGGCCAGGGGGACGCCGTCACGAAAGAGCACGGTGCCCCGAGGCCCGTCGGTGCCATCTGCGCACGGCAGGACCGGGGTTCTGCTGTCCGAGCCAGGAAGGGTGGCACTCGCTTGCGATGCCGCCTCGAGCCGTGGCGTATAGCCAGCTCGCAGTGGGTCCGCTGCCTTGAATGGCGCTGCGGCGTGGCCATGCCCCACGGAAGTCGGCGAGCTGCTGGCTCGCACCAGGCGCCAGTCCGCGCGGCCCAGGCGCCACGACACGCCGTCCCGCATCCACTCCAGGCCCTGGCCTGGATGCTCCGTTACCCGCGCCTCTGGAACGAAGCGCGCGCCCGTTCGCGAGAGGACGTCCGAGAGACAGCGACTCACCGGATGGTTGCTGCGCGCGGCCAGGTTGAAGGCCACATCGCGCTCTTCAACGGAGAGCGCATCCAGCGAGGCCCGGTCCGCCAGCTCCATCCGCCCGAGCGTCAGCGTCCCCGTCTTGTCGAACAGCACCTGACGCACGCGCGGAAGGCGGTCCAGCAGGTCCGTCGCGCGGATGAAGAAGCCCTCGCGACGCAAGCGAGCCTGCACCCACTCATAGGCCAGCGGCGTGGCGATGCCGATGGCGCACGGGCACGTCACCACCAGCAGGGCCACCGCCACCTCCAGCGCCTTGTCGGGCCCCGACGGCCACCACACCACGAGCCCCAGCGCCGACACGGCCAGCACCGTCACCACCCACCGCCGCGACACGGCCTCCCAGAAGCGCGTGTGCCCCGCGCTCCGCCCTGCTCCGTCTGGCGCGCGACGCAGCAGCGCCACGAGCGGCGAGTCTTGAAACGACTGTCGAGCCCTCGCGCGCACCGCCTCGCGTCCCGCATTGAAGGCGCCCGCGGGCAGTGCCTCCCCCACGGACATCTCTCGCTCGTCCGGCTCTCCCGTCATCCAGTCCGTGGAGACGCGCGCGCTCGCATCGAGCAACTCCGCCTCCACGGGCACCAGGTCCCCAGGCGCGATGACGAGCAAATCCCCCTCGGCGACCTGGGTGACTCGCACGGTGGCAAGCCGCTCGCCCTCCTGCCGACGAACGAAGAGTCCCTCCGCGCCGTCGTCCTCCAGCAGGAAGCGGCGGTTGCGCTCCAGGACGCGCTGCTGGAGCCAGCGCCCCACCAGCATCAGCGTGACGAAGGTGTTGAGGGTATCGAAGTACGCGAGGTCACCGCGTCCACCCCGGGCCTGCACCAGCGAGGTGCCGAACACCAGGAGGATGCCCAGCGCGATGGGCAGGTCCAGGTGCGGCACGCCTCGACGAAGTCCCTGCCACGCCGAGCGGAAGAACGGCCACCCACCCACCAGGACGACGAGCGTGGACAGCGCCAGGCTCAGGCGCGTGAAGAGCTGGAAGACCTCCGCATCCTCGGGCGTGAGCCCCACGTAGAAGCTCACCGAGAACAACATCACGTTCATCGAGAGCGCCACGCAGATACCCAGGCGGATGGGCAAATCCAGGCTCGCGGGCGCGGGGCGCTTGCGGCTGGGGCCGAAGAGATAGCCGAAGCCCTCCACCGTCCGCAGGAAGCCGCCCACGTCGAAGGCCCCGCGTCTCCACTGCATGCGCGCCTTGCCCAGCGCGGGGTCCACGGTGAGCCCCGCGCCTCCAGGCTGTCGACGGAACAGCTCGTTCATCAGCCAGACACAGGCGGCGCAGTGGATGCCCTGGACGTCCAGCTCCAGCGAGCACAGCGAACCCGGCGCGGCCTCCGCGCGAGCCACCAGCGGCTCCAGCCACGCGAGACCGCGTCCTCGTGCCGGCTCCGCCGCGGGCGCCGTCTTCCCACCCGTGAGCTGGTAGTAGCGAGTCAGCCCCTGCGACACCAGCAGGCCATGCACCACCTCGCACCCCGCGCAGCAGAACTCGCGCGAGGCCGTGCCCTCCGGCACGCGGCTGCCACAGTGGAGGCAGGAGGCCACGTCGGGCCGGGTTTGCGCGGAGTCGGGCATGCGAGCTGTCACCTTGCGAACGGCATGCCTGTTGCGAAGGACCTGCTCATGCCCACCGATGTTCCGCTGCTGCTGGCCTCGCTGACTCCGACTCCGACCCTGGTCGCGGGCGCGCTCGGTGCGCTCACGGTGGGGCTCACGGGCAGCGTGCACTGCTTCCTGATGTGTGGGCCGCTCGCCTGCGCGGGGCTGCCTGCGATGCGTGGGCCCGAGCGACGCCGAGCACTCTTCGCCTATCAGGGTGCTCGCCTCGGGGCGTACGCGCTGGTGGGCGGAGCACTCGGCGCACTCGGTGGCGGCGTGACTCGCGCGCTCGCCGTGTCCACGCGTCCGTATCTCCCGTGGCTGATGGCGGCGGCGCTGGTGGCGTCCGCGCTGGAGCTGGGAAAGCGCCTGCCTCCCCTGCCCGGGCTCGCGCGACTGGCGAGCGCCCTCTCGCGCGGGAGCGCAAAGTTTTCGTGGGTGGGTCGCGCGGGCGCAATGGGTGCGGTGACGCCCTTGCTGCCATGTGGCCTGCTCTACGGCGTGCTCACCGTGGCGCTCGCGAGCGGCTCGTTCGGTGGCGGCGCGGTGGTGATGGGGGCCTTCGCGCTGGGCGGACTTCCGGCGCTGCTCGGCGCACAACTTCAGGCAGGGCTGTGGAGCAAGCGACCCTGGCTCGCGGAGTTCCTGCTTCGTCGGGCAATGCCGCTCGTGGCGGCGGCGGTGCTCGTCTTCCGCGCGGTCGACACCTCACCTCACTGCCACTGAGCGTCTTCGACGTCTTCGCCATGCGTCGGGTGCGCTTGTCGCACGCGGTGGCATCGGCGAGGCTCCCGGCACCCTCTCTCTCGCCCGCCGAGGAATGATGACCGCGCCGCGCACTTCGAGCACTCTCGCCGCGTTGCTGCTGCTATCCGCGAGCTGCACCACCTCGCGCCCACCGTCACAAAGCGAAGCGCCGTCCGCGACCGTCACCCAGGCCGCGCTCACACCCGCCCAGGTGGCGCTCCGCGCTTTCGTGGACGCTCACTTCGACGAGCAGTTCCGTCGCCTCCCGCTGTCAGCCACTTCCGCGGGCGTCCACACCTATGACGGCGAGCTGCGCGGCTTCACCGCCGAGGAGCGCGCGTCACACCTGGCGTACCTCAAGGGCCGGCTCGCCGCGCTGCCGACGGCGGTGGACCGGAGCGCGCTGCCGCCGCTGGACCGGGCTGACTACGACATCCTCGAGAACAACTTCCGCTCGCGCATCCTGGAGCACGAAGAGGTCCGCTCGTGGGAGCGCAACCCCAACACGTACCTGAGCCAGGCCTCCGTCGCGGTGTTCCAGCTCATCAACCGGGACTTCGCGCCGCTGGAGCAGCGCATGCGCTCGGCCGTGAGCCGCATGACGAAGGTGCCGGACCTGTTCGCCGCCGCGCGGACGTCCCTGAAGAATCCCCCGAAGCTGTGGACGGAGATTGCCCTCCAGCAGGCCCAGGGCACCCGCTCGCTCTACGCCCAGACGCTGCCCCAGGCCTTCGCGCCGGTGAAGGACGCCGCGCTGAACGAGGCGTTCCAGAAGGAGCAGGCGCGCTGCCTCGCGGCCATCGACGCGTACATCCAGTTCCTGAAGGAGGACCTGCTGCCTCGCTCCCAGGGGAACTACGCGATTGGCGAGGAGACCTATCGCAAGAAGCTGCTCTACGAAGAGGGCGTGACGGAGAGCATCGACTCGCTGCTCGCGTGGGGGCAGGCGGAGCTGAAGCGCACGCAGGCCCAGTTCAAGGAGGTGGCCGGACGACTGGGACCGGGCAAGGCCCCCATGGACGTGTACCGGGAGCTGAGCAAGGAGCACCCGACCCCCGCGGAGCTGGTGTCCAGCACCACGGCGACGCTGGAGGAGATTCGAGCGTTCCTCATCCGTGAGCGCATCATCACCGTGCCCAGCGAGGTGCGCGCGCAGGTGGCGGAGACGCCGTCCTTCAATCGCTCGCTGTCCTTCGCGAGCATGAGCACGCCCGGCCCGTTCGAGAAGCAGGCCACGGAGGCGTACTACTACGTGACGCCGCCGGACCCGACGTGGACCGCCGAGCAGACCGAGCAGCACATGAGCTTCTACAACCACCATGCGCTGCCGCTCGTCTCCATCCACGAGGCCTACCCGGGCCACTACGTGCAGTTCCTCTGGACGAATCGGGTGGAGTCCAAGGTGCGGCGCCTGCTGGGCTCGGGCTCGTTCTCCGAGGGCTGGGGGCTGTACACCGAGCAGATGATGCTCGACGAGGGCTACGGCGGGCGCTCGGGTCCCTCCGCCGACAAGCTGCGCCTCAACCAGCTCGCGCTCTACCTCCAGCGACTGGCGCGCTACGTCGCGGGCCTGTCCCTGCACACGCGCGGCATGACGTACGAGCAGGCGGTGAAGCTGTTCGAGGAGGAGGCGTTCATGACGAAGACGAACGCGGAGCGCGAGGCCCGCCGGGGAACGTCGGACCCCACGTACCTCGTGTACGCGCTGGGCAAGAAGCTGCTGATGGAGCTGCGCGAGGACGCGAAGGTGCAGTGGGGCAAGGACTTCTCCCTCCAGCGCTTCCACGATGAGGTGGTGTCTTATGGATACCCGCCCGTGCCCATCGTCCGGCGGTTGCTGCTCGGCGAGGGGCCCGCAGCGGCCGCCCCGCAGGAGTAGCACTGGCGACGGTGCTGCACCTCCGTCCAATGCTCCTGACTGGCTTTGAACCCTGTCAGGCCACGCAATGGTTTCGAGGAGCACGCACAGGCACCCTCCAGGGACAACATCCTGGAGGTCGCCATGTATCAACGTTCGCGGAAAGTCTTTGGGAGCATCGCGATGAGCGCAGCCCTCGTTCTGGGCTGCGGGGGAGCTGTCGACACAGGGGACGAGCCCGCGGCGGAACTGGAGCAGACGGAGCAGCCCCTGCTCACCCTCGTCACCTGCGTCGGCTCCGTGTCGAGCAGCTATTCGCCCGCGCTCACCAGTACGCCCCAGACCGTGAGCATCACCGGAACCGCCAGCTACTCACTCTGCACGGGGACGGGTGGCGTGACGACCGCCTCCAACAGCACCAATGCCATCAGGCCTGCCTACTCATGCCTGGGCCTGCTGGAGGTGGGGACGTCACCCGCGACGGTGACCTGGAACACCGGGGAGACCTCCACCATGGTCACCACCCGGGTGTCAGTCCAGCTCTCCGCCATCTCGACCACCTTGGTCCATTTCGGCTCGGTGACGGCGGGCAAGTTCGTCGGAGCGCGCGTGGTCCGCGCCACCGAGTTCCTCAACACGGACCTGGATGCCTGCTACACCCCCGAGGGCCTCTCGCAAATCAGCGGGCCCAGCACGCTGAACATCGTCAGCCTGCTCTAATCCGGAGTCGGTGAGGCGCCGCGCCGTCAGCCCAGCAGCCCCTGGACGACGGCGTGACGCATCACCTCGGCGAGCACCTCCATCCCCTGGAGCGTGTTCGCCCGCCGCACCGACACGTCGCCCGCCGTCGCCTGCGTCGAGTCCGCCACCACGAAGGGCAGCGCACGCCGCCCCAGGCGCAGCAGGCGCTCGTCGTGGAAGGCCTCCGGCGCCCGCTCACACAACATCCGCATGAGCATCGTCATGTTCGCGATGCGTGAGGGCTGCATCGCGGCGCCCAGGCACGAGTAGTCCATGCCGTGCTCGTTCAGCACCGCGCTCCTGCCATCTTTCGCGAAGACGTAGATGAGCTGAGACGTCTCCTCCGTCTCCTGCCGCACCGTCTTCGCGCCCGTCTTGGGCATCACCAGCCCGTGCGTGGCGATGGCCAGCCCGTAGGCCTTGGCGACGTCCAGCTTGCTCGCCTGCTCCTTGTGCTCGCTCTGCGTGCGCACCGAGCTCGCCGCCCGGAGGACCGCGACGACTTCGCTCCACGCCAGCTCCAGCGCCTCCCCTGCCCTCGGCGTGAAGGTCACCGTGTCCTCGCCAAACGTCACGCGGCGCGCCACCACCCGCCCCTGACCGAGTCCCCGCTCGTCCACCGCCAGCACCGACAACCCCACGCCCCGCAGCGACGTCACCAGCGCCTCCGCCGCCGCCGGCTCCAGCCGCGCCAGCAACGCGGGCGGCTCCGGCGCCAGGCGCATCCGCGCCTCCGCTGGCGCCATGCCCGTCGCGGACGCCAGGGCCATCGCCGCCGCCTGCATGTCCGACGGCGCCTCCACGAGTGCGACCACCTTCATGTGCCCACCTCGGCCTTCGCGAATCGCCTCAGTGGAGCACGTTTCGACTCAGGACCGCGAGAGCACCCCGTGCGGCTCCCGCTCCACGACGTCCTGCGTCGGCTCGGGAAAGTCCGTCGGCTCGAACACCTGTCGCAGCTCAATCTGCGAGTCCGCGCTCCCCTGCGAGTGCGGCCAGCGCCGCGCCCACTCCAGCGCCTCCTCCGGCGTCTTCACCTGAATCATCCAGAAGCCGGCAATCAGCTCGTTCGTCGCGGTGAAGGGCCCGGTCGTCACCGTCCGCTTGCCTTGCGAGAAGGCGATGCGCGCCCCCCGAGAACTGGGATGCAGACCCGCGCCGTCCAGGAGGACCCCTGCCCTCACCAGCGCATCGTTATAGCGGTCCATCTCGGTGATGAGCGCCTCGCCCGCGGGCGCGCCCACCTCGGAATCCTGGCTGGCTTTCAGCAGCAGCATGAATCGCATCGTCGCGTCTCCTCATCGGTGTCCGACCCAAGCCCCCGACACCGTTCCGCTCGAAATCGAGCCGTCGCTCCATCCACGCGACGAACGAGACATCACGACTTCGACACTCCGGCTTTCCCCACCCATGCGCCGGGTATGCGACCCGGTCCGACCAGGAAGCCCCTCGCGGCCCTGGAATTATCCGGGCATTTCTCCGCGAGCGAAATCACCTGGAACTTCAAAAGGTTGCGCTGCCGCGAAGGGCAAAAACGGGGGTCGTGTCGATCCTCCCGGAGCCCATTCGTCGCCGAATTGAAGCCGGGATTCGAACCCAGCGAGGAGGCTCACCGGAGACCCCGGGGCCTCTCTTTTTCCCAACATCCAGCCAGGAGTGATTCACATGGCCAAGCTCATTGGTATCGCTGTCGTTGTGCTCATCGCCGGGGTGCTTGCCTTCGTCGCCACCCGCCCTGACACCTTCCTCACCACCCGCACGCGGCAACTCGATGCGTCACCCGACGCCGTCTACGCGCTCATCAACAACTTCTCCTTGTGGCGCCAGTGGTCGCCCTACGAGAACGTCGACCCGAACATGGAGCGCGAGTACTCGGGCCCCGCAGCGGGAGTCGGCGCCCGCTACGCGTACAAGGGGAACAGGAACATCGGCGTGGGACGGATGGAAATCCTGGAGAGCAAGCCGGGTGAGCGCATCGACATCCGCCTGGAGTTCATCGAGCCCTTCGCCGCCGTCAATCAGGCGAACTTCGTGCTCGAGCCGTCCGGGAAGGGCACGCGCGTCACCTGGAACATGTCCGGTCCGAACACCTTCATGGGCAAGGGGATGATGGCCTTCGGCCTCATGGAGTCCTTCATCGGTAAGCAGCTCGAGAAGGGCCTGACGGACCTGGAGACCGCCGCGCGCGCCGTCGACTCCAAGTCCACGCGGTCCGCCCAGGCCGAGCCCCTCACGGCCTCGCCCGCGCACTGAAGGACCTGGGACTCCTTCGACGCCACCTACCGGAGCCCCAGGGTCCCCCTGGGGAAGACTGACGATGATGCTGATGATGTTGCTTGGGCAGTTCGGCTCAGCCGCGCTCGAGGATCGCCGCCACCGCCTGCCCGCCACTGGTGCACAGCGTCACCAGCGCCAGCGATTTCCCCCGTCGCTCGAGCTCATCCAGGGCCGTCCCTACAAGAATGCTCCCCGTCGCGCCCAGCGGGTGGCCCAGGGCGATGGCGCCGCCGTTGACGTTGACCTGATTCAAATCAATCTCCAGCGCCCGCGCCGTCTGTAGCACCACCGCCGCGAACGCCTCGTTGATTTCCCAGAGATCGATGTCGCGAGCCTTGAGTCCCGCGGCGTCCAGCGCCTTGCGCGCCGCGAGCGCCGGCCCTGTCAGCATGAGGACTGGGTCGCTTCCCACGGCGGAGACGGCTCGCACGCGCGCCCTCGGCTTCAAGCCATGCGCGCGCACATAGTCCTTCGAAGCCACGAGGATGGCGCCCGCGCCGTCCGCGATACCACTGGCCGTGCCCGCCGTGTGCAGATGGCGCACGGCGCCCGCACGGGGATAGGCCCGCAGCGCCAGCTCATCCAGCGTCTCGCCGTCAGGCCCTTCGGCCCGAGCGCCCAGCTGGGTGAAGGCCGGAGCGAGCGCGGCCAGCTTCTCCGCCGTCGTGTCCGCTCGGGGATGGTCATCCACCGCGAGCAGTACCTCGCCCGTCTGGGGGTGCTTCACGGGGAACAGGCCGCGCTGGAAGCGTTCCTCCGCCTGGGCCTGCACGGCGAGCTGCTGCGAGCGCAGGCCGAAGGCATCCAGTTCCTGCCGCGTGAAACCCTCCAGCGTCGCGATGAGGTCGGCGGAGATGCCCTGGGGCACCTGGAAGAAGCGCCGACGCAGGTCGACGTTGCCGCCATCCGTTCCACCACCGTCCGCGTTGAGGCCATAGCGGCTCATCTGCTCGACGCCTCCCGCGACGACGAGCTGCTGGGCGCCGGACGCCACGCCCATGGCCGCCAGCGACAGGGACTGGAGGCCCGAGCCACAGAAGCGATTGAGGCTGAAGCCCGGGATGCTGATGGGCCACCCCGCGGCGAGCACCGCGTTGCGCGCGATGTTCGCGCCCTGCGCCTCGATTTGCGACACGACGCCCACCACCACGTCGTCGATATCCGCGACGTCCACGCCCGTGCGCAGCGGAAGCTGCTTCAGCGTCTGGGCCAGCAGCTCCTGCGGGTGCAGCCCGCTGAGCGCGCCCTTGCCGGGCTTGGCCCGGGCACGGGGAGTACGGACCGCATCCAAGATGTAGGCATCCATCGACGAGCCCTCCATTCACGGGGTGGCTCCACGCCCGACCCCTGTGAAGCAACCATATTACGCACATAATATGGTCGCAATGCGAAGGCGGCGGGCAGGCGGGCGGTCCCCGACAAGGGGCGGCGGCTGACGCGATGACGTGTATAATGGTGTACAGCGAGGTGAGATTCGGATGCCCCATCCCCCGGAGCAGAAGCAGTCCACGCACGAGCGCATCCTGGAAGCGGCGGGAGGGTTGTTCCGCCAGAAGGGCTTCCTGGGGACGAGCGTGGACACGGTGATGCGCGCCGCGGGCCTCACGGTGGGCGGCTTCTATGCGCACTTCGGCTCGAAGCAGGCGCTGCTCATCGAGACGCTCCAGCGCATCATGAGCCGTCAGCGAGTGGACTGGCCGCAGGGTCTGGAGGACCTGCGAGGCGCGGAGTGGCTGAGCCACCTGGTGCGACGCTACCTCTCGCGAGCCCACCGTGACGCGGAGGTCCCCGTGTGCCCGCTGCCCGCCGTGCTGTCCGATGTGGTGCGCGGGGAGGCGGAGCTGAAGGAGGCGCTGGCGCACGAGCTGAACCTGACGGTGGAGACGTTCGCCAGACACCTGCCCTCGGATGAGCGCGCCAGTGCGAGGGAGCGGGCGCTGGCGACGTACGCGCTGTGTGTCGGCGCGCTGACGTTGGCCAAGGCGACCGCGGGCACGGCGCTCTCCGACGAGCTGCTCAAGGCGTCCCGTCGCGTCGCCGTGCTGGCGGCGGAGACGTCGTCGGCCCCGGGAGACAGCAAGTCGACGCAGTGAAGCGGGTTGGCGAGGCCCGGTAACGGGCTCCTCGCCGCGTCGATGTCACTCCGCTGGAGCGGCGCGCAGCTCCACGGGATGGGTGCGGAGCCAGTCCTGGCAGCGGCGGATGCGCTCCGCCGCCGAGGGCAGCCCCATCTGGAGCAGGAGCTCTCGATAGGGCTCGAAGCTCTCCGGCGTCCAGGTGGTGAGGGCCTTGAGGTCGGCCAGCGCCACCATCTCCTCCGCTGAGCGCCCCACCGCCTCCTGCCTGGCGGTGAGCAGCGCGGCCAGGGACATGCGCGCGGGCTCGGCCTCGAAGGCGATGGCCGCGTCCGCATACCAGGCCCGCAGGGCCTCATCGACCGAGGCGTCCTGGGCCTTCTCGCGCATGCGCCCCAGCATCCCCGTGAGGAACTCCTCGTCGAGCGCGCCCTTCACACCGCGCAGGAGCGCCGTCACCGCCTCGCGACGCACCGTCGGCTCGGCATCCTGGGGCAGTCCCTTGAGGGCCTGCATCGGCTCCCAGAGGACGCAGGTGAGCCACAGCTCCTCCTCGGGAGCGAACACGGGCGGCGTGGACGGCTCGCGCATCTTCAGCTCGACGCGGGTGGCGCGCTCCTTGGCTTCGCGAGCGATGCGCTCGGCGAGCCCCGGGTCTTCCTTCACGTAGTCCACCAGCGCATCCACGTCGCCCTCACGGGCCTGCTGGAGCGCCTTGCGCGCCTCTTCCGACAGCGAGGCCTCATCCATCCCGCTCGCCAGCGCCTCGTACTTCGCCATCCACTCCTTGTGGTGGGTGCTCCACTCGCGGAACTGGACGTCGAACACGAGGTCGAGGATGGGGTTGTCCTCCATGCGCGTCCTGCCCGCCCGCTTCGACGCGGCGGCGAGCAGGCTGGCCGCGCGAAGGGCCCGCCGCTCCTCCGAGGAGCGTCCCGGCTCTCCGGCACGGCCATGCAGCGTGGCCGTCAGCTTCTCCAGGAACGACTTGGTGGCGAGGGCCTTCACCGTGCTCACCAACAGCTCGCGGCGCGCGCTGGACGCGTCCAGGACTTCGTCCTCGGAGATGCGCGCCAGGGCCTCGCCCACGTGCTTGTCGAAGGACTCGGCGTCGAAGCGCAGGCCGGGCACGGGGCCCCACTCCGCGAGCAGGCGGGCCACCCGGTCCAGCGCGGCGGACAGGTCGCCGACGTCCGGGTTCTTGAGCAGCTCCATCGCGGCGCGGAAGTCCTCTTCGAGCGGACTGGAGACAGCGGCGGGAGGCGCGGCGCGCGAGCGGTCTTCGGCGGCGTGGCAGACCTTGTACTTCTTGCCACTGCCACAGGGACACGGGTCATTGCGACCGGGCTTCTTCGAGCTCAAGGAGATGTGCCTCTCGGCTCGCAGGGGCGAGCGTTGGAATCCGGCGCGCACCGTAGCAGGAGGTGGACGGGTCGGGGCGAACAGGCAACACCCCTCCCCGTTCAGTGGACGCTTACGCGCCCGGTGCGTCCGCTCAGTAACTCGAGGCCTCGTAGAACCGCTGGTCCGAGCAACCATTCGTACTGGTGATGGTGACCCGTCCCAGCAGGTACGCCATCTGGGTCGGAGCAATGCCGCCGAAGGTCTCATTGTACGCACAGCACGAGCCGGAGAACGGGCCTGCCTGGCCGTATCGCTCGTCATAGGAGCCCGGCCCCATGTCCAAGGCCTCCGCGTACACATAGGTGTTCAGCGTCTTGATGTAGAGCGGATAGGGCGCGGGCTCCGTCCAGCGGCCCTTCGCGGTGACCTCCCCGACCAGCATATGAGGCGCGTTGTTGAAGACGACGTCGGGCTCGAAGACGCCCCCGCAGAAATCGAGGCCGAAGCTCGCGACCCCACCCGGTGGGCTGGAGACCTTGGGCGGCAACACCGGAAGAGGCAGAGAGCCCCCAGGAGCCGAGGCCTCGCGGAGCTGGGCCTCCAGGTCCTGGAGGCTCCGAGCGTTGGAGTCGAGCCGAGCCGCCGAGGCGCGCGGTGCGTGCTTGAGCAGCGACTCCCGCTCGGCGCGAGTCTTCCGCAGCACGTACTCGAGTCCCTCGACGCCAAAGCCGACGCGCTCACGGCCACCGCCGACCCTCGGCCGCTCCCAGACGCCTCGCTCCACTTCCGTCCAGGAGCCCTGTGCGGCGACCTCTCGGGACTCATCTCCAGGTGTTCCACCACAGGCGACCATCGAGACCACCACGGTCGAAGCCACCACGAGCGCGTCCCTCATTCACGACCCCTTCGGTGCATCTCCCACGGAATTGCAGGAGCAATTCACCTAACAGGTCCGCGCCGAGGCCCCATCAACTGCCCGTCAAATCACAAGCATCGGAGAAGGCGCTTCGTTCCTCCGAGGTGAGGTCGAGCGTGCATGCGCGGCCTTCTCGTGATGACTGGAGCGCGGCCTCCAGCACGGCGGCCACGGCCACGGCTTGCAACGGCGTCACGGGGTTGTGGCCCGTGCCACGCACCGCATCGCGGACTGCCGCGTAGTAGCAGCGATAGTCGCCCCTGGGCGCCGCCGTCGTGCGTGCTTCGCCGGAGCTTCCGACCAGGAACCGCCCAGGCGAGGCGTCCTCGCCCCAGTCCGCCGCACCTGGAAGCTCGCCCGCGATGAGCCGGTCCGCCTGCGAGTCCATCCCGTGCTTCAACCAGGAGCCCCGGGTGCCGTGGACCGCGAAGCGCGGCATTCCTCCGGCGATGAGCATCGAGGCCTGGAGGAGGACATGACGCTGGGGGTACACGAGGGTCACCTGGCACCAGTCGTCCACGGCGGCGCCGTCCCGGTGAGCCGCGAGCATCCCCACCACGGTGTCGGGCAGGCCGAACAGCTGAAGGACCTGGTCGACGAGGTGGGGACCCAGGTCGAACCAGATGCCCGCCCCGGGGACAGGCTGCTCGCGCCAGCGCTGGCGGACCTCCGGACGGAAGCGGTCGAACCGAGACTCGACGTGGGTGACGCGGCCCAGGGTGCCGTCCACGAGCAGGGCCTTCAGCGCGAGGAAGTCACTGTCCCAGCGGCGGTTGTGGAACACCGAGAGCACCCTGCCCTGCTCGCGGGCAAGCGAGGACAGTGCGCGCGCTTCGGCCAGGGTGATGGTGAAAGGCTTGTCGACGACGACGTGCTTGCCGGCGCGGAGCGCGGCTTGTGCGAGCGGGACGTGCGTCTCGTTCGGCGTCGCCACCACGACGAGGTCCACGTCCGGGTGCGTGGCCGCGTCGAGCGCGGACGGAATCACTGTCACCTCCGGCAGGTCCGCATGGACGTCGTCGGGCCGACTGGATGAGACCATGCTCAACGTCAGTCCCTCCACGGTGCGCAGCAGCGGAGCGTGGAAGGACTTGCCCGCGAAGCCGTAGCCCAACAGGGCGACGCGGAGGGGGGCGGGAGAGGTGGCGGGCACGCTCATGGGGACGCGGATTGAAGCACGCCGGATGTCCTTCGCACACGGTGTGGCGTGGGGGTCGGCACAGACCGAGCACCCTGGCCGAAACGATACGAAGGCATCTTGACCGTCTCCGCGTTGCCGAAGTGGTCATGGAGCGAGACGACACACAGGCGCGAGGGGTCCTTGGTATCGACAATGGCCTCGCAGCGCGCGCCCGCCTGGAATAGATGCATTGCGATCAGAGGAACGAACACGCCCGTCTCGACCCTTACAGGGCCCTTGGGCGGTTCGAACACGAACACGGCCTGACGCCCGGCGGACACGCGGCGAGGGTGGCCGTCGAGCGTGGGAATGGCATCGACCTGCGCCAACACACCGGACAGCCTCTGCCCCTGGGCGAGCAGTGCCTCCAGGTCGTCCCGCTTCTCGGCATCGCGCACATGCATGAACAGCACTGAAATGACCGCAACCACGGTCCCCAGGAGGCCAACCCAAAGACCGATGGTTCCTGCATTCATGGCCCAAGGTTCGGCGCATCCCACCATCAGGTCAACCTGGGATTCAGGCGCTCTCCTTCTCTCGAAAAAGCGACGCCCTGAGCCCATCCATTGCCGGCTACACCAGCCCTCAACAGGCACGCGCTGACCATCCCGCCCATCGGCCTCCCGCGTGCCCGCCACGTGACCACTGCCGTTCGGTCATCGGAGACCGCTTCCTGGGCGCTTGTGCCTGAGCCTTTGCTCATCCCGGAAAGGGCCTCACGCAAGCCAACAAGCGCCTCCGCGTGTCCATGGCGGACTTCCTCACGCGGGGCGGCAGCGGAACGGACGAGGTGCTCCAGACGCGTGAGTCACCTCAGGCGTACTTCAGCGCGCGCCGCTCATCGATGACCTCCTGCGGGTGCAGCCGCAGGTAGCGCAGAAGGTCCTGGGCGAATTCGCCCGAGTGTCCGAAGCGGACGCCCAGGCGGTGCTCGGCGCGCAGGGTGTTCTCCGAGAGGCCCGTCCCGCGGATGGTCTCGTACTCTTCCCGGTTGCTGTAGTCGCACAGGGGGAACTGGCCGCGGGACGTTCCATGGGCGTTGTGCAGGGCGTGGATGAGCTCGTGGGCGATGGTCAGGAACAGCGGCGTGGCCAGGGGATTCTTCAGGCCGTCGAACGCGACGAATGACGCGTCCGAGATTCTCGGGTCGATGGCGATGATGGAGCCGCTGCCGGAGTCCGGGAGCCTCGGGAGCTCGGTTCCGGTGACGATGTCGATGTTGGCCTTCGCGCTGCCCATGGCCTGGGCCATGCCCTGAATCGTCCCCGCCTCCGAGAAGACCCCCGTCACGGCGGGGCCGAGGTCTCCGCTGGACGCGTTCTCCGGGATGGGCATGCCATACCTTCGGTTGAGCTCGAGCAGCCCCTGACGGAGGGCCTGCGCCGACAGGACGGTGGACCGGGTCCTGGGAATGATCTTCACCTTCTTGCCCTGCGCCAGGAGCTGGGTGACGAGGCTGCGGCCCCCCGCGGTGGACACCATGCGCGCGAAGGCCGCCAGGACCGTCACGCGGAAGCCCTCGATACGCTGGGGCGCCTGACGAATCGGCTGGGCGACGACATGGTCGGTGTCGAGGACCTCGATGGACCCGTTGCCCCCCTTGAGCGCCCGCCAGGCCAAGCCGGTCACCATGTCGTCGGCATCCATGGCGTAGACCTGAGGCTCCGGCATCACCTCCTGGATGACCGCCGTGTGCTCCGTCTGGATGACTTGCAGGAACATGAGCAGGTTGATGAACACCGCGTGCCCGACATCCCCGGAGCGCGCCAACTGGGGGTTCGCCGTGAGGAACTCATAGACGCTGTGCTCGACGAGGCAGAGCAACTCCTGCCGCCGGCGGTAACGCTCGCCCCGAATCTCCAGGTAGTCCGCCCAGAAGTCCTCGATGGTCCCGAACAAGTCGGCGCGAGCGATCGAGCCATCCATTCGATTGCGAATCGCGCGCGTCAGCGCGATGACCTGGGCCTTGGTGAGGAGGTTCGGAAGCAGGGGCATGCTGGTTCTCCTGTTTTTTCCCGAGTAATTGCAAGCACCAGACCAGCGTCGTGCCCGCACGAGGCCCGACGCGCGTCCTCCGGGCAGACCCGCCTCACGCGTCACTCCTGGACGCTTGCGCGTCCAGGGAGGAAACACTTCCCGACGCCTCCACGCGGTTCCAGGAGCCTGGGGACGAGCCTCAGGGGGTCCCGAACGACGTGGCGTAGGTGGGGCTCCCGAAATAGCAGCCCCAGCTCGAAGGGACCTGGGTGCGCGAGCCGGTGACGACGTAGTCCGGCCGGTTGGGGCGCCGCACGCGGATGGTGTAGCCCACCGGATTGCTGGGGCTGGGCGGAGGGTCGAAGCCGATGGCGGCCAGGCAGATGCTGTAGGTGCCCACCGGCGGAATCCGGCCCGCCGCCCAGAAGATGGTCTCCGGGCCGGTGCCGGCCTGGACATCCACGTCGAACTGGCCGTACTCGGTGTTCGCGTCGGGCCCTCGATTCGAGTAGTCGATGACCCGTCCCCCGGGCGTCAGCACGGCGAGGTCCGCGTCTCCCGGCCGGCTCCAGGTCGCGGTGATTTGCAGCGGCGCGGTGTCCACGCACACGCCCGCCTCACAGGCCGAGCCCGCTCCACAGACATTGCCGCAGCCACCGCAGTGGTCGTTCGAGGTGCGCGGGTCCACGCAGGCCGAGCCACAGACGATGTTCGGCGGGAGGCACGCGGGCGGCTGGCACTGGAATCCTCCCTGGGTGTTGACGCAGACCTCCTCCGGCGCGCAGGTGTCCGTGCCATTGGCGCACTCGTCCACGTCCGCGCAGACGCTCGGCTGCCCCGAGCAGGCATACCCGGGCTCCACCCGGCAGATGCTGCTACAGCCATCCCCGGAGAGCTGGTTGCCGTCGTCACAGCGCTCCTCGGCGCCGTAGATGACGCCGTCGCCACAGACGACGGCGCGCAGGCCCTGCACCGCGTCCACCAGGAGCGGCGCCTCGGCCGGCCCCCGCAGGACGACATAGCGATAGGGGATGGTCTGCCCGTTCCAGACGGTCCACGTGAAGGTGCCCTCTCCCCGAGGCACCACGTACAGCGTGCTCCCGTACAGGTGGCTGCCGTCCACCGCCAGGAACAGCACCGTCGACTGCGACGCCACCTCACGCGGGCCCCGGTAGTAGACGGTCAGCAGCCCCGTCGCCTCCTGCCCCTCGCCCAGGTCCAGCATCAGGCTCGCCGTGGTGTCCATCGGCAGCGTCGCGGCGACGCCGTCCGGCGCGCCCAGCGCCGCGCCCGGGTTCAGCACCGACGGCGACGTGCTTCCGCTGACCACCGCGTCCGCGTAGTTCGGCTCCAGCGGGTCCAGGCCCGCTCGGGAGACCTCCTCCCGCGGCGCATCGTCCACCCGCTGTTCGACGTCACAGGCGCCCAGCAGGCATGCCAGCGCCGCCCAGCCCCAGCTGATTCCACCGCGCTTCATCGAGTCCCTCGTCCCCCCGAGGCGGGCTGGAGCCCGGAATGGGCCCACGGCCCCCAGGAGGACTGACAGGCTATTCGGGACACCGCCGGGGCGACAATCCCAGACACAGACGCCCCGCGCCCCGAGTTCGCGAAGGACCCGGGGTCATTCATGACAAGCATTGGCGCGCCGAGGCGCGCGTCACGGCTTCGTGCCGAAGAGGATGATGTGCGCATAGGAAGGACAGGAGCGCGATTGGAGGGAGAAGGCGGGAGCAGAGCGGGAGGTGAGGGACGCTGACGGGTAGACGGGGAGCCCATGAGCCGCACGCGGAGCCGGCGCAGCAGCCCTTTAAATCCAGCAGGCACATGCCTGATGCTGCCCCACCCCATGGGACAATGCAGCGCAGCAACCCACTGGCGCCAACCAGCCCGACTGGACCGGAGGGGTCCACAACCCGGCACTTGCCCACGTTGCGTCTCGCCTCCTTATCTGCCGATCGCGGCGTGCGTCCCACGAGAAGGCCGCGCTATGCGCCCTCGAAGCAGGCCTGGGGCACGGACTCGCCTCGTCGCCTCAATCCCAGACCGTGTCAGTGGAGGGGCTGGTCAGAAAACCATGCGGCCAATGCGCTGGCCCGCGCTTCCGCTGTCTGTCTGCTCGAAGCATGATGCGCGGTCATGAACCCGGCCCTCTCACCCGACGACCTCCTGCCCGGCGAGGCGCTGCTCCTCAGCAAGGGCGCAAACCTTGTCATCAAACCCTCGGAGCACGGGCTCGGCCGCTTCGCGTTCGACCGGCTCATGGGGGTCGTGGGCATGAAGCAGAAAGAGGCACTCGGCGGGATGCTGCACCTGACGAACTACCGGCTGCTCTTCAAGACGCACGGCGTGAACCGCCTCCTCGGGCGCATGAGCCTCTTTCTGCCGTCGCTCGTCGAGGCCCGCGACTCGTCATTCCTGTTCGTGCGCAAGATCGTCGTGTCGACGCACCTCACGCGCGCCGAGATTGTCGTCTGGGGCATCCCAGCGCTCCTCGACGCGCTCCAACGCGCGTCGGGGGCGCTCTCGCCGGCCGACTTCGAGGCGATCCGCGAGCATGCTGTCGCGCATCCCGAGCGGGTTGGCGCCGGGCTGCGTGTGAATGCCGCTCTCGAGGACCTGAACGACCTGGCGCGCGCCGGCCAGTCCGTCCTCGACCTGCTCGAGGCCGCGGCGAACCCGCTCGAGGCGATCGGCTCGCTCGCGCTCGCGGAGCTCCTCTCGAGGACCGTCGAAGAGCGCTGGCAGCGGCCATTCAACCGCTGAGCGGAAGCATCGCGCTCCACGGACCTGCTCAGGAGCGCCCGTGGCGCCAGCGGCCACGCACACAACTCGCGGAGCTTCAGCCGGGCGCCTGCACACCGCCGAGTCGGGGGACGGCCCGCCTCTTCCCGTGAGGAGGGGCGGGCCGTCCGGGGGTCAGCCCTCTTCGGACGAAGAGGCCGACTGCGCGGTCTCGCGGCAGTCCCACGCCGAGTCATCCGCGGAGTCCCGGTCGGGCGCCATGGATGCGGCCTCTTCTTCGAGCGTGGGGCTGAAGTTCGGGTTGCAGCTGCCCCCGTAGATGTCCCCGTAGTCCTCCAGCCACTCACCGCAGGTGAGGACCTCGAAGGACCAGGGCTTCGCACAAATGGAGGAGCACCTGGCAGTCCCGGTGCACTTCACATCACAGTCGGGCGGCAGGGCCAGCGCGGACAGCGGCGTAAGGGTGAGAGCGGCGAAGCTGGCAAGTACGGACTTCGAGAAGAACTTCATGGACGTCTCCTGGTGCAGGGGGACTGCGAAGACAACGTTAGGCGATGTTCCAAGCCATCCAGGGTGGCTTTTTGCCTACCCTCCGAGGGCGGGCAGGAGGCATCAAAAGGCTGCTGCTCATCGGCCCAGAAGCTTGACATCAGGTCGCCATTCACGGGCGCGCTCCGAACCTCACCCCGGACGTGCAGGAGATGAAGCGCATTGGATGAACCCTCTCACGCGACATCTACCTTGACGCTCACCGATACCCTGTGCAACCCCTGTCACGATCGCGCTATTCGATATGAGCTTCACGCCCATTCCATAGTCAGCACGAAGCTGGCGAGGCGAGGATCCTGGGTGCCCTTGCGGTCGCCTCGACTCTGGAGACCGACCGCGTCCTGCCAGCCCCAACCCCGGGTCGGGTTGAAGGCGGAGTCGTCGGCCACCGCCCAGCCCGCCACCGTCGGCGGTCCGTGGACAGTCACAGGTTCTTCGCCAGCTGCGGGTGAGTCCGGCGAAGCCGTGTGAGGTGCCTGGGCCCCAATGTGTGGGGAGGGTTCCCCTGAAACCGGGCGCGTGAACCGTGGTGAGACACGCGCCCCGCTGGAGCGCTCGAATTGTCGATGCATGGCACGTGGCTTGCCTAGGGCCGCGCATGCTCCCGTGTCTCCAGTTGGCTTCCGCCGAAGGGTGGAGGCGTTCTCCCCCATGTCAGGGCGCCGCGCGTGGCGCGCGCTCCCTGCTGTGGGTATTGCCGTTCCTCGTCTGGTTGGGCTGCTCCGGCGACGTCTCGCATCCCAATTCCCGAGCCGATGGTGGTTGTATCGAGCAGCCTCCCGAGGCCAGCCCTGACGCGGGAGCGCCCGCGGACGTGCTCGCGCCCACGCGCCTGCTGCGGCGCGCCTCGCTGGCGCTGAAGGGCGAGGTGCCGACGGAGACGGAGTACGCCCAACTGGAGGCCGCGGGAGACGAGGCCGCGCAGCGGGCCTTCGTGGCGACCTTCGTGGACCACACACTCCAGGACCCCACCTTCTATCGGACGCTGTTCGAGACGGCGCGCGACTGGTTCAACATCCCGCCCGCCGCGCCGACGGCCGACGCGCCGGAGTACGGGCTGCAGCAGCAGCGCGCCGTCGTCCAGTGCCCGGCCGACACCCCGAAGGCGGGGGCCTGGCGGTACTTCCGGGGTGACGACAAGGCCTGTCAGGGCCAGAGGCCGGACGGGACGCCCGCCGACGAGCGCTCCATCGAGTCCTGGTGGGCGCCGGGCGCGACGACGGTCCTGGTGGGGTTCGCCGCGAGCGTGTCCGCCACGGGGCAGGGTTCCGTGAACGGCAACCCGGTCACCATCACCTGCCTCACCGCGGGGCCGGACGGCACCTGCGGCTGTGGGCCCAACGCCGTGCGCTGCCACGCGGACGTCGGGTCCTACGCGGGCTGGGAGAACTACGTGCCCTACAACCCGCAGGGACAGCGGCGACTGGTCGCCGAGGAGCCCGCGCGGCTGTTCGCGCACATCGGCTGGCACGACCGCCCGATGACTGACCTCATCCTCGGCGCCTACTCCGTGGGGCCCACGCGCCTGCAGGCCGCCTACGTCATGCAGGGCCTCTTCGGCGGGGCGACGTCCCTCCTTGACGACGACTCCTGGTGGCGGCCCTCGCGCTTCTCCAGCGCGCCGGTGGACCCGGAGCACTCCGCGGGCGACCCGCTCGCCTGGCGCGAGTACTCCGTGCCCGACCGCCTTCCTTTCCTGCTGGCCGAGCGCGACTACCGCTACGACCCACGCACGCAGACCGCAGCGATGAAGGGCATCCCCGCCGCGGGGATGCTCACCAGCCTCGGCTTCCTCAACGCCTATCCCCGCGAGCGCGTGCGGGGGGCTCGCGCGCTGGAGACCCTGGCGTGCGAGGTGCTCTCTCCACCTCAGGGACAGACGTTCAACGAGTACCGGAGGGACCCGGGGACGGAGGGCCCGTGTCAGCACTGCCACCGGCGGTTGGATCCGGCGGCCATCCACTTCAAGCGCTACGCGAAGAAGAACTACGGGTTCGAGGGCTTCGGCGCGGCGTACCTGATGCCGGGCATCGGCTCGGTGTGGCACTGGCCGGCCCATTGGCGCCAGGGCACGTACCCGTACGAAGGCGACCCCTTCAGCCACTGGAACCGCTGGTACTCGCCGGACACGCTGCTCACGCCCGTCACCGAGGCCCAGGCCCAGGCGAACCCGGAGGCCGTCTTCATCGACTTCCTCCCCCCGGAGCACACACTGCTGGGCCAGACGAGCGACGGGACGGTGGGGCCGCTGGGCTTCGCCAAGATGATTCTCGCCTCGGGTTCGTTCGACCGCTGCGTCGTGCGCCACCTGCACGCGCAGGTGATGGGGCGGGACATCGACCCCACGCGGGAGGCGGGCTACCTGGACGACCAGGTGGGGCGCTTCATCGCGTCGGGACGCAAGGTCCGGCCGTACGTCAAGGCACTCACGCAGTCGGACCTCTTCCAGAGGGGGCGCTGACATGAACCGCTTCGCATTCCTCCTCGTCCTCTCCTGCGTCCTGGCCTGTGGCTCGGGCACGACGCCTTCTCACACGGGTCAGCAGGCCCAGGCCGTGTGCGGCACACCGGCCAGCTCGGAGACCCTGCGCGTCATGGAGGGGCTGCGGCCCCACTGCGAGGGGTGTCACGTGGTGGGCGCGCGTGGCTACTTCGCGTCGGCGGACGCATTCCAGAGCCTGCTCGTCGCCGACACCCGGCTGGTGAACACGGCCAACCCCGACGACAGCGAGCTGGTGCGGCTGCTGGAGGGGACCGCCAAGGGCGCCTTCAAGCAGATGCCCATCGGCGAGAAGTCCTACGCGCAGCTCGTCGCGGACGGCACCGCGAAGCTCACCGTGGACGAGGTGCGCGCGTGGATTCGCGGGCTCGGCGCCCAGCAGCGAGACACCCGGCCGGACCCGCAGGCCCGCCGCATCACCCGCCTGAGCGCCACGCAGATGCAACGCGCGCTCTACCAGCAGCTCGGGTTGAAGCACGACGACTTCTTCTTCCCCGCGAAGGAGTTCGGCTTCGAGATGGCGGAGCCGCGCGACGACGACCACTACCCGCTCCAGCCCACGGACATCACGCCCTCGCCCCGGCAGCACGCCACGGGCGCGCGCTTCTATGCGCTGGGCGGGGGTTCGGTGATGTACCAGGTCAGTCCGGACCGGACGCCGTCGCCCACCTTCGTGCTCACGCTGACGCAGGTCTCCCAGCGCTGGTGCCGCCGCGCGCTCTCCATGCCGGACAACACGGCGTTGTTCCCGAAGGGGGCCACGCGTTCGGCCAACCCGGACGAGGTCAAGGCCACGCTGAAGCGCTGGTCGCTGCACTTCCTGGGAGAGCGCCTCACCGACGCGCAGGTGGACGAGCTGTACACGGACGTCTTCGTGCCGCTCGCGACGCCGACCGACACCGAGCCCGCCTATGTGGGCGCCTGCTCGTACTTCATCCGCCACCCGCACTGGATTTTCTACTGATGAGGCCCGCATGAAGCTCTCACGTCGCAATCTCTTTCAAGCAGCCTTTGGCGCGGCGCAGGTCGGCCTCCTGGCGCGGTATGGTCTCCCCTCGGCGAGGGCGCAGTCGAACTCCGGGCGCCCCTCGAAGATGCTCGCCATCTGGGTGGATGGTGGGCTGCATTGGGAGTTGTTCTTCGCGCCGCTGTCGCGCGCGGGCATCCTGAAGTTCATCCCGAGCGCGACGGGGGGCCTCTACCCGGTCGGCTACAATCCCAACCAGGTGGAGAACCTGGACCGCTCGCCGGTGGACCTGGACGCGCCGGGGCCGGTGCGCAAGCTGCGCGCTCCGGTGACCTGGAACTGGGCGAACCCGGCGGACTCGATGGGAAACAACCCCGTCGTCAACAACACGCAGGTCTACCGCCCCTATGGCTACATCTGGGCGAATCCCAAGTACAAGCTGTGGGAGAAGAGCGCGCTCCTGGTGGGCGCGGACCAGGGGACGGCGGCGCATGCCAGCGGCATCGTGGCCAGCATGTCGGGTGTGGCGGGGGCGGCCTTCCGGTCTCCGGCGGTGCAGGCCGTGGTCGCCAACGCCATGGCCTCGCGCTTCCCGGACCGGCCGTTGCCCAACGTCACGCTGGGAGGGACGGCGCCGGTGGCGCTCGGGTTGCCCGCGCTGGCCAACCCGACGTGGCTGTCCAACGCCGCGGCGGTGGAGCCCACGCTCTCCGACCGGCGTGAGAACGCTTGGGCGGGCCTGCGCGCGCGACAGGACCAACCCGACGTCGCGTTCGACGGCTCGTCGCTGTCCGGGACGGTGCCGGCGTCGGTGGTGGACGCGGCCCTCCTCAAGACGCTGCGTCGCGAGCGCGGCGTCTCCACGCAGGGGACGGATGCGCTCATGGAGCAGCTCTATGACACGTACAAGGGGGCCAGCCGCACCATCCGCCGGGACATCCTGTCCGTGCTCTCAGGCACGCCCTCCTGGGAGAAGCTGAAGGCCGACCCGGCGTATCCCTCCGAGTGGGGGGCGTGCATCGGATACGCGGATATGTGCGGCCAGGGCACGTCGATGGGGGAGTACGGCTTCGCGCTCCAGCTCCTGAAGTCGGACCTGGTGTCCACCGTCACGCTCCGCGCGTCGAGCATCAACAACTCCGCCTTCGACACGCACGCCGCCAACGGGGTGACGGTGCATGCCAGCCACCTGCGCATCGCCTTCGAGATGATCGGGCGGATGGTGGCGGAGATGAGCCTCACGCCCAGCCGCTCGAATCCCTCCCAGTCGCTGCTGGACGAGACGCTTGTCTATGTCTTCAGCGACTTCGGGCGGACGTTCCCCAAGACGGGGAGCGACCACCACCCGGCGACGTGCGCCCTGCTCGTGGGCGGCGGCATCCAGGGGAACCAGATGCTGGGCGGCTACGACGAGACGATGAACGGCTCGCCCATGGGCGCGCCGGTGGACCTCATCGAGGAGGGCGGCGAGCGGGTGCGGCGCGCGCCCCGGTCGCAAGACATCGCGGCGACCGTGCTCAACACCTACGGACTGCAGCCTGGGAAGGACTTCTTCATCCCAGGTGGCTTCGGCGTCGTCGATGGTGTCGTGAGGACCTGAGGGGGACGGTGACGCGGGCGTGCCTCACGGGCGCCCGCGTCGGAGTTCCCCCGCTGGGTCGTCTCGTTCCTTGGCAGCGAGGAGCCACAGCAGCGCGCACGCGTCTCGTGCGGTGGCCAGCCCTTGAGGGGGGGAGCTTTCGATGGGGCATCCGCGGCCCACTGGCAAGTCACATGCCATGGAGGGCTCGCGCGGGCGCTCCGAGCGGGCAGAGAGGACGTGTCCAAGCGCCTGCGCCGTGGCGTGACGGGGGGTGTCCACCACAGCGTGAGGCCCGCGCGCTACACCCGACCTTGCCGTGATGCGGCCACGGGCTGGGAAGCTAGAATCCTTCGGGTCATCCGCGTCGCGAACTCCCTCGCGGCGCGGACAGAACGGAGCCACTTCAGAATGATCCTCCGCAACGTCACGGATGAGGACCTTCCCATCTTCTTCGAGCACCAGCGCGACCCAGAAGCGCTGCGCATGGCCGCGTTTTCATCGCGGGAGCGCGATGCGTTCATGACCCACTGGCGCACCAACGTCCTCCGCCCTGGAAACATCTCCCGCACCATCGTCGTGGACGGCGTGGTCGTCGGGAACATCGGCAGTTGGTCGCAGGATGGCACACGACTCGTCGGCTATTGGATCGGTCGCGAGCACTGGGGCAAAGGCATCGCCACCCGGGCCCTCTCAGAGTTTCTCGGGGTCGAGCCCGCCCGGCCGCTTCATGCGTGGGTCGCTCTCCACAACGTCGCGTCGATCCGCGTCCTCGAGAGGTGTGGTTTCCACACCGTCCTCAGCGAGCCCCAGGAGCACCCGGAGGGAGTCGCCGAAATCCTCATGAGACTTGGTTCCACGTAGCGAAGGTCGTCTGGATTTCTCCTTGAGGCGTCCCGACGCGTCCGGGCGCGACGCACGAGCAGGATGCTCAGCCCCCTGCGCAGGTGTCATCGCCAACCCCAAACGCGACAAATCCTCCCATGTCGCCAATGCTTGACTTCCCATGGAAAGAATCGTTTCCTTTTCAAATGCTCAATCAGACCGCCGAATATCAATCTTGCATCCAGAGTTCTGAGAAGGTGTCCTGGCGTCTTGATGAGCTGTTGCCCAAGGACACCGTCCTGGATTTCAGCCGTCGGTTCCTCTCGAATGAGCTGACGGGCGCGGAGGCCATTCCCTTCCTGGACGCCGAGGAGCGGCTGATGCTGAATCACATCCGCTCCAACAGCTATGCGCACCTGTTCCTGTTCCTGGAGGAGTACGCGGTGGCCCTGGCCTCGCAGCGCGCCGGGCTGGAGTTGCACGGGAACGCGACGCACATGCGCGCGCTCCTGCGCTTCACTGAGGAGGAGCTGAAGCACCAGCAACTCTTCGCGCGCTTCACCAGCGCGTTCGCCCGGGGGTTCAAGGTCGTCCCCGCCCTGCTCGACAACCACGTCGAAGTGGCACGGGCCATCATGGCGAAGTCGAACCTGGGGGTGCTCATCTTCAACCTGCACCTGGAGCTGATGACGCAGCAGCACTATCTGGAGACGATCCGGGGAAACAAGACCGAGACGTTGGATCCGCTGTTCTGCGACCTGCTCAAGCACCACTGGCTCGAAGAGGCGCAGCACACCCGGCTGGACTTCCTGGAGGCGCAGAAGATCCTCGCCCGGGAGCCCGACACCCTGGACGCAGCCCTCACGGAGTACTCAGAGCTGCTCCAGGCGTTGCGGGGGACGTTGAACTCCCAGCTCGCGTTGGATCTCCAGACGCTGGAGAAGGCGGTGGGGCGCGCGTTCACCCCGGAGGAACACCAGCACCTGGCCGAGTCCCAGGAGCGTTCGTATGTCTGGGGGTTCATCGGAATGGGGATGAAGGCGCCCCTCTTCCTCTCACGCCTGCGCGCGCTCTCCCCCATGGCCGAGCAGCGCGTCCTGGAGCTGGCGCCGACGTACTACTGTGTGTGATTGAGGCGGGCTTCGGGACCATCGCGGCTGGCGGTTTACACACCGACAGGAATACGTTCCTCGAATTGAACACGATATGGAGCAATCGTTGTCATCGAGGGGAAGGTGCAGTTGACGCCAGGGAACGGGTCGTTAAATCACTCCCCCAACTCCAGGGGGCCCGAATGGGACAACCACCGGTTTCGCGGAAGTGTTTGTACGTTCTTCTGGGTAGTCTCTTTACCCTCTTCGCCGCATGTGCGCCGCCGTCGAGCGATGAAGCAGACCTGACCGCGAGCGAGCTGCTCACGGAAGCAACCGCGTCGGGCACCGTCATGATGTCGCTCCTGCCCGCGCTGAACACCTCCTACCAGACGGTGCTGTATGACGATGCCGTCACGGCGGGTTGGAATACCGGTTACAGCTGGGGCAACGTCTCCCTTGCGTCGACGACGAGCACGAAGGCCTACGGCGCTTCGTCGCTGCGGGTCACCTCCGGCGCCGACAGCGCCCTGGCGTTGGGCGCTGAAGGGCAGTCGCTCTCGACGACGACCTACACGGACGTGAGCTTCGCCATCCATCCGGGCACCGCCAATCTGGCGGCCATCAAGAACCTCAAGCTCATCGTGAGTCAGGAGGGGACTGATGGAAACGCGGGCGTCGCGATTGGCACCTACGCCAGCCCGAGCTTCGACTCCCTGGGGGCGGGCGAATGGACTCGCGTCACCATCCCGATGAGCGAGCTCAAGGGAGCCCTGACGACCTTCAACAAGCTCACGCTCCAGAGCCTCACCGCGGTGGCCTACGAAGTCGATGGCATCGCCCTGGAGAACCGCCGGGGGAAGATCTATCCCACGGGCGTGGCCTGGCGCGGAATCAACCGCGCCGGAATGGAGTACGGCAACGACTGGGATGGCTGGACGGGCCAGACCTATTACGAGATGCCGTCATCGACGCAGATCTCCGCGGAGCTGGCGTACTACAAGAGCAAGGGCTTCAACCTGATTCGCCTGCCCATCTCCTGGGAGCGCCTTCAGCACACGCTCAATGGGCCGCTGAATACCGCCTATTCGAACGGCATGATGAACTACATCAACCTGGCGACGGCCCAGGGCTTCACCCTCGTGCTCGACCTTCATAACTACAATCGCTATGCAACGGGCGCGTTCGATGGCGCTGGGAACCAGACGGGGAGCTACGTCCAACGCATCATCGGAGACGGGACGCTGACCGTGGCCCACCTCGCCGACGTCTGGACGAAGCTCGCGAACCTGGTGAAGGCGAACCCCAAGGTCATCCTGAACCTCATGAACGAGCCGCATGACCTCCCGATGACCTCGACCACGTGGTTCTCCGGGATTCAGACCGTCATCAACGCCGTGCGCGCGACGGGTTCCACCCAGTTGATTCTGGTCCCCAACACCCGCGCGTCGGACGTGGGGCACTGGCACACCTGGGCTCCGGGCGGAGGCCCGCTCGACTCGGTCGCGGCCCTGGCCATCACCGACAGCGCCAACAACTACGCCTTCGACATGCACTCGTATTACCCCGAAGGCTACGGCAGCAACGATGAGTCGTCCTACGGCGCTCAGCTCACGGCCGTCACCCAGTGGGCGAGGACCCACGGCAAGAAGCTGTTCCTGTCCGAGATGGGCATCCCGACCCAGCAGTCGTACGCACAGGCCCAAATCACCCACGCGCTCACGTTCATGAACAACAACAGCGACGTGTGGCTGGGTTGGTCTCCGTGGGATTTGGCCCCCTGGCAGCTCACCACCAACAACCATACGGCGGACTACACCTCCAACGGGCGAACGCCCATCAACTGGTACGCCGCCTTCTTGACCGCGAACTTCCTCGCGTTGTGAGCAGGGGCGGTCACCCCGCCCGGAAGATGCTGCTCAGGGAGAGGCCGAGCTGACTCTGGACGATGCCGATGAGGCTCTCGACCTCTCCCCTCCCGATGCGCAGCCGCTCCGTGAGCAGCTGATGCGTGCCTCTCAGGAGCGCCTCCCGGCCTCGCGACACCCAGCGCGCCACCGTGGCGCGATGGACGCCGTAGACAGCGGCGATGCGCTCGGTGCTCAGCCCGTCCAGGAAGTGCAACCGCAGCACGTTGCGCTCATCCGCATCGAGCCCCGCCAGCGCGTCCTTCAACGCCCGATGGACCTCGTCCCGGTAATGCGACTTGAGGAAGGCGAGCTCCGGGTCCGGTGTCGCGGGCTCGCGGACCTCGTCCACGGGCTCGCCCACCCGCAGCGGGTCCATCTTCTTCTGCGCGAGGAAGTTGAGCGCCGCGCGGACCGCCGCCACCCGAACCCAGCCCCCGAGCGGCCCTCGCCCCGAGTAGTCGCCGACCTTCGCCCTCGCGCCCTTCTGGCCGACGAGAACCTTCTCCCAGAAGTCCTGCATCAACTCATCGCGCGCATCCGGAGGTACGTTCCGGCTGCGCAGCGCGGCTTGCGCCGTGGCCCCGTGGCTCGCCTGGAACGCGGCGACCGCGCCACGAACCCCTTCGGTACAGGCACAGGCCAGGTAGAGGTCCGCGCCATGCAACCCCGCGAGGTATTCCTCGGGGTTGCTCCGCTCGGGGACGTGGCGCAAGACATGCCGGGTGAATACCTCGGCCGGGAGCGGCAGCGACGGCCAGGCCTCTCGCCCGTCCTGAAACAGCCGCGCCAGCGCCCGCTCCATCGCGTCTCGCCCACCCGCCATGGCCTCTTCCCGGGAGAGTGATTCGAAGAGCGCTCCCGGGCCCGGAGGATAGCACCCTCAGTTCGGGAGGGGATGCGTGGACAGCCACCGCTCCAGCGCGGGGACTTCCTTCACGACTTCGCCGCGTCCTCCTCGCGCCAGCTCGAGCGCGCCCGTCACCAGGGAGCGCGCCCTCCCGTGCTCGCGCCGCAGGGCCCAGAGGGTCTCCGCCAGGACCTGGCGAAGCTCCACCCGCACCTCGCGCCCGCTGGCCGTCGCGCTCGTGAGGGGACGTGACTCCGCGATGGCCAGCGCGCGCTCCAGGAGCGGCAGGGCCTTGGCGGGTGCACCGAGCCGCACATGCGCCTGTCCCATCAACAGGAACGAGTGCCCCAGCTCCGGGGCATCCGGGGCCAGGACCTTCTCTTCGATGGCCAACGCCTGACGCGCATAATCGAGCTGCTCCGCCGCGTGCCCGAGCAGGCCGTGGTTGACGGCGAGGTTCTTCAAGATGAAGACCTTGTCGGACTCATCCCCCTGGGGGGACTGCTGGTGGATGACCAGGGCTCGCTCCAGCAGCGGGACGGCGTCCGCGGCCTCGCTCTGGACGTTCGAGAGGATGATGAGCGACTTCAGGATGGCCGGGTGCTTCGGGCCGAAGGCCCGCTCCTCGATGGCCAGGGCCCGCGCCGCGTGGGGAAGTGCGTCGGAGAGTCCGCCGACGACCGACAGGGCGAACGCGATGGCGTGCAGCGACGTCACACACTGCGGATGATGAAGGCCCAGCAGCTTCTCCTGGATGGCCAGGGCCCGCTGCGCGTGCGCGAGCGCCTCCGAGGGGCGTTCGAGCGCCGCGAGCACGAAAGCAAGCCGCCCCAGCGTCCTGGCGACATTGGGGTGCTCGAGGCCCAGGACCTGCTCCTGGAGCGCGAGCGCCTCTTCGAGGACGGGGAGGGCCTCGGCCGTGTGTCCCTCGTCGTTCAGGAGATTGCCCAGGACGAACAGCCGCTCCGCGGTGAGCCCCGGCACCGGTCCGAGGCGCTCCAGCAGCGCCCCACAGAACTCCTCCCAGAAATGTCCCTGCGCATGCCGGCGCTGGTGCAGCCCCTGGACCAGGGCCAGCATGCAGGCCGTCCTGGCGGAGACCTCCACGTGTCCGCCCGCCTCCGCGGCCACCAGGGCCCGCTCGAATGCCTTCTCCGCCGGGGGGGTCTGCGTGAGCCGCTCGTGCGCGAGGCCGAGGGCCAGGAGCGCCTCGGCTTCGAGTGGCTTGTAGGCCAGGGCCCTCGACGCTTCGACGGCCGACTCCGTCAGCGCGAGGCTGGGCGCATACCGTCCCGCCGACAGCAGCGCCTTCGCGTCGGCGAGCCGTGAGCGGACCTGGTCGATGCGCGCGCGGGTCGCCGCGTCCTGGGGCGGGCGCAGCGGCGCCGTGAGGGCCTCCGTCGACGCACACCCTTCGAGCGAGGGCAGCTGCCCCGCCGCCTCCGCCGCCTTCTCCACGATGCCCGTGTCCGCGGCGCCCAGCACCTGGGACAGCGCGCGCAGGGACTCGCGGCGCTGCGCGAGGCAGGCCATGCGCAGGTCCAGGAGCTCCCCGGACTGCTCACCGCGCACATGCGTGGCCTCACACGCGTCGGTGCGCATCTGGACCCACGCGTTCGCATAGCGGTCCACCAGGAGCTCCGTCCCCGACCAGGCGGCCTGGGCCAGGGGCGAGCCCGTCGCGAGGAAGGCGGCGTGCACCTCGCGCTTGCGAGCCTCGTCCCACGCTCCGGCGAGCCGCTCCCGCGCTCCCGCGCACACGTCCTGGGTGCGCTCCCTGCCTGCGAAGAGCCCGAAGCCCGCCGCCAGCAGCCCCACCCCGCCCAGCAGCGCCAGCACCCGGAGGCGACGCTTGCGCCGCGACGCCTGTCCGCTCTCGAGGGTGTCGAGCAGCGCGGCCATGGAAGGGAAGCGCTCCTCGGGCCGGGCCGACAGCCCGCGCGCCAGGCTCCGTCGCCAGTGAGGGGGGATGCGACCGGCCCGTGGAGGCTCGCGTCCTTCGAGCCCCCCTGCTCCGCCCGCGAGCTGCTCCACCGTGAAGGGGCGCTCCCCTTGGAGCGCCTCGTGGAAGGCCACGCAGAACGCGAACTGATCGCTGCGCGCATCCGCCGGAGCGCCCCGCCACAGCTCGGGCGCCATGTAGACCGGCGTCCCGAGCCGCCCTCCCGTCTGGGTCCGGGCCTCCTCGCCAGCGGGCAGCGCGCGCGGAGCCACCTCCGCGCCACCGAGTGGCGGTTCGCCTGGGAGTGCCATCCGCGCCAGCCCGAAGTCCGTCACCCGCACCCGTCCATCCCGGCCCACCAGGACGTTGTCCGGCTTGAAGTCGCGGTGCACGAGCCCGGCGCGATGGGCGGCCGCGAGCCCCCGTCCGGCGTCGAGGAACATCGCGAGGACTTCGTCCGCGGAGCGGGGCGCCGCGCGCAACCATTGCCCCAGCGTGCCGCCCTCCATGAACTCCATGGCCAGGAAGACCTGCCCGTCGAAGCGCCCCCCATCGAACACCGTGATGACGTGCGGATGGGAGAGCCGGGCCAGTGCCTGCGCCTCCCGGAGCAACCGCGAGGCCGCCTCCTCGCGCGAGTCCGCCGGCAGCACCTCGTCGTGGACCAGCTTCAGCGCGACGCGGCGGTCGAGCTCGGGGTCATACGCCGCGTAGACGACGCCCATGCCGCCCGCGCCGACCAGGTGGAGCACGGTGTAGCGACCAAGCCTGTCACCCGAAACCAGGCGCGGCCTGGCCTCCAGCGGCGCCCTGGCGGAGTCCGGGCGGGGCGTCGCCGTGCCCGGGGTGCTCACCACCTGTCCCAGCGCGGCCAGCAGCCGCCGACAGTCGTCGCACCCGTCAAGGTGGCGCGCGGCGGCCTCACGCTCCTCGGACGTCAAGAGCCCGCGACTCAGCCCATCCAGGGTGTTCTCCCCCAGGCAGCGCCCCTCGACCGCTTCCCCGCGACTGCTCATCCCGCTCCCTTCCACACTTTTTTGCGACGACTGGCGGGGCGGCTTGTCACTCCCCATGAGGCTCGAACCGATGAGCCCAGGAGACCCCATGTTCGTCCAACGAATGAGCTACACGTCCCGCCCCGCCCATCCGGAGCCTGCGGCCAGCGCGCCACTCGCCGCAACCCTGGCCCTGACCGCCGCCGTCGTGGCCACGCTGTTGCTTCCGTCCACCAGTCACGCCTCCAACACGGGCCATGTGACAGCCCTCTGCGGCAGCCCGGCTCCACTCACCTGGGGCTACACGGGCTTCAGCCCCACACCCCAGTGCGAGGGTGTGTGCTACTCGGGTTGGACCGACGGCGTTTGCAATGACCCCTCGGCCACGGGGACCCGCGTCGTCGTCTACGGCTGTGCCGGCAAGACTTCGGGCAGCAACTACTCGTGTGACGGCGACCACAACGGAGGCGTGCTGCTCGGGACCTTCAATGCGGGGGAGTCGGTGTCCATCTCCTCCTTCCTCGGCAACACGGACTACTGCACCTTCCAGCTGGACGTCCTGCGGCCGACCGCCCAGGACCCCATCGGCCTGCGCGACTTCATGGTCTGGGAGCGTGACGAGTGCGGGCCTCCGGAGCCCGTCTGCTACTGCCCCAACGGCGTGGACCACCAGGGCAACCCCGTCACCTCGCACACGTGTGACGAGCCCGTCTGCGGCGCCGACTTCCAGTGGTACTCCTGCCAGCCGGGCGGCTGGTCCGCCGAGGGCGGCACCTGTGGCAACCCGGGCGACGAATGCTCGTGCACCGGCACCGACTACCTGGGCCACACCGTCACGGTGGACGTCTGCGGCGAGCAGGTCTGCGGCTCCGACTTCCAGCACTACGCCTGCGGACCGACGGGGTGGACCGCCCAGGGCACCTCCTGCGGCGCGCCTCCCGAGGAGTGCTCGTGCACCGGGACCGACGCGAATGGCAATCCCGTCTCCATCGACACGTGCGGCGAGCCCGTGTGCCTCAATGACTTCCAGTCGTACACCTGCGAGGACAACGGCTGGGTCTCCCAGGGAACTTCGTGTTCCGGGGGGACGGCCTGGAGCGCGGTGAGCGTGGGCGGCTACCACTCGTGCGCGCTGCGCACCGATGGCAACGTCCAGTGCTGGGGCAACAACTCGTCGAACCAGGCTCCCGCCTTCGTCCAGGGCCCCTTCACGCAGGTCAGCGCCGGCTTCGACTTCAACTGCGCCCTGGGCGCCGACGGCCACATCCGGTGCTGGGGCAGCAACGCGTACGGGCAGTCCCCCAGCTTCTTCTCGGGTCCCTTCAAGTCCGTCAGCGCGGGAACCACCCACGGCTGCGGCGTGACGACGGTCGGCACCCTCGCCTGCTGGGGCATGATGAATGGCACCGCGCCGACGGGGCTCTTCACGCAGGTGTCCGCGGGCGGCTACCACTCGTGCGCGCTGCGCACCAACGGCACCCTGGCCTGCTGGGGCCATGACGGCTCCGGTCAGGCCACCCCGCCCTCCGGCACCTTCGTGGAGGTCAACGCCAACTACACGACGACCTGCGGACGACGCGGCAGTGGCACCGTCGAGTGCTGGGGCCAGGACATCGGCCAGCTCGACGACCCTTCATGGCAATTCAAGCAGGTCGTCGCCGGGTATGCGACTCACTGCGGCGTGAAGACAGACAACGAGGTGGCGTGCTGGGGCAACTGGTCCATGTACCCGGAGATGCTCAGCGTTCCCTATGGCTCGTTCAAGCAGGTCGCCACGGGCTACCACCACAACTGCGCGCTCGACACCTCGGGAGCGCTGACGTGCTGGGGTGACAACACCTCCGGACAGCTCAACGTCCCCTACTGAAACGACACGCCCCGAAGCGCGCTCACACCCGCGCTTCGGGGCCACCGCCGCTGCGCGTCTGGTCACTTCCTGGCGGGCACGGGGGCGACGGGAGGGGCCTGGCGCGGAGCTTGGAGCGGGGGCAACGATGCGGTCAGCGCGCCCAGATAGAGCCTGCCGTGGAAGCCGTCAGGCCGCGGGGCGGTGAAGAGGTTCACGCCCGCGGCCTGCTTGGAGGACTGCCGCGCCTCCAGCGTCGGGCTGATGCCGAAGACGTTGCACTCCACCTGCTCATCCCAGACGCTGTAGCGGCAGGTGAACTGGGTGCCGCGCTGGAAGCCCACGTCCAGGGCTCGCACCGAGGGCAGCACGCGCGCCACGCGAGCCCCCATGGGCTCCAGGTCACCATCCCAGCTCACCGCCGTGGTGCGCGCGTGGACGCTGCCCGTGAGCACCAGCGTCCAGGCCTGGGGGCGCTTCGACCGAGCGTTCATCAGACTCTCGGCCATCTGCGCCTCGCGCTCATCGCCGTGGGCCTTGTCGGAGTCGATGGCGGCCACGGCCACGTCCTTGCCGGAGACGCGCAAGCGGCGGGCCTGTTCGACGAGCCACAGCATGGCGCGGCTGCTGCGCCCGTCCTGGTGGACCCGGCGCCAGAAAGCGCTTCCCGCGAGGAGCTCCTGGACGGCCCCTGAACCGCCGTCACTGGCGAGGTAGCGCTCCAGGAGCGGTTGCTCGGAGACGGGAATGGACAGCGCCAGCGTCACCGGCAAGGACGTGGACGTGGCCTCGCACGACATCCGCAGCGCCACGGACGGCACCTCCTGCGTGCCCAGCGGGTCCGCCACGAGCAGGACGCCTCCCTTCGAGAACAGGGACGAGGCGCCCTCCACGGGCGCGCCACACGCGGGGGCGGTGGCGGAGGCCTCGTCCTCCTCGCCCCAATTCTCCATCACCACCGAGCGGATGGGAATGGGGGGATTGCCGCCCACCAGCTCCAGCGCCGGAGCCATCTCCAGCCGCTCCAGGAGTTTCTGCTCGATGCTCATGTCGCGGTAGCCGTGTGCCGGCCGATAGCCCTCCAGCCCAGGGATGTTCCTGAAGGCATCCGGCACGGAGGCCTGCCCGCTGGACCGACCGGAGGCCTCTGCGGGGGCGAAGCCCCCTTCCTGCGTGTACCTGATGCGAAAAACCCGAACGAGTGCCTGCCGGGGCCCGAGCCGCTCTCCCTGGATGTAGTAGCGCTCGGGAGGAATGACGTCCGGAATGAAGGAGGAGAACATCTCCAGCCCTCCCTCCTTCTCCATCACGTCCAGGAGGTTCTTCTCCAGGATGTACCGGGCCGTCATCATCGCGTCCTCGACGGGCACCGAATAGACGACTTCGTGCGTGGGCTTCTCGTACCGACCCGTCTCCGGGTTGTACTGGTCCGAGATACCGCGCGTGGCGCTGGCGCATCCCACGCACCCCAAGAGCCCCAGCATCATTCCAAGCCGTCGCATCACTTCCTCCATGAGCCAAGAATCCTGGAGACTGATTTCGGGCCTCCCGGCCGCGTCGACCGCTGAAACGCCCGGGGCGGCAGGTCATATTGACCTCGTCCGGGTGAAGTTGGAATGAGGAGACGGCGAGGTCTCTGCGTCGAAGACGGTGCCCGTGAGACACTGCGAGGTCTTGCGGCGGACCAGGCGCGAGGGCCACTTCGTCGGTCCGTGTCGTTGGCCGGAGCTCGTAGATGGCGCTGTCGCGCATGCTCGTGCTTGGCTGTGGGGCCTCTGCGAAACTCCAGGAGGTTTTCGGATGTCTACGCTCTTCGTAGGACATGTCGTGGCCGATGAGCCACGCGGGCCGACCCCGGGCGAGCTCGTCGAGATTCTCGTCGCCAAGGAGGCTCTCAATGACCTCGTCGACCTCATCGACGAAGGCCTCGAGCCGAAGAAGGCATCTGAACTGCTTCGGTCCGCCAAGGGGCGCGCCGAGCTGTTCGAGCGCGCGTGCGAGTCATACGGCGCCTTGTTCGGAGAGGATCTCCGCGAATCGATTCAGATACTTCGCGGTCCTCGCCTCGATCAACGCCTGGACGTGAACCTCTTCAACCTCCGTGAGGCCTGGAAGCTCGGGACCTTGCTGCTGCCTCCGGAGGACGCTCCCCTCTCCCGGTACCTGCGCGTCGAGCTGATGGCCGTACACCCCCAGGCAACGCTGCCCATCGGGCGGAGATACGGCCCCGAATTGTTCGGGCGGCATCTGCTCCTGAGCATCGAAAGCGTTGCCTACAAGGAACAGCGAATCTACACCCGGCTGGAGCGGTTCGGTGAGGGGGCCGCGATGGACCCGTCGAGCTTCGGGAACGAGGCGCAAGAAGAGGCGAGCAGCATCGTCTTTCTGGCGACGATTCCGGAACGGAAGGAGGGCATTCCGGTCGGCCCGTTCTGGAAGAAAGCGCTCAAGGGACGCGACCTCGAGACCGACCCCGATGACCCCTACGGGTATAAAGCCTACCACGCGGAGGTCGCGCTGTTCTTTCACCCCTCGTGGCTCGAGAAGCCGAAACGCGGGGCGTTCGATTCGACCGCATTCGAGGACCGGCTCTGAAGCAAAGGCGGAGCAGCTCCGAGGCACGGCCTGAGAAGGCGTGTGCCCCAAGGGGCTCAAGCGGCCTGTCCACCGGCCAGGAGCATCGCTCGGGCGGCCCCGTCAGCGGCCCTCCTCGGCCCCCCTGCCCCCTCCCTCCCCCTCAACAGGGCCCCCATCCCTCTTATGCGCATGCAACAGCCTCGACAGCCATCGCCCTAGCCTTGCATACAGACTTCGGTCAACTTCAGGCGGAACAGCAGCAGCCGGCACGGCCTCTTCGGTCATCTTGGACGGGCCGTAGTAACGCTCCTTGGCGATCTTGTCCCGACGACGCTCCGCCGCAATCCGCTCGTCGGACCAGGGGCCGGCCTCAATCACTCGCCCATGGTCGATCACATAGTGCGAACGGCACGCCAAGTTCCAGTTGCCAACCGATGGCCTCAGCGAAATCGTCTCGCCGTCGTAGAGCAGCTTCCAGTCGGTCGGCGTCAAGGGCGTCACGACTTCCTCGCCACAGCCGCAGCAGCAACGATGAGCGACCGTGCCATACTCCATTGAAACGTAGAGTATTCCCGGTTCCATCCGCTCCGGGATGTACAGCACGAACCGATGCTCCAGACGAGGGTATCGCATCATTCGCAATCACTGTTCAGGAGCATGTTGCCGTCGGTCGTATAGGTGCTGTGGTGTTCACGCTCGAGGTCGCGGTAGAAGCCGCGGAGCTTCTTCCACTTGATGACGGCCAGCACCGCATTCAGCGCGTTGAGGTCGGCGACCTGGATGTTGGAGGAGTAGAGGTCGTCCACACCGCCATCCTCGAAGGAGATGCGGCCCTTGTGAACGTGGTCGCGCTTGAGCGGCGTGCTCGCCGTCACCCGCAGGATGCCGCCGAGGGAGCCATCGACGAACTCCAGGCCCATCCCAACATCCACGAACGGCACCCCGAGCGCCTCCAGCTGACCCACGATGACCCGCTTGGCAGGCCCTGCATCCACGCAGACGAACGCGAAGGAGACTCCATCCAGAAGGTGGATGTTGCCCGCGTCGAGCAGGACCGCATGGGCAACAATCCGCCGGTGCATCCTCGAATAGATGGCCTTCAGATAGTCGACCTTCTTCGGCGCCTCACGCAACTCCTCGATGGACGCCGCGCCCGGTGCGCGAAACGCATTGTGCTGCAGGAACTCGTCGCCATCGAACAGCCGGATTTCACGGACCGGCGTCTTGGCGACGAAGTCGAGCACATAGGAGCCAGTGCCACCGAGACCGATGACCGCCACCTTCTCCGCCGAGAGGCGCTCGGTCAGGGCGCCGATTCCCACGCGGTCCGACGCGGTCTCCGTGTAATTGAAGACGCTGTCCTCCTCGGCCTCCGGCATCCGGAAGATGCGGGGACTGACGCCTGGCTTCAGGACGGACGCAGGCCCCGAGAGGATGCTCGCGTACGTTCTCATCTTTTCGTAGTAATCGGCGTAGCCGTTCGGAGGCTTGCTGGAAAAGAGGTGCTTCGCGGTCACCCCGTTCCCAAGCTTGAAGTCAGCGCTCTGGTTGGCAATCCCCTGAATGGGGGTGCCGTTGGGCTGACACGGGAAGTTCCCATCGAAGTAGACAACGTGCGTGTCCGGCTGGCGAGTGACGTCGCCCGCCATGTTCAGGGTGGAGATGAGCGACCCCATCCGCACCTGCCGCTGCGCATCGACGTAGGGCACCTCACGGATGATGAGGAAGCCCCCCTGGAGCTGCACGAAGTAACCTTCGTCGCGCAGCCGCTTCAAGTCGGGACTATGACTGAACAGTCTTGGTGACATTGAAGATCGTCCCCCTTTCTTTGACTTCAACGGAGCCCCCAGCGCCGAGCTCGCCGGCGTGCGGCTTCGAGGCGGCGTGGCGGTAGGTCATCGAGAACGCGGCGTTCGGCTCATGCGAGCCGGGGAAGGCCAGCTGGACGACCTGCTCGAAGGTCACCCGCTTGTCGTTCACTACGCGCGGCCGGGCGTTCACGATGATTTCGAACGTCCGGGCCGGCATGGGGCCGGTGATGAAGCGCTCGATACCCGGGGCCGTGAGGTCGATCAGGTCCTGGGGCGAGATGAGCCGGTCTTCCCCACCGCGCACCTCAAGGAACACCGCCTGGCCATTGCCCACCTTCGCGAGCGTGTAGAGCGCGGCGCCGCTGATGGCCGGCTTGCCCCACGCGAGCTGGTCGTCATCCAGCGTCAGCTTGAAATCGCGGTCGGTCTGAAAGGCCACGAAGCGCTCGGCCGCGCGCGTGCGCAGGTCGAACGGCTCGTCGAGGCGGAGGTCCTCGAAGTCCCCGGAGGCCAGGATGGCGAAGAGGCTGAAGCCCCCGCGTGGGTCCAGTCCGGCGCTGGCGAGAATCTGCCGTCCCAGGGGAACGGGATCGGCCACGTCCACGGGGCGGAAGGAGAGGTCGCCCTGCGCGACGAGGATGCGGTAGCTCCGCGCGGGCCGGAGGGCCCGGCCCTCCCGCAGCGCGGCTCCTACGTCTTCGTACTCCAGAGGTTCGTCGTTCATCATGTTCGGTGAGTCCTCAAAGCGGAGCCGGGTAACTCCCGGCCCTCTGAAGGCTCAATCGTCACGACGACAGGCAACCGGTAATGTCGGTCAGAATTCTCTCGAGAGGGTGCCCTCCGGGGTCGGCCCACACACGAAGAAGGCCGGGCACCCCGGGCACGTGTGCACCGACGGGTCGGCAGGGAAGCGCCCTTGCCGAATCCCCTGCAAGAATTCGATGAGTTTGTCCTGACGACTCTGGAGTTCCCGAGGCGTCAGGCTCAGGGGTCGCGAGGTCTGGTCGGCCAGATGGACCAACTCGACAACGGCCCCCGGGAAGACCCGCTGGGTGGCGAGAAGAAAGGCGGCGGCGCCCACGTCCGTGGTCTCGGCCGACTTGAAGTGCCCGGTCCGGATTCGACGAAACGTCCGGACCCCATCCGGGCGCACGAGCACATCGTCCGGCCAGACGATGATTTCGTCCTGGGCGAAGGTCAGGAGGAGGTCGGCCGGCGGCTCCGAGCTGCTCCCGGCACGAACCAAAAGGAAGTACCGGAGCATGGAAAGAGCGACCGCCTTGAAGTCGTCGACATAGCCGTGCCCCGTAAGACCGTGGGCGTCGAACGCGGCCATCACGCCTTGCTCCAGCTCGCGCTCCTCTGGAATCGGTCCGTTGCCAGCAACGACGGCCTGATAGACGGTTCGGACCGCCTCGTGCATCTGCATGAAGGCCGTCGTCGTCCTGCGGCCGCCGATCCGCAGGACGTGCGCGTAGAAGAAGCGCCTCGGGCAGCGCCCATAGAGCGAAATCTGCTGTTCGCTGAAGCGAAGCCGGCCGCGAACCTTGAGCGCGACCTCGCCCGTCGCGGGCGGCAGCAACATCTCCGGAGCGGGACTCATCTTCCGGCGGCCCAGGGACGCCCCCAGCCGGTCGAGAAAGGGGGACAACGCCCGGGCATGTCCATTGGACTTCTTCGTCGGGGCGTAGAGAAACAGCCGGTCACGCGCCCGCGACATGGCCACGTAGAACAAGCACTCCTGTTCTTCGGCCTGCCCCGCGCGGAAGACCTCCGCAGCGCTGCCCTGCCCGCCTTCGACCATGCCCTCCGGCGGAGGACACGGCGGCAGGGGCGGCTTTCGGGGCAGCGTGTCCTGATTGAGGCCCGGCACATGCACGACCGGGAACTCCAGCCCCTTCGCGCCATGGATGGTCATGAGCCGCACCGCATCGAGGCCATGCGCTGCAGCGGGCAGCTGCCTCAGGTCGCGGTCATCGCCCAGCCGAACGAGCCTGCGCACCCGGTCGAGGAGGCGGACAATGGGTAGGCCGGAGCCAGACGGCTGCACGCGCAGGAAGTTCATCAGCTGCCAGATTGCGATTCCACGCGTCCTATCGGAGACATCGGACGAACTGGCCAGCCGTGCAGCCATGCGCGTCCGTTCGAGCAACACGCTCGCGAGCACGGTCCATGGCGACGCGGACTGGTCGAAGTCGCGCAGCATCCTCGCCATTTCCTCGAGTGCGGCCTGGCCGGCCTGGGACACCCCGGCTATCGCACCAAGGTCGTGAAACCATGCACCGGGCACCGCGTTGGCTTGGCGTAGATGGTCGAACACTGCGACGACGTCGGTGAGCGACATGGTGAACTCGGGCCAGCAGGCCACTCGAACGAGCCCCATGGCCCAGCGGTCGGTGAGGAGCGACAGCAGGGAAAGCAGGTCCTTGACCTCCGGCCGTTCGAACAGACTGCCGAGGAACAGGACGGGAACGCCCAGGCGCTCGAGGTCGCGTGCCAGCGTCGACAACGTCTCGTTGCCCGTACAGAGCACGGCTTGGTCGCGATAGGCGTGGCCTTCACGCCGCATCTCCTCGATTGATTCAGCCAGCGCCCCCGTCTGCTGCTCCGCAGAGTCGACGGTGCGCAGTTCGGGTCGGCTGCCACCCGCGCCCCGGCTGGATTCCAGACCGCCATCCGGGTCGCCGGCCTTCATGCTCGCGGCGAAGGCGGAGAACGCGCTCACCACCTCCTCGACCGAACGGTAGTTCCTCCTCAGCCGGCCGCGCGAGCCCCCGGCGAAGTCCTCCGCTCCGAAGCGAGCCATGTTGAATGACGACGCGCCGCGGAAGCGGTAGATCGACTGCTTCGCATCCCCCACGCACCAGAGGTTCTCGCCGGAGCCGCGCAAGGACGCCAGGAGACGAACACTGCTTCGGTTCACATCCTGGTACTCGTCCACCAGGACGTGGTCGTACTGGCCCCGCAGGTGAGCGCGAATCACGGGGTTGCCTTGCAGGAGCCGCACGGGCAGGGCCACGAGGTCACCGAAGTCAATTCGGTGCGACCGCCGCTTCAAGGCTTCGTAGGCAGCATAGACGCGAGCGACCTCCAGCGCTCGCTCCGCCGCCTTCCGTTCCTCGGGGCTCCGGGCGTCGCGAAGCATCTGCTCGGCGAGTGCGCCATAGCGCGCTTCGTCCACGACCTCATCCTTGGCGCGGGAGATCGCCGTCAGGATGTCGGAGATATGCTGGGTCGGGTCGTAGAGGTTGCGGTAGTGCACCAGTCCGAGCCGTGGAAACTCCTGCTCGAGGAGTTCCACGGCCTCGGTCCGGTCCATCATACGTGGCTCCTTCGGGAGCCCCAACTCGACATGGAAGCGGTGGATGAGGTCCAGGCCAAAGGAATGGAACGTGCCGATCCACATCGCCGTCGCTGCCGCCTTGTTCCTGCGGGCGATTCGCTCCGACATCTCCCTGGCTGCCTTGTTGGAGAAGGTCAGCAGGAGAATCCGGCGGGGGTCGGCGCCGTCGGCCAGGAGCCCTTCGACGCGTCCGGTGAGCGTCTGGGTCTTGCCGGTGCCAGGGCCGGCTTCGAGCAGGTAGGCAGCACCGCGATGGGCGGCTGCGGCGCGCTGCAGCGGATTGAGCGGCCGCTCTATCCATTCTTCCAAGTGCCTGGGAGGGATGGGCGGCAGGAGAAGCGCATCGAGGAACTGCTGGGCCACCACGTCGAAGGGCGCACCGAGCCGTTCCGCGACGGCCGCAGCGGACATCCCGTCTTCGAGGTGGAGCTTGCGCACCACGGTGCGCGGAAGCAGGAACTCGCGCGCGAACAAATCCATCTGTACTTCGCGCCGCTGTCGACGGCCGTAGTCCACCACGCGCTCGACGCCCACCGGCGAGGGCTCCGCCGAGCGCGCGGGATCTATCTCCCGGACCGGTTCCGTGTCGGGGTCATCCCCGAGTTCCACATGGCCCAGCTCGTGAGCCACCAGGAACGCTCGCATGAAGGGCGTCCCGACGTTCTCATGGAGAATGAGACCTTCGCTGGGGATGAACGTGGCGCGCGCCCCATTCAGCACGGCGGCCCCGGCGGCGGTGGGCTCGACGTCGAGCCCCCGGCGCCTGGCTTCCGCCACCGCGAACTCGTAGGGGCACCAGGGATTGAGCCCTCCAGCGACCGCCTGCGCATGCAGCGAGGCCGCCACCTGCCGCCCCAATTCGACCGCATCCATCGTCAGTTGTCGTCCGCCATCAACCCGGCGCGCCGCTCCTCGGGCACGCCCGCGTCGATCAACAGGCGCTCGAAGCTCACGGGCGCCGCCACTATCGGTTTGGTGTTCGACTTGTAGCTCCGGGCCAGATCCGGCGTGTGTTGCGGCCCGAGGGTACTGACAAGCTGGTCGAGCGTGCTGTTCAACGCAACTGCCAAGCTCGTCAGAAAGCGTCTCGGCACCGTGGCGACGTCCACCCGGCGCTCCCGAAAGGCGGTGATGACCTGCCGCGGCACCTCCAAGCGCTTCGCGAGGTCACGCAGCTCATCCAGCGACAGAGCGTTGAATGGGCTCACGGATTTTGGAGTAGCTCCCCGACGACGGCTCCATCCGGCGTCAATCAGCGCCTCGTCCTCCAGTGTCAGCGGTTCCTCGTCCTCACAGACACCGCGGGAGAGCTCGCGGGACAGGTCAACGAGTTCGGGGGCGAGGTCTGGATGGTCGCGCAGGTAGCGCTCGAGCGTTTCCCGACCCGGGTCGGGCTCCACCGAGAAGGCGTTCAGCACATCGTCGCGCGATGGTCGGGAAGTGTGGGACGTCATGGCTCGTCTCCTTCGGATAGCATCGCACGCAGGCTGGCAAAAGCCTTGTCGCGATACGTTCTGATCGTCTTCTCGGACCTTTTCAAGGTACCAGAAATGGTAATTGCGCCCGGTTCCTTGGAATCGATGGGAAAGCCTTGTCGAAGCATTTCGATGACCCTCTTGTGCGCTGTCGGCAAGGCTTCAATCGCAGCATCGAGGCGCGACTGGTATGCGGCGGAGGCATTCTCCATGGCGGCGAAAGGGTCGAAGCTGCCCGCCGCCCGTTCAATCTCGATTGAAGGCTCGCCCGTTTCCTCATCGAGTTCGAGAGCAACCGAGCGCTTCTCGTCGCGCCAGGCCGGACGCTTGGCGTCGAGCTTCAGGCACGCGAGCGCGCCGTCGAAGCGCACTTCGAAGAAGTCGAGCCGTTCTGAATAGGTTTGCTGGTCGGCGGCAAGCAACTCGACGAACTGGAAGAGCACCTTCTCCCTGATGTTGCTCCTGCTCAACGACACACCGCTCCCGTCTGTGTTTTCTGCCTTCGGGAGACAGCGCAGGACCCGCGCCAACAAGATTCTGTAGAACTGCTCGGAGGCGGCGTCGGGCTCACGTGTCCGATCGGCTCGAACGAAGTAAAGCAGGCACTCGCTCGGCACATAGCCTGGGTCCTCGCGACGTGAGATTCGAGCCCTGGCCACCAGCTCGTCTCTCGATAGCGCCTCCAGTTCGACCAGTTTGGCCTGAATCTTAGGATTCCGGGAGTACACTCCCGCTGCCAAGGTTTTCCTGAGCGAAGTTACCAACGATTACCCCTCATAACGACGGACAAACCTGAACACCTGCTCAAAGGCAGGGAAAACGTGAAGTCGTTCAATGGCGAGCCTCTTCTCAGGCCGAAACTTCATTTCGACCCTGACGGCACCTGACACGTTGCTGGAGCGGGGTGTGCACCTATGACACGTCCGCTCATATTCAACTGACCGTACTCAAGAGCCGCCACAGGCAAAATACCACCCAGGTGGTATGCGGCTGGACCTCGCCATCCTGGCCTTTCCGATGGGGTGCATGGGACACTGGCCGATGCTCCGCGATGTTTTTGGAAGGAGCGACTCTCTGGATTGGCAGCGCGGAGGGCACTCCTCCGCCCCAGGATTTCTTGAGACACCTCTCTGGGGAATAACCTCCCCTTTGTGAGGTGGATGTGAAGAAGCAGCAGAAGCAGGACAGGACGGCGGAGCGCGGTCGGTTCTCGGCGAAGCGGAAGAAGGAGGCGGTACTCCGACTGCTCAAGGGCGAAGAACTCGACGCGCTGTCCCGGGAGCTGGGTGTCACCGCGGCGGTGCTGAGCGAGTGGCGTGAGAAGTTCTTGGCCGGAGCCAAGGCCAACCTCAAGAGCCGTGAGCCGGAGCCCGCGGACGACGAGGTGCCGCAGCTCAAGGCCATGGTGGGCGAGTTGATGATGAAGAACGAGTTGTTCGCCGAGAAGGCGCGGCTGCCGGAGTGGCCGCCCCCCGAGTTCGCCGGCCGGGAGCTGCGCAAGCCCGCGCACCTGGACCTGGTGGGCGAGGCGCTCCTCTGGCTCCCGTTCGGTGTAGACGTGCGCCCGGTAGGCTGGGAGTGTACCGCACCTGCCTGCCCGACTGCCTTTACCCCGCTGATTTTCTTCTACTTTTCGCCGTCACGCTAAACGAACGCGGATGATGACTGGACGGCCATCTCCGCGTTCGCCGCGAGCGCGCTGTTGGCTGGCCCGGCCGGCACCGCACGTGGAGTAGGCGACGCGGTCATTCTCAATCCTGGAGCACCGCGCAGCGTTTGTTGATGTACCCCTCGCCGCCCTCCACTTGTACCCGCCATATCGTGTCACCGTGGCCTGACCACTCAAGAACCTCGCCGCTCGCCGCTTTCCTGACGACGACTGAAACGCCGCCCACTTCCCTCCAGATCGTGCACCGACGGGTAAGCTCGACGCGTCGAGTCGCAGGCGCCCCGAGCTCGGGCGCGGGCTCTGCTCTGGCGGCTGGCACGGAGTGACGTGTCTCCCTATCGCTGGACTGGCAGTCTGGAACAAGCGCCCATCCGACCATCAGGAGCAGGGGAAGGCAGACCGTTGCCAGGAACAAGCCTGGGTTGAACGGAGGGGGTAGTGGGATGAAGACCGAACTGCTCTTGCATCGAGGACAAACCGCAGACAGGTTTTTCCCGCGTGGGTACCAGGAATAGGCGCACGCCGCGCAGTGATTCCGAGGGCGCAGCGGTCCCACTGGGAAGGAACGAATCCGGGGGAGCCGCAGCGAAGGAGTCTTGGGGGCTTTGAACCTGGGCGCTTTGAATTTGAAGGTCTTGGGTCGTTTGAAGGCCTTCGGTGCCCGATAGCCGCTACCGATTCGGGGAGGCCGGTATCTTGGAGGCTTCCATCGCTTCACGAAGCCCTCGTTATAGCAGGCAGCGGGTTCTTCCCCGAGCGCCGCGCGGTTGGGAGTGGGGGATTATGGACCCGGGTCCCTTCGCCTCCTGCCTGAGAATGGGGTCTCGTTGGACTGTGCGATGTTGGATAGGCGCTGGGTCCGATCGTGCTAGATTTTGCGTCTTCTCGCTTCAGGGGGACGTCTGTTGATTCGAATTGCCAGAGGAATTGCGGTTGTTGCCATTGGCTCCTTGCTGTCCGCGTGTCCTTCGTACGTAGCCTCACGGTATTCCGTGTCCGCCGAGAACGTTCAGACGTTGCGAACGCTTCAGCAGAAGTACCCTCAGGGGAGCATGAAGGTGGCATCCTTCGAAGCGATGGACGTCCCGCAGCGGAGCATCACCTGTCGCGGAGCAGGACCCGTGATGCCTCCTGATGAGAAGACCTTCGAGCAGTATGTCCAGGCAGCTCTCGTGGATGACCTCCGAATGGCGGGAGTCTATTCAGACAAAAGCAAGGTCGCCGTCTCCGCCAAGATGAGCATGCTCGACTTCAGCTCAACAAGTGGTGCTTGGACGCTCGCGGCGCGGATCTCGGCTGGAGCCGAGGCTCCGTATCTAATTGAGCACAAGGGCACCTACAAGAGCAGCTTTATGGGTGACAATGCCTGTCAGCTGACGGCGCAGGCGTTCATGCCGTCGGTCCAGGACTTCTTGAGAAAGGTGATTTCGAGCCCTGAGTTCGAGAAGGCCTTTTCGAACTCGGTCGCGACACCGGCCCCCTCTGCGGAGGCCATTCCCGGCAGCTGATGGCTGAGGAGGCTGCGGTGCGGCTCCGCTGATGCCCGGGCCGCGCCGCATGACTGCGGGCGGCGCGACTCACGCCCGAGGAGTCGCGCCCGTGCGGATGTCCAGATGGGTCCACACGTGACGGGTAAGGTGGCCCATGGATCTCGCCCCCCACCTGCGCGTCGTGCTGCATCAGCCCCAGGGCCCTGACAAACCTCTGCGCCGTGGCGCGCCTGGCCGCGAACTTCGGTGTGGCGGAACTCGTGCTCTCCGCCCCCCCAGCGCCAAGCGATGGACGGCACACGGCGTATGGCCGTGCACGCCGGCCCATCCGCGAGTCCGCGCGCATCTACCCCACGCGGCCCGAGGCGCGCGCGGACGTGGTCTTCGCCATGGGCACGACCTCGCGGAGCATAGAGAGAATAGAAGCCCTCTTGGGCGTAGCGGGCGGGAGCAGAGCGGGAGGTGAGGGACGTGACGCTGAGCCCATGAGCCGCACGCCGAGCCGGCGCACTGCTCAGGGACAGCACAGTCAGGTCACCCTGGGATTCTAGCCCCTTGAAAAAGCGATGCCACCCGCCTGAGGAAGTGCGGATGGCATCGCCGCCGTGGTCGCGAGGGCCGAGGGCCCGGAGGAGCCGCTGGCCCACAGGGGGGTCAACGGCCACGGACTTGATTCTCTCGGGTCGTCCGTCAGGTGTGGTGGTGCAGGCTCTCGACCAGGTACGGGTCTCCCACAGGCAACATCGGCGACGTCCTCACCGCCCGAGTCACCGCCAGCGTGAACAGTGCCCCCACGCCCACCAACCCCGCCACCTCATACACCCCCACCGTCAATCCCTCCGGCTGGTGCGCGGGCGCAACCATCAACTGCAAATCCAACCAGCGCCCCACCAGCAGCACCCCCGCCACGCGCAGCAGGTGGTTCGGGTTCATCTTCGCGGGACGCGGCAGCAACAACACGAACGGCAGCGCCCAGTTCAACACCACATTCACATAGAACGGCACCTCCCACCCGCCGTGCATCCGCGCGATGAAGTAGACCGTCTCCTCCGGGATGTTCGCGTACCAGATGAGCATGAACTGCGAGAACCACAGGTAGGCCCACAGCGTGGCGAAGCCGAACATCAGCTTGCCCAGGTCATGCAGATGGCTGGAGTTGAGCCGAGGCAGCGCCCCTGCCCGGTGCAGCAACACCGCCACCACGGTGATGGCACACACGCTGGAGCTCAAGAGCCCCGCCACGTTGTAGAGCGCGTAGATGGTGCTGAACCAGTGCGGCTCCAGGCTCATCAGCCAGTCGAACGCCGCCAGACAGAAGGTCAGCGAGAAGAGCACCAGGAACACCGCTGACACCGTCACGTTCTTCCGGGTCAACGTCTCCCCGCGCTCCACGTCCTGTCGCAATGAGTTGCGCCTCAACATCCACGTGAAGCCCACCCACACCGCCAACATCACCCCCATCCGAATCGCGAAGAAGGGAACGTTGAGGAAGGCCGCCTTCTCATGCAGGAGGTGGTCCGTCTCCATCACCCCAGGCTTCGCCCAGGGATACAGCGTCGTGACGAACGGCAGCAGCGCCAACATCGTCGCCGCGCCCCAGGGCACGTAGGATGCGAAAGCCTCCGGGATTCGCTTGAAGACGGTGAACCACCCCGCGTTCGCCACGTACATCAGCGCCAGGAAAACCGCGCCGCCCAATCCCAGGCACAGGAAATAGAAGCCGCTCGTCAGCAGGCTGGTCAGCGCACGCTCCGGAGCCTGCACCAGCCCCAGCACGAGCACTCCCAACCCCGCCCCCGCCGCCACCTGTGCGGCGCGATGGAAGACAGGTGAGACGGCGAAGCCACCCTGGGACTCGGTGGCGACTGCTTCGACGGGGGCGCTCATGGCGTCTCCTTGCGCGCCGTGCGCGCGGGGTTCTGGAGCGTGCGGAGATAGTGGACCAGCTTCCACCGGTCCTCCGGCGCCACCTGCGAGCCATGGGCCGGCATCAGTCCCTGCCCATGGGTGATGATGTGGAAGATGCGTCCATCCGGAAGCTCCACCGCGTGCTCCGCCAGCAGCGAGGGCGGCATCGGGAAGCGCGCCGTCACCGGGCCATCCCCCAACCCTCCCGAGCCATGGCACGGCGCGCAGTAGCGCTGGAACGCCGTCTGGCCTCGCGCCACCACCTCGGGCGACGAGGGGTACGGATTGCGCAGCTCGCTCCCGGCGCGCTCGGCCGCCTCCGGTCCCGCGGCCAGGTGCAGCGGAAGGTGACCTCGCGGCACCGTGCCCTTCGCCGGAGTCAGCAGCGTCTTGCCATCCCCCGTGTTCGGGTTGGGCGCGAAGCTGTCATAGGGCACCGAGGCCACCATGTCCGGCGCGTACTCGAAGTTCGGCCGCGTCTCGTCCTGCTCGCAGCCGCCGACAGCCAACCCCAGCGCCGCCAGTCCCACCCAGACCTTCCTCACGGCGCCACCTCCCTCAGGTCCATGGCCACCGCGCCATGACGGCGCAGCAGGTCCTCGGCCGCCTCCAGCGACTCCGGGGACTGGCGCGGCGCGATGACGATGGCGAACCGGTCATCCGTCACGCGGGGCAACGTCTGGCGCTTGTTCCCCGGAAACAGCCGGGCCCTCACCAGGAACGCCGCCACCGTGCTCAGCGCGGCGAACAACACCGTCAGCTCGAACGTCACCGGGATGAACGCCGGAAACGAGTTGAACGGCTTGCCTCCCACGTTGAGCGGCCAGCTCACCACGCTGGTGTAGAGCTGGAGCGACAGTGCCAGCGTGCAGCCCAAGAGTCCCGCCGCGAAGCACACCCAGGTGAGCCGACTGGGCTTGAGCCCCATCGCGGCATCCAGGCCGTGCACCGCATACGGCGTGTACACATCGCGCAGGTCATGTCCCGCCTCTCGCACCGCGCGGGTGGCATCGAGGACCTGCGCCTCGTGCTCGAAATATCCGATGAGGACCGGGGCGCTCATACGGGGGCGTCCTTCCGGGTGGCGATGGCCAGTGGCGGGTGGAGCCGAGGCGACGCGGGCTCAGCCGACACGTCCCGCTCGGGGGCATGCTGCGTTGGGGGATGCGCCTCGGCGTGCGCGTGAGGACTCCTGGCGAAGCCCAGGACGCTCTTCACCTCACCGATGGAGATGATGGGCAGCACGCGCACGAAGAGCAGGAACAGGGTGAAGAAGAGGCCAAACGTCCCGATGAAGGTCCCCACCTCCACCATTGTCGGCGTGTACATGGACCAACTGCTGGGCAGGAAGTCGCGGTGCAGGCTGGTGACGATGATGACGAACCGCTCGAACCACATGCCCACGTTGATGACCAACGACAGCGCGAAGATGGCCGCGGGCGAGGTACGAATCTTCTTGAACCAGAACAGGTGCGGCGACACCACGTTGCACGTCACCATGATCCAATAGGCCCACGCGTAGGGACCGAAGGCGCGGTTCATGAACGCGAAGCGCTCGTACGGATTGCCCGAGTACCAGGCGATGAAGAACTCCGTCGCATATGCCAGCGAGACGATGCCCCCGGTGACGATGATGACCTTCGTCATGTTCTCCAGGTGGCGCAGCGTAATCAGGTGCTCGTAGCCCAGCACCACGCGGGTGATGATCATCAGCGTCAGCACCATCGCGAAGCCGCTGAACACCGCGCCGGCCACGAAGTACGGCGGGAAGATGGTGGTGTGCCACCCGGGAATCACCGACGTGGCGAAGTCCATCGACACGATGGTGTGCACGCTGAGCACCAGCGGCGTCGCCAGGCCCGCGAGCAGCAGGTACACCGTCTCGTAGCGGCTCCACGTCCGGTGCGAGCCCGTCCACCCCAGCGACAGCACCTTGAAGACGGCCTTCTTCACGCCCGCCTTCAACCTGTCACGCACGGTGGCCAGGTCCGGAAGCAGCCCCACGTACCAGAACACCGCCGACACCGTGAAGTACGTGGAGATGGCGAACACGTCCCACAAGAGCGGCGAGCGGAAGTTCACCCACAAGCTGCCGCGCGTATTGGGATAGGGCAGCACCCAGAAGGCCAGCCACGGCCGCCCCATGTGGATGACGGGGAAGAGCGCCGCGCACATGACGGCGAACAGCGTCATCGCCTCCGCCGCGCGGTTGATGCTGGTGCGCCACTTCTGCCGGAAGAGGAAGAGGATGGCGGAGATGAGCGTGCCCGCGTGGCCGATGCCCACCCAGAACACGAAGTTGGTGATGTCGAACGCCCAGCCGATGGTCTTGTTCAATCCCCACACGCCGATGCCGGTGCCCACCTGGTACGCGACGATTCCCGCGCCCGTGCCCAACACGGACACCGCCATCGCGAACGCCACCCACCACTTCCACGTGGGCGCTCGCTCCATGGGCGCGCAGATCTCCTCGGTGAGCTGGCCCAGGGTGCGCGGCTCGGTGACCAGCGGCACGCGCAGCGGGGACAGGTGCTGTTGGCTCATGTTCCGCTTCCCGACCCGGTGTTCCGGATCTTCGTAAGGTAGGTGATGGACGGCCCGATGTTCAGCTCCTCCAGCAGCCGGAACGCGCGCCCGTCCTTCGCCAGCTTCGCCACGCGGCTGTTCGGGTCATTCACGTCCCCGAAGTGGAGGGCCTTCGCGGGGCAGCTCTGCTGACAGGCCGTCTGGATGTCGCCGTCCTTCAGCGCGCGGCCCTCGCGAGCCGCCGCCGCCTTGCCCTCCTGGACGCGCTGCACGCAGAGCGAGCACTTCTCCATGACGCCCCTGCTGCGCACCACCACGTCCGGGTTGAGCACCATCCGCTCCAGCGGCTCGTCGTGCGGATAGTCGAACCAGTTGAAGCGGCGCACCTTCGTGGGGCAGTTGTTCGCGCAGTAGCGCGTGCCCACGCAGCGGTTGTAGACCTGCTGGTTGAGCCCCTCGCTGGAGTGCACCGTCGCGAGCACCGGGCACACCGTCTCGCACGGCGCGTTCTCACAGTGCTGGCACATCATCGGCTGGTGGACGACTCGAGGGTTCGCCTCGTCGCCCTGGTAGTACCGGTCGATGCGCATCCAGTGCATCTCGCGCTGGCGCAGCACCTCCTCGCGGCCCACGCTGGGGATGTTGTTCTCCGCCTGGCACGACACCACGCACGCCGAGCAGCCCGTGCACGCGCTCAGGTCCACCGCCAGCGCCCACCGGTGGCCCTTGTACTCATGGCCGCTCCAGATGGAGAGCGGGTGCGCTCCGTTGCCGCCGTGCCCGCCGTGCGCCTCGTTGCCCGCGCGCGGGTTCGCCAGGAACGCGGCCAGCTCCGCCTCTCGCACGTGCGGCCGGCCCTCCAGTCGCGAGTGAGTCTGCGTGAGCGCCAGCTTCTGCTTCTCGCCCGTGCCCACCACCGTCGCCCCCGGCACCGAGCGCCGCACACGCCCGTCCACCACCGACGCCAGCGGGAAGACATTCGTCCCCACGCCGTCGCCGATGCGCCCCACCCTCGTCCGGCCGTAGCCCACCGCGACACCCAGCGCGGACGGGTGCGTCCCCGCCTGCACCAGCACGGGCAGGGACAGCGACTCGCCGCCCACGCGCACCTGCACCACGTCTCCGTCGCGCAGGCCCAGCTCCTTCGCCCGCGAAGGCGCGATGAGCGCGGGGTTGCCCCAGGTGGCCTTCGTGATGGGGTCCGGCACCTCGTGCAGCCAGGCGTTGTTACCGGAGGCGCCGTCACGCAGCGCCACCGAGGGGAACAGCACCAGCTCCCACTCCACGGATGGACGGGCCACCGCGCCCAGCACCTTCGCCAGACCCTCCTCGCGGAAGGACAGCGGCGCCGTGGGGGCCAGAGGCAGCGTCACGACACCTCGGCGGACGGCGTCGTCCCAGAAGGCATCGAAGGACGTCCCTGCTTGCGTGACGTGCGGGAAGACCTCTGCCTCCCAGCGGGCTCGCAGGAAGTCATGGTGGGACACCGGGGAATCCGCCCACTTCAGCAGCGACTCCACCGCGTCCCGGGTGTCGTGCAGCGGCGCCACCGCGGGCTGGCGCAGTGAGAGCACGCCTCGTCGCGGCTCCGCGTCTCCCCACGACTCCAGCGGCGTGGAGGCCGGGGCATGAAGCCTCGACAAGATGGCCGTCTCGTCCAGCCGGTCGTTGAGCGCCACGGTGAGCGGCACGCCCTTGAGAAGGGCCCCCAGCGCCGCTCCTCGCGGGTCCGCATGGGCGGGATTGACGCCGAGGAAGAGCACCGCGCCCACCCCACCCGCGCCCAGCTCGGTCAGCAGCTCGCCGTAGGACAGGGCCTGCTCGTCCAGCTCCACGCCCTCCGTGGGCAGCACCGTGGTGCCCTCGTTGCCGAGCAACACGTTCGCCGTCGCGGCCAGCACCTGCGCGGCCACCTCATCGCCACCGCACACCACCAGCGACTCCGTGCGGTGTGACCACAGCGCGTCGGCCAGCTCGTCCAGGTGGGCCGGCTCCAGTCGCGAGGCCGGCAAGCCCGACAGTCCGGGCACGGTGCGCCCGGCCTTCACCGCCAGGCGGCGCACCACGTCGCCCAGGGCGAGCGTCACCTCGGAGGGGGCCACGACAAAGCGGCGGTCGGCGGCGGCTCCGGTGAGCGTCATCACCGGCTCAATCTGGTAATGCCGCGCCATCGCCCTTCGTCCCGCCGCGTCGCGCGCCTCGGTGTACTGGCGCGTGAAGGCCACCGGCGACACCCACGTGCCCAGGAAGTCGGCGCCGAAGCTGGCGATGACCTGGGCCCGGTCGAAGCGGTGGTCGGGCACCACGCGCGCGCCGTGCGTGAGTCGGTATGCATCACCTATCGCGGCGAGCTCGCCCAGCGGCTCGTAGCGCACGGTGCGCGCCAGGGGGTGCGCGGCGAGGAAGCGCTTCACTCCGGCTTCGGCGGTGGGCCCCATCACCCAGGGCAGCACCAGCCGGATGGCCTTGCCCGCCTCAGCCACCTTGCGCAGTCCGGCCTTCACCTCTGTGTCCAGGTCCGTCCAGGACACTCGATGGCAGTCGCGTGACGGGAAGCGGGCGCGGCTCGCGTCGTAGAGCGAGAGCACGGAGGCCTGCCCCACCGCGCACACGGCACCGCGCGACACGGGGTGCTCGTCGTTGCCCTCCACCTTGATGGGACGTCCGTCGCGCGTCTTCAACAACAGACCGCAGCGCGCCGAGCAGCCCTCGCAGGTGGAGGCGTACCAGAGCGCGGTGCCCGGAATGACTTCGTCCGGTCGGGACACGTAGGGGATGAGCTTCTGCACCGGAGCGCGCTGACACGCCACCATGGCCGCGGCGGCGCTCAGGCCCATCAGCTTGAAGAAGTCGCGACGGCTGCTCGCGTCCGGCGGCGTGGCGGCGACGCCCACCGGGAGCTCCTCGGCGAACTCGTCGCGCGACGGCTCCAGCCACGCGGCATCGGTGGCCCGCTCGGCCAGGCTCTGCCAGTACTTGGGAAGGGGGTCGGACATGGCGAGAGGTCCTCAGCGGTGGCAGCCCGAGCAATCCGAGGGCGGCCGGAGGATGCGGGGGGATTTCGAAGGCTCGGGGAGGGGCGTGCCGGAGGTCAGGGCCAGCAGCTCTCCCGCGCGCGGTGCGGACGGCGTCGGCGCGACAAGTGCCTCCGTCGACATCTTGCGGTGACAGTCCAGGCACCAGCCCATGGTCATGGGCTCCGCCTGCTCCACGCGCACCATCTCCTGGACCTGGCCGTGGCACGTCTGGCACTTCAGGCCCGCGGTGACGTGGCTCGCGTGGTTGAAGAAGGCATGGTCCGGCAGGCGGTGGACCCGCACCCATTCGATGGGCGCATTCGCGGCCACCGCGGTCGCCACCTTCTGAATCTCCGGCGAGTCCTTCTTCACCTGCGTGTGGCAGTTCATGCACACGCTGGCGGAGGGCACTCCCGCGTGACGGCTGCGCTCGGCGCCCACGTGACAGTACTGACAGTCCAGCTCGTACTGGCCCGCGTGCACGGCGTGCGAGAAGGCCACCGGCTGCGCGGGCATGTGGCCCTGCTGGTTGTTCACCGGCCCGCTGCAGCCACCCAGGCCCAGCGAGACGAGCGTACCGGCGTATCCCAGGGCCCGGAAGGAAGCGCGGCTCATGGCGTCTCCTCGCGAGGCGTGGCGAGCAGCCCAGGCTCGGCGGCCTCGACAGGCTCGGTCGAACGCGCCGGCGCCGACACACGGCTCATCCGGAAGAAGGGAGCCAGACCCAGCAGGGTGAAGCCCGCGAGCAGGTGGACCTGGAAGACAAGCGGCGCGCTCTGAATCAGCGTCGAGTCCGGCTGGACGGCCAGCACCGAGCGCAGGTACGGCACCGTCACGTGCACGTACCAGGCGGAGCTCCAGCGCAACGACACCGCCACGTACACCCCCGTGAGGACATGGGCGAACACCAGCCCCAGGGCGACCGCCGAGCCCCACTGTCTCTCCCGCGCGCGGCGCAGCGTCAGGGAGCACAGGCCCCAGCCCAGCAGCAGCGCGCCGATGAGGCTCACCGACTCCAGCGCGAACAGTCGGGACGGCGAGGCGTTGAAGGCCTGCATCGCACGCGGCGCCGCGAGGCCCAGCAAGTGGGTGAACGCGACGACAGCCGCTCCCGCGAGCACGGCGCGACCCGCGGGCGTCCAGGGCGAGTTCGGCGCGGGTGCTTCCCGCAGCGTCAGCCTGCGGATGATGCCCGCGAGCGCGACGCCCGCCGCCACGTACGGAAAGAAGGAGAAGAGGATGGAGTCGCTCACGAGTGACCTCGCGCGGACGGCGTGGTGAAGACCACCCCGATGAAGCCCAGCGCCGCGACCAGCCCGACGACGCCCAGGTAGAAGAAGTCCCGGTCCGCGCGCGGACGGCTGCCATCACGCGAGGCGTCCGCGAGATAGGCCTTGAGGGCGTACTGCTCCTCCTCGACGAGCGGCGCCTTCGCGTACAGCGCGCCCATCATCGGCCCTTCCAGCTTCGCGAGCGCGGGCCGCATCCCCTTCTCTCCCATGCGCGCGAAGGCGAAGGTGAGGTTGGGGCCCAGCGTGCCGCCACCGGCGATGCCCAGGCCGCGCACGTCATGGCAGCTGATGCAGGCGGCGCCTCCGTTCGTGAGTGGCTCGGTGCCTTCGAAGAGGCTGCGGCCCCGCGCGACTTCTTCCGGAGTGGCGTCCGTGCCCATCTTCTCCGCGGGCGAGGGCTTGCAGCCGCCCTTCCCCTTCTGCGTGCACTCGCGGAAGAAGGCGAAGAGGCTGGTGCGCTCCGCGTCGGACAGGGCCTGGTCCGGCATGCGCACGCCGTTGAACTTCGTCAGCAGCTCGCCCGCGACGGGGTCTCCCGCGTCGATGAGCGCGCCCGGGCTCTTGATGAAGCGGGTGAGCCACGCCTCGTCGCGACGCTCCAGCACCCCGTGCAGGTCCGGACCAATCCGGTCGCCCTCGCCCACCGAGTGGCAGGTCGCACAGCGCTGGGTGAAGAGCTGCGCGCCCTGTCCAGACGCTTGAGCCAGCGCGGACGGCGCGGCCAGCACGGCCAGGAGCGGAATGATGGGGACGAGCGTTCGCTCCTGACGCGACCGTCCTCCCAGCACACGTGTCCGCATTGCTGCGTGCCCCTCCTCGCGGGGAAGCCGAGCCCGTTGCTCGGCACACGCGGCCTCAGTGCAACCAGGGGGCCAGGGAGCTCACTGGCTCACGGCCTCATGGAGCACGGGAAATCATGCGAAGGGAGCGCAGCATTTGCGCCGCGCGGCACGAGCGGACGCACCGTTTGCCAGGGACGGAGGACGCTGGGAGCGACACGCGCCCTCCAGCGGAACCCTCACGAAGCCGCGCGGGGAGCGAGAGGCTCCACCCGCGCGGCACAGCTCACATCGCGGTGGTGGTGAACACGCCGCGGCCGATGGCCATGATGCCACCGATGATGAACACGATGGCGAGCCCCACGCCCGCCAGCGGCAGCGCGTAGCCCGGCTGCGGACGACGGCGATTCACCGACAGCAGCACCTGCGCGACGACGGCCGCCAGCACCATCAGCACGATGTGGCCGATGAGGGCCGGGTAGTAGAAGCGCGTCACCAGCACGAGGATGCCGAGCAGCACCTGGAGGTGCAGCAGCCCCGCGAAGGAGGCGCCGAGGATGCGGCCGCCCTTGTCGAACGGGCGCTTCGTGGCGAGCCCGAAGGCGAAATAGGCGATGGCCAGCACGCCCGCGAGCAGCACCAGATAGCGAAGCCCTGAGTGGGCGTAGAAGAACATTCGGTCCATGGGGCTCGCGGTTTAGCAACGCACGGGGTGAGACGCACGTTTCAAGACGGATCCGGCTCGGGCGTCTTCTTCGTGCTGGGGGGAAGCGGCGGCGCGGCGATGCGCTCCCGGGGCGGCAGCTCGCCCGTGAGGCTCCGGAGGAAGGCCACCAGGTCATCCACCTCCCCGTCCGTCAGCGTCCGCGCCAGCTGGTGCTTCGCCATCAGCCGCACCATCGTCGGCAGGTCCTTCACGCTGCCGTCGTGCAGATACGGCCCCGTCCGCTCGACGTCCCGCAGCGTGGGCACCCGGAACTTGCCCCGGTCATCCTCGTTCTTCGTCGCGTCGAACCGCCCCGCGTCCGTCAGGCCCGGGTAGTCCTCCAACAGGCCGAGCTTCTGGAACGACATGCCCCCCACCGCCGGGCCGTTGTGGCACGTGGTGCAGCCCGTGAGGGCGAAGAGCTGGAGGCCGCGCAGCTCCGGCTCGGTGAGCGCGGCGTGCTCTCCCGCCAGGAAGCGGTCGAAGCGAGACGTCGTGGTGAGGCCCCGCTCGAAGGCGGCGATGGCGCGCGCGGCGTTCGTCAGCGACACCGGCTTCTTCTCTCCAGGAAACGCCTCGCGGAAGCGCGTGACGTACTCAGGAATGGAGGAGAGCGTGGACACCACGCGCCGCTCGTCGGGCATGGCCATCTCCACCGGGTTCAGGATGGGGCCCGTGGCCTGCGCCTCCAGCGTGTCCGCGCGGCCATCCCAGAACTGCGCGATGTGCCCCGCCGCGTTGTAGACGGTGGGCGAGTTGCGCGTGCCCCTCTGCCCCCGGTGCCCGTCCGACAGCGCCTTGTTGTCCACGCCGTAGGTGTCCAGGCCGTGGCAGGTGTTGCAGGAGACATCGTGGTTCTTCGACAGACGCGGCTCGAAGAAGAGCATGCGGCCCAGCGACACCTGGGCCTCGGTGTCCTTGGGCGCGGGCTTCGCGTCCTTCGCCGGAGGCAGCGGGCGGAAGAAGTGCGCGAGCTGGTCGGGCGTCAGCAACTTCGGCGCGCGCGGCTTCGGCGCGGCCTGCTCCACCGGGGGCGTGGGAGGCGATGCGACCTCCTGCTGCCGCTCGCACGCCGTCAGTCCACCCGCGCCGAGCGAGGTCAACGTGAGCAGCGTCAGGAACCGGTTGCGCGACATGAGACACTCCAGGGGCATTTACCGGACCGGCACGCTACCAGTCCCGCCCCGCCATGTTGCTTGCGTCTTGATGACGCACCCCACGTCCCCTTCCAGCGTCCATCAGCCTCGACGCCGGCGGCCGCCCCTCCGCTCCCCTGCTCCACGGACATGCGGGCCTGGGCTGCGCGGTCACGGGCCAGCGGCTACCTCTGAAGACGGGCTCGCAGCGGCGCATCGGCGGTGTGCCGCGAGGTCGACGTGCCTGGATCCGAAGACGACGAGGAGGATGGATGCGGGATGAACGCGCTGGGGAGACGGACGAGACGCGCGAGGACGTCGACGTGCTCGTCTGCCGCAAGTGCTTGATGCGCCGCGGCGCCAGGGCCGGTGGAGTCGAGCTGCCCCGCTGGCTCCAACGCACGCTGAGCGAGCGAGGGCTCTCCGACACCGTCCGCGTCATGCCCACCGGCTGCTTGCGGCAGTGCCCCCGAGGTCAGGTCACCGTGCTCGTCACCGGCGGAGCCCCGCAGCAAGGGACCGCCTTGATGACGGTGGATCCGCTCATGGAGCGAGAGAAGCTGCTGCGACTCATCGAAGCGCGCGCGCGTCCCGACGAGGAGCTCCTGTCGCCCGAGCCCGCCTCCGAGCCCACCAGGGACGAACACGACGAGCGGAACATCCCGTCGTAGCGGCGACGTCGCGGACGCCTCGCTGGAGGGAGGTCCGAAGAGGAGCCGGTCGACGAGCCACGCCACGCCCAGCCCCGTCGCCGTCCCCGCCGCGTCCCACGCCAGGTCCTTGAGCGAGAAGGTCGTCCCACGCCCCAGGTCGTACAGCTCCTTGCCCACGCCCACCCCGAGCGCCAGCCCGGCGCCCGTCCAGAGCCGCGCCTCGGGGGGCTCGAAGAGCAGCGCCCCGGCGCCATAGCCCACGCCCGCCAGGACGAAGCACGCCGCGAAGTGCTTCTTCTTGTCGGGGCCCAGCCACTCATCTCCAGACGCGGCCCTCGCGGGCGTCGGCGTGGAGGACACGAGCAGCAGCGGGGCGAGCAGGCGCAAGGTGGAGGTCTGCATGAGCAGGGATGTAGCCCCCCACGGACCGTCCAGGTGGCCCGCCCGGAGTGTGGCAGCGGAGGCTCGCGGTCGTGCGTTTTCGAGACGCGGCCCCTGGGTCGTCCTATGCTCCAGGTCGCGTGAAACGACTCGGTCCCTCGTTCACCTTCCAGCAGCAATCGACCCGGCACCCCGGGCTCGATGGTGCTCGCGGCCTCGCTGTCCTCGCCATGGTGCTGGGGCACACGCTGGACGCGCTGCTCTCACCCGAGGCTCGCCAACTGCCCTGGGTGCAGCACTACTGGAGCTTTCGCGGAATCACCGCGCCCCTCTTCCTCCTGGTGAGTGGCTGGGCCGTGGTCGCCGCCCTGGGGACCAAGCCCAACGCCGCCCGCGACACGCTCGGTCGCCGCATCCGCCGGTCGCTGTTGCTGTTGTTCCTGGGTTACTTCCTGCACTGGCCCGGCTGGCCGGCGGTGCATGACCTGGGCTGGACGGACGCCATGCTGTCGCGCGTCTTCGCCTTCGATGCGCTCCAGTGCATCGGCTTCGCGCTGTTGTTGGGCTCGGTGCTGCTCGCGCTCGTGCCCGCGCGCGGAGGCCGTCCGCTCGTCCTGCTCACCCTGGCCGTGGCCATTCCGCTGGCCAGCGTCACGATGTGGCGGCTGGGCGTGGGGCTGCCCATGCCGGTGCAGCAGTTCCTGGGCAGCGCCGAAGGCAGCCGCTTCCCCTTCTTCCCCTGGGCGGGCTTCTTCTTCGCGGGCGCCTTCGCCGCCTATGCGCTGCACCTCTTGAAGCCGGGCTGGCCGCAGGGGCTGGCGCTGCTCGCGCTGGGCGCGGGGATGCTCGGCCTCACGCACCTGACGACCGCCGACTGGGGCCCCACGAGCGCGTGGCTGGTGGCCTATCGCGTCGGCCAGGGGCTCCTCGTCCTGGGCGCGGTGAACCTGGCCCCCGTCCGGCTCAGCGGGCTCCTGGCGCCGATAGGCCGGCTGTCGCTGTGGGTCTACGTGCTGCACCTGCCCATCGTGTACGGCTGGGCGGACATCGGCGGCCTCTCCGCCCGCGTGGGCCCCATCCTCGGGGTCCCCGCCGCGGCGGGCGTGGGGCTGGCCCTGCTGCTGACGTGCGCGGGCGTGGCGCGGCTCGGCCGCTGGCTGCTGGACCAGGCCCGTCCCTGGCGCGCGGGCTCCACCACGCTCAACGCCAGCCTCAGCAGCTCCACGCGGATGAGCCCTCGGGCCTGAGGCTCCGGGCCGCGCGCGGCCTCAGTGTCGCGGCTCGTCCTCGGTGAACTCCGCGTCCACCTCTGACGTGGACGCACCGGAGCGCATGCGCGCGGACGGGCTCGCCGCGTCCTCCGTCCACGACTCCGGGAACGGAGTCCGCGAGACAGGCTCGCCAGGGAACTGCTCGGGAAAGCCCACGCCGCCCAGGGTGGTGACGCGCAGCGAGCCGTCGCGCATGCGGCGCTCCACGGCCCGGCGCAGGCGCGCCGTCACGAAGCGCCGCACGGGAGGCAAGAACAGCGACAGGCCCACCACGTCGGTGATGACGCCGGGAACCACCAGCAGCACGCCGCCGAGCATCACCAGCGCGCCGCTGAACAGGCCCTCCTCGGGGACCTGCCCCCGGGCCAAGGCGTCTCGCCAGCGGCGCATCACCCTGCCCCCCTCACGACGGGCGAGCCAGGAGCCCACCACGCCCGTCAGCAGCACCAGGGCCAGCGTCGGCATGAAGCCCACCTCGCGGCCGATGACGACCAGCAGGTAGAGCTCCACGAAGGGAACGATGAGCGCGAGCAGGAAGTACTTGAACACACCCGCAACCTAACGCCGAGCGCTCCCTCGTGCCGGACAACCCCACGGGCAAGGCGGCGCCTCCCCGCCCGTCTGGCCTACCTGCCGCCGAGGTTCCCCAACATCGAGTCCACCAGCAGATAAAGGAAGAAGAAGGCGGCGATGGCGATGAGGAAGAACTTCGCGCCCGGCTGAAAGCTCCTGGGCCCTTCCGTCGTCAGCGGCGTGTACGTGGCGGAGCCCATCGCCTCGGTTGACGCCCCGGAGGCTCCACCCGCGTAGCGCACCGTGCGCATGTACTGGTCCGCCACCAGGCCTTCATCGGAGGCCACCAGCGAGCGGCCCAGCTGGGGGTCCACGAGCCGGGCTCCGGCCTTGGAGGCCAGCTTGACGGCCTCGCCCACCACCTCGCGCACCAGGTCCGAGCGCTCGGCCAGGGGGATTCGCAGCTCGGTGGCTACCACCCGTCCGCCCTCGCGCAGCACTCCCACCTCCACGTCCCCGTGCTGGAAGTTCCAGAGGCGGTTTCCATCCGGACGGACGGTCACCCGCTTCTCCGAGAGGAGGCCATCCACCCGCGCCGCCTCGTAGGGCGTGCCCGGCGTCATCGTCTGTAGGAGCAACTCGTATCTCACGCGGGTTGCGAGTATACGCCGCGAATCGCCATGCCCACCTCTTCCAAGCCCCCTTCTGGCCCCCCACGCGGTGGCAGGCCCTCCTCTCCGCCCCACGGCGCGGGCCGCGGCCGTCCCCACCACCGCCCCGAGAAGGTCCACCCGGACCGGACCTCCCCCGAGATTGGCCCGGACGGACTGCCACAGGTCTCCCTGGTGCGCCGGGGGGTGGACCGGTGGCAGGCGGGGCACCCGTGGATTTATCGCGCCGACCTCAACGGCGACCCGGGCCTCGTCGGTGGCGAGGTGGTGCGCGTGGTGGACGGGCGCGGCTGGTTCATCGGCAAGGCGTTCTATTCGCGCCAGTCGAAAATCTCCCTGCGCTGGCTCAGCTTCGACGACATCGCCGTGGACGACGACTTCTTCCGCCAGCGCCTGCTGGCCGCGCAGGCCCTGCGCACCCAGGCGCTCCCGGGTGAGACGACGTACCGGCTGATGCACGGCGAGGCGGACGGGATTCCGGGCCTCGTGGTGGACCGCTACGGCGACTACCTCAGCGTCCAGTTCCTGGTGCCCGCCGTGGAGCAGCGCAAGGCGCTCATCTCGGACCTGCTGCAGGAGCAGTTCAAGCCCAAGGGCATCGTCAACCGCTCGGACGTGAGCGTGCGCCACCTGGAGGGCCTGACGCCGGAGAAGGGCATGCTGCGCGGCGAGGCGCCCGGCCCCGTCTCCTTCGACGAGGGGCTGGTGCGCGTGCGCGCGGACCTGCTCGAGGGCCAGAAGACGGGCGCGTTCCTGGACCAGCGGGAGAACCACGTCGTGGCCGCGCAGTACGCGCATGGCGAGGCGCTGGACTGCTTCTCGTACGTGGGCGGCTTCGCGCTCCAGCTGGCCACGCGGGCGCAGAGCGTGACGGCGGTGGAGATTTCGGAGCTGGCCGCGGCGCAGCTTCGCGACAACGCCGCCGCCAACAAGCTCACCAACTTGAATGTCGTGGTGGCCAACGCCTTCGACTTCCTGCGCGACGCGGTGGACGAGGGTCGCAAGTTCGACACCATCGTCCTGGACCCGCCGTCCTTCGCGAAGAACAAGGACGCCATCGCCGCCGCGGTGCGCGGCTACAAGGAGATCAACCTCCGCGCCATGCAGCTGTTGCGGCCCGGCGGCATCCTCATCACCGCGAGCTGCACGTACCACGTGGACGAGCAGGCCTTCGAGGACATGCTCGCCTCCGCCGCCGCGGATGCGCGCCGCCGCATGCAGATCATCGAGCGACGTGGCGCCGGCAAGGACCACCCCGTGCTGCTCAACCTGCGGGAAACCCGCTACTTGAAGTGTTACGTGCTGCGCGCGTTGTGAGGCGCCACGCATCGACCCGCGCGCCCGGGGCGTGAGACAAGGGCACGGACCATGCGGACCCGGGACTGGGACGAAGGCGAGGACGCCCCCGCGACAGGGGGCACTCGCGAGAAGGAGCGCGCACTGAAGGAAGTGCGCGCCATCTATCGACAGGCGGACACGGCCTACGTCCCCTTCTCGTGTCCGGCGAGCGGCGAGTGCTGCCAGCTGGCGCGCACCGGACGTCAGCCCTGGCTGTGGCTGCCCGAGTGGGAATTGTTGACGAAGGGACGTCCCCTGCCCCCACCTCGCGAGGACGGCGGGTGCCCCTACCTGGATGCGGCGGGCAAGCGCTGCACGGTGTACGCGGACCGCCCGTTCGGCTGCCGCACCTTCTTCTGCGAGCGCATCCGCGGGCCCTCGCGCCAGCCCGCGGAGACGGTGGGCGCGCTGCTGGAGCGACTGGAGCGCGTGTCCCAGGGCAGGGACGCCACCCTCAAGGCGCCGCGTCCGCTGCTGGAGTGGCACGCGGAATCCCTGACGTCAGCGGCGTCGAGGCAGACACCCTGACGGGTCTTCTCGTACCGCAGCGCCCCGGTCTGCACTGAATCCGGCTCTTGGAGTCAAGGCAACGCGGCAATTCGAGGAGTTTTGAAAACAAGGGCGCATGTATCAGCGTGAACTCGTGCGCTGACGGGGCAATGATTGCGCCGGCAATCGACTGCGGAGGCGTGGGCTTGCGGAGAGGTCGGACGAGCAGAGCGACAGGTCATCGAGGCCACCCGATGAAAGCTCGGGTGTCCCGGCCGTGATTGCTCCTCGTTGGCTCGTCGCGCCGCAGGAATACAAGGGAACCCTCACGGCCACGGAAGCCGCCGAGGCGATGGCCCGGGGCGTGCGGGAGGTTTCTCCGGAGGTGGTGCTGGACGTCGCGCCGCTCGCCGACGGAGGACCTGGCACGGTGGACGCGTTGCTGTCGGGCACGCGAGGTGAGCGCCGCGTGTGCCGGGTGCATGGTCCGCTGGGCGAGCCGGTGGAGGCCGCCTGGGCCTTGCTGGAGGATGGGCGCACGGCGGTGGTGGAGATGGCGGCGGCGTCCGGGCTGACGCGGATGGAGCCGAGTCCGGGCAACGCGCGACGCGCCTCCACGTACGGCACGGGAGAGCTGATTCGCGCCGCGCTGGACACGGGCTGCGAGCGGCTCATCGTCGGCCTGGGTGGCAGCGCCACGACGGACGGAGGCTCGGGCGCGCTGGCGGCGCTGGGCTATCGCTTCCTGGATGCGAAGGGAGACCCGTTGCCGCCCGGTGGCGGCGCGCTGCCGGCGCTCGCGCGGGTGGACTCGACGGGACGGCACCCGAGGCTCGGGCAGGTGGAGCTGATGGGCGCCACGGATGTCACGTCGCCGCTGCTGGGGGCGGATGGGGCCGCGCGCCTGTTCAGTCCGCAGAAGGGCGCGGACGCGCAGGGTGTGGAGGCGCTGGAGGCGGCGCTGGCGCACTTCGCGAGCGTGGTGGGTGACCTGGCGGCGGGCTGGCCGGGAACGGGCGCGGCCGGAGGATTCGGCTTCGGACTGACGGTGCTCGCGGGTGCGCGGCTGGTGCCCGGATATGAGCTGGTGTCGCGCGCGCTGGGGCTGGAGCGGCGCGTGTTGCTCGCGGAGGTGGTGCTCACGGGCGAGGGGCGCTTCGACCGGCAGACGTCCATGGGCAAGGGGCCGGGAGGACTGGCGCGACTGGCGCGCGAGCACGGCACGCCGGTGGAGCTGTTCGCCGGCTCGGTGCAGCGCGACGAGGGGCTGGAGCTGGACTTGTTCCACACGGTGGTGGACTTGAGCACCCAGGCGCGTCCCGGGGCCTCGGCGGCGGATGTGCTCCGTGAAGCCGTGGCGCGCTGGACGGCGGCTCGACTCAAGTCCGGTCGCTGACAGTCCTGGCCGTGGGTGGGCGCGCGCGTCGGCGCATCCAGAGGGACTGAAGTCCTCTCCCCTGCCTCTCGCACGGGAGCCCTCGAGGGCCGGTTGCGCTGCTCTGCATTCTCACGGGAGGGAGCGGTACACTTCCCGCCCATGCGCCACGTCCTGCTCGCCGCTACCGCAGCATGCCTTGCGACCGCCTGCACCGAGGGCTCACTCCGCACCGCTCCCTCGGAGCCCATGGCTCAGGCACGAGAAGGGGCCGCCCCCACCGGAGCGTCCGCAACGGGAATAGCCCAGGCACCGGCCACGACTGGCTCGAGCGCGACGCCCTCCACGACGGAACAGGGCACCGGTGGTACGGGCACGACTCCACCCGCGACAGCACAAGGTGCGGGAAGCCCCTCCTCCGCGACAGCGCAGGGCTCGGGAGGCACGACGGCACAGGGAGCGGGAAGCCCTTCCTCCGCGACAGCACAGGGCTCGGGAGGCACGACGGCTCCCGCGAAGGCACAGGGCTCGGGAGGCACGACGGCTCCCGCGACGGCACAGGGCCCGGGAAGCACCACCCCCGCGCCGTCCTCGGCGGGCCCGTGCTCACGTGACGAGACGTTCCGCATCACCACGGTGGGCAAGGGCAAGCAGCCCACGGTCCAGGTGGAGCCGGACCCCGGCTACGGAAAGGCCCTGCGCGCGGCGGAGGTGGACCTGGACGGCCGAGGCCAGCAGGACCTCTACGTCATCTTCCCCACCGAAGCGGGGAGCGATGGAGCCACGATGCAGGCCCTCTACGTCCACTGCAGCGGAGACCGGTACGCCCCCGTCTGGGGCCCCGAGTACACGCTGGAGTTGAAGCCCCTGGACACGCGCACCCAGGGCTGGCGCGACGTGGTGCACCGGGAGAAGAGCGGCACCCTCGACGCGCCCACGGTGAAGCGCGTGACGATGCGCTTCCAGGGTGACACCTACCAGGACGCGGCCACGGAGACGGAGAAGCCCTGACGGGCCTCCCCTCCTCCCGGCGACTCAGGGCACGTCGAAGTTGAACGAGTTCCGCGTCGACAACAGCGTCGTGCCCGCGGGCAGCACCAACTGGTAGTTGCGCGGGTTCGTCGTCTGGACGGTGCCCCCCAGCCAGCCCGGCCAGTTCGCCACGTTGTCCACCGAGTCATTCACGCTCGACGCTTCCGCGAGGATGTGGGTGATGAGGGCAGTCTCATGCGCGTTGGTCCACAGGTTGGGGGCCTGGGTCCAGTTGAGCGTGGGGTTCGCCTGCTTCGCGGCGGTGAAGGCATTGCGCAGCCGCTGCCCCGCTGAGTTCTGCCCGGCGACATGGCCCGGGCGGAAGATGTGCCAGCGCAGCAGGATGCCCATCAGCTTCTCGGACGTCGCCACGTCGCCGATGGTCGGAGCACGCGCGTTGGCGCCGGTACCCACGTCGGCCACGCCAGTGCCCCAGGGCGTGTTGCGGATATCTCGCAGGCGGATGCGGGCCGCGTTCCACATGGCGCGCTGGAAGCCCTCGATGGTCCGTCCCGCCATCTGGAAACGGTAGTACCAGTGATACGTCTTGTAGTAGTTGCCCGCGGCCTCTGTCTGCGCCATCCGCGCCCACGTCTCGTCGTCGCGCTGCTGCGCGGGCCAGCCCGCGTACTTCTTGCCGGCGCTGCTGTAGAGCGTGGCGCCATTGCCGGCCCCCGCGTTCCAGTCCTCGTCGATGCGCAGGCCGAAGAACTCGATGGCCTCCTCGAAGGCGGTCTGGTTGCTGGAGCGCAGATAGGAGAGGAAGCCGCACAGCTCGCCCTCGGAGGGCTCGGCGCTTCCGGCGAAGAGGATGCCCAGCGTCCAGTGACACGGCCCCAGCGAGATGAAAGCGTTGTCGTAGGCGTTGAGCGAGTCGAAGTACCCCAGGTTCTCCTGCTCGGCGGCGGCGCGGACCACCTTGTACGTGGAGCGCTGGGAGGCCGACATCGAGTTGTAGTTGGCCACGCCCACGAAGTTGGCCGGCAGCAGCTCCGACGTCGCCCACGTGTGTCGGGTGGGCATGCTCACCGGCCCGCCGTAGCTGGGGTAGTTGGTGTACGTGCCCAGCACGTGCAGGTCCGTCTCGTTCCGGCCGGTGGGCAGCGTGTAGTAGCCGGAGAAGTCCCGCACGTAGATGCGCGGCGCGGTGTTGACGCAGTCGTTGTGCCGCCAGAGGTTGTCCTGGACGACGGTGGTGGGGTTGCCGTTCGCCACGTTCATCGCCCGGACGATGACGGGGCAGCGCCAGTGGTGGGTGAGCCAGTGCCGGATGCGCTGCTCGGTGTCGTCGTTGACGACGCCGCTGACCGCGCCGTCATAGACCTGGGAGTTGGCCACCTGGGACAGCCGCTCCACGTAGTTCGTGCTCGTGTTGGCGGTGTCCTCCAGCGCGACGTTCTCCATCTTCGAGTAGATCTGGAACTCGCGCACGGCCCACTCGGTGCTCAGGCCGAAGGCGCCGTCCGGAGTGCCGCCGATGAGGAAGCCCAGCTCGCGCAGGTCGCGCTGGAGCCGGAGCACGTGCGTGGGAGCCGTGAGCGCATTGCCCGCGGTGCCCGCGCCGGGAGCGACCAGGGTGGGTGCGCCGTTGTTGCCCTGGGCGACCGGCTGCACCGCGCCACCCCAGCGATGCTGGTCGTCACGGTCTCTGCGCTGGAGGACGAAGCCACCGTAGCGGTGCGTGTCCACCGCCGTGGCGCTCTGCTGCGCTGTGGTGGTGGCAGCCGTGCCCCCCGTCGCCGTGCCTCCGCCAGTCTGCTGAGACGGGGCGGTCGTGGTGCCCGAGCCACCCGTGCCCGTGGCGCCCTGCGTGGTCGCCGCGGTCGTGGAGCCTGAGCCACCCGTGCCCGTGGCGCCCTGCGTGGTCGCGGCAGTCGTGGTGCCCGAGCCGCCCGTGCCCGTCGTTCCCTGCGTGGTCGCGGCGGTCGTGGTGCCCGAGCCACCCGTGCCAGGACTGCTCTGCGCAGTCGTGCCCGTGGTTCCCTGCGTGGTCGCGCCGGTCGTCGTGCCCGTGCCCGAGCCACCCGTGCCAGGACCACTCTGCGTACTCGCGCCTGTCGTGGTGCCCGAGCCACCCGTGCCCGTACCACTCGCCGAGCCGCCCGTGCTCCCACCACCTTGCGGACTCGCACTCGCCGAGCCCGTCGCCGGAGGAGGCGCTGCTCCCGCTCCCGCCGAGGCCTCGCCACCACCCGGTGAGCCTCCACCCTCCTGGAGTTCCTCCTCCTCGTCCTCATCCGAACCGAAGGACGGGGGCATGACCTCCGTGCCGCCGTTCTGCTCGTGCCGGTCCTCCAGCGTCTCGAGCGTCTCCTTGCTCAGCTCACCCGTGGGCGGAAGGAACTGCGCCAACTGGAAGCTGGCCAGCGCCGTGCGGGTGGCGTCCGTCAGCTCGTTGTTGATGGGCCCGTTGTACCAACCCAGGTTCGCCAGTCGCGCCTGCACGCCACTGAGCGCGTCCAGCGGGTCCAGGTGGCCCAGCTTCAACTTCCACTCACACGCCAGCTCGGGCTCCTCGGAGGTCCAGACCTTGAGCGTGGCCTCCGTCGCGTCCGGAGGCAGCGGCTGGTCCAGCAGTCCCTGGAAGGTGAGCGTCCCCTTGAGGAACTTGTCGCCCAGCTTCAACTCGTAGCGCTTGAGCCCCAGCGGCGCGTTCGCCCGTCGCATGCCCAGCCGGATGCGGTCCGGAGGATCTCCCCCCTGCAAGCTGTAGCTGGAGCCCGTGGAGACCTTGAGTCCCGGCAGCTCCGGGATGGCCACCTCGTCACCCGGCTGGAGGCAGAACGGATTCGCCCGCTTCGCGCGCAGCGGCGCGTTGTCCGGATGGTCCCAGAGGTCCTGCCACTTGGCGAACCCATACTGCCGAGCAATCTTCGACAGCCACTCGCCCTGCTTGACCTTGTGCCGTGTGCTCATCGCGCGTTGGGTCCTTCCAGCGAATCAGCCCTGCGGTTTCGGGAACGACAGAACCGACTCACCTTCAGGAAGCTTTTCGAGCTTCGCGCCGCCCTGCGCGTCCAGCTTGCCCTTGCGGACACCGCCATCCGGCAGCTTGAGCTCGAACTCGCGCCCCTCCACGGACCCGCCGCTGCGGCTCTTCATCTTCAGCTGCATGGAGCCCGACTCGGCCGGCGGCAGCTTTCCAATCTCCTTGAGGCTGATGGACTCGCTCTGCGCCGAACCCGCCGCCTCCATCTTCACCTTGGAGCCCTTGAACTTCACCTCGGAGCCATCCAGCGTGAGCGTCTTGGCGATGAGCTTCACGTTGCCGGACTTCTCCACCTGCAACGCCAGGTTCCCGTTGACGATGACGGAGAGCTTGTCGGACTTGAGCGAGTACGTCTTGGCCATCAAGGTCGTCTCCTCCTTGATGTGAATCTGGAACAGGCCCTTCACCTCTTCCTTCAGGTCCTTGCCCACCGTCACGGTAGCGGCGCCCTTCACCTCGGTCTGCCAGTTGGCGCCAATCTTCCGCTCCGTCTTCTCCGCCACCGTCTCGCTGCGGTGGCCCATGACGTTCTCGACGTGCGCGCCGCCCACCTGAATCGACTTCACACCACCGGTCGCCTCGTTCAGCGCCAGCGCGACGGACACCGCCAGCGCCCCGCCAATCGTGGTGACCTTGGCCGCGCCCACCATCTCCGACGAGGCCTTGGAGACATCCACGAAGAGGTTGCCGCCCACCGTCATCACCTGGTTGCCATCGACCTCCTCGTCGTGGCTCCCGAGCGTGGTGCTCTCGCGGTTCTTCTGCACCAGCAGCGACTGGTTGCCCTCCACCATCGACACGTCGTGCTTCTTCACCAGCAACGTCTGGAAGCCCTCCACCGTGCGCTTGCGGTCCTTCTTCACCAGCAGCGCCTCGTACCCGCCCACCTGCTGGTCCTTGTTGTTCTCCGTGAGCAGGTCTTCGTCCTTCTGCGCGTGGGTGAAAATCTCTTCCGCGCCCGTGGAGTCCTCGACGCGCACCTCGTTGAAGCCGTCGCTGCCGGGGCTCGACGCGCTCTTGCGAGTGCTCTTCGTCTTCTCGTCCGGCAGCGGGTACGGCGCCATGTTGGAGCCGTTGTAGACGGCGCCCGCCACCAGCGGTCGGTCCGGGTCACCCTCCAGGAAGCGAATCACCACCTCCTGGCCGATGCGCGGCAGCCACACGTCACCCCACGCCGGGCCACCCCACGGCTGCCCCACGCGCACCCAGCAGGAAGCCCGCTCGTCCCGCTTGCCCTCGCGGTCCCAGTGGAACTGGACCTTGATGCGGCCGTGCTCGTCGGTGTGGATCTCCTCGCCGGAGGGCCCCACCACCGTGGCCGTCTGCAGGCCGGCGATGCGCGGGGGCGGCGTCTTGCGACGCGGCCGGAAGGGCACTTCCTTGGGGATGAGCTGGAACTGGTTGCGGTAGAGCCCCTGGAGCGACTCGCTGCCCGCCGTGACGTCCGGCTGGAGGCCCGAGTGCACCACGTCAGTGACGAGGTACTCCCCCTTGAAGACGTCGTCCTCGGACAGCGCCACTTCCATGAGGAACCCTGGCGTCAGCCGAGGCGCCACGCTGTCACCCGCGAGCGTCCGGCCCCCCAACGTGGCCTCCTCCACGCGCACGCTCGCCGTGGACTTGCCCACGCCAGGTGTCACGTAGCCGGCGGGATAGTCGTACAGCTCCAGCGCCGTGACGCCCTCCTTCGCCTCCGTCTTTCCGGAGACGTCCAGCGCGGGCTTCGCGAAGTCGTAGTCCTTCACGTGCACGGCGCCCGGACGCAGCCGGTGCACCACCTCCAGCGCGGAGAGATACTCCTCCTCCACCACGGCCTTGCCCACGTTGGGACGCAGCGGCAGCACCTTGCCCTGCGGCAGCGGTGCATGCGCGCTCGGCTTGTCGCCCAGCACCAGCGTGTGCCCGTCCTCGGAGTGCTCGAAGAAGTAGAAGATGCCCTCCCACTCCATCAGCCGGCTGATGAAGGCGAAGTCCGACTCGCGGTACTGCACGCAGTACTCGCGCGGCGCGTAGCTGGCCGACAGGGCCGCGCGCATCTCGATGCCGTTCTCCTTCAGCACCGCCTTGAGGATGTCGGGGACTGTCTTCTCCTGGAAGATGCGGCTCTTGTGCGACTGCGTGAGTCGCCACAGTCGCGGCACCACGTGAGCCCGGTAGCGCCGGCGCCCCGTCTTCATCCCCAGGGCTTCCACCTCGCGCACCCAGCCGTGCACGTGTCGGGCGGAGAAGTCCCGCACCGAGAACGTCGCCAGCGCGTCCTGTCCCACCAGCTCCGCGACGTCGAGCGGCTCGCCTTCCACCGTGAAGAAGTCCACGCGGAAGTCGAACAGGCGACTGAGCCCCTCGGAGCCGGAGATGCCCGACACGCCCAGCCCGTCCGGGCCATGAGGGCCGACCTTCAGCGAGAACGCCGGTGAGCTCTGTCGTGACATGACTCCCCCTTCACCAGCGGCAAGCCATCAACGGCATGCCGGGGACGGAGGCGGAATTCTACCACACCGAGTGAATCCCGGCGCACGCCCCGCGCCGGAAGTCCGGCTCAAACGTCCAGCGGCTCCGTGGTGCGCACCACCCGCATCCCTGCCCGCCGCAGCTCCTCGATGGCCTCATCGGCCAGTCGGGGGAAGTCCAGCGAGGGCGGAAGCGGCTCCAGGGGTGGCGCGGGCACGGGGCTCATCGCGTCGACGAGGATGTGCACCCGCCCCATCTTCGAGCGGTCCGTCCGTTCGATGTGCTCCCGGAGGTCTCTCAGCGTGGACAGGACGCAGTGGGACTTGGCCTGACCGAAGACGTAGAGGCGATCAAACGTCATCAATCGCTCGAAGAGGCGCGTGTTGAATTCGCCCACACGCTGCCCCTTCACCTCCGTCACCTCGGGCATGAGCACGGAGTAGTTCTCCGTCAGCGGGTTCTCACCCTTCAGCTCGAAGTGCGTCGCGGTGTCCCGCACCAGCGCGTGGAACACGCTGGCCTCGTAGAACGCCGGCACCAGCGCGTGGCTCAGGCCTCCGAGCAGCGCATGGTACGGCCAGATGGTGAGCACGTAGCGCGCCTGCGCCTCCAGGCGCTCGCAGTACTCCAGGCTCTCCTCCGGAAAGCGCGTGGCCCGCCACCGGCCCGAGCGGACATCCGCCGCGGAGACTTGCGTCATCGGCGCGGGGTGCTGGCCTTGCGCGTCCTTCCACCAGGCGGGATGGAAGATTTGAAAGATGCGGTGGGTGTCGAGCGAGAACACCAGCTCCGTCACCCGGTCCAGGTGCGAGTAGAGCCAGCGCAGCGTGCGCTGGGTGTCCTCGACGGCGCCGGGGACGAAGAGGCTGGCGCCGGGCGAGCAGAAGGCCACCTGCACGTCGATGCCGAAGGCGGCGATGCGCACCTTGTCTTCGCGCGCGGGGCGGATGCCGTGGCGGGCGACGTAGCGCCGGGCCTCGTCGGCGACCTCGGCGGTGCGCTCCAGGTACAGCTGACCCGCGCGAGCGTCCTCGTGGAAGTCAGGGATGGGCAGGGACATGGGGTCCTCCTGAGGTGATTCGAGTCAGCGGCCCTTGGGGAAGTGACGCCGCGTCAGCTCCTCGACGAGCGCCTTCGTGGCGGGAGTCTGGGCAATCTTCGCGGGCTCCGCGCTCGCTTCCAGCGCGCCGACGAGAGAGGGCGTCTCCGGCTCGGCCTCCATGAGCGGGAAGTAGCCCTCCGGCGCCGGCTCGCCTTCCTGGCCCACGAGGCCAATGGGGCCGGAGCCGTGACGGCGGCGGAAGAGGACAGGCGTGCCGGGGATGCTCTGCTTGCCCTCGGCCAGCTCGTTGCCGAACTTCATCACCGGCTGGGGGCCCGTCTGCGACAGCTTGTAGATGGCGGCGACCCTGTCGCGCGTGAAGGGGCAGTCCATGGTGCGAGCGACGATGTGGCCACCGTAGCCGTAGAACTGCGAGCCCGGCTCCCAGCCCACCTGTCGTCGCAGCTCCTCGAACTCGCGCGTGGCCTCCGCGTCCAGGCCGTCCTCGAGGATGTTGACGGGCTTGATGCCCATGTCGCGCGCGCGCGTCACGGCGTAGAGGTACTGGAGCTTCTTGTTGCCGGAGTCGAAGCGGATGGAGTCGCCGGAGCCCGGGTCCTCGCGGATGAGCTGGAAGGCGGCGGGGATGCCCGAGGTGAGCGTGTCGAAGGTGTCCAGCAGGTAGCTGGAGCGCTGGGGACGGCGCTCGCGCATGGCGCGGAACGCGGCGTCATCCGAGCCGTAGCGCTGGATGTGCTCATGCCCCATGGTGCCCACCGGCATCATCCCCAGCGAGCGCGCGCCCTCCACGTTGCTGGTGCGGGTCACGCCCACGTCCTTGCAGGCACGCAGGGCGAGGTCGTGCTGTCCCAGACAGGTCGCCGCGCGCAGGCCCACCTCGAAGATGCGCGCGGGGTCCTCCACGATGTCGATGAGCTCCTGGACGGTGGCGCGCACGCGCTTGGAATACCCCTCCGAGTCCACGGTGATGGGCACCGGCTTGACGCCCACCGCGTCGAGCGTCTCCAGGGCGATGGCCTTCTGCTCCTCGCAGGTGACGTGGGCGAGCGCGCGGGCCAGCACGTCCCGGTCCATCAGGGCCTGGGTGGCGACCTGGATGCGGAAGTTGAGCTGGAGCAGCAGCGGCTCCACCCAGGAGACGAGGGCGGAGGGGCCGGTGAGGGTGAGGATGGGCTCGCGCGGGAAGAAGACCGAGCCGCGAGGGATGGCGCGGATGGAGAGCTTCTCCTTGCGGAGGATGGCCGCCTTGAAGCCCACGCCCATCTCGTAGTCGTAGCGCGCGAGAAAGTCGTAGTCCTCGGCCTTGGGCTCGGGGAGGAGCGCACGCACGTAGGCCGCGAGGTCCAGCGGCATGACCTGGAGACCGCCCTTGCGGTGTGAGTAATAGAACGTCTCCCGGCGCAACGGCCAGCCGGCCTCCGCCATGCTGAACTTGTAGCCATCCGTCGCGAGCAGCGAGGTCGCCATCCTGGGTGCCTTCCTCCGGTGTTTCTTGAGACTACGCGCGGCATGATGGGTTTCCTACCCTTCCGGCTCGCTTTCCCGGGCATGCCTTGTCGACGCGATTAAAAGGGGACGTCATGTCGCCGGCCCCCTCCCGACGCCTGCTTCCCGCGCTCGCCGCCAGTGTGGCCGTGCACGGGCTGCTGTGGCTGCTCGTCGATGGACCGCCCCGTGCGCCCCGCCCGCCCGCGCCTCCCACTCGCCCCACCGAATTGCAGTGGGTGGAGGTGACGTCGGCTACCCAGTCCACGCCTGAACGCGCCCGGCAGGACGGCCTGACGCCCAGGTCCGGGAGCGACGCGGAACCGTCCGTGCCCCAGCCGGCCAGCGAAGCCCGGGCCGACGCATGGCCTGACCCCAGCAAGCCCCCGCCCGGCATCCCCGTGGCGGACAAGGCCGGCACGGCGAAGGAGCTCAAGCCGAGCCCCGAGGATGCGTCGGTTCCTCCCGAACCCGCGCTCGCGGAGCGGCCCTCTCGCGAAGCGGCAGCCCCATCCGCTCCGCCGCGAGCGGAGACTCATGAGCAAGCGCCACCGGGCATCCCTCTGCCCGGAGCCCTGGCCGCAGTGCCAGAGCGAGAGAACAGGAAGCACGACGCATCGACCGAGACGTCCTCCACCACCGCGCGCGCACCGCATCCGCCCGACAGCCCGCGAGCGGATGCGTCCGCCGTCAACGCGGAGTCACCTCCGCCAGACAGCCCGCTGGCCATGGCCGACACCTCGGCTGCCACGGAGCCGCATCGGCCACGCGGCTCGCGAGCCGAGGCCACGACTGTCCCGGAGCCTCGTCCGCCAGACAGCCCGCGAGCCGACGCCTCGGTCATCACGGCGCCTCGCCCTGCCGACAGCCCGCGAGCCGACGCCTCGGTCATCACGGCGCCTCGCCCTGCCGACAGCCCGCTGGCCGTGGCCGATGCCTCCGCCGCCACGGAGCGAGCACGCGTGAGCGACCTCCCCCGCGCGACTCCGCGCCTGGCCGAAGATGTCCCGCGAGCGGCCACCTCCACGGCGCTCGCGGACTTCGCGCGCGCGCCCGAGGCCATGGCACAAGCCTTGGACACCGCGCGCCTCACGGAGTCTCCCGGCTCGGGATTGCTCCTGGCCGCGCGGACCCAGGCGTTGCCGATGCGTCGTGGAGACACCACCCCGCCGCCACCGGACGTCGGCATCCGGGACGCACGCAAATCCCCCACGCCTCAGGCGCTCGTCGAGGACCTCGTCTCGGAGAGCGTGGGACGCGGCAAGGTGGACCGGGGGCTCGTGCATCCCTACTTCAGCCAGCTCGGCAAGAAGCTGGTGGCCGTCTGGGACGCGGACCGCTCCGTGAAGGAGCACGGCCTTCAGGGCTACTTCGACATGGGCATGGAGCGCAGCCGCGCCTATGGCCGCGCCTGGAGCGAGCGCGCCGCGAACTACGGCTCCTCGGGCGCGTTCGTCGCGAACAACCAGCCGCTGGACGACAAGCGCCGCCCGGTCAGCACCGTGGGAGACCCGGCCCTGCGCATGCGCAGTGAGCTGCGCGAGAAGATGCGCGAGGGCTTCCGCTCCACGCGCCGAGCTCTCATTCGCGTCATCCAGGACCGCCACGGTCGCCTGCTCGACGTCGTGCTCGTGGACCCCAGCCACCAGCCCGAGGTCGACCAGGAGGCCGTGAAGGACGTGCGCGCCGCCGCGGAAAGGCTCCCTCCCCCACCCGCCGAAGCCGTGGGGAGCCGCGAGCGGCTCGTCAGCCTCTGGGAGTTCGAGCTGATCATCTCCATCAGCCCGCCCATCCCCACCTTCACCTTCGAATTCGATGAGGCCCTCGGCTTCATCGACACCCGCCTGCCCCTGGACAAGCGCATCTACAAGCGCGTGCGCCTGGTCGAGCTCCGCTAGCGCTTCGCCAGGCTAGAGGCAGTCCACCAGCCCGTCGTAGAGCGTCTTCTGCGTCCCCGGCAACGTGGCGTAGAGCGGCTCCGGCCCCGCGAGCGCCGTCAGCAACGCCGCCATCGTGGTGCCGCGCGCCAACGGACTCTTGCAGGCCCACGTCCGCGTCTGCGTGGAGATGACCCCCGTGCGCGAATCAATGTCCTCGGCGCTCCCGCCGAACACCCAGAGACACTGACCGACGACACCCGTCCGAGTCTCCACCGAGCAGCGGAAGACGATGGACTCGATGTTGGAGTAATCCCCCTCGCAGAACGTGTCGCCACAGATGTCGTCGAAGTTCTGATTCAAGCGACCGCGGAGCTCGAACCACGCCTGGAACTCCGCCTCCGACTGGAAGTAGCTCACCGCATCGACATACGACTTCGCCCGCCGCTCCGGGGGCCGCGAGGACACCCCTTCCTGGGGCACCTCCGCCCCAGCGAGCGACGACAGACCCAGCGACGACAGACCCAGCATCGACAGCACCCACCATGAACGCATGCTCATCCCGACGGACCTCCCCCTGGAACAACCAGGTCACTCGGGCTTAACTTGTTTTTCACGTAGTGCTGCCTTCACAAATAATCCGGGATGGCATTGAGTGTCTGCCTCTTGAAAGGCAGGCCCGAGTGGCGCCCCTCCTCCGTCGTGTTTCCGATATCCTCGTCCTCACTGTCGTCGCGCTGACCTTCGCGTTGCTGCCGGGATGCGGCGAGGGTTACTCGGAAGACGACCCGTTCGGAGAGGCGCAGCGGGCGCTGCTCAACGGCGTGGGCTCCACGGCGGCGCGCGCGGCCCTCACGAAGCGGTGGGCGCCCATCCACTACCAGGACGTGGATGTGACGGGCTCGCACTCGCTCAGCGGCAAGTCCGACTTCCTCACCCGCGTGGACTTCGACGGGGACTGGAGCGGGACGAACAACTGGGACAACACCGGCTCACGCGTGCTGTCCGCGCACGCGTATCAGTCCGTGGTGGAGACGAGCACGCACTGGTACCTGCTCTACACGTTCTTCCACCCGCGTGACTGGTCCGACAGCATCTTCGACACCGAGCATGAGAATGACGGCGAGGGCGTGCTGCTCGTCGTCCAGCGCGACGGCAGCGAGTACGGCTCGCTCGTGGGCGCGGTGACGGTGGCGCACAAGGACTTCTTCTCCTTCGTTCCCTCGGGCAGTCCGCTCAGCTCCGGCTCGGAGTCGCTCGACGGCACGCTGTCGCTGGTCTCGTTCGAGGGACAGCTCCACCCCATCACCGCGCAGGAAGCCAAGGGGCATGGCCTCAAGGCGTGGCCCGCGTACGACATCGTCGGTGACGGCGTGAAGTACTTCCCGTCCCTCTCGCTCGCCGAGCAGCCCTCGTCCGCCACGGACTCCGACGTGCGCTACAAGTTGGTGGACATCTACGGCGCGGAGGGGCTCTGGCCGCGTCGCGAGCTCACCACGCTGTTCTCCTCGTACGGGACGTTCCGGGGAGACACGAGCGGCGGCTGCGGACTCGTCGCGGGCAACTGCGGCTCCAACTCCGCCAACTCGCCCTGGGGCTGGGATGACCAGAACGACGGCCCCATCCTCCGAGGCGAAATCGCGAACGACCCGGCGAAGCTCGCGGCCTGGTACTTCAGCCCGTCGTCGCAGTTCTCGACGACGTACACCTTCAACCCGTTCAAGGGCATCGGCACGGACCCGAACCAGCCCTGAGCGACAACGCCTGACGACGCGGAGCAGGACTCACTCCCGCTCCGCGCCAGGCTTCAAGCGTCAGGACGCGCGAGACTTCCGAGCGGGGCGCCGCGTGCGGCTGCGCACGGGCGTCGAGGTGGCCTCTCCGTAGACGCGGTCATAGTCCTTCATGCTGCGGCGGATGACCTCCATCGCCTCCGGCCTGTCGTAGACCTCCGCGATTTCGACGCTGCGCTTTCCCTCACCGGGAATCTGCTTGTAGGTGAGGAAGTAGTGCTTGAGGCGATCCAACAGCGGACGCGGAAGCTGGGCGATGTGCTGCAGCTCTCCGTAGACCAGGTCGGACTCGAGCACCGCGATGATTTTGTCATCCGCCTCGTTGCCGTCGATCATCCGGAAGCCGCCGATGGGCACCGCGCGCACCAGCAGGTTGCCGTTGCTGACGACCTTCTCCGTCAGCACGCAGATGTCGATGGGGTCCCTGTCGCCCTGGATGTTCTTCACACCCGTGCGCTCGGCGCAGCGCTTCGCCACCAGCTCGTCGCAGTACGTCTGGGGAATGAACCCGTACAGCGTCGGGCACTGGCTGCTGAACCGCTGCGGCCGGTCCAACTTGAGGATGCCCGACTCCTTGTCCAGCTCGTACTTCACCGCGTCCGTGGGGACGATTTCGATATAGGCGGTGACGATTTCAGGAGACTCGTTCCCAGGGGTGATGCCGTGCCAGGGATGAGCCGCGAACGACTTCTGAGGTGCTGACTTCTTCATGTGGGTACGTCTCCCGAGCGCCTGCACGCCTCGGAGTAGAGTTGCGCGACCGCGTCCTCCAGCTCGCGCGTGAGCGCGTCGCGGTCTTCAATCGTCAGGCCCTGCGTGGGGATGGGCTTGCCCACCACCAGCGCCACGCGCTGGCCCCACTGCACCGCCCGTCCTCCCTTGGGAAGGATGAGCCGAGTCCCCGACACCGCCATGGGCACCACCGGCACGCCTGCCTGGATGGCGAGCGTCGCGGCCCCCTTCTTGAACGGCCGCAGCCGCCCATCCTCGCTGCGCGTGCCCTCGGCGTAGAACAGCACGCTCACCCGCTCGCGCAGCGCCGTCACCGCCTCCTCCAGTCGGGCCCGGTCCTCGCTGCCGCCGCTGCGCGCCACGGGGATGTTGCCCGCCCGCCGCAGCGCCGCGCCGAACACCGGAATCTTGAACAGCTCCGCCTTCGCCACGAAGCGCGTGTGCGTCTCCACGTACGCCATGTTCAGCGGCGCGTCGTAGTGCGACTGGTGGTTGCACACGAAGACGACGTGCCCTTCCGTGGGAATGTGCTCCAGCCCCACCGCCTCGTGACGCACGCCCGCCGACGCCAGCACGCCCCGCGCCCAGAGCCGCAGGGCCTTGTCCGCCTCCCCGTGCGCGCCACCCACTGACAACGCGGAGATGACCGAGGAGAACACCCCCGTCAGGCCCACTGCTGAAACACCCGCGAACGCCGTCCGGACGATGTCTCGAATCACACGAACTCGTGGGCGGGGAACAAGAGCACGTCCGAGATGCGCTGGACCCCGAGCAGCAGCATCAGGATTCTGTCGAGCCCCACGGCGATACCCGCCGAGGGCGGCATTCGACCTACTGCGTCAAGGAACCGCTCGTCCAGAGGATACACGGAACGCCCCAGCTTGCGCCTGAGGTCCTGTTCCTCCACGAGCCTCGCCCGCTGTTCGGCCGCGTCCGTCAGCTCGGAGAACCCGTTCGCCAGCTCCAGGCCCTTCGCGTACAGCTCCACCCGCTCCGCCACGGCGGAATCCCCGGGCTTCAAGCGAGAGAGCGCCGCCATGGACGCCGGGTACTCGATGAGGAACGTGGGCCGCTCGTGGCCCAGGCCCGTCTCCACCCGCTGCAGGAAGAGGTGGAAGAAGACGTCGTCGAAGCTCTGGGCGTCGCCCGTCCGGACGCCCGCGGCCTCGGCGGCGCGCTTGAGCGAGGGCCCGTCCGAGTGCACGCGGATATCCACGCCCGTCGCCTTGAACACGGCGTCGCGCACCGTGAGGCGCTCATACGGCGTGCGCGTGAAGAAGGCCGGGTCGGCGCCGGGCTCACCCTCCGTGGCGGAGCGCCCGGCCTCCGCGAGCGCGCCCTCCAAGTCGTTCATGATGGCGTGGTAGTCCGCCTGGGGCCGGTAGAACTCCAGCATCGTGAATTCCGGATTGTGCGTGGCAGTGACTTCGCCGTTCCGGAACACCTTGCAGAGCTGGAAGAGGGGCCCCGCCCCGTCGGCGAGCAGCCGCTTCATCGCGTACTCGGGGCTGGTGTGCAGATAGAGGGTGCGAGCGGTGCCGACGTCCGTCTCGGGGATGAAGCCCGCCTCGAAGGCGTTGATGTGCGGCTCCATTCCGGGCGTGGGGATGAGCAGGGGCGTCTCCACCTCCAGGTACCCCTGGGCGACGAAGAAACGTCGAAGGGCGGAGTAGAGGGCCTGGCGTCCCCGGGCGGCCCGCCATTGAGAAAGATTGGGCATGGGCAAGGCGGAAGTAACATGAGGCCCGACATGCACCCAAGGATTCCCCTCCTCCTCGCCCTGGCCTGCCTCCTCAGCGCCTGCCCCAAGGGCCCTCCCGCGGACTCCCGGCAGCCCCCCACGGAGGAGCAGCGCCTGACGACGGACGTGCGCGCGCTGGCCTCTCGCGCGGAGACGCTGCTGGAGGCGCAGCACCGGCTCGTCTGGGTGTTCTGGACGGAGGGCCGCCACGTGGACGTCTCCGGGACGTACGCGGGGCAGGAAGACCTCTTCACGCTCGACAACATCCGCAAGGTGGACCGGCTGCGGCAGCTCACGCAGGACCCGCGCGAGGTGCGCGCCCTCACCGCGCTGCACTCGCACTTCGCCGGCGAGTACCTGTCGCACGCGCTGGCCGAGTACAACGACGCGTCCGCCAACCTGGAGGCCTCCCTCACCTTCACCCTGGACGGCAAGGAGCTGCGCTACCGGGATTTGGAGCGGCTCTTGGCCAACGAGCGGAGCGCGGCGCGGCGCAAGGCGCTCTACGCGGCGGTGACGCCCCTGTTGGAGCGGCTCAACCAGACGCTGCGCCGCAAGGAGGAGCGCGCGGAGGAGCTGGTGAAGGCGCTGGGCTTCCCCTCGTACGAGGCCTTCGGCAGCGAGCTGCGACAGGCGGACCTGGGCAAGCTGAGCGTGCTGGCGGAGGAGATTCTCCAGGCGACGCAGGCGCCGTACCGGCTGGTGATGGAGCGACTGGCGCAGCGCGAACTGGGCGTGCCGTTCAAGGACATCACCCGCGCGGACATCCCCCGGCTGTTCCGCTCGCGCGAGGTGGAGGACGCCTTCCCCAAGGGCGAGTCCCTGCTCAAGGCGCATGGCACCCTGTCGGGGATGAGCCTGGACCTCGCCGAGCTGAAGAACGTTCAAATCGACGCGAGGGATTTGCCGCGAAAGAACAACCGTCCCCTGGCGCTGTCGGTGCGAGTGCCGGACGACGTGAGGCTGTCCTTCAAGCCGGGCTCGGGCGTGCTGCATCAGGCGCGCGTGCTGCACGAGTTCGGGCACGCGCTGCACTCGGCCTTCACGAAGGAGACGCGCTTCGAGCTGGCGCGGCTGGGCAACCCCACGGTGGGCGAGGCGTACTCGTCGCTCTTCGAGGACCTGCTGGAGGACCCGGTGTGGCTGGAGGAGCACGCGGGCGTCAGTGGAGACCAGCGCTCGCAGTTCCTGGCCACCTCCAGCGCGCACAAGCTGTACCTCATCCGCCACGCGGCGGGCCGGCTCCTGTACCAGTTGGAGCTGCACCGGCGCGTGGAGGTGGACCCGAAGGAGTTGTACCGGCAGGTGATGTCGCGCACGGACGACATCCCGATGACGGACGAGGACACGGAGCGCTACCTGGTGGACCAGGAGGACTTCTTCCAGTCCGCGGACAGCTTCCGCGCGTGGTTCCTCGCGGGCCAGCTCCAGGCGCAGCTCAAGGCGCGCTTCGGCCCCGCGTGGTGGCATGCGCCGCAGTCGGGTGAGTTCCTCAAGGCGCTGTGGGCCAAGGGCAACGGCCTGTCCGCGCGAGAGGTGGCCGAGGCCATCGGCGAGAAGGGAATCGAGCCCGACGTGCTGCTCTTGCGCCTGGGCACCACGCTTCAGGTGCCCATCCGGCTGAACCTTGAAGGCGTGGAGGACAGCATCCTCCCCGCGGCGCCCGGTCTGGAGGGCTTCACCCAGCCCGCGCCGCCTCCGGGGCTGGAGGGGTTCACCGCGCCGCAGGGGACGCAGCAGGGCCCCACGCTGCCGCCCAAGGCGGGCACGGGCGACGGCCGCTGAGCGCGCTCCGTCCTCTCGCCGGCCTACCGGCGACGAGGCCGAAGCGGAGGTTGCTGCGGGGTCGGCGTCAAGGGCGGACTGGGGCGCGTGGGTGGAGTCGCGGGCTTCGGAGGGGTTGGGAGCGAGGTATTGGCTCGTTGCGGCGCGCGCCCCCAACGAAAAGGCCCCCGCCCTCGCAAAGAGGACGGAGGCCCTGACGTCGGGGCGTGGAGCCCGGGGACTACAGGAGCTTCATCAGCTCCGCGCGCTTGGCGTTGTACTCCTCGTCGGAGAGGACGCCCGCGTCCTTCAGCTCCTTGATTTCCTTCAGGCGCTGCGCGGGGCTGCGCGTGTCGGCGGGAGCCGCCTGCTGCGCGGGCTCCTGCGGGCGCTGCTGCTGGCCCTGCTGGTTCATGAACTGCTGGGCCATGCCGAAGCCCATGCCCATGCCCATGCCGCCCAGCGCGTTGCCGGAGCCGCTGCCGTCACCGCCCTTGGCCATGCCCTCGGCCGCGCCCAGCATCGCCTGGCCCTGCGCGTACTGCTGGAAGCCACCGGCCAGCCGCGAGTAGGCGACGTCCTTCGACAGCTTCTTCAGCGTCGCCTCGTCCTCCTCCTTGATGCTGACGTGGAAGTTGCCCAGGCGGACCACGGTGAGCCCGTAGCTGTCCACGTGGGGCTTCATTCCACTGATGACCTCGGTTTCAATCTCCTCGGTGTACGCACCGCTCGTCACGTCGAGCAGCGGCCAGCGCTTCTTCACCAGCAGCTCGGCGATGCGGTCCTTGGTGACCTTGAGCACCTGGTTCTTGAACCAGCCCAGCAGCTCCTCGTTGCTGGTGCGGCCCATGCCCACCAGGCCCACCACGAGCTTCTCCGGGTCCGTCACGCGGATGGAGAAGTCGCCGTAGACCATGGTGCCGATACCCAGGCCCGTCTCCGGATCTCGCGCGTCGCCAATGGGCCCGCCGAACTTCACGCCCGCGAACTCGCGCACGGAGACGAAGAAGACCTCTGCGACGAAGAGGTTGCCGCCCGTGAACTTCTCCAGGAGCGCGGACAGGAACGGGATGTTGTTCGAGTCGAGCTGGTGGCGGCCGGGCCCCAGCTTGCCCTCGACCTTGCCGTCCTTGACGAAGAGGGCGACCTCGTCCGCGTCGACGGTCAGCTGGGTGAGCATCCGGATGTTGTTCTCCGGATACTTGTAGATGATCTCCCCCTTCGCCGTGTCCGCGCGAGCGATGAAGTTGCGCTTCGCCTCACCCTTGATGGTGTCGAAGATACCCATTGCTAGTCAGCGCCTCCGTGGCCGCCATGGTGGCCGGCAAATCCGCGCCCCCACCCGACCCTCTCTAAGAACATGGCGTCCGCGACGAAAGCGTGCCCGCTTTCCGCCCGTCAGCCCTCCCCGGAAGATGCCAGTTTCACTGGCCATTGCCTAGCCGCTCGCCCTCCGGGCGGCCTCGGGACGGCCTGGGGTGAACGGGTGGGAGCCCCGCTGGGAGGCCCCCAGGGAACTCAGCCCCAGCGGCTGACCAGGCGCTCGCGGTCCAGCAGGCGGATGCTGGCGACGAGGAGCACCGCGTCCAGTACCAGCACCACCGCGCCCTGAAGCGCGTAGAAGCCCAGCCCGGCCTTCAGGATGCCAGCCACCTGCCCGCCCACCATGCCGACGAGCGGCAGGACGACGAGTGCGGAAATCTGCTGCGCCATGCGGGCCTCGCTCACCCGGGCGGAGATGAGGACGGCGACGCCGTTGCCGAAGAAGGCGAACAGGGGGGCAATCACCAGCACGCCGAAGGTCCACAGGGCGTTGGGCATCAGCGGCCCCTGCACCAGGGGCCACGCGACGATGTCCACGCCCACGCAGAAGAGGATGAAGGCCACCCAGGTAATCACCACCGCGGGCACCAGCGCCGCCAGGCTCTTGCCCGCCACCAGCTCCGCGGCCGTCACCGGCGAGGCGAGCAGCGGCTCCAGCGTGCGCCGCTCCTTCTCGCCCGCGACGCTCTGCGAGGCGATGAGGATGGGCACGAAGACGGGCATGACGAGGAACAGGCCGAACCAGTCGGTGAGCGTCTTGTCGATGAGGAAGCGCGCCGCGCTGGCCCCCAACGGCAGCGTGGGGTCATAGAACTGCGCCACGCTGCGCAGGTCCGCGCTGTTGGGCGTGTTGACGTACGTCCACACGACGGCGATGGGCACCAGCACCATGACGGCCGGCAGCACCGCCATGGAGACGAGCAGCCCCACGTTCTTGCGCAGGTCCAGGAAGTCCTTCCAGAACACGGCCAGGGCTCGACGCGGACGGAAGGCCATGGCTAGACGCCCTCTTCACGAAGCAGGTCCAGGTAAACCTCTTCCAGCGGACGTTGCGCCGGCACCGCGCTGTGCACGCGCGCGCCCGCGCCCACCAGGCACGCCAGCACGTCGGGCGCGTGAGACTCGTCCTCCAGCATGACGCGCAGCCGCATCCCCTCCGCCAGCACGTTGGGCGCGAAGGGCAGCGCCGCCAGCGCGACGCGGAAGCGCTCCGCCTCACCGTCCACCCGCACGTCCAGCGCCTGTCCGGAGCGCCGCAGCTCCCGCACCGGCCCCATCAGGAGCAGCCGCCGCTTCACCACCGCGACGCGCTCACACAGCCGCTCCACCTCCGCCAGGTTGTGCGAGCAGAGGACAATCGTGCGCCCCTCCGACGCCAGCTCCGCCACCGCGTCGCGCACCGTGCGCGCGGACTCCGGGTCCAGGCCGCTGGTGGGCTCGTCCAGGAAGATGACGCTCGGGTCGTGCACCAGCGTGCGGACGATGGCGAGCTTCTGGCGCATGCCCTTGGAGAAGCCGCCCACGGGCTCCTCCTCGCGGCCGCCCAGCCCGAAGCGCTCCAGGTAGTGCTGCGTGCGTGGCCAGGCCTTGGACTCGTCCAGCTCATGCAGCTTCATGAAGAAGCGCAGGTTCTCCCGAGCGGTGAGCCGCTCATAGAGGCCGGGCTGTTCGGTGAGCAGGCCCACCACCTTGCGCAGCCCCTCGCCGTCGCGGTCCACGCGGTGGCCCCACACCACGGCCTCGCCCTCGGTGGGACTCAACAGGCCGGTGAGCATGCGCACCGTCGTCGTCTTCCCGGCGCCGTTGGGGCCGAGCAGACCGAACACCTCGCCGGGCCGCACGTGGAAGGTGAGCCCCTCCACGGCGACGCGCTCGCCGAAGCGCTTGCCCAGTCCCCGGACGTCGATGCCACTCAATCGATGGTCACCAGGACGAACTTGTTGTTGATGTCCTTGTCCACCGGGGTGACGACCTTGTCCGAGCCCACCGCGCTGCGCAGCGAGTTGAGCATCTTCTGCTCGGCGAGCACCCACTCGCGACCGGGCCGCGCGACGAGCGTGCGCAGCTTCGCGTTGTAGTCACCGCTGCGGTACTGCTCCACGGTGTTGCTGGAGTAGAGCGTCTCGCCGCGCCAGTTCATCAGGTACGCGACGATGGGCTCGCCCTCCTGACGCTGCGAGTAGTAGCGCCAGAAGAGGTCGCGCTGAGTCCAGTGGTGGGACAGGTCCACCCAGTGGTTCCAGTTGAACCAGAGGGCGAAGCCGGCGGCCAGCATCCAGAAGGTGCCGAACAGCATCACCCGCGCCCGCATCAGCGTGGCCACGACGGCCATGGCCCCCGCCACCGCGAAGACGAAGCCCAGCGCGCCCTTGATGTTGACGGGCTCCGACAGTGAGCGCAGCAGCGAGTCGTCCCCCGCGGGGTTCTTGAAGCCGCGCACCGCCAGCACCACGCCCGCCAGCGCGAGCACCGCGGCCAGGGCCTGGAGCGACACGCGGCCTTCCGTGTTCGGACGCAAGGACTGCCACCCGAGGAAGCCGCCCACCACCGCCACCGCCACGCCCACCAGCCCCGTCGCGGACACCTTCGCGCCGGACGCCACCGCGGTCAGCGTGGCTACGCCCGCCAGCAGCATGAGCAGCGCCACCGCGCGCGAGCCCGGCGTCACCTTCTCCCGCGACTTGGGCGAGAAGGCCTCGAACGACAGGTAGACGCCGAAGGCGAGCAGCACCAGCGTGACGAGGTCGCCGGTCCACAGCGCGCGAGAGAAGAACGCGATGGGCTTGGTGACCAGGTCCTGCGGATAGGGCCGGTCGTAGTTGTAGACGAACAGGTCGGTGAAGTTCTTCGGGTTCTCCGCCAGGTCCTTGCCGACGAGCACGAAGAGGACCAGGCCGAAGATGAGGCTCACCGCGTGCGCGGAGATGCCCTCTTCCCACAGCCGGTCGATGAAGAGCGCGATGAGGACCGCGAGGCCGGGCAGGACGGGGAAGACGTAGTGGTGGAACTTGGTGGCGCTGGAGGCCAGGAGCCAGAAGGAGAAGGCCACCCACACGACGGCGATGATGGCCAGGTGGTCCGCCTTCTTCTCCGAGCGCAGCTTCAGCTTCGCGACGATGGCGAAGGCGCCGGGCAGCAGGGCCACCCAGGGGAAGATGCCGAAGCCGCCCTGCTCGATGAAGTAGATGAACGTGCCACCCGGCGTGGTGGTGTGCACGCCCGCGGTGAGGCGGTTGAGGTGGTCGTGGACGAAGAAGCGGTACCAGAAGAGCTTGCCCTCGTCGTCCACGCTCTTGAAGAGGGACATCACCACGTACCAGGGCGCGGCCACCGCGAAGAAGACGAGGATGCCCGTGCCCAGGTGCATCTTGTGCATCTGCGCCCACAGCACCGGCATGGGCTGGCGGCCCTCGCGCACGTCCTTGCGGAAGCCACCGTCCGTCAGCCAGCGCAGGTGCGCATCCAGGCTCGGCCCGTCCCAGGGCATGACGGCCAGGCCCGCGTAGATGACGAGGATGACGGCGGGAAGGCCCACGCCCAGCAGGCCCTTGGCCAGCGTGGACAGGCCCGCGAAGAAATAGAAGCCGTACCACCACGCGGCGCGGTGCTTCGTCGCGTCATCCAGCTGGCCGATGAGCGCGCACGCCATCGCGCAGACGAACGTGGTGACGAAGGGCGTGTCCGTCACCGTCTGCCGGGTGAGCAGGAAGTACAGCGGCATGGTGGCCAGCACGAAGCCGGTGGCCAGGCCCGCGCGGCGGTTCACCACGCGTGAGACGGCCAGGGACAGGAGCGTCACGGCGGTGATGCTCAGCGCCACGAAGGGCACGCGCATGCCCCACTCGGTGTACAGCCCGAGCTGGCCTCCCGAGCGCACCGTGCCCACCACCTGCATGCCCAGCGCCTGCATCCACATGGTCAGCGGCGGCTTGGAGAAGAACCACGCGTTCTCCCAGAAGGGATACAGGTAGTCGCGGCGGACGATCATCATCCGCGCCACTTCGCCGTAGTGGGTCTCCCAGCAGTCCCAGAGCCCCACCGCGCCCAGGTAGGGGAGGAAGAGCAGCCCCGCGAAGAAGGCCGTGGACAACACCGTCCGAGTCGTCGCGGAGAGCGCGAGCCACCGCTGCATCCACCGCGCGGAGAAGGTCTCCTTGCCGAGAATGGCCTCGGCGAAGGTCTGCTCTCGCTGCTGCTCCTGCTGTTCGCCGTCGCTCGCCACGGGTGAAGGGCTCCTTGAGTCGTTTCGGGCGGTTGCCTGCGCACCACGGGCAGGACGCGGCCTTATATCCCCGCCACCCCCGCCGGTCGACCTCCTCTGGAGGCACAGCGTGAGGCAGCGTGCGCGCCATTGTGCAGGAGCCTGCACGGAGGTGGGAGGCCCACATGGAGAGAGCCCGCTGGGGAAGCGGGGGCACGGGCCTTGTATTGCCCGCCCCCGTCCAGTTTCGGAGGCTCCATGCTCGTATCAGCGGTGACGTTGGGTTGTGCCCTGCTCCTGGGGCAGGTCGAGGGCGGTCCGCCCGCTGAGGTCGCCCCCGTTGAGGACGCCCGCGTTGAGGTCGCTGCTCCCCTCCTCCAGCCACCCGCGGTCCCGCTGCCCTTCCAGGACGCGGAGCGCCCCGTGTTGTGCCTCACGTTGCCGCCCACGCAGGCCGTGCCCTCGGGCTTGTGGCGCGCGCAGTGCGACTTCGAGCAGCGGAGGTGTCTCGTCACTCCAGGCTACGAGCTCGATGCCGACGGCCAGGAGACGGAGCGCTTCCTGGAGCGGGTCCGCGCTTGCGTCCCGGAGGAGAGCGCGCCCGTCCCGAACGCGGAGCTGCTCACGTATCGGCTGGAGCCGTCCATCGCCGACGCGCCGCCGGGTTGGTACCGCGATGAGCGCGGTCGGGTGATGCAGTTCAACTTCGACTTGCACCGGCGCGTCTGGTTGGGCGGCGCGTGGAGCCCGCTGTGGCCCGGTGACGAGGCGCGCGAGGACCGCGTGCGCCTGGACTTCGGCATCGCGCTGGAGGTGGCCGAGCGCAAGCGGCTGCATCGGCTGCACTTCCTGGAGACGGAGCTGTCGCTCGGAGAGCCCTCCATCGACTTCACGATGATGCGCTACGACTTCAGCGTCGAGCGCGATGAGCCGCTCTTCCGGGTGACGACCTTCTTCGGCGAGCCGCGACGCCACGACATCAGCATCAACCTGGGCGTGTGGCTGGAGGCGCTGCATGTGGAGGACCTGGAGCGCGGAGAGGTGCGAGGCGGGTTCCTCACCTGGGGCACCCTGCACGCCACCCTGGACCTGTGGCACTCACGCGACATGGTGTCGTACGTGCGAGTGCGCGCGGGTCCCTCCGCGGAGCGCGACTATGAGAACGACATCACCACGCTGGTGCCCGGCGCGGCGCTCGAAGGCAACCTGACGCTGGACAGGGATGGGTTCCACCATTTGCGCTTCGGCGTGGAGGCGGAGAAGGTCCTCCTGTCGCGCGCGGTGGAGGGCCGTCCGCTCAGGCCCGAGCGGCTCAGGCTCTCCGCGGGCTACGAGCTCATCCTGCTGGCCATCAACGACCAGCCGCTGAGCCTGGTCGCGGATGCGCGCGGGACGTGGCGCAATGACATTGCCTTCCTGCCGGAGCGCTGGGAGTGGTCCGCCTCCGCGGGCCTGCGCTTCTCGCTGTGGGCCCCCGCGCGCCGCTCCGCGCCCATGGCCGAAAAGGCCCGGGATTGACCGTGCTCGCGCTTGGACTCGCATTGCTCCTGGCCTCGGCGCCAAGCGCGGGCCCTCCGTCATCGGACCCGTGTCTCCCCACGGACGCAGGGGGCGAGCAGTTCCCCACCTGCTTCGACCCGGGAGACGGCTGGGTGCTGGGCACGGGCGCGACGGTGCGCGACGGCGTGGGGGGCCTGACGCTGCACTCGAGCGTGCGCATCCGCACCGGGCGCACCAGCCGCAGCAAGGGCACGCCCTGGTTCAACAACCACCGACTCCTCGGCGTGGACCTCTGGGATGGAGAGCGGCGCGGCTGGGGCTTCACTGCTTATGACGGACTGCTGCGTCGCCATTTGGAGGAAGGCTTTATCCTGATTCCCACCGCGCGCCCGGTGCGCATCCCCTTCCCGTTCGACGTGACGGTGGCGCTGCGCGCGGCGAGCCTGGAGCGGCGCGAGTGGGAAGGCTCGGGGTGGACCTTGGAGACGGGACGCATGGGGCTCCTCATCGACCCGCTGCGCTCGGAGACGGGGCGCGCTTGGCTCGGCTTCGGCCCGGTGGCGAGCCACACGCTGCGCCGCGTGGGAGAAACCACCGAGCACGCGCTGTCGCCCTTCACCTCGCTGATGTTCGACCTGAGTCTGGAGAGCGATGATGGACTGTGGGCGCTGCGGGCGTCGGGGCTCGCGGGGTGGACCTTCGGGCTCGAGGGCGGCACGGACTTCCGCGCCCGCGCCGACGCCTCGCTGGAGCGCGTGTTCCTCGCCGTGGCGGACCAGCCCGTGGCGCTGCGACTCTCCGGAGGCTACGTCCTGGGTGACGCGGGCCTCATGCGCCGTGACGAGTGGACGCTCGGCGTGGGCCTCGTGGTGCGGGCCTTCAGCGCGCGATGGTGAGTCCGCCGGGCCCAAAGCCCCAAGCTCCATGCCTGGAGGTTTCCTGATATCGAGGCACCGTCAGCCGGGGGGCTCCAGGGCGTCGCTGGGGAGCCCTGGCCCTCGCCGGTGGCGAGGAAGGAGGTGTCGTCATGGAGAGAAAGCTCGTCTCGATTCAGCGCATCGACCACCTGGAGGACATCCCCGGAGCCGACAACATCCTGAAGGCACGGGTGATGGGCTGGGACGTGGTGGTGAAGAAGGGCGAGTTCGCCCCCGGTGATGCGTGCGTCTTTTTCGAAATCGACAGCCAGCTCCCCGAGGGCGCCCCCTGGGCGGAGTTCCTCAGGGCCCGGAGCTTTCGCGTGAAGACCGCGCGACTGAGGGGCGTGCTGTCCCAGGGACTCGCGCTGCCCACGTCCATCCTGGAGGGCGAAGTGCCTCCCGAGGGCACGGACGTGCGCGACAGCCTGGGCGTCGTGAAGTACGAGCCGACGCCGCCCGAGGGCAGCGACGTGGCCGGGCCCTTCCCGGGTGAAGTGCCGAAGACGGATGAAATCCGCCTGCAGTCGGCGCTCGCCGTGCTGGACGAGCTTCGGGGCCACGACTTCTTCGTGACGACGAAGATGGACGGCACCTCCGCGACGTTCTTCAGGCCGCTCGACGGCCCGCTGGTGGCGTGCTCCCGGAACTGGTCGCTGCGACCCGGAACGAGCCGGGCGTGGACCGTGGCGAAGCGGTACTCGCTGGACACCGCGCTGCCTCCGGGCTTCGCCATCCAGGGGGAGTTGTGCGGCCCCGGCATCCAGAAGAACCGCCTGGGGCTCACCGAGGTGGACCTGTTCGTGTTCAGCGTCCACGACACCCGGACGGGCCAGTTCCTGGGCCACGAGGACTTCATCGCGTTCTGCGCGAAGCATGGGCTGCGCACGGTGCCGGTGGAGCACGTCGTCACGGGCGAGGCCGCCCGGACGTTCGACCACGGCCTTGAGCACTACTTGAAGCTCGCCCAGGGGCTCTACCCGGGCACGAAGAACCGCAAGGAGGGCATCGTCATCCGGCCGCTCGTCGAGCGGCACTCGCCCACGCTGAGCGGCAGGCTGTCGTTCAAGGTCATCAACAACGACTTCCTCCTCAAGGATGAGGACTGAAGCCTCGGAGCCAACGCGTCAGCGCGGCGTTGGACCCGAGGTCTCCTGGTGCACGGAGGACGGAGACGCCTCAAGCACCGTCCTCAACGCGGCCTCGGCGGCCCGCAGGCGCGCATCCTGCGGGTCCACGCGCCGCGCTTCTTCCAAGCGCTCCAGCGCCCGAGGCAGCGCACCCCGGGCCAGTTCGCACCGCACTCCCGCCTCCAGCGCTCCTGTATCCGACGGGCCGTAGACCTGGGCCTCGTCCGCCGCGTGACACCCTTCCTCCACGCGCCCCGTGTCGAGCAGCGCGCGCGCCAGCTCCACCCGAGCGCCCACGTGCGCGGGTGACAGGCGCACCGCCTCCGCGAGCGGTGTGACGGCCTCGCGCGACAACCCCAGCCGTCGCAGCACCGCGCCCAGCTCCCTCTGCGGCCCGGGCGCGCCGGGCGACAACAGCGCCCGACCTCGCGCCTCGCGCAGCACCGAGGGCTCGTCGAACCGCAGCTCCGCCACCATCCGTCCCACGACGTCCTGATAGGCGGGCCACTGCGCGGGCCACGTGAAGACGAGGCGGTAGACCCACTCCCCCCGAGGCACGAAGAAGGCGAGCAGATGGCGCCCTCCATCAGGCCCCTCCAGTTGTGCGCGCAGCCGCTGCGCGACACGCCCACCCACCAGCGTTCGCGAGGGCCCCTGCACCGACAGCGTCCGGCCCTCGGGCCCGGGCACTCCCAGCGGCAGCGTCTCCTCATGGAAGTGCCGTGCCTGCGCCAGGCCATCCACCGCCTCACCGGCCTCGATGGCCTCCGCGGAGAACGTGGCGCGCCCCAGTCCCGGCAACCCATTGGAGAACGTGCGCCGCCCCTGTCCGTCCACTTCGCCGCGCCAGCCTTCGGGCAGCGCCACCGCGACACCGAAGCCGTCATCCCGCTCCACGCGCCAGCCGGAGCGCTCCATCACCACCAGCGCCGCCACGAGCAGCGCCGCGCCCACTCCCACCAGCGGCCTCACCACGCCCGACCGCACGGAGCGCTCCGACTCGCGTGGCTCCAGGAACGCTCCCGTCAGCAACCCAGCCACCAGTCCACCCAGGTGCCCGGCGTTGTCCACGCCCACCGAAGTCCAGCCCAACCAGAGGAACACGAGCACTGTTGGAATCGAGCTCTCTCCGGATAGCCACCGCACACGGAAACCCGAGCGAGAGCGGTGACGCCGGCCCAATACGAGCAACGCGCCCATGCATCCATAGACGAGCCCAGAGGCACCCACGCTCACCGCGCCAGACCAGGCAAGCGAGCTCGCCATCGTGGTCAGCGCGGTGGAGATCAACAGCGCGACATAGTCGACGCGTCGGCAGGCCCGCTCCAGCGCCGTGCCCGCCGCCACCAGCACGGTGACGTTGAGCGCCAGGTGCAGCGCGTCCCGGTGCAGCAGGTTGGCAGACAAGAGCCGCCAGACCTGCCCCGCCTCCAGCACCAGCGGGCCCGCCTTGGCGCCCCAGCGCACCAACGCATCCACGTCGACAGGACCCAGGGCGGCGAGGACCCCGTGGACAGCCACCAGGAGGCCCGCGACGGCCAGGGTGACCCAGGGAAATGAACGAGCGCTCCCTTGGTCGGCCGATTGACCGATGGACAACAACCCCGGCTCCCCGCCCTCCTGGGGAGAAAGCCCTGTCATTTGAGGGGGATGCATGACTTGTGCGTTGAAAGGCCGTTCTGCTATGACTGTACGCGGATCGGACCCGTGCTGAAGCTCATCATCGAAGACGACGAGGGGCGCAAGACCGTTGTTCCCTTCGTGCGCGACGAGATCACCATCGGACGTCAGGAGGGAAACACCATCCGCCTGACCGAACGTAACGTGTCTCGACGTCACGCACGACTGGTGCGGTTGAACGGCCATGTCGTGGTGGAGGACCTGGGTAGCTATAACGGCACCCGGATCAACGGCGAGCGTATCGCGGGTCAGTCGCCCCTCAGTGAGGGCGACCTGATCCAGATCGGCGACTACGACCTGGCTCTCCAGGCCGAAGGCGCCGCCAATGCCGTAGGCCCCATCACCACCAAGGTACCTACACGCCGGCAGGAGGCCGAGCCCGAGGAGCCTGACCGCTCGGAGAGCGAGGAGGAGGCACCTGGAGACGGCGACGAGCACGACCACACGCCCCCGTCCCAAGCCTCCGCGGACAAGCGCCGCAACTCGACCTCCATCATCCGGTTGGATCATGTGGAGGCCGACCGGCCCCGGAAGCTGGAGGACATCGATAGCAAGGATGCGCCCCGGCTGATGGTGCTGACCCCGGACGAGCTGCGGGGTCAGGAGTTCGCGTGCATCCGGACGGAGCTGCGGATCGGGCGGACGGACGACAACGACATCACGTTGGACCATCGCTCGCTGTCGCGGACCCACGCCAAGCTGGTGCGTGAGGCGACGGGTGAGTGGCGCGTCATCGACATGCAGTCCGCCAATGGGATGACGGTCAACGGCGAGAGCTACGCCCAGGCCACCCTGAACAGCGGCGACATCGTCGAGCTGGGCCACGTGAAGCTGCGCTTCCTGGCCGCCGGGGATGCCGGCGACGGCGATGACTCCGACGCTCCCGCCAGCGAAGGCGGCATGTCGAAGATGCCGCTGGTGGCCGGGCTCATCGCCCTGCTGCTGGGTGGTGGTGGCGTCGCGTTCTGGATGTCCAAGCAGCAGGGACTGGGCACGGTCACTCCGAATCCTCCGACGGAGCCAGTGGCCATTCAGCAGCCCCCGCCCGAGAATCCGCCCGCGCCTCCCGTGCAGCCGCCTGACGAGAACAAGGTTCCGACGACGGCGCAGACCGGGACGCCTGAGGTTCCCGGGACCGAGACGCCTCCTTCGAATCCGCCCGAGCCTCCGAAGCCGACCTTCGAGCAGCACATGGCTGCCGCCGAGGCGGCGTTCAAGGCCCAAGACCTCAATGCGGCCACAGCAGCGCTGGAGCAGACCCGCGACGCTGCCGGAAATCTCCCTCCCAAGGCGCAGAAGTTCTTGGACATCGTGACCGCCGAGGAGGCCGTCGAAGGCCACCTCAAAGTGGCCAAGGAAGCTCTGGACTCCGGCAAGCCCGAGGGTGCGGTGGCACCACTCGAAGCGAGCGCGAAGACCAAGCTCTATGCGGAGAGGCATGCGTCGCTGACGCGTCAGCTCAACGCGAAGCTGAAGGAAATCGAGGACGCGAAGACGGCGGCGAAGCCTCCTCCAGAAGTGGTGCAGACTTCTGCCAAGGAAGCTGCTGCGGCGGCGGCCGCCGCCGAGCTCGATTCGCAGACCACCGAGCGCATCATCGAAGCTCGCGGACTGATTAAAATTCAGAAATACCAGGAAGCCCTGGCGGTTGCCGAGAAGTGCGCGAGTGCAGACCCGAAGAACGCCGAGTGCCAACTCGTGTTGGGCGTCGCCAAAGCGCGGCTCGATCGGGTTGACGAAGGGGCGAAGCACTACCGGAAGTTCCTGAACCTGGCCCCGCCAGATCACCCTTCTCGTAAGGGCGTTCAAGACCTCTTGGACCAGTACGAAGGCGCGAAGAGGAAGAACCAGGGAGGCTGAACCATCCCCCATCGGCTGTGCGTGCTCGCCCCCCCTCCCCGAGCCCCAGCACGACGAAGTTCACCTGCAGCGAGGAGACGCTGTGCAGATTCGCATCCTGGTGGTTGATGACGAGCAGGACAACTGCGACTACCTCAAGCTGGTGCTGACCCGCGAAGGCTACGAGGTCGTGACCACGACGGACCCCACCCAGACGGTGGAGATCCTCCGCGGTTCCGATTTCCACCTCGTCATCCTCGACATGATGATGCCGCAGATGTCGGGGACCGAGGTGCTGGAGCTGATCCGCAAGTACGATACGGACGTTGCCGTCATCGTCGCCACCGCGTACCCCACGGTGGATACGGCGGTCGCTTCGCTCAAGGCCCAGGCTTCCGACTACGTCAAGAAGCCCATGGAGCCGGAGCAGTTCATCACCGCGGTCCGCAACGCCCTTCAGAAGAAGGGCTTGTCCCAGGACCCGGAGGCGGACCTGCACCGCGCCATCGGTCGCACCATCCGCGACGCGCGCAAGACGCAAGAGCTCACCCTCAAGCAGCTCGCGCGACGCACCGGCTTGTCCGTGTCACTGCTGTCCCAGATTGAGCGCGCGGAGTCCTCCGCGTCCATCTCGTCGCTCTACAAGATTGCCTCGGCGCTGCAGCTGCGCATGGGCGAGCTGTTCGGCGACACCTGAAGCCCCGACACCGCCTCGCCGGCCGCGTGACTAGCGGCCGGTGAAGCGGGGCGGACGCTTCTCCAGGAAGGCCGCACGCCCTTCCTTCGCATCCTCGCTACCAAACGCCGTCGCGCGAAGCGCTCTGAGCCTCGCCTGCTCCGCGTCACCCAATGGCGCCCGCGACAGCAACCCGAACGACTCCTTCATCCCCGACACCGCGCCAGGCGCATGCCCCGCCAGCGTCGCGCACAGCGCGAAGGCACGCGTCTCCGCGTCCTCCTCGCACACGTCGAGCAGTCCCCAGTCCAGCGCCTCACGCGCATCCAGCTTGCGCGCCGTGAGGAAGAGCTGCTTCGCCCGGGACAGCCCCACCAGTCGCGTCGCCCGAGCCAGGCCTTCCGGCGAGTAGACGATGCCCAGCTTCGCCGGGGGCATCAGGAAGACGGTGTCCGGCGCGCCCACCCGGAAGTCGCACGAGGCCGCTAAATCGAAGCCCGCGCCCACCGCCGCGCCCTGCACCAGCGCCACGCTGGGCACCGGGTGGTGCTCCAGCTTGAGCAGGCACTCCACCAGCGCGTCATCCGGCAGGCGCCCATCCGCACCCGGTGGCCCCAGGTGCGTCAAGTCATAGCCCGCGCAGAAGGTGCCGCCCGCGCCCCGCACCAGCAGCACCCGTACGTGCGCTGCGGGCTCCAGCGCCGCGTCCAACCGGGCCAGCATCGCGTCATTCAGCGCGTTGCGCCGGGCCGGGTTGGACAGCGTCAACACCCGTACGCCGCCCTCGCGGTCCTCCACCTCCACCGAGGGCTCCACCACGACTAGCCGAGCACCACGAGGACATCACCCTCGTTGACGGACTGAGCCTCCTTGCACCGAATCTCCTTCACGGTGCCGGCCTCGGTCGTCTCCACCGGCATCTCCATCTTCATGGACTCGAGGATGACCAGCGTGTCGCCCTCTTTGACTTGCTGGCCGACCTGCACCTCGATCTTCCACACGGTGCCAGTGATATGCGCCGCAACGTCCGCCATGAGTCCGTTCCTCCGCAGGGGTGTGATGAAGCAGGAGCCTGCCACTACGCCGGCTTGGCGTGATGCTCCAGGAAATGCGTATCCAGCTCGCCGGCCTTGAAGGCCGCATCCTGAACGATTCGCAGGTGGAGCGGGATGTTCGTCTTGATGCCTTCGATGCGGAACGACTGGAGCGCCGTCACCGAGCGCTCAATCGCCTCCGCGCGCGTGGCGCCAGAGATGATGAGCTTGGCGATGAGCGGGTCGTAGTTCGGCGTGACGGTGTTGCCCTCGGCATAGCCGGCGTCCAACCGCACGCCCTCGCCCGTGGGGGGCTGGAACACCTTCAGCGGCCCGGGCGACGGGAAGAACTTCACCGGGTCCTCCGCGTAGATGCGGAACTCCAGCGCCGCCCCGCGCCGCACCACGTCCTCCTGCTTCACCGTGAGGTGCTCGCCCGCGGCGATGCGCAGCTGCCAGCCGATGAGGTCCAGCCCCGTGGTCAGCTCCGTCACCGGGTGCTCCACCTGGAGCCGCGCGTTCATCTCGATGAAGTAGACCTGTCCGTCCGAGTACAGGAACTCCACCGTGCCCGCGTTCGCGTAGCCGAACGTCTTCGCCGCCGTGACCGCCGCCGTGAAGAGCTTCTGGGACAGCTCCGCGTTCTTCCCGTCCGCGAACAGCACGGACGGCGCCTCCTCCACCACCTTCTGGTGGCGCCGCTGGATGGAGCACTCGCGCTCCAGGCAGTGGATGAGGTGGCCGTGGTGGTCCCCCAGAATCTGCACCTCGATGTGGCGAGGCGCCGGGAAGTAGCGCTCCAGGTACACGCCCTCACGGCCGAAGGCGGACTTCGCCCGGTCCGTGCACTGGCGGAACACCTTCTCCAGCTCCGCGGGGTTGTTCGCCGCCGCCATCCCGATGCCGCCGCCGCCGCCCGCAGCCTTGCACAACACCGGGTAGCCGATGCGCTCCGCCTCGGCCAGCGCGGTGGCCACATCCGGCACCAGGCCCTCGCTGCCAGGCACCACCGGGACGCCCGCCGCGGACACCAGCTTGCGCGCCTGGCTCTTGTCCTTCATCCGCGCCATGGCCTCCGGCGGCGGACCCACGAAGATGAGCCCCGCGTCCTTGCACGCCTGGGCGAAGTCTCCGTTTTCGGACAGAAACCCGTAGCCGGGGTGCACGGCCTGGGCGCCCGTCTTCTTCGCGGCCTCCAGAATCGCCGGGATGCTCAGGTAGCTGTCCTTCGCTGCGGCGGGGCCGATGCGCACGGCCTCGTCCGCTTCCTTCACGAACGGCAGCTCCGCGTCCGGGTCCGAGTACACGGCGACCGTCTTGAGCCCCATCTGCCGGGCCGCGGCGCCAATCCGACGCGCGATTTCACCCCGGTTGGCGATGAGCAACTTCTGGAACATGGCACATGCCCTCGTGTGCGGAAGGGCGGCGAACCTAACCCCCGCCCCCCTCCCTGACAAGGGCGCGAGCAGGCGTGCAACAGGTCCCTACAGTCCAGTAAATTTGCGGCTCTACAAAGGCATGACGTACCTTGCCACACCGTGAAGCCCACCTCTTCCTCAGGCACCGGCGTTGGCGTGGTCGACCTCCATGGCGCTCGCCGCGCGCGTCGGTTGGACCTCTACCGGACCCGCCAGTCGGACCGCGTCCGCACCGTCCGAGGCACGCTCGAAGCCCTCACCCAGAGCGGCACGCTGTTCACCCAGGAAGGCACGCGCCGAGGGCTGTCGCTCCTCAAGGCGCTCCAGCTGCTGCAGCGCGCCAGTGCCCGGCTGGAGGAGCTGGCCGGTGGCGGCGTGATTCCGGCGCCCCGCAAGCAGGAGCGCATCGACGCGCTGTACGAGGAGCTGGATACGCTCTTCACCCGCGCGGACAAGCTGGCCGGCCGCGATGAAGCCAGCGTGGCGCGGTTGCCCGCCCGCTAAAGCCTCCTCGCCGCCCCGCTGCTGCTACGGGAGCTCGGTCTGCCCCTGGCGGCGCAGGAAGGTGGGGATGTCGAACTGGTCCTCATCCAACGGGAGCGCGGAGTCCTTCACCACGGCCGTCCGGTTGCTGACGGACTTGCTGTTGTCCACCGTCGACATCGGACGGGAGGCGCCGCTCTTCGCGGGGACCAGGCTGGCCACTTCCTCGCGCGCGTTGTGGCTGTGGATGAGCACCGACTGCTGCGCGGGCCTGGCCAGGGGGACCTGAACCACCGGCGTCACCGTGCGCACCTTGGGCGCGTCGCGGTGCACGAAGCCCGTGGCGATGATGGTGATCTTCACCTCATCCTGAATGTTGTCGTCGATGAGCGAGCCGAAGATGATCTCCGCCTCGCTGTCCGCCGCGTCGTGGACCAGGGTCAACGCCTCGTTGACCTCCTGGAGCGTCATGTCCCGGCCGCCGGTGATGTTGATGAGCAGGCCCGTGGCGCCGTCGATGGAGACGTCCTCCAGCAGCGGGCTGGAGATGGCCTGCTGCATGGCGGTGAGCGCGCGCTTGTCGCCGGACGAGTGGCCCGTGCCCATGAGCGCCAGGCCCTTGTCGCTCATGATGGTCTTCACGTCGGCGAAGTCGACGTTGATGTAGCCGTGGTACTGGATGAGGTCGCTGATGCCCTGCACGGCATTCAGCAGCACCTCGTCGGCGCGCTTGAAGGTCTCCAGCAGCGGCATCGGCTCGTTGGAGAGCGACAGCAGGCGCTGGTTCGGAATGGTGATGAGCGTGTCCACCGCGGCCTTGAGCTCGACGATGCCCTGCTCGGCCTGCTTGCGGCGCTTGTTGCCCTCGAAGAGGAAGGGCTTGGTGACGACGCCCACCGTGAGGCAACCCAGGCTCTTGGCGATGTCGGCGATGATGGGCGCCGCGCCCGTGCCGGTGCCGCCGCCCATGCCCGCCGTGACGAAGACCATGTCGGCGCCCTCGAGCACCGCGGCAATCTGGTCTCGAGACTCGAGCGCGGCCTCGCGACCCATCTCCGGGTTGGCGCCGGCGCCCAGGCCCTTGGTCAGCGTCTGGCCCAGCTGCAGCCGCGTGGGCGCCTTGCTGGCGGCCAGCGCCTGGATATCGGTGTTGGCGGCGATGAAGTCCACGCGGTCCAGCTTGGACAGAATCATCGTGTTGACCGCGTTGCAGCCGGCCCCACCCGCCCCGACGACCCGAATCTTGGCGGCCTGCTTGTTCTGATCGAACTGGTCCATGGCGGTCCTTTCGGCAGGCGTCGCGCGGTGCAGCGCGCAAGCCTCCAACCTCCGCAATCATCAGCAAGTCCGGATCTTTGGCAAGTATTCCGCTACGCACATGTAGCGGGATGGCACGGCGCCGAGTCCTGACGCGGACTTACGCAGCAGCCCCGAAAGCAAGCAGCGCGGCGTGGCGGGTCCACTTCGCCCCTTGACTCGCGCCGGACGGCGCACCCTGGCAGGTCTCTCCGCGTCGCCGCCACCCCTTTCCCCCCTGTTCCACGACACACGTGGAAGGTCTTCACGGAGCGTCACGCGCCTCCGACTCCCGGTGGCGGACGGCCCTCGCGCAAAAAACCGAGGGTGGCTCCGCTTTCCGGAACCACCCTCGGTGTCAACGACTTCGGCTGTCAGCCCCGGGGCACCACGGTGGGTGCCCGGGGCGGCGCGACGACATCAGGGGGCCACGCGCTCCACTTCCACCTTGCCGATGCGGACGATGTTGAACTCCACGCGGCGGTTGTTCTCGCGGCCCTTCGCCGTCTTGTTGCTGTCGACGGGCTTCGTCTCGCCGTAGCCCTGCGACTCCAGGCGACCGGCGTCGATGCCCTCCTTCACCAGGAAGGCGCGCACGTTGGCGGCGCGGCGCTTGGACAGGTCCAGGTTGGACGCGTCGTTGCCCTGGTCATCCGTGTGGCCCTCCACCCGCAGCAGCTCCACCTGCGGGTTGGCGCGCAGCACCGCGGCCACCTGCTTCAGCAGCGGGAAGGAGCGCGGGAGGATGATGTCCTTGCCCGTGGCGAAGTAGACCTTCTCCAGGATGAGGATGCGCTCGCCATCCACTTGGACCTTCACCTTGCCCTTGTCGGGGCAACCGTCCTCGTCCGTCACGCCGTTGATGACCTCCGGCTCCAGCGGGCACTTGTCCGCGACGTCCGGGATGCCGTCCTTGTCGTTGTCCGGGTCGGGGCAGCCGTCCTCATCCTGGAAGCCGTCCTTGTCCTCGGGCTGGTTCGGGCACTTGTCGTCCGGGTCGAAGAGGCCGTCGCCGTCCGTGTCCACGGGCGGAGCCTCGTCCGGGCAGCCGTCCTCGTCCTGGAAGCCGTTCTTCGTCTCCGGCTCGTTCACGCACTTGTCGTCGCCGTCGAGGATGCCGTCCTGGTCATTGTCCGGGTCCGGGCAGCCATCCGCGTCCTGGAAGCCGTCCTTGTCCTCGGGCTGCGTGGGGCACTGGTCGTCCGGGTCGTAGAGGCCGTCGCCGTCCGTGTCGACGGGCGGAGGCGGCGCCGCCTTCTTCGGCTCGGGCGGAGGGCTGTAGCCGAAGCCCGCCAGCAGCCGGTAGCCCGGCGTGCCGTAGCCCCGGGTGAGGCCCGGTCCACCGCCCAGGTGCGCCGTGAAACCGCTCGCCGCGCGGTACTTCAGCGCGGCCAGCAGCTCCAGCGGGCTCTCTTCGGAGTCCTGCTCGTCCAGACCGATGGCGCCAATCACCGTCGCCTCGGCCGCCAGCGGCACCTGGCCCAGCGTGAAGGGAATCTCCGTGCCCAGGCCGTAGGTGAACGCGTTGCCCGCCGTCAGGTTGCGCAGCACCTGCTTCTCGCGGATGTCCACGCCGACGTTGGCGGCGAAGCGGACCTTCTCACCGTACTCGGCCACCAGCTTCGGCTGCACGCCCACCCCGGAGCTTCCGAGGAAGTCGTTGCCACCCGCCGTGGGCAGCGACACCGGCACCACCAGCGCCAGACCGAAGCGCTCCCCATCAACCAGGCGCGCCTTCGGAACCAGGCGCAGGTCGCCGATACCACCGCCGCCCACGCCCTGGGAGAAGGACGAGTCCACCTGCGGCGCCGGGTCCGAGCCCTGAATCGTCACAGGCAGAATCACGCCGATTTCGAAGCGGTCGAACAGACCCACCGCGCCCATCAGGTCGATGCCCAGCTGACGGCTCACCAGCGCGGTGATGAACCGGTCCGAGCGAGGGTCCAGGAAGTTGAGCGGCTTGCTCCCGTAGTTGAGCGACAGGCCCAGGTTCAACCCCAGGTGGCGCTGCACGCGGGCGCTGTGGATGCCGAGGATGTCCTCGGCGCCCGGGCCCGGCTTGAAGCGCTGCACGTCGATGGACTGCGACACGGGGGACGGCCGCGTCGCCTGCGCATGGGCAGGCTGGGCAGCGAGTGTCCCCGCGAGGGCCAGGCCTCCGGTGACGGCCGCCGCCACGCCCCGCGACGAGCGCCCCGCCACGCGGCGGAGGCGACCGAACAGGGGCAGCGCCAGGAACAGCAGCGCCAGCGGCGCGAAGGTGCCCGCCCCGCCCGTGCTGCAGCCACGGCCCACGACGATGAAGTCGTCATCGCCGACCAGCGGGTTGGTGCCTCCGTTGACCTCTTCCCCGTCGCTCGCACCACCGAAGTCGGTGTCGCGGTTGTTCGGGTCCGTCTCGCCGTTGTCGAGGCCGCCGTTGTGGTTGGCGTCCTCGCGGCCGTCGTTCAGGCCGTCAGCGTCGGTGTCCGGGTCGAGGGGGTTCGTCGCGTTGGAGCCCAGGACCTCCACGCCGTCGCTCAGGTCGTCGTCGTCCGTGTCGGCGTCGTTCGGGTTGGTCTCCGTGGCGTCCACGCGGCCGTTGTGGTCCGCGTCCTCACGGCCGTCGTTCAGGCCGTCACCATCCGTGTCCGGGTTCCTCGGGTCGGTGGTGGTGCTCGGATCCAGGTCCGGCACGAAGTTCGGCGAGTCGATGTTGGTGCCCGGAGGCGCCGTCTCCCACGTCACGCCGCGCTCGGTACCGTCGTTGATGCCGTCGTTGTCGCTGTCCGGATCCAACGCGTCGATGGTGCCGTCCCCATCCGTGTCGGTGAGGGCCTCCTGGCCGTCCGGCACGCCATCGTCGTCGGTGTCGGCGTCGTGCGGGTCCATGCCGAGCTCGATTTCGCGCTCGTCGCTCACGCCGTCCAGGTCGGAGTCCACGTCGTCCGCGGCCAGGTTCGGGTCCGTCTCGCCCGGGTCGATGCGGCCGTTGTGGTTCGCGTCCTCCACGCCGTCACGCACGCTGCCGCCGTCCGTGTCCGGGTTGAGGGGGTTCGTCACGGTGGTCGGGTCCGCATCGGGGATGAAGACGGTGGCGTCGGTGTCCGAGCCCTCCCCCTGGGTGAGGCCCAGCTCCGTGCCGTCCTGGATGCCGTCGCCGTCCGTGTCCGCCTCGTTCGGGTCGGTCTCGTCCGCGTCGACGATGCCGTCGTGGTTCTTGTCCTCGGTGCCATCCATCAGACCGTCGTCATCCGAGTCGTCGTCGAGCGGATCCGTCCCGCCCACTTCCACCTCGATGCCGTCCGACACGCCGTCGCCGTCCGTGTCCGGGTTGTTCGGGTCCGTGCCGATGGCGATCTCCTCCGTGTCCGTCAGGCCGTCGCCGTCCGTGTCCAGACCGATGGACCAGATGAAGTTGGCGGGCGTGGGGTCCACGTCGCCGTCCGCGTCCACCGCGCGCACCTGGAAGGTGTGCGTGCCCTCGGGCAGGCCCGTGAAGTTGATGGGGCTGGTGCAGGGAGCGAAGGGCGCGCCGTCGAGCGAGCACTCGAAGGTGTCACGCGGGTCTCCCGTGACGGAGTTGAAGCTGAACTCCGCGTCGGTGCTGGAGGTGTTCACCGGAGGGCTCGCGGTGATGCGCGTGTCCGGCACGGAGTTCACCGTGAAGGTGTTCGTGTCCGTGGCGGTGTTGCCATTCGCATCCTCCGCCGTGGCCGTCACCGTGTGAGGCCCGTCGAACAGCGGCGTCGTCACGGGCACCGACCAGGTGCCGTCGACACCCGCCGTCGCCGTGCCCACCGTGGTGCCGTCCACCACCACCGTCACCGTGGCGCCCGGCTCGGCCGTACCCGAGTACGTCACGACCGGGTTGGTCACCGTGGAGCCCTCCGCCGGCGTGGTGATGCTCACCGACGTCGTCGCGTCCACCGTGAAGTTGTTCGTGTCCGTCGCGGTGTTGCCCTCGGTGTCTTCCGCCGAGGCCGTCACCGTGTGCGGCCCGTCCGCCAGCGTCGCGGCCACCGGCAAGGTCCAGGAGCCGTTCGCGGCCGCCGTCACCGTGCCGACCACGGCGCCATCCACCGTGACAGTCACGGTGGCGCCCGCCTCCGCGGTCCCCACGTACGTCACCACTCCGTCGGTCAGCACCGCGCCGTCCGCGGGCGTGGTGATGCTCACCGTCGTGGCCGTGTCCACCGTGAAGGTGTTCGTGTCCGTGGCGGTGTTGCCCTCGCCATCGTCGGCGGTGGCCGACACCGTGTGCGGGCCGTCCGTCAGCGTCGTGGACACCGGCACCGACCAGCTGCCGTCGAGCTCCGCCGTCACCGTGCCCACCACCGTGCCATCCACCGTGACAGTCACCGTGGCGCCCGGCTCCGCCGTACCCGAGTACGTCACCACCGGGTTGCTCACCGTCGAGCCATCCGCCGGCGTGGTGATGCTCACGTTCGTCGACGTGTTCACCGTGAAGGTGTTCGTGTCCGATGCCGTATTGCCGCTCGCATCCTCCGCCGTGGCCGTCACCGTGTGAGGGCCTTCGGCCAGCGTCGAGATGCCCGGCACCGACCAGTTGCCGTTCGCGGGCACCGTCACCGTGCCGACCTCCGTGCCATCCACCACCACCGTCACGGTGGCACCCGGCTCGGCCGTACCCGAGTACGTCACCATCGGGTCGCCCACCGTCGAGCCATCCGCCGGCGAGGTGATACTCACGTTCGTCGACGTGTCCACCGTGAAGGTGTTCGTGTCCGTCGCCGTATTGCCACTCGTATCCGTCGCCGTGGCCGTCACCGTGTGCGGCCCGTCACCCAGCGTGGAGACGCCCGGCACCGACCAGTTGCCGCTCGCGGGCACCGTCACCGTGCCGACCTCCGCGCCGTCCACCACCACCGTCACGGTGGCGCCCGGCTCGCCGGTGCCCGAGTAGGTCACCACACCGTCATCCAGCACCGCGCCATCCGCCGGCGTGGTGATGCTCACCGACGTCTGCGAATCCACCGTGAAGGTGTTCGTGTCCGTCGCGGTGTTGCCGTTCGTATCCGTCGCCGTGGCCGTCACCGTGTGAGGACCCTCGCCCAGCGGCGTCGCCACCGGCAGGGACCAGGTGCCGCCAGGGCCCGCCGTCACCGTGTCCACGGTGACGCCGTCGACCACCACCACCACGGTGGCACCCGGCTCAGCGGTGCCCGAGTACGTCACGACCGGGTCGCTGGTGGTCGATCCGTCCGCCGGCGTGGTGATGCTCACCGACGTCGTCGCGTCCACCACGAAGGCGTTCGTGTCCGTCGCGGTGTTGTTCAGGGCATCCGTCGCCGTCGCCGTCACCGAGTGCGGCCCGTCCGCCAGCGGCGCGGCCACCGGCACCGACCAGATTCCGTTCGCAGGCACCGTCACCGTGCCCACCGTGACGCCATCGACGCGCACCACCACCGAGGCGCCCGGCTCACCCGTACCCGTGTACGTCACTACGCCATTGGTCAGCACCGCACCCTCGGCCGGCGTCGTCACGCTCACGAACGTGCCCGTGTCCACCGTGAAGGCGTTCGTATCCGTCGCGGTGTTGCCGCTCGTATCCGTCGCAGTGGCCGTCACCGAGTGCGGCCCGTCCGCCAGCGGCGTGGCCACCGGCACCGACCAGCTGCCGTTCCCCGCCGCCGTCACCGTGCCCACCGTGACGCCATCCACCACCACCACCACCGAGGCGCCCGGCTCGGCCGTACCCGAGTACGTCACCACCGGGTTCGTCAGCACCGCGCCCTCGGCTGGCGTCGCGACACTCACTGACGTCGCCGTGTCCACCGTGAAGGCGTTGGTGTCCGTCGCGGTGTTGCCACTCGTGTCCGTCGCCGTCGCCGTCACCGAGTGCGGCCCGTCCGCCAGCGGCGTCGCCACCGGCACCGACCAGCTGCCGTTCCCCGCCGCAGTCACCGTGCCCACCGTGACGCCATCCACCACCACCGCCACCGAGGCACCCGGCTCCGCGGTACCCGAATAGGTCACCACGCCGTTGGTCAGCACCGCACCTTCGGCCGGAGTCGTGACAGTCACCGTCGTCGCCGTGTCCACCGTGAAGGTGGACGTCGTGGCCGTGCTCGTGCGCGTCGCATCCTGCGAGACGACCGAGATGTTGTAGACGCCGTCCGGCACCGCGACGGGAATCGGGAACGTCCAGGTACCACCCGTCACGGGGATGGCCGGGTACGTCGTGCCATTGAGCGTGAGCACCACGGACGTGGCGCCGCCCGACGCCGTGCCGGTGATTTGCGTCGGCGACGTCGTGAGCACCGCGTTGTTCGCCGGAGTGACGACGACCGGCGGAGGCAGCGCGTTCACGACCGTGAAGGTGTTGGTGTTGCTGACAGGGCTGACCGCGCCGTTCAGCACGGACACGGCATTCACCGTGTGCGCGCCCGTCGTCAGGTCCACGACCGGCGTGTACGTGAAGTTGCCCGCGGCATCCGCCGTGACGGTGGCCAGCACCGCGCCGTCCACGGAGATGACGACCTGGGAGTTCGGGGTCGCCGTGCCGGTGATGGGAGGACGCACGCCCGTGGTGGAGCCGTTGGCCGGCGTCACGACCACCGGAGCCGTCGGCGTCACGAAGGGGCCCGCCAGCACGGTGACGACACCGGGGCTGCCCGCGATGGCGCCGTAGGTGAGGCCGTCCGGAGCGCCCGCCGTGGGCTGCGTGCCGGGGAGGCCGCCCGTGACGGCGGGGGAGCAGTTCACGGTGCCGCCCTGGAGCAGGATGCGACCACCACCACCACCACCACCCGTGCCGTGCTCCGCGAAGGTCGTGCTACCGCCGTTGCCACCGCGCGCCGACACCTGGTTGGCGCCGCAGGTCAGCGCGCCGGTGAAGCGCAGATAGAGCGTTCCACCCGCGCCACCACCACCCGCCGCGTCGTTGGCTTCTTCGCGAGCGTTCTCTCCCGCCACGCCATTGGAGGAAATCGTCCCCGCGCCCGCCAGCGAGGCCGCGCGGATGAACACGATGCCACCCGCGGCGCTACCCCCGCCGCCAAAGTCGTCGTTGCTGTGACCCGCGCCGCCGCCACCACCGAAGAGCAGCTTGTCCACCGCGCTGAAGTCCATGCGCGTGCCGCCCAGGCCACCCACGTCACGGGAGGGAATGGTATCACCACTCCACGTCCGGCCCCCCTTGCCGCCCGCGCCCGCGCTACCACCACCACCACCGCCCGAGTTGTGGCAGATGCCGCCGCCCGCGCCGTTGGCGATGTTGCCGTAGCCCGCAGTGCCCCCGGTGAACGGGAAGGTGTTGTCGTAACTCGCCAACACCACGCCCTCACCCTTCTGCGCGCCACCGGGCTGGTTCTGGTTGATGCCGGTGCAGCCATCCCCATCGCCATTCCAGAAGAGGCCGCCGCGGAAGCCCGTATTCGTCGCGGAGATGGAGCCCGCGTTGTTCACGGCCCCCGTGGACAGGAAGATGAGCACGCCACCCGTGGATCCATCCCACTGCTTGGCGACAATGCTTCCCGCCGCGTTGACAGTCACAGTGGAGTACTCGGGAACGCGGATGGCCTGCGTCCCGGTGTTGGCCGCGAAGGCCACCGTGAGCGGCGCGGTGAAGGTAAGGCGCGTCGCCGTCAGCGCACTCACGCGCCCGAACTGCCACCGACCCACCGCCTCGTTGCCGGCCGCGTTCAGGTCGATGGGCGTCTGGCTTCCCGAGGCCGGCGCCGTGAGGCCCGCCGACTGGTACACCAGCACCAAGTCCCCCACCGCGAAGCCCGTCGTCGAGTTGACCGTGACGCCAGTCTGGCCGGCCGTGACCGCCGCCGTCACCCGCGCATAGGCGTTGACGACGGTGCCGGGCGCGTTGACGGTGAGCGCACCGTCCGAGCCGTCACCCAGGTGGAAGTTATCGGCCGAGGCATGCGCGGCGGGGGCCACCAGCGCGGCGCATAGGAGCGCCAGCAGGCCGACGGCGGGCAAGCGAGCACGTACGCGCCGCGACTCGACCAGCGAAGTAGGAGTTTGTGGGTTCGGTTTCATAGGCCTGGGCCGCGCGGAGTGAAGTGGGGCCCGGGCGGCGCTGATCGCACATAGCAATCCAGGAGCCACCCTCCGTCCACTTCTGGTCCTACCTCTGCCCAGGGGGGTTCCCTCGCCCCTCCCCTCTGAAACAGAGCGGCGGATCCGAATCACGGATCCAGATTCTGGAAACCGGACCGGATGACCCACCCTCCTGGGGCCCTGCGGGCTCGCCTTGACTCGTCAACCCAGCGCGACGGGTCCTCGTTGACGTGTCAGCCCAGGCCCTCAGCGTCAGGCCGATTCGTGACGCGCTCCGCCAAAAGCAAAAGGGGCCCTCCTTCCGGAGAGCCCCTTCGCGTGACGCCAGGACGCGGCTGCGTCCCCCTGGCGCTAGAAGATTTCCTCGAGCCACTCGCGCATGCGGCCCTTCACCTTCTTGTACACGTTCTCTTCGCGGATGCGGAACATGCGCCGGTCCAGGTGCTTGGCGCCGTAGACCACGAGGCCCACGCCCGTCGCGTACATGGGGCTCTTCACCACGTCCACCAACCCGCCGATGCCGCGCGGCATGCCCCGGCGAACCGGCAGCCCGAGCACTTCCTCGGCCAGCTCCGGCATGCCCGCCAGCAACGTCGAGCCACCGGTAATCACCACGCCCGAGGCCAGCAGGTCCTCGTAGCCGCACTTCTGAATCTCACGGTGCACGAGCTGGAAGATCTCCTCCACGCGCGGCTCCAGGATTTCGCACAGAATCTGCCGCCCGAGGACGCGAGGCTGACGACCGCCCACGCTCGGCACCTCCAGCGTGTCGTCCTTGTTGATGAGCGACGCCAGCGCGCAGCCGTACTTCTGCTTGATGCGCTCGGCCTCGTGGGCCGGCGTGCGCAGGCCGATGGCGATGTCGCTGGTGAGGTTGTTGCCGCCCAGCGCAATCACCGCCGTGTGGACGATGGAGCCGCCGGAGAAGATGGCGATGTCCGTGGTGCCGCCGCCGATGTCGACGAGGCACACGCCCAGCTCCTTCTCGTCCTCGCCCAGCACCGCCTCGGCGCTCGCCAAGGGCTGCAGGACGATGTCGGAGACATTCAGGCCCGTCCGGTTCGCGCACTTGACGATGTTCTGCGCGCTGGAGACGGCGCCCGTGACGATGTGCACCTTGGCCTCCAGGCGCACGCCCGCCATGCCCAGGGGCTCCTTGATGCCGCCCTGGTCATCGATGATGAACTCCTGGGGCAGGACGTGGATGACCTCCCGGTCCAGGGGGATGGCCACCGCCTTCGCCGCGTCGATGACGCGCGCGATGTCCGCCTCGCGGACCTCCTTGTCCTTCACCGCCACGATGCCTTGGGAGTTGAAGCCCTTGATGTGGCCACCGGCGATGCCCGTGTAGACGTGGGAGATCTCCGCGCCCGCCATCAGCTCCGCCTCTTCAATCGCGCGGCGGATGGAGGAGACGGTCGCCTCGATGTTCACCACCACGCCCTTGCGCAACCCCTTCGACGGATGCGTCCCGATACCGATGATGTCGATACCGCTGTCGGTCAGCTCCCCGACGATGGCGCAAATCTTCGTCGTGCCGATGTCGAGGCCGACAATAATCTCCCCCGACTTCTGCTTCGCCATGACAACCCTCCCAGGCCCCCCACTCTCGTGAAAGGGGCGTCCTCTTACTGCCTCGCGCTCCCGTTCCTCTCGGACACGGGGCTCGAAAGCTTCACCGCCACCCAACCGGGCCGGGCCCGGTTATCCAGGTGAATGATCTCCGCTGCAAGCCCCCTGGCGCCCAGTTCGCGCCGGACACGGCCCAACCGCTGCAGCTTGACCTCGGAATTCCCTTCGCCTAGGCGCACTTCCTGTCCGGAAGCGGCCACCAGCGTCACGTCCCGCCCATCCATCCGCACCTCGGACAGCCGCTCCGGCTTGCCCGGCGACTCCTTCGCGTACGCCCGCGCCACCTCGAGCGCCGCCTGGAACCGCTGGCGCGCCACGGCGGGGTCCGTCACGTAGCCCTCGCGGTCCACCCCGGTGACGAGCGGCAAATCCAGCCCGTCCCCCGGCGTCACCCGCTTGAAGGGCTCGCCCTCTTCGTCCAGCACGTACAGCTCCCCCATCACCGCCAGCGCCTCCGGGACGTGCTCGGACACCTCCACTGAGACGCGGTTCGGGAAGCGCCGCGTCACCTCCACCTTCTTCACCCACGGGTGCTGGAGCATGGCCCGCTCCAACGCCCCTACCTCCAACGTCCAGAGGTTCTGACCCTTCGTCAAAGCCGCCAGCCGCAGCAGCTCCACGCGCGATGCGCGCTGCAGGCCGGAGAAGGACACCGCCGCCAGCTCGAACCGGGGCGACACCAGCGCCCACCGGCGCAGCTCCACCCCGCCCCACACCAACAGCCCCGTCACCAGCGTCAGCGCCACCACCTTCACCACGCCCGGGCCCTGCGAGCGCACGACGCTCTTCACGGCCTCATTTCGCTGGGCAGTGTCTTGACGGCGGCGATTTTTGCTTCGACCGAAGGCCATGGTGTGGGAACGCTGGGACCCATGCTGCGCGCGGATGGATCTCCACGCCAGTTTTTGGCTACAGCGACGTCGCTGTAGCGCCCCAACCCCACGAGGGGCCGGGACTTCGAGGGGGATTCAAGAGGGGGAAGGCTGTTTCAGGCCTTGAGACATGCGCCTTGCAACAGGCGCTCGCACAGGGCCGGGAAGTCGATACCACGTCCCGCGGCAATCTTGGGCAGGAGGCTGGTGGCCGTCATGCCCGGCAGCGTGTTGGTTTCCAGCAAGAACACATCGCCTCCGTCCGTGACGATGACGTCCGAGCGCGATGCCCCCGCACAGCCCAGGGCCCGGTGCGCGCCCAGGCACACCTCGTTGACCCGCGCATACTGATCCGGAGGCAGGGGTGCGGGGAAGAGGTACTGCGTTCCCGTGCCCGCCTTGTACTTGGCATCGTAGTCGTAGAACTCGCGGGCGGCGCGGACCTCGATGACGCCCAGGGCCTCATCGTCCAGCACTCCACCTTGCACTTCTCTTCCCTTGACGAACTGCTCCACCAGGAGGGTGCCCGCATACTTCGCGGCGTCCTTCACGGCGGCGTCGTAGTCCGCGCGCGCCTTGCAGATGTGCACGCCCACGCTGCTGCCCTCGCGGCTGGGCTTCACCACCACCGGGAAGCCGAACCCCAGCGAGTCCCCCGCCGCCAGCGCGGAGGCCTCGTCGGCGAAGGCGCGGTAGGCCGGCGTGGGGATGCCCTGCGCGATGAAGACGAGCTTGGCGTAGACCTTGTCCATGGCCATCGCCGACGCGAGCACGCCGCTGCCGGTGTAGGGGATGAACATGGACTCCAGCAGGCCCTGGAGGCTGCCGTCCTCGCCGTAGCGGCCATGCACGGCCAGCCACGCCACGTCCACCTTCTCCGCGATTAGGCGCGCGGGCAGGTCCTTGCCCACGTCGATGTCCACCACGTCGTAGCCCAGCGAGCGCAGCGCGCCGGCCACGGCGGCGCCGGTGCGCAGGGACACCTCGCGCTCGGACGACAGGCCGCCGTACAGCACCCCCACGCGCTTGTTCTTGAGTTCGTCCTTCGAGAAGGCGCCGCGATTCGCTGTCATGGCAGGAACTCTCCCACGCGTTTGACTTCGGGTTTCATGTCGACACCGGAGTGCTCTTGTACACGCGTCCGCATCAGCGTGATGAGCCCCAGCACGTCCCGGGCGGTGGCCCCGCCCAGGTTGACAATCCAGTTGGCGTGCAGCGTCGAAATCTGCGCCCGCCCTAGCGTGTGCCCCTTGAGGCCCACGAGCTCAATCAGCCGCCCGGCATGGTCTCCGGGCGGATTGGTGAAGACGCTGCCGAAGTTGGGCTGGCTCAAGGGCTGCGTCCGCTTGCGGTAGCCCAGGTCCGCGTCCATGGCGACCTTGGAGGCCGCGACATCGCCCTTGGGCAACCGGAAGCGAACCCGCGTCACCACGCCCCCGGGCGGCAGCTCCGAGTGCCGGTACGCATGCGGTATCTGCGCCTTCTTCAGCCACCCCACCCCATCAGGCGAGGCGACCTCCACCGCTTCGATGACGCGAAACGCCTCGCCGTTCTTGGTGCCCGCGTTCATCGCCACCGCGCCACCGAGCGTCCCGGGGATGCCTGCGAGGAACTCCGCGCCCACCAGTCCCTGGCCGCGCATCACGTTGACGAGCTTCACGATGGCCGCGCCCGCCCCCAAGGTAACGAGCCCGTCCTCGGGCCCCACCTCGATGAGTTCAGGGAAGAGGTCCCCGGGCAGCTTCACCGTGACCCCCGCCACGCCGCCGTCGCCCACCAGCGTATTGGCGCCACCGCCGAGGATGCTCACGGGCGCGCCTTCGTCCCTGGCGAGCTTCAGCAAGGCCACGAGCGCATCGGGCGTGCGTGGACGCACCAGCGCCTCCGCCGCGCCGCCCACCCGGACGCTGATGAGCGGAGCCAGAGGCTCGCCGGCCTTCACTTCGCAGTCCGGCAGCCCCTCCACGCGAGCCGCCAGCGCCGTCTTCACGCCCGCTTCCACCATGTCGGCTAGCCCTTCGCCGGAGCCGCGTTGCCGAGCAGGCCGAGCAGGTCGGGCCCCACGTGGGTGATGTCACCCGCGCCGAGCGTCAGCACCAGGTCCCCTTCGCGAAGCCGGGGAAGCAGCGCCGCCGGCAGGTCCGTGCGCTTGGGGACGAACGTCACGTCGCGGTGGCCGTGCGCGCGGATGGCCTCCGCCAGCGCGTCACCGGTGGCGCCGGGAATCGGCTCCTCGCCGGCCGCGTAGACGTTGGTGACGAAGAGCACGTCCGCGTCGTTGAACGACGTGGTGAACTCCTTCAGCAAGTCGTGCGTGCGCGTGTAGCGGTGCGGCTGGAAGGCCACCACCACGCGGCGACCGAAGGCGCGCCGGGCGCCCGCCAGCGTGGCCAGCACCTCCGTGGGGTGGTGCGCGTAGTCGTCCACCACGGTGATGCCCTTGGCCTCGCCCTTCACGGTGAAGCGCCGCTGCACGCCGCCGAACTCGGCCAGCGCGGTGCGCACCGTCTCCAGGGGGATATCCATCTCCTCCGCCACGGCGATGACGGCCAGCGCGTTGAAGGCGTTGTGCGCGCCCACCATGCGCACGCGGAACTCACCCAGGTCCTCCTCGCGGCGGAACGCATGGAACGTCGTCGTGAAGCCGTCCAGGGCGATGCTCTCCAGGCGGTAGTCCGCCATGTGCGAGCTGCCGTAGGTGACGAAGCGCTTCTCGATGCGCGGCAGGAGCGCCTGGACGTTGGGGTTGTCCAGGCACAACACGTTGAGGCCGTAGAAGGGCACCCGGTTGCAGAACTCCACGAAGGCCGTCTGGAGCACCTCCAGCGAGCCGTAGTGGTCCATGTGCTCCGGGTCGATGTTCGTGACGATGGCGATGGACGGGTGCAGCTTGAGGAAGCTGCCGTCGCTCTCGTCCGCCTCCACCACCATCAGCTCGCTCTTGCCGAGCTTGGCGTTGGAGTCGAGCACGTTCACCTTGCCGCCCACCACCGCTGTCGGGTCCAGGCCCGCCGCGCTCAGCACCGTGGCCACCATGGACGTCGTCGTCGTCTTGCCGTGGCTGCCCGCGACGGCGACGGAGTACTTCAGCCGCATCAACTCCGCGAGCATCTCCGCGCGAGGGATGACGGGAATCTTCCGCTGGCGCGCGGTGACGACCTCCGGGTTGTCCTTGCGCACCGCGGACGAAATCACCACCACGTCCGCCTGCACGAGGTTCTGCGCCTTGTGGCCCTCGAAGATGGTGGCGCCCATGCGCGTCAGGCGCCGGGTGATGTCGCTCTCCTTCAAGTCGGAGCCGGACACCCGGTAGCCCAGGTTGAGGAGCACCTCGGCGATGCCGCTCATGCCGATGCCGCCGATGCCCACGAAGTGCACCTGCGCGGCGTGCCGCGTCTTGAAGAGGCTCTGCGGCTTGTTCTTCGTCACGACTTGCTCCTGGGTGCCGTCTTCGCCTCGGGGGTGGGACGCTCGCGGCCCGTGGGGCCCCAGGTCTGCACCATCAGGTCCACACACACGTCCGCCAGCTCCTTCGCCGCCTCGGGACGGCCCAGCAGCGCCGCCTTCTTCTCCATGCCCTTGAGCCGCCCGGGCTCCGACTTCAGCGCCCGCAGCGTCTCCGCCAGCTTCGCCCCCGTCAGCTCCGACTCCTGGAACATCAGCGCCGCGCCCGCCTCCACCAGCGCCCGCGCGTTCACCGTCTGGTGGTCATCCGTGGCATGCGGGAAGGGAATCAGGATGCTCGCCTTCTTGCACACCGTCAGCTCCGCCAGCGTGGTGGCACCGGCGCGACAGATGACCAGGTCCGCCATCGCGTACGCGCTCGACATGTCGTCGATGAACTCCACCACGTCCGCGTGGAAGCCCTTGTCCGCGTAGCCCTTGCGCACCGTCTCCAGGTCGTTCTTCCCCGTCTGGTGCACGAAGCGCAGGCCTTCCTTCAAGTCGCCCAGCGAGTCGAGCGCCTCCAACATCCGCTGGTTGATGCCGCGCGCGCCCAGGCTGCCGCCGAAGACGAGCACCGAGAAGTTCTCGTGCGCCACATGACTGCGCAGGTAGTTGTCCATCAGCTTGCGGCGGATGGGGTTGCCGATGAGCTGCACCTTCTTCTCCGGGAAGAAGCGCCGCGCTTCATCGAAGGCGATGAAGACCACGCGCACCACCTTGCCCAGCAGCTTGTTGGTGAGGCCCGGCAGCGCGTTCTGCTCCTGGATGGCGGTGGGGATGCCCATCAGCCACGCGGCCAGGACGACGGGGCCGCTCGCGTAGCCGCCCACGCCCACCACCACGTCCGGCTTCTGCCGGGCGAGGATGCGGAACGACTCGATGAAGGCCAGCGGCAGCGCGACGAGCGCCTTGATGAGCGAGAAGAAGCCCTTGCCCTTCAAGCCCTGCACCTTCACCAGCTCCAGCGGATAGCCCTCGCGCGGAACGACGCGCGCCTCCAGGCCCCGCTCCGTCCCCACGAAGACGACTTCGTTGGCGTGGTGACGCGTCACCACCTCTTCCGCCAGGGCGATGCCCGGGAAGAGATGACCCCCGGTGCCGCCCCCCGCGATGAGCACCTTCACGCCGCCACCTCCCTCAAGTCCGAACCCGCACGCGCGCTCCGAGGCGCTCCCTGCGCACTGGCGCTCAGCGACAAGAGCACGCCCGCCGCGCCCATCAGCACTACCAGCGACGTGCCGCCGTACGAGACGAACGGCAGCGTCAGCCCCTTGGTCGGCAGCAGCCCCATGGCCACGCACATGTTCACCGTGGCCTGGAAGGCGATGATGGAGGTGAAGCCCAGCCCCAGGTACGTGCCGAAGGTCTCTCCCGCCGCCAGGCTGGCGCGCACGCCGCGCCACAGGACGAGGCCGTAGAGCGAGACGAGCACGCCCACGCCAATCAACCCCGTCTCCTCACCGAGGATGGAGAAGATGAAGTCGGTGTGCGCTTCCGGCAGGAAGAAGAGCTTCTGCCGCCCGTCGCCCAGCCCCAGGCCCACCACGCCGCCGGAGCCGATGGACATGAGGGACTCGGCGACCTGGTAGCCCACGTCGTGCCGGTGCGCCCACGGGTCCAGGAAGGCCAGGATGCGCTTCATGCGGTACGGGCTGGAGGCAATGGCCACGTAGGCCATGGGCAGCGCGAGCAGGATGGAGCCGACCAGGTAGCTCAGCTTCGCGCCGGCGGCGAACAGCAGCACGAACAGCATGAACACCAGCAGCACGCTGCTGCCGAAGTCGGGCTGGAGCATGCAAAGCATCACCAGGATGCCGCACAGCGCCAGGTGCGGGACGAAGCCCACGGAGAACGTCGCCACCTTCTCGCGCTTCTTCGCCAGCGAGTAGGACAGGTAGACGACCCACGCGAACTTGGCGACCTCGGCGGGCTGGAGGCTGAAGCCCGGCAGCCGGATCCAGCGCCGCGCGCCCCCCGCCGTGGAGCCGATGCCGGGGATGGCCACCAGCACCAGCAGGACAATCGCCGCGAGCAGCAGCGGATACGCCCAGCGCGCCAGCTTGCGCCAGCCCAGCTTCATCGCCACGGCCATCGCCACCAGGCCGATACCCGCCGCGGTGACCTGTCGCTTGAAGAAGTAGAGGCTGTCGCCGAGCTTGTCCTGCGCCAGCACCGCGCTCGCCGAGTACACCATCACCAGGCCCATCGTCACGAGGCCGAGCACGGCGCACAGGAGGATGGGGTCGAACCGCACGGGAGCATTCGACGGAGGAGAGGTCTTCATGCCGTCACAGCGCTCCGACCAGGCGCTTGAAACTGTCGCCCCGGTCCTCGAAGTTCTTGAACTGATCGTACGACGCACATGCGGGCGACAGCAGCACCGTGTCACCCGCCTTCGACAGCTCACGCGCCTTCGCCACCGCGGCCGCCAGCGTGCCGCACGCATGCACCGCCGCCTGCCCCTCGTACGCCCGGGCGAGCAGCTCCGCGTCCGCGCCGATGGTCAGCACGCCCTTCACCTTGCCCCGCCCCGCCTCCACCATGGGCGCGTACGGCGCGCCCTTGCCCTTGCCACCGGCAATCAGCCACAGCCCGTCCTGGAACGCGCGCAGCGCGACGAGCACCGAGTCCACGTTCGTGGCCTTCGAGTCGTTCACCCACTCCACCCCGTCCAGCACCCGCACGCTCTCCAGCCGGTGCGGCAGGCCCGGGTAGCTGTCCAGCCCCACTTGCACCGCGTCGGCCGACACGCCGCCCAGCCGCGCCAGCAGCGCCGCCGCCATCGCGTTCTGCGCGTTGTGGGCCCCTCGCAGCGCGCGGTTGTTGAGCCGGTACCGCTCGCCCTGGAAGTCCAGCCGGAAGCCGCCCTCCTCCGCCACCGCCAGCCCCGCGAGCTTCGGCGCGTCCACCACCGGCTTGCCGGTGAGGCTGAAGCCGTACACGGGCACTCGCGACTGTCGCGCCAGCGCGAGCACGTCCGCGTCGTCCGCGTTCACCACCGCGAAGTCACCCTCTCGCTGGTGGTGGAAGATGCGGGCCTTGGCCTCGCCGTACGCGCCATGATTCGCGTACCGGTCGATGTGGTCCGCCGTGAGGTTGAGGATGGCGGCGCCGCGCGGGCGCAGCGTCTGGATGCCCTCGAGTTGGAAGCTGGACAGCTCCACCACCAGCGCGTCCCAGTCACCGGGCGTCAGCGCGGCCTCGCTGAAGGGCCGGCCCAGGTTGCCGCCGACGAAGGTGCGCTTCCTGCCCTGGAGGAACAGCTCCCCGGTGAGCGCCGTGGTGGTGCTCTTGCCGTTGGTGCCCGTGATTCCAAACAGCGGCACCGACTCCAGGAAGCGCCACGCCAGCTCCACCTCGCCCCAGATGGGCACGCCCGCGGCGGCGGCGGCGCGCAGCTCCGGCAGGGCCAGCGGCACGCCCGGGCTCACCACCACCAGCGCCTGCGACTCCAAGAGGCCCGGCGTCGCGGGGTCGGTGACGAGCGTGGCGCCCAGCGATTTCACCTCGCGGGCTACGTCGCCCAGCGCGTCCTCGCTGCGAGCATCCAGCGCCGTCACGCTCGCGCCCCGCTGGGACAAGAGGCGCAGCGCCGCCACGCCACTCTTCGCCAGCCCGTACACCAACACCTTCTGCCCGGACAGCGCGAACGTCATGGATGTTCCACCCCTGGGGAGAATCAGCGCAGCTTGAGCGACAGGAGCGCCACGCCACCACAGAGGATGGAGACGATCCAGAAACGGACGATGATCTTCGGCTCGGCCAGCCCCTTGAGCTCGAAGTGGTGGTGCACCGGCGCCATCTTGAACACGCGCTTGCCGGTCATCTTGAAGGAGGCCACCTGAATCATCACGCTCAGCGCCTCCGCGAAGAAGATGCCGTGGATGATGGCGGACACCACCTCGTTCTTGGACAGCACCGCCAGCCCGCCCAGGGCGCCACCCAGCGCCAGCGAGCCGATGTCCCCCATGAACACGGAGGCCGGATACGTGTTGAACCAGAGGAACGAGATGCCCGCGCCGACGATGGCCGCGCAGAACACGGCCAGCTCCGCGCCGCCCGGCACCTGGAGGATGCCCAGGTACTGCCACAGCGGCGTGGCCACCAGCTTCGTCGTGCCACCCACCGTCACCGAGTCCGCGATGCTCAGCGTGGTGCCCGCGACGTAGCAGAGCACCGCGAAGGTAATCGCGGAGACGATGGTGGGGACAATCGCGAGCCCGTCCAGGCCGTCGGTGAGGTTCACCGCGTTGGACGTGCCCACGATGACGATCCACGCGAAGACGACGTAGAACCAGCCCAGGTCCAGGTTGAACCAGTGGGACGGGATGAACGGCAGCGTCAGCCGCGTGTTGATGAGCAGCGTGGGGCCGAATGAGCCGTCCGGCTGCGTCCACGTCGTCAGCAAGCCAAAGACGGCGATGAGGAAGAAGACGGTCTGCAGCACCATCTTCTTGCGCCCCGCCAGGCCCTTGGAGTTGCGCTTGGACAGCTTGAGCCAGTCATCCAGGAAGCCGATGAAGCCGTAGCCGAACGTCAGCAGCAGCACCACCCAGACGGCGCGGCTCTTCAGGTCCGCGAACAGCAGCGTGCCCGCGGCGATGCAGATGAGGATGAGCGCGCCACCCATGGTGGGCGTGCCCTTCTTCTTCTGGTGCGAGTCCGGCGTGTCCTCGCGGACGTTGCTCTGTCCGTGCTGCTTCAGCCGCAGCCTCGCGATGAGGCGCGGGCCAATCAGCATGCCCAGCACGAGCGCGAAGACCCCGGCGGCGATGATGCGGAAGGTGGGGTAGCGCAGGAAGTTGAGAACCCGCCCCGCTTCCGTGTTCTGGATGAGCTCGTAGAGCAGATACAGCACTAGTGGTTTCCTCCGGAGGACGCGGTCGTGCCCGTCAATGCGGCCACCACCCGCTCCAGCCGCATTCCGCGGCTTGCCTTCACCAGCACCACGTCGTGAGGGCGAAGCCTCGGCGTCAACCACGCCACCAGGGGCTCCACCTCCGTGAAATGCGCCGCGGACTCACCCAGCCCCGCGTGCTTGAAACCCTCTTTGGAGCGCGGGCCGAAGAAGGCCACCAGCGCCGCCTTGCCCGCCACCTGCCCGCCCAGCCGCGCGTGCTCCTCGAACTCGCCCGGGCCCAGCTCCAGCATGTCGCCCAGCACCGCCACCGCGCGGCCCCCAGGCGTCACCAGCGTGCCCAGCGTCTCCAGTGCCGCGTCCATGGAGGCGGGGTTCGCGTTGTAGCAGTCGTCAATCACCGTCACGCCACCCAGTCCGTCCACCACGTTGAGGCGCCGCGCGTACGGCCTGGCCGCCTCCAGCCCCTTCACACACTCCTCCGCCGTGTAGCCCAGCGCCAGCGCCACCGCGAAGGCCGCCGTCGCGTTCTGCGCGTTGTGCGGCCCGATGAAGTTCAGCCGCACCGGCCACTCCCGGCCCAGGTGGCGCACCGTGGCCACCATGCCGTCGCGGCCCTTCGTCTCCACCGACACCAGCCGCACGTCCGAGCCGTCCGCGCGGCCGAAGGTCAGCCGGTTCGCTTCACTGCGCTCCGCCTGCGCGGGGATGAGCGCGTCGTCCGCGTTGACCACAATCGTGGTCCCATGTCCCATCTCCTGGAACATCTCCCCTTCCGCGTCCGCCACGCCCTGCAGGCTGCCCAGCCCCTCCAGGTGCTCGGGTTGGACGACGGTGATGACCCCCGCGTCCGGCCGCACCACCCGGGTGAGCCGCTGGATTTCGCCAGGCCGGTTCATCCCCACCTCGATGACCGCCGCCACGTGCTGGGGCTCCAGCCGGAACAGCGTCAGGGGGACACCGACTTCGTTGTTGAAGTTGCCCTCCGTCTTCAGCGCCGGCCCGCGCGTGGCGAGGATGGCGCCCACCATCTCCTTGGTGGTCGTCTTCCCGTTGGAGCCGCCCACCGCGCAGATGGGAATGCGGAAGCGCTGACGGTGGTGGCGGCCCAGGGCCCCCAACGCCATCAGCGTGTCGTCGACCTCGTAGAGCGTGAAGCCCTCCGGTAGCGCGGGCAGGGCACGGCCCCGCCCCACCACCGCGCCGGCCGCCCCACCCTTCGCCGCGACGTCCACGAAGCCGTGGGCGTCGAAGCGCTCACCCACCAGCGCCACGAAGAGGCACCCCGGGGTGAGTGCCCTCGTGTCGGTGCAGACGGCCTCGAAGGCGGCCGGCCCGGGACTTCCGAGCCGGGTCGCCCCCGTCGCCTGCACCACCTCTTCGTCGCTGAATCGAGCTGCCATAGGGGTGTGGGGCGTCCCGTCCGCGAGCCTTCTCAGCCGGCGGTGCGGCTCGCCAGCGCCTTGGCGGCGGCCTGGCGGTCATCGAAGCTGAGCTTCTCCTTGCCCACCTGCTGGTAGGTCTCGTGGCCCTTGCCCGCGATGAGGACGACGTCGTCCGCGCCCGCCAGTGCAATGGCCTGCTCGATGGCGGTGCGACGGTCCGCCTCCACGAGGTAGCCCTTCTCGCCCGACTTCGCCTTGTTCGCGGAGATGCGGCGCAGGCCGCCCTTCTCCACGCCCGACGTCACCTGGCTGATGATCTCCTCCGGGTCCTCCGTGCGCGGGTTGTCGCTGGTGATGACCGTCAGGTCCGCGGCCTCCGCCGCCACCGCGCCCATCAGCGGACGCTTGCCCTTGTCACGGTCGCCTCCGCAGCCGAAGACCGTGATGACGCGGCCCTTGGCCATGGCGCGCGCGGCCTCCAGCGCGCGCTTGAGCGCGTCGTCGGTGTGCGCGTAGTCCACGAACACGGCGGGCGCCCCGGCGGGGCCGTAGTTCTCCACGCGCTCCATGCGGCCGGCCACCGGCGTCATCCGCTCGATGCCGACCTTCACGTCGGCGCGCGAGAAGCCCGCGCCGATGCCGATGCCCACCGCCAGGAGGATGTTCTCCAGGTTGTGGGGCCCCAAGAGCTTGCTCTTCAGGGAGATATCGCCCGAGGGCGTCTTCAGCGTGCCGGTGATGCCGGCCAGCGTGAAGGTGACGTCCGAGGCCGAAATCTCACCGTTGCCGGTGCGGCTGAACTTCCACGCCATGCGCTTCTGGCCGCGCTGCTCGTTGTAGATGCGGCTGGCGTACGTGTCGTCGCCGTTCACCACGGCCACGCCCGTGGCGGACAGGTTCTCCGCGAAGAGCTTCCGCTTGGCCTGGAAGTAGTCCTCCATGTCCTTGTGGTAGTCGAGGTGGTCGCGGCTCAAGTTGCTGAAGCCCGCGGCCTTGAAGGTCAACCCGTGCACGCGCTCCTGCGCGAGCGCATGGCTTGACACCTCCATCACCACCGTCTCCACACCCGCGTCCACCATCTCCTTGAAGATGCGGTGCAACTCCAGCGGATCCGGCGTCGTGTTGGCCGTCTCCACCGTCTTGCCCCCGAACTTGTAGCCCAACGTGCCGATGACACCCGTGGACACGTAGGCCGCCGCGCCCATTGCCTCCAGCAGGAACGACGTCGTCGTCTTCCCATTGGTGCCGGTGACAGCCAGCAACGTCAGCTTGTCGGCCGGACGCCCATGGAAGTTCGCGGCGATGAGGGCCAGCGCCTTGCGCGCGCTGCCCACCTTGAAGAAGGGCACCTGCGAGGAGGGCACTGGCTTCTCGGAGACCACCGCCACGGCTCCGCGTGACACGGCCTCCCCGATGAACTGGGCACCATCCTCCTTGGTGCCGGGAATGGCGATGAACAAGTCGCCAGGCTTCACATGCCGCGAGTCCTGGGTCACACCGGTGACGTCGACCGCGGAACGACCACCCGAGGTCTGCTCGGCACCACACCCTGCGAGGACATCCGTCAGCTTCATCTCTTCCCCTTCACACGCATTGCAAGCGCGGGGCCTGGAACGAGCGCGGCCTCATTGCCGCGTCGCGAGCTCCAGCGTCACCCGGGCCCCCTTCTCCACCAGCGAGCCGGCGGCGGGGGTTTGAGACACCACACGTCCACTGCCCAGTACTTGTGGCTCGAGAGCCGCGGCGAGCAGCTTCACCACGGCCTCGCGACCTCCGGCACCCTGGACGTCCGGCACACGCACCGTGCCGGGCTCAGGGCTCTCCGAAACCGCCTCCTCCAACGCCGGCCGAGCGGGCTCGGTGGCCTTCGCCACCGGCTTCGCCGCGACAGGCACGGGGGATGCGGCGGCCATGGCCACCCCGGGTGCCACCGTCCGAGACGGGGGCACGGCCAGGTGGGCCATGGCAGCGGTCGCAATTTCCTTGAAAGCAGGGGCAGCCACGAGCCCCCCGTACACGTCTGTCTTGGGTTCGTCCACCACCACGAGGATGACAATGCGCGGATCCTCGGCCGGCACCATGCCGACAAAGGAGGCAATCCGCTTGTCCGAGTAGCCCCGAGCCACCGGATCCGCCTTCTGGGCCGTTCCCGTCTTGCCGGCGACCCGGTACTCCTCCATGGCGGCCTTGGGCGCGGTGCCTCCCTTGACCACCACGCTTTCGAGCATGCTCACCACCTGATTGGCCACCTTCGCGGAAACCGCCCGGCGGACCTCGGTGGGGCGATTCTCAAGCAGCACTACCCCGTCGGGGTCCACCACCTTCGTCACGAGGTAGGGCCGCATCAGCACGCCATCGTTGGCCAGCGCACCATAGGCCGCGGCAATCTGCACGGCGGTGGCCGTCATGCCCTGCCCGAAGGACTGGGTGGCCAGGGAGACCTCCGCCTTGGGAAAGGGGATGACCCCCCGGCCCTCGCCGGGAAGGGCCAGGCCCGTGCGCTCGGCGAAGCCGAAGGCATGGTAGCCGGCCACCATCTTCTCGCGGCCCAGCACCTGGGCGATCTTGGCCATGCAGATGTTGGAGGAGACCTGGAGGATGCCCCGGGGCGCCGTCCAGCCGTAGGGGTGCGTATCGTTGATGGTGTGGCGGCCCACGCGCCAGGCGCCGTTCTCACAGAAGAAGACGCTCTCCTCGGTGATGGCCTTCTCCTCCAGCGCCGTGGCCACCACGAAGGGCTTGGTGGTGGAGCCGGGCTCGAAGGTGTCCAGCGCGCCCCGGTTGCGCACCGTGCCGCGGGTGATGCTCTCCGGGGTGTTGGGGTTGAAGCGGGGGTGGTTGGCCAGCGCCAATATCTCCCCCGTCTTCGGATCCAGGGCCACCACCATGCCGGCGACGCCCTTGGCCTCCTCCACCGCCTTGGCCAGGGACTTCTCCGCGACGTACTGGAGATGCCGGTCCAGGGTCAGCGTGACGGCGGCGCCCTGGCGCTCCAGCGGATCCAACGCGCCCTGCACCAGCAGCTTGCGGCCCTTGGCGTCGCGGAAGCCCGACATTCGGGAGTTCTGCCCGGACAGCTCGTCCTCGAAGGCCAGCTCCAGGCCCTCCAGGCCCTTGCCGTCCATGCCCACCATGCCCACGACGTGGGCGCCCAGCTCGCGCTGCGGATAGAAGCGCTTGGGCTCCTTGGTGAAGCCCATGCCGGGCAGGCCCAGCGCCTTCACCGCGGCGACCTCCTGGGGCTTGGCCTGGCGCTTCACCCAGGCGAAGCGCTTGGAGCGCGCCAGGCGGGCCCCCAGCTCGTCCGGGTCCACCTTCAGCGCCTTGGCCAGCGAGCGCGCGGCCTGACGCACGTCGGGCAGCATGGAGGGGTCCACCCAGATGGAGTCCACCTCCACGCTCTGGGCGAGCGGCGTGCCGCGCCGGTCGAAGATGTCGCCCCGGCGGGCGGGAATCTCAATCTGGCGGACGTACTGGTCCTGCGCCATTCCGCGCAGCTTCTCCTGCTCGAAGACCTGGAGCTGCACGGCGCGACCGAAGGCGACGCCCAGGAGCAACAGGAAGAGGCTGAACAGCAGCTGCACGCGCAGCTTCAGTCCCTTCGCGTTGGACTCCGGGGCCCGTGTCGCCTTGAAGTCCCTCACCGGCCCGAACCTCCGCGGCCCGCCACGCGTACGCCGGGCTTGTCCTGCGACGGGGACGGAGCGGAAGCCGAGGCGCTGCTACGCGCGGGCTTCTCCGCGGACAGCGACACCACCGCGCTACCGGCGGGCATCGTCATGCCCAGCTGCTCGCGCGCCACGCGCTCCAGCCGACCCGGCGCCTTGAGCGTGGCCAGCTCCAGCTTGAGCCGGTCATTCTCCCGCGTGAGCGAGCGGCTCTCCGCCTCCGCGCGGGACAGCCGGTAGCCCATGTCCACCACCATCACCCGGCTGGTGACGTGGAGCATGCCCACGGCAGCGAAGAGGGAGAACAGGAGGACGGCGGGCAACAGGTGCAACAGCACCCCCGTCACCGACACGGAGCCACGCTGGGAGGACGACGCCTTGCTCATCGCACTTTCTCCACCACGCGCAGGTGCGCGCTTCGAGAGCGGGGGTTGGCCGAAATCTCTTCGTCCGAGGCGGCCACGGCCTTCTTCGTCACCACGGTGAAGTCGCCCACGCTGGAGCAGACGCAGATGGGCATGCCCGGAGGACAGGTGCAGCGGCCCTCCAGCGTGCGGAAGCCCTCCTTCACCTTGCGGTCCTCCAGCGAGTGGAAGGAGATGACCGCGGCGCGGCCGCCGACCTTGAGCAGCGCGGGCAGCGCGGCCAGGAGCGAGTCCAGCGCCTCCAGTTCCTGGTTCACCGCCATGCGCAGCGCCTGGAAGGTCCGGGTGGCGACGTGGATCCGCGTGGGCCACGCCTTGCGAGGCACCGCGCGCTTCACGACTTCGGCGGCCTCCAGCGTGCGCGTGGGCAGCGCGCGCTTGAGCTCGCGGGCGATGGGCCGGGCGAAGGGCTCCTCGCCGTACTCCTTGAGGATGAGCGCCAGCTCCGACTCGTCCGTGGACGCGATGAGCTCCGCGGCCGTGGGGCCGTCCGGGCCCATGCGCATGTCCAGCGGGCCGTCCTTCATGAAGGAGAAGCCGCGCTCGGCCACGTCGAGCTGCGGGGAGGAGACGCCCAGGTCCACCAGCACGCCGTCCACCGGGAGCAGCTCCGCGGCCACGCGGGGCAGGTCCGCGAAGTTGCCGGCGCGGCCCTGGAAGCGGGGGTTGGGCCCCAGGCGGGCGGAGGCGGCGGCGAGCGCCACCGGGTCGCGGTCCACGCCCACCACGGACGCGCCCTGTGCCAGGAGCGCCTCCGTGTGGCCACCACCCCCCAGTGTGCCGTCGATGATCACCTTGCCCGCTCCGGCTCGCAGCAGTTCCACCGCTTCACGCAGAAGGACGGTCTGGTGCTGGAAGTCCAAGTCCCCCACGCGGTCAGACGAAGGGAGCCCGCGCGAGTGAAAACGCGGCGCGGGCGTCGTTCATGTGCGGGTAGATTTCAAACGCGTCGTGCGCGCCCGCCGCCCGGAAGATGGCGGCCAGGTACGGCGACAGTCCGGACAGCTTCAGGTCCCCACCCGTGCGGCGGAACGCCTCGGCGCGGGCCATCAGCGGCTTGACGCCCCGGTAGTTGAGGTGCCCCACGTCGGACAGGTCCAGCACCACCTGACGCACGCCCCGGTGCATGCGCTGGGTGAGCTCGTCGCACAGCTTCAGCAGGTCCTGCTCGCTCAGCTCGCCCTCCAGCATGAGCGTCTCCACGCGGTCGGCGCCCGCCAGCGCGCTCGTCGCCCTCCGCCGCACCTCCAGAACCTGATTCATACGCGTGCCACCCTCTCGGGACTCCGACCTTCTGTCGACTTTCCGGCTATTGGTGCCGCAGCTCGGAAAGCACCTTCATCACGTCCGCGGAGGCCGCTTCCTGCCGGGCCTCTTCCTGGGCCTTCGCCCAACCCTCGCGGCTCCAAAGTTCAATCACCTTCACCATCCCCGCCCACACCACGTCCTTCTCCAGCCCCGCGTACGTCCTGAGCGACGGCGGAATCAGCAGCCGCCCCAGCCTGTCCAGCGGGCACTCCTGAGCGCTGGCCACGTACAGGCGCATCAGCGTCTTCACCCCGGGCTCCATCGGATTGCGCCGCGCGAGGGACGCCTCGAGCGCCTCCCACTCCCGCACCGGGTAGGCGTGGAGGCACCGGTCCAGGGCCGTGGTGATGATGAGCCGCTCGTCATAGGCCCCCACCAAGGTCTCCCGGAGCTTCGCCGGGAGGCTGGTCCGCCCCTTCGCGTCGATCTGGTGCTCATAGACGCCTCGGAACACGGGGGATGATCCACCTTTTCAGCCCTTCAGGGGATGAAGCTCCACTCCTTCCCACTTCTTGCCACTACCGGGCGGCATTCATACGCGGCCCCCCAGGGGGGGTCAAGAAAGCGCAACAGGTTGGAACACGCCGCCAGTGGGTTCCCGACATCCAGACAACCCGTCACACCTGGAAGGTCAGGTGTTTGGCGCGTCGCGGCGCCCTACCCGTGGGGAGGGGGCAAACTTGAGCTCCCTGCGGGAAGAGCGCAGAGTGACGGGTGCGTGAACACGAACGTGCGACTGAAGGTGGCCTACAAGAGCCCGCAGTCCCTGGTGGGGGAATACACGCGCAGCGTGGGTCAAGGTGGCGCCACGCTCCAGACGCGTCGCAGTCTCCCGCTGGGGACCCGCTTCACTTTCGAGCTGCATGCCGGAGGTGTGCCCCGCCCCGTGGAGGTGCTGGGCGAGGTGGTGCAGGTGGAGCCCCGCGAGGAGCGCAACTACCTGGTCACCGTGCGCTATGGGGCCAGCGAGGACCGCAGCGCGCTGGACGCCGTGCTCCAGCGGATCTTCGCCGCCCAGGAGCAGGAGGGACTGCGGCGCTTTCCCCGGCTCCCGCTGCACCTGCGCGCGCTGGAGGCCGCGCCCCTGTCTCCGACGTTCCTCGTCCGGGATATCTCCCGCGGCGGCGTGGGGCTGGAGGTGCTGGCGCCCACCCTGCCCCGCCACGTGCGCGTGGGCACGCCCTTCCTGCTGGAGATGGACCTGACGGGCGGCTCGCTGCTGTTGCACGGCGAGGTGGTGTGGACGTCGTCGGTGCCCCGGAAGAACGCCACCGAGGCGACGCCGGGCTTCGGCGCGACCTTCGGCAGGCTTCGGGCCCCGATGCAGCAGCGGCTGGACGCGCTGCTCGCGCTGGAGTCACTGCCCCCCGCGCCCTGGAAGGCGCGGGTGAGCTTTGGCATGGACGCCGTGACGCGGATGCCGTGACGACGTCTCGGGCTACTCCGTGAAGGGGTAGCCGCCGGCGGACTCGATGGCGGCCACCACCGTCTCGCGCAGCTCCGCGGGGTTGTAGGGCGTGAAGATGTCCAGCGTGGCCAGCCGCTTCAGCTCCTGCTCCAGCGCGTCCCCCTGGAGCGTCGCGCACAGCGCGCGGCGCGTCCTGTCGTAGGAGCGAGGGATGCTGTCGAACGCGAACAGGCGCACCAGCGCCACCCGCAGCGGATCCAACGCGCCACCGGCCGCGGCCTGGCGGGTGCGAGTCACCAGCGAGTCCAGGGCGAAGGCGTCCATCACCACGTCGGAGAGCGCGGCGAGCACCTCCTGGTGCTGCTCCAGCTCCGGGCCGAACTTCTCCGCCGCCACGCGCAGGCCGTGGAGGGCCAGGCGCTTGGCGACCTCGGCGGCCACCTCCTGCGGGGCCAGCGCGTCGTCCGTCCGCGCCCGGGGCTTCTCGCCTCGCGCCAGCTCCTCCGCCACGTTGCCCGCCACGGCGAACAGCGGCAGGTCGCCCTTCACCGCGCGCTTGAGGAGCATGCCGGTGATGAGCATGCGGTTGATTTCGTTGGTGCCCTCGAAGATGCGGTTGATGCGCGCGTCGCGGTAGGCGCGCTCGACGGGGTACTCCTCGATGTAGCCCGCGCCGCCGTGCAGCTGCACCGCGTCGTCCACCACGTGGCCCAGGGCCTCCGAGCCATAGACCTTCATGATGGAGGACTCGATGGCGTACTCCTCCACGGCGGCCAGCAAGTGGCCCTCGTAGTCGGGGGCGGACTTGTCGCGGGCGGAAAGGCGCGCGTCGACCAGGCCCGTGGTGCGGTAGGTCATGCTCTCCAGCGCGTAGATGAGCGCGGCCATGCGGGCCAGCTTCTCGCGCGACAGCGGGAAGCGGACGATGGGCGTGCCGAACTGCTTGCGCTCCTGCACGAAGCGCAGCGCGTTGCCGAGCTGGAGCTTCATGCCCCCGAGCACGCCCGCGCCCAGCTTCAAGCGGCCGTAGTTGAGGATGTTGAAGGCAATCTTGTGGCCCTTGCCCACCTCGCCCAGCAGGTTCTCCGCCGGGACTCGCGCGTCCTCGAAGTAGAGCGGGCACGTGGACGAGCCACGGATGCCCATCTTGTGCTCCTCGGGCCCCACCGTGAGGCCCGGGGTGTCCTTCTCCACGATGAAGCCGGTGAACTTGTCGCCATCCACCTTGGCGAAGACCACGAAGACGTCCGCGAAGGCCGCGTTGGTGATGTAGAGCTTGGAGCCGTTGAGAATCCAGTGCTTGCCGTCCGGCGAGCGCACCGCCTTCGTCTTCGCACCCAGCGCGTCACTGCCGCTGCCCTGCTCGGTGAGGGCGTACGCCGCCACCCACTCGCCGGTGCCCAGCTTCGGCAGGTACTTCGCCTTCTGGGCCGCGTTGCCGAACCAGACGATGGGCAGCGAGCCGATGCCCGTGTGCGCGCCGAACGTCACGGACCAGGAGCCGTTGAGGCTCATCGCCTCCGCGAGCAACAGCGACGTGGTCTTGTCCAGGCCGGTGCCGCCGTAGGCCTCGGGGATGTCCACGCTGAGCAGGCCCAGCTCTCCCGCGTGCCGCAGCAGCTCGCGCAACAGCGCGTTGTCCTTGTGCTCGATTCGAGCGGCCTGGGGCAGCACCTGCTCGCGGCTGAACTGGAGCGCCGTCCTGAAGAAGAGGCGTTGCTCCTCGGTGAAGGTCTCCGGCGTGACGAAGCGGGAGGTGCCGACCTCCTGGAAGAGGAAGGCCCCTCCGGTGGGAATTTCCTTCGACGCGGTGGGCTCGTTCACTGCGGCCATCGATGTCCTCCCAAGATGCGCGGAGGGGCGCGCTTTTCCGTCGAGCGGAGACGCGGCCCATCCTTGGCAAGCTATGAAGCGCCGCATCATAGGAGGAGTGGCGAGCAGGCCAGCCCTTTTCTCTCGGGTTCAGCCCGGCGATTTCGCCAGGCAGCACCGAGGTGGCACACGACCGTTCCGCTGAGCGGAACGGCCTCGCCGTGCCAGTGCTGTCCGTGACGGCTCAGTCCCCTCGGCAGCTCGGTGAACCCGGGAAGGGCGACCACCCTCGGCTACAGGCGGTGGCGCTGAGCTGGTTGAGCCGGGACATCACGTCCTTCGTCTGGAGGGCGGGAAGCATCTGCCCTTCGAGCAACGCGGCCTTGTAGGCGGGCGTCGTCGCGACGTCGAGGAGCACACCCCTCGCGCGGGCGAAAATCACCAGCTCGTCATAGATGGCGGAGAGCGCGGCGATGGTCGTGCGGTCCTTGGGGCTGAGCTTGGAGTAATCGACGCCAATCTCATACAGGTGCCGCAGGGAATGCAGCCCCTGGCCACATTCGTAGCCGATGAAGTCCTCGCGGAAACCGCCGTCGATGGGATTGGGACCCGCCACCACCGCCTGGTCCGTACAGACGTGGTGGGAGATGCGGTCACCCAGCGCGTGCAGATAGATGCCGAGCCGCGCGTCCTTCACATGGGACGAGGTGCCACCCACCCACTCATCGAACCCCGTGGAGAGCACGGGCGTGCTCCCGTCGGAAGGCACGGACAGCACCTGCGTCCCCGTGGCCAGCGTGAAGGGAATCGACTCCGCCACGCCAATCAGTCCGATGAGCCCTCGCACCGTCACCGACTCGCCATCGTCGTCCGTGTAGCAGGCCGGACCCGTGGACAGGTCCCCGCCTGGGCTCGGCAGGGTCAGGCCCGCGGTGCACAACGGCGCGGTGGTGCCCGTGCCCTCCATCGCCCAGGCACGGATGTGCGTGAGCATCCCCTCGGTGTCCGCGTCGTTGACCTCCGGCTTGAGGCCGTTCACATCCGGGAACGGCACCGCGGAGCCCCCGCTTCGAGGCGACAGGTAGTGGAAGAGGACGCCGCCTGTCTGGAGGTTGGTGCGCACCAGTCCGCTGATGTCGACGGTGGTCAGCGCCGCCGCCTCCGGGACGGGCTCCCCATAGATGTCCCGAGGGATGAACTGGCCCAGGTCCGTGGCCTCGTTGTAGGCGGCAATCCAGTACGCATCGGAGAAGGAGAAGCCCACCGCCCGCGCCAGGAGGTACGTGGAGTCCGAGTGGACGACGCTCCGGCCCCCATTGAATTGGGACGGGGCATTCGTCAGCACGGCCAGGGACTCGGCCCGGCATCGGGCACTCACGGGCTCCCGGAGCGGACAACTCGACGGCAGGTTCGTGCAGTTCTGCACCGTCCCCGTGCCCAACGGGTAGCACACGTCTTCAGCGAAGGCCCGGGCCCCCGTCGGCACCAGGGCCGCCATCGTCACCACCGCGCCACACCACCACATCGGCCGATTCCGCATGGATTGACCTCCGCGAGGAGACCGGGCCCCAAGCCCGGTCCGAATGGACTGCACCAGTTCAAGACGGAGCCGGAGTCGGACATGGCGAACGCACAAGTCCACCCCCGCGCCGTTGATGCGCCGAACAGGTCGGCGCGGCACTGCTCCCGGTGCATGGCGACGAAGTCGCGCCGTGTTGCCCGGGTCGACCTTCAGGTCCGCTGTCGAGATGTCGAGCACCTCGACTTCTTCGAAGATGTCGTGCCCAGGAGAAGCGTCATTGAGGTGGTGATGGAGGGCACCTGGAATGAAGCTCCTCTTCGCGATGCCCCGCTGCAATCCTCCCGCAAGGCGTTCAGGTAACCGGGAGCGGACATCTTTCCCCCACGCCCCCCTCGCGTGGCTCTACCCGCATCGGGTGTCCGCGAGGGACCGCCCTTCCGATGGCACCCGAAGCCTCGATTGGTTGCTCGTTCCCCACCGGGGACGTCCCCCCACCAGCGCCAGGCGCGTGTTCACGAAGACATCGGCTCGCGGACACCGCCCCTCAAGGAGAACGCTGCGGGGATGCGGCTACCCCGCTGTCGCGCTGGCGTGATTGTGCCGCGCGGGACAGTCGCATGCGCCAGCTCGGGCCCTCGCCATTCACAATGTCTACCCATGCGTCCTCACTTCAATCAGGAGCCCTCTCCAGCTCCTGTGAATGGGGGATGTCATGAGAATGGGAACACGGGTGTGGTCGTGGCTGTGCGTCGTGGGCGTCATCGCGGGCAGCGCGCGGGCGACCGCCGCCGAGCCTTTCGCCGGAGGCCTTTCGTGGGCCCATCAGCTCAGCGGCCCTGGGGACGAGGCCGGACAAGTTGTCTCCGGCAAGGACGGGAGCTTCGTCTCCTTCGTCAACTTCACCGGAAGCATCGACGTGGGTGCGGGCCCCATCCAGGCACCGGGGGGTCCGACGGACCGGGCCCTCGCGCTCATCCGTCATGACACTCAAGGCAGGCCGACTGTCATCCGCGTCATCAGCGGGCTCTATGGCTTTCGTCACGCGGTGGATGCCCAGGGCAACATCGTCATCCTCGTCACGGCCATCGGCGTCAGTCCTGGCAGCAGCCTGTTCGACGACGGCTTCCAGTTGGTGAAGCTCGACGCTACCGGCCGCCTGCTCTGGCTGCGTCCCATCCCCACCACGGACATCTTCGTCCAGGGACTCGCGATGGACCGCGACGGAAACATCGGCATCGCTGGCTACACCGTGACGTCACAAGGCAGCCCCAGGCTCGCCTTCCTCAAGCACAACTCCGAGGGCACCCGGCTGTGGCGCTTCGTCGACGCCAACGCCGTCCAGAGCTTCAGCCGGACCGCCATCGCCGACAGCGAAGGCAACTTCTTCGTGGCTGGCGATGCGCAGGGGGCCACGGCCTCCTCGGAGCCCTACCTCGTCAAGCTCTCACCTGATGGACAGCCGCGCTGGCGCCGGCGACTGGTCGGCGCGCTGGGCTTCGCCTTCGGCCTGGCCACCCATGGCAACCGCGTGGTGATGGTCGGCACGTACGCCTTCACCTTCACCTTCGCCGGACAGAGCCACACCTCCACCGGCAACCTCGGCATCAACCAGGACGCGTTCATCGCCGCCTGGACGCTGGATGGCGAGGAGCGCTGGGCGTGGAACTTCGGCTTCGACATCGAGAGCGTCGCCATGGACGAGCGCGACGGCGTCACCGTCGTCGGGGGCTATCAGGCGGGCAGCTCGGACCTGGGCATCCTGGGCCCGCTGTCCGGCAACCCCTCAAGCGCCGCCAACGTCTACGTCGCGAAGTTCGACCGCATCCAGGGCCAGCGTCGCTGGGTGCAGAGCTTCCCCAGCGGCCTGGACCGCAGCTCTCCCGGGCTCGACGAGGGCTCCGTCGCCGTCTCCAAGGACGGCCGCGCCGCGGTCCTCGGTCTCTTCCACGACACGCTCCAGGTGGGCTCGCGGACGTGGACCGCCAGCGGCGTATCGGACCTCTTCCTGTTCGGCTTCGAGCCCTGAAGCGTCAACCCCCGTCCCCGACGCGAGGCGGCGTCGGGAAGACGAGGCACAGCGTGTCGAACAAGGGCTCGCTCGGGGCCGTGTACACGGCTCCGAGCGCCCGCGCGGCCTGTGAGACTTCGGTGCCGAACGAAGGGACGAGGCAGATGTCCTCGGACTGCTTGAAGCGTCCTTCGAGCAGTCCCAGCCCGTGCCGCAGCATCGCCAGGTCCTGACGCCCCTCGCGCACCGGCACTGAGGGGCCATTCGCATCAGGCCCGGGGAGCTTGCCCACGCTGGTGCTCAGCTCGAAGCCGTCCGCGCGCTGGATGATGCGCAGCTTTCCCGGAGCCACCTCAGACAGCCACGCGCGAAAACCGTCCTCGTCGCGAAGGACCAGCGGATACGCCACCGGCGCGTCCGGATGCGCCAGCCACACCGCCTTCGCGGAGTCTCGCAGCATCGCGAGCAGCTCGGACACCTGCGCCAGGAACGTGTCGGCGTCCGGCACCAGCAGGACTTCACGCTCCTTCACCCTCGTTGCGAGTCGCGCGAGGGACTCCGGACGCGCGGGCTCGAACGACTCCTCGCCGAGCCGAACCTGCTCACCCGCGAGCAACAGTCGCAGCGCATCGGACGGAAGGGCCTCGCCATACACGGGCACGTCGCGACGAGCGCTCGGCCCTCCATCCGCGGGCGCTCGGCTTGCCCCCGTGGAGAGCGAGGGCAGTGGCTCGGGCTTCAGCGATTGCAGCGGCTCCGCTGCCTTCTCCTCGCGACAGCCCACCGCCGCGAGCAGCAGACACAGCAGCACCACGAGGCCTCGAAGCCTCAGGGACGCGCTTCGCCACCGCGCATCGAGGCACCACGAGGCCACGAGGCGAAACCACGCGGGTCCCCACCCACGCCCCACGCAGCCCCGAGCCCCCGCGACCCACTGACGCCTCACACAGCCCCGAGCCGCCTGGCCGTACGGCACGAACCTCATGGAGTCGTCGGACCCGCCGTGGCAGGCAGCGCGGGCTTCGGCAGCGCGCTCGAAACACAGGCCGCGTCCGCCAGCCCCAGGCCGACGGCGTGCTCCGCCGCTTCACGCGCGTCCTTGAACAGCACCATGTCCTGGAAGCGCTTCGTGTCCTTCGCGCGGCCCGCGTCGCGGATGTACACGGCCTTCACCCGCCCCGGGAACTCCTCGCGAATCTGCGCGTAGACCTCCGGGTCCTTCTCGCCCGAGTCCCCCACCAGCACGACGGGCTGCGAGAACTGCGTGAGCAGGCGGCGGATGATGGGCTGCTTGTAGTTGGACAGCGACGAAGGGCCCAGGTCCCGCAGGTACACGCCGAAACCCGCGGGGAACTGGTGCCGCTCCAGGAATCCTCGCACGCGAGGCAGGTATTGCACCGGCGAGCCGCTCACCAGCGCGAACGCCGACGACGTCCCGCCCCCCCGCATGCAGCCGTAGAGCGCGGCCATGCCCGGCACCACCTCCTGCGTGTCCGAGTCCTTCAGCAACGCGGTCTGCACCAGCTTCGTCGGCTTCGTCACCTGCGTCACCGCCACCGTGTCGTCGAAGTCGGAGACTACCAGCAGCGACGTCGTCGCCGGCAGCACCTCCACCCGGGCACTGGCGATGGCGCCCTCCACCCACGCCTCCGCTTCGGAGGCGCCCTCCTTGAAGCGGCTCCCCTCCGGCGGCATCAAGGTCACCTCGAAGCCTCCGTCATGCCCGCTCGTCACGATGGCGGTGACACCCTGGAAGCGCACCGACACCTTCGCGCCCTCCCAGTTGGGCGCCGTCAGCCGCCGCAGGTTTCGCGACAGCGCCGAGCTTCCGTCCGAGGGCGCCTCCTTCAGCACGCGACCCTGAAGCATGACGCGCTCAGGCAATCCCAACACGGGCGCGAGCAACACCGCCGGAGCCGCCAGAACGTCGGAGCCCCCCAGTAGAACACCCAGGACAAAGAGCCGAGCAAGCATGGTCAACGGAATTTTCCCGTGTTAACGTTTCCAGAGCCCTGATGATAGCTTCGCGCGGGTCTCGAGAGGCGTGTTGGAGTCGTGGAGGGGCGGCACATCGGCCCGGTGCGCCCAGAGGAGCCGGAAGACACGTGGAGCACCCGTCCGAAGGGCTCGATTTCGGCAAGTACACGTTGCTCGAGCGCATCGCGACGGGCGGCATGGCGGAGATCTACCGCGCCCGGATGACGGCGGTGGCGGGGGTCACCAAGCCCGTCGTCATCAAGAAGATCCTCCCGGGCTACGCGGACAAGAGCGCCTTCGTCTCCATGTTCGTCAACGAGGCGCGCATCGCCGCGGGGCTGAGCCACGGCAACATCGCCCAGGTCTTCGACTTTGGCGAAGTGGGCGGCCAGTACTTCATCGCGATGGAGTGGGTGGACGGACATCCGCTGTCACGGGTGCTGCGACGGGCCCGCGAGAAGGGGCTCTACACCCTACCCCAACCGCTGGCGCTGCTGGTGACGGTGGAGGTGCTCAAGGGGCTGGCCTACGCCCACACCCGCCTGGATGACCGCGGCCGGCCGCTGCACATCATCCACCGCGACGTCAGCCCGCAGAACGTGCTCCTGAGCTTCGAGGGCCAGGTGAAGCTGGTGGACTTCGGCATCGCCCGGGCGCGGCTCGCGGGCCATGGCGCCAGCGACGAGTCCGACGAGACGGAGGCCAAGGGCAAGTACGCGTACTTCGCGCCGGAGCAGGCCCGGGGCCGGGAGCTGGACGCGCGCGCGGACATCTTCGCGGCGGGCACGCTCCTGTACGAGACGCTGTGCGGGCGGCTGCCCTTCGAAGGCGCCATCCCGGACGTGATGCGCAAAATCGCCCTGGGCGACTTTCCGCGTCCCCGCGAGCTGGACCCGGACATCCCACCGGCCCTGGAGCGCATCCTCCTCACCGCCCTCGCCGTGGAGCGAGACCAGCGCTACCCCACCGCCGAGGCCTTCGCCGAGGCCCTCACCCGCTACCTGCACACCGCCACGCCCGACGTCTCCTCCAGCGCGCTGGCCCACTTCATGGGCTACCTGTTCGAGACGGAGCTGGTGGCGGACGGACGGCCCGTGCTCCTGCCGCGCGAGTTCCTCGCGCAGATGGCCCGGTGGACGCGCGCCCCCTCCGACCGACGCACCGTCCGCGAGCCGCCTCCGCTCGACCTGCCTCCGCCGCCCGAGTCCATCCCGGCCCCTCGCGCGCAGACGCCGGGAGAGGGGCGCCGCGAGCGCACCACCCAGCCCATCCCCGCGGTGCCCGGCCCCTCGGAGCCCGCCACCGTCCCGGAGAGCGAAGCCCCCACCGAGCCGCCCCATCCCGCGCCCAGGCCTCCGGGCGGCTTCCGCCTGCCGCGCGCGGTGGTGCTGGGCGCGCCGGTGCTGGCCGCCGTGGGTGTGGCGCTCCTCGTGATGGCCATGGGGCGCAACGGCACCTTCTCCGTGGAGCTGAGCTCCTCGCCCCCCGGCGCCACCATCCGGGTGGATGGCCGCATGCTGGGCTCCGTCACGCCCGCCCTCCTCACGCACCTGCCCGCCGACAGCGAGCACCTGCTGGAGGTCCAGATTCCCGGCATGGTGCCGTGGAGCCAGGTGGTGCGCGCCGAGCGGGGAAACACCCTCGCGGTCCACGCGCGGCTCCGTCCACGGCTGAACACTCCGACCTCTGGAGCCGCCGCGCTCGCCGCGGACAGGGCGCCTCACGAACCGCCGCTCCAGGACGCGGACTGGGCCCCGGGCGGCCTGCGCCTGTCCGCCGTGAGCCACGCCTTCCGCGTGCCGCTGACGTCCGCCGCGCGCGTGGCGCTGGACCCGGCTCGCACCTATCTGGTGCACACCGAGGGGCGGATGTCCCTGGGTGGACCGATGGCCGTGGAGCACGCGGGCTACTTCCTGGAGGGCGACAGCGAGCTGCCCGCGCACGAGTCCTTCGGCCTGCTCGGCCCCGACGAGCAGCTCATCCGCCACGCCACCGTCCTCTATGTCTTCGCGCTGGACGCGCGGCGCGAGGACAACCGGGGCGGGCTCCAGGTGCGCGTGCGGGAGCTGGGCGGCCCCACCCATCCGCCGTTCCGCCTGGACGCGCGCCACCACGCGGTGAAGCTCTCGCGCGCGGACCGCTTCGTCCTCCATGCGCTGGACCCGGGCACCACGTACGAAGTGGTGCTGCGCTACACCGCCGAGCCCGCTCGGACGCGCGGCCTGGGCGGCGGCCCCGTGGGCCGGGTGCTCGGCCTGGTGGGCACGGACCAGGGCCCCGACGGCTCGCCCAGCGGCCTGGCGCTGCTGGAAGTGGGGCAGCCGTCGCGGCTGAGGGGAGCATCCTGGCTCCAGCTCGCCTTCCCGGATGACAACCTGGCGGACAACACCGGCACCCTGCTCCTGGAGGTCATCCCCACCTCTCAGCCCGAGCGGCGCAACGAGCGCCCCACGCGTTGACGGGGTGCTACAGCCGTGCAGCGACCTGTCGCCGAAAAGTTGATCCTCCGGGCCCTCCCCCTACCCTGAGCGGCAAGGAGGGCTCAACATGTTGAAGCTGATGGCGGTGGCCGTCGTAGGTGCGGTGGTGCTGGGGACGGTGGGGCTGTCCGGTCGCGTGGATGCGCGGCCAGGGAGCACGGAAGCAGGGCCGACGCAGGCGCAGGTGGAGGCGGCGCTGGACGCACGGCAGAAGGAGCTTCTGGGCATCCTTTTGGAGGCACAGCGAACGGGCGAACGCACGGCGTCGGTTCACCGGTAATCTCGTGGCGTCGAACGCGAACCGGTGCTAAGCCCGGTCCTCCTTTGACGTCCATCTGCCCGTGAGGGGGACATGCCTGAAGGGTCCGCGTCACTCAACCAGCTGGCGGTCGGCGACCGGGTCGTCTATCCGAATCAGGGTGTCTGCCGCGTCACCGCCATCGACACGAAAGTAGTGGCGGGACAGAGCCTCGTCTTCGTCACGATGCGCCGGGAGGAAGACGGCGCCGTGGTCATGGTTCCCGAGGCCAAGGTCGTGGCCATCGGCGTGCGCAAGGTCGCCAATGCCGAGGACGTGAAGAGCGTCTTCGCCTTCCTGCGCTCGGACGGTGACAAGGCCGACCTGGACTGGAAACAGCGCGCTCGCACCAACCTGGAGCGGATGACCCAGGGCGGAATCCTGGGCCTGGCCGAAGTCGTCAAGGACCTGCAGATCCTCAGCGAGCTGCGACCCCTGCCGACCAAGGAGCGTGAGCTGTACGACAATGCCCGGCACCTGCTGGTGTCGGAGGTCGCCGCCGCGCTCGGCACCGCCGAGGTCAACGCCGAGGACGCCATCGACATCGTCCTCTTCCCGCCCGGCCGCGAGCGCCCCAAGCGCACCGCCGCCGAGTTCGCGCGGGGAGAGGAAGACGACCTGGGTCTGGACGGCGACCTGATTGGCCTCGACGGAGACCTGGACCTGCCCTCCGACGAGGAGCCGCCGGCCGAGCCCGCCGAGGAGGAGAACTCCGAAGAGGGCTCCGAAGACGAGTCCGAGGAGAAGTCCTCCGACGAAGACGCCCCGAAGAAGCGCGGCCGTCCGCCCAAGGCCAAGCCCGCGGAGGCAGAGGGCGCCGAGCCCGCCGCTCCGAAGAAGCGCGGCCGTCCGCCCAAGCCGAAGCCGGAGGCGCCTCCTGCTGGCGCCGAGCCCGCCGCGCCCAAGAAGCGCGGCCGTCCGCCCAAGGCCAAGCCGCCCGAGGCGGAGGGCGCCGAGCCCGCCGCGCCCAAGAAGCGTGGCCGTCCGCCCAAGGCGAAGCCCGCCGAGGGTGGCGAGGACTGACAGTCGACACCCGAGTCCCGGGGGCGGTGCTCATGGCCCCCTCCGAGGGCCCTTTGCGCCGAGGTGACGCCCCGTGATTCGCATCGTGACGCTGGACCCCTTCGACGACAAGCCGCTCGCCAAGCTCAAGAGCACGCTCTACACGGCGTTCGGCGTGGGCAGCGAGCACTCCGGCAGCGCGGAGATTCCTCCCGGGCTCGGCGAGCCGCTCGACGCCGAGAAGCTGCTGGACCAGGTGAAGGGCATTCGCGCCTACCAGGATGACAAGGTGCTGCTGCTCACCTCGCGCAAGCTGAAGGAGCGCGAGCTGCCCAGCGGCGTCGCCCCCACTCCGGGCTTCGCGCGCCAGGGCAAGGACCGCGCCGTCATCACCCTGCAGCCTCACAAGGACTTGGAGACCAGCTTCAAGCCCGTGGCCCGCCACGCGCTCCACCAGCTCGGCCACCTCTGGGAGCTGCACCACTGCCTGGACCCGCGGTGCTCGATGTACCCGCCCTGGACGCCGTCGTTCAACTCGGGCGAGCCCATCTTCTGCACCTTCTGCCGCGAAAAGAGCGAGCAGAAGATTCGCCTTGCGAAGTCCTAGCACCGCACGCGCGCTGCCCCTCCTGGAGCTGGGGGGCCTCTTGCTGGTCGCGCTCCTGGCGCTGCTCTTCCACCTGCGACTGCCGGGCAAGCTCCCCTCCGAGGCGAGCTACCGCGCGGTGGCGGAGCGGCTCCAGGCGGAGGCCCGGCCCGGTGACGCCGTCCTCCTGTTCCCCTGGTGGGCGGAGCGCGCCCGCCTCTTCCTCCCGCCGTCGCTGCCCGTCTACGGCTACCTGGGCTCGGACCGGGATGACCTCTCCGCCCATCCGCGCGTCTGGGTGCTGGGCCAGCCGGAGCTGCCGCGCTCGGACGAGGACGCCTTCCTCGCCAGCTTCCTGCCGGAGCGCCGCGCCGTGGGAACCGCCACGCACGAAGGCACGCTGTCGCTGGCCCTCTACGAGAACGGTCGCCACCGGCCCCGCCGCTTCAATGCCGCGGACCTCGTCTCTCGCGCGCGCGTCTATCTGGAGTCCGACGACGGCGCGCGCCAGCCCTGTCCCTTCGACGGCACGGCGCACCGCTGCCCGGGGCCGGGCAACGTGTACGTCGCGCGGGAGTGGCACGAAATCCTCTACGAGCCGCGCCGCTGCCTCTGGATGCCCGCTCCCGGTGGGGCGCGGCGCCTGGTCGCGGAGCTGGACGGCGTGCCCGGCGACGTGGGCCTGCGGCTGGAGGGCGGCATCATCTTCGAGTACGCCTTCCCCCGGGACGCCCAGCTGACGCCGGCCGTGCTGGGCGTGGACGACGCGGCCAGCGGCGCGCGACTGCTGGAAGTGGCGATAGCGCCGGGCCAGGAGGGCGTGAAGAAGTCGGAGGTCCACCTGCCTCCGGGCGAGGCGCGCACGGTGAAGGTGTGGGTCCGCTCCCAGAATCCGGACCGGCGCGCGGTGTGCCTGGACGTGCTGGCGGTGGAGCCGGCGGTGGGGGTGAAGGGATGATGGGCAGGCCCGCCACCCGGGATGAGAGATACGTGGCGTGGGCGCTGTGGGCGCTCGCCTTCGTGGCGCTGTGGCTGACGGAGTCCGCGGTGGGCTACACGCGCGACGAGAGCGTCTACTTCGCCGCGGCGGAGGGTTACGCCGGTTGGTTCCGGCAGCTCTTCCATTCGCCGGCGAAGGCGCTGACGGACGCGGCCATCGTCCGCGCGTGGGACTACAACCACGAGCACCCCGCGCTGATGAAGACGCTGTTCGGGCTGAGCCACCTGCTCTTCCACGACACGCTGGGGTGGATGCGCTCGGCCACGGCGTTCCGGCTGCCCGCCTTCGCCCTGGCGGCGCTGGTGCCCGCGCTGAGCTTCCTGTTCGGCAGCGCGCTGTATGGACGCACCGCCGGACTGTTCGCCGCGCTCGCCTTCATGCTGGTGCCGCGCCAGTACTTCAACGCGGAGCTGGCGTGCTTCGACTTGCCCGTGGCCGCGCTGTGGCTGCTCGTCGTGTACTGCTTCTGGCGGGCGCTGGAGGACACGCGGTGGGGAATCGCGTGCGGCGTGGCCTTCGGGCTGGCGCTGGCCACCAAGCACAACGCGCTGTTCCTGCCCTTCGTGCTGACGCCCTTCGCGCTGTGGCGGGCGTGGACGGCGAGCGAGGGTGAGCCCGAGGCGCGCGGCTGGCTCCTGCGCTTCGTGGGCGTGTTCTCCGCGGTGGCGGTGTTCTACGGACTCCTCGTCCTGTCGCTGGGCGGCGGCGAGGGCTTCCAGAAGAAGTTCCTGCTGCTCAGTCCCCACACGCTGCTCTTCGTGAGCCTGGCGGCGGGCGGCGCGTGGACGCTCAAGGGGCTGGAGAAGGTGTGCGCGCCGGTGACGCGGGCGCTGGTGCCGGTGGCGGCGATGGCGGTGCTCGGCCCCGTCATCTTCTACCTGCACTGGCCCTACCTCTGGCACCAGCCGGTGGACCGCACCGCGTGGTACCTGGCGTTCCACGCCAAGCACAACCACTACGCCTGGTTCTATCTGGGCACGCTCTTGCGCGAGCCGCCCTTCCCCCTGTCCTACGTGCTGGTGAAGACGGCGCTCACGGTGCCCACCAGCCTCTTCGCGCCCATGGTGACGGGCTTCGTCGCGCTGGCGGCGAGGGTGGTGCTGGGGCAGCTCGCGCGCACGCGCGCCTGGGTGCGGCCCCTGACGATGGCGGAGGCGCTCGTCGGGGCGAACGCGGTGACGTCCATCCTCATCATCAGCCACCCCCAGGTGCCCCACTTCGGCGGGGTGAAGCACTGGTTCCCGTCCATGGTGTTCCTGGGACTGCTCGCCGGACAGGCGGTGTCGCGGGGCTGTGGGGCGCTGGTGGAGCGGCTCAAGGAGCGCTGGCCCTCACTGCCAGGAGTCGCGGTGGTGACGGGCGTGTTCGCGCTGCTCCTGGCGCCCGCGCTGGTGTACTCGGCGCGCGTGTTCCCCTACGGGACGGCGGCCTACTCGGAGCTCGCGGGAGGCGCGGCGGGCGCGGCGACGCTGGGCATGCAGCGTCAGTTCTGGTCCAGCCACGTCACCGGCGTGCTGCCGTGGATCAACGAGCACGCGAAGCCGGGCGCGCGGCTGTTCCTTCATGAAGTGCACGGGGGCTCGTTCCGCGACTATCAGCGCAACGGCATGCTCCGGCCCGACTTGCGCGCGGTGGGCAGTCCCTTCGACGCGGACATCGTCGCGTACCAGTACCACCAGGAGTTTCGCGAGTACGAGTTCCAGACGTGGCAGGCCTTCGGCACGCGCACGCCGGCGACGGGCCTGTACCTGGACGAGACGCCGCAGGTGGTCGTCTACGTCCGGCCCGAGTCACGGTGAAGACCCCGGGCCCGTGAGGCTCCGTCCCCGTCACCGGGGTGCGTGTGAGTCCTCTCCTTCCGCGCCCCGTGCGAGCAGGGCCGGAAGGACTCGCAACACGTCGTGCCGGTCCACCACCTGCCATCCATGGCGCGCCGCGAGTCCCGCCAGTTGCCGGGTGGGCTCGAAGGCCACGGGAAGCCCCACCAGTTGGAAGACTTCCGCGTCAGAGGCGGAGTTGCCCATGGCGAATGAACCCGACAGACAGACCTGGTGCAGCACCTCCAGCTCCCGGAGGATGCTCGGCTTGCCTCCCAGCAGCCCCGGCCCCTGGAGCACGCGTCCGGTGTAGCGACTGTTCCGGATGTCCAGGACGGCGGCGCGATAGACATCGATGCCCAGCTCGTGGGCCACCAGGTGGACCAGCTCGATGGGACCACCGGAGATCAGCGCCACCAGGAATCCGTTCGACTTCAACATCCTCACGAGTGGACGCACGAAGCCGAACAGCCGACCCCGGGCCTGAGCCCAGACATCCTCCGCCGTGCGCTCCACGGTGGGGACCGCCACCCCCGCGACCACGCGGCCCAGGCTCTGATAGACCTCCGCCAGCGTCGTGTAGAAATCCGGGTCACCGGCGTGGTGTCGCGCCACCATGGACACGAACTCCTGCCCCAATTCGGCCTCACAAGCGCCTCGCGCCACCATTTCCCGCACCAACAGCAGGCCGAGGGTGTCTGGCGTCAGCGTCCCATCCAGGTCGAGCACCGCGAGCCTTCTCATATCAAACCTTTCATGGCGACCCAGGCTTCCGGCCAGAAGCGCCCGCGGCACGCGCTCAGGGGTTTGACGAAGGTGCCCATGGTTTTGGATGTCAGCTCGAAAGGCCTCATGTCTGGCAATGAACGGCGGGAGCAGGAAGCACCCGCGCCGGGTTGGCGAGTCATCACGAGGCCACGCCGCTGAGCCTGGCCGTCGGCCGCCAACAGTCCGGGCGCGTCGCCCACTGGATGGACTCCACCGTCCCCCGGGCGGGGCCACCGGGCGACCCTGGATGCGGCCGCGTTGCCGACGCCCGGCCCCCCGCCCACCTTCGGCGAGAAGGGCTCACGCCCCGGGGGGACTTCCACATGCATCTGTCCAAGCTTCCGTCGATTCTCGCCGTGTCCGCGGCGCTCTGCTTCTCCATCGGCTGCTCCAAGCGGGGCTCGCAATCCCAGGGCGCCGAGCCACAGGCCAGCACCCAGCCGCCGCCCACCCCGCCGCCGCCCACCCCGCCGTCGCCACCGGCCACCGCGGAGGCAGTGCCTCCCGACATGGGGCCGCAGCCTCCCCCGCCGGATGGCAAGCACCACGGCAAGCACCACGGCAAGCACCACAAGGGCGTCTCCGAGGCCAACTGCCCCATGTCCGTCACGGGCGCGGTGGCCCGGGCGCAGGACGTGCCCGAGGGCGTGGCGCTCATCATCAGCACGCCGGAGCCGACGCAGGTGGCGGAGCTTCAGCAGCGCAGCCGGGCCATGCTCCACCAGCAGGCGGAGAGCACCCAGCGCGCGCAGCAGGAGACGCCCATGCAGGAGGCACAGCGCGAGGACCTGGGGGACAGCCCGCTGGAGGAGCAGGACGGCCTGGACGACACCGGCATGGGTGGCTCCGGCATGGCGGGCGCGCCGACGATGCCCTCCAGCGCGAGCGTCCAGGACACGCCGGATGGCGTCATCATCGTCTACACCGCGATGGACCCGACGAAGCAGAAGCAGCTGAGCAGCGAGGTCCACAAGACGGCGGACCAGATGAAGCCCGGCGAGTGCCCGGGGATGAGTCCCGACATGCCCTGAGCGCGCGTCAGCCCGCGCTCCCCGACGATGGGCTCGGGGGGCGCAGGGCCGCCAGCGCGTAGTCCACCACCGTGTCCGCGTACTCGCGCGTGAGCGGCGCGGTGCGCAGCAGCCAGCGGTGGAACAGCGGACCGAACAGCAGCTCGACGGCGACGTCCAGGTCCACGCCTCGCGCCACCTGTCCCGCCCGCTGCGCGGACCGCAGCCGCTCCTTCGTCACCTCCAGGTTCGGCCGCAGCAGCGTGTCCACGAACTGCTTGGCGAGCACCGGGTCCATCTGCGACTCGGCGGTGAGCGCGCGGGAGGGCACCTCGAAGCGCGGCTCGCACAGCTCGACGACGGTGGCGCGCAGCACCGCCTTCAGGTCCACCGAGACGTCTCCGGTGTCGGGCAGGGCCGCCACTCCGCCCGCCAGCGCGGCGAAGGCATCCAGCACCAGCGCGCCCTTGTGGGGCCACCACCGGTAGATGGTCTGCTTGCCCACGCCCGCCCGGGCCGCGATGGCCTCGATGGTCAGCCGCGCGTAGCCCATCTCTCCCACCAGCTCCACCACCGCCTTCAGGATGGCCTGGTGCGAACGCCCGCTGCGCCGGGACTCATCTGGCTTCTTCGCGTCACTCATCGCCCGGTACGCTAGCGGGACTCCGACGACACGCAACGTCTCGTCTTGACAATGTCGCGCGGCCTCTCCACGGTGGCCATGACGAGACGGTCCGTCTCGTCTCTATTCCTGCCTCAGGAGGACGCCATGCGTCGTCGCGCCCATATCGCCATGGTCAGCATTCCCGCCCACGGCCACGTGAATCCGAGCCTGGAGGTCATCCGGGAGCTGGTGGCGCGAGGCCACCGCGTCACCTACGCGAATGATGCGTCCTTCGCGGAGCGCATCGTCGAGACGGGGGCGGAGCTGGTGCCCTACCCGTCCACGCTGCCGCGCGAAGGTGTCGCGGACCGGAGCTGGCCGGAGGACACCATCGGCCAGCTCTCCGTGTTCCTCGACGACGCCATCGCCCTGCTGCCGAGGCTCCGCGCCGTCTACGAGCAGGACAAGCCGGACCTCTTCCTCTACGACATCGCGGGCTATGTCGCGCGCATCCTCGCGGAGAACTGGGGGCGACCGGCCATCTCGCTCTCACCCACCTTCGTCGCGTGGGAGGGCTACACCGAGGAGATGGCGCCGATGATGGAGTCGCTGCGAGCGGCTCCCGGCGGCGCCGAGTACTACCGGCGGTTCTCGTCGTGGCTCGCGGAGTGCGGAGTGGCGGAGACGGAGTCCACGCTCTTCGTGGGGCTGCCACCGCGCTCGCTCGTGCTCATCCCCCGGGCGATGCAGCCGCAGGCGGACCGCGTGGACACGAAGCGCTACACCTTCGTGGGCCCCTGCTTCGACGAGCGTCCCCTGCAGGGCACGTGGAAGCGCCCCGAGGGCGTCGAGAAGGTGCTGCTCATCTCGCTCGGCTCCACCTTCACGAACCAGCCGGCCTTCTATCGCCACTGCATGGCGGCCTTCGGAGACCTGCCGGGCTGGCACGTGGTGCTGAACATCGGCCGGCACGTCGAGCGCGCGGAGCTCGGGGAGATTCCCCGCAACTTCGAGGTGCACCCGTGGATACCGCAGCTCTCGGTGGTGAAGCAGTCGGACGCCTTCATCACCCACGCGGGCATGGGCAGCACGCAGGAGGCCCTGTGGTGCGGCACGCCCATGATTGCCGTGCCCCAGGCCACGGACCAGTTCACCAACGCGGACCGCATCGTCGAGCTCGGTGTCGGCGTGCGACTCGACACGGAGAAGGCCACCGCGGAGGCGCTGCGCGAGGCGCTCCACCGCATCACCACGGACCCGAACGTCGCCCGACGGGTGGCCGCGATTCGTGACGAGCTGCGAGACGAGGGAGGCGTGAAGCGCGCCGCGGACCTCATCGAGCAGGCACTTCCTCCCCACGACTGAGGAGCGAGCGCCCCCGTGCGAACACACGGCCCCGCCGGCCGCGCAGTCCGGGCCAGAGGTGTCCCACGGGAACATCGCCGAGAACTCCACCAGCAGGCCAATCTCCTCAGGAACCAACTGGCCGAGCCCGGAGTCACCCAGGTCCTCTCGCGACAAGATGTGACGGCGCGACAGTCCTTTGTCGACGACTGGGAGACGATTCAGGCCCGGCTCGGTGCAGTAGGTGGCCCGAGCCTTCCTCTATTGGGCTGCACGGGTCTGGTGGACGTGTCGCTCGATTGGGGATGGTAGCCTTTCGGGCCTCATGGAAAGCCCGGCTCCCTCCTCCGCGCAGTCCGTCGCCTCCACCAGGCCCGGGCTGATGGCTCGCTTCGGGCCCGGCATCCTCGTCGCCGCCACGGGCGTGGGCGCGGGTGACCTGCTCACTGCCAGCCTGGGAGGCTCCGCGGTGGGCGTGGCCATCCTCTGGGCCGCCGTCGTGGGCTCGGTGCTCAAGGGCTTCCTCAACGAGGGCGTCGCGCGCTGGCAGCTCGCCACCGGCACCACCGTGCTGGAGGGCTGGGCGCGGCTGGGCCCGTGGCTGCGCAACGTCTTCTTCGTCTACCTGCTGGGCTGGAGCTTCTTCACGGGCGGCGCGCTCATCTCCGCGTGCGGCGCGGCGGGAGATGCGCTGTGGCCCCTCGGTGGAGACCCGGAGACGTCACGACGCATCTGGGGCGTGGTCCACTCGCTCGTGGGGCTGGCGCTCGTCGGGCTCGGGGGTTTCCGCCTCTTCGAGAAGCTGATGGCGGCCTGCATCGCGCTGATGTTCGGCGCGGTCCTCTTCGCCGCCGTGGGTTCGCAACCGGACTGGGCCGCCGCCGCGCGCGGGCTCGTGATTCCCTCCCTGCCCGACAAGGGCACCGTGTGGGTGCTGGGCCTCCTGGGTGGCGTGGGCGGCACGGTGACGATGCTCTCGTATGGCTACTGGATTCGAGAGAAGGGCCGCGAGGGATTTCAGGGCCTGAAGACGTGTCAGGCGGACCTCGCCGTGGGCTACGCGCTCACGGGGATGTTCGGCGCGGCCATGGTCATCATCGGCTCGACGCTGCGCCTGGAGGGCAGCGGCCTGAAGGTGGCGTCGCTGCTCGCCACGCGACTGGAGGCGGCCATCGGCCCCGCCGGCTACTGGGTGTTCCTCGCGGGCTTCTGGGGCGCGGTCTTCTCCAGCCTGCTGGGCGTCTGGGAAGGCATCCCCTACCTCTTCGCGGACTTCCTGCGCATCCACCGCAAGGGCACGCCGGGGCCCGCCGTGGACCTGCGCAAGACTCGCGCGTGGCGGCTGTACCTGGTGGCGCTCGCCATCGTCCCGCTGCCCATGCTCTGGGCACCGCTCCAGCGCGCGCAGCTCGCCTACGCCATCGTCGGCGCGCTGTTCATGCCGCTGCTCGCCGCCACCCTGCTGTGGATGAACAACCGACGCGCCTGGGTGGGCGCCCTGCGCAATGGCTGGCTCACCAACGCCGCGCTCGTCGCCACCCTGCTCCTCTTCCTCGCCGTCGGTCTCCAGGAGGCACTCGACGCACTGCGCAAGCTGCGCGGGCCTTGAGCTTGGACGCACGGTGGCGAGCTGGGAGCGAGGATGTGAACTGGCGGTCGTTGCGTCCGCTGGAGGGTGCACGAGCGGACGGCATGGCCTCCCCGAAGCACGAGGCTCGAAGTAGGCTGAGCGGTGCTGACGGTCGTTCTTCCACGCCCCTCAGGAGGGACACATGAAGCGCTGGAGTACGTTGCTCACGGTGGCGGCGCTGTGCGCGGGTTGTCAGAACGGCGGCAAGGACGACCGGCCCACACGCGCGCAGATTCGCAAGACGGGACCCGCGACGATGGAGGTCATTCCCTCCGCCGGGCAGCTCCCCTACTGCATGCTCTACACGGTGTCCCAGAAGGGTGTCATCCGCCAGCTCACGCTGACGCGGGAGAACCGCTCCATCCGCTGCGACTCGAACAAGCCTGTCGCCAACACCAGCTTCCGCGTCCCCACGCAGGAAGGAAAGGTGAAGGTCTACATCTTCTTCTCCGACGACCGCATCCCCGCGGGCCCCGTCGCGCAGCAGCTCTATGACTTGCGCGGCCAGGACCGCATCAACGCGATGGACCTGCGCCTGCCCGGACGCGTCTACGTGGAGACGCTGGACTTCTCGCCCGAGGAAGGCGCCGCGGAGATGACCGGCGCGGTGGTGGGCTCGCACGGCGAAGTCACCGACGGGGGCCCTGCTTCCGCGAGCGACACGGACCTGGGCGCCACGGTGCTCGGAGACGGCGGCACCACCGGCGCACTGCCGGCGGCCTCGGACGAAGGCACCTGAGTCCGTCATCCCCGAGGGAGGCGCTCGCCTCCCCCGGGACGAAGCCGCGTCACCAGGCCTCGCGGGCCATGGCCAGCAGGTCGGCCTCCGTCACCTTGCGCGGGTTGCTCAGGTGCGAGGCGTCCAGGAAGGCCTTGTCGGCGATTCTCGGCAGGTCCTCTTCCTTGACGCCCACGTCGCGAAGCCGCGCGGGGATGCCGATGGCCGCGTTGAGCTTGCGCACCCGGTCGATGGCGTTGCTCGCGAGCACGTCCTCCCGGGCGTTGGTGGTGTCGCCCATCGCCACGGCCACGCGCGCCAGCCGCGTCGTGCTGGAGGCGCGGTTGAACTCCATCACCACGGGCAGCACGACGGCGTTGGCCAGGCCATGGTGCACGCCGGCGATGGGCGTCAGCGCATGCGCCAGCGCGTGGCACGCGCCCAGGCCCTTCTGGAAGGCCATGGCGCCCTGCATCGCCGCAATCATCATGTCCGTGCGCGCCGCCAGGTCCTTGCCCTCGCGCACCGCCGTCACCAGCGAGCGACTCACGCGCTGGATGCCGTCGATGGCCACCGCGTCCGCCAGCGGGTGGAAGCCATTGGCCAGGTACGCCTCCAGGCAGTGCGTGAAGGCATCCATGCCCGTGGCTGCGGTGACGCCGGGAGGAAGCCCCAGCGTCAGCTCCGGGTCGACGATGGCGGCGCGAGGCAGCAGGGCCGGGCTGAAAATCACCGTCTTGCGCCCCGTGTCCGCCAGCGTCACCACGCCGGAGCGGCCCACCTCCGAGCCCGTACCCGCCGTCGTCGGGATGGCGATGAGCGGAGGCAGGTCGTCCTTCACGTACTGGTCGCCGCCCTTGGCGTCGTCGTAGCGGCTGAGCGGAGGCTCGTGGGTGGTGAGCAACTGCACCAGCTTGCCCGCGTCCAGCGCGCTGCCGCCGCCCAGGGCGATGAGCCCGTCGCACTTGTGGTGGCGATAGGTCTCCAGGCCCGCGAAGACGTCCTTCTCGGTGGGGTTGGGCTCCACGCCGTCGAAGACGGCGCACTCCAAGCCCGCCGTCTTCAGCACCTCAAGCACGCGGGAGGCGAGCCCCGCCTTCACCACGCCCGCGTCCGTCACCAGCAGCGGGCGCTTCATGTTCAAGCGCTGAGCCTGGGCGGGCAGTCGCTGGAGCGCGCCGGCGCCCAGGACGATGCGGGTGGGCCACGCCATCTCGGTGATACGGGGCTCAGCGGGAATGTCGAACGGCTTCATCGCGGGTTCCTCCCTCGGGCTCATCAGATGAGCTCCAGGTAGCGCTCCAACTCCCAGCTGGTGACGGCGCGCTCGTACTGGCGCACCTCCCACTCGCGCGTGCGCACGAAGTGGTCCACGAAGCCCTCGCCCAGGATTTCCCGGGCGCGCTCGCTCTGCTTGAGCAGGGCCACGGCGTCCCTCAGGTTGCGCGGCAGCGCCGCGGCCTCGTGGGACGCGTAAGCGTTGGAGTTGCACGCGGGCGGCGGCTCGACTTCGTTCTCGATGCCCCACAGGCCCGCGGCCATGCTCACGGCCATGCCGATGTACGCGTTCATGTCCGCGCCGAGCTGGCGGTACTCAATCCGCATCGCCTTGGCGTTCTCACCGATGACGCGCACGGCGCAGGTGCGGTTCTCCAGACCCCACGCCGCGGTGGTGGGCGCCCAGGTGTTCTCCACGCTGCGCTTGTAGCTGTTGATGGTGGGCCAGTAGAGCGCCGTCAGCTCCGGCATCAGCGCTATCTGCCCGCCGATGTAGTGGCGCATGAGGCGGCTCATGCCGTGCGGCGCGCCTTCCTCGTGGAAGAGGTTGTGCTCGCCCTTCAGGTCCCAGAGGGACTGGTGCACGTGCCCCGAGCACCCCGGCAGCTTCGCGTTCACCTTGGCCATGAAGCACGCGGTGAGGCCCTGGCGCGAGCACAGCTCCTTCACCACCGTCTTGAAGAGGGCCGCCTTGTCCGCCGAGCGCTCCACGTCGTCGTAGCGGATGGCGGCCTCGAAGACGCCGGGCCCCGTCTCGGTGTGGAAGCCCTCGATGTTGAGGCCGAAGCCGTTGCACCCGTCGATGAGCGCGTGCACCAGCGGCGCGTTCTGCGACGTGCGCAGCCACGAGTAGCCGAACATGCCGGGCGTCAGCGGCGTGAGGTCCTGGAAGCCCTTCTGCTTCAGCGTGTCCGGCTGCTCCTTGAAGATGAAGAACTCGTACTCGGCGCCGAAGCGAGGCAGGTAGCCCTGCTCCCTCGCGCGCGCGGCGATTTTCTGGAGCAGCTGCCGGGGACTGGCCTCGAAGGGCGTGCCGTCCGGGTTGACGAAGTCGAGCAGGAAGGCCGCGGTGTCGGGCTCCCACGGAATCACCCGCCCCGTCGTCACATCCACCGTCGCGTGCGCATCCGGGTAGCCGGTGTGCCAGCCCGTCACCTGGGTGTTGTCGAGCAGCTCGTCGCCCAAGTCCCAGCCGAAGACGACGTCGCAGAAGCCCAGGCCACCCTTGGCGGCGCTGAGGAACTTCTCCAGGGAGATGTACTTGCCGCGCCAGACACCGTCGATGTCGATGGCGCCGACCTTCACCTTCTTCACGCCGTTTTCGTCGAGCCAGCGCTTGAGCGTGTCGGTGCCGCCCGAGTCCCGGGGCACGGCGCCGCCGCGCACGGGGCCTCCGCGCTCCTTGGCGCGGGCCCGGCGGGCCACGGTCGGATGCGTGAGAACCTTCGCCTTGGGACGGGTCGGCATCGGGACCTTCCTTCCTGGGGTGAGGGAGTGCTCAGGTGTCCGTCGGCAGCCGCGTCCACACCGCCTTGCACTGGAGGTAGCCTTCCAGCGCGTGGTGCGACAAATCACGGCCCCAGCCGGACTCCTTGTAGCCGCCGAACGGCGCGGCATCGTCGAACTCGTTGAAGCAGTTGATCCACACCACGCCGCTTTTCACCTTGCGAGCCAGCGCGTGCGCCTTCGCCACGTCGCGAGTCCACAGCGAGGCGGCCAGGCCGTAGAGCGTGCCGTTGGCCAGCTCCAGCGCGTGCGCGTCATCGCGGAAGCGCAGGCAGCTGAGCACCGGGCCGAAAATCTCCTCCTGGGCGATCTTCATGTCCGGCTTCACGTCGCCGAAGATGGTGGGCCGCATGAAGTAGCCCTTCGCCTTGATGCTCTCCGTGTCGCGCTCACCACCGGCCAAAAGCTTCGCGCCCTGCTGACGACCGCTCTCGACATAGCCGAGGATGGTGTCGAGCTGCTTCTGGCTCACCTGCGCGCCCATCTCCGTGGACGGGTCCAACGGGTCACCGACGCGCAGCTTGCGCGCGCGCTCGGCCAGCTTCCCCACGAAGTCGTCGTAGATGCCCTCCTGCACGAGCACGCGGCTGCCCGCGTTGCACGTCTCCCCCTTGTTGCCGAAGATGCCCCAGAAGCACGCCTCCACGGCGCGCTCCAGGTCCGCGTCGGAGAAGATGACCTGGGGGCTCTTGCCGCCCAGCTCCAGCGTCAGCTTCTTGAGGTTGCTGCCCGCCGACGCCTGCATCAGCCGGCGCGCGGTGCGGCCGGAGCCGGTGAAGGAAATCTTGTCCACGTCCGGGTGCCGCGCGAGCGCCTCGCCCGCGGGGTCTCCGTAGCCGGTGACGACGTTGAGGACGCCGGGCGGGAAGCCCGCCTCGAGCGCGAGCGCGCCCAGCTTCATCGCCGTCAGCGGCGTCATCTCGGAGGGCTTCACCACCACGGTGCAGCCGGCGGCGAGCGCGGGCCCCAGCTTCCAGCAGAGGATGCAGGTGGGGTAGTTCCACGGGACGATGAGGCCCACCACGCCCACCGGCTCCTTGAGCACGTAGGTGTGGAAGGGGCCGTCCACCGGGAGCACCTCGCCGTGAATCTTGTCCGCCCAGTCCGCGAAGTACGCGAGCGTGCCGGCGCCCGGGGCCACGTCGCCTCGGACGGCGTCGCGGAACGTCTTGCCGTTGTTGAGCGACTCGACGAGCGCGAACTCCTCGCGGCGCTGCCACAGCAGGTCGGCGAGCTTGCGGATGAGCTTGCCGCGCTCGCGGGCGGACATCTTGCTCCACGGGCCGGACTCGAAGGCGCGACGGGCGGCTTTCACCGCGCGGTCCACGTCGGCGGCGGTGGCGCTGGGTACGTCGCACACCTTCTCACCCGTGGCGGGATTCACCACCGGGAGAAAACCCCCTTCGACGGGGTCCACGCCCTGCCCGTCGATGAGCAGTTGCAGGACGGGCAGCCGGGGGGAGAGCGAGCGGGCGTCTAGCATGGGGATTCCTCGGGGCGCACGGGGGCGTTCCAGACAGATTGGCCAGGAGCGAACACAGGTGGCACGACAGGGTAGGAATGACGTCCAGACGCGGCAACCTGCGGTGGTGAAGAACGTCTTGTTGCTGAAAGCCGGCGAGGCCGCCGAATCCGTGCGCCTCAGTGTGGGTGATTACGAGCAGTGGTTCCTGGGCACCATCGGACTGGAGGGCCATCGCTTCGACATCCTCCCGGTGCACCGCGACGCCCCGTTGCCACGGGACGCGCATGCGTACGACGCGGTGATGATGACGGGTTCTCCTCTGTCAGTGACGCGGCTGGAGCCGTGGATGGAGCGCGTCGCGGACTTCATGGTGGAGGCCGGGGAGCAGGGCACGCCGGTGTTGGGAGTGTGCTTTGGTCATCAGTTGCTCGCGCGGGCGTACGGTGGACAGGTGGCGCGAAATCCGCTGGGCCGGGAGACGGGCACGGTGGAGGTGAGGCTCACCGAGGAGGGGCGTCGGGACGCGCTGTTCGACGGCGTGCCGGAGGTCTTCGCCGCCCAGGCCACGCACGAGGACATCGTCGCCCAGGTGCCCCAAGGCGCGACGGTGCTCGCGGGAAACGCCAACACGGCCGCGCAGGCACTCGCCTTCCGTCCCAAGGTCCGGGGCGTGCAGTTCCACCCGGAGGCGGCGCCGGACGCGCTGCGCGCCGTCATCCACGCGCGACGCGAGGGACTGGAGCAGGAGGCGGTGGCGCGGGGAATCGCGCCCGGTGAGCAGGTGCCAAGGCTGCTCGCGGGCCTGGCACCCACTCCCGCTGGGCGGCGAATCCTGATGAACTTCCTGGAGCGCTTCACCTGACCCCCGCCGAGGCCTCCCTTGCCGCGCATCCTGACGTCGCTCCTGCTCGCCCTCCTCGTCTCCGCCTGCTCGGACGGAGACCCGTGCTCCCAGGCTCCCCGCTGTGAGGACTCGGAGGCGCTCAACTGCGAGACGGCCTGCACGGTGGGCCCCTGCTCCACCGGCGCCATCTTCCAGGAGTGCGACCAGGGCACCACCTGCGCCGTCGTTCCTGGGGACCGGAGCGACTCGCGCTTCTATCGCTCGCGGGCGGTGTGCGCGCGGAGCCTGACGGCGTGTGACCCCGCGACGGCGCCCGAGCCCGTCTGCGAGGGCGACCGCTTCGTCACCGGCTGCGGGGCACACCGCCGCGACATCCGAGCGTTCTGCTCCCAGGCGGCGCTGTACTTCGCGAAGGTGCCGACGTGCTGCGTGACGGGGACGGGCGATGGTGGGACGGACGGAGGCACCGTGGATGGTGGACTTCCGGACGCTGGGCCGGGCAGGTCCGACGCCGGACGTTGAGCAGCACGCGTTCGTGGGGTGAGGCCCCCGCGCGAGCCCGGCGGAACGAGGCCGTGATTCACAGGTTGTGTCCGGACGGCGCTCCGCGCGCCGACCGAGTGCGCCATGAATCCTCTCGTTCCGCACTACCGCCGGTGGACACGACAGCTGCGAAACCTCGCGGCCTGTCTGCACCTGGACACGAGGCCCCACCACATCGTCCGGAAGACGGACTTCACGCAGTGCCCCCGGCCGGTGCTGTTGCTCTACGGCTTCTTCAGCACGCGCCGCGTGTTCGAGGTGCTGGAGCAGCGGCTGCGGCGTGACGGCTACTCCGTCTGGTCCATCCACCTGGGCGGTGCGTTGGACCGGTACAACACGTGTGGCATCGACGCGCTGGCGCAGAAGGTGCGGGAGAAGGTGGAGCGCATGTACGCGCGCTATCCGCACATGGGGCCGCTGAGCATCGTCGGCCACTCGAAGGGCGGCCTCATCGGGATGTATTACGTGAAGCGCCTGGGCGGAGATGCGCGGGTGCAGAACCTCATCACCCTGGGGACGCCGCACCAGGGCTCGCGGCTGGCGTACCTGGGCTGCGCGACGCTCGGGTGGTTCAGTCGCAGCATGTGGCAGCTCACGCCCGTGTCGCCGTTTCTGAAGCAGCTGCGCACCGGGGCGTTTCCGAGGAACGTGCGGCTGACGTCGGTCTACTCGAAGGTGGACGAGGTGACGCCGTGGGCGTCGGCGCGGCTGGACGTGGAGGGCCAGCCGAACGTGTTCAACCACGAGCTGTCCAACGTGGGGCACGGGGCGCTGCTCACCCGGCGGTCCGTCTACGAGGTCATCCGACGCGAGCTGAGCGCCGGCTATGGCGAGTGCGCGCGGGAGCTGCGCGCGGTGTCGCCGTCCGCCTCTTGAGGTAGAGAGGGAACATGCCCTCGCGCTGGGACCGCCTCTTCGACCTGAAGCCCGTGCCGCTCATGGACCACTTCGTGGAGGAGGTGGCAAAGCTGCTCGCGCAGGACCTCCAGAAGTGGCCGCCGCCGCTGGAGGAGGTGGACCTGGACACGGGAGGCCACTTCGCGCCCCTGTTCACCGAGCCGCGCCCGCGTCCCGCGCCGGCCGTCTACACGGAGGCGTTGAGGCTGACGCGGTGGGAGCTGGCGCACGAGACGGACGCGTTCGACGACTACATGCGCAACAAGCGCTACCTGGAGCGAGGGCTTGGGCCGGATGACCGGTTGGCCCTGCTGTTCCTCGCCCGGTGGCTCACCGAGCAGATGCTGACCCTGGGAGAAGCCACCGAGGGCCGCGTGAAGCGCAAGCAGATGCAGGTCTGCCTGGACAAGCTGGAGACGAAGCTCCGGCTCGCCCAGGGCGCCCAGGCGTGAGCAGTCGGGTTCGTCGATTCAGCGCGAAGAGCGCATCTGCTGGTGGCGCTTGCGGATGACCTCGATATCGTCCTGGAACCCGAACTCCCCCTGGAAGTCGAAATCCGCATCATAGGGGTTCCGGAGGTATGCCAGGGCCACGAGGGCGTGCGTCAACCGCGCGCTGGCAGCCTGCTCCGAGACCCGGCCTCCCTCTTCGGCAACCACCTTCAGCAACTCTTCGAGTTCGGGGCTCACGGGAGACAGGGCCAGGGAGTGCTCGTGCGCGATCTGCTGGACCGACGTCACGAGCTGCCGCACCGCTCCCGCCCCTTGCTGGAGGATTCTCGACACCTCCGCTTCCGCCTGCCGTTCCGCCTGTTCCTGCCTGACAGGTGAGAGGTTGATCATGTAGCGCGGCAGATGCTTGAGCAGCTCCTCACGCGTGGCGGCATCGGCCTCCTCGAGCTGCCCTTTCAGCCGCTCCAAGAGGTCGGCCTGTCGGGGCTGTCCGAACACGAGGCGATAGAGCGACAACTGCACCTTGAGCCGGGAGTAGCGCGCCGCATCCTCGCTCACCGAGGGGAACACCAGGTGTCGACGCAGTGGCTGGTGGGCTTGCCGGCGCGAGGCGTAGATCCAATGGGGAAACAGGCCATGCCGGTTGTGTTCGGGCGTCTCCGCGGCTTCGACCGCCTTGAATACCCGGAGCCATACGTTGCGCTCCTCCCTCCTCCACCCCACGCGCTCCCAGACACGTTCCAGCGGCCAATCTCCGGCGATGCTTCGGCGCACCGCGAGGGAACTCCTCCGGTTGATGCGCCCTTCTCGCTGCTCGAGGTCTACGGGATTCGAGGGCAGGTTCCAGTGAACGATGTCCTGACAATAGAGATGAAAGTCGAGTCCCTCCTGGCCCACCGACGTCGTGGCCAGCACGAAGGGCCAGAACGGTGAATTGAACGCCACTCGGAGCGACGTCTTCCGCGACGTGCCTCCTGCATCCTCGTCCTCGCCGCGCTCGTCTCCGAACGCCACCGCGAACTGGGTGGGCACCACCTCGGGGTCTTTGCTGATGCGCTCCAGCCCATCGCGCCCACGACGCGTCGTCGCATTGATGGTCGGGGAGCCCCGGGAGAGGGTGAACACCCGCTCCAGCACGCCGAGCAGGTCGTCCAGCTTGTCCCCTGATTGCTCGTCGAGCAGATAGACATACTCATCCAGGACCGCCTGGAGGTGTCCTCGCTGCGCATAGGCCAGCACCCGGTCGGGATAGAAGCGCTCGTCCGAAGCCCGGTCGATGACCGCCTGCACCAGCGGCCGGTTGAAGTACCGGCGAAGCGGTCCGAAGCACAACCGCAGCAGCCCGGCATCGAGCGCCATGTCCAGTCGACCGATGCTGTCGAGCGCACGTGCGAGCGAGACGGCCGGAGAAAAACACGCGGCGTGCACCAACCTTTCAAAGGTCCGCTCCGAGATGCGAAGTGGACCGGACTCATCCATCCAGGCGATGAATTCATCGCGGATGCCTTCCAGCGAGTCGAGCGCCTCCCCATCCTCTCCATCCAAGGACCCGAGCCCCTCGAACGCCTCACGGAATCGGGGACTCCCCGCCCCAGAGGACTCCAGCCTCGCTACCACCTGCCAGAGCCGATGGGGCCCGGACTCAGCGACCTCTACCTGGTGTTTCGAGAGAAGCTCTCGCAGCGCCTCCCGCGCGGGGACGAGCACCGCTTCAGGTCCGGACAAGGGCCCCTTCGCCGCGAGCTCCGCCAGATTGACAGCCCTGGCGAGGGTCGGCGAGGGGAGGCAGACGGTGAAGACGCCTCGCGCGCCCTCCGCGAAGCGCAACGGAGGACGAGCATCTTCAGGAACCTTGAGGTCCTTCTCGAACCGCGCGCTGAGCAGGATGGAGAGGGCCTTGGGAGCAAAGCGCCAGTGCGAGAAGACGAGGAACTTGCGCGGCCCCTCATGTTGCTCGAACAGGCCCCCTCGCCAGTAACGAAAGGCGGGAGCCGTCCAGAGGTAGTCGCTCGGAGGGCCCAGGGCCGGGTCGAACACGCGTCGGGCCAGCGTGCGCAAGCGGCCGCTTCGCTCCGTCAGGGTGTGGAGCTTGCGCCTGGGGACGATGAGGCCCGGCGTCAGCCCTGCCGCCTCGAGAGCGTGCCGCTGTACGGCATAGCGTGCATCGAGGAAGGTCAGGACCGCGGGAGCCGACTTCCAATAGTCGGTGATGTGGAAGGAAGACTGTGCCTTGTCGAGCAGGAAGCGCCGCAGGCGCAGATAGTCCGCAATCTCCTCCGCCTCTACCGCGCCTGCCTCGGGAAGGACCTCCTGCACTCCCTTGGCGACTCCTTCGATGTACCAGTTGCGTTCGGTGCGACTGACGACCTGCCGCAACTCCTCCTGGACCGCGTCCTTGTGTCGGCGGAGTTCATCGTCCGGCCCTTTGAGGAACGCGCCCGAAGCGAGCCGCTCGGCGAACCGCCCCAGCTTCTCTTGAAGCGCGACCGGCCGCTCACCGGCCTTAAGCCGCTGTAGGAACGCGATGGTGTCGAGGAAGTCCTCATAGTGCCCCCCGCCCTCTGTCTCTTCATGCGACAGGGTGAGGAGCCGATAGGGTGTCGCGGACAGCACCAGCGTCGGACAGTCCCGGCGCTCGAACAGGGGCCGTGCGACGCTCGAGGGGTCGTGCTCCATCTTCAGCACCTCGCGGAACCGCTGGACCTCGTCCAGGATGAGCAGGTCCGGCTTGAGGTACGCGAGCGCCTCGCGCTGAAGCCCACCCCGCAGGCGCGCGACAACCACGTTCCGGCGTCGACGTCCCTCAAGGGTGTCACCGCCCCCGCGCCTGAACCTTTCCACTTCGGTCGCGAGTACGTCCGCGAGCGTGAAGCGCCCCAGGTCGGCGAGCTCGTCGAGCTCGAGCTGCTCGGACCTCCAGCGGTTCCTCAACCGACTCTGGAGTTCGAGGGGAACCTGGCCTCGATGCGCTTCGACGAGCACGCGTGGGCGCGTCTCCTGCTGCCAGTCGTCGCCCTGCGCCCCACAGCGAAAGAATTCGCGCCAACGCTCCAGGTGCGCGGGGGAGCGAAGCGTGCGGTGCAGGAGATAGAGCAGCAGCTGCCGCTCCCACTTCATGCCGGTGCCTTCACTCAATGAAGTACCGGGCGTGAACGTGTAGAGGCGCAGCCCTCCGCGTGAACCACCCCGCGTGCGCGCCAGCTCCGTCACACGACGCACGGCTCTCGCAGCCCCCGGTGCGAGCTTCTCCCGATTCTGCTCACCAATCTCCGCGTTGGAGCAGAGATAGACGACATTGAGGTTCGGGTTTCGCTCGAGAAACCGCTCGATGACGCCCCGGGCGATGATGGTCTTCCCCAGCCCCACCTCATCCGCGAGCAGGAAGCGTCGCGAGCCCTCCCGGGCCGTGAGCCGCTCGAAGATGCGCTCGACCGCCGCCTCCTGGAAGTGCGCCAGCTTCTTCACGTCTCCACCTCGCGTCGGTCATCCGAGAAAGCTCGACGGAAGTGCTCCCAGAACTGAAGGAACGCCGGGTCGAGCAGCGGGCCGAAGGTGCGCAGACAGGACTCCACCTCGAGCACCCGCCCCGGGTCGTCCGTACAGGCCTCCAACACCCTTTCGACGGACATCACTTCGAACAACGCGGATGAATCCGCGCCCCCACCCTTCTTGCCCGAGCCCGCGCGAGAGGAAGCGCTCAACCCCGAACCGGTTTGTCCCAACAACCGCAACAACAGCGCCGTGGGCTCGGCGGACGAGAGCGCCTGGCGAAGCAGTGCATCGTCACGACCTTCGCGAAACCGGGCCAGGTCCGACGCCACGACCTGCAATCCAAAGACGCGTTCCGTGCCCGACTCCACGTGACAGGCCCTGAGGAGCACGAAGGCCCCGACCTGGGTGAGGTCCACGTCCGGGAAGTGGACCTCGGACACCTGAGCGGAGATTTCACACCACGCTGACGCCAGCCCCGAACCCGCAAGCGCGTAGGGGGCCAGTTCCAAGCGCAGGCCATCTGGCAGGTCCGTGAGTCGCTCCGGCTGCGCCAGTCGCAGGCTCAGGCGACGTGCCTCCGCATCATAGGTCGCGCTGAGCTGAAGCGAGCCCACGAGGCGTCCGAACTGGTCGAGCAGGAGCTTTGCCCGCGAATCCGCATCCTCCGGGACGGACCTGCGCTCGTACACATGAAGCCAGGGGTGAATCCCTCGCTTGTCCTCCACCACTTCACGCAGCACCCGCGCCAGGGGAAGGCCGGGCTCCATGCGGAGCATCGCCTCCACGTTCGTGATGGGCCCCTCTCCCCATCCAGGCCCCGTGGCATTCGCGGACCCAAGCAGGGTGAACGCCGTCTCATCCTCGAAGGCATAGAGCTTCGCGTGGAGGTCTCCACCCAACGGGCCCTCGGCGTCGAAGTCCTCGAGCACGAAGACGCGGTGGGGCTTCAGCGATTTGTGAGCGGCGTCGGGGAGCGCATCCAGCTCCCCCTGGGAGGAGACCAGCGTCAGTTGTCCGGCGCGAGCAAGCCGGGTGATGACCGACGCGCGAAGGAACGGAGACAGGACGAGCGCACGAGCGGGAGCGTCCGGAAGCTCCGGCATGAGAGAACGAGCATGGGCGACGCCAGGCCATTGCCAGCGCAGACGCACGTTTTCGTCCGTTTCGAACTGGACCTCTGACAGGACGTCACAGAGCGCGCGCACAGACGGGGACGCTTCGGAGTCCATCCGGATCAGTTGCCGGAAAAACGCCGACAGGTCACCGCCCAGGGCCTTCACCCCTGCCGCCCGCGCCTGCTCTCCCTCCAGCATCGCACCGAGCTCCCAACAGCGTGCGTCGGTGAGATTGCGACTCGAACAGACGACACGGAAGCGGTCAGCCGCGCCGTGCATCTCCGGGGTCTCGCGCGCGCGGAAGCGAAGCACCCAGACCTTGGGGTGAAAAGCTCCGGCAGGGAGGACCACGGGACGCACGAAGCCGTCAAACAGCGCGGCCATCCTGTTTCCACCCTGGGAGGGGATGAGCAGACCACCCTGGTTCACGAAGAGCCGGAAGCGCCGCTGCAGCCGGGAGACCGCATACGCGAGCGAGACTCCCGGGACGGCGCCGGGTTCGTGGTCCTCGCCGACGAGCGCGAGCACGGCGGCGGCGACGACATCGAGAGATGCACTGAAAGCGGTGCCAACTCCCGCTTCGAGCCGGTAGCCCGCGGGAGGCTGAAGCCAGGCCAGCAGGTTCTGCCTCCGTTGAGGGTCGAGCGTCATGAGCGCCCCAGCCCTTCACGGATGTCCCACGCCATCTGCTTGCCGGTGCGATGCCTGAAGCTCAGCTCATAGGGGGACGCCAGCCCGGCGGACGTAGGGGGACGCCATTCCTTGAGCTGCCTCACCGACTGCAGTCGTGACTTGTAGCGTTTGATGCGGCGCTCGCGTCGAGACACCACATCACGAGCGACCGGGTCGCGAAGGAGCGCGGCACCGCTCGACACTCCCAGGCAACGCTTGAGGAACTCTCCCAGTTCGCGCTCATCATGAGGACGACGTCCCCGGCAGATGACGGGATGGGCCATCGCCGCGGTGAAGTCCCAGGCTTCGAAGCCTGGGCGCACGGTGCCGAGCCACTCCTCGCAGAACTCGGGCAGGTCGAGGTCGGGGACCTCGAGTCCTTCCGACTGGCGCTTCTCGAGCAGCAGTGCCACGTAGAGAAGCCCCATGCCCCTGGCCAAGGCGCTCAAGCACTTCGCTTCATCGAGGAGCCGGGCCAGCCCCGACTCAGGTACGGGCACATCCCAGGGCCATGCGAAGTCGGCGCCGCTGGGCTCATCAATCAGCACCGGCAGGAGGGAGCCGTGATTCAGCGCCTCCTCTCGCTGAAGCGTGAACCGCCGTGCGAGGTCTTTCGCCTCCCGACGGGTGAGCTGGAACGTCGTCGACGCAAGAACGTTTCCGTCTTCGTCCAGGAACTCAGGGGGAGGACGTGCCACATCCCAGAAAGGCGCATCATCTCCGCCGGGGTGAGCGGAGTGGTCGTCGTCCTTGACGACCTTTCGCGCGAGGCGCCCCTCCATGACCTGAAGTTGGTAGGCGGACTCCGACAGGGGATGCAGGAAGAGGCCCAGCTTGCGCATGCCGGTCCAGTAGATGTTGGAGGGCATGCGTTGAAGCGCGGCGCCACTGTCGCGGCCAATGACTCCACTCCCCAGCAGGGGTTCGCTCACCTTGAGCACCTGGCTCAGGGAGGCCTGTCGTTCACGCGCCTTGCGCGCGAAATCACCGCGCGAGAAGTCCCGCTCCAGTCGATCCAGAAGCGCGGGGATGAAATAGAAGTACCGCGCGCGGGTCATGATGGTGTTGACGCCCGGGTAGAGCACATCCGCGATGGCGCCCTGCAAGACACCGAACCCCAGCTCGTCGACGACGCCCTCGTCCTTGGCGCCTTGGAGGTGGGCTCGGGCTTCCGCCATCTGCTCCGACGACAAATCCAACCAACTGACCTGAATCGCGCCCATGACTCAGCGACCCGCCATGGAATGCGCACGGTCTCGACATGCGATTCGAGAATGCATTTGTGGAGGTTCCCTGCTCTCGCTCATTGCGCGAAGCCTAACGGAGGCCCTGCGATGAAAGGAATGCAGGCCATGGACTTCACCAAGGGGTGCGCCGCACCCCGGGTGGGTCGCGTCAGCTATTCGAGTTCAGCGGCCTCAACGGCGCCCAGGCTCGTCCCATCCGGCAGCCGCCACGCACGTCCCGACAGCGGAGGAAGCGTGAGCCGCACGTATTCGAGGAAGCCCTCCATGTCAGCCAGGTCCGACTCGGGGAGCGCGGCGCCCGAAGGAGCAGTGCCATTCGTCAGATTGACCCGAGCGGCTTCGCTGGCGAGCTTGTGCAACGCGAGTTCCAGATGCTTCGCGTGGGCCTTCGTGAGGTTGCCGTCCTTCGACGTGAAGACCACCGCCTCCGTCCACCACTCCTTCGCGGAGTCCCGAGCATGCTGAGCGAGCCGCTGACCGAGGGCTTCGGCCTCACCGATGTAGCCGCGAACCTCCCCCACCACGTCCGGGTCATCCCCGAGCAGCACGTACACCCCCGGGCGCGCCGCCTCCTTGCGTGCCTTGAACTGTGGGAGGTGGTTGCGGGGAATGGCCAGGGCGATACCCGCCCAGTTCATGACGTCCGCCACCCGCAGACCACTGGGGTCCCCATCCACGAAGAACAACTTGATCGTCTTGCCCGCCACCACGCCCCTCCTGAGCCAGCGGAAAACTCCCTCAAGTCTGCTTGAAAACCGGGCTCGAAGTCAGGTGCAGCAAGCAGGCGTGAGCGGCCCCATCCCTCGGAAAGCTGGGACCTCGAACTTTCCACCGCCTCGGAACGGGCAGGCCCCGGGCCCCGAGGGCAAACGAGAACCTGGGGCACCGGGCCTTGTCAGCGCGCGGGCGCTGCCGTAAGCCCGAGGCATGTTGCAGCCCCTGGACACCCCGACTCCGACTCCCACCACCGACCGACGCAAACGCCTGCTCATCCTCGGAGCCCTCTGGCTCGTCGTGGCGGCGGCCCTGGTGACGTTCCGCTCGGTGGTGATGCCCTTCGCGGGCGCGGCGCTCATCGCGTACCTGGTGCAGCCGCTCGTGGCGCGCATCACCCGGCTGCAGGTCGCCGGACGCAAAGTCCCCCACTGGGCGGCCATCCTGCTCATCTACGCGGGCTTCTTCGTCGGCGTGTACCTCTTCCTGGTGGCCCTGGTGCCACAACTCTACCGCGAGATGGCCCGCGTCAGCCGCGACACGATGGCGCTGGCCAACACGCTCACGCCCGAGCAGGTGCAGGTGCTCGCCCAGCGCGGCGAGACGTGGCTCAGCGACTACGGCATCCCCGTCGCCCTCTCCAACCGGGCGCTGGAGGGCGCGGACGCGGCGGGCGGCGGACACTTCAGCCTGGCGCTGGACCTGGAGCAGTTGCTGAGTGACGCGGTGAAGCGCGTCTCGTCGCTGGTGCAGGAGAACCTGGGCGACATCGTCAGCGTGTCCCGCAGCATCATCGCGGGAGTGGCCGCGGGCGTCTTCACGCTGTTCTTCGTGCTGATGGTGGCGGCCTTCTTCTCCATCGACGGTCATGCCATCCGTCGGTACTGCGGCACCCTGGTCCCCGCCGAGTACGCCCACGACGCGAAGCAGCTCGCCGAGCGCATCGACCGCTCCCTGTCCGGCGTGGTGCGCGGACAGGTCACCATCTGCGTCGTCAACGGCGCGCTGACCTTCGTGGGCCTGCTGCTCTTCGGCGTGAAGTTCGCCTTCCTGCTGGCCACCATCGCCACGTTCTTCAGCCTCATCCCCATCTTCGGCACCATCCTCAGCTCGGTGCCCATCGTCCTCATCGCGATGGCGGACGGCTTCAAGAAGGGCCTGGCCATCCTGGTGTGGATCATCGGCATCCACGCGGTGGAGGCGTACTTCCTCAATCCCAAAATCATGGGACAGGCCGCGCGCATCCACCCGGTCATCGTCGCCTTCTCCCTCATCGCGGGAGAGCGCCTCTTCGGCCTCGTGGGCGCGCTCTTCGCCGTGCCCATCACCGCCATCCTCGTGGCCTGCTTCGACTACGCCCGCCTCAAGGCGCAGCCGCAGTCGGTGGTGACGCTCTCCGCTTCCGAGCAGCCGTCCTCCACCACAGGACAACAGACGCCAGCGGCCTGAGCGCTCCAGCAGGCACGAGCCCGGGTGGACCCGAGCCAGACACAGGCGAGGACCCCGACACACGGCCCGTGCCTGCTCATCCGCGACGAGCGCCCCTTCGAGTCCACCGCGCAGGAGGAAGTGCCTTCGCCCCCCCCCACGCGAGACGACTACGGAGCACGGCCCCCAAGCGCCTTGGCGTAGTTCGCGAGCGAGCGGCTGTAGCGAGGCAGGTGACGCGCCAGCGCCCCGAGAGCCAGCCCCACCGCCTCCCTCTCGCGCCCCGCATCCACGAGCGACAGCGCGAGGAACGCGGACACGGCATCATCAAGCGCGTCGGACCCGGTGGCCCGCTCGGCCATGAGGAGCGCGACACTCTCCTCGACTTCGCCCAGATTGCGCAGCGTGCTGGCCAGCTGAATCACGGCCTGGCGCCGAAGCCCGCCACTCAGCCCCGAGGCCAGGGCCTGTCGATACAGCGGCGCGGCCTGTGCCTCCTGCCCCAGCGAGTCGTGGGCCGACGCCCGCTCGAACAGCGCGCGCGGATGCCCCACGGGCAGCTCCGCAGACAGCGCCTCGACACGTGCGAGAAAGTCACCCGGAGCCTGGCCATCGAAAGAGGCCCACAGCTCCGCGATGCGCCGCTCCCACTCCAGCTCGGTCGTCGTCACCGCCCCAGCTTCGCAGCCCCCGTGGAGCCACGAAAGCCACGAGGCAGCGCAAGTCACCTCACTGACAGGCGGCGTCGCAGCGGGCTCCACGGCAGAAGGGGATGCAGCGCCCGCAGTCGATGGAGCCTTCCGGGCACTCGCCCGTGCACCTCACACCGCGACAGTTCGGGCCCTCGTCCACGTGGGTGACCGCGGTGCCATCCCCGCAACAGGCGTTGGCGACACAGTCGTCATCCGAGTAGCAGGTCTTGTTCGACAGCACCGGGGGCGCGTCTTCATCAGGCGGCCCCAGGGAGTCCACGTCGCATCCCAGTCCACCTCCGAGTGACACCCCGATGAGCAGGGGAAACAGACGGACGAACATGGAACGGGACATGGACCCTCCGAGAGGTGTTGGACCTACCGGTTCATCGAGCCGAGGAAGTCAGCGTTCGTCGGCGTCGGACGCATGTGCTTGAGCACGAACTCCATCGCGTCGATGGGCGTGAACGGGTGCAGCACCTGGCGCAGCGCAGTGATGCGCACGAGGTCGCCCGGAGACAAGAGCAATTCCTCCTTGCGCGTGCCGGATTTGTTGATGTCCAGCGTCGGGAAGATGCGCTTCTCCATCAGCTTCCGGTCCAGGACGATTTCGGAGTTACCCGTGCCCTTGAACTCCTCGAAGATGACTTCGTCCATGCGGCTGCCGGTGTCGATGAGCGCGGTGCCGATGATGGTCAGCGAGCCGCCCTCCTCGATGTTGCGCGCGGCGCCGAAGAAGCGCTTGGGCTTGTGCAGCGCGTTGGCGTCCACGCCGCCGGAGAGAATCTTTCCGGACGCGGGCACCACCGTGTTGTAGGCGCGCGCCAGACGCGTAATCGAGTCGAGCAGGATGCAGACGTCGTACTTCTGCTCGACCAGGCGCTTGGCCTTGTCGATGACCATCTCCGCCACCTGCACGTGCCGCGTGGCGGGCTCGTCGAAGGTGGAGGACACGACTTCACCCCGCACGCTGCGCTCCATGTCCGTGACTTCTTCCGGGCGCTCATCCACGAGCAGCACGATGAGGTACACGTCCGGGTGGTTGCGGCTGATGGCGTGCGCGATGTTCTGCAGCAGCACCGTCTTGCCGGCCTTCGGAGGCGCGACGATGAGGCAGCGCTGTCCCAGACCGATGGGGCAGAACATGTCGATGATGCGCGTGGTCATCTCCGACGACTCGTGCTCCAGCTTGAGCTTGCGCGTCGGATACAGCGGCGTGAGGTTGTCGAACAGGATGCGCTCGCGCGCCGCGTCCGACATCGGGTCCGTGAAGTTGACCTTGTCCACCTTCTGGAGCGCGAAGAAGCGCTCGCCCTCGCGGGGCTGGCGGATGGGGCCCGTCACCGTGTCGCCAGGGCGCAGGTTGAACCGGCGCACCTGCGACGGAGACACGTAGATGTCGTCCGGGCTGGGCTGGTAGTCGCTGTCGGAGCTGCGCAGGAAGCCGAAGCCGTCGCTGAGCATCTCCATCACGCCTTCGGCGTGGACCTCGAAGCGCTTGTCGGCGATGCCGCCGAGCAGCGCGAAGATGAGGTCCTGCTTCTTCAGACCCTGGTAGTTCTCGATGCCCACGTCGTGGGCCATCTTGGACAGGTCCGTGATCTTCATCCGCTTCAGGTCATTGAGCTTGATGACCTGCATCGGCGCGCCGTCGCGGCTGACTTCCGTGATTGCGGGCGCGTCCGGGACCTCCGGCGCGGGAGGCAGCGTGGCCGCCGGCGAATCGTCCTCTCCAGAGGAGAGACGCGCCTCCTGGATGTCGTCGTCGCGGACGGGACGGGAAATGGGGGTCAGGACCGGACGGGGCGGCTCGGCGCTCACCTCGGCCTCCGGCTCCGCGCTGACTTCCTCGTCGCGACGGGGGCGACGGGTGCGGGAGGGCTTCTCGGTATCTTCCCTTTCGGCGGTCTTCGCCGCCGCGCGCTTGCGACGGGGCTTGTCGTCGGCCTCGACGGGAACAACGACGTCGGAGGCCTTCTCTCTCGAAGTACGGGCTTTGCGCATGTCTGGAACGCTTGGGGATTGGTGGGGTGCCCGAGGACTCGGACGCTCGATTGCCGGGGGAGATTCCGCGCGGCCTCGGAAGCACCTTCCAGGAGGACAGCCGTACCGGAATCCCTGAACGGGACTGCGCGGGCGCGGGCCGGTGGTTTGGGGAAGAGATGGCGCCGTCGAAACTCCTGCGCCAATGAACCGCGCGGGGACGTTATTGACCCCCTCCTGGCCTGTCAAGGCATCTTGCGGGGCTTTGGCGCGGACGCTTCCTCATGAGCAACATGAGCCCGACGTCAGACATTTCCACCGTCACCAGGGACACTTCGGACCCGGGGACCAGGACCCGGAAGGTCGCTTCGCGGTCCGTGAGCCCGGGCCTCCGGTGTCCCGGGCAGCCCCGCACCACGACTCGGGACGCGCCCTCACCCACCGCGCGATTCCCAGCCTACGTCCCAGGGCGTATGCGAACCCCCCGGTCCGACGTCCGACAGCGGGCTCGACGCGATGTCGGGGGGACGCTCTAGATTGCACGGCACTGGACACGCCCTCGCTGGGGGCGATTTGGGGTAAGGACCGCCCACCGTGGACGACTTCAAGACCGCCGAAGCACGAGCCCGCGAGCTCCGTCGTGAGCTGGCCCACCACAACCACCGCTACTACGTGCTCGACTCGCCGGAGATCAGCGACATCCAGTACGACACGCTGATGCGCGAGCTGCAGGGGCTGGAGGAGCAGCACCCCTCCCTGCAGACGCCGGACTCGCCCACCCAGCGCGTGGGCGGCAAGGCGGCCGACGAGTTCGGCCAGGTGGTCCACCGCGTCCCCATGCTCTCGCTCGCCAACCTCTTCGAGGACGAGGGCCTGGTGGAGTTCGACGAGCGCGTGCGCAAGCTGCTCGGCCAGCCTGCCGTCACCTACGTGTGCGAGCCCAAGCTGGACGGGCTCGCCATCGCCCTGCGCTTCGAGAAGGGCATCTTCGTCCAGGGCGCCACGCGCGGCGACGGCACCACGGGCGAGGACGTCACGGGCAACCTGCGCACCATCCGCAGCCTGCCCATGGAGCTGTTCCCGCTGGACGGCGTGAAGGTGCCCGCGGTGCTGGAGGTGCGCGGCGAGGTCTTCATCCGCAAGGCGGACTTCCAGAAGCTCAACGAGAAGCGCGAGGAGGAAGGTGAGCCGCTCTTCGCCAACCCTCGCAACGCGGCGGCCGGAAGCCTGCGCCAGTTGGACCCGAAGGAGACGGCCGCGCGCCCCCTCTCCGTCTATCTTTACGAGTGCGTCCCCACCGAGGGCGTGCCCGCGTTCAAGTCCCACATCGAGAAGCTGGAGTACCTGAAGTCGCTGGGGCTGCCCATCAACCGCTACGTGCGCGCGGAGGGCATCGACGGCGTGCGCCAGGCCTATGACGCCTCCTTGAAGGGCCGCCATGAGCTGCCCTTCGAGGTGGACGGCATGGTGGTGAAGGTGGATGACGAGGACCAGCGCAAGCGCCTGGGCCAGGTCTCCAAGAGCCCCCGCTGGGCGGTGGCCTACAAGTTCCCTCCGGAGGAGGAGTCCACGGAGGTGCTCGATATCGGCATCCAGGTGGGCCGCACTGGCGCGCTCACCCCCGTGGCGCACCTGAAGCCCGTGAAGGTGGGCGGCGTCATGGTGGCGCGCGCCACGCTGCACAACGAGGACGAGCTGCGCCGCAAGGACGTGCGCAAGGGCGACACCGTCTTCGTGCGCCGCGCGGGCGACGTGATTCCAGAGATTGTCTCCACGGTGCTCTCCAAGCGCCCGGAGAGCTCCCAGCCCTTCGAGTTCCCCAAGCACTGCCCCGTCTGCGGAGCCGCCGCGGTGAAGGACGAGGACGGCGCGGTCATCCGCTGCACCGGCGCGTCCTGCCCCGCGCAGCTGGTGGAGAAGATCCGCCACTTCGCCAGCCGCATCGCCATGGATATCGAGGGCCTGGGCGACAAGCTGGCCGCGCAGCTGGTGGCCACCGGCACGGTGAAGACCTTCGCGGACCTGTACGCGCTCACCAAGCAGAAGCTCCTGACGCTGGAGCGCATGGGCGACAAGAGCGCGGACAACCTGCTGGAGTCCCTGGAGCACTCCAAGGGCACCACCCAGCGCCGCTTCCTCTACGCGCTGGGCATCCGCCACGTGGGCGACGCGACGGCCAAGGCGCTCGCCGAGGGCTTCCCGGACGTGCACCAGCTCTTCAAGGCGTCCTTGGAGGACATCAGCCGGGTCAAGGACGTGGGCCCCGTCATGGCCCAGGTCATCCACGCCTTCTTCCAGGAGCCCCAGAACCGGGAGGCCATCCTCGCCCTGCTCAACGCCGGGGTCTCCCCCGCCCCGCCTCAGGTCAGCACCGGCGGCCCCTTCGTCGGAAAGACGGTGGTGCTCACCGGCTCGATGACGGGTATGAATCGGGACCAGGCCAAGGAGGAGGTGGAGCGTCGGGGTGGGAAGGTGGCCGGAAGTGTCTCGCGCAAGACCGATTTCGTGGTGGCCGGGGACGATGCCGGCAGCAAGCTGAAGAAGGCCCAGGAACTCGGGGTAAGAATCCTGGACGAGCAAGCGTTCCTGCAGCTGTTGCAGACGGACGCCAGAGGGTGAGGCTTTCAGTCCATGAGCGGCACGCGGCGGACCACGCTGCGCATCCAGGGCAAGGTGCAGGGCGTCTTCTTCCGGGAGAGCGCCCGTGTGGAGGCCACGCGCCTGGGCCTGGTGGGCTGGGTGCGCAACCGCCCGGACGGCTCCGTGGAAGCGGTGGTGGAGGGTGAGCCGGGAATGATGGAAGAATTCATCCGCTGGTGTCACCGGGGTCCGGCCCAGGCGCGAGTCGACAGCGTCGCGCGCACGGACGCCGAGGCCACCGGCGAGTACAGTCACTTCATCGTGGAGCGCACATCATGACGCCCTACGCGCTGGCATCCCTGCCGGCCATGCTGGGCATCCGGGCCGGTTCCAAGGTCTCCGTCATCAACCCGCCGCGCGGCTTCGTGCAGAAGCTCAATCCGCTGCCGGACGGGGTGGAGTTCCTGATTACGGCGGTGACGGGCCTGGATGTCATCCTCTTCTTCTCCCAGGACGCCCAGGAGCTGGTGCAGCGGCTGCCCGCGCTGGCGCGCGCCATGGCCCTGACCGGGGGCATCTGGGTCTGCTGGCCCGGCGGCGAGGGCGTGAAGACGAACCTCTCCGAGGACTTCGTGCGCCAGGCGGCGCTGGATATCGGCCTGGTCGACAACAAGATTTGCGTCATCGACTCGACGTGGACGGGCCTGAGGCTGGTGCGCCGGCCGCGCGGGCGATTGGACAAGCCGTCGGGCGGCAAGCAGGCCCCCGCCCAGGCCTGAGAACCCGCCAGGGAGGCATCCGGCATCTGCCCGACAGTGGATGGATGCCGTTTCTCGGCTTTACACGTGTGCCGGGGGCGTGAAAAACTCCCCGTGTTTCTGGGCGCTTGTGTGACACTCCGCATTGGCGAAGGTCACGCCCAGTCGTGAATTTTTGACGGGTTGCGTTCCCGGATACCTCCGGGCGCGTCGGCTGCGCCGGGGCTCCAGTCGCCCCCCCAAGGTGGCCCACTGAAGGGCACCGACCGGGTGTGGAAGGAAGGAGCGGGCGGCACGCGCGTGGTGGAGGACCTCGAACGCGGTTGAAGACAAGGCTCCGCCCGGCAGGGTGCCGGTCGCAAAGCGGAGCGACTAAATTCGGAGGAGCAGGCGGTGGTCCCCTTGGCCCTCGACAGCGTGATGCGAGCCGTACCCGGACAGACCGGGAAGGCCGTCCTGACTGGAGTGCCACCGGAGGCCGCCTCTCCCTTCGCAGCGTGCTCGGAGGCGCGGCGTCTTGCCGCCTCCCGTCCGGTGAGGTCCGCCCTACCGCGCGCGCGTCCAGGATTCGTCCATGAGCAGCATCCTCGTCATCAACGCCGCGGGTCGGGAGACCCGCGTGGCGCTCGTCGAGAACGGGCACATCGCGGAGTTCTATCTCGAGCGTAAGAAGGACAAGGGCGTCGTCGGAAATATCTACAAGGGCCGCGTGGTCCGGGTGCTCCCCGGCATGCAGGCGGCCTTCGTGGACATCGGCCTGGAGAAGGCCGCTTTCCTCTACGTCAGCGATGTCGTCTACGACCCGGACTTCGCCCGGGCCCAGTTCGAGCTGACGGAGGGAGAGCACGAGGACGCCCCCGACGTTCCCACCGAGTCCGAGGCCGACGCCGCTGAAGAAGCGGCCCGGGACGCGGGTCCGAGCCACGTCGTGGACGTGGAGGCGGAAGCCGCGGAGCTGGCGGGTGAGGACCAGGCCCACCGCACCGAGTCCCTGCCGCGCGACACCCTCCTGGAGCTGGCGGCGAATGCCCCGTCTCTCGAGCTGGCGTCTGGCGCCGAGGCCCCCGCCCCGGGCGGCGAGCCTTCCGCCGAGGCTCCCACGGCGGTAGCCGAGGCGTCCGTGTCGGTGGAGGTGACGGAGGTCACCGTGTCCGCCGGCGAGTCGGCGGCGCCCGCGCTGGAGACGGCGTCCGTGGCCGTCGCGGTGCTCGAGGCCCCCGCGGCGGAGAGCCCGTCCGAGGCTCCGGCCGAGGCCGCGCCCCTGTCCGACGAAGCCACCGCCGCCGCGCTGGCCGTGGCGATGCTGCCGCCCGAGCCGCCGCCGCACGCGGCCACCGCGCTGAGCGAGCTGATGCCCTCTCCGACGGGCGACGAGTCGGCCGTGGCCGCGCGTCCGGCCGAGGTCTCTGGCGAGCGCCGTGCGCCGCGCGAGGCCCGGGAGGCGCGTGAGCCGCGCGCCCGGGAGAAGGACAAGGACAAGGGCCGGCACAAGGGCGACGAGAAGCGCCGGGACAAGCACGAAGAGGGCGGCAAGGAGAAGGTCAAGCAGCGCCGCACGGACAAGATTGAAGACTTGCTGAAGGTGGGCCAGGAGGTCGTGGTCCAGATTTCCAAGGACCCCATCGGCACGAAGGGCGCGCGCCTCACCTCGCACATCTCGATTCCGGGCCGTCAGCTCGTGTTCATGCCCACGGTGGACCACGTGGGCATCAGCCGCCGCATCTCCAATGAGAAGGAGCGCCGGCGGCTGCGTGAAATCGTGGACCGGCTGCGTCCGCCCGGGACGGGCTTCATCGTGCGCACGGTGGCGGAGAACGTGCCGCAGGAGAAGCTGGAGAGCGACATCCGGTTCCTCATCGAGGTGTGGAACCAGGTCGTCCGCAAGAACGAGAAGCGGGGCGGACCGGGCCTGTTGCATCCGGACCTGGACCTCATCCTTCGCGCCACGCGTGACTTGTTCGCGCACGACGTGGAGAAGCTCGTCGTCGACGACCGCGAGGAGTACGAGCGAATCCTCGGCTTCGTGACGGCGCAGGACCCGGCGCTGCGGGACAGGGTGGCGCTGCACGAGGGTGACGACACCGTCTTCGACGCGTACGGCATCGAGCAGGAGCTGCAGCGCGCCACGCAGCGCAAGGTGTGGCTGAAGAGCGGCGGCTACCTCATCATCGACCAGGCCGAGGCGCTCACCGCCATCGACGTCAACTCGGGCCGCTACGTCGGCAAGAAGAGCCTCGAGGAGACCATCACCAAGATCAACGTCGAGGCGGCCAAGGAGATCGTCTACCAGCTCCGGCTGCGCAACATCGGCGGCATCATCATCTGCGACTTCATCGACATGGAGAAGGCGCAGAACCGGGACAAGGTCTTCAAGTCGCTGCAGGAGGCGCTGGGCCGCGACAAGGCGAAGACGAACGTGCTGCGCATCTCCGAGCTGGGCCTCGTGGAGATGACGCGCAAGCGCGTGCGCGAGTCCATTGGCCGCGTGCTGCACGAGGACTGCCCGTACTGCGACGGCAACGGCTTCGTGAAGACGGCCACCACGGTGGCGTACGAAATCTTCCGGGAGATTCGCCGGGAGGCGCCGGGCTACAAGGACTCCACGCTGGTCATCAACTGCAACGCGGAAGTGGCGCGCCTGCTCCAGGGTGAGGAGCGCAACGAGCTGCGGCACCTGATGGACCGTTACAACAAGTCCATCCAGGTCAAGGCGCAGCAGAACTACCACCGCGAGCAGTACGACATCTATGGACGCTCGGCCACGGGGCCCGAGCACAAGGTGGCCTCATCGCCGGGCTCGGGTGATGGCGAGCTGGCGATGCAGCATCGCAAGCCGGACAGCGGCGGCTTCGGACGCCAGGACCAGAACCGCCGAGGCGGTGGCAGGGACCGGGACCGTAGCGGCGGTGAACGGCGGGATGACCGGGGTGGCAGCGGCGGTGGCGGCGGTGGTGGCCGACGCCCGGAGCGCGGCGGAGACCGTCCTCGCGGAGACCGGGGTGGTGAACGCGGTGGTGCCGAGCGCGGCGGTGAGCGCGGTGGTGGCGAGCGCGGCGACCGAGGAGAGCGCGGCGGTGAGCAGCGTGGCGAGCGTGCAGACCGTGGTGGCGAGCGCGGTGGTGCCGAGCGCGGCGAGCGTGGTGGTGGTGAGCGCGGTGAACGCGGCGGCGAGCGCAGTGGCGGCGAACGCGGCGAGCGCGGTGGTGGCGAGCAGCGCGGCGAGCGCGGTGGCGGCGAACGCGGCGAACGCGGTGGTGGCGAGCGCGGCGACCGAGGAGAACGCGGCGAGCGTGCGGACCGTGGCGGCGAGCGCCGTGGCGAGCGCGGCGGTGGTGGCCAGGGCTCATCAAGTGGAGGCGGCAACGAGGGCGGTGGCAGCTCGACGCCTCCGGCCTCTTCTGGCCAGGGCGGCTCGGAGCCCTCGGGCGGCACGACCTGATGCACCCCGGTGGGGTGGGTGATGCCAACGCATCCCCATCCCACCGAGTCCCCGCCTCGTTGAGTGGCGGGGGCTGAGCTTGAAGCCGCCCTCTTTCACACGAGGGCGGCCTGCCCCAGGCTCGAAGCCGGGGCGAGTTCGAGACTCCGTTCGCTAGAGCCAGACGCTCGCGCGCGGACTCCCGCCAGCAAGGTCCCACGGCGCCTGGGCAACGAGGTTCGAGCCCGGAACGACTGTCAGGTCCTCTGTCGAGACGTCCCCAGGACACCACCATCACCCCCCCTCAGCTCCGATTCGTGGGCCGAGTCAGTGCTGGCTTCTCACCTCACTCCCGCCCTCCGGGCCGGGCGGAGATGTCGGGAGGTGTGCCCCGAACAGCGGCGTTCCGGGGGTGGGCTGGCCCAGGAGGCTCGGGTTTGGCTAGCCTTGCGGCTCCATGTCGCGGAGCGTCGTCGGCTTCCCTGCCCCACTTCAGTCCCGGATGACCCTCAGCTCCGCTCCGCTCGAAGCCTCCCTCAGCCTCTTCATCCCCTGCCACCGAGGGGCTCGTCCCTTCGCGGGCTGGCGCACCTGAGGCTGGCCGTGGCTCCGTCTCCATTTTCGTGGCTGAGAACCACCCGGGACCGGCTGCGGGCCTGGGCCCTGCGCGTCTGGGCTCCGGTGGAAGGCACGCCGTTGGGCCGCTTCGCCACGGACACGGTGCTCGCCGCGAGCACCGTGACGCAGGGGTTTCGGGGAGAGAATCTCCGGCTTCGCGCCGCCGCCCTCACCTACATCAGCATGTTCTCGCTGGTGCCCCTGCTGACGGTGGGCCTGGTGCTGCTGAACGCCTTCCACCAGGACCGCTTCGAGGAGCGCCTGCGCTCCGTCGTCCGCGAGCTGCTCGCGCCGGGGGTCCAGGAGAAGTCCGCCGCGGTGCTCAACCGGCTGCTGGACCAGGGCAACTCGGTGGCCATTGGCAGCATCGGCTTCCTGGCCATCCTCCTGTCCGCCGGTTCGCTGCTGCGCCACATCGACGGCGCGGTGAATGAGCTGTGGGGCATCCGGCGCCAGCGCCCGTGGGGCATCCGCCTGCTCATCTACGCCGGGCTGTTGCTGCTGGGTCCCATCTTCCTGGCCGCGTCCTTCACCGGAACCCGGGCGGTGCGCGGCGTCCTGCAGAGCCTGCCGTATCCCGGCGCATTCATCGCGCTGGGCACCACGCTCATCGCGGTGGTGGGCCTGACGATGCTGTACTACTGGACGCCCTACGCGCACGTCCGGGTGCGCTCCGCCCTGGCGGGAGGGCTCGTCGCGGGGCTCGGATGGATGGTGGCCAAGTCCCTCTACGCCGAGTTCGCCGCGCGCAGCTTCCAGTACAACCTGCTCTACGCCTCGCTGAGCGCCCTGCCCCTCTTCCTCGCGTGGGTCTACGTGAGCTGGCTGCTGCTGCTCTTTGGCGCCCGGCTCTCCTACGCCGTCGAGCACACCGCGTTCCGGGACTCGCTCTTCGCGTTCGGCACCCACCCGCGCGCCCATGAGCTGGTGGCCTCCCGCATCGCCCAGGAGACCACCCTGACGTGGGTGGACGGAGGCATGGCCCCCACGCCTCGCGAGCTGGCGACCCGGCTCCGGGTCCCCGAGTCGCTCGTCCACGAAGTCGTGGACCGCATGGAAGCCGCCGGCCTCCTGGAGCGCCAGCGCCGGGGAGGTCTGCGGCCCGCCAGGGACCCGGCCTCTCTCACCCTCGCCGACACCACCCTCGCGGTGCACGGGGTGATGATTTCTGGAGGCGCGGATACCTGGGATGGACCGCGAGCCTCGGGCTTCGAGCAGGTCGAGCACTTCTTCCAGGAGGCGGACTGCCTCGGCGTCGAGCGACTGCGACAGACACGGTGGACCGACCTGGTGGCGCCCCTGCGGCCTGGACTGGCCGAAGCGCCCCCCTCGGCGCCCGCCAAGGTGGCGGCAGGCGGAAATCCGTAAAGTTTCTAGGTGGTTGGGAGTCCACCCTGCTTGCAGTGCCGGCGCGTTCTGTTATGTTTTCCTGATTCACCACGGGCCACAGTGCCCTGTCGCCAAGGGGTCACCGGGTTTGCGGGAGCGTCCGATGCTCAAGTCCGATCTGATCAACATCCTCGTGGCCAAGCGAGGCGTGACGCAGAAGCAGGCTGAGGCCACCATCGAGACGATTTTCGAGTCGATGAAGGATGCCCTGTGTCGCGGTGAGAACATCGAGATTCGCGGTCTCGGCGCCTTCCACGTGAAGAACTACCAGGGCTACCAGGGACGCAACCCGAAGACGGGTCAGGTCATCCCGGTGAAGCCCAAGCGTGGCCTGCTCTTCCGCACCGGCAAGGAGCTGCGCGACAGGGTCAACCGTCCCGCACCCCAGCAGGCCCAGAGCGATTTGCCCTCCCCTGAGACCAAGAGCCCCGGCAGCACCGGCACGGGCCTCTGAGTCGATTCAGGACCCCATCGGCACGGGCGAAAGCCTGCCGATGGGCCGAATCTGAAGGGCCCCGTCCAGCTCCCCATAGGTGAGCACGGCCACTTCGGGAAACGCCCCCTCGCAGAGCCTCCGCAGCGACCGCCGGACGTCTGGCGCGGTGAGCAGCACGGCCTTTCCACCGGTGGCCACCTGTCGGACGCCTTCCAGGATTTCCGCCACGCGCTCCGGGTCTGGCGCGGGTCCCCGAGGACCCGTGGACCGCAGGATTTCCTCCACCTCCGGGTCCACGAGGTACGCGTACAGCGGCCCGGTGGGCGCGAACTTGTGGCTGAGGTAGCGGCGCAGGGCCTGGCGACAACGTTCGGCGAGCGCGACGGCGTCGCCTTCCGTGGTGGGTGAGACGAGCGCCTCCAGGATGGCTCGCAGGTCTCGAATGCTGACTCCCTCCTGGAGGAGCTTTCGCAGCACATCCGCCAGCAGCGGCAGGGGGACTTTCTGCAGCGCCTCCTTCACCAGCATTGGCGCGCGGGGCTCCAAGCCATCCAGCAGCGCCTGGACATCCTGGAGTCCCAGCAGGTCCGCGGCCCGGCTCCGCAACACGCCTCGCAGATGGTCCGCGAGCAGTTCGTCGGGACGAAGGACCTGGACCTGAGCGAACTCCACCGGCCCCCGGCCGGCGTCAGGAATGTGGCTGATGGTCCTTCCCGTCGAGGGCTCCACCGCCGGGTCCGCCTTCACCTGGAGGAATGCGAGCTCGTCGGGAGGCGCCAGCGCATAGAGCCCCTCCACGCGCACCTGTCCGCCTCCCGCTGGCACTTCATCCACCAGGATTCGGTACTCACCAGGAGACAGGTATGCGGCCTGCGTCCTCACCCGGATGCCAGGGATGCGCACCCCCAGCTCGAAGAAGAGCTCGTCGCGCACGGCGTTCAACGTCTTGTGGACGAAGGCGCCAGCGGACGCCTGGGCCAGCGCCGTCAGGTCCGGAGCGAGGTCCAACGTAAGGGGAGACACGCCCACCGGAACCACCGTGCGCTCTGGAGCCGCGCCCTCCTTCTCCGAGTCCCCTGCCTTGGAGCCTGTCGCGGCGCCTGCCCCCTTCGCCGCCTCTCCTCGATGAACACCGCGCTTCAGGACCCGCCCCAGTCCGACCAGTCCCGCCGCCAACAGCAGGAAGGTCAGGTGAGGCATGCCCGGCATCAGCGCGAGCGCGACACACAGGCCCGCGACCACCCAGAGCGTCCGGGCATCCCCGAAGAACTGCGAACCAATCTCGGAGCCCAGCGAGTCGTCCTCATGCTCGGACGCGACCCGGGTGACGACGAGGCCCGCCGCGACGGTGATGCACAGGGAGGGCACCTGGGAGACCAGGCCATCACCGATGGCGATGAGCGCGAAGGTCGACGCGGCTTCGGAGAGCGTCATCCCCCCTTGGAGTACGCCGATGAGCGAGCCGCCGAGCAGGTTCACCGCGACGATGACGAGGCCCGCGATGACGTCTCCCTTCACGAACTTCATCGCGCCATCCATGGCGCCGAACATCTGCGACTCCCGCTCCAGGTCCCTCCGCCGTTTCCGGGCCTGGGCCTGGTCGATGGCCCCCGCGCGCAGGTCCGCATCGATGGACATCTGCTTGCCCGGCATCGCGTCCAGGGTGAAACGGGCGGACACCTCCGCGACGCGCTCAGCGCCCTTCGCCACCACCAGGAACTGGACCAACGAGAGGATGGCGAACACCACGCCACCGACCACGTAGTCCCCCTGCACGACGAACTCACCAAACGCCTGGATGACGTCGCCCGCGTGCCCCTCCGCCAGCGCCAGTCGCGTGGACGAGACGTTGAGCGCCAGCCGGAACAGCGTGGTGAACAACAGCAGAGAAGGAAAGGACGTCACCTTCAGCGCGTCCTTGGCCCGCAGGGACGCCACCAGCAGGGCTACAGCCACCGCCAGGTTCACCGCCAACCCCACGTCCAGCAGCCACGCCGGCAGGGGAATGATGAGCGCTCCCAGCACCACGGCCATCGCCACCGCCAGCACGAGGTCCGACGAGCTGCGCACCTTCATCAACCACTTCGCGAGCACCTTCATGATGTCTGTCTCCGTGCTGCTTCGTCCGCGTCCCGCGACTCCATCGCCGTGCGCAAGACGACCGCCGCGGCCTGGTACAGCTCTTCGGGAATGGGCTCCCCGATGTCGTAGTGAATGAGGCTTCGCGCCAACGGGATATCCCGCACCACCGGCACCCCGAGCCGCTGGGCCTCCTCCCGCAGCGCCAGCGCGTCTTCCTCTCGCGCTTTCGCCACGAGGTAGGGCGCCTCGCTCTCCCGAGCGTCGTAGCGGATGGCGACCGCGAGGTGCGTCGGGTTGACCACCACCGCCGTGGCTTTTTGCACCCCGCGCGCCGGGCCGCCCTGCGCCAGTTGACGGTGCAAGGCCCTTCGCTGCCCCTTGTGGCGCGGGTCCCCTTCACTCTCCTTGTGCTCACGCTTCACTTCTTCGCGACTCATCATCAGCTCGCGCAAATGACTCTTCCTGGCGAGCACGTAGTCCCCGATGCCCAGCACCAGGAGCACCCAGGCCACGCGGCGAATCAGCGCCACGAGCTGCTCCAGCATGAGTGGCAGTCCCTCGCGCCCGGCCAGCCAGGCCGTCCGCAGCGCGTCCGGACCGACCGACTCCACCTCACTCCAGACGAGGCCTCCCACCACCGCCACCACCACCAACGCCTTGCCCAGCTCCTTCACGGGTTTCACGCTGAACAGACGCTTCAGCCCCGACGAGAGACTGACCCGCTCCAGCTTCGGCGACATATGGCTCGGGTCCATCTCGAAGCCCACCGTGGCCATGGAGACCGCCAGTGACGCGGCGAATGCGCCCCCCAGCGCGGGTGCGCTCAGGCGCACGAAAATCCAGAGTCCTTCTTCCAAGGCACCCGTGAGCTGCTGCTCCAGGAACAACCTCGACGTCCACTCCTCGAGCCGAGTGGACATCCCGACCGCTCCCGAGCCGAAGCCGAGCACTCCGCCCAAGGTCACCGCGCTGGAGGACAACAACCGGCTGCGGGGAATCTGCCCCTTGCGTCGGGCCTCGCGCAGACGTCGGCCCGACGGCAACTCCGTCTTCTCTCCACTCATTGCGCCAGGGCCCCCAGCAACGAGAGCGCCCCCTCCGAGGAGAGCACCTCCGCCAGCAGTCGCTCACACAGCACCCCGATTCCCAGCCACAGCACCACGCCGCCCCCCAGGATTCGCAGCGGAGCCCCCAGTTCTTGAAGATTCACCTGCGGCGCCGCGCGAGAGGCCAGGGCCAGGAAGCAGTCCACCGCCAGCATCGCCGCCGCCATCGGCGCCCCCACCGCCAGCCCCGTGGCCAGTGCGCCACCCGCGAGGACGACGACGTGCAACGTCGCCGCTTCCGTGGGCACGAAGGCCCCCAGCTTCACCACGCCAAAGCCACGCACCAGTGCCCCCAGGACCAGGGGTGCCACCGCCCCCGACGTCGCCAGTCCCACCAGCAGGTGGTAGAGCCCCTCGCCCGTGGCCGACTCCCGGCTCCCCGCGAGCGGCAGGCTCGCCTCGGCGGACGTCCCACGAAGCAGGTCGATGAACCGTCCGCCGATTCGCGCCGCATCAAACGGAAGCGCCGCGACCAGCCCCATCGAGACGCCATACGCCAGCTCGCGCAACACCAGACCTCCCAACTCCAAGGACGACGTCACAGGCTGCGCCGTCCCAACGCCTCCCTCCGCGCGCAAGAAGAGCGACAGCGACAACACCCACCCCAGTCGCACCGGGGTGGGCGTGGCCTGTCCCCCCAACAGCGGACACAGAAAGGCCACGGGCAGAAGCCGAGCGGCACACAGCGCCACCGCGACGGCATCAGGCCCCAGCGTCTCCAGTTGAGCGCGCAGCAATTCCAGATTCATGCCGACACCTCGGAGATGAGCATCAGGAGCTGGTGGGTGAATCGCGTGAGCTGCGCGGCAATCCATGGCCCCGCGAGCACCAATGCCACCACCGCCGCGCACAGCTTCGGCACCACGGACAACGTGCTCTCCTGGAGCTGCGTCGTCGCCTGGAACAGACTCGAAAGGAAGCCCACCACCAAGCTCGCGCCAATGGGTGGCAAGGATGCGAGGACCATCAACAACAACGCCTCGCGTCCCAGGCTCAACAACACATCCTGGGTCATCGCATCACCGGTAACCGAGGATGAGGCCGCGCGCGAGCAGCGACCACCCATCCACGGCCACGAAGAGAAGAATCTTGAAAGGCAGACTCACCTGACTGGGCGACAGCGTCTGCATCCCCAACGCGAGCAACACGTTGGCGATGACCATGTCGAGCACCAGGAACGGGAGGAACACGAGGAAGCCAATCTGGAAGGCCTCCTTCAATTCGGTGAGGACGAAGGCGGGAATGATGACGAAGAGGTCCGTCTCCTTCACCGCGTCCATTTCCTCCGGGGGACGAAGCTCCCGCGCCAGGTCCACGAAACGAGCCCGCTCCTCGGGGCTCCCGTGCTTCACGAGAAAGGCCCGCAGCGGTTCCGCCACCCGGGCCGCTGCATCGAGAATCTTCACGCCGGAGCCGGCCTCCAGTTCCTGATAGGCGAGCTGCCCCGCGTCGTATGTCCGCTCCATCACCGACGCCATGATGTGGCCCGTCAGCACCGCCGCCAGCCCCGTCAGCACCAGCGTGGGCGGCGCCTGCTGGGTCCCCATCGCCGAGCGCGCCAGCGACAACACCACCGCGATTTTCGAGAAGCTCGTCAGCATCAACACCGCGAACGGCAACAGGGACATCATCGCCAACATCCCCATCATCGACAGCGGGCTTCCCGCGTAGGACTGCTGGCTGAGCGCGCCTTGCGACGCCACGGCCAGGACCGGCGAGAGCATTCCCCAGCCCCCCGTCATGACTGCATTCCCTTGCGGAGCCCACGCCCCGGACGCGGTCGACGTGCCTGAGCGAGAATCCCGGGTTCCGCCTCCCGCTCGGGCAGCGCATGGACTTCCGCGAACGCATCTCCGAAGGCCACGAGAAATCCCCGTCCCTCGACCTCCACCAACGCCAGGCCGCAGCGAGGAGAGAGCCCCGCTCGGGAGATGACCTGCATCCGCTCCACGCTCGCCACGCGTGCCCCCGAGGCGCCCCGTCGAAACCACCACCAGCCCAGGCCGCTGAGTGCTGCCAGCACCAGGAGCCATCGAGCCGTGGACACCACGGACACCCCGCCCAGGGGCCCCAGCAAGGCCAACCCGAGGACGAGCAGCGTCGCGACCTGGAGACGCGCTCGGGGCGAGAGCGAAGCGTTCGGAATGCGCATGGGCTCACTCACGGCAACAGGGCCAGGACACGGGCACCCACCTCGCCCTCGAGGTCCACCAATTCGGCGCGCGCCACCACACGGTCTCCCACGCGCAACAACACCGGCTCGCTGGCGTTGATGTGCAGCGGAAGCAAGACACCCGGCCTCAACGCCGCCAGCTCCGAGAGAGGGACCAGTACCCGCGTCAGCTCCACTTCCACGTCCACCGGGAGCGGGGGAATGCCCTCGCTCCGCTCATTCACGACCACCATGTTCGACTCCTGGAAATGCGCGCGGACACGCGCGCGGGTCAGCGAGAAACCCTCGGGCTGAAACGTCCCCGAGAGAGAGAAGCCCCGGGCCACCAGCCTCCCGGGGCCGAAGAGGCGCGTGTCCTCGCGACGCACGCCCTCGAAGACCACGACGTCTCCCACCGCGAGCGCGTCCATCGCCTGCGACGACAGCGGCGTCTGCCCGAGGAGACACCTCAGCTTGAGCGTCGCGGCGAGCACCTGCGGGGCGACGTCCGTGACTCGCTCCACGGGAAACGCCTGAGCCACGCCCTGAAGCACGGAAGCAGGCAGCAACAACCGTCCGCCCGCGCGCACCTGCCCCACCATCACATCCAGCTCCACACCCACCAGCGACTGTCGCCCCCGAAGGCGCAACGCGACGTCTTCACGCCGCATCGTCATCGCGGACAGACGCGGCGCCAGGGCGGGATACAGCGGTGACTTGGAGCGCACGGCGGAGAGCGCCACCAGCACGAGGTACGCCAGCGTCGCCTCTTCCAGTCGCGCCAGCTCCGTTACCACCCCGGACCTGCCTCCCGACCCGGCGATTCGCTCCAACGCGGCGACCGCCAGCGCGGGCTCCAACTCCAGCACGGCCACGCCCCCCACCGCCGACAGCTCCAGCAGGATGAAGACCGCGGGCCTCGCCAGCCCACTCGCGGACGAGACCACGGCATCCAAGAGCCGGGCTTCCGCTGTCACCGGACACCCCAGCTCCCGGGCCAACGCCACACAGATATCGCCCAAAGCCTCGCGCCCGAGCCCGGCCACACGGGGCCTTCGTGAAAGCAGGAGGTGCGCTCGGCTCAACCGGCGCGCCCCCAGCCGACGCAGTCGACGAGGCATGGGAGGAGACAGGGAGGGCTCGGTATCGGGGTTCATCGAAGGTTCGTGAGCGGCAAGAGGTGACACCCCGCTCGTGCACGCCTCCCGCCAGGAGACGCGCTCGTGGTGACGCGGGTTTGCGATGCATCGGCATCCGCACGCGGGATGCCGGGTACGCGAGCCAGGACGGCTACACGCGAGGACGTCAGCGCGTGGCTTCCCGGATGAGTCGCTCCGCGAGCGCGGCCAGCAGCGGAGGAGCCAACGGGTCCGCGGGCGCTTCCATCCGGCCGGGAAACAGGGTCCGGTGATAGGGCGGGAGGCGCCGGAACACCTCCTTGCGAAGCGGCTCCGGCGCCTCGTCCATCAAGGCCTTCAGCCGTGTCGCTGCGTCGCTCCGCTCCCCGAACTCCTTCGCGACCTTCGCCTGTCGCTGGGCCGAGGGCATCGCGACGATGCGCCGCAGGTGCGCTTTCGCTCGCTTCAAGGCCTCCGTTCCCAACCCCTCCAGAAGCTCCTCGGCCCGCTCTCGACCCAGGACCCACGTCACCAGCGCATAGCGTTCCAGCGGGAGACTCGGAGGCTGACGTCGAATCGTCGTCGCCTGATCCGCCAGTGGAACCCGCGCTCGAACAGACGGAGCCTCCTCCGCCCGAACAGGCACCGGCTCCTCCACAGGAACAAGTCGCTGCTCATCCCCTGGCGCAGGTCCCAGCTCCCTCGCTGGAGCGGGCACACCGCTCCTCGCCAGGCGCGCGGCCCGGCCCACACGTGTCGCATCCATGATGAGAACCTCCGTTGCCTGCTCAGGCGACCTTGCGAGCCGCTCCAGGCGAGAGCACGGGACGCGCGGGCACTGGCGGCGCGGGGGGAGGCACCACGCGCTGCTCCCGATAGTGGCGCATCCGCAGCGTCACCCACACCAAGGCTCCTGACAGCCCCGTCACCAACACCCCCAGCACCGCAAGCAACCACCGCAGCCTGGACAGGGACGACAGGCCACTCGCCGGAGCCACCTCCACCCTCACGGCCACTTCGTCCACGAGCAGCGATACAGACTCCGGGGAGAGCCCCTCCACCCCTCCCGCCAGGAGCGCCTTCAAGACGTCCGAGGACTGCCGCACCCTCGCCACACTGCCCGGCGTCACGCGCAGCATCGCCGACGCCTTGGAAGGCACCGCGACCTGTCCGGGCCTGGGCACGGGAGGCACCATCAGGTGGACGCGCGCCAGCAGCACCCCCTCCACGGATTGGAGCGTCTTCTCCAACCCCCGCTCCAGCACCCTCACCCTGCACACCCCCTCTTCCACCGGCGTGCGCACCAGGCCTCCGCCGCCAAAGACGTCGCAGCCGACCTCCGCCGCCGGCCTCGGCAGCCCCAGTTCGGCGAGCACTCGCACCGCATCCGAGGACTGTTCTCCGGTGACTTCGATGGCCCAGGAGGGCTTCTTGCCCCCCTCGGGCACCTTGCGCGCATCGAGGCCGCGCTCGATGAGCACGGATTGCAGCTCGTTGGCCTGTCGCTCATCCAGGCCGTGCTGGATGCGCTCCCGGCACGCGGTGGCGAACAGGAGACACAGGAAGAGAAGCCAGCGTCGGTCACTCGAAGCCATGTGCACGCGCTCCTCAAACCTGCGTCTGGAGGACCTGCTTGACGCCACCGGTCGCCTTCTCGACGACCTTGCCAGCGAGGTCGAGCTCCTGGCTCGCCCGATAGACCTGGGCTTGCAACGCGAGCAGCTCCCCGGGCGTGAAGTCACGCCCCGACTCCGCCAGCTCCAGGATGCGGTCCAACCGCTTCTGCGCCTGCCCCACCCGCTCCAAGGCCTGTGCGGCCTGCTGCTCTCGCGCCGTCTGGACGGAGTCCACTCGCGTCCCCTGCTTCACCTCCGCGCATCCCGCCGACGCCTGCGTCCCCTCGGCCCGCGTCACGCCACGCGAGGCCTCGACGGCCGGACGCGCCGCGCCTTCTGTCGTCACTGACGGCGTCGCCTCGCGCGCCGGCCCTCGGACGCCTTCCAACACCTCGCCGAATCTCTCCCGGCCGGGCTCCACCGACGCCGGGCCCGCGCCGCCCACTGCTCCCACCTTGTCCACGCTCATGGCTCGCCGCGCCCCTCTCAGCGGATGTTGTTGATGGCGGCCTTCGCCGAGTCGTGACGGACCTTCATGATGTTCGAGATGGCGTTGTGCTCACGGCTCTCCCGCTGCATCTCGTTCTGGAGCTGCAGATAGGCCGCGTTGAACTTCTGGCCGTCCGCGCTGAGCGCCTTCTGCGCCTCCAGCAAGTCCCACGCGTCCCCGTTGCCCGTCGGCGTCCCCAGCGAGGCCCCCGCGGCCGACGTCGACACGGCCGACGCGGACCCTCCCGACGTGGTCGTCCCCATCGGCACCACCGAGGAGATGGCCATCTTCGTGCTGGAGACGGCCGCGCTCAGGATGGGCCCCTGCGGAATCATCCCGCCCACGATTCCCGCCCCCTTGCTCACCACCTGATGCGCCGCGTGCGCCAGCACCGTGCCGAAGTCATTGCGCGGCGTCTGCCGGGGCATCGTGGCGGTGATGTTGAGGGACTGAAGCCTGCGGTGGTTCGGTTCCAAGTGCTGCCTCCGGCAACGGGTGCCGGCGGGGCTGTTCAGGCGACGTGCCAGCCGAAAACCCAAGCAATCCCGCGCGCCTGGCCACGACACGCGCGCGCCTGAAGCTCCCAGGCCCGGGAAGAGCGTCCAGCCGATGGGACGGAGCCACACGGACGGAAACTTGCCTCGCACGCAAGCTGCCTCAGAGTTGTCGCACCCTGTCGCAGTCGTGAGGAGCCGAGCCGATGCACACTTCCAATGGCGGACCCCCCATCGCCGAGCGCTTCCACCCGCGCGTCGAGGCGGCCCTTCCCGTGAAGGTGCTCCTGCCTGGACGCGCCGTCATGGCTCGCGCTCGAGACGTCTCCATGGCCGGCCTGTTCCTGCTGGCGCACCCCGGCGACGCCCAACGTCAGCTCACGCTGAGCCTGCCCTTGCCGGGCGACAAGGAAATCGTCACCACCTGCACCATCCGCCGCCGCGAAGCGGACGGCGTGGCCCTGGAGTTCGGCGAGCTCGACTGGGACGACCTCATCGCCCTGGCGCGCTTCCTCCACCCGCGCCTGCCCTGAGCGGGGACGTCCCTCCCCGTCTCGTCAGGCCTGCTCCGAGCGGGGCGGCGCCAGGCGCAGGCGCTCCACCAGCGCCATCAGCTCCGCGCCTCGGAAGGGCTTGTGGATGTAGCCATCCGCGCCCGCCAGCGTGGCGCTCTCCATGTCCGACTTCTTCGCCTTCGCCGTGAGCATGTAGAGCGGCACCGTCGCGGTGACGGGGTCGCTCTTCAGGATGCGACACGCGGAGATGCCGTCGAGCTGCGGCAACACGACATCCATCAGGATGAGATTGAAGCTCCGGCTGCGCGCCAGCTTCAGCCCTTCCAGCCCGTTGGCCGCGCACACCACCTCCACGGTGCCGTCGCTCAGCATCGAGCGCACCAGCTCCCGGATGACCGGTTCGTCCTCCACGAGCAGGATGAGGAAGGGTGCCTGGGACATGCCAACCATGTTTCTCCGGCGCGACTCTGGACCTCAGAGGGACAAAGCTTCGCGGGCGCGCCACCCCCACTGCCGGTGCCACCTGCCGCGCGCGGTATAGCCCCGCCGACACCACGCGCACCAGGGTCGCTCCACATTTGTGTGGAGCACCATGCATCGGCCCTCTGTAAGCCCGTGACCACTGGGACGCCCGACTTCCGCGCCCGCCCGCCCATCAGCCTGCCTGACAGAGGGGTGAAGCCGCCTTCCCCTCCCGGCACCACCCACCCAGGCCTGCTCTCCACCCCGCCCCCCGGGGCGTCGGGTGATGGGGGGCCTGGGGCGCTATGATGGGTCTGAAATGGCCGCAAATCTAGAATGTCCAGAGTGCAGGGGGACGGTGGAAGGGGACGACTTCCAGTGCGAGCACTGTGGGTTGCTCCTGGACCCGGAGCAGGCCAGCGGGGAGTACATCATCTCGGAGCCCACCATCGTCCGGGCCCTGCTCTCTCCGCCCCAGCGCAGCAGGACCATGGAGGTGCCCAGGCCTCCTCCCCAGCGTGCCGCGGCGCACGACCTGGCCACCGCGCGCTTCACCGTGCCCATGGATGCGAACACCGTCCCGCACCTGCGCGCCGGGCTGGACATCGCGTTGCAGCCCCTGCACCCGTTCGAGGCGCACATCGCGTCCTTCGTCGACGGAGTTCACGCCGTCCCGCAGCTCGCGCTCGCGGCGCGGCTGCCTGAAATCGAGGTGAAGGTCGTCCTCAAGGCCTTGCTGGAGCGGGGGGTGCTGGAGCTGCACCGCACACCTGTCAGCCCGCCACGGCGCAGCCGCACGGAGGAGCTTCCCGTGTTGGACGGCAGCGAGTTCCTCACCCCGGAGGCACCCGGGTTCGACGACGACGTGGAGCCCTCCACCCTTCAGGAGGAGGACGCCCCCACGCTCACGGGAGAGCGGCCCGCCATGCTCATGGCCCTCGGCGACGAGGAGCTGTCTCCGATGGCCCTCGGCGACGAGGAGCCCCTCACGCAACCCGCGCCTCGCCCCCCCAGGGCCACCACGCCCGACCCTCGGCCCCGCCCGAGCACTCCGCCCGCGTCACGCCCGCAGCCGACGCGCAACATGCGGCCCGCCGTCGGTCAGCCCTCTCCGCCTGGCGATGTCGCCGAGCACGTCACCCACCCCAGCACGCCCGCGCCGCCCGCGAGGGCGCCACAGGCCCCTCCGCCCTTGCCCACCCCTTCGCGCAACGGCCCCGCGCAGACGACGCGGGGAGGCCCTGACGGGTTGGGCGGCTCGTCCCGCGTCATCGCACCAGTCTCCGTGACGGCCCCCGCCGTGCCGCCGCTGCCCCCGCGTCCCGCACCGGCCCCGCGCCTCACCGCTAGTTCGGCGCCCACGCTGCCCGCCGCTCCCTTTCCCTCGACGGCGAGCCCAGCGCCCGCCGCTCCCGCCGCGCCCGAGCGCGCCCCGCGCCCCGCGCGCCCCACCCTGCCCCTGGACGCGCCCGTGCCCGTGTCGGCGACGGAGGACTTCCTCCAGCGTGCGGTGCGGCTGGAGCGGGGAGGCCACGTGGACCGCGCCATCGAGGTCCTCACCAAGGCCATCGACCAGGCCCCCGAGGCCGCCGTGCTCCACAGCAAGCTCGCCCTCATCCTCGTCCACCAGCGCAAGGACTACGTCCGGGCGGCGAAGCTGCTGGAGCGCGCGGTGGAGCTGGAGCCAGGCAACACCGTCTTCCAGCAGAACCTCCTGAAGGTCGCCGGACTGGCCGCGGCCTCCGCCGCTGAGCGCAAGGACCGAGGCAAGCCCGGGCTCTTCGCCCGCCTCACCGGCAAGCGGAGCTGAGCGGCCCTTCGCTCAAGGAGCGCCGTTGTCCAGCAGGCGCTCCGCCTCCTCCAGCGAGAAGGCCAGGTGCGCGTCGTAGCCCAGCTCGCGACTGGTGCGCCCGAACACGAGCGCCGCATCCAGCGAGCGGCCCACCACCCGCACCACGCGACCGAACCCCCGGGCCTTCGCGGCCTCCATGATGCGCCGCAACTGCACCGTGCCCTCCGGGTCCAATGACGTCACGCCCTTCAGGTCCGACAACAGGTCGAACCGAGGATGCAGCCGGTCAATGGCCCGCACCGCCGCGTCACCGACGCGCTGGGCTTCTTCCTTGGCGATGTCTCCCCAGATGCGCACCACCAGTCGGTTCTTCCCGACAAGGGCCTCTACTTCGAACACGGGGCCACGACCTCCAAGGAAAACAAGCTATTCCTTAAAGACACTCTACTCCCGGCGGGGCGCGCGCTTCCAGGTTTCGTGACGGTGCGGCGGAACGCTCAGATTTCCGCCACGCCCTCGCGCTCGGCCCAGCCCTCCAGGCCGTTGGGCAGACGGATGCGCACGAAGCGCCCGGTCTCCTCCAGCAGCCGCACCTTGAGGCCCGCATGCACCTCGAAGATGGAGCGCGCGCTCGGCTGCGGCAGCTCCCGCGCCACCAGCGTGGGCGACAGCACCACCGCCTCATGCACCGTCTCGTCCACCCAAGCGTGCGCAGCCAGCAGCACGCCCGAGGGCACCGCCACGGCGAACAACAGCGCGGCCACCACCCCCACGCCCGTGCGACGGCCCGGCGTCAGCCACCGCCACACCAGCAGGAGCAGCAGCGCGCCCACCCAGGTGCCCAGGAAGGTCCACGCCACCACGCTGCCCTCGGTAGCCGCCGTCACACGCGGGAGGAACTCCTCCTCCGCCGTGGCGCCCACCACCTTGTCCACCTGACGCGCGCGCGCCACCGCCAGATTGGCCTCCAGGTCCGGCGCGCGGCCGCCCTGCTTCCGGGCCTGCTCCAGCGAGAGCACCGCCCGGCCCAGGTCTCCCCGCGCCAGGTGCGTGGTGCCCAGGTTGTAGAGGACGTCCGCGCCGCCATGGCCGTGCGAGAGGAGCTTCTCGTAGCCCGCTTGCGCCGCCGCGTAGTCCTCTCGCGCGTAGGCCTCGTTGGCTTTCAGGAAGACGTCCTGCGCCTCTTCCGGTGAGTAGTACTCGCTCACGCCCAGCCCTCCATGGCCGCGACCGCGGCATCCATCACCTTCTGTCGCGCGGCGGCATCACCCCCACCGCCATAGCGGCCCAAGTCACAGGCCTCCAGCACGTACAGCACCCGCGCGCGACGCTCCTGCGCCACGCCCGCCGCCGTCATGCGCTCACCAATCGCCTCGCGCGTGAGGCCAATCACCGGACCGCCCAGGCGCGCGCCCAGGAAGCCGTGCAGCGCCTTCTCCACCTCGGTGTAGAAGGCCCCCGCGTCCGCGCCGGCCCGCAGCTTCTCCGCCTCCGCCAGTCGCTTGCGCGCGGCCTTCGCCTGCTGGCGTCCCTTGTCCGCTTCGGTGCGCGTCGCCAGGCGGCCCCGCACGCCCCCCAGGAGCGCCGCGCCCGCCAGCAGCCCCAGCGGAGCCAGCACCAGCGGCACGAAGAAGCCGCGCTTCCACAGCGGCTCGGACGGCGCGACGAAGCGCGCTTGGTAGCGCACCGGCCGCAGCCCACCGGACGTCAGCACGTTCTTCTGCTCGTTGGCGGAGTCCGCCACGTGCGCGGACGTCGAGGGAGGTGGCGCCGTGCCGCCCGCCGCGGACTCCACCGTGACGGTGATGGGGTCCGTGCTCGCGACCTCGTATTTGCGCGTGCGCGCATCGAAGAAGGGAAACTCCAACCCCGGCAGCGTGAAGGTGCCCGTGCGCTGGGGCATCACCAGGTACTCCACCACGCGGCGGCCCTGCACCCGGTTGCGCTGCGGCGTCACCTTGTCCGTCGTCGTGGGGTCATAGATTTTCAGCGCGGCGGGGCCCGTGAGCTTCGGCGGGGTGACGTTCTTCACGTTGCCCGTGCCCTCCAGGATGACCTTCACCGTGACGGGCTGACCCAACTCCACGCGCGTCTGCGACACGTCCACCGACAGCCGCCACTGGCCCACGTTCGCGTTGGACATGCCCTGCGGCGCACCGGGAGGCAGCGGCGCCACCTTCACCTTGAGCCCGTTGGACACGCGGTGCACACGGTGTCCCGCGAAGAGGAAGCCCGTGGTGATGTCCGCCTCCGCCGGGGAGATGCTCAGCGTGCCCGACTTCACCGGGAAGAGCGCGCGGCGACGCAGCAGATAGGCGCGGTACGGCACGCCGTCGACGACCTTCTGCTCGCCCGACAACTGCGTGGGGCTCTCCACCTCCTCCGTCCAGAAGCCCTCCAGCTTGGGCATGGTGACGGCGTCCACGCTGGACAGGTCCACGCGCGAGTAGATGTAGAGCGACAGCGTCACCTGCTCGCCCACGAAGATTTCGTCCCGGTCCAGGCTCGAGCGCAGGAACAGGTCCGAGTCTCCTCGGGGAATGGTGGGCTCGTCCTCCGGCTCGTCCGCGAACGGGTCCGGCAGGCGCGAGGGCGTGTTGGAGAACGGGTCCGGCAGGCGCTGCCGCCCGGCTTGCGCGGGAGGCGGGCCCAGCCGCCCCGGCTTCACGTCGATGCGCACGGACTCCGTGCGGTGCGTCTTGCCCCCCGTCGTCATCTCCGACGGAGGAATCGTCAGCTTCCCCGCGCGATTGGCCCGCATCACCAGCACGTACTTGGTGACGTCCTGGATGTTGGCGGGACCTCCACCAGACCAGGAGACGGAGCGCTGCGTGCTGCGCGAGCTGTTGACGACCTCGAAGTCGTCCGATGACGGCAGCTTCACCTTGGCGTCGGCGGGTGCATCCACCGTCACCACCGTGAGCAGGAAGGTGTCCTCGCTGCCCACCTCCTCGCGGTTCACCGTCTGGTAGAACTCAAGGCCCGCCGCCCACGCCGGCGACGAGGCCAGCAGGGCCAGCCCGACGAGCACCGCCACGGGGCCGCTGCTACCAGTCCTTCTCATTGGCCTTCCTCTGCTTCTTCTTCTGCTGGAAACGCCAGAGCTGGAGATTCTTCTCGTTCTGCTTCATCGCATCCAGCAGGCGCTCCGCTTCCTGCCGGTCCAGCTCCGATGGACTCACTCCACCATCCGAGTGCGACTCGTCCGCGTCACCCTCCGACTCGCTGCCCCCATCCGTCCCGCCGTCCTTCGGGTCGCCCTCGCCGTCATCCTCACCGCCGTCGGCGCCACCGTCGCTGCCGCCATCACCCTTCTGCGGAGGACCCTCCTGCCCGCCGTCGCCACCATCCGCGCCGCCGTCCCCACCACCGTCCGCGCCGCCATCTCCCCCGCCATCCGCGCCACCGTCAGCGCCGCCATCGGCACCACCGTCCGAGCCACCATCCTCGCCACCGTCGGTGCCCCCGCCATCCACGGGGCTGCCGCCGTCCGCCTTGGTGCCACCGTCCTCGCCGCCGTCGGGTTTCCCGCCATCCGTGCCGGAGTCGCCACCCCCGTCCGAGCCGCCATCCGCCGAGTTGTCCTGCGGCGGAGGAAGGTTGCGCAGCACCACCTCGTAGTTGTGCCGGGCCTGCATGTCCTGCGGGTCCAGGGTCAGCGCGCGTCGGTAGGACTTCAGCGCCTCCACCCTGTCGCCCGTCGTCGCGGCCAGGTTGCCCAGGTTGTACCAGGCCTTCTGTCGCAGGTCGGGACGGTTGGACTCCGTCACACCGCGGAAGACCTCCTGCGCGTCCTTCACCCGGCCCAGCTTCGCCAGTGCATCGCCCCGGTTGAAGTCCACCGCCGGGTCATTGGGACGCTCCTTCTTCGCGTCCTCGAACGCCTTCAGCGCCTCCTCGTAGCGGCCCGCCAGGTACGCCTCGCGGCCCTGCTGCACCAACGGATGATCTCTCTCCAGCGGACCCGCGCCGAACGCCGACAGCGGCAGCACGAGACACGCCACGCACACCAGCACCCGCGCCCCGAGGTTCGTGCTCATGACGACCTCCCGCGCGTGGACGGCAGCAACATCATCCCCAGCGCGAGCAGCACCAGTCCGGGAATGGCGAAGGACTGGAAGCGCTCGTCGTAGCGGACCGTCACCCGACTCTCGAGCTCGCTCTTCTGCATCTGGTCGATGCGCTCCACCACCTGGCTCATCGCCACGCCGCGCGGCTGGAAGAAGAAGGCCCCGCCCGTGGCCTCCGCGATGGCCGTCAACCCCGCGCGGTCCAGGCGCGTAATCACCGTGTCGCCCGCCGAATCCTTCTTGTAGTCCGCGAACTCGCCGCGCCTGTCGTAGACGGGGATGGGCTCGCCGGACTCGGAGCCCACGCCCACCGCCAGCACCTGGACGCCCGCTTCCTTCAGCGCGTCGGTGGACTCGCCCACCTCGCCGACCAGGTCCTCGCCATCCGACAGCAGCACCACCACGCGCTCCTTCGAGCCGCGGTCCGCGTTCTCCAGCACCTGGCTTGCGAGTCGCAGCGCCGCGCCCACGTTGGTGCCGCCCTGGGGCATGACCTCCGGGTCCACCGCGCGCAGGAACAGCTTCACCGCCGAGTAGTCCGACGTCAGCGGCGACTGGATGAACGCATCCCCCGCGAAGACGACCAGGCCCACGCGGTCGCCCTTCAGCTCGTCCAGGAGCGTCGTCAGCTCCAGCTTGGCGCGCTCCAGCCGGCTGGGCTGCACGTCGCGCGCGAGCATGGACTTGGACGCATCCAGCGCCACCACCACGTCGATGCCGCGCCGCTTCGTCAGCTCGCTCTTGGTGCCACACTGCGGCTGCGCCAGCGCGAAGCCGAACAGCGCCAGCCCCAGGCCATACAGGCTCCCCTGCGTGGCCGGACGCCACACGGAGATGCCCGGCGTGAAGCGCTCGGCGTGCCGCTCATGCAGCACCGCGCGGACCCGCGAGCGGCGCCGCAACGACAGCGTCAGCGCGAGCAGCCCCAGCAACAGGCCCACCAGCACGAGGCCCAGGAACACGGGCTGGGCGATTCCCGCCTGATAGCCGAGCAGGGTGAAGCGCCAGGGTTCCACGGGCGTCACGGGAAGACCCTCAGGAAAGTGGCCCTCAGGAGAAGCTCCAGCGCGGCGAGACCAAAGGCGGCCAGGAGGAACGGATGGAACTCCTCACGGTACGTCGCGGACGCGCCACCCTCCATCAGCTTGGAGCGCTCCAGCGAGTCGAGCACCTTCTGGAGTCCCCGACGCAGTCCCTCGGGGTCGGTGGCGCGGTAGTACTCGCCGCCCGTGCGGTCCGCGATGTCCTGCATCAGCTCCGGGTTGATGGGAATCTCCGTCTCGCGCCACACGGTGTTGCCGAACAGGTCCGTCCCCTGCGGGAAGGGCACCTTGCCGCCCTTGCCCACGAGGATGGTGTAGATGGGCACATGGAGCGCCTGCGCCATGTTCGCGGAGTCCATGGGGGACAGCTTCCCCGCGTTGTTGTCGCCGTCCGTAATCAGCACCACGACGCGGCTCTTCGCCTCCGAGTTCCGCAGGCGGTTGAGCGACGTGGCGAGCGCATCACCAATGGCCGTGCCGTCCTCCAGCACGCGGGTGCGCAGCTGCTTGATGACTTCCTTCAGCACGCCGTAGTCCAGCGTCAGCGGCGCCTGCGTGTACGCCGCGCCCGCGAAGACGACCAGGCCGATGCGGTCGTTCACCCGGTTGGCGATGAACTCGCTGAGCACTTCCTTGGCGACGTGCAGGCGGTTCTGCGGCCGGAAGTCACCCGCCTCCATGGAGGTGGACAGGTCCAACGCCACCACGATGTCGATGCCCTCCACCGACAAGTCCCGCACGCGCGAGTCGCGCACCTGGGGCCGGGCGATGGCGAGCACCGCCGCCGCGACAGCCACCGCGCGCAAGAGCGGCAGGAGCGGCAGCATGTACGTGCGCAGGCCCTTGCCACTTCGGGCGAACACGTTCGCCGCGGAGAAGCGCAGGGGCGCGCGGTTGCGACGCTCCCGCCAGGCCTGCACCAGCAGGAGCGGCACGAGCAGCAGTCCCCAGAGCGCCTCGGGGTTATTGAACGCGGGGAGCGGCGGCATTGGCGGGAGCCTGAGGCGGCGGGGGCGGAACGTAGGTCTTGTCGATGAGTTCGTAGCCGAACAGCAGCGCGTCTCGGCAGCTCTCGGGCGAGGAGTCCGCCCGGGCGTACTTCACCATGTCCGACTCGGACACGAAGCGCATCAGCTTGTCCTCGGGGAGCCCGGGCGGCGACAGCTTGCGCAGCGAGGCCATCAGCTCCGTGCTGGTGCACTCCAGCGCCTCGAAGCCGTAGCGCTCGCCCAGGTAGCCTCGGAGGATTTCGGACAGGCGGAAGTAGTAGTCCTTCACGTGGCCGCGCCCCGGCAGGTTCTCCGCCTTGAGCGAGTCCAGCGCCTTGCGCGTGCGCACATCCAGCGGCAAGGGCGGCGGCAGATTCACATGCGTGGGGCGGTTCTTCCACCAGCGCCACAGCGCCCACGCCATGAGGCCCGCGGCGAGCACGCCCAGCAGCGTCAGCACCAGCCGCCACGAGCGGATGGGCACCTCTTGCGGCGGCTGGAAGTCGAACAGGTCCGCGCCCTTGCCCTCCGCGTCGGGAGGCAGCGTGGCGGCCACCTCCACCTGACGGCCCGGCAGCGAGTAGTGACGCGGCCCCTCCGGCGTGGCCACGTCGAACTCAAGCGGCGGCACCTGCACCGTGCCCAGCGCGAAGGCGGACAGGCGCACGGCGAACGTCGTGGTGGCCGAGTCCGCCCCGTCATGACGCTGGCGCGTCTGGTCCAGGAACTCGAAGTCGCCCGTCTCCTTGGGCACCGCCAGCTCGTAGCGGTGGTCCTTCGGATGCGTGAGCACCACGTGGTACGTGAATGGCTCGCCGATGCGGACCTGCTGCGGGTCCACGCGCACCGACACGTCCAGGGGCTGCGTCACCTCATGCGCGGGCGCACCGGGAGGAGTCGGCTGGGCCTGGGCCCCCGACGGAAGTGTCCCCAGGCACAGCAGCACCGCGAGCAGGGCCATCCACCGGCTCATGCCGCCATCCTCCGGGCCCGCGCGCGGAAGAACTGCGCGAGCGCCTTGCCGTGGTCATCTCCGGCGCGCAGCTCCACGTGGTCCAGCTCCAGCTTCTTGAAGAGCTTGCGGCGCTCATCGCGCGCGCCCTGCATCGCCCGGGCATAGCGGCCGCGCACGCCCGGGTCGCTCGTGTCCACGACGAAGCGCGCCCCCGTCTCGGGGTCCTCCATCTCCACCAGCCCCAGGCGCGGGAAGGCCTCCTCGAACGGGTCCTCCACCACTACGGGGACGAGGTCGTGCTTGCGCCCCACCAGCCGCAGCGGCTTCTCGTAGTCGCGCGCCTGGAAGTCGGAGACGAGGAAGGTGACGGCCTTCCGCTTCGCCACCTGCGTCAGGTACGTCAGGCCCGTGGACAGGTTGGTTCCCTTGCCCACCGGCTGGAAGGTGAGGATGTCGCTCACCAGGCGCAGCACGTGCGTGCGACCCTTGCGCGGCGGCACCACCTTCTCCACCCGGTCCGAGAAGAGGATGAGCCCCACCCGGTCGTTGTTCGCAATCGCGCTGAAGGCAATCTGCGCGGCGACCTCCGCGGCGATTTCCGACTTGGTGCGCTCGCGCGAGCCGAACTCCTTGGAGGCCGACACGTCGACCAGGAGCATCACCGTCAGCTCGCGCTCCTCGGTGAAGACCTTGACGTAGGCCTCATTCATGCGCGCGGTGACGTTCCAGTCGATGATGCGAATCTCATCCCCGGGCTGGTACTGCCGCACCTCGGAGAAGGCCATGCCTCGGCCCTTGAAGACCGAGTGGTACTGGCCCGCGAGCATGTCGGAGACCACCTTGCGGGTGCGAATCTCCAGCTTGCGGATGCGGCGGATGAGGTCCTTGGGCAGCACGGGGCGCTCGTCGGGCGGTCAGGGAACTTCGACGCGATCAAACACGCGCTGGATGATTTTCTCCGGAGTGAGGTCCTCGGCCTCCGCCTCGTACGTCATGGCGATGCGGTGGCGGAGCACGTCGAAGGCGATGGCCTTGACGTCCTCGGGCGTCACGAAGCCGCGGTGGCGCAGGAAGGCGTGCGCGCGCGCGGCCTGCGCCAGGGAGATGGTGGCGCGCGGAGAGGCGCCGAACTGGATGTAGTCCGCCAGGTCCTTGAGGCCGTACTTGCCGGGCTCGCGCGTGGCGAACACCACGTTGAGGATGTACTCCTTCACCTTCTCGTCCATGTAGATTTGGTGGACGAGCTCGCGGGCGCGGATGAGGTGCTCCACCGCGATGACCTTCTGCGCGCGCGGAGTCGTGCCACCGGACATGCGGTCCATGATGACCTTCTCTTCGTCGCGCGTGGGGTAGCCCACCTTCACCTTGAGCATGAAGCGGTCCACCTGCGCTTCGGGCAGCGGATAGGTGCCCTCCTGCTCGATGGGGTTCTGCGTGGCGAGGACGAGGAAGGGAGAGGGCAGCCCGAAGGTCTGGTCGCCAATCGTCACCTGTCGCTCGGCCATGGCCTCCAGCAGGGCGGACTGCACCTTGGCGGGGGCGCGGTTGATTTCGTCGGCGAGGACGATGTTGGCGAAGATGGGGCCCTTGCGGACGGTGAAGTTCGCCGCCTGCTGGTTGTAGATCATCGTGCCCACCACGTCGGCGGGCAGCAGGTCCGGGGTGAACTGGATGCGCATGAAGCTGGCGCTGAGGGCGTCCGCCACGGTGCGCACGGTGAGCGTCTTGGCGAGACCGGGCACGCCTTCCAGCAGCACGTGGCCATTGCACAAGAAGCCGATGAGGATGCGCTCCAGCATGTAGCGCTGGCCGACGATGACCTTGCCGGTTTCCTGGTTGAGGACCTCGACGAAGCTGCTTTCCTGCTGCACGCGTTCGTTTAGCGCGCGGATGTCCGTGTTCATGACGCCTCGGTAAGGACTGGCGGCGGGCAGCCTAGGGTTGACCGGGTATCGGGCTCAACACCGCAAAAGGCCGGGCATTCCAGTAAGTTCCGAGCCGGCCCCCCGGAGGGCTCCACCCCATGGCCCCCACTCCCCCCACCCTCTGTAGCACTCCGCGCCGCCTGGTGGGGACCCGGAGCCCCTCATGAAGGGCTCCCCCCTGGCGAAGTCCCCCACGGCGGGCCCGGTGGAGGCCAGCCTCCTGGCTCAGCTCTCCCCCGGGGTGAAGGCGACGGTGCACTGGGTGCCGGGAGGCGGCGCGCTGAGGGTGTTGGAGGGGGGACAGGGCCCCACGGTGGTGCTCCTCCATGGGCGCGGTGGGGCGGCCTCCACGTGGTTCGCTTACCTGACGGCCCTGGCGCGGGGACACCGGGTGCTGGCGGTGGACCTGCCCGGCTTCGGGATGTCGTCTCCTGGCGAGGGGCCCGTCCGCTCGGCCGAGGAGGGGGTGCGCTTCTTCACGGCCCCCGTGGAGGCGCTGCTGGAGCAGCTCGCCCCCGGGCCGGTGGCGGTGGTGGGTCACTCGCTGGGCGGGCTGGTGGGGCTGGAGCTGGCGCTGCGGGCTCGCGTGCCGGTGGAGCGGCTGGTGCTGGTGGACGGCATGGGGTTGGGTCCGGAGTTGGAGCGCAAGGCGCGCGTCTTCTTCCACGCGGGGCCGGAGCGACTCGCGCGCTCGCTGGGTCCCTGGGCCTGGGCGCGGATGATGCCTCCGGTGCCGACGCCCCTGGGACAGCGGCTCGGGGAGCTGGGGTACGAGCTGGTGTCTGCTCCGGGCGGGCGCGACGCGGCGACCCGGGCCTTCAATCGACTGGTGCCCCTGACGGGGCCTGTGTTCCACCACAGGGAGCGACTGGCGGAGGTGAAGGTGCCCGTGCTGCTCATCTGGGGTGAGCGTGAGGACGTCCTGCCCCTGTCGCTCGCCGAGGAGGCTGTGCGGCGGTTTCCTCGGGCCCGGTTGCTGCGCGTGGATGCGGCGCACAGTCCTCACCAGGAGCGTCCGGAGCGCGTGCTCCCGGAGCTGAAGGCGTTCCTGGAGGCGGAGGCGCCGTAGCGCGCGGACGGCTCAGGGGTCGAAGCGGATGACGCGCTCGATGCGGTAGGTGTCGGAGGACTCCAGCGGCTTCAGGAGCATCAGGTCCGCGCGCTGGCCCAGGGACAGGGACTGCTTCGCAGGGCGCGTGAGCCGGTACGTGTCCCCGGGCTTCGCGCCCTTGCCCGTCAGCGGCACGACGAAGAGTCCCTTGCCGTCCACGGTCTCAAGCGCTCCGAGGATGCGCAGGTCGCCCAGCTCCTCCACCTTGCCGACGTGCGCGAGCTGGAGCTTCTTGCCCTGCCCTCGCACAGCGCGACTGACGGCGATGCCCACGTCGCCCGTGAAGGGCTTGCCGTCCGCGCCGAACATGCCGACGCCCTTGAGCAGGAGGTGGACGAGGCCGGAGCTCTCGTTCTCGGGGATGGAGTCATAGCGGGCGACGTCGGCCTTTTCGGCCTGGCCACTCGCGAGGGCATCGAGGGCCGTGGCGAGCGCGACGAAGTTGAGGCGGACGAGGGGCTCGTCGGGCGGCAGGGACAGCCACGCGCCGGTCTCGATGAGGACGGTGGGCGTTCCCCAGAGCGTCATGTTGTCGCCGAAGGCACGCACCTCGAAGGAGTCGTCGTAGCGGCCCACCTGCCCTGGCGCGAGCGTCTCCACGGCGTCTCGAATCACCGCGCAGACCTTCTTCGCGAGGATGCGTCCGGGGTTGTCGCTCCGGGCGCGGTCGAAGGCGGGGGCGAGCAGGGAGATGGAGGCGGGACGACCGGTGTCACCCACGGCGTGACGCCAGCCCTGGTTGTGGAGGTTGAAGCCGACGGAGGGCTGGAGCTTGTCGCGCAGGGACTTGAGCGTGCGGGCCTCGGGCGTCTGGAGCGCGAGCGCATCCCGGTTGATGTCGATGCCCTGGGCGTTGCGACGCTGGAAGCGCTCGGCGCCGTCGGGGTTGAGCATGGGCACTGCGTGCAGGGTGAGGCTGGAAAGCAGTCGAGAGACCCAGGGTTCCTCGCGATGGGTGCGGAGGTACTCGAAGAGGTCCAGCAGCGCGGTGGTCGCGGTGGGCTCGTCGCCGTGCATCTGCGACCAGAGGAGGATGTGACGGGGGCCGGTGCCCAGGGTGACGTGGTAGAGCGCGCGGCCCTCCACCGAGTGTCCGGCGACCTCCAATTGGAAGAGGTCGGGAGCGCGGGCCTGGAGGGCCTTGAGGTGTTGCTCCACGTCGGGGTGCTGGACGAGTGGCGCTACTGGGAGCGCCTTTGAATGGACCTGTTCCCACTGCGCCGCGAGCGCCTGGGGTGTGGGAATGGTGACGGAGGGAGAGGAGGACATGGCGGGAGCGGCGGACTGCGCGGCGTGGACGGCGCCGGCGAGACTCCAGGTGGCGATGAGGCAGCAGCGGGCGACGAAGCGACTGTAGCGACTGCGTCCGACGTGGAGCATGGCGGTGTCCTTACCGTCGCGAGTCAATCAAGGAAGCGGCGCTCCCAGCGACGGATTTCTTCCGGGGTGAGGTTTCCCCAGGGACCTTCGTGCCTGTAGAGCCACGGTTCCAGCACGCGTGCCAGCTCACGGTAGTGTGGCAGTGTGTCTCCAGCCTCCAGGTCTCCAGCCTCGGGCCCCTCGCCGAGGGACACCATGACGCGAGTACCGTCAAGCTCCCGCATCATGGTCTTTTGTGACGTCAAGCAGTCACGAAGTCCTGAGCTCCCACCCAGCTCGTCCAGAAACTGCGAACCCAAGAATGTAAGCCAGGCCGGTCCACGAATCCGCTTGCCCAACCGGTCGGTGAGTTCATCCATTCCAGACAGACTGATGCCAGGGTAACGAGCCGCAGCGGCACGAACCAGTGGAGTGTTGCTCTGGAGCCATCCTCGCATCCGGAATGCGAGCCCGACCTCGCCTGAGTTGAATGGAAGCCCTTCCGCCAATTCCAGTGCCAGGGTGCGCACCCGCTCGGGTCCATGCGTCTCCAGAAACTCCGTGGGCAGCCAGAACTCCACCGCGGAAGTCGGTACGAGCCCCCAAGACCGTGCGAGCGGGTCCTCCAGTGACTTGCCCAGGTATGTGAATCCAAAAGCCAGCTCATCTCCTCGGCGACCTCTCAAATGAACGCGCGAGGAGTGGGGGCGCGCCAGCAACTCATCAACCCGCGCCCAGCCCTTTTCGTCGAGATAGTCCCATTCGCCCTCCTGGGTGTCGAACTCGTCCAACGCGTCCATTCCCACTGCGCGGCGATAGACGTCCAAGGCATGTCGGACCCGATTGGAAATCAGGACGTGTTCGCACGGGAGATAGAACGTGATGCTCACGCTGTCTCGCAGGACGATGAAGGCCTCGCCCTCGATGTCTTGATGCGCGCGGATTCGAGGAGAGCGTTTCATCGTGAAATCCCCCATGCCGGAGAGACACGAGCCGGCTTCATTTGCAGCATCAGCAGCTTCAAGTAGGCGTCCCCCTGGTCCTGCGTCGAGTGGGGACCGCCCCTCGGATAGGGGCTCCACAAAGGTTCGCTCTGACTCGCACAGGGAAACTTGAAGTCATAGGCCGTCTGCGCCTTCAGCGGGTCCCCTTGCGCGTGAATCACGACATCGGGAACCAAAGTGCCCGCGAGGAGATGGAACAGTCCATCCGTGAGCCAGCGCCGCACCTCGTCCGGGTCGAGCAGTCGCAGCCCCGTCCTCGCATCCGGGTAGTAACGAGGCTCCACGCTGAAGTTCTCCGGGAACCGCTCACCCAATCGCGCTCGGGCGCACTCCAGCGCGACCTCGTGCTTGGCGCTCCCCATTTCCATGGCCCACGTCACCACGTTGTTCCTGGCATCGCGCCGCGCCTCTTTCGCGCACCACTCCCGCGTCGGCCTCTTCCCTTCCCCCAACATCCGTTCATTCACCTCGAAGTTGGCCTGCCTCGCACAGTCCATGAGCACCGCCTCCACCTGGGCCAGTTCCGCCTCCTCCAGGAACCGGAGCGTCGCGACCACCGTCCGCGCCACCGAAGCAGCGCGCGACAGCCACGGCAACACTGCATCCTCTCCCACTTGCGTGTAACAAGCGGGATTTCGCAGACACGCGTTCGTCGCCGAGTCCACCGTCTGCTCGTAGCGACCTGACCGTGCGTGCCGTCCCGTGCCCGTCGTCGAGCACCCGGCCAACAGCACGCAGATGCACCACGTCACGGCTCGAAGCGCGGCACGTGAGACCTGGGACATGGACTCCGCTCCCTCTTGAACGGCACCACCCGACCTCGACTGCTCGCGACGCGGGCAACCTACCACGCCTGCTTGGGCTCCCCTTCGTCCGCGCGGCCCCCGCGTCGACCGCGTCTTGGCTACACTGCCCGGCCGTGCCGAAAGACCTGCTCGACCTCGATGCGACACCCGAGCGCCTCCGCGCGCTGACGGACGCCAGAGTCATCCCTCCATCCAACCTGGAGCGCGCGCTCTCCCTGTCCACCGCCTCGCCTCCCGCCGATGAGTGGCGCCGCTTCGTGTCGTCCACGCTCCTGGCACTCGGCTCGCTGCTGGTGCTCTCCGGCGTCATCTACTTCTTCGCGTACAACTGGGCCGCCCTGCACCGCTTCGGCAAGATGGGCCTCATCGCCGCCGCCATCGCCGGCACCGCGCTGGGCGCTCGCAAGCTCGGCGACAAGCTCGCCGGCCAGTTCTGCCTGCTCGCCTCCGCCGTCCTCGTCGGCGCGCTGCTCGCCGTCTACGGACAGGCCTATCAGACGGGTGCGGACCCGTATGAGCTGTTCGTCGGCTGGGCCGTCCTCATCCTCCCGTGGGTCGCCATGTCGCGCTTCCCACCCCTGTGGCTGCTGCTCGCAGTCCTCGCCAACACCGGCCTCATCCTCTTCCAACAACAGGTCCTCGGAGACTCGGACCGGCTCATCACCTGGCTCGCGGTGGCCTTGGGTCTCCTCAACGGCTTCGCCTGGGCCACCTACGAACACTTCGCCAACCTTCGCATCCCCTGGCTCCAGGACCGGTGGATGCCTCGCGTGCTCGCGGTGATGACCATCGCCCCGCTCCTCGCCGCCGCGGAGGCCTTCATCCTCATCCCCTCCGAAGTCGGCCCCGGCGCCGTCGTCGCCCTCCTCCTGTTGTTCGCGACCTTCGCCGCCGACTACGCACTCCACCGCTACCTTCGCGGCGAGCTGTTCCTGCTCACCCTCGGTGTGCTGTGCCTGATGACGCTCGTCACCACCGCCGTCGGCCGCATCCTCATCTCCGACATGCATGCCGACGAGCTCACCCTCTTCATCCTTCCCTTCGTCGTCATCGGTCAGGTCGCGCTCGCCGTCGGCTGGCTGCGCGCCGAGGCCCGCGCCACCGGCGCCTCCGAGGAGTCCTGACATGTCCCTGCGTCCCTCCCTCCGAGACGTCCTCCAAGGACTCCAACGCGAAGGTCAGCTCGACGAACACGCCGAGGCCCGCGCGCTCGCCACCCTGGAAGTCCACCAGCGCACCAGCACCGCCACCCCCTGGTTCGTCAAAGCCCTCGCGGGCTTCGGCGCATGGATTGCCGCCGGCTTCCTGCTGAGCTTCTTCGGCTGCACCGGCCTCTACAAGGAAGAGGCCGCCTTCCTCGTCCTCGGCGTCCTGCTCGGCGTCGGCGCCACCTTCCTCCGACGCTCGGGCCAGGGCGCGTTCCTCGAACAGCTCGCCCTCGCGCTCGCCCTGGCCGGCGTGGGCCTCATCACCACCGGCGTCGCCATGCTGGCCCGCGACGAGAGCATCCCCGCCATCGCCCACTTCATCGTCTGCGCGGCGCTGCTCTTCACCTTCCCCGACCCCATCCTGCGCTTCCTCGCCACGCTCAACATGGGCGGCGCGGCGCTGTTCCTCCTCTGGGACGGACTGGGCGGCGTGGGCCTGGACGTGGGCATCCTCGCGTGCGCGGCGCTCATGCACGGCCTCTTCCTCTTCCAGTCACGCCTGACGGCCGGCCCTCGCGGCGACCTCGTCGGCCCCGTCGGCTTCGCGCTCGCGAGCGGAATCCCGCTGGTGCTGCTCGCGCGAGGCATCCCCGACGTCGTCGGCACCTGGTTCTTCGAGCGCGCGGCCCTGCCCCTCCCCGCCCTCACCCTGGGCCTCACCGCCATCACCTTCTTCACCGCGTGGAGCGTCATGAAGGAGCTGAAGCTGGACCCCGCGGGCGGAGCGGGCGCCGCCGTCTTCGCCGCGCTCACCGTGACGGCCCTGCTCACCCCTCACACGCCCGCCGTCATCACCGCCGTGGGCCTGCTGACGCTCGGCTTCCACCGCCGCAGCAACATCCTGCTCGGCATCGCCATCGCGTTCCTGCTCGCCTCGGGCGGCTGGTACTACTACGACCTGGGGCTCACCCTGCTGGCCAAGGCCATCGCGCTGGCGGGCAGCGGCCTCGTCTTCCTCGCGCTCCGCCAGGCCCTCTCGCGGCGTCCCCCCACGGCCCCCACGACGACGGCGGAGGCACACTGATGCGCTCGAAGCTCTTCTTCCTCGGACTCGCGCTCGCGCTCCTCGTTCCGTTGGGTCTCGTCGCCCAGAAGGAGCACATCCTCGCCACCGGGCAGACGGTGCTGCTGGAGCTGGCCCCCAGGGACCCGCGCTCGCTGATGCAGGGCGACTACATGGTGCTCGACTACGCCGTCAGCCGCGCCCTCAACGCCGACGGCCCCAGCGGCCCCAGCTCCGGCCTGCTCGTGCTCAACCTGGATGAACACGGCGTCGGCCGCTTCGTGCGCATCGACAGCCCCGACCAGCCCCTCACTCCCGGCGAGTTCAAGCTGCGCTATCGCCGACGCGACGGCAGGACACGACTGGGCGCCGAGTCCTTCTTCTTCCAGGAAGGCCACGCGGACCGCTACGCCCGGGCGCGCTACGGCGAGCTGCGCGCCGCCGCCAACGGCTCCAGCGTCCTCGTCGGACTCAGGGACGAGCAACGCCAGCCGCTCGGCGCCGGGCCCGACACGGTAGCGGCACCCACCGACGACACGGCACCGTCTCCCACCGACATGGAAATGGTGCCCACCGACCTGGAAGCGGCTCCCACCGAAATTGAAGCGGCGCCCGCCAACGACACGCCACCGTCTCCCACCGACACGCCGTAACCCCACCGGAACCTCCCGGGATTGACTCCCGTCCGGGTTTCGCGCATCATCTTGTTGATTTCGATAATCAAAATCAAAATCAAGGAGACACGGGATGCTCGGTCAGGGATGCGGCAAGAGGGTGCTCGCGCGGGGGCCATGCGCCGAGGTGACGCGCTGCACCTGTGGTCACATCCATCTGGCCCTGGGGCCGGTGACGATTCGGGTGGAGGAGGAAGTGCTGCGCGCCATTGGCCTGACGATGGCGGAGGCGCTACAGAACCTGGATGAGCCCGAGCGCAGGCACGCCGAGGAGTCCGACTCCGAGTCCGCGCCGTCACTGCTCGGCGGGTGGAAGCAGTGAGCGCCACCGGCACCCTGCGGGTGTCTCGGACGGAGCAGTCCGCGCGCGTGCGGCGCTTGAACGAGAGCGAGGCGGAGGCGCTCGCCCCGGATGCGCCCCGCGTGACGGCGGCGCCCCTGTCCGTGTTGCTCGCGGAAGGCACGGCGCGGGCCCACGAGCAGGCCGAGCGCTCCGTCTTCACGCAGGCCCTCTTCGTGGACACCTGGGACGGCATCTACGGCCAGTTCGTCCAGGCCCAGCACTACGTCAGCTACCTGCGCCAGCTCCACCTGCTCTACTCGACGTACGAGAGCGTGCTGCCGCGCGTGGCGCGCACCGCGCTGACGCCCGTGTTGCTGATGCCGGAGCTGCGCCGGGCCACCGCGCTGGAGGCGGACCTGGCCTACTTCTGCGGCGAGACGCGCACGGAGACCTTCGCGTGCGTGGAGACGCGCCTTCACGCGGAGCGGCTGCGCGAGGTGGCGGAGGACGCGCCGCACCTGCTCGTGGCCCATGTCTATGCGCGGTGCGTGCTGGACTTCTTCGCGGCGCCGGAGCGCGCGCGCGTCATCGCCCGGGCCTTCGAGCTGGAGGACTCGCGCGGCACCCTGTTCCACGGCGCGGCCACGCCCGGGGAGCTGACGGAGTTTCGCGTGCGGCTCCACTCCCGCATCGACGGGCTGGAGCTGGAGGAGGACGAGGCGCGCGAAATCATCCAGGAGGCGCGCATGGCCTTCCGGCTCCAGGCGCTCGTGTGTGACGAGCTGGCGCGGGGCGCGACGGGCATCGCGCCTGCTCCGAGCGGCGGCTACCGGGGCGGATTCAGCGTGTCCCAGTAGCTGTGCAGGCCCCGCAAGTGGCTGCCTCCGTCCACGAAGAGGCTCTCTCCCGTCACCCAGGAGGACTCCTCGGAGCACAGGAAGGCGACGGCGCGGGCCACGTCCTCGGGCATCCCATGGGCGCGGCCCAGGGGGGTGCGAGCGAGCAGCTCGCGGCGCACCGACGGCTCCTCGATGAAGGCGGCGGCCACGGGCGTGAGGGTGGCGCCCGGCGCGACGACGTTGACGCGGATGCCATGGCGCCCCAGCTCCACGGCGGCTGACCGCGACAACTGAGCCAGTGCGGCCTTGGAGGCGGAGTAGTGGGCGAACCCCTCCGTCACCACCTCCTGGCAGACGGAGGAGATGTTCACCACCGCGCCAGGCCGCTTCTCGGCGATGAGCGCGCGGGCGAACGTCTTCATCATCAGGAAGGGGCCCTTGAGGTTCACCGCGAGCACGCGGTCCAGCTCCTCCTCGGGCAGGTCCACGAGCAGCGTCAGGGAGAGCGAGCCCGCGTTGTTCACCAGGATGCCGGGCAGCCCCAGTTGCGAAGTGGCGAACGCGTGGGCGCGCGCGACGTCCTCCGCCCGACACACGTCGCCGGCGAAGGGCACGGCGCGAGCACGCCCCTCCGCCTCGCGATTGAGACGCTCGGCGGCATCCGCCACCTTCGTCTCCGTTCGTCCGAAAACCAGCACGCTGGTGCCCTCGCGCATGAGGCGCGAGGCGACACCCAGACCGATTCCCTGCGCGCCACCGGTGACGATGGCGCTGTTCGAGAGGAGCTTCACGGTTCACCCCCGGGCATCGTGAACCCGGAAGCTAGCAACGGCTCCTCTCGACGAGGATTGTACCGCGGGCCACTGGCCGGACTCAGGCCGCCTCGTCCTCGGAGAGCAGGTCCGCGAAGGGCGAGCTTTCCTCACCGAGCGCCTTGTAGAGCGCCTCCACCTTCTCCAGCTCGCGCTTGAGCGCCTTGTGGTGGTTGCGGTTCTTCACCAGGCTCTCGCGGCCGAGCAGCTTGAAGCCGTCGTCACGGCCCACCTGACGGATGGCCATGCCCAGCACCAGGCCGCGGAACGCGTCCGCGAGGTCCAGGTCCAACGGCGCGTTGCGACGACGTGCCTCCGCGACGAACGCCTGCGCGGCGGCCCGCAGCGCCTCCGGCAACGGCTTGCTCCCCGGTGCCTGCTCGTAGTCGAGCGCCCGCGCGACGTGCTTCTCGTGGAGCACCAGCTCTCCACCGGAGACGGCGTGCTCCACCATGGCCAGCGTGTAGGCGCGGCGGACGATGTTGTCGAGCTGCCGCAGGTTGCCCGGCCACGAGCTGCCCACGAGCAGCCGCTCCGCGTCCTGCGTCACCCGCGCGTTGCCCTCGGGTGAGCGCTCGCGGTGGCGGCGGTTCACCATGTACTGGGCCCAGAGCGGAATCTCGTCCTGGCGCTCCTGCAGGGCCGGCATGCGCACCGGCAACACGTTGACGCGGTAGTAGAGGTCCTCGCGGAAGCGGCCCGCGCGCACCTCGGCGTGCAGGTCCGCGTTGGTGCCGATGATGAAGCGCACGTCCGCCTGTCGCTCACCGGTGCCCTCGCCCAGCGGCCGGTAGCTGCGCGACTCCAAGAGGTGCAGCAGGCCCGCTTGCGCCTTCAGCGACAGCTTGTCGATTTCGTCGATGAACAGCGTGCCGCCATCCGCGCGCGCCACGCTGCCGGGGGCGTCCCTCACCGCGCCGGTGAAGGCGCCCTTCTTCCAGCCGAAGAGCTCCGCCATCTGGAGGTCCTCGGGCACCGTCACCAGGTCCAACGTCTCGAAGGGCTTGGCGCGGCGGTTGGAGCGCTCGTGGCACCAGCGCGCCAGCCGCGACTTGCCCGCGCCCGTCGCGCCGCTGATGAGGATGGTCTCATCCTGCAACGCGAAGACGCGCAGGATGGGCAACAGCTCCGCCATGGAGCGGCCCACCACGGGCAGATACTCGTCGACCTCCGGCGTGGCCACGGGCCGCTGCGGCAGGCCCGCGAGGTACGGCGAGGCCACGTCCGCGAGCAACTGGAGCTGCTCGCCGACGTCGCGCCAGACGAACTCCTGGCCCATCGCGGCCAGACAGTCGGCCTCCAGGGAGATCATCCCCTCGATGCTGCCGCCCGGCGTGCGCAGCGGCAGCACACAGACGTGCGTCGCATGGCGCCCCAGGAAGCGCTGGCGGCTCTCGTTGCTGTGGAAGCCCGCCAGTCCCGGGTCACCCGTCACGGGCGCGTCCGGTGCGTGCGGCTGCACCGTGCCCACGTTGACGTCGATGGACACCGCGCAGCGGTGCTCGACGACAGCGCGCCACGCCGTGGCCGAGGTGAAGAACGGGGTCCCCACACTCGCATCCGTAATCTCAGTGGCTCCCACATCCAGCGCGGCGAGGCGACGATAGGCCTCACCGGGGCGCAAATGGACGATTCCTCGGAGCACTCGGGCGCGGGCTGCGTACCGACTGGACGCAACAGCGTCCTGGGCAACGGCCAACATGCGCTTCAGGGTGGTGGCCGCGGCCGTCTCGAAATCCTTCGCCCCCCGCAGCGCGCTCATGAGCTGCGGCATCTCCTCGTGCATCCACTCGCCTCCGTCCGGTGCCATCCGAGAGTACCCGCCAAGGGCCGCTTCGGAAGGAGGCAGTGTAGCGGAGATGAAGAACGCGGAAGGAGCGGCCCCTCCTTCCGCGTTCCCGAACTCGCTGACGGCTGGGCGCCCGGTTGCTCGCGGCGCCACGCGAATGCACCATGCGTGACTCATGCCAACACCCTGTTCCATGTCTTTTCAGGGGGTTGACGTGGAAGGGGGGCGCTGGAGGCCCGAAAGCGCGTCCAAGTGGAACGCAGCTGCGTCCAGACGCGACGCAGATGGGACGTGCCAGGGGGTGTCGCTATGCTCAACCCCTCTATGACGGCGCCAGCGAGACTCCCAGAGGTGCCTGGCGTGGGAGCGAAAATCGGTCCCTACGAGCTGCTCGAGGTGCTCGGCCAGGGAGGCATGGGAGTCGTCTACCGGGGGTGGAATCCGGAGTCCGGAGAGGCGGTGGCCGTCAAGACGGTGCGTGCGGCCACCGAGGTGCCGCTGGCCAGCATCCGTCGGGAAATCCATGCGTTGCGACGCCTCAGGCACCCTGGAGTCGTACGCATCGTCGCGGAGGGCGTGGCGGGGGGACTGCCCTGGTATGCCATGGAATTGCTCCGGGGACAGACGCTCCGGGGGGCCACTTCCACCCCCCCGCCCGGCCCACTGGCTGCGTCCCGGTTGAACGCAACGCTCACCCTGGCGCGGAGGTTGTGCTCGGCCCTGTCCTTCCTCCACGCCAACGGCCTGGTGCATCGAGATCTGAAGCCGGAGAACGTCTTCCTGCGTCCTGATGGGACGCCGGTGCTGGTGGACTTCGGCATCGCCGCGCGGTTCGGCGGTTCGCGGGGAAGGGAGACGCTGGAGGTCAGTGGCGCCGTGGTGGGGAGCGACACGTACATGGCGCCCGAGCAGCTCCGGGGCGACTACGTGGATGCCCGCGCCGACCTCTACGCCCTGGGCTGCATCCTCTATGAGCAGCTCACCGGCCGGCCACCCTTCATCCCCGGCCGGGAGGGGCCGCTGCCCCACCAGCACCTGCACCTGGCCCCGGTCCCCCCATCGCTGCGAGTGGAGGGGGTGCCCGCGGAGCTGGACGTGCTGGTGCTGCGGCTGCTCGCCAAGCGCCCCCAAGACAGGCCGGGCTACGCGGAGGACGTGTCGTCCGCGCTGGAGGCGCTGGGCGCGGAGGAAGGCGACGAGGGCGCCACCACCATGCCCCGGACGCCGGCCTACCTCTACCGTCCGGACCTGGCCGGGCGCGGAGGCGAGCTGGGGCGACTGACGGCGGCGCTGGACGCGGCGGCGCGAGGCCAGGGAGGCCGCGTCTTCCTCGGCGGAGAGAGTGGCTCGGGCAAGACGCGGCTGGCGCTGGAGCTGGCATCGGAGGCCGGCTGGCGGCGCATGACGGTGGTGGCGGGCGAGTGCGTCCCGGTGGCCATGGGCGGCGCGGACCTGCATGCCTCGCCCCTCCATCCGCTGCGCCCGCTGCTGCTGGCGGTGGCGGACCGGTGCAACGAGCGAGGCGCCGCCGAAGCGGAGCGACTGCTGGGTCCGCGCGGCCGCGTGCTCGCCGCGTATGAGCCGTCCCTGATTCAACTCCCCGGCCAGCGCGAGCAACCCGAGCCCGCGCCCCTGCCCGCTCCGGAGGCGCGCGCGCGCGTGCTGGCGGCGCTGCGCGAGACGCTGCGGGCCTTCGCGGAGGCGCAGCCGTTGCTGCTGGTGCTCGATGACCTCCAGTGGGCGGATGAGCTGACGCTGAGCTTCCTGCTGGAGCTGGACGCGCGACACCTGGCGTCGCGTCCCGTGCTGCTCGTCGGCACGTATCGGATGGACGAGATGGGAGCGGCCCTGCGCGCGGTGGTGGGCGCGCCGGACGCGGTGAGCGTGGAGGTGGGCCGGCTGGATGCCACCAGCGCGGGGAAGATGGTGCGCGGCATGCTGGCGCTGCGCGAGGTGCCCGGCCCCTTCGTCGACGCGCTGGTGCGCGAGACGAGCGGCAATCCCTTCTTCATCGCCGAGTACCTGCGCGCCGCCATCGACGCCGGCCTGCTCTTTCGCGCGCCCTCTGGGGAGTGGCTCTTCGAGGCCGGAGGCAGCGCGGGCAGCCGTCCCCTGCCCCTGCCGGGCAGCATCGCCGAGCTCATCGAACGACGCCTGTCCGATTTGGGCCCGGATGGCCGCGTGCTGGCGGAGGTGGCGTCGGTGCTGGGACGCGAGCTGGACGGTGAGCTGCTGCTCGCCACCGCCGCGCTGCCGGAGAGCGCGGGCCTGGAGGCGGTGGAGGAGCTGCGCCGTCGGCAGGTGCTGGAGGAGTCCGGTGGCGGGCGACTGCGCTTCGTCCACGACAAGCTGCGCGAGGTCGCCTACGCGCGCATCGACCCCGAGCCTCGCCGCGTGCTGCATCTGCGCTGCGCCCAGGGGTTGGAGCTGCGCCAGACAGGCACGTCGACGGGACTGACGCCTCATGCGGCGGGGCTCGCCCACCACTGGTCTCGCGCGGGCGTGCCGGGCCGAGCCAGTGTGTGGTTCTCGCGCGCGGGTGACTCGGCGCGCGCGGCGTACGCCAACGGCGATGCAATCACCTTCTACGAGGCCGCCATCCGCGAGGCCGCGGCGTCCGCCAGGAACGCGGACGCGTCCGACGTGGACGCGAGCACGCTGGCGCTGGACACAGTCTGGGAGGGATTGGGCGAGGTGCTCGCGCTCACCGGGCGACAGGACGAAGCACGGCAGGCGTTCCTGGAGGCCCTGGCACGGATTGAGCAAAGCCAGCGTGTCCATCGCGCCAACGTGCTGCGGAAGGTGGGCAAGTCCTTGCAGACGCACCATCAGAACGAGGAAGCGCTGCGCGTCTACGCCCGGGCTCAAGTCGAGCTGGGCCCGATGCCCGACAGCGTCTCCTCCGCCCCCGGCCAGCGTGAGGCCGCGTGGTGGCATGAGTGGGTGCAACTGCAGGGCGAGCGAATCACGGTGCACTACTGGCTGGCCCAGCTCGACGAGATGCGGGCCCTTGTCGAGGGCGTGCGCCCGGTGATGCGGGCCCATGGCACGCCCCTGCAGCGCGCGCGCTTCTTCAACTCGCTGGTACAGATGCAACTGCGCAGCGAACGCTACCAGGCATCGACGGAGACCGTGGCCCACGCCCGGGCCTACGCGGAAGCCGCGTTGGAGGCAGAGGGGGACGCTGAGCACGCGGGAGCCCGGTGCGTGGTCGCCATGGTGTTGCTCTTCCATGGCGCCCTGGATGAGGCGCAGTCCTGGATGGAAGAGGCGCTCAAGGGCGCCGAGCGCCTGGGAGACGTGACGTTGCAGACGCGGTGCCTCAGCTACCTCACCGTCATCCTGCGGCTGCGAGGCCAGGTGGCCGCCGCGAGCGAGACGACGACGCGAACCCTGGAGCTGGCCACCCGCTCCGGCATGGCCGACTACCTGGGCGCGGCGCATGCCCAGCGGGCCTGGGTGGCCTCGCGAGCCGGAGACACCGCGCTGGCGCGGGAAGCCGCCACGGAGGCGCTGCGCCTGTGGCAGCCCCTGTCGCTCGTGTATCCCTTCCAGTGGCTGGCGCGCTGGACCCTGCTCTCCGTGGAGCTGGAGGCGGGCCGACTGCCCGAGGCCCTGGAGCACGCCCGGGCGCTGCTCGCCAGCCACCAGCAGCGGCTTCCCGACGCGCTCTCCCAGCCGCTGTCGAAGGCACTGGAGCACCAGGACGAGCGGCGCCTGGAGGACGCGCTGGCGATGTTGCGACAGGCGTGTGAGTCAGCGCTGCGACTCTGCTATCTGTGACGGATTGACCGACGTGCTCCTTCTCTCGTCACGGGCTCAAGGCCCGTGGCCCATTCCCGAGGTGCGCATGGCAGGCAAGTACTCGTATTTCTTCTTCAAGCCCGACCGCGTGACCATCCTGGAGGGCTTCACCACGAAGCTCACGGTGTGGGGCGTTCCCACGGACAACCCCAAAATCCTGGAGAACGTCACGGACCGGATGGCTTTCGTGGTCGACTCCGGAGATAGCTCCATCGCCATCTACCAGCCCGACCCGTCTCTCGTGGAGGTCTCCGGCGTCACGGCCAACACGAAGCCCTCGTCCGTCGTCGCCACGCCAAGGTCCAAGGACGGCACGTTCCCGGACATCAAGGCTTGCGCGGACTGCACCGTGGACCAGGCGGACCTCCTCATCTACGCACCCGATGGGAACCTCTACTGGGTGAAGCCGGAGCAGTGGCAGCACGCGGAGAAGATTCCCATCGACAGCCCAAGCCTGAGCTGTTCCGTCAAGCCGCTGCTCGACAACGAAGCCGTCGTGGCCAACATCCCCGAGAAGGCGGACCCCTCCGTGTCACAGGAGGGCCGCTTCCACGAGGGCCCAGGAGGCGCCAGGGCCGAGCCCATCACCTGCTTCCTGCTCAACCTCAACAGCATCCTCCTCAGCTACAAGCCGGGCGCGCTGCTCAGGCCGATGGAGCAGGACCCCGCCACACGTCCCTCCACCAACACCGACAGCCAACCTTGATGCGCACCGCCGCCCTCGACTCCACCACCCCCTCTGCCTCCTCCGGGACGCCCAAGCCGTTCCGGCATGGAACACATCGGGTGATGTCGCCCGAGCAGACCCTGGAGCGTGTGCAGCGGCTCCTGCCCGTCATGGGCATCACCCGCATCGCCAACGTCACGGGGTTGGACACGATTGGAATCCCCGTCGTCATGGTGACGCGGCCCAATGCGCGCTCGCTGGCCGTGTCGCAGGGCAAGGGCCTCACGCTCGCGGCGGCGAAGGCGTCCGGGGTGATGGAGTCCGTGGAGGGCTACCACGCCGAGCACATCTCGCTGCCGCTGAAGCTGGCCACGTACAACGAGCTGCGCTTCCGCTCGCCCGTGGTCGACGTGACGGGGCTGCCGCGCCTGTCGGTGAGCCTGTTCCATCCCAACTGGCGCATGCTCTGGGTGGAGGGCGTGGACCTGCTGGGCAACGGCCCCTTGTGGGTGCCGTTCGACATGGTGCACACCGACTTCACGCTGCCGCTTCCCACCGGCAGTGGCGCGTTCCTCATGAGCAGCAATGGACTGGCTTCGGGGAATCACCTCCTCGAAGCGACGCTCCATGGGCTGTGCGAGGTGGTGGAGCGTGACGCCACCGCGCTCTGGTCCGCCCGAGGTGAGCGGCGTCAGGCCGTCACGCGGCTGGACCTGGGCACCGTGGATGACGCCGCGTGCCGCGAGGTGCTGGAGACCTATGAGCGCGCCGGTGTAGCCGTGGGGGTCTGGGAGACGACCAGCGATGTGGGAGTGGCCGCCTTCACCTGCTACATCGTCGACCGTGAGCCGGAGCCCTTGCGCCCCGTCGCGGTGGCGGGCGGCATGGGCTGTCATCCTTCGCGCGGCGTGGCGCTGCTGCGCGCGCTGACGGAGGCGGCGCAGAGTCGGCTCACGCGCATCAGCGGGGCTCGGGATGACTTGCACCGCAAGGCGTACGAGGACGCGCGGGAAGGCGTCGCGGCGGAGCGGCTCCGGACCCGGCTGCGAGAGGAGACGCCGGTGCGTCGCTTCCAGGACGCGCCTCATCAGGATGCGGAGACGCTGGAAGAGGACCTCGCGTGGGTGCTGGCGAAGCTGCTCGCGGTGGGAGTGACTCAAGTGGTCGCGGTGGACCTGACGAAGCCGGAGCTGGGGCTGCCCGTGGTGCGAGTGGTGGTGCCGGGCCTGGAGCCCACGCATGAGGCACCGGGCTACGTCCCGGGCGCGCGCGCCCAGCGAGTGATGCGAGGGGACGGGACATGAAGGTGTTCATCTTCACGGGTCCCACGCTGCGAGCCGAAGAGGCCCGCGCGGAGCTGGATGTGGTGTACCTGCCGCCCGTGCAGCAGGGAGATGTCTACCGGGCCACGCTGGAGAAGCCGGCGGCCATCGGCATCATCGACGGCTTCTTCGAGCACGTGCCCGCGGTGTGGCACAAGGAGATCCTCTGGGCCTTGTCGGAGGGCATCCATGTCTTCGGCGCCGCGAGCATGGGCGCGCTGCGGGCCGCGGAGCTGGTGTCGTTCGGCATGGAGGGCGTCGGCGCCATCTTCGAGGACTTCCAGCGCGGCGTGCTGGAGGACGATGACGAGGTGGCAGTGGCGCACGCCAGCGCCGAGGACCACTTCAGGCCGCTGTCCGAGGCGATGGTGAATGTCCGCGCCACGCTGGCGGCGGCGAAGAGCGCCCAGGTGGTGAGTGAGGACACGCGCGCGGCGCTGGAGCGACTGGCCAAGTCCCTCTTCTACGTGGAGCGCGTGTGGCCCACGGTGTTGAGCCGGGCCACGCACGAGGGACTTCCTGGCGCGGAGCTGGAGGCGCTCAAGGCGTGGCTGCCCGAGGGACGCGTGGACGCGAAGCGCGCGGATGCGGTGGCGTTGCTGCGCACGATTCGGGCGCGGATGGAGGCGGGACTCGGACCCAAGGAGACGCGCTTCCCCTTCCAGCACACGGACGCGTGGGAGGAGGCACGGAGGCGCGCGGGCAGACAGCCGTTGCGCTACGCGGCGGGTTCCCTGGAGGGCGTGGCCTCCGAGGCGCTGCTCGATGAACTGCGGCTGCGCGGCGGATTGAAGGAGGCACGACGCTCAAGCATGGCGCGCGCGCTCGCCGTGGAGGAAGCGCGGCGGCTGGGGCGAGAGCCAGGGGCGGAAGATCTGCGCGCGACAGAAGCGGCGTTGCTGCACGAGCGACAGCTCACCCCTGAAACGTTCGAGCGGTGGAAGTCGGAGCAGTACGTCGACGACGTCCCTCGCCTGCTGCGCGATGAGTCGCACGTGCGCTGGGTGGAGGCCCTCTTCGAGCCGGACGTGCTGCGCCACCTGGCGGACCACCTGCGCTTGACGGGCGAGTACGGCGCACTGGTTCAACGGGCGCAAGACAAGGAGCAGGTCCTCGCGGAAGCGGGGCTCTCCGCGCCACGCCTGGAGGACGCGGGCATCACCGAGGGCGCCCTGTGGGCCTGGTACTTCGAGGAGCACCAGGGGCGGATGGTGCCGAGCCCACTCCATCAGGCCGCGCGCGATGAAGGCTTCCCGGACGTGGACTCCATGCGACGGGCCGCGCTGCGCGAGCTCTGCTACGTGCTCGCGAAGGCTGGCGAGGCAGCCTGACTCCCGGCCCAGCTCATGTGCTGGGCCATTCACTCCGACGCAGGCGGCCTCACCAGGCCGCCCCGTGCAGGAGTCAGCTTCTTTGCCGAGCCGGCTTCTTCTTCGGTGCCGCCTCCAGCTTCGCCTTCTTCGCCGAGGCCCTCCGCACCGAAGTCGCCTTCTCCGTCACAGCCTTTTTCGCCGAGGCCTTCCGCACCGAAGTCGCCTTCTCCGTCACAGCCTTTTTCGCCGAGGCCTTCCGCACCGAAGTCACCTTCTCTGTCGCGGCCTTCTTCGCCGAGGCCTTCCGCACCGAAGTCGCCTTCTCCGTCACAGCCTTTTTCGCCGAGGCCTTCCGCACCGAAGTCGCCTTCTCCGTCGCAGCCTGCTTCTTCGCCGCTACGACCTTCGGTACCGACGTCTTCGTGGGAGTCCCCTGCTCCACCGCGCCCGGCTCCGGCTGCAGGACGAACACCCGGTCCAACCGACGACTGCCGCGTGCCACGGGTGAGTTCACGTCGTAGTCGAAGTCATACGCGGCCACCACGCGCAGCCCCGCGTTGCGGAACAGTCTGGCCGCCTGCGCCGCGTCGTACGTGCGGAAGAACCACGTCGTCTCGATGAGCCAGTCCTTCCCAGGCCCCGTGATTCGCAGTCGGTTGCGCATGGGCGAGCGGCGCGCGCCACGGTCCGGCAAGCCCTCGTGCGTGTTGCAGACGACCTTGTCCTTGCCCACGCGCCCCAGCCACCGCTCGTGCTCGGGCACGCTCCGCGAGTAGTCGGTGAGGTGGAACCCCAGCACATAGATACCGTTCGGCTTGAGCAGCCGCCGAGTCCCCTTCAAGTGCGCCAGCGCCGCCGCCTCGCTGTCCAGGTACCGGAAGGTGGAGACCAGGTTGTGCGCGACATCCACCTTCCCCTCCAGCGCGGGCTCGAAGAACTCCTCCATTCGCGACGGGGCCAGCTTCACCCGTCGGCGCTCCGCCGGAGTCAGCCGCTTGCGCGCATGCGCGAGCATCGCCTCGGAGATGTCGTAGCCCGCGACCTTCATGCCGCGACTGGCGGCCTCGGCCACCAAGCGCCCCGCGCCACACGCAGGCTCCAACCACTGCGAGCCTCCCGTGCCATGCCGCGCGCTGAGCGCCTGGAGGAAGTCCGCCTCCCGCACGGTGTCGGTGCCGAAGATGGCCTCGTAGTACTCCGGGTGCTCGTACCAGTCAGTGCGTTTTTCCATGGATGGGTGCCCGCTCGGGCGCGCGCATCCTCAGGGCCCTCGCGTCGAAAGCCAAGTCAAAGCGTGTCATCCCCTCACGCGGTCCGCTGTTCCGGTGACACCGCTGGCGAGCCCGCTGACTCGGACCGGGGGCTCGACATCGCGTCACGCAGCCGCACCCCGAGCATCCGTCTCAACAACACCACGCCCAGCGGCAGCGGCAGCCACAGGGTGAAGCCCCGCAGCAACATCACCGCCGTGAGCCCCACCTCCACGGGCACGCCCAGCGAACTCAGCGTCCCCACCGCGGTGGCCTCGAACGTCCCCACGCCGCCCGGGATGATGCTCAAGGTCATCACCAGCGTCGCAAGCATGAACGCGGCGAACACATCCGGGAAGTCCACCGCGTGCCCCGCCGCGAAGAACATGCACGAGAGCGTGAGCGCATCCAGCAGGAAGGTCGCGAACTGCAACGCGCCCGCGCGCAGCAGCAGCCACTTGTCCCGCACCAGCTCGGGAGGCACCTGGGAGATGGACTCCAGCAGCCCCGTGAGCCCGGGGATGCGACGCGCCCAGCGCGGCGGCTGCCAGCCTCCATGCCGCGTCAGCCAGAGGATTCCAAACGGCACCGCGCACGCGAGCGCCGCGAAGGCCGTGGCCAGGCCCAGGATGGCCGCATGCAGTTGGGCACGAAACCAGAGGGTGAGGATGGCGATGACCACGGCCACGGCATGCGCCGCGTAGAAGGACACCATGTCCACCAGCAGCGCCGCCGTCGCCACCCTGGGAGGGGCTCCCTCCTTCTGAAGCCCCTTCATCACCACCACCGAGCCACCGATGCCCGCCGTGGGCACGAGCTGGTCGAAGGAGAGCTTCATCAGCGCCAGGCTCGCGGTGCGCATCCACGGGGCCTTCACCCCCGCCGCGCGCAGCGTCACCAGCCAGCAGCCCGCCATCGTGAGGTACGAGAACACCTGGAGCACCGCGCCGGCCAGCAACCACTCCGGCCGGGCGTGCTTCAACATCAGGGCGAACTGGCGCTCCTCCCCGAAGCGAAGCACCACGAACACGATGAGCGCCACCAGCAACACCACGCCTGGAAGCCAGCCCCACACGCTGTGACGTCGCGACGGGCCGTCCGCCGACGCGGAGGGGGCTTCGGTACCGGAGCCGGAGTGTCCCTCGTGCATGAGCACACCCACTCCCTCAAGGAGCAGCGGCTCCCGCCGATTCGTCCGCGCGAGCCGCGGCGGAGTCGAGCAGCCGCGCCGCCATGCGCATGAAGTCGGCCTCGGTGATGATTCCCACCAGGCGTCGGTCCCGGTCCACCACGGGCAGACAGCCGAAGCGGTGGTCCAGCAGATTGTAGATGGCGTCGCGCACCGGCAGGTCCGGCCGCACTATCTCCACATCCCTCGACATGATGCGTGCGACGGGGATGGGGTCCAGGTTCCGCGTCGCGAACTGGCGCGCCATCGCGCGAAGCAAGTCGCGGTGACTCACCAGCCCCACCAACCGGCCCTCGCGCACCACCGGCAGGTGCCGGATGTGATTGAGCGTCAGCAGGTCATCCACGCGGTTCAGGCTGTCGGTCTCCTCCAGCGTGACGACATCACGGGTCATCAGGTCGCCCACGGTGAGCATGATGAGACTGCCTCCACCCAAGCCACGAGCCTCGCGCGCACCATGCGCCGCTCGGGCCGAGTCCTCTGCAGGGTGCGCCCGCGCCCCGGTTCGCGCAGCACATCGGCGGACAGGCGGGCGGGGGCCGGCGTCCCCACCTACCCCGAGGCGCTGGAAATCAGACGCTCATCTCGCGCGAGCTCGCGAAGCCTGTCTTTCAGGCTCTTGAACTGCTGCCGCAGGACGGCCGCTTTCTTGTGGAGCCCCTCGGAGGACTGCGTCCCATCCAGCTCACGCGCGACATCCAGCCAGGACATCCGCCGGTCCACCCGCAGCACCAGGAGGTTGCGCTCACCCGGCTCCAGCTTCGCGCGCAGGGTGCGGAAGCGGTCCTTCACGGGCGTCTGGAGCCAGGGCGCCGTGCCTGACCGCTCGACGTGCATGAGGTCGACCAGCTCCTGGCTCGCCCCCCTATCCCTGCGTGGCGAGGAGGCGGTGGACATCCGGTACGCGACATTGCGCGCCACGCGATACGCCCACGTCCTGAACGAGCTCTCCCACCGAAAGCCTGGCAAGTCCCTCACCAGGCTCTCGCAGAAGATGCTGAAGGCCTCTCGCGCCTGCTCCGGCTCCCTCAACAGCGTCACCAGCAGTCTGCGCAGCTCCGGGCCATAGCCCTCCACGGCGACCTCCACCGCGCTCGCGGTGTCTCCCAGGCCGCAGTGCTCGCGAATCCTCCGCTCCAACGCTTCTCTCTCCTTTGGCGACATTCCTCGCACCTCCTGGTGGATGGAATGGCGCCCACCGTCATCGTGACGGCCGCGGCGTCCGAGTGAATTCACATCCATGCCGACCCGTCCCCATCTCATTGGACAGCGGCACGGCCGCCTCACCCAGAGACACCCGCATGCCTCTCATCCTTCTCGTCGACGATGATTCGACCCTCCTCGAAATCTACACCGAGGCTCTCGAACAACTGGGCTGCGACGTCGCCTCCGCGCCGGATGGCGAGATGGCCCTGTCGCTCGCGCTGTCGCTGAAGCCGGACCTCATCCTCACCGACGTGATGATGCCGGGGATGAGCGGTCTGGAGCTGTGCCGACGGCTGCGCGCGGATGAGCGGCTGTGCCGCATTCCGCGCATCGTCCACAGCAGCATGGAGTGCCGTCCCAGCGCGCCCGGTGAGGTCTTCCTGCGCAAGTCCGGAGAGCTGTCGGAGCTCCTGCGGTGTGTCGCCCAGGGCCTCGCCCACGGCGACCCGCCGTCCGCCGAGCTGTCCTCCGCGGCGTGAGGCGTCAGTCCCACTCCGCCAGCAGCGCCCGCGCGGCCCAGGCATCCGCGAGCACCTGGCTGCCAGAGAAGACTTCCTTCAGCGACTCCAGCAGCACCCGTGCCTCCGCCGCCTCGCCGGTGTGACGCGCCAGTCTCGCCAGCTCCACGGCCGCCCCCAGCTCGTGCAATCGAGCGCCGGTGTCACGCGCCACCGCGAGCGAGCGTCGGAAGCACTCGCGAGCCTCGCCCACGTCCCCTCGTAGCAGCAGGAGCTGTCCCTGCACGCGCAGCAACGTCGCCAGGTGGTGACGCGCCACACGCCCCTCCACGTGGACCCGAGCCTCGCGCACCGCGGCCAGTCCCTCGTCGATTCGCCCTCCCGCGAGGTACGCGCGAGCGAGCGTCGTCAGGCACCCGCCCTGAAGCAGCGTCGCCCCCAGCCCCGTCATCAGCGCGATTCCCTCGTGGATGCGCGCCACGCCGCCCTCCACGTCGCCCAGGAAGGCCAGCGAGAGGCCGTGCATGCAGATGCTCCCCACCAGGGGCAACGGAAAGCCGTACTCGACACAGAGGCCCACGGCCCGCCCCGACACCTCCAGCAACGTCGCCGGGTCTCCACGCTCCAGCGCCAGCATCGCGCCGAAGACGGACACCGTGGCGACGGCGTAGGGATGGTTCATGGAATCCGCGAGCGCGAAGGCCTGGGCCTGCGTCGCGAGCGCGGTGTCGGTGTGGCCCAGCACCAGCTCGCTCACCGCCAGGTACATCAGCGCGTGCAGGCACTGCTCGGAGGCATGGCCCAGGCGCCCGCCGCGAATCTGCGCGAGCTGCTCCGCCACGCCCTCCCGCCCCAGCAGCGCCTTCACCTCCAGGCCATGGCTCCGACAGGACGTGTAGTCCGCCCGCCAGAACGCCTGGCTGTTGAGCGCGCCGTGCAACACCACGCGCGCCTCCAGGTCCAGGTGCGTGTCGCCCTGACAGCGGAAGAGCTCCGCGAGATGGTCCATGCCCTCGCCATCGCCGCGCACCAGCGCGATGTTCCACAGCCCCCAGAAGAGCGACGTCGGAATGCACTGGGACGGGTCACACAGCGCGGCGGCTCGCGTGAAGGCGTCCTCCACCTCTCGCGTGCCGAAGCCCTTCGAGGCCACCAGCGCCTGTCCCAGCTCCACGTGCAGAACCATGTCGCACTCATCCCGCTCTCGGGAGGGCGGCAGGAGCTCGAGCTGTCCCAGCGCTCGCGTGTAGTGGCTGATGGCTTCCGGGAAGGCCGACTTCGCGCCCGCGAGCTGACCCGCGCTCCGCCAGAGCTCCATCGCTTGCCGCGTCAGCCCCGCCAGCGTGGCGTGATGGGCCACCATCTCCGGCTGCTCCTCCACCACCTCGGGGAACTGCTCGGAGAGCACCTGGACGACGCGGCCGTGGTAGCGCTGGCGGGTGCTGCGCAAGAGCGACTGGTAGGCCGCCTCCTGGATGAGCGCGTGGCGGAAGGCGTATGTGGTGCATGGCGGCTGGCCCTGGCGGAAGAGCAGCCCGGCCTGCTCCAGTCGCTCCAGCTCCGGCTGCAGCTCGTCTTCCTGGAGGAAGGACACCGCGCGCAGCGTCTCGTAGTTGAACTCGCGCCCCAGCGTGGCCGCGAGCTGCACCTGGGAGCGCTGTCGAGGCGGCAGCTGGTCCAGGCGCGCGAGGAGCAGCTCGTGCAACACCGCGGGCACGGCGGAGAGCGTCTCGCCGGAGTCCCCTCGCGTGGCCTCCTGCTCCACCACCACGCGCGTCAGCTCCTCGACGAAGAGAGGAACTCCGTCCGTCCGTGACACCAGCCGCGCCACCGTGTTCGGAGCGAGGGCTCGCTGGCCCGCGACTTCGCGCACCAGGGCCGCGGTGGCCTCTGGAGGCAGGGGCTCCACATCCAGCGAATGGAGCGCCGCGCGCGGCCCCCACGCATGCTCGAAGCCCGGGCGCCCGGTGAGCAGCACACACAGGCGCGTCCCCTCCAGTCGCTCCAGCAATACGCCAAGGAACTGGAGGGTGGAGGGGTCCGCCCAGTGCAGGTCCTCCACCACCAGCACCACGGGACGGCGCACGTCCTCGTGGCGGAACAGCTCCACCAGGGCCTTCATCATCGCGGCCCGCTGCCGCTCACCGGACAGGTGAAGGAAGGGCGAGCCCTCCGGCACGGGCAGCGACAGGAACGAGGCGAGCGGACACGAGAGCTCCACGTCCACGCCCAGCACGCCCAGGCGCTCCACCAGTCGCTCCAGCTTGCGCTCGGGCGCATCGTCGCGCGTGAAGCCCAGGAAGCGCTGGAGCCAGTCGATGAGCGGGTGGAAGGCGCTGCCCGTTCCCCGCACACCGCACTGACACCGCGCCCAGGTGCTCGTGCCCGGAGCCTCGCGGTCATGCAGCTCCTGGACGAGCCGCGACTTGCCGATGCCCGCCTCCCCTCGCAGCAGGACACCCACGCCGCGCCCTCCCAGCGCCTCCGCCCGCCACGTCGTGAGGCGCTGGAGCTCCCGCTCGCGCCCCACCAGCGGTGACAGCGCGCCGACCACGAGCGCCCGGTCGAAGCGGCTCGCTCCGGGCCGCTCTCCCAGCGCCTCGTGCACATCCAGCCACGACGTGCCCGACAGTCCCTCGAAGGCCCAGGCGCCCAGCGAGCGCGTGCGGATGCGGCCTCGCACCAGCGCATGCGTGCCCTCCGTGAGCAGCACCGCGTCCGGCCCGGCCTGCGCGGCCAGCCACGAGGCCACCTTCGGCGCTTCACCCTGCATGGGAGGCGCGGTGCCATGCAGCAGCGGCGACGCATCCGCCAGCGCGACGCGGTCCGTGTGCAGCCCCACCTTCACCACCACGCCCGGAGGCCCCAGCCCCGCAAGTTCACCAGGCAGCACTTCTTGAAGCTTCAGCGCCGCGCGCACCGCTCGCTCCGAGTCCCCCTCGCGCGCCACGGGGAAGCCGAAGCACGCGAGCACCTCCGCGCCCACCGCGAGCGTCATCGCCCCCTCGTGCTCGTGGATGATGCGCGTGCAGCCCTGGTGGAAGGCGCCCTCCAGCTCGCTGCAATCCTCCGGGTCCAGGCGCTCCATGCCGCCGCGCTCCTGCGCGAGCCGACACGACACCAGCGTCACCAGCCGTCGACCGGAGACGCTCGAACGTGAGGCCGGTGTGGCGTCCAGCCCCAGCAGTCGTCGCAGGCAGCGCAGCCGCTCCAGCAGCTCGCCTCCGTTCGCGGGACGCTCCGCCGGGTCCTTCGCCAGCGCCGAAGCCACCAGGCGCACGAGCTCCTCCGGCAACCCGGGACACCGCCGGCTCACCGAGGGCATGGGCTGTCCGGTGGGGATGTGCAGGCGCAGCTCCGGCGCCTTCGCGCGCGGCAGCGGGTGCTCTCCGGTGAGCAGCTCGTAGAGCAACAAACCCGCGGCCCACACATCGGCGCGCGCGTCCGGAGGCTCGCCCCGCCATTGCTCCGGCGCCATGTACGCGGGCGTCCCGGCGCGAGCAGCCTCGGGCGCCAGGGCGGGCCCCGCCGGTGAGCGCGCGAGGCCGAAGTCGAGCAGCTTCGCCCTGCCATCCGCGAGCACGAAGACATTGGCGGGCTTGAGGTCGCGATGCACCAGGCGCCGCTCATGCGCATGCGCGAGCCCCGCCGCCACGTCCGTCATCAAGTCCAACGTGCGCCGCAGGTCAGGCCGCTCCCGGCGCAGCAGGCGCTGCAGCGACTCGCCCTCCAGGAACTCCATCACCAGGAAGGGCACGCTCAGCGGCACCTCCTCGCCTCGCGCCAGCGCGCCGGTGTTCCACGCGGACACGTCATGGATGCGGACGATGTTCTCGTGGTCCAGCCGGGCAATCGCCTGCGCCTCTTCGCGCAGCGCGGCCAGCAGCGAAGGCGTGGCGAGCCCCCGGTGCGCGGCGAGGAACTTCAGCGCCACCGTGCGCCACAGCTCGTGGTCCACCGCGCGGAACACCTGCCCCATGCCACCACCGCCCAAAAGCCCCAGGACCTCGTACCGACGGCCGTCCAGTCCGCCCAGCCGGTCTCCCAGGAGCGGCACCGGACTTGCGGCGCCCCCGTGGATGAGCCCCTGCAGCACCGCGTCCTCGAAGTCCGAGCCCGCGCGCGTGGGCGAGTTCGCCGCCTCCGGGGAGACTGCTCCCGACCCCTCCACCATGCCTCTGGGTGTGCTCATCGCGCGGGCCCTCCGTCGGGGCCACCGCCCGCCCGTCCGTCAGCCCAGGCGGGTGCTCCCCCTCCCAGAGAGAGAGGGCGACGCGCCGGCGTTTGTGACGGAGAAGGGTTTGTGACGAGGAGACTTCGCGGCCGAGGCTCGACACCCGAGCAAACAGGCTCAGTGCGCCGGATGCCCCATGAGCCGCGCCAGCCCGAACATCAGCGCCAGGCCCACGAACAGCGCCAGCACGTTGCGGCCCGGCTGGTCCTTGCCGTGCCTGTGCACGTGCGGCAGCAAGTCGGACACGGCGATGTACAGGAACGTGCCCGCGGAGAAGGCCAGCGCCTTGGGCGCCAGGCTCTCGAAGCGCAGCACCGCGTCGAAGGCGAAGTACAGCAGCGCGCCCGCCGGCACCATCAGCCCGTACAGCACGGAGAGCAGGAGGATGGAGCTTCGCGAGCGCCCCTCCGTCTTCAGGATGGAGGCGAGCGACAGCGCGGAGGGCACCTTGTGCGCGACGATGGCGATCAACGCCATCAACCCCACGCCCTCCTCCACCGCCGAGCCCAGGGCGATGCCGTCGAACAGCGTGTGCGTGGACAGGCCGAGGAACGCGGTGAGCCCCAGCACCTGCCCGGCTTGCGCGGGAGGACGCCCGCTGCCGGACATGTGGTCTCCGGGCAGGTCCTCACCCGCGTGCGCGACGAGGTAGCGCTCCAGCACCAGCAGGAACACGAAGCCACCGGGCACCAGCGCGAAGGCCCACCAGCCTCCGCCCTCGTACGCCTCCGGCAGCATGTGGAAGAAGGCCGCGCCCAGCATCACGCCCGCGGCGAAGGCGAGGAAGCGAACCAGTTGCGTGGGCCGCTGGTTCCACAACACCACCATCGCGCCCAACAGCGCGCCGACGACGACGATGAGGGAGTAGAGGGCCACCGTGGCCAGGACCGACATGGGGCGCGCACCCTACAACAAAACCGCCGATACAAAACCGCTGACTCAGTAGCGCCGCACCACCACCAGCCCCACCCGGCCTGGTTTGACGTCGACCGTGTGCTCCGTCACCCGTCCCCCCGCCTCCACACGCACCGTGTGGCTCCCCGCCGGCACCCGGAAGCGCGCCACCTGGAACTCCGCGGGCAAGGAAAGCCAGGAACGCAGGTCTGGGGCATTGCCGGCGTTGAGCAGGAGGAAGGCCAGGACGCCCAGCTCCTCGCTCTTCGTCGCCGCGCCCAGGCCCGCCGCCAGGCCCGCCTTCACCGCCGCGCCCGCGAGCTGCTTGGCGAGCATCCCTCCAATGCGGGTGTCCAGGTGGAGCCGCGCGACGTCCGCCAGGGACGTCACCGTCACCGCGCGCTCGTCCTGGTCTCCCAGCTTCACGCGCACCATCGGCGCACTGCCCCGGTCCCGGTAGACAGGCACCTCGATGAGGTTGCCGCCGCCGCTGCCATAGTCGCGCGACGCGGGCTGCTTCTCCGGTGACAGCCCCGCTTCCACCACGACAACGACTTGGGACTCGTCGCGGCCGAGCGGCGGGTGGGCCACCTCCGGGTACTTCTCCTTCAGCGCCGCGTAGACGTCATCGCGGCCGGTGTACTTCGACAGGCGGAGGAGCGGCTCCACCAGCGAGCCCAGCCGGGGCTCCAGCTCGTACGCCTTCGCATAGTCGATATAGGCCGAGTCCCAGTCGCGCTGGTCCTCGCGGATGACGCCGCCCAGGTAGCGCGCAATCGCGAGCTGCTGGTACGGCTTCTTCTCCTCGGTGACCATCTTCTGGAGGCGCTCGTTGACCTGACGCACCTCCACCATGGCCGCCTCGTCGTCCCCCAGCTCCGCGTAGTTGAGCGCCTGGAAGACGGAGATCATCAGCTTCTCGAAGTCCTCGCCCCGGTAGGCCCGCTGACGCTCGTTGGTGATGAGTGCCCCCGCCTCCTCGCTGACGGAGACTCCGTCGAGCTGCGCGCTGAGCTTCTCCGCCTCCTCCAGCACCGCGTTGCTCTCGGTCCACTTGCCCGCGGAGTGCAGCAGCATGCCCTTGTCCAGGAGCACGAGCAGCGTGTCCTTCCCCGAGCCCTCCTTCTCCACGGCCTCGAGCTGCGCCAGCGCGCCCGGATAGTCCTCCGACTGGTACGACGCGCGGACGCCTCGCGTGCGCGCCACGTAGTCACCGGCGCACCCCGTCAGCAGCAGCACGCTCGCCAGCACGAGCACGCCCCCCACGTGAGGGCGCGCCGGATGGCGGAGAGGAGGAGTCATGAGCAGTCGAGCCTTCGCGTGGAGCCAGCGGCTGGTATCAGCGTGCTACCAGCTGACGCCGCGCTTCTCGAACTTCTTGCGGATCTGCTTCTCGTCCGTCCACTCGATGAGGCCGGTGCGCACGTTGCTCAGCTTCGCCGTCATCTTGTAGTACACGAGCTTGTCGCGGCCGACCTCCTGGATGATGGAGGCCAAATCGCCCGTCATCATGAAGTCGACGGAGACCTGCGCGCCCGGGCCCTTGGCGGCATTCGGGTCCACGTAGCCCGACTGTTGGTACTCGTACTCCTCCGCGATGTCCTGGCGCGCGGCCTGGTCCACCATGGCGAAGCGGCCCGTCTGCGCGAGCGCCGTCTGGATTTTGTCGCCCAGCGAGCGCATGTCGATGTGCTCGGATGTGCTGTTCTTCAGCTTGCCCACGAGGACGATGGGCAGCGAGCCGTCGGGACGCGGCGTGGAGAAGCGCGGCGAGGTGGCCAGCGACTCCGCCATCTTCTTGGCGATGAGCTGCAGGTCGTTCTCGTTGAACTGATCCGACAGCATCTCGATTTCGTTCGGGTCTTCGTATGAGCCGCGCGTGTACGCGCGCGGGCCACTGCACGCGACGAGCGTGGAGACAAGGCAGGCGGTCAGGATGAGGCGATGGGTCTTCATGGTGCGTATGACTCCTAGTTCCATTCGCATTCGAAGCGGCTGCCCTCGAAGTTCCACTTGTAGTTGAGCACCGCGTCTCGGCGGTAACCCGCCGTCAGGCGGCACAGGCTCATGAGCGAGGCGCGGGGATAGTCGAAGGTGTAGCTCTGCGACTTCGCCCGCTCCTGCGGCGTGAGCTGAGAGGGATGGGTGAGCGTGGGGCTGGCGCTGGCGACCACCAGCACGTTGTGCTTGCCGTACGTCTTCAGCGGCACCCGCCCCGACAACTGCACGCGGCGCACCGTGCGCGCGACGAGGATGTCGCTGCGGTCCACCGTCGTCTCGTGGCGGTTGCGGCGCTGCAGCAGGTCCGTGATGTTGGCGCTGAAGACGCGGGTGAGGTCCCCGTCGTCGACGAAGAAATAGAGGAACGCCTCGCGCGCGACGCGGCTCTCACCGGTGAAGTCCATCGTCACCAGCAAGTCCAGCTCCCGGTTGGGCGCGATTCCGTGGCGCGACACCGCCGAGAGCACGGCCTTGTCCACGCCCGCCTTCTTCAGCTTGATGAGGCCGTCCGCGCTGGCGTCACACGCACAGCGGCGCTCCTCAATCATCTTCACCAGCTGCGCGGGCTCGAAGCCGGCCTGGGACAGCTTGGTCAGCTCGTCGTCCGTGAGGGGAAGCTGGTCCGAGCGCTCATAGATTCGCGGGAGCTGGTTGGGGTCCCACTGGATGATGTTGTAGGTCTGCGTGGTGCCCGTGGGGAAAGGCAGGGCGACCTGCGGGCCTCCACTCGAGGAGAAACCGACGGGCGCCTGACTGGCGGCCAACGTCAGGGCAGCTGCGAGCACTTGGGCAATCATGGCGAGCGACCTCTCCTAGAACCTGTAACCGATGGACATGCCCAGCCGGTGCGTCACGCCGCCACCGCCGATGGGGATGTCCGGGTTGTAGTTGAGCCCCAGGAGGATGTTGTCCCGGTGGCCCATCAGCACCTCTGCGCCCAGCTGCGGGGAGATGCCGAAGCGCAGGCCCTCGGCCTCCGGAATCACGATGGCGCCGGCCCGCAGGCCCGCGGTGAACACCAGCGGCCAGCCCCACGTGCGGAAGCGCGGGCCCACCATGCCGATGAAGCGGCCACCGTCGAAGACATACGCGGCGCTCGCGTCGAGCGAGAACCAGTCAGCGCCCCACAAGGACAGCGTGGCGCCCACGTACAGCGGAGGACCGGAGGGCGCGTCCTCGGGAGGCTCCCTGTCGTTGATGGCCGCGCCCCAGTCGAGCTGCAGCGACACACCCTGGCTGTTCGAGCCGGAATAGCCGCCCTTGCCATACTCGGATTCCTCGGGCCCATCCGTGCGGCCCCGTTCCTGCGCGGCGGCGGTCAACGGCGCCGCGACGGCCAGCGACAGAAGGGCTCCGCACAACCTGGAATGACGCTTCATCTCGAAGACTCCCACATGCGGTAGGTGCGAAAATTCCAACTGCAACGACGGTGCGGCGGCCCCAATATTCAAAACACCTTCCCGGCAGGCAAGGGCCCCCTGCGTCTCTCGCGGACTCTCAGGAGCTGCGAGGGCCCGGTGGCGGGGAATCCTGGGGGGCGTCCGGCTGGGGGTCCCGAGCCTCCGGGGGCGGCAGTGCCGCCGTGGGAGCCTGCCGGGACTCGGTGCGGGTGAAGGGCAGCCACTCGGGATGGGCCCGAAGGAAGGCGACCAGGCGCTCACGGACGAGGGCGCGCAAATCGAAGAGCTTGTCCGGGTTGGCCGCGCTGACGAGCGCGCGGACGGTGAGCGTGCGGTCCTGCGCCTCCAGCACGACGACGGACTGGAGCCGGCCGTCCCACAGGTGTTTGGCGTCCTGCTCGACGATGCGCCGCAGCTCCCCGCGCACCGCGTCCACGTCCGTGGAGTAGTCCACCTGGAGGGTGACGGCGCCGAGCATCTCCGTGCTGGACTTGCTCCAGTTCTGGAAGGGCTTGTCCAGGAAGTAGGTAATCGGGATGACCATGCGGCGCTGGTCCCAGACGCGCAGCACCACGTACGTGAGGGTGATTTCCTCCACGGTGCCGAACTCGGTCTCCACCACCACCTGGTCGCCAATGCGCACCGGCTGGGTGATGGAGAGCTGGATGCCGGCGAGCAGCGTGGCGATGGACTTCTGCGCCGCGAGGCCGATGACGATGCCGGCGATACCGGCGGACGCGAGCAGCGACACGCCCACGTTGCGCACCACCTCGAACTGCATCAGGAGCAGCGCGGCGGCCACCACGTACGTCGCCGCCTCGAAGACGGCGCGCAGCACCGCGAACTGGGTGCGCAGCGAGCGAGCCCGTCCCGCGTCGCGCATGTCGCCCGACACGCGGTTCTGCACGAAGTTGGCGAACACCCGCAGGAAGCGCAGGATGAACCACGCCAGCGCGACGATGATGAGCGAGTAGCTCAACCGGTTGAGCAGCGTCTGCACCGGGCGCGGCAGCAGCAGCAGGGCCGTGCCGACCGCCAGGAGGATGGCGAAGTACGGCAGCCGCAAAGGCCCCCGTCCCGCCGCCACCAGCTGGTCATCCAGCGTGACGTTCGTCCACTTCGCCAGCCTCAGCCCGAACGCCAGCGTCAGCCGCTCCAGGAGCAGGGCCAGTCCCACCGAGCCCAGCAGCGTCACGAGCAGGCCCAGCCACTGCCAGGGCTCCAGGCCGAACACGGTGCCGGAGAAGAAGAACGGCGGCAGCCACTCCGCCACGCGGGGGCCGTACGTCTCGAAGAGGGGGTCCACCATCCGCACGGTGGACTCGCTGAACACCCAGACCAGGCCGCCGTCCTGGGCCACCCGCTGGACGCGGATGGACACGTTGGCGCCTTCCAGGGGGATGACGCCCAGCTGGTCGAAGCGGGGATCGGCCGGGTCCCCTTCCGGGGCCTTGCTCAAGAGGGACAGGTCGATGGAGAGCTTGCGGTCCAGGACGAACTTGAGCCGGCGCGCCAGCTGGGCCCCCCGCTCGGGCTGCTGGGCGCGGGGGATGAAGTCCAGGTCCAGGTAGTGCGCCGCCGTGGCGTAGTCCCCCCGGTGGGCCGCGGCCAGGAACCCCTGGGTGGTGGAATGGGGGGACTGCCGGTCCACGGGGGACGCGGGTGGCTCCAGGCCCGAATTGAGCGCCGCGACGGGCAGCGTCCAGAGGAGACTCCCCACCAGGAGAAGGGCCGTCCAGGCTCGGCGGTCTCGGTGCATCATGGCGCCCTCCATACTCCTTTTCGGTGGCTTTGCCGGAAGAAGTCAGGCCCGCCCCCCCGGCCGGACGACCGGGAGGGGGACGTCCGCGACACCGCCCCGTCTTACCCCGCGGGAAAGGCGTTGGTGCGCCGGGTGGGGGTAGGATAGAAACGGAGCCCAAGGAAGGTCGACGTGTCCGAGAAGCGAAGAATCCTCCTGATTGACGACAGCGAAATCACGCTCGCCATGGAGAAGGCCGTGCTGGAAGCACGCGGCTACGAGGTCGTCGCCACCTCCACGCTCATGGAGTTCGAGAAGACGCTCCAGACGTGGAGGCCGGACCTCATCCTCACGGACATCCACATGCCCGAGGCCAAGGGCACCGACATCTGCCGCACGCTGAAGAACGAGTACGGCACCCAGGACATCCCCATCGTCCTGTTCTCCAGCCTCCCCGACGTGGAGCTGTCCAAGCTGGCCGAGCAGGTCGGCGCCGACGGCTTCCTGTCGAAGGAGAACGGGCTGGAGGCGATGGGCGAGAAGATCGACGAACTGGTGCAGAGCATCCTCTGGTGAACCGCATGCGGCGCCCCGTCCTCCTCGCCGCCCTCTGGGGCCTGGTGCTGGTGCTCGGTGGATGCATGCGCAAGGAGCCGCCGCCCCACCCGCCCGAGCCCGAGGCGGGTGTCAGCGCGACGTCGGCCCCCGGTGCCATCCTCTTCGTCTCCGCGGACACGCGCGGCTACCTGGGCCCCTGTGGCTGCAGCGAGAACATGCGCGGCGGCATCGCCCGAGCGGCCTTCCAGGTGCGCGAGGCGCGCCAGGGCACCCTGCCCGTGCTGTACGTGGACGGCGGCAACAGCCTCTTCGGTGAGACCACGCTCAAGCCCGGCCAGGTTCCCCAGGAGGAGCTGAAGGCGAAGGCGCTGGCGGATGCCATGCGGCTGATGGGGCTGGCGGTGCGCGCCACAGGTCCCCTGGACGACACGCGCGGCCCGGACTTCCGACAGGGGCTGGGGCTGCCCGAGGTCTCTGACGGCGCGGTGAAGCTCTTGCCGGCGGGCTCGCGCAAGGTGGGCGTCGTCGCCGCGGACTCGCCGGCCCAGTTGGTAGCGGCCAGCGCCAGGGCCCGCGCGGAAGGCGCGGACTTCGTGCTCGGGCTCTTGGACGCGCCGTTGGAAGAGGCGCAGAAGGCGGCGGAGACGCCGGGGCTCGCGGTGGACGTGCTGGTGGCCACGCGCTCCGCCACGGAGATGAGCGGAGAGCAGAATCGGCTGGTGAAGGCGTCGGTGCCCGTCGTCGCGCCGCAGAGCAAGGGCCGCTCGCTGGTGCGCGTGGACCTGAGCTACGCGCCAAAGCCGGGACGCTTCACGCTCCAGAAGGGCCAGGCCGACCTGGAGCGCGAGGTGGCCGCGCTGGAGCAGCGCACCGCGCTCCTGGACAAGGACATCAACCTCCCGGGCATCGACCCGAAGCTCAAGGCGCTCAAGCAGGCCAAGCGCGACGAGCTGGTGGCGCGCAGGCAGGCGCTGGTGACGGCGCCGCCCGCGTCAACGCCGGACGTGAATGGCTTCACGGTGCGCTTCGTGCCGCTGGAGTCGGGGCTGCCCTCGCGGCCAGACGCGCAGGCGCTGGTGGCGCGCTACGACGCGGAGGTCGGCAAGCTGAACCTCGCGTGGGCGAAGGAGCACGGACAGGACTGCCCCGTGCCCGCCAAGGGCCAGTCGGCCTTCGTCGGCAACGAGCCGTGCCGCTCGTGCCACGAGGAATCGTTCCCGGTGTGGGAGAAGTCCAAGCACCACCACGCCTGGGAGACGTTGGAAGAAGTGGGCAAGCAGCACCACCTCAACTGCGTGGGTTGCCATGTCACGGGCTGGGAACAGCCCGGAGGCGTGTGCCGCCTGGACAAGGTGGCCGGGCGCGAGGACGTGGGCTGTGAGAGCTGCCACGGCCCGGGCTCCGCGCACTCGGACGAGCCGACCGCGGACAACATCATCGCCTCGCCCGGTGAAGCCGTGTGCGTCACGTGCCACAACCCGGAGAACTCGCCCCACTTCGACTTCGCGACGTACCTGCCGCGAATCCTGGGGCCGGGACACGGAAAGCCCGTGGACGCCCAGCCGCCGGGCAAGCCAGCGGACGCACCGAAGCCCGTCAAACCGTAATCACGTGTCAGCGCCTGGCCGCTCGTACCCACGGAGCGTGCAGAGATAAGCCATACCGCGCGACTCGTAGTTTGACTGTCAAGAAAAAGCGCGAATACTTCGGCCTTCGCCTGCTTCTGGGCGCACTCTTCCTGCGACCAAATGCTGCCTCTCTGCCTGCTCGTGCTGAACCTGGCCTCGCTCCCCAACTCGGGGGGAGTGCCACCGCCCATGCCCCCGCCGCCGCCCGGCATGCGCGTGCTCGCCGCGGAGGAGACACGGGCCATGGCCACCGCTCCTTCGGTGGTGAAGGATACGCCGCCCACTTCGGGTGGCGCCGTGACGAAGAGCGAGCCCGTGCCTCCTCCGAGCACCGGTGCCGCGAAGACCGAGGGCTCCGCCTCCTCGCCTGCCGTGGGCTCCACGGCCCAGGTCGTCGCGCCTTCGGGTGCGAGCACCGCCGTGACGCCGGCTCCGGGCAACACGGTGAAGGCGCCCGCCTCCTCGGGTGCGGGCGAGGCCAAGGCCGCCACTGCGGGCAATGGGGCGGCTGAAGACGACAAGGCGGATGGCGACGGGCCCGACGCTGACGACAAGCGCGCGGGAGCGAACGGCGCGGACGCGGAGGACCCGGACGATGAGCCCGAGGCGACGCGTGAGATGGTGGAGTCCGAGTCCGCAGAGCTGGAGGAGTTGCGCGCGCTGGAAGGCGCGACGCTGGACCCGGCGGCGCGGCCGAGCGCGGAGGTGATGCAGTCCCTGCGTCGCCTGGGGCTCGCGAACCCGCTGCGCATGCGCATGTTGGACGCGCTGGAGGAGCCCACCTTCCGCGAGGACGACACGCCGGAGCAGCTGCCGCTCATCACCAACCTGGCCGCGTTCGACGTGGGGCTGATTCAGGACCGCTACGACATCCCGGTGGAGATGCAGCCGCTGGTGGCGCAGTACATCCAGTTCTTCCAGGGGCCCGGACGGCGCTGGTTCCGCAAGTGGATGTCCCGCTCCGCGCGCTACCTGCCGGTGATGCAGCCCATTTTGGAGAAGCACGGCCTGCCCCGGGACACGGTGTACCTGGCGATGATTGAAAGCGGCTTCTCCGCGCACGCGTACTCGTGGGCGCACGCGTCCGGTCCGTGGCAGTTCATCTCCAGCACCGGCAAACAGTACGGGCTCAAGCAGGACTTCTGGGTGGACGAGCGCAGGGACCCCATCAAGGCGACCGGCGCCGCGGCGACGTACCTCAAGGACCTCTACCGGGAGCTGGGCCACTGGTACCTGGCGTGGGCGGGCTACAACACCGGCTCCTACCGCGTGCGGCGCATGGTGGAGCGCCACGGCACGCGCGACTTCTGGGTGCTGTCGGAGGAGAAGGGCCTGGCGAAGGAGACGAAGCACTACGTGCCCAAGCTCATCGCCGCCGCGCTGGTGGCGAAGAACCCGTCGGCGTTCGGCTTCTCCGAGCAGGAGTTCGACTACGAGCAGCCGCTCGAGTTCGACGTGGTGGAGCTGACGGACGCGACGGACCTGGACGTGGTGGCGCGCGCGGCGGGGGTGAACATCCAGGACGTGCAGGACCTGAACCCGGAGCTAAAGCGCTGGTGCACGCCTCCGGCGAGCGCGAAGAACCCCTACAAGCTGCGGCTTCCCCCGGGCTCGTCGCCCCGGTTCGCGGAGGGCTTCAAGAAGCTCTCGCCGGCCGAGCGCCTGACGTTCCGGGTGCACACCGTGAAGCGGGGCGACACGCTGTCGCAAATCGCGGAGCGCTACGGCACGGCGTCGGAGGCCATCCTCCAGATGAACCGGCTCAAGAGCGCGCGGACGTTGAAGCTCGGCACGGACCTGGTGATTCCGGTACCGGCGAGCAAGGCGGGCCCCACGGGTGGCGGCGCGCTGGCGAGCAAGGTGGCGCAGGCCCGCCGCAGCGGCGTGGTGGTGCACCGCCCCGAGGACGAGGTGCCCGCGGGAACGCCGAAGGGACCCGTGGCCGCCGGCCCGGTGAAGACGGAGACGCTCAATGGACGCAAGCGCGTGACGTACGGCGTGCAGTCCGGCGACAGCCTCTGGGTCATCGCCACGAAGTTCAACGTGTCGGTGGATGACCTGAAGAAGTGGAACAACCTGCGGCGGCGCAACCCCACGTTGCAGGTGGGCTCGCTGGTGTACGTGTGGCCCGAGGGGACGTCCCAGGTCCAGGAGCGCGCGGGCACGGTGGTGATGGCGAAGCAGGTGGCCACGAGCGCGGGGAAGCCGGGCAGCAAGGTGCACGCGCTGGCCGAGGGCGAGACGCTCTGGTCCGTGGCGCAGCGCTACGGCGTCACCGTCGAGGACATCATGCGGTGGAACAACATCAAGGACCACCGCACTCTCCCCACGGGGAAGGTGCTCTCGCTGAGCGCGCCGTGAGCCTGTTGCGCGAGGACGTCTCCGGCCGTCCCGCCTTCGGGCAGGTCCCGCACACCGGCACGGGGATGACCTCCCCCGTTCGCTGAGCGCGCCGTAAGCCTGTGCGCGAGGGCGTCTCCGGACGTCCCTCCGTCGGGCGAGTGATTTGCAAATGGGCGGGGGATGACCTTGCCCATTTCGCGGAACGACTCGCTCACCCTGCCCTTCCCACTCGACGCCCAGGACGTCGCGCTTCCGAGTGAGGAAGGCTTCGGCTGGGCGCACACGCATCCTCCGTCGCGAGCCCGCGACAACGTCCTGGAGACCGCACCGCGCATCCAGGTCTCGCGACTCCCGTCCCACGAAACACGGACGATTCAACGCGGCCCTGAGGCCGACAGGCTCGCCCACGGCATCACCGGGCCGAACGTGCTGGAGCCCGCTTCGAGCTCCCTCGGGCCACCCACGCGCCCCACCACCTCGCGGGGCGACGGTCCGGCTCCCGCGCAGCCCACCTCCGTGAGTGGCTGGAGCAGCTCCTCCTGGCCGCCCGTGCCCATCGCCCCTCCCCTCTCCAACGCTCGCTTCACCGGCCTGCCCCAGCTCGCAGACGTGGCCTCGGGCCAGGTCGTCCTCGGCTCGGGTTCGCGAGGTGACGGCCCGCGCGCGCTGCAGACGGCGTTGTTGAACATGGGCTTCGCCCTCCACGGCGGCGCGGACGGACAGTTCGGCCCGCAGACGGTGCGCGCCCTGCGCAACTTCCAGGTGCACGCGCGCCGCGACTTTCCCACCCTCAAACCCACGGGCACGCTGGACACCGCCACGCTGCGCGCCCTGGATGCGCTCGCTCCCGAGCCCGGCCTGAAGGGCCAGTCCCAGGGGATTCCTCCCGCCGTCTACGACGGCCAGCCCGTGCGCGTCGTCGTCGCGCTGCGCGAGCACCGCACGTTCCTCTACGACAACGAGGGGCGCCTCCTGGACATCTTCCCGAACGCCTCGGGCACCACCGCCACACCCACGCGCGCGGGCCTCAAGGTCGTCCGAGCCCGACTGGACCAGGCCGCCGCCGAGGCAGCCGGGGCGCGCCTGTGGAATGACAGGCACGTCTTCGGCACGCGCATCCTCGATTTGTCCTGGGCCGACGGGCGGCACTCCGCCGAGGAGCTTCACGGAACCAACGCCCCCGCCCTGCTCGGTGGGGACGTGTCCCGTGGCTGCATCCGTCACTCGAACGAGGCCATCGTCGTGCTCCACGACGCGCTCTCCGCGGGAGACCGCGTGGCCATCGTGGAGCACGTGGACGACCCGCACCTGGGCGGCGCCCTGGTGCCGGTCTCCTGAGTGCTACCCCTCCTCGAGCAGCGCCTTCAGCTCGCGCACGCGGCGGGTGATGGCGTCGCGGTCCACCGAGCGGTAGACCTCCGGCAACAGCTCCCGGCTGGTGCACTCCTGCACGGCCACGAGGTTCTGGAGCTCGATTTCCAGCGGGTAGCTGGGCGGCACGAAGTCCGCCAGCACCGCGGCCAGGTCCTCCTTCGCCACGGACTCGCGGCCCTCCGCCAGCGCGCGGAACTTCGAGCGCACCATGACGGCCTCGATGTCCGCGCCGCTGAAGGCTCGAATCCCCTCCGGAATCATCGTGGAGAAGGAGTCGATGCCCTCCACGGACACGCCCGTCTTCTTGGACATGACCTGGAACAGCTCGTCCCGCTCCGCGTCCGTCTGCGGATAGAAGAGCGCCAGGTGCTCCTCCGCGCGACCCTGTCGCTTCAGGTCGATGGGCAGCAGGTCCGGCCGCGCCGTCATCAGGAACCAGACAATCTTGCCGCGGTACTGCGTGTTGCCCATGAAGGAGGCAATCGAGCCGAACACGCGGCTGCTCGTCCCGGAGTCCCCGCCCGAGTCACGGTTGCCGAGGAAGGTGTCCGCCTCGTCAATCATCACCGCCACCGGCCACAGCGCCTTGAGGAGGTTGAAGATCTTCTCGAGGTTCGCCTCGGTGACGCCCTGCCACTGGCTGCGGAAGTTCAGGAACTTCACCACCGGGATTCCAATCTCCCCGGCGAAGCAGCTCACCATGAACGTCTTGCCCGTGCCCACCGGGCCCGACAGCAGGTAGCCCATGGGCATGACTTCAATGCGCCCCTTCTTCAGCGCGGAGGCCGCCTGCCGCAGCATCTGCTTCGCCTTGGCATGTCCCGCCACCGCGTCCAGCGTGTGCGAGGGCTCGATGAACTCCAGCAGGCCGTGGCACTCCGCCTGGATGATCTCCTTCTTCTTCTCCTTGAGCAGGTCGGAGGTGATGCGAATCTCCCGCTCCAGCGCCTCCGTCAGCACGCGGTCCAGGTTGATGCGCGACAGGCCGGCCGTCATCTTCGCCAGGCCCGCCAGCGGGACTTCCGACAGCGACTGGAGCCGCTTGCCCTCCAGCTTGTAGCGCACGTACTCCAGCCGCTCCTCCTCGGTGGGGAGCGGCAGCTCAATCGGCGCCACGTAGGGGTTGCGGGAGATGCGCGGAGAGATGTCCGCCAGGTTCTCCGCCAGCAGCACCACGGACACGTCGCCCGCGAGGAACTGCGGGTCATGCGCCCACTTGTCCAGCGTGGCCAGCACGAAGCGGTCCTCGGACGACAGGTGGGAAATCTCCCCGCCCGGCACCAGCGTCTCCGCGAAGTCGATGATGAGCGCCAGCGAGCGCCCCTCGCTCAGCCGCATCCGCAGGAAGTTCTCCAGAATCTGGAGCGCCCGACCCGGGTCTCTCGGCATCACCTTCGAGTAGTCCGTGCCGTACATCGCGTCGTAGCCGGCCATCGTCCGCGCCAGGTCCTTCTGCGTCTCTGGCGTGGCCGAGCGGATGCCCGACGAGCGGTCGTAGAAGAGGACGTGGTCCCTGCCGCCGAACAGCTCCTCGGAGAGGAAGGTCTTCAGCGTGCCGAAGCCCCGTCCGCCGTCCTCCAACTGGAGCGGCTGGAGGTCCCTCACCGCCCCGAAGAGCAGGAAGGTGCTGACCGTCTTCGTGTAGTACTTGCGGGCCAGTTGCTGCGCCCAACGAGGGAGGTCCGCCAGCGGATCTTCCTTGTGAACCTTGCGCACCTTGCTCACGGACACACGCCTCCTGTCGCTCCTCCGGACGGGGAGCTGACGCACCCGCTTCCCACGAGGGAAGCGGGGCTCGATTTCATGGAATCTAACGGCAGCGGGGCTGACGCTTGAGGGAAACCGTCGCCGTGGCGATGGATTCTCCGGCCTCCGGCGCGGGCACGTCCACCTCCGCGTCGTTGTGGCACTTCAGCTTCAGCGTGAGCTGGCGCACGTTCGGATTCACCAGCACCGTGGCCGGCGTCTCGCCCAGCTCCTGGCCGTTCGCGAAGATGACGGCGCCCGCGGGCTTGGAGTCGATCTTCACCGACACCTTGGACACCACGGGCTCCAGCTTCAGCGACACCTCGAAGGGGCCATCGCCCGTCAGCGGCACCCGCTTGGACGCCGGCTTGTGCTGCGGCGCGCTGATCTCCACCACCCACTCCTGCCCGGAGATGGGGACGCCCTTGATGAACGCATCCGAGGCGCCCTGCGCTCGGACGACCTTGCCGTCCACCTTCACCTGGGCATCCGACGGCTGGGTGACGAGCACCAGTGACGCGGTGCGCACCAGGCTCTCCAGGACGATATCCAGCTGCTCCACGCCCTTGCCGCTGTTGACCTGGAGGGTCCGCGTGAAGGTCTTGTAGCCCTCCGCGCTCACCGTGACCATGACCTGCCCGGCCGTCACCTCGCGCAACAGCGTGGTGCCAGCGCCCTCCACGGGGATGGGCTGGGTGTCCAACGTCACCTGCATCCGGCCGCGCACCTCGGGAGGCACGCGCTGGAGGTCCAGCATGACGTAGCCGACCCCGGGCCGGCTCACCATCCACCCCACGAGGCCGAGCACCAGCAGCGCGGCCACGCCGGCCAGCGCGTAGAGCACCCGCTTGTCCAGGCCCCGTCGGCCCAGCGCGGGCACGGCGGCGGTCGGCCGGTCCTCCTGCTCGTCGTCGTCCTCATGCTCGACATGGCGAGCCGGAGGCGGCCGTGGCGGAGTCCCCGCGCCGAGCATGGGCGGCGGACGCGAGTGGCCGCCCTGCATCCCCTCCGCCAGCGCCGCGCGGGAGACGCCCTGCGAGACGTCCGGCGGCAGCGCCGAGCGCGGAATCCCCTGGGAGACGTCCGGCGAGGGACCTTCCCGGACGATGCGGGGCAGCCCATCTCCACCGCCACGGCTGCCACGCGGTCCTGGCGCCGAGTTGGCGACCTCCGAGGGCATCAGCGTGGGCACCGTCACCGAAGGACGGGCCGGCGCGCCCGCGGGCGTCAGCACGGGCATGGACGGCAGGGAGTTGTTGCGAGGAGGCGCCTGCGGCGGGAGGACCGCCGTCTTGCCCGTGGTGGGCTCGTCGTCCTCGTCCTCCTCCTGGACCTGGTTGCGCGACTCCAGCGGAGTGACGGCGCGGCCCACCGCGGCGCCCGGCTGGGTCGTCGGCTCCGGCCGCTCGTCGAAGACGTGGTCGCTGGACACCAGCTGCGTGGCCTGGACCTCGTCCTCCTTCGGCGCGGGCGCGGCGGTGGCCGCCGTCAGCCGGGGCAGCGCGGCCAGCGTGGGCGAGCGCCGCACGCCGGTGGGGGACACGGAGCCCATCGTCGCGGTGGACCGGGGCGGCGCGCCCATCGGCTGCACCACGGGAACCGCCTGCGGGGGCGGCGCCGAGGGAGCCGCCGCGGGCATGGCCATCATCCCGCCGGAGCCACCCGTGCTGAAGCCCGTGGCCGCCTCCAGCGCGGCGAGCATGCCGTCGGGAGGACGGATGTCGGCGTAGTCGGACAGCCGCTGCCGCTCGCGCTCCACTTCCTCCGCGAAGGTGGACTTCATGTACTGCATGAGGTCCTTGCGGCCGAAGATGGTCTCGCTGGTGATGAGGAAGCGCTGCAGGTCATCGCCCAGCTCGCTGGCGTACTGGTAGCGCTCGTCCACGTCCTTGGCGAGCGCGCGCATGACAATCTTCTCCAGCGCCTCTGGGATTCGCCGGTTGAACGTGGACGGCGGCGGCACCTCCGCCTTGCGCACCTTCTCCAGCACGCTGAAGTCGCTGTCGCCCACGAAGAGCCGCTCGCCCGTGAGCATCTCGTAGAGACACACGCCGATGGCGAACACGTCCGAGCGCCGGTCCAACGGCAGGCCGCGGATCTGCTCCGGGCTCATGTAGCCGAACTTGCCCTTGAGGATGCCCGCCTGCGTCTTGGTCGCCTTGCCCGCCGCCTTGGCGATGCCGAAGTCGATGACCTTGACCTCGCCCTCGAAGGAGATGAGGACGTTCTGCGGCGAGATGTCGCGGTGGACGATGTTCATGTCCCGCCCCATCCCGTCCTTCTTCCGGTGGGCGTAGTCCAGGCCCTCGCACATCTTGGACAGGCAGAAGGCCACCAGCGGCACCGGCGCGGGCTCACCCTTCTTCCGGCAGCGGTCGAAGATGGCCCGCATGTCCTTGCCGGGGATGTACTCCATCGAGATGAAGTAGCTGCTGACGATCTGCCCCAGCTCGTAGATCTGCGCGATGTTGGCGTGGCTCAGCTGGACGCTGATCTTCGCCTCATCGATGAACATCGAGATGAACTCTTCGTCCTCCGCGATGTTCGGCAGGATGCGCTTGATGGCCACGAGCCGCTCGAAGCCGCTCGCGCCGAACTGCTTGCCGCGCCACACCTCCGCCATGCCGCCGATGTTGACGCGGTCCAGTAGGAGGTACTTCCCAAATGGGATGGGCTGACGCTTCGGTTGAGAGGTCGTCACGTGGGGGAGGGTCCGTTCAATGGGAGCCTAGCGATCGCCCCTCTGTAGGGTCAACCACACGGAGACCCTCACGCGCTCTCCAGGCAGGCAGGCAACAGGCGCGTAGCAGCGCCAATTTTTCTCAAGGTTGAAGACTGGAGGTGCCTCCGTCGGTGCCGCCCTCGGCCGCGGGGGCCGGGGCATCCCGGAACGCCGGGCTTGGCTCGGCCGGGGCATCCCGGAACGCAGTGCCCGGCTCGGGCGGGTCCTCCTCGGCGATGGCGGGCTGGACCAGCAGGAAGCGCACCTTCCCCTCGGCGGAGAGCAGCTCCGGCGCCCCGAAGCGCTTCTCCGCGGCAAGGCCCACCAGCGTCACCCAGGCGCCCTTGCGCTCGGGGGCGACGCAGTACAACAGCGTCCCGGGACGGACGCCTGGGGCATCGCGTACCGGGCCCTCGCAGTCCTTTCGGACCTGGAGGGCGTAGGCGGTCAGCGGCTCCCCATGCACCAGGTAGGGCGGCCGCCCCAACTCCTCCAGCAGGGGCTGGAGCACGCGGGGGTCCTCGGCCACTGCGTCCTGGGTGGACAGGGCCTGGGCCAGCTTGTGGAAGCGCTGGAGGCTCATGGACGCCATGTCCGTGGAGTCGATGGGGATGCGGCTCTCCGCCAGCACGAGGTCCGCGAAGAGCGCGCCGACGAGGACGATGGGCAGGAGCCGGAAGCCCTTGAAGCCCTCGACCTTGCCTTGCACCAGTCCCATGACGGCGACCACCGTCGCCAGGGCGGCCAGCGCCAGCACCACCGAGGGGCGGATGGGTGAGGGCAGCTCCACGAGGGCGGAGACATCGGCGGTCCGGGCGCGCAGCGCGTCGGCCAGGTCTCCTCCGTAGATCCAGGCGATGGCGGCCAGGCTGAGCACATTGCCCAGCAGCGTCTTTCGGGAGGGGAGCGTCATCCAGCGAGCGTCCGTGCGGGGTCGGTGGCGGCGGCGCGGCGGCTGGGGAAGTAGGCCCCGGCCAGCGCGGCCAGGAGTCCCAGCACCACCCCACCCAGCACCACCGGCCAGGGGAAGGAGAAGAAGCTGTCGGGCTTGAACGGGAAGTTGGGCAGGTAGCCCGCGGCCAGGCGGTTGACGCCCAGGGACGCGAGGAGCGCCACCCCGGTGCCAATGGCCCCGCCGGCCAGGCCCACCACGGCGGACTCGGCCAGGACGATGGCCCGGATGTCCGAGCGCGACGCGCCCACCGCCTGCATCACGCCAATCTCCTTGGCGCGCGCGCGCACCGAGGCCGACAGCGCGTGGGCGATGTTCACCGCCGCCAGGATGCAGATGAGGATGGACAGGAGCGCCAGCGCGGAGGTCGTGAGCGCGACGGCCGCGCCCGTGTTCTCCGCCATGCGGCGCTCCTGGTCGTCGATTTCCAGGCCCATGGCCTTCACGGCGTCCACCAGCGCGGGCACCTTGGACGGGTCCGTGGCGACGAGGGTGACACCGGTGAAGGTGTCCGCGTCCACGCCCGCCTCGCGGTTGATGCGCATCGCCGTCTCCAGCGGAATGGTGATTCCGGCGAACATGGCCCGGTCCGACGCGCCCACCACCTGCGTCTGCGCGGAGCGGCTGGGCCCCGACGCGGAGTTCGCCGACACGTAGGAGCGGTTGAACTCCACCGGGAAGCCGAAGCCGACAATCATGTTGGCGGAGAGCTGCGGCAGCTTGCGCGCCGGGGCGAACGTCTTGTTGTACAGCTCCAGGAGCCGCGTGGAGACGAGCACCGGAATCGGCTGTCCCTCGCCCGGGTCCTTGAACTCGCCCAGCTGCGAGTCGCCCTTCACGAGCGACGGCTCCACGCCCATGGCCAGCACCTCCATGCCCATGCGCAGCTTGGTGCCGAAGAAGACGCCGTCGTAGCGAGTCACCGCCGGCACGCGCACGTTCATCTTCCGGTGCGCCGCCTCCACGCCGGGCAGCGTGCGCAGGCGCTCCACCGCCTCCGCGTCCAGCTTGCCGCCGCCCAGGAGCGAGCCCAGCGACACCGCCGCGGGCACCACGTCCACCATGCGCGCGTCGTTGGGGAAGATCTTCTCGCGGATGACCTGGCCCACGCCCAGGCCCAGGCCGATGAAGAACACCAGCGTGCCCACGCCCATGGCCACGCCGAACGCGGAGAAGAAGGCGCCCCGGCGCTCGCGCGCGAGGCTCAGTCGGACCAGTCGGGACAGCGCGTCCAGCCTCACGGGGCACCTCCCAGGGCCACGCGCTCCGTGGCGCGCTCCTCCACGAGCTTGCCCTCCTTGAGCCGCAACACCCGCCGCGCGGCGACGCTCATCCGCTCCTCGTGCGTGACGGCGAGCACGGTGAGCCCCTCGCGGTGCAGCTCGCGGAAGAGCTGGATGACGCCGTCACCGGTGGCCGCATCCAGGTTGCCGGTGGGCTCGTCACACAGGAGCAGCCGGGGGCCGCCGTAGAGGGCGCGGGCGATGGCCACGCGCTGACGCTCGCCACCGGACAGGCGCACCGGGGCGCGGTCCTTCTTCGCGCCCAGGCCCACGCGCTCCAGCAGGGCCTCCGCGCGCTTGACGGAATCCGAGGTGCGCGGGCCGAAGTACGAGGGCAGCAGCACGTTCTCCAGCGCGGACAGGTTGGGGATGAGGTGGAAGGACTGGAAGACGAAGCCCACGTGCGTGTTGCGGAAGCGCGCCAGGGCCTTGTCCTTCAGGCCCCCGAGCGTCACCCCGCCCACCTTCACCTCGCCCCGGTAGTCGACATCCAGGCCGCCCAACAGGTGCAGCAGCGTGGACTTGCCGCTGCCGGACGGGCCCACCACGGCGACGAAGTCCCCGGCTTCCACGTCCAGGGACATCGAATCGAGCACCCGCACCCGGGTGCCATCTCCATCCAGATATTCCTTGGTGACGTCTCGAGCGTGAATCACGGAGTGGCCGGCTGGGTGGTGGTGGAAGACGGCGAGGTGGGGGTGAGGCGCAGGGACATCTCCGCCTGGAGCGCGCGCTCCTTGCGCGACACGGACAGCGTCACGGCGCGCAGGTCATCGGTGGCCTCCAGCCAGCGCACGGTGGTGGCCTTGATGGCGAAGCCGCCAATGCCCCAGGCCTCCGACGGCAGGTTCTTCACCGAGTCCGCCAGCCGGCGCAAATCCAGCACCGCGCTGAAAGCGGCGTCCTGGCCCACGTCCTTCAGGTCCGAGGACAGGGGTCCCTCACCCGCCTTCGCCGCGAGGGTGGCGAGCGAGGCCTCCAGCTGCGACTGGGGCGAGGCCACCAGCAGCTTGCCGTTGGGACCGAGCGCGAAGTGGGCGCCCTCTCCCGCGCGATACGTCGTGAGGTACACGCGCTGGCCGCCCTTCAGCTCCGAGGCCTCCACCTTGGCGCCGAAGTCGCTGGAGAGCTGCGGCAGCTTCTCCAGGAGGGCCTGCGTCCGCGCGGCATCCTCCAGGTCCGACAGGGCCACGAGGTTCACGAAGCGGAAGGGGTTGGTGCGGCGCAAGTCGAGCGCGGGCATGCCGGAGCCGAGCTGCACCTTGGGCGACAGCGACAGGGCCAGCACCGTGCCCGGCTTGAAGTTGTCGAGCACCTCCGCCTTCACGTCGAGCCCGCTCTTCTGCACCGCGCGCGTCAGGTAGTCGCCGACGAGGTAGGGCCACACGCCGTCGAGCTGGGACGGGTCGCCCCGGAACCGCGCCACGAAGAAGCTGTCCGGAGGCAGGAAGCCCCGCAGGTCCGCCGCGTCCGTCACCGGGTCCAACGCGGCCAGCGACTCCTTCGTGTCCGGCCACGGCGCGTCCGCGTGGACGGTGACGGAGCGCTCGTCGATGAGCCCGGTCAACGTGAGTCCCTGCACGGTGCCCGCGGGGAGCAGCAGGCCGGTGCCGCCCGGGAGGAACACGTGGAAGTCTCGCTTCGTCGGCAGGCGCTGGAGGGAGGCGGCCAGGATGGGCTCCTTCGCGAGCGACTTGTCCTCCGTCTGACTGGCCAGGGGGCGCAGCGCCGCGACGGAGGGGCCCACGCCCAGGAGGGCGAACTGTCCGCCGTCGATGAAGAGCAGGCCCAGCGCCGCGTCGGCGGAGCCCGGGCGGCTGAAGGTGACGAGCTTGCCGCCCGCGCCGCTCTCCTCCTTCTTCTCGGAGGCTCCAAGTCGGGTGCGCGCGAAGCCGGCGAACGTCTCCTCGAGCTTCTGCGCGTCCTTGACGCCCACGACGGAGACGGCGCGATTGCCGCCGAGGAAGGCCGCTCCGGCGCCGCGCTCGGGAGCGAGGCCCGCGGCCTCCAGGGCCTGACGGCTGCGCAGGTCGACGCCCACCTGGCGCATCACCGCATTCACGTAGCCCTCCGCCGAGGAGAAGCTCTGGAGCTGGGCGGCGAAGGAGGCGACCTTCAGGTTCTGGAAGCGCGCCAGCTTCTCTCCGAGCGCCCCCAAGTCAGCGATGACGACGGAGGCTTGCGCATCGCGAGGAAGGTAGCGCGCGGGGCCGGAGGCAGTGGGCGCGACGGGCCCCTCGTCCTTGCCACAGCGTGAGCAGCCCGCGACGGCGAGCACGAGGAGGAGGGTCGGAAGCCAGGCTCGGCGGAACATGACGGCAGGACAGGACGGCTGGGCCGGAGAGTCAATGTATTCCTGTGCGGGGCGTACGTCCGCCTCCCGGCCAAGGGACCCGGATGATGGGCAGGCAACTTCGCGGGAGAGGCCCGGCTCGCCAGCGTGACTCCGGAAGGCGAGCCGAGGCCATTTAGTCAGCGAGTGGCACTGCGCCATTGCCAATCTGACGGGTCCAGATGGGCTCCTCCATGGAGTCTCGTCACGGCGGAGCAAGGGCACGGCGCTTGAAACATGAGGGGCATCAATCCCCGCCGTGGAGCCTCATGACGCTCATCGAGTTGACAGTGATTCTGGGTGCCCTCGCGGGCGCCGTCGTCGGAGCCATCTTCGGGTGGCGCATCCATCCCGCCGTCAGCCTCGTGGGCCTCTTCGTCGGCGGAGGGCTGGGCATCTACACGTGCCAGGGACTTCTCATGGTGACCATGGCTGTCATCACCCTCTTGGCGGAGGGCCCGCGCGGAGTCGTAGAGCTCTTCAAGGAGTTTCTGCCTTCGCGAGACAGAGGAAGGGACAAACAGCCTCCCTGAGACTCAACCCGGGCGAAGCCTCCCGCGACGACGCGTCAGCGCACCCGCGAGCCATGCGGCAGCGGGCCGCGCGTCTCCTCGGTGAACTCCAGGAACTGCTCCATCTGCCGCACGGACTCGTCGGTGGCCTCGGCCTCCGCGCTCAGCATGGTGAGCTGCCGGTTCACCACTTCCGGGTCCCGGATGGCAATCGACTGCTCGTGCGTCAGCCGCATCATGTCCTCGATGCCGGCGAGCTGGTGGCTGACCACTTCCCTGCTCTCGCTCGCCTGTTCGAAGCGCGCCAGCCGCTTGCGGAGGATGTCCACCCGGTTCTGCTTCACGTCCTTCAACCGGGGGTTCGTCTCGCGCGCCACGTCCTCCTCCAGCTCGCGCACGTCCTTCTCGAGATTCCCCCGGTCGGAGCTGTTGAGGTACGAGCGGTACTGATTCAGCGTGGAGATGAGCCGCAGGAACGACGTCAGCAACGCGTCCAGCCGAGGCTCGCTGTCCGACTCCAGCACCTTGCCGCCCGGCAGCTTGCGGTAGTTGGCGAGAATCTTCTCCTTGAGCCCGACGAGCTGTTGGTAGTGCTCGCGCTGCGACGGAGCCAGGTCCGCCAGGAGCGAGTCCACCGCCTTGCGCGCGGCCTCCGGGTCCGTCTGCTCCCGCGAGCGGATGGCCCGCTGGAAGCGCGGCATCGACGAGAAGAGGCCCAGGTACAGCCCCTCCAGCCCGAGCGCCAGCAAGGCGGGCAATGGCTCGCCCGTCAGCGCGGCGGAGGCGGCCGCCGTGCCCAACCCCACCAGGTTGGCCGGCAGCATGAATGCGGCCTTGATGTAGTTCGGCGACTTCTTCGCCACGTCCAACCTCCCCTTCCCAGCGCCCGGTCGACTTGCTTCAGGGACCGCGCGCCTCCGACACGTACTTCAACGCTCCCAGGTCCCTCGTATCCTCCGCGAGTGGCACCTGGGGTCCCTGCTTGAGCTTCTGGAAGAGCGCGGCGGCGCTCTGGTACAGCTCGTCATAGGTGACCGGCGCCTCGCCGGAAAGGCCGAAGAACGCTCGATTGTCCGCCAGTGTCGCCGGCGGCGCGCTGCGGATGGCCTCAATCGGGTCACCCAGGTACGGCGCCACCTCGCCCAGCATCCGAGCCCCCGCCGTCGGGTCCTTCAGCACACTCTGCCCCGCGTCCAGCATCCCGCGCAGCACCCGCCTCACCGCGTCCGGATAGCGCGCCGCGAAGTCACCCCGCGCCACCAGCACCGTGGCCACCAGGTGCGGCGCGTCCGCCGTCGTCGCGAGCACCGTCCCACCCCTGTCTTTCGCCGCCAGCTCCACGTCGCCCCACAGCCCCACCACCGCGTCCACGCGGCCCTCGCGCAGCGCCCGGCCCGCGTCCAGCGTGGAGGGCAGGTCCACCCAGCGCACGTCCGTCGTCCGCAGCCCCGCACGCGCCAGCACCCACAGCGCGAAGTAGTGCGTGGAGCTGAAGGGGTAGACGCCTACGCGCTTGCCTCGCAGGCTCGCCAGGTCCGTCACGCCCACCGCCGCGAGCGCCTCCTGCCCCCGGCTGCGCCCCGCCAGCAATATCGTCCTCGGCGCCGCGTCTCGCAGCCCTGGCGCCCAGGACGCCAGCCGGTCCACCGACAGCATGGCCATGTCCACGCCGCCGTTCTCCGCGCCGATGGCCAGGGCCTGCCGCAGCTCCTCCTCGCGGCCGAAGAGCACCGCCCGCGCATCCAGCGCATAGGCCGTCTTCAGGAAGCCCTGCGCCGCGTTGGGGGGGGCCGCCGGGTTGTCCAGCGTCGTCGCGCCGCCCGCCGCGACGAGCAGTCCCGCCGCCGAGCCTCGCGGCGTGAAGCCGATGAGCACCGGCCGTAGCGGCACGGACGCCACGTCCGCCACCGGCGCGGACACGCCCGCGGGAAAGTCTCCGGGAGACAGACGCACCGCCTCGCGCACGGAGGGGAAGAAGCGCGCCTGGAGCGTGTCCAGATATCCCATGCGGGACGCGAGCACCCAGCTCGCGCCCAGCACGCACAGGAACAAGAAGAGAAAGAGACCTGGCCCACGGTGGAGCTTCATCCGTCAGTTCCCAGGTCTCTTCCCTTCATCGTGCCGACCGGCCGGGGCCTACTCGACTCCGACCTTCTTGCCGATGGTCTTCCCCGTCTGTCCACCGACGTCCGACACCGGGGCGGGGCTCTCCATCAGCCCCATCTCCATCTTGAACTGCTTCACCAGCTCGTTGGCCTGGATCTTCTCGGCCTCTTCTTCAATCTGCGCGGACTGGTGGTCCACCGACTCGAGCGCCATCTGCATGCGCGCCTCGTTCACGGCGGTGCGCTCCTCCACCTTGCGCAGCATCTCGTCGTGCGTCGAGTCGATGCCGGCGACGGTGAAGGACTCCATCGTGTCGGCCACCTTGGCCTGCCACTTGGCGCGCCGCGCGTCACGGATGGCCGTCATCGCCTCCGCCGTCTTCTTGTCCTTCTCCCGCATGAACGCCTTCTTGACGTTCAGCGCCTTCTCATACGCCAGCCGCGCCGTCTCCAGCTGCGCCTCGTTGCGCTCCAGCGCGTCCTTCTCCACCTGGAGCTTGGTGGCGTACTGCGCCGCCAGGTCGTCACGACCGGCCTGGATGGCGGCCTTCACCTTGGCCGTCAGCCCGCGCACGTCGTCCTTGTACTTGCTGTTCTCCTTCTCCAGCAGCGTCACGTTCGCCCGAACCATGGCGATGGACTCGTTCATCTTCGGGACCTGGTCGTTCAGGTCACGGATGTTCTGCTCGAGAATGAGCTCCGGATCCTCGATGGAGGAGACGAAGAAGCCCGCGAAGCTGCGCAACGCCCTCTTGAGTCTGTCCCACATGTCGCCGGTCTACCTCCGTCCAGACCTACTCGCAGTCACCTTACACGAACTCAGGGAAGAGCAAGCAGCCGCATCCGCCCCTCTGATCAGTGCTACGCGAACTCACCTAAGGCGATTGCCGACCACCCACAAGTCCCATCGCACCTCCCTGCTCGAAAGCCTCCAGAGGGAGCCCACGAGCCGTCCCCCAGTGGCCTCCCCCAGCGGGGGCTTGCCCTGGCGCCGGGAAGCAGGGAAAACCTTCCCCGCGTGGACAGTGCGTTGGGTTGGACCCACTCCTCCTTCGATGAGTCGCTGGCGCGAGCGGTGGACGCCCAGCGACGAAGCGTGCTGGGCACGGGGGCGGCGGTGCGCCTCGTCGGCGCGCTGCTCTTCCTGCTCGTCACCACGACGCTGTGGCTGAGCGGCGGCGAGGACTGGAGCCCCTACCCGCTCCTCCTGGCCCCTTATGTCGGCGTGGCCACCATCCTCTTCGTCGTGAGGAACCGCCCGGAGGCGAGCTGGCTGGGCATCGTCCAGTCCCCCGTGGACGTCGCCCTCGTCTACGGCCTGCAGCACCTGGCCCTCCCCATCTCCCCCTTCCCGGCCGGGGTGGCGGGCTTCAGCCTGGGCCTCTTCGCCCTCGTCGTGACGCTCAGCGGGCTCGCCCTGCGCCCTACCGTCGTCTACGGCACCGCCGCGCTGTCGTCGGTGGCCCAGGCGGCGCTGATGCGCGAGGCCGGCGTGGGCTGGGGCGCCGTGGTCATCGCCGTCGTCACCCTGATGATGGTCGCCGCGGTGAAGCACTACGGCACCGGGCGGCTGCGCGTGCTCGCGGGGGCCCTCACCCGCGTGGAAGTGGACAGTGCCCTGGAGGCCCGCCGCTTCCAGGAAGTGGAAGAGGCCCGGCGCACCATCGCGAGGATGCTCGACGAGGAGCACGCGAAGAACGACGAGCTCCGGGCGCTCCAGCGCGACAAGGAGCTGCTGACGCAGTTCCTCGTCCATGACCTGCGCTCGCCCCTGTCGGCCTTGACGATGACGCTGGCCTGGATGGAGCAGGAGCTCCCCCAGGGCCACCTCCTCGAGTCCGCGCGCACGGGCCTGGCCGTCACCGCGCGCCTGGACCGGATGCTCACCGACTTGATGGACGTGACGCGGCTGGAGCAGGGCCGGCTGGAGCCCCGCAAGGTGCCGCTCGACATGGGCCGGCTGCTGGAGGAGGTGCGCGGTTCGCTGGAGAACGTGGCCCGCGCCCGCAAGCTCACCCTGGATGTCGTCTCGCCCCGGGCGCTGGCGCTGCACGGTGACCAGGAGCTGCTCTTCCGCGTGGTGGAGAACCTGGCCACCAATGCGCTGCGCTACGCGCCCACCGGCGGCCGGGTGCTGCTGGAGGGCGGCGCCGACGCACGAGGCCCGTGGCTCGCGGTGCGCAACGACGGCCCGCCGATTCCCGAGGACCTGCGCGCGCGCCTCTTCGACAAGTACGTGCAGGGCGACCAGGAGCGCGACAACCGCCGGGGCTACGGCCTGGGGCTGTACTTCTCCCGGCTGGCCGTGGAGTCCCACGGAGGCAGCCTCTCCGTGGAGGACGTTCCGGACTGGCCCACGTCCTTCCTGGTGCGGCTGCCCGCCTGACCCGCCGCCTTTAGCCGCGGGCGCGCTGCCGGCGGCGGAGGATGCGCTCGACGTTGGAGCGGGCGGTCGCCATCACCGACGCCGCATCCAGCGTGGTGAGCACGCCGTCCTTCAACACCGGCTTGCCGTCGATGAAGACGTGCGTCACGTCGCTGCCGCGCGCGGAGTGCACCAGCGGCGCCAGGACGTCCTCGGACGACGGGCCACAGTGCAGGCCGCTCACGTCCACCACGGTGATGTCGGCGCGCTTGCCCGATTCGAGCGAGCCCACCTCGTCCTCCAGCCCCAGCGCCCGGGCGCCATTCAGCGTGGCCATCTCCAAGACGCGCATGGGCGTCATCGCGCGAGGCCCCACGCGCGGGTTGTGGAGCACCGCCGCCAGCCGCATCTCGTTGAAGATATCGAGCGTGTTGTTGCAGGGCGCGCCATCCGCGCCCAGCGCCACCGTCACGCCCGCCTCCAGCAGCTCCGGCACCTTGGCGATGCCCGAGGCGAGCTTGAGGTTGGAGCCGGGGCAGTGACACACCACGGTGTTCGTCTCGCGGATGAGCTCCTGCTCCTCCGCGGACAGCCACACGCAGTGGGCCAGCGTCACGTGCCGCCCCGTCAGCCCCAGCGTGTGGAAGAAGTCGACGTTGTCCCGGCCGCCCGAGTACTGGCGAACCGCGTCCGTCTCCTTCGCGTTCTCACTGGCGTGGGTGTGGATGCGCACGTTGTGCTCACGCGACAGCTTCGCCACCTCGCGCATCAGCTCCGGCGTGCAGGACAGCACGAAGCGGGGCGCGAAGGCGTAGCGCAGCCGGCCCTCGTGCGTGCCGTGCCATTTCTCGAGCAGCGCCAGGCTATGGGCCAGTGACTCGGCGGTGGACTCGCGCAGCCCGTCGGGCACGTTGGCGCCCGCGTCCATCATCGCCTTGCCGCCCACCAGCCGGAAGCCCGAGTCCCGCGCGGACTCGAAGACGGCGTCGTAGTGGTGCACGCTGCCCATGTCGAGCGCGGCCGTGGAGCCCGAGCGGATGAGCTCCGCGAAGGTCAGGTCCGCCGACGCGCGCATGGAGGCCGCGTCGTGGGAGGCCTCGAAGGGCCAGATGCGCTCGCGGAGCCAGTCGAGCAGCTCCATCCCATCCGCGCGTCCCCGGAACAGCGTCTGACAGGCGTGCAGGTGGCCATGGATGAGGCCCGGCAGCACCACCTTCCCCGCCATGTCCATGACCCGTCGCGTGCCACGGGCCTTCAGGCCCCGGCCCACCTTCGCGATGCGCCCGTCCTGCACGAGGACGTCCGCGCCCACGAGCACCTCGCGCTCGCGGTTCATCGTCACCACGGTGCCGCCAGTCAGAAGCAGATCCACGGGTGCTCAGGCTCTCTTAGAGGAAGTCCTTGGTGAAGGCGTGCGGCAGCAGCTCGCCCAGGGAGTAACGCATCTCGTCCCCACGAGGGGTGCGGCTGCGCACCTGCATTTGCGGCGGACCGAACTCGGCCATCACCTGCCGGCACATGCCGCATGGAGGCACGGGCGTGTCCGTGTTGGCCACGACGGCCACCGCCACGGGCTGGGAGCGGCCCTGCGCCACGCCCGCGGCGAAGGCATTGCGCTCCGCGCACACGGTGAGGCCATAGGTGGCGTTCTCCACGTTGCAGCCGGCCATCACCGAGCCGTCCGCGTACAGAATCGCCGCTCCCACCGGGAAGCGGGAGTAAGGCACGTGGGCCCGCTCGCGCACCCGGGTGGCCTCTTCGAACAGCCGCTCCCAGGGAATCTCATCCGCCATGTCGCCGCCTTCCGAGGTGACGGGGTGGGCCTCAGCGAGGTTGTTCGCCCTTGAGTCGCATGTCGTCCAGGTGGCGGGCGATGGCCAGCTCCGCCTCCACCGGCAGGTCCTCGAAGCGCACGTGGGCGGCGGGGCCTTGCGGGCCGTCCGTCACGTGGAGCACCTCGCCCCGGGCCTCCACCTCATCGGGAAGGATGGGCAGCGTGAAGCGCACCTCCACCTTCGCGCCCGCCTCCAGTCCGGGGCCATTCCAGGCGCAGCCGCCCAGGGACAGGTCCCCATCCCGCGCCTCGAAGTCCGCCGTACTGCCCGCCCGGCGCACCTTCAGGCGCATGGGAATCCGGGGGGAGTCGCGCCGGTCCTCGGCCTTGTCGCTCATCGAGTTGTTCCTCTCGGCCATCGCCGTTCCAGTCCTGACGCTCATGCCCGTACCACGGTCGGAAGCGCCTGGGAGGTGGCCCGCCCACGAGTCCACGCGCGCGGCTCACCCGGCCCCGCCAGCAGGGCATCGTCCGGGAAGTCGAAGCCCACCCTCGGCTCCTGCTCCCAGGCCCCCCGGCGAACGGCCACGGCCGCCTCCGTCACGTGTTCATGAAGCACCATCCGCCGCCCATCATACGCTTGCCCACCCGCCAGGGAGGCGCCGAATTTCGACTCCCGGACGCGTTCCCCCGGGAATGTCCTGTACCGGGAGTGCGCCCCATTGCCGCCCCGCGTCGAACCCGGACGGCCCAGGGCCCGTTCACGCCCCGGGGTGCGCCCCAGGGCTCAAGGGGGGACGTCCTCGTTCCGGGTGTCCCACCACTCCTCGCCGTAGCTGATGAAGATCTGCTCGCCGGGGTGGATGTCCCGCAAGGCGTAGAAGGTGAAGATGTCGCGGTCCGCCGCTCGGTAGTACGCGGCGGTGGGCTCCTTCGCGTGGTTGTAGAGCATGCCGTAGCCCAGCACGAGCGCGACCCAGTCCCCCGCGGGCTGCTGCTCGCGCTCGCCCCAGCGAATCTGGAAGACGTAGTCGTCGAGCGGGGGATGCCGCGTGTGCTTCTGCAGCATCTTGAGGTAGCGACACTCCTCGATGAGTTCGCCCGCCTTGATGAATTCATCGGTGAAGACGCCGAAGCCCCACTCGCAGGGCCGGACCTTCACTCCCGGATGGAGATACAGCGCTTCGCCCGTGTTCATGCGTCCCTGCCGCCGTTGGGACCGGAAAGATGCCGCGTTCCGGGGCGGACGTGAAGGACCGAGCGAAGCCCCCAGGCGCCTTGGAGCCCCCTGCGTCGTCAGGCCGGCCAGGCGAACAGCGCCGTCCGGGCCACGCGCCGCAGCTCCTCGCGACTGGCGCCCGTGGCGGCCTGGACGGACATGCCCTGGGTGACAGTGGTGAAGTAGCGGGCGAGGTCGGCGCAGTCGACATGGGCCGGCACATCCCCTTCCCGCTGCCCCTGCTCCAGGCGGTCGCGAAGGGCCTTCTCCCCCGCGGCCCTGCGAGCGGCGAGCTCCTTCTGGATGGGAACAGCGTCCGCCCCGCTCACGAGCGCGCCCTGGACGGTGATGCACCCCCGAGGTCCGCGAGGAAGCGTCTGCGCGTCCGCCAGCCCGAGCAGCAGGTGTTCCACCGCGGCGCGGGCCGTCGGCAGCGCGAACGCCTGGTGGTAGAGCACCAGGTGGCGCTCCACGTACTTGTCCAACGCCTTGCGGAACAGCGACTCCTTGTTGCCGAACGCCGCATAGAGGCTGGGGCGGTTGATGCCGAGCTCTTCCGTCAGGTCCGACAGGGAGGTGCCCTCGTACCCCTGCCGCCAGAACAAGCGCAGCGCACGGTCCAAGGCCTCGTCCACGTCGAAGCCCCGGGGACGCCCCACCTGGGCGGCTGCCGTCTTCGGTTTCATACCGTTCGATACTAATCCCCTTGACGGCTCCCGGCCAGCGGCTCTACATCTATACCAATCGGTATACATCCTCAGGTCCCTGCCCGCGCGGACCCGCGCTCGGCGCGCCTGGGGTGCGCCCAATTAAATACCGATGAGTACACAACCACAAGGATGGATGGACATGGCCAGGAAGCTCGCAGGGAAGGTGGCGTTGGTGACGGGTGGCTCTCGGGGGATTGGCGCGGCGACGGCGCGGGCGCTCGCGGAGGACGGTGCGGATGTGGCCATCAGCTACGTGGCGGCGGCCGACAAGGCTCAGGCGCTGGTGAAGGAGTTGGAGGCGCTGGGGGTTCGTGCGGCGGCGTTCAAGGCGGACCAGGGACAGGCCACGGAAGTCACGGCGCTCGTCCAGGCCGTCGCCCAGCGCTTCGGCCGGCTGGACATCCTGGTCAACAACGCGGGCATCGGAGTGCAGGGCCCGGTGGACAACCCTGGCAATGACCTGGCGGCGTTCGAGCGGCAGCACCACGTCAACGTCACCGGCGTCATCACCGCCATCCGCGAGGCGGTGAAGGTGATGGGCGAGGGAGGCCGCATCATCACCGTCGGCTCGGGGCTCGCCGCGCGCGTGGGATTCGCCGGCATGGCGGACTACACGGCGACGAAGTCCGCGGTGGTCGGCTACACCAAGGGCGCGGCGAGAGATTTGGGCCCCCGGGGCATCACCATCAACGTGGTGCAGCCCGGCTTCACGGACACGGACATGGCCGTGGGGCTGGAGCCCATCAAACCGGCCATCAACTCGACCATCGCCCTGGGACGCTTCGCCCGCCCCGAGGAGATTGCCGCGAGCATCGCGTTCCTCGCCAGCCCTGGCGCCGCGTACATCACCGGCGCGGTCATCGACGTCGACGGAGGCCTCGGAGCGTAAGGTTCACGCCACCACCCTGAAGACCTAAGCAGGTCGCCTAATGTTCCTGAACGAACCAGGGCAGAGCGGAAGCAGGCAAGGCACCCGCATCCGTCTCGGAACTTGTGGCTACCCACTTAGGTATTCCTCGCACGGGCCCACGGCATGGACGGACACCGTTCCGCCCGGCCCTGGAGCCTCGGAGGGCGGGCCCCCGCGCTTCGCGCCTTGCCACGGACCAAGGCGCCCACCGGAACAGTCCCACGCGCGATGGGCTCCGAGGCTTCAATGCCATCTGGAGCCTGGGGCCGCCCATGGGGCCAGCACGCGCTCGGCGTGCCGCCCCAGTCGGAACGCCCTACTCCACCCGCTCGCGCACCAGCGGACGGGGCGCGGGGGCGGCATCGCCGAAGTGGTACGCGGCCACCAGCCGGGCCTTCACCCCCTCCACGGGGGCCTCGTCGTTGTAGTGCACGCGCACCACGGGCTCGCCCTTCGTCACCGCTTCGCCCGTCTTCTTCAAGAGGGTGAAGCCCACGGCCGGGTCGATCTTGCTGTCCACCCGCTGACGGCCCGCGCCCAGCGCCACGCCCGCCAGGCCCACGCCCTCCGTGTCGATGCCCGTCACATACCCATCCCGGGGCGCGACAACGTCCACCGTGGAGCGCGCCTGGGGCAACAGCGAGTAGTCGTCGATGGAGCGCGGGTCTCCCCCCTGCGACAGGACGATCTCCTTCAGCTTGCGCAGCGCGCTGCCGTCCTCCACGGACTTGCGCAGCTTCTCGCGCGCCTCGTCCACGGTGGCGGCCTTCTTGCCGAGCACCAGCATCTCCGCCGTCAGCGCGTAGGTGATTTCGGTGTAGTCGTCCGGGGCCTCGCCGCGGAGCATGTCCACCGCCTCCATCACCTCCAGCGCGTTGCCCACCTTGCGCCCGAGCGGCTGGTCCATGTCCGTCAGCAGCGCCACGACCTTGCGCCCCATCTCCGCGCCCAGGCCAATCATCGTCCGGGCGAGCGTGCGGGCATCCTCGTCGCGCTTCATGAACGCGCCGCTGCCCACCTTCACGTCCAGCACCAGCGCGTCGATGCCCTCCGCCAGCTTCTTGCTCATGATGGAGGACGCAATCAGCGGGATGCAGTCCACCGTCGCCGTCACATCACGCAGCGCGTAGAGCTTCTTGTCCGCGGGTGCCACCTGCGCCGTCTGGCCAATCAGGCAGCAGCCGACCTCGCGCACCAGCCGGCGGTACTCGGCCGTCGACAGGTTCACATTGAAGCCCGGAATGGACTCCAGCTTGTCCAGCGTCCCGCCCGTGTGGCCCAGGCCCCGGCCCGAAATCATCGGCACCGGCACCCCGCATGCGGCGGCCAGGGGGGCCAGGCTGAGCGACACCTTGTCGCCCACGCCACCCGTCGAGTGTTTGTCCACCTTCACCGCCGGGGTGTCGGACAGGTCCAGCACCTCGCCGGACTCCAGCATGGCGCGCGCCCAGGCGCCCAGCTCCCGGGAGTCCAGCCCCCGGAAGAAGATGGCCATGCACATGGCCGCCATCTGGTAGTCCGCCACCGTCCCCGCCGTATACGCCTGGATGAACGCGAGGATGTCCGCCGGCTCCAGCCGGCCTCCGTCCCGCTTCGACTTGATGAGCTCGTAGGGTTGCACGGGGACTGCCCATACCAGGAACCCGGGCCCCCATGCACTTCCGCGAAAGGCGCCGCCGCATCTGGTAGATAGCCAGCCATGACGCTTCGCCTTCAGGTCCTCGCCCTCACGGCGCTCCTCTGCGCCTGTACCAAGCAGAAGGAAGAGACGCCCCCCTCCGGCGCTCCGGCCCCCGCCTCCGCTCAGCAGGAGGCGAAGAAGCCCCTCCCAGTGGGCCTCGTCATCGACGTGGGCGGCCGGGGTGACCACTCGTTCAACGACGCCGCGCTGCGCGGCCTGGAGCTGTGGGCCGCCGGCAAGCGCTACGAGGGCGGCAAGTACGTGGACGCCACGCCGGACGACGTGCGCAAGTCCCTGCCCGGCCACCTGTCCTCCATCGCCGCCACCCTCCAGCCGCTGCCCATCCAGCCCGTCGTCCTCCAGAGCAAGGCCCAGGAGGACTACATCCCCAACCTCCAGCTCCTCGTGGACCGGGGCGCCCAGCTCACCATCGGCAACGGCTACATGCTGGCCAACGCCGTGCGCACGTCGGCCCAGGAGAACCCCCAGGCCCGCTTCCTGCTCATCGACAGCCAGGTGCTGGACGCCCAGGGCAAGACGCTGCGGCTGCCCAACGTGCGCACCGTCCTCTTCAAGGAGCACGAGGGCAGCTTCCTCGTGGGCGCGCTCGCGGGCCTCGTCACGAAGACGAACAAGGTGGGCTTCGTGGGCGGCATCGAGGTGCCCCTCATCCAGCGCTTCGAGGTCGGCTATCGCGCCGGCGTGAAGACGACGAAGCCCGAGGCCGCCCAGGCCCTGATGTCCGTCTATACGGGCAGCTTCAACGACATGGCCGCGGGCAAGCAGGTGGCACAGGACCTCATCGCCAAGGGCGCGGACGTCATCTTCCACGCGGCGGGCTCGGACGGCATCGGCGTCATCCAGGCGGTGAAGGAGGCGCGTGCCACCGGCAAGAACGTGTACGCCATCGGCGTGGACTCGGACCAGTCGCACGTGGCGCCGGAGGCCATCCTCACCTCCATGCTGAAGCACACGGACCTGGTCGTGTATCAGGCGGCGAAGGACCTGGTGGACGGCAAGTTCACCGCCACCGAGCTGCTGCTGGGCCTCAAGGAGAACGCCGTGGCCATGGCCGAGGTGCGCGTGGACTTCCCCGGCAAGGCGGAGGCGCTCCAGAAGGTGGAGGCGCTGCGCCAGCGCGTCATCTCCGGACAGCTCCAGGTGCCTTCCGTCCCGGCGGACCTCGCCACCTTCCAGGCCGCCGCGCCCTGATCTCCCTCCGACACATCCAGAAGCGGTTCGGCGCCGTCAACGCGCTGGACGACGTGTCGCTCGACATCCGCGAAGGGGAGCTGCTCGCGGTGGTGGGAGAGAACGGCGCGGGCAAGTCCAGCCTGATGAACGTCCTCTACGGGCTCTATCATCCGGACTCGGGTGAAGTGTCCGTGGGCGGCAAGTCGGTGCGCCTCAAGAGCCCCCGCGACGCGATTGCCCTGGGCATTGGCATGGTGCACCAGCACTTCATGCTCGTGCCCACGCTGACGGTGGCGGAGAACGTGGTGCTCGGGCGAGAGCCCACGCGCCGCGGGCTGTTCGACTGGGAGCGCGCCGTCAAGGAAGTCGCCGCCACGTGCGAGCGCTTCGGCTTCGTGTTGGACCCGCGCGCCCGCGTGGACACGCTCACGGTGGGCTCGCAGCAGAAGGTGGAGATCGTCAAGGCGCTGCACCGGGGCGCCCGAGTGCTCATCCTCGACGAGCCCACCGCGGTCCTCACGCCCCAGGAGGCCGACGAGCTGGCCCGCGTCATGCGCGGACTGGTCGCGCAGGGGCGCACCGTGGTGCTCATCAGCCACAAGCTGAAGGAAGTGCTCGGCGTCGCGGACCGCATCGCAGTGATGCGGCGCGGCCGGCTGGTGGCGGAGGTGCGGCCCTCGGAGACCTCGGCGACGGCGCTGGCCGCTCTCATGGTGGGCGAGAGCCAGCGCGCCGTGATGAGCAACGCGGCGGCGACGCCGGAGGAGAAGCTCGCCAGCGAGGCCCTGCTGGAAGCGGTGGGGTTCCCGGCACAGGGGGACAACGCACGGCCAGCGCTCCGCGTCGGTGAGAAGCCCCCCGGCGACGTCCTGCTCGAAGCGACAGGACTCCAGGCGCTCGGCGACAACGGACGGCCAGCGCTCCGCGTTGGTGAGAAGCCCGCGGGTGACCTCCTGCTGGAAGCAACAGGACTCCAGGCACTCGGCGACAACGGTTGTCCCGCTCTGCGCGGCGTGGACCTGACGGTGCGCGAGGGAGAAATCGTCGGCATCGCCGGTGTCGACGGCAACGGGCAGCGCGAGCTGGCCGAAGTGCTCACCGGCCTGCGCTCGCTGACGGCGGGGAGCGGCACGCTGCTCGGAAGGCCCCTGAAGGGCCTCACTCCCGCCGAAGCTCGGGCGCGCGGCGTAGGCCACGTGCCAGAGGACCGGCTGCGCCGCGCGGTGGTGAAGGCGCTCAGCGTGGAGGAGAACATCGCGCTCGGACGCCACTCCGGGCCGCCCTTCGCGAAGGGCATGTGGATTGATTTCGCCGGCCGCCGTGAGCGGGCCCAGGCGCTCCTCGCCGCCTACGACGTGCGCCCGCCCGAGCCGACACTGCCCCTGCAGGCCCTCTCCGGAGGCAACCAGCAGAAGGTCGTGGTCGCGCGCGAGTTGGACGCCCGTCCGCGCCTGCTCGTGGTGGTGCAGCCCACGCGTGGCCTGGACATCGGCGCGGTGACGCAGGTGCACGCGCGGCTGCGCGAGGCGCGAGCCCAGGGTACGGGAGTGGTGTTGGTGTCACTGGACTTGGAAGAAGTGCTGGCCCTGGCGGACCGCGTCTACGTGCTCTTCGAGGGCCGCGTGACGGGACAGTTCACCCGGCCCGAGTACGACGAGCGGGAGCTGGGACGTCGCATGCTCGGTGCGGAGCAGGCCCATGGGTGAGCGGACACGGCAGGCCCTGCCCTCGGTGCTGTCGGTGCTGCTGTCGCTCCTGGTGTGCTGGATGCTCATCGCCTTCAGCCGGGACATGGACGGCATGGCCACCGCCACGGCGGCCTATCTCCAGATGCTCTGGGGCGGCGTGGGTGATTGGCCCCGCTTCCTCGACGGCGCCCCCGCCACCGTGCTCACCCGGCCTCTGGGCGAAGCGGCGATGAAGGCCGCGCTGCTCACCCTCACCGGCCTGTCCGTGGCGGTGGCCTTCAAGGTGGGCCTGTTCAACATCGGCGCCCAGGGACAGATGCTGCTCGGCGCGCTCGCGGCCGCGGTGGTGGGCGCGCACCTGGCCCTGCCCGGCGCGCTGCACATCCCGGCCGCGCTCCTCGCCGCCGCACTGGCCGGAGGCGCCTGGGCGGGAATCGCCGGCGCGCTCAAGCTCTACCGGGGCGTGCACGAGGTCATCTCCACCATCATGCTCAACTGGGTGGCGGTGCGGCTGGTGGACAACTGGCTCGTCGTGGGCCCCCTGCGCGGCGTGGCCGAGGCCGGCGCGTCCATCACCGGCACCGCCGAAATCCACCCCACCGCGACGCTTCCGCGCCTGCTGGGAGACATGTCCCGCCTCAACCTGGGCTTCGTCATCGCCGCCCTCGCCGCCGTGGCGGTGTGGGCGTGGCTGACGCGCACCCGCTCCGGCTTCGAGACGCGCGCGGTGGGCCTGGGTGACGAGGCGGCGCGCGCCGCGGGCATCCCCGTGGCACGGCGCGCGGGGCTGGCCATGGCCCTGGCCGGAGCGCTGGCGGGGCTCGCCGGCGCGGTGCTGGTGCTGGGCACCGAGGGCCGCTACCCGGGCACGCTGGGCGCGCCCTATGGCTTCGACGGCATCGCCATCGCGCTCATCGGCAACAACCATCCGCTGGGCGTGGGCGCCGCGGCCCTCTTCTTCGGCGTGCTGCGCGCGGGTGGCACGCGCATGCAGCTGCTCGACGTGCACAAGAGCTTCCCCGAGCTCATCCAGGGCCTCGCGCTGCTCTTCGTGGCCGGACGCCTCATCTGGCTGGCCGCGCTGCGCCGTCGGAGCGCACCGAAGCCCGCCACGGCCGCGCCGCCCGCTCCCGCCGCGCAGGTGCCCCATGCTTGAAATCCTCCACCGGCTGCTGTTCGCCACGCTGGACGCGGCCCCCGCGCTCGTCTTCGCCGCCCTGGGCGCGGTGCTCTCCGAGCGCGCGGGCGTCGTCGCCGTGGGCGTGGAGGGGATGATGCGCGTGGGCGCCTTCTGCGCCGCGGTGGCCGCGCTCGTCATGCCCACGCCCGCGGCCGTCGGAATCGGCATGCTCGCGGGCGCGGCGCTGGCGGCGGTGCATGGCTTCCTGTGCATCCGCTGGCGCTCGGACCAGGTGGTCTCCGGCATCGCCCTCAACCTGGTGGCCCTGGCCGGAGGGACGTTCCTGCTCGAGACGCACTTCGGGCCCAACGGGACGCCGCCCATCCAACAGCTCCAGCCCCTCCACTGGCCGGAGCTCGCCTCGGTGCCCCTGCTGGGCGCGCTCTCCGGCCATGCGGCCCCCACGTACCTCGCGCTGCTGTTGCCCCTGCTGCTCCAGGGCATGCTGACCCGCACGCCCCTGGGCCTGCGCCTGCGCGCGGTGGGCGACAAACCCCACGCGGTGGCCACCCTGGGTCTTTCCGTTCCCGCATTGAGGTGGGGCGCGGTGCTGGGCGGAGGACTGCTCGCGGGCCTGGGCGGCGCGGTGCTCTCCACCACCGTGTTGGACCGCTTCGAGCAACACACGCCCGCGGGCCTGGGCTTCATGGCCCTGGCCGCCATGGTGTTCGGCCGCTGGACACCCCTGGGCGCCTTCGCCGCCGCGGCCTTCTTCGCCTTCGGCAACGCGCTGCGAATCGGCCTGGCCTCCAGCGCCCCGGGCCTCCTGGACGTGGTGCCCCAGGGCGTCCTGCTCGCCCTGCCCTACCTGCTGACCCTCCTGGTCCTCACCTTCCAGGGCCAGCGCAACAGCACCCCGGCCTCACTCGGCGTCCCATACGAGCAGGAGTCCCGCTGAGGTCAGCCGATTCACTAGAGTCATTCTATACCCGGGTATAGAATGATTCCTGGTCAGAAGTGACCCCTAGGTGTCGGATGGCCAACGTCGCCTCGTTCGAATGGTGGAGAAAGACGACACTCCAACCCCCTGCGGTTATTGAAACGAACTCCGGGTTTCTCCGGGATTGAGACACAGGGCGTCGGAAAGCACGGCGGCACAGGCCTCGCATATAGAGGCCAGGTCGGACCGCGCCGGAATGGAATCAGGCCACCGGGGGGAGGCTTCATCCAATCTGACGCAAGGTCCGGAGGGACTCCTTGTGAAACCCGGGCCCGGTCGGTCCGGTCAACACGGCGGGGGTGGGTGATGCTCGATACGACGGGAACGACCGAAACGTACAGACCCCGCGTGTTGGCGGTGGACGTGGAGTCAGAAGGCATGGAGCGGCTCTGCTCCATCCTGGCCCCCGCGGGCTACGACGTCCTCACGGCACGTGGGCCGGCGGCCCGTCAGGCCGCGGACCTGGTGCTGCTGGACGTGGAGCGTCCGGGGACGGACGGGCTGGCGACGTACCGAAGGCTCCTGACGGAGCTGGGTGCGCCCTCGGTGCCGGTGCTGATGCTCACCCGCAGGGCGGACCGCCAGACGCGGCGACAGGTGCTGGAAGCCGGAGTGGATGATCTGCTGACGACGGAGCCGTTGGACCCGCTGGAGCTCAAGGTCCGCGTGCACACGCTGCTGGAGCTCAAGGCGCACCGCGAGCGCGGTGGGCAGCGGGCCGAAGAGCTGTTGGACCCGCGCACCCGCTGGGTGGAGATGGAGCGGCTGGCGCGCGTGGGCACGCTGGCGGCGGACGTCGCCCAGAACCTGGGCCACATCGGCGAGGGCCTCCAGAGCGCGCTGGGGCACGTGCGCGAGCGCGCCATGCAGGGCCTGCCTCCGGACGTGGAGGAGCTCAAGAAGCTGGGCGTCGCCGGCGAGCAGATGCGGCTGTACGGCCAGCACCTCCTGTCGCTCGGCCCCTCGAACCCCAAGGACATCCAGCGCTTCGACTTGCGGGAGCTGGTCCCCGTCGTCGTGGAGCGCATGCGGGGCAACGGCCGGCTGGGCACGGCCGAGGTGACGGTGGTGCTGCCCGAGGACCCCATCGCCGTCGTCTTCAACCGCCGCCAGCTGGAGCAGGTGGTGGTGGAGATGCTGGCCAACGCGGCGGAGGCGGTGGAGGACGTGATGGACCGTCCTCGTCGCATCCACGTGGGCGTGGAGCTGCCGGACATGTTCGGCGACTTCGGCCCGCGCCTCTTCGTCAAGGACACGGGCATCGGCATCTTCGAGGACGAGCTGCAGGCCGTCTTCGAGCCCTACTACACGACGAAGCCGCCGGAGAAGGGCGCCGGGCTGGGCCTCACCGTGGCGCGCGCCCTGGTGGAGTCCATGGGCGGCAAGCTGACGGTGCAGAGCCGCGTCAACCTGGGCAGCACCTTCACGCTGGAGCTGCCCGAGCAGACGTCCTCCTGGTAGGCCCCCGAGCCGGCGCGCCGCTCTAGAAGCGGTAGGCGATGCCGAAGAGGGCCTCCATGGCGAACTCGCTCTCGTCCCAGTCGGGGATGAGCGCGGGCCCCATGCGCAGGTTGAAGGTGGCCGCCAGCCGGCTGTCGATGAAGTACTCGAGCCCGCCGCCCACCAGGATGGGGATGACGGGGCCGATGTTCTCCCCGAAGTAGACGTGGAAGGGCATGTCGATGCCCACGTTCACCATCAGCGCGCTGGTGACGGGGATGCCCACGACGAAGGCCACGGGCAGCGCCAGGCCCACGTCCGTGTCGCCGTCGTCGAAGTAGAAGAGCGGCCCGGGCTGGAAGGTGAGCGCGAAGGAGACCTTGCTCGTCTTGGCCAGCTCCCACCGCATCCACGCCTGCAGCTTGATGCCAGGCGCGGTGTGGCGCACCCAGCCCTCGCGGCCCCAGTTGAAGCTGAACTTGCCGCCGATATCGAAGCGCTCCGAGGTGCCATGGAGCACGCCCAGCGTGAGGCCCGGCCAGCCAATCTGCCCGGAGAACGCGGTGTTGCCCCGCCCCAGCGTGTCGGCGGCGAGCACGGACCAGCCCTGCCCTCGCGCCAGCGCGGAGCCAGGAAGGGCCAACAGGCAGGCGAGGAGGACTCCAGGAACGAGGCGCTTCACACGAATCCTTTCGACGGGGGCCACGCCAGGCGCGACCAGGGGGAAGCCGAAGAGCGAGGTGAGGTGTGAATCAGGACTCAGGTGGGTTGTCCACGCTCACGTGCGAGCGCGATGAAGGCTTCGATGAAGGAGGCCAGCCGGGCCTCGGCGCGCGCGCGGGCCTGGGCCAGGGGCTCACCGGCCGTGGGCGTCTCCTTGCGCTCGAAGTAGTATTTGATTTTCGGCTCGGTGCCGGACGGACGCAGGGTGACGCGGCCACCGCCCTCCAGCTCCAGCGCGAGGACGTTGGACGGCGGCAGGCCATTGACGCCGCGCTGGTAGTCCAGCACGGCCCGGACGGCCTCCGTGCCGACGTGGGAAGGAGGCCGGGCGCGGAAGGCATCCATGATGCCCCGGATGACCTGCGCGCCAGCCGCGCCGGGCAGCGTGACGTTGCGCTGGGCGCCGACGTAGAGGCCGTGCTGGCGCTGAATCTCCTCCAGGTAGCCGAGCACGGTGGTGCCGCGCGACTCGCACCACGCGGCCAGGTCCGCCATGACGAGCGCCGCGCCGACGCCGTCCTTGTCCCTCGTCACGGTGCCGGCGGTGTAGCCCAGCGCTTCTTCGTAGCCGAAGACGAACTGGAGGCCCTCGGAGCGCTCGCGCTCCAGCGCGCGGTTGGCGATCCACTTGAAGCCCGTGAGCACCTCGTCATAGGCGGCGCCAAGCGAGCGGGCGATGTCCCCCAGCTGCGTCGACGAGACGATGGTGGTGACGACGTACGGACGGCCCCGCTTCGTCCCCTGCGTCAGCAGATAGTGGCCCAGCAGCACGCCCACCTCGTTGCCGGTGAGCATGCGCAGCCCGCCGTCCGCCTCTCGGGCCATGACGGCCAGCCGGTCCGCGTCCGGGTCATTGGCCAGCACCAGGTCGGCCTTCACGCGCTCGGCCGTCGCGCGCGACAGGTCCATGGCGCCGGGCTCCTCCGGGTTGGGGAAGCGCACCGTGGGGAAGCGCCCGTCCGGCATCTGCTGCTCGGCCACCGGCGTGAAGCGCGGGAAGCCCGCGTCGCGCAGCGCCCGCTCCGCCCAGACGCCGCCCACGCCGTGCATCGCCGTGTAGACGATGGACAGCGTGTCTGAGCCCTTCTTGTGCACGCGCAACCCGAGGATGGCGCGCAGGTAGTCCTCGCCCAGCGAGTCCGGGATGTCGCGCCACAGGCCCTGCTCGCGCGCCTGGACCACCGTCAGCAGCGGCACGCGGTTGGCGGGCTCCACCCGGGCGATGGCGGAGGCGATGCCCGAGTCATGCGGGGGGATGATTTGCGCGCCGTTGCCCCAGTACACCTTGTAACCGTTGTACTCGGGTGGATTGTGGCTGGCCGTCACCATGATGGCCGCCGCGGCATTCAGGTGGAGGCAGGCGAACGCGGCGAGCGGCGTGGGCACCGGCGGCGAGAAGACATGGGCGGGGATGCCCTCGGCGGCGAGCACGGCGGCGGTGTCCTCGGCCAGCTCCGCGCTCAGCTTGCGCGCGTCACGGCCCACGACAACGCCCCGGGTGGCGGCGTCCGGCACGTGTTCCTTGAGGTAGCGCGCCAGGCCCGCGGTGGTGCGGCGCACCACGGCGCGGTTCATCCGGTTGGGCCCCGCGCCCAGCACGCCCCGAAGGCCCGCGGTGCCGAACTCCAGGTCTCCGGCGAAGCGGTCCGCCAGTTCGGCGAGGTCCCCTTGCGCGAGCAGCCTCGCCAGTTCCTCGGCTGTGGTGGGGTCCGGGTCCGCCAGGCGCCACGCCTCCGCCCGCTCTCTCAGTCCGGTGTCGTTCATGGAGCCTCGAAGCCTCGTGCAATCTGGGCGCGCACGGAAGACCAGCCCCGGGCGCCAGTGGATTTTCAGCTGTAGTCGGTGAGCTTGCGACGCGTTGCGCGGCCCTTGGGGCCGTCCTTGCCGCCCTGGCACGTCACGCACAGCTCCGCGTAGGGCATGGCCCGCAGCCGCCCGAGCGGAATCTCGTCCCCGCACTCCTCGCACTCACCGAAGGAGTCCGGCTCGTCCCGCAGCTTGCCCAGCGCCTTGAGCACGCGGGCCAGCACGCCGTCCATGTTCCGGTTCCGGTTGGAGGCGATGGCCTGCATCATCTCGTTGAGCGGCTGCTCGTCCTCGTCGCCGCCGATGCGCGCGTCATCGGTGCGGTTGGGCTCGATTTTCGAGGGCGTCTTCTCGGTCAGCTCGGCATGCAGCGCCAGCAGCAGCGCCTTGAGTTCATCTCGCTGTTTCGCGTTCACGTCGGCTCCGCCGAATCAATACTTCGCGGTGGAAACCTGGCCGGTGACGATGGCCACCGACGCGGAGGCGCCCAGGCGATTGGCGCCCGCACGCAGCATGGTCATCGCGTCCTCGGAGGAGCGGATGCCGCCGGACGCCTTGACGCCCACGCCCCCCTCCACCACGGTGCGCATCAACTCCACGTCCTCCACCGTCGCACCGCCCGAGCTGAAGCCGGTGGACGTCTTCACGAACGCCGCGCCCGCGGACCTCGACAGCAGACAGGCGAAGACCTTCTCGTCGCGCGTGAGCAGCGACGTCTCCAGGATGACCTTCACCGGCAACGGGCGGCTGGCCTCCACCACGGCGGCGATGTCCAGGAACACGGCGAGGTGGTCCTTCGCCTTGAGCGCGCCGATGTTGACCACCATGTCGATTTCGCGCGCCCCGGCGGCGATGGCCTCACGGGCCTCGAACGCCTTGGCCGATGACAGCGCCGCGCCCAGCGGGAAGCCCACCACGGCGATGGGCACGGTGGAGGAGCCTGCGAGCACCTTGGCGACGGTGGCCACGTGCGAGCTGTTCACGCAGACCGTGGCGAAGCCGTACCGACGCGCCTCCTCGGCCACCTTCACCACGTCTTCCTCGCGCGCCTCGGGCTTGAGCAGCGTGTGGTCGATGTACGGCGCCAGGTCCGCGGCGGACCGGATGGAATCCATGTCCACGCGCCCCGTGCCGTGGCGGGTGAAGGGGTCGGGACGGGCGTCGGTGGGGGTGGCCTCCCGGGCGCCCGTCCACGCCTGAAGGCGGCGGCGAGCCTGGTCGGCGATTTCCTCGACGTGCTTGAGGAGGTCCTCGAAGTCGGACATGGCGGCCCCTTAGCCCACTTCCAGGTCCTCGGGAAGCGCTCGGGCGACCCGTGCGTTTCCTGCTCGCACCCGAGGTGCCGAGGGTGGGAACGTGGCGGTAGAGTCCGCACCGTGATGTCCCGTCTCCGGCTGTCCAGCTTCCTCGCCCTCCTGCTCGCCGCGCTTCCAGGCATCGCCGCGAGCCCGCCCTCCTCTCTCACCTTCAGCACCGATACCAAGCCGCTCACGGTCCACTTCTTCGACGTGGGCCAGGGCGACGCCGCGCTCATCATCTCCCCCAGCGGGAAGACGGTCCTCATCGACGGCGGCCCTCCCGAGGCCCGGGAGCGACTCGCCGCCCGCCTGCGCACCCTGGTGACGGGGCCGTTGGACCTGGCCATCCTCACCCACCCGCACCTGGACCACCTGGGCGGGCTCACGGCAGCACTGCGCGCCGTCGGCGCGAAGCGCTTCATGGACCCGGGCTTCAACCACCCCAGCGAGGCGTACAAGGATTTGCTCGGCTTCGTCGGCGACTCGGTGGGCCAGGTGATGAACCCCGAGCCCAATCCCGCCACCCCGGACTCGCTGCTCACCATCGGCCTGGGGGAAGGCGTGTCGCTCACCGTGCTCTGGCCGCGCGCGCCTCGGGAGCCATTCCTCACGGGGACGCGCTCGGACGCCAACTCCAACTCCATCGTCGCCAAGCTGACCTATGGGAAGACGTCCTTCCTCCTCGTCGGCGACGCGGAGCCGGACACGGAGGCCGCCCTGCTCCAGCGCCCCCTCGACCTCACCGCCACGGTGCTGAAGGTCGCCCACCACGGAGGACGACACTCCTCCACCGCCGCGTTCCTCGCCGCGGCGAAGCCCCAGGCCGCCGTCATCTCCGTCGGCGCCAAGAACGACTACGGCCACCCCGCTCGCGAGACGCTGGAGCGGCTCGACGCCGTCGGCGCCCACGTGCTGCGCACGGACCGGGATGGCGAAGTCATCGCCGCCAGCGACGGCCACAGCGTCACGCTGCGGGGCAACGGAGGCACCGGCACCCTGCTGGTGGTACCCGGCAACCTCAAGCCGGGCCCCATCGCGCTCGGCCCCGTCGTGCCCAATCCCTCCCGCACGCAACGAGGCACGGTCGCCTCCGTGGAGCCTCGCAACGAGGACCGGGACACCTCGCCCGATCCCACTCCTCCAGGTGAGCGCGGCACGGCCGCGAGCGCCGGGAGCTCCGGACCCTACGTGGGACTCAAGAACAGCAAGGTGTTCCACCGCGAGACGTGCTCCACGCTGAAGCGTTCCAAGTCTGAACGCACGCTCTACCTGAACCGCGAAGCCGCCCTGCGCGAGCGTCGCCCCGCCGAGGATTGCCACCCATGAGCCCGCGCCATCTCGCCTTGCTGGGGACCCTGCTGGCCCTGGTGGCCTGCAAGGAATCCCCGGACCCGTCCACCGCTCGCCCCTCGGAGGCCCGGCGCTACTTCGGCACCGCCCCCGACGGGAAGCTGCACGTCTACTTCTTCGACGTGGGCCAGGGAGACGCCGCGCTCATCGTCTCGCCCAAGGGCAACACGGTGCTGGTGGATTCAGGCCCCGCCACCGCCGCGGGCCATCTGGTGAATCGCCTCCCGGAGCTGCTCGTCAAGCAGTTGGACCTGGTCATCCTCACCCACCCGCACAATGACCATCACGGCGCGCTGGACGCCGTGCTGCGCAGGGTGGGCGCTCGCCAGTTGATGGAGCCGCAGCTGCCCGGCGCACCACCCGACTACGACACCCTGCTCACCGCCATCAGCGGGCGTGGCATCCAGGTCGTCTCGCCCGCGCCGCCGACGTCCACTCCCAATGCCCCGCAGCGCATCAACCTGGGCGACGGCGTCTCGCTGACCATCCTCTGGCCTCGGGCGCCCACCGAGCCGCTCCTCGACGGCTCCGCCGAGGCGGCCATCGCGGAGGTCAACTCCATCGTCATGCGGCTCTCCTACGGCGAGACGTCGGTGCTCTTCGCCGGGGATGCGCTCGCGAAGACGGAGGAGTACCTGCTCTCGCGCGAGGTCCCCGTCCAGTCCACCCTGCTCAAGGTGGGGGCCCATGGGCTGGCGAGCGCCACCACCGCGCCCTTCCTTGCCCGCGTGGGAGCGCGCGCCGCCGTCATCTCCGTCGGCGCCAACAACGACCACCGAGCGCCCGCCGCCGCCACGCTGGACCGATTGAAGGCCGCGCACGTCCAGGTGTTCCGCACCGACGTCGACGGTGAAGTGCAGGTGGTCAGCGATGGCAAGTCGCTGGTCGTCACGCCCCAGCGGCTGCCACAGGGAAAGCCCAGCGACACGCGCTACACCCACGTGGGCCAGGGTCCCACGCCGGAGCCGAACTACTGGGCCGGCAAGCCCCTGCCCGAGAAGAAGGCCCCGCCCCCGCCTGCGCCTCCCGAGGACGTGCAGCCCGTCGAGACGCTCCAGACGACGAAGACGGAGCCGCCCGCGCCCGTGGCGGAGGGGCGCACGGACCGCTCGAAGAAGTACAAGGGCAAGTACGTCGCCAGCCGCAAGCGCGATAAGTTCCACTTCCCGGACTGCGACGGGGCGAAGAAGATCCACGACGAGAACCTCATCGAATACAAGACGCGCGAGGAAGCGCTCCAAAGCGGACGCAAGCCTGCCCAGGACTGCAACCCATGACGAAGGCACCCATGTCGCGGGCCACGTTGGACCGCATCGAGGACGACGTCGCGGTGCTCATCGTCGACGGGCGCGAGGTGACGCGGCCCCTCTCGTCACTCCCCTCGGGCGTGCGCGAAGGCGACGTGCTGAACCTGGAGACAATGAGCATCGACGCCGAAGCCACCGAGGCGCTGCGCGAGGAAGTGCGCCTGGCGCGTCAGCGGGCGATGCAAGGCAAGAAACCACCTCCGGGCGACTTCGACCTCTGAGCGGAGGCCCCGGTTGCGCGGAGCCCCAGACCGAGACCTCCCCTCGACGAGAGGGAGAGGTCGGGGCCCACGCGCACAGCTATCGCCCGGGGTGACCCGGGCCTCCAGCCCGAATCCGCCCCTCGACGAGAGGAAGAGGTCCGAAGCCCGCGCACGCGGCTATCTCCCGGGGCTGTGCGAGACCTCCATCCCCAAGCCTCCCCTCGACGAGAGGGAGAGGTCCGAGGCCCGTGCGAGGCTATCGCCAGCAGCTATGCGGGACCTCCAGCCCAAAGCCTTCCCCCCGTCAAAGCGAGAAGTCCGAGGCCCGCGCACTCGGCTGCGTGGGCCTTCAACCCGAGGCCTCCCCTCGATGAGAGGAGAGGCCCGGGGCCAGCGCGACTACCGCCCGGAGAGGACGAGCGGAATCTCCAGGTCGACGTCCTCTCCCGAGAAGCTGGAGAAGACCATGCGCTTGGCGCGCTCCCGGATGCAGGAGCCCACCGCGTTGGAGGAGCCGTTCAAATCCTTGCGGCTGAACGTGGCGGCCTTCACCGCGCCGGACGTCCCCACCGTGGCGGTGAGCGTCACCTTCCCGCCCTTGAAGGACGGGTTGCGCTTCAGCTCCTGCTCCACGCAGTCGCGGAACGAGACCTGGGTCTGCTCGACGATGCGCTCCACTTCCTCATCCGAAGGACCGCCAACCTCCTCCGTATCCGCCGCGGCCACGTCCGCGCCCTCGCGAACCTCCGGGGCGACGTCCTTCTTCTCCGCGTCGTTGTAGACGGCCGCGACCTGCGCCTCGGAGGGAGCAGGCACCGCGGCACCCTCGCCCGCGGAAGGCTCGGCGGCCTTGGGCTCGGTGGGAGGCTCCGCGGGCGGCGCGGCCTTCGGCTCGGGCGCCGCCTTGGGAGGAGGCTGAGGCACCACCGGCGGAGGCGTCTTGCCCAGAAGCTTGTCGCGCAGCGCGCCCATGCCCGCGCCGGTGAAGACGGACTGCTCCACCGGAGTGCCCGAGGCGTCCACCGTCGTCACGCGCAACGGCATGACACCCAGCGACTCCGACAGCACGTAGGCACCGCCCAGCGGGACGATGATGAGCAACAGCGCGAAGACGGCGTACTTCCAGCCGGAGTTGCGCTTGGTGACGCCCGCCTTCTTGGCGAAGTGGCGCGTGTCCTCCCGAGGCTGACGCTCCTCCTCGTCACCGCCGCCCAGCGAGGCCAGCGGATCCTCCTGCGGGACGTCGTCCTGGTCGCCCTTGTCCGGGAGGTCCAAGTCGGAGAACAGCTCGTTCAGCGGGGCCGCGGTGGGCGCCGCACCCCGTCGTGCCGCGGCCTGGGGCTGCTGGCCCCGTGGATCAGGCTCGCCGAAGTACGTCGTGTCCGGGTCCTCTTCGGGCACCCAGGCGCGCTGGGGCTCCGGCTCGGGCTCCGGCTCCTGGGGGTACTGCGGCTCCGGCTCGGGGAAGTAGTGCTGCGGCTCCGGCTCGGGCTCCGGCTCCCGACGAACAGGCGCGTTCTTCGGGGCACGTGCAGCAGGAGGTGGCTCCGCCACGGGCGGAGGCGGTGGAGGCAGGGGCTCCGGCTCGGGCGGCGGGGTGAACAGCCCGGCGAGCTCCGGCACATCCGCGCCGCGCTTCCAGTCCGCCATGCCCTGCTGCCAGAAGAAGCTGCGGCCACTGATGGTGCCAGTGGCGATGAGCTCCCGGAGCGCACCCTCATCGAGGGGACCCTCCTGCTTGTTTTTCACCATCACGAACCAGGGCGAACCCGTGGCCCGCAAGGGTGCTGCACGCGTGGGCTCATCGTCCCAGGGCGTTTGAAGCGCGGCGGGTGGCGCCTTGGCCACGGCGGGCGCGGCGGTGACGGGCGCGGCGGCGGGCTCGGCCAGGGAGCGCTCTTGCGCTCGCAGCCGCTCCACGTCCGCGAGCGACACCACGCGGGTGCTCTCCTCTTCGGCGGGTCCTTCAACGGTGATGACGTTCTGGCAGTTCTTGCAGCGGACCTTGACCGTCTTGCCGCGGACTTTTTCGTCCGCAATGGAGTACCGCTTCTGGCAATTGTCGCAGGTGAAGTTCAAGGGGAGCGTCCGGCTCACTGGGGGGAGACTGGGTTCTGGATGCTACCGCTAGAAATCTCCCGCGCAAACCATCGGTTGACTCCGTCTTGCGCGCCAACTATGCAGCCGCCCTCTGTCTTCTCTCGGCCTTATTCAGAAGGTGGCGAATGCCGGCGAAGGACCTCGGATCGAAGTTCGTCTGCTACAAGTGCCAGACGAAGTTCTACGACATGAAGAAGCCTGACCCGCTGTGCCCCAAGTGCGGCGCGGACCAGCGGGAAAGCCCTGCTCTCAAGCCCCAGCCCGAGGGACGACGCGGACGCTTGGCCGCCGCCCCGAAGGTCATCGAACCGATTGAACCCGAAGAGCCCGCCGCCGCGAGCGAGGACGAGGAAGAAGAACTCGACTCGTTCGACGACGACGAGACCGCGGCTGCGGAAACCGAAGAAGAAGAACCCTGAGTCGTGGGGTGGTGGGGACTCCCTGGCGGTTGCCGGGAGTCCCTGCGCCTCGGTCGTACCCGCGAGGCCTTGAAGCGAGGCGCGCCCGTCGAGGGGCGCCGCCAAGGCTCCGTTCAGCGTGATGCGCCCGGCCGCGCTCCGCTCAAGTCCCTGACGCCAGCGACAGCTCCATCATCGCGCGGCGGATCTGCTCGTAGAGGCCAGGTCCCATCTCCTGCATCCCCACCGGACGGATGTCCTTGCGGGTCGGCTCCTGGTGCGTCTGTGCCTGGCTCGTCAGAGTCGTCCGCTTCTTGGCCTGCTGCATGACTCGGCCCCCCTCTCGTGATGTTGCTCGCCAGTGCTGTAGCAATTTTTCTACCGGGGCGGAAATGAAATCCGGATCACCCACGCCTCGACATCTAGAACGTGCAGCGCCGAAAATCTTTCAACCTTTTGCTACAGGCGTGAGCAGTCCCGTTACTTCAGGTCGCCTACCGCCCAGGATTGGTCGACTTCTGCGATTTCCCCGGCGCGGACCGTCACCGTCCGCTCGGCTGGGGGCAGCCGCTCGTGCCAGAAGACGAGGGTGTGGGTGCCCTCCGGGACCTCCAGCTTGAAGCGCCCCTCGGGGCTGGTGGTCGCGAAGTAGAAGTGGTCGAAGGTCCGAACCACCGCGCGCATCCAGGGGTGGATATCGCAGCGGATGGGGACGAGGCCCGGCTCGGCGGGGAGCGGCTTGCGCGTCGTCATCCCCTCCAGCGGCATGGCCACGTTGAAGAAGGAGCGGTTGGAGCCAGAGGCGGCGCGCACGTTGTGGACGAGCGGATCAGAGTTTCGCAGCGTCACGGAGCCGCCGGCCCGGGCGGCCAGGACGGGCGGCTCGTAGACGCACTTCTTCTGGTCCAGCACGGGCTCGGGTGGTGGACGGGTCGGTGCGGGGAGCCCCGCGCCGGACTTGAGGGAAACCACCGTGTGGGCAAGCTCCCCCGCCGAGCCGACCACGAGGGAGCGGTCCTCCGCCTGCTCGCCGCACACGGACACGACGGTGCCGGTGGTGGGAGACAAGGTAGGGGCTGGAGGCGTGCCCGTGAGGTGGACGCGACCCTCGATGGTGCCCCACTTCACGTCGGCGGCGGGGCGCGCGGGCGAGGGAGCCGTCGCCACGGGCGCGTCGGTGGCCGAGGGAGGAGGCGTCTCGCGGCATGCGGAGACGAGCGCGAGGAGGAGCAGCGGGCGATGAAAGGTGGCGCGGAGCACGTGCCCGGTCTAACGGGTGCGTGAAGCTCTTTCAAATGGCGCGGAGCAATCCAAGGGCCCGGGGGATGACTCATGGTCCATTTGGGCGTTGGACCCTTATCACCCTTGTTGGTAGAAGAGCGCGCGGCCGTACACGGTGCGGCTCTGTGGGAGGCAGCAACTTTGCGGGAGAAATTGAAGGCGCTGGCGGAGCTTCAGAATGTGGACCTGGAGGTCGCTTCGCTCCGGAAGGCCGCGGACGTCCACCCCCGTCAGATTGCCGAGTTGGAGCGCGAGCTGGGTGTGGCTCGCAGCGCTATCGAGGCTGAGCGCGCGCGTGTCACTGACATGGAGCGGCAGAAGGCGGAGCGCGAGCAGAACATCACGGACGAGAAGGACAAGGTGAAGAAGTGGGAGGCGCGGCTGAGCGAACAGCGCTCCACCCGCGAGTACTCCGCCCTGGCCCGTGAAATCGATATCGCCAAGAAGGCCAACCTGACGATGGCCGAGGAGCAGGTGGAGCTCATCAAACAGCTCGGCCTGGCTCGCGAGGCCCTCAAGGGGAAGGAGGCCGACTTCGGGACGAAGCAGCAAGGCCTCTCGGCGCGAATGGCGGAGCTGCGCGGCAAGCTGGGCGAGTCCGAGGAGCAGGTGAAGAAGCTCGAGGGCAGTCGCGCCGCCGTGGCGAACTCCGTCGACTCCAACCTGCTGCGGCGCTACGAGTCCATCCGCAAGAAGAAGCTGCCCGCGCTGGTCGGCGTGGTGGCGGGCACTTGCCGGGGCTGCAACATGAACGTGCCCCCGCAGCTCTACAACCAGCTGCGCACCTCGCTGGGCACGGACATCTGCCCGTCCTGCAACCGCATCATCTACGCGGTGGAAGCCCTCGAGGAAACACCCGCGGCGGCGAAGTAGGCCGCCGATGACGGCACCGTCCCTCGTCGACATCCTCCGCCACATCGCGCGTGAGGAGCCGCTCTCGTCGACGGTGCGCACCTTCCGCGGACTCACGCGGGAGCGATTGGGTCAGCTTCTCGACGAAGCCGCCACCCGTCTGGGCCCTCCCGAGAGGGCCGGGGACGGAGGGGCGGCGAGCTCGGCTCCCGCCTCCCGGGCGGTGGAGCCGCTCCCCTCCTCTGAGCCCCTGCCTCGCGTGCGCGTCTATTCGGACGGCGCCGCGAGAGGAAACCCCGGCCCCGCGGGCGCGGGCGCGGTGGTGACGGACCCCGAGGGCCACGTGGTGGCGCGGCTCGGTCGCTTCCTCGGGACGCAGACGAACAACACCGCCGAGTACCAGGGCCTGCTCCTGGGCCTGAAGCACGCGAAGGCGATGGGCGCGCGCGAGGTGGACGTCTACGCCGACAGCGAGCTGCTCATCCGCCAGTTGGACGGGCTGTACCAGGTGAAGAGCATGACGCTCAGGCCCCTCTTCGAGGAGGCGCGGCGGCTTCTGGCACTCTTCTCCAAGGTGAAGCTCCACCACATCCCCCGCGCGAAGAACGCGGAGGCGGATGAGATGAGCAACCGGGCCATCGACGAGCGGATGTAACGCCCCCCTGGAGTGGACCGCTGTCCCGAGGCTGTTGTAAGGGACAGGTGCCGGAGTGGTCCGGGTGAACGCCGGTCACCGCAGTCACGGGTGGCGGGAGGAAAGTCCGGGCTCCATAGGGCAGGGTGCTGGCTAACAGCCAGTCGAGGCGACTCGCAGGAAAGTGCCACAGAAAACAGACCGCCCGTTCCGAAAGGGGCGGGTAAGGGTGAAACGGTGCGGTAAGAGCGCACCGCGTCTGGGGTGACTCAGACGGCACGGTAAACCCCACCTGGAGCAAGAGCCAATAGGAGCGCGTCCCCGCTGTCCGGGGGACAGGGATTGCCCGTCCCATGCGTTCGGGTTGCTCGCTGATGAGGCCCCTGGGTAACCAGGGCCCTAGATGAATGTTCATCGCCCGTTCCGAAAGGGACGGGGACAGAACTCGGCTTACAGGGCCACTCCGGCGCTTTTCCCTGTGAGCACCAGGCCGCGCTCGTCCCCATCCCCCCTGTCCGGGTGACCAGGTGGGCGTGAGGTCCGCTGTGCAGCCCTGCTCGTCTTGTGGCCCCTGGACACCGCCCCCACCATACCCCTGATTTTCCCGCAAGTTCTCCTGGCCCACGTCTCGTCATCTCGCATGAGGGGGGACGGGCCAGGTGGAACACCGGCATCGAGGGTACCGCCATGGCAGAGCAATCAACGAAGGGCCCGCCCGCCCGGCGGGCGACAATGAGCACCTGGGCGGTCAGCTCGCTCGGAATCGGCTCCATGGTGGGGGCCGGTATCTTCGCGCTGCTAGGACAAGCCGCGCTTCTCGTCGGACCGAGGACCTGGCTCGCGTTCGCGCTCGCGGGAGTCGTCACCCTCTTGTCCGGCTACTCCTACGCCAAGCTCGGCTCGCGCTACCCAAGCTCTGGCGGCATCACCCGCTTCTTCGAGGAAGGCTTCGGGCGAGGGCTCGTTTCCGGGACCCTCTCGCTCATCTACCTCGTCACCCTGGCCATCACCATCGCCATGGTGGCCAAGACCTTCGGAGCCTACGCTACCCGCCTCTTCCTCCCGAGCGGAGGACACCTCTGGTTCAACCTCTTCGGCTCGGCCATCGTCATCCTGCTGTCGGTCCTGAATGCCGCCGGCTCGGGCGCGGTGGGCAAGGCGGAGGTCGCCCTCGTGTCCATCAAGCTCGCCATCCTGGGCGGCCTGCTCGCCGTGGGCATCTACTCCATGACCCAGGGCGGGACGCAGCACCTGAACACGCACTCCCACGGCGGGCTCACCGCCCTCGTTTCGAGCGTGGGGCTGTGCTTCTTCGCCTACTCGGGCTTCGGGATGATGGCCAACGCCGCATCGGATGTGGCCAATCCCAAGAAGACCATTCCCCAGGCCATCTTCCTGGCGATCGGCGTGGTAACCGTGCTGTACGTGGGGCTCGCCGTGACAGTCCTGGCCCTGGTACCACCCGCGGAGCTCGCCCGTAACGCGGACACCGCCGTGGCCCAGGCTGCCCGGCCCGTGCTTGGCTCCGCGGGATTCACCGTCGTCGCGCTCGGGGCCTTGCTTGCCACTGCGTCGGCCATCAACGCCACGCTCTTCGCCGCCCTCAACGTGTCGTCCGCACAGGCTCGCGCCGGCCAGCTCCCCCAGGCCTTCAGCACGCCCATGAAGGGCAAGAGCACGAAGGGCTTCATGTGGGGCGTCATCGCCATCCTGGTGATGGTCAACACCATGAGCCTCGGCGCCATCGCCAATGTCGCCAGCGCGACCTTTCTCATCTGTTACATGGCGGTCCACGTCGCGTGCTGGAAGCTCGCGCGCCCAGCGGGGGCCTCGCGCGCTGTCGTTGGCGTGGGCGCGACACTGATGGGGGTCGTCCTCATCACGTTCCTCGTCAGCTCCGCGAAGACCCAGCCGCTCTCGCTCGTCCTCACCGTGGTCGCCGTCGCGGGCAGCGCGCTCGTCCAGTGGCTCATCCAATCGCAGCACCACGGCCTGCCGCACTCCCGCGCGCGCTGACAAGCCCGCACGCGCGACTTCCGCTCGGGGAGGTGGAGGAAAAAGCAAACATTCCAACGTCGGGCAAGACCTCCTGGATGGGATGACAGGCTACGGCAAGGCCCTAGGTTTCCTGCCACTTCGCAGTGGTGGCAACGAACCCAATGACCGACCCAGCCCCTTCCCAACCATTTCCTGTTCGCGTCGTCGCCATCGTGCTGATGGCGACGCTGAGCACTCTCGCCTGGGACGCCCAAGCCCAAGAGCCTTCCACGGAAGGCTCCACTCAACCCGAGTCCTCCCTGGGCCAGGACGCAAGGACGGACACGTCCTCCGCGCTGTTGTCGCCCGGGGAGGAGCTGGCGCTCCCGCAGTTGCCCTTCCTCGACCTGGGGCGCCCCAACAACACCCAGGCCTTCGCTCCACGGCATGACCACGGGGTGTTCGACACCACACTGCCCGGCTACTTCCGGATTCCAACCACGAAGGTCTTCCTGAAGCTCGGCATCGGCGCCACGACCGCGTTCATCGTCAGCTCCAAGCTCCTGGGCACGCCCACCTGGTTCACCACGTCCGCCATCCCCGTGCGCGGCCAGCCCTTCTTCCACTCTCCGGGCGCCCAGTCGACGGCCACCGCCAACCCGTCCGACGTCTCCCTGGAGATGCGTGGCAAGACGGAACTGGGCCCGATGAGGCTGCTCTTCAACACGAGCTTCGCCCAGGGAAAGCCCGCCTTCGGCTTCCATCCGAACTACGCCTACGCACAGCTGGGGAGCGTCCTCGCGGGCTTCACAGATTCGACCTTCGCGGACGTCGATGCCTACCCGAACACCCTCGACTTCGAGGGCCCCAACGCGCTCGTCTTCTCCAAGCACGCCGTGGCGCGCTACAGCCACTCGCTGTCTCACGACAAGCAGCGACGGATGTCCCTCCACGTCGCCCTGGAGCAGCCCGGCTCCAACGTGCCCACGTCCGCGGGAGAGCCGCGCGACATGCTCCCCGACGGGGTCGTCGCCTGGCGCAGTGAGGGAGGTTGGGGCCACCTGCAGCTCGCCGGTCTGGTGCGCGCGGTGGGCATCCAGTCCAGGGACAGCAAGGACAGCAAGACGGTGCTGGGCATCGGCGGCAACCTGACCGGCGCCTATCACTTCTCCCACAAGCACACGCTGCTCGCCGGCATCTCCGGCGGGCAGGGCCTGGGCGCGTACCTCAACGACACGGGCGGCGCGCAGTACGACGCCGCGCTGAATACAGCGGGCGCCCTCAAGGCCATCCCCCTGCTCGGCGCCTACGCGGGCTTCACCTACGCGTGGACCCACACGCTCAGCTCCACGGCGACCTACGGGTGGCTCAAGCTCTGGGACCGGGACTTCGAGGCCTCGCTCGATGCGAAGAGCTTCCGGCGGTCGCAATACGCGTCCCTCAACCTGGTGGCCAGACCCATGAAGGGTGTCCTGGTCGGCGTCGAGGGGCTGTGGGGCTACAACCGCGCCATCGACAGCCAGTCCGGGCAGGCCGTCAGAGGACAGCTCACCCTCCAGTATCGCTACTGAAACACCGCACGAACAGGACCGAGGGAAGCCGCCATGGAGTCAGGGACCACCAGAACAACCAATGCCGCTCGGGCTTCGCCCAAGCTGGGCGTGCTCACGCTGGCCATCATGAACGTCACGGCCGTCGTCAGCCTGCGCGGCTTGCCCGCGGAAGCCGAATACGGACTGACCTCCCTCTTCTATTACACCTTCGCCGCGGTGTTCTTCCTCATCCCGGTGTCGCTGGTGGCGGCGGAGCTGGCCACGGGCTGGCCCGAGAAGGGCGGCGTGTTCCGCTGGGTCGGCGAGGCCTTCGGTCCCCGGTGGGGCTTCCTCGCCATCTTCCTGGTCTGGATTGAGTCGACCATCTGGTTCCCGACGGTGCTCACCTACGGCGCGGTGGCGCTGGCCTTCGTGGGCCCCAACGAGACGTGGGACAAGTCGCTCTCCGGAAACAAGTTCTACACGATTGTCATCGTGCTGGCCCTGTACTGGGCGGCCACGTTCGTCTCGCTGCGCGGACTCAAGACGTCTTCGAAGATCTCCAAGTGGGCGGGCCTCATCGGCACCATCATCCCAGCCCTGCTGCTCATCGCGTTCGGCCTCGCTTACCTGGCCTCGGGACGACCGCTCCAGATTCAATTGGGCTGGGACAAGGTGATTCCCGACTTCAGCCAGTTCGGAAACCTGGTGCTCGCCGCGTCCATCTTCCTGTTCTACGCGGGCATGGAGATGAACGCCATCCACGTCGTGGATGCGAAGAACCCCTCGCGCACCTATCCGCTCGCCATCCTCATCGCGTCGGTGACGACGGTGGTGCTCTTCGTGCTCGGCACGCTGGCCATCAGCTTCATCATCCCCAAGACGCAGATAAACCTGACGCAGAGCCTGCTCGTCTCGTACCGCGACTTCTTCACGACATTTGGATTGGCCTGGCTGTCACCAGTGATAGCAGCGGCCCTCTTCCTGGGGGTGCTGGGCAGCGTCACGGTGTGGGTCTCCGGCCCGTCCGCGGCGCTGGGGGTCGTGGGCCGAGCAGGCTATCTGCCGCCGTTCTTCCAGCGACTGAACCAGCACGGCGCGCCCAGCCACATCCTCATCGTGCAGGGGCTGGTGGTCACCTTCCTGTCGTTGATGTTCGTCATCCTGCCGTCGGTGCAGGCGGCGTATCAAATCCTCAGCCAGCTCACGTCGACGCTCTACCTCATCATGTACATGCTGATGTTCGCGGCGGCCATCTACCTGCGCACCAGCGAGCCGCACACGAAGCGCGCGTACCGGGTACCGGGCGGCGAAGTGGGCATGTGGGTCATCGGTGGAGCGGGCTTCATCGGGGCGCTCGTCGCGTTCGTGCTCAGCTTCGTCCCGCCCTCGCAAATCAAGGTCGGCAGCCCGACGACGTACGTGCTCATCCTCATCGGCGGCAACGTCCTCTTCGTGGCCATCCCACTCATCCTCTATGCACGGCGCAAGGCCCACTGGCGCTCGGCGGCGGGAGCGCGCGACCTGGCCCCCTTCAATTGGGAGAAGCCCGGCGCCTCGGGCCACCCTGGCGCGGAACCGACGCAAGACGACGAGGAGGCCTGGCCTCCCACGACTCCACACGACAGGAGGCAGCCCGATGACACCGGCCACCATCCGCGCGGCAACCACTGAAGCACATCAGCGGTACCTGGACCTGAAGGAGGGACGGAACGCCAGCTACATCCCGGTGCTCGCGCGCGTCCAGCCCGAGCGCTTCGGCCTGGTGGTCCTCACCGCGGACGGACAGGCGACAGAGGTCGGGGACACCCGCTCTGAGTTCGCCATCGAGTCCATCTCCAAGGTGTTCACGCTCGCGCGGGCGCTCGACGAGGTGGGCTCGGAGGTCCTCCTCGCGAAGGTCGGCGACAATCCCACCGGCGAGTCCTTCTCCTCCGTCCACGCGCTCGTGGTGCATGACGGAAAGCCACTCAACCCCTTCGTCAACGCCGGGGCCATCGCCACCGTCAGCCTGGTCCCCGCGGACTCGGCGGCGCAGCGCTGGACGAAGATTCACGACACCCTGTGTGCCTTCGCGGGCCGCGAACTCGCCGTCATGGACGAGGTCTATCGCTCGGAGTCGGCGACCAATCAGCACAACCGCGCCCTCGCGTGGCTGCTCGACAGCAGCCACACCCTCTACAGCGACCCCATGGAGGCGACGGACGTCTACACGCGCCAGTGCTCGGTGGGGCTGACGACGTATGACCTGGCGGTGATGGGGGCCACCCTCGCCGCGGGAGGCCTCAACCCCCTCACCCGGCGACGCGCGGTCAAGGCGGAGCACGTGCCTCGGATTCTCGCCGAGATGACCATGAACGGCCTCTATGACAACACGGGCACATGGCAATACGAGGTGGGCCTGCCAGCCAAGAGCGGCGTGGGTGGCGGAATCCTCGCCGTCGTCCCAGGCAGGCTCGCCATCGCCGCGTTCAGCCCTCCGCTGGACCGCTTCGGCAACAGCGTGAGGAGCCAGCGGGCCATCCAGCACCTTTCGAAGGTGCTCGGCCTCAACCTCTTCGCGCCTCCCCTGGCGGGCTGAAAGCGCGACGCGGCGCGTCTGTCACTGCGCCACGGGGACCTGCGCGATGAGGATGCGGTCCCTGCCGTCGTTGCGCACCGCGTCCCGGTTGGTCAGCGGCAGGCGGGCATCCGTCTTCGGGTCCCAGAGCCCCAGCCAGATGTTGAGGGCCTTCGGGTTGGCGTCGGCGGGGAGATAGATGGAGAACTCGTCCTTCACCGTCTCGCCCGGCTTCCACTGTGACGTGGGCAACATTCCGCCGGCGGGCATGTGGTCCAGGTTCATCCGCTCCATGCGGCCGCCCGCGTCTTCGACGTGGACGAAGATGAGGTAGTCCGCGTCCAGGGCGTCGAGCACCTTGAAGTAGACGGTGACCTGGGCCCGCTCCCCGGGCGTCAGCCGCCCGGGCTGGACGGTGGCGGCCACCAGCTCCACCTTGCCGCCCAGGTTGGCGCCGTTGCGCACGGACAGAGGCGGAACCTGGGTGACGGTGGCGGCGCGCCGCTGCTCGGGGCTGGCTCCACCCGGGGCCTCGACGATGCAGGCAGTTCCCAGCAGGAGGACCGACAACAAGGCGGTGGGGAGCTCGGGGCGCATGGCAGGGCGTTTCTACTCGGCCACGGGCGCTGCATCCACCGGCGTGTTGGTGTATGCGGAGCGGCGCACATGAAGACCCCCCATGCCCTCGACGCCCTGACCGCTCAGGTGCCGCCCGCCCCCTCCCCCGCCCCGACTCCGGGCGGAGAGACCACCCAGCCTCCGGGGACGGGCGTTCCTCCGTCGGACGGCCTCACCACGGGCGACGCGGTGGGCATTGGCGGAGCCGCCCTCTTCGTCCTGCTGATGGTGCTGGCCGCCCGGAAGCTCTTCTTCCGCAAGCGCGCCCCCGAGCCGGGCCGCAAGCCCGGCGTCCCCATCCCGGAGCAGAAGCCCGCGCTGCCCGCCGAGCGGCCCGAGCTGCGCGTGGAGCTGCCGCCCTCCGAGAAGGAGGCCGCCCGACTGCGCGAGGTGGACGAGGCCCATGCCCGCGCCCAGGAGCTGGCCCGTCAGCGCGAGGAGGCCGCTCGCGCGGCCAGGGCCACCACGGACGCGGGCGAGCGGGCCCGGCTGGAGGAGCAGGTCCGGGTCCTCAAGGAGCGCGAGGAGGAGGAGAAGCGCGCCGAGTACCGCGCGAAGAAGGCCGCCGATGAGGAGGCCCGTGAGCGGCGCAAGCGAGAGCAGACCGAGGCCCAGCGGCTCCTGGACGACGAGCGCGCCCGGGAGGCCGCCGTCATCGAGGAGGCCCGTCGCGCCGAGGAGGCCGCGGCGCGCGCCAAGGTGGACGCCGAGGCGGGCCGCACGCTGGCCCAGGGCCTGGACAAGACGCGGAGCCAGGGCTTCATGGCCCGCCTCAACGGACTGTTCGGCCAGCAGCGCCAGGTGGACGAGTCCGTGCTGGTGGAGCTGGAGGAGATTCTCTTCACGGCGGACATCGGCGTGCGCACGGCCAGCGAGTTGGTGGAGGTGGCGCGCGAGAAGCTCAAGCGCAGCGAGCTGAGTGACTCCCATCGCATCAAGGACCTCATCCGCACGGAGGTCGCCCGCATCGTCGACCTGCCGGTGCCGCGCTCGCTGGAGGGCGGAGGCCCGCCGCACGTCGTCATGGTGGTGGGCGTCAACGGCGCCGGGAAGACGACGACCATCGGCAAGCTCGCGGCGAAGCTCACGGGCGAGGGCAAGAAAGTGGTGCTGGCCGCGGGCGACACGTTCCGCGCCGCCGCCACCGAGCAGCTCGACGTGTGGGCCGAGCGCGCGAAGGCGCAGTTGGTGAAGGGCGCCGAGGGCGGAGACCCGGGCTCCGTCATCTTCGACGCCATCCGGAAGGCGCAGGCCGAGGGCGCCGACGTCGTCATCGCCGACACGGCGGGCCGGCTCCACACCAAGGCTCCGTTGATGGAGGAGCTGAAGAAGGTCAAGCGCGTCATGGACAAGGCCATGCCCGGCACGCCGCATGAGGTGCTGCTCGTGCTGGACTCCACCAACGGGCAGAACGCGATTCAGCAGGCCAAGCAGTTCCACGAGGCCGTGGGCGTCACCGCGATTGCCCTGACGAAGCTGGACGGCACCGCCAAGGGCGGCGTCATCATCGGCATCTGCGACGAGCTGAAGCTGCCCGTCGTATGGGTCGGCGTGGGGGAGAAAATCGCGGACCTGCGCCGCTTCGAGCCGCGCGAGTTCGTCCAGGCCCTCTTCGACTGACGCAGCCCCCTGCCCTCACTGTCCCAGCAGCGAGGGCAGAATCGTCTCCAGCAACTCCTTCGTCTGCGGGTCCAGGCTCTCCATGTCCATCCCGCCGCCGGCGCCCAGCGTGCCCATCACCGAGTCCAGGCTGGGCAGGCCCAGGTCATCGTCACCACGGGCCTCGTTCCACCAGCGCACGCGCAGCTTCTCCAAGGCCTTCGCATTCCCGGGGCTCGCCTTGGCCAGCTCCTTGGTGAAGCACTCCTTGCACGTCCACTTGAAGCGGTACGTGTCCACGTAGGAGCGCAGGCCCTGGAAGAACGCGGTGTCGCCCATCAGCTTGCGCGACGCGTGGTGCAGCAGCGGCGCCTTGCCGTACACCAGCGCCCCGTATTCCGTCTCGTTGTCGAACGCGCCCGTGGGACGGTCCGCCCGCGCGTCCTCGCCGCCCGCCAGCCGGTACATGTGGTACGGCGACACGAGCAGCTCGCGCTTGAGGGCCTCCGCCGCTGACTTGCCGTGCTTCCACTCGATGTAGAGGAGCGCGGCGTACTGGGCCAGCGACTCGTCCACCACGGGCGCGTGGATGGGGTCCGAGCCCACCAGGCCCGCGAAGTACTGGTGCGCCACCTCGTGCGCGACGGTGAACTCCAGCGTGCGCTCCAGCGAGCCACTCAGTTGCGACAAGGGCGCGGAGCCCGCGGGCCCCAGCATCGCCAGCACCTCCTTCAACTGCTCCACGTCCACCTGGCCGCCCACCAGTTCGAACGGGTCCACCACGCCGCGATACAGCATGCTCGAGATGGTGATGAGGCCGGGGAACTCCATTCCGCCCGCCCCACCGGTCAGCGGCGCCTCCACCACCCGGAAGTGCGTGTACGGCAGCGGCCCCAGGCGCTTCTCGAACTCCGCCAGCGCGGACGAGGCGTACTTCAGCACGCGCTCGCCCACCTCCTTGTTCTTCGCCGCGTAGTGGCTCTCCACCGTGACGCCGTTCACCGTGGCCGTGGACACCTCGTAGCCCTTGGACACGAGGATGGGGAAGTCGCGCACCGCGCCCGCGGCAAAGGCGAAGCGCACACGGCCGTCACGCTCGGGCACCTCGCCCATCGCCGCGCCCGTGGAGTGCACGACCCAGCCGGAGGGGACGGTGATGGACGCCAGCACGTGGGCCGGCGCGTACAACGCCAGGTCGCCAATGCCCTGCGGCCCCGCCCAGGGCTGCCCCTTGTCGTCGAGCGGAGGCACCTGGGGGACGACTCCGACCAGGCTCATGAAGTCCGCCGTGGCGGAGAACGCCCCATGGTCGCCCTTCGGCCCCTGTCCACCACCGCCGAGAAGCGTGCCCGAGGCCTTCTCCCCCTTGGGAACCACTGCCCGGACGGCCACATCCAGCACCGCCGCCGCGCCCGGAGGCACCGGCTCCGTGAGGCGATAGCGATACAGCGTGGGCTCCGGCTGCTCCAGGACGATGGGCTGGCGCCCCAGCCGCGCGTCGGACAACACCACGCGCTTGCCGCCCTGGGCATTGGGCGTCACCCGGAGGTACAGCTCCGTCAGGGGCTTCTCGCGGGCCAGCACCTCCACCTGCACCCGCCCCTTCGCCTCGCGCGCGATGGGGTCCACCTCCAACTGGACCCGGTAGCGGGGCAGCTCTTCCAGGGGGCCCAGTGCCTTCGCCGCGCGCTCGCGCTCGGAGGGCTTCAGGTGCTGGAGGCTCAACTGCACCTCCGGGGAGACGTCACCTCGGGCCGACGGCCCGAAGAGCACGCACCACGTCAGCAGGCCAGTCAGGAGCGTCCGCATGCGCGCATGCTAATTGACCTGGGGCACCACGGCTCGTCTAGCCTTCCTGGGCATGCACTCTCGAACGCTTCTCCTGGCCGCCGCCCTCGGGTGGATGGCGTGTGCGCGGAACGTCCCCGCGTCCGCCTCCACCACCTCCCACTCCTCGGCGCCCCGCGCCGTCCGCCTCGTGGCCGACACGCCGCCCCAGGAGACGGAGACCTTCGACAAGGTGCGTGATGACGTGGAGGTCGATACGGACGAAGGCGAGCGCATCCCTCGCGTCGTCACCTTCGGAGAAACCGCGGAGCTGCGTCGGAACGGACAGCGGGCGCGCCTCTATGGCGACGCCAAGGGCACGCTCGGCTTCAGCGTGGACAACTTCCTGCTGCTGGAGGTGCTCGACGGACAGGGCAAGAAGGTGGTGCGGCGCGCCGTCATGGGCTTCACCGAGAGCGTCCACATCGGCAATGAGCAGGTCGACAACCTGGGCCGCCGCGCCTTCAGCTTCGAGCCCGGGGAGATTGACGTCAGCGAGCTGCTGCCGGAATCCACGCCCTTCCGGGTCCGCGTCACCATCCTGGACTCCTGGGGCGTGGGCCGCGTGTCGGACGTCTACCTGGTGTTCAGCGCCCCCGGGAGTCGCACCGTCGATGATGACCTGCGCGGCGAATGAGCCCCACAGGCCGCGCTCCCGCCGAAACGGCCCGGGCGCGGCCTGGACCACCGAAGCCTAGAAGCGAAACCCGCCGACCACGGGCCTGTAGGCCCCTGCTCCCACCTTGGAGCGCGGGTTTCCGTTCTTGCTGAAGACGATGTCGCAGCGCCCGCCGGTGCAAATCGTGTTCGGGTCATCAATCGTCTTGATGGTGGGGTCCCGCGTCGCCATCACCGCGCCCACGGTACCGGCGGCGACCACCGCGCCCACACCCGCCCAGACGTACCAACGGCCGTACCAGGGCTTGCTGGAGCCCTCCACCTGAGCGTCTGGCGACTCGCTGTCGAATGCCAGGGCGGGGTTCGGCTCGTCCGGCATCGTCGTCGAGGGGTCCAGCACCGGCGCACGCGGCGTGTCCACCACGCGCGGCGTGTTGCTCGCCACGCCCGTGTCCACCAGGGGCCGCATCCGCCCGGTCAGCTCGTAGGTCGTCCCGGCCAGCACGTTGATGTTGTGGACGTGGGGCTTGTAGCCCTGGGCGCGGAACTCGATTTCACGCGAGCCGGGCTTGAGCAGGATGTCGCTCATCGGCACCGTGCCCACCTCGATGTCATCCACCAGCACCACGGTGCCGGCCACGTCCGCGAACGCCCGCGCGAAGCCCATGGTGGCGACCAGCGACACCTTGACCTCCGCTGTCGAACCCTCCTTCACGTCCAGCCGACGCGTGTACTCCTCGTAGCCCGGCTTGCGGACCACCAGCGAGTGCTCGCCCGGCGTCACCGTCAGCGTCAGGGGAGTCGGCGTGAGCACCCCCGCGTCGCGGCCATCCAGCGTCAGCCTGGCGCCCTTGACGGTGCCGGTGATGACCACCGCCAGCTCCGTCTTCACCGGGGCCAGGGGCGCCAGCATGCTGTCATCGGGAGGCGGCAAGTTCTTCTTCTTGCTGCCCTTCGCCGTGGCCTTGGGGCGCGCCGCGGGCTTCTTCGTCACCTTCTCCGCCGCCTTCTTCTTCTTCACCACCTTCGTCTTGGCCGGCTTCGCCTTCGTCGTCTTCGACGGCGTGAGGGGGGCCAGGAAGTCGTCGGCCTGCGCGAGCGCGGAAGACGGAGCCGCGAGGACGGCCACCAGCGAAAAGAGGACGAGGCGTCGAATGCTCATGACGGACCGAAGGTTAGAGAGTCGTCCAAGGGGAATCAAACGAAGTCCCCCCCAACCGTCCATTCAGCCAATATCCGCGCCCCATGCACCGCGCCCTGCCCTCTCTGGCCCTCGGCTTCAGTGTCCTCTGCCTCACGGCGTGCCCCACCAAGGCGCCGCCCACCGTGGAGACGCGTCCCCCACCCGCGCCCCCCATCCGCGTCCCGGCAGGATGCGAGAGCAGCCAGGCAGGCGAGTACCGCCACGCCGACAACCCGGCCTTCCGCTACCACGGCGAGGATGATGGAGGGACGCTGTCCCTGGCCGTCGTGCGAGCCCGCGCGGACGGCGATGCGGGCACGGAGCCTTCCGAGTCGAGCACCGCGTCCATCGTCCTGGAGCGCACGCCCGGAGGTTTCGTGGGCGAGACGCGCGCCACGGGCTTCACCGGCTCGGGAGCCCCCTGCCCCGTCGCGTTCCCCACGGAGCTGGTGGCGTGTGACGACGCGGGCCTCACGCTGCGCGCGGTGGCCAGCACGTCCATCGACGAGGGGTGCCGGCCTTCCCGCTCCGGCCCGCCTCCGGTGAGGCTGCGACAGGTCTTGCTGCGGGACACGCCGGACGCGGGTCTCTAAATCCAGAGCGACTCCAGCCACCGCGCCCCGAAACGAAGGGGCGCGGCGCGAGTCACGCTCAGGCGGCGCGGCGGGCCTGCTCCTCGGCGGGATTCACCGCGGGGCTGGCGTCGGCGAGCTTCACGCGGCCCGCCAGCCCCTGCAGCAGGCTGGAGATGCCGACGTAGAGGAAGCCCGCCTGGAACAGGATGATGAAGGGCAGCGACGTGTAGATGCGCGCGTCGATGGCGAACCACAGCGCCCCGGTGAAGTACGCCGCGAACAGCAGCTCCACCACCGGCATCAGCGTCTTGCTGCCGCGGTACGCCTTCTTCACCGCGATGACCTTCTTGCCCTCGGCGCCCGTCTTCGGCGTGCGGGCGAAGCCCGACTGCTGGTTGAGCAGCGCCTCCGCCACCGCCTTGGCGTTGTTGATGGCCAGGCCGATGCCCAGGCTCATCAGGAACGGCAGGTACTTCACCCGCTCCCAGCCCGTCACGCCCCGCTCACGCTGCGCGGCCACGTAGAAGAAGCACACGCTCGCCGTCGCGGAGACGAAGAAGGGCAGGTCCAGGAACAGCGTGCCGTAGAGGCCGTGCTGGAAGCGCACCACCATGCTGATGGGCATCAACACCGACAGCAGCACCATCAACAGGTAGGCCATGTTGTTGGTGAGGTGGAAGAAGGCCTCGCGCTTCACCGCCAGGGGCAGGTCGCTCTTGAGGATGGTGGGGAGCAGCTTCTTCGCCGTCTGGATGGAGCCCTTGGCCCAGCGGTGCTGCTGGCTCTTGAAGGCGTTCATGTCCACCGGCACTTCGGCCGGGGAGATGACCTCCGGGAGGAACACGAACTGCCAGCCCTTGAGCTGGGCGCGGTAGCTCAGGTCCAGGTCCTCGGTCAGCGTGTCGTGCTGCCACCCGCCCGCGTCGGCGATGGTGCCCCGGCGCCAGATGCCCGCGGTGCCGTTGAAGTTGAAGAAGCAGCCGGAGCGGTTGCGCGCCGTGTGCTCGATGATGAAGTGGCCGTCCAGGAAGATGCTCTGGGCCTGCGTGAGGATGGAGAACTCACGGTTGAGGTGCCCCCAGCGCACCTGCACCATGCCCACCTTCGCGTCGGAGAAGAACGGCACCGTGCGCAACAGGAAGTCCGGGCTCGGCACGAAGTCCGCGTCGAACACGGCGACGAACTCGCCCCGCGCCGACTTCAGGCCGCTCTCCAGCGCTCCCGCCTTGAAGCCCTCGCGGTTGACGCGGTGGATGTAGACGATGTCGTGGCCCTTCTGCCGGTGCCGCTCCACGCACGCCCGGGCAATGCCACACGTCTCGTCCGTCGAGTCGTCAAGAACCTGGATTTCCAGGAGGTCACGCGGATAGTCGATGCGGCACACCGACTCCACCAGGCGCTCCACCACGTACATCTCGTTGAAGATGGGAAGCTGGATGGTGACGCGTGGAAGCTCCTTCAAAGGGCTCTTGGGCGTCGGCAGCTTGAACTTGTGCCGGTAATACAGGAACGCCATGCGGTACCGGTGCGAGCCGTAAACCGCCAGCACGCACAGGACGCTGAAATAGACGCCCAGGAAGATGATCTCGACGGTGGTCATCAGTGACGCTCAGCCCCTCCCGCGCAGCCCCCGTGGCCCGCGGTCCTTCCTTGCGTGGCGGCTCCGGAATCCCGTCTCACGCCGACCGCCGCCTGCTGGGTCCGCTGAGCCCCCGTCCCGTATGTGCCCGAAAAGACAGGGCTTTAACCATCCAGGACTGATCGGCGCCGGACAATAGGGACGCGTCAAGGGCGTGTCAAATTATTCCCGGTCCTTGAACGTTCCGTTCAGGTCCAAGGTGACACCTCGCGTTACCGCTATTTCGAGGAGATCCAAGGGGTTGGCGCCGGGGCTGAGGCGGCGCCAGGGCCCGTACTACCCGGGGGGTCAGCTCACCGCGCGGCGAGGCTCGGACACGGTGGGAGCGGGGGCGACAATGGGCGCGTCCATGACACCCGCCTCGTCCCGGGTCGCCAGGGTGAGGATGCGCTCGACGAGCTCCGGGAAGTCCACGCCCGCATGGGCGGCAATCTTGGACAGGAGGCTGGTGGGGGTGAAGCCGGGCAGCGTGTTGACCTCCAGCACGACGTCGTTGTCGGTGTCGGAGCACAGGAGGTCCACGCGGCCGTAGCCCCGGCAGCCCAGTGCGCGGTACGCCGCGAGCGCCAGCGACTCCACGTTGGCCACGCGCGTGGCGGACAGGCGGGGCGGGAGGAAGTAGCGGGAGCCTCCCTTGTACTTGGCCTCGAAGTCGAAGCCCTCGCGCGGGGTGGCCACCTCGCAGCTGCCCAGCACCTTGTCGCCGACAATGCCCACCGTCACCTCGCGGCCGGGGACGAAGCGCTCCACCAGCGCCTCTCCGCCGAAGCGGCACGCCTGGGCCACCGCCTCGACGAGCGACTGCGGCGCGTGGACGATGGACAGGCCCACCGACGAGCCCCCGCACGCGGGCTTCACGACGCAGGGGAAGCCCAAATCGCCGTGCAGTTCCAGGGCGCGCCCGGCGTCGTCACGGCCCATGCGGTAGCCCTGGGGCGTGGACAGGTTGTGCAGGCGGAAGAGCTTCTTGGCCATGGGCTTGTTCATCGCCAGCGCCGAGGCCAGCACGCCCGAGCCGGTGTACGGCAGCTCCAGGAGCTCCAGGAGGCCCTGCACCCGGCCGTCCTCGCCCATGCGCCCGTGCAGCGCGATGAAGGCCACGTCCAGCTCCGCGGCGCGCAGCGCCCGGTCCAACCCCGGCCCCGCGAACACCCGAGTCACGTGATGGCCGCGGGACTCCAAGGCGGCGACCACGGCCTCTCCCGTCTTGAGCGAAATCTCCCGCTCCTCGCCCCACCCGCCCATCAGCACTCCGACGCGCTTGCCCATGTCGATGAAACCTCCTGGACGCACGACAGAGCACGACGGATGCCAACCCCTCCCGGGAGGGCAGCCCCCCGGCTTCGCCCCGACAGTCCCCGTGGAGACGGGGGTTTGCGTCGGCAGGGGGGCGGCCGGGCGGGCGTGTCTCCGAGGACACGGCGCGGCAACCGGACCACGCGAAGCGAGGGGCTGTAGGAACTACCGCCCCTCGCGGGCGAGGACTACGGCTGGCCCGAGTCCACGGGGCCCGCATCCACCGGGCCTGCGTCCACGGGGCCCGCGTCCACCGGACCCGGGCCGGGGGTGCCCGAATCGGTGCCGGAGTCCGTGCCCGTGCCGGCGTCCGGGATGGCGGAGTCATCACGGATGCAGACGTCGTCCTCGCAGGCGAAGCCCTCGAGGCACTGGTTGCGGTCGTCGCACGGCTGCCCCTCCTCGTCGAAGTCGACGAGGAGGCTGCACGCGGACAGGCCCAGGGACAGGGCCACGACGGGAATGAGGAAACGAAGGGGACGGCGCATGGCTAGTAATTCCGGAGATCGTCTTCGTCGATGGACGGCCGCTTCTTCTTCTCGTCTTCCTCGCGCTTGCGCCGCTCCTCTTCGTCGCGCTTGCGCTTGGCCTCCGCATCCGCCTCTTCCTGCTTGCGGCGCTCCTCCAGCTCGCGGCGCTGGCGCTCCACCTCTTCACGCCGCTTGCGCAGGTCCTCTTCACGCTGGGCGGCCTCGTCGTCCTTCGAGCGGCGCGTGTCCTGGGTGCGCGTCGCGGGAGGAGGCGCCACGGGCTCGGTCACCGGAGGCGGCGTCTTCGCCGCCGGGGCCGGGGGCGTCGTCTTCGCGGGAGGCGCCGCGGGCGTCGTCTTCGCCGGGGGCGGCGGAGGCGGCATGGGCAGGGACTCGCCCACGGGCCTGGTGCCCTTGGGAGGCGGCGGCATGCTCAAGGAGTCGCTCTTGCCGTCGCTCTTCGTCGGGGGCGGCGTGGCCCGGGACTTCTTGGGCGTGGGGGCGGGGGCGGGCTTGGAGTCACCGCCGCTGCTGCCTCCGCCGGAGAAGGCGAACCAGCCGCCCAGGCCCGCGGCGACCACGCCGGTGAGCAGGCCGATGTCCGCGACGAGCGCGTACGTCTTGCCCGTGTCCTTGAAGTCCTGCGCGCGGGGACTGGTCTGCGGCGCGCGGCGGAAGTCATCCTCCTTCGAGGACGCCTCCATGCCGAAGTAGATGCCACCCGCGAGCAGCGCCACGCCGGTGGCCATGAGCACGTAGCCCATCGTCTTGCGGTTGGAGCCACCGCCGCCCGAGAAGTGGGTGACGGGCTTGTTGCCGGCGAGCCGCGCCGTGTCCGCGCCCACCAGGGAGGACAGGAGCGCGTCGGAGCCGGTGGCCATGGCCTCGCCCGAGGGCACCGCGCCCACCGCGTAGGCCAGGTTGTGTCCGTCCGTGACGTCGAGCCGCAGGCCCGTCACCTGGAGCGGCGCGGTGCCCGTGCCGCCGCGCACCAGCAGCGCCAGCACCTGGGACACGCCCGCGAGCGCACCCAGCTCCCGCAGGGCCACGTCCCGCTCCGACCCTTCCGGCTTGCGCACGACGCGGTCGGTGATGGTCTGCAGCGCGCGCATGGACGCGGCGGGGGCCAGCGTGAGCTTCGTGTCACCCTCGCGCGCCCGGCGCTGCTCCACCTCGAAGCCCGGCGCCATCACCGTCACGAAGTGGTCCGCGGGCGTCAGCCCCTTGATTTCGACGGGAGACACGCCCCGGAACTGGCCGTCCACGTACACCTGCGCGGGCACGGGCTCGGTGCTCACCGACAGCGTCCCCGTGGAGCCGGCCAGCGCCGCCTTGCGCTCCTTGTCCACGAAGGCCATGTCGTCCGGCGGGAAGAAGTTGGGCGAGAACTGGGCGCGAGGGTCCACCGCCAGCACCGCGCGAATCTCCAGCTGCGCCGCCGTGCTCTCGCCGTTGGCCACCTGCGAGGCCGCCTTCATCACCCGGGCGCGGCTCAGGTCGCCGAAGTTGCGCGACAAGTCACTCGCTTCGAACGCGCGAGCCGCCGCGTCGAACTGCTGGAGCGCCTTCTGCGTGTCCAGCTCGTCGTAGGCCGTCTGGCCCGCCTTCATCGCCTCGGCGCCCTCGGCGGCCTTCGCCTCGCGCGCCGCCTTGCCCTGCGCATCCAGCGCGTCGGTGAGCCTCACCAGGTCCAGTCGACCGGAGCGCGCCACCGACTGCTCGGCCCAGTACGCCAGCCGCGCCGCCTCCGTTCGTGATGTCGCATCCAGCGAGATGGCCACCACCGTCACGGAGGACGGTGAGGCGGTGGGTACTGCTCGGGGAGTCAGTCGGAGGGGGAGGCTCGACTGCGCGGCGGCGGGGCCCACGGCCAGCATGCCCACCAACCACCCGCTGAGGGCCGCGTGCATCGCGCGTTTGCTCGAAGGTCGCATCACTCGTTCACCTTTGTCCGCCCGCCATCAAACGGAGGTCTCGCCGAAAAGCAAGGGGGAAGGTGTCCTCAACGACCCTCGGCGCGAGCCGGAGGCCGTGTCGAAGTCGTGGTCAGCGCGTTGAGATACTCGAGCGAGACCTTGAGCGGGTAGTCCTTGAGGGCCGCCGTCGCCTCCCACGGCGCCAGGTTCTCCGGCAGGCCCCGAGGCGCGGAGGACGGCGGCTCGGACGTCTCGGTGGACTCGGCGCGGAAGTGGCGCTGGAGGTCCTTCTCGCGCGGCGTCTCGCGGCCCGGCTTGCCACCGGGCTCGTCCGGGACGACGTAGTCGGGGGTGATTCCCCGCTCCTGGATGCTGCGGCCCTTGGGCGTGTAGTAGCGGGCGATGGTCAGCTTCAGGCCGGAGCCATCCTCCAGCTCGATGACCGTCTGGACGCTGCCCTTGCCGAACGTCTGCGTGCCCAGGACGGTGGCGCGGCCATGGTCCTGGAGCGCGCCCGCCACGATTTCGGACGCCGACGCGCTGCCCGCGTTGACCAGCACGACGAGGGGGTAGTTCTTCTCCGTGTCGCGGTCCTTGCTGCGCTCCTCGGTGGCGTTGCGGCCATCCCTGCCCCGCGTGGAGACGATGGGCAGGTTGCCCGGCAGGAAGCGGTCGCTCATCGCCACCGCCTGGTCCAACAGGCCGCCAGGGTTGTTGCGCAGGTCCAACACCAGGCCGCGCAGTTCCTTGCCGCCGTTGAGGCCGCGCAGCCTGTCCAGCTCCTTGCGCAGGTACTGGTCCGTGCGCTCCTGGAAGTTCTTCACCTTGACGTGGCCGATGCCGCCGTACAGCTCGCCCTCCACGGAGACGATGCGGATGTGGTCCCGGATGATGGCGATTTCGCGGGGGGCGCTGAAGCCGTGCCGCAGGATGCTCAGGAGCACGCGTCCACCGGCGGGGCCTCGCATCTTCTGCATGGCGCGCCCCACGTCCATGCCCCGCGTGCTCTCTCCGTCGATGCCCACCAGCTCGTCGCCCGCCTTGATTCCCGCGCGCGCCGCCGGCGTGTCGTCGATGGGCGCCACGACGATGATGCGGTCGTTCTTGCGCGCGATTTCGATGCCCAGGCCGCCCCACTCGCCGGAGGTGTCTATCTTCATCTCGCGGAAGACCTCCGGCGGCATGAAGACGGTGTGCGGGTCCAACGTGTCGAGCATCCCCTGGATGGCGCCGTAGACGAGCCGCTCCTGGTCCGGCGCCTCCACGTAGTTGTTCTCCACGTAGGACAGCACGCGCGCGAAGGTCTCCAGCTGGCGGTAGGTGGCGTCGTCCTTCTCCGCCCGCGTCGCGCGCGCGCTGTTGGCGGGCGCGCCCTTCTTCTCATCGGCGGCCGAGGGCCCGGACAGGAGGAGCAGCGCGACCAGCGCCGCGCGCCATGGTTGGTGGAGACCCGTCACGTCGGTACGTCCTTTCGCGGTGAAGCTCGAAGGGGCGTCCCAGTCTATACCCGGCCCTCAGAGGCCCGACGCATCCGCGAAGCGCACCAGGTGCGACACCAGCTCGTCCGGACGCTCCATCTGCGGCACGTGCCCGAAGCCCTGCACCACCCTCACCTGCGCATGCGCGGGCAGGTGGGCGCGGAACCAGTCCAGCGAGCGCGACGGCAGCAACCGCTCGCTGCCACCCCACAGGAACAGCACCGGCATGGACAGCTTGCGCACCGCCTCCGGCTCCAGGCTGAGTCGGGAGGTCATCGCCTCGGCGGTGAGGGCCTTCACGGTGGGTGTGTCATAGAAGCGGCGCAGCTCGGTCGCCAGCAGCAGCGCCGGCAGCGGCGCCTGGTGGAACAGTCGCCGGGTGAAGGCGCGAGCCTCCGCGGGCGTGCCCACCTTGAAGGAGTTGAGCAGCGCGGTGCTCTCCTCCACCGGCAGCTCCGCGCCCGCGGGCGCCACCAGCACCAGCGCGCGCACCCACTGGGGATACTCGGACGCCAGGCTCACCGCCATCGCCCCGCCCAGCGAGTTGCCGACGACGAAGGCCGGCTCCTTCACCTCCTGCTCCACGAAGGCGCGCAGCACCTCGAACTGGTTGCGCACGCAGACCTGTCCGCCGCAGTACTCGGTGGAGAAGCCGTGGCCCGGCAGGTCTGGCGCGACGACGCGGGAGAAGCGCTTCGCCAGGCCGAAGAAGGTCCGCCCGAAGCCGTTGGCCGAGCCGCCCAGCCCGTGCACCAGCACCACCGGCGGCCCCTTCCCCTGCCCCTTCAGCGAGTAGAAGTGCACCGACTGCCCGCCGACATCGACTGTCGAGGACTGGACACCTCGCGCCACCAGGACGCGCCGTACCGCCTTCTGCATTCCGCCCATGAGGTCCATGCGCCCGCCTGCTCCTCTCGTGCTGGAGTCCGTTGCCTCAGGATAACAAGCCGTGGACCACTTCGCCGCAATGCGTCATGGCGTTGGGGTCAGCCAGGGAGCCGGGTCGACGGCCTGCCCGGCCTTTCGGACCTCGAAGTAGAGGTACGAGCCCTTGAGCGAGCCCGTGTCCCCCACCTCGCCCACCATCTCGCCCGCCGTCACGGCGGCGCCCAGCTCCACGGCGATGGAGGACAGGTGGGCCATGAGCGTGTGGTAGCCGTCGCCGTGGTCGACGATGAGCAGGTTGCCGTAGCCCCGCAGCGAGCCCGCGTAGACGACGGTGCCCTCGGCCACGGCGATGACCGGCGTCCCTGATGCCGCGCGGATGTCGAGCCCCTTCTGCACGGTGACGGTGTTGAAGCGCGGGTTCACCACCTTGCCGAAGGCCACCTCGATGATGCCGCGCGCGGGCTGCGGCAGCTTGCCGCGCAGGGCGCCGAAGCCGTGCGTGGCGGGGGCCTCCTTCAGCTCGCGCACCACCTGGGACAGCTCCGCGTCCGCCTGCTCCAGCTCCTTCACCGCGCGGCGGGCCAGCTCCGCCTCTCCCGCGAGCGAGCCCACCACCTCCTCGAGCGCCTCATGCTGCGCGCGAGCCAGCCGCTCCTGCTCCTGGAGGAAGGTGACACGCGCGGCCAGCGACGACTGGAGCCGCTTGAGCTCCAGCGTGGACTGGCGCTGCAGGTGGGCCACGCGCTGCACGCCGCGCAAGAGGTCCAAGTCGCCCGACATGCTCGCCTCCAGCGCGCGCGCCCGCCACACCAGCGCGGCGAAGTCCTCGGCGGACAGGAGCACCTCCAGCGGCCGGCGACGCATGACGCGGTAGAGCGTACGCAGCCGGGGAGACAGGCGACGAAGCTGCACGCGCAGCGCCTCGCGCAGCAGCACCTCCTCGCGCTCGGCCAGGATGACGCGCTTGCGAAACACCGCGAGGTCCGCGTCCAGGGCCCTCACGCGACGACGGGAGAAGGCGACCATCTCCTCCATCAGCTCCAGGCCCTCGAGCACCGTGAGCTTCTTCGACTCCACGAGCGCCAGCGTCGCGCGCTGAGCAGCGAGCTTCTCGCGCAGCGCGGACTGCTCCGCCTCCTCCAGCTTCTGCGCACGCGCGGGGAGGCTGGCCAGAAGCAGCACCAGGGCGAGGGCGAAGGACCGGCTCATACGCGCAGGAAGCGCCCCACCGCGACGAAGCTGCCGCCCAGCCCCAGGCCGCACCCCGCGCCCACCAGCTCCATCACCAATCGCGGCTCCACCCACGGCGCCGCCACACCCGGGCCCAGGAGGAACGCGAACAGCGAGCCCAGCGTGGGCCCCACCAGCCGACCGAAGGCCCACAGCCCGAGCAGCGCCACGCCCGCGCCGAGCAGTCCTTGGAGCAGCCCCTCCAACAGGAAGGGCGCTTTGACGAAGCGGTCCGTGGCACCCACGAGCTTCTGGATTTCAATCTCCTCGCGCCGCGAATAGATGGCGAGCTGGAGCGTGGCCGCGACGATGACCACGGTGGCGCCCAGCACGACGACGAAGGCCACCAGCGAGCCGAAGCGCAGGGCCCGAGCGATGGCCGTCAGTCGCTCCACCGCCTGCTCTCCGTAGTCCACGCCGGATACGCCCGGCAGCGCGCGCAGCTCCTTGGCCAGGGCCTGGAGCGCCTCGGGCGTGCGCTGCTCCGGAGGAACGCGCAGCTCCAGCGCCGCGGGCAACGGGTTCTCCGGCAGCTCCGCCAGGGCCTCGCCCAAGTCGCCCAGCTCGGTGCGAAGGCGTTCGAGCGCGGCATCCGGCGGCACCAGCGTCACCTGGCCCTTGCTGAGCTCCTCGACGCGGGCGCGCACGCCGTGCGCCTCGTCCTGTCCCAGCTCCGGCGCCAGATACACCGTGACTTCGACCTCGCCGCCCAGCGACGCGAGCAGGTTGTCCAATACCCGCGCGCTGCCCCGCGCGAGCCCCGCGGAGAAGAGGGCAATCGCGATGGTCGTCACCGCGATGAAGTGCACGAAGGGGGAGTGCTTGAGCCCCACCGCCGCCGAGCGCCAGAAGTACCGCGTCTTCGCCAGCGCGCTCATACGACCATCCGTCGCGCCGCCTTGACGCCGTCCTCGTCGGAGACAATCTGCCCGCGCTCCAGCCGCACCGTGCGCTTCTGATAGCGCGCCAGCAGCGTGGCGTCGTGCGTGGCCACCACCACCGTGGTGCCTCGGATGTTCACCTGGGTGAGCAGGTCCATGATTTCGACGGTGAGGGCCGGGTCCAGGTTGCCGGTGGGCTCGTCCGCCAGGAGGATGGTGGGGTCATTCACGAGCGCGCGCGCAATCACCACGCGCTGCTGCTCTCCACCCGACAGGCGCAGGGGGAACGAGTTCGCCTTGTGCTCCAGGCCCACCAGCTTCAGCATCCGCCGCACCTTGTCGCGAGCCGCCGCGCGCGGCACGCCCAGCACGTCCAGAGTGAAGGACACGTTGTCCTCCACCGTCCGGTGCGGCAGCAGCTTGAAGTCCTGGAACACGACGCCGATGTTGCGGCGCAGGTAGGGCACGGCGGACTCGCGGATGCGGGCGATGTTGCGGCCCCCCACCAGAATCTGCCCCTTGGTGGCCTTCTCCGCGCAGAAGATGAGCTTGAGCAGCGTCGTCTTCCCCGCGCCGGAAGGGCCGGTGAGGAAGACGAACTCGCCCTTCTCCACACTGAGGTTGATGTCCGAGAGCACCGGCGGATCGCCGGGATACGCCTTGTAGACGTGGAAGAATTGAATCATGGCGCGACGCGGGAGAGCGCCAACCTACCACGCCCGGGCGGAGGCGACCCACGCACGCCGGGAAGGAGGCCGGGCTTTCCCCTCCCACCCTCGGCACCACCTGTGCGACGGTGCCACGCCTTATGAGCGAGCAGGCCGCGCGGCGTGCGACAACGGGACAGTGGGTGGGACGCATCGCCGGACCCGTGGCCGCCGCGCTCATCTACGGGGTTCCCTCGGGGCTGCACACCCTGCCGGGCCTGGACCACCGCCCCGCCGCCGCGGCCGCCGTCGCCGCGTGGATGGCCCTCTGGTGGTTCACCGAGGCCGTCCCCATGGCGTGGACGGCGGTGCTCCCGGTGGCGCTCTTCCCGCTCCTGGGCGTCTTCGACACGGACAACGTCGCCGTCGCGGTGGGCCGCGCCACCCTGCCCTTCCTGGACCCCTACATCTTCCTCTTCATGGGGGGCATGGCCCTGGGCGCGGGCATGGAGCAGTGGGGACTGCACCGGAGAATCGCCCTGCTCATCATGCGCGCCGTCGGCACCGGGCCGGAGCGGCTGCTGTTCGGCATGCTCGCGGCCACCGCCGCCGTGTCGCTCTGGATTTCCAACACGGCCACGGCGGTGATGATGGTGCCCATCGGCATGGCGCTGCTCGCCCAGCTGCGCACCGCCGAAGGCCGTCCCCTGGAGCACTTCGGCGCGGCGCTCATGCTGGCCGTCGCGTACGGCTCCAACATCGGCGGCATCGGCACCAAGATTGGCAGCCCCACCAACTCCGTCTTCGCTGGCGTGGTGTCGCGCCGGATGGGCACCGACGTGGGCTTCGTCGAGTACATGGTGGCCGCCCTCCCCTTCGTCCTCATCTTCCTGCCGCTGACGTGGGCGGTGCTGTGGCGCTGGGCCCGGCGCGACAAGATGGGGCCCGGCCAGGGCGGGGACGTCATCCACCGCGAGCTGGCCCAGCTGGGCCCCCTCTCCCGGGGCGAGCGCACCGTGGGCCTGGTCTTCTTCGTGGCCGCGATGCTGTGGATTTTCGGCGACCCGCTGCGCGCGCTGCTCGCCGGCCCCGTGGCCCACGCCTTCAACGGCTTCAAGCTGGGAGGCAAGCACTACGAGGCCATGGTGGCGATGGTCGGCGCGGTGACGCTGCTCGTGCTGGGGCGCCTGTCCGTGGCGGCCCTGCGGCGCGTGCCCTGGGACACGCTGCTCCTGCTGGGCGGAGGCTTCGCGCTGGCGGCGGGAATCGAGGCCAGTGGCCTGGCCTCCTGGATGACCTCGCGCCTGTCCGGCCTGGAGTCGCTGCCAGTCCTGGTGCAGCACGGCGTCGTCGCCAGCGCCACCATCCTGCTGTCGGCCATCGCCTCCAACACGGCCACGACGAACGTCATGCTCAACGTGTTGCCCGCCTCGCGGCCCCTCCTGGCGGTGAGCACCTTCGCGGCCTCGTGCGACTTCGCGCTGCCCGCGGGCACGCCGCCCAACGCCATCGTCTTCGGCAGCGGCGTGGTGCGCCTGCCGGTGATGATGCGCGTGGGAGTGCTGCTGGACCTGCTCGCCGCGGCGGTGCTCACGGTGTACGGAGCGACCTGGGTGGCGTGGGTGCTGCCCTAGTCGCAATGCTGATCAGTTAGGTAGCCCTTGCATGGGGCTACCAAGCTGGTTGAGGGTGTGGCGATCTCGCTCTTGGAGATCGCTACATGGGGCTGGCTCAGGCCGTCCAGGGCGCCGCGTTGGTGGCTCC
>NZ_JAKCFA010000030.1 GCF_024198215.1 Myxococcus qinghaiensis
TGCTCCACCAGGTGCTCGTGGACCAGTCGTTCAATCTTCGATTCCAGCGTCGCAGTGGGTTTCGTTTGCATCCGCCACGGGTTGCACACCGCGACGACGGCCTCAACACCACCCCTGAACGGTTACGTAATTTCAACCCACGCTCCTCGCGGTCACGAGGAGCGACACAGGCTTCTTGTGCGGGAATTCTCGCATGTAGCGGTTTCAACCCACGCTCCTCGCGGTCACGAGGAGCGACTCGCACGCCTCCTGCAGGCCGGTCATCACGGAAGGTTTCAACCCACGCTCCTCGCGGTCACGAGGAGCGACAGCGCAACCCCACTCCACCACCCGCCGGGACACTGAGTTTCAACCCACGCTCCTCGCGGTCACGAGGAGCGACTTCTTGGCCGCGTTCCACACACGCTTGTTCGCCTTGTTTCAACCCACGCTCCTCGCGGTCACGAGGAGCGACGAGGGCCCCGGTTCGGTCGGCGGCTTCACCTTCGAGGTTTCAACCCACGCTCCTCGCGGTCACGAGGAGCGACCGACTGGCCCGAACGCATAAGGCCAACGTCACAACTATTTCAACCCACGCTCCTCGCGGTCACGAGGAGCGACCACCCGCTCCATGGCTGTCATGTGCTCGGGCTGTTTCAACCCACGCTCCTCGCGGTCACGAGGAGCAACCGCTTGTTTTCCTCGTGGACGTGGTGGCCTCGCTGTTTCAACCCACGCTCCTCGCGGTCACGAGGAGGAACGGAGGCCACGGGCCAAGGGCCCGGCGGCTACATGTTTCAACCCACGCTCCTCGCGATCACGAGGAGCGACTGTGGGCGGCGGCGAAGTGCCGTCGTCCATGAAGAGTTTCAACCCACGCTCCTCGCGGTCACGAGGAGCGACCCGAGCAGGTTCTTCAGCACCGTGCCGGGCTTGTTTCAACCCACGCTCCTCGCGGTCACGAGGAGCGACTCCGACCGTGCCCCAGAACTCCGCCCGGTGAAGTTTCAACCCACGCCCCTCGCGGTCACGAGGAGCGACGACTGGGCTGGCCGACGAAACGGAAGGCGGAGGTTTCAACCCACGGCCCTCGCGGTCACGAAGAGCGACTACTGCGTTCGCTACAACCAGGGCATCAACCTCTGGTTTCAACCCACGCCCCTCGCGGTCACGAGGAGCGACCTCGGGACGGCCATGCAGGTGGCGCCGCTGGCGATGTTTCAACCCACGCCCCTCGCGGTCACGAGGAGCGACGCCTCAACCACCACGCGCTCCAGCCATTCCAACGGGTTTCAACCCACGCCCCTCGCGGTCACGAGGAGCGACCTACAAGGCGATGGAGCCGCACTGGGCCATGGTGTTTCAACCCACGCTCCTCGCGGTCACGAGGAGCGACAGTTGCCGGCCGGCGTGACGTTCCACACGCTCCGGTTTCAACCCACGCTCCTCGCGGTCACGAGGAGCGACGTGCATGTCCTCTTCAACGGCACCACCGGCCAGTTTCAACCCACGCTCCTCGCGGTCACGAGGAGCGACATCCGCGTGCCTCATGGAGGCGACGTCCACGAGGATGTTTCAACCCACGCTCCTCGCGGTCACGAGGAGCGACCGTACATGTCCTGGGTGAACTGGGTGAGCTCGTCGTTTCAACCCACGCTCCTCGCGGTCACGAGGAGCGACTCCGACCGCGCCATCTCCGGCGTAGTCGTCTCTGTTTCAACCCACGCTCCTCGCGGTCACGAGGAGCGACCCAGAGCCGGCCGTTTGCGCGCGGCGTCTTTCTGTTTCAACCCACGCTCCTCGCGGTCACGAGGAGCGACAATCCGTCGCTCATCGTATTTACCCCCCGTACACCGTTTCAACCCACGCTCCTCGCGGTCACGAGGAGCGACGCAGCACTTCTCTGGGCATGGCGTCGAAGCGTGTTTCAACCCACGCTCCTCGCGGTCACGAGGAGCGACTGTGATTTGCCTTCTTGCAGTGGTGGGTGTTGTTTCAACCCACGTTCCTCGCGGTCACGAGGAGCGACGGCGGACGCGGTTGAGAAGATTGCAGACGAGCTGTTTCAACCCACGCTCCTCGCGGTCACGAGGAGCGACTTGCCAAAGTACACCGAGCCGCGCTCGCTGTAGTTTCAACCCACGCTCCTCGCGGTCACGAGGAGCGACGAGGATTGGGGCTCATGGCTTGGGCTCCCGAGGTGTTTCAACCCACGCTCCTCGCGGTCACGAGGAGCGACGGACACGTAGGGCGGCACAGGTGGAAGCAGTGGTTTCAACCCACGCTCCTCGCGGTCACGAGGAGCGACTTCGGACGGGCTCTACACCAGCAGTCTCACAGCGTTTCAACCCACGCTCCTCGCGGTCACGAGGAGCGACACACCGACGCGTCGCTCGGCAAAGGCACGGCTGGTTTCAACCCACGCTCCTCGCGGTCACGAGGAGCGACGTCGCGCCGTACAGCATCACGCACGAACTCTCGGGTTTCAACCCACGCTCCTCGCGGTCACGAGGAGCGACCAAGCGCCCGTGCCGTGGCTGCGGTGCCGTCGTGGTTTCAACCCACGCTCCTCGCGGTCACGAGGAGCGACCGGCTGCCAATCTTCCATGACGGCTCCCCCGAGGGGTTTCAACCCACGCTCCTCGCGGTCACGAGGAGCGACCGACTGCTCGTGCCGAGCAGCGAGCCATGCCGGAGTTTCAACCCACGCTCCTCGCGGTCACGAGGAGCGACGAACGAGGTGGCCATCAAGTGGCTCGAGGCCATGTTTCAACCCACGCTCCTCGCGGTCACGAGGAGCGACTCCACGCCCGACATGTACCCGGCATTGCCGAAGTTTCAACCCACGCTCCTCGCGGTCACGAGGAGCGACCTCATCAGGGCGCAAAAGGCATGGGCTCAACATGTTTCAACCCACGCTCCTCGCGGTCACGAGGAGCGACCGAAACCGCCGCTGCAACCGCCGCGTGGGCGAAGTTTCAACCCACGCTCCTCGCGGTCACGAGGAGCGACCAGTCCTCACCAATTCAGCGGCCCCACCTGGTCGTTTCAACCCACGCTCCTCGCGGTCACGAGGAGCGACAGCTCGAGGATTCGCCGCGTCTCACCGTCGAAGTAGTTTCAACCCACGCTCCTCGCGGTCACGAGGAGCGACGGTCCCAGCTCCGGGCCTCCAAGTCGAAACACGCGTTTCAACCCACGCTCCTCGCGGTCACGAGGAGCGACACCGGCAGGACGGTGGCCGAGTTCGGTCGACATGTTTCAACCCACGCTCCTCGCGGTCACGAGGAGCGACCAACGCCCCGGAAAAGCGGTTAGCCAAAGTCTCGGTTTCAACCCACGCTCCTCGCGGTCACGAGGAGCGACGCGACGTCATCAGCCTCTACGTCGAGGCGGCCATGTTTCAACCCACGCTCCTCGCGGTCACGAGGAGCGACCTACCAGGAGGCGCTGGACGGGATGGTGTACTGGTTTCAACCCACGCTCCTCGCGGTCACGAGGAGCGACCGTCACGAAGGTGGTCGAGCGCCGTTCCAAAATCGTTTCAACCCACGCTCCTCGCGGTCACGAGGAGCGACCTGCGCCGGCATGTCCAGCACCTGGCTCCGCCAGTTTCAACCCACGCTCCTCGCGGTCACGAGGAGCGACATCTGGCGCGCGGCCCTCTACCTGCACGCAGCGTTTCAACCCACGCTCCTCGCGGTCACGAGGAGCGACTCGGTCTCGCAAGGCTTGGTAGTCGGTGGGCATGTTTCAACCCACGCTCCTCGCGGTCACGAGGAGCGACGCGGACTACGCGCGTCAGCTCTATCCCATTCTTCGGTTTCAACCCACGCTCCTCGCGGTCACGAGGAGCGACCTCGTCCGACTTCCTGACGCTCACGATGATGCGGTTTCAACCCACGCTCCTCGCGGTCACGAGGAGCGACCGCGCTGCTCATGCACGGCGCTGGCGAGCCGAGGTTTCAACCCACGCTCCTCGCGGTCACGAGGAGCGACTGGCCCAAGCGAGCACCGTCAGGCCGGGTGCTGGCTGTTTCAACCCACGCTCCTCGCGGTCACGAGGAGCGACCCAACGAGGTGGTTGACATCGAGTGGACGGGGTTGTTTCAACCCACGCTCCTCGCGGTCACGAGGAGCGACGCCCGGACGGCATGGCGTGGCGGCATGGGGTGTGGTTTCAACCCACGCTCCTCGCGGTCACGAGGAGCGACTCATTCCCCAGCCGTAAGCAGGCAGCCCGGCTCAGTTTCAACCCACGCTCCTCGCGGTCACGAGGAGCGACCGGCGACCTTCGGGATCTCCGTGCGCGGGAACTTGTTTCAACCCACGCTCCTCGCGGTCACGAGGAGCGACCGCCGAGCTCGCGGCGGTGAGGGAGCGGTTGCTGTTTCAACCCACGCTCCTCGCGGTCACGAGGAGCGACGCGGAGGTGCGCGAAGGGCACATTCAGCCCCGTTCGGTTTCAACCCACGCTCCTCGCGGTCACGAGGAGCGACCGAGGGAGCGCCGCCGTCCTCGCCGCGTACCGGGAGTTTCAACCCACGCTCCTCGCGGTCACGAGGAGCGACAGACGGCTACGAGCCGCCGTCCCTGGAGAGTCGGTTTCAACCCACGCTCCTCGCGGTCACGAGGAGCGACGGACTCGTACGCGGGGCGTGCCGGCGGGGGCCAGGGGTTTCAACCCACGCTCCTCGCGGTCACGAGGAGCGACACTGCCCGTCCAAGCTACCAGAACTCCAAGGGAATCCAGCCGCTTCGCGCGAACCCGGCGCCCCACGAGCCCCCCCGCCTCCGGCGCTCACCGAACGCCCCGCGCAACCTCTCAAGACTATTGGGGATTTCAAAGAGCGCGAACCTTCGACGAAGCCCACACCCGCACAGGTCCGCGCGCCCCAACCGGGGCACGCGAGCCCCTCACAAGATGAGCGGTCCCTCCACGTCCAATGGCACCCGGGCCCCATGATGCTCCGTCTTCCGAGCCACATCCTCGCTCAGGAAATAGAACCGCAAGCTATCGCTCGCATCATCCAGCTCCGCGAGCAGCCGAGCGCGCAGAACTACCCAGTCCTTCGGCTCCAGTACGCACTCGAAGACCGAATACTGAACCCGGACCCCATGGTCCTTGCACGCCCGCGCAATTCGCCGGAGCCGGCGTGGCCCATCCGCATCCGAGACCCGGACGTCGTAACACACGAGCACGGTGACCTTTCGCATCAGCGCACCGCGAAGGGCGGATAGCCATCCAGCTCGCCCCGGAGCGCCCGAGCCAGCAGCAACGCCTGCAGATGGGGCACCAAACCCCAGCTCGTCTGCTGCCCCAGGAACACATGCTGGACCTCCACCTGCTTCGCGCCCTGGTACGCCACGAGGAACGTCTTGCGCGCATCGTCCTTGAGCATCACCGCTCCCGCAGCCTCCGTCTTGAAGTCCTCCGGCTTGAGCTGTCCCCGGTTCACCAGTGAGAAGACCAGCCGGTCCACCACGGGAGCACGAAGCTCCTCCATCAGGTCCAGCGCAAGTGACAGCCGCCCAGGCCGGTCCTCGTGAAGAAACCCCACCGCCGGGTCCAACCCCACGCCCGCCAGCGCTCCCGCGCAGTCTTGCGCCAGCAAGGCATACCCGAAGGACAGCAGCGCATTCAGCGGGTCCCTCGGTGGTCGCCGGTTCCGCCCATCGAATACGAACCGCCGGGCATCCCCCTTCAGCAAGTCCGGGAACGCCTCGAAGTAGTCCCGCGCCGCGATGCCTTCCAGCCCCCGCACCTGCTCCAGGTCCTCCGCCCGCTCCACTGCGCGAAGATGGCCAGACAGTCGCCGAGCCGCCTCCTCCAGCGCCCCCTTCCGCTCCTCCGCCGCATCCCGGCGCGCATGCAAGAGGAACTGGCGAGCATTCCCCAGCTTCCCCACCACCATCGCCCGAGCGATGGCCAGCGTGCGAGCCCCATCATCGGCCGCGCGGAACTGCGTACGCCGCAGCAGAACGTTGCCCCCCGGCAAGCCCTCGACTCGTGCCAGGAACCGCCCTGTCATCCCGAAGAACGACACGTGAATCCCCGCCTCCACACAGCTCTCCAGCAACTCCGGCGTCATCCATGCACGGGCAAGACACACCACCGAGCGCAGGTGCCGCAGCGGCACCTCCGCTTTCTTCTCGTCCTGAATCGTCACCACCACGCGCTCGCCCTCCTTGTTCAGGCGCGTGCCATCCACGGTGATGAACAGCGTATTGAGCGCGGTCGTCATGCCAGTCCTCCTCCAGTGCCACTTCAGGGCCCGCGCTTCAGGGGTCCACGGGCTCCACCATCCGCCGCAGATGTTCGGAGACGCTCCGCTGGCCCGCGGTGACCTGGGGCAGACACATCGGCTCCAGCGAGCACGTCGCGCACTTCGGCGCCCTCGGCACGACAGGCACGCACCGTCGCGCCAGCAGCTCATGCATCCTCGCGATGGCCTCCTCCGTCCGAGCCCGGAGTCGCGCATCAAAGAGCACCGCCTGTCGCCGATGCTCCGCGCCGTGAAAGAGCGCGCCCTCGGGGACATCGACGCCGTGCATCTCCTCCAGACACAGCGCCTGGGCACAGAGCTGCACGGCGTCCGCGTCGTGCGACTTCCGCCGCCCGCGCTTCACCTCCACCGGGTACGGCCGCCAGCCGGTGGCACTGGCGGGGTCCGGGTGGTACTCGACCAGGTCCGCGCGGCCTGAGACACGCAGCCGCGAGCACCCCAGCCGAACCGCGCGCTCCACGCGGCGGCCCGGCCGGGCGTCATGCCCCGGAAGGTCCACCCGTTCATGGAGCAGCCGGCCCAGGGCGGTGTTCACATCCTCCCGCCACAGTTGCTCGACATGGATGAGCGCGGCCTGCCGTTCGCAGAACAGCAGGTGCTGCAAGGCGGACAGCGCCACCCAGGTCTCGCGAGCGTCGCTCATCCCGCCAGGTCCATCACCTCGATGCCCTCGGGCAGCTTCGCCGTGTCCACCTTCACCGTGTAGTCCTTGAACGCCCGAGCGGGCTTCTCCGGCTGCACGGGCTCGACATGGACGCGGTCGAACAGCGCATGCGCGGGCGCATTGCCCAGCTCGGAGCCGTGCTTGAAGACGATGACCTTGCGCATGGACATCAGTCCGCGCGCGGCGCTGCGGTCCAGCTCGAACATGTTCGCGAAGGCCTTGAACAGCAACTCCAGGTCCACCTGGTTGAACTTCGTCTGCTTCGCGAGGTGCGGCGAGATGAAGCCGTGCGCGCGGTACAGCCCGTAGGGCACGGTGTTCTTGCGTCCCATGGTGCGGTTGTCGCCGCCCTGCTTCTCGGCCTCCGCCTCCGTGGCCACGGCCATGCGGGTGATGGAGTGCTCCTGCGAGACGATGGGGCTCACGGAGCGGGCGAAGGTGAGCTGCACGGGTCCACGCACCTGCCCCGCGTTGGGGCCCGTGGACATGACGGCGCCGAAGGTGCGGACGTCGAAGAACGTCTTGCACATCCAGTCGCGCCCCTTCTCGACCTCGGAGCCCTGGGCCTTCCCCTTGGTGTCGCGCTTCTTGCCGTCCTTCTCCACCTTGGGCTTCTCGTTCAGGTCGATGCCCAGGTCCTTGTACGCGTCGTTGATGGACACGTTCAGGATGGCCTTCTCCTTCACGAAGATGTCGAACCCCGGCTTCTTCTCCTGGGTGAGCTGGATGAAGTTGCGCACCTTGCGCTTGAGGCTCACGTCGGTCACCAGCCCGTGGCCCGTCTCCGGGTCGATTCGCGGCAGGTTGCCCGCGTCGGGGTCACCATTGGGATTGCCGTCCTGGACATCGAACAGCAGGACGAAGTCGTGGCGGTTCTTGAGTTCGGTCATGGCGTTCTCTCTGGAATGGGTGGAAGCGGAAGCAGGGTCAGTCGGCGGAGTCGGAGGGCTCGCCCTTCGGAGACTTGGGCTCGGAGGGCGTGCGCTTGGAGAAGAACGCCTCGCGCTGGTGGTAGTAGCCCACGGCGAAGAGGCCCTGCGCGTTGAGGTCGAAGACGCTGGGCAGGAAGTCGGGCTCCACCAGGGCCATCACCTCGGACTTGGTCCGCTCCAGCCACTTGCCCTCGTCACCAGCCTTGGCGGCGTGGTGGACGGAGAGCGGCAGCAGCCGGGAGAAGGCCAGCGCGGGCGTGCGCGACGCCGAGGCGAAGTAGCGGTCGCGGATGGTGGAGTTGAGGTCGCTCCCCAGCGCCACGGCCTGCAAGCGCTCCAACACGGCGAAGAGACGGCCCAGGACGTACGGCTGGAGCCGGTTGTTCTTGTCCAATGACACGGTGACCTCCTGAGAAAAGGCATGGCTGCGAATGAGGGTGGCCTTGATGAGCGCGACACGAAGACGGAGCTGCTCGCGCTCCAGCTTCCCGTCGGCGGGAGGAAGCCGGAGTCGGTCCAGGGATGCGGAGAGGAGCTGGCGTGGGAACGGATGTCCCCGGAGCGCGGCGCCCATCATCCGCGTGGCGAGGTCAGGTGAAAGTCCCTTGCCCGAAGGCGCCTCCACCGCCTTGAGCAGCCGCCACACGGGGATGGGCTGGTCCGTCTTCGCCTCGCCCAGGCGCAGGTCATCGAAGTAGCGCCGGAGGTTCCGCTTCACATCGCCGACGCTCGTCTGGAACCAGTCGCGCACGGCGACTCGGCCGGAGTTGCCCGCGAGCGTCACTGAGTAGAAGCTCCGCTCGTCCAGCTCCCCCGGCTCCAGTCCGCGAAAAGGCGCCTCGAGGAAGCGGCGGAGGGTCTCCTCCGTGGGGTCCGCCCAGTTGAGCAACAGGCTCTCCTGCTCCGCGGTACTGTTCGTCCAGAACACCAGCACCGAGTCTTCGCCGAGCTGGATGCCCTGTCGGTAACGGCGCTCCTCCGACTTCCGGAGCAGGTCGTTCAGCGCGAGCGTGTAGCCCAACGCCGCCTGTTGGGAGACGGGAGCGTTCTCTCCCTGTTCGAGCCCATGGGATGCAAATGCATTCGCGTTGAAGGACACCAGCGAAGCGCCCGAGCTCTGCGCCTGGGGCACGTTCTTGAGCTTGGGATGGGTCTCCGCCAGCACCGCGTTTCTGCCACTCACCAGGCACAGCCCCGTGCGTCCCAGCGCCGCCGCCTGTTCGCCTCGCCTTTCCCACCACGCGCGGACCTCCGGCAGTTGGTGCACGGGCGTGACGGAGTCCCCGACGACGAAGGCGAGCATCTCCGACCCTGTCCACTCGTCTTCGGGCCGCTCCGCGAGCGCCTTCGCGCGCGCCTTCTCGTTCGCGAGGAACGCCTCCACCGCGCGCAGCTCGGGCACATCCGTCTGGGCCACGGCCTCTCGCAGCAGCGTCAAGAAGGCCGCGAAGCGCACCGCACCCTTCCCCGCCTTTCCCGCGCGCGTGGGGGGCTCCTCCTTTTCATGTCCGAGCACGTACTTCGAGTTGTCCACCACGAAGCCCGCGGCGATGTTCACCGAGCGCTGGGGAATGCGCGGAATCAACACGGGCAATCCCTTCCCGCGCTCATCCTGCGTAGGCACCAGGCCCAGGAACTTCCCCTCCGGACTCAACCGAATCTGGAAGTCCACGGCCTTCGTCTCATAGAGCGGGTCATCCAGGAGCCCCCGCTCCCGCGCGAAGTCGTTGAGCGCCGCGAGCATCATGACGGACCTCCATTGCGCTCCAGCACCTGCTCCCACGTCGGCACCTGGAGCACGCCGTGGTCCAGGTACGCGTCGAAGAACAGGGGCCGCGTCGCCGCGCCCGCGTCACCGAAGGCGAAGTCGTAGAACATGAGCCCCAGCGGTCTGCGCCCCAGCCCCACCTCCGAGGGACTCAAGTCCTCACCGGCGGGCTCCACGCGGGCGTCGAACTCGCGGCACCCCAGGTACGGCGCGTGGAAGAACTGTCCCTTCTCCAACCTCCGCTCGAACATCTCCTCGAACTTGCGGACGTTGTCCTCGGCGCCCGCCTTTCCGGGCACCAGGGTGAAGGACGCGGTGAGGACGTAGTCCACGTCACGCAGCGCCACCGTGTTGCGCTGTGCGCGGTCCTCATCCGCCGCGTAGTCGAACTTCCCCACCACCGCGCGGCTGTTCACCTCGTTGCGGCGGAAGCTCGTCCACTTCACCGGCTTCAGGACGGCGATTTCGTGGAGGTGCCAGCGAATCGCCGGCTTCCACAGGATGGCCTCCAGCACGCCCCTCGCCGCCGAGGGAGTCATGACCTCGTAGCTGACCCGCTCGGCCTTCATCTCCGGCCTCGTGAAGCACGCCACGGGGCCGCTGGCACGCACGCGGAACCGTCTGCTCGCTGCTGTCTTCATCCACACCTCCAGAAGTCCATCAACCGGGGATGAGCACTCCCGGGTCGAGCATCCCGACCCGGGTCGGCACCAGGCCGAACCTCTTGTCGTACGCGGGCACGTGCTCCGGCCCGAGGAACACCACCGTGTCCGCGATGAACCGCGCCAGCTCGCGCGACACCCACGCCTCACGCACCTTGCGCGGCACCGTCACCGTGAAGCGCTGCAAGGCTCGCAAGCGGTCTCGCGAGGGCCCCAGCAACCGCAGCTCCTCCAGCAACGGCTCGCAGCCCGCGTAGGGCACGACGACAGGCGCGCTCCATTTGTCCTCCACGAGCTTGAAGTGCTCGGAGACCGCCTCGAAGCGCAGCGCCTTGCGCATGTCCTGGATGCCCTTGCCGTCGCTGACCGCCGTGGCATAGAGCCGCTCGAAGTAGCGATTGAAAGTCTCGGGCGCGAACAGGTCCAGGTCGGGCCGCTGCGCCAGCATCGTCCTGGCGACGCCCAGCGCTGTCTGGAGGACTCCGGGAGGAGGCTCGGTCTCCGCCTCGAAGACGCGCAGCTCCCCGAGCCCATCCAACAGGCCTTCGCGGTTGCACCGCCCCGCGGCCTGCGCGAGCGCCTCGAACCCCGCCATGCACCGGTAGACGACGCGAAAGTCGAGGTCCACTCCCGCCTCCACCAACTGGGTCGCCACCAGACGCACGGGCTCCCCACGCTGCTTGCGCGCCTTGATTTCCCGCAGCACCGAAGAGCGGTGCTCGGGACACATCAGCGCGGACAGGTGCAGCGTCGTCCCGGGATTCCCCAGCAGCGCCTCCACCTGCTCATAGAGCACGCGCGCGTCGTCACGCTTGTGGACCACCACGAGCACGTCCTGCTCGTGCGCCACGGCCTCGGCCAGCTCGGCGTAGGAGGTCTTCTCCCGTCCCTTCGGCCACTGGACCTTCACTCGGCGCAGGCGTTCGAACGCGCGCACCTCCGGCGGCACCAGCTCCCGAACAGCCGGGAACCCCATCGGAAAATCCGGCCGCCGTCCCAGCGCGGGCTGCGTCGCCGTGCAGATGACCACCGAGCAGCCGTAGTCCTCCACCAGCGTGCCCAGTCCATCCAGGATGGTTGTCAGGAGCACTGGTGGAAGCGTCTGCGCCTCGTCGAGCACGATGACGCTGTGAGCGATGTTGTGCAGCTTGCGACACGCCGATGGACGGTTCGCGAAGAGGCTCTCCAGGAGCTGCACGGTGGTCGTGACGACAACCGGCGCATCCCAGTTCTCACTGGCCACCCGGTTGCGCGCCGTCTCGCGTCGGGGGTCCACCGCGGAGTGGTGCTCGATGACCGCGCTTCCGTGCACACCGAACGCCTCCCGGTACACGGCGGCGCTCTGCTCGATGATGGACGTGTAGGGGATGGCGACGATGACGCGCCGGAGTCCCCGAGCACGGGCATGCTCCAGCGCGAAGGCCATGGATGCGAGCGTCTTCCCACCACCCGTGGGCACGGTGAGACTGAAGACCCCCGGAGGACTCGGCGCCGCCGCGAACACCGCGGAGAGCACCTCCCTGCGCACACGGTTCACCTCCGTGTCCTTTGCGCCACCCTGCTTCCTGTCCATGAAGGCACCCAGCGCGGCGGTGAGCTGCTCCAGCGTCACGCCGCCCCGTCGCTCCGTGCCACGGGTGGCGTCGAAGAACGCCTCGGTGTCGAGGAAGTCAGCGTCAACGAGCGACGAGAAGAGCATCCGCGTCCAGAACTCGAGCCTGTGCCGTGAGAGCTTCAGCAGGGGCTCGCCGGATAGCCCCGCCGGAGACGCGCGGAGGTCCTCGGGGATGCCCGAGGCCAGGGCTTCCTGGAGGAGTGCCTTCTTCTCCGGTCGCCCGACACGCTCCTTGAACTTCTCCAGGTCCGACAGGCCACCATGGTGACCCGCGATGGCCATCGCCACGGACAGGAGCCTGGGGTCCATGCCCAGCGCCCACAGCGCCCCGGCGGTCGCATGGTCGCGATCCGCCAAGGCATCGCCTTCGAGGTGTGCCTCGAAGCCATTCTCCTTCCGGATGCGGAACTGGAAGGGAGGTCTATATTTTCCCAGGTCATGCCAGCGTCCCGCCGCGAGCGCTGGCACCTTCATCTCCTCGCGCGGCGCGAACTCCTCCGCGAGACTCCCGACAGCCTCCAGATGCTCACGGAGCAGATGCGGGCGCATCGTCTCCGTGACATGAGCGAGGGGCTCCACCGTCAAGACACGCGGCGCCTCATCCTCTGCCATCGCAATCCCCCATGACCTGGCTGAACCGCCCAGGTCATCTCAATCACCGTACAGCGCACGCATGGGTGGTCGTCACCGCGCGGCGCGCGGAGCGGTCAATTCCTCACAACACGCGGAGGTATGACATCGCCTGCTCGGGGCGTCTCTACTCCTCGAGGGGTATGGACGGCACCCGCGACGTCACTGCATCCAGTTCGGAGAGTCCGGAGACGCCACGGCCTTCAGCGCGTTCCACATGCCGAAGAACGGAGGTCCCGCTTCCAACTCCAGCTCGACGGCCTCGCCCTCATGCCGCACCAGCTTCAGCCGGTTCAGCGCCAGCTTCCCGCGCGTCCCCGAGGCCAGCGCCGCATTCACGTGCAAATCATCCGTCGTCGCGTTCTTGAGCTCGCCCCAGTCGACCTCTTGAACACCCTCGGCTCGCCGAATCACCACCCGGCTCGTGGTGAGCAGTACCCACCGCGCCTCCTCGAGCACGCACGCGAGCACCGGAAGCTCACCCTCGCGCAGCCTCGCCAGCTCCAGGAGCTGTCCCTGCACCTCCACGGGGAAGTCCTCGAACGAGCGGGTCCGCTCACCCGGCCCGCCTCCTCGCGTGAAGACTCGAAGCAGCCGCTGGACCTTCTGTTGAGCACTCAGCCGAATCATCGCGTCCGCTCCCTTGTCTGCCCTGCTTCCCAGTCTGCACCGTCCCGCCGGGCCCTTGCCTGCCTGCCCAGACAGACCGGATGCGCGTGACGATATTCCGCCCACGCCGCGGCTCGTCATGGGCCTCGGTTTGAGCGGATTCAGAGCGAATCCCGACGCACGAGGAGGTGCACCGTGCTGGATACCGAACTCGTTGGCGAGCCCCTTCTTCACCTCGAAAGCCGCCGTCTGCTCGCCGAAGCCAGACGTGTTGTCCCCGAGGCTTTCGACTCTCAAGGCCGGCTGCTCTCGCCCATCGCGGGAGCCTGGCTCAAGCCGCCCGCCTGGTTCGAGGCCATCTCTCCCATCGACGGCAAGGTCTTCGCCGAGCTGCCGCTGCTCGATGCCGCCCAGGTCGCCACGGGCGTCGAGAAGGCCGCCTCCGAGTTCATCCCCTGGGCGGCCCGCTCCCTCGAGGACCGCAGCCGCGCCGTCATCGCGGCCGTGGACCTGCTCAAGGAGCACCGCGACCTGCTCGTGCGAATCCTCGCGTGGGATATCGGCAAGACCCTGCCCACGGCCTACAACGACGTGGACCGGTGCCTCGCGGGCATCGAGTGGTACCTGGAGCAGATAGGCCCGATGCTCGAGAGCCGGCAACCGCTCGGCCTCGTGTCGAACATCGCCTCCTGGAACTATCCCTTCTCCGTGCTGCTGCTCAACGTGCTCGTCCAGACGCTCGCGGGCAACTCGGTCATCGCGAAGATTCCCACCCAGGGTGGCGGCGTCTCGCTCACCATCGCCTTCGCCCTGCTGCGCCGCGCGAAGCTGCCTGTCTCGCTCGCGGGCGGACGCGGCAGGGACCTCTCCGAGTCACTCGTCGCCCACCCGCGCATCGCGGGCGTCGCCTTCATCGGCGGCCGAGCCAACGGCGCCGAGGTCCACCGCCGCCTGCGCGCCACCGACAAGCGCTACGCCCTCGAGATGGAAGGCGTGAATGCCTACGCCATCACCTCCTTCTCGGACTGGGACGCGCTCGGAAAGCAGATTCGCGCGGGCTTCGACTTCGGCAAGCAGCGCTGCACCGCCTACACGCGCTGGGTCGTCGAGCAGTCCCTCGTCCCCAAGTTCGTGCGGACGTACGTGGACGCCGTGTCGACGTTGCGCGTCGGCAATCCGCTCCTCGGCGCGCCCGTGGACTTCGGGCCGCTCATCTCCTCCAGCAAGGGCGAGGAGCTGCGCGGCCTCATCACCGAGGCGAAAGAGCAAGGCACCGCGGTGCTGTACCAGGGAGAGCTCGCGGAGGACGCCTTCACCGCGCACCAGGAGCGCGGCGCATACATCCCGCCCACCCTGCTCTTCGGCGTCCAGCGCGACAGCGAGCTGTACCTGCGCGAGCCCTTCGGACCCATCGACGTGTTGATATCCGTCGACTCCGAGGAGGAGCTCGTGAAAGAGGCCAACGTCTCCAACGGCGCGCTCGTGGCCTCCGTGGCCACGGACGACCCCGACCTCGCCGAGCGCATCGCCGCGCGGCTCCACGCCTTCAAGGTCGGCATCAACAAGCTGCGCTCCCGCGGAGACCGCGAGGAGTCCTTCGGCGGCAAGGGCGGCTCCTGGGCCGGCTGCTTCGTCGGCGGCACGCACCTGGTGCGCGCCTTCACCGACGGGCCCCATCCCCTCGAAGGCAACTGGCCGGACTGAGCACGACGCGCCCCCATGGTCAGGGGTGGGACATGGCGGACCCTGGGGGCGCGAGGTGTTCACTCGTACGTAGTGCGGACGCGAAGCCCGCATGTCATTGCCAGTCGTTGACGCGGCGCGGTTAAGTTGCCGCCCATGAACCGCGAATACCTCCGCTGGCACAGCGAGCGCCTGCATCGGGACATGGAGTTGCTGGTCTTCGGCCACTCCGGGGAGCCGGTGTTGCTGCTCCCCACCAGCCGGGGGCGCTTCTACCAGGCCGAGGACTTCGGCCTCATCGGCGCCATCGCCGACCGCATCCAGTCCGGCCGCTACGTCGTCGTGTGTCCGGACTCGGTGGACGAGGAGTCATGGTTCAACAAGTCCATCCATCCGCATGACCGCGTCGCCCGCCACCAGGAGTGGGAGGCCTACCTGCTGCACGAGGTGGTGCCGCTGCTCATGAGTCGGAGCACGGGAGGCCGGCTCACCCTGGCCGGGTGCAGCTTCGGCGGCTTCCACACGTACAACGTGGGCCTGCGCCACCCGGACGTCTTCCGCCGGCTCATCTCCATGGGCGGCAAGTTCGAGACGGACGAGTTCCTCGACGGCCACCAGGACGCGGACGTCTACTACCACTCCGCCACGCAGTGGCTGCCCAACGTCACCGACGGCCACCAGCTCGCCGCGCTCCAGCGCGTGGAGATGGTGCTCGCGGTGGGCGAGCACGACTTCTGCCGAGGCTCCAACGAGCACCTCTCCAGCCTGCTGTGGAAGAAGGACCTGGCCCACCAGCTCGCCATCTGGCAGGGCGGCAATCACGACTGGCCCGTGTGGCGGGAGATGATTCAGCAGTACCTGCCCTGGTAGGCACCGGGCCCGAGCCCGGAAGGCCCGAGCCCGCTCACGCCTCGAGCGGACGCAGGGTGCCGGCACTCACGCGGTGGAAGCGCCAGAGCAGCGCCAGGGCCACCGCGATGAGCCCCGCGCACAGGCCCCACCAGATGCCCACCACGCCCATCCCCAGCTTGAAGCCGAGCACCAGCGTGAGCGGCAGGCCGATGGCGTAGTGCCCCACCATGTTGGCCAAGAAGGTGAAGCGCGTGTCTCCGGCACCGCGCAGCACGCCCGCCCCCACGCCCTGCACGCCGTCGAACACCTGGAAGACGGCGCTCACCATCAGCAGCGGAACCACCAGCGGAATCACGTCATCCGGCGCGCCGGCCAGCTTCGCCAGCGGCAACGGGAAGATGGCGAAGATGAGCCCGCCCAGGGCCATGAAGCCCGCGCCGCTCGCGAAGGCCATGAAGCCGCTGAGCCGTGCCTGCGGCGTGTCTCTCGCGCCCACCGCCCAGCCCACGCGCACGCTGCCCGCGTTGCCAATGCCCACCGCCACCGTGAAGGTGAGGCTGGCGAAGGAGATGGCGATTTGATGCGCGCCCATGCTCGCCGGCCCCAGGCCCGCGGCCAGCACCCCCGCCAGCGCGAAGACGCCCACCTCCGCGGCGATGTGCAGCCCCGCGGGCGTGCCGATGCGCGCCGCCTGCACCAGGTCCGCCCACACCGGCTTGCGCGTGGGCTTCGTCGCCGGCGCGGGCATGCGGCGCACCGCCCAGAGGACGATGCCCAGCTGCAGCGCCGTGCACAGCACCGAGTCCACCGCCGCGCCCACCACGCCCAGCGCCGGCACCAGCCGCAGCGGGCCCGTCCACTCGGGCAGCCCCGCGCCGCCGAAGACGAGCAGCAGGTCCGCCAGGAGGTTCACCACGTTGGCCGCCAACGTCGCCACCACCAGCGGGCGGATGTTCGCGGTGGACGTCAGGTACGTGCGCACCGTCATGAAGGCCAGCATCAGCGGCAGGCAGGGCGCGCGCCACACGAGGTAGTCCTTCGTCTGCTGCAGCTCCGGCTCGACGATTCCCGCCCAGGGGAGCACACCCGGCGTCGTCAGCAGCAGCAGCCACAGCACCATGCCCGCGGCCAGCGCCAGCCAGCCGCCCTGCCATAACAGCGCCCGCGCTCGGGACTCGTTGCGCGCGCCAATGGCCTGGGACAGCAGGGGGTCCAACCCCATCATCAGCCCCATGCCGAAGCTGCTGACGGCGAAGAAGAGGCCGTTGCCCAGGCCCGCGGAGGCCAGCGCGGACGTGCCCGCATGGCCCATCACCAGCGTGTCCACCAACCCCATGAGCGCCTGCCCGCCCTGGGCGATGGCGATGGGGACGGCCAGCTTCGTCAGCGCCCGGAACTCGGTGCGAAGGGGGGTACGGACGTCGGTTTGGGGCGGAACGACGGCGGTGGACATGACGGCCCGGCCTATAGCGCCTTCCGGCATGGAATGCGCCAATCGCGAGGGACGCCTCGCCGCCCGCCCACCTGACCCGCCACGGTCCGCCCCAAAAGAGAGGGGCCCCCGGACATCCACTGTCCCGAGGGCCCCGACCCGTCACGTCACCGTCGCGTCATGTCGACGCGGGTGCGACTTCAGCGCACGGGCGGCTGGAAGCGCGTGGTGGCCACCGGCGTCTGGAGCGAGTCCGCCTTCGACACGCGGATGCCCGCGTCGGTGATGGCGTACACGTAGTCGTCCGCCATGACGCTGCGGCGCACGGAGGGCGACCAGTACCAGTTCCACTGCGGCTCGTTGAAGCTCTGGTACACGTCCTTCATCGACAGCGCGCCCACCGGCGTGAAGCCCGTGGCCGTGTCCACGCGGAACACTCGCAGCTCGCTCTTGAAGCCCGTCCAGTAGTCGTAGCCGCTGTAGTCCCAGTCCGTGAAGGGGAGCGCCAGCAGGCCCTTGGCGGGGAAGAAGTTGAACGCCTTGTGGTCGCCCTGCGCGTCGCTGTAGCTGTTCATCCCGCCCATCCGGTGCGTGAAGGCCTCCTTCGGGCGGGCCAAATCACTCACGTCGAAGAGCGACAGCTTCAGCGCGCGGCTCGTCCAGCTGCCGTCCTCGGCGCGGTCCTCGCCGAAGGTGAGCAGGTGCGTGTCACCCAGCGGGTGGATGTACGTGGAGAAGCCCGGAATCTTCAGCTCGCCCACCTTGCGCGGGTGCGCCGCGTCGCTCAGGTCGAAGGTGAAGAGCGGGTCCGTCTGGCGGAAGGTGACGACGTAGCCCTTCTTGCCCACGAAGCGCGCGCTGAAGATGCGCTCGCCCGGTGCCAGGTCCTCGCTGCGGCCCAGCTCCTGGAGATTCCCGCCCGTCGCGCTGAAGGTGACGACGCGGCTGTGGGTCTCCATCGTGTTGGGAACCGACACGCCGTCATTGCCACTGTTGGTGGGGTCGACGCGCCAGGTGCTCACCGTCGTCGCCACGCGAAGCACGCCCTCGTGCTCGTCCATGGCGAACTGGTTCACCAGGCTGCCCTCCAGCGTGCCGCTGCCCGCGTACTTCGCGCGGCTCGGCTCGCTGAGGTCGAACTTGTGCAGGTACGTGTGGTCGGACTGGTTCGCCTCCGGCCACCACCACCAGTGGGACGCCGCCAGGTAGAGCGCGTCCGGCGACGCGTACACCGTGCCAGGCGCGGACACGATGCTGGTGCGGCCCAGCGGAGCCGCGCCCTCGGCGGCGTCCAGGTCCAACGACAGCACCGTCACGAAGCCCAGCCCGGTGGGCGCGTTGGAGCGGTAGAAGTCCCCGCACGACACAGGGAGCGGCGTGACGGTTCCGTCCTCGGCCACGTGCTTGCCCGGAGCCACCCAGTCCGCCAGCGTCTGCGCCCGGATGAGCTGCTCATTCCTGGCGATGAGCGCGTCGATGGCCTCGTTCATCTTCTTCTGGCTGCGGTTCAGCGACGGCGAGTACTCCGGGTAGAAGCGCACGTCCGACGGCCAGCGGAAGTCGTCCGACAGCACCAGCCGCACCGCGCCGTCCACGCGACGGGCGCTGAGGTACGAGCCCGGCAGGAACACCTGCTGCTTCACCTGGGGCGAGGACAGGTCTGACACGTCCACCACGGTGACCTTCAGCGTGTCGCCCCCCATGTAGCCACACCGGAAGCCCGCACCCGCGCAGTCAGCGATGGGCGCGCCGCCCATCATCCAGCTGTCGCCCCACACGGTGGGACGTCCCGGACGGTCACCATCCACCTGCGAGGTGATGACCAGCCGCTGGCGCTCCTTGTCGTAGAGCATCTCCCGGGGCCAGCCGGCGATTTCCATCGACGAGGCCAGGGTGAGCTGCTCCGCGGGCCAGGAGCGGTGCAGGTACAGCCGGGGCCCGGACAACACGAAGATGCGGGTGCCGTCGTTCTGCACGAAGTCCGCCTCGTGCACGCCCGCCACCTGGTTGTTGGTGCCTGTGTGGTCATTCGGCCCGCGCGGCGCGTCGCCTCCCGAGTTGGCGTCTCCCTCCGTGGGCATGCCCACCGTGGGAGGCATCGAGCCGTCACCGAAAATCCAGCCGCCGCCACTTCGAGGCCGGGCCTGCTCCAGCGACGCGCGCATCCGCCGGGTCGCCGTGTCCTCGATGTACTGCTCCAGCGGAGCACACTCCTCGAAGGACTCCAGCCGGGCCTGCTGCTGCACCGGCTCGTTCTCGACCTTCGGGTATTCGCGTTCATCCCCGCAGCCCACCGCCGCCACCGCCGCCAGTCCCACCCACCCGTAGCGCTTCCATTGCCGCATGAGGCTCCTCCCTTGTCGCGTCTTGGCCCCATCCGGTGCGCGAGCTGGCTCGTCCAGCCCGCCACGTCCGGATGGCTTCGCGGTCCGGGCGCGCTCTTGCCACCGTCATGCCAGCACCCGGCAGACAGCGGACTCCGGGATTTCCAGGGGGTTGCGGGGGACGAAGCCTCTCAGAAACCTGAGGAGCGAGGAGTCCCCGAGGGGGAAAAACCGTGGGTCCTGGGCACGAAGCGGACGAACTGCTGCGTCAGCGCCGGGTCCATGCGCTCCAGTCGCAGGCCCATGCCCGCGGGAGCACGGAAGGGGCCTGGGGTGCGCGGCGGGTTGGACCAGACGACGGTGGCCTCGGCCGAACAGGGCGTGCGCTGCCCGGCGAGCAGCACCTTCAGCGTCAGCTTCGTCCCCTCGCGCGCGGGGGTGAGGGTGCGCACAAAGAGGGCGTCGGGGCTGGCGTCGTGGCTGAAGCCCGTCAACGTCGCGCCACCGCCCACCGGGGCGAACTCCACCACGGTGAAGAAGGGCACGCGCTCCGCGGCGCGCAGGGGCACGCGCTCCGGGACGAGCCGCGACAGCACGCGCCCCAACAGCTCATCCGCGCCCAGGTGCCGCTTCTCCAGCAGCGGCGCCCCGGCGAGCGCCTGCGCACGGGCGAGCACGTCCGCGGACTCCTCCGCGCGAGACAGCAGCACCAGCGGCTTCTTCGGGTTCGCGTCGCGCAGCCTCGCGGCCAGGGCCAGCGTCTCGCGCGGCGCGCGCGACACATCCACGAGGAAGCCGTCGAGCTGGGCGGTGTGCTCGTTCGCGAGCTTCTCCGCGTCCACCGCGTCACGCGCGTAGAGGACGTGCAGGCCCTCCTGCTCCAGCGCGCCGCCCAGGAAGGTGTGGAGGAAGCGCCCGCCTTCGACGAGCAGCATGCGGCGCCCCTTCGGAGGGCCTTCCTTCGCGCGCTCCTTCGCGCCGCGCACGGCCACCAGCTTCGCCTGGAGCGCCTCCAGCGCCACGGGCTTGGGCAGGAAGTCGTCGGCGCCCGCGCGCCAGCAGTGCATGACCTCGTGCGGCTCGCCGGCGGAGGTGAACATGATGACCGGCACGTTGCGGCCGGCCGGGTGCGCCTTCACCGCGCGGCACACCTCGTCGCCCTGCATGCGCTCCATGCGCAGGTCCATCAGGATGAGCATGGGCGCGCGGCGCGCCAGCTCCGACAGACACGCCTCGCCGCCGTCCAGCGTCACCGGCTCGCAGCCCAGTCTGGCCAGATGCAGTCTCACCACCTCGCGCGCGGTGCGCGAGTCATCCACCACGAACACGGCCTCGCGCGTGGTGGAGGTGGGGACATTCATGGTCAGGCGCGCGGCTCCTGCTTGCCGGACAACAACTGCGTGAGCTGACGGGCGATGGCGGCGCACTTCGCCGCGTCCTTGCCGTCCAGCGCGGTGCGCCCGCCGTCGAGCAGCCGCTGCACCGTGCCCACCGCGGCCTCGGCCTCCGGACTGGGGTTCTCCTGCGCGCTCTTCTGGAGCATCCGCGCCAGCTTCTCACCGCGCTCCAAGAGCTTGCGGAACAGCTCCTCCGCGCGCTTCGCGTCCACCACGCCCTGCGACTTCGCGTAGTTCGCCTGCTCCGCGCCCAGCTTCTCCGCCTCGCCGTGCGGCAGGCCCGCGCGCGCCTCCAGGCGCACCGTCTCCATGTTGCCCGTGGTCAGGTCCGTGGCCTTCACGGAGAGAATCGCCTCGCCGGACAGCTCGAAGACGACCTCCAGCGGCACGTCACCGCGCGCGGCCACGTGCAGGTGCTTGAGCACGACTTCGCCCAGCTTGTGGTTCTCGTCCTGGAACTCGCTCTCGCCCTGGTACACGGGGATGCGCGCCTCGGCCTGGCCGGACGTCCCGGGGAAGAAGATGTCGCGCGCGACGACGGGCACGCCCGTGTTCTTCGCGATGAGCCGCTTCACGCGTCCGCCCAGTACGCCCACGCCCAGGCTCTGGCTGGCCACGTCCAAGAGCAGCGCCTGGCCGGACTGGCGCAACAGCTCGTCCGCCTGCACCGCCGCGCCCAGCGCCACGGCCTCGTCCGGGTGCACGTCCGTGGAAGGCGCGCGGCCGAAGAAGTCCGCCACCAGCCGGCGCACCAGCGGCACGCGCGTCATGCCGCCCACCAGCAGCACCACGTCCACCGAGCGCGGGTCCATCTTCGCCTCGCGCATCACGCCCTGGCACACCTCCAGGCAGCGGCGCGACAGCGGCTCCGACAGCGTCTCGAAGAAGGAGCGCGTCAGCACCGTCTCCAGCTCCGTGCGCCGCCCACCCGAGGCATGGTCGCCCAGCCCCGACACCGTGACGGTGGCCTCCTCGTGCTCCGTCAGCTCGCGCTTGGCCGCCTCCGCCGCGACCTTCAGGCGCCGCAGGCTCTGCGCATCCTGGGACACGACATGGCGGAGTTCATCATCCACCTGCGCCAGCAGCCACTGGACGATGCGCTGGTCGAAGTCCTCTCCACCCAGGCGCGGGTCACCGCCGGTGGCGCGCACCTCGAAGACGCCGGACTTCACGTCGAGGATGGAGACATCGAACGTGCCGCCGCCCAAATCGAACACCAGCGCGCTGCCCTCGAAGCCTCGCGACAGGCCATACGCGAGCGCCGCCGCGGTCGGCTCGTTCACCAGTCGCACGACGTCCAGTCCGGCGATGGTGGCCGCTTCACGCGTGGCCTGACGCTGGTTGTCGTCGAAGTTGGCGGGGACGGTGATGACGCACTTGGTGACGGTGCGGCCGAAGTGCGCCTGCGCGTCGAGCGCCAGCTCCCCCAGAATCATCGCGGAGACCTGGGTGACAGGCAGCACACGCCCGGCCAGCTTCACACGCACGTCGCCCGAGGGGCCGGCGACCAGTGGATAGGGAACCAGCGCCTTGGCTTGTTGCACCAGCTCCGGCGTGTAGCGCCGGCCAAGGAAGCGCTTCGTGGCCCAGACAACGGAGTCGGGATGCTCCTCCGCGAGCGCTTGGGCTTGCTGCCCCACGACGCGCTCGCCGGCCTTCGTCACACCGAGCACGGAAGGCGTGAGGCGGCCTCCCGCGCGTGAGGGGATCAGGCGCGGTCGGCCGTCCTCCACGGTGGCGACGGCGCTGTTGGTGGTACCCAGGTCGATGCCGATGACGGGGTCGTGCATGGGGGCGGTCGGGACCCCACGGTACGGGTCTTGCCGCCTCCTCGCCAAGCCCCCTCTCGTCAGACCTGCCCTCCGTACGTCGCTTCCCTGTCCGTCCGAGTACGTTGGCGGCGGAGGTGGACGGCCCTGGGTCACCATGCTAAGGGCGCGACCGCCATGGTGAACGTGTCCATTGCCCGCCGCTACGCCCGTGCCCTCCTCGACGTCTCGTCGGAGGTGGGCCGCATCGACGCCGTCGCCGAGCAGCTCTCCTCCTTCGCGGATATCTTCGCGAAGAACGCGGAGATGACGGACGTGCTCCACAACCCCGTCTACTCGCGCGCCCAGCGTGGCCAGGTGCTGGAGGGGGTCATGAAGATGGTCCCCAACCTGGAGCCCGTGCTGGCCAACACCCTGCGGCTCCTGGTGGACCGCAACCGCCTGCCCTACGTGGCCGATATCGCCCGCGTCTTCCGCGACATGGCCGACGCCCGGGCCGGACGCGTGCGCGGCAACGTCACCACCGCCGCCGCGCTGCCCGCCGACGCCCTGGCCGAGCTCCGCCAGTCGCTCCAGCAGCTCACCCAGCGCGACGTCATCCTGGAGACGCGCGTGGACCCCAGCCTCCTCGGTGGCGTGTCCGCCCAGGTGGGCAGCATCCTCTACGACGGCAGCCTCCGCACCCAGTTGGAGGAGATGCGCCGCGAGTTGAAGCGGCACTAGCAGCACCCGGAGTACGGGCCGCCGCCTGGCGGCCCACTCCGCAGGTCGTCCCTGCACCCCGCAGTCCGGGGCAAACCGGCATTTCCCGTAGCCCTGGGACAGAGGTATACTCAGGGGAACGCGGGGTAACCCCGGGTTTTCTGGACGACCTCAACATGCCGCAGTCCCTGTTTCACCCCCTTCCCGGTGGTCCGCTGTTCGCGGTCGCCCCCGAAGAGGCCTGGCCCTTCCTTGGCGCGGTGCTGAACGCGACAGGTTGTGGCATCGCCCTGCTGGACAGGGAGCTGCGGCCCGTGTGGGTGAATGGCGCGTTGGCGGCGCTGTCCGGCATGGAGGTACGGGCGCACCTGGGACGTCCCCTCGTCGACGTGTGGCCCAAGGTGGCGGTGTCCCTGGCCCCGCTGCTGTCGCGCGCTCTCTCCGGAGAGAATGTGGTGGAGGCGCCGCTGACGGGCGTGCTGTCCCCGGCGAGCGGAGAGCTCCACCTGCGCGTGGGCCTGTCTCCGGCGCACCAGGCCGGAGTGCTCGCGGGCGTGGTGCTGTGGCTGCGCGACGACACGGAGCGCGTGCGCGAGGAGACGCGGCTGCAGGAGCGCGAGTCGCACATGCGCAGCCTGGCGGACGTGGCCTGCGACGGGCACTTCCTGCATGAGAACGGCGTCATCCTGGACGCCAACCGCGCCCTGGCGCACCTGTTGGGCCATGACTCGCCCCGGGAGCTGATCGGCCGCCACATGGTGGAGTGGGTGGCCCCGGAGTACCGCCCCGCCGTCATGTCCGCCGTCGCCCGGGGGGTGGAGACGCCCTACGAGGTGATGTGCGTGCGACGGGACGGCCAGCGGATTCCGCTGGAGGTGCTGGGCAAGTACGTGCAGTGGGAGGGCCGGCAGGTGCGGCTGGCCGCCATCTGGGACATCAGCGGGCGCAAGGCGGCGGAGGAGCGCGCCGAGCGCACCGAGCACTTCCGGGAGCAGCTGCTGGGTGTGGTGGGCAACGACTTGCGCACGCCCCTGCAGACCATCCAGATGGGCACCGGCGCCCTGCAGCGGCTGGGCGGGATGGAGGAGCCCCAGCAGCGGCTGGTGGGGCACATGGCCCAGGCGGCCCGGCGGATGGAGCGGATGATCCACGAGCTGCTGGACTTCACCCGGGCCCGGCTGGCCGGCGGACTGCCGGTGCGGCCGGAGTCGCTGATGCTGGACCGGCTGGTGGAGCGGGTGCTGGAGGAGCGACGCCAGGCCCACCCCGGCCGCACGCTGCTGATGGAGACGCAGGGAGACCTGCGCGGCCACTGGGACGAGACGCGGCTGACGCAGCTGGCGGACACGCTCCTGGGCAGCGTCCTGCAGCACAGCGCGGACACCACGCCCGTGCTCCTGAAGCTGGTGGGCGCGGTGGGGGGCGTGACGCTCTCCATCCGCAATGACTCACTGACGGTGCCTGTGGAGGACCACGCCACCCTGTTCGAGCCCTTCCGGCGGGGCCGCCCCGCCAGCGCGGAGGGCCTGGGCCTGGGGCTGTACATCGCCCGGCAGGTGGCCGTGGCCCACGGGGGACGCCTCACGGTGGAGTCCTCCCAGGGTGGCACCCGCTTCGTCGTCTGGCTGCCCCGCGAGCCCCCCGGCCGCTGACGCCGACAGCCCCGAATCTCGTGCGCATTGCAGTGGGTAGGGGTGCATGGTAAGGGGCCCCGACTTCTAGCTTTCGGCGGACCCGAACCGACCCGGCCCGCCCCCTGTTCGAGGACGCAAAACGCCCATGGAAATCCGCGCCGACGAGATCAGCAGAATCATCCGGGAGCAGATCAAGGACTACGGCAAGAAGGTCACCGTCGCGGAGACGGGCACCGTGCTGTCCGTGGGCGACGGTATCGCGCGCATCTACGGCCTCGAGGGCGTGCAGGCCGGTGAGCTGGTGGAGTTCACCAACGGCGTGAAGGGCCTCGTGCTGAACCTCGAGGAGGACAACGTCGGCGTCGCCATCATGGGCGACTTCCAGGCCATCCGCGAGGGCGACACCGTCAAGCGCACCCAGCAGATCGCCTCCGTGCCGGTGGGCAAGGGCCTGCTGGGCCGCGTGGTGGACCCGCTCGGTCTGCCCCTGGACGGCAAGGGCCCCATCGAGGCCACCGAGACGCGCCGCCTGGAAGTGAAGGCGCCCGGCATCGTGAAGCGCAAGAGCGTGCACGAGCCGCTGCAGACGGGCATCAAGGCGCTGGACGCGCTGGTGCCGGTGGGTCGTGGTCAGCGCGAGCTCATCATCGGTGACCGCCAGACGGGCAAGACGGCCGTCGCCATCGACACCATCATCAACCAGAAGGGCCTGAACGTTTACTGCATCTACGTGGCCATCGGCCAGAAGCAGTCGACGGTCGCGCAGGTGGTCGAGAAGCTGAACCGCTTCGGCGCCATGGAGTTCACCACGGTCGTCGCGGCGAACGCCTCCGACCCGGCCCCGATGCAGTTCTTCGCGCCGTACGCGGGCGTGGCCATTGGCGAGTACTTCCGCGACAACAAGATGCACGCCCTCATCATCTACGACGACCTGTCCAAGCAGGCCGTGGCGTACCGCCAGCTGTCGCTGCTGCTGCGCCGCCCGCCGGGTCGTGAGGCGTACCCCGGCGACGTGTTCTACGTGCACAGCCGCCTGCTGGAGCGCGCCGCCAAGCTGTCCGACGAAGAGGGCGCGGGCTCGCTCACGGCGCTCCCCATCATCGAGACGCAGGCCGGCGACGTGTCCGCCTACATCCCGACGAACGTCATCTCCATCACCGACGGCCAGATTTTCCTCGAGACGGACCTGTTCTTCGCCGGCGTCCGCCCGGCCATCAACGTCGGTCTGTCGGTGTCCCGCGTCGGTTCCGCCGCGCAGATCAAGGCGATGAAGCAGGTCGCCGGCACCATGAAGCTGGAGCTCGCGCAGTACCGCGAGCTGGCCGCCTTCTCCCAGTTCGGCTCGGACCTGGACAAGGCCACGCAGGAGACGCTGGCCCGCGGCGCCCGCATGGTGGAGCTGCTCAAGCAGGGCCAGTACGAGCCGCTGCCCGTCGAGCGTCAGGTCATGCAGATCTACGCCGCCACCAACCGCGACGACCCCAAGAAGCGCGGCTGGATTCGCGAGATTCCCGTCGCGGACGTGGTGCGCTGGATGCGTGAGTTCCTGGACTTCACGGACGGCAAGTACCCGAACATCTCGAAGGACATCGCCTCCAAGCGCGAGCTCACCAACGACATCAAGGCCTCGCTGAACAAGGCCATCGTGGAGTTCAACGACGTCTTCCAGCCCACCCCGGGCGCGAAGGTCTAAGACTCTCCGGCCCCCAAGGCCCGTCGCACCGAGCCCCGCGCTCCCTTCCCTGGGACGCGGGGCTTCGTGTTTCCAGCGGGTGCCCGGGCTCCTGGCGCTTCGGCTACTGCTTCGCGGCGTCGGCGGGCTTCACCTCGTGCACCGCGGTGCCAATGGACTCGCCGGTCCACTCCGGGTCCACGGGGATGACGAGGTAGCCGTCCTCCGCCGTGGGTGGGGCGCGCTGCTGGAGGGGTGGCGGCTCCTCGCTCGTGGCCACGCGGGCGGGCACGTCCGTCCAGGCCACGAAGCGGGCCTCGTACTCGCGCACGCGCTGGCCGCCGGCCACCTTCCGCTCCGCGGGGCGCGGCAGCAGCACGGCGTCCGCGCCCATCAGACAGGCGGTCTCCTGGAGCAGCTCCTTGCGGCCCTCCTTGCCCAGGTACTCGTTGCCCGTCACCGCCAGGGTGCCGAGCTCCGCATAGGGACGCGGGGGCTCACGCTCCTCGAAGACCTCGAACGCGCAGCCGGGCTCCCTCGCCAGTCTCTGGACGGGCACGGGGGTCACCTCCGGCGCCACCGGTCGAGACGTCGCGCAGGCGGATACGCACGCGGCCAGGAGGCACGACGACAGCGAGCGGCGGACGGACATGGCGGGCTCCCAGGCTCTCAGGCCCCAACGACAAGGGCGCGGCGGACGACAGACTCGTCAACGCCGCGCCGCTCGGGAGCATATCGCCCAGGGCCGCTTCAGCGCAGGCGCGGCAGGAGCGCGAGCAGGCTCTTGTCCACGCCACCGCGAGCGCCCAGCGCCTCGATGGCCTTCAGCTCGTACGGCAACACGTTGTCGCGGGCGACGAGTTGCACGTGCGCGCCCAGCGCGGCCGGCAGCGCCAGGTCCAGCTCGTAGATGTCGCCGGCCACCAGCGTGTCCTCGGGCCGCGTGCCGGTGGCGTCCCAGATGCGCTTGAGGGCCTCGAAGTAGCGGCCCCGGCGCAGGTAGACGGGCCGGCGCAGCACGCCCTCCAGCACCTGCGTCTCCGGCAGCGCGTCGAAGCGCGCGTCCGACACGTCCGGCGGGTCCAACAGGAACTTGCGCGCGTCGCCGGAGACCTTCAGCCGCTCCCGGCCCTTGGGCGCCAGGGTGTCCAGCTTCTTCTCCACCAGCTCCGTGTGCGCGTTCGTCACGACGGTGACGGGAAGGCCCGTGGCGAGCAGCGCCTCCAGCACCTCCTTCGCCTCCGGCTTGAAGGCCGTGGCCGAGTGCACGTAGGACTCGCGATACATCGTCTGCACGGCCTCCGAGCGCGTCACCTCGTCGGTGCCCACGGAGAGGCGCTGGAAGATGCGGTGCGCCGCCGTCGTGGCCGTCAGGTACGGGTCCGCCGTCGCGGGGGCCACCACCTTGCCCCCCAGGTTCCACCCCAGGAGGTCGGCTCCCGCGCGCAACGCGGCGACCTCCTCCTCCCAGGCCTGCTCCACCCCCTGCCCCAGTGCGCGGACCAGTCCGTCACGAAAGTGTTTCAAGAAGGGCGCGCTCTCCGTCGCCACGTCCGTGAAGGTCCCGTCGAAGTCCAGCACCACGCAAGCAATCGCCATCAGCCCACCGACTCCCGAAGTTGGAGGAAAGGGGCCGGATGACGCCCCGGCCCGGCTTCCGAATCAAGCCCGTGACTTCATTTCGGCCCTGTAAACTTGAGGCCGCCCTGTAAATCCCCGAGTGGCAGGGCGGTCGCCTTGAGTCCTACAGCGGGTGGCTCGCTAGCCTTGGGCGGGCATGGAAGCGACGCGGCGAAACGAGGCGGCGCTGTGGCGCCGGGCGTGGCTGCCCTGGGGTCTGCTCGCGGGCGTGTGCCTGCTGGGTGGAACGGCGGCCTGGGCCAGTACCCGCTCGGTGTCCGCGCTGGCCGAGCGCGGCGCCCAGTTGGAGCGCGAGGCGGCCGAGTCCGAGGCCCGCGTGGCGGAGCTGCAGGCCCTGCGCGAGGCCATGGCCCGGCGGCTGCGCGTGCTGGAGCAGCAACACCAGAGCGCCCGCGCGGAGGCGACGACAGCCGCCGCGGCCTGCTCCCTGCCCCCCGCCGAGGCCCCCCAGAAACAGGGGCGCTCGGAGCCGCGACGCGCGGGCTCGGCCAAGGGCAAGAAGAGCGCGCGCCGCTGACCCGGGCACGTGGACTCCACGTCCACACCTGTCCCGGCCCCTGTGGACCTGGGAGCAACAGCGCGCGGGGCCCCACACGAGCAACCCCACGGAAACACTGCGGCACGGGCGTCGGCCCGCCGTGTGCTACCTCGCGTCCCCGAGTCTTCTTTCCGCGCGAGGTCCTTTCCGCATGTCGCCCTTCATCCCCCAAGCCCCCTTCAGGCTCCTGCTGACCGCCTTCGTGTGCCTGGCCGCGCTGCTGCCGGTGTCCCGCGCCGAGGCCGAGCCGGGCATCCGCATCCTCAACTCGCTCTCCACCGCGGACCTGGCCTTCAACGCGCTCACCACCAACGCGCGCTCCATCGAGGCGCTCACCTCGGAGACGCTGACCTCGCACTCCTTCGCCGCTGACGCGCGCCTCCGGTACCAGTTGGAGGACCCGGCCGCGCGCAATGTCATGCACTACCTGGTCGAGTGCGCGCTGCCTCCGACGTCCACGGTGGAGTGGAAGGACCGCAAGGGCAACCTGTACACCTTCACCGGAGGCGTGGGGCTGTGCTCGGAGTGGGAGTACCAGGCCCCCAGCAAGGAGTGCCTGGGCTACGTGAGCGCGTGCCTGCTGTCGCGCAACAACGCCTATGGCCACACGGTGGAAATCTCGCTGCGCGGAGAGGACCCCCGGGACGACCGGACCTTCAACCCCACCGGTGACACCAAGCAGTGGCACCCCATGTTCCTGCCCTGTGACAGGGGCGGCTCCGGGCTGAATGACGAGTGCGGCTGGGTGGGCGAGGGCGTGGGTGCCTGCAGCGCGGGCACGGAGGTGACGGTGGCCGCCGGCGCGCCGCTGCCGGACACCTGCACCGGGGTGCTCGGCTCCAGCTCCGGCCACCGCGTGCTGCGCGTGTGCAAGGAGCCCTTCGGCTGCGAGGCCGGCAATGCCCTGGCCGCCGCCGAGAAGAACGACTGCGGCGGTGACGCCCCCAGCGCCACGTTCATGTGCCCCCGGGGCGGCAGGTACAGCGTCATGTCCGCGGCCTACAACCGCATGGACGCGCCGGGCTCGTGGGTGAGGCCCGCCGCGACGAAGGGCCGCTACCCCGCCGCGTCCTTCGGCGCCTTCACCTTCCGCGAGGGCGCCTTCTTCGGAAACATCTTCAACGTGAAGTACCTGGCCGTGGAGGTCTTCATCAACATGGACACCTTCCTGCCCCAGCTCACCAAGCCGAACTTCTCCGGCTACCCGTACCAGGACGTCCACGCCTGCTTCGCCAAGGACTGGATTGCCGGAGACGTGCACCTGGCCTCGCGCATCTGCGCCAACGCCAGCGTCAGCGGGGTGAGCGCCTATGGCTGCCTGGCCCGCACCGTGGGGCCCTGCGAGTTCGGCAGCACCAGTCCCCAGGTCCCCCGCTGCGACGTGGGCGACGGCCCCAGGGTCCAGGGCGACGGCGACTTCGAGGTCTGCACCGACGAGGACGGCGCGTCCCACCCCGAGCCCATCACCACCTACCTGAACAGCCCCTGCGACGCGCTGACCGTGGCCGAGCGCAACACGTGCGATGACCCGCTCTGCGACTTCAGCAGCCCGTCCCCCAAGTGCAAGAAGGGCTGTGCCCAGCGCTCCGCCAGCGAGTGCCTGGCCGTGGCCTGCGTGAAGAACCCCAAGCTCTGCGGCAAGAAGTAGGAGCCCGGCTACGGGCTTCAGGCTCCAGGCCCGGGGGGGCGGTTTCAACCTCCCGGGTGCTTGGGGGCCGAGGCTTCCGCGGCAGGTGTCCGGCCAGGGGGGCGGTGCGCATCCCGTACACCCGGGGTGTATGAATAAAGCAGACAGTCGGCCGTCCTGACTCGCGCTGCCCCGTTCCGGCCACCCCGCCGAGGAGTCCACCGTGTTCCCTTTCCGTTCCGTCCTGAGCGCCGTGCTTGCCCTGGGATTGATGCTGGGCTCGACGTCCGCCGAGGCGCGCTTCGGCAAGCGTTCCCGTCCTTCGCAGAGCGACTCGAAGAAGGACGACGACAAGAAGGACGACACGCACGAGGCCACGCCGGTGGGCGGCCGGTCGGACTCCGACGACGATGACGACCGTCCCCGGCGGCGGCGCAACAACAACAGCCGGCATGTCGCGTCGGATGTCGTGGACGGCATCGGCTTCCTCGCCTTCGTGCTCACCGGCGGCAACCACCGGCTGATGGTGGTGGACGAGCCCCGGCACCGCGGTGAGGTGCGACAGGAGCGTCACGCGGCGCCCCTGTCCTTCCGCGTCGGCTTCCAGGCCGGGCCCGTCAACAGCGGCGGCGCGGGCGACCTCTTCATCGGCCTGGAGGGCCGGCGCTTCGGCGTGGACGCGCGCGTCACCGGCATCAGCGTGGACGCCGACGACGGCACCTCTGATTCGGACAGCATCACGCTGTTCGAGGCGCACCTCACCTGGGCGCTCGTCTCCCTGGAGCGCGTCCGCCTGCGCGCGGAAGCCGGTGTGAGCACCGCGAACGCGCCGGACATCTCCTTCGTGGGCCCCAGCCTGGGCATGTCGTTCGAGGCGTGCCTGGCCGGCCCGCTGGACTTCGAGGCGCGCACGCAGGTGACGCCCTTCCCCTACCGCCAGGTGGACGCGAGCGCCGCGCTGGCGCTGCACCTGGGCGCGCTGGTGCTGCGCGGCGGCTACCGGGGCATGGTGCTGGATGACGCGGGACACGTGGACGGCGTCGCCCACCGCGACAGCTTCCACGGCCCGTACTTCGGCCTGGGCCTCACCTACTGACCCGCCGGGACACCTCCGGCCGTGGCCCCGGGCAGTGCGCCTGGACCGCGGCCAGCAGGTCCTTGAGCCGCACCGGCTTGCGCAACAGCGCCACCACGCCCTCCGGACAGGGCTTCGGCTCCGCGCACATGACCACCACGCGCGACTGCGCGAAGCGCGAGTCCTTCCCCAGCGTCTCCAGCAAGCCCAGCCCCTGCACGCGCGGCGTCTCCAGGTCCACCAACACCAGACACGGCACCTCCAGCGACACGAGCACGCGCAGGGCCTCACGGCTGTTGATGGCCATGGCCACCTCGTAGCCTACGTCCTGGAGCGCTTCCGCCATCGCCCCCCGCAGGTCCGGGTCGTCCTCCACCAGGAGCACGGTTGGCTGCATCACCGCATGGGTCACGAGTGCCACCCTAGTGCCTCCGTCGCTCGCTGACACGCGTCACGCCGCCGGGCTTCCGCTCACTGTCGAACCGTGAGCATCCGCCCGCCCCGGACAGGCACATAGGCCCGGTCCCCCATGAAGAGGGAGATGTGGCGCCCGGCGCGGGGATGCACGGCGAGCGTCCGCCGGTGAAAGGCAATTCCTCCCACGTGTCGGGCCGTGCTCAATCAACGCGCGCCCTGCTGCCCGAAGTCATACAAGCGCGATTGGCCAACGCCCGCCCACCCCCGGGGGCCATGGCCGCGCGGGGCCGGCGGCCCTTGAATGTCGCTCCCCCGTCGTCCCCCGCCAGGAAGAGGAGTGGACCTTGCCCTCATCGAAGGCCGTGCTCGGCTCCGCGCTCACCGCCACCCTCCTGCTGGGCTCCGCCCCCGCCGAGGCCCGCTTCGGCAAGCGCTCCACCCCTACGTCCTCCAGCGGTGGACCCTCGCGACCGGAGCGCGACGCGAGCCGCCCGGACGCAGGCCCCCGGGAGCACCCCGCCTCGCCCGCCGCCCAGGGCTCCAACGCCGGGCACGCGTCGCGCGAGCACCCCGCGACGGCCATCGGCAAGGAGCGTGACGCCCAGCAAGACGACGCGCCCCGGAGGCGGCGACGGGCCCGCGTGCCCGTGAGCACGACGGTCATCGGCGTGGGCGTCGCGGGGGCAGCCCCCTCGTCCCGGTTGAACGCCACCACCCGCGCGGAGCGCCGCCGCGACGAGCCCGTGCCGCTGCTGGTGCGCCTGGGCGCGCAGACGGACTGGCTCAAGAAGGGCGGCGCCATGGGGGTCTTCATGGCCATGGAGGGCCGGCGCATGGGCCTGGACACCCGCATCACCGGCATGACGCTCGACGCGGACGACGGCTCCGACAAGGTGGACCGAATCACGCTCCTGAGCGCACGGGTGACAGCGGCCCTGTGGGCCAGCTCCCGGGGACGCATGCGCGTGGAGGCGGGCCTGACGAGCGCCCACGCACCTGGCATCATCTTCGTGGGCCCCAGCTTCGGCGCGTCCGTGGAGGCCTGCATCGGCGCCTCGCCGATTGACCTGGAGGCGCGCCTGAACGCCACGCCCTTTCCTCACCGCCAGGTGGACGCCCAGGCGGGCCTCGCCCTGCACCTGGGCACCTTCAACCTGCGCGGCGGCTGGCGCGCGCTGTACCTCAACGACGCCGGACACGTGGACGGCGTCGAACATGAAGAAGGCTTCGGCGGGCCGTACTTCGGCCTGGGCCTGACCTTCTAGAGACACGGCGGGCCGGAGCCACCCGAAACAGGGAGCCCCGGCCCTTCAACCCTTATTCGTCCGGCGATGCGGCCATGGGGGCCGAGCCGCCCCCTCCGCCAATGTCCGCCACCGTGGTGAGCCCCGAGGACGGCCGCTTGCCGGTGCCCCGGCGCTTGGGAGGCGGCGCCAGCTTCGGCTCCGACTCGAACAGCCGCTCGTACGTCTCCCGCGTGTTGATGTTCACGACCACGCCCGGGTCCTTCAGCGGCACCCGGCGCACCTTCATGTTCTTCAGCACCGCTTCGAGCTGCTCGCCCGACTCCGCGCGAAGCCGCTCCGCCGCCGCCCGCGACAGCAGCACCGGCCAGCCAGGTGCCCCTTCGAACTCCGGACGCAGCGCCTCCTCCGCTTCTCCCATCAACTTGAGCAAGGACTTCACCGAGGTGGCGCGAATCGCCGGCATGTCCACCGGATGCAGGAGCACGACGTCCGCTCCGGCCTCCATCGCCGCGTCCAACCCCACCTTCACCGAGGCCATCTGGCTGTCCTTCCACTGCTCGGACTCCACCAGGTCCAGCCCCGGATGCTGCTCGCGCACGGCCTCAGCATCCTTCCCCACCACACCCAGCACACTGCATCCCGCCTTGCCAAAGGTCGACGCCAGCGACTGAAGGAAGCTCTTGTCGCCTTCGTGCAGGATGAGCGCCTTGGGGTGGGCCATCCGCCGGGCCTCGCCCGCTGCGAGGATGATCGCCACTGCCTTCATACCAAGCCTCCTCCGTCCCCCGGGGAATCGAGTGCCAGCTGGCCCGGGGCCACCGGGAACAGGCTGTGGTCTCCTCGGTGGTTTTTGAGCCCACCCCCCGGTGCTAGCCGTCAGCCGGTCCCCAGTCACTTCGCGAGCCTTGTCAGAGGAGCGCGAGGGCGCGCGAGCGGTGCCGGAAGGAGCACGGGCCGCCTGCTCGTTCGTACCACCCCGGAGGCTTGCCTCCTGTGTCCCCCGGACACCTGCCCGCGCGCGGCTCAATGCAGCCACCGCTGCGAGGGCGCGTGGAGCAGCAGCGCCGAGGTCGGCGTGGCCACGGCGGTCTTTTCTTCCGTGCTCGCCAGCGCCTTGGCGGTCAGAATTTCAGCCAGCCGCGCCAGCGGCGCGAAGGCGGACAGCCGCTGCAGCTCGTGCTGGGACACCTCGCCCAACCACGCTCCGTTCTGGCCATCCACCACGGGGAGCGCGTGCACCCCGTGACGGTGCATCACCTGAAGCGCCGAGAGGACGGTGTCCTCGGGGAAGAGCGTCACGGCATGGGCAACGAGCATCTCGAACTCAGGGCTGCGGCACATCGTCACGGAAGGCCTCCAGAAAAGCAGGCGTCAGGCGCCTCTGATCCATCCCTAAGCAAGGGCCTTGCCGGGCCAATGAGACTTCCGAAAGGCGACACACAACCCGGGAGGCCTCCCGGGCGATAATCCCCAGGCAGACCGCTACCCCCTCGACGCGTCCCCCGTGGAGCCTCCGCGATGAGCATCAAGACCCCGCCTTCCTCCACACCGTCCGCCGCACCGCGTCGAGCCCCGGAGCCCGTGCAGCCGCAGAAGGTGGAGGCCCCCAAGCCCAACCTGATTGAGCGGATGGGCCAGGGCCTGCAGAACGTCGCCCGCGCGGCCAACCAGGTCGTGGACCGCTTCGAGGCGAAGCTGCCGGACCTCTCCAAGCTGGGCCTGCCCCAGCTCGCCGGCACCGGCGGCAAGCCCTGGGAGGGCATCACCCTCACCGGCAAGCCGCTCCAGATTCCGCTCAACAAGCTGCTGGACGTGGACCTGGGCGACCTTCGCAAGGTCCTCGAGCGCGTCCTGCCCCCCAAGATTGACGACAAGCAGGGCAAGCAGCTCGTCGAACAGACCCAGGAGTTCCGTGACGCACTGGGTCAAGTGCGCTCACTGTCGGCGCAGCTGGACATGATCCCCTCCACGCATCCGCGCTACGCCCAGGTGAAGGCGGCGCTGGAGAAGGCGGAAGGGGCGCTGACGCAGCAGACGGGCTACACGAAGGCCACCGCGCCGCGCCCGGGCTCGCTCTGGTTGGACCCCCAGTTCCTGGCGAAGGAGCTGCCCAATGGCCAGGTCCACGCCAGCCGCTTCCCCACGGGCACGCCGGTGACGAAGCCGCCCGCGGCGCTGGACATCGTCGCCGGGGGCGACGCGAAGAAGGCCGCCGAGTACACCGCCTCCGTCGCCCAGAACCGCGCCGAGGCGGGCATGCCGGTGCAGGGCGGCGAGCCCATGGGTGTGCACCTGAGCCTGGAGGGCGGCGGCGGCAAGGGCAAGCGCTACGCGGCCATGCTGACGGAGATGCGCGAGATGGGCGTGGTGCCGGTGAGCCTCACGGGCACGTCCGCCGGCTCCATCGCCGCCGCGTTCGCCGCCACGGGCGCCACGCCGAAGCAGGTGGAGGACGTGGCCAAGGACCCGCGCCTGGGCAAGCTGTATGACATTGATTTGGACATGAACGACGGTGGCCTGCTGGATGGCCAGGCCGCGTATGACCTCTTCGACCAGAAGCTGCGCGAGCTGACCGGAATCACCGACCGGCCCGTGACGTTCGCCGACCTCAAGATTCCCCTCCAGCTCGTCGCCGCCAAGGCCTACGACAGCGCGGTGCCGAACGGCGGCTTCAAGAGCGCGCAGGACCGCATCTTCGTCTTCAGCCAGGAGACGACGCCTGACACGCCCGTGGCGCTGGCCATGCGCGCCTCCATGGCCATCCCCGGCGTCTTCGAGCCGGTGCAGGTGGTGGACCCCGTCACCGGCCGGCAGATGCACCTGGTGGACGGCGGCACGCTGGACAACCTGCCCATGGGCTACAACAAGAACGACCTGCCGCAGATTGGCGCGTCGCTCCAGCCGCGCGGCGGCACGCACCCGTCCAACGGCACCGCCCAGCCGAAGCCCCTGCCCACCGGCCAGCTCGACACGGACGACGTGGTGTGGAACGGCTTCAACGGCCTGGCCCTCCTCAAGGACAACGCCACCGAGGCCCAGGACTGGCGCGACAAGGCGAAGCCGGGCGCCAACCAGTTCATGCTCAGCGTCCCCACGTGGAACCTGGACAACCCCAAGCAGGGCAACAGCGTGCTGGGCTTCGGCTACGACAACAAGGTGGACCCCATCCTGGACGGCCAGACGCGCGAGGTGACGCGCGACTTCCTCCGCGAGTTCATGGACGACATGAAGGTCCCCGGCTCGCGCGGCACCAACATGGTGACGCAGGTCCCCAAGGACCTGAAGTTCAGCGAGCCCGTCGAAATCTGGGGCGAGAAGTTCCAGGTCACCTACAACGGCGGAGACACCGTCGTCGCCACCGCCGCCAATGGCAAACGTCACGAAGTGAAGCTCGGCCAGAAACAGATTGAGTCCATCTGGCTGGATGGCCAGGCGTTCAACGACTTCGGCGCCCAGCTGTCTCACACGCTGAGCGACGTGCGCAGCGTGCGTCCTTCCTGGTTCCCTTTCTGACACACGGTGTGGGGCTTGCGCCCCTGCTGCAAGGTTGAACCTCCAGACACCTTCACGCACCCGGGGCGCCTTGAGGCGCACCCGGGTGTCGTCGTTACGGTGGCTCGCATACATCCCCCTGGGAGGTCTTGATGCAAGCGGAGCGAGGGCGGGCCTGGGTGCCCTGGCTGGTGACGGTGCTGGTGGTGCTGCTCGCGGGCGGCGTGCTGTACCTGGCGCACCGGGGCTCGACGCAGGCGCAGGCCCAGGCGGAGGAGGCACGCAAGGCGGCGGACGAGGCCACGGCGCGCGCTCGCGACGCGGAGGCCGCGCGCAAGCAGTTGGAGGAGAAGTACACCGCGCTGGAGACGGAGCACGCGAAGCTGTCCTCGGAGAAGGAGCAGCTCAGCACGGAGAAGGAGCAGCTCTCCCAGACGGTGCAGGAGCAGGAGGCGGAGCTGGCCAAGCTCAAGGACACCTACGACGACCTGCAGGACAAGATGAAGGCTGAGATCGCGGAAGGCGCCATCAAGCTGTCTCAAGCCAAGGGCCGCATCCAGGTGGACCTGGTGGACAAGGTGCTCTTCGACTCCGGCGACGCGAGCATCAGCAAGCGCGGCCAGGAGGTCCTCAAGCGGCTGGGCGGCGTGCTCGCGAAGGTCGACGACAAGGCCATCCAGGTGTCGGGCCACACGGATGACTCGCCGCCGTCGCAGAAGCTGCAGGCCACCTTCCCCACCAACTGGGAGCTGTCCGTGGCGCGCGCCGTCAACGTGGTGCGCTTCCTGGAGGAACAGGGCGGCGTGCGCTCTCGCAGGATGATCGCCGCCGGCTACGGAGAGACGCGGCCGGTGTCCGCCAACGCCACCCCTCAGGGTCGCGCGCGAAACCGGCGCATCGAGGTGCTGCTGATTCCGGAGCTGCCCGCGAAGAAGGCCGCCCTCAAGACGGCCCGCGACACGCGCTAGCTACTTCTTCTTCACCGACTCCAGCAGCTTGCGGAAGGACTTCTCCGAGGCCGCCACCGTCTTCTCCGGGCCCGTCAGCTTGAAGAAGAGGGCGCCCTCGGGGCCCTCCACAATCGCCCCCAGCAGGCGGAAGCCGGGCTTCGGCGTGGAGGGGCCCATCATGGGGCCTCCGCCCATGTACGTGCCCTTCACGTCCACCGTCGTCACCGGCATGTCGTTGAGCTTCTCCGTCTTCGTCTTGGCGACCTTGTCCACCGGCTTGCCGTCCGCCGTCTGGAACTGGCCCAGCCACCGCTTCACGTTGGCGTCCACCGCGCCGCCCTGCCCCTTCCCGAAGTAGAAGACCGCCAGCTCCCCGCCCTCCGTGTCCCCCTTCGCCGCCGGCAGCTTGTACGTCGCCGCGCGCATCGGCCGCTCACCTTGCGCCACCCACTCCGCGGGCGCCGTCCACGCAAGTCCTCCGGCCTCCTCCGCGGACGCCGCCATCGCCATGCACATCACCAGTACACCCAGCAGTCGGTTCATCCGCTCAGCGTACCGGTGATTGGCTCCAGCGCAGTGTGTCAAAGACAGCCGGTGCCACTCGCGCATACGCCGATGCATGAGTGACACAACGCGTCAAGTTCGGTCGCTTCCGGCCAACCCACGGACGTGGTACGCCACGCGACTGTCACCTAGTCCTGAAGTCCAAACTTGGACTCGGAGGGGTTGTACCCATGAAAAAGGCGTTGTTCCTCGGGGCTCTGGCCCTGGGCACGGTAGCGTGTGATCCAGACATCGCGCAGCACGACCCGCCGGATGCTTCGGACGTCGTCGTGGCTGAGTTCGACCCCTCGGCGTCCCCGGCTGTCGTGCCGTCTCCGAATGATTTGGCCATCGCCAAGTTGCCGGATGGCTCGAACATCGTCGCGGCGCCCATCAACCCGAATTCGCCTGCCGCCGAGCAGGAGTTCACTCGGGACTATCTCAATACGCTCAACGGCTTCCCGACGTCCGCCATCGCGACGACGCTGGTGAAGGGCCTGAACGCGGAGACGGTCAACGCGAACACGGTCAAGTTCATCGACCTGTACGAAGGCACTCCGCTGGCGAAGCCCGTGACGCCGACCATCGGCTATCGCGAGGGCACCAATCAAATCACCGTCATCCCGCCGCAGCCGCAGGGCTGGCCCAAGGGCGGCCGCTACGCGGTGGTCATCGTCGGTGGCGAAAACGGCGTGAAGACGACGGCGGGCAAGCCGGTCATCGGCTCCGCCACGTGGTCCTTCGCCAGCTCCCGTCAGCCGCTCGTCACCTGTCCTGGCCAGGACCTGGCGTCGCCTGACTGCCGCCTCAACACGGAGCTGCTGCCTTCCGTGAAGTCGGACCCGGCCGAGCGTCTGGCCGACCAGCTCAACAGCGCCAGGCGTCTGGAGCAGCTGCGCCTGGGCTACAAGGACGTCCTCGACCTGGCGTCGGCGAAGTTCTCCATCAACCGCGACGACATCGTCCTGGCGTGGACCTTCACCATCATGGGCCAGCCGGAGGCGACGTTCGACCCGGCCACCAGCACCATCCCCTTCCCCAATGACCTGCTGCGCGTGGCCGCGACGGGCACGACGCCCGCGCGCCTGAACCTGCCCGTGCCCCCCGGCACCGGCACGGTGGTGGACCTCATCAAGGGCCTGAACACCCTGGATGGCTGGTCCACGACGGCGCCCATCATCTCCGAGAACAGCGCCACCCGCGGCGTCATCGACAATGACGCGAAGCTGGACATGAACACCGTCCGGCTGGGCCGCGAGCTGCTGTTCGTCAAGCTGACCCCGGGCGGCACCACGCCCAAGGTCAAGGTGTGCCTCAACTGCGCCTCCAGCATCAAGCGCGACGGCACCCCGGCGGACCCCGCGCCCCAGCAGCTGCAGATCATCCCCGAGGTTCCGCTCGACCCCGCCAGCCAGTACGCGGTGGTGCTGCTGCGCGGCGCCAAGGATGAGAAGGGCAACTTCGTGGCCCCCACCGGTGCCCAGGCCCTGATTCGTCTGGCCGCGCCGCTGGCCGTCGACGGCAAGAGCCAGGTCGCCGCTGTCCCGGACGCCAACGCCGCCGCGCTGGAGCCCATCCGCGCGGGCATGAAGCCCCTGTTCGACTCGCTCGCGGCGCAGAAAATCGCGCGCAAGGACGTGCTGCTGGCGTGGGTCTTCACCACGCAGAGCACCCACACCGTGCTGGCCGCGCTGAACCAGGCGCCCACCCCGGTGCCCACCACGCCGCTGTACCTGGTGGACCAGACGCCGCAGCTCACCGGCGCCATGACGGCCAATGGCCTGGAGCACACGCACGTGGGCAAGGCCCTCGTCGGCGCGTTCCTGTCGCCCAACCTCCTGGATGACACCAACGGCGCGCTCAACCCCGCGCGTCCCACCCGCCTGGACCACGTCCCGTTCTGGCTGTTCGTGCCCGCCTCGGCGCCTCCGGCCGGCGGCTACAAGGTCGTCGTCTTCGGCCACGGCCTGGGCAGCAACCGCACCTCCGTGCTCCCCATCGTCAACCGGCTCAACGAGGCCGGCTACGCGGTGGCCGCCATGGACACCGTGCTCCACGGCGAGCGCACCAGCTGCGCGGGCATCACCGCCGCGTCGGGCCTGGGTGGCATCACCACCCCGGACCAGGCGTGCGCCGCCGGCTCCACCTGTGACGTGACGGTCAACAGCCCCACCTACGGCCGCTGTGTCGCTCCGGCGACGGCCAACGCCTGCAATCCTGGGGCGGGTGGCGACCTGGCGTGCCAGCAGGCGGGCCAGGGCGTGTGCAGCGTGACGACGGCCAAGTGCGAGGGCGGCGACTTCCTGCGCGCCAACGCGAACTCCCCGCCGGTCGTCTCCAGCTGGAACTTCCTCAACCTCACCAACCTGTTCGCCACGCGCGACAACTTCCGCCACCACGTGGTGGACTTCTCGCAGTTCACCCGCGTGCTGGCCAGCGACGGCCTGCGCACGCAGCTCAACAACGTCGTCGCCGGCGCCACGCTCAACGCGGCCACGGTGGACTACGTGGGCCAGAGCCTCGGTGGTTTCCAGGGCGCCCTGTCCGCGTCCGTCAACACGCGCGTGCGCCGCACCGTCCTCAACGTCCCGGGCGGTGATTTGGTCGACGTGCTCCTGACGTCCGCCAACCCGACGTTCATCGCCCGCCGCGAGGGCTTCCTGAACTTCCTGGGCTCCGTGGGCCGCGTCCCCGGCACCCCGGCGTTCGACGAGTTCCTCGTCCTGGCTCGCACCATCCTGGACCCGGCCGCTCCTCGCAACTACGCCTGGAAGCTGGAGAACCTGGAGGGTGCTCCCGCCGAGCGCGAGGCGTTCATCCAGTACATCAAGGGTGACGAGGTGATTCCGAACCCCGTGACGCAGGGGCTCATCGACGCGGCCAACCGCGACAGCACCCGCACGGTGCAGAGCTACATGGCCGAGGTCGACCTGCTGCCCACGTCGACGCGGCACGTGTTCCTGCTCATCGCCGACCCGTCCGACCCGGGCAACCCGTTCCTGAAGTCCGTGCGCGACACGGCCCAGGCCCAGGTCGTCAACTTCCTCAACACGGGCGACGCGGCCACTCCGTAACGGACAGGACTCAGGGGAATGACTCACATGAAGAAGACACTGTCCCTCGTAGCGCTGCTGGCCGCGGGTTCCTCCCAGGCCGCCGGCTTCCAAATCAACACCCAGAGCGCCCGCTCCACGGGCATGGGCAACGCGGCGGCCGCGTGGCTGGACGACTCGTCGGCCATCTACTCCAACGCCGCGAACATCCTGGGCGTGAACAAGCTGGACGTGCAGATTGGCGACACCGGCATCCTCCCCGGCATCAAGTTCACTCCGGTGAACGGCACCGAGCAGGGCCAGAAGACGACGCTGTCGCCTCCTCCGCACCTGTTCGCCGTGTACAAGCCCTTCGACCGCTTCGCGGTGGGCGTGGGCGTGTACACGCCGTTCGGCGCGAACAGCCGCTGGGTGGATGACTTCGTGGGCCGCTTCAAGGCCCAGGAGTCGTCCATGGCCGTCTACAACATCAACCCCACCGCCGCGTACCAGCTCCACGAGCGGTTCCGCGTCGGCGCGGGTCTGAACATCTACCGCGGCACGCTGGAGCTCAAGCGCGCGCTGGGCTTCGTCGAAAGCGAAGGCCAGGTGCACCTGGGCGGCGCGTCGTGGGGCGTGGGCTACAACATTGGCGTGCAGGCGGTGCTGCTGCCCAAGTACGTCACCATGGGCCTGCACTACCGCAGCTCCGCGGACCTGACCTTCAAGGGCAACGCGGACTTCCAGAACGTGCCCGTGGAGTTCCAGACGCGGCTGCCGGACGGCCCGGTGGAAGGCGACGTCACGCTGCCCGCGACGGTGGCGTGGGGTATCGCCGTCACCCCGCTGGACAACCTGAAGATCGCCTTCGACGCCAACTGGGTGGACTGGTCCTCGTTCCAGGAGCTCGCCATCGAGTTCCCGGAGAACCCGGCCATCAACAACCCGCTGCCCAAGCGCTGGCGCGCGAAGTGGAACTACCACCTGGGCGCCGAGTACGGCGTGACGTCTGCCCTCCAGGTCCGCGCCGGCCTCATCCTGGACCCGGCTCCGGGTCCTGGTGGCACGCTGACCCCGGACCTCCCGGACGCGGACCGCTTCGGCGTCTCCGTGGGCGCGGGCTACCGCTGGAGCTCGGTGCGCGCTGACTTCGGCTACCAGTTCGTCAGCCTGGCCGACAACGAGAGCTCCGCGCCGGGCATCTCCGGCACGTACAACGGCTCCGCGCACGTGTTCGGCCTGACGCTCGGCTACTCGATGTAATCCGCTGAAACGACCGGCCCGCATTCATGCGGGTCGGACGTCCTCTTCGCCCGGGTCTCCCTCAAGGGGGCCCGGGCGTCGTCGTTTCAGGCAGGACGGCTCAGACGCGCAAGTCTCCGTCATGCAGCACGCGGCCGGAGGCCAGCACGCGCGCGGAGTTCTGCAGCCGCTCCGTGCCCATGCGCATGAGCAGGCCCTTCGTGCCGGGCTGGCTGAGCAGGTGCTTCTCGAAGGCGGCGCGCGGCAGCTGCAGCACCACGCCCTTCACGTCGGCGCGCACCGTGGCGGACACCGGCTTGTCCAACAGCAGGGAGATTTCGCCGAAGACGTCCCCCTCGCGCAGCTCCGCCAGCGGCATGCGTCTGCCACCCGGCTGCTCCAGCCACGGCGTGCATTTGCCTCGCAGCAACACGTAGAAGGCATCCCCCGGCTGCCCTTGAGCCAGCAGCACCTCGTCGGGCGCCACGGCGCGCAGCCGGAAGTCGAGGGAGAGCGCCGCCTTCTGCTCCGCAGACAGCCGACTGAGCAGCGGATTGCTGCGGAGCAGGTTGTCCACCAGCCGGCGCCGGTAGAAGTCCTCCAGCACCTCGCCCACGCCGGGGTGACGCACCGCCACCGCCGTCAGGCTCGCGCGCGTCAGCTCCAGCAGCACGGCGCGCTCGCTGGCCACCACGCTGGCCAGCCTGGGCCCTTCCGACACCAGCGCCAGCTCGCCGAAGAAGTCTCCGGGCACCACGGTGCCCACCACGCCGCGTGAGCCGTCCTCCAGCGCGCGCACCACCTCCGCGCGGCCCTCCACCAGCGCGAACATGGACGCGCCCGCCGCGCCCTCCTCCACCACCGCCTGTCCCGGGAAGAAGGCACGCACCTCCAGCACCCCCACCAGCGCCACGAAGTCCTCGCGGCTCAACCGGGAGAACAGCGGCACGGGGCGCTCCGCGACGACGCCCGGACACAGGGCGAAGCGCTCGGCCAGCACCCGTGCGCAGCGCAGCTTCATGGCGTCGGTGGCGCCCAACCGGGCCAGGGCGACACACGCGGCCACCGCGCGCAGGGGCTCGTCCACCTTCGCCCACGCCAGCGCCGCCGTCTCGTGGGCCGCCGCGGCGTCGGCCTTCCTGCCCAGCCACTCCAGCAGCTCCGCCACCCGCTGGTGCACGTCCGCGTCGTCCGGGGTGGACCTGGAGAGGCCCTGGTACTCGGCCAGCGCCTCCTCCAATTTCCCCTGGCTCGCGAGCGCCACCGCCCGCTCCTTCCCCACGACGTGCATGTCCGCCATGCCGCCATCCTACCGCCACCTGGGGTCCTACGCGCTCAACGCGCGCACCCGCTCCGCGAGGTTGTGGGTGAACAGCCTGTAGATGCGCAGGGCCGCGGCCTCGTGCGTGGCCAGGTAGTGCTGGAAATCCGCGCGCGTCACCCTCAGCGCGCGGACGGCCGAGCGTGAGCGCACGTGCGCGGACGTGGGTCCATCCAGGATGAGGGAGATTTCACCCAGCCAGGCGCCGGGCCCCAGCGTGTTGAGCCGGCGCGCGTCCAGGCCCGGGCCCGTGGACACGTCCACCGTGCCCTCCAGCAGCACCAGCAGGCCCGTGCCCCGCGCGCCCTTCTCCAGCACGGTGGTGTCCTCGGGGATGGCCACCTGCTGTGCCATGCGGAACAAGTCCTTCAAATCCTCCAGCGCCAGCTCGCCGAAGATGGGGATGGCCTTGAGGTACTCGTACCCGTCCGGCACGGCGCTCGGCCGCTCCGCCATGGGCGCGGGCTCCTGGGACACGGACGCGCCGTCACCCAGGCCCAGGTGGCGCAACAGGCGCAGGTGCTCGGCCTGGAGCACCTCGTCCTCGCGCGCCGCCGCCGACTCCTGCCGCGCATCCGCCAGCAGCACCAGCGCGCGCCAGGACTCTCCCTGCTCGTCGAGCAGCGCGCACATGCGCAGCACCACCTCGCGCCGCCGGGGGTGCTCGGGCGGCACGCCGCGCAGCGCCTCCAGCTCCGCGTGCGCGTAGCCCAGCGCGTGGTACAGCTCCGCGGCCTCCAGCGGGCGCTGCGAACGCGTGAGGCACTGGGCCATGGACTCACGCGCATCCAGCGCGCGGTACAGCTCCAGGGCCCGCTCCAGCGCGCCCGCGCTCTCGAAGGCCGCCGCCGCGCGGGCCCGCTCTCCGGCGCGCAGCCACGCCTCGGCCGCCAGCATCGGCGCGCCTGCCTGCTCATGCAGCGCCGCGGCTTCCGAGTCCGCGCCCTGCGCTTCCAGGAGCCGGGCCGCGCCCGCGAAGTCCCGCGCGCGCCGCAGCACGTCCACCAGCGCCGAGCGCGCCTGCGCGGGCACATTGCCGGACTCTTCCAGCACCCGCTCGCGTTGCACCGGCGACAGGTCCTCGTAGGACCGCACCGCCACGTCCACCGCACCCTGCATCAGTGCCTCCCACACCGCGCGGCCGGGAGCTCCCACGGACACACCCCACCCCTTGGCGCCCTCGTCCAGAATGAGGTCGGACACCTTCGCGGCCCCCGCCATGTCGTGCTCCCCCCTGCGGCAATGTCTCCCACGTCCGTAGCAGACCGGCCGCCAGGAGGCGAGCCCCCCGCGCGCGCCGTCTCCCGCCGACACGGAAGTGATGGGTGCATGACCCTCCACGCACGCGATGTGGCGAAGCGACGCACCCGTGCTTCCACGCTCGCCGCTATATGTCGGCGGTCCAGGCGTTATCGTCCGGGATGGGCCGGCCCCCCACCTCCCCCTGGAGCCCGAATCATGACGACTCGCCACATGCGCCGCTGGAGCCTGGTCGTCACCCTGTGGGCCTTGGGTGTCGGAGGGACGGCGCGAGCGCACGCGGGCCTGCCGGAGACCTCCAACGTCACCCTGCGCCGGGGCCACCCTGAGGATTACTTCCTGGGCGCGACGTTCGGCGCGGTGATTTCGCGCGACAGCGGGAAGACGTTCCGGTGGATATGCCCGACGGCCATGGGCTACGGCGGCTGGAACCCCAACGCCTACCTGTGGCGTGAGGCGGGAGACCTTGTCGCGGCCACCGGCAGCGCGCTGCTGCGCTCGCCTGACGGCGGCTGCTCCTGGAACACCCACCCCTACTTCAAGGACACCTGGGTGTCGGGGCTGGCCGCGCACCCCACCGACGACCGCATCCTCTACGTCGTCACCTCCCGGCACGGCAAACCCAATGGCGTCTATCGCTCCCTGGACGGCGGAGAGACGTGGGCCCCCTCGCCGCTCCTGCGCCAGGGCCTGGTGCTCAACGCGGTGCGCGTGTCCCCGGCGAATCCCCAGCGCCTCTACGTGAGCGGCAGGGAAGAGAGCCGGCTGCTCCTGCTGCGCAGCGACGACGCGGGCGAGACGTGGACCGAGGTGGCGCACCCGCTGTCGGAGCTGCTGCTGCCGTATGACCTGCTCGTGGAGACGGCGGACCCGGTGTCGGCGGACGTGGTGTGGGCGCGCGTGTCCTCCCAGGGCGCCACGTACCTGCTGCGCAGCGACGACGCGGGCCAGACGCTGAACATCGTCTCCACCATCAACGACGTCTTCATCAACATGGAGCTGTCCGCGGACGGGAAGAAGGCGTGGGTGGGGACGCTCAACCACTTCTTCCGGGGCCCCTCCACCGGACCGCTGGAGATGCTGTCGCTGCCCACGGGCAACGCGTGCGTGCTGCGCGACGGGCAGACGCTCTACGGCTGCGGCTCCACCTGGCTGCATGACTGGGCGCTGGCGCGCAGCACCGACGAGGGCAGCACCTGGCAACCCCTGTTCGGCCTCTACGAAATCCAGGGCGCGCACCACTGCCCCCGGGGCACGCCCGTGCGAGAGCTCTGCCCCGGCCAGTGGCCGCAGCTCGCGGAGCAGTTGGGCGCGCCGCTCTACCCGGCCGGCCCCGTCGAGGAGCCGCCCGTGGACGCGGGCACTCCCGACGCGGGGACGCCCGAGGATGCCGGTACCGCCGAGGACGCAGGCACCACTCCCCAACCATTGCCTACCCCCAAGGGCTCGGGCGGATGTGGGGCCATGGGTGGGAACATGGTGCCCGTCCTGCTGTTGCTCTCCACCCTCACCCTGCTGCGCCGTGGTCGGCGGCGCCAGAACTGAACAGGTCGCCCCATGAAGCCCCTCTCGCGAAAGACGCTCTGGACCGCCTCACTGGTCGCCCTGCTCTCCCTGACGACCACGGCCTGTGGCGACGACAAGGAGCCGGAGTCGAAGTGCGGCGAGCCCCTCTACGGCGGTGACGCCACCGACGAGGCCTGGCGCGCGCTCGTCGACGCGAAGGGCAGGCCCGCGGACAGCACGGAGGCCGCGCAGCTGGCGCTGCCCTCGCAGGGCACCACGTACTCCGTCAACGACGCGCCGCCGAAGTGGACATGGGCCTCGACCCTGGCGAGCGCGCTGCCGCGCCCCGTGCCGGTGAGCCCCTTCGACACGGCCCGCTCCATGCTCGCGCGCGTGGGTGAGTGGGTGCTGCCCACGGCCCATGCGCACCTGCCGCCCTTCACCGGCGACATCCACTGGGTGCAGGTGACGGTGCCCGGTCGCGAGTGCCCGGTGGAGATGCTCACCTCGAACCTGGAATGGCAGCTCGACGCCGCGACGTGGGACACCCTCAAGGCGAGCGCCGGACAGGACCTCTCCGTCCAGGTGGTGAGCGCGTACCTGCTCCAGAACCGCATCACCGAAGGGCCCTACACCCTGGCCCAGCCCGTCACCATCCGCATCCAGGGGGCACCATGAGACACGCGTGGGTTTGTGCGCTGGGGCTCGTCTTCGCGGGTTGCAGTGACGACTCGAATCCCTTCGACGGTGTGAAGCCACCCGCGGACCTGGAGTACGCGCACCCGGAGCCGTGGAGCGTGGGCTCGAGCGTGCCGCCTCCCGGGCCCGGTGGTCGCGTCCTCATCACCAACAGCCTGGACGACACGCTGAGCCTGCTGGAGCTGGAGGGCGCGACGAGCGCGAACTGGCGAGAGCTGGCGCGCGTTCCGGTGGGGCTCAACCCGGTGGAGCTGGAAGGGCCGCACCACACCGCTGTGTCACCGGACGGGAGCCACTACTACGTCGGCATCTCCAACTACGTGCCGGGCGGCGGCTCGGGGCCCCATGGCGCGCACGGCAGCGGCGCCGATGATGGCTACTGCCTGAAGCTGGATGCGCGCGACAACCGGCTGGTGGGCTCGGTGCGCGTGGACCCGAACCCTGGCGACGTCATCGTCAGCAAGGACGGGAACACGCTGTACCAGACGCACTTCGACACGCTGAAAATCGCGGAGGTGGCGCGTCGCGGCGGCACCGAACGGGAGATGTTCGCGCGGCTGGCCATCATCGACGCGAAGACGATGACTCGCAAAGCCATGGTGGAAGTGTGCCCCGCGCCGCACGCCATCCGGCTGTCTCCGGACGAGCGCACGGCCTACATCGCCTGCTGGTCCGACGAGGTGGCCATCGTCGACCTCTCGGCGCCTGGCACGGAGGCGGCGCTGGTGAAGGTGGCCGCCAACCCCGGCACCGCCACGGCGCCCCGGCACCAGCCCTACGCGCTGACGATGTCGCCCACCACGGGGGATGTCTTCGTCAGCTCGATGGCGAGCCGCGAGGTGCAGGTGCTGGAGGCGCGCACGCACACCATGAACGCGGTGCGGAGGATTCGCCTCGCGGGCTCACCGATGTTCGGTGATATCGGCGCGGACGGGACGACGTTGTACATGCCGTATCAAGGCGTGGAGGCGCTGGCCATCATCGACGCGGCCACGGGCTTCATCCGGCGCGAGGTGGACCTGGCGCCTTCAGGCTGTCTCAACGCGCACCAGGCCAGGCTGACTCCGGACGAGAGCCACGTGCTCGTGGTCTGCGAGGGAGACCACGTGCGACCCGGAACGCTGCACTCGGTGAACGTCGCCCAGGGCACGGTGGTGAACACGGTGCGGGTCGGCATCTTCCCCGACTCGGTGAGCATCCTCCGGGGGCAGCCATGAGCCACGCTGCCTGGAAGGTGCTGCCCTTCGTGGCGCTCGTCACCGTCGCGTCGGCCTGTGGTGACGACGCGAAGCCGGTGAGCGCGGCGGAGTATGGCGAGCTGCTGTTTCGTGACGCGCGCTTCTCGGAGAGCCAGTTCAACGACTTCTCCTGCGCGACGTGCCACGCGACGACCCCCACGCCGCTCAACGGGCGGATGGACTCCGGCTACACGCTCCACAACGTGGCCTCGCGTCCCAGCTGGTGGGGAGGCTACGAGACGAACCTGCTGGACGCGGTGAACTTCTGCTACGTCAGCTTCATGCGCGGCGTGCAGAAGCTGCCGGAGGACTCGCCCCAGAGTCGCGCGCTGTATGAGTACCTGGTGAGCATCAGCCCGGATGCCACGGCCCCAGCGCTGCCGTACACGGTGGTGAAGGACATCCAGGAAGTGCCTCGCGGAAGCATGGAGCGAGGACAGGTGGTGTATCAAGCCGCGTGTCAGGAGTGCCACGGCGCGCTTCACACCGGTGAGGGACGGCTGACGGAGATGGCCTCCATCCTCCCGGAGGTGACTCAGGACTACGATGAGTTGTTTCCAGGGATTCCCCACTCGCTCGTCGTCATCGAGAAGGTGAGACACGGCCAGTTCTTCCACATCGGCGGCAACATGCCCGCGTACAGCCTGGAATCCCTCTCAAACGCGGACATGGGAGCGCTGCTCACGTACCTGGGGCTGTAGTAAGGAAGCCCGCATATGGGTTTCTGGAAGAAGCTTCTCGGTCTGGAGAAGGCGGGCTCGGAGTCATCCGCGAGCCCGCTTGAGTCAGACAGCCCTCGCGAGTACCTGCAGCGAGAGATGGAGGCTGCTCTGAAGACCGTCCCCACGGTGACGGAAATCACGCGGCTACCGGATGACTACGGACTGCGGTTCTTGAAAAACGGGGAGGTCGTCCAGATGTACCTGGACAACCTCTTCGCGGAGACGCGCGAGGTGTCTCCCGACCAGCGCGCCCAGCAAATCGGCCGCTTCCTGGCGGCCTTCGCCGGGGAGACCAGGGACAAGCTCTCGTGGAAGGAGGCGCGGAAGAGGCTCCTGCCCGTGGTGCGCTCGGCGACGTTCGGCCTGATGGCGCCACCGGGAGAGTCCCGCCCACGCCCCATGGTGTGGCGCCGCACCATCCCCTTCCTGCGCGAGCTGCTGGTGTTGGACCTGCCCGACGCCACCATGTACGTGCAGCACGACCACCTGAAGGAGTGGGGCGTCTCCGAGGCGAAGGCCTTCAAGTCGGCCTTCGCCAACCTGGACCGCATCCACGCGTCCGGCGTGGAGCTCCAAGAAGAGACGCCGAGCCCCCTGTGGTCCGTGGACTCCAACGACACCTATGAGGCCTCTCGCCTGCTGCACCCGGGCTTCCTCGCGTCCTTCACCCACCGCGTGAATGGCCGCCCCATCGCCATCATCCCCACGCGCTCCACGCTCGTCATCGCAGGTGACGGGGACCCGGCCCTGCTCAAGCGACTGTGCACGCTCGCCGAGCGCGAGCACGAAGCCAGCACTCGCGACATCTCTCCCGCGCTCTACACCGTGGACGACGCCGGGCGCGTGGTGCCCTACCGGATCGCCGGCAACAACAAGCTCGCGCAGTTGGTGCGCCGAGGCCACCTGCGCCTCGCGATGGGCGAGTACGCCACCCAGAAGCAGTTGCTGGAGGCCCAGCACGCCGCGGAAGACGTGGACATGTTCGTCGCCAGCTTCGGCGTCCTGGTCCGCGAGCAGGACGATCGGCCCATCAGTTGGTCTAGCTGGAGCAAGGACGTGGACACGATGCTGCCGGAGACGGAAGTCGTGGCCATCCAGGCGGGCGAAGAGGACTTCTTCATGGTGACCTTCCCCGACGTGAAGCGGATCGCCTCCAGATACCTCGTGCTCATGCCGGAGCAGTGGCCGCCGCGCTACCGCACCATCGCGTGGCCTTCGAACGCGGTGCTCAACGAGCTGCGCGCCGCGCAGGTGGACCTGGCGGCGTACACGGGCGACTGAGGCCCTTGCGCGACGTCAGCCGACCAAACGCCTCCGCGTCAGCCGGGGGCCGTTCTCCCGAGGAGATGACGATGCTCGCCTGCGTGGACGTGGACTACCGCGATGACGTCACCGTGGCCGCGTGCGTCCTGTTTCGCGATTGGGCCGAGGCCTCGGAGACCGCGCACCACGTGGACCGGGGACCTCCCGCGGCGGCCTATGAGCCCGGCCAGTTCTACCGCCGCGAGCTGCCGCACCTGCTGCGCGTGCTCGCCCTGGTGCCCGAGCCGCTGGAGGCCATCGTCGTCGACGGCTACGTGTGGCTGGGCCAGGACAAGCCCGGCCTGGGCGCGCACCTGTACGAGGCGCTCGGGCGCGCGGTGCCCGTCATCGGCGTGGCGAAGACGTCCTTCCACTCCAGCGACGTCGCCCTCCCCGTGCTGCGTGGCCAGAGCCAGCGTCCCCTCTTCGTCAGCGCCGTGGGCCTCGCCACCACCACCGCCGCCGAGCACGTCCAGCGCATGCACGGCCCCTCCCGCCTGCCCACCCTGCTGGGCCGCGTGGACCGGCTGTGCCGCGAGTCGTGAGCCTCCCCCACCTCTGACACGCGCGTCGCGCTCGCGCGGGTGTCCCGGCTCGCGTGCGGCCGCCTTCCCTCGGGAGCCGGGGCCCACACCCCTGGTATGGGCCTTGCTCTCAGGGTGCACCCCATGCGCCTCCCCCGCCTCCAGCCGCGCCACCTCCTCACGGGTCTCTTGCTCGCCCTCGTCGTCTCGGCGTGCCCCGCGAAGCGCCGACCGATGACTCGCGAGGAGGTCGCCGCCATCACCTTCACGCGGCTGGAGCGCTTCGAATCGGACCAGGCCTTCGACAACCACATGGCGCTGGTCGAGGACATTCAAAACAGCCTGTCGACGGGCGGCGGCCCCGTCGTCGGGTGTGGTGGTGACAGCGGCTTGGACGCCCCCGCGCCGGCGCCCGAGGAGGAGCCCTCCATCACCCACAACCAGGAGGCCGGCGTCGACGAGGGCGACATCATCAAGGCCGTGGGTGACTGGTTCGTGGTGCTGCGCCGGGGCCGGCTCTTCACCGTGCGACAGACGGAGGGCGCCATGGAGCCGGTGGGGCAGGTGGACTCCTATGCACCGGGCTTCACCGTCGCCTCCTGGTACGACGAGATGCTCGTGTATGGCCGTCGCATCGTGGTCGTGGGCTACAACGACACCATGCGGGCCACGGAGCTGGGGCTGTTCCGCATGGATGACGCGGGGGTCATCACCCACGAGGGCACGTACTTCATGGGCTCCGGCGACTACTACTCCAGCCGCAACTACGCGAGCCGGCTGGTGGGCGGCGACCTCATCCTCTACCTGCCGAGCTCGGTGCAGGTGTGGGCCGGAAAGACGACGATGCCGTCCACGGAGCGCTGGCTGAGCTACAACGAGACGACGCCCTGGCGGCCCATCCTCTCACGGACCGAGGTCTTCAAGCCCGTGCAGACGACGCTGTGGCCCGTGCTCCACACGTTGGTGCGCTGTGATTTGGATGCCCCGGAGTTCACCTGCGCCGCGACCGCGTTGATGGCGCCGCGCACGCGGACCTTCTACGTGTCGCGCGACGCGGTGTATCTCTGGGTCAACCCCGACTACGAGTCTTGGACGGTGGAGGGCGAGCGGACCGACTCGAAGACGCCGCGTGACTCCGTGGTGTACCGGCTGCCATTGGACGGCGGCGAGCCCGGAGCCCTGCGCGCGCGCGGTGGCCCGGTGGACCCGTTCTCCTTCCGGCAGAACGAGGATGGACATCTGGATGCGCTGCTCGTGGCGCCGGGCCAGGGCGACTCGATGTGGGGCCCCGAGTTCGCCCGAAGCGACGGTCGCGTCGCGCTGCTGCGCGCGCCACTGGACGCCTTCTCCCCCGAGCTGACGGGCCTTCGCGCCGAGGACTTCACCACGCTCCCTGGCCCCCTCGAGGGCACGCTCCAGAACCGCTTCGTGGGCCACCATGTGCTGTGGGGCTCGGGCGAGGCGTTCGACGACAGCACCACTCGCGGCGAGCGCGCCGTCTGGGTGACGGACGTGCGCGCGCCCCTGGATGTCCACCGCTTGTCCCTGGGCCACACGGTGACGCGCCTGGAGCCACTGGGCACGGGCGGCGCGCTGGTGGTGGGCGAGAACAGGGCGGGTCTTCGGCTCACCTCGGTGGCGCTCGGAGAGGGAGGCCCGGAGCTGAAGGGCACGCTGCTGCGCGAGGGCGCGACGCAGGGCGAGTCGCGCAGCCATGGGTTCTTCTTCAAGCCGGACGGCACGGGGGGCGGGGTGATGGGGCTCCCGCTGCGGTACCAGGGTGGGACGTGGAGCCAGTTGCGCTACGGCTCCGCGGAGGTGTCCTTCGTGCGGGTGGGCCCGGAGCTGGAGCTGACGACGCTGGGCTCGCTGGGCGCTTCGGTGGAGACGGGTGACGACGCGTGCAGCAAGTCGTGCACGGACTGGTACGGCAACGCTCGCCCCATCTTCTACCGGGAGCGCGTCTTCGCGTTGATGGGCTACGAGCTGGTGGAGGCCCATGTCACCGGGGGCGCCGTGGAGGAGTCCTTCCGCGTGAGCTACCTGCGGTCGGGCCGCTGAGCCCGGCTGCTCGGCGTGGAGGGAGGCCGGGGCGGAGTCCATCGACTCGCGACTCCGAAGCACTTCCCCTGGAGCGGGACCTGCGAGACAAAGCGGGTCATGCACCGCCGTCACTTCCTGCGATTCTCCGCCCTGGGGGGCAGCACGCTGGCCCTGGGGAGCCTCGGCTTCTGGCGCAACGTGTACGCCGCGCCGGCCACGCCGGGCTCGGTCGCCGGGCCCTACGGACCGCTGGCGGACAGTCCGGATGCGCAGGGGCTCCGGCTGCCGCGAGGCTTCACGTCCCGCGTCATCGCTCGTAGCGGTGACGTGGTGCCGGGGACGGATTACGCGTGGCACATGGCCCCGGATGGTGGCGCCTGTTTCGCGCAGCCGGACGGCGGTTGGATTTACGCGTGCAACAGCGAGACGACACCGGACGGTGGCGTGTCCTCGGTGCGCTTCGACGCGAAGGGGAACATCACCGGCGCGTGGCGCATCCTCTCCGGCACGCACGTCAACTGCGCGGGAGGCCCCACGCCGTGGGGGACGTGGCTGTCCTGCGAGGAGCATCCGCGGGGGCTCGTCTGGGAGTGTGAGCCGTCGCGGCCGGGACAGGGCGTCGCGCGGCCCGCGCTGGGAGCGTTCACGCACGAGGCGGTGGCCGTGGACCCGACGGGCCGGCGGCTGTACCTCACGGAGGACACGCCCACGGGCCGCTTCTATCGCTTCACTTCGGCGAAGTGGCCCTCGCTCGAGGAGGGCACGCTGGAGGCGGCTCGGGTGACGGGGGACCCTCGCACGGGCGTGAAGGTGCAGTGGGTGCCGGTGTCGCCGCAGGCTCCGGCCGCGATGCAGGCGGCGGGGCGGGAGACCACCGCGTTCCCCGGGGGCGAGGGCTGCTGGTACGACGGCGGCGTGGTGTACTTCACCACGAAGCACGACAACCGCGTGTGGGCGCTCACGCCGCTGACGGGCCGGCTGGAGGTGCTCTACGACGCGGCCACGTATCCGAACGCGCCCCTGCGCGGCGTGGACAACGTCACCGTGTCGCAGGCACGTGAGCTGTTCATCTGCGAGGACGGGGATGACCTGCAGCTGTGCCTGCTGACGCAGGACAAGAAGGTGACGCCGTTCCTCCAGGTGATGGGGCACGCGGGCTCGGAGCTGGCGGGCGCGGCGTTCAGCCCGGATGGCAAGCGGCTCTACTTCAGCTCCCAGCGCGGCTCCGACAGGCGAGGCGTCACGTACGAAGTGAAGGGCCCCTTCCGCACCCGGCGCGGCTAGGGACGGTTCGCAACCAGGCATCAGCGCTTCGTCGAAACCATCAACACGTCAAGGCGCTGCACGTCCGCCAATCTCCGGGAACCGCTCATAGGCCCACAGGAGCGCGTCCAGGTGGGCGGGGTTGTCCAGGTCGAGTGGCGCATCCGTGAGCTGCACGACCCATCCGCCCGATGCCGTGCGCCGCGCCCGTGAAAGCAGCTCCGCATCCCGGGCCGGGTCCGGGAACCCGATGGCCCGTGCGGCAGCGGCAGACCAATAGTTCAGCCACCCGAGGAACCAGGGAATCTCAGGCGCGGGGATTTTTTCTGGCAGGTTGAGCATGGCGAGTCCACGGGGTGAACACTCGGGCCCATGAGGCGATCGGCGAAACTGCTGCGCGACTTCCGAGCCGTAACCATACGGCGACGCATGCCCCCAGAACGAGCGCGCCCCCTCCGCCACGCCCTCAAGCAAGGCAGCCGCTGCCGCGCTCACGGGCTCGTCCAGTGGCAGTTCTGCATGCACTTCAGACAGGGACTGGCCGCCTGGGCTGAGGAGTCCAGGTCTTCCTCTCCCGTTGACCGTCACGGGGTAACGCTCGTCCCCGTTGCACAGAAGAGGGAATCTTCCGTCCTGTGTCCTTTCCATGAGCCACGCATCGCGCCGCGGCAATGCGATGGGGCGCCCTCCTTTGCCTACTTCCCACTCCAGACGCAGGCCGGAGAGCGCCTTTTCCATCCCATGGACGACAGCGAGCGTGCGGCCATCATTGGCTGCGAGCGCAGGCGCGTAGACAATGAGGGTGAGGGCCTTACGTTTGGTCATCGCTTGCACCCCGTGACGACGACATTCAGTGTGAAATCCGCTTCGATCAGCGCGTCTTTGTGCGCTTGGGTGCTCACCCCAATGACGAAGTCATATCCACATGCCGCCGCGGCAGTTCGCTCCCCTTGTATTTGCTCCAATTCCCTCTCAACTTCCCGCCTCCGGATGAAGTCAGGATATGTGTCAAATCGATGGGTCTTGATCTCCCAGAGCACGCGCGCGCCGACTTGCAGAGCATCGAAGCGCTCACCGCCCACGAAGACGTCCATGCCGGGGTAACGGTTGGGCGGAAACCTATCGGCGCACTCGTTATGCGGGACATCTTCGCCCGCGTGACGCACCGGGATGGGCTCGCACGACGGACGGCGCGGCCTGGTTTCTGGCAGTGGGGGGGAAGATGTCTCCGGTGCTCGACCCCTTTGCCATGGGCGCCTGGTTCGCTAACGGCTCCTTCGCCGGCTGCGTTTGAATCTTGGGCTTCGCGCGCTCGCGGGAGGCGTTCCGTTGATAGGCATCAATCCCCTCTTGGATCGCGGCGGCAACCATCACCGTGCCAACAACAACCACGGCACCGACAACGAGCTCCGGTGCTAAAAAGATGCAGAGCCCCACGCCCAAGGTAGCCGCACCCGCATAGGCAACAGCGCATCTTCCGGTGACATCGCGAAACCGGACCCTGTCGTGTTCGAGAGCGTGAAAGCACCGCTCCGCCAGGACAGGCCATTCGTTGGACGCCTCCCGCACCACACAATGTCCGTCATCCGTCCAGGGGTACTGCGCCGCCCGCTGAAGATTGGCGAATCGCGGATTCGGAGCCTCCAACACTCCGCGGCTCGACTCTGCCGTTGCACAGGCCGAGAGCAGAAGCAGGAGCACGAGTGCGCAGGAAGTTCGGGAACACATGGCCACGTCCTTTCAAGCAAGCAAGGTGCTGCGGGGTCAAGGCCGTGGGGGTTCTCAGCTAGAGCGCCGACCAGGTTATGTCACGCCGCGCACTGGTAACGATGGCCTTGGTCGCGGCCACCACCCGCCGGGCAGCACCACGGCTCCGAGGTGGCGTTTGGCGCGCGTGGCGTCCACAGCCGTTTGCCCGAATAGGGGCGGCTCCACCCGTGCTTTCGGCGCCCGCCTGTCGAATGGTGACCGGGCTCGCGAGCGTTCCCCTGGAAACCGCCCCCTCCGAAGACATACCTTCCGGGGGCAATGGGCGTTCCTCCCTCACAGCTCGGGCTGTTCGACACGGTGCGGACCGAACGGCCCGCGTCGACGTCCCAGTCCGAGCGCGCGCCGGAACCCGCTTCCGAGCCCCACTTCGCCGAGTACGCTCCCGCGCCTCGCTTCGCCGAGGATGACGCGACGACCACCGAGCCGCGCCTCTCCGCGCACGACGAGCCCGCCTCCGAGCGCCGTCTGCCCGAGCGTGAAGAAGCGCTGCTCCAGGCCGCGAGCCTCGCCCGCCGTCTGGCCGTGGAGCTCGGCGCCCCCGTCCACCTGCGGCTCACGGACAACCGCGCCACCCTGGTCAGCTTCCGCCGCGTCGCCCAGGGCCTGCGGCTGCGCGTGCACCACCTCTTCCTCGAAGCCCCTGACGACATCGTGCGCGCCATCGCCCGCTATGCCGTCCGGTCCGACGCGAGCGCCGGCACCCTGCTCGAAGCCTACGCTCACGAGCACCAGGGCCTCGTGCGCCGCGAGCGCCGGCCCGGCAAGGCCCTGCGCACCCGGGGCCGCTGCTTCGACCTGCGCGCCGTGCAGTCGCGCCTCAACGCGGAATGGTTCGACGGCCGCGTGGGCGTGGACATCGGCTGGGCGCGGCGGCCCACCAAGGGACGGCGGCGCTCCATCCACCTGGGCGGCTACGACGCGCGACTGCGGGAGATTCGCATCCACCCCGCGCTGGACCGCCCCCACGTCCCCGCCTTCGTCGTGGACTACCTCGTCTTCCACTCCATGCTGCACGCCGACCTCCACGAAGAGGGCGGCTCCGGCCTCGATGGCGAGGGGCGCTGCGCCCCGGGCCACTCGCCCGCGTTCCTGGAGCGTGAAGACACCTTTCCGCTGCGAGACACCGCCCAACGCTGGCTGCAGGACAACCACACCTCCCTGCTGCGCGGCTGAGCGTCGTCCCGGCTTCATACGCGCGAGCACTCCGTGCGGTTGTCCCCGCTCCATGAAACGAGCGATGGCGGCGACACAGCGGAGCACTGCATGCTCCACGGCCATGCGCTACTTCAGCGTGGACGAAGCCAACCGCCTGGTGCCGCTGCTCAGCCGCACCTTCGAGCACATCCGCCCTTGGGTGGAGCGCGTGCAGCAACTCGTGGAGACCCTCGGTACCCCCGAGGGCAAGGCCCTGTCGAACCAGGAGTCGCTGCGCGAGGAGCGCGACGCCCTGCTCGAGAAGGTCCGCATGGAGCTGCACCACTTCCACGAGATGGGCCTGGAAATCAAAGGCGCGCAGGGGCTCGTCGACTTCCGAGCCCACCGCGGGGACGAGCCCGTCTATCTGTGCTGGCGCATCGGAGAAGCCGCCGTCTCGCACTGGCACGGGATGTACGACGGCTTCTCGGGGCGACGTCCCATCGACAGTCCGGAAGAGTTCGCCCCCACCTACCTCAGCTGAAGTCGCACGCCACCACCGCGCGCTTCAACCTCCGGTGAAGCTCTTCTGGAGCAGCGCCAGCTTGTTGCGCGCGGACAACAACTGCTGGCGCAGCGAGTCCGCCTGCCGGGCGATATCGTTGAACTCGCTCTGCTCGGCCGCCTGGGAGAGCGACTGCGCCTCGTCGGCCACCTCCGACATCCGGTCCTGGAGCGACTGGAATGTCACGCCCAGCGCGGCCTGCTCCTCCGGTGTCTTCGCGCTCTGGCGCTGGGCGGCGAACTCCTGCATCCGCACGTTCAGCTCGGCGGCGCTCTGTCCCAGCGCGCCGTAGCGCACGAGCAGGTCCTTGAAAATCTCGGTGCGCGCCTGGAGCTCCTGCGCGCGCACGTGCACGGCCTCGGCCTGGGCCTGCTGCCTGTCACGCACCTGGGAGATGGCCCCTACCAGCGCGGAGACACGGGCGCGGAGCTGCTCGTCCATGTCGGCCAGGGCCTTCAGGGTGGAAGAGGCGCGCTCCAGGTGCTTCTCCGCCTGGAGGGGGGCGTCCTGGAGTTGTTGCGCCAGGGCCTCGAAGCGCTCCAGTCCCTCGTCGAGGGAGCGGGCGGCCTCAACCAGCGCGGAGTCCTGCGGTTTGTCTCGCTTGCTCATGGGCAGGCGGGAACATGGCACGCGCGAGGGGTCGACGGGGCGAGGACTTCGCGGGCGCCACCTCCAAGGCCCGCCTGCCCTCCTGCCCGCCGGGCCCGGCCATGGGCACGAGCGGCCTCTTTCCCACGCTCGCCAGCGACTCCCATCGTCCCCAACTTCCCGACATCCCATAGACCTGTCTGTCGCGAGGTTCACACATGCCCAGGGCCCACTCCCTCTCCGTGCTCGTCACAGGTGCCACCGGCAACCAGGGCGGCGCCGTGGCACGCCACCTCCTCCACCGCGGGCACCGCGTCGTCGCCTATGTCCGCCAACCCGAGTCACCCGCCGCGCGCTCGCTGCAGTCGCTGGGCGCCGAGCTGGCCGTGGGTGACTTCGACGACGTGGACGCGCTCGCCCGGGCCGCGGAGAGCGTGGACGCGTTCTACGCCATGGCCACGCCCTTCGAGACAGGCGTGGAGGCGGAGATACGCCACGGCATGAACCAGGTGGACGCCGCGCGGCTCGCGGAGGTGAAGCACTTCGTCTACACCTCGGTGGCGGGCGCGGACCGGCTGACGGGCATCCCCCACTTCGACAGCAAGCACCGGGTGGAGCTGCACGTGCGCCGCAGCGGCCTGCCCTTCACCATCCTCGGGCCCACCTTCTTCATGGAGAACCTCACCAGCCCCATGTTCGAGGAGGGGCTGAGGGCAGGGGTGCTCGCCTTCGGGCTGCCCGCCTCGCGAGGGCTCCAGCTGGTGTCGATAAACGACCTGGCCGCCTTCGCGGTCAGGGTGCTGGAGGACGCGGAGCGCCACGAGGACCTGCGCATCGACGTGGCCTCGGACGAGGTGACGGGCCAGCAGGCGGCGGGACTCCTGTCGATGGTGAGCGGTCATCGCATCCACTTCGAGCAACTCCCGCTGGACTTCATCCGCGAGCGCAGCGAGGACCTGGCCGCCATGTACGAGTGGCTGGACCGTGTGGGCTACCACGCGGACATCCTCACGCTGCGCCACAACTATCCGGACCTGCACTGGCACACCTTCGAGGACTGGGCGCGCAAGCAGGACTGGAGCGCGCTCACCTCTCCTGCCTGGCCGCACGCCGCCGCCGAGCCCACCCCGCCTGCCGGACAGTGAGGCCCCGCGCCCCCTGGTGACGTTCCAGGGTGGCGCCGCTTCCGCCCGCACCACGCGACTTGCCGCTGCCTACCTTCGAACAGAAGGAGGCGTCTCATGCGCGCGCTCGTGCCCGTCGCCACGCTGTTGCTGGCGGCAGGCTGTGTCACTGAATCGAATCTGAAACCCTCCCTGGACGCCCAGGTCCTCCAGGGAGACAAGGACACCGCCGTCGCGAAAGGCGCGGGGGTGACGCTGGTGGCGGACGGCGCCGCGTGGAAGGGCAACCCCTCCAATCTGGAGCGCACCCTCACGCCCGTCTACGTCCGCCTGGAGAACCAGAGCGGCAGGACGCTGCGCATCCGCTACGAGGACTTCTCGCTCGTCGGCACCGAGTCGCGCTTCAGCTACTCCGCGCTGCCACCCTTCAGCCTGCGCCAGTCGATGGTGTCGTCCTCGTCGACGCAAGGGACGCTGGAGGGCACGGGCGGCTCGGGGCGCGGCTCCGTGTACATCGGCGCGGGGCCCGGCTGGCGCACCGGTTACGGCTGGGGCTACGGGCCGCGCGGCTGGGGCAGTCCCTTCTACCCGGGCTACGGCCCGTACTACCCGGGCCCCTACACGACCTACCAATGCGAGGAGCCCCTGCCCACGCGGGACATGCTCCAGAAGGCGCTGCCCGAAGGCACGCTGGCGGACGGTGGCACCGTGCAGGGCTTCATCTACTTCCAGGTCGTCACCGGCCGGGAGAACGGCGTCGTGCTCCGGGCCAACCCCGTGGACGCGAACAGCGGCGAGTCGCTGGGCACGCTCGACATCCCCTTCCAGGTGGGAAAGAGCTGAGCGCCCGCGCCTTCGCCACCTCGGCGCGGGCCGCTCGTCAGTGGAGCAACATGTCGGCGCGAGAAGTCACGCGCCGGTGGCCGTTGAGCAGCGAGGTCTCCTCGGCCATGCCCAGCTCCCGGCGCACCTCCGAGCCACGCATGGGGAGGCCAAAGAGCGGCCCCAGCAGCACCAGGTCCAGGGACGCGGCGACCAGGGGCCCCAATCCCAACAGCGCCACCGCGGCGCCCCGGGATGTCCCGGCACGCAGCCCACCCAACACCAGACAGGAGCCCGTCACGATACGCAGCCAACGTCCCGCTCGCGATGCCATGAAGCCGACGACCATGCGCACCTCCCCAGGGCGAAGATGGACACGCTCCGGCGAGCGACCACGGGCCCGGCTTCTTTGTCCGGACGCAGGCCGAGCATCCGGGCAGGCGCCTCCTCAGTGGAGCGCCAGGGCCTCTGGCTCGACGGGCGAGAACGAGGCCTGGGCGGACCCGCGCGCTTCATCGCCCTGTCGTCGCGACGCCAGCAGGGACTCCAGGGCGACCGCCGCGAAGTCGCGAGCCTGCTCGGGCGGACGCCGCTGCTCCAGCGCGCGGACCGCGGAGAGCTGCGCGCACGAGGACACCAGCGCCATGTGAGTGAAGGCCTGGGGGAAGTTGCCCAGCGCCTCGCCCGTGACGGGCACGGCCTCCTCCGCGTACAGCCCCACGTCGTTGGCCAGGCCCAGGAGCCGCGACAGCAGCGCCTCCGCCTCCTCCCATTTCCCCTCATGGGCCAGCACGTCCACCAGCCAGAAGGAGCACAGCAGGAAGGCGCCCTCTCCTCCCGACAGGCCATCCGGCGCGAGGTAGCGATACAGGAGCCCGCCCGACTCCAGCCGCTCGCGCACCTTCTGGACCGTGCCGCGCACCAGCGGATGCGCCAGGGGAAGAAAGCCCAGCGCGGGCACCAGCAAGGTGGACGCATCCGCCACGCTCGAGCCCCGCGACTGGGGAAACCACCCGTCCGCCGCGCACTCCATGAGGTAGCGCCGCAGCTCCGCGCGCTCCCGGGCCCAGCGCACCAAAGGCGCCGGCAGGTTTCGCTCCTGTGCCAGTCGCAGGCCCCTGTCCAATGCCACCCAGCACAGGAGCTTCGAGTGGATGAAGTGCCGAGGCTCGTCCCGCATCTCCCACAGTCCCTGGTCCGGCTGTCGCCAGCGCCGACACACCTCCTCCACCAGTCCGGAGAGGAAGGCCCAGTTGGTGGGCGTCACCAGCCCGCCCGCGCGCGCGTACAGCCAGCTCGCCTCCAGGAGTTCGCCAGACACGTCGAGCTGGAGTTGTTTCGCCGCGCCATTGCCAATGCGCACCGGCCGCGAGCCCGCGTGTCCGGCCAGGTGGCTCAGCTCCACCTCGGGCAGCAGGCGATGGCCCTGGATGCCGTACATGATTTGCACGTCCTCCGCGCGCCCCGCGCTGGTGCGCCGCAGCCAGTGTCGGAAGGCATCCGCCTCTTCGCGGTAACCCGTCACCAGCAGCGAGATGAGCGTCAGTGACGCGTCCCGCAACCAGGTGAAGCGATAGTCCCAGTTGCGCGTGCCCCCGAGCTCCTCCGGCAGGGACGTGGTGGGCGCGGCCACGAGCGCTCCGGTGGGCGCGTACGTGAGGGCCTTCAGCGTGAGCGCCGAGCGTCGCACCGCCCTCAGGTGCGCGCCCTGGTACGAGCAGCGGCCAATCCACTGCCGCCAGAAGGTGAGCGTGTCCTCCAGGCGGCGATGGAAGTCGTGGAGGTCCGGCGCCTTCTCGGGCGCCCGCTCGACGAAGGAGGGCGTCCACGCGGCTTCAATCCACGCCTCGTCTCCGGCGTGCAGCATCCAACGGGCGCGCAGGGAAGACTCCTGCGCCATCAGGGGATGCGTGGACGACACCCACAGCGCGTCCGCGCCCCCGACGACTTCAGCGGTGCGCCAGGACGTCAGCCGCACGCGAGGGGTGAAGGAGCCATATTCGAAGCGCGGGGCCACCACCACGCGCACCTGGACCTCGCCCGCGAGACAGCGCACGCGTCGCAGCAGCGCATGCCGCGTACTCACACTCGTGCCGCTCGACGCGCCGGTGGCCGACACGGGCATGCAGTCCACGACCTCGAGCACTCCGCGCGGCGTGGTGAAGGTGGTGGCCAGGACGTTGCTGTCCTCCACGTAGGTGCGCGTGGAGGTGAAGTGGCCCACCGGCGACAAGCAGAAGCTGCCGCCCCGCTGCTCATCCAGGATGCGGCAGAAGACCGAGGGCGCGTCGAAGCGAGGGAAGCAGGCCCAGTCAATGGAGCCGTCCCTCCCCACCAGCGCCGCGGAATGACAGTCACCCAGGAGGGCATAGTCGGCGATGCGTCGCATCCACGCTCCCTTCCCGGGAAGACTTATTTTGTTTCAGCACACCCTTCACCGATGTGGACGGGCGAGCGCGAGCGCAACCGGAGGCTCGCAAGCAGGCGTATTCCCGATGAGCTGCATCGGCCGCCTGCCTCCTCTCGCGCGCGCTCCATGACCCGCACGGCCGGGCGCCGAGGTGCGGGGGCAGCCGTCTCCCGCAAAGCTCCCGAGGGGCCGTCTCACCGTGCGGGCGCTGCAGGAGACGAACTCACTCCCCAGCTTCGCGTGGAGGGGCCTCTCCCACGCACGCCCCCAGGGAGCTCCCATGTTCAGTCGAGCGGAGATTCAGAAGGGAATGAAGGTCCGCGGCAATGATGGCCATGCCATCGGCCGCATCATCGACATCACCGAGAAGGAGCTCATCGTGGAGAAGGGCCTGCTGCGGCGCCACGACTTCGCGGTGTCCTTCGACGACGTGACGGAGGTCCTCCACGGAGAGGTGGTGCTGCGCCATGGACGCGACAGCCTCTTCTCCGCGCCCAGGGAGGTGCCCCCCGTCGAGCACTGAGCCTCTTGTCACTCCGCGCTCGCGGCCCCGGGAGCGGCGGTCGTCAGCGGGACATCATTCCAGCCCGCGCGAGCCTCCGCCTCGCGCGCCGCGCGCCGGCCTGTCTCCACGTCCACGCGCCACAACACCGCCGCGCCCGCGCCGAAGAAGGCGAGCAGCGACAGCACCGCCAGGCGACTGGAGCCCGTCAGCTCCACCGTGGCCGCGAACACCAGCGGGCCCGCCACCGCCGTCACCTTCTCGAAGACGCTGAACAGGCCGAACATCTCCCCCGCGCGGTGCCGGGGAATCAGCTGCGCGAACAGCGAGCGGCTCAGCGCCTGGCTCCCGCCCTGCACCATGCCCACCAGCAGCGCCAGCGCGAAGAAGTGCGCGGGCGAGCTCATGAAGTAGCCCAGGAACGTCACCACCACGTACACCGCCAGCGCGAACATCAGCGCCGGCTTCGCGCCGACTCTCGACGCCGCCCGGCCGAACAGCACCGCGCATGGCACTCCCACCGCCTGCGTCAGCAAGAGCGCCCCCATCAGCGCGCCCTGGCCGATTCCCAGCTCCGTCCCATACAGCGTGGACAGGCGGATGATGGTGCCGATGCCGTCGCTGTAGAGCAGGTACGCCACCAGCAGCAGCATCGCCTGCCGGTACTTCCTCAGCGTGCGCAGCGTCTCCGCGAGCTGGGAGAAGATGCCGGTGAGCGACAGCCGGGGCGGAGGCGCGGCGCTCTGGGGGCGGGGCTCGGGGACGCGCAGGAACAGCGGCAGCGAGAACGCTCCCCACCACAGCGCCACCGTCACGAAGGACACGCGCGAGGCCACCGCCGCGTTCGGCAGTCCGAACCAGCCGGGCTTCACCAGCAACACGAGCTGCGCGGCCAACAGCAGCCCGCCTCCCAGATAGCCCAGCGCGTAGCCCGCGGTGGACACCCGGTCCAACTCCTCGTCATTGGCGATGTGGCGCAGCAGCGCGTCGGAGAAGACGATGCTGCCCGTCACCCCCACGTTGCCCAGGCCGAAGCACACCAGCGCCCAGACCCAGTCACCCTGCCCCACGCCGGCGAGTCCCAGCGTGGACAGCAGCCCCAGCGCGAGGAACACCCCCAGCAGCGTCTTGAGCCGGCCCGCCCTGTCGCTCAGCGCGCCCAGCACCGGCGACAGCACCGCCACCGTGCCCAGCGCCACGGCGGTGACGGCGGCGAAGCGGCTGGTGGCCACCTCGCGCTCCAGCCCCTTCGACGCGACGGAGGCGTAATAGATGGGGAACACCACCGCGATGACGGTGGTGACGTAGGCCGAGTTCGCCCAGTCATACATCGCCCACGCGCGCAGCTCCGGCCGCGTGAGCCCCAGCCGCGACATGAGCGAGTCCCAGGCCCTCATGCGCCGAAGTCCATGCCCTGGATGGCGTCATCACCCTGCGCGGCTTGATACACGTGCCACGCGGCGGCCAGGTCCTGGAAGGGCAGCCCCACCGCGCCGAACACCGTCACCTCTTCCGGAGAGGTCCTCCCCGGCTTCAGTCCGGCGAGCACCTCGCCCAACTCCGCGTGGATGACGTCCTCGCCCAGGCCCACGTTGCCCACCGCGCCGCTCGCGACGGACAGGCCGCGGTGGTCGCAGATGAAGCGCGCCTGCCGCAAGAGCTCCGCGGAGACCTCCGCCTTGCCCGGCTCGTCCGCGCCCAGCGTGGTGATGTGCGTGCCCGGCTTCACCATGCCGGCGTGGAGGAAGGGCTGGCGGCTCCATGTCACGGCGATGACGATGTCCGCGTCCTCCACCGCCTCCGCCACCGAATCCGCGGGCCGCACCGGCAGGCTCAGCTCCTGGTACATCCGCGTGGCGAAGGCGAAGGCGCGCGTGGCGTCCGTGTCATGGACGCGCACGTGGGACAGCGAGCGCACCAGCCGCAGCGACTTGATTTGCATCACCGCCTGCGCGCCCGCGCCGATGATGGCCACGCGACTCGCGTCAGGCCGCGCCAGCACATCCGCCGCCAGCGCGCCCATCACCCCCGTGCGCACCGCCGTCAGGTGTCCGGAGTCCATCACCGCCAGCAGCTCGCCCGTGGCCAGGTCGTTCAGGTGCACCACGCCCTGGATGGCGGGCGTCCGCGCGGGGAACTTCGCGTGCACCTTCACCGTGTACGCGGGGATGCCGGGAAGGCAGCCGGGGAGCATCGCCAGCGCGGTGCCCTCCGCGTGCAGCGGTGCGCGTACACGCTGGGGCGCCACGGTGCGAGCCAGGGCGTCGGTGCGGAAGGCCTCCCGCAAGTCCTCCAGCAGGGTGAGCGCCTGGAGGTTGCGAGACACATCGGAGCGGGTCAACAAGAGGGTGCGCATCTGCCGCCCACCCTAACCGAGCGCGGGAGCTCCGCCAGCCCCCGACTTCACCCCAGGGGGCCAAGCGATTGACGGTGGACGGACGCGCACCTCGTCCAGCGGGGAGCGACGAACGACTCCGGCGAGCGCCGCGCGGTCCCCTCGGACGACGAGGGTCCGGGGTGGCCCTCGGGCCCGCGTCTCCCGCCAAAACAAGGGCTCGGACATACATACAACTGCCCACGTGCCCACATTGAAGATGGGGACGGCACGAGCGGGCGGGGCCTCAGGAGGTCGGTGATGATGGAGCCGGAAACACGCTCCACGAAGAACGATGAGGCCGAGCGGGAAACACCGCTCAAGGCGTCGGACTTCCTGCGCGCGAATCGAGAGGAGCTCCTGACGGAGTGGGAGCACGCGATGCACGCGATGCACATCGGCGTGCGGGAGAAGCCCTCGTGGCTCCTGGACCACATGCCAGGACTGCTCCTGGCGCTGGCGGACACGCTGGAACAGGGTGAGCACGGCGCCGACATCGCGCTGGCGGACGAGCACGCGGTGGTGAGGCTGGACCAGGGCTTCGACCTGGGTGAAGTCGTGTCCGAGTTCGCGCTCCTGCGCAAGTGCATCCTCCGGCGACTGGAGGCCTGGTCCCAGCCCCTGGCTCCAGGAGAGCTGGAGCGCCTGGAAGGCGTGTTGGACCGGACGGTGGTGCGCACGGTGCAGCGCTTCGCGGAGGAGCGCCAGCGAAGCCTCCAGGCCCTGGACCGCATGGCGCAGGCCACGCTGGACGGCCCTCCCGTGGACGTGCTCCTCGCGCGCCTGCTCACCGTGGTGATGGAGTCGACGCTCTCGGTGGATGCCGCGGGTGTGTTGATGCTGGAGGGCACCCGGCTGGTGGTGCGCGCCGCGGTGGGGCTGGGTGGCGACACGGCCCTGGGCAGCTCGGTGGACCTGGGCCAGGGCCTCGTGGGCGAGGTCGCCGTGAAGCGCGAGCCGATGGCGGTGCGCTCGGCCTCCACGGATCCGCGCGTGGTGTTGCCGGTGCTGCGCGACGTGGGCCTGCTCGCTGTCTACGGCGTGCCTCTGGTGGAAGGCACACGGCTGTTGGGCGTGGCGTATCTGGGCTCGCGCACGTCCTTCGGCTTCTCCGACGCGGACCTGCTGTTGTTTCGCACCATGTGTCAGCGCGCCGGCGCGTACATCCTCCAGGCGCGGCTCCAGGATTTGGAGCGCGACGCGCGCGTGGAGGCCCAGCGCTCGCTGGCGCTCCTGGACGCGCTCCTGGAGGCCACGCCCATGGGCATGGCCTACCTGGACCATGAGCTGCGCTACCTGCGCATCAACCAGACACTGGCGGACATCAACGGCTTCCCACCCGAGGCCCACCTGGGCCGGACCTTCCGGCAGATGCAGCCCCCGGAGGTCGCCGACCTGATGGAGCCGCTGCTGTTGCAGGTGCTGCGGACGGGCGAGCCCCTGCAGGCCTTCGAGTTCGCCACGCCGCCCGCGCTGGTGCCCCGGAAGGGCAGACACATCTGGCAGGTGACCTTCTATCCGGTGCGTGAGCCCATGGGCGCGGGGTTGCTGGGCATGGGCTGCGTCCTGGTGGACATCACCAAGCACAAGCAGGCGGAGGCCGCGCTCCAGCGGGCGGTGGACTTCCGGGAGCAGCTCCTCGCCGTGCTGGGGCATGACCTGCGCAACCCGCTCAACGCCATTGGCGCCTCCGCCTTCCAGCTCGCGCGCGCGGAGGATTTGGAGGCGCCGGAGCGCCGCGCGGTGGAGCGCATCCGCAAGTCCGCCGGGCGCATGGGGCGCATGATTACGGACATCCTCGACTTCGCGCGCAGCAAGCTGGGCGAGGGCATCCCCGTCTCGCCCCAGCCGATGAACCTGACGGACGTGTGTCAGGCGACGTTGGAGGAGCTCCAGGTGAGCCACCCGGGGCGTCCGCTGCTGTTCGAGTCTTCGGGAGACACGTCGGGCGACTGGGACCCGGACCGGGTGGCGCAGGTGCTGGGAAACCTGGTGTCCAACGCGCTCCAGCACGGCGGTGGCGACACGCCCGTGTACACCCACGTGCGCGGAGAAGCGCACGACGTGGTGCTGGAGGTGCACAACCGGGGCGAGCCCATTCCCCCGGAGCTGCTGCCGCGCATCTTCGACCCGTTCAAGACGCCGGTGGCGACGTCCGAGTCCACCTCCAAGTACCAGCAGCAGCGCAGCCTGGGCCTGGGCCTCTACATCGTCCACCAGATTGTCCGCGCGCACGGAGGCCGCGTGGAGGTGCGCTCCTCGGAGGAGGAGGGCACCACGTTCCGCGTGTACTGGCCTCGCGCGAAGGGCGCGCTCCGGACGTAGCCGTCACTTCTCCGTGCTGGCGGCGGGCGTGAGGGCCAGCGTGTGGACGGCCTCCGCGAGCATGCGCGTGCCCAGATCCAGGCTCTCCAGCGAGATGGACTCATCGGGCGCGTGGCCGGTGTACTCCTCGCCCGGGAAGCCGGGGCCGAAGTCCACGGCCTTGGGGAACAGGCGTGCGTAGGTGCCGCCGCGCACGGACGTCGCCTTCGCGTCCGGGACGTTCTTGTGGCGCTTGTAGATGTCCAGGAGCGTGGTGACGAGCGGCCCGGACGTGTCGGCCACGTGCGCGTCTCCCACGTAGCGCTCGCCGGCCTCCTTCACGCGGCCCTCCGAGTCCTGGCTCACGCGCGCCGCGGCGTGGTCCAGCGAGGCATTGAACTCCGCCGCGTCCTTCCCCTGGGGACGGCGCATGTTGACGCCCAGGCTCACCTTGCCATCCGCCACGCGCAGCACGGTGGGCGCGACGATGAGCGTCCCCATCAGCCCGGAGTCCGAGTACACCAGGCCCAGCTTCTCGCCATGGTGGTCGCGGTCGAAGCGCATGGCCAGCACGTGCAGCATGGCGGTGATGCCGTTGTCCTCCATGAGCAGCCGCGACGCGACACCGGACAGGCCCCACAGCGCGTTGTTTCCCTCGTCGGCGATGGAGGCATGCACCGCCTTGCCGTGGACGGTGAGCACCACCGCCCCCCCCTCCTCCTTCACGTCCGCCTTCAGCTCGGAGCGCGCCTGCTGCTCCAGGGCGACGGCGCTCCGGACGGTCTCCAGGGCGACGGCGAGCGAGCCCTCCTCACCGGGCAGGAGCTTCAGCGTGGCCGTGCCGGGCACCTGCGTGAGGAACTCGCCGGCCTTCACGTCCACCGGCCGCAGCGCGACCTTGGAGGACTTGCGAGCCGGCCCCACGGGCGTGACGAGGTTCCACGCGACGAAGCCGGACTGCGCGGCGACGACGGGGTAGCCCGAGTCCACGGAGATGACGTGCGTGGGCTTGGGCTCGGTGGCCGCGTACTTCGCCATGCCGTTCCAGTCGCTCTCCTCGCCGTTGCCGACGATGACGAGCACCTTGCCCTGGGGCTTGAGCCCGAGCTTCTTCGCGAAGTCGAGCGCCACCAGCGCGGAGGCGAGCGGCCCCTTGTCATCCTCCACGCCGCGGCCGAACAGGCGGCCGTCCTGGACATAGGGCTCGAAGGGCGGGCGCTTCCACTCGTGCGCGGGCGCGGGGACCACGTCACCGTGGAAGACGAGGCCCAGCGTGGGCGTGCCTTCGCCCCAGGCAATCTCGAACACGTCATTGCCGCCCACGGCGCGGTACGCCATGCCATGGGCCTTGGCCCACTTCTGGAGGAAGCGGCCCATGGCGGCGATGTCGGGGCTCTTCGCGGGCGGCACCTCGCTGCTGACCGTCTTGAAGCGCACCAGCTGCTTCGTCAGCTCCACCACCTCATCGAGCGCACATGCCTGTACATACGCGGCATGACGCGCCTGGGCGGAGGCGCCCTTCATCTCCTGCTCGGAGAAGCGGCTGGGGCGGCAGCGGGAGTCCGCTCCCGCGAGCGCGAGGGAGGGGACGAGACACAGCAAGGCCGTGGCGGTGGGGAGGCGCATGTGGGGGAGACCCTATTTCAGGGGGGCAGGCCGTCCTACCCTGGCGGAGGGCCTGAGGCCCCAACACCGCCTGTTTGGCCGCCTGCTCCTTCTAGGGGTGAAACCAGACGGGCGGGAGGCTATTCCTAGGGGCATGTTCTTCAACTCCACCAAGAAGCTGCGGATGCCGTCCCCGGCGGAGGCGCTGCCGGGCCGTACGGAGGAGATGTCCGTTCCCACCAAGCACGAGGTGCTGGGCACCCCGCTGAAGGGGCCTGTTCCGGAGGGCCACGAGGTCGCCATCTTCGGCCTGGGCTGCTTCTGGGGCGCCGAGCGCAAGTTCTGGCAGACGCCCGGCGTGTACAGCACGTCCGTGGGCTATGCGGGGGGCCTGACGCCCAACCCCACGTACCGCGAGGTGTGCAGCGGGATGACGGGCCACAACGAGGTGGTCCGCGTGGTGTTCGACCCGAAGAAGGTCAGCTACGAGCAGCTGCTGCGAGTCTTCTGGGAGAGCCACAACCCGACGCAGGGCATGCGCCAGGGCAACGACGAGGGCACGCAGTACCGCTCCGGCATCTACACCACGAGCGAGGCCCAGAAGCGCGCCGCGGAGGCCAGTCGGGATGCGTACCAGAAGGCGCTCACCGCGAAGGGGCTGGACGCCATCACCACCGAAATCATCCCGGCGCCCGAGTACTACTTCGCCGAGGACTACCATCAGCAGTACCTGGAGAAGAACCCCGGCGGGTACTGCGGCCTGGGCGGCACCGGCGTGAGCTGCCCCATCGGCGTGGGCGTCAGCGCCTGAGCCGGTGTCGGTGACATGAATCACCGGGAGGCACCTCGCGTGCCTCCTGGTGGGTCTTACCCAGGTTGGCCGGTGGCGCTCTCCGAAGGCCCGCCGCCGACGTCGACCGCGACCACCTCCGACTCGCTCAGCTCCCGCGCCAACCTGTCGATGACGCGCTCGCTGCAGATGACGAGACTCGCGCTTGGCCGGGCAAAGTCGACAGGAGGGACATCGGCTACGCGCAGCTTTCCGAGAGGAGGCCGCACGAAGGTCGTCCGGCCACAGGTCTCACAAGGTTTGTGAGCCTCTGCTCCCGCGATGCGCCCTCCTGGCAAGACCTCGAGTTCGACCAACTCCGCGCCACGTGCCCTCTTGAAGCGAGTGGGGACCGGGACGGCGCCTGTGAGCCCTTCCAACCGCGACATCACCTCTGGGCGAAGGAGGAGGATCCAAGGCATGTGGATGACGACAGGCGCGAAGCGACCCCGAGCCCGTCCAGTCAGCGGCCCGAATCCCGCGCCAGGGCCCACCAAGGCGCCAGGTGGCACCCAGGGCAGCACGCGTTCCCTCAGGACCGAGAATTCAGGCCAGGGCACGCACCTCGGGCGCTCGTAATCCTCGGAGCCGGCGAGCCCGGACAGGTCGACCGTCGGGTAGTCGTACCCGCCCCCGCCCCACGCGACGCCGCAGGTGGAGCACTCGACGCCGGGCAACTGCCACTGGCGGCCAAGGTCGTAGCCCCCTGTCCACCTCGACCCCGCGCTCAGTTCCTCCCGCAACGTGTAGTAGCGCATTCACTCTCCTGATGCGGACAGCAACGCGAGCCGCTGCCAGTACGTCATGGGCATGCCAACCAATCCATAACGTTCCACCATCTTCCCTCCCTGGAGGAAGTGGTCTTCGCGCGACGCGCTGTCCCGGTTCTCGGCAATCCAGATTCGCCAGTCGCGGTTCCAGGGCCCGCCGTTTCCGCCCGCATGAACCCGCTTGTGCTCCTCCACCGCGACCAACAAGGTGTACTTGTGGATCTCGATGCCGACGACCGCGAAGTACGGCTCGAAAGCCCTGGGGAAGATGTGGTGTCGCTCTTTCGGCCGTCGTTGCCACTCCGCGATGGCCTTCCGGACAGACTTGGCGCTCGGTAGCTCTTCGCTTCGATACCACGGGATGACGAACACAGGCGTTCGACCTGGAAGCGGAACAGCGCCTCCCCAGTAGCGCTGGATGCGCGCGGTCGCGCCGGCGGAAGCCTGGCCGGGGGAAACCCGCAGCGCATAGGGAGGCGACGCGAGGTCCTCGCAGCGATAGAGGCCGCAGTCTTCTTCACCGCAGGCTGGGGCGTAGCAGCCCTCCTCCTCGTGCCCGGAGAACCTGGCACAGGCCTCCGCGGAATCCTCCGCGACTGTATCGAGCAGCTCACCACCATGCGCGAGTCGCGGCGTCGCCGTACAGCCAACCAGCAGGAGCATCACGGCCCAAACCGCGCGAATCATCATGAATGTCCCCCCGGACGTGGTGCATCGCCAGGATGCATGTTTGCCGCGCTCCCGCGACACCTCAGCATGCGCTTTTCGCCACTTCAAACGAAGTGAGAGAGCCACGGAGCCGGGTCACCCCCACCCCCACGAACACCACCGAGCAGTCGTACCCACGGCCACGCAATCGAGTCGCCGTGGGGCCGTAGGTGGGTTGGATATCAGAGGGGGAGCAACACACATGCGTGTCGACGGCTCATCACGTTCGACTCAAATCAGCTCATCCGAAGGCGCGACTGAAACAGCCCGGACCGAGTCATCGTCTCAAAACCACGTCGTCGAGCGGGAAGACACTTCCAGCACGGAAGGCTTCGACTCGACCTCAAGCTTCGAGGACGGCGACGGCGGCGCCGTGCACCGCGAGCGGCTCCAGCCACCTCCGCCTCCTCCACCTCCCGAGAAGGAAGAGGAAGCTCCCGTCCCGCTCCCGCTGAAGGACTTGAAGCGCGGCGACTCAGGCCTGGAGGTGAAACAACTGCAGGACGCGCTGGTGACGCTGGGCTACCTCACCGAAGCCCAGGTGGCCACCGGGCCCGGCCAGTTCGGCCCCCAGACAGCAGCGGCGCTGGAGCGCTTCCAGGCCGAGCACCAGCTCCCCACCACCGGCCAGTACTCGGCGGGGACGCGCGACGCACTGTCCAACGCGCTCACCGAGCCAAAGGTGAACAGCGGCGCACGACAGCCAGCCACGTCCGCCGAGGACGCGTTCATCACCCAGTTCACCTCCGAGTACAACCCGACCGGCCCTCGCGGCAGCACCAACTGCGGGCCCGCGAGCCTCGCGATGTCGCTGGCATACACGGGGCACATGCCGCCCGGCATCTCCAAGGAGCAGCAGGTGGACTACGCCCGCGCGCTGATGAGTCCGCGCCGCGAGAGCGAGTTCACCTACGTGAAGGCGTCCGATGGCACCCGCGTTCCCCAGCTCGACCGGGACCGCGAGCTGACGGGCGGCACCATGGTGGGGGATGGCATCCAGGGCGCGGGCCTGGGCTCGCGCTACGGCCAGGGCTGGGAATCCCTCGACCAGCAGCTCGCCGCGGGCAACCCCGTCATCGCCAATGGCCAGACGAACGCGAAGTGGCGCGCCCAGTTCCCCGAGCGCATGGGCTCCGGAGACATCGGCCACCTCAACGCCATCCTCGGCAAGACACCCGACGGCAAGTACCTGGTGGCGGACCCGCTGCACACCGGCGGCCCCGTGGCGATGACGCGCGAGCAGCTCGGCGTCTTCTTCTCCCCCACGAGCGGACAACCTTCCTTCACCGCCCTGGAGGGAGCGTCGCGAACCACGAGCCCGGCCGCCAACGCGGGCGCGAGCACCGGAGCCGCCGTGGCACGCAGGCTCGAGGAGGCCGCCTCGGGAAGCCCCACTCCCGAGCCCGAGCTCTCCACGCCGAAGCCGGGAGTAAGCATCGTCAGCGTCGCCGCCGGCACGGACGTGAAGACGCGCGCGGCGCAAGACGCGAAGGCCCTGGAGGGCACGCTCAAGAACAGCCTGGAGCAGGGCGCGCGCCAGTTCGAGCAACTCATCGCCAGCAACCCGGACCCCGTCTACCAGGAGGCGTTCGTCCGCGCCGCCGAGCCGTCCCTGGCGAAGATGGGACAGCTCTTCGCCGGCGTGTCTCCGGAGACGGACCGCCAGCTCCATCCCCGCCCGCCGCTGCGCCCACCTGACCTGGACAACCCGGCGGTGCTGAAGAAGCTCGCGGACCAGGAGACCCGCATCGAGCACCAGACGTTCTTCGCCCTGACGCGCGCCACGGAGCTCTTGAAGGACCCCGCCGCGGGAATGGTGGGCAAGGCCTTCACGCGCGACGCGCCTCCGGGGCTGGTGAACATGTCGATGACGAGCGCGGTGCGCACCGCCGTCAACTTCGGGCTCGGCACGCGGCTCGCGTTCGACCTCGAGCGTTCGCTGAATCGGAGGGAGGTGATTGCGCCGGGCAGCACCGCGCCCACCTACGGCAAGGACCAGGCGGCGCTTCACCGCACGCTGTGGAGCGCCATCGACGGCGTGCGCGGCGACTTCGCGGTGGCGGCCGAAAAGGCGGAAGCACACCAGAAGAAGCTCACCGCGCTGCTCGGTGGCCCCGCCGCCATCCTCACTCCCGAGCAGCAGAAGGACTTCATCTCCGCCTACGTCGGGCAGGCCGGCATCCAGAAGGACCTCGCGGAGTTCGAGCGGCTGGGCAAGCTGCTCGCCACCGCCGCGCCGGACGGCGTGCCTCACGGCGCGGAGGACCCGCGCATCGCCGCGCTCGCCCGTGAAATCCCCCGCCTCGCGGAGACCGCGGGCGGCGCCAGCTACCTCGCCGGACAGCTCGCGGCCAAGGCGGAGGACACGCCGCTCTTCCTCGATGTCGTGGGCAAGCTGAAGGACGGCAAGGACTTCAACGAGAAGCTCGCCCTCGCGCTCGTGAAGAGCGCGGGCACCGGCGCACTGCTCGCGGCCGGCAACAAGTCCCCGGCCACCGCCCAGAAAATCTTCGACGGGCTGGCGCGCTGCTCGGACGTGTTCGGCATGAAGCCGGACGACATGAAGGCCTACGTCCGCCTGCTGCGGACCATCAAACCGGGCACCTCCGAAGCGGACGTGCGCAAGACGACCCAGTCCCTGAATGCCCTCCTGACGGGGCAGGAGACGGGCCTGCCATTCAACCCGGACTCGCCTCGGGGACAGGCGCTGCGCGGACTGGGCCTGCTCGTCGTCGGCACGGCGTTCGCCGGAGACGTCAGCAACTGGAGCCAGGCGGACCTCTCCGCGAAGCTCAAGATTGTCGGAGACGGGCTCAGCTTCACCTCCGACGGCGCGGTGTTCCTCACCGGCGTCCTCGGCAAGACGGCGCAGGCGGCGTCCGCCGTCTCGGTGCTGGGCAAGGCCTCCGCCATCGGCGCGGTGCTCGGCGCCGCGGGTGACGCGCTGCAGAGCTTCCAGTACCTGCGCGAGGGCGATGGCTGGAAGGCCACCGCGTCCGGCGCCCAGGCCCTGGGCGGCGCGCTGATGGCGGGAGCGGCGCTCTTCAGCTGGGCGCCGGGCTTCCAGATTCTCGGCGCGGCACTGTTCCTCGGAGGGCTGGGCGCCAAGTACCTGGACCCGGAGCAGGAGCGCATCCGCGAGGAGCAGGTGAAGTTGCTCACCGCGAGCGGCATGGATGCGACGCTCGCGCGCAACCTCATCACCCTGGGGCCGGAGCTGCTCGACCAGCGGCTGTGCCAGGACGCGGGCCTGTCGCCGGAGCAGGTGCAGAAGCTCATCGCGGACCACCCGTCGCTGGGACAGAGCGCGACCCACCTGGACAGCCTCGTGCAGGCCGCCGACGCCCTGAAGATAAAGGGCGCGCACTTCCAGGAGCTCCTGGAGCGGCTCGCGCAGGCCCACGGCGTCGACGTGGGCACGCTCGCTCGCGAGGTGCATACGCGCTTCTTCGGACACCCACCCTCCGGTGGCGCGGGCGGCGGCGAGCTGTACCTCTCCCAGGCCGATGAGTTCCGCGCGTGGGTGGAGTCACGCACGCCCGAAGTCGCCGCGTGGGCGAAGCAGCACGAGACGCGCTGAACGCCAGTCCAAGGCCCGCATACCGACAACGCAACGCGGCACCCGCGTAACCCGATGAAACTCCAACGCGGGGCCCGCCGCGCTGCCCGCACGCCTTTCGAGACTTGCCGCGTTAACGGGTCTTGGTTTGACTTTCTTTGTCGTCCGAAGAAATAGAATCATGGGCTGAAAGGAAAGGACCGCTCGGACGCAGCACCGTCTCGGTATGCGCTGGCACACCCCCTCCCCTACTTTCTCCAGCGGCCCGCTTTTCGTCCCCATGCGATTACCAACCCCTCTTGTGCAGGCCACGCACCGTGTCAGGAGTCTCCTGACGCGGGTGTGTGCGACAGCGGTAGCAGTGGGTGTGATGGCGTTCGGTTCGGACGCGAACGCCCAGGCCGGGAATCTCGCTCTCAACCGACCGACGGTGACGTCATCGGCACAGGAGGGAATCACTGGCAACTACGCGGTGGATGGAGATGGAGGAACGCGGTGGGGCAGCCTCTTCACCGCGAATGAGTGGATCTACGTCGACCTGGGTGCGAGCACCACCATCAGTCGCGTGGTGCTCACGTGGGAGACGGCGTACGCCATCGGCTACAAGGTGCAGACGTCCCCGGACGCGGCGAACTGGACGGACATCCGCACCATCACCGACGGCGACGGCGGGGTGGATGACCTGACGGTGTCGGGCACGGGCCGCTACATCCGCATCCTCGGCACGGTGCGCGGCGCGGCGGACTACGGCTATTCGCTGTGGGAGTTCGCCGTCTACAGCGGCACGGCCGCCACCGGCGACCTGGCGAAGAACCGTCCCGCCACGGCCTCCACCGTGGAGGGCAACGCGGCCCACCTCACGCCGGGCTACGCGGTGGATGGCAACACGACGACGCGCTGGTCCTCGGACCCGCTGGATGGCCAGTGGATTCGCGTGGACCTGGGCTCGGCGAGGACGCTGGGCAAGGTGGTGCTGAACTGGGAGGGCGCCTATCCGTCGACCTATGCGATTGAAGGCTCGACGAATGACAGCACCTGGTCGCCGCTCGCGACGAACATCACCGACGGCGCGCCGGGTCGCCGTGAAATCACCGTGTCCGGCTCCGCCCGCTACGTGCGCGTGCGCGGCATCACCCGCGGCACGGGCTACGGAATCTCCCTCTGGGACTTCGAGGTCTACGCGCCCGGTGACGGCCCGCAGGAGCCGCCGCCGCAGACGACGAACCAGACCATCAAGCTGATGTTCCCGGAGCTGGCGTACGCGAAAATCAATGTCTCGCCCGCGCCCCTCAGCGTCACGCCCACGCCCGAGGAAGGCAACACCACGCCGTCGGTGCGCAACCCGCCCGGGCCCTTCACCTACGAGCTGACCTTCGCGCCCAACACGACGATTACCCTCTCCAAGAACCAGTTCTCGCCCACCGCGCCCAACACGGACATCCGGCTGGCGGTGACGACGTCCACCGGCACGGTGCTGCGCGGCCAGAGCGTCACCTCGCTCGCGGTGCAGGGCGCCGAGTGGAAGGTCGAAATCTTCACCACGGGCGGGCCTCCGGACGGAAGAGACCGCACCATCATCCCGGACCCGTACCAGGCGCCCGCGCCTCCCGCCATCGCGGGCGCGTTCGCAGTCGTGGCGCCGGCCAACAACGCCATGGTGACGAACACCCGCCGTCCCACGTTCCAGTGGGCCGCCGTCGCGGGCGCGGCCAACTACAAGCTGTATCTGAACATCAGCCGGGACGACTACGACTGGATGGCCCCGGGCAGCCTGCTGGACCGCTACACGCTGATGACCACGACGACGGGCACGTCCTTCACCCTGGCGCAGGACCTGCCGGACCGCTGGACGTACAAGTGGTACGTCGTGGCCACGCAGGCCAGCGGCGCCACCAGTCGCTCCGACTTGCGTCAGTTCAGCGTGTACCTGCCGGTGGTGGAGACGGCGGCGGACGGCGTCGCGCTCATCAACGGCATGCGCGACTTGAACAAGAACGGCGTCATCGACCCGTACGAGGACTGGCACAACCCCATCGCCACCCGCGTCAATGACCTGATGGCGCGGATGACGACGCGCGAGAAGGCGCTCCAGATGTTCTTCGAGGCCAAGACGTTCCCCGAGGCGGGCTTCACCATGGGCCCCCTGAGCCCGGAGGACATCGTCAGCTTCCAGCGCGCCTCCGCGGCCACGCGGCTGGGAATCCCCAACGTGGACGCGGGTGACTCCATCCACGGCTACAAGACGAGCTGGCCCACGCAGCCGGCGCTGGCCGCCTCCCGCGACTTGGACACCGTCTACGAGCTGGGTGACATGCAGCGCCGCGAGCAGCTCGCGGTGGGCAGCCGCGGCACGCTGTCGCCGCTGGCGGAGGTGGGCACCAAGGTCCTCTATCCGCGCATCCAGGAGGGCAACGGCGAGGACGCGGACCTGTCGGCGGGCCTCACCCGCGCGCTCATCGCGGGCCTGCAGGGCGGCCCCGAGGTGAACCCGCACTCCATCTGGGTCACCACCAAGCACTGGCCCGGCCAGGGCGCGGGCGGCGAGGCCGGCATCACCTATGACGGCACCACCATCCACTACCACATGCGTCCGTGGCACGCGGCGCTGGAGGCGGGCACCAGCGGCATCATGCCGGGCTACGCGGGCAGCTGGCTGCTGGGTCCGGAGGGCTACGGCGCCGGTGACAGCGTGGGCATCCTCAACTACCTGCGGGTGAACCTGGGCTACCAGGGCGTCATCTGCTCGGACTGGCTGCCGTCGGGGGCGTGGACGCGCTCGGCGACGGCGGGCTCGGACGTCATGGGCGGGGCGAACCCCGCGCAGATGGGCAACTTCGAGACGGCGGTGCCCATCGCCCGCATCAACGACTCCGTGCGCCGGATTCTGGACCTGAAGTTCCGCCTGGGCATCTTCGAGGACCCGTACCGCAGGGGCCTCGCGGGCACGTCCGAGTGGCACACGGCGGACCACAAGGAGCTGGTGCGCCGCGCGGCTCAGAACGCGATGACGCTCTTGAAGAACGACGGCGCGCTGCCACTGCGGTTGGGCGCGGGCTCGAGCATCGTCGTCGCGGGGCCTTGCGCGGATGCGGGCCCCTGCATGGTGACGTGGCGCTCGGACTTCCACGGCACGGAGTTCGGGGACCTGACCATCTACCAGGCCATCAAGCAGCGCGCCGCGGCGGCTGGCATCACCGTCTACAAGGACAACGCTCCGGCGGGCGTCACGCCCAACGCGGCCATCGTCGTGGTGGGCGAGAGCTACTTCACGCACGGCACCGAGTGGGACAAGGAGAAGCCCTACCTGCCGGGAGACCCGATTGGCCCGGCGCATGATGCCAAGTGGGGCAACCAGTACGGCCTCATCACCGGCTTCCGCGCGCGCAACATCCCCACGACGACGGTGCTCATCCTGCCGCGCCCGTACATCCTCACCAACGTCGTCCCGCAGACCAACGCGCTGCTGGCGGCGTACCGGCCTGGAGACTCGGGAGGCCCGGCCGTGGCGGACATCCTCTTCGGAGACGTCTTCCCTCGAGGCAAGCTGCCCTGGCAGCTCCCGCGCTCGATGGACCAGATTGGCACCGACGCGGAGAACAACCAGTTGGAGCACTGGGACCTCCCGTTCGACCTGGGCGCCACGGCGGCGCAGCGCACGGAGATTCGCTCGCGCATCGCGCAGGGGCTGCCGGTGTTGCCCATCTACGGCAACCCGCTGTTCCAGTACGGCGCGGGCATCCAGGGCTTCGGGCTGACGGACGCGACGCCGCCCACGGCCTTCACGCTGCAGACGCCGGCGCCGGGCTCCACCATCACCACGCGGCCGAACTTCACGTGGACGGCGAGCAGCGACCCGCAGACGGGCATCCACCGCTACGAGGTCTTCCTGGATGGCAGCCCCTTCCCCGTCGCCACGACGCGCACGAACTCCGCCTCCGTCATCAACGCCGCGCTGGGCAACGGCGCGCACACGTGGTTCGTGAGGGCCTACAACTGGGCGGGCGGCGTCACGCAGTCGGCGACGGCGACCTTCACGCTGAATGACACGGCGCCTCCGGCGGCCTTCGCGGCGCTGGTGCCCGCGGCGGGCGCGGCGGTGCCGGGTGCGTCCACGACGTTCATCTGGGAGCAGACGACGGACGTGGGCGCGGGCGTGTCCAGGTACGTGCTCGTGGTGGACGGCACGGACCGCGCGCCGGACGTCACGCCGAAGGCCTACGTGGGCACGTCGACGAACCTGGCGCTGGGGAAGAACATCTCCGCGACGTCCTCGGAGTTCGGCAGCCCCAACGACGCGGTGGACGGCAACGTGACGGGCACGCGCTGGTCCAGCCGGAACGACGTGGCCAGCCCCGACACGGAGTCCATCACCGTGGACCTGGGCGGGGTGTACTCCATCAAGCGGGTGAACCTGTTCTGGGAGGCGGCGTATGGAAGGCAGTACGCCATCGAGGCCTCCGTGGACGGCACGACGTGGAGGACGGTGTACACCGAGGCCAACGGCAACGGCGCGCAGGATGACCTGCTCAACCTGAGCGGCGTGGGTCGCTACGTGCGCATGCGAGGCATCCAGCGCGCCACGGGCTACGGGTACTCGCTGTGGGAGTTCGAGGTGTACGGCGTCGGGACGGAGCAGACGACGCTGACGGGCCTGGCCACGGGCAGCCACACGTGGCGGGTGCGGGCCATCGACGGAGCGAACAACAGCACGCTCTCCAGCGGCCCCATCACCTTCACCAAGTAGAGACACCGCAACGAGATGAGGGGAAGACGGCGGCGGACCTCGCTGCCGTCTTCCCCTCGGGTGTCGGGGCCAGCAACGGACGGCTCCTCGTCCCCGTCGCGCCGCGTGACAACCTGTCACGACACCCTGTCACCCGAGAATCCGCGGCGAGTGACAGGAGTGGCCTGCCCGAGCCCGCACGACAGCGCTGGCCTTCCCAGGCGCGACGTGGTCTCCGAGTGAAGCCAGACACGCGCACGGCCCTGGCATCGAGCTTGCTCTTGTCCCGTTCACCCCTGAGGGGGAGGAGGCAGGACACGATGAAGCTCACCATCTTTCCGAAGTCTGTCTGGTTCCTGGCTGGCTCGCTCGTCACGGCGGGGGCAGTGTTCGCCGTGCTTGCGTTCCATCACTTCACCAAGCGCCCGTTCGACGACTCCGACTCCAGCGTCGACATTCGCAGCGTGGGAGAGAACGCCTACGAAATCACCAGCAAGGAGCCGCTCGTCGACACCTTGCAACCCAGCCACTCGGAGGCGTCGATGCAGGCGCGCATCGTCCCCTCCTTCAAGGACGGCAAGTCCCAGGGCTTCAAGCTCTTCTCCATCCGGGAGGGCTCGCTCTACGACAAGCTGGGCTTCCAGAACGGCGACGTCATCCAGCGCGTCAACGGCATCTCGCTCGACACGCCGGAGAAGGCGCTGGAGACCTACGCGCTCTTGAAGACCGCCCGCCGGCTGGAGGTGGACCTGCACCGCGACGGAGCCCCGCTGCGCAAGGTCTACGACGTGAAGTGAGCAGCACCCGCCAAGGCCCGGCAACGGGGACGCTCTCAACGAGCGCCCACACCGTCCCGGGCCGCGAACCCACTCAGCCCAGATTGTGGAAGACGCGCTGCACGTCGTCGTCCTGCTCCAGCGAGTCCACCAGCTCGAGGACCTCGTTGGCCTTGTCCTCGGGCAGCTCGATGAGGTTCTCCGCGATGTACTCGGAGTCAGCGGAGATGGGCGTCAGGCCCTTGGCCTCAATCGCCGTCTGCAGCTTGCCGAAGTCGGAGAAGTCACAGCGGATGATGAGCTGCTTCTCACCCTTCTCACCGGTGCCCTCTCCCAGCTCCTGGAGGCCGTGGTCGATGAGCTCCAGCTCCAGCTCGTCCTGATTCAACCCCTCCGGATTCAGACGGAAGACCCCCATCCGCTTGAACATGAACGCCACGCTGCCCGCGTTGCCCATGTTCCCGGAGTACTTGTTGAAGCGCATGCGCACGTTCGCCACGGTGCGCACCACGTTGTCCGTGGCCGTCTCCACCAGCAGGGCGATGCCGTGGGGCGCGTAGCCCTCGTAGAGGACGATTTCGTACTGCGTCGCCGTCTGGCCGCTGGCGCGCTTGATGGCGGCCTCGACCTTGTCCTTCGGCATGTTCGCCGCACGGGCATTCTGGAGGACCCGACGCAGCGTGGAGTTGGTGTCCGGGTTGGGCCCGCCGGACTTCACCGAGATGGCGATGTCCTTGCTGATGCGCGTGAACACCTTCGCCATCTTGTTCCAGCGGGCCATCATCGTGGCCTTGCGCGTCTCGAAAATGCGTCCCATGGGTCGAAGCGACTCTTTGGAAATAGGGGGGCGTTACAACGGTGCGGCCAATCTAGCGCAACTCGGGTGAGGCGCCCGCGCTTCGTGTGCGGGGCGGCGACCTGGCCGGCGCTCGGTCCACGAAACGGAACAGGCGGCGACCTTCATGGGCCACCGCGCCCGTCCATCCCAAGGCCCTGCGAGTGACTTCAGCGCGCCTGCTGCGCGGAGGCCTGGGGCTGCGCCTGCTGCGCGGGCGTGAGGCTGTTGGCCCCCGTCCCCTGCTCGCCGTTGGCGAAGGCCCGCTCCATGTGCGCGTCGAGCTGGCCCACCGCCATCAACCCCGCCATCCGGAAGTCGGAGATGAAGGACCAGAGCGGGTACTTGAAGCTCGCCGGCTTGTTGCGCTCGATGAAGAAGTGGCTGAACCACGCGAAGCCGTAGGCGGCGACCAGGGCGGCGGGCACCAGGGCCCCCCGTCCGGTGACGACGGCCGCCACGCCCGTGGCCAGTCCCAGGCTGGTGCCCACGAAGTGGAACCGTCGAGTCACGGGCAGCGAGTGCTCGCGCAAGTAGAACGGCCAGAACTCGCCATAGGTCTGGATGGGCTTGGGCATGGAGTGAAGTTGTGTCCAGGCAGGGGCATCCCGTCAACCCGCTCTTCCCCGGAGCGTGAAATCAGGGCCCCTACGGCCCCCGAGGGCATGGCCAGCGAGCGGGCAAGCGGCCCCCTGGGCCCCCCTGGCGCGCATTTCCCGACAGGTGGGCCCCCTCCCCGCCACCGGGGACGACCGGACTCGGAAGAGCTACTTCTTCACCTTCTTCGCGGCGGCGCGGAAGCACGCCTCGAACTTCTGGGTCTTGCTCTGGACCAGGCCCAGGTGCTTCATCATCGCCAGGGTGGCGGGGCTGCTCCGGTCGCGGATCTCCGTGTCCATGCACGTCATCGCCGCGTCCCAGCGCGAGCACATGCCCGTGTCGCTGAAGAGGTTCTGGCCCTGGATGCACTTGGTGAGGAGCGGCATGAACCCCTTCGCCGTCGACTGGGCACACGGCATCAGGTGCTTGTCGAAGCAGGCCGATGCCTCCTTGAGGAAGCGCTCCGGGAGCGGCTTCTCACCGACGACGGCGCACACCTTCGCCCGGTCTTCTTGAATCGTCTTGAAGAGCTCCAGCGTGGTGGACATGGTGGGCCCCGGCATCTCGGGACATTGCTGCGCCTGTCCGTGCAGGGGAAAGACGGCGACGACGGCGACGAACAGCGCTCCCGCGAATCTCGACATGTCGTGCTCCTGGTGCCCCGCCCACCAGAGGTTGCCGCCGTGGACGTCCGGGCGTTTCACCTGGAGTTCTAGCGCCAGGGACAGCACCAGAAAAAGTCGGAAAACCAGTACTTCGGGTATGAGGGCCCACGGCCTCCCGGGACGGCTTCACGCGAGCCTCGTGGCCCCTGGCGCATGCCGTCGCTCCACAGTTTTCCGCCCGTCATGCATCGAGAGGAAGGGCCTCTGCACCTCGTATACGGGTCGTGGGAGACTCGGAGCCGATGACGGATTGGATTCCCAAGCCGAACCCCCAGGTGGACCTGCGCACCCTGGTGCTCAGCGCGGAAGAAGGCTTCGTGCTCTCGCGCCTGGACGGGGCGACCGCGGCGAGGAACCTCCCCGCCCTCACCGGCCTGCCCCCCGAGCGACTCCAGGGCATCCTCACGCGCCTCTTGTCCCAAGGCGCGCTGCTCCCCGCCGCGCAGCCAGGGCCGCAGGGCCCGCCCCCCGTCGCCGCGCGGAATCCCATCGCCACGAGCCCGACGACAGGCGCCGCGTCTCCGAGCCCCGCCCCTGTCGGTGGCCCGGGCCGCTCGACGCCCTCCACGGTGAGCCCGGGCTACGAGCCCCTCGCGGCCTCCGCCACCGCGGCGCCGGAGGAGGAGCTGCCGATGCTGGATCTGCTTCCGCAGGAGGCGGAGGAGCCCGGCCCCCTGGAGCCAGGAGCCGACGCGGTCGAGTCCCCGGACGAAGAGCCCGCCGTGGACGACGAGCCCGAAGTGGCCCTGGGCAACTTCCGCCAGCTCTTCGAGACGCGGCTGCATCCGCAGACGGAAGACCAACGCGTGGCGCTGGCGCGCGCGTGTGAGGACCCGGAGCTGTCCGCGCTGTGCTTCGACCCGCTGCCCGCGGTCATCAAGGCGGTGCTGGAGAACTCGCGCGTGGGGCTCGCGCACGCGCGGCTCATCGCGCGCAACCACCGCAACCCCGTGGGCCTGGAGGCGCTGTGTAGCCGCGCGGCCTTCACGGCGGACACGGGCGTGCGCCGGTGGCTGGTGCGCAATCCTCAGCTTCCAGCGGGCCTCTTCCGTCGCCTGTGGAGCACGCGGCGGCTGATGGAGCTGTACAAGGTGACCATCGACCGCGACGTGCCGGAGTCCACGCGGCGCTCATCGCGAGAGGTCCTGCGTCAGCGCTTCACCACCGGCCCCTCCGAGGAGAAGGTGGAGGTCATCCTCAACACGGAAGGCCGAGCCCTCGCATCGCTCATCGGCATGTCCGTGGATGGCAAGACGGCGTCGCTGTTGTGCGGGCGCACGTACCGCTCACCGATGCTCATCCAGAACATCGCCCGCTGGAGCGCCGCGCCGCCGCCTCTCATCGCCCATCTCTTGAAGCAGGAAGCGGTGCGCCGTCAGCCCCAGCTCCGCATGTTGCTCACGCGCCACCCCAATGCACCGGCGGACGTGAAGCGCGGCGGAGGTTGAGCCTCACGGCCTGCGCGCGGTGAGGATGGGCTGATGGAAGCCCGTCTCGTCGGGCGAGTACCACCGTGTATCCATCAATCCCGCGCGAGTCAGCGCGCGCTCCACCTCCACGCGCTGGAGCGCGCGGTAGACGGCGGTGTGCTCCGTCGCCTGCCAGCCTCCGCCCTCGGGACGGAGGATGAACTGGTGCACCCTGTACGTGCGGCCGTCGGCGGCCCAATCCCAGACCTGGAAGAGAATCCGTCGCCCCTCGGGTGCATCGAGCACGCGCTCCGAGGTGAAGCGCGGCTGCTGCGCCATCAGCAATTCATAGTCGCGCACGCCCAGCGCCAGCATGCCACCCGGCGTCAGCTTGGAGGCCATGGCGTGCGCGGCGGCATCCAGGTCCTCGTCGGTGAGCAGATGCGGCACGGCGTTGTCGAAGGCGAGCACCAGCTGGAAGGTGCCCGACACCTGCGTGTCCAGCTTCCGCATGTCGGCGACGCCGGTCGTCACGGAGACGCCCAGGGTGCGCGCCTCACGCTCCGCGCGGGCCACGGCCGCCGGGCTCAAGTCCGTGGCGTGGACGACGTAGCCCCGGCCCGCGAGCCCCAGGGCCTGGGTGCCGATGCCACACGCGCAGTCGAGCACGCGCCGGGGAGGAGGCTCTCCGCAGCGGCGCAGCAGCGCATCCAGCGCGGCGCCCTGCCGCTCCACCGACTGGGCCCAGTTGACGAAGAGCAGGTGATACTCCTCGGCCAGCCCTTCGTGGAACCCCAGCACGGAGTCACTCATGTCCCGAAGGACCGCCCCTCCACGGCCTCGATGGCGGCGCGCACGTGCGCGGGCACGGGGACTGTTTCATTCGAGACGTAGTTGAGCGTGACGATGACGGCGATGCCCTTCGTGTACAGCACGCCGTCCTCCTCGCCGAACACCGCGTGCTCCAGCGTGACGGACGTCGTGCCGATGCGGGAGACGCGGGCGCAGGCCACGAGCCGGGCCGGGAAGACGACGGGGCGCACGTACTCGGCCTGGGTGGCCTTGAGGATGGGGCCGATACCGCCCGGCGCGCGCGTCTCGCCCGTGCCCGAGGGGCCCGTCATGCCGATACGCACCAGGTAGGAGATGCGAGCCGACTCGAACCACGTGAAGGTCCGGGCGTTGTTGGCGTGGCCGAACGCGTCCATCTCACTCCAGTGGAGGGTGAAGGGGACGGCAACAGGGAAGTCCTGGGGGGTGAGGTCCGCCATGTCGGGCAGGGTGCCCCAGTCGAGGCCCCGAGGGAACGAAGAACACCGCCTGCCTGCTCTCCAGTCAGGGGCCGTGGCCGTGATAATCCAGCAACACGATGAGTCCACGACTCCTGCTTTCCGCGCTGGCCCTCATGGGGCTCGGTATCGCTCCTCCCTCCTGGGCCCGCGAGCCCGCGCCGAAGCCAGCACCCGGTGCCAGCTCGCCGCGGCCGCCTGTCGACACATCGCGAGACACCCCCGCGCCGGGCACGAAGAACACTCCCGACGCCGCGCGAGGTACACAGGCCACGAGCCCCACCGGCGCGGCATCGGGCGCGCAGCCCACCAGCGCGCGCGCCGTGCGCCACCGCGTCACCACGGCCGAGGCCCCGCGTCACATCATCGCGGGAGGCAAGGGTCGCGCGACGCTGTTCCTCAACGAGGGCACGGGCGCCACCGCCGCTTCGCTGACGCTGTTGGAGTTGCAGCCCGGAGGCGAAGTCCCCGAGCACACGCACGACGCCAGCGTCGAGATTCTCTACATCGAGGAAGGCGCCGCGGACATGACGGTGTCGGGGCAGACGCTGCGCGTGAGCAAGGGCGACGCGGTCTACATCCCCGCGGGAGCGAAGCACTCGGCCCGAGTCGTCACGCCGGGCGCGCCCTTCAAGGCCGTGCAGGTCTACGCCGGCCCGGGCCCCGAGCAGCGCTTCACGCAAGGCCCGAGGGAGAACGTCCCCCATGGCAAGTGAGCGGGACGGGGCGGCGGCGCGCAAGGGCAGCGAAGCTCCCGCGAAGCAGTCCAACAAGCTGACGACGGGTGAGCGTCCGCACCTGGTGGAATCGAGGAACGAGACAGCGCTCATCTCCGAAAGCGGCACCGCGACGAAGCCCCAGAAGCACGCGGGCATGGTGCGCTGGCTGCATCCGGCGCAGTTGCTGCGCACGGGCCTGGACGCGCTCGTGGCGGCCGTGTTCGGCGCGCGCGCGGACCATCGCCTCATCGAAGCGGTGGTGCGTCCGCAGGAGCCCTACTTCGACTATTCGCAGGAGACGCTGCCCGACGGAGACTTCTGGCTCGACTACGTCGCGGACACGGGCGACGGCTGGGACTCCACGTACACGGTGGCGCGGCTGTTGGCCCTGCCGGAGCTGAAGCTGTCCGTGCGCGGCCAGCCGAGGGCGGGCGAGCACGAGACGAAGCGGGGACGCGTGCTCGTCAGCGGCGGTGACGGCGTCTACCCCGGCGCCAGCCGTGAGACCTACGAGGAGCGGTTGATACAGCCGTACGAGGCGGCCATGCGCCGCTCCGTCGCGCCCAATCCGGACCTGTTCGTCATCCCAGGCAACCACGACTGGTACGACGGCCTGTCGTCCTTCATGCGGCTGTTCTGCGCGAACCGGTGGATCGCCGGTCGGCGGACAAGACAGAGCCGCAGCTACTTCGCGCTGAAGCTGCCACATCGCTGGTGGCTCATCGGCACGGACGTGCAGCTCAACAGCGACATCGACGTGCCGCAGGTGGAGTACTTCCGTCAGGTGGCGGAGAGCATGGGCCCCGATGACCGGGTCATCCTCTGCAACGCGGAGCCCGCGTGGATTCTCGCGGCCACGCAGCGGCGCAAGGGCAGCTACCTGGAGAACAACCTGGAGTACCTCCAGGAGAAGGTGCTCGGCCGGCGCATCAGCGTCTTCCTCGCGGGAGACCTGCACCACTACCGGCGCCACGAGGACGCGGCGGGCCGGCAGAAAATCACGGCGGGCGGAGGCGGCGCCTTCCTGCACCCCACGCACGCGCCCAAGGCCCATGTGTTGCGCGACGGGTACAAGCTGGAGAAGAGCTTCCCGGACGAGCGCACGTCGAAGAAGCTCGCGCGAAAGAACCTGTTCCTCATCCGCTACAGCCCGCTGTTCGGCCTGATGACGGGCGCGCTGTACCTGCTGCTCGCGCTGGCGGCCTACGCGGAGGTGGGCTCGCTGGGCGTGTCGCGGCTCGGCGACGTCGTCATGGCGGTGGCCAACAGCATGGTGAGTCGTCCGTGGACGATGGTGCTGGGACTGGGCACCATCGGCGGGCTCATCGGCCTGGCGGACTCGGCGTTCGGCAAGTGGAGGTGGCTGGCGGGAGGACTGCACGGCTTCGCGCACATCGTCGCGGCCTTCTTCGTGGCCTGGGGAGGCACCTACGTCGCGGTGAGCGGGCTGGGCATCTGCCCGGACCTGACCCCGGATGGGCTCAACTGCACGGCGGGCTGGGCACACCTGGCGGGCAAGTTCCTGATGTCCTCGGGGCTGACGTTCCTGGGCGGCTTCCTCGTCGGCCCGTTCGTCATGGGGCTCTACCTGTGGCTGAGCGTGAACTTCTTCGGGGCCCACTCCAACGAGGCGTTCATCTCGCTGGCGCTGCCGGACTGGAAGAACTTCGTGCGCCTGCACATCAACGAAGAGGGGCACCTCACGGTGTACCCGGTGGGAATCGAGCGGGTGCCTCGCAAGTGGAAGCAGGTCCACGCGGGCCCCCATGCGCCCGCGTACGAGCCGGACGACGCGAAGGCCACGCCGCCCGCGCTCATCGAGCCGCCCCTGCGCGTCTAGGCCGTTTTCCTGGGAGACAGGCCGTGCCACCTCCGAACGCGGCCGTCCCACAAGCGCACAGTGGCCGAGTCCCCCGTGACGGCGCACGTCGTCACTCCGCGCGCTTGAGTCGCGGCGCCGGGTTGGCACGCGAATGGCTTTGAGGAGGCGCATGCCTTCATTCCTTCAGGACCTGCGCCACGGCGCCCGCTCGCTGCGTCGCAGCCCCGGCTTCACGCTGGCGACGGTGCTGGCGCTGGCGCTCGGCATCGGCGCGAACACCATGCTCTTCAGCGTGGTGAGCGCGCTCCTGCTGCGCCCGCTTCCCCTCCCTGGGGCGGACAGGCTGCTCTCGGTGTGGGGGCAGGACTCGCATGAGGCGGGCCGGAACTCGGCCCTGTCCCGGCTGGACGCGGAGGACCTGCGGCAGAAGGTGAAGTCGTTCGACGGCTTCTCGGCCTTCGACGTCAACGGCGTCACGCTCACCGGGCCGAACCTGGAGCCCGAGCGGGTGGAGAGCGCCGGCGTGTCGGAGGACTTCTTCCGCATCGTGGGGGTGAAGCCCCTGCTCGGCCGGGTGCTCACGGACGAGGAGTTCCTGCTCAACGGTCCGCGTGCGGTGGTGATTTCGCACGGGCTGTGGAAGCGCCGCTTCGGAGCGGACCCGCGCGTCCTGGAGCGCATGGTGGAGATGGAGGGCAACTCCTATCAAATCGTCGGGGTGATGCCGGAGGGCTTCGACTTTCCGAAGGAGGGCTCCAACGAGCCGCTGGGACTCTGGGCGGCCCTGTCGTCGCAGGACTTCATCCGGGACAACTGGGACAGCCGAGGCACGCACCTGCTCGTGGGTCTGGGGCGGCTGGCGGCCGGGGCCACGGTGGAGCAGGCGAACGCGGAGGCGCGCTCGGTGATGGCGGCGCTGTCGCAGGCGTATCCGGACAGCAATCCGGGGACGAGCGTGACGGTGATGGGGCTTCAGGACAGGCTGTCGCAGGACACGCGGCGCCCCGCGCTGTTGCTCCTGGGCGCGGTGTCGTTGCTGCTGCTCATCGCCTGCGTGAACGTGGCGCAGCTGCTGCTCGCGCGGGCGTTGGCGAGGCAGCAGGAGTTCGCGGTGCGCACGGCGCTGGGGGCGGGAAAGCTCGCGCTGGCGCGGCAGCTTTTGGCGGAGGGCGCGCTGCTGGCCGTCTCGGGAGGGGCGCTGGGGTTGTTGTTGGGGACGTGGGGCACGGACGCACTGAGCGCGGTGTTGCCGGAGTCGGTGCAGCAGGTGCAGGCGGTGCGCGTGGATGGGCTGGCGCTCGCCTACACGGCGGGGTTGGTGTTGGCCGTGACGGTGCTGTGTGGACTGGCACCCTTGGGCACGGCGGTGAAGGCGAGCCTGGGTGGCCTGTTGCAGAGCACGCGTGGCACGAGCGCCAGCAAGTCGGCGCTGCGCTGGCGCGCGGTGCTGGTGTCCACGCAGGTGGCGCTCGCGTTGGTGTTGCTGGTGGGCGCGGGATTGTTGGTGCGCAGCGCGCAGCGGTTGGCCTCGGTGGACCCGGGTTATCGGACCGAGAACGTGACGCTGATGCGGTACAACCTTCCGGCGGCGCGCTACACGGGCGAGACGATGGCGTCGTTCTACGCGCGCTTGCTGGAGCGGGTGCGCGCACAGCCGGGGGTGGAGGCGGCGGCGCACGTGACGCCGGGCGTGGTGACGGGGGGAGGCATTGGCCTGACGTTGGAAATCCCGGAGCGTCCCACGGCGCCGGGGGACCGGCAGGACACCGCCTATCGAGCGATGAGTGACGGGGCCTTCGCGACACTGGGGATTCAGCTGAAGCGGGGACGGGACTTCACGACGCAGGACACGTCGACGTCGTCTCAGGTGGTGGTGGTGAACGAGTCCTTCGCGCGTCGCTTCTTCCCTGGGGAGGAGGTGCTCGGCAAGCGGGTCAGGATTGGCTACGGCGACAAGGTGGACCGCGAGGTGGTGGGGGTGGTGGGAGACATGAGGGGGCGAGCGCTGGACAGTCCGGCCGAGCCGGAGCTCTACGCGCCGCTGGGGCAGACACCCTGGCCGGGGACGACGTTGATGGTGCGCAGCAAGCTGCCGATGGAGACCGTGGCGGCGGCGGCGAAGGCGGAGCTGCTGCAGCTCGACTCGCAGTTGTCGATGCGCAAGCCGACGACGCTGGAGGAGAACCTGGAGCGCTCGGTGGCGAACCGGAACTTCCAGCGGGTGTTGCTCCTCGCCTTCGCGGTGTCCGCGGTGGCGCTGGCGTCGCTGGGTATCTACGGGTTGATGGCGTACAGCGTGGCGCAGCGCAAGCGGGAGCTCGGCATCCGGCTGGCATTGGGAGCGATGCCGGCGGACGTGGTGCGGCTGGTGATGAAGCAGGCGCTGCGGATGTGCGCGCTGGGCTTGGGCGTGGGCCTGTTGCTGGCGCTGGCGCTGTCCCAGGTGCTGGAGGGGATGTTGTACGACGTGAGCGCGACGGACCCGCTGACCTTCCTGGCGGTGCCCGTGCTCCTGCTCAGCGTGGTGGCGCTGGCCAGCTGGCTGCCCGCGCGCAGGGCGTCGAAGGTGTCGCCCGGCGTGGCGATGTCCGCGGACTGAAGGCCCTGGCGCCAGCCCACTCCCGGGTCGGGAGTGGGCTGGCTCATCCACCCAGCTAATACGCGCGACTGCCACTGCGCAGGGCTCGGGTGAGGAACTCCTCGAAGGAGGAGGCAATGCGCTTCGTTTCGGGGAACGTCGCGTGGAACGCGTCGAAGAGAGGAAGTAGAGCCAGGAGAACTCCGCCAACAGGTGTTCCATGTGCCTGCCTCAATCCCCGCAGGGGTGCCAAGGCCCTGGTGCGATCCACTGACTTCCCAAGCATGCCAAGCGGACCTGTGATGGTCGCCATGTTCCGCTCCTAAAAAGCGGTGTAACCCCGTCAGGTAGAGCGAGCTGCGGAGGCCTGACTCCGCAGCTCACAACTCGTTGGAGATTGTTCCAGCCGCTACGGAGCAATCGCCTTGTAGTCTACTCGGTCCCCCATGACGGCCCAATCAGTGACCACGCCACAGAGGATAGAGGTCAGGACCAATCCAGCGTTCCTGAACGTAGTCATGACCGCGTCCCTCAGATTTCCGGCCGTCCATTGTTCAGGGATGGTTCCCATCACCGTGGTGTTGGGGAGAAAAACGGTCATGTTCGGCGTTGCTACGACAAAGCCCGCCTTCCCCAGAATGCCATAGGCGGTCTTGTAGTCATCGCTGGTTTGAGGTCTCAAATCGAATGTAATGACTGCACCCTTTGACATGGCACTACCCCTTTCATGTCAGCAATACACTTCGTTCTTCTTGTGAACTATTTGGCAGGGAACTCGCACGCCTTCTCTCGGCGTATTGCATGCCAAAAGAGAGGATGAGGTCGCTGCCCGGGGTTAGTATCTCGCAGCGTGTTCGCCAACGAGGCTTCCCTTGGTCATCTTTACGTGGAGATACTGATCCCTGCGGTGTTCGAACGCCCCCTTCAAACTGCGGTGAATCTCCTGGGCGACGTCCTGCGGGTTGTAATCCCCATCTGCTCTGCCTTGGATCGTGAGAGTGTGGTTTGCATATTGGAGGGCGCCCTCGGGGTACTTCTTCTTGATGAAATCCCGCGTGACCACCTCCTCCTTTTGAAAGTCCTCTTGCGAGCGCATGCCGTATTTCAGCGCGAGTTCGTCATCCGGACCGATGGGACGGGCGAATCTGTTCTTGGTGTCGACCTCGAAGAAGAACCCTCGCTCACCACCCGAGGAGTGGGCCCAGGTGAAGCTGACCATGTACAGGTTGTTTGCGACTTCTTTGGCTACCCAGCCCTTCACCACAAGCTCGCCTCGCAGTTCCCCCAGACGCGACTGAATCGTGCTGTCGAGCCGAACCGCATCGGAACCTCCCAGATGGCGAGTAACCATGGAGGCAAAATCCTCGACGCCGGTTTGCACACTCTGTTTCGCCAATGCGATTGCCAGCTCCTCGCCCGTCGGCGGGATTGGCCGCATCGCATGGTACCCAAGGCCGAGTGAGCCAAGCACTACGAGGGAAACGAGTATGGAGTTGATGAGCGTCTTGGTGGCGGAGATGCCAATAGACTTGATTCCTTCAGACATGGGTCCCCCAGCAGGTAGCGCCTTGACGGCAGATGCACGGTACATCGGCAATCGGGCATCCGCTCTCCCACCACAGAGGTATTGCGCTCGACGCATGGGATGATGGGAGTTCAGTTGGGAGTAGCGGACGGCCGCATAACGAGCGGTGCGGGCCCCTGACAAAAAACTAATGAGTCAAGGGCCGGGCCGGCGCAGCGGGGATTCATCTCCAGCGGACACAGGGGCCCACGACCGAAGGACCGGGCATGTGGGCCCTCTCAAGAACGACGGCGGCGTGACGCCTCACCAGACCTGCGTGGGAGCGGCCCGGATGCGGGACAGCCCGGTGCCGAGCTGTCCATAGATGCTGCTGCCCCAGGACCAGACGCTCCGGTCCGCGAGGATGGCGTGGGAATGGTCTCCTCCGGCGGAGACCGCCACGGCGGTCCCGAGCGTGCTCACCCGCGCGGGCAGCAGCTTCGACGTCGACGGGACGCCATCTCCCAGTTGACCTTGGTCATTGCGTCCCCAGGACCAGACCAGTCCGCCCACTGTGATGGCGAGATTGTGCTGCACGCCCGCCGAGATGGACACCACTCCCGCCAGATTCCTCGTCTGCACGGGCATGAGCTTGTTGACGGTGGTGCCATCCCCCAGGCTTCCGTAGGCATTATAGCCCCACGCCCACACCGTCCCGTCTGACTTCAATGCCAGGGAATGGCCATTGCCTGCCCCCACGGCGGTGACGCCCGTGAGCCCCAGCACCTGGGCGGGCAGAGACCTCGCTGTCGTGGAGTTGATGCCCAACTGACCATAGGCATTGTGTCCCCACCCCCACACCGTCCCGTCCGCCCTCAAGGCCAGCGAGAAGGAGGTTCCCGCCGCGATGGCAATCACCTGCGTCAGCCCCACCACCTGGACGGGCTGGGTGCGCAGGGTTTGCGTCCCATCCCCGAGCTCTCCATGGATGTTTCCACCCCAGGCCCACACCGTTCCATCCTCCGCCAGGGCCATGCTGTGAGCGGACCCCGTGGAGACGGAGAGAAACCTGACCGGGGACAGCACCTGGACGGGAGTGGTGCGTTGGGTCCGCGTCCCATCCCCCAGCGCGCCACTCGAGTTGGACCCCCAGGCCCACGCCGTTCCGTCTGACTTCAGCGCCAGCGCATGGTTGTACGCCATGGAGACCGCCAGCATCCCCGTCAGCCCGAATACTTCGACGGGCTCCGACCGGTTGAGGGTGCTTCCGTCTCCCAACTGCCCCCACGCATTCAAGCCCCAGGCCTGGACCTTGCCATCCGGAGTCAGCCCCAGCGCGACCTGGGAGGATGCGGCCACTCCACGCGAGCGGAGCACCAGGGATGGAACGGGGCTCGCCTTCTGTTCGGTCACCCCATCTCCAATCTGGCCAGAGCCGTTGTAGCCCCAGGTCCACACCGTCCCGTCGTCCTTCACCGCCAGGGCATGACTCCCACCCGCCACCAGGGCCCGGACATTGGACAGGCCAGCAACCTGCGCGGGCAGCGACCGCGCTGGCCCGCTACCCCCTCCCAGTTGGCCGAGCGAGTTCATCCCCCAGGTCCACACCGTCCCATCCGCGCGCAGCGCCGAGGAGTGCATCCAATTCGCTGACACGGCGACCACCCCCGAAAGCCCCGCCACCTGAGCAGGTGTCATCCGGGAAGCGAGAGTGCCGTCCCCCAGTTGTCCCTGTTCGTTGTTGCCCCAGGCCCAGACGGTGCCATCCGCCTTCAGCGCCAGGGAGTGGCTGTTGCCACCCGAGACACCCACCACGTCCGCGAGCCCCTGCACCTGCATCGGAGACAGGAGTCCCGGTGCCACCGGCTCCTCGGGGTCCAACTCCATCCAGGACGGGCTGTTGTGGCCCCACGTCCAGACCGTGCCGTCGGACTTCAAGGCCAGCGAATGCGCCTCGCCCGCGGCGAGCGAGACGACACCCAAGAGCCCTGGGACTCGGGTGGGCAGGGTCCGATTGAGCCCCGTCCCATCTCCCAGTTGGCCAATGGAGTTCGAGCCCCATGCCCACACCGTGCCGTCCGCCTTCAACGCCAGTGAATGACGGATTCCGGTGGCCACGGCCGTGGCCACCGGCGCGCCTTGCACCTGGACCGGGAGCAATCGCGCGGTCGTCGTCCCATCTCCGACGGAGCCGTAGCCGTTGGTGCCCCAGGCCCACACCGTGCCGTCTTCCCGGAGGACCACCGAGTGCGTTCCTCCGGCGGCGACCGAGCCCACAAGGGGCGCCCCCGGAAGCGTGACCTTGAACGGAGACCAGCGCGACACGGTCGTCCCATCGCCCAGCTGCCCCGAATAGTTGCCGCCCCAGGACCAGACGGAGCCATCCGACTTCACCGCCAGGGAGTGACCCTCACCCGCCGAGGCTTCGACTCGCTCCAGCCACGCGCGCGTCGCCACGGGCATCATCTTCATCAGATACGTCCCGTCGCCCACCTGCCCGTCGGTGTTCGCACCCCAGGCCCAGACCTCTCCGCTCGCCTTCACCGCCACCGAGTGCTGTCCACCGCCGGCTGACACGCCTCGGACCTGCGTGAGGCCTGGCACCTGCACCGGAGACAGCCGCTGGAGCATCGTCCCATCTCCCAGCTGCGACCTCGTGTTGCTCCCCCACGCCCACACCGTCCCATCGCCCTTCAGCGCCACGGTGTGCTGCCCGCCACCCACCACCGCCTCGACACCGCTCAACGCCGGAATCTGGGTGGGGACGAGAGTCACCGCGGTGGAGCCCAGGCCGAGCTGCCCTTCGTCGTTCTTGCCCCAGGTCCACACCGTGCCATCCACCTTCAACGCCACCGTGTGCGAGCCTCCGCCTGACACCGACGTCAGGCCCGTCGGGCCCGGGAGCACGGCGGGAAGCGTGCGGCCCGTGAGGTCACCCGTCCCGAGCTGCCCGTCCAGGTTGCCGCCCCAGGACCACACGCGCCCATCCGCCGTCAGCGCCAGGGAGTGGACGTTGCCCGCGGAGATGGCCATCACTCCGGTCAGGCCCTGCACCTGCACGGGGGACACGCGTCGCGTCGTCGTCCCGTCTCCCAGTTGCCCCGCCGCGTTGTTGCCCCATATGCCCACACCGTCCCGTCCGACTTCAGGACCAGGGAGTGGGAGAAGCCCGCGGCGATGGCCACGGCATTCGTCAGTCCGGGCACCGGCACGGGCACCGGACGCGACGTCGTGCTCCCATCCCCGAGCTGTCCATTCAGGTTGTTGCCCCAGGACCACACCGTCCCGTCCGACTTCAGCGCCAGTGAGTGCATCTCACCCGCCCCGAGCGCCCGGATGTCGAACAAGCGCCACACCCGCACGGGGAACGGACGCGGGCGTGTCGTGCCATTGCCCAGCTGTCCAAAGGTATTGCCACCCCAGGACCACACCGTCCCATCCGAGCGCAGGGCCAGGGAGTGGGTGCGCCCCGCCAGCACCGTGCCCTGACGAGAGTAGCCCTCCGCGGCGCGCGCGGTGCCGGGCTCCGGAGCCGTCTCCTCCAACGCATTGCCTGAGCATCCCCCCAACAACAGCGCGCACAGCAACCCGCACCACGCCGCGATGCCAGACATCCGTCTCGTGCCACGATTCATGTGTGAGTCCCCCTCTTCAGACAGCTCGGGAACCAATCACCCGTGACGACAAAGAACAAGCCCCTGAATGTCTTTCACGGCCTCCACGGGTGTGACTCGGGAGAGAGTGGGAGACGTGCCGGGTGCTCTACCGGCGGGGCCCTTCCTCGTCGGGATGGATGATGGAGGGACTCCGCTTCACCGCGGCGCGCGCCCACAGGAAGGCGGCTCCTCCAGCCACCAGGAGCGCCCCGACAACGCCTGCCACGAGCCAACGGGTGGACTGCGACATGAGACACCTCCGAGCACCAGCATGGCCGCACGGACTGGCCCGCCGGACGCCATCCTCTCCGGACAGGATACTTCCTCCCAGGCCCCTGCAGGCCACACCACGATGTCCCCTGGTCCTCCCTCGTGAGGCGGCTCGGGGGGCTCCACCCCGCATGCAACGGTAGGCCCTACACCGACCTGGAGGAACCGGCGTTCCCTCGGGCTCCAGTCCTGGCGACAGCGGTTCACCGTCGGGTCGTCATCTTCCAGTCGAATCACGCCCACCTCCGTGCCGTCTCCCCTTGGAGTCGCCACGGTGGGAAGGAGTTTTCCCATCCCCTCCGGGCATACGCCTTGCTGTGTATCCAGCAGCACTGAGATGCCGGGAGGGTGCATGCACGGCGGGTGGCGATGGGCGACGGCGGTGGGCATGGCGGTGTTCCTCGGCGCATGCGGTGAGTCCTCGGGCAGGGATGACGTCGACTCGCCGGATGGCCCTGGCCCCTGGCCCCTGGACGCGGTGAAGGACTACGCGACGGCGTTTGGCATTGGCGCGGGTGTCCGGAGCATCGGCGTCGACGAGGGGCACAACATCTGGCTGTTGAAGGGCGCGGAGATTGGCGTGCTGCGTCCCGGCGACACGGCGCCCACGTGGACGCGCGGCGTGGGGCAGGCGGCGGAGGGCTTCGGGCGGGACAAGAAGGCGCTCGGCTCCACCGTCATCTGCGGCGGCGAGGCGGGGCGCGCCTACGTGGGCTACCACACCTATGAGCTGCAGCCGGAGGTGCCGGACAAGCCCCACGCATACATCCCCGTGGAAGGGGAGCCCCACTACACCGCGAAGCGGTTCGCGGAGTACCAGAAGGGCGACCTGGACGCGGTGCGCCTGGAGTCCGACGGCCAGGTGGTGCTGGAGGAGCACCTGTGGCGCAGCGCGGGAGTGTCTGGCGGGCAGCAGCAGCTCGGCATCCGCAACACCAATGACTTCCACTACGACGAGGACCGCTCGGTGCTCGCCTGCCAGCGGGTGATGCGCGGCAGGGACCGGGGAGATGTCTACATCGGCACCAACCACGGTGTGACGTTGGTTCGGGGCCTCACGTACAACAGCCACCGCCACGCGGCCTGGTATCTGGAGACACCGCGCGCGGACGGCAGCGTGTCCCAGTCACTCCAGGCGGGCTTCAACTGGGGGCTCGGCATCGGGCCCGGCGGTGAGGTGCTGGTGGCCAATGACTGGCTGGTGGGCATCCTGGAGCCGAATGGCGTGCTGGAGGACTTCGACAAGGAGCGCACCTGGGAGGGTCCGGTGCCTTGGAGCTACAAAGGGCACAACTCCCAGCTCAACAGCCTGGAGGCCTTCGACCACTGGCGCGCGATTGCCCGCACGAAGACGGGGACCACCTGGGTGGGCAGCCGTGACTTCGGCTTGTGGCGCATGGAGCAGACGGACCGCTCCAGCGCGAACTATACGCGCATCACCGACCTGCCCTCCGACAACGTGACGGCGCTGGCGGCCACCGACGGGGGCATCGTCTACGTGGGCACCGATGACCAGGGCCTGTGGCGCATCGAGGAGGATGGGGAGACGCTCACCCGCGTGGACTCCGTGAATGGAAAGCAGGTGCTCCAGCTCGTGTACGACCCCACCGTGGCGCCCGCCATGCTCTACGTCCTGACCGACACAGGCCTCACCGTGCTGCGGGAGTAGCGGGCACCTGCCACGCCAGCTTAAGGGGGATCTTCTGGACGAGGACCTCGAAACCCCGCCGTGCCTCGTCCCGAGGGATTCCCATCTGCTCCTCGATCTCCTTCAGCCGTGCATCGTCGACCGTGGCGCTTGGATCCATATAGAGGGTGTCACGGTACTCATGGACGAGCAGCAGGCGCTCGTCCATTTCGTCCTCCGGATACAGTCCTGCGAGGAGTTCCAGAGCTCCCACTCGCAGCTCGAAGGACTCGGAGACAAGCTTCGAGATGAGGAAAGCCCTTCCCCGACCGTCACCCAGTCGTGCGAGCGCTTCCGCTGCGCCCAAGGAAGTGCGCTCGTCTGCCACTGAGAGCCAGGGCACCAACCACTCCACGGCGCATGTATCGCCAATCTTGCCCAGTGAATGAAGGACAGCGGGGCGCAATTCCTCATCCACTTGGCCGAGCCAGTCATGGAGCGGCTCGACAGCGCTCGAATCCTGAATCTCGCCCAAAGCCAATGCTGCCTCCGTCCACAGGAGCCGATGATCTAGGAACCGCCCTTTGAAGAAACCATGTCCCCGAAGCGCCATGGCCAGGAAATCACCCTCCGCCAGTGGCTCCAGCGGTCGCTCCATCCAGGCCAACAGCGGTGCAACAGCCAGGGGCGACTTCAGCTCAGCCATGATACGAATCGCTCCGAGTCGGTTCGCGGCGACTGGGTCATCCAGCAACCTGATGAGAAGCTCCATGTCCGCGAGTTCCATGCGTTCCCTCAGACGCCATACCAGGGTGTGCCGAACCTCCTCGCTCGGATCTCCGATTGCTTCTCGTAGCGCAGTGACAGGAACCGAGCCCGGAAGAAGGGAAAGCGCTTCAACAGCAGCGGACCGAGTGTCTTCATCGGGGTCCTGAAGCCTCTCGCTCAGCATTTCCAGAGAGTTTATGTCACGCAGGTATCCCAGCGCCAAGATCGCCATCCGCTTCACTTTGCGATCCGTGTCTTTGATGGCCTGGGCCAACGGAGCTAGTGCCCGCACATCTTGGAGAACCCCCAGTGCATTGGCGGCTGCCGCTCTAAGAGCCGAGTCTTCACTCCTCAGCCTGGAGATGATGGCGTCAACGGAGCTCTCTACTCGTTCGCTGCCCAGAATGCTCGTCAGCGAAATCAGCGCCCCTGTATCAGAAACTTCGGAGGCATACACAGAGGCGAGCTGTTCCAATTGCGTGGGGGTGGGCGACCAGAGCTCTCCGTAATTAACAGAGTCCTTCAACCGATGCAGGGCCAGGGCGGAGGCATGCGCTACCGCACCCCCTCGCGCTATCAGGGCCATCAACTCATCTCCTTGAACGGACGGAGGCGTGCAGTCTTCCTTCCAGAAATTCTCCACCGAAAGCCTGAGCGCCGACGCAATGACTTCGAGGTCATTCTTCGCCGAGAGTTTGGCAACCCACAAGGCAACCCAGTCCTGGGGAGTCGTCCCGGCCTCATATTTCCATTCCATCACGAAGCGACGGACGACCCTCCAGAAGAGAATTCGCTCGTGGGCTTCACGGATTCTGAACTCATGCGCCAGTGCGAGCATCAACTCCCAGTTCCAACGCGTTTCCATCAGTAGCGAGAGAATGGGCACCAAACTTGGTGACGGTTCCAGGTAGTCGAGGTGCTCGGCGAGCTTGAGCAGGATGCGACGCGCCACCTCGTCCGATGCATTGGGCTCATCTACCAGGCATAGCGCCGCCTGGAATGCGCGTAATCCCACCGCCGTCTCCAAGGGTTCACCCGGAAGTGGTGTGAAGATAGCCAGCAGCACGGCATCAACGTCAACGTGCCCACAGATGGCGACGCAGAGGCGAAGTACCTCTGGCCAACTCGCGGCATGCTGCACATGCGATTCCTCCTGGCCGCCAACCGCCGCCGGCTTCATTGCTAGCGGAGCGATGTTCTCCGCCAGGGAGTTCTGTGGTGCAGAAGGGAAGCAGTGGTGCACGAGCGCTCGCGCCGCGAGATATTCCTGGAACGTCAGATGGCGGAACTCATAGACGGGTACACTCATGTCCTGGTGCTTCTCATGTCCTGACTCAATCAGGATGCCCGTGTATCGCTCGATAAGGATGAGGAAGTTCTCGGGAGAATGGCGCCGTACATCGTGGAGCCGTGGATATTCTTCCCTGACCTGATGCAGCAGGGAAAGTACCTCATCCCGGCGAAGCCGTTGCACGCCACGATCACACATCGCGTAGGCGACAAAACCGAGCTGCGGCAAGGCTTCCCATAGTTCGAGCGGATCGTTCGCCTCCGCTCGGCGCCAGTTGAGGAGTACCTGCACCGCCTCCCAATACAAGTCCGTCCGACGGCGGGGGAGCTTGCCAACCTTGCGCTTCACGAGCGCCATGGTCGTCAACAACATCGGGTTCCCCGTGAGCCGCTCAATCCGGTCAGTGCTGTGAATGTCCGAGATCAGTTCCTCCTCGATAGTGGCCCGGCGCTCGGCGGGCTCCGTCACAGCACACCAGCGGCGCACGAAATCATCCTTGTCCTCAGGGGACAGGTCATCCACGGTGACATGCTCAAAGCCACGGCCGATGCGATGCCCCATCATCTCGCGGTAGCCAACGACGCGCGAGGTCACCACGATAGGAGCAGCCGGCATGGCAACGTGGATCTTCTCGAGTTGCTCGCAGAAGCGGACGCGCGCTCCGGCCTCGGAGATTTCATCGAGCCCGTCGATGAGCAACAGGGCCTCTCCCTCGGCGAGCTTTTGGAGCAGGACCGCCTGCAAGACTTCTACTTCCGCTTCCAGCATCTCTGTTTTGCGCAACGTATGCCGGAGGATGCTGCTGAGCGAGCCACTAATGGAGGCTGGGTCCAGGTCGCGACACCGGACGATGATGGGCAGCCAGTGCCGGTCAGGCAGCGTCGCGATATCCGGAAGGGCGTTCAATTCCGGATCCTGCTTCAACCGCAGCAGGTAGGCCGTCGCCAGCCACCGGATGAGCGTGGACTTCCCCGCCCCCGGGTCTCCCAGCACCACCAATCGCTTTGCCTCTGCCAGTCGCTCTCCCAATGGGAAGCGTACCTGCATCTCGGTGTCAGGAACTCCCCGCAGTGAAGCAGCACGACGCTGCTCCAGCGCCTTCAGCCGGGCGTCGGCCGCCTCATCCTGTGAGGACGCCTCCACCCTGACCCGCAGGGGGACATAGAGCTTGCGCAGCTCAAGCTTCCGACTGACGACATCGCGCTCGCCCTCTGGCAGGTTGGCCAGGTTGATGATGTCGCACGCCTCCAATGCGAGCTGGCGGTAGCGCCGTTCCGCATCGAATCGCGCCATCTGGACAGAGGCCCTCTCATCCAGCGGATAGTACTGTTTCAAGGTCTCTACAAGCCGCTGCTCGGCGGCGGCATGGTCTCGCCACCACTCCGGGACCTCCTCATCAAGCGAGAGGAGATCGACGTATGCATCTTCCTCCATCTGCATCAGGAAGGTCCGACCGCGCTTGCTCTCCCTGCTCGCATTCACGAGACGATGGGCAAAGTTCGTACCGACCGCCTTCACCGTCACGCAGACCACCACCGGACCGTCCGCCGCGAGTTGCTTCTGCGCTTCCTCCATGAATGACCCACCGACGAGGACAGTGCCGTGGTGGACGACCTCGTACCCAGCCTCCGCAAGAGGCCGGGCCAGGGCTTCGGCCATCGCAACCTCTCCCTTGGCGTGCGCGATGAAGACCCGCCGCTTCATGGTGGTCACTTGATGGCGCGGAGGAGCTCCGCGACGCCGTGGGTCCAGTTCTTCACGAGGTCGGCGTACTTGATGTCCGCCAGGATGGCCGGAGGCTTTCCGCCTGTGAGCACCACGGGCAGTACCTTGACGCCGGGGCCCGACATCTGACGCGCCAGGGCGGACAGCCACTCGCGACTCATCCACGGTGAGTCCACGCCCGAGGATGAGTAGCAAAGTACGAGGTAGGCGGCTCCCTCCAGTCCCTCGTTCATCCGGCCGACGATGGAGTCACCGATGTTGAGTTCCCAGTCGTCGAACCACACCTTGTGGCCAGCGGCCTGGACAGCCTGCGCGAGCCGCTCGGCTTCGGCGGTGTCCGACGAGCGATGCGAGATGAAGACGTTTGCCATGATCCCCCTGGGGGCTCCCCCCACGAATCCAGGCATTCTACCGCCAGAGGCAATGTGCGGGCGCGGATTCACGGCACCCGGCTCCACGTTCGGGCCAGTCCCTCCACCTCGAAAGGGTGGGTGAAAAACAACTGCGCCGCGCCTGGACGTCCCCACCAAGGAATCGGTGATGGCGTCGGTCGCGACCCATATCGGCCATTCCATTCCGCGGCACGCCCCCTCCGCGTCCATCATCCGCTCCCGTCCGCGATGACCGTCAACACGCACGCTTCGCCACGAGTGCCGAGCTGGTGCTTGTCATTCGTCCCCAGTGGGCCTGGATGGGACCAGCCACAAGCGAGGACGCGGTAAACCGACACCGCGCGAGCCACTCAAGTCGGCTGGGCGATTTGTGGTCCTCGTGCCCCATGTCGGGACACCCCCTGGAGGCCTATATGCACAGCAAACAAAGCACTCTGACCACGCTGTTACCCTTGCTCCTCATGGCAGGGTGGGTCTCGGAGGTCTCCGCTTCCGCAGAAGGTGTGGACCCCAGCCCACCAGTTCCTCCTGAGCGCAGGTGGTACTACCTGACACGGGTGGAAGCGACGACGCTGGCGCTGGTGCCTCGCACGGGCGCGGGCAACGACGAAGCCTTCATCCAGGTAGAGCCCACACTCATCATTGACGGTGGCCCCGAGTTCGGCATCAACGTGGGCGCTCCCATACGGTTCCGCATGTGGGGTGGTGGTTCTGGTGCGGGCCTGATGCGTCGCGAAGACTGGGACTCGCTCTCGGACTGGGGGCAACTCATTCGCGGCCTCAAGTTCGGCTCGGACAACGCGCCGATGGGCATCTGGTTCGGCCCCCTGGAGGAACACAGACTCCTCTCCGGGCATCTCGTCCGCCGCTACTCCAATCGAACCCATCCCGACTACCACCCAGCCGGGGGGATTCTCACCGCCACGCTGGGTCCAATCCATGCGGAGGCATTCGCCTCGGACGTGCTGGGTGCGCGGTTGATGGGCGCGGAACTCTCCCTGGACCTGGAGCACATTCTCTTCGGCCAGCCCGAGCAGCAAGGGCGCTACACCCTCGGCCTGTCCGCCGTGCATGACTGGGGGCAAGCGGGAGGCCTCGCGCCCTCGGTGACACTGGCGCACCTGGATGCAACGGCGGGGGTGTTGTTGCGGCCTGACCACGAGGTCCACCTGATTGCCGGATGGGGAGGCCGTCCTGGTCAAGGAGGCGCTTGGGGGGCCGTCGTGGGGGCGGGGGTGGACGTGCTCACTGAGAAGCTCCACCTGCGACTTCGACTGGAGGCGAGGCGCCAGCATGGCGGCTTCCGCCAAGGCTTCTTTGGCGCGGACTACGAGTTGGCGCGCTTCCAGGCAGCGGGCCCTGAAGACCTTCCGCTCGCGGAGGCGTCCTTTCCGGAGGGCTACTCCGCGTTCGGAGAGGCGGAAGTGGGCTGGGACGCGGTCAGCTACGGGGGGCTCTACAAACACCTGAAACTGTCGCTGGGCGCGGAAGCCTTCTCCTGGGGACGCCTCGACGTGGATGGTCGCATCGTGGTGCAGCTCTTCGAGCGCAGCGTGGAAGTCGCATTGAAGGGACTCGCCATCGGAGCTGGGAAGCCGGGCGCGCGCTACCTGGGAGCAGCGGAAGTCCGCTGGCGAGTCCTGGGCGGAAAGCTCTACGCGATGGGAACAGGCGGCACGTTGCTGTTTCCCACGAAGGAAGCGCAGTTGCGGCCGGGGGCCTTCGCCTCGGTGGGACTGGGGGTGGACAATGCGCGCTAGCACCCCGCTGCTGGCCGTGTTGCTGCTGGTCACGGGCTGTGCCTCGGGGACGAATTCTCCCGGACGTGGAGGAACATTGAGCTACGAGCCAGGCATGGTCACGCATCCCACGAGGGTTGAAGCGTCGAGCGACCAACGCCCTCACTCCATCACCGGCCCCAAGATGCAACAACGGCTGTGGCGACACCTGGGGCCACGCAACGACGCAACACTCGTTGGGCCCCGCATCCAAGGAGCTGTGGGGGGCGGGGGACAAAATAACGCGCTGCCGCGTCAAGCCGTCCTCGAAGCCATTGCAGAGCTGAAGGTCTCCATGGATGGCGTTGGAGACGCGTTCTCCCGATTCGCGACGCGGCCTGCCACTCTCGGCGGGTGGGGGCTCAACGACATTTTCGCGCGACACCTCGACCACGGCTCCAATCACCTGACGTGGCTTCGTGGTGCGCTCGGGAGCGCCACGGCACTCGCGGAAGTGGCGTCGGAAGTCGGGGACTCAAGCACGGAAGTGGGCCTCCTCCGCATGTCGGGGCCTCGACTCCAAGCTGTCCTCTTCGGCAACCTGTTGCTGGCAACCTGGTTTGACTTCCTCCAATTCGCTGATGCTGTTTCCCGACACTGTCTCATGTGCAGTTCCGAGAAGATGTTCGTGGTCCTCCATCGAGTAAAGGGACTGATGGAGCCACGGCTGACGGAGCTCGCGTCACTGGACCCCGAGCGGGTCGAGGCGGCGGCCACCGCGATGCCCGAACTGATGGGAGAGCTGACCCGTGAGTTCGATGCGCTCCATCGAGACACCCGCGCGACCATGGAAGCCGATGGAAAAGTCATGGCCGCGGTGCAGGTGTGGGAGATGCTCACCCTGGTTTCCACTCTGAAGATGTCACTACCACGGCTTCCTCCGGCCGCACCGGCGACGTTGGGCGCGGGTCTCGTGATGAGCTCAGGTGGAGTCATGGCGGGCTCGCGAATCGTCGTCTCCACCGAGTGGGTGGAGATGATGCGACGGCTCGTGCAAGCAGGCATCATCTCCGTTCCAGTCATCAGCGCGGCCGTCCGCATCCACAGTGGACAAGTCCTGATGGCACAAGCGCATCAAGACTTGCCCAAGGGAGTTCGTGACGCGCTCGGGGACAGTCCCGAAGTGCGCGGCATGCGGGTGACGGACAAAGCAGGAGCCGGCATGTCCGAGGCACCGAAGCATCACGTCATGCCCAATGAGCATCGCGAGTGGTTCGAGCAGCGTGGTTTCACGGGCGACCTGGACATCGACAATTTCTGCGTGAGGCTGGAACGCGCCCATCACGAGGCCATTCACGGCGGCGGGAGCTGGCGTCTGGGACGCACATGGCCCGGAGAATGGAATCGGATGATCATGGAGACGCTGCGCGATGCCGAAGCTGAAGCTGGCCGGAGGTTGACGCGGAATACGATCCTGAGGATCGTCGGGGAGAACATGAATCGCTACTACATCCCGATGAACTTCACCCCAGGGCGACGGTGATGGCCGCCGACCATCCTTGGGAGGGGAACTGGAAGGCTCGCCTGCATGAGCGGGTCCGCGAGCGAGGCTACGACTCGCTGACCGCCTTTGCCGAGGCACGCCCCACCGCCTCGCTGGTGGCGCTGGCCGAGGAGCTCGGCAAGGACGACATCGCTGGAGTGCAGGTGTTCAGCGGTCTGGTGGCCGAGGCGGAGCGCAGCAAACAGCTCACTCGCCTGGTGCGCGGGCAGTTCGTGCGCGAACTGCACGCATGCCTCCCGAATGGCTGGCCCGCCGTTTTGGATGACGATGCTCTCACGGAGGTTGCCATCGTGTTCAGCCACTGGTCGGCATATACCCCGGAAACCCATAAGGAGCGGGTCAAGCAGGCCAGGGCTGCACTTCGCGCCAATCCGCCACCCGCTGGTTGGTGTCCTTCTGGTCCGGACGACGAGCTTCTCCGGACGCTCCTTCCCGACGAAGAAGCCTGAGCCGGCAACAACATCGGAGTGCCTGGGCACATCTACCTCTTGAGAGGTATGGCTCATGCCTGTCCACATCTCCAAAGTCTCACGTCGTGCCAGCCGGCACGACAACCCGTCCCACAAGGACGGAAGAGGAGATCAACATGGCGACCGTGGGACAGCGGTTCAAGACAGGCGAGAAGAGCCCGACCAAGGGCAAATACACCTTCGACGGCTACACGAACAACCCGACCGCCCGCGCGCCGACCGCCGAAGAGCAGTACATCGAGCTCGACATGGACGAGACCTTCCCGCCCATCAAATCCACCAATAGTGGGGCCTACTGGAAGCTCACGAAAATCCTCTAGCCAGCCCCCGCTGCCCCGCCCGGAGTACCCAACCGGTCGGGGCAGCACCCGCTGCCAGGCGTCCGCACGACTCAGGGCGCGCGCAATTCCATCCACAAGGACTGCTTGCCCACCCATTCACCGCGCAGGAGATTCTTGCCGACCTCCAGTTGCAGACGCGCCGCCGGGTTGCCGTCCGCATCACGTTCCTGAAGGTCGAGCTTCCCGCCTTCCGCCTGACCGGACAGCTCAATCGGCTTGCGATGCTTCTCGTAGAAGTACACGCCGGAGACCGAGCCGTCGTCCTGCTTCTCCAGCATCATGACGACGGGCAGCTTGCCGATTCGACCGCGCAGCACCTGACCCCAGACCTCGCCTGACGACGCCTGTCCTTCCCCCAGCAGCACACTCTTGCCATAGGCCGTCAGATGCGGACGCAGGGAGTCATACGGCAGTGACAGGCTGACGGTGCCGACGTCATCGAGCGCGCGCGACGCGTGGTTGCTGCAGCGCTCCGCCGTCATGCGGGCTTCCGCCGCATTGAACTCCCAGCGCTCATTGAAAGACTTCCTGGCGCGCACCTCGTCACCCTCGGCCTCCACGCTGGCCAGACACTCGCGGTTGAACGCGATGCGCTCCTCCAGGTCGTCAATCGTCTCACGCTCATCCTTCTTCTTGCGTGACGCCTTCAGCTCCTTTTCATGCCGCGCGACCTGCGCACGGTAGACGCGCTGCTTCTCCTTGTGCATGCGCAGGCTCAGCGCACGCACGCCGGCAGGGGTGAACAACTCCCTCGGGTTGAGCTGGCGACCCGTCCGCGTGTCGAAGCTGTAGGCCACACTGTACGTCTCGCAGTAGGCGCCGCAGCCTTCGGCATCGAAATGAATCGTGAGCAGACGCGCATCGTTGCGCGCCACATTGAATGTCTGACCGGCCAGGCCCGCCAGGTCGAAGCCGTCAGCCGGCAGTCGCGGCTCCGCCTTCACGGGCGCCAGCGCCTTGAACCGATTGATGAACAGGCTGTCGTTGATGTTGGCGGCCAGCTCCGGCCTGTCGTGGGTGATGAACGGCATCTGGATGGCCTCCTGCGGAGGGCCTTGTTCCGCATCCGGCTTGGGGATGACCGTGAGCGACGTCACGTTCAGTTCAGCCGCCTGCGCACCTCCCGCGAGCAGCGTGACCAGGAGAGGGAGCAGCGCGAGACACACGGGGAAGCGCTTCATCAGGAGTCCTTGGACATGACGACCACGTCGACATCCTGCCGCATGGCTCCTCCGAAGAGCAGCCCATGCACCACGTCGTGGACTCATGCCCGGTGTTATTGCAGGCTTCACTCGTGGGCCGAGCTGGCCATGCCACTTTCACCGGCCCGCACGGCCTCACGGCCACCGTACCCAATCGACCTGGAGGACCCTCCATGCCTCGTTCCGCTTCCTCGCTTCTCGCCCTGGGACTGCTGCCCTTCGCCCTGACTGCCTGTGGCTCCGCCGAGGAGCCCACCCTCGATGACGGAGCCGTGGGCGAGGCCGAGCAGGCCGTCTGCACCCCGAACATGTCCGTCACCTTCGGAACGGCCGACAACTTCGCCGGGGGACCGGACCCGCTGCCCTACGCCCCCACGGCGATGCCCGAGTTCGTCAACTACCTCGCGGCCAACAGCATCCCCGTCAGCCAGCTCAAGACGCTGGATGACGCCACCTCCAACCGCCATACCGTGGCCACGCTGCGGCACGGACTTCGGAGCTGTTTCACCCAGACGCCGTTCTGCACGCTGACGCTCTGCGCCTACTCCCGAGCGCTTCCGACGACGCCCCAGAACGACACCATCACCGTGCATGACACGGACTTCGGCACCTACAGCTTCCCCATCATCGCCAGCACGGCCGTGGCGCCCGCGCTGACCCCGACGTGGAACCCGGGCCAGACCGCCTTCCTGTGCATGCCGCTCCCCATCACCGCCGTGGGCGACATGCTGCAGTTCCGCATGCAGAACGAGTCCATGGTGGACTTCATCCGCATCAACCTGAACTGCTGAACGCCGTGAGTCGGGTGTAGCCCTGACGGCCCGCGAGGCAACCCTCCGCGGGCCGGAAACTGGAGTGAAGCTGCTCGCGGTGCTTCACCTGGAGGCACCGCGAGCCTGCGACTCGTCTTGGATTACTGACACTTCAGAGGGCAGCGCTCGGTAATCGTCTGGCACCACGCCTGGGCCGCCGGCGTGGTGGCGTTCTGCCAACACCTTCCGGCCTGAACGGAGCAGGCCTCCAGACAGGCCGCGCGTGCATCCAGCGGCTGCGCGACCTCCTGCATGTCCTCCGCCTCATCTGCCTCCGCGCCACCACAACCCGTCAACAACCCGGCCACGAATGCGACTGCGAGGAAGGTCTTTCGCATGTGCTCCCCTTGGTTCTGCGTGGATGTGGCTGAAGGACTTCAACCCGAAGAATGACATAATGCCTTGGACCTTCGCGACGGCGGTCCAAGGCATTCTGAACCCCGCGCGGCCCGCCGCCGGTCGGTGTACACAGGGGTCATGAGCAGCCCTGTCTCCTTCTTCCTGATTCCCCCCGAGGGACTCGCCGGCGTCCTGACCCGCGCGCGCCTCGCGGCCATGCGCTCCACCGTGGCCGAGGGCCTGGAGGACCCCGAGGAAGACGATGACGAAGTCCTGCTCCTGGAGCTGATGGACCACCTCTCCCAGCACGGCGCAGACACGCTGACGCGGCTCCCCGAGCGACTCGAGGACGGCGTCTGGGACCTGCTCGACGTGCTCGCGGACGAGCTGGTCCACCTGGGCGAGGACGCACGGGGGGAGCCACTGGAGCTGGCCACGCAGCTGCATCCCAGCGAGTACGACGTCCAGGCGGCGGAGGCCGTCGTCGGCGCGTCCTGCGCGGAGCCCATCCAGCGACTCTGGCGCTTCGCCGTCTGGGGCCGCCTGCCCGGACAGGACACTCCCACGAACACCGGCTTGAAGCGCGCGTACCCGGCCCTCGGCTATTGGACAGGCTCGGAGGTCCGCCAGCTTCGCGAGGGCCTGCGCGAGCACCTCGAGGGCGCTCCCGACTACAAGCCCCACCTCCGCTCCGCCCGCATCCGCTCCTGGCTCCAGCGCAAGCTGACCCTCGCGAGGCGCGGAGACCCGGCCCGCGCGCTCGACGCGGCCACGCACGCCCTGGACAAGGCCTCCCGCCAGGGCCTGGGCCTGCTCTTCGCGCGCTGAAGCCCCGTCACGCCAGGCTGCGCGCCAGGCTCCCCAACGTGGACACCGCCGCTTCGATGCGCGGCGTCCACGGCTGACCACAGCTCAGCCGGATGAAGTTCCGATACGAGTCCGGCCGCGCGGAGAAGATGGGTCCGGGCGCGATGCTGATGCCCGCCTCGATGGCGCGCGCATGCAGCTCCAGCGAGTCCACCTTCGGCGGCAGCTCCACCCACAGCAGCGAGCCACCCGACGGCCGAGCCACCCGCGTCCCCTCCGGGAAGTACTCCGCCACGCCCTCCGCCATGCTCTCCACCTGGGACATGAGATGGCGGCGCAGCGCGCGCAGGTGCCGGTCATACCCGCCCTCTTCCAGGAACCGCGCAATCGCGAGCGGCGGCAGCGACGCCGTGGCAATCGTGTGCGAGAACTTGAGCAGCTCCACCCGCTCGCGGAACCGTCCCGGCGCCACGTACCCCACGCGAAAACCCGGCGCGAGCGTCTTCGAGAACGAGCCACACAGCATCACGTTTCCAGACGCATCGAAGGACTTGCACGTGCGCGGACGCTCCGCTTCGAAGTGCAGGTCGCCATACAAGTCGTCCTCGATGAGCGGAACACCTCGCGCCTCCAACATCGCCACCAACCGACGCCGCCGCGTCTCCGGCATGCAACTGCCCACCGGGTTGCTGAAGCTCGGCACCACCAGCACCGCCGCCACGCGCCGCCGCTCCAGCGCGGCCTCCAGCGCATCCAGCTCCATCCCATGTCGCGGCGAGCACGGAATCTCCAGCGCCTTCAGCCCCAGCGATTCAATCGCCTGCAACGTGCCGTAGTACGCCGGCGACTCAATCGCGATGGTGTCCCCCGTGCGCGCCACCGCGAGCAGGCACAGATGAATCGCCTCCGCCGCGCCACAGGTGATGATGAAGTCCTCGGGCGCCAGCGCCCCGCCCCAGTCCAGTGAGCGCCGCGCCAGTTGTTGCCGCAGCTCCGGGCACCCCGGCGGCACGTCGTACAGCACCCCCACGTCACCCGCCTCCCGAGTGAGCGCGTTCAGCTCCCGGTACAGTCGCCGCGTGGGCAGCAGCTCCGGCGCGGGCCACGCGCCACCGAGCTGCACGGTGCGCGCATCTCTCATCGCCTGGTACACCCGCGACACCAACCCGCTGACGGTGACGGGCGTGGCGCTCGTCGCGGGCCGGGACACCTGCGGCTCCGCCAGACGGGGCCGCTCGCGACGGCGCACGTAGTGGCCCGACTGGGGCCGCGTCTCGATGAGTCCCACCGATTCCAGATGGAGGTACGCCTGGAGCACCGTGGAGATGCTCACCCGCTCGCGCAGGCTGAGCTGGCGCACCGAGGGCAGCCGGTCTCCCGCGCGCAGCGTCCCCGCGGCGATGGCCTCCTCCAGTCGCTCGGCCACCTGCTCGTACAACTTCGCCTTGTGTGCCAGCGCGCCCATGCCACCTCCGTCGAGATGCCGTCCCGCGACCCGTATCGGTAGCGGCCCCGCCGCCCGCTGCCCAGATACACCTGCCCTCATGCCGGACCGGTACAGTTTCCCATTCCGGGACTGTACTGGTCACAATGACAATCGGCTGCATCTGTTCTGTTCCCGTGGCAGGGCGCATGTTGCCTCTCGCGAGGAGGTCATGGAGCCATGGAGTCGACGTTCGCTCTGTCGGGGCGGGACTGGTGGAGCATGCTGTGGAATCACCTGAAGCCGGGAGCCCACCCGGAGGCGGAGGCTGGCTGCATCGGCCTGTTCCAGGGAGCGCTCTGGAGCCGTCGCCTGCAAGGGAGCGAGGGCCTGTCGCTCACCTGCACCGAGGGCCGGCTCTGGCTCACCTTCGAGCAGGACTCCAGGGACTACGTCCTGGAGCCTGGCGCCACCCTGAGCCTGGAGCAGACAGGCCACGTCGTGGTGCAGGCCCTGAGGCCCGCGCGCTTCCGCCTCGCGAGAGACGGCCAGCGGTCCTGTCCCCCGTGAGTCCTCCTCGCGCGGGCCTTGAGTCGAAGGACGGACTTGAGCTGGGCCTTACCGGAGGCTCCTCTTCAAATAGAGCGCGAACGGCACATGGGTGACGGCCTCGCCGGCGAGCGGGACCTCCAACGTGCCGTCATACCGCGCGGGCCTGCGCCCCCTGGAGACCACCTCGGGCTGGATGGTGATGCTCATCCCCACCTTCAGGAACGACTCTCGTGAGTCCTCCACCTCGGGGGCCTTCAGTCCGAAGTAGAGGTCCAGCTCGTAGCGCTGCGTCAGCTCGTTGGCTCGGAACGCCGCGCGCTCCACGAGCAGCTTCTCCTCCAGCTTCTTCAGGACGCCCGGGATGAAGTCCACCTGGAAGGTCCCCTCCAGCGTCTGGATGACATCCTGGACGCTCTTGAGCGACTGGGGGTCGACAGCGATATCGAGAGCCATGGCGCGCCTCCGGCGACACAACCGCGTGGACAGTCCCTCGTCGGAGCGCTCCGCGTCGCGAAAGCCAGACACGTCGAGCCCCGGCCAGGGCGCACGTCATAGCGCACCGTCCCGACGAGGCTGGGAGGTCATCTGACGGTGGCGTCGACTCCGCGACAGGGATGAAGCCCTCGTGTCGGGAAGTCCGCGAGCCGGAGACTGTCTGCCTTCACACGGCGGGCTCGGACCGCGGGGCGACGCGGGAACACCGTGGCCGCCCGAAGAGGCCCCCTGCAGCGCGAGGGGGCCTCGGGACGATGAGACGACTCAGGGCACCGTGAGGATTTCGGCGCCCTGCTCGGTGACGAGCAGCGTGTGCTCGAACTGCGCGCTGCGGCTGCCGTCGGCGGTGACGGCGGTCCACCCGTCATCCCACGTGCGGTGGCCCCAGCCGCCCTGGTTGATCATCGGCTCGACGGTGAAAATCATGCCCGTCTGCATGACGGTGTCGGCCTCCGGCTCGTAGTAGTGCGGAATCTGGAGGGCCGTGTGGAACGTCTCGCCGATGCCGTGGCCGCAGTAGGCACGCACCACGCTCACGCCGTTCTTCGTGGCGTGCTCTTCAATCGCGCGGCCGATGTCGCTGACGGGACGGCCGGGCTTCACGGCGGCGATGCCCATGTCCAGGCACTCGCGCGTGATTCGCACCAGCCGCTCGCTCTCCGGCTGCGGAGTGCCCACGAAGTACGTGGCCGAGCAGTCCCCGTGCACCCCATCCAGGAAGATGGTGATGTCCAGGTTGACGATGTCCCCGTCCTCGAGCGCGCGGCTGTCGGGGATGCCGTGGCAGATGACCTCGTTGACGGAGGTGCACAGCGACTTGGGGAAGCCGTGGTAGTTGAGCGTGCTCGGGTAGCCACCCCGGCGGATGTACGCCTCGTGGGTGATGGCATCCAGCTCGTCGGTGGTGATGCCCGGGCGGACGTGGCCCGCCACCTCCTGGAGCACCTCCGCGGCGGCCTTGCAGGCGCGGCGCATGCGCGCGATGACGTCCGGCGTCTTGATGTCGGAGTCCCCGCCCCGGCGCAGCGGGCGGCCAGACGCGGCGTAGTCCGGACGCGGGATGTTCAGGGGCACGTCGCGGCGGGGGCTGATGATGCCCGGCCGGATGCCGTGGCGCGCCACCTCGGGGCCCTTCTTGCGGGCCTCGACGGCGTCGGCGCCACGGTGACACTTCTTGTACTTGGTGCCGCTGCCACACCAGCAGACGTCATTGGGTCCGGGCAGCACGGCGGGAGGGGTACGGGGACTGGCGGTGGTCATCACTCAACTCCGGTGTGGACCGTGTCCGACTTGCGGGCGCGCAGCCAGCGCAGCACCTGGGGACGCAACCACAACCGGGGACGGCCCGTGCCCAGGTCCAGGATGGGGCGGGGCATGTCCGGGTAGCGGCGCAGATAGGTGCTGACGCTGTTGGAGTGGCGCAGCTGCAGCAGGCCGGCCACGCCCTGGGCGTCGATGAGGTCTTCGGTCTTCACCATGGGACACATGAAGGGCCTGTCTATACCCTTAGACACGGCCCGGCGCACGGCTTTTACCGCCTCCCCGGGTGGGGAGCGGCCGGGCGGACAGCCCCTGCTGGGGCCTTCCGGACAGCGTCTGGGCCGCCGGGGCTGAACGGGCCCGCCCAGCGCGACAGGCCCCGCCTCATGGGCACACGTGTCCCGGGAGCCTCGGGCCCCTGCCTGGGACGTCACCTGTCGGAGACCCACCATCGCAGGTCACTTGGCGGGCACTCAACCTGCTAGGTTCAGGGACTCCCAGGAGACCTCTGACGACCATGAGCACGCGGACCCCACCGATGAATCCGGACGCCCTTCCTCCGGGCCTCGTCATCTCCAGCGGCTGGCGCGTCATCGAGCGGCTGGGCGTGGGCGGCTATGGCGTCGTCTATCGCGTGGAGCCCATCGACGCGCCGGGGCGCTACTTCGCCCTCAAGCTGGCCCGCGACACGTCCGAGGGCCGCGCGCTGCGCGAGCTCACCCTGCTGTTGGACCGGGCGGTGCACCCGAACGTGGTGGCGGTGCATGCGTGTGGCCGCTGGCCGGACATCGTCACCGGGTACTTCTACTTCGTCATGGACTGGGTGCCCGGGCCGCCGCTCCACGTCTGGGCGGACCACCACAACCCCACCTTCCGGCAGCTCCTGGAGACCCTCCGTCGCGTGGCGCTGGCGCTGGACACGCTGCACGCGGGGGACGTGCTGCATCGGGACCTCAAGCCGGAGCACATCCTCTTGAGGACCCCGGAGGGAGACCCGGTGCTCATCGACCTGGGCGCCGGCGTGTACACCGGTGCGCCCACGCTGACCACCGGCCCCCTGCCCCCGGGCACGCTCTACCTGCGCAGCCCGGAGGCCATCCGCTTCCACCAGCGCCACTGGCGTCGCCCGGATGCCCGCTACACCTCCTTGGCCACCGATGACCTCTATGCCCTGGGGGTCTGCCTGTACCGCGCGGCCACGGGGCACTACCCCTTCCTCCCCGACTGGCCGGCGGACGTGCTGTGCGCGGCCATCACCTCGCAGGAGCCGCCAGCGCCTTCCCTGGTGAACCCCCGCGTGCCTCCCGCGCTCGACGCGCTGGTCCATCGGATGCTGGACAAGGACCCCGCGCACCGCTTCCAGAGCGGCGCGGAGCTGGCGTCGACGCTGGTCGCCCTCCTGGAAGGAGCACCCGGCGAGCCCTGGGATGAACCCCTCTTTGATTGGGCGGAGCCCCCGCTCGCCGCCGTGGACGGGGAGCCGTCTCCAGTCCTGCGCCGCGTGCGCCGGCCGGAGTGGGCTTCACACCTGCGCAAGCCGCCGTCGAAGGCACGGGCCCGGCTGCAACAACTGTGGGCCACGGTGCTGGGCACCCTGCGTCCCCCACCGCGGGCCGCGCCGTGGTCCTCGCCCAGATACGCCACGCTGGAGGGCCAGGCGCGACGGATACATGCCCACCCCTATCGACGCCTGCTGTTGCCATTGGTGGGGGTGGTGGCCTTGAGCGTGCTCGGGAGCTGGTTCATGGTCGGATGGAGACAGACAACTCCACGGGTCACCCATGAAATGACCACCCCCACTGGTCATAAACTGGCCAGCCCGCGTGAGTCGCCGCACAGTGGCGGAGTCGCGGTTTCGCCATCGGCGGAACCCATCCCCGCGACCGTCGCCCCCGTGGCGCCGTCACTCCAGGACCCCACTCCCGTGAAGAAGGCCCCTGCCCTGTCCGCGTCGCCCCCCGCTCCCGTGAAGCAGCGCTCCTCGTCCCCGGTCCGTCTGTCCAAGGTGGCACTGGCTTGTACCGGGCTCGCCTGCGCCAGCACACCGGCCCTGGTGAAACACCAGCCAGTACCGCCCGCCGAGGACTGCCCGCCCGGAGCACTGGCGACCATGGAGCGGCTCAACATGCCGATGGATAAACAAGGGGCCGCCTCCATCGGGGAGAGGGACATTACCGGGCTTGTCGGCGCTGACATCACCCTCCGAGAGTCTCGAATCTCGACCCATCTGGACCGGTCGATCGGCGTGCTCCGCCCAGGCACGGAACTCATCACGAACATCTACGTCACCCCCAACCGGGTCTATGGCCGAGTCGTCGAGGCGCGATTCCAGGGCAAGAGCTACCCCGTCTGCCTGTCGTATATCGACCCCAATCAAAGAGGGGTGTATGGCATTCCCACCAAGGCAGGCAGCGACGATGAGCATGGCGTCGTGTTCAACAAGTTCTCCGTGCGCGTGGTGGATCGCTTCCAGGAGCTCGGTGACAAGGACTAGCGCGCGTCGTCCACGCCCCATCCTGCCGCTCGTCGTGTACCTCGTCGCCATGAGCATGTGGAACGGGCCCGCCCTGGCCCAATCTCACACGTCGCCGCCGTCCTCGGAGGTTCGTCGCATCGAACTGGGGACACGACCTGCTCCAGCACCCGCCGAGATCTTCGTTCGTCCTGGGGGCACCACCGTGCTCCTGTTCGACACGCCTCTCGCACGAGACGCCGTGACGTTGGAGGAGCGGGAGCGCTTTCACCGTGTGGTCCTGGCCGAAGACACCCTCGTGCTTCTACCCTCGGACAAACTCCAGGAAGGCACGCGGCTTCGCCTGACCCTGCGCTACGAGGACGGCTCCACTCCCAGGGAAGCAAGCTTTCTCCTCGTCGTGACGCCGGGGCACTTCGATGCGCAGGTGGAGATCGTGAGTGCTTCACCGAGCGTGCGCGACGAACCGAGCAAGACCGCCCAGCTCCAAGGCGAGCTTTTGAGGCTGCGTGAGGAGAACGCGAGGCTTCGAGCGGAGAAGGGTCCAACAGGCCTGACAGGGCTTCTCGCCGCGGGGCTCATCGACGAACAGGGCCTTCTCGGCGACACACTCGGCCGGGACCTCCCAACGGCCCCGTCCATTCTGTCTCATGACATCCAGGCGCAGGCATTCAGGAGCATCTCCCGCGTCGCGGTGGCAATCGTGCTGACTTCAGCCGGTGGCCATTCACCCTGGACCGCGAGCCGAGCCACGCTCACGGACGCCATGGGTCGCCGCGCCCGTGAGCTGCGGGTCTGGCAGTCGAAGCCCCTGACGCAGGGTGACACCGAGGTATTGCTCGTCCTGGAGACAGAGGCGAGCTCACGCGAACTGCAAGGCACCTACACACTCGAGCTCCGCGACGAGAAAGACTCACGGGCCCTCATCCTCAGACCCGTGCGCTTCCCTCGGATGTGAGCGGGTAATACCCGCCCCATCTGGCCAGACAGCACTAGCTTGAAAAAGCTGTAAAACCGTGAGACACGAGTTCACTCGCAGTGACATCCATGTCCCGTGGTCAGGTGAGGAGTTCATCGATGAAACATCAGGCATTCCGAGCGCTTTTGGCAGCAGCGGCCCTTGGCTGGGTGGGGTGTGGCGGGGAGGGGGGCGAGGCCCTGGAAGGGGAGAAGCCGGCGCCCCTCGCGGAGAGGAAGTCGGAGGCGCTGGCCAGCGGCGGCAGCCCGGCCGTCCCCTGGGTGGCCCCCACGCTCGTCGTCAACAGCAACTTCCCGACGGGGACGCTCCAGTTCAACTCCGAGACGGACTTCACCCGGTTCCTGCGCGCGTTCGATGCCGCGGAGGCTCCCTCCACCGGCTCCATCACCGGCAAGCACGCCTACAGCGCCGCCAATACCAACAGCGCCAGCCAGAACTACGTCACCTTCACCGTCTACCTGCTGGCGGGCCAGGACTTCGACGTCGGTACGTGCGGTGTCGAGGGCTCGGTGGCCTCGGGAGACACCTACCTGCGCGTCTATGATGGCGCCAACAACCAGGTCGCCTACAGCGACGACGCCTGCGGCAGCTCGGGCAGCCGCGCGACCTTCACCGCGCCCTCCACGGGCACGTACCAGGTCCGGATGGGCTGTTACTCCGGCAACTCTTGCAGCGGGACGACGGCCTATGTCGTCAACGACGCCATTGGCGCCGGGGCGACCTCGAGCGGCTTCGTCTCCTACAACACCGCGAACACCAACAGCGCGACCCAGAACCACGCGACCCTGTCATTGCAGCTCGAGCAGGGGCAGTCCTTCAGCCTTGGGACGTGTGGCCTCGTGGGGTCCGCCTTCACGGGTGACACCTACCTGAGCGTCCTCAACGGCGGCAACGCGGTGATCGCCAGCAGCGACGATGCCTGTGGTGGCCGGGGCAGCCGCATCGACTTCACCGTCGCCACCAGCGGGACGTACGAGGTCCGCCTGGGGTGCTACGCGGCGGTCGCCTGCACCGGCACCCTCGCGTACACCGTCACCGCGCCGCTGACGCAGGCGCAGATGCTGCCGGTGGGCTTCAACAGCGCGTTCGCGGCGCTCAAGGTCGCTTCGTTCAGCGACCCCGCGGGTGATGCCATCGTCGACGTCACCGAGGCCGAGTACCTGAACGACCTCAAGCTCTACCTCACCGACGACGATTCCATCCGCAAGCTCGTCGACCCCGAGCTGCAGGTCGTCGTGGGCAGCACGCTGCGCCACATCACGAACCTGGGTGTCTTCACCGTCGAGCTGTCTCAGCTCGCGGCGTACCGGAGCTGGTACAACGCGAACAAATACGCCATCAACGTCGACCCGAACTACACCTCGGTGCCGGGTGAGACGTCCCTGGGCAATGGCAGGTACCAGGTCATGCCGGGCGTCACGCGCGCGGTGGGCCGGGACTACGGCGTGCCCGACATGAAGCTGTTGGGCAATGACGAGGAGGGCGGCGGCGCGCAGACCCTCACCCAGAAGCTCCGGGCCCAGGAGGGCGAGTCGTCCGGGGCCGACACCCTGGCTGAGCAGAGCGAGGTCCAGGAGTCGAAGGCCTCCTGCGCTGACTCCCTGACGGAGAAGGGCAACAAGGGCGGGGAGAACGGCCGCATCGCGTACTGGTGGGGCAAGGTCAACCTGCACACGACGGCGTCCGGAGCCTGGACCCACGACACCGACTGCACCTCGGGCGCGAACCTCGACCCGCTCACCTACTGCCGCAAGTTCTGGCCGTTCACGGCCTCGGTACAGGAGGTCCCCGTGACGCAGAAGCCGGGGGCGCCCTGGCTGTCCGCGGGTTGCACGGGCCCCACCGCCTACAACGGCCTGCGCGAGTTCCTCTGCAAGGACACCCTTGCGTGCAACACGACTCCGCCCGCCAACCTCTCCTATGCGTCCTTCCCCGTGGGCTCCAACTTCCGGCGCTCGGAGAACGTGGGTGTCACCAACAACCGGCGCTTCGTCTTCAAGGCGCAGCACACCTGGCAGCCGCTCAGCATCATCTACGAGCGCATTGGCGTGAAGGCGAAGCTCCAGCGCAAGAAGCGCTTCCTGTTCGTCTCCTACTGGGGCCCCTCGAACGCCGACGAGATGGTGATTTCCATCGACAACATGTACCTCTGGACGGACTACATCTTCCCGGCTCCGCAGCAGTTCAACACCCTGGCCCAGCCGAAGTTCGATGGCCTGGCGGACTACAAGATTGGCAACTGGGTCGTGAAGACGATGAACCTCAAGGTCAACGCGAGCGCCCTGGGCTACCGGGTGACGACGGCCCAGATAGGGCAGTGGCTCAACAGCATCTTCAACTCGCTCATCGGCAACACGTACCAGAACCTCTATGAGAGCATCGTCAAGAACATGATCGACTCGATCGATTCGACGTTCAGCCAGCGCTACAAGGAGTACGCCAAGCGCGTGATGCAGCTCGCCGAACAGAATCGTCTCAAGTGGACCATCGGCGAGGCCCGCAAGCCGCAGTGTTATGGAGAGTCCAACCGCTGGACCTTCGACTGGAACATCGGGTTCGGTGACGCCACGTACGACTACCAGATGAAGACAGGCGCCTTCTCCGCGCGCGCCCGCGTCGGCAACGACTGGTACGGCATCCGTTTCGTGCGCCAGGATTAGTACTACCCGGTCACTTGAATCCAGGTAGCGGTCATGATCTACGGTCGGGATGACACCCGCACATCTGCGCAAGCTGGATGAGGCGCTGAGCGCCTACCTCGATGAGATGGTGGTCGGCATGGGG
>NZ_JAKCFA010000031.1 GCF_024198215.1 Myxococcus qinghaiensis
CCTTCTCCACCACCTCGGTCTCCTCAACCCGAGCCTCTTTCACCACCGGATTCATCGTCCCTGCCTGGCTCGCCCTGCACACTAAACTGCTGGGTACGAACTGTCTCACTCACGTTGGCAGAGAGGGCAGCCCCGTAGCCCATGCGCGCACATGTCCTGGACTGAATGGCATCAGTACCTTGGTGCCATTCGTTCTGGCCCCGAGGGACTGCCGGTGACAGTCACGCGGGAGGGAGCCTTCGCGCATCCGAGGCCGCAGGTTCGGCAGTCCAATCCGCTCGGAGCGGAGGGGCTCCCTTTGAAGCCTCGAAAAAAGGCAATCGCACAGCATGATGTGCCGGATACGGCCATGCCGCGCACGCTGTACCTGCTCGCAGAATGCCCAGGAGGGTGCGAGCATGCGGGCGGCCTTCGGATGGTGCTGATCGCCGGCGCGGTCCTCTCCGCCCACGACTACGGCACGGTGGGCGAGCAGCTCATCGCCCTGGGTCGCGGCCTCAGGGTGGGTGGAGCTGCGCAGTTCCTCTTTTCGTGAGGGTTCCGCTTGCCCGGAACGGTTGCTCATCTTGCTCCGGAATCGCTGCTCGGCTGGGCCTGGAATCGGCGCTCGCTGGTGGCCGGTGGCATCCGGAGGAGACGGGGGCCCGACTTGGACGGCCGCTGCAGAGGACAAGTGCGCGCGTGGAGGGAGACGTCAGCGGACGATGAGTCGACCCACCTGGGCGTCGAGTTCATCCACTCCAGATAGGGCACACACAGCAGATACCCGGCCGGTGGGGAAGCCCAGCCCGCCGCGCGATTGTGAAGATGCTTCCCGATTGCTCGGCGGGGCAGCCACGCCGGTGGAGCCTGGGGGCATCGTGCTGGAGGTGCTCGACTCTCACCGCTTGCAGGACAAGGTGTACCCAGTGCTCCAGTTCAGACCCTCCTGTGCGTACTCGCCACGCATGTTCATCTCGCCTGGCGAAACGACATGCTCCGTGTCCTTGATGCTCATCTTGCCCATGGGGCCGCTTGACTCTCCGACCCAGGTGATGCCGTCCGTGGACGAAGAGGTAGAGTATCCGCCCAGGTTGTCGATGATGACATTCATCCACTTGCGAGACGCTGCGTCGAACGTGCGGTACGATGTGAACTTGTATTTGTATTCGCCGGATGACACCGCGAAATCAGTTCGCAGCCATGCCTTGTCGAGGTCTGGCCTGAATTCGACGGTGACTTCGCTTGGGCTCGCACCGCCGGGCCCATGGACAGAGCCGCTACAGGTCCACCTCCCCGTCAGGTCCTTGGCCGCGTCAGCTAGCGCGGATGCGGCGGTGACCACGGGGTCGACCGTGGCGGTCGAGGTTTTCTCAGCGGCAGAGGTCGGGACAGCGTTGGACTGCCACGTCGAAGGCGTGCTGCGACATCCAGCCAGGCTGGCAATGGCGACGAACAAGACGGCGGATGGCCGCATGGACATGTATTCCTCTGGCGGATTTGTTGTGAAGACAGCTCGCATCTAGAGCAGTCTCGGGCCTCGAGGAAAGAGCGCCGTTTACGCATGGATCGGCGGATCCAAGGGTGCTCTGGGTGAGACGCCCTGGCGAGACTGGGAAGGTGCACGCCAGAGAGCAGGGGCGGCGCAATGGCTCCCGCGAGTGACGCGCCGTCAGCGCCACCGCGGGGGCCACGGGTACCTGTGGGGCTCGGCGCACCCGTCAGGCGACACCTGCCTCCGTCATTCCCGAATCCGAAATGGGACGGGAGGCGCTCTTGACGGTGGGCAGGTTCCTGCTGTGCGCGGTTGCTGTTTCACCTCCTGCTCGATCTGTCGAATCGGAGGGCCAGCTTCTACGCGACGGAGACCTTGGACAGTCGGCTAGTAGCAGAGGGGAGATCGACCCACCCGCGTGCAGATGCATTCACCGGGCGACGAGGGGCCCCAGCAGCATGGCACTGTCGTGATCTCGAGGCAGGTGGTGGTCTCCACGAAATCGCAGCTCGCCGCCGCGCATGCCGGAGGTGGGCAGGCCGTGAAGACGCCGTCGCACGTCACGCCCTGGTTGTTCGTGGCAGAGCAGGTTGTCGCGGACGCGGGACAACTGACTGAACCTGTCCCACAAAGGGCAGTGCAGCTTGAGAGTTCGTCCGAGGACGCGGCCAGCTCCGCGCTCTCGCCGGCCACTCCTGCCGGCACGCCTCCGCACGCCATCGCGAGAGTGGCGGCACAGGCCAACAGCCACAGCTTCAAGTTCTTCATTGCAGACCTCCCGTGGAAGGTGTGCGAGCGGAAGACGACCGAGCTGCGGGCCCTGACAAGCTGGCCAGAAAGGAAGTTCCAGAATCCTTGTTGGAAAGCACCCGCCGGTAGACTTCATCCGGGACGAGGCTCAGGATGCCAGCCGAGGCACATCGGCCCACTTCGCGAATCCTGGTCCTCTCGACGCGGATGATGACCAGGAAGGAGGGGTGGTCAGCCCATGAGTCAAGACGAAGAGAATGAGCCGCCAGCCGAGCCCCACCGGCAAGGTCCCCAGAGGCTGGCGGACCTGATGCGAAAGGGCATGTCCCAGGCTCGTGAGCGGCCAGCAGCGGGGCTGGCCCAGCTCGAGGCCGGCTGGAAGCAACGGGAGGTGGAGTCGCGGCAGGCCAAGGCGACGGAGAAGGCCCGGCACGAGGCCGCCCAGGCCGACGCGTGGCCGCTACACCTGAAGCTGTGCCATGCCCCTCCGGAAGCCGTGGAAGCCCTCACCGGGGACAAGGTGCTGGAGACGGCTGCGCTGCGCGCCGCGAGGCACGTCCTGCAGGAGGGGCTGCGCACGCTGTTGCTGTCGGGCGGCACCGGGGTGGGGAAGACAGCCGGGGCGTGCCACCTCTTCAGATATGCGGTGCACCACGAGACGCGCACCGGTCAGCGGCTGCTCGAGTGGGATGCGTCCGCCGGGCTCTTCGTGCGCTGGTCGCAGTTGACGCTCATGCGCGACCCCAAGGCGGAGGACATGCTGCTTCTCCCGCGCGCTGTCCAGGTGCGCGTCCTGGTGGTGGACGATGTCAGTGGGCCGCTGGGCGAGGAGTTGGGGCCGCGCCAGCGGGAGCTCCTCGAGGAACTGGTGGACAGGCGGGACAGGCCCGGACTGGTGACGGCGTACACCACCCGCCTCTCGGTACAGCGGAAGGACGGCGGGCCCTCGGATTTCGCTACCCACGTAGGCGCGCGAGTCGTCTCCCGAATGAGCCGCCAGGGCACGTTCCACCTGGCCGACTGCGGAAACCGGGACCTGCGTCAGGGGGCGAAGCCGTGAAGCGGTTCCTGGCACGCAGAGGGTGCTCTGGGGGCACCTTCGCCACCGAAAGGGACCTCCGTGCCGTCGGGGCTTGGAACGTCAGGCACCGCTCGTCCCATGCAGAGGCCTGACGTTCAGCTCCGGTCCACGAAACGAGTTCCTCCGGCTGTGATTCGGTGAAGGGTATCGGGTCCGTGGTAGGAGAGAACACCCGTGACAAGCATGCACATCAATAAGCTGTGGGGACACGAAGCCATTCGGGCTCGACCGGGGATGTATGTGGGTGGGGAAGACCGGCCCGCACAGGCTGCTTCATTGCTCAAACTGACGGTCGAAGCCGTGGCCTCGACGAGAGATGGACCCGAGAGGATTCCGGTGGAGCTTCGGATATGGCCTGGGCCCGTATTTGAATTGTCCTGCCCGTGGGAGGACGCTCCGTTTCAACTGGTCAGCCATCGAGGGGCTTCCCTCAGCGTCATCGACCTGCACATGACGACCCTCTTCGTTGGGGCGGCTCCCTTGTGGGGCCTGCTGGGTTCGCAAGGAATCATCCTCAATGCCCTGTCGTCCCGAGTTCTCCTACAGACTTCGAACGGTGAGACGCGGCGAGAGGCAATGTACTCACGAGGGGGCATCATCTCTCCCATGATGGACTTGCTGAACTCCTCATTGCACGGCTCGCGCGTCGTCTTTGAGCTCGACCCGTTATTCTTCGATGCCGACGCGCGAGCCCATGCTCATTCGGATGCTGTGATTGAGGATCTGCGTACCCGATTCCCGTGGCTGACGGTTTCGCAACGTGCGGCCGATGCCTCTGCTGGGGACCCGTGGTGACGCGCTCGTGCGCGTATCATCCGAACCGGTCAGGTGCAGACAAGCAGGAGCTGTGCAATCTCCTGCTTGGACGCTGAGGCGAGTCGCCAAGCCTTCGCGAAGTCCAACCCGCCGCCACCCAGGTGTGAACTCATCCGGGTCGTGGAGGGCGCAGGCTGGTCACCGGGAACTGCTGTCCATCCACGGGGAACTGGGTCACCTCTCCACAAGAGTCGCACGTGGCTTCGAAGTGGGTGGACGTCGGGTTGGAGCGGTTCTTCTTCCCGGGGGAGGGGAGCGTGGTGTGAGTGACGGTCACCACATTGCTGTTGTACTTGCCGTCGCACTTGGGGCAGCGGAGCACCTTGATGAACTCATGCACGCCCTTCGGTACGCTCCTTGGTGCGAAGAAGTGACGCTTCACTCCGAGGACCATCATGTAGAGCCAGACACACAGGAAAAGGCCCACTGCGAGCCACGTCAGCGCGGAGGGGGATTCGTCCATGGAGTGCGCCGAGACTATCACGACAGGGCCGAACAGGCCCGCCCGGAATCCTCCCCGGGCGAGCCCTCACGGCGTGCGGACTACGGCAGCGGCAGCAGCGAGCAGAGCAGCCCGCGCCCCGTCGTCCCCGCCGGGCAGCCCGCGCCCTGGCAGTACGTCACGCCCGAGTCCACCGCCGGATTGCCCAACAGCGCCGGGACGCGGACCTGACAGGTGCCCGTGGCCTGGTTGCCCGCCGCGTCCTGCACCCCGTAGGTGAACGTGTAGACGCGCCCGTTGCCCAGCAGCGCCGCCTCCGCGCGGACCAGCGCGGACTTGCCGTCCTGCGACAGCTTGACGTCATCACACGCCAACAGCCGCAGCAGGGACAGCGCGTCGTTCGACTCGTCGGAGCTGACGCGCACCAGCGTGCCCGTCTGCGCCAGCGACAGCTCCCCACCGCAGTTGTCCGTCGCGGGCAGCGCGCAGTCCGCCAGGGACACCAGCACGTAGTCCGAGCCCGCCGAGGGCGTCAGCACGAGCCCGCGGCTGGCTCCGAGTACCGGCGCCGTGGTGTCCACGACGGTCACCGTCGCCGCGCAGCTGTTCGTGCTCGCGCCGTCCGTGACGTCCAGCTGAACCGGCGTCGTCCCCAGCGAGAACGGCCCCGAAGGAAGCTGTGTCACGCTGAATGGCCCCGGGAAGCCATCCGGGTCGTGAGAGCCGTTGTCCACCGAAGCCACGCCCTTGCAGGTCGCGTCCGCCGCCACCGTGACGTTCTTGCAGAGGGCCACCGGACCCTGGTTCGTCGCGCAGGGAATCGGGAAGTCGAACGCGGCGACGTTGTTGGTCTCATCGCCCTCTTCAAAGACTCCGTCATCGTCCGCGACCACCACCACCCGCTGGGTACCCTCGGGCACCGTGAACGAGAGCTGGAAGGGGAAGCTCTCACCCCCCACCAGGAAGGGCACGCTGATGGTGCCCAGACGTGTTCCGCCCGCCCCGGTGCCTCCCGCATAGACAGCCGCCGTGGAGCCTCCAATGCCCGACGTCCAGTTGTTCTTGATGGAGGCGGACAGCGTCAACGCCGTGGTCTGGCAGGACGCCACCAGGTCCTCGACGCTCAAGTCCAGCTCACCCACCGCTCCTTCGTGGATGCCCAATTCGCCCACCGGCTGCGGGGTCTCCTCGGGATTCACACCGTCACAACCTCCCAACAACAGCAGCGCCGCGAGCGCGGGAACTCCCAATGCACGTGTCATGTCTGGCTCCGGTCAAGGCCTCTCATCGAGGCGGATTCCAGATTAATCCAAGAGCTCGTGTCTGTTTAGATGGGTCATTGACTGAGACAAGGGTCCTCGTGGCCTCTGGGTAGCGCATGACGCGTTCGAGGCGATTTGCATGCCTGCTCGTCCTCGCCCTTTCTTGAAAAGCGAGGTGCGCGTCAGGTCCACGAGTGTCAGCGCGCTGTTGGCGGACAGCCATCAAGAGAGTGATTGATGGCGCCAGTGGCTCATGTCGGTGCGGGCCAGAGAGACTTCAGGTCGCGTTGATTCCCGCGAGGATGAGTCCCACGCCGGCCGTGAACAGGCCGAGCGTGAGGCTCGCCGCTCCCACCCACAGCAGGGCGAGGAGCCGGTTGGGCCGCTGAGGGTCCTTGCCCAGCACGGAGAGGAAGAAGCCCGCGGGCATGAGCAGCGCGGCCACCGGCACTCCGAAGCGCGCGACCAGGTCGAAGCCGAGCGGCATCCGGGCCGCGTCGAGCACCACCAGGATGACGAGGCTGAGCAGCAGCAACACGGCCGCATGTGCATGGCCCGCGCGGAAGAAGTTCTTCTGCAGCGCGTTCGCGGGGATACTCCCCCGTCCAACACGCGTCAGGAACCATCCGCCCGATTCCACGGTGATGAGTGACAGCAGCAGGACGCCGAAGAGGATGAGGGTGTGGGGTTGGATACTCATGGTATCCAATGGTAGATACCTTGGGTATCCAATGCAAGGGGCCGTGCATGCGCATCTCTGAACTCGTGGAGCGGACGGGCGTTCCGCTCGCGACGCTCAAGTTCTACCTGCGGGAGGGGCTCCTGCCGGCGGGCGAGGCGACGTCGGCGACGCGGGCCGAGTACGGCGAGGCCCATGTGCGGCGCATCGCGGTGATTCGCGCGCTCACGGAGACGGTGGGCCTCAGCGTGCAGAAGGCGCGGGAGGTGCTCGCGCTCATCGACCGCCCGGAGGACGACCTCTTCGCGACGCTGGGCCGGGCGATTGCCGCGCTGCCGCCCGACGTGACGCCCAAGTCCACCCAGGACCACCCCCGGGCGCGCGCGGTGCTGGAGAAGCTGGGCCAGGTCTATGACCCCGGGTTCGTCGCGGTCGCCCAGCTGGAGCAGGCGCTCGCCGCGGCCGAGTCCGCGGGCATTCCTCTGGATGACGCGCGCCTGGCGGTCTACGGGCCGCACATCCGCGCCATCGCCGAGTTCGACGTCGACAGCATCCCCCGGGAGGCCACGGCCGCCGTTGAGTACGCCGTGCTGGGAACGGCGGTCCACGAGCCCGTGCTCATCGCGCTGCGTCGGCTCGCGCATCAGGATGTCGCGGCGCGACGGCTGGGAAAGAAGGGCCCGGACCCGCGCGCCTCGAAGCGACCTCCCGCGCGAGGTGCGTCGTCCGGTCGCTCCCGGCCCAAGGAGTCCTGAGGTTTCCGCCGCCGGCGGCTCAGGTCTCCTCGAGCTTGGGCGCCGGCAGGTGGATGCGCACCGAGCGCACACGCCGGGGCGTGGCCTCCAGGACCTCCAGCTCCAGCCCGTCCTTCGTCGTGAGCTTGGTGCCGGGCTCCGGAATCGCGCCGCCCGCCAGCGCGATGCTCAGCCCCGCCACGGTGGAGTAGTCCTCGTCCTCGTCCAAATCCAGGCCCAGCTCGCGGTTGATGTCCCGGATGGCGGCGCTGCCCTGCACCACCGCCGCCACGGGGCTCTCGCGCAACACCAGCTCCTCGGGCAGCTCCGACTCGCTGAGGATGTCGCCCACCAGCTCCTCGACCATGTCCTCCACCGTCACCAGGCCCACCACGCCGCCGCGCTCGTCCACGATGATGGCCAGCTGCATGCGTCGTCGCTGAAGCTCCTTCAGCGCGTCCATGGCCCGCATCGTCTCCACGAGGAAGAAGGGCGGCCGCACCACGTCCTCCAGGACGATGAGGTGGCCCTCCCAGGCCACGCCGAGCAGGTCCTTGGCGATGACGTAGCCGACGATGTTGTCCAGCGTCCCCTCGAACACCGGCATCCGCGAGTGCCCGTGCTCCAGCAGCGTCTGACGAATCTCCTCCGCGTTCGCGTGGCGGCGCAGCGCGACGATGCTCTCGCGCGTCACCATCAGCTCGCCCACCGTCAGGTCCCCCATCTCGAACGCCCGCGAGGCGATTTCCCCCGCGCGAGGGTCCAACGAGCCCTGCTTCGTGGCCTCCTCCACCAACGACTGCAGCTCCTCCGCCGACAGGCGGCTCTCGCTGAAGTTCGTCCTGTCGCCGAACAGCCGCAGCACCACGTTGGAGCTGGCGGTGAGGAACCACACCACCGGCCGCATCAGCCACGACAGCCCATTCAGCGGACGGCCGATGAGCAGCGCGTAGCGCTCCCCGGCCCGCAGCGCGAGGGACTTGGGCACCAGCTCGCCCAGCACCAATGAGAGGTACGACACGATGATGACGACGCCCGCCAGCGCGACTTCGTCCGCCGTCTCCGCTGGCAAGCCGAAGCTCGCCAGGAGCGGCGCCAGTCGGTTCGCGATGCTCGCGCCGCCGAAGGCCGCCGCCGTGGCGCCGATCACCGTGATTCCAATCTGCACCGTCGCGAGGAAGCGCTCCGGGTCCTTGCGCAGCGCCTCCACTGCCTTCGCGGAGCCGCTGCCTTGCTCCACCAGCTCCTTCAGCCGCGTGCGGCGCAGGGAGATGACCGCGAGCTCCGCCCCGGCGAACACGCCATTGGCCAGGACGAGCAACAAGATGATGAGCAGCTCCGAAACGATGACGGCCCTCCTGTCAGGAGCCCTCTACCGTAACCCCGGATGCCCGGCCGCTCACTCACCAAGTGACTGCAAGAGGAGAGACAGTTGATCCTGGCTGGCGCCCTTGGGCAGGTAGTAGTGGGGGCCGGACAGCAGGGCGTCGCCCACGTCCTGGGCCGCCGCCGACGTGAGGAATACGACGCGGGGCAGGGGACCGCGGGGCAGTTTCGCCACCACCTCCAGCCCGCTCATGCCCGGCATGTTGAGGTCCAGCAGCATGACCTCGTAGCGCTCTCCGCGCCGGAGGCTCGCCAGGGCCTCCTGGCCATCCGCCGCCTCGGTGGCTTCATAGCCCAGATCTTCCAGGCTCAGCCGAAGGAACTCCCTCCAGTCCGCATCGTCATCGACGACGAGCACCCGTCTCGCGCTTTCTTCATCCGTGTCCAGTCGCGCCAAGCATCCTCCCCGACACGGGGAGAACCTCCCTGCGCACCCTCGACATTCGCTTCCTCGGGAGAAATGGCCCCTGCCTGGAGAGCAGGGGGGCGGGCTCAGAACAGGGCCATGCCCAGCTGAGTCACCAGGTACTGCAGGGCGGGGCGGACGTTGTGTCCCGCCGTCCGAGGCCGCTCGGGCTCCGTCGACTGACACCACTGGGGCTCACCGACCAGGCGACCGTCCGAGTGTTGGAGCAGCCGGAAGCGCCCCAGGTCCGTGGAGCTGCCCGCGTTGAAGACGCGCAAGGGGCGCCCGTGCGCCGTGTCCAGCACTGTCTCGCCAGGCTGGTGACGGTGGCCGTGCAGCACCAGGTCACACCGCCCCTGCACGCGCGTCACCAGCTCCGCGCCCAGGGACAGCTCGGAGGCGTGGGGCCAGCCCATGCGCGTGGCCAGGCGCTCCGGGAAGCTCTCCTCGGGCAGCGGCAGCACATGGTGATGCACCAGCACCGCCACCAGCGCGTCGCGCGGCGCGGCGTCGAGCGCGGCCTCCACCTGCTCCACGGTTTCGAGCGACAGCTCACCGTGGCTCGCGAAGTAGTTGCGGTTGTGCTCGCCCGTGGAGTCCACGCACACGAAGTACACGCCGGGGCGCTCCACCGTGCGGACCTTGAGGCCGTCCATCCACGTGCCTCCCACGTCCTCGCCGGGGCGGTCGTGGTTGCCGGGGATGAAGGTGAGCCGTCCGGTGTCCAACAGCGGCGCGAAGATGTCGACGAACCGACGGTACTCCTCGCGCGAGCCCTGGTGTGTCAGGTCCCCCGTCACCACCACGTGGTCCGCGCGGCTGGCCTGGACGGCGCAGAGCAGCGCTTGCGCGGAGGCATCACTCTCGGGGCTCAGGTCCAGATGGAGATCTGAAAGGTGCGCCAACGTCCGGAGGGGCATGCGAAGCAAGGTAGGCATCCCTCGCGGCGGCTTCACGTCCGTGCGGTGAAACCGCCGCGAGCGCGAGGAAACAGATGTGCATCACCCGGCGACCCACTCGTCCCGTGGGGGGAGGGTGTTGTTCACCGCGGACACCGCCGCGCGCGGAGGCAACAGCCGGGTGCCGGGGCCCACGCGCAGGCGCGTGCCACGCCAGTCCACCGTGCGGAAGAACGCGCCGTGCCACCACGCGGCGAAGAGCAACACGTCCTTGGCGAGCACCGCTGGCGCGGCGCGCCACGACACCGACTGCGGTCGCAGCGCGCGAAACACCGCCAGGTCCACCAGCACCTTGCCGATGATCACCCCCATCGCCACACTCACCGCCTCCGGGGTGGGGCTGGCGAGCACGCCCAGGAGGGCCAGCGGCACCGGGTTGAGCAGGGCCTGCGCGAGATAGGTGGGCGGCGTGACGGCCGTCCGGTGGATGACGCTCCAGCGCAGGTAGCGCTGGAAGAAGGCGCGCACGCTCTTGCCCAGGGACACGTTGTAGACAGGCGCGCACGCGACGACGACGCGCCGACCCAGCTTGCGCGTCACCCACTGGCCGATGACGTAGTCCTCCGCGAGCACGTCCCGCACCGAGTAGAAGCCGCCCAGCGCCTGCACGTCCTCGCGGCGCAGCGCCATGGACTTGCCCACGACGATGTCCTGGTCCGCGCAGCGCTTGGCGCCAATCATCCCCGCCGCCGCGCTGGACGTCAGGTAGAGGTTGTCCAGCAGCGAACCGAAGCTTTTCTCACCGATGCCCGCCACCGGGTGCGTCACGCAGCCCACCGTGGGGTCCGCGAAGCTGGCGGCGATCTCCTCCAGGTATCCGGGGCCCACGCGCGTGTTGCTGTCGCTGATGACGAAGAGGTCGAACCGGGCCCGGTCCGCCAGGGTGATGAGCTGGTTCACTTTCGGATTCAGCCCCGGGGCGCCCTCCTGCAGCGCCAGCCGCATGACGCCGGGCCAGCGGCGCACCGCCTCCACCGCCACCGCATGGGCCGCGTCACGCGTGTCCTTCACTCCCAGCACCACCTCGTACGCGCCGGGGTAGTCCAGGTGGGCGAAGTGCTTGAGGTTGGTCTCCAGGTCGTCATCCGCGCCGCACAGGGGCTTGAGGATGGAGATGCCCGGCCACGCCGCGCCCGGAGGCAGGGCCGCGGGACGCTGCCGGCGGTGGCGGAGCACGAGCACGTACTGGACGACGAGCGCGGTGAGGCCGAAGCAGGCGGCGAAGAGCAGGAGGGCGGAAGCGAGCGACATGCGCGGGCAGTCCCAGGGGGAGGCGCGCGGTCATCGCGCGACCTGGGTTCCACGCTAGGGGCCTCGCGCGTCAGGCCCGCGGAGCGCTCGCGGCGCCGGGGCCAATTCGACGTGACAGCGCAGTGAAGCCGGCTGGCTAGTCGCCCAGGTTGCGGCTGCGCGGGTGGCGGATGTCCTTGCCCCGCACCATGTAGACGACCATCTCCGCCACGTTCATCGCGTGGTCGCCAATGCGCTCCAGGTGCTTGGCGATGAACATCAGCGCGGTGGCCCGGCGGATGTTCTTCGAGTCCTCCATCATGTACGCGAGCAGCTCGTTGAAGATCTTCAGGAAGAGCGCATCCAGCAGGTCATCGCCCTGGAGCACCTCCTCGGCCTTCGTCACGTCGCCGGAGACGAACGCATCCAGGGAGCGCTTCACCTGGCGCTGGGCCAGCTCCGCCAGCCGGGGCGTGTCCACGTAGGGCGCCAGCGGGGGCGCCTGGTTGAGGTCGATGGAGCGCTCGGCGATGTTGACCGTCAAGTCGCCGATGCGCTCCAGGTCGGTGACGATCTTCAGCGCCGTGGTGATGAGGCGCAAGTCACTGGCGGCGGGCTGGCGCAGCGCGAGGATGCGGCGACACAGCTCGTCGATTTCGACCTCCAGCCGGTTGACGTCCTTGTCCGCGGCGACGACCTTCTCCGCCAGCGCGCTGTCGCGGTCCGTGAGCGCCCGCATGCTCTGGGCGATGAGGCCCTCCACCTTGGCGCCCATCGCGAGCAGCTTCTCGCGCAAGTCCCTCAGGTCCTGCTCGAACGCCTTGTCCGTGTGAGTCAACGCCATCGCCGCCACTCCCTTCGCTTCGCTCACCCGAACTTCCCGGTGACGTAGTCCTCGGTGCGCTTCTCACGCGGGTTGGTGAAAATCTGTTCCGTGGCGCCGCATTCCACCAGCTCACCCATGTAGAAGAAAGCCGTCCTGTCGCTCACCCGCGCGGCCTGCTGCATGTTGTGGGTGACGATGGCGATGGTGTACGTCGCCTTCAGCTCGTGGATGAGCTCCTCGATTTTCGCCGTGGCGATGGGGTCCAGCGCGCTGGCGGGCTCATCCATCAGCAGCACCTGGGGCTCCACCGCCATCGCCCGGGCGATACACAGGCGCTGCTGCTGGCCGCCGGACAGGCCCAGGGCGCTCTCGTGCAGCCGGTCCTTCACCTCGTCCCAGAGGGCGGAGCCGCGCAGGGACTTCTCCACCCGCTGCTCCAGCGCTGACTTGTCCTTCATGCCGCCCACGCGCAGGCCGTAGGCGACGTTCTCGAAGATGCTCTTGGGGAACGGGTTGGACTTCTGGAAGACCATGCCCACGCGGCGGCGCAGGTCCACCACGTCCACGCTGCGGTCGTGGATGTCCATGTCGTCCAGGAGGATGGTGCCCGTGTGGTTGGCGCCCGGAATCAAGTCGTTCATCCGGTTGAGCGCGCGCAGGAAGGTGGACTTGCCGCAGCCGGAGGGGCCGATGAGGGCGGTGACGCGCCGGTCCAGGATGGCCAGGGAGACCTTCTGGATGGCCGCCTTCGTGCCGTAGCGCAGGGTCAGCTCGCGCGCCTCCATCTTCGGGCGCGGGGCGTTGGGATTGAGGGACATGGAGGGCGTGTACCGTGGGGTCAGTGGGAGCCCGCGGCCTTGCGGCGCGTGCGGGTCCGGATGATGACCGCGACCAGGTTGAGGGCGAACGTCAGCAGCAGCAGCACCAGCACCGTCGAGTAGAGCAGCGGGCGCGTGGCCTCCACGTCCGGTGACTGGGTGGCCATCACGTACGTGTGGTAGCCCAGGTGCATGAACTGGGAGTTGAGGTGGGTGGGCAGGTCCGGCAGGAAGTAGGCCGCGCCGGTGAAGAGGATGGGCGCCACTTCGCCCGCGCCCCGGGAGATGGCCAGCACCGCGCCGGTGAGGATGCCCGGCAGCGCGCCCGGCAGCACCACCCGCCCCAGCGTCTGGGACTGGGTGGCCCCCAGCGCCAGGCTCGCGGTGCGGTGGTCCATGGGCACCGCGCGCAGCGCCTCCTCGGTGGAGACGATGACGACGGGCAGCGTCAGTACCGCCAGCGTCAGCGAGGCCCAGAGGATGCCCGGCTGCGCCCAGTACATCTCCTCGTGGCCCAGCGCCCGGTCCATGCCCTGGCCGACGAAGAGGATGAAGAAGCCCAGGCCGAACAGGCCGAAGACGATGGAGGGCACGCCCGCCAGGTTCACCACGGCCACGCGGACGAAGCGGGCGGAGAGCGAGTTCGGCGGCGCGTACTCGTGGAGGTACACCGCCGTCAGCACGCCCACCGGCATCACCGCGACTGTCATCAGCAGGGTGAGGGCGGCGGTGCCGAAGATGGCGGGGAAGATGCCGCCCCCCATCATCCCGTCCTCGGGCGGCTTGGAGAGGAACGTCCAGGTGACGCCGCCAGCTCCGTTCTCCACGACGTTGAAGAGGATGATGCCCAGCATCGCGATGATGATGAAGGCGGCCAGGCCGGTGAGCGACGTGAGCGCGAGGCCCACGGCGCGGCGGGTGTTGGGCGTCACGAGGCACCTCCCGTCAGCTTGCGGACGACCCGCCGGGTCCATGTGGACGCGATGAGGTTGAGCACGAAGGTGAAGATGAAGAGCTGCACGCCGATGAAGAACAGGAGCGAGTAGTGGGGACTGCCCACCACCACCTCGCCCATCTCCGCGGCGATGGTCGCCGACAGGGAGCGCGCCGAGTCCCCCAGGCTCCAGGAGATGACGTCCGCGTTGCCGGAGGCCATGAGGACGATCATCGTCTCGCCGATGGCGCGGCCGAACCCGAGCACACACGCGGCGAGGATGCCGGGCGCGGCCGCGGGGAGGACCACCTTCCACGCGGTCTCCCAGGGCGTGGCGCCCAGGGCCAGGGAGGCCTCGCGGTAGCTGCGTGGCACCGAGGTGAGCGCGTCTTCCGACACGGTGAAGATGACGGGGACGATGGCGAGCGCCAGTCCCAGGCCCGCCAGCATGGCGTTGAGCGGCCGGTCGAAGCCGAGGGCCTCCTTCACCACCGTGGACATCACCATGAGGGCGAAGAAGCCCAGGACGACGGAGGGGATGCCCGCGAGCAGTTCAATGACGGGCTTGAGCAACTCGCGCAGGCGGCGGGGCGCGAACTCCGCGGCGAACAGCGCGCCGAAGACGCCCAGGGGCACGGCCACCAGCATGGAGACCGCCGTCGTCTTCAGCGTGCCGACGAACAGCGGAATCATGCTGACCTTGGGGACCTTCGACACCGGCTGCCAGCGGAAGGGCGGCCTGCCCGGTGCCACGTCCTGGGCCAGGAACATCTTGGAGAGGCTGGCCTCGTGGCGGGCCTCCGGCTCCGTGAAGAGCGCGAGGGCCTCCTTCGCCACGAAGATGATGATGAGGATGAGCGCCGCGATGCCGGTGAAGGCCATCAGGGTGATGAACCCCGCGATGACCTTCTCCCGGAGCTGACGCCGCCGCGCGGCCGGGGACAGCAACGGTGCGACGAGCGGCTGAGTGAGACCCTGCTCCATGATGGCCTGTCTATCCATAGTGGCTCGGGTCCTCTCGTGACATTCGTGTGACGGGAGACTTCACTTCACCGGGAAGTAGCCGACCTTCGTGACGACGGCCTGTCCTTCGGGGGACAGCGCGAAGTCGATGAACGTCTTGGCATCCCCGGAGGGCTTGTTGCGCAGGTAGAAGTACAAGTCACGTGACAAGGGGTACTTGCCCGTCTTGATGTTCTCCGCCGTGGGGGCGATGTCCTCGTTGCCCTTCTTTATCTTCAGCTCCTTGATGCCCTTGGCGTACGCGGAGCCGCCATAGCCGATGCTGTTCTTCTCCTTGGCGACGGCGTTCACCACCGCGGCGGTGCCGGGCAGCGTCTGGGCGGAGGCCGCGTAGTCGTCGCCGTCCAGGACGTGGTCCTTGACGAAGACGTAGGTGCCGGAGGAGTTCTCACGGGAGTAGATGATGATGGGCGCGTCGGGCCCGCCGAGCTGCTTCCAGTTGGTGATGTCCCCCACGTAGACGCCCTTGAGCTGCTCCACGGTGAGCGCCGTCACGGGGTTGGCCTCGTTGACGTAGAAGGTGACGCCGTCCTTGGCCACGGGGATTTCCACGCCGATGGTGTTGTAGCGGGCGCGCAGCTTCTGCTTCTCCGCGTCCTTGATTTCACGGCTGGACATGGCGATCTCCGTGGTGCCGTTCTGGAGCGCCGCCAGGCCCACGCCGGAGCCGCCACCGGTGACCTGCACCTTGGTGGCGGGGGTCTTCTTCATGAACTCCTCGGCCCATCGCTGCCCGAGGATGACCATCGTGTCCGAGCCCTTCACGGTGACGTTGCCCGCATGGGCGGAGAGCGGGAGAGCGAGCAGCAACCCGATGACCAGTGAACCGAAAATTGCCTTCATGGCGGATCCAGCTCCTGCGAAGTGGTGGTGTTGGAACGAAGGTAGGGCCTAGTAGCGGGCCTGCATCTGAATCGTGAAGAGGTTGTCGTGCGGGTCCTGGGCATCGCCGGGATGGGCCGTCATGGGCATCTCGTACGCGGCGGTGACCTTGAGGTTCTCCCCGACGTAGTGGAGGACGGCGACGGCCAGGGTGCCCACCGAGTTGGTGCTCGCGGGACGTCCGTCAGACGCGCTGTTCTTGCGTCCATTCTCCGGGTCGAAGAAGTCGTAGCGGACGGCCACCGCGTTCGACAGGCCCACGTTCTGGACCACCAGGCCGTACCAGCCGCTGGCGGGCACGCCGGGCTGCTCCACCTTCACGTCTCCGGAGCTCTTCCAGTACGACGTGCCGGTGATGTACTCGCCCTTGATGGCCGTGGCGCCCAGGGGGAGGACATCCAGGTAGAGCTGCGCGTCCAGCGCCACGCGGTCTCTCGTGTACGCCCTGCGGAAGGTGTCCGAGGGGGCCTTGGTGATGGTGTGGCCGTACCAGCCGGAGACGCCTCCGGACAGCCAGCCCAGGTCGAAGCCCGCGCGGCCGATGACGTCCTTCTCCTTGTCGTTGTCCGAGCCGATGAAGCCCTGGTTGAAGATGCCGTCGCCGTCGAAGAGGCCGGCGCTGACGTTGACCTTCCCCTCGAGGAAGGTGCCGGCGAACTTGACGCCGCGGTCGCGCTCATCGGGCAGGAAGGCGCGCACGACGCGGGTGCGCTCGGGAATCTCGCGGTCCGAGGAGGACTGCACGGCTTCGTAGCCGAAGGGCCACTTCATCTGGCCCAGGGTGAGGCCGGCTTGCTGGTGGGTGCCGGGGATGAAGAGGGTGGCCTCGGCGTCGCGCACGGTGACGAACGGGGAGGTGGGCACCGCGTCGATCTGCAGCAGCAACTGCGACCAGTCCGTGGTGTAGGTCGTCTTGATGCGGCCCCGGCGGATGGCGAAGCGGCTGAAGCCGCCCGTGCCGGTGTCGTCCAGGCTCTCCTGGTACTGGTAGCGCGCCTGGACGTAGCCGGAGATCTTCAGCTTCTTGAGGGAGATGAGGTCGTTCTTCGTCTCCGTGTTCTGCTCCTCCAGGGCGGCGACCTTGCCCTCGGCGTTCGTCATGCGCTCGACCAGGTCCGCGTCGGCGGGCGCGGCGTCGGCGGGGGGCACCTGCGTGCTCGCGCCGTCCTCGGACGTGGGGGCCTGGGCGGCGGGCGGCTCGGGGGGCGCGGTGGGCTCCTGGGCCCGGGCGAGGGCCGGGCTCAAGGAGAGGGTGAGGACCGCGGTGACGAGTTGACGCATCGGGGAGGGTTTCGGGAGGGTCACGAAACTGGCTTCTAGGTAACGAGCGTGGCCGTTTCAGGACCGTTGTGTGACATCGGTGTCACGAAGTCAGTGGGCCGGGTCGACGATGCGGTAGCCGACGCCGCGCACCGTCTCCAGCAGGTTGCGCGCGGGGCCCAGCTTGTCGCGCAGGCGCATGACGTGGGTGTCGATGGTGCGCGTCTCCAGCGAGGAGGACAGCCCCCAGACCTCCTCCAGGAGCTGCTCGCGCGTCTGGACGCGGCCCGTGCGCGTCATGAGGTGTCCCAGCAGGCGGAACTCCAGCGCGGTGAGGGGGACCTCCTTGTCCTCGACGTAGAAGCGGTGCGCGGACAGGTCCAGCTTGAGGGCGCCCAGGGCCAGGGGCGCGGCCTGGGGGGACTGGGGCGTGGCCCCGCGACGGAGGATGGCCTTGAGGCGCAGCACCAGCTCCCGGACGCTGAAGGGTTTGACGACATAGTCGTCCGCGCCGACCTCGAAGCCTCGGACGCGGTCCGCCTCTTCGCCCTTGGCGGTGAGCATGACGATGAGGATTTCGCGGGACTGGGCTCCCGCGCGAAGCTGCCGGCAGACATCGATGCCGGACATGTCGGGGAGCATCAGGTCCAACAGGACCAGCTCCGGTGGGCGCTCGCGAGCGGCGACGAGCGCCGTTTCACCCGTCGCCGCGAGCTGGGTGGAGAAGCCCGCGTCGCGCAGGTTGAAGTCGATGAGGTGGGCGAGGTCGGGTTCGTCGTCGACGATGAGGACGTGGGCCATGGCGGGCCGGAGTCTGCGCGTCTCGGTTTCCATGCACGTGACGCGTTTGCAACGATTGTGTGAGGAAGGCCCAGGGCGGACAGGCTGGCGGGCGCGTGCACCCCGCGCGAAGTCCCGACAGAAGGTGACAGCCCACTCCGGCGATGAGTCCACACGCGATGACGCGTGCGGGGGCGTCAGGCCAGATGTCCCTGCGGGCGAGACGTCGCTGAGACATTCGTGAAAGCCAGACGTGCCGCGGTGGTGCGGGCTCGGGGTGCGGGCTTGTCTGGTGTTTTGTCGGGGAGTCGGGTTGTTTCGATGTCTGGAAAGGGAGGGATTCGGGCGGGTGACGCGCCAGGTACCAGGGGACGACGCGTGTTGTTCCTGGGTACCAATCCACTGTGGGCTGCAGGACCCCGGTTCCCCTCAAGTGTTCAGGGGGTAACAGCAGTCATGGGGGGATGAGGATGTGTCATATTGCTCATGGGTTGTCAGTGACTCATTTGAGAGGGATTGTGTCGATGTGAGGTGATTGATGGCTGAGGAGCTGGTGGATACCCAGGGTGCTCGTGGCAATGAGTCAAATCAGTCGGTATTTTCCGGCTTTCATCATTTGTCGTTGGAGGAGCGTCGCGAGCGTCTGGAATCGGGACTGGGGCTCGATACGGAGGCGTTGGAGGGGCTCACCGGAGCCAGGGGGCTGACCATGGAGTCGGCCCTGTCGATGGCGGAGAACGCGGTGGGGCTCTTCAGTCTGCCGCTGGGGCTGGGGCTGCATCTGAAGGTCAACGGGCGGGAGTACGCGGTGCCCATGGTGGTGGAGGAGCCGTCCGTCATCGCGGCGGCCTCCTTCGCCTCGAAGCTGGTGGGCGCGGCGGGAGGTTTCATCGCGGACGCGGACCCGTCGATGATGATTGGTCAGATTCAGCTCACCCGCTTCGGGCCGCCGAGCTTCGCCATGGCGCGCATCCTGGAAGCGCGCACGGAGCTGCTGGCGCTGGCCAACGGCCTGCACCCGAACATGGAGCGTCGAGGCGGCGGTGCCAAGGACGTGGAGGTCCGGCTGCTGCCGCCACCAGAGGGGCCCGGCATGGAGCCGCTGCTGGTGGTGCACGTGCACGTCGACACGCAGGAGGCCATGGGCGCCAACCTGGTGAACACGATGATGGAGGGGCTGGCGCCCCGCATCGAGCAGCTCACCGGGGGCAAGGTCTACCTGCGCATCCTCTCCAGCCTGTCGGACCGGAGGCTGGCCCGCGCGCGCTGCTCGATTCCGGAGCGGGCGCTGGCGGACTTCGGGCTGAGTGGCGGGGAGATCGCCGAGGGCGTCGTCCAGGCGAGCCGCTTCGCGCTGGCGGACCCGTACCGCGCCGCGACGCACAACAAGGGCATCATGAACGGCATCGACGCGGTGGCGCTCGCCACGGGGCAGGACTGGCGCGCCATCGAGGCGGGCGCGCACGCCTATGCGGCTCGCGGGGGGCGGTATGGCCCGCTGTCGGTGTGGCGCCGGGAGGCGGGCCACCTCCTGGGTGAAATCCAGCTGCCGCTGGCGCTGGGCACGGTGGGGGGCTCGCTGCTGGCGCACCCGGGCGTCCAGGCCGCGTTCAAGGTGCTGGGGCAGCCCTCCGTGCAGGAGCTGGCGTGCATCTTCGCGTCGGTGGGGCTCGCGCAGAACCTGGCGGCGATTCGCGCGCTGGGCTCGGTGGGCATCCAGCGCGGCCACATGTCGCTGCACGCGCGCACAGTGGCGTCCAGCGTCGGCGCGCCGCCCGAGTGGGTGGAGGCCATCGCCGCGCTGCTCGTCCAGGAGGGCGAGGTGAAGGTGGACCGGGCGCGGCAGGTGTTGGACCGGATGCGCGGGGGCGGGGAGCCCGTGACGCTGACGCCGTCCGCGCTGCGCACGGGGCTCCAGGACGAAATCGAGTAGGGCCCGCGTCCGGGGGAAGGGGAGGGGGCCCTGAGCGCGGAGGAACCCGGCGCCGCCGCGTGTTCTGGTTCCCACCCGCCTTGGGGCTGTGCCACAACGGCGGGGTGAGCCCCCCATGACTCCGCCTGACCCGCACTCCTCGCCGCCTTCGTCCCCACCGCTGCGCACCCTGCCGGTGCCCACGCTGACCCCCACGCCGGGCGAGCTGGCGCAGACGCAGCGGCGCGGTGGCCGCTCGGCGCTGCTCGGCCTGGGGCTGGTGGGCGTCGTGGCGCTGACGAGCCCCGTGCTCGGCTACCTGGAGGACGTGGGCAACGCGCGCGAGGAGCTCTTGGGGCACCTGTCCAACCAGGCGCGAGTCCAGGCCGATGCCCTGGGCGTCCACCTGCTGCTGCTGGAGGCGGAGCTGGCGCGCGTGGCGGGACACCCCACGCTCCTCCCGGAGGACGGGGCGTCCCCCGCGGAGCAGGCGCTGCTCGACAGTGCCTTCTACCACTCGTCCCTCTTCTCGGAGGGCGTGGCCCTGCTCGGTCCGCGAGGCGAGCGCGTGTGGAGCGACCCGCCCGGCATGTCGCTGGGGGCGTCCCCCATCACCCGGCGCCCGTGGTTCCAGCGGATGGTGGAGCGCAAGGCGCCGACCATCGACCTCCTGGAGGGCGAGGGCGGGCCGCTGGTCGTCGCGGTGCCGATGATGAAGGAGGGCCAGCTCAAGGGCGTGCTGCTCGGCGAGGTGCGCACGGAGGCGCTGCCCACGCGCTCCACGGAGGAGACGGCGCTGTTCCTGATGGATGCGCGCGGCCGGCTGCTCCTGCCGTCGTCGCCCTTCTCCCACCAGGAGGACTTCTCCGGGGCGCTGCGCTCATTGGCGCGGGCGCCGGGGCCGCTGGTGCTGGAGGGAAACCGGCTGATGGGCGCGGCGGCGTGGGTGGGCCGCAGCGAGCTGCTCCTCGTGGTGCTGGAGGACGAGGAGTCCGCCACGTCCGGGCTGCGCTCGCGCTTCCTGCGCCAGCTCGCCTTCCACATCGCGCTGCTCACCTGCACGCTGGGCCTGTTCCTCGTCCTGCTGCGGCATTCCTACCGCTCGCTGCTGGCCGCGGAGGAGCGGCTGCGCCGGCAGGAGACGATGGCCGCGCTGGGCACCGCCGCGGCGCTCATCGCCCACGAGGTGAAGAACGCGCTCAACGGCATCCAGGCCGCCCTGTCCGTGCTGCGAACGACGCCCGCGGGCAGCGAGCTGCCGGTGCGGGGCCTGCGCTCCCAGGTGGAGCGGCTGGGGCACCTGGCGCGCTCGCTGCTCTCGTTCGGCGCCCCTCGTGCCGCGATGCGGCGCAGCTGCGAGCTGCACCTGCTGGTGGAGGAGGCGCTCCAGGCGGTGCGCATGCTGCCGGAGTCGGAGGAGGTGGAGCTGCGCACGTCGCTGGAGGAGAACCTGGCCGTCCAGGGTGACGCGGCGCTCCTCGTCTCGGCCATCGACAACCTGGTGCGCAACGCGGTGGAGGCGGGCGCGGTCGCGAAGGACACGGGCCTGAGGCCCGCGCCCTGGGTGGCGGTGAACCTGTCGCGGGACGGCGAGGAGGCGCTGCTGGTGGTGGAGGACAACGCGGGAGGCGTGGACCCCCGGCTGGAGCCCCGGCTGTGGGAGCCTTTCGCCACCGGACGCGCGAAAGGCGTGGGCCTGGGGTTGCCCATGGCGCGCACGTCCGTGGAGGCGCATGGTGGAAGCCTGACCTATACCCGCCGTCCACAGGGCAGCCTCTTCACGCTGCGGCTGCCGCTGGAGCGCACCACATGAGCATCCATCTGCTGTTGGTGGACGACGACCGCACTTTCGCCTCGCTGGCCGCCACCGTGCTGCGTCACGAGGGCTTCCGGGTGACGCTGGCGCACTCGCTCCATGACGCTCGCGCGGCGCTCGCCCGGCAGGCCCCCGAAGTCGTCGTGTTGGACCGCCGCCTGCCGGATGGAGACGGCATCCACCTGCTGCCGGAGCTGCGCGCGCAGTTCCCCGACACCGCGGTGATGATGGTGACGGCGCACGGCGATATCGCCAGCGCCGTGGACGCCATCAAGCAGGGCGCGCGCGACTACCTGTCCAAGCCGGTGGAGCTCGACGACCTGGTCCTGCGCGCGCGCCGCGCCGCCGCGGACCTCCAGCTCCACGAGCGGCTGCGTCAGGCGGAGAGCGAGCTGGGCGGGCGGCGTCGGCTGTTGCGGCCGCGCGCGCCGGCGATGGTGGCCGCGCTGCAGATGATTGAGCGCATCGCCACCGCGCCCCGCAGCCCGGTGCTGATTACGGGCGAGACGGGCGCGGGCAAGGAGGTGCTCGCGCGCCACCTGCACAACGTGCAGGGCAACCAGGGCCCCTTCGTCCACGTCAACTGCGCCGCGCTGCCCTCCGCGCTGGTGGAGAGCGAGCTGTTCGGCCACGAGCGGGGCGCCTTCACCGACGCGCGCGCGGCCCGGCGCGGGCTGGTGGAGGTGGCCGACGGCGGCATCCTCTTCCTCGACGAGATTGGCGAATTGCCGCTCAGCCTCCAGGCCAAGCTGCTCACCTTCCTGGACCAGGGTGCCTTCCGCCGGCTGGGCGGGACGACGGAGCTGACGAGCAACGCCCGCGTCGTCACGGCCACCAACCGCGACCTCACGCGCGAGGTGGCGGAGGGCCGCTTCCGCGAGGACCTGTACTTCCGCCTGAGCGTCTTCCGCGTGGAGATTCCGCCGCTGCGCCAGCGCCGCGAGGACGTGCTGCCGCTGGCGGAGTCGCTCCTGGTGGAGCTGTGCGCGGAGCTGGGGCGCAGGCCCGTGGACTTCTCCGACGCCGCGAAGGCGCGCCTGGCGCGCTACCCGTTTCCGGGCAACGTGCGCGAGCTGCGCAACGTGCTGGAGCGCGCGCTGGTGCTCGAGCCCGGACCCGCGCTGGAGCTGCAGGCCCTGGAGCCGAGAGGTCCCCTGGGGCCGTCCGCCACGGACCCGGACGCCTTCGTGGTGTCGGGTGCCCCTCGCACGCTGGACGAGGTGGAGCGCCTGTACGTGAAGCATGTCCTCGGACGGCTGGACGGCCGGCGGATGGAGGCGGCCAAGGCCCTGGGCCTCTCCTACCCCACGTTCCTGCGCAAGCTCGACGAGTCCTGAGGCGTCGGGCGGGCCCTGACGACGCGCCAGGCAGGGGCTTCAAGTTCCTTGCTCAAGTTTCTTGAAGTCCCGCGCGGCCACTTGAAGTTCCTTTCATTGGCAGGCCGCTCCCGGGCGCCGTAACTCTCAGTAAATTCATGCACTTGGGTCATGGCACGGTCATTGCCATGACGCACCGCGAGACTCAGCGTGCGCCACCGTGGGTGGCGTCTTCTCGTGGAGGTGTGTGGCATGACGACGAGTGATGGGAACGCTGGCTCGGCCTGGAAGAACCTGGCCGCTGACCTGCCCGCTTCCCTCGTGGTTTTCCTGGTGGCGCTGCCCTTGTGCATGGGCATCGCGCTGGCTTCGGGTGCGCCCATCGTGTCGGGCCTCATCGCCGGCGTGGTGGGTGGCGTGGTGGTGGGCCTCTTGGGTGGCGCGCCACTTCAAGTGAGTGGGCCCGCGGCCGGCCTGGCGGTGATGGTGTTCGGGTTCATCCAGACCATGGGTCTGGCGATGACGTGCGCGGCGGTGGCCGTGGCGGGCGTGCTGCAGATGATTTTCGGCGGGCTCAAGGTGGCCCGCGCGGCGCTGGCCATCTCGCCCGCCGTGATTCACGGGATGCTGGCGGGTATCGGCATCCTCATCGTGCTGGGGCAGGTGCACATCGTCCTGGGTGGCAGTCCCCAGTCGAGCGCCTTCCAGAACATCAAGGAGTTGCCGGAGCAGATCATCGGCCTGCATGGCCCGGCCGCGGTGCTGGGCCTGGTCACCATCGGGTTGATGGTGGTGTGGCCGTTCCTGGCCAAGGGCAAGCTGAAGCTCGTGCCGGCGCCGCTGGTGGCGGTGGTGGGCGCGACGGCGGCGTCGGTGTTCTGGGGCGCGGACGTGGCGCGCGTGGTGCTGCCGGACAACGTGTTCAGCAACATGCAGCTTCCGACGATTCCCACCGGCAACTGGGGAGCGTTCATCGCGGCGGTGCTGTCGCTGGCGCTGGTGGCGAGCGCGGAGTCGCTCCTGTCGGCGGTGGCCACGGACAAGATGCACACGGGGCCGCGGGCCAACCTGGACAAGGAGCTGTTCGCGCAGGGCGTGGCGAACACGGTGTCCGGGCTGGTGGGCGGTCTGCCGATTACCGGCGTCATCGTCCGCAGCGCGGCGAACATCTCGGCGGGCGCGAAGTCGCGCTGGTCCGCCATCATCCACGGCGTCTTGCTGCTGGTCTTCGTCACCACGCTCGGTTCGGTGGCGGGCCTGGTGCCGCTGACGGTGCTGGCGGGTCTGCTCGTCGTCGTGGGCACCAAGCTGGTGAACCTGCACCACATCCGCGAGCTGCAGAAGCGCGGCGAGGTGCTCGTCTACGCGGTGACGGTGGCGGGCGTCGTCGGCATCAACCTGCTGGCGGGCATTGGCCTGGGATTGATGGTGGCCATCCTCCGGTTGTTGTGGCGGCTGGGCAGCGTGAAGGTGGACGTCAAGGAGACGCATGGGGAGTACCTCGTGCGCGTGACGGGCTCGCTCACCTTCGTCGGCGTGCCGCGGCTGTCCATGGCGCTGGCGCAGGTTCCCGCGGGCTCCAGGGTGAAGGTGGACCTGTCCGTGGAGACGCTGGACCACTCGGGCTTCGAGGCCATCGAAAGCTGGAGTGACACGCATCGCAAGACGGGTGGCTCGGTCGTCATGGAGTCGCTCGAAGAGGTCTGGGTCCGCAGTGGGACGTCCAAGTCCTCCAGTTCCGAAGTCGGTTCGCAGGTCTCCACCAACACTCTTGCCTCTGAAGGTGCCCGATGAAGAAGCTCATCCGTGGTCTGCTGGACTTCCAGCTCAAGAGCCGGCCCGCCTACCGAGACGTGTTCGCGCGACTGGCCAACGGGCAGTCGCCCGATTGTCTCTTCATCTCCTGCTCCGACAGCCGCCTGGTGCCCAACCTCATGGTGTCCACGGACCCCGGCGACCTCTTCGTGGTCCGCAACGTGGGCAACCTGGTGCCGCCGTCGGACAAGCACGGCGTCTCCATGGGGGACCAGTCCGAGGCCGCGGCGCTGGAGTTCTCCATCGCCAACCTGGAGGTGGAGGACCTGGTCATCTGCGGCCACTCGAGCTGCGGCGCGATGAAGGCGGTGCTGGGGGGCGGCGAGGTGGCCGGTGCCCCCAACCTCTCCGCGTGGCTTTCGCACGGCAAGCAGTCCCTGGCGACGCTCAAGGCGGGGACGACGGTGGGCGAGGGACTGCCCGAGTACGACAAGCTGTCGCAGCTCAACGTGCTGCAGCAACTGGAGCACGTGTCCAGCTACCCGCTGGTGAAGGAGCGCGTGGCGGCGGGCAAGCTGCGGCTGCACGGGTGGTGGTTCGACATCGCCAGCGCCCAGGTGCACGTGTGGCGTCCGGCCCACGGCCGCTTCATCCCCATGACGGAGCTGGTGGGAGAGGCGCTCTTGCGCGAGCTCGGCGGCGACCCGCTCTACCACCCCGACGAGGGCCGGGCGGCGAACCAGGCGGGGCCCGGCGAGGGTGTCGCCCGGATCCACTCCGTGGCGGCCAGCGGACACTGAGCGGCGGACTGTCGTAGCAGGCAGGCAAGGGGCACGGCCCGCACGCGGCCGTGACTCCTGATTGGAAATCCGGCGCTGGAGAGGAAGGATGCGGCCTGGCGCCGCATGACCCCCTTCCTCTTCACGTTCGTCGTCCTGGGCTTCTCCGTCGGCGCGGGACTGCTGGGCTCGCTGCTGGGCATTGGCGGCGGGCTCATCCTCATCCCGGTGCTCACCCTGCTATTGAAGGTGGACATCCACTACGCGGTGGGTGCCTCCATCGTCTCCGTCATCGCCACGTCGAGCGGCGCCGCGGCGGCGTACGTGCGCGAGCGCATGGCGAATTTGCGCGTGGCCATGTTCCTGGAGCTGGCGACGACGGCGGGCGCGCTCACCGGGGCCTTCCTGTCGGGCCGGGTGGGCGGGCGCGGGGTGTACCTGGTCTTCGGCGCCGTCATGGCCTGCTCGGCGCTGGTGATGCTGCGGCGGATGAATTCGACGCAGGTCGCTCCGGTGCCCGAGGACGCGCTGGCGGACCGGCTGGGGCTGCATGGCAGCTACTGGGACGAGTCCACGGGGCGCGAGGTGGGCTACCGCGTCACCCGGCCGCTGGCGGGGCTGGGGTTGATGTACGTGGCGGGCACGGTGAGCGGCATGCTGGGCATCGGCTCGGGCGCGCTGAAGGTGCCCGCCATGGATTTGACGATGCGGCTGCCGCTGAAGGTCTCCACGGCCACCAGCAACTTCATGATTGGCGTGACGGCGGCGGCCAGCGCGGGCGTCTACTTCGCGCGAGGCCACATCGACCCGTTCATCGCCGGCCCCGTGTGCGTGGGCGTCACGCTGGGCGCGTGGCTGGGCTCGCGGCACCTGATGGCGAAGGTGAATGCGTCGTGGCTGCGCGCGCTCTTCGTCTGCTTGTTGCTATGGGTGGCCCTCGAGATGCTGCGCAAGGGGTGGACGTCATGAGCGAAGCGCCGTCGTCCGAGCCTCGTCCCCCGCAGCCCGCCAGCGTCATGGTGCCCCCGGGGCCGGAGGCGGTGCCCCTGGTGCCGGAGCTGCTCATCAGCGACCTGCTGCGCTACGGCGTCCTCATCAGCCTGTCGCTGGTGACGCTGGGCACGACGGTGACGTTCTTCCGCCACCCCGACTACCTGGTCTCATCCGAGGCGCTGGAGCGCCTCACCGCGCCGCACCCCGTGCCGCACGGGCTGGCGGACGTGGTGGCGGGCGCCATGGCCGCGCGCGGTCAGTCCTTCGTCATGGCGGGGCTGTTGGTGATGATGGCCGTGCCGGTGATGCGCGTGGCGCTGTCGCTGCTCATCTTCCGGCAGCAGAAGGACCGGCTCTACGTGGCCATCACCACCGTGGTGCTGACGCTGCTCCTGGTGTCCTTCCTCGTGGGCGCGGCGGAGGGCTGAGCCCTGCTCACTCGTGCGTGTCGTAGCGCTTGAGCGCGCGGCCCGGCGCGGCCCACCAGACGAACTGGAAGCCCGCGTCATCCCCCGTGGACTGGAGCGCCACGGCGGTGCCCTTGCGCAGCTTCTCCGGCGCCTGCGTGTCGTCGCCCAGCGCGAGCGCGAGCGCCTGCTCCAGGGAGGGGTTGTGGCCCACCAGCGCGAAGCCCGGCCCCAGCTCCCGCGCCAGCTCGAGGATGCGCCGGGCGCCGCTCCTGCGCGGCACCAGCGCGGGGTGCACCTCCACGCGCGACAGGCCCAGGGCCTCGGCGAGCAGCTCCGCCGTCTGGACGGCGCGGACCAGCGGACTGGTGACGATTCCCCGCAGCGGGGTGAGGCGGGCCAGCTTGCGCGCGTGCTGACGGAAGAGGGCGCGGCCCTCCGGGGTGAGGGCGCGGGCTTCGTCACCCAGGACGTGGGTGTCCTCGGCCTTGGCGTGGCGGACGAGCAGCAGCGGCAGTTCGCGAGCGGACATGGTGGCCTGCCTCAACCACCCTCCACCCGTCCGGGCAAGCAACGTCCTGGCGACAAACCTCAGCCGTCCAGGTCGTTCAACACATCCAGGGGCAGCGGAGTCGCATCCGTCACGGTGCCGTCCATGTCCGTGGGCAGCGAGGCGGGGTCCATGTCCGGAGGCGCACGGCCTTCCATGGGCACCGCCGCGTTGCGGATGGGGGCGCCCGGTGGAGGCCGCAGCACGGGGCCCGGAGGCGGCAGGCCGGAGTGGCGGCGCGCGGCTTCCATCAGCGCGTTGTGGTGGCGGTAGCGCGCCTCCACCAGCTTGTGGATGAGCAGCGGGCCACCGGGGACACGGCGCGCGGTGAGGGCCTGGGTGGCCTTGCGCACCGGGTAGCGCACCCGGCGAATCTGCACGCGCCAGCCCTTGGGCGTGTACGTGAAGACGCCGTAGGCGGGGCGCAAATCTCCGTCGCGCGGAATGCCCGCGCTGGCCACGTCGGCGATGAGCATGCGGCCCACCCGGCGGCGGTAGGGGAAGTGCAGGTGGCCGAAGGCGCACGCCGCCGCGTCCAGGTGCGCGAAGTAGCGGCGCACCGCGACGTCATCCAGCGTGGGGTCCAGCGACTCCTCGAGGTTGCGCGGGTTGGCGTGGCAGACGAAGAGGTCCTGTCCCTTGCGCGGCGTGTAGCGCACGGAGAAGGGCAGGGCGCCCAGCTGGCGCAGGTGCGCGTCGCCGAGCTGGTCTCTCGTCCAGCGCAAGAGCTCCGTCTTCCAGTGGTCTCTCTCGCGGTACGCACCGCCCAGGTAGTTCCCGGCGAGGTAGCAGTCGGTGTTGCCCATCAGCACCGAGTCGCAGCGGTCGAAGAGCAGGTCCACCGTCTCGCGAGGGTGCGCTCCGCGCAGCGCGAGGTCGCCCGCGGCGACGATGAAGTCGGGCGCCACGGAGCGCGCGATGTCCTCCAGGACGGCCTCGCAGGCGGGGAGGTTGCCGTGAATGTCCGCGAGGATGGCGACCCGCATGGTCGTGCCATCCTACCCCGTCGCAGACCGAGCGGGAGCCGCCTGGGGCAGAAAAATGGTGAAGGTGCTGCCCTCGTTCGGTTGGCTCTCGACCTTGACCTCGCCGTCCATGGCCTGGAGCAGGTGCTTGACGATGGAAAGACCCAACCCGGTGCCTCCCATGTCCCGGCTCCGGCCCTTGTCCACCCGGTAGAAGCGCTCGAAGATGCGCGACAGGTGGCGCGGCTCAATCCCCACCCCGGTGTCCCGCACCCGCACCACGCACCGCCCGTCCTCACACGCCCCGTCCACGTCCACCCGGCCCCCCGCCGGCGTGTACTTCACCGCGTTGTCCAGGAGGTTGAGCAGCACCTGCTCCACCGCGCGTGGGTCTCCCACCGCCACCAGCCCCGCTGGGACGTGGAGTGAAACCACCTGGCCCTTGCCCTCGGCCTTGGGGCGCACGGTGTCGGCGGCGCGGGCGGCGGCCTCCGCCAGGGGGACGTCGGTGAGGTTCAGGCTCACCTGCTGCGACTCCAGGCGCGACAGCTCCAGCAGGTCCTCCACCAGCTCGGACAGGCGCTCGGACTGGCGGTGGATGATTTCCACCATGCGTGGCGCCACCTGCGCGTCGCCGAGCGCCCCGCCCTGGAGCGTCTCCGCGTAGCCGCGGATGGCGGTAATCGGCGTGCGCAGCTCGTGGGAGACGTTGGCGACGAAGTCCTGGCGCACCTTCTCCAGCCGGCGCAGCTCGGTGACGTCGTGGAAGACGGCGGCGCTGCCCGGCAAGTCGCGCCCCAGCGGCGTCACGCGCACGGACAGGGTGCGGGGGAACAGGCCTTCCAACTCCAGCTCCAGGTGGGTGGAGGCCCCCTCCAGGCAGCCGCGCATGACGGCGTCGTGGAGCTGGTCATCGCGCAGGACGGCCAGGGGGCGCTGCCCGACGATGGGGGCGCCCGTCTGGAGGATGTTCCGGAGCGCGTCGTTGTGGCGGACCACGGTGCCCTCCGCGTCCGTCACCCAGATGCCCTCGGCCATGCTGTCCAGCACGGCGGAGAGGGTGCGGGACTCCTGGTTCAGCTCCGTGTTTCGCGCGGACAGGCGGGTGTGCAGCGTGTCGATGGCGCCCTCCAGGCTCGCCACCTCCTCCAGCCGGTCCGGGTCCGGCGCCGAGCCACCGCTGCCCTCGGCGCGGCCGCGCGTGCTGCGCGCCAGCCGGTCCAACTGCCGCTGCAGCGCGCCGCGGCTCAGGCCCAGCGCCATGAGGGAGCCCGCCAGGGTGATGAGCGCCACGGGCACCGCGGCGCCCGGCGTGCCCAGCATGGCCACGAGCAGCCCGACAAGAGTGGCCGGCAGGAGCAGCGGCAGGAGCGTGTAGCGCAGGGGCATGAGGCCGAACGCCTAGGGAGGACTGAGCTTGTAGCCGACGCCGCGCACCGTCTCGATGATGTCGCCCGCGGGGCCCAGCTTCTCCCTGAGGCGCTTGATGTGCGTGTCCACCGTGCGGGTGTGGATCTCCGCCTGGATGCCCCAGACGTCGGAGAGGAGGACCTCGCGCGTCTGCACCCTGTCGCTGCGCTCCAAGAGCGTGCGCAGCAGGCGGAACTCCAGCGCGGTGAGGACCACCTCCACGTCCTTCACGCGCACCTGGTGGCGGGACGTGTCCAGGAGGATGTCCCCGGCGGCGAGCACCTGCGCGGGCCCCTCGTCGGCGTCGCCCCGGCGCAGCACCGCCTTGACGCGCAGGAGCAGCTCCCGCACGGAGAAGGGCTTCACCACGTAGTCGTCCGCACCCAGCTCCAGGCCCTGCACGCGGTCCGACTCCTGGCCCTTGGCGCTGACGATGATGACGGACGTCTTTCGCAGCTCCGGGTCCTGCTTGAGCATGCGCAGCACTTCGCCGCCCGCGATGTCCGGCAGCATCATGTCCAAGAGCAGCAGGTCGGGGGGATTCGCCCGGGCGCGGGCCAGGCCTCCGGCGCCGGTGTTCGCCGACTCCGTCTCGAAGCCCGCTGCCCGGAGGTTGTATTCGACGAGCCCGGCGAGGTCCTGCTCGTCCTCGATGATCAGGATGCGCGTCATAAGGTCCTCTGGGGTGTCCTCGGGTGGCTCGGCGAAAGAAGGTGTAGCGGAAAGGGGCCGCGAGCGTGGGTGTCATGGGCACCCGCGAGGACGCGGGCGCCGGCTCGCTCAGGGGGAGATGGAGGGGTCGCAGGACTGCTCGGTCAGCACGAGCGGCGCGGCGACCACCGGCACGTTGTCGCCGGAGTTGACGACCTTGAGGTAGTTGCAGGAGCTGCCGAGGAAGCGCGACGGCGAGCCCACGGCGATGGCCTCGATGACGAGCGCGTAGTCGCGGCCCACGGGCACGTCCACCTCCAGGGCCTGGCCGACGCCGTTCTGCATCGCGGCCAGGTCCACGGTGAAGCGCAGCGCGCGACCCTCGTTGCCGCGCACGTCCTCCAGCACCACCAGGTCCTCTCGCTTGACCTGGGTGTTGAGGCAGGTGCGCTGCAGCTCGGTGCAGCTGCGCCGCGAGCCGTCCTTCAGCACGCTCACCTGGAGCGCATGGACCTCGCTGGCCACGGCGCGGGACATCGTCACGTCCAGGCCGAAGCGGCCCACCGTCGCGGAGTCATCGGGGCCGCACGCGCAGAGGACGGCGGCGAGCGGCAGGAACTTCAGGATGCGGAGGCTCATGGCTGGGCGGGGTCCACGCGGATGGTGATGGGGACGCGGCCGCGGTCCTCGGAGGAGGAGAGGGCCACCACGCCGGCGGTGCCACCAATGGCCACCGCGCCCACGGCCACCCAGAGCCAGGCGCTCTTGTACCAGGGGCGTCCCTCGGAGACCTCGGCGGCGGCCGCCGTCGAGCGCTGCGGTGCCACCTGGAAGAGCAGCGGCTGGAACGAGTCGCCCCGGCCGGCGAGCCGGCGCTGCGCGGCGTCCACCACCTCGAAGTAGTACTCCACCTCGTAGGGCTCCGGCTCCACGGGCACGTCGTAGGCGGGGACGACGGCGCGGAAGCGCTCCTTCTCGCCACGGTCCTTCGCGAAGTCCACGGAGTTGTAGGCCTGGTCTCCGGCGCGCCGGTAGAACAGCCGCGCGCGGGCACCCAGCGCCAGCTCCTGGATGGTGGCCTCCACGACGATGGGCTCGCCACCGGGCGGGTCCGGAATCGGGTCCACGTCCAGCGTCACGGGCCTCACGCGCCGGCTGCGGATGTCCTCCTTGATTCGCGCGTAGAGCGAGCGCAGCTTGGGAGGCGCGGTGCGGGGCAGCTCGTAGTCGGGGCGGGCCTGGAGCAGCTTCTCGTAGGCCTCGCGCGCCTGGTCCTCGTCGCCCAGGTACAGGGCGGTGAGGCCGAGCAGGCGGTAGAGCTCCACCAACTGGTCGTCGGTGACGTCCGGGGCGTCCAGGCCCGCCTGGAGCGTGCGGCGGGCCTCTTCGAACTCGCCGTCGTCAATTTGCTCGCGGGCGCGGGTGATTTCTGGGCTTGCTGGCCCGAGCTGGGAGAGGGCGGGCGCGGGGAAGAGGGGACGGGCAAGCCCCGGTGGAGCCAGGAGGCCCACGACGAGGAAGAGTGCCCCCACGCGCAACGGCAATTCGTGCCTGTGCATCAAACCGACCCTATCAAAGCGTTGTCTGGAGGATCCACGAAGGCCACCCCACCGGTGGTGACGGCGCAGTGACATCTTCGCGGTGCTGTTGAACCCGGGCGTGTTGACGGTGGAGGGGCCGCCCTCTATGTTGCCCGCCCAATTTTACCTGGATGTCGCGTAAATGCTCGTAAAGGTTGAACAAATTCATGAGGCGGGGCTGAAGCTGGACGAGCCCATCTCGCCGGAGCTGCTGAGCACCGCGCTGGAGGGGACGACGTCCGGGTTGGACACCGGCTTCCGGGCCACGCAGGCATCCCAGCTCAAGGCCACGCTGCGCAGGGTGAGCGGCGGGGTGCTGCTGAACGGCAACTTCACCGTGCACGTCACCAGTCCCTGCAAGCGCTGCCTCAAGGACGTGGAGCTGGCCCAGCCCGTGGTCTTCTCGCTGAACCTGGTGCCCGAGTCGATGGTCCGGGGCGACGACTTCAAGGACGAAGACGAGAAGTCCATGGAGAAGAAGGAGCGCCAGCAGGGGGAGACGGGCGGCTCGTTCGAAATCGATGGCGTGGACCAGGAGGTCTTCAATGGGAAGACCATCGACCTGGACCCTATCGTCCGCGAGCAGCTGCTGCTGGCCCTGCCGATGAACCTGGTCTGCAAGGACGACTGCAAGGGCCTGTGCTCGCAGTGTGGAACGAACCTCAACGAGGCCCAGTGCGAGTGTGACACGAAGCAGGTGGATCCCCGCCTCGCGGCGCTGAAGAACATCAAGCTCGGCAACTGAAGTCCGGTGAGGACGCCGGCCCCGGTGGGATTCGGGGCCGGAAAAGAGCAAGGGCCGCGACCTCCGATTGGGGAGGCGCGGCCCTTCGTGCTGCTCGACGCCCCTCTTCAGGAGCGTCACTGGCAAGGCCTCAGGCCTCGGCTTGGGGCAGCAGCTCCCGCCCCTTGTACTGGCCACACGACGTGCAGGCGCGGTGAGGCATCACCGGCTCCTTGCAGTTGGGGCACTTGGTCACCTGCACGGCGGTGCGCAGGTTGTTGTTGCCAGCGCGACGAGTGTCACGACGCATCTTCGAAGTACGCTTCTTGGGGACGCCCACGGCTCACCTCTGTCTCACGCGCTGTGCCGGGGTCCCCGGCTGCCTGCGCAACATGTCGGTCAACACCGGCCTGGAAGCAGTCGCGACGAACTCGCGTACTCCCGGTCCGGCTTGAAAGGCGGCGGACCCTAGCGGCTCATCAGGCCCGAGTCAATGCGCGTGTACTGCCCAGTCACACCACGAAGTGTCTCGGGGCCGCCCGACCGCCAGATACCTCACGCGGTCCGCCGGGACAACGCTGGTGATGGGCTCATTTCTGCCCGCCCTCGTGGATCATCCCAACCCGGGAGCCTCCCACGCGAGCCACCCCGGCGCCGCCCACCTGGACCCACCCCACGTGGGGAGGCAAGCGAGTCGTTGCCCCCCTGGGAGGTTCCTGGTGTGCTGCGCGCCGCCCGGCGGACCGGGTGGGTTTCTGGATGACACGCACGCAGGCACGGAGAGGGCGCGGATGAGGCTGGTCCTGGACGCGATGGGGGGAGACTACGCGCCGGGGGCGCCGGTGGAGGGCGGGGTGCTCTTCGCCCGGGCCCACCCCGAGCACGAGGTCGTCCTCGTGGGCGACACGGCCCGGGTGACGCCCTTGTTGGGGCGAGGGCTGCCTCCGCCCAACCTCCGCGTGCACCACGCGTCCGAGGTGGTGGAGATGGATGACCACGCCTCCACCGCCTTCCGCCGCAAGCGGGACTCGTCGCTGCGGGTGGGCTTCGAGCTGGTGAAGGACGGGCACGGGGACGCGCTGGTGTCCGCGGGCAACTCGGGCGCGGTGATGGCGGGCGGGTTGATGACGCTGGGCCGGCTGCCGGGCGTGGAGCGTCCCGCCATCGCCGCGCTCTTCCCCGCGCTCAAGGGCGGCGGGCGCTGCCTGCTGCTGGACGCGGGCGCGAACGTGGACTGCCGCCCGTCGCACCTGGCGCAGTTCGCCGTGCTGGGCGAGGCCTATGTCCGCCTGCTGCTGGGCGTGGCCCGTCCCCGGGTGGCGGTGCTGTCCAACGGCGAGGAGGCCTCCAAGGGCACGCTCCTGACGCGCGAGGCGAGCGATTTGCTGCGCCAGTCAGACCTGGACTTCGCCGGCTACGTGGAGGGCAAGGACCTCTTCTCGGGTGACGTGCAGGTGGTGGTGACGGACGGCTTCACCGGGAATGTCGTCCTCAAGACATCCGAGGGCGTGGGCATGGGCGTCATCGGCATGCTGCGTCAGGCCATCGAGAAGCGGGGCGGATTGTCCGAGAAGCTGGGGGCGCTCCTGCTCCAGCCGGCGCTGAAGGGCCTGCGGAAGATGGTGGACTACGCCGAGTACGGAGGCGCTCCACTGCTGGGCTTGCGGGGCGTGGGAATCGTGGCCCACGGGCGCTCCTCTCCTCGGGCCATCCACAACGCGCTGGGGGCCGCGCTGGCCACCGCGAAGGGGGGACTCCAGGAGGAGCTGACGCAATGCATCGCCCGCGCCTCCGCCTGGCTCCCTACCCACCCGAGGGGAAAAAGAGGGACAGAGGAAGCCGTTTCCGATTAGAGACCGGCGCCTGGGCGTTGGGTTCGATGAAGCTCCTCTTGCGGAGAACCCTCGTGGCATGCACGCAGATCATCGGCACCGGCTCCTACGCTCCCTCCCGGGTCATCACCAACCAAGAGCTGGAGGCGTGCGTGGACACGTCCGATGCCTGGATTCGTGAGCGCACGGGAATCCACGCGCGGCGGCGCGCCGCGGACGACGAGGCCACCAGCGACCTGGCCGTCGCCGCCTCGCTGAAGGCCCTTGAGATGGCGGGCGTGGCGCCGGAGGAGCTGGACCTCATCGTCGTGGGCACCATCACCGCGGACATGCCCATGCCCTCGTGCGCCGCCTTCGTGCAGGCGAAGCTGGGCGCGCGCCGGGCCTTCGCCTTCGACGTGGCCGCCGCGTGCGCGGGCTCGCTGTACGCGATGAGCATCGCGGATCAATTCATGCGCTCGGGCCACGTGAAGCGGGCGCTGGTGGTGGGCGCGGAGCTGCTCACGCGGGTGGTGGACTGGACGGACCGGAACACCTGCGTGCTCTTCGGAGACGGGGCGGGGGCCATGGTGCTGGCGCCCTCGGAGGCGGAGGGGCGGGGCATCCTCTCCACCCACCTGTTCACCGACGGGACGCTCGCGGACGCGCTCACCATTCCGGGCGGCGGCTCTCGCACGCCGATGACGGAGGAGGGCGTCCGGGCCCACCTCCACAAGCTGAAGATGAAGGGGCGCGAGGTGTTCCGCTTCGCGGTGCGCGCGCTCGTGGATTCCACGCGGGGTGCGCTCGCCTCTCACGGGTTGACGGCGCGGGGCGTGGACCACGTGATTGCCCACCAGGCCAATGTCCGCATCCTGGACGCGGCGCTGGAGCGGCTGGAGATTCCCCGCGACAAGTGCTGGCTGAACCTGCACAAGTACGGCAACACGTCGTCCGCGTCCCTGCCCATGACGCTGGACGAGGCCCACCGCGCCGGAAGGCTCCGGTCCGGAGACGTCATCGCGATGATGGCGATTGGCGCGGGCATGACGTGGGGCAGCGCGGTGGTGCGCTGGTAGTCGGGCAACGGGACTGGACGTTTCAGGAGGCAGAGACCGCACATGGCGAAGGTCGCATTCGTGTTTCCCGGGCAGGGCAGTCAGGCCGTGGGGATGGGCAAGGACCTCTTCGAGAAGTTCCCGGAGGCCCGCGCCGTCTTCGAGGCCGCTGACGACGCGCTCGCCGAGAGCCTCTCCAAGCTCTGCTTCGAGGGGCCAGAAGATGCGCTGAAGCTCACGGCCAACACGCAGCCGGCCATCCTCACGGTGTCGGTGGCGGCGCACGCCGTGTTTTCGAAGCGGGGCCCGGCGGCGTCGTTCGTCGCGGGCCACTCGCTGGGCGAGTACTCCGCGCTGGTGGCCGCGGGCGCCATGTCGCTGGGCGACGCGGCGAAGTCCGTGCGGGCGCGCGGCGGCTTCATGCAGGAGGCGGTGCCCGCGGGCGTGGGCGCCATGGCCGCGATTCTGGGCCTGGAGCCGGCGAAGGTGAAGGCGGCCTGTGAAGAGGCGGCCGAGGGCCAGGTGGTGTCTCCGGCCAACTACAACTCGCCCGAGCAGACGGTGATTGCCGGCGACGCGGCGGCGGTGGAGCGCGCGGGCGTGAAGTGCAAGGAGGCCGGGGCCAAGCGGGTGATGCCGCTGCCCGTGTCCGCGCCCTTCCACTGCGCGCTGATGGAGCCGGTGAAGCCGAAGTTGGCGGCGGTGCTGGGCGGCGTGAAGCTGGTGGCGCCGTCGGTGCCGGTGGTGACGAACGTGGAGGCCAGGCCCAACTCGGACGTGGCGCGAATCGTCCCGCTGCTGCTGGAGCAGGTGAGCGCGCCGGTGCGGTGGATTGAGTGCGTGGAGGCGCTGAAGGCCGAGGGCGTCACGCGCGTGGTGGAGCTGGGCCCGGGCAAGGTGCTGTGCGGCCTCATCAAGCGCATCACCAAGGACATCGAACTCTTCAACGTCGAGGACGCCGCGAGCCTGGAGAAGGTCCTCGCGGCGCTGGGGTGAGCGCATGAGCTTCAAGGACAAGGTGGTGCTGGTGACAGGTGGCTCGCGCGGCATCGGCCGTGCGTGCGCGGTGGCCTTCGCGAAGGCGGGCGCCTCCACGGTCATCATCAGCTATGCGGGCAACGAGGCGGCGGCCCAGGAGACGGTGGGTCTGCTCACCGCCGAGGGCGCCAAGGCGGAGGCCCTGCGCTTCGACGTGGCGGACACCGACGCCTGTACGAGCGCCGTGGAGGGCATCGTCAAGGCGCACGGCCGGCTGGACGTGCTCGTCAACAACGCGGGCACGGCGGTGGACGGCCTGGTCATGCGGGTGAAGGACGAGGACTGGGACAAACAGCTCGACACCAACCTGCGGGGCCCTTTCGCCCTCATCCGCGCGGCCTGCAGGCCGATGATGAAGCAGCGGGGCGGCGCCATCGTGAACGTCACCTCCGTCGTGGGAGATATGGGCAACCCCGGCCAGTCGGCCTACTCGGCGGCCAAGGCGGGGCTCATCGGCTTGACGAAGACGGTGGCGAAGGAGCTTTCCAGCCGTGGCATCCGCGTCAACGCCGTCTCCCCGGGTTTCATCTCCACGGACATGACGGCCCACCTGAATGACGACCTGCGCCAGAAGATGATTGGCGGCATTCCGCTGGGCAGGCTGGGCACCCCGGAAGAGGTGGCCCAGGCCGTCCTCTTCCTCTCAGGTGACGCTTCGACCTACATCACCGGCGAGGTCCTGAAGGTCAACGGCGGCATGTACATGTAACCCAAGGTTGGATTGCCGGCGGCCGTGGGATATACCGCGCCGGCTTTCGACAGGGCTCGGGAAGCCTTCCGGGCCTACATCTGGTTCCTGGAGGGTTCAGCACTTATGTCGACGTCCGTAATTGAGACCAAGGTCAAGGGCATCATCGCCGATCAGCTTGGGGTGGGTGAGGATGAGATCAAGCCCGAGTCTTCCTTCATCGAGGACCTTGGCGCCGACAGCCTCGACATCGTGGAGCTCGTGATGGCGATGGAAGAGGAGTTCGAGGTCGAAATCCCCGACGAGGAGGCCGAGAACATCAAGACCGTCGGCGACGCCATCAACTACATCACCACCCACAAGAAGTAGGCAGCACCACGGCGTGCCGGGGGGCGGGGAGATGCCGCGTCCAGCGCGGCGTCCCCGGCGTCCCAGGCGCCACCGGAGAGGACCGTGTCACACCGTCGAGTCGTCATCACCGGTACCGGGCTCATCTCGGCACTGGGTACAGGAACCGAGAAGAACTGGCAGGCGCTGCTTGCCGGCACTTCAGGCATTTCCCTCGTCTCTCGCTTCGACCCCAAGAAGATAGACACGCGAATCGCCGGCGAGGTGAAGGACTTCGAGCCGGAGAAGTTCATCGACAGGCGCGAAGTGCGCCGCATGGACCTCTACGCGCAGTACGCCATGGCCGCGGCGGCGATGGCGGTGGAGGAGTCTGGGCTTCCCGTAGGCCCGGACGTGCCGCACGGCTACACGCCGGAGCGGGTGGGCGTCATCGTGGGCTCGGGCATTGGCGGCATCTCCTCCTTGGAGGAGCAGCACCGCAAGGGCCTGGAGAAGGGGTTCGACCGGCTGTCGCCCTTCTTCATCATCCAGATGATCGTCAACATGGCGCCTGGCCTCATCTCCATGCGCTACAACTGCAAGGGGCCCAACTGGGCTCCTGTGTCCGCTTGCGCCACCAGCGCCCACGCCATTGGCGAGGCCTGGAAGTCCATCAAGCTGGGCGAAACGGACGCGGCCATCGCCGGCGGCGCCGAGGCGGCCATCACCCCTCTGGGGCTGGGTGGCTTCTCGGTGATGAAGGCGCTGTCCACGCGCAATGATGACCCGGCAGCGGCCAGCCGCCCGTTCGACAAGGACCGTGACGGCTTCGTCATGGGCGAGGGCGCGGGCATGCTCATCCTCGAGGAGATGGAGGCCGCGAAGAAGCGCGGCGCCAAGATTCTCGCGGAGCTGGTGGGCTATGGCGCCAACTCGGATGCGTACCACGTGACGCAGCCGGCGCCGGAAGGCGAGGGCGCGGCGCGCTGCATGCGGCTGGCGCTCCAGTCCGCGGGGATGAACCCGGAGGACGTGGGCTACATCAACGCCCACGGCACCTCCACGCCCTTCAACGACGCGAACGAGACGAAGGCCATCAAGGCCGTGTTCGGCGACCACGCCCGCAAGGTGGCGGTGTCGTCGACCAAGTCCATGACGGGCCACATGCTCGGCGCGGCGGGCGGCTACGAGGGCGTCGTGAGCGCGCTGGCGCTGGCGCGCGGAATCCTTCCGCCCACCATCAACCAGACGAGCCCGGATCCGGAGTGTGATCTGGACTACGTGCCCAACAAGGCCCGCGAGGCCAAGGTGGACGCGGTGATGAGCAACTCGTTTGGATTCGGTGGCACCAACGCGGTGCTGCTGTTCAAGCGCTTCAGCTAGGTGCAGGAGAGGAGACCCCGCGTGAAAGTCATTCTTGCTTCGGACCACGCGGGCCTGGAGCTCCGCCAGGAGTTGGTGGCGGCGCTCAAGGAGCGCGGCGTGGCCCACGAGGATGTGGGTCCATTCGCGCGGGACTCGGTGGACTACCCGGACTTCGCGGCCCGGGTGTCCAAGGCGGTGACGTCCGGTGAGGCCACCCTGGGCGTGCTGGTGTGTGGCACCGGCATTGGCATGAGCATCGTCGCCAACAAGCACCGGGGCATCCGAGCGGCCCTGTGCACCACGGAATTCGAAGCGCGCATGGCGCGCGCCCACAATGACGCCAACGTGCTGTGCCTGGGCCAGCGCGTGGTGGGCTCGGGCGTGGGCCGGGCCATCCTGGAGGCGTTCCTCGGCACCGCGTTCGAGGGCGGTCGCCATGAGCGGCGCGTACAGATGATTCGCGAGGCCGAGTCCCAGGGCTAGTGGCCGTCGCGGTACCCGTTGTCGAGAGGAAAGCCGCCATGGAGAACACCCGCACTCTGGCCGACGTGGACCCCGAGATTGCCCGGACGGTCCGTGAGGAGACGCAGCGCCAGGAAGATGGCCTGGAGCTGATCGCCTCCGAGAACTTCGTCAGCCCCGCCGTCATGGAGGCGGTGGGCTCCGTGCTCACCAACAAGTACGCGGAGGGCTACCCCGGCAAGCGCTACTACGGCGGCTGCGAAGTGGTGGACGTGGTGGAGAACCTCGCCATCGACCGCGCGAAGCAGCTGTTCGGCGCCGACTTCGTCAACGTGCAGGCGCACTCCGGCAGCCAGGCGAACATGGGCGCGTACATGGCGCTGATGAAGCCGGGCGACACGATGCTGTCCCTGGACCTGAACTCCGGCGGCCACCTCACGCACGGCGCCACGTTCAACTTCTCCGGCAAGCTCTACAAGGTCGTCCACTACGGCCTGACGCGCGAGACGGAGACCATCGACTTCGCGCAGGTGCAGTCGCTGGCCCGCGAGCACAAGCCCAAGGTCATCGTCGTGGGCGCCAGCGCCTACCCGCGCACGCTGGACTTCGCGAAGTTCCGCGAAATCGCCGACGAGGTCGGCGCGGCGATGATGGTGGACATGGCGCACATCGCGGGCCTGGTCGCCGCGGGCGTGCACCCCTCGCCGGTGCCCTTCGCGGACATCGTCACCAGCACCACGCACAAGACGCTGCGCGGTCCGCGCGGTGGCCTGGTCATGGGCCGCGAGCCCTACGCCAAGAGCATCAACAGCCAGATCTTCCCCGGCATCCAGGGCGGTCCGCTGATGCACGTCATCGCCGGCAAGGCGGTGGCCTTCCGCGAGGCGCTGACGCCCGAGTACAAGACGTACCAGCGCCAGATTGTCGCCAACGCGCAGGCGCTGGCGGAGGCGCTGAAGGCCGCCGGGCTGCGGCTGACGTCGGGAGGCACGGACAACCACCTGATGCTGGTGGACCTGCGGCCCAAGAAGCTCACGGGCAAGGTGGCCGAGGAGGTGCTCGGCAAGGCGGGCATCACCGTGAACAAGAACATGATTCCGTTCGACCCGGAGAAGCCGATGGTGACGTCGGGCGTCCGGGTGGGCACGCCGGCCATCACCACGCGCGGCATGCGCGAGGCGGAAATGGCGACGGTGGGCAAGCTCATCGGCGCGGCGCTGGACGCGGCGCAGGACGACGCGGCGCTCGCTCGCATCCGCGGCGAGGTGAAGGAACTCTCCCAGGGCTTCCCCCTGTACGCCTCGCGCCTCAAGTAATCGAAGGGACCAGGAGCTCAGCTCCGTCTCCATGCGCTGCCCGTTCTGCCAGGACGCCGAAAACAAGGTCATCGACTCTCGCGAGTCGCACGAGGGCTCCGTCATCCGACGGCGCCGCGAGTGTCTGGCCTGCAAGCGCCGCTTCACCACGTACGAGCGGGTGGAGGAGCTCTACCCGCTCATCGTGAAGAAGGATGGCCGGCGCGAGGCGTTCGACCGGGAGAAGATTGTCAGCGGCCTTAAGAAGGCGTGCGAGAAGCGGCCGGTGTCCGCGGATCAGCTCGAGGAGACGGTGGTGGCCATCGAACGGCTGCTGCAGGGGATGGGCGAGAAGGAGATCAACTCGTCCGTCATCGGCGAGGAGGTCATGCGCCGGCTCCAGGAGCTGGACGAGGTGGCCTACGTGCGCTTCGCGTCCGTGTACCGGAGCTTCCGGGACATCTCCGAGTTCATGCACGAGCTGAAGGATTTGCTCGAGGACCAGGAGCGCGAGCGCAAGGCGAAGCCGCCCCTCGCTCCGGGCCGGGGAAGCTGAGAGGGACACACCATGCGGCTGCTCACGCGGGCCAGGTTGGAAGCCACCAGGGCGCCCCGGGCGAAACGGGCGGCGGACTTCGACCGCGCCGTGGCCGAGTTCTTCATGCGCATCGCGCTGGAGGAGGCCGCCAAGGGCCTGGGCCGCACCAGCCCCAACCCGGTGGTGGGCGCCGTCCTGGTGAAGGGTGGCCGCATCATCGCCCGCGGCTATCACAAGAAGGCCGGCACCGCGCACGCGGAGGTGGTGGCGCTGGAGGCCGCCGGCTCCCGCGCGAGGGGCGCGGACCTCTACTCCACGCTGGAGCCGTGTGACCACTACGGCCGCACGCCGCCGTGCAGCCTGGCCATCATCGAAGCGGGCGTGCGCCGCGTCTTCACCGGCTCCTCGGACCCGAACCCGAAGGTGAGCGGCAAGGGCGTGGCCCGGATGCGCCGCGCCGGGGTGAAGGTCGTCACCGGCGTGCTGCAGGAGGAGGCCGACAAGCTCAACCGGCCCTTCTTCAAGTCCATCCGCACGGGCATCCCCTGGGTGACGCTGAAGGCCGCGGCGACGCTGGACGGCAAGCTGGCCACGGCCACGGGGGACTCGCGCTGGGTGACGGGCGAGAAGGCGCGCGAGTGGGTGCACCGGCTGCGCGACTCCGTGGACGTCATCCTCGTGGGCGCGAACACCGTGCGCCACGACGACCCCAAGCTCACCACGCGGCTGCCCGGCGGGAAGGGCAAGGACCCGCTGCGCGTCGTGGTGGACAGCCACCTGCGCCTGTCGCCCGGCTACACCGTCTTCACCCAGAAGAGCCCCGCGCGCACCATCGTCGCCACGCTGGAGGACCCGGAGGGGCGCAAGGCGAAGCGCTTCCTGGCCCAGGGCGTGGAGGTGTGGCAGCTGCGCAAGAAGGGCGACCGGGTGGACTTGAAGGCCCTGCTGCGCCGGCTGGGCAAGTCCGGCCTCAACCACGTGCTCGTGGAGGGTGGGGCGGAGATGTACGGCTCCTTCCTGCGCGAGCACCTGGCGGACGAGCTGGCCCTGTTCCTCGCCCCCAAGCTGCTGGGACGCCAGGGCATGTCCTGGGCGGGTGACCTGGGCGTGAAGGAGATGACCCAGGCCCTCTCCGTGAAGGACCTCACCTTCGAGCAGCACGGGCAGGACATCCTGCTCCAGGCGCTGCTGTAGGCGTCCCTCCGAGACTCCGCCCGCGGGCTCATGCATGAGTCGGAGTGACGGGGCCGTTGAGTGGCGGACGTCGGGGGCCCCGGCTGTCCGTGGGCGTGGCGACGGCGGGTCCGTTATAAGCCCCCGTCATGTTCACCGGGCTCATTCAGGACATCGGCGGGGTGGAGCGCGTCATTCCGGGCGGGATGACGGACTTGTGGATTCGCACGTCGCTGGGCGCGGCGGCCTTCGCGCTGGGCGAGTCCATCGCCGTGGATGGCGCCTGCCTCACGGTGGTGGAGCGCACGGGGGACACCTTCCGCGTGCAGGCCGCGCCGGAGACGCTGCGGCGCACCACGCTGGACGCCGTGCGGCCGGGCGACCGCGTCAACCTGGAGCGGGCCCTGGCGCTGGGGGACCGGCTGGGCGGGCACCTGGTCTCCGGGCACGTGGACGGCGTCAGCACGGTGCTGGAGACCTGGCCGGAGGGCGGCTCGTGGGTGATGGTCTTCGGGCTGCCGGAGGCGCTGGCGCCGTACTTCATCGAGAAGGGCTCGGTGGCCATCGACGGCATCAGTCTCACCGTCAACACCGTGGGCGTGGACCGCTTCAGCGTCCAGCTGATTCCGGAGACGCAGGAGCGCACCACCCTGCGGGCCAAGAAGGTGGGCGCCCGGGTCAACCTGGAGGCGGACCCGATTGGGAAGTACGTGGCGCGCCTGTACCTGCTCCAGCGCGGGCAGGCGGGCGCTCCGGCCCCGGGTGGGGTGTCCGAGGCGGCCGTCCGGGCGGCGGGCTTCGGGACGCCGTAGCAGGCGACGGCGGAGCCTGGGTGGTGTAGGAAGCCCCGCATGCCTCGCTACATCGAAGGTGATTTCCTCCCCCCCAAGGGCCGCTTCGCCATCTGCGTCGCCCGCTTCAACGGCTTCATCACCGAGGAGCTGGCCAAGGGCGCTGTCGACACGCTGGTGCGCCACGGCGTGGCCGACGCGGACGTGGACGTGTACCGCTGCCCCGGCACCTATGAGCTGCCCGGGCTGGTGCGCCGCGTCGCGGAGTCTCGTCAGTACGCGGGAGTCATCGTCCTGGGCGCCGTCATCCGGGGTGGCACGCCTCACTTCGACTACGTCGCGGGCGAGTGCGCCAAGGGCATTGGCGCGGTGGCCTTCAGCGCCGCGGCGGCCAGCCCCCCGTCGGCCGTCACGTTCGGCGTGCTCACGTGTGACACGGTGGAGCAGGCCATCGACCGGGCCGGCGTGAAGGCCGGCAACAAGGGCTCCGAAGCCACGCTGGCCTGCATCGAGATGGTGAACCTGTACGGCAAGCTGGCCACGCTCGATGCGACGAGGAAGGGGTAGTCATGGGCGCGCGCAGAACGGGACGTGAGCGGGCGTTGCAGGCGCTCTACCAGTTGGAGATGGCGGCGGGCGCGTCCGTGAATGACGCCCTGGAGTCGGCGTGGACGGCGTCGGAGGAGGAGAAGCGCGAGCCGGACGCGGTGAAGTTCGCCCGCGAGCTGGTGGAGGGCGTGCAGGCCCACCGCGCGGAAATCGACCGGCTCATTGAGTCGCACAGCCACAACTGGCGGCTGGACCGCATGTCGCGCATCGACCGCAACGTGCTGCGCGTGGGCATCTTCGAGCTGAAGTACCGTCCGGACATCCCTCGCAAGGTGACCATCAACGAGGCGGTGGAGCTGGGGAAGAACTTCGGGACGGAGGAGTCCAGCGCCTTCGTCAACGGCCTGTTGGACCGGGTGGCGGTGGCGCTGAACAAGGCCTGAGCGCCGGAGCTTCGAGCCGAAGGAGGGAGGCGCCGTGAGCCAGACGACGACGCACGACATCGGGATGGAGGGGCTGGACTCGCTGTCCGGAGTGGACGCCCTGTGTCTCTTCGTGGCGCAGGATGACCGGCCCCTGCCGGCCACCGCGGGCTACGTGGACTGGCGCCTGTGCGGCGTGCTGTCGCGCGTGCTCAAGGGCGGCTTCTTCTCCGGCGAGAAGGACGACTGGCTCCTCTTGCCCTCCGACGGGAAGCTGGAGGTGCCTCGCATCTTCGTCGTCGGCCTGGGGGCGCGGCGTCAGCTCGACTCGGAAGGACTCCAGGAGGCGCTGGCCGGGGCGGGCAAGGTGCTGAGCCGGGCCAAGGTGGCGTCGGTGGCGCTGGAGATTCCCGCCGGGGGGGCGCTGGATGACGCGGCGCGGGCGGAGGGCTTCCAGAAGGGCTTCGTCCCAGCGTTCAAGGGCGGACGGGTGGCCCTCCTGGTGGACAAGGCGCTCGTCCGGCTCCTACCAGGCAGGAAGGGCTGAAGCACAGCGACCGGGCAGGCCTTCTGTTAGCATGGGGGGTACCGTCCGGGGCGTGCGCACATGCGTGTCAAGGTGCTGATTGTCGAGGACTCCAAGGCGTCGCGCGAATACATCGCGTCGACCGTGGAGGCCGTGGAGGGCATCGAGGCCGTCGTCACCTCGAGCGGCTTCGAGGCCCTGAAGCTGCTGCCGCGCCACCGCTTCGAGCTCATCATCACCGACATCAACATGCCCGACATCAACGGGCTTGAGCTCATCAACTTCGTCAAGAAGAACCCCAACTACCGCGACGTCCCGCTCTTCATCATCACCACTGAAGGGCGCGAGCAGGACCGCGACAGGGGCATGGCGTTGGGCGCGGCGGAGTACCTGGTGAAGCCGTTCCAACCGGGGAGCCTGGAAGGGCTTCTGCGCCGGTACCTGAAGCTGCCGTGAGTCCTCCGAGCAAGGCGCTGGCCGAGTTCGTGGCCGAGGCGACCGAGATTCTGGAGGCGCTCGGCAAGGACCTGCTCGTGCTGGACGAGCGGCGCGGCCACGAGGCGGACCCCGACCGGGTCAACGGCATCTTCCGCGCGGCGCACTCGCTCAAGGGCCTGGCGGGGCTCTTCGGACAGGAGCGCATCTCCCGGCTGGCGCACGGGACGGAGGACCTGCTCGACAGGCTGCGGCTGGGCAAGCTGCACTTGAACGACGCGGTGCTCGACACGCTGATTGAGGCGCTGGACGCCTTCCAGGCGCTGCTGGCGGAGACGGCGCGGGGCACGGAGACGGACGGCCTCACCCGGCGCGCGGACGGCATGGCGGAGCGGCTGGGGCGGCTGGGCGAGGTGTCCGTCGCGCTGGACGAGGACCCGTTGGAGCGCCTGGAGCTGGACGCGCAGGTGCGCTCCGTCTTCACCGAGTACGAGGAGCACCGGCTCCGGGAGAACGTGCGCAAGGGCGTGTCGATGTGGCGCGTGCGCGCCGCGTTCGACTTGTCCGACTTCGACATGGGCCTGGCGGACCTGAACACGCGCCTCAAGCCCCTGGGCGAGGTCATCAGCACGCTGCCGTCGGCCCAGCCCGGTGGCGCGCATGGCATCGCGTTCGACCTCATCTTCGGCACCCAGGTCTCCATGCCGGAGCTGGAGTCGGGGCTGAAGGGCACGCCCGCGGAGCTGGCACGGCTCGCCGTGCGGCCCGCGACGACTCGAAGCGCCGAGGCCCTGGCCCGCGCCACCGAATCGCCCGCCATCGTCCTGGGGACCCTGGGCGTCGCCTCGGCGCCCGAGGCCTCCACCGGCACTTCGCCTCCCACGAAGCGCGGCGTGCGCGCAGCGGTAGAGGGGGGGACTCACCAGCCCCTGCTCCCGCTGGCCTCGGAGCGCTCCGACACGGAGCAGGGCGAGACGGGGGCGTCCGCGCACGGTGTGCCCGGGTTGGATTCCGAGTCCGACGAGGAGCACGCTCCCTCGGCGAAGGGCCCCTCGCTGGTGACGTATCTCCAGGGGCCCGGAGGTCGTGCGCCCGCGCTCGCGGCGACGCCCCCGGGCGCGTCCCAGGCAGGGGCCGGGGCCGCATCGTCGTCGTCTGCCTCGGCGGAGCCTTCGCTGCGCTCCCTCACGCAGACGGTGCGCGTGGACATCGGCAAGCTGGATGGCCTCATCAACATGGTGGGCGAGCTCTTGCTCATCAAGGCCAGCCTCCAGCGGCTCGCGGAGTCGGCGCGGCAGGATGGCGTGGTGCCGCTGTCGAAGCTGTTCGGCCAGGAGCTGGCGCGCGAGACGCGGGGCCTGGAGCGCAAGCTGGAGGCGCTGCAGGAGGGCCTGCTGGAAGCGCGGATGGTGCCGGTGGGCCAGGTGTTCGACAAGCTGGCCCGGCTGGTGCGCCGCATCACCCGCGAAGCGGGCAAGGAGATCGACTTCGTCATCGGCGGCGGCGAGGTGGAGCTGGACAAGCTCATCGTCGAGGAGCTGAGCGACCCGCTGATGCACCTCATCCGCAACGCCATCGACCATGGCGTCGAGTCACCGGACACGCGACTGGCCGCGGGCAAGCCCCGGCGCGCGGTGGTGTCGCTGCGGGCCGAGCAGAAGGGCAACCACGTCGTCATCCAGGTGAGTGACGACGGAGCGGGCATCGACGAGCTGCGCGTGCGCGAGGTGGCGCTGACGCGCGGCCTCATCACCCACGCGCAGGCGGAGGAGATGGGGCGCCGGGAGCTGCTCAACCTCATCTTCCTGCCCGGCTTCTCCACCGCGCGCAGCGTGTCCGAGCTGTCCGGCCGGGGCGTGGGCCTGGACGTGGTGAAGAACAACCTGGGCAACCTCTCCGGCATCATCGACGTGTGGAGCGAGCGCGGGAAGGGCACGGCTTTCCACCTGACGCTGCCCGTCACGCTCGCCATCATCCGCGCGCTGGTGGTGGGGGTGAGCGCTCGCACGTACGCGGTGCCGCTCAACAGCGTGCTGGAGATTCTCTCCGTGCAGCCCCGGGAGATTCGCACCATGGAGCGCCGCGAGGTGCTGGACGTGCGGGGCCAGACGTTGCCCTTCGTGCGGCTGGCGCGGCTGTTCGGCCTGCCGGAGCGGCCGGTGAGTCGCTACTTCGTGGTGGTGGTGGGGCTGGCGCAGGAGCGGCTGGGCATCGCCGTGGACGAGCTGCACGGTCAGCAGGACATCGTCACCAAGCCCCTGGGCGGCAGGCTGCAGTCCGTCCGGGGCATCTCCGGCGCCACGGACCTGGGGAACCGGCGGCCGGTGCTGGTGCTGGACGTGGCGGCGCTGCTGGAAGAGGGACTGGCCCTGGAGCGAAGGCGGGCCTGACGTTCGCCCTGGCCGGCTGCTATCCTCACGCGCTGTGTCCCGGTTCGCCGAACTGCTCGACGACTTCTTCTTCCGTCCGGACGAGGATGTCAGCGGCCTGCAGGACTTCGCCGCCGGCAGCGACGGTGTCGCCTCGGCCGCGCCCGAGGAAGTCCCCGAGGAGTACCTGTCCTTCCGGCTGGAGGGCGAGGCCTACGCGGTGCCCATCCGCGCGGTGCGCGAAATCTCCAAGGTGCCCCCGCTGACGGAGATTCCGAGGGCGGAGCCCCACCTGCTCGGGGTGATGAACCTGCGTGGGGAGCTGCTGCCCGCGTACGACATCAAGGTCCGGCTGGGGCTGGCGGAGCGGGCGCCCCTGGTCGCCGGTCCGGACGCGCCCGTGCCACCTCGGGACGCGCGCATCCTGGTGCTGCGCACGGAGACGGGGCCCGCGGGCGTGTGGGTGGACACCGTGTCCGGCGTGGTGAAGCTCAAGCCCTCCATGCTGGAGCCGCCACCGCCCGGCCTGCGCCGGGGGGACAAGGACTGTGTCGTGGGTATCGGTCGACGCGGGCCCTCGCTCTACATCCTGCTGGACCCTGAACAGGCGCTGGCGCCATGAAGGACTCGGTCAACCTGCTGGCGCGCCACCCCATGGGGGGGCCGGATGCGCCCGGTGAGCAGCCGGACACCGTCGTGCAGCTCTGCGCCTTCTTCCTGGGGGAGGAGGAGTACGTGCTGGATATCCAGCGCGTGGAGGAGGTGCTGCCGCTCCAGCGCGTGACGCCCATTCCGCATGCCCCCTCGTTCGTGGAGGGCGTGCTTCACCTGCGGGGCGTCATCCTTCCGGTGGTGGACCTGCGACGCCGGCTCCAGGGCCAGCCCTCGGTGGAGTCGCGCAAGGCGCGGCTTTTGGTGTGCCGGCTGGGCGCGCGGCGGGTGGCGGTGCGGGTGGAGCGCGTGGCGGAGGTGCTGCGCGTGCGGCGGGGCGATATCAAGCCCGCGCCGGCGCTGCGGGTGTCGGGTCGCTCGCCCTTCGTGGTGGGCGTGTGTGGCCCGCCGGACCGTCTGCGGTTGCTGCTCGACTTGAAGGCGTTGCTGCGCGCGGAGCTGGAGCGCGAAGCGGTGCGCCCGACGAAGTGAAGAGGGTGACGATGGACATGCAGCGCAGTGACTTGGACAACCACCGCCGCATCCTGGGCATCGGGTTCATCGCCATCAACGCGCTCACCGTGCTGGCGGGCATCGTGTTGGCCATCTTCTTCGCGTTCGGCGGGTTGATGATGGTGAGCGAGGAGGCCCAGGCCCGGGACCGTGTCGCCTACTTCCTCATCGGCGGCGGACTCAGTGCGTGCGTCCTGGCGTTCGGCCTGCCAGGCGTCATCGCCGGCATTGGCCTGTTGAAGCGTCGCAGGTGGTCGCGGGTGCTCGCGCTGGTGCTGGGAATCATCGGGCTGTTCAACTTCCCGCTGGGCACCTGCCTGGGCATCTACGCCATCTGGTTCTACGCCCAGGAAGGCTCCGACCGGGTCCTCGCGTCATGAGCCACCTGCCCGTCTTTCCCGCGGAGGAGGAGCGCTACCGGTCGCTCCAGGAGTTGGATCCGCGTCGCGAGGGCAGCCTGGACGTGCTCGTGGCGGGGCTGCACGACGAGAGCTGGCGGGTGCGCCACGCGGCGGCGGAGGGGCTCCAGCGGCTGTCCTCGCCCGCGGCCGTGGCGCTCCGGCTCGTCGGCGTGCTGGGCGAGCGCGGTGAGACGGGGGCTCGCAACGCGGCGGCCGAGGCGCTGGTGGGGCTGGGCCTTCCCGCGCTGGGGCCGCTGGTGAAGCTGCTGGGGCATCCGGACCCGGACCAGCGCAAGTTCGCGGCGGACATCCTCGGGCAGTTGGGGCTTCACGCGGCGGAGGCGCCGCTGGTGCAGGCGCTGGAGGACCCGGACCTCAACGTGCGCGTGTCCGTGTCGGAGGCCCTGGGCCGGGTGGGCAGCGAGCCCGGCGCGCGCGCGCTGGAGCGCCTGTTGAACGACGCGGAGCCGCTGCTCCGCCTGTCCGCGCTGGAGGGCCTGGTGCTGCTGCGCCGTCCGCCGCCGCTGCCGGTGGTGGTGGCGCTGCTGGACGATGCCCGGCTGCGGCGCAGTGCCTTCCGGGCGCTGGGCCTGATTCCCCAGGTGGCGGCCACGGAGCTGCTGTGCCAGGGCCTGGAGTCCTCCACCCGCTCGGTGCGCGAGGCGGCCCTCGCGGCGCTCGGCGTGCAGGCGTCGCTGGTGGAGCCCGCGCGGCAGGGCGAGCTGGAGGCGGTCATCCACGCGGCGCTGCGGCGCTTGCCGGACGCGGTGGCGCGACTGGCGCAGGCGCTGGAGTCGGAGGACGTGACGGTGCGCGCGGGAGCGCTGCTGGCGGTGGCGGCGCTGGGTGAGGCGTCCCTGGCGGTGCCCGTGGCCGAGGCCGCTCGCGAGGACCGCCTGCTTCGGGACGTGCTGAGCACGCTGGGGCGGCTGGGCGCGGAGGGTGGGCGCACGTTGCTCGCGGCGATGTCGGACCTGTCAGCGCCCGCGCGGGCGGCGGCGGCCGAGGCGCTGGTGGACCTGGTGGATGCGACGTCCGTCACGCCGCTGTGCGCGCTCCTGGAGTGGGCGGAGGACGACTTGCGCGGCGTGGTAGTGCGAGCGCTGGGGCGCACGCGCTCTCCGGAGGCGGCGAGCCCCCTGGTCGACTTGCTGCGGGACTCGGTGACGGCGGGCGCTGCGACTCGGGCGCTGGGCGTGCTCGCGGGAAGTTGCCGTGGGGCGGTGCTCGCGGCGCTGGAGGAGGCGGTGGCTCGGAGGGCGACGCCCGTGGCGGTGGCGGCGCTGGGGCGGGTGGGTGGCGCGCCCGCGTTGCCCTCGCTGCGCAAGCTGGCGCGGGACGTGGACCCTCGCTGGCGGGCGGCGGCGGTGGAGGTCGCCGGCGAGGTGGACGGCGGGGTGGGCCGGGAGCTGGCGCGCGCGGCGCTCGCGGACGAGGCGGCGCCGGTGCGGGCGGCGGGGGCTCGGGCCATGGGGCGACTGGGAGGCTCGGAGGCGGGGGCGCTCCTGCGCTCCGCGCTCCAGGACGAGGAGTCGTCGGTGCGACGGGCAGCGGTGGACGCGGTGGGCGAGAGTGGCGCCATGGACCGCGTCGCGGAGCTGGAGCCGCTGGTGCGCCACCCCGATGGGGCGCTGGCGGTGGCGGCGGTGCGCGCGTTGTCCAGGCTGGGACGGGTGGGTGCGCGCGTGTTGAGAGAGGCTTCCAATCATCCGGACGCGGAGGTGGTGAAGGCGGTGCTGTCGGCGGGGGCGGTGTCTCGGGAGGGTGTGGCGCTGGCGGAGTCGCTGCTGGAGCATCCGCACTGGGACGTGCGGGCGGCGGCGGCGCGGGTGCTGGGGGATTCGGGCGGGCCGGAGAGCCTGGGCCCCACCCGCCGCGCGCTGGAGGCGGAGTCGGACGCCCTGGCCCGACAGGCGCTGGCGGACGCGGTGGAGCGCCTGGCTCGGCGCTGAGGGAGGGGACACGGGGTGGCGCGCTTCGATGACAGCCGGCCGGAGATGTCCGCGGAGGAGTTCCGGCTCCTGAGGGACCACGTGTACTCGCACTGCGGCATCCTGGTGCACGAGGACATGAAGTTCGTCATGGAGCGGCGGCTGTGGCCCCGGCTGGAAGCGCTGGGCGTTTCCGACTTCAGCGCGTACCACCGCTACCTGCGCTACGACGCGAACCGGCACGCGGAGCTGGAGGCCGCCGTCGAGTCGCTCACGACGCACGAGACGTACTTCTTCCGCGAGCCCTCGCAGCTCAAGGCGTTCCGCGAGGAGCTGCTGCCGCTGCTGGAGAAGCGCAACGCGCGCACGAAGCGGCTGCGGCTGTGGTCGGCGGGGTGCTCCTCCGGAGAAGAGGCGTACACGCTGGCGATGCTGCTCAAGGACGAGCGGCGCTTCGAGGACTGGGACGTGGAGGTGTACGGCAGCGACATCTCCCGGCGCGTGCTGTCCATGGCCCGGAGCGCGGAGTACGGGCCGTCCGCGCTGCGCGCGACGTCGGCGGACTTGCTGGAGCGCTTCTTCGTGCCGGCGGGCAAGGCGAAGGTGCGGGTGCGTGACGACGTCCGGGCGATGGTGTCCTTCGGCCACCACAACCTGCTGGACGAGGCGGGCAGCCAGCTGGTGATGAAGATGGACGCGGTGTTCTGCCGCAACGTGATGATCTACTTCGACCAGTCCGCGCGCAGGCGGGTGCTGCGCATCCTTCGCGACAGGCTGGTGCCCGGGGGCTATCTGCTGCTGGGCCACTCGGAGAACCTGCTCAACCTGGGCGCGGACTTCGAGCTGGTGCACCTGCGAGGCGACCTGGTGTATCGGCGGCCGGAGCTGACGGGGGGCGAGGCGCGATGAGCGGGCAGAAGGGTGTCGCCGTGCTCGTCATCGACGACTCCGCGCACAACCGGCACACGTTGACGACGCTGCTGGAGTCCGCGCCGGACGTCCGGGTGTTGGACCGCGCGGCCGACGGCGAAGAGGGGTTGAAGAAAGTCCTCGAGCTGAAGCCGGACGTGGTGACGTTGGATTTGGAGATGCCGAAGCTGGGCGGCTACACGTTCCTGCGGCTCTTGATGCGCACGGCGCCCACGCCCGTCATCGTCATCTCCAGCTATGCGCACCGCTCGGACGTCTTCAAGGCGCTGGAGCTGGGCGCGTTCGACTTCATCGCCAAGCCCGCCAAGGGCACCCCGGCGGAGCTGGAGGTGCTCCGCCAGGAGCTGCTGGAGAAGGTGCGCGCGGCGCTGCACGTGCGGCCGGGGCAGCGTCATGCCTCGCCCGGAGCGCGAGCGCTGGCGGTGGCGGGAGAGCTCCCGCTGGTGGTGGCCATCGGCGCGTCCACGGGAGGACCACCGGCGGTGCAGCGCGTGCTGGAGGGCCTGGCCGCGGAGCCCACGCCGTGCGTGCTGGTGAGTCAGCACATGCCCGCGCAGTTCACTCGGGCCTTCGCGGATCGGTTGGACCGAATTGGCCCCTTCACGGTGACGGAGGCGAACGAGGGAGACCCGGTGCAGCCGGGGCACGTGTACATCGCTCCAGGTGGGAAGCACCTCGTGGTGGTGGAGCGCGGCACTCGACTGGAGCTGCACACGCCGCCCCCCACGCCGCTGGACAAGTACGCACCGAGCGTGGACCGACTCTTCACCAGCGTGGCGCAGGTGCTGGGCAGCCGCGCGCTGGCGGTGGTGTTGACGGGCATGGGCGCGGACGGGGCGGCGGGGGCGCGCGAGGTGCAGCGCGTGGGCGGCGAGGTGTGGGCCGAGTCGGAGGAGACGGCCGTCGTGTTTGGCATGCCAGGGGAGGCCATCGCCTCGGGAGCGGCGAAGCGGGTGCTGCGACTGGGGGAAATCGGACCCGCGCTGGCGGCGCTCGCCCGACGACGGCGATGAGGGGACGCGGAACTGCGGGCGGTGGAAGAGGCCCGGGTGTTAGTCTGGGCCGGTCATGACGCAGCAGATTCGAGCTTTGGTGGTGGACGACTCGCAGGCGATGCGACGCAGCATCATGTACGCGTTGCAACGCATCAGCGGGATGGCCTGCACCGAGGCGCAGGATGGCGTCGAGGGGCTGAAGAAGTTGACCCAGGGCCGCTTCGACCTGGTGCTCACGGACATCAACATGCCGTTGATGGATGGACTCAAGCTCATCCACCACATCCGTCATGCGACGGACCATCGCCATGTGCCCATCGTCGTCATCACGACGGAGGGCGCGGCGGCGGACCGGGAGCGGGCCATGTCCCTGGGCGCGAGCGCGTATCTGGTGAAGCCCGTGCAAGCCAAGGTGGTGATGGACACCGTCAAGGACTTGCTGAAGCTGGACTGAGGCGAGCGCGCGAATGGACTTCGTCCTGCGGGTGGCGGGCCTGGAGAAGCGCTACGGCGCGGTGAATGCCGTGCAGGGCCTCACCTTCGCGGTGGCGCCCGGCGAGGTGCTCGGGTTGGTGGGCCCCAATGGCGCGGGCAAGACGTCCACGCTGCGGTGCCTGGCGGGCATCCTCCCTCCCACGTCGGGGCGGGTGGTGGTGGCCGGCTACGATTTGGCGAAGGACGCGGTGGACGCCAAGCGCGAGCTGGCCTTCCTTCCGGACGAGCCTCGCTTCTTCGACTACCTCACGGTGTGGGAGCACCTGAACTTCACGGCGCGCCTCTACGGCGTGGAGGACTGGGAGGAGCGGGGCAAGGCGCTGCTGGAGGAGATGGAGCTGACAGGCAAGGAGAAGGCGCTGCCGGGCGAGCTGTCGCGCGGCATGAAGCAGAAGCTGTCCATCGCCTGCGGCTTCCTGCACTCGCCCAAGCTCATCCTGCTGGACGAGCCCCTCACGGGCCTGGACCCGATTGGCATCCGCCGGATGAAGGCGTCCCTGCGGCGCCGCGCGGAGGAGGGAGCGGCGCTGGTGTTGTCCTCGCACCTGCTCCCGCTGGTGGAGGAGCTGTGCCACCGGCTGCTGGTGATTGCCGGCGGACGGGCCATGGCGCTGGGCAGCCTGGAGGCGATTCGCTCGCGGCTGAGCGGCCCGGAGGGGGAGAGCGCGTCGCTGGAGGACCTCTTCGTGCGCATCACCAGCGGAGCCGGGACGGAGAAACCCCCGCCGTGAGCTTCTCGAGCGCCGTCGTCTTCCTGTGGCTGGCCTCCTCGCGCAACCGCCTGCGGCTCCAGCTCCAGCGACTGCGCAGGCCGCGCTACCTCGTCGGGGCCCTGGTGGGGCTGGGTTACATCTACTCCATCTTCCTGCGGCGGCTGGAGTTCGGCGGGGCGCTGAGCAGCGTGCCTCCCGGCGTGCGCCTGTTCGCGGAGCTGTCGCTGGTGCTCTCCGCGCTCGTCACCGTGTTCTCCGCGTGGGCGCTGGGGCCGGACCGTCCCTCGCTGACCTTCACGGAGACGGAGGTGGTGCAGCTGTTCCCCGCGCCCGTCACGCGGAGCTCGCTGCTGCACTACAAGCTGGCGCGCGGCATCCTGGGCGCGGCGGTGGGCGCGCTGTTCGCCTCGCTGTTCGTCGGTCGGCTGGTGAGTCCCGCGCCGGGCCTGTTCTTCCTGGGCGCGTTCCTGTCGTTGGGGACGCTGTACCTGCACGCCACGGCCGCGTCCTTCATGCGCACGCGCTGGGCGGAGGCGTGGGGGACGCGGGGCCTGGTGGCGCGCTGGGCCGTGTTGGGGTGCGTGCTCGCGGCGGTGGGCCTGGCGGCGTACGCGGCGCTGGAGGCGCACCCCTTTCCGAGGACGCTGTCGATTCCCGGGGTGCTGCGCAACTGGGTGCAGGCGGTGGTGGCCTCTCCGGGGTTGAGCGCGGTGCTGTGGCCGGCGCGGCTGCTGGTAGCGCCTGCGCTGGCACAGGACTCGAGTGCCTTCCTGAGCGCGGTGCCGCCGGTGCTCGGGCTGGCGCTGGCGCACTACGTCTGGGTGCGGCTGGCGGAGGTCCCCTTCGAGGAGTCCGCGGTGACGCAGGCCGAGACGCGCACGCGCGAGCGCTCGCAGCGGGCCTCGGGGGGCGTCGCGAAGGGGAGGGCGCTCTCGTCGCGCAAGGCGCCCTTCCGGCTGTCGGCGCGCGGGCGGCCCGAGGTGGCGCTCATCTGGAAGAACCTCATCACCCGCAGGCGGATGGCGGGCGGGGTGGCGTCGGTGCTGGCCTCGCTGCTGTTGGGGTGCGCCATCGTCGCGATGATGGGTGAGTCACGCTTCTTCACGGACACGCGCCGGGTGCTGGGGCCGCTGGGCGTGTCGCTCGCGGCGATGATGGCGGTGGTGGGCCCGAGCGTCTTCCGCATGGACCTGCGGATGGACCTGCCCAAGCTGGACCTCTTGCGCGCACTGCCGCTCGCGGGCTGGCAGGTGGTGGGCGCGGAGCTGACTGCGTCGGCGCTGATGGTGGGCCTGCTCCAGCTCGGGCTCCTCGCGGTGGGGCTCTTGAGTGGCCCCGGCGCCGAGGACCCGTGGCTGCTGACGTGGTGGTGGCCGGGCGGGGTGGCGCTCGCGGTGCTGCTTCCCTCGGTGTCTCTGGCCGGGCTCTTCGTGCAGAACGCCGCGGTGGTGCTTTTCCCCGCGTGGGTGCCCGCGGACCGGACGGGCAGCGCGCGCGGAATCGAAGCGCTGGGCCAGCGCCTGCTGACGTTGATGGGCTCGCTGGTGGTGTCGCTGGTGGGCCTGCTGCGGGCGGCGCTGGCGGGCGCGGTGGTGGGCTTCCCCCTGTGGTCCTCGCTGGACGTGTGGGCGCTGCCCCTGGGCGCGGCGGCGGCGTCCGCGGTGCTGGCGGGGGAGGTGGTCCTGGGCGTGCTGCTCCTGGGCCGCGCTTTCGAACACCTGGACGTCTCCGAGGACCGTCCGGAGTAGGGCCGGGCGTTTGCTCCTGGACGCGCGGGGACAGGGTGCTTGCGGCGCCTGGACGCGAAAGCGCAGGGTTGCGCGGACCGAACGGACGGGAGCGCGACATGAAGCTGGGTTTCGTGGGACTGGGCAACATGGGACTGCCCATGGCGAGGAATCTGCTCTCCGCGGGGCACGAGGTGGCGGTGTGGAACCGCTCTCCCGCGCGCGGTGAGCCCCTGGTGAAGCAGGGCGCCCGCGCGGTGGCCTCGCCCGCAGAGGCGGCGAAGGACGCGGAGGTCGTCTTCAGCATGCTCGCGGACGACCGCGCGGCGGAGGGCGTGGCGCTGGGCCCCCAGGGCATCATCTCTGGGCTTTCGAAGGGCGCCGTGCACGTCTCGTCGAGCACCATCTCCGTGGCGCTCTCCCAGCGCCTCACGGACGCGCACGCGAGCGCGGGGCAGGGGTACGTGGCCGCGCCCGTGTTCGGCCGTCCCGAGGCCGCCCAGACGAAGCAGCTCTGGGTGGTGGCGGCGGGAGCGAAGGCGGACGTGGAGCGCTGCCGGCCGCTGCTGGAGGCGCTGGGGCGGGGGCTCACCGTGCTGGGCGAACAGGCGTCCATGGCCAACGTGGTGAAGCTCTCCGGCAACTTCCTCATCGCGTCGATGCTGGAGGCGCTCGCGGAGGCGTTCGCCTTCACGCGCAAGTCAGGCGTCGAGCCGAAGCAGTTCATGGAGCTGTTCCGGGCCGTCTTCGCCAACTCGCCCATCTTCGAGCGCTACGCGCAGGCCATCGCCGAGGAGAAGTACTCCCCCGCGGGCTTCGCGATGCGGCTGGGGCTCAAGGACGTGGGGTTGGTGCTGGAGGCGGCGCGCGCGGCGGAGGTGCCCATGCCGCTGGCCAGTCTCGTGAGGGACCAGTACCTGGGGGGCGTGGCCCAGGGGCATGGAGACCTGGATTGGTCCGCGCTGGGGGCGCTCGTGGCGGAGCGCGCCGGGCTGCCCAAGGGCCGCTGAGCTGAAACGACGAAGGGCCTCCAGGTTTCATCCCTGGAGGCCCCTTCTTGCGTCTGGCTTGCTACCGCGTGCTACTGCCGCGCGTTGATTTCGGCGACGGGGATGGGGTAGCGCTCGTGCGGCCCGTAGCTGTCATCCAGGTTGCGGGGCAGCTCGTTCAGCTTGCCGTAGCGGCGCATGTCGATCCACCGGTGCCCGCCCTCGAACAGGAGCGAGTAGCGCTTCTGCACCAGCAGCTCGTCCACGGCGTTCGCCGCGGTGATGTCCGCGCGGGGCGCGAGGCGGCCGGAGCGGGTGCGGATGTAGTTGAGGTCATCCGCGGCCGGGCCAATCTGGCCCAGGCCGATGTTGGCCTCCGCGCGCAGGAGGATGAGCTCCTCGTTGCGGATGATGGGCACCGGCGACTCCGCCGAGGGGTAGATCGTGAAGGCCAGGTCCGTCGTCAGCCGGCCACCCGCCGCGCTCGCCGGCGCCGACAGCTTGCGCGTCTTGCGCGTCACCCGGTCATCCAGCGCGTCGTTCGCCTGGCGAGGCGCATCCGTCTCGATGGAAGGGTGGGCGAAGATGGTGACGCTCAGGAGGTTGTTGTCCACGTCGCCGGAGGCCGCCCGGAACACGTGGTAGACGCCCACGTTGAGGGACGAGAGCGCCGCCGCCTTCGCGCCGTCGTCCGCGGACGCGGTGGCGTCGATGAACGACTGGCTCAGTGCCGTCAGCGCGTCCTCGTTCCTGCCCATGTACACCGACACGCGCGCCTTGATGGCGCGGTTGAACCGCCGGAACGTGGCCGGCGTGTCGAAGCCCGCGAAGCCCGTGCTCAGCCGGAACGAGAACGCGTCACCCGCGTTGTCCAGGTGTCCCGCCGCCTCGTCGAGCAGCGTCGCGATGCGGGTGAACACCTCGTCCTTGCCGACGATGGGCGCCAGCTGGCCCAGGGGCAGGTCCACGTCGATGGGCGCGCCGTTGGTGTCGTGGGTGTTGATGACCACCAGGAAGTCCAGCGCCTGGATGGTCTTCGTGAAGCCCCGGATGCCCTCCTTCTGCTCGTCCGTGAAGGCCGCGACCTTGTCCAGCGCCGCCAGCACCGTGTTGGCGTTGCGGATGTTGGAGTAGGAGGCCGCCCAGAAGTTGCCGCCGAAGGCACCAGCGCCCGGGTCCAGCGTCGGCCCGAGAATCTCCTCCACCGTGCGAGGGTCCGCCGGGTCGAAGACGTACGCCTCGCGGCCGATGGTGCCCAGCTGCGCGACGTAGCCGTTCTGGATGGCCACGCCCGCGCGGTGTCCGATGAGCAGGCCCGTGGACGCGCTGTTGACGGCGGAGCTGGTGGGGTTGTTCTTGAACTCGTCCAGGCTCGGGTTGTTCAGGTCGCCGATGTCCAGGCTGCCGCAGCCGCCCAGGCCCAGCACGGCGCAGAGCGCCACCACGGTCTTCTTCGTCTGGTTGATATTCATGGCCTAGAACCCGACGTCGAGCGACGTCCAGAAGCTGCGGCTAGGGGGGAAGGGAGCGACGTCGATGTTGCGAGCGATGGCCTGGTTGCCGAAGTTGCTCACCTCGGGGTCCAGACCCGAGTAGCTGGTGAACATCAGCAAGTTGCGGCCGCTCAGGCTGAGGCGCGCGTTCTGCAGCTTCGGAATCGCGGACACCCAGCTCTTGGGCAGGTTGTAGCTGAGCGTCACCTCGCGCAGCTTCACGAAGGACGCGTCCTCCACGTAGATGCCCGCGTTGTTGCGGCGGTCCTGCAGGCGCTGACGGCCGGCCGTCTCGTAGTCCACGGACGTGCCCGCGCCGTCATACAGGAAGCGCGTCAGGTTGATGACGTCGCTGCCCTGCTGCCAGTGCCACAGGAAGGACAGGGTGAGGTCCGAGTAGCGCAGGGTGTTGGCCCAGCCGAGCGTGAAGGTCGGCTCGGTGTCGCCAATCTTCTTCACGATGGGGACGCCGTTCTCGTCGCGGCCCACGTTGCCGACAATCTGCGTGGCGGACGAACCCTCCTCGATGAAGAACGCGCCCAGGGAGTTGCCGAAGCCACCCGCCTGGAACGGCCCCGCGGGCAGGCTCGTCACCTTGCTGCGGTTGAGGGCGAACGTCGCGGAGCTGGTCCACTCGAGCGCCCCGCGCACCGGCGTCACCTGGAGCATGGCCTCGATGCCGCGGTTGCGCAGCGAGCCGCCGTTGACGAACTGGGTGGTGAAGCCCGTGGAGCTCGGCAGGGCGCGCTGCAGCAGCATGTCGCTGATGGCGCGCTGGTACACCGACAACTCCACCGTGACATCGCCGCCGAACATCAGCGCGTCGATACCGGCCTCGATTTCACGCTGGCGCTCCGGACGGATGTTGGGGTCGCCCGCGACGCCCGTGCCGACGAGGCCCGGCGTGCCCTGCACGTTGCCCAGCGCGCTCATTCCGCTGAACTTCATGCCGTACAGGGGCTGGTTGCCCGTCTCGCCGTAGGCCGCGCGGACCTTGAGCTCGTTGAGGGCGGCGATGTTCGTGGGGATGCGGTAGGCGGACGCCAGCTTCGGGTAGAAGAAGAGCTTGTTCGGGTTGCCGTTGGCGCTGCTCTGCTCACCGCGGATGGCGCCGACCAGCGTCAACCGGTCATCCAACGTGACGATTTCCTCCTGGACGTAGTAGCCGCGGTCCCGGATGTGCGTCGACTGGTCGCGCACGCCAATCACGGTGCCGTTGTCCACGCCGGGCTGACCGGCGTTGAGGTTCTCGGAGACGACGTACGTGGAGTCGATGCGGCGCTCCTCGAACTGCACACCGGCCGACGTCGTGGCGGTGAGGAACTTCGAGGCGGGCTTGTACGAGTGCACCAGGTTGATGCCGCTGTTGATGTTGCGCACCTGGCTGGTGCCGAACAGCGACGTGCCCGGGAAGGTGTCGTCCACCGGCTCGAAGTTGAGCTCTGGCGGGAACAGCAGCCGGTTCTCCTGCTGGAAGCGGTCCACACCCGCGTTGGCGAGCAGGCGCAGGTGGTTCTCGTCGTTCTTCCACAGGTGGAAGGTGGCGTCACCGGAGCCGATGAAGCGCCACACGTCCTCGTCGTTCTTCACCAGCGCGGACGTCTGCAGCGGGTTGGCGCCGTTGGAGAGGAACGGGTTGACGGGGTACACGCCTTGCGCGTTCGGTTCCATGTTGAGGAACTCGGGCACGTTCGGCAGCACCATGTAGTTGGTGATGGTCTGGTTGTCGTTGTTGGTGAGGCCGCGCTGGCCCAACGTGTGGATGAGGTTGGTGGCGACGTTGATCTCCACCGCATCGCCCAGGGACTGACCCAGGTTCAGGCGGAACGACTGCTTGTCGTAGCCCGTGTTGGCGATGATGCCCTCGTCGCTGCGGAGCATCGCGGAGGCGAAGTACTTGGTGTTGCCCGACGCGCCGCTCACGCTGGCGAGCGTCTCCGTGGACAAGTCCCGGCGGCCCGCCAGCTTGGCCTCGTGGTCGTACGTCTTGCCCGTGTAGTACTGGGCCGCGTCGGGGCCGAACTGCTCGACGGCCTCTTCGACGGTCTCGAAGCGGCGGGTGCCGAGCTTGTTGGCGAGCGTGTACACGCCCACGCGCTGCGTGATTTCGAACTTGGGCTCACCGGCGCGGCCGCGCTTGGTGTTGATGATGACGACGCCGTTGGCGGCCTTGGAGCCGTAGATGGCGGCGGCGGACGCGCCCTTGAGGACCTCGATGCTCTCGATGTCGTTGGGGTTGATGTCCGCGATGCGGTTGACCTGGTTGTCCTGCGTGGGGTTCGGGTTGGAGCCGCCCACGGAGTCCGTCACCACGTACACGCCGGACGCGATGGCCACGTCGCTGACGAGCACGCCGTCGATGACGTAGAGCGGCGCGGTGGAGCCGTTGATGGTGGACACGCCGCGCAGGCGCATCTGGATGCCGCCGCCCGGGGCGCCGGAGTTCTGCTGGATGTTGGCGCCGGCCACCTTGCCCTGGAGGGCCTGGTCGATGGTCTGCGCGGGGGCGCGGTTCATCTCCTCGGCGCTGACGGAGGCCACCGAGTTGGCCAGGTGCTTACGGGCCAGCTCGGAGGCGCGACCGACGACGACCATCTCTTCCGAGAAGATGTTGTCGAGCGCCACCGTCACGTTGTTCTGCGTGGCGCCGACGCGCACTTCCCGCTCGCCGTAGTCCTGGCTGGAGAAGAGCAGCGTGATGGAGCCCGGAGGGACGTTGGGCAGCGAGAAGGTGCCGTCCAGCTCCGTCTCCACGCCCTGCGTGGTGCCCTTGATGATGACGCGGACGAGCGGCAGGCCCTCGTTCGTCAGTCGGTCCGCGACGCGCCCCTTCACGGTGCGGCCCATCGCGGGCGTGGCGGCGGGAGCGGGAGTCGTCGGAGTGGTGCTGGCCGGGGCCGCCTCCGCGGGCGCCGGTGTCGCGGGAGCTTGAGCCGCGGGTGCCGGCTGCGGTTCCGCGGCGGGCGGGCTCGCTTCCTGCGCCATTGTTTCCAACGAGAAGAGTGCGATCACGCACCCCGGAATCAACGCTCTCTTAAGCGTCATTCGGATCTTTCCTCGCAACGTGGGAACGGCCCCCCCAGCAGGTGCCGTGGGCGCGAATCGTCACCGTCTGAACTGAACCAGTCAATGGCGAGACTTGTTTTTCAAGAATGTTGGCCAAATCCATCCAAACGGAAATATTCCGATCTCGTACCGAGTCAGCGATGACGCGGGGCGCGCTACGCCTCGCAACCCGGTGCAATCAGGGCCCTACCTGCCTGGGGACATCGTGGATCTCCCGGAGGCCGACCCCACGAATCGGGTGGTGGCCTGCCCGCTGGCGCGCCCGCACGTCGGTTCTTGCCAGCCCGCGTTGGCGAGAGCAGTCAGGCGTGGGCGGCACGGGGGCGGGCGGACGGGGGCTCGCGCGGGGACAGAAGTGGCCGGGCCCAGCGGTTCTCTCAGGTCAGTCGGAGGAATCTGGCCCCGTCGGCCTGAGACGAGGGGCCTTGCTCACAGGGGCAGCCCTCCCATAAGAGGCGCAGCGGACATGGCGATGAACGAGCGTTACGAGCCGCAGTCGATTGAAGGTAAGTGGCAGGCCCGTTGGGACGAGGCCGGCATCTTCCGGGCAGGCAGGCGCCCGGGCGCACCGAAGAAATACGTGCTCGAGATGCTGCCGTACCCCAGTGGCAAGATGCACATGGGGCATGTGCGCAACTACCTCATCGGGGATGTGTACGCGCGGTACTTCCTGATGCGCGGCTTCGACGTGCTTCACCCCATGGGCTGGGACGCCTTCGGTCTGCCGGCGGAGAACGCGGCCATCAAGGACGGCGTGCACCCGGCCCTGCGCACCGCGGAGAACATCGTCTCCTTCAAGCAGGAGATGAAGAGCCTGGGCTACAGCTACGACTGGGAGCGCGAGGTCAACACCTCGAACCCCGAGTACTACCGCTGGAACCAGTGGTTCTTCATCAAGATGCTGGAGCGCGGGCTCGTCTATCGCCGCTTCAGCAAGGTGAACTGGTGTACCGGCTGCCACACCGTCATCGCCAACGAGCAGGTGAAGGACGGCGTGTGCGAGCGCTGCTCGTCGCCCGTGGTGGACCGGGAGATGCCCGAGTGGGCGTTCCGCATCACCCGCTACTCGCAGGACCTGTTGGACAAGCTGGACACGCTCAAGGAGTGGCCGGACCGCATCACCTCCATGCAGCGCAACTGGATTGGCCGCTCGGACGGGGCCGAGGCGGACTTCCGCGTCCAGGGCCATGAGGCCTCCTTGCGCGTCTTCACCACGCGCATCGACACCATCTACGGCTGCACCTACGTGGTGCTCGCGCCGGACCACAAGCTGGTGGCCCAGGTGACGACGCCCGAGCGCCGCGCGGACGTGGACGCCTTCGTCAAGCGCATGGCGGCCCAGTCCAAGACGGAGCGGACGGGGGAGGACACGGAGAAGGAGGGCATCTTCACGGGCGCCCACGCCGTCAATCCCTTCACGGGCCAGCAGGTGCCCATCTGGATTGCCAACTTCGTGCTGAGCGACTACGGCACGGGTGCGGTGATGAGCGTGCCCGCGCACGACGAGCGGGACTTCGCCTTCGCGCGCAAGTACGCCTTGCCGGTGAAGGTCGTCATCCAGCCGGCCACGGGCGACAAGCTGCCCGCGGGTGACGCGCTGGAGGCGGCGTACACCGAGTACGGCGTGCTGGTGGACTCGGGCGAGTACACCGGGATGACGTCCGAGGCGGCGCGCACCGCGATGGCCGCGAAGCTGGAGAAGGACGGCCAGGGCCGCGCGACGGTGACCTACCGCCAGAAGGACTGGGGCTTCAGCCGCCAGCGCTACTGGGGCACGCCCATCCCCATCGTCTACTGCGAGAAGTGCGACCCGGAGCGCCACGGCATCCCCGTGCCCGTGGAGCAGCTCCCGGTGAAGCTGCCGGAAATCGACGTCCAGGAGGTGCTCACCGGCAAGGGCGAGCCCCCGCTGGCGAAGGTCGCCTCGTGGGTGAACACCTCCTGCCCGAAGTGCGGTGGCCCCGCCCGGCGTGAGGCGGAGACGATGGACACCTTCGTCGACTCCTGCTGGTACTTCGCGCGCTACCTGTCGCCGCACTACGACGCCGCGCCGTTCGACCCGAAGGAGGCCCAGCGCTTCCTGCCCGTGGACATCTACGTGGGCGGGCCCGAGCACGCGGTCATGCACCTGCTCTACTTCCGGTTCTGGACCCGGGTGATGAAGCTGCTCGACTTGAGCCCGGTGGACGAGCCCGTCAAGCGCTTGATTACGCAGGGCATCGTCAACGGTCCGGATGGCCGGAAGATGTCCAAGCGCTGGGGCAACGTCGTGGCCCCGGCCTCCATCGTCCAGAAGTACGGCGCGGACACCGCGCGCGCGTACGTCATGTTCGCCGGCCCGCCGGAGCGCGACTTCGACTGGTCCGACGCCCAGGTGGAGGGCGTGTTCCGCTTCCTCAAGCGCGTCTGGGTGCTGGCCTCCACGCACCACGCCTCGTCGGCGGGCGCCACGCATGACGGCCCCTTCGAGGGCAAGGCGCTGGAGATCCGCCGCGCGGCGCACAAGGGCCTGAAGCGGGTGGGGGAGGCCATCGAGCGGCTGTCCTTCAACACCGCCATCGCCGGCACCATGGAGTGCCTCAACGCGCTCTACGACGCGGGGACGCCGGAGACGGCCGCGGAGAAGGCGGCCATGGCGGAGGCGGTGCGCCTGCTGGCGGTGATGCTCACGCCCTTCGCGCCGCACATCGCGGACGAAATCGCGGAGGCCTACGGGAGCAAGGAGTTCACCGTCGCGCAGCCGTGGCCGGACTTCGACCCGGCGCTGGTGGTGGACGACGTCATCCCCTACGCCGTGCAGGTGAACGGCAAGCTGCGCGCGGAGATTCGCGTGGCGGCGGACGCGGGGGAGGCGGACGTGCGCGCCGCGGCGGAGGCGGACGAGCGGGTGCAGTCCGCCCTGGCCGGCAAGACGCTGCGCAAGTTCGTCTTCGTGCCCAAGCGACTGGTGAACTTCGTCGTCGGCTGAGCGGAGACCCGGGTGCCCGCGGAGGTCCTCGTCATGTGCACCGCGTGCGGCCAGCCCCAGAAGGCGGGCGGCGCGCGGTGCCTCGCCTGCGGGGCCCCGCTTCCGGAGGCGCCCGTGCCCACGCCGCTCGGGCCCTTCCTCTCCGCGGACCTGGGCGGAGGCCGCTCTCTTGTCGGTGAGAGCGGGAAGCTCACCTATCGCGCGGCGGAGGCGGTTCCACCCCTCGTCGTGGAGCTCATCCAGCTCCGGGCGTTGACGCTGGAGTCGCGCCCCTTCTTCGAGGCCCTGGTGCTGTGCGGGTTCGCCCTGTTGGGCCTGATGGCCGGGGGGCTTCCGCTGAAGCTGGTGATGTTCGCGCTGGCGGCGCTGGGCGTGCTGCTGGCGGCGGTGTGCCAGGTGCACGCCCTGGTGCTGGAGACGTCGACGGGCGGACGGCTGCGCTGGCCGCTGGGGCTGGCGCGACGGGGCTCCGAGCGGGACGCGAGACTCTTGGGGGCCTGGCACACGCTGGCGGGCGCGATGAAGGCCCGGGGCGTCGTGGTGAGGGACTCGAGCGGGGCGGTGCTCACCGGGCCTGCGTCAACGCCTTCCGAGGGCGAGCCACCCGAAGGCCCTCGCGCTTGACGGAGTGGTGCGGGCGGGTAGGGTGCCGGCCCATGTCGCTTCCCTTCAGGACTGCCTCACGGCGTCTCCACCTGGCCGTGTTGCTGACGGGCTGGGGGGCCTGCTCGGCGTTGCTTTCGGGGTGTGGCTATCGCCTGACGCCGCGCGGCTCGGGACTTCCTCCCGGCGTTGAAACGGTGTGCGCGCCCATCTTCGGCAACGACACGTCGGAGCCCGCGCTCGAGACGGTCTTCACGCGCTACTTCCGTCAGGAGCTGACGCGGGTGGGGCGGCTGGGGAGCGGGGCTTCGTGCGACGCGCGCGTCGAGGGGACGGTGCTGTCGCTGTGGAGCTCGCCCACGATTGTGGGGCGCTTCTTTCGCATCGCCGCCACCGTGAGGCTGCGGCTGGTGAAGGAAGGGCTACCGCCCCAGGAGACGGTCATCTCGGGCACCGAGGACTATCTGCCGGGGACCGGAGACGTTCTGGAGGCGGAGTCCAACCGTCAGGCGGCGATGGACCGGCTGGCGGAAGTGCTCATGCGTGACGGGTTCGAGCGGCTGGCCAACACCTGGTGAGGAGGCGGGTGCCTCCTCCCGGGGAGCCTGCTTCGAGGACGACGGAGGGGACTCCGAGGAGCCCCCAGGTGCATCAGGCCTGACGCGCGCTCTTGGCGGCGGCCTTGGCGAGGCGGGAGATGCGGCGGGACGCGGTGCGCTTGTGCAGCACGCCCTTGGTGGCGGCCTTGCTCAGGGCCTTGGAGGCCGCCTTGAGCGCGTCCGTCTTCTTGGCGCCATCCTTGGTGCCAATGGCCTCCCGGGCGGACTTCACCGCGGTCTTCACGTCGGAACGGACCGTGACGTTGCGGGCGCGGCGCTTCTGGGACTGACGGTGACGCTTCTCTGCGGACTTGGTGTTGGCCAAGAGAAATCTCCAGCGAAAGACAGGCTAAAAAGAGGGGCCGTCCTTACTGCGACGCCTCGAAAGCGTCAAGGCGCGCGTGCTCGTCCAGCCGGGATTTCCGGACTCTGGACGCGGATCAGCGAGGTTCGCGGGGGGAATCATCCGGCGGAGGGGTGTATTCCCAGACCAGCCCGGCGGGATCCTGGAAGGACAGTCGCCCGGCGACGGAGCTTGAGGTTCCTCCAGGGCGGATCTGCTCCACCACCCGCCGCAGGCGCTCCACCGCGAGGGCGGAGGGGGCCTCCAGGGTGAAGGTGGCGCCCGCGGCCGACGTGGGTGCACGCTGGAAGACGAGCCGCAGCGAGCCGTCCTCGTATCGGGCCTCGTCTGGCGTCGGGCGGTGGGTGAGCCACCCCAGGGTGGGGGCCAGCGCGTCCCAGAATGCCCGCTGGGCATCCAGGTCCGCCACTCCCAGCCGCAGCGTGGAGACGGGGGCACGGGGCAGCGACTTGGGGGGCGGGAGGGACTTCTCCTTCGCCTTGGCCGCCTGCCAGTGGCGCTCCATGTGCTCCAGGGTGGCGCCGCCGAAGGGGACTCCCTCGGCGCGCAGGGCGGCCTCGATGTGCTGGAAGCGGGTGGTGAAGCGGAGGCTGGCCATGCGCAGGGCGTCCTCCGCGGGCGTCTTCACGAAGCGCGCGAGGTTGGCCAGGGAGAAGAGGACGTCGCCCAGCTCGTGTTCAATGGCGTCGCGGTCTCCGGAGGAGATGGCCTCGTCCAGCTCCACCAGCTCCTCGGCCAGCTTGCCGCGCACGCCGGCCAGGTCGGGCCAGTCGAAGCCGATGCGGCTGGCCTTCTCCGTCAGCCGCTCGGCGCGCAGGAGGGCCGGCGCGGCGGTGGGGACACCGTCCAGGACGGAGCCCTCGTCGCCCGTCTTGAGCTTGCGCTCATCGGCCTTGAGCTTCGCCCAGTTGGCCAGGACCTGCTCGGAGCCATTCACCCCCCTCAATTCGCCGAAGACGTGGGGGTGGCGGCGGGTGAGCTTGTCGCTGATGGCCTTGCTGACGTCGGCCATGGTGAATTCGCCCAACTCGGCGGCGAGCTGGGCGTGGAAGACAATCTGGAAGAGCAGGTCGCCCAGCTCCTCGCACAGGGGGTGCCAGGGCCCGCCCGAGCCGACGCGGTCCATCTCGTCCAGGACCTCGAACGCCTCCTCGACGAGGTAGGGACGCAGCGAGCGGATATCCTGCTCCCTGTCCCAGGGGCAGCCATCCTGGGCGCGCAGCCGCCGCATGATGTCCACCAGACGCTCCAGCTCCGTCCCGGGGGTGCCTGCTTCGCTCACGTTCGCCTCCTCGCGGGGACAAGTCCCGCGACGTGCGTCCCTGTAACACGCGGCCCGTGCGTCACATCCGGAAACGCGGCGACAGGACGGGGCAGGTGGCGTTCCGTTTCGTGGTTCGGCCGGGCTCGCCTATCATCCGAGCCCTGGATGATCCGCCTCCCGCTTTCCTCCCTGATCCTCTGGGGCCTGTTGCTCCTGACTCCGGCGTTGGCATCCGCTCAGCTCGAGGCGCCCACGCGGCTCCAGGAGGTGGACCCCGGTCCACTGGAGCCAGACCTGCAGGACGAGTCCCTCGACACAGCGGACCCGGTCTATGACGGCCCCGCCGACGACGGTGAAGTCGAGGCCGAGCAGGACGACGTTCCCCGCAGGGCGCCGCGTGGAGGGAAGGAGAAGGCGTCGGCACTCCCGGCGCCCTCGAAGCCCTCGGTGACGCCGCCCCCCGTCGAGCCCCCTCCCGTCGTCATCGTGCCCAGGCCGGTGCTCAGTCCCATCCTGACGCCTCGCGTGTCGGATGAAGAGGTGTTGGCGGTATGGGACCGGTGGCGGCAGGCGCGAGCGACGAACGACACGGCCACGGCGGAGAAGGCCCAGCAGGAGCTGGTGACGCTGAAGCGCGAGCTGCTCGCGGCGGACCTGGAGCCCATCAGCGTCGGCTTCCTGCGCGAGGCGGAGGTGCGCGGGCGCGCGGGAGACCTGAGCGGCGCCATCCGGTTGGCGGAGCTGGCGGTGGAGCTGTCTCCCCGACTGCCGCTCGCGCGCTTCGGGCTGGCGGAGCACTATGCGATATCCTCCCCGGCCGAGCCTGGCCGCTACCTGGGGGCGCTGCGCGCGGCCTTCGTGTCCATGGCCCTGGACCCGCGCTATCGCGGCCCCGCTCTGGCGGACCTTGGCGCGCTGCTGTTGCTGGCGTGGTCCGCCACGGCGGTGGCGCTGGTGGGATTGCTGTTCCTGCGGAGGGTGCGCTACGCGCTGCATGACTTCCACCACCTGCTTCCGCGCGCGGTGGCCCGCTGGCAGTCCGTGCTCCTGGGGGTGTTGCTGCTCGGCCTGCCGCTGACGCTGGGGATGGGGCTGGTTCCCCGGTTGCTCGTGTTGCTGGCGGTGGTGGTGCCCTACCTGACCCGGCAGGAGCGGGTGGTGTCCACGGTGCTGGTGGCGGGGCTGGGCCTGGCGCCGCTGGCCGCGGGACAGCTCACCCGGCTGACGGCCTTCGCCGGAACGCCCGCCGAGGACGTGTATCTGCTGGAGCGCGGCGGCCTCTCCGCCGAGGGCGCCATGGCGCGCGTCAAGGCCCGGCACGAAGCACGCGCGGCCACCTTCCCGGAGCTGGCGGCGCTGGGCCAGTACGAGTCACGCCGGGGCCTGCTGGAGGACGCGCGGGCGCACTTCAAGGCGGCCTCGTCGGTGCGCAGCGGGGATGCGCGGCTCCTGACCCGCTTCGGCAACACGCTGGTGGGGTTGGGGGACGAGGACGGCGCCGCGCAGCTCTACGTGCAGGCGTCCCAGGCGGATCCGAAGATGGCGGCGCCCCACTACAACATCGCGCAGATCTACCGCCGGCGGGCCAAGACGCTGCCGGACGCGGAGGTCGGCAAGGCGATGGAGCGCGTGACGACGGCCACCGCGTCGGCTCAGGCGCTGGACGGTGAGCTGCTCCGGAGAGAGCCACCTCCGGATGATCGCCTGCTGCTCAACCTCCTGATGCTGGCGCCGACGATGCCGGAGTCGGAGTGGCTGTCACTCGCGGACGGAGCGGAGTCGGGGCGCCGGGTGGAGGCGCAGTTGGAGCGCTGGCTGTTGCCGGGGGTGGAGCCGGGGCCGGTGGCCTGGGCGCTGCCGGCCGTGGCGGCGCTGCTGCTGGTGGGCTGGGGCCTGCTGACGCAGCGACTGAAGGCCGCGAAGGTGTGCGAGCGCTGCGGCCGTCCGGTGTGCGTGCGGTGTGACCCCGAGCTGGGCGTGGGCAGTCAGCAGTGCGGCCAGTGCGTGAACGTCTTCTCCCGTCGAGGGCTGGTGCCGCAGCAGCTGCGGCAGCGCAAGGCGGACCAGGTGCAGCGCCATCAGGCGTGGGCGGGCCGGGTGACGTACGCGGCGGGCGCGCTGCTGTCGGGCGCGGGCCACGTGTTCTCGGGACGGGCGGTGCGCGGCGCGCTGTATGCGTTCCTGTTCCTCTTCGCGCTGGCCGCGACGCTCCTGCACCACGGCCTGGTGCGAGCGCCCCATGGGGACGCGCCGCTGTACCTCAAGCTGGTGCCGGTGGTGTTGCTGCTGGTGAGCGTCTACGTGCTGTCGCTGCGCGGCCTGCACCGGCTGCGGCAAGGGGAGGAGTGAGACCATGTCCCTGAAAGGCACGCTCAAGGACTTCGGCATCGGCGACATCCTTCAGCTCATCGGGCAGCAGCAGAAGACGGGCTCGCTCCAACTGGACAACAAGGACCAGGAGGTCCGCATCGGCTTCCGGGACGGCCACATCATCAAGGTCGAGAGCATCACCCGGAAGCGCAAGGACCTCATCGGCGCCATGCTCGTGCGCGCCGAGCTGATCACGGAGACGCAGCTGGAGGCGGCGCTGGAGACGCAGCGGCGCACCCTCAAGCGGCTGGGGGACGTGCTCGTCTCCAGCCAGGCCCTCACCGCGGACCGCTTCCAGTCGATGATGCAGCTGCAGGCCACGGAGACGCTCTACCGCCTCTTCACCTGGAAGGCGGGCACCTACGAGTTCATCCAGGAGCCCGTCGAGCCCGACGCCGAGGCCATCCGCCCCCTGCGCGCCGAGACGGTGCTCATGGAGGGCTTCCGGATGGTGGATGAGTGGCCCGTCATCCGGAAGTCCATCCACCGCGACGACCTCTCTTTCGAGCGCATCAAGGCGCTGCCTCCGCCGCGCGAGGGCGAGGAGGGCGGGGAGCTGGGCGTCATCGCCACCACCGAGCGGCGCGTGTACGACGAAATCGCGCCGGGCCGGGACTTGCGCAAGCTGGTGGACGTCTGCTGCCTGGGCGAGTTCGAGACCTGCAAGGCCCTGCACAACCTGGTTCGGGGCGAGTACGTGCGCGTCATCCACCCGGAGGGGGCTCGGGCCCCCGCGCCGGGGGACGAGCGCCTGCTCTCCCGCATGGGGGGCGTGGTGGGGCGCGTGGTCGCCACCATGGGCGTGCTGGCGGTGCTGGCCGTCGTGGTGTCCCGGGTGGCGTTGGCGGATCCGGAGCGCACGCGCGCGGCCACCGCCTTCGCCGATGCCGCGGCGCAGCGTCATGTTTCAGATGCCCAACGCATCCGCATCGAGTCCGCGCTGGAAGTGTTCCGTCTGGAACGCGGTGAGCTGCCAGAGCGATTGGATGCTTTGGTGCAAGCTGGTTTGTTGAGTGCGGACGAACTCAGATACCCCTGGCGGGAGGAGTACTACTACCGGCGGCTGGCTGCTCGGCGGTTCGTCCTCCTGCCACCCTTGCGCTAGCCTTCACCCAAAGTCGTCTTTCGGAGCCGGGGGGGCGGCGTTACGTTGCAGACAAGCGGTACCGACCGAGGAACGACACGCATTGCGAAATCCCGCCACGTTGGAAGCGACCGCAGCCGTTTCGACGACCTCCGCCAAGGTGGACGTCCGGGACAATGAGACGGCCATGGCGCTGTGCGGCAACCAGAACGAGAACCTCAAGCTGATGGAGCGACGCCTCGGTGTCCGGGTGGGACAGCGGGGAACGGAGTTCCATCTGTCCGGACCTTCCGACGCGGTGGCCTTCGCCGTGCGCCTCCTGGAGAACCTGGAGGGGATGATTCGCGCGGGCCGCCCCCTGTACCGCGAGGACGTGGAGCAGGGCATCAAGGTGCTCGGACGGGGCGCGGAGTCGCTCCAGGAAGTCATGCTCGGCACGGTGCTCAAGAGCTCCGGCAACCGGCAGATTGCTCCGAAGAGCATCGCCCAGAAGCGCTACGTGGACGCCATCCGCGCCCACGACATCGTCTTCGGAGTGGGCCCCGCCGGTACGGGCAAGACGTACCTGGCCATGGCCATGGCCGTGGCCTTCCTCCAGGAGCGCAAGGTCAAGCGCATCATCCTCGCGCGTCCGGCTGTTGAGGCGGGTGAGAAGCTGGGCTTCCTTCCGGGCGACATGCAGGAGAAGGTGAACCCCTACCTGCGTCCGCTCTACGACGCGCTGCACGACATGATGGCCGTCGAGCGCGCCGCGGCCCTGGTGGAGGAGGGCGTGGTGGAGGTGGCCCCGCTGGCCTTCATGCGCGGCCGCACGCTCAACGACGCCTTCGTCATCCTCGACGAGGCGCAGAACACCACCGTGGAGCAGATGAAGATGTTCCTGACGCGCCTGGGCTACAACAGCAAGGCCGTCATCACCGGCGACGTGACGCAGGTGGACCTTCCCACCGGGAAGATGTCCGGCCTGAATCATGCCCGGACGGTGCTCAAGAACATCGAGGGCATCCACTTCGCGGAGTTCTCCGACGTGGACGTCGTCCGCCACCCGCTGGTGCAGGAGGTCATCCGCGCCTACGACAGGGCAGAGCTGGCGCAGAGCGAGGCGAAGCTGGCTCGCGAGGCCGCCCACGCCGCTCAGGCTCCGGACAAGGGCGCCGCTCCGGTGCCTCCTGAGGCCCCTGTCGGCTGATCCTCGGGCTCTGGCCTACCTATGCCCACCCGCCCGTACCCTGGCGGGCGGGCATTCGTATTTCCGCCCCCGTGAATTTTCCGGGGCGCTGCGGCCTTGATGGAGCCACGGCCCCTATCTAGGGTGAGGACCTCCATGGACGAACCGGAACCGCAGTCCCCCGCGCCCAGTCCCTTGGACGCGCTCGCAGCACGCCTTGGGTTGGGAAAGGGCGTCTGGGGGCGGCGTGCGGTCCAGGTGTTCCTCCTGTTGACCGTCTCGGTGGGCGCCGGCTTCGTCATCTCCCCCGGTCTCTACAGCCAGCAGATTCCCGCGCTCTCGGAGGAGAACCTCGGCAAGCCCTTCCGGGCCAGCTCTCCGGCGGGCTTCAAGGCCGCGCGCGACTACGAGGTCGTCCACCGCGCCATGACGACCCAGCGGCGCCAGGACGCCCGGGCCGCCGTCAAACCCGTCTACGACTTGAACCCCGCCGTGGTGGGACATCTGCGCACTGTGGTCCGCGCCTCGTTCGCGACGATGCGGGAGCGGCTGGCGGAGCTGGCGGATGCGCAGCCAGAGGTCGAGCCCGAGGAGGGCAAGAAGCCGCGCCGTCACCCCGCGCCCACGCCGGAGCAGGTGGAGCGTGAGCGCCGGGGCCGCGAGTCGATGCAGGCGGAGCTCCAGGAGCTGCTCTTCGGCCAGCGCGACGCGGGGCTGGAGGCGGAGGACTTCCTGGCGCTCTACGGCAAGGGCTTCTCGGAAGAGGTGGAGGCGGCGACCCTGGTTCTCCTGGAGCGGGCCTACCGCTCCGAGCAGGGGCCGGTGCACGTGGCGGGCTCCCGGGAGGAGCTGGCGCGCGAGGCGCCCCAGGGGCTCACCGTCAGGGACGTGGTGAACAAGGGCGAGGACACGCTGCCCAACGGCGCGCCGCAGGTGGTGGACATTCGCGAGGCGCACCAGGAGATGGACCGCTTCGCCTCCATCCCCGGCAATCTCCTGCCGGACGCGCCCGGTGTGCAGCGCCGCGCGGTGCTGCGGCTGGCCAAGCGGCTGGTGCGGCCCAACCTCACCATCAACATCGCGGAGACGGACGCGCGACGTCACCAGGCCGCGCAGGCGGTGAAGGACGCGGTCATCTCCATCAAGAAGGGGCAGCGCGTCATCGGTGATGGCGAGCTGGTGAACGAGGGGCACCTCGTCGTCCTGCGCGGCATGCGCGCGGAGACGGACCGGTTGGACCTGGTGCAGGTGCAGCTCGGTGGCACGGGGCTGGTGGCGCTCCTGGTGGTCGCCTCGTACTTCTTCTGCCTCAGTGCGTTCCGGCGCTTCCGGCCCACGCGCAAGGACGGGCTGCTCCTGGGCATCCTGCTGGTGGGGACGCTGGCCCTGTTGCAGCTCTGGGTGTCCATCGCGGACGCCATCCAGGACCGGTACACGGCGCTGCCCATCGAAGCGCTCTACTATGTATTCCCGGTGGCGGCTGGCGCCATGCTGGTGCGCTTCATCCTCACGCAGGAGCTGGCGCTCTTCTTCGCCATGGTCTTCGCGTGCCTGGCGGGCGTGATGCTGGGCAACTCGCTGGCCTTCGGCATCTACACCCTGGTGGGCTCGCTGGTGGCGGCGGACCGCATCGTCAAGGCGAAGGACCGCGTGGGCATCTTCCGGGCGGGCCTGGTGACGGGCGCGGCCAACACGGTGGCCGTGCTCTTCCTGTTCCTCGTCGAGGGCAAGGGGCTGTCTGCGGACACGGCCGTCACCGCGGTGAGCGCGTTCATCGGCTCGTCCCTGGCGGTGCCCGTCATGGTGATGGCGCTCACGCCGCTCATCGAGATGACGTTCGGCTACGCGTCCGACATCAAGCTGTTGGAGCTGGCGAACCTCAACCACCCGGCGCTCAAGGAGCTCATCGTCCAGGCGCCCGGCACGTACCACCACTCCATCATCATCGGCACGCTGGTGGAGAACGCGGCGGAGACCATCAGCGCCAATCCGCTGCTGGCGCGCTCGTGCGCGTACTACCACGACATCGGCAAGGGTCGGAATCCGCTCTACTTCGGGGAGAACCAGAAGGGGGAGAACCGGCATGACGCGCTCGCGCCCGCGATGAGCGCCGTCATCATCAAGCGCCACGTGACGGAGGGGTTGGAGATGGCGCGGCAGTACCGGCTGCCGAAGCTGGTGGCGGATGCGATTCCGCAGCACCACGGCACGCGCACGGTGGGGTATTTCTACCACAAGGCCCTGAAGGAGCAGGAGGGCAAGGAAGGCGCGCCGCCCATCGACGAGAGCATCTACCGCTATCCGGGACCGAAGCCTCAGTTCCGCGAGGCGGCGCTGGTGATGATCGCCGACGCGGTGGAAGCGTCGACGCGGTCCATGACGGACCCCACCACGACGAAGCTGCAGGCGCAGGTGCAGAAGATCATCAACCTCATCTTCTCCGAGGGGCAGCTCGACGAGTGCGACCTGACGCTGAAGGACCTGAATCTCATCTCGCAGTCCTTCCTGCACACGCTGGAGGGCATCTACCACACGCGTCCCGTCTATCCGGCCGGCGCGGTGGGGGGTGGCAAGGCTCCGCCGCTGGTGGTGGCGGGAGGCAAGGCCGTGGAGGCGAAGGACAAGCCGCGCTCGGCGGGGGCGTTGTGAGCGGGACGCGAGGGGTGACGGCGTGAGACTGCGCAAGGGCAAGGTCATCCCCCGGGATGACGGCAAGCGCATCGAGGAGTTCGTGGGCGCGGCGACGACGGGGACGGATGCGGCGTCCGTGGCGCGGATGCTCGCGCCGCCGGGCTGGGCCGAGCCGGCTCAGCGTCCCGAGTTCGACGAGATGGTCATCGTCCTCAAGGGAGAGCTGACGCTCGTGGTGGAAGGCCGTCGCGAGCGCATCTCCGAGGGCGAGGTGGGCCTGGTGCCGCGCGGCAAGCGCGTCGTGTATCGCAACGACGGCAAGGGCGCGTGTGACTACTGGTCCATCTGCGCGCCCGCTTTCCGTCCAGAGCGCGCACACATGGAGGCGCCTGCGCCCCGCGAGCAGGAGAACGTGGTGACGGTGCAGCTGGCGCACGGGCAGGGCAAGGAGTTCGGCCGGCTCCTGACGACGTGGGCCCGGGACTACCTGAAGCGCCTGTCACTCACCCACTGCGAGCTGTCGCTGTCGCTGGTGGATGACCGCGCCATCCGGCGGCTCAACCGCACCTGGCGGGACAAGGACAAGGCGACGGACGTGCTGAGCTTCCCCGCGGGCGACCAGCCCCGGGGCACGCCGGGGCCCCGCCCCCTGGGCGACGTGGTCATCTCCCTGGACACGGCGAAGCGGCAGGCGAAGGAGTACGGCCGCACGCTGGAGTCGGAGATGGCGCGCTACCTGGCGCACGGGTTGCTCCACCTGCTGGGGCACGACCACGAGCGACCGCGCGACGCGAAGCGGATGGCGGCGCTGGAGGAGGAACTCTTGGGGGAGCGGGGCATGGTGGCGGACTCGCTCCAGGTGGACGCGAAGGCCCGCCGGGCTCGCAGCCTGATGTAGGGGCCTCGCACGGCACCCTGGCGGACAATCCGGCATCCTGTCGATTGAGTCGGCCGACGTGCATGATAGGTAGGCCGCCTCCCGCGTGTTGGACAAAGCCATGCCTCGCTTGTCGCTCATCGCCCTCTGCCTGCTCGGCCTGTTGCTCGCGGCCCCCGCGCGCGCGGCCTCTGACTTCGTGCCTCCCTGGGGAACGGGCGAGAGCCAGGGAGACGACCTCGTCATCTCGCTGGCCACCTTCAGCCCCGGCGACGACGTGCCGTCCTGGTGGGGACATGGCTCGCTGGTGGTAGAGGACCGCCGGCTCGGCGTGGCGCGCGTCTACAACTACGGGATGTTCTCCTTCGACGAGGCGATGCTGGCCCGCTTCGCGATGGGACGCCTGGAGTTCTGGGTGGGGCAGGCCCGCGTCGAGAACACCTACCGCTTCTATAAAATGGAGGACCGCGACGTCCGCATCCAGGAGCTGAACCTCACCCCGGAGCAGCGCCAGCAGGTCGCCAAGCGGCTGGCCGACAACGTCCTGCCGGAGAATCGCGAGTACCTGTATCACCACTACAACGACAACTGTGTCACGCGTCTGCGGGACATGATTGACGGGGCCACGGGTGGGCAGCTCCGCGAGGCGGACCGGGCCCCGGGGCGGATGACGCTGCGCGAGCACACGCGGCGCTACACGTCGGTGAATCCGCCGATGAGCGTGCTGCTCGACTACATGATGAACGACGAGATTGACCACCCCATCACCCGCTGGGAGGAGGCCTTCCTCCCGGACGAGCTGGAGACGCAGGTGGCCACGCTCCAGCTCGTGGACGGGCAGGGGCAGACGCGGCCGCTGGTGGCGAAGAGCTGGAACTACTACGCCTCTCCCGTCCGCGCGCGTCCTCCCGCCGAGCCGCCCCCCTGGGGGCCCTGGATTCTCGCGCTGGGCCTGACGCTGGGCGGTGGGGCGCTGGGACTGGCCGCCTGGGAGCGCAAGCGGGGGAGCAAGGTGGCGCGGGTGCTGCTGGGCCTGGAGACCTCGGTGCTGGGGCTTGTGCTGGGCATCCCGGGCACGGCGCTCTTCGTGATGTGGCTGGTGACGGACCACACGGTGGTCTACCGGAACGAGAACCTGTTCCTGGCCAACCCGCTGACGCTGCTGGCGGTGCCCCTGGGCGTGTCGCTGATGCGGGGCACCCCGAAGGCGCGCACGCGGCTCTTCAAATTGTGGGGCGCGCTCACGGTGACGGCGGTGCTGGGCATCGTGCTCAAGCTGCTGCCCCCGTTCGACCAGGACAACTGGCGCCTCATCGCGCTCATCCTGCCCATCTCCCTGGGGATGGCGGGGGCGTTCGGCCTGGACCGGGTGCTCGCGCGCTTCACCGGGACACATCGCGCGTCAGCGGAACGACGCGACACCGTCGCTCGGCTCAAGACGCCCTGACGCACTTCGTTTTCAACCTGCTTCCACGCGGTGGCCGCTGACGGCACCGCGCGCCCTCAGAGGAACAAGACATGGCGAACGATTCGATGGAGAAGATCAACGGCCTGCGGGAGCGCGTGTTGGCGCTCCGGGGGCATCTTTGACCTGGACCGCAAGCGGTCCCGCATCGCGTTGATTGAGCGTGAGAGCACGCTGCCCACCTTCTGGGACGACAACACCAAGGCGCAGTCGATGTTGAAGGAGAAGTCCGCGCTGGAGGCGGGCGTGGCCTCCTACGACAAGGTGATGCGCGGGCTCGACGACGCGCAGACGCTGCTGGAGCTGGCGGCGGAGATGAGCGACGAGGACACGGCCCGAGAGGCGGAGGCGTCGCTCGCGGGGCTGGACGGCGACGTCGCCAAGCTGGAGCTGGCGCGCATGCTGTCCGGTGAGCAGGACCGCAGCAGCTGCTTCATGGACATCAACGCCGGCGCCGGTGGCACCGACTCGATGGACTGGGCGGCCATGCTGTTGCGCATGTACACGCGCTACTGCGAGACGAAGGGCTGGAAGGTGGAGATCAACGACGAGGTGCCGGGCGAGGAGGCGGGCTTCAAGAACGTCTCGCTGCGCATCGAAGGCGACTTCGCCTACGGCTACCTCAAGGCCGAGGTCGGCGTGCACCGGCTGGTGCGCATCTCCCCGTTCGACGCCAACGCCCGCCGGCAGACGGCCTTCGCGTCGGTGGACGTCTACCCGGAGGTCGATGACGCCATCCAGATTGACCTCCCGGAGAAGGACATCGAGCTGAAGTTCATCCGAGGCAGCGGCGCGGGTGGACAGAAGGTCAACAAGACGTCCTCCACCGCGCAGCTGCGCCACCTCCCCACGGGCATCATCGTCACCACGCAGACGGAGCGCTCCCAGTCGGCCAACAAGGAAATGGCCTTCAAGATTCTGCGCGGCCGCCTGTACGAGCTGGAGATGAAGAAGCGCGAGGCCGCGCGCGACGCCGCCGAGGCCGCCAAGAAGGACATCTCCTTCGGCTCGCAGATTCGCTCCTACGTGCTGGCCCCCTACCGCATGGTGAAGGACCTGCGCACCGGCGTGGAGACGGGCAACGTGGACGCGGTGCTGGATGGTGACCTGGAGGAGTTCATTACCGCGCAGTTGTTGGGGGTGAAGAACCCCAACCGCAACGCGGCGATGGATTAGCCGCGGGCCCCGGGAACCTTTTTCCGCGCCTTGCTGTCGGAGGCGCGGTGGGGCAGGGGAACGGGATAGGCTCGAGGAGCAGTGGCCCTTCCTTCTTGGAGGGGCTGTCGCGGGAGGACATCGGTGTCGCCGGGCGGCGTGCTCGAAATCGGAGAGGACGGGCCGGCCGCGGATGCGACCGCGTCACGGCGCGAGGACGCGGCCCTGCTGGCCCGACTGCGCCAAGGCGAGCCCGAGGCCTTCGAGCAGCTGGTGCGCACGCACCAGGACCGGCTCTACGACTTCTGCGTCCGCATGGTGGGGGACCGCGAGGAGGCCCACGACCTGGTGCAGGAGATCTTCGTCAGCGTGCACCAGAACGTCCGCCGCTTCCGCGAGGACGCGAAGCTGTCCACCTGGCTGTTCCGCATCACCAAGAACCACTGCATCAACCGGCTCAAGTACCTCAAGCGTCGCGGCAGGGGGCGCTCGGAGGAGTACGACGAGACGAGCGACCTGTGGGTGGACGGCCCGGGGGCACCTCCCGCGCCGGATGCCGCCCTGGACGCCGCTCGGGAGCGGGCCCGGGTGCAGTGGGCCATCTCCCAGCTGGAGCCGGATGCCCGCATGCTGGTGGCCCTGCGCGATATCGAGGGCCTGAGCTACGACGAAATCGTGGACATCACGGAGCTGCCCGAGGGCACGGTGAAGAGCCGGCTCCACCGGGCGCGCGAAAAACTGGCGAACCTCCTGGGGCGGCTTGAGCCATGAGTGGATTCCATCGCAGACTCCCGGACGTGGACCCGCACCTGAACCACCGCGAGGCGAAGGCCCTCTTCTTCGCGCTCGCCGACGACGAGCTGCCCGCCCCCCAGGCGCAGGCGGTGCGTACGCACCTGGACGGCTGCGATGAGTGCCGCCAGGGGTGGGAGGGATATTCGCGCACCGTACGACGTCTCCAGGGCGTGGAGCGGGAGAAGGCCCCGCCCGCGCTGGCGTCGCTGGTGATGACTCGCGTGCGTCGTCAGCGCCGTTTCGGCCTGAAGGGCCTGCACATGGCCCACATGCAGCACCGCTTTCCGGTGGAGATCCTCATCCCCCTGCTGCTCGCCGCCGCGGTGGCCGCCTTCCTGGTGATGGCCGCCCCCTGAAGCTTCCCGATGTGTTGCGTTGCGTCCTGAGGGAGCCTTGGCTACGGTGCCGCGCCTCTTGGAAGGGCGCGCGATGGCTGACGACCAGAACAACGACCTGGGCTCGAAGGAGCAGGAAATCTACGACCAGCGGCTGGAGAAGGCCGCGAAATGGCGTGAGGCCGGCTTCAACCCTTACGGCAATGGCCACCGCCCTCAGCACCTCGCGGCCGACATCCTCGCCAAACACGCGGACGCCACCCCGGAGGCGCTGGAGCAGACGCCCGCTACCTATGAGGTCGCCGGTCGGCTCGTGGCCATGCGCTCGTTCGGCAAGGCCGCCTTCATCAAGCTGAGAGATCGCTCCGGCGAAATCCAGGTCCACATGAAGAAGGACGCGCTCGCGGAAGGCTACGAGGTCTTCAAGCTGTGTGACATGGGCGACTTCCTGGGCGTCACCGGCACGCTGTTCCGCTCGAAGACGGGCGAGCTGACGCTGGCGGCGACGAAGTTCACTCCGCTCACCAAGTCCCTGCGGCCCCTGCCGGAGAAGTGGCACGGCCTGACGGACGTGGAGATCCGCTACCGCCAGCGCTACCTGGACCTCGTGTCCAACCCGGACGTGAAGCAGACCTTCCTCCGGCGCAACAAGCTCATCCGCTTCATCCGCTCCTTCCTCGACGGGCGTGACTTCGTCGAGGTGGAGACGCCGATGATGCACCCGTTGGTGTCGGGCGCCGCGGCGCGCCCTTTCACCACGCACCACAACGCGCTCGACATCGACCTGTACATGCGCATCGCTCCAGAGCTGTACCTGAAGCGACTGGTGGTGGGCGGCCTGGAGCGCGTCTACGAGGTGAACCGGAACTTCCGCAACGAGGGCATCAGCACCCGGCACAACCCCGAGTTCACCATGCTCGAGTTCTATCAGGCGTACGCCACGTACGAGGACCTGATGGACCTGAGCGAGGAGATGATTTCGGAGGCGGCCAAGGCCGTCACCGGCGACTCCAAGGTGAAGTACGGCGAGCACGTGCTGGACTTCGGCAAGGGCTGGAAGCGCATCTCCATGGTGGAGGCCATCCGCGAGGCCGTGGGCGGTGGGACGCTCACCGACAAGGACATGGCGGACGCGGACAAGCTCCGCCACGAACTGCTCAAGACGGCGCACGCCGAGTCCGAGCGCCGCGCGATTGACACGATGAACCACGGCGAGCTCGTGGGCGCCCTCTTCGAGGCCCACGTCGAGCACACCCTGATTCATCCCACCTTCATCACCCATTTCCCCACCGCCGTCTCCCCGCTGGCCCGCAGGAACGACCAGAATCCGGAAATCGCGGACCGGTTCGAGCTGTATGTGGCGGGGCGGGAAATCGCGAACGCCTTCTCCGAGCTGAACGACCCGCTGGACCAGAAGGGCCGCTTCCAGGCCCAGCTCGACGCCAAGCAGCGCGGACAGCAGGAGACGATGGACTACGACGAGGACTACATCCGGGCACTCGAGCACGGCATGCCTCCCACCGCGGGTGAAGGCATCGGGATTGATCGGCTCGCGATGCTGTTCACGGATGCGCAGAGCATCCGCGACGTCATCCTGTTTCCCCTCCTCAAGCCACTGGCGAAGTAGCCAGGAGGCCAAGTGCACTCGGCAGAACGGCAGACCGTCCACCGCTGGATTCTCCTCTGGGCCGGGGCCCTCGTGGCCCTGGTGGGATTCATCCTGCTCGCGTGGTCCATCTCCGCGTCCGGCGCCTGGGCGGAGGTCAGCTCCGGTTTGGGGTTGTCCCTGTTCGGCTGGGGCGGGGTGCTCCAGGCCATCAACGCAGGCTCCCTCCTGCCGGCGCATGCCGCGGTGAAGGACTCGCTTCCTCCGGCCGGGACGTGGTCGCTCGTCTCCGGCACGCTCATCTGGTTGCTGGGCTGGGGACTGGTCGCCGCCGGGACCCGCCGCGCGCCCGCGACGACGGAAGGTCCGAGCCTCGCGGCCGGGGCTCCGCTGTACCCGCGCCTGGCGCGCTACCGGGACTTCTACTGGAGCACGCTGGGGGCCTACGGCGGCGGCATCCTGCTCGCGGAGCTGGTGCTCGTCCTCCTCCAGACCGTGCTCTCCAGCGGCGTGCCCTCCACGGACCTGAGCGCGGTGAAGGACTCGGGTGGAGGGCTGTCGCTGCCTCCCACCGGCGCGTTCGCCATCTCCCTGGTGATTGCCGCCGCGGTGGCCTTCATCTCCGGCTTCGTGGGGGCGTCTCGCGCGCAGCGGCTGTCGCTGCCGGAAGCCACCATTGGCGTGCTCTACCTGGGGCTGCCCGTCCCCCTCCTCCTCACCTTGATGGAGCGCATCCCCTGGCTCCAGCTCCAGCTGGGCTACCGGCTGCGCGAGGTGACGTACGTGGCGAGCCTGCTCGGCCGTCCGGAGCTGGCTTACTGGCTGACCTTCACCGGCCTGGTGCTGGCGCTGGTGCTGGGCATCAACACGGGCTTCGTCGCCGCCGGCAGCGGGCGCGTGGACCTGAAGCTGGGCTTCGAGCTGTTCGTCGCGCGCCGCCATGTCGCGGTGTTCCGCCCGTCGCTGCTCTTGGGGACGCTGGCGGTGCTGATGTTCGGCATCATCCCGCCCCTGCTCGTGTACTTCATCATCCGCGCCGCCGAGGCCGCGGTGGAGCGCACCCGCATCCGCGCGCTGGGCCTGTCGGATCCGCTGGCCGCGTCGGAGGCGCTGCACTCGCTGAAGCTGCGTGAGCAGTCGCCCACCATGATGATGACCGCGCTGTCGGTGGGCGGCGTGGGCGTGGGCGTCATGGCGCTCATCATCGTCCTGTCGGTGATGAGCGGCTTCGAGGCGGACCTCCAGAAGAAGATTCTCGGCACCAATGCCCACGCGGTGGTGACGCGGTACGCGGGGGACCTGCCCGAGTACGCCAAGGTGATGGAGTCCATCCGCAAGGTGCCCGGAATCGCCGGGCAGACGCCCTTCATCATCAACCAGGTGATGATCGCCTCCGAGGGCAACGTCGACGGCGTCATCATCAAGGGCATCGACCCGGCCACGGTGGGCGAAGTCACGGACCTGCCCCGCAACATCCTCGGCAACGGCTCGCTCGACATCCTCTACACGCCAGAGAAGATCCTCTCGCGCGGCCTGGATGAAGAGGAGACCGAGGCTCCCGAGGGCGGCGGGGAAGGGGAAGCGGGCGGAGACGACATCATCCGCCGCTCCGGCAAGGCGACGAAGCCGCCCGTGCTGCCCGGCATCGTCATCGGCCGCGAGCTGGCCGCGTCGCTGCGCGTGGTGGTGGGAGACCGGGTGAACGTGGTGTCACCGCTGGGCACGGAGCTCGGGCCCACGGGGCCCATCCCCAAGAACCGGGCCTTCCGCGTGGCGGCCGTCTTCTACTCGGGGATGTACGAGTACGACTCCAAGTTCGTCTACATCCTGCTCAAGGAAGCGCAGGACTTCTTCAACATCCAGGGCGCGTCCGGCATCGAGCTGAAGGTGCTCGACATCGACGACGCCCGGCGCATCTCCGGCCAGGTGGTGAAGCTGCTCGGCGGGTATCCCTACCGCGCCCGGGACTGGGGCGAGATGAACAAGAACCTCTTCTCCGCGCTGCGCCTGGAGAAGCTGGTGATGGGCATCATCCTCTCCATCATCATCATCGTGGCCGCGGGCCTCATCGTCGCCACGGTCATCATGCTGGTGCTGGAGAAGCGCAAGGAGATCTCCGTCCTCAAGGCGCTGGGTGTCCCCGATGGCGGCATCGTGAAGATCTTCCTCGCGGAAGGCCTCCAGATTGGCGTCGCGGGAGGGCTTCTGGGCCTGTTCTCCGGCCTTGCCTGGTGCTTCTTCATCGAGAAGGTCGGCATCAAGCTGGACCCGGAGGTCTATTACATTCCCGCGCTGCCGGTGCGCATCGAACCTTTGCAGACCGCGCTGGCAGTCGTCATCGCGGTGCTCGTCACCTACCTGGCGTCCATCTATCCGGCCCTCAAGGCCAGCAGCGTGGAACCGGTGGAAGGGCTGAAGGCGGAGTAGCCATGACGCTGTTGTCCATCCGCAACGTCTTCAAGAGCTACTTCCTGCACGGCAAGCGCATCGACGTGCTGCGCGCGGTGTCGCTCGACATCGGCAAGGGAGAGCTCGTCTCGCTCGTGGGGGCCTCCGGTGCGGGGAAGAGCACCTTCCTGCACGTGCTGGGCACCCTGGACGCTCCCGCCGCGGGCGAGGTCTTCTTCGAGGGCCGCTCCGTGTTCGACATGAACGACGCGGAGATCGCCGAGTTCCGCAACCGCACCATGGGCTTCGTCTTCCAGAGCCACTACCTGCTGCCGGAGTTCACCGCGCTGGAGAACGTGGCCATGCCCGCCCTCATCCAGCGCCAGGAGCGCTCCGGGGCCTACACCTATGCCCGGGAGCTCCTGGAGCGGGTGGGCCTGGGGCAGCGGGTGGACCACAGGCCGGGGGAACTGTCCGGTGGCGAGGCCCAGCGCGTGGCCCTGGCGCGCGCCCTGGTGCTCAAGCCCGCCGTCCTGCTCGCCGACGAGCCGACCGGCAACCTGGACCCGGCCACGGGCGAGGGCATCCACCAGCTCCTGAGGGACGTCAACCGGGAGCTGGGCATCACCGCCGTGGTCGTCACCCACAATGAAACACTCGCCCGTTCCATGCCCCGCCGCCTGCGGCTGGCTGGCGGGCAGGTGTCGGAGGCTTGATGGCTCCGCGCTTTTGGATTGAGGGCGTCGCGCCCCTTCCCGTACATTGCCCCGCCTTTCTCTGGCCGGTCTCCCCTTGAGGCACCCCGTTCTGTCCCGCAAGTCACTGCTCCCGCTGCTGGCGGTCGTCCTGTGGTCGCTCGTGCCTGGCTCCGTCCAGGCGCAGGTGAACGGGGGTGCGCCCTCAGCGACCCCGGTTCCGAGCACCCCGGCCCCCGCTCCTGAACGTCCTCAGGACGCCCCTGTCGACACCGCCCCCGCCGACGAAGCCCCCGCGTCCGAGGATGACCTCAACCGGGTGGTGGAGGTCCGCGTCGAAGGCAACAAGCGCGTGGAGGCGGAGGCCATCCGTCGCGCCTTGCGCACCAAGGTCGGCCAGCCCCTGGCGTCCGCGCGCAGCGCCGAGGACCTCCGGGCCGTGTGGGCCCTGGGCTACTTCCAGAACGTGGAGCTGCTCGTGCAGCGGCTGCCGCGCGGGGTCGCCTACGTCGTCCGCGTCGAGGAGCGGCCCATCGTCCGTTGGGTGACGCTCCAGGGCAACGAGGAGCTGAGCCGGGACGACCTGAAGGAGGAAATCGAGGCCAAGCCCAACACGATTCTGGAGCTGGAGACCGTGCGCAGCACGGTGAAGAAGATCCAGGCCAAGTACGTGGAGAAGGGCTTCTTCCTCGCCGAGGTCAAGTACCAGATCAAGCCCAACGAGGGCGGCAGCGTCGACGTGCTCATCATCATCAACGAGCACGCCAAGGTGATGGTGAAGCAGATCACCTTCATCGGCGCGGAGAAGGTCTCCGCGGCGGAGCTGAAGGAGACGATGATCACCCGCGAGGGAGGCTTCCTGTCCTTCTTCACGGGTGAGGGCACCTACCGCGAAGAGGCCTTCCAGCGCGACCTGGCCGTCATCCAGATCGCCTACTACGACCGGGGCTTCATCAACGTCAAGATTGACAAGCCCACCGTCCAGCTCAGCGCGGACAAGCGCTACATCTACATCACCCTGCGCATCACCGAGGGCGAGCCCTACGACATCGGGAAGATCGACTTCTCCGGAGACCTGCTCTCCGACGTGTCGAAGGAGCAGATGTCCAAGCTGATGAAGTCGACGCCGGGCCAGCGCTTCAACCGCTCGCAGCTGTCGCAGGACATCCTGGGCCTGTCGGACGTCTACTTCGACCGCGGCTTCGCGTACGCGAACATCAACCCCGTCACCAGCGTCAACGCGGACAACCGCACGGTGGACCTGACCTTCGACGTGCAGAAGGGCCCCCAGGTCACGATTGAGCGCATCGACGTCGTCGGCAACAGCAAGACGCGCGACAAGGTCATCCGCCGCGAGCTGCGAGTGTACGAAGGCGAGCTCTACAGCGGCACCGGTGTGCGCCGCAGCAAGGAGCGCGTCACCGCCCTGGGCTTCTTCGAGACGGTGGAAATCACGCAGCGCGCGGGAAGCACCGACGACACCATCGTCCTCCAGGTGGAGGTGAAGGAGAAGGCCACCGGCACCTTCCAGGTGGGCCTGGGCTTCTCCAACGTGGAGAACTTCATCTTCACGGCGCAGATCTCCCAGAACAACTTCCTGGGCTGGGGCCAGAGCGTCTCCGCGTCCGCGCAGATTTCAGGCCTGCGCTCCCTGGTGCAGCTGTCGTTCTATGACCCGTACTTCCTGGACACCAACTACCTGTTGTCCGCGGAGTTCTTCCGCGTCCAGGCCGACTACGACGGCTTCATCCGCAACTCCACCGGTGGCACCGTCTCCATCGGCTACCAGTTCATCGACGACCTGCTCGGCACCGTCGGCTACACCCGTGAGTGGGTGAACGTGGAGGCGGGCTCGAACCTGGGCGCCGTGCTGCTGGCCAACCAGTTCCTGTCCGGCACCACCAGCGCGGCGCGGCTGTCGCTGTCGTTCGACCGCCGCGACAACCGCCTGTTCCCCTCGCGCGGCTTCATCCACTACGGCTCGGTGGAGCTGGCCCCGGACTTCCTGGGCGGCACGTTCCTCTTCAACCGGTACACGGCCTACTCGCGCCTGTACTTCCCGATGCCGCTGGGCTTCGTCTTCAAGACGAACGCCACCATCGGCTACATCCAGCAGCTCGACTCGAACAAGCCGCTGCCCATCTCCGAGCTCTACTACGTGGGTGGCATCAACAGCGTCCGCGGCTACTACCTGCGCAGCATCAGCCCCTCGGTGAAGGTGCCCCGCTCCGGCAACCCGGACGCCACCGTCACGGACTTCCTCGTCGGCGGCAACAAGCAGCTCGTCTTCAACTTCGAGCTGGAGTTCCCCATCTTCGAGAAGGCCGGCCTCAGAGGCGTGCTCTTCTATGACGCGGGCAATGCTTTCGGCTCGAACGAGCGCTTCTTCCAGGACCGACAGGACAAGCTGCCGCTCGGCCTCTTCCACTCCGCGGGCTTCGGCTTCCGCTGGTTCAGCCCGATTGGCCCATTGCGCTTCGAGTGGGGCATCCCGCTGACCAGGCGGCCGGAAGACGACCGGATTCTGTTCGAGTTCACTATCGGCAACTTCTTCTGATAAGCCGTCGTCCGTCGTCCCGGCCCCGCCCTGGCGGGAAGGGTTGAACAAGCCCGGGCGTCTGACGTCGGACCCTGTACCCTTCCCTGAGGAGCTGTTGAACATGTCGCTTCGCACCACTGTCGCGGCCATGGCCGCCGTCCTGTCGCTTGCCCTGCCGGTGGCCGCCTCGGCCGCCGACCTGAAGGTCGCCTACGTGGACCTCCAGCGCGTCCTGCTCGAGGTGGATGACGGCAAGGCCGCCAAGGCCCGCCTCCAGAAGTGGCTGGAGGAGAAGCAGAAGGAGATCGACAAGGAGCAGACCGCACTGCGCACGGAGAAGGAGACGCTGGACAAGCAGGCCAGCGCGATGACTCCCGACGTCCGCGCCCAGAAGGAAGCGGACCTGCAGCGCAAGGTGATGGTGCTCGCCCAGAAGTGGGAGAAGAGCCGCGGCGAGGCCGCCACCAAGGAGCGCCAGGAGATGGAGCCCATCATCAACAAGATCGACCAGGTGGTGGCGTCCATCGCCCAGCGGGACGACCTGGGCATGGTCCTGGACAAGCGTGACTCGGGCATCGTCTTCGCCAAGGCCCAGTACGACATCTCCAACGAAGTGATTCGCTCCTACAACAGCGCGAAGACGACGAAGACGACGGCGGCGAAGGACGCCCCGACGAAGTAATCGGCGCCACGTGAAGACCTCCCCCGCACCCCGACGGCTCGGGGAGCTCGCCGCCCATGTCGGGGGAGAGCTTCTCGGTGACCCTGAGCAGCTCATCCACGGACTCAACGGGCTCGAGGAAGCCAGCCCGGGAGACGTGTCCTTCTACGGAAACACGCGCTACCGCCGCCAGTTCGAGTCCACCAAGGCCTCGGCCGTGCTGGTCGGCGATGACGCTCCGCCTCGCGAGGGCGTGGCGCTGGTGCGGGTCACCAACCCGCACCTCGCCTACGCGAAGCTGCTGCGGCTGTTCCATCCGGCCACCCGTCCCGCGCCTGGCGTCCGTCCCGGCGCGCACGTCCATCCGGAGGCCACCATCCACCCCGAGGCCACGGTGCTCGCCGGGGCCTGCGTGGAAGCGGGCGCCCAGGTGGGTGCTCGCAGCGTGCTGTACCCGGGGGCCTACCTGGGCGAGCACGCCACGGTGGGTGAGGACAGCGTGCTGCACCCCAACGTCACGGTGCGCGAGCGCTGCGTCATCGGCAACCGCGTCATCCTGCACGCGGCCAGCGTGGTGGGCGCGGACGGCTTCGGCTTCGCCTTCAATCCCGAGGGCGAAGAGGGGCCGGAGCACTTCAAGATTCCCCAGGTCGGCAACGTCCGCATCGAGGACGACGTCGAGGTGGGCGCCTGCACCTGCATCGACCGCGCGACGGTGGGCGAGACGGTGGTGGGGCGGGGCAGCAAGCTCGACAACCTGGTTCAGATTGCCCACAACGTGCGCGTGGGGCCCATGTCGCTCATCTGCGCGCAGGCGGGCGTGTCCGGCTCCGCGGAGATTGGCACCGGCGTGATTCTGGCCGGGCAGGTGGGCGTGGTGGGCCACATCCGCGTCGGTGACCTCGCCAAGGTCGGCGCCCAGTCGGGCGTGGCCCATGACGTCCCGGACGGGCAGGTGGTGAGTGGCAGTCCCGCGATTGCCCACCGCGAGTGGCTGCGTGCCAGCGCGGCGTCGGGGCAGGTGGCGGACATGCTCAAGGAAATGCGGGCCCTGCGCCGCAGGGTGGAGCAGCTCGAGAAGGCGAAGGGGGAGTGATGGACATCGGTGAAATCCAGAACCTGCTGCCGCATCGGTATCCGTTCCTCCTGATTGACCGGGTGGTGGAGATTGTTCCCGGCCAGAAGATCACGGCCTACAAGAACGTCACCATCAACGAGCCCTTCTTCAACGGGCACTTCCCGGGGCACCCGGTGATGCCCGGCGTGCTCATCCTGGAGGCGCTCGCCCAGGCTTCGGCCATCCTTGCGTATAAGAGCGAGAACATGGACCCGACCCAGAAGGTGACCTACCTGATGGGCGTTGACGGAGCGCGCTTCCGCAAGCCGGTGGTGCCGGGAGACAGGCTGCAGCTCCTCATCGAGGTGCTGCGACACAAGGGCGCCGTGTGGAAGACGAAGGGCACGGCGACCGTGGATGGCGTGAAGGTCGCCGAAGGCGAGTTCCTGGCCACCGTGGTGGACAAGAACAAGGACGCTGGAGCGGCAGAGGGCGCGGCGTCCTGACCGCGAGCTGGCGAGGCAGAGGAAACGACATGGCTCAGGTTCATCCCTCCGCGGTGGTTCATCCCGATGCGCGTCTGCACGACACGGTCGAGGTGGGGCCCTTCTCGGTCATTGGTCCCCAGGTGACGATTGGCGAGGGCTCCCGCGTGGGGCCCCACGTCGTCATCGAGGGCCGCACCACGCTCGGCGCGCGCAACCGCATCTTCCAGTTCTCCTCGGTGGGAGCGGACCCGCAAGACTTGAAGTACGCGGGCGAGGACACCGAGCTCACGCTCGGCGACGACAACACGATTCGCGAGTTCGTCACCCTGCACAAGGGCACGGCGGGCGGCGGCGGGGCCACGCGGGTCGGCAACGGCAACCTCTTCATGGCCAACAGCCATGTGGCCCACGACTGCATCGTCGGGGACGGCTGCCGCATCGGCAACGGGTCCGCGCTCGCGGGCCACGTGACGATGGAGGACCACGTCATCATCAGCGGCCTGGCGGCGGTGCACCAGTTCACCCGCCTGGGCAGGTTCGCCTTCATCTCCGGCGGCGCCATGGTGACCATGGACATCCCCCCGTACGCCACGGCGCAGGGCGACCGGGCGGAGTTGGTGGGACTGAACACGGTGGGCCTGGAGCGCGGCGGCTTCTCCAAGGAGCAGATTGAGCGCATCAAGGAGGCCCACCGCATCCTGTTCCGCTCGAAGCTGGGACTCCAGGAGGCGCTGGCGCGGCTGCGCGCGGAGCTGGCGGGCCACCCGGAGGTCGACCATCTGGTGGCCTTCATCGCGCAGAGCAAGCGTGGGCTGACGCGCTGAGCTTTGTGACGCGCTAAGCTGTGAACATGGCGCTTGTACCCCAGGACAGTAGAATCGGCCTCATCGCGGGCAACGGGCAGCTCCCGTTCCTCTTCGCTCGCGCGGCGAAGGCGCGGGGGCTGGAGGTGGTGGCCGTGGCGCACCGGGGGGAGACGGACCCGGCGCTCGCCTCCGAGGTCGCCTCGCTCACCTGGGTGCGCGTGGGGCAGGTGAACCGCATCCAGAAGGCCTTCCAGGCCTCCCAGGTGAGGCAGGCGGCCATGGCGGGCGGCATCGGCCGGGTGAAGGCGCTGAAGGACGCGCGGCCTGACCTGGGGGCCATGCGCATCATCTCCCGCCTGCGCAGCTTCCGGGATGACGCGCTCCTGCGCGCGGTGGCGGCGGACTTCGAGTCGCGGGGCATCACCATCATCGCCCCCACGGACTTCCTGGGCGAGGTGCTGTGCCCGGAAGGTCACCTCGCGGGGCCTCCGCTGCGCTCGGCGCAGGCCCGGGACGTCGCGCTGGGACGCGAGGTCGCCGTGCTGCTGGGGCAGGCGGACGTGGGCCAGACGGTGGTGGTGCACGAGGGCCACGTCCTGGCGCTGGAGGCCGTGGAAGGCACCGACGAGGCCATCCGTCGCGGCGGCCGGCTGCTGGGGGGCGCGGGCGCGGTGGTGGTGAAGCGCTGCAAGCCGCAGCAGGACATGCGCTTCGACCTGCCTGCGGCGGGCCCCCGCACGCTGGAGGTGATGAAGGAAGTGGGCGCGAAGGTGCTGGCGCTGGAGGCGGGGCGCACCGTGCTGCTGGATGCGCCGGAGCTCTTCGCGGGCGCGCGCGCCGCGGGCATCACCCTCGTCGGCGTGCCCTGAGCGTGGCTCCACGGAGCAGGTAGGAAGCCGGAGCACGCCTCCCCGGCTGCCCGTGGGAATGGGCGCGCGCGGGTGAATTCCGTCGCGCCCGGCGCGTCTTGCTCGCGAAGCATTTCCTCGCAGGAAGCATCCGCCTACCCTGTCGCGGTGGAATCCACCCATCCGGACCGCTGTTGCACGCGGCCCGTGACGCCGGAGGTCGACGCCGCGCCATGAATGCCCGCCTGGTACTAGTGCTCAGTCTCGTCGCCGCAACTCCGCTTCCCGCGTTCGCGGACGCCATCCGGGTGTCCCTGGAGGGCCGGGCCGCGGTGGGTGAGGCGCTCCCGGCATTGCTCGTGCACATCGACGAGCCCATCGCCGGCTTCGAGCTGAAGCTCAAGCGCGGCGACGGGAAGGTGGTCGAGGTGAAGGGCGGGGGAAAGCCAGGCATCACCCGGCGCATCGAGCTGGAGCAGCCCGAGGGCCGCTTTCATTACGAGGGCGAGCTGGTGGTGCGCTTCTCCAACGCCGAGTCGGGCAGCATGCCGTTGTCCTTCGACACGGAGCTCAACGGGCCGCTGCGGTTGGACGTGCGCCCGGAGGACGTGGACGTCGCGGGGCGCAAGCTTCGCTTCCAGCTCTCGCGTCCCGCGGGCCGCGTAGAGCTGACGGTGCTGATGGACACGGGAAAGAAGGCCTTCGAGGGCGAGGTGCCCTTCAAGGGCGAGCCGGCGGGCACGCCGCTTCCTCTGAGCTGGCCACCCGCCGAGGGCCGGGTGATGAAGATTTCCCTCCGAGCCTTCGACACATCGGACTTCTACACGGGCGTGGACCTCTTCCCCTGGCGCGTGGACATTCCTCACGAAGAGGTGAGCTTCGCTTCGGGCCGCGCGGACATTCCCGCCGCGGAGCGCGGCAAGCTGGACAGGAGCCATGCGTTGATTGCGGAAGCGCTGGCGAAATACGGCCGCTTCGCGGCGGTTCGTCTGTACGTCCTGGGGCACACGGACACGGTGGGGGCCACGGCGGACAACCGTGAGCTGTCGCTGAAGCGGGCCCGGAGCATCGCTTCGGCCTTCCGACAGCGCGGGTTGAAGGTGCCGATTTTCTACGAGGGATTCGGGGAGGAGTCGCCAGCGGTGCGCACTCCGGACGAGACGGCGGAGGCGGGCAACCGCCGGGCCGAGTACATCATCGCGGTGGAGGACCCGACGCTGGAAGGGGCGCCCTTCTCGCCGCGGTGGAGGAAGCTGTAGCGGACGCGAAGACGTGACGAGGAGGCGACGGATGGACGGATTCCAACGGTGGGCCTGGGGCGTGGTGGGTATCTCGCTCCTGGCGGGGGCGGGCTGCGCGCATCAGGCGCCGCTCGCCGTGAGGCGGGAGGTGGAGGCGGACAAGTGCACGCTGATTCAATCCGTGTTGAAGGAACCGACGCCGTCGCGCGTGGTGGAGGAAATTGCCGCGCAGGGCCGCCACGAGCCCACCCCGGTGCGGGTGTACGTGCGGCGCCCCGAGCAGTCCATGCTGGAGCGCTTCTTCGAAGGGGACGAGCCCCGTTGCGGCGATGCCACCTTCAAGGTCGTCCAGGAGAGCGTCCTCGACGCGGTGGTGGTGTACCTGCAGGAGGTGCGAGAGGGCTACGCGTACGACGCGCGCCGCTCCGGCCCTGACGAACTCACCCTGGAAGGCACGCCGCAGGGCACGCTGAAGCGCGCGGGCCCGCAGTGGGTCGCGGGCAAGTGAGTTACTTGAGCAACTCCTTGGCGCCGTCCGCGATGAACTGCACGGCGATGGCGGCGAGGATGAGCCCCATGACGCGCTCGACGATGGCGACCCCGGACTGACGCAGCACCCGCTGCACGAGGCCGGAGGCGCGCAGGATGAAGTAGCTGGCCACGAAGGTGAGGATGATGGCCGCCAGCACCGGAAGGGTGGCGGTCATCGAGTTGCCTCGGGCCATCAGCACCATGGCGGTGGCGATGGCCCCCGGGCCCGACAAGAGTGGAATGGCCAGCGGGACGATGGCCACGTCCTCCTTCACCGCCCCCTCCTGCTCCTCCGTGGGCGTGGTGCGCGTCGCCGAAGGCCGGGCGCGCAGCATGTCCAGCGAGGTGATGAGCAGGAGGATTCCGCCCGCGACGCGGAAGGCCCCCAGCGACACGCCGAACACCTTGAAGATGATGGTGCCGAAGAGGGCGAAGAACGTCATCAGCCCGCACGCCACCAGGCACGCGCGCAGGGCCGTGCGGTGGATCTTCTCCTTCGAGTCCCCGGACGTCATCGCCAGGAACAGCGGCACCACGCCGATGGGGTCCACCACGAAGAAGATGGCCGGCAGCGCGACGAGGAATTGCGCCAGGTAGACCTTCATCTCCGCACGCCCTTCCTGGCTACACCGTGAGGCGCAGCTTCCACACCATGGTGAGCGCTTCGGCGAAGATCTTCTTGTTCATCTTCGAGTGTCCCACACGGCGGTCCTCGAAGATGATGGGAACCTCGCGCACGGTGAAGCCGTTCTTCAGCGTGCGGTAGGTGAGTTCAATCTGGAACGCATAGCCGGTGCTGTGCACGGCCTCGAAGTCGATGGCCTCCAGCACCCGGCGGTGGAAGCACTTGAAGCCGCCCGTCAAATCGGAGACGCCCACGCCCAGAATCGTGCGGGCGTAGAGGCTGCCGCCGCGGCTGATGAGCTGCCGGCCCACGCCCCAGTTCACCGTGCCGCCGCCGGTGACGTAGCGCGAGCCCAGCACCAGGTCGGCGCCCGCCTCGGCCGCGTCCAGCAGGCCGGGCAGGTAGCGCGGGTCATGGCTGAAGTCCGCGTCCATCTCCAGGATGTACGTGTAGCCCTCGGCCAGGGCCCAGCGGAAGGCGGCGAGGTAGGCGCGACCCAGGCCCTCCTTCTTCTCGCGGTGCAGGACGCGCACGCGCGGCTCCCTGGCCGCGAGCTGGTCGGCGAGCTGCCCCGTGCCGTCGGGCGAGTTGTCGTCGACGACGAGGATATCGACGCGGGGGTCGGCCTTGAGCACCGCCAGGGTGATGGCCTCGATGTTTTCCCGCTCGTTGTACGTGGGGATGCAGACCAGCGCAGGATTCATGGCCGGGCCGACATACCCTAAATGGCGCGCGGGGGCAGTAGCTCCATCACCGACTCCGCCGCCCGGGTGGCGGCCCCTGCCTCGCCCAGCCGCCCCCGCACCTCCGCCAGCCCCTTGAGCATCTCCTCTCGGGGCGCCCCCGGGCTCCACACCCGGCGGACCTCGTCCGCGATGCGCTCGGGCGTCATCTCCCCCTGGATGAGCTCCGGCACCACGCGCCGGCCCGCCAGCAGGTTGATGAGGGACACGAAGGCCACCTTCAGCATCAGCCGGCCCACCCAGTACGTGATGAGGGACACCCGGTAGATGACGACCAGGGGGCGCTGCATCAGTCCTGCTTCCAACACGGCTGTACCGGAGGCGACGATCGCCGCGTCGCTGGCGCCCACGACTTCCGGCGCGCGTCCGTCCACCAGCACGGGGGTCAGCCCGCTGCCCACGAAGCGGGAGGCCACCTCCTCGCGAGGGATGGTGGGGGCCACGGGGACGACGACCTGGAGTCCGGGGCGCTCGGCGGACAGGCGCTTCGCGGCCTCCACCATGGTGGGCAAAAGCCTTCGAATCTCGCTCATCCGGCTGCCCGGCAGGAGCGCGAGCGTGGGGGCGTCCTTCGCCAGGCCCAGCTGTTCGCGGAAGGCGACGGCGGTGTCGGGGGCGGGGACCTGCTCGACGACGGGGCTTCCCACGTAGCGGGCGCTGACGCCGGCCTCGCGGTAGAAGTCCTCCTCGAACGGGAGGATGCACAGCATCCGGTCCACCAGTCGCTTGATGGTGCGGACCCGGCCCCGGCGCCACGCCCAGATCATCGGCGAGATGTAATAGGCGACGGGGACGCCCTGGGCCTTGAGCTTCTCGGCCAGCCGCAGGTTGAAGTCGGGGATGTCCACGAGGATGGCGACGTCGGGGCGGCGCTCGGCGGCGGCGTTAGCCAGGCCCTTCATGATTTGAAGGATGCGTGGAATCCGGGGGAGGACCTCGGTGATGCCCATGACGGACACCTCGCGGGCGTCGAAGAGCAGCTCCACCCCCCGAGCGGCCAGGCGCGAGCCGCCCATGCCAAAGAAGGTGAGGTCCGGGCGTTTTGCCTGGAGGGCGGCGACGAGCTCTGCGGCGTGTGCGTCGCCGGAGGCCTCGCCTGCCACGACGAGGATTCGGGGCGGGGGCGTCATGTGAGGGGGGCGCATCGTACCCTGATGCAAGCCAGGATGAAGGTGTAGACTGCACTACCCTTGAAGACGCTTCTGCTCGCCGAGAGCCATCCCCCCACGCTCGAACACCTGACGGGTCTGCTCTCCCAGGCCGGGTATTCCGTGCGCGCGGTGAATGACCCTATCGCGGTGCTGGAGCACTTCGCGGCGGACAACCCGGATGTGATGGTGCTGTCGGTGGACCTTCCCCGAGTGGAAGGCACGCACGTGGTGCATCTCATCCGAGGGCACAGCCAGGGCGGACGGGTTCCGATTGTCGCCATCGACAAGGGGCACCTGGGCCGGGCGCGCGGTGTGAGCTCCGTGCTGGACCTCAAGGTGAATGCGTACGTGGCGGACCCGCTCAAGCCGGGCGAGCTGGTGCCGCGCCTGGAGTCGCTGGTGCGCGCGGCGCAGGCGGTGGCGCTGACGGGGCTCGCGTCGACGCTGTCACGTCCTGCGGTGAACAGCGGCGACTTGAAGGGCTATCCGCTGCCCGGGCTCCTGCACTCCATCTACCGACTGCGGAGGGATGGTGTGCTGGTGGCGGCGCACCGAGGCCTGAGTCGGCGGGTGTACTTCCTGCGCGGCGGGCCGGTGAGCTTCGACTCGTCGGCGAAGGAGGACTCGCTTCCGCGCTACCTCGTCGAGCGCAAGCTGGCGACGGCGGCGCAGGCGGAGCGGGTGTTGGAGGCGCTGGCCACCGGGCTGCGCATCGGCTCGGCGCTGGCGGACGCGGGGGTGGAGGCGGCGGGGGAGGAGTTGTCGCAGTTGTTGCGGGACTACACGCGCGACAAGCTGGCGCGGGTGCTGGGCATGCGGGAGGGCCGGTATGCCTTCTACTCCGGCGACGAGTTCACCACCGAGGTCGCCTCGGTGGACCTGCCGCCGCTGGCGCAGGTGCTCGAGGGCGCGCGGCGCTGCTTCCCGTTGAAGGTGATGGCGGCGTCGTTGCGAGCGAACCTGGGGGAGTACCCGGTGCGCTCGGCCGACTTCGGTCGCGACTTGCAGGCCATGGCGCTGGACACGGACGACATCAAGATCGCCATGCAGGTCAATGGCCGCATCGTCCTGAAGGAGCTGCTCGCGCATGGCCGGGGCGAGCTGAGCGCGGCGTACTCGCTCTTGTGGTTCTTGAAGCTGACGGGTGGGGTGACGTTCTCTCCGACGCCGGTGGCGACGGGGGCGGACGTGCTGTCGGCGGCGGTGGTGCCGGACAGGATTGGGCCGCGCAAGCGCAAGTCGTTGCCGGTGGAGACGGCGGCGTCGTTGCGTGAGGAGGCGGTGCGCATCATCACCCGCAGCTACTTCGGCAGTCTGGGGTTGGACATCGCGGCGGACGCGGAGGCGGTGGAGCGCGCGTACCACGAGACGGCGATGCGCTTTCATCCGGACACGCTCGCCGAGTTCGACATCTCCGAGCTGAAGGACCTGCTGGACTCGGTGCAGGAGAAGCTGTCCGCGTCGTACCGGGTGCTGAGCGTGGAGGAGAAGCGCAAGGCGTATCTCCAGTACCTGTTCAGCAAGCTGGACGTGGGGCGGAACACGGCGGTGGTGGTGGACGCGGAGATTGCATTGCGGCGGGGCGAGTCCGCGCTGAAGCGGCGCGACTTCCTGTCGGCGATGCATGCGTTCGAGGAGGCGGTGTCGCTCAACCCGCGCGAGCCGGAGTACTACTCCTTCCTTGCCTGGGCGACATACCAGGCGTCGGGCGGTCCCCTGGTCCAGCGGGCGCAGAAGGCGCAGAAGGTCTTGAAGAAGGCGCTGTCATTGGGGCCGTATGTGGAGCGGCTGCACATCATCGCGGCCATCATCGACACGGACCTCGGGGACGCGCCGTTGGCACGGAAGAAGCTGCTGAAGGTGCTGGAGTACAACCCGTACTCGCAGCTGGCGAAGGCGGCGTTGCGCAAGGTGGGACGGTAGGGAATGCGGCGGACACTGTTGCGACTGTTGCGCTATGCGCGCCCGCATGTGGCGGTGCTGGCGGTGGCGTTCGTGGGCATGGCGGTGGTGGGCCTGGCGACGGGGGCGTACGCGTACCTCACGGGCCCCGCGCTGCGCTTCCTGTTGTCGGGGGGCGAGGACGGCTTCACCGGCGCGAACAGCGTGCCGTGGCTGTCAGGCCTGTCGCGCGACGCGGCGCTGTGGGGCTTCCCGCTGATGATGGTGGTGGTGGGGGCGGTGAAGGGCGTGGGGTACCTGGGCCAGTTCTACTTCATGGGGCTTTTCGCGCAGCGGGTGGTGAAGGACGTGCGGCGCGACCTGTTCACGAAGCTCACGTCATTGTCCCCCGCGCAGCTCGCGCGCGAGCGGCAGGGCGACCTGCTGAGCCGGTTCACCTCGGACGTCACGGCGGTGGAGGCGGCGGCGATGTACACGGTGGGCTCGTACCTGCGCGACAGCCTCCAGGTCATCATCCTGGCCGCAGTGGCGCTGTCGATGAGCCCGCTGCTGGGTGGCTTGATGCTGGTGGTGATTCCGCTGGCGGCGCTGCCCGCGTCCAAGCTGACGCGCAAGGTGTTGAAGGGCACGCGAGAGGGGCAGACGCAGCTGGGCCACCTGGCGGGGCAGCTCCACGAGGGACTGGGCGGGCTGCGGACGATTCAGGCCTTCAACGGGCAGTCCGCGGAGCTGGCGCGCTTCGCCTCGCACGCGAAGGCGCACGAGGACGCGGTGGTGGGCGCGGCGTGGGCGCGAGGCGCGGTGCCTGGGGTGATGGAGGTCCTGGCGGCGGCTGCGCTGGCGGGGGCGCTGGCCTACGCGGCGAGTGCGCGGCTGATGGAGCCGGAGGCCCTGCTGTCGCTGCTGACGGCGGTCATCCTGGTGTACCAGCCCGTGAAGGACCTGGGACGGGTGACACAGTTCGCGATGCAGGCGGGGGCCGCCGGTGAGCGGCTGTTCGCCCTGTTGGACTTGAAGCACCCGGTGCTGGATGCGCCGGACGCGGTGCCGGCGCCGCCCCTGTCGAAGTCCATTCGCTTGGAGGACGTGCGCTTCGCGTATGGCGACCGTCCCGCGCTGGATGGGGTGACGCTGGAGCTGAAGTCGGGCCAGGTGACGGCGCTGGTGGGTGGCAGTGGTGGTGGCAAGAGCACGGTGACGACGCTGCTTTTGCGCTTCGAGCGTCCGCAGTCGGGCCGGCTGTTGCTGGATGGCGTGGACATGGACCGCTACACGGCGGCGAGCCTGCGTGAGCAGCTCGCGTTGGTGACGCAGGAGCCGCTGTTGTTCCAGGGCTCGGTGCTGGAGAACCTGCGTTACGCGAGGCCGGATGCGACGCGCGAGGACGTGGAGGCGGCGGCGAGGGTCGCCAACGCGGACGGGTTCATCCGGGCGTTGCCGCAGGGCTACGACACGCGAATCGGTGAGCGGGGCGTGACGCTGAGCGGTGGGCAGCGGCAGCGCCTGTGTATCGCGCGAGCGGTGTTGGCGCGCGCGAAGGTGCTCATTCTGGACGAGGCCACGAGCAGCCTGGACCCGGAGAGCGAGCGCGAGGTGCAGGCCGCGCTGGCGGCGGTGCTGCCGGGGCGTACGGCGCTGGTCATCGCGCACCGGTTGTCGACGGTGGTGAACGCGGACGTGCTGCACGTCATGGAAGCGGGCCGCGCGGTGGAGAGCGGGTCTCACGCGGAGCTGCTCCAAAAGGGTGGTCGCTACGCCGCACTGTGGCGGATGCAGACGGAGGGGCCTGTCGAGCGAGGCGCCGCGTGAGCGGGTCGAGGGTTTCCGGCGGCGTCGCGCTGCCCAAGGGAGAGGGCGCGACGATGAGAGCTCAGTCGGCTGCGAGGATGAGTCCACGCCGTGGAATCACCGTGCCAGCACACGCGAGCCCGGTGCGGTGCTCCACGCGGCATGGGCGGATGAGCCCGCGCCGTAGAGTCCCTGTTCCGGAACACGCGAGCCTGGTGCGGTGCTCCGCGCGGCATGGGCGGATGAGCCAATGCCGTGGAAGCCCTGCCGAGGCGCTTGTGGGCGCCGTGCGATGCCACCCGGCAAGCTCAGGTGGTGGTGAAGATGCGCCAGGGCAGCAGATGCCTTGCGTCGCGGCATGCGCGCTTCACGCAGCTGGCTCGGTCGGTGGTGAGGCGCCGGTGCTGGAGGTGAGTCCTCCTCGCGAAGCGGCAGGTCCCGTCAGACGGGTCCACGATGAAGTGCCTGGGCGGAGCCGCGCATGAGCCCGCTTCGCAAGTACACAGGCAAGGCGGTCCGTGCACTGGCTGGCCTGCTGTTGCTGGTGCTGGGACTCTGCGGCTTCTTCTCGCTGCCCGCCTCGTACGTGACGTACCCGGTGATTCCGCCGAAGGAGGGCGCGCCGAAGTGGGTCCGGGGCGCGTTCCACGTTCACACCACACGCTCGGATGGGCGAGGCACGCCCCTGTCCGTCGCGCTCGCCGCGAAGGCAGCGGGCCTCGACTTCGTGCTGCTCACGGACCACAACGACTTCACCCCGCCCGCGCCCACGTGGGTGGACGGCGTGTTGCTTGTCCCAGGCATTGAAATCTCCACCTCCGCGGGGCACCTGGTCGCCTTCGGGATGGAGCGCCCCTTGGAGGGCATGAAGCGGTGGATGCCGGCGGGAGACGCCGTGCGCGCCGTGCACGCCGCCGGCGGAATGACGGTCCTCGCGCATCCGGTGCAGCGTCACAACCCGTGGACGGACGCCCAGAGCGCGAGTCAGGCGAAGGGTTTCGAGTTGTACTCGGCGGACACCTTCTTCCGGCACGCGCTGCGCAATCCGGTGAGCCGGTTGCTGCCGGCCGTGGGGGCCTATCTGGCGAACCCGATGCACGGGGTGATGGTGCTCGTGGCGCCCGAGCCCGAGCCGGGTGAGCGCCTCCTGGAGCTGTCCCGAGAAGCGCCCCGCCTCGCGTTCTGCGCGCACGACGCCCACGGCCTTCCGTCGTACGAGTCCGTGTTCAGCTCACTCGCGATGTACCTGCCACCGGAGCAGGTCCCTTCGCCCCTGCCCTCGGATGCGAAGGCGGCGGCGGCGCTGGTGACGGGAGCGCTGCGGGGTGGTGGGGCCGTGTGTTCCTTCCGCGCCCTGGGAGAACCCGAGGGTTTCGCCCTCGAAGGGGTGACCTCCGAGCGCAGGGAGGCCAGGGTGGGGGACGTGCTCAAGGTGCGCCTGCCCGGCATTCCGGACGTGGACACGGTCCGAGTCGAGGTCTGGGGCGCGGGCCGCCTGGGGCCAGACGGGACGTCGGTGGAGCTGACGGGGGAGGGTGTGGTGCGGGTAGAGGTGTGGGCAAAGGGGCCGGGGCGGTTCTTCGGCTCTGAATGGCGACCGTGGATTGTCCCGAGCCCCGTGCGTGTACTGCCTCGGGGGCCTGGCATCTGATAGAGGGCCGGGGAGCCGTCCATGCGACTCCTGTACATCCTCGCTACGTATCTTCTCTTCCCGCTGCTCTTCCCGGCGCTCTGTCTGCACCGGAAGACGCGTCATGGCCTGTGGCAGAGGCTGGGGTTCTACGCGAGGGGCTCGCTGCCTCCACGAGGAGACGGGCCCGTGGTGTGGTTGCACGGCGCCAGCGCGGGAGATCTGCTGGCGCTGTCCCCCATGTTCGGCCCCCTGCGGGCGCGCTTTCCGGGGTGCCAGCTCATCCTGTCGACGATGACGGACAGCGGTTATGCGATGGCGACGGGCCGGCTTGCCAAGGACATCGATGGAGTCGTCTACGCGCCCTACGACTTGTGGGGAGCGACGCGTCGGGCGGTGAAGGCGCTCCGGCCGGACGTGTTGGTGCTGGAGTACACGGAGGTGTGGCCCAACCTCATTCGCGCCGCGAAGCGAGGTGGGGCGCGAGTGGTGATGACCAACGGCCGCTTCTCTCCCGCGAACGTGGAGCGCTACCGTTGGCTGTTCCGGCTCATCGGCAACCCGCTGAAGGACTTCGACCTGATGTTGATGCGTCACGAGGACGAGGCGCAGAGAGCAAGAAGCCTCGGGGCGCGGCCGGACTGGGTGCGGGTGACGGGGAACACGAAGTTCGACTCGTTGGCCTCCGGGCCGGCGGCGGAGGACAACGTGTTGCGAGAGGTGCTCGGGCTCCCGGTAGGTGCACGGGTCTTGATTGCCGGCAGCACGCACGAGGGCGAGGAGGACGTGTTGCTCGGCGTCTATCGGCGCCTGCTCGCGCGGTGGCCGGACCTGCGACTGGTGATTGCGCCTAGGTACGTGGACCGTGCGCCCCGAGTGGTGGCGCTGGCGCGTGAGGCGGGCCTGGGTGTGGGCCTCCGCTCGCAGGGGAATCCCGAGCGAGGACAGGTGGTGGTGCTGGACACCATTGGCGAGCTGTCACGGGCGTACCGCCTGGCGACGGTGGTCTTCGTGGGCGGCTCGTTCACGAAGCGCGGTGGGCAGAACATCCTGGAGCCCGCCGGGCAGGGCAAGCCGGTGTTGTTCGGTCCGCACATGGACAACTTCAAGGACAGCGTGGCTGTGCTCGCGGGGCACGGAGGAATCCAGGTGGAGGACGCCGAAGCGCTGCACGCGAGGCTCGCGGAGTTGCTCGAGGCACCGGGTCGAATCGAGGAGCTGGGGGCCCAGGCGCTTGAGACCGTGGGCCGGATTTCGGGTGCGAGCGAGAGGAACGCCGAGGCGATGACGACGCTCTTTCCCCACGGAAGGGCTGGCCCGCGATGACGCTCATCGTCCACCCGCATTTCCACAAGCGGTACACGGGCGTCACGCGCCACGTCGAGTCGGTCGTCCCGGCGTTGGTGAAGGACACGGGCTCGGAGACGCGAGTCATCGGCTCGGGGCTGAGCGATGGGCTGCCGCGAATCTCCTGGCCGGAGCTGTTGCGCCGGGCGCGCACGGAGCCGGTGGTGTGGCATGCGCACCGGAACAACGAGCTGCTCGCGGGGATGTTGCTGAAGCTGGTGGGGCGTCAGGTGCGGCTGGTCTTCACGCGGCACACCTCGATGGCGCCGAGCGGCTTCACGCGCTTCATCGCGAGAGGCGCGGACGCACTGGTGTCATTGACGCGGCAGGTGGCGGAGGTCATCGCGCTGCCGTCGACGGTCATCTCGCATGGCATCGACCTGTCGCGCTTCCATCCGCCGGAGGACCGAGCCCAGGCATGGGAGCGACTGGGGCAGGGCGGGCGTTTCGGAGTGGGGGTCATCGGTCGCATCCGGAAGGAGAAGGGGCAGGGCGACTTTCTCGAAGCCGTGCGTCCCTTGTTGCCCGAGCATCCCGAGTGGCAGTCGGTGTTGGTGGGCCTGGCGAAGGGCGCGGACCTGGACTGGGTGAACGGCCTGCGAGCTGGCATCGAGGACAGGGTGTCCCTGGCCGGAGAGCAGTCGGTCATCGAGCCCTGGTACCGGGGGCTCACCGTGCTGGTGCATCCGTCCTATGCGGAGGGGTACTCGCTGGTGCACGTGGAGGCGATGGCCTCCGGCTGCTGCGTGGTGGCATCGAAGCTGCCGTACCTGGACACGCTCATCGAGCATGGCCGGACGGGCTTCTTCTTCGAGCCAGGAGACGTGAAGGCCTTGCGCGAGCTGCTGGACATGCTGATGCGAGAGCCGGAGCGGGCGCGAGAAGTGGGGCGCAACGCGGCCGAGGAGGCACGGCGTCGGTGTGGCGTGGAGCACGAAGCGCACGCGCTGGAATCGCTGTACCGAACCCTGGTCGAGCGGTAGCCGGATGCGAGTCCTTCACCTGCTGGCGAGCCCCTTTTTCAGCGGCCCTGCTGAGAACGTCGCATTGCTCGCGCTGGCGCAGCGGGAGGCCGGCCACGAGGTGACGGTGGCGGTGGACCGTCGGCGCGAGGAGGTGCTGGCGGAAGAGCCCGCGGTGCCACGGCTTCGGGAGCTGGGGTTGTTGGATGACGAGGGCCTGGAGCTGTCAGTGAAGTCCCCGCCCTGGCGTGTGTGGCGCGACTTGCGACGGCTGCGCGCGCGGCGAGTCGACGTGGTGCACTCGCACTTCAGCCACGACCACTTCCTGGCGAGGTGGGGACGGCCCGAGGGCGCGGTGTTGGTCCGCTCCCTTCATGCACCGCGCTCCATCCGCTCCTCGTTGCCAGCGGCGGACGCGTACACAGTGCCAGCGAACTCATTGCTCCCCCTCTTGTCGGAGCGAGGAAAGGTGGCCCGGGTACTCCCCGCGCTGGTGGATCCACGCTTCAGTCCCGTGTCGGACCGTGAGGTGTTGCGACGCAAGCTCGGACTGAAGGGCGCGCCGCTGGTGGGGATGGTCTCCACGTTCCAGCCGTCGCGACGGCACGCGGTCGGGGTGGAAGCCTTCGCGCTCTACCGCAAGCATCGGCCTGAGGCGCGCTTCGTCCTGGTGGGAGACGGCGGGTTGCTGGAGGCGACGCGGAGTCAGGTGGCGTCACTGGGGCTGACGGAAGCGGTGGTCTTCGCCGGCTATCAGCAGGGTGCGGACTTCGCGCGGTGGCTGAAGTCCTTGGACGAGGTCTGGCTGTTGGGGCTCGGGAACGACTGGAGTGCGAGAGCAGCGGCGCAGGCCCGAGCCTGCGGGGTGCGAGTGGTGGCGGTGGAGGAAGGTGCGCTCCCCGAGCTGGCGGATGCGCGAGTCGCCGAGCCCACGCCCGAAGCAGTGGTGGCCGCTTCGCTGTCAGGGCAGCGGGCACCCGTAGCACACCCGACGAATGCGAGCATCGCCGCCGATGTCCTCGCCCTCTACGCGCAAGTGACGCGCACGCGCTGAGTCGTACGTGATGGCATGGACTGGTAGCGTGTCGGAAGCATGTTGACCCTCGACGATGCCCGACGATTCGTGTCGGGACGCGCCATGTGTGGAGCCTCCAGGTCTTGAGCATTCCCGCTCCCGAGTCTCCCACCGCCATCGAGCGGGTGTTCTACCCGCCGTCGCCCGAGCCCTGGGGCCGGCGTGTCTTGCTGTCCCCGCTCACGGCGATGTCATGGACCTATGCCGCGGCGGTGCATCTGCGAGGCGCCCTGTATGGCCTGGGCCTGCTGCGCGCCGAGCGGGTGGAAGGACTGCGGGTTGTCTCCGTGGGCAACCTCAACGTGGGAGGAACGGGGAAGACGCCCGCGGTGCTCCACCTGGCGGACCTGCTGGTGCGCGAGGGCCGCAAGGTCGGCATCCTCACGCGGGGCTACGGGCGTCGCTCGCAAGAGCCGCTCACCTTCACGGGGGCGGAGTCGCAACCGTCGGTGGAGGACGCGGGAGATGAGCCCTTGCTGCTCGCGCGCCGCTGCCCGAGCGTCAGGATTTTCGTGAACGCGGACCGGGTCTCCAGCGCCTACCGGGCGCGAGACGAGTACGGCCTGGACACGGTGCTCCTCGACGACGGCTTCCAGCACCGACGCCTCGCGCGCGATGAGAACCTCGTCGTGGTGGATGAAGCCGTGGGGCTCGGCAATGGCCACATGTTGCCGAGAGGCCCGCTGCGAGAGCCCGCTTCGTCCCTCCGGAGGGCCACGTTGCTCTGGGTGCGAACGTCCACCGCCTCGGGCGCGAGCGAGTCCCCGCCCGCACCGTTCGATGCGAGGAGCCTGGGGCTGCCGCGTGAAGGCGAGGGACTTCCACGCGTCCGTGCACGCTATGGACCTTCGGCCTGGGTGGACCCGTCGGGAGGGCTGCATCCCACGGGAGCGCTGAGGGGCCAGGGGGTGCTGGCATTGGCGGGCCTCGGTCGGCCGGGGGGCTTCTTGAAGACGCTGAGGTCCCTCGGAGTGGAGGTCCTGGATGCGGCACTCTTCCCGGACCACCACCGCTTCACGATGGACGAGTTGCGTGACGTGGAGGCGCGGGCCGCGAAGCTGGGGGCGGTGAAGGTGGTGACGACCGAGAAGGACGCGGTGCGTCTGCCCGTGGGGTTCTCGGCCTGGAAGGTCCGGTTGGGGGTGGACGTGTTGGAGGGCGAGTCGCATCTGCGTCGAGCGCTCGGCCTGTCGGGCGCGTCTGCCGACTTGTGAGACGCGGGGGGCTGTGGGACAAACCGCCGCCATGGCCGCAGTCTCGCCCGTTCGCTCGTCGCCTCTGCCCACTCGCCTGCCGCTCGCGTTCGCGCGCCGCAGGGTGTTGCTGGTGGGGGACCTGGTCGCAGACCACTACATCTACGGGCAGACGGACCGGGTGAGCCGCGAGGCCCCGGTGCTCATCGTCCGCTACGAGTCCGCCGAGGTGAAGCTGGGCGGCGGGGCGAACGTGGCGGCCAACGTCCGCGCGCTGACGGGGCAGGTGACAGCCGTCGGCATGCTGGGCGCGGATGAGATGGGCCGCGAGCTGCGCCGCCTGTTCTCCGAGTCGGGAGTGCGCCTGCACGCGGTGGGCGGACGGGGCCTGGCGACGGAGACGAAGACCCGCATCCTCGCGGGTGGCGTGAGCACGACACGGCAGCAGATGTTGCGCCTGGACCGGGGCCAGCGCTCGGCCTTTCCGCCGAGTGTGCGCAAGGCCCTGGCGAAGCACGTGGCCGAAGCGGCGAAGGACGCGGACGCGGTGGTCGTCTCGGACTACGGCGCGGGAGTGCTGAGCGACGAGGTGCGCGAGGTGCTTCGGAAGCTGGCGGCGGATGGATTGCCGGTGTGCGTGGACAGTCGCTATGCGCTGTCGTCGTTCTCGGGGCTGACGGTGTGCAAGCCCAACGAGCCGGAGCTGGAGGCGTTGGCGGGGCGCCCCGTGCGCTCGCAGGAGGACTTGCTGGCGGCGGGCCACGAGGCGGTGCGCAGGCTGGGGTGTCGCGCGCTGCTGGTGACGCGCGGCCGGCACGGCATGGCGCTCTTCGACGCGGACGGAGGGGTGGACCTCATTCCGGTGCACGGCGCGAAGGCGGCGGTGGACGTGACGGGCGCTGGCGACACGGTGATTGCGACGTTCTCCCTGGCGCTGGCGGCGGGCGCCTCGTTCGGCGAGGCGGCGCGGCTGGCGAACGTCGCGGGTTCGATGGTCGTGCAGAAGTCGGGCACCGCGACGGTGTCACGAGACGAGCTGCTGGCGGAGCTGCGGAGCGCGCGATGAGCACCTTGGAGAAGATTCAGTCGCTCGAGCAGGTGGCGGAGGCGAGGGCGCGCTGGAAGGCCGAGGGCCGCACGGTGGCGCTCGCGAACGGCGTGTTCGACCTCTTGCACGTGGGGCACGTGCGGTACCTGGAAGGTGCCCGGGAGCTGGCGGACGTGCTGGTGGTGGCGGTGAACTCGGACGCCTCGACACGGGCGTACAAGGGCCCTGGTCGGCCACACATCCCCGAGGGGGAGCGCGCGGAGTTGGTCGCCGCGCTTGCCTGTACGGACCGAGTCATCGTCTTCGACGAGCCCAACGTGCGCGGCATCATTCGCGTGCTGAAGCCGGACGTGCATGTGAAGGGCACGGACTACACACCGGACACCATCCCCGAAGGAGACGAGGTCCGGGCCTACGGTGGGCGCACGGCGGTGTCGGGAGACCCGAAGGACCACAGCACGACGGAGCTGGCGCGCCGGCTCGGCCGTGAGAGCGCGAAGTAGGGCATGCCGACCCTGGATGAGGGGCTCCTGGCGGTGCTGGGCTGTCCCCAGTGCAAGGGCCCGCTCACCGTCATCGAGCAGTCGGAGCAGGTGAAGGTCCGCTGTTCCCGGTGCCAGTGTGAATGGCCCGTGGAGGAGGGAGTGCCGCACCTGCTCCACGAGCGGATGTCTCGATACGACGGGCCTGGCGAGTGAGCCGCTTTTCAGCGGCTCGAGCCTTCATCCCTGACCGCCGGCTTCGTCGACAAGGCGGCTGCGGTCGCTCATCGCCTATCGGGCGAGCTGCGCCGCGAAGGAGCGGGCCTCTTCGGCGGCGCGAGCCTCCAACCCCTGACCCCCTGCACCATCGACGAGGCTGGTGAGGTCGACCATCCGGTGAGGCGCATACGCATGGCCCCACCGCTCCATGTCCATGCGGAGGAAGTACGCCAGCGTCGGAGCGCCCACGGACACCGACAGGTGCATGGGCCCGGTGTTGTTGCAGATGGTGAGGCCGGCGGCGCGCATGAGCGCGGCGAGCTCGTCCAGGTTCGTGGCGGGCGCGAGTCGCGCGCCGGGAGCAGCCGACACCACGGAGCGGGCGAGGTCCTCTTCTCCGGGGCCCCACGTGACGATGGGAATACGGCCGGACTCGAGGAGCGCGCGGGCCGCCGCGGCGAACGCCTCGGGAGGGATGCGTCGAGGTCCCAGCCGACCTCCGGGATTGATGACCGCCTTGGGCGTGCTGGCGTCCGCGTCCAGGAAGGCACGGAACGAAGCCCCGATGTTGGGCTCGCGGAAGGAGAGTCCCCGAGCCAGCGAGCCGCCCGTGACTGGGGTCAGCAGGTGGGTGCGCTGAAGCGCCTCGCTCCGGCTGTCGGCACGGGCAGGGACGGACAGGGAGTGGAGGCTGGACACCGGCCAGACGCTCGGCCCGATGACCACGGCGCGAGGGCCGGCGAGGCGTGACACCAGGGCGCTCGTCACCGACGGGGCTTCCCAGTTGGCGCAGTCGACCACCAGGTCATACCCGGCGCGGCGGAGGGCGCGGATTCCTGGAGCCAGAGGGCCCATCCAGATGCGCCGCCGGTCGAACGCGATGACCTGGTCCGCGTCGGGGTGGCCGGCCAGGACGCGGGCCACCTTGGCGTGAACGAGCACATGCACCTCGGGGGTGGGGTGCACGTGGGCCTTGAGGGTGCGCAGGAGGGGGGTGGTGAGGAGGGCCTCGCCCACGCGGTTGTCGGGCCGCACGAGCAGCACCTTCCGGGGGACGGGGAGGGAACTTCCAGGACGGAGCCGGCGGCCGGGGCGCCAGAACAGCACGGACGCCACGAGCGCCAGCGCCAGCTTCGCCCACAACTCGAGCCGCTTGTGCCAGACCATCGCGGCGCGGACCCTACACAGAACTGAAAGGGGTGCAAGCACGCTGCTTGACCTGCGGACGGAAAGCCCCTAGCAACCGCCCAATGCTGAAGAGCATGACCGGGTTTGGCGCGGGCCGTGCGCGCGTGGGGGACGAAGAGGTCTCCGTGGAGTTGCGCTCTCTCAATCACAAGTTCTGCGAGGTGAAGGCGAGACTGCCTCGAGAACTCGCGTCGCTGGAGCCGAGCGTCACGAAGCAGGTGAAGGACCGGCTGGCCCGTGGCTCGGTCGAGCTGCTGGTGAAGCGGCAGTCCTCCACGGCGACGGGGACGGTGCCCACGGTGGACCTGAACCTGGCGCGCGAGTACCTGCGCACCTTCCGCGACTTGGCCAAGGAACTGGGCCTCCCGGCCGACGTGGCCTGGTCGCAGGTGGCCAACCAGCAGGGCGTCGTGCGCCTGGAAGAGAAGGGCGTGAATCTGGAGTCGGCGACGCCCGCGGTGACGGAGGCGTTGGACCAGGCGCTCGGGGCCCTGGAGAAGATGCGGCTTGTCGAGGGCGAGGCGATTTACGCCGACCTGGACGCGCGACTGAAGTTGCTTGAGGGTTGGAGCCGCGAAGTGGCTCACCTTGCTCCCCGCGCGGTGCAGGACTACCAGCAGCGGCTCACGGAGCGGGTGGCGGAGCTGGCGCGTGGCGTCGCGGTGGACCCGCAGCGGCTGGCGCAGGAAGTGGTGCTCTTCGCCGAGCGCACGGACATCGCCGAGGAGGTCACCCGACTGGCGAGCCACCTGGAGCAGTTCCGCGCGCTCATGGTGAGCACCGAGCCCGCGGGCCGTCGCATGGATTTTCTCGTGCAGGAGATGCACCGCGAGGTGAACACGACCGGTTCCAAGAGCCAGCACACGGAGATCTCCGTGCGCGTGGTCTCGATGAAGGCCGAAGTCGAGCGCATCCGCGAACAGGTGCAGAACGTCGAATGAGCGAACCCACCATCCTTCAGCCCGGTCTGCTGCTCGTCCTCTCCGCGCCCTCCGGGGCAGGGAAGACCACCCTTGCCCATCGGCTCCTCAAGGAGACGCCGCAGGCGAACTTCTCCATCAGCGTCACGACGCGCCGCCCCCGAGGCAAGGAGCAGGAAGGGGTGGACTACGAGTTCGTGGACGTCGCCACCTTCCAGGCGAAGATTGAGCGGGGCGAGTTCGTGGAGTGGGCGGAGGTCCACGGCCACTTCTACGGCAGCCCCCAGTCGACGGTGGAGGTTGCTCGCGCCCGTCGGGGCGTGGCCATCTTCGACATCGACGTGCAGGGCGGCCAGGCCATCAAGCGCAAGCACCCCGACGCGGTCACCATCTTCGTGCTCCCGCCCTCCATGGACGAGCTGGATCGCCGGTTGCGGGACCGGCAGACGGATTCGGATGAGACCATCCGGCGCCGGATGCTGGCGGCCCGCTCGGAGATGGAGCGGGGTATCGCCTCCTACGACTACATCGTCGTGAACGACGACTTCGAGCGCGCGTACAGCGAGCTGCGCGCGGTGGTGGTGGCCGAGGGCTGTCGCCGCGGCCGGGTGGACGTCTCGAGGTTGAAGCTGGGTGTGGGGAGCTGAGCGCGAGGGGCAGGGGAGGGGCGCTGAAGTGACAATCAGCAAACTTCTTGCGCCGTCCCGCTGCTTGGTGGATAAGCCGCCCACCTCACGGCGAGGCGCGGGTGGCCCAAAGCCCTCCGCGACGAGCAGGCAGCCGTGATTTCCGTCAGCAACTCGTGCGGAATCAGCGCTCACGGCGCTGGGGTTCTCTGAACCACGTAGAATAGGACCGTCGGTCCCTGGAGGATTCCCTACACGGGGCCTTCGTGGGACTTCGAGTGTCCGGAGCAGCTCGTGACAACGAGTTGACATTCTCCGGACAGCTCCATAGATGGTCAGCCAGCAGGAAGTGGTCCGGTGGGCGTCGCGGTGGTGGGGTTGGAGGTCGTCTCGTGCGAGACGGCACTGGAGCTGGGGCTGACGGTGGGGCGGGGCTCGGAAGCGGTTTGACTCTGGATGCGGCGGTGGTAGAAGCCGCGCCCCTCACGAACGGAGCCCGCGCACTGGCGCGAAGCACTTCGGCGCGAGGACTCAGAACGACATTGGAAATACGGCGGTCAACGAAGCGAGTTGACAGAAGGCGCGGCGGTGATAGAAGCCGCGCCCCCGACGAAGAAGCCCGGAAGCAGCAGGGCGGAGACGGCGAGGGAGTCAACGAAGCAGCGGTTGACACGGGACGCAGCGGAGAGATAGAAGCCGCGCCCCTCACGAAGGAAACAGCGGAAGCCACTGGGCGGCGCTGAGGACTTCGGAGAACGCCGAAAAGGGACGCAAAGCGAAGTTGACAGCTGACGCGGACCTGAATAAAAGATGCGACCCGCCGACAGGAAGTGGCGGGCAGCAGACAGAAGCAATGGTAGCAAGTAGTCGCGGTTGAAACAAGCGACTCGGTCTTTGAAAACCAAATAGCAAGCCCAAGAAGAAGAGAAGGATTGCGGAAACCGCAGTCAATCTTTGAGAAGGCACCAGCGAGGGAGCGCTGAGAAGCGCATACCAGCAGTGCCTGCAGTGAATCAGCGAGTTGAGGTTCCTTAGCCGGACCTCGACTGACGCCGGTTCAACCTTCAAATTAAAATTGGAGAGTTTGATCCTGGCTCAGAACGAACGCTGGCGGCGTGCCTAACACATGCAAGTCGAGCGCGAATAGGGGCAACCCTTAGTAGAGCGGCGCACGGGTGCGTAACACGTGGATAA
>NZ_JAKCFA010000032.1 GCF_024198215.1 Myxococcus qinghaiensis
ATGCCGACCACCATCTCATCGAGGTAGGCGCTCAGCGCCTCATCCAGCTTGCGCAGATGTGCGGGTGTCATCCCGACCGTAGATCATGACCGCTACCTGGATTCAAGTGACCGGGTAGTATTAGGCGTGCTATACAGGTTTGCCTGGAAGGCGAGACGCCCGCGGGGCGAGACAACCCCGCGAGCGAATACACCCACTCCAGTCTCAACACCGTTCACGGTCGGGGGTCCTTCTGGTCGACCCAAGGAATATCCATGTTCACGAAAAGTCTTGTCATTGCAGTGGGATGCAGTGCGTTGATGTTCGGATGTGCCGGACAGCCAGACGAGACGCAGGAGATTGTCGACAACCTGGTCGAGGCCGGGTTTCCAGCCGATGACATCATGGTCGTCGACGGGAAGGTGTACGTCGGCCGAGACGCCGAGGTCTCCCTGGTCGCGTCGCGCGAGATGCTCGCGCGGGACAACAGCACCGAGGAGCAGTACCGCACGACGAACCTCGTCAGCACGGCGGTGACGAAGATCTGCATCAACGGCTCGACGTTCACCGGCGCGTTCAGCACGGCGCTCGACCTGGCCATCCAGAACTATGACGAGCTGCCGCTCAGCTTCGCCATGGCGCGCACGCCGAGCTCCGACTGCAGCTTCACCATCAACGCGGTCATCCAGCCGGGTGTCGTCGGAGGCTCGGCGGGATTCCCCGCGGGCGGGCTGCCGTACGGCACCATCAATATCGGCGGCGGGCTTTCCTCTTACAGCGTCGACGTCATCGAGCACGTCATCACGCACGAGCTTGGCCACACCATCGGCTTCCGCCACACGGACTACTACAATCGCGTCATCAGTTGCGGCAGTGGCGGCAACGAAGGTGACGCGGGCGTCGGCGCCATCCACATCCCGGGCACGCCGACGACGGCGACCATCGGCGGCTCGCTCATGAACTCCTGCTTCCGCTCGGCCGAGACGGGGGAGTTCGCCTCCAGCGACCTCAGCGCGCTGACCTATCTGTACTCAGCGCAGGGCTACGCGTCGTTGAACTTCGAGTCCTCAGATGCGCGCCGCACCGCCTCCACCGGTGATTGGGCCTACGGCGACTTCAAGGCCGAGTGCGCCAGCGGTGAGTCGCTGACGGGTGTGTCCCTCAGCCCCACCTCGCGGAACAGCCGCATCGCGCTCTGCCGCGCCGACGGCGACGCCTGGCGCTACCCGCACGCCGGCTGCTACTCCCGGTTCTTCTCCACCTCCGACAGCCGAGGCACCACGGCCACCGGCGACTGGGATGTCGGCAGCTTGAAGGGAGAGTGCGGCACCAACGAGTTCGTCGCCGGTGTGGCCCAGAACACCGTGCATGAAGTCACCGCGTTGCTTTGCTGCCCTGGCAACGTCGCCCACAACTCCTGCACCCCTCGCGTCTTCGACGGCCAGGACTCACGCGAGTCCTCCACCTCGGGTGACTGGGACGTCGGCAATTGGAAGGGCGAGTGCGGTCCCGGCCGGTACATCGGAGGGATCTCCCGCAACGTCTCCGGTGGCGCGCCCCACGCGCTGCTCTGCTGCAGCCCGTGACGCAGCCCCGGTAGCACGGAGTCGATGAACAGACGCGGGCCGGCACCGGTGAGCTCCGGAGCCGGCCCGTGCTGTCTTTCCAGACAGTCTCGGCCTTGCGCCGCGGGACGAGGCTCGTCGCCGCCCGGGAAACCCACGAGCGGCGCAAGGGACGGCGACTACATGGCGCCGGAGCAGCTCCCGGTGTGGGCGCCCGGCGGGCACCAGTAGTTGGTGATGTTCAGCTGGGCCTTGGTGCCGGTGCGCGCGTCGCAGGCGCTGCCGCTGCTCCAGTTGGACTCATGAAGGGTGATGCGGTTGGGCTCAGCGGCGGTGTTCACGCTGTGCACGAACGCGGTGTGGCCGGCCGGATTCGACCCGAGGATCATTGCCACGCAGCCCACGTGCGCGTGGTTGCTGTTGATGATGGCCCTCTTGTCGGCCCAGGTGAACAAGCCGTAGGGCAGATTGATGCCGTAGGCATCCTGCTCCGTCCGACAGCGTGCGTAGAGGACGCATTCGTCGTCACAGGAAGCGGCGCAGGCACCGTCGAAGGCCATGGACGACACTTCGCCGTCGACCACCTCCGCCGCGATGGGCTCCGGCTGCGCGGGCACCTGCTCTTCGCTGGGGCCACAGCCGGTGAAGGACAGGCAAAGGGTGAGGGCGACCAGCTTGGACTTGAACGTCATGGGACTGCCTCCGTGAGGGAACGATGCGGAGCCAGCCTATCAGAGTATTTGCTGGATTGTCTTGAATTGATTGGTTGGCTGCTTGGTGTGCCCGACGTGTAGGACGTCAGGTCGTGTTGGCCAGGAGGGCGCGCAGTCGCGACTCTGCTTCCTTTGCCCTGCCCACCATCCCCCAATGTTGGAAGGAGCGATGCGCAAGTTCATAGGCTGCGCGGGCACCCGCGACATCTCCCTGCATCTGCCTGGCCTCCCCCAGAAGCATGCGACAAACCGCGGCCTCCCGGCGGGCGCTCTCCAGAGCAATGGCGTCAAGTGAGGTAAGTGCCTTGTCCAGCCACTCGACGGCCCGGACGGGCTGCCCTCGCCTCAGTGCAATTTCAGCAAGACTTTTCGCCAGCGAGGAGAGTGCCAAACGCGACTGCGAATGCGGGAGAAGCCTCCATGCCTTCAGGTAGTGCGTCTCGGCAGTGTCCACGTCGGCGCGGACATACACTGCGATTCGGCCCAGGGTGCCATGGCACCAAAGAGCGAATTCGGCATACGGACTTTCCTCCTTGCCCTCCAGCAACAGAAGGGCTGCCCGGTAGAAACCTTCCGCATCATCCTCAGCGGAGTCTGAGCAAGCCTCCGCAGCCCAGTAGAGCGCGACGCCCTCGTCTCCCCGTAGGCCCAACCCCCTGAAGCCCTCCGCGGCTTCTGTGGCATCCTTCAGGGCTTCCCTTCTCTCTTGAAGGTCTCCTGTCCTGGCGCCAATGCCGGCGAGCTCAACAAGGCACTCGCATGTGTGCCGGACGTCCCCCCGCTGGCGATAGAGGCGGACGGCCTCGCGGAGGGCCTGCGCCGCAGCAACAGAGTGCCAGTGCTTCAGGTGGTGGCTTGCCTGAGCGACAAGTTCGTCGGGATTGGATGTCGAATTGTCTTTCATTCAGGCGGAGCGCCTCGGCCCCGCTCAGCTTGGCGATAATTTCAGCCCTCGCGCAAGGGCCGCCCGGCGGGGAGCGACCAACGACTCCTTCCCAGGGGGGGCGCAGCAGGGGCCCTCGGTGTGTCGAGGGCCCGGCCTGTCCGCTCATCGAGAGGGCCCGAGTGGCCCCGAGAGCGCTCGCTCCAGCCGCGCCAGGAAGTCCTCGAGGCTTCCCTGCGCCAGCCGGGGGTATTCCCGCGCGAAGTTCGGCCAGTCCGCGCGGCTCGCCTCATGGAGCCACACGGCCTTGAGCGACTCGGTCGAGTCGCCCTGCTTCTCGGTGAACACACGTTCGAGGAAATCCAGGGACACCCTCACGTTCTCCGCGAGCAGGACCGCGTCGTAGAGGTCCTTGCCCTGGGGCCACATGTCGCTGACGAGCCAGACGCGCTGGACGGAGCGCCGCCAGCGGGGTTCGTCGCCCGATTTCGCGCCTCCCCGAGGCTGCGGCTTTCGTGGGCATGCCAGACGATTTGAAAGGAGGGGAATGACCCATCGCCTTCTCATGGCCTCCCTGTTGTGGGGGACTCTCGGCGGGCTGCTCACTGGCGCCGCCCCTGCCTCGGGGCTGGACGTGGAGCGCCCCACGCCTGTCGAGCTCCGGTGGAAGGTGCCCGCGGCGGCGCCGCTGCGCTACACCCTGACGGCGACGAGCCTGCCCGGGCGCGAGGGGCTGACGCAGTGGGACTCCACGCGCCCCGGGCTCTGGGGACTGTTGCCCCGCACGAGCAATCCGGGGCCCGAGCTGGTGCTCCTTCCTCGCGAGGTCGTGATGACGGCGGAGCTCGCGCGGGTGGCTGCGGATTGGAGAGATGGGATTCGAATGGCATGGCGCGCGTGAGCGCTTCGACCAGGCGCGGCTGACGACGCTCGAGCGCGATGCCGCCGGGAGGACCGTGGCCATCATCGACTTCACCCTCACGATTCGGGATGAGGGGTACTACGCCCCCCTGTTGTCGCGTCGGAGGTTCCCCGCCTCCGACACGGCGTCCTACGTGGGGCGCGGGGAGTTCCTCGTCGAGGAAGGCCGCTGGAAGCGCCTGTCGGGGGAGATATCCATCCAGGCCAAGGGTGTTGTCAGGGTGGACTCGGCCTACCGGTTCGTCCTGGAGCCGCTGGAGCCCGCACGCTTCCTGCCGTTGGCCGCGGAGTGAGGCGCGGAGGGTGCGAACGCCTCTGACGAGCTCGTCGGCTCGCGCGGTTCCGACTTGAGCGATCTTCGGCTCCGGCATCCTGGAGCGCGTGCCACAGCGCCCCTGTGGCGGCGCGGAGGGCAGGCAAGGGTAGAGTGGCCTCGGAGGTGGCATGCCCCTTCGTCTTCTCCATCACGCGTCGTGGGTCCTGTCGGTCCTGCTCCTGACGTCCGCGGTGGCCGAGGAGCCCTCGGCCAAGGGCCCCCATTTCATCGAGGGGCTCGTCGTCTCCTCCTCGGGGCCTGCGCCCGGCGTGGAGGTGCGAGCCACCTTCCGTGAGCACGTCGTGAGCACCCGCACCGACGCGCGGGGCCACTTCGTGTTCCGAGGCCTGGCCAGCGCGCCATGGGTCCTGACAGCGACGCGTGGCTCCGAACTGGGGACCCAGACAGTGACGATGGTGTCGGGCAACGAGCGCTCCGTGGGAATCGAGCTGGCACCGCCCCGGGTCGTGAAGGGCCGCGTGCGCGGAGCGGCCGGCACTTCCCTGAAGGGCGTTCGGGTCCGAGCAGGAATCCAGCAGCAACTCGGGCTGCTGAAGTATCAGGAGGTGCTCACCGGCGAGGACGGCGGGTTCGAGGTGCCTGTGCCCGGGTTCTCGCCCATCGCGGTCCTGGTGAAGGCCCCCGAGCACGTGTCCCGCTACATCGCCCCCGTCTCGGCGGTGGCCCCGCTGGACGTGGTCCTGGAGCGTTCGGAGACGCTGCGGGGCGAGGTCGTCGACAGTGAGGGGAAGCCCGTGGTCGGCGCCTGGATTCGCCTCAAGCACTACGGCCGGGTGGGCTTCCCCTCGACGTGTTTCTGGCCACCGCCGCTCTCGGCCCAGACGCGGGCCGATGGCTCCTTCGAGCTGCCGGAGCTGGAGCGGGGCCGCTATTCCTTCTGGGTCGAGCCCAAGGATCGGCTCTCCGCGCTGGGCGAGGTGGTGATTCCCTCACAGAAGGTGCGCTGGGAGGTGCCCGCGGGTGGGCGATTGACTGTCGCCGTCGTGCTCCCCAAGGGATTGATTCATCCGAGACGGGTGCACGTGGACGGGCCGCTCGGGCACCGCGACGTCCGAAGCGCCTCCAGGGCTCAGCGTCCGGATGAAGCAGGCAGCGCGAGCTTCGATGGGATGGTTCCCGGCCGGTACCACGTGTCCTTGAGCTTCGACACGCTGGAGGAGTATCGGACGGTCTCCCGTGAGTTTCGCTTCGAGGGCGAAGCGCGGACGCTCACGTTGGACCTCCTGGGCGCTCGCCACTTTCGTGGCCGGCTCGTCGACGAGCGCGGCGTGGCCATCCAGGGCGGGCACGCGGAACTCAACCTGGAGCTGACAGGAGGGACGAAGCTGCTGATTCGCCGGACGACGTCGCGCAACGGGAGCTTCGCGTTCGAGCACGTTCCGCCGGGCGAGGCGAGTGTGTTCGCGGACGCGCAGGGCCATGACGAGTCGCAGCGGGTGAAGGTCCTGGATGAGCAGCCCGAGCCGGTCCGGCTCGTATCGAAGCGCGCGGTGAGCGTCCGCGACGCGGTCCGGGCAAGTGGCCGGGTGGTGGATGCTCGGGGCCGCCCCATCCCGTCCTTCCAGGTGGCGCACCAGTCATTCAAGAACGCGCAGGGGCGCTTCTCCTTGTCCATTCCCGCCGAAGGGAACAAGCCCCTGTTCGTGAGCATCTCCGCGGAGGGGTTCGCTCCCGTGCTCCGGAAGCTCGAGCCTCGGGCCGGGGCGACAGTCCGTATCGGTGACGTCAAGCTGGGGATGGGGCGGCTGCTCACGGGGCGCGTGGAGGCACCGAACGGGCAGGGGCTCTGGGAGGCAACGGTGCGGTGCAAATGGCCCGAGCTGCCCGGACGTGACGGGCCGGATGTCTGCTTCGGAGCCACCTATCCGGATGGAAGTCTCCATCTCTCAGGCGTTCCCGATGAGCCCTTCCTGCTGGAGATCCAACATCACGAGTGGCCGAGGACGCGGCGGCTCATCCCCGCGGGTGTCGACGCCGCGCACGTGCGTCTGTCGCCCGGGCTCACGCTGGAAGGCGTGGTGAGGGATGCCCGGGGATTGCCACTGGAGTCGGGCGGCGTGCTCGCGCGAAGCGATGGAGAGGTCCACTTCGGGACGCTCTCGACGGACGGGACCTATGTCCTGCGGGTCCCGCCCGGGGCGGGTGCCATCGAGGTGCTCAATCGCCCCAGTGAGCCCGTTCCCTTCGAGGGCGCTGAAGGCCAGACGGTGCGCGCGAACCTGGTGGTGCTGACGGGAAATTGAGGTGGGGAAGGATGCATCCCCTGAACGCCGGCCGTCGGTCGCTTACCGCGAACGAGCCATGGCGCTGGGGGCAAGGCCCATGGCGGACCGTGCCCCAGAGAGAGCGGCGCGGCCCACGCATGGCACGAGGGTGAAACGGAAGGCCCGCACCGTTCGGCTCATGTCTTGTGCGCACTACGGGCTTTCCGTAGTGTTCATGAGTTTATGGAATTCGGCGAGACGGGAGTTCGTATGCACCCGCGGGTACGCAGGCGCTTCATGGAGACCCTGGCAGTGCTTGGGATCATCGCGACGACGCTCTTTGGCGCGTCGCCGGCTCGGGCTGACTACGCGGCGATGATGCAGCCGGCCTCGGGGAGGGTCACGTATGTCGTTGGCGGCTGTCCCTCCGACCCCAGGCCGACGCACATGGGAATCGACATCGCGGGCCCGGGGGGCGCGCCCATCGTGGCCGCGTACGACGGCGTCGTCACCACGCGCGTCGTCAACTTCGGCACGTCAGGCTATGGAAACCATGTGCTCATCACACACGCGTCCGGCTACACGACGCTCTACGCGCACATGCAGCAGGCTCCGGCCGTCGTCTTGAACCAGTTCGTGACGAAGGGCCAGACGATAGGCCTCATCGGCCACACTGGTAACTCCTTCGGAGATCACCTGCATTTCGAGCTCAAGCGGAACGGGGCGAACATCGCGAACCAGGGTTACTCGTGCGGCCAGACAGTCACGAGGGGGCATGCGATTGCCATGGACTTTCCCGGGCTCCAGTCCAACGCGACCAGGACGATCCACGAGACGGCGGTACACGGTGTCGCGTGGAAGAGGATGAGCACGGGGCAGCAGATCTCCTCGAGTGTCTTCACGACCGTGAACATGGGGACGGGATGGGGTGACATCCTCAGCAGCTCCGGCGGCTACCTCTGGCACACGCTCGTGAGCGGTGGACGGTGGGTCACCCTCAACTCCGGGCTCTCCTTGAACGCCACGAGCATGTCCGCTGTGAATGTCGGGCAGGCTTCGCCGCAGATCCTCGCGGTGGAGGATGGCCGGCTCATGCACATCTGGGGCGATTCGAACGGATGGCACAAGGGTTGGACCGGCATCCACACGACGGGCAAGGTCTCCGCTGTCGTGATGGCGAACAACTCCATCCAGGCGATGATCAATCAGGGTGGGACGCTGTACCAGGTGTGGACCGGCGGCGGCGCCTGGCACATCGCGTCCAGCGGACAGCCGGTCGGCGACGCGTTCGAGGCGGTGTACATGGGGGGCAGCGCACCTCAGGTGATGACCGTGTTGAACGGGCAACTCCATCAGATCTGGGCCACGAGCACGGAGTGGGTGACGATGTCGACGGGTATCGTGATTGCGCCCGGCGCGTCTTTGACGGCACTGAACATGGGCGGTGGGTGGCCGCAGGTGTTCACCGCTGAAGCCGGGAACCTGTACCAGACGGCCGTCATGAATGGCAGCTGGACGAGGATGGCGACCGGGACCCAGGCTTCCGGGCCCATTGACGCCGTCTACCTCGGAGGAGGTGAACAGCCCCGCGTGTATGCCGCGGAGTGAATCCTCCGGGAGCGCCAGCTCCTGGGCGATCCTGTCCGTGGACACACCGGAGGGCGCCTCCCGGATGACCGAGCTCGCGCTGCCGTGGGAGGGGAACGGGCTTCGGAGCAAGACATGACGTGGACGCGCCAGGCTGTGCAGACCCGTTCACGTCGACCTCTGGAATGTGCAAGGAATTGCACAGCCGTGACATGGGCGCCGTCGAGGACGAGGAGAATGGGACAGGGGCAAGCTTCTTGCTGTGTGACGGCGCATGAAAACCCTCAAGCAGCTGTCGACCTGGTCGTGGCTCGTGGCGCTCGGATGGGGCCTCCTCACCCCAGGGGTCGGCCTTGCATCGGAAGCCGAGGCGTCGCCCGGTGCGATGACGTCAAGCCCACAGCCTCTCAGCGCGGCCCCGCTGGTGGACGCGCCTCGGGGGGAGAGTGCTGGACGGCAGGTGGGGCGCATCGCGGCTGAGTTGGGACTCATGGCCGCGACATCGGTGGCGGCGGGCTTCCCCGGGATGCTCATCGGCGCAACGAGCTGGCGGGAGGACTCACAGTCCCGCTTCGACTTCCTGAACCTTGATGGAGCAGGGCGTGGGTTTCTCGTGGGGGCCGCGATAGGTGCTCCGCTGGGCGTCTGGCTGGGTGGGCGGGCCGTACAGGGGCAAGGGACCTTCGGGGGCGTATTGCTGGGAGCTGGAACCGGGGGCGGCCTTGGGCTGCTGGCCTCGACGCTGGTTCCACAGAAGCACGCGGATATCGCGCCGTTTCTCTTTCCGGCATTCGCCATGGCCGGCTCACTCATCGGCTACGAGGTGTCCCACGCCTCGAACATGGCGCCCCCTGCTCCCGCCGACGAGGTGACCCTCCTGCCGGTGCTGGCCCTCGACACGAAGGGAAGCGTGCTCGGCCTGTCGGGCCGGTTCTGACGACCACGACGAGCATGGGAAGGAAAGGGCGCTTCGACATGGATGGGCGCGTGGCGGTACAGCTCTTCGAGCGCAGCTTGGAAGTGGCGTTGAAGGGGCTCGCCGTCGGTGCTGGAAAGCCGGGCGCGCGCTACCTGGGGGCGGCGGAAGTCCGCTGGCGATTCCTGGGCGGGAAGCTCTATGCGATGGGGACGGGCGGCACCCTGTTGTTCCCGACAGCGGAAGGGGCATTGCGGCCGGGCGCCTGCGCCTCGATGGGGCTGGGGGTGGACAATTCGCGCTAACCGGCCCTGCAACGCGGGAGGGTTCGCACCCTGAAAGGGAGGCTCCGAGGCATGTCGGAGTGACGTTGCAAGATTCCTCCGCGCAGTCGGTTGCCATCCGTTTGTCAGACGGGAATGCCAGCATTCAACCCACTTGCCTTCCTTGGAGAGAGGCAGGGGGGTGAAGAATGCGTGGTGGCCTCTGGATACTGTGCGCCGTTCTCTTCGTCACGGGATGCTCTGGCGTTGAGCCCTCGACTCGCAGGAGGGGCACCTTCCAGCAGCGTTCCGCACTACTCGGGGAAGAGGGGCACTCCCGAGGACAGAGGACCGATGCGTTCGATGCGCTGCTTCGTGACGCGGGACTTGGGGACCAAGACGAGCGTCCCGTGGCAGGCAGTTCGCTCACGCCGACACACTCCGCGCGACTGCTGAAGGCGCTGAGCGTCAAGGACGTGACGCTGGGGCAGTTCCCGGCACGCGTCGCGGTGGGCTTCATGCTGCGCGAGGTGCTCGACGCGGGCGAAGTGTCGCGCGCCGAGTTGGTGCGGCGAGTCGGGCGCTTCACGCAACTGGCGGTCCTCCGTCCTGACGGTTGCCTCGCGTGGGTGCGCAGCGGGCAGACCCAGCAGCGCGTGGGCGCCGTGGAGTGGAAGGACGGCGCCTTTCGGGCGGGCGAGTTCGAGTTGGGCGTCTTCTACTCGGGCAAGGGCGGTGTCTTCCGGCAGTTGAACGCACGGCTGGAGGAGACGGGAGGAGGCGCCTTCGCGGACGTCCACGACGATGCCGACTACCTGAGCCGCACACTGGACGGAGCCGAAGAGGCTTTCGTCGGCCTGGCCTTGGCGGTGGGGCAGTTCTTCGCCACGTCCCCATCCGACAACCTCGCAGCGCTCCGACAGATGCCTGCCGCCGTGGCGGCGCTGCTGGCTTCGTCGCCTGAGTACCTGGAGCGCTTCCAGTACATGACGAGGGGCGAGCAGGTGCAAGCCGTCTCCAAGCTGGTGACGAACCTCATCGCCACCTGGGGCACGGCGTCGGCTGCAACTCGCACGCTGACAGGTGCGACGCTCGCTACAGCCGAGGTGCCGGTGCTGTCGCTCTCTGCCCAAGGCGCGCTCGTAATGGGTCGCGTCGCGGTGCCGGTGGGGCGAGCGGCGGCGGTACTGCGCGGTGGGCCTGGAGCGGCCATAATCCTTCAGCGGGTGGGGGGAGGGGGCGGTTCGGCCTCGACGCCGTCCACGGGTCCCAGCGGAGGGAAGTCCTATTCGTCGTTCAAGTCCTTCAAACGAGCGATGGGCCCAGCAGGACCGGGGAAGGAGTGGCACCACATCGTTGAGCAGACGGACGGCAATGTGGGGAAGTTCGGCCCGAAGGCGATCCACAACACGGAGAACATCGTCGCGCTCGATAAGGACCTTCACTCCAAGGTCAGTGCGTTCTATTCCTCCAAGCGATTCGACATCACCAACACGACGAAGACGGTAAGAGAGTGGCTGAGCACTCAGCCCTTTGATGCTCAGCGGGACTTTGGAATGAGGGCCATCGAGAACGTGAGGAAGGGGAATTGGTGATGAACCTTGACGAGCTTGTGGAGCAGTTCGCCCAGAGCATCGCCGCTCAGACCGATTGCATCCTTCGAGGAGACGCGAAGACCGGCAACAAGCATGCGGACAAGGCTCTTGCGGCCTTCTCGAAGCTGCGAAAGCACGGGGATGTAGGTCGCGATGCACTAGCCGCCCTGTTCTCGGCCCCTCGGATGGATGTCCGCGTAACTGCTGCGGCCTTCCTACTGAGGTACAGGACGGAGGAGGCGAGAGCGGTACTTGAGGACGCTGCCAAGGGAGAGGGCATGGCAGCCATGGGGGCCCAGCAGACCCTTAAGAACTGGGAGAATGGTGTCTGGGCCCTCGACCTGCCCGAGTAGGGCGGTTGCCCCTATAGCCCTACACTCGGGAGCAATTCTCAGCGAGGCCCTTCGGGGGCACCTAACTCCCCCCGTCCGCCATGTTGCACGTATGTCGCGCGAGCCTGCGGAATGGACTGGAACAGGGCGGGAGGAGACGGGACGCGGAGGGATACCGAAGTTGAGTCGCTCCGGACGGTTACGAGGTTGGGGCGCGACTCTGCTGGGTTTTCGCACCGTCCATACAGGGTTCGATTCCCGCGGCCTCATAGGCACGCGAAACCTCGCCCAACGCCCGCAATCAGTTCATCCACTCCGTCGAAACCATCACCTCCGCCCGACGGTTCTTCTCCAGCTCCGTCGTCGACAGGGGCCGTTCCTCGCCATACGACAGCGTCGACAGCCGCGCCGGTTCCACACCCAGTCGCCGCAGGTAATCCCGCACCACGGAAGCACGGCGCTGGCCCAGGGCCAGGTTGTACTCCGTCGTCCCCAATTCACAGGTGTGCCCGGTGATGTTGACGCGGGCCTGTGGCCTCTTGCGCAGCGCGTCCGCGAGCTGCGTCAACGTGTCCCGGAACTCCGGGCGCAGCGTCGTCGAGTCGAGCTCGAAATAGACAGGCTCCAACGCCAGGGGGAGCAGGTCCTTGTCTGGGTTCTCGGTCATGGAGGAGGGGCGCTCCGGCTCCGGCCTCACTGCCACCGGAGCATGGGGTGTTTGCGTATCCGTGGACGCGGTGGGGGTGGGCTGCCGCGCGGCACAACCCGCGAGTCCAACGACGACGAGAAGAGAGAAGAGGAGAGGGCGCATGCGCTCCTCACAGAGCACGTGCCATGCCGGGAGCCCGTTCCGTCGAGAGCCCCGCGAGTCCTCTCCGCGCGGCCTTGCAGAACGCCCAGGCACCTCTGGCTATTTGCCTTCCGAACGCTCCCGACGGTGGATGGTGGAGACGTCAATCCCGAGCAGCTCCGCCGCTCGCGTCTTGTTTCCGCCGCACCGCGCGACGGCCCATGCGATGTACTCGCTTTCCAGCCGGCGCAGGGGAATCACTTCCCGCTGGGCCTCCAGCAACGGGTGCTGCTCCGCGCCACCCTCGCTGACGTGTGGGCGCAGCTGCTCCAGGTCCACTGTGTCCCGGGTCCCCAGCACCACCAGCCGCTCCACCAGGTTCTCCAGCTCGCGCACATTCCCCGGCCACCGCTGCGCACACAGCGCCGACACCGCCTCCTGCGCGAAGCGCTGCACCGGTGACCTCGGATTCCGAGCCCGCGCCTGCTGGAGGAAGTGCTCCGCCAACGCCGGAATGTCCTCGGGCCGCTCCCTCAACGGCGGCGCCTGCAACGTCACGACATTCAACCGGTAGAACAAGTCCGCCCGGAAGCGGCCCTCCTTCACCCGGGCCTCCAAATCCTGGTGCGTCGCGGCCACCACCCGCACGTCCACCGTCCGCGAGCCGTCCGCCCCCACCGCCCGCACCTCGCCATCCGCCAGCACTCGCAACAACCGAGCCTGCAGCTCCGGCGCCATGTCCCCGATTTCATCCAGGAACAGCGTGCCCCCATCCGCCTCCACGAAGAGGCCACGCCGGGCGCTCGTCGCCCCGGAGAAGGCCCCCTTCACGTGGCCAAACAGCTCGCTCTCCAGCAGCGAGTGGGGCAGGGCGGTGCAGTTGACCGCCACGAATGGCCCCGCGCGCCGCGTCCCCTCGAAGTGCAGGGCCCGGGCAATCAGCTCCTTGCCACTGCCGCTCTCTCCTCGTACCAGCACCGGCGCGCTGGACCAGGCCACGCGCTCCACCAACGCATACAGCGCTCGCATCGCCGCGCTGCGCCCCACCATCGCCCCCAGCCGGCCCCGGTCCTCCGCCTGCGCCTTCAGCGTGCGGTGCTCGGAGCGCACCCGCCGCTCCTCCAGCGCGCGGCCCACGTACAGCCGCACTTCGTCCAGCCGGAAGGGCTTGGCGAAGTAGTGCCACGCCCCACGCTTCATCGCCTCCACGGCGTTCTCCACGCCGCCGAACGCAGTCATCATCAGCACCGGCAGGTCCGGGTCCAGCTTGCGCGCCGTCTCCAGCACGTCGAAGCCATCCACGTCCTGCATCCGCAAGTCGCAGATGACGGCGTCGTACACCCCGCCCCGGAGCTGCGCGATGGCATCCGCGCCTCCCGAGGCCACATCCACCGCGTAGCCCGCATCCGACAAGGGCTCGCGCAGCATCTGTCCCATCTCGACGTGGTCATCGACGACGAGAACCCGGGCTCTAACCGACATGTTGCTCCTCTCGCGCGGGGGCCGCGGCGGGCCATTGCAGCATCACACGCGTGCCCTGTCCGGGCGCGCTGTCCAGCTCGATGCGCCCGCCATGGTTCCGCACGATGTGCGCCACCATGGTCAGTCCCAGGCCCGTGCCCAGTCCGCGCTTCTTGGTGGTGAAGAATGGGTCGAACACTTGATGCAGATGTCTCGCGGCGATGCCGCACCCGTCGTCCTCGACGGTGATGCGCACCCGACCCCAGGCCCCCGAGGCATCCGCCTCGCCCGGCGTCGCCGTCAGCCGCACCTGTCCCCCCGGCTCACACGCATCACACGCGTTGAGCAGCAGGTTGACGAGCACCTGCTGGAGCTGGTCCGCGTCCGCCGCCAGCGCCGGCAACGGCTGTGACACGTCCAGGTGAAGGTCCACGCGCCGCCGCTCCACCTCGACGCGCAAGAGCTCCTGCACGCTCTTCACGACGGACGGCAGCGTCACCGCTCGCGACTCGGCGGGCTGCAGCCGCGAGAAGTCCAGCAACTGGCGGATGGTGCGGCTCACGCGGTCTATCTGCTCGACGATGGTCCCCAGCCCCGCGGACTGCGGATGCTCGGGGCCCAGCTTGTCCTGCACGTACTCGGCCCGGCCCCGGATGACTCCCAGCGGCGTGCCAATCTCATGCGCGATTCCCGCCGCCAGCACGCCCACCGTCGCCAGCTTCTCCGCGCGCAGCAGCTGTCCCTCCAGCGCGCGCAGGTTGCTCAGGTCCTCCAGCACCAGCAGCGTGCGCACGTCGGGCTGGAGAGGCTCCAGCGGCACCGCGTGGACGTTGTACTGCCCTTCCTCCGCGAAGAGCCGCAGCGGCTCGCCGTGCAGGCTGCGCACCCGGTTGTCTCCGCCCGCCGCGTTCACCAGCTCCTCCAGCCGCTGGATGACAGGCGCATGCGCCTGCGGAAACGCTGTCGCCAGCGTCGAGCCCACCACGTCCGGCGGCATCTTCGTGCTCAGCGCGCGATTCGCGGAGGTGATGCGGCCCGACGTCGACAGGGCCAGCACCCCCGTGGGGATGTGGTCGAGAATCTTCTGCGTCTTGTCATGCAGGTGGGCCAGGCGGCTCGCGTGGCGCAAGCTCTCCTGGAGCGCCACGGCGCGACTGCGCGCCAGCACCACGTACACGCCGAACGCGATGAGGAAGGACGAGAAGAGGAGGGCCGCGAACGACAGCCGCAGCACCAGGCTCCGCTCGTGCGAGCGCAGCCCGCGCGTGGAGGACAGCGTGGCGAGCGGCCACAGCGCGCCGTTCTTGATGCGCACCGGCACGAAGCTGGCCACCACCTCCGCGTCTCCCAGCCCCAGCTTCACCGCCTCCATCCGCTCAATCACCAGCGAGCCCGCTTCTCCGTCGAGCATCCGCCGTGACAGCGCCGCGAGCCCCGGAGTGGCGCTCGCATCCGTGCCGAGCCGCTGGTAGCGGGCCGCCAGCGTCGGGGCGCTCAACGCAGTGGGTGAGCCATGCGCGCCGAGCAGCAAGAGGTGCGTGTCGCTCTCCGCGGTGAGCAGCTTCAGCGGCGCGAACAAGGGCTCGGCGTCCACCAGTACGACTACGGCCCCGCCGCCGTCGGGCGCATCCTCCGGCAGCGCGGTGGCGAAGGCCCTCAGCCACCCTGTCGCATCTCCCGACAGGGGCGGCGAGGACGCGATGTGTCCCGAGGCTCCCTCCAGCACGCTCCTCGCGGTGCGGGCCAGCTCCTCCCCTGGATACTGCTTCGCGAGCGACGCGCCGGTGCGCTTGTCCAGGAGCCGCAGGCGCTCCTTCCCATCCGGCCCGAAGACGACGATGGCCTTGTACTGCCCCACGGCCTCGAGCAGCGCGCGCAGCTCACGCCGGTGCTCCTCGGCCGTGCCCGGCTGCGACAACAGCTCACCTGTGAAGCGCAGGTCCTCGCCCACGTCCTCCAGGGCCTCGGACACACCTCGGGCGGCCTCCTGGAGCTGGGCCTGTCGCTCGCGGGCGAACTGGTCCACCAGCGCCTGCCTGTCCCGCTGGATGAAATACACGGCGCCACCGATGACGCCGGTGAGCGCCGTGCACAGCAGCAACACGGGCAGGAGGGAGGAGCGCATGAGGGCAGATACCAACATCCCGGCGCGAGGAGGGGAGGGAAGCACTTCCCGCGCCTCGGGGGCCCGCCTGGGGGGCTGACGGGGCCTCAGGGCCTCGATGCCTGCTGGTTGAGCTTCTGGGACACCTCGCGGACCTTGCCCTGGATGTGGCGCAGGTTCGAAGGCCCCATCCGCAAGAGGTGCTTCTGCGCGGGCGTGAGTGCCTCCAGCGCCGGGTCCGCGTAGACATACAGCGCGCCCTTCGCCACCACCTCCACGTCACCGTCGATCACCGGCACCGCCAGCACCTGCTCGAAGGCGCGCCGCAGCGTCGCCTCGAAGGAGCTGCCCGGCGGGGCGCTCTCCTGATGGAGCCGCTCGGCCAGCCGGTGCACCTCGCGGTACGTGTCCACCAGCAGCGTGGAGTCGAGGCTGCCCACCACCCGGCCCAGGGTGTCGTATCGGGTGTACCCCTTCTTCGCGACGAGCGTACGGCCCTCGCGGGTGCTGCTCACCTGGAAGTCTCCGGACGGCGCCAGGAAGGCGACCACGGCCCGAGGGCTGTCGCCGTTGGCCATGTTGGAGACGACGGCGACGAAGCGGCGCAGGAGGTCCGCCTCCCGCAGCCAGGCGCCGAACTGCGACAGCGACGAGGCCCCGGCGAGCCGCGAGCGCAACAGCGCGTCCACCTCCGCCGCGGGCGGCAGGGGCGCGTCCGGTGCCCGGTCCACCACCGAGGGCGCCACCGGCACCTGGGCGATGGCCGTGGGTGCGTCCGGCGCTCCATGGAGCAGGCCGTGCCAGACGCCGGCTCCCGCCAGCACCGCCGCCACCAGAATCACCAGCCCCCAACCCCAGAGCGCGCCCCGTTCGAGCTTCACCATCGCACCGCCGCTGTCGTTGTCCATGTGTCCTCCGCGTCCGGACCCAGGGATTGCAGCGGCGATGCCAGCGACAGGGAGCAGGGTGGGCCGCGAGGCTTCACTCGGGAGCGCGTGCCCCCGGAGCCGTCAGCGTGCCCGCTCGCAAGCTTCGCGAGCATGGCGTTCCGCGCGCCACCCTGGCGGATTGCGCCGGGGGCGCGCGGGACTCACTCACGCACGCGGACGGGATGCGCCCGCGGAGCCGTCTTCAGGCGGCGGCATGGCCGACTCGGCCGTGACTTCCGCCCACCGGATGTGGAACGTCGCCGAAGTCCCGTCGAACTCCTCGGGTAGTGCAACCACCCGGAAGCCTCCACACAGCTCCACCGCCCGAGCCAGCAGCCCCGCCGAGAAGGTCGGCACGTCCGCCAGCACGTCATTCATTCGCAGCTCCAAGAAGGTGGGGCTGCGCTCAACGATTTCGACCACACTGAAGTTGTTGCCGGCACGAAAGCCCATCCCCGCGCGCAGCAGCATCCGCCGGGGGCCGGCCAGCCGGACGACGCCCAGGAGCGCGCGGCCGAAGAAGGTCCCGAAGTAGGCATCCATGAACCGCTCGCCCAGCGAGTAGTACGCGGCTTCGGCGGGAACTCCGCCGTAGACGTGCCCAGCGGCGATGCGGAGGAACTCCTTCCACTGCTCCAGCGAGTACGTCCTCCCAAGCTTCTGGTCGAGGTCCAGACCCGCACGGCGCAGGTGCTCCCGACACGCTGGCGTGAGGCGGTTCTCGAGGGCGCGCACGAAGAGCGCTTCCACGGTTTGCGTGAAAATCAGCTTCTCGGAAGAAGTCATAGGGTCGCACCCTACACCGGTCGGCCCATCGGATGCTCGCCTACAGGTGAATCGACGTTCAGTGCCTCTGTCGGTGATCGACAGCCGGGCTGTTTCGTCGGAAAAACCGTTGGACTCTCCAGGGGTTAGCGGGTGTTGCGCGGTGCGGCGGCGACGCGGGCGACCACGCCGCGCAGCCAGCGGTGGGCGGATTCGTCGTCGAAACGCTCGTGCCAGACCTGGAGGACGTCGAACGGGCGCAGGGGCACGGGCGGGGGGAGGAGGCGCAGGGGGAGGTGGTCGACGAACAGCTCGGCCAGCCGGCGAGGGGCGGTGAGGACGTGGTTGGAGCGGACCAACGAGAGGACGGCGGTGAGGAAGTAGGGCAGCCGCAGGCCGATGCGTCGGCTGCGCCCCACCCGTTCGAGCGCCATGTCCACCGTGCCTGCGCCCTCGCCCCGAGGGCTGACGAGGACATGCGGCAGGCTCAGGTACGTCTCCAGGTCCAGCTCCCGCTTCACCTGGGGGTTGTCGCGCCGGACGACGCAGACGAAGTCCTCGGTGAACAGCTTCACCTGGCGCAGCGCGGGGCTGGGGTCCGGGTAGGCGGCGATGACCAGGTCCACCTCGCCGCTCTCCAGTTGGGCTTCCACCTGGGAGATGACGAGGGGGCGGATGGTGAGGTCCACCCGGGGGGCCTCGTTGTCGAACAGCTCCAGCAGGGCGGGCAGGAACGCGGCGGCGAAGTAGTCACCCGAGGCGATGGTGAAGCGCCGCGCCGAGGTGCGGGCGTCGAAGACGGACTCGTTGCGCAGCGCTCGTTGGACCTCCAGCAGTCCCCGGTGGAGGGGGGCGGCCAGTTGCTCGGCGCGCGGGGTCCGAATCATCCCACCCCGGCCCCGGATGAGCAGGGCATCTCCGAGCTGCTCCCGGAGCTGCCGCAGGGCGTGGCTCATGGCGGACTGGGTGATGCCCACGCGCGTGGCAGCCCGGGTGACGTTGCCTTCCGTGAGCAGCGCATCCAGGGCCACGACGAGGTTGAGGTTGATGCCGGACAGGTCCAACCCCGTGCTCGACGGCTGGCTCGGCGCCGGAGCGGGGCGAGGTTTCCGTCGCGCGGGGACGCGGCCCTTGCCTTTGGCGACATGCGATTTGCTCATGGGTTCATGAGTAACATGCAGTGGCCTCATGTTGGGGGTGGGGACACTCTTGGCCCATCTCGAAGTCACTGGAGGCGTCCATGAGCGTCGTCATCAACACCCCGAATGGAAACATTGGCCGGAACCTCGCCCTGCGGTTGCTGGATGCGGGGCAGTCCATCACCGTCATCAGCCGGAGCGCGGACAAGGTGGCGGACCTGGCGAAGCGGGGCGCGAAGGTGGTGGAGGGGTCCTCCGACGACGCGGCCGTGCTGGACAAGGCCTTCGTGGGAGCCTCGGCGGTCTTCTGGCTGACGCCGCCCGCCATGCGGCCGGACTTCGCCGAGTGGACCCAGGGCATGGCGCGACTGGCGGCCGAGAAGGCGAAGCAGCACGGCGTGAAGCGGGTGGTGGTGCTGTCCAGCGTCGGGGCGCAGTCGGGTCCGGGGACGGGGCCGGTGGGGGTGCTGAAGGGAGTGGAGGAGGCCTTCAAGGCCGCCGTCGCCGACGTCACCATCCTGCGCCCGGGCTACTTCATGGAAAATCTCCTGCGCGACTTGCCGTCGCTCTTGAACGCGGGCTCCCTCTTCCAGACCACCTCCCCCGAGCGCAGGGCGCCCTTCGTCGCGACGGCGGACATCGCGCACAAGGCGGCGGACGTGCTGCTGGACGCGGGCTGGAAGGGGCATCGGTATGTCGGCGTCCACGGGCCCCAGGACCTCAATTACGCGGAGGTGGTGGACATCCTCTCGCGAGAGCTGGGGCGTCCCGTGCGCTACGTGCAGGTCTCCTTCGACGACGCGCGCAAGGCGATGCTGGGCATGGGCCTGCCCGGGTTCATGGTCGACCTCTACGTGCAGATGTACGAGGCCATCCCCAAGGGGCTGATGGACGCGGCCGAGCCCCGGTCGGCGGAGACCACCACGTCCACCACGCTGGCGCAGTGGACGCGCGAGGTCCTCAAGCCCGCACTGGAGCAGGCGCGCACGGCCGCGGCGTAACCGCCGAAGTGCCTGTCCTGTGTGTGTGGCTTCACACTTCGCCTTCACACTTCTTCATGGGCGCGTCATCTCAGTTCATCCCCAAGGGGGAGGGGGTGGAGTGAGAATGCGGCTGTCACCACACGTGGAGAAAGAAGCATGGCGTCGGGGCAGGCAATCATCGGCGGGCTGCTGGGGCGGTTCTTCTTCAGGGAGGCGCGAGTGGGGCAGGTCCGCGACGTGTCCCCCCACTTCCGTTGGATGGAGCTGGTGGGCGAGGGCCTTCGGGACATCGAATGGAGCCCTGGCGACAAGGTGCAGGTCTTCATCCCGGACGTGGGGATGCGGACGTACACGCCGCTGGGCTGGGACTCGACGCTGGGGTCCACGCGCTTCCTCGTCTACATGCACGGGGACGGCCCCGGTGCGCGGTGGGGGCGCGGCGTGAAGGTGGGGGACCGCTGCCAGTTCTTCGGGCCGCGAGGCTCCATCTCGCTCCCGTCGCTTCCCGGGCCGGTGGTCCTCTTCGGGGACGAGACGTCGTTCGCCGTCGCTCACGCCCTGAAGAACCTGAAGGCGGGCTCGGCGGACGTCGAGTACGTGTTCGAGGTCTCCTCGCGCACGGAGTCGGAGACGGTGCTGGGAGAGCTGGGCCTCGCGGGGGCTTCCGTGGTGGAGAAGCAGTCGGGTGAGGCGCACCTCGCGGACGTGGAGGCCCGGCTGCGGGCGGCGCTGGAGCGGCGGCGTGGCGCGCACCTGGTCCTGACAGGGCGGGCGCACGCCATCCAGGCCGTGAGGACCCGGCTCCGCGCGAGTGGAGTCCCTCACGCCGGGCAGAAGGTGAAGGCGTACTGGGCCGAGGGCAAGAGCGGCCTCGACTGAGCAATGGGGCAGGGGGGATGATGGCTGCCGCACGGTTGCCGGGCGAAGCGCTTGCGCGCGAGCGCGCGTCGTTTCAAAGACGATGCCCTCATGGACGAGCGCGCGCCTGGCCCCCGGAAGTCGGACCCTTCCTACAACGTGCTGCACCAGCAGGGCACCCGGCAGCCGCTGGATGTCCTCTTCAAGCCGCGCAGCGTGGCGGTGGTGGGGGCCAGTGAGCGTCCGGGCAGCGTGGGGCGCACCGTCCTCTGGAACCTCATCAGCAATCCCTTCGGCGGCACCGTCTATCCCATCAACCCGAAGCGCCCCAACGTGCTGGGCATTCGCGCGTGGCCGTCGCTGCGCTCGCTGCCGGAGCCGGTGGATCTGGCCGTCGTCGTCACCCCCGCGCCCGCCGTGCCCGACGTCATCCGCGAGTGCGCGGAGCTGGGCGTGCAGGGCGCCATCATCATCTCCGCGGGCTTCAAGGAGACGGGCGAGGCGGGCGCGAAGCTGGAGCAGGAGATTCTCCAGATTGCCCAGGCGGCGCGGATGCGCATCATCGGCCCCAACTGCCTGGGGGTGATGCGTCCGCCCACGGGCTTCAACGCGACGTTCGCCGGGTCGATGGCGCGGCCGGGCAACGTGGCCTTCATCAGCCAGAGCGGCGCGCTGCTCACCGCCATCCTCGACTGGAGCCTGCGCGAGTCGGTGGGCTTCAGCGCCTTCGTCTCCGTGGGCTCCATGCTGGACGTGGGCTGGGGCGACCTCATCGACTACCTGGCCGATGACCCGATGACGCGCTCCATCCTCATCTACATGGAGTCCATCGGCGACGCGCGGGCCTTCCTCTCGGCCGCGCGCGAGGTGGCGCTCACCAAGCCCATCATCGTCATCAAGGCGGGGCGCACGGCGCAGGCCGCGCAGGCCGCCGCGTCGCACACGGGCACGCTGACGGGCAGCGACGAGGTGCTCACCGCCGCGTTCCGCCGCACCGGCGTGCTGCGCGTGGACTCCATCTCCGACCTCTTCTACATGGCGGAGACGCTGGCCAAGCAGCCGCGCCCCGCGGGGCGTCGCCTCACCGTCGTCACCAACGCGGGCGGGCCGGGGGTGCTCGCCACGGATGCGCTGGTGTCGGGCGGCGGTGAGCTGGCGGTGCTCGGCGACGAGACGCGCAAGGCGCTGGATGGCTTCCTGCCGCCCCAGTGGAGTCACGGCAATCCGGTGGACGTATTGGGCGACGCGGACCCGGAGCGCTACGCGAAGGCGCTGGAGGTGGCGGGGAAGGACCCGAACAGCGACGGGCTCCTGGTCATCCTCACACCGCAGGACATGACGGAGCCCACGCAGACGGCGGACCGGCTCAAGCCCTACGCGAAGCTCTCCGGCAAGCCGGTGCTGGCGAGCTGGATGGGCGGCTCGGAAGTCGTGGCGGGCGAGCGCATCCTCAACGACGCGGGAATCCCCACGTTCGGCTATCCCGACACGGCCGCGCGCATCTTCAATTACATGTGGCGCTACTCGTACAACCTCGCGGGCCTGTACGAGACGCCGACGCTGGCGGAGGAGCCCACGGGCGGGCGGGACGTGGCCCGGCGACTGGTGGACGCGGCGCGCGCGCAAGGGCGCACGCTGCTGACGGAGCACGAGTCCAAGCAGCTCCTGGCCGCCTATGGCATCCCCACCGTGGAGACCCGGCTGGCGACGACGGAGGAGGGCGCGGTGGCCGAGGCCGAGGCGCTCGGCTATCCCGTGGTCCTCAAGCTCCACTCCTTCACCGTGACGCACAAGACGGACGTCGGGGGCGTGCGGCTCGACCTGCCGGACGCGGAGGCGGTGCGCGCGGCGTTCCAAGGCATCCGCGAGCGACTGGTGGAGTTGGGGCAGGGCGAGGCCTTCGACGGCGTCACCGTCCAGCCGATGGTGAAGCTGGGCGGCTACGAGCTGATTGTAGGCAGCAGCCTGGACCCCCAGTTCGGCCCGGTGCTGCTCTTCGGCGCGGGCGGGACGCTGGTGGAGGTGTTCAAGGACCGGGCGCTGGGGCTGCCGCCGCTGAACACGACGCTCGCGCGGCGGATGATGGAGCAGACCCGCATCCTCCAGGCGCTGCGCGGGGTGCGTGGCGCGAAGCCGGTGGACCTGCCGGCGCTGGAGCGGCTGCTCGTGCGCTTCGGGCAGCTCGTCGTCGAGCAACGGCTGGTGAAGGAGGTGGACATCAACCCGTTGCTGGCCTCGTCGGAGCGGTTGCTCGCGCTGGATGCGCGCGTGGTGTTGCACCCTCCGGACGTGACGGAAGCGGAGCTGCCCCGGCTGGCCATCGAGCCCTATCCGCAGCAGTACGTGGCCCCGTTCCGGATGAAGAGTGGCGAGGAGCTGATGCTCAGGCCCATCCGTCCGGAGGATGAGCCGAAGATGGAGCGCTTCCACCGGACGCTCTCCGAGCAGACGGTGTTCCTGCGCTATGCGGGGCTGATGCAGTTGAGCACGCGCGTGGCGCACGAGCGACTGGCTCGCATCTGCTTCAACGACTACGCGCGGGAGATGGCGCTGGTGGCCGAGCGGAGTGGCGGGGAGATTCTGGGGGTGGGGCGGCTGACGCGGCTGCGGGGAACTCGCGACGCGGAGTTCGCCATCCTCATCAGCGACCAGGTGCAGCACCAGGGCCTGGGCTCGGAGATGCTGCGGCGACTGGTGGAGGTGGGCCGCGCGTGGGGCATGCAGCGAATCGTCGCGGACATCCTCGCGGGCAACCGCGCCATGCAGAACGTCAGCAAGCGGCTGGGGTTCTCCATCCTCGCTCACGAGGAGCTGGCCCCGGACATGGTCAAAGCGGTGAGGGTGCTCTGACGCACATCCGGGACCGGGGGCGACGGCTAACGGGCTTCCAGGTTCAGCTCCAGGTCGAACGCCACGTCGCTCGACTCGGCGTTGGCCTGCTTCACCATCACCGCGATGATGTTCTCCCCGATGACGAAGGCGGAGCCGTCGAAGCTGGCGGTGCTGATGGCGGCGTCCTTCAGCACGCCGCTGGCGAAGGCGCCATGGCCGAGGCCGTTGTCGGCGTACCGGGAGTAGACGAGCTTCCCGTTCACCCAGATGGCCACGCCGTCGTCATGCAGCACGCGGAGGTTGGCGGTGCGGATGGCCTCGCCGAGCGTGAGCTTCTTGCGGAAGTAGACGCTGGACTGCAGGGGCGTCGTCTTGTTGAGCACGGTGTGCTCGTCCCCGTCGCCATAGCCGAGCTTCGCGGGGCCCGAGCGCCACTCGCTGTCATCGAAGTTGTTCGAGGTCCATGAGGTGCCCGGGTTCACGTTGCGGTCATCGAACTTCCAGTACTCGCCGAAGGCGATGGCCCGGAACTGGGGCGTCCGGCTGATGGTGAAGGGCAGGTCGGTGCGGTCCTCGACGTCCTGCCGCGAGGCATCCGAGACGCGCAGCACGCCGTTGGACGTCTCGGTGCCCGGCACCGTCCACTCGTAGAAGCCGATGTTGGGGACGCTCGGGTCGACCAGCGTCCAGTGGGCTCCGTTGTCGGGCGAGAACTGCACCTGCACGTTGTCGACCCCCGAGCCGTGGGTCATCCACTGGACCATCTGCACGTTGCCCGGGCGCAGCGTCTCGCCTCCGTTGGGGCTCTCCAGGAAGAGGGCGTCGTGCTGCATGCCGTCGGTGGTCACCTTCAGCTCCAGGTCGAAGGACAGGTCGCTGGAGGTGGCGTTCGCCTGCTTCACCATGACGGCCAGCGTGTTGTCTCCCATCATGAAGCGGGAGCCGGGGATGGTCGTCGTGCTCAGGGTGTTGTCTGCGCTGGTGCCGGAGGCGTAGGCGCCGTGCGCGGTGGAGCCGACGTACTTGGAGAACACCTGGGTGCCGTTGAGGAACACCGCCACGCCGTCGTCGTGAATCACCTGGAGCGTGGCCTGCTCCACCATGCCGTGGATGGTGAACTTGCGGCGGAAGTAGACGGAGGGCTGGGCGGGCGTCGTCTTCGTCATCACCGTCCGCTCGTCCGTCTCGCCGTAGCCGAGGTGCGCGAGGCCCTTCTTCCACGCCGCGTCATTGAAGCCCGGCGACGTCCACGTCGCGCCCGGGTCGACGTTGCGGTCGTCGTACTTCCACTCGGAGCCGAAGGCCACGGCGGTGAAGCCGGTGTTGGGAGGAGGGTCCGTCGGGCCCGGCGTGGTGCCCCCACCGCCGATGCGGATGATCTTCGCCACCGACGGCACCTTCTTCGAGTTGAGCAGGAACAGCATGTAGTGGCCGGGCGGCGCGACGTTCGGGTTGGGCGGCGCGACGACGTTGAGCCCACCGCCGCTGGCGGTGAAGCGCAGCTTCATGAAGCGCTGGTTCTCGTCGAAGGCGTGGGTGACGGAGCCCAGGCGAATCCAGGACGCCAGGGTGATGCTGGCCGCGTCGGGGGTGTTGACGCGGAACGTCTCGCCATAGGCGATGGCCTCCGGCGCGGACGAGATGACGGGGCGTGGGCCGTTGAAGAGGTAGGGCGGGGAGAAGACCTGCATCGTCTTCACGTTGCGGCTGCCCGCGGAGAGCACCCGGCCGTCCGGCAGCAGCAGGGTGGTGGAGTGGTAGCCGCGATAGGCGGAGGCCGGCGCCAGCAGGGACCACTGCTCGGTGACAGGGTTCCACAGCTCCGTCTCCAGCCGGGGGAACTTGGGGTTGTCCGTGCCGGGCCCGCTGTGGCCACCGGTGACGAGCACCGAGCCATCCGGCATCACGGTGCTGTTGTGCTGGCGGCGCACGTAACGCATGGGCGCCACCGAGCGCCAGGCGGGCTTCGCGGCGTTGAGGTCCAGAATCTCGACGTTGTTGGTGGGGGGATTGTCGCCGCCGGTGATGAGCACCTTGCCGTCGTCGTACATCACCGCGCTGCCCGCGTTGCGGCTGTTCGCGTAGGTGGTGCGCGGGCCGGAGGACCAGGCGCCGGTGCCCTCCGTGTCGAGGAACCGCGTGGGCTTCCAGTACCCCGCCATCAGCGTCTTGCCCGTGTTCGTCACGAACATCCACGGGTAGTACATGAGCTCCAGGCTCGCGCCCGTGAGGTTGCGCCAGGAGTTCTTCGACGACTGCCAGACCTGGGGAATCAGGTTCTTGGTCCGGTCCTCCTTGGCGCCGCCAATCACCAGCATGTCCCCGTTGGGGAGCGTGGTGACGGTGGGGTACCAGCGGCCGGCGTTCATGTTCGGCAGCCGCGTCCAGGTGAGCTTGAACGGGTCGAAGATGGCGGCGTAGGGCAGGCCGGAGTCATCCGTGATGTGGCCCCCGGCCACGAACAGCCGGCCGTCCGCCATGAAGGCGTGGCCCGCGCAGAAGATGTTGAAGCCCGCCTTGGGCAGCGTGGTGAGGACGTTGGTCGCCGGGTCCCAGAGCGTGGGGGTGTCTCCGTCGCCGAACTCGGAGAAGAACATCACCTTGCCCGTGGGCAGCAGGTGGGTGTGGACGGCGGAGTACGGCCACTGCTGGACCGGGGTCCATTGGCCCACGGAGGCGGGTTGGGCCTGGGCGACCGATAGCGAAGCCCAGACAGCGAGGAAGGCAAGACGCCACGGATGGAACATCACGCTGCCCCTTTGTTGGTCGAAAGGTCGCGCAACGGTAGGCACGGGCCCTGCGAGCCACATCGTTCCGGCGTGCGTGGACAATGACGCGGGGTGGACCGAGCCCCGGCGCCCGCGTCCGGGTCGGGACTGTTCGTGGGGCACGGGTGTCTGATTTCGCAGCGGACTCGAACCGATGGCTGCTCTAGAGTCCGCCGGGTGATGGACACCCCTGAGTCCCAAGCGCCGCTCGCCGCCCTGCTTCCCAAGAAAGGGGAGCCCCCGCTCGACGCTGACAGCATCCTGGACCGCTTCGTCGGCTACGTCTCCACGAACGGTCTCAGCCTCTACCCGGCCCAGGAGGAAGCCATCCTGGAACTGCTGGCGGGCAAGCACCTGTTCCTCAAGACACCCACCGGCTCGGGCAAGTCCCTGGTGGCCACCGCCCTCCACTTCAAGGCCATGGCCGAGGGCAAGGTCTCCTTCTACACCTGCCCCATCAAGGCGCTGGTGAACGAGAAGTTCTTCGCGCTCTGTGATGCCTTCGGCGCGGAGAACGTGGGCATGCTCACCGGCGACGCGAGCATCAACCGCGACGCGCCCATCATCTGCTGCACCGCCGAAATCCTCGCCAACCTGGCGCTGCGCGACGCGGGCGCCCGGGTCGACTACGTGGTGATGGACGAGTTCCATTACTACTCGGACAAGGAGCGTGGCGTGGCGTGGCAGATTCCGCTCATCGCCCTGCCCAAGGCGACGTTCCTCCTGATGTCGGCCACGCTGGGGCCCACTCACATCATTGAAGAGAGCCTCCAGAAGCTCACCGGCCGCGAAGTGGCGACGGTGCGCAGCACCCAGCGCCCGGTGCCGCTGGACTTCGACTACCGCGAGTCCGCGCTGCACGAGACGATTGAGGACCTCATCGCGCGCAAGAAGTACCCCATCTACCTGGTGAACTTCACCCAGCGCGCCGCCGCCGAGCAGGCGCAGAACCTCATGAGCGTGGACTTCTCCACCAAGGAGGAGAAGGAGGCCATCCGCCTGGCGCTGATGGACGCGCCCTTCGACACGCCCTACGGCAAGGACTTCCAGCGCTACCTGCGCCACGGCATCGGCATGCACCACGCGGGCTTGTTGCCCAAGTACCGCCTGCTGGTGGAGAAGCTGGCCCAGGGCGGCCACCTCAAGGTCATCAGCGGCACGGACACCCTGGGCGTGGGCGTCAACATCCCCATCCGCACGGTGCTCTTCACGCAGCTCTTCAAGTTCAACGGCGAGAAGCTCACCACGCTGAGCGTGCGCGACTTCCTGCAGATTTCAGGTCGCGCGGGCCGCAAGGGGTTCGACAACGAGGGCAGCGTCGTCGCCCAGGCGCCCGAGTACGTCGTCGAGAACGTCAAGCAGGCCGCCAAGGAAGCCGCGGGCAAGAAGAAGACGCCCAAGGCGAAGCCGCCGCAGAAGAACTTCGTCCAGTACGACAAGAGCACCTTCGAGCGGCTGCAGACGGGCATGCCCGAGCCGCTGGAGTCACGCTTCGCCGTGTCCCACGGCATGATTCTCAACCTGCTCCAGAGCGACCACGTCCGGGGCACCGGGGGCTACCACCGGCTGGTGGAGCTCATCCAGCGCTGCCATGACTCGGACTTCCTGAAGCGGAGGCACTTGAGGGAGGCGGCGCGGGACTTCCGCACGCTGCGCGGCGCGGGAATCGTGGAGGTGACGCGCGGCGAGGGTGGCTCGGGGGCCGCGGTGAAGGTGGCGCAGGAGCTCCAGTACGACTTCAGCCTCAACCACACGCTGTCGCTGTACCTGCTGGAGACGCTGGAGCTGTTGGACCCCACCACGGAGACGTACGCGCTGGACGTGGTGACGCTGGTGGAGTCCATCCTGGAGAACCCGGAGGTGGTGCTCTACGCGCAGTTGCACCAGCTCAAGGGCGAGAAGATCCAAGAGATGAAGGCGCGCGGCGTCGAATACGACGACCGGATGGAGGAGCTGGAGAAGCTGGAGTGGCCGAAGCCGAACCGCGAGTTCATCTACGGCACCTTCAACGCCTTCGCGCGCAAGCACCCGTGGGTGGGCGAGGAGAACATCCGTCCCAAGGCCGTGGTGCGCGACATGTTCGAGCGCTTCATGTCCTTCCACGACTACGTGCGCGAGTACGGGCTGCAGCGCAGCGAGGGCGTGCTGCTGCGCTACGTCAGCGACGTGTACAAGACGCTGTCGCAGACGGTGCCGGAGCGCTTCCGCACGGAGGAGGTGGAGGACATCATCGACCACCTGCGGGCCACGATTCGTCAGGTGGACTCCAGCCTGGTGGACGAGTGGGAGCGGATGAAGAACCCGGGCGCCGTCGTCGAGGCGAAGCCGGCCGTGGAGCTCAAGCCGAAGGAGCTCACCGAGGACCCTCGCGCCTTCGCGGCCCGCGTGCGCGAGGAGCTGCACCGGCTGCTGCGCGCGCTGGGGCAGAAGCGCTACGCGGATGCGCTGTCGCTCCTGGACAACGCGCTGGGAGAGTGGACCGCGCCGAAGCTGGAGCAGGCCATGGTGCCGTACCACGAGGAGCACAAAATCGTGGTGCTCACGCCCCAGGCTCGCAAGCCGGCCAACACGTTCCTCAAGGAGTCGGGGAAGCGGCTCTGGGAGGTCCAACAGCGCATCATGGACCCCGAGGGCCATGGCGACTGGATGATCGACTGCGAGATTGATTTGAGGGACAGGCGGCTGGACGAGGGCCCCATCCTCATCCTGCGCCGCATCGGCCCGTGAGGTTCAGCTCTCGGAGGCGGGCTTGGACAGCTCGCCTCCGGCCAGGGGGGCTTCTTCTTCGCCCAGGGTGGACTCCTCGACGTCGAAGTCGCCCTTGCCGTCGGGGATGAGGACCATCCTCCAGTCGTGGGTGGAGAGGATGACGTGCTCGGCGTCGCACTGGACGTTGACCTCCACGTCCTCGACGGTCCACGAGCCGACAAAGACGGTCATCTTGTCGATGCACTCGTTGTCGCCGCACTCCTCGGTGGAGGCGACCCACAGGCGGCCCTCCGGCGCGGCGATGCAGGACACGGGCTCGGCGTGGCGGAGGCGGGGCGGGGCCATCTCGTCGGGTGCGCCGGCGAAGTGGTCATCGAGTTCCGGCGTCCCCGCGTCGAAGAGGGACGGAGTCGTGTCTGCCTGCTCGGAGGGCTGAGCGAGCGTCGTCGGCTTCGCCAGGGCCCCGGGCGCGGCCAGAAAACCGCACATCGCCGCCACCTTCCAACACCGTGTCATCCACATGACCTTGTGCTCCTGAGCGGCACTGTCGGCCGCGTCTCGTGCACAGGGGTTTTGCAAGGCGCGGACCGAGGCTGGGTGCGGGCGCGGAGACACACCGTGGGCCTGTGTCTGGGGGGCGTTCAAGCCGCCAATCCGCTCCCGTGGTTCCGCTCGAGGCGACTGTCGCAGGCGAGGACTTCTCTCCGCCGACCGTGCTCCGTGGTTCCTCACGCGGCGGCCTTCGGGCCCTTCGCTCCGATTCAGGGGCTCGTTGAGGAGCGGGACTGCGGCGGGGCGGGTGGGGGCGGAATGGGGACTCCGGCGGGGCGCGCCTCGGCCAGCTCCTTGGCGAGCCTCGCGAGGGCCTCGTCATTCGGGGCGAGGGTGCTCGCGCGCGTCGCCAGCTCGCGTGCGAGTTCCAGGCGCCCCGCGCGGAGGTGATGCTCGGTGGCCACATTCAGCATGGCTTGAGCGTTGGGAGTCGCCGCGAGTCCCGCCGCCACCGCTTTCTCCAGGGGTGCGGTCTCGAAGTTGAATCCCGGAAGGGTCTGAAGCGCCCGTGCGTAGGCTCGAAGCGCATCGGGATATCGGCCAATGCCCGCGAGTGCGACGGCTCGCAGATGGTGGGTGACGGCGAGGTCGGGAACGGCGGCGAGCACCGCGTCCGCATCCTCCAGCGCGCCCGCGTACAGGCCCCAGCGCACGCGCGCCAGTCCTCGCGCATGTCGTGCGCTCAACAGGTCGTGCATCGCGAAGAGCTTCGACTCCCAGCGCACGCGTTGCTCGCCCGCTGCCTCGGGCAGCACCTCGGCTCCGACTACCGCGAAGGCCAGCGCATCCAGCGTTCCGCCTCGTTGCTCCAGGGACTCCTTCGCTGCCCTGAGTGCCCCCGCGCCGTCGCCCCGTGCGAGCAGGCAGTCCGCTATCACCAGGGCCGGGTCCAGGGAGGTGTCATAGAGCGCGCCCCGGTAGCCTGCGGCCTGGGCCGCCCTCGCCGCTTCTAGCGCCTGCTCACAGTGGCCCGCGCGCCGCGCCAGCTCCGAGGCGAAGTAGAGGTCCATGGGGGTGTCTACTCCGAGCTTCTCCACGGACAGCGCCCCGGAATGTTCGGCGACGGCAGGTGACTCGAAGGGGACGCCGCGCAAGGGACGGCCGAGCGCGGTGAATGGATGCGCCGCCTGGAGCTGCTCGAAGGCTCGGGTTGCCTCGTCATAGTGGCCCGCGCGCAGGGCCTCGCTCATCGCGGCGCCCGGGCTGCCGACGGCCTCAGTGCGCTCCAGCATCCGGTCCACGTCACGGACGAAGGGGAAGAACGACGGAAGCGCGAGGCACAGCACCACGGCCATCGCGATGGCGCCCAGCACTCGAGGCTGGCGCCGCGACTCGAACATCGTGACGGCGAGCGCGCTCGCGAGCAGGGCCCACGCGGGCAGGGCGGCCAGCCGGTAACGACTCACCACGTAGAAGCCCACGGCCAGCGCGGTGCTCGCCGCGAGGTACAGCACGATGAGCCCGATGGGACGTCGCCGCGCGAACAACACACCGAGCCCCGCCAGTCCCAGCAGCCCGAGGGCCTGGGCATTCAGGAGCGGCAGGCCCGCGAGTCCCGCCTCGGCCCGGCGCACTTCGACCAGGTCATGTCCCTCTGGGCCAAAGAGGAAGAACGCCAGCTTGCGGCCGACGAGACCCAGGAAGGTTCCCGGCTCCTCCAACGCGAAGTTCAGCGTCTTGCGCATCCAGTACAGCTCGGTGCGCGTGGGGGAGAGCTCCTCACCGGCCTCCGCGCGCGCGAACTGGCGGTAGAGGCTGTGGGCATGGTCGGGTCGCTCCGGAGAGCGGAGCTGGGCCTCGTATTGCTTGATGAGCGTGGGGGGCTGGGCGCCCAGGCCGGTGCCCTCGGGGCGGTTGCCCATGTGCAGCACCGCCCCCGCGCTCATGGTCGCGCCGAGATGCGAGCCGACTGTCGCGCGGATGACCTGCGCGGGCAGCCAGGAGGAGAAGAGCCCCGTGAGGAGCAACACCCCGGCCACCTTGAGGCCCGTGCGCCGCGCCGTGTGCCGGGTCTCCCAGAGCACCCAGCCCGAGGCGAGGACGAGGATGGCGAGCCCCGTGGGGCGTGTGGCCGCGGAGAGGCCGAGCAGCGCGCCCGCGCCCACCAGCCAGCGCGTCCGGAAACCGGGCCTCGCATGGGCGAGCAGCGCGAGAGCGCCCAGGTTGAGCACCATCACCAGGAGGTCCGGCTCCAGGGTGGCCTCATAGAGCAGCACCGGCGTCGTCACCGCGACGAGCGCGGCGGCGAGCAAGCCCACCGCTCGCGACAGCAGTCGGGCGCCGAGTACGTAGACAGCGAGGAGCCCGAAGGCGCCCGCGAGGCTCTGGACCCACCGCAGCGCAGTGGGGGACAGCGCGACGTTGAGGAGCAGGTACAGCGGACTGAAGTCCGCGCCCTGTTCGGGGAGCATCCGGTCCGTCATCAGCAGGCGGGCGCTGTCGGGATACTTGGCGAACATGCTCCCGGGGAGCAGCACCAGCCCCAGTGCGACGTGCGCGACGCACAGCACCAGCAGGACGAGGGGGACGAGCCCACGGGGGAGGGGGCGGCTCATTCTCACGAGGGGAACCATAGCGGATGTTTCCGCCCGAATCGTCGGTGCTCGCCTGGCCGGGTGGAGGGTAATAGGTGGTGTGAAGGCGCGCCGCTCCTGCTTATGGCCGGACCGCATCAGAGCCCCCCCCTTTGGCACGGAGCCTGGTCAGCTCGTTGCTGGCCGAGCCGTCGGCGCGGTGGCTCGCTGGCCGCCCCCCCACCAAGTCGGTTCATGTTGCCTTCAGCGCGGCCATCCCAATACGACGAATCGAACGAGGAGCTGGACCATGGGCTATCGCATCGAGCGACCTGCAGAGCTGTTCGAGTCCGTTCGCTACAACACCAAGACGACCCCGGACCTTCGCGGGGCAATGGGGAAGAAGGTCGAGGAACTTGAGAAGCGCATCGCAGAGCGCGAAGGCCGGCTGCAGCGAATTCGCGACGAGTACCAAATCGACCCCGAGCGTCTGGCCACCCTGGTCATCCAGTACCAGAACAAAGAGTCTGATTTCGTCTCCTACCAGGCGCAAGGCGGCTCTCCCCGTGACACCGTCGTGCCCGCTGGGGTCATCGCCAACATCATCCGTGAGCGGGAGATGATCGACTCGGAGCGAAGTCAAATCCGCAAGCTGGAGTTGGTCCTGCGCAACCTCCCCGAGTCGGAGCTGTACAACGACCCCAGGACGGGAGAGGTCAAGAGCCGGCAGCCGTTGCATCAGCTGACGGATGACGAGCTCGAGTACCTTGGGTTCTGAGCTGGACGAGAAGTTGCGAGCCCGGAGGTGCGCCGGCTGGCCATCCCGCGACGTTGAGGATCAGGTAGAGCGGGCTGAAGTCCGCGCCCTGCTCGGGGAGCATCGGCGTGGGGCAGGGCGCGCGGCACCCAGGCCTCCCTGACAAGAATCAGGGCCGCATGGCCTCCGGGGGCCGAGCACGCAGGAAGTCGACCAGCGCGCGCAGCTTGGGTGGCAGTTGGGTCCGGCTCGGGTAGTAGAGGAACAGTCCGGGGAAGGGAGCGCAGAAGCGGGAGAGGACTCGGATGAGGCGACCGTCGGCCAGCTCCTGCGCCACCGTGTGCTCCATGACGTTGGCGAGGCCGACCCCATCGAGCGCCGCGCGAACCTGCAGCGCGTTGTCGTTGGTGACCAGCCGCCCCTCCACGGCGACGGTGATGTCGCGGCCCTTGTCGGTGAACTCCCAGCGGTACACCGTGCCGCTCCGGAGATAGCGGAAGTTGATGCAGTCGTGCGCGTGCAGGTCTCTCGGGTGCTTCGGCCGCCCGCGCGCCGCGAGATACGCGGGCGAGCCGACCACCGCCATCCGCAGGTCACTCGTGAGTCGCAACGCCACGACGTCCTTGTCGAGCGTCTCGCCCAGGCGGATGCCCGCATCGAAATCCTGCTCGACGATGTTGGTGAGGCCGTCATCCACGACGATGTCGAGCCGGAGCTCCGGGTAGGTGGCGAGGAACGCCGCCAGGAGGGGTTCGAGCACGGGGGTGATGGCCAGGCGTGGCACGTTGATTCGCAACGTCCCCGACGGACGACCCCGGACCGCGTCGAGCGACTCGAACGCGGCATGGATGCTGGCCATCGCGGGCCTGAGCTGCGCGAGGAACCGCGCGCCCGCCTCTGTCAGTCCCACGCTCCGTGTCGTGCGCTGGAGCAGCCGCACGCCGACCCGCTCCTCAAGCGCGCGGATGCTCTGGCTGAGTGCCGACGGCGTCACGCGCAACATCGTCGCGGCGGCCGTGAAGCTGCGCTTGTCCGCCACCGCCGCCAGCGCGGTCAGCCCCGAGTAGTCGTCCCTCATGTCTCCATCTTTTAGTAAAACTTAAAAACCCATCGCGATTTCAACGATAACCGGACAGGTACGAGGCCCCTACCTTGTGTCGCGAACTCGAAGTCGAGGGAGTCCGCCCATGAGCAGCCAAGCTTCATCCCAGTTGTCCAAGGTCTGGTTCGTCACGGGAGCGTCGTCGGGGTTGGGGCGCGCGCTCGTAGAGGAGGTGCTGCGTCGCGGAGACCGTGTGGTCGCCACCGCGCGACGGCCCCAGGTCCTCGCGGAGCTCGCGGAGCGTGCCGATGGGCGTCTACGACTCATCGAACTGGACGTGACGCGTCCCGAGCAGGTGCGTGAGGCTGTCGCGGCGGCCCTCTCGCACTTCGGGCAGCTCGACGTCCTGGTCAACAACGCCGGCTTCAGCATCCTGGGCGCGGTCGAGGAGACGGACGAGGAGGCCCTGCGCGCGACGATGGAGTTGATGTTCTTCGCCACCATCACGACCACGCGCGAGGTCCTGCCCCACATGCGGGCGCGCGGGAGCGGCACCATCGTCCAGATCTCCAGCGTCGCGGGGCTCTCCACCGCGCCGGGCTTCGGTGCCTACTGCGCGGCGAAGCATGCGCTGGAGGGCGTGTCCGAGAGCCTCGCGCAGGAGGTGAAGCCGCTGGGCATCCGCGTGCTGGTGGTGGAGCCGGGGAGCTTCCGGACCTCGCTGTTCGGCTCGGCGTTCCGACACGTGCCCGCCATGGAGGCGTATGGCGCGACGGTGGGGCAGATGCGCGACTGGGTGAAGCAGATGGACGGCAAGCAGGCCGGGGACCCCGCGAAGGCCGCTCGCGCCATCGCCGACGTCGTCGCGCGGCCGAGCGAAGCGCTGCCGTTCCGGCTGCCTCTGGGGGGCGACGCGGTCGAACAGCTTCGCGCCAAGCTCGCGTTCATCGCGGCCGACGTCGACCGGATGGAGGCCATCGCCCGAGCGACAGCGTTCGACGCGAAGCCCTGACTGTCAGGTCCTCTGCGGAGAAGTGGAGGGTGCCCGGACATTGCCCGCGCGAACCTTGGCGGAAGCGGTTACGGTCCACGTCATATGGCTCGTATGCGCGCCGTGGATCAGCCGCTTCGTCGTGATGTCCGCCTGCTGGGGCGGCTGTTGGGAGAAGTGCTCGTCGAGCAGGAAGGGCAGGAGCTGTTCGACCTGGAGGAAGAGGTGCGCCGGCTGGCCATTCAGCGGCGACGGGGCCCGGTGCCGGGGCGACGTGCCTCCGCGGCCGAGCTGGCGGACATCCTGAAACGCCTGCCCCTGGAGCAGGCCGAGCCCGTGCTTCGCGCCTTCTCTGTCTACTTCCAGCTGGTCAACCTGGCCGAGCAGCACCATCGCATCCGCCGCGCCCGAGCCCACGCCGGCGCCGAGTCCCCCAGCCCTCAGCGAGGCTCGCTGGAGGCGACGCTGCTGTCACTCAAGGACGCGGGCATCCCCGCGTCACGCGTGCGCGAGGCGCTCCAAAAGATGCAGGTGACGCTGACGCTCACCGCGCATCCCACGCAGGCCGTGCGCCGCACGCTGCTGGAGAAGCTCTACCGGATGGCGGGGCTGCTCGAGGAGCGAGACCGCTGTGAGCTCACCCCTCGGGAGAGCGCCGACAACGTCGAGTCCCTCCGCGAGGAGATCACCACGCTGTGGCAGACGGATGAGCTGCGCCGCGAGCGGCCCACCGTGGGCGACGAGGTGAAGAACATCCTCTGGTACGTGGAGGAGGTGCTCGCTGAGCAGCTCTCGGAGCTGCCCGAGGTGCTGGAGTGGGCCTTCGAGCGCGCCTATGGCGAGCCGCTGGGGCAGGTGGACACGCCGGTGCGCGTCCACTCGTGGGTGGGCGGGGACATGGATGGCAACCCGCTGGTGACGCCCGAAGTCTTTGGCGACACGCTGCGCGCGCACCGTGCTCGCGGGCTGCGGCTCTTGATTCAGGGCCTGGAGCGCCTGGGCGGAATGCTCTCGCAGTCGGACCGGCACGCGAAGCCGTCGCAGGAGCTGCTCGCCTCGCTGGCGCGCGATGCGGCGCAGCTTCCCGAGGCCGAGCAACGCCTGGGGCCGCGCACCGTGGGCGAGCCCTGGCGCCGCAAGCTGCGCTTCATGGAGGAGCGGCTGAACCAGGCCCTGCGCCACGTGCTGGCCCAGCGCACCGGAGAATCGGGGGCCATGCCCGAGAGCGCGTACCGGACGCCGGAGGCCCTGCTGGCCGACCTGGATTTGCTGGCGCGCTCGCTCACGGAGGCGAAGGCCGGCAACGCGGGACTCCGTCAGGTGCGACGCATGCGCGAGCGGGTGTGCGCGCTGGGCCTGGCCCTGGCCGAGCTGGAGGCGCGTGTGCCGGCCGAGGACGCGGTGAGCGCGGCGGCCTCGCTGGAGGAGGGTGGTCCCCCACCGTCGGAAGGTGGAAAGCGCCTGCTCGCGGTGCTGGAGAAGCTGCGCGAGGCCCAGTCCGAGGCGGGTGAGCCCGCCTGCCGCACCCTCATCCTCAGCATGGCGAGCACCGCCGAGGACGTGCTCGCGGCCTTCCGCTGCATCAAGCACGCGGGCCTGTGGGACGCCGCGCGCGGCTGCGCCACCGTGGACGTGGTGCCCCTGTTCGAGCAGTTGGGCGCGCTGGACTCCGGGCCGGACGTGCTGCGAACGCTCTTCGCGCATCCCGAGTACCGGAAGCACGTCGATGCCCGCGGCGCGCAGGAGGTCATGGTCGGCTACAGCGACTCCGGCAAGGAGGTGGGCCTGCTGGCCGCCAGCGCCGCGCTCTATCGCGCGCAGGTGGCGCTCACCGAGGCAGCGCGCGAGGCGGGAGTCCCGCTGCGGCTGTTCCATGGACGAGGTGAGTCGGTGGCGCGCGGTGGAGGCCCGGCGCAGGAGGCCATCCTCGCGCTGCCCCCGGGCGCGGTGGCCGGTGGCTACAAGGCCACGGAGCAGGGCGAGGCGCTGGACCACAAGTACGCGCGCCCGGAGCTGGCCCGCCGCACGCTGGAGCTCATCGTCGGTGGAGTGCTGCCGCACCTGCTGGATGCGCAGCCGCGCCCGACGCCCGAGGACGAGAAGGAGTTCCGCACCGCGTTCGACACGCTGGCGGAGACGGGCCGCAAGGCATACCGCGCCCTGGTGTGGGAAGACCCCCGGTTCCTGGAGCTCTTCACCGCCGCGACGCCGGTGGAGGAGATCTCCGCGCTGCCCATCGGCTCGCGCCCCAGCAAGCGCAAGGCGGGAGGCCTGGAGTCGCTGCGCGCGATTCCATGGGTGTTCGCCTGGACGCAGAACCGGGCCATCATCCCCGGCTGGTATGGCGTGGGCTCCGCGCTGGAGGCTTTCGCGAAGGAGCCCGGAGGGCCCGCGCTGCTCAAGCGCATGTACCGCCAGTGGCCCTTCTTCAAGGCCGTCATCGACAACGTCACCATGGTGCTGGCCAAGTCGGACATGGCCATCGCGGGGCGCTACGCGGCGCTCGCTCCTACTTCCACGCGTCCGCTGTGGCGCATGATTCAACAGGAGCATCGGCGCACGCGTCGGCAGGTGAAGCGCCTGACGGGAGAGGCCCGGCTGCTGGACCACAACCCCCAGCTCCAGCGCGCCATCTCCCTGCGCAACCCCTACGTGGACCCGATGTCCTTCCTCCAGGTGGAGCTGATGCGCCGCAAGCGCGAGAACGCCAGTGACTGCGACAGGCCCTTGTTGCTGTCGCTCAACGGTATCGCGGCCGGCATGCGCAACACGGGGTAGGGCGTCTTTCATCGAGGAGGCGACGGATGGCCAGGGACACATTCACGGTGGAGGACGTCAACCCGAAGCACGGCTTCGCACGGCTGCGTCCGGACTCGGGCGAGGGGCTCTTCAACGCACCCCTCTATCCAGAGCCGGAGTCCGGCGCGCCGCCGTTCCAGCTCCGCGCGGGAGACCGGGTGACGGGCCAGCGGCGGGGGCAGTCCGTGGCGGACGTGGCCTGGGTGTCACGCGTGGAGCCTCCGTACGAGCTGGTGGAGCGCATGGGCGAGCTGCTCGCGAAGCTGGAGCCCTGGGAGCTGAAGGTCCCCGCCACGGCCATGGAGCTGGCGGAGCACCACTGGCGCGACAGCCGCGAGGACCCGCTGCGCCAGGAGCTGTTGTCCCAGCTCCCGACGTTTTTTGACTGGGAGCTGTCCCACCCCTTCAAGGACGCCGCGCTGCTGGAGCGACTGGAGGCGGCGATGCAGCCCTACCTCCCGGGCTTCGCCGTGAAGCCGCTGCAGGGGCGCAACGCCTTCGTCCTGGACCCGGGAAGCGTGGAGGTCGAGGTCGGCGAGGGGGACTGGGACGCGCCCGCGACGACGTTCGCGCCGTTGCTCCTGCGCGTGAATGCGCTGCTGGAGTCCGCGGGCGCGCCGGTGCGCTGGGTGCCCGCGGAGAACGACTGGCTGCTGACTCCGCCGGGGCTGGCGGAGCTGCTCGTGCTGCACGGCGTGCTCGGTCCTCGCTGAGCGGGCCGCCGCACTGACTCAAACGGGGGCGCGGCTACAGCTGGCCGCGCTCGCGCAGGGTGCGCACCACCTCGGCCGCCATCACCTTGTGGCCCTCGGTGCTCGGGTGGATGCCGTCCACGCCCAGCCCTTCCAGGTAGAGGTGCACGTTGCCCGTGCGTCGCATCACCGACTCCAGGTCGATGACCTCCGCGCCCGTGCCTCCGGCGCGCAGCCACGCGTTGAAGCTGAGCCGCTGCGACTTCACGTACTCATAGGCGCCGTAGTTCGTCTTCTCCTTCGGCAAGAGCGTGCTCACCCAGACGTGGCAGAAGGGCTCCAGCCGCTGCACCAGCAGCAGCATCCGCGTCTCCATCTGCTCCTCCGCGCCCGCGTCGCCCAAGTCGTTGGTGCCCAGGAGGACCAGGCAGTCGGTGATGCCCTTCACCGCGAGCACCTCGTCGTCGAGCAGCATCAGCGCGTCGTAGAAGCCCTGGCCGCTGACGCCCGCGTTGACCACGGGCACGCCGAGCTGCGACTCCACCAGCGCGGGCCACGCATTGCGCGTGTCGTTGCGCAGGTCGACGTAGCCCTCGGTGATGCTGTCGCCCATGGCCAGGAAGGCCCGGCCCGTGGGGCCTTCCACGTCCACCGTCGCCACGCCCACGGAGCGCTCGAAGGTGTCGCCGCCGAGCGCCGTCATCGCCTGGGAGTGGGTGCCGACCCGAGCGAAGCTGCCAGGGAACGCGTTGATGGCGCTGGCCGCCAGTGCACCTCGCACCTCGAAGGTGATGGCCAGGTCATCCCGGAACTTCATCGGAAAGGCCACCGGGTCCGAAGTCACGAGGGCGCGCGCCCCCGCGGAGAAGCCCGGCTTGCCCTCGAAGCTCAAGGGCACGGGCGTGGACAGGAGCGAGCCGTCCGCGCCCGCGCGAGCCACGGTGGCGCGCTGGAGCGTGAGCGCTCCATCTCCGGAGCGGAACGTCACCTGTATCCGGTCGCCAGTGCGCGCCACCGGCACTCGCATCCGGAACGTCGTGACGCTGCTCACGCTGTAGGACCAGCGCAGCGCCTGGTGGAAGCCGGGCTGGAAGCCGATGGCCGGCAGCGGCGGTGGCGAGGGTGGGGGCAGTGTCCGCACCTGGCCTTCGTCGTTCAGCACGAGCGCTGGCGCCACGTCGACGGAAGCGTCCGGCGCGCTCGAGGTCTCACTCTGCTCTTCTTGAGAGGGCTCTTCCCATACGGGGTCATCAGCGCTGCTGGGAGCGCACGCCCATTGCGCACTCCCCACACACGCCAGGACTCCGAGCCACGTCCGCCACATTCGCATCGTCGCTCCCTCCCGAGGACGCACGATGCTCACCGCGCATTCCCGCGACGACCACCCAACACACACGCAAGTCCCGAGTCGCGCGGCGCACGCCCCCCTGGTCTCCGGGCGAGACGGAGCCAGGATTTCCTTCGCGTGCGCACTTACGGCCCTTGCGAGGCCCCCGGCGCGCCCGCTGGGTCGACGGAGTTACCCAGCGTGGGCACCGCGCTTCAGGGGATGCAGGCCCCCACCCCTGGATTGTCATTCAGTGGACGACACGTCCCGGCGGTGCATGCGGGCGAGCCCGAGGGCCGGCACAGGGGCCGGCAGTTGAGCCCTCGCCCCGTATTCACGCACGCGCTGCCCGGCGCGCACTGGTTGCTGAAGTCGCACGCCTCGCCCGTGCCGTGCGTGCCGCTGCCCGCGCACACGGGGCCGGACGAGGACGGATAGCAGCTCAGCGGCGCGGTGCAGCCCTGCGCGAAGGGGTCACACCCCTGCGAGCGCGGCCCGCATAGCAGCGGCAGCTCCGACGTGCCCGCCAGCCGCAGCACCGTGTTGCACTCGCCCGCGTCTCCACACTGCGTCGTCGCGTGGCACAGCCGGCGACAGAAGAAGCCCGTGCCGCCGTCCTCCTGCCGCTCGTCCTTGCAGAACAGGCCCGCCGCGCACGTGTCGTATTCGACGCCGCCGTCCGCCGCCGCCAGCGTGCACCGCGCGCCCTCCGCGCCCGTGCCCGCCTCCACGCACCGCCGCTCCGTCGTCGCGCCCACGCCCACGTAGGTGCAGCGCTGTCCCTGCGCGCAGTTCTGCTGCACGACATCGCACGCCGCAGCGAAGCACCGGCTGCCCGTCTTGCCGCCGCCCAGGTCCGCGAAGTGGCAGCTCTGGCCCGTTCCACAGCCTTCCTGCCTTGCGACGTTGCATGCGAAGTCTGGATTCGTCCCGCCATCTCCCGTCGGCCCGCCGCCGCCGTCCGGGTCTCCAGGCACCCCCGAGTCGCCATTGTTCGGACCGGGCTTGTTGTCGTCACTACACCCGGGCGCCCAGAGCGCCAGGAAGAGGGTCCCCGTCAACATCGCGAGCCACGCGCGCATCCATGCTCCCCAATCGAAGTCAGCGGGGACTTAGCTGATGGACTTCATTCTGGGGGACCCTCTTGAATCGTGCCTGGAAAGCAGCGGACACTTGCCGGATGACCGATGCCCAAGGGGTGGCTCGGCGCGTCAGAATCCCTGAGGTTGGGATGGCAGCGGGTCGCCAGCAGTGGCCAGGGGGTAGCGGGTGCACATGACTAGCAAGGTGGCGGAAGCAGAGATGGCACCAGGGGATCCTTCCGCGTACGCGAACCGGCGTGCCGACGAGCGCGTGGCGGCGAAGTTCGCGGTTCGCTTCGAGCACACGGCGGATGCCGCGCGAGCGCTGCGCGTGTTCTCCATCAACGTGTCCGCGGGTGGCCTGTGCCTGCGCACGCGCAAGGCCTACGACGTGGGCTCGCAGGTGCGGCTGTCCATGGACATCGCGGGCGAGGAGTTCCATCTCAATGGCGTCATCGCGTGGGTGCGCGATGAGGAGGAGGCCATTGGCGTGCGCTTCACGGACGTGAATGACGAGGACCGCGCGCGGCTCCACCGGGTGGTGGAGAGCTTCAAGCGCTGACACCCGGCGGGAGTCGAGACGGGGCAGGCCCTAGCGGCCGCCCTCCGTCTCCGCATGGCGGAAGACGCCCGCGTCGATTTCGGAGAAGCCGCACGCCGTATAGAAATTGCGCGCCTCCGGAGTGATGGTCATCGGCGAGACGAGCTGGAGCTGACGGGCGCTGAGCACCTTGCAGCGCTCCAGGATCTGCTTGATGAGCGCGCGCCCCACGCCTCGGCGGCGCCAGGTCTCCGTCACCACCAGCTCGTCGATGGTGGCCACGCGCCCGCGCAGCCGCAGCTGCGGCCGGTGGGAGAACGACAGCATGCCCACGGGTTTGTCCTGCGGGTCTCCCGCGACGAAGATTTCAATCTCCGGATGGCTGACCACCCAGTGCACGGTCTGCTGGTCCGTGCCCTGTGGATAACCCAGCTCGCGAAGCAGCAAGGCCATGGCCTCGGCGTCGCCCCGACGGGCGCGGCGAATGCGGAAGGCGGGAGCATCTGCACCCGCGGGGGTGACGGTCCGGACGATTGGCTGTGACAAGGCAGTTGGGAGTCTAACGAAAGGGCCGCCGCTCCTCCAAAGAGGAACGGCGGCCCGGAACTTTCCGTGGTGCGGGAACCACGGCGTACTTGTGGGTGCGACGCTTACGGCTGCTCGCCAGCGAGTGAGCGCAGGGCGTCGGTGATGTCGTTCTGCTGGGGCACGGAGGCCATCTCCAGCGTGTCGGCCAGGCCGATGCCGGGGACGAACTTGCCGGCCACGAGGCGGGGCGGCGCGAGCAGCGAGTAGAAGAGCTCCTCCACCGTGCGGCGCAGCAGGTGCTCACCGAAGTTGGTGACTTCGGTGTCCTCGTTGACGAACAGGACGCGGCCCGTCTTCTGGACGGAGGTCTTGATCATCTCCCAGTCGTAGGGCCACAGCGAGCGCAGGTCGATGACCTCCACGCTGATGCCCTCGTCGGCGAGCGTCTGCGCGGCGCGCGCGCACAGGGGCAGGGTGCGGCCGTAGCTGACGACGGTGAGCTGCGTGCCCTCGCGCAGGAGCTTGCCCTTGCCGATGGGGATGGCGAAGGCCTCCAGCTCCGCGGGCCACTGCGGCTTCCACTGCGAGCGGTCACCCAGGGGCGCGTCGATCATCTTCGACAGCGCGCGGTCATCGTCCGGCTCGCCGGGGATGCGCTCGTCGCCCTTCACGCGCAGCAGCGCCTTGGGCTCCAGGAACATGACGGGGTTCTGTTCCTTGCACGCGGAGATGAGCAGCCCGTACGCGTCCAGCGGCGTGGAGGGCATGACCACCTTCCAGCCGGGGATGTGCGTCATCGTCGCGTCGAACGAGTGCGAGTGGTAGATGGACCCGCGGATGCCGCTGCCCACCGGCGTGCGCACCACCATGGGCAGGTTCCAGTCGCCGTTGCTCGCCCAGCAGGTGTTGCCCGCCAGCTTGAGCAGGTCGATGGTGTTGTAGACGTAGTCGCAGAACTGAATCTCCGCGACGGGCCGGCCCCCGCCCAGGGCGATTCCCATGGCCGCGCCGATGATGCCGCGCTCATCCAGGGGCGAGTTCCACGCCGTCTTCAAGCCCTGCGTGCAGGTGAAGACGCCGCCCAGCGGAGCGCCGACGTCCTCTCCGAAGATGTCCGTCACACCGAGGTTCTCCTCGGCGTAGTGGAGGGCCATGCGAATGGCCTGTGCCATGTTGGCCATGGGTTACTTGTCCTCCGCGAAGATGTGCTTCCAGATGGTCTCGGGGGCGGGCAGCGGCTCGTCCCGGGCGATGCGGGCGGCGGCGGCCATGTCCTCGGTGTAGCGGTTGCGCAGCTCGTCCATCTGCTGGCGCGTCAGGACGCCGTCCGCCTCCAGCCGGGTCTCGAACTGCTTGAGGCAGTCGAGCTCCTCGGACACGTAGTTGGCGCCGGACGCGGACGAGTGCCCGTACAGGCGCGACACGTTGGCCTCCAGGAGGAACGGCTTGCGCTCGGTGCGCACGTACTCCATCGCCTCCTTCAGCTCGTTGTACGCCTCCACCGGGTCATTGCCGTTGATGGTCTTCGAGCGGATGTTGAACGCCTTGCCGCGCTCACTCACGCGCGGCTCACCGTGCTGGCCCTCCGCCGACGTGGAGATGCCCCACTTGTTGTTGGTGACGATGATGAGCACCGGCAGCGGGTTGGCGGGGCGGCTGCTCCAGATGAGGCAGGTGGCGAAATCGCCCTCGGCCGTGCCGGCGTCGCCGCCGGTGACGATGGTGATGGCGTCACCGCCCACGCGCTTCTGCATCATGGCCGTCCCCGGTGCGATGGAGTACTGGACCTCGATGGGGGAGCTGACGGGGGCGACGTTGTACTTTCGCAGCGAGAAGTGGCCCGCGAAGTTGCGGCCACCGGAGTACGGGTCCGACGCGGTGTTCTTCATCTGCCGCAGCGCGCCGATGGGCTCCTCGCCCAGGGCGAGCAGCGTGCCGGACTGGCGGTAGTGGGCGTGGAGGTAGTCGTACTCGGGGCCCTGGCCCTTCTTCATCAGCAGGCCGAGCGGGACGTTGAACGCCTCCTCGCCCGGGCCGCCAATCCAGAAGTAGCCGTGGCCCTGCTTGTACATCTGGATGAGGCGCTCCTCGAGGACGCGCGTTTTGACCATGAGGTCGTGGATACGGACCAGCAGCTCCCTGTCGAGCGGGAGCGGCGCGGACGATTCTTTGATGAGTCGGGGTCTGGACACGCGCTGGCTTCCTCTGGCTGGAGGGGACGCCCCTATAACCCGGATGCGCCCCCTTTTCTCAAGCCTGCAGATGGCCTCCTGCCGGCCCCCCCACTCAAACAGGGCCCGGTGGCGCGGCGCGGCAATCAGCCTTGCTCATCCAACTTAGGAGCGGCGGCGCGTCGCAGCACCGTGACGCGGCCCGTTAACGCCTCGTCTCCGCCAGCGCGCGCTTCGATGGCACCCAGCGTCTCCAAGGAGAGGTGCGCGGACCGGGGACTGGTGAGCAGCGCGCCCAGCTCCGCCGTGCGGCCCGTCTCCAGGAGCGCCAGGACGAGCGTGTGTCCGGCGCGAGGGGAGGGCGCCCGGGCGAAGGCCTCCTGGAGGGGCTTCACCGCCATCCCCGCGAGGCCGCTGTCCAGCAGGAGCTGGCCCACCGCGGCCGGGTCGTGAGGGGCCTCGGGCTCCTCTTGGTGTCGAGTGTCCTCGGGCGCGCGTCGGGCGAGGACCGGGGCCATCGCCTCGGAGGCCCCAATCTCGGTGAGGGTGGCGGCGGGCGGAGGGGGGCCCCGGCCCAGCAGTTCGTCGAGTGTGACGGCGCCCGCCACGGAGGCGCGTCGCGTGGCCGTCTTTCGAGGGGGCGAGGCGGGCTGGAAGGGGACTTCTCGAGGGAGCTGTCGCAGCTGCTCCAGATTCATCACCCCGAACATCAGGGCCATCACTCCGACCCAGACGGTGCGCTGCCAGATGGCGAGTCCCACCATCCCCATCGCCGTGATGATGCCGATGACGCGCAGGGCGCGCTCATATCGGTAGCCCTTTCGCGCTCGCACGAGCGACGCGAGCAGGTTGCCTCCATCCAGGGGCTGCACGGGCAGCAGGTTGAAGAGCCCCCAGCCGATGTTCACCCAGAGCAGCTGTCTCACCGCCAGACCCACCAGACCGCCCTGCTCGCCCAGCGGCGTGAGGACCGAGGTGCCCCACACCAGCCCGCCCAGCAGGAAGCCGACCCCGGGGCCCGCGAAGCTCACCCACGCGGACTGACGGTGCGTGAGCCGGTCCGTGCCTTGCGCGGTTCCGCCCATCCCGTGCAGGGAGATGCTCGCGGTAGAGCCGAACCGTCGGTACGCCCACGCGTGGCCCAGCTCGTGGAGGAGCACCGAGGCGAACACCACCACGACCCACAGCGCCAGGCTCCCCAGCTCGGAGGCGAAGTCCCAACCCGTCGCCAGGGTCGTGAGGAAGAAGAGCGGATGGACGCGGACGGGAAACCCATCCACGTGGAAGTGGGGCCTCATGGGACGGGGATGCTAACGGACGCCCCGCGTGGACGCGCGGTGAAGGGCCGGGGCCGCATCGCACCGGATGTGAAGTGTCCAGCGGGCCAACACGCGCACCCGACCTCAAGGGACGTCCCCAGGCCGGGACGCGTCGTGACGTGGTGTGGGGGCAAGGTCTCGCGAAGTAGGAGAAGTGCGCTAGAGTCGGCACTCTTTCCCGCTCCCCGCCGCGCGTTGGCGTGGCCTTCCGGGTGTGTCCTTGTCCAGCACGAACACGCGTCTGAACCCCACACCCGAGCCCGGTACCTCTCCGGGCACGTCCCCCGGTGGCACGTCGCCGCAGGCCGAGCGGACGGGCTCCCGGGAAATCACCGGCACCCGCGAGTCCACCGCCACGCGGCTGACCGCCAACGTCGGGCTGCCCCATGTCGAGGCGACGGGCACGCTCATCGCTCCGCTGGAGGCGGGCGAGCTGCCCAACGTGGCCGCCATCCGCGGCCTCCGGTTGGACCAGATTCTCCTGCTCACGACGACCGCGCTGGTGGTGGTCATCGTGGGCCTGCTCGCGGCGCTGTCCGTCGCGTCGACGCAGTCCCAGTTCGAGGAGACCGCCCGCCGCTCCACCGAGCGCATCCAGGAGCAGGCCCGCGAGCTGGGGCGGACGGTGGGCCAGACGCTGGCGCTCACCTCCGTCACCAACCTGCGCGACAACAACTACGCCTTCCTGGAGGGCGTGGCCGGCTCCATCGTCTCCACCAACCCCAACATCCTCCGCGTCCAGATTCTCGACCCGGAGGGCCTGGTGATGGCGGACAGCGAGCCGAAGGCCGCGGACGCCCCCGCCGAGGCCGAGGCGCCCGAGAACGCCCCCAGCGGACGCGCCGCCGAGCAGCGGCTGGTGCAGGCGTTCTACCGGAACCAGGCCGTGTACGAGATTCAGGAGCCCATCGACTACGGCTCCACCAGTGGCAAGGGGCTGGTGGTCATCAGCTACTCGCTGCGCGCCCTCCAGGAGCAGCTGGAGGTCCTGGAGCGCGACAAGCGCGCCACCGTGAGGGCCAACACCGTGCGCATGCTCGGCCTGGGGCTGGGCTTCGTGGTGCTGGCGGGCGTGGTCGCCGCGTTCCAGAGTCGAAGAATCACCCGGCCGTTGGGCGTGCTCACCCACAAGGTGATGCAGCTGGCCGCCGGAGACCTGGGCGCGCGCACCCAGTCCGCCAGCGGCGCCGGCCGCGAGGTGAAGACGCTGGGCGTGGTGTTCAACCACATGGCCGAGCGCATCAAGGTGCTGCTCGACGACGTGCGCGCCAAGGCCCAGCTGGAGCGCGAGGTGTCGCTGGCGCGCACGGTTCAGGAGACGCTGCTGCCCGGCCGTGACGCCGTGCAGGTGGGGCCGCTGCGCATCGCCGGCCTCGTCGTCACCGCCGACGCGTGTGGTGGCGACTGGTGGTTTCGCGCGGTGCTGGACGAGCAGCGGGTGGTCATCGGCATTGGCGACGTGACGGGCCATGGCCTGTCCACCTCGCTGGTGGCCACGAGCGCCACCAGCGGCTTCGCGTCCGCGATGACGCTGCGCGAGCCCACCGAGGTCAACGCGCAGATGCTCATCACCGCGCTGAACGTGACGCTGGCCAACGTGGGCCGCGGCGAGCACCAGATGTCCAGCTCCCTGGCCGTCATCGACGTGTCCAACGGCCTGGTGGACTACGCGGCGGGCGCGCACCCCAGCCCGCTCGTCTTCAACAAGCACAGCGGGCAGGTGGCCTCGCTGCCCGCGCGTGGGCCGCTGCTCGGCGCGTCCGTGACGTCGCAGTTCACCTCCCGCCAGGCGCAGCTCCGGCCGGGCGACATCATCGTCTGGTACACCGACGGCATCACCGAGGCGCGGGATGGGACGGGGCGCATGTACGGCACCCAGCGTCTGGCCGCGGCGGTGCAAACCCATGCCCACCTGTCCGCGGAGGCGCTGCGCGACGCGCTGCTCGCGGACGCCCGCGCGTACAGCGCGGGCCAGCCCCAGCGCGATGACATCACCGTCGTCGTGGCCGAGTACAGCCCCGCCTGACCCTGGACGACCCCCGCATGCGCCGCACACCCCACACCCCCATGCGACGCCTCGTCCCGGCGCTCGCCCTGCTGGCCTCGCTGGCCGGCCCTCCCGCCCTGGCGCAGTACCGCCCTCCCCCCATGTCCGAGTCGCAGCGGCTGGTGAAGGAGGGCGAGACGGCCCAGGTGTCCGCCAGCGCCGCCAGCGCGTCCGGCAACAAGAAGGAAGCGGAGGAGAAGTACCGCAAGGCGCTGGGCCTCTTCGAACAGGCCCTGGCCGCCGAGCCGGGCTCCGTCGCCGCCGCCGCGGGCGTGGGCTCCTCCGCCAACGCGCTCCAGGACTGGGCGCGCACCGTGGACAAGCTGAAGCCCGTCCAGGCCGCCAACCCGTCCGAGCTGTCGCTTTCGTACCCGCTGGGCGTGGCCCTCTTCAAGCTGCGCCGCTTCCCGGAGGGCGTACCGCTGCTGGAGCAGGTGGCCGGCGCGGACCAGGCCGAGCACCTCATCGTCCACTACTACCTGGCCAGCTACTACCTCTTCGCCCAGCAGGGCGACGCGGCGGTGACGCGGTTGCAGAAGTATCTGGCCATGCGTCCCGCGAAGCTCTCCACCAACGACTTCCAGGTGCACGAGCTGCTGGGCCGCGCCCACGTGCTGCGCCGCGACGCGGTGGCCGCGCGCGCGTCCTTCACCCAGGCGCAGGCGGGCCGGCCGGAGTCGCCCACCGTGCAGCTGGGGCTCGCCAGCGTGCTGGAGCTGGAGGGCAAGCCGGGCGAGGCGCGGACGCTGCTCGAGGGCGTCACCACGCGCTTCCCGCAGGCGGCCGAGCCGAAGGAGAAGCTGGCCCGGCTGTACCTCGCCTCGGGCGACGTGCCCCGCGCGGAGGCGCAGGCGGTGGCCCTGGTGAAGGTGGGCGCGACGCCCGCCGCTTACCTGCTCTTGGGTGACGTGCGGCTGGCGCAGAAGCAGGCCCCCGCCGCCGAGGAGGCCTACCGCAAGGTGCTGGAGCTCCAGCCCGGCCTGGTGCTGGGGCAGATGGCGGTGGGCAAGGCGCTCCAGGCGCAGGGACGTCACGAGGAGGCCATCCAGTTCCTGGAGGCCGCGGTGCGCTCGGGCGCCAGCAGCGTGGAGCTGTGGGCGTCGCTCGGCTCCGTCAACCGCCGCGCCGGCCGCTACCAGCGCGCGGTGGAGGTGCACCGGCGCGTCGTGGAGATGGTGCCCCGTCAGGCCCTGGGCTGGATGCTGCTGGGCGCGGACCACTTCGCCACCGGCCAGTGGGACCAGGCCATCGAGGACTACGGCAACGCGCTCCAGGTGGACCCCGCGCACGCCGGTGCCAAGCAGTGGCTGGCCCGCGCGCTCGCGCACCGTGCCCGCGACAGGGGCGGGGCGGGGCGGGCGGATGACGCCGTTCGCGACTTGCGCCGGGCCTACGATCTGGACCGCAGTGCGCTCATGGCCCGCCGGCTGACGGCGGCGCTGATGGAGACGCGTGCCTACGCGGACGCGCGCAAGGTGATGGAGCAGGGCGCCACGCTCCCCGGCGCGACGTGGCGGGAGCAACTGCTCCTGGGCTACGCGCGGCTGGGCGCGGGGGATGCGCAGGCGGCGCTGGAGGCCTTCGGCCTCGCGGGCAAGCAGACGGAGGAGCCGGACCAGCAGGCCGAGGCCTCCGTGGGCGCCGCGCTCGCCGAGGTGGAGCTGGGCCAGGTGGACGCCGCCGTGCAGCGGCTCACGGAAGTCGGCCCGTCGCGCACGGCCGCGAGCGTGGCGCAGGCCAACCTGCCACGCGTGCTGGTGCGCCGCGCGCTGGCCCGCCTGGAGGCGGGGGATGTCGAGGGCGCCGACCGCGACCTGGACGCCGTGGACAAGCTGGGCACCGGCAAGCGCGCGGACCTGACGAAGCTGGCCCTCTTCGCTCGCGGACTGTCTCGCGCGGAGGCTGGCCGTCACGCGGAGGCGAGCGCCGCGCTGAAGAAGGCGCTCACCCCGGCGCAGCCCTGGGCGTGGCCCAACACCCGCGCCCTGGCGGACGCCTTCGTCCTCTACAAGAAGGGGCAGGTGGCCGCCTCGCGCAAGCAGCTGACGGCCGCGGCCAAGAAGCCCATGCCCGGCCAGCCCAAGTGGCTCGCGTCCCTGACGGGCGCGCTTCATCGGCGCGAGGCCTCGCTGGCCTACGCCTCCGGCAACATGAAGGGCGCGGAGAAGGCCCTCAAGGCCGCGCTCGCCGCCGAGCCCGAGGACGCGCTGCTCCAGCACAACCAGGCCTGCGTCGACTGGCGCAAGGGCAAGGCGTCCGAGGCCCTGGCCACGTGGCGCCGCCTGGAGTCCACCGTGTCCGTCGCCGCGCTCAACCTGGGCATCGACGCCCAGGAGCGCCGCCACGAGCCCGCCGAGGCCGTGGACGCCTGGCGCCGCTACCTCGCCTCCGGCCCCGGCCCCCGCCAGGCCCAGGTGCGTGAGTGGAAGGAACGCCTGCAGAGCCTCCATGGCCTCGCCGAGCCCTCGGGCGCGTCGCCGGCCGGAGCCACCGTGGAGGAGACCACCCCATGAAGACGCTCCGCTTGCTGCTGGCCGGCCTCGCGCTGGCCCTCTGTGTCATCACCCCCGCCGCCGCGGCCCCGAAGAAGGCCACGCTGGGCGTCTTCCTGGCCACGACGCTGAGCGACGGCCAGGAGCGCTTCCAGTACGCGGAGGCCCTGGCCGCGAAGCTGTCACAGGCGATGGACCGCCCCATCGCCGCCAAGAGCTTCGGCCGCTACGAGGACTTCGCGCGCGCCATCTCCGACGGAGGGGTGGACTTCGCCGTGGTGGAGGGGTGGGCCGCCGTGCAGCTCGGCGCCAAGGCCACCCCGCTGGCCTGGGCGTCCCGTCCCGGCGAGTCCCAGCAGCGCTGGGCCATCGTCTCCACTCACAAAGGCGTGGTGAAGGACCTCTCCGGCAAGCGCCTGGCCCTGGTGAAGGGCGCGGGCCCCGCCGACCCCAAGTTCGTCACCCACGCGGTGCTCGGAGGAGACCTGGACGCGCAGCGCCACTTCAAGCTCACCCCCGTCCCCAACGTGGAGTCCGCCCTGAAGATGCTGGAGGCCAAGGGCGCCGAGGCGGCCCTGGTGCCCATGTCCCATGTCCCCAAGGACAAGGACCTGCGCGTCCTCTTCCGCAGCTCCCGGCTGCCGGGCGCCGTCCTGGTGGACCTGCGCAACCACAAGGAGTCACTGGACTCCGCGCTGTCCTCCGTGGGTGCGGTCGCCCCGTTCGAGTCCTTCGTTCGCATCCAGGGCAAGGACTTCGAGGATTTCCGGCGACTCGTCACCCAAGGCCCCCCGCGCCGCCAGCCCGTCTTCGCCGACGCGCCGGAGCTGCGCGTGGACGCCGAAGTCCTGGTCCGAGCCGAGGAGCTGGGCCCCTCCCTGCCTTCATTCGGCGGGGACCTCGCCGTGGCCGCCGAACAGCCCGACGACTGATTTGACGCAACCTTCGGCGCGCTGGCCCGAAACACTCTTGAGTTTCCAGGGAATGAGAATCATCAACTTGGCCCCGCTGGGCCGCTGGGGTAGCTTGTTTTCTTACGGCGCGAGCGTGCAGGTGAGCGAATTCGTCCAAAAGAACGAGTGCCCTGGCGTCGCGCCGGCCAACAGGGGCGTATAGGACCGCGGGGGCTCTTCCCATTCGCGGATGTGAGAACGATGCACTCCAAAGTGTCTGCTGATCCGCTGCGAGGTGCGGTGGGAGCTCACGCAGGGCGCCGGGGTATCCGCGCCTACATGGCGATGTCCGTCCTCTTCAGCGCGCTGGCCCTGGCCCACCCCACGGTGGCCCAGGCTCAGGATTCCGGCGCGGCGGGTGAGGCGCCAGCGAAAGTGAAGCGAAAGAAGCGCGTCGTTCCGCCCGGGACGAAGGTCCCCGGCGCCACGAAGACGCCCTCGACCAAGCCTCCGCGCACGGCGAAGAAGCCGCCGAAGACTCGCAAGAACAGCAAGCCGGTGGAGCCGGCGCCCGTCGAGCCGGAGATTCCCGTCCTGGGAGCCGGCACCGAGACGGATGATCCAACGGCCCCCGAGGCCGTGACGGCGGAGCCGCCCGTCCCGGTGACTCCCGCGCCCACGGTGGAGACCCACCCGGCCGGTCCTCCTTCGCACGCCCCTCTGGCCAGCCCCTCGCTGGACCCCGTGCTCTCCGCGGATCCGCTGAGCACGCCGCCCGCCTCGCACGGCGCGGTGCTGCCCGCGACGGGGAGCCAGAAGCCCGCGCCTGGCGACAACGTCCCCATCTCCGCGCCCTTCGCCCAGCCCACCACGGACCGGCCGATGCCGCCTCCGTCCGGCCTGGCGAGCCTGCCCGGTGAGGATCCGCTGGGTGGCGCGGACGCCCTGGAGGAGTCGGTCAACCGCGTGCTGAGCGAGGCGGTGGTGACGACGGCCTCCAAGCGCAACCAGCGCATCGCGGATGTGCCCCTGACGGTGTCGTGGATTCCGGCGGAGGAGCTGGAGGGCACCGGCCAGTTCACGCTGTGCGAGGCCATCCAGTACTTCCCCGGCATGGAGTGCCGCCGCGGGTCCATGCGCAAGGCGGCGGTGAGCGCGCGTGGCCTGGGCTCCAACTACCTGTCCAACCGCCTGCTGTTGCTCAAGGACGGCCGGCCGCTGACGGACCCGTGGACGGGTCAGTTCTACGCGGACGAGACGACGCCGCTCGTCAACCTCAAGCAGGTGGAGGTCATCCGGGGCCCGGGCTCGTCGCTGTACGGCTCCAACGCCTTCAGCGGCGTCATCAACATCATCGAGCGCCAGCCGGCGGACCTCATCGCCGCGGGACGCAACGTGGGCGCCGAGGCGCGCATCCTCGCGGGCCAGGACCAGACGTGGCGCCTGCACGGCAACGTGGCGGGACGCGGCGGCCCCGTGGAGGCGCTGTTGGGCTACTACGGCTATGGCTCGGACGGGCCGCAGCTCTTCAGTGACCCCGCCAGGGGCGTGGTGGACGAGAACCAGGACTCGATGGTGCACCAGGTGAACGGCAAGGTGCGCGTGGGGCCGCTGGCGCTGGACGCGGACTTCACGGACGCGACGATTGGCCGCCCGGGTGGCTCGCACACGCAGATTTCGACGGTGGGCAACTGCGGCCGCTGCCACTACACGCCGGACGACGAGGAGTCCGTCCAGAACTTCAACGCCTCCGCTCAGGTGGACCAACAGATTACGGACAACCTGCGCCTGTTCGGTCAGGCGTACGGCTTCTTCAAGCGCCGCGACGTGGTGATGGAGAACGCCTTCGGTGGCGACCCTACGCGCGCGCTGGGCAAGCGGCGCCGGCTGGGCGGTGAGGTTCGCGCGCTGTACTCGGCGGGCCCGTTGTCGGTGACGTTCGGCGGCGACTTGAAGCTGGACAACGTCAACGTGCCCAACATCCTGCCGGGGCTGACGCTGGACGACACCAAGCAGACCATCCTCGGTGGCTTCGTGGACGCGGAGTACCGCCTGACGGAGCGCCTGGTGCTGAGCGGAGGCGCCCGGTATGACCGCTACCAGATTCCGGAAGCTGTCTGGCGCGAGCGCACCGACCAGCTCTCTCCGCGCGCGAGCATCGTCTTCCACGCGGTGCCGGAGCTGCTCACGCTGCGCACCAACTACGGCCGCGCCTTCCGCGCGCCCACCCTGGCGGAGTTGGCCATCAACCAGCAGATGTACGCCTCCACGCTGGTGGGCAACGCCGACCTTCGCGCGGAGACGCTGGACACGTTCGAGGGCTCCGTGGACTTCTGGCCCTTCGACCGGCGCGTGCGCCTGACGGCGACGGGCTTCTACAACGTGGCCAAGAACTTCATCAATCAGGAGCTCGTCTTCGGCTCGGTGTCCCAGTTCCGCAACATGGGCGACGCGCGCATCGCCGGCCTGGAGCTGGAGGCGGCGGCGCAGATTCCGTCCATCAACTCGTCGTTCGACGTGGCCTACCAGCTCCTCGACGCGAAGAACGTGCCCTTCGACGACAGCCCGGAGACGCCGCTGGACTACGCGCCCACGCACCGCATCTACGCGCGTGGCCGCACCAACATCGGCAAGGTGGCCTTCGTGGAGCTGTACGCGCTCTTCGTCGGGCCGCGCTTCGACCCGGGCTTCCAGGTGGACGAGGTGACGGGCCTGCCCACCTCCCGCGTGCAACTGCCCAGCTACCTGACGGCCAGCGCGCGGGTGGGCTTCAACATCTACGACGGCATCGCCGTGTCGTTCCTCGGCTCCAACCTCTTCAACGCGGCCTACGAGGAGTCTCACGGCTTCCCCGCGCCGCCCCAATCCTTCTTCAGTGAAGTCAAGGTACGCTATTAGGCACCGCGTTTGAGTACCGCTCCTCACCTGGAGGCCGGGGGCCTCCTGCTGATTGCAGATGCTTCCCTGCCCGCGGCCTCGCTCGAGCAGGCGGTGCCGCTGCTGGCCCAGGGTGAGGTGGGCGGCCAGGGAGCGCTGGTGTTGTTCGACGGCGTGCTCAAGCCCGAGCACGCGCAGTGGCTGCGGCGAGAGCCGCCGGCCCTGCTCCTGGCCACGCGCGAGCGCGACGGGGGACCTTCCATGTGGGAGGTCCGCCTGTTGGGCTCGCTGTGGAAGCAGGGCTCGTTGCTCCCGGACCAGGCGGAGGTGAAGCGCCATCCGCTGCGCCGCGTGGCGGACATCCACGCCGCGGCCACGGCGGCGGCGGTGGCGGTGGGCGACGCGGAGGGCAGCCGCGTGTCGGCCGGGCTGGTGGCGGACGTGGTGCATGAAATCGCCGCCAACGCGCTCCTGGATGCACCGGTGGATGCGCGGGGCGAGCCTCGCTACGCGCACCGGCGCACCGAGGTGCGGGAAGTGGAGCCGGAGGACGCCTGCGAGCTGACGTTCGCGGTGGAGGACGGCCGGATGTGGCTGGAAGTGGCGGACCGCTTCGGCGGCCTGCGGCCGGGCTCGTTCGCCCGGGCGCTGGAGGGGTGGGGCCAGCGCGTGAAGGTGGATGCGTCTGGCGGAGGGGCGGGTCTTGGATTGCGTCGCATCCTCGAGCACTGCGACACGGTGGCGGTCCGGGTGACCGCTGGCCGGGAGTCGCGAGTCGTGTGCGTGGTGGACCTGGGAGACGCGCGCCGCCGCGCGGCCCAGCCCAAGTCACTGATGTTCTGTCTGCATGAGGTCAGGGCCGGTGGATAGCCAGGGTTCCAACGCCATCATCAGCCGGCTCCGCGTGGGTACCATCACCCACGTCCGGATCGCCGGGGTCATCGACGAGACCTTCCCGTTGACGTCGACGAGCCAGGAGCTCAGTGGGCTCCTCGTCGTCGACCTCGGCCGGGTGGAGCGCATCAGCTCCTTCGGGGTCCGTCGGTGGATTGAGTTCGCCGCGAAGCTGCCTCCGGGCGCGCTGGGGCTGTACGTCGTGCACGCGCCCCCCGTCGTGGTGGATCAGCTCAACATGGTGGAGGGCTTCGCGGGAGTCGCCCGCGTGCTCTCCGTCCTCGCCCCCTATACGTGTCGCACCTGCAACGAAGACCGGATGCGGGTGGTGAACCTGGTGGACGAAGCCCAGGTCATCGCCGAGGAGCGCGCGCCCGAGCACACCTGTCCCGTCTGCTCCAACCCGCTGGAGTTCGCGGACCTGCCGGGCGAGTTCTTCGACTACGCGCGCCGTCAGCAGTTCGGCACCGTGGACCCGGTGGTGATGCGCTACCTGCGCGCGAGCATGCCGACGGACCAGTCGGAGCTGCCGCAGCACCTGAAAATCGTCCAGGACGACGTCACGTTCATCTCGCTGGCCAGCACGCTCAAGGGCGACCTCAACGTGCGCCGGCTCGCGTCCGGGTTGGAGGGGCGCGTCGCGTTCGACTTCAGCCACGTCAGGACGGTGGAGCCGGAGGCGCTGCCCAAGCTGGAACAGGTGCTGGACACCGCGGCGCAGGCCGCGCAGGTGGTGCTGTGCCGCGTGCCTCCGCCGGCGCTGGCCGTGCTGGCGCGCTCGTCCAAGATGATGCCGGGGCGGCTGGCCACGCTGTGGCTGCCGTGCGAGTGCCGCAACTGTGGCCAGGTGAGCCACCAGCGCATCCAGGCCCACGAGTACCTGGCGCAGCTTCGCGCGCACCAGACGACCACCTCCATCGAGTGCCCCATCTGCGGCGGCAGCGCCCAGGTGCCGCACATGCCGCAGCTCCAGGGGTTCCTGGCGCGCGTGCAGCTCACGGACCGGCCGCTGGACGACATTCAAGGGCTGGAGTCGCGCGCCCTCAGTCAGTACCTGTTCGGGTCCACCAACGTCGACCCGCAGGCGAACAAGGGCTCGCCCACCGACATCTCCAACTCGCTGGGCAGCACCAAGCTCAACATCATCCGACGGCTGGGCCAGGGCGGCATGGCCGAAGTCTTCCTCGCCAAGCAGGTGGGCGTGAAGGGCTTCGAGAAGTTCGTGGTGATGAAGAAGATTCTGCCGCAGTTCGCGCAGAACCCCGAGTTCGTGGACATGCTGTTCGCGGAGGCTCGCGCCAACGCGCGCCTCACGCATCCCAACGTCGTGCAGACCTTCGACGTGGGCGTGTCCGACGGGGTGGCGTACATCCTGATGGAGTACGTGCGCGGGCCGGACATGAAGCGGCTGGTGAACGAGCTGCGCCGCAAGGGGCTCGCGCTGCCGCTGGAGCACGCGCTGCGCATCGTCGCGGAGGTGGCCGCGGGGCTGCACTACGCGCACGCGTACGTGGACCCGGCGGGCACGCCGCACCCCGTGGTGCACCGCGACGTCAGCCCGCACAACGTCCTCATCTCGCTGGACGGCGCCATCAAGCTGAGCGACTTCGGCATCGCCAAGGTGGCGGGCGAGGAGAACACGCAGGCGGGCGTGCTGAAGGGGAAGATTTCGTACATCTCCCCGGAGGCCGCGTCGGGCCGCACGCTGGACGCGCGCAACGACGTCTTCGCGCTCGGTGTCGTCCTCTTCGAGCTGCTCACCGGACAGCTTCCGTTCCGCAGGGACCACGACGCGGCCACGCTCAACGCCATCGTCCGTGAGCCCGCGCCCGTGCCCTCGCAGCTGCGTCCGCAGATTCCGCAGGACGTCTCCGACCTCATCCTCCGCGCGCTCGTGAAGGACCCGGCGCGCCGCACGCCGTCCGCCGCGGCGATGCGCGAGGAGATTGAAGCGGTGATGGCGCACCACCGCCTCAACTCGTCCCCGGCGGCGGTGGCCCAGTTCTTCAAGGACACGCTGGGAGATCGGCTGGTGGAGTACACGCCCGCGACCTCGTCGGGAACGGGCAGCCATCCCAAGCCCGTCCCCAGCGGCACGGGCAGCGGCAGCGTTGGCAGCGGGGACATGGTGGCCCCCGTCGACGCCAGGACGCCCAACAAGGGCACGGGCAGTGGCCTGAAGCCGACCACGGCGGGCAGTGGCAACATCCCGCGTCCGACGACGGGCACGGGCAGCGGCAACGTGGCCGCGCGCCCCGCGACGCCTCCGCCCGTGGCGACCCGCCCGGCGACGCCTCCGCCGGTGGCGACCCGTCCCGCGACACCTCCGCCCGTGGCGACCCGGCCCGCGACGCCTCCGCCCGTGGCGATCCGGCCTCCGCCTCCGCCGCCCACCATGACTCCGCTGCCGATGCTTCCGGAGCTGGAAGCGGGGGACCGGACCGAGGTGGTGCTGCTGCAGGGGGGCGCGCAGTTGCCTCCTCCCGCGCCAGCGCAGTTGGCTCCCACGCCGCGTCCCTCGCAGCCGGGCCACACCGCGGTGCCCGTGCCTCAGCGTCCTTCCTCCACCGCGCTGCCCGCCTCGGCGGCGCCCCGTCCCGCGCCGGCGCCCAGGCCGTCCTCGCCAGGACACCAGAGCCCCGTGCCCGCCGCGCGCCCCGCGCCTCCCGCGCCCGCGCACGTGGAGCCCGCCGCTTCCGAGTCCGGGAAGGGCACGTGGAAGTGGGCGGCCCTGGGTGGTGGTCTCTTGCTGGTGGTGGCCGTGGTGGCGGTGGTGATGCTGCGCGGTCCCGGCTCCATGTTCCTCAACCTGGAGGAGGGCGAGCACGTGTACGTCGGTGGCGTGCGGCTGGAGTCCGGCTCGCAGTCGCTGCCGGCGCCGCCCACCGGGCCGATGCTCATCGCCACGGCGGTGAACGGGAAGCTGCGGCGGTTCGGCACCACGCAGCTTCGCGAGGACATCGACGTGCGGACGCTGGCGGATGCGATGCCCCAGCCTGGGACGCGCGGGGTGCTGAGCGTGACGAGCGGCGCGCCGGGCTGCCAGGTCCAGGTGGACGGGGCTCCGCTGGCCAACCGCACGCCGGTGACGAAGGCCTCCATCGAGGCCGGCAGGGAGCTGGAAGTGGTGGTGAGCTGTCCTGGTGCCGCGAGCAAGCAGTGGGTGCTGGCGGTGCCCGGGCAGGAGATTGTCGTGACGGCTCGGCAGCAAGACTGAGTGGCTGGCCTCGGGCCTCCTTCGGGGGGGCCCACGAGGTTGAAGGACATGTGACCCATGAAGGGCTGGACCTTCTTTCCTCACCTCGTCGTGCGGACGACGGGTTTCTCATTCGACTGGTTGGAGCGGTTGGGGTGCCCGGAGTCGGCGGCGTGGGCGCGTCGGCTCGAATCGGAGCGACGCGGGCTGGAGGCGCTGCGTGCCCAGGGGCCGCGCGTGCGTCGCCCTCCGCGAGAGCTGCTGGCCGCGCTCAAGGCGGGACGTCCCGTCAACACCGAGGGCCTGGAATCTCCGGAGCGCTTCGCGGAGTGGAATGTCCGCGCCGCGGCGGCCCAGGAGGCGGAGGCCGGCTTCGCCGAGGCGATGGAGCGTGAGCTGGCGGCGGTGGAGTCCCAACTCGCGACGCTGTGCCGAGAGCCGCGCTTGCTGGAGGCGGTCGCCAGCTCCAGCCCGCCCGTGGCGAAGGATCTGCTCGCGGGGCGCGAGGGCTCCCGGCTGCGTCGGCAGCTCGCCAGCTATCTGCAGCGGCTGTGCGCGAAGAACGAGACGATGGGCTTCTTCGGCCCCATCAACTACGGCCGCGTGGACCCGGACGCGCCCACGGGCGTGACGCTGAGCTGGTCCGGCCCCGAGACGCTGGTGGGGCGCAACACCTTCGCGGCCTCGTGGCTGGTGCAGGGGTTGGTGCGGGCCATCGCGTTCGACCCGGATGTGGCCTCGTGGCTGGTGCCGCGCCGCAAGGCCTTCGCGGAGATGCCCGCGCGCAAGGCGGGCCCCACGCCGGAGAGCGCGGAGGAGCTGCTGCCCCGGTTGGTGGAGCTGGCGGATGGGACACGCACGCTGGCGGCCCTGGCGTCGTCGCTGGGCGTGGCGCCTGGCCTGGCCCGCGAGGCGCTGCGGCTGGGCTGTGACAAGTCGCTGCTCACACACCAGCTGGAGGTGCCCTCTGCGGTGCACCACCCCGTGGACGATCTGGCGGAGCGTGTCGCCGCGCTGCCGAGCGCGGGCGCGCGGCGTCATGTCGAGGGCCTGAGCGCGCTGCTGGAGTTGATGGGGCGCTATGGCGCGGCGGACGCGAGCGGGAAGATGGCGCTCCAGGACGCTTTCGCGCGGCGGGCGAAGGAGCAGTGGGGCGTGGCGCCCTCGACGGAGCGCGGCCCCGCGTCCGAGTCGCACAACTTCTACCAGGACCGGCTCGCGCTGCGAGAGGAGTGCGGCGGCGACCTGCGACTCGAGGTGGGGGGCGAGCGGGCCCGGGAGCTGGGGACCCGCATGGAGCCGGCGCTGGCGTGGATGGCCGAGGCGGCCTGGCGCACGCGAGACGCGGCGCGTGCGGCGGTGGCGCAGAAGGTCGGCTCGCGCACCGTGCCCTTCTGGAAGGTGGCCGCCGCCAGCGCGGACCTGCCGGTGCCGCTGGATACTTCGATGGCGGAGCTGCTCGCGCAGGCCATTCCGGACGCGGGTGCGCGCGCTGTCGAGCTGGGTGATGTGGTGCCTCCCGCGTGGGATTCGGCGCGGGCCCTGCCGCTCGTCACGTCGGTGGACCTGCTCGTCGGGGCGAAGGACGTGGAGGCCTGGGGACGGGGCGACTACACGCTGGTGATGGGGGACATCCACGACACCGCGCTGGTGTGGGGCTGGGCGCTCCAGTTTCATCCATCGCGAGGGAAGGTGGAGAGCGCCATGGTGCGTGCGCTCGGCGCCCTGCCGCGCGCGATGCCCCTGGTGACGGTGCTGCCCTCGCGTCGCACGGGGCTGTTGCCCTCGGAGTTTCCCGGGCCGGTGGTGGAGCTGGGCGGTGTCAGCTCCCGCGCCTCCGCGTGGCGGATTCCGCTGGATGACCTGTTCGTCGAGAGCGATGGCAAGAGCGCGCGCCTGGTGTCGAAGCGGCTCGGCTCCGAGGTGTGCCTCTACAACGGCGAGCTGGAGAGCACGGTGCATACGGCGTTCTCCCTGCCGCGCATCCGCCCGCTGCGGGTGTCGCTGGGGGAGCACACGCCTCGAGTCACGCTCGGCGGGGTGGTGGTGCAGCGAGAGCAGTGGCGGCTGGATGCGGCGGCGCGAGAGGCGCTGCTCGCGTGCAAGGACGACCGAGCGAGGCTGCGCGTCGCGGTGGGCCTGTGGGAGGCGCGCGGCCTTCCGACGTGTGTCTTCGCGAAGTTCAAGGGCGAGCGGAAGCCCGTGCTGGTGGACGTGCGCAGTCCGCCGTTGCTGCGTGTCTTCCTCAACCTGCTGGAGCAGAAGGAGGAAGTCCTCCTCTCGGAGATGTTGCCCGGGCCGGAGCAGCTCTGGCTGCGTGGGCCGGGCGGTCGCCACACGGTGGAGCTGCGCTGCACGCTGTTGTGGGGAGGTCCTCGGGCCGGCATGCCCTCTACTACCGAGGAGGAGAGATGAAGTGGCTGGTGCTGCCTCCACACCGGGACATCACGCTCGTACCCGAGGTCCCCGAGGGGTGGCACCTGCTGGACCTGGCGAGGGACTTCGGCCGCCGGGTCTTCTCCTCCGAGTCGGTGGAGGCCGAGGCCATGGCTCGCGAGTCGTCGCCGCTGTCGCCACAGACGATGCGAGAGCTGCTCTTGCTGCGAGTCGCGCAGGGGCTGCGTGACAGGGGGCCGATTCCGGAGCTGCGCGCCCTGGGCGCGGTGCTGACGGCGATTTCTGGCCCGCCCCATGGGGTCCACCTGCGTCTGGACGACGTGGAGCTGGAGTCCGGCACGACGGAGCGGAGCGGGGATGTCCAGCGCGTGGCGGGATTGCCTGCGCCGTACTCGGATGACGTGGCGGGTGTCCTCGCGCGCTTCGAGGAGGCGGAGTGCGTCCGCGTGTGGTTGGAGCGCGACCTTCAGCTTCCCGCCGCCGTGTCACTCGCGCAGGCGTGTCCGGCGCATGTGCCCTTGGAAGTCGCCGGGCCCTTCGCCTGGGGTCATCGCAAGGTGCTGGGGCGGATGCCCGCGTTCCGGCGTGCGACGTTCCCGGAGCAGGTGCCCGCGCTGCGCTGGCGCGTGGCTTCGCTGCACGGTGCCTCGGGTGCGAGTGACCTCGTGTGGGTCTCCGATGGGCTCGGGCTGGAGGTCGTCGCTCCGTACCCGTGGGGTGATGCGCAGGACTGGGTGGAGTTCGATGCGCCGGCTGCCGACGGAACGGAACCGGGGGCGTTGCGACGGGAAGACTGGCTCGGTGCCTGCTCGTTGGATGAAGTGCGCGCGTACACCCGGGGTGCACGCTGGGCGGGCCACGTGTCGCTCGGTTCGCTCCTGGCGGCGGACGTGCTCGTGGAGAGTGGCTGTCACACGGTGGTGGTGGGGTTCTGCGGCATCGAGAACGGCCGGGTGGTGGATCCCGACCGGCGCTTCATTTCGCTGGAATCACTCGTCCAGGGCTATCAACGGTTGAAGGCCGCGGGTGTGCGGGTCGTCGCGGAGTGGTGGGTGGGCGCGCCGGGCATGGATGAGGCATCCCTGGATGTCACGCTGGCCGCGCTGGAGGGCTCGCGCTTCTTCGACCACCTCGCGGGAGTGCGCCCGTTCCACGCGTCGGTGGAGCGCATCGCCCGGGTCCGCAACATGTCTCGTTGGTGGGGACAGCCCGGCGACCCTCCGGCGGACCGCGACTTGTCCCGCAGTCGCCCTATTGAAAAGCCGGGCACGATTGAGGGGGCGCGCCTGCCCTCAGTACTCGCCTCGTTGGCGAGCCGGCTGCTGAGTCGCGCTCCGCTCAGTCCGGGGCGTGTCGCCGCGGCGTTCCTGTACGGGCCCGTGGCTCCAGCGCAATCGACAGAGACCGCGCACGAAGCCGCCGCGCTCGTCCGACTGGACGTGGACTGCGCGGTGGTGAGGCTGCCGGCCTCGCTCGATGGCGCGCCGAAGCCCACGTGGTACGCGGCGAACCTGGCGACAGGTGTCGTTCTCGCGATGGATGCGCGCCTGGCGCCCGTGCTGTCCCAGCTGACCGCGCCTGCTCCGGCGTCGGCGGCGCTGGGCGCGGTGCCGGAAGCGCAGCGCGCGAAGGTGGTGGAGATGCTGGTGACGAAGTCCATCCTGGAGAGGACGCACGGATGAGCGAGCGCTGGACCTTGGGTGAGGTGTTCGTGCTCCGGCACGCTGGCTTCCCCTTCGATTGGTTGGAGTCGCTCGGGTTCTCCGACGAGGCGCTGGGCGAGGCGAACCTGCTGCTCGACGACGAGCGGGCACTCCTGGACGCCGTGCGCGCCGAGGGCGATGAAGCAGGGGCCAAGGCCCTCCAGGACTCCTTCGAGCAGGGCAGGGTGCCCACGCTGAAGTCCCGTCATGGCCAGGCGAGCCGCGATGCCCTGGAGCGCTATCGCGTGAGGCGCGAAGCCCTCCAGGCGCGCCATGCGAAGGAGCGCGCGGACCTGCGCTCGAAGCTGCGCGAGCGCGCTGGGGACCCCGCCATCCAGGAGGCCGTGTTCCTCTCCAGCCCCGCGATGTTCGACAACGTCTGGGCCCGCTACCTGCGTGGCGGCGAGCAGAAGGACACGTCCGACGCGCGGCGCGTGGACCGACAGGTCTACACGTACCTCCAGCGCTTCTGCGCGAAGAACGAGACGACCAGCTTCTTCGGCCCCATCTCCTATGGCGAGCGCACCGACTCGGACGACTTCGACGTGCGCACGGTGGAGAGCGGCGACACCAGCCGCCGCACGTTCTTCTCCTTCTGGGCCGTGACGGAGCTCGCGCGCGCCATCGGGCGTGAGCGGACGCTGCGGCCCCATCTGCCCCTGCGCCTCAACCCTCTCTTCACGGTGTCTCCAGGCCGCGCCTCATGCCAGGCGCTGCAACTGGAGGTGCCGCTGTCCGAGAGCGCCGAGCAGCTCCTGGCCGTGCTGCGCGCGCATCCGACGCCCGCTGCCGCCGCGCAGGTGCTCGGCCTCGCCGTCGAAGAGGTGATGCGCTCGGCCCTGCCCCTGGTGAAGGGCGCGCTGCTCCTGTGGGGCCTGCCGTTCCGACCCAACGACTTCGCCACCTTCGAGAGCGTGCGTGACTCTGTCGCGGCCCTGCCGGAGCTGGAAGCACGCACCCTCTGGCTGGAGCGGCTGGACACGCTCGCGCGCCTGAAGGCCGAGTTCCAGACGGCGGATCTGACGCGGCGTCGCGCGTTGCTGCCGGAGCTGGAGGCCCGCTTCACGGAGGCCACGGGCAAGCCCTCGCGACGCGGTGATGGCCAGGTGTACGCGGACCGGCTCATCATCTACGAGGAGGCCAGCTCTCCCTTCCGGCTGCGCTTCGGCCGTCGCTTCACGGAGGACCTCGAGTCCGCGCTGACCGGTCCCCTGGAGCTGTCGGCGGCCTACGGCGAGCGCGTGCAGCAGGGCTTCCGCGAGCAGGTGCGCGACGCGCTCGGCACGGACGAGCGTCCGTTGGACCTCCTGGACTACGCCGTGCGGCTGCGTCCGGACGACGTGGCGGGCAGCCGCTTCTCCCCAGTGCCACCCGTGCTGTTGGACGAGGATGGCTCGCGAGCACGCGCGCTGCCGGTGGACTTCCTGGGCACCTCCACGCCGGGCGGCCGGTACGCGCTGCCGGACGTCTGCCTCGCGTCTAAGGGTGCCGGCGCCGGCTTCGAGGTGATGCTCGCGCGCGTGCACCACCACCTGATGCTGCGAAGCTGGCTGAGCGCCTTCTTCCCCTCGCGGGAACGGTACTCGGCGGTGGCCTCGCGCTGGCTGGAGGCGGACCCCTCGGCGCGCGGACTCGTGGGCCTGTCCATCCGCCGTCGCAACAAGGGCTTCTACGTGTTCCCCGGCCGCCGCCTCGTGTACGCGGTCTCGGACGTGCTGGACGTCGAGGACGGCGCGATGACGCCGGCCGATGTGAAGGTGCTGCCCACATCCCAAGGACCGGTGCTGGTGGATGGCAAGGGCGAGCGGGTGCACCTGTACCTGCCCCTGGATGACTTCTCCTCCTATCCGCCCTTCGCAGCGCTGGCGCATCCCCAGGTGCTCCACGCGCCGCTGCGCACGAAGGGCAGCCACCTGCCTCGCTTGAGCATCGGCGGCGCCGTTTACCAGCGCGAGCGCTGGGAGCTGTCCTCGGAGAAGCTGGCGCGCCCCACCGGGTTCGACCTCTTCCTCGCCGCGCAGCGCGAGCGACGCGCACGGGGCTGGCCTCGCTTCGTCTTCATGCGCAGCTCGAAGGAGCGCAAGCCGTACCTCATCGACACCGCGAGCCCCTTCGCCCTGGACCTGCTCTCCCACCTGTCGCGCGAGGCCGAGCGGCTGTCGGTGGAGGAGATGTACCCGGCCCCCGAGCAGCTCTGGCTCCAGGACGCCCGGGGCCGCTACACCTGCGAGCTGCGGATGCAGTTCACCCGCTGGAGCGAGGGCACCTCGCATCTTTGACATCCGAGCCGGGTCCGCGAACAGAATGGGGCCAGGTCACTGCCAGTCCCTCTGGAGAGCCCATGTCTGGTGAGAACACCGTCGTCCCTGAGACTCGGAAGCTGAAGCGCCCGGTGGAGGAGATTCGCGCGGAGCTGATGGGCAACGCGGACGTGAAGGAGCAGGCGCGCCTCCTCCAGATTTCCGTCGAGGCCTACGTCGAGAAGATCCTCGACTACGCCCAGCACCCGCAGAAGCAGATGCCGCTGGAAATCACCCTCGACGGGGACCTCAAGGCCAAGGACCCCAGCGCCCCCACCGTGGCGGAGATCCAAGGCCACCTGGACAAGCTCATCAGCGGCGAGGTCGTCATCAGCCGCGCGCAGCAGCGTGACGGCTTCAGCGCGGGGAAGGGGGATGAGCGCTACAAGGCCGCGCTCGCCTCGGACGAGGTGCTCAAGGGCGCCCCCGAATCCCGCGCCACGACCCCTGACCCCAAGGGCCCTCCGAAGGCGTGATCCCCGATTTATCGGCGGGTTTTCTCCACCCCAGCCGACAAGGTGGGATGAAAACCCACGGAATTCCAGGGACTTGGGCCGCCGTTGATTTTTGTTCCAGGGCACACGGAACTTCGGCGGCGTCGGACCGATAACTCCACTGTCAGGCTGGCTCGCGACGGACGCGGAGCGACGCCAGACCTTCGGAGATTACGATCATGGGCCTCTTCAAGAACGTTCTCGGCAAGGCGCTGGACATCCTCAAGCCGGCCCTCACGGCCATCAACCCCGCGCTGGGTATCGCGGCGGGCTTCGTCAGCGGGTTGATGAAGGGCGAGAACCCGCTCAAGGCCGGCCTGAGCGCCGCCATGGACCTGTTCCCTGGCGCCAGTGTCGCGAAGAACCTGCTGAACAACTTCCCCGGCAAGTCCCTCCTGGAGGGCATGGGCGGCAACAGCCTGGTGAGCGGTCTGCTCGACCAGGCCTCCAAGCCGGGTCAGATCACCGACATCGCCCAGGACCTGCTGAAGGCGAACAAGGAGAAGGGCCTGTCCGAGCAGAGCCAGCGGAACGCGCAGGAGCTGTTCGCCAAGCGCATGGCCGAAGTCGCGGTCGCCTGAGACACGCAGTCGACTTCGCTCTTCCCCGGGCGCCGCACCCTGAAGCAGGGGCGGCGCCCTTCGTGTATTCAGGGGACAGCCCTCGCTTCACCTTGGTGAGTCTCACGGATGAGTTCCAGCTCGGATGTCGTCGTCCTTGGCGCAGGCGTGGTGGGGTTGTCCGTGGCGAGGCGGCTGGCGGCCACCGGGGCGCGCGTGACGGTGCTGGATGCGGTGGACCCGGGCGGCCGAGGCTCTCGCGCGGCGGCGGGTGTGGCGATTCCCTCCGTGCGCCTCTACGACGACCCGGCCATGCTCGCCTTCTCACGGGCGGGCAGGGCGACGCTGGCGGAGGACCTGGCCTCGCTGCCAGAGGGCCCCCTGCTGCGCCGGGGCCAGGGCATCCTCCGCATTGCCGCGGACGCGAAGGGACGTGACGCGCTCGCCGAGCGCGCGACAAGGCACCCGGACGAGCTGGGCACGTGGGTGGACGCGGCCCGACTCGTGGAGCTGGAGCCCGCGCTGGAGGGAACGCCGCTGCTGGGCGCGTTCGAGACGGCGCACGGCCACATGGTGGACACGGAGGGCTACGTCAACGCGTTGCTGGGCGCGGCGATGCGCGCGGGCGTGCGGGTGCGGCTCGGTGAGTCCGCGCGCTCCGTGGAGGAGACGGCCGAGGGCGTGTCGCTGCGGACCGACCGCGAGACGCTGCGCGCGGACCAGCTCATCGTCAGCGCGGGCCCGTGGTCCTCGACGTTCCCAGGGCTGCCACCGCTGCCGCTCAAGCCGGTGCGCGGACAGATGCTGGTGGTGCACCAGCCGGGCATGTCCCTCACGCGCGTCATCTCCGGGCCCACGTACCTGGCGCCCTGGCGCGCGGGAGAAATCGTCGTCGGCGCCACGGAGGAGGAGGTCGGCTTCGTGGAGAACGTGACGCCCGCGGGCCTGCTGCACCTGAGCGCCACCGTGGCGAAGCTGGCGCCTCGGCTGCGTGAGGCTCGCTTCGTGCGCGCCTGGGCGGGCCTTCGCGCGGTGACTCCGGATGGCCGTCCGTACATCGGCCGCTATCCGGGCACGCGGCGCACCTTCGTGGCGACGGGCCTGGGAGGGCAGGGCATCCTCACCGGGGCTCACGCGGCCACGGTGCTCGCGGAGCTCGTCACGGGAGGCCGCGCGGAGCTCGCCGCGCCTTTCGAGCCTGGGCGCTGACATTCACCGTTTCACCGCCGTCTCTGGGCCGGAGCAGTCGAGGGGAATCCGACATGAGTGACGTGACTGACAACACCGTGAAGCCATCCGCCGTGAAGCACCTTCGCATCCCGTTGCTGCTGGTGACGGCGGCGCTGTCCATGGGCAGTGGCATGGGCAACCCGGGCTGTGGAGATTCCTCCGACAACAAGTGTCGCGGCGACTGCGCCATCGACGGCACCTACGTCATCCGCTTCGAGGACACGTCGTCGCTCGGCACGAACTGCACCCAGGCGGGCCTGACGTTGCCGGAGGGTGCGCAGCTCCTCATCACCCGCGAGGGTGACACCACGGTCGTCCGTGCCTCCCTGGGAGACATCCAGCTCACCGGCGACTACTACGGTGGTTCCTACACGGGCATGTCCCTGAGCGGCCGCAAGACAGTGCAGTTCAACGCGCAGCCCGATTCGGAGCTGAGCTTCTTCCTCAATGGTTACTTCGAGGAGGCCCCCGCGCGCGGCGACACGCGGGCCGTCTTCTCCGCGACGTACTCCGCCAGCCGGGTGAATGTCCCGGCGGGCGAGCCCGCGTGCGAGGTCTACCGTCGCTTCACCGCGACGCGCTAATACAGGCTGACCGAGTCGAAGGGCCGGTTCAGCTTCGTCCGGGGGCGGGGCAGCAGGGCTTGCACCGCCGCGGCGTCGCCTCGGCCCAGCGCGTCCACCAGGGCCTGCGTCTCCTTGGGCCAGGTGGAGCTGGCGCGAGCGCAGCGCAGGGCCTCGGACCAGTCGGTGCGCCCGGCGGCCAGTGACAGCCCCGCCAGACTCTCCGCGGCCTTGAGCGGCTCGCCGATTTCACGGGCGTGCTGCTCCGCGCGCGCGAACCAGTCCACCGCCGAGTCCATCTTCCCGTCGTCCAGGAACATCCGTCCCAGCTCGGCGGCGATGACCTGTCGGTGGAAGGAGTCCCGCAGGGCCTCCGCGCTGGCATACGCCTGCGTGAAGTGCTCCACGGCTTCGGCGCGCGCGCCCGAGGCGAACTCCAGGCCCGCCAGCCGGTAGCAGTGGTGCTTGGAGAAGTTGACGCCCCATTTCGCGCTGATGCTCTCGAAGCGCCGCCACGTCGCGATGGCGTCCGAGAACTGCCGCGCCGACTCCTGGAGATAGCTGGCGTTGGAGATGAGGTTGATTTTCAGGTGGGTGGCGCTCGCGTCGTGCAGGTCTCCCACGCAGCGCATGGCGAGCTTCTCCTCCACCAGCGCCTTGTCGAGCTTGCGCTCCTGGAACCACGTCAGCGCGCACACGTTGCGCAGCCAGCCCTCCTGGAGCGCGCGGTCCGGCGCGGTGCTCTTCGCCAGCGCGGCCACGCCCGCCTCCACCTCCACGCGAGCGTTGGGGAGCTGCCCGAAGCGCTTGGTCAGCGTCAGCGCGCGGAACATGTGCAGCCGCGCCACCAGCTCCGGAGGGATGCGGCACTCCAGGCCCCGGCCGAAGGACTCCATCGCCGCGTCATGCGCGCCGGTGAAGACATGCACCACGCCCATGCTGCGATGGAGCAACGCCTTCAGCTCATCCACGTCGCCCAGGCTGCTCTTGTCGATTTCGATGGCGGGCGTGGAGAAGCCCGTGTCCAGCACGTCCCAGGCCTGGGCCACGCGCGAGGCGAGCTGCGCGTCCGGGTCGCCGTCCAGCAGCGCCAGGCCCTGCTCAGCGGCCAGCATGGCGCCTTCATAGTTCGTGGTGAAGAAGCACTGGCGGATGGCGAGGATGGACGCCGCCACACGCGACTCGCGCGACTCCGACGCGTCCACCACCAACCGCAAGTAGCGGCCCTCCAGGTCCACCGCGGGCTCATCCCGCCGCGAGGACACCGGCCCCGGGCCCGAGGCGTGGGGGACTCGCAGCCGGTCACTCAGCGCATCCAGGTAGGCCTGTCGTCGCGACTCGAAGACGGCGGCGCAGTGGGGACGACGCATCCTCCAGCCGGTGAGCAGCAACGTCCCATCCAGCCCGTCGAGTCGCGCCCACTCGGCCGCGCGCATCACCGCGCGCAGGCTGACCAGGTCGCACTCTCCGGCGCCATGCAGCACCAGGGGACGCCCGCTGACGCGCAGCGTCTCGACGATGGCGCGCGCGGCGACGGTGAGAATCCAGAAGGCCTGCTCGGATTCGCGGTGGAGCCGTCGCTCGGAGGGCGACAGCGCCAGGTCCCCCAGGTCGGCTGCGCCCTGGATGGAGCCCGGGAACAGCCGGTTCCACTCGGACGGATGCGCGGCGGCCACGGCGCGGACGACCTCCGGGGCGGTCTCCTCACAGGCGCGGAGGACCTTCCTCAGTCCTCCGAAGGCGGTGGGCAGCGCCACGCCCACGTCCACTTCGATGGCGTGGGAGGGCAGCGCGGAGGGGATTCCTTGTTCAACGGACACCGCGAAGGAGACACCAAGCACAGCGGGTGGGGCGCTCACGGTGAGGTCCTCGAGAGGGGGGTCGAGAAGGCGAGCCAGCTGGTTCGTCGACAGCCCCAGTTTCACATCCTCTTAGCAGCCGAGCAATCCACCCCCGATGTATTTACCCACAGTCGCTGTTTCACGAAGTCGCGACGCGTCAAAGGCATCACTCCGCTGGAGCGGGGGTGGTGACGCCCTGGCTGTGATGGAGGATGAGCCGGGGAAGCCAGCCGCCGAGTTTGCGACAATCTCTCAAGGCGGACATGCCCATTTCCTTGTACGGCACGCCGCGCGCGCCCCGGCCGAAGTAGTGGATGACCCAGGCATTCTCCAGGAGCCAGGCCACCTGGTCCTCGGACAGGCGCAGCTCGCCGGTGAAGCCGCTCTCGGAGGGCCAGTTGAGCCGGCCGGTGGGAAGTGACTCCACCAGCTTGCCGTGGAGTCCGATGAGGCGGTTGCACACCGTCTGGTCCGTCCAGTGGTCCCAGTCCGCTTCGGGGACGGCCATCATCGCGGCGAGCCAGTGCTCTGCGAAGGCGTCCCCGGGGGGACTGGCGCAGACCCCGGCGCAGCGGCGGCGAGAGTCCCAGCACTCCTCGCCGATGGTGAAGCGCTCCACGGCGGGCAGCGGGCGCAGCGTCACGGTGTCGAACGCGTCCAGGTACCAGCCGCCGTTCTGGAGGAGCGCGAAGGCCCTCATGCGCCGCGAGGCGACCTCCAGCCGGGTGGTGCCCAGCTGGGAGCAGTGCTCGGCCAGGTCCTCGAAGTGGGCGCCGGGGAGCAGGGGTTGGTAGCGGCGGATGCCAGGCTCGTCGCAGTAGATGAAGGTCCGGGCCTGGGGATTGTGTTTCATCGCCGAGCGGATGGCGGCGACGACGGTGGGGCGGAGCGCGCCGCCGTGGAAGCAGAAGTTGAGAGCGGGAGTCATGTCGCGTTCAGGCCGCGAGGAGGGCGTGGACCGCGTCGAACGCGTCACCCATCAGCGCGCGCACCGTGTCGGTGGGGTGGGGGTGCCAGTAGCGATGATGGACGCGCTTCGGGTCCACGTTCGCGTCGTGGATGCACGCGACGAAGAAGGACGGGTCATCCAGCACGAGGAGCTTGCGGGACGGGTCGCTCCAGAGAAAGCGCGCGTCCTCGCCCACGTTGATATCGGGGAACGGGTTCCGGCCCCAGAACGACTTCGTGTAGCAGAGCGTGTTGCCGGAGACCCAGGGCCGTTGGCCCGGGGGATAGACGTACTGCCAGGAGCGGTCCGTCGCGGGCTGGTGGTAGTAGACGCGCGTGAGGCCGCAGACGGCGGCGCCCGCGTCGAGCAGTGACGTCGCCTGGTAGCGAAGCCGGTGAGGCGCGGACCAGTCGTCGTCATCCCAGTGGACGATGAGCTCGCCGCGCGCGGACTGACAAGCGAGGTTGCGCTTGGCGCCCACGGAGTGCCGCCGCTCCAGTCGCACGTAGCGGATGCGAGGGTCCTCGGGGAGCAGGTCCGCCACGGGCTGGGTGCCATCGTCGACGATGATGAGCTCCCGCTCCGGCCAGTCCTGCGCGAGGAACCAGCGCACCGCCAGCGGGACGAACTGGCGCCGGTTGAACGTGGGCATGATGCAGGACACCGTGGGTTGGGCCCCGTGTGGCAACGGGACGTGCGTGAGCCGAGGCTCCTCGATGCTCGGGGCCACCGGGATGCGAGCGAGGGTGAGCGTGGGCTTCGGCTCCTCGTGGGTCCACGAGGGTGTCGGGCTGGGGGCTGGCTCCTGAGGAGCGGCCATGGCGCGCTTTTCGAGCACGGCCAGGGTGCCGGCGGTGTGGAGCGCGCGGTAGCGGCCCTCGTGGAGCAGCTCGCGGACGAGGCGCTTCACGCCAGGGAAGTAGTCGGCGCAGTCGTGGAAGGCGACCAGCCCTCCGACGACGAGCGAGTGCTCCAGGTGGAGGAAGTCCGCCGACACGCTGGCGTAGTCGTGGAGCCCGTCCACCAGGAGCAGGGAGATGGGTGCGCTCCAGGGGACCTCGGGCGCGTGCTGATGATGGACCTGGATGCGGGAGGCGAGTCCGGTCCGCTGGAGCGTGCGTGCGAGCTTCTCGCGGGTGGAGCCCATGTGCTGCAGGTTGCCGCCGCGCGCGCCGACGACACCGTCACCCGGGTCGATGGCGTGAATCGGAGGGGTGACGCCGAGCGACTGGGCCACGCGCCCGAGGATGACGGTGGCCTTGCCGCAGTAGCTGCCCACTTCGACCACCGCATGTGAGGAGGGCAGCGACGTGAGCGCGCGCGAGGTGGCGGCGATGAGCAGGTCCGCCTCGTCGTCCGTGAGCCAGCCTTCGACTTCGCGCATCTCCGCGAGGAGGGGCCGCGTGAGCAGCAGACCGGGTGACTCCGCGCGTGCCGTGTTCGCCACCGAGTCGACAGCCGAAGCAACGGTGTCCGCCACGTCGCTCCGAGCGCCAGCAGCCAACGAATCAGGTGATGGCGCCGTCTCCCCAGATTGAGCGACGGTGTCCTTCACGATGCTCCGAGCGCCAGCAGCCAACGAATCAGGTGCGGGCGCCCCGCCCTCCTTGGGGAGTGGTGCGAGGCGCGGTAGCACTCCCGCCTCAAGCGCTGAGGTCCGCTCATACCGCCCGAAGTGTTCGCGCACGTGGGCACGCAGCGGGTCATCGAACTGGCGAGGAATGGGATGCGCCCAGAACGCGTTGGGCGAGGCCATGGCGGCGTCGAGCTGCGCGGTGGAGTACCGGACGCGATAGCGGACCACCTCGTAGTCACACGGGCTGACGAGCACGCGGTGGCCGAGCAGGGCCGTGAGCGTGGGGAACAGCACCTCCTCGGTGGCCCAGATGCGCGAGCGGCGGAGGATGTCCTGGAGCTGCGTGTCACGCTCGAACAGCGAGACGAGGTCGCGGGCCGCGTCGGCGCTGAAGACCGTGGACGGCCAGAACGTCCAGTGGACGAACTGCGACTCACCCTGGGGGAACTTGCGGAGGAAGGGACGCCACAGGTCCACTTCACGCCGGGCATGGACGGAGGGAGCCGTGCGAGCCCCCGGGCCATGCGGTGCTTGAACGTTGCCCAGCAGGCCCGCGCCGGGATTCGCGGAGAAGAACGCGAGCAGGTGCTCGGAGTAGCCAGGCCGCAAGCCGAGCTGGTCCGAGTCCACGATGGTCATCGCGTCGAACGGATGGTGCTCCAGCGCGAAGCGGAAGCAGTCGAGCGCGAAGTCATGCAGCCAGCCCCACTTCATCGGACGCGGGGTGGGGTGGATGACCGCGTTGTACTGCTCGAAGGGGAAGCCCTCGAACAGCTTCGAGTCGTGCCCCCCGTTGTAGAGCAGGATGAGCGAGCTGGGGTCCAGGTGATGCAGGTTGCGCACGAGGTCGACGACGCAGTCGGGACGCTCGTGGACGAGGCAGGCGAAGACGTGTCGAAAAGGTGCCATGTCGGGCTCGCGGATGACGTCAGGGCGAGAGGTCTTGCCAGTTCACTTTCCCGCCCCGTTGCTCGAATGCTTCCACCATCGCCTCCAGCGCGGGAGCGGACCGGGCGAAGTCCTCGACACCTACGAGGACACGGACCTGATGGTTCCGGGAGGAGACAGGGCGGAGGCTCACATCCCGGACCGCGCCCTCGAGGGGGCCGCGCAGGACCGCCCGCTTGAGGGGCTCGAGGGACAGAACGCCCCGGGGGAACGCCGCGATGATGAGCGCTGTCGAGCCGTGTGTCGCTTCGTCATAGTCGCCGTCCCAGGTGGAATCTCGTTCATCCACCAGGACCGGCACCTCGGAGGGCACCACCTGCAGGCCCTGGTGCGCCGACAATTCGACCTGAACCGTCCAGGTCGCGGGCCACCTGTCCAGCCAGTCGTCGTGACCGCGATAGTCCGAATAGAAGAGGGCGCGAAGTGGATGCACCGTCCATGAGCGTGCCACGCCGGTGGGGATGTCCAATGAACGCAGACACGCATCCATCCACTCGCGGGAACCCTTGTTCAACCTCGGCATGTTGGCGCACGTGATGTCGAACCACAGGGTTCCGCTCGAATCCAAGTAGGGGCTCCAGAGATTGAACATGAGTGCATCCCTTCTTACTCGCCCGGACCCCGGAAGTTCTTTCCGACGTCGGGGGTGTAGACCAATCCACTGTTTCGAGCATGGGCACCATCGCTGCTGTTGTGCGAGCGCGTGACGACCTGCATCTGCGAGGTCTCATTGTAGAAGATCGCCCGAGTGGACTGGTCGGAGTTGTTGCCTCCGTGTGAGCGCCAGTGCTCCACGACCCGGACCGTGTGGTCGATAGTCGCCTCGGACTTTGGTTCCCAGGTGTTCGAAATTTCATCCCGGAACTGGGTTTTATTCGCTGGATTCTCAAGCGCCTTGAGGCGGGCCGTGAACCAAATCCTGGTCGCGGCGTCATAGCCACTGGGGTAGAATTTCGCCCGCACCTGCTTGTCATAGGGGGGCTTGAGGCGGGTGCCTTCGACGAACTGCGAGGCGTGCCCCATGTTGATGAGGTCATTGAGGTTGAACTCTCCGCCAATCATTCGCAGGTTATTGGCGATATCCTCGATGCTCTTCAGCAGTTTGTACTCGGCGTCCTTGTCGGAGTTGATGACGGCCACGCGAAGGTCGCTCTCCGTCGCGGATAGCTTCGAGTAGACCTTCTCGAGCCGTTTGATGAGCTTGGGTCGGTTGGCTCCGGCGCGTTCCTTGCTGATGGCTCCAGCGGCGAGCACCTTCAAGACCTCCAGCCTGCTGGAGGCCATCTTTATGATGACCTGGTTGCCCTGGAGTTCCGCATAGAGGGTGTGGCCCTCGTGGTGCATCGAAAGCGGGAGCTGGACTCTGACGCGCCGGCCCTCGCGCGCGTTCGCCGATGCGCTTTGTCCGCGCCCTCCGCGCCCGAACAGCCGCTTCGCCAGTGCGACCAGCTTCGCCAGCACCTTGTCGATGGCGCGGTCCACCATCCCCTGTGCCTTCTGGATGGTCTCCTTGATTTTGTTGCTGATTCCGCCCAGGCCGATGAGCCGTGCCAGGAAGCTGATGACCACGGGCACCGCGCGTCCCAGCGCCTGCTCTATCCAGTTGGCCGCGTCGCCAATCGCGCCCGTGGCGATGGAGTGCACCGAATTGATGATGGCCTCGATGAGCGACATGATCTGGCTGGCGCGCTCAATGAAGAACATCACCGTGTTGTAGATGGCGAGGACGGCCTGGATGATGGCGCCCGCCGGGTTGAACATGGAGATGATCTTCGTGATGGCCTGCTTGACGACGGTCTCGATTAGCCACGTCTTCAGCGACTCGATGACCATGGCCTCCAGGTTGCCGAGGTTCTCTTTCATCTGTTCCCACATCGCCTCGGGGCCAGACGTCACCAACGTGCGCACCAACTCGAAGACCTTCTCCATCAGGCCCACGGTGCGCTCGCCCATGAGCTTCACGGCCTTGGCGCGCATGCGCTCGTAGGTGATGCCGAGCACCGCGAGCACCAGCTTGAGGATGCTCGGCAGCGTCAGGTCCGTGGGGATGGGGATGCCTGCCTGCGCCAGCGCTCCAAAGAGCCACTTCATGAAGCCGCGTACCAGGTGCTCCTGGATGTTGCCCAGGAACTGCTGGACGCCCAGCTTGATGGCGGAGATGAGGTTGGACAGGAACCCGATGGGGTCCGCGAGGATGAGCTTGATGGTCTCCCAGCCCTTGCGCAGCAGGGCCATCAGCTTGTCCTTGAACTCGGTGAGGATCTTGATGACCTCGCCGATGGCGTCCGCCAGCTTCTTCAGCGCGCCGGCGTTCTCCTCCTCCAGCTTCTTGAGGGCCGCGTCCGCCTTGTCGAACGCCTCCTTGTATTTCTGGGCCAGCTTCTGGGCCAGGTCGTTCTTCTTCGCGTCGATGCCGCTTCTCAGCTCGTCGAAGCGCTCGCCCACCGCCTTCTGGGCTTCTTGCCCAACGCCCTGCAGGTCTCGCGGGAGGCTGTCGACATACGTCTTGATGGCGGCCTGACCCTTGTCCACGTCCGCCTTGGCCTGCGCCAGCCGGTTGTCCACCGTCGTGGAGATGCGCACCGCGAGCGCATCCATCTTCGAGGCGAAGCGCGTGCGGGCCTGGCCAAGGATGACCTTGATGCCCTCGGGCACGGGACGGAACAGGTCCGCCACCCAGCGCGCCTTGCCCGTCAGGCCGCTGTAGCGGTCGTCCTTGAACTTCTCAATCTCTCGGTCCGCGTAGGACTTCATGTCGGACAGGGCGGCCTCGGCGCCCAGGTCGAACATGCGCATGACGTCCGCTTCCAGCGTGGACAGCCGCGAGTCCACCCGTTGCTTCGTCTGCTGGTACATCCGCTCGATGTTCGCGGTGACTTCCTTGCGGCGGGCCTCGTCCTTCTGCTTCGCCAGGAGCTGGCGCGTCTTCACCTTGCTGTTGCCGGACACTCGGACGCCGGCCATCTGCGCCACGCCGGCACGGGCATCTCCACCGGCCTTCGCCTTGGCCTGACCCAGCGTGCCCGTCTCGCTCGCGCGGTACTTGCCGGGCGCGGCCCCCGCGGTCTTCTCCACCTGGCCCTTCTCCGAGAGCACCTTGGAGAAGCGCGGGTCATTGGCCTTCTTGAGCTGGTCGGGCGTCAGCTCCGCGTCCTTCATCTGCTGGTCCGCGTCCTGCTTGCCCTTCTGCAGCGCCTGCACCTGGGTGTTCGGCTTGGGCGCGGGCATGGCCTCCGCGCCGTTGACCGGAAGCGACTCGGGCGCGGGCTCGGAGGGCATGGCCGAGGCCTGTCGGGCGGGCACGCCACTGGGGTCCGGAGCCGCCGCCGTGGCGGCCTCCGTGGGGCCCGTCGCCGCCTGCTTCGTCTCGCTGACGCCTCCGGCGACGCTGTCCTTCACCTGCGCCGTCTCGTTGCCCTCCATGAAGCTGTCGGCGTCATCCAGCGTCTTCGGCATCACCTTTTCAATCTCCGCGCGCAACATCGCGAGGAAACCGTTGGGCTCTGTCTTGGGCGCTTCCGCCGCCTTCATGGCGTCGACTTGATTGCCCTTCGCGCCCGCGAGCTGCTCGGTGGGCGGGGACACGGCGGCGGCCTGGGCCTCCGCGGCCTTCTGCGACGCGGGGGGATGCTTCTTCGTCTTGTCGGAGCTCTTCTTGAGCTGCTCGATGACCTTGCGGAAGCGCGGGTCCTTCTCCGCGTCGCCACCGACCTTGATGGCCGCGCCTCCCGGTGCCGCCGCGCTCGTGGCCCCGGCGCGTGCGGGCGCCGCTCCTCGCGCGGGTGCGCGGGAGGCGGGGCGGGCGGATGCGCGGGCGGGAGGCATGGGTGTTCTCTCTCAGCCTCGCAGGGACTGCGTGGTGGCCCGGCGCAAGGGGCAGACGTCTCCGGCCTTGCGGTACTCGCGCGTCACCCCGGCCTCCAGGTGCGCGGAGCCGAGCGGCGCCTGCTCCTCCAGCGCGAGCAGGGACGCGTGCAGCACCGCGTTGCGAATCTGTCCGCCACTGAGATGGCAGCGCGCGGCTACTTCGCGAAGCAACTGGCTGTCCACCGTGTGTGCTGGCGGCAGGTGGAGCTGCCACAACGTCCAGCGCTCGGAGGCGTCCGGCGAGCGGAAGTCCACCACCACGTCCATCCGCCGCTGGAAGGCAGTGTCGATGGCGTCGGACGCGTTGGTGGTGACGATGAGGATGCCCTCATAGGACTCGATGCGCTGGAGGAGATAGTTCGTCTCAAGATTGGCGTAGCGGTCCGTGGAGGAGCCCACGCCCGTGCGCCGCGCGAAGAGGGCGTCCCCCTCGTCGAAGAGCAGCACCACGTCCAGTTCCTCGGCGAGCGCGAAGATGCGGGCGAGGTTCTTCTCCGTCTCGCCGATGTACTTGTTCACCACCGAGGACAGCTCCACCCGGTACACGTCCAGCCCGAGCGCCGCCGACACGAGCCGCGCGGCCAGCGTCTTGCCCGTGCCGCTGGGACCCTGGAAGAGCGCCCGCACGCCCGCGGTGAGCTGTCGCGCCAGGGCGACTCCCATCGCCGTGCCCATGCGCTCCCGGTAGCGGCAGCGTGTCTCCAACAGACGCAGCTCGCGCAGCGTCTCGCTCGCGACGGAGAGCTGGCTCCAGTCACCCGGAGTCGTCACGCGCACGGCGAGGGTGTCCAGGGCCTGCCGGTTGAGCGCGCGCGTGGCCTCGCGCACGTCGGGAGGTTCGATGTGCTCCCGGCCCGCGAGCGCCGCGTGGGCCTGGGCCAGACGGGCCGCGCGTCGGAGATGTCCTCGCGTGAGGCGGAATCCCGTGCTCAGCGTCTCCAGGGCGGGACATGCGCGGCCCCCGAGTCCTCGCTCCCAATGCAGCGCGCGCTCATCGGGCCCCGGCATGGCCACGTCCAGCGTGAGCGCGCGGTCGACGCCGTCACCCGTGACGCCACCCAATCGGCCGAGCACGACGCCCAGCGGCCCGTCGAGTCCCTCCAGGGCGGGAATCTCCGCGGCTTCACCCGGAGGCGGATCCGTCACCGCCACGGGCATCGCGTGCAGCAGCGTGGCCAGCGGACCCACGACGCGCCAGCGCGCGTCCTCCACCTTCTGGAGTCCGTCAACCTCCAACACGCCTCGCCCGAGTGAGCGCGCCACCGCGCGCAGCAGCGTGCGCCGTCCATTGTGACGAGGTCCGCGCAGCACCAGCGCCCGCACTTCGTCGGTGCCAAGCAGGGTGGGGAGGCGCTCCAGCGCGTCGCGGAGTGACTCTGGAATGATGAGCGGCTCGTCCTGCTCCAGCCGCGCCAGGGGATGATGCTTCAGCCACGGCGTGGGCTTGTCGGGAGCCTCGCCACGCAGCGCATCCCAGACCGCGCCGGGGACATGGAGTGCCCACTCGGAGCGAGGGGCCTCTCGGTCCGTCACCTCCACGAGCCCCAGCTCCATCAGGCGACGCAGCCGTCCACGCGTCTCACCCCGGTCCTCGTCTCCGCGCCAGCCCGCGTTGAGCAGGCCGAGCGTCGGACGGTGGAGCGTGGGCGTTCCCTGAAGTGACGCGAACAGCGCGCCGAAGCGGGCATCTTCCTCCACCATGCCCACCGCGAGCAGGAGCGTCAGCGTGTCATGGTCCAGCAGCGCGGCCCGGCGCAGCGCGCGCAGGGGGAGGTGCTCGGTGACGTCCTCTTCCCAGGCGGAGATGGCCTCGGCCCACGGGCCCGCTCCGGTCGACACTTCCTGCGGGTCGATGCCCAGCTCGGTGAGCTCCGCCCGGTAGGCTTCGAGGAACGGGAACCGCACGAGCAGGGAGTCCTCGCCACCGCACAGGCTCGCGCCCTGGGCGAGCACGCGCGACACGGCGGCGAAGAAGTAGAGCTTGAAGTGCTCGTGCGCTTCGGACTCGGTGGGTGGAGGCTGGGAGATGGACATGGCGCGCCTCGGGCTCACTCGAAGTGGAAGGTGAGGTGTCGCCCCTCGGAGGGCAGCCACCCGATGTCGCGGTCCAGGCCGGCGATGCGCACCGCCAACGGGAGCTGGGCCAGGAACAGCACCACGTCCACATGCCCCTCCGTCACGTGCAACCTCGCGTCGTGTGCGAGCAGTGTCGCGTCCAGGGCTGACGCCTCATCCGGCGACACCCCGAGCGCGCGGCACAGTCGAGCGCGACAGAACGGCACGAACCACCCGAGCCACCGCTCCAGGGGCTCGGTGTCGAGCGGACCTGTCTCGTCACCTGGGGACAACGTGAACGAAGCCACGGAGGCGTAGGGCGCGAGCTCGCTGTCCATGAGCGCCTCCGCGTCGTGTCCATCGCAGGGAACGTCGAGCACGAGGAAACCCGCCGCGTGGTGCACGCGCAGCCGTCCCTCGACGACGCTCCACGTCCAGTGGGTGTCGCGGAACGTGCGCAGCCAGGTGGGTGGGATTCGCCAGGCCGCGGGAGGTGTGAAGCCCTGACCGGGAAGGACGCCAGGCTTCCGGCCGGCGAGCAGCGCCAGCACCTTCCACACCGGGTCCGAGGGACGTGGGTCCACGCACAGGCGCCGGCCCACGAGCGTGACGAAGTCCCACAGCGACAGCGGCAGGTTCGGATGCGCCGGCATCGAGAAGTCGCCGTACAGCTCCAGGAACAGGCCCAGGTTGACCAGATAGAAGAGGCCGCCGAGGCGGGTGGAAAAGGGCAGTCCCCACGCGCGTCCGGAGGGTGGCTCGAGCTCTCGGAGTGGTGTCGGTGGTGTCGTGGTGTGCACGGGGGACCGCGAAAGGTCTTCAGTGGCGGAGGCGGGTGAGGCCTCGCGGGATAACGGGGCCTCGGCGCTCGGCGAGACCTCGATGGGCCGCGACGCGCCATCGATGTCCGAACGCTCCAGGACGCTTTCACTCGCTGTCGATGCTTCGGCCCGAGTCATCGCGGGCCCCGCTACGTGCTCCGCGAAAGGAGCTGTCTCGAATGGAGGCCGCGCCGTGGGTTCCTCGACGGGGGCCGCGAACGCCGTGTCGTCAGGAGCCGATTCAGTGTGCAACCTCGGAGGAGCGCTGACCGCGAGAGCGTCAGTCGGGGTCTCATGCCGAGCCGCGCGCGGTGCCACGGAGGAGGGGAAAGACAGCGACTCTTCCGTGTTTCGCCAGGTGCCGACGGCGGAGAGGAACTCCGAGCGACGTGCCTCCACTGGAGCGCGACGCAGCGTGAGCGCGACTCCGAGCAGGGCCGCGTGTTCCCGTGAGTCCTTCAGGCTCCGTACTTCGGGAGCCCAGGGCTCCCATGGCGCCATTGCCGCGTGGGACGCTCCACCCGCCTCTCCCGCGACTGATGGCACGACAGGGACCATGGGCTGCTCGTCGTTCGCATGGCGTGCGGGCGCATCGAGCGCGGTGGCGGTCAGGCCATGCACTCGCACCACCCGGATGAGCAGCTCACGCGCCTCAGGAACGGAGAACAGCGACACCACGGCACGCGCCTCCCGTTGCCGGGTGAGGACCTCCAGCGCGCTCGGGACGTACTCGGGCGCGCGCAACCATTCAGTGACGACGGTGCGGGCCAGGTCCGCGTTGGGGAACAGGCCCCTCCACCACCAGTGCGCGTTCGCGAGTCCACGACTCACGTCGCTCGCCAGACAGGCCAGCAGCTCGGAGGGGTCCGCGAACAACACGGCCTCCGCGCCAGGCGGTACGACACCCCGCGCGGGCCTCGCGGCGCGGGCCACCTGCTCTCGCAGCACCGAGGACAGCGCCTCGTTCCACGCCGCGGGCGGACGCAGGGCCTGCTGGCTCACGGAGAGCACGCCGGGCTTCGGGTCCATCAACCGCCGGATGCACACCGTGGCGGAGGGAGGCAGGCCCGGCGGAAGCAGGTCGGCGCCAGCCAGCACGGCTTCCAGCCGCAGTCGCGCCGAGAGCGGCTCCAGCTCCGCCCCGCGCAGCCGCAGCCGCTGGATGACCGTCCTGCCTCGTGCCGCCTGCTCATGCATCGTCGCGACGTCCTCGTGGGTTCGACGTGATGGGAACGTGACGGCTCGGTAGAGAGCCGGGAGCCCCCGTGACGAGGGCTCCCGGACACCGGACGGACCTCAGTCCGCGTCGTGGTGCTTGCGGCGACGGCTCGCGAGGAACCCCAGGGCCACGAGCCCCAGGACGCCAGTGGAGCCGCTCGGACGCGTGTGCTTGCAGGGGCAGCCCTCCGTGGGAGGCACCGGAGGACCCGAGCCGCCATCGTCTCCGCCAGTTCCGCCGTCACGCGCGGAGCCGTTGTCCGGAGGCACCGGCTTCACCGGCTCCAGCTCCGTCACCGGGCCCTTGGCCACGGGCGTGCCGTTCACGAGCACGATGATTTCGGTGCGGTCATCAATCTCGAACAGGCGGACCTCGTAGGTGCCATCAATTCTGGGCGTCGTGGCCGGAGCCTGCCTCCCCTTGCCGTTGATCTGCACGACGACGCGGTCCTCGAAGCCCGGACCCACGTAGTTCCCCAGCTCGTCGCGCGGAGTCAGCACCAGCACGTAGCTGCCGGTGTCGACCTTCGTCACCTTGACCTCGGTATTCGGGCCGAAGGGCAGCACATCCACCTGTGTCTCCAGGACCTCCGTGCGCCGCAGCGGCTCGCCCCTGGGGCCCTTCATCAAGAGCTGGAAGTGGAAGCGGTACGTGCCAGGCGTCTGCGTGTTCTTGAACCCCAGCTTGTAGATGCCGGGCGCGGTCTCCTTCAGCGCCAGCTCGTCCTTGCCGACGGTGGTCCCCATCTTCTTCAGGAACTCGGGGTCCTTCATCAGCGTGTCCAGCTTGCCCTGGTACGGCGACACCGGATCCGGACCCTGCTCGCCCCGGCCTTCGGCGCGCGTCTCATGCATCAGCGTGCCCAGCGCCCCGTTCGGGGTCTCCACCATGACGGTCAGCTCGCCGTTGTTGAGCTTCTCCAGCGGCTTGCCGTCGAACGACACCTGCGCGACGACCTCGAGCGGCAGGCCGGCCGAGTGCCGCACCTTGTCCAGCGAGAGCTGGAAGTCGAGGCTCTTCTCCTGCACATACGCGGAGAGCTGGTACGGAATGGCGGGGCTCGCCGTCCCGGGGATGCGGCTCACCGTGAGCTGCCACTTGCCGACCGGACCCGCCTTGGGGAAGTCATAGCGGTTCAGGACGTGGCTGCGGCCCGTCTTCACCGCCACGGGCTTCGGGTTGCTGCCATCCGGCGCGGTCACCTTGAGCGTCACGGGCTGCCCGCGCGGGCTCGTGGTGAACCAGCCCAGGTTGACGTAGAGGCTCTGCACCGTGCCATCCACGTCGACGGTGCGGCTCGCGGTGTTGGTGCCCGAGGGCAGGGTGGTGGAGCTCTGCAGCAGCGTGGCCAGCGTGTTGCCCTTGAGCGCCGCGACCAACTGCTGCGCGAAGGCCGTGGTGGTGCCGCTGCTCGTCGTCAGGTGGTTCTGTCCGGCAGTCTGCTGGGACACGGCGTTCATCAGGTCCGCGTACGGGACGGCGCCGCTGGCCACCGCCACCGTCAGCATGGGGACGCAGTGGTTGGTGAGGCGCTCCGTCGTGCCGGGAGTGACTTCCAGCACCTTGAAGCCGATGTCCGGGCCCGTGCCGTCCTTCACCATCGGGTTGACGTTCTGCATGCCGTCCGTCATCACCACGAGCGTCAGGTCATTGACCTTGTCCTCCTGCCACGCGGCGAGCGCATCCCGGATGCCGCCGCCCATCGCCGTGGTGCCCGCGGTGATGTTCGCGTTCACATGGCTGACGGCCTGCTCCCATGGGTGCCCGCCATCCATCAGCGCCGGAGCGCGCTCGACGAACAGCTTTCCGTTGAATTTCGTCGGCTCGGAGTCGCTCTCGAAGTAGACGAGCGCCAGCCGGTCCCTGCCCAGCCCCGAGCCGCCCGTCTCGTTCAGCGGGTCCAACCCCTCCACCTCCCAGAAGTGGATGAACTGCTCGGCGGCGCTCTGCAGCGCGAGCCACTTCTGCACGTTCATCGAGTCACCGGGCGTCGCCGAATCCATGCTGCCGGAGCGGTCCAGCACCAGCGCCACGTCCATGGGGATGCGGCCCCGATTCACGCCCGGAGGCGGCAGGGTCCAGTTCGTCAGTCCCTTCACCCGTCGCGAGGAGCAGGTGCACTGGTCCACCGACGGCGCGGCGAACGTCGTCGTGCGATAGCCCGTGAGGTTGTTGAAGTTCGTGGCGTCCGGCGTGAAGCGAATCGTCCCGGAGCCGTCCTGGGCGGGCTTGATGCCGCAGAGGTTGTCCACGGCGGCCAGGACGTCCCGCCGCTTGTAGTCGATGATGATGGCGTTGGTGCCGGCCCCGACGATGAACACGTTGTCGCCGTTGGCCAGGTTGACGGGCCCGCCGCCCACCACCACGTCGGTGTTGCCCATGGGCGTCTCGAAGTTCAGCGTCGCGCCGTTTTGAATCGGCGTGGTCGACTCGAGCATCACCTTCACGCGGGTGATGGGAATGGTCGTCGCGGGCGCGGAGATGGCGAGCTCATGCGTCGCCGCCAGCGAGCCTGTCGCCCCCAGCAGGAAGGGGAGCGCGAGCCAGGAAAGCCTCTTGGAATGTCTTGGCATGTGTGGACCTCAGGGCTTGTAGATTTCGAGTGCCTGCGTGGGAGACATGGCCGTCCCCACGCGCACCTTGATGTTGATGATCTTGCTGTCCCCGGAGAGGTTGATGCCCGTCAGGGACGAGGGGATGGTGACGACGAGCCGGCTCGGCAGTGAGGACGTGCCCAGCGGCTGCACGCCAATGGGCGTCCCCGAGGTGCCATCCCGGGGCTGGTCGTCGAAGAACACGCGGATGTTGGTCAGCGTGGTGCCGAAGTTCTGGCCGTTGATGATGAGCTCGCCGCCCAGCGGAGCGTTGGCGATGCTGAAGGGAGTGATTGCGGGCAGCGGCGTGCCAGTGGGCCCCAGGATGATGAGCTGCGAGGACGTGGCGCCCGCGGGGTTGGTCACCACCACCGTCACTGTCTTCTGCTGGCCCGCGGCGGGCGGGTTGGCGACGGAGGGCACGACGACGAACAGCGAGTAGCGCGTGCTCGCGTTCGAGGGCGGCGCGGCCACCGTCCCGTCGAACGTCACCGTGTTGTTGCCGCGCACCGCGTCGAAGTTCTCGCCGATGATCTGCACCTCCGTGCCGATGTTCGGCGTCAGCGGAGAGAAGCCGCTGACGGTGGGCTTCGCCGGAGGCGTGGGCGTGGAGCCAGCCTGGGTCGCCACCAGCAGGTGGATGCCCGTGCCGTCCTGCACTCGGGTGCCCGGCGTGGGAATCTGCCCGATGACCGGCCGCGCGTTGTTCTTCGGGTCATTGAGGTTCACCACCAGCCCGGATGCATCCATGGACAGGGCGAGCTGGAGGTTGCCGCCGGACTGCGCGATCAGCGCCTTCACGTCGAGCACCGTTCGGCTGAACAGGTTGGGCACCACGTTGGGGCCGCCCGACGAGGTGGCCAGCGCATTGAGCAGCTGGATGATCGCATTGATGAGCTCGGCGCTGATGAGGTCGCCGGGCTTGACGAGGTTGAGTGGGTCGGCCATCGGGGTCTCCTCGCGGCCTGCGAGAGATGGAAGGTGGAAAGGTCAGCGGGGCAGCGCGTAGTTGCCGAAGTGCCAGTGCGCGGCGTCGGACCGCGCGTCGCCCAGGTAGGGCAGGTAGCCACTGGCGAAGACGAGATAGGGCTGGGGCCGAGGAGCGCTCGCGTCGCTCTGCGCGAGCTGGTTCTCGTGGACCAGGTACAGCCACAGGAAGGGCTCCTTGCGAACCAGGTCCACCGGCGGGTACGCCAGCGACATCCTCAAGAGGGCCTGCAGCCGCGAGCCCTCCGCGTGCACCGGCGCCTCGGGCGGATAGGTGAGCCCGTCGAAGAACTTCGTGTACGTGAAGCCCCGCGCGCCCGTCATGCCCTCCAGCGGCAGCAGGCCCACCGCGGGCAGCGCCACGAAGTGGTCCAGCGCGCGCACCGTCTCCGGAGTCCCGGTGCGCAGCGTGTCCAGATGCTCCTGGAACTGGAGGAAGCTCGCCTCACCTTCGGTGGCGCGGCGGTCGTCCAGGCCCAGGCCCCAGCGCTCCGGGGTGGCCACGCGCGCGGGCCGGCGTCGCGCGGCCCAGGCGTCCACCCACCGCAGGCCCACGCCCGCCTTCCAGTGCACCACCGCCAGCGGCACGTCACACGACGTCAGCGCCGTGGGCCGCAGCTTGTCGATGAGGCCATAGGGCGGATTCGCCGGCCCGAAGGGATTCACCATCCACGCGCGGCTCGCCGCGTCCGACGTGCCCAGGCACAGGTGCGCCACCCGGCTGCGCAGGTGCGCTTCGTCGGAGAGCTGGGCCGCCGTCAGCTTCAAGTCCAGCAGCCGGAAGCGCACGCCCTCCACCCGCCGCTTCGCCTCGCAGCCGGAGGAGGGGTTTCCACCCAGGCCACTGACAGGCGCGCGTCCCTCTCTGCCGGATGCGGGCGAGAGGACCAGCAGGTACACGCCCGTGCCGGACACGTAGTCGCTGCTGCCCGGCGAGCAGGTCTCGAAGCCGCCCGTGGCGGTGGCCGTCGCGCCGCTGCCGCTGTTGGAGGGGCCTCGCACCAGGGACACGTCCACCGGCTGGAGGAGTTCGAGCGCGTGGCCCGCGCGACTGAGCGCCAGTCCCGCCGTCACGGTGACGAGCGGTGAGGACACGGTGGTTCCCGGTGAGATGGACACCGCGAGCCCGTGGGCGACACCTTCGCCCATGGCACGCACGTGTCGTCCCAGCGCCGCCTCGTGGGCGGTCTGCTCCTGACTCAGGTCCTCGGCCGACAGCAGCCGGCCGTTGAAGAAGTTCGTCGAGCGGATGCCGTCCTCGAGGAACGCGGTGTCCAGGTCGATGCGCATGGCCTACCTCAGGCTTTCCGTGCGAGGGCTCGGCTTCGTCGAGCCACCGACTGACTTCTTCTTCGAGGCGACGGCGTACTGGCTCACCTCCACGATGAGGCCCAGCTTGCGGAGGGTGAGGATGGGGAGCAGCGCGTCCTTGTCGCGCACCTTCAGCAGCAGGCCGTCCGTGTCCGCGCGCACGAAGGTGATGGAGGGCTGCGTCACCAGGCCGTTCTGCGGCTCCACGAGCGTCGTCTTGAGCACGTAGCGCCACTGGTCCGGCTGATGCGAGTAGCCGGTGAAGCTCACCGTCACGAGCCCCACGTCCACCTTCGTCACCTTCAAGCCGTTGTAGCCGACGTCAGTGGAGGTCTCGTCGATGGGAATCATCCCCGACGCGACGATGGAGTAGGGCGGCAGGTCATCCGGACGGTGCACCGCCGAGGCATCACGGGCGAGCCCCGCCAGCAGCCACTCCTGGAGCATGCGCTGGTGCAGCAGGAAGGGCCGCTGCGCCTCGTCCACCGACTTCGTGCCCGCCGCGTCCACCTTCCAGGGGCCGGTGCCCAGCTCGCGCACCAGCGGCAGGTCCACCGCCGCCAGGAGGACGCCGTCCGCCTCCGACTCCGGCGCGGGAGACACCGGCTGGGTGCAGCCCTGGGCCTCGCCCAGCCAGTTCGTCCGCCAGAGGGGCCGCAGCTCCGTCACCCACACCCGCGAAGCCTCGCGCAGGAAGGACTCCACGTCCGTCTCCAGCACCGGCACCGGCCCGCCGGGCAGGTCGTCCAGCACGTAGTCGTCCACCGGTGACACCGGCGAGGAGGGGACGACGGAGTTTCGCAGCAGCGTGATGAACTGCTCCAGCGTGGTGGGCGTGGGCGAGGAGGCGACGACGTTCATGTTGCGCCGCAGCCAGCGCGCGAAGTCGCGCACCGCGTTCTCCTCCAGCGGAGGCGGGGGCGGCCGAAGCGCCAGCTCCAGGTGGAAGTCATCCGTCACGCGCGACGGGGCGGTGGTGTCGTCCTCGGTGCGGCACGGCTCACCCGGCACGGGCACCGGGTCCGTGAGGCAGTCGCGGTGGCGCAGCACCACGTGCACCGTCAGCCGGTTGCCCGCGCGCAGGTACGCGTCCACCTCGGTGCCGCGCGCGAGGAGCCAGTCGTTGAGCGCCGCGCACTGCGTGGGTGTCACGCGGACCCACTGTCCTCGCGGTGTCAGCGCCGCGCCGGGAGTGACGCGCACCTCCGGGCCCCGTGCGCCAGCGCCATGACTGACGGAGAGGCCCCAGGCGGTGCCGTAGCCGAGCAAGTCTCTCGCGAGCCACCTGTCCCTCTCGGAGAGGTAGGCGAACTCCTGGGTGAAGTCGTCCACGCCCAGCACCATGCCGAGCACGTAGTTGACGTGTTTGGTCGGGTCGGCCGGCGCGCGCTGTACTGACGTGGAAGTGAAGGTGCTCATTGGATGTCGCTCCCGTGGGTCTCACGGCGCCCGAGCAAGTCCCTCCCCAGGATTCGCCGGTCCGCGGCGTCTTGGGGTGGTCTCGGGGCCAGATGGCTTTCCGCCAGGTATTCGCGTCCGAGCCGCATGGCGGGCATCAGCTCGGGGGCACGGCTGCCCAGGTCGACCAGGGTGTCCACGCCCAGGCGGGCTTCGCCGACGCGGAACATGTCCCAGTAGAACTTCACGTCGAACACGGTGTGGGCCGGCTTCTCCACCGCCACCACCCGCATCGCCTGCTCTTGTCGCGCGCGCTGCTCCTGCGCCGCGCTGCCTCGCGGCACGGGCAGCACCACCGTGAAGCGGTGGGCCGCCGCGCGCACGGGCAACACCACCGTCTCGAAGTGGTACCAGTCCGACTGCGCCGGACCGTCCCCGGGCAGCGTCACTGGCAACGTGGCCTGCGTGAAGTCCGTCAGCGTCGTGCCGTGCGCCGCGTTGAGCGCCTGCACCGTGCGGTAGCGGCGCGTGAGGAAGTCGAGCCAGCGCGGCGCGCTCGCAACCGTGGCGGCCGGAATGAAGCCCAGCGCCTCTTGCATGAACGCTCGCCACACCGTGGCGATGGCTTCCTGCGTGGGCTCGCGCAAGGGGAGCGCGTCGACCGGTGCCGTCACGCCCGCGTCCACCAGGGTGGCTTGATAGCGCTCCAGCAGTCGCGCGATTCCCTGCGACGGCTCCCAGCGGCGCGACGTGGCGGCGGGCTGGATGCGGATGCCTCCCGTCTCGGAGGCGTCCGTCGCGAAGAGGAACGGCGTGCGCGCGGAGCGGAAGCGCTCGACGATGCGGTAGCGGGCGCGCGTCGGCTCGGTGTCGTCGGTGAAGATGGAGTCGTCGGGGCAGTCGTCCAGGGCCACGCGCAGGGCCATGCGCAGGCCGCGCGGGGTGCCTCGCCACTGGAAGAAGTCCAGCGTGTGGCGCAGGAAGAGGCGGCGACGCGTCTCGTCCCAGGCGGGGTCCAGCGCCACGCCGAACCAGGAGGCCAGCCACTCGAGCGCCTCGGGTGGTGCGCTCCTCGCGTCGAAGAGGACCTGGGCGGCGGCGATGCGGTCTTCCAGCGGCGTGAGCAGGCCCTCGGGGTTCGCGAGGAAGCGGTCCAGGAAGCTGGCCGACTCCGGGTCCTGTCGGTACAGGCCGGGGAGGTATTGCTCCGCGTAGGAGAAGCGCGGGTACCACGCCCGCATCGCATGGACGCGTGGCGTCGCGGCGCCGCCACCCAGGAGCGTCAATTCCACCTGCGCATAGCGGCCCTTGGCGCGCTGGAAGAGCACCTCGAAGGTGCCTCGGTGCTCGCCCTTCGCCGTCGTGGTGAAGGGGAGCTCGGAGCCATCTCCGCGCTTGTGGAGCGTGGGCTCCTCGCTGAAGGGCAGCGCCTCCAGGTCCGAGCGCTCGTTCGCGGCGCGGCTGCGCACCACGAGGCGCGCTCCGGGCGGGAGGGACGCATCCAGCAGCAGCCGATGCCAGACACAGTCGGGCGTGCGTCCATCGAGCACGGGCGTGCGCAGCGTGCCCTCGGCCACGTAGCGCGGGCGACGCTGCGCGACGAGCGGGATGAACGTGTCGGCGAAGTCGTAGAGGGCCTGGCCGTCCGAGGCGATGAGCGCCTTGCCCCCGAAGAGACGCAGCGGCAGGTACTCCGGCTGGGCCACCGCGACGAGCGGGCCTGCTTCGGTGGCGAGCAGCTCGAAGGCGAAGGCCTGGTTGCCATCCCGACCCACGACGACGACGCGCCCCACGGAGCCGTCGGACTCGGCGGGAAGCAGCGCCATGTCGTGCGCCACCAGGACATACGACGACGAGGGGCTGGTGTCCCCGAGCAGGCCGTCCACCTCCAGCGGCACCGGGGCGCCCTCGAGCACGCCATCGCGGTACACGAGCAGTCGGCTGTCGTTGGTGCCTCGGTCCAGCACCAGCACGCGGCCGTCCGGCAGCACTTCCACGGAGATGGGGTCCTGCGCCGCGACGGGCGTCGACGAATCCAATGTCACCGGGCGAGGGAAGGTGACGGCCGGAATCGTACGCGTCGGCCCTCCGGCCAGCGGCTGGAAGGACTCCACGCGCGACGCGGAGAGCACGTCATCCACTCCCGTGCGCACCACGCGAAAGCCCGCGTCCAGGCGCCACAGGCGACGGTGCTGACGGTCCAGCACCACCACGCCGCCATCCGGAGTGGCCGCCATGTCCCACGGCGCGAAGGGCACTCCCATGGGCCACACGTGTCGCACCGGGGGGCCGCCCGAGTGCAGGTCGAACACGAGCAGCCCAGCGGGAGCGACCGTACCTGCCACCAGGTAGTGATGCCCGCTGATGGCCATGCCCGCGAGCAGCTCGGGCGTGGGAGGCGTGGGCGGAACGAGCGGACCGAAGCCACCCGTGCCTGAAACAGGTGGGGCCTCGGGCGTGACAGGCCAGAAGTCACTCGTCTGCCGTGAGCCGCTGGAGAGGACCTTCAGCGTGCGTCCGTCGCGAGCCGCCCAGTAGACGTTGCCGTAGCGGTCCTTCGCGGCGCCGCGTCGGTCCTCCAGCACAGGAGGCACATCGCGAGGCGCGGCGATGAAGCGGAACAGCTCCGCGCGCAGGGAGACCTCCGCGCGTGTGGAGTCCCACGCCACGTCCGCGCCGGACGCCTCGCTCCATGCCTCGGAGAGCAGTCGGCCCTTCGAGGTGCAGCGGCCCCAGTCGTCGCGACCGAGCAGCAGATGAAAGCGAGCGCCGTTGGCATCCATCTATCGGCACTCCTCGGGGACGATGGGCACGGAGACGAACGGCCGCTGCGTCGTCGTGACGGACGTGCCGCGCAGGTCGTCGAGCGAGGGCGCGTCACCCACGGCGACGGAGAGCCCGGCCAGCCGAGGGAGCTGGAGCCCCGTCATCGGTATCTGGTCCTGCTGGGTGCCCGTGGCCAGGCCCAGCCGCACGCCGCGCACCAGCGCCACGCCCGCCACGCGACTGGCCACCGCCGCCAGCTCCAGCGACACCACCGCCTTGCGCAGCGGCCAGCCACGTCGCGCCACGGTGGCCGGATGCGCTCCCGCCAGCGACACCGTCTGCTCCAGCAGCTCCGCGTCCTCGGGAGGCAGGGGTGACAGGAACTCGGTGAGGGCGGCCTTCACCGCCTCGCGCACCTGGGCCTGGGACACGCCCGCCACCACCTCCAGCCCCACCGTCACCCAGATGGGTCGATACTGGGGACGGCGCACGAAGACCTCGGTCGTCACCAGTCGGCGCGGCGCCAGCCAGCAGGCAATCGCATCCAGGAAGGTGTCCGGTCCCTCCACCTCGCGCGCGTCGGGCTCCGAGCGGGGAATGGCCAGCACCGTCACCGCGCCGGGAGCGTCACCCGGCTCATTGGGCGAGAGGGCGGGATGGAACGCGGGCAGCACATCCACGCGGCCCACCGCCACGCCGGGCGTGCGCAGCGTCACCGCCTCGAAGTCCTGCGCCGTCACCAGCCTGTCGCGGTGCTGGAGGAAGCGCGAGATGTGCCGCTCTCCCTCGCGCACGCCCTCCGCGTCGGAGCCGCCCCACGTAGGCAGCGGGTTCGCCACCTGGATCCCAGGAGGAAGCGCGGGCCCGCTCGCCACCGTGCCCGTGGCCACATTGCCGGCGCGACCCACGCCGTGGTCATAGTCGGCGCGCAGCGTGGCGCCGAGCGGAGGCCGCGCACCGTGGGCACCGTCACCGAAGCGCAGCTCGCCCGCCTCGGCGTCCAGGCGGAACACCTTCACGCGCGTCTGCGCCGGACGCGGCGAACCGGGCGGCAGGCGCGGGTCCGGCACCGACACCTCGGGGCCCGCGCTCGTCAGGTCGTCAATCTCCTCCCACGTCTCGGTGACGCCATTCACCGTGACGCTCAGCCGCACCGAGCCCGGCAGCACCGGCGCGCGCGACAGCTTCAGCGCCTGGTCCGGCTCCCCCGAGCCCGTGGGCAGCAGCTCGCTCGTCACGCGCTCACGTTGGGACACGGGCGCGGCGTTGATGCCGGCCCACAGGAGCTTCGTCGTCACCGGCGCGGAGGCGGTGATGCGCACCCAGGTGATGACGCGCGCCTCCAGGTCCTCGTCGTCGAGCGAGGGAGGGAAGTCGCGCGTGCCCGCCTCCAGCGGGTCCAGGTTCGTCCACAGCTCCAACTCGGCGAGCGTGGAGGGCAGGAGGACGTCCACCACGGACGGCTCCGTGGGCATCTCCGAGGTGACCAGGGTGCGCCAGCTCGCGTTGCGCAGCGCCGGGTCCTCCGGGAGCTTGCCGTCCGCTGGCAGCCGGGGAAGCTGGAACTGGAGCACCGCCGAGCCCACGGGCCGCGCCTGTCCATTGGGGACCAGGTCCCGTCCCTCCGCGCCGCCAGCGGGCGCGAGCCCCACCGTCAGCACCTTGCCCTTCAGCTCCTCCCGAGCCCTCGTCAGCGCATCCGGGAGCTTCCGGTCCGCGGGCCGCAGGAGCAGCGCCACCCACAGCGCCTTGTCCAGCGTCTCGGTGTTGAGGTCCAGCGGCTCCGTGCCGCGCGGAGAGAAGGGCGTCGTCTCGTAGAACTGGAGCTCATTGAGCGGCGCGGGCGGCGGCGCGGTGGCGGTGAAGGAGGCGTACAGCTCCTGGTAGTACTCCTTCACGCGCTCCTCGGGCGCGACGCTCCGCTTGTAGAAGCACGCGGCCTCCACGGGCAGCACGTCCAGTCCGCGCTCGGTGCGGAAGGGCACCTGTCCCGCGCGGACCTCCACTCCCTCCGTCAACGTGAGGGACTGGGGAGGACCGCCGCGCTCGTTGCGGAAGGCGACCAGACCGCGCGCGGACGCGGCGGGCAGCAGCGGCACGCCGAGCAGTTGGAGGAACTTGAGTCGGTTGCGCTCCGGAATCTGGTTGGCGCGGTAGAGCAGGCTCTCCGTCAGGAAGGCGAAGAGCTCCAGTAGCGTGACGCCCGGGTCGGACTTGTTGAAGTTGGTCCACTCGGGGTTGTGGATGGGGATGCGCGCCAGCGCCTCGTCGAGGAGCTGCTGGTACTTGCGGTCATCGATGGGCGGGAGGGTGAGTGGCACGATGTCGTTACCCCGCGAGCGTGACGCTCAGGTTGAGCCGCTCTCGTGCGCCGGTGGCCACGAGCTTGTAGGTGATGGTCGCCGTGGCGGCCCGAGCGTCCTGCGGGTCCGCGTCCACGCTGACCGACTCCACCGCGATGCGGGGCTCCCACTGCGCCAGGGCCCGGTTGATGCGCTCGCCGATTTGATGCCGCGTCGTGACGGTGTTCGGCTCGAACAGGAAGCGCCCGAGCCCCGCGCCGAACTCCGGAAGCATCAGCCGCTCGCGCTGCTCGGTGGCGAGGATGATTTGAATGGTCTCACGCACGTTGCGCTCGCCCTCGGACCACTGCATGCGCCCATCCGGACCCACGCGTGGGGGGAAGCCGAGGCCGCGTCCAATGAGTTTTCCGGCGTCCATGGACTCACCCCACCCTGGGCTTGGGCAGACAGATTTTCAGGAAGGGCATCCACCAGAAGATGATGTTGAGCAGGCTGAAGAAGATCATCAGCACGATGAACGCGCAGAGCGTGATGATGGGGATGGAGAACATGCACAGCTCTCCCAGGTCGAAGCTCAGCCCGTCGTCGAGCTCCCCCTTCATCGTCTTCTCCAGCCCCGCCACCCGAGACATCTGCTTGCGGAGCCCCTTCGACAGCGTGAAGCCGACGTTCTTCTTGAACTTGCGCAGCCCACGAATGCTGGTGTCCAACGGCAGCTCGATGCGCACCGGACGCGCGGGTGCGTCCGAATCAAAGAACGGCGCCAGGGTGAAAGCCTTCGATGGCGCGCTGACGATGGGCGGGCACAGCGCGCCGCACGCGGGCTTCAGATACACGCAGCGCATCACGTAGAGCGCCTTGCCCGGCTCCTCCAGCTTGGACACCGGCTCCGGCTCCGAGGGCAGCGAGTACATCCCCGCCACCACCGCCGCGCCCAGGGACGAGCGCAGCGCCGCCACCGTCACCTCGGTGCACAGCCGCAGGTTGTAGTCGAGCCCGCCCGTGCCGCCATTGAGGATGGCCGTGCGCTGCTGCATCGCCTTGCGCAGCGCCTGCTGCCACGTATCCCCGGCGCTGCCCTCCACGCGGTGGTTGCCCGTCAGCAACAGGAACAGCGTGCGCAGGGGTGAGCCCGCCGCGGGCGTGGGGCCCGGTGACGCCTTGTCGAGCAGCGTCCACAGCGCGGGGATGCGCTCCTCCAGGAAGGTGGCGAAGTCCACGAGCAGGAAGCGCGTCACCTCTTTCTGGACGGCCACCGCCTCGCTCGTCGCCTTCGTGTACGCGAGGAGCTGCTCGAAGGGCGCGGTGACCTTCCCCTCGGCCTCGTCCGCGAGCATCTTCTCCGGGTCCAGGCCCGTGCTCGGGTCGTCGTCCTGGAAGGCCGCCGCGGACTCGAAGGTGTCGCGACTGGACGTCGGAACCAGGCCCACGAGCATCCGGCGTCGCTTCCCCTCGGAGGCGAAGTTCATCGGGAAGAGGGGCAGCAGCTCCTCGCCCTTCGCCAGCGCGCCCGTCTCCGCCGTGCTCAGCTCCTTCCAGATGCGCCGCTTGTCGGCGGGGTTGCCCGGAGCGGCCGGCACCCACGCGCCTTCCTTGCCGCCACCCATCGAGCGACGCAGGACGAACGCGGCCTTCTCCCCGCGCGCCGTGTCCACGACATGGTCGGGCAGGCCCGGCAGGCGACACACGAGGCTGGTGGCGACCAGGTAGAAGCGGCCGTGGGCCGGCTGGTAGAGCTTGGGCGGGGTGTTGATTTCGTCGTCCGGCGGCTCGCCGGGAATGCGCTCGCGGTAGCTCTTGAAGCGCGTCACCAGGAGGTCCGTCAGGTCGGGCCGTTCGGGGGACTGGAGTCGCTCCGCCAGCTCCTCCATGAAGCGGTCCGAGTCGAACTGGAGGATGCCCGGCGCCTGGAGTCGAGCCAGCTTGTCGGGCGCGGGGCCCCACAGCGGCGAGGCCGTCACCCACTGCACCGGATGTGGAAGCGTCGTCGCCATCACCACACGTTCCCCGCGCCCGGCGTGTACGACGCGCTGACGACGCTGTTGGTGATGACCGTGTCCGCCTGCACCACGCCGCTGAACTTGGACATGCCCGCGTTGACGGTGAGCATCCCGGCCGAAATCTCCGCCGTGCTCGCGTTGATGGTGACCTTGGCCGCCGCATTCACGGTGATGCCGCTCGACTCCATCTTCAGCGAGTTGCCGTTGCTGTCCTTCGCCTCGATGGAGCCAGGCCCGTCCTTGAGCGTCACCGTCTGGCCAGCGGGCGTCTCCAGCGTGAGCGTCTCCTGGCCGTCCGTGTCGTCGAGCGTGATGACGATGCCGTTGCGAGAGCGCAGCACCTTCTTCGCGTTGCGGCCCCCTCCGTCCATCGACTCCGGCGGCTTGTCCTTCCCGTTCCACAGCGCGCCCACCACATAGGGCCGCCGTGCGTCGCCCGCCTCGAAGCCCACCAGCACCTCGTCATCCACGTCGGGCACGAACCAGGAGCCGCGGTTGTTGCCGCCCATCAGCGTGGCCAGCCGAGCCCACGCCTCATAGCGTCCGCCGCCCGCCGCGTCGGTGGCCCAGGGCAGCAGCACCTTCACCCGCCCCTGGTTGTCGGGGTCCTTCAGGTCCGTGACGCGCGCCGGGTACAGGCCGTAGAAGCGGCCACCCAGGCCGTCCGCGACGCGCTCGTCCAGCACCTGCTCCCACGCCGCGTCCGCGCTCATGACGCCTTCCCCAGTCCAGCGCGCTCCGCCACCAGCTCCGTGCGAAGGCCGCGCGCGCCGTCGAACAGGTGCTTCACCTCGGCCAGGTGGTACTTGCCGCTGAACAGCGGCCCCAGCCCCGTCAGCTCCACGCGCGCCCCCACGCGCAGCTTCGCGTCCGTCTGCGCGGTGCCACGTCCCACCACGAAGCGCCGCGCCTGCTGCCGGAAGTGCGCGTCCGCGCGCGCCTGGGCCTCCGGGACACTCAGGGGCGCCGCGTGCACCACGGCCTCCTTGCGCTCGGCCAGCTTCGAGGCCAGCAGGCTCGCGCCGCTCTCGTCCTTCTCCAGCTCCGCGCCCAGCACGGACGGGCCCGCCTCGCAGGCAATCGCGTCCTTCTCCGTCACATTCCACCCGCCCACCGTCACCGAGGAGCGCTGGCCCGCCAGGTCCGCCAGCACCGTGAAGGACATCAGCTCGTTGCCGCGTCCCAGCTTCAGCGGCGTCCCGGTGGAGCGACTGCCTCGAGCCTTCGCCTTCAGCGACTTGCCCTCCACCCACAGCTCCGCGTCCACCGCGCGGCAGCGCTCGCGCAGGAAGGCGAGGTCGCTCTGGTTCACCTGGGCCAGTACCGCGTGCTTGGGGCCGGGGACCGCCACGTCCGCCGTCAGGCCATGTTTGCCCGCGAGCTGGCGAAGGACGTCTTCGTCGCTCGCGTTCTCGTACGTCGTCGTCCGCCGCGTCATCCGCAAGTCTTGAAGCCGGTCCTCGGCCAGCACCGTGAGGGTGGGGGAGGCGCTCTCCGGGAAGCCGGCCTCCAGGCCTGTGATTCGCCCCTCGAAGAGGACGTCTTGCTTGCCCAGCCGCACCTCGAAGGGCTTGCCGAAGTCGAGCACCGAGCGGTCGAAGTAGAGGAACCCCGTCTCGCCATCCTTCGGGCCCCAGTTGCCGAACGTGGCCTCGCATCGGTACAGCCCTTGCGCCGTCTCGACGATGCACAGCTCCAGCAGCCCGCTGGCGAGCGTGGGGTGCTCGCGACCGTCCACCCGTAGCGTGGGGCGGGAGGCGCGAAGCTTGGAGTCATTGCCCGTTCCGTCGGCCATGGCGCTCTCTCCGGCTCAGTGCGCGCGCACGCGAGCATGTCGCTCGCGGTGGAGGACCTGGGCGCGCTCGTGCTCGTGCGTCTTCTGCACGGAGGACGCAGCGCCTTCCGCCGAGCCCCCGGAGCCGCCCCCTGACGACGTGGGCGCCGTCGGAGGCGCGCTCACTACTTCCATCTCGTTGATGACCACGGCCATGCACGCCCCCCGCTACCGCCGTACGCCGATGTTGACGCCTGCCTGCAAGTCGATGAGCTGTCCCGGGGCCAGTCGCCTCGGGTTCTCGATTCCGTTGGCGGAGGCGATGCCCTGCCAGCTCGCGCCCTTGCCCTCGTTCGACGCGAGCCCCTGCACCGTCGAGCCCTCCGGCGCGGACTTCATGGGCGCCTCACCCGCTCCCTTGCCGCTGGGATTCGGACTGGTGCCCGCGGGAGGCTGCGTGGGCGCGAAGACGAAGGCGGTGATCTTCTGCTGTGCCAGGCTGAAGCTGACGCTGGCGCGCAGGGGGAGGCCCTCGGCGGAGAACAGCTCCAGCGACTCCTCCATCGACTCCATGATTCCGTCGAACTGGAAGCTGCCCCACAGGAAGCGCACTGCGGGCGGGACGAACTTGTCGCCCTCCTTCTTCGGAGTGATGAAGAAGGCCACCTTCGCGGTGAGCTTGCGCACGTCCTCCACCGCGTCGGATGCGCCCTCCGGCTGCCCCGTCACGTCGAACCAGAGCTGCACGCTCAGCTTGGTGGTGCCGGCGCCGACGAACTGCTGCGCGGGCGTGCCGCGCTGGTCTCCGCCACCGGAGGGCTGCTGCACCTGGTTGGCGTAGGCGACCTTGAGCGTCTCCGGGTTGAACTGCACCACGGTGGACGTGGTCTGCTCGTCAATCGGGTGCTCGAAGTTGGAGTCGAGCTGGAGGAGCTTCGCCTTCGCGAGCGGCGTGGCGTCGTCGGACATGGCTCAGGCGCCTCCGGCCTTGCGGGTGAGGGACTCGTAGGCGATTTGGAGCTCCTCGATGGCGACCATGCCGTCCTTCGCGTTGAGCGGAGGCGCCTTGAGCTTCACGGGCAGGCAGCGCGACAGGATGAAGCGCGCGCGCTCCTTGCGCTCCAGCGCGGGGCCGAACATCACGACCTCCGCGCTGGCGCGCAGCCGGGGACGGGTCCTCAGGATTTCGAACCACCGCCACAAGTCGTCATTGGCCGTCATCCCGCGCTTGAGCGTGAGCTGACCGAAGTTGTACGCGCCGGTGAGGCGAATCTGCCGACCGTTGTTGCCGCCCTCGCGAATCGTCTTCACGTCCATGGTCATCTCCAGGCCGTCGCACTCGGAGAACGCGGCGAAGCACGCCTTGGGCGTGACGTCCGGGATGGAGATCTCCACCGCGAAGGCGAAGGCGATGAAGGGGTCGATGACCGTCTCGTCCTCGGTCGTGGCCATGAGCTAACGCGCCTCCGTGACGAGCCCGCGGTCGCCGCTCTGGACGAGCCGCACGTTGAGGAAGGTGAGGGGTTGAGAGGGCGCCACGCGCAGGTCCACGTAGAAACGCCCCTGCTCGACGAGGGAGGGCGTGTTCAGCTCGGCGCCGGCCACGACCTGGAATGCGCCGTCGCGTGTCTTGCCGGCGAAGGCTCCCCGGACGAAGAGGTCTCCCAGCAGCGATTCGAAGTCGCGCTGCACCCGGCGACGGAAGCTGGCGTCATTGGGCTCGAAGACATACGTGGCACCCAGGCGCAGCGCCGCGCGTCGCAGCAGTGACAGCAGCCTGCGGACGTGGATGGGACGCAGGTCCGGGTCCGTGGCCAGGGTGTCGGCGGACAGGGTGAGGAAGGCGCGCGGCTCCTGGCGCACCACGTTGATCTGCGCCTCCTGCAAGTCCAGCCACCACTCGCGGCCCATGGCGGGGCTCAGCGCCACCACGCCAGTCCAAGGCTCGTTGGCCGGAGCCACCCAGGCCCCGCGCTCCAGTGCGCGCCGTGCGAGCACGCCGCACGCGGTGCCATCCGGAGGCATGCGCCGAGGCTCCGCGGGCTTGTTCTCCTCGGAGACGAAGGTCCACGGATGGTAGAGCGCGCCATGCGACAGCGCCGCGTCCTCCGCGAAGCCGAGCGGCGCAACTCCATCCTCCTCCGAGCCCAGGGGCGACTGCAGGGCGCTGGCATGCGCGAGCGCGTCTTCCTCGCGGTAGTGCTCGGGAAGGGACAGCACGGCCAGCAGGTCCCCGCGAGCACGCGCCATGCGCACGAGCGAACGCTGCACCGCGAACAGGGGCCCCACGTCGTAGGACGACGCAGGCAGCACCTGCCACCGAGCGGGCGGCGACACGCTGACGGCCACGCCAGGAGTCCAGGGCCCGATGATGCCGGCACGCTCCGCGCGGACGCGGTGGTAGCGAGTGCCCGGCGTGCGTCCGTACAGCGTGCGCGTGGTGAGCGGCCCTCGATACAGCACGGCCGCGTCGCTGAAGTCCGGGCGCAGCGCCTCCTCCAGCACGTATTCGATTCCCGTGCCCGGCAGCGTCGCCCAGGTCAGGGTGAAGGGCTGTCCGGACGTGGGCTCCGGAGGTGAGGCGACCAGCGGCGCGGGCGCGGGCGGCGGCTCGTAGGCGCAGTCGAGGAACGTGCCCCAGTCCGGCTCGGGCAGCGGCTCATTCGGCGCGGGCGGTGGAACTGGCGGCCTGCCCGTGCGCACCCAGGCGCGATGGATGGCGTCCGGCGCGGCCACCAGCGTCGCATCCAGCCGGTCCATGACGGCGTGGAGGCCCTTGAGCGCGCGAGGGCGGCTGCTCTGGTAGCGCAGGAAGTCCGCCTGCGCCGGAAGGGCCTCGATGCTCAGGGACTTCAGGTCCGCATCCAGGAAGAGGTCCGCGTCGAAGGCCGCGAGCCCGTCTCTCGTCAGCGAGTCCCCCGCGGGCGGCGTGCAGCCCACGTAGAAAGTGGGCGAGTCCGACAGGCCAAGCGGAATGGAGAACGCCTCGCCCTGCGCCCCGGGGCCCGCGAGCGGGAAGCGGCTGCTCGGGATGCCCTGGCGCCAGTCGCTCGGCAGCCGCTCTTCGGGAAGCCGCGAGGGAAGCGTCTCCGCGTCCTCGAACCGGGCCCGCTCGGTGTCCGTGGGCAGCGCGGCCCAGTGGCGCGGATGACTGGGGCAGAAGCCGAGCCGCTCCAACTGCGCGGGCTGCTCCGCGCTCCGCCGCGTCCACAGGCCCAGTGTCAGTCGCTCACACCAGGCCGGCGCGGAGCTCACGGCCCCGGGTGTGGACGTCCGCACTCGCGAGGCGACACCGGAGACCTGCACCGAGCCCGCGCCCACCTGGCCCAGGACGACGGACTCCACCAGGAGCCAGTGCTCACCGAGGGACGCCTCCACCAATCGCAGCACCGAGCCCGGAGGAGGGGCTGCTTCCGGCGTCACGCTCAACGTGAGCGTGAGGACACGAGGCGCCTCGCCCGGCCCCAAGTCCACCAGTGCCGTGGCCCCGAGCGACACGACGTCCCCCTCTCCTCGGGACCACGACACGGTGGGCAAAGTGGTCGGCGCCACGCTCGACTCCAGCCACCGGGCCTTCGTCGTGCGCAAGCGCACCGTCACACGTCGGGGCGCGGGTCCGGAGAAGGACGCGGTCGCCTCCTGGCCCACGGCCTCCACCGACTCCACGGGCACCAGCAGCGCGCACGCGGTGCCATCGAACCCGACGCGCAGCAAATCGCCCACCGCCACGCCTCCCGAGGCCGTCACCACGAGCGTCGCCTCGCCACTCCCGGTGGCGCTCCAGTCCACCAGGTCCACCAGCTCGCGATGGATGGACGCCGCCACGCGCACCGGGTCCGACCAGCTTCCCTCCGAGCGGGCCCGTGCGAGCGCCGCGCTCACCACGCCACCTTCCGAGCAGCGCAGCAGGCCCGGGACGGGGAAGGTGTTGGACTTCGCGTCGGGCCCCGCCACGCGGACGACCCAGCAGCGCCGTCCTCCGTTGCGGAAGAACGCGCGCACCGCCGAGGCCAGGTGCCCCTGCACGGGCTCTCCGCGCTCGGCGTCCCATGCGAGCAGCGGGGCCTCGCCGAACACCGCCTCGAAGTCCGCCACGTCCTCCACCGCCACCGGCACGTGCAGGGGGCCGGAGGAGGCGAAGCCGACGAATGCGCCCACGTCCATCCGAGGCAGCGCGTCCACGACGGACGGTGCCTGGATTTCGAAGCGCAAGCCGGGGAGGCGTCTGGCGGCGGGGCGGCTCACGTCACTCCATCTCCAGGCGCTCGTACGCGATGGTGAGCTCCTCGATGGCCACGTCCGTTCCCTTCGCGTTGAAGGGGCCGCTGACGTGCTTGATGATGCGCGCGCGCAAGAGCTTCCACGTCTGCACCACCGCGGTGTGGTCCTCGTTCTGGAGCTGGATGGTGACGGTGCGCAGCGCGTTGGACTCGCCGTTGCGCAGCTGGTCCAGCCACTTGTAGAGGCTGAGCGAGCCAATCACCCCGCGCTTCATGGTGACGTCCGTCGCCTTGTTCAGGCCCGTGATTTTCCGGACGCTGTTCTCCTTCTCGTTGCCGTTGCGGTACTCCGCGACGGTGACCTCCATGCCCACGTTGGAGATCTCCTGGAAGCCCGCGTCGGGGCCCTCGGTGCCGTTGCCGGCGCCCAGGTCGACCAGGAAGTTGAACTGCACATAGGGGCGATCACGAAAGACAGCCATGGGTGGTCTCCAGAGGGATTACTTCCGGTCGCCGGTCCACTGACCGATGCGGAAGATGACGAACTCGGCCGGACGCAGCGGCGCCACGCCGATGAGGCAGACCAGCCGACCGTTATCCAGGTCGTTCTGGCTCATGGTGCTGCGGTCGCACTTCACGAAGTACGCCTTCTCCGGCTTCTCTCCGAGCAGCGCGCCCTGCTGCCACTCATTGAGCATGAAGTCTTCGATGGTGCGCCGCACATTGGCCCAGAGCTGCTCGCCGTTCGGCTCGAACACCGCCCACTGCGTCCCCTTGTCGATGGAGCGCTCCAGGTAGGCGAAGTACCGCCGCAGGTTGACGTACTTCCACTCCGGGTCCGACGACGTCGTGCGCGCGCCCCACAGCCGGTTGCCGCGGCCCTCGAAGTAGCGGAACGCGTTGATGCCCTCCGGGTTGAGCACCTCCTGCTGCGCCTTGCTCAGGTTCGTCTCGAAGCCGAGCGCCAGGTTGACGACTTCGTTGGCGGGGGCCTTGTAGACGGCGCGGTTGACGTCGTTGCGCGCGTAGATGCCCGCCACGAAGCCGCTGGGCGGCAGGAAGATGGGCTGGCGCGTGACGGGGTCCAGCACCTTCACCCATGGGTAATAGAGCGCCGCGTAGCTGGTATCGATTTTCGCGCGCAGCGCCCGCACCTGCCCGAGCGTCTGGCCATTGCCGCTGTCCAACACGGCGATGCGGTACTTCATCCGCTGCGCATGGGAGATGAGCAGGTTGATGATGGTGGCGGAGTTGGCGCCGTAGCCGTTCTCGTGGCCGAACGTCGAGCCCGGCGCGGCGACGATGGAGATGTCCTCCAGGTCCTCGAAGTGGAACAGGCCCGTCTTGCGCGTCGTGTTGGGGACCTGCTGGCCCTTGTAGTCGTCGGCGGTGGGGCGCATGCCGTCGCTGCCGCCCTTGAGCAGCACCTCCAGCGAGCGCTGTGACTCGGGCGAGTCCGGGTCCTCCAGCGCCGAGTCCAGCGGCGGGCTCATGATGGGGCTGGCGAGGCTGGCATCCAGGAAGGCGCTCAGCACCTCCACGCCGTCATCCAGGTCCTGCGTGGAGATGATGATGGGGACGTCGCGGTTCTTCGATGGCTCGTCCGCGTCGTAGCCGAAGCGCGCGGACAGCGAGTCCGCCGCGCCGCTGCGCGTGTGCGCCGGGTCCAGGGCCAGGCCGTCCCACGTCTGCGCGGAGGCCGGGTCATCCATGGGGATGGCCGTCACGGCGACGGTGACGACGCGAATCTCGAAGCCCGCGTTTTCCTGCAAGGACGCGAGGAAGAGGGGGCTTCCGGCGCCGCCGGTGAACTTCCAGTCCTGCGCGTCCTCGTCCCACGTGGCCAGGTAGAACTCGCCGGTGCCCACAGGGCTGGAGATGGGGGACTTGATGTCGCGGATGAGCACCACGTCGCGCGCCAGGAGGGCGCCCACGCGCGGCGTGCCTTCCTCGAAGGAGAGGACGTTCTGGCCCACGCGCAGGGAGAAGCGCACGCGCAGGTTGCCGGCAGAGCCCGGGAAGCGCGCCGTCAGTGACAGCGTCTCCGTCTTGGGGTTCGCGCTCGAGTCCAGGAGCGCGCGGGCGTGGCCGTCGTTGTACTCGGTGGAGACGGCGGTGCCCGCGCCCAGGTCGATGGTGGTGTCGAGGCCCGTGTAGAGCGCGTCGTCGGGACGGCGGAAGGCGCGGCTGATGTAGAGCCGTTTGCCACCTTCCTCGAAGAAGGCGCGCGCCCCGTGCCAGGTGTAGTTGTGCAGCGTGACGTCGTCGGTGAAGGTGAGCTGTCGGCGGTTGCCGTAGATGCGCTCGAACTCCACCACGCTGGTGATGAGCTCGGGCTCCAGCTCCACGGGCCCGTAGCGGGTGGGACCGATGAAGCCGGTGGTGGTGGTGCTCACGCCCTCGATGGACTTCGAGCGGAAGCTGGTCTCTTCGACGAATACACCGGGAGCGAGATATTCAGGCATCGGTCATTTCCTAGGGAGGTGAACCCGTGGGGGTGATCCACAGCCGGGAGGCAGGCGCATCCTGGGTGCGCAGGACGAGCTCCTGGCCGTAGCGCAGCGTTGGCTCGAGCAGCGCCTGGGGGCTGCCCGTGTCCGCCCACACCCCCGCCGGGGGTTGGGACAGCGTGGTGCACACGTCCGGCAGCGCCGTCCCAGGTGCGCGGTAGTCATGATGGACGCGGAGCTGAAGCGGCCAGGTCTGCTCCAACAGCGGAGGCCCCGGAGGCAGGCTGGACGCGTCCACGGGCGAGCCGGGAGCGAAGTCCACGGGGGCCGGGTACGGGAAGAACAGCGCCAGCCGTCCGCGCTCATCCGTCATGCCGCGCGCGGTGACGCCACCATCGGAGGTGAGCTCCACCAGTGCCCAGGAAGCGGGAGCCTTCGCCTTGGTGTCCCACAGCTCCGCGCGCACCACGGCCATGGGCACGGCGCTCTGTCGCGTGGGCGCGGAGAAGAGCGGCACGGAGGGCGCTGGCGGCGACAGGGGCGAAGGCGGGGAGGCGACGCAGTCGAGCGAGAAGAGTCCTCGATGCGGAAGCTCCGCGCGGAAGGAGCACGAGAGGAAGCGGTCCAGGCTGTCGTGCACTTCGATGGTGTACGGGCGGCGCGAGGGGAGGGCGGCCCACCACGCGTCGTCTCCGGCGTGCTCGCCGCCGAACTCCAGGTCTCGCAGTCCGGGCAGGTTCATCAGCAGATGGATGCCCGAGCGGTTGACCACGGACTCGCGGCGCAACGAGGGCTGTCCCACGGGGAACGCGCTGACGCGCAGTCCTTCGCTCACCCATGCCCCGGTGGCTTCGTCGCGGAAGCGGATGCCGAGCGGGGCCACGCGCGACACGTGCTCGAGGACGTGGATGGCGGGCCTCATCGCTCTGTCACCTTTCCGGGCGACAGCACGCGCGTCTGGACGGGGCCGGCTTCCTCATCGGCGATGGCGGACTCGATGCCGACCATGCGCGCGACGTAAGAGGCGGAGACCTGGATGTTCGGCTTGCCGGGCTCCCAGACGTTGAGCATGTCCTGGATGCTCAGCGGCTCGTAGACGACGGTGACTGTTTCATCCGGGAGGAAGGTGTCTGTCTCGGGTGTGCCGTAGTGATTGAGGAAGCTGGCGGTGAGGGTGGGCGTGTCCTCGAGCTGGCGCATGGCCCAGCCGAGGAGCCGGTGTTGCTTGGCGGCGGACTTCGCCCAGGGGGTGAGCAGGTAGTAGAGGTCGACGGGGAGGGGCCGGCGGGTGCGGCGTCCCTGCGAGTCGAGTCGACCGGGAAGGTTGCGGCGCGTGGTGCTGGGGGTGACGCGGAAGAGGAAGAGGGAGATGCCCTCGTCCATGGGGGCCTTGAAGTCGGAGGCCTGGTAGAGGCGGAACTTCGCGCCCTCGAACTCAGGCTTCGGGCAGGACTGCTCCAGCAAGGCCAGGAGGGCTTGTCCTACCGCTGGTATCGCCGCGTACGTCGCCACCGACCTGTGCCCCCAGCGCTGACATCAGCCCTCCACCCACACCCCCATGGTGCGGCGGGAAGGTCAGGGGCTGGACAGCAACGGGCGTGCCCACGCGGTGAAGTGCGCGCGCTTGAGTGATCCCAGCCACTTGAGTGGCGGGGTGAGCACACGCGCCGGGCCAGGGCGGATGAATTGCTCCACGGGGTTGAGCGGAACCTCGCGGAATCGTTGCGAAGTCAGGGGTGGATAAAATGGTCCACCCGATTGGGTCGTCGAAGTCCGACCTCGTGTTCGCCGCGCCGAGCGACACAGGTCGTCACGCCGGATGCCCCACGTTCCTGGGATGGACGAGCCCGCATCGCCGCCGCCATCGTTTGAACCCGCCACAAGCAGGGCTGGATTCACGACACGGGAGGCTCGAATGAAAGCGATTGGAGCGAGGGTGTTGCTGGTGTTGGGAGTGGCCGCGCCTTGGGATGCTCAAGGCATGGTTTCGGCCGAAGCCGGAGTGGCCTGTCCCTGCGGGAGCTTCTTCAGCAGGTCGATGTTCTGGGAGGCGACGGACATCAGCACCCCAGCGATGTGCTTTCCGACATAGCGCCGGGGAAGACCGCGCATCCACTCTGGCTGGTCTGGCATGGCGCCGCCGGAGGGTGGGCGATCCTCGATGGTCACGCCGTGCTGCCACAGCATCGTCAACATCGAGGTGGAGCAGGGCGTGGCCAGCTCCCTCTGAATTTCCGCATAGGCCTCACGGTACACCGGCTCCGCGAGAGGCTGAAGGTACCTCGCCGAGTTGCTGGCCTCGACCAGGCCGTGGCAGCGAGAGATGCCCGACCCACAGCTTCGCGCCTTCCGGGCCACGGCGACGGGGGTGTTGATGTTGGAGAACGCCATGCTCGCCCAGAACACGGCCTTCATGCGGTCGCCTTGCTCCTGGCTCATCGGTCGCCACTGGGCGGGAGGCTCCTTCATCAGCGCATGGGCCTTGCGCTCCGTCCCGAGAATCGCGTTGGCGATCATCGCGCCGAGCAGGGTGTCCGTCCGATACGACAGCCACGCGAGGTGCCGCACGTCCCTGCCCGCCTCCAGCGTCTGCCCGCTCTTCATGCCTTGGAGCATCCGGAACTTGGACCACTCCAGGAGGGCGATGAAGTTCGGCACCGAAGCCGTCATCATGTTGAACGGCTCCTCATGTTTGAACGGAAGGTTCCGCACGAGGTCCCACCGGCCGAAGCCCTGAAGCTCACGCATCCAGGCGAAGTCGAGCGAGGACACGTCAGGGTTCAACGCGAACCATTCCTCCAGCGTTTTCTTCTCCTTCAGATGTGCGGGAAGCTGAAGCGGTGAGTCCGCGGGCATCGGCGGGCCCGGCCGCTCCCACTCCATCCAGCGGTTGAGCAGCGGCCCCGCGTCGTCCTCGGTGCGCGGCTCGTGGAACCAGGGGTCGGCGGCGAGCTTCGTCTGCTCCTGGCAGAAGAGGTCCAGGTGCGCCGTGACGTCCTGTCGCATCGCATCGAGTGTGGGCTCGTACTTCGAGCGCATGAACATATCGAGCCCGACGATGGCGACGACGACGAGGAGGACGATGCCACTGATGAGCCACACCAGGACACGCGCAACGCTTCCTCGGGCCTTACGCAGGTTGAGACGCATGTCGGGACTCTAGCAAACCCGAGCACACTCCCTTCCAGTTGGAGCAGACAATTGGATGAGAGGTCTCGACAAGCGCAGCCTGGGTGGATCACCACCCTGTCGCGTCACGAGCGCGCGACAGTGTGCGAGCGCAGGGCCGCAGGGCGTCGGAGCCGCACGGCTGCAACCTGCCCGGAGTCCGAGATGGAGCAACTCATGGCATCGTCACCTGGCGCTCTCATCCGGAGGAACCCGCCGACGGCGAGGCAGACGGAGGCAGGTCCACTCGCGGCGCCAATCTCTCCCAGTGACTCGCAAGGGAGCACGACGCGCAGCCGTCCCAGGTCGAGGTACTCCGCGAGCAGGACCTGCGCATACCCCCAGACCTGCGCCTTCCAATCTTCCCCATTGAGGTCGAGCAGCAGCTCACCTTCAAAGGACTGCTCGTCCTGGGGCCCGGGCAGGGCATTCTTCACCATCTCCGCCAGCGCGCGTCCCATTGTCGTCGGCGGTGGGCGCTTCCCGTCAGCGCGAACCCCCAGCCCCGTGGCTTCAACGAGACCTCCAATCATCGCGCCCCGGGTCCGTGCGCTGACCTCGGATTCCAGCAACACACAGGCACCGGCTTCACCTGGAACCGTTCCTGTCTGGCGGGTGGGCGTCTTCAGCCGCCTGCGCTGTGCGAGCCAGTCCAGGGAAAGAGGGTCGACGTAGGAATCAGCGCCGAGGACGATGATTCGGTTGAGCCTTCGCGCGGACAGCTCCCGTTCAGCGAGCTTGATGGCCTCCGCCATTCCGCAGTGCCCGCTGGCGAGCGCCCAGACCTGATGAGGGAGAACGGGAAGCTCCAGCAGCCTCACGAGAGGCCGCGCGTAGTGTTCCAGCAATGCGGCAGGCGCCCGGTCGAGTGAAAAGAGGAACCGCTCTTCATCGATGAGGGGCGCCAGGGTGATGATTCCCGTGCCGCGCCAGAACTCGTGTGCGGAGGCTGGTGGAAGAGCGGTGGCCTGAACCAGGTCGTCGAAGCTTCCCGCGGCCAGTCGTACCCATGCACCTGCTTGGAAGAATCCCTCGGCGAAACCCCTGACCGGAAATCCCGTGACCCGGGTAGCTCCTCCCTCCCCGTCGTCAACAACAAGGCCATCCAGGGGCGATGGGCGGGTGATGCCGGCTCGGATGGCCGCATGGCTGCCGACCACTCCGTAGCCGAGGGCACTCACCATTCCCAAGCCAGTCACGCAGACCTTCATCGGAAGTGCTCCTCAGGTGAGCTCGTAATAGGAGCGAACCTGCCGCCAGGCCTCGGGAGCCACTGGCGGGGCCCTGCTCACGTGCCGAGCGATGGAGGGGGCCAGGACATGGTGGTCCTCGACCGACAACCCCGCTGCCTGGGCGAAGCGCAGCAAGGCGAGCAGCTCGACCCAGATCCTGGCCGTGGTGGACACCTCATCGGGTGACAGCCGCTCTCCTTCGATCTTCTTGCGGAGGTCTCTCTCCCGGTCCTCTACAACCTTCGACAGCGCCTGATCGAACGGACCCTGCTCGGTCTTGAGGAGTGCGCGACAAAGGTCGAGCCTGAGGTCCTCCGCCCCTTGCAGGACAGCTGCGTATCGGGTCAGCACTTCTTCGAGCGATTCCCGAGGCGCGTCCAGGGAGAAGCGCCGCATCAGGAACGACATGTAGAGGAAGTCGTCTTCATACTCCTCGCCTGGGTGCCAGGTTTGTCGTGAGTGTCGAGCGATGTTCCTTGCGGTCGTGACGTCATCACACGCGATGGCATCGAAGTAGGGCTCCGACTTGCTGGTCACCTTCGCCCTGTCATCCGCTCCCTCCAGGAAGTAGAGGAACGCGTGGGCGCTCTTCGCGAGGTTCTCGAAGAAGGCCTCGGGGAGGCCGCTCGAGAGCAACCGGGCGACGCCGATTCTTCGGAAGAGGGTGCAGAACCCCCGCACCTGGTCCTGGCTGACACTCCTGGAGGCGACGGCGGGGAGCATCTCCTGCAAGGAGATGCCGCAAGACTTTTCGATCAGGAACAGCGGTGTGCCGTACATGCCAGTGGCTCCACGGGTCCTACGAAGTTTGCTCCAGTCGGGTGAGGTAGACGTTGCTCGGGTCCAGTTGCCGCAGCTCGTCCACGAGCTGGTGGCTGAGCACGTAGGCGTGGGGCTCCTGCTCGACACGGAAGATGTCGGGCGCCGAGCGCAGCTTCTCCGGGGAGAGGACGAGCTTCTCCACCACGACGACTTCATCGCCCTCGTAGATGATTTCGCTTTGCTTCAGGTCGAGGCAGTCGAAGGTGCCCAGCGGGTTGATGATGAAGTGGTCCGTGCTGGCAACGCGCTTCTTGTGGTCGTAGAGCGTGAAGGGCAGGCACTCCATGGGGACACCCGTGCGCTCGATGACTTCCTTCATGCGGCGGTCCGCGACCAGCAGGCTGGTGACGGTGGCGATCAACGAAGGCACCTTGATGCCGGGGGCGTCATCGGTCATGAACCACTTCGCATCGGAGGGGTACTTGTCCCCCATGGCGACACCCATGGACATGCGGTACCTGAGCATGTTTGTACCCATGGGTTCCTTGTAGAGGACGCACCACGCGGGGTCGACTGCTGGGCTGGTATTGAGCTGGAAGTAGTCCATGATCCTCCGCCCCAGGATTTTTTGAGACACCTCTCTGGGGGAATAACCTCCCCCTTGTGAGGTGGATGTGAAGAAGCAGCAGAAGCAGGACAGGACGGCGGAGCGCGGTCGATTCTCGGCGAAGCGGAAGAAGGAGGCCGTACTCCGACTGCTCAAGGGCGAAGAACTCGACGCGCTGTCTCGGGAGCTGGGTGTCACCGCGGCGGTGCTGAGCGAGTGGCGGGAGAAGTTCTTTGCCGGGGCCGAAGCCAACCTCAAGAGCCGTGAGCCGGAGCCCGCGGACGACGAGGTGCTGCGGCTCAAGGCCATGGTGGGCGAGTTGATGATGAAGAACGAGTTGCTCGCCGAGAAGGCGCGGCTGCTGGAGGGCAACGCCCCCGGTTTTCCCTGGAGGAAGTCGAGAGGATGAGCGCCCAACTCTCGCCTTCCAGCGGCAAGCAGTACGGACTGGCGCTCGTGACGACTACCTGGCGCGTGCCTCGCGCCACGGTGTACCGGCATCGCGCCCGTCGGCGGACATCGCTCCCTCCGGCGGCCCGGCGCGGCCCCAAGACGGCGCTGACGGACGAGGCGCTGCTGGAGGCCATCCGTGGAGTGCTGACGGGCTCGCCTTTCCTGGGCGAAGGGCACCGCAAGGTATGGGCTCGGCTGCGCGCGCTGGGCGTGCGCACCTCGAAGGCCCGCTGCTTGCGGCTGATGCGCCAGGCGGGGCTGCTGGCGCCGGGCCGTGCCCGCCGGGTGCTGGGGCCGCGCCACCACGATGGCACAATCATTACCGACAAGCCTGACGTCATGTGGGGCACCGACGCCACCTGCACCGTCACAACGCAGGAGGGCCAGGCCACCGTCTTCATCGCCATCGACCACGGCACCGCCGAGTGCGTCGGCATCCACGCGGCCAAGGTGGGCACCCGTTTCGAGGCCCTCGAGCCCATCCGCCAGGGCGTCAAGTCTCGCTTCGGTGCGTACGGCCAGGGCGTGGCAACGGGGCTGTCCATCCGCCACGACAACG
>NZ_JAKCFA010000033.1 GCF_024198215.1 Myxococcus qinghaiensis
ACCAACGCGTGGCTGACGCGCCAGCGGCGACTGGCTCGCGACTACGAGCGTCACGAGCACTCGTCCGAAACCTTCATCCACATCGCGATGACCGGCCTCATGCTGCGCCGCCTCGCGTAGCGCTCCAATTCAACAGGCTCTCAGGGAAGAGTGTTTAGCTGTGGTCCTGGGTGGTGGTCACCATGTCGATGTTCGCGGAGCACCCGGTGGTCGGGCCGCGCGCGAAGGTGAATCGCAGACCCAGCGCGTTGTAGTTGTCGATGGCCATGTCGAGCCCCTGGCTCAACTTGGGATAGGTGTTGAACGAGGCCGATGGGTTGAGGCAGATCTTCGTCACTGAGGGGCCGACGAGGTTGGTCGTGCGGTAATGCTCGGCGCTCCCCGGGGGAGCCTGAAGCATCTCTCGGGAGGCCTGGAGCGTCACACGCGTGTCGCCGCCCACGAAGACAGCCTCGTTGATGACCTGGATGTCCTTGGCCGGATAGCCGGCCTCGATGAGGTTGGAGATGATCTCCTCGTTCTCCATTCGCGGCTCCATACCGCCGCAACCGACCAGCAATGCGACACCGATCACCACGAGGACTGCTGCCTGCTTGAACATGAATGCTCGTCTCTTTGACTGCGGGGGAATGCGCCGCCCGGCGAGGGCTTCCTGCCGGGACCGCGCGCCAGGTTTCATAGCGCGCCCCCACCCCAAACCCTCAGCGACAACCCTGGATGATTAATCTGTCTCAAATCTCGGGATTCGAGACACCCATGGGAGGTCGGAACGCGGCGACGTGACGCTCCACCCACGCGGAGAACAGACTTGCCGGACGCCCGAGCACCTGCTCCACGTCGGGACTGACACGCCGCTCGGCTTCCGTCGGCGCTTCGAGGATGTCGAGCGTGCCATCGGCAACGGGCTCGGGCATGAACCGCAGCATCATCGACCGGGCCTCCTCGCGGCTCCACTCCACGAAGCGCAGCGGTGTGCCCAGTGCCTTCGAGATGACCGTGGCCTGCTGACGCGGGGAGATGGCGACGGGCCCGGTGAGCGTATACACCTTGCCGGCGTGTCCTTCCTCGCGCAGGGCGCGGTCCGCGACAGCCGCGATGTCCGCCGGGTCCACGACGGGGAGCGCCACGTCGGCGAAAGGCGCGGCGATGGCACGCTCGGCGCGCACCGAGGGCACCCAGGCCAGGGCATTCGAGGCAAAGCCCCCGGGACGCAAGAGTGTCCAGGGAACCGCGAGCGAACGGACCCCTTCCTCGACAGCGCGCAGGTGTGCATGCGAGGTGGCCAGGGGCCGCGTATCGACAGCGAGCGACGAGAGCAGCACCACGCGCGACACACGGGCCGTCTCAAGCAGTTCGCGCAGCACCTGCGGTGAGATATCCGCGCCTCCGCCAGGGATGAGCAGGAAGACTCCTGAAGCATTCTTCAGATGCGGAGCCAGCGATGCAGGCGAGGACAGGTCACCCTGGACGTGGCGGACCCGCCGAGGGAGCGGTGCCTCGGGTGCCTTGCGGGCCACCGCCGCCACCTCCTCCCCTGCCTCCGCCAGCCGCGCCACCAGCTCCCGCCCCACGTTGCCCGTTGCTCCCAACACGACCAGCATTGACGTACTCCTCGAAAAGGGTGCTCCTTTCGATAGCCGTCTCACGCTCGCCATGGCACCTACGAACGAGCTGTCTCCACTCTTTCCAGTAACCGCTGGGTTACCGACATCATGACCCTCAAGGTGAGGAAGAACCGGGCCACCCCACCCGCCGACATCGACCGGCCACGACGTGGCCAGGGCACGAAGTCCTCGGAGGAGTGCCCGCTCAATCGCTCGATGGAGCTGCTCAGCGGAGCGTGGGCGCCACACGTCCTCTACTACCTGAGCACCCAACCCCGGCGCTTCGGCGAGCTGCGGCTCGACATCCCGGGAGTCTCCGCGCGTGTGCTCAGTCAACGCCTGCGAGAGCTGGAGGCACGGGGCGTGGTGGCGCGCACCCTCGTGCACACCACGCCCACCTCGGCTGAGTACGCCCTGACGGACCTCGGGCGTGAATTGCTCCCCATCATCCAGGCCATCGCGGACGTCGGCCGTCGACTCCAGCAACGTCCCGTGGAGCACCGGACGCGTCCAGGAGGCCTTCGCGCGATGGCGCCCCAGCCCACGCTGGGCTGAGGCGCCAAAGGGGCATGGGAACGCGGCGGCGTGCTCAGTCCAGGATGAGTGAGGAGGGGCCGAACGTTCAAGCTCCCAGAGACATGTTCAGGCCGGACCCGGAGGTGATGGAGGCCTGATTGGGTGGGAGTGAAGTCCCCCTCGAAGCTCCTGGGCATGTCCGTTCCATCCGGGGCCATCACACCCACCACCGTCCCTAAACCGGCTGTGGCCTTCACCCGAGGGCGGCGACGAACGGGTTCGATGCGTGCCAGCCTCCACCCCTTCGGTTCCATGGCCAGAAGTTGGAACAGATGAAATCACCAGCGCCGCCACGGGGACACCGCGATCCATGGAGCGCACCGCCCATTGGCACGGCTCGGTCCTCGCCCAGTCACGACGACCATCGCGAACGCGGTGAACGCGGTTCCACGCACGAGTACGGCCCCGCTCAGCATTCCGAGACAGTCCAAGGGCTTCGCCAACCATCCGCTCAACTCAGAGGCGGCAGAGGCCTGGGAGGACGCGGGCCTCGGCACGAGGGCCACCAGGCCGTGTGGTGTTGAGACTCCAGAGGCGCCAACAGACCCAGGCTCCTGCCACGCACCTGATGGGAGCGCGGCCTGTCCACCGGCCGGGAGCATCGCTCGGGCGGCCCCGGGTCAAGCACCGAATCCTGTGTAGTTGGTTCGGAGGGGGTTCGGGGGAGGAAGGCTCCTTGGCGGCATCAGGCAGCGGCGGTGTCTGGGGTTGACTTGAGCAGGGACATATCGAGGTAGCGGCGGTCGTCCCAGACTCCGGTGACTTCGAGGGCGACAGCGGTGATGAGGCGCAGCGCGCTGGCGCGGTCCGGGACGGCGCCCACGAACAATGGCGGCGCGCCCTTCACCGGCTACATCATCACCCCGCATCCGATGGGCGCGACCCAGTCGACGACCTCCTCGGCGACGAGCCACTACCTGTCGGGCCTCACCCATGGCGCCACGTACACCTTCAGCGTGGCCGCGCGGAACTCGACGGGCGTGGCGCCGCCGCCACCCTGGGGCTCCGGAAGAGGGCTCTGGGAACGGTCGCTAACGCTCACAGCGGCTGAGCTTGGAGATGTTCATCGTCAGGGCATTGGCGAAGCCGTGGGCGTAACAGCTCTCGTGCCAGGACTGGGCGATGAGCGGATCATTGACCTGGGTGGGCACGCGGGTCATCTGGAAGAACGAGCGGAACTCGCTGCCCTGGAGCTGGGGGCCATCGCGGTCCTCGTAGTTGCGGGCGTAGTTCTCGAAGGTGATGCGGTCCTGGCCACTCTCCGCGACCACACCGCCCCAGTGGTACTCCCACACCGGCTCGCTGTAGACGGCCGGAGGAACGAGCACCGCCGGGCGGGGTGCCACCTCGTCCCGCATCCGCATCCAGCTGCGGAGCTGGGCATCCTGATAGCGCTCCATGGCGCCCACGGAGTACGTCTGGAACGCATCGCCCACCCGTGGGTCCGCATAGGCGTTGACGCCCAGCCGGAAGAGGAGTTGCTCGTAGCGTGAGCGGAGCGTGAGCCCGTTGAAGTTGACGCCGTTGAGCGTCATGGGGGCATTGGCACGGACCCGGTTCACCAGCCGGCCATAGTCGCGGCCAATAGGGCCGTAGTAGCCCGCGAGCGCCGCCATCTGCGCATTGGGGTTGTTGGCACCCGCCAGCGCGTTCTGCAATCCCACCTGGTAATCGTCGACCGCGCGTTGCCGGGCCGCGACGGCGTCGGGTCCCTCTCCCTGCCCATGGAAGAGGAACGTAGTGATGAGCACCGCCAGCCGGAAGGGAATGTCTCCATGCGTCGCGAACGCGGGGGACCACCCTCCGAGCTGCCAGCGCGGCAGATTGTGGAAGAGCTGATTGCCGGACTGCTTGAGCCTCACGGTGCGCTGCGAGTCCCGCTGCTCCCCCATGACCTTGCCGGAGATCTCATTGCAGTTCTGTGCCACGGAGGGCTCGAGCTGCCCATTCTCGGACATCACCACCTGGAACAGCCGCTTGGGCCCCCGGCCGTTCAGGAAGGGCAGGAACCCCGGCCGCGCGGGGGGGCCAATCTCAATGAAGCGTGGCCCGGCGACCTTGGCGATTCGATAGACGGAGCCTGCGGACTTCAACGCGCGGTTGCACCTGCTGATGGCGCTGTCCGTGGCGAAGAAGTGCTTGGCCTGCTCGTGGTGAGGGTTGGTGTCCTCGATGGCGAGTTCGTTGTCATCCGAGAACCGGAGCGCGACCTGGTCCTGCGCCCGCACCATGATGTTCGCCACCCCAGCGTCGATGAGGAAGCTGTCCCCGTGCGTCTTCGGGTGGGGATGAGGGCGCACTCCGTCCCGCTGGGTCTCGAAGACGGCGTTGTGGAGATTGACATCCTGGGCGCCGAACTGGGCGTTCTGGATGACGTGGTACGCCTGAAGCGCCGGCGTGGACAAAGCCCAGCGGCCCCCGCCCGCCCCCGGAGCCGCGAGGTGCGCACGCTCACCCGCGAGGGCCCGTGCCGCCAGGGCTTCGGCCTCCGCTTCCAGGGCCTCATCCACGAGCAGCCCGGCCCCGCCGTTCCCATGAGGTGCGCGCCCCGCGCGCTGTTGCAGCACATGCACCAGTTCATGCGCGAGGATTTGAGAGCCGCGAGCCGCGTCGAGCTCCAGCGCTCCCGGAGCGTAGAGAATCTGCTCTCCCCAGCACAGGGCCTCGGCCCCCAGCCTCGCGACCAGGGGATGCTCGTGAAGGCGCACAGCGCCCAGCTCGGCTCCGAAGGCGCGCTCGAACCGGACACGCGACCGACTCGGGAGTGCCCAGCCCCGAGAGCAGGCCTGCTCCAGGAGCGTGGGGGAAATCCAACGGTGCCGAACATCCAAGTTTCGTGCTCCCAGTGTATCGGGCCATGCCCCGTGAAGGACCTACCCTACACCAGGGATTCACAGCTCACGCGAGCATCTTGAAACATGTCGCGGCGAGGGAAAGGTCCTCGCAATCCAAGTGATTCCAACAATAACAGACACCATTGAATTGGGAGGAAGCGGAGTCCAGAGTTGGACGATTTGAAATGTCTCGCCCTGGCTCACGCGGAAGCGCCGTGACGCGCTCCGCACGAGCACAACTCGAAGTGCGGCGACTCGACGAATTCGTCCAAGAAAGCGGGGTGCGCCCATTGTTGCGCCGCGCCTGTTCCAGCTACGATTCCGGTCCTTTTTTCTTTCTGGGATGTGGGTCCGTGACTCGTCGGTCGGTCCTCGTGGGTGTATTCATTATTGTAGTCAGCGCGCTGGGAGTGCCCGCGCTGGCCCAGGCTGATGCGGCCAGGTCGGCACTCGCCCAGTGCAGGGCCCAGACGAACACGCGACGCTTCGCCGAGGCCCAGCGGGCCTGCGACCGCGCCGTCGCGCAGCAACCCGCCTCCGCGGAGGCCCTTCGCGCTCGCGCGGAACTGCACTTCGTCCAGGAGCGCTACGACCTGGCCATCAGCGACCTCGACGCCGCGCTTGAAGCGACCCCTGAATTGGATGGCGCCATCTTCCTGCGCGGCATGGCGCACAAGCACAAGGGCGAGGACGCGAAGGCCCTCCTTGACGTGGAGACAGCCCTGCTCCTGTCGCCGGGGAACGCCGAGTACCTGAACTCCGCGGGAGCCCTTGCCCGCTCGCTGCGCCAGCACGAGAAGGCGCTCGGCTTCTTCGACCGGGCCCTGGCCTTGAAGGCGGACTCAGTGCCGGCCCTCATGGGGCGCGGCTTCACGCTGCGCGAGAAGGGCGATGCGGCTGGCGCGCTCGAGGCCTTCGACGCAGCGGTGAAGGCCGCTCCCCAGGAGACCCAGCCGCTGCACTGGCGTGGACACCTGCTTGCGTCGCTCAAGAACACCGAGAAGGCGCTGGTTGACTTCGAGGCCGCGCTCGCCATCTCTCCGCGCTCGGCCGACATCCTCTGCGACCGCGGCGACCTCCTCCTCGGCCTGAATCGCCACGACGAAGCCCTCGCCGCCTATGACAAGGCCATCGCGACCGACCCGGCCTTCACGCGAGCCATCCGCTCACGCGCCGTCTCCCGCTTCAAGGCCGACGACTTTCTCGGAGCACGCATCGACCTCGAGCTGGCGCACAAGCAAAACCCTGACCCGAATACCGCGAAGTACCTCGAGGTGCTCGACACCGCGTTGGCCCTCGGCTACCGCGGGCCTCTAGAGGAGGCACGCGACACCTTGCGCGAGGCCTCCCCTGGCGGCATCGGCTGCGCGAGCGAGCTCGCCTCGGTGTGGACCTACGAGCGCGGGCTGCGAGACGCGGCTGGGAACGTCGATGCCGCCGAGCAGAAGCTGATGCGCGACGGGCTGGGCAGCTACCGCAAGTGCCTCGCCGAGAGCCGGGCGGAGGGGGCCGGCGCCGTCGACGGACTCCCGGCGCTCCGGCTCAAGCTGGTCGAGTTGCTCAAAGCCCAGGCCGTCAAGACGGAGGAGTTGAAGACCCGCTGCGCCGCGCGACCGGAGGCGAAGGAGACCTGCGCGAGCCTGCTGAAGGACATCGCGGACGCCAGCCAGAAGGTGCGCGCGGACCAGAAGCTGCTTGAGTCGGCCACGCTTGCCCTGGGAGGCGACGTGGCGCGGCTGGAGGCGGACGCCCCAGGGCGCGTGGCGGCGGCCATCGAGGCAGCTCGTGCTGGGTTCGCGGCCCGGGCCGCAGCGAGCTACGACGAGGAGATTGACCGCGGAGCCCTCGCACGACACTCGGCGCTGGTGCGCAAGGGGAGCGTGAATACCATCTACAGCACTTGCGGCAGCATCCGATTGTCGGCGCCCAGGACCGAGCTCCAGTTGGACGCGATGAACCAGCAACTGAGCAACCATCGGAAATGCCTGCAAGGGCTCGGCAAGGAGAGTTCGAGCGCGGGCTCCGACTTCGCCGACGCGCACGAGGTTCTGGACGACGCCATCGAGCAGAACGCTGTCTTCAAGGCCTTCCGCTGCTCGGTCCGCCCCGGCCCGGGTTGTGTGAAAGACGAGGCCTGGTCCAGCGTCCAAGGCCTGGCGACACCAGAGTTGCGCTCACGCGCGCTCACCCTCTCCGCGATGGCCGGGAAGGTGCCAGACGAGGTGGACGCCGAACTGACTCGTATCAATGACGCGGTGAAACGCCTCAACTCGGAGATAGAAAGTCACAACACCTGGGCGGACGTGAGCGCCGCGGTCAGCGCCTTCACCGATGCGTTCAATGCCGCATCGCCATCCAACCGCGCTCCGAGCAACTTTTCCGCACCGGGGATTCGCTGAGCCGGCGTTCCCGGGGCAGCCCTCGAAGCCCAGCTCCACGGCACTCCCGTGCCCTGTGCGCTCGAGGAGCGCCGCGAACAAGGCCTTGAGTGGAGGCAGCGGGGTTGCGGCCTCCCCTCAAAGGGGGGCGTGACGCTCGCGCTGGAGTGTCTTCTGGGACCCATGGGTATAATTTCCATCCCAGTCCGACACATTTTACCGGATGCGTGTTAAATTCCGTCCACGGTGTCGAACGCTGGAAAGCGCGGGGAACACGGATTGTAGCGCGCGTGACGTGGGAGTCGGGCTCGCATGCTCATGCGGGAGCGACTCCGGAGGAAGGCTCGTGCGCTGAACCCTGTGTGCCACGCCAGGAGGCTGTCCTCCCTGGCGCGGATACTCGCGGCTGGCTGGCGTACCCGCTCCGCACGGAAAGAGACCGCATCCCATGACGAGCCCGCTGTCCGCCGCCCTCCCCATGTCGCTTCCGCCGCAGCCCGCGCGTAGCGAGAAGCTCAAGGCCTCCTGGTTCGATGGTGTCCCCGCGGACAATGCAAGTCGCGTCCAGCCCCCGAGCGCTCCCCAGGAGGTGGCCTCGGTGGGAGGGGCGGCCCCGGTGACGAGGATGGACGGGACGATGCTCAATGGCATCTCCCGCTTCGTCCAGGAGTTGGAGCAGGGCCAGCGCGTGCTGGACCACCTCATCCGGTCCGCGTCCTCCGGCCCGCGCGACTCCAGCACGGAGCTGCTGTCGCTCAAGGCGTCCATGTACCGCTACGCGGAGGTGTTGGACCTGGTGAGTCGCATCGCATCGTGGAGGAGGGCACCCACGGACTGAGGTCAAGTCCCGGAGCGCGTGTGGTGGGTGGCCCTCCTCGGCCCCTCTGCGCCCTCCCTCCCCTCCACAGGGCCCCCGTCCCTGCTATGCGCCGCTGAAATCAATCTGCAGGACGGGTGTGTCCGCTTCGATGTCTCGCTTGAACCGCCCCCACCGGTCGAGCGTGCTCTCGTCGAGCACGGCCGGGTCGCGATACTGGTGGAACAGCGCGTAATTCATTGAGCGCTGGAGCGCGAGCAGGTCCGGCACGGCCGCGAGCCACTCGGGCTCCATCCGTCGGAGCTCCCGATATCCTTCGAGGAACGGCCCCAGGAACGCAGCGGCCGCTTCGTCGCGCGCCTCTCGAGCCTCGCCTCGCGCGATGTAGAAGAGGAGGACCGCGATGTCCTTGACGAACCACGCGTACTCGCAGTTGTCGAAGTCGAACGCGGTGATCTTCCCTTCGGCGAAGCAGAAGTTGTGCATGTGGAGATCGGCGTGGATCAGCCCGTAGCTCTCCGGTGTTCGCGGTAGCCGGTTCAATCGCGCGATGATCGCCGCGGTGCGCTCGCGAACGAGCTTCTCCTCGGGGGGCGCGAACCGGTCGATGTCGACCACGTCGTACTCATGCCATTCCTGGCGCTTGAGCCTGGGGCTCGAAGGCGCGTAGCTCTCTGCGCGGTTGTGGAGCCGCGCGAACAGCCGGCCCATGTCGCGGAACAGGGGCGGCTTCCAGTAGCGCTCCTTGAGCGGAGGCGCGTCGTCGAAGACGATGCCCGGCGCGCGCTCGAACGCGGTGACGACGAAGTAGCTGCCGGGCTCGCGGTCTTCGATCCGCTCCACGAACTGCCCCGAATCGGAGAGGATCGGCGAGGCGACTGGAATGCGCGCGGCGGCCAGATAGCGAACGAACTCGACCTCCCCCAGCGTGTAGTCAATCGTTCGCCGCGTGCTGTGCGAGATGCGCAAGATAAGGCTTTCGCCGTCGTCGTTCTGCGCCTCGTAGACGAAGTTCTCGAAGGCCTGGAGCTCGGTGAGCTGCTCGGGCGACAGGCCATACCGGCGCGCGGCCTCATCGCGAATCGGTTCGTGGAAGCGGCGGACAAGCTCTGGATGCATCGAACCCTCTAGTCCTTCAACGTGAGGCTGCTCCCACCGTAGCCCAGCACGGTCGAGGCAGAGTCGCTGGTCACCGAGAGGCCCAGGCCGCGCGCGAGGGTCTCCGCCAACGGGGGGCCATTGCGCGGCCGCGTGAACACCGCCAGGTCCATGCCGGTCAGGGGGTGATCCGGGCGCCGGAGCCGCTGGTTCAGCATCGCTTGCTCGCGCTCGACGACGCGCAGGCACCGGCGCTCCAGGGCGAACGCGCTGGCAGCGACGTCAGCGAGCTCGCCGCGGAGGGACTCCGCCACGACCGCGTCTGCCGGCAGCCCGTGCGCGAAGAGCTCGGCCAGTCGCCGTCGGCTCGTCTCCTGCTCGGCGGGATCCAGCTTCGCCAGCTCGTCCAGCGAGGTGCCCTGTGGCGTGCCGGGGAACACCTCGCCGATGCGCGCGAACAACCAGCGGCTGAGCTTGATCTCGCGCTGGTAGGTCTCCGCGAGTGGGAAATCGTCGCGGAGCAACGGGTAACGCGCGACATCGATCGGCGCCTCCACGAACTCTTGCAGCGCGGTGCGCGGGAGGTGTCCGGCGAACGCCGCCCGGAGCCGCTCGTGGAGCAGCCCCTGGGTCGCGCCGAGGAAGCGGACCACCGCTTCGACGCGCTGCCCGAGCAGGCCGTAATCGAGCGCGGCGTCGAGATCGCCGAGGCGCGCCGCGATGTCGGGCTGAGCATCAATCGGTGCCGGGGCCACGCCGGTCAACACCTGCATATATTCGTTGATCAGCGCCGGCGGCCCGGCGCACACGCCGTGCGGACCATTGAAGACCGCGTGACGCTCGGCATAGTCCACGATGGTTTGCACGGTGACGGGCTGCTCGGGGGCGTCGCGCACCAGGTCGTTGGTGACCAGGCGAACTCCGTCGATCAGCCGGAACATGGCCGCGAGCCCGTTGTCGAGCTCTCCGTTCGGCACCGGCTGGTTGCCCCGCACCATCACGTACCCGACCGACGCGAGCGTGCAGACGACCATGATGTGGAGTTCGCCCGCGGTGAGCACGCCCGGGGTCCGGGGCGGCATGCGCGCGAAGAAGGCCTTGCGGAACTGCTCGGTCAGCGAGAGCAGGTCCGGCCACTGACGCGCCATGCCCTTCATCGCGGTCACGTTCATCGGGAGTTCGTTCTGATACCGGCTCCCCGCGTAGTGGCACTGCTTGCGCACGGTGGGGAGATCGAGGAACAAGGTGCGCGGTCCGACGTTGTTCTCGCCCACCTGCCGACCGTCAGCGTCGAGCGCCGGATGCGCCACGCGGTAGACCGGAACGACGACCTCGAGGTTCGAGAGCTCGAACGCACGTCCGTACGCCTGTTCGGTCAGCACGGGGCAACGGTTGTCGTGGGCGCTGAACGTGCGCGGCTCACGCCCGGCTGGCACCTCACCCAACCGCTCAGGGTAGGACACCGTGGTGCGGCCCGTGGGCGCATCCGAGACCCGCCTCAACACCCGCTGTTCAATCAATGTTTCGAGCAGGTCCCGGATCTTGTCCCAGGAATGGGGCGCGCCGTCCGACCACGCCATGGCGTCGGAGGCTTGAAATTGCTCGAGCTGGATCAGCTTCTCGCCCAAGGGCGCGATGTCCGGCTCGTCGAAGATGAGCTCCACCTCGCCATAGAAGAGGTGCAGGACCTGCTGGCCATTCCCCGCGTCGATCCGGTCGTGCGTGAGCCGCTTTCGATTGGGAATGTAGAGCATCTCATCCGCTTGCAGCTGTGCCATGGCTTTTCACTCCCGATTCAGTGTGACGTCGCGCGACCAGGTGCCGCCGAGCGAACGATAGACCGCGACGCGATGGTTGAGCAGCAGCCGTTGCGCTTGCAGACTCGCGCGCTCGAGCCCGACCAGATTCGTCAGGGCGGAGAGCACCGTCAGATAGTCCGAGAGCCCCTGCTCGAAGAGCCGCCTCGCCTCGTCCAGGAGCCGCTGCCCGAGCTGGACCTGCGCGCGCAGGGCGCGCAGGTTCGTCGCCCCGGTCTCCTCCTGGACCACGGCATCCTGCACCCGTCCGATCGCGGTGTTCAGCGCGAGCTGGTATTGGACGTGGCGACGGTGGAGCTGGATCGGCAGGCGCATGTGCTCGGTGAATCGCCTTCCATCGAAAAAGGCCCAGGTCAGGTTCACGCCGACGACGGACTGGTGGAGGACCGGCTCCGAGAGGCCGACCTTCGCGGCGCCCACGCTGCCCACCAGTTCGATTGTCGGAAGCCAGCTCGCCCGGTTCGCGTTGATGCGGTGCTCGACCTCGGCGACGCGCAGCTCCTGGAGCCGCATCTCCGGCGTGTTCGCGTTCAGGTCTTCTGGCGTTCCGAGTCTGGGCGGAGGCGGGAGATCGGGGAGCTGTCGCTCGAGGGGGACGATGTCGTCCGCGGGATTGGGGACCCGGCCCAGCAGCGCCTTCAGCTCCGAATTCAAGAGCGCGCTCCGGGCGGAGATCAGCGGCACCTGCGCTTCGAGGTTCAGCAGCAACTGCTCCTGCTGCAGCACCGCGAGCCGGGGCGTGAGGTGCTGCTCGAACCGCGCTTGAATCAGCCGCAGCAGCTCCTTGTTGTAGTCGATCTGCCGCAGCGTGAGGTCCCGGAGCGCGCGGGCCTCGAGGATGTCGAACCAGACCTGGGTGATCCGCTGCGCGAGGTCCTGGACGCGGGCCTCGGTGAGCTGCCGCTGCTGCTCGGCGAAGTTCATTCCCGCGCTCCGCTGCGCGGCGAGGTTTCCGAACAGGTCGACCTGGTAGGTCACGCCGACATCGGCGGTGGCGATGCTGTACCTGGCCTGGGTTGCCGGCGCGGGCGGAACGATGGCGACCACATGATTCAGCCCCGCCGGGTTGAGGATGCCGACCTGGAGCGGGTACCACCAACCTTGTGGCACGTTGGGGTCGAGCTGGTTCTCGTAGATCAGATCCCGCACGTCGTGCAGGACCAGGCTGTTGGCGAAGCACTCCTGGATGGCCGTGTCGAGCGCCGGATCGGCGAACGCCGACCACCAGACCTCGTCCTGGGTGACGTGCTCGGCGGGCCGCGAGGGTGCGCCCTCCTCCTTCGGCGGCCGAGGGCTTGGAGCCCCACCCTCGGGTGCGCTGGACGGTGGAGGCGGCTCGGTGCTCGGCTCGACGGAGGTCGAGTAGCTGCTTGGCGCCTGAGGCGGTGTGACGACGACGGGACGGACCAGCCCACAACCGGAGCAGGTCGTCGCGAGGAGTGCGAGCGTAAGTCTAAGGCTCATGGGTGACTGACGACCACGAGGGCTTTGGCGTGGTTGAGGACGCAGCGCTGCGCGACCCGCATGGTCTCCGGGTCGAGGGAGGCGAAGCTCTCGTCGAGGATGACCAGCTCGACCCCCTGCAGCAGCGTGCGCGCGATGTAGAGCCGGCTCTTCTCGCCGTGCGAGAGTTGCCAGCCGGTCTCGCCGATCATCTCCTCGAGGCCGGCGGGCATCTTGGCGACCAGCTCGTCCAGCCCGAGCTCCTTGCACAGCGCGGCGGCCTTGGTCCGCAGCTCGGGCGAGGTCGGCCACTCGCGCCCGAGCAGGAGATTGTACGCGAAGCTGCCGGACAGGACGTGGTTCTCGTGGAACTGCGGCGCGGCGGTGATGCGCTTGCGCCAGCCCGAGGAGCCGAACGTCGCGCGGTCCAACGCGTGCAGCAGCATCACCCCGCCCTGCGGCCTCCTCATGCCCGTGAGCAGCGACACCAGCGTCGACTTGCCACCGCCGGATGGGCCCTCCAGCAGGATGCGGTCGCCCTGCGCTATCTGGAACGAGCAGTTCTCGAGCACCGGCCGGGTGCGCGCGTCGTGCCGGAAGGTCACGCCCCGCGCCTCGATGAGGCTTCCGCCGTCGGCGTCGGTGGGCTTGCCTCCCTCCATTTCGAGAGGGACTTTCGATTCGAGCTCGGGGCGGCCCACCGCGAGCAACAAGTCGCGGATCTGCTCGAACGACACCGCCGCCTGGGAGACCTGCTGGAAGTAGACGGAGACCTCGTCGAAGGCTCGCAGCGCGAGCAGGATGCCGCCCACGGCCACCGCCAGCGCGCTGGCATTGGCCGTACCGGTGCTGAACGCCGGCAGCAAGGTCAGCAGGCCGAGCACCAACCAGCCGTCGCGCAGGAGCGCGGTGAGCTGCATGGTCCGGCGATCCATGACCTTCGAGATCTCGGAGTAGGAGCTCAAGCGGAGGTCTTCGCCATCGTGCCAGCGCTCGAGTGGAAGCTGCGCCAGCCGCGTTCGATGGCCGAGCATGCGCTCGAGGAGGTCGTGGGTGATTTCAACGCGCGCGCTCGACCATTCCCGCTGGACGCCGTAGTGGCGGCGCGCGAGGACGAACGCGACCACGACCCACAGGACGAGCACCATCGCCTGGGGCCACCCTCCCGCCCCGAGCACGAGGATGGCGCCCGCCATGACCAGGTCGACGAGCGACAACACCGCGAGCAGGGCGCCGCCGACCGCGAGCTGCTCGACGACCTCGGACTCGGCGACGCGGCCGAAATGGCGGCCGATGCCGTCGAGCCTCACCTCGTCGGGGGTCAGCTTGAGGGTTCCCGCGAGGAGCTGCTGCTTCAGCAGCGTTCCCAGCCGGATCGAGAACACGCCCTGCCACCACACCTCGAGCATGCGCAGCGGAATCGCGCACGCGATGACGGCGATCCACCCCAGGAACCAGCCGGTCTCGAGGTGGGCCTGGAGCGCGGCGCGACCGAGCAGCCAGAACGAGCCCGCCAGCACCAGCGAGAGGAGCGTGTGGCTCACGAGGATGCCTACGGCGAGCGACGGGATGTCGCCGAGCAGCGTCCGCCGGCTCGCGGTGCGCCGGGGGCGCATGATCCAACCGGTGCGCAGCTGCGCCTGGCCGAGCCGCTGCAACAGCATCCGTGAGCGGGCGCGCTCGAGCGCACGGGGCGACATCTCCACGCCGCCGAGCAGCTGGTCCACCTCGGCGACGGTGGCCTCCTGCTCTTCGCGCAGGAGCGAGAGCGCGCTCTTCATCGGGAGCGAAACCACCGTGGCGTCGCGCGCGAGCAGGCGCGGCTTTCCCCGCCGCGTCCCCAACAGCACCAGATAGGACGGGACGCCGTCTCGCCGGACCTGGAGAATGCAGGGCGCGGCGCGTTCGAGGACGTCGGGCAGCTCGTGGTAGAGCGGCGTGATCGGCTCGAGCTCCACGCCGAGTCGATCTCCGAGCGCGAACATCCAGACCCGGCTCGGCTCGACGGCCGCCGCGGGCGGAGCGATTTCACCCGCGGCCCTGCCATAGCCCTGCCGCTGCGCCAGCTGCTCCAGCGCGTCGGGCAGTCGCTCGACCGGCCACAACAGGTCGGAGTGCGAGCGCGTCATCCCACCAGCTCCAGCTCGCCCGCGGCGGGCTTCGCGACGGGCGTCTCCACCGGCTTCGGCGCCGTCCTCTCCACCAGCTGGCCGTCCGAAAGCCACCAATGGCGCCAGTGTCCACCGCCCCAGAGCAGCGTGCGATTCTCCTGGTCAGCGCGAAGGAGCACGGAGTACCGCGACTCCTTGTTCGCGAGCAGCTCCTTCGGCCGCCCGTTCTCGAGGACTCGACCGTTCTCGATCACGAGCACGCGATCGAACTCCTGGGTGTGCTCGACGTCGTGGGTGACACAGAGGAGCGTGATGTCCGCCCAGAGCCGCCGGGACTCGGCGAGGAGCCGCGCGCGCCGGTCGCGATCAAGACCGCGAAAGGGCTCGTCGAGGATGGCCAGGCGCACGCCGGAGCGGAGCATCGCGCGCGCCAGACGCACGCGCTGCCCCTGGCCGCCGGAGACCAGCCCTCCGCCTTCGCCCAGCGACGTCTGCAGCCCGTCTGGAAGCGCCTCGAGGATGTCGAGCATCTCGGCGCCCTTGAGCGCCCCCGTCAGGGACCAGCCATGCGCGCCATCGTTGCCATACCGGATGTTGTCGATGAGGCTCTGGTTCCAGAGGCTGATCGCCGGGTCCACCCAGGCCGTGGTGCGCCGCAGCCGCTCGACAGCGGCCTGGTCGAGCACCTGCCCGTCGATCTTGATCTCGCCTCGCGCCGGCCGGAGCCAGCCGAGCAGAAGGCCGACCAGCGTCGACTTGCCTGCGCCGGAGACACCGACCACGGCCACGTGCTCGCCAGGGGCGATGTTCAAGGAGACCTTGTCGAGGATGGTGTGACCGCCGCCCTTCACGCGGACCTTCTCCATCACGATCGAAACGCCGCTCGCGGCGGCCGCGGGAGCGACAGGCTCCTGCACGGGCGCCTCGGTCCGGGCCGGCGACTCCTTGATGTCGCCGATGATGTCGAGGAGCCGGCGAACCCGGTTCATCGCATTCGGGAACGCGCGGCTGAGCACCATCAGCCGCTGGCCGAGGATGGGGTAGCGCAGCGCCCAATAGACGACCAACAACACCAGCGAAGCCCGCTCGGTGCCCGCGAGGTACGAGTAGACGAGCAGCATGACGAGGCCGTAGCTCACCAGCATCAGCCCGCCTTCGAACCCGACCGACAGCGTCTGGACCCAATAGCGCGCCTTGGTCCAGCTGACGAGCAAGGTCTCCTGTGCGCGGCGCAGCGACCGCTCGGCGCCGTGGATGCGGATCGGCGTGAGCCCGACGAGCGCGTTCAGGGTGAAGCCGCTGAGCGCGCCTGAGTGCATCTGCACGCGCAGGTCGGGCTCGAAGAGCAGCTTCTGCGCGACCAGGGGCACGAGCAGCGTGACCGCCGCGAGCCCGAGCACGAGGTGCCATGCGTACGGTGCGGCCCAGATGAGCGCGGCGGTGATGCTCGCGACCTCGAGCGACAGGATGGCGGCCTGCGCGAGCAGCTGCGGCAGCGACCGCATCGCCTGGATGTTGTGCGTGCGAGACGCCATGTCGGAGGCGAGCCGGCTCTGGAAATAGCGGTCCTCCATCTCGGGGAGCTTCTCGAAATACGCCTTGCGCAGCCGCACCTCGAGCCGGCGGCCAATGCCGAGCAATCCCAATGAAATGGGGATCTGGATGAGCATGAAGCAGAGCGCGACGCCCGCGAGAACGGCCATGCCCGTCGCACGCTGCGCGAACGTCCCGAGATCGCGCCCCAGGTCGAGCACGCCCCGGAGCATCAACGCTTGCAGGATCCGCCCGAAGGTGGCGAACACCAGTCCCACCGCGATCAGGCCCGGAACGACCCACGAATCCTCGCCTCGCAGGCGGAGCAGCGTTCGCGCCGGGCTCACCTGTTTGGCGACGAGCTCCGTCGCCAGGTCGCTGGCGAGCACGGCTCTCGGCGCGTCTTCGCCTGTGCGCGAAGCCTCCTCGCGCCAACCGCGAATCCGCATCAGCACCGCGCCCGTCATCGACAGCTCGCCGTCCACCTCGGGGTTGGGGCGAACGGCCCAATAGGCCGCGGGAATGGGCACTTCGCCGGAAGCGTCCTTCGCAATCATGGATTGCAGCAGCCCCGCCGCGGTCGCGCCTCGCCGGACGGCGCCCGCGCGGATCATCGCTTCGGACGCACGGCACGCGGCGTCGAGCCTGGCGATCGACAGATACCCGGTGTCCTCAAGCGCCCGGGCCACCAGCGCCCGCGCCTGCGTCGAACCCAGGTTCAGCAGGCGGCGCTCGAACGTCGCGACCGCCTCCTCGGACCCGGCCCATTCGCGCCAGCCGGTCGCCGGAACGGACGTGGTGTGCTGGTACAGGTGGCCCAGCAGCGTCGAAATCAGGGTCCAGTGACGGCCCGCCGCCGGGTCCATGACCTGGACGAATGGGCCGATGCGATTCCACAGCACCACGAAGTGCGGCCGTCCTCCCGCGCTGAGCGTGACGATGATGGCGGGGAGTGCCTTGGCTTCAGGGACCACCACGTGATCGAGCGGAAGCATCACCTGCTCGGAGTCGAGCCCGAGCTGGTTGGCGACTTCATCCAAGGTGACGATCGAGGTGCCGTCGACGTCCGTCTGACACACTTCGCGAAGGACGCGATAGTTGAGCTCGACGCCCATTCCCGCGAACAGGCTCTTGAGCGAAGAGGGACCGCAGTCCGTCGCCGAGATCTGGATCACCTCGGGAATGATCGAGCGCCGGACCCTGGGAGGAGTCATGGTCAGCGGGCCTCGGCTTCGGGCTGAAACACGGTCACAGGCGGCTCTTCAGGCTGCGGGTTCCATTCGCCGAGCGCCCGCATCAGCAGGGCGACAGGCGATGCCCGTGCGACCTCGACCTCCACCACCAGGGTCATGCCGTGGCGGAGCTGGATGCGCGGATCGTCCGGCGGTGCGAACTTGAGCTCGACGCGCACGGTACCGGGGATGGCCTCGGGCGTGGCCGTCTGGCCGGGCTCGGTCCCGACGGCCGTCACCCGGGCGGGGACCGTCCCGTAGATGGTCATCGGGTAGCCGTCGAGCTTGAGGCGCGCCGTCTGGCCGGGCTCAATCAATCCGACGACCTCCTTCGGGAAACGGGCGCGCACCCGCACCTCGGCATCGCTCGCGACGATGGTGCCGACCCGCTGCCCATCGGCGATGAACGCTCCCGAGCCGAGCTCCGCCACGTCGACCAGGTGCCCCGTGGCCGGCGCCCGATACAGCTTCCGCTCAATCTGGTACTCGAGGCGGTCAATGGCGCCCTGGAGCTCCCGGATCCGCCCCTCGGCGCCCAGCTCCTCGCGCTCGAGCTCGAGCAGCTGCGCGGCGAGGGCTTGACGGCGCACGTTCTGCTCGCGCCGCAGTCGGGTGAGCGCCAGGCCCTGCGCCGTCTGCGCGTAGCTGAGCGCGTCGACATCGGTCTTGCGCTCGAGCTTCTCCATCTCCGAGACCGCGCCCGTCGGGCTCTTGAGGGCCAGCTGCTCGCGTTCCACCGCGAGCCGGTGCCTGGGCGCGAGCTCCTGCGCCCTCCCCAGCACCTCCTGGATCGCGACCTCGTCCACCCGTGCCGTCAAAGCCGCCTCTTCGCGCTTGTTGGTGATCTGCTGGCGGATGATGGCGAGTTCCTTCTCGGTCGCGGCGAGCGTCGCCTTGCTCCGCTCGAGCTCGAGGCGCTCGGCCCGTGCGTCGAACTCGATGAGGAGGTCGCCTTCCTTGACCTGCTGGTCGAGTTTGAGCCGCGAGAGCACGACCCTGCCCGCACTGGGCGGCTCGATGCGATGGACGGCGTTGTGTGGCTCAATCCGGGCCTGTGAGCTGGCCTTGACGAGCGGGACCTTGGCGAACAGCGACCAAGTGATGAGCCCGCCTACGCACAACACCATCAGAGCGACGAACACGAGGCGCGTGTCCGACTCGTAGTTCAGGGAACGAAGGGTCCGCTCGAAGGGATATGCCATGGTCCGCGAACCAAAGTCGCCTTAATCGCCGCACCCTGTCAACACCTCGGCCCCTGCATTTAATTCACGCTCCCCTTGTCTGAATACGGGCGCCCCGATGCGACGCGAGACTTCGCCCGCATCGCCGCAATGCGCCACACATTGTACCTTGGTTCGATTTGACATCCAGCTTCGATTACACTTAGCGTTCAATTAGAAAGGAGGCACGACATGAAGATCAAGCTCCACGTTCGCGGCGGCCCGAAGGCGCGCGCGTAGTCAGTCGTTTTGACGCCCGCTGTCGAAGTTGGGCGTCCCTCGTTTTCGATCACAGAGGAGGGGTTGATGGGAATTTTCCATCAGCCCCTCTTCTCATTTCTGGCATCGTCTTGACCTTGCAGGTGCTCGTTCCTGCCAGGCTGCCCCACGACCTCTCAGGTGCTTGATCCGAATAGGCCACGGCGCTCCTGGGTGGCTGTTCGTCGCTTCCCGGAGTGGGGCGATACCTCAACTCCCACTTCGCAGGTCGGGCCCCCATTCGCCTGTCCAGGCCTTGGCGGGTGAGCACACTGATTTCAATCTCCACGACGAGCGGGACCTTGGCGAACAGCCACTGCGTTGTGATTCACGCTCCCCTTGTCTGAATACGGGCGCCCCGATGCGACACGGGACTTCGCCCGCATCGCCGCAATGCGCCACATTTTGTTCTCTGGTTCGATTTGACATCCAGCTTCAAGTACACTTAGCGTTCAACTCGAAAGGAGGCACCACATGAAGATCAAGATCCACGTTCGCGGCGGCCCGAAGGCGCGCTAGTAGTCAGTTGTTTTGACGCCAGCTGTCGAGGCTGGTCGTCCATCGTTTTCGATGACCAGAGGGGGGTTGATGGGAATTTTCCATCAGCCCCTCCTCTCATTTCAGGCAACGTCTTGAACTTGCAGGTGCTCGTTCCCGCCAGTCTCGTGGCCTCCCAGCGTTGGGCGGTACCTCAACCCCAACCTTGCAAGTCGGGCAGGTTCGCCCGCCATTTTGTCTCTGCTCCGCCGTGTGCCGCGCCAGCATTGCTGAGCGAATCGGCCTGATTGAGATGGCTTAGCACCCTCCTCCGGCCTGCTGAGACAGCCATCCTCCGACCTGCTGAGTCAGCCTCCCTCGGCCAGTCATCACGGTTTCAATGTTTCAATGGGAGCAGCCCGCCTCCATCCAGGGGCTGCACGTCACCTTCACCGACGCCGACAAGGACGGCCTCGCCGATGCGCTGCCCTACAGCCCGGGCAGCGGCACCTCGACGCCGTACGCCAACACCAGCGACGGGTTCGTCGCCCAGCCGGTGGGCGCCTTCGCGTCCGTGGGGATGGGCGTCTCGGCGCCGCTGGCCGCGGACGTCGTCGGCAGCGGCAACGCCGAGCTGTACTGCCTGGTGGCGGGCAAGGCGCGTACCTGCAACTACGGCTCCGCCTCGCCCCGGGCGCATACCGCCGGGCGCTACCTGCTCGGCTATCAGCCGACCGCGCTGGGCACGCTCCCGGCTGCGCCAGCGGCTGCGTAGGGGGCACCTCCCGCGAAAGCCGCGATGGACGCGGCGGCGGGAAGGACCACGGCGAAGAGTTTGCGGTCTTCCGCAGCCAGGCCAGCGGCCCGGTGGTGCACCGCCAGTTGACGCGCGGCGCGCTGAGGGAGCTGGCGCGGCAGAAGTTCCGCCCGCCCGCAGCCGAGCACACCTGCACCATGACTACGGCCCCCGCTGCCGAGAGGACTACCGAAGCGAAGCGGCAAGGGCCTGGGGCTCCTCCTCTGGCGGCGCGGCGGCGGCGGCGGGAAGCACCGTGGTCCCCTCGTATTGCACCGACTTGGGGTAGGGAAGTTCCAGGCCGTTGGCGTTGAAGGCGTCGAACAACAGCCGGTTGAGCAGCCGCTTCACGTCGAAGTGCGTCCCTGGCTGGACCTTGGCTTCAATGCGAATGGTCATCCAGCTCTCATCCATGCTCTCGATACCCAGCAGCTTGGGCATCTCGGACACCTTGCCCGCCGACAGCAAGGGCACCTGCTCGCAGACCTGGCCAATCACATCCAGCACCTTCTTCAGGTCGCACTCATAGGCCACGGCCATGTCCACGACCGCCAGCGTCCAGCCGCGACTGTAATTGATGACATTCTTGACTTCACCATTGCGGAGGATGTGAAGGCGCCCGAAGCGATCGCGAATGCGGGTGATGCGAGGCGTTATCTCCTCCACCACGCCCTCGGTATCGTTGATGCGGATGTAGTCGCCGTTCAAGATCTGGTCCTCGAAGAGCAGGAAGATGCCATTGACCATGTCCGTGACGATGGCCTGTGAGCCCAGGCCCAAGGTGAGGCCGACGATGCCGGCGCCAGCGAGGATGGGGGTGGGGTCCACACCCAGGTCGCTGAGCACCATCATCCCCACCAGGAAGTAGACCAGGTACGTGGAGGCTCTCTGGATGAGGGCGACGAAGGTGTTGCGCCGCCGGGCCTTGTCATCCAGGTCGAGGCCGTCCACCTTGAAGGCCCGGGCGATGAGCAGCCGGACGAACTCCACGGCGACGCTGGCGGCGAAGAACAGGGCGATGACGCGGATGAGCACCGGCCCGTACGGAGCAAAGGGCTCCAGGCCTTGGAACCGACGAATGATGAGGGTCGCCACCGAGATGTAGACGATGGCCTCCAGGCTCCGCTGCCCCACCGGAAGCAGCCGGCTGAGGGCCAGGAAGTACTCCTCGTACTTCGTGGCCGTGCTCTTCGCCCGCCAGGATTCGACCAGCCGACCCGACATCAGGTGAAGCAAGGACACCGCCAGGCGCCCACCGCTGATGCACAGCAACACGAAGACGATGGTGCCAACGAGCCAGTCGAACGCGGCCGGGGGCTGCAGCGAGGTGACCGCCACGCCCACCGCGAAGTAGGCCAGCACCAGCTTGATGAAGCCGGGCCCCTGCTCGATCGCCTTCTGGGCATGTGCCCTGTGCTCCGGGCTCAGTTGCCACTCGTTCACCCTGCGCTCGAGCCGCATCAGGAGCTGGCGCGCCGTCCGATCCAACACCAGGAAGGCCGTCAGCAAGAGCACCAGCAGCCCCGCTCCGCGCCCCAGGGCAGACAGCCCCTCCGCCGTCACTCCCGCCAGCAAGGCCTTGAAGGAGGGCTCCAGGTCCTTCTTCGCCCACAGGGAGAAGCCCAGCACGGCGATGCCGATGATGACCACCACGAAGGACAGGAGGGCGGCACTCAGCCGGGCGCGCTTGCGAAGCGCGTCCGCCATCTGCTCCAGCGCCTTCACACCCATCAGCCGGATGCCCTGGTACAGCAGCGCACTGGAGGCCACGAGCGCGGCCCAGAGGACGAGCAGCTACAATGCCACGCTCAGTCCGACGAGCCATGCGTTGTTCAACTCGACCGTATCCGCAAGTCGGAAGATTTCCATGCGCCGGGGCATAGCACACCAGCGAACACATCGCGCCCCGCCCCCGAGGAGGAACAGCGGCTCCAACTTCTCGCCAGACAGGAAAGGCCGCGAGCAGTTCGCCGGGGTTCCCATCCAGTGCGGGCAAGACAAGCGTTGAGCCTGGGGCAGCGGCTGGGAGGGAGTGCGGGCTCCGTCTCCAGGGTGAAAACGGACCGCCGTCCCGGCTGCTCCGGAATGCCATCCACCTGGGCGACTCCGCGACTGCCATGGAGCCAACGCTCCAGGTGGGCAACTGCTGCGTCCTTGGTGTCAACTGAAGCGGATCACGCCCAGCGTCACGTCATCCATGGATGAGGCCGTCACACCACGGACCTACGCCACGCGCGAGACACATGTTCCTGTCCGTCTTGGGCGAAGCACCGCACCAGTTCGTCCCGACCGCGCGTTCCGTGCTCCAGCAGATATGCGAGCTCCGCGGGCATCAGCACCTTGACGGTGACGAGCCGGACCTCTCCGGCTGGCGTGGTGAAGCGGCCAGGCAGCGTGCTCGACTCCATGCCTAGCAATACCCCCACCCTGCCCTCTTTCGTCAGCAGAGGCTCGGGCATTCCCTGGCCTGAGACTTCCATGGAGAGGAAGCCTGTCTTCACCTTCTCACGGACACTTTCGTGTTCCGCGATTTCATCTCCCACCCGCTCCAGCAACAACAGGAGCCAGCTCTTCTCGATGTGCGCCTGGGGCTCGTTCGTCTCCAAGGCCAGTTCCAGGCCGAAGCCCACGGACGGCTCGGGCTCCACTCCGTCCACGACGAAGAAGTCCGAGAGCCCATGCGTCACCAGCAGGGTCCGCCCGTGCTCGCGGTGGATGACACGCCACATCTGACGCCGGGCCGGCCAGTTGCCACCCACGACGATGGGAATGATGACCTCTTCATCCAATTTCCCCAGGGTGCGCCAGAAGACGCTGCGGGCAGCGTCTGCCTGATCCGCCAGAGCCATGAGCTTGTGGTTGCGTTCTCGCTCCTCTGGACTGATGGCGCTCGGACCGGTGACCTCCTGGAACTTCGCCCCCGTGACACCCGCTCGCTCCAGCGCCTCCTTGATGTCCTCGGACACGATGATTGTTCCAGTCCACCCCCAGGTCCGGAACACCTTTGCATCACCCACCTTCGTCGGGTCGATCCGCATATCATATACGGCCCGGTATTCGCCGAGCCTGTCCGGTCGACCATCCTCCGGCGTCCAGTACCTCACCTCGGTCGATGCGTTGTCATCAATGCACCGGATGAGCCGAGTAGCGACAAGGATACAGTACGGCTCAAACAGCCCGTCGATATCGACCGGTATGCTCTGCACGTCGTCAGGTGCCAACTCCGTGAAGATGTTTGAGACTCTCTGATGAACTACGGGGGCGCCACCAACATCCGCCCGTGTGAAATCGAGAGGGCTCCCTGGATGGTAGATGGGAATCCGGAGTCGTTCTGCAATTGCAACGGGGCGACCATCCGCGAACTGCCATGGGTCGTCCACCTCCTTTCCCTGTGAATCCGTGGGGTCTCCCAGCAACCAGCGCCCCTGGCTCCCCATGTCATCCAATAGCTCAAAGAATCGCTTTGCCATAAGTCCGTCCTCACAGCCCGCGTCACCAGCTTGTTGAGCTTGGTGCCCGACGTGGAGATCTCCCTCGCCAAATCCGTCAGTTCCGCCGTCAGACTTTCACGACACTGCTGGATTCTTCTGCAATGCCTCATCGCGTCCTGCAATCGGCGGAAGATCTCTCGATGGTACTCAACGGGGTGAGGCCCCTTGTGGTCAGGTACGCGGACCCTGTTGACCGCGTCATTGAGGGACATTCCGGCCCGGTCGAACAGCCTCTGGAATTTGGGGGACCACGGGCCATCGTTATTGAAGGAGTCCCACCATTTGTTCGTGGCGATGTGATGCTCGTGGGCACTGGTCGCTACGGGCTCGGACGCCACGGCTTGCGTACCGCCTGCCGTCTCCGCGAGAGCCTCCGGGTCCAGGGCGATGGTGATGACGCCTCCCGCTGCCACCGCCACGGAGGTGACCTGCCCCGCTGCCGACAACCTGAAGCCACCCTGCCCTGCACCCACCAGCGCGGCCTGTGCGGAGCCGGGGAGCGTGGGAATCCGCGCCGCCAGCGTCTGTGCCGTACCCCCGAGTGCCGCCATCGCCAGCATGACGAACGCGCGCGCGGCGTTCCTTCCCATCACCTCTCCGTACTTCTCTCCCGCGTCCTGAATCCCATCGAAGCTGGTTGCCTCCTCCACCTCCTTCGCCAACGCCCGCCAGCCCTGGACGAGGCTCCACATCGTGTCCCATCCCAGGTATGCGATGAGCGCCACCGTCAGCGTCGCGGCGATGCCCTTCGAAAGCAGGGGCTCGGGCACCAGCCACAAGGCGAAGTAGACCGCTCCCGTCGTGGCGAGCATCGTCATCATCGACTCCTTGTCCGTCAGCTCCTCCAGGGCCTCGGCCGTTTCGTCCCAGACCGAATCCAGCGCCAGGCGAAAGGCCAGGATGCGCTTGCCCTCCTCGTCCAGCGTGACGCCCTCGTCCAGCAAGTGAAGGCAGTCTCGGGACTGCTCCTGGCGTTGACACCAGCGTCCGTAGGCACTCGCCAGCTCCGTCTCCGCGTCCGGCGCTTCGGCCACGAGAAGGCGGCCTCGGCGTGGCTCCTCGACAGAGACCAGTCCCAGGCGTCCCCGCACACGAGTGACGGCACGAGGGGGCTCGAGGTTGAACAGCCGCATCGCGGTGTCCCTCGGCCGAGAGGGAAGAGGCGCTGTGCTCGCCAACCGCTGGAGCGCCTCGTTGAACTCGTCGGCGTCGAGTCTCGCAGGCTCATCATCGGTGCGTGGCTCGTAGACGAGAGGCCGTCCTTCGCCCGTATCCAGTCGCACCCCCCTGGAGGCCGCACACCCCGAGCCCATCAACACCAGCAGCACCACGGCGCCCCACCGCAGCGTCATGCGCCTCTCCCGTCATCGCGACCCTCTCGAGAGTCGAAGTCCATGAAGTACCAAAGCAGCCCCATCACACCCAAGGAGCGTGAGAATCGGCGCTGCATGCCGCCTTGGCGCAGGGTACCTGCACCATGAGTACGGCCCTGCTCGCGCGGAATGAGCCTGCTCCTGCCCTCCTCCTTCCAGGCCGGGCAGAGCGCCAGGACAGCACAGAGGTCCACTCCCGGACGGCCCAAAACCCGCCCTTCTCCCTCTGAAACCCGAGGGAGGCGACTCACAGGTCCCCTGGTCGCTTCGAAGTTCTTGCGGTGACGCGACGCTCCCGATATACGGGCCCTCACTTCACGGCCAGGTAGCTCACCTGGTTAGAGCGGCGGTCTCATAATCCGCAGGTAGTCGGTTCAAGTCCGACCCTGGCCACTGCCCCGGAGTCACTTTCTGAGTGACTCCGGGGCTTTTCTTTTGCCGGAATGCTCTCGGCGGCGTGCCCTGTGCTCCGTGTACGCCCCTCCCCTCGCCTACGCTGGAAGGATGCGCTCCACGCGAACCAGAGCGCCCTCGTCGTCCACGGTGGCCACGAGCTGGAGCGGCATCTCCCCCTCGGAGAGCAGCGACTGGAGCCTCTGCGCCACGGAGTCGACGGCCTCTCTGACCGCGACATCCGGACCTTCGAGACCGCGCTCGGCATCCTTCAGTCGGGAGCGGAGCTGCCCTTGATGCTCTTCCTCGGTCGACTCCCAGGTCATCCATCCCCCCCTTGAGTGCAGGGATGCGCAGCTCGGCCGCTTCGAAGAACTTCTTCTGGCGCTCCGCATGACGCTGCAACGCAAGCCCGCGTCAATCGCGACCTCCTCATCACGCAACCCGCCGCCACGGCTCCGGCCATCAATCCCAACCCGAATTGAATCCAGCTTTGCATAGGGCCCCCACCGAGGTTCGCGAATCAAAGGAGAGCATCCGGCGCCTCCGCCTCGGAGACTCCCAGGTCGACGTCGGGCGCGGGCTCGCCCTGGGAATCCAAACAGCCCGGCAGGCCCAATACCACCCAACACGCAACCAACAGCTTGCGAAGTCTCATCAGCCACGAGACCTGTCAATCCCGTCACACCGGTGCGAGCCCTGAGTCGCGTTCGGATTGACCCATGCACCAGCCCACGGCGTCGGCCCGAATCCAGGGCCGACGCCTCACGACATCAGCTCAGGAGTCGTAGCCCGTGTAGCCCTGCAGCACGACGACCTTGCGCGTGGCCGGGTAGTACAGCACCGCGTACTGAAGGAACTCATGGCAGTTGTGGCAGGGCACTTCCTGCGTGGCAATCCACGCCTGGACCGTCCCACCACTGGCGAAGGAGTCAATGGCCGCCAGCACCGCGAGGCCATTGCCGTAGTAGTTCGAGCTCAGGAAGATGCTCTGCGACAACCCGGCGCGGTTGGTGAAGAGGCCATCCTCGGGGAACGGAAACCCCTGGTTCTGCTCCGACAGCTTGTTCACCACCGCCTGGATGGTGACCGGCGTCGCGGGGCACTGCGGCGTGACATAGGCCTGGATGGTGTCCATGTAATGCCAGGCACCACTGTTGGAGCCGGCATTCCACGCCACCCGCGTGGGCTCCAGCGAGGACGCGTTGATGGCCGTCAACGACAGCGGCACCGCGGTACATACCTTGGCCTGTGACGCGGCGAAGCCATCCACCTCCACCAGCGACACGGACTCCCGAACTCCCTCGGCGCTCGCGGCGAACGAAAAGACAGCGGCAGCGGCAACGCACACACGACGAATGTTCATCAGGACGCTCCAGGTGAGAAGTCCGCGAAATACCACATCAATTTGAGAGAACGGCTAACAAAGGTGTCACTTCCACCCCGTGGGGCGCGGGCCGTTTTGTTGACGAGTCCTCGGAGCGCCCTCCTAATGCCCGGACAGGTCGGTAGCGGCCTGTAGCAGCCACGCCAGGAGGAACCCCCGATGCAAGATGGAAACGCCAGCCCCCTGAGCCCCGAGCTTCCCGCGTCCCCGGCCACCGCCGAGGGCTCCGTGAATGCACGTGGGCCCGAGGCCGACATCGTCTCCACCCACGTCCTGGTGCCGGAGGAGCAGGTCCAGAAGCTGCGCGAGCTGGCGCGGCGGACCCGCATCCACCAGAGCGAGTACCTCCGCGAGGCGGTGGAGGACCTGCTCGGCAAGTACGGCCGAGGCCCCGCGAAGGAAGAAGGCCAGTCGTGACGAGTCGGGCCTTCATGCAGCACGGAGCGCCACCCCGTACGCGCGAGCACCTGTCCCCCGCGCGGCTGTACGACGTGGAGACGACGCGAGGCCCGCGCGCTCGTCCGGCCTCCGAGCGCCCCACCTCCATCCGCGACGCCATCATCCGCTGGTTGGACCAGGAGTTGTAGGACCGACACACCCGGCCCCTGTCTGGAGGCTGGCGACACGCGCGGGCTAGGCTGGCGGCTTTCCTTCCCTGGAGCCCCGCACCCCATGCGCTCTTTCTTCCTGACCGTCACCCTCGCCGTCGCCGCCTCCGGCTGTTCCACCACCGGTGGCTTCCAGAAGCTCTACCCCGGCATGACGGCGCGGGAAGTCGTGGACGCCATGGGCCAGGGCCCTACCCGGGCGCAGGAGTTCCCCGACAAGTCCACCGCCTGGTACTACGGCGAGGACCGCTGCGTGCTGATGCGCGATGACAAGCTCGTCGCCAAGTCCACGTCGAAGGACCGCATCGCGGTGGACACCCCCGTCGTCACCATCCGGGACACCGCCAAGGCCCAGTGCGCGCCGGAGGGCTACGCCGACGAGGGCCACAGCGAGCACCAGGTCGAAACGCCCTTCGGCACCATCAAGCGGAACATCGACCCCTGACGCCGTGAAGCCGCGCCCGCGAGCACCTCGCGGGGCTCACGTCGTGGGCGCGGGGGCTTCGCCTTCCTTCTCCAGCTTGCCCGCGATGTCCTTGAAGGACATGTGTCCCAGGGACATGAGGAGGATGCCGAAGCCCACCGTCTGCACCGTCTGCGCGAACCACAGCACGTTGGCGTAGGCCAGCCCGCTGGCATTCACGACGGTGGCGGGAAGGAAGAGGCTCAGGCCCACCTTGCAGGCCGCCTGGAACGTGCCGACCATGCCGGGCGCCGCGGGAATCATCAGCCCCACCACCAGCACGCACAGCACCACGTACGCCTGGAAGAGCGACAGCTCCATGGGCTGGCACGCGGTGCCGGCCGCCACGCCCGAGCAGTCGAAGGCGTTGGCCAGCAGCACCATGCCAAAGCCGTTCAGGCCCCAGTAGCCGAAGGTGAAGAGGAAGAAGAGCGCCACCTGCCTGGCGTCGGGCAGCTGCCGCATGGCGCCCACGAAGGTGTCGACGACATCCGCCACCTTGTCGGCCAGGCCCGGAGCGAGGCGGCCCACCGTCGCGCGCACCAGGCCCACGGTGCGCTCCTGCTGCCACAGCCCGACGAGGAGGAAGAGCAGCCCGCCGCCGAACACGGCGAACATCAGCCACGAGCCCAGCTTGACGTAGCGGACCTCGGGCGTCTCGTTGGGGACGAAGAAGAGCAGCACGCGCATGGACGAGGCGACGAAGAGGCCGTCGACGATGCGCTCCAGCACCACGGACGTCATCGCGGCGCTGCGGCGGATGGAGCTGCGCTGGGCGATGAGGAAGGGCCGGGCGAACTCCCCCAGGCGGAACGGCAGCACCAGCAGCATCATGAAGCCGATGCCGGAGGCCTCGTTCAGCTTGCGGAAGGGGATGCGCTCCATGCCCGACAGCAGGCTCCCCCAGCGCAGCGTGCGGAACACGTGGATGGCGAAGAGGCAGCCGAAGTACGGCACCAACCAGACGTAGTTGGCCGACTTGAGGCTGGCGAGCTGGGTGCCCCAATCGGTGTCCCGGAAGGCCCACCACAGGAAGAGGACGGTGACCAGCAGGCTGGCTGTGAGCTTGACGGCGCGTTTCACGGCGGCCGGGTATACCGTCAGTCGTGGTCGGACTCCAGCGACTCTCCCGCCAGGAGGTGGGATGGGTTGCCCCGAAGGAGGCGGCTGGATGCCTCCTCCCCCACCCTGCTCCTCAGCTCCCCGAGCGCCCGGCCCACCCACTCCCGCGCGCCCACGGGGCCGTGCAGGTCCGTGGCGGCCACGGCGTAGAGGCCGTCGTCCAGGAAGGCCCGGGCCAGCTTCTTCGCCAGGGGGCCATAGCGGCCAATGAGCGCCCCCACGTCGAGCTGCAGGTGGGCGCCCGCGCGCACGGCCTCCGCGGCGCGGCCCTTGCGCTCGAACTCCAGGCACCGCTCGGGATGGGCGATGAGGGGCACCACGCCCTTGGTGCGGATGCGGAAGAGGATGTCCGGAAGCGCGGGAACGGGCGCGGTGTAGGGCAACTCCACCAGCGCCACGCGCCCTCCGCCCAGCATGCGCGCCGAGGGTGTCCCCAGGCCGCGCAGGAAGGCGTCATCCAGGAGGTTCTCCGCGTTGCGGCCGAGCGACAGCGGGATTCGCGCGTGCTCCAGCGCGGCCGTCAGCTCCGCGAGCCGGGCCTCCACGACGTCGACGGGCGCGTACTCGGGGCGGGCGTGAGGGCTGGGCGCCACGGTGGAGAAGCCCAGGTCGACCAGCGCGCGCGCCATCTCCAGCGCGTCCTCCAGCGTGCGTGCGCCATCGTCCACGGCGGGCAGCAGGTGGCAGTGCAGGTCGACGAAACCGCTCACGCATCCTCGCGCTGGCGGTCGGGGTGGCTGCCGGAGGGCAGCTCATCCTCCGTCTGCTCGGCCTGGCGGTCGGGCATCCGGTACTCCTCCCCCAACCACCGCCCCAGGTCCACGGCGCGGCAACGCCGGGAACAGAACGGGAAGGCCGGGTTCTCGGCCCTCGGAGGGGCCTGCTTCTTACAGATGGGACACGTAATGGTGCTCATGATGGGCCAGTCCTTAGATATGCCTTGAGGCTCTCGCGGGCCAGGACGTTTCGTGCCCGCTCGCCCCAGGGAGAGGTCCGCGCCATGAAGGTCATGCGAATCACCGAGCCGGGAGGCCCCGAAGTCCTCGCGGAGGAGGAGCGCCCCGAGCCCACGCCCGGCCCCGGCGAGCTGCGGGTGCGCGTCCGGGCCACCGCCCTCAACCGCGCGGACCTGCTCCAGATTCGCGGGCGCTACCCCGCCCCGCCGGACGTGGCCCCGGACGTGCCCGGCCTCGAGTACGCGGGCGAGGTCGTCGCCGTGGGCCCCCGCACGCGCCGCTTCAAGGTCGGTGACAGGGTGATGGGGCTGGTGGGCGGCGGCGCCTGGGCGCAGATGCTGCTCACGCACGAGCGCGAGGCCCTGGCGATGCCGGAGGGCATGGACTTCACGGACGCCGCCGCGCTGCCCGAGGCGTACCTCACCGCGTACGACGCGCTGGTGCTCCAGGGGGGCTTGAAGCCGGGGGAGACGGTGCTCGTGCACGCGGTGGCCAGCGGCGTGGGCTCCGCGGCGGCGCTGCTGTGCCGGGCCTCGGGCGCGCGCGTGGTGGGCACCGGACGCAACGCGGCCAAGCTGGCGCGGGCCTCCGAGTGGGGCGTGGCGCGCACGGTGCTGTGCGAGTCGTCCCCCCCGCGCTTCGCGGACGCCGTGCGCGAGGAGACGGGCGGCCGGGGCGCGGACCTGTGTCTGGACCTGGTGGGCGGGGACTACGTGCCGGAGTCGCTGCAGGCCCTGGCCCCTCGGGGACGGATGATGCTGGTGGGTCTGGTGGCAGGACTCCAGGCCGACCTGAACCTGGGGCTGCTGCTGACGAAGCGGCTGAGCCTGACGGGCACGGTGCTGCGCAGCCGCCCCATGGAGGAGAAGATGGCCCTGACGCAGAGCGCGGAGCGCCACCTGCTCCCCTTGTTCCGCACGGGCGCGCTGCGGGCCGTGGTGGACGCGGTGCTGCCCAAGGCGGAGCTGCGTCAGGGATTGGAGCGCATGGCGCGCAATGACTCGGTGGGCAAGCTGGTGGTGCGCTGGGAGTGAGCGGGGCCCGTTGCATGCCATCGCGCTGATGAAGGCGCGCGACGCGCTTGTCGGCATCTCGATGAACGATGCCGGCAAGACGTTCGGCCCGGCGATTGTCGCCGTGGCCACGCTCGTCTGCGCGCGGTGGTTCCTCAGGCCCGACCCTCGGATTGGAATGGCTTGTCTGGGTATCGCCACATGCAGACTCGCAACCGACAACCACTGTCAGTCAATGGTGGATGACCTCCATGCCCTCACGTCTGAGATTGTCATTTCCGCTGGCGTGGCCTTTTTCGCGCAGCTGATGGAATGTCGTGACGCAGCAACGCGATGCATCAGCCCCTGGGAGGTCACCTCCCCGTGTCGTGGAACGCCGCGCACGGTCCTTGACGGCGCCAGGCGCGGCGACTTAGCTGAAGACTGAATCACCCCTCAACTCACGGATTCGCCGCACACGTGCGGCCCGGGAAGGCAATGCGCTACATGGGACACCTTCGGCATGGCATGGTCATCGGCTTGGCGCTGCTCGCGGGATGTGGAGGTCAGGAGGGCACGGAGGTCGGGGCGGAGCACCCCGAGGCCACCGGCACCGTCGAGGCCGCCCTCTATGAGACTCCGGACAGCCTGGCGGGACTGGTAGGCACCTACTCCCGCAGCTGGCCTCCGGCGGCGACGGAGGAATTGCTCACGATGACGCTGACGGGCACCGAGTACATCGACCGCGTGGAGGGCAGCTACGTGCGCACGGTGAGCCGCACCTGCCCCGTGCTGGGCTGCAACACGGAGACGGGCAGCTTCTACGCGCTCCCCAACAACCCCGCCATCGGCTCATTCATCGCCTTCAGGGACCTGGCTGGCGTGACTCGCGACGTCTATTCCATCAGCCAGATTCAGCGCAGCCTCTTCACCGGGAAGATCACCGGCATCATCCTCCAGAAGGGCGTCAACAACTCGCAGCCCTTCACGATGACTCGCGTGGGCTTCTGATTCACCGGGGCGCCCGGGTGCCTCCTGCAAGGGCGCTCCGTCAATCCCAGCCGTACCAATACTTCTTGTCGGGATTGTAGGAGTACTTCCAGAAGACGATGGTCATGCAGGTGATGCCGTAGGTGTCAGCCGTCCTGCGGAAATAGCCGCCGTCGGCGATGCCCGGCCGGTGCTCGGGTGAATCCTCCAGCTCGCACGAGGGCGCCTTCGACAGGTGCGCGGGAATCAGCTCCGCCACCGACTCGGGGTACTGCCCCGTCTCGGCATGGTAGGTGTCCAGCGCCTGGATGAGGGGGGCGAACTCCTCCTCGATGCGGTCGAACCGCCAGGACATCCCCCGCGTCATGCCCGCATAGGCCAGCGCGATTCCGCCCAGCAGGTACGCCGGGATGATGAAGTTCACGGCCCTCCGGCCGGGCAGGAGCGCGCGGACGAGCGTCACCAGCGCCAGCACCCCTCCCCCCAGCACCAGGAACGGCACCAGCAGGGCCGCATTGAACGAGCGATGTCCCAGCAGCGTCATCGTCGCCGCCCCCAGCAGCACCAGGACGGGCAGAAGCCAACGTGTCATCCCGTCACCGTAGCAGTCGGGAATGACCTGATGTCGCGCAGCCGACGCCCCGTTCGAGGCCCGTTTCCGTCCGGGGTGCACGACTGCACCCAATCGCCAATCACACGACACAGCCCTGCCCTCGCGTTCACATAGGCAAGCAGGCAAGTACGGTCAAGATTGGCAACGAGAGCTTTCTCCGGAAAGTCGGCCCCCCCCTAGAGCTCTCGTCCATCGGCGGACGTCCATTCTCCGCGAACAGGGATTCGTCAGCGGCCCCTCCCTGTCGGCCCGCCCTCATCGAGATTCGCTGAAGCACGGCCCGCACCCTTCGCGGGGGCGATGGGCCGCTCGCGCTTTCCCGAGGCCCCCCTGCCTCTCCGAGTACCCCCATGAAGCCAGAACCCACTCAAACCGCCCGCAATGCGCCCATTCCCCATGCTCCCCCGCCTGGAGCGCTGACTGCCTTTGGCCCCGGCACTCGCATCCAGCACTACGAGCTGATTCGACAGCTCGGCAGCGGAGGCATGGGAACCGTCTTCCTCGCGCGAGACACCCGGTTGGGCCGGCGCGTCGCCATCAAGCTGTTGCACACGCGGGACGCGCAGTTCGCCCGTCGCTTCATCCTCGAGGCCCGCACCACGGCGCGGTGCGGCCATGAAAACATTGTCATCATCTACGAAGTCGGTGAGGCCCATGGCACCCCCTACATGGTGCTGGAGTACCTGCAGGGCCAGCCGCTCGACAAGATTCTGAAGAGCAGCCCGCGACTGCCTCCGTCGCGCGCCGTGGAGCTGGTGTCCCCCATCCTCCGCGCCCTGTCCTGCGCGCACGCGCACAAAATCGTCCACCGCGACCTCAAGCCGGAGAACGTCATCGTGACGGACTCCGGCACCATCAAGGTGCTGGACTTCGGTATCGCGAAGGTGCTCCAGGGCGACGAGCATCGCGGTGAGACGGACCCGCGCGCGCTCCTGGAAGGGCTGCGGCTGCTTCCCCCACCGGGGCCCCGGAATGAGTCCAGCCACCTGACGCGCCAGGGCGCGTTGCTCGGGACGCTCGCGTACATGTCTCCAGAGCAGTGGGGCAACGGCATCCCCGTCGACCACCGCACGGACATCTGGGCGGTCGGCATCCTGCTGTTCAGCATGCTCGCCGGACGTCATCCCCTGGAGCCCCTGCGGGGTCCGCAGTTGATGGTCACCGCGCTGCTCGAGGAGCCCATGCCGTCCCTGCGGGCCGTGCTCCCGGATGTCCCCGCCGAGCTCGCCGCCGTCGTCGACCGGTGCCTGCTCAAGCACAAGGAGCAGCGCTTCCCGGATGCGCTCGCGGTGCTGCGGGCCCTGGAGCCGTTCCTCCCCGGCCGGTTCGTCCACGAGGCGGGGCTCGATGAGAGCCCGTATGCCGGCCTCGGCTCGTTCCAGGAGGCGGACTCGGCGCGGTTCTTCGGCCGCTCGCGGGAGACCGCAGCGCTCGTCAATCGGTTGCAGGACCAGCCGTTGCTCGCGGTCGTCGGTCCCTCGGGTGCGGGCAAGTCCTCCTTCGTGCGCGCGGGCCTGGTGCCCGTGCTGAAGCGGACGGGAATCCCCTGGGAGTCGCTCATCATCCGCCCCGGTCGAGACCCGCTCGGGGCCCTGGCCAGCATGGTGGCGCCGCTCGTCACCTCGTCGCCCACGTTGGAGGAAGACCTCCAGAAGCAGCAGCAGATCACCGCGCATCTGCGGGTGGAGCCGGGCTATGTGGGCGCCGTCCTGCGAGCCCGTGCCCGGCGCGAGCGTCGGCGCATCGTGTTGTTCATCGACCAGTTCGAGGAGCTCTATACGCAGGTGCCCGATTCGCGGGAGCGCCGTGCCTTCACGGCCTGCCTGTCTGGCATCGCAGACGATGCGACGTCTCCCATCCGCGTCGTGCTGTCCTTGCGCTCCGACTTCCTGGACCGCGTCTCGGAGGACGAGCGCTTCATGGCGGAGCTGTCTCCGGGGCTGTTCTTCCTGACGGCACCCCAGAAGGAAGGCTTGCGGGATGCGCTCGTGCAGCCCGCGGAGATGGCGGGCTATCGCTTCGAGTCTCCCCAGATGGTGGACCAGATGCTCCAGCACCTGGAGACGACGCCGGGCGCCCTGCCCTTGCTCCAGTTCGCGGCCACCCGACTGTGGGAGGCGAGAGACCCCTCGCGCCGGATGTTGACGGAGAGCGCATTCCAGCAGCTCGGCGGAATCGCGGGGGCGCTCGCCACGCATGCGGACAGCGTGCTCGCGAGGATGTCGTCTCCGGAGCGGGCCCTGGTTCGGGCCATCTTCCTGCGGCTCGTCACGTCGGAGAAGACGCGCGCGATTGTGTCGCTGGAGGAGCTGCGCGAGCTGACCCGGGACGCGGACGCGCTTCAGCGGCTCATCGACAGCCTGGTCCAGGCGCGACTGCTCGTCATCCAGACGGGGACCAAGGCCACGGGTGCGTCGGTGGAGCTGGTCCATGAGTCGCTCATCTCGGGCTGGCCCACGCTGCGCAGGTGGCTCGAGGAGGGCCAGGAGGACTCGGCGTTCCTGGAGCAATTGAGGAACGCGGCGCGGCAGTGGCAGGCGAAGGCTCGGGACAGTGGGCTGCTTTGGCGCGGTGAGATGGCGGATGAGGCACGGCGATTCCAGCGCCGATATCGGGGGGAGCTGCCGCTGTTGCAGCGGGCGTTTCTGGAGGCGGTGTCGGCGCAGGCGACGCGGTCGGCTCGGATGAAGCGCGCGTTCGTCGTGGGTGCGGTGACGTTGGTGACGGTGTTGTTCGCCTCCGCGGCGGTGGCGCTGGTGGTCATCCGGGAGGCACAGCGGGAGGCGGAACAGCAGGCCATCATCGCGCTGCGCGCGGAGGCTTCGGCGCGCAATGCGGAGTTCCTGGCGAAGCGTTCCGCGGCGGAGGCCCAGGAGCGACTGGCGGAGGTCCAGGCCAAGGAACTGGCCCGCCAGGAGGCCCAGCTTCAGGTCGATGCGGCCAATCTGCGAATTGAATCGACTAACGACGAGCTGGTGAAGAAGAACTCCGAGCTGAGCAGGGCGGTTCTCCGGGCGCGGTGGGCGCAGTACCGGGCGAACGAGGCGCTGCGACAGGCCGAGCACAGCGCCCAGCAGGCTCGACAGGCGCGCGCCGAGGCTGAACGGCTGCTGCAACGTGAGCAGGAACGGACGCTGCGCATCCAGTCCTCGCTCGGAAGTTCTTTCATCGAAACCTTGAAGTAGGACCGAGGCCCCCATGACTGCGATTCAGAAACATGGCTCGCGTGGACGCGGGCTGGCCGTTGTGTTGATGGTGGCCTGGGCGAGCGTGTCCATGGCGCAGCGTGTGGACACGCCGCTGGATGTCGGAGGAGACCGGCCGTGGGCACTGGGGGTTCCACCGGATGAGCAACAGGCAGCCCAGGCGCTCTTCTTCGAGGGCAATGAGCGCCTGCGGGAGTCGGTCTTCGTCGAGGCGACCCGGAACTACCGCCGGGCCCTGCGGCACTGGAATCACCCGGCGATTCACTACAACCTGGCGCTGGCGTTGATGAACCTCGATCAGCCCATCGAGGTCTACAAGCACCTGAAGTCGGCGATGGGTCATGGGCCGGAGCCGCTCGACGTCGGCAGGTATGAGCATGCGCGCTCGTACAATGCGCTCCTGGAGAAGCAGCTGGCCTGGGTGGATGTGAAGTGTGACGAAGCGGGTGCGATTGTGACCTTGAACGGGCAGTCGCTGTTCAAGGCGCCCGGGAGGTATCAGGCGTTCATCCGGCCCGGCGTGCACAGCATCGTGGCCTTCAAGGATGGGTATCTGCCGACGGAGAAGCGTCAGCCGTTGATGCCGGGTGAGAAAGCGGAGCTGGACCTGGAGCTGTACACGGAGGACGAGGTCATCCGCTACAAGCGCCGGTGGTCGGCCTGGGTGCCATGGACGGTGCTGGGGGCGGGGCTCGTCATGGGGGGCGGGGGCGGATTGATGCATAGGAAGGCGAATGAGGCCTTCCGGGATTTCGACTCGCGTATCACGCCCACTGGGAGCCCTCTGACCAGGGACCTGGCGGGGCTTCGAAGAACGGGCTTCAGGTTCCAGGCGGGCGCCGTGGGCGCCTATTCACTGGGGGGCGCCGCCGTCATGACAGGGACGGTGCTGCTCTATCTCAATCGGCAGCGGGCCTATCGACTCAATCCAGACGAAATGGGTCCATCCATGGTCATCGCCCCCGCCGTCGACTCCGAGTCGAAGGGCGTCGTCGGCTCGGTCCGTTTCTGAAGAGGTGGCTCATGAACCAGCATTCGTTCTTTCGCGGCATCCTCACGTCACTCACCCTGTCGGCCCTGTCCTTCGGCCCGCTCGCCTGTCTCCAACCCGGGAGCACCGTCTGCTCCACGGGAATCGTGTGCCCCTCGGGCGAACGTTGCGCGGCGGCCCAGGAGATATGCATCACCGACAACTGCGGCGATGGAGTCATCCAAGCCGGAGAGGCCTGTGATGATGGCAACATCCACAGTGGTGATGGTTGCAGTTCAACGTGCAGCTCCAACGAGACCTGTGGCAATGGAACCACGGATTCAGGCGAGCTCTGCGACGACGGGAACACGCTCGACGGCGACGCATGCAGCAAGGACTGCCTCTCGGACGAGTCCTGCGGCAACCTCACCGTGGACCTCGCCCAGGGCGAGCGGTGCGACGACGGCAACAAAGAATCGGGTGACGGATGCAGTGGCGACTGCAAGTCCACTGAAGTCTGCGGTAACGGAGTCATCGATTCGGCCGCGGGCGAAGCCTGTGATGACGGTAATCGAAGCAGTGGCGACGGGTGCAATCCAGACTGCCTTTCCAACGAAGCTTGTGGGAATGGCGTTCTCGATTCAGGCCAGGGGGAACTCTGCGACGATGGAAACACGAACAACGCGGATGGCTGTAGCTCCGACTGTCGCTCCACCGAGCGGTGCGGCAACGGCACCGTCGACGTGAGCGAAGGCGAACTGTGTGATGACAGCAACACAGACGATGGCGATGGATGCAGCGCCAACTGTCGCTCCCTCGAAGGCTGCGGCAATGGCATCCGCGACACCAACGAACAATGCGACGACGGAAACGGCAAGAACGATGACGACTGCCTGAACACATGCCGGATCGCGACGTGTGGAGATGGCCACCTCAGAGCCACCGGCCTTTCGCCAGAGGCCTGCGACGATGGAAACACCAGCGCTTGTGGCTCATGCAACTCCTCCTGCACCAGGGCTCAAGAACCAGGTCAGGCCAGGGGAGCCATCGCTGTCGATGGAACGATTATTGAGGGAGAGATTGTCTCCATCGGCATCGGGAGCGTTCGTCGCACCTTCGAGTTCACCAGAACGGGAAAAACCCCTGCTTCACATGTCGCGATTTCCATTCAAGGGCTGAATGGCAACGCCGCCATCGCGACAGCCCTCCTGAACGCCATCGAGTCCACGACCAGAAACGACCAGGGAGAGCCCCTTCGAATCAAAGCCACCCAAGCCAAGGGAAGCTCCACCGTGAAGCTGGCTGCCATGGACCCAGGCTCAGCAGGCAACCAGCCCATCATCGAGTCAGTCGCGGACCCGAAATTCACGGTGACCACCATGAGCGGAGGGGCCGGCTACGACTGCCCCGGCGACACGGGATGTACGCAGCACTCTGACTGCGACCCAGGCGACGGCACCATCACCTGCGTGAAAGACGACGCCCAGCTCGTGGGGAAGTGTGGCCGGCGCCCCTAACGGACAGTTGCACCCGCTTCCCGGGCCCATATCCTCCGCCGCCATGGCCACCCACTTCGACCCCAGCGCCGCGGCGCAGCCGGGCTCCGGCGTCTTCGGACTCCCCCACTCCCCCGATGAGGCGCACGTCGTCCTCATCCCCGTCCCCTTCGAGGCCACCACCAGCTACGGCGGCGGCACCTCCGAGGGACCCGCCGCCGTCCTCGACGCCAGCCGCCAGGTCGACCTCTTCGACGTGGAGACCGGCCGCCCCTACGAGCGCGGCATCGCCATGCTCCCCGAGTCCGAGAAGCTCCGCGACTGGAACACCCGCGCCAAGGAGCGCGCCCAGGTCGTCATCGAGGCCGGCGGCATCCACTCCGGCGAACCCGAGCTCCTCGCCGCCGCTCGCGACGTCAACGCCCTCTGCGACCAGATGAACGAGCTGGTCTACCGCACCACCAAGCACTGGCTCGACCAGGGCAAGCGCGTGGCCGCCGTCGGCGGAGACCACTCCATCTCCTTCGGCATCATCCGCGCCCACGCGGAGAAGTACCCCGGCCTGGGCGTCCTCCACCTCGACGCCCACGCCGACCTGCGCGTCGCCTACGAGGGCTTCACCTGGTCCCACGCGTCCATCATGTACAACGTCTCCGAGCGCATCCCCGGCGTGAAGACGCTCGTCCAGGTCGGCCTGCGCGACATGAGCCAGGAAGAGCACCGCTACATCGAAGACTCCCAGGGCCGCGTCCACGGCTTCTTCGACGCCGCCCTCCAGAACAAGCGCTTCGACGGAATCCCCTGGAACCGCCAGGTCGATGAGATGGTCGCCCTGCTCCCCCAGCAGGTCTACCTCTCCTTCGACATCGACGGCCTGGACCCCGTCCTCTGCCCCCACACCGGCACGCCCGTGCCCGGCGGCCTGTCCTTCCCGGAGGCCATCGCCCTCATCTCCGGCGTCGTCCGCTCCGGACGCACCATCGTCGGCTTCGACCTGACGGAAGTCGCCCCCGACCCCGAAGGCAGCGAGTGGGACGGCAACGTCGGCGCCCGCCTGCTCTACAAGATGATTGGCTGGATGCTGAAGTCCCAGAAGGCCTGAGCCCCTCAGCTCACGCTCCCCTTCGGCACCCGCGAGCCAAACGTCAGGCCGCGCACCGCCTGCGACTCCACGGTCAGCGCGCCTCCCTGCAGGCGCGCCAGCTCCGACGCCACTACGTCCATCGACTCGAGCTGCGCTCGCAACATCTCCAGCGCGGCTCGGTCCACCGACGGCCCCGACTCCAGCCGGTGGAGCTGCCGCCGCGCCTCCTCCAGCGGGCCCTGCAGCGCCCTCGCCGCCCACTGGCTCAGCGTGGCCCCGGGCGGGCCCTCCGCCTTCGACGCGGACTTCGGCGCGTTCGCGAGCGACTGGTGGATGAGCGCCTCGAAGTCCGTGATTTCGAAGGGCTTGTGCAGGAACGCATGGGCCTCCGGCGCGCCCTGCGGCAACACCGCGCTCAGCAGGATGACGGGCACGTCCTGGAGGTCCGCGTCCCGCTTCAGCCGGCGGCACAGCTCCACCCCGCTCAGCCGAGGCATCATGTGGTCCGTCACCACCAGGTGTGGGCGACACGCCCGGGCCAGCTCCAGGGCCTCCTCGCCGTCTCGCGCCTTCACCACCTCGTGACCCAGGTCCTCCACCACCTGACTGAGAACTTCCAGCACCGCGGGCTCATCATCCGCGACCAGGACGAGACTCATTCTTCCGCTCCTCCGCACCGGCGCGGCCCCCAAGCCACGCCGCCAGGACTTCGGCCTGCCCCAGGGATGAACCGAAATCCTCGGGGAACGGCCGCCTCCCGGAGATGCAATCGTTCACGGACGTGCGGACTGGTTTATGAAAGGCACCGCACCGCCTCCAGCGAATCGTGGGAATGACGCCAGCTTCCCGACAGTCTGCGTGTCATTCGCCGGACAATCCGCTGCGGGCGCACGGAGGGCATACATGAAGGCTGGAGTCATGAGGTGGGGACCCCTGGTGGTGACGCTGCTGGCGTCCAGCGGCGCGAGCGCGGACATGGCCCGGCGTCGCGACGCCGTCGTGGAGGTCGTCCAGAAGGTCTCCCCGGCCGTCGTCTACATCGGCACCGAACAGGAGGTGGAGTCGCGCTTCCGCCGCCGTTCTCCGCTGGAGGAGTTCTTCGGAGGCATGGGCGGCGAGCAGGGCCGCCAGAAAATCGAGGGCCTGGGCAGCGGCGTCATCATCGACCCGACGGGCATCATCGTCACCAATGACCACGTCATCCGGGGCGCGTCCGCCATCCACGTCGTGCTCGCGGACGGTCGCTCGTTCGACGCGGAGGTCATCGGCAGCGACGCGGGCAACGATTTGGCCGTGCTCAAGGTGACGGCGAAGGAGGCGCTGCCCATCGCGAAGCTGGGCACCAGCGCGGACCTGATGATTGGCGAGACGGTGGTCGCCATCGGCAGCCCGTTCGGCCTGAGCAAGACGGTGACGGCGGGCGTCGTCTCCGCCGTGGGCCGCACCTTCCGCGCGGACAACCGCGTGTACAACGACTTCGTCCAGACGGACGCGGCCATCAACCCCGGCAACTCCGGCGGCCCGCTGCTCAACGTGGATGGCGAAATCATCGGCATCAACACAGCCATCTTCGGCGGCGGCGCGCAGGGCATCGGCTTCGCCATCCCCGCCGACAAGGTGCGCCGCATCGTCGACGAGCTGACCCGCTTCGGCAAAGTGCGCCCGTCCTGGGTGGGCCTGGACGCGGTGGACCTGACGCCGCGCGCGGCCCGGCAGCTCGGGTGGGACCGCTCCTACGGCGCGCTGGTGACGGCCGTGGAGGCGGGCAGCCCCGCGGACCAGGCGGGCGTGAAGCGCGGGGACATCGTCGCGGAGCTGGGCGGCTCCCGCATCCAGGACGCCGAGGACTTCGACACCCGCGTGCGCGGCTACCCCGCCCGCTCCGCCTTCCCCCTCGTCCTCTTCCGCGAGGGCGCCACCCGCACCCTCCAGCTCACCCCCTCCGAGTTTCCCCCACGCATGGTGGAGTCCCTCGCCTGGGACCGACTAGGACTCAAAGTGAAGGAGACGCGGGGTGTGCTGTCCCTGAGCGGCGTGAGGGCGGGGAGCGCGGCGGCGGAGGTGGGGCTGGAGCCGGGAGACATCATCCTCCGGGTGAACAACCAGCCGGTGACGTCGGCGGACGCGTTCAAGGAGGCCCTGATTACGGCGCGGCGCGGACGGAGCGTGTTGTTGCTCGTGCGGAGGGGCCGCTACGGGTACCACATCACGCTGCCCTTCGAGCAGGACCGGGGCCAAAGCCTGTAGGGCTGGCCTCCAGGCAGGCATGGCAGCGGGTTCCTCGGATTTCGGAGGGCGCTCAACTCGCACTAGCATGCGTGCCCCATGAGCACCGTGCGCTACCTGTCACTTGGTCCCCTGCTCGCCGGGGCGGGCTCCCGAGCCTTCCTGGGGCTTGCCCTCGAGGATGGCCTGCCCCCTCGCCCAGTGGTTCTCATCTGGGCTCCACAAGAGGTCGTCCAGAGCCCTGAGCTGACGGCGAAGCTGACGCGGGAGACGGCGCGAGCGCTCGTCTTCGAGCATCCGAACATCCTCCGCGTCCACAGCCTCGCGGCCCAGGACGGCGGCCTGGCGCGCGTCACCGAGTTCGCCGACGGCGAGCCCCTGCGGCGCGTGCTGGAGGCGAGCCCTCGGCTCCCCCCGCCGCTGGCCGCGTTGGTGGCCGCGGATGCCGCCACGGGCCTGCACTACGCGCACATGGCCGGCAACGACGACGGCACGCCGCTGGTGCACGGCGACGTGCGGCCCGAGACGCTGATGCTCTCCTTCAGCGGCCTGACGAAGGTGACGGGCTACGGCGCCCTCAGCGTGGCCCCGCGCGAGCGCGATGGAAAGCGCGTGAAGAACCGCCGCGCGTACAGTGCCCCGGAGCAACTGCTGGGCGGCCGCGAGGCCGTGAATGTCCAGTCGGACGTGTTCCTGCTCGGGCTGGTGCTGCATGAGTGCCTCTCCGGGAAGATGCCCTTCAAGGAGAACGCGGACCCGGACAAGGCGACGCTCACGCGCACGCTGCCGACGATGTCCCAGGACGTGCCGCTGAAGCTGGACGCGGTGGTGCGCAAGGCGACGGCGAAGCGCGCGTATGACCGGTACTCGTCCGCGCACGCCTTCCGCGAAGCGATTGTGGATGCGGTGGGCACGCTGCCCGCGCACACGTCGATGGCGGACTACCTGGCCAAGCTCTTCCCGCCGGAGAACGAGGCCCGCGCGGCTCGGCGTCGGGTCATCGACGCGGGCATCGCGGACGTGCTCCAGAAGGTCGGAGTCGCGCCTCCCGCCGTGGCGGAGTTCCTCGTCACGGGCACCCTGCCCCTCTCGGCCATTCCGAAGGTGTGGCCGGCGATGCAGGGCCAGCTCTCCATCCTCGCGGCCGTGTCCGGTGGCACCAGCGGCGTGCAGCTCACCGAGGCCAGCGCGGCACCGGCGGGAGAGAGCACGGGCTCCAACGCAGTGGTTGCGCCGGCACCGGAGGCCGCACCCGCCCCCGAGGCCACGAGCACCACGGCGTCCAACTCCACGCTGCCCTCCGTCGCGACGATTCCCGCGACAGGGACCTCGGCCGCTTCCTCTGAGAGCGCCACGGCCTCGACAGGGAGCGCTGACACGGCCACGAGCACGGTGGCGCCCACCGCCGCTGTAGCGACCACCGCGAGTTCAGGGCCGACTCCGGCCGGAGCCGCGACGGCGTCCCCGACTCCGAGTGCCACGCCGCTCGCGAGCACCGCGCCGTCGGCCACGCCCACGCCCGTCACGAACGGAGCCGGTGCGTCCGGAGCTCCGGTGTCTCAAGCGGGCGCGGTGCCTCCAGCGGGCGCGGTGCCGGCTTCGAGTTCCCCGCCGCCAGCGGCCGGTGCGCCTCGGAAGTCCTCCCGCGCATGGGTCGCCGTCGTCGGCGTGGGCACGGTGCTCGCGCTCGGTGGCGCGGCCGTCATCGTCCAGCGCCTGCCGCCCGGGATTGAAGCGGAGCTGGAGGACGCGGGGCCTCCGGCCATCGCGATGGGCGGCCTGGAGGACGCGGGAGCAAGCACCGACGGTGGCGCGGACGCGGGCGCCGAGGTGATTGCGACCGGCTACCTGGACCTCACCGTGGATCCTCGCGTGGACGTGTCCTATCCGGGTGGATTCCTGGGTCGCACGCCGCTCAGCGTGGCGCTGCCCGCGGGGCGACATGTGTTCACGCTCACCAACGCCGTGCTCGGCATCCAGGTGGCTCGCACGTTCACCATCACCGCGGGCGGGCGCAACGCGCAGCAGCTCTTCCTGAACAAGGGCTTCATCAACATCCGCGCGCCGAAGGACGCCATCGTCACGCTCAACGGCCGGCTCATTGGCGCCGCGCCCGTGGAGGAGCAGGACGCCTACGAGGGCACGCATCAGCTCCTCGTCATCGCCAACGGCGCGCGGTGGGCGAAGACGTTCAAGCTGGAGCCCGGCCAGCGCGTCTCGTTCGACGTGGACTTCGAGACGCCCTCCGAGGAGTAGGCCACCCCGGTCTCCGCTGGCAGCGGCTCGTCACCCCGAGCCCTGCCAGCGCGCCTCGCCCCTGGTGCGCCGTGACTACTCGCGACGCTCCAGGCGCAAGAGCTCCAGGACCCGGTCTGTGTCCAGGGGCCGCGTCACAAAGTCGCTGACACCCGCGGCCAGGCACCTCGCCCGCTCGTCGTCGCTCGACTGGGCCGTGACGAAGACAATGGGCATGTTGGCGAAGCGCGCATCCGCGCGGAGCGTCTTCAGGACGGTCTGGCCCTCCTCCGTCATCGGGAGCAGCAGCAGCAGGCCATCGACCTCCGGGGAGTCCCACAGGACGCGCAGCGTCTCCCCCATGCTCTCCGCGTGGAGGACCTCCAGGCCCCGCGACTCCAACACGCTGATGAGCGAGAACGCCTCACGGATGTTGTCGTCCGCCACGAGCACGCGACGCCGGGTGGTCCGCGCCCGCTCCCCTTCCAGGAACGAAGACCCCGCGAAGAACTCGGACTCAATCACCTCGCCTGGGGCACGTGGACCGCCTGGCGTCGACGCATCACCGCGCGCGAACGCGGGGATTTCGACCGCCGAGACCTCCACCATCGACTCCCCGGCCCGCACGAAGTCCCGCTGTCCACCCGCCGTGCCGTCCGCATGGAGCTCTTCCCCCACGTAGACGTCGGGCACGTAGAGCGTGAAGGTGCTGCCGCGCCCCAGCTCGCTGGCGACGTGCAGCTCTCCTCCCAGCAGGTGCGCCAGTTCGCGGCTGATGGACAGCCCCAGGCCCGTGCCACCGTACTTGCGGCTCGTGCCCGGCTCCGCCTGCTGGAAGGCCTCGAAGATGCGCTGGAGCTTGTCCTGCGCGACGCCGATGCCCGTATCCACCACGCTGAACGCCAGCACTCCTTCGGCGCGATTCAGCACGGGACTCTCGAAATGGAGCAGCCCCCGGCCCATCAGCGCGACGCGCAGCTCCACCCGCCCCGAGTCGGTGAACTTGAAGGCGTTGGAGAGCAGGTTCTTGAGCACCTGCCGCAAGCGCGACGAGTCGGTGCGCATCGTCCGGGGCAGCGAGCTGGAGAGCACGACGGCGAAGCCCAGCCCCTTCTGCTCGGCGACGTGCTGGAAGTCGCGCTCGATGAGCGCCTTCACCTCCGCGAGCGGCACGTCCTCCGGTTCGACCTGCAGCTTCCCCGCCTCTACTTTGGACAAGTCCAACAGGTCATTGATGAGGCTGAGCAGGTCCACGCCCGAGGCATGGATGGTCCGCGCGTACTCCGCCTCCTTCGGCCCCAGGCGATGGTCCGAGTCCTCCGACAACATCTTCGCGAGGATGAGCAGGCTGTTGAGCGGCGTGCGCAGCTCGTGGGTGATGTTCGCCAGGAACTCGCTCTTGTGCCGCGAGGCCAGCGCGAGCTTCTCCGTGAAGCCCACGTTGTCGTTGAAGTCCTTCCACACGCCGGAGTGTCCGGCCTCCGCAACGCCCTCCACGCCCACCTGACGCGCGACGCGACTCACCTCGCTGGCGAAGGTCGTCAGTCGCGCCACCATCCCATTGACGATGTTCTTCAACTCCAGCGACTCGCCCCGGACCTCCGCGGTGAGCATCTGCGACAGGTCTCCCCGCGCCACCGCGCCGCTCACCCGGATGAGGTCTCGCACCTGTGACGCGAGACTCCCGGCGAGCACATTCACCCCGTCGCCCAGCTCCCGCCACGCGCCCTCGGTCCCCGCCACGTCGACGCGAGCCCCCAGTCGACCCTCAATCCCCACCTCGCGGCCCACGCGCGCCACGTCCCGAGCGAGGGACGACATGCGCTCCGCGCCCGCGTTGAAGGTCTCCGCCAGCTGGTCCTCGAGCGTGTTCGCTCCCCGGACGGGCACTCGCCGCGAGAAGTCGCCCCGGTTGGCGGCCTCCATCGCGGCCAGGAGGTCTCGAAGCCAAGCGTCCTGCCGTGCGGTCCCCTGGTTGCCATCCTCTTCCACGCGTTGCTCCCGTGAATCCGCATTCGTCACAGGGCCGGAGCACACCCGGCCCCCACGACGCCACGACATCGCGGCGACAACGAACAGACGAGCCGGCTCCCAGAATCCCGAATGATGACTACGCGCTCTTGCGGCGCCTCATCATCGCCTCGTACGAACGACCCACGCTCTGCGAGAGGATCATCAGCTCGCCCACGTCCGGCGGCGTGAGCTGATCCGGTCCGTTGTCCACGTACAAGAGGTGGACCACCTTGCCTCGGACCAGCAGCGGCAGGATGACGGCCGTCGTCGGGAAGCCGCCTCCCAGCAGCTTGTAGAACACGCCCATCGCCGCGTCCCGGCGCACCGGCCCCACGTAGTGCGAGCGCGTGTCGCGCACCAACCGGAACGTACTCTGCTCCCGGAGCGCCACGCCGATGCGACGCACCGCCGCCTCGCGCACGCCCGGGCCCATGCCGTGCCAGCCAGTGACGAGGCTGCCCTGCACCGACAGCAGCAGGTTGCGCCGCCACTTGCCCAAAGCGAAGCGCAGCACCGTGCGAGCCACGTCCTCGCGGTCCGTGCTGCGCGCCAGCTCCGCCTGCGCCTCCGCGAACGTCAGCGGCGTGGGAGGAGGCTCGGGCGCGCGCTGCACGGGCGCGGCGGCCATGGGCGGCTGCGCGACAGGCGCCATGGGGGCCACGGGAATACCCACCTGCGCGGGAGGAGTCGGCGGAGGCGGCGCCACCGGGCGCGGCGCGGGAGGCTGCGCCTGCATCGCGGGAGGCGGAGCCACCACCGGACGGGCCACGGGCGCCGTCGGCATGGGCATCGGCGGGAGCTCGGGGAGGGCTTCCACCACCTCGACGCCGGTGATGACCTCCTCCTCGCCCATGTCCCCTTCGTAGTCCGCGCCACCGCGCAGCGCCTGCGCGTAGACGGACTGGAACTCCTCCTCGCTCATCAGGTCGGGCGGCTTCTCCGTCGCCTTGGCGATCTCCGCCGCGGCCTGCGAGCCGGGCTTGGGGCGAGGCCGCACCGCGTTCATGTCGATGGCGCGCAGCGGGCGGAAGGCCTTGGTGTAGCGGCGCAGCAGCTGGTTCATCCGGAATTCGGGGATGACCACCGGCACCACGCGCTTGCCCGTCTTGAAGGCAATCGCGTCCAACGTCGTGAAGTCGTGCGGGTTGACGACGGCGACGCTCAGGCGCGTCGCATCCACCCGCATGGGGAGCAGCTCCTTGTCATCCGCCTGGTTGGGCGGCACCAGCTCCAGCGCCTTGGGGTCCGGCACCATCTCCCCGGAGGCGAACGCGCTGTTGTGCAGCGTCCCCAGCGTCTTGGCCAGGTCCACCTCGGACAGCAGCCCCAGCTCCACCAGGTTCGTCCCGAGCCGGCCGCCATGCACCACCTGGGCCTCGAGTGCCTCCTCGAGTCCCTCCGCGGTGACGAGGCCATCCTTCAGGAGCTGTTCGCCCAGGCGCATGACCGGCTTGTAGCCGCGCCCCATCCCGCTCCGCAAGCACGCACACCCAGGGCCCCTAGTCCTCCGGGTGGTGACTGAGCGCCACCCGGTTGCCCTCCGGGTCCCGCACGTACACCGTCCACCGCGTCTCGTGCTCCAGCGGGACGCCCGCCTGAGTAAGCTCGGACACCACCGCGGCCCGCTCCGTCCTGGCGATGCGGAACGCGAGCATCAGCAGGCCCGGGCGCTCGTGGCGGAACGGGAGCGGCTCCGGCGCCATGCCCGCCGCCTCGATGGCCAGGAAGCCGCCCCCGGGCACGCCCACCCAGATGCTCCGCAGGGAGCCATCCGGGCGCAGATGGCGGGTGAGCTCGGGGAAGCCCAGCAAGTCCCTGTAGAAGGCCGTCACCCGCTCGATGTCCTCCGCCTGGATTGCCACGTGGTGGAAGCCCTGAACGTTCATGAGGGCGGATGGTATGGTCCCGCCGCCCATGGCGCGACTGCTCATCGTCGAGGACAACCACGAGCTGGCCTCCCTCATCGTCTCCACGGCCCAGAGCCGGGGCCACGACGCGCGCGCCGTGCACACCGGCGAGGCCGCGCTGGAGGCGCTCAGCCCCGGTACCAAGTGGGACGCGGCCCTGGTGGACCTGCTCCTGCCGGACATCCGGGGCAGCGAGGTGCTCGCCGCCCTGCGGGCCCACGGCATCCCCGCCATCGCCGTGAGCGGTGTGTACAAGGGTGACCGCTTCGCGCAGGAAGCCGTGCAGGTCCATGGCGCCCGGGCCTTCTTCGAGAAGCCCTTCGAGCTCATCCAGGTGATGGAAGCCCTGGAGCAGGCAGGGGGCGTGGAGTCCGCGCCCCGCGCGCCACCGCCCGTGGAGGACGGCGCGGCCCAGGATGAGCTGCTCGACGACGCGGACCTCATCGTCCTGGAGGAGCTGATTCCCGACGGAGAGGAAGCAGGCGACGCCAGCGCGCCCATGCAGGCCATCCCCGACTCCGCGCCGCTGCCCGGGCTGGAGAGCGAGGAGCCCGCCCTGCCGCTGCCCTTCGCGCATCGGGAGAAGGTGTGGACGCGCACTGCGCCCGACGCGGCGAAGACCCGGCGCGCGCTGCCCGAGTGGTCCCTCGGGGGAGATTTGAAGGACACCTCCGTGGCGCGGCTGCTCAACGCCTACTACGAGGCGCGGCACCACGGAGAGCTCAAGCTGCAGCAGGGCTCCATCCTCAAGGTCGTCTACTTCGAGTCCGGCCGCATCGTATACGCGGCCTCCAATCTGGCCCACGAGCGCTTCGGTCGCTTCTGCGTCCGCAAGGGCGTGCTCACGGAGCAGAAGCTCGCGGAGGTGGCCGCCTTCGCCCGGCAGGAGGGCCTGCGCACCGGCGAGGCGATGATTCGCCAGGGCGTGCTGGATGCGCCTCGGCGGCGACAGCTCTTGGAGGAGCAGGTCCGCGAGCTGCTCTGGTCCACCTTCACCTGGACGGAGGGCGCCTACGGCTTCAGCGCCATGAGGCCGCAGCGCGCGGACCTGGTGAAGCTGTCCGTGTTCCCGGGCGACCTGGTGCTGGAGGGCGTGGAGAAGACGGAGACGCTGGTGGCCCTGCGGCAGCGCATGGGGCAAGGCCGCCGCCTCTTCCCCACCGCCGACCCGCCGTACGGCCTGCACGAGCTGAAGCTGCAAGGGCCGCAGGCGCTGCTCCTGGCCTACGCGGACGGAAGCAAGACGGTGGAGGACCTGCTCGCGCTGACGGACCTGTCGGAGCGGCAGGCGCTGGCGACACTGCGGGGCCTGGAGCTGCTCGGCGTGCTGGAGGAGCGGCCGGAGACACCGAGCCGCCGCCACCGCATCTCCTTCGGCCTCTGAGTCAGCGCCGCGTGCCGTCGCGACGGCGGCGCAGCCACTGAGCCACCGCGAGCAGTCCGAACAGCGCGGCGCCCGAGCCTCCCTGCGAGCAACCACAGGACGACGGTTGCTCACTCGACGACGCCCCGGACACGGGCACGCCGTTGAGGAACACCTCCCCAGCGAAGCGCGGCGACGACAGCAGCCGGGGACGGACCACGTACGTCAGCGTGCGCGTCTCGTGAGCGGCCAGCGCCACGCCTTCCACCTGGAAGCCGCCCTCGGTGGACTGCTCCGCCAGCGTCGCGCCCGCCACCTTCACGCTGCCGGGCACCAGCTCCATGCCCTCGACGCGCTCGACATAGCGCAGGCCGGTGACGCCGCAGTCCGTGGTGTTGCTCAGCTGCACCACCACGCCCACCAGCCCCGTCTCCTGGCCGGAAGAGGCCTCCGTGGAGTGCGCCACCTCGACGAAGGGGTCCGCGACAATCGGCACCGTGTGCACCCGCGTGGCCGCGTTGCCCCCACCCGCATCGGCGGTGACGCGCAGGGAGAGGGACGTCCCCACCAGCTCCTGCAGGCCCGTCTCGCGCGTGGCCACGGTGACGCTCGGGCCCGACAAGTCGTCCTGCGCGAGCGCGGGGCCGCTCTCCCGGGACCAGGACACATCCACGTCAGTGCACGCATCGGGAGGAATCCGCTGCGTGAGGGTGGTCTTCGCGCCTTCACCACAACGCGCCACCAGCGCCTCACCCTCCACCTCACCCAAGGACACGGCCCGAGCCTCCGCCGTCAGCGTCTGTCGCGCACGGCCCGCCTCCACGGGCGTGGCGACATCGGAGAACAGCTCGCCTCGCACGGTGTACGCGGTGGGCGAGCAGACCGCGGGCAACTGGAAGCGCCACACGCCCGGCACGGGCACCACCTGGGAGGCGAGCTGCACGCCGTCGGCGGACTCCAGGAACATGCGCGCCTTGAGCGCGTACGCGCCGGGGCAGCGCAGCGACGTGCCCAGGGTCGCCTCGACATCCTGGCCCCCCCCGGTGACGCTCATCGACAGGTCGAGGCTCGCGGCGGACACGTCCTCCGCTTCCGGCTGGGCGTCCACTCGCACGGGAACCTCGGGCCCCTCCACCACGCCGACTCCGTCGACGGTCATCCGGTTGCGCACCACCAGCGTCAGTGACGCCAGCCCGCAGCCCTCCGCCGACACCTGGAGCACCTGCGCCGTGACGGGCGACGAGAGGTCGACGGGAGTGCCAGCACCGTCCTTCACCGAGAGCCCCGGAGGCACGGAGCCTCCATCCGGGAGCCGCCACACCGTATCCACCTGAGGCAGCCCCGCCGTGGCCTCGCAGGCGTGCAGTGCCTCGGGACGCAGCTCCACGGTGCTCCCCGACCGCACCTGGCGAACCGTGTTCAGCGCGAAGGGCGCGGCCGGCTTGCCCCAGGGTTGCACGTCCACGGAGATGGCCGTGGCCTCGGACGGAATCCGCCCCTTGTCCCGTGCCCGGACTTCGTAGGTGTAGCGCGCGCCCGTCGCGGAGCAGAGGAACTCTGGGGGCGTGAAGGTCGCGATGCGGCCTGCCTCCTCTGTCTGCAACATCGGCTGGCCCGGGGGCGTGCTCCACACGTAGTCCACCGACTCGCAGACCCCAGCGCTCGGGGATGCGGTGAACACGAGCGAGGAGCCTCCGGCGGAGGTGGTGCCCTGAAGCGGCAGCACGCCGGGCGCTCCGGGCCCTTCCGTGTTCTCGATTCGCACCGTCACCGGGGTCTGACGGTCATGCGCGCCCAGGCCATCCGAGGCGAACACGGTGAACTGGGTCGTGGTCGTCTCGCAGACCTCCGGGGCAGTGAGGGACAGCGACACCGCGTCCATCCCCGGCGTGGCGTTGACGGTCAGCGGCGTCGCCCCCACGTCGGCGGAGACTCGCACCGCATCGCCGTCCTCGTCGCTCGCGGTGACCTCCAGCGTCCGCGTCGTTCCCTCGTCGATGAGGACGGGGTCCGGAATCGCGCCGAACACCGGGGCCACGGCGTTGACGTAATAGATGACGTTCTGTCCCTGGTTGCGCAGGGTGATGACACAGAAGGAGGAGTCCACGCAGGACACCTGGTCGAAGGGGTCCGACACCGGCAATGACGCGTTGGCGAACGCGGGATGCACTCGCCACGTCATGCCGGAGTCGCTGGCGCTTCCCGTCGGCACGGCGCCGAGCACGACATGCTCTCCGCCATTGCGCGTACCCACCGCGAGGCCAAAGCCCGTTCCCCGGCCGGTGCTCTGCTCGGTGTTCACATCGACGGAGACGATGTTCACCGGCCCCGAGTCCACCAGGGTGACTCGACTGAAGTCCCCGGGAACTGGCGCTGCGGAGAGGGGCGCCCTGAAGAGGCCGTCCGCGTTGCCCGCCAGGAGGATGGGAAACAGCCCGCTCGTGGGGATGAGGTCCACCGTCTGGAGCGGCTGCGTCGTCAGCGCGGTGTTCATGCTGAACGAGGCCTCGCGCTTGTCGGCTCGAATGTAGAGCAGGTTCTGCGGGCCGATGACGGGGACGACTGCATGCGACACTCCACCCGCGGACTCCGTCACCCCCATCACCGACGTGGCCCTGTACTCGCTTGTCTCCAGGACGCGGGTGGGCCATGGGAAGGTGGCCGTCTCGGACGCCGTCGCGTGCAACAACAGGATGTCGTTCGTATCGACGGCGATGGCGGCGTAGCCAGTGCCTGACGCGGTCTGCATCACCCGGCGAACCTCCGTCGTCGTCGCGGTGGGCAGGTCGGGGATGATGCTGCCGCCGGGCAGACAGTTGTCGAAGGCGAAGATGACGCCGTCGTTGCGCACGCCCGCGAAGCAACCCGAGGTCAACAGCAACGTGCCCACGGCGGGCGACAGGTTGCGGTTGGCCCTCTGCTCCTCGTTGACGTGCAGCTCCGCGCCCGTGGAGTGAGCGATGGCGACGGTGAAGGGCTCCCACGCCCTCACGTCACGAGGCTCTCCCGGGACCGTCAGGCCTTCCTTCCACTCCGCGGACGCCACCGCGGACAGTCCCAGACAGAGGCAGATGAGGATGCCGGCGCGCACGAGTTACTCCTAGTAGGCGAGCTCCGCCCGGAGGTAGAGCCGGTCCTGATCTTCGGACGACTCGGAGCCCAAACCCAAACCGCTGAAGCCCAGCAGTGTGTACCCGACAGCCATTCGGAGCTTCTCATCCATCCGATATGCCACTTCCGCGCGCACCGCTGTCAGGCGGTCACCCTCCGGTGAAGCCGTCCGACGGGCCAGCTCCGCCGCCACCTCCAGCCCACCCACGATTCGGACCGCCGGGCGCACCGTGCCCGTCCACACCCACCGCGAGGAGCCCTCCAGGCTGCTGTGCCCCGCGTGAAGTCCCGCCGCCACCGAGAACCTGTCGCCCAGGCGCACCGCGGGAAGCAGGGAGAGAATCTGCAAGGCCCTGTCGCCAAACGCGGCCCGAGTGCCCGGCAAGAGCTCCCGCGTCACAGCGTAGCGAGCCACCACGAGCCACGGGCCTGGCCGCCACGCCACCGCCGCGTAGCCCTCCAGCAGCCGGGCTTCCAGCGCGTCGTCGTTGACGGTCCGCGCGAAGTCCACGCGGCCAGAAGCCGTCACGTCGCGCAGCAGCTCCGCCTCGGCGGCCAGCGCCACCACCGTCTGGAGTCGGTCCACCGCCTCGCTCGCTCCGCGCTCCGGCGTGCCCTTCTCCCGCCGCACCTCGAAGCGGCCTTCCAGCCGCAGCCGCTCCAGGAGCAGCTGACCGAAGACGCCGCCCGCATCGCGCCGCAGCGGAGGGTTACCATCCAGCAGGCTGCGCACGCCGCGCTCGTAGCGGGCCCCCACGCTGAAGCCGTCCAGCACCGTCTTCTGGAGCCCCACCGCTCGCGACAGTCGCACGGACGTCGCGTCATGCAGGCCCACCTCCTCGACGAACAGCGCCGTGCCACTGTCGGGCAGCTCCGTGCGAGCGCCCGTGAGCGTCCGACCCGCGCCGAAGTCCGGCCCATCCACATCGACGGAGTAGCCGCCGTAGTACACGTCCGAGCCACGACGTGACTCCACGTTCGCCCAGGCGCGAGGCCCCAGCTCCGGCCCCCAGCCGCCGCGCACGCCTACGCGCGTGTCACGTCCCAGCTCCACGTCCACGCCCGCCGCGCTGAACGTGTCGTCCACCCGGCCCGGCCCCGCGCCATGCAGGGCCAGCTTCTGGCGATGCGACGCCTGGAGCCAGAGGCCGTCGAGCAGACGGTAGCGGCCCGCGACGCCCAGCGAGGTGCGGCCTCCCGTCAGCGCCTCACCCTGCCCCACGACTTCCGCCGCCTTGAGCCGAGCATCCCGCGCCTCCAGGCTCACGCCCCAGGTCGCCTCCTCCCAGCCCACGCTCGCGCCCACGGTGCTCGCGGAGAAGGGGTTGTCCACGAAGGGCTCGCGAGGGTCCGCCGAGTTCCGTCCATCCGCGAGCAGCGACAGCCGCAGCCGCCCCATGGGCTGGCGCAGCCGCAGCGCGAGTTGCTGGAAGCGCGCCGCGTCCAGGTGCGCGCCGTCCGAGAAGCCTCGTCCGCGCCAGCGGTAGGACGTATCCACGGAGCCATCGCCCCACAGGCCCGGTCCGCGCATGCGCAGCCCCAGGGCCTCGCCGCCCGTCGCCAGCCCCGCCCCAGGACGCAGGAAGCTCAGGCCGCCGTCATCGGAGACGCCGAACACGCTTGAGTCCACCGCCATGCCGCGACTGGACGCCGCCTCCGCCTCCAGCGAGTACGCGCCCAGTCGCGCGGAGCCCCGGCCCGAGTAGAGCGTGTACGGACGGCCCTCGCGGCCTTCGCGCACCGCGGCCAGTCCCACGCGCGCGCCGCGCCACTCGGCCCACACCTCTCCGCCTCCGGAGTCCTCGGTGCCCGTCGTGCGCAGCGCCGCGTAGTCGACGACGAGCACCGGCTCCGGGGCCTCCGTCAGCATGTCGGTGCGCAGGAAGGTGTCGCCCGCCAGGAACGACAGCGGCCGGGACAAGAGGATGCGCCCGGCGAAGTAGTCGATGTCGTAGTCGCGCCCGCGCACCAGGTGTCGCTCGGCCAGCGGCAGTCCGGTGACACCGTCGCGCACCTCCACGCGCACCAGCTCCGAGCCCTCCGCCACCGACACCGCGCCCAGGTAGAAGAGGCTGCCGCCCGTGGCGCGCAGCTCCTCGTGAGCGGGGACTGCCGAGAGTCCGCGCGTCGGGTCCGTGAGGCTGCCGCCGAACGCGTCCACACCCGCGCGGAGCTCCGGGCCCTTCGCGCTGGAGGTGGTCAGCTCCGCATAGGGACCGAAGAGGGGGCGGTGGTAGCGGCCCACCTCGCGGTCCTGCACCAGCGCGCGGTACGTGCCCAGGCCGACGCGGCCGTAGTCGGGATGACGTGCCTCCGCGCGGAGCCGGGCCTCGGAGGCGTTCGGCGTCAGCGACACCGAGTCGTCGCCCCACTCCTCCGGCGAGAAGTCAGGGTCCGCCACGCGGTCGAAGCGCTCGGGGACGCGAGGACGCAGCCAGTCGGGGAGCTCGGCGCCGCGCAGCGTGCGACCGTCCGTGTCGCGCAGGTCGACCTCTCCCACCACGTCCACCAGACCCAGGCGCAGCTCCGCGTGCGCGGAGCCTCTGCCGCGAAGCTGGAAGTCGCTGTCCGCTGGCGCGAAGCTCGCCTCGACGTCCAGCAATCCCACCGCGAACGGCCTCGGCTTCGCGAGGATGTCCACCACCACCTCGTGAGCGGAGCCACCAGGCGGAGTCAGCGCCAGCGTCACGCGGTTGCTCCCCGAAGCCAGTGTCACGGGAACCTCCACACGGCCGTCGGCGTCGACCACGGAGCTCTCGCCCAGCGGGCCTCGCACCCAGGTCCCCGAGGGGGCTTCCACATTCAAACGGGTGACGCCAGTGGCCGCGGCCTCGTCCCGCGCGGCGGGGAGCTGGAACGCGCCCACGAGCACCAGCGGCCTCGGCACCACCAGCCAGCCTTCGGCGCGGCGCACGACATCGACGTGCTGAACGGAGACGCGCACCTTGCCATCTGGCGCAGTGGCCTGGATGACCAGCGTGTTGCCTCCCGCGATGAGGGGAACCGAGGCGCTCCACCCACCGCGCTCATCCACCTCCGCGTCGACGGCACCAATGCGCACGCGGTCTCCCACGGCGGCCTGTCCCGCGACGCGGAAGCGCACGGCGCCCTCGCCGGAGACCACGTCCGCAACAGGAGGCATCCGCGAATAGGACAGGACCAGCGGGGGCGCCTCCGAGGCCTGGCTGCGCACGGCGAAGTCCTGGAGGACGACGGCGCCCCAGGGCACCTCCACCGTGGCGGCCTCTGGCGTCACCTGACTCGCGGCTGGCAGCGAGCGCGGGTCCACCTTGAGGCGATGACGCCCAGAGCGCAGGTGAAGTCCTCGCGTGGCGTCCGGCATGCGCGAGTCCACGCCCGTGAGGTGGAAGCGTCCTCGCGAGTCCGTGCGCACCTCGCGGCCCGTCGTCAGCACCAGCCGCACGCCCGCGACACCCGGCTCGTCGACGCCGCAGAGTCCATCCCCATCCACGTCCAGACACACGCGGCCAGCGATGGTGGAGGCCAATGAGGGCACGTCCATGGACACGCCCTGTCCCAAGGCCGTCCCGGCGCACAGCAGCACGCTCAGCACCAGCAGGCCCGAGCGCCTCATGCGCGCACCTCGACGAGCAGCGAGGGCACAGCCATGGAAACGCCCTGTCCCGAGGTCGTCCCCACGCGCAGCACCAGCAGGCCCGAGCGCCTCATGGGCGCACCTCGACGAGCGCGGTGACACCCGTGGCCACGTCCGCCACGGAGACACTCACTGGACGCGTGGCTCGCACCGTGAAGGACGTGCGGCCCTCCCGGACCTCGTCACCTTCACGCGCTCCATCCGACAGCGCGACATGCACCGCGCGCCCCTCCAGGATGCGTCCGCGCGAATCCTCCACCCAGTACGTCACGCGCGTGCCCTCCACGCGAAGCCGCACGTTGACGGGGACCTCGGGCGCCACGCGCACCTGCTGCGAGACGGCCTCGGGCACAAGCGACATGTCCAACGGATACGCCAGCCCCTCGCCCCCCAGGACATGAATCGTCCGCACCAGCCCCGTCCACAAACCATGCGCCACCAGGTGCGCGCCCGGAGCCAGCTTCCCCAAAGACACCGTGCCGTCCAGACCCGTGGTCAGCTCGTGCCCATCCAGGCGCAGCGGCTGCGAGGGCACCGGCAGCCCGGCCAGGTCCGACACGCCTGCGTACAGCTCGCTTCCCCGACGCCACACCGCGATGCGCGCAGGCTCGCTGCCCACCGGTCCCCACGCCCGCGCGCTCAGCGTCACCTGCTCCTCGCCCCCGGAGGCTGGCGGCTGCCAGGCGCTCGCGAAGTCACCGGGCGCGGGCTCCACGGGCGGCGTGAAGTCTCCTTCGGGAGCGGTGAGAGACAACGTCGCGCCGGGACGAGGACGTCCGAGCGCATCCCGCGCGCGCACGGCCACCTGGGCCTGGGCACCGCGATGCACCAGCGGCTCCGACACGGACATGGCCAGCTCGGTCACCGGTCCCTGCACCAACTGAAGCGCCAGCACCTCGCGAGAGCCCGCGCCACGCTGAGGCCAGGCCGCTTCGATTCGCTCGTCGTCGCCGAGCGTGCGGGGCGCCGTGTAGAGCCACTCCAGCATTCCGCCCGCCGCGCGCGACGGCCCCTTGAGGACACCGCGACGCGCCTGCGCCGTCACCTTCGCGTCCTCCACCGGCTTGCCCAGCGGGTCGCTCGTCGCGCACAGCAGCCTCGCCCGCGACACCCCATCCGCCGGAAGGCGCTGCGGCTGGAACACGCACGCGAGCCCGTCGGTGGGCGGCAGGTTCAAATCAATGCGCTCCCGCTTCGCATTGCCCGCCCGGTCCACCACGCGCCCCTGGCCGAAGCGATGGCCCGGCGGCACGACGATGGGGAGGCGGAAGCGACCATCCGCGCCCGCCGTCACCGGGCCAAACGTCTCCCCCGCGATGTCGATGGAGATGCGCGCATCCGGCTCCGTCGTGCCCGGCAGGTTCACCGACGCGGCGAGCGGCACCAGCACTCGCCCATAGGCCCCATGCACGGACTGCGGACTGGGCCACGCGGAGAACGCCACCAGGATGGCCACCTCGGGATGCCGCGTGTCCGGCAGGACGTAGCGCGCCCGATACATTCCAGGCGCGACACGCTCCAACCCCTCCACCCTGCCAGTGCTGACGCGCACCACGGGCGGCGCGCCGCTGTCGTCGGCCGTGCCATCCGGCCGCAGCAGACTCACGGTGAGCACCGCCTCCTTGTCGCGGCCCTTCACCGGCGCAGCGGGCTCCAGCCCCAGCTTCACCTCGGTGGCGGGAGGTCCGAGCACGAAGCGCGACTGCGCCTCCAACCCCTCCACCCGCGCGCGCACCACCACGTCACGAGCACCCGCGTGGGGCACGACGATGAAGGTGCGAAGCGGCGGCTGCGCGAGTCCCTCACGCAGCTCCGCGCCCTCCACGGTGACGGTGGGCGTGCTCGCCATCGGCACGGGCACTCCAGACGCATCCTTGCGCACCACCGCGACGGGGAAACCCTCGGGCGTCACGGCGGACGACGGCCCAAGCAGCTCCAGTGTGTCGGCTCTGGCCGAAGCACACACGCACAGCAATAGAATGGCGGGGAGCGGAAAATGTTTCAGGACGCGTAGAAGTCTACAGGGCCCGTCCTCTCCGCCGAAGCCTCTTCCGCGAAACCACCACCGAGACTCGCCGGGGTCGCGCCAGCCACAACGCCACCAGCACCAATCCCGCCGCCGCCACCGGCGTGCCACCCGCGCTACACCCTGCTCCAGGCCCGTCGCTCACAGGCACGAAGGTCACGGCTGACACCCCGCCCACCTCGAGCGTGAGGGGTGCCACGTAGTGCCCCGGAATGCGCTCCTCCCCCGCCACCGGCTGCGTCACGCCACACGCCGACGCGGTGCCATAGATGCGGATGCGGAAGGAGCTTCCGGGATTTCCTGAGATCAGCGCCGCCAGCCAGGTGTTGCCATCCAGGGTGACGTCCCGAGCCACCAGCGACACGGTGGGCTTGAAGCGGGACGGGTCGACGATTTCCGCGCCGTCCAGCCACACCCAGCCGGAGGTGGCGCGCTCGCCGCTGTAGCCGTTGTCGACGCACATGACGCCCGCGCCCAGGCCGTAGAAGCCGAGTGACACCGCGTTGGGCTGCCCCGTCGTGCGCGCCACTTCCAGCGCGGCCAGCAGCGGCGTCGACCCGGGCTGCGTGCACACCGCCTCGGCCGTCCGCGTCGGCTCCGCGGGTGCGGCGTCCTCGCAGGGGAGGTCCCTGGGGAGCTTGAAGGTGAACGAGCGCACGTTGAAGTCCCCGTTCTCCGCCACCGTCCACACCACGCGCACGGTGCCGTCGTCGGACACGCTCAAGTCATTGAGGTTCTCGTTCTCCGGGGACTGGGTGAGCAGGTAGAGCGTCTGCGTGTCCAAGTCGTAGAGCGCGATGTCGAAGTCGCCCTTCGTCGGGTCCCTGCGCTCGAAGGCGATCAACGCGCCGCTGATGCTGGGATTCGCATCCAGCCCTGGCAGCGCGAGTCGCTGCTCGGTGCCGCCATTCACGGGCTTCCAGTAGATGTCCCGGTCCGACACACCGTCCACCATGCGCGTGCTCGCGTAGACGACGATGTCTCCGTTGGTGTCGGGCTGGGACTCCTCGCCCTCGCTTCCGGTGAGCGCCTGCGAGTTGAAGCCGTTGCCCGCCCAGCGCGCCTGCCAGATGTCGCAGTGCTGGCCCTGGGCATCGCACTTGGCCCAGACCACCGTCTTCCCATCCGGGGACACCGACGGCGTGCGGTCCAGCATGCGGTCATCCGTGAGCCGCGTGAGCGTGCCCTGGTCCAGGTCGAAGAGGGCGATCTCCGGCTCCAGCGTGCTGCCGGTGTAGCCGAAGTCCTGCCACGCCACGGTGCGGCCCCCAATCACCGCCGCCCGCCGGCTGCTGCCCGCCTGGGGGGCCAGCTCCACCGGCGCCTGCGCCTTGCCCACCTCGTACGTGAAGATGGCGCTGGAGGTGTTGACGCGGGTGAACACCACGGTGCTTCCGCTGATGTCCGACACGAAGTCGAACGCACCGTCGTTCGGAATGGCCTGGTCCACGCCGGACACCAGGTCGTGGTAGCGAATCTCGCTCGTGCCACCGGACTCGCTCGTGTAGGCGACCAGCGCCCCGCTCACGTGAGGGTCCGTCTGGTCTCCGGGCCCGCCATTCACCACCTTGGCGGTTCCGCTGAGACTGCCGACTTGAGGGGAGGCGGGGGACAGCGCAGGCAGCAAGCACGTCACGACGGCGAGAGCGCGCAGCATTTGAAACCACCTTCCCGGGGGGACTCAGGAACGACAGACCCATGGCCCGCACAAGGCGCAGTGGGCCCGGAATGCTCCCCGGAGCGTGCTTCCCACGGCGGTCACGGCCGGCCGGACTTCAGGCCCCGCGGCTTTGCGCACCAGGCCTTTCGGCCAGGATTGCCCTTGAACAGGAACGACTGTGGTTCGGAGTCTAGGGAGCCCCCCTGGCAGGGGTCAAGCCGACCGCCTGCCCGCACACTCGTGGATTCAGGGAGATGCGTCGCTTGCCTGATTCCAGATGTCGGAGTCGGTCTTCAGCGAAGGAGGCCGGGTGTCGACGACGAGCTCGGCCTTCTCGCGCTGCTCGACACGGCCGACGCCCACGGCGCGCACATCGACGGTGTTTGAGCCCTCGCGCAGCTTCACCTTGCGCTCGAAGCGGCCCTCCGCGTCGGCGAGCACGCGCACGTCATTGACCTGCACGCGGCTGCCGGGCGTCGTCTGGCCTCGGACGACGAGGTCCTTCTCGCGACGCGTGCGCTCCGAGGGCCAGTCCACCTTGAGCAACAGGCTGGTGGGCACGGCCGCGGGCTCCGACGGGGCCTGACCGGGACGGATGACGGACTGCTGACCGGCGCGGACGATGACGACCTTGCCCTGGCCGAGCAGCGTCACCTCGCCCTCGCGCGTGCCGACGGCCACGGTGCCCTGGCCGTTGTTGCTCATGGTGAAGGCACCGGCTTCGTGCAGGGTGGCCACCGCGTCGGTCTGCGCGGCCTTCACCTCGAAGGTGTGGCGCTTGCCGGGACGCACGACGGCGGTCGCCATACCGTTGGCGAGCAGGAGGCGGGACACCGACGCGGTCAGCTCCTCCACGGACACCTCGGTGCCCGGGTCCATGCGGAACTCCACCGCCTCGCCGCCGATGAGCACGGCGTACGAGCCATCATCCGTGCGCACCTTGTCGTGCCGCCGCAGGGCCATGCCCACCGAGGCCTTGCGCCAGGTGCCGTCGCCCTCCTTCACCTCCACGGTGCCCGTCACCTCCGTCAGCTCCAGCTCCAACGGCCGGGTCACTACGGGCGCGGCGGCGGGCACCACGAGCGGGGCGGGAGGCGGAGGCGGAGGCGGTGGCTGGCGCAGGAAGACGAACCACCCCAGCGGCAGGGCCGCGAGGATCAACGCGAGGCCGATGAAGAACGGCGTCTGACGCCGGGAGGGGCGAGGCTCAGCCATGGAGTCCCTCTAGCTATCACAGCCGGAGTGGGATGCTCAGGCCCTCGGCAGCTCGACGGTGAAGCAGGCCCCCTGCCCCACTTCCGAGCGGACAGAGAGCGTCCCTCCCGCCTCCGTCACGACGCGCCAGGCCACGCTCAACCCCAACCCCACGTTGGACCACACGTCCTTGGTGGTGAAGAAGGGCTCGAAGATGCGCGGACGGATGTCGGGGGAGATGCCCTTGCCCGTGTCCTCCACCTCCAGGAACGCGCGGCCGTCGCGCTGGCCCGTGCGCAGGGTGAGCCGCCGCGTGGGCGACTTCATCATCGCCGTGCGCGCGTTGGACAGGAGCGCCAGGACGACCTGGGACAGGTGCCCGGGGTCCGCGCGAACGCGGCTCAGGCCCGGCGTCAACTGGGTGGCAAGTGTCACGCCGTCACTGAGAATCTGGTGCTCGGTGAGGCTGAGCGCGTCGCGCACGACGGCGTTGAGGTCCACCGGGCGCATGTCGGGGCGCTCGCGCTGCTGGGAGAAGCGCAGGAGGTTCTGGGTGATTTCCTTGCAGCGCTTGGCGCTGTGCTCGATTTTGCGCAGCGTCTCCAAATCAGGGTCCGCCGAGCCCCTGTCCAGCATGAGCAACTGCACGTTGCCGAGGATGCCGGCCAGCGGGTTGTTGATTTCGTGCGCCACGCCCGCGCCCAACTGTCCCACCGCCGCCAGCTTCTGCGCCTCGAGCAGCTGGGCCTGGGCACCGCGCAGCTCGTTCGTGGCCTCGTCCACGCGCATGCGCAGCTCGTCATTCCAGCGCAGCATCCTCGCGCGGGCCGACTCCAGCTCCTCGCCCATGCGGTTGAAGGTGGTGGCCAGCTCGCTCAGCTCGTCCTGGCCCTCCACCTTGACGCGCCGGCTCAGCTCTCCGCGCCCGTAGGCCTCCGCGCCTTGAACGACCTCCTCCAGCCTCCGGTTGAGCCGCCGCGTGAAGAGCGCGCCCAGCCCCAGCAGGACGAAGAAGGCTCCGCCAATGGATGCCAGCACCGTGCGCCGCATGGCATGCACCGGCGCCAGGGCCGTGGCCTCGTCCACCTCCACCACCACGTCGAAGCGCAGGCTCCGGGACACGCGGGCCACGCTCACGCGCCGGGGCGGGTCCTCCAGACGGAAGCTCCGGACCAGTTCCGGCTCCGGGGCCGTGGGCGTCAACAGATGGGCGGCAAGCGCCGGGTCCAGCGAGGTCATCCGCCGCGTGGGCTCCGTGCTCGCGAGGATTCGCCGGTCGTCGTCCACCAGGTCCACCCGGCCCAGCGCGCCCTGGGGACGGCGGAGCAGCGCGGCCTCCAGCGGCGCGAGGACAATCTCCGCCAGCGCGAAGGGCGCGTCTTCACCCTCGGCCAGCTTCACCGCGACGGACACGGCCGCGTGTCCGCTCTCCTCGTGGACGTAGGCGCCGCCGAGCGCCGCCTGGCCCTTTCCTCCGCCTCGGAGCTGCTGCACGGGCACCGATTGGACCATCCGCGTCTGCCCGCCCTCCTTGAAGCCGGGGTGGCCCTCCACGCCTCCCGGCGGGAACACGGGCGCTCCCAGCGGACGGCCCTGGGCGTCGAGCTTCAGCACCGCGCTCACCGCTGGGGACTGGCCGTAGAGCAGTCGCAGCCCACCCACCGTCTCCGCCTCCGTGGCGGCTTGCCAGTCGAAGAGCTCGGCGGAGCGCGCGAGCGCCTCCACCACCTCCATCAACCTGGCCCCCACGGCCTCGGCGGCGGCGGACGCCTGGGTGCGTTGCTCCGCGTCGATGCGAGCGACCAGCTCCGCCTCGGCGCGCGAGAGCAACAGGAAGCCGACCGCGGCCAGTGGCAGCACCGTCGCGGCGAGCATGAACAGGACCAGCTGCTGGTAGAGCCTCACCCGGCGACGGAGCGTACCACCTGCTCCCGGTCGCTGCGCAGATAGACGGAGCCCTGGATGGCCTTGGCGCGCTTCTTCATGTCCGCCGCGCGGCGGGCAAGCTCCGCGTGGTCCTGGGTGCCGTCCGTCATCACCGCGACGATGGACACGCTCATGATGGGGAAGCGCCGGCGCTCACCGAAGCGGTCCTCCGCCTCGATGTGGCCCCGCTCCCGGTCCTGCCTGTCGTAGTAGAGCGGGATGATGCGGTCGAACGTCTCGATGGCCGTCTGACAGACGCGGTCCACCGACTCCGGCGCGGCGATGAAGACGAAGTCGTCTCCGGCCACGTGGCCCAGGAAGTCTCCGGGCACGCCTTCCTGCGCGAAGATTTCGCGCATCAAGTCACCCGTCTGCCGCACGACACCGTCGGCCTTCGCGAAGCCGTAGTAGTCGTTGTAGGCCTTGAGGTTGTCCAGGTCCAGGTAGCAGAACGCGAACGGCCGCCGCGTCACGAGCCGCCGCTGCACCTCGCGCTCAATCGCGGTGGAGCCCGGCAGCTGCGTCGTCGGAGAGGCCGACAGCTCCTGCTCCTTGCGCCGCAGCACGCTCTCCACCCGGGCGCCCAGCTCCAGCGCGTCGAAGGGCTTGGTGAGGTAGTCGTCGCCGCCCAGCTTGAGGGCGCGGACCTTCGAGGACGTCTCCGCGCGGGCGGAGATGAAGATGACGGAGATGTGGCCGCTGGCGCGCTCGGCCTTTATCTCTTCCAGGAAGAGGAAGCCGTCGCCGTCCGGCAGCGTCACGTCCAGCAGGATGACGTCCGGCCGGCGCTCGCGCAGGGCGCGGCGCCCCTCTTCCAGCGAGCCCGCCACCACCACGTCGAAGCCGATGTTCTCCAGCACCTCGCGGCAGATGACGGCGATCTTCACGTCGTCGTCCACCACCAGCACGCGGCCATGGGCCGGGCCCGCGCGGCCTCGCACCAGCGAGTCCACCGTGGCCAGCAGCTTGTCCGGCATCAGCGGGCGCACCAGGAAGGCATCCGCTCCGGCGCGGAAGGCGCGCTGGCGCTCATCGAAGGCGGACGAGAGGAGCAGCGGCGCGCGCCGCGTCTCCGGGTCGTGCCGGAGAATCTCGGCCAGCCGCAGCCCGTCCACGTCCGGCAGCCGCACGGACACCAGCACCATGTCCGGGTGGTAGAGCCGCGCGCTCGCCATACCCTCTTCCGCGTTGAAGGCCAGCCGCACGTCGTAGCCGCGCGCGGACATCAGCGCCTTGGCGATGTAGCCGACCTCCGGCTCGCCCTCGATGACCAGGATGCGGCCGCGGCTCTCGCGGCGGCGGGGGCCCGGCGCTTCACCCGCCTCGTCCGTCTGACGCAGCTCCGGCGGCGGCTCGGTGGGCAGCACCGCCATGAAGCGCACGCCGTCCGTGCACGGCTCACACCAGATGCGGCCACCGTGGGCCTCGACGATGTTGCGGCAGATGGCCAGGCCCAGGCCCGTGCCGCGCACGGTGCGGTTGGCCTTGGTGCGCGCCTGCTCGAAGCGGTCGAAGATGCGCTCCAGGCTGTCCTCGGCGATGGGGTCGCCGCTGTTCCAGCAGGAGAGCACCACGTAGCCGGGCAGGCTGGACGTGGCGTGCAGCTCCACGCGCACCTCGCCGCCCTCCGGGGTGAACTTCACCGCGTTGTTGAGCAGGTTGTTGAGGACCTGGTTGAGGCGGTTCGGGTCGGCGATGACGCGCAGCGGATGGCGCGGCAGCCCCGGCGTCACCTGCACGCGCTTCTCACCGAAGGCCGGACCGTACTTCTCCACCACCCGCTGGACGAGCTCGTCCAGGTAGGCGACCTCGAAGTTCATCCGCAGCCGGCCCTTGGCGAACTTCGACAAGTCCAGCAGGTCGTCGACGATGGTGTTGAGCTTCTCCGTCGAATCCCGGGCCAGCGACAGGTAGCGGCGCTGGCGCTCGTTGATGTCGCCGGCCATGAAGTTGAGCACCAGGTCCAGCGCGCCGGAGATGGACGTGAGCGGCGTGCGCAGCTCGTGGCTCACCATGGAGACGAACTCGTCCTTGCGCTCCTCCAGTCGCTTCTGGTCGGTGATGTCGCGCAGCACCACGCACACCCCGCGCAGCGTGCCGCGCGCGTCGCTCACCGGCGTCGTCGTCGTCTGCACGTGCCGGTCGAAGAGCTTCACCTCCTCGCGCAGCACCTGCGTGCCGCTGTACTCCCAGCCGCGCACCAGGTGGAAGGGCTGGAACCCCAGCCGCTCCTCCATCATCCGGCTGGTGTGCTCCGTCGGGTCATCCCCCACGCGCAAGAGCCGCCGAGCCGCGGGGTTCATCACGACGATGTCGTTCTTCTCGTCGGTGAGCACCACGCCGTCGGCCATGGACTCCACCATCCGCTCCATGCGGTGGCGGGCCTCTTCCTCCGCCGAGCGCAGGGACTGGATGGCGTCCGCCGTCTGGTTGGCGAGCACGTCCAACAGCACGCCGTCGTCCTCGGTGAAGGCGTCCGCGCGCTGGCTGAACAGCGACAGCATGCCCACCGGACGTCCCCCGGCCACCAGGTTCACCGTGAGCTGGCTGGGGTACACGGCCGGCGCCGCCGCGTCCTGCGTCGTCGTCCCCGCCACGCGGGTGATGACCCGGTCCTCCGGCAACAACAGGCCGCTGCTCTTGCGGTACGCGCCGAGCATCGACTCCTTCACGCCCAACAGCGCCTGCTCGCCCACGGTGCCGTGACAGCGCAGCCGCAGCGTCGCGCTGCGCGACTCGTCCGGGGCGATGAGCGCCGCGCCGCAGTCGTACGGCAGCACGCGCGCCACGGCGATGAGCACGCGGTCGATGATGTTGTCGTAGCTGGCCGGATCATTCGCGCTGGCCCGGCTCACCTCGTACAGGACGAACAGCGCCTCCACGCGCTGGTGGAGCTGGCGGATGAGCCGCTCCTTGTCCCGCCGCAGCTGCGTGTACTCCACCGCGTTCTTCACGGTGATGAGCAGGTCGTTCACATCCCAGGGCTTGGTGATGTACCGGTACACCTGCCCCTTGTTGATGGCCGCGATCAGGTCATCGGGGTCGGTGAAGCCCGTCAACAACAGCGTGGTGACGTCGAACCCCTCCGCGCGCGCGGTCGCCGCCAGCTCGATGCCCGTCATCTCCGGCATCCGCTGGTCCGTGACGAGCACGTCCACTGACTCGCGACGTAGGACTTCCAACGCGGCCTGACCGCTCAAGGCCGTGAGGACGCGATACCGGCGCTGGAACATCCGCGAAAGGATGTCCAGGACGTCGGCTTCATCGTCGACGAAGAGCAGCGTGTGGCGGAGCTCGGACAAAGCAGGCGGAATTGTACGTCGAGATCATCGACTCCCCTCAAGAACTGAGAATGCCGAAAAGTTCGACACACACTGAGGGTGCGCACGGGGATACTGAACGGATTGACTCTACACGTATGTTCAGGGAAAGTGGACACTGAAAGCCTGTTGCCTGGAGACCTGCTCCAAGGGAATCAGGCCGGCCGAGCGAGGGAGCGCATGGAAGAGCTGACGGACCGCCAGCGCGAGATTCTCAGCTTCATCGTGAAGGAGACGGAGACTCGCGGATTCCCGCCCACCATCCGGGAGATTGGCGAGCACATGGAGATCCGCTCCACCAACGGGGTGAATGACCACCTGAAGGCGCTGGAGCGCAAGGGCTACCTGAACCGGGGTGAGCAGCAGAGCCGCTCCCTGGTGCCCACCAAGCGAGCGCGGTTGCTCCTGGGTCTGGGCGCCAAGCGCGACGCGGGCATGGTGGAGGTCCCCCTGCTGGGCAAGGTGGCGGCCGGCGCTCCGCTGCTCGCGCAGGAGCACATGGAGGACTCGGTCAAGATCGACAGCTTCCTCCTGGGCGGCGTGAATGGCCGGGAGGTCTTCGCCCTGCGGGTGAAGGGCCAGTCGATGATTGACGACGGCATCCACGACGGCGACTACCTCTTCGTGAAGAAGACGCCGGCGGCCAATCCGGGCGACATCGTCGTGGCGCTCATCGAGGACGAGGCCACGGTGAAGCGCTACTACCCGGAAGGCGAGCGCATCCGCTTCCAGCCGGCGAACGCCACCATGCAGCCCATCTACGTGAGCCGCGCGGAGTTCCGCTCCACGATGATTCTGGGCCTGGTGGTGGGCGTGTACCGGAAGATGCAGGGCGGGCGCGCGTAGCGTCGTCGCGGCCCCAAGGCCCCTGGGCTTGTGCTCAGGGGCACTTCTTCACGCGAGGGTCCGCCGCCAACGCGCGAGCACAAGCAGCCTGCACCAGCACGGGGTCCTTCAGCTCCCGGGCGAGCCGCGCCGTGGCGAGCTGGAGGTCCACGTCCTTCACCATGTCGTGCTCGGTGCTGAGGTTGCCGAGGATGCGCAGCGCGTCCGACTTGCGCTCCATGGTGACGAGCAGGTCGGCCAGCTCCCGCAGCTCGCGCACGTCGTTGCCCTGCACGGACTCGAGCGCCGCGGCCAGCTCCTGCTCCGCGCCCTCCTTGCTCTTCATGGCGAGCTGGATTCGGGCCAGCGCCACGTGGACGATGGCGCGGTCCTTCACGCGCAGGGATTCCTTGTACGCGTCGATGGCGTCACCCGGCTTGTCCAGCTGCAGGTGGATGGTGCCGACCAGCTCCCACAACGTAGGGTCCCTGGGGGACTTGCTGGCGGCCTCCTTGTAGGCGGTGGCGGCCTCCGGCAGCTTGCCGGCGCGCACCAGCGCGTCGCCCAGCGCGGTGAGCACCCCGGGCGTGCGGACGCCCTCGTCGGCGGCCTTCTGCACCAGCGCGAGCACCTCCGCCTGACGGCCCACCTTGGTGAGCACCTCCGTGGTGCGGAGGATGAGCTCGGACTTCACCGCGCCCGAGGAGGCGTTGGCGGCCAGGACGAAGTGGCGGATGGCCTCGTCGTTCTCGCCCTTCTTGAGGTGGATTTCGGCCAGCTGCTCCAGCGCGTTGTAGTCGTTGGGGTACAGGCCCACGGCCTTGCGCAGGGAGCTGAGGGCCTCGTCAGGGCGGCCGAGCTGGGCCTGGACGAAGCCCAGGCGGCTCCAGTTGGTGGAGCGCTTGGGCTCCAGCTTGAGCGCGGCCTCGAACTCGGTGGCGGCCTCCGCGAGCTTCCCCATGGAGAGGAAGATCTCGCCGCGCGCGGCGGGCAGCCGCGGATCATTCGGCGCCAGCTTCCGCATCTCCTCGAAGGACGCGAGCGCGGCCTCGAACTGGCCCTGGAGGTACTCGGCGGTGCCCTTGATGTAGAGGCCCTCCGCGTGGTCCTTGGGCGTCACCTTGGGACTGTCGTCACAGGCGGAGGTGGCGAGCAGGGCAATCAGGGACAGGGAACGCAGGCGCGAGAACATGGGGGGCTCCGAATCCTAGAAGTGGTACGCGATGCCCAGGTTGAGGTCCAGATTGAGGCCATCTCCGAGCTTGGACTCCGCGAGCCCCAGCACGGCCTGGGCCACATTCGTACCGGCCTCCAACTGGACGCCGACGTGTCCGGCGATGAGGTACTCCAGCCCGAGGAAGCCGACGACGGTGGGCAGCGGCCCGGTGGACTGGAAGATGCCGAAGTCGCCGAAGGACAGCTGCACGCCCAGGCCGAAGCCCCAGTAGGGGCGCAGCGACTTCTCCACGTTGTGATAGTGGCGCGCGCCGACGACGCTCGGAAGGACGTTGAGGCCACCCTCGGCGCCCTCGGCGTCGGAGCGCAGGTAGGAGAAGCCCACCTGGACGAAACCGAGCCACTCCGGGTGGAACCAGTAGCCCACCTCCAGGTCGGCGCCTGGATTGAAGTTGGCCAGCTTGTCGACGAAGTTGTTGTTGATGCGCAGGCCCAGCGAGAGGCCGCCACCGCCGACCATGGGAGCCCCGCCGATGAGCGGCCGCGCGCCCTGGCTCACGCCGGGGGCCACCAGCTCCGCGACGAGCGCGTCTGCGATGGCGTAGACGGTGGGAAACAGCGTGTCCGCCTCGGGCGACTCCGCGCGCGGCTTGGACAGGCTCTCCTCGCGCTCGGTGTCGAGGAGATTGGCGGTGAGCAGGTACGACTCCCCGAAGCGGTCCACGCGGCCGATGATGACGAAGCGGGCGCCGGTGAGCTTGGAGAGGTCCTTGAGGCAGAGGCCCCGCTCACACGAGGACTTGAGCTCGACGAGCTGCTGACGCTGGGCCTCGTTGAGCGAGGCGTCGACGTCGCGCTGCGAGACGACCCACAGGCGCGGAGCCTCGGCCAGCCGTCCGGTGATGAGCGAGGTGACGCCCGTCGCGGAGTCCCGAGCGGAGGCATTGGCGTCGAACGAGAGCACCGCGACGCTGAGGGGGGCCTCCTCTTTCGCGGGAGCGCTCGTGGCGGGCGCCGGCTCGGGCTCGCTGGACGGGGAGAACACCTGGGCCCACGCGGTCGGGGAGAGCAGGACGAGGAGGACGACGAGGGGTGCGAAGGTGTGCGGCACGGCGCGGCACTCTACCCTCCCCCGGCCCCAGCCCGGAGGGCCCCACGAGCCCTGGCCCCTGAATTCACCCGGGTGGACCGTCCAGGAGGGTGCCTGGGAGCGAGAGAGGGAGCAGGCCCCCGGTTCCGAGCCTGGAACTCCGAGCCTTGGGCCCACGCTCAGGTGGACGGCATCGGCCCAAGATAATCGAGCGGATCCACCGGCTTGCCGTCCACGCGCAGCTCGAAATGCAGGTGCGGGCCGGACGTCTTGCCAGATTCGCCCACGGTGGCGATGACCTGCTCCCGGCGCACCTTCTGCCCGGTGCGCACGCGCAGGTCTCGGTTGTGCGCATAGAGCGTGATGAGCCGGTTGGCGTGCTCGACGATGACGATGTTGCCGTAGCCCTTCTGCTCGCCCGCGTAGAGCACGGTGCCTTCCTGGGCCGTCTTCACCGGAGTGCCCGAGGGAGCGGCCAGGTCGATGCCGTCGTGCGGCTCGCGCCCCTTCTTCCCGAAGCGCCCGTACAGGACGCCCCTCAGGGGCCAGTCAATCATCCCCTGCGTGGCCAGCCGGGGCCGGGGCGAACCCGGACGCGACGCGGGCCTGCGGGGAGGCTCCTCGCGACGTGCCACCACCTGGCGGGGCGCCGTTCCCGTGGACGTGCGCACGGGCTCCGGGTCCGCTTCGGCGGCCAGCGTGTCGGACGACTCCACCGGCACGCTGCGCTCCACGCCAGGAATCGTCAGCTCCTGGCCCACCGACAGCGCGCGCGCGTCCTTGATGCCGTTGGCGGCGGCCAGCTCGTCCACGGTGAGGCCATACGTCTTGGCGATGCGGTACATCGTCTCGCCCGGGGCGACGCGGTGCCTCACGGACACCAGCTCCGGCTCCGGATGCGCGGAGCGCAGGGCGAACGGCAACGCGCCGTTGCGTGGCGGCGGCGTCGCGTCCTCGGAAGGACGGGAGGCACGGGCCGGCGATGCGCCCGGCACCTCGGACGGGGCCTGGGACTCCGAGTCCACCAGCGTCAGCTCCGTCCCCGGAGCGGCGGCCCGGGGGCCCACGCAGCCCACGACGAGCACGGGCACGAGGAGAACCAGGAGCGCCCTACCCGCTCGGATGGAGGTGCCCGGCCTCAACGCTAGGCACCATCCGGCTCGTGTCGGACGAAGTCCTGGAGGCTCCAGCCTTCCAGTCCCTCGAGCTGACCATGGTCCGTCAGGTCCAGATGCAGAGGCGTCACCGAGACCCGCTTGGACAGGTGCACGGCGTTGCAGTCACTGCCTGGAATGTCCTCGTGCTGATACTCGCTGCCGCCAATCCAGTAGTACTTCCGGCCGCGAGGGTCCTCCTTCTCCACCACGCTGTAGCCGTACGAGTGCCGGCCCAGGCGCGTGACGCTGTAGCCCTCCGGCTCCACGCCGCCGGGGATGTTCACGTTGAGCAGCATCCGCTTGGGCAAGGGACGCGCCAGCGCCGCCGTCACCAGCGAGCGGGCGAACCGCGCGGCCGGACCGAAATCGAACGAACCCCGCGCCACGAGGCTGAAGGCGATGGCGGGAATCCCGAGCAGGGCCCCTTCCATCGCCGCGGCCACCGTCCCCGAGTAGGTGACGTCTTCGGCCAGGTTCGAACCGTGGTTGATGCCGGACACCATGAGCGTGGGGCGATCATCCTTCAGGAGATGGACGATGGCCAGATAAGCGCAGTCGGTGGGTGTCCCGTCGACGGCGAACCACCGCTCCCGGACCTCCTTGATTCGCAGGGGCCGGTGCAGGGAGATGGCATGGGACGCGGCGCTCTGCTCGCGGTCCGGCGCCACCACCCAGACCTCCCCCAGGGGACTCACCGCCTCCACCAGTGCCTGAAGTCCTTCGGAGAAATAGCCGTCGTCGTTGGACACGAGGATGCGCGGTTTCCGCATAGCCGCGCGGTTGTAGAGGAGCCCCCGGGCATCGGCAAGCACGCTCACCAGCGGCGCTGTTACAGTGTCCACCCGCCGAATGCCGCCGCCGCCCCGTCGCCGCAATGCCCCCCAGGGGCCCGACCCGCTCATCGCCCAGCGCCGCCGAGGCGCCCTGCTCGGCCTCGCCGTGGGCAATGCCCTCGCGGTGCCCACCGCGCACCGTCCCCTGCAGGCCTCCGCCTTCCCCAGGCTGGCGGATGGGCCGTACGACAGGATGATGGGCGGAGGCCCCCAGCAGCTGCGCAAGGGCCAGGTGACGGAGGAGGTCCACCTGGCCTGTTGCCTGGGGCACAGCCTGCGCGACTTCAAGCGCTATGACGCCGCGGACGCGCTGCGCCGCTACCGGGCCTGGCAGCCCCACGCCTTCGACGTCAGCGAGGCCATGAAGGAGGTGCTGGAGGACTGCCAGTCGGGCCTGCCGCCCCTGGGCTCGGGCAAGCGCGTGTGGCTGCGAAGCCACCGCAAGGCCGTGGGCGCGGGCAGCCTGGCGCGCTGCGCGCCGCTGGGCGTGTACCTGGCGAGCGACGCGAAGGCTCGCACCCAGGCCGCGCTGGAGGACTCCGCGCTCACCCACTACGACCCGCGCTGCCAGCTCGCATGCGCCGCCTTCACCGCCGCGCTCGCCAAGGCCGTGACGACGGGCGAGGGGCTGAAGCCCGAGGACCTCGTCACCGCCGCGGAGTCCGGCATCCTGCTGGCCGGCGCGGCGTTGGGGCGCTCCGCCCCCGACTACGTCCAGGAGGTGGCCTTCGCCTCCAGCCTGCTGCGCGAGGACCTGGCGCGCGCGCGTGACGACGACCCCTGGCTCTATGGCCCGGACCTGCACGTGCACCGCGCCCAGCACGCCATCCACGTCGCCTTCCGGCTGGCCTTCTGGGAGCTGCTCCACGCCCCCACCGCCCAGGCGGCCCTCATCGACGTCGTCCACCGGGGCGGCGACACGGAGGTGCATGGCGCGGTGACGGGCGCGCTGGTGGGCGCCTTCCACGGCGAGGACGCCTTGCCCGAGGAGTGGCGCAAGCAGGTGCTGGAGGCCCTGGGCACGGTGAAGGGCCCCCTCTGGGACGTCTACCACCCCAGGCACCTGCTCAGCCTCGTGCCCACCTGAAGCGCCGCCCGTGCGGGGTGGTGCGGGGCCCCTACGGATACACGAAGCCCGCGGGGGACGGTCCTCAGGGGGACGCCCGCCGCGGGCTCGTTGCCACGTCAATGCGGCCCGGAGGCCGCGTGTGTCACTCAGGCCAGCAGGTCGATGACCACCACGCCCCGCTGGGGCTTCTCTTCCTCGGTTTCAGTCCGGCGACGCGGGCGGTCGTCGGGCATGGGCAGCGGCAGCTCCACCACGGGCCTGTCGTGCTCCTCCCGGCGGCGCTCCCTGCGCTTGATTTCTTCGATGATGAAGGCGTCGAGCATGGGTTTCCGTCTCCCCTCAGCCTACGTACCCCGATGTACGCCCGCCGTCCCGCCCAGAAATCGCTGCCACCACTCTCAGATGCAAATTAAGAACCCCGGTTCCGCACTGGGTACGTTGCCGCCATCTCGCACGGTTGCTCGTCCACCATCCGACATCCGAGCCAGGGGAACCGTGGCGTAGATGTCATGGAGACCCGAAACTTCCGGTCGGGATGCTGTTGATTCTAATGCCCTCGCGACGGCCCGCAAGCGGACCGCGTCCCGACACACCTCCGGCACTCGGGGCGGCAAGCCGCCCGGCGGGAGGGCCTGCCCGCCTGTCTACTCCCAGGCGGGTGGGGTCAGCGAGGGGCCTGGAGTCCGGACGGACCCCTGGCCGCCACTTTCAAGCCGCCTCGGCGCGGCGCTTGAACGCCTCCAGCATCTTCGGCAGCGACGTGTCGACCAGGGCGTTGACGACGGCCTTGGGCACGAGCAGGCCCAGGGCCATCTCCACGTTGTAGGTCGCTCGCGTCTTGCCCTCGCCCTCGGGCTCCAGGACCCAGCTGCCCTTGTTGTCCTTCATGACCTCGCCCTCGATGAAGGTCCAGGACATGCGGCGGGGGCGCTCCTCCACCACGCGGATGGAGTAGCGGACCGTCTTCATGACGTCGACCTTGTAGTGGACGTCGACGGTGTTGTCCTTCCGGTTCGCGGTGCGGGTCTCCTTCACCTCGGGGAGGAACTCCGGATAGCGGTCGTACTGGGTGATGACGTCGAACACCTTCTCGATGGGGGCGTTGATGACGATGGTCCGCGAGGCGCCAGGCATGGTGTCGGTCTCCGAAAGCGTCGAGGGGACAGGCTAGAAGGCAGCGTAGCCCGGCTTCTTGTCGAACTTGTGCAGGGACTGGATGAAGCGCACGGTGCTCGTCTTGCTGCGCATGACGACGGAGTGCGTCTCACAGCCACCGCCGAAGAAGCGCACGCCCTTGAGGAAGTCGCCGCTGGTGACGCCCGTGGCGGCGAACATGACCTCGCCCCGCGCCAGCTCCTCCGCGGCATAGATTTTCGTCATGTCGGTGATGCCCATCTTCTTGGCGCGCTCGATTTCGCCCGGGTTGCGGGGCACCAGCCGGCCCTGCATGTCGCCGCCGGTGGCGCGGATGGCCGCCGCGGCGATGACGCCCTCGGGCGCTCCACCGGTGCCCATCAGCACGTCCACGCCCGTGCCCTCGAAACAGGTGGCGATGGCGCCCGCCACGTCACCGTCCTCGATGAGCCGGATGCGCGCGCCCGCCGCGCGAATCTCCTTGATGAGGTCCTGGTGGCGCTCACGGTCCAGGACGACGACGGTGAGGTCCTCCACGTAGACCTTCATCTTCTCCGCGACGGCGCGCAGGTTCTCCGTGGGGCTCTTGCGCAGGTCGATGGCGCCCCGGGCGCGGGGGCCCACGGCCAGCTTCTCCATGTACGTGTCCGGCGCGTTGAGCAGCCCGCCCTTGCTGGCCATGGCCACCACGGTGATGGAGCCCGGACGGCCGTAGGCGCACAGGTTGGTGCCCTCCAGGGGGTCCAACGCGATGTCCACGGCGGGGTCACCCTCGCCACGGCGGCCGACCTTCTCGCCGATGTAGAGCATGGGCGCCTCGTCGCGCTCGCCCTCGCCAATGACGATGGTGCCGTCGATCTGCAGCGCGTCGAAGGCGCGGCGCATGGCGTCCACGGCGGCCTGGTCCGACTCGTTCTTGTCGCCGCGGCCCATCAGTCGGGCGGAGGCGATGGCCGCCATCTCGGTGACGCGCACGACCTCCATTGCAAGGTTGCGATCCATCGTCTGTGCTCCTTCAGGTTCCTGCGTTCGGATGTTCCAGCAGCCGGGCCAAGGACTCCGGCAACCGCGTGGGCTTGCCGTCGCGTCCCACGCACGCGTGCAGGGTACGACCGGTGCACAGCAACGTGCGCGGTTCGCCCTCGCGGAAAAGCTCGTAGGTGAACACGACCGAGGCCCGGCGCAACTCGCTCACCGTCGCGCGGATGATGAGCACGTCGTCGTAGCGCGCGGGGGACTTGTACGCGCAGCTCGCCTCCGCCACCGGCAGCATGAAGCCGCTGCCCTCGAACTCCCGGTAGCTGCCTCCGCGCGCGCGGAAGTACTCGCTTCGGGCGAACTCGAAGTAGCGGAAGTAGTTCGCGTAGTAGACGACACCCATTTGATCGGTGTCGCCGTAGATGACGCGCAGTCGGGCCTCGACCATGAGGGCGCGGACCGTAGCAGGGGCTGACCGCCTCCGTCCAAGACGCCGAGGCGCTTGTCGGTTGCATCTTCCCCGTCGGGCAGGTCAGCTTCTTGGACGTATGATTCGCGCCCTCGCCCTGACCGCCCTGCTGGGTTCGCTCCCCGCCGCCGCGCGTCCTCCCCGACTCACCCTGCTCATCACCGTGGACGCGCTCGGCAGCGACGTCCTGTTGCGCAACCGTCCCCGGCTCCAGGGCGCGCTGGGTCAACTGCTCGACAGTGGGGCCTACTTCCCGTACGCGCGCTATGCCTACGCGAAGTGCCGCACCGCGCCGGGCCACACCACGCTGGCCACGGGCACCAACCCGTGGCGTCACGGCATCGTCGACAACCGGTGGGTGGACCGCTCCACCGGCAAGCTCGTCTATTCCTTCGTGGACCCGGCGCACCCGGTGCTGGAGGCGACGCTCAAGCCGGGGCAGGACGCCAGTCCCGCGAACCTCATGGCGGAGACGCTCTCGGACCGGCTGCGCATGGCCACGCAGGAGCGCGGCAAGGCGGTGGCGGTGTCGCTCAAGTCGCGCTCGGCCATCTCCCTGGCGGGCCGGCTGGGACAGGCGTGGTGGTTCGACGATGGCGCGGGGAAGTTCGTGACGGGCACCTGGTACACGAAGGAGTTCCCCGAGTGGGTGAAGCAACTCAACGCGCGGATGCTTCCGGAGTCCTACTTCGGCAAGACGTGGGAGCTGATGCGTCCGCGCGCCGAGTACATCGGCGAGGATGACCGGAGCTACGAGGCGGACTCATACGGGCTGGGCCGCACCTTCCCCCATCCGCTCACGGGCGGGCTGAAGGAGCCGGGGCTCAACTTCTACAAGGCGTTTGGCGTCTCGCCGGACTCGCACACGCTGCTGGTGGAGGCGGCGAAGGCGGCCATCGTCGGCGAGCAACTGGGGAAGGACGCGGTGCCGGACCTGCTCGCGGTGAGCTTCAGCGGGACGGACAACGTGTTCCATGAGTACGGCCCGTACTCGTGGGAGATGCAGGACACGATGCTGCGCCTGGACAAGGCGCTGGGGGACCTCATCTCCGCGGCCGAGCGCGCGGCCGGTGGACGCGCCAACCTGACCATCGCGCTGGTGGCGGACCACGGCGGAGCGACAGCGCCCGAGCAGTGGGCGGCGGCGGGACTTCCCGCGCAGCGGATGAACCCGAAGACCATCAGCGAGGGCATCTCCGCGATGGTGAAGGAGCGCTTCGGCCCGGACGTCACGGCGACGATGGAGGAGCTGGACGTGTACCTGGGCGGCCCGGCGCTGACGTCGGGCAAGGTGGATGGCGCGCAGGTGCGGCGCGCGGTGGCGGACTGGCTGTTGAAGCAGCCCCATGTCGTGGCGGCGGTGACACGGGAGGAGCTCTTCTCCGCGCCGGACCCCGCCGGTTACCTGGCCCCCTTGCGCAAGGGCTACTACCCGGAGCGCAGCGGCGATGTGCTGTACCTGCTGCGGCCCTTCCAGGTCGTCTACTTCGACCCCGAGGGGAGCACGCACGGCTCGCCATACTCGTACGACTCGCAGGTGCCCGTGGTGTTCGCGGGCAAGGGAATCAAACCGGGGACGTACATGACGGAGATCGACCCAGTGGACGTGGCGCCCACGCTCGCGGCGTTGCTGGAGATGGGGATGCCCGCGTCCACGGAGGGCAAGCCTCGCGCCGAGATTCTCACCGGCAAGTGAGCGCGGCCTGAGGCCAGGGACCTCGGACTCCAGGTCCCCGCCGCGAACCCGAGCCCCTCAGCGCAGCGGTGCGAGGAAAGCGTCGAGCACGCCGTTCACCCACTCTGGCGCATCGAGCTGCACCCAGTGTCCGGTGACGGGCTCCACCTTCTTGAACGGCAGCTCGGGCACCAGGACCTGGTACGCATCCGAGCCCTCGTTGAAGGCCGTCACCACGGACAGCTTTGGACCCGGGTAGCGACGCAGCGCGGAGACCGGGTCGAACGTCAGGAGCGAGCCCAGTCCCGACCGGACCGCCACCTGAGCGGTGGCCTTCAAGCCTCCGAGCACCTGCTCCCGGACCTCGGGCCGCGAGGGCGCGAGCATCGGCGCCCAGTACTCCTCGACGACCTGAAGCCACGCCTCGGAGCCCAGCGCTCCCATCAGCCCCTGCGCCTGCTCCTCTGGAATCATTCGTCCGTCGGAAGCCGGGTCGAGCAGCAGCAACCCCGCCACGCGCGACGGATGGGCCGCCGCGTAGGCCGCGCAGACCGCGCCGCCCAGGCTGTGGCCCACGAGCACGAACCGCTCCAGCTTCAAGCCATCCACCACCGCCGCGACGTCCGCCGCGAAGTCCTCGACGGAAATCGCGCCCTCGGTGGGGACCTGCGACTGGCCGTGTCCTCGCAAGTCCAGCGCGAGCGCCCGACGCGTCTGGCGCAGGTGTGAGAGCTGCGCCGCCCAGTGCTTCGTGCTCCCGGCGCTGGAGTGGACGAACACCACCGGAAGCCCACCCACGCCACCATCATCCACGTACAGCGCTCCCGCAGGGCCCTTCATGACGACCTCCTCGATTCAGGGGCGCGTCCAGCCGCGCCATGAATCCTTGAGTACGGCCCATCCCTGTCAGAATCTGTCAGCAAATGGCACGCGTCAGCCGAGTCATGCGTCTGGTCGACTTTCTCCGGGGCCGGGAGGCCACCACCGTCGCGGAGATTTCCGCCGAGCTGGGGGTGAGCCCGCGCACCGTCCACCGGGACCTGGCCACCCTGAGGGAGCAGGGCCTGCCCATCGCCAGCGACACCGGCCCGGGAGGCGGCGTGCGCCTGGAGCGCGACAGGGGTGTCACCGCCGTCCACCTCGCCGTCGAGGAGGTCGTCGCGCTGTGGCTGGCGGCGAGCCTGTCCTCGACGGGAAGCGCGTTGCCCTGGGGGAGCGCGGCCCGCTCGGGGCTCGACAAGCTCTTCGCCAGCGTGCCGAGGGAGCGCTCACGCAGCATGCGCGAACTCTGCCAGCGCGTGGTGGTGGGGCGCCCCGCGACGGCCCGCGTGCTCTCGGAGCTGGGAGCGCCGCCAGAGGAGCTGCTCGCCATCTTCGAGCAGGCCTTCCGCGAGCAGGTGTGCCTCGCCTTCGACTACGAGGACCGGCACGGGAAGAAGAGCCGCCGCTGCGTGGAGCCGCACGGGCTGCTCGTCGAGTCACCTGTCTGGTACGTGCTGGCGCGCGACGTGGAGAAGTCCGCGGCGCGCATGTTCCGGATGGACCGCGTCCACCGGCCCCGGCTGGTGCCCGAGCGCCGCTTCATCCCCGACATGGAGGGGCTCAAGGCCCAGGCCCTCGCTCAACGGAGCAAGGGCCCGGAGTGAGCGAGGCTCAGCCCTGAGAAGGGGCCGCAGCGCGCGGACGACGCGGCTTCTTCGCCGCGACGATTTCCAGCGACAGGTCCATGGCCCGCGCCGAGTGCGTCAGCGCGCCCATGGAGACGAAGTCCACGCCCATCTTCGCCAGGCGCGGCAGGCGGTCCAGGGTGACGCCACCGGACACCTCGAGCGGAACGCGACCACCCGCCAGCTTCACGGCCTCGCGAATCTGCGCGTCGTCCATGTTGTCGAGCATCACCACGTCAGCGCCGTGTTCGAGCGCTTCGGCGAGCTGCTTGAGGTTGGTGACCTCAATCTCGATTTTGCAGAGGCGAGGCCCGTTCGCCTTGGCGAGCCGGAGCGCCTCCGAGATGGAGCCGCCCACCGCCGCGATGTGGTTGTCCTTGATGAGGACGCCATCAAAGAGACCGAAGCGGTGGTTGGTGGCGCCGCCCATGCGGACGGCATCCTTGGCCAGCACGCGCATGCCGGGCGGCGTCTTGCGCGTGTCCAGCACCTGCATCTTCGAGCCCCGCACCGACGTCATCGCCTGCTGAGCCAGGGTGGCGATGCCGGCGGCGCGTTGGACCAGGTTGAGCGCGGTGCGCTCGGCGGCGAGCAGGGAGCGCAGCCGCCCATGACACCGGGCGGCCACGACCTTGGGCTTGATCTCCTGGCTGTCCTGGCGGAGCAACTCCACCTCGACGTCCGGGTCGACCTTGTGGAAGACGCGCGTGAAGGCCTCGAGCCCCGCGAGCACCAGCTGCTCCTTGGCGACCAGCTCCGCACTGCCCTCCGCGTCAGGCGGAATGAGGGCCTGTGAGGTGACGTCTCCCGCCGCCCCCAGGTCTTCGTCGAGGGCGAGGTCGATGAGCCGATCGAGGTAATCCTGCTGCACGTCTCCTCCTGCTACCGCCGGGCCTTCGCCCGTGCCGAGGGCTTCGCCCGGGTGACCTTCTTGGCCGCCGCCTTCTTCGCGGAGGCCTTCTTCTTCGCGGGAGCTCTTCCGCCCGCCTTCTTGGCCGCCGCCTTCTTCACGGGAGCCTTCTTCGCCGCGCTCTTCTTCGCCGAAGCCTTGCCAGCGGCCTTCTTCGCCGCGCCCTTCTTCGCCGACGCCTTGCCGCCCGCCGCCTTCTTCGCCGCAGCGGCCTTCTTCACGGCGGCGCCCTTCTTCACGGAAGACTTAGCACCCGCCGCCTTCGCGGGAGCGCCCTTCTTCGCGGAAGCCTTGCCAGCCGCTGCATTCGGGGCAGCGCCCTTCTTCGCCGGAGCCTGGGTGCTCGCGGACTTGGCGGCGGGAGCCTTCTTCGCCGCCGGCTTCGCGGGAGCCTTCACCGGGGCAGCCGTCGCCACGGTCGGCTTCTCGGTGGAAGCCTTCGGGGCCTTGGGCGCCTTCGGAGCCGCCGGCATCTCGGGAGCCTCACTGGCGTCGGGGGCGGCGGCCTGCGTCTTCGCCTTCTTGCCACCCGTGCGCGCGGGCTTGGACGCGGCGCCGTCGGCCGGAGCCTCGCGGGCGTCGCCGCCCTCCTTGGCCTTGCCGAACTCGCGCATCGCGTCGTCCACGAGGCCCATGCTCATATACGCGACGCCCAGGTCGTGGTGGTCCGTGGGGGACAGTCCTTCCTTCGTCCCCTCACGCAGCTTCGCCAGCGCGTCCTGCACCTGGGGGTCCTCCTCGGGCACGCGGCCCTCGTCCCCCATCTCACCCTTCAGCTCCCGGCCCAGGTCCACGCCGCCCTTGTCTTCCTTCGACGGGGCGACCTTCACCTGGGCTGGCTCGGAGGGGGAGGCACTCTCGCTCTCCTCGGTGGGCGTGCTGTTTTCGGTCGGCAGGTTCTCAGGCATGGACGGCTCCGGGGCGATCCGCTGCAGGTGATCTTCGAGCTTGGCCTTGCGTTCCTTCAACTCCAACACGCGAGCGCGGTCCTTCTCCACCACGTCGGGCGGCGCCTTGGCCACGAAGTTGGGGTTCTCCAGCTTGCGCAGGATGCTGGCCGCCTCCTGCTCCGAGCGGGCCATCTCCTTGCGCAGCCTGTCCCGCTCCGCGTCCAGGTCGACGAGCCCCGCCAGCGGCACGTAGATTTCCAGATTGGTCGCCATGAAGGCCGCCGCCTGGGGAGGCTTCGGACCCGGGGGACCCACCTGCACGTCGGACAGGCCCGCCAGGGGCAGCAGGTAGCCGCGCCAGCGCTCCAGCAGCTCGCGCGTGCGAGCGTCCGGGCTCTGCACCACCGCCTTCAGCTTGGTGGCCGGAGACAGGTTGCTCTCGCCCCGGATGGTGCGCAGCCCTTCGATGGCCGCGATGACCGGCGCCATCTCGGACTCGGCCGCCTCGTCCACCAGCGCCGTGTCCGGCGTCGGGTACGGGGCAATCATGATGCTCTCCGTCGGCCGGGTCATCGGCAGCTTCTGCCAGATCTCCTCGGTGATGAAGGGCATGAACGGGTGCATCAGCCGCAGCACTCGGTCCAACGCGTAGACGAGCACCGCGCGCGTGGTGTCCTTCGCCGCCGCGTCCTCGCCGTAGAGCGAGCCCTTGGCCAGCTCGATGTACCAGTCACAGAGCTCCGCCCAGAGGAACTGGTACAGCGTGGAGGCGGCCTCCGCGAAGCCGTAGACCTCCAGCGACGCGCTGGCCTCCGTCGTCGCGCGCTGCAGCCGCGAGAGAATCCAGCGGTCCGCCAGCGTGAGCGGCAGCTCCTTCGGCGAGCGCCCGTCGTACTGGTACTCGCCCATGTTCATCAGGGCGAAGCGGCTGGCGTTCCACAGCTTGTTGCAGAACGCCTTGTAGCCGGCGAGCCGGTCCATCGACAGCTTGATGTCGCGGCCCTGCTGGGTGAGCGAGGCGAGCGTGAAGCGCAGCGCATCCGCGCCGAACGCGGGCATGCCCTGCGGGAACTTGTTCTTCAGCGTCGCGTTGAGCTGCTCGGGCTTGGCGCCGAGGATGATGTCCAAGGGGTCGATGACGTTCCCCTTGGTCTTGGCCATCTTCTCGCCCTTCTCGTCGCGCACCATCGCGTGCAGGTAGACGGTGCGGAAGGGCACGTCGCCCATGAAGTGCAGGCCCATCATCATCATCCGGGCGACCCAGAAGAAGATGATGTCGTGGCCCGTCTCCATGACGGACGTCGGGTAGAAGGTCTTCAGCTCCGCGGTGTCGCGGGGCCAGCCCAGCGTGGAGAACGGCCAGAGCGCGGACGAGAACCAGGTGTCCAGCACGTCCGGGTCCTGGATGAAGCTCTTGCCGCCGCACTTGGGGCAGGACTCCGGAGTCGTGCGCGCGACGATGGGCTCCGCGCGAGCGAAGTCCACGCCGCCCACCTTCACCGTCGGGGCATCCAGCGGCAGGTCCGTGTCGTCACCCTGCCGGGGGCTGCACGACGTGCAGTAGTACGCGGGAATCTGGTGGCCCCACCACAGCTGGCGGCTGACGCACCAGTCGTGGATGTTGCGCATCCAGTGGAAGTACGTGTTCGTCCACGTCTCGGGGACGAACTTCGTGCGGCCCTGCTCCACCGCCTCAATCGCGGGACGCGCCAGCGGCTCGATCTTCACGAACCACTGCGGCGACAGGCGCGGCTCCACCACCGTGGTGCAGCGCTGACACGTGCCGATGGACAGCTTGTGCGGCTCTTCCTTCTCGAGCAGCCCCTGCTCCTGCAGGTCCGCCAGCACCGCCTTGCGCGCCTCGAAGCGGTCCATGCCGGCGTACTTGCCGGTGTCCTTCGTCATCCGCGCCGCTTCGTCCAGGATGGACACCATCGGCAGCTTGTGACGCAGGCCCGTCTGGTAGTCGTTGAAGTCGTGCGCGGGCGTCACCTTCACCACGCCGGTGCCGAACTTCGGGTCCACCAGCTCCGCGTCCGCGACGATGGGAATCTCGCGCCCCGTCAGCGGCAGCACGACGAGCTGGCCGGCCAGGCCCAGGTAGCGCTCGTCCTCGGGGTGGATGGCCACCGCCGTGTCGCCCAGCATCGTCTCCGGGCGCGTCGTGGCCACGGTGAGCGTGCGGTCGCTGTCCTTGATGGGATAGCGGATGTGCCAGATGGAGCCGTTCTTCTCCTCGTGCTCGACCTCCAGGTCGCTCAGCGCCGTGCGGCACGAGGGACACCAGTTGATGAGCTTCTGGGCCCGGTACATCAGGCCCTCTTCGTACAACCGGACGAAGACCTCGCGGACCGCGGCGGACGACTGGTCGTCCATGGTGAAGCGCTCGCGGCTCCAGTCGAGCGACGCGCCCAGGAAGCGGTGCTGCTCGCCGATGCGGGCGCCGTACTTGCCCTTCCACTCCCAGACGCGCTTGAGGAACGCCTCGCGACCCAGGTCGTGGCGGCTCTTGCCCTCGGTCTTCTTCAGCTCCTTCTCCACCACCATCTGCGTGGCGATGCCGGCGTGGTCCGTGCCGGGGAGCCAGAGCGCGTTGAAGCCGCTCATCCGCTTCCAGCGCGTGAGGATGTCCTGGATGGTCGCGGTCAGCGCGTGACCGATGTGCAGGCTGCCCGTGACGTTGGGCGGCGGCAGGACGATGGAGAAGGCGGGCTTGTCGGAGGTCGCCGCGGCGCGGAAGTAGTCGCGCTCGAGCCAGAAGGCATAGAGGCGAGCCTCGACCTCGGTGGGCTCGTAGGCCTTGGAGAGTTCGGTCGTGTCGGTCATTGAAGACGGCCAGCCCCCCTGAGGAGGGCCGGCGGGAAGGTCAGGAGGTTTGGGGCGAGGAAGTTCGCCTCAGTGCTGCGTCTCTCGGTCCTTGATCAGCCGCTCGAGCTCCTCGCGGATGATCGTCTCCGCGAGCTGCGGTACGACCTCCCAGGCAATCTTCTCGATGACCTCGCGGGACGCCTTGGACAGCGCCTCGCGCAGCAGGGCCTCGCCCCCATCCGCGGCGGGACGGGCGACCGGAGCGCCCCTCTGCGCGGGCGCGGGAGGCGCCACGGGACCACCGATGTCGAGCGAGATCTCCTCGGCGCCGCTCGTGTCAGGCAGCGAGTCCTCGATGCTGATGGCGGGCTGCGCGGCCACCGGCGCGGGCTGCGCGGCCGGAGCCCCCAGCCCGAACGGATCCCTCGCGCGGGCCGCCGGCTGAGGCGCGCCACCCTGGATGGGAGGAAGCGGCGTGGCACCCGGCGGACGCGGCAGCGGCATCCCCGGCCCCGGAGGGACACCCGGACGGGCCACCATGCCCGGAGCACCTGGGCCCGGAGGCATGCCCTGACGCGGCGGCATGCCCGGCGCGGAAGCTCCCGGCGGAGGCGGTACACCCGGACGCGCGACGGCGCCCGGCGGCATGCCAGGACCCGGAGGACGCGGCGCCATGCCAGGACCCGGAGGCATGCCCGGACCCGGAGGACGCGCACCCGGCCCCGGCGGCATGCCAGGACCCGGAGGACGCGCGCCCGCGGGCCCCGGCGGCATGCCAGGACCCGGAGGACGCGGCGCCATGCCAGGGCCCGGAGGCATGCCCGGTCCCGGAGGACGCGGCGCCATGCCAGGACCCGGAGGCATGCCCGGACCGGGAGGACGCGCACCCGGCCCCGGCGGCATGCCAGGACGGGCACCCACGGGCGCCGCGACGGGCGCGGGCTGCGGCGCCACTGGAGCGACGGGCGTGGGGGAAGAACGAATCACCTGCGTGGCGATGGAGGCCGGCAGGGTGTTGGACTTCTGACCGACCAGCGCCTTCACCTTGTCGAGCAGGATCTGGCTCTCGAAGGGCTTGGTGATGTGGTCGTCCGCGCGGGCGGCACGGGCGCGGTTCTCGTCGAAGGCCTCGAAGGTGCCCGCCAGCAGCATCACCGGGATGGCCTGGGTGGCGGGGTCGTTCTTCAGCGCCTCGCAGACTTCGTAGCCACTCTTGCCCGGCATCACCACGTCGACGAGGACGACGTCCGGACGCGATTCGCGCGCGCGCGCGATGGCATCCATCCCGTTGTCGACCACGGTCACCTGAAAGTCCTCGGTCGCGAAGATCATGCCGATCACCTTGCGGATGGTGAGCGAGTCATCGGCGACCAGCAGATTCTTGGGCATCGGTATCGGGCCTCGGGGGCGTCGACCCCCCTGAATTCGTTGAGAAATCCGACCGAGAAAACCTGCTTCACGGCACGGTATCAAGCCCGGCAGCTTACGGTTCGCGCTCCGGGGCGATCAAGAAAACATGCGCTGCAGGTCAAGGAACAGCACTGGCTCCGGCAATCCAGGGACACGGAAGGTGCCCGCGGTGTCGTCCGGCTCGAAGCGCTGCAGGACTCCAAGCACCCGCGTGGCCGTCAGCCCTACGTTACGTCCGGCCAGCTCCGCCAGCAGGAAGAATGGCTCCGGCGCGGGTTGGGCCCCCAGCAGCGCTGGAACCGAACAGATGGGCCATAGGACCTGGGCATGGGGAAAGATACCGGCCACCGGCCCGCTCTGCACGGGCAGGACGCTGAAGGCCTCGCCCCGCTCCACCACCTGGGACACGAAGGCCAGGGGGACGCCGAACAAGCGCCCCTGTGACTCGAAGACGAGCGCCCGTTCAGGCACGGACTCGGCCCAGTGCACGGGGCGCGGGGGAGCAGGCGCGGCCCGAGGGCCCACCCGGTGCGGCAGCGCCTCCGCGATGAGCTCCAGGTAGAGCTTGTCCTTGTGCAGCACCGCGCCCCGGCTCAGCGGGGCCAGCGAGTCCGCCAGGCCCGGTGGCAACAGGAAGAACGGGGCGCGCGCGACATCCGCGACCTCCACCACCGAGCGGACCCGCACCGCGAGCGTCGGGCTCACGTCGAGCACCACCACCATGCCCACGTCCGGCTCCGGCGCGCCGCCGAGCAGCGCCGCCAGGTCCTTCACCTCGAGCACGCCCCGCAGGTTGCTTCCATGGGTGCCCGGCATCGCCACTTCCATGACGGAAGTGGCTTCCACGGCATAACGGGTCTCCCCGGCTTCGACGAGCAAGCAGAGTCGGCGACCGCTTTCGAAGGGCGACACGGGAGCGACCCTAGCAGCGTTCCGATGGATGGTGCTAAGCCATGCGGGAGATGGCGCGCATCCTCCTCGTCGACGACGAAAAGATCGCCCGCACCCTCTACGGCGACTACCTCACGGCCGTGGGGCACACCGTCACGGCGGTGGCCACGCTCCACGAGGCCCGGCAGGCGCTCGCCGCGGACCGCTTCGACGCGGTGGTGACGGACCTCATCCTCCCCGGTGGCGACGGCATGGAGGTCCTCCGGTACGTGCGGGAATACCACCCGGGCGTGGAGGTCGTGGTCATCACCGGCCTCGACAAGGTGGACCCCGCCGTGCGCGCCATCAAGAGCGGCGCCGCGGAGTACCTGGTCAAGCCGGTGGCGCCCGAGGCGCTCCAGCACGCCGTGCGCCGCGCGCTCACCACGAGGGACTTGATGCAGGAGAACGCCTCCCTGCGCCGACATGTGGCGCTGTTGGAGGCCGGACAGCGCCTGGCCACGACCCTGGACCGGGAGAAGCTGGCCACCGCCACCACCAGCGCGCTCGAGTCCATGGCCTCCGCCAGCGCCATCGTCCTGCTGGAGCGCGACACCACCTTGGGCCTGCGCTCCCAGGGAACGCGAGGGCTTCCCACCGGCACCGAGGAGACGCTCGTCGCCTGGCTGCGAGGGCAGCTGCGGGAGGCACGCGCCCCTCGCGAGTTGGAGGTGCCGGACGTCCCCTTCGCGCGCGGCCTCTCCTTCCCCGCCGTCGAGGGAGACGCGGTGCTGGGACACGCGGTGCTCTTCTACACGGATGACCGGGACACCGAGGCCAGCGCCTCCGAGGCCGCCAGCTACCTGGTGCGAAACTGGGCGCTCGCGCTGCGCAACCTGGGTCGGTTCGCCGCGGTGGAGGACCTGGCGTACATCGACGACCTCACGCGCCTGTTCAACACCCGCTACCTCCACCTCATGCTGGACCGGGAGTTCCAGGACGCGCCCCAGACGCAGCGGCCCTTCAGCCTGCTGTTCCTGGACCTGGACCACTTCAAGTCCATCAACGACAACCACGGCCACCTCGTCGGCTCCAAGCTGCTGGTGGAGACGGCGCGCGTGGTGAAGGGCTGCGTGAGAGACCACGACGTCGTGGCGCGCTACGGCGGCGACGAGTACGTGGTGATGCTGCGCAACACCGACTCGGGCGGCGCGCTCAAGGTCGCCGAGCGCATCCGGCGCACCATGGAGACCCACCAGTTCCTGGCGCGCGAGGGGCTGTCACTCAAGCTCTCCACCTGCATCGGCGTGGCGAGCTTCCCGGAGCACGCGCGGGACAAGGCGACGCTGCTGGATTTGTCGGACCGGGCCATGTACCGCGGCAAGCGCGGCACCCGGAACGTCGTCTACATGGCGGCGCAGGACCTGGAGGCCCCCCCGGCGGAGCGCCGCCAGGGGAGCACCGGCTCCTAGCCCTGAGCTCAGCGCCGCATGCTCCCGACGGTGAGGCGCTTGATGATGCTCGGCTCCGTCGCGTCGCTCCGGGCGCCCTCCTTGCCCACGGCCTCCACCGACTCGTGCGGGGCGCCGGAGATGATGAGCTTGAACTTCTCCACGGCCTCTTGCGCGTGCTGGGCCTGCTCGGGGTCCAGCCGGGCGATGAGCTGCCAGAAGAGGGCGGCGTGCTCTCGCTCCTCGTCCATGACGTGGCGGAGGACGGCCTTGGCCTCCTCGTTGTCCGTGGCGTCGATGTGGGCGGCGTAGAGGTTGATGGCGTCCAGCTCCGCCTCGATGTTGAGCCGGATGGAGCGGGCCAGCTCGGAGTCGGTCATCTTCCGAGGCACCAGCGAGTGGAACGGGTCGGTCTGCGGCATGTGAGGCCCTCCGAGGCCGGGAGGCGACGTCCAGGGGATGGGGCGGCGCGGGAAGAACGCGTGGAGCATCCGCGTCCCAGGCGGGCCGGTCAACGGATTCCCTCCAGGCGCGTTGCGTGGGATGGGCCCCCTCCGTCATGCTTCCCGACATGGAGATTCCCGCGCCGCTCGCCCAACTGCTCCAGGCCCTGGACGCGGGGGACCTGCCAGCCGCGCGCACGGCCGCGGCGGCGCTCCAACGCTCCGGCCTCCACGCCACCCAGCTCGCCGCGGAGGTGCTCCACGAGCTGCGCCAGCCCCTGCTCGGGGTGAAGGCCTACGCCCAGATTCTCGCCGAGGACGGCGGCCCCACCGGCCCCCTGCGCCTGCTGATGTCCCAGGTGGAGCGGATGGAGCAGATTGTCTCCGACTTCATCCGGCTCGCCAGCGAGCGCCACGCGCCCCAGCAGCGCCTGTCCCTGGCGGCCCCCATCTGGGCCGCGGCGAAGCTCTTCAGCGTCAACCCGGACTCCTCGCGCATCTCCCTGGAGGTGGAGGCCCCGGAGGACATTTCCGTGCAGGGCAACGCGCGCCTCATCGAGCAGCTCACCCTGAACCTGCTCAACAACGCGCGCGACGCCATGTCGGGGCGCGGCCGGGTGAAGGTGGTGCTCACGCGCGAGGGCTCGGAGCCCGTGCTGTACGTGGCGGACTGGGGGCCTGGCATCCCCGACGAGCTGCGCGAGCGCATCTTCGAGCCCTACGTCACCGCCAGCAAACGCGGCACGGGCTTGGGGCTCGCCGTGTGTCGGCGCATCGCCCAGGAGCACCACGCGCGCATCGACCTGGCCCCGCTGGAGGTGCTGCGAGACGTGCCGCCGCCCGCCACGGTGTTCCGCGTGCGCTTCCCCGCCTCGGACACGGCGCCCGGACGGCGCAAGCGCCTGCTGGTGGTGGACGACGAGACCATCATCCGGATGGTGTTCCGGGACTTGATGGGCAAGGAGTGCGAGGTCATCGAGGCGGCCAGCGGCGAGGAGGCCCTGGACCTGCTGCGTGAGTCGCCCGTGGACCTCATCGTCACGGACAAGAACCTGCCGGGCCTGTCCGGGCTGGAGCTGGCGCAGCAGGCGCGCCGACTGTCCGCCACGTCGCGGGTCATCCTGATGACGGGCTACCCGTCGCTGGTGACGACGCAGCAGGCGCTGGAGCTGGGCGTGGTGGACTACCTGCTCAAGCCCTTCGACGACATCCGCGAGGTGCGCAACCTGCTGCGCTCCACGCTGGCGGCGCCGCCCATGCAGCCCGGCGCGGTGGCCCAGGTGACGCGCGTGGACGTGCTGGAGGACAACCCCACCACGGCCGCGCAAATCGCCGAGGCGCTGGAGCTGATTGGCCTGGAGGCCCGGGTGCTGCCCACCTCGGAGCTCATCGCGCTGGAGCCGCCCGCGGGCGTCGTCGTCAGCTGGGACTTCGCGCCGGCCTACGGGCGCAAGGCGCTGGAGCTGGGCAAGGCCCTGGCCCAGGGCGCGCCCTTCGTGGTGCTGGCCGAGCACCTCACCATGGAGACCGCGCTGGAGTCGCTGCGCGCGGGCGCCACGGCGTGCCTGCCCAAGCTGCTGTCCGACACCACGGCGCTGAGCCGTGAGCTGAGCCGCGCGTTCAAGAAAGGCGTCCCATGAGGCTTGCGCTCCTGTCCGTCCTGCTGCTGGGTGTGGCGTGTTCCTCGGACAAGCCCCCGGTTCAGGGCGAACCGGACGCGAGCGGCCCGGTGGACTCGGGCTCGGACGCGGGGACTGACGCGGGGCCCGGAGAGGAGGACGCGGGGAGCTGCGAGCCACCTCCGTCCGTGCGCGAGTCCGTGCTCGTGCCCGGGCTGAACAACCCCCGTCGCCTCGCCGTGGACGCGACGGACATCTACATCTCCGAGTCGCACTCGCTGCGGCCCCAGGCCGATTACGGCGATGGTCAGGTGCTGAGGCTGTCTCGCGCGGATGGAACGGTGAGCTCGCTCGCCAAGGGCTTCCGCTCGCCAGACGCCATCGCGGTGGACGCCAGGAACATCTACGTGCTGGACCAGGGCGGGCTGTGGCGCGTGGACAAGGCCACCGGTGAGCGCGGCACGGTGCCCATCGAGGCTTCCCTGAACGGTGTCATCACGGGAGGCACCGACGTCCGCCTGGGGCGACTGTCCGGCAAGGACGTCCTCGTCGTGGCGACCGGGGCACGGCGGCTCGTCCGCGTCGACACGACAGGAGTCTCCCCTTCGTCCCTGGTGCTCTTCGAGGGCACCGTCGACACCCAGGTCCGAAGCGCGCGCATCGACGGCACCGACGTGTGGTTCCTCGTCACGGGAGGCACCGAGCCGGGCCTCTACCGCGTCCCCCTGGACCTGGACACCCCCGCGCAGCGCGTGGACGCGAGCATCACCACGGGCACCTCCCTGGAGCTCACGCCCACGCACTTCCTCATCACCGAGGGAGGCGGAGGCACCGGCCGGCTGCTCAAGCTGCCGCGCGCCGGAGGCGAGGCCCGCGTGCTCGCGGACGGCCTGCAAGGCCCCCTGTTCCCGGTGGAGCTGAACGGGGCCGTCTACTTCAAGGACGCCGTGGCCAGGTCCCCGGCCTTCCTGCGCCGCACCCGAGGCTGCCCGCCCGGCACCTCCGACGCGGTGGGCCCCGAGGGCACCGGCCCGGGTGGCCTCCTGGTGGACGGCGACACCCTGCTCTTCACCTCCCAGGAGAGCGGCACCGGGGGCGCCGTCGGCCGGGTGCCCTGAAGTCCCCTGCCCGCGTCTCCCAGCACCCGGAAAGACAACGGCCCCGGCGCCTCGAAAGAGGCATCCGGGGCCGAGGCCAGCTCACCCACCAGGTCCCGAGCCGTGAAGCCCGGGACGCGGAGCGTGGCTCAGTACTCCATGTCGTCGCCGCCGTAGTCCGGCATGCCGCCGCCGCTACCACCACCGCTGCCGCCCTTGGACTTGCCCTTCGGGCGCTCGGCGACCATGGCCTCGGTCGTCAGGAGCAGCGAGGCGACGGAGGCCGCGTTCTGCAGCGCGGTGCGCTCCACCTTGGTCGGGTCGATGACGCCGGCCTTCTCCAGGTCCTCGTAGACGTCCGTGCGCGCGTTGTAGCCGAACGCGCCCTTGCCCTCGCGAACCTTGTTGATGACCACGGCGCCCTCGACACCGGCGTTGCTGGCGATCTTCCGCAGCGGCTCCTGGAGCGCGCGGCGGATGATATCCACGCCGAAGTTCTGCTCGCCGCCCGGCTTGAGCTGCTCGAGCGCCGGCAGCGTGCGCAGGTACGCCACGCCACCGCCCGGGACGATGCCCTCCTCGACGGCCGCGCGAGTCGCGTGCAGCGCGTCCTCCACGCGGGCCTTCTTCTCCTTCATCTCCGTCTCGGTGGCCGCGCCGACGTTGATGACGGCCACGCCGCCCACCAGCTTCGCCAGACGCTCCTGGAGCTTCTCACGGTCGTAGTCGCTGGTGACGGTGTCAATCTGGCCGCGGATGAGCTTGATGCGGCCTTCAATCTCTTCCTTCTTGCCGGCGCCATCGACGATGGTGGTGTTGTCCTTGTCCACCGTGATGCGCTTGGCGCGGCCCAGGTCGTTGAGGGTCAGGTTCTCGTACTTGTGACCCAGCTCCTCGCTGACCACCATGCCGCCGGTCAGCGTGGCGATGTCCTTGAGCATCTCCTTGCGACGGTCGCCGAAGCCCGGCGCCTTCACCGCGGAGACGTTCAGCACGCCGCGAATCTTGTTCACCACGAGCGTGGCCAGCGCCTCGCCCTCGATGTCCTCCGCGATGAGCAGCAGCGGCTTACCCGAGCGCGCCACCTGCTCCAGGATGGGGACCATGTCCTGCATCGAGGAGATCTTCTTCTCGCTGATGAGGATGTACGGGTCCTCCGCGACGACCTCCATCCGGTCGCGGTTCGTCACGAAGTACGGAGAGATGTAGCCGCGGTCGAACTGCATGCCCTCCACGACCTCGAGCGTCGTCTCCAGGCCCTTGGCCTCCTCGACGGTGATGACGCCCTCCTTGCCCACCTTCTCCATCGCGTCCGCGATGATGGTGCCAATGGTCTCATCCCCGTTGGCGGAGATGGTACCGACCTGGGCAATCTCCTTCTTGTCGGAGGTGGGCTTGGAGATCTTCTTCAACTCCGCCACCACCACCTCGACCGCCTTGTCGATGCCGCGCTTGAGGTCCATCGGGCTGTGGCCCGCGGCCACCAGCTTCAGGCCCTCCTCGTAGATGGCCCGAGCCAGCACGGTCGCCGTCGTGGTGCCGTCGCCCGCCTTGTCGGAGGTCTTGGACGCGACCTCCTTCACCATCTGCGCGCCCATGTTCTCGAACCGGTTCTCCAGGTCGATTTCCTTGGCGACGGTGACGCCGTCCTTGGTGACCGTGGGCGAACCAAAGCTCTTCTCGATGACCACGTTGCGGCCCTTGGGGCCAAGCGTCACCGCGACCGCGTCCGACAACGTCCGGACGCCTCGCAGGATGGCCTCACGCGCGGACTGGTGGAAGAAAATCTCCTTCGCTGCCATCGCAACCTCCTGATGTTACTTGGAATTTTCGTGGATACTACGCAGGTCGTTAGCACTCGACCCTGGCGAGCGCCAACATAAGGGCCGGGCCAACGATGTCAACCAGGAAGGGCGGACGTGTGGCCGAGCGGACGGCCCGACGCGTGCCGGGGAGGAGCCTTTCGAGGGCTACTCGGCGAAGCGCATCAAGGTGAGCAGTTGGCCCATGTCCAGGGGCTTGTTCAGCGTGAGGGCCACGCCCTTGCGCAGGCCGCGCTCGGTGACGCTCCCGTCCGCGCTGGCCGTCATCAGGAGCACGGGGATGGCCTGGAAGCGCGGGTCGCCCTTCAGCTGCTCGGTGAAGGCGATGCCGTCCATGTGGGGCATGATGTAGTCGGTGATGACCATGCCCACCTGGTTGCGCTCGAGGATGTCGAGCGCCTGGAGCGCATCCGACGCCGAGTACACCGTGTACCCATGCATCTCCAGGAAGCGAGAGAGCAAGGTGCACAGCTCGAGGTCATCGTCGACGACAAGGATGTTCACGGGACGGAACGCCGCACCAGCACGGGCGGCGGAACGTAACAGCCGCCCCTGTCGTTGACAACGCACAGCGGGGCTTCTTATGAGCCGGGCCATGGAGAAGCGGACGGGGAAGCGATCGGGGTCGGGGGACCCGAAGGCGCGGCTGGAGGCGGTGGCGGACGCCTTCGAGGCGGGCGATATCGAAGCGGCGCTGGCACAGGTGGAAGGTCTGCTTTCGGACGCGCCGGAGCTGCCGGAGGCCCTGCACTACCGGGCCGCGGCGCTCGCGGAGCTGGGGCGTCTGGAAGAGGCCGGCCGGGCCTATGGCCAGGCCCTCAAGGTCGCCCCGGAGGACCTGGAAATCCTCCTGGGCGCCGCGGACTGCCTGGTCTGCCGGGCCGGAGAGGACCGGGAGGCGGTGGAGGAAGGCCTGGGCCTGTGCGCCCGGGGCAAGCGCCTGGCCCAGCGCGAGGACGACGTGGAGATGCTCTACGAGTTCCTCCTCCTGGAGGGCATGGGGCTCAACCAGATGGGCGAGTCCGAGCAGGCCCTGGCGAGCCTGGAGGCGGCGCTCGGGCACGTGCCGCGCTCGGTGGATGCGCGGCTGGAGCGCGGCATCGCCCTGTTCGAGCTGTGCCGCTTCGAGGATGCGCGCGCCGGCTTCGAGGCGGTGCTGAAGGACGCGTCCGACGAGGCGTGGGCCCACCACTACCTGGGGCTGATGGCGGAGCGGCGGGGGGACGAGAAGGAGGCGAAGAAGCGCTTCGCCAAGGCGCAGTCGCTGGCGTCCGAGGAGTTCCCGCCTCCGGTGGAGCTGGCCGAGGCGGAGTTCGACCGCGCGGTGGAGGACGCGGTGAAGGCCCTGCCCCAGCACGCCAAGCAGTACCTGGACAACGTCACCATCGCGGTGGAGGACCTGCCGTCGGAGGAGGACCTCCTGGGACAGTCCCCTCCCCTGTCACCGAGCATCCTCGGCGTCTTCCGGGGCACGCCCGTGGGCGAGCGCAGCGTGACGAACGCGTACGACCACTTCCCCGCGTCCATCGTGCTGTACCAGAAGAACCTGGAGCGCTTCGCGAAGACGCGCGCGGAGCTCATCGAGCAGATTGGAATCACGGTGATGCACGAGGTCGGTCACCTCATGGGGTTGGACGAGGACGACTTGTGGCTGCGGGGGCTCGACTGACGGCGGCGGCCGAGCGCTGCTGCTTCAGCGCGGCGAGCGTCTGGCGGATGCCCTCCGCGTAGGGCGTCTTGGGCACGTCACCGAGCAGGTGGCGCAGCTCTGAGTCGTCCATCAGCACGGGCTGCGTGTGCAGGTAGTGCATCTCCACCAGCTCGCGCATGAACGGGTCGAAGAGGCCGACGAGGCGGATCATCCCCTTCCCCATCGACATGAGCTTCGCGGGGCGGCCGACCTGTCGGTAGATCTCCTCGACGAGCTTGCGCTGGCTCGTCACGCCCGCGCCGGCGAGGTTCCACGAGCGGCCGTAGGCGCGAGGCTCGTCCATCAGCTTCGTCACCGTGGGGCCCACGTCGGGCACGTAGATGAACTCGTGTGGCGGGTCGATGGGGCCGATGAGCTGCGCGCGCTTGCCATCCACGGCGGCGACGAAGGCGCGGTACAGGAAGCTGAGCTCGACGCCCGGGCCGTAGAAGTCGGGGAGGCGGAGGATGGTGCCCTGAATCCTCCCGGCGGCGTGCTCGGCCAGGAGGAGGTCCTCCTGCTCCTTGCGCATGCGGCCCTTGAAGGTATGGGGCTCGCGCGGATGGTCGTCCTTGACGGGCGTCGTGCGCGGCAGGCCGTAGGGGTAGACGGTGCCGATGAGGACCACCTGCTTGACGCCCTCGGCGATGGCGCCGTCGAGCGTCTTGCGCATCAACTGCGGGTGCAGGTGGAACTGCGCGTAGTTGACGCCGACCATGTAGACCAGGGTGTCGACGCCGTGGGCTGCGGCGCGGACCGACGCCGGGTCGTCCGGGTTCCACGTCACGACTTCCGCGAGCGGGTCCGCGCCGAACTCGGACTGCAGGGAAGCCTTCGAGCGGCCCACCACCCGGTAGGCCCGTCCCTCGGCCTTCAATGCGTTGGCCACGCTCTGGCCGATGACTCCCGACGCTCCGAACAACGCCACCTTGCCGGCCATGATGCGCTCCTTTGCGAACATCGAGATATTTATGAACGCCGTTCTTTGAACACCGTTCATTTACTGGTGGCCGTTCGAATCGTCAAGTCCTAGGGTTGAGGGCATGGGGATTTCGGAGCGCAAGGAGCGGCAGCGGGCGGAGCTGCGGGAGCAGATCCTCCGGGTGGCTCGGGAGATGGTGGTGAAGGAGGGGTTCAGCGCGCTGTCGATGCGCAAGCTGGCGGAGGCGGTGGAGTACGCGCCCGCGACGCTGTACCTGCACTTCGAGAACCGGGAGGCGATTGCCCGGGAGCTGTGCGTGCGGGGCTTCGGGGAGCTGTTGGCTGCGCTGGAGCCGGGGGCGGCGGTCACGGAGCCGTTGGAGCGGCTGTCGGTGATGGGCGCGGCCTATGTGAAGTTCGGGCTGGAGCACCCGGAAACCTACCGACTCATCTTCATGGAAGACCCCAGGCTGTCGACCGAGCTCTTCCAGGGCGGCCCGGATGGAGCGGGGCCACGTTCTTTCGGCCTGTTGGCCCGTGTGTTCGAGGACCTGAGGTCAGCGGGCAGGATTGCAGACAAGGCGGACCCGGGGCGATTGGCGGAGACCGTGTGGGCCGGGTTGCACGGGATTGTGAGCTTGAAGCTGACGTGCGCGGCGTTCCGGACGTCCGCGGAGGAGTTGCGGGAGACGTTGACCCAGACGCTGGTGCACGGGCTGCCGGGGTTGAAGCCGGCGCGGTGAGCGTTGACGAAGCCGGGAGGGGCCGGCACTAATCAGCGGTGGTAGGGCCTCCGGACCTGGTGGCCGGCCTGGGCTTCAAACCCAGTGAGAGGCGTTGAGAGACGTCTCTGGCGAGTTCGATTCCCGTGCCCTACCGCCACTTCATTGGCCGCAAGCTCGCCGAAAAGCTGGGAGCCACTCCGCTCAGCAGCAACTCAAACGAGGCCCAACTTGATGGCGAATTAATCACAATCAAATGCACCAAGCCAGCCACTGATAGCCTGGGCGTCACTTTCCTGATGCTAACGCCGAGAGCATTGAGTTGAGGCAAGGATAGGCAGGGACGAAACCAGGCGGCGAGCTTTGCGAGCGGGGTGGCTGATCGCAGCCGCCGCACCACCCTGTCCAGCGCGTCGAGAGCCCGAGGGGCGAGCTTGGTTCGCCGATGAGGCCCCCTTCGTGCGGCGCGCCATCTCCACCCGGGCGAAGCGGGCGGAGACGGCGGGAACGACTCACCCCGGGTTCAACTCCAGATCAGAAACACAGGTAGTTGTCGCCCCAGCCATGCGGGTCTGAGCCCTCATCGACGGAGACGCAGCGCTTGTTGCGGTTCAGGAGAACGGGAAGCACACACAGACATCGCCAGAGCATCGGCCATAGGCGAAACCGGCCTCGATGCACTCATTGACGCAGTTGCCAGCACAATAGGAAAGCGGCTCCGCGGGCGCGGCGACCGCCAGCGTGGCACCGAACGACACAGCCGCCCCCGTGACAACGGCAAGCAACACCTGAATGACCTTCTTCGCGGAACCGAGCATCGTACCCTCCCAGGTGGGTGTGACAGGGACTTCCAACTCGCTCACGGCGACAACGTCTCAAAGGATAGCAGGTCGTCCGAATCTTCCACGCCACCTCTCGGGTGAGGCCTCCCTCATCCCGCTCATGGCGACATCCACACACACCAGACCAACGCACCGCACCACGGCCCGAGCCCCGAGGAGAACTCGGTGCCGTGTTGAATCACGCGCGGCGACTCGTCACGTCATGCGCTCAAAAGCTCCCTCCCAGACCCAACATCATTCCCCCCTGAGACACCGCCACCGATGGAAGCACGTTGACCTCCGACGGCTCCGGGGGCGCGCTGTTGGCGGCATGAGACACCTCATACCCGATGAATGAGCCCAGGACGGAGCCCGCCAGGGCGGAGACAGAGACGAGTGCGAGACGATCTCGTTTCTGAGCAAGAAGCAGCGCCGTCACGGCGCCAGTCCCCGCTGCCGACCCCGCTCCAATGAGCGTTCCAGTCCACGTCCCCTTTCCACCCAGGAGGTGCGCCCCCCACATGATACCAATAGGCGCTCCCACTGCCGCTCCCAGGAGATAGCCACCGAACAGTTCGTCAGCGCATGGGATCCATGCCGAATAGTCCGTACACGCCAGGCCGCCGACGAAGGTCCCGGGGAATCCCATGGCCAGACCTGTCACCGACATGGCTCCGATTTCCACCGCGATGCGCGCGCTCGTATGCAGGACCTCTCGCATCGGTGACTCGGACGACGGGTCCGTCACCGGGAGCACCTTGCTCGGCTCCGTGGCCGGAAGGGCCGCTTCCCCTGGCTGTGGGTCATCAGTGGCCGCGAGCGCGAGGCCCGGGGCCAGAAACAGCAGCGAGAGCAGCAGGGACCGCGTCAACAGGTTGCGCATCGTGGAGGTTTTCATGTGCACGCGACAGTGCAACCCAGAGACCTGTCCCCTGTTCCCAGGAGTTTCCAGAGGATGAGTCGCATGCGGCCGCGCGGAGGTGGAGTTCGTGTGCAGCTCTCTGCACAAATCCTCCCAACAGGCGCGTAATCGATTGTCCAGCACCAGACCCCGGCGCAAGTGCTTACCACCTGCGCCAGCAGTGCATCCCTGGAGGTTCAGGAGAACGGGAAACAAACACAGAACCACGGCACGAGCCTCCGCTGATGGCCTGATGCGGCGTTGAATCACGCGCGGCGAGTCGTCACGTCATGCACTCAAAAGTGCCCACCCAGCCCCAACATCATTCCACCCTGAGACACCGCCACCGACGGAAGCACGCTGACCTCCGTCGGGGCTGGTGGCGCGCTATTGTCGGCATGCGACAGCTCATACCCGATGAAGGAGCCCAGGATGGAGCCCGCCAGGGCGGAGATGGAGGCGGCTGCGAAACGATCTCCGTCATTCGCCACAAGCAGCCCCGTCAGGGCGCCAGCCCCAGCTGCCGATCCCGCGCCAAGGAGCGTTCCAGTCCACGTCCCCTTTCCGCCCAGGAGGCTCGCGCCCCACATGATGCCAATGGGCACGCCCACCGAGGCTCCCAGGACATAGCCAATGGCCGCCCCGCCGAGGCAGTCCCCGCTTCCCGGGGAGTTCCTACATAGCGCGTCGCCGATGAAAGCCCCGGGGAGTCCCATGGCGAGGCCCGTCACCGACATGGCTCCGACTTCCGCCGCGATGCGCGCACTCGTATGCAGGACCTCTCGTACCGGTGACTCGGACGGCGGGTCCTTCACCGGGAGCAACTTGCTCGGCTCCGTGCCCGGAAGGGCCGCTTCCCCTGACGGCGGGTCATCCGCGGCCGCGAGTGCGAGGCCCGGGGCCAGAAACAGCAACGGGAGCACCAGGGACCGCGTCAACAGGTTGCGCATCGTGGCGTTTTTCATGTGCACGCGACAGTGCAACCCAGAGACCTGTCCCTTGCTCCAAGGAGTTTCCAGTGGATGCGCTGCACGCGGCCACGTGGAGGCGGAGCTCGTGTGCAGCGCTCTGCACAAGTCCTCCCAACGTGCGCGTAATCATTTGTCCAGCGTCAGGCCTTGGCACGGCGCCAGAGGCTGGGCTCCACGCGAGTCACGCGTCACCCCCGCGGCGGTACAACACCGCGCAGCAACAATGACTCTTGAAGCAGGTGCCGCAGCTCCGCCCCTTCGAGGACAGCCGATTCCGGAGCCCAACCGTATTGGAGCCGCGAGAGCACCCAAGGCTCCTTCTCGCCCAGCTCCGCCCAGGCCTCTTCTCCCAGCTCCGGGGGAAGGTCGTCCTGTCCCTCGGCGCGGTAGGCCATGAAGACGTCGGGCAGGCTCATCCCCTGCCCCTCCGGGGAGAAACGCTCGGCGAACTCCTCCGCGGGCTCACGCCCGGAGAGGTTCTTCAGCGAGAGCGCATAGGCCAGGAACTCGCCGATGACGCCGTTCGGGTCGTCGGAGACATCGAGGCTCGGGCCTTCCAGGCGAACAGTGCGCATGTCTCCACCAGGCTAGCAGGGCTTCCCCCGCTTCACGACGGATTGAGTCCACGGACTTTCACGGCGGACGAACGAGCTGCGCGTTGGTGAGGTTCTCCTCGGAGATCCACCAGCTTCGAATCGTACCGATGCGCTCTCCCGCGGCCGGCGAGTCCCTCGCGACAATCACCTTCACCACCGCGGGCTTGCCCGCCCCATCCACCACCGGCACCTTCACAGCGACCAACCGGTCCGTGGGCGCGGCGCTCTCCAGCGCGTACGACGCATGGGCATACAGGTGCTTCTCGAAGTTGCTGAGCGAGCCGGTGCCGCGCCCCTCGAAGATCGTCTTCGGGACATTGACGGCCTTGCTGTCGTAGGTGTAGCGGATGACGCGCAACTCGGTATCAACGGTGTCACCCGGCAGTCGGAAGCCCAGCTTCTGCTGGTTCGTGACCTGAATCTTGTCCCCATACATCCGCAGGGTCTCATCCCAGGCATCCCGCGTATGCCCACCCGCGAAGCCCGCTTCCTGGAAGGGCTTCGATGGCTTGATGGACAGCCGGTAGCCGGTGGGCGGGGCCTGTGCGCCGGTCCACTCGAACTGGGTGCCACTCGCCAGCGTGACGCGCACCCTCGCCGTGGGCTGGAGCGGAATCTGGAACCCATCCACCGTGGGCTTGAGCTTGCCCAACACCGCGCCCGTGTCGTCGAGCACCTCGACCAGCTGCACCGCGCTGGAGCCCGGCATCGGCTCCAGGAAGACCACCTGCGTCGCCGGAACCTTCTTGCTGTTGGTCAGGCTCACCTGCTGGTTGTTGCCGCGCGCGGCCCGCGACGTGAAATCGGTGTCCGTCAGGTGGGGACGCACGCCTCGCAGTCCCGTCGTCGTCTCGTCCAGGTGCTGCAACAGCGTGGCGACAGGGGGACCTTCCGCCGGGAAGTGCAGGTAGAGGCGCTGGCCTTGTCCTGGCTTCGGCAGCGAGCCCTTGATGCCCAGCGCGATGATGCCCCCCGTCGCCATGAACTGCGCCAGGACCAGCGCCTTCGCCGCGTCCTTGTCCCCTCGGCTCCCGGCGGCCTGCTCTATCTGGTCCAGCTGGGTGGCGATCTGGTCCGTGAGGACCGCCAGGGTGATGACGTCCGCGGCGCCCTTGCCCAGGTTCAGCGGGATGTAGAGCCGCTCGGAGTAGACGGCGAGCCGCGCCGCCAGTCCCGACCAGGCCTGCCCCTGCTTCGCCGCGGCTGCCGCGCCCAGGGTGATTCGCCCGGCGGCCAGCGCCGAGGCCCCCGCCAGCCCCGCGACGACCGCCGCGACGTCGAGGGTGATGGCGGACCAGTCGCGGTTGCCGTGACTCAGCCGCTCCTGGATGTCACCGGCCGCCGCCACCGCCCCGATGACGCCCGAGCCCGCCAGGACCCACGCGCCCGCCACCGCCACCGTGCCCGTCCCGAAGGTCGCCAGCGAGAAGCCCACCGCGGCGACGCCGAGCCCGATGTAGCTCACATACTCGTGCCAGCTGCGCCGCTCGGTCGTCTCGATGCGACCGCCGGTGCCTCCAGGCACCTGGTAGTGGATGATGCCCTTGGGGAAGTGGACCTTGTAGTCGAGCTTCTCGAAGAGCGCCCTCGACGGCTCGGACTGCCCCGCCGCCACGGCCTCCGTGTCCTCGAAGGTGCTCTTCGGATTGGTGATGTCCTTGAGGTGCCACTGGCCCTGCTCGGACCAGAGCAGCAGCGACAGCGGCACCTCGTGGATGCGAGCCGTGGCCCGGTACTGCTCGTCCGGGTGGAAGACGGCCTGCACGCGGCGCACGCCCGGCTTGCCAGTCAACGCGTCGAGCTGCTCCCGCATCGCGCCCAGGTATTCGACGCGCTGCGCCTCCTGCGAGCGGCCTCCCTTGCGCAACGAATCGAGGATCCACTGGTCCATGCCCTGGACCAGTCGCCGGTAGTGCGACAGCGCGGCCTGCCAGCTTCCACTCCGCAGGCTCTTCTCCAGCTCGGGCCCCGCGCCCTTCTCGCCCGTCGGGTCCAGGCGCGCATCGGTGTACTTGTTGGTCGAGCTCCACCAACCATGCGCCGCCCGGAGCTCCACCGCGCCGCGCGTCTCGTCCGCCAGGGCCTTGTAGAAGGCCGCGGCGTGGACACTGGCCTGCTCCTTGAGCGCGGGCTGGACGGTGTTGGCGTTGGCCTGTGGCTCCAGGCGAATCATGTCCGCGGACAGCACCAGCCAGGACGTGTAGGTCCCCTTGCCCAGGAACCCGCTGCTGGCCGCCTTGTGGCGCTCGGCGCGCATGGCGCCCTCGTAGGCGTTCAGCTCGTCACGCAGGGGCCCGAGCGCGGCCTGCTCGGACAGGCCAGTGATGGCTTGCGCTCCGGAGGCCGCGAGCTGGTCCTCGCGACTCGGAGTGGCCCGGCCTCCTCGGATGACGCCTTGGCGCACGGTGAAGGCGAAGAGCTTCTCTCCACCCACGGCGGCGCCCGTCACCCGCAGCTGGTGGTTGCGGGCCTGCTCCGGGTCTCCCCCGCCATCCGCCTCGTCCGGCGAGTCGAGCCGGTCGTTGATGCGCAGGTCGACCTTCTGGTCCTGGTCCAGGTCCAACGCCACGGAGAGCCCATCCGAGTCGAGGACCGCCAGGGAGGGGACGCCCGTGAGCTGCAGCGGCACGCCCATGCTGCCCGTGGCCCCCTGGGACTGGAGCGCCGAGATGCCCAGCAGGGCGCTCCCACCGTTGCGCTGCACCGTGACGCGAAAGCGGTCCCGATAGGCGCCCAACGTGACGTCAACCGAGGAGACCCCGCCCGATGTCCGCACCGCGTCCGCGGAGGCGATGCGGTGCACGACCTTCTCCGGGGGAAACGTCGCGGTGAGCTCCTGGCCCGCCACGGTGATGCGGTAGGAGACGCCCTTCGCGTCGCGCGTGGGCGGGTAGACGAGCAGGAGCTGGGAGTCGGTGGGCAACACCAGGGAGATGCGCGTCGGCGCCAGCCCGTCCGTCGTCTCACGAAACAGCGGGAAGAAGCTGCCCCGGCTGGTGGGCCCCGGAGCAGGAAGCTGGAACAGGTAGGCGCGCTCCTGCCGCGATGACAACTGCATCACACGCAGCTGCAGGTTCCGGGGCACGTCCTTGTAGGTCGGGTGGGGCCAGTAGTCCTTCGGCACCACATTCAGCAGGAGCTCCTTGGACTGGTCTCCATCCCCGTCGATGCGCAGCTCGGTGCCGAGGGTGCGCAGGTCCAACAGTGACTGCGGCTTCTCACCGGGGACATCTCCCTGCGTCGCGGAAGGCGCAGACGACGCCGGCGCCGCTCGGGCGCTCGGGTCCTTCACCCAGAAGGACTGGAAGCTCCCGCCGCCACCCCCAATCACTTTCAACGAGAGGCTGTGCTCCCGGCCCCGGCCTGGACTCGCCTCCACGCGGACCTGGTCGACCAGCTTCACCACGCGAGAGCCATTGCCGTAGAGGTCCAGGGAGAGCGACAGCTCATCCGGAGCGAACTCGCCCGGAGGCAGCAGGACGGCCCTCAGCGGGGCCGTGCCCAATCCGACGCTCAGGCGCGCGCGCCGGCCATCCAGCCCAGGGCCATCCATTGGAAAGGGGCCGGTGTACGCGACGCTCACGACGAGGCGGTCCTCACCACTCACCTGACTGCGCTCGAAGGTGATGGTGAAGGAGTCTCCTCCCCATTGGACTGTCTTCGGGGGAGGCAGTCCGCTGGGAGGAGGCTCGTCGTAGAGCGCCAGCCCCGCCGGCGCGCGTCCCCGGACGGAGAAGGGACGCCCCTGCACGAAGGAGCGCGCGGCCTGACCCGCCTCTTCCTCCAGCTCCGCGCGGCGCTCCTCGGTCAGTCCTCCCCCGGCACCAGCGCGCTGCTGGAGTGCATGGGCGACCTCGTGCCCCACCCGGCCTCGGCCTTCCTCACCTCGCACGTCGCTGAAGCCTGGCGCGAGGTGGACCTCGCCATTCACCGTGAGCCCTCGCGCGCCAGCGGTCAGCGCCGAGCCCGGATGGATGGGAATGTGCGCGGCCGCGGGGCCGAAGGTCCGTTGGAGCCGCGCTCCCATCGGGTAGTAGGCGCCGCCGCGCGGCATCGACGGGGGTTCGATGGGGAGGCGGGAGAAGTCGAACCGTGGAGCCGGAGCGGGAGGCAGTCCCTCCATATCCAGGGCATCCGGAGTCCGCGCCTCCTGCGCCTGCGTACCACCTGACAGGACCACCTGGAGCGAGGGCGCCTGGGGTGCCCTGACCTGATTGCGTGCCGCTGGCGCCGAGCCGGGCGCCGGCGCGGACACAGGGCCCGACCTCTTGTCGAACGTGGCCATGGCAAAGTCCCCCGAAACCGCCGCGGCCGAGCCTAACACCTCTCACGACAGCGGGCGTGAGGGACACGCCACCGCCCATGGGCCAATACATGTGTGCGAGAGGCGCGCCCCGAGGCGCCCCACGACGGGTGGGCATGACGAACCCGCGCAAGAGAGGTGACTACCGCGTGTGCCCCATCAGTTGCGTGGCCTGACGGGCCAGCCGCCGCCACGGGTTGGTGCGACCTCCCTTCTCCAGGGAGATCTCCTTGGAGACGGCCAGGTCCTTCTCCCAGCACCGCCCCAGCTCGCGGACGAACCGCGCATCGTGAGCCGTTCTCCAGGAGCTCCAGCCGATGTCCGGCCTGAAACCCGACACCGATGGACTGGTATAGCGAAAAGGAGAAGCCCTCGGGCCCGGGGGGCAATTCGTAGGGGCCGTGCATCTCGTGGCTGCAACGATCAAGACCCTCGCCGAAGCCGTGGGCCCCCGGACTGAGCAGCCATGCGTCGCGCATCGGATGGTCTCTCATTGCTTTTCAACCTAGGGACACTTCTCCTCCCCGGCACGCCAGGGCTGCCTGCCTTTCCATCGCAAGGCGGCGGACCATCCCCCGGATGCTCGCCCGCCTCAATTGAAAATCAAACAGGAAGCATGCTAGAGAATCGGCGCTCCACCCAATACTAGACATCACGGAGTTCCCATGACGAGGAACGTGAAGCGCTCTCTGGCGGTCATCCTCCTGACCCTCGCGCCCATGAGCGGGGCCACGGAGCCGTTCGCCTTCGGCTTCCCGCGTAGCGAGTATGTCAGCACCCCCACGACACAGACGGTGGAGCTTCCGGCACGACGCGGGGACTCCGCATCTCCTGCGCGGTTCACCCTGATCCAGTCGTATTACGTCCTGAATCTGATCGGCTCCACCGTCTTCGCGGGTGGCACCCTCGTTCCTCAACTGCCCACCCTTCTGAACGGCGGCTGGGGCATGACCCAATTTCCTTTCACGCCCCCTTCGACCCACACCTACTACTACACGACCAACACGGGGAGTGGCCCCGCGAAGACGTGCGTCTGGCAATTCACGGTCACCCGCACCGGCGGCCTCTGCTCGGGAACCATCAACCAGAGCGCCCTCGGTTCGCCGCCCCCAGTCTGCACCGTCGACACTGCCAACTCGTATGTCGACCCTGTCTCCTGCGACACCCAGGTCGTCACCCTCATCCAGTGAGGTGACGCCAGGGACCCACCCACCTTGGCGGAGATGATGACATGTCAGGAGGGCTTCGCGAGCAGGATGGCCGACACCGTGGGAACCATGCCCGCCACCTTGAAGGCCCGGCGGACGCTGTGACTCACCACCGGCTGCTTCACGTAGGCGGCCTGCTGCTTCAGCGCGTCGAAGCACTTCCTGAGCGTGGCGGTCTGATGCACCAGGGCCAGTCACCCGCGCGAGGCTTGGGAGCATCGAAGGCATAGCGCGTCTTGCTGGGAACGTAGCTCAGGGTCCCCTTCTGGATGCGCCACTCAACGTCGTGCTCCGGCTCCACCGACTGATGCAAGGGCCATATGTTCGAGCCCGCCGGCCTTGGGACCCAGCCGTATTGCGGCCACGATTGTCTCTGGGGCCCTCTGTAATCGATATCTTCGCGCACAGCTCAAGCGAGGCCACGATGCTCTCCGACGTCCTGACTTCGCCTGACTTGCTCAAGTAGAGCCAGGCGTCACGGCCCGGACGTCACTCCGTGGTCACTTCCACTCCCGGCCTCAAAGGCCCGCGTTCCATCTCTCCCGCCCTTGGAACTACCATGGAGGCATGGCGACCCTCATCCCCGCCCTGAACCAGTGCCTCCCTCGGATGCAGTCGGGGGAGAAGCGCGTGGCAAGGCGGCTCGAAGAGAAGCTCGAGGACGACTATCTCCTCTGGTACGACGTCGCCATTGGGCAGACGGGCCGCCACCCTGACTTCATCGTCCTGCATCCCCGCCGAGGCATCCTGGTTCTGGAGGTCAAGGACTGGAAGCGCGACGGAATCCAGCGCATCGACAAGAACAGCGCCACCCTGCTCACCGGCGACGGGCCCAAGGAGGTCGCGAATCCCTTCGAACAGGCACGGCTCTATGCCCAGGACATCGCCTCCCTGCTTCAGAGGGATGCGGCCTTGGTTCTCCCAGAGGGGCCCCACCGGGGCAGGCTGGCATTCCCTTGGAGCTATGGCGTCGTCTTCTCCAACCTGACCCGGGCGCAGTTCGAAGACGCACGACTTGGCGACGTCATCCCTTCACATCGGGCCATCTGCAAGGACGAGCTCGCCGAGAGCGTCTCCCCCGAGGCCTTCCAGCAACGACTCTGGGAGATGTTCCCCTGGGTGCCCGTTCGCCCGCTGACGCTTCCCCAGGTCGACCGGATTCGCTGGCACATCTTCCCGGAGCTCCGCATTGGAGGAGCACAGCTCGGCCTCTTCGAGCAGCCAGACGCCGAAGCAACACTGCCCGACCTCATCCGCATCATGGACCTCCAGCAGGAGCAGCTCGCTCGCAGCCTGGGAGAGGGACATCGCGTCATCCATGGCGTCGCGGGTTCCGGCAAGACGATGATTCTGGGCTACCGCTGCGTGCAGCTCGCGAAGGTCCTCCAACGGCCCATCCTCGTGCTGTGCTTCGGCCGTCCCCTGGCGGAGTGGCTGGAGCCCTATCTGACCGCACGAGGCATCTCCCGGCAGCAGGTCAACGTGCGCACCTTCCACGCGTGGTGCCGCGAGCAGCTCGTGACCTTCCACGCGGGCCTCCCGCCTCAAGGGCTCTCCTCCTCCGAGTATGTCGAGCAGCTCGTCCAGCGAGTCATCCACGCGGCCGACCGGGGTCTCATCCCTCGTGGGCAGTACGGCGCGGTGCTGATTGACGAAGGGCATGACTTCCAGCCCGAGTGGCTCAAGCTGGTGGCCCAGATGGTCTCACCGGAGACCAACTCCCTCCTCGTCCTCTATGACGACGCCCAGTCCATCTACCGGCGCGGACGCTTCAGCTTCCGGAGCGTCGGCATCCAGGCGCAGGGGCGAACCACCATCCTTCGCCTGAACTACCGCAACACTTCCGAAATCCTCCAGTTCGCGTACCACTACGCCAAGGACGTGCTCACGCCCGAGGATGCGGACGAAGACGGCGTGCCACTGCTCCTTCCGCAGAGCGCGGGCCGCCATGGTCCACCGCCCCAGGTCATTCCGTTGCCCAGCCTGGGCGCGGAGCTGAACTACCTCGCGGGGCATCTGCGACAGCTGCACTCCGAAGGACTCCGCTGGAATGACATGGCGGTGCTCTACCGCGCCGTCGATGTCGGGGACGCCGCCATCCACCAGCTGCGTCGGTCGGGCATTCCCTTCCAGTGGGTGGGCAAACGCGCGCCTCAGTCCGCGCTGAAGCCCACCGAAGACAGCGTCAAGGTCATCACCTTTCACTCCAGCAAGGGCCTGGAGTTTCCAGTCATCGCGATTCCGGGACTCGGCCGCCCCTCCCGACATGCGACCGAGGCCAGAGAGGAAGCCCGCCTCCTCTACGTGGCGATGACGCGAGCCGTGGACCGGTTGGTGCTCACGGGGAGTCCAGAGGCGTTGCGTGCCACCCTGCCCTCCCAGCGGACCTCCTCGTAAGCGGCTGCCTCCGGCGGTAGCGCCAGCCGCATAGAAGAAACCAGGGACCGGGGGATACTCCCGGCCCCCTACCCGTCACGAGCGTGGCGGCTTTAACAGAATTGACAGCCCGTGCAGTAGATCGAGCCATCGCCATAGATGGTGCAGGTATCGCAACAAATATAGACATCCGCCAGATACGAAGCCGTCTTCTCTTCCGAGGAAAGAGTCTCCGTAGTCCCGTCCTTCATCTCGAACGTACCCGACGACAACGCGACGGCCTCGGCGTCGCCGTGAACGACCATCGCCCCCTTGTCGCCCTGCTCGATGCGGTACTCCGGGTCGGAGACGCCACCACAACCGGTAGCGACAGTCGCGAGAACTACGAGCCCGACAATGCGGCGAAGAATCATTGCTTCATGCCTTTTCGAGGAGGCGCCGGAATGGCGCAATCGCCAGCATGAGGGGGCTGTGATTTATTGTCGATGCGTGTCAATGCTACCCCGGGTCATCGTCATGAGCGACCCCGGTGCGCGAGCAGTCACTCACCCTGTCGCCGTGGACTCCTCAGCCAATTTCCGCAGGTCGAACGCCTTCATCCCTCGCAGGGTGCGATAACGCTCCGGGAAGGCGGTCAGGATGAGCACCTGGAGCGTCTCTCCCGCCTGCTCAATCAACTCCAGCGCACGCCGGTGACGGGCCGCGTCCGTGTTGACCAACGCATCGTCCAGGACCACCAATTGAGGCTCGGGCCTGGTGCCCTGCTTCGACAGCATCTCCCCGAGCGCTAGCCGCAATGCTGATCAGTTAGGTAGCCCTTGCATGGGGCTACCAAGCTGGTTGAGGGTGTGGCGATCTCGCTCTTGGAGATCGCTACATGGGGCTGGCTCAGGCCGTCCAGGGCGCCGCGTTGGTGGCT
>NZ_JAKCFA010000034.1 GCF_024198215.1 Myxococcus qinghaiensis
TGCTCCACCAGGTGCTCGTGGACCAGTCGTTCAATCTTCGATTCCAGCGTCGCAGTGGGTTTCGTTTGCATCCGCCACGGGTTGCACACCGCGACGACGGCCTCAACACCACCCCTGAACGGTTACGGGGCGGTCGGTGAGTGAGATTGCCTATCTCCTGGGGTTCTCGGATGTGAGCACGTTCACCCGCGCGTTCCGGCGGTGGACCGGACAGCCTCCGAGCCGCTTCGGCACGCCGGCTCGAGCGCGCTCGGGTTCTTGAGCAGGACTCATTCGACGAAGGCCCCCTCCGTCGCGCGCAACGCGGCGAAGATGTCCCGCTGTACCTCCCGAAGCTCCTTCGGGACGCCACGGGCCATCGGCGCGAGGAGCCAGAGGGGTGGCCCTGCGTCGAGCTCCCTCTCGAACTGGAGCCGGGCGTCTCCGTGCGCGAGGAAGGCCGGGAGCGCGGCTCGTCCGAGGCCAGCGCAGCACGCGTCGCGCATGGCCAGCAGTGAGCTGCACGTCACGGCACCCGGGACGTCCTTGGGCACCTCGCGCCACCAGCTCATCGAGGCCCTGGCGCGCAGGTCCACGCTCGGTTGCAGCCAATCCTGCGCACCGCCTCGTGCGCGATAGACTCCGACCTTCAACCGTCCAAGCCGTCGACCGCGCAGCGCACCGCTCGGGTTTTGACCCGGACGCAGCGCGAGGTCGACCTGACCTGGCAGCAGTTCGAGTTCGTCGTCACTCACGAGCACCTCTACCGCCTGCACGGGCCTGGCCTTCGAGAGCGCGAGGAACAAGAGCGGAGCCAGCACGTCGCTCGTCGTGATGACCACGGTTCGTTCCCGGCCCCGTCTCTCGGCCCCTACGAAGTCCTCGATGTCCCTCGCGGCCATGCGCATGGTCGCGGCCCGCTCCGCGATTCGCAGCGTCAGCGCGCTGGGCACCAGGCGCGCGCCCCTGGCGAACAGCGCCGTGCCAAGGCGTGCCTCCAGCGCGGCAATCCGCCTCGACACCGAGGAGTGTCGAAGCGACAGCTCACGTCCTGCGGCTTCGACGCTGCCAGTGCGTACAAGCGCCTCGATGGTCTGAAGCTCGTCCCAGGAGATGTGCATTCACGCACATCTTCTGTGCGTCCATCTGGAGCTGTCAAACGAGTCGGGCCGGGCTAACTCTTCACCGCGCACCCCAGCGCGGGAGGAGACGAACATGGGCAGAGGGCCCGCCACATTCAAGACAAGGGCGTCGAGGCGCTCCTCCCGCTTGACGCCGACGACTCGCTTCTCGCCGCCGCTGGCGAGGCCGACGTCGTGAAGCTCTCACGTCGCACGTTCGTCGCCGGAAGCGCCGTGGCCCTCTCCGGTTGTCACACCGAAAGGAACCTGCCCATGCCGCGCCTCGAACACCGCACGCTCGCATCGCTGCCTCGCACCACGCTTTCGTGGCTCTCGCTCCGGGACCACTTCGTCGCGACGGTGGGACCCCACTCTGGCCAGGGTCGACCGCTGGGGCCGCTGCTTGTCCTCGCGGATGCGACGTTCGCGCCGAAATCGCGGTTCCCGCTTCACCCGCACGAGGAGATGGAGATCCTCAGCATCGTCGTGGACGGGACGCTCTCGCACCATGGAGACCAGGCTCACGGCGCGACGATGGAGCCACGGACCGCGCAGTTGATTTCGGCGCGGGACGGGATGATGCACGCCGAAGGAAACGACACGGACCGACCGACGCGGATGCTCCAGTTGTGGTTCCGGCCGCACACCTACGGTGGCCCCCCGGCCTACTACTCGCGCCAGCTCTCGGATGACGGGCGTCAGCTCATCGCGGGCGACGACGGGATGCCTCTGCGCGCCGATGTACGGGTCTGGTGGCTCCCGCTCGTCGCGGGCCGGCCCGAGCGGCTGACGCTCGACCGCGCCCGCAACGGATACCTGCTCGCGACGACGGGACCACTCCGGGTGGAGGCGCTCCAAGGTGGCTCGGGTGTGGACCTGGCGCTCGGCGAAGGCGCCGTGCTCGGTGAGGGTTCGGTCACGGTGACGGCGGACACCGCGAGCTCGGCGCTCTGGATTGACCTTCCTTGATGCGGTGGCTCTTCGGGCTCAGCGGGTTGGAAGCTCGCGGAACTTGAGGCCGTCCAGCTCCAGGCGGAGCACGGCGTCTTTGAAGCGCTCCGTGCCGACGACCATGGTGGCGAAGTTGCCCAGTCGGAACAGGTCCAGGTCCGTAGGCAGGGTGGCGGCGTCCAGAATGGGCTCGTCGGGCCGAGCGAAGCCAAACCGCCCGCAGGTCTGACACGGCGGCGGCGTGCCCGGGGGAATGCAGTCCGGGTGGAGCCTTCCTTCGAGGTCCACCTGGAGTTCCAGCAGCTCCGGCGGGTGCTTCTGCCGGAATCGCAAGGCCGTGGGATGACCTGTCAGGTGATTCACACCTTCTGCCTGGAGGCGCTCCATGGCTTCGCGGTGAACCAGCAGCACCGAAATCACCCAGGCGAACGCTGGCAGCTTCCCGAAAGATTTTCCCACCAGTGGCCCGAAGTGAGTACCCGGCGGAAGCATGACCTTCGGAGGTACCAACGGACGGACCAGCTCGCGCAGGCGCACGAACTCTGGAAACGGCTCGGGTCGGGCCTTCTCGAATTCTCGATGCTCCGGCAAGGATGACAGGTCGACACCAGGGTAGAAATGGCCGGTCCCCCCCCAGGTCACACCGCACGTGGGGCAGTTCTTCAAGCCGGGCAGCAGCCACCTGTGAACGCCCTCGACTTCCCCACCGTGCTTCGCCACCGCGGCGTTGTCCTCATCCACCCAGAAGAATCGACTCATGCGCCCTCACGCTCCAGGCTTCGAATAGTAGGGCTGGATGGGGCCACCGATGAGCTGGAAACGATAGATGAGTTCTCCTGCGTGCTTGAAAATGGCTTCTGGCGAAGCGTCGGGCTGTGCCAGTCGGAATTGGCGCCACGCCTCGTTCCACTCTCCTCCGCGTCCCCCCACTCTGTGAATGCGATGATGAAGTTCAACGGGAATGGGCATCGTGTAGTGGTGAATCTTGACGCCCTGAGTCTCGAACCACGCTCGCAGCACTGGGTCCTGGGGAAAGATGTGGTGCTTCTCCCAACGCCCTGGCGTGAGCTGGCGTGAAGGCGGGATGACGCGGTCCGGAGCACCGTTCCAGTTGGGGAACGTCATGATGGAACCCGGGGGCAGCTTCTGCGCTCCGCCCCAGTTTCTTCGAGGACCACTGCCCGGTGCCGCCGCGGCAGCGGGTGGGCGTGACGGCGGGAAGCGCGCCAGTTCCACTTCCGCGGGCGTGTCCTCGCAGCGATAGAAGCCGCAGGTGTCGCCCAGACACAGGAGGGTTACGCACTGGTCCTCCTCTGGAGCCTGACACTCCAGCTCGGCCTCTCCCCACACCTGCTGCGCGGAGGGCTTTTCAACCGTGGAGCAGCCCAGCCAGGACACCGCGACCAACGCAAGCCATTGGACGTGACGGATTCGCATGGGCCGAGCCCATCACGTCCGCGCCATCACCGGGAAGCGATTCGCTCCAGCGGGCAGTGAGAGATTGCGCACGAAGAGGTCCGCCTCCGTGTCCTCACCTTGAACCTCCGCACCAGGCCACCACCGCTCGGGCGTGAAGCCAAACTGGACTGTCTTCACTGGCTCTTCCACCAGCCGCGACAGATGCGGGCGCAAATCAAACCCCTCGCGCGCGAAGATGTCTTCGATGTAGAGCGTGCCGTCCTCCACTCCCGCGAAGACCCACGCATCCTCGCTCAACTTCCGCAGCGGCCGCGCGAAGTTCGCCGCCGCGTACCAGGTCGCGATGTGCCCGTGCCGCCGCGCTCCGAAGCGCTCCGTCACGGGCATGCCCTCCTCCGCCAGCTCGACCAGCCTTGCCCTCACCGACGCTTCGGACACGTCCAACACCGGCGCGGGCGCGCCTCCCGGCACCACGTCCCGCGTCACCCCGAACAACGTCTGCTCCCGGGGCACGAAGCCAAAGCGCGGATAGAAATCGAGCACCTTCTTGTTCGCGAACAACAACACCGGCGCATCTCCACACGCCTCCATCGCCGCCTCCATCGCCGCCCACGCCAGGCCCTGCCCCCGTCGCTCGGGCACGCAGCCCACCGCGCCGAGCTGATAGCCGACGACGTCCCTCCCCTCCACACGCAGGCACATCCGCATCACCGAGGCGTTCGCCACCACGCGGCCTTCCTCCACCACGCTGAACGCGCGGTAGTCGTCGGTCCACTCGCCCCACGCGCACCAGCGGCGGAAGTCCACCGTTCGGAAGACCTGGGGCACGTACTCGCAGAAGGCGGCTTGCAGCGCGGGAGCTCGGTGGTCGATGACCACGACCTGGGATGACTTCGACATGGGAGGCATGAACATCACGAACGCCCTCGTCTTGGGAAATTCCCGCATGGCGCCGCGTTTTTTCGGGACGCAGGCGCCTTCCGCGAGAACGCACGTCGTGGCCGCCCCACGTGCGATAGGCAACACGCCCGCCGAAGCCAGACCCGCGTGCGATTTCAACCCCCGGGATTCACTGACAGGACGTGGCTGGCGCGGCGACTGCAGAGGGCCGTCGCGCCAAACCCTCACAAGGAGCCGCCACATGTGCACCGACTTCCTCGTCGTCGCCTCGGACAAGACTGTCGTCAATGGCCGCAGCATGGAGTTCGGCGTCGACCTCGACTCGAAGCTCCTCGTCCGCGCCCCCGGTGAGAAGTTCATCTCCCCCTCCCCCAAGGGCCTCAATGGCCTGACGTGGACCTCCACCTACGGCTACGTCGGCCTCACCGCCAAGGGCAGCCTCCCCATCATGGTCGACGGACTCAACACCGCGGGCCTGTCCACCGGCAGCCTCTGGCTGCCCAACTCCCGCTACCCCAAGGTCACCGACAACTCCAAGGCCGTGTCCCTGGCGCTGTTCCCCGGCTGGGTGCTCGGCAACTTCGCCACCGTCGCCGAGGTGAAGACCGCCCTCCAGGAAGGCGCCGCCCAAATCTGGGAGAGCGACTGGCTGGCCCAGTACCTCCCCCTGCACTTCCCCATCCACGACGCCCAGGGCAACAGCCTGGTCGTCGAGTTCATCGACGGGGAGATGCACCTGCACGACAACCCCGTCGCCGTGCTCACCAACGCGCCGCCCTTCCCCGTGCAGCTCCAGAACCTCCGCGAATACGTGGGCCTGTCCCCCTGGGACGCCAAGGCCGTGGACCTGGGCAGCGAGACCTTCACCCAGCCCGGCCACGGCAGCGGCCTGCGCGGCCTGCCCGGCGACCCGATGCCGCCCTCCCGCTTCGTGCGCGCCGCGTACCTCAAGCAGTTCGCCCGCCCCGTCGCCAACGCCACCGAGGCCACCACCCTCGCCTTCCACCTGCTCAACACCGTCGACATCCCTCGCGGCACGGTCCGCTCGCTCGACGAGAAGTCCCTCAAGGAAGAGGACGACTACACCCAGTGGACCGTGGTCAAGGACCTCACCCACACCGTCCTCAACGTGCGCTTCTACGAGGACCTCCTCATCTACTCCGTGAATCTCAAGACGCTCGACTTCAAGGCCGCCAACGGAAAGACGTTCGCCGTGCCCACCAGCCCCACGTCCATCGACATCACCTCCAAGCTGACGACCTGAGCCCCACTCGCTCCTGACGGAGTCTCACGCTTCGAGACAGGCCCGTCCCTGGAGACTCCGGGGGCGGGCATTTTCGTGTCGGGAACGACTTCCGCCGGAGCCCCACTGCAGGGCCCCGGCGGTATGTCTCCGCGGGCATGTGCTTCGCCGCGCTTCAGTTGATGCGCAGGGCCAGCTTGCCCAGGTGGTGCTTGCCCACGTCCTCGTGCGCGCGGTTGACGTCATCCAGGCGGTAGACCTTGGAGACCTCGACGTGGAAGGACCCGGACTCGATGAGGCTGTTGAGGCGACCGAGCACCTTCGGGTTCGACTCGCCGTTGTAGGCGGTCGCCTTGACGCCCTCGGGGCCCTTGGGCGCGGGCTCGACGCCGTTGGGGAACGCGATGTGGCCGCCCTTCTTCACGGCGGTCTTGAGCAGGTCGTTCACCTTGTCTCCGCTCGCGAGCACCAGCGCCGCGTCGAGGCCGTCCGGAGCGAAGTCCCGCACCGCCTTCGCGACGTCGTCGGAGCGGCCGTCCACGGCCTTGTCAGCGCCGAGCTTCTTCATCAACTCCACGCCGTCCGCGCCTGACGCCACCGCGAGCACCTTCGCCCCGAGCCGCTTGGCGAGCTGCACCGCGAGGTGACCCACGCCGCCGCTCGCGCCGTAGACGAGCAGCGTGGTGCCCTGGCCGACCTTGAGGGTGTCCTCCACGCCTTGGAGGGCCGTGATTCCGTCCGCCGCCAGCACGCCCGCCTGCTCCGCGCTCAATCCCTTGGGAACGGGCGCGGTGTCCGCGGCCTTCACCGCGGTGTATTCCGCGTAGAAGCCTCCCTTGTCGTTCAGGAAGCCGAAGGCGTAGACCTTGTCGCCGACCTTGAGGTTCTTGACGCCTTCGCCCAGGGCCACGACGGTGCCCGCGCCATCCGTGCCGAGCACGTATGGGAAGGACGCCTTGCTCCCCGGCTTGTAGCCTTCCATCTCGCCCGCGCGCTCGGCGGGGTCCCACTGGCCGATGCCGGCGGTCTCCACCTGGATGAGCACCTCGCCGGGGCCTACCTGGGGGACGGGAATCGTCTTGGTGCCGAGTACTTCCGGTCCGCCGAAGCGGTCGATGGCGGCGGCCTTCATCTGAGAGGGAACGGAGGTCTTCATGGAAGTGGCTCCTCGCGGGTGGAGGCCCGCGTCGGACAGGGTTCCTCCGCAGGCTGGGCATGAGCGGGGCGGATTGCAGTCGGAGTGACGAAGCCCCGAGCCAGGGCACGGCCTCATGCTCGCCGTACAGGCACCGGAGGACACCAGGCTGGCGTACAGTCGAGCGGCGGATGTGACCTGACGGTTTCCGGAGGTGGAGATGTCGTCGCGAACGAAGCTGCGCTCGCTGCTCGTGAGTGGTGTCCTGTTGCTGTCCTCCACCGCCGGGAGCGCGAGTGCTCCGAGCGTGTCGCTGGGAGGAGTCGTGCTGCGGGTCTTCGACCGGCAGAAGGCCTCCATCGTCACGACGGACGAGGCCGCGGACCCGTATGGGATGAACGTGGACGCGCTGCTGCTGGTGAAGGTGCAGGGCACCTACGAGGGGGACAAGCCGCTGAAGCTGAAGCTCGTGGTGAGCGCGCCGAAGGAGGAGTCGGAGGCGGGCTCGCGGCGCGCGTGGAAGGTGACGCAGACGCGTGAACTGCATGCGCTCGCGGAGAAAGGCGAGACGACGGTGCCCTTCCTGCTGCCTTACGAGTGCTCCTCCTCCGTGAAGGTGGTCGTCACCCTGACGGGCCCGGGCATCAACGGGAGCAAGACGCTGGACACCGCGTTTCCTTGCGCGGAGTAGGCGCGTCCGCGCGTCCTCGAGGGTCTTTTTCCGAGGGGTATCCAAGACAACCCCTCGGATTGCCGCGTGTCAGACCGAACCGGTAGTTTGCACGCATGCCGGACATCCGACTGCCCGCCGAAGCGAAGTTCAAGACCGAGCTGGAAGCCCTCGCCGCCCATGACGACAAGCCCCGTCCTCCCGGATGGGCGCTGTCGCCTCGCGCCGTGGAGACGTACATCCTCGGCGCCTCCAAACCCGTGGGCGGCGTGACGATTACGCCCAAGTACGTCGGCGACAAGGGACTCATCCAGGTCTGCATCGCCACCCTCGCCTCGGACCGCGCGCTGATGCTCGTGGGCGAGCCCGGCACCGCGAAGAGCTGGCTGTCCGAACACCTGGCCGCCGCCGTCAGCGGCACCTCCGCCCTCATCGTCCAGGGCACCGCCGGCACCAGCGAGGACCACCTCAAGTACTCGTGGAACTACGCGCTGCTGCTCGCGCAGGGCCCCACCCCCGAGGCCCTCGTCCCCTCCCCCGTCCTGCGCGCCATGCGCACCGGCAAGTTCGCCCGCTTCGAGGAGGTCACCCGCACCTCCCCGGAGATTCAGGACGCGCTCATCTCCATCCTGTCGGAGAAGCAGGTCTCCATCCCCGAATTGGGCGAGGTGGTCAGCGCCCAGCGCGGCTTCAACCTCATCGCCACCGCGAACACGAGAGACCGAGGCGTCAACGAGATGAGCGCCGCCCTCAAGCGCCGCTTCAACTTCGTCACCGTTCCCGTCGTCGAGGACCTGGAGCAGGAAATCCAGATCGTGACGAAGCGCGAGGCGGAGCTGCGCAATGACTATCAGGTCGGCGTGCCCCCACCGGAGGAGCTGTCGCGAATCCTCCTGACGCTCTTCCAGGAGCTTCGCAAGGGCGTGACGAAGGACGGCAAGACGAAGGTCCGCACCCCGGGCGCCGTGCTGTCCACCGCGGAGGCCATCAGCGTGCTGTTCAACAGCTCCATCCTCGCGGAGCAGTTCGGCGGCGGGAAGGTCACTCCCCACGAGCTGGCCGCCTCGCTGGTGGGCGCCGTGGTGAAGGAGCAGGAGGACGACGTGAAGGCCCTGCGCGAATACATGGAGACCGTCGCCAAGGGCCGCACGGGTGCGTGGAAGGACCTCTACTCCGCCAGCAAGAAGCTCCTGAGGGGCTGATGGACCTGGACCTGCTCTCCCAGGTGCACCTGTTCCCGGTGCGCCACCACTCGCCGCGCACCACGGCGGTGCTCGGGCGCTGGCTGGAGCGCGTGAAGCCAGAGGTCGTCCTCATCGAGGGACCCTGTGATGCCTCCGACCTGATTGACGTGCTGTGTGACTCGGAGACGAAGCCACCCATCGCGCTGCTCGGCTATGGCACGGATGACACCCCGGGCTCGGCGCTGTGGCCCTTCGCTGACTACTCTCCCGAGTACGCGGCCCTGCGCTGGGCGAAGGTGAACCGCGCCCGCGCGTCGTTCATCGACATCCCCGTCGGCGTCAGCCTGGGCATGGACCGACACGCCGAGACGGCCGGCGTCGAGAGCGAGGATGTTCCGGAGGCCGAGCATCACGAGCACGTCCCTGACGAAGAGCCGCTCACCGAGCGCTTCGCTCGCGAGCAGGGCTACCGTTCCTTCGAGGAGCTCTGGGAGGCGCTGTTCGAGGCTCCCGACTGGACGCCCGAGGGCTTCCGTCCCGTGCTGCTCGCCTGGGCCGACGTGCTCAACGCGGGTCCCCGCCCGGACTACCACCGCTGGCGCGATGCCTTCATGGCTCGCAAGGTGCTGGAGGTGGTGGCCAGCGGAGTCGCGCCGGACAAGGTCGCAGTGGTGGCCGGCGCCGCGCACATCGCGGCCTTCCTGGCCCGCGACGTGGAGCCCGCGCTGGAGGCGAAGCTGCCCAAGGCCGTGCCCTGCGCGGTGACGGTGATTCCGTACAGCTTCCCCCGGCTGTCCGAGCAGCTCGGCTACGGCGCGGGCAATCGGGCGCCTCACTTCTACCAGAAGGCCCACGAGGCCCAGTGTGACTTCAAGCGCGCGACGCTGGAGGTGCTCATCGACTTCGCCGCGCACCTGCGCATGCGCGGCTTCACCGCGTCCCTGTCGGACGTGCTGGAGGCGTACCGGCTGGCGATGACACTGGCGGACCTGCGCGAGAAGAGCGCGCCAGGACTCGACGAACTGCGCGAGGCCACCGTGGCCACGCTGTGCCGCGGGGACGCGACGCATGTCGACTCCTTCCTGTGGAAGAGCGTCGTCGGTCATCAAGTGGGCCGGGTGGCCAGTCGCATCGGCAAGAACTCGCTCCAGGCGGAGTTCTGGCGGGAGCTGGACTCGCGCCGACTGCCGAGCACCGACAGCCCGGAGACCTTCACGCTGCGCTTGAACAACACCGTGGAGGTCGGCTCGTCGGTGTTCCTCCACCGCCTGCGCGTGGCTGGGATTCCGTATGCGACGCTGGCGGCCACGGGACAACAGCGCGCTTCCCCCGAAGAGGCCGGCGGACAGGCCGCGCTGACGCGGGTGCGCGAGTCCTGGCAGGCGCAGTGGACCCCGTCCACGGACGTGGCGCTGGTGGAGAAAATCGTCCTCGGCGACTCACTGGAAGCCGTGACGACCCGCGTCCTCCAGGAGCAACTGGACGCGGCGAAGACCACGGGCTCCGCCGCGGAGGTGCTGCTGGAGTCGGTGATTACCGGCTGCCCGCAGACGATGGCGTCGGCGCTGCGCGCCTGTGACACGCACGCGGCCACGGACGTGGACCTGCCGTCGCTCGCGTCGGCGGCGCGCGCGCTGTCCGGACTGGTGGCCTATGGCACCTCGCGCGCACACACGGACGCGGGCGACGAGGCGGTGACGGTGCTCTGCCAGAAGACCTTCTCCCGCGCGCTGCTGCGCGTGCGTGAGTCCTGCGACTGCGCTCCGGACGCCCTGCCTTCCGTGGTGGAGGCGCTGCGCACCCTGCACGAGGTGGCGCTGGCCCAGCCGCTCGCGGACAAGGCCGGGTGGCTGGCGGAGGCTCGCGAGCTGATGGGCAGCAGCACCGTGCACCCGGCGACGTCGGGCCTGGCCACGGGCCTGCTGTACCTGGCGCACGAGCTGAGCGAGGCGGAGGTGGCGACCATCGTCGGATTGCGGCTGTCGCTGGCGGTGGCTCCGGAGGAAGGCGCGTCCTGGCTGGAGGGCTTCCTGGGCGTCAACGCGCTGGTGCTGGTGAAGAACCGCGAGGTGGTGAAGGCCCTGGATGAATTCCTGACCAGCATCGACCCCGAGCGCTTCCGTCAGACCCTCCCGGTATTGAGACGGGCACTGGCCGTGCTGGGTACCACCGAGCGTCGCTACCTCATGGAGAACGTGGTGGCGGTGCGCCAGCTCGGAGAGAAGGGGCGGGCCGTGAAGACGGTGCTCGAGGAGAAGGACACGGCGAAGCTCAAGGACATGAGCGCCGAGCTGGGCAAGGCACTCGACGACCTGGATGACCTGCTATGAGCGTGGACCCCAAGGAGCTGGCGGAGAAGGACCGGGATGCGCTGCTGCGCTGGCGGCTCGCGCTGGGCCCGACGGCGGAGAAGACGGGGGCCTGTCCCTCGCTACGCGCCCTGGGCGCCCAGGCTGCCTCGGTGGGCGTGGGCCAGGGAGATTTGGAGGCGCTGGATGACGCGCTGTCCTTCGTCTACGGGGACAAGCGCGCGAGTTCGTCCGGCTCGCGCCCGTACATCCCCGAGTGGCTCGGCGCGCTGCGCGGCTTCTTCCGCGATGATGTGATTGCGCTCGTCCAGAAGGACGCCATCGAGAAGAAGGGGCTCACCCAGCTTCTGTTTGAGCCGGAGACGCTGCCCTTCCTCGACAAGAACGTGGAGCTGGTGACGACGCTGGTCAGCGCGCGCGGCCTCATCCCCGACGAGGCGAAGGCGATTGCCCGGCAGATTGTCCGCGAGGTGGTGGAGGAGCTGCGCAAGAAGCTGGAGTCCACCGTCCGCACGGCCGTGTTCGGCGCCCTGCGCAGGGACAGGACGAGCCCGCTGCCGATTGCACGCAACATCGACTGGAAGCGCACGATTCGGCAGAACCTGAAGGGCTGGGACGCGGAGCACAAGCGACTGGTGCCGGAGCGCTTCTACTTCTGGCCCAACCAGCGCCGTCACCATGAGTGGGACGTGACGCTGGTGGTGGACCAGTCCGGCTCCATGGCGCAGAGCGTGGTGTACAGCTCCGTCATGGCGGCCATCTTCGCGTCCCTGGATGTGCTGCGCACGCGCCTCATCCTGTTCGACACGGAGGTGGTGGACATGACGCCGCTCCTCACGGACCCGGTGGAGGTGCTGTTCACCGCGCAGCTCGGCGGCGGCACGGACATCAACCGCGCGGTGGCCTATGCGCAGGCGAACCACGTGCAACGGCCGGAGAAGACCCTCTTCCTGCTGATTACCGACCTCTATGAGGGCGGCGACGCGGAGGAGCTGGTGGCGCGGCTGCGCCAGCTCGTGGACTCGCGGGCAAAGGTGCTGTGCCTGCTGTCGCTGTCGGACGGGGGCCAGCCCACGTACGACCACGCGATGGCGGAGAGGCTCACCGCGCTGGGCATCCCCTGCTTCGGGTGCACGCCCAAGCGACTGGTGGAGGTGGTGGAGCGGGTGATGCGCAACCAGGACCTGACGCCGCTGCTGGCCGCACACAAGGAGTCTCGCCATGGCTGAGGTACGCAAGGTGGTGGCCAGCGTCGGAGGGCTGACCGAAATCATCGGGGACGCCTCCGAGGTGGCGAAAGGCTCGCGCATCTTCGATGACAAGCAACTCCTGCACCTGTCCCGCTTCGAGAACCGCCTGTTCGCGGACGCGCTGGGCTCGGGGGCCACGCCCTACAAGGTGTCGCTGGTGTTCGGGGACGGGCGTGAGGTGAAGGGGCGGTGCTCCTGCGTCGCCGCGCGCTCGCGGCCCTTCTGCAAGCACGCGGCGGCGCTGCTGGTGGCGTGGGCTCGCGCACCGGAGGCCTTCGTCACCACCGACTCGGCCCCGGCTGGCGCGGGAGGGCCCGCGAAGAAGAGCGTGAAGAAGGGGAAGACGGAGACGGGCGAGCTGATGAAGGCAGGCGTGGCGCAGGTGTCCACGCTGGTGCGGGAGCTGGGCCTGTCCGGCGTGGCGTCCCTCTCCGAGGACCGGGCCGAGCAGGTGCGGGCCCTCGCGGAGTCGCTGCGCGCCAACGGGCTGCGCCGGCTGGCGGCGCGCGCGGTGGAGGTGGCGGCCCTGCTGGAGCAGGCGGCGGCGCGCACGGGGACCTTCGAGCCGCCCGTCTTCACCGACCTGGTGGCGGACATGCTGCTCACCGCGCGCAAGGTGGAGAAGCACCTGGGCGGAGAGCCCCTGGAGGACCGCTACGTCGAGGAGCTGATTGGGAAGACGTGGACGAAGAAGGACCGCGCGCCCATCGAAGGACTGACGCTGGTGGAGTACGCGTTCACCACGCGCGTCACGCCCGACAACTTCCTCGTCCGGGAGAGCCGCTTCCTGGAGCTGGGCTCCGGGACACACTACACGGAGAAGCAGATCCTCCCCGCGTTCCTCAAGACGGTGGAGCCCAAGAAGAGCCACGCGGGCGTCGTCCTGGAGGAGGCCAAGGGCGGGCAGTACCCGGGCTTTCCTCCTCGACGATTGGATTTGGAGAGCACGAAGACGACGCATCCGCAGGATGACTCCGCGCTGCGGCAGTTGGTGAAGGCGGCGCTTCCGGACGTGGGTGCCGCGCTGGCGGCCTTCCAGGAGCATCGCAAGGACGTCTTCGCGCCGGACCTGCTGCCGGTGGCGCTGCGCGTGCAGACGCTCCTGGCGAGCGGACAGCGCTCACAGTTGGTGGACTCGGGCGAGCGCGGACTGTTCCTGCCGGCGGACCCGCGGCTGGAGGAGCCCTTCGCGGCGGCGCTGGAAGGGGCCACCCTGAAGGTGGTGCTGGGCGATGTGGGGCTGGAGGCGGCGCTCCCCACGCTGTTTCCGCTCGCGGTGGTGGTGGAGACTCCGGACGGGCTGGAGCTGCGCGGCCTGGGGCTGCGTGAAGCGCCGGAGGAGCCCACGCGGCGTCGGCGTCGGCGCGCGCGGCCGGAGGCGCCGGTGGCGGTGCCTCGCAGCGGGTGGGCGGAGGCGGCGCGCGCGGCGGGCGCGTCTCGCGCGGCCATCGCCCTGGCCGAAGTGCGGGACGAACTGGCGGAGAAGTTCTCCAACGGCCTGCCGTCACTGTCTCCTCGCGCGGTGGAGCCGCTGGTGGCTCGGATGCGAGAGCTGGGGCTGGAGAAGCCAGGTGCGCTGCTGGAGGCGCTGGCGCAGCGGCCCGACGCGGCGGAGCGACTGGACGACTTCATCAAGGTGTATCAGGTGCTCGGCATCGCCCTGGTGCGGCTGGCGGGCGCGGCACAGGTCCAGGCCGACACGCTGGAGCCGGTGCCCACGCACCCGAGCATCCACATCCGGAAGCCCGAGACACCGCTGCCTCCGGGCGAGGCGCTGCTGAAGCGGGCTCGAGGAGAGCTGTCGCGCTACGAGGCCACGGCCCATTCGGCGCACTACTACGCGAGCCTGGGCGCGGACTCGCTGCTGGAGTCGCTCTATCCAGCGTGGAGCGACGGAGCGGCGAGCACCGCCGTGGTCCGGGCGATGGCGTCATGCCCGAAGGAGCGCGTGCTGGAGGCGGCGCAACAGGCCCTGTCCGAGCATCACAGCCGGATGGTGCGCCGCACCGCCATGCAGGTGCTGGGACAGTTGGATGTCCATGCGGCGCGAGTGTTGCTGGACGGACTGACTCGCAAGGGCCACGACGCGGGATTGCGGCTCCATGCTCGCGAGGTGCTCAATGACATCCAGGCGCGGGAGACTGGCCCCGCGTCCGTGGCGGCGCTCGCGAAGGTGAGACATGGGCGAATCCGTCCGCTCGCGCAGCGGGCACTGTCGGAGCCGACCCGGGAGGCTCGACTGGCGGCGGTGGACCAGCTCGAGGGGCTGGGGCTGACGCAGGCCTGGCCGGTGCTGCGGCAGGTGTTCTACGGAGACCCGTCCAACGAGGTGCGGCGACGCGCGGCCATGGCCCTGGCGTGGCTGGGGGACGCGGAGGTGCTGGACAAGTACGTGCACAGCGTGGAGGCCCGCGACGCGGACGACGAGGAGGCGAAGACAGCGGTGTACGCGCTGGGCGTGCTGGGCGACGTGCGCGGGGCGGAGACGTTGCTGGCGGCGTTCGTCGACGGGTGGAAGCCGGGCGTCGTGTCCGACTCGCTCAAGACTTTCGGACTGGCGATGCTGGAGCCGGCCGTGCGACTGGCGGAGACCCGGCCGGAAGCGCTGGAGCGAAAGGCGCTGCTCAACCTGTTCGAGCGCTTCCCGGCGGACGCGCTCTCGAAGGTGCTGCTGGCCCATGTGGAGGCGGCGCGCTCGCACCCCGAGCGACTCACGCGCTTCGGGACGTACTTGAAGCTGGCGAACGAGAACATCCACGGCGCGGGCAAGGCGGTGGCGGCGGCGCTGCTCGACATCCCCGACGCGGCCGGGGACAAGACGCTCTCCCGCGCGGCGAAGAAGACGCTCGGGGTGAAGACCTAGGTTCGCCTCCGAGCGGGTTCCGCTCGCGCCTCAGACGCTCGCATCAGTCGCGAGCGTCGCCGGTGAGGACGGAGCGAGCCGCCAGCCTCATCGCGTCACCCCGCCCGCGAGGACGACACTGGCGGACTCACCCGCGACAGCCTCGCCGCTTCACCCCGCCTGCGTCGACGGCACGGGCGGACGCACCAGCGACTCCAGGAATGAGCCGAGCGCGGCGTTGACGAGCGCGGGCTCCTCCACCGTGGACGAGTGTCCCCCTCGTGGCAGCCGCGACAGCCGCGAGCCTGGAATCAACTGGTGGAGTCGTTCCGCCTTCGCCGGGACGGTGGCCACGTCCTCCTCCCCCACGACGATGAGCGTGGGCACGCGGATGTTCGGCACCTCGTGTGACACCGCGTTGCGGCGGATGACGCCGTTCACCGCGCGCCAGATGTCCCTCCGGTTCTCCAGGAGCCGCGCCCGCCACAGCGCCCGCTCCTCCGCGCGGTTCGGGTCCGACAGGAACGTCTTGCCGAACATGATGCGCATCACCGGGTCCACCACCGGCCGCAGCCCCGCCATCCGGGCGATGAGGTTCAGCAGCGTGTAGCGCGGCACGTTGGCCAGCGGCTCAGGGTCCGCCGACGTCTCCAGCAGGCTGAGCGAACGCAGGAGCTCCGGCCGGCGCGCGGCGATGCGCATGCCGATGAAGCCTCCCATCGACAGGCCGACGAAGTGACACGGGCCCAAATCCAACTTCTCCATCAACCCCACCGCGTCCAGGTACAGCGTCTCCATGTCGATGGTGCTCACCTCGGGCACCGCGCTGCGGCCCTGCCCCCGGTGGTCATACGCGATGCAGCGATAGCGCCCCCGCAGCGCATCCACCTGGGGGTCGAACAGCCGCGTGCTCCACAACAACCCATGGCTGAACAGGATGGGCTCTCCAGAGCCACCCGTATCCTCGTAATGCAACTCGGTTCCATTCACGGACAGCATCGGCATGGCGGTTCCCTCCCCACTCCCCGCAGGATAGGCCAGCCCGTGACGCGACATGGCAGCAGTCATGCCGCGGTGCGCCGGCTGTCGACTCGCGGACTCCCCCAGGAGAACGGACGTGCCCGGGTTACCAGAGCCCCTGGGCCTGGAGCAGGGCCCCCGTCTGACCAGGGGTGGAGGCGCTCGCGGTGAACAGTCGTTCGGCGGCCTCCGGCGACGGGTCCTCCCACGTCAACAGCCCCGTGGCCTCCTCGCGACGACACACCACCAGGCTCGCGCGCACGTGCTCGGCGGACTCGAAGACGAGCAGGTCCATCAACACGGGGCTCTGGCTGGTGAAGAAGCTCTGCCGCCCCTTGAGGGGCTCGACGCTGGCCCGCACCAGCTGAGGGTGGAGCGAGTGGGCGACCTCGTCCACGACGACAATGGCGCGCGCGCGGGCCAGGTAGTGCTGGAGGGCCAGCAGGCGCTTCTGGCCATGCCCCAGCTGACGCGCGGACACCCGCGTGCCCCCGGGCCCCAGGAAGTCCAGCTCCAGGCCCCCGAGCGTGAGGGACTCGTACTTGCCCTCGGGCGGGGCCTCCATGGGAACGAGGATGGCCTCCGCGGAGGTGAAGCCGAGCAGCCGTGCCGCGTCACCCAGGAAGGGCACCGCGTCCGACGGGACGACGTAGCGCGCGGAGCCCCACTGCGCCGCCGCCAGCCGACGCAGGCCGTCCAGCAGCGCCTCTGACGCGAGCCCCGTGCCCGTGGCCAGCACGCCCTCCGCCCTGCGGGAGAGGCGCAGCTCGACGTGATAGAGCTGCTCGAAGTAGGCCAGCCCCTCGTCGAAGCGGCGCAGCCCCGCCAGCGCGGACACCTCGCGGGCCATGGCCAAGAGCGGCTCCACCGTGGCCGCGCCCTCGCCCGTCTTCTCCACCCAGGCGATGCCTCCGGACATGAGGACCAGCCACAGCCGGCCGGCGACCTCGGGGGCCAGCCGCTCCTGGACGACGAGCGAGGTGTCACCCTCGCGGGAGACGGTGACTTGGAGCCCCTCGCGGCGGATGACCAGCGGCCAGGCCATGTCGCGCGGCGACACGACGATGTCCATGGACAGCCCCGCACCCGAAGGCCCGTCCTGGGGCGTCATGGGCACGTTGCGGACCCGCACCGTGATTCCGCCGGTGTCCGCGCTCAGCGCGTACTCCAGCTCGAAGGGCTCCTGCGCCATGGCCGTGAAGTCCGAGCTGGCGACGGCGGCGAGGAGGTCCAAGAGCAACGTCTTCCCCGTGCCGTTGCGGCCCAGCAACACGTTGAAGGACGGGCTGAACGTCAGCCGCGTGCCGGGCTTCACGGAGCGGTACTGGTGGACCTGGAGCCACTGGAGCTTGAGCATCGCCCGCGAGCCTCTCCCCCGGACACGCCAGGGTCAACCCCGCCTGTGACACAAAACGCCACTCCCGGAGAAGTCAATCAACACCCATTGTGAACAATTCCTGTGACAGTCAGGCTGCTGGTGCAACTCATTGACGGAGGTCACTCATGTTTCCTCAGCCGCGCCTGATTCGTTTCATGTCGAGGGTTTCATTGCTCGGGCTCCTGGCCACCCTGAGCGTCGTCACCTGGAGCACGCCGGCCCAGGCACGCAACATCGGTGGGGTCATCGGCTATGCAACCAACTCACATCAAGAACCGCCGAAGGGGTTCGAGTCGTGGTGCAAGTTCACGAAAAAGATTCCCTGCCATTGCCCGCCGCCCACCGTCACCAACTTCGACACCGCCATTGGCTGCTCCAACAAAGACCAGGAATGGGCGGACAAGGACGCGGAGAACACCTGTGACAACCTCTGCGCGCAGGCGGCCGAGAATTCGCCGCGGGCCGGGGGCAACAACAACACCGGCGGCGTCGTACGACCGGGGGGCTCGACGGGGGGCGGCGTGACGCTCACGGGCGCCGGCACCCTGGTCGGCCTGGAGGCGGGGGGCTATGTGGGGTTCGTCCCGTCCAGCCTCGAGCCGATTGGCCACGCCTCCGAGAAGGAGTGGCTGGCCGAGGTGCTCGTCCAGCACACCGCCGTACCCTGGGTCTTCCTCGAGGGCATGGGCGATTCCGTCCGGTGGGAGGACCCGAAGGGCCTGGCGGCCTTCATCCAGACCTATTGGAGTCACCAGGGCGCGCCAGCCCCTATCGGCCAGTGCCCCTACTCCGTCCAGCGCGCCTGTCCTCTCGAGGACGTGAAGGCCGGTGACAGCCTTCAGGTCTGCTCGGGCGAGAGCGAGGAGGACGCCCGGCACATCGCCAGGACGAGCTGTGCGCCGCTGCGCTACGACGCGCTGAGGCGCACCTGGGAGAGCTGGGCCGTCTACGGCATCCGGACGGAGGGCCCCTACCGGGCGCCTTCCGCGACCGTCCGCGCCGTGGGCCCCCAGCAATTCATCGGCTACGTGCCGTCCAGCCTGAAGGTCGTGGGCCCGCATGAGGACTGGGCCAAGCTGGCGGACGAGCTCCTGGAGAGCACGGCGGGCACCGCCGTGTGGCTCACGGGACCGGCGTCGTTCTACGAGCCCAAGGAGTAGCGACGCACCGCTCGCTCCCGCCCCGCTGCTCGCACGCGGGGCGGGGTGACGGACGGCCCGACCCGGGAGGACGGCTCAATCCCGCCATCCCTGGGAGCCCGGCTTGTCACGACAGGGCGCGACAGGCAGGCTCAAGGCACTTCCGACATGCGCCCCGCTCGTCCCGCCCTGCTCGCCCTCGTCCTCCTCGCTCTGCTTGGCACGGCCGCGGGAGTCACCTTCGCGCTGCGTACACCGGCTGCTCCGGCCACCGCGAGCGCCTCTACTCCCACGACTCCCAAGCCCGCTCCAGTGGCCCAGGCCACGCCGGCACCCGCGGAGGTGAAGGACGGGCACCCGCCGCGCGGTGTCTACGCCGGCGCCGAGGCGTGCGGTGAGTGCCACGAGGACGAGCACGCCGAATGGAGCAAGGGCTGGCACTCGCGCGCGCTGTCCCCCGCGACGTCGAAGTTCGTGGTGGGCGACTACCGGAAGAACACGCACTTCAAGGGAGACTCCAGCGAGGCGTGGATGCGCCGCGACGGTGAGCACCACTTCATGCGCACCAAGGGCGCGGACGGGCAGCTCGCGGAGTTCCCGGTGCAGTGGGTGGTGGGCGGCAAGCGCATGCAGGACCCCGTCACGGTGCTCGCCGACGGTCGCTGGCAGGTGCTGCCCGTCTACTACCACGTCACCGGCAAGAGCGAGTGGGTGGACTACTCGGAGACGAAGCAGGGCGCGCTCACGCCGGACCATCCGTTCTTCTGGGCCAACTTCCGTCGCAGCGCGCAGCACGCGTGTCTGGACTGTCACGTCACCGGGCTCGACGCGCGCCATGACCGCGCCACCCATACGTGGACCACGCGCTTCACCGACGCGGGCGTCGCGTGCGAGAGCTGCCACGGCCCCGGCGCGCGGCACGCCGACACGCAGGACCCGAAGGACATCGTCCAGCCGTCGAAGCTGTCCTCGGAGCTGGGCTTCGCGGTGTGCGCGCAGTGCCATGGCCCGCGCCGACCCCTCTTCCCCATCCTCGACGGCGCGCACCGCTTCCAGCCCGGCCAGAAGTACGAGGACTTCTACCAGCCCATCGTCCTCTTCGTGGGCAACGAGCGCTCCGGCGACTACTTCACCGACGGCCGCCCCAGCACCTCCAGCTTCGAGTACCAGGCCCTCATCCAGTCGCAGTGCCACCTCCAGGGCGGCGCCACCTGCCTCACCTGTCACACCGCGCCGCACGAGCCGCACGCGCCCAACGAGCTGAACCTCCCGGAGAAGACCGCCGCGAAGACCTCGGTGGGCTCGGCCACCTGTCAGCAATGCCACGCGGACCTGTTCGCCGCGGGCACGAAACACACCCAGCACACCGGGCGCGCCGCGCAGGACTGCCTGGCCTGTCACATGCCTCCTGTCGTCTCCGGCGTGCTCGACAAGTTCGCGGACCACGCGCTCGACGTGCCCGCGCCCAGGAACACCACGCGCCACGGCATCCCCAATGCCTGCAACACGTGTCACACGAAGCAGACACCCGAGGCCATGGACCAGGCCCTGGCGAAGCTGTGGCCGGACTCCGCGAAGCGACAGGAGCGGCGCGTGCGCCTGGCGGACGCCTTCGACGACAAGACGGCGGACACCGGCCGGCCCGCGCTGGAGGCCGTGCTCGCCGACACGAAGGAGGCGGCGTCGCTGCGCGGCGTGGCGGCGAAGGTGCTCGGGCGTCGTTACAAGAAGGAGGCCGTGCCGGCCCTGCGCGCCGCGCTGAAGGGGACACAGGACAGCCTGCTGCGCGCGGACATCATCGAGGCGCTGGGCGCCGTGGGCGGCAAGGAGGCCACGGAGGACCTGGCGGCGCTGCTCCAGGATGACTCCACGTGGGTGCGCCAGTCCGCGGCGCTGACGCTGGCGAGCTTCGGCGACGCGCGCGGCACCGCGGCCGTGGAGGCGCTGGCGTCGCGGCCGGAGACCTCCGGGCTGGTGCAGCCGCACATCATGCTGGGGCAGCTCGCCGTGCGCCGGAAGGACTTGCCCACCGCCATCCGCGAGTTCGAGCGAGCGTTGGATTTGCAGCCCTACAACGCCGACGCGCTCGTCCGTCTGGCCGACCTGTATGTCGTCCAGGGACAGGTGGAGAAGGGCAAGGAGCGGCTCGAGGACGCGCTGCGCTTCGACCCGCAGAGCCGCGCTGCGAAGCAGCGTCTGTCCATGCTCAAACAGGGTCGCTGAGCGGCAGCCACGCGGAGAACGCAAGCCCCGCGCGCTCCATTCACTGCTGAGCAGCCTCTCGCCCCTTCTGTCCGACAGGCGCGGACCCGCCCTGGGGTACGTGGCCGGTATCGGGTGCCTCCCCTACCTCAGGGCACCCGATATGAACGCCCTGCTGCTCGCCCTTCTTCTCTCGCACCCTGGCTCCGAGCCAGGGGTGCCGCTCGCCCAGGCCCGGCCGCCTACCGCCGTGCGACAGCGGACCCAGGGACACGGCGCGCCCAAGGTGCTGCCCATCCAGAATCCCGGCGCGCCCAGGCCGCCGTCGGCCCAAGGACAGGACACGCCCGCGAAGAACCCTGGAGCACCGTCACGTGCACCGAGCACGCCACGCCCCTCCGCGCAGGGGCAGGATGCTCCCGTCCAGGAGGCCGACGAAGCCACGGGGACAAGCGAGGAGCCACCCTCGCCTCCGCAGCCCGAGGTGTCGGACCCGCTCCTGACGCCCATGCCTCCCGCGCCCATCCAGGTGAAGTCCTGGGACGAGGCGCTGAACCTGGTGCGGCAGCGCTCCACCGACTTGAGGCAGGCGCTGGCCCAGGTGGAGTCCGCGGCGGGACAGGCGCGCATCGCCCTGGCGGGCCTGCTGCCCGTCATCAGCGGCACGGTGGGCGTGCAGTACAACGTGCTGGACCCCGACTCGACGACCTTCATCGGCGGCGGCGCGGGCGGAGGTATCGGCGGCGGCATCGGGGGTGGCGCGGGGACGGACAGCACCCCGACGCCCACGCAGCCCCCCGTCGCGGGAATCCTCTCCGCGTCAGTGCCGCTGTTCGACCTGCAGGCCATCGACGCGCGGCGCACGGCGCGCGAGGCCCAGCGCGCCGCGGGGTGGTCGCTCGCGGAGACGCGGCGTCAGCTCAGCGCCACGCTCGCCCGGGCGCTGGTGCAGGTGGCCGCGCAGGAGCGACTGGCCGAGGTCAACCGCGTCAACCTGCGCACCGCGCTGGAGCGGCTCGCCCTCGCACAGCGTCGGTTGGATTTGGGCGCGGGCACGAAGCTGGACGTGGTGCGCGTGAAGCAGGACGCGGAGTCCGCGCGCGCGCTCGTCGTGACGGGTGACGAGGATTTGCGACAGGCGCGCGAGGCGCTGGGGCTGGCCCTCGGCCTGCCGCAGGCGGTGGGCCTGGCCAAGGGCGTGCGCGTGGACGAGCTGCTCCAGAGCGCGAGGAAGGACTGTCGCCAGCTTCAGGAGCTGGAGGGGCGCTCGGACCTGGCGGCGGCGCGCTCGCGCTTCAAGGTGGCGCAGCGGCAGGTCAGCTCGGTGAAGGCGCAGTACGCGCCTTCGATATCCCTGACGAGCACGACGATTGCCCTCACGGTGGAGGACGACGTGGTGAATGTGCCCATCTGGAACATCGGCGCCAGCCTGCTCCTGCCCTTCTGGGACGGCGGCGCGCGCGAGGGGTTGCTGCGACAGTCCCGCGCGGAGGCGGAAATCGCGCGCCAGCAGGTGGTGGAGCTGGAGCGCTCCGTCACGGTGGAGGTCGCCCAGGCGCGGCGCGGGGTGGCGGTCTCCCAGGCCTCGCGGGACATCTCGTCGCAGGAGCGGGTGCTGGCCGAGGAGAACGACAGGCTCACCCGACGCAGTTTCGAGGTGGGCACGGGCACCAGCCTGGAGCTCATCCAGACGGCGGCGCAGCTGCGACAGGCGGAGCTGGCGCTGGTGGTGCGCGAGTTCCAGCTGGAGCAGGCGCGCGTCGAGGCATTCCTTGCGGAGGCGGCATGCGACTGGTGAGGACATGGGGCGCGGGGTGGGCGGTGGCCCTGGCGCTGGTGGGGTGCAAGGGTTCGAAGGACGCGGACGGTCCCCAGGGCGGACAGGCCGGCGCGGGCACCGCCCTGCCCGTGGAGACGCTCGCGCTGGCGCCCGGCGAGGTGCAGGACTCGAGCGAGTACGTGGGCACGCTCATCTCCCGCAGCAGCATCTCCATCTACCCCCAGGTCGCCGGCTACGTGCAGGCGATTCCGGTGCGGCCCGGCGCTCGCGCGCAGAACGGCGAGGTGCTGCTGGTGGTGGACCCCCGCCGGGAGGCGGCGGGGCTGCGCGCCACCCAGGCCCAGCGCGCGTCGGCGCTGGCGCAGCGAGAGTTCGCCCGGAGCACCCGCAAGCGCAGCGCACAGCTCCTCAAGGAGGGGCTCCAGAGCCGCCAGGACTATGACCAGGCGGTGGCTCAGGCGCAGCAGGCGGAGGCGAGCGCGCGGGCGATTGAAGCGCAAATCCAGTCGCAGCGCGTGCAGCTCGGCTTCTACGAGGTGAGCGCGCCCTTCGATGGCGTGGTGGGCGACATCCCGGTGAAGGTGGGCGACTACGTGACGCCGCAGACGCGGCTCACCTCGCTGGACCAGAGCAAGGTGCTGGAGCTCTCCGTGCAGGTGCCGGTGGACCGCGCCCAGCGCGTGCAGGTGGGGAAGACGCCGCTGGAGGTGCTGGACGCGGACGGCAAGGTGCTGGTGTCCGCGCCCGCCTTCTTCGTGGCGCCCACGCCCGCCTCGACGACGCAGCTGGTGGAGGTGAAGGCCGCCTTCGAGAACACGGAGCGGCTGCGCGCGGGACAGCTGGTGCGCGTGCGCGTGGTGTACGCGGCGCGCGAGGCCCTCACCGTCCCCACCGTCGCGGTGACGCAAATCAGCAGCCAGTCCTTCGTGTACGTGGTGGGCAGCGCCGACGGAGGCACCATCGCGCGCCGCACGCCGCTGGAGGTGGGTGACGTCACGGGCAACGACTACGAGGTGACGGGAGGGCTGGACGCGGGGGCTCAGGTGGTGGTGACGGGATTGCAAGTGCTGCGCGATGGCCAGCCCATCAAACCCACGCCCGCGAAGCCCGAGGGCCAGGGTGTGGGCGGCGCCTCCGACGCGGGCCAGTGAGAGGACGGCATGTTCACGGACTTCTTCATCCGCAGGCCCATCTTCGCCAGCGTGCTGTCCATCCTCATCACGCTGACGGGGGCCATCAGCATCCCGTCCCTGCCCATTGAACAGTATCCGGACCTGTCGCTGCCTGAAGTGCAGGTGACGTCGACGTACATCGGCGCGTCGGCGGAGACGGTGGAGAGCGCCGTGACGACGGTGCTGGAGCGCCAGCTCAACGGCGTCCAGGGGATGCGCTACATCTCCTCCACCAGCAGCAACACGGGGCAGAGCGCCATCACCGTGACGTTCGACCAGGACCGGGACTTGGACATCGCGGCGGTGGACGTGCAGAACCGCGTGGCCACCGCGTCGCCGCAGCTCCCCGCCGCCGTCAACGCGCTGGGCATCACCGTCAACAAGGCGCAGACGCAGCTGCTCATGGCCTTCGGTCTGTTCGACGCGGAGGGCCGCTACGACACGGGCTTCCTGAGCAACTACGCGGACGTCTACATCCGCGACGCGCTCCTGCGGGTGAAGGGCGTGGGCGACGTGCGCATCTTCGGCGAGCGGCGCTTCGCGATGCGGCTGTGGCTGGACCCGACGGAGCTGGCGCGGCGGCGCCTGCAGGCCTCGGACGTCGTGGCGGCGCTGAGCACGCAGAACGTGCAGGTGGGCGCGGGGAAGGTGGGCCAGGCGCCGGCGCCCGCCGGGCAGAACTACCAGTTCACGCTCCAGGTCCAGGGACAGCTCGCCACGCCGGAGCAGTTCGGGGCCATCGTCGTGCAGCGCGGCCAGGACGGCTCGCTGGTGCGGGTGCGGGACGTGGGCCGGGCGGAGCTGGGCGCGGAGGACTACTCGCAGCTGTTGCGCTTCAACGGCAAGGACGCCGTGGGCCTGGGCATCTTCCAGCTCCCGGGCTCCAACGCGCTGCAGGTGCGCGACGGCGTCGTCGCGGAGCTCAACCGCCTGAAGAAGAGCTTCCCTCCGGGCATGGACTACGAGCCCGCCTTCGACACCACCGTCGCGGTGCAGGCGTCGATTGAAGAGGTGCTCGTCACGCTGGGCGAGGCCGTGCTCCTCGTCGTGCTGGTCATCTTCATCTTCCTGCACGGCTGGCGCAGCGTGCTGGTGGTCGCCACCACGCTGCCGGTGTCGCTGATTGGCACCTTCCTCTTCGTCAACGCCTTCGGCTTCTCGCTCAACACCCTCACCCTCTTCGGCCTCACGCTGGCCACGGGGCTCGTCGTCGACGACGCCATCGTCGTCATCGAGAACGTGGAGCGCACCATGGAGGAGGGCTTCTCGCCGCGCGAGGCCACCCAGCGAGGCATGCGCCAGGTGGCGGGCGCCGTGGTGGCCATCGCCCTGGTGCTGTCCGCGGTGTTCGTCCCTGTGTCCTTCTTCCCGGGCACCACCGGCGCCATCTACCGCCAGTTCGCGCTCACCCTCGCCTTCTCCATCTGCCTCTCCGCGCTGGTGGCGCTGACGCTCTCCCCCGCCCTGTGCGCCCGGCTGCTCAAGCCCCAGGAGGGCCAGAAGTGGAAGGTGTTCCGCCAGTTCGACAAGGGCCTGGACCACTTCCGCGACGGCTACAGCCGGCTCCTCACGAAGCTCATCGGCCCCTTGAAGTGGCCGGTCATCGCGGTGTTCGGCCTGTGCCTCATCGGCACGGCGCTGGTGTACCGGGCCACCGCCTCCGGCTTCATCCCGGACGAGGACCAGGGCTACATCATCATCGCCGTGCAGGGCCCGGAGGGCACGTCGCTCGACTACACGCGGCGGGTGCTGCTCCAGACGGAGGACGTGCTGAAGAAGCAGCCCGAGGTGGTGGACATCTTCACCGTGGGCGGCTTCTCGCTGCTGGGCACCGGCGCCAACTACGGCACCCTCTTCGTCAACCTGAAGCCGTGGGACGAGCGCAAGACGCGCGAGTCGAGCGTGGCGGGCCTGGTGGAGCGGCTGCGCGGTCCGCTCATGGGCATTGGCGGCGCGCGCGTGCTGCCCTTCCAGCCGCCGGCCATCCGCGGCGTGGGCAGCGTGGGCGGCTTCGAGTTCATCCTGGAGGACCAGCAGGGCGGCCGCTCCCTGGCGGACCTGGCGAAGACGACGGAGGCGCTGGTGGGCAAAGCCAACCAGTCACCCGTGCTGCGCGGGGTGTTCTCCTCCTTCACCGCGAACACGCCGCTGCTCGATATCGAAGTGGACCGGGAGAAGGCCCTGTCGCTGGGGGTGCCCCTGGACTCACTTTTCTCTACGCTCCAGGTGTACCTGGGTAGCCAGTACGTCAACGACTTCACCTTCTCCAATCGCGTGTATCGCGTGTACGTGCAGGCGGCGATGCCCTTCCGCAGCGCGCCCAACGACATCGGCTCGCTGTACGTCCGCTCGGCGGGTGGGGAGATGGTGCCGCTGGAGGCCCTGGTGCGAATCAAACCCATCACCAGCGCGCAGAACATCCAGCACTACAACCTGTATCGCTCCGCGGAATTGAACGGGCAGGCGGCCCCCGGCTCCAGCAGCGGTCAGGCCCTGGATGCCATGGAGGGCGCGGCGCGAGAGGTGCTGGGGGAGGGGTACACCTTCGAGTGGACGGGCCTGTCGCTGGAGCAGAAGGAGGCGGGTGGGCGCGTGCTCCTCATCTTCGGGCTCGGCATCGTCTTCGTGTTCCTGGTCCTCTCCGCGCAGTACGAGAGCTTCGCCCTGCCCTTCGTCATCCTGCTCGGGGTGCCGGTGGCCATGCTGGGGGCGCTCGCGTTCCAGAACCTGCGCGGGCTGCAGAACGACGTCTTCTGCCAGGTGGGGCTGGTGATGCTGGTGGGCCTGTCCAGCAAGAACGCCATCCTCATCGTCGAGTTCGCCGAGCAATTGCGTCACGAGGGCAAGAGCGTGACGGAGTCCGCGATTGAGTCCGCGCGCACGCGCCTGCGCCCCATCTTGATGACGTCCATCGCCTTCCTCATGGGCGTGGTGCCGCTGGTGCTCGCCTCCGGCGCGGGCGCGGCGGCGCGCAAGTCGCTGGGGACCACCGTCTTCGGCGGCATGTTGCTGTCGACCTTCGTCAACCTCATCTTCATCCCCGTGCTGTACGCGGTGGTGGAGTCCGCGCGCTCCCGCCTTCTCAAGCGGCACGAACACGCACGGCCCGACGGCGGAGGAACACCACCGCCTGGCGAGCCGCCGCGTCCGCAGCCGGCCTGAGCCACGTGGCGGGGCCGATACGACCCAATATCCCAGACTGGAGGGTTCGCTATCCTCCGGTGATTCATGGCCCGCTCCATGCCCCTCGACGTCCAGCGTCGTCGGCTGTACGCACTCAAGCGCGCTCCCGCCCTGCGACACACCAGCAACACCGTCCTGCTCCAGATGCTGGATGTGGCGTGGGATGTCACATGGGCCAAGGACACGGTGCTGTGCGAGGAAGGCCAGGAGGCCCACGGCTTCTTCCTGCTGCTGGAAGGAGAGCTGGAGGCACACCGTGACGGCGAATTGCTGCTGACACTGCGCCCTGGAACACCGCTGGGGTTCGAGGCGCTGATGAGCGGCCGCTACTCCGTCACGGCGCGCGCGGCGACGTCCTGCAAGGGCCTCTTCTTTCCACGCGACGGCGTGTGGACGCTCGTCCAGGCCCGCGCGGGGCTGAGACAGGACCTGAAGCGGCTGTTGGCTCACGCCGAGCCACCGAAACAAGAGGACCCGCTGCCCAACGTGGAGGTGGTGACGTTCGCCAGCGAGGTGCGAGACGCGCCCCTGTCACGGCTCATCGAGCTGGTGGCCAAGGTCATCACCCACGACTTCAAGGACAGGGTGTTGCTGGTGCGCACCGCGGAGCCGGGCTCGGAGGAGCTGCCGGTGAAGGGCGCGGACGGCGTGCTGCGCGCCACGGTGCCAGCGCCCGAGCCAGGCGCGCCGGGACGCCTGAGCGGGGAGCGGCTGCGCCAGCTGGCGCGGGAGCACGACCCGCACTACGTCTTCCTCGACGGCTGCCGGGTGGAGCGCGACGCACCGCTGGTGGACAAGCACGTGCGGCTGGTGGCGCGCCACGAGGACACCCGCGTCTCGCGCTCCGGGAAGCACCGGGTGCTGCCCACGGTGGTCATCGACCCGAGACAGCCGACGCGAGAGGCCGAGCTGCGAGGCCAGGTGCACGAGGGCCGGCGCGAGGAGACCCACGTCCTGCCACCTTGTCGCCTGCGGGTGGACCTGCGACGGCTGGCCGCGCTGGAGGTGGATGCGAGGCCGCTGAAGGAGGTGGGCCTGAGCCCCGCCGAGCGGGACGCGCTGTCACGCTGGGCCCGCGCCATCACCCACCGTCGCGTGGGGCTGGCGCTCAGCGGCGGCGGCGTGTGGGGCTTCTACCACGTGCACATCTTGCGCTGGCTGGTGGAGCACCGCGTGCCGGTGGACTTCATCAGCGGCTCCAGCATGGGCTCGCTGGTGGGGGCGTACTTCTGCGGCACCGCGCTGGACGGCCACAGCGGCCTGGAGGGCCTGTACCGGCTGGAGGAGCGGGCCATGAGTCACCAGCTGTCGCTGGCGGCGATGGCGGCCGTCGTCACCACGTACTCGCTCGAGCACCTGGTGGCGCGGGACTTGGGCGACGTGGGGCTGGAGGAGCTGCCCATCCGCTTCCTGCCGGTGGCGACGGATTTGACGAGCGGCGAGTGCGTGGCGCTGGAGCGGGGCCCCGTGGCACGCGGAGTGCGCGCGAGTGGCTCCGCACCCGGACTCTGGGCCCCCACCCTGGTGCCTCCCGCACGCTATGTGGACGGCGCCTTCACCAGCATGGTGCCCGCGAGCGTGCTGGTGAGCGCGGGCGCGGACCTGGTGTTCTCCAGCAACATCTTCCCCTTCGGCCTGCGTGAAAAGGCCTGGATGCCGGAGACCAGCGTGGGCCGCTTCCTCGCGGGTCTCAATCCTGTCTCCAGGGCGCTGGACCTGATTGCCAGCGGTGTGTTGCTGTTGCATCACAGCGGTGACGCGGAGAGCTCGATGGCGGACGTGAGTTACGACATCCGGTCAGCGGACACACCGCTGCGGACGGCGATGGAGTTCAGCAAGGCGCGAGACATCCTGAAGCGCGCCGCGTCGGATGAAGCCCTGGCCTGGAAGCTCGAGGACCTCCACGCCCACTGGGAGCAGATGCGCCTGCACTGCGGTCCCCATGGGCGGCGCTGTGGAGGGCAGCAGGCCGCATGATTCCCGTGCGAATCCTGGGAACGGCGAGCCTGCAACCCGGCCCCGCGGTGACGACAGAGGCGCTGTGCGCGCGCGTGGGCCGAGACTCCACGGAGGTGCTGCGCAAGACGGGCATCCGCACGCGACACTTCGCGCCGCCGGGGACGAAGGCGGCGGACGTGGCGGCCCAGGTGCTGCGCGGCGCGCTGGAGGCGGCGGGGCTGGAGGCAAAGGCGCTGCGGCGCATCTTCTGCGTCTCGTCCATGGGCGGCGACGTCACCACGCCCGCCACGGCGAACCGGGTGGCGGCGGCGCTGGGCCTGTCGGGGAGCTGCGACGCGATGGACCTGAGCAACGCGTGCATGGGCTTCCTGAGCGCGTTCGACCTCGCGGCGCGCTCGGTGGCGACGGGGCTGGGGCCGGTGGGCATCGTCTCCGTGGAGCTGCTGTCGCGCACGACGACGCCTGAAGACCCCCGGCCCTACCTGGTGCTGGGAGACGCCGCCGCGGCCGCGGTGCTCGGGGCCGGACGGCCGGGCGAAGGCGTGCTGGGCGTGGCGCTGGGCAACGACGGCACGCTGCCCACGGACGTGGTGCTGGAGAACCCTCACGTGACGGGCAAGCCGGAGCGGATGCGCTTCCTGACGCCCAACAAGGCCATGACGCGCGTGGCGCTGGACGCGCTCTTGCGCGCGGCTCGCACGGTCCTCGAAGAAGCGCGGGTGGAGCTGCGCGACGTGGAGTGGGTGCTGACGCATCAGCCCAACGGGAGGATGTTGGAGGTCGTCCTGGACGCGATGGGCGTGGAGGAGGAGCGCGGGGTGCGCGTGGTGGACACGGTGGGGAGCGTGGGCTCCGCGTCGCTGCCCACGAGCCTGGACCGACTGCTGCGCACCCGTCCGGTGAAGGCCGGCGACCGCATCCTCATGGTGGGCGTGGGCGCGGGCGTGGCGCACGGCGCGGTGCTGTACCAGGTGGGGAGATGAAGCGCGCGGGCGGACTGCCGCTCGCCGCGTGGCTGGGCGTCTTCGGGTGGCTGCGGCGCTACCACCGCTACGAGGTGGTGAACCTGGAGCCGCTGCTGCGGCCGGGGGCCAAGCTCATCGTCGGCTATCACGGGCGGCCCCTCGCGGTGGACCTGTGCATGCTGACGGTGACGCTGCACGAGCACCTGGGCTACCTGCCGCACGGCGTGGCGCATGGCGCATTCGAGCGCATCCCCGGCATGCGCGCGGTGGTGGATGGCCTGGGCTTCGTCACCGGAGACGACCCTCGGCTCGCGGAGGCGGTGGCGCGAGGTGAGCACGTGTTGCTGCAACCCGGTGGCACGCGCGAGGGCTGTCGCAGCTATCGGCATCGCTACCGGGTGGATTGGGGCGAGCGGCTGGGCTACCTGCGGCTGGCGGTGCGCCACCGGCTGCCGATTGTCCCCGTGGGGGGCAGCGGCATGGATGACGCCTACGTGGGCCTCAATGACGGGTACGCGCTGGGGCGACGCGTGGGGATGCCGGCGCGGCTGCCGCTGTGGCTGGGGTTGGGCGCGACGGGGGTGTGGCCGCTGTCGCTGCCCTTCCCCGTGAAGATGACGCAGTGGGTGGGAGAGCCGCTGACGCGTCACCTGGAGCCGGGCTTCGACGCGGGCGACAGGGAGTCGATGTTGGGAGCACACCGGGAAGTGGCAGGGGCCGTGCAAGCACTGCTGGACCGGGCACGCGGCCGGCGGCCCGGGACGATGGACTGAGCGAAGCAGGGAAGGCAGAGGAGCGATGGGCGACTCGGAGGAGGAGAGAGGCACCGGAGGGCGGCAGTGGGCGCTCATCCTGGGGGCCTCGTCGGGCACGGGCGCGGCGATTGCCAATGCGGTGGCGCGCAAGCCCGGGCTGGACGTGTTCGGAGTGCACCGGGGCCGCTACGTGGACAGCGCGGCGCAGGTGGAGCGTCAGGTGCGGGAGGCCGGCCGGCGCGCGCTCCTGTGGCAGGCGGACGCCTCCACCCCAGAGGCGGCGGAGGCGGGCGTGCAAGCCTTGCGCGAGGTGGCGGGGCCGCGCTCGGTGAAGCTCTTCGTCCACTCGATTGCAGGTGCCTCCGTGGGGCGCTTCCTGTCGGAGGGCGAGGACCGGCTCCACGCGCGGCGCATGCGCAGGACGTTCGACACCATGGCGCACTCGTTCGTGTACTGGGCGCAGGCGCTGGTGGCCGGGGACATGCTGGCGCCGGACGCGCGGCTGCTCGGGTTGCAGAACTCGCTGGACGAGACGCACCTGTCGAACACGGCGCTCATCAGCGCGTCGAAGGCGGCGCTGGAGATGTACGTGCGCTACCTGGCGATGGAGCTGGGCGGCAAGGGCCACCGGGTGAACCTGCTCAAGTTCGGCACGGTGCTCACGCCCGCGCTGAAGCACGTGTACTCACCGGAGGCCCTGGCGCGGCTGGAGGCCGCCCACGCGCGGATGAACCCCGCCGGACGCATGTGCACGCTGGAAGAGGTGGCGACCTTCGTCAGCGTGCTCACCGGCGACGAGGCCGGCTGGTTCAACGGCGCCACCATCGACTACTCGGGGGGCATGACGCTGCGCCTGTTGGATTTGGTGCTCAACCCGTGACGGGTGCCACCCCGAGGTCCGGCATCCGGAAGCGCAGACAGTAGAAGAACGGCGACACCTGCTCCTCCAGCACGTCCGTCGCGCGGGAGGGCAAGAGCTCCCGGGGACAGTGCGCGTCGCGCGTGTAGAAGGTTATCGCGCGGAACGCGGCGCGCTGGAGGAGCGAGGGCCGTTGGGCCGCATCCATCTGCTCGTCCACCACCACCACGGGCGTGCCCGGCTTCGCCACGCGCGCCAGCTCCCGCAGGCCCGCGGCCGGGTCGCGATAGCCGCCAATGCCTCCCACGCTCAGCACCCGGTCGAACATGGCCGAGGGGAATGGCAGCGTGTGCCCGTCCGCCATCATCAGCCGCACGCCCGGATAGCTCCCCTTGCGCAGCCGGCGCTGGCAGCGCCCCAGCATCCCCTCGCTCAGGTCCACGCCCCAGACCTCCACCTCCTGGCCCGTGGCCAGCTCGCGGCGGATGAGCGGCAGGTTCGCTCCCGCGCCCACGCCCACCTCCAGGATGCGCAAGGGCGTGCCATCCTCGGAGGGACGCAAGGCGCCCAGCTCCAGGCGGCGCAGGTAGCCCGCGCGCATCTTCGACTCGGTGACGGACTGGAGCAGCGGCGTCAGCACCGTCGTCAATGGGTCATGCAGCGCCGGGAGCCCGTCGTAGATGACGCGCATCAGCCGGTCCGTGCCGCGCACGGCCTCCTCGCGATACAGCCGCGCCAGGCCCCGCTTCACCGGCCACGCCTCGCCACAGCCTCCGCAGCGCAGCCAGCCCCAGGCCAGGCGACCGTCCTCCTGCTGACCGTGAAACACCAGCGTCCCCGTGCAGGCCGGGCAGGCCAGCAACGCGACGTCCCCTGCTTCCAATCCGCTACGCACCCGGACTTTGTAGCACCCTCGCCTGGGCCAGGTCGTCTCGCGCGCCCATCTGTTCGAAGCGCTCCAGCGCGCGTGTCAGATGCAGACGTCGCGCCGGGTCCTCGGAGGGCAGGCGTCGGGCCAGCTCGAACCGCGCGCGAGCCTCCTCGTACGCCGTCTCCTTCGCTGTCGCCACGGCGACACACTCGCGCCACGCCTCATATGCGCGGGGGGCGTCACCCGACAGCCACGCCTCGCACCCGCGCCACAGCTTCGCCGCGGGCTCCGCGAAGGTGAACACCCGCGCGAAGTTCTCCACCGCACGACACGCCGCCCGCGCGTTCTCCATCAGCGACACGTCGCGGCCCCCCTCGCGCTCCCACAGCGTGAGCAGCACCTCCGCCACCGCCGTGACGGGGAAGTAGATGAAGTGCGCCACCGACTTGCCCGCCACCAGCTTCGCCAGGGCCTTCTCCGCCGCCACCCGCGCGCCCGTCGCATCGCCCTCGCGCAGCCGCAAGAGCGCCAGCGTGCCGTCCAGGATGATGCGGTCCGTGAGGCCGCCCTGCGCCTCCGTCCAGGCCACCGTCTGCTCCAGGGACGCGCGCGAGCGCGCGTGCTCCCCCAACCTCAGGTGGATGTAGCCCTGGTAGTGCAGCGCCCAGTGCTGCGTCTGGAGCGCCCCGCGACGGCGCGCCGAGTGCTCCAGCCAGTCCATCAGCGGCAGGCCCTTGTGGAACTTCCCCTGGTAGCAGGACACCACGGTGAGGAGCGCGCGGCACTCCTCCGCCAGCCGCATGTCGCCGACGGAGTCGACGATGCCGATGGCCCGCTCCAGCCACGCCTCCACCTCCGCCCACCGCGCCATGTACGTCGAGTACACGGCGTTGCGACACAGCACGTAGGCCAGGTCCGCGGGGTTGCCCATGCGCTCGGCCACGTCCCGCGCGCGCCCCACCCACGCCTCCGCCACCGGGCGCACCGGCACCGTGCCCGCCACCACCGCCATGTTGGTGTAGCCGCGCGCCAGCTCCGACGACGCGCCCGCCGGCTCGCACAGGTTGAGCATGCGCAGGCCCGCCCAGAGCACCGGCAGCGCCTCCTGCCCGTAGATGAACGCGTCCGTCAGCCGCATCAACAGCCGGCCCGCGACGCGCCGCACCCGCCGGCGCTCCTCCGTCTCCACGTCGTACGCATCCGGCCGCGCGCTCTGCGCCAGCCGCAGCCCCACCTGCACCAGCGTGCCCACGGCCCAGCCCATGCGCGTGGTGGGCACCGGCCAGCCGAAGTGCCGCAGCGCCCGCTCCGCGTGTCCCCGGAACGCGGCCAGCTCCCCCAACTGGAAGCGCGCCTCCGCCAGCAGCGCCTCCAGGTGGCCCAGGTGCAGCGAGTCGCGCGCGGGCACCCGCTCCAGCGCGCGCGTGAGGAAGGGCAGCGCTTCGCGACAGGCGCCGACGCGCAGGGCCTCTTCGCCCGCGCGCTGCGCATACGCCGCCTCGCGCGCGGAGTCGCCCGCCTCGCCCCAGTGGTAGCAGAGCGCCGCCGTCCGCTCGGAGCCATCGCGGTACGCCGCCTCCATCGCCTCCGCCACCCGGCGGTGCAACAGGGGCCGCTCCGCCGCGGCCAGCTCCTCCAGCACGCCCTCGCGCAGCTTGTCGTGCGCGAAGCGCCAGTGCCCGTCCGCCACGTCCAGCACCGCCGCCGCCGCGCAGTACGACAGCCAGCGCTCCACGTCCACGCCGGGCGCCGCGTGCCTGAGCAGCGTCACGTCCACCTGACGCCCGACGATGGCGGCCACGCGCAGCAAGTCGCGCGAGCTGGCGGACACCTTCTCCAGCCGCCGCCGCACCAGTCGCCGCACGCCACCGGCGAACACGCGCTCCGGCAGCGGCATGTCGCCCAGCCTGTCCAACCCGCCCGCCTCCTCCGCGAGCGCGCGCGCCACCTCCACCAGGAAGAACGGATTGCCCTCCGTCTCGCGGCGAAGCAGCTCCACCAGGTGCGGCCTGCTGCCCGCCGGCCCAATCATCGACTCGCTGAGGACGGAGATCTCCACCGCGTCCAACCGGGGCAGCCGCAGCACGTCCAGCCCGGGCAGCTGCGTGGGCAGCGTGGGGGCCTCGTCGTCGCGGAAGCTGCCCAGCAACAGCAACGGCAACCCGGTGGCGCGAGCGGCGAGCCGCGACAACAACAGCAGCGACTCCGCGTGGGCCCAGTGCAAGTCCTCCAGGAGCACCACCGTGGGCTGCGTCAGCCGCGCGAAGATGTCCTCCACCACTTGCAGCAGGCGCGCCTGCGCCATCTCCGCGCCCAGCTCCGCGGGGTCCTGCACCGCGCGCCCCAGGATGAGCTCCAGGTCCGGCACCAGCGGCTTGAGGACGCTGGCCTCGCGGTCATCCAGCGGCGTGAGGATGGACAGCCAGCGCAGCACCGGCCGCCACTCCTGATACGGACTGCCGCCCGCGGCCACCGCCTGGCCGCGCAACACCACCGCGCCGCGCACCAGCGCCAGGGGCCGCAATTCGTCGAGCAGGCGCGACTTGCCCACCCCGCTCTCTCCGCCCACCAGGAGCCCGCCGCCGCGTCCCAGCAGCGCCGCGTCCAGCACGGAGGACAACAGCGACAGCTCGCGCGCGCGTCCCACGTAGCGCGCGGCCTGGAGGAAGCTCTCGCGCGTGGTGACGGACTCGGACGGCACGGGGCGACGGGTGGCGGCGCACAGCGCGGCAATCACCTCGTCCGCGCTGCGAGGACGGCGCCGCGAGTCCTTGGAGACCAGCCGCTCCAGCACCTCGTGGAGCGCCTCCGGGAAGTCCGGGGGAGCGGGCGGAGCCTTCCCGTCGAAGGGCAGCCGTCCGAAAATCATCTGGCACGCCATGGCGCCCACGCTGAAGAGGTCCGTCACCTCGGAGGGCGGCTGGTCCTCGAACAGCTCCGGGGCCAGGTAGCCCGGCGTGCCGCCCGGCTGCGCGCTGTGCACCTGCTCGCGCCCCACGGCGAGCCCGAAATCGAGCACCTTCACCTGCCCGCGCGCGACCAACACATTGGCGGGCTTGAGGTCGCGGTGGATGATGCCTCGGCGGTGCAGGTACGCGAGCGCCTGGAGCGTCTGCACCAGCAAATCCACCTGCACGTCGAGCGGCTGATTCGTGCCCGCCTGCACCAGGTGCCGCGCATCCTCCAGCAGGTCCATGGCCAGGTACGGCCGGTGCTCGGCGTCGAAGCCGTAGTCGAGCACGCTGATGACATGCGGATGTCTCACCGAGGCCAGCGTCTGGAACTCGTGAGCCAGGGACAGCGCCAGCTCATGGCGCGCGGCGGACGACGGAGTGTTCTCACCCGGCGGCGCCTTCACCAGGTCTTCCACCGTCTTGTGCAGCCGTTTGATTGCGACGGGACCGTTCAGCAGGTCCTGCGCCCGCCACACCGTGCCCGCGCCGCCCCGCCCCAGGAAGTCGGAGATGCGGTAGCGCCCACCCACGACCTCGCCGTCGAAGAGACGGCGTGCCGGGTCCTCGAGCCGAGGCTGTGTCGCATCCAGTGGGATTGAACGCATGTGCGGGGGGCCGCCCGCCGTCATGATAACGAAGATTCAGGTTATCCGGGGGGTTGCTTTCCCCTGGCTGATACACGGGGTGTTACACACCCGGCACGAGACGACCTTCCCACCACCCTCCAGGGTAGGAGGGCCCGCCTGCTGGAATGTTCAGCGGCCGATGAGGCTCGCCAGTCCCCGGCCTCCCTGGACGGCGCCGAAGATGAGCGCGCCGAAGTAGCCGATGGTGCCCAGCGTCATGCCGTGGCCCGCCAGGATGGCGTAACCGTCCCGCTGGAGAATGCCGATGGCGAAGAACAGCGCGGCCAGCGCGGGCAGGGTATTGCTGAACGGAATCAGGCCGAACGGCGCCATCAGCAGCACGCCTGCGACGAACAGCATGAAGCCGTTGAAGCGGTTGGTGCTGGCGCCGTGGGTGAGCACGAGCAGCCGCGGCTTGCTCAGGCGGTCCACCTTGGTGAAGACGTCCGCGCCCTTCTCCAGCGCGGGCTGGAGCGACGCGCGTGCCAGCTTCTTCTCCAAGAGCTTGCGAGGCAGCCACGGCACGCGGTTGAACGTCACACCCACGCCGATGAGGACGATGAGCGCGCCGAACACGGTGGAGACGCCGGGCACGGACACCGGCAGGAGGAAGGGGAAGGTGAGGATGCAGCAGAAGAGCAGCAGGCCCTGTTCTCCACACGCCTGCATCAGCTCGCGCACGGTGAGCGACTCGGGCAGCCGCGCGGCCAGGGCCCGCAGCGTGGCGGACAGCTGGGTCTGGGTGTCGGAGAACTGAGCGGAGGGCGAGGACGACGAGGGCGTGGACATGGACGCCCGCTGACTACCACGGCCGGGCGGCCCGTGGTCAGCTCCAGGCGATGTCGTACACCGCTTCCTCGCCCTGCCGACGGACCACCTGCACGGAGGGGTGACGAGCGCCGCTCGCCTCCAGTCCCGCGAGGAACAGTCCCACGTAGAAGCCCGCCACCACGACGGGCCGGCAGGTGAGCGCGTAGTGCCCGGGCCCCCGAGGCTCCAGCGTGGCCTCCAGGTAGTTGGTGCCCGTGCGCAGGTTGCGCGTCATGCGCGCCAGCATCCGTTCAGGTCCCAACAGGCGCACGGTGGTGAGCAGCGCGCTGCCGATGAGCGTGGAGCCGAAGCCCTCCACGAAGCGGCGGCCCACGACGACGGCGCCCTCCTCCAGCGGCATCTGCGGCGCCAGCGTGTCGGCGGCCACCTTCAGCGCGCCCAGCCACACGTCCAGCGGGTACGCGGGCGCCAGGCGCCCCTTCGTGTCGATGCCCACCTGCTTGAGCCGGCCGACACAGCGCTCATCGAGCTGGTCTCCCAGCGCGCGGATGAGGCCTTCAAAGCTCTGGGGGAAGACGAGAGGCTCGCGGGTGTCCAAGGCGGGCGGATGCTACGCACAGGACAGCGCGCTCCGCATCCGGCAGGTTGACGAATTCGCGGCGGATTGAAACATCCACCGGTGAACATCTGTCTCGTCCTCCGGGATGACCCAGGGGGTGCGCGTGCCTATCTCGAAGGCGCATGCGCGGGTGGGTGGCCTTGATGGTGGCGGCGTCGGTGCTGACGGGCTGTCCCGTCGCGTGCACGAAGGAGCGGTCGAAGCCGTTCCAGCTCACGGGTGAGGTGGGCTCGCACGGGCCGGACTTCGCGGTGGCGCTGTATCAGACGGTGGGCGTGCGCATGGCGCCGGGCAACCGGCTGACGTGGGCCAACAACGGCGCCGTCTTCGACGTCATGGTGGAGGAGATTGGCCGCGCGCGCTCCTCCGTGCACCTGGTCATGTTCATCTGGCGACCGGGACGCGCATCGGACCGGCTGGTGGAGGCCATGGCCGAGCGGGCGCGCGCGGGGGTGGCGTGTCGCGTGCTGGTGGACCCGCTGGGCAGCGCGGGCTTCGAGACGAGCGTGAAGCCTCGCCTGGAGGCCGCGGGCTGCCGGGCGCACCTGTTCCGGCCGCTGCCCGCGGACGAGAACCTGGCGCGCAACCACCGCAAGCTGCTCGTCGTGGATGGACGCGTGGGCGTCACCGGAGGACTGGCCATTCAGGACGAGTGGCTGGGCGAGGGCCTGCGCGAGGAGGAGTGGCGCGACACGAACGCGCGCGTGGTGGGCCCGGTGGTGGAGCAGATGCAGCAGGCGTTCGCGGAGAACTGGCAGGAGACGACGGGGGAGCTGCTGCCGGTGAGCGACTTCCCGACGCTCGCGCAGCCGGTGCCCGGGCTGGACGACGCGGGCGCGGGCTGGGCGGCCTTCGTGGGCAGCACGGCGAACCCGGAGGTGACGCGCGCGGAGCGGCTGACGCAGCTGATGGTGCGCGCGGCGACGAAGCGGCTGTGGATTGCCCAGTCGTACTTCACGCCGAACGGGCCCTTGTCGGAGCTGCTGCAGGAGCGGGCGCGCGCGGGCGTGGACGTGCGCGTGCTGGCGCCGGGGGACCTCAACGACCAGGGCATCATCACCGTGGCGCAGCGGGCGTCGTATGCGGCGCTGCTGGAGGCGGGCGTGCGCGTGTGGGAGTACCAGCCGTCGATGATGCACGCGAAGACGATGCTCGTGGATGACCGGCTCGTCCTGGTGGGCTCCATCAACTACGACCCGCTGTCCTTCAACGTGCTGGAGGAGGGCTCGCTGGTGCTGGAGGATATCAACGCGGCGAAGCAGATGGAGGCCTTCTTCCTGGAGGACCTGTCGCACGCGCGCGAGGTGGGCGACACCGGACAGGCGCGGCGCTGAGTTCGACGGGCGGACTGGGCAGCCACCCGCCAGTGTGCTGAAGAGGGCCCTCTCTTCCCAACGCTGGAGCCGCCGCCATGACGCAGCCGTCCCGCCTTCTCTTCGTCGCCGGAGCCACGGGCGCCACGGGGCGCAACGTGGTGAAGCAGGCCCTGGCGCGCGACGTGCCGTTGATTGCGCACGTGCGCCCCAAGAGCGCGGACACCGAGCCCGCGAAGAGCTGGCCTCGCAAGGCCGTCGTCGAGCTGGCGCGCGGCGAGTCCCTGGCGGAGGCCATGAAGGGCAGCACCACGGTGCTCCAGCTCATCGGGACGATGCGCAAGCGCTTCGCATCGGGAGACACCTACGAGACGAGCGACATCGGCACCACGCGGCAGCTCGTGGAGGCGGCGAAGCAGGTGGGGGTGGACCACCTGGTGCTGCTCAGCTCGGTGGGCGCGGGCCGGCCCGTGGGGGCGTACTTGAAGGCGAAGGCGGAGGCGGAGCGGCTGGTGCGCGAGAGCGGCATCCCCTGGACGGTGGTGCGCCCGCCCGCGTTCGAGGGCGAGTATCACCACCCGCCCGCGCTGCTGCGCACGCTCTCCAAGCTGCCGCTGCTGGGCGGACTGCGCCCCATCCACCTGGACCAGCTCGCCGCGGTGCTGCTGCACGTGGCGGTGAAGCGAGCACCGCTGAACACGGTGCTCGAAGGGGCAAGCTTGTGGAGCGAGGTCGCGGCGAGCGGGACGTGAGCCCGGTCGACGCGAAGTCCCCCCGGGCTCGAGTCCCGGGAGGACCTGCTCAGCGCGCCGGGGCGCCGCTTACGATGCGGCGCTCTGCGAGTTCTGCTTGAGCGCCTCTTGAAGCAGGTGCCGCAGCTCCGGCCCCTCCACGAGCTCGGAGGCGGACAGCCGACCGAAGTTCAGGCGGGTGAGCACCCACGTCTCCTTGCCCTTCAGGTCCGGCGGGCCCGCCTCGGTGAACTCGGGAGGAAGGTCATCCGGTCCCTCCGCACGGTAGGCCAGGAAGACATCCGGGACGGTCATCCCCTTGCCCTGCGGAGAGAACCGCTCGGCGAGCGTCTCCGCGGGTGAGCGCCCGGTGATTTTCCCGAAGGAGAGCGCATAGCCGAGGAAATCACTGATGACCTTCTTCGGGTCCTCACTGACGTCGAGAATCGTTCCTGCTGGGCGAACGGTGCGCATGTCGGCTCTAGCTAGCATGGGTTGGCCTCACCTCAACGCGCGAGCTGGGGGTTGTTGAGGTTGTCCTCGGACACCCACCAGCTCTTGATCTTCCCGATGCCCGCGCCCGAGGGGTCCGGGTCGCGCGCGACAATCACCTTGACCGTGGTGGGATTGCCCGACGCATCCACGACGGGCACATCCACGGGAATCAAGCGGTCATTGGGACCGGCGGTCTTCAGGGCATCCGACGCGTGCTGGTAGAGGTCCTGCTCGAAGCGGGCGAGCGCTTCCGACCCGGGCCCCTCGAAGATGGTCTTCGGCACCGCGACGTCCTGGCCGTCGTACTGGTAGTTGATGACGCTGACGTCGATGTCGCTCGTCTCACCCGGCAGACGGAAGCCGAGCCTGCGCTCCGGAGAGGGCGTCATCCTGTCGCCGTACGTGGCGAGCGTCTCGTTCCAGGCCTCGCGGGTGTGGCCGCCCGAGAACCCGTTCTCTCGGAAGGGCCTCGAGGACCGGATGTCGAGCCGGTAGCCGGGAGGCGGCTCCTCTCCGGGCGTCCACTCGAAGCTCTTGCCGTCGCTCGTCGTGACGCGGACCCGAGGCGCGGGCTGCGGCTCCGACGGCAGCAGGAAGCCGTCCTTCGGATTGTATTTGATCTTCCCCAGCGGGGTGCCGTCGGCGTTGAGCACCTCGACCTTGGTCTTGTTGTCGAGGGGCGGCGTCCCTGGCATCGCCTGCAGCGCGACCACGGCGGTGGTCGGGTCCACCTTCTTGCCGTTGGTCAGGTTGACCGGCGCCGCCTGATTGACGTTGGCGCGGTCCTGGAAGTTCGTGCTCGCCAGGTGCTCACGCGCGTCCTGCATGCCCGTGGTCGTCGCGTTCAGGCGCGAGACGTCATCCAGCATGGCCACGAAGCCACGGCCCTTGTCGACCGAGTCCACCTGCCCCGCGTGCTGCGTGAGCTGGCGCTCGACGCTGGCGATGCGCGCCTCCAGGTCCTTGAGCTGTTCGGCCGTCGCGGGCGTCGTCCTGCCCGCCGCGCCGGAGACCGCCTCGTTGAGGCTGGCCTGCGCGGCCTCCAGGTTCTTGAGGATGCCGGAGAGCTTCTGCACCTCCAGGTTGGACTCGAAGCCCTGCGTGCCGTAGCCGGGCATGCCGGTGATGGCCTGCTTCACCTTGTCGATGAGCTGGCGCACCTTGCCCATGGTGCCCTCGTAGCGCTGGAGGACGCGCGCCGTCTCCATGTGCGCCTGGATGTCCTCCTTCGTCGCGTCCGGGCCCGCCTCGATGTGCACCTTGCCGTTGTCGTAGCGCACCTGCGTCGTGCGGCCCTGGAGCTCCGGGTTGCGCACCACGGGCACGGGAGGACGTCCTGTGTTGTCGGTGCCCACCTCGGGCCGCGTGGGAGCCGCAGTCGGAGGCAGGGGGATGAGCTGTCCCGTCGCCGGGTTCACCCGGTACTCGGTCGGAGTCGTGGGCCTGTTTTCCACCCGGTTCTGGGGAGGACGCCCGGTCTGCTCGGGTCCACCCGTCGGAGCGCCCGTGCGAGTATCGGTACCGGGGCTCGTCGTCGTGGTGCCCGGCTTCGGCTTGTTCGTACCGTTGGTGCCGTTCGTACCGTTGGTGCCGTTCGTACCGTTGGTGCCGTTCGAGCCATTGGTACCGTTCGAGCCGTTGCTGCCATTCGACCCGTCGCTGCCGTGGCGTCGGCGTCCGCCGAGGCTGACGGTGGTGCCGGCGCCGCCATTGCCGCCCTCGGCCGTGACGTCGCGGTGCCGCCCGTTGAGCTCGAAGTCGACGACGCCCAGCTTCGCGCCCACGCCCAGCTCGCGGTCCGTGAACGAGCCGGTGGTGAACCGCGCATCCACGTCCACGCCTTCGAAGGCGGTGTCGAACTTCCCGTCCATCAGGTTCTTCGTCACCTGTTGGAGCTGCTCACCCTTCAGCCCGCTGATCTCCGCGGTGAAGAACTGTCCCTTCGGCCCCGCGTCCACCGAGCCCTCCACGGAGATGCTCGTCTCCGCGGGCCCCGCGAACGGGGCGGTGCCCGGGCTCGCCAGGAACGCCAGCACGTCCTTGGCGTCCAGCTTGCTCGCGTCCAGCGGGATGCTGGTCTCCAGGCTCACGGAGCCGGTGATTTCTCCGCCGAGGTTGAGGCCCGCCGCGCCCTTGAGTCCGCCGGCGATGCTCGCCGCGCCGGAGCCCTCGATTTCGAGCGAGCGCACCAGGTTGGTGGGCTTGCCCTTCTCGAACTCCACCCGGAAGCTCGTCGTCGCGCCGATGCTCGCGGACAGCTCCGCGCTGGCCGGGCCGAACTTCCCGCCGAGGCCGGCCTCCGCCTCCGCGCCGATGTTCACCTCCATGGCCGACAGGTGGTCGAGGAGGAACTTGTGGTCCTCGCCTCCGGACGCCAGCGCCGCGGGGCCCTTGCCCAGGATGACGGCCGCCTTGGCCGCCTCCTCCGGCGTATCGAACGTCATCTCCATGCGGCCACCGGCCGACACGGACGCCGAGCCCACCAGGCCCACGCCCACGTCACCCGTCACTTCGGCGGAGAGCTGGTACTTGCCGTCGGCGGTCTTCTCGACCTCGACCTCGCCCTCGATGCCCGCCTTGAGGCCGACCTTGACGTCCAGGTTGCCGCTCAACGTCAGCGTGTCGCCCGCGCTGTTGAGCTTCTTGATTTCGTCCGCCACCGCGTCTTCGATGGGCGCGGTCACCTGGTCGATGACGTAATCAATCGGCTTGAGCACCACGTCCTTGGCGAAGCCCAGCGCGTCCTTGGCGAAGTCGCCCGCGATGCCCGCCAGGTCACTCAGGCCCTCGGTGACGAAGTCCTTCGCGTCCTGGTACCAGGGGAGCTGGCGCTCCTTGTCGAGCTCCTTGGGCTTCGCGCCCGACGCCACCTTGCCGTCAGCGCCCGTCTCGAACTCGACGTGGTCGTACTTCCACCGGTTGTCGTCCGCCTCCTGGAGGCTCTTCACCTCCGTGGGCTCGTGCTTCATCTGAAGCTGGCCGTCGGGGCCCACCGTGCCGGAGGACTTCGACACCGTCTGCGTCCGGTTCGCGTAGCCCTCGTCGAAGCGGCTGCCGTCCGGGTCATACCCCGTCACGGTGGTGTTGCTGGTGATGTTGCCCTGCGCCTGTCGGGTGAGCGCGGGCAGCGAGTCCGTGGACGCGGCGTCCTTGGGCCCGTACGTGACTTCCTGCTGGCTGCGCGCCACCTGCACGCCGTTGCCGTTCTTGTCCGACGCGAGCGGCTGCGTGGACACCGACTCCGTCTTCTGGGTGGAGGTCGCGGGCTCGCCCTTCGCGTTGAAGCGAATCTCCTCCGTCGTCGTGAGGCTGGACTCGCCGGGCTTGAGGGAGGTGGGGTCCCGGTTCGTGTCGTGGTGGTCTTCGCCCTTGGAGGCGTCGTTCAGGGCCTTGCCCTGCTTCGCCTCGAAGTCGCTGATGGCGTTGGCGTCGAAGCCCGGCGTGTGAATCTCCGTCTTCTTCACCTGCTTGGCGGGCAGGCCCTGCGCGTTGAACTCCGTGTCCGTCGTCACCGTCGTCGGGCCCTGGGGCGTGCCGGGCCGTCCCACCAGCGCCGCCGAGGCCTTCTCCATCCGCACTTCATCGGAGCGCGACTGGGGTACTGACGTAGCGGGGTTGTACTTCGTGGTGGACGTGGAGGTGGTGAGGCCCGTCTCCGGGCTCTGCGTCGTCTGGCTCTTGCGCGACTCGAGGCTGGTCGTCTTCCCCTTCGCGTCCGCGGACTTCGTCCACGTCGTCTCGCGCGTTCCACCTTCCTTCGGTGACTCCTTCGCCGTCACCGTGGACGTGTAGCTGCCGTCCGGCTTGATGGTGACGGTGTTGCCGCTCTTCGCGTCGGAGAGCTGCGTCTCGCCGGTGAGGGCGTTCTTCTTCACGTCGTACGTCGCGCCGGAGGACGGGTCCTTGAACTTCTGGCCGTCCTTCAGCTTCGTCGCGTCCTGCACGTCCTTGGCGTCCACCGCGTCGAGCGCCTCGGGAGGCCTCTCGCCCGCGACGGGCTGCTGCGCGGGGGCCTCGGCCTTCGGCGGCGCGGTGGTGCCGAGCAGCTTCTCCAGCTCCGCCTTGCGGCTGGTGCCCTCGAAGGCGGAGACCAGCTCGTTCTTCTTCGGCTTGACGCTGTCGATGTCCTTCTGCGTGTAGGGCTGAGGCTTCTTCTCCTCGGTGGCGGCGGTGTTCGCCTTGCCCATGGCCTCTTCGGCCTTCTTCGCGGTGAGGGCGACCTTCTCCTCGGCGGCCTGGAGCTGCTTCTCCGCGGCGGCGGACTTCTGCGCGGCGGCCTGCTTCGCCTTCTCCGCGTTGGCGGCCTCCGTCTTCGTCCGCTGCGCCTCCTCGGGCTTCTGGCCGGGCTTCTGCGCGTTCTTCTGGGCGTCGGCGGCGGCCTTCTGCGCGGCGGCTTGCTGTCGCTTCGCGGCCTCCGCGGCCTGACGAGCGGCTTCAGCGGCCTTGCGTGCGGCCTCCGCGGCCTTGCGTGCGGCCTCCGCGGCCTTGCGCGCTGCTTCCGCTCGCTGGCGAGCTTCCTCGGCGCGACGTGCTGCTTCCGCTGCTGCTGCCGCGCCTGAAGCTCCTGAACCACCACCCGTGGGTGACAGACCGCCCATGGAACAATCCCCTTTTCGTCAGAACTGACACCCTATTATCGAGAAGGCGGGCCTAGGGTTACGTCCCGGCTTCCGTGGATCTACGAATAGTTGCCGAATGGGTGCTATCTGGAAACAGGCGCTTGGGACCGACAGCCTTGCCTGGTTGGGTGCCAAGGACAGGCATGGACCCGGCGCAACTGCTTGCAGCCACGCCGGGTGAAGCCTGTCTTGCCCGCACCGCATCCGGGTGGGGAGCTCGCAGGATGGCCTCACCAGAATTCTGGGAGCCTCACCGGAACCCACCAGGTCGTCACTTTCGCTGTGCGGAACGTGGGGTGGTGAACAGCGGCCCGGGGCATCGGGGACGCGGTAGTTTGGGGTCCTTGTTCATTCTTCGCCCGAGACACCCCATGCATCGTTTCCTCGTCGCCGCCCTGCTCACGCTGTCCCTCGCTGCCTGCTCGGATGACCCGGACCCGGTACCGCCGGCGACGGATGGAGGCGCGGACGCGGGCACTCCCGACGGCACGGATGGGGGTTCGGATGCCGGGGTGGATGCGGGCTCGGACGCGGGGACGGAGCCCTTCCCGGATGCGGGCAGCTCGCACGGGACGGGGAAGCTGCCATGTGACAGCACGGGCACGGTGGTGTCCGACAACCAGACCTATACGTTCTGCGTCGCGCAGGTGGCGGGCGTCGAGTTGAAGATTGTCGAGCCTCGCACGGGCATCGTCGCCGTGCCGTTGAACCTGGCCATCTACCTGCATGGGGATGGGGCGCGGGCGCACACGGGGAACACGGCGCCGCGCCTGCAGTCTCCGTGGGCGTTCGAGCACGACACGCTCTATGTGTCAGCGCTCGCGCCGAACAAGTGTGCGTGGTGGACGAAGCCCACGTTGACGACGTGCACGGACACGGCGACGGAGGCGGACCGGGATATCTCGGGGGACAACGCGCGGGCGCTGGCGGAGGTCATCGATACGTTGCGCAAGCGCTGGGACCTCAACAACGAGCCCATCCTGTTCGGCGGGTCCTCGGGTGGCGCGGTGCTCCTCACGGCGAGCTTCCTGCCGAAGTATGGCAATCGCTATCGCGGTGTCTATGCATTGGGGTGCGGTGGAGAGGCGCCGTGGAGCGGCTCGCTGGACTGGGACAGCACGCGGCCCGAGCTGAGAGGACCCACGAAGCTGTTCTATTCGTACGGCGACCAGGATGAGTACCTCACGGACATCCGGGCCAGTGTGACGGCGTACCGAGGGTTCTCGGTGCCGCTGGAGGAGAACGTCATCGCGGGAGCCGCGCACTGCGCGTTCGACCATATCGGCGGCGTGAAGGACATCTGGGCCGGAGCGCTGGACGCGCGGTAGTCGCGGGCGGAGGGCCCGGCCGCCCATCTGGGTGGCCGGGGCGCGCATTGCATCCTGTCGGCCTCCTGTCGCACGAGCCCTGCATTCTGGAAGGAGTCTCTTCTGGATTGATGACACGGAGCGGTTCTCGCGTCGAAGACCCTACCTCGTGGATGTCAGAACCATGCACTACCTTTCAAGTAGACCATGGGACCCTACTTCGACCTCGTGCTTCGTCGCCTGGTGCAGAACCATCCGGAACATCTGCTCCTGCTCCTCTTTGGCGCTGACGCACCGACCTTCGTGCACGCCGCCGACACCAGCCTTCCTCAGTCTGAGCGCCGCGCGGACGCCATCCTGGTCGTGGAGGCCCCCACGGAGCGCTTCGCCGTGGAGCTGGAGATTCAGGCGCAGGCCGACCCCGACTTCGTCCGGAGGTTCCTGGATTACACGGTGCGCATCCATCTGCGTGAAGGACTGCCGGTGTTGCCCGTGGTCCTCCTGGTCGTCCCGGAAGCAGAAGGTGTTCGTCCGCCCTACCTTGTCCACTGTCGAGGCCGCCAGGTGCTTGCCTTTGATTTCTTGGTTGTCAGGCTTTGGGAGGTGGATTTCTCCCAGCCGGCCCTCCAGGCGGCCACCGGACTCGTGCCGCTCTCGGTTTTGGATGCACGAGCGGGGCCCGAGCGCGCGACCTGGGCCGAAGAACGCTTGCGACAAGCCAAGGACCTCTCGTCGCAAGAGAGACTGGATTTGCTCATCGTCCTGGGTACCCTTACGTCACGCCGCTTCGGAAGCGAGCGGCTCAGCCAGTCCTTGAGGAACATCATGATCGACTCACCCTTCTGGGAAGAACTGCGCGCACTGGAGCGGAGTCGCGTTTGTGCCCAGACCCTCGTCACCTTCGCGCGAACCCGAGAGCTCACGGTGTCCCCCGAGGAGGAACAGCGCCTCGCGGCCATGGACGAATCGGAACTGGCGCGACTCATCACCCTTGCCTTCACCTCCCCAGATGCGGCCCTCCGAGCAGTTCGCGAGGCCATTGGCCTCCCGACAAGTCGTCACTGAGGGCCCGACGAGGTTCCAGACTTCAAGCGCTCAGCGGGAGCAGGCGCCCTCGCAAGAGCCCACCCAGCGTCACGACAGCGGGAAGCAGGGCCTCGGCAAGCAAGAGGCCCAGGTACGTCCGTGCTTCGGATGAAGAGAGCTCGGCCTGGAGGACGGGGCCGACGTCCGCGCTGAAGAAGTCGTTCTGAAACCAGACGACGGCCCAGAGAACCGAGAGCGCGCAGGCAACGCGCCACAGCCCGCCTCGGCGCCACAGCACGAGCAGGGCACAGAGCATGCACACAGCGAGGGTCGCCAGAACTGGAGCGGGCGCCCAGGGAGCCTGCTGTTTGTCCAGCACCTCCGCCCGGCACAGGCCAGGGAACATCATGAAGCCCAGCGCGACCCGGTATGCGTATCTGCCCATGGATGTGGCTCCTCGGCCTCGGTCATCGACTGGTTGCAAGGAGTCCGCCAATGCCAGCATGGGCGCCCCACTCTTCCGCGACGGCAACCGCCTACCTCCTTGAGTTCCAGCGTTCGAGGAAACCTCGACGCCGTGACTGGCGCTTGCGCAGGGCCTCATCCTTGCGCGCCTTCACCAACCGACGCACATGCGCGATTCCCCGCAGCTCGCCATGGAAAGCACGTCCCAGTTCGGCTCCCAGTGACAGGGCTGCCTCCGCCACCGCGCGAAGGAGCCACACCCCGCCTACTCCTTCACCGCCCCCGCCGTGAGTCCCGACACAATCCTCCGCTGGAACAACACGGTGAGCACCACCAGAGGCAGCGTGGCCACCACGGAGGCGGCGGCAATCTCCCCCCACGGTTCACGGTACTCGCTGGCGAACAGGCTGATGGCCACCGGCACCGTGCGCTTCTCCGGCGTCGTCAAGAACGTCAGCGCGAACAGGAACTCGTTCCACGCGAAGATGAAGACCAGGATCGCCGTCGTCGCCAGGCCCGGCGCCGCCAGGGGCAACAACACGCGGCGGAACGCCTGGAACGGCGTGCAGCCATCCACCCGCGCCGCCCGATACAGCTCGTCCGGGAGCTGCCGGAAGAACGACGTCAGCACCCACAGCGTCAACGGCATCGCGAACGTCGCATAGGGCAACGCCAGTCCCACCAGACTGTCCCGCAGCCCCACCGCCCGCAGGATGAGATACAGCGGGCTCACCGTCGCAATCGGCGGAAACATGCTCACCGCCAGCGCCGCGCTCAACAGCAGGCCCTTGCCTCGAAACTCCAGCTTCGCCAGCGCGAACGCCGCCGCCGAGCCAATCACCAGACAGAACACCGTCGTCAGCGCCGCCACCACCAGCGAGTTCAACACCACCCGCAGGAACGGCCGCCCCCACAGCACACTCACGTAGCTCTCCAACGTCAGGTGCGAAGGCCACGAACGGGTCAGCTCGCCATCCGGCCACAGGCTCGTCAGCACCTGCCAGAAGAACGGCCCCAGGAAGAACGTGAGGAACGCCACCACCGCCAGCGCCGTCCCCAAGCCCGCGCGCTGTCTCATCGCGCCTCCTCCTGCCGCCCCAGCAAGCGCAGCCACACCGCCGCCAGCACGACGACGCACAGGAACGTCGCCACCGACAGCGTGCTCCCGTACCCGAAGTCCCCCGAGCGCATCAGCGTCTTGTACGCGTAGATGCTCAGCGTCTCCGTCGTGTTCGCCGGCCCTCCCTCCGTCAGCACGTAGATGGCGTCGAACACCCGGAACGCATCCAACGAGCGGAACAACACCGCCAGCAGCAACGCCGGCTTCAGCAACGGCAAGGTGATGGAGCGGAACGTCCGCCACGGTGACGCGCCATCCACTCGCGCCGCCTTGTAGAGGTCCTCCGGAATGCCTTGCAGCCCCGCCAGCACCAGCAGCGCCACGAAGGGCGTCGTCTTCCACACGTCCACCAGGATGGCCGCGTGCAACGCATACCCGGGCGCACCCAGCCAGTTGATGTCACTCCCCAGGAGCAACCGATTGATGAGCCCATAGTCCGGATTGAACATCCACGCCCACAGCCTCGCGCTCACCACGGTGGGAATCGCCCACGGCACCAGCACCGCCGCGCGCAACAACCCTCGCCCCGGAAACGCGCGCTGTAACAACAGCGCCAACGGCACCGCGAGCAACAGCTCCACCCCCACCGCCACCACCGTGAAGTACGCGGTGTTCCCCAGCGCCGACCAGAACCGCGCGTCCCCGAGCAGGTACGCGTAGTTCCCCAACCCCACGAAGCGCCGCTCACCGAAGACGAGGATGAAGCGGTGCAGGCTCAGCCACACCGCCGCGAGAATCGGATACAGCGCCACCGCCGCGAGCACCAGCACCGCGGGCGCCACCAGCCAGTACGCCTGTCTGCGCTCCCGCTCCAGCGAGCCTCGCGCACGCCCCGGACCCACCGTCATCGCCCCTCCCCCATCAAATGGTCCACCTGCTTCTGCGCGCGCTTGAGCGACTCCTCGGGCGAGCGCAGGCCCGCCACCGCCGCGGAGAACTCGCTCTGCAACACATCTGAAATCAGGTTGTAGTACGGCGTCACCGGCCTGGGCTTCGCGCGCTCCGCCATCTCCCGCAGGCCCGCGATGAACGGCGAGCTCTCCTTCAACCTCGCATCGTCATACACCGCCGCCCTGGGCGGATTGCGCGCGTAGTGCACCGCCAGCACCAGGTTCGCCTCCGGCGACGTCAGATGCGAGATGAGCTTCGCCGCCAGCTTCCGCCGCTCCGGCGACACATGCGCATTCACGGCGAGCTGATATCCGCCCAGCGTCCCAAAGCCCGGCTCGCCACTCACCGTGGGCAGCGGCGCCATCCCCACCTTGCCGCGAATGGGCGAGCCCTCCTTCTGCGCCTCGCTCCACGCATACGGCCAGTTGCGCATGAACACCGCGCGCCCCTCCTGGAAGATGCGCCGCGCCTCCTCCTCGCCAAAGCCCATCACCGTCTCCGGCGACACCCCGCTCACCAGCAACCCGCGCAGATACGCGAGCGCCTCGCGCCCGGCCTCCGTCTCCAGCAACACGCGCCCGTTCTCCCCCATCGCGTGTCCGCCGTGCCCCCACAGCGCTTCAAAGACATTGCAGCTCAAGCCCTCGTACTGGCGGCCCTGCCACACATAGCCCTGGATGCCCGGCACCTTCGCCTTCGCGTCCAACGCGAAGCGCTCCAGCTCCGCGTACGTGCGCGGCGCCCGGGGCACCAGGTCCGTGCGGTAGTACAAGACGCCCACGTCCAGGTACCAGGGCACCGCGTACGTCCGCCCCTCCACGACGACGGCCTCCACCGGCCCCGGCAGGAACTCCTCGCGCAGCCGCTCCGGAGGGAACTCCGCCGACAGGTCCGCTATCCACCCCGCCCGCGCGAACTCCGGCACCCACACCACGTCCGCCACCAGCACGTCGAAGTCCTTCGCCCCACCCTCCAACGACGTGAGGAAGAACTGGTGCGCCAGGTCCGACGAGTTCGGCAGCGCCTCGGTGACGAGCGTCACCCCGGGGTTGTCCCGCTCGAAGCCCGCCAACAGCTCCCGGAAGGGCTCCGGCGGCCCCCACAGCGGCTGATACTTCAGCACCAGCCGTGTGGACCCCGCCCCGTCACGCCCATCCTCCGAGCCCGAGCCGCCGCCCCGCCGGCACCCCGCCGACAGCACCGAGACACCCAACACGAGCACGACGAAGAACGAGCGGACCATGGGTGCCGGCAGTCTCCAGCCCCCCACCCCACCGTCAACCCGCGCCCACGCCCACGGTTCTCACCCCAACACCCTGTTTCTCCTCGCGGCGTGGGCCACACCGGGCAATTCGGGCCCATCTGGAGAAAAACGTCCCTCTGGAACTCCGGGGACCAAACCCAGGACGTCCGTTTGCCTTCACCCCGGGAACGGGCGTTATCCTTCCGACAGAGCGGCAGCAGGACCTCTGGGTGGGGGATGCAATGGCGGAGAAGGCTCGGGAGTGGAAGTACGGCGCGCATCGGGTTCGCATCGAGCCGCCAGACATCGCGGTGGCGACCTTCGAGGGTCCCATCACCATGGACGACGTGAAGCGCACCTCCGAAATCTACAAGGAGGTCTACGAGCACATCGGCCCCTACTACATCCTCGCGGAAATCGGCCGCTCCCAGATTGAGGCCGCCGGCCGCCGCTACCTCTCCGAGAACAACCGCTCCGAGTGGTTCAAGGGCTGCGTCTACGTCGGCGCCGACATCGTCCAGCAGACCTTCGGCAAGGCCATCTCCCTCGCCATGCTCTTCACCGGCAAGTCCAGCTTCGAGACCACCTTCGTCAAGACGCTCGACGACGCCCGCGCCTGGGTCCTCCAGAACCGCGCCCGCTCCCAGCGCAAGGCCGGCTGAGACGCGTCCCACCGCCGTGTGAAGTCCGATCCCCTCTGTCTCCTTCCAGACCCGGACCCCGTCTGAAAGTCCTGGTTTGGGAGGGAAGACTGGATTCTCGCTCCCGGTGGCCCTGGGCGGTATGCTCGCGCCGTCAGCCCAAGGGAGCGCCCATGCAGCAACAGGAATGGAAGTTCGGTGCCCACCAGATTCGCCACGAGGCCCCGGACCTGGTCGTCGCCGTGTTCAGCGGCATGCTGAACCTGGAGGACATGAAGCGGGCCGTTGAAATCTACGGCGAGGTCGCCAAGAGCGGCGGCTATTACATGATTGCCGATATCGGCAACTCGCAGCTCCAGGCGGAAGCGCGCCGGTACCTGTCCGACAACAGCAAGGCGGAGTGGTTCAAGGGCTGCGTCTACGTCGGCGCGGACATGGTCCAGCAGACCTTCGGCAAGGTCATCTCGCTGGGCATGTTCCTGACGGGCAAGTCCGAGTTCAAGACGGAGTTCGTCAAGACGATGGCGGAAGCCCACGCCTGGGTGGAGCAGCAGCGCCGCGCCAACGTCCGCAAGAGCGGCTGAGCGGCCCCACGCTTCAACCGTCGCGGTGGCCCCTCCCAGGGGCCCCGCCGCCCCCCGTGTGTAACCGGGTTGAGCCCTTCCAAGGCGCTCCCCGCACACCAGGTGCCCGCCGGAGTTCCCACAGTCCGAGCCGATGAGACTTTTTCCGCCTCCGGCCAACCCCCTGGAATCACGTCCGTCCCACCAGGGCCGAGCCGCTCCAGTGACGCACAAGGCCAGTTTCACTGAAAAAATCGCACTCCACTGGCGCGATAACTGGAAATTGATGTATAGGCGGTCATTCTGGAGCCCCCATCGCGCCCGGTTTATCCAGTCGGGCTCCGGAACCGGCTGTGCCCCATGCCTCAACCAACCCTTGTCCGAGCAGTGAGCTGGGGGGGCCCGCGCTCGAACTGCCGAGTGACTCCATGCCCGTAACGGTTCAGAAGCAGGAAGAGACCGGTGTTCCGGCCCATGCCCCCGCGGCGCCGCGCTGCCCTCACCTGGGCGCGCAGTACAACCCCTTCGCGGGCCCCCACGTCGACAACCCTCACCCCTTCTTCGAGAAGCTGCGCAAGGAGGAGCCGGTCAGCTTCAACCCGATGCTGGGCATGTGGCTGGTGAGCCGCAACGACGACATCCTCCAGGTGCTCAAGGACACGGCGCGCTTCTCCAACCGGGACATGCTGTTCAGCGGGACGACGCTGACGGACGAGGCGAAGGCCATCCTCGGGCAGGGCTTTCCGCTGGCCCACGTGCTGTTGGGCATGGACCCGCCGGACCACACCCGGCTGCGCAGGCTGATGAACCGGGGCTTCACCGCGCAGCGCATCGCCGGCATGGCGCCCTTCATCGAGAAGCTGGCGCGAGAGATGGTGGGCCGCTTCGCCCAGGACGGCCACGCGGACTTGGTGGAGCAGTTGGCGTACCCGCTGCCCGCCCACGTCATCCTCGGCGTCATGGGCGTGCCGCAGGAGGACGTCTGGAAGATCAAGCGCTGGAGCGCGGACTGGCAGCAGCTCACCTTCGAGCACGTGCCGCCGGAGAAGCAGCCGGAGCTGGCGCGCGGGGTGATTGAGTTCCAGAAGTACTGCGTCCAGCTCATCGAGGAGCGCCGCAAGGAGCCCCGCGAGGACCTCACCAGCTACCTCGTCGAGGTCGAGGCGGACGGCGAGGCGCTGACGGTGCACGAGCTGGTGATGGCCATTGGCGCGTCCTTCCTGTCCGCCGGCCATGAGTCCACCACGGCGATGATGGCGAACACCTGGAAGCTCGCGCTGGAGCACGGCCTGTGGAAGCGCCTGCGCGACAACCGGGAGCTCGTCCCCAAGTTCATCGAGGAGGGCTGCCGCTTCGACTCCGTCCAGCACGCCATGATTCGCACCGCCCTGGAGGACGTGGAGGTCGGCGGCGTCAAGCTGCCCGCCGGCTCGCGGCTCCTCATGCTGTACGCCGCCGGCAGCCGGGACGAGTCGCTCTGCCCGCACTCCAACAAGCTCGACGTGGACCGCGAGAAGCCGCCCCAGCACCTCACCTACGGCCGTGGCACGCACTTCTGCCTGGGCGCGCCCCTGGCCCGGCTCCAGGCGCAAATCACCACCAACGTCCTCCTGGACGCCCTGGAGGACCCGCGCATGGTGCCGGGACAGGACCATGGCACCTGGCAGAGCATCGTCCTGCGCCAGATGCGCCACCTGAAGGTCGAGTGGACGCCGTCCACTCCCAAGCCTTAGTCGCCCGCGCGCGGCATTCGGCGCTTCCCGCGCACCCACATCCATGTCATGAGCCGGGCCCTGGAGACCTTCATTGTCTCCAGGGCCCTTCGCATGTCTGGGGCCTGACTTCAGTGGACCCGACCCGCCCACAGGCGGTCCACTCGCACCCGGCTTCCGGCCAGAGTCGGAGTCAGTGTCGACACCCATGGGGTTTCGGCCGACTTCACTTGGCTGTTTGAAACGGGCGTGCGTACGTTACAGAGAGAAATTTCTTGCCATACTGGCCGTTTTCGCGAGAAAGAGTCCTGGATTACCCCGCTTGCTCGTAAAGACGAAGGAGCCCCCTCATGTACGCCGAAGTCGTTGACGAAGCGGATGTGCAGTTTGCGCGACGCGTCGACAGGCAGGCCCTGGCAAAAATGACCCGGGAGATGTCCCGGGTGAGCAATGTGCGGGCGCTGTGCGCGCTCGGCACTCAGTGGCTCGTCATCGTGGCCGCGTTCACCGCGGTGGTGTGGGTGGACCGGTGGTGGGCGTGGCCCATCGCCGCGCTGGTCATCGCCACGCGGCAGCACGCGATGCTCGCGCTGATGCACGAGGCGGCGCACTACCACTTCCTGTCGAACCGGAAGGTGGGCGACGTGGTGGCCGACTTCCTGTGCGCCTTCCCGCTCAACATGACGACGGCGGGCTACCGGCACCAGCACATGGAGCACCACCGGTACGTGAATACGGAGAAGGACCCGTACTGGGCCTCCATGCAGCAGGACCCGTCCTGGCACTTCCCGCGCACGCCGGTGAAGGCGGCGGCGGTGTTCCTGGGCGACGCGCTGGGCCTGTACGCGCCGAGCCACCTCAAGGTGGTGCTGCCCTGGACGTACTGGGGTCGGCTCCTCGGTGGCGCGAAGCCCAAGGTGTCCGCCGCCGAGCACGTGCGCTACGTCCTCTACGTCACCGCGCTCATCACCGTGCTGGTGACGACGGGCGCGTGGCTGCACTGGCTGCTCCTGTGGGTGCTGCCGACGACGACGGTGATGATGGCCTTCTTCCGGATGCGCGCGCTGGGCGAGCACCCGCTGGACGCCGAAATCAAGGGCGACGAGACGCGCGAGACGCGCGACGTGAAGGGCACGCTGCTGGAGAACTTCTTCGTGGCGCCGCTCAACTGCAACTACCACCTCACGCACCACGCGTTTCCTTCCGTGCCCTTCTACAACCTGCCCATCATGCACGAGGAGCTGGACAAGGCGGGCATGCTCGAGGACGGCGTGAATCGCTTCGACACGTACCTGGGCAAGCACAACAGCCTGGTGAAGTACCTCACGCGCAAGCCCGAGGGCACCAGCAGCGAAGCGCTGCCCACCACCACGCCGCCGCCGTCGCAGGGCGTGCGGATGCCGCTGCACTCGTAGGGAAGCAACGACGCGCGCATCGCCCTGGCGAGCGAGGCGTCGGTACCTGTCAGTGAGCGTCGGGGTGGGGGCCCCGGGGCGAACGACGGACCGACGGCACGCCTCACGGGAAGCGGCGCAGCGACGTCCACGGGAAGGGCTTCCAGAAGGGCGTCGTCACCGCGTCGGAATCGAGCGGGAACCAGGGCCCCACGGAGGTGTCTCCCGAGGAGAGGACATGGAAGTCCTGGGCGGGCATGAAGCCTTGACCCAGCAGTGCCACGCGGCGGCCCCCCGCGTCGGCCGCCAGGTCCAGCACCAGCACCGTGTGCCCCGGGCTGCCGCCCAGCACGAAGAAGTCCCCGGGACGCAGGGCGTCTCGCGCGGGACGACTCTTGGCGCCCTCCAGCGACAACGTGCCCGCGTAGGTGAAGACCAGGTCCAGATACGAACGGAACGCCGCGCGTGAGCTGTCCGCCGCCGCGCTCCGCGCCCACGTCACCTTCGAGCCGGCGATTCTCGCCCTGTCCCCCGCCGCGTACTTCGGCCACGAGGCCAGGTGTCCGCTGGTGAAGCGGTAGGCGATGTCCTCGCGCCGCTGGCTGGACCACTGCCACTCCGCATGCAGCCGGATGATGGAGTCCGCGCACTGCTGCAGGTTGGCGGAGCCGATATCCAGCTCCGCCACCGCCGCCAGCCGCGCATCGTCTCCGGGCAACACCTCTCCGCCCCGGAAGTGCAGCACGGGCGTACCTTCCGCGCGCAGCGGCAGGCCGCGAAGCCACGCGCCGAACGAGCCCTCCTCCAATGTCACCCGCGTGTAGCCCTCCGGTGCGGGGATGGCGGCGTCCAGCGGACGGACCCGGGCGCCCTTCGACAGCCAGGCGTAGCGCGCCAGCTCCTCGCGCGTGGCGGCGCGCGGCTCCACGGGCACCGCCTGCTCGGGAGCCCGTGAGGCTACCGTCGCGAGCACCCTGGCCCGCGGGCGCATCTCCAGCGGGGCAGCGCCCGAGACGCCCGGCCACAGCAGCGCCAGCAGACAGGCATGGACAGGCCAGCGCGGTGGGGAGGACGGATGGCGGAGCGGACACTCGGGCGCAATCACGACGGGGAGACTCCAGGCAGGTGGGAGCGACGCTCCGGATGGGAGGATTGTCGCCGCCCGAAGGTTCCCTCGTGCAGTCCGTTTCGGGAAGGTCGCGCGCGCATGGTCGCCTGCCCTGCCGACGCGGCGATGACCGACGACTCGACGACACCCCGTCCCCCGCGGCAGGTGCGTGATGACGGCCGAGCACTACCTTCAAGAGAAGATGCGCCGCCAGGCGAGCCTCGTGCTGCTCAACATCCTGTCCCTGTCCCGCCTGCCCATGGCGGTGGCCTTCATCGTCGAGTCCGACGTGAGGGTGCGCGCGGCGCTCGTCATGCTGGCGGCCTTCACCGACTTCCTCGACGGCTGGATTGCGCGACACAAGGGCCTGGCCACGCGCCTGGGCGCGCTCATCGACCCGGTGGCGGACCGCGCCTTCATGGTGACGGCCATCTTCGTCTGCTACCTGGACGGCCTCATCGCCCTGCCGGAGGTGCTGCTGCTCCTGGTGCGGGACATCGGCACCGCGGTGGGCTTCATCGTCACCCGGCTGGTGCCGAAGCTGCGGCGGGCGGAGCTCAAGGCGCGGATGCTCGGCAAGGTGGTCACCACGCTGCAACTGGTGACGCTGCTGTGCGTGCTGCTGTTTCCCCCCGCCGTGCGCCCGCTCGTCGCGCTCATCGCCGTGCTGTCGCTCGCGTCGGTGGTGGACTACACGCTCGCGGTGCTGCGCTCTCGGAAGGTGCCCCGGAGTGTCGAGCCTGTCTCGCGGCGCCCTGACGAGCACGGGCCGCGAGGCACGCCCGTGCCCACGGCCCGCGAGTAATCCTCTCAAGTGAACTTCATCCCGGCGGCGGCGCGGAGTCCTGCGACTCCGAGAGCCCCAGGGCCCTGTCTCGCTCGGGGGATGCGGCGGCGCGCTCACCCTCGCTCATCTCCGACCAGACATCATCCAGGTCGTCCAGCAAGGCATCCTCCTCCGGTGAGCCACCTTCTGGATGCCGCGCACGCACATTCTCGAACTTGCGCAGCAACGCGCGGTATCGGTCAAAGGCCGTCATGACGGGAACCTCCCTTCGAGCGACGACGAACCTGAACGGGAGCGACTGACGCGCCGCTCCCACGCCTCACTTGTTCGGGTCCTCCTTCCGGAGCACCGAGATTTCCACCGTCTCGTGCTCACCCACCATGTCCACCACCGCGTTGACCCTGTCTCCCGGGTCCAAATCCCTCACGCCAATGCTCTTGCCATCCCTCAGCACCCGGGTGCGCGGAGTCACGTCCAGTGTCAGCGCCTCGCCGTTGTCCTGCGCGAGGACGAGCTCGGGCGGCTCCACCGAGCGCACCGTCCCCGTGAAGGTGGCCATCACCACCGCCGTCCCCGTCGGCGCGGGGACATTCGTGCCCGCGGGCGGCACGTCGTTCTCCACCTGCCGTGTCCCCGCCCCCGCCACGCCCGAGCCTCCCGTGCCGCGCGCCGGGGCCTCCGAGCCGTTCGGCTCCTGCTGAGCCTGGGTGTTCGTCCCCGCGCCGCCCGTGCCCCGCTGGGCCTGTTGCGCGGGAGCGTTCACCTGCGCCCGCAGCTTCGCGACCTCCTGCTTGAGCTGGCGCACCTCCGCGCGCAGTCCGGACACGCTGTTCCACAGCTCGGACACCTCGGCGGGTGTCGGCGTCTGTGTGGGTGCCTTCGCCGCTTTCGGCGCCTCCTGCTCCGACTGGGCCTGCGCCGTGCAGCCCTGCGCGCACAGCATCAGCGACAGGCTCGCGACCACGACCGCCATCCAGGCAACCTTCCCTCGCATGTGTCACGGCCTCCCTTCGTCTCCCCAAAGGTGGGGCCTGCCCGCTCATGGACAACCGGCACGGCGGCGGGCAAGCGCCCCAGGAGCAGGCCAGCGGGCCAGCGCCAGGCGGCTCGCCTTTCCGGGCCGTCCGAAAATCACGCTGAAACTTTCGGAGGCCTGGCCGCACTCCGTCCGGTCATCTTTCCAGGAGTCGTGTGTGAGCAAGCCGTCCGTCTGGGTGAGCCTCGTGGTGGGGCTCGTGTTGGGTTTCGTGGGAGGCCGCACCACGTCCGCGCCCGCGACCGCCTCCGCCGCTGTCGCCAAGGGGGCTCCGGCGCCCACCGCCGCGGCCCAGCCGCCCGCGCGCCAGCGCCCGCCCATCTCTCCCGTCGTCTACAAGGTGCCGGTGGATGGCTCGTTCATCCACGGTGAGGAGACGGCGCTCGTCACGCTGGTGGAGTTCTCCGACTACGAGTGCCCCTTCTGCGCTCGCGGCCACGCCACGGTGAAGCAGCTCCAGGAGCAGTATGGCGCCAAGCTGCGCGTGGTGATGAAGCACCACCCGCTGGTGGACATGCACCCGCGCGCGAAGCCCGCCGCGCTCGCGGCCCTGGCGGCCGGAGAGCAGGGGAAGTTCTGGGAGTACCACGACGTCCTCTTCGCCAACCCGCGGGCCCAGTCCGACTCGGACCTGGAGCGCTACGCGAAGGAGCTGAGGCTGGACGTCGCGCGCTGGAAGCAGGACCTGGAGGCCCCGAAGCTGGTCGACCGCATCCGCAAGGATGACGCGCTGGCGATGCAGCTCGGCGCCACCGGGACGCCGGGCTTCTTCGTCAACGGCCGCTTCATCAACGGCGCCCAGCCGTTCGAGGTCTTCAGCAAGGTGGTGGACGAGGAGCTGAACAAGGCGGAGGCGCTGGTGAAGGGCGGCGTGCCCAAGGCGGAGGTCTACGCGCGCACCATCGAGCGCGGCGTGGAGCGCCCGCCCCCGCCCCCCGCTCCGGCGGAGCTGCCCCGACAGCAGGTGGAGGTGGGCACGGCGCCCTCGCGCGGCCCCGCCAACGCGCCCGTCACCGTCATCGCGTGGTCCGACTTCGAGTGCCCCTTCTGCTCCCGCGCGGTGCCCACGCTGAAGACGCTGGAGAAGGAGTACGAGGGCAAGCTGCGCCTGGCCTTCAAGCACCAGCCGCTGCCCAACCATCCCCACGCGAAGCTGGCCGCCGCCGCGTCACTCGCCGCGCATGAGCAGGGGAAGTTCTGGGAGTTTCACGACCTGCTCTTCGCCAACCAGCGACAGTTGGACCGGGAGTCGATGGAGGGCTACGCGAAGCAGGTCGGCCTGGATGTGACGCGCTTCAAGCAGGCGCTCGACTCCGGGAAGTTCGACGCGCGCATCGAAGAGGATTCGAAGGAGGGCACGCGCGTGGGCGCGGGAGGCACTCCCACGTTCTTCGTCAACGGGCGCCCCGTCGTCGGCGCGATGCCCGTGGACCACTTCCGTCGCATCATCGACGAAGAGCTGAAGAAGGCGGGCGTGGCCCAGCGCTGAGCCACGCTTGTGGGCCTCGCGTCACCGGGCGGCTTCGGCCACCGGGACGCGGGGCTTGGGGACGAGGAAGAGCAGCCGGCCCTTCTGCTTCATCATGCCGGCGGCCAGCTCCGCCTCGGGGCCTCGGCCCCAGAAGACATCCACTCGCCCCGCGCCCTTGATGGCCCCGCCCGTGTCCTGGTTGAACACGAAGCGCGACAGCGGCCTCCACTGCACGGAGCCATCCGCCATCTTCACCGGGTGGTCCGTGTGGATGAAGGCCAGGCCGCCCTTGGGGAACAGGCGCGCGTCCGTGGCGATGGAGCGCCCCGGCGTCACCTCGCGCCCCAGCGAGCCCACCGCCGCGCCGGGCAGGAAGCGGAAGAAGACATACGACTCGTTGTAGTCCAGCACGCGGTCCTGTTCGGTGGGGTTCGCGGCCAGCCACGCGCGCAGCGCCTGCATGGACATCTGCTCGCGGGGGATGACGCCCTCCTGGATGAGCAGCGCGCCGATGCTCCGGTAGGGCCTGCCATTCGACGCGGCGTAGCCCACGCGTCGCTCACCGCCGTCACTCAGTCGGAGCGTGCCACTGCCCTGCACCTCCATGAAGAAGAGCGACACCGGGTCCTTCACCCACGCCAGCTCCAGCTTGCGCGGGCTCAGCTTGCCGCCGCGAATCTCCGCGCGGTTCCAGTAGGGCACAAGCCGCTTGCCCTCCAGTCGCCCGAAGACGCGCTCCGAGGCGAAGCGCTCCGCGAAGGGCTCCAGCGGCACCTCGATGAGGTCATCCGGCGCGGACAGCACAGGGACGCGGTACTCGTCGGTCCGAGTCAGGCTCCCTTCGAGCACGGGCTCGTAATAGCCCGTGAAGAGCACCGTGCCGTCCTCGCCTCCGGCGGACTCCAGCAGCTCGAAGTCCTCCAGCACCGCCTTCGACACGTCCAGGGACGACATGCCGTCGGTGAGGCGCGCTCGCAGTCGCTCCAGCGCGGACACCAGCGCTCCCGCCGTCACCTCGCGCGGGCCGTAGACGAAGCGGTGGTCCGCAGGCCGCGTGCGCAGCCAGATGAGGCTCTGGTCGAGGGCGACTCGCAGCGACGCGGACTCGCCGTCATCCACGAGTTGCACATTGCTGGAGAGCTCCACCAGCGCGTCCTGCGGACGGGTGACCGCCGGACGCGGCGCGTGCGCGCAGGAGGCACCAACGAGGAGGAGCAACGTGAGACCGACGCGTCGAGCGGACCAGGAGGACATGGCCCCTCGTACCTACTCCAGCCTCCGCCCACGTGACAGTCTCAGCGCGGCGGCGCGGCCACCGGGGCCGGCTGTGCTCCCCGTGCATCCACCACCACCTGGCCGTCCTTCATCACGAAGCGCACCTGTCGCAGCGCCTTGAGGTCCTTCAGCGGGTCGCCCTTCACCGCGACCAGGTCCGCGAGCTTGCCCGCCTCGAGCGTGCCCACCTGGTCCTGCATGCGCAGCAACTCCGCCGCGTTCGCGGTCATCGAGCGCAGCACGTCCACGGGCGGGACGCCTGCTTCACCATGGGCACTGAGCGCGCGCACCGTGGTCTCGCCACGCGTCAGCCCCGGCACCGCGATGTACATGTCCGAGCCCGCCGCCAGTCGCACGCCCGCTGCCACCGCTCGACGGATCCGCTCATAACCCTTCGCCACGAGCTTCCGGCAGCGCTCCGACATGGCACGACGCGCCTCCGCATCACCTGATTCCGGGGGGAATTCGTCACAGACCTCCAGCGGTCCCACCGTGGGCACCAGGAAGATGCGCTTGCGCACCATCGGCGCCAGCACGTCATCCGGCATCGAATATCCATGCTCGATGGAGTCCACGCCCGCCTCCACCGCCGCGCGGATGCTGTCGTCCTTCGTCGTGTGCGCGGCCACCGGGCGCTTCACGCGGTGCGCCTCCTCGACGATGACCTTCAGCTCCTCCACGGAGAGGAGGTTGTAGCCATTGTCGACGATGACCTTGATGCAGTCCGCGCCGTCATACACAGCCTGACGCACGGCGCGCCGCGCCTCGTCCACGCCCGTCACCGTCACGTATTCCTGGTCGATGAGCCCCTGCACCGGCTGCTGAATCACCCCGAACTGGCCTCCGTGCGCCGCGAGCGCGCGCGTGCACGCGGACATGCGCGGCCCCTCCACCCAGCCTCGCTGGATGGCATTGCGCAGCGCCACATCCCCATTCAGCCCGGAGTTGCCCACGTCCCGCACCGTGGTGACGCCCGCCTCCAGCAACTCGCGCCCCATCTTCGCGCCCAGCAAGGCCCGCTCGGCCGTGCTCAGCCGCGCCACCTGCATCTCCATGCTCGCCCCTTCCCCGCCGTTCCCGAACTCGATGTTCAGGAGCAGGTGCGAATGGGCGTCGATGAGCCCCGGCAGCAGGGTGACGTCTCCCAGGTCCAGCACCCGCGTGCCCTCGGGAATGGCCAGATGGGAACCCACCGCCTGGATGCGATTGCCCTCCAGGAGCACCACCGCGTTCGCCAGGGGCTTGGCGCTCTTGCCATCGAACAGCCGCGCCGCGCGCACGGCGACCTTCGCCGGACCAGGAGCCTGCGCCCTCGCGGGAGCAGCCAGGCCTGAAGACAGCAGGACACTCACGACCAGCCACAACGAACGCCAGGAACCGAGGGGCATCGCGCTTCGCTCCGGAGTGACAGGGAAGCCGCACGCTCGCCTTGCCTGAGTGCGAAGGCAAGCACTGGCCCTTCCCGAAGTCCTTTCCCAGGGCGACGGGCTCCATGGCCTGCCTCCAGGCAGGCGCCTTCGCGAGCCATCCGGCACGCCCCTCCCCATCCTTCCCAGACACACCAGGCACGGCCCTGGAGGCCGGCCATTGCCCTGAGGAGAAACAGATGGATGCAAGGAAGCTCGCGAAGGCACTCGGATGGCTGAGCCTTGGATTGGGGTTGAGTGAGCTGGTGGCGCCCGGAGCACTGGCCCGCTTCCTGGGGGTGCGCAAGGGCGTCGGTCTGCTGCGGGCTTATGGCCTGCGGGAGATTGGCGCGGGCGTCGGCATCCTGACCCGGTCCAATCCCACGCCCTGGGTCTGGGCCCGGGTGGGTGGAGACGTGCTGGACCTCGCGAGCCTGGCACCCGCGCTCCGACAGAGTCCTCGCAAGGGAAACATCGCGGCTGCGGCCGCCTTCGTCCTGGGCGCCACCGCCATGGATGTCTATTGCGCCAGTCGCCTCCAGCAACGGTCCGCGTGAGGTGAACGTCCGGGTCAGCGGGGCCGTGACAACCTGAAGTCAGCCCTGCTGACAGATGGGAGGCTGGCGCTCATGACCGCGCCGCCTCCCGATGACGCGACTCGGACCGCCCCCGCGCGCGCCGCGCCTCACGCGTAGGGGTTGTAGAACTTCGCGAACGTCGCGCGCGCGAAGTCGCCGAACGTCATGCCCGGCTGGAAGGCGCCCACGCGCAGCTCCGCCGGGTCCGTCCCCTCGGGCGGGCGCAGGCGCTCCTCGTTGTCGGGCTGCATGAAGACGGCGAACGTCGAGCGGGAGATGTTGCGGCTCGCCGGGTGCGCCAGCGCCTGCACCGCGTGCGGCGTCGAGCGCAGCAGTCCACCCGTGACAATCTGCGCGCTCTCACCAATCTGGAACGCGAGGCAGTCCTTGGGGATGACGACCTTGCGCTCCTCTCCGCCGCGCGTGCGCACGTAGAGCCCCGCCTCCGGGTCCGGCACCGCGATGTCCTGCCGCGTCGGCTCCGAAGCGCCAGGCTCCGCGTCGAAGTACATGGCCGGACACAGCCCCGTCAGCGAGCCATGGTCGCTGTGCCAGCCGCACCAGGAGTCGCGCGTGCGCGGCGTCGCATCCTCGTTGATGGCGAAGTAGTAGAGCAGCCGCGCCTTGCACGCGCGGGACTCGCGGATGGTGCGCTCCAGCTGCGCATCCGGAGAGAGCCGTGCGCCCAGCCGCGCCGTCACGTACCGGTCGCACTGCGCCGCCACGAGCAGCCCCACGTCGACCATCTTCCGCCCCAGGGCCTGGAAGGCCGGGCGCAGCGCGGGGAAGTCCGGGTCCGGCCACACGTTGGGGAGGTAGTTCTCCGGGTACTTCTCCACCAGCGCCGCGTCCACCTGGGGCGAGTCGTACTGGGGATTGTTGTAGTAGGAGCCCTTGAACTCGTCGAACTGGCCGGGCTTGAGCACTTCCTTGCCGTGGCTCCAGCCGAAGGAATAGCTGCTGCGCTCGTGGACGTAGCGGTCCTTCACCTCATTGGGCAGCGCGGCGAACCGGAAGCCCAGCGGCAACAAGCCCTGACGCAGCTCCACCAGCCCGGGGATGCCCCGGACGATGAGCAGGCCAATGCCGTCATACCCATACGCGCGCTCGATGTCGGCGGACAGGTCAGCGCCGTCCACCAGCTTCGCGTAATCGAGCACCACCACTCCGTCCTTCGCTCCAGCCACTTCGCCGCTCATCTCGAACGCCTCGTCTCTTCTCCCCCAGGCCGCGTGGGAGGGGAGGCGGCGCGCGCCGTGCCCCTCCAGGGCCATGCGGAGGCTTCCCAGCATAGCCGACGCCGGGCCCCGTCGCGCGCTCGGCGGGGTGCGTCAGTTCGAGGGGCTCGAACCCAGGCGCTTGAGCAGCGCGCCCAGCGCCGCGAAGTCGATGGGCTTCACCAGGTGCGCGTCGAAGCCCGCCTCCTTCGAGCGCTGCCGGTCTGACTCCTGGCCGTAGCCGGTCACCGCCACCAGCTGGAGCCCTCCCTCCGGCCGCTGGGTGCGCAGATTGCGCGCCAGCTCGTAGCCATCCATGACAGGAAGGCCGATGTCCAGCAGCGCCAGCTCCGGGCGGAAGGACGGCGCCACCTGGAGCGCGCTCGGGCCGTCGTAGGTGACGCGCGTCTCGCAGCCGAGCATGTCCAGCGCCTCGGCCAGCACGTCAGCCGCGTCGCGGTTGTCATCGACAATCAACACCCGGTGCGGCACCGGCGCGGACTCCCGCACCTCCTCCTCGCTCTCGGGGGCTTCTCTCGCCACGGTGAGCTGCGTCTCCACCGCGGGCAGGCGCACGGTGAAGGTGCTGCCCTGGCCCCGGCCATCGCTGTGGGCCTGGATGGTGCCGTCATGCTGGTTCGCCAGGCTCCGGGCAATCGCGAGTCCCAGCCCCAGCCCGCCCTGCGAGCGGTCCAGCTCCTGCCGCTCCTGGAAGAACAGGTCGAAGATGCGCGGCAGCATCTCCGGGGTGATGCCGCTGCCGTTGTCGCTCACGGAGGCCACGACTTCGTCACCCTCGCGCGCGCCGGTGATGGTGATGCTCCCTCCGGGCTCCGTGTACTTCGCGGCGTTCGTGAGGAGGTTGGAGAACACCTGCCCCAGGCGCGTCGCGTCCGCGTCCAGCAGCAGGCCGTGGCGGGGCACCTCCACGGACAGGTGTTGGCCGCGTTGCTCCAGGAGCGGACTGGCCTGCTCGATGGCCTTCGCCACCACCTCCGCCAGCTCCACGCGCTCGCGGCGCAGGACGACCTTGCCACGCGTCACACGGGACACGTCGAGCAGGTCGTCCACCAGACGCACCAGGTGGTGCACCTGTCGCTCGATGACGGTGCGCTCGCGCTCCGCGCCGTCGCCGCCGCGCAGCCGCATCAACTGGAGCGCGGTGAGGATGGGCGCCAGCGGGTTGCGCAGCTCATGGCCGAGCATCGCCAGGAACTCGTCCTTGGCGCGGCTGGCGGACTCCGCCTCGCGGCGCGCGTTGGACAGGTCCGTCACGTCGAAGGCCACGACGACGATGGAGTCCACCCGGCCCTCGTCATCCAGCATCGGCTGGTAGACGAAGTCGAAGAACACCTCGCGCGGAGGCCCCGCCTCACCGGACACCATCATCAATCGCACCGAGCGGCCGATGTACGGCTCGCCCGTGGCGATGACCTTGTCCAGCAGCTCGAAGATGCCCTGGCCCTGCAGCTCCGGCAGCGCCTTCGCGATGGGCTGGCCGACGACAGGGCGGTTGGCGACGAGCCGCAGGTAGTTCGCATTGGCGAACTCGAAGACGTGCTCGGGCCCGCGCAGGATGCAGATTCCCACCGGGGCGTAGGTGAAGACGCGCGTCAGGAGCCGCGCATGGGCCTCCTGGATGGACTGCAATCGCGCCTTGGTGAGCTGCGTCTCCACCCGTGCCAGCAGCTCCCGGGCGGAGAAGGGCTTCACCAGGTAGTCGTCGACGCCAGCGCGCAGCCCCTCGATGCGCGCTTCCTCGCCGGCTCGCGCGGAGAGGATGGTGACGGGGACTCGCCGCGTGCGCTCGTCGGCGCGCAGCTCGCGCAGCAGGCCAAAGCCATCCAGCCCCGGCATCATCACGTCCGTCAACACCAGGTCCGGGGGCCGGGCGCGCGCGGACTCCAGGGCCGCGAGGCCGTCCGCCACCGCCTCCACCTCCCAGGTCCGCGACAAGAGCGACGTCAGGTACGCGCGCATGTCGGCGTTGTCGTCCGCCAGGAGGATGCGCGCGCCCTTGGCCACGTTCTCCAGCTCGGGCACCTCGGCCCCCAGCTCCAGCGATTTCACCTCCAGCCCGCCCGGCAGCCAGCGCAGCGCCTCGTTCACATAGGGCGCGGCGCCCTGCGCCGTGACGGACCGCGAGTCGCGCGCGCCGACATGGTCCTTGGGCAGGTGGTCCGCGCCGGAAGGGATGCGCAAGGTGAAGGTCGTCCCCTCGCCCTCCTTGCTCGTCACGGCCAGCGCGCCGCCGTGGAGGCGGACCAGCTCGTGCACGAGCGCCAGGCCGATGCCGGAGCCCTCGTGCGTGCGGGCCCGCGCGCCCTGGACGCGGTGGAAGCGCTCGAAGACGCGGGGCAGCTCCTCCTCGGGGATGCCGATGCCCGTGTCGGAGACCTGGAGCTCGACCTGACCCTGCACCCACCGCTGGGAGATGCGGACGGTGCCCTCGAAGGTGAACTTCAGCGCATTGGAAAGGAGGTTGAGGACAATCTTCTCCCACATGTCCTGGTCGACGTAGATGGCCTCGGGCAGCGGCGCGCAGTCGACCTCGAAGCGCAGGCCCGCGCGGTCCATCGCGGAGCGGAAGGCGCTCGCCAGGCCCGCGGTGAGGGTGGAGAGGTCCACCGGCTCGTACCGGGCCTGGATGCGCCCCGCCTCCAGGCGGGAGAAGTCGAGCAGCGAGTTGACCAGCTTCAAGAGCCGCTGCGAGTTGCGATGAACGGTCTCCAGTTCCTCACCGGAGAGGGTGCGCGAGGGCGAGGCCAGCGCGTCCTCGGTGGGGCCGAGCATCAGCGTCAACGGCGTGCGGAACTCGTGGCTGACGTTGTTGAAGAAGGCCGTCTTCGAGCGGTCGATGGCCGCGAGGGCCTCGGCGCGCTGGCGCTCCTCATCGTAGGCGCGGGCATTGGCGATGGCCGTCACCACCGGGTCCGCGGTGAGGCGGAAGAGGCCCAGGTAGCGGTCATCCAGGATGCGGCGCGGGCTGACGCCGGCCACGAGGAAGCCATACGGGTGGGCCTGTCCCGAGCGCGCCAGCGGCAGCACCACCGCGCGAGTCGGCGCCGTGCCCCAGCGGCCCTGGGGCAGCTCCCCGAAGCGAGCGGCCAGGTCCTCGACGAGGACCTCCTTGCCGGTGCGCGCCGCCTCGGCGAAGGGCCACGCGTCGGGCGCATCCAGGGACAGGGGGAAGGGAGCGCGCTCGGGCTTCGCGGGGCCCGCGTAGCCGTCCAGGCCGCTGGAGCCAACGCAGCGGACCTCGGTGGCATCGTCGGAGAGCAGGTAGAGCAGCGTGAAGGGCAGGTCTTCGTCGTAGCCCGAGAAGATGCTGGCGGCCGTCTGACAGGCCGCCTCGGCGGTCTTCGCGGCGGCGGAGCTGGTGGCCAGCTCTCCCAGCATCTTGAGCTGGCGGTGGTCCTGCACCTGGGGGGTGGTCTCCTGCACCGTCACCAGGACGCCGCCGACCTGGTCCGCCTCGTCGTACACGGGGCTATAGGAGAAGGTGTGGAAGGTCTCCTCGATGAAGCCCCGGCTGTTGATGAAGAGCTGGAGGTGCTCGCTCCACGTCGCGGGGCCGCCATTCAACACGCCCTGGGCCATGGGGCCGATGACGTCCCAGATTTCGGCCCACATGGTGGCGGCGGGAGCGCCGAGCGAGCCCGGGTGTTTCAGGCCGAGCACGGGCCGGTAGCCGTCGTTGTAGATTTGGAGCATCTGGGGTCCCCACCAGAGGAGCATGGGGAAGCGGTTGCCCAGCACCACGCCCACCATGGTCTTCAAGCTGGTGGGCCACCCCGCGAGGGGGCCGAGCGGCGTCGCGGACCAGTCCTTGGTACGGACCAGCTCCGCCATCTCGCCGCCTCCTCCGAGGAGGCCCTCCTGGAAGCCAGTGTTTCGCGGTGTGAGAAGGTCCGACGCGGAGGACATCTGGGCTCGTTGGAAAAATGGAAGTGACCTGGGCTTCTAGTGTCGCGTCCACAAGCACGCAATCACCTCGGCAGGGACCCTCTTCTCCCGAACATTTTACCGGTGGTCCGGCACACCCCAGGGCAGGCGGGCTCGCCGTCAGCGGAGCAACCGACTCACGACTTCTTGCCTCGGCCCCGGGCCCTGGACTCAAGCTGCTTCGCCTTCTCCACGGCCCGGTCGAAGTCGGAGGTCGGCAGGCTCGACTCCAGCTTCCGCTGAGTCTCGCGATACCTGTCAAACTCGGACTCCGCATGAGCCGTCGCCAGCTCGTGACTGACCCGCCCCGCGTGAGACAGGACATCGCGCTCGTTGAATTGCAGGAAGCCATCCAGCTTCGCCACCCAGCTCTCCATTGTCATCGGGCGCCGTCGTCGGGCCTGGTCCTCCGCGTAGTCCAGATACATCGTGACGACGCGACTGAGTTCTCGCAGCTCGGGCTCCGTGAGGTAGTTCTTCGCCACCGTCACATCTGACTTCCGGATGGGGCCTTCGGGGGCGTTCTTCCAAGTCGCGAGTCCCATGTGGGGCTGCCCCGCGTCGGCCCGCTCACGAATCAGCTCGGCCGCCGTGTGCCCATGAATGGCCCAGTGAAGCTTGTTCTGCACCGTCGCGTAGAACGTCTGGGTGATTTCTGATTGAGCGTCATAGTCGACGCTGCACTGAGCATAGATGTCGGTCAGCTTTTGATAGAATCTCCGCTCCGACGCTCGAATCTCCCGGATCCGCTCCAGGAGTTCGTCGAAGTAGTCCGCCCCCAACTGAGGGGCGGCTTGGAGCCGGGCATCGTCGAGCACGAAGCCCTTCACCAGGTACTCATCTAGAAGGGCCGTGGCCCACTGCCGGAACCGCGTTCCCTGGGTGGAGCGGACCCGGTAGCCGACCGCGAGAATCGCGGGCAGGCAGCAGTGCTCCACCAGCCTCGCGACTTCCCGGGTGCCCTCGGTTTGAACTATCCGGAATTTCCGGAGGGTTGCCGCCGGGTCGAGTTCTCCCTCCTCGTGGATGTTCTGGAGATGCTCGTTGACCGTCCGCACGTCCTTGCCGAAGAGCTCGGCCAGCTGCTTCTGGGTCAGCCAGACGGTGCCCTCGGCGAGCCGCACGTGCACCTTCGAGACACCGTCATCGCCCACGTAGACCAGGAACTCTCCTGGACCGGGGCCTCCCTGTTTGGCGTCACCGCTCATCCAGGCGACTCCTCGCGACACCCGACAACACACTCCGCTCGGACTCCCACGCCATCTCCCCAACCTCCTCGCCTTGGGCCCATGCCGGAGGACTCGACGCACGGCCCACGCCTCCGCACCGGAAGCATGGGCCGTACCAACTCCTCGCGCTCAGATGAAGTAGTCGGGGAACAGCTCCGCGCCGGGCACGGATTGATACTTGTCGAAGTCCGTCACGCCGTCCGCGCGCAGGACGTCCTCGTCGATGCAGAAGTTGCCGGTGAAGCTCTTGCTCGGCTTGGTGAGGATGGCGTACGCCGCGTCGGCCATGATGTCCGGCGTGCGGCTGCCGCGAATCGTCTCTTCTCCGCCCAGCAGGTTCTGCACCGCCGCCGTCGCGATGACCGTGCGCGGCCACAGCGCATTCACCGCGATTCCCTCCGAGCGCAGCTCGTCCGCCATCCCCAGCACGCACATGCTCATGCCGTACTTCGCCATCGTGTACGCGACGTGCGGCGAGAACCAGCGCGCCTCCATGTTCAGCGGCGGCGAGTTGTTGAGGATGTGCGGATTGCTGGAGCGCTTGAGGTGCGGAATGCAGGCCTGCGAGCAGGCGAACGTTCCGCGCGTGTTGATGCCGTGCATCAGGTCATAGCGCTTCATCGGCGTGTCTTCCGTGCCGGTGAGGCTGATGGCGCTCGCGTTGTTGATGAGGATGTCGATGCCGCCGAACGTCTCCACCGCCTTCTCCACCGCCGCGGCGATCTGCTTCTCGTCGCGGATGTCCACCGCGAAGGGGAGCGCCCGTCCGCCCGCCTTCTCGATTTCCTCCGCCGCCGTGTAGATGGTGCCCGGCAGCTTGGGGTGCGGCTCCGTCGTCTTCGCGGCGATGACGATGTTGGCGCCGTCGCGCGCCGCTCGGAGGGCAATCGCCTTGCCGATTCCTCGGCTGGCCCCGGTGATGAAAAGCGTCTTCCCCTTGAGTGTCGTCATGCGGCCGGTCTCCCTGGGTGCCACGTAAGGTCTGCTTAAGAACTCCCTGGGTATAGCGATTCTCGGCCCCAAGAACACGGGCGACATGGACCGGCCCCTCCCAACTCGCACCGGCCCAAGGAGAGGACTCGCGATGAGCGACCACGACAGGAAGGGCACCCTCACCTCGGTGATGTCCCGCCGGAGGGTGCTGCGCGGCATGGGCCTGACGCTGGCGGCGATACCGCTGGTACAGGTCCTCGCCTGCGGCCCGGATGACTCGGGCACTCCGAACACCGAGGGTGACTCCGACTCGGGAACCAACCCCGACTCCGGCACGGCCGCCACCGACTGGGCCACCGGCGGCACCGCGGCCATGACGGGCGACTACGCCAACCCCTTCACCGACGACAGCGGCACCACCTGCGCCCTCACCTGCGCCGCCACCCTGGGGCCCTGCTACGCGGAGACCCTCGTCCGCAAGGACATCAGCGAGGGCCACGACGGCCTGCCCGTGCGGCTCGCCTTCCGCGTGCTGAACGAGGCGTGCGAGCCCATCCAGGGCGCCTCCGTCGACATCTGGCACGCCGCTCCCGAGGGCCTCTACTCAGGTGAGGACGCGAGCACCTTCTGCACCGGGGACGACCCGACGGCCACGTCCGCCCGGTGGTTCCGAGGGGTGCAACCAACGGACGCGGACGGCCGCGCGGACTTCGATACCTGCTTCCCCGGCTGGTACAACAGCCGCACCGTCCACATCCACTTCACCATTCGCGTGGGCGACGCGGAGTACGTGACGTCCCAGCTCTTCTTCGACGACACGCTCAACGACGACGTCATCAACCACCAGCCGCTCTACAACACGCGCGGACCGCGAGACACGACGAACGCCAACGACAACGTCGTCTCCGCCGAGTCCGTGGGCAACTACCTCTTCCAGACCTCGCGCCAGGCGGACGGCGCCATGCTCGCGTGGAAGACGCTCATCATCCGCTCCTCGCTCGACACCGCGCAGTGCCAGATTCCAGGCGGCGGAGGAGGCGGTGGTGGTCCGGGCGGTCCTCCGCCGGGCGGCGACGGCGGCCCCGGTGGCCCTCCGCCGGGCTGGGACGGCGGCCTGCCTCCCATGCCGTAACCGACTGCTTCAACGAGCGCGCGAGGTCAGCGAGGCTTCGCGCGCTCAAACTCCTCCACCAGCAGCTCCGACACCTTGCGCACGCGAGGGATGTCCAGCGCCGACTTCGCGCAGATGAGGTGGAGCTGGCTCTTCTTGTACGGCCCCAGGTCGACATCGAGCGGCACCAGGTTTCGCTCCCGCTGCTGACTGAAGCGGTGCGGGGTATTCGCCAGCGCAATCGCACCCACGCCCGCCTCCGCCGCCGCCAGCAGCACCAGGAAGTTGTCGGCGGTGAAGACGGGGGCGAAGTTCGGGATGAGCGACTCGAGCTGGGGATTGGGCGGCATCGCCTCGAACGGCGGAGCCCACGCCACCCACGGCAGCTCCTGGAGCGTCGGCCGCTTCGGCAGCGTCGCCTTGAGCGCCTTGGAGACGAAGACCCCCGTCTCCACCTCCAGCGTGTACACGCGGGTCAGGTCCGCGTGCCGCGTGGACTTCGTGCGCAGCGCGAGGTCCGCCTCCCCGCGCCCCAGGTCCGCGTAGTTCACCGACGACTGCACCTCCAGCCGCAGCCCCGGATGCTTGCGCGCCACATGGCCCGCGAAGGGCGCCAGGAAGTCGAAGCTCACGAAGGGGCTCGCCGTCACGCGCACCAGTCCTTGCGGAGACGAGTCCGCGGACTCGGCGGCGCGCTGAAGCTCTCCGGCCCACTCCGCCATCTTCCGGGTGGCGGGGAGCAGCCGCTCTCCCGCGGACGTCAGCGTCGCGCCGTCCACGCTCCGCCGGAACAGCTTCGCCCCCACCTCGTACTCCAGCGCCGCCAGCCTGCGACTCACCGTCGGCTGGCCGATGCGCAGCCGCTTCGCCGCCGCGCTGAAGCTGCCCGTCTCCGCGATGGCCAGGAACAGGCGGGCGTCATCCCAGGGAATATCCATATTCGGATGGCTTCATACCAAAATGGCCATTTTCCATGCACCCGCGTATCGGTACCTTGGCACCCATGAAGAACGCCAAGCGCATCAGCCTCGCCGTCCTGTCCGCCGCCGTCCTCGGTGCCGTCGTCCTGGGAGTCGTCGGCGTGGCGACCACCTCACACCCCCACCAGCCGTCCTCGCTCGGCGCGGCGCGGCCCGTGAATGACCTGCTCGCGGTGTTGGACCAGCCCGGCCCCGTGGAGCTGGAGTCCGTGGCGTCCTCCGACTGGGCCGTGGACCGCAGTGGCCTCATCAACCTGAAGCACCCCACCGCGAAGGCGGCGAAGCTGGAGGACGGGGACGAGCCCATCCAGGTCTTCTTCCACGCGCTGCGCCACCCGACGAAGGGGCTCTTCATCGTCGACACGGGCATCGAGACAGCCCTGCGCGACGCGCCGGAGAAGGCGGCCATGCAGGGCATCGTCGCCAGCGCCATGAAGCTGGAGAAGCTCAAGGTGCACCAGCCGCTGGGCGAGTGGCTCGCGAAGCAGCCTCAGCCCCTGGCCGGCGTCTTCCTCACGCACCTGCACCTGGACCACGTCACCGGCATGGCGGACGTGCCCGCGGGCACGCCCGTCTACACCGGCCCGGGCGAGGCGGAGGCCCGTGCCTTCCTCAACGTGCTGCTCAAGCCCAACACGGACCGCGCGCTGGCGGGCAAGGCCGCGCTGTCCGAGTGGACCTACGCCGCCGAGGCGAGCGGCCTCTTCGAAGGCGCGGTGGACATCTTCGGCGACGGCTCCGTGTGGGCGCTCTGGGTGCCGGGCCACACGCCGGGCAGCACCGCATACCTGGTGCGCTCGACGAAGGGCCCCGTGCTGCTCACGGGCGACGCCAGCCACACCCGCTGGGGCTGGGAGCACGACGTGGAGCCGGGCACCTTCACCGCTGACGGACCGCGCGGCGTGGACAGCTTCAAGAAGCTGCGCGCCTTCGCCGCCGCGCACCCGAACGTCACGGTGCGCTTCGGCCACCAGCACTGATGCGGAACAGCCCGCGCTCCCCTTCCAGCAGCGAGGAGCGCGGGTGGAAGCAATGGCTACGGCAGGTCGAGCGCGTGCTGCTTGAAGAAGTCCCACATGAACGTGGTGGCGTCGGGACCGGCGGGGTCGGCGAAGGGATAGCTCGCATTGCCTCCCGGCCACGCGTGGTCCATGCCGCGAATCTCGTACTTCTGAGCCACCAGCTCACCGCCGTAGACGTAGTCCTTCACGACGTAGGTGCGGCCACCGGGGACGCTCAAGGTCCTCGTGCTCGTCGGCGTGCCCTTGATGCTGTCATTGGCCACGCCGTCATCGCCGTAGTCGCTCGTCTGGAGGAACTGCTTCACCGCCTGCTCACCGTTGAGCGGGTTGACGACGCTGTCCTCGGTGCCGTGCACCACGAGCACCGGCACCGTGCGACGCGGCCGGCCCGAGCAGACCCACGCGTCCCTCCCCTTGTCGTCCGGCGAGTAGATGCTGCCGAAGAGCATGGCGAAGGCCGTGCCCGACACCGTCGTCGCCGCCTTGTACATGGCGCCCGCGCCCACCATGCCCGCGGCGAACACGTCCGAGTAGCAGGACATCAGCGTCGTCGTGAGCACGCCACCCGCGGACACGCCGCCCACGTACACGCGGCGCGCGTCCACCGAGTAGCGCTGCTTCATCAAATCCACCATGCCGACGATGAGCGAAGGCTCGCCCGTGCCGCGCTCCTGGTTGTTGCCGAGCATGAAGTTCCAGCACTGCGTCGCGTTCACGAACGTCGCCTGGTTTGGATAGAGGACGAGGAAGCCTTCGGCATCGGCCTTCTCGTTCAGGCGCGTCAGGCCCGCGAACTGGTCCGGGTTCTGGAGACAGCCGTGTAGCGCCACCAGCAGGGGGCGCGGTGTCCCCGGTTGGTAGCCGGTGGGGACCCAGAGCTGGTAGCCCCGGGCTCCCCAGGCGCCCACATAGTTGCCATGGACCCACGAGCCGGCGTACGCGGGGGCTCCCGTGGAGAGCACCAGCCACATCGTGAGCAGGAACAGCGACCGCGAGAGTGCGACACCACGTCGATGCATCGACATCGTCCAGCCTCCTGGGTTGTGGAGCTCGGGTTCGCGGCTCGGCTCAGGCGCCGAGCGAGCTGCCGGGTGCATCGCTGTCGACGGCGCGGAGGAAGTCCTCCACGGCGTCGGTGAGCGGACCGGGCTGGTCCAGCGGAGCGGCATGGCCGGAGTCCGCCAGGACCTGGAGCCGCGCGTGGGACAGCAGGTCGACATAGGCCTGCTTCGCGGACCGGGGCGTGTAGTCGCGCTCGGAGTGGAGCACGAGCACCGGACAGGTGATGTCCTTCAGCCGCGCCATGACGCTCCAGCCCAAGAGCCCCCGCGTCGAGCGCAGGTACGCATCCGGGTCATTGGCGGAGAACGTGGCGATGGCGCGCTGGCGCAGCGCTTCCTGCTCCGGCTTGGGGAACAGCTTGGGCGCCAGCACCTTGGCCAGGGCCTTGGGCCCCAGGAAGCGCAGGAGGAAGAGCCGCAGCGCGAAGTCGAACTTGCGGCGCGCCGTGCGGGCGACGAGCTCCGGGCCGCTGTTGACGATGACCAGGCTGCGCACCAGGTCCGGCCGGTCCACCGCGAGTTGGAAGCCCATCATCCCGCCCATCGACAGGCCGATGACGTGCACCTGCTTCAAACCCAGCGCGTCGCAGAGCGCGGCCACGTCCTTCGCGAAGAGCGGCACCCCATACGCACCCGCCGGCCGACCGCTGCGCCCATGGCCCCGCGCATCCGGGACGACGACGCGATAAGCGCTCGCCAGCCGTGGCGTCACGAGCTCCCAGTCGATTCCAGAGGAGCCGAGCCCGTGAAGCAGCAACACCGGAATGCCCCGCCCCGACTCTTCGTAGTGGAGAGTGAAGCCTTCGAGCTGCAACGTGGACATCCTCGAACCCCAGGCGCGGAAGTGACGTAGGCCCACCCTATCTGAACGAACGTTCGTTTAACAAAACCCACATGAGCACACCCCCTCTCTCCCGGCTTCGCGCCCAGCCGGCGAGCCTTCCGCCGTCAGCACCGTCGGATGGCACCCGGCGTCGCATCCTGGAGACGGCCCTCCAGCTCTTCGCGAGTCGCGGCTACCACGACACGTCGATTCGGGACCTGGCCAAGGTGTTGGAGTTGCAGCCGAGCGCGCTGTACGCGCACTTCTCCTCGAAGGAGCACGTGCTCGCGGAGCTGGTGCGCATTGGCCATGAGGCCCACCACGAGGCGCTCCAGACGGCGCTGAAGGAGTCCGCGCCCGAGCCCAGGCAGCAGGTCCAGGCGCTGGTGCGCGCGCACACGCGCACGCACGCGATGCACCCCCAGCTCGCGGTGGTGGTGAACGAGGAGTTGTACGCGCTGACGCCGGAGCTGGCCGCGCCGGCGGTGGCCCTGCGGGACAAGTCCGCCGCGCTGCTGGCGGAGGTCATCGAGCGCGGAGTGGCGCAGAAGAGCTTTTCTCCGCCCCATCCCCGCGTCACCGCCGCAGCCATCTCCGCGATGGGTGTGCGCCTGCCCTATTGGTACGACCCCCGCAGCGCGCTCGACGTGGAGACGCTCGCGGATGTCCACGCGGAGCTGGCGCTGCGCATGCTGGGAGCGACCTCGGAACGGTGAGGCTTCACCCTCGCGGAGCTGGCGCCGCGAGAGGCCATGAAGCGATGAGGTTTCACGAAGGTGCCGAGCTCGCGGCCGTCAGTCGCGCGGAAGCGCCGTGGCGTCGCGGATTCACCTGCTCCACCGACGTCGGGATCTTCATCGAACGCACCGCGCGTCAGGCGCGGTGGAGCACGTCGGCTCAGTCCAGCAGGTGCGGATTGCGGACGATGAGCAGCCCGGCCTGCACGGTGGCCACATAGTCATTGAGGTGGCCGCCCGCGATGAGCGCTGACACGTCTCGGCTGCCACCCTCGGCCAGGGCCTGGTCCACCTTCTTCTCCCCCTGGTTGTACGCCGCGAGCGCCAGTCGCCAGTCGCCGTAGCGCGTGTGCAAGTCTGACAGCAGGGCCGCGGCGGCCTGCGTCTCGCGCGCCACGTCCAGCCGCTCGTCGCGAGCCTCGCTCACTTCCAGCCCGTAGCGACGCGCCGTCTCCGGGATGAACATCCACACGCCCGCGCCCCTCATGCCCGGAGCGAGTGACGGCCGACCATCCGTCTCCGGCATGTTCGTCACCGCGGACTCCACCACCGCCACCGCGAGCAGGCCCTCGGGCAGGCCCTTCGCCTTCAGCGTCGACGCCAGCGCATCACGGTGCGTGCCCAGGTTCGTCAGCGCTCGCTTCATGAACGCGCGGCCCTTGTCGGTGCCGACGAGGCGATTGAGCTGCTCCAACACCTTCGCATCCACCACGACGGACAGGTCTCCCTTGGGCTGGCTCGTCCGGGCGAGCGCCTCCGCATCGGCTTGCGTCACCGTGCGTCCACGCGCCGCGCCTTGCGCGAGCACGGCCACGGGGAGCAGGAGCAACGACAGCGCGGCGAGCAGCGCGGGGACGGCATGGGTGCGACGGGGACGCGGCTGGAACAGCATGTGAATCCTCCTCTGCGTGGGATGAGACATGCCGGTGGCACCGGCGGGCACGGGCGGAGCGCCCGGGAGTCGAAGCGCCGCCTGGAGCAGACAGCGCGCATACGCATGGGCCTGGGCACGGCCACTCGAGACCAGCGCCTCGTCACAGGCCAGTTCCTGGAGCGACGCGAGCCACGCCGACAGGCCATGCGCCGCCGGATGCCAGAAGAAGGCCCCCGTGAGCACCAGTCGCCCCAGGGCCAGGTGCGTGTCGCGCTGCCGGTGGTGCTGAAGCTCATGCAGCACGGTGAGCCGGAACGCCTCCGAGTCCTCCAGCAGCGCGGGAGGAACCACCACCCACGCGGACGGACGCTGTCCCCAGCGAGGGAACCACGCGGAGAACGCCGGAGTCCCCTCCTCGCCCAGCGCCACCACCACGCGCCCCACCGTGCGGACCCGAGGCAGCGCCTCCAGTCGACGCAAGAGCCGCCGATGCAGCACGAGCGCCCGCCCGATGAAGAACCCTGCGCCCACAATCCAACCCAGTGACAACAGCACTCCAATGGACACAGGCACGGACACGGCCCCGGGACTCGCGGGCTTGGAGACACTCGCCCCACCCGTCCACACGGAGGAGGGGAGCCGCTCCGCCTGTCTCGCCACCGAGCGCTCGAAGGTGAACAGCGGCCCCGCCGGAGTCAGCGCCCGCGCGCCCATCGCCAGCAGCGGCAACAGGAACACCAGGGCCAGCGCCCCGCGCCCCACTCGCAAGGCCTGCCGAGAGGACAGCGCCAGGCCCAGCCGCGCCAGGAGCGCGAGCGCGCCCCACGCGAGCAGCAACGCCACGGGCAGGAGCAGCGCCACCGCGAGATAGAACGACACCAGCCCGCTCATGGCTTGCCACCCTTCGCCTTGAGCAGCTTGCGAATCTGCTCCACCTCGTCGGGCGCCAGCGGCACCGCCTCCACCAGTCGCGCCACCAGCGCGGACGGCGTGCCATCGAAGACGGTGTCCACCAGGTGGCGCAGGCTCTGGGCCTCGTACGTCTCACGCGGCAGCGTGGCCGAGTACAGGTGTCCCCTCCCCTGCTTGCGGCTCACCACCACGCTCTTCTGCTCCAGGATGCGCAGCACCGTGGAGACGGACGTGTACGCCAGCGCGCGCTCCGGCGGCAGCGCGGCCAGCACATCCGCCACGCTCACCTCGCCCTGCTTCCACACGATGTGCATCAGCTCGAGCTCCACCGGCGTCAACGGCCGGGGCGCCTCGGGCTCGGGTTGTCTGGCCATGGAGGTCCTCCGTGGCCAGCATTACTACTAAGACCTTAGTTCTTCGTCAACTAAGCCCTTAGTTCTAGTGTCCACCACCGCGCCGGCGGGTGGCGCGCTTCACCAGGGACAAGAGCTCTCGCAGGCGCGGGTCTTCCACCGGCTCCACCAGCTCCACGGAGTGTCGCCGCGTCCCCTCCTCCACGGTGAGGGTGTAGCGGCGCTGGTCGGCGCCCTTGGACGCGGAGCCACCGCCGACAACGGCCGGCAGCTCACGGAAGCGCGCGTCGCGCAGGCCGTGCTCAATCGCCTCGGCCTGCTCGGCGGGAAGCTCGCTCAGCTCCACGCTCCTCGGGCGGGCGAGCCCCGGGAAGGCTGCGAGCCCGCCCTCCTGCGAGAGCTGGATGCGGACGCTGTCTCGAGACACGGCTCAGGCCCCCGGCTGGACACTGCCCCACTGCGGCACGGACACCCTGTCTCGCGAGACGCGGATGCCCACCTCCTCCCAGGCCTCCTTCACGGCCGCCTCCTCTTCGCCAGGGCCGTACAGCCGGGTGGCGGACATGACGGTGATGCGCGCGAAGTCGGAGAAGTTGGTGTCCGGCATGATGCGCGGGTCCCTCACGGCCTCGTACCAGATGCGGCCCGCGCGCTCCCATGCGCTGCCTCCCAGTCGCGTCGCCGTCATGCAGAAGGCGCGGTTGGGGATGCCGGAGTTGATGTGCACGCCGCCGTTGTCCTCCCACGTCGTCACGTAGTCGCGCATGTGGCCGGGCTGCGGGTCCTTGCCCAGCACGTCGTCATCGAACGCCGTCCCCGGCTCCTTCATGGAGCGCAGCGCCTGGCCTTCGACTTCGTCCGCCAGCAGCCCCGCGCCGATGAGCCAGTCCGCCTGGTCCGCCGTGTGTCCGAGCAGCCGCTGCTTCACCAGTGAGCCGAAGACATCCGACATCGACTCGTTCAGCGCGCCCGCCTGCTGGAAGTACCAGAGCGGCCCCTCGTCCTCCGTCACGCCGTGGGCCAGCTCGTGCGCGATGACGTCCAGGGCGATGGTGAAGCGGTTGAACAGCTCCCCATCCCCGTCGCCGAACACCATGCGGCGCCCGTCCCAGAAGGCGTTGTCGTAATCCCGCCCGTAATGGACATACGCCTGCAAGGGCATTCCATCCCCGTCGATGGAATTGCGCCCCATGACTTCCCAGAAGAAGTCATACGTGGCGCCCAGGCCGTCGAAGGCCTCGTCGGCCGCGAGGTCTCCGCACGGCCCCTGCCCCTCCGAGCGCACCAGCGTCCCGGGGAAGGCCTCCTCGCCCTTCAAGTCGTAGATGCTTCGCTGCCGCTGGGACTCCACCATCATCGCCGGCAGCCGGCGAACGGATGAGGAAGACGCGGCCACCCGACCTCCGGCGAAGCGCAGGGCCCGGAAGGTGCTGTCCGTGGACACCGTGCGCAGGGCCTTCACGCGCTGCTGGGGCGTGCCGTTCTCCGCGATGGAGCGCAGGAGATACGGAGGCAGGATGCAATGAATGGAATGAACGTGCCGTCTTCGCCGCGTCAGCATGGGTGTCCCCCTCGAGAGCTGTCAGTCCTCGAGGTGGAGCCACTTTCACCGCGATATGACACCCGACACCGGGGCTCGCTCGCCCCGCCAACGACAGACGTCACGCCTCACCGTGTCCCCGGGGACCGAGGGGCCCGAGCGCCCCTCGGATATCCACGAGGCCCTCGGGCGAGGGGTCCGTCAGACCCCCAACGCGTCACGAAGCTCCGGCAGCCGCTCTGCCTTCACCGCGCCGAAAACGAAGCGGTCCGGCCGCAACACCACCACATCCGAGTCATGCCGCGAGAACCAGTCGCCCAGCTTCCCGGTGATATCCTCCACCGCCGGCACGTCGCCGCCGTCCGCGCCCGTCGACTGGACGGCGAGCAGCCGCCCACCCAGGGCCTCCGCCAGCCCGCGCGCCGCCGCCATCTGCGCGGCCGGAGCGTTGGCCCGGCACAGCACCGCGAAGTCATTGCCGATGGCGTCGTCCAGGAGCACCTCCTGGCCCGTCGGCAACCGCACCTTGGGCTGGATGAAGAACGTGCCCTCCGGCGACTCCGAGGTGTGTCCGCCGCCCAGGTAGTAGCCGCGCTCGTGCATCGGCGGCTGCTTGAACTCGAAGTTCTGGATGAAGCGGCGCACCCGGGGGATGCGCTGCAGCGCGCGCATCACCATGTCGCGGGCGCCGGCCACCCAGCTGTTGCGCGCGAGGAACAGGTGCCCCACTCGCACGCACAGCTTCTGCACCGCCTCCACGTGCGGACGACGCTCCTCCTCGTAGGTGTCCAGGAGCGACTCCGGCGCCAGGCCCCGGACGACGCGCTGAATCTTCCACGCCAGGTTCGACGCGTCGCGCATGCCGGACACCAGGCCCTGGCCCATGAAGGGCGGCATGGTGTGCGCCGCGTCACCCAGCAGGAACACGTTGCCGTCGCGCCAGCGCGCCGCGTTGAGGCAGTGGAACGTGTAGACCTGCGCGCGCTCCACGTGGACGCGCTCGGGGTCGATGTAGGGCGCCAGGAGCTTCTTGATGGTCTCCGGCCGCTCCATCTCCTCGCGCGTCTCGCCCGGCATCAGCATGAACTCCCACCGGAACTGGCCCACCGCGCCCGTCGCGACGAAGGCCGGACGCTTGGGGTCGCACACGAAGCGGCACAGCTCCGGCGCGTCACCCGCCACCCGTCCGGACACCGCCAGCCAGGGCTCCCCGTAGGCCTTCCCCGACATCTTGATGCCCAGCGCCTTGCGCACGCCGCTGCGCGCCCCGTCGCACGCCAGCAGATACCGCCCGCGCACCGTGCGCACCTCGCCCGTCTGCAGGAGCCGGTAGCGCACCGTCACCCCGGAGGCGTCCTGCTCCAGCGCCTCCACGCCCGCTCCCACCTGGAGCTTCACGTGGGGGAAGCGCGCCATGCCGTCGCGCAGCACGCCCTCCACCAGCGGCTGGTGGAAGAACCACAGCGGCGAGTAGCCGAAGCCGAAGTCCGCCGTGCCGGTGTGCACCTCCGCGAAGCGCTTGCCCGTCTCGCCCACGTACTCGGCGAAGCGGTTCTCCCGCATGTCCTTCTGGAGCTCCGGGCCCAGCCCCGTGGCCTGGTAGATGCGCAGCGCCTCGTCATCGCAGGAGAAGGCGCGCGGCTGTCCATGCGGCGCCAGGTCCTGCTCCAACACCAGCGTCCGCACTCCCAGGGAGCCCAGCAGATTGCATGTCAGGGCTCCCACGGGACCGCAGCCGCTGATGATGACATCAACCTCCATGTCGGCCTGCTGCTTGTCACAAACCATGAGAGCCCCCGGGTTCATTTTCAGTCTGGAGCAATCAATAACGAATGAGGTGTGACCAGGGTGTGACCGCACGAAAGGTTTCGCAACGTCGTCCGTTCGTGACGGCGAGCTGCCGTGTCCTGGAAATTCGAGAGGGAAAGCGGCCGGTACCTCGGACCCCGCCTGGGGTCATCCCTACCCGCGAGGGAGCATCGGGTGCGGCGTGTTACGTTACGCGAAACGCGCTCTCTCATTCTTGGAACCCCGGAGGCCATGGCAGGCGACGACGCGGTAGGGACGCAAGTCTTTCACCTGGAGCTGCTCGGCGAAGCGCGCCTGCGGCACGACGGCGCACACCTGCCCTTGGAGCGCCGCACCGCCGCGGTGCTGGCATGGCTGGCATTGGAAGGCCCCCATCCGAAGTACCGCCTCGCGGGCCTCTTGTGGGCCGAGTCCAGCGAGGTCACCGCCCGAAACAACATGCGACAGCTCTTGCGCCGGCTGCGCCTGTTGACGGGCGCGGAGCTGGTGCAGGGCGGGGATGTCCTGTCGCTGGCGGAGGGAATCACGGTGGACGCCTCGCAGCTCCAGGCCCACGCGCTGGCCGGGCGCCACTCGCAGGTGCTGGAGCTGGAGGGCGTGCTGCTGTCCTCGCTGGAGTTCGACGACTGCCCGGAGTTCCACGCGTGGCTGGAGAGCGCGCGGGAGCGGCTGGACAAGCTGCGTCGACGCGCCGCGTCCGCGGAGTCGGAGGCGCGCGAGCGCGCGGGGGACTTGTCCGGCGCGCTCGTGCTGGCGGAGAAGCTCCTGGGCATGGACCCGTACTCGGAGGAGGCGTGGCGCCGGCTGATGCGGCTGCACTACGTGTCCGGAGACCGGGGGTCCGCGCTCAACGCCTTCGAGCGCTGCCGCCGCCTCTTGCGCGAGGAATTGGACACCCAGCCCCTGCCGCAGACAGTGGCGCTGGCGCGGGAAATCGAGCGGGGCACCACGTCGTCGCACGCCCCGCGCGTACAGCCGGCGAAGCTGCCCCTGTCCGTGCTGCGTCCCCCGGTGCTGGTGGGGCGCGAGCGGGAGTGGGCGCGGATGGAGGAGGCCTGGGAGGCGGGGCTGACCATCTTCCTCAGCGGCGAGCCCGGGGTGGGCAAGACGCGGCTGGCGCATGACTTCGCCGCCTCGCGCGGCAGCCACCTCACCCTGGAGTCGCGCCCCGGGGAGATGCACGTGGCCTATTCCTCTCATGTGCGGCTCTTGCGACAGCTCCTGGCCCAGCGTCCGGACTGCAAGCTGGAGCCGTGGGTGCGCCGGGAGCTGGCGCGGCTGATGCCGGACATGGCCGGCCCGGAGGGCCTCCCCCCGCCCATGGTGGACGAGGCGGACCGCAGCCGCTTCCTGGAGGCCAACTGTCTGGCTGTCTACCAATTGTGCGCGGGGCTGGATGCCATCGTCGCGGATGACTTGCATTACATGGACGCGGCCACCGCGGAGTTCGCGCTGCTCATGCTGTCGCGTCGCCACGACACGCAGCCGGGCGGTGCCTTCCCCCACTTCGTGGACACCTTTCGCAAGGGCGAGCTGACTCCGGTGGCCATCGGCTGCATCCAGCAGCTCGTGGAGGCGGGGCTCGCCGTCGTCATCGAGCTGGAGCCGCTCCAGACGGACTCGGTGGGCGCGCTGCTGGGGAGCCTGGAGCTGGCGGGCGCGGAGCAGCTGACGGACAACGTGATGCGCTACACGGGGGGCAATCCCCTGTTCATCATGGAGGCGCTGCGTCACCTGCTGGAGTCGGGCGGGCTGGAGCGGGGCTGGCCCGAGCATGTCCACCCCTCTGGCCGGGGCCGGGACTTGATTCAGCAGCGGCTGGAGCGGCTGTCGCCCCAGGCGCTCCAGGTCGCCCGGCTGGCGGCGCTCGCGAAGACGTCCTTCCAGTTGGAGCTGGCCGTCGAGGTGCTGGAGATGACGCCGCTGACGCTCGCCCAGCACGTCTCTGAACTGGAGGCCGCGCACGTGCTGCGCGGAGAGCGTTTCACGCATGACCTGCTCTTCGAGGTGGTGCGGGAGACGATTCCCCCCTCCCTGATTCCCCTGCTCCATCGCAGGCTGGCCAGCGCGCTGGAGCAGCGCAAGGCCGCTCCTGTCGTCGTCGCGCAGCACTGGCTGGAGGGCAAGGAGCCGGAGCGCGCCGCGCCGCACCTCGTCGCCGCCGCCAACGCGGAGGCCTCCGCCTTCCGGCACATGGAGGCCGCGCTGCTCTACTTCCGCGCCGCCACCGCGCTGGAGGAGGCCGGCGCCTTCGAGGAGGCCGCCCGCGTCAGGGCCCGCGCCCGAGGCATCCCCAGCGCCTGACCTCCCGCCGTCCTAACGGGCGCGCGGAGTCCGCGAGGTGGAGCCCGCCCCCGGCCGCGTCTCCGTGCGGGCCTCCGGCGCCCGCAGCTCCGCCGTGACTTCGCGCGCCACGTCCACGAAGGCGCGGAACGCGGGGGACACGCGGGAGCGGCTGGGAAAGTAGAGGAAGAAGCCGTCCACGTGGGCCGCGTAGGGCTCCAGGACGATGCGCAGCGCGCCCCGCTTCACCCGGTCCGCGATTTCCGGCTCGAAGGCATACATCAAGCCCACGCCCGACTCGGCCAGCTCCATCATCGCGTGGTGGCTGGAGGTGACCAGCGGCCCTCGCACCGGGACGCGCCAGCTCCGCGCGCCGCGCTCCAGCTCCCACTGGTAGAGCGCCCCGGTGGTGCCGGAGCGGATGCAAAGACAGTCATGCGCCAGCAAGTCCCGCGGCTTCTCCGGAGCCCCTCGGCGCTTGAGGTAGGCGGGCGAGCCCACCACCACGAAGCGGAAGCCCTCCGACAGGCGCACCTGCACCATGTCGCGCTCCAGCGACTCCGAGAAGCGGATGCCCCCGTCCAGCTCCTCGGAGACGATATCCACCATGGAGTCCTCCACCCGCAGCTCCACCTCCACGCGGGGGTGGAGGGCCAGAAAGCGCGTCAACACGGGCGCGACGACGGAGGACACGGACACCGTGGGCACGGTGAGCCTCACCAGACCCGTCACCTCGCCCGGCTGGGCCGCCGCCACCTTCAGCGCCGCCAGCGCCTGGTCCACCGACGGGCCCGCGCCTTCGAGCAGCCGACGGCCCGGCTCCGTGAGCGCCACGCTTCGGGTGGTGCGCGTCAGCAGCGGCACGCCCAGCCGCGCCTCGAGCTGGCGGACGGACTGGCTCAACGAGGACGCGGAGACGCCCAGGTCCTCCGCCGCCGAGGCGAAGCTGCGCCGGCGCGCCACGGCGAGGAACGCGTTCAGCGCATTGAGCGGAGTGAAGGCCATTGCGAAGTTTTTCTACATGCCGCGTTCGGATTCCATCTGTTTCGCGCACGAGGGCGCCTGCGCATATTCCACGCGTTCACCCACCCCCCATCAAGGACCTGCCCATGATTTCCGCACGTGGCTACGCCGCCCAGGACGCCAAGTCCCCGCTGGCCCCCTTCAACTTCGAGCGCCGCGAGCCCGGCCCCGACGACGTCCAGTTCGACGTCCAGTACTGCGGCATCTGCCACTCCGACCTCCACCAGGCCCGCGACGAGTGGGGCGGCTCCATCTTCCCCATGGTCCCCGGCCACGAAATCATCGGCCGCGTCACCCGCGTCGGCGCCAACGTGACGAAGTTCAAGGTCGGCGACTCCGTCGGCGTCGGCTGCATGGTCGACACCTGCCGCACCTGCCAGCCCTGCAAGCAGGGCCTGGAGCAGTACTGCGAGCGAGGGCCGACCTACACGTACAACTCGCGGGAGCGCGAGAGCCAGCAGCCGACCCAGGGCGGCTACTCCAGCGTGCTCGTCGTCGACCAGGCCTACGTCCTGCGCGTCCCGGCGAACCTGGACCCGGCCGCCGCCGCGCCGCTCCTGTGCGCGGGCATCACCACGTACTCACCGCTGAAGCACTGGAACGTGAAGGCCGGCCAGCGCGTGGGCGTCGTCGGCCTGGGCGGCCTGGGCCACATGGGCGTGAAGTTCGCGCGGGCCTTCGGCGCGCACGTCATCGTCTTCAGCCACACGGACAAGAAGAAGCAGGACGCGCTGCGCCTGGGCGCCCATGAAGTCGTCGTCTCCTCCAACGAGGCGGAGATGAAGGCCCACGAGGGCAAGCTCGACTTCGTGCTCGACACCGTCTCCGCGCCCCACGACATCAACGCGTACCTGCGCCTCTTGCGCATCGACGGCAGCCTCGTCCTCGTCGGCGTCCCGGAGAAGCCGCTGCCCGTCCAGCCCTTCGCCCTCATCGGCCAGCGCCGGAACTTCTCGGGCTCCAGCATCGGCGGCATCCAGGAAACCCAGGACATGCTCGATTTCTGCGGCCAGCACGGCGTCGTCTCCGACGTGGAGGTGATTCCCATCCAGCAGGTGAATGACGCCTACACCCGGCTTCTCAAGGGTGACGTGAAATACCGGTTTGTCATCGACATGAAGAGCCTGAAGTAAAGCCTGACGCGGCGCACAGAAATCGCATCGTCCGGAAGTTTCCGCTCTGGGCGGCTCCTGGGCGCCGCGTGCTCGCTACAAGACAGACACCTGCCCGAGTGGACAGGTGCCTGCTCGGCGCTCGGTTCACATTCTCAATGCATGACTACGACACTTGAGCATGCCGGTTACAACAAGATGACGGTGCTGTATCCCGAAGAGCACGAGCTGCTGACGCCCGGGCAGTCGCTGAAGGACCCTCACGCGGCGGCCAAGCTGCGCCTCCAGGCGAGCCTCTGGCTCAGCCGTGCGCAGCGCGAGCTGCATGACGCCATCTTCCTGCGAGACGGCTCCGACGAGAGCATGGACCGCTACTGCAGCGCCCGCGCGGAGCTGGACTCCGCCGAGGCGTGGGCCCTGATGGTGGCCAAGGCGCTCATCCAGCCGGACTGACGGCGCGCACGACGGCGCGCGGGACGCATCAAGCCTCCCGCGCGCGTGTCGACGCTTCAGCTCGCGGCGCCCGGAGAGCCGCTCGGGGCAGGCGCGGGAGCCGGAGTCGGAGCCGGGCGCTCGCTGTACGGGAAGTAGTCCTTGAGCTTGAGGAAGTGCTTCTCGAAGAGGTTCCAGCTCACCAGGGCGATGCCCAGCGAGAGCGACGCGGCCACGACGTAGAAGAGCAGCTGCACGGGGAAGTCGGAGCCTCCCACCTGCATCAGCGGCGTCTTCAGCACGGTGCGCCGGAGGATGGCGTCCAGCGGCGAGTGCACCAGATAGATGGCATAGCTGTACTTGCCGTACATCAGGAGCACGCGGTTGGAGAAGAAGCGGTGCAGGAGCGTGCCCGGCTTCGCGGCCACCACGCGGTACACCAGCACCGTGTAGAGGATGCCCACCGCCGTGTAGCCGCCGGTGCGCAGCACCGTCTTGAACGCGGGGCCCATCGGCAGCGCAATCAAAGCCACGACCACGGGCAATGCCAGCCACGGCGCCCAGCGCATCCACGGGAAGGCGGATATCCCCTTGCCCTCCGGATGCCGCAGCGCCAGGGACAACAGCGCCCCCAGCGCGAGCGAGTCCACGCGGCACAACGTCACCACGTAGGTGCTCTCCTCGCTGGCGCCGTACAGCGTGAGGCCCACCCGCACCGCCACCGCCAGGGCGATGGTGCCCAGGCACAGGCGGATGGCGCCCTTGTACGAGACGGCGGCGATGAGGAAGGGCCAGACGATGTAGAACTGCTCTTCAATCGCCAGCGACCACACCACGCCCAGGATGGGGTGCGTGGTGTCTGTCCACAGCTGGTAGAAGTTGGAGAGGTAGAGCAGATACCAGACGGCGCCCTCCGTGGTGATGCGCTCGTCCAGGTTCAGCCGCCCCACCAGCGACGGCAGCACGAGGAACGAGACGGCCAGCGCCGCGTAGTACAGCGGGAAGATGCGCAGCACGCGGCGCGCGTAGAAGTTGCGGAAGTAGTACGTCTGCCCCTTCGCCTCCCACAGGATGCCGGTGATGAGGAAGCCGGAGAGGACGAAGAACAGGTCCACGCCCGACCAGCCCGCACCGGCCAGCCACCAGGTGGCACGCCCCGCGGCGCTCTGGTCGCTCAGGTGCGTGGTGTGGAAGAAGACGACCAGCAGGACCGCGAGGCCCCGCACACCGTCGAGCACGGGGAGGTGGCCGTGCAGACGCGGAGCGTGCGCCACCGGAGCCGCGTCCGGGCGCGCGTAATCGGAAGACATGGGATTCTCATACCAACAACGCCAACTTCCCAACAAGGTTGGCTCCCGGCCCTTGGGAGAAGACCAGGCGGGCATCCCCTGACACCCCTCCGCCAGGGATTCGACAGGGCCGCTGAAACTCCCGGGCCTCTCGTGACACGGTAGGGCCGTGGCTCTTCTCTCCGCCGTGAAGATGGTCCTGGTGGGTACGCCTCCATCCGACACGGATGGGGAGCGCGGCCTGCTGCGCCGGGCGCGCACGGGGGACCCCGCCGCGTTCCGCGTGATTTTCGAGCGGCACTCCCCCGCCGTCTGGCGTTTCTTGAGAGACCTCTTGCGCGACGAGGCCGCCGCGGACGAGGCCACGCAGGAGACCTTCGTGCGGGCCCATTCGCGACTGGGCGCGCTGCGCGACGAGGACCGGGTGGGCTCGTGGCTGCTGGGCATTGCCCGGCATGTCTATCTGGAGTCCCGCCGCACCCGGGGGGTCCACGTGGATGTGGCGGACGAGGAGCACGCGCACCAGGTGGAGGCGGTGTTGCCCACGCCGTCGCCGGAGGACCTGTTGTTGGACCAGGAGCTGGCGGGGCTTTTGACGGAGGCCTTGGGGATGTTGCACGCGGAGCGCCGGGCGGCGCTGCTGCTGCGCATCGACCATGGGCTCGCCTATGAGGAGATTGCCTCGGTGATGGGCTGGTCGCTGCCGAAGGTGAAGAACGAAATCCACCGCGCGCGCCTGCGCCTGCGCGAGCAACTGGCCGCCCACGTCGGAGGAGGACGCCCATGAGCACCTGCCGCGAGAGCGAGCTGGACGCGCTGCTGGCCGGAGAGCTGGCACCCGAGGACGCCTCGAGGGTGCGCGCGCACGCGGAAGGCTGCGCCGCCTGCAAGCATGCGCTGGCGTGGCAGCGGCTGGAGCGCGGGTGGATGACCCAGCGCGCGCGCCGTGAGCTGGTCCGCCCCGCGCTGAGCTTCTCCGCGCTGGAGGCCCGGCTCGCCGTCGCCCAGAAGGCCCCGGCGCCCGTGCGTCACGCGCGGCGCGAGGGACAGTGGCGGCACTGGGGGAAGATGGCGATGGCCGCCGCGGCGGCCGTGGCCTTCGTGGGCCTCAGCCTTCCTCGGGGCGGCGCCGGTGTCGGCGTGGGCGTGGGCGTCGGGACGGAGGAGCCGTGGAGCCGCGAGCTCATCGTCGCCACCGGCGTGGAGGCGTGCGAGGACGCCGCCGCCGCGCTGGAGGCCCGGGTGGGCGCGTGCCTCATCGCCTCACCCGTGCTGGCCCTGCGCGCGGATTGATTCGCGCGGTTACGGCGCGGGCGTCGGGCAGCGCTGCTTCGCCAGGTCCACGGCGGCCTTGGCCTGCACCACGCCGTAGCCGAACTTCTGGTCCTTGGGGGAGCCGGGGCCATTCGGGTGCTTCGCGCTCTCCTGGAGCACCGCGCGCACCTGGTCGTTGGTGAGCGCGGGGCACGCGCTCCACACCACCGCGGCCACTCCGGCCACGTGAGGCGTGGCCATGGACGTGCCCGACTGGCGCAGGTAGTCCAGGCCGGTGACGTCCACCGTCGCGTCCTGTCCCGCCAGGCCCTTGAGGGTGTTGGTGGAGGCGAGCGTCACGGACGTCGTCGGCACCCAGCGGTCGGAGGGCGTGGTGAGCGTGAAGTTGCCCGCGCCGTCCTCGGTGGTGTTGTTGCCGACGATGATGGCCCTGGCGCCCGCGCGGATGGCGTTGCGCGCCTTCTCCTCGAACAGGATGCCGCCACCCCGGTCCACCAGCGCCACGAAGCCCTCACAGGTGGCGCCCACGCCACAGGAGGCCACGCGCTCGCCCAGGCCGCAGTACACCATCTTCCCCGTGTAGACGCCGACGCCGGTGTACTCCAGCGGCTCTGAGGCGTAGCGCGTACCGGAGACCTGGACGTCGCCATACGGCGCGCCACCGACGATGGTCGCGCTCAGCACGCCCACGCCCGGCGCCACCAGCGACACGAAGTCGCCGTACTGCGAGAAGGGCGCCCACGCGCTGTTGTTGTCCACCGCGCCCACGGCAATCACCGTGTCGTAGCCGGCGGGAAAGGACGTCTCGTTCGTGCCGCGGTTGCCCGTGGCCGCGATGGCCACCATGCCCTCGTCGTGCGCCTTCTTGAACGCGAGCTCCTCCGCATCCGATTTGACCGTCGAGCCCAGCGACAGGGAGGCGATGTTCGCGCCCTGCTCCATGCACCACTCCATGGCGGCGATGACGTTGCCGGTGTTGCCGTCACCGTTGACGTTCAGCACGCGGGCCACGAGCAGCGACACGGTGGGCGCCACGCCCGCCACGCCATTGGGCTCCTCACCGGGGCGCACGCGCGCGCCCGCGCCGAGCTGCGCGGCGATGGTGGCCGCCGTGTGCGTGCCATGGCCGCCGCCCCACTGCAGCACGCCGTCCACCGTGCCCCGGTCCAGCGGCTCCCCATCGTCGTCGAGGAAGTCCTTGCCGCCGATGTACGCCGCCGCCAGCTCCGGGTGCCGGTTGTCCCAGCCGCTGTCGATGATGCAGACCTTGATGTTCGTGCCCGACGGAGCGCCGACGTCCAGTTCGCCATCGTTGTTCGCGTCCCAGACCAGGGGCGCCTGCACGGCCTTCAGGCCGTCGGTGTATTCACCGGTGGAGCCGCGGGTGTTGGGCAGCGCGGCCTGCCAGAGCGAGGGAGACAGGCTCGGCATGGAGAACGCGTGCACGGGGCGGTCGGGCTCCACGCGCAGGACGTCCGGGTTGCTCGCGAGCGCCGCGCGCGCCTCGGGCGTCACCTTCGCGACCACGGTGTTCAGCCGGGGGAAGCGCCGGGTGACCTGGGCGCCTACGCGTCGCGCGTCCTCGGCGAAGGCGTCGGTGCTCGCCATGGCACTGGCGGACACGCGGGGGCGGAAGGTGATGAGCACCGACTCCGAGCCATCCGCCTCCGCGACGAGAGACGACTGCGCGCGCGAGGGCAGCGACATCTCCTCCGTGCCGGGACAGACGTCCTCGGTCTCCACGGGGGGACGGTCTGGCACCTTGGTGCACGCCACGGCCCCACCGAGCAACCCGAGCCAGACCCAACGCTTCATCGTCATTCTCCTTGAGCATCCCGGCCAGCGGATAGGTACGTCACCTGCGCCGGCGTGGATCCACGGCCGGGGCGAACGAGAGCACATCGCTTCCCGTCCCCCACGTGCAAGTTAAGCACGCTGGCCGTCCGTCTGCTCGCGGGCCTGTCAGGCGGAGGACGACTCTCTCAGGAGGTGAGACATGCGGGCGTAAGCAGGCGAACGCTGGGCGCGGGCTTTCGACCGGCTCAGGACTCCGCGCTGTCGATGCCGAAGATACGCAGCGCGTCGGAGGCATAGGTGTCGAGTTGTCGCTGTGTCTCGGCGGCATCCCACCCCACGCGGGGTGCGATGACCTCGGCGGCCACCTGGGCGGCACTTCGGCCCAGGTCGCGTGTCTCGAAGGCGACCTTGAGCCGGCGGATGAGCAGGTCGGAGAGCGAGTGGACGAACTCGTGGGTGACGCCCCACACGGCCTCGGCGGCGCGGTACGGCAGGCCCTCGGCGAGCGGACGGGCCAGCGAGGCGTCCTCGCGCGTGAGGGCCCAGACCTGGCGCCAGCGGCTGCCGTAGGCGCGCACCAGGTGAGCGGCGGTGGCCGCGTCGCCCACCGTCTCGCGGGCGGCGGCCAGCTCCGCGTCCATGCTGGGAATGTCTCCGCCAGGCAGCGGCAGCGTCTCGGTGGGCGACTTGCGACGAGGCTGCCCGAGCTGACGCTCCACGGCGTCCACGACATCGCGGGCCATGACGCGGTAGGTGGTGAGCTTTCCGCCGCTGATGGCGAGCACGCCGGTGGGGCTCACGTCGATGTGGTGCTCGCGGCTGGCGCTGCCCGGGTCGGCCTGGGTGCCATGGTAGCCGGTGGCGGAGAGCGGGCGGATGCCGGCCCAGGCGCTGACGACATCGGCGCGGGTGAGGTGGGCCTCGGGGAAGAAGGCGTTCGCGGACTCGAGGAGGTACGCGACGTCGGTCTCACTGGCGCGCACCTCGGCCGGGTGGGCGCGCGTGTTGGTCTCCGTGGTGCCGATGATGGTGAAGCCGTCGGCGGGGAGCACGAACATGACGCGGCCGTCCTTGGGGGACAGGAGGGTGAGGGCATCGCGGTTGCCCAGCCGCTCGCGAGGGACGGCGATGTGGACGCCCTTGCTGCCGCGCACCGCGTGCACGTTGCCGCCGGAGGCATCGAGCTTGCGAATCTCATCGCTCCACGGGCCGGTGGCGTTGACGATGGCGCGAGCGCGCACCGTGATTTCCTGGCCGGTGAGGTGGTCGACGACGACGGCGGCGCGAGCGTGTCCGTCCTCGACGATGAGGCGCTGCACGGAGGCGTGGTTGAGGACGACGGCGCCTGCTTCGGCGGCGCCCAGGGCGTTGGCCAGGGTGAGGCGGGCGTCGTCGGTGGCGGCGTCGTAGTAGCGGGCGCCGCCCTTGAGGGCGTCGGTGCGCAGGGCGGGCTCGGCCGCGTGGAGCTGCTCGCGGTTGAGGCGCTTGTAGCCCTTCACGTTCCGGAAGAGGGAGAGGGCGTCGTAGAGCATGAGGCCCGCGTTGAGCTTCCAGCGAGGCACACGAGCGCCGGCATAGACGGGCCACACGAAGGCGAGCGGGCGGACCAGGTGAGGCGCGAGTCGGAGCAGGCGCTGGCGCTCGATGCTGGACTCGAAGACGAGGCCCAGGTGGCCGTGCTCCAGGTAGCGCAGGCCGCCGTGGATGAGGCGGGACGAGCGGCTGGACGTACCGCTGGCGAAGTCCTCGCGCTCGACGAGCGCCACCTTGAGTCCTCGCAGGACGGCGTCGCGCGCGGAGCCTGCGCCGGTGACTCCGCCGCCGATGATGAGGACATCGAACTCCTCGGTGGCCAGGGACTTCAGCCGCTCGGAGCGAGGCTTCGTCGGTGGGATTTCCCCTTCGGAGGACGACTGGCGGAGCGCTGCGGATTCAGAACGCACACGCTGATTGTAATGACGGACCGCCCTGGGTGACACGGGAATCAATGCGCCGCGTCAAGCGGGCTACAGCACCCACATCCCCGAGGGGGGACTGGTGGGCAACCTCCTGGGTGGAGTGACGAGGCGAAGGCGGGACGCTCGTCCCCCAGGGAGGTCGGGCAGCGGGGCCAAAGGAGCCCAGGGACCGTGGAGTCGACCTCAGGCGGGCACACCGGGGCACAGTGGGCAAGACGAGCCCCATGGGCGAGGTGAGCGCACGACACGCGAGCAACACGGCTCCACGCTGAGGTGAGCGCGTACGCGGGCCATGGACCTTCCAGACAGTGAATTCACGCGTGGGCCAACGCGGGCCACACATCCGGACAGCGGGCCCTGTCCGTATAGAACGCCGACATGGGTCCATCAGCACGGGCAGAGCACCGGGACGACCACTCCCGGGCAGCGACATCAAGACGTCATCGTCGCGAGCGGCCCATCGACGTCTGCGCCGCATCACGAGCGACCCGCGCCGGCGGCTCTCCGACTCCAGTGGCCTGGCGAATCACGCCAGCGCCGTCATCCGAACTCCCTGGTCCGGAGAAACGGTGCGAGGAAGCCGCGCGGTCCGAGCACGAGACTCGACTGCTGAGTCCTCGAGTGAATCGGCTTCCACGCCACGAAGCCACCCGGGTGCACCTGAGCGAACGTGCCTGCATGTCATTGATTGCAGTGACTCGTGGACACCTGGACCGGGGTTGTCTTGCGTGCACGGAGGAAGCCGGGTAGGAGGCGGCCACCGTCCCCTGCTCCCGCTGACCGCGCCTTGCTGAATCCCCACGACCGACGAGACCTCGCGAGCCTGGGCCTGATGGTCCTGGTGTACGGGCTTGCCGTCGCGCCGGTGTTGCACGCGGTGGTGGGCCATGCGGGTGGGCTGGGTGGCTCGGCGCATGTCCACCGTCATGGCGGAAAGGCCCACTCGCACGAGGCCCGAGCCGAGACGTCTTCCCTGTCGCCAGAGCAGCCTCGGAAGACCGACGGTCAGCAGAACGAGCGACACGGTCAGGAGGGGCACAAGCACCTGACAGGCTCGGTGGAGCACCTGAGCGCGGTCGCGACGACGTGGGCCGTAGTCCATGTGCCCGCGGTGCGCTGGGTCTCCTGGACGACCGAAGTCGCACGCGGGCCCGCTGTCGCGCCCGGAGCGTCGCCAAGACCAACGGCGATGCCACAGGGCCCTTAGTCCAGGGCCCGCCACCACCCGAATCCATCGAGCGTGAGCCGAGTGCTCTCCCGCACGTGTGCGCGGAGTGAGCACGAGGTTGTTCACGCGTCATCGCACATCGCTTCCCGTCTCCACGACGGTGGGCTGTCACGGCGATGCGCCAGCGGTGTCACGCGAGCAGTCCGCGTGAACGAGGGCGCAAGAGCGTGAGCAGACCCTCCGTGGGTGCCTCCATGTCCGTGCGTGTCCTGGCAGTGCTGTCGACATGTCTTCTCGCGTGGTGCCTGCCCTGCGTCGCCCTGGCGCAAGAGGCCGACGCGCGTCCGGAGCCCCCACCGACTGTCGAGCCTTCCCGTGAGCCGGACGACACGGAAGCCACCCGCACCCTCCACGCGGAGCAAGACAGCGCGTCCTCAGCAAACCCGGGCAAGGCCACCACCACCGAGGTCTCGCAAGACAACCCCAGCCCCACCGCGGACGCGCCGCTCCCCCCGGAATCACAGCCCACGGGGAACACGGTGGTCAAAGGCACGAGGACCCCGCGAAGCGCCTCGGAAGTCACGCTCGGCCGAGACATCCTGGACGCGGCCCCGCGCAGCAGCGCCGTCGACCTGTTGCGCGCCGTCCCGGGGATGGTCGCCTCGCAGCACAGCGGTGAAGGCAAGGCCCACCAGCTCTTCCTGCGCGGCTTCGATGCACTGCACGGCCAGGATGTGGAGCTGGACGTCGCGGGCCTGCCGGTGAACGAGGTGAGCCACATCCACGCGTTGGGCTACGCGGACACCAACTTCGTCATCCCGGAGGTCGTCCAGTCGATTGAAGTCACGGAGGGCTCGTATCGCGCGTCGCAGGGTGACTTCGCGGTCGCCGGCACGGTGCGGATGGACCTGGGTGTGAAGGAGCAGGGCGTCCACTTCGCGGGCACGCTGGGGCAGTACCGTCAGCGTCGCCTCGTGGCCACGGTGCGACCGGGAGACGACCCGGGAACCTTCGCGGCGGTGGAGCTCGGCGAGGGCAAGGGCTACGGCTCGCAGCGAGGCCATGGCCGGGCGTCACTGCTCGCGCAGGCGACGGCGCGACTCGGAGACGGGCTCACCGTGCGAGCGCTCGGCGGCAGCTACGTCACGCGCTTCGACTCGCCGGGAGTCGTGCGAGAGGACGACCTGCTCACGGGCAGCAGCGACTTCTTCTCCGCGTCCACGCCGCGCCAGGGCGGCACGGTGTCGCGGCACCAGCTCCTGCTCGGAGTGGACCTCCCACGAGCAGGCAAGGGCCGCACGAAGCTGGAGCTCTTCGGCGTCATCTCCGACCTGCGCCTGCGCAACAACTTCACGGGCTATCGGGTGGACGACCGGGGCGACGGCCTGGAGCAGACGAATGACGCCACGGTGCTGGGAGCGCGAGCGGAGCACCGTCGCAACGTGACGGCGTTCGGCCGCCCCGTGACACTGGAACTCGGCCTGGGCGCCCGGCGGGACGGAGTGGAGCAGTCGCAGCGTCGCTATCGCGAGTCGGACGGCACGTTCTTCTCCGACGAAATCGACGCGCGCTTCACGCAGACGAACGTCTGGGGCTGGGCGGAAGGAAGGATGTCGCTCGGCCGATGGGCGCTCCGATTGGGCGGCCGAGCGGACGCGCTGGGCGTGGAGGTCTTCGACGCGCTCGCGTTCCGGGACCCACGTTTCTACGACGGGCAGGGCTACTCGCGCAGTGCCTTCGGCGTGCACCTGGGCGCGAAGGCGGGCCTGGAGTACGCGCTGTCCGACAACGCGGAGGCCTGGAGATTGTTCGCCAGCTATGGCGACGGCTTCCGTTCTCCCCAGGCGCGCAGCCTGTCCGAAGGAGAGCGAGCCCCCTTCGTCTCCGTGCACGGCGCGGAAGTCGGAGCGAGGAAGGACGGCGAGCGCTGGGCCGTGCAGCTCAGCGCCTTCGGCTCGCAGGTGGAGAACGACTTCTTCTTCGACCACACCGTGGGCACCACCGTGTACACGGGAGAGACGCTGCGCTCGGGAGTGACGGCGTCGCTCCAGGCGCGTCCCCTGCCCGGCTTCGTCGCGGCGCTGAGCGGCACCGTGGCGCACGCCTACGTGACGGCGACGGACACGCTCTTGCCCTACTTCGCGCCGCTCGTCGCCAGAGCGGATGTGGGCTGGGAGCGACCGGTGGAGTGGCTGGGAGGCGAAGGCTCCGTGTTCTCCATCGGCACGGGCCTGACGTTCCTGGGTCCACGTCCCCTGCCCTTTGACGAGCGCAGCCAGGCGGTGTTCCTCGCGGACGCTGAAATGGCACTGCGTCGAGGGGAGCTGGGCTTGCGGCTGGAGGTGAGAAACCTCCTCGACTCGCGCTGGAGGGACGGCGAGTTCGTCTACAGCTCGCGCTTCAACCCGAGCGCACCGGCCAGCCTCGTGCCGGCCAGACATTTCACCGCGGGGTCGCCTCGGATGGCCTCGCTCACCTTGGAGGTCCATCTATGAAGCTCGGACACCTGTTGAAAGGCGCGGTGGCCGTGGCCGCCGCGTCATCCCTCTCATTCGGCTGTGGCAGCGAAGCGGAGCGGCGCGCCTTCCCCGTGGAGGTGACAGCCGCGACGCTGTCGGAGGAGCGCAACGAGCGAGGCTGGCGAATCGCCCTCGACTCCGCGCACGTCTCCGTGGGCCCTGTGCGTTTCTTCGAAGGCCGCGTGTTGCTGTCGAACCGCGCCACGCCGCGCTTCTTCGACTGGTACTCGATCATCGGAGGCACGGCACACGCGCACCCGGGCCACTACGTGCCAGGCGACGCGCTGGGCGAGCTGCTGGAGACGCACACGGTGGACCTGCTCGGCGGAGTCAGCGCCCTGGGCACGGCGAGCGCGGTGACGGGAGAGTACGGCTCACTGGAGCTGACGCTCGCGACGCCCACGGAGGCGCAGGGCGCACTGCAAGGGCACGCGGTGCGAGTGGTCGGCACGGCGACGAATCCGGATGGAGGCCAGGTGCGTTTCGATGTGAACGCGGACCTGCCCAAGCCGGTGGCCGGCGTGCGCTTCGAGAAGTCCCTGGGGACGGAGGCGGGCCGGGTGCGCATCACCGTGGACCTGAGGAAGTGGCTGGACCGCATCGACTTCGCCACCGCGACCGACCCGGACGCGGATGGCGTCTACACCTTCCCCGCCGACAGTCAGGCGCGCAACGCGCTGCTGCGCGGCGTGGAAGACACAACCGCCTACGTGGTGACGTGGGAAGAAGGAGCCGTGCAATGAAGAACTGGATGCTGGGGTTGTCGTGCCTGGGGCTCGTCGCATGCAGCGACGGCACGGGCAACGTGACGTTCACCACCTACGGCGAGGACTTCATCGAGAAGGAGATTCCCGCCGCGGTGGGCAACGAGGCGGGCTTCGTCGATGGCTGGACGGTGCGCTTCGAGAAGTTCGTCGTGGTGCTGAGCGAGGTGAAGGTGGAGTCGCGCGACGAGGTGGCCGCGCAGCAGACGCAGGCCCGCGTATTCGACGTGCACAAGCCGGGCCCCGTGGTGGTGGAGTCCTTCAAGGACCTGGACGCGAAGGAGTGGGACGAAATCAGCTACGCGATTGCGCCGGTGACGAGCGCGGTGACGGGCAACGCGGACGCGGCGGACGTCGAGCGGATGAAGACGGAGGGCCTCAGCGTGCTCGTGGTGGGCACGGCGACGAAGGGCGGCGTGACGAAGGAGTTCGACTGGGGCTTCAAGACGAACACCCTCTACGAGCGCTGCGAGAGCCCGGAGCTGGGCGCGGGCGTGACGGTGCCCAAGGATGGCGAGGAGACGGTGCAGCTCACCATCCACGGCGACCACCTCTTCTTCGACGACCTGCAGTCGCCGGACGCGAAGATGCGCTTCGACGCGATGGCGGCGGCGGACAAGCTGGGAATCGCCGGGGCTGACGGCGTGGTGACGCTGGAGGAGCTGGCGGCGGTGGACCTCACGGAACTGCCGGCGGAGCAGTACGGCACGGGGGGCGCGGGCAACGTGCGCAACCTGCGCGACTTCGTCACGGCACTGGTGCGCACGGCCGGCCACTTCCGAGGCGAGGGCGAGTGCTCGCCCAAGGCGCGCTGAGCTGAGCTTCCGTCATTCCATCTCCGGTGCGCTGGTCCGGCCGGAGATGGGATGACGCCCTTGCGAAAACGAGCTTCAGTGCTTCGAGGGGTCCGGACGTCCACCGCCACTGGACGAGCCACCCGGAGGGGTGGACGGCGGGCTCTTGCTGCCTCCGTGGTTCGGGTTCATCTGATTGGAGCGGTTGTCCTGCGCGGACTTCTGCGAGGGGTTGTTGGGATTCTTCGAGTCGGAGCGCTGGTCATTCGCGCTCGGCGTCTTGCCACTTCCCTTGTTGCCCATGGGCGAGTCCTCCAGAGGCTCGAGTAAGCAGTGCTCGAGCGGGACGCACCGTAGAGAGAGGCTCGCGAGGGAGCACTCGACCGGAGGGCTCGCCACGCTGTCCTGAAGCGTACGTCCGCGTGGTGGGTGCCCCGCGTTGCGGGCCTCCGTTCGCACGTGCGGGGATGGCGATGCGCGCCCGAGTGCCTACCTCCCACCCACGGAGGTGATGGGCGTGATGAGGACAATGACTTATGAGCGCAGCGGCCGGACGAACACGGCGGCCCAGGCACTGAGGGTGGAGGGGCTCAAGCACCTGTGGGTCCTGGAGCAGGGCGAGGTGTTATCGGAGAGGGACTTGACGCCTCAAGAGGCGCGGAGCCTGGCGCCTCTGCTAGAGGAAGCAACGCGGCAGCCGGCGCCCGCGGTGCTGGTCCCCCAGGCGGGAGGGCCGGACGGTCTCGCGGTGACGCTCGCGTTCGAGGACGAGGAATCCCCTCGGGTGCGACTGGCCGCGGAGCAACTGCCCGCGCGCGGAGCGGGACCCCACTACGACGCGCTGCTCGGCGAGTTGGACGCGCTGCTGACAAGGGAGCTGCACGTCCGGGCCCCACGGCACGCGCACGTGGTGCTGCCGCACCAACTCCGTCAGGAGGAGTAGCGCCTCACGCGGAGGCGTCGGCGGTGACGGCGCTCTCCAGGGGCAACCGGACGATGAAGGAGGAGCCGGCGTTGGGTCGGCTCTCCACGCGGATGTCGCCGTGGAGGGCCTCGACAATCTGCCGGACAATCCAGAGGCCCAGACCGAAGCCGCTGTAGTGGCGTTGGGACACGGCGCGCTCGAAGCGCTGGAAGATGCGGGCCTGGTCCTCGGGAGCGATGCCGATTCCGTGGTCCTTCACGCACAGCCGCGCGAAGTCACCTTCGCGGGTGACCTGGACCTCCACGGGCCGCTGCGCGCCGTACTTGAAGGCATTGGAGAGCAGGTTGGTGATGACCTGCTCCACGCGTACGCGGTCCCAGGAGCCCACCAGGGGTTCCTCCACCATGAGCCGCAGCGGGCATCGCGCACCCGCGGCATCCTCCTGGACGCGGGAGACCAGGTCCTGCGTGAGGGAGGACAGGTCCACCGGCTCGCGACGCAGGTCCAACCGCCCCGCGCGGATGCGAGACACGTCGAGCAACGTCGAGACGAGCTGATGGAGCTGGGTCATGGAGCGCAGCGTGCTCTCGACGCGGCGGTGCACGAGCGACACGGCGCCCTCGGAGTCCGTCGCGGGAGCCGCGCGAAGGAGGAACTGGAGCTGGAGCTGCACGGAGGTGATGGGCGTGCGCAGCTCATGGCTGGCGATGGAGAGGAACTCGTCACGGGCCTGGACGGCCTCGCGCAAATCACGAGCCAGGTCCTCCGCCGCGCGTCGAGCCACCACCAGCCCGGTGACCTCCACGGCCACGGCCATGACGCCCTGGATGACTCCGCGCGCATCGCGCCATGGCTGCCAGGTGAAGTCATGGAACCGCTGCTGTCGGGAGAGCGCGGGCGTGACGTAGGGAGAGGTCGACGCCAGGGGCACTTCACGTCCGGAGAAGGGCCGCCCTTCGCGGTAGACCTCATCGAGGAGGCTCAGCATGCCCGGGTCCATGGCCGTCTGGACGTCGCGCAGGGGCTTGCCGATGGCGTCACCGTCGACATCCAGCAGGGCGCGCGCCTGGGGGTTGAGCAGCGAACAGACGTGGTCGGGTCCCTGGAAGACGGCGATGGCGGCGGGGGTCTGCGTGAAGAGGGACTCCATGCGCTCGCGCTGGGCCTGGGCTTCGCCCAAGGCGGCGTGCTCTCGTTCGAGCAACCGTGAGCGCTCGAGCTCCAACTGCCGGCGCGACGTCGCATCGCGGAACATCCACACCGCGCCAGGGTCCTCGCCGTCACGGCCCTTGAGCGGAGCGATGCACTCCTCGATGGGCAGCTCTCCCCCGTCACGTCGCTTCAGGGCGCGGGGCCATTGGGACCAGGTCGCGAGCGGCGTCGGGTGTCGGATGGTGGGGAAGGAGCCGGACTCGGGCCGGGAGCGCAGCACCTGGGTCAGCGGCGCGCCGATGGCTTCTTGTTCCGGACACTGGAGCAGCTGAGCGGCGGCGGGATTGAGGTAGCGCACGACTCCGTGGGCATCCGTGGCGAGGACCGCGTCGCCAAGGCTTCGCAGCAGGCGGGCCTCCAGCGGCTCTGCGGCAGGGGCGGCGGCTCCATTCGAACGCCGCCCCGCCAGGAGGGCGACGAGCCCACCGACGGCGAGGAACAGGACCATCTCCAGGACGGCGGTGGCTGCGGCACTCGCGAAGGTTTGAGAGGCGACGGCGAACGAGCCCAGCAGCGTGGCCACCCAGGCGGAGCCGGAGCCGCCGACGAGCGCGGCCGCGAGGACCGCGGCGATGGAGAGGAGAACGCCCAGGGACGCGGGAAGGGGCCCCAGCAGCCATGGGAGGCCCCAGGCGACGCCCGCGCAGAGCACGGCCACGCCGTGTCGAGCCCACACCGGGCGCGTCAAGGCGGACGGACGGATATGGAGAGCGTGCGCACGCATCGGACGGCGTCTCGCTTCCTGGACAAAGGCTTCACACACCGGATGACAGGAGCGGGGGGAGACTCTGGAGCCGACAGTCTGTCAGTGCTGATCTTCACCTGGACGCGCGGTGAAAGGCAAACATGGGGGAGGCGGGGGATCTGCTTCGGCGCGACTTGTGACAAAGCATGAACAATAAGCAGACGAGCAGGCAGCGGTGAGTGGAGGCACGAGCAGGAAGGCAGGTGTGGTTGCCGAGCGCCCTGCGTTCTGTGAAGAGAGAGACATGACGCGAGTGCGGTTCTCCGTGCACCGCACGGTGGGAGAGGCGCGGTTGCTGGCGGGAACGCTGGAAGCCGAGGGAATGTCCGTGGAGGTGCGTGGCGAGGCCCTCGTCCCGCTGAGCGGAGAGATTCCGAGCGGTGAGACGTGGGTGGAGCTATGGCTGATGCCCGGCGACGTGGAGCACGCCCAGGGCGTGGTGGCGGAGCTGAAGAAGGACGAGGAGGAAGCGTCGCGCACGGTGGAGTGCCCCGGCTGTCGTGAAGAGAACCCCGGCAACTTCGAGCTGTGCTGGAGCTGCGGGGTAGAGCTGCCGAGGGGCCTTCGGACGAGACTTCGCGCGGTGTGAGCGGCGACGGCTGCGCGGGGAGACGAGAGGTGCGGAGGATGGAAGCCGAGCAGCCAGCGCCCGTAGACGACGCGCGCGAGGGGCGAGTGGACAACTCCGCCAGACCGTCGCCCAGGCGTCATCGGGGTCTGCGCGGCATGGGGATTGTCTGCGCCGTGGCGGTCCTGCTCCACCTCATCCCGCTCCTGTTGCCCAGGAACATGCCGGAGCAGGAGCTGGCCATCGCGCGCGTGACGCAGGGCGTGGAGGCACGGGTGAAGCTGCTGCTGCCGCTGCGAGCACACCCGAAGGCGACGCCCGCCGAACTGCGTGAAGCAGCGGAACTGCTCCTGGCCGGAGCGCCTGCGGAGGCGCGTGAGCTGGCGCAGGAGGCGGAGCGACGCGAGCCGGCGGCAGTGGAGACCCAGTTGTTGCTCGCGCGCATCTGCGATGCGGAGCGGATGGAGCGGTGTGTCCGCACCTCGCTGGAGCGGGCCACGCAGGTGGCACCGGGAGACCCGAGGCCGGAGGTCCTGCGAGCGGAGCTGAGGGAGAAGAGTGGAGACATGGTGGGAGCCGCGGAGGCAATGGGCGTCGCATATGGCAAGGCGCCGGCGGACCCGCTCATCGGCTTGCGTTATGTGCGGCTCTTGAGCGCGGCCGAGCGCCCGTCGGAGGCCCTGTCTGTGCTCACCGCGTTGCAGGGGAAGGTGCCGCGAGCGAGGCTGCTGGTGGAGCAGGGGCTGGTGTTGAGCGCGGACCGGAAGGACACGGAGGCGGTGGCGGTGTTCCGCAAGGCCACGCAGGAGGACCCGAGGCTCTCGTTGGCGCACTACGAGCTGGGTCTGGCTTTGTTCCGCGTGGGGGACGTGGAGGCCGCGCAGGAAGCCTTGAGACAGGCGGACCGGTTGGACCTGGCGAGCCCCAAGTCCCTCGCGGCGCTCTGTGCGCTTCAGCTCCAGGCCAGGCTCATCGACGAAGCCCGACTGACGCGGATGGACCTGGAGCGACGCTTCTCGGGGCGGATGGAGCTGATCCGCCAGTCGTGCAGCATCCCCTGAGCCGATATCTCGAGCCCGTTACCGAGGCTCGGTTCCCCGAATCTGCCGAAGCATCCGAGCGGAGGCCTTGACCTCGGAGTCCACCGCGCCGTCGACACGCTCGGTGCGGACGACGGCCTGGAGGTAGGCAAGCGCCTCATCGTCGCGCTGTTGCTGGAAGAGGAACTCTCCGAGCGCGAAGCGGGCCCGCGTCAGCAGGATGAGGTCATCCGCGGCAACGGAGGCGTCGATGGCATCGCCAAGAGCGGACTCCGCCAGCTCGGGTTGCCCGCGAGCGAGGAGGTCTTGAGCCCGCTGGAGGTGTTCCTGGACGTTCATGGCGAGACGGGAGCGTGTGGCGAGGGGGGACGACGAGGGCTTCTCCAGGGTAAGGGTAGGCCCCATGGACGAGAAGCGCATCGCCGAGCTGGAGATTCGCTACATGCAGCAGCAGGAGACGCTGCAGGAGCTGAGCGACGTGCTCTATCAGCAGCAGCGTGTCATCGAGGCGCTGCGGGTGGAGCTGGACATGCTGAAGAAGAAGCTGGAGGCGGAGCCCGGGCTGGTGGATTCCCGGCAGCACGAGCGTCCGCCCCACTACTGAGGCCTCAGAACTTATAGCCCAGGCGCAGGCCGATGACGGGGTCGGGGTCCAGGTAGCCCACCTCGACGCCGATGCTGGCCGCCTTGCCCTGGAGGCCGAAGCCGAAGGCCGCGTGGGCTCGGAGTGCGTCTCCCCGGCCCATGACAATCCAGGGGCCCACGAGGCCCTCTACGTAGACCTTGGCGCTGGTGATGTTGGCGCGAATGACCAGGTCCAGCGGAATGCCCACGTCATTGCCATCCGTGATGAGCGACGCGCCGAAGCGGGCACCGATGGAGACAGGGCCCGCGATTCGGCCTTCCACGCCGAGCAGGAAGCTGAAGGCCGCGCTCTGGTCAATCCAATAGTCGGCTCCGAGCCCGACGCGAACCGTGGTCGCTTCCGAGCTCATGGGCGCGAGGAAGAATCCGGCCGCGAGCAGGACACCGAGCGAAGGACGAAGCAGCTTCATGCGGGAGGTTCCTCTCCGTGAGGGGGGAGCCACCACTCAAGCAAGCCAGGCGGAGTGAGGCCAGTCACACGAGAGGTTCCTCCCGTCCTTCCGTCGCATTTTCCGCGCACTGAACCACCGTCAGCGGAACACCGACAGCCTCAACGGACCTGCCGTCACGTGGGCGGAATGCACGAAGCCACCGTCACGAGTCGCGGCCCGGAGCGCCGCGCCGAGAGAGAGCAGCGGCATGAAGCAAGGTCCGCCGTTAGGAGGCTCCGCATGAAAGCCATTCGCTATCACGAGGTAGGAGGGCCGGAGGTCCTGCGCCTGGACGACGTGCCCGAGCCGACGCCAGGCCCTGGAGAGGTCCGCATTCGGGTGAAGGCCGCGGGGGTGAACTTCGCGGACACGGAGCGTCGGCGCGGCCTGTACGACGCGAAGTCGCCGTTGCCCAGGATTCTGGGGAGCGAGGCCGCGGGAGTCGTCGACGCGGTGGGGCCGGGGGTCGACGCGAAGTGGGTCGGTCGCCGGGTGGTGGCCCTCGCGCTCCAGAGCTATGCGGAGTTCGCGACGACATCGGAACAGGAGCTGCTGGAGCTCCCCGAACATGTCTCATTCGAGGAGGCGGCGGGGCTTCTGGTGCAGGGGCTCACGGCCTGGCACCTGATTCACACCTCGTCTCAGCTCCGGCCCGGACAGCGAGTCCTGATTCACGCAGCGGCGGGAGGCGTCGGGCTCCTCGCGATACAGCTCGCGAAACAAGCAGGAGCGACAGTGCTCGGAACAGTCTCCACCGAGGAGAAGGCCAGACTCGCGCGCGAGGCCGGCGCCGACGACGTCTTCGTCTACGGAGGAACCAGCTCCGTGGCGGAGTGGGTTCGCAAGCTCACGTCAGGAAGCGGAGTCGATGTGGTGCTGGATTCCGTGGGTGCCAGCACCTGGGAAAGCAGCCTCGAGTCTCTCGCGCCCTTCGGTCACCTGGTGGCTTACGGAAGCGCGAGTGGACACCCGCCCCCGGTGGACGTCGAGGCGCTGTACGCCAAATCCTTGAAGATCAGTGCCTACTGGCTGCGCACGCCGCACCCGCCGGCCTTGCAGCGCCAGGCGCGAGAGGCCCTGGGCGATGCCTTGGCGAAAGGGCAGCTGCGGGTGAGGGTGGGGCTGGTGGTGGGGCTGGGAGAGGCGGCGCGGGCGCACCAGCAGCTCGAGTCCCGTGCGACGGTGGGCAAGGTGGTGCTGCGGGTGCCCTGAAGGCCCGCGCGGGCCTGGGGCCCCTCACCGCCGAGGCGGGGGGCGCCCTGGCCCGCAAAAGGAAAAGCCCCCGTCGCACGAGGCGACGAGGGCTTCTCTCAAAAAGAATCCGGCAGCGACCTACTCTCCCACGCGGTTTCCCGCGGAGTACCATCGGCTCTGGAG
>NZ_JAKCFA010000035.1 GCF_024198215.1 Myxococcus qinghaiensis
CGCCTGCGCGCGCAACGTCTCCCTCATCTGCTCCAAATCCATACCGTCGCTCCTCGTCCCACCCATGGAGCGACAACCTCCTCACCTCATACCCCGCTTGTCACGACGGGCTCCGGCGAGGAGTTACGGAAGGGGAGTGGGCCCTCCTGGATTCGAACCAGGGACCAATCGGTTATGAGCCGACAGCTCTAACCGCTGAGCTAAGGGCCCCCATGCGTCAACAACCCGCCTGTCCGGTTGCATACCGCCGCCCATGCGCCGCTGGCAAGGGCCAGTCGGGAGAGGATGTCCTCCTGGCTTGAGGCCGCGTCGGCGTGAGGCTTTGTGCGCCTTCCGTCAGCGCTTCCGCTTGGACGCGGGAGCGGGCGTCTCGGGCTCCTGTGGCACCTTCACCCGGAACACCTGTCCCCGCTGCTCCACCGTGACGCCCTCGGCGCGCAGGCGCTTCGCCTGCTCCTGCGCCACCTTGGAAGCCAGCACTCCGCCCGACTTCGTGACACGCCACCACGGCACCTCCCGCCCTGGAGGCAGCGTGGTCATCTCCCGCCCCACGCCGCGCGCAGCGCCAGGGCGTCCCGCGTACAGCGCCACCTGCGAGTACGAGCGCACCTGGCCTCGCGGAATCGCTCGCACCGCGCGCCACACCGCCTCGGAGAAGGGCGGACGCTCAGGCGGAGCCGACGCCTCGGGTTTCACTCGGGACTTCGTCCTGGACCTGGAGAGCGCCACGGCGCCGGACTCTAGAAACACGAAGGCCCCCGGTCCATGAAGGAGCGGGGGCCTCGAGCGCTTCCCGGGACGGCTCACGGTGGAGCCGTCAGGAAGGCGTCAGCTCTCCACGAAGGAGCGCAGGCGCTTGGAGCGGCTGGGGTGACGCAGCTTGCGCAGCGCCTTGGCCTCAATCTGCCGGATGCGCTCGCGCGTCACCTCGAAGTCCTGGCCCACCTCTTCCAGCGTGTGGTCGCTCTTCTCGCCAATGCCGAAGCGCATGCGGAGCACCTTCTCCTCACGCGGCGTCAGCGTGGCCAGCACCTTGCGGGTCTGCTCCGCCAGGTTCATGTTGATGACCGCGTCCGCAGGCGAAACGAGGCTCTTGTCCTCGATGAAGTCGCCCAGGTGGCTGTCCTCTTCCTCGCCAATGGGCGTCTCCAGGGAGATGGGCTCCTTGGCGATCTTCAGGACCTTGCGCACCTTGTCGAGCGGCAGCTCCATCTTCTCCGCGATCTCCTCCGGCGTCGGCTCGCGGCCAATCTCCTGCACCAGGTAGCGGCTGGTGCGGATGAGCTTGTTGATGGTCTCGATCATGTGCACCGGGATGCGGATGGTGCGGGCCTGGTCCGCGATTGCGCGCGTAATGGCCTGACGAATCCACCAGGTGGCGTAGGTCGAGAACTTGTAGCCGCGCTTGTACTCGAACTTGTCCACGGCCTTCATCAGGCCGATGTTGCCCTCCTGGATGAGGTCCAGGAACTGGAGGCCACGGTTCGTGTACTTCTTCGCGATGGAGACCACGAGGCGCAGGTTCGCCTCCACCAGCTCGCTCTTGGCGCGCTCGGCCCGCTTCTCGCCCAGGCGGATGGCGTCGTAGTTGCGGCGCAGCGCATCCACGGGGAGGTTGGCCTCCTCCTCCACCTTCTTGATCTTCCGGACCGCCGTGCGCACGTCGCGGTCCAGGACCTCGAGCTGCTCGGGCGTGAGGTTGAGCTGCTTCTGCAGCTTCTTGCCGATGTTCGGATTCTCCCGCGACTCCTTCAGCTGCGGGCGCAGCTCCTTCATGGAGATGCCGTAGCGGCGCTCCAAGTCACGAAGCTCGTCCTCGGCCTTCTCAACGCGCTCGATGAGCCCCTTGAGATTCACGACGATGCGGTCGACCTGCTTCTTGTTCAGCCGCATCTCCTCCAAGACCTCCATCATCTTGGTCCGGAGGTCCTTCATCTCCTGCTTGAGCTCCTTCTTGCGCACCTCGGTCAGCTTCTTCTTGGAGATGAGCTCCTCTTCCAAGACGTCGCAGTCCTTGGCGAACTTGCGGAAGCGTTCGATCTGCTTGCAGATCTGCTCAATCTTGTTGAGCTCGCTCTGCGCAAGCTGCGCCGGGGCGTCACCCTCGCCGACCTCCTCGGGAGGCTCCTCGGCGCCTTCGGCCTGGGCCTCCTCGGGCGCGTCCTTGATGACGTCGCGCACGCGCAGCTTGGCCGTCTTCAGCTTGTTGCCGATGTCGAGGATCTCCTCGACGGCGACCTTGCAGGCGAGCAGGGCGCGCAGCACTTCCTTCTCGCCCTCTTCGATGCGCTTGGCGATTTCGACCTCGCCCTCGCGCGTGAGCAGGCTGACGCTGCCCATCTTGCGCAGGTACAGGCGCACCGGGTCGTTCGACTTGCCACCCGGCTCGTCGTCTTCGTCCTTCTCGTCCTCGTCGACGTCTTCCTTCTCCTCCTCGACGGTGACGGTGGGCTTGATCTCGTTGTTCTGAGCAGCCTTCTGCGCATCGACAATCTCGATGTCGTTGTCGCCGAACATGCTCATCACGTCGTCGATTTGATCGGACGACACGATGTCGGCGGGCAGCGCGTCATTCACCTCGTCGTAGGTGAGGAAGCCCTTCTCACGTCCCTGGGCGAGCAGGTCCTTCACTTCCTTGCGCTCGGCGACCGGGTCCTCCTCGACGTCGTCCTCGACGGCGTCAGGGTCCACCTCGACGGCGGCGGCGGCTTCTTCAGCGGCCTCCTCGGGGTCGACGTCCGCGGAGACGACGCCCTTCTTCTTCTTCTTCGTCTCGACGGCTTCGGCGGGCGCCTCCTTGGCCTCCAGGGGCTCCTGCTCCTCGGTCCCAGCCTTCACCCCAGCACCCTTCGCCGCGGGACTGTCCGGTGCCTTCTTCTTGCGGATCACCGGATCCACCTTCTTCTTGGTGGGCTTCACGGACGCCTTCGAGGGCTTCTGCGTCGGCATTCGGGTACTTCTCCTTAAGAAATTCAGGGGCTTGAGGCCTGGGGCGAGCCGGCCGATCTACCGCAAAGTCAGGGTTTCTTACAAACGCGAAGTCAAACCGGTTGCATGGGCGCCTTTGTTCCCGGGGAAGCGGGCTTGAGCTCCTCCAGGACACGCTTCTTGAGCGCCAGCAGTTCCACGCGCTCCGACAACAGCTGCCGCGTCTCTTCCGTGAGGTCGAACGCTCCCGGCGTCTGCTCTGTCGCGCGCTTTATATAAGTGAGCCGCTCATCGATGCGCCGCACCATGATTTCCCGACAGATGGCGAAGAAGGCGTGCTCCAGCTCCTGTCCTTCCGAGGGGAGCTGGCGCCAGGACGTCTCGATGGCGCGCTTCACGGACTCGGCGGCCTCGAAGAGCGCGTCCTGCGTGCCCTGGCCCGACGTGGCGTGCGCGAGCGCCATGCGCAGTCCCATGTGGGACAGCTCGTCACAAACGCGAAAGACATCCCTGCCGAGCAGGCGAGGGTCCCTCAGCACGGAGGCCACGTAGAGCGCCTCCATGGGCGGGGGCGGCTTCTCGGGGAGCGGGCGGGCGGGCGCGGCGGGGCCGCCCTCGGGTGAGGCCGCTGCGGGCTTGGGCGTGGGGGGCACCTTGCTGCGCAGCGCGGCCTCCACGTCGTTGGAGCGCCAGCCGAAGTGCTCCGCGAGGGCGGAGAAGAGCGACGAGCGCACCAGGCCCACGGGCACCTGCGCCGCCACGGGCTTGAGCCGCTCCAGTGCCGCCATCTTCTCCTCGAAAGACGCCCCCTTGCCCTGGGGGAGCAGGGAGGCGAACAGGTACGCGGTGAGCGGTTGCGCGCTTTCCAGAAGCTGCTCCACACCTTCCGCTCCCTCTCGACGCGCGAAGACGTCTGGATCATCCCCTTGGGGAAGCAAGGCCACCCGGGCGGTCGCCCCGGCGGCGAGCAGGGGACCGGCGAGTCGCTCCACCGCCGCGATTCCCGCCGAGTCCCCATCGAGCAGCAGCACCAGCTCCCGGGCCTCGCCGCGCTTGAGCACCTGCATGTGACCCGGGGTGAGGTTGGTCGAGCACAGCGCCACCGCGTGGCGCACGCCCACTTGGTGCAGGCCGATGCAGTCGAAGTAGCCCTCCACGAGCACGGCGGCCTTGCGCTTGCGGACCTCGTCGCGCGCCTGGTCCATGCCGAACAGGGTGTCGCTCTTGTTGAAGAGCCGGGACTCGCGCGAGTTGAGGTACTTGGGGCCTTCCTCGGCGCCGACGAGCCGGCCACCGAAGGCGATGGGGCGGCCCTCGGGCGCGCGGATAGGCACCATCAGCCGGCTGCGGAAGAAGTCGTAGCAGCCGTCTCCCGTGTTTCGCTTGAGCACCAGCCCGGCCTTCATGGCCCAGTCCAGCATGCCTGTCTTTTGAAAGCGCTCCGCGAGCAGGCTCCAGGCATTGGGCGCCCAGCCCAGCCCGAAGGCCTGCGCCGTCTCTTCCGACACGCCTCGGCTGGTGATGTAGGCCCGCGCGGAGCGGCCCTCGTCCTGCCAGAGGATGGAGCGGAAGTGCTCGGCGGCCAGGTCCGTGGCCTCCTTGAGCTGCTGGCGCTCGCGCATGCCCGGGTCCTGCTGCGCCTCCAGGTCGATGCCCAGCTCGCGCGCGAGGTCTCTCACCGCGTCCAGGAACGTCTTGCCCAAGTAGCGCTGGACGAAGGACACCGCGTCCCCGCTCGCCCGGCAGCCGTGGCAGAAATAGAAGTGCTTCTCCGGCACCACGTAGAAGGACGGCGTCTTCTCCTGATGGAAGGGACAGCGCCCCTTCCACTCCCGCCCCGCCTTCTTCAGTTCCACATGTCGGGAGATGAGGCCCACGAGGTCTACACGCTCGAGGACTTCCTGGATCTTGTGTTCCGGGATCATGTCGGCCACCCCTCGTCCCGCACCTGGGCGGGCGCACTCCCGACATCCTGGCAGCCGGGCCTGACGTCGCCCGTCTGGCCGCCAACCCGCTGGATCACCCCGCCCACGAGGGCGGAGGTCTGGCGGCGGGGGGCGGGAGGGATGGCTGGGGACACGTTGGGGCTCCTACGGCCCGGACGGCGCCTCCCCGGAGGGGTGGGGCGCGCGGCGGACTGGCCCAGGCACTTAATGACGGGCAGCCGGGGGAGCAAGTTTCCGCTCACCCCAATCCCATCCACTCGAGGGGTCGCGGGAGCAAGCGAGCGACCCCGAACGGGTGTGGGAGACGACTTCAGCTGAGCTTCGCGAGCTGCGCCTTGACGGCCTCGGAGATGGCCTTGCCCTCGGCCTTGCCCTGGATCTTGGGGGTGAGGTTCTTCATCACCGCGCCCATGTCCTTGGAGCTCTGGGCACCCACCTCGGCGATGGCGGCCTGGACGGCGGCGGCCAGCTCGTCGGGGGTGAGCTGCTGGGGGAGGTAGCTCTGGAGGACGGCGATCTCCGCCTCTTCCTTCTCCGCCATCTCCGGCCGGTTGCCGGCCTTGAACTGCTCCACGGAGTCGCGACCCTTCTTGATGAGGCCGGCGATGACCGTCAGCACACCCGCGTCATCCAGGGCGGACGCACCGGGCTCCACTTCCTTGTACTTGATGGCGCTCTTGATGGCCCGAATGACGGTGGTGCGCAGCTCGGTCTTCGACCGCATCGAGTCCTTCAGGTCCGCGTCGAGCCGTTCCTTGAGGGTTGCCATATATGCGACTCCGCTGGGTGGTGGTTCGGGGGGACTGGACGACGGGAGCCAGGGCACCTGACTGCTGGAGGGCGCCCCGGCTCTCACGCCGGCCTCGCAACTAGAACGACTTGCGGGCCTTCTTCACCGCGCGCTTCTTGGCGGCGAGGGCCTTCTTCTTCCGCTTCACGGAAGGCTTCTCGTAGTGCTCGCGCTTGCGGATCTCGGAAAGGATTCCGGCCTTTTCAGTGGCCTTCTTGAAGCGCTTGAGGGCGCTCTCAATGGATTCTCCTTCTTTCACTCGGATACCGGGCATGAGTTCACCTCCTTCCGCCATGCGTCAATGTGTGTGTACTTCAAAAGGGGAGCGGGTATGTCCCAGCGGGAGCCAAAACGCAAGGACGCCGGAGGGAAAAGCCCGGGGCGGATGCACTACACTGTCCGCTGCGTGAGCCCTGCCCTCATCCTGATGGTACTGCTGGCGACCGGTCAGCGTGGCGGCACCGGGACGACCGACTGCTGGAACTCCTGCCAACGGCACGTGGCCGACCGGGCCCTGCGAGCCCGGGTGTGTGGCGCCTGTCTGTCCGGCGGACGGGTGGACTCCTGGGTGGCGTCCCTGGGCACCATCCGGCCCGCGCCCCGTGATGCGCTGGCGTCCTCCCGCAAGGACGAGGACTGGCGCGTGCGGTGGGCCTCCGTGCGCGCGGAGGCGAAGGGGAAGGGGCTCTCCGAGCGGCGGGTGCTGGCGGAGTGGGTGGCCAGCACGCCCACGTCGTTGGATCTGCAGGCCTGTCTCACCGCTGCTCGCGCCGCCGCGGAGGCGGATCAATCCTCGGCGATGTTCCTGCGGGATGCGGGCGCGAGGGGGCCGGAGGCGGCGGCTCGGGTGTGGGCCCGCCGCGAGGCCATCCGCCAGGCGCTGGAGGTGGAGCTGTACGCGGAAGACCCCCGCGCGCGCGGGGCGGCGCTCGGCCACCTGGGCGTGTTCCTGGGACGCAAGCCGGCGCGGCTGCTGCTCGATGCCACGGCCACCCGTCCGGAGAGCAGTGACGCCATTGGCGCCGCCGCGCTGAAGGCCGTGGCGCTGCGGCAGCGCACGTCGGTGGGCCGCCTGTTGCTGGAGGAGGCGAAGCCCGTGGACGAGGTGCTGGTGAACCGCCTCTTCGCCGTGTACTCGCGGGAGCTGGAGGAGCTTCAGCCGGAGCTGACGGCGCCCGAGCCCCGCCGCAGGGACTCGGCGGTGCTGTCGCTGGGCGTCTATGGGCCCCTGGCCCGCAGGGAGCTGGAGCGCGCGCTGGAGGACACGGATCCCAAGGTGCGTAACTCCGCCGCGCGGAGGATGGCGGAGTCGGAGGGCACATCGCTGCGCGTGGCCGCCGAGCGTCGGCTGGCGGGCCGAGACGCCGCCGTGTCCCGGCCCTGGCTGGAGGCCATGGTGCGGGAGAAGGGCTGTGCGGGCTTCTTCCTGGACGTGGCGAGCGACCCGAGGATGTCCGCCGAGCTGCGAGGCCAGGCGCTGGCGTCGCTGGCGGACTGCCGCGAGAGCGAGAACGAGCGGGTGGAGACGCTGTCGCCGTACCTGACCGACTCGCAGCCCGCGATTCGCGCGGGGGCGGTGCGGGTGCTGGGCTCGCTGTCCCTCCGGAATCCGGACGTGCTGGATGCCACCACGCGCGCGCTGGAGGACGACGCGCCGGAGGTGGTGGCCGCCGCGCTGGCGGTGGTGGCGGGCCAGCGCCAGGCGACGCGAGGGGACAGCGTCGCGGAGCTGCTCGGCTCGGAGCACCCGGTGGTGCGCGCCGCCGCGGCCCGGGCGCTGGAGGCGATTGGCCGCGCGGCCCACGTGAAGCCGCTGGCCTCCTGTCTGCGCGAGGACCCGGTGCCGGAGGTCCGCGTGGCCGCGGCGCTCGCGCTGGGCCGGCTGGGCGGGCCGCATGCCGCCGCCGCGCTGTCGGACGCGGTGGCGCGGGATGCGGACACCCACGTCCAGCACGTGTCTCGCGAGGGGCTGCGGCGGCTGGGCTTCGGGAACTGAGCCGCGGCGTCGGGCGGGGTGGCTGTTTGCCGGCGACGTCGGCGCGGTGTGGCCACCGCGCCCGCTGCGTCGTACCTCAGGGCCCGCTGATGGCCTTGGCGTCCGAGCGGTTCCGGCCCGCGCGCTTGGCCCGGTAGAGGTACTTGTCCGCCGCGGCGATGAGGTCCTCGGGCTGGGAGAAGTCCGAGTCCAGCAGCGTCGCCACGCCCAGGCTGATGGTCACCTTGATGGGCGTGCCGCCGAAGACGAAGTCCGCCTTGTCCACCGCGTACCGGCACCGCTCGGCGCAGGCCAGGGCCTGGTCCTCGGCGGACTCGCGCAGCATCAGCGCGAACTCCTCGCCGCCGTAGCGCGCCAGCAGGTCCTCGGTGCGCACCGTGTCGCTGACCCGCTGGGCGATTCGCGTCAGCACGTAGTCACCCGCCGGGTGCCCGTACGCGTCGTTGATCTTCTTGAAGTGGTCCACGTCGAACAGCACCAGCGACAGGTTCACCCGGTGGCGCAGGCAGTAGCTGAACTCCTTGCGCACCGTCTCCAGGAAGTACTTCTTGTTGTAGACGCGGGTGAGGCCGTCGCGCGTCGCCGACTCGTAGATGCTCCGCTGGTACTGCTCCTCCAGCTCGTCCTGGATGGAGAACTTGAGGACGGTGTTGGAGCCGATCTGGATCTTGTCGCCGTCGTAGAGCGGGGCGGCGTTGACCTTCAGGCCGTTGAGGTACGTGCCGTTGGTGCTCGCCAGGTCCACCACCTGGAAGCGCCCGTCGCCCAGCGCCACCACCTTGGCGTGCTTGCGCGAGATTCCGTCGTCCTCCACCTGGAACTGCGCCTCGGAGCTGCGCCCCATCACCACTTCGGAGCGGTCCAGCTTGAACATCCGGCCGATACCCGCCGCGGACTTGGCGCTGATGACGATCAGATAGGCGCTCTGCCGCTGGCCACTGCCCAGCAGGTCCGAAATGGAATGGACGGAAGTTTTCTCCTCGGACATCGCGATACCCATCTTAAGGGCCGTTTTTTCATGGCGGCAAGCATGCTGCCGGCTTCCTTGCCAGCAACCCTCGCCAGGATTGGACTCACCGCGTCGATTTGTGGCGCCGTTGACCCAGGGGTTCGACTGTCCTGCGTCCGACGGTCAGCTCTCCCGCCACCGGCGTCTGGATGAAGCGCGCCAGCGCCTCGGGAGAGCGGGGATGGTAGGCCAGCCCCTGCATCAGCTTCACCAGCGCCGCCGAGGGCGTCAGGTCCGCCCCGCCCACTGCCCCCTGGGCCAGGGACGCTGCTCCAGATTCGTACAGACTGAGATCCACGCCGTTGCGGTGGGCCTGGCTCACCACGACGATGGGCACGCCCCGCTCCCGGGCCTGGATGAACAGGGGCATGAGCGAGCGCCCGAGGTCCGGGTCGATGGGGAAGTTGCCAGCCCCGTACGCCTCCAGGACGAGGCCCCGGACGTGCGGCAGCAGCTGAAGGGGCAGGGCGGGATCCAACCCCGGGTAGACCTTCAGGAGGAAGACGCGCGGATCCAGCTTCTCGTAGAGGCGGAAGGGGCCCTTGGGCCGCAGGCCCGGTTCGAAGGTCGCGTCCACGCCCAGGGTGCCCAGCACGGGGCAGTTGGGGCTCTCGAAGGCGTCGTACTCGGAGACCTTCACCTTGCGCGTGCGGTTGCCTCGATAGAGGTGCGAGTCGAAGCAGATGGTGACCTCGCGCGGCCCCTGGAGCGCGGACAGCACCGCGTCGATGAGGTTCAGCCGCGCGTCCGAGCGGACCTCTCCCAGCGGGCGCTGCGAGCCCGTCAGCACCACGGGGCAGGGCGGGTTGCGCAACATGAAGGACAGCGCGCTGGCCGTGTAGGCGAGCGTGTCCGTGCCATGGGTCACCACGGCCCCGTCGAAGTCCTGGAGCTGCTGGTGCAGGTGGGTGGCCATCCGCCCCCACAGCTCCGGCTGCATCTCCGAGCTGTCCAGGTTGCTGAAGAGCTGCAGCTCGATGTCGGCGAGCTGGAAGAGCTCCGGGACGCGGGCCTTGAGCGTCTTGAAGAAGGCGGCGGGGCGCAGGGCGGAGGGCCGACCACCGGCCATCCCCAACGTGCCGCCGGTATGCAGGAGGAGGACTCTGGGCATGAGCAAGGAGGCTCCTGCCAAGGCTTGCGTTGCTTTACAAGCCCCGCGAGCGTGGCTAAGACCCGCCGCGTGCTCCTCTCCTGCTGGAAGCGTGTCATTCCCCTGCTGGCCGCCGTGGCGCTGACCAGCTCGGGCTGCAAGAACCCGGAGGGCTCCGCGCCCGCCTCGAATCCGGCCCCGGCCGCCGCTCCGGCTCCCGCCGCGACGCCTCCGCCGCCTCCGGCCCCGCCCGCCGCCGCCGCCCCGACGGACCCCGCCGCGGCCCTCTCCGGCATCCCCGGCATGGACTTCTCCTCGCTCTCCGCCGCGTCCAAGCGGGAGCTGGCCACCGTGCTGAGCGACGAGTTCTGCTACTGCGGCTGCCCGCACACCCTGGGCGCCTGCCTGAAGTCGCACAACACCTGCCGCCACGCCAAGCGCATGGCCCGGGTGGCCGCGCGCATGGTGTCCGAGGGCAGCCCCGCCACCGAGGTCATCGTCCAGCTGTCCCAGTACTACGGCGCCTTCCGCGAGCAGCGCGCCCAGTTCAAGGTGGACGACCGGATGTGCATGGGCGCGGCGTCCGCCCCGGTGACGGTGGTGGAGTTCTCCGACTTCGAGTGCCCCTACTGCGCCAAGGCCCGGCCGGTGCTGGAGGCCTTCGCGAAGAAGAACCCGGTGCAGGTGCGCTTCTGCTACCTGCCGTTCCCCCTGGCCAACCACGTCAACGCGTTGCCGGCGGCGCAGGCGGCCCTGTGGGCGAGGGACCAGGGCAAGTTCTGGCAGATGCACGACGCGCTCTTCGCCCACCAGGAGAACCTCAAGCCGGAGGCCCTGCCCGCGCTGGCCACGGGCCTGGGGCTGGACGGCGCGAAGCTGGCGGCGGTGCTCAAGTCGGACGCCTACAAGCAGGAGCTGGAAGGCTTCCGCAACCAGGGCCGCTCGGCCGGGCTGTCGGGGACGCCGACGGTGTACTTCAACGGGCGCGCGCTCGACTTGAGCTTCATCCAGGACGACCTGCTCAACCACAGCCTGGAGGATGAGCTGGAGTGGGTGACGAACAAGAACGCCTGGGCGGCTGACTGACACGGAGATGACGCAACGGTTCCGCATCGACGCGGGGCAACTCGTCCCCGAGGATCGCCAGAGCCCCTCTCCGTTGGCGGGGCGGTCGGGGACGTACGCGCTGATGCCCACGGCGCCGGACCTGCTCGTCTTCGCCCGGGGCCCGTCCGAAGGCGGCACCATCGCCGCGCCGCGCGTGGTGCTCTCCGGTGACGCGGGCGGCTTCCCGTTGTCGGACCTGATGGCCTTCCTGAGCCAGTCGCGGTGGAGCGGCATCATCCGCGTCCACTCCCCTGGCGGCGAGCGCTCCGTCACGTTCCGGGACGGCGAGGTGCGTGGCGCCTCGTCGGATGACCCGGCGGACCGGCTGGGCGAGGTGCTGGTGCGCCTGGGCTATGTGGACCGCACGCAGGTGGAGGCCGCGCTCAAGGGCCAGCCTCCGTCCAAGGTGGGCCGCGCGCTGGTGGAGAAGGGCTTCCTGCAGGCGCACGACCTCTTCAAGTGCGTCACGCACCAGGTCAGTGAGATCTTCCACGCCATCGTCCTGTGCCGGGAGGGGAGCTTCTTCCTCATCGACCAGCCGGTGGACGAGAAGGCGAGCCACTCCATCCAGCTCTCCACCCAGAGCCTGCTGATGGACAGCATCCGGAAGATCGACGAGATGGCGCACTTCCGGAAGCGCATCCCCCACGGCCGGCTGTACGTGGCGCGCAAGCGCGGCTCGGACGGGAAGCTGGAGGAGGATGAGGACCGGGTGCTGGGGCTGCTCGACGGCCGGCGCACCATCCTGGACCTGGGCCACGCCGCGCGCCTGTCCGAGTTCGACATCACCAAGGTCGTCTACCGGCTGCTGGAAGGCGGCTTCGCGTCGCTGACGGACAAGCCGCTGCTCGTGCCCGTGGGGCCTTCGCCGACGGTGGGGCCCACGGGGGCGCAGGCTCCGGCCACGCCCGCGCCGGTGACGGGGCGTCCTGCCGCGAGCGCCGCTCCGACGGTGGACCCTCGCCCCGTGGCGCGCGTGTTCAACTTCATCTTCCGGGAGATTCGCGACGAGGTGGCCAAGCAGGGCATGGACCGCGAGTTCATCGCCGCCGCCAACGCCGCGCTCTCCGGACAGGCGCTGTCGTCCTCGCCGGTGCTGGAGGGCCTGGCCTTCCAGTCGGACGGGAGCCTGGCCGAGCCGAAGCTGATGGACGCCTTCGAGCGGCACCGCGCGCAGCTGGGCAGCGAGCCGCTGGCGTCCTTCAAGCAGGCGCTCAGTGACGTGATGTTCTTTTTGCTGTTCCAGGCCGGAGAGCTTCTGGAGTCGCGCGCGGACGAGGACCTTGCCCGTCGCGTGAAGGAGCTGCTGGCGACGCTCGAGGGGCCGTGACGACGGATTCGGATTGGCCGCGGTTGACGGCGGATGTTCCTGGTTGTGGTGGTGCCTTCAAGCTGGTTCCCGAGGACTTCGAGGTCGAGGAGCTTCCCGCCTACCAGCCGTCGGGCGAGGGGGAGCACCTCTACCTGTGGCTGGAGAAGCGCGGGCGGGACACGCGTGAGGTGGTGCGCGCGCTGGCCGCGTCGCTGGGCGTGTCCGAGGACGATATCGGCGTCGCGGGCATGAAGGACCGGCAGGCCGTCACCCGGCAGCTGCTCTCCGTGCCCGCGCGAGCGGAGGCCCGGCTGGGGGAGTTCGCGCTGGAGGGCACGCAGGTGCTCTGGTCGAAGCGGCACGGCAACAAGCTGCGCACCGGGCACTTGAAGGGAAATCGCTTCAAGCTGCGCCTGCGCGGAGTGCGCGACGTGGGCGCCGCTCGGGAGTGTTTCTCGCGCCTGTTGGCGAGTGGTGTTCCCAACTACTTCGGTGAGCAGCGCTTTGGCCGCGCGGGCGACAACGCGGACCTGGGGCGCCTGCTGGTGCTGGGGCAGCGGCTGCCGAAGCGGCCCGAGCGCTTCCAGCGCAAGCTGTACCTCTCCGCCTTCCAGTCGCGCATCTTCAACCGGGCGCTCGCGGAGCGCGTGCGTTCCGGCACGCTGTCCACCGCGCTGCTCGGTGACGTGCTGCGCAAGGAGGAGACGGGCGGCCTCTTCGTGTGCGAGGCGCCGGACGTGGATGGTCCTCGCGTGGCCTCGTTCGAGGTGAGCCCGGCGGGCCCCCTGTTCGGCCCGAAGATGACGGCCGCCACCGGCGCGGTGGGCGAGTTCGAGGCCAGCCTGTTGGTGGGCGAGGGCGTCACGCCGGACGACTTCAAGCGCGGTGGAGGCGAGACGGAGGGAGGGCGCAGGCCGTACCGCGTCCGCCTGGGCTCGCCCGAGCTGACGCCTGATGGTGAGGACCTGTGGCTCGCGTTCGAGCTGCCTCGGGGGGCCTACGCCACCGAGGTCCTCCACGAGCTGCTCAAGGACGACTGAGGCCCTCTCGCGGGGCTGCCGCCCTTGTTGGCCGCGTCCGCTGCGAGGCCCCTCATGTGGCTTCGCTCGGAGGGCGGGGCCGACTCGCGTGAGAGAGACCTGGGCCGTGGGGCTCTCCAGGGCTCTGCGTCTCGTCCGCGCGAGGCCCTTCGTGTGGGCTTCGCTCGGAGGGCGAGGCCAGCTCGCGTGCGAGTGACCTGAGAGTGGGGCGCTCGAGGAGCAGGCGTCTCCTCGCCCGTTCGTGCGCGACGCCTGTACCGACCAACACCCTGAAAAGCGAAGCGCCTCCTCGGGACAGGTGCCCGGGAGGCGCTGGCGCTGCTTGCCCCGGCCTTGAGGTGGCCGGGGCGCAGGCGGCCTACTGCGTGATGATGTTGAACTCCGTGCGGCGGTTCTGCGCGCGGCCCGCCTTGGTGGTGTTCGGCGCGATGGGACGCGTCTCGCCGAAGCCCACCGCCTCCAGGCGGCCCGGGTCGATGCCCTTGCGCAGCAGCTGCGCCATCACCGCGTCGGCGCGCTTCTGCGACAGCTTCAGGTTCGACTCGTCCTTGCCGAGCGAGTCCGTGTGGCCCTCGATGCGGACCTTCTGGATCCAGGGCGCATCCCTCAGGGCCGATGCCACGTCCTCGAGGATGGCGGTGCTCTGCTTGCCGATGATCTTCGCGGAGCCGGACCCGAAGAGGATCTGCTTCTTGATCTCAATCCGGTCCTTCTTGATGACGACGTTCTTGTACTGCTTCGGGCAGCCGCGCTCTTCCTTCGTGCCAGGCGCATCCACGCACGCGTCGAGCCGGTCCACCACGCCGTCATTGTCCGTGTCCTTGTCCGCGCAGCCGCTGTTCTCCGGCGGACCCGCCTCGTTGGGGCACTTGTCCTGCGCATCCGCCAGGCCGTCCGCGTCGTTGTCCAGGTCCGGGCAGCCATCCTCGTCCTGGAAGCCGTCCTTGTCCTCGGGCTCGTCGGGGCACTTGTCCTGACCGTCGTTGACGCCGTCCCCGTCCTTGTCCGGGCAGCCCATGTTCGTCATGGAGCCCGCCTCGTTGGGGCACTTGTCCTGGGCGTCGACGATGCCGTCGTTGTCGTTGTCCAGCTCCGGGCAGCCGTCCTCGTCCTGGAAGCCGTCCTTGTCCTCGGGCTGGTCCACGCACTTGTCCAGCGGGTCGACGATGCCGTCCCCGTCGCGGTCCTTCGGCGCCTCGGCCGGGCAGCCCTGGTTCTCCGCCACTCCCGCCAGCTCCGGGCACTTGTCGTTGGCGTCGAGCACGCCGTCGTTGTCGTTGTCCGCGTCCGGGCAGCCGTCCTCGTCCTGGAAGCCGTCCTTGTCCTCCGCCTGGTCGGGGCAGGGGTCGTCCTTGTCCAGCACGCCGTCCCCGTCGCTGTCCGTCTCCTCGATGCGGACCACGACCTGGGGGGGCTGCTGCGGCTTGGCGTCCGTGGGCTGCTGAGGCTGCTGCGGAGCCTCGGGGCGCTCGCGCACCAGCACCTGGCGCGGGCCGCAGTTCTTCGACAGCTCCAGCGCCCGGTCCACCGCCGTGTCGGCGACGCGGACGTGGGAGGCGGCGCGGCCGCTGTTGCCCTGGCTCAGCTCGCCCTTGGCGAAGTCGAGGTAGGCCTCGGCGGTGGCCAGCTCCACCGGGGCGCAGCGCAAGGCGCCGCTGCGGCGGGCCCGCTCGACGTCCGCGGCGAGCACCTGGGTGTCCGCGCGAATCTTGCTGCCGCTCACACAGCCGGCGGCCAGGAGGAGGGACAGCAGCGCTGCAAGGGAGGGACGCGTCATCGGGAGCGCTCGGTGCGTCACGGGTTCGGGGTCCGTTCGCCGGTGTCGGAATCGCCCGCCACGGACATGGCCTTCTCGCGGGCCTCGTTGGCGAAGCGGGAGGCCTTCACCGCGAAATCCACCCCGGCTTGATAGTCGGAGTAGCCAACCTCCTCGCGAGCCTTCTGCAGATACAGGTTGGCGGCGGTCCACTCGTACGGAGCCAGCTTGTCGGCTCCGGCCGTGCGCGCGGCCTGAATCTGGACTTCGGCGTCGAGAATGTTCGCGGTGGACTTCACAGGGCCGCATGCGGCGAGCGCCCCCGCCACCGCCACCAGCACCGTCAGCTTCTTCATAGGGTGGCGCCTCTAGAGGAGGGAAAGAGGCATCGGTCGTATCAATCGCCTCTTGGGGGGTCAAGAATCGGGCAGACCCCGTTGAGGAGGGGGGCCGGCCGGCGACAGGGACTTTGACGGCCGGCGCCGCCCTTGCCATCGTCGTCCCCCCGTGCGCCCGTCCGTCCTCTCCGCCCGTTTCCTGTTGCTGCTCGCGCTGCTCCTCCCCCCCCTGGCCCTGTCCGCCCAGGCCTCCGCCGCCAAGCGCGGTGAGCGCCGCGCCGAGACGGAAAAGGTCGTGCAGACCGTCATCCAGGGGGGGGCCGTCCCCGCCGCCGTCTCCCGGCTGCGCTACCTGCGCGAGGAGCCCTACGCGGCTGAAATCATCACCGACTCCCTCCGCCGGGTGCTGGAGGAGCGGGTCCGCCGCAACCTCGTCGCGGTGCTGGCGGGGCTGGACACGCGCTCCGCGGAGGGCTCCCTGGTCCGGCTCGCCGGCGATGGCGACAGCACGGTGCGCATGTATGCCGCGCAGGGCCTGGCCCGGCTGAAGAGCCGCAACGTCCAGGTGCTGGTGCCGCTCCTGGCCGACAAGAGCAGTGGCGTGCGCCGGGATGCGGCCCGGGCCCTGGGGGCCTCTCGCAACCCGAAGATGGGCAAGGCGCTGATGGCCGCGGCCAAGGAGGAGCAGGAGCTGGAGGTCCGCGCCGTCATGCTGGCCGCCGCGGGCGAGACGGGCGACGCCAAGCAGGTGAAGCCCCTCAAGGAGTACCTGACGAACGATTCGGAGAGCACCCGCTTCGCCGCCGCGCGCGGGCTGTGTCGCCTGGGCTCGCCGGAGGGATTCTCCTTCGCCAACAAGCTGCTCGGCGCGGAGGACCGCTTCGTTCGCCGCCAGGGGCTGGAGCTGTTCGAGGGCGTCGCCGCCAAGAAGGCCACCCCTGCGCTCAAGCCGCTCCTGGAGGACAAGGACCGGGGCCTGGCCGCCAGCGCCGCGCGCATCCTCTACCAGGGCGGAGACAGCGCCATGCTGGACTGGCTGGTGCTGGCCTCGTGGAACGCGAAGGGTGAAGAGAAGCTGTCGTACGAGAAGGAGCTGGAGACGCTCCAGCTCCAGGATGACCGGCGCAAGGCCATCCTCCGAAGGGCGGGCGTGGCGCAATGACGTGGGCGGTGGTGCTGGCCGCGGCGCTCGTCACCCAGGCGACGCCGGCCTCCTCGAAGAAGGACTCATTCACGCCTGGCGCGGACCGGATTCTCGACTCCGGCTCGGCGGCGGCCCAGGCGGCCACGGCCACTCCCGCGCGGCCCAACGGCTGGACGGGGATGGACGCGAGCGCCTTCGCCGCCCTGGTGTCGGAGGCCGCCAACGCGCCGTTGACCGAGCGGCTGCTCACGATGAGCCAGCGCTTTGTCAACACGCCCTATGTCCTGTCCCCGCTGGGCGAGGGCTCGGGTGTGGACCCGGACCCGACGTTCCGGCTGGACGCGGTGGACTGCCTCACCTTCGTCGAGCAGTCCCTGGCGCTGGGGCTGGCGCGCACGGAGCCGGAGGTCGCCCCGCTGCTGGAGCACATCCGCTACGCCCAGGCCCCGGCCTACGAGGACCGCAACCACCTCATGGAGGCGCAGTGGCTGCCCAACAACGTCCGCAAGGGCTTCCTGCGCGACGTGACGCGCCGCTTTGGCGGTGAGGACGCGGTGGCCGTCACGAAGACGCTGACGCCGCTGACGTGGCAGTCCCGCTCCTCCCAGGCGCTCCAGCTCCCCAAGGAGCGGCAGCCGGTGGGCACGTTCGGGATGAACATGATTCCGCTGGAGCGGGTGATGGAGCACGCGCGCTCCATCCCCTCCGGCACCATCCTCGTGGTGCTGCGCGAGGACCTTCCCCTGAAGGCCACCCGCGTGACGCACCTGGGCTTCGTGGTGCAGCGCAAGGGCCGCACCTACCTGCGCCACGCCTCGCGCGGGGGCTACAACCGCGTCGTGGACGAGGATTTGGAGACCTTCCTCGGCCGCAACTCCCGCTACGCGAAGTGGAAGGTGACGGGCGTGAGCCTCTTCGAGGCCCGCCGCCCGGAGTCCGCTTCGCCTGGCGCCGTCGTCCGCTCGCCCTGACGCGTCAGAGGGCGGGTGGGGGAGACGCGGCCTGCTCGGTCTCCCGCTCCTCGTCCTCGGCGGCCTGGACCGCCTCGTCGGTGGTGGCCGCCTCCTGCACGCGCTCGCGTTCAATCATCGCCGCGGCGCGCTCCTGCTGCTCCTCGGGCACCAGAAGCTCCCACCAGGGAAGCAGGTTGCCGGTGGTCAGCTTGTCCACGACGCCGGAGCGGCCCGCGCGCACCAGCACCGGGATGTCCGCCTCCTGGAGCAGCTCCGCGAAGACCTCCGCCATCAGCGGATTGTCCGTGGTGCCCGCGCGCACGAAGACGCGCTTGTCCAGCTCATGGGGCAGCGGAAGTCCCCGGCTGCGCATCTCCCCCACGTCCACCAACCGGGGGTTGCCGGGACAGTCCGAGCATTGCTCGACATCGTCCCGATACTCCGAGCCGCACCTGGCGCAGTACTTCATGTCGGTCCCTCCCGCTCGTGGATGTCCTGGAGGGACATAGTAGGTCTGGTGTCCTGTCGCGGCACCGGGGGCCAGTCCTTCCGTTCACTGTCGGGCGTCGTCGCCCTGCCATTGGCGCGCTTCTTCCCCCAGCCGGCTCACGGAGCTGCTCAGCCGCTCCACGTCGATGGGCTTGCGTAGGACGAGGTCGCAGTGCTCGGCGCCATCCACCTGGGTGTAGCCGGAGACGAGGATGACGCGCGTGCGCGGCGCGCGGGCTTTCACCCGGCGGGCCAGCTCCGTGCCATGCAGCCCCGGCAGGGACTCGTCCGTCACCACGACATCCGGCAGCTCGCTCTCGAAGGCCTTCAGGCCCGCGAGCCCGTCGCTGGCCGTGACGACGTCGAACTCGAACTCGAGCAGCTCCGCGAGGAGCTCCCGGCTGTCACCGTCGTCCTCCACGAGGAGGACCTTGATTCGCTCGGCACCCATGCGTCTGGGTAACCCTGGCCCTTGTCGGATTCGTCCGCCGCGAAGGTGCGGGGCCGCGTGCTTCTCCGCCCGGAGAGCAGGCGGGTGAAGGAGCCCCCCTCACCAGCGGGCGGGTGGCTGCCCATCATTGGGCCTGGAGGTGATGCCATGAAGGTGTTGATGCGGGGCGTGCATCTGACCCTGACGGAGTCGATGAGGGACTACCTGCAGGAGCATCTGGTGCGCCACATCGAACGGTATGCGGACGACGAGGCGGCGGAAATCGACATCTCGTTGGTGGACATCAATGGTCCGAAGGGTGGAGTGGACAAGGAATGCCGGGTGACGGTGCGGATGCCGAACTTCGCTTCCGTGCATGTCACCGAGAAGGCGGAGACGCTGTTTCCCGCCATCGACGCGGCGCGTGACCGGCTGGAGCGCACCCTGCGCAAGGCCGTGGACAAGCGCCGCGACGTGCATACGAACGGGCTGCCCGAGGACGTGGCGGCGGACGTTCCGAACTATTAGCCCGAGGCGTGCCTCGGTGTAGGGCCCGGTCTTCCCGGTTGTCCACCGGGCGGCCGGGCCCGCGTTGTACGCTGTCCGAATCTTGCTGGGTCCGAATGGTGAACGCTATAAGCGGAACCCTTCACCCATGGGCTAAAGGACGGCGATGGTCCGCCTCAAGTTCCTCCTCTTCGCGTTCCTGGTCATCGGACTGGGGCTTGCTCATCTCCCGATGTTGTCGGGACCGCTGCGCGCGCGCGCGGTGGACGGAGCCACGGCCCAGTCCGCCTCGGGTGTGGCCGAGGTGGCGCGTCGCGTGGACGCGCGTCGCGCGGAGGTGCAGGCGCTGGCGCTGAAGCTGGCCGCCACGCCGGACGTCGCCTCCGCCGTCCACGCGCTGCTTCCGCCGAAGCCCGCCGTCCCCCCGCGTCCGCCGCTCCGGGACAAGGTGGACGACAAGGCCAGCGCCCTCCAGCCGCTGACGGCGGAGCGCTTCGGGGCCGTGCGCACGGCCGCCGAGGCCGTCCTGCCCAAGGAACTCAAGGGCCTGGTGGTGGCGCTGGCCGCCCCGGACGCCGCGTTCCATGCCGTCGCGGGCGCGGAGCCGTCCTCGGACGCCGCGAAGCTGGACGTCGCCGCGCTGGCGAAGGCCGGCACCTCGGTGGTGGACGCGCTCGGCGCGACGCACGTGTTCGCCTCGGTGCCCGTGCTGTGGGGCGGGGACTTCGGCATGCAGCCGGCGGTGACGCTGGTGGTGGGCGCGCCGCTGCTCGACGAGGGCGTGCTGGAGGCCGCGGTACAGGCCACCGGTGTCTCCGCGCTCGGGTTGGTGAAGGGGGACTCGGTGACGGCCGTGGGGCCGGACAAGATGCTCGCGGAGGGCTCGCTGGCGCAGGTGGCGGCCAACGCGAGCGGCGTCGTGATTCGCCGCGGCAGCCTCCAGACGCTGGGGCCCGTGGGTCTGCCCATGATGACGGAAGGTGACTTCATGGGCGGCAAGGCGCCGCTGGCGGTGGGAACCCGCCGGGCGCTGGAAGGCACGCCGCTGGAAATCCTCGCGGTGGCCGGGACACAGTCGGTGCTGGGCGCCGTCGCGGACTACCAGCAGAGCGCGCTCGTCGCACTGGCGGGGCTGCTGGCCCTGACGCTGGTGTGGACGGCGCTGATGGGCGGCTCCCGCTCGGGCTCTGGTGACGACGTGCAGGGCACCTCCGACACGCTCAGCCTGTCGGCCGCGATGGCGGCGAATGCGCCCATGCACCACACGTCGGCGCCTCCCGCGCCGCAGCCGCAGCCGGTGGCCGCCGTGCCGGATCCGTTCGCCTCGGCGCCGTTCGCCGCCGCTCCGACGCCGGGCCCGTTGCCGGACCCCTTCGCCCAGGCGACGCCGCCTCCTCCGGCGGTGGCCCCTCTGTCGGACCCCTTCGCCATGGCCGCGCCGCCGCCTCCCGCGTCCCAGCCCTTCGGCGCGGACCCCTTCGCCATGGCCGCGCCGCCTCCTCTCGCGGCCCAGCCCTTTGGCGCGGATCCGTTCGCGCTGCCGCCTCCGGCTCCCGCGCCGGTGTCGAACCCGTTCGCTTCGGCGGATCCATTCGGCTCGGCGGATGCGTTCCCCTTCCCGGCGCCGCCCCCGTCCTCTTCGCCTCCCCCGGCGGCGAGCCCGTACGCGGCCCAGCAGCCCGCGCCGACTCCGTTTGGCGGCGCGATGCCGTTCGAGTCCGAGCCCGGTGGCTTCTCCGCTTCGGGTGAGCCCCTGTCGACGGCGTCGCCTCGGCGCGGTGCCTTCGCCTTCGAGGACCAGCCCACGGCGGCGTACACGCTCCAGCAGGCGGCCAACCCGTTCGCCCTGGCGGCGGCGCAGACGCCCGACAACCCGGAGACGACGCGCGTCGCGGCCATTCCGCGCGAGCTGCTCCAGGCCAGCACCCGGCCTGCCGAGGCGCCCATCCCGCTGCCGCCGCGCTCGGGAGGGCCCGCCGCCATCCCGCTCCCCGGCGCGGGTCCGTCCGGCAACTCCGCGGTGGCGCTCTCCGAGGAGCAGCACTTCCAGGAGGTCTTCCGCGAGTTCGTCACCACCCGTGAGCGGTGCGGCGAGCCGGCCGATGGCCTGACGTACGACAAGTTCGTGCAGAAGCTGCGCAAGAACAAGGAGCAGCTCGTCCAGAAGTACGCCTGCAAGACGGTGCGCTTCCAGGTCTACGTGAAGGAAGGCAAGGCCGCTCTCAAGGCCACGCCCGTCAAGGACTGAGCGCGGCTTCCACCGCGAGTCGACATCGGGGCCCGGGGCGATGATTCGCCTCGGGCCTCCTGCGTTTCTGGCTAGGTCGCTCTCACCGTGCCGGACGCCGGGACGTCCGCGCGCGGGAGCACCACGCTGAAGCGCGCGCCCTGGCCCGGCTCGCCGCCGACCTCCAGCTTGCCGCCGTGCTCCTGGAGGATGCGCGCGGCGATGGCCAGTCCGAGTCCCGTGCCGCCATCCTTGGTCGTGAAGTAGGGCTCGAAGATGCGGGCGCGGTGCTCGGGGGGGATGCCCGGGCCGCTGTCCTCGACTTCGATGATGGCGTCCGCGTCGGTGCCCTTCACCCGCACGCGCAGGGGGCCGCCCTTGCCGACCATGGCCTCCTCGGCGTTCTTCACCAGGTTCACCAGCACCTGCGTCAGCATGTCCCGGTCCACCTGGGCCACCACGCCCGTCTGGAGCGCCGGGAGTATCTGGATGCCCTCGGGAGGTGTCGCGTAGAGGGACAACACGCTCTGCGTCAGCTCGGACAGGTCCACGGGCGCCAGTTGCGGCTTGGGCATCCGCGCGAAGCGGCTGAACTCGTCGACGATGCGCCGCAGCCGGTCCACCTCTTCGAGCACCACGCCCGCGCTCTCCTTGAAGAACTCCGGGAAGCGGGGGTGCCGGGCCTCCTGCGCGGCCAGCAGCGTCTCCAGCGACATGCGGATGGGCGTCAGCGGGTTCTTGATTTCGTGCGCCAGCCGCCGTGCGACCTCCTGCCACGCGGCGATGCGCTCACTGGCCATCAACCGCTCGGTCGTGGCCTTCAGCTCGGACGTCATGTGGTTGAACGTCCGGACCAGCTCGCCCACCTCGCCCGTGGCGTCGGCCGTCACCTGGACATCCAGCGCGCCCTCGGCCACGCGCCGGGCTCCCTCCGTGAGGGCCTCCACCGGCCGCGTCATCCAGCGAGACACCAGCAGCCCGAGCAACATGGCGAAGGCGCCTCCCAACCCGGCGAGCAGGAGGAAGGCGCGCATGACGCCCTCTTCGGCCTCGCGGGCGGCGGCGCGGCTGAAGACGAGTCGCACCGTGGCGGCCTCGCCCAGGGGCAGCTCGCGCACCACCGTGGGAGGCAGCGCGGTGCCAGCCTTCGCCAGCTCGGTGTCGCCGGAGACGAGCGAGACTTGTGCCTGCGTCAGTCGCGCGAGGTGCTGGGCCAGGCTGTCGTCGAGCAGCACGCCCCCCACCGCCCACAGGCGAAGGTCGCCGTAGTCCACCGGGCGCGCGGTGACGAGCGCCGGCATCTGTCGCAGCCCGGAGGACGTGCGCACCTCCACGCGCACCGGCACGGGTTTGGGCGAAGTCTCACGGGTGACGGCGAAGAGGACCGGGTCCGGGTCTCCGCGTCGCGCGGGCAGGTGCCCGGAGGACAGCACCGTGCCGTTCCGGTCGAAGAGGGCGAGCACCGTCAGGCCGCGCGTCTTCATCAGCGCTTCCGCAGTGCCCGCTTGAATGGCGCGGGTGGGGCGCTCACGGGCCTCGCGTGCGAGGTCCTCCATGGCGGCGCTGTCCACCAGCTCCTCCACCGCGCGACGGGCGGTGGTGGCCGTGCGCTCCAGCGACTCCTGCGCGCTGGTGGTGGCGGCCTGCATGCGTGCGTCGAGTTCGCGCGACAGCGTGTCGCGCAGCCGCGAGAGGGTGGGCAGCACCACCACCGCGAGCGGCACCAGGGCGAGCAGGGCGAAGGCGAGCGCCAGCCGGGTCCTCAGACGCAAGGAATCGTCCTCCGGACCGTGCCGCTTGAACGGGTGGGGGGCCATCGCGCGATGTCGTCGGGAGGTGCATGCCTCATGAGCGTCCCTCGGACCGAGGTGGCGGGCTGTCCCGCGACGTCCTCCCGTGGCTCGCCCTTCATGGGCGTCCCCCGGTGCCGGCTCCCTCGGTGGGCAGCAGGAAGGCCCCGTCCAGCATCGGCAGGCCCTGCGCGTCCATCACCAGCCCGCCCACCTCCGGCATCGCGCGCAACCCGAGCCCCTGGGCGTACAGCGGCAGCAGCGGCAATGACGCGGCCAGCGCCAGGGCGCGCTCGCGAACCCGCGCATCCCTCGCCGCCGCATCCGACAGCGCTCCAATCGCGGGCAGCTCCACGCCGAGCAGGTCCTTGCGCCCACCCGCGTCCAGCACCACCGCGAGCGCGGGCCCCGGTACGGGAGGCAGGAGCACCGCATGCAGCATCAACTCGAAGTCCCCCTTGGCCCAGCGGGCGCGCAGCGCGGAGCGCGCCAGGGGCTCCAGGGCCACGGTGTAGCCGCGCTCGTGCAGCTTCACCTGGATGCGCTCGGCCACCGCGCGCTGGTCGTCCAGGGCCGCGTCGTAGACGAGCGTCACCGTGCGAGCCGGACCCGACGCGGGCGCCGCCGGACGGGGCTTGGGCGGCTGCGGCATCAGCGCGGGCGGCAGCAGGTGCGGCATGGGCACCGCCGGGCCGTGCACGAAGAGGCGGGTGAGGTCCTCGCGGTCGATGGAGCTCTCCACCGCCTGCCGGAAGTCCGTCGGAAGTCGCCGGGGCGAGAAGGCGAGATACGTGGCGTAGAGCAGGGCCCCCGCCGGCGCGTTGTCCGTCTCCGAGCCGACGCCCAGCTCCACCTGGACCTGCCGGGTGGACCACAGCCGGGCCAGTCCTCGCTCATCCGTGGCGGTGAGCAGCAGTCGGTCCAGATACGGGCGACCCCGAGGCCAGCCGAGCTGCGCATCCAGCGCGCCGCGCCCCGCCGACAAGAAGGGGCCCGGAGTCGAGGAGGCCACGGGCGCGGCCAGGGCCGGGTGGCACAGCGCGCGCTCCAAATCCGGCCACGGGAAGGAGAGCGCCAGCTCCAGCGAGGCGCCGCTCGCGGTGACCTGACGCCCCTCGCCTCGCAGTGGATAGAGCAGGGCCCGGTACGGCGAAGCTCCGTCGGTGCTCGACAGGCGCGTCCATGCGCGAGCCAGCGCGGTCGCCGTCGCGGCATTGGGCAGCGTCACCCGCGTGACTTGCGGCGTGGGGCGCGACAGCTCACGGGCCAGCGCGGGGTGGATTTCTCCCTCCGGCGTCACCCCGCAGACGGGGCGGGACAGCAGGCCCAGCAGCGTGGCCTCCAGCGGAGTGTCCGCGAGCGCGGGCTCTCCGACCTCGGGCGGACCGGCATGGGCGACGCGCACCTCTCCGCCGTAGCGAGTCCGTCCCGCGCCCAACGCGGACGCGGAGCCCAGGAGCACGAGACTGGCGAGGGCGATGCGGCGGGACGTCATGGTGCACCCTGGCGAAGGAGGAACAGCTCACCGGTGCCATCCGGCTTCAACAGGCCCACGATGACTTCGCGGCGCTCGTCACCATCCAGGTTGGCCGTCACCACGAACAACGCGCGCCCCGTGGGCAGCGGGCCCTGCCACAGCGGCTCATGCACCGTGGGGTCCCCACCCCCGTTGAGGGCGTGGACGCGGAGCACATCCGGCGAAGGTTGGAGCAGGGCGGACGTGGTGAGCAGCTCCGGCGTGCCGTCCCCGTCCAGGTCTCCCAGGGCACTGCCAGCGCCGAGTCCACCCAGTCGCGTCGGCGTCGCGCCCACGCGCGAATAGAGCGAGCCCGTGCCATCCGCGTGGACGAAGAGCATCCGCGGCGGTGCGAAGCTCGAGGTGGTGAAGGGCGCGAGCAGCGTCACGGGCCTGCCATCCCCCAGCCTCACCTCGGCCTGGAACGCGGTCTGCCCGGGAACGAAGCCGCCGCGCTCCACGGGGCCGAGTGGCGCGCTGTCCAACGTCCCCACGGCTCGCAGCGTGCTCCGGCCCTTGTCCAGCACGAGCACTTCTCCCTGTGCGCGTCGGGTGCTCCACGCCGCCAGCCGGGGCGGCCCCGACAGCACGGCCAGCGCGCCAAACGGCTCGCGAGTCGTCGCGTTCGAGAAGGGCAGCGAGCCCAGCTCCCTGCGAGCCAGCAGCTGTCCATCCGCCGCGAAGACGGACACGGTGTCTTCCGTCAGCACCGCGACTTCGTCGCGACCATCGCCGTCCAGGTCTCCCGCCGCGAGCGCCGCCACGGGCTGCTCCAGTCGGACCAGCGTCGCCCCCAGGAGCCGAACGCCCCGAGGTCCGCCCGTGGGAGGAGTCGTCGTCGGTGTGCCCACCGAGGCCAGCGCGAGCACCTCCGCGTCGGCGTCCACCGACTCGACGAGCGCGCCCGACGGACGCGCAGGACGCGTCAGCGCGCGGCCCGACCAGAAGTTGACCCAGGTGCCCAGCGCATCCCCTCGAGCCCGCAGCGCGCCCGCCTCCACCTCCAGCGTCAGCCGCACCAGCGTGCGGGCCCCCTGTGCGCGAGCCACGCTCTCGGCGGCCTCCGCGCTCGGAGCGTCCACCACGGAGGGAGCCAGCCCCTCCGCCGCCAGTCGCGCCGCCAGCACGCTGCCCACGGCGCGGCGCAGCTCGGCCGAGCCTCCCGAGAAGTACAGCGCGACGGGCGCCTCGGCGGGCAGGGCGCGCACGTCGGAGGCCAGCTCGCGGGAGAGGCGCTGGACGGCGGACACGGTTTCGTCGGTCGAGGACCGCGGCGCGGCGTGGGCCGTGAGCGAGAGCAGCAGCGGTGCGACGACCCAGGCTCGGCTCACAAACCCTTCCTGTTGCCTTCGTTGAGGAAGAACTCGTCGGTCGTCACCTGGCCCGGAGGAGGGGCCTCGGCGGTGGGCTGGGTGCCTTCGAGGAACGGCTCCAGCCGGCCCGGGACGGACGCGCCGGCCAGGAGCCCGGTGACGGGGTCGATGCGAACCTGGAGGATGCCGGACGGCACCTCGAAGTCGCGCGCGGGCAGGCCCTCGTGGGCCACGCGCATGAACTGGAGCCAGATGGGCAGCGCGGCCCGGCCGCCCGTCTCACTGCCACCCAAGGGCGAGTTGTCGTCGAAGCCCACCCACGCGCTGGCCACCCAGTCCGCCGTGTAGCCGGAGAACCACGTGTCCTTGGACTCCTGCGTGGTGCCCGTCTTGCCAGCGGCGGGGCGGTTCAGCTCGCGCACGGCCTTGGCCGTGCCTTCCTCCACCACGCTGCGCATCAGCGATGTGGTGAGGTACGCGACGGCGGGGGGCAGCATCTCCTCGAAGGCCGGCTGGTGGTCCTCCAACACCTTGCCGCGCGAGTCGCGCACGCGCAGCAGCATCAGCGGCTCCGCGTAGCGGCCATTGGACTGGAGCGTGGAGTAGGCGTTCACCGCCTCCAGCATCGTCACCTCGCCGGTGCCCAGCGCCAGCGTCAGGTTCTCCGGCAGGGGGGAGCGGATGCCCGCCCGGCGCGCGAAGTCGATGACCGTGGGCGGCGTCAGCGACTCGATGAGGCGCACGGACACGGTGTTCTTCGACTTCGTCAGCGCCGTGCGCAGCGTCATCGGCCCTTCGAACTGCCGATCATAGTTCTGGGGCCTCCACGCCTTGCCCGTGTACGGGTCTCGAATGGTCTCCGGCGCGTCGTTCACCATGGAGAGCGGCGTGTAGCGCCCGCTCCCCAGGGCCGCCGCGTAGAGGAACGGCTTGAAGGACGAGCCCGGCTGACGCCTGGCCTGCGTCGCGCGATTGAACGACGAGCGCGCCGCGTCGTACCCGCCCACCAGCGCCACCACGTTGCGGTTCTCCGGGCGGATGACCACCAGCCCACCTTGCACCAGCGGCACCTGGTCCAGCGTGGCTTCCACGAAGGCCGGCGCGGGAGGCGCCTTCAGGATGCGCACGTAGACGAGCTGCCCCTTGGCGAACACGTCCGAGAAGTTCTTCGGCGCGCCCTTGCCCTTCTGCCGGGCCCAGGTGACGGAGGGGTACGCAATCTCCGCGGTGCGGCCCACCAGGTCCACGCGCGCCACGTTCCGCTTCTCGTCCAGCTCCGTCACATACCCCGTCAGCCGCAGCCCTTCCGAGAGGGGCTTCAGGAGCACCGCGCGCACCATCAGCTCCTCCTCGGAGGGAGGCGCCTCGTCCTCGGGCGTGAGGTCCGGGCGCTGCTCCTCCGCGCCGTCGTCCTCGGTCTCCACCTTCGGCTCCGGCTTCTCCGCCTTCGCGAGCGGCGCCAGGTCCGCCACGTAGCCCTGGTCCTTCAGTCGACGGCCAGCCTCTTCGATGCGCGTGGCGACCATGCCGCGCAGTCGGGCCCACTGCGCGTCATCCAGCGTGCCGCGTGGACCGCGGTAGCCCTGGCGCCGGTCCACGGCCTCCAGGCCCTCGCGCACGGCCTGCTCGGCGGCGACCTGGAGCTTGGGCACCATGGCGATGTCCACCCGCAGGCCGCCCTGCATCACCGCGTGCTCGCCATAGCGCTCGATGAGCGTGCGGCGAATCTCCTCCGCGTAGTACGGGCCCACGCCCGCCTGGGGACGCGGGGCCAGGACGATGGGCTTGTCCAGCTCCGCCTCCGCGATGTTGCGCGGCACGAAGCCGTGGTTGGCCATCTGCCCGAGCACGTACCGCTGACGCGACTTCGCGCGCGTCATGTTCGTCTCCGGGTTGATGCGGTGGGGAATCTGCACGGTGCCCGCCAGCACCGCGGCCTCGCCCACGCTCAAGTCCTTGGCATGCTTGCCAAAGTAATAGACCGCGGCCTCCTCCACGCCGTAGCGGCGCTTCCCGTAATAGGACTGGTTGATGTAGAGGCCGAGAATCTGGTCCTTGGTGAGCGCCTCCTCGACGCGCGGGGTGAGAATCCACTCGCGAATCTTGCGCGACAGGCTGCGCTCGGGCGTGAGCAGCAGGTTCTTCACCACCTGCTGCGTAATCGTGGACGCGCCGGACTTGCGGCTGCCGGGGATGAGGTTCTTGATGGCGGCGCGAGCGATGCCGAAGGGGTCCAGGCCCACGTGCTTGTAGAAGTCCGCGTCCTCGGCGGCCAGGAAGGCGTCGCGCACGTGGGGCGGCAGGTCAGCCACCTGCACCACGGTGCGCTTCTCGAACGCGTACTCGGCGCAGATGCTCCCATCCGCGCACGTCACCTTGGTGACCTGGGGCAACTGGTAGTGCTGGAGCGCGTCCACCGAGGGCAAATCGCGGCTGTAGTAGACGTACGCCCCCACGCCGACCAGCACGAAGAGCAACAGGCCCACGGCGCCGGCGATGAACAACCGCTTGGTCCACTTCCAGAGGCGCGCGCCGAATCCAGGGCGTGGCGGAACGGGCGCGGGCGCCGGGGTGGAAGGAGGAGGAGCTTCGGGCGGAGTGGGCATTACACGGGCCAGGGTCATGTGCTTCTCGACGGGGGCTGCACGTTAGACCAAGTCGGCATCTGAAATCGGGAATCGGACCGGCCTCCTTTTCGTCAGGAGGCCGGCCTCCAGGCAGGGGAGCGCTACGGCGCCACTGGCAGCGGAGAGAGCCCCTCCTGTCCCCGAGCCTCGGACGCGTCCAGGTCCACCTGGGCGACGCGGCTCATGCGGTCCGCGTTGACGCGGGCCTGGACGTAGCGCGGGGACAGCCGGGTGGCGGTGGCGTACGCGGCGCGGGCCTCCTCCTTGCGGCCCAGCCGCTCCCACGCCACGCCGAGGTTGTTGTGCACGTAGGCCACGTTCGGCAGCAGCGCCGCGGCCTGCGCGAGCACCTCGGACGCCTTCGCGTTCTCTCCCGCGCGCAGGTACGCGAAGCCCAGGTTGTTGAGCGCGTAGCCATGCTCGGGCTCCAGGTGCACGGCCTGCTGGAAGCGGAGGATGGCCGACGTCAGCTCCCCGCCCATCAGATGCGCCCGGCCGAGCACCTGATACGCCTCCGCGTCCTCGGGGGCGCGCAGCACGGCCTCCTCGCCCACGCGCACCGCCTCCTCGTGCCGCCCCAGGGACACGAGCAGGCGGGCCTGCTGGATGAGGGCGCCCGCGTCCTCGGGCACCAGGTGGCCCAGCCGCGAGTACGCCAGCAGCGCGACGTCGGACTGGCCCTGGAGGCGGGCGAGCCGTGCGGCCTGGGTCAGCGCGTCCGTGTCGGCCGGGTCGTCATGCAGCGCGCGGCGCACCTCGGTGAGCGCGCCCGACACGTCCCCCAGCTCGCGCAGCGAGCGCGCGCGGCCCAGGTGGTCCACGCGCCGCCCGTGCTCGTGGGGCAGCGCCAGGGCGTCCTCGGGCGCGGGGCGGGGCGCCTGCTCGACGATGGAGGGCGTGACTTCCGGAGGGGTGAGCGGAATGAGTCGCGGGGCCTCGGCGAAGTCGCTCGGCACCACGGGGGCGACAGCGTCGCGGGTGCGCGCGTGCTGCTCGGCGAGCGCGAGCCACGGGCGCAGCGAGGCGGGCAGGGGCACGTCGGTCCACGCGGCCAGGCCGAGCGCGGCGAGGCAGGTGGGCAGCAGGGACTTCTTCAGCGCGGGGGGCAGGGTGAAACCCAGGGTGCGGCGGGTGGCCTTCCTCGTCCTCGGGCTCATGGCGACCTCGACTCCAGGCGGGGCGTCCGAGAAGGACGCTCCGAGAGGGCTCCTGTGGGAGTCCTCCCACCCGGGGCTATTGCGACGGGCGTGCCAGGGGCCTGCCCCGGGGGCGTGCGACGGGGTGTGTCCCTGAGGCCGCACGCGAGGGGGAAAACCGTGGCGAGGGCGTGGGTGTCGTGCGACGGTGCCCGCGATGAAAATCGCCACCTGGAACGTGAACTCGGTACGGGCCCGGCAGGAGCGACTGCTCGAGTGGTTGAAGAGCGCGCAGCCGGACATCCTCTGCCTGCAGGAGCTGAAGTGCACGGAGGACGACTTCCCGTTGGAGGCCGTGCGCGACGCCGGCTACCACGCGGCGGTCCACGGGCAGAAGACCTACAACGGCGTGGCCATCCTCGCGAAGGAGGAGCCGCGTGACGTGGTGAAGGGGCTGTCGGACGGCGTGGATGACACGCACGCGCGCCTCATCGCCGCGACGGTGGCGGGCATCCGCGTGGTGAGCGCGTACGCGCCAAATGGCCAGACGGTGGACTCGCCCCAGTACGAGTACAAGCTGGAGTGGTACGGCCGCCTGCGGCGCTACCTGGACACGCGGCACAAGCCCGACGAGGCGCTGGTGCTCGGGGGCGACTGGAACGTGGCGCCCGAGGACATCGACACCTACGACCCCAAGCTCTGGGAAGGCCAGACGCTCTTCACGCTGAAGGAGCGGGACGCGCTCCAGCGGCTGCGCGCCTTCGGGCTGACGGATGCGTACCGGAAGCTGTACCCGGACACGCAGCGCTTCTCGTGGTGGGACTACCGGATGCTCGGCTTCCCGAAGAACCTGGGGCTGCGCATCGACCACCTCTACGTGTCGGCGCCGCTGGTGCCTCGGTTGACGGGCGCGGACACGGACCGGGAGGCGCGCAAGGGCAAGCAGCCCTCGGACCATGCGCCGGTGTGGCTGGAGCTGAAGGACTGAAGTCGGGAGGACAGGCGTGACTCGGATGCGATGGCCGATGCTGTGCGTGGCGTTGGGGATGTTCCTCGTGGGCTGCGCGTCGACGGGAAAGCCTCCCGCCGCGCCCGAGCCCGTGCCCGCGCATCAACTCTTCACGCTCGCCTCGGCGACGCTGAAGGAGGAGCGGCGCATCGCCGTCTACACGCCTCCGGGGTACGACGCGGCGACGGACGCGCGCTTCCCGGTGCTCTACATGCCGGACGGTGGGCTCCAGGAGGACTTCCCGCATGTCGCCTCGGCCGTCGACGCGGCGATTCGCGCGGGCGAGCTGCGGCCGGTGCTCGTGGTGGGCATCGAAAACACGGTGCGCCGGCGCGACATGACGGGGCCCACCACGGTGGCCAGTGACAAGGATATCGCTCCCGTCACCGGAGGCTCGGAGGCGTTCCGCGCGTTCATTCGCGACGAGCTGCTGCCGGAGGTCCGTCGGCGCTATCGCGTGACGGAGGAGCGGGCCATCATCGGCGAGTCGCTCGCGGGGCTGTTCATCGTGGAGACGTTCTTCCTGGAGCCGGAGCTGTTCGGCACGTACCTGGCCCTGAGCCCCAGCATCTGGTGGAACGCGGAGTCGCTGGTGCGTCAGGCGGGCGAGCGGCTCGCGGCCCGCGCGGACCTGCGCGCGGAGCTGTACGTGTCGTCGGCGAACGAGGTGGATGACATCGTCCCCGCCGTCGCGCGGCTGCGGGAGGTTCTCCAGGCGAGCGCGCCCGTGGGCCTGAAGTGGGAGGTCGAGCCCCGGCCGGACCTTCGTCACGACAACATCTACCGGTCCTCCGCGCCGGCCGTGCTGCGCAAGTGGCTGCCACCGGTGCAGGGCGCGGCCGCGAGGTAACGAGACGTTCCGCCTTCGGGCGCTGGCTGGAATAGAGTCGGCGTCCCATGGCCGTCATCCGACTCGACTGTACGAAGTGCGACCGGACCTTTGCGCCGGGCGCCGTGCTCAACCTGTGCACGTCCTGCAGCGCACCGCTCTTCGCGCGCTATGACTTGGAGCGCGCGGCGAAGACGCTTCGGCCCGAGGCCCTGGCGACGCGGGAGCGCTCCATGTGGCGCTACCACGAGGTCATGCCCGTGGAGGACCCGGCGCAGCGCCTCACCCTGGGCGAGGGCTTCACGCCGCTGCTCAAGGCACCGCGCCTGTCGGAGTGGCTGGGCCTGAAGCACGTCATGGTGAAGGACGAGGGAGGAAATCCCACCGGCTCGTTCAAGGCGCGCGGCCTGTCGGCGGCGGTGACGATGGCGAAGGTGCTGGGCGCGAAGGCGGTGTGTCTACCGTCGGCGGGAAATGCCGGGAGCGCGCTGGCGGCCTATGCGGCGCGAGGGGGCCTGGAGGCCCATGTCTTCGTGCCCAAGGACATCGCGAGCCTCTTCCTGATGGAGACCCGTGCCTACGGCGCGCACGTCGAGACGGTGGATGGCCTCATCACCGACGCGGGGCGGGTCTGCGCGGGGCTCGCGCGTGAGCATGGCTGGTACGAGTGCGCCACGCTGAAGGAGCCCTATCGCGTGGAGGGCAAGAAGACGATGGGCTACGAGCTGGCGGAGCAGCTCGGCTGGACGCTGCCGGACGTCATCCTCTACCCGACGGGTGGCGGCACCGGGCTCATCGGCATGTGGAAGGCGTTCGAGGAGATGGAGACCATGGGGCTCATCGGCTCGAAGCGCCCGAGGATGGTCGCGGTGCAGGCCGAAGGGTGCGCGCCCATCGTGAAGGCCCACGCGGAGGGCCAGCCGGATGCCCCCATGTGGCCCGGGGCGACGACGCATGCGCACGGCCTGCGGGTGCCCAAGGCGCTGGGTGACTTCCTCATCCTCCGCGCCGTGAAGGCCAGCGGAGGGACGGCCATCTCCGTCACCGAGGAGGAGATCGTGCAGGGCACGAAGGAACTCGCGGCCGCCGAGGGACTCTTCGCGGCACCGGAGGGCGGTGCGTGCGTGGCCGCGCTGCGCAAGCTCCAGTCCGCCGGACAGGTGACGCCGGACGAATCCGTGGTGGTCTTCAACACGGGCACCGGCTTCAAGTACGTGGAGAACATGGCCCCGCTCTGGTGAGCGCGAAAGGGACAGGCGCATGACAATGCACGAAGCGAACTCGTTGCGATGGATGCGCCTGCTCATGAGTGGAGCGTTGGCGCTGGGCCTGACCCACTGCGGAACTCCACGAACCGTCACGCGCGAGGACCCGGCCACCCAGGTCCAGGCCGCGCCCCCGGTGTCGACGGATGGCCGCGTGCACGCCCGCCCCAGCGCGGCGGTCACCGAGCCCGGACTCGTGGGATTGCATCCGCTGGGCCTTGGCGGCGGCAAGCGAGACGGCCTGCTCTACGTGCCCCGCTCCTATCGCCAGGAGCACCCCGCGCCCCTGATGGTGCTGCTGCACGGCGCGATGGGAAACGCGGCGCAGATGCTGGAGGTGACGCAGGCGCTGGCGGAGGCCGAGGGCCTCATCCTGGTGATTCCGGAGTCGCGAGGCGTGACGTGGGACCACAAGCTCGCGACGGGCAGTGAGGACCTGGCCTTCATCGACCGGGCCCTGACCCACGTCTTCGCGCGCTATGCGGTGGCGAAGGAGCAGCTCTCCGTCGCGGGCTTCTCGGATGGCGCGTCGTATGCGCTGGCGCTCGGCATCCTCAACGGAGACCTGTTCCCGCGCATCCTCGCCTTCTCACCCGGGTTCGTTCACGCGGCGGACCCTAGGGGCGTGCCGCGGGTCTTCATCGCCCATGGTGACAAGGACGCGGTGCTGCCCGTCGAGAAGAGCGGCCGTCGCATCGTCGCCGAGCTGGGCGCGGCGGGCTTCGACGTGCGCTACCTCGAGTTCGCCGGAGGCCACTCCCTGCCTCCGGACGTGCTTCGTGCCGCCGCACTGTGGCTTCACGAGCCGGCTTCACCCGTGAGCGCGGAATAGCCTCAGGTCTTCCTCACAGCCACTTCGGACGAACCCAGTCCAGGAAGCGGTCCTTGGCCTTCTCCAGGGGCTCCGTCACGTTGTCCCAGACCTCCTTGCCCGCTTCCTTCAGGCCTTCGACAATCTGGTCCTTGAGCTCCTTCAGCTCTCCAGTGGCCTTGGAGAAGTCCCAGTTCGGGTCGCCCTTGCCCGCGCGCAGCTCCTTCACCGCCGCGTCGAGATACGCGGTCTGGTCCTTGCCGCTCTCTCCAACGAACGGACGCTTGCCGTCGAAGTAGCCCTGGCGGACGGCGTCCTGGATGAGTTCGCCCTGCTGCTCGGGGTTGAGGTCTCCCCACTTCTTGCCGTCGTTGACGCCCGCTTCCCAGTCGTAGCCCTGTCCCGCGCTCTGGGCGACCAGGGCCTTGGCGGCGTAGTCCGCGCCATGGTTCTGGTATTGCCAGACGTGGGTGGCCTCGTGGGTGAGCAGGTCCTTCGACGGCGGGAAGTTCGTCGGAGAGCCGTCCTGCGCCTTCGGATTGACGAGAATCTTGTTCCCGGCGGTGAAGGCGGGCGTGTAGCGGCTCAGGTTGTCGAAGAGGGAGGCGGGGCCCTCCACCACGCGGACCTTGTCCAGGTCCACGCTGTCTCCGAAGACGCCCTTCAGGTCCTTCTTCTGCGCGTCCGTCAGCGGCTTGCCCTCGAGCTTCTCCGCGGCGTCCAGGACCTTCTTGAGGACCTCCTTGCCGGGGATGGGCGCGGAGGGGATGAACTCATCCACGATGTTCGAGGCCACCGACTGCGCCGCCACCGGCTTCGCCTGGGCCTTGGGCGCCACTTCCTCCTCGGGCCGGCGATAGGGAACAGTCCGTTGATTCTGGATGCGAACAGGGGCCATCGCGTGACTCCTCGGGGAGAGGGGGGCTGAGTCATTTGAATTGTCCGAAGTCGCCTCCCTTTTGTTTCCTCGAATTGTGAGATGTGTGAGTCCATGACGACGCCACCGCCCGAGTCCCTCCCGTTTCCGGAGAGCCTCTGCCACCGCTGTGCGGCGCCTCCGCGCTATGTGCAGACGCGGACATCCGTCTTCATCATGTGCCCGCTGCTGCCGGGGAAGTACCCGCCGCAGCCGGTGCGGGCTTGCGCGCTCTTTCGTCCCGCGGAACCCAAGCCCCCGGAGCGCGACTGACTGCGTCAGGGCAACGGAGGAAGCAGGCCCTCGGCGTCGCGGGCAGGCCGGCGGCCAGGGCGATTGCGAGCGACTCTGGCCGTCCCCAACTGTGGCGCGCAGTCCAGTGACTGGGAGGGGGACTTGATGGTTGCCAGGAAGAACACGCGCGCTTCGACGCGCACCCGCACGATGACGCCCCGGAAGAAGCGGACGGTGTCCCGCACGCGCAGCACCAAGGCGCGCCGCGTCAGCGCCACGAGTCGGCGCCGCGTGGGGACTCGTGCCACCACCGCGAGCAGCAGCAGGTACACGCGGCCCGCGCTGAGAGAGCGCCTCAAGAAGCGCCTCATGGCGGGCACTCGCGGCGGACGCGCGGGGCAGTGGAGCGCTCGCAAGGCGCAGCTCCTTGCGACGGAGTACGCGAAGGCCGGAGGCGGCTATCGCGGCCGGAAGACGGGGACCCAGAAGTCGCTGACGGCGTGGACCCGTGAGGAGTGGGGGACGCGGACGGGTGGCACGCGTGCGCGTCGGGGCGCCACCACCGCTCGCTACCTTCCGAAGAAGGCGTGGAGCCGGCTCAGCGCGCGGCAGAAGCAGTCCACGGACCGCCGCAAGCGCGTGGCGTCACGCCGGGGACAGCAGTACGTGGCGAACACGCCGGCCGCGCGTCGTGCCCGGAAGATGGCGTCGCGGCGATGACGCCCTGGAGGTCCGCCGTGCACTGACGCGCGGCGGACTCCCGGCTCAGCAGCAGCGCCCGCCGCCACCGCGATACCGGGCCGCCATGCGCTCGTCGAAGAACTCCTCGTAGCTCATCACTGGACGCTCGGGATGGTGCGAGCGCAGGTGCGCCACGTAGGTGTCGTAGTCGGGGACGCCAATCATCAGCCGCGCGGTCCTCACGGCCCGGCTCCAGCCCAGCCTCAGCGCCTCTCGAAGCGCGCCCATCTCAACCGCCCTCCGACGTCAGAGGGACATAGGGCGTCTCGTTCGCCGTGGGGACCGAGGAGCGGCGCGCCGCGAGCGCGGAGCGGAGACCGAAGGCCACCGTCGCGAGCACCAGCAGCATGAAGAAGCCAGTGAGGGCGGCATCCAGGTAGTCGTTGAAGATGATGCGCTGCATGTCCTCCACCGACCGCGCGGGGGAGAGCACCTTGCCGGCGCTGGCCGCGGCCGAGAAATCACGCGCGTGGGCGACGAAGCTGATGCGCGGGTCTCCGCCGAACACCTTCTGCCAGCCCGCGACGAGCGTGCAGCACACCAGCCACGCGGCGGGGAGGGCGGGAATCCACAGGAAGCGCTCGCGCTTCATCTTCACGAAGACGACGCACACCAGGGTCAGCGCGATGGCCGCGAGCATCTGGTTGGCGATGCCGAACAAGGGCCAGAGCGTGTTGATGCCGCCCAGCGGGTCCACCACGCCTTGATAGAGGAAGTACCCCCAGCCGGCGACACAGAGGGCCGTGGCGATGAGGTTGGCGCCCCAGGACTCGGTCCGCTTGAGGGGCGCGTACACCAGGCCCGCCAGCTCCTGAATCATGAAGCGGCCCACGCGGGTGCCCGCGTCCACGGTGGTGAGGATGAACAGGGCCTCGAAGAGGATGGCGTAGTGGTACCAGAACGCCATCATCCCCTCGCCCGCCACCAGCCCGTGGAGGATCTGCGCCATGCCCACCGCGAGCGTCGGGGCGCCGCCCGCGCGCGAGAGGATGGAGGACTCGCCGATGTCCTTCGCCGTCTGGGTCAGCACCTCGGGGGTGATGACGAAGCCCCACTCGGTGATGGTGCGCGCGGCCTGCTCCACCGTCGTCCCAATCAGGGCCGGCGGGGCATTCATGGCGAAGTACACCCCGGGCTGGAGCACCGTCGCGGAGATGAGCGCCATGATGGCGACGAAGGCCTCCATCAGCATCGCGCCATAGCCCACCATCTTCGCGTCGCGCTCGTTGGCGAGCATCTTGGGCGTGGTGCCCGACGCGATGAGGGCGTGCCACCCGGACACCGCGCCGCAGGCGATGGTGATGAACAGGAAGGGGAAGAGGCTGCCGGAGAACACCGGGCCGCTGCCGTCCGTGAAGCGCGTGGTCGCCGGCATCCGCAGCTCCGGCGCGGCCAGGATGATTCCCACCGCCAGCACCATGACGGTGCCAATCTTGAGGAAGGTGGAGAGGTAGTCGCGAGGCGCCAGGAGCAGCCACACCGGCAGCACCGACGCGCAGAAGCCGTAGCCGATGAGCAGCCACGCCAGGGCCTTGCTGTCGAAGGTGAAGAAGGGCGCCCACGCGGCCGACTCTGCGACGCGGCCACCCAGCCAGATGGACAGCATCAGGAGCACGAAGCCGGCCACGGAGACCTCGAGCACGCGGCCCCGTCGGATGTAGCGCAGGTACAGCCCCATCATCAGGGCGATGGGAATGGTCATCGCGACGGTGAAGGTGCCCCAGGGACTGTGGGTCAGCGCCTTGACGACGACGAGCGCCAGCACCGCGAGGATGATCATCATGATCATCAACACGCCCACCATCGCCACCACTCCGGCTGCGGGGCCCAGTTCCATGCGGACCATGTCACCCAGGGACTTGCCGTCGCGGCGGATGGAGAGGAACAGCACGGTGAAGTCCTGCACCGCGCCCGCGAGCACGACGCCCGCGAGAATCCACAGCGTGCCGGGCAGGTAGCCCATCTGCGCGGCCAGCACGGGGCCCACCAGCGGACCTGCGCCGGCGATGGCGGCGAAGTGGTGGCCGAACAGCACCCACTTGTCCGTGGGCACGTAGTCCAGTCCGTCATTGTGGCGCAGGGCGGGGGTGGCTCGCGTGGCGTCGAGTCGCAGCGCCTTGTCGGCGATGAATCGGCCATAGAAGCGATAGCCGATGAAGAACACGCAGACGGAGGCGACCAGCAGCCAGATGGCGTTGATGGACTCCCCCCGGTGCAGCGCCACGGTGCCCAGACAGAAGGCTCCGACGAGCGCGACGAGGGCCCACCCCAGCAGGGGGGCGAGGCGGCGTGGCGGGGGACTCATGGACGGAAGCTCCAAGGCGGGCTCCCGAAGTCGGAGCGCGGCGAGCTTCCCTGGTAACGCCGCCCGCCGCGAAGTGCGCGGTGTCCCCTCGGGAGGGGACGTGTTGGCTTCTCCGCACTCGTGGCGGGAATGGCCCCGGTACTGTCCGAGGGGGTCAGGCCGCTTCGGGAGAGGAGGGCCGGAAGTTCGGTGCGACGACGCGGGCGAGCTGGGGCATCCGGCCGTGTTTGCACTCGACGAGGAAGGCGTGGAGTGACTCCGCGGACAGGCCGTGGAGCATGAGGCGGAAGCCCGCGCGCAGGGTGGTCAGGGGCACCATGGGGTGGCGGTTGTTCACCAGCGCGACGAGTCCTGGGGCCTGGAGGAGTGTGGCGACGTAGATGGCGATGGTCTCATCCAGTTGCAGGGAGTTGCTCGCGCGCCAGAAGTCCCGGTCGGTGAGGAACAGTTGGTAGACGGGGGTGAAGACTTCAATCGCGGACTGGAGGTCCAGGAAGTTCGTCCAGCGGTCGGGCATCTCCTCCAGGGGGAACTCATCGGACACGCCGCTGAAGTCGAGCTGGGTGGGAGGCGCGAGCGTCTTGCCCTGGTCTCTCAGGGCGCGGTTCAGGTGGATGACGAAGTTGAAGAGGTTGAGGTCGTGGTTGAGGAAGATCTCATCCTTGACGTGCTCCAGGTTGGTCGGGCGGATGGGGTGGGTGGGGACGTTGAGTTCCTTGGCGTTCCGGGCGACGAAGTCGAGGATCTCCGAGCCGACGTGGAAGTGGCGCAGGATGAGGAAGTTCGCCTCGGGGCTGACCCAGACGCGCAGGCCCCAGGCGAGGAGCCGGTGCAGCCACTTCGACGAGGTGAAGCGGTTGGGGATGAAGATCTTCATCACCTGGAAGAGGACGATGGAGATCCGCGCGAGGGGCCGGACGACGGGCAGCAGGAACTGGCGTGAGCGTGAGCGCTGGTCCACGAGCAGGGCGGCCTTGGTGCGCTCGTGCATGGGCAGGCTGCGGTCCAGGAACAGCGCCACCCAGGGGTCCGGGTCCCTCGGGTCATGCGGTTGATTGTTCAGCAGCTCGATGGGGTCCATGGCGTACCTCTTCACAAGAAGCTTAGCGGTCATGACGCGGGATGCGAGCACCCTCGCCGCACCTCAGACGTTCCCCAGCTCCTCCAACTGGAGCAGGTACAGGCGCGCCGTCACCTTCGCCGTCTTCACGATTCGCGCGGCCAGCTCCGGCGTGAGGATTCCCGAGCCGAGCGCTCCGTCCAGCCGGTCCAGGTGCGTGGTGTCGTTGTCACCGTGGTACAGGAAGAAGCGCACCTGCTCGTCCTCCAGCGAGAGCTGCTCCCGGATGGCCAGACCCCAGCGCCGGGCCACGCGGCTTCCCAAGCCCTCGATGATGAACATCGCCCCCAGCAGGTCGAACGGATTCTCCTGGCTGGCGCGATGGAACATCCACGCCGACAACGCCTCACTCCCAATGTTCTTCGGCGCCCGGGTGATGGCCTCGTGCGCACCACCCACTGACACGTAGTGCCGCTCCAGCATCTCGTAGTCCCGGTGCTCGTCCCGCGCGTGGCGGATGAAGGACGAACGCAACGCCAGGTGCTCGGCGGTGATGCTCGACGCCGCGCGGGCAATCCAGCGCGAGCCCTCCACCACCTGCTGCCGCATGTTGATGAGCAGCTCCCGGTAGTCCTCCACCGTGAACACGCCGCGCGACAGCTTGTCGAGCACTGGCACCCGCTGGAGCTTCGCCTCGAAGTCCACCCACACATGCGTCAGCTCGCGCACCAGCTTCTCACGGACCGGGTCTCCGCCCTCCTTCGGACTCAAGGGCAGCGGCCCCAAATCCGAGGAGACAGCACTCGTGGGAGTCTGCGTGTTCGCCGCCGGAGTCGTGACCCCCACGTCGGGAACGAGTGACCGGGCCGGAGCGACGACCGTGAGCATCGCATAGCAGGCGATGAAGCCGCCGCTCTCGGGGACCATGCAGAAGATGCGCTGGCCCGGGCGCACACGCCCCTCGTTCACCAGCTCCTCCAACATCAGGAAGATGGACGCGCAGCCCGTGTTGCCTCGCGTGGAGAGGTTGCTGAACCAGCGCTCCTCGGGGATGCGCACGCCGCCCCGCTCCAGCAGCTTGACGATGGGCTGCTTGAAGAAGTGCGAGGAGTAGTGGATGCAGAACCAGTCCACCTCGTCCGGCTTGAGCCGGCCCTGGTCCATCAACGCGAAGAAACCATCCACGCCCAGCGCGACCAACGACTCCAGCCGACGGATGTCCTGCTTGATGTTGAAGGCCCCCGTCGCAGCCGCCTCGCCGAACGTCGGCGAGTCAATCCACCCCGGCCCGAAGCCACCATCGGCACCCCGGTTCGCGCCCACGTACATGCCCAGCTCGTGCCGGTTCGCGTGCGAGCGGATGTCCATCCACTCCACCTTCAGGCTGGGCCGGGTCGGGTGCGGTCGGTCCTGCACCACGGCGGCGCCCGCCCCATCCGAGAGCATCCAGCGCAGGAACTCCGCTTCGAAGGGCACGGTGTCCTCCCCCGTGACTTCCTCGTAGTGGCTGGCCTTCAGCAACCGGCTCACCAGCTCGCTGGCACAGACGACGGCGCGCCGAGCCTCTCCACTGGCGACCTGCAGCGTGGCCGCGCGCAGCGCCTGCATTCCGCTGGAGCAGATGCCCTGGAGCGACGCCACCTCACACGCGGGCCCTCCCAGCGCGCGGTGCACCTGGCTGGCGAAGCCGGGCAATACCAAATCCGCCTGCGTGGTCGCGGTGACGAGCAGGTCCATCTCCCCCAGGGAGATGGGGGAGCGCGCCAACGCATCGTGGATGGCGTGGACCGCCAGGTCCCAGTTGCGGAACAGGCTGCGCTGCTCCCGGTCGATGGCGTAGTGGCGCTGGGTGATGCCGTTCTGCGACAGGACGCGTGCCCGCGCCCGGGAGGGCCGCCCCCGGACCTTGCCGAGATAGTCCTCCATCTGGTCGTTGGTGATGGGCTCGCCCGGCAGGAACTTTCCCAGGCTCGTGATGAAGGCGTCGTGGGGCATGGGCGGGACCATATGTCGTCGTCCCGCGCGAGTCCCCGTGAGCAGGCGGCGCCAGCCGTCGCGCGTCATCCGCTTTCGAGGTGTCGGCGCCAGGGTTCACCAGGACTCGCCCGTCCGCGCACCACGCCGTTCAACGGCGCCAGACGCTCCCCGAGGGCGATGCGCGGCGGACCAGGAACATTCGCCCGAACGCGCGGCCGGAGAAATCACGATTTCTGCCCCCTCCTTGCCGGACAGGCGGGCGTCGCGACGTGCAGGCGGGTTTTCACGGCGCCCTGAGGGCCGAGGTGTTTCGCATAGAGTGCTCCCGCCGAGCACCGCGCCCCGGTTGCGACGACTTGGGGTGGTGGCGCATCGGAACGTGAGGACGGGAGACGCATGGACTGCGATTGGCTCATCATCGGCTCGGGCTTTGGAGGCAGCGTCAGCGCGCTGCGGTTGACCGAGAAGGGCTACCGCGTGGTGATGCTGGAGAAGGGCCAGCGGCTGCTCGCCTCCGACTTCCCGAAGACGAACTGGGACCTGAAGCGCTGGCTGTGGATGCCCCAGGTGGGCTGGCGCGGCCTGTTCAAGATGACGTTCTTCCGCCACGTCACCGTGCTGTCCGGTGTGGGGGTGGGCGGAGGCTCGCTCGTCTACGCGAACACGCTGCCCGAGCCGAAGGACGACTTCTTCCAGGCCAACTCGTGGGGACACCTCGCGAACTGGAAGCAGGAGCTGTCCGGGCACTACCGGACCGCGCGACGGATGCTCGGCGCCACGGCCAATCCGCTCACCACGCTGCCGGACCAGGTGCTCGCGGAGGTGGGCAAGGACATTGGCCGTGAGGGCTTCGAGCCCTCCACCGTGGCCGTGTACTTCGGCGAGCCGGGCGTCACGGTGAAGGACCCGTACTTCGGCGGAGAGGGCCCGGAGCGCACCGGCTGCATCGCCTGCGGCGGCTGCATGCTCGGCTGTCGCCACGGCGCGAAGAACACGCTGGACCGCAACTACCTCCACCTCGCGGAGAAGCGCGGCCTCACGCTGCACGCCGACACCGAGGCCACGTGGGTGCGCCCGCTGCCAGACGGTGGCTACGAGGTGGAGGCGCGCCAGGGCACGGGCCTGTTCTCCCGGAAGCCGCTGCGCTTCACCGCGCGCAACGTCGTCTTCGCCGGAGGCGTGCTGGGCACCGTGGACCTGCTGCTGCGCTTGAAGGAGCGGCCGGACGGCCTGCCCCGCCTGTCCGAGCGACTGGGAGACGGCGTGCGCACCAACTCCGAGGCCCTGGTGGGCGTCGTGAGCGGGCGCAAGGACCAGGACCTCTCCAAGGGCATCGCCATCGGCTCCATCCTGCACACCGACGAGCGCTCGCACCTGGAGCCGGTGCGCTACTCGGCGGGCTCCGGATTCTTCCGCCTGCTGATGGCGCCGCAGGTGCGCGGGACGACGATGCTCACGCGCGTGGCGCGGCTCTTCGCCCTGCTCGCGCGGCATCCGGTGCGCTTCCTCAAGGCCTGGTTCGTCCCGGACTTCGCGCGGCGGACGATGATTCTCCTCTACATGCGCACACTGGAAGGCCACCTGCGCATGCGGCGGCGCAGAGGTCTGCTGACCGGGCTGCGCAAGGGGCTCACCACGGGCCTGCAGTCGGGCCCCGCGCCCACCTCCAACATGCCGGAGGCGTTCGACCTGGCGAAGCGCGTGTCAGACAAGCTCGACGGCTACCCGATGACCATGGTGAGCGAGACCGTGCTGGGCATCCCCACCACCGCGCACATCCTCGGCGGCTGCTGCATGGGCGATTCGCCGCAGACGGGCGTCATCGACCATCGCCACCGCGTCTTCGGCTACGAGGGCCTGTTCGTCGTGGATGGCTCTGCCATCTCCGCCAACCCGGGCGTCAATCCGTCCCTCACCATCACCGCGCTCGCCGAGCGCGCGATGACCTTCATCCCGGCCGCGCGCGCGCGCGACGACGTGGAGCCGGCAGCGCCGCCCGCCGTGAAGCAGACGGCGCTGCCACTGGGACGGTGAGGACGACTACAGGCGGACCTGGAGCTCGTACCGGCGGTTCTTCGCCTTCTTCGCCTCGGTGTTGTCCGGCGTCACCAGCGGACGGTCGGCGCCGAGCCCCACGGCGATGATTTCGCTCCGGGAGATGCCTCGGGCGACCAGCTCCTTGACGATGGCCTCCGCGCGCTGCTCGCTGAGCTGCTTGTTCTTCGCGGCGTCACCCGTGGAGTCGGTGTGGCCGGAGACCTCGAACTTGTAGGTCTTCACGCCCGCGCTGGTGAGCTGCTTCTTCGCGTCGATGAGGGCGCTGGCCAGCTTCTTGAGCTTCCCGTCGCAGCCGGGCGCCAGCTCCGCGGTGCCCGTCTTGAAGCTGCACTGGTTCTTCTTCGCCTCGTCCGTCAGCTTGGTGTTGACGCGCTTCTCGACGGTGGACTTGCCCGCGTCACCCGCGGCCTTCTTGATGGAATCGAGAGGGCTCTGCGCGGCGGCCACGCCCGGGACGGCCAGCAGCGACACGGCGATGCACAACGCCTTGAGCTTCATACGTGGGGACTCCTTGGGTTCCGGTGGTGAGGGGAACCGGTGACGCAGGCTGCCCAGGGAGTCCTCTCTCGTCCAGCACGACGAGGCCTCCCGGACGACGGAGCCGCCGCCCGCCTGCTGGGGTGGGTGGAGGTGCCCCGGGCCATGGAGGTCCCGGGAAAACTTGCCTCGGCCCGTGGGCGGAGCAGCATGGACATCCGCAGTCCTTCCACGCAGCGACAGTGAGGCATCCGTGGGTAGCGGTAGTCGGACGGAGCGGTGGGTGCAGTTCCTCTCGAGGCACCGGGTGGGCTCGGACGCGAAGCCGGCGGAGGCGCTCGTCGAGAGGCCGCCCGTCGCCGACGAGCACCTGCTGCTGGATGAGCGCACGCCGTACGACGTGGACTACGACCGCATCGTCTTCTCCAGCGAGTTCCGTTGTCTGCACGACAAGACGCAGGTCTTCCCCCTGTCGTCGAGCGACTACACGCGCACGCGATTGACTCACAGCATCGAGGCGTCCTGCGTGGGGCGCTCGCTGGGCCAGCTCGCGGGCCGGGGGCTGAAGCACCAGGGCGTGAAGGTGGAGCCCTCGCACCTGGGCACCATCGTCGCCGCGGCGTGCCTGGCGCACGACATCGGCAACCCGCCCTTCGGCCACTCCGGTGAGGCGGCCATCCAGCACTGGGTGGAGAAGCATCTCGCCGCGCCGGGAAGCGCGCCGTCCCAGCGCCCGAGCCCCTTCGTCTCTTCCGAGGAGTGGAAGGACCTGGAGAGCTTCGAGGGCAACGCGCAGGGCTTCCGCATCCTCAACCGGCTCCAGTCGCGAGAGCGGCGGGGCGGCCTGCGCTACACGGCGGCGACCCTGGGCGCGATGAGCAAGTACCCGCGCCCGTCCGTGCTCCCCGGAGGCCGCGTGCCGGTGAAGGGGCGCGTGTCGGAGAAGAAGTTCGGTTACTTCCAGGACGACCGCGTGCTGGCGCTGGAGGCCTATCGCGCCGCGGGTCTGCGGGAGCGCGAGGAGGGTGTCTTCTCACGGCACCCGCTGGCCTTCCTCGTCGAGGCGGCGGACGACATCTGCTACGCGGTCATCGACCTGGAGGACTCCGCGAAGCTCGGGTTGATTCCGACGAAGGAGGCCTGCGAGCTGCTGGACCGGGTGCTGCCACCGGAGAAGGCGGACACCCGACCGCCTCCGGCGCATCCGGAGACTCGGATGGCGCAGGCCCGGGCGCGAGCGATTGGCGTGCTCATCCAGGCGTGCGTGCGCGTGTTCCTGGAGCACGTGGCGGCGATGGAGGAGGGCGAGTGGGAGACCTCCCTGATATCCGTGCGGGAAGAGATTCGCGTGCCGCTGAAGGACATCAAGGAGCTGACGCGGCGCCAGGGCTACGAGAGCGAGCGTGTGCTGCAAATCGAGAGCGCGGGCTTCAAGACCCTGGGCGGCCTCTTGGACATGTTCGCGGCGGCGGTGGTGACGGACACGCCCAACCGCGAGGAGAAGAAGCTGCGGCAGCTGCTCCCCCTGGAGTTGTTCCAGCGTCCGGACAAGCCGCTCTCGCTCAACGAGGACATCGGCGGGGCGCTCGCGCGACTGTCCATGTACCAGCGGCTCCTGTGCGTCACCGACTACATCTCCGGGATGACGGATGGCTTCGCGGTGGAGCTGTATCAGCGGCTGTCCGGCATCAAGCTGCCGACCTAGCGGCGCCCTCGCCGTGCCTCAGGCGTGAAGGTCCTCTCCGGGCATGCCCTTGCGCGGACCGCGGTCGCGTTGCTCCAGGTTGGAGAGCGAATTGTCGATGGCCAGGATGTTTCCAGAGGGGTCCTTGAACCACGCGGACTTGATGTCGCCCATGGTGGCGATGCCGTTGCGGGTCTGGATGCCCATCTCCGGAATGTCGTAGTCCTCCAGCTTCACGCCGGCGAGCCGCAGGCGGTCCGCCGTCGCCTCCACGTCCTCCACGGGGAACGAGCACGCGGTGGCGGTGGAGCCGGAGGGCGTCGAGCGCTCATAGAGCAGCAGGAAGGAATCTCCGCTGACGCGGAACATGGCCGCGCCTTCCTCCTCCCCCAGCTCGGGCACCTCTTCGAATCCCAGCACCTCGCCGTAGAACCGCCGGGCCGTCTTCAAGTCCGTCACCGCGAGAGTGGGTACCGCCTTCGTCCTTCCGAGTCCCATGGGCCTTGGCCTCCTTCTCCGACAGGTGGGCACCGGAGCCAGGGCTCGCAAGCGATGCCCCTGTCCGTGCCCTGGCCTTCCGAGGTGGCGAGGGAGGCATGTGCTTCGACGCTCTTGGGTTCGACGCCGACGTAGGTCTCTCCCTGAGGCTCCGCTAGACTCGGCGGCACCGTGACACCGATGGAAGAACAGACGCCGTCCTCTTCGTGGCGGAGATGGCTGAGGTCGGTCGCGGTGTGGACCGCGCCGGGGATGCTGTCGGCGCTGGAGACGTACTTCTTCAGCCAGTCGGGCCCCAGGCCCCTGGAGCCCTGGCGCGCCTTCCTGTCGCAGCTCCCGGCCTGGTACATCTGGGTGCCCGCCACGCCGCTCGTCTTCCACCTCGCCCGCCGCTGGCGCCTGGGGCGCCCCTTCCAGGTGCGAGCCTGGGCCGGCCACCTGCTGGCCTGTCTGGGCGTGGGGGGCCTCTTCGCGCTCGTGTACACCGTCTGCCAGCGCGCCTTCGCTCCGGGAATGGGCGGGAATGGGCCGTCCTTCGCGCCGATGCTGCTGCGCTTCTGGCTGGGCTGGCTGCCGATGATGGCGATGACCTACGCGGCGGTGGTGGGCGTGGCACAGTCGCTCGCTTCCCAGCAGAGGGCGCGAGAGAAGGAGCGCCAGGCCGCGGCGCTCGCTGTCGAACTCTCGGTGGCCCGGCTGCAGGCGCTTCAAGTCCAGCTCCATCCGCACTTCCTGTTCAACACGCTCAACGCCATCGTCGTGCTGGTGCGCGAGCAGGAGACGGACACGGCCGCGAGGATGCTCGTGCTGCTCGGGGACATCCTGCGCGGATTGCTTCGTCAGGGCGCCACGCAGGAAGTCTCCCTGCGAGAAGAGGTCGCGGTGCTGTCGCGCTACCTGGAGATTCAACAGCTTCGCTTCCAGGACCGCTTGCGCGTCGACTGGGATGTGGACGAGGCGCTCCTGGATGCGCGGGTGCCCCACCTGGTGCTCCAGCCCTTGGTGGAGAACGCCATCCGGCACGGCGTCTCCGCTCGCTCGGCGGCGGGCGTGCTGCACATCCGCGCGCGTCGCCAGGGTGCGGCGCTGACGCTGGAGGTGGAGGACGACGGGCCGGGACTTCCGCCGGGCTTCGACCTGGAGCGCAGCCCGGGCATCGGCCTGTCCAATACGCGGGCGCGCTTGTCGCAGCTCTATGGCGACGCGGGGCGCGTCGTCGTCACTCCCCCGAGGGAGGGCGTGGGCACGGTGGCCACCGTCACCCTGCCGTTCCACTCCGTCGCCGCGGTGGCCGAGGTAGGGGCCCCGCGTGGCTGAGCTGAGCGTCCTGCTGGTGGATGACGAGCCGCTGGCCCGCCGGGGGCTGCGGCAGGCGCTGAGCCGCCATGCGGACGTGACGGTGTGTGGTGAGTGTCGCGACGGACGCGAAGCGGTGGCCGCCATCCACGCGCTGCGGCCCCGGCTGGTGCTGCTCGACGTGCAGATGCCGGAGCTGGATGGGTTCGGCGTCGTCCGGGAAGTGGGCGCGGCGATGATGCCGGCGGTCATCTTCATCACCGCGTACGACACCTTCGCCGTGCGGGCCTTCGACATGCACGCGGTGGACTACCTGGTGAAGCCCTTCGCGGACGAGCGCTTCGACGAGGCGCTGAATCGGGCCCGGCAGCGACTGCGGCAGGGAGAGGCGGTGGAGCTGGGGCGGAAGCTCGCGGCCCTGCTGGCGGACGCGGCTCCCGCGCAGGGGATGGAGGCCGCCGCTCCATTGGAGCCTGCGCGTCCGGACGAGCCCCTGGACCGGTTGCTGGTGAAGGTGGGAACGCGCTCGGTGCTCGTGCCGGTGACGGACATCGACTGGATTGGGGCTGACGACTACTGCGTCACGTTGCACGTCGGGGAGCGGGAGCATGTGCTGCGAGAGAGCCTCGCGGCGCTGGAGTCCCGGCTGGACGCGGAGCGCTTCGTGCGCATCCACCGCTCGGCCATCGTCAACGTGGAGCGCATCCGCGAGCTGCACCACGACTCGCCCACGGAGACGGTGGTGGTGCTGAGCACGGGACAGCGGCTTCGCGTGAGCCGGGGACGCAAGGACGTGCTGGAGCGCAGGCTCGGCCGGGCTCGCTGAGCAGGTACGCGCTCCGGACCCCCTACTGCGGCAGGGGGCGGAGGTTCATGCCTCCGACGCCGTGTGAGCGGAGCACGTCCTCCAGCGGCGAGGACAGGTTGCCGTCGCCGGAGGTCCTGGCCAGCTGTTCGGTCTGCTTGCGCACGACCTTCGACGACTTCATCAAGTCGCCGGCGGTACCTCCGAGGACCATGGCGGCTTCGGTCTTTTCGGCCGTTCGGCCTGCTCCCGCGGTGCCGGCACCCGTCATGGGGTGGGCACCATCGTCGGTCAGCATGTCCTGGAAGGAGGCTCGACCGCTGGAGACCTCCCGCAGGGCGAGGACGCTGTTGAAGATGACGGAGCGATGGCGTGCGGGCTCGGCGACCATCCAGGTGACGAGCAACTCCCGGAGGAGCGGGAGGACAGTCACGTCCACGTCGGCGGGGTCGGTGCCAGGATTGCGCACCATCTCCAGCATCGCCTTGGCGAGCTGTGGGTCTTCCACGTGCGCCGCAAGCTTCACGACTTCGAGGCGGGCGAGGAAGGCCGGGTAGCTGACCCGGTGCCGTGGCTCGGCGCTGCTGGGCGTTCGCAGCCCCTGCACTTCGGGGTTGGTGTCCTGGACGATGGGGGCTTCGTGGCCCAGGACGATGAACTCTCCCCCGGGGTGGTGCGGGTCCGGCGGGCGCACGCCAATGGGCACTCGGCCCGAGCCCACGTTCATGTGCAGCAGCGCCGCCTGCGAGGCCTTGCTCGCGGTCTCCCGCAGACCCATCGCCGCGGAGGCCCACCACCGCAAGCCATCATCTTGGGGCGCCAGGGTATGGGTGGGGACTGTCGTCGTGCCCGTGGGTTCGTCCGATACACGGGAGTCAATCTGGCTGAGGTCCATCGTCCCGGGCTCGGTGAGAACCGCCGGCGCGACGGAGTCATAGAGTCGGCTGGACGCTCCGCCCAACGCGAGCGAGGCGCGCTCTCCCCTCGTCTTCGGAGCGTACGGGGCCTGTGGGTAGAGCGTGTTCGCGCGGAGCGCGTCGATTCGCACCAGGGCCCGGTCGGCGGCCTCTTGCGTGCCGTCCGCCAGCCTTGCGTCGCTGTCCAGCGTCTCCAGCCACTTCAGGATTTTCGAGCGGAGGGCGTTCAGCTTGACGCGATAGCTGTCGGCCTTCTTCTTGGTCGCCAGGTCCGGGTGGTCATTCAGCTTGGTCAGCTCCGCCTGGAAGTCACCGGGCAGCATGGCGTCGTTGCCAATGCCGAGGCGGTGGTTGTAGCGAAGGAAGCCCGTGGTGCCGTTGTAGACGTTGCCATTGGCGTCGTCCCAGACGTCATTGTCTAACCAGTCCGTGGGGATGATGCGGCCCTCCCGGACATCGGGCGCACCCAGGTAGGAGCGGTCTTCTGGATGGATGTCGGGCCCCTGCTTGCGCCAGCGCATCCGCTGGATGGGCGCGGCGGCGCTGGGATTGAGCGCGGCCTTGAGCTGGGTCATCCGTTGAACGCGAGGGCTCCGGCTGAGCCCCTCCTGGAGCGCGCGGAGCTGGCTCACGCGCGGAGAGCTGTCCACCGGAGCCGGAGTCCGCGAGCTCCTGGTGGCGTCCTGGGTCGTCTCGGAGGCACTGGGAGTCCTGGCCGTGAGTGTGGGCATGCGAGACGCTCCAGTCCGTGCTGTGGGGTGGCCCGAGATTGTGAAGCTTCGCGGGCCTGAAGGAAGGAGCGGGCACGTCTGGCCGGTTCGCCTGAACCCGCTGAGGAGTGGACGGGGCCACACGTGCCGAGCGGAGCGCGTCAGGGCGCGGGAGCCCGGGCCTTCTCCACGGCGGTCGTGAGGCTTGACCACTCGCTGGCACTCAAGTGCATGCCAAAGACGCGGGCCACCTCCAGCTTCTCGCGCGCCGCCACGTCCACTGTCTCGTCGACCTGCTGCACGTTGAAGAACGAGCCGTCCGGCCGCGGCTGCACCAGGTCGCTGGTGTACAGGAGGCGATGTTCAGGGAACCAGACGAAGAGCATGCGCTCTCCTGTCTCGGTGCGCACCGGCACCAGCTCCAGGCGATTCTTCCCCGAGCCCAGCGTGGTGCGTGTGCCCACGGGCCGAACCATCGCGGAGCGCGGCGACTTCGCGAGCGCATCCGGAGTGAGGGTGCGGGGCGACTTCAACAGCCGCTCCACCAGCGGACGGTTGAGGTCCAGCACATGGAGGGGCATTCCGCGAGCGACGTACTCCCGCAGTCCGCCGATGTGCGGCCACGCATCACTGGTGGACACCACGGCCTTCACCTTCACGCCCGGGAAGCGCCGCTGGGCTTCGTCCAGCACCCGTGAGGAGTAACCCGAGGACAACGGTGCCTCGATGATGACCAGGCCGTCGTCCTGCTTCACGAGCGCCACGTCCCAGGCGCCGGGCAGGTGCACCACGCCGGGGACCAGCTCGACGGCGGGGCGGTCCGGCCGACCCAGGGGAGCGGTCTCCGCCGTCATCTTGCTCCGCGTCGCGAAACCCTTGCGCACGTCCTCCGGGATGACGAAGTCCGACTCGGCCAGCGCGGGCTCCAGCTCCAGCCGCGTCACCGTGAAGGAGTGATAGGCGTTGCCGTTGCGCTCCCATTCCCAGTGTCGCGGGTAGCGCAGACCGCCGGACTCCAGGGACCACGACTGGAAGGACAGCCGCGTGCGCACGTCACCCCAGACGCTCCAGAAGAAGTCTCCGGGGTGCGCGTCCACGGTCTCCACCTGTGTGGGCAGTCCGGTGCGGGCATTGAGGAACAGCTTCGCCGTCGCGCGCCCGTGGTGGAACGTCACCACATGGTGGGGCACGTCCTGCAACACGGTGTCGGGAGCGGAGCGCAGGTCGGTCGCCGCCAGCGCGGTCAGGAGGACCCGCTCGGGAGCGAAGTCGAGGCGCTCCTCCATGTCCTGGAGCTGCGCGGCGCCAGCGGGAAACAGCTTGCCGCCGCGCTCCATGGCGACGACGCCATCGGCCAGCACCAGCGTCACGGCCTGCCACGTGTCGAGGCCGCCCGCGCCCCGGCCCTCCGTCTTCTGTCGAAGCCGGCGCAGGCGCAGGTCCCGCACCTCCTCGAGCTGCTCGTACGAGACGAGCCAGGGTGGGGTGGGGCGCTCGGATTGCTCCAGCAGGTTCCAGTGGCCGATGCCGTGGAGTCGCAGGCTGGAGAGGGACCGCAGCCGGGCTTCACCGCCCATGGCCTCCAGGGCGGCCTGGACGCGGGGCCGCGCGGAGTCCTCGGCGGAGCGCGCGGTGGGAGCGAAGAGGAGGGTGACGAGCACGAGCGATAACGGAAGTCTTCTCATGCTCGCCAGCATGTCGCCGCGCGCCTCGCCCTTTCCGGGGCGTGCAGGCAATGGCCAGGAACGCGCGGCGAATGGTGGGCCCGGTGCGGCGAACGGCGAAGGGAGCTTCAGTCTCCGGAGACGGCGAGCTGCCAGTCACCCGTCTTGCTGATGCCCACGCGCAGTCCGACATAGGCATCGTCGAAGGCCTCCTGCATGCCCTTCAACTCCTCGTCGGAATAGATGCCGGTGAGGGCCTTGCGGTCCTGCGGAGTCTTGAGCCCCGTGACGTGAAGCCAGGGCCAGTAATAGATGTCCCCCTGCTTCGCATAGGGCAGCTCCAGCACCTGGACGATGCGCGCGAGGACGGGCTCACCCTGGGCCTCCTGCTCCTTCCAGTAGGCCACCGCGTCGTCCCCGTCCCCGAAGGAGAAGCGCACGCTCTTGCCTTTCTCGTCGACCAGCTTCGCCAGCTCCGCGTAGTCGCAGGCCCTGGCGGCGGCCATGATTCGGTTGCGCATGCTCTCCACGGCCTTGGGCGGAGGCGGGGGACCTCCGGTGGCCGCCGGCCGGACTGGCACGCCCATCGCCGAGCACTTCGCGGTGCTCGCGTCCGAGGGCCCGGTGCCGCCCGCCATTGTTCCGGAGTCCGGGGTTCCCACCGCTTCGACAACGGCTGGAGTGGGGGCGGCGGGGGGAGGCGCGACGACGGGCGCCTGGGCTTCCACGCGAGGCGCGGATGGGCTCGCCTCCGCGTCAGGGGACTGCTTGGAGGAGCGTTCCGTGCAGGCGACGAGCGAGGCGGCACAGAGGGACAGGAGCGCGAACCGGTTCATGACCCGCCTATGTAGACCAGGGGCGGCGGGCGAGGTGCCGGTTTCAGCGCGCCGCGTCGCTCAGGTGCCGCCTTCTGGTGACTCGATGACGACGGCGAAGGGGTCGAAGGGCTTGTCGCTCTTCTTCCTCGTGGCCGTGTTGGGCATGCCGTACTCGCCGGTGGGGTGCGTCGGGCGCACGGACGTATACGGGTCGATCTTCACCGGGATGCCAAACACCTTCGGATTCTTCTTCGTCTCCGACGGTCCGCCGAAGCTCGAACGGTTGTCATCGCTCATTCCCTGGAGTCTACCGCGTAGGCCGGCCGGTTGCTTCCAGGGCGGCCCTTCACGGACTGCTTGGGTCTCGCCGTGGACAGGGAGATACTCCGGGCCCATGTGCGGCCGTGTCACCGTTCGGACTTCTCCAGACCAGCTCGTGGTGGAGCTGGGGCTCGCGGGCATTCGCGCGGCGGTGGACCGCCCGCGCTTCAACCTGGCACCCACGCAGTTGATGCCCGTGGTGCCAAATGACGGAGCGCGGATGTTGGATGCGTTCCGGTGGGGGCTCATCCCCTCGTGGGCGAAGGACGCGAGCATCGGCAACAAGCTCATCAACGCGCGGGGCGAGACGGTGGCGGAGAAGCCCAGCTTCCGCAGCGCGCTCAAGCGTCGGCGCTGTCTGGTGGTGGTGGACGGCTGGTACGAGTGGAAGCAGTCCACGAAGCCGAAGACGCCCTTCCTCTTCCACCGCGAGGACGGCAAGCCCCTGGCGCTCGCGGGGCTGTGGGAGGAGTGGACGGCGCCGGACACGGGTGAGGTGTTGCGCACGTGCACCATCATCACCACGGGCCCCAACGCGCTGATGGCGCCCATCCATGACCGGATGCCCGTCATCCTGTCGCCACAAGCGCAGGAAGTGTGGCTGCGTCCGGAGCCCCAAGAGGCGGCGGTGTTGTTGCCGCTGCTGGTGCCCGCCGTCGACGGCGGGATGGAGGCCTACGAAGTCTCGCGCGTGGTCAACATCCCCACGAACGACGTGCCCGCGTGCGTGGAGCGCGTGGCCGCGTAGCGCGTTACGCCTTGCGCCGCACGCGCGCGTCCAGGCTCCACGGCCCTCCGCCGATGAGGGCCACCGCCACCATCACCGTGAGATAGAGCAGCGCCAGCTCCATGCGGCCAAACGGGTCCGCGCGGTGGCGGAACAGCGCCACCAGCATCGTGAAGCCCGCGAACAACGCCGCCGGCCGAGTGAAGAGGCCCACCGCCACGAGCACCCCACCCACCAGCTCCGCCAACGACGCGCACCACGCGAAGAAGAGCGGAAAGGGAAACCCCAGCTCCGCCACGCCCGCGGCGAACTTGGACATGTCCCCGGTGACTTTCGCGAACCCGTGTCCCAGCGCCAGTACAATTCCAAACACCACGCGAATCAGCGTCCAGCCCAACGCCATTCTTCCGACCATGCCGTAGTCCTCCCCTGCGTTGCCGCATCCTCGCATGATGAAGTCGTGGCTCGAACCGAAGGATTTCCAGCGAGACGTTCATTCCCTGTCCTGCTGCGAATCGCAGCGGACGAGCCACGAGCAAGAGGGGCGACATATGCGTGAGCAGCGAAAGTCGTCGTACGTCCAGAACCGGGGGATGCGATGGGGAGTTGTGTCCTGGCTGTGTCTGGGCGCGGTGGGGTGTGGCGGAGTCGCCGGGCCCGAAGCCACCGGCGCCGAGCCGTCGTCGTCCGCGTCCGCGGGGCTGGTGGAGCGCGTGCGCGATTCGGCGGAGCTGGCGAAGATGAAGGACTACGTCGACTCGCTCTACGACGCGAAGTCCGTGGTGCACCGCTTCACCAGCCAGGGCGGTGATGGCATCGACTGCGTGCCGCTGTACGCACAGCCCGCGCTGCGGCAGCCCGGCATGGAGCACCACCGCATCCAGCTCGCGCCGGGAACCGAGCCCGTGTCTCCCGAGCGCCTCGTTGCGTCTCCCACCGCGCCCGAGGCGAAGTGGCGGGCCCAGCCCGCGACGCTGGAGGGCCTGGAGACCGCGCCGGATGACCTGGACGCCACGGGTGCGCTGCGCCGCTGCCCGGAGGGCTCCGTGCCCATCGTCCGACTGACGCTCGACACGCTCAAGCGCTTCGAGTCGCTGGACGACTTCCGTCAGAAGGTCCCCGGCCACCTGCGCGGCAACGCCTCGGTGGAGACCGAAAAGCTGCGCTCGCTGGGGTACGCCACGCCGTCCGTGCGCGCCGGCCCCACGGACCTGCACCAGTACGCGCACGCTTCCCAGGGCGTGGCCAACATGGGCGCGGAGGCCTTCTTCAACGTCTGGAGCCCGTACACGGAGCTGTCCAACGAGTTCAGCCTGTCGCAGATGTGGGTCGTCCGTGGCTCGGGCTCGACGCTGGAGACGGTGGAGGCCGGCTGGCAGAAGTACCGGGACCTCTACGGGGATGACCGAGCGCGCCTCTTCATCTACTTCACGCCCGACAACTACGGCAGCGGCGGTTGCTACAACCTGAGCTGCGGCGCGTTCGTCCAGGTGAACAACACCGTCACCATTGGCGGCGGCTTCAACCAGTACAGCGTCTTCAACGGCCCGCAGTACGAGTTCAAGCTGATGTGGTTCAAGGATGGCACCACCGGCGCCTGGTGGCTGAAGTTCCAGGACATCTGGGTGGGCTACTACCCGCGCACGCGCTTCGACGCCGCGGGGTTGATGGACCGGGCCGACGTCATCGACTTCGGCGGTGAAATCATCGACAACCGCAATGGCAACCTCCACACGTCCACGGACATGGGCAGCGGCTCCTACCCGGGGCAGGGCTTCTCCTTCTCCGCCTATACGCGCAACATGCTCTACGTGGACACCGCCAACACCTACCGGGAGCCCGCGTCGCTGGGCGCCTGGCGCAATGACAGCAACTGCTACGACATCATCCAGGGCAACAACCCGGGTGGCTGGGGCCGGTACTTCTACTTCGGCGGCCCTGGCTACAACGCCAACTGCACGTAGTCGCCACACCTCGTGACTCAGGCGGGGAGCGGGCGCCAGGCGTGCCCGCTCCCCGCGCTCGCTGCTCCGTCGCAGGGAGTCGGGGCAGGGGCGCGGGCCATGGCTGGCCCAGCGCGCGCGTCGAGGTCAGCTTGAAGACTGGATGGGGGCCTCCTCTCACCGTGTCGGCCGGGCGAAGGGGCTCGGGCTCGCCTGGTGGTCAGGGTGGAGCCGAGCGGGGAGCCTCCGGAACGGGAGCGCCATGCAGACCGAGAACCCAATCCTGGACCTGGACAAGGTGGACGAGGCGGTGAGTGGACGCATCGTCGAGGCAGGGCCGGACCACCTCACGGTCCACGACACCGGCGCGGGAGAGGACCTCACGCTGCGCATCGACGACCGCACCACCTACGCCTGGACGGACTCGAGCAAGCGGGGGCAGTTGACTGACGAGGCCGAGGTCCGGGTGGGCTACTTCATCGCCGGAGGCGTGCACACGGCCGCCGAAATCATCGTGATGGACCCGGGAGCTGGCGAGTCCATCGCCGAGGAGACGCTGCCTGACCAGTACCAGTGAGCCGCACCAGGCGTCCTCCGGAAGGCCGCCCCCGTGCGCTACGAGGCGCGCTTGGGGGCGCGCAGGTCGGTGATGGGCAGCGGGTGACGCGTGCCATGGGGCGAGACGAGGGCCGCGTTGAGGACGAAGTCCTGGCCCATGCGCAGCTCCAGGGTGGTGGGCCCCTTGTGCGTGGTGCGCCAGTCCAGGTCGATTCGCACGGTGCCGAGCAGCTCGCGGTCCACCGTGGTGGTGTCGAGCGACTCGAAGAGGGCGACGGAGATGGGGCCGGGGATGAGCGGCAGCTCCAGCGTGACGGACTTCGTAGCGGGCACGGGGGTGTTGGCGGGGATGACCTCGTGCTGCGCGCCGCCGGGCACCATGATGCCGATGGGCATGGGGACCACGTCCGCCAGCCCGCTGATGCCGCGCGCCAGGTTGCGCCCCAGAATCGCCGCGCCCACGGCCACGCCCAGCTCCGGGTTGACCTCCTTCTCCGAGGACAGGCGCTTGAAGTGGGCGAAGCGCTGGCGGATGACGGGCATGCGCGTCTGGCCGCCCACCAGCACCAGCTCGTCCACCTGCTCGGCCTTCAGCTTGGCGCGCTCCAGCACGTCGTCGCACGCGGACGCGGCGCGCTCGATGAGCTGGAACACCATCTCCTCCAGCTGCTTGCGCGTGAGCGTGTAGTCGAAGTCGACGAAGCCGCCGTCCTTCTGGGCGATGCAGGGCACGCGCAGCACGGTGGAGTCCTTCGCGCTGAGCATCATCTTCGCGGACTCGGCGGCGAACACCAGCCGCTGCATCACCACCTGGTTGCCGCGCAGGTCGATGCCGTGCTGGCGCTGGAAGTCCGTCACCAGCATCTCGACGATGCGCTCATCGAAGTTGGCGCCACCCAGGAACGCGTCACCGCCGGTGGCCAGCACCTTCACCACGCGGTTCTGCACCGCGAGCAGCGTGGCGTCGAACGTGCCGCCGCCCAGGTCGAACACCATCACCGTCTGCTCGGGGTTTCGCAGGTTGGCGTAGTACAGCGCCGCCGCCGTGGGCTCGTTGACGATGGCGCGCACCTGGAGCCCGCACTGCTGGGCGGCCTGTCGCACCGCCTCGCGCTGGCGGATGCTGGCGTGCGCGGGCACGGTGAGCACGCACTCGCGGAAGGGCTCCCCGGCCGTGTGGGTCGCCAGCGTGAGCATCTGCCGGATGACCAGCTGGGTGACGTCCGTCAGCGACGTCTGCTTCCCGTACATCGTCACCGCGGTGTAGCCGTCCGGGGCCTCCACCAGCTCGAAGGCGTACTTGTCCTTGTGCTGCGTCACGTACTCGGACTGGAAGCGGCGGCCCAGGAAGCGCTTGGCGCCGAAGACGGTGTGCCGTGGGTCGTCGATGATCTGCCGCCGCGCCGCGTGGCCGACGATGGCCTTGTCCGCCGCGTGGAACCACACCACCGAAGGCAGCGTGAAGCTCTTGTCCGTCACGGGCACCAACCGCAGCTTGCCCGCCTTGTCGAAGAAGGCCGCCGAGGTGTTGGTGGTCCCGAAGTCGATTCCGAGGATGGGGGCCGTGCTCATTCTCCTCCGAGTCTCCCATGTCCTGAGCGACGGTTCAGCCCCGGAGAGGTGTTGTTCCCCGGGCGCGCGACTTTTTGTGCCCGCTCGCTGCCATTTCCACCACCCCGGGGGTGGGTGTCCCTAGACATGCTCCATCAGCATGACGGCCACGGTATGAGGTGCGAGCGCCTCGTAGGTGTGGGGCACGTCGCCGGAGAAGGTCGCGTAGTCGCCGGGGCCCAGCTCCACGGAGGCATCGGTGGGGCCCGCGCGCAGGCGGCCCTTGCTGACGACCAGGTGCTCGACGCTGCCGGGGATGTGGGGCTGGGCGTGGCGGGCGGCGCCGGGCTCCAGGTTGATGACGTAGAGGTCCCTGCGCGCGCCGGGAGGGCAGGCGGACAGCATGATGCCGGTGAAGTGGGCCTGCTCGGAGCGGATGGCGGCGCCCTCGCCCGCGCGGATGACGCGCACCTCGCGGGTGGGCGGGTCGACCAGGCGGCTGAAGGGCACGCCCAGGGCCACGGCCAGTGCCCACAGCGTCTCGATGCTGGGGTTGCCGCTACCGGCCTCCAACTGGGACAGCGTGGACTTGGAGATGTTGGCGCGCCGGGCCAGCTCCGACAGCGACACGTCCGCGCGCTCCCGCTCCCGGCGCAGGGCGATGGCGATGGCATCCAGCGGGCTGGGTGGCTTGGGCGTTCGTTTTACCGGCATGGTCGTTCTTATTGACGAACGACAGGCTTCTGTCCACATTGGTGCGCATGGGAAACGTGGATCGCGCCCTCGTCCGGGATGTGGGTGCCGTGGCGCTGGCGTCCGGAGTGGTGGGCGTGTCGTTTGGCGCGCTCGCGGTGGCGGCGGGGCTGTCGGTGTGGATGGCCCTGTTCATGTCGGTGGTGGTGTTCGCGGGGGGCGCGCAGTTCGTCGCGGTGGGCATGGTGGCGGCGGGGGCCACGCCGGTGGCGGCGGTGTTCGCGGGGCTGTTGCTCAACGCGCGGCATCTGCCGTTCGGAATGGCGGTGGCGGACGTGCTGGGGAAGCGGTGGCCCATGCGGTTGTTGGGCGCGCACTTGATGGTGGATGAGTCGGTGGCCTTCGCCCTGGCGCAGCGCGAGCCGGGGCGCAAGCGCGCCGCCTATTGGTTGTGTGGGGGCATGCTGTTCGTGGCGTGGAATATGGGCGTCGTGGTGGGCGGCTGGGCGGGTCGCACGGTGGGCAACCCGGAGCTCCTGGGGCTCGACGCGGCGTTCCCCGCGAGCATGCTCGCGCTGCTGTTGCCGTCGCTGCTTCCGCCCAAGGAGGCGGACGCGTCCGAGGTGGTGAAGCGCAAGGCCACCAAGGGGCGGCGGGTGGCGCTGGTGGGCGCGCTCATCGCCCTGGCGGCGACGCCGTTGTTGCCCGCGGGTGTGCCGGTGTTGCTGTCGATTCTCGCCGTGGGAGTGGCCCTGCGATGACGCTGTTGCCCATTCTGGTGTTGGCGGTAGGGACGTTCGGCTTTCGCATCGCGGGGCCGTTGTTGAGCGAGCGGCTCCAGCTGTCAGCGAGGGTGCAGGAGCTGATGTCCATGGCGACCATCGCGATGCTGGCGGCGCTGGTGGCCACGTCGACGTTGATGGCGCAGGGAGGCTTCGCGGGGTGGGCGCGGCCGGCGGGGGTGTTCGTCGGTGCGCTCTTGGCCTGGCGTCGGCTGCCCTTCATCGCGGTGGTGGTGGCGGCGGCCGTCACCGCGGCGGGACTGCGCCTGCTCGGGGTTCCGTAGCACTGAGAGGAACAGGGCCCGCTCCGGAACAGGGAGCGGGCCGTGAGGCCCTCAGGGACAGGTGCCCTGGTTGTATCGCTTGGGATAGGGCGTCAGGGCCCCGGTGAAGACCGGCTCCGCGCCACACGTGCACTGCATCGTGCCGAGCACCGTCGTATAGGTCTTGTCGTAATACTTGATGAGGTACTGGCTGTCGCAGACGGCCTGCGCGGACACCTCACCCTCGGGCGAGGGGACTTCGGTTCCGCCTTCGTTTCCACCACCGCAGCCGACCAACAGTGCCGCCGCCAGCAATCCTCCGACAATGCCTCGCATGCGTCCTCCAGGAACGGGTCTCAGGTGCGTGTTGCACGTCGAGATTAGGTGATTGAACACGCCACTGAAACCTCGCGGCCGATGACGCGGCGCGCCCCTGGTTTTGCAGACAACCGTGGACGAAACCTTCAGTCTGTCTAGACAGCGAAGCGGTTCGTGAGTGACGAATCAAGCAACCGACCTGGCGCCAGCCGCCGTGAGTCGTGGTAGCTGCGATACATGAGAACGAACGGACGATGGTTCGGATTGACGTTGCTGACGGCAGCCCTCTGCCTCGCGGCCTGTGACTCGGACGACGACACCCCGGGGCCGGATGACGCGGGCGTGGGGGATGCCGGCACGGCGGACGCCGGAGGCTCGGATGCAGGGGCCGACGCTGGCCCCACGGACCCCAGCTCCGAGCAGGGTGACGGCGTCTCTCGCGAGTCCACGGTGGTGGGTGGACACTCGGTGGACCGCTACACGTGGACGGACTCGCGGGGTCGCCCTCGCACGGTGTCGCTGAAGCGGCAGACGTCCGCGGGCAATGGCGGCTATGCCGTCCAGTTGACCTATCAGGTCCAGGCCGGCGCGGACTGGCGCACGGTGACGGTGGATGGCACGGCGGGCGGTGAGAGCGGCTTCGGCTACTTCGTCGGACACGAGCTGTACCGCACGTTCGACAACGGCGCGTCCGGCACCATCGCGGGGCTGCATGGAGAGGATGACTCGCCGCTGGGGTATGGCTTCGCGGTGCAGGGCTCGCACTCGGCCATCCTCCCGGGCTCCACGTCCGCCAGCCACACCTTCACGACGGCCTATCCGAAGTGGGGCACCCGCGTCGCCATGCCGGATGTGACGGCGAATACGCCCGCGGCGCTGGCGGCCCATCAGAAGTTCATGGTGCCCATCACCCTGCGGTGGGTGTTCGAGAAGGGCACGGACTTCCCGCGCCTCGACACCCGGTTGGACCTGGGCGAGGCGGTGGCGGGGCAGCTGTCCTTCGACATGCGCGGGCCCTACGGCGTCGTGGAGTTCGCGGACTCGGACACCCAGGCCCCGCTCAGCAACGTGCAGTGGGGTGACACGCGCAATCACTTCACCACGCAGGCCCCCGTGGCGGGCTCGTTGACGACGCAGGCGAACTGGACGTGGAACGAGCCCATCGGCGCCACGCGCAAGTATCACAGCCTGCTCGCGCGCCACTCGGGCACGGGCGTGCTGTACGAGCTGGGCCTCGTCGAGTTGAAGCTGGGCCAGGACGCGGGGCTCGTATACGGCGGCTACAGCACCAACAACGGCTCGACGAAGGCGGCCACGGGACGGGCGCTGTTGAGCGGGGACTTCTCCGCGGGCGAGTGGCCCTTCCAGTCCGCGCAGTACAGCGGACTCAATCCGAACACGGGCGTGACGGGGAAGAAGTTCGCGTGGGGCTCCAGCCCGTTCTACGGCTCGGCGCTCGCCAGCGTGTACTTCAACAACGACTTCAGCTCGCCCATCAGCGCCTTCCCCGCGAGCAAGGCGCTGCTCTACCGGACCTGCGTGGTGCTGGGCGTCTCACCCTTCACCGACGCGAGCCGGAAGTCCCTGACGCGCACGGTGGCGGAGAGCGCGTCCCCGAGCTGCGCGACGGCCGAGCCGCTCTGAGTCTGGTTGGAAGTCCATCTTCACCAAGGCTGGGGTCCGCAGCCGTCGGGAGTTCATGCCCGGCTCGTGGGGACCTCGGCCGCGCTGGCTCCGGGCGCCATCACCGCCAGGGGCGCCTGATGCGAATCAATCCCAGGCCGGCCAAGGGGCCCCTCCGCACTCAAGCGGGGGGGGGCGATGATAGGCTGAGACCATGAAGACGTTGATGGATTGGCTCATGATTCTCCTGCCATTCGCCGGGCTTGTCTTGCTCTGGGTCGTCTCGATGGTGCGCGAGAATCAGCGAGCCGAAAAGCTATACCAGTTCATCGAGGAGGGCGCGCTGAACGAGGTCCAGTCCATGTTCTCGAAGCAGGCTTTCCCGAACCTGCGAACACTGGTCGTCGCGCGCTCCATCGAAAGAGCCGTTGAAGCAAGACAGCCTGCTGTCCTCGACTATCTCCTGAGCACGGACCTGAAGCTGCTGACGTCTGCTCAGAAGCTCGGTTCGTTCCTCCACGAGCAGTCACTGCGAGGTGGCTGGAGAGGCCTTGTGCTCTGGCGGTTTCGAACCGCGCATCAATTCGAGCCCTGGAGGGATTTGAGCAAGAAGGACAAATCGAAGTTGAGGAACAGGGCCTCTCGCGGCGGTATGGCGGAGGCCTCAAAAGCCCAGCTTCGTCATGAGCTGGGCCGATGGACTGTTTCATGACGGAGGCAACGTGGGTCAGGCCTCGGACGAGCCCCGCCGCAGTCCCAGGGCCTTCATTTTTTTATAGAAATGTCCCCGCTCCAGGTCGAGCAGCCGCGCCGCCTCCGTCACATTGTCGTGAGTGTGGGCAAGCACATACAAGATGATCTCCCGCTCGGCGTCCTCCACCTGTTCGCGGAAGGTCTTGTCGGCCCGGGGCTGGAAGCCCGCCTGGACGGGCGCTGACACTGGGGGAAGGGGAGCCACCAGGGCCGGAGCCGGCGTGCTGGCCGCCGCCACCACGGCCGAATCGACGGTGGGAGGAGGCGGAGCCAGTGCCGCCGTCGCTTCCACCGGAGGAGGCACGCCACCGCGCCCTCGGGGCAGCAGCTCCAGCGCGTCCGAGCGGGTGACGATGGGGCCTTCGCAGAGGATGGCCAGCCGCTCGACCAGGTTGCGCAGCTCGCGCACGTTGCCTGGATAGTCATAAGCGCTCATCACCGACAGCGCGTCCGGAGACAGCGTCAGCGGGCGGCGCCCGTTCTTCGCGCACGCCTCGCGGAGGAACGTCCCCATGAGGTCCGGCAGGTCCTCGCGCCGCTCGCGCAGGGGCGGCGAGTGAATCTGGACGACGTTGATGCGGTAATACAAATCCTCGCGGAAGCGCCCCGCGGAGATCTCCTTCTCCAGATTCTTGTTCGTCGCCGCGATGACCCGCACGTCCACCTTGAGCGTCTCCGCGCCGCCCACCCGCTCCAGCTCGCCCTCCTGCAGCACGCGCAGGAGCTTGGCCTGCATCGCCGGCGGCATGTCCCCAATCTCGTCGAGGAACAGCGTGCCTTCGTGAGCCAGCTCGAACTTGCCGCGCCGCACGCTCACCGCGCCGGTGAAGGCGCCCTTCTCATGTCCGAACAGTTCGCTTTCAATCAACTCGTGCGGCACCGCCGCGCAGTTGAGCTTCACGAACGGGTTGGCCTTGCGCCGCGAGTTCTGATGCAGCGCCCGGGCGATGAGCTCCTTGCCCGTGCCGTTCTCCCCCGTAATCAGCACCCGCCCTTCGGAGGGCGCCGTGCGCTGGATGAGCGAGAAGATGCGCTGCATGGCCGGGCCGCTGCCCACCATGTCGTAGCGCCCCAACTGCTCGCGCAGCTCGCGCAGTTCCTCCATCGCCGCCTGGTGCTTGAGCACGTTGCGCAGCGCCACGAGCAGCCGCTCCCGGGCGATGGGCTTCTCCAGGAAGTCGCGCGCGCCCAACTGGGTCGCCTTCACCGCCGTGTCGATGGTGCCGTGCCCCGACATCATGATGACGGGCAGCTCCGGCTTGAGCTCCGTGAGCCGGGCCAGCGCCGTCAGCCCATCCATGTCCGGCATCTTCACGTCCATCAACACCGCGTCCACCGGACGCGCGCTCACCACATCGAGCGCCACCTGGCCGCTGGCCGCCAGGTGTGTCTGATACCCCGCAAGCTGTAACGACTGGCTCAGGGTCAGCAGAATGTTCTTCTCGTCATCGACGATGAGGACGGATGCGGGCATGTGGGGCGCTCCCGGCCGGGGGCCACGTCACGCGGCCGCTTCACGGGCAAGGGCCACAATCTCACGGAAATTATTTGGACATTCAAGGGTTTCGGGGCGCGGGGGGGTGTCTCGAAAGGGACAAATGCTTTGACTCACCCTGGTGACTGCGACTACACGCGACCCGAATACCCGCCCCCTGCGGGTGCTTCTTTCGTTTCCAAGATTTTCGGGAGGAATGATGCGTCGGATTTCTCTTTGGGCGGGCCTCGGCCTCGCCATGGCCGTGCTGACCGGCTGCCCCCCCAGCTATCCCAACTGCAATGACGATTCGACCTGCTCGGAGAAGGGCGAGGTTTGCGTCCAGGGTCAGTGCCAGGAGTGCGCCACCGACGCGAACTGCAAGGAGGGCTTCACGTGCCAGGGCAACAAGTGCGCGCCCAAGCCCCCCGAGTGCACGGTGGACAACCAGTGCGGTGATGGCCGCATCTGCGAGGCCGGCAAGTGCGCCGAGGCCCAGTGCAAGGACGACTCCGCGTGCCCCTCCGGCGGCAAGTGCCAGGCGGGCCGCTGCCAGGCCCCCACCGACACCTGCGCGTCCAACTCCGACTGCGGTGAGGGTCAGGAGTGCAGCTCCGGCCGTTGCGTGACGGCCTCCGCCGACAAGTGCGACTGGAGCCCGGTGCGCTTCGGCTTCAACGAGTCCTCCCTGACCTCCGAGGCCCAGCAGCGCCTGTCCGACCTGGCCACGTGCCTGAAGACGGGCCAGCAGGGCAAGCTGACCCTGGCGGGCCACGCCGACGAGCGCGGCACGGAGGAGTACAACCTCCAGCTGTCCAACCGCCGCGCGCAGGCCGTCAAGCGCTACCTGACGGACCTGGGCGTGAAGTCCAACTCGGTGACGACGGTGGGTTACGGTGAGACCCGCCCGGCGAGCAACGCCTCGTCCGAGGACGCCTGGTCCGAGAACCGCCGCGTCGAGTTCCAGCGCTAGTTGAGGCTGGGGTAGGCTGTGCGCCACATGGCCGTCCACGAGCCGGAAGCGCGGCAGTCCTATCTCGTTTTTGCCTGCGGTAGCAGTTGGTACGCGGTACCCGCGGAGAGCGCGGCGGAGGTGGTTACCTTCCCCGAGCTGACGCGGGTACCGGGCGCCCCTGCCCACCTGCTGGGCGTGTTCGCCCACCGAGGAGAGGTCATCCCGGTGGTGGACATGGGCCTGCTGGTGGCGGGGGTCAGCCAGTCCTCGCGGCGGGCCGTGCTGGTGCGGCTGCCGCGTGGCACGCTCGGCCTCACGGCGTCCACGGTGGCGGGTGTGTCCCCGGTGACGGGCGCGCTGGAGCCCCTGGGTTCCGCCGGCGTCCTGGTCCACCTGAGGGGCCCCGCCAAGAGCGGTCCCCGGGATGTGGCCGTCATCGACCCCGAAGGGCTCTTCGACCATCTCAGCCAGGGGGCTTGACCCATGGCTCCAGCCAGTCCCGTCCGGGGCATGCTGTTCTGCCATGCAGGCCCGCATCGGCTCGCCTTCGCCGCGCACGAGGTGCTCGCCATCTCTTCTCCCGGTGAGGAGGCGGACGCAGCCTCCGCCCGGCTGGCGTTCCAGGCGCCGGCGGGCGCCATGCGGGTGCTGGTGGCGGCCTCGGGCGGCGGGGTGGGGGTGGACACGCTCGAAATCGACGCGGAGTCGCACCCAGTGCTGCCGGCGCCCTGTGTGACGGTGCACGCCTCGGGGGGCAGCCTGCGGGGCTTCGTGCTGGCGCGCGGGGTGCTGTGGCCGCTGTTGGGCCTGGCGGACTTCGAGCGCTTCCTGCGGGGCCTTCGGCCGGGGGCGGCATGACGGGGCCTCAGGACGTGCGGGGCCTGGCCCGGTGGCTGGCGCGTCCGGTGGCGCCGGCCAGCTCGGTGGGCATCTCCCTGGCGCTGCTGCATGGCCTGCTCACGGAGGCGCTCCCCGTCGAGTCGTGGATGCGCTTCCTGGGGCTCGTCGTCCTCGTCACGGCGCTGTCGCTGTGGCTCATCCAACTGCACGCCAGGCGCTCGCTGCGGGTGCTGTATGCCGTGGGCGACGGGCGGCTGTCGGCCTCGGTGGAGCATCTCAAGGCGGCGCTGCTGGAGGCGCGGGGCTTTCCCGAGCGGTGTTTCTCCTTCGCGCTCCAGAGCTGGCTGGTGGGCGCGGTGGTGGTGGCGTTCGTCTTCATCCCCTGGGTGGATGCGCCCCTGTCGCTGGGGCCGCGCATCCTGCTGGTGGGCGCGTCGCTCGGCTCGCTGACGGCGCTGCTCATCTACCTCCTGGTGGTGCGCCGCTGCCGGGAGGCGGTGGAGCTCATCGCGGCCCGAGGCCTGTCGCCCATGGAGGTGGTGGCCGCGGCGCCGCCCCGACGGCTGCACATCCGTCGCCGCATGGTGCTCTTCACCGCCATCGCGGTGCTCACGCCGTCGCTGTTCATCCTCGACGCCACGGTCAGCCGCACCTCGCGCGCCATGGACGACGTGGTGCTGGCCCGCTCGCCGCTGGAGCAGGACGAAGCGCTGCGGCGGGCGGATGACGGGCGAGGGCTGGCGGTGGCGGGGCTGGTCGCCATCCTCGTGCTGCTGACCGCGTACCTGGGAGGCACCGTCATCGCGGCGCCGCTGCGCGCCATCACCGAGGACGCCACCCGCATCGCCCAAGGGGACTTGCGCCCCCCGCGAGTCATCGCCGCCGAGGACGAGGTGTGGGCCACCTCCGCCGCCTTCGCGCAGATGCAGGCGCAGCTCGGCCAGGCGCTCACGCAGCTGCGGCGCGCGGGGCTCCAAATCTCCACCACCACGGAGCAACTGGTGGCCACGTCCGGGGAGCAGGAGTCCGGCGCGGACGAGCAGGCCAGCTCGCTCAACGTGACGAGCGCGACGACGGAGGAGCTGGCGCGCTCGGCGCAGCAGATCGCCGGCAACGCGGAGTCGGTGTCCACCATCGCCGAGTCGACGTTCGCCGCCGCGCAGACGGGCCAGCGAGGCGCCGCCGCCTTCCTGGGGGCCATGCAGCGCATGAAGCAGGACAACCAGGCCATCGCGGACGCGGTGGTGCGGTTGAACAAGCGCGTGCAGCAGATTGGCAAGGTGGTGGAGTTCATCAACGAGCTGGCCGACAAGACGGACCTGCTGGCGCTCAACGCGGAGCTGGAGGGCACCAAGGCGGGCGAGGTGGGGCGGGGCTTCTCGCTGGTGGCCGCGGAGATGCGGCGGCTGGCGGAGAACGTCATCCGGTCCACGAAGGCGATTGAGCAGCTCATCGCGGAGATTCGCGACGCCACGCACGCGGCGGTGATGGCGACGGAGGCGGGGCTGAAGGCGATGGACGCGGGCACGGTGCTGGCGGCCGAGGTGGACGAGAGCTTGAGCCTCATCCTGGAGCTGGCGCGGCAGACGTCCCACGCGGTGCGCAGCATCTCCCTGGCCACGCAGCAGCAGCAGACGGGCACCGACCAGCTCGCCGCGGCCATGGGGGACATCCTGCGAGTCACGGAGCAGAACTCGGCGGCCACCAAGCAGATGGCGGTGGCCAACGCGGACCTGTCCACCCTGGCGAGGGACCTCAAGCGCGTGGTGGAGCGCTTCCACGTCGTGGCCGGGGAGGACGCATGAGCGCGCGCGGTGGCCCTCGGCGGGCCTCGTTCAGCCGGCACCTGATGCTTCCGGTGCCCCTGGCCAACCTGATGGGCGCGGCGCTGGGGCTCCACTACGCCCGCCTCACGCTCTCCGACGCGCTGGCCGTGGACGGGCGGCTGTCGCTGCTGCTCCGGCTGGGCGCCTTGCTGTGTGGCGTGGCGATGGCGGTGGGCGCTGCGGCGGCGCTCGGGCGGCTGCGCACGCTGCGCGGGCTGGAGCGGGGTGATATCTCGCCGACGCCGGAGTCCCTGAAGGCGGCGGTGATGGAGGTGACGCGCGCGCCGGATGAGTCCTTCCTGGGCTCGCTGGGGCTGTGGCTGCTCACCACCGTGGGCCTGGGGGCCGCGCTGTGGGGCGCGGGCGGGGCGGACCTGGACATGTCCCGTCGCATCGCCGGGCTGGGGCTGTTGTTTGGCCCCCTGACGGCGCTGCTGGTGCACTGCCTGGTCATTCTGCGCTCGCGCAAGGTGGTGCTGTGGCTGGCCGAGCTGGGCATGACGCACTCGCAGCTCATCGCGGCCATGCCCCGGCGCGCGGAGATCCGCTCGCGACTGGTGGCCTTCGCCTTCATCTCCGTGGTGACGCCGGCGGTGTTGTCGGTGCAGCTCTCGTCGGCGCTGGGAGAGCGGGCGCTGGCCCAACTGGTGGAGCATGGCGCTCCGAGCGCGGAGCTGGCCTCGGCGCTGCGCCTGGAGGCGTTGGCGTCGGGAGGGCCGCTGGTGCTGCTCGTCTTCGGGCTGGGGCTCGCCACGGCGTACCTGGGAGGCACGTTGCTGGGGCGGCCCTTGCGGGAGTTGTCGAGCGAGGCGCGCCGCATCGCAGAGGGCGACCTGGCCAGTCCCCGCGTGGTGCCGGCGGAGGATGAAATCTGGGATGTGTCCGCCGCCTTCACCACGATGCGCGCGCACCTGGCGGATGTGATGTCGCAGTTGCAGCGCGCAGGGGCGCAGATTTCGGCCACCACGGAGGAGATTCTCACCACCTCCGGGCGCTACGAGATGGGGGCCGCGGAGCAGGCCAGCTCGCTGGACCAGACGAGCGCGACGACGGAGGAGCTGGCGCGGTCGGCGCGGCAAATCGCCGAGAACGCGGGCTCGGTGGCGCAGATTGCCCAGCGCACGCTGGGGGCCGCGCAGCAGGGGCAGCGCAGCGCGGAGTCGTTCCTGGGCTCCATGGAGCGCATGAAGCAGGACAACGCCGCGATTGCGTCCGCGGTGGTGCGGCTCAACAAGCGCGTGCAGCAGATTGGCAAGATTGTCGAGTTCATCAACGGCGTGGCCGACAAGTCGGACCTGCTGGCGCTGAACGCGGAGCTGGAGGGGACGAAGGCGGCGGAGGTGGGGCGGGGCTTCTCGCTGGTGGCCGCGGAGATGCGGCGACTGGCGGAGAACGTGCTGGAGTCGACCAAGGAAATCGAGGGGCTCATCGAGGAGGTCCGCGAGGCCTCGGCCGCGGCGGTGTCCGCCACCGAGGGCGGCGTGCGCGCGGTGGAGACGGGGACGACGCTGGCGCAGCAGGTGTCGGAGTCGCTGCGGCAAATCACGAAGCTGGCGGGCAAGACGTCGGACGCGGTGCGCAGCATCTCCCTGGCCACGCAGCAGCAGCAGACGGGCACGGACCAGCTCGCGGAGACGATGGCGGACATCCTCCGAATCACGCAGCAGAGCCTCAACGCCACCAAGCAGGTGAGCACGGCGAACACCGACCTGCTCGTGCTGGCCAGGGACCTGCGCGAAGTGGTGGAGCGGTTCCAGATTGGCCAGGAGACGCTGAGGGAGGAGGGCGGGTGAATCCGAGCGAGCGCCTCCTCAGGCAGTTCCGGGACCTGGTGACGGTGCGCTTGGAGCGCATCAACCGGGCGCTCATGGAGCTGGAGGCGGGGGCGAGCGCGGAGGCGGGGAGAGGCGCTCTGCGAGAGCTGCACGGACTCAAGGGCGAGGCCCGGATGATGGGCTTCGACGACATCAACGTGCTGGTGCACGAGATGGAGGAGCTGGTCCGCTGCACGGAGCCTCGGAGGTATGCGCTGTCGGCGGACTCCACGGACGCGCTGCTCAGCGCCGCCGATGTGGTGCTGCTGCTCTCCGGAGCCCAGCCGTCGACCGAGGTTTCGCCCGAGGTGGGGAGGCTCGTGGTCTGGCTCCAGGCGTGTACCCGGGCGGAGGCGGAGGGGCCGGAGACGAGGGCTGGTTTGTCGGAGGCCGTCGGTCAAGAGTCCATGGTGTCCCGCCGGGTCGACGCGGGCGAGTCGCTGGCCGCACTGGCGCGGGCCACCGCCGTGGCGTCCGAGTTGGCCGCGGGGACGCCGGCTCTGGTGGCGGCGGAGGACAAGGGCGCTGGGGGAACTCGCGGCACTCTCGTGCAGGGCGCTGGAATGGGACGGGTGGGGGCGGGTGCCTCCATCGAGAGCGCGCCCAGGAGCGAAGCCGGCTTCACGACGTCGAGGGGAGGCGGGGCTTCCATCGAGGAACCGCGTCGACGGGAGGAGGACACGGGCGCTCGTGTAGCGAGCGGCGCTCCTTTCGATGGGGAGCCCCGGCGCGGCTCGGGCACGGGGATGTGGCGGGTCAGCAGCGGCACTCCCGTGGAGAGTCCTGCTCGGAGTCCCGTGGGGAGTCTCCTGGCGACAGGCGGAACGCCTGCTTCGTCACGGGCCCGCAACTGGCCCTCCGTGCCTCGCCCGGAAGGGAGCCCCGCCGCGAGCCCCTCTCGAGTCGCCACCGGCGCCTCCAGCACGGGGACCACTCTGGCGACTTCATCCAGCATGGCGCCTCGCGCACCGGGGCAGGGTGGGGCGCAGGGAAGCACCACCGCGGCGCCCCGCCAGGTCGAGATGCGCATGGATGCGGTGCGCATCGACGTGGCCAGCCTGGACCTGTTGACCAGCGCGGTGACCAACCTGGCCCAGGTGGCTCGGCGTCGAGAGCGCGCCAACGCCCGGCGGCTCGCCCTGGCCCGGGAGCTTGGACAACTGGCCCGCGAGGCGGAGGACCTGGGCCCCGCGGCGGCGGCCCTGGTGGCCCGCCTGGGAACCGCCAAGGAGCTGGCCGCCGACCTCCATCGCGAGTCCAAGCTCCTGTCCAACGAGGAGCTTCGGGATTTGGGCCTCGTCGTGGAGGAGGTGCAGGGCCTGCGGATGCTGCCCCTGTCCGTCCTCTTCGAGCCCTACCCGCGCATGGTCCGCGACTTGTCGCGCTCGCTCGGCAAGGAGGTGGAGCTGGTCGTCGACGGTGAGGACACCCGCGCGGACCGGGCCGTGGTGGAAGCCTTGCGCGAGCCGCTGATGCACCTGGTGCGCAACGCCCTGGACCACGGGCTGGAGACTCGGGTGGACCGGGTGACGTCGGGCAAGCACCCTCGGGGCTGCCTCACGCTGCGCGCCGCCCGGGAAGGCAGTCGCATCATCCTCCGCGTCGAGGACGACGGCCTGGGCCTGGACCCCGCCGAGCTGCGCCGGGTCGCCGTGCGCCGGGGCACCCTGGACGAGAGCGCCGCCAACGCGCTCTCTGACGCCGCTGCCCGCGAGCTCATCTTCCTGTCCGGCTTCACCTCGCGCGAGGTCGCCACCGACTTGTCGGGGCGAGGCGTGGGGCTCGACGCCGTGCGCGCCTCCATCCAGGGCCTGGGCGGCGACGTGGGCGTGGAGTCCGCGCCCGGCTGGGGCACCATCTTCGAGCTGCGCGTCCCCGTCTCCCTCACCGTGGCGCCGCTGCTCTTCGTCCAGGTGGGCCAGGAGACGCTCGCGCTGAGCGCCACCCACGTCTCGCGGGCCCTCAAGGTGGAGCCCATCCACCTGTGCGAGGTGGCCGGCCGTCCCTCGCTGCTCGTGGAGGGGCGGGTGCTGCCCCTGGCCTCCCTGGGAGCGCTCCTGGGCCTGGCTCAGGAGCGGGAGGTGCGCGAGGGGGAGCTCGTCCTGGTGGTGCGCAGCCAGAGTGGCGCCGCCGCCGTCGTGGTGGACCGCGTCCTGGAGGAGCGGGTCCAGGCCATCCTCCCCCTGCGCGGGGTGATGGCCCGCTTCGGCCACCTCGCCGGGGCCACGTCCCTGGCCGACGGCCGGCTGGCGATGGTCCTCTCCGCCGCCTGGCTCACCGCCAGCGCCCACGGGACGTCCCCGCTGAAGCTGCCCCGCTCTGCCTCCCCCGGCGCCGAGTCCCGCCGCCGCCGCATCCTCGTCGTGGACGACTCGCCGCTGACTCGGGAGCTCATCTCCAACCTCCTGGAGGCCGTGGGGTACGACACCGTCATGGCCGCTGACGGGGCGGACGCGCTGGACGCCCTGGAAGGGGCGCCGGTGGACCTGGTCGTGACGGACCTGGAGATGCCCGGAATGGACGGCCTGGAGCTGACCCGGCGCCTGAAGGGGCATCCCGCCATGGCCCGGATGCCCGTCGTCATCCTCACCACCCGTGGTGGCGAGGAGGACCGGCGGCGTGGGCTGGCGGCCGGGGCGGACGGCTACATCACCAAGGGAGACCTGGTGCGCCAGGACCTGGTGGATGTGGTGGGTCGTCTCCTGTCCTGAAGGGCCCCCGCTCAACCTCCTGAGGACACGGCGGAGCATTGGCTATACTCGTGGCCTCGCGTACGGGGTATGGACAGGGCATGGGCAAGAAAGTGTCGGTGCTGGTGGTCGATGACTCACTCATCTGCCGACAGCTCATCTGCGAGGCGCTGAGCAAGGACCCCGACATCGAGGTCGTGGGTTCCTGCGCGGACGGCAAGCAGGCCGTGGAGATGACCAAGGAGCTGCGCCCCCACGTCATCACCATGGACGTGGACATGCCCGTCATGGACGGGTTGACGGCCACCGAGCACATCATGGCCGAGTGCCCCACGCCCATCCTGGTGCTGACGGCGGACCCGCGCTCGCAGGCCCCGGAGCTGACGTACCGCGCGCTGGAGCTGGGCGCGCTCGCGCTGCAAATCAAGCCCGCCATCGACGCCGGCCCCGAGGCGTGGAACCTGGTGCGGGAAATCAAGCTGCTCTCCTCGGTGCGCGTCATCCGGCACCTGCGCCGGGCCCAGAAGGGCACCATCACCCCTCCCCGGGTGACGACGTCGGTGCTGCCCGCGGTGTCCATGGGCGTGGTGGTGGTGGCCGCCAGCACGGGCGGGCCGCAGGTGTTGAACCGGATGCTCTCCGAGCTGCCGGCCGACTTCCCGGCGCCCATCGTCATCGTCCAGCACATCAACGCGGCCTTCGCGGAGTCGCTGGCGGGGTGGCTGGGCAACACGAGTCGACTGAAGGTGCGGCTGGCACAGGACGGCGAGCCGTTGATGCCGGGGCACGTGCTCATCGCTCCGCCGGGGATGCACACCGTGATTCCCTTCCGGGGGCGGGTGGCGCTCAAGGCGGGAGTGGAGCGGGATGGGCACATGCCGTCCGGGACGACGCTGCTGGAGAGCGCGGCCAGGACGTATGGCCGCCGGGCGGTGGGGCTGGTGCTGACGGGCATGGGCGGGGACGGCGCGGAGGGGCTGCTGGCCATCCGTCAGGCGGGTGGGTTGACGCTCGCGCAGAACGAGGAGTCCTGCGTGGTGTTCGGCATGCCCGGCACGGCGGTGGAGCGCAAGGCGGTGGACCACCTCATCCACGGAGACGAGGTCGCCGCCACGCTGGCGCGACTGGCCCGGGGTGAGTCGCTCGCAGTGGGGCGCTGACCGCCGGTGCGCGCCCCGGGTGCGCCATGGGCTTCCGTGCGCGCCTTCCTCACGGCGCGCACGGGCATGTCCTTGAGCGGGCCGCAGATTCGCCGCCTGGATGATCGGCTGGCGGAGCGGTGTCGCGGGCTGACGCCGCACCAGTACCTGGCCTTCCTCAAGTCGCCATCGGGCGCTGCGGAGCTGGAAGGGCTCATCTCCGCGGTGGTGGTGAACAAGACGGACCTCTTCCGCGACGAAGTCCAGCTCACCGACTTCCGGGAGCGGGTGCTGTCGCCGCTGGTGGCGCGCGCGGGGGGACGGCCGCTGCGAATCTGGAGCGCGGGCTGCTCCACGGGCGAGGAGGTGGCCACGCTGCTCATCCTCCTGGCCGAGTCAGGTGCGAGTCCTGGCAGCACGGTGCTGGGCACGGACATCTCGGAAGCGGCGCTGCGGCGGGCGTCCGCGCTCTGCTTCACGACGGAGCAACTGCGCCGGGTGCCCGCGGGGCCGCGTGAGCGGTACTTCGTGCCCAGGGGCTCGAAGCTGTCGCTGGTGTCGGCGCTGCGTGAGCGCGCCAGCTTCCAGGTCCACAACCTGATGGACGTGCCCTATCCCCGGCCCATGGGAGCGGGGTGCTTCGACGTCATCTTCTGCCGCAACGTCCTCATCTACTTCACGGTGGAGTCCTTCCACCGGACGGTGGCGACGCTGGCCGACAGCCTCGTGCCCGGGGGGACGCTGGTGCTGTCCGCGTCGGAGCCGCTGCTCCAGGTGCCTCCGACGCTGCGGGTGGCGCGCACGGAGGCGGCGTTCTTCCACGTCCGGGTCGACGTGTCCGAGGGAGCGCAGGGGACGCCGCGTCCAGGCAAGGACGGCACGGCGAGCTCCGTTGCCACGAGTGTGACGTCCAGCGCTTCAGTCAGGTCCGCCGAGGGCGGAGCGAGGTCCACTTCGCGGGAGTCCAGCGCGGGCGTGGGAGCCAGCCGCGAGCCGCCGACCTCCAGCGGAGTCGACCGGAAGTTGGCGGTCGGCGCGAACCGAGAAGCGTCGACCCCCATTGGTGCGGGCCATGCGTCCACGCCAGGAGCCAACAGTGCGTTGCCGCCCCCCAGTGGCGCGGGCCGAGAGCAGTCGAGCCCCCTCGATGCGGGTCGGGCCTCCGCGTCTGGCGCGAGCCGCGAACCGTCGATTCCCACGGACACGGACCGGGGCTCGGCATTGCCCTCACCGTCCTCCGCGGAGGCGGACCTGCTCTTCGCCTGCGTCCTCGACGGCGCCGCCGCGGGAGCCTCCGACGCTGTGGCGGAGCGAGACTTGCGTCGCTGCCTGTCGCTGGACCCGGACCATGCCGCCGCGCGCTACCTGCTCGGGCTGCTCCTGGAGCAGTGCCGCCGCCCCCTCGAGGCCGCCGCCGAATACCGCCGGGCCCTGGTGTCCCTGGAGGAGGGGAGGGCCCGCCCGGTTCCCTTCTTCCTCAACCCCGGACGGCTCCGCGTGGCCTGCGCACACGCCGCCGGACGCCTGTCCCCCCCGAGCAGCAGACGCTGACGCAGCAGGCGGGCGGGCTTGGCGCCAGGGGCCCTGCGAGAAGTCCGGACGGCCCGCCGATTTGGCCGTAAGATGCCCGCCCCATGCGAAGGCTCGTCCTGTTCGCGCTGCTGGTGGCGCTCCCTGGTTGCTTCTATCCCGCTGACCGCGGCCGCGCCCTCGAGGCGAAGGTCGACCGGCTCGGTGCCGACTCCGCGCAGATGCAGACGGAGCTGAAGGAGGCGCGCGACCAGTTCGCCGCCACCCTGCCGAAAATCGACGAGAAGGTCGCCGAGGTCACCAAGGCCCTGGATGGCCTGGACACCGCCGCGCGCCGCAAGGACGCGGACATCGGCGTCCAGCTCCAGAAGACGATGGAGGACCTGTCCCAGCTGCGCGGCCAGGTGGAGACCTACCTCCACAAAATCACCGAGCTGGAGACGGCGCTCGGCGCCCAGGACCAGAAGCTCCTCGCGATGCAGGGGACTGCCGCCGTGAAGGAGGCCGAGGCCAAGAAGAAGGCCGAGGAGCTCCAGCGTCCCACCAACCCCAAGGACTTCCTCGCGCTCGCCCAGGAGCGGGCCAAGGCCGGCGAGGTGCTCGTGGCCCGTCAGCTCTTCACCGAGCTGATGAAGAAGTGGGCCAAGGACCCGCTGGTGGGCGAGGCCCACTACGGCCTGGGTGAGACGTACTTCTCCGAGTCCAAGTGCCGCGAGGCCCTCTTCGAGTATGGCAAGGTGGTGCAGGACCACCCGAAGACGCCCTCCGCGCCGGACGCCTTCCTGCGCTCCTCCGAGTGCTTCGCCCAGCTCAAGATGAAGGACGAGTCGCGCATGGCGCTCGAGGAGCTGGTGAAGAGCTACCCCAAGGCCGCCGCCGCCAAGACGGCCAAGGAGCGCATCGCCGAGCTGGACAAGGCGAAGGCCCCCGCCAAGAAGGGTGGCAAGAAGTGAGCTTCCGTCCCCTGCGGCTCGCCGCGCTGGCGCTGCTCCTCCTTCCCTTCGTCGCGGGCGCGGCGCCCAAGCAGCTGGTGCTGCTCTTCACCGGAGACAACGGGGGCGAAATCGCCCCCTGTGGTTGACGACACAACCCGTCTGGCGGTCTGGCCAGAAGAAAAGTCACGATAGAGCAGGAGCGCGCCAAGGGCGTACCGGTCCTCGTGTTGGACGCGGGCAACGCGCTCTTCAGGAGCCGGGACAGCGGCGGCGCTCCGGATGCACGGCCGCGCGCGGAGCTGTTGCTCGCGCAGATGGACGCGCAGGGCACCACCGCCATGGCCGTGGGCGCACGAGACCTCAACCTCGGCGTGGACTTCCTGCGCAAGCAGACGCGCAAGTCGAAGCTGAAGCTGTTGTCGGCGAACCTCGTGGACGCGAAGGGCAAGCTGTTGTTCCCCGCCTCCACGGTGGTGGACGTCGGCGGGCTCAAGGTCGGCGTGGTGGGCGCCTCCCCGGCGACGACCCAGCCCGAGCCCATGGAGCCGTTGGCCCAGGGCAAGGCGGCCGGGGTGATGCGGCAGGGCCTGCCGGTGGCCCCCGCCGTGGCCGCCGAGGCGAAGCGGCTGCGCCAACAGGAGCGCGTGGACCTGGTGGTGCTGCTCGCCGCCGTGCCCTACGACGAGGTGCTCAAGCTGAGCAACGAGGTGGAGGGCGTGGACTTCGTGCTGCCGTCCCACGAAGGCCGGGGCTCCGGCATCCCCCAGCGCATGGCGATGACCACCATCGTCCCGCCGGGAGACCGGGGTCGCCAGCTGGCGAAGCTGGAGCTGTCCATCAACGGCCCCGGCCGGTTCGTGGACAACTCCGAGGTGGCGCGCACCCGCGATGGCCTGCGAATCGTGGAGACCAACCTGGCCAAGGCCAAGGAGCGGCTCGCGAAGTCCACGGACGAGGCGCAGAAGCGCTCGCTCGAGGCAGCGGTCGCCAGCCTGGAAGCCCGGCGGACGTCGCTGGAGAAGACGGTGGCGGGGGGCGCAACGCCCGCGGCCCGGACGCATCTATTGTCGTACATCCAGCTTGGGAGCGACGTGCCGGCGGATCCGGCCGTTCAAAAAGCGGTGGAACGCATCGAGCCTCCTGGCTCGGCATCCCACTGACCCGGGCGGATCTTGTGCCCCGGCCGGCGCGCCGTTATAAGCGCCGGCCATTACAGTGCCGGACCTCCCAGCCGTTGGCGGTTGGGGGCAAGGCACCTTGGAGAGCGTCATGAAGCCCGACCTGCACCCTGTCTATCCGCCGTCCCGCATCACCTGTGCCTGCGGCAACATCGTCGAGACCCACTCCACCCGCGGCTCGTTCTCGGTGGAAATCTGCGCGAACTGCCACCCCTTCTTCACGGGCAAGTACAAGCTCATCGACACGGCCGGTCGCATCGACCGCTTCAAGAAGAAGTACGCCGCGAACCCCACGAAGGGCGCCGACGCTGCCCCTGTCGAGGGCAACATCGCGGTCCCCGTCGCCAAGGCCAAGAAGGCCAAGGCCTGAGTCGGGTCGTCGCGCTTCGCAGCCACTGAAGCAGCACCACGAGCAGGGTGTCGGAGGGCCTCACGCAAGAGGCGCTCCCGCCCTGCTCGCGGTGTTTCTACGGCTTGAGCACCTCGTCAAGTTTCAGGGTGCTACAGGTCAGAAAATTGCTGTAGCAGCCTGTTGAGGCACATTCCGCCGCGTCCCACGACGAAGAGTCCGACGGAGGCGTGATGTTCGCGGAAGCTGCTGCCCCAAACCTGAAGGTTGTCCGGCGCTCCCTCAACGAGAGCGTGCACGCGAAGGGCGACGCCTGGACGCTCCTGCGGGGGGACAGCCTGGAGCTCCTGCAGCAGTTCGAGCCCCAGACGTTCGACATGATTTTCGCGGACCCGCCGTACTTCCTCTCCAACGGCGGCACCACCTGCAAGGGTGGCAAGCGCGTGTCGGTGGCGAAGGGCGGCTGGGATGTGTCGCGAGGGGTGGAAGAGGACCACGCCTTCACCACCGCGTGGCTCGCCGCCTGCCAGCGGCTGCTCAAGCCCACCGGCACCCTCTGGGTGAGCGGCACGCAGCACGTCATCTTCAACGCCGGCTTCGCCATGCAGAAGCTCGGCTACAAGCTGCTCAACACCGTCACCTGGTTCAAGCCCAACGCCAGCCCCAACCTGGCGTGCCGCTACTTCACCCACTCGACGGAGCTGCTCATCTGGGCCTCCCCGAAGTCGGGCGGCAAGCTCCAGCACGTCTTCAACTATTCCAAGATGAAGGCGGACAACGGCGGCAAGCAGATGCGTGACGCCTGGGCGCTTCCTCCCTCCGGCGACGCGGAAGTGACGGCCGACGGCGAGGGCCGCCTGTGGACGCTCACCGTCCCGCGCGGCGGCGAGGAGAAGGCCTTCGGCAGCCACCCCACGCAGAAGCCCGTGGCCCTGCTGGAGCGCATCATCGAGGCGAGCACCCCCGAGGACGCGCTGATTCTGGACCCCTTCAACGGCAGCGGCACCACGGGCGTGGCGGCCCTCAAGCTGGGCCGCCGCTACGTGGGCATCGACATGGACGAGAAGTACCTGGACCTCGCCGAGAAGCGCCTGGTGGCGCAGTCGGCGAAGTAGTCCCTCTCCCCCAAGTCCTCGCGCCGCTTCAGGCGCGGGACAGGATGAGCTCCACGCCCTGGCGGGCGATGGGGTGGTAGCGCTCCGCGTACTTCTTGAAGAGCGTGCGCGCCAGGCCCTTGAGCTCCCTCGACGAGCAGAGCACGCCGTACAGGGGCTTGAGGTACTTCATGCGGCCCACCTCGCCCAGGAAGGCCTCGGTGCGGCCCACGGCCGGCTCCCAGCCCGCGCGCAGCGACGCCACCAGCCACGCCACCAGCACCTCCGAGTTGCGGCTCTTCGTCAGCTCGAAGCGCTCGTCGAGCTGACGGAACACGTCCCTCGGCGTGTCCGAGGGCAGCCACTCCAAAAAGAGCTGCCACTCCGCGGGCGTCCAGTCCTTCACCGCGTCCTTCGCCGGCACGGTGCCGCGCAAGCGAAGCAGCTCCTCCAGGCGGCTGGAGCGCGGGGCGGGCGCGCCCGCGGGGATGCCGGGCCGCTGCAGATAGGCCTCCGCGTCGACCTTCGCCAGCACCCCGGGCAGCTCCCGCTCGGTGAAGGCGATGAACTCCTCGGTGGTGAGGGCGCGGAAGCGGTAGGTGGCCAGGTAGCGACGCAGGAAGCCGTCGAAGGCCTCGCGCCCCACGGCGTCCTCCATGGCCCGGAGGAACAGGTAGCCCTTCTCGTACGGAATCTGGGAGAAGGCCTCGTCCGGGTCCACGCCCGTCAGGTGCGTGCGCAGGGCCGTCAGGTGCGGGTGCTCGCGGAAGTGGTGCATCGCCTCCTCCAGCGCCCGGCGCCCCAGCGCGGCGTTGAGCGCGGCGACCTCCGGCCCGGCCAGCGCCTCCAGGATGCGGCGCTCGGCGAAGACGGTGAAGCCCTCGTTGAGCCAGAAGTGCTCCGCGGAGGCATTCGTCACCAGGTTGCCCGTCCACGAGTGCGCCAGCTCATGCGCCACCACGTTGACCAGGCTCTTGTCCCCGGCAATCAGCGTGGGCGTGAGGAACGTCAGCCTCGGGTTCTCCATGCCGCCGTAGGGGAACGACGGAGGCATGGTGAGCAGGTCGAACCGCTCCCAGTCGTACGGGCCGAAGAGCGACTCGGCGGCGCGCAGCATGTCGTCCACGCCGGAGAACTCCTCGGCCGCGTCCTCCAGCAGCTCCGGCTCCGCCCACACGCGCGAGCGAGGGCCCAGCTCCTTGGGCGCCAGGCTGCCCACCGCGAAGGCCAGCAGATACGGAGGCACCGGCTGTGGCATCTCGTAGTGCTCCTCCGCCTCCACGCCGTGCTCCTCGCGGCGCAGGAAGCTGGCGGCCATGACGGCCTTGAGCGCCTTGGGCACTCGCAGCGACGCGCGATAGCGGATGCGGATGCGCGGCGTGTCCTGCAGCGGCACCACGCTGCGCGCGTGGATGGCCTGGCATTGGCTGTACAGGAACGGGTGCTGCCCGCCCGCCGTCTGCGAGGGCGTCAGCCACTGCAGCGCGCTCGCCGTGGGCGAGGTGCGGTAGTGCACCGTGAGCTGTCGCACCCCCGAGGGCAGCTCCACCCTCAACCGGCTCCCCAGAATCGGCTCCGGTGGGGCGAGCATGTAGGGCAAGGGGCGACCATTGCCGTCTACGACTCTGAGAATTTCCAGCTCCCGGGTGTCCAAATCCAGGGGCCCTGCGGAGGCCTCCTTCAGCGTCAGCGTTGCCTCCGCGTGCAGGCGGCGGGTCCGGAAGTCGACGCGAGCCTTCCAGTCCAGGGTTTCCGTCTCAGGCTGCGTGCTGTCGTTGTACGAGTGCGGGTCGGGGCGAGCCATGGAGGTCCGGTTTGTAGTCCTTGGGACGACGCATGGCGAGTGCTCCCACCTTCCGAACAGATTGACTTTCGGGTCAATCGCCTACATTTGTGCAGTCCCTTCTTCCCTCAAGGGAGCCTCTTCCAATGACGACGCGGATCCGCAAGGTAGCTGTGCTGGGCGCCGGAGTGATGGGCAGCGGCATCGCCGCCCATCTGGCCAACTCGGGCGTGCGCGCGCTCCTCCTGGACATCGTTCCGCCGAAGGCCGCACCGGGCGAAGACACTTCGACCAAGGCCTTCCGCAACAAGTTCGCCCTCGGGGCGCTGGCCAACATGCGCAAGCAGAAGCCCAGCCCCATCATGTCCGAGCAGGTGTTCACCGCCATCGAAGTGGGCAACTTCGATGACGACATGGCCCGTATCGCCGACTGTGACTGGGTCATCGAAGTCGTGAAGGAGGACCTGTCCGTCAAGCAGGCCCTCTTCGAGAAGGTGGAGAAGCACGCCCGCAAGGACGCCATCATCTCCTCCAACACCTCCGGCATGTCGATTGTCGGGATGACGCAGGGCCGGGGCGCGGCGTTCAAGAAGAACTTCCTCGTCACGCACTTCTTCAACCCCGTCCGCTACATGAAGCTGCTGGAGCTGGTCGCCGGCGAGGAGACGGACCCGGCGGTGATGAAGACCATCCACCGCTTTGGCGAAGAGGTGCTCGGCAAGGGCATCGTCTACGGCAAGGACACCACCAACTTCATCGCGAACCGCATCGGCGTGTACGGGATGATGCGGACCATCGCCGCCATGGGCCCCGCGGAGCTGTCCATCGAAGAGGTGGACAAGATTTTCGGACCGGCCATGGGCCGTCCCAAGTCCGCCGTGTTCCGCACCGCGGACATCGTCGGTCTGGACACCTTCGTCCACGTGTCGAAGAACTGTTACGACACGCTGACGCAGGACGAGGAGCGTGAGGTCTTCGCCATCCCCGGCTTCCTCCAGAAGATGGTGGAGAAGGGCATGCTCGGCGACAAGAGCGGCGGCGGCTTCTACAAGAAGGACAAGAGCAGCGGCGGGAAGGAGATCCTCGCGCTGGACTTGAAGACGCTGGAGTACCGGCCGCAGGCCAAGGTGCGCTTCGAGTCGCTGGGCGCCGCCCGCGAGGTCGAGAACGTCAAGGAGCGCGTCGCCGTCGTCATGAACGGCACGGACAAGGCCGCGAAGTTCGCCGAGCAGGTGACGCTGGACGTGCTGGCATACACCAGCCGCCGCATCCCCGAAATCGCCGACGACGTGGTCAACGTGGACCGCGGCGTGCGCTGGGGCTTCGGCTGGGACCTGGGCCCCTTCGAGGTCTGGGACGCGTACGGCGTGAAGAAGGGCCTGGCGCGGATGAAGGAGTTGGGCCTGAAGCCGGCCAAGTGGGTGGAGGACATGGTGGCCACGGGCCGCGAGTCCTTCTACGGCGTGGAGGGCGGCAAGGACACGTACTGGGACATCCCCACGAAGTCCGTGAAGGTGGTGCCGGAGAACGCCCGCACGCAGCGCGTGGAGTACCTCAAGCGCGGCAACAAGAAGGTGGCCGGCAACGACTCCGCCACCCTGTGGGACTTGGGCGACGGCGCCACGCTGCTGGAGTTCCACACGAAGATGAACTCCATCGATGACCAGATCATCGAGATGATGAACACGGCGCTGGACGAGACGGAGAAGAACTTCAAGGGCCTGGTCATCGGCAACGACGGTTCGAACTTCTCCGCGGGCGCCAACATCGTCGCGCTGGTGTGGGCGGCGAAGAGCGGCCAGTACGAGGACATCCGCAAGCTCGTCACCGGCTTCCAGGCGGTGAACCAGCGCATGCGCTACAGCCCGGTGCCGGTGGTGACGGCGCCCTTCAACCTCACCCTGGGCGGCGGCTCCGAGGTGACGATGGGCGGCAACGCGGTGCAGGCGAGCGCGGAGCTGTACATGGGCCTCGTCGAGGTCGGCGTGGGCCTCATCCCCGGCGGCGGCGGCAACATGCAGCTGCTCCGCAACGTCTACGGCGCGTACTCCACGGACAAGGACTTCGATCCGCTGCCCTTCCTCAAGAAGGTGTTCCTGGCCATCGGCACGGCGAAGGTCGCCACCAGCGCCGAGGAGGCCCGGGAGCTGGGCTTCCTGTCCCTGACGGACGGCATCAGCGCCAACCGGGACTTCCTCTTGTCGGACGCGAAGGCTCGGGTGCTGGGCATGGCGGACGCGGGCTTCCGCGCGCCTCGTCCCACGCGCTTCCGACTGGGCGGCCCCAGCGGCTACGCCACCATCGACATGATGCTGTACGACATGGAGATGAACGGGCAGGTCAGCGCGCACGACCGCAAGATTGGTCAGAAGCTCGCTCGCGTGCTCACCGGCGGAGACACCAGCACCTCGGCGCTCGTCACCGAGGAGAAGCTGCTGGAGCTGGAGGCCGAGGCCTTCCTGAGCCTGTGCGGCGAGGAGAAGACCCAGGACCGCCTGACGCACATGATCGAGAAGGGCAAGCCGCTGCGGAATTGACGGCCGGCCGGTATCCATTGGCTACGACATAAATTTCGCTGCATGCCCGGGTACTCCCCGGGCAAGGAGACATCAAGATGCCTGGTCGAGTCGTGATTGCCAGCGCGGTCCGCACGCCGTTCACCCGCGCGCACAAGGGAGAGTTCAAGGACACCCGGCCGGATACGTTGGCCGCCATCGCCATCAAGGAGGCCGTTGCCCAGGTCCCCGGCCTCAAGCCGTCGGACGTGGAGGACGTCGTCCTGGGCTGCGCCATGCCGGAGGCCGAGCAGGGGATGAACGTGGCCCGTCAGGCCACGCTCCTGGCGGGGCTGCCGGTGGAAGTACCGGCGATGACCATCAACCGCTTCTGTTCCTCCGGGACGCAGGCGATTGCGCAGATTGCCGCGGCCATCCAGGCGGGGCACATCCAGGTCGGCATCGGCGGTGGTACCGAGTCGATGACGATGGTGCCCATGGGCGGCAACAAGGTCAGCGCCAACCCGGACATCATGGCGAACCACCCGGAGATCTACTCGTCCATGGGTGTGACGGCGGAGAACATCGCCTCCCGTCACAACGTGTCGCGTGAGGACTCCGACAAGTTCGCCGCGGAGAGCCAGCGCCGCGCGGCCACCGCGCGGGAGACGGGCAAGTTCAGCGAGGAGATCGTCCCCGTCACCACCACCGTCTACGACGAGGAGGGCAAGCCGCAGACGGTGACGGTGTCCGTGGACACCATCCTGCGTCCGGAGACGACGGCCGAGGGCCTGGGCAAGCTGCGCCCGGCGTTCAACGCCAAGGGCGTGGTGACGGCCGGCAACGCGTCGCCGCTGACGGATGGCGCGGCGGCGGCGGTGGTGATGAGCGAGGAGAAGGCGAAGGAGCTGGGCGTCAAGCCGCTGGGCTACTTCGTGGACTTCGCCGTCGCCGGTGTGCCTCCGGAAGTCATGGGCATCGGCCCCGTGCCGGCGGTGCGCAAGCTGCTGGCGAAGAACAAGCTCGAGGTGAAGGACATCGACGTCTTCGAGCTGAACGAGGCCTTCGCTCCGCAGGCGCTGTACTGCATCCGCGAGCTGGGCATCCCCATGGACAAGGTGAACCCGAACGGCGGAGCCATCGCCCTGGGCCACCCGCTGGGCGTGTCCGGTGCGCGTCTGGTCGCGACGATTCTGCGCGAGCTGAAGCGCCGCAACGGCCGCTACGGCGTCGTCACCATGTGCATCGGTGGTGGCATGGGCGCCGCGGCGCTCATCGAGCTGGCGAAGTAGTCGCCCGCTTCACTGACTGAAAGTTCGCGGGCCCCGGGGATGTCTTCCCGGGGCCCGTGTCGTTGCGGGGCTTCGGCGGCCGGTGACGCCCCTCCAGGCCCGACGTCAGGAGACGGGGGCCTCGGGGTCATCCACGGGGACACCGGCGAGGCGGAGGACTCGCAGCGCGTTGGTGGTGTCCACCACGCCCTCGCGCAGCGTGTAGTCGAACACCATCTTCCCTTCCTCCAGGTGGTCCCTGAAGTGGACGTTGCGGACGTCGGCGTCACGCGTCTCCTCCGCCAGCGACGTCAGCGACAAGTCGTGCGTCGTCACCGCGCCGGAGGCCCCGGTGGAGAGCAGCAGCCGGAGCACCTCGCGGGAGGCGAGCTGTCGCTCTCGCGTGTTGGTGCCCAGGAGGATTTCGTCGAGCAGGAACAGCGCCTGCCCGTTCGCCGCGCGCGCCGCGTCCAGCACGGCCTTGATGCGCTGCACCTCCGCGTAGAAGTACGACACCCCGCGCTCCAGTGAGTCCTTCACGCGCATGCTGGTGAGCACGTGGAGCGGCGACAGTCGGAACGAAGCGGCGCACACCGGCGCTCCGGCGAGTGCCAGCACCGCGTTGGTGCCCAGGGCCCGCATCAGCGTCGTCTTGCCGCTCATGTTGGAGCCGGTGATGAGCAGGGCGTGACGGGGACCGGGCAGGGACACGTCATTGGGTACGGGCGCGTCCAGCAGCGGATGGCCCATGACCTTCGCCTCGACGAGCGGCCCCTTGGCTTCCAGTGTGGGCCACGCGAAGGCGGGCCGGTCATGCGCGAGGCCCGCCACGCAGGACAGCGCCTCCATCTCGGCGAGTGCCTCGAACCAGTGCCGCACCCGCGTGCCGTGCTTCGCGCGCCAGCTCTCCAGGGCGAACAGCGCGTGGATGTCCCAGAGCGTGAGCCAGTGCACGATGGGGTGGAACTGGTGCCGCTTGAATTCGATGAGCGAGAACAGTCGGCTGAAGCGCTGGAAGTGCTTGGAGACGGGCGGCTCGCCCTGCTGCTGGAGGCCGGACTGGAGCTGGCGCAGGAGGGGATGCTCGAAGCGCTGACCTTCGACGCGCTCGAAGATGGGAGCGTAGCGGACGAAGCCCTGCTCGCCCTTCTCCACGCCTTCGTCCATCTTCCGCAGGGTACGGCGGGTGGCCACGGCCACGGCGAGCTGCGCGGCGAGCCCCGCCCACACGGAGGACCCGGGCAGCACGCCGACTTCGCCCAGGATGAAGAGCGCCAGCGTCACCGGCGGCAGGATGATGGCGAGCGGGCGGGACCAGCGGATGGAGTCCAGCGAGGGCCCGGCCTCGGACCACTGGATGAAGAGGCTCGGGTCGGCCTTCTCCTTCGCCACCGTGCGGGCCTCCACGCAGAGGTCCTGTCGGAAGTCCACGAGTGGCGCCAGCTCCTGGGCCGCGCCCTGACGCGCTTGCACCACGTCAACGGGGGCAGGAGCCGACAGCCAGGAGGCAAGTCGTTCCTCGCCCGCGCGCGTGGCCGTCTCGTTCAGGAGCTGGAAGAGGCTGCCCTGCCCGAAGACATCCAGGTCCGGCGTGTAGAGGTGGGCGGGAGAGGCGAAGCGCTCACCGCGCTCGGTGAACTCGTGCCAGCCGTGGCCCAGGCGCGCGAGGCCCCGCTCGTTGAGCGTGACGTACAGCCGCTGGCGCGCCTCGCGGCGGAAGATTTGATGGTGGAGGACCGCGAGGAGGCCGTAGACGACGACGGCGGCCACCGTGCCCCACCACCAGGTCTTGGGCAGGCGCCCGGTGACGATGAGGCCCGAGATGATGGCCGCGACGAGGAAGGCCAGGGTGCGCAGGTTCGCGTAGCGAGCGCTGACGCGGTCCAGGGCGGCCAGCTCCGCCTCCGCGGCGGCACGGCGCTCGGTGTACGTGTGGTGGGGGCTCGGGCTCGGGGCGTTCGGGGACACTGTGGCCGCGCATGCTGTGCTTCCGGCCCGCGCGGGGCAAGGGCCGGCTTTCCCCAGATGGTGTCGGGACGACGGAGGTGTGCCTGGCCTCGCTCGTCGTCCAAGGGGAAGGGGCTCCAAGTCGCTCTCCCCTGGGCGCCTCATGGGCCCGGTCGGGTGTAACGGTCCGAGGCCCTCCTGGTGCTTTCTCTTGGGGGGCCGGCGCACGAGGAGCCCAGCGCCTCGCAAGCAAGGTGCCCGGGCGACGCGTGGAGTCACAAGGCCTGCAGGGCGGGCTCAACCAACACCCGTGACTCAGCCGGGGACTCAGGTCCACGCCGAAAGCCAGACAAATTGTGTCCGCACGACCTCACGGCAGGCGATGCTGGCGTCGAGCCGCCCTGGCTGTGCCGATCGTCAAGGAATGGGAGTGAAGGATTGAGGGGAGAGGCCATGGCGGGTGGTCGATTCCAGGTGCAGGGGTGATTGGGTGGGGCGGTCCCCGAAATGCTTGTCTGGTGATGGGAATGTGTTGAGGGGTTTTGGTTTTGGGTTTAGGGTTCTTCCTGGCGATACCGCGTTTCACTCGTGTGGTCATTCCCCGTTGGCTGGTATTGCCGGAGCGCATACGCATGAAGCGGACGATTCTGTTTTCGCTGCTGGTGACCCTGGGCTTTTCGGGTGAGGCCGCTGCCACGACGACGGGGCTGAGGAAGATCTTGAACCTCGGGTGCTCGACGAATGACAGCACCTGCTGGGTGGAGGTGGAGGGGGCCGCGGCCGGACCCACGGGGTGCTCGAGCACCTCGCTTCGATGGTCCACGGCCTCGGCCAACGGCAAGAGCATCCTGTCCCTGTTGACGGGGGCGTTCCTGGCGGGGAAGCAGGTCCGGTTCGAGGTGACCGACGGCAACTGCTTCGATGCTCAGCCGATGTACCCCACGTTCGGCTATATCAACTTCATCTGACTCGGGGCCTTCAATACGTATTCTGGAGTATCCAGACGTCACGGGTGATGTGGTTTTCGGCGTCAGGCCGGCCCCGGCATTGGAGACCTGCAATGCCGCGGCATTCTTTCCGAGCCGCTCTTTGGAGAGCATGACGTCGTATCGGTCATGCACGATGTCCAATGCCGACCTGTTGGCGTGGTGGATGGCTACGCCCAGACGGAGAATGACTATCGGGGCGCCATCTCAAGCTACGGGCTCGCGCCAGCGTTGATTGTCTCGGCGCTGTAATCTCGAGGATTCGCGCTTCAAGAGGCCCTGGCCACGAGACGGATGTTCCCGTGGCCAGGGAGGCTTCAGCCCCACAGCTCCCGGGGTGGCCAGAACAGGGTGTTGCCCTCGAAGCGGATGCCCGGCTCGCGGTCCTTTGCCAGCAGCAGCGGCCCGTCCAGGTCCACCACCTCGGCGCCCTGGGCCACCAGGACGGCGGGCGCCATGGACAGGGAGGTCGCCACCATGCACCCCACCATGAGCTGGAGCCCGTGCCCGCGTGCCTCGCTCGCCATGGCCAGGGCCTCGGTGAGCCCTCCTGTCTTGTCGAGCTTGATGTTCACGGCGTCGTACTTGCCCACGAGCGTGGCAAGCCCCTGCCGGTCATGTGCGGACTCGTCGGCGCAGACGGCCACGGGACGTCGCAGTCCTCGCAGGCCCTCGTCGTCGGACGCGGGCAGCGGCTGCTCCACCATCACCACGCCCAGCTCGGCGCAGGCGGCGAGCAACGTCGGAAGCTCCTGGGGCGTCCAGCCCTCGTTGGCGTCCACGATGAGTCGACTCGCGGGCGCACCGAGGCGGATGGCGCGCAGTCGCTCGATGTCGCCTTCGCCTCCGCGTCCCAGCTTCACCTTCAACAGCGGCCGGTGCGCGGACTTCTCGGCGGCCCGTCCCATGGCCTCGGCGGTGTCCAGGCTGAGCGTGTACGCGGTGACGAGCGGCTGGGGCTCCGACATGCCGACGAGCTCCCAGATGGGCTTGCCGCGCTTCTTCGCCTCCAGGTCCCACAGCGCGCAGTCCAGCGCGTTGCGCGCGGCCCGGGGCTCCAGCACCTCCGGGACACCGTCGCGGCCCACGCCTCCCTCGATGCTCGGTCGGGCGATCTCCAGCGCGCGCAGCACGCCGTCCACCGTCTCTCCATAGCGCCCATAGGGGACGCACTCGCCGCGCCCGACGGCGCCGTCCTCCTCCAGCGTGACGACCACCACCTCCGCCGTCGTCTTCGAGCCCCGGGAGATGGTGAAGCTGCCCGCGATGGGCCAGCTCTCGTGTCGGATGGTGAGCTTGCGCATGCTCGGGTCAGCCCTTCGCGGGGTAGCGGCGCACCAGCTCGTCGACCAGCGGGTCGACTCCGGTGCGGATGGGGTCCACGCAGGGCAGGCCGTACTCGCGTCCGGTCCGCTCCAGCAGCGCCAGGGCGTCCGACTCCGACAGGTGCTCGGTGTTGATGGCGAGCCCGGTGCACTGGATGGCCGGGTTGGTGAGCTGCCCCTCCAGCACCGTGCGGTCGATGACGGCCTGGATGGAGGGCAGGGCGTGCTGGACGCCGCGCATCTTCGTCCGCGTGGGCTCATGGCAGACGATGAAGGCGTCGGGCTGCGCGCCATGCAGCAGGCCCAGCGTCACGCCCGCGAACGAGGGATGGAACAGCGAGCCCTGACCTTCCACCAGGTCCCAGTGGTCCGCGTCATTGGCGGGTGACAGCCACTCCGCCGCGCCCGCGACGAAGTCGGACACCACCGCGTCAATGGCCACGCCCCGGCCGGAGATGAAGATGCCCGTCTGGCCCGTGGCGCGGAAGTCCGCCTTGAGGCCCCGCTCGCGCATCGCCTTCTCCAACGCGAGCGCCGTGTACTTCTTTCCCACCGAGCAATCCGTGCCCACCGTCAGGAGCCGCAAGCCCTGCCGCTTCGTGCCCTTGCCCGTGGCGAAGTCCATGTCGGGGATGCGCACGTCGTGCAGCTTCCGGCCATTGCGCGCCGCGGCCTCGGCGATGGCGGGGAAGGAGGCCAGCCGCTTGTGCAGCCCCGTGGCCACGTCCATCCCCGCGTCCAGGGCCTCCACCAGCTTGCTCACCCAGTGCTCCGGGAGCACGCCGCCCGCGTTGGCCACGCCGACGATGAGCGTCCGGGCGCCCTTCGCCTTCGCCTGGGCGATGTCCAGGTCCGTCAGGCCACAGTCCGCCTGACAGCCGGGGAGCCGGAGCTGACCCACGCACCACTCGGGGCGCCAGTCGACGATGCCGTGGGCCGTCTTCGCCGCGAGCTGGTCGGGTACATCCCCCAGGAACAACAGGTAGGGCTTCTGGATCTCCACCAACGTCCTCCCCGCGCCCCGGTCTGGGGCTGTGGCGAGGCTCTTCAGCACGCCCCCGACAGGCCCGCAAGGCCATCAATGCCCTCCCGCCAGGAGGGCCTCTCCCCACCCCCGGAACCACCCCCCGCGTAGGCTCCCCTGGAGGCCCGGAAATGTCAGACCCACCGCGTATTCTTCATCCCATCGCAGCACACGAGGGGAGCGAAAAATGGCCGCGTCAGTCATTGATAATCGCGTGGAGATTGTCTTCAGCTTCGACACCACCGGCAGCATGTACCCGTGCCTCGCGCAGGTGCGAAAGAAGCTGCATGGCACCGTGTCCCGGCTGATGAAGGAGATTCCCGGCATCCGCATCGGCGTCATCGCGCACGGCGACTACTGCGACGCGGGCTCGACGTACGTCACCAAGATTCTGGACCTCACGGACGACGCGAACGCCGTGGTGCGGTTCGTGGACAAGGTGGGGCAGACGGGCGGCGGTGATGCGCCGGAGTGCTACGAGCTGGTGCTGCGCGAAGCGCAATCCCTGTCATGGACGGTGGGCTACCAGCGGGCCTTCGTGCTGATTGGCGATGACGTGCCGCATGGGCCGTCGGACAACCCGAAGCGCCTGGATTGGCGCAAGGAAGTGGACGCGCTGGGTAGGATGGGCGTCCCGGTGTACGGGGTGCAGGCCCTGGCGCGGCGCCACGCGACGCCGTTCTACAAGGAGCTGGCGGAGAAGTCGGGCGGCTTCCACCTGAGCCTGGACCAGTTTGCGCACGTCACCGACATGTTGCTGGCCGTCTGTTACAAGCAGTCGTCCGACGCGCGGCTCCAGGCCTACGAGACGGAGGTGGCCAAGGAAGGGCGCATGAGCCGCGGGCTGAACGCCATGTTCAGCACCATGCTCCAGCGCAAGACGGCGTCGCCCTTCGGAGAGACGGACCTGCGGGCCGTGGCGCCCGGTCGGTTCCAGTCGTTGGAGGTGGACGACGACATGCCCATCAAGGCCTTCGTCCAGGAGAACGGGCTGGGCTTCAAGACGGGGCGGGGCTTCTACGAGTTCACCAAGACGGAGACCATCCAGGGCCACAAGGAAGTGGTGCTGATGGACCGCAAGACGGGCGACTTCTACAGCGGCGAGCGGGCGCGGGAGATGCTCGGGTTGCCGCCGGGGGAGACGGTGCGCATCCGCCCCGCCAGCCTGGAGAAGTACGTCGTGTTCGTGCAGAGCACCTCGGCGAATCGCAAGCTCGTGAAGGGCTCCAAGTTCCTCTACGAGGTGGAGGACTGGGACGGCGCGAAGGCCCTCGCGGCCTGAGGGGCCTCTTCGTGCCCGCGTGAGGGATGACTGTCGGGCACGTGATGTTTTCCATGAGTGGATGTTTCGTCCACCGTGACGGCCTTGCCCCAAGGGTTGAAGCGGGGGCAGCCCATCGTTACCTGGGACGGCGGTGAGGTCCTGGGTCCCATGGCTGCTGGTGCTCTGCGCCGGCTGCGACGTCTTCGAGCTGCACCCCTATGAAGTCAGAGGCGGTGTGCGCGATGCGAATGCGCGGGCCGTCGAACGTCTCGAGCGCGACGTCAGTGGCGGCACGTTCCGCTTCGCGGTGCTGGGGGATATCGGCGTCTACCAGGACGACTCCGTCGAAGCGGTGAGGCACATCGCGCGGCGGGGCGTCGACTTCGTCGTGCAGATGGGGGACCTGACGGAGTTCAGCTGTAACTCCTCGCCGGAGCCCGTCGTGACAAGCGGGGTATGAGGTGAGGAGGTTGTCGCTCCATGGGTGGGACGAGGAGCGACGGTATGGATTTGGAGCAGATGAGGGAGACGTTGCGCGCGCAGGCG
>NZ_JAKCFA010000036.1 GCF_024198215.1 Myxococcus qinghaiensis
TCCAGGCTGTGTTCTCCGAGCCGATGAAGTTGGACACCGTGACGAGCGCCTCCGTGCGACTCACCGTGGGCGGTGTGGACGTGGTTCGGACGGCGTCACTGTCGGGGGATGGGAAGACGATGACGGTGGTGCCGGGAGCCGCCATCTCGGCACCTGCCTCGGCGGCGATTGCGCTCACCTCGGCAGTGACGGATCTGGCGGGGAACGCAGTGAGGAACCCCTCGGAACCATGGAATTGGGCCTTGCCCTACTGGATTCCGTGGGGAGGAACCAACGTCCCCCTGCCTCTGGGACTCCACGACACCGGCGTTCACCGCATTGATTCATCCGGCAGACTTCTCGCGACGTGGTCCCTTCACACAGACCCTTCGGGAAGACCTCAGTTAAATCGATGGGGCGGCACTGATTGGGAGTTCTGGGGCGGAACCTATATCGACAGCGCCATCATGAGCCGCAACGAAGGTCCTCCTCTCTTGCTGGACAATACAGGCAATCCTGTCGTCGCCTGGGTGAGTGCCTACACTCATGACAAGACCCTGATTCACATCAGGCGATGGAACACTGGAGTCTGGCAGCAACTTGAATCCCCTACACCCGAAGTAACAGGTCTGCCACTCAAAATGCACCCCACTCTTCAGTGGACTCCTTCCGGCCAGCTCGCCATCGCCTGGGTCGAACACAACGCGACCCAAAGGAAGGTGTGCGTCAGCATCTTGAACGAACACCAATGGACCCCATTGGGAGAATGCCTTGCCGACACACTCGCAGGCCCTCTCAATCCGCATCTATCTCTGAACTTCACCTCGATGGGCATCCCGGTGGTGGCTTGGCTTGGAGAGGGATCCACTTCCGCTGTCACGGAAATCAAGATTCACTACCACTCCGAGGGGAAGTGGCAGGCTATTGATGACGACCGCGACACCGACTCAGGTAAATATATTCTCACCCATCCGGGGCCCAACAACAGCCTGTACCTTGTAGGATTCTCACCTCGTGCGACCCCTGCGACGTATGACCTGCATACTTATCACTATGCGCTGGAGCCCGACGCAAATGGGGGTGCCATCGGCGTCTTCCAGCCGGCATCGGAAACCGCCTCCATTCGGAACTTCTCGATCATCACGGACAAGGACGAGCGGCTCGTCATTGCTTGGGAGGAGGAGGTTCCTCAAGGCGGCACAAAGCTTCACCTCCGCCGCTGGTCTCATACCTCCTGGGACTCTCTAGAAGATGTAGCCCCCTTAGTAGGTTCGATCACGGTCCTACCCTCCTCTCTCCAGACCACACCTGATGGCAGCTTGGTCCTGAGCTGGATTGAGCAGACGCAGTCTGACACACGCATCCGCATCAAGCGATTCAACGAATGAGCCCAGCGTCTTGGCGAACAATCGTCCACCTCCGAACCGCAGTTGAGAATACGTCGACTCGACCACTAGCGTTCCCATGGCCCATGCACGCTCGCAGAACATCCGAGCAAACTCACCTTACGAAACCACTCCAATGACAGATTTTCGAATCATTGTTCTTCTCCTCGCGACCCTTCCGACACTCGGGCTCGCGGCACCTCGCCGTCTGGTCGTCGCGAGCGGAGACTGCAAGGACGCGGAGCTGGGCAGCCAAGCCAATGCGTTCCTCGGTGCCCTCGTCTCCCGCCCGGAGCAGGATGTCCTGAGCGCGTCTGGTTTCAGCGAGCGGCTCTTTCCACAACCTACGAAGAGCTACGAGGACCTCCAGCGGCAACTGGACTCCTCTCAGGACCACTTTTACGAGAGCCGGAACGGCAAGGCCGCCGTGGCCATCGACGAGGCCCTCCAGCAAATCAATCGACTGCCCGTGGGCGATGCGCGCTGGAAGCTCTACGTGAACGCCCAGCTCCTGCATGGCCTGAACTACCGCGCCATGGGCAAGCAGAAGGAGAGCGACACCGCGTTCCGGAATGTGTTGCGGCTCCAGCCCGCATACGAGCTCGACCCGGACTACTTCGCACCCTCGGTGCGCCAGGGGTTCGAAAAGCTGCGACGGGAGCTGAACCTCGCCCGCAAGGTGAAGCTCTCGGTGAAGTCCACCTTGCCTACCTCGGACGTGTATCTCGACGGCATCAAGATGGGCCAGACGCCCCTGACGCTCGACGTGTTGGCGGGCAGCTATGACCTCGCCCTGGTGAAGGGCGAGGCCATCAGCTTCCCTCGGCAGATTCAGGCGCAGGGGGCTGACACGCCGCTGCTCGTGGACCTCGCTTATGAGGGCTCTGTCTCCGCCACGCCGTTCCCTTGCCTCTCCGTGCCCGAGGCCAGCATGGAGCAGACCCTCAGTCATGCCGTCCGACTGGGCGGCACGCTCGGTGTCGAGGAGGTCATCGTCGTCCGCCTGGAGCGTCCCAGCAGTGGCCCCAAGTGGTTCGCCGCCACGGTGCTCAATGTCGAGGGCGGCCAGAAGCTTCGCGAAGGAGGCTTCAAGACACAGGGCCTGGATGCCCCAGCGGAAGCACTCTCGGCCCTGGTCGACTTCGTGACCACGGGTCGGTCTCCTTCGAACCTGGTGGTGATGAATGCCAACGGGCGTGCCCCCTGGGAGCAGGTAGTGACCTCTGACAAGCCTGGCACCCAGCATGGCGGCGGCATGGACGTCAGCGCTCCGGACCTTCTCTCAGACGGCATTGCGGACGCCTCAGGCCGACCCACACCGGCACTTCGCGTGGCGTCCTATGTCCTGCTCGGCACTGGCGTCGCCGCTTTGGGCGGAGCAGGCGTGGTGAGGTTCCTGGCCCAGAAGGATGTGGATGATCTTGAGAAACGGTTCGAGAACGGTCGAATCCTCTCCTCGGACCAGGAGGCGCTGCGGCTTCGCAACTCCCTGGTCCAAAAGAGCAATCTCCTCACGGGACTCCTCGTCGGCGGAGGCGCTGCCGTCGCAACAGGGGCCGTGCTCTTCCTCCTGTCGCCCTCGCCCCAAGCACCGCCGCCTGTCTCGGTGGGCGTCGCCACGAATGGCGAGGAGTTCTCGGCCAGCCTCTCGGGCACCTTCTGACGTCCACGCCTCCTAGGGAATTGCTCACCATCCGCGCCGACACCCTCGCCGCCGCATAGAGTGCCGCACATGACGCGTGCCCTTCTTGCCTTGCTCCTGGCCATGAGCGCTTCCGCCGCGGCCCCTCGAACCCTCCGGGTGGATTACTTCCACACCGGCAATGCCACCGAGGAACGCTTCAGCCTCGACAAGGTAGTCCTCGAGCCGCAGCCCTGGCCGGGCCATGCGGCACGCGCGGTCGACGACACCAACCTCGGCAAGTACCTCTTTGAGGTGAGGGACCGGGACACGAACCAGGTCCTCTTCTCCCGGGGCTTCGCCTCCATCTACGGAGAGTGGGAGCTCACCACCGAGGCGAAGAGCCAGCACCGCACCTTCCACGAGTCGCTTCGCTTCCCCACGCCCGAGCGCCCCGTCCAGGTGCTCCTCAAGAAGCGCGACGCGCAGAACGCCTTCCGCGAGGTGTGGTCACTCATCGTGGACCCGAAGGACATGTTCGTGGACCCGTCCTCGCCGCCCACTCCGGGCCCGCTGCTGAAGCTGCTGGAGAGCGGGCCGCCGGAGCAGAAGGTGGACCTGCTCATCCTCGGCGACGGCTACACCGAAGCGGAGCGCCCCAAGTTCGAGAAGGATGCCCGGCGCATGGTGGACATCCTCTTCACCTTCTCGCCCTTCAAGGAGCGCAAGACGGACTTCAATGTCTGGGGCCTGATGCCGGCCGCCGCGCAGTCCGGAATCTCCCGGCCGTCCACCGGCATCCACCGGCGTTCTCCCGTGGGCACCACCTATGACGCCTTCGGCAGCGAGCGCTACATCCTGACCTTCGACAACAAGGCCTTCCGCGAGCTGTCCGCCTTCGCGCCCTACGAGTTCGTCGAAATCCTGTCCAACGGCAACACCTACGGAGGCGGAGGCATCCTCGGCCTCTACGGCACCGTGGCGGCCGACAGCCTGTGGGCGCCCTATGTCTTCGTCCACGAGTTCGGCCATCACTTCGCCGGCCTCGCCGACGAGTACTACACCTCCGAGTCCGTCTACGTGCCCAGCGCGGACCGGCTGGAGCCCTGGGAGAAGAACGTCACCGCGCTCAAGGACCCGGGGCAGCTCAAGTGGAAGCATCTGATGACGCCCGGCACGCCCCTGCCCACGCCGTGGAGCAAGGAGGCGTATGAGACACACTCCAATGACGTGCAGAAGCGCCGCCGGCAGGTGCGTGCCCAGCGCAAGCCGGAGTCCGAGATGGACTCCCTGTTCGTGACTCAGCGCGACTGGGAGGAGAAGTTCCTTTCCTCGCAGAAATACTCGAACAAGGTCGGGGCCTTCGAAGGGGCCAACTACGAGGCCCGGGGGTATTACAGACCCCAGCTCGACTGCGTGATGTTCACGCGGGACCGCGTGCCCTTCTGCGCGGTGTGTCAGGACGCGATTTCACAGGTCATCGACTTGTACGCGGGTCCGAGACCTCAGGCATCCCGCAAGTCTCCGTGAAAACCTGACATTTCAAGGGATTCCTGCGTGACATGGCGGTGTCACGGGGGCCCCGCAATGGACCCTCTCCAGGTTCAGGTGTAAGGGGGGCGAGTTACTACCTGCATCCCTGGAGGGGACCGCATGCAGAAGCGAAATTGGCTTGCAGCGCTCATGACCGCCGTGCTCGTCACGCTGGGCACGGGCTGTGGAGACGAGTGCGTCGACCAGTTCGACTGTCGCGCTGACAATGGCCAGCCAGACCCGGGCAAAGAGTGGGCGTGCAACGACGGAACGTGTGAGCAGAACACCATCAACGTTCCGACGCCGGACTCGGGCACGCCGGATTCGGGCACACCCGACTCGGGTACTCCGGATTCGGGCACCCCGGACTCGGGTACTCCTGACGCGGGCGTGACCTGTACCCCGGCGTGCGCTGCGGGCGAACTGTGCGACGTCAGCTCCGGTACGGGCGTGTGCAAGACCTGCCGCGACTCTGCCACTGGCATCAACCAGGACGAGGGTTGCTCGGCTGCGGCTCCTGTCTGCGACACCACGGGTGCCGGAGGCAAGGGCGTGTGCACCGCGTGCCGCGACACAGCGCAGGGTGGAGCTCAAGACCTGGGATGCTCCGCGGCAACGCCGGTTTGCGACACCGCCGCCAGCAACGGCGTGGGCGTCTGCAAGGCCTGCACGGATTCAGCGCTGGGCAACGCCCAGGACAACGGCTGCTCGCCCACCGCGCCAGCCTGCGATCCGGCCGCCAACAGCGGCGCGGGCGCGTGCAAGGCATGCGTCGACTCCGCCACGGGCACGGGCCAGGACGTCGGCTGCTCGGCGACGGCTCCCATCTGCGACGCCGCGGCAAACAACGGCGCGGGCGCGTGCAAGGTCTGCGTCGACTCGCAGACGAGCCCCGACTTGGGCTGCTCTTCACCCACCAACATCTGCGACCCGACGGGCAACAACGGCGCTGGTGAGTGCAAGGTCTGCAACGCCACCGAGGGTTGCCAGGGTGGGCAGACGTGCAACGCCACGGGCACCGCCTGCGAGGGCTGCGCGGACAACGCGTCGTGCGCTCCGGAGACGCCGGTCTGCCGCACGGACACCACGCCGACGGTGTGCGTCGAGTGTACCTCGGACAACACCGCCCACTGCGATGCGACCAAGCCGGTTTGCAACGCCAACTTCCTGTGTGGCTGCTCGGACAATGTTCAGTGCGCAGCGGTGCCGGACAGCGCGCGTGACTTCTGCGACCCCTTGGCCAACAACGGTCGCGGTCAGTGCGAGGTCTGCCTGACGAATTCCGAGTGCGCGAACGCGGACCCCAGCAAGCCCATCTGCAACAACAAGACGGCATGCGTGCAGTGTCTTACGAACGCGAACTGCGGCATCACCCAGGTGTGCAACACCACGACGTTCGCGTGCGAGTCCTCCGGCCCTACGCCGGCGGACACCACCGCGCAGATTCAGGCCATCCTGACGGCCGCTCCTGGAACCATCAATCAGGCAGTGACCGGCGCGTTCGTCACGGCCATCAAGGCCGCCGCCCCGGGTCAGGCGGCTACCGAGCCCGTGGGCTTCTTCATCCAGGCCGAACCCAATGGCCCCGCTGTGTTCGTCTCCGACGCGGCGGCTCTGGCGCAGGTTGCTGTGGGTGACCGCGTGAACCTGACCGCCACGGCGAAGGCGGAACCGAACCTTCAGAAGACCGTGACAGCCGTCTCCGACTTCTCTCGCATCAGTCAGGGGCACCCGGTGAAGAACCTGGCAACCCAGACCCCCGCGGGTCTCGCCGTGGATGTCTCTGGCGCAAATGATCTCGTGACGGCATTGGGGAACTACGAGAGCGAGATCGTCTCCATCAGTGGCACCATCGCCAACAGTGGCGGTGGCGTTGGGGCTGGGTTCACCGGTTTCCAGTTCACGACCACCGGCATGACCGCTGCCAACAACAACTTCCGGCTTCGGATGCCCATTGCCCTGGGTCAGACGCTGGACATCGTCCAGGGTTGCACGTTCACCTTCGTGGGCCCCATGTGGCGGTTTGATGCCGCTGCGCAGCCCTCCGCGTCCACGGCGGCTGACCTCACGCTGAGCTGCGTGGCGCCCAAGCTGCTGAGCGCCGCGGCGTCCTCGCTGACCACCGTGACCCTGACGTTCGACCGCAACATCTCCGAGGCGAGCCTCACCAACCTGGCAAGCCAATTCACCTTCACTGAGGGGCTGACGGCCACCGCCGCGCAGGTGACTGGCAAGCAGGTCTTCCTGACCACATCCACCCAGACGGCGGGCACCTCGTACACCCTCACCGTCGCGAACACGGTGAAGGATACAGCTGGCGGCTCCGTGGTGGCTCCGAACAACACGGATGAGTTCAAGGGCTTCCGCACCGCCGCTGTGGTGCGGATCACCGAGGTTCAACCGAACATGGCGAACAGTCTGGACCTGGTCGAGCTCCAGGTTCTTACGGCGGGTACCACGGACGGATTGGTGCTCCAGCAAGATGTCAACGCGGCCGTGGTTCTTCTGACGTTCCCCGACGTCAACGTCGCGCAGGGGGACATCATCGTCGTCCACATCAATGAGGCTGCCGCGTACCAAGGCGAGACCACCGCCAAGGACCAGTTCCCCAAGGCCACCGTGGCCGCCAACTACGACAACGCCTGGGACTTCAAGGGCGGCGCGACGGGCATCACCTTCTCCAGCCGCATCTTGCTGGTCAAGGATGCTGCCGGAACGATTCAGGACGCGGTCTCGTTTGCACGTACGAGCGGTACTCCTCCCGGCGCGTTCCCTGGCAACCTGCAGGCCATCCAGGCTGCTGGTCAGTGGCTGCCTGCGGACTGCGGCGGCGCGCCCTGCTCGACGACCTCAACGCCGACGGCTGCGCAGGTCTCGGCCGACTGGACCACCATCCCGTCGACCGCAGCCTCGGTGACGCCGGAGACGGACACCATTCGCCGCGTCAGCGCGACCGACACCAACGCGGCTGCGGACTGGGCCGTCGGTCCTCAGTCGTGGGGCGTTGCGAACCCGTAGTCTGACTCGGTCCTACTGAGACATCCTGGCCGCGGTCCCTTCGGGGGCCGCGGCCTTTTTCTTGGCCGCATTACCTGACGCGCGCTTGAGCTGTCGTCAGCGCCACGGATTACAGTGCCCGCTCTCACCTGGGGCCTCGGCCCCTACCGGTCCGGAGTCTCCATGCGGTTCCACAGCGCCCTGGCGCTGCTGCTCGCCCTCAGCCTCTCCGCATGTCCCGGCTCCAAGCCCATCACGCCCCTGCTGCCTGAACAGGACGCCGGTTCGACGCCTGCCGACGCCGGTCCGACTCCCACCGACGGCGGCCACAACTCGCTCACCTTCGAGACCTCCACCCTCTCCGACGCCTACGTCGGTGACGCGTACGCCGCGCCCCTCGCCGTCTCCGGTGGCTCGCCGCCCTACGCGTGGTCCCTCGTCGGCGGCGCCCTGCCTCCGGGACTGGCCCTCCTCGACTCCGGCCGCATCGAGGGCACCCCTTCCGCTGGTGGCACATCCACGTTCAGCCTCCGCGCTACCGACGTCCACGGCGCCTCCGCCACGCACGAGCTCTCACTCATCACCTACCTGCCTCCCGCGCTCGCTCCCGTGAGCCCTCAGCTCGTCTATGTCCGCGACAACATCGCTCGCGCACTCGAGTCCTCGGGAGGCAAAGCCCCCTTCGTCTTCACCACGCCGGGCCCGCTGCCCCCAGGTCTCACGCTCGCTCCCGAGGGACTCCTCCATGGACAGCCCACCCAGGACGGCTCCTTCACCTTCGAGGTCCTGGCTCGCGATGCCAATGACCGCACCACGGCGCGCTCCGTCACCTTCACCGTCGCCGCCCTGCCCTCCATCTCCACCCTGTCGCTCTCCGATGCGACGCTGAGCGCCCCCTATCAACATGTGCTCAGCGCCACGGGTGGCCGGGGCTCGCTCACCTGGACACTCGTCTCCAGCTCGCCGCCTCCTGGCCTCACGCTCTCGTCCCAGGGCATGCTGAGCGGCACCCCTTCCTTCAGCGGCACCGCGTCCATCACCGTCCGCGTCTCCGACGAGTACGGACGCACCGACCAACGCACCCTCGCGCTCATCGTCTACGCCCCACCCGCCATCACCAGCACCCTGGGCGACGGCTACGCCACCACCGCTTACACCGCGTCCCTCACCGCCTCCGGAGGACGCGCTCCCTTCACCTGGTCCGTCGCCAGCGGCACCCTGCCCTCGGGCCTCTCCCTCGCGCCGAGCTCGGGCATCCTCTCCGGGACCCTCGGCTCCAGCGTGGGGACACACAACCTCACCCTTCGCGTCACCGACAGCTCCGGCCGCAGCAGCACTCGCGCCGTCACGCTCTCCGTCTACTCGCTGCCTGTCGTCACCGGCGCGGCCACCTCGCTCGATGGCTACGTCACCGTCCCCGTGAGCGCGGTCTATGGGGCTTCCGGTGGAAAGCCGCCCTACACCTTCGACATCCCCAGCCCCTTGCCCTCCGGCCTCACGCTCTCCAGCGACGGACGCCTCACCGGCACGCCCTCCGTGCCCGGGCCCTTCTCCCTCCAGGTCCGTGCCACCGACGCCAACGGCCGCAGCGCCCTTCGCCCCCTCGCCCTCAGCATCTACGCGCTCCCCTCCATCACCACGAGCACCCTCCCGGAGGCCGACACCGGCGAGCCCTACTCCGCCCCCCTCTCCGTCTCCGGCGGGAAGGCACCCTTCGCGTGGAGCATCGTCTCGGGCTCGCTGCCCACCGGATTGTCCCTCTCCAGCTCAGGCACGGTGAGCGGCACCACCACCTCCGGCAGCACCAGCTCCTTCACCGTGCGCGCCTCCGACACCAACGGCCGCGTCGCGGACCGCGTGTTGTCGCTCACCGTGTACGTGCCCCCCTCGGTGACGACGGCCACATTGCCCAATGCCATCTCCGGACAGCCCTACTCCGCCACCCTCGCCGCGAGCGGGGGACGCTCGCCCCTCACCTGGAGCCACGTGGGCACGCTGCCCACCGGCCTGTCCCTCTCCTCGAGCGGCGTCATCTCTGGCACTCCTACCGTCCAAGGCACCCGGTCCTTCAGCGCCGTCGTCCAGGACGCCAAGGGCACCTCCGCCTCGCGCTTGCTGTCGCTCACCGTCAGCAGCTCGGGACAGGTGCTCACCGTGGGCCACTGGAACATCGAGTGGTTCGGCGCGGATACCCAAGGGCCGCCCAGCTCCACCTCACCTGGCGGCGCAGTCGATGACCTGCAGATTGCTCACGCTGGCGACATCCTCACGGACACGGGCGCAAACGTGTGGGGCCTCGTCGAGATGGTGGACAGCGCGGACTTCGAGGTCCTCAAGGCCCAGCTTCCCCAGTACGACGGCTTCCTCGCCAACGACTGGACCTACGTCTCCAATGCCAACTTCTGGTACTCCGCCGGCGAGCAGAAGCCCGGCATCCTCTACGACAGCAGCCTCGTCTTCCAACACGCGGAGCTCATCCTCACCGCGAACGACTACTCCTTTGGAGGGCGCCCTCCCCTGCGCGTCGACTTCACCACCGTCATCAACGGCGCCTCGACTCCCATCACCGTCATCGTCCTGCACATGAAGGCCTTCGCCGATGTGGAGTCCTATGCGCGCAGGCAGGAGGCCAGCAGCGCGCTCAAGGCCTATCTCGATGCACTGCCCACCGCGCGTGTGTTCGTCCTGGGCGACTGGAATGACGACGTCGACCTCTCCATCACCAGCAGCGGCGGCGTGAACCTGCCCACGCCCTTCGAGAACTTCCTCGACGACCCCACGCACTACACCTTCATCACCCAGGTCCTGTCGGAGCGCTCGGAGCGCACCACCACCGAGTACTCCGACACCATCGACCACACGCTCGTCAGCAATGAGGTCGCTGCCGTCTACGTCCCCAACTCCATCCGCGTCGTGCGTCCCGACATCGGTACTCCTCGCATCGACAACTACAACAACGTCGTCAGCGACCATTACCCCGTCGTCAGTCGCTATGACTTTGGCGGAGGCGGCGAAAGCACCGACGGGGGAACCTCGACACCTCCGGCGATGCTCATCAACGAGGTGCTCGCCAATGAGCCCGCCTTCCCCAATGCCGACGGCGGCACCGTGGCCGATCCCGACTACGAGTTCATCGAGGTCATCAACACCGGCGGCTCCACCGCGGACCTGTCCGGCTGGTCGCTGTGGGACTCCAACGGGGTCCGGCATACCTTCGCCACCGGGACGCTCGTCGCGCCCGGCCGCGCGTATGTCGTCTTCGGCGGTCTCCGAGGCTTCCCTCCCAACACACCCGACACCGTGCCCGCGTCCACGGGAACACTGGGCCTCAACAATGGCGGTGATGGCGTGAGCTTGCGCGACTCCGCGAGCGCTCTCATGGACGTGATGACCTATACGGGCACCGTGGACAACGTGTCCCTCAATCGCTCACCCGACGCGTTCCCGGGCACCGACTTCGTTCTCCACACCACGCTCAATCCCAGCCTCGGCTCGTCACCGGGACGTCGCGCGAACGGCAACGCGTTCTGACCCAAGGTCCCCGGCACCCCGCATGGTGGGTTGAGGCTCGCGGGCGGCTCGCACGGTTCACGCGCGTCGCCACACACCGGGGTGCGGCCCTGGTGCCCGGAGGGCAGCTCACGGACGCGCAGAGGGCGCCTCGTGCTCACACGCCGGACCTCTTGCTCCGTCGTAAGCTCACGGGCGCGCGGAAGGCTCGTCGTGCTCGCGCTCCCGGACCTCTCGCTCCGTTGGAAGCTTCGGTGCCTGGGGCACCACCACGTCGACCTGTCGCGCCACCCAACCTCCGGGGCCGTCGTCGTACGTGACTTCGACGGAGTCTCCCTCTCGCATCGAGGCAAGGCCCACTGGATTCCCGTTCAACCGCAGCAGCGAGTCCGGCGTCACCTCGACATCCCGCTCCTGTCCACCCGTGTCGCGGATGAGCAGCTCGTTGTCGCCCACCCACTCCACGCGTCCCGACACGCGCCCCGTGGGCTCGGGGCGTCCCGAGCCCCCCTGTCCCATGCGGCCCTGTTCGTCCGGACCTTTCAGCGCCTCGGGGTCCGGCGCGCGCTCCCGGGAAGCGACCAGGTCTCTCAACAAGGCCGAGCGCACCTCACGGTCGTCCGCCGACGGACTCTGCGTCGTCACCTCGTCCTCCTGCCGCTCGCAGCCGCTCCCCAGCACGCCCGCCGCGAGCGCCAGCGCCAACCGCGTTCCTTGGCGTGTGCGGTCCATCGTCCCCCCGTGCTCCCGCATGCGCGTCAGTGCCAGCAGGCCTGGGCGCGACGCGCCCCGCCCGTTCACCCCCCCGTCAACATGCGGACGCTCCAGGCAGCCGAGAACCCGGGGCACCCGCGCCCCCAGCCCCGAAGCACGATGGGCAGGCAGCCTGGCGCCTCGCCACTCGTGCGCCAGGGCAAGGCTTCAACTGGAGACGGCCCGCTGGGGGCTTCTCTGGGAGAGCGCCCCGAGGAAATCCCAGACAGGGCCCCTGGACATGGGCCTCGGGTCGCTGACACCGCGCGCTGATGGCCTTCGAGGCCGCGGTCAGGCTACGAGGACGCCGCGACCTTCGACTTGTGAGTCCCTGTGAATCCGCTTCCCCTTCCCAAAGAGCGCCACCTGAGGCCGCTTCCCTTCTTCTCGGCGCAGAAGGGCGGCATGTGGCTGTTGCTCGTTGTCGTCTTCGTCATTTCCTACAACGCCACGTCTCGCACCAGCTCGCTGCGCGAGTACCTGACTCCTCCGGTGCTGGCCATCGGCGGTGTCTCGCTGTTCCTCGCGCTGTTCGCCTTCTTCTTCTGGCGCGTTCGCAAGTGGAGCGTGGCCTACAACCAAGGCGTCTCCTTCTTGAGCGCGGGTGACGAGCGAGAAGCGGCCCGCTGCTTCGAGGAGGCAGCACGCCGCAGCACCCAGGGCGCCCAGCGGGCTGTCTCCGTCGCCATGGTCGGACAGTGCGTGCTGGCCTTGGGGGAGGCCCCACGCGCGCTCGAACTCTTCGGCTCGGCGGAGCGCTCCGGCGCGTTGCGCAGGCCCGTTCCAGCCATGCACCAATGGCTGCCCAATCTGATTGCCCTGGCCTGGCTCATCCAGGGAGAGCCGTCCCCCGCGCGCGAATGGTTGGAGGAAGGGCGCAAACGGGCTGGGAAGTTGCCTCCTTCGTACGCGCTGCTGCCCGAAGTCGTTCTGCGCTGCCACGAGGGACAGAACAGCGCCGCGTTGGCGCTGCTCACGGCCCGAGGGGGCGAGGCGGACGCACTGGGGGGACGTGATGCCCGCCGGCTCAAGCTCGTCAGGGCCTTCGTGCTGGATGCCCTGGGCCCTACCACGCATGCGGCGGACATCGAAGCCACGCTGACAGCGGCACGGCTCGGTCGCCCCGATGACTTCGATGCACTGTCGGCCCAGTGGCCGGAGCTGCGCGACTTCATGGAGCGCAAGGGCCTGAAGACCGCTGTCGCCGCGTAGGTGGTGCACCGAAGCGAAGCTGGTGTCCTGAAGCGAAGCCGAGGCATCCAGCCGTTCCGGGAATGAGTCAGAACGCGGGCAGGTCCGACGCCAGGTGCGCCGACAGGCCGCCGTCCATCACCAGGGCACTGCCGTTGACGTAGCCGCTGAAGGGCCCGACGAGGAAGGACACCATGCCCGCGACTTCCTCCGGCGTGCCGAAGCGCTTCACGGGGATGCGCTCCAGCAGCCGCGCGCGCACGGCCGGGTCCGCCTTCGCCAACATCTCCGTGTCGATGTAGCCCGGACAGAGCGCGTTGCAGGTGATGCCATAGGCGCCCCACTCGGCGGCGATGGACTTCGAGTACCCCACCACCGCGTGCTTGGTCGCCGCGTACGTGGACGACTGCGCGCCACCGAAGAGCCCCATGATGGACGCGATGTTCACGATGCGTCCGTAGCCCTGCGCCTTCATGCGCGGCAACGCCCAGTGACACAGGTTGCGCACACCCGTCACATTCACGCCGAACAACTGGTCCCACTCCGCGGTGCTCACCTCGTCCACGCGGTGGAAAGGCCCGCCCACCCCCGCGTTGTTCACCAGCACCCGAGGCACGCCCAGCTTCGCCTCCAGTCGCTCCATCGCCGCGCCCACCGCGCGCTCGTCCGCGATGTCACAAGCCAGCGGCCAGACCCGCCCACCGGCCCGCGTCAGTTGCTCCTCGAGTCGCCCCAGCGCCGCCACGTCCCGCGCCAGCAGCGCCACCTCGAACCCCTGCCTCGCCAGCTCCGTGGCGATGGCCGCGCCAATTCCACGACTGGCCCCAGTGACAATCGCGACAGGGGCCTTCGACTGCGTCTCCATCAGAGGACACCTCGGGGAGGAACGAGGCGCACCTCGTCCACCCGCACGTTCAACGGCTTGGTGGAAATCTCCCAGATGCATTGCGCCACGTCGTCCACGGAGAGCATGTCCTCGGGACTGAACTCCGGCCGGGACTTCCAGAACGACGTGTACACCGCGCCCAGCGACACGAGCGTGGCGCGGATGCCCAACGCCTTGCCTTCTTCGTTCAACACGCCCGTCAGCCCGCGCACGCCGTGCTTGGACGCCGCGTAGGCCCCGTTCATCGGCAACGTCAGGTGGTCACTCACGGACCCGATGTGGATGAGCCGGCCTCCGCCTTGGGGCTTCATCCGCCGGAACGCCTCGCGCGCGCAGAGGAACGTCCCTGTCAGGTTCACCTCCAGGCTCCGCCGCCAGTCCTCCAGGGACAGGTCCACGAGCGGAGTGAAGACGCCGACGCCCGAGCAGTTGACGAGGACGGAGATGGGGCCGAGCGCCGCCTCCGCCTTGTCGAACATCGACACCACGGAGTCCTCACGGGTGACATCCACGTGCACCGCGTCCGCGGTCTCCGCCGCCACGTCGTTCGCGGCGCACAGGACGCGCAGGCCCTCGGCGCGCAGCTTCCGCGTGACGGCCTGGCCGATGTCGCCCGTGCCTCCGACGACGATGACGTTCCTGCCGCTCACGTGCCGTGCCCTCCCTCGGGCTCACCCGCGCGAGTCACGCGGGGCGGGGAGTATGTCGGACCGGCGGCGGAAAGGGGGCGCTCGTGTCGCCCCCCTGCTCACTGTTCGTCGCTGGGAGTCACCCCGAGAGCGGGCCACTCGCTCCCAGGGAAGCCCTGGCCACCGCTCAGGCGGCGTTGCTGCGCTGGCTCAGCCGGGTGCCCTCGGGCGAGTTGTCGATGTGCACGCCCATTTCGTCCCGGAACACATCCAGCAGATAGGGCAGCACGCCGATGGTGCCCGCCCGCATGCGGTGGTGCAGCGCCAGGTCCTGGTTGGTGAACCGCCGCTCCGGGTGGGGACGCTGGAGCAGCGCGTTGACCTCACGCTGGACGTTCTCCAGCGCGAGCAGCGCCGAGCGCTCCAGCGTCAGGTACTCCGCGGTCGCATCCGCGATGGCGTCCGCCTGCTCCATCCGAGGCCCCGAAGTCGCACCCGCGCGCTCGCGGACCAGGGCCCGGAGCTGCTCGCGCGTGGACTGGTACACCGCGTCGTGCACGGGCGTGAAGATGTCCTTCAGGCGGACCAGCGACTCCTCCTTGAAGTTGCTCATGCCCCGCTGGGCGCGGTCGAACATCTCGACGTAGCGCTCCTCCGCCCAGTCACGCTGCGTCGCCGTATGCAGGCGCGTAATCTTCATCATCGACCAGTCGTGCTCCACCCGCTCCTTCATCCGACTCCAGAACCCACCGGGCGCGTCCTCCACCTGGCCCACCGCCGAGCGGATGTGCCCATAGGCGCGGCACATGTAGCTCCACAGGTTGAACTGGAGCGAATAGAGCTGGAGCCCGAGCTGCCCGTAGTCCACCCCCGGCACGATGTCCTTCGCCCACGGGAAGTCCGACGACGGAGCACCCACCACCGGCCTGCCGTCCATCACCGTCTGGAAGTACTCCTCCATCAGGTTCGGCGGACCGGCGCACACCCCGCGCGAAGACAGGTAGTGGTTGTCGCGGTCCGACACATAGAGCAGCTCCGCGGAGGAGATGGGCGTCTCGTACGTCATCGGCTCCTCCGGGAGGAAGAGCATGTACGCCGCCACCATCCGCACGCCGTCCGTCACCCGGTAGATGTTGGAGAGCACCGGGTCCAGCGTGCCGTTGGGCACCGGGTCGTTCGCGCGCATCAACATGTAGGACGGCACCGCAAGCACCGCGCACGCCACCGCGTGCAGGTCTCCCAGCCGCCAGCGTCCATCCGGAAGCACCGTGTCGGGGCGGAGGAACGCCTGCCGCACCGCGAGCACCGCCTGCATCATCGGCTTCCAGTGCTTCATCATCGACTTGAGCGCCGTGACGTTCATCGGCGCGTTGTTCCGGTAGCGACTGCCCGGGAAGTGGCAGGCCTTGAACTCCGTCTCCACCTTCATGCGCATGGACTCGGGGAAGGTGTTGCTCTCCCCGATGTGCCGACCCTCCGCGTCCAGCGCCGGGTGGGCGATGCGGTACACCGGGAGCACCGCCTCCATGAAGCCCAGCTCCAGCGGACTCCCCGAGAGCCGCTTCATGATGCTGGCCGAGTCCGGGTTCCACCACAGCGGCTCGGTGGGCGCGTCGCGCCTGGCCTCCGCCTCCAGGTACTTGCGGTGGCTCTCGCTCTCGAAGGTGAGCGTCGGGGCCTCCCGGGTGACGATGCCTTCGGCCAGCAGCGCCTCCAGCAGCTCCTTCATGCGCTCCCAGGGATAGGGCTCGCCCGGCGTCCACCGGGTGGCGGCCCCCGCCATGAAGGAGTCCTCGAGGCAGAGCTGCTCTCCGAAGGAGTGCAGGTCCTGCTCCTCGATGTAGATCTCCTTGGTGCCGTAATAGATGTGCAGCTCGGGCTGGCCCTCCGGCGAGTTCAGGTACTCCTTGATGAAGCGACGCCGCATGGGCACGTACAGCGTCTCATGGGGGTCCACCGGCACCGGTTCCTGACTCACGTGGAAGCTCCTGGAAGGCCTTGAATGAAACAGTCGCCAGCGAGCCGGTTCTCGGCCCACCGGCGACCGGTGTCAGCTCACCACTGGAAGACTACTCGAGCGGGGTGGCGATGATGACGCCACCGGCACAGCCACGGCCGCCACCTGAGGGCGCCGCAATCGGACCTGCACGAACGCGAGTCTTGATCTTCATGGACTGCTCCTTGTGTGAGTGAGGACTGGATGTACGAACGAGACGAGCAGACTACTCGAGCGGGGTGGCGATGATGACGCCACCGGCACAGCCACGACCACCACCGCTGCCAACGCCAGTATCCATCGGACCTGCACGAACGCGAGTCTTGATCTTCATGGACTGCTCCTTGTGTGGGGTGAGGATTGGCTGCTCCGCTTCACGCAAGGAACAACCCATGCGGAAACGGAGTGACAATTGAAGCGGGATTGCTTCTGCCGGTCAAGCTGCGACAGTTACGTGAGTTTCAACTCAACACCCGTGACTGTAATTATTGCATCGCGGTTTCAGGCTGGGAAATGGCGCAATGCGCCACATTCCCTTCGCGATACACGCACCGCGGCATCGACGTCCAGACTACTCGAGCTCGACGGCGACGATGACGCCACCGGCACAGCCACGGGCTGGGCCAGCACGAACGCGGGTCTTGATCTTCATGGACTGCTCCTGGGTGAGAGAGCACTGAAGCTCCGGTTCACGCGAGGAGCAAACCTCACGGACTCGGAGAAACAATTGAACCGGGATAAGTCCGCGAGGTCAAGTTGGAGTTCACAGCGCTTTCGCCGGAATTCCCGTGTCATGGATTCAAGCTCCCGGGGAATACCACCCAGCGGGTGATATCGAGACAATGACACGACCCGTCGCAATGCCTCTCCAATCCATCCGCCTCACAGCGAGGGCCCGCCGCAAGCAGGCCCTCGCGAGACGTCTGACTCAGCGCAGCGGTTCGATGACGTAGATGAGCGTCACCTTGGCCTGCACGGTCTGCTCCTCCGGCTGGATGGGCGTGGCCACGCGGGCATCCGCGGACTCCGCCATCGCGAAGCGCGCCGGGTAGAGCTGCGGCGACTCCGTCACCGTGCTCGCATCCACCACCGCGCCCAGCTTCACGTTCAGCGCCGCCGCCAGGACTTCGGCCGACTTGCGCGCGCGCGCCACCGCCTGCCGCAGCGCCTCACCCTGGACCGCGTCCTGCTTCGCCAGTCCGAAGCGCACCTGGTCCACCCGGTTCGCCCCCGCCGCCAACGCCTGGTCCAGCAGGCTGCCCACGCGCGACAGCTCCGTGAGGTGCACGCTCACCAGGTTGCTCACCCGGTAGCCCCTGAGCTTCGGCTCCGTCTCGTTCGGCGCCGGAGGCCCGTAGTCCGGGTACACCGAGTAGTTGCGCGTCTGGATGTCCTTGCGCGCGATTCCCGCCGACGTCAGCGCCGCAATCACCTTCTCCATCTTCTTCGCGTTCTGCTCGCCCGCCGTCTTCGCGTTCGGCGCCAGCGTCTCGACGGCCAGGTCGATGAAGGCCTCGTCCGGCTGCGCCTTCACCTCGCCCGTGCCCTCCACGCGCAAGGTCCGCACCGCGGGGTCCAACGGCGGGCGCGGCTGGGACTGCGCGGACGCGCCCAGCGCGGTGAACAGCACGGCGGTGAGCAGCAGGGAACGAACGGACTTTGCGTGAAGCATGGTGCCTCCTCGGGCGGGATTCCGGTACGGCGGGGGTCGTGATGCCGCGGCCATACTCCTCGGGACGGGCCCCCACCCCCGACATTCACGCCCCCCTCGGCACGAGAGGGCGGAGCACGCCCCGCCCTCTCCCGGGAGCCGACGTCACGGACTCGCGGCGTCCCCTGCCTCGTACCCGGGGGCCGGGGGCTGCTTCGCGCCCCGCCCCGTGACTTCCCGCACCTTCGTCGTCGCCTTGCGCCGCGCGGCCCTCAGCGCGTCACGGCCGATGTCCATCACCGCCGACATCGCGCCCGCCACCAGGTTGCCCGGCGGCGTGTCCGGAGCCAGCGGGTGCGGCCGGGTGGGCGCCGCCTGCTTGGCGCTCTCCAGCAAGGCCCCCAGCTCCCTCAGCTCCTGCGGCTTGAAGGCCTTCTTCACCGCCGGGAAGAGCGTGGTCTCCTCCTCGAGCACGTGCGCCCGCACGTTCTCCATCAACACGTACACCTTGGCGTCGAAGCGCTCCGCCTCCGCGGGCAGCTCGTCCAGCTCCGACAGCACCCACTTCACCACGTGGTGCTCCTCCAGCGAGCGCAGCACCTCCTCCTTCATCGACTCCGAGCGCGTGCGCACCGCCGGGTAGAACACCTGCTCTTCGATTGCGGCGTGCACCGACAGCTCCAGCACCATCTGCTCCACCAGCTTGCGCTTGAGCTTGTGGGCATTGGCTCCCGCCTTCTCGAACCTGCGGAAGAGCTGCTCCACCGTCTTGTGGTCCGTCTTCAGCAACGCGATGGCATCCATGATTGATTGCCTCCCTGAGGTCCTGGGGGCCGCGCATCCCCTCCATGGAGCGCAAGGCTCCTGGCGCGACATGTCCTGGATGGTGGGGATGACCTCGCCACGATGCCGAAGCGACGTGGGGAAGGCCCGCTCCCCCGCGACCCCGGCAGGCGGCCAGGAGGTCCGCGCCCTGGAGAACGAGAAGGGCCACGAAGGCTCCCGCGCGAGAACTTGTGGGAAGGTTCTAGCCCCCCGACAGGAGAACCTGTTGCCCAGATGAGGCAGCGGCGCTCCCTGGGAGACACCTCCGCGCCCCCCCGAGGTCCAACCAGCGTCGGGGAAGCGACGCACCGACCGCCCCCTGGTTCAATCCCACGCGGAACCACCCCTGCTCAATCTCTCGTCGCGGTGGGTGATGGACTCGTCGCGGTCGCGGGAAGGGAAGAGGGGACGCAGTGAACACCTTGATGAATGATGCTCAGCGCGTGCGCGTGGCTCGGATTTCAAACGAGGCCGAGGCCGTCCTGTCGTACGAGCTGGTCGCGGAAGAAGGCGGGGCGCTTCCCCCGTTCGAACCCGGCGCCCACCTGGACGTGCGCGTCCCCGGCAAGGACTCCGTGCTGCGCTCGTACTCGCTCTGCAACGACGCGGAGGAGACGCACCGCTACGTCATCGCCGTGCAGAAGGACGCGCGAGGACGGGGCGGCTCACGCGGCATGCACGAGCGCGTGCGGGAAGGCGACGTGCTGGTGGTGAGCGCCCCGCGCAATGACTTCCCCCTGCTGTTCGCGCGCAGCTACGTGCTGGTGGCGGGCGGCATCGGCATCACCCCGCTGTTGTCCATGGCGCGCCAGCTCCAGCGGACCGGCGCGAACTACATGCTGTACTACTGCGTCCGCACCCCCGAGCGCGCCGCGTTCCGCGAGCTCCTGTCCACAGCGCCGTTCGCGGACCGGGTGCGGTTCCACTTCGACGGCGGAGACCCGGACAAGGGGCTGGATGTGTCGGGGCTGCTGGCCACGCGAGGCGCCGGCACGCGGCTGTACTGCTGCGGCCCCTCGGGCTTGATGAAGGCCGTGCGAGAGGCGACCACGAAGCACCGCTGGCCCTGGGAGAAGGTCCACTTCGAGTCCTTCGGCGCCGAGTGCAACGTCGCGGCCCTGGGCAAGGAGGACACCGACTTCGAGGTGACCCTCCGCAGCACGGGGCAGGTGCTCAGCGTGCCCAAGGGACAGTCGCTGCTCAACGTGCTGCGCCGCAATGGCGTGCGCGTGGCCAGCGACTGCGAGGCCGGCTCCTGCGGCACCTGCGTCACCCGCGTCTGCGAGGGACAGCCCGAGCACCGCGACACCTTCTTCCAGCAGGAGCCCGCCGGAGACGAGCGCATGCTCATCTGCGTGTCGCGCGCTCGCTCCAAGCGGTTGGTGCTGGACCTGTAACCAGGCGCGCACGGGCGACTTCGGCCCGGACCACTCCTCTGAGGGCCTCCGGGTCGAAGGGCTTCTCCACGCGCGGGTTCTCCACCCGCTCCAGGAAGGTGCGCGCCGTCGGCGTGAAGGCCCCGCCGGTGATGAAGACCATCCGCTCCGCCACGTCGGGCGCGGTGCGCACGAGGGCCTCGTAGAGGTCCATCCCCGTCATCTCCGGCATCATCAAGTCGCACAGCACCACGTCATAGCGCTGGGGCTCCAGGCCATTCAGCCGCTCCAGGGCCTGCCGCGCGCTCACCACCACGTCCACGTCGTTCTCTCGCGCCAGCGTGCGACGGATGGCCCCGCTCACCAGCGCATCGTCGTCCACCACCAGCACCCGCCCCCGCACCGGAGGCGGCGGGCTCTCCACGCGCGGGGCATCCGTCACCACCGCGCTCGTCCCCGGCAGTACGCCCGCGTCACCCACCGGCTCGGACCTCCGGGCCATGGACTCCAATGCAGCGGTGTCCACGCGGGAGGCGCGCGCCTCGGTACCCGGTGTCCCGGCGAAGGACGGTGGACCCGGAGCTCGCGAGGAGCCCCCGTCCAGCACACGGCTCGCGGCCGTGACGCTCGGAAGGGCGGTGCTGGAGGACTCCAAGCCGCTGGACGAAGCCGGACGCTCCGTCCCCCACCTGGCTTCAGGCGGCGGCTCCCACTGGGTCGGCGCGCTGATGGGCGACGCGGGCCGCTCCGCCGCGGGCCTCACGTGCACCGTCGGGAAGCCCAGCGGAGAGGTGTCTCGCTCCGACATGGGCCGCGAGTCGGAGGAGATGGTCGGATAGCCCGAGGGTGAGGAATCCCGCTCCGTCACCGGCCGTGCTCCTGGCGTTGACTCGGACACCCCGTCGCGCGTGCGCCCTCGTGCCTCCGACGTCAACGCCGCGCCCGCGTCCCTCGCGCGGCGCAGCGCCACCCGGAACACGGAGCCCTTGCCCAGCTCGCTCTCCACGGAGATGGTGCCGCCCATCGCCGTCACGTACGCGTGGCACAACGACAACCCCAGCCCCGTGCCCACGCCCACCGGCTTCGTCGTGTAGAACGGGTCGAAGATGCGCCCGAGCGACTCCGGCGAAATCCCACTCCCCGTGTCGCGCACCTCCGCCAGCACCCAGCCGTCCGGGCCGCCGCGCGTCACCAGGCGCACCTCGTTCTCCTCAGCCCGTCCCTCCGGCAACGCCTGCGCCGCGTTGATGAGCAGGTTGAGGAACACCTGCGCCAGCCGCGCCTCGTTCCCCTCCACCCGCGTCACGTCGCCGTAGTCGCGCACCACCTTCGCGCGCGGACGCAGCTCGCCCATGGCGATTTTCACCGCCGAGTCGAGCACCGCGCTCAAATCCACCGGCCCCTGCTTCTCATCGTCCGGCCGGGAGAAGGTCTTCAAGTCGCGGACGATGCGGCGCACCCGGTTGGCGCCATGCAACGCCTCGCGCAGCGCCTGCCCCACCTCGCGCAGTCGCGTCCCCGCGTTCCGCGCCTCTCCCAGCTCCTTCGCGAGCGCGTCCGACTCCTCGCTCGCGTGCTCCAGGTTCGACACGATGTACGCCAGCGGGTTGTTGATTTCGTGGCCCACGCCCGCGGCGAGCTGCCCCACCGCCGCCATCCTCCCCGCCTGGACGAGCTGCGCCTGCGTCTGCCGCAGCGTGCGCACGTTCGACTCCAGCTCCTCGTTCGCCCGCGCCAGCTCCCGCGTGCGCTCCTGCACGCGCGCCTCCAGCCACCGCTCGCGCGCCTTCAGCTGCCCTACCCGCAGCAGGTACACGCTGACGCCCAGCATCCCCAGCCCCAGCACGAACAACACCCAGAAGTCCGTGCGCTGCCAGAGGCTCGGTTCCAGCAGCACGTCCAGCGACACCGGCTCCGTCCAGCCGCCGTCCCGGCCCTCCGCCTGCACCTCGAAGCGATAGCGCCCGGGCCGCAGCCCCGTGTACGTCGCCCGGCGAATCTCCGCGCGCACCCAGCCGTCGTCGTGCCCCACCAGCCGGTAGCGGAACGGCAGCCGCACCGCGTCGCCTGGCGTGAAGGCCGTGAAGCGGATGTCCAGGCGCGAGCCATCCGGCCGCAGCTCCACCGGGCCCGTCACCGGCACCAGCTCGCCCTGTACCCGCACCTCCTCGATGCGCACCTCGGGAGGCTGCCGGCTGGCGCGCACGCGCACCGGGTCCACGACGATGGCGCCCTGGATGGTGGTGAACCACAGCCGCCCGTCCCTGCCCCGCCACCCCGACGGCTGCGTGTTCCCGTTGCACTCCGCGGTGCGCATGCCGTCAATCTGGTCGAACCCCATCACCGCCAGCCGCGAGCGGCGCCCGTCAGCCACCTCCTCCAGCTCGCGCAGCGACACCCGGGACACGCCCTTGTTGCTGCTCATCCACAGGTGGCCGTCCCCGTCCGGGACGATGCTGAACACCGCGTCGTCATAGAGCCCGTGCTGCGACACCGAGTAGCGCGTCCACGCGCCCTCCTTCCACCGCCCGAGCCCCGTCTCCGTGCCCACCCACACCGTGCCGTCCGGCTCCGCCAGCAGCGCCAGCACCACCTCGCCGGGCAGCCCGTCCTTCACCGTGAAGCGCTGGGGGCCCTTGCCCTCCTCGATGCGCCACAGCCCGCCCTCGGAGCCCAGCCACACCGCGCCCGTCGCGTCCTCGGCCATGACGATGATGGGCTCGGCCGACAGCCCCTGCTTCGTGCCGAACACCGTGACGTCGCCGCCGCGCACCCGCGCCAGCCCCTGCCGCGTGCCGAACCACTGCGTCCCGCGCGAGTCCACCAGGATGGACGTCACCACGTGGTCCGGCAGCCCCTGCACCCGCGACGACTTCGCGAAGCGCTGCCCGTCGTAGCGGAACGCGCCCGCCTTGGAGCCCACCCACAGCGTGCCGTCCGGCGCCTCGTGCAGCGCGGTGATGACCGGGTCCGTGCCTCCCTCGAAGTCCTCCATGCGGCGGATGTGCCCGTCGCGCAGGTAGAACAACCCTCCGCCCACCGTGCCCAGCCACACCGTGCCGCGCTTGTCCTCCAGCACCGTGCTGACCGTCTCGTTGTGCAGTCCCTCGGGGATGCCGTACGTGGCGAACGGGCCGTCACGCAGGCGGAACAGCCCCGAATAGGTGCCCACCCACAGCGCCCCGTCGCGGTCCTCGAGCAGCGAGAGGACTTCCGCGTCCGCGAGCCCCGCGCCGTGCAGCGGTGAGCTGAAGCCGGCCACCTCCCGCCGCACCAGCCCGCCGCGCCGCGTGCCCACCCAGAGGTTGCCCTGGCTGTCCGCCAGGAGCGCGGTGACGGTGGCCGGCAGCCCGTCCGTCGCCGTGAAGCGCGTGGCCACCACGCCATTCCACGAGACGAGCCCCGTCTCCGTCCCCATCCACAGCGTGCCGGCGACGTCCTGGAAGAGCGCGGTGACTTCCGGTCGCTCGTCGGGGCCCGGGACGGGAAAGGGCGTGCGCCGCACCTGCCCGCCCTCCAGCAACGCCAGGCCCGCCTTGGTGCCCACCCACAGCCGGTTGTCACCGCCCGCCCGCGCCAGCGCGGTGATGAAGGAGCCCGGCAGTCCGTCGGCCTCCGTGTACTGACGCGCCAGGCCCTCGCCCAGCGGCACCTGCCAGAGGCCCCCGGTGGTGCCCACCCAGAGGGAGCCCTCGCCCACGAGCAGCTCCTCGACGCGCACCCCCTCCAGCGGCGCGGAGGCACCGGGGGCGCGCTCGAAGCGGCCGTCCACGTAGGACACCAGCCCCTGGTCCGTGCCCACCCACAGCACGCCGGAGGCATCCTCCGCGAGCGCCTTGATGGTGTGGTTGCGCAGCTCCGGCGTGTTGCGCTTGTCGAAGACGACGAAGCGCGCGCCGTCGAAGCGCACCAGGCCCTCCCAGGTGCCGAGCCACACGTAGCCGTCTCGCGTCTGCGCGAGCGCCAGCAGGCTGTTCTGCGGAAGCCCGTCGTCGCTGCGCCACGAGTCCTGGCTGTACTGGGACACCCAGCGCTGAGGGTCCAAGGCGAGGCCCGGCCGCGCCAGGACGACCCCGGCCAGCAGGAAGATACCCACGAGCCCGCGCCAGACGGCGCGGAGCCGATGCCTCGGGACGGACATGACGTCCCCCAGTGTCCGGCAGAAACGCCCCAGAGGCCAAACCTCGGGCATTCACCCACAGTGGAACGTTGGCCGTTAACGGCCTCGGCGACAGCGGCGGGGGACGACCTGCCCCCCCACGACTCCCAAACTTCCCCCCGCCGCTGTCGCCTCGTACGCCACCACCGCCGGCACCCAAGAGCCGTGCTCCCGGGTGACCGGGGCCATGGCCCAGCGCTCCTCGCTTCGAGACCCCGGTGGTGGGTGGGGTCTCGCCGCATCGCGCTGAAACCAAGATGGGAGCCACCTGTGTCTCGCGCCACTGCGGGAAACAGACAGCAGTCACGTCCCGCGGTCGCCCCAGGGCAGTCCGTGGGCGCCTGTCCTCCCGGCTGGCGCCGCGCCATGAAACACCCCGAGCCCGCCTGCTCTCGCGGTGGCTTTCCGGACGAAGTCCAGGCGGCGGACAAAGGTGCATGACCCTCCGAGGTCCCCGAACGTCTATGCTCCGCGCGCCGAAGAGCGAGGGTGGATGAGCGACGGGGCGTTGTTCTCGACGGACACGGTGAGCACCGAGGCGCGGTACCAGTGGCAGCTGTGGGCCGCGGACGTGCTGGATGTGGCGACGGCGGCCCTGGTCGGCTGGGCCGCGCTGCGGGCGCTGGAGCACGAGCGGACGCCGGGGGCGATGGTGCTGGCCATGGTCCTCGCCTGGCTGGCGTGGTCCCTGGTGGGTGGGATTTGGGGACGGACGCTGTGGCGGCAGCTCGCGGGCGTGTGGCTGGTGCACAACGGAAACGCGCCGGGCGCGCAGCGGGGGCTCATCAGGGGCTTCACCACGCCGGTGGACCTGCTGGTGGCGCCCGTGCTGCAGCGCCGGCCCTTCGACGCGATGCTCGGGCTCTACGCGGAGCCGGTGACGGCGGGCGTGGGGCCCCGGCTGAAGGGCCTGGCCTCGCAGCTCCCCTGGCTGGCGGTGCTCGTGGGGGCGGTGTGGCTGCTCGTCACGCCCACGCGCGCGGAGACGCTCAAGTACCTGGGGCGGACGTTGACGGGCTGGCACTGCTGCCACGGCACGCGGGACGTGACGTGGGAGTGCCGCACGTCCCTGAACCGCGCGGTGCGCGAGGCGAGCTCCGGCCACGAGGACGTGCGCGCCGTCGTGGCGGACTGTCCGGTGGCCTCGGAGCGACTCGCGAAGCCGTGAGCCGGAGCGTGCCGGGGGTCAGCGCAGCGTGGTGATGAACTGCCCCTCTTCGCAGAACACGCCCACCTTGCCCTCCTCGACGAAGTGCTCGGCGCGGGTCGTGAAGTTCTTCACGGTCCGCTCCTTGCCGGCAAGCAGGTTGCCCAGCCTGCCCCGCTGACGGCGGTCCTTCACCACGGAGCAGTCGGTCCAGTCGAAGTCGTCGGTGTTGCGAACCAACACGTCGCCTCCGCCAAACGGGCCGATGCCACCCGCCTTCTTCACGATTCCCTTGAGCGTCTTGGACGGGGCAATCATCGGCGGTGCGGCAACGGCCGCGGGCCCCGCTGGGTCGGGTTCTTCGTCGGGGTATGACTCTAACTCGTTGCCCTGGTTGCTTCGGGTGCCGGACTCCGGCGTCGCGATGAAGGCATTGGTCTTCATCGTCTTGGTCTTGGGGTCCAGGGTGGACATGGCGGCGATGGCCGTCCTGGCCTTTGCGTTGATCTTCAGCAGGGCCGTGGTCTTACCAGCCTTGCCATGCACGAAGGCATTCCCGAGCAAGACCCGCTTCCCGTCGCGCCTGGGAGCACTCACGACCTGGAACTTCTGCTCGGGCTGCACGTTCAGGACCTGAGCGCCGGAGACGAAGAACCCACGGCCATCCTTCTGCACGGGAAATATCCCGCCGGTGGGCGAGACATAGATGACGCCCTTCTCGGACGCGGGCGTAGGCGCCTCGACGACGGCCACCGGCTCGGGCTCGGGCTCCGGAGCCGGCTTGGGGGGAGGCTTCGCCACGGGCGGCTTGGGCTTGACCGTCTCGCGGATCGCCACCTTCTCCGGCTCCGGCTTGGGCGCCGGCTTGTCGGGGGGCGGGGAGACCGGACGCACCTCGGCGGTGGTCGGCGGAGCGGGCTTCTTGTCAGGAGGAGCTGGCGGAACCGGCTTCGTGTCCGGGTTGGGGGGCGGCGGGTTCGTGGAGACAGCAGGCGGAGGCGTGGGAGCCTCGGGGCCGCCCGGACCCTTCACGAAGTGGGCCGTCGTCACCGCCGTGCCCACCATCAGCAGCAGCACCGTGAGCGCGATGACGAGCATCGTCGCGGTCTTCTTCCGGGAGGAAGCGGGCCGGGTGGCCACATCGCTCGCGGACTGGGAGACGGACACCGGCGCCACCGGGCCCGACGAGGCCGCCTGCGCCACCGGCCCCGACGATGACGCTTGCTGCGCCGCCGACTCCTGCACCACCACCTTGGCGGGTGACGGGTCCACGGGCCCCGAAGAAGCAGCGCTCGCGGAGGCCGCGGCCACCATGGCCCCACCCGCGACGGCTCCAGCTCCGGTGCCGGGACGCAGGGTGGTGGCGTCATTGCCCATCGCATCGTCGGCGGACGGAACATCCCGCCGGGCCATGCCGGCCACGCGCCGCTCGCTCGTGGGAGCAGCAGCGGGAGTCTCCGTCGGCGCGCGCATCATCGTCGGCTCGAAGCCTGACGGCGCGGTGTTCTCCGGAGCGGCCTGCGGCCCCGTACCGAACGCGCCCGTGCCCGTGCCACCGGCCAGGATTGGCATCGGCGTGGGCGTGCGGTGGTGGCTCCCGGACGACGTCACCTTGGAGATGAGCTGTCGCTGCGCGGCGAAGGCCTCCGGGCACAGGGCGCGCACGAAGTGGCCCACTTCCTCGGCACCCACGGCCGCGCCGGAGCGCACCAGCTCTCCGTTGAGCGCCCGCGCCAGCTCGTCCGCGCGCGAGTAGCGGTCATCCGGCTTGATGGCCAGCGCGCGGCGCACGACGGCGTCCAGCGTCGCATCCAGGTCACCACGCAGCCCCGTCAGCGGAGGAATGGTGGGCTGCGACATGGCCGCCATCATCTCCCCCACCGTCCCATGGGGGATGAGCGAGCGACCCGCCAGCATCTCCCACAGCACCACGGCGCACGAGTAGATGTCGCTGCGGTGGTCCAGCGCCTCCGCGCGCACCTGCTCCGGCGACATGTAGCCCAGCTTCCCCATCACCGTGGCGGGCAGGGTGTACTTGCTGCGCGCCGCGGACTTGGCCAGGCCGAAGTCGATGACCTTGACCTCGCCCTCGTACGACACCATGACGTTGTGGGGCGACACGTCGCGGTGGACGATGCCCAAGGGCGCGCCATCCGGCCCCACCTTGCGGTGCGCGTAGCCCAGGCCCTCCGCCATGCGCTGGCCCAGGAACAGCGCCACCGGCACCGGCACCTGCGCGCCCTGCATCCGCGCCTGCTCCAGCAGGTACGCCAGGTCCACGCCGGCCACGTACTCCAGCGCCATGTAGTACGTCCCGTCCGCCTCCCCCATGTCGTACACCTGGGCGATGGACGAGTGGACCAGGTGCACCAGCACCTTGGCCTCGTGGTGGAAGCGGTCCAGGAACTGCCGGTCCTTCAGCAGCGTGGGGAGGATGGTCTTGACGATGCACGGCTTCTCGAAGCCGGCCGCGCCGCTGATTTTCGCCAGGAACACCTCGCCCATGCCGCCCTGGCCCAGGGGGTGGACGAGCTCATAGCGCCCGAGGAAACGGGAGGACTCTGTAGGTGCGGTGCTCATGGCTTCTCCTGGCAGCGAAGCACCCGGACACACACGGAATCAAGCTGTCGAGCACCCTTCTCGCGTCTGTCCGACACCGTACGCCCCCGGAACATCCCGTCAACGGCCCCGGCCAGCATGTCAGACCGGTGGGGCACAACGGTGGGTGAAATCACCGCCTGGCAATACGGCCGAGCCCGCGCCTCGTTGATCGCCTCGGGCGCGGCAGTCCCGGGCCCATCTCCGACGAAGTGGGCGGGAGGAGCGGGTTTCGGGACAACAGCCCCCCACGCGGCCCGGGACGACAGCCAGTTTGAGACAGGCGGGCCACACAGGATGTGAACCCGCGCACCTCCCGCCGCCGCGCGCCCGGCACGGCCGTTGCCGCCGCGAAGGGGGATGCACTTCCTGGGGACAGATGGGGTCGACCGGCTGGAAGCCCTTCGGCCTGGCACCGCGATGTCGCCCGGGTGGTGACGGAAGGAAGTGGCTCATGAAGCGCTGGGGAGTCATCGGGCTGTTGACCTTGTCGGCCTGCATGCCGGACGAGTCCTCCGAGCGGGATGCCCAGCAGAACGTCTGCCCGGGCATCACCGCGGGCATGCTGCCAGGACAGCCCCATGGGAAGCTCGCGAACCGGGCGACGACGGACGGTGACGGACGTGAGCCGGTCATCATCCGCTACCGACGCCAGGGCGAGCTGACGGCGGGCCGGGTTCGCCAGCTGGGCGGACAGGTGACGGCGACCTTCAAGAACGTGCCGGCGGTGGCCGCGCGCGTGACGCCCGAGGAGCGGCGCGAGCTGGAGTTGGATCCGCTGGTGGAGAGCATCGAGCCGGATGCGGAGCTGCACTCGCTGGGGCCCTCCCTGCCGTCGGCGCTGGCGCTGGCGGGAGTCCTCGCGGGCACGGGCGCCACCGCGGAGTACACGCCCGAGCTGCGCCGGGTGCAGGCGCCCGAGGTCTGGGACCGGAACTCGGACGGCGTGCTGGACCCGGGGGCGGTGACGGGCGAGGGCGTGAAGGTGTGCGTCATCGACAGCGGCATGGACCTGGACCACCCGGAGCTGCGGGACGCGGTGGTGGCGGCCCGGGACTTCCTGGATGGGGACGACACGCCCAGCGACAGCCGCGAGGGACGGTGGGGCTCCGGCCATGGCACGCACGTGGCGGGCATCATCGCCGCGCGGCCGGGCCTGGGCGGCCAGGGCGGGCCGGTGCTGGACGAGCGCGGGCTGATGGGCGTGGCGCCCGGAGCACAGCTCATCATCGCGCGGGTGTTGGATTTGGAAGGCCGCACCCACATGAGCCTCGTCATGAAGGCGCTGGAGTACTGCATGGCCGAGGGCGCGAAGGTGACCTCGCTGTCGCTGGGAGGCGGCCTGGCCTCGCTCACCACGCAGGACTCGTTCAAGGCGGCGCTGGACGGCGGGATGCTGGTGGTGGCGGCGGCCGGCAATGAGGCGCAGGGCCTGGTGTCCTATCCAGCCTCGGACCCGTCCGTGCTCGCGGTGGGCGCGCTGGACAACCAGGACAAGCGCGCGGTGTTCTCCTCCTATGGAGAGGACCTGGCGCTGATGGCCCCGGGCGTGGACGTGCTGTCCACCTTCCCGCAGGGACGGGGCTCGCTCTCCGCGCTGGAGGTGGGAGGCAACCGGCCCACGTCGCGCTCGCTGCTGTATGCGCCCACCGGGGACACCGGGGGCTCGCTGGTGGACTGCGGTGACGGCAAGGGGCTGGACTCGTGCGGCGAGGACAGCACCTGCCGCGGCTTCGTCGCCTACGTGCACCCGAGCCCCTACGTGCGGCCCGACAAGGCCATCGTCAACGTGATGATGCAGGGCGCTCGCGCGGTCATCTTCGCCAGCGAGCTGATGGAAGGCGGCGCGGAAATCCTCTCGGTGCCGCAGCAAGGACACTGGGTGCCCGCCGTCACCATCACCCAGGCGGCCAGCACGCTGATGGAGCGGCAGATGGGCGCCACCGCGAAGCTCAGCCTGCATCCGGCGGACTACGCGTACATGTCCGGCACCTCCATGGCCACGCCGTATGTCAGCGGTGTCGCCGCGCTCCTGTTCAGCGCGCGTCCCAACGCCACGCCCGCCGAGGTGAAGGCGGCGCTCCTGAGCAGCGCGAAGGACCTGGGCGCCGGCGGCTTCGACGAGCAGTACGGCCACGGGATGGTGCAGGCCCGGCGGGCGCTGGAGGCGCTCATCGGCCCGCTGCCCTGAGTCTTTGAGCGTGCCCGCCCCACCCTCCGGGGTGGGAAGGACAACAGAGCGACGTGTCCACCGCCCCGCCGAGAAGAGGACGGGCGGAGGGCATGGCCCCCGGGAACATTGCCGGGATGGACCGCGGACTCCACGTTGCCTTCCGGACGCTCGGAAAGGAGTCCGACATGAAGGCATTCGTGCGTATCGCGGGATGTGTGGCGGCGCTGTGGGGATGCGCCGTGGGAGCCCAGGAGGACTACCGGCCCAGCGCGGAGCGGGCCCCCGGCAACCTGGAGCCGGTACAAGTCGAGGAGTCCAAGAAGAAGTCCTCATCGAAGCACGCCGACACCGGCCTGTACGCGCAGCTCGGCGGAGGCGCGGAGGGTTACACCGGGCAGCTGGCGCCGCGGCTCGACGCGGGGTTCACGTACGGCGCCGCCATCGGCTACCGGCCCATGGACTTCCTGGCGGTGGAGCTGGGCTACAACGGCAGCGTCAACAACGTGGACGTCGACGGGAACGGGCGGGCGGGCGGTCTGGGCGATGGCCCGGACGTGGCACGCAACGGCGGCCAGGCGCTCGTCATCGGCAACTTCACCGACACGCGGCTCCAGCCCTACGCGGTGACGGGCCTGGGCATCGACGACTACAACATCCGCCACGACGTGGTGGGCCGTCAGTTCGGCTTCCAGGACGACACCAGCGGCTACGTGCCGGCGGGCCTGGGCCTGCGCTACCAGATTGGCAAGCTCATCACCGCCGACGCACGCGTCAGCTACAACTTCCTCTTCGACCAGGACTTCGCGCCCACCTCCGCGACGCCCAACGCCCTGGACGGCCGCTACATGGGGATGCTCCAGCTGGGCGGCACCTACTAGCAGGCGGCACGACGTGAAGAAGCGTCCGGACCCGATGCGGGCGTCCGGACGCTTCATTCGTCCCACGAACGGACACGGCCTCGACTCAGGAAGGCCGGTCGATGCCCAGGCGCGACGCGGACCACGTGCCCTGGAGCCAGCGGGGCAGCTGGCTCTCGATTTTGTCCGCCTCCTGCTCCGTCACCTGCTCGCGCAGCGCCGCGAAGACGCCGTGCAGCACCAGGCGCACGTTCTCCGGCTCGGCGTTCAGGTGGTTGGCCACCTGGAGGTAGAAGTCGTCCCGGTCCACCTTCCCGCGCGTGCCGTCCGGGTGGCGAGGGCACGCATCCACCAGTCCCCTCAGGTCCTCGGGGAGCTGCTCGCGCAGCTGCCGCATCAGCCCGTCGGACAAGAGCTCCGCCAGCCCGCAGAACACCGCCTCCGCCGCCTGCTCCGCCACGAAGTCCGGGAGCTGCGCGGATACCGCGTCCATGAAGGACTTCCGGTCCGTGCCCACCCCCAGCCCCGACCACGACTGCGTCGCATCCTGTTTCTGAATCGACATGCGCGTCTCCTCTCGCGCTTTCACCGTGGGGGCGCGACGAGTGTCCGGCAGCAGGCGACAGGCCTGATTCCCGGCCGCACGCTCCGCGTCAGGGCTTGCATCCCCGCATTCCCACACATGGGATTCCCGTTCGCTCCTGGGACGTCCCAGCAGCCCTGCGCAGCGCGGTATGTCTGCCTTTGATTCGACCGATGAACTGGACTCATGGCACCCCACTCCAAGTCGTGGATATCGGCGACAAGGCGTCCGGAACCGCACGGAACTCCAGGAGATTTGCAGAAAACCCGGCACTTTCAGCGGGCGGGGAATGGGTGGAATGAAATCCCGTCGCAATTGTAGTGAGCGCGCGACGTAGGTCGCCTGTGCGGCAGTCGAGCCGCCTTCTCTTTCCCCCAAGAAGTGAGGATTTTCATGTATCGCATCGCCGTTGCCGCCCTGATTCTTGCCGCCACTGGTTGTGCCACCACGGGCGCTGGGAGCCGCGAGGGCAACGCCACCGTCGCCGGTGTCATCAAGCTGCCGGAGAGCGGGCTCGCGCAGGCGGGCAACCCGTGTGACCAGCTCCGCGTCATCGTCGCTCACGCCGCCAGGCCCTCGGAGGCCCTGGGCCACGCCATGGTGAAGTCCAGCCGTGGCAACCGCTGCTCGTTCACCATCTCCGGCGTGCCGAGCAACACCGACCTTCAAATCAGCGCGGCCGCGGAGTCCGGCCTGAAGTGCGACAACGGGTCCGCGCCCGCCATCACTCCGGAGCCGTCCACCATCAAGATGGTGAACTACGGCACCGGCACGAAGGACTTCACGGTGAGCTGCGGCGCCTGAAGTCGAAGTCGAAGTCAATGTCACGTCCCCCTTCGCTCATGTCCGGAGCGGAGGGGCCGGGCAGCCCCAGGACGTCCAGGAATTCCGGATTGATTCGCGCACAGAGGGGCGCGAAGCTCTCGGCAGACCGCCCGCGGGGCGGCACGAGGTACCGGAGTGGACCGGGCCGCGAAGGATGCGAAGAAGGACGACCCGGTGAAGATTCCAAGCAGTTGGCGCGCCGCCACGCTTGCCCTGAGCCTGGGCGGGCTGGGGCTGGCGTGCGAGTCGGAAGAGCCCTTTCCCACCCTCGACGAGTTGGACCAGCTTCGCAGCCTGCACTCGCTGTCGAGCCACCCGCGCCTGGACGCCACCAACAAGGTGGACGGCCTGCCGGTGGCCCAGGAGCTGGGGCATGACTTGTTCCGGGACACGGGCCTGTCCCGCTGCGGCACGGTGTCCTGCGAGAGCTGCCACTCCGGTGACGGCCGCACGGTGGAGACGGCGACGGCCGAGGGCTGTGGCGGCCAGCGCACGGAGCGCAACCCGCCCACGGTGCTGAACGTGCGGCACAACCGCTGGTTCATGTGGGACGGGCGGGCGGACTCGCTCTGGTCCCAAGCGATTCTGCCGCTGACGAATCCGGTGGAGATGGACTCGGACGCGGAAGTCGTGCGGGCGCGGCTGGTGGCGGAGGAGTCCTACCGGACGCGCTACCAGACGCTCTTCGGCGTGGAGCCCTCGGGCGTGGCCGCGCCGGTGCTGATGGCCAACGTGGGCAAGGTGATGGCGGCGTACGAGCGGGTGCTGATGCAGGTGGACGCGCCCTTCGACACGGACGTGAAGCGCTTCATCGCCGCGGTGGAGGCCGGCACGGCGGAGAGCGACCCGGCGTTCCTGGGGCTGAAGACCTTCGTGCGCAAGGGCCAGTGCATCGTCTGCCACAAGGGCCCCTCGCTGACGGACGAGCTGTTCCACAACGTGGGCCTGGAGGACCGGGGGCCGGGCGCGGGGGGACAGTGGGCGGTGCTCCCCCAGCTGCTGGACTGGGAGTTCAACGCGGCGGGCAGGCACAGCGACGACCCGAACGGCACGGACGCGATGCGGCTGCGCACGCTGCGCACGCAGGCGAAGCAGGAGGAGCTGGACGGCGCGTTCCGCACGCCGTCGCTGCGCAACGTGGCGCTGACGGCGCCGTACATGCACACGGGCGCGCAGGCCACGCTGGAGGAGGTCGTCGACTTCTACAACGACGGCGGCAACCCGGACGGCACCTTCACCGGCAAGCGCACCGTCACCATCGTCCCGCTGGAGCTGACGGACGCGGAGAAGCGCGCGCTGGTGGAGCTCTTGAAGTCGCTGACGGGCACGCCGCGCTGATTCACCCACTCCGGGCTCCCGCGTCCTTGTAGAGGGCGGGAGCCCGCGAGCCGCTTCAGCGCACCAGGTGGAACTCCGTCTGGCGCTTCCAGGCCCAGTGCACGCGCCCCTCCGCGTCGATGGTGATGTCCTCTTCCTGGGCAGAGCGCACGCGCTGGTTGTTCCACTCGGGCACGAGGCTCGTCGCCTGGAGCTCAATCGAGTACCACATGTTCGCCATGACCTTGTGGTCGCCGTTGCCGGGCACGCCCTCCTGCCGGTCCCACAGGCCCACCATGGCGCCCGCGCCGTGGCCGTGCAGGCCAATGGGGTGCGAGTAGATGGTGCCGTCGATGCCCTCCGACGCCATGCGCTGACGGGAGCTCTTGAGGACCTCGTTGCCGGTGCGGCCGGGGCGCAGCTCCTCGAAGACGATGTCCTGCAGGCGGTTGGACGTCTTGAGCGCGGCCTTCAGGCCGGCGGGTACGTCCTTCTCACCCTCGCGCAGCACGTAGCCCATGTGCTGGGTGTCGGTGTTGAGCCGCAGGGCGGTGACGCCGTAGTCGCAGTGGAGCACGTCGCCGCGCTGGATGACGGGGTCCTCGCCGAGCTGCTCCTCGGTGGCGCCCTGACGCTGCACGTCCACGGACGGCTGGAACCAGGTGTCCAGGCCCAGGTCCGCCAGGCGCTGGCGCATCCACCACTCCACATCGGAGATGCGGGTGACGCCGGGGGTGATGACCTGGTTGGAGAAGGCCGTCTCGATGATGTTCCAGGCGAGCTTCGTCTCGTCCTCGTAGAAGCGCACCTCGTCGGGGATGCGCCACGCGAGCAGGTCCACGGGCAGGCCTTCCGCGGGCTTGAAGCGCCTCACCCAGTCGGGGCCGAGCGCCTGGGCCATGCCCTCGTACTCGCCATGGGAGAGGCCGTCGGCGAAGGCGAACGTGCGGGAGACGTCGAGCGCGATGCTCTTGGGCTGGCGCTCCTCCAGCACCTGCTTGAGCACCAGCCACTGGTCCGGGCCCCACAGCTCCGCCTGGCGCAGGCCCTCTCCGCCGTGGTTCACCTGCTGCTGGGCGCGACGCGGAACATAGACGCCGCCCTGCGGTCCACCGCCGAGGGCCAGGCGCTCCACGCCCTTCTCCGGGCCCAGGTCATGGAACACGTAGATGGTGCGACGGCGCGCGGCGAACGTGGTGGGTGACACGAGCGCCTTGAAGACGGGGTCCTCGTTGTACTCGCGCATGGGGACGACCCACAGCTCGATGCCGTACTTGCGCATGAGCTGGGGGAGCGCCGTGTCCATGCGCTCGCGCAGCCAGGCCTGCTGACGCTCGGCCTGCTCACGCAGGGTGCCGAAGGGACGCTCCGGCACGGAGTCCTTCGCTGTCGCTGTCGCTGCGGCGGTGGCGTCCGGAGCTTGTGAGGAGACGGAGGCACATGCGGTGCTCAGCATGAGCGGTGCGAGGAGGCGGAGGCGGGTTCGCATGGGCGCGCAGTCTGGCATGCACGGACGGGGGCGTCTCGGCTGGTTGACGTGCGCGAGGGCCGGGGGCTTCGTGGCTTGCGAGGCTTTCCGCGCGAGGGGTGCTCAGCCAGTCACAGGAGGTTTCGCGCGGGGGATGGGCTGGCGCGATGCGCCACGGCTCTCACGCACGCAAGTCAGGGCGCGCCGGCACAGGCCTGCCGCTCGGGCCCACAGGCCGCGTCGATGCGCGCCGTGTCCATGGGTTGGCACTGGTTGGAGAGTGACGCGTGCTGCACCTCCATCCGGATGCGCATGCACCGCACGCAGCCGGCCTTCGCGCCCGAGCCCGCGTTCAGCACCGGCTCCACCTGTTTGTAGCGCTCATAGACCTCGGTGGTGCAGACCGCCTGGGCGCGCGTGTCTCCCAGGCACGCCACCGAGTGGGCACACTGCGCGGTGGCGGCGCGACCGGCCCACTCGTCATAGGAGGGCTCCGAGACGGCATCATCGCCACAACCGAGCCACGCCAGGGACATCGCGAACAGAAGCCAACGCATGGCCGCATTTGAGCGAGAATCGGCGGGACTGTCACCCGCGTCACGGCCGGCACCGCTCAGCGCTGCGTCAGTCCCCCGGCGCGGCACTGCTGGGCATCACAGCCCTCCACGACGCAGGGTGAGCACTCGAGCATCCCACCGCAGCCATCCGGCACCGCGCCGCACGCGTCCTCCCGCGACTCGCACGTCGCCGGGACGCAGCCCGTGGACAGGTATTTCTCGCTCGAGTCGAGCATGCCCGCTGCCTCGTTGGCACCGCCCACCAGCAGCACCGAGCCGTCGCGCAGCGTCAGCGCGCCCGGCAGGCCCCGAGGCTCCGTCAGCGTGGGAGCGGACACCCAGTGGCCCGTCATCGGGTCAAAGCGCTCCACCGACGCGAGCGCGCCCGACGTGAAGTGCTCGCCGCCCAGCACCAGCACCTGGCCCTCTGGCGTCACCACCGCGGCATGGTGCTCGCGCGGCACCGACGGCGCCGCCACCAGCGTCCACTGGCCCGTCAGCGCGTCGTACACCTCCGCCGTGCTCGACGCGCGCGCGGTACCGCCGCCCACCACCAGCACGCGCCCGTCCGGCAGCAACGTCACGGTGTGCCCCTGTCGATGCGTCCCCGCCGCGCCACCCGCGAAGCCCGCCTTCTCCCAGCGGCCGGTGGCCACGTCGTACAGCTCCGCCTGCAGGCCACTCACGAAGAGCGCCTTGCCCGTGGCCAGCATCACCGCCGAACCCGCGCCACCACGCACGAAGCCCGGTGGCATCGCGGGGGACCACGTGTTCGTCACGGGGTCGAACAGCTCGGCCGAGCGCAGCGGCCTGCGGTCCGCGTCAGTGCCGCCCGCCACCAGCACGCGGCCATCGGGGAGCAGCACCGCGGCCGGATCATTCCGGGCCTCGGCCATGGGAGCCACCTGCGTCCAGGCGCCCACCGTCGGCACATACACCTCCGCGTCCGCGAGCGCGCCCGGCGCCACCACCTGAGTGCCGCCGAGCACCAGCACGCGCCCATCCAACAGCCGCACCGCCGCGTGGTTGCGACGCGCCTTGTGCATGGAACCCGTGAGGTTCCACATGCCCGTCTCGGGCTCGAACACCTCGCAGCTCGTCAGGGTGCGCTGACCATCATGGCCTCCGGCGGCGAGCACGCGCCCGTCCTCCAGCGTGACGAAGGGCAGCAGCTTGCGCGGCGTCGTCAGCCTCAGGGGCTCGACGCTCGTGTCCAGCGCGCCCCCGTCCGCGCGCGGACCGGAGTTGCACGAGAACACGAGCGCGAAGAACGCCACGCCGAGAAATGAGGTCTGGACACGTCGCATGAGCTCCACTCGCCTCGCTGGTCGGAGGGAGCCCGTGTAGCCTGACGGTCTGACATTCCTGGGATGTCCGACCTGAGTGATTCCGGACGCTTGAGCTGCGTACCGGGTCGGAAATCCCCCACTCGCGCGGAGCCCGCACCGGCGCCGCCGAATCCTCGGGACGAGGGGTGCTCAGTGGCGCACGGAGTCCTCGTCCGACAGGGTGGAGTCGTTCACCGGCTCGGTGTCCATGCCGCGCGAGTGGCGGGGAGGCAGCGCGCCGCCATCGTCATCCACCTCCAGCGTCAGCAGCGGGTGGTCGGCGCGGGACAGGTGGACCTCGTCGCCGCTGACATGGTCCACGTCGCTGAACTCCACCAGGTAGTCGTGGCGGGGAATGGGGACCAGGCCCTGCTCCAGCTCGAAGTGGATGTCACCGACAGCGGCGACCCGGCCCACCTCGCGGCCGTTGGAGTCCTTCACCGTCATTCCCTCGCGCACCTCGCCGGACTGAATCATCACGACCTCCTCGCGGCTGCATGACGCCCGGAGCACCCGGGCCCTCGTCAGGAAGAACCTGCGGGCTTGGCGCGCGTGACGACAGTCCGACGGAGCAGGCAGGGAAGCGCTCGTCGTCCTGGCGCGGGCGAAGGGAGGCGCTGGGGCGGGTGGGCGGCTTGAGCGGAGTGGAGTGCCTAACATTCGCGACAGGAGGTGGCCGCATGTTGCTGGAACTGTCCGCGGAGGAAGCCCGCGAGCTGAAGCAGGCGCTGGACACGGCGTTGCTCGAGCTGCTGACCGAGATTTCCCACACGGACCAGCGCGCGTACCGCGACTTGCTGCGTGAGCGGTATGACAAGCTGGACCATCTCAACCGGCGCCTGGAGATGTCGCTGGAGGGCAGTCAGGTCTACGCCTGAGGTGGGGCTCGCGCATCGTCTGGGAGGACGGGGCGAGGGAGCCGGGCGCCGGGGTGGCGGCTCGCGAGGCGGGCGCGCGTGAGGCGGGGCGTGGTGTGCGAGCACGCGTGTACGCACCTTCTTCCGCGAGCACCGACGGAGGCCGCGCCATGATTCCGGAGAACATCATCCAGTACCTGGAGGGACACAACGTCCCCTTCGACCGCAGGCCCCACCTGCGCGCCATCACCGCGCAGGCGCTCGCGGCGTCACTGCACGTCAGCGGCTTCCAGGTGGCCAAGTCGGTCATCTTCCGCTCGGATGACTCGCTGTGGATTTGCGTGGTGAGCGCGCCGGACTCAGTGAACCTGGACCGGCTCGCGGAGGTGACGGGCGCGAAGAACCTGCGGCTCGCGGAGGAGTCGGAGTTCGCCCCGCTCTTCCCCGAGTGCGAGGTCGGCGCGGAGCCGCCCTTCGGCAGGCTCTACGGAGTCCCGGTGGTGGTGGATGAACACCTGCGCCACGCGGAGCGACTGCTGTTCCGCGCGGGCTCCCACGCCGAGGCCCTGGAGATGCGCTACGCGGACTTCGAGAACCTGGAGGCCCCCTTCACGGGACTCATCGTCCATGACCGCCAGCGCGAGCAGCTGCGCATCGAGAACGACAGCTTCTCGCTGCAGCCCTAGCCCTGGGCCCGTCCCGTCCGCGCATCGAAGCGTCGCAGCTTCGATGCATCGAAGCGCAGCGACACAGGGGTGCCCGAGGCGGCGCGGAAGTCACCGGGTGCACGGGCCACGAGCTGCTCGCCCGCCACGTCCACCGTCACCCAGCTCTCCGCGCCCATGGGCTCCACCAGATACACGAGCCCCGTCAGCGCGCCCGGTGACGTGGAGTCCCGAGCCATCACCTCCAGGTGCTCGGGACGCAGTCCCAGCACCACGTCCTCGGCCTCCAGGCCCAGCGTCCGGGGCTTCACCTGGTTGATGCGCGGTGAGCCGAAGAAGCCCGCCACGAACAGATTCGCGGGCGCGTCGTACAGCTCTCTCGGCGGCGCCACCTGCTGCACCTCGCCCTGGCTCATCACCACCACCCGGTCCGACAGCGTCATCGCCTCCGACTGGTCATGCGTGACGTAGATGAACGTGGCCTGGAGCCGCTCGTGCAGCTTCTTGATTTCACCGCGCATCTGCGTGCGCAGCGCCGCGTCCAGGTTGGACAGCGGCTCGTCGAACAGGAACACCTTGGGCCGCCGCACCAGCGCGCGACCCAGGGCCACCCGCTGCCGCTGACCTCCCGACAGCTCCTTCGGCCTGCGCGCAAGCAGCGCCTCCAGCCCGAGCACCGCCGCCACCTCGCGCACCCGCGCCTCGATGTCCGCGCGCGACAGTCCGGCGACCTCCAGCGGGAAGGCCAGGTTCCTCGCCACGTCCAGGTGCGGATAGAGCGCGTAGCTCTGGAACACCATGGCGATGTCGCGCTCCTTCGGCGACATGCCGTTGACCACCTCGCCGTCGATGCGCAGCGTGCCGCCGGACAGCTCCTCCAGCCCGGCAATCAGGTTGAGCGTGGTGGACTTTCCACAGCCGGACGGGCCGACCAGCGACACGAACTCACCGTCGGCGATGTGCAGCGTCACGCCCTTCACCGCGGCCACGCCGCCTCGATACACCTTGCGCACGTCCTCCAGGGACACCGTCGCCACGCGGCTACGCCTCCCCGGAGCCCGAGCCTCGGGCCCACCACGCGCGGGTTCTCTCCATCGAAGCTGTCTCTCGGATGATGCGCATGGCAACAGACAACCCCCACGCCGCCGGGCACGGCAAGCACCATGTCACGCCGCCGTGCACCCGCTGACAACCCGCGCCTGCAGCGCCACCGTCGATGACGAAGGCGGAGCCCGTCCGCCAGGGAGGGTCGTCGGAGGAAAGCCGCAGCACAGCGTCCGCCTCACAAGCGCCGCCGCATGACGCACCTGCCCAATCCCTGGCGTGAGCAGGATTATCGTCATGCAAGGGGTTGAGCATCTCAGGACACCTGACCCAGACTCGCCGCGCGCAACCCCTTGCGCCCCTCCCCCACGAAGAGGCCTCTGATGCGAAGCCCTCTGTTGCGGTCACCTCGATTCTGGCTGTTGAGCGCGGCGGTGGTCCTCGGAGGTCTGGGTTGTGGTGAGAGCGACGTGGGCTTGGGGTCCCCTGACTTCGCTTCGTCTCCCCGCGCGCTGGTCTCCCGCAATGATGTGGTGGCCGCGGGCGACGGACACATGCTGAGGCTGGGCCTCCTTGGCACCGTCGGGGCCTCGGGCTTCAATGCCGTGGGCCAGCTCGGGGACGGCACCCTCGTCGACCGGAGCACCGCGGTCCTCGTCCCAGGGCTCTCCGGGGTGGTGTCCATCGCCGCGGGCGCGCATCACTCCCTCGCGCTGCGCTCCGACGGCGTCCTCTGGGCCTGGGGCTTCAATGCCTTGCGCCAGCTCGGAGACGGCACGAGCACCGACCGCGCCTCGCCCGTCCCCGTGTTCGCGCCGGTGATGGGAATCGCGGCGGGCTACCTCCACTCCCTCGCCGTGCGTCCCGATGGCACCGTCTTCGTCTGGGGCGACGGATACTGGCGCGCGCCCGTCACGGGACTCACGCAGGTGGTGGACCTGGCCGCCGGAGAGGGCTTCTCGCTCGCCCTGCGCGCCGACGGCACCGTCTGGACCTGGCCCACCAGCACCACCACGGCCACCCAGGTCCCCCACCTCACCCAGGTGTCCATCATCGCCGCCGGAAGATGGCACTCCCTGGCCCTGCGCGCCGATGGCACCGTCTGGACCTGGGACGCCTCACGCCCGCTCACCCAGGTCACCGGCCTCTCCAACGTGGTCTCCATCGCCGGAGGCGAGGGCTACTCGCTGGCCACCCTCGCCGACGGCACCGTCTGGGGTTGGGGCGCCAATGGCTGCGGCCAGCTCGGGGACGGCACCACCACCGACCGCCTCACCCCTGTCCAGGCCGTTGGCCCCCGCTATGTCGTCGCCGTGGAGGGAGGCTGGCGCCACTCCGTCGCCCGGGCCTCGGATGGCACCCACTGGGTCTGGGGCTGCGATGACTGGGGTCAGCTCGGAGACGGCGCGAGCAACACAGCGCGTCATCTCCCCGTCCAGCTCCCCGCGTTCTAGGGCCACCCCCAACCACACGCACTCACAGTCAAAGCCATACGGCCCGCGCAGGGGCCCATGGTAGCGTCCACCCACATCATCCAGGGCGAGGACTGCTCCACGCGGCCTCGCCCTTCCTGACGACCCGGGGGAAACAGTCACATGGCATCCGACACCATCACACTCATCAAGGGCCAGGGGCCCGTCGCGCTTCCGGAGAAGCCCCACCTGCGCGTGGCCAGCGGCAACTTCTGGCCCGAGGAAGTGGAAGCCAAGGGGGGGCGCGAGAAGCAGCTCACCGCCGGCCTCTTCATCATCGACACCCGCACGTCGCCCTCGAAGCAGGAGCATGTGCGCGTCCACGCGTCCCAGGTGGTGGAAGTGGACGGAGCCTCGCTCGAAATCCTCGAGGTCAGCGGCGCCGAGGGCACCGAGCCCGCCATCCACCTCAAGGTCCGCTGAACGCCGCACGGACAGTGCGGGCACGAAGCAACTTTTGCGCTGACATCGCGATAATCCAGACATGCACTACTGACGCCCTTGGGGGGGCGACAGTCCAAGGGGAACATCCATGAGCTTCAAGATTGGGAATGAGGGGTCCCGCGTCACCCAGACCCTCCCGAAGGCCACCGAGACGGTCCAGCCGCAGGTCAAGACGCAGGAGGCCCGTCAGCAGCAGCCCGAGTGGGCGAGCGCCCGGACGCAGGACGGCATGATGCCGCCCAGCCGCCGCGAGCAGTTCGCCGCCGCGCTGTTCGGCGCCACTCCGCAGACCAGCGGCGCGGAGAGCCCGAAGACGAAGGACCCGAAGGCGCTCGACACCAACGTCACCTACGGCCCGGTGAAGAACGGCAGCCTCTTCGAGGCGGGCACCGACGGCGTCAACGCGCACTGGAACGACGTGCAGCAGGGGCAGATTGGTGACTGCTACCTGATGACGTCCATGGGTGCGATTGCGCGCGCCAACCCGGCCCTCATCGAGAACATGGTCAAGGGCCCGGACGCGTCCGGCAACTACAACGTCACCTTCCAGGACAAGGGCAAGCCGGTGACCATCACCGTCACCCCGGACCTGCCCCTGAACTCCAGCGGCAACCCGGCCTACGCCGCGACGCCCCAGGAGGGTGGCAAGGCGGAGCTGTGGCCGGCCCTCGTCGAGAAGGCCTATGCCCAGTGGAAGGGCGGCTACCCGAACATCGTCCATGGCAACAGCGCCAACGCGATGGAGGCCATCACCGGCAAGAAGAGCAGCAGCCTGGACGTCGGGGGCGCCACGCTGGCGGACCTGGAGAAGCGGCTGAACGCGGGCGAGGCCATCACCGCGGGCACGCACGACGACATCAAGTTCCTCGGCATCGACCTGCCGGACGGCACCGACAAGCCGCTCTACAAGAACGGCACGCTGGTGGCGGACCACGAGTACTTCGTCTCGGGCGTGGACACCAAGGCGGGCACGGTGACGCTGCGCAACCCGTGGGGCTCGGGCACGCTGGACATCGTTCTCACGGAGGCGCAGTTCCGTGAGTCCTTCCAGTACGCCAACACCAACCCGACGAAGTGAGTCGACGGGCGGCGGGCACGCGCGGGTGGACCGGACTGGCACTGGCCCTGGGGCTGGTGCTGTCCGGGTGCGCCCGTGAGACGCCCGCCGTGGCGCCCGCCTCGGCGGAGCAGCCCGGCACCTTCACGCTGACGAAGAACCACGGCCCGCTCCAGGTGACACCCCACCTGAGCCTGGCCACGGGCAACTTCTGGCCCGAGGACACGGATGCGGGCGTGCGCGGGTCCACCGCCGCCCTCTTCATCTACGACTCGCGAGTCGTTCCACCGGAGCAGCGGCACGTGCGCGTGCACGTGGGCCAGACGGTGGAAGCGGCCGGCGAGGTGTTCGAGGTCCTCGAGGTCATCGACCGCGGGGACGAGCAGCGCCTGCGCGTGAGGCTGCGTCCGCGTCAGCCCTAGACGGAGCGGGCGGGCAGCGCGGGGGCTTCACGCGGCTTCAGCATCCCGGCGGCCATGCGCACGGTGAAGGCTCGCGGCGCGAAGCGCGGCAGGTTGGCCTGGAGCCAGTTGCGCCAGCCGGCGATGAGCGAGGCCTTCCCCTGCTCCAGTCCTCGGAGGCCCGCGAGGGCCACCTGCCCTGCCGTGGCCACCGCCCCCACCGCCACCTGGCGGGTGCCCACCACGTCGAAGAAGGCGGTCTCCACGGGCCCGGGGCACAGCGCGAGCACCCGCACGCCCCGCTCGCGGTTCTCCGCCCAGAGCGCTTCGGAGAAGGACAGGACGAACGCCTTCGTGGCGCCGTAGATGGCCATGTACGGCAGGGGTTGATACCCGGCGGTGGACGCCACGTTGATGATGCCGCCGAGCCCCCGGGCGACCATGTCCGGCAGGAACAGGTGGCTGGCGTCCACGAGCGCGGTGACGTTGAGCATCACCTGCTCATGCTGTCGGGCCAGGGGAACGGCCTCGAAGGCGCCGTGGGTGGCGAAGCCCGCGTTGTTGATGAGCAGGTCCACGTGCAGGCCGCGCTCGCGGCACTGCGCATGGAGCTTGCGCGCGGCGCCCTCGTGACTGAGGTCCAGGCTCAGCACCTCCACCTGGACGGCGTGCTGCTTCACCAGCTCGGCGGCCAGGGCGCGCAGCTTGTCTTCCGAGCGGGCCACGAGGACCAGGTTCATCTTCCGCGCCGCGAGCAGGCGGGCGAAGGCCTCGCCGATGCCGGAGGACGCGCCGGTGATGAGCGCCCGGCGGCCCTGGTAGGGGAAGGGGCCCGAGGTGGGCGCGGGGGAGACAGTGGAGGATGTCGAAGCGGTGTGCATGGGTCCAGAATGTGAGCTAGGACTCACGTTCGCAACTCGCGTCGGTGCTCACATTTGAAGGAGGAAGGGTCATGCCACGCCGTCCCCCCGTTTCCCGTCGGAGGAAGCCCCATCAGGACCGGGCGCAGGCCACGTGTGACGCCATTCTCACGGCGGCTGCTCGCGTTCTCGTCAAGAATGGCTATGAGGCCGCGAGCACCAATCGCATCGCCAGCGAGGCCGGGGTGAGCATCGGGTCGCTCTACCAATACTTCCCGAGCAAGGAGGGTCTGGTGATGGCGGTGATGGAGCGGCATCGCACGCGCTCGCTCGAGGGCTTCGAGGCGGAGCTGGTGCGACTCGCGAGCCAGCCATTGCCCCAGGCGATTCGGGCGCTGGTCCGCCAGCTGCTGACCACGAAGCTGGAGAACCCCCGACTGCACCAGGTGTTGCATGAGCTGGTGCCGAGGATGCGGCAGTTGGGACAGGTGGACCCGCACGAGCAGCGGCTGTTCCGCCTGGTGCGCGCCTTCCTGGCGCCGAGAGTCGCGGCGCTGCGTCCCAGGGACCTCGACATGGCGGTCTTCATCCTGGTGCACTCGGTGGAGACGCTGTGCATCAAGGCGGTGTCGGACCGGCCGGACTATCTGACGAACGAGACCTTCCTCGACGAGCTGTGCGCGCTGATGCAGGGATATCTCCAGCCAGTGGGGGAGTCCGTGCGGCCCGCGCCGAAGCGGGCGACGGGACGGGGGAGAAGCCCGGCCTCGCGGGAAATCTCCCCGCGCTCTTGAATATCCTGGGCGCGCCTTCGTCCGTCGCACACCCCCGCTTTATTGGAGCTGCCCCGCATGCGTACCCTCCTTGCCGGCCTCGTCCTCGCCTCCCTCATCGTGCCCTTCCGTGGTGAAGCGGCGTCCATGCGCTGTGGCAGCAACCTCATCGCGGATGGCGCCACCCCGTCCGATGCGCGCATGAAGTGCGGAGAGCCCATGAGCACGCACGTCCGACAGGAGTCGACCTCCACGAAGAACCGGGTTCGCGAAGGCAAGGAGAACTCCTCCACCACGCAGACGGTGACGGTCCAGGTGGAGGAGTGGACGTACAACTTCGGGCCCAACCGCTTGATGCAGGTGGTCACCTTCACCGACGGCAAGCTGACCGACGTGCGCAGCGCGGGCTACGGAAAGTAGAAATCCGCACCGCCAGGGTGGAGACCACGTCCGGGCTCACCACGAAGCCGGACTCCGCGTCGCGAGAGCGAAGCGCGGAACGCTTCGCGACCTTGCATCAGCGTGCATCCTCACCGAGCATCGGTCCGTGTCTCCCCTTCTCTCCGTGTCGTCACGCGGCTCGCACTTCTCGCTGGTGGGCCGGCGGTGAGCGCGGACGCCCGTCCCTCATCGCACCGCGTCCTGGCTGACGTCTTCGTGCGCACGCGAGGCCAGGAGGCGGCGCTCGTCCTCGGCGCGGCGCTCTTCACGGCCTTGCTCGCGCAGGTCGCCATCGCGGCGCCGGGGTCGCCGGTGCCCGTCACGGGCCAGACGTTCGCGGTCGTCCTCACGGCCGCCGCGCTCGGGCCCGGGCGTGGCGTGGCCGCGCAGCTCGCCTATCTCCTGTTGGGAGCCGTAGGGCTGCCCTTCTACGCGAAGGCGGCCAGCGGCTGGGTCGCGCTCATCGGGCCGACTGGCGGCTACCTGGTGGGCTTCCTCCCCGCGGCCTTCCTCATGGGCCTCGCGGCGCGCCACGCCTACGACAGGCGCCCGAGGACGGCGGTGCCCCTCTTCCTCGTGGGACAGCTCGTCATCCTGGTCATCGGCGTGTGCTGGCTCAGCGTGGTGGCCTCGCTCGACCTCGCCACGGCCATCCACAAGGGCTTCGTACCGTTCATCCCCGGGGGACTGCTCAAGGCCGCCCTCGCTGGGGTCGTCACCGCCTTCGTCTGGCGACTCGTACAGACTCGCGAAGCCTGACCTCCCCCAGGAAGGTCATTGGCAGTGCAGCAGGTTCCACCGGTTCGTCTTGTAAGGACAGTCCGGGCCCATGAACTTGTTGATGACAAACGCCGCGTCCTCCTCGGTGGAGGCGAAGACCTCGCCGAAGTTGGGATCGAAGATGTAGAAGTAGGTCGAGAAGACTCCGCTCGAGCGATAGATGGCCAGGGCATGCTCCGAGGAAGTCGTGCCATGCATGGGCGTGACGACATAGGCGGACTTCTTCTTGATTTTCTCCGAGGCAATCGTCTGGGCGGCTTCGGCGTTCGTGACCGTGACGTTCGTCAAATCCGAAGGGGGGACCTTCAGCTTCTTCATCACGAGCAGCGCGCTCTTCTGAAGCTGGATGCCCTCCACGTCGACCGTGGAGAAGCGCTCCATCCTCTTCTCGTTCCCTCCCAAGAACTGAATCAGAGCGCTTCGCTCCTCCATGAACCCTGACTTGCCCACGAGGATGAGTGCTTCCTGCATGTGGACCATGTCCATCACCTTCTTTTGGCGGGCCACGTATCTCTGGTGGAGCGCGTGCAGCTCGATGGCCTCGTCCGTGAGCAGTTGGAGTCGCGTGTCCACGGCCTGCTTGGGGACGTCCCACTTGTCCTTGTCGCTGTCGAGGATGTGCCTCACCCAACGGCTGGCCAGGGCGAGACAGAACCCGCCAGCAGCAAGCCCCTTGCTCAGCGCGAGCTTCTTCTGACTGAACTCCGTCAATTTCCTGGTCATGGGCCGCCCTTGGTAAACCGACACCAAGAGAGCAACCCCTATGCCAATGCGCTCACGGGCGCGGACCACCCGGGGAGCTTCCTGACCTGTGTTTGGACGTCCCCGGGAGTGCGTTCGGAGACAACGGATGTGCGTCCTGGGGGGAAGCAAACCCGTGCTCGCGGCGCGGCAATCCCATCGACGTGCGAGCGTGGGAGCATCGACCCATTCCGCGGCAGGGTGTCTGAAGCCCCCGGGCGCCGCGACCGTGCCGGCGCCCGGCGCGTGGAGGCTCAGGCGACGCGAGGGAAGTCCACCTCGGTGCCAGCCACCACGTTGAGGTAGTTGGTGAGCACGTTCTGCGCGACGGCGGCCACCACCTCCACCAGCTCCGCGTCACTCAGCCCCACCTTGCGAGCCTGCGCGAGCTGCGGGCCCACGTCCGCCGCCCGCGTGCGAGCGATGGCGACGGCGAGGTCCAGGATGGCCTGCTCGCGAGGGTCCGCCGAGCGGCCGGTGCGGAATCCCGTCAGCTCATCCGCCTTCACGCCGTGCCCCTTCGCCAGCGCCGTGTGCGCGGAGAGGCAGTAGGTGCAGCGGTTCAGCTCCGCCACCGCGATGGCGATGGCCTCCTGCGTGCGCGGAGACAGCTTCGCGCCGCCCATGGCGTTGAAGTAGCCCGCCACGGCATCGAGCGCCGCGGGGGAGTGCGCGAAGGTGGAGAACATCTTGGGGACCGTCCCGAACTTCGTCTTCAGCGCGGCGAGCGTGGGCTCGGAGGCGGCGGGCGTGTTCGAGGGGCCAACAGGGGCGATGGTGGGCGTCGTCATGGGGTGCTCCTGGAGACAGCGGGTTGAGCGGCAGGTTGATTAGTATCGATTCGAAACTAAATGCGCCCGCCACCTCCGCTTGTCAAGTCAGTATCGACACGATACCTTTGTACCCATGGGTGGTGACCGTCTCTACGCATTGCTCGAGCGACTCGGGAACCTGCTCCGCACGGAGGAGCGGGCGGCGGGGCTGCCACACGGGTTGCAGCCGGTGCACCTGCAGGCGCTGCGCTACTTGCAGTCGTGCAACCGCTACAGCAACACGCCCGCGGCGCTGACGGAGTACCTGGGGCTCACCAAGGGCACCGTGTCCCAGACGCTGCTGTTGCTGGAGGAGAAGGGTCTGCTGCGAAAGCAGGCGGATACGGAGGACCGGCGCGTCATCCATCTCCTGTTGACGGAGGCGGGCCGCGCGGTGCTGAAGCAGGCCTTGCCGCCGGAGCTCTTCAAGCGGGCGCTGGCGAAGCTGCCGGGTGATGGCGCGGCGCTCGACGAGTCCCTTACGGAGCTGTTGCGCGCCCTGCAGGCCGCGAATGCCCAGCGCAGCTTTGGCCCGTGCGGTACCTGCAAGCACTTCCAGCGAGAGGGCTCGGGGCGCTTCCGCTGCGGCCTGACGCAGGAGCCGTTGTCGCGCGAGGACAGTCAGTTGCTGTGCCGGGAGCACGAGGGCATCTCTCCCGGTCACTGACGTCCGGCGAGCACCGCGTGCTCGGCCTCATGAAGGTGCGACAACTCCAACCCACCTCCGTTCTCTCATCACGATGAGCTCTCCGAGGAGCCCATTGCTGAAAGCTCATGCCCCAACGCCCCGAGCCCTCGTTGTCCCCCGATGACCTGGAAGCGCTGAACGACGCCAACATGTGGGTCGAGAAGCTCCGACACCTCGCCAACATCGAGGTCGAGCACCCTTCGTACCGTCCCGACTCCGCCGAGGGGCAGATTCCCACGCACAGTCAGGGTGTCTTCCATCACCTGGGCATCCGCCACCTTCGCTGGCGCGCCACGGATGGCTCTGGACATGGAGGTGCGCTCGCCCTCCTCCGGGGCCGGTGGTTCGAGAAGGACGCGGCCTACGATTTCCCGCCCGACGTCCACGCGATGATTGTGGACGTGCACAATGACCAGGCCATGGCCTTCCTCTCGTACAAGAAGGACGAGGACGTCGACCAGGCCCAGGTGGTGGCCGCCGCCGCGGGCGAGGAAGGCTCCGCTGTCTCCATCGCCCGGAGCATGGGTGAGTACCTCCGAAAGGCCGTGGCGGCCCGATTCTCCAACTACTGGTTCCTGGAGCCGGACCTGGGGAGAGCCACACGGGACTGGGTGGATGCGCAGCCGCTGCGCGACGAGCCCAACTTCGAGGTGAAGGTGGAGGCCGTGGAGCCCGCCGACGCAGGCGCGCTGCGGGCCCAGATGCTCGACTGGCTCTCCAGCCGAGGCCGCAAGTCCATCGCCGTCGCCGCGGGCTACGAGGGCACGGATGGAGCTGGCCTGTCGCGAGCCATCGAACAGGTGCTCGCCACGGGCAAGCCCGCGGCCCAGAAGAAGCTGACGGCCCGGCTGTTGAAGGATGGCGGAAATGACTATCGCCGGGACTTCTTCCTGGACCCGCTGCCCGAGGGGCTCTTGGCGGTGCGTCTGTACACCACCCGGCTCCGGTCGGCCCACCTGGACCCCTCGCGCTCCACGCTGTCTCCCTGGCCGCTCCAGCTTCTCCTGGATTGCTCGGGAGCGGAGGCGCTGCACCAGGCGGTGGGGAACCTCGACCACGTCCGCTTCTCCTCGGCGCGCTTCTTCGACATCGCCGAGCGGTTCATCGTGAACGCCTTCGCCAGGCAGCCCGAGAAGACGCTGCCCCAGGGGCGGGTCCATGGCCAGTTGCATCTCGTGGCGCTGCTCCCTCGGGCGCTGCTTCCCACGGGCTGCGAGCCAGGCGCGACGTTCCACTCCATCGCCCCCGCTGGCGACGGTACCTACGACGGCAAGGTCCTGAAGAGCATCTGAGCGCCTCGACCGTTCTGTCGCGAGCCTGTGGGCGAGGACCTTCAGTCTTCCCAGCAACCAGGACATGGGGGAGTCGCGGAGGTGGAGCATCTCCGGCGAGGCGCGCCTGATTCGCTGAACTCGTGCGCCCTGGGCGGCCATTCGTCAGGGGCGCCCAGGGCAGAACGGGCCTCAGGGCCTCCGCTGTGCGAGCAGCCACTCCCAGACCTTGGCGTCCTTGTAGACGGTGTCCCAGATGCCATGGCCGCCGGTGTTGTAGAGCGTGAAGAGGACCGGGTGCGCCGGCCCCGCGCCCGTCGTGTCCACGGACGTCTGTCCGCTGAGCCACTCCCACTTCTTCGTCGCGGGACGGAAGAAGGCCGTCTGCGCTTCGTTGGGCGCGGTGTAGGTGCTGAGCACGCCGCTCGTCCCGCCCATGGCGGTGCCGAACTGGTCGAACCAGGCGGCGGTGGCCGTGTAGCGGTACTGGCCGTCATTGACGGCGTGGAACGCCCAGACGCCGAGCCCCGAGGCAATCATCCCATTCGCGTAGGCCTGGTCTCCCGGCCAGGACGTCGGGCACGCGGCGACGACACCCGCGAGCCGCGAGGGGAACGTCCTGGCATAGGAGAGCGAGCCTCCGCCGCCGAGGCTCAGGCCCGTCATGTACACGCGGCGCGGGTCGACCTTGAGCTGCGAGACGATGTGGTTGAGGAAGGGGTGGAGCAGGTTCTCTGCCTCCCACGGACTCCAGGTGCTGCCGTTCGACGCCTGGGGCGAGACAAGGATGAAAGGAAAGTCCTTCCCCAGGTTGTCGATGTAGTTCTGCGGCCCATGCGCGCGGACCCGCTTGAGCTGCGTGGGCCCTCCGTCCCCTGTCTCCGTCTGTCCGTGGAGGAAGAAGACGATGGGCCAGTTCGAGCCCTCCTGATAGCCGGGCGGCAGGTACAGGACGTACCCGTAGTTGCCGGGCGAGGACGCCGTCCTGTAGACCTCCGTCGTCGTTCCGCGGCCCGTGGGCGCCGCAATCACAGTCACCGTCGTCTTGTTCGACGTGCTGGCGCCGTCGTCATCCGTCGCGGTGAGTTCGAAGATGTACGTCCCGGCCACCAAGCCCGAGACGCTCGTGGTGAGAGAAGTGGGGGTCGTGAGCGTGGCGGTGTTGGGGCCCTGCGTCTGGACCCACTGGCGCGAGACGATGGAGCCATCCGCGTCGCTGGCGGTGCCTGACAGCGTGGCTGTCGTCGTGGGCAGCGTCACCGTCTGGTTGGCGCCGGCGGAGACGGTGGGGGGCGTGTTCGCCGGGCCGCTCGGGTCCACGGGGCTGCCGTAGATGACCAGCTCGTTGGTGGCGCCGTACAGCGTCCGGGTGAAGCGCAGGTAGCGGGTGCGCTGGGTGATGGGGAAGAGCTTCCATTGCTCCCACAGGTTCGTGCTGAACGTGACGACGGGCGTCCACGCGCCGGGGGCTCCGACGTCGAACTGGATGGTCCCCGTGTCATACGTGTCGAAGACACCCAGCTCCGTGAGGTCGTGGGCCTCGCCCAGGTCAATGATGAAGCCCATGGGGTAGGCGCTGGCGTTGTAGACGACGTTGGCCCAGCTCGTCGCGGGCTTGAAGCTGGAGCCGCTGCGCGGGTCGCCGATGGCGGCCTGTTCGTCATAGAGCGCCGCGTAGTTGCCCACGGCGGGACGGACGTCATCCACCCGCACCATGGAAGGGGTGATGGGAATCTTCACGCTGGTGGCGAGTGACTGTGCGTGGGTTTGTGGCGCGGGAGTGGCGTCATCACTGGGGGCTCCGCAGCCCATGCTCCACGCCAACAGCGCCACGGCCTTCCACGAAGCGGTTCTCATCCGGGTGTCTCCTCGCAAGGGGAGCGCCCCGAAGAGGCAATGATGATGCCACTCGTGGATTATTGTAATTTCATGGATTTATGGGCGGGACCCTGAGGAGTCCACCCCGCATGATGAGGGGCCCGCCCCCAGCAGACAGACGCCGCCTGGTGCATGATTGGGTTCTCACTTCAAGCCAAGGAGTCGAGCATGCGTACGTCACGTCTTGTCCTCGCGGTCGCCTCGCTTTCCTGTTCGTGGCTCATGGCGTGTGGCGGTGATGATGCCCCCAACGGTGGAGAGCCGATTCACGAAGCCGTGGGCAATCAAAAGGAGGCGCTCTATCCGGACTACGACCCGAGCATTCACTGCCTGGTCAGTTCGGCCTACGTGCCCTGCGGCGATGGCCTGTACATGTACGCGTACTCGAGCAGTTCCTGGGGTTACTACATCGAGCGCAACGTCTGCGCCTCGCACCAGGGGCCCATCATCTGCCCGTATGATTGACGACGTCCATCCTGCTCGCGGAAGGTCTGTCGTCAGCGCGATGTTCGTGAGCACGTTGGCCTGACACCGAGGGCCTCGTAGGCTCGTCCACGAGGCCCATTCGGAAGGCGCCGCAAAGTCCAAGTGGCCATGGCTCTGAGCCAATGGTCAGCCTACAGCCCCTTGACCCATGAAGAGCGCCTCCGGCAGGCCAGTGCCGCGCTCCTCGCCACGCCTCCACCCGCCGGCTGGCGCCCGCTCAGCCACGACGACGAGTTCCTCCGCACCCTCCTCCCATACGACACCGCCTGCCCCACAGGCCCACGGCGGCCACACCGCCGAGGGCCCCCACACGCTCTACACGGTCTTCACCAGCGCCCGACCCGCCGCCCGACCCGAGAAGATGCACCCACCGAGGAACGTGCCCTCCAGCGCCCGATACCCGTGCACCCCTCCTCCACCGAACCCGGCCACCTCACCGGCCGCGTAGAGGCCGGGAATCACCTGTCCCTGCGCCCCGAACACCTGGCCTGACAGGTTCGTCTCGAACCCGCCCAGCGTCTTGCGCGTCAGCACGTTCAGCTTCACGCCGATGAGCGGCCCCGCCTTCGGGTCCAGGATGCGGTGCAGCTTCGCCGTGCGCACCAGCTGGTCCCCACGGTACCCGCGCGCCTGTCGAATCGCGGCAATCTGCAAGTCCTTCCCGAACGGGTTGTCCAACTGCCTGTCCCGAGCGAGCACCTCGCGCTCCACCGTCGCGAAGTCGAGCACCTGCTTCTCCGTCTTCGCGTTCATCCCCTCCACCAACGTCCGCAAGTCATTCGCGACGACGAAGTCCGCGCCGTGCTCCTTGAACGCCTCCACCGGTCCCATCGCCTTCTTGCCCACCGCCCGGTTGAGCACGCCCTTCCAATCCTTGCCCGTCAGGTCCGGGTTCTGCTCGGAGCCCGAGAGCGCGAACTCCTTCTTCAGAATCCACTGGTTCAACACGAACCACGAATACTCGTACCCCGTCTTCAGGATGTGCTCGAGCGTCCCCAGCGTGTCGAACCCCGGGTACAGCGGCGGAGGCAAGCGCTTGCCCGTCGCGTCCAGCCACAGCGAGCTGGGCCCTGGAAGAATCCGGATGCCGTGCCGAGGCCAGATGGGGTTCCAGTTCCTCAACCCCTCCGTGTAATGCCACATGCGGTCGCGGTTGATGAGCCGTCCACCCGCCGCCTCCGTAATCGCAATCATCCGCCCGTCCACGTGCGCCGGCACGCCCTGCACCATGAACTTCGGCGCGGGCCCCATGCGCTCGGGCCAGCTCTTGCGCACCAGCTCGTGGTTGCCGCCAATGCCTCCCGACGTGACAACCACCGCCGAGCCTCGCAGCTCGAAGTCCCCCGCCGTCTCCCGAGGGCTGCTCACCCCACGCTCCACGTCCGAGGGCACCAGCTTCATCCCTCGCACCCCCACCACCGCCCCCGCCTCGACGAGCAGCTCGTCCACCCGGTGCCGGAACAGGAACGTCAGCGTCCCCTTCTCCCGCGCCGCCTGCGCTCGCCGGATGAAGGGCGCCAGCACCCCCGGCCCCGTCCCCCACGTCACGTGGAAGCGAGGCACGGAGTTGCCATGCCCCACCGCGCCATAGCCACCGCGCTCGGCCCAGCCCACCACCGGGAACCAGCGCATGCCCTGCGCGTGCAGCCACGGGCGCATCTCCGTCGCCGCGAAATCGACGAAGGCCTCCGCCCACTTCCGGGGCCAGTGGTCCTCCTCGCGGTCGAACCCCGCGGTGCCCATCCAGTCCTCGAGCGCCAGCGCGTGCGAGTCCTTGATGCCCATGCGCCGCTGCTCCGGCGAGTCCACCAGGAACAACCCGCCGAAGGACCAGAACGCCTGTCCTCCCAGGTTCTGCTCGCCCTCCTGGTCGACCACCGTGACGCGCTTGCCCGCCTCCGCGAGCTCCGTCGCCGCGACGAGCCCCGCGAGCCCACCACCCACGACGATGACATCCGCCTGCTGTCCCATCCGGAGCCTCCCAGGTCCCAAACCAACGGAGGCCGGATGATAGCCTCAGTCGTCGACCTGGACGCGCACCCTCGACGCCTCGGCGAACTGACGCACCACGCAGTCCCCCGCGCTCCCGTCCTCCCAGGCCAGCATCGCGAACTCCGCCGGGGAGTCCAACGCGATGATGGGGTGGTGCCACACGCCCCGGTGGTAGTTCACGCCCTCCCCCGGCCCACACACGAAGGCCTCCAGCTTCTCCACGTCCGGGCCTCCCTCAGGCAGGCTCGGCGCGACACACACCAGGTACCGCTCGCAGCGCATGGGCAGGAACGCCTGGCTCGAGTGCGGATGGTGCTCCAGCAGCTTCACCGTGAAGGGCAGCCCCTGGGGCACCGAGCGGAACACCGCGAGGTTCGGCTTCGCCGAGTCCCGCCCGTTCTCCAGCCGCGCCGACCAGTCGAACCGCACCGCCGTGCCCTGATTCGCCGACGCCCCCGGCCCCAGCCCCGCGGAGACGACGTCACCAAAAGGGGCGAAGCCTTCCGGCGACAACTTCCGCGCGACGATGACTCGGGGCTCGTGCTCACTCATGCCTGAAGCATAGCCCCGGGGCCCCTCGACATTGCCATGGGACTGTCATGGTCAACCCCTCTCCACCCGACGTCCCGAGTGGTCTCCACGTCAAAGGGGACTTCATCTTTCGTTTACATCGCCATGGCATCTTGCACGAACTCAGAGCCGCCACGCCGAGCCCCCCCATGCGAATCCTTGTCGCCGCACTCGTCCTCCTGAGCGCCCCCGTCCTCGCGCAACCCCAGGCGCCAGCCAAACCCTCCAGCTTCTTCCGTCAGCTCCTGGAGACGCGCTACTTCAACGCCGGTCGTCCCGTCGGCGTGAATGTCACCCCGGACGAGCAGACGCTCTTCTTCCTGCGCAACCCCGCCACCTCCAACGCGCTCTCCCTCCACGCCTTCGACGTGGCCACCGGCCAGACACGGGAGCTGCTCACGCCCGAGAGCCTCCTCCAAGGCGCCGAGGAGACCCTCACCCCCGAAGAGAAATCCCGCCGCGAGCGCATGCGGATGACCGCGCGAGGGTTCACCTCCTACGCCCTGTCCGAGGATGGCGAGAAGCTCCTCATGGGCCTGTCCGGCAAGCTGTACGTCGTCGCGCGAGCCACCGGGAAGGTGACCGAGCTCAAGACAGGCCCCAGCGTCATCGACCCGCGCTTCTCCCCGGACGGCACCCAGGTGGCCTACGTCCGCGAGCACGACGTGTATCGCCTGGACCTGGCCACGAACACCGAGCGCCGAATCACTCAAGGCGGCACAGAGGAGAAGACCCACGGGCTGGCGGAGTTCATCGCCCAGGAGGAGATGTATCGCTTCAACGGCTTCTGGTGGAGCCCGGACGGCAAGGCCCTGGCCTACACGGAGTCCGACACGAGCGGCGTGGAGAAGCTCTCCCTCACGGACGCCCGCAACCCCGAGCAGGGCGCGCAGCAGCTCTCCTACCCGCGCGCCGGAAAAGCCAACGCCAGGGTGCGGCTGGGCGTCATCCCCGTCACCGGCGGGAAGACGACGTGGGTGAGCTGGGACGCGGAGAAGTATCCGTACCTCGCCACCGTGCGCTGGCCGGCGAAGGGCCCGCTGACACTCCTGGTCCAGAACCGCGCCCAGACGGAGGAGCTCCTCCTCGCCGTGGATGTGAAGACAGGGCGCACCCGCACCCTGCTCGTGGAGCGCGACGAGGCCTGGCTCACGCTGGACCAGACCTTCCCCTGGTGGCTGGACGACGGCAGCGGCTTTCTCTGGAGCACCGAGCGCAACGGCTCACCGGAGCTGGAGCTGCGCGACGCCACGGGCAAGCTCGTGCGCTCGCTCGTCCCGCCCGACGCGGGCTTCGAGATGCTTGCGGGCTACGTGGAGAAGGAAGGCACCGTCTACTTCCTGGGCGGCGCGAACTCCACGGAGCGCTACCTGTGGCGCGTGAAGCCGGGCGACAAGCCCACGCGGGTCACCACCGGAGGCCCGGCGCTGGAGTCGGCCCGCATCTCGAAGCGGGGTGGCTTGCTCGTGGTGACGTCGGAGGGCCCCAAGAGCATGCGGAATACCGTCGTCCTCAAGTCGGATGGCACCCGCGTGGGCGAGCTGCCCTCCGTCGCGAAGGAGCCGCCCTTCCAGCCTCGGCTGGAGGTGCGCCACGTGGGCAAGGAGCGCTACCCCACGGCCCTGCTGCGCCCGCGCGACGCGAAGCCCGGGGTGAAGCTGCCCGTCATCGTCGAAATCTACGCGGGCCCGGGCACCGCTATGGTCCGCCAGAGCATGGCGGCGAACCTCACCGCGCAGTGGATGGCGGACCAGGGCTTCCTCGTCGTGAAGCTGGACGGACGCGGCTCCTCGTCCACGGCCGACGCGAAGCTGCGCAAGCCCAAGTACCACTTCGCCCAGACGCTGATGGACGAACAGGTGGCGGCGCTGCGCGCGCTCGCGGCGGAGGTGCCGGAGCTGGACTTGAACCGCGTGGGAATCACGGGCGCCAGCCACGGCGGCTACATGTCAGCGCTCGCCGTGCTCACCCGGCCCGACGTCTTCAAGGCCGCGGTGGCGGTGTCGGCGGTGACGGACTGGCGCGACTATGACACGCACCTGACGGAGCGCTTCCTCGGCCTGCCCGACGAACACCCGGAGGCCTACGCCCAGAGCTCCCTGCTCACCCACGTGAAGCCGGGCCAGCCCATGGGCAAGCTCCTCGTCATCCACGGCACCGCGGACGACAACGTCTTCTTCTTCCACGCCCTCAAGCTGTCGGACGCCCTGCTCCGCGCGGGCCAGCCCCATGACTTCCTGCCACTCAGTGGCATGACACACATGGTGTCGGACCCGCTGGTGGCGGAGCGCGTGGGGGAGGCCACCGTGCGCTACTTCAAGCAGCATCTGTGACGGGCCCTGGGGGCGGAGGCGACAGCAGGCCTCCGCCCCAGCAGCACTCAGTCAGCTCAGCGAACCGGAGGCGGCAGCACCTTGAGCTGCGGCTTCACGACCTTCAGGTCGCCCACCACCACGATGGTCATCGCCTCGCGCGAGAGCGACTTCGTGGCCATCTGCCGCACCTGCTCCGGGGTGACGGCCATCACCGTCTGCACGTAGTCGCGCAGGTACGAGTCCGGCAGCCCGTGGAGGTCCACGAAGCGCAGCTTGCCGATGATGCCGTTGCGCGACGAGTTCTGGAGCAGGAAGACGCCCGCCAGGTAGTTCTGCACCTCGCGCAGCTCCTCCGCGGAGGGCGGCGTCTTGCGCAGCGTGTCCACCTCCTTGAGCACCTCCTTCAGCGACTCCCCGGTGACGGCCGTCGTCACGTCCGCGTTCTGCACCCAGGACGCATCCCCCACGTGCACGGAGACCGTGCTGTAGGGCGAGTACGAATAGCCCTTCTTCTCGCGGATGTTCGCGGTGATGCGCGAGCTGAAGTAGCCACCCAAGAGCGTGTTCATCACCTCCTGCTGGACGTAGTCGGGGCTCGTGGCCGGCAGCGCCTTCACCGAGACGCGCACCGTGGACTGCACCGCGCCGGGCCGGTCCAGGTACTGCACCGACTTCGCCACCTGCTGCGTCGGCGGGTTCTGGACTCGCGCGGGGCCCGGCTTCCAGCCGGAGAACGCCTCGCGCACCGCCTTCTCCACCGAGGCCGCATCGAACAGGCCAACGATGTAGAGCCGGGAGCGGGCCGCGCCGATGTTCGCGTCGTAGAACCCGCGCACGCCCTCTCGCGTGTAGCCCTTCAGCATCTCCTCCGTCGGGAAGAGGCGGCCATAGGGATGGTCGCCATAGACGGACTTCGCCAGCAGCTCGTCGGCGAGCACCTGCGGCTGGCTCCGGTAGATGGCCACGTCACGCAGCAGGTTCGCCTTCACCCGCTCCACCTCCGTCTGGGGGAAGGCCGGGTTCTGGATGACGTCCGCGATGAGCGCCACCGCCTGGGGCGCCGACTCGGAGAGCACCTCCAGGCCGACGAACGTCTGGTCCGTCGTGGTTCCGACGTTGAGCTGTCCGCCCAGGCCGGCGGCCGTCTGCGCCACCTGCTCGGCGGAGCGCGTGGTGGTGCCCTCCACCAGCAGCTTGCCCGTCAGGTCCGCGAGCCAGACCTCGTTGGCCTTCTCGTGGATGTTGCCCGTGTCGATGGCGAGCTGGATGGCGACCTTCGGCATGTCGCCGTAAGGCAGCAGGGAGACCTCCAGCCCGTTGTCGAGCTTGAACTCGGTGCGGACGGGGACCTTGAACGGCTTGGGGGCCGCGGGAGCCGGAGGGGCCTCCTTGGCGGCGGGAGCGGCGATGGCGGGCGCGTGGAGAAGCCCGAGCACCATCAGCGCGGGAGCGACAAGACGGCTGCGAAGTGAGCGCGTGTTCATGGGTCGCATGTCCTCAGCGGGCCTGGGCCTTGGTGGGGGCGGGAGTCACCGTGAGCACCGTGCGGTTCTCACGGCGCAGGTACTCGCGCGCCGTCTTCTGGATGAGCTCGGGTGACACCTTCATCAGCTCGTCCTCGAGCCGGTTGATGCGCTCCGGGTCGTCGAAGAAGAGCGCGAAGGAGGCCAGCAGGTCCGCGCGGCCGAAGCCGAGGAACGACTCCACGTGCTCGTACAGCCGCGAGCGCGCCTTCACCCGCGCCCGCGCCAGCGTCGCCGCGTCGATGGGCTTCTCTTGCAACTGCGTCACCACCCCGTCGAACTCCTGGAGAATCGTCTCCGTCGTCGTGCCCGCGTCGTGGAACAGATAGGCGGTCCACTGCATGGGGCCGTTGTAGTTCCACTGGTTGCCCAGCTCGTTCACCCCACCCTGCAGCTCCCCGGTGAGGCCCTTCTTCTGCACGAGCTGCTGGTAGAGCGCGCTGTCGTTGCCCTTGAGGAGCACCTCGTCCACCAGCGCCATGGCGTAGTACTCGGGCGTGCCCACCGCGGGCATGTGGTAGCCCACCGCGAGCGCGGGACGCTCGGCCAGCGGGTCCTTCTTGTCGTGGCGCTTCTCCTTCTCCTGGCGCGGCTCGGAGATGTCAGGCTTCTGCGGCTGCGCCACCGTGGGCAGCGGCCCGAAGTACTTCTTCACCCAGCCCTTCACCTGCTCGGGCTCGAAGTCGCCGACGACGACCAGCACGGCGTTGCTCGGCGCGTAGTACGTCTTGAAGAACGACTTCACGTCTTCCAGCGTCGCGGCCTCCAGGTCCTTGAGGTCGCCGTAGAAGTTGTGCGCGTTGTACCAGTTGGTGTTCGCCACCTGCGGCATGTCCAGCCACGGGAAGCCGCCGTAGGGCTGGTTGAGGACGTTGACCTTCACCTCGTTGGCCACCACGCCCTGCTGGTTCTTGAGGTTCTCCTGCGTCACCTCCAGGCCGCGCATCCGGTCGGCCTCCGCCCAGAGCATCGTCTCCAGCGCGTTGGAGGGGACAATCTCGAAGTAGTTGGTGAAGTCGAAGCGGGTGGAGCCGTTGAGGATGCCGCCGTTCTTCTGGATGAGGCGGATGAACTCCATCTTCCCCAGGTTCGTCGAGCCCTGGAACATCATGTGCTCGAACAGGTGCGCGAAGCCGGTGCGGTTCCTCGGCTCGATGCGGAAGCCGATGTTGTAATAGACGCCAATCGCCGTCTTGGGCGCCGTGGTGTCTCGCGAGAGCACCACCTTCAAGCCGTTGTCGAGCTTGAAGTAGTCCACCGGCACCTGGAGCTTCGGCGTCTCGGTCGGGGCAGGTGCAGCCACGGGCGTCGCCTCGGCGGGGGCCGGTGATGGGGCTTCTGGCTTCTGGGCTTCATGTGATGCCGCGCACCCGAGGAACGCGGCGGCTGTGAGCGCTCCAAATACTCTTCTCATCGACCCCTCCCAGGGACCTTGGCCATGTGTCGAAGGACGCCGACCCTTACGGCGAGCTGCGACCATCGATTGCGAGAACGTGCGGGCGACTTCTAGGCCACCATGAAGGGGGCCGAGCAGTAGGAGCAGACGACCTTGTCGCCTGGAAGAACATTGTCAGCGCCCACCAGGCCCAACACCCCGTGCGAGGCTTTCTTCCCGTCCTCCGGTGAGACGATTTCCATCACGCTCGCCACCAGCCCGAAGACCCCGAACGCCGCGCCCGCGACGCCCACCCACGCGACCACCAGGCCCACGGCCCTGCCGAGCCACTCGAGGGCGCCCGAAGCCCCACCGCGCACGGCGGCGGGCGGCAAGGCCACGGAGGTCAGCGGGGAGTCGTGACGACGAGGGGTGTTCATGGAGTCTCATGAGCCGCGGGTGCAACCCCGCATTCTATAGAGGCCACCCCGGCGTCGGTGTCCCAAGAAATCCGCCCCACCGGGCCCGGACGCACTCCGGGCACGGCGAGGTTGTCACTCAGAGAAGCTCAGCCCTTCAGCCCTGAGGCTCCTGCGGGCACGACGGGCACATGGGCGGGCAGTCCTGTGGGCACCACGTCGGCTCACCCGCGGAGCAGATGAAGTCACCGCACGGGGGCGTGTTGGGGCAGTCGATGGGGCAGGACCACGCATGCTCACCGATGTCGCAGACACTGTTCCCGCAGGAAGGGCTGCCGCAGTCGCCGGGACACGACACGCTGGTCTCCCCGTTGTTGCAGATGGCATCGCCACAGAAGGGCGTCGGCGCGCAGTCGGCGGGACACGTCCACTGGGTCTCCCCGTTGTTGCAGATGGCATCGCCACAGAAGGGCACCGAGGAGCAGTCCTCGGGACACGTGGAGCTGCTCTCCCCATGGGCGGTGTCACAGAAGTTGTCGCCGCAGATGTAGGCGCAGACCTCGCACGACGGCCAGCTGCCTCCGCACGGGCACTGCTCCAGCCCGGCCTCCACCTGTCCAGGCTCCGCCACGCGGGAGTCGGGCGATGACGCGCCACACGCGGAGAACAGTCCCAGCGCCAGGCTTCCCACGACGACCAACAGACGAGACTTCATGGACGGCTCCTTGAAAAAGGGGGTGTCCACGGTAACCCAGAATAACGCCGCAATAACAAACACAGACGATGGGTGACTGCGCAAGGCGTCATGGACGCGCGCTCTGCGAGAGGGCCCACGCCTGACACCCGGACACTCCGCAGGGGTCTCCCCTCACCCCGCAGCGTCGTTTGACGTTTCTTCGCTCGGGCGGGGTGACAGGTCCGCGTGCCGTGTGTTACCCCGAAAGACCACCTCCTTGGTGGTCAAACGGTACGTCTGGTTACCGACAGCCCCACTCCCTCCAGGGCCATGTCCGCGGAGCCATCGCGGAGGGCCCTGCCATGCCCGAAGCGAGGAACCGCGTGAGCGCTACATCCAACGCGGTGCGGCCCCTGTCCCTGGGACAGCGGTACCGTGCCTACACCCACAGGAACCTGGACGAGCTGACGGCGAGGGCACGCCTGTCATCGGACGAAAGGCTCGCCGTGCAGGCGGTGGCCCAGGTGCTCCCCTTCCGCGTCAACACGTACGTGGTGGACGAGCTCATCGACTGGTCCGCGGCGCCCGACGACCCCATCTACCGGCTCGTGTTTCCCCAGGCGGACATGCTGCCCGCCGCCGACGTGGCGCGCCTCGTCGACCTGATGCGCTCGGGAGCGCCCAGCCTGGAGCTGGCGGGCGTGGTGAGGGACATCCGCGCGAGCCTCAACCCGCATCCGGCCGGGCAGATGCAGCTCAACGTGCCGAAGCTGGCCAACGAGGAGCCGCTGCCGGGGCTCCAGCACAAGTATCAGGAGACGGTGCTCTTCTTCCCCAAGCAGGGACAGACGTGTCACGCCTACTGCACGTATTGCTTCCGCTGGGCGCAGTTCGTGGGGGACGCGGACTTGAAGTTCGCCTCGCGCGACATCGCCCCCATGGTCGACTACGTGCGGGAGCATCCGGAGGTCACCAACGTGTTGTTCACCGGTGGCGACCCCATGGTGATGAGCGAGGCGGTGCTGGCGCGCTACATCGAGCCGCTGCTGGAGATTGAGCACCTGGAGGCCATCCGCATCGGCACCAAGGCGCTGGCGTACTGGCCGCAGCGCTTCGTCACGGACCCGGACGCGGACGACACGCTGCGCCTGTTCGAGAAGGTGGTCGCCTCCGGCAAGAGCCTGGCCTTCATGGCGCACTTCTCCCACCCCAACGAGATGGTGCCGGATATCGTGCAGGAGGCGGTGCGCCGCATCCGCTCCACGGGCGCAATCATTCGCACCCAGGCGCCGTTGATTCGGACCATCAACGACGACGCGGCCACGTGGGAGCGCATGTGGCGTACGCACCTTCGCCACGGCATGGTGCCGTATTACATGTTCGTGGAGCGGGACACGGGGCCGCAGGACTACTTCGCCGTCCCGCTCGCCTCCGCCTACGACATCTTCCGCACCGCGTACCGGAATGTCTCCGGCCTGGCGCGCACGGTGCGGGGCCCGTCGATGTCCGCCACGCCCGGCAAGGTGTGCGTGGATGGCGTGACGGAAATCGCGGGCGAGAAGGTCTTCATGCTGCACTTCATCCAGGCGCGGGAGCCGGAGTGGGTGGGCAAGCCCTTCTTCGCGAGGTACGACGAGAAGGCGACGTGGCTGTTCGACTTGAAGCCGGCGCTGGGTGCCACGCACTTCCCCTGGGAGCTGCCCTCCAACGCCAGGACAAGCTGAGTTGCTTGTTCGCAACCGACCAGGTTGACCATCGGCACCGCACGACTTGTGAGGCAGCCACAGGAGGCCGCGCGCCAGGGCGCTCGCCCTCATCGGGTGGTCCATCGAGGCGCCCCCCCCCTCCCTCTCGCGGGAGCCAGGGGACACCCCATCGACGCATACACCCAAGCAAGCCGCACACGCCTAAGCATCTGAATTCACTATGATTCCATAGGCCGTCAGGTGCCGACGGGGTTGCGTTTGGGTCGAATATTGGTTGCGTTTGGGTCGACTGAGGCCTACCTTGAACCAAGGAGGTTCCAACATGACGACCGCTGCGGCGCAGCTCCTGGAAGACCGTATCCGCCGGATGACGCCCGTATCAGCCCCTCCGGACCAGCAGGCCGAGGTCGTGGCGCTCTCACGCCTGCTTGGTGGTGCCAACGCCCAGAGAAAACCAGCGACCCAATGCAAACTGGTTGGCCCGACAGGCGAGCATATCGCGATTCCTGAATCTGTATTCTACGTGCTGGAACGTGTCGTCGAGGTGATGGCACGCGGAGATGCAATCACGGTTGTACCCGTCGGCAAGCAGCTGACGACACAACAAGCCGCGGACCTGCTGAACGTGTCGCGGCAATACCTCATCCGCCTGCTTGATGAGAAGAGAATCCCCTACACGAAGACAGGGAAACATCGGCGGCTACGAATCGAGGATGTCCTCAGCTTCAAGGAAAAGCAGTCCAAAGCGCGCGGGGCAGCTCTCGATGAACTCACTCAGTTGAGCGAAGACCTGGGCGGATACGAAGAGCTGGATTAAATCGGCTCGCGGATCCGCATGATTCCTGCTCCCTTCAAAGTCGTTCTGGACGCGAACGTCCTCTACCCATTCTCGCTGCGCGATACGCTGTTACGCGCAGCGTCTGAAGGGTTCTTCCAGGTCTACTGGTCAGCAGAGATTCTGGATGAAGCGCTCCGTAATCTTGTCGGGACCCGCAACATGACTGAGCAACAAGCTGAACGGCTCCGGGCTGCGATGGACAGAGCGTTCCCGGAAGCGATGATCACGGGTCACGAGGACCTCATTCCCGCGATGAAGAACGACCAGAAAGATCGGCACGTCGCCGCGGTCGCGGTGAAGGCTGGGGCTCAAGTCGTTGTAACGAGCAACCTGAGAGACTTCCGCGATCTCCCAACTGGGATAGAGGCTCAATCGCCGGACGACTTCCTGGTCCACCTCTTTGACCTCAATCCCGACGGCGTGGTCGAGTTGGTGAAGGAACAGGCCAAGGCGCTCCGGAACCCGCCTCGCTCTTTCGAGGAGCTGCTTTCGGGCCTGACCAAAATGGTTCCCGACTTCGCTGCGGCTGTCCGCATGCATGCGAAGCAACGGTCTACCCTCCCAGGATGAGGATGGCCATGCCGAGGATGAGCACGGCGATCATCCCGGACTTCAGCAAGACATTGGCCTCGCGAAAGAAGAGGGCTGACAGGACAAAGCCCACGATGAGGCTCGTCCTGCGCAGCACCGACAGGTGCGTCACCATCGCCTCCGGCTCGGTGATGGCGACGAAGTAGATGAGCTCGGCCGCCACCCACGAGCAGCCCACCAGCGGAATGCCCCAGCTCCAGGTGAGGCCCAGGCCCAGGCCGCCTTTGCGCTGCATGTACGGCACGAAGACCAACGCGGAGAGGATGCAGCGCTGGAACGCGGAGCTGGCTTGCAGCTCCAGCACGGGCAGGCCCAGCCGCGAGACGAGGAACTTGTCATACACCGTGGTCGCCGCCGACAGCGCGGTGGCGGACAGCATCCACCACACGGAGCTGTTCTTCGACAGCACCAGCCCCTCCTTCCGGCCGACGATGGAGAGCACGTAGTACGAGCAGACCGTGAGCATCAGCCCGAGGAACTGCACGGGCGTCAGCAGCTCGCGGAACATCAGGAAGCCGCCCGCCAACGTCCACAGCGGGCCGGAGGCGCGCACCGCTCCGGCGATGGAGATGGGCAGCTCGCGGACCGCGTAGTACGCGAGAATCCACGACGCCGTCATCGCCACGCCCTTGGGCAACAACCACGCCTGTTCCTGCCATGTCAGGCCGAACGGCTCGACGTGGATGGGCAGCGCGCCCGGAATCAACACCGGCACCCAGCACAGCGCGCCGAAGAGAGAGGACCACATCACGACGGGGATGACGCTGTTGCCCGTCATCGCCTTCTTCGTCCAGACATCGTAGAGGCCGAGCATCACGCCCGCGCCCAGGCCATACGCAATCCACATGGTTGAGGTCTTCGAGGCAAAGAGGTGCCCGCCCGGGGCCACGGCTTCGCGGACCCCAGGTCAGGAGCACGGCGGAGCCACGACGAGGCCCCGCCGGCGAGAGAGTCTTCCCGTCAGCCTTCGAGCGAGCGGAAGGCGTCCAGCGTCTGCCGCAGGTGCTCCGGAGACTTCGTACCCGTCAGCACGTAGCCGGAGAAGCGCTGCTGGAGGATGTGTGTCAATGACTCGCGCATGGACAGCCGCGTGTCCCTCCCCTCCTCCTGGAGCAACTGGCCCATGGCGAAGGGCCGGTTGACCAGGACCCGCAGCCCATGTCGCGCCGCCAGTTCGAAGGCCGGCTCCAGCGCCCGGTGGAGCAGGTTGTACGGAAACTGGAGGAAGGAATAGACGCCCGCGGCACAGGCCGCCTCGGCGCCAGCCCCATCACTCACACTGGCTCCCACGCGGGAGATGCCAAGCGTCCCCGCGTACTCGAGCACGCGCAGCACGTCGGGCGAGCCCACGTTGGCGGCCGTCGCCTTGTGCACCTGGAGCAGGTCGATGTGCCCGAGCAGCCGCACGCTCTCGTCCAGGCTCCGCCGTAGCGCGTCGGGCGAGTGGTCCGTGAAGGACGTCTGCCGCTCCGCATCCCAATGTTCCCCCAGCTTGGTGGCCACGAAGACGGAGCTCCGCGCGGAGCCGAGCCCCGACAGGAACGCACCGAAGCGCTGCTCGCTGGAGCCATACGCGGGCGCGGTGTCGAAGCAGCGCACGCCCAACTCCAGCGCGGTGTCGAGCAGCCGTCGCCCATCGGCCTCCGACGGAGGCGGCTCGGAGCGGTAGCCCCACGTGCGCCCGAGCGAGAGCAGTCCAAGCCCCAGCTCCACGGGCCTCGCGCCGCTCATGACTTCACCTTGGGGTGATAGAACGCCTGCGGCTTCACGTCCTCGGCGCGGAAGCCGCCGTTGCCCAGGATGACCTGCCCCACGCCCAGCACAAGGCCCCGCGCCGTGCCCGAGCCCTTCAGCACCGCCGCGCGCAGGTCCGGGTCCGGGTCGCTGAAGGCCGCTCCCGCCGCGAGCTGACAGCTGTCCACGGTGATGGCCCCGAGCACCTGCGTCCCGGAGCCAAGCACGCTCTCTCCGAACACGGACGCCCCGCCCAGATACCGTCCCCCGTCGCCCACGGTGATGCGCGCACCGGCGCGGTTCGCCTTCGCGGTGAAGCCGCCCTCTCCGAACTGGTTGCCGTCACCGACGACGATGCTGCCCGTCTCCGCCGCCAGCAACGTGCCGGTGTGGAGGATGTTCCGACTGCCCAGCTGGAACTCCGCCGTGGGCGCACAGGTGAGCGTAACACACGGATGGATGACATTGCCCTCGCCGATGCGCAGGTGCCGCGAGATGAGCACGGAGAACGGGTCATAGATGACGTTGCCGGAGTCCGCGAGCGCGAGGACCTCCTCCACGGTGAGCAGGCCCGCCGAGCGCCGGGGCGCATCCAGGGCCGCGAGCAGGTCAAGCCGCATGGGTGGCCTCCCGCACGAGGGACGTGAGGCTCGCGTGCAGCACGTCACACGGCCGCTGCGCGATGAGCCCATCCTCCAGTCGCTCATAGAGCCGCGCCGTCAGCACGTCCGTGAGGAACGGCGCCTCCGTCATCTTCCCAGGGAGGATGCAGATGTGGCCGGGCACCGGCTCGTGGATGGCGATGTTGAGCGAGCGCGCGGAGCCCGCGTCGGGCGCGAAGTCCACCTTGGTGCAGGCCACGTCGCTGTGAGGCCCCGCGTTGCGCCAGCCCGGCACCAGCCGCTCCAGCGCGCGGTGGAGGTTGTCCGCCCGCTCGGGCACGACGTTGTAGTCGGGATTGGCGCACAGGAGCGCGTCCTCGTTGAGCCCCACGACGCTGTAGTCACCGTGGTGCATCATCGCCGCCTCGTGCGGGTCCACGTAGAACAGCCCGTGCCCGCCCAGGCGCGGCACCACCACCAGGTGGCTCTTCCAGTAGCGGATGGGCAGCTCCAACCCGAAGAACTGGCGGAACAAGTCCCGCGCCCCGAAGCCCGTCGAATAGACGAACAGCCGCGATTCAATCTGGAGCGACTCCCCGTCGGCGGTGATGACCGTGGCCTCCGAGCCGCTGACGCGCTCCAGCCGCGAGCCCGTGAGGACCTCCGCTCCGCCCTGCTGCGCGGACGTGTACAGCTTGCGATACAGCATCCGCGTGTTGATGCTGACGTCCGCCACTTCGAACACGGCGGACGCGCGAGACAGGTCCGCCGACGGGAAGCGCGCCTTTGCCTGCGCCTGCGTCAACGGACGGTGGATGACGCCCGCCTCCTCCCAGCGCGAGACGAGCTCCTGGAGCCGGTCCGCGTCCCGAACCAGCACGAGCGGAGGCCGGTCCGCGTCCTCCACCGCCTCCGGCGCGAAGGCGCGAATCTGCTCGTGCCCGTAGATGCACCGCCGCGCCACCTGGATGGCCGCCTGCCGGTCCTTCACGGAGCCGGCGTGATAGCTGCCCCGATGCAGCCAACCCTCGTTCCGCGTCGACGGGCCACTGGCCAACGTCGGCTGCTTCTCCAACAACAACAACCGCAGGCCGAGCCGCGCCAGCTTGTGGCTCGCCATCAACCCCGTCACGCCTCCGCCCACCAGCACCACGTCATATCGACGGATGTTTCGCATCACGTAGCTCTCCCCATGTCCTGTCACACCGTCACGAACCCCCCGTGACAGAGAATTTTCACAATCGTGACTTTCATGATTAACTTGATTTGCTACTATTGACGCTTTGCGTCTGACTTAGGAAGGACGCGCCGGGTGTGGCGCCACGGGGGGCGGGAAGCACCATCCCGGGTGGGCTCGCGTGAAAGTCCCCGAGCGAAGGTCACCGAAGCAAACTCGCGAGGGGCGTTCTCCTGGAAAATCATCAGGAGGCTGCAACCGTGCGACGGATGTTCAGGCTGCTGTGCTGTGTGGGAGTGCTGGCGGCGTGTGGTGGCCCGGAGACGGACGAGGAGCTGGAGCAGGAGAGCGACCCGGGCACGCGGCTGGCCAGCGTGAAGCTGTCGGACGGCCAGTCGGTGACGTTCTACGAGGTGCCTGACTACGGCATCGTCACGGTGGTGAAGGGCCCGCGGGGCACGCCGATGCCGGACGCGTCCGCCTTCGACGGCATGCCCATCCCGGACATCTACCGCAAGCTGTCAGGGGGCGAGGAGCCGCCCGCCGCGCTGGTGGAGGCCGCCGGCCGCGTGCCGTCCGCCCTGGCGCAGACGTCCGTGCGCGAGGCGAGGGCCCCCGAGGGCACCGCGCAGATGTCCCCGCCTCCCTCGGGGAACGGCGTGAGCCAGCAGGCGGTGCCGGACACCGCGTGGTGGTCCGCCAACTTCTGCCAGGGCCTCAACACCGAGTACGACGAACTCTGGTGCCCCCTGAATGTCTACAGCTGGGCGCACACCGGCTGGGGGCCCGTGCAGAAGTACTACCAGGCCTGTGCGACGACGGGTGAGGCCACGGGCTCCCTGTGGATGGACAAGTGGGCGAGCGGCGCGTGGCAGCGCCTGCAGACGGCCACGCTGCCCAAGTGGTGGTGGACGTGCGTGTGGGGCGTGGGCGCGGCGCAGTACCGCTCCGGCCTGGACGCGACGGCCAACGCGCTCTTCGTGGCGCGCTCCCGCTACGCCATCCCCAACATCATCGCCAGCGCGACGGACTTCCCGGCCGACCGCAGCTACTCGAACTTCTCCGACAACCTCCAGGGCATCACCCACAACTACACGCACTGGTTCCAGACGCGAAACAGCACCAACTTCTGGAAGGACGAGGCCACGAACGGACTCATCGCCAAGCAGCCGATGACGGCCCTCAACGAGAACCCGCCCGAGTACTACTTCATGCCATCCCCCTGGTACAACGCGGGCTTCCGGCACTACGGCGACCTGGTGCACGTCAATGGCTACCTCTACATCGCCATGGATGGACCGAGCCAGGGCGGCGCCGTGGGCGTCTTCAACACGAACATGCAGTACATCGGCTACGCGTCGCTGCCGAACTGGTCCGGCGGCGTGGCGTTCCTCGCGCACAACCCGCGTGACGGCCTGTTCTATGCGGCGACGAACGCCTTCGGGGCGACCTCGCTGCGCGCCTACTCGATTGCCCTTTCGGGCAACACCGTCACCGTCACCCACAAGCGCACGCTGACGCTGTCGAGCAGCATTCCGGTGGGTGCGTGGATTCAGGGCGGCAAGATTTCCGCGCGCGGCAACCTGTACATCAGCGTGGGCGGCGGCGGACAGACATCCGGCATCTACATGGTCGACGTGGTGAACGGCTACGTGCAGACGTATTACTACGTGCCCTATGGCTCCGCGGACGAGTTCGAGGGCCTGGACCTGTGGGATTTGGACGCGGACCAGCGCATCGGCGCCCGGGGACAAATCCACATGCAGAAAATCAACATCGACCTGCCGGGCTTCGCCGACGACTACTGGCTGTCGCACTACCGCGTCGACGACCCGAGCAAGCTGTAGGTCTTCAAGACTCACGGACGACGACACAAACAGACATCCGTGACGTCGGTGCAAAGGGAAGCCGGCGGCTGGAAGGTCTCACCCTCTGATATTCCGCGCCGGGAGGAAACTCCCGGCTGTTTCGTCGACTGGAGGCCTGGAGACACGAGCTTCCCGAACGGGGCCATTCATGTGTGTGCATGTGATTATTCCCCCAAGGACCCGGCGCCCCAGTACAGTTAGGGAATGGGATTTGCTGCCTCTGAGTCTTCGCGCTCGCGTCCAGCCCTCCCTCCTTCCCGGGGCTCCTCATGAACTTCCACGCACCCACACTTCTCATCACCTGCTTCGTGACCGCTCTGGCTTACGGCTGTTCCGAGCGGCCTCAACCCTCTTCGAATCCACCTGCACCGGCCGCCACGGCACAGGCTCCTCTCACCGACAGCCTCACAGGCATCTGGGTCGGCACCATGGCCATCACCGGCTCCACGTCCGCGTCGATTCGCTATGAAATCACCGACAACAACGGGCAGCTGTCAGGGATCGCCTTCGACCTGGAGCCCAGCCGGAATCAGTTCATCAAGACGGGGACCCTGACAGGCACTCGAACAGGCACCTCGGCGCAATGGACGAGCGGAGGGGACACCGTCTCCGGAACCCTGAGCGGCAACACCTTCACGGGCACGCTCGTCGTCGCGGCGGAGGGACCGGACGCGTCCCTGACGGCCCAGGTCGCGCTCGAGCGCACCGCCTGTGTCGCCGAATCCGACGCGGCCTTCTGCACGCGGGTCAACGCCAACTGTGGCCAGAAGGCGGACGCAGACAACTGCGGCGTCCGGCGCGTGGTCGACAACTGCGGAACCTGCACGAGCGGAACCTGTACGCTGAACCAATGCCAGCCCGCGGCATGCTCCGGGACGACCTCGACCACCTGCAACGGGGAGTCGGGCTGCAGATGGAACTCCAACTGCTGCGGTGGCCTGTGCCTGAACTTGAGCCAGTCGTGCCCTATCACCTGCCCGCCCAAGGAAGGGTGAGCCAGCGCACCCCGCGTTGAAACGGACCGGCGCGGCGGCGCCTCCCCCTTCGCCGCCACGTCGTCTGCATCGCCATGGATGGACCGAGGCTCGGTGTCGCCGTGGGCATCTTCAACACGAACCCGCAGACCACCCCGCACGGCGAGGGCCTGAGGCTCGACCCCGGAGCCAACGGCCCCGCCCATAATGAAACACAGGCCCTTCGCGCCGTCGCCCCCCGGACACCCCTTGTTCGGGGGCGCTGGTGATACAGGAACAGGGGAAGCGAGTCTGCCGGCGCCGCATTCAGCGGATGAATCGCAGCGGAGTGGCTGTCTATGAAGTGCGTCGGATTCAGAGTGTTCGTGAAGGGGCTGACCCTGGGGTCTCTGCTGTGGATGACGGCATGCAACGTGCCCATCGAAGCGGAAGAAGAGGCCGGGGAGCTCGTGTCTCTAGAAGAGTCGTCCCAGGAGTCACCGCTGGTTCCCGGTGTTCCGTGCGCCGACGGAACCATGGAGCAGATCTTCTCGGGGGGCATGGCGGGATGCGCGGGCAGGGTCTCCTGGGGCAGCCGCGCCTCGCTCTGCGCGCCAGGCTTCCGCCCCGCGAGCGCGCGCGAGTGGGACACGCTGTTCAATGGACTCGCGCCCGCGCACAACTACTGGACCAACGATGACCTGCGCTACAGCGGCGTGTCGGGGACCTGTAGCGTCGCATACGTGACGGGCACCGCCTGTCCCGCGGGTCAGCCCATGCGCGTGTGCACAGCCGCCGGCACCGACGCGGAAGGCAACACCTGCAACTGGACCGGGTGCGGCCTGCTGGCGAACAGCCCCAACCGGTTCTTCGGAGGCTGTGCCGGCAACGCCACCGCGGGCACGCTCTGCGTTCCCCGGGGATGCGCGGATGGTTCCATCGAGCAGACGTTCTCCAACGGCATGGTGGGATGCGCCGGGAGCATGACGTGGGCGGGGCGCGCCGCGCTGTGCGCCTCCGGGTACCGGGTGGCCACCGCCGCCGAGTGGGTCGGCCTCCGCGGCGGGAACGTGCCCACGCACCACTACTGGACCAACGACGACCTCCGGTACACCGGCTCGGCGGCGTCGTGCTACGTGAGCACGACGGTGGGGACCGCGTGCGCCGCGGGGCAGCCGATGCGCGTGTGCCGGTCCACGGGCACCGACGCCGAAGGCAACACGTGCAACTGGGTCAACTGCGGGTACGGCGCGCTGCCCCCGCCCAACCAGTACTTCGGCGGCTGCGCGGGCAACCCCACGGCGGGTGCGCTCTGCGTGCCGACGCGGGGCTGCGCCGATGGCTCCGTCGAGCAGGTCTTCACCAACAGCCTCGTGGGCTGCTCGGGTGTGGTGACGTGGCCCAACCGCAATCAACTGTGCGCCCCGGGCTGGACGGCGAGCGCCGCGAGCACCTGGACCAGCCAGCACGGCGCCGCGGCCCCCCGGTACAACTACTGGACCAGCGACAACCTGCGGTATCTGGGCACGGGCTCGTCCGCCTGCGCGGTGTCGACCACGTCCGGAACGGCCTGCACGGCGAACCAGCCCATGCGCCTGTGCACGCCGACCGGGACAGATGCCCTGGGCAACCAGTGCACCTGGACCCACTGCGGCTACCAGACCAACACCCCCGACCATTACTTCGGCGGCTGCAACGGCAACACGACGGCCGGAACGCTGTGCAGGCTGTGACCCACGGCCCCGTGTAGCCCCTTGAAACGGACCGGCGCGGCGGCGCCCCTCCCGTCGCCGCCGCGGCGTCAGTCCCCCGGGCGCGAAGTCAAAGTCGCGCCCGGGCCCTGAACGTCTGGACTACTTCACACCGACGGCGGTCCAGCTCTCCTTCACCTTCGCCACCTCGGTGGAGTCCGCGCCGTAGAGGTCCGTGGCCGCCTGGATGGTGGCGGTGCGGGCCTGGGCGAACGTGGTGCTCGGCGTCATGTAGTGGGCCAGGGCGCGGTAGTAGATCTTCAGGCCCTTGTCCATGCCGACGCCGTCCTTCACCTCGAGCTTGGACGTGCGGTTCGTCCCGCCGTTGGCCAGCAGGTAGAAGGCGTTGTTGGCGATACCGCTGGAGCCGTGCACCTCCGTCTGCTTCGGGTAGTCCTTGTAGTTGTCGATGGAGTACCCGTCCTTCGTGGGGTCGTTCATGTAGCGAAGGCCGTCGTTGGGGTCGCCGTTCGTCGGCGTCCAGGCCGTCTCGCCAATCGTCCAGTTGAACTTCACCTCGGGGTTCTTCGTGGACGCGTACCACTCCACGCCCGCGCCCATGATGTCGCTCATGGCCTCGTTCAGACCACCGGACTCGCCGCGGTAGACCAGACCGGCGGTGCGCTCGGTGAGGCCGTGGGCGATTTCATGGCCCGCGATATCCAGCGCGGTGAGCGGACCGGAGTCCACGCCGTCGCCGTCGCCGTAGGACATCTTCTCGCCGTCCCAGTACGCGTTGACGTAGTTCTCGCTCACGTGCACGTAGTTGACGAGCTTCTCGCCCTTGCCGTCGATGGAGTCGCGGCCGAGCACGTCCTTGAGGAAGTCGTACGTCATCGCCGCGCCGTAGTGCGCGTCCACGGCGGCCTGGTTGCGCTTCGGGTCCGTCGCCTCGCCCCAGACGTTGTTGTCGTCCTTGAAGGGCGTGGTGCCGCTCGCCTCTTCCTGGTTCTTCGCGTCGTAGGTGGAGATGCCCTTGCCGCGGGTGTTGTCCTCCAGGGTGAAGGTGCCGTCCGAGCCCTGCTTCGTCTTCAGGTCCACCTTGCCGCTGTAGAGCGAGGTGTCATCCGCGGTGCCACCGGGGACGGGCGGCTTCGGGGGCTCGGTGGGAGGCTGGGTGGCCTTGGGCGAAATCGCCAGGCCCCAGCTGTTGAGCTTGCCGCTGTCGCCCTTGGCGTTGTCCTTCACCGTCAGCGTCCACTCGCCCTTGGCCTTCTCGCCGGCGAAGGCGCTCAGGTCGAAGTCGCCCTTCACGTTGTCCGTGCTGCCGCCGGTGCGGTTGTGCACCACCGCGCTCTTGCCGGAGGGGCTCGTCAGCGTGACGGACAGGTCGCCCTTGTACGTGTGGCTGATGTTCAGCGACAGCTTGAGCTTGTCGACGGTGACGTCGTCGGCCACCTTCACCTTGGAGGTGACGGTGGCGTTGTCCTTGATGGCCGCGTTCGGCGTGGTGGAGACCTTCACGTCCGCGGGCGTGGCGGCGGCGGCCTTGGTGCTCGTGCCCTTCGCGGCGGCGGTGTCACCCGTGCCGTGCGTGGCGCAGGGGCAGTTCTTGAAGCCGTCGATGGTGTTGAACTTCTCGTAGATCTTCCCGCTGTTCGCGTCGACCAGGTAGTTCATCCGGCGCGGGTTGTCGGTGCCGTTCACATTGGCGACCTCGACGCGGTAGGCGGAGCGGTACTCGCCGGACGGGTCCTTGTAGATGACCCGCTCGGAGTTCGGCTGGCGGTCCGGCTTGCCCGCGAAGTCCTTCAGCGCGATGTCCAGCACCTGCGCATGCGACAGCTGGGGCTTCTGCGTGCCCAGGCCGGCGGGAATCGTGGACTGGTCACCGGTGACGCTGCTGACCTTGCCGTCCTTGCCCAGGTGGGACACCACCTGCTCGGCGTAGACCTTCACGCCCTCGTGCTGCCGGTCCAGGCGCACGTGCGTCATCCCCAGCTCGTCGCGCTCCACGTTCTTCGGGACGAAGGCCGGGTACTGGATGCCGCCGCGCAGGCCCTGCGTCGCGGGCTTGCTGGAGGCGGGGGTGAGGTGCTCCAGCGAGGTCTGGATGGCGGACTGCGCCTCCTTGCTCTCCAGCGACAGGCGGCCCACGGGCGCCGGCAGCGGCTTCAGCGTCTGCTCGGCGCGCGCCAGGTCGGTGGTCTTCGCCGCGGGACCGAAGCCGTCCTTGATGACGTTCGGAGCCGTCGGGGTCTTCGCGGTGTTCTTCGGCTGAGCCTCAGCGGAAATGGTGGGGAGGACCGTCGGCTTCGAACCATCAGTGCGGCGAATGCTCATGGGTCTCAGGACTCCGTACGAGGTGGCTAAAGAGTTATCGCCACAGTGTACCAGGAAGTTACCGGTTGATTTCCACCCCACCCCCCCTGGAGCCATGTGTCTGAATGTTTCAGTCCGCGAGCCAGCGCGCCGAGGAGACCTTGTCTCCGAATCCCCAGGAATTGAGATTCACTTCTCTGAGTGAACCATCGCCGATGAGGTCCTGAGTCTTGCCGCTGTAGTTCGAGTCGGCGTGGAGCCGCACGCGGTGTCCGGGCGGGAGGCACCAGCGCACGGCGGAGACCTTGTCGTTGAGCCCGTCGATGTCCTGGAAGCGGGCCCAGTTCTTCGCGCCCCGGTCGGCGAAATCGAAGATGAAACCCCGGTCGCTGAAGTCGGAGTCGTCGTAGAAATCGACGAAGGCGCTCGCGAGGTGGGTGCCGCAACCGTCGTTCGCCCAGATGTTGCGGAACTCCACCATCTTCACGGAGCCCGAGGGCCCGTCATCGGCGTGCTCGGTGGCGTAGAGGATGAGCTTGCGATCCGCGCCCACGAAGACGCCGCCGGCCGCGTCGAGGTTGCACTGCCGCGCGCCGTCGTTGCTGCAGTACAGGTGTTTCGCGGCGACGTGCTCCAGGCGCAGGTGGCCGTCCAGGCTGACGCGGTAGAGGTGGGCATGGTCGTCGCTGACGGGGCCCCAGCGCAGTCCGCCGAGCAGCGTGCCCACCAGGTAGAGCTGACCGTTCTGGCAGTCGGTGACGAAGTTGAGGTTCTGGAAGGGGCCCCAGGTATCGGAGGGGATTTCCTCGCGGGCCCACTGGTCCACGCGCGTCCACGCGTTCATCGGTGAGCGGAGGTCGGTGGTGGTGGAGAGGAAGACCTCGAGCACCTTCGCGTCGTACTGGCCGAGGAGCAGCAGGTAGCGCCTGTCCGACAGGCGCGTGAGGGACGCGGTGCCCGCGTTCGCGGAGGCACCGTCGATGAAGGCGAAGGGCTCGGGGGACAGGCCCTGGTTGAAGTCATACAGGGCGATGCGTCCGGGGCCGGAGCCCTGCTCCATGGGGAGCGCGACGATGTTGCCCACGGCCTGCATGCCACCGCCGTGGGCGTAGCCGTCGACGAGGGGGAGCGCTGTCACCGCGCGGTCGTCGATGGGTGGGGCGGTGTCCTCGGGCTGGGAGATGGAGGGGGACAGCCGGTTGGAGCGAAAGCGGAGTCCCTCGCCGTTGCGCGAGGGCAGGTGCACCACGTGGCCCACGTTGCCGTTGTCATTGCCGTCCCGCTTGGACACCACGAGGTAGCGCCCGGAGCCGAGTGACAGGCGTTGAATCCCCTGCCAGTGATTGTCACCGGGATAGGCGACGTTGAAGTTGAACGGGCCGGGGCGGAAGCCGAGCACCTCGCCGTGGTCCCTGAGCTCATTGAAGCGCGCGGGGACATCGGGGACGCAGAGGTTGCAGTCCGGGCTTCCCCAGGCACAGGAGGTGTCTCCCTGGAGGGGGACGAGCGCCGTTGACGCGGTGGTGTCGGTGGGCTCGGTGGGCGTGGGCGAGGGGCCGCAGGCGGTGAGTGACAGGATTCCGGCCAATGCGCGGACCCACGTCAGGGAGGAGGTGCGGGGATGAAGGGGCATGGTTTCCTTGGGGAGACAGTGGGGCGGCTCGAAAGCAACGGAGGGTGTGGAACAGGTGCGTCCAGGAGCATGGCTTGACCCGAGGGTGCGGTGCCATGAGACGCTTTCCTTCTCGCGCTTCCCCCGGCGCGACAGGCCCGTCCCCCCTCTGGAGTTCTCCTTCATGGCCTCGCAGGCGTACGCCGCCCTCATGGATGTCTCGCGGTTGTTGTTGGACAAGGGCTTCGAGCCCGGGAATGTCTCGGAGGCGCTGGGACAGGTGGGCGCCGCGCTCGATGTCGACCGTGTCTATGTTTTCGAGAACAGCAGGGGCGCCGACGGGACGCTCTTGTGCAGTCAGCGCTACGAGTGGAACGCGGCGTGTGCCTCCGCGCAGCTCGACAACCCCGAGTTGCAGAACGTGCCGTACGACGAGGTGCTTCCGTCGTGGGTGCAGCCGCTGTCGTCTGGGCAGGTGGTGAAGGGAAGTCCGCGCGACTTCGCGTCGCCCGCGAGGGAGCTGCTGGAGAGCCAGGACATCCGCTCGCTGCTGGTGTGTCCCATCACGCTGGGCGGCGAGTGGTGGGGGTTCGTGGGCTTCGACGACTGTCGGACGGAGCGCGCGTGGCCCACGGCCGAGAGTTCGGTGCTGCAGGCGCTGTCCAACGCGCTCGCCGGCTCACTGCGACATGCGCGACTGCGCAGCGCGCTCACCGGGGTGCAGGCGCAGCTGCGCGCAATCATCGACCGCTGCGCGAGCACGACGTCCTGAGCGGTGGACGGCCTGGACCCTGGCTGTCCGCTTTGAAGCCCCCCGTGACTCCGACCACGAGTCACGGGGCTCGCTCAGTCGCTGACTACCACTGCGCGGGGTCGGCGTCGGCGAAGGTCGTGCCCACGCCAATCTCGTCGAACCAGATGCTCCGCGTCCCCTGGCTGCCCTGCATGTACCCGTTGTCGTACCAGCCATTGGCATACAGGCCGACGCGGAACTGGAAGTAGCGGTCGTCCGCGATGGTCGTGTTCAGGTTGTACTGCTCCAGGACCTTCGTCCCGTCGAACCACAGCTTGAAGAAGCCCGTCCCGTCCGTGGCCCACTTCGCCTGAATCACAATCTTGTGCCACTCCCCCGCCGTCACCGTGGCCAGATTGCCGAACGTCACCGTCTTCTGACTGCAGATGGTCCCCTGCTTCACCCGCGTGAAGAGCTGGTTGCCCGAAATCCACACCATCGTCGACGGCATGTAGTCGTCACAGCCCGTGTCGGAGAAGTCCGCGATGAACTGCGCGATGTTGTACGACTGCGGCTGGAACTGCCAATCCGCCTGCAACCGGAACGCGAAGCCGTAGAAGCCCGTGTCCCCTCTCCGGTACACATTGCTGCGCATCACCTCCGAGTGGTACCGGCCGCTGTACGCCGGGTCGTAGGTCTGCATCATCTTCAGGGCCGTCGGTCCTTCGTAGGTGACGTTCGTCACCTCGTTCACCGAACCTCGGTGCTCCCGATTGATGGAGTTCCAGCCAGACAACGTGCCCGTGTTGCTGAAGAGGGACGCCGCTTCGGCGACCAGCCCAAACGCCAACAACGTGGCACCGGCGACGACACCCAGATTCTTGGTTTTCATTGTGCTCGGGGGTGAGGGGTTCGGGGCCCGAGCCTGGCTCGGCCCCAAAGTCCTCTTAACCAGGAAAACGAGATAGCGCATGCCTTGGTGAACGGGACGTCATCTTTCGAGCGCTCGACCGCGGGGAAGCGGCGAGGGCCCACCAGGAGGCTGCATCAATCCAGGCTGGGTGGTGATTTCGCCGGGGCGCCGGGCAGGGGGACGAGGTGCCGCCTGGTGGTGGGACAGCGTGGGCGTGCGTCTTGGGAGGGGCGGAGTGGAGGGGCTCGCACTATGGTGAGGAGCGATGAGTGAATCGGGCAGTCAGGCGGCGGCGAAGCTGGTCATCGAGGTGAAGGACCTCCACAAGTCCTTCGGCGACAACGCGGCGCTGCGCGGGGCGAACCTCGTCGTGCCCGAGGGCACCACCTGCGTGCTGATGGGCGTGTCCGGCTCCGGCAAGTCCGTGCTGATGAAGCACGTCATGGGGCTGATGAAGCCGGACAGCGGCTCGGTGAAGGTCAACGGCGAAGAGGTGTCCGAGCTGAGCGAGAAGGCGCTGGACCAGATGCGCCGTCAGCAGGGCATCCTGTTCCAGGCCAACGCCCTGTTCGACTCGCTCAACGTCTACGACAACGTGGCGTTCCCGCTGCGCCAGCGCACCCGGATGTCCGAGGAGGAGATTCGCCAGACGGTGGACAAGACGCTCGCCAGCGTGGGGCTGTCCCACGCGACGACGCGCTTCCCGGGCGAGCTGTCCGGCGGCATGCAGAAGCGCGTGGGCTTCGCGCGCGCCGCCATCCTCCAACCGAAAATCCTCCTCTACGACGACCCCACGGCCGGCCTGGACCCGCTCACCACGGCCTCCGTCAACGAAATCATCTTCACCGGCAAGCAGCAGCTCGGCGCCACGTCGCTGGTGATTACGCCCGACGTCGCGTCCGCCTTCGGCATGGCGGACCACCTGGCGCTGATGCACGAGGGCCGCGTCGTCGAGTACGGCCCCCCCGACGCCTTCCGCGAGTCCCAGCACCCCGCGGTGAAGGCCTTCCTCAACAACTACCTCCGACGCCGCTCCCAGCGCGGACGCACCGCCGGGAGCTGAAGCGCTTCACGGCGTGCAGTAGCGCACGGCGTCCAGGGAGCTGCCGTCGGGCGTGGTCGTCATGTAGAGCGCGCCCATGCGCCGGGGCTCCAGCTTCTCCAGCAGGACCCACTGGGCATACCGGTGCAGTGGCAGGGCTTCGGAGTCCGGAGACCTGTCCACCGCGGCCTGCCCCTCGTCCAGCGTCCACAGGCGTCCATTCCACCCGAGCCAGTCATCGCCACCCGGCGGCGGTGCCTGATGATCCTTGAACACGGAGAGCCACCCCAGCCGCAGCACGCCTTCGTCCGCGAGTGCGCTGTACCAGAGAATCTCGTTCGTGGGCGCCTCCGCCCACGTCTCGGGCTGCCCTCCGTTGAAGAGATTCTGGACCACTTGAAGCTTGTTGATCCAATCCGGGGCGCTGCTCGCACGCATCACCAGGACAGGCGACTCCAGCGGCCCACCACGAGTGGCCCCCAGGTCCACCAGGCGCGGGATGGGTTCATTCGTCGTATCGAAGGACCGCTCGCCATCCACCGGATCCAGGTTCGCATCGAAGCGGCGCAATCGCACGGTGAAGCTGAACCCGTGCGACTTCTCGTCACGGATGACCGCGAGGACTTCTCCATTGCGCAACCAGAGGGCATTCGAGGAATACGGCACGGAGTCTGTCGCGCTCGAGAACAACACCTTCGGCGCGGTGACCACCTGCCCCTGAGCGTCCGTCACCATCCCCATGACCTGCCTTGGCGGTGACCGTTCGGTCCCCGAGTTCCAAGTCACCAACAACCGGTCGCCCATCGAGGAAGCCGCGACCTGGGTCCCTCCTCGTTCGAGCGGCCTGTCGAAGAGCAGGTGTTCCACCAGGCCCTCTTCGGGCTCCGGGATGGGTGCACCCTGATTGTCGAGCGGGACAAGATAGGCCCGAAGTGGCGCATCTGAAGAACGCGAGGTGGTGGAGTAGTGCAGTGCGAGCCTGTCCCCCATGCGTAGAAGCTTTGCCGTCAGCAGGCTCCCCTCAGTCGCTCCCGTCCGAATCCACGGCATCGACACGCTCGCCGTCCCCTGGATGGACAACTCCGAGCTCAATCGCAGGATGAGGACCCTGTTGCCGTCTCCAATGCTCACGAACACGCCGCTGTCCGTCTTGAGACTGGAGAAGCGCCCGTACGCCGTCTCCAGGCTCGTGACGCGGGACCAGCTCGGAGGGTCCGTCACGCCATCGCAGTCGTTGTCGAGTCCGTCACAGCGCGTCTCCGCCGCTTCGTAGTCGGCGCCATACGAACGCGCCGTGCACTCTGGTTCGTAGGCCCCGTCCACCCACGCCCGCCTCGCTCCCGCGCAGACGCCCTGTTGCTTCTCACAGGCCAGCGGCTCCACCCCTGCATCCGAGCCACCATCGTCCGTCCCTGGACCTGCGTCCTCCCCCGAACCCGCGTCCTCCACCGCCGGGCCCGCGTCGTCCCGAGGCTCGTCCTTCGTGCCCGAGGACTCGCACCCCGCGACCATCACCAGCAGCAGGAGCCCCCATCCCGCCTGAATCCACTGTCGAGTCATGTCCCGCAGGGTGGCACAGGCCTCTCACCCAAAGCCAACACTACCTCGTGGGGATGGGCTCACTGTCTGTGTGACGAACCCAGGCAGGAGCCCCGTGAGCTTCACGGCGTGCAGTAGCGCACGGCATCCAGGAAGGTGCCGTCCGTGGTGGCGGTCATGTACAGGGTCCCCATGCGCCGGGGCTCAAGCTTCTCCAGCAGGACCCACTGCGAATAGCCGTGCAGTGACAGGGGTTCTGCCCCCGCGAACCGCTCCACCTGAGCGTGCCCCTCGTCCAGCGTACTCAGACGGCCACTCCACCCGAGGTTGATGTTTCCCCCCGGCGACGGCGCGCTGAAATCCTTGTACGAGGAGAGCCACCCCAGTCGCAGCACACCTTCATCCGCGAGCGCGCCGAACCAGGCGACATGGGGCGGAGGCGTCACAGCCCAGTCCTCCGGGACTCCTCCCGAGAAGAGGTTCTGGACCACCTGAATCCTGCGAATCCAATCGGGTGCGCCAGCCATGCGCATCACCAGGACGGGCGACTCCAAGGGCCCACCCCGAGCGGCCCCCAGATCCACCAGCAAGGGCATCGCTGCATAATACGCAGTCGTTTCAAACGACCGTTCCTCGCCGATGGGGTCCAGGTTCGCGTCGAAGCGGCGCAGACGTACGACCTCCCCCAGATACCCATTTCGCACATCCACCATGACGGCGAGGACCTCCCCATTGCGCAGCCAGATGACACTCCCCAACTCCAGACGGGAGTTCTCCGTGTGAGTGAAGAGCACCTTGGGTGCGGTGAGCACCTGTCCCTGGACATCCGTCACCGTCCCCATCACATCGATCGGCGGGGACTGCCCGGAACCCGAGCGCCAGAGAATCGCCAGCCGGTCACCCGTGGGAGAAGTCGCCACTCGCGTGGACTCCTGGTCGAGCGGCCTGTCGAGGAGCGGGTACTCCACCAGTCCACCCTCGGCCAGCGGTATCGGTGCGCCCAGGTCATCGAGTGGAACGAGATAGGCACGAAGCGGCGCCCCCATACTGCGCGCCAAGGTGGAGTAGTACAGCGCGAGTCCATTCACCGTGCGCACGAGCTGGGTGCGATAGAGCGCCTCGGGGGTACCTCCGGTCCGCATCCATGGCATCGGCACGCGAGTCGTGGCCTGGAGCACCAGCTCCGAATCCAGCCGCAGGATGCGGACCTCATCGAGGCTCGCCACGGTCATGAAAACACCATGCGCTGTCTTGAAGCTCGATGCGTTCGACGCGAACGACGGCGCATCCAGACGCGTGACGCGAGACCGGACCTCGGGGTCCGTCACGCCATCGCAGTCGTTGTCGAGCCCATCGCAGCGCGTCTCGGCGGCTTCGTAGGCGGTGCCATAGGAGCGCCCGGTGCACTCCTGCTCATAGGCGCCATCCACCCACGCACGCCTCGCACCCGCGCAGACGCCCTGCTGCTTCTCGCAGGCCAGCGGATCCACCCCTGCGTCCGAGCCACCATCGTCCGTCCCTGGACCTGCGTCCTCCACCGAACCCGCGTCCTCCACCGTCGGGCCCGCGTCGTCCCGAGGCTCGTCCTTCGAACCTCCAGACCGGCACCCCGCGACCACCACCAGCAGCAGGAGCCCCCATCCCGCCTGAATCCACTGTCGAGTCATGCCCCGCAGGATGGCACAGGCTTCTCATCCAAAGCCAACACCACCTCGCGGGGAGGGACTCACTGTCTGTGCGTCAAACCCCAGACAGGAGCCACGTGAGCGTCACGGCGTGCAGTAGCGCACCGAGTCCAGCGAACTGCCGTCCGGCGTGGTCGTCATGTACATGGCTCCCACGCGGCGGGGCCCGACCTTCTCCATCAGGACCCACTGCGCATACCGATGCAGTGGCAGGTATTCAGAGTCCGGGGACCTGTCCACCGCGGCCTGCCCCTCGTCCAGCGTCCACAGACGCCCGTTCCACCCGAGCCAGTCATCGCCTCCCGGGGGCGGCGCCTGAGGGTCCTTGAACTGAGCGAGCCACCCCAACCGCAGCACGCCTTCGTCCGCGAGGGCGCCATACCAGATGGTCTCTGTCGTGGGCGCCTCCGCCCACTTCTCCGGCAACCCACCGCCGAAGAGGTTCTGGACCACCTGAAGCTGGCGGGTCCAGTCAGGCGCGTAGCTCACTCGCAGCACCAGCACGGGCGACGCCAGCGGCCCACCGCGCGCGGAGCCCAGGTCCAGCAACAAGGGCATCGACGCATAGGAGGTTTCGAAGGAACGCTCGGCACCCACCGGGTCCAGATTGGCATCGAAGCGACGCAGCCGCACGGTGTCGCCCACGAGCCCCGACCGCTCGTCGCTCATGGCCACCAGAATCTCCCCGTTGCGCAGCCACAAGACATTCGCCAGCCTCTGCGTGACGGACCCCTCGCTCGTGAAGAGTGACTTGGGCGCCGTGAGCACCTGTCCCTGGGCATCCGTCACCGTCCCCATCACCTGCATCGGCGGGGACTGCGCGGAACCCGAGAGCCAGATGACCACCACCTTGTCCCCCGCGACGGACGTCGCCGCACGGGTGCTTCCACTGTCGAACTCCCTGTCGAGGAGCGGGTACTCCACCAGCCCTCCCTCGGGCAGCGGAGTCGGCGCCCCTCGGGCATCGAGCGGAACCAGGTACGCCCGGAGCGGTGCCGCCCGATTGCGCGCCACGGTGGAGTAATGCAGCGCGAAGCCGGCTTCCGTGCGCACAAGCTGGGAGGACTGGAGCGTCCCCTCGGGAGCTTCCGTCCGAAGCCACGGCATCGACACGCTCGCCGTCCCCTGGATGGCCAACTCCGAGTTCAACCGCAGGATGAGCACCCTGTTGTTGTCTCCAATGGTCACGAACACGCCGCTGTCCGTCTTGAGACTGGAGACCTGCCCGAACGCCGTCTCCAGACTCGTGACGCGGGACCAGCTCGGAGGGTCCGTCACGCCATCGCAATCGTTGTCGAGTCCGTCGCAGCGCGTCTCCGCTCCCTCCTCGTAGTCCGCGCCATACGAACGCCCGGTGCACACCGGCTCATAGGCGCCGTCCACCCAGGCCCGCCGCGCCCCCGAGCAGACGCCTCGCGTCTTCTCACAGGCCAGCGGCTCCACGCCGCCATCCGGCTCGGTCGTCCCTGCATCCTCGGGCGTGCCGGCATCCTCAGGCGTACCGGCGTCCTCGGGCGTGCCGGCATCCGGCTCGGGGGGGCCCGCGTCCTCGGGCCCGCCACCATCCGGTCCACCGTCGGTGACGGTGCCACCGCCATCCTCGCGCCCGCCCCCATCCCCTCCGGCGTCCTCCACCGCGCTCGGACCCGAGTCCCGCGTCCCCTCATTCTTCGAACCCGATGAGCCACACGCCGCCGCCATCACCGCCAGCAGCAGGAGCCCCACCCCCGCATGAACATGCCTTGCTTGCATAGCGGATAGGATGACACGGCGCATTCCAGGAAAGCCATGACCCAGACATGCACCGTGCAGGATGCTTTTCTCACGCAAAGATTTCACGAGGCGAGGTCAGGCGTTCCTCCCCATCCACGTCCCGTGCGCGGACTTCCGCACGGTGCGTCACCCTTTCGAGGCCCGCGAGGAGCCGGGATGCCTCCTCGCGGGTGAGCCCCTCCGACTGCTAGCGATTGAGGCCGATGCGCGGGCCCGAGCCCGGCGGCACACAGGTGTAGGTCACCTCCTGGCCCGCCGTCTTCGCGTAGTTGCGCAGCGTCGCGTCCGTCACGTTCGCCGTCGCCCCGTCATCCGGCGTGAAGGCATTCGCGGCCGGGCTGAAGAGGAAGCCCTTCACGCGGCCCCCCAGCGCCACCTTCGCCACCAAATCACACTCCGTCACCGCCCCTCCCAGGACCTTCGAGGTGAACGGCGTGCGCGCACGCTGCAACAGCAGGTCGACGCGCGGCCCCGCGCTCGCGGAGTTGGTGTTCGTCAACGTCACCTGCTGACCGACAATCGGCGCCAGGTCCGTGTCGAACGCGAGCAACAGCTGCTCCACGTCCCGCCGCGTCGCATCCGGGTTGTTCAACGGGAAGCCTACGCCGAGGCTCGGGATGAACACGATGGCCGACAGGAACCGCGCCGCGGTGTCCACCGCGCCGTCATGCACGAAGCCAAAGCCTCGCACCTGGTCCCCCTGCCACCCACTGTCCGGCGCCAGGAAGAAGGGCGTCGTCGCGTTCCCGAACATGCCGACCTTTTGATAGAGGTTGCGCAGGTGGGGGATCTTCACAATCTGGGGGATGTTCTCGAAGCTCACCCGACCATCCGTCCCGAAGAAGCCCTGGGATGCGTCGATGCGGTGACACCCTTCACACGTGAAGCCCAACCCCTCTCCAAACGGAATGCCGTCCGAGCGACGCGTGCCCGAGTAGAAGTTCAGGCCCCGCTGCTGCGCCGCCGTCAGCGTGTTGTCCAGGTTGCGCACCGGGTTCGGCGGCAACTGCACCTGCAACTGGAAGTCGGTGAAGCGCTGCATCTCCGCCACCGTGGGCATGCTCGCCCGGCCCAGGAGACCCTCGAACGCGACGATGAAGTTCATGAAGGAGAGGTTCGGGTCCAGCTGCCCCACGCCGAAGAAGCCATTCGAGCGGTCCCCGCGCCAGTGCATCGCACCGGAGTTGACCATGCCGCGCAGCGTCTGCGTCGTCATGGGGCCCTTCATCGGGTGGAAGTCCTCCACGTTGCCGGAGCCGTTGATGTGCGGCTTGAGCAGCTCCGCCGCACCCAACAGGCGCCCCTGAATCGGGTTCACCGTCACGTCCTCGTCCGGATTGCCCAGGTCCCACGCGAGGTCATCCATGTCGCCGAAGATGTGGCAGCTCGCGCACGAGGCCTCGCCGTTGGCGGAGAGCGTCGTGGCGTCGTAGAGCACCGGGCGCCCCTGCACCACCGACGCGGGCTCCGGGTTGGCCAGCACCTGCTTGCCCAGCTCCGCGCGCGTCGCCAGGTCGATGACCTTCACCGCGTTGTCGAAGCGGGTCATCACATAGAGCCGGTTGCGCGTCTCATCCAGAATCAGGCCGCTGGGCCCGCCGCCACTCACCGGGATGTACGCGGCGCTCGCGACCTTCGGGTTGAAGCTGTCCGCCTCCAGCGCCTGCGTGTCGAACACGCCCACCTTGCTGGAGCTGTACGCGGCCACGTAGAGCGTGCGGCCATCGCGGCTCACCACCATGTCCAGCGGCATGGAGAGGCTGTGCGCCTTCGCCGCCGGGTCGAACCCGGGCTCGTTCGCCAGCTTCGTGTAGTCCAGGTGCTTGTTCAGGTGCCGGGGCAGCACGCTGCCGCCGAGGATGGCGGTGATGCGCGTCTCCGCCAGGTGGCCCTGCACCGTGGTGCCGCCGTAGTTGCCGGGCCCCTCGAAGCGGACGTGGTTGAACGCCTCCGTGTTGGACACGTACACCGTGCCCGTCACCGGGTTGGTCACCATGTTGAACAGCGTGGTGCCCACGTGGGGATAGGCCGCCTTCTGGCCCAGCGTGTTCGCGTCGAGCGCGAAGACGTCCTGGTCCGGCAGCCGGAAGCGCACCGCGTTGTTCCAGTTGCGCCCCAGTTCGTCCCGCCACTGGTTGACCTGGTTGTTGTACTTCACGATGAGCGCGACCTCGGGCGCGCGCACGCCCTGGTGGTTGGTGGCCGGGCCCGGGCTGCCACCTGGATAGATGGAGCCATTCACCAGACAGGGCAGATAGGGATTGAAGCCCTCACACACCGTCTCCTCCAGGAGGGAGGTCGTCTGGTTGCCGGACTTGAACACGGCCGCGTACACCGTCTGTCCATCCGGGCTCACCGTCAGCGCCCGAGGCGTGTCACCGAACAGGTTGAGGATGCGCACCGGCGTGCCACCCAACGTCGTGCCCAGATTCGCCGGGTCGAAGACCCAGACGTCCGCGCGCCCCACGCCCGGCGTGGTGAGCTGCGGGTCTCCCGCGCCCGGCACCGCCGCAATCGACGAGTGCGTGCGGTGCTGTCCCCGGTGCGCCGTGGTGATGAACGCCCGGCCCCCCGTGCCCGCGAAGACGAGGTCGCGCGGCTCGTCGCCCACCAGCAGCGTGCGCACCACGCGCGGCGTGCCCGTGAGCGAGACGACGCTGACACTGTCCGACAGGTGGTTGACCACCCAGACCTCGTTGTTGCCTCGCGGCGCCACCGCGACGGGCTCCAGTCCCACCGGAACCTTCGCCTGCAACGCGAGCCCCGTGGCCCCCACCGTGAAGATGGACAGGCTGTTGTCCGGCGTGTTCACCGCGAACAGCCGCGTGCCATCCGGTGACAGCGCGAGCGGACGGACATGACCGCTCTCGAAGGCGAGGAAGGAGGGCGGCGCCGCTTCCGCCGGCGTGAAGGCCGACGACATGACAGCGAGCAGCGACAGGGCCGCCAGCACGGACTTCTGGATGCTTCTGAGTCTCGGGGGAGTCATGAGAAAGCCAGACCTCTGGGTATGACGAGGGGGACGACGCACACGCCGACCAAGGCGAGGCGGGGCAGCTGCCGACGGACGGGTGAAGCCGGAATGTGAGCGGGGTGGAAAAGCGTGGAGCCTTTGAACCGCTACGCTTGAAGCGGTCTACAGACAGACATAATGCGACGCGTCACAAAGAGGGCACACGAGGCGAGAGCAGGCATCCTCACCTCCGACATGGCAGGATTCTCAGGAAGACAAGGTACCGGGGGACGCGCCTTGGGTGCTTGCTCCGTTCCGCCAATTCCTTTGACCAAAGGCGACAACATGAGCTCTCCGGCGACCATGTTGACGAGCTGGGCGCTGGCGCTCCACCGGACGCTGGAGCTGCGCGGCGTGGACTCGCATGCGCTGTTCGTACAGGCGGGATTGAATCCAGGGCTCTTGGGAGACGCCAACGCGCGGTATCCGCAGGTCGGGATGACTCGGCTGTGGCGACTGGCGGTGGAGCGCTCGGGGGAGCCGGCCATTGGGCTGGAGATGGCGCGGCAGGTGAGCCCCACCACGTTCCACGCCGTGGGCTACCGGCTCAATGCGTCCAGCACGCTGCGGGAGGCGTTCGAGCGATTGGTGCACACGGTGGCGCTGGTCTCCGATGCGTTCCGGCCGGCCTTCACCCGAGATGGGGACTGCTATCAGGTCATCCTCTACGACGGGGGCGGTGGGCCGCACCTGTGCGAGGAGGAGACGGATGCGGTGGCTTACCTGCTCGTGCGCTTCTGCCGGGTGGTGTACGGCAAGGAGCTTTCACCGCGCGAGGTGCTGCTGCGCCGCCCGGCGCCGGCGGAGCTGACACCCTACGCGAAGTTGTTCCGGTGCAAGGTGACCTTCGGCGCGAACGCGGACGTGCTGGTGTACGAGCGGGCCCCGTTCGAGGTGACGCTGCCGGGAGCGAACCCGGAGCTGGCGCGCATCAATGACGAGCTCATCACCCGGCACCTGGCCCGGCAGGCGGGACAGGACGTGGTGGCCCGGGTGCGCGCGGTGCTGCTGGAGTTGCTACCTCAGGGTGAGCCTTCACAGGAGAAGGTGGCGGAGCGGCTGCACATGAGCGCGCGGAGTCTGCAGCGACGGTTGGTGGACTCGGGCTCGGGGTTTCGTGAGTTGCTCGCGGAGACTCGCCGGACGCTGGCCCTGTCGTATCTCTCCGAGCCGGGGCGG
>NZ_JAKCFA010000037.1 GCF_024198215.1 Myxococcus qinghaiensis
ACCTGGGACTGCTTCTACTCCCGGAACGAAGGAGCGAGAGGCGCTACCCACGAGTCGTAAAGATAAAAATGAGCAACTACGACAAGAAGTGGGTGAAACGCCCCCGCCCTAACTGACCGGCATTGGCGCTAGCCGCAGGCAGAACAGGGTCTGCTCCTGCATCCCCCACGAGTAGCTCGCCAACGCCTTGTCCCCGTCGGAAGTCCGCATCCCCGCATCGAGGGACTCGGGTGCCAGCGAGAGCTGCTCGTTCCGCCCACCGCCGCGGATGTGCTCCAGGCGCGAGTGAACCGCGTCCTGGACCGGTGTCACGAACGTCCGATTCACGCGCTCCCGCCATTCACGCACCAGCTTCCGGAGAAGCTCGGCCGCGTCGGCCCGGGTCTTGATCTGCTGGTGCTCCTCCGTCGCCAGCACGAGCCGCTCCTCCGCTTCCCCCAGTCGCGAGTACACCCCCACCTCCGCCGCCTGCCCCAGCAGCGTCTCCGCCCGGGTGATTCGCTCCTGGGCCGTCTTCTCGTCCCCCATGACTCGCTCACGCGCCTCCTCGAGCTGCCGACGCTGCGTGGCCGCCCGCTCCTCCGGGCTCGGCAGCTTCGCCCTCAACCCCTTCACCATGTTCTCCAGACGCACCAGCTCGCCCTGAGCTCGCTCGACCTCGGCCCCGAGCTGCTCCAGTGACATGCCCAGCGCCTGAAGCTGGGCCTTCATCGTCAACTCCAGTTCTCGCGCCGTCTGCGTCGCGGAGTCTCGCGCCTGGGTGAGCGTCCGCACCTGCTTCTCCGCCTCGCGATACGCCGCCTCCGCGTCGGCCTTCTTCTTCTCCCGCTCCTTCACCTCCTGCTTGCGGAGCTTCAGCTCCTCGGAGAGCACCGCGAGCTCCGGAAACGGGTGCGTGGCCAGCTCTTGAACCGAGAGGTTGAGCTGTCCCGCCAGCGTCCCCACCTTCCCCGCCAGCTCACGCCGCCTGTCCCGGAGTTCCTCCATACTCTCGACGCCCGCGGTCTCCAGGAACGTTGTCCGGGCGCCTTCGTGCTTCTGTTGCTCCTGGAGCACCACCCGCTGCGACTCCCACTCGGCACGCAGCCCGTGTGGGCTCTCGACGCCATGCTCGTGGAGGCGGCGCGCCAGCTCCTTGCGGAACTTCTCCACGTCCGCCTGGAGACTCCCAATCTCCTCGGCCTGGGTGCGAACACTCACCTCGCCCACACCCTGGATGCGCAGACTGCCCGCGCTCACGCCCGCGAACAGCTTCTCTTCGGCCTTCGCCAGCTTGAGGCGTTGGACGCGCCCCTCTGCTTCCCACTCGATGCTCCGGGCCCCCTCGGGCTTGAAGACGACCTCGATTCCCCGCACCTCCAGCTTGTCGTGCGCCTGTCGCAGCTTGCGCTCGACATCCTCCACGCGCTTGACGTCGGTCTCGGACAACGGCCTCAACGCCGCTGTCTTTCGCCGCAGCCCCTCCACGGCGACCTCCAGTCGCTCTCCCTGCTTGAGCTGTCCGTCCAGCCGCTGCTGCTCCACCAGCACCTGCCGAGCCTGGTCCAGCAGGCGTCCGCGTTCTTTTCGCTGCTCCGCCTGCTCCTGTTCGCCGAGCCGCGCCTGGTAAGAATCTCGGGCCTGCCGCTGCGACTCCTCCCGGCCACCCATGTCATCCTGGGCCTTCTTGAGGAGCGGCTCCGTCTTCGTCGCGAGAGTCTGGTGCAGCGTCACTTTCTGGCGGAGTGCGAGCAACTCCCGCTGCTTGCCGTCCAGATGCGCCCACTCCTGACGCTGGCGCTCCACATCCTTGTCCCGAAGCGCGATCTGCTGCTCCAGCTTCGCCTCCACCTCGACACGTGCTTGAAGCGCCGTGAGTCGCGTCTCGAAGTCCGCCCGCTCTCCCGCGAGGTCAGCCAGAGCGCTCCTCGCCTCCTCCATGTCCCGGGCATGCGCCGCACTCGCCTCCTGCTCTGCACGAAGTCTCTTCACCTCTTCCTCGATGGACGCCACGAGCGTCGCCCTCCCCACCAGCTCGCTGCCCGTCGCCGCCTTGCCCTTCTTCTCCGTGAAGAACTCGAGATAGGCGGCCTCCACCCGCTTCAGCACCTCCTGTTCCTGCTGACTCATCGCCGCGACACCCACGGCCGCCATGAGCCGCGCCTTCAGGGACATATCCATTTCCGGCAACACATGACGCTCGGGGGATTGATTCAGCCAGAGCAGTCGGGCCAGCCCCCAGTGCCCCATCTTCGTCGCACCGGACTGTGCTTCTCGGGAGAGCAGGAACCCTCGCGCCATTTCATCCGACCGCTGCGAGTCCGCGAGCCGCTCGAACCGGGTCCCCGTCCACTCGTCCAGCAGGCTCGTGGCATCGTCCAGGAACGCCTTCTCCAGGCGATAGCGCTTCCCTCCTGACTCCAGCTCGACCGTCACGCGAGGCGACAACGTCGTCCCCCACGGACGCAGGTTCTGTATCTCCTTGTCCTTGGTCGAGTTCCGGTCGAACAGCGCCCGCGCGAGGGCCAGGACGAGGCTCGACTTCCCCGCCTCGTTCGGCGCATGGACGACATGGATGCCCACTCCCAATCCCTTCAACTCCACGGGATTTCGGAAGCAACGGAAGTGCTGAACGCGAAGTCCGCGCAGAATCATCGCCACGCCTCCATCACCAGCTCCGACAAGAGACTGCGGGCAGCGAGCCGGCCAGCCTCCGACACATCCGCCAGTCCAGGAGACGAGGGCCGGGACAACTCCTCCAGGAGTGAAGCGACCAGGGGGCTGGAAGCAGCCGCCTTGGCCAGCAGCCCCTCCACTTCGGCTTTCTGAATGTCGCATCGATCGACAACGACATGCAGGAACGCCCTGCCCAGAAGCCCCTCCTTGAGCCGCGCCAGCACCGGCGTCGCGGCTTCCGAGGACACCCCCATGGTGCGAAGCCGCAGCAGCGTCCTGGCCGGCTGCGCCGTATCCCTCACGAGCCCCAGGACGCGCTCGGCCTCCCGCTCCGCATCCTTGCCCAGGTCCAGCTCCACCGTGCGCCACTGCAACACGCCGGTGGAGACCGGGGTCAGTCGGGGCGGCGCGCCTCGCGACGCGAGCTCCACGAGCAAGGCCTGTCCCGAGCCGTCCTCGCCGAACTTCGTCGCCTCATGCGCCCCCGCATAGGCGGTGCGCCCCTCGTGGACGTACTGCCCATGCCAGTGCCCCAAAGCGAGGTAGTCGAGCCCGACCCGGCTCACGGCATCCAGGCCAATGGGAAAGTCGTCTGCGGCATGCTTCCCCTCGATGCGAAGTGAGCCGTGCGCCACGCCTACACGGATGGCATCCACGTTCGCACGAGCTCGCCACGAGGCTGTCGGGTCCTTCATTCCTTTCTTCTGTCGAAGCGGGGCGGCCAGCAACACCGCCGACGTCCCTGGAATGGGAACGGGCGCATCACCATCCAACATGTAGACCCGAGCGGGCCGCTGCTTCCAGGAGGCCCGGTGGTAGACGGCGTCAGGCGTCAGCGCGTCATGGTTGCCCGGAAGGACGAACACCGGCGCCCGCGAGCCCTCCAACACCGACACCACCTGATGAACGAGCCGGTCCTCGACCAGATTGTCCTCGAAGATGTCGCCCGCGAGCACGACGGCATCCACCTGATGGCGGTTCGCCGCCTCAATGACATTGCGAGCCGCCTCCAACCGCGCATCACGCACCGAGGACGCCACCTGGGCCACGTGTCTTGCCCGAAGCCCCATCTGCCAATCCGCGGAATGAAGAATCCTGACCATGCCTCACCGAGCTGCCGCGAAGTCCAGACGCGGCGGGAAGGAGTGTCGACCCGAACTCGATACACGGTACCGACACACGGGAAGGTCAGGACATACCTCCCGAGGAGTAGCCTCTCCCCCCGCAGGCCCTACCCGATGAGTGAGGACGCACCCACCCGGGTAACAAATATCAAACGCATCAATCCATCCGAGGGGCGTGTCTTTGTCCCAGAGGCTCCGCTAGGATCGATGCATGCACCCGCTCACCGCCAGCGTGGCTCGACTCCAGCCAGACAGGCGGAGTCCGGCCCTCTCGGGTGTTCCATGCCTGGGAGGTAGGGCGACGGGCCGGAAGGGCATCTACCACTGGGGTGGTAGGGACAGCTTTCCCCTCTCCCGTCTATGGAGAGGAAAAAGGGGATGAACATGGCAACCCATCGGAAACCTGGCTGAGCCACCACGGACGGGGCCGGCCCTTCCTCCGGCCCCGCCCGTGGCACCCAGTCACCCGGCCGGCTCAGAACTCCGGCAGGGACAACAGATTGTCGACAACACTGATGTTCGGCACCGACCGCAGGTAGGCCGGTCGCGCATTGACGACCTCCACCCGAGCATCCACGGGCAGGGCCTGGACCCTCGCATCGCCACCGTCTTCAATCCATTCCACCATCTGCTGCCGCGTACTCGTCCCCGTCATGAGTCCATCACGCCAGCGAACCCGTGAGATGTGCTCAAGCCTCCGCCCGCCCTCGAGGTGGATGTGAGTGATGTAACGCATGGCGCCCCCGCTCGCGTGGATGTCCTGCTTCGAGCGGGAGAATGGCGGGGGCCGGGTGGGTTGTCTCTACCTCGGGAGAGGTATGGAAGCTCACAGCTCACGGAAGATGGCCGGATATACGACGCGCGTCGTGCGAGCCGACAGCAGCACGGCGGACTGCTCCTCCACGTCCGTCAGCGTCCGGAGCACCGTCGCCAGCTCCTCCACGTGGTCTCCATCCAGTCCACCGTGGGCCCGCAGGAACGTCACCGACTTGCCGATGTTGGGAATGGCCGCGACCTGGACCAGCCGCTCGGACGCCTCCGTCGCTCGCGCCAGGGAGAGGTACTCCAACACATAGGACGTCCCCAGGACCGCGGTGGGGATGCCCGCCCGGGAGGTGAAGAAGTTCCAGCCGGTGTAGGCCTCCACGCCAGGGCACGGCTCCATCGCGTGGACCTGCTCCTGCGAGCAGCCCAGGTTGTACAGGTCGGCGAGCAGCCAGCGCTCGTGCCCGCGCTCCTCCGCGGCCTTCTGGAGCAGCAGCTCCGCCAATCGCGGGTGCCGGCCCAACCGATTGAGCCGCTCCCCCGCGCTCTTCAGCAGCGGAGTGCTCCAGCGCGCGTAGTGATACGTCTGCACCAGGTAGTGGATGTAGCCCTCACGGTCCAAAGTGCCCGCGAACAGGCGGCTCGCGTCGGGATGCGCATCCAACGTCGCCACCAGGGCGCGCGCCTCCTGCTCCAGCAGGCCCACCCAATCCATCGGCTTCGAGCACTCCAGCGTCATCTGCACGGACGTCTCCTGTCCGGGGCTCACGCTCCCGGCTGTTACGGGTTGAAGGTGAAGGAAGAAATGCGGCGGGGCTGGGGGTCAGCCGGCGCGACGCAGGAGGCCGTCGAGCGCGCGGAACCGCTCCAAGGTGCTGCCGGGGACGTCGTCGAGCGCGGCGATGAGCGGCAGGATGAAGCGGCCGAAGCTCGCGTCGTAGAGCGGCCCGGAGATGAACCGCGCGCCCATCTTCCGGGCGAAGAGACAGGGCGCCCTCGGCATCCGCAGCCCGTCCAGGCGGCCCCACCGCGCGCGCTCACGCTCCGCGGGCGTATAGAAGGGACTGCTGGGGAACACCGGCGCCTCGCTCGGCTCCGAGTCGCGCACCCGCCAGCGGGGGCTCGTCCATCCCCGGTACGCCGCGACCTGGGCACTGAGACGGGCGTCCTCCCACGAGTCCGTCTCCAGGTTCGCCGCTGCAATCCAGTGCGTCACGCCGCGCCGCCGGCTCTCCGCGTAGATACCCGCCTGCAGATGCGCCACCGCCTCGGAGTGCCGCCAGCGCTCGAGTACGCAGAAGCGCGCGGTCTCCGCGAACACCATGCCCGGCCCGCCCACGCCCGACAGGTCCAGCCGCTGCTCCAGCTCGATGCCCAGCCGCCCACCCGTGGCGAGCGCCACCTCGGGGTTCGTCATCAACATCCGCAGCGTCGCCACCGGCTCGCGGTCCGCGTAGACGACCAGATGCACCGTGGTCTCCAGCGTGTCGAAGCAACTCACCTCCCGCCTCGACGGAGAGGACTTCGCGGTCATCAGCTTCAGCTCTCCCCCAAACACAGCCCAACGGACGCGAAGCGCGTCATCGAGCTCTCGCTGGGTGGTGGCAACTCGGCAGTGCATGGACGTCATGGGTTCCCTCACGAACTCAGGTCGGTCGCGGCGGCTCGCCGTCTCCTGTCCCTTCATTCGTTGCCGGGATCCAAAGTGCGCACGGCGCTGATTTCTCCGGCGCAAGCCCGGCGGCATACCACCTGGGAGGTACAGACAGAGGGACTGGCCTCCAGCAACCTTTCATGGAGATGCACAAACCCACCTCCGTCGAACTCGCCAGGGTGGGAACGAACATACATGTCGCAGTCAACCCGAGAGCGGGCAGGAGTTTCCCGGCGAGGAGTGGGGATGAGGTTTCCATCACAAGCGGAGGAACAGGCACTTCATGAGCGCGTCCTTAAAAAGAACGAGGCACTGGCCTCCCAGGATGTCTTCAGGGTCTTCATGGACCCCATCACCCGAGTGCTTTGCCGCAGCCGGAGAAGACCCGAAGACGACGAGGCGTACGACGCGGTCTGCGACGTCCTCATGGAGTATCTGGAGAATCCCGAACGGTACCAGGCCCACAGGAGCCGTCTGTCCTCGTATCTGACACGGAACGCCGAAATGCAGGCCCGGGATACGCACCGCGCCCGGGAGGCCCGCCAGCGCCGAGAAAGGGAATTCGGGGAGGTAATCGAACTTCGCGCGACGGCTCCGAATAGAAGCCTGGAGATCAACGTGGAGGTGGGGCACCTCATGGGACGACTCGAACAGGCCATTCAGGAGCGGGACCGGGCCGCCTTCGGGCTCATCCTCCAAGGTGAGCGCTCCACCGACGCCCTGGCCAAGGCCATGAACCTGCCGACGCTGCCGGAGAAAGAGCTCCGCCGCGAGGTGAAACGGAACCGGGACCGCCTCATGAAGACCCTGGGACGGATCGGGAAGGAGGAGTGAGATGTCGAACCCTGATTGGCTCGAACGGGCCGCCCTGCGTGCCCAGCGCGCGTCCTGGACGCTTGCCTATACATTCGAGAGGTATCGCCAACTGGAGGAGCGGACCGAGGCCGAACTCGCGCGGGACCTGTGCTGCACGCGGGAAGTCCTCTACTGGCTGTGTCTGTGCCGCAAACCCGAGGGCCCGGACTTCGACACCCAGGTCACCGCCATCACCGAACGTCATGAAGTGAATCGCAAGGCGCTGGTCGACGTGATTCGACACGTCGAAATCGTGGAGGCCCTGTCCAAGCAGGTCACGGCCGCCAACGGAGAGGAACCTCCCCTCCAGATGGCCGCGAGAGACCGCGTCCCGGGCGAGAAGACGAGTCCATGACGCCGCTCTGGCTCGAGGAGGCCGTGGAGGAGTGTGGCTTCACGGCCCCCTCGCGCTTCCCACGAAACCTGTCGACGGAGATTCCCTCGCGGCTCTCCGTCAAGGTGGTGGCCCTGCCCCACCTGACGCAACAGGCCGTGAGGGACTGGCTCTTGCGCCGGGGCATCCGTCAGCCCGTCGAGGGTGATGCGAATGACTTCCATGGCTGCATGGTGGCGAAAGCCGGACACGGCTTCCTGTTCGTGGACAGGTCCGAGGAAAACGCCGAGCAGCGCTTCACCGTCGCGCACGAACTGTCGCACTTCATCCTGGACCAATGGCTTCCACGCCAGCGGGCCTTGCGGGTGTTTGGCGAGCAGATACTGCCGGTGCTCGACGGCCTGCGTGAGCCCACGCCAGAAGAGTCCATGACGGCCCTCTTCGAGAAGCTCTCGCTGGGGCCTCCGGTCGACCTCATGGCCCGCGATGCCTCCGGGCACTACGCCCGTCGCGCGGTGATGGACTCCGAGTGGCGCGCGGACCTGCTGGCCCTGGAACTGCTGGCTCCGGCGAGGCTCGTGGCGCCCCTGGTGATGGACATTCCCGCCGAGGAGGCCACGGGCCTGCTGTTCTTCCGGTACGGACTTCCCCGGCAGAAGGCCGACACCTACGTCCAGGAGTTGCGCCGCCGCCTGCGCACTCCGCGATTTTCCATCGAGAAGTTCCTGGGAGTGGAGGGAGGGTAGACATGTCGAGCAGGCTTCCACCGGAAGAGACAGGTGAGTTGTTTGGGGATGACGACTATCGGGAGACGTTCGGCGAGGACGTGACCTCCGTGTTGGACCTCGACCGATGGTCCACGGGGCTCGACCTGGACAAGGTCATGGAGAGATTCCGGAGCGAGATTGCCGGAGCCATGCACAAGGAGGGGCGGCTGCGCACCCTCGTCCGCAACGAGATTCTCCCCCGACTGTCCACCCGCAGCGGCATGCTTCCCGAGGCAGGGGTCTACAAAGTCACGCCAGAGGAGCTGTCGCTCATCCATGAGCGGCTGCTCTTCCAGGGCAAGGTCGACGCCGTGGCCGGCAGCTCCGTGAACCACGACAGCCTGCCCATCGGCATCTCCCAGATTGGCGTGGGGGTCGTCGGCTACCAGGGGAACTCCGGCGCCTTTTCGAAGCGCCTGTTTCGCAAGGAGATGGCCGCGCGAAACACGAATCCCGCCCAGGAAGCGATGGACTACATCAACATGCGCCAGAACCGCTTCCAGGGGAACAAAGACACCCTGTCCCGGATGGCGCGTCGGGGCATCCGGACCTATGCGGAGCGGGCCGCTCTCTTGAACAAGTCCTCCGCCGAGTGGCGGATGGGCATTGGCAATCCCTGCGCGCACGAGCTGCTCTCCGGCTCCGGCTACATGACCCTGCTGGAGCGCTCGCTGTCCGTGCTCCAGCGTGTCATCCATGAACACAAGAAGTTCGTCTTCGTCTCCGGCTCACTCCAGGACCGGGGATTCCTGACGATGGGCTTCGCGCTCGACGCGGGCGAGTACGCGCTCCTCGAGACGCTCGAGAGTGATGGCGAGCACATCGTCGGGGGCTGGGAGTACGGAGGCCGGAGCAAGCGCATGGCCTGGGAGTTCGTGCGCGACTCGAGCTCGTGCGTCGTGAAGGGACTGTTCCGGATTTCGGACCACTCCCCTCCCCGGCTGTTCTACGCGCACCGCGAGCACGTGCACGAGGCCGCCTGGGTCGCCATGGCCGACAGCGTGCTGCGTCCCGAGCGCGGCTTTCCCCTGCTGCTCGACGTCGCGGAGATGTCCTGCCGCAGCGCCTTTGGCGACGACGGCTTCCTGGGGCTGGTCCACGACGCGTATGCCCAGGCGGGCGCCAATCTCCAGTTCTTCAGTGAGCGCAGCATGCGCCGGTAGGGGGAGACACCATGTCCCATGATGGCAAGGGTCCGAGGTCACCAGGTCCAGGGCTGTTCGACAACACCCCGAGTCGTGCACCGCATGGTCTGAACGGCCACCCGGCGCCGCTCCATGCCCTCGGAGGACCTCGCGGTGAGCCACCGCGCCAGGGGCCGCCCACGGGCGGTGAGCCTCGCAGGCAGTCGTCTCCGGTACCGCCGTCCCGCACGGCTCCTCCGCCGTCGAGCAGACCCTCGCCACCGGAACCACCTCCTCCAGCAGCTCCGCCGCCGATGACCGCGCGCGAGGGACGCGGCGGCGTCGTCCGCGCGACACCGCCGGAGGCTCGCGCCGCGCTCGAGGAACTGAGGAACGACACGACGGCGGCCCCGCTCGACCCCGAGCTGGAGCTGGCCGCGGGCTTCACCCACTTCGACACCACGTCGAGCGAGGACAACCTGCTCACCGTCCTGCTTGCCCGCGACGACATCCACCTGCTCGCGTCCCAGACGCTGGTGCGGGTGAAGTCCCGCGAGGACAAGCGCACCTACCTGGGGGTCGTCGTCCGAGGCCCCTTCGCGGAACCCAACGCCGTCCCCGCCAACTCGACGATGGCCATTGGCGTGGTGACGCACGGCAAGAAGCTCACATACACGTTCGACTACCACGGTCGCGCGGAGGTGGAGCTCCTGGGCGAAGAGGTGGAGGGCACGCTGAAGCCTCCCCGCTTCCGGCCGCGTCCCCAGAGCCCCGTGTTCGTACTGGATGACAAGGAGAGCGAGCGTGTGCTCGGCGTGGGCGGCGACCTGTGCCTGGGCGTCGTCGTGGGTTACGAGCGGATGGAGGCCCGCCTCAACGCGCGCGACAAGTCCGTCCTGCCCCGCCACACCGGCATCATCGGGACGACGGGCGGCGGCAAGTCCACCACCGTGGCCACGCTCATCCACCGCGCCCAGGCGGAGGGCATCGCCACCGTCATCTTCGACGTGGAGGGTGAGTACACGCATGTGGATGAACCCACGGACCACGTCGCCATGCTGGAGGCCCTCAAGCGCAGGGGCCAGCGGCCTCAAGGCGTCAGGGACCTGCACCTCCACCACCTGACGGGCCGCTCCAGCCGCAACCCGCGCCACAAGAACCTGCACCGCTTCGCCCTCAACTTCTCCAGCCTGTCACCCTATGCCCTGGCCGAAATCCTGGACATGTCGGATGCGCAGCAGGAGCGATTCCTCAAGGCCTACGACGTCACCAAGCTGCTCCTGGAGGACTTCAAGATCTTCCCGATAAGCGAGCAGGAGAGACAACAGGCGCTGGACGTGGACGAGCTGTCGACAGGATATCCCCGGATGACCATCCAGCATGTGCTGGATGTCGTGAGCGCCTACATCTACAGCCTCAGTGACGAGGGCCGCGCGGAGGCCAGGCCCCGTCCTCGCGCCTCGTCACGACGCAGGGAGCCCCTGTTGGAGGCACTCGAGGGACTGGATGCCCCAGCACCCGAAGAGGCCTCGCCTCCGCCGGGCAACGCCCTCACACTCTACAGCGACTTCAAGAGCAACCCGGGAATGGTCATGCGCCGGGTGATGGCCCAGAGCAGCCGGCACGAAATCAGTTGGAAGGCCCTGGCCAGCAAGCTTCACCGCCTGCGTCGCCTCAACATCTTCGACGTGGGGTCAGCTCCGGGCGTGGCCTACAACTCGATGCTCGCACCAGGACGCGTGTCGGTCATCGACCTGTCGGACACGGACTCGCCCCAGCTCAACAACCTGGTCATCGCCGACATCCTGCGAGGACTTCAGGAGGCGCAGGAGGCGCGCTACGAGAAGGCGAACAACCAGGACCAGGCCGTCACCCCCGTGCTCATCATCATCGAGGAGGCACACGAGTTCCTGTCCGCCAGCCGCATCAGCCAGATGCCCGTGCTCTTCGAGCAGGTCGCCCGCATCGCCAAGCGCGGACGCAAGCGCTGGCTCGGGCTCGTCTTCGTCACGCAGCTGCCTCAACATCTCCCCAATGAGGTGCTGGGCCTGCTCAACAACTTCATCATCCACAAGATGACCGACAGCTCCGTCATCTCCCGCATGCAACGCACGGTGGGAAGCATCGACGAGAGCCTCTGGAACCGGGTGACCCGGCTCGCGCCAGGTCAGGCCCTGGTCTCCTTCAGCAACTTCGCCCGCCCGCTGATGGTGGCGGTCGACCCCGCCCCGGTGAAGCGCCTGCTCGTCGACTGAGCTGGCGTTACTTCCCGCCCTCCGCACGCCATTTATCGTAGGCCTTGACCAGCTTATCGACAGGGGCGTGCACTGGGTGGGAAGCGGGAGCCACCACGAGAAATTGCCTGAAGTGCTCGATTCCCGCCTCCCTCATGTTGAGTTCTTCAAAGGACAGCCCGCGCATCAAGTGGCAGTCGGCATTGTCGGGGGCCACCGCCAAGCACTCGGCGGTGACAGCCAGCACCTCCCGGTGTTCCTTCCGCTTGCGCAAATCCCTGGCGCGGCGAACCAGGTCATTCACAGAGGGCGGGGGAGCAGCGGCGTCGTAGACAACCGTGTAGCCAGTGGTCGATGGCTTCGCCTTTGAGACAGGTTTCGAAGGGGCCGGACGCTGCACGGGCTTCCTCGCCTCACTCCTCCTCGAATACTCCTCCATCAGCGTCCGCGCGGTTCCGACCAGTGAATGCTCGGGATGGCGCTCGACGAAGCGCTGATACCGACTCACGGCTTCATCGAAGCGCCCTTCTCTCGCCAGGCTGGCGCCGGAGATCATCAGGCACTCGGCGTGGTCCTCCACCGTCTCAAGACATTGTTTCGCGAAGTCGATAGCGCTCTGATAGGAGCCCCCATCAAGCGCCCTCTGGGCCCACTTCCGGTACGACTCCGCCACCTCGGCGGCGGACTTGGGTTTGGGAGGCATGCCCCCTATCTGTCCCGGAATCGGATACGCGGGATTGACCCCACTGTCTCGTGTCGCCACGGGCGCGGCTGGAGCGTCCCTTCCCTTTCCGGTCGCATCCCATAGGAACGCGTAGGCACCCAACCCCAGGCCCACCACCAGCAGCACGACGAGCGCGCTCCCCAGGACCCGACTCGACGGCTTGCCCCGTGGCGCGGGCGCCACCGCCGCATGGTCCTCCGGTGGGGCCACCACCGCCGGCAACAGCTTGCGCTTCGTCCGCTGTGGCAACGGCTTCGGCATCCCGTCCTGGCTCAAGCCCCCTTCCATCGCCGCTCGGGACGGTGTCGAAGAGGGTGCGTCCGCCGGCTGCCGCCACAGGGTCAGCTCATCGACGAAGGAGGAGGGCACGGACAACTCCCGTCCCTCTTGCGCCACGTCCTCGCGAAACAATGACCGCGTCAGATAGGCCAGGTTCATCGCCGAGAACCGAGGCGCATGCGAATACAGGAATCCCGCCAGCGCATCCCCGAAGGCATTCGCCGACTCGTAGCGCCCCGAGGCCTCCACGGACAGCGCCTTCATGACCAGCGCGTCGAGCTCCGCTGGAAGCTCCGGGAATACCGCCCGGGGCGAGGGGAACTCGCCGTGCGCCATGCGCATCAGCACCGCGGCCTGGGTGCCCGTCACCGGCAACTGGCCACAGAGCATTTCGTACAACACCAGCCCCGTGGCCCAGACATCCGTGCGCGCATCCACCTCCAGCCCCCGGGCCTGCTCCGGGGAGAAGAACATGAACTTCCCCTTCACCACCCCGGGCTCCGTCTGGAAGTTGCGAACCAGGCGAGCCTTGGCGATGCCGAAGTCGACAATCTTCACCTGGCCCTCGTAGCTGATGAGGACGTTGTCAGGGGAGATGTCGCGATGGACGATGCCCAGCGGCATCCCCTTGTCGCCCGTGCGCGTATGCGCGTAGTGCAGGCCTCGGCACATCTCCACGGCGATGTATGTCGCAAGCGGAATGGGCAACCGTGGCAGGCCCGTCTTCGCCGCGCGCTTCAGGATGTGGTGCAGCGGCTGGCCGTCCACCAACTCCATCGCCAGGTAGTACTGACCCTCCACGCGGCCGAAGTCGAGGACCTGCGCGATGTTGCCATGGGACAACGTGGCGGAGATGCGCGCTTCGTTGATGAACATCGACACGAAGGCGTCGTCCGCCACGAACTCAGGAAGCACCTTCTTGATGAGGACGGCCTTCGTCACGCCGGCGTCGCCCGTCCACCGGGCTCGCCACGTCTCCGCCATTCCGCCCCGACCAAGCCAGGACACCAGCTCGTATCGGCCAAACCTGTCGCCGGGTTGCAAGGCCATGTCAGTGCAGACCCTACCGCATATTCCTGGCAGCCAGAACTTGCCGGGCCCTTCGGGCAGACCACGCAGAGCACGACGGCCCAGGTCATCCCCAGGGCCGTCCAGGGACGCGCGCGGTGCCATGTCCCCCCGTGGACACGCCCCCGTCCTCGGAGCGCGATGGGCGCGCGGCATGCCTGGAACCAGTCTCCAGGGCTTGTCCCCGAACTGGAGCAAGCCCATGCAGCGCAGGAACTTCCTTCGACTCACCGCGATGAGCAGCGGACTGCTCGTCCTGGGGCCCGGCTTCTGGCGTTCGGCCTATGCGGCCCCGTCGCGGCCAGGCCCCGGCCCCTATGGCGCCCTCTCCGGAACACCAGATGCGCAAGGCCTGCGACTGCCCGCGGGCTTCACCTCTCGCATCCTCGCTCGCACGAATGAAGTCGTCCCTGGGACGAACTATCCCTGGCACGGCAGCCCGGATGGCGGCACGTGCTTCGCCACGGGCGACGGTGGCTGGGTCTACACGTCCAACAGCGAGCTGCCCCTGCTCGGCGGTGCCTCCGCGCTGCGCTTCGACGGCGGCGGCGGCGTGGTGGGCGCCTATCGCATCCTCGGCGGAACCATCGCCAACTGCGCGGGAGGCCCGACCCCGTGGGGCACGTGGCTGTCTTGTGAGGAATGGGACGGCGGACACGTATGGGAGTGCGACCCGCTGCGTCCCTCGCAGGGCCTGCGCCGCGCCGCGCTGGGCACCTACGCCCACGAGGCCGTCGCGGTGGACCCCGTGGGACGACGGCTGTACCTGACGGAGGACCGCCCCCACGGGCGCTTCTACCGCTTCACGCCAGCCCAGTGGCCTTCACTCGCCTCCGGCACGCTCGAGGCCGCGCGCCTGTCAGGCAATGCGCTGGAGGGCACCGCGAGCTTCAGCTGGGTGAAGGTCTCCGCGTCGAGCCCCGCCTGGCTCCAGCCCGCGCGGTTCGTGACCACCGCGTTCGATGGCGGAGAGGGCTGCTGGTACGACAGCGGCACCGTCTACTTCACCACCAAGGGCGACAACCGCGTCTGGGCCCACACCCCGTCCACCGGACGGGTGGAGATTCTCTACGACGACAACCTCTTCCCGGACTCGCCCCTGCATGGCGTGGACAACGTCACCGTGTCCCGCTCGGGGGACCTCTACGTGGCCGAGGACGGAGATGACCTCCAGCTCTGCCTCATCACCCCGCAGCCGGAGCGGATTGTCTCACCGTTCCTCCAGCTCGAAGGCCATGCGGGTTCGGAGCTCACCGGCCCCGCATTCAGTCCAGACGGGCACCGGCTGTACTTCAGCTCGCAGCGGGGAACGGACGGACAGGGCGTCACCTTCGAGGTGAGCGGGCCCTTCCGCTGAACACAACCACAGCCCCCGCGCGGCGCAATCACACCTCGCCGCGCGGGGACGTCACAGCGGGGTTCGTCAGGGCGAGTAGTAGAACGCCGAGCCCCAGAAGAAGCCCGACTTCCCGCTGGGAGGCGTGCCGAGGTAGCAGTTGGCGCCGTCGAACCAGCCCGCCTCACACACGTTGTTCGGGCCGCGCGTCATGTAATAGTTGTTGGCATGCATGAAGGGCGAGCCGTCGCCCGCAGGCATCGAGGCCACGAAGCAGTTGGCGCCATCGAAGGTCGCGTCGACCGTGGTCCCGTTCCAGACGACGTCGCCCGGGCACGCATCACCGGCCACCGACACCACGAAGCTGGAGGAGCAGACCGTCTGGCCCGCGGTGTTGGTGACACTCAGGTTGACGGTCGACCAGCGACCCGGCTGCGCCGCGGCAGCCAGGATGAAGCTCAGATACATCGTCGTCGAGGAACCGATGAAACCCTTGGTGCCATTGCTCCAGGACACGCCCGGCGCGGCGCTGAAGGCCAGGTTGATGAGACCCGCGCTCCCGGAGGAGGTCGCGGTGATGATGTACGTCCCGTAGGCCAGCCCCGAGACATTGATGGTGTCGGAGTACCCCGTGCCTGGGTTCACGGTGGTGTTGGTCGGCCAGCTCGTACACTGGGCATCCGCACGGCCCGGAGAGGCGACGATGAGCGCCATGGCGACGGCCGCGGCACACAGCCAACCGCGAGACATACCGATACGAGAGGAAGAAGTCGAAGACGAGATGCGCATGCAGCCCCCTGATGAGTGAGAACCGCACTTTGCTGTGATTGAAGGTCTGCATACAAGCCTGAATGCGAATCATTCACATCCATTTCACCTCCCACTGTGACATGCCACGCTACAAGTCTGTCAGCCACGTCAGGAACGATGAGAAAACGGGCTGTCTTTGTAGCGTCCGTTGCTACAGCCGTGGCGAGCCTGTCAGACGTGATGCCTCCCCCCGCATCGAAGCGAAGGCCTCGGCGATACGAATCCGGAGTCCGAGGCGGGGCGAAGGCGCGGCAGGCCCAGGCGGCCCCGGCGCCGCTCGGACGCCCGCCCGCTGGAGGTCACCATTCCCGCGCCGACGGAGGCCCGAATCGTCTACTGTGCCCCCCTTCTCGGAAAGGTCGGTGCTTGTCGCATGGGTGGTGGTCGTGAGCTCTCGCCAGTTCTCCTCGTGGGCGCCGGTACGGGCGAGGCCACGTGCGGCATCCTCTACCTGGCGAGCTACCTGCGACGTGGCGGCATCGAGGCCTTCGTGCGGCTGTACGACGGCGACGAGACGGAGGCGGAGGTGGTGCGCTCGTTCGAGGGCCTCGTCGCCCGCGTCCGGCCGCGCGTGGTCGGCATCAGCCTCAAGTGGTTCCACCACGTGGACCGCGCGCTGCTCATCGCCCGGACACTGAGGAAGATAGACCCCGGGATTCGCATCGTCGTGGGTGGCAACTCCGCGTCGTACTGGTGGAGGGAGCTGCACGCGTTCGACTGCATCGACCACATCGTGCTGGGTGACGGCGAGGTGCCGCTGCTGGCCATCTGCCAGGGGGAGGAGTCCCCGCCCAACTGCGTGTCGCGCTCCCCGTCCGGCGCCTCCCGGCGACTGCCCCTGACCTACATCCAGGGCGCCACCAACACCGAGGACATCTACTACTCCCACTTCGACGAGCTGTTCCTGAGCCAGTTGGACCGCAACTCGTTCTCCGGCTGGGTGGCGCCCGGCAAGGGGTGTGGCGAGAACTGCCTCTATTGCGGCGGGGCCCGGGGCAACCAGAAGGCGGCCTTCGGGCGCGCGAAGCCGTTCCTGCGCTCCGAGCAGAGCGTGCGGAGGGACCACCAGGAGATCGCCGGACAGACGTGGCAGATGCGCTACGACTTCGCCGGCAGCACCGCGGAGTTCCTGGGGAGCACCTGGGCGGGCGTGGACCTCTCGAAGCACTGCTGCACGTACTTCCTGTGGGGCGTGCCGCGCCTGGAGCTCGTCGCCGAGCTGGCCCGGACCTTCAAGCGCGTCTACATGGTCATCGACATCGGCTGCTTCTCCGAGCAACAGCGCCTGGACCAGATGGGCAAGGGCCTGCTCAAGCCCTGCGCCAGGGACAGCGAGCTGCTCCAGGTCATCGACGCCTGTCGCCGCCATCCGAACCTGGACATGGAGATCTCCGGCATCGGCGGCCTGCCGTTCACTGACACGGCCCGGCTGGCGGAGGAGCTGCGGCTGGTGGAGCGCGTCATCAGCCTGGACTGCGTGGTGGGTTATCAGCGGCTCGAAGCGCAGCCCGGCGCCCTGGTCACCGAGCATCCCGCCCGCTTCGACATGGTGAGCGAGGCGAAGACGTTCAAGGAGTTCGTCGACTACTTCGAGCAGCGCGAGCCCGGCGACGTGTCGGTGCCGATGATTCGCTTCCGCGACGCGGCGCTCGAGGCGGCCGTGCAGCGCAACTCCGACCAGGTGGACGCGCTCGCCTGGAAGCACCGGGACACGCGGCGCACCGTCGACGTCAATGGACGCACCCGGCTCCTGAACACCGCGCCGTCGACGCGGCGATTCACGCTGGGGGAGTGGCTGGGCCAGCACCGGGCCCCGGCGAAGGTGGCTCAGGAGCCCGTGACGGTCCTCCGCTCGGTCGACGGCATCACCCTGACATGCGCGCCCACGGTCAGCCCTCGCAAGTTCTCGGACCCGACGCTGGTGCAGGGGCAGGACGGGGCCATCCTCCTCGCCGCCCTGGCCGCCTTCGAGCGTCCCGCGACGGTCTCCAGCGCCGTGAGCCAGTTGGGGACGAAGGCGCGGTTGGATCCACACTCCGCGCGCGAAGTGATTGACCACCTGGTGGACGGCCGCTTCCTCCAGCCGGCGTAGGGGCAGTCACCAGGGGTCAACAGCCGGGCCTCCCCACCCCAGAAAGGGCGCGGCACGGCCGGGAATCTGGCGTATGGAGCCCCCATGGCGCGGAACATCGATGGAACCGAGCTGAGCCGGGTGATGCGGGCCGAGATGGCTCAACAGGTGGCGGAGCTTCAGGCCGCCGGAGTCACGCCAGGGCTCTCCGTGGTGCTGGTGGGCAACAACCCCGCGAGCCAGGCCTATGTCGCGAGCAAGACACGCGCCTGCGAGGCCCTGGGGATGAAGGGCCAGACGCTGAACCTGCCGGAGGACGTGTCCAAGGACGAGCTGTTCGCCGTCATCGACCGGCTGAACTCGGACGCGACGGTCCACGGCATCCTCGTCCAGCTCCCCCTCCCCGCGCACCTCCCCTACAAGGCCGTCCTGGAGCACATCCACCCGGACAAGGACGTGGATGGCTTCCATCCGCAGAACGCCGGGCTGGCCTTCGTGGGTGACCCGCGCGCCTTCATCCCCTGCACCCCCGCGGGCATCCTGGAGATGCTGCGCCGTGAGAACATCCCCACGCGGGGCAAGCACGTGGTCATCGTGGGGCGCAGCCTCATCGTCAGCAAGCCGCTGGCCTCGCTGCTGATGGCCCCCGGCCCGGACGCCACCGTCACCATCACCCACCGGCACACCCCCGACCTCGCCTCGTTCACCCGGCAGGCCGACATCCTCATCGTCGCGGTGGGCAAGCAGAACCTCATCACCGCGGAAATGGTGAAGCCCGGCGTGGTGGTCATCGACGTGGGACAGAACCGCGTCGAAGACCCGGGCTCCGCGCGCGGCTTCAAGATGGTGGGCGACGTGGACTTCGACGCCGTCAGCCAGGTCGCCGAGGCCATCACCCCCGTGCCCGGAGGCGTCGGCCCGATGACCATCACCATGCTGCTCGCCAATACCCTCCAGGCCGCTCGGGCCCGCGTGACGCGAAGCCAGCCGTAGAGGAGGAGCCCCGGCCTCCGGGTGAATATCTCCCCGCGCACTTCGTCGGGAAGTTCACAAAGCTCGCTCGCTGGCACACCAGGCCGGCCAGCGCCTCCTCGTGAACGACCCCATGAAGAACCCTGTCCTCGCCACTGTCGGGCTGTGCCTCTGGCTTGCCACCCCGGGCACCGTCCTCGCCGCGCCCCGCGCCTTCGACTTCTCCTCCCCTGCGCGGTCCACGCGAGTGATGGAGTCCCGGGCCCTCTTCGGACCTGGCCGCCTGGCGGAGGGCAACCGCCTCCGCGCCCTCTCCGTCGATGGCCACGCGGCGACCAGCGAAGGGATTCCCACCCACATCTGGCTGGTGCCCCTGCTCCTCACCGGCGTGGGACTCGCCGCCGGCATCGCCGTCTGCGCGGGCTACGACAAGGGGGGTGAGGGCTGTGGAACCAGCCTCCTGACGGGCATCATGCTGGGGCTGTCGCTGGGGGCGGGCTATCTCAGGCTCGTCACCGGCTCTGACTGGGATTGGGAGGACAACGAGGAATTCGCCGCACCCCGGGCCCGGTTCAACATCCCCCTGGGGCTCACGCCTTCGCTGGGTATCGTCAATGACAGGGCAGTGCTCGGGCTCGGAGCGCATTTCTGACACACGCGCCCCGCGCGTCAGAAGCCTTCCAGCACCAGCTTGCCCTTGGCTTTGTGTGACTCCAGGAGCTGGTGGGCGCGCCTCAGGTTCGCCGCGTCGATGCGGCCGAAGTGCTCGCCCACCGTGGTCCGCAGCATGCCCGCGTCCACCAGCTTCGACACCCGCTCCAGCATGTCGTGCTGCGCCTGCATGTCCGGGGTGCCGAACATGGAGCGGGTGAACATCAGCTCCCAGTGGAGCGACGCGCTCTTGCGCTTCAATTCGCGCACGTCGATGGGGCCCGGGTCGTCGATGACGCCGAGCCGGCCCTGCGGCGCCAACGCCTCCACCAGCTGCGCGTAGTGCCGGTCCGTGTGCGTCAGGCTGGCGATGAACTCCACCTGCGGCACGCCAATGCGCTTGAGCTCCTGCGCCAGCGGCTGCTGGTGGTCGATGACATGGTGCGCCCCCCGCTCGCGAACCCAGTCCTGCGTCTCCGGACGCGAGGCCGTGCCAATCACCGTCAGCCCCGTGAGCCTCCTCGCGAGTTGCACCAGGATGGAGCCCACCCCTCCCGCGGCGCCCACCACGAGCAATGCGCCGCCCCCCTTCCCCTCCGGCACCTGGAGCCGGTCGAAGAGCAACTCCCACGCGGTGACGGCCGTCAGCGGCAGCGCCGCCGCCTCCGCGAAGCCCAGCGACGTCGGCATGTGGCCCACGATGCGCTCGTCCACGACGTGAAGTTCGCTGTCGGTGCCAGGCCGGGTGATGGTGCCAGCGTACCAGACGCGCTCCCCGGGCTTGAACAGCTTCACCCCCGCCCCCACCGCCCGCACCACACCGGCCGCATCCCAGCCCAGCACCTTCACCTCCCCAGCGGGTGGTGTCGCGCTCGCGCGAACCTTCACATCCACGGGATTGACGGAGATGGCGCGCACCTCCACCAGCAAATCCCTCTCACCTGGGACGGGGTCTGGCAGCTCCACGTCGAGCAGCGCGTGGGGGTCCGACGCGGGGAGAGGCTGGCGATAACCGACGGCTCGCATGGGAAGCTCCTGAAGGCTTGTCGAACAATTCAACGTCATTGAACGCCGACGTCCGCACCAAACCCAGTCGGAACTGGCGCGAACTGCCTTTGCGTCCAATCAAAGACACTCCTTCCAGGAGCATGGAACTTCTCCTGACCTGCGAACGCAAACAGTCCGCCAGCGGATAGACCTTCCTTTGGGAATCCGTCTCCAGGGCACCCCTCCCGTCGCAATGCCACCATTTCCCCGCAGCCCACCCCGGGATGCACAAAGGAGACACCCCCATGAATTGGCACACGTTCGGTCGGAATCCCCGTCGTCTCATTCGCTCGGGTCTGCTGGCCCTGAGCTCCTTCGCGTTGCTCGGACTTTCGGCGGCGACGGTGCTGCTGACCCCCGCCCAGGCCTCGGCCGAGGAGACCTCCCCGTGTCCCTGGTCTGGAGTCCTCTGCCTGTTCGACGGGCCTGACTACACCGGCGCCGTCTGGAACGTCATGGCCTGGCCGCCGGGCGGTTCGGGGACGTGCGTAGGGCTGCCCGAGCACGGCTGGGAGGACCGGGCCGTCTCCGCCATCAACACGAATGACCAGGCCGCGGCGCTGTTCCCCAACGAGAACTGCCAGGGCTATCCCCAGATGGTGGGCCCGGGCGAGTCCGCCAGCCCGCTGTACTTCGCCCCCAAGAGCGTCTGGGTCTACTGACGCACCGGGTACGCCGCGAGCCACACCTTCCGGCTCGCGGCGCACCGGACCCGCGTGGCGCTACGGGGCTTCCACGAACACCCACTGGTCGCGATAGGCCGTCGTCGGAGTCATGGTGACGTACCAGACGCCCGGCTCGGGGTCCAAGACCCAGCAGGCCCCGTAGCTCCCTCCTCCCGACGAGGCACAACCAAACTCCGTGGCCGTCGGAGGGCTGCCCTTCCGGGTCGCGATCTTGACGGAACCGGCGGGAGACCCGGTGTCCATGGGTCCCGCCTCCACCGCGAGATGGTCCGCGCCTGGGGGAACCATGACCTTGAAGGTCCTCGCGAGGCTCACCGAGCCGGTGAGCCCCTTCGTATACGTCCCGCTCCGCACCAGCGGCACCGTGTCCACCTGCCGCGCATGGAACCCCACGATGCGGGCCGTGTCGTAGGTCGCCGACGAGGACCTCACCAGCGTGTACCAGGTGCCCGCCTGGGGCGCCGACACCTGACACCGCACGGTGCCTGCGGTGGGCTCCGCGCAGCGCGTGCTGGCCGTGGTGGGGAGCGTGTCCTTCGCCAGATAGACGGCCAGGTCGCCTGTCGTCGTCGCCGGGGCCGACGCCTCGAAGAGCAGCTCCGTCTCACCCGCCGGCACCTCCAGCGTGAAGAACTGGGGATGGCCCGGCTTGATGACGAGGTTGGGAAGGGGCACGCCGTTGGCGAGCGCCGTCACCGTCCCCGCGTTGATGAAGCCTCCCATGAGGGACAGGCCCCGGTACCGCGCCGGCCCCGTGAGCGACACGAACCACGTCCCCTCGCTCGGGTTGGGGATGACACACACCTGCCCGCTGGAGGTGGTGGACCCGGAGCAGTCCACGCTCGCGCTCCCCACCGGCCGCCCCCCGAACTTCACCTTGAGCGCCGGGTTCCCCACGCCGTTTCCCGTCCCGAACCACAGCAGGCCCTGGCCCGGCGGCACCTCCAGCTTCCACACCTGCTGCGAGCCGGGCTGAGCCGTGAGCCCGGTGAGCGCGACATGGGACGTCAGCGAGGGAATGCCTTCCGCCTGCGTCATCGACCAGGTCCCCGACAGGCGCGCCTCGGACGGTATGTTCGTCACCGTCTGCGTCCAGTGCCCCACGTACCACGTGCCGGCGCGAGGCTGGACGAAGTCGCAGTTCTCCTCGCTGCCCATGGCGTTCCTCGACGCGCAGTCATGGCTATAGGTCGTGGGAGGAGCCCCGTAACGCACGAAGAGGTTCGCGTTGCTGGTGTTCGTGGTCTCTCCCTTCAGGTTGAAGTTCAGGTGGCTGGCGCCCGGAGGCACCTCCAGCTTGAAGACAGTCATCGTGGACACGGGGACGTTCTGGACGGGCTGCTCCCACATGCCATTGACCAGCTCGCGCGCCTCCCGGTTCATCGTGGTGATGCGCATCATCCCGTCGTACGCGGAAGAGCCATACAGGGTGATGAACCAGACGCCTCCCGCGGGCGTGGGGATGTCACAGGCGCTCCGGGACTTGCACTTGTATGAGAACTCGGTCGGAGAGGCCTGGTGCTGAATCCAGATCTCCGGCCCGGTGCCCACGTGATACGGCTTGTCCACCAGCTCCACCAGCAGATAGGGCCGCCCCTCGGGGAGCTCCAGGCGGTAGGTCCGGAAGACGTTCGACGAAGGCAGGACGGGCGTCGCCGTGTCGGCGGTGATGGAGGAGATGGGCCCCGTCTCCGAGTGCCGCGCCACGAGGGTGGCGTTGTAGCCCGCGCCCGGAGGAGGCCACATGCTGGTGACCTTCACGAGCACGAACCAGGGCCCCTCCTGGGGGTCGAAGTAGTCACACCGCTCATAGGACGAGTACGACTGGGTGGAGGCACAGTCGTAGTCCGTGGTCGTCGGCAGGGAGCCGCGCTTGACGTAGAGACTCGCGTCGGCCTGGCTGGCCCCCTGCGTGACGAAGGTCAGCCCGTTGCGCCCCGGGGGCACATCGAAGCGGTAGTAGTTGGGCTGGAAGCCCTCCGGGATGCCATTCACGGTGATGCCATTGAGCAGGGGGGTGGGCGCGGTCACCTTCGCGACGAGCGTCTGTCCCGAGAAGGCCGCGCGCGCGCGGACGCGCACATACCAGGTGCCACCCGCCGGGCGCTCGATGACGCAGGTGACGCCCATGAGACAACCCGAGAGGCCCGTCGGAGGCGGCACACCGCCGGGCCGGGCATCCACCACGACGTCAAGCGTAGGATTGCTCAGGCTGAACTCGAGCTTCACCTGGTGGGGCGGCACCTGAAGGGTGAACAGGCGATCCTCCAGCGGCATGCCGGAGATGGGGGCCGAGGGCTGGTCGAGCACCAGTTCTCCCGTGGAGACAGGCACGGAGCTGGTGTATCCGGCCGTCAGTGTGTGACCTTCGAAGTTGTTGTTGCCGCTCGGCTCCACCCAGAAGTGCCACGTGCCCGCCGCCGGGGCGTCGATGACGCAGGAGCCAGGCAAACCCTGCCTGCACACATAGCCCCCATCGTGTTCGGGCTTGCGGCCAAGCCGCGCCGACACGGAGGCCGAGCCCGCTCCCCCCTGGGCCCAGATGGCCAGCCGCGCCTGACCCGGCGGCACCTGCAACGTGTAGTAGAGACGGTCATTGCCATGGCCCCCCACGCCCGTCACGGGCTGGAGGTTCGTCAACGCCGTGTGGCTGACCACGCCCCTGTACACACCCAGGACCGACAAGTAGTCGAAGTAATTGTAGGGATAGTGTGGAGCCACCCGGACGTACCAGGTGCCCGCCTGGGGTTCCTCATAGGAACACCCCGCCCCAGTGCTCGTCTGAGAACAGTCGTAGTCAGTGCCCACCGGCGGGCTGCCGTACTTCACGGACATGAAGAAAGAGCCGGCGAAAACGTTCGGCACCTCGAACCGGAGCGTGGCGACGGCTGGGGGGACTTCCAGCTTGAACAGGAACGGCCCGCCCGTGTCGCTGTAGAGGCCCGACACCGTCAGGCCATTGGTCAGCGGGATGGCCTGCTCGGCGCCACCCACCGTCTGCGCCAGCAGGGTGATTCCACTGAACGCCGCATAGGCCCGCACCATCACGTAGTACGTCCCCGCCGCCGGGGCCGTCACCGTGCACGTCTCCGCGTTGCCGCTGACCCACGAACGGCAGTCATAGCTCGCCGTGGTGGGCAGCGCTTCCCGCTTCACGTAGAGGTCCGCGTCGCCCGTTCCTCCCGTCAGCGTCACCTTCAGGGAGGTCTGCTGCGCGGGCACCTCCAGCTTGTAGAAGAGGTTGACGTCCTTGGCCGCCGAGAGGCTCAAGACGGGCTGGCCATTGATGAGCGCCGTCACGGGAGGCACCACCGTGCCCACCAGCTTCGCACCGCTGAAGACCTTGTAGCCGCGCACCATGACGTACCAGGTGCCCGACAGGGGCGCCGACACCAGGCAGCTCTCCGAGTTGCCGACGTTGCGGGAGCGGCAGTCATAAGTCGCGAGGTCGGGTGTGGAGCCGCGTCGCAGGTAGAGGTCCGCGTCGCCCGTCCCTTCCGAGAGCGCCACGCTCAGTTGCGTCTGTCCCGCCGGCACCTGGAGCGAGTACATCAGCCAGTCGCCCACGACTCCGGACACGCCGGTCACGGCCTGGCCAGGGGTCAGCGTGCGCACGGGGCTGGTGCCCGTGCCATGGGGGGTGACGGTCCCCGTGAGCGTCACGTTGGAGAAGGCGCTCGTCGCGGTGAGCAGCACGTACCACGTGCCAGCGGCCTCGCGGCCGGACACCGTGCAGCGCTCCACGCTGTCCGCTCCCGCCGACGTGCACTCGCCCGTCGTGGCCGTCGGCGCGGCGCCGAAGCCCACCTTCATGTCCAGGTTGCCGGGGCCTCCCGTCGTGGTGAACGTCACCGCGCTCTGGTTGGCGGGGACGTCCATCGTGTAGAGCCGCTGCCCGCCCGTCGGGGCCGCGATGAACGGGACGGCCGTGCCCGGGGTGAGCACCCCGTCCACCAGGCCCTGCTCGCGGCGCTCGGTGGAATCCAGTCCGGACTCGGGTAGCTCATCACCACAGCCGCTCCACAGGAGCAGCGCTCCCGCGAGCAGGCAGATGCGTTGAAGACAATTCACAGGGTCCTCGAATCGTGTCGGGGCCTCGCCGTGGCTGCCGCGAAGCCCCAGGTTCGTGCAATCGGGTGACACTTGCTTCCGTCACCTTCGAACGGGCCCCGGCGCGAGCTGTCGCGGTGCGCCACGAGGATTTTTCAACACGGTTTTCAGCAAGGAGGACCCGCGAGGTCTCCCGAGGTCGCGCGCATGCGAGGCACGAGCGAGCACTTCGAGATGCGACGGCATGCGGCGCCAGGCCGTCCCGCCACGTCGCGAACTCAAGTCCGCTCTTCGCCCACCACGCGCCAGGATGCGCATGGTGGGCACGGAAGAACCGTGAGGCCGAGCTACTGCTGCTCCGTGCACTCGAACGACGCGTTGGCCGCCTCTTCTTCCTCCATGGACACCAGCGCGTCTTCGATATCCTCACGGGCGGCGGTGCACGTCCCCACCGACCAATCCTCGAACCACTCCCCGCACGTGATGATCCGCCTGCCTCCGGGAACGGTACAAACCAACCAGCACGGCGGCGTATCCTGACACTGGTCGTCGCAATCGGGAGGAAGGGCCGACGCGGACGACGGGGCCAACGCCAGCGCGGCGAGACCCGCGAGCAGGGACTTCGAGAAGAGATTCATGGGGGGCTCCACGACAACGGGTGAGCGGGCCACGCGTCGCGGCCCGCGTCCCAGACTATCTGGGCTTGAGCATTCAAAGCTCGCATAGACAGACACCCAGGAGGCTTCCTCTCCCGTTGCAAGTCTTCGCGGAGGGTGCATCGGCCCCCGCCCGGCTCTAGGCTCGGTCCCACGTGACTCCTCTTCGCACCGCAAGGACAGCTTCCCGGATGACGCAACACGTCGAAAGGCACGCAGGACTTCGCAGGGCGCTTGTTGTTGACACTCCGCCAACAAGTTCCCATCATCTCCCTCACAGGAGCAATGAGGCCCCAGCCATGAGCTACGAACACATCCGGTTCTCGGTCGCGGATCGGATCGCCACCCTCGAGCTGAACCGACCCGAATCGCGCAACGGCTTCACGGTGACGATGGCGGACGAGCTGGCGGACGCGCTGTCCGTGGCGGACGCGGACGAGGCCGTGCGCGTCGTCATCCTCACGGGGGCCGGCAAGGACTTCTGCGTGGGGGCGGACCTGAGCGGGTTGTCGTTCGAGGTCGCCAACAGCGCCCCGCCGGAGCACGGCTGGGTGGAGCCGGCGACGCGGGTGACGCGCAAGCTCTTCGCGCTGCGCAAGCCGGTCATCGCCGCCGTGCGCGGCGCCGCGGTGGGCGTGGGCTCCACCATGTTGCTGCCGGCGGACTTCCGCCTGGCCTCCAAGGACAGCCGGTTCGGCTTCGTGTTCAGCCGGCGAGGCATCTACCCGGAGGCGGGCTCCAGTTGGTTCCTGCCCCGGCTGGTGGGCATGGGGCGCGCGCTCGACTGGATGGTGAGCGGCAGGCTCATCCCCGCCGAGGAGGCGCTGAGCGCGGGGCTGGTGCGCTCGCTGCATGAGCCCGACGCCGTCTTGGACGCCGCGTACGCGCTGGCGCGAGAGCTGGTGGAGACCACCGCGCCCGTGTCCGTGGCCGTCATCCGTCAATCCCTCTACCGGATGAGCGCCCTGCCCTCTCCCGAGCAGGCCTTCGCGTTGGACAGCCAGCTCATCGCGACGCTGGGCCAGAGCCCGGATGCCGTGGAGGGCGTCATGGCCTTCCTCCAGAAACGGCCACCCTCCTTCGCGCGCACCGTGGAGCAGGACCTGCCCGCGTTCCTTCCCTGGCGGGAGCGTGAGTCATGAGCCCCGCGCCCGCGCCTCGCTGGAAGCGCCTGGAACCAGATGCGCGCAGGGAGCAGATTTTGGAGTGCGCGATGCGCCTGTTCGGCGAGCGCCCCTACGCGCAGGTCTCCACCACGGACATCGCCAAGGAAGCCGGCGTCGCCCGGGGGCTGCTCAACCACTACTTCGGGCAGAAGCGGGACCTCTACCTGAAGGTCGTGAAGAGGATGCTGCTCATGCCCGGCCTCGAAGAGAAAGTCAGCCCCACGGGAACCCTGCGCCAGCGCGTGGAGCGCAGCGTCGAGTGGTACCTCGACACGGTGGCGACGCACGGAAAGACCTACGTCGCCGTCACCGGCGCGGGCAGCATCGCGGACCCGGACGTCGAGCGCATCATCTCCGCGGCGGACGACGTGGCCGCGGCGAAGACGCTCGAGTTCCTCGGCATGAAGGTGGAGGTCGGCAGCGACGCCCGGCACCGCGCGATGATGCGCTCCTACGCCGGCATGGTGAAGGCCACCATCCGCGAGTGGATTCGCGGTGGCACCCTCTCCCGCGAGGAGGCGCACCTGCTCCTGAGCGAGGCGCTCATCACCATCGTCCAGGACGTCCTCCCCCAGCTCACCCCACCCCAAGGTCGCGCCGACAAGGGTGACGCTCCCGCCGTCAAGCCGGGAGCCCCGCGCGAAAAGGACGAAGGATGACCCAGAAGCCACTCGCGGGACGCACGCTGCTGATGTCCGGAGGAAGTCGTGGAATCGGGCTGGCCATCGGCATCGCCGCGGGCCGGCTGGGAGCCAATGTCGTGCTCCTGGCGAAGACCGACACGCCGGACCCCCGGCTGCCGGGCACCGTGCACACGGCCGCGGACGAGATTCGCGCCGCGGGTGGCCACGCGCTCGCTGTGGTCGGCGACGTGCGCGAGGAAGCCGACGTGCAGCGCGCCGTGGACGAGGCCGTGGCGCGCTTCGGTGGCATCGACTTCTGCGTGAACAACGCGAGCGCGCTGGCCCCCCTGAAGACTGACGAGCTGCCGCTCAAGCGGTTCGATTTGATGCAGCAGATTCAAGTCCGGGGCACGTTCCTCCTGACGCGCACCGCGCTGCCGCACCTGCGCCGCTCCCCGCACGCGCACATCCTCTCGCTGTCGCCTCCCATCAACCTGGCGCCGCACTGGCTGGGCAAGCATCCGGCGTACACCATGGCCAAGTACGGCATGACGCTGCTGACGCTCGGCTGGGCGGCGGAGTTCGCGGAGGCCGGCATCGCCGCCAACGCGCTCTGGCCCAGGACGCTCATCGCCACCGCCGCCGTGAAGAACCTGCTGGGGGGAGATGCGTCCATGCAACGGGCCCGCGCGCCGGAAATCATGGCGGACGCGGCCGTGGCCATCCTCCAGCGCCGGCCCCGTGACTGCACCGGGCACACGTTCATCGACGAGGACGTCCTGCGCGCCGAAGGAATCACAGACTTCAGTCGCTACGGCGGCGGTCCCGACGTGATGTTGGACCTGTACGTCGACCCCTGAAGTGAAAGCCCGCTGAGAGTCGTTGGCAATCTAGTGCTGGAGGTGCCCATGGGTACGTCGCTCGCAGACCTGGAGGCGCAGTGCCAATCCCTGGCGAACAAGCTCACCCTGCCGCTGCTCCTCAAGCGCAACGCGGAGGAGTACGCGGACACCCCCGCGCTCAGCGCCGGTGACTCGACGCACACGTGGGTCCAGCTTCGCGCGCGCACCGCCGCGCTGACTCGCGGGCTGGGCGCGCTCGGCCTCCAGCGTGGCGAGCGGATGATGATCATGATGTCGAGCCGGCCGGAGCACTGGCTCATCGACTATGCCGCCGTGCACCTGGGCGCCATCCCCTGTACCGCGTACCAGACGCTGAGCACCGAGCAGGTAGGCTACGTCGCCCAGCACAGCGCGGCCACCGTCGTGGTGCTGGAGGGCGCTGAAGAAGTGGCCCGCTGGCGGCCCATCCTCAAGGCGCTCTTCTCCCTCAAGCGCATCATCGTCATCGACGCGGCGGCGGTGCCCGTGGGGGACTCGCGCTACGTCTCCTTCGCGCAGGTGGAGGCGGACGGAGGCAGGCTGCACCAGGAGTCTCCCGACGTCTTCGAGGAGGGCTGGAAGAGCATCCGCCCCGAGGACCCCATCGCGATGATGTACACCTCCGGCACCACCGGAGACCCCAAGGGCGTGGTGCTCAGCCACCGCAACGCCTTCTATGAGGCCATCTCCGTGGACGCCGTGGTGCCCACGCCGATGCAGGCGCCGTCCATCGCCTACCTGCCGCTGGCGCACATCGCGGAGCGGGAGCTGGGCCTGTACCGCTTCCTCTACAAGGCGCTGCACGTGCACATCTGCGCGGACCCCGCGGGCGTGGTGCCGCTGATGGCCAGGGTGCGGCCCCCCGCCTTCTTCGGCGTGCCGCGCGTCTGGGAGAAGCTGGCCGGCGGCCTCAAGGCGAAGCTCTCCACCCTGGAAGCGCCCCGGCGCGACGCCATCATGGCCGCGCACGCCACGGCGCTGGAGGCGTTCCGGCTGGAGGGCTCCGGAAAGAGCGTGCCGCCGGAGCTGGCCCAGAAGGTCGCCGCGGTGGAGGAGATGATCCTCAAGCCCCTGCGCGCGACGCTGGGCCTGGACGCGCTGAAGTGGGCGAGCAGCGGCTCGGCGCCCATCCCCGTGGAGGTGCTGGAGTACCTGGGCGGCTTCGGCATCAAGGTGCTGGAGGTCTGGGGCATGAGCGAGACGACGGGCTGCGCCACCATCAACACGCCCACGGAGTTCCGCGTGGGCGCGGTGGGCCGGCCCATCCCCGGCCTTCACGTCCGGCTGGCGGCGGACGGCGAAATCTTCGTGCGCGGGCCCGTGCTGTTCCTGGGCTACCTGGGCGCGGACGGGAGGATTGAGAGCCCGGTGGACGCGGACGGCTGGCTCGCCACGGGCGACATCGGCACCGTCGACGACGAGGGCTACCTCACCATCACCGACCGCAAGAAGGAGCTCATCATCACCTCCAGCGGGAAGAACATCGCCCCGTCCCGCATCGAGGGAATGCTGCGCGCCCACCCGCTCGTCGGACAGGCCATCGCGATTGGCGACGGCTGGCCGTATGTGACGGCGCTCCTCTGCCTGGACGCGGACGTCGCGCCCACGTGGGCCAAGGCGCGGGGCCTTGCGCCCCAGTCCCTGCTGGAGCTGACGAAAGACGCGGCGGTCCGCTCCGAGCTGGAAGCGCTCGTGGCCTCCATCAACAGCCGGCTCTCCCGCGCCGAGCAGATCAAACGCTTCGAGGTCGTCACGGAGACGTGGGGGCCGGCGACGGGCGAGCTGACCCCGACGCTGAAGCTCAAGCGCCGCGTGATTCTCAAGCAGTACGCGGAGCGCATCGCCTCGTTCTACGAGAACGCCTGACACACCACCCGCCGCCTCCCTCACGAGTCCCCATGCATGCGAGAACTCCGGAGCAAGCGTCCTTCGCTGCTTCCATCGACGCGTTTTGTCGCGCCAAGACGGGCACCCGCGCGCAGCGCGACGCGCTGACCCAGCACGGCGTCGAGGCCCACAACCCGCGGCTCTATGCCGAGATGGCGGAGCTGGGCTGGCTGGGCGTGGGCATCTCCCCCAAGTACGGCGGCTCCGACGGCGGCATGTCCGAGATGTGCCTGTTCGCCGAGCGCACCTCGTACGGGCTCGCCCCGGTGGGCGGCTACATCACCACGGCCGTCGCCGCGAGCCCCTACGCGAAGTTCGGCAGCGAGGCGCAGAAGGAGAAGGTCCTCACCGGCATCACCCGGGGCCGCGTGGAGGCCATCTCCATCTCGGAGCCCGACGCGGGCTCGGACGCGGCCGCGATTACGTGCCGCGCCACGCGCACCAGCGGAGGCTTCCTCGTCAACGGCCAGAAGACGTGGTGCTCCAACGCGCACTTCGCCGACCACCTGCTGCTCGTCGCGCGCACCCAGTCCTCGGGCTCCCGGCACGAGGGGCTCACCATGTTCTGCGTTCGCACGGGCACGCCGGGCGTGGAGATTCGCGGCATCCCCACTCTCAACGGCAAGGAGGTCAACGACGTCTTCTTCACCGACTGCTTCCTGCCGGAGGACTCCATCGTGGGCAAGGTGGACCAGGCCTGGCCGCAGCTCATGTCGGGGCTCAACAGCGAGCGGCTCCTGCTCGCCGCCTCCATGCTGGGCCGGGGCCGGCGCGCGTTCGACGACGCCGTCACCTACGTGAAGGAGCGCAAGCAGTTCGGCAAGCCCATCGGCTCTTTTCAGGCGCTCAAGCACCGCATCGCGGACCTGGCCACGGAGCTGGAGTGCTGCGAGCTGCTCATCTACCGCGTGGCGCAGCTGGCGGATGAAGCGCCCGACCGGATGCTCCCCCGCGAGGCGTCCATGGCCAAGCTGAAGACGACGGAGACCGCCAAGCGCGTGGCGCTCGAGGGTGTTCAGATGATGGGCGGCTACGGCTACGCGACGGAGTACGACATGGAGTCGCACCTGCGCGCCACGGTCATCTCCACCGTCTACGGCGGCACCAGCGAAATCCAGCGCGACATCATCGGCAAGACGTTCGGACTGTAAGAGCGACTCACGACGGAGCGAGACAGACAATGACGGCACGTCCTCGATGGAGCTCTGACGAGCTCGAGCAGGTGCGTGGCCTGGCGGCCACCTATTTCACCAAGGAAGTCCTCCCCAACGTCCCCAAGCACGTGGCCCAGGGCCACCCGGACAAGGCACTCTACCGCCGGGCGGGCGAGCTGGGCCTCCTGTGCATGTCCATTCCAGAGGCGTACGGCGGAGGCGGCGGCACGTTCGCCCACGAGGCGGTGCTCACCGAGGAGCAGGTGCGCGCCGGAGACCCGACGATGGGCTTCGCCGTGCACTGCTCCATCGTCGCGCACTACGTGCTCGCGTACGCATCCGAGGCCCAGAAGCAGAAGTGGCTGCCCAAGCTCGCCAGCGGAGAGTGGGTGGGCGCCATCGCCATGACGGAGCCCGGCGCCGGCTCGGACCTGCAGGCCATCTCCACCCGCGCCGTGCGTGACGGAGACTTCTACCGGGTGAGCGGCTCCAAGACGTTCATCTCCAATGGCCGGGTGTGCGACTTCCTCATCCTCGCGGTGCGCACCAGCGACGTGAAGGGCCACGCGGGCATCTCCCTGGTGTGCGCGGAGGTCTCCGACACCACGCCCGGCTTCGAGCGGGGCCGCATCCTGGAGAAGCTCGGGGGCCATGGCCAGGACACCACGGAGCTGTTCTTCGATGACCTGCACGTGCCCGCCGTGAATCTGCTCGGAGGCGAGGAGGGCAAGGGCTTCGCGCAGCTCATGTCGCAGCTGCCTCAAGAGCGGCTGAGCACCGCCATCCTCGCGCAGGCGAGCATCGACCGGGCCGTGGACCTCACCGTCGAGTACACCAAGCAGCGACAGGTGTTCGGCAAGCCACTTTTCGCTCTGCAGAACACGCGCTTCGAGCTGGCGGAATGCGCGACGTTGCGGAGGGTGGGCCGGGCGTTCCTCGACGAGTGCATCGAGCGACACCTCGCGGGCGAGCTGGACGTGGCGTCCGCGGCCATGGCCAAGTACTGGCTCACGGACCAGGCGTGTATCGTCGCGGACCGCTGCCTGCAGCTTTTCGGAGGGTATGGGTACATGAAGGAATACCCCATCGCCCACCTGTTCGCGGATACTCGCGTCATGCGCATCTTCGCCGGCGCCAACGAGGTCATGAAAGAGCTCGTCGCCCGTTCGCTGTAGCCCACTCCCACACCAAATCCCAAGGAGGCTCCCGGTGAGCCAGGAAGCATTCATCTTCGACGCGGTTCGTACTCCTCGCGGCAAGGGCAAGAAAGGCGCGCTGCACGGCACCAAGCCCCTGTCGCTGCTCGTCGGGCTGGTGGACGCGCTGAAGAAGCGTCACCCGAACCTGGACCCCCAGCGCATCGACGACGTGGTGCTGGGCATCGTCTCGCCCGTGGGAGACCAGGGCGCGGACATCGCCCGCACGCTGGTGCTCGCGGCGGGCCTGCCGGAGACGGTGGGTGGCGTGCAGCTCAACCGCTTCTGTGCCTCCGGCCTGACGGCGGTGAACATGGCCGCGCAGCAGGTGCGCTCCGGCTGGGAGCAGCTGGTCATCGCGGGCGGCGTGGAGAGCATGTCGCGCGTGCCCATGGGCTCCGACGGCGGCGCGTGGGCCATGGACCCCGCCACCAACTACGACACGTACTTCGTGCCGCAGGGCATCTCCGCGGACCTCATCGCGACGATGGAGGGCTTCACCCGCGAGGACGTGGACCGCTACGCCGCGCAGTCGCAGGAGCGCGCCGCCAAGGCCTGGGCCGGCGGCTACTTCAAGAACTCCGTCATCCCCGTGACGGACCAGAACGGCCTCACCATCCTGGACCGCGACGAGCACATGCGGCCGGAGTCCACGGTGGCCTCGCTGGGCCAGCTCAACGCGTCCTTCGTCGGAATCGGCGAGATGGGCGGCTTCGACGCGGTGGCGCTCCAGAAGTACCACGCGGTGGAGCGCATCGAGCACGTGCACACCCCGGGCAACTCCTCCGGCATTGTCGACGGCGCCGCGCTGGTGCTCATCGGCTCGGAGAAGGTGGGCAAGGAGCTGGGCCTGACGCCGCGCGCGCGCATCGCCTCCGTGGCGACGTCCGGCGCGGACCCGACCATCATGCTCACCGGCCCCCTGCCGGCGACGCGCAAGCTGCTCGACCTGGCGGGCCTGTCCGTGAAGGACATCGACCTGTTCGAGCTCAACGAGGCGTTCGCCTCCGTGGTGCTCAAGTACCAGAAGGACCTGGGCATCCCGAGCGACAAGCTCAACGTCAACGGCGGCTCCATCGCCATGGGCCACCCGCTGGGCGCCACGGGCGCGATGATCCTCGGCACCATGGTGGACGAGCTGGAGCGCCGCAAGGCGCGCCGCGCGGTCATCACCCTCTGCGTCGGTGGTGGCATGGGCGTGGCCACCCTCATCGAGCGCGTCTGAACCCCTTTGACTCACCTTTCGACAAGATTCGAGCGAACCCCATGAGCGAGCAGAACACCATCCGCTGGGACAAGGATGCCGACGGCATCGTCATCTTGACGCTGGATGACCCCAGCCAGTCCGCCAACACCATGAACGCCGCGTACTTGAAGTCCATGCGCGCGACGGTGGACCGGCTGGTCAAGGAGAAGGCCGACATCACCGGCGTCATCCTCACCTCCGCGAAGAAGACCTTCTTCGCCGGCGGCGACCTGAACGACTTGCAGCGCATCCGCAAGGAGGACGCGAAGCAGGCGTTCGAGCTGGTCCAGGAGATCAAGGCGCACCTGCGCACGCTGGAGACCTTCGGCAAGCCCGTGGTCGCCGCCATCAACGGCGCGGCGCTGGGCGGAGGCCTGGAGATTGCCCTGGCCTGCCACCGCCGCATCGTCGCGGACGTGAAGGGCGCGCAGGTGGGCCTGCCGGAAGTCACGCTGGGCCTGCTGCCCGGTGGCGGCGGCGTGGTGCGCACGGTGCGCATGCTGGGCATCGTCGACGCGATGATGAAGGTGCTGCTCCAGGGCCAGCGCTACCGCCCGCAGGAGGCCAAGGAAGTGGGCCTCGTGCACGAGGTGGTGGAGTCCGTGGAGGCGCTGCTGCCCGCGGCCAAGGCGTGGATCAAGGCGAACCCGACGGCGCAGCAGCCGTGGGACGCGAAGGGCTACAAGATTCCGGGCGGCACCCCGTCCAATCCCGGCCTCGCGGCGAACCTGCCCGCCTTCCCCGCCAACCTGCGCAAGCAGATCAAGGGCGCGAACATGCCCGCGCCGCGCGCCATCATGGCCGTGGCCGTGGAAGGCACGCAGGTGGACGTCGACACCGCGTTCACCATCGAGTCGCGCTACTTCACCGAGCTGGCCACCGGCCAGGTCGCGAAGAACATGATTCAGGCGTTCTTCTTCGACATGCAGCACATCAACTCCGGTGGCGGCCGGCCCAAGGGCTTTCCGCAGCACACGGCGAAGAAGGTCGGCATCCTGGGCGCCGGGATGATGGGCGCGGGCATCGCCTACGTCTGCGCCAAGGCGGGCATCGACGTGGTGCTCAAGGACGTGAGCCTGGAGTCCGCGGAGAAGGGCAAGCAGTACTCCGTCAAGCTGGTGGAGAAGGCCGTCCAGAAGGGCAAGTCCACGAAGGAGAAGGGCGACGCGCTCCTGGCGCGAATCACCCCGACGGCGGACCCCGCCCAACTCAAGGGCTGCGACCTGGTCATCGAGGCCGTGTTCGAGGGCGTGGAGCTGAAGCACAAGGTGTTCCAGGAGGTGCAGGACGTCGTCGCGCCTGACGCCGTCCTCGCGTCCAACACCTCCACCCTGCCGATTACGTTGCTGGCGGAGGGCGTGAAGCGCACGGAGGACTTCGTGGGCATGCACTTCTTCTCCCCCGTGGACAAGATGCCGCTCTTGGAGCTCATCGCGGGCAAGAAGACGAGCGACGCGACGCTGGCGAAGGCCATCGACATCGCGGTGCAGATTGGCAAGACGCCCATCGTCGTCAACGACAGCCGGGGCTTCTTCACCAGCCGCGTCATCGGCACGTTCCTCAACGAGGCCATCGCCATGGTGGGCGAGGGAATCGCTCCGGCGTCGATTGAGCAGGCGGGCCTGCAGGCCGGCTACCCGGCGGCGCCCCTGGCGCTGATGGACGAGCTCACCCTGACGCTGCCGCGCAAGATTCGCCTGGAGACGAAGGCCGCCGCGGAGGCCGCGGGCCAGACGTGGGTGGAGCACGGCAGCTACGCCGTGGTGGACGCGCTCATCGACAAGCACGGGCGCAAGGGCCGCTCCACCGGGGCGGGCTTCTACGAATACGTGGACGGCAAGCGCGCGAACCTGTGGCCGGGGCTCTCCCAGCACTACACGAAGCCGGGCCACACCATCCCCTTCGAGGACATGAAGGAGCGCATGCTGTTCGCGGAGGCCATCGACACGGTGCGCTGCTTCGATGAAGGCGTGTTGCGCTCGGCGGCGGACGCCAACATCGGCTCCATCCTGGGCATCGGCTTCCCGGCGTGGACGGGCGGCGTGGCCCAGTTCATCAACGGCTACGAAGGCCCCAGCGGCACGGGTCCGCGTGGCTTCGTCACCCGCGCGCGCGAGCTGGCGCAGCGCTACGGAAAGCACTTCCTGCCCCCCGCGTCGCTCGTGGAGAAGGCCGAGAAGGGCGAGTTCTTGAAGTAGCCGCGCGAATCTCACGCAAGGAGAAGTCCCATGGCCCAGGGTTCCACCCGCCTCGCCGCTGTCCCGTCTTCGTTCGATGCGAAGGCGCTCGTCGAAAAGCAGCGTGCCTATTTCGAGTCCCGCGTCACGCTCCCGCTCGAGTGGCGGCGGGCGCAGTTGGAGACCCTGGGCCAGGCCGTGCGCAAGTATGAGGCGGAGATCTTCGCCGCCCTCAAGTCGGACCTGAACAAGAGCGCCGAGGAGGCGTATCTCACCGAGGTCGGCAGCATCTACGGGGAGATAAAGAACGCGCTCAAGCACGTGAAGTCATGGATGAAGCCGCGCAAGACACCAGCGCCCATCGTCATCCAGCCGGCGCGGGCCTATCAGTACGCGGACCCGCTCGGCGTGACGCTCATCATCGCCCCCTGGAACTACCCCTATCAGCTGTCGATTGCGCCGCTCATCGGAGCGCTCGCCGCGGGCTGCACCGCCGTGCTCAAGCCCAGCGAGCTGGCCCCGGCGACGTCGAGCGTGCTCACCCGGCTGCTGACAGAGGCGTTCCCGGAAGACGTCGTCACCGTCGTGGAGGGGGACGCGGAGACCAGCCGCGCCCTCCTCGCGGAGAAGTGGGACCTCATCTTCTTCACCGGCGGCACCCAGGTGGGCCGCGTCGTCGCGGAGGCCGCGGCGAAGCACCTCACGCCCACCGTCCTGGAGCTGGGCGGCAAGAGCCCGTGCATCGTGGACCGGAGCGCGGACCTGGAGGTCACCGCGCGCCGCATCGCCTGGGGCAAGTTCGTCAACGCGGGCCAGACGTGCATCGCGCCGGACTACGTGCTGATTCCTCCCGAGCTGAAGGAGCGCTTCACCGCGCTGGTCCAGAAGGCCGTCACCGGCTTCTACGGCGCCGACGCGCGCACCAGCAACGACTACGGCCGCATCATCAGCCCCCGGCACTTCGAGCGCGTCTCGGCGCTCGCGGGGCACGGGAAGGTGGCCTTCGGCGGTGAGCGCGAGGCGTCCTCACGCTTCTTCGCGCCCACCGTCATCACCGACGCGCCCCTGTCCAGCCCGCTGATGCAGGAGGAGATCTTCGGTCCCCTCCTCCCGCTGGTGGACTGCCCGAGCATCGACGAGGCCATCCGCTTCGTGCGCTCGCGTCCGAAGCCGCTCGCCCTCTACAGCTTCGCGAAGGACTCGGCCGTCAACGAGCGCGTCCTCACGGAGACGTCCAGCGGCGGCGCGGTGGTCAACGACGTCTGCGTCCACTTCGCGGTGGAGGGTCTGCCCTTCGGTGGCGTGGGCGAGTCCGGCCTGGGCGGCTACCACGGCCAGTCGAGCTTCGATGCCTTCAGCCACAAGAAGAGCGTCGTGAAGCGGCCCTTCCTGCTGGACCTGGCCATGCGTTACCCGCCGTACGTGGGCAAGCTCGGCCTCTTCAAGCGCCTGATGTAGCAACGGCCCCCGGGGTGTTCCTCCCGGAGGCCGCCGTGCTTCACCTCCCACCCGTGACAGGCCCTGGCGCCCGTCACGGGTGAGTCGTTTTCAGAGCGTCTTCATGTACTCGATGAGGGCGTAGCGCTCGCTGTCGGTGAGCGACTGGGTGAAGTCGTGGCCCTCGTTGCCGAGCCCGTACAGGTGCGAGTTGAAGATCATGCGGGAGTTGATCTGCTTCTGGCTGATGGGCGGCGGCGACTGGTAGGCCAGCGAGTTGTAGTTGGCGACGACGTTCGCGATGTTGGCGAACAGCACGTCCAGCGTGGCCATCTCGTGACTGCACGGAATGAAGGGGTCATTGGCCGGGCGGTCTCCGCACGCCAGCGCCGTCACCTTCCAGCCGAGCTTGGTGAAGTCGTAGGAGGAGAAGCTCGGGTCGAAGCCCGCGTTGGTGCCCAGGTTGTTGGTGGAGGTCTGGATGCGCTTCCACACCTTGGGGCGGTCCGACGGCTTCAGCACGCCCCAGAGGGTGGGCACGCTGGAGTTGTGGAAGTACGGGGCGGAGGCCCACGCGCCGTAGAGCGGCGTGGCCACGTAGCCGAACGGTTTGATCCACGCGTTGGGTCCCTCCGGTGAGTACACGGGCCCCATGCCGGTGTCATAGGCGGCGCGCGGCACGCGGCGCAGGGCGCTGGAGATGGGGTCGTCGTAGAAGGGGCCGTGGTTGGGGTGCTCGTCGTTGTAGGCGAGGAAGGACGTGTTCCACGCGCGGCGCTTGCGCTCGTCCGCCATCAGGTCCTTGCGGGCCGGGTCCGTGCGGATGGTCTCAATGGGGGTGATGACGCCGGAGATGCCCTTGAGGCGCGGGTCGGGCAGGTATGCGGGGTTGGCCGCGTAGCGCGGCGAGTAGACGCCGTGGCAGCTCGCGCAGGAGCCGTTGCCCGGAGTCTTCGGAATGGTGGCGTTGGCGCCATTGGCCCACAAGTCGCGCTCGTGGAAGAGGACCGCGCCCTGCTCGGCGAGCGTGGTGTTGATGGGCTTCGGGTAGGCGGGGGGCGACATCGAGACGAAGAAGTTGTCGTTGTCCTCGAACTCGGCGGTCAGCGCGCGGCGCTCGGCCGCGTTGCGCCCCAGGTTGGCGACGGCGAACGCCATCTCCGAGCGGACGTTGTCGGACGTCAGCGCGCCGTCCCAGAACTGGCGCGTCTTGAACGCGCGGTACCACCAGTTGGGAGCGCGGGACATGCCACCGGCGTGGGTGGGGAAATACTCGAGCAGGCTGGGCACCATGGCCAGCGAGTCCATGTCGAAGAGCGCGGGCAGCAGGTCGACGATGCCAATGGCGTCGCTCATGCCGCGGCCCACGCTCCAGGGCACCGGGGCAATCTGGAAGACGTTGCCCACCACGGTGGAGCGGAACATGTCGGACTGGATGAGGCCGGCGTCCAGCGCGTCGTTGGAGCGGCCCCACACGAAGCCCGACTCCGATTCCGTGCCCAGCCGCGAGTCATGGCAGCCCGAGCAGGTGGAGGCGATGGCGCCCGTCCAGCGGCCGTTGGAGTCGCGCTCCTGCACCAGGCCGAGCGGGAGCTGACCGCTGCCGCCGTTGGTGAGGTTGGGGTTCTCCCAGGGCATCGGATAGGGATTGCGGAACGGGGCCTTCGACATCCCGTAGCGTTTGATGACCTGCTCGTCGAAGTCCGAGGGGCGGAACAGATAGCCCCACAGCGTGTACATGCTGTAGTACGCGGTCGCCGTCGAGAAGGGCTGGAAGTACGCCCGCGTCTCGATGTTCTTCTTTCCACGGGCGACGCTCGCGCGGAACTCGCCGCAGTTCTTCGGGTTCGGCGCCAGCGTCGTCACGAACGGCGGCGGAGGGTTGTGCAGGTCCACCCAGTACGCGTTGAACTGCACCGCGGCGCCCGGCTTGTTGACGCCCGGGACGACGAGGGTTCGGGGGTCCACCGGCAACAGCGTGGAATCCGGCTGGCCCTGACACGCCGACCCGAACGGAGAACGGTTGGCCGTCATATCCAACAACGGCGGGTCCGCGGCCTCCGCCCGGGTGACGACCAGGGCCAGCAGCAAGGAACTCGATAAAGCCCACTGACGACTTCGGTGCAGTCGCATGCGCACAGCCCTCCACTTCTTATTGGCACACTGACAACAGCACGTTACTTAGGCCCCGGAGTGCGGGCGCACAATACGCAGCGCGTCAGCGAATCCGGGGTTTGGAGGGTTTGGGGGACCTAACGACGCGTGGATACAGGTGTTTTCGCGCGCTCTACGTCATCGGCAGCCGCCACTCGCCGGGCGTCACTCCCAAAACAATTCCAATCAAGGCCACCTGAGCGCGCGACAGGACAATTCCTCCCACCTTGCCGGACTTGTGCCCACGCTTGCCTTTGACTTTCCGTGCCCTGACAGCTCCTCAATCCCTGCATTCCGAGCCATAATGCCAACATCGCTGTCGGGGAGGCTCGCGATGTTCAATGTCATGCAGGTCGCAAGGCAGCTCAAGAGCGCGGTGCTGGCGGACCCGGAGCGCTTCTATACGAACGAGACGGGCGCCTGGGTGACCGGGCTTCCAACACCGCAAGAGATTCGTGTCAGCACTGGACGGGAGCCCTTCTGGATCAACCTGGGCTACTGGCGGGACGTGGAGCGGGTGGACGAGACGAACTGCGAGCGCGTGGGCGAGCTGTTCATGGCGGCCCAGGCGCAGATGGCGCACCTGCTGGCGCGGACGGCGCGGCTGAGCGAGCGCGACGCGGTGCTGGACTGCGGCTTCGGCTATGCGGACCAGGACATCCTCTGGGCGGAGGCCTATCGCCCCGCGCGCATCGTCGGGGTCAACGTCACGCCCAAGCAGGTCCATATCGGACGGGAGCGCGTGCGGCTCACGGGGCTGGACGCCGTGGTGAAGCTGGAGCTGGGCTCGGCGACGCAGCTTCCCTTCGGCGCGGGAGAGTTCGACGTCGTCTTCGCCCTGGAGTCCGCGATGCACTTCCGGACGCGCGGCGACTTCCTGCGCGAGGCGTTCCGGGTGCTGCGCCCGGGCGGGCGCCTGGTCATGGCGGACATGTGCCAGAAGACGGACCGCGAGACGGGCACGGGGCTGCGCCGCCGCCTGCGTCACCGCTACTGGCGCGGCAGGATTGCCTTCCCCGAGGCCAATGTCTGGACGACCCAGCGCTACCTCTCCGAGCTGCGACAGGTCGGCTTCCAGCAGGCCCGACTGGACTCCATCGCCTCGGATGTCTACCCCGCCGTCAACACCGCGCTGGCCGCGCTCAGGGGCATGACGGCCGCCGAGAAGCAGCCCGGCAGCGTCACCGTCGCCAAGGTGCGCGAGGACGTCCAGCGCGCGCGGCAGATGGAGTTCGAGCAGCTCCAGTGGCTCACGCTGTTCAACTGCGACGAATACGCGGTGGTCTACGCGGAGAAGCCCTGAGCCGAGCACTTCGGCACCCGCCGTCCGGAAGGCAGTGACTCCAGACGGTGGGGTGGCCGGCGCCTGCGTCAGACGAGCGAGGCGACGTAGAAGTGCGTCGGCAGGTGGACGACGAGCGCGGTGTGAATCTCGCCGCACACGGCCAGGCCCTCGCGCGGGAAGATGCCCGGAGGCGCCTCCGCGAAGCGGATGGAGGAGCGGCCACTGTCGAAAATGGTCGCGGCCGCGGTGAAGTCCCCGACGATGACCTGCCCGGGGTCCACCATGCGCGCGCGGGCGATGCGCACGCCCATCGCGGTCAGGTCCGCCAGCAGTCCGCCGCGTCCCACGAAGTACCGGTAGTAGTCCGCCGGATTGACGAGGATGCCGTCGGCGCTGCCGCCCATCTGCTCCACCCTGTCGCACGCGGCGAGCAGCGACGAGACAGGGTCCGAGAGCGCGGGCAGGCGGGCAATCCCTGGCGTCTCCAGCAGTCCACGCACCCGCTCTCCTCCGCGTCCGCGCGCGAGCGCCTGGTTCTCCGCGGTGCACAGCCGCACCAGCAGCCGGAAGTCGATGAACGTCGCCAGCGTCTCCGGGTCATCGAGCAGCGCCGGAGGCACTTGAATCCAGGCCGTCGTCGGCTTGAGCGTCGCCAGGTCCGTGTGGAACTCGAACGCGGCCTCGGGTCGCAGGCCCACGTCCTCCACCGCCACGGTGGGCGCCGTCTTCGGCGGGGTCTCGTGCCAGTACTTCACCTTGGCACCGTCCGCCTTCGCGACCTTGAACAAGGCGCGCACGGCGATGCGCGGACGTCGCTTGAAGCCCGGGAACGCCTCGGTGATGGTGTGAGGGAACTCCACCGAGGCCTTTGCGCCCTGCGTGGCGACCGCCTGGGCGAAGACCCTTCCGGGCGAGAGAACGGGTTGCTCTACTGTCTCGTTCGCGCTCATGTGGATCCAGGGCCTACTCGCCCCAGTCCTCCTCTACCTCGGGTGCCTCTTCGAGCCGCAGTGGATTGAGGCCCACCACCTCCAGCTCACCGTCACAGCCCGTGCATGTGAGGACCTCTCCCTGCACACGGCCCGTGCCATCGATGGGCTGAGAACACGTGGGACACAGAGCCTGCCCGGTCTCTTCCGACTGCTTCGTCAGTGCTTGCATGCCCTTGCTCCTTGTTCAACCGCCGTCGCTGTCGCTGACGGCAACGGGTTCATGGGGCGCGATGTTTCACACCCTCCCTGAGTCCCAGGCGCGTGCAGTCTGGGAGCCTTCTCCGCCCTCGTCAAGGCAAGCTGGGAAAGGCTCGCGAGTGCAGCAAGGCGGCATTTCTCAGCTGACTCGGCACGAGCGATTTCTGTGCTCCACTGTCGCCACGTCCCATGTCCATCCGGCGACTTTCGAGCCATCCGTCGTTTCGTGCCTTCAGTCACCCGGCCTACGTGAAGGTCTGGTGGGGCGGGCTCATCTCCACGTTGGGGACGTGGATGGAGCTGGTCGCGCTGGGCATCTACGTGACGGAGACGACAGGGCGCGCGGAGTGGATGGGCCGCATCACCGCGCTGGCGTTCCTGCCCTCCATCGTGCTCGTCCCACTCGCGGGAACGCTTGCGGACCGGTTCGACCGGCGAGCCTATCTGGCGGTGTGCACGCTGGCGCAGGCGGTGATTGCCGGAGCGCTCGCGGTGCTGGCCGCCACGGGTCGGCTCACGCTCACGCCGCTGGCCATCCTCTGCGTCCTGCACGGCTGCATGAGCGCGCTGACGCTGCCGGTCTTCTCCGCGATGACGGCGGTGATTCTCCCCTCGGAGCAGCTTCACAGTGGCCTCAGCCTGGACCTGGCGCAGGCCAACCTGGGACGCATCTTCGGCCCGGCGCTCGCGGCCCTCATCCTCACGCGAGGTGGGGTGGCGTGGGCCTTCGTGTTCAACACGGTCTCCTTCGTCGCCGTACTGGTGGCGCTGGCGTGGATGGGGCCGGTGCGTCGGGGGAACCCGCGACCTGGGGAGGGGCTGTGGAGAGGAGTGAAGCGCGGGCTGCTCGCGGCGCGTGAGGACGTGGGCATCGCCGCGGCGCTGGGTGGCACGCTGGGCGTGGCCGTGCTCATCTCGCCCTTCATCGCGCTGGTGCCGGTGCTCGCGCTGCGCGTGCTCCATGGTGACGCGGCCACGGCGTCGCTGCTCACCACGGTACAGGGCGTGGGCGCGGTGACAGCAGCCGTGCTGGCGGGGACGCTGGCCGAGCGCTGGGGACGAGGAGCACTGCTGGAGCGGACGATGCTCCTGTTGGGGCCCGTGGCCGCCGCGTACTGGCTGTCTCCGAACGTGCCCATCGCGGGGGTGTTCCTCTTCGTGCTCGGCGCGCTGTATCTGCTCGCCGTGGGAGGACTGAGGACGTTGTGCCAGGGACGCGCGAGCGCGGAGCTGCAGGTGCGCGTGAGCGGCCTGTTCAACCTGGTCCTCAACCTGGGGTACTCCGGTGGCGTGTGGTTGCAGGGAGCGCTCGGGGACCGGCTGGGACTGCGCGCCGTCACCGCATGCGCGGCGCTGCTCTTCTTCGCGCTGGCGCTGAGCGTGCGCGTGCTGCTGCCGGGTCGGCTCGCTTCGCTGGAGGCGCGGTTGCCTCCTCCGTCCACGTGAGCGCGGCTCATGCGGATGCGCTCCGGGGCTGTGCCTTCGCATGGGCTCGAGCCAGCGCGTCGCGCAACAGTGTGGCGAGTTGCTGGACGCCCGGAAGCCGCAGCAGCGCGTAGTGGTCTCCGGCAAGGGTGTGGACCTCCACGCCGCCCCTCGCCAGCAGCTCCCACTCGTGGGCACGGGGCGACTCGCCCGACTCCATGGAGAGCAACGCGCCCGAGTAGGGGCGCGGGACATAGCGCCATGCGGCCCGGAGGTTGGACTCGAACACCTGGCGCAGAGCCGTGAGGCCCGACTCGGGCAGCGCCGCCGCCTGACGTCCCGCCTCCTCCAGGAGCCGCAGCGCCTCTTCCGGAGGGAGCCGTGAGAGTTCTTCCTCGGAGCACGGCAGGTCCGCGCCCGCCGCGCGCAGCAAGTCCCTGAAGAAGAGCGCGCCCAATCTCGCGGGCTCCAGCCACTCGCGGTCCACCCCACCTCCTGCATGGGCTCGCGCATAGGTGTCAATGAGCACCAGCAGATCCACCTGCTCGCCTTGCTCCTGGAGTTGCTGTGCCATCTCGTAGGCAAGAGTGCCGCCCAGGGACCACCCTCCGAGCAGGTAGGGTCCCCTCGGCTGCACAGTGCGAATGGCGCGCAGGTGGTGCGCCGCCAGCGCCTCCACGCTGTCATGGGGCACCACCTCACCGTCGAGTCCCGGAGCCTGCAATCCGAAGAAGGGCTGCTCGGCTCCCAACAGGTGCGCGAGCTCCGCGTAGGCGAGCACCGTTCCGCCCACGGGGTGGATGCAGAAGAAAGGCCGCTTCGACCTCCCACTCCGCAGCTCCACCAGCGACGACGCGGGACCCAGCGCCTGCTGCAACACGCTCGCGATGCGCTCCACCGTCGCCCCCTGGAACAGCGTCGCCACCGGGAGCGCGCGTCCGGTCAGCTCGCGAATCCGTCCGAGCAGCCGCACGGCCAGCAGCGAATGCCCACCCAGTTCGAAGAAGTCCTCCCGAATCCCCACGGGATGCAGGCCCAGCGTCTCCTCCCAGGCACGCACGAGCTGAAGCTCCAGCGAGGTCCGCGGAGGAACACGCTCCACCGAGCGCGCGGTCACCTCTCCCTCCGGCGCGGGCAGCGCGCGACGGTTCACCTTGCCGCTGGGCGTGAGCGGCAGCGAGTCCAGCGGGACGAAGAGTCCCGGCACCATGTATTCGGGCAGTCGCTGCTTGAGGAAGCCGCGCAGCTCGCTGGCCGCCGGAGGACCGCCCTCCCCGCCCACGACATAGGCCACCAGACGCGTGAGCCCTGAACCATCCGCGCGAGCCTCCACCACGCAATCCTTCAGCGCCGGGTACCGCGCGAGCACTGCCTCGATTTCCGCCAGCTCGATGCGATAGCCACGGACCTTGACCTGCGCATCGCGTCGCCCCAGGAACTCGAGCGTCCCGTCCGGTCGATACCGCGCGAAGTCTCCCGTGCGGTACAGCCGCGCCCCAGGAGAGAGGTCGAGCGGGTCCGGCACGAAGCGCTCCATCGTCAGCTCCGGACGGTGGAGGTAGCCCCGCGCCAGCACGTCCCCGCCGAGATACAGCTCCCCCGGGACACCGAGCGGCACGGGCGCCTGCCGCGAGTCCAGCAGATGGACGCGAGCGTTCGCGATGGGCCGGCCGATGGAGGGAAGGTCCGGCCACGACTCGGGGTCCCCTTCCAGCGTGTGGGCCGTCACCACGTGCGACTCCGTGGGCCCGTAGTGGTTGTGAAGGACGCAGCCGGGCAACCGCCGCGCGAAGCGTCTCAGCGCGGGAGTCACCCGAAGCTGCTCGCCCGCCGTCACCAGCTCACGGAGGCGTCGCGGCGCGAAGTCCTCTCGGTCCGCCACCTCCGCCAGATTCTGGAGCGCGACGAACGGCAGGAACAGTCGCTCCACTTCACACCGGTCCATCAGCTCCAACAGGGCGTGCGCATCCAGGCGCAGCTCCTCGGGAATGAGCACCAGCTCGCCTCCCGCCGCCCAGGTGGAGAACAGCTCCTGGAAGCTCACGTCGAAGCTCAGCGGAGAGAACTGGAGTGTCCGGGCCTTCGGCTGAAGAGAGGCACCGAGCTGCCACTGCACCAGGTTGAGCAGCGGCCCGTGCGGCATGGCCACGCCCTTGGGCGTACCCGTGGAACCCGAAGTGTAGATGACGTACGCGAGCGACTCCGGCCTCGCCACCGGCTCCAGGTCCGCTGAGCGCTCCTCCGCGAAGCGAGCCGCCTCTGTATCGAGAGCCAGTCCGCGCGCGATGCCCTCCGGCAGCACCTCGGAGAGAGAGGACTGCGTGAGCAGCCACGACGCTCCCGACGAACGGAGCATCCACTCCAGACGCTCACGCGGATAGGCGGGATCCAGCGGGACATAAGCGCCGCCCGCCTTGAGGACGCCCAGCACACCCACAGCCAGGTCGAGCGAGCGGCGGACGCACAGCGCCACCGGAACATCAGGGCCCACGCCTCCACGACGAAGGAAGCGCGCGAGTCGGTTCGCCCGCTGGTTCAGCTCGCCATAGGTCAGCGTCTGTTCCCCGAAGCGGACGGCGATGGCACCGGGCGTGCGCGCGGCCTGCGCCTCGAAGAGCACATTCACGCAGGGCGCCGAGGAGCGGGGTGCCTCGGTGGCGTTCCACTCCACGAGCAGACGACGTCGCTCCGCCTCTCCCAACAGCGGCAGCGACTCCACGTCCTGTCCCGGCTGGGAGAGCGCGGCCTGGAGCAGCCGCGTGTAGTGGCCGGCCATCCGCGACACCGTCTCCTCATCGAAGAGGTCCGTGTTGTATTCCCAGTACGTCACGAGCGACTGGGGCAGCTCGCGCACGAAGAGGGTGAGGTCGAACTTCGCCATGCCCGGCTCGAAGGACACCTCCTCCACCGCGAGACCGGAGAGCGACAACGGAGCCGTGGGCCCGGGCATGACGAACATGACCTGGAAGAGCGGCGAGCGACTCAAGTCCCGGCTCGGCTGCAGCGCGTCCACCAACTGCTCGAACGGAAGGTCCTGATGCGCGAAGGCCCCCAGGCACGCGCGCCTCACCCGCCGCAGCAGCTCCCGGAAGCTCGCTCCTTGAGTCTCCGTCCTCACCACCAGCGTGTTCACGAAGAAGCCCACCAGCGCTTCCACCTGCCTCCAGTTCCTTCCGGAGATGGGCGTTCCCACCACCACGTCCGTCTGTCCGCTGTAGCGCGCCAGCAGCGCCTGGAATCCCGCCAGCAGCGTCATGTACAGCGTCACTCCCTCCTTCCGGCTCACCTCGCGCAGTGCGCCCGCCAGCTCCGGAGGAAGTCGCACCGCCAGATGGCCGCCGTTGAACGACTGCATGACGGGCCGAGGCCTGTCGGCGGGAAGCTCCAACACAGGCGGTGCCCCGGCGAGTTGCTGCTTCCACCACGCCAACTGCTTCTCCAGTACCTCCCCCTTCAACCACTCCCGCTGCCACTTCGCGTAGTCCGCGTACCGCACCTCCGTGCGTCGCTCGTCGGCGGCGTTCCCGCTCATCTTCGCCGCGTACGCGTCGCTCAGCTCCCGCTCCAGCACGCCCACCGACCACCCGTCGAACACGATGTGGTGCACCACCCACACCAACACGTGCTCCTCCTCCCCTACCCTCAGCACTTTCCCCCTCAACAGCGGGCCGCGCTCCAAATCGAAGGGCCTTCGCGCCTCCGCTTCCACACGCGCCAGCACCTCCCCTTCCTCCGCCTCCTCCACGCGCAGCTCGAACTCCACCTGCTCGTGGATGCGCTGCACCGGCCTGCCGTCCACTTCACCGAACGTCGTCCGCAGTGACTCGTGCCTGCGCGCGACGTCGTGGAACGCGCCCTCCAGCGCCTTCACTTGCAGCGGCCCCTTCAGCCTCACCGCGAAGGGCATGTTGTAGGAGAAGCCCTCGGCATCGAGCTGGGAGAGGAACCACAGTCGCTGCTGCGCGAAGGACTGCTCCGCCACGGCACTCGGGGGCCCGCGCACCAGCGGCGGTGGTGCCGCGCCCCTGGCATCTTCCAGCACGTCCTCCAGGTGTTCCGCGAGCTGCGCCACCGTGGGGGACTCGAACAGCACGCGGACCGGGAGCTCGCGACCGACGACCTCCTTCAAGCGCGATACCGCCTGCGTCGCGAGCAACGAGTGGCCTCCCAGCTCGAAGAAGTGCGCCTCGACGCTCACGCGCTCCAGCCCGAGCAAGGGTCCGAAGACCTCCGCGACCACCCGCTCCATCGCGGTGCGCGGCGCCACGTAGCCACCGCGAGCCTCCTCCGCGCGCGGCACCGGCAGCGCCTTGCGGTCCACCTTCCCCGTGGGCGCCAGCGGCAGCGTGGGCAGCGACACGAAGGCCGAGGGCACCATGTACTCGGGCAGCTTCTCTTGCAGTCGCGCGCGCAGCTCCGAGGGCTCCAGTCGCTGGCCCTCCTGGAAGACCACGTAGCCCACGAGCCGGCGGTCTCCCGGCGTGTCCTCGCGGACGACGGCCACCGCGTCCCTCACGCCAGGCAGGGCTCGCAGCACCACCTCCACTTCGCCCAGCTCGATGCGGAACCCGCGCAGCTTCACCTGCCCATCCAGGCGGCCCAGGAACTCCAGGTTCCCATCCGCGAGCCAGCGCGCCCTGTCCCCCGTCCGGTAGTAGCGCTCACCGGGCACCGCGCCGAGCGTGTCCGGGACGAAGCGGTCCGCGGTCAGGTCCGGTCGACCATGGTAGCCATGCGCGAGGCTGACACCCGCGACGCCCACTTCGCCCGGGACACCCAGGGGGCAAGGCTCGCCCTTCGAGTCCAGCACGTAGAGCCGCACGTTGGTGATGGGCTCGCCCACCGGAGGCAGCGCGGGCCACGACGACGGTGGGCCCGAAGCCCTCCACGCGGTGACGACGTGCGCCTCGGAGGGCCCGTATTGATTCTCCAGCACGCAGCCCGGGAGCCGCTCGAAGAAGGCCACCAGCGCCGGAGTCACCTGGAGCTGCTCGCCCGCCGTGACCACCTCCGTCAAGGGCGGCAGCACGTCCTCCGCTCCGGCTGCGTCACACACGGCCTGGAGCGCGACGAAGGGCAGGTACAGCCGCTCCACCCGGTGCCGCGCCATGTACCGCAGCATGGCGCTGGGGTCCCTGCGCAGCTCGGGGGTGATGAGCAGGACGCGCCCGCCCAGGCACCAGGTGCCGAACAGCTCCTGGAAGGAGACATCGAAGTTGAGCGAAGCGAACTGGAGCGTGGTGGCGTCCGGCTTCACCGTGCGCCGCAGCAACCACCAGAGCATGTTGCCCACCGCGCGGTGGGACATGACGATGCCCTTCGGCCGGCCAGTGCTTCCCGAGGTGTAGACGAAGTAGCAGTTCGTCTCCGGAGAGACGTCGACGGAGGCAGCGACGGTGGGGCGCCTGGCGATGGCGGCGCTCTCGTCCTCCAGGCACACAAGTCGAGTTCCGGTGCCAGGAGGCAGCGCGGCGACGAGGTGCGACTGCGCCAGCACCACGGGCGCGCGCGTGTCCTCCAGCATGAGCGCAAGTCGCTCGACGGGCCAGGTCGGGTCCAGCGGGAGGAAGGCCGCGCCCGCCTTCAGGGTCGCGAGCACCGCCACCGGCATCTCCAGGCTCCCCCGGTCCAGGCACAAGCCAACGGAGCCGTTGGGTGGAACCCCCAGCGCCACCAGGTGGTGCGCGAGCTGATTCGCGCGCGCGTCGAGCTCCCCGTAGGTCAGCGAGCGAGTGCCATCCGAGACCGCCTCCGCGTGAGGAGTCCGCGCGACCTGCGCCTCCACCCAGCGGTGCATCAGCCCCGGCACATAGGTGGCGTCCTGGCGCGAGCCCCAGTCGAGGAGCAGGCGCTGTCGCTCAGCGTCTCCGAGCAGCGGAAGCTCCAGGACCTGTCGCTCCGAGGACGTCACCGCCGCGCTCAACAACCGGCCGTAGTGCCCGGCCATCCGCGACACCGTCTCCTCGTCGAAGAGCTCGGTGTTGTATTCCCAGTACGTCACCAGCCCGCGCGGCGTCTCCCACGCGAACAGCGTCAGGTCGAACTTCGACACCCCGGGCTCGAAGTCGAGTTCCTCCACTCGAACACCGTCCAGGTCGAGCGGCGACAGGGTGCCCGGCATGACGAACATGACCTGGAAGAGCGGCGAGCGACTCAAGTCCCGGCTCGGCTGCAGCGCGTCCACCAGTTGCTCGAACGGAAGGTCCTGATGCGCGAAGGCCCCCAGGCACGCGCGCCTCACCCGCCGCAGCAGCTCCCGGAAACTCGCTCCTTGAGTCTCCGTCCTCACCACCAGCGTGTTCACGAAGAAGCCCACCAGCGCTTCCACCTGCCTCCAGTTCCTTCCCGAGATGGGCGTCCCCACCACCACGTCCGTCTGCCCGCTGTAGCGCGCCAGCAGCGCCTGGAACCCCGCCAGCAGCGTCATGTACAGCGTCACCCCTTCCTTCCGGCTCAGCTCACGAAGCTGTCCTTCCAGCCCGGCGGGCAGCGTCACCCGCTTGAGCGCGCCACGGTAGGTCCGCACCGCGGGCCGCGCCCGGTCCGTCGGCAGCTCCAGCACCAGCGGCGCTCCCGCCAGCTCCTGCTTCCACCACGCCAGCTGATTCTCCAGCACCTCCCCCTTCAACCACTCCCGCTGCCACCTCGCGTAGTCGGCGTACTGCACCTCCAGGACAGGTCGCTCCGACGCATCACCTTTCACCCTCGCCGTGTACGCGTCGCTCAGCTCCCGCTCCAGCACGCCCACCGACCATCCGTCGAACACGATGTGGTGCACCACCCACACCAACACGTGCTCCTCCTCCCCCGCCCTCAACACCTTGGCCCGCAACAGCGGGCCTCGCTCCAAGTCGAAGGGCCTTCGCGCCTCCTCTTCCACCCGCGCCAGCACCTCCCCTTCCGCCACGTCCTCCACGCGCAGGTCGAACTCCACGTCCTCGTGAATGCGCTGCACCGGCCTGCCATCCACTTCACCGAACGTCGTCCGCAGTGACTCGTGCCTGCGCATCACCTCGCGGAACGCTTCCTCCAGCGCCTTCACGTCCAGCCGTCCACTCAGCCGCCGCGCGAAGGGGACGTTGTAGGAAATCCCTCCCGCATCGAGTTGCGAGGTGAGCCAGAGCCGCTGCTGCGCGAAGGACTGCTCCACCACGCCACCGTGCAGCTGATGCGTCAGGGGTGGCGGCTGCGCGCCATGGTTCTCCTCCAGTCGCTCCGCGAGCCGAACCACGGTGGGCGACTCGAACAGGACGCGCACGGGCAGCTCGCGTCCCACCACCTCTCGCAACCGCGACACGGCCCGCGTCGCCAGCAACGAGTGGCCACCCAGCTCGAAGAAGTGGTCCTCCACGCCCATTCGCGCCAGGCCCAGCAGGGGCGCCAGCACGTCGGCCACCACCTGCTCCATCGCCGTGCGCGGCGCCACGAACTCGCCTCGCGCGTCCTCTGCGCGCGGCGACGGCAGGGCCTTCCTGTCCAGCTTCCCATTCGGAGTGAGCGGAAGCGCCGGCAACGAGACGAAGGCCGAGGGCACCATGTACTCAGGCAATCTGCTTTGCGCGTGTGCTCGAAGCGCCTGAGGCGTCAGCGCCGCATCCTCGGTGGGGACGAAGTACGCGACGAGCCACCGACCTCCGGGCCCATCGTCTCGCGCCAGCACCGTCACCTCGCGCACCTCGGGATGCGCGGCGAGCGCGGACTCCACCTCCCCTGGCTCGATGCGGAAGCCTCGCAGCTTCACCTGACCATCCAGCCGACTGGCGTACTCCAGCGTCCCATCGCGCAGGAAGCGCACCCGGTCTCCCGTGCGGTACAGCCGCGCTCCCGGCTCCGTGCTGAAGGGATGGGGCACGAAGCGCTCCGCCGTCAGCTCGGGCCGTCCGAGATACCCCCACGCCAGTCCATCACCTCCCGTGTACAGCTCGCCCCACACACCGACGGGCACCAGCGACAGGGCCGCGTCCAACACGTAGACGCTCGTGTTGGAGACAGGCCGCCCGATGGGCACCGACGCGCCGACTCGCGCCCCATCCGTCAGTCGATGCGTGGTGGTGAAGGTGGTGTTCTCCGTCGGGCCATAGCCATTGGTGACGCTCCCACCCCGAGCCAGCCGCGCGCGGACGGCTCCGGGCGACACCACGTCACCTCCCGTGAGCACCTGACGAACACTCGCCAGCGCGTCGGGCCGGGTGGCCATCACCTGCTCGAACAGCGCGGAGGTGAGCCACAGCGTGGTGATGCCATGACGCGACAGCGCGCCTTCCAGCGCCTCCACGGCGGGCGCGTGCTCCGAGAAGACGACCAGCTTCCCGCCGTTGAGCAGCGGTCCCCACAACTCCAACGTGGCCGCGTCGAACGAGATGGGCGCCAGTTGGAGGAAGACCTCCTCCGCGCCCAGCTCCGCGAAGCGGGAGCCCTTCACAAGTCGCACCACGGCCCGGTGCGGAATGCACACGCCCTTCGGTCGTCCCGTCGACCCGGACGTGTACATGACGTAGGCCAGCGCCTCCGCCGGGACGGACACCTTGGGGCCCTCTTCCGGCTCGGTGGCGAACCGCGCCCATGACGACTCCAACGCGATGACCTCCACGGCCACGGAGGGAAGTCGCGAGCTCAGCGACGGCTGGACCAGCAACACCTGGAGCCCCGCGTCCTCGCACATGAAGGCCAGGCGCTCCGCGGGATACGACGGGTCCAACGGTACATACGCGCCACCCGCCTTCAGGATGCCGAGCGTCGCCACCACCATCTCCAGCGAGCGCCGGGTGAACAGCCCCACCCGGCCACCCGCCGCCACCCCATGCCGCCGCAGGTGATGCGCGAGCTGACAGGCCCGCCGGTCCAGCTCGACATAGGTGAGCCGAACACCCTCGAACTCCACGGCGACGGCGTCCGGCGTCCGTGCCACCTGCGCCTCGAACACCTCGTGGATGCTCGCCTCGCGCGGATATCGGGTCCGGGTGTCGTTCCACTCGACGAGGAGCTGCTCCCGCTCGGCCAGGCTCAGCAAGGGAAGCTCGGAGACCCGCAGCTCTGGATGCGCCACCACCGCTTCGAGCAACCGCACATAGCGCTCGGCCAGCCGCGACACCGTCTCCTCATCGAAGAGGTCCGTGTTGTATTCCCAGTACGTCACCAGCCCTCGCGACGTCTCGCGCGCGAACAGGGTGAGGTCGAACTTCGACACGCCCGGCTCCAGCGGAACGTCCGAGGCGTCCACCCCTTCCAGCGCCAGCGACGAGCCGGGCTCCCCCTGGAGCACAAAGGCCACCTGGAACAGCGGCGAGCGACTCAAGTCCCGCCCCGGCTGGAGTGCCTCCACCAGTTGTTCGAGCGGCAACTCCTCGTGCGCGAAGGCTCCCAGGCACACGCGCCGCACCTGCTTGAGCACCTCCCGGAAGGGCACGTCGTCGACGCGGGCTCGCAGCGCCAGCATGTTGGCGAAGAAGCCGATCATCCCCTCCAAGTCCCGGGAGCCGCGTCCCGCGAAGGGCGAACCGACGACGATGTCCCGCTGCCCGCTGTGGCGCGCCAGCAACACCTGGAACGCCGCCAGCAGCGTCATGTACAGCGTCACCCCTTCCTTCCGGCTCAGCTCGCGAAGCGGACCCTCCAGCGTCTGAAGCGGTGGCAACCACGTGAGCGCCCCGGAGAACGTCTGCACCGCCGGCCTCGGGCGGTCCGTCGGCAGCTCCAACACCAGCGGCGCTCCCGCCAGCTCCTCCTTCCACCACGCCAGCTGGTTCTCCAGCACCTCGCCCTGCAACCACTCCCGCTGCCACCTCACGAAGTCCGCGTACTGGACCTCCGTGCGTCGCTCTTCGAGCCCCTTCCCCTCGTACGCCTCGCTCAGCTCCCGCTCCAGCACGCCCACCGACCACCCATCGAACACAATGTGGTGCACCACCCACACCAACACGTGCTCCTCCTCCCCCACCCTCAACACCTTGGCCCTCAACAGCGGACCTCGCTCCAAGTCGAACGGCCTGCGCGCCTCCTCCTCCACCCGCGCCAGCACCTCCCCTTCCGCCACGCCCTCCACGCGCAGCGCGAACGCCACGTCCTCGTGGATGCGCTGCACCGGCATGCCGTCCACTTCGCCGAACGTCGTCCGCAGCGACTCGTGCCGCCGCATCACCGCGCGGAACGCCTCCTCCAGCACCTTCACGTCCAGCCGCCCCTTCAGCCTCGCGGCGAAGGGAGCGTTGTAGGCAAGCCCCTCCGGTTCCAGCTGCGCGAGGAACCACAGCCGCTGCTGAACGAAGGACTGCGCCACCACGCCACCGTGCGGCTGGTGCACCAACGGAGGCCGGCGCCCCGCGCGCTCCACCTTCGGACGGGGGGACTGCTCGTGCTGCGACATGGTGCTCCTCGAGTCCTCGCGAAATCCCGCGACACCGCCGGGCGAGCCACGGGACTCCCGCGTGAGAGGCAATGAGAGGAAGAGAAGCCGTGCTTCAGGCCACGCGGACCTTGTGTCGGGAGTCCCCCGGCGCCTCCTGACCCGGCTGCGCATCCCGCTCCGGCAAGAGCAGGTCATAGGGGTCCATCGCGTCCCCCGCGAGGCACTCCAGCTCCACGTCCATGCCCAGGCCATGCCTCCGGGCCAGCTCCGTGAGGACGCGCGTCACCGCCTCGTCCTCCAGCGAGAAGCCCGTGGAGTCGAACACCGTGGACCGCTTGCGCCAGTCCCCATAGCGCTCCGGGTGCTGCACCACCTCGATGATGTCCGGGCCCACCTGCTCGGGCCTCAGCTGCTGACACTCCCCTTCCACGAGCGCCTGGGGGAGGAAGTCCGGGCACACCAGGCTGCGCTCCAGCAGCGAGCGCGGCAGCTCCACCTTCCCCGGCAGGTCCGAGCCCACCGCGTTGACATGCAGCCACGGTCGCAGCCCCCCATCCTCCAGCACCGGCCCCTCTCCCACGCCCACGGACGTCACCGTGCACAGGATGTCCGCCTCCGCCTCCACCGTCTCCAGCGGCACCGCGCGCACGTCCAACCCCAGGAAGCCCACGCGCTTGGGAAAGGAGCGCTGAGTGGCGGGGTCCACATCAAAGGCAAGCACCCGTTGAATGCTGAACACGCGGGACAACGCATGCAATTGCGTGACGGCCTGCGCCCCACACCCCACCAGCCCCACCACCCGGCTGTCCGGGTCCGCCAGATGGCGGCTCGCGATGGCGGACGCCGCCCCCGTGCGCAGCGCCGTGGCCAGCACCCCGTCCACCACCGCCGTCAGATGCCCCGTCTCACAGTCATAGACACTGTTGGTCGCGATGATGGTGGGAACCCCGTAGCGCCTGGGATTCAGCGGGTTGTAGCCCACTACTTTGATTGTAATTGTTTCACCCTGACGCATCACCGGCATCCATTCCAGCACGCCTGTCCGAGCATTGCGCAGCGTGAAACCGTCCCGCTGCCGCAGCTCCGTCCTGGACGTGTCGAACGCACGGAAGGCGCCCTCTACCTCCTCGATGACCTGGTCCATCAGGGCATCGATTCCAACCTCATGCACGAGCTTGCGCAGGTCCGCCTGGGTGACGAGAAGTGTCTTCACGGGCGCTCCCCTCGGGTGGAGTCGAGCGCACTCTGCATCATGCGGCGAGGCCTGTGAAGACAATCAAAACAAACAGACACATCATTACCAGACCAGAAGAATAATCACCCCTGATTGCCCATGACCACACTTGCCGACATTGCACGATTTACAGGAAGTAAGCACAAGCCCTATCATCCAACGCCGTGAGCGCACGAACGGACACCTCGGAGCTGTCGTGGGGTTGGGTTCGCAATCCCCGATTCGACCTTCTCTTCATCGTGGGGACCGCGTTGCTGGGATGTGTCTTCGCCCTGGCCGCGCTGGCGAAGCCGTCGCTATTCCCCCTGCTGTTGACCATCGACGTGTGGCTGCTCGGCTACCACCACGTGGTGTCGACCTTCACGCGCCTGGGCTTCGACGGGGAGAGCCGGCAGCAGCACCGCTTCCACATCTGGGTGCTGCCGCTCATCGTCTTCGGCGGGACGTTCGCCGTGTACACGTTCGCCGGCGTCTGGCCGCTGATGAGCATCTACTTCTACTGGCAGGGGTGGCACTACCTGCGGCAGAGCTACGGCGTCAGCCGCATCATGGAGCGGGCCTCGCGCAGGCCGCCCTCCGGCAACCCCGCCACGGTGTGGATGCTGTACCTGCTGCCCCTGGCGGGCCTGCTGCACCGCTCCTCACAGGGCTCCACCACCTTCCTCAAGCTGGACGTGCGCATGCTGCCGGTGCCCCAGGAGGTGGCGTGGGTGGCGGCGGCCAGCGCGCTGGTGGCGGTGGCGGCCTGGGCGGTGCTCCAGGCGCGGGCGCTGCGCTCCGGCGCCGGCAGTCCCGCGCAGACGCTCTACCTGGCCACGCACGCGGGCATGTTCACCCTGGGCTATTTCGTCATCCCCAGCCTGGAGACGGGCTGGCTGGGGCTCAACGTGTGGCACAACGCGCAGTACATCCTCATCGTCTGGCTGTTCCACAACCGCCGCTTCGCGGACAAGGTGAGCCCGGCGCACCGGTTCCTCTCCACGCTCAGCCAGAGCCGGTTGATGGTGCACTACCTGGTGGTCTGCATCGCCATCTCCGCGCTGCTCTACACCTTCATCCTCAAGGGACTCGGGTGGATTCCGGCGGCCAGCCTGCTCATCGTCCAGACGCTCAACTTCCACCACTACATCGTCGACAGCCTCATCTGGAAGGTGAGGCAGCCGGCGGTGCGGCGCAACCTGGGGCTCGCGGCGTGAGCCCCGCCGTCACGAGGGGGAGCGCTCCCCGCGTGACGGACGGCACGACGGCCGGACGACTTCGCCCGGCCGCCGACGCGAGGCTCAGGAGCGAACGCGCAGCACGGAGCGGCCGCCGTAGCGCGCGGACTTGCCCAGCTCCTGCTCGATTCGGATGAGCTGGTTGTACTTGGCAGTGCGGTCCGCGCGGGACAGCGAGCCCGTCTTGATTTGACCGCAGTTGGTGGCGACGGCCAGGTCCGCGATGGTGGCGTCCTCCGTCTCGCCGGAGCGGTGGGACATCACGGCGGTGTAGCCGGCCTTGTGCGCCATCTCCACGGCGGCCATGACCTCCGACAGCGTGCCAATCTGGTTGACCTTCACCAGGATGGAGTTCGCGATGCCGTTCTTGATGCCGTCCGCCAGCCGCGTCACGTTGGTGACGAAGAGGTCGTCGCCGACAATCTGGACCTTCTTGCCGATGCGGTCCGTGAGCAGCTTCCAGCCAGCCATGTCGTCCTCGGCCAGGCCGTCCTCGATGGAGACGATGGGGTACTTCGCCGCCAGCCCCTCCAGGTACTTCACGTGGTCCTCGACGGAGCGCTTCTTGCCTTCGCCCTCGTAGTCGTAGACGCCGTCCTTGAAGAACTCGCTGGCGGCACAGTCCAGCGCCAGGGCGATGTCCTCGTTGGGGCGGTAGCCGGCCTTCTCGATGGACTTCATGATGAAGTCGAGCGCTTCCTCGGCGTTCTTGAGGTTCGGCGCGAAGCCGCCCTCGTCACCCACGTTGGTGCCGTGGCCGGCCTCGGACAGGCCCTTCTTCAGGGTGTGGAAGACCTCGGCGCCCATGCGCACCGCCTCGGAGAGCGACTTCGCTCCCACGGGCATGATCATGAACTCCTGGAAGTCGATGGGGTTGTCCGCGTGCGCACCGCCGTTGATGATGTTCATCATCGGCACGGGGAGCAGGTTGGCGGAGACGCCCCCCACGTAGCGATAGAGCGGCAGTCCGCGCGCGGCGGCGGCGGCCTTCGCCACGGCCAGCGACACGCCGAGGATGGCATTGGCGCCGAGCTTCTTCTTGTTCGGCGTGCCGTCGAGGGCAATCATCGTCTGGTCGATGTCGAGCTGCGCCTCCGCGTCCATTCCGCGGACCGCGTTGAACAGCTCGTTGTTCACCGCGGCGACGGCCTTCAGCACGCCCTTGCCGAGGTAGCGGCTCTTGTCGCCGTCCCTCAGCTCCACGGCCTCGTGTGTGCCCACGGAGGCACCGGAGGGGACCGCGGCGCGACCGCGAATGCCGTTCTCGAGGATGACATCGACTTCGACAGTGGGATTGCCGCGACTGTCCAGAATCTCACGGCCTACGACACCGACGATTGTAGTCATCGCGCCTTCGTAGCGAAGCGGTCCCAGTGCGTCAAGACGCGAGTCCCCGAGTGTCCGCCTCACGCGCTCCGGGCCTCCCGCTCCGCGTGGTACTGCTCGATGGTGAGGTTGCGAACCCGCGAGCGGCGACCCTCCTCGTTGTGGACGTAGCCCACGCTGGCCACATACGGCTCGATGACGCGAATCTTCTGCAGCGGCGTCACGATGAGCAGCTGCAGGTCCAGCCGGCGGAACAGCTCCAGTCCATAGGCCGCGGACTCGTCCGAGCCCCGACCGAAGGCCTCGTCGATGACCACGAAGCGGAACGAGCGCGAGCGCGTCTCGCCCCACTGCAAGCCGAACTGGTAGGCCAGACTCGCGGCCAGCACCGTGTACGCGAGCTTCTCCTTCTGTCCGCCTGACTTGCCGCCCGAGTCCGCGTAGTGCTCGTGCTCCTGGTCATCCGCGCGCCAGCGCTCCGAGGCGGAGAAGCTGAACCAGTTGCGCACGTCCGTCACGCGCTCGGTCCACTTCGCATCCGCCTCGGCCTCGCCCACGCGGCCCCGGAAGCGCTCGATGATGCGCTTCACCTCCAGGAACTTCTGCTCGGAGTACGCGTCGTCCTCCGAGCCTGGACCCGAGCCGGAGAGCGTGCCCTCCGTGCAGGCGCGCAGGTCCTGCTGGAACTCGCGGATGTCGGCGTCCGCCGTCGGCACCAGCTCCAGGACGATGTAGCGGTCCGGGTTGTAGTCGATGGCCCGGAGCGAGCGGTTGATGGTGTCCACGCGCTCGCGGATGCCGTGGCGCTCGCGGTGGAGCTGCGCCTGGAAGTTGGCCACCTCGCGGATGGTGTTCTCGTTCAGGAGGCTCTTGAAGCGCGCCTCGAAGCGAGGCAGGTCATCCGCGCGCAGCGAGGCGAGCAACGCCACGTATTCCCCCGCGGCCTCCAGGCTCGCCGCCAGCTCCTGGGTCTCCAGGGGGAACTCCGTGCGATAGGCCTGCATCGCGGAGAGGAGGGCGTCCCGCACCCGCTCCTGCTTGCGCGCCTCGCTGTCGATGCGGGACTGGAGCCGCTCGCGCACCTGTCGCTCCCGCTCGTCGCATGCGTCCGCCTCGAGCGCCGCTCCGCCCGTCCCCTCCGAGCAGAGCGTGGCCACGCGCGGGTAGCAGGCCTTGATGGCTTCGGGAGTCTCTCCCACGGTGCGCTGGCACGCCGCCAGCGTCCGCCGCGTCGCGTCTTCCTTCTCCTCCAGGCGCCCCAAGCGCTTCTCCACCGTCTTCAAGGCCTGCTCCGTCGCGGCCAGCTCCTTCTCCACGGCGTCCAGCTCCCGCTCGAAGCCCCTGAGCACATCAGACTCGCTCTCCAGGGCCTTGAGTCGCTCCTCCCTCCGCTGGATGTCGCTGGCGACCAGGCGCCAGTCCAGCTCACGGAACGTGTCGAAGACGGCGAGCTGGCCGAGCTGCTCCCCCCGGGTCTGCAATCGCACGCAGCGCTGCTCGAGCGCCTCCCACTTCGCGGTGGCGGCCTGGATTCGCGCCTCCAGGGCCCGCGCCTCCGACTCCAGCGCCTGCCGCTTGGTGTCGTTCGTCCAGCCCAGCACCCACTGCGAGCGGTCATCGATGCGGCGCCGGTCGTCCTTCAGGTGACGCTCACCGCCCGACTTCACCTGCCCCGAGCGGGAGAGCGCCTGACGGGAGCGCGTGAACTGCTCCGCCGTCTCGCAGCACGTGTAGTCGAACTGTCGGGCGAGCTGCGCCTCCAGCCACGGCGCCATGGTGGAGCCCGGCTTGAGGACCAGCTTGTGCGGCAGCGACTCGGCTCGCGCCGGCGGAACCCGCGCCAGGGCCTCTTCCCGGACGCGGTAGTAGACGAATCGCTCGTTCAGATGGGTGCGGTCCACCCACTGGCTCACCCGCGCGTACTCGGCATCCGGCACCAGCAGCGAGACACCCAGCGAGTACAGCACGCGCTCGATGGCCCCCGTCCAATCGCGCGCCTCGTCGCGGATTCGCAGCAGCTCTCCGGCGAAGGGCAGCACGTCCTCGGACAGCTTCAGGTCCGCGCACAGCCGGGCCCGGAGGTGGAGGAAGCGCGCGGGGATGTTGGAGCGCTGACGACGGAGCGCCTCCAATTCGACGGACACCGCCTCATGCGCCTTCTTCAAGTCGCGCAGCTCCATGACGACTTCCGTGCGGGAGTTCTGGACCTCCGCCAGCTCGCTGACGGTCGCCTCCCGCTGGAGCTGGACGGTGCGCGCGTTGGAGAGGAAGACCTCCAGCTCCGTCGCGGCCGGCAGCCCTACCGCCTGCGCCATCCGCGCGTAGCGGTCCGCCTTGCGCAAGCGCTCCTCCCGCTCATGCCGGCGCTGGACCAACTCCGCCTTCTCGGTCTCCAGGCGGTCTCCCCCGTTGGCGGAGATGGACTGACGCAGCCGGTCCCGGTCCGCGCCTTGTCGCTCGCGCTGCTCCCGCACCTGCTCCGCCTCCAGGCGCGCCTGTTCACGCTCCGCCTCCAGGCCCGCCAGCCGCGCCTCGAACAGCCGGGCCTGCTGCTCGGAGAACCAGGGCCGCAGGGCGTCGCGGCAGCTTCGCAGCGCGTCGAGCTCCGTGGACAGGGCGGTGAAGCGCTCGTGGTCCGCCACCAGCGGCTCCAGCCGGCCCACCTGCCGCTTCGCCTTGAGCACCGCCTCATGCGCGCGGTGGAGGTCGTCGAAGTGCGCCATCAGCGCCGCCAGTCGCGTCTCCACGTCGAAGGGAGGCAGCATGTGCTGGCGCACGAAGTCCGTCAGATTGCCCACGGACTTCATCGACACCGTCTGGAGGAACAGGTCCAACGCCTGCTCGTTCTCCAACCCGAAGCGCCGACGGAAGGCCGCCTGATATGGAGGAAACGTCTCGTGCACCTCGCGCGAGAGGTCCTTGAGGCGCTTCTTCAGCGCATTGAAGTCCGAGCCACACCGCGAGAAGTGCTCGGCGATGGAGAGCTTGCCATCCGCGACCACGTACAAGCGCGCGGGCTGTCCCTCCGGCTCGCGCATCCACATGACCTGGACGAGCGTGACATCCTGGCCGTAGCCCTCGTTGTGGAAGTGGGCGAGCAGCACCGAGTACGTCGGCGCGTCCCGGAGGAAGACGGGTTTGGACCCCTGCCCGCCTTCTCCGCGCTCGGACTTGTACTGGCCTCGGACATAGGAGCGCAGGGAGCGCTCCCGAGCCTCCGCGCCCGCCGCCTTGTTGTAGGCGAGCTTCTGGGGCGGGACGAACAGCGTCACCAGCCCGTCCACCAGCGTCGACTTGCCCGAGCCGATGTCGCCGGTGAGCAGCCCGCTCTCGCCCTGGAGCTCCAGGTGCCACGCGCGCTGATGGAAGGTGCCCCAGTTGTAGACCTCGAACCGGTGCAGCCGGAACCCCGCGCGCCCGTTGGGGGCATTGAAATCCAAGAGGTCCGCCTGCGTGAGTGGCCGCACCGTGCTCATTCCGCACCTCCTTGTTGTTTCTCGACGAGCTGGGCGCGGTACGCCGCGAGCCGCTGCTCGAAGCCCTCCAACCACTGCGCATCGACGAACGCCTTGAGGATGCGGCGGACCTCGAACGTGTCCTCCTCCTCCCCGAGCCTCCGGAGGAAGCCCATCTCCACCGCCCGCTCAATGTCTTGATTCACCCGCTCCACCCACCGGACCTCGTTGGTGCCCTCCGGGAGGAACAGCCTCACCAGCTCCTGCAGCTCATGGCGGCGGAGCACCAGCCGACTCCCGCCCGCCGCGGCGTCCGCGTCCGCCAGCTTCTTGCGCAGCAGCGCGAGCAACAGGCTCAGGCCATATCCCAGCTGTCTGCGCGCGATGAGCCGTGGCAGCTCGGCGCCCCCCTCGGCCTCCGAGCGCTGTTTCAGGAACGCGTGGCCCTCCGACTCGTCGAGCATCAGTCGCAGCCCGAGCACGGACACCTGGTCCCTCACGCGGGCCTGCAACTGGAGCAGGGACTGCCACAGCGCGGAGCTCTCCTCGCGGTAGACAACGCCTTTCAAGAGGGAGACCACGACGAGGGACAGGGCATCGGGGCCTTCGGAGGGACGCGGAGCGGGAGTCATCATCGGAGGAAGAGCACCAGGGGAAGGGTGGCGCGGCGGGGATGACCGCTCGCATCGGTCCAGAAGAGTTCTTGCGTGCGGGCCTCATCGACCGAGGAACGTCTGTCTTCAGAGGCGAGGCTCAGGTAGACGACCAGCTCCGCGAGGCCGTGCTCCAAGGGATGCTCCCGCACCAGCTCCGCCAGGGAGATCTGCTCGCGCGACAGGAGGGCCTCGCGAACGTGCGTCTTCAGCCGCGCCTTGTCGATGAACGCGAGGTTGAAGAGCGCTTCGGAGGGCACGTCCTCGGTGGCCTCCAGCACCTCCTCGTCCGCCATGCGGGCGCGCGCGGGCGGTGAGTACATGGGACGCTCCAGCGGAAGCTCCAGCGTGGGTGCCAGCTCGTCCAACGCCATGAGCGGAGAAGTGGGAGGCCGCGTGCGCACGGCGAGGGCGTGTTTCTCGATGCCGCGCAGCACCTGGAGGATGCGGCGGTTCTCCAACCAGACGCGGTCATCCAGGAAGCGGCGAAGCTGACCGGACAGCCTCGCCACGGTGCGCTGGGTGTGCTCACCCGCCTCCAGCCAGTCGAAGTGGATGCGGGGCAGGCGCGCGTCCGGCTGGAGCGATTGAATCGCCGGATGCGCCAGGACGCGCTCCAGGTTCCGGGTGAGGGCCTCCTTGCGCTCGGGCGACATGAGGAAGTCCCAGAAGGCGCGGAAGCTTCGCCCCTGGTCCGAACCGTTGATGGCGTCCCGCTCCCCCAGCACCGTCTCCAGCAGCTCGCCGCGAGTGCCCTCCCACGTCGCGATGCGCTCGCGCACCCGCCGGTCCAGCGCGTGGAAGCCGTCTTCCAACGCCCGGAAGTCCGACAGCAGGCCGCGCGCGGTGTCGGACATCTGCTGGAAGCGGTCCTTGAGGGCGGACTCGTCCATCAGGTCCAGCTGGCCCGCGCGCACCCGGGCAATCTCCGCCTCCACCTCCGCCTTGCGGCGCTCCAGCTCCACCAGCCGCGCATCGGGGTCCGGCTCGGTGCCCTCGGCCATCTCCTGGAGGAGGTGGAAGACGGTGAGCAATCGGGACTCGGTGCCCACGAAGGGCTGCTCGGTGAGCTGGCCCAACCAGCGGATGGCGCGCTCCGCCGCGGGCGTCAGGTCGAAGTGGGGCTCATCCGTTTCGGGCGGATAGAACTTGCGCAGCCAGCCCGCTCCGTCGGCGGCCCACTCGTCGAGATACGCACCGGCTCCTCGGGGAAACGCGGCCTCTCCGCGCCGCTCTCGCAGGGCATGGAGGTGGTCTTCCAGGCGCAGCACCAGCTCCCGCTGGGGGATGGCGCGCGCGTTGGAGGCGACGAAGGCGCGGTGAAGGAAGCTGACGATGAGCGGGGCGTGGTCCGCGACGAGCAGCCGCCATGCGGGATGCTTCAGTCGCAGGGTTTCGAGCGTCGCGAAGTCCATGACGTATCACCCTTACACCGCGCCTCTGACATGCCCGGGTGACCTCACGGAGTGGCTGCTTTGATGAAAAGTGAGCGCCCTGCCTGGTTGGTTGCCCGCTCTGGGCGGAGTCCCCCCAAGATGCCCTCCATGAACAAATTCATGCGGGCAGGACTGGTGCTGGGCGCGCTGCTGGGGACCGCCTGCGGCTCGGACGACGACGAGGACGCCTGCGTCCAGGTGGCGGTGTTCGCCCGGTCCGCGACGGGAAGCTGCACCTCCTACCCGTCCACGTGCGACGTGCCCGACGGCTACGTGGAGTGCTGCGGCGGCTTCCTCGGCGGCTGCTCCGACTCCGAGGCCCGATGCGTGGATGACACCACGGATTCCTGCTCACCCGCTTCGGGCGGCGCGGACTGTCCGGGCATCTGCCAATAGATTTCGAAAATTTCTGGAGGCCGGGGCGCGGTGATTGGGCATAGTCGCCGGCAATGTCGTCACTGGCCCCTTCCGTGCCGCGCAGCCGCCCCTGGCTTCGCTTCCTGCTGCGACAGTCCCTGCTCGGGCTCACTCGACTGTCGCAGCTGTCGCTGGCGACCGCCGAGCGGCTCCGCTGGGTCCGCTTGAGATATGTCTGGCTCAAGCCGAGAGCCGGAGACATCTACATCGCCACCAGCCCCAAGGCCGGGACGACCTGGATGCAGATGATTGTCTTCCAGCTCGCCACCCAGGGCCGTGGCGAGTTCGAGCACATCAGCCAGGTGTCTCCCTTCCTGGAGATGCTGCCCCGGGATGCCACCACGGAGCCCCTGCTGGACGCGCTGCCGTCGCCACGCATCGTGAAGACACACCTGCCCTTCCAGAAGCTCAAGCCCCCTCGCGACAGCCGCATCCTCTACGTCACGCGCAACGCGGCGGACTCGCTGGGCTCGCTCTACCACCACCACTGCCTGGTGGAGGAGGCGCCCATCGACTTCGACCGCTTCTTCCGCGTGGTGATGGACGAGGACGACCCGTGGCTCCGGCACCTCGAGTCCTGGTGGCCGCACCGAGGAGACCGCAACGTCCTGCACGTGCGCTACGAGGACCTGAGTCAGGACCTGGAGGCGGGCGTGCGGCGGGTGGCCGCGTTCTGCGGGCTGCCGCTCGACGAGTCGCGGCTGGGTGACATCCTGGAGAAGTGCGGCCTCGCGTACATGAAGCAGCACAACGAGCGCTTCGACATGCGCGGCCCCCAGAAGGCACTCCAGGGCAAGGGCACCTTCATCCACCAGGGCGGTGTGGGACAGGGACGCGCGAAGCTGAGCGAGGAGCAGCGCGCGGAGCTGGACGCGCGGGTGGGCAAGGCTCGCGAGCGCCTGGGCATGACGTCCCTGGAGCCGTAGGCGGGAGCGCCCGTCCGCTCGCTCTCGTGGGGGGCGACTACACGTCCGGCTTGGACGGGTCCTTCCCCTTCGGTTTGTCGTTCTTCCAGCCCCAGCTGGAGCTCCACATCCCGGGCCCGGTGAAGAGCACCGTGACGAGCGTCATCACCGCGGCGCCAATGAGAATCTCCCAGAACATGTCCACGCCTCCTTCGACAGAATCAGCACCCGCGGTGCCCGCCCCGCATCCCTGAGGAAAGGCGTAACCGGCCGCCCCTTCCAGGGGGAGTGGCACATGGCCCACCCCGCGCTGGAGCTCCACCGCCCGCTCCCTCGTGGCCTCGCCGAGAGGTCGCCCTCAGGACATTGCCAGGTGGCGTCAACGGCGCGGGACCCTACCAGCTCATGCCCCGAGTGCAATCGAGGACGGAGGCGGCCCTCAGGCACGGCCGCTCCACCTCGCGGTGGTACTCTGCCCGCCGAATGCATCCACTCCCCATCCGTGGCCCGCACCGCTCGGCCGTCGTCGGCGCGTCCGTCTCTTCCTTTCGCCGCGCCCCGCTGGTCGTGGGACTGCTGCTCGGCCTCTTCGGCTGTGAGGGACGTGCCCCTCCGGAGAATCCAGACCCCGGAACCCAGTGTCTCTCCGGAGCTTGCGGCGAGGGCGAGCCGCTCCGGCCCGAGGGCAGCGTGCGCATCGCGGCGTTCAACGTGCACCGCCTCTTCGACACCGTCTGCGACTCCAGCAAGTGCGGCGGCTCCGAGTACGAGGCCCTGCCCTCCCAGACTGAGTTCGACGCCCAAGTGGGCCGCCTGTCGAGCTCCATCAGCACGCTCGATGCGGACGTGGTGATACTCGCGGAGGTGGAGACCCAGGTAGGACTCGACGCGCTCCAGGCGCGGCTGCCGGAGTTCCCCCACGCCGTGCTGGGCGAGACGGGCGGGACGGCGTCCGTGGACGTGGCGGTGCTGTCCGCCTTCCCCATCACCTCCGTGGGCAGCCATCGCGACCGCGTGCTGACCCGGCCGGATGGCTCGACGACGCGCTTCTCGCGCGAGCTCCTGGAGGTGCACCTGGACGTACGGGGCAAGGAGGTCATCGTCTTCGCCGCGCACTTCCGCTCGAAGGTGGATGACGACCCGGGCCGCCGGTATGCGGAAGCCGACACGGCGCGGGCCGTCGTGTCGCAGGCCGCCGCGCGCGCTCCGAAAGCGCTGGTGGTGCTGGGCGGAGACCTCAACGACGTGCCCGGCTCGGCGCCCATCAACGCCCTGGAGCGCGATGCGGCCCTGCTGCGCGTGGCGAAGGACAGGCCGGATGACCAGACCTGGACCTATATGTACTCCGGGCAGAAGCAGGCCATCGACCACCTGTTCGTCGCGAACGCCGCCGGAGGCACCTACGTGCCGGGCACGTTCCGCGCGGCTCGGGAAGGAACTCGTGGGTTCGGCGGCTCGGACCACGCCGCCGTGGTGGCCGACTTCCTCCCCTCGCCTTGAAGCAAGACGTCAGCTCGCGGCGGGCACGGCCTGGATGTCCAGCTCGACGTCCACCTTCTCGCCGACGAGCCACCCGCCGTTGTCGAGCGTCTTGTTCCAACGGATGCCGAAGTCGGAGCGGTTGATGATGCCCTTGGCCGTGTAGATGAGGCGCGTGCTGCCCCACGGGTCCTTCGACGTGGCGGTGTGGCGCGCCTCGAACACGACGGGCTTCGTCACGTTGCGGATGGTGAGTTCCCCCAGGAGCCGGAAGCCCGAGCCCCCCGTGGGCTCCAGGCCCGTGCTGCGGAAGGTGAGCTTCGGGGCGCCCTCCACGTCCAGGAAGTCGGGCGAGCGCAGATGCGTGTCACGGTCCGGCGAGCCTGTGTAGATGCTGGCGGTGTCCGCGCTCACCTCGACTTCGCCTTGCGTGGGCAGCTCGGCGTCCACGCGCAGCACGCCGGAGACGCGCTCGAAGCGGCCGTGCACACGCGCCACCACCATGTGGCGAGCGATGAACAGGACAGAGGAATGCGCGGGGTCGATGTTCCAGGAGGTCACGGGCATGGGGGGAGCTCGTTGGTGAAGAATCGAGGGGGAGCGTCGCGAGCGGGTCACCGCTGACACAGCCATCCTAGAGAAAGAAACCACCCTGGGTATCTGATTTTGATGAGGCTTCACGCATCAAGACACGAAGTGAACGCCCACCCGACCCGGAGCACGCGCAGGCGAGCGCGTCCGCTGTCAGACATTGCGTGAGACGTCGTCAAGCGTGGCACCGCTGCGAGAACATGCAGTGAATCTTTGTCGCCGGGGTGTCTGGCCGTATGAGTCCGACACGCCCTCTATAACGGTCCTAAGGTAGCAACCCCCGGGAGACCGGGAACGCGAAGCAGCCAGCGTCTCTCGCAGAGGCTGGCCGCGTGCCCACTGCCGCGCGTCTCGCGGTAAGAGCGGCCGTAAAACAAACAAGGCCCGTACACTCGGATGCCCTGGCGCCTTTTCCCCAGCCTGCGAACAGTGGATGCTTTCCCGAGCTGTCACGACAGCTCGCGCGCGGAAGCCGTCCCCGCACGGCCAGCGGCACTCGCCGCCCCCTCCCGAGGAGCAGATGCGTCCCAACATCGTGGTCGTCAACGGCGAGCGACACTGGCCGACTTATTTCCCCGAGGCCGAGGTCATCCCGGTCCGACTCCAGGACTCCGCCTGGGTGCTGCGCGGGGGCGTCCTGTGGTGCATCACCCGCGAAGCGGCGGTGCGAGTGGACGGGGTCTTCTGGCGCGTGGGCGCCATCCGCCCGGACCCGCGCCATCGCACCGTCCTGGAGCTGGTGCGGCTGAGCGGCGTGCCGTGCGTCAACCCCGCGAGGACGCTGGTGCGCTGTCATGACCGGCTGTCCATGCTCGCCGAGCTTCGCGAAGCGGGCCTGCCCGTCATCCCCTTCGACGTGGCGCTCGGTGACGACATGGTGCGCCGGATTGCCCGGCCCGCGCCGTTCGTCGTGAAGGTGGGCAACCACCACGGCGGCTACGGGAAGGCGCTGGTGCGGCAAGAGTCCGAGTGGTTCGAGGTCGCCGACCTGCTGTTCGCCGCGGATGACTACGCCGCGGTCGAGCCCTTCATCGACTACCGGCGAGACGTGCGCTGCCTGGCCATCAGGGACCAGTGCTGGGCCATGTCGCGCGCGGGCGCGGGCTGGAAGGCCAACGTCCAGACGCGAAAGCACCAGGTCATCGACCCTCCAGAAGAACTGGTGGGCTACACCCGCAGGGCCCTGGAGCACCTGGGCGCCGATATCGTCGCCCTCGACTTCCTGGAGACCCAGGACGGGAACTTCGTCCTGCTGGAGTGCAACGACACGCCGGGCTTGTCGGGCTTTCCCGAGCAATTGTGTTTCGCGCTGGCGGAGTGCCTCAAGGAGAAGCTGAGCGCTGTTCCGACGACTGGCGCCTGAGCGGCGTGGGGTCCATCGGGACACAGCCGCTCGCATTTTGCCAAGTCGGCTCACCCGGAGGATTCTGGGAGCACGGTCTCACGAGGGGGAGGCTCCGACAGTCGACGGCGAATCCTCGCTCGCGCCGCTTCTTCCTGGAGCCACAGCCTCGCATGCGGATCGCCGTCATCGCCACGTACACGCACCCCACGCGCCTGCGCATCAAGGAACCCTCCATCATGCAGTCCTCCGTGCCGGAGCTGATTGCCGGCCTGTGCCCCGAGCACGCGGAGGTGGAGGTCTTCAACGAGAAGGAGGTGGACATCCCGTTGGAGCGGCACTGGGACCTGGTCTTCTTCTCGTACCTGCACTCCTACTACGAGCACACCAAGGTGCTCTCCACGCTGTTCCGCCAGCGAGGCATGGTGACCGTCGCCGGTGGCCGCCACGCCACGCACTTCCCCGACGACGCGGCGCTGTACTTCGACGCCGTCATCACCGGCGAGCCCGAGTCCAACGTCCCCGCGCTCATCGCGGACTTCGAGAAGGGCCAGCTCCAGAAGCGCTATGAGCTGCCGTCGCTCGGCCCCACGTCCATCCAGCCGTATCGCTACGAGCTCATCGACTTCACGCACAACAAGGTGCGGCTGCCCGGCATCGAGGCCTCGCGCGGCTGCCCGTTCCGCTGCAACTTCTGCGTCCTCACCGGCCACGAGCGCTACCGCTACCGCCCCGTCGCGCAGGTCGTCGACGAAATCCAGACGCGCATGCGCTGGAACCCCAACTACCTGGGGTTGATGAAGGACGCCTTCATCTTCCTCGACAACAACCTGGGCGGCTCGCCCAAGTACCTGCGCGAGCTGTGCGAGGCGCTGATTCCGCTCAAGAAGACGTGGGGCTGCGCGCTCACCTTCAACATCCTCAAGGACGAGTCGCTGGTGAAGCTGATGGCGAAGGCCGGCTGCCGCTACGTGTACACCGGTCTGGAGTCACTCAACCCCGAGTCCATCAAGGCGATGAACAAGGGGCAGAACACGCTCTCCGAAGTCGACGCCGTCATCCGCCGCACCTTCTCCGCTGGCATCCTCCTGTCCTTCGGCCTCATCGTCGGCTCGGACGGCGACACCAACGAGTACCTGGAGAAGATTCCCGAGTACCTCGCGGACCTCCAGTACTTCTCCGTCACGTTCCTCGGCATCGTCAGCCCGTATCCGGAGACGCCCTTCTTCCGCGAGCTGCAGTCCGAGAACCGGCTCCTGCCAGGCACCGTCAGCCGCGACTACGACGGCTACACGCTCTGCCACCGGCCGAAGAACCTGCACCCCTCCGAGGTGGTGGACCACTTCCACCGGCTCTGCGCGCAGCTGGGCAGCCTGCCGAACATCGCCCGGCACTACTGGTCCAAGCTGACCTTGAGCAACCTGCCCCGCTACAAGCAGACCATCCTCTTCGCCGGGCCCGAAATCCTCAGCATCCGCAACCCGCTGAAGAATCCGGCCCGCCGCTACATCGCCGGCCTGGACGCGCTGGAGGACTGGGACACGAAGCAGATGGCGGCGCTGGGACTTCAGCCCCAGCTCATCACCTGACCGCGGCGACGCGGCGCACTTCCTCCAGGACTGGCGGCGTCAGGCCCAGCTCGGCCTCCAGCCGGTCCAGGCGCCGCAGCTCCGCCTGGGCACCAATGGACTGGAAGATGTCGCGCGCCCGCGCCAGGAACTCCACGCGCCGGTGCGGCAGCGCCACCGCCGCGTCATGGTACGCGACGCCCGTCTCCCACCGGTTCGGCGTGTCCTCCAGGAAGGCGATGGCGCCCAGGAACAGCGACTCCGCCGCCTTGCCGCCCTTCTTCAGCGCCAGCGCGCGCGCCGTCACCCGCATCGCGGGCCCCTTCATGTACGGGTAGTGCCGGCCCAACAGCCGCGCCTTGAACAGGCAGCGCCGGACGATGGCCCACAGCGTCTCCCGGGGCACCGCCACGGCGCCCTGCTCCAGCGCGAAGAGGGCGCCCTCCGCCGCGTCGACGAGGCCAATCTGGAGGAAGGGCACCAGCACGTGGTAGCGCCACAGCGCCTCGTCCGCGCGCACCGCCATCAGCCCCGCCTCCTCCACCAGGTGCTCGCGCACCGTCACGTTGACCAGGTGGTTGAGGCTGGCGCACTGGTTGGCCAGGTCCTGCACCTCGATGCTGATGCGCAGGCCCTCCTCCAGCTCCGCGCACAATTCGCCCACCTCGCCCTCGCCGCGCAGGTAGCGGCACATGGGAATCCACGAGTGCGCCCAGCCCTGGTGCATGAGCGCATGCAGCTCCTCGCCCATCTTCCCCATCTCCACGAAGGCCCGCTCGGCCCCCTCGAAGCGCGAGGCGAGGAACTGGCTGGCGCCCAGCATCATCAGCCCCGTCTGCACCTCCCACATGTCCCGCACCTGGCGCAGCAGGGACATGGCCTGCTCGGCGTACTGCGTCGCCTGCGACAGGTCGTTGCCGAAGATGGACAGCGTGGCCAGCCGGCTCAGCGCGATTCCCTCCGCCGCTGGGTCTCTCGCCCTCCGCGCATAGTCCAGCGCGCGCAGACACCAGCGCTTCGACAGCCCGAGGAAGCCCGAGCCGAACAAGAGCGAGCCGTAGTAGCTGCTCGCCAGGCTCAAGCCCCGCTCCCCGCGCGAGCGCTCCGCCATGATGGTGGCCACCATGGTCGCCCAGGTGAGCTTGGCGATGTCCTTGAAGTAGTAGATCTTGATGAGCGAGATGAGCGTGGAGAGCTGCTTGAGGTACAGCGGCAGCCGGGCTCCCAGGGGCCGTGCCAGCCAGGGGAACAGCGCGTAGAGCAGGTGCAGCCCGAAGGCGAGGAGCGTGCGGACGACGAGCGCGGGCAGGCTCCCCGGCATGCTCTGCCCCATCAGCTCCATGGCGCGCTCCAGCTCCTGGATGGCCCGCTTGGACTCGCCCTTCTCCTGGTGCGCGCGCCCCAGTCCCAGGTGCAGCTCCGCGCGGCGCGACTCCTGCTCCTCGTCCGCCAGGCACTGCTCGAACATGTGGATGGCGCCCGCGTAGTTGCCCGCCTGCAGCAGCGTCTCCGCCAGCTCCTGCATCACCCGGCGCGTCTTGAGCAGCACCTCGTCCGGGTCCAGCTCCACCGTGACAGCGAGGATTTCGATGGCGCGGTTGTAGTGGTGGAGGGCGTCGTCGTTGGCGTACTGGCCTCGCGCCCCTCGGGCCGCCATCAGCGTGTACTCCAGGCCCTTCACCTCGTCGTTCCCGGCGAGGAAGTGGAAGGCGAGGATGCCCGCGGACGCGGCGGTGTTCTCTCCAGCGCGGGCTTCCAGGAAGCGCGCCAGGCGGCGGTGCAGGTCCTCCTTCGACGACACCATCAGGGTGTTGTAGGCCGCGTCGCGGATGACGATGTGCTTGAAGATGCAGGTGTAGGGCTCCTCCACCTCCAGGAGGATGAGGCCCAGGTGCGTCAGCGTGTCGATGGCCTCGCGCAGGCGCTGACGGGACACCGAGCCCGGCGCGAGCGCCGCCACCGCGTCCATGGTGAAGATGCGGCCGATGACGGACGCCACCTTCACCACCAGCTTCTCCGTCTCGCTCAACAGGTCGATGCGCGCGAGCACCACGTCCTGGATGGAGTCCGGCAGCACCAGCGTCTGGAGGCTCCGCTTCAGCTCCCGCCGCGACGCGCCCGGGGACACCGGCCCCAGGTAGCCGCCCTCCACGAGGCCCTGGACGATGGACTCCGCGAAGAACGGATTGCCCTGCACCTTGGAGAGGAGCACCTCCTCCAGCGCCGTGTCGGGCGGCTCCATGCGCAGGTGCACGCGCAACAGCGCTCGGGTGTCCTCGTCATCCAGGCTGGACAGGTCCAACCGGCACAGCCCCGGCATGTCGTCGCGCACGTTGCGCAGCTGCTCGCCGGGCCGCATCGTCACCAGCAGCGTCATCCTCAGCGGAGCCAGTCGGGCCGCGATGTACTCGATGAGGTCGACGGAGATGTTGTCCGCCCAGTGCAGGTCCTCGAAGAAGAGCAGCAGCGGCGTCTGGCGCGCGTGCTTCTCCAGGAGCTGGAAGATGATTTGAAACACCTTCTGGTTCTTGTGCCGCGCGTCCAGCCCCACCGTGGCCGGGTCTTCCTCCACGCCCAGGCCCAGGATGGCCGCCATGACGGGGATCCACTCCAGGCCCGCGTCCTCCAGCCCGTCGAAGCCCTGGCGCAGCCTCGCGAGCTGCGCGTCCACGTCGTCGCCCTCGTGCAGGCCGAAGAGCTGCACCAGCACCTCCTTCCAGGGGAAGAAGGGCGTGAACATCTCGTACGAGTAGCAGATGCCGTAGAGACTGCGGGCGCCACGCGACTCGGCGTCCTCCACCACCTTGGCGCCCAGGCGCGACTTGCCGATGCCCGCCTCGCCGGACACCACGCACAGCCGGCCGCTGCCCGACAGAGACTCCTCCACCGCCGCGTGGAGCTGCCCCAGCTCGCGCCCGCGCCCGACGATGCCGCCACGGCCCTTGATGAAGAGGCTGCGGCGCACCTCGCCCTTGAGCTGGTAGACGGGCACCGCGCGGGAGACACCCTTGAGCGTGGCGTCCTCCACGAACTCCGTGGTGAAGCCGCCCTGCTGGAGCTTGCGCTCCGTCTGCGCGTCGATGTGGATGCCCACCCCGTCCGCCGCGTACGTCATCAGCCGCGCGGCCAGGTTCACCACTTCGCCCAGCGCGGAGTAGCCCTTGCGCCAGGGCGAGCCCATGTCCCCGAAGTAGGCGTGTCCGGTGGCGATGCCGATCTGCAGCTCGCGCACGTACGGGAAGGACTCGCGCTCGCGGAGCAGCTTGCACGCCAGCCGGCTGGCCAGCACTTCCTTGTTCTGCTGCGCGGTGGGCGCGCCGAAGAGGACGTAGAGGACGTTGCCCTTGTCCGTGAAGTCCGTCATCAGGAGCACGCCGCCGTGGTGCGCGCTCTCGCGCTGGACGTGCTCGTAGAAGGCGTTCAGCTCGCGGGTGAAGTCCTCGACCTGGGACGGCGGGTGGTCCGTCTTGAAGCGCAGGAAGAAGCAGGTGAGGTCGCGGAAGTCGCCGCCCAGCTCCTGGTGCGCCGTGGTGATGCGCGTGAAGAGCACCGGGTGCAAGAGGAGCGCGCAGCGGCCCACCAGCTCCTCGCCGCCCGGGAAGTCGAACGTGGGCGGAGGCCGCGCCACGAGCGGCACCGAGTGCTCCAGGCGGAACGCGCCGTCGCGCTCGTCGCCCACGCGCGCCAGGTCCGGCAGGAGCGCCCACGCCTCCGGGCTGAGGAGGACCTCGCCCACCTGGGCCCGCTTCTCCGCGGCCACCGCCTGCTCCAGCGGGCGGCCCACGAGCGCAGGGTGCATCCACATGCCCGTCGTCCCCAGGACGATGCGGTGCGACTCCCCCACGCCGATGCCGATGCGCGACGACACCGCGAAGCGCTGCCCCAACAGCTCCAGCCGGGAGAAGCGCGCCAGCCGTCGCTGCACGTCCAGCGCGCAGCGCGCGGCGCGCGCCACCGCCTCCGCGTCACCCTCGCCCCGCGCGGGCTCGAAGCACGCGAGGATGGAGTCGCCGGCGAACTGGTAGATGTCGCCGCCGTGCTCCTTCACGACGTCGATCATCTCCGTGTAGTAGCTCTCCAGCAGGCGCTGGAGCGCGTCGATGCCGCGAGGACCTTCGCCGCTCAGCCCGACGACGATGGGCGTGAAGCCCGCGATGTCCAGCACCAGGATGGCGCCGCGCACCGCCTCCACCGGGGGCAGCGCATGCGCCTCCGTGTCCTCCAGCCGGCGAAGCAGCGCGCCGGGGATGTAGGGCCGCAGCGCGGAGAGGACCAGGTCGATGTCCGACGACGACATGCGGGTGCCCTCAGCCCAACGTCCGGAAGCGGATCCACATCGCGACCACGCCCACCACGGCGTAGAAGAAACCCTCGATGGTCTCCGACAGCGGCTGCGCCCGTCTCAGCGCGCCCCACACGTGGACCACCACCATCGCCGCGCACACCCAGCCGATGAGCTCGAACAGCGCCGGCTGGCTCCGGGGCTCCGGGATGTAGCGCACCAGCGTCAGGATGATGGCCAGCGCCACCCCACCCAGGCAGCGGCCGAAGTACACCGTCAGGTCCGTGTTCCCCTGCACCGGCGCCCAGCCGAACCACCGCGACCAGCGCAGCGGCATCAGCAACAGCGGCAGCGCGAAGACCAGCAGGAAGAACGTCGTCGAGACGGCGAGGAACCAACTGGCGAGTGGGTATTCAGCACTGATCATGTCAACGCACGGAACGACGCAGAACCCAAGTCTTCAGCGTGGAGCACTCAGTGACCCCAGGCGTCGCATCCTAGTCGTTTTTCCCCCGGCTTCGAGTGCCCTCGACCAAACCCAGCAATCCTGGCTTTTCTTGCTCAGGGAGCGAGGGGCCTGGCGGGCTCGCGGACGGAGGCGCGGATGAACTCGGCGACCCGCTCCAGGGAGTCGGTGCGCTCCAGCTCCGAGGAGAAGCGGCGGAAGGACTCCGGGGGGCCGAAGAGGATGATGGGCTTGCCGTAGCGCAGGCAGAGCGAGGCCTCCGCGGCGGTGCCGACGCCTCCGGGCAGGGCCACGAGGGCGTGGGGGGTGAGCACGTTGATGTGGTTGCGGCTCTGGGGGTCCGTGCCCTGAAGGCCGCTGAGGGGAAGGTGGGTGTAGATGGCCAGCTCCACCCCAGGGTTGGGGTAGCCGGGACGCGGCACGTAGTCGCCGTCCTTCACGGTGCCCGGGACGATGCCGATGGAGATGCCCTTGCGGCCCACCACCTGCACGAAGGCGTCCGCGGCCGCCCGCATGACACCGCTGCCGGCGCCCGTGAGCAGGTCGAACCCCGCCTCGGCGATCCACCGTGCGAGCGGAATGACACGCTCCAGGTGCTCTTCCTGGCCTGATCCGAAGACTCCGATGATCCGCCGTTCCCTGCGCATGGATGCCCACTCCTTCCCGGACATGTGACCGGCCCTACCCCCAGCTTCTTCCATGTGCGTCCCACGCATCCGGCGCAACCGTTCAGTGCCCCACAGAGGGGCCGTCCGCCGTTCACCGACGGAAGGATCCACCCCAGGACAGACGCTGAAATGACACTTGCAGGACGGCGCGGGCACCGGGGTGCGGCACCCCCGGGGGCCCGTCCCCTGTCAGACCCCCTCCCTACCCTCCTTCACGTCAAGCCTGGAGGTCGGCCTTGTTCGACACCTGTGGTGGATGTGAGCGGCGCGGTGGCCCTGGTGAAATCTTCGACTGGTGCGCGAACTGCGAGCTGTCCCTGTGCGCCCGGTGCATGAAGCGGGGTTGCTGCGGCGCGCTACCCGCGGAGTCGGGGCGGGATGCGCCGTTGATGTTGCCGGACCCGCCGGAAGAGGAGGAGACGCCGCTGCCGGAGCACTTCGGGGGCCGGTGCTGCTCCAGCGCCCGCGCGGTGGCATGCTCGTGTGCCTTCCACTGGGTCTGTGAACGGCACGGAGATCAACACATCGGCACCCACGACTGAAGCGCCGGCGCGGGAAGAAATCCCAGGTCACGCGTTCAACCGTCGGCGACACAGAGCCAAGGGCGTCCCGAGGCTGGGGCACTCATGGCGAATACAGGCGGGGGACTCGTCGATGACCATGGTGCTGGGGCGCGGGCCGATTCATGTCCGGCTGATGGAGCTGGTCGCAGCTGCGGCGACGAATGACGCGGAGGTGCTCATCCAGGGCCCGAGCGGAGTGGGCAAGGAGCTGTATGCGCGGCTCGTCCACGAGCAGAGCGCTCGCGCACCCCACCCGTTCATTCCCGTCAACTGCGGCGCCCTGCCGCCGGACCTCTTCGAGAACGAGCTGTTCGGGCACGTGGGTGGCGCCTTCACCGGCGCGAAGACACGCAACCGGGGGCTGGTGGCGGAGGCGGAGCACGGCACCCTCTTCCTGGACGAGCTGGACGCCCTCCCGCTCTCCAGCCAGGTGAAGCTGTTACGGCTCATCCAACAGAAGGAATACCGGCCGCTGGGTGACTCACGGCTGTACCGCTCCGACGTGCGCATCATCGCCGCCACCAACACGGACCTGCTGGCGGCGGCCCAGGCGGGGCACTTCCGGTTCGATTTGTTCTTCCGCCTGCGCGTGCTGCCCATCGACGTGCCCCCGCTGCGGGAGCGGCCGGAGGACATCCAGCCCCTGCTCGAGTACTACCTGGAGCGCTATTCGGGTGAGTACGGCAAGGCGTCCGTCACCTTCACGGAGGCCGCGCGGCATCGGCTGATGACCTACGCGTGGCCCGGCAACATCCGCGAGCTGGAGAACTGCGCGCGCTATCTTTTGTGCACGCGCGCGGGGACGTGTGTCGAGGAGGAGGATTTGCCCCTGCTGGCGGAGTCCGCGCCCACGGGGCACCGGGAGACGATGTCCTCCGCCTCTCGCGAGTCGTTCCAGGTGGCCAAGCGCCGCGTGGTGGAGGCGTTCGAGAAGGCCTGGCTGGAGGGCTCGCTCGTCGAGAATGGGGGAAACATCGCCGCCGCTGCTCGGGCCAGTGGGAAACACCGCCGCGCGTTCTTCGAGCTGATGCGGCGGCATGGACTCAAGGCCCACTCGCGCTGACGTGCGGGGCACGAGACCGGCCAGAGGGGCGCTCCGATTGCCGCTCCGATGTCCACAGCGACTTCGTGCGCGTCATGGCATTGCCGCGACGAGGGACTACGTTGCGTTGCCCTGTCGCGCCACGACAAACAGTAGACACTCCCGCCGAGGGATGGCGCTGACGTCTATCTTCTGAGTCCTCTCCCAGCCTACCCTCTGAAAGTCGGGGCAATTGACTCGCCCGGGGGCTTCGCGAACTGGAGGCGGACACGTGCTGTCGCGTCCCGATCGAAGCCTGCGCTGGGAGGTGCTGGAGCAGCACGTCCTCAATGGTCAGGTGAAAACCGGCCAAAGAGGGTCCCTTCAAAACCGGCCAAAGGGAGAGGACCGAGACAGGTGGGGACTCCTACCCTGCGGACTCGGCGGTCCGCAACTCCATGGCCCCCTTGGTGCGCCAGCTGCGGGGACCAAATTGGACGACGTGGGCGTGGTGCAGCAGACGGTCAAGCATGGCGGCCACGGCCGCGTTGTCGCCCAACAGCTTCCCCCAGTCCTCTACTGGCCGGTTGGAGGTAATGAGGGTGGAGGACTTCTCGTAACGGCGCATGATGAGCTCGAGCAGGTCCTCTGCGGCGGTGGCTGGCAGCTTGCGCATGCCAAGGTCA
>NZ_JAKCFA010000038.1 GCF_024198215.1 Myxococcus qinghaiensis
CTCCGAAGCCCCAGGCCCTTCCGAACGCCGTCTGGATAAACAACCCCGCGCAGCTCCCCAGCTCACAGACAGCTGCGCACTAATCTCTCAGTTTCACTGTCTCATTCACGTTGACAGGTTCCGCTGCGGCCTGAGAGGCTCTGTGCGCACGTCAACACTAGTACGGACAGGATTGACTGCCCTTCTCAACCTCATACATTCTGCCACTTCTCTCCAACGCGAGTCGAGGGGAACATGAGCATCGCGGGTGCTGGCAGAAGAGCTGGAGCAGGCTTCGCGGCGGGTGTACTCCCAAGGGCGACCCATGCGCCCGAGAGAACTGGCTCCCCCGCCAACGCGCGAGTGGCAAGGGAGGCGGCTGAACAACCTCAATCACCGAATAGAGCCGCTCGCTTCTTCCGAGACGTCTTCGAAGCTCCTCGCCCCCCCACATCAAGGCCCCGTCCGCAGGCCACTCACGGTACAGACAGCAACGGAGGCTTCGCACATGCGGCGCTTGTCACGGGCCGCGATGAAAAAACTGGCTTTGAGGCCGATCTCTTTAGCGCTGGCGGCCGTATCGGCTGGCAGAATGAGGTTCAGGGAGGGATGGCACGCACTGGCTTCGCCACTGCGGATGGCGTCAACGCGCTTCGAGGCGAGATATTCACTGCTCGTGCCAATCTCGGAATCCGAAACTCTGATGGCTCAGTCGGTATCAACGCCGGAGCCACCGCGACAATCGTTGGAGGCGAAGTCAATCTGGGCCACGGAGGAAACAGCCTGACTCTTGGCGCAGCGTTTGGGCTTGGCGCAGAAGGCTCGGCTGGCATTCGCGACGTCGATCATGACGGTCGCATTGAGCAGTGCGCACGCGGCAGCATCGGAGCATTCACGGTAGGAGGCTGTATCGAGCAGCCCTACAAGTCTTACAACCCTGACTCCTCCGGCGAGCCGTGAATTTAAGGAGTCCCGAATGCGAACGGCAATCATCACCTGGCTCCGCTCACGTGACCAGTGTCGAGTGGTGCATCGATGAGGCGATCTTTGCGTGCGCTTCAACCCCTGACGGCACTGGCAGGTATAGGTGGAACGGCCACCGCGGCACTGTCATGGGGGCTTCTGACTGATGATACCTTGCTCCAGGTCCTGTCCATACGGACCGTCACGGGGCACAGGATCTACCAGGGCCATCCCAGGCAAGGTCCAGACGATGCTGTTGCGCGCTCCATCCGGGGGGCGGTCCTCCGGGAGGAGCTTTCAATCCGAACCTGGGGGTAACCCAATGAAGAACAGCTTGGTCGTGATGGCGGCATGCGTGGGTTTTTCATTGATGGCCTGCGGGGGTCCTCCCCCTGAAAAAGAAGTCGCAGGCGAGCCCCTCACCGAAGGCACCTCCGAACTCGCCTCCTGTACCGCGATCTGCTCGAACGGCAGCCTGTCTTGTCCATCCGGCACCGCGACGTGCTCTTCGACGGACTACTCAGGAGTGACGTGCGATGGGACCTTCTACGCCTGCCCCAGTACCCCTACCTGCGCCTCGGGACTTCCTGCCTGCTCCAACTACGAATTCCGCTCCTGTGGGCCAGCGGGTGCCCGGGTGAATTGCTGCGACGCGGGCACTCCATCCTGGTGCCAGTGCTCATCCACCTCTCCCAATCGGTGGTTCTGCGTCTGAGTTGGAAGCTCCACTGTAGACGCCTGACATCGCGCCGAGGCCACGGTCGCACCCGTTCGGATTGGCAGCAACGTGGGGCCTTTGGCCTCCGGAGCCAACGGCCGGACGTTCACCGATGCCGACCCAACGCGGGAACACTCCTCAGAAGAGCGAGGGAGGCGTCGTCAGGGGATTGAAGAGGGGGAGCAGGTCCGAAGGGCAACCCGGGAGGAGCTGTTCACCGCCCTCCCGGGCACCACGTTCCGGAGTCGCATCAACCGCTTGCGACGACGCGCGATACAGGATTCGAACCTGTGGCCTTTGGCTCCGGAGGCCAACGCTCTATCCAGCTGAGCTAATCGCGCAGAACCGCTGCTACGAGGGGACAAGTAGCCGAACTCCCCGGCCGACGCAAGCCCGCATTCCACCCAGGGCTGACGGGAGAACACCCCACCCAGGGGCTCCCCCGCCCGCCCAGGAGCTTCAGCTCACCCGACGGCGCCTGCCCACCCACAGGGCCAGGCCCCCCAGGGCCAGGAGGACGAGCGACGTGCTCCCTCCCCCGCCCGCCGAGGCACAGCTCAAGCCTCCGCCTCGGGCGTCAATCTCCAGCGACGGGTCCAGCACGAAGTTGACGAGGGAGGACTGCACCGACGAGTTCCCCGCGGCATCCTTCGCGACCAGCGTCACCGTATGGCTGCCGTAGTCCAGCTCGTTGCGCGGAACGAAGCGCCAATCACCGCTCGCGTCCGCCTGCACGGTGCCGATCTCCGCCCCATCCACCTGGATGGAGACCGTAGACCCCTCCTCCGCGTCGCCCTGGAAGGTGGGCGTCCGCACCGACAGGATGTCGTTCGCCCTGGGAACCGACAGCACGGGCGCCACGGGGGCCTTCAGGTCCACCTTCCAGGTGAACTTCTCGGGCGTCGAGTCCTCGTTGCCCGCCTGATCCTTCGCCCGCACCTCCAGCGTGTACTCCTCGACCTCCCTGTCCGCGTTGCCCAACCCCGTCCTGCGGTAGCCCGTCGCATTGCAGCTCTCGAAGGGCGACCCGTTGAAGCTGCAGGAATAGGTCACGTTGCTCTCATTCGACCTGAACGTGAAGGCGGCTTCCGGGGAGTTCGTCAGACTGGCCACCTCGGTTTCGATGGTGGTGTTCGGCATCGTGGTGTCGACCTTCCACGCCCACGACAGCACCGTGGAGAAGTTGCCCGCGATGTCCTTCGCGCGAATCAACATCGTGTGATTCTCGTTGGTGCTGTCCACGGTCCCCGTGTGCGGCGACACGCACGGCACGTACTCCGGCAGGCCGTCGAGTGCGCACTCGAAGCGCTCCAGCGGCTCGGAGGCCTCGAAGGTGAAGGTGAAGCTGGCGGTGGTGAGCCACCCCTCGGGCCCCGTCAGGATGGTCGCCACGGGAGGCACTGCATCCACGGTGATGGTGTAGGGCGGCGAGGAGTCGCTGACGTTGCCTGCCCTGTCGGACACCGTGGCCCGGATGTCGTGCGAGCCGTTGCTCAGCTCCACCGTGGGCGTGAAGAGCCACGTCAGTCCTTCGATTTCCACCGTCCCCACCTGGATGTCGTTGATGAAGACGGTGACGAGTCCCGGCTCCAACGTCTCACCCTGGATGGTGGGCTTGCGCAGGCTGGTGGGTCGGTCCGCGCGAGGCCCGCTGACGACCGGCGGCTGCGGCGCCACGGTATCCACCGTCCACGAGCGGCTCTTCGGAGTGGTGTCCGGCTCCTCCGCGAAGACCGCGCGAACCGAGAGCGTGTGATTGCCTTCCGCCAGGTTCTCGTAACGAGCCGTGTCCGGTGGCTCCTCCAGGTTCTTGGGGCACGGAGTGAACACGGCGGCCGAGTCCAGCTTGCACTCGAACGGGACCAGGCCCTTGTTGGACCACAGCCGGAAGACCGCTGTCTTGGTGCTGATGGGCCCACCCACGCCATCCGGCCCGGAGAGAATGTCCGTATCCACGGGTCCGGTGCTGATGCTCCACGTGTGGGACGCTGGCGAGTCGTCCCGGTTGCCCGCCAGGTCCACGGCGCGAATCAACAGCGTCTGCGTGCCGTCACTCAGGTTGGACTTCTGGATGTAGCTCGCATCCACCCCTGGCCCCGGAGGAGGCAGCTCGCACGGGGTGAATTCCAGTTCGTCGTCCTCGGGCTGGCCCGGCTCCTCGTCTTCTGTCTCGAAGATGTGTCGGCACTCATAGGTCAGGGCTTCCGGACGCGCGAGCCGGAAGGGCACCGTGGTGGCACCATCACGAAGCGGCGGAGCCTCGATGATGGTCGTCTCCGGCTTCGTCACATCCACGATGAACGACACCGAAGCGGAATCCGTGACTCGCGCCGCCGCGTCCGTCGAGCGGACGAACACCGCGGTGTAGGGGCCCTCGTTCAGCGGCGTGGTGCGCAGGTAGGTCCATCGTCCATTCGGGCCCACGCTCACCGTGACGGGTTCCGGCGACGGTCCGAAAAAGACCTGCAGCGAGGTCCCCACCTCCGCGGTGCCACTCAGGGTCGGATAGCGCGTGGTGAGGTAGGCCCCCGGGTTGTCGATGGTGGGCACCGCTGGATCACTCAGGTCCACATGGAACGTGAGCGTGGCGGAGAACGCGCTGACGTTGTCCGCGGGGTCCGTCGTCATGGCCCGGACCCAGTGGAAACCATCCTGCAGGGGCGACGGGGTGAACGACACGCTCCACCCACCCTGGGCATCCACGGGGGTGGGCCCCAACACCACGGAGTCATCCACGTAGACAGTGACCTCGGTGCCGGGCGCGAGCCCCACCGTCGACTCCAGCGTGCCACTCAAGCTGATGGGCATCGACGTGAAGTACCTGCCCTGGATGCTGGGCGCGAGCACGGGCCGCGAAGGCGGCAGCGTGTCCACCGTGATGATGACGTCCGAGGACTGTCGCGTGTTCTCGGCCGCATCGGTGGCCACCGCGCGGAGCGTGTAGCTCCCGTCGGAGAGCACGGCGGGAACCACGCTCCAGGCACCAGAAGGTCCCGCCACGGCGTTCAAGGTCTGGGTCGGCCCTGGATCCGAGGGCGTCACGGTGACCGCCACGCGAGCTCCCGGTTCCGTCGTTCCGACAATCGTGGGGCGGGACGTGTTCACAAACCCCGCGCCGGGAGCGGTGATGACAATGGACGCGGGTGCATCGAGGTCCACGACCCACGTGTGGCTGACGGGCGAGGGGTCGATGTTCCCCGCCGGGTCCACGGCGCGGACGTGGAACTGCCGCGTTCCAGAGGTCAGCCCGCTGAAGGTGCGCGAGCCCGTCCCTGTTCCGTCACAAGGTATCGACGTGAAATCAATCCCGTTGAGGGAGCACTGGAAGGTCGCCGTGGCGTCCGGACTTCGGTACTCGATGGTCACCGTCGTCGCATTGTTCGGCGACTCGGGCGGGTTGAAGAACGACGTGTCGGGCGCCACGGTGTCGACGACCCACGTGCGTGTCGCGGGAGTTGGATCAGCGACTCCCGACTCGCTGTAGGCCGTCACGGTCAGCGTGTGTGTGCCCTCGGCCAGCCCCGTGTACGTCTGACTCGGACCGCAGGCCACGGCCGAGACTCCGTCCAGCGAGCACTGATACGTGGTGCCGCCCGAGAACGTGAAGTGAGCCACCTTCGAGTTCGTGGGAGCGTTGGGGGGACTCGCCACGGGCCCCGCCGTGATGACCGTGTTGGGCTGGGTGGTGTCCACCCTCCACGTGTAGCTCTTCGGGTACGGGTCCTGGTTGCCGGCGCGATCCACCGCGTAGGCCGTCACCCGGTAGTCACCCGTCGTGAGGCTGTTGAAGGTCTTCGAGGCAGTGCACAACTCGAACGCGCCATCGCCCGCGACCCCCAGATTGTCCAACGCGCACTGGAAGGTGCCGTTGGGCTCCGACGAGGTCATGTCGAACTTGGCGCTCGTGAAGCGAGACACCAGGGGAACATTGTCCGGAGCGAGCGTCGTCGACGGCGGGACGTTGTCGAAGTTGAACCTCAGCTCGGGAGTCAGTTCGCTATAGGCCCCCATGTATCCGGCTTGAGCCACCAGGCGAAACGGCGTGTTGTTGCTGCTCGCGGGGGCGTACGGATAGACAAACTCCTTCAGGCTGTCCGAAGCGGTCCGGTTGCTCAGGGGCGTATACGTGAAGGGCGCTGTCGCTCCGCTCACCGTATAGAAGAGGACCTCCGAGAAACCGTGCTGCGTCTTCCCCCTGAGCAACGGGTTGTTCGTCCAGGCGTCGAGGCCAGGAGGACTCACGAAGGTCGGCACGGCAATCGCGTCGACGAACCCCGAGTCCAGGACCGTGACGGTGCCCGCGTAATCCACCACGCTGGTGGAGGTAGGTTGGGCGCCGTTGTGGACGGTGGGCTGCAGTCCCCCGAGGGCGGCGGGTGCGACGGGAGAGCAGGTAGCAAGCCCCTGCGCCTGGAAGAACACGCGGCCACCCCCCCCCCCACCACCGGGCCCCGAGTTCGTGTCGCTGTCCGCCCCCTCACCTCCTGCCGCCCTCACCTTGTCCGCACCGCACGTGCCGCTTCCCTTGAAGCGCAGATGCAGGGTGCCTCCGGCGCCACCACCATGCCCCACCAGGGTCGCCGCGGTCGGCACCCCGTCCTCCCCGTTCGCCAGGATGGACCCGCTTCCCGTGAGGGACGCCGCACGAATGAAGACGATGCCTCCGCCTCGTCCGCCTGCGCCACCCGTGGCGGAGCCCCGCGTGTGTCCGCTGCCGCCTCCGCCACCGAACGTGAGCCAGCTCATGGAGGAACCGCTCAGCGCAACGCCCCCTTTACCCCCGGGGATGTCGTCGCCCCCCGACCTTCCACGACCACCCACGCCTCCCGGTCCACCGTTGCCTCCGCCTCCGCCTCCACCGGTGTTGCATGAGCCGCCGCCTCCGCCATTCGCGGAGTTGTCCACGGAGTTCGCCTGCGCGGGCACGACGTCCTCGCCACTGCGCCCCACACTGCCTGCCCCCGCGCCTCCACAATTCGGGCTCGAGTCGGCCGCATAGACGCCCCCGCGCAGCCCCAACCCCGAGGCCTGGATCGTCCCGTTGTTGGTCAGGCTTCCACTGGCCAGGAACGCCAGCACACCCCCCGAGTTCCCATCCCATGGGGCCGCGGTGACGGTGGCGCCAGCCTGGATGACGACATTCTGGTAGCGAGGCACCGTGAGCATCTGCGCGCCAGGCGACTTGTAGCTGTTCGCCAGCGGCCTCGTGAGCGTCACCGAGTTCGCGTCGAAGGACAGGATCTCCGCCAGCTCCCACTGCCCCACGGTCGGCGCCCCATTGCCAAACAGGTCAATGGGAGTCGTCGTCCCCCGCGCGGGCACTGGGCTCAGGCCCGTGGACTGGATGATCATCAGGAGGCCGTTGTTGGCGAGCCCCGTGAAGGTCCCCGTGAACCGCAGGACGGTCCCTCCCTTGTTCGCATCCTGGCTGAGCGCCTTGTGGTTGTTGGGCAGATACGCCGTCGCCGAGGTCGCGAAGGTCATGTCATTGGCCGCGCCGGTGGCTCCACCCAGCCCGAACCTGTCCGGCTCCGCGCTCGCCGCTCCACACACCAACAGCACGCCCCACAGCAGTGCTCTCGTCAGCAGCGCTCTCATGGCCGCACCTCCCCTGGCTTCACGGCTCCGTCCGCTGGAGCCGCCCCTCGCGACTCCAACGGGTCGACGAACTTGAACTCGATGCGGCGGTTCTCTTCGCGGTCCTGATACGTGTTCTCGGGGGTCACCTTCGGCTTGGTCTTCCCGAAGCCCACGGCCATCAGCCGGTCCGCCGGAGCGCCCTTGCTGATGAGGTACTGGCGCACCGCGTCCGCGCGGGCCTGCGACAAGCGCCGGCTGGCATCCAGCGGCGAGCGCAGGTCCGTGTGCGCGCCCACCACCACCATGGGCAGCTCCGGGTGCTCCTTGACGATGCGCGCCACCCAGTTGAGCTGCTCCAGCGAGCGGCTCTGGATGACCACGCCCGAGGCCTCGAAGTAGATCTTCTCGAACAGCTCCAGGTGGCCCGACTTGATCTCCACCAGCGGCGGCACATTCGCGGGGCAGCCCAGGTTGTTCGCCGCGCCCACGTCCTTCACGCAGCTGTCCAGCCGGTTGGGCACGCCGTCCTTGTCCGAGTCCATCTCCGGGCAGCCCTTGCGCTCCGGCGGCCCCGGCTCGTTGGGACACTCGTCGCTGTCGTTCTCGATGCCGTCCTTGTCGAAGTCACGCACGGGGCAGCCGCGGTTGTCCTCGGGTCCCGGGTCATCCGGGCAGCTGTCCTTGCTGTCCTCGACCTCGTCCTTGTCCCGGTCCTCGACAGGGCAGCCATTGCGCGCCGGAGGGCCGTTCCTGTCCGGGCACTCGTCGAGCATGTCCTCGATGCCGTCGCCATCCGAGTCCTTCGCGGAGCAGCCGCCGCGCGCCGCGTCTCCAGGCACCAGCGGACAGCGGTCCACGCTGTTGATGATGCCGTCCCCGTCCTCGTCGGAGTCGGGGCACTCCTGGATGGGGTCCTTCAGCGTCCGCACCAGGCCCGGCTCACACCGCACCGACGACTCACCGGGCCCGCGGGTCGGCACCACCTTGCCGAACGCGCCGCCCACCATCAGCCGGAACAACGGCGTCCCCGGGGCCGAGCCCACGCCCATGCCCGCCAGGGCGAAGAGCTCCAGCGACGGACTCGCCAGGTAGCGCGCGCCCGGCAACAACTCCACCGCGCCGGGCTGATTCGTCAGCGGCAGCATCGCGCGCACGTTCAGCTCCCAGCGCAGCCGCTTCCCCGTCGTGGACAGCGCCGCGCCCAGGCGCACCTCCTGCCCCACCTCGTCCTCCAGGTCGCCCGAGCGCTCGGTCAGCAGCATCTTGTCCCGCTGCACGTAGCCGACCTCCAGGCCCGCGCGGATGCGCCCGAAGTGCCGCCCCACCATCAGCTTCGGAGACAGTCTCACCGAGCCGTCATCCCGCGAGTAGCCCTCCGCGCTGCCCAGCGGTACGCCCACTCCCAGCTCCGCCGCGAGGTCCAGGATGCCCGAGGACTCCTGCGTCAGGAGCCCCACCCGACCGCTCAGCGACGGCGTGGAGAGCGTCTGCGCGCGCGGCTCCGGGATGCCCGCACCCGCCAACCCGGTGCTGTTGCCACCCTGAAACGCCACCAGCGGGACCTGAAGCCCCACCTGCAACCAGCTCAAGGGCGCATAGGCCGCGGCCAGGTGCGCCGTCGCGCGGCTGCCCACGACGGCGAGCTTCTTTCCTGTGTTCATGTAGACCAGCGGCTCGTGGGCGTACTGCATCGCCACCGTCGCTCGGAAATCCCCCATCGGGAGCAGCTCACCCAGGCCCACGAGCAGCGAGCCTTCCGCGCCAGGATTCAGCTCCAGCCGCTCCAGGTCGAAGCCTCGCAGGGGCGACGCATTGGGAGCGGGGGGCGCGTCGTCCTGGGCTCCAGCGCTCGCGGACGCCAGCACGAACGCGAACGCGAGGACGCCTCGCAGCAGCCTGCTTCGTCTCATGATTCTCCCGGATGAATGGGCGTGTGGGTATCCCGGAGCCGCCCCACGTTTCAAGCCGGCCCCCCGCGTTGACTCTACACCAGATGCGCCCCCGCTCTCGCCAGCCCGCACCCGACGGGTCCTCCGGCTCGCGAGCTCCGTGACAACGCTGCCACTGAAATCTCGGGCCAGGGATTCACGCCCGGTCAATTCGTGGCATGCTGGCGCATCACTCACCTCCCCGCGGCTCGCGCGGGGTCTGGCGCCGGGGGCACTCTGATGATCGCGAACGCCGCGTTGCTCGCGAACCAGGCCGAGTTCGAGTTCGAGGCAGGTTCCTTCACGGCCGCGGAGCTGGCGGTGCTCGGCTTCGAGGCCGAAGAGACGCTCTCCCAGCCCTACACCGTCGAGGTCGCCCTCGCCGTCCGGCCCGACCTGGAGGTGGAGGAGAAGCTGCTGCTCGGCAAGGACGCGCGCCTGACGGTGATGCTCGGTGACGGCACCGCCCGCCTCTTCCAGGGCGTCGTCTCGCGAATGACTCGCTGGGACGAAGGCAGTGGCCCCGAGCGCCGCCGCTACCGCGTCACCGTCGTCCCGCGCCTGTGGACGCTGCGCCACCGCCGCAAGAGCCGCATCTTCCAGGAGCTGACCGTTCCGCAGATCGTCCACAAGGTCCTGGACGAGGCCAAGGTGGAGCACCGCCTGGCCCTCACCGGCACCTATCCCGTGCGCGACTACTGCGTGCAGTACCGCGAGTCGGACCTGGACTTCGTCTCGCGGCTGCTCGAGGAGGAAGGCATCTTCTACTTCTTCGAGCACGCCGAGAGCTCACACATGATGGTGCTGGGCGACGGCGCGTCGGCCAATCCCTCCATGCAGGGTGAGCCCACGCTCGTCTTCCGCGAGCGCTCGCAGATGATCGCCGCGCGGGAGTACGTGCACGAACTGGTGGCGCGCACGGAGGTCCAGCCCGGCGTCGTCGCGCTGCGCGACTACAACTTCCTGCGACCGGCGCAGATGCTGGGCGCGGAGGCGGAGTCCGACGACGGCGAGACGGCGCTGGAGATCTACGACTACCCAGGCCGCTACGAAGACCCGGGCCCCGGCCGCAACCTGGCCCAGGTCCGCCTGGAGGAATTGCGCGCGCGCACCCAGACGGTGACGGGCGCCAGCTACTCCCGACGCATCTGCCCCGGCCATGTCTTCGAGCTGGCCGAGCACCCCGATGCGACGGTCAATCGCAAGTACCTGCCCATCTCCGTGCGACACACCGGCCACCAGTCGGAGGCGGTGAGCATCGACCAGTCCACGCTGCGCTCGCGCGAGGGCTACCGCAACGAGTTCCTCTGCCAGCCCGCGGACATCCCCTACCGGCCCGCGCGTGTGACGCCCCGCCCCGTCATCCCCGGCGCGCAGACGGCGCGCGTCGTCGGGCCCGCGGGCGAGGAGATCCACACCGACGAGCATGGCCGCATCAAGGTCCAGTTCCACTGGGACCGCGAGGGCAAGGCCAACGACAAGAGCTCCTGCTGGATTCGCGTCAGCCAGGCCTGGGCCGGCCCGGGCTGGGGCGCGCTGTATCTGCCGCGCATCGGCCATGAAGTGGTGGTGGAGTTTCTGGAGGGAGACCCGGACCGTCCCCTCGTCACCGGCAGCGTCTACAACGGGCAGAATCCGCCGCCCATCGACCTGCCCGGCAGCAAGACGCAGAGCACCCTGCGCTCCAGCTCCAGCCCCGGCGGCGACGGCTCCAACGAGCTGCGCTTCGAGGACGCGGCCGGCTCGGAGCTCGTGTATCTGCACGCGCAGAAGGACTTCAACGTCGTCGTGGAGAACGACAAGACGCAGGAGGTCCGAGGCAACGAGACGTTGCTGGTGAAGAAGGACCGCGCGCGCGTCATCGAGGGGAATCAGTCCCTCGAGGTGAAGAAGGACGACGACAGCACCATCAGCGGCAACCAGTCGCTGGCCGTCACCGGCAACCGCTCCACCACCGTGGCCGGCAACCACACCGAGTCCATCAAGGGTGACCAGTCCATCGGCGTCAGCGGCAGCCAGAGCCTGGCGGTCAGCATGGCGTCGGCGGAGACGGTGGGCCTGGGGAAGATGCTCACCGTGGGCGGAGCGCTCGCCATCAGCGTGGGCGCCGCCTTCAACGAGCTGGTCGGCGGCGTCAAATCCGAGCAGGTGGGCGGCGCCAAGGTGGAGGTCGTCGGCGCCAAGAAGTCCGAGTCCGTCAAGGGCGCCCGCTCCACGCAGGTGGGCGGAGACCTGTCGGAAGAGATTGGCAAGTCCCGCATGTTGAAGGTGGACAAGGACCTCATCGTCAGCGTCGGTGGCAAATCCAACCACGCCACCAAGGACGCCTACGTCCTGCAGGCCAAGGAGATCTCCCTGGTCGCCGAGGAGCAGTTCACCCTCAAGGTCGGCTCCGCCACGTTGCAGGTGAAGAAGAACGGGGACGTCGTCATCAAGGGCGCCAAGATTGAGGTCACCGGCAGCGGCGACGTCATCATCAAGGGCTCCAAAATCTCCGAAAACTAAATCGTTTCAGGCGGACCCGGGGGGGTGGCTTGAAACCGGTCCACTGTGTCTGGCACTTTACGCTTCGCACGGAACCGACGACGGGCCCGTGCACTCAAAAAGGAATGTGGAATTTGGCGCTAGGACACACTGGCGCCGGTGCGGCGGGGGTGGCCGGCCGGTGTCTTCGGTGGGGTGTGGTCGCCGCGCAGGCGCTGGCCTTGAGCGTGGGAGCGGGCTGCGCGAAACGCGTGCCCTTCGCCTGCGAGACACCGCCTCCATTCCAGGTGGTGGTGGACGCGGCCGAGCAGCTCAATCCGGATTCCAAGGGCCGCTCGTTGCCCACCGTGGTGCAGATTGTCCAGCTCAAGGACAGCGTGAAGCTGGAGCGCGCGGGCTTCCGTGACTTGTGGGGCAAGCCCGAGGCGCTGCTGAAGGAAGACTTGCTGCAGGTGGCCGAAGTCGTCGTGGCGCCCGGCAAGCAGGAGAAGCGCTGGATTCAGAGAGACCCGAAGGCGCGCTTCGTGCTCGCCATGGGCCTGTTCCGACAGCCCCTGGGTTACTCCTGGCGCGCGGTGGCGACCTTGCCCGTGGTGCCGGAGTCGCGCTGCGTGGAGCGTCCCGCGGGAGACCAGGGGCCGCCGAAGGAGGACGACGAGGTCTTCCGCTACCGGCTCCAGGGCTATCAAATCGACTTGATGTTCCGGCCCCTCAGCGTGGCGCCGGAGCAACACAACAACCCCGAATCCGGCGACCGAGAGTCGCCCCGGAGAGGCGCATGAAGTCCGCGCAGCGCGTCGTGTGGTCCGAGGGCATGTTCATGAGCCCCCACCACCTCCAGCAACAGGACCTCTACCACGAGCAGCTCCTGGAGAACCGGCTGGGGGCCCTGGAGCCCTATCCCTGGGGCGTGGTGGCCATGGAGCTGGACCTGGAGGGCCTGCGCGCCGGCCAGGTGCAGCTGTCGAACTTCGTCGGCGTGCTGCCGGACGGGCTGACGGTGTCCTTCGAGTCCGGAGACGCCGAGGCCCCCTCCGCGCGCCCCGCCGAGGGCTACTTCCCTCCCGCGCAGCGCACCCTGGACGTGTACCTGGGCGTGCCGCGCGAGCGCAGCGGCGTGGAGAGCTACGGCAGCGGGGAGCGCATTGGCGGCAGCCCGCGCTACACGCCCGTCACGCGGCCCATCAGCGACCTGACCGCGTCCACGTCCATCTCCCAGGTGGGCTTCGGCCAGCGCAACGTGCGCCTGTTGTTCGGCACCGAGCCGCGCGACGACTTCGAGGCCATCAAGCTGTTCGAGTTGACGCGCGACAAGTCCGGCAGCCTGGCCGTGGTGGACGCCTACGTCCCGCCCTGCCTGCGCATCGACGCGTCGCCGTTCATCATGGGCGAATTGCGCACGCTCTTGCGGCTGATGGTCTCCAAGCAGCGCCAGCTCGCCTCGCGCCGCCGCCACCGGGACGCGTCCGCGCTGGAGTTCACCGCGGGCGACGTGACGCTCTTCCTGGAGCTCAACGCCCTCAACGGCACCATCCCCTTCCTCCAGCACGCACTGGACGCGGGCAACCTGCGGCCCCGGGATTTGTATCTGACGCTGGTCCAGTGCGCGGGCCAGCTGTGCACCTTCTCCGCCAGCGCGGACCCCACCACGCTGCCGTCCTTCCAGTTCACCAACCTGCGAGCGACGTTCGAGGAGCTGTTCCGCCGCCTGTCGGAGCTGATGCGCTCGGTGGCGCTGGAGCAGTGCCTCACGGTGGACCTCTCCGCGGGCACCGACGGCATGTTCCGCGGCAAGCTGGAGGACGAGCGGCTGGAGCGCTGCGGCGCCTTCCTGCTGGCGGTGAGGAGCGATTTGCCCGAGCGCGTCGTCGCCGAGCAGTTCCCCAAGCTCACCAAGGTGGCCTGCTGGGACGACATCCCCGGCCTGGTCCGAGCCGCCGCGCCGGGCGTGCCGCTGGCCGTCACGTACCGCCCGCCGCCGGAAGTCCCGGTGCAGCCGGGCACCGTGTACTTCAGCCTCTCGATGACTGACGGCTATTGGAAGAACGTGATGCGCGACCACAACCTCGCGCTCTATCTGCCGCAGCCGTTCGACGCGGCCCGAACGACCGTGGAGCTGCTCGCGGTCCCCACCGCCAATCGCTGACGCGCAGGGATTTTCCATGGACCGAGTGACGGAAGCCACGAAGGACTGTTTCGACGCCGCCATCCACCTGCGCGGCTCGGAGGCGGCGGCCATTCCTCCGCCCGAGACGCTCTACCACCGCCTGCGCGGGGTGGTGGACGAGCTCCTGCGGCGCGCCGCGGTGCTCGGCTTCAGTCACCAGGACTCCCAGGACATGGCCTACGCCATGGTGGCGCTCATCGACGAGGTCGTCCTCAGCCGGCCGGAGGAGTACCGGCAGTTCTGGATGACCAACCCGCTGCAGCTGCACTACTTCAACGAGAACATCGCGGGCGACGGCTTCTTCGCCAGGCTGGACCTGGTGCGCAAGGACCCGCACCGCGCCGAGGTCCTCCAGGTCTACTACCTGTGCATGCTCTTCGGCTTCCAGGGGCGCTACCGCATCCGCGGCGGCGAGCTGGAGCTGATGACGCTCATCGACACGGTGAAGAAGGACCTGGAGCGCGCGCGGCCCTTCGACTTCGACGTGCTGTCGCCGCACGGTGAGCGCCCCACCGACTCGCTGCTCTCCAAGCGCAGGAAGACGCCCGTGTTGGCCCTGTCCGCGGGCTCGCTGGCGGTGGCGGTGCTCTTCTACGGCGTGCTGCAGTTCTTCCTGAAGGACAAGGTGGACGAGCTGTCGAGCCGCGTCGAGCTGCACGCCGCCAAGAACGTCGCCGGCACGCTGGCTCCGCCGCAGGTCGGCGAAGCCGCCAACCCGGGAGGCACGCAATGATGGCCTACCTGCTACCGCTGCTGGGCATCGGCGCGCCCATGTTCGCGCTGATGACCTACCTGGAGTTCACCCCGCCCCAGGCCGCCATCGTCGCCGCGCTCGCGGGCCTGTTGGCCATGGGTGTGGTGTGGATTGTCAAACGCATCCGCGCGCGCCGCGCCGCCAAGAAGCTGGAGGGCGCGCTCGCGGCCCAGGGTGAAGAGCAGGCCGCCACCGTGCGGCCGGACCTGCAGCCCGAAATCAAGGCGATGCAGGACGAGTTCACCAAGGCGGTGGGCGCGCTCAAGGCGTCCAAGCTGGCGCGCGGCGGCAAGGACGCGCTGGCGGTGCTGCCCTGGTACCTCATCGTCGGCCCTCCGGGCGCGGGCAAGAGCACCGCGCTGCGCAACTCCGGCCTGAAGTTCCCCTACCTCTCCGCGCGCGGCGGCGTGCGCGGCGTGGGTGGCACGCGCAACTGCGACTGGTGGCTCACCAACGAGGCCGTCATCCTCGACACGGCGGGCCGCTACACCAGCGCGGAGGAGGACCGTCCGGAGTGGATGGCCTTCCTGGACACGGTGGTGAAGCACCGCCCCAGCCGCCCCATCAACGGCCTCATCGTCGCCATCAGCGTCAGCGAGCTGATGACGGCGGACCCGCAGGCGGTGGGCGAGATGGGTCAGACCATCCGCGAGCGCCTGGACGAAATCACCGGCCGGCTGAAGATGCTGGTGCCCGTCTACGTGATGGTCACCAAGTGTGACTTGCTGCCGGGCTTCGTGGAGATGTTCTCCGACTTGACTCGCGTGGAGCGCGGACAGGTCTGGGGCTTCACCGTGCCGCTGGAGCATCAGAAGGACGCCAGCACGGACCTGTTCCGCGAGCGCTTCGACGAGATGCTCTCCGTGCTGGAGCAGCGCTCGCTCAGGCGGCTGGGCCAGGAGCGCCGGCTGGAGACGCGCGAGAACATCTACGGCTTCCCACAGCGCTTCGACGCGCTCCGGAAGAACCTGGCCGAGTTCCTCCAGCCGCTGTTCCTGGAGAACGTGTTCCAGGACACCCCCGTCTTCCGCGGCCTGTACTTCAACAGCGGCACGCAGGACGTGCGCGCGGTGGACAAGGTGTCCCCGTCCGCGGGCGAGCTGTTCGGCACCACCAACGGCCGGCCGCAGACGGACGGCGCGTCCACCGAGGGGCGCAGCTACTTCCTCTGGGACGTCTTCACGAAGGTGATGTTCCAGGACCAGCAGATGGCGGTGCGCAGCTCGCTGGAGGAAGCGCGCGTGCGCCGGCAGAGCATGGTGCTGGCGGGCGCGGCGCTGGCGGCCACGGCGCTGCTGCTGTCCATGCCCACCCTCTCCTATTTCCAGAACCGCTTCCTGGCGGAGGCGGTCACCAAGGCCATCACCGATGTGAACCTGGACCCGCGCGACGACGTGCGCCGCGTGGAGGACCTGCTGCCGCTCAGCAAGCGCCTGGAGGAGCTGACCCGGCACGAGGAGGAAGGCGCCCCGGTGTGGATGCGCTTCGGCCTCTACCAGGGCCACAAGCTGCTGCCGCAGGCGCGCCAGTTCTACAACACCGCCCTGCGCCGCGTGCTGCTGGGCAAGCAGTTCGAGCTCATCCAGCAGCGGCTGGAGAACTTCGCGCGCAACCCGGACATGCTCGCGCGCAGGGACCCCAAAGAGCATGCGCGGAGCTCCTCCGACTTCAAGCAGTACGTCGACGACCTGAAGATGTACCTGCTGGTGACGACGCCCAGGGACCCGAAGGAGCCGGAGCTGGACGAGACGCAGCGCCGGTGGCTCGTGCGTCAGATTGTCGAGCACTGGGCGGGCGTACGCGGCAGTGCCCTGGATGAGGGGACGGTGGCCACCCACGCCACCACCTTCATCAAGATGCTGGGCGCCGAGCAGTCCCTGCCCGACGAGCAGAAGCCCGCGCGCGCGGAGCGCATCGCCTTCCCCCGGGAGCACGCCATCATCGTGGGCGCGCGCCGTGCGCTCATCAAGGTGCCCCTGGAGAAGCTGGAGCTCGCGCGCATCGTGGAGACCACGCGCGTGCAGTACCAGGATGTCACGCTGGAGCAGCTGATGGGCGCGGTGCCGCAGTTCAGCTCCAACATGGCGGTGCGAGGCGCCTTCACCCGCGACGCCTACGAGAACGAGGTGAAGCAGCAGCTCGAGTCGGCCTTCTCGGACCAGGACGCGTGGGTGCTGGACAGGGACGTCACCACGGACGTGGATGCGTCGCGGCGGGCGCTGCGCACGCTCTACTTCTCCAGCTACATCCAGGAGTGGAAGGACTTCCTCAACGCCATCAAGGTGGCGGCGCCCATGGACAACATCCAGTTGGAGGACCTGCTCACCAACCTGACGCGCGGCACGCCCAAGCCCTACAGCCGGCTGTTCACCTCCATCGTCAACAACGTCCAGCTCGAGCGACGGGCTCCCAAAATCGAAGCCACGAACACGAACAAGCTGACGGAGTCCGTCAAGGGGCTCTTCGGCGCCGGCAACGCCCCCGTCCCCGAGAAGCCCCGGGAGAAGCTCAACCCCCGCGCGCCTTCCGGCGAAGAGGAGATTCTTGCCCGGGACGTGGCGCGCGAGTTCGCGTCCATCATCCGGTTCACCACGGAGCGCTACAAGACGGACGACGGCGAGGAGACGCTGACGGCGCTCGTTGAATACGAGGAGCAGCTCGTCACCGTGCACACGGCGATGCTCGCGTCGAAGGACAAGCCTGCGGAGGGCTCGGAGCTGACGAAGAAGACCTTCGCCGCGCGCAGCTATGTGGAGATGCTCATCCGCAAGCAGACGGACAACATCGCCATCTTCGAGCGCCTGCTGATGCCTCCCTTCAAGGACACCATCATCATCGTCGACCAGGGTCGGGCCCAGCAGAAGAGCAAGCTGTGGTGTGAGCAGGTGGCCGTCCCCTTCAACCGGGCCTTCAAGGACATGTACCCGTTCAGCCCCGGCTCGCAGAAGGATGCGCCGCTGCTCGAGGTCGCGGAGTTCCTGCGGCCCGACAACGGGGTGCTGCGCAAGTTCATCAAGGAGCAGCTCAGCGACCATCTCGTCGCCACGGGCCGCAAGTGGGACTTCACCTCCTCCGCCGGCGCGCACTACCGTCCCGAGCTGCTCTCCTTCCTGGAGAAGACCCAGGCGCTCGCCGCCACCCTGTTCCCGGGCGGCGAGTCGGCGGGCATGGTGGATCCACTGGTGCGCTTCCAGGTGCGCATCCGCCCCGGCGTCTCCCTCGACGGCGCCGCGTCGCGCATCTCCTCCATCGTCTTCACGCTCGACGGCACCGACGAGGTGTACCGCAACGGTCCCGACACGCTGTGGAAGCCGATGATCTGGCCCGGCCAGGCCGGCAAGCTCGGCGCGCGCCTCGTCGTGCAGAGCGTGGATGGCGCCACCGAGTCCGTGCAGGACGAGGAGGGTGACTGGGGTCTGTTCCGGCTGCTCGAGCGCGTGAAGAAGATCGAACCCAGCCCGGACGGGCGCTACTTCACGGCGACGTGGGACATCGATGAAATCGACGGCGCGCAGGTCTCCATCGACTTCCGGCCGGAGCGCACCACCAACCCGTTCTTCGGGCTGGCGGGCAACACGTCCAAGCTGATGGGCATCTTCCGGGACCCCGGCATGAAGGTCCCCATGGGCATCGCGACCAGCGGCAAGGGCTGTGAGCCGGAGGCCGTGGCCGCGGGCGGGGCCCCCTGATGGCGGTGCAGCAACCCCCTCGTATCGGCCTGTTGGGAAAGACGCCGCGCCAGGCGGAGTTCATCCGGTTCAACGCCTCCACGCCGCTGGCCCTCCACCTCTACGCGTGGATGGAGGCCGGCGTGGAGCGCGCGCGCAAGGCGCGGATGGACCTGCCCTCGGAGCCCGCGCACTTCGTCTTCACCGCCCCCGGCCAGAAGCAGGCGCTGGTGGGGCTGATGGCGCCCAGCGTGGACAGCGTGGGCCGCGCGTTTCCGCTGGCCGTCTTCACCGAGGTCCCTTCAGCCAGCACCGCGCCCCGCTTCGCGCTGACGCCCGAGGCCTATCAGCCCTTCCTTCGCGCGGCCGGAGCCCTGGCCCGAGCCGCGGCGGAGCTGGACGTGCCGCAGCTCACCGAGCGCACCACGGCGCTGCCCGTTCCCGGCCCGGGTGACTTCAGCGTGGCCGAGCGGCTGCGCGACAGCATCCTCGCCGAGCACCACCTCGCCGACCTCCTGGGTCCCCTGACGGAGGGCTCGCCCACCGGAGGTCAGTACTACGCGCTGCACACCTTCCTCACCGCATGCATCGGTGAGCGCGGACGAGAGCAGTCCGCCGCGGGCGTGGTGCTGGACTGTCCGTTGACGGCGCGCGTGGGCCCGGTGGCGTGGCTGGAGCTGTCCTCACGCCTCTTGCGCTGGCCGCACCAGCCGCCGTCCTTCTTCTGGTCCGAGGGAGACAAGCCCCGGCTGCTCTTGAGCCTGGGCTCCGCGTCGCCCTCCGTCTTCCTCGCGCTCGCCCAGCCCGGCCGCCCCGGCGCCCAGGTGTGGCCGCTGCGCACCGAACGTCCCGCCGCCATCGACAACGCGCGCAAGGGCCTGACGGCCTCCGCGCGCCAGGTCATCGACTCCCCCTCCACCACCCTCGACCAGCTCCTGCGCGCGCTGTCGCGCTGAAAGCACCCGAAGCCTCGCACCATGCCTCCCACCCTCGAAGAGCTCCGTGAGCGCGCCCGTCCCTGGCTGGAGCCCGTGCCCGGCACCGCGCCCGCCGGCACGCAGGCGAAGCATGAGCCGGCCTACGAGGCCATCACCGCGGAGGTGGCGAAGCTGGAGTCCCCCGCCAGCAACGCCGTGCGCTGGGACGAAGTCGTGCGCGGCGCGGACGAACTGCTCAAGGGCACCACCAAGGACCTCTGGCTCGCCTCGTATCTGGCCTACGGCCTCTATGTCACCCGAGGCATGGACGGCGCCGCTACGGGCGCGGCCCTGCTCGCGGAGGTGACGGAGCGCTTCTGGCCCGACCTCTTTCCGGAGCTGAAGCGACTGCGCGCGCGCGCGAACGCCGTGGGCTGGTTCGTGGAGCGGCTGGGCAGGCTGCTGCCTGGTCTGGACCAGGCCAGCGTGAGCGCCGAGTCGCTCGACGCGTTGGCCTTCGCCATCAAGCGCCTGTCCACCCTGTCGCGTGAGCGCTTCGCGGACCAGGCTCCCGCCTTCGGTCCGATTCAGGAGGCCATCGCACGACTGCGCGCCGGCCTGCCCGAGCCACTCCCCGAGGCACCCGCACCAGACGCCGCCCCCACCGGGCCCGTGGACGACACGCCGACCGCGACGGGCCAGGAGCCGGCCACGAGCCCCGCCTCCGCTCCCGCGAACACCGAAGCTCCGTCGCCGGTGAACACTCACACAGCCCCGAAGACCGAGGCGCCGTCGAGCACGCGGCCCGCATCCCCGAAGGCCGCGCAGCCGTCACGCCCCGCGTCCCCTCACAACGGTGCCCAGCCTTCGGCGGCCCCCCGTGGAGCGAGCCCGCAGGGCCCCGCTTCAAGCAACGTCGTCGTGCCTCCGCTGCCCGCCCTTCCCGCGCAGCCGGACCTCTCCAGCACCGAGGCCGTCACTGACTTCCTGCGCAACGTCGGCGCCGCGCTTCTGAGCGCCGCGAGCGCGCTGCGCCACGCGAGCCACGCCGACCCCGTCTCCTACCGGCTCTTGCGCACCGGGGTGTGGCTGCACCTGGCACGGCCTCCCGTCACGGGAACCAACGGCCGCACGACACTTCAGCCGCCACCGGACTCGCTGCGCACCAAGCTGGAGAAGCTGGAGGCCCACCAGCGCTGGAGCGAGCTGCTCGACGAGTCCGAGTCCGCCGTCGTCCAGCACCGCTTCTGCTTGAGCCCGCACCGCTTCAGCGCCGCCGCGCTCAAGGGACTGGGAGAAACCCACACCGCCGCCCGCGCCGCGCTGGTGCGAGAGCTGCGCGTGCAGCTTCGCCGCATGCCGGGCGTGGAGGACTTGCTCGCGGCTGACGGCTCGCCCCTCACCGACGAGGACACCCGCGTCTGGTTGCGCGCCGAGGTCCTTCAGGCGGCTCCCCGCTCCCCTCAGACCTCCCCGGCCCGCACCCAGGCGACAGGCATCCACCTGCCCCCGCTGTCACCCGACGCGGACTCCACCCAGGCCCAGCCTCTTGGCGAAGAGCAGACGCAAGCGCTGCTGGCGGAGGGCCGCGTTCAGGAGCTGGTCGCCGGACTCCAGGCGGACGTGGCCGCCGCGGGCACGGGCCGCGCGCGCTTCGTCGCCCGGCTCACCCTGGCGCGCTTGTGTGCGCAAGCCGGACAACTTGCGCTGGCGCGCGCTCTTTTCGACACGCTCGACGACGAGGTTTCCGCTCATGCGTTGGACGTGTGGGAGCCTTCGTTGGCGGCGGCTTGTCTCGAGGGTTGGCTCGCCACCCGCACCGTCGAGGAAAAGGAGGGGGGACGGTTGGCAGTGAAAGTTCGAAACCGCTATCGTCGTCTAGCGCGGTTGGATTCTTCCGCCGCGCTCCGCGTCGTCGGCCCCTGACGTCACCAGGTTGTTCCGCGGCGAAGCCTCCCCCCATGCGACGCCCGCGCATTTCTACGTAGGTCTCAAGGAGAGAGCCGCAGATGAGCAAAGAGAGTTCCGTCGCCCCTACCGAGCGCGTCAACATCGTCTACAAGCCCGCCACCGGCAATGCGCAGGAGCAGGTGGAGCTGCCCCTGAAGGTCCTGATGATGGGGGACTTCACGGGCCAGGCGGATGACCGGCCTCTGGAGCAGCGCGCGCCCATCAACGTGGACAAGAGCAACTTCAACGAGGTGATGGCCCAGCAGAACCTCAAGGTCACCCTCACCGCCGCGGACAAGCTGTCCCACGAAGCGGGCGCGACGATGAATGTCTCGCTCCAGTTCAAGAACCTGTCGGACTTCACGCCCGAGAGCGTCGTCAACCAGGTTCCCGAGCTCAAGAAGCTCCTGGAGTTGAGAAGCGCGCTCACCGCCCTCAAGGGGCCCCTGGGCAACCTTCCCGCGTTCCGCAAGAAGCTTCAGGCACTCCTGGCCGACGAAGAGGGCCGCAAGGCGCTCATCAAGGAACTGGGGCTCGAGGAAAAGTCCAAGTAACCGCTGACGGGGAACAGAAGACACCATGCCTACCGAGACCCTGACCCAGAAGTCGCCGGTTGCCGGCGCCGATGCCTCGCTGTCCCTGCTCGACGAAATCCTCTCCGAGGCGAAGCTCAAGCCCAAGGATGAGGGTTACGACGTCGCCAAGCGCGGCGTGCAGGCCTTCATCACGGAGATGCTCGCGCCCAACCGCTCCGAGGAGCGCGTGGACAAGGCGCTCGTCGACGCGATGATCGCCGAAATCGACAAGCGCCTGTCGTCGCAGGTGAATGAAATCCTCCACGCCACCGAGTTCCAGAAGCTGGAGTCGTCCTGGCGCTCGCTGCGGTTCCTGGTGGACCGCGTGGACTTCCGCGAGAACACCCGCGTGGAGATGCTCAACGTCTCCAAGGAAGACCTGCAGAAGGACTTCGAGGACGCGCCCGAAGTCGTGAAGAGCGGCCTGTACAAGCTGGTGTACTCCAACGAGTACGGTGTCTTCGGTGGCAAGCCCTACGGCATCATCTCCGCCAACTACGACTTCGGCGTGGGCCCGCAGGACATCGACCTGCTGCGCAAGTGCGCGTCGGTGGCCGCCATGGCGCACGCGCCGTTCATCGCCAACACCGCGCCGGAGACCTTCGGCGAGCCCAGCTTCGTGAAGCTGCCGGACCTCAAGGACCTCAAGTCCCTGTTCGAGGGGCCGCAGTACGCGCGCTGGCACTCGTTCCGCGAGAGCGAGGACGCGCGCTACGTGGGCCTGGCGCTGCCGCGCTTCCTGCTCCGGCTGCCCTATGGCGAGAAGACGGTGCCCGTGAAGGCCTTCAACTTCACCGAGGACGTCGTCGGCAGCCACGAGAAGTACCTGTGGGGCTATGCCTCCGTCGCGCTGACGTCGCGCGTGGCGGACTCCTTCGCCAAGTTCCGCTGGAGCCCGAACATCATCGGTCCCCAGTCCGGCGGCGCTGTGGAGAACCTGCCCCTGCACCAGTATGAGGCCATGGGGGAGATCCAGACCAAGATTCCCACCGAGGTCATGCTCACCGAGCGGCGCGAGTACGAGCTGTCCGAGGAAGGCTTCATCGGCCTCGTGTTCCGCAAGGACTCCGACAACGCGGCGTTCTTCAGCGCCAACTCCACCCAGAAGCCCAAGTTCTTCGGCAACACCCCGGAGGGCAAGGTCGCGGAGACGAACTACCGTCTGGGTACGCAGCTGCCGTACATGTTCATCATGACGCGCCTCGCGCACTACATCAAAGTGCTCCAGCGCGAACAGATTGGCAGCTGGAAGGAGAAGTCAGACCTGGAGCGTGAGCTGAATCAATGGCTCAGCCAGTACATCTCCGACATGGATGACCCCGCGCCCGCCGTGCGCTCGCGCCGTCCGCTGAAGGCCGCGCGCGTCGTCGTCGAGGACGTGGACGGTCAGCCGGGCTGGTACCGCTGCAGCCTGCAGGTGCGCCCGCACTTCAAGTACATGGGCGCGTCGTTCACCCTGTCCTTGGTTGGCAAGTTGGACAAGGAGTAGCAGGGACCTTCACCTGGTGTCATTCAGTTCAGCTATCCTGCAGGCCGCACCCCCGGGCTCACGGTGAGCCTGGGCTTCCCGCGCGCACGACGCGCATTGCAACGAGGTTGATGCATGGCCGAATCAGTCCACTTGTTCCTGAAGGCAAACGGGCAGGACATCAAGGGCAGTAGCACCCAGACGAGCATGCAGCGCGAAGGCAGCATCGAGTGCCTGACCTATCAGCAGTCGGTCATCACCGCGCGGGAGACGGGCTCTGGCATGGCGACGGGTCGTCGCCAGTACGAGCCGCTGGTCATCCGCAAGCGCATCGACAAGTCGACGCCGCTGCTGATGAAGGCCCTGACGGAGAACACGGTCGTCGAGGGAACCTTCAAGTTCTACCGCCCGGCGCCGGCCGGCGACGGCACCACCGAGCAGTTCTACACGGTGTCCATCAGCAAGGCGCGCATCAGCTCCATCAAGCAGATCAACCCGGATGTGTTTGATCCGGCGAAGGCGAACCAGCCGACCCTCGAGGAGGTCTCGTTCGTCTACCACACCATCAACTGGACCATCACCGACGGCGGCGCGACCCACGAAGACAGCTGGAACGACAACCGCTGATGCGCAGTCAGCCACCGTCCGTCCGGGCCGGCAACGGTCACGGGCGGTCGGGGTGGCTGGCCTGAAGAGACGACACCGCCATGGGCTCCAGAGGTCTGCTCTCCCGCATCGCCGAGGGTCGCGGCACGCTCGCCACGCCAGGCGACGTGGTGGAGTCCATCGCCGAGCACCTGCGCGCCCTGCTCAACACCCGCAAGGGTGAGTCCGTGGCGGCGCCGAACTTCGGCATCCTGGACCTGAACGACGTCATCCACACCTACCCGTCGGCGGTGCCACGGATGTCGCAGTCCATCCGCGGGGCCATCCAGGAGTTCGAGCCACGCCTGAAGAGCGTGGTGGTGCAGCACGCGCCGGACCCGGATGATCCGACGGCGCTGCGCTTCGACATCACCGCCCAGCTCGCGACGCGCTCGCGGCGGGGGACGGTGCGCTTCCATACGCAGGTGAACCCGGGCGGGCGCGTGGACCTGTGGTGAGCCGCGGGGTGTTGGGCGGAGGGCGAGGATGTTCAGCAAGTACTACCTGAGTGAGCTGACGTACCTGCGGGAGATGGGCCGGGCCTTCGGGCTGGCCAACCCGTCGCTCGCGGGCCTGCTGGTGGAGCGCGGCGCGGATCCCGACGTGGAGCGGCTGCTGGAGGGCTTCGCCTTCCTGACGGCCCGCATCCGCGAGCGCGTGGACGACGACGTGCCGGAGTTGGTGCACGGGCTGACGGAGCTGTTGCTGCCGCACTACCTGCGCCCCCTGCCCGCCGCGTCCATCGTCGAGTTCTCCCCGCACCTGCGCTCGCTGCGCGGCCGCTCGAAGCTGGCGGCCGGGGCGGAGGTCGCCTCGCAGCCCATCGACGGCACCCGCTGCGTCTTCCGCACGACGACGGACGTGGACCTGCTGCCGGTGCAGATCACCGACGCGGTGCTGGACCGCTCGTCCATTGCCTCCCCCGTGCTGCGGCTGTCCTTCCAGACGACGGAGCAGGGCCGCGCGGAGGTGTTCCGCCAGCAGGGACTGCGTCTGTTCATCCACGGAGAGTTGTCCGCCTCCGCCGTGGTGCTGCTGAGCCTCTTGCGCTACTGCGGCCAGGTGCGCGTGCGCGGCGCGTCCTCGCAGGGCGACGGAATCAAGCTGCCCGCGGGCGCCATCCAGGCGGTGGGCTTCCAGGGAGACTTCCGGATGCTGCCGTGGCCGCGCGCGAGCGAGGGCTACCGGCTGTTGCAGGAGTACCTGACGCTGCCGGAGAAGTTCCTGTTCTTCGACGTGAAGAACCTGGACGCGGCGGCGGCGCACGTCCGCGAGGACCGGTTCGAGATTGCCTTCCACCTGGAGCGGCCGCCGCCCCTGGACTCGCGCATCCACCGGGAGATGTTCCGGCTGCACTGCACGCCGGTGGTCAACCTCTTCAGCGCCTCGGCCGACCCCGTCCTGCACCACGCGTTGGACCGCGAGCACCTGCTGCGCGCCGCGGACCTGCCGGCGAATCACGCCGAGGTGTACTCGGTGGACTCGGTGACGGGCCTGAAGGCCGGTCGCAACGAGCGGCGCGGCTACCGGCCCTTCTTCGAGTTCAGCCACACGGTGGGCGGCGACGCGGAGCAGTCCTTCTACCGGCTGCGGCGCACGCACTCGCCGCTGGATGAAGCCATCGACATGTACATCACGCTGGAGACTCCGCGGGACGTGGCCCCGGAGCTCGGCGCCGAGGAGGCGCTCTCCATCGACCTGACGTGCACCAACCGCATGTTGCCGTCGCGGCTCCAGGTGGGTGACTTGACGGAGTCCACGTCCGCCAGCCCCACGCAGGCGAAGTTCAAGAACATCTCCCCGGTGAGCCGGCCGGCGCGCGCGCCGCTGGGCGCGGAGCTGCACTGGCGGCTTTTGTCTCACCTGGCCATCAACCAGCACTCGCTGGCGGACGCGGCGGCGCTGCGGCGGCTGATGGACCTGTACAACTTCCACTCGCTCACGGACAACCTGGCCGCGCGCGCCAGCCGCCTGCGCATCAACGCCATCCGCGCGGTGGAGACCAAGCCCGTCACGCGCTTCCTGGAGGGCGCGCCGCTGCGAGGCCACCGCACCCGGGTGGACCTGGACGAGGAGAACTTCATGGGCGTGGGGGACTCGTTCCTCTTCGGCTGCGTGCTGGAGGAATTGCTCGCGTCCCACGTCACCATCAACTCCTTCAACGAGCTGAGCATCCGCCTCCACCCCTCGCAGACGGAGTACATGTGGCTTCCGAGGAACGGCTCCCAGACGCTCTTGTAGAAGCGGCCCGGAAGCTGGCCGAGGCGGCGCCCCGGGTGGGCTTCTTCCCGCTGGTGGCCTTCCTGGAGCGGCTCACCAAGGACGCGGTGCGCGTGGGCGGGCCCGGCCCCGTCAACGAGGAGATGATCCGCTTCCGGCATGACCCGTCGCTGGGTTTTCCCTCCGGCGACGTCAGCGAGGTGACGCTGCGGCAGGTGCCGGTGCGGCCGGAGGACCCATACGCGACCCGTCCGTTGTTCGAGGTGGTGACGCGCTTCCTGGGCCTGACGGGTGCGGTGAGTCCCCTGCCCCACTACATCGCCGAGGAGGTCGCCCAGGAGGACCCGGACGCGCCCGTGCGGCGCGAGTTCCTGGACCTGTTCCACCACCGGCTCCTGTCGCTGCTGTATCGAATCGAGTCGAAGTACCGCATCACCAGCGAGACGGACACGACCTTCACGGACCAGTGGTCCCGCCGGTTGCTCGCCCTGGGCGGCTTCGACACGTACGAGCAGCCCCGCAAGGGCGGCCTGCCGACCTGGCGCCTCTTGCGCATCGCCCCGCTGCTCGCCAGCCGTGCCCGCACGGCGGAGCAGCTGGAGGTGGCGCTCCAGGACGTGTTGAACGAGGACCTGGAGGGCGCGCGGGTGTCGGTGCGGCAGTTCGTCGGCCGCTGGGTGGACATCGACGCCCGGGTGCAGCTCGGGCGGGCCAACCACGTGCTCGGCCGCAACATGCTCCTGGGGGGCAAGGCGTTCGACCGGACGGGGAAGATTCAACTGCACATCAGCCCGCTGCCGCCGCGCGCGTACAAGCGGCTGATGCCGGATGGAGACCTGCTCCCCCTCGTTCGGGAGGTGGTGTCGCTCTTCGTCAGGGATCCGCTGGAATACGATTTGGAGCTGGGGCTCACCGAGGGCGTGCGCCAGCAGTTCCGGCTTTCGCGCAAGGAGCCGAGCCAGCTCGGCCGCGACACCTGGCTGGGCTCCAGCCAGCAGACACACCTGAGTGTTCCCGTCGGGAGATGAGACACTCCGATATGGGCGGCCCCGGGTGCGGGGATTTACGGCGTGAGAGCCGCCCGGTATACCCTTCGACCACCGTTGTCACAGCTTGGGGGCTCCCATTCGCGTCGATCCGAAAGCGCTTGTCCGTCGCCTGACGCCCACCTCCACCCGCCTGTTGGAAGCGGCGGTGGCGCGCGCGAGTGCGGGACGCTTCTACGAAATCGTCCCCGAGCACCTGCTGGCGCAGATGCTGGAGCCGGAGGACTCGGACGCGGCGCGCCTGCTCCACCACTTCGGCGTGGACAAGCGGCACCTGGCCACCAGCATGGAGCGCGCGCTGCAGGGCCTGCGCGCCGGCAACGCCGGGCGGCCCGTCTTCTCCGAGACGCTCTTCCAGTGGTTCGAGGAGGCGTGGCTTCTGGCCTCCGTGGAGCACGGCGCGACGCGGCTGCGCTCGGGCCACCTGTTCGTCCAGTTCATCACCCGCCGCTCGCGCTACACCGCTGAAATCTTCCCGGAGCTGGACGCCATCTCCCGCGACGAGCTGCTCGGCTCGCTGGACGTGTTGCTGCAGCCCTCGCCGGAGAACGTGGAGGTCGTCACCTCCGACGGCGCGGCGAGCGGCACCGGTGGCGGCTCGGCGAGCGCTTCTGGAAGCCGTGGTGACGAGGCGCTCAAGCGCTTCGCCACGTCCTTCACCGGCCGCGTGCGCGAGGGGAAGATCGACCCCATCTTCGGCCGTCACCGCGAAATCCGGCAGATGGTCGACATCCTCTCCCGGCGCCGGAAGAACAACCCCATCCTCGTGGGCGAGCCGGGCGTGGGCAAGACGGCGCTCGTGGAGGGCTTGGCCTGGGCGATTGTGCGGGGCGAGGTGCCGGAGGCGCTGCGCAACGTGGACCTGCTCGGCCTGGACCTGGGCCTGCTGCAAGCGGGCGCGGGCGTGCGCGGCGAGTTCGAGAACCGGCTCAAGGCCGTCATCGCCGAGGTGAAGGCGTCCCCCACGCCCATCATCCTGTTCATCGACGAGGCGCACACCATCATCGGCGCGGGCGGATCACAGGGCGGCAGCGACGCGGCCAACCTGCTCAAGCCCGCGCTGGCGCGGGGCGAGCTGCGCACCATCGCCGCGACGACGTGGGCCGAGTACAAGAAGTACTTCGAGAAGGACGCGGCGCTGGAGCGGCGCTTCCAGCCGGTGAAGGTGGAGGAGCCCAGCGAGGCGGACGCGGAGCTGATGCTGCGCGGCCTGCGCCCCACGTACGAGGCGTCCCACGGCGTCACCATCCGCGACGAGGCCGTCACCGCGGCGGTGCGGCTGTCCAGCCGGTACATCTCCGGCCGGCAGCTCCCGGACAAGGCGGTGGACCTGCTCGACACGTCGGCGGCGCGCGTGAAGATTGAGCTGTCCACGCGGCCCGAGGAGCTGGTGGCGCTGGAGCAGGAGATCTCCGGCCTGGAGCGCGAGCGCGACGCGCTCAAGCGGGATTTGGACGACGGTGAAGGCGGCGAGGACGAGCAGGAGGCCCTGGCCGAAGCGGAGGCGAAGCTGCGCGCCACGCAGGACTCGCGGGCCTCGCTGCACGCAAGATGGGAGACGGAGCGCGCGGCCGTCGTCGCGCTGATGGACGCTCGCAAGGCGCTGCGAGAGCCGGCCCCGGGCGCGGAGCCCGCGGCGCTCAAGGCAGCGGTGGACACGGCGGCGAAGACGCTCGCGGAGTCGCGCGGCGAGGTGCCGCTGGTGCACTCGGACGTGGACGCGGACATCGTCGCGCGCGTCGTAGCGGGTTGGACGGGCGTGCCGGTGGGCAAGATGCGCGGCGACATGCTGGAGGCCGTGCTGAACCTGGAGGACCGGCTGCGCACCCGCGTGCGCGGACAGGAGGCGGCGCTCAAGAAGGTGGGCGAAATCATCCGCATCTCCCAGGCGGGCATCCGCAACCCGGACGCACCCATTGGCGTGATGCTCTTCGTGGGGCCCAGCGGCGTGGGCAAGACGGAGACCGCCCTGGCGCTGGCCGAGTCGCTCTACGGCGGCGAGCGCTTCATGACGACGCTCAACATGAGCGAGTTCCAGGAGAAGCACACGGTGAGCCGGCTCATCGGCTCGCCGCCGGGCTACGTGGGCTACGGCGAGGGCGGCCTGCTCACGGAGGCGGTGCGGCAGCGGCCCTACTCCGTCGTGCTGCTGGACGAGTGCGAGAAGGCAGACCTGGAGGTGATGAACCTCTTCTACCAGGTGTTCGACAAGGGGATGCTGACGGACGGCGAGGGCCGCGCGGTGGACTTCAAGAACACCGTCATCATCCTCACCAGCAACCTGGGCTCGGACCGGGTGATGAAGATGTTCGAGGACGGTCTGGAGCCCTCGTCGGAGCAGGTGCTGACGGCCATCCGCCCCACGCTCAGCCAGCACTTCAAGCCCGCGCTGCTGGCGCGCATGACGGTGGTGCCCTTCGGCCCCGTGCAGCGCGACGTCATGCGGCAAATCGCGGAGATGAAGCTGAACAAGCTGGTGGGCCGGCTGCGCGAGGCCCATGACGTGGAGACGACGCTGGCGCCGGAGCTGCTGGACGAGCTGGCGCGCCGGTGCACGGAGTCGGAGATGGGCGCGCGCAACATGGAGCAGATCCTCCAGGGCTCGCTGATGCCAGTGCTCTCCCGCGAGCTGTTGCAGCACCTGGTGGGCGGCGCGGTGCCCCCCAAGCTCCACGTGGCCCTCACCCCGGAAGGCGACTGGGACCTCCGGTTCGCCGAGGCCTGAGAACCCATGAAACGAACGCTTCAGGTCTGCGGTGTCGCCCTGTCCCTGCTGGCCGGTTGCGCCAGCGCGCCCAAGCCGGCGATGTGCTTCGCCGAGGCGGGCCCCAACGCGCGCTCCTTCCCCACGCCAGACATCTGGTTCGCCCTGCTGCTGCACGGCTATGACAAGGACACCAGCGCGGCGCCCCAGCCCGCGGTGGACTGCGCGGGCGCGCCCGTGTGGTGGCAGGACCCCACCGCCGACGACTGCGTGGAGGCCGGCCCGGACGCCCTGCCCCTGCCTCCGGCGGCGAAGCTCACCGAAGAGGACCTGGTGCTGGAGACGCTGAAGGCCGGCCAGCGCCTGGCGTGGGTGATTACGCGGCGCTTCACCAACGGCGAGGCCCTGGGTCCGGTGGCCCTGGTGGAGACGACGGAGCAGGGCTTCCGCGTGGAGGCGCTGGGCTCGCTGCGCTCCATGCCGAAGAACGCGAAGCTGCGCCTGGAGCGCGTGGGCGGCGCGGACATCCTCGTCGCGGAGGGCGACGCGTGCACCACGGACGGCACCGACGTGTGCCGTCGGTACGCGCGCATCATGCCGCTGCGGCGCAACCGCTTCTTCACGGAGTCGGTGTCCAGCCCGGAGCGCGCGTGCCTGGGCGCCGCGTGGTTCCCGCTGGCGCGCGAGGCGACCTTCAAGCTGCCCAATCAGCTCATCCGCAAGTTCGAGCTCACGTCCACGCTGTCCTTCACCGAGGCGGGCATCGGCGTGCAGGAGCAGGTGCAGGTGAGCGACTCGGACCCGGCGCAGCCGGACGTGGGGCCGCGCATCTACCGCCGGGCCCAGGACACCCGCACGCTGGTGCTGGAGTCCAACGCGGTGGTCAGCACCAAGGCCTCGCTGTGGTCCCGCATGGTGGAGCAGCAGGTGCGAATCGGCGCGAAGATGGACCCGGAGAAGCCGCTGGTGCCCATGCCGCCGAAGAACAAGCCTGGGACGGCCGTGGCCACGCCCGCGACGCCCGAGGCCGGAGAGGCGAGCAAGCCGGTGGCTCCGCCCGCGAAGACGCCTCCGGCCGCGGCGAAGAGCGGCGGCCCGTAAAGGCCGAACAGCGTCTGGCGCCTCCTCATTCCGCCCTGGAACCCTTCGTTTTTTCGAAGAGGTTCCGGGGCTTTTCCTATTGGCGCCGAAACTCCCGCGCCTGCAGATAGGAGATAGGCCCATGGTGGGCCAGAAGGAGCCGAGGATGCGAATCGAAATCCGAGCCCGACACTTCACCCTCACCGACACCCTGCGTCACCACGTGGAGCGCCGCGCGCGCTTCGCGATGGGGAGATTGTCCGACAGGGTTCGCGAGGTCACAGTGCGCTTGGAGGACATCAACGGCCCACGCGGCGGCGTGGACAAGGTGGCCAAGGTGACTGTCCAGCTCGAGCAGGGCGGCCAGCTCGCGGCGGAGGCCGTGGACGCGAGCTTCGCCGGGGCGGTGGACAGGGCCCTGGAGCGCGCGGGCCGCGCGGTGGGCAAGGCCCTGGGACCCTCGCACCGCAGCGCCGGGGAGAGCGTCAGGACCACGCCCTGGGAGCCCGAGGAGCAGCACAGCCCCTCCTGACGTGAGGTGAGCCGCGTCAGGGCCCCTCCACCCCCGGAAGGGCCCTGACGGTGGCAGGATGATTTTACGTGCCGCGAGGGCCCTGGCGCCCGCGCGGCACGGTGTGGAGGTCATGGATGCAAGGCGGAGCGCTGGGAAACATGCGGGCCGCCTGGGCGCGAGCGCGCCAGCGCTGGTGGGTGCGGTGGGGCGTGGACCTGGTCCTGCTCGCGCTCGTCTTCACGGCGGTGGCGACGTGGCAGACGCGCAACCTTCCAGGCTCGGGTGCTCCCGCGCCGGACTTCACGCTGCGCACCCTGGACGGAGAGACGGTGTCGCTCGCGTCGCTGCGCGGCAAGCCCGTGGTGCTCGCCTTCTGGGCGCCCTGGTGCGGCGTGTGCGGCGCGGAGTCCTCCAACCTCTCCCAGTTGCGGCGGCTGGCGGGAGACTCCGCGCATGTCGTCTCCGTCGCGCTGGCCTACGAGGACGAAGACGCCGTGCGGCGCTTCACGCAGGAGCACGCGGTGGACTATCCGGTGCTGATGGGTGACGACTCTCTTCAGCAGGCGTGGCGGGTGAACATGTTCCCCACGGTGTTCTTCCTGTCGCCCGAGGGGCGAATCGAACGCTCCGTGGTGGGCTACACCACCCTCGCCGGACTGTCGTGGCGGTGGATGCTGTAGCCGACCTCGGTGCGCAGCGAGGCAGGAGCGCGTCACCAGATGTTCACCGGCTGGGTCCGGTAGGGAAGAACGCCATTGCCCAACTGGCCGTAGGCATTGAGTCCCCAGCCCAGAGCACACGGTCATCGCGAATGGCCGGCGAGTGTCACCCGCCGACACGCCCACGACGTCGCGCAACGCCGGAACTCGCGCGGGGACGCTTCGCGCGGTGGTCGTCCCATCCCCAAGCTGATCACTGGCGTTTTCGCCCCACGTCCAGACGGTGCCGTCTGTCTTCAAGGCGAGGGAGAAGCCGCGCCCCGCCGCGAGCGCCAGGACGTCACCGGCAAGCCCCACCACCTGCACCAGAGCGGCCCGGAGTGTCGTCGTGCCCTCGCCCAGCTGGCCGCGCGCATTGCCGCCCCAACCCCACACCGAGCCGTCCGACTTCAACACCAGGGAGTGCTGTCCCCCCCGCCACCGCCGTCACGTTCGACATCCCCAGGACCTGCACGGCAGAGGGGTGCCTCGTCGTCGTCCCATCGCCAAGCTGGCCGAAGGCGTTCTGCCCCCACGCCCACACCGTTCCATCGACCTTCAGCGCCATGGAATGAGCGCCGCCACCCACGACGGCAACCACCGTCGTCAGGCCCGGCACCAGCCCGGAACGGCGCGCTGCGCGGTGCCACCATCCCCCAGTTGCCCGTCCGCATTGGCACCCCAGGTACGCCGTGCCGTCCGCCCTCAACGCCAGCGAGTGCAGGTCTCCCGCCGAGACGATGCTCACCGAGGACAAGCCCCAGACCCGCACGGGCAACGCACGCGTCCGCGCGGTGCCATCTCCCAGTTGCCCGAACGTATTCGAGCCCCAGCTCCACGCCGTTCCATCCGGGCGCAACACCAGCGAGTGAAGACGGCCCGCCGAGACGGTTTGATTCCGGGGCAGCCCCTCCGCGGCCTTCACCGTCCCCACTTCCGGCGCTGAGAACTCCTGGGAAACAGCCTCCGTGCAACCCAAGCCCCCAAGCCCGAGAAGCAGCACGAAGAACCAGGCCAGCCGACCGCGCGACAGCGTCTCCTCACGTCTCATGTTTCCCCTCCCCAAACAGGATGCGAGTACTTCCAGCGCTCCCACCCACCCACTGAAAGTCAATCAATTCAGATTAAACACGATTTACGATGAAAGGAAACTCGCCGCTGGAACCCGAGGCGGGGTTCGTCGCGCGACATTCAGACGCACCCTCCGTCTTCCCCATGCGTGAGGCCTCGCGAGAGCGGGACGACGTGCCTCGCACCACATCGGGCGGACCTGGAAATGTTCCTTCGCAGAGACTTCAGCTACTCCGAAACAATTGAAACCGCGCTGCCACTTCGGTCAGGAGGCGTCGCCAACCTGACCTCTTCGCCCTGTTCGTGGCTGAAGCGGATGGCGTCCGCGGGCGCTGCGCTGTCCGTGCTGTGGGGCGGTGCGGCGCTGGCGGCTCCCAAGCCGTGGTGCGCGCCCAACCGCAGCCCCATCACCGCGACGATGTCCATTGAGTCCGACGTGAAGGACTCGCAGGGCAGCTACCTGGCTCCCGTCGTCGTCAGCTCCATTGCCCATGCGCAGTGCCTGGATGCCTCCGATGCGAAGTACAAGCCGGAGGCCGCACAGCACCGCGCCGCGTTCGTCGCCGCCTCCGGCCTGACGGAGGCCGAGGTGGAGGAGCTGTTCGGCTTCGAGGCGGACTCGAACGGCAAGGACAAGCTCCCCCGGAAGTTCTGCAACGAGATTGAGGTTGATCCCCAGAAGCAGTCGGCCAAGGTGTACGGGGCCCGCTCCGCGCTCCAGACGCTGCTGTGCTAGCGGGGCTCGGGCAGCGGCTACGACTGGATGGACACCACCGCCGTGGAGGACGTGCTCTCGGCGAAGAGCTGCGCCACCAACCTGCTGCGCGACTGGTCCGACAAGTCCCGCACCCCGTACACGCTGCTCGACTTCACGCATTGCGCGGCGGTGGGACAGCGGTTGAACGAGGTGCGGTACTTCAAGGAGCTGGCCGCCGAGAAGGAGCTGCCGCGCTACCTGGCGCTCTGGGCGAAGATTCATTGGAACGACGCGCTGGCGAAGCGCGCGGAGCTGCGCAAGCGCCTGGAGAAGCTCACGGCCGATGACGCGGCGCTCAAGGCCGTGGTGTTCGACGAGCCGGCGAAGGCCCTCTCCGAGTTCAAGGCCCAGCACGCGAAGAACAGCGCCCTGCTCGACAAGGCGTCGGAGCTGCTGCTCAACCTGAACAACAAGAGGCTCCAGGCCAAGGCGAAGGGCTGCTCGGAGGGCTTCCGCGCGGAGCTGGCGAAGTACTTCGCGGAGCGCAAGCCGGCCACGGAGAACGACGCGAAGGATTTGCTCAACGAGACGACGCCCTTCCTGATGGCCAACAGCCTGGCCGTGTGTGAGTCCATCGACGAGAAGGACCCCAACGCCTTCGTCATCGCCAGACAGGTCCAGGGCGCCGTGGCGGCCACCGGCCCGCTGGAGGCGGCGCGCTGGGCGGCCCTGCGCTACATCGTCGAGCATCCGACGGAGATTGATGGCGCCGAGGACCTGCGCATGCCCCGGCCCCGACTGAATTTCGACTTCCGCTCCGGCCCCGCGGAAGAGGAGAAGGGCACCATCGCCTCCGTGAAGAAGGAGGCGGGCGGCATGGTGAAGGTGACCTTCAAGAAGGAGAAGCTGAAGGAGCCCATCTGGGACTGCAAGGAGACGAATAAAATCGACCGCATCGACGACCAGGGCAAGCTGGTCTACCGCCAGGACTGCAAGTTCAAGGCGTGGCAGACGGTGGTCATCGAAGTGGACCCGGTGACGGTGGAGGAGCGCTTCGCTTCCGCGCTGAAGCAGGGCCGCTACGCGGAGATCCTCTCCTTCCGTGACCGCACCGCGATGCCGCTGCGCGTCTTCGACACCCCCAAGCGCGCCAAGCTGTTCGGCGTCTCCGGCTTCGGCTGGTAGCAACTCCCCCCGGTGGTGGAGCCAGTCCGCGCTCCACCACCAGGGGCCCGTGCGGCTACAGGCGCACCAGCTCCACGTCATCCATGTGGATGAAGTTGGCGCCGTTGCCCGTGGTCGCCCGAGTGTGGAAGCCCAGCTCCAGGTAGCCGCCCGTGACGTTGATGGCGGGCGTCTCCACCAGCGTCCACGCGCCATACGTGCCCAGGTCCGTGAAGACCGGCCCGCAGGAGGCGCACGTCTTCGCCTGGATGCGCGCCAGGTCGAAACCACCGGCCTTCCTCACCCACGCGCGGACCTTGTAGTTGCCCGACGCGAGCCCCGACACGGACTGGTACGTCCACACCTCGAAGGGCGTCGCGTTCGTCCAGTGCGTCAGGTGATAGCTGCCCGTGCGGCCACCGTTGTGCGTCTCGCTGAAGTCCGCGGCCTCCGTGCCGTTGGGGCTCCAGGTCGACCAGCCGCTCATGTTCGCCTCGAAGCTGGGGTTGGCCAGCGAGGGGCCCGTGGAGCCGCCCGCCTGGTACCAGCGCACCCACTCCACCTCCATCGTCTTGCGCTGCCCGGAGGGCAGGTCGATGGAGGCCGGCGACGCATTGCCGTACCAGTTCCCACCCAGCGCCAGGTTCAGCAGGACGTAGTGGTTCTGCTGGAACGCCGGGTCGTTGTGGACGAAGTCCGCGTTCGCACGAATCTGGTTGTCCAGGCGGAAGATCATCCGGTCCGCCGTCCACTCCACCTCGTAGACGTGGAACGCATCCGCGACGCTGTAGCCCCGGTTCGCCCCCGAGCCCCAGTGCTGCACTCCGTTGGACGAGTGCGTCGCGACCTTCATCCACGACGGCTCGTTGGAGTGCCACTCCAGGATGTCGATTTCACCGCTCGCCGGCCAGCCGACGTTGGAGATGTTCGCGCCCAGCGTCCAGAACGCCGGCCACATGCCGTACCCGGACGGCACCTTGATGCTGGCGACGAGCTTGCCGTAGCGTCGCTCCACCTTGCCCTTGGTGTGGATGCGCCCCGAGTAGAACGAGCGCGGCCCGTAACCCGCGCAGCGCGAGTCATACGGCCCATCCGACGTCCGCTCCGCGGTGAGGATGAGCTTGCCCCCGCTCACCGTGACGTTCTGCGCGCGCGGGAACTCCAGCTCTCCCGTACCGAAGTTGCAGTTGTTCGTGACGGGGTCGTGGTTGCTCGTCAGCACGTTCCAGTTCGCCGCGTTCAGGCTCGTGCCGCCAAAGTCGTCCTGCCACGCCAGGCTCCAACCTGCCCCCGGGTCGTACGCCAGCTCCTTCTGCGCCTGACTCTCCAGCGGTACCGCCTCGGGCTCCACCGCCACCTCACTGCCACAGCCCGCCAGCACCAGTCCGGCAACCACCCACCACGCCTCGGTCCGTCCTGCCATGCATTCCTCCTGGAAAAGGTCGTGACAACTCTTTCTAGGAATACCAGCATTTCCAATTTCCTTGCAGAGGCTCGTGTAGCCCGCGTCAGATGGCGTAGTCGCCCACGAACACAGAGGCGGTGAGCACATCGGCGCGCACCGCGTCCCCCTCCCCGACGCCGAGCGCGTCGAACTCCGAGCGAGGCACCTGCACGGTGACCTCGTCTCCGGAGGGCATGCGCAGGAGCACCTTCACGAAGCCGCCCACGGGCTTGAAGCGCTGCACCCTGCCCGTGAAGGGCGTGACGCCCTCCGTGGAGCCAGAGCGGGCCAGCTTGATGTCGTGGGGCCGGACGTAGGCGTGCACCGCCTCTCCTTCCCGGGCGGCGGCGGGCACGGACAGCGCCAGCGAGCCCAGCGACGCCCTGCCCTCCAGGACGTGGCCGCGAAGGACGCTCGCCCCGCCGATGAACGACGCGACGAAGGGCGACGCGGGCCGGTCATAGATGTCCTCCGGCGAGCCCGCCTGCGCCACACGTCCATCGCTCATCACCACCACGTGCTGCGAAATCTCCAGGGCCTCCTGCTGGTCATGCGTCACCAGCAGCGTCGTAAGTCCGGTGCGCGTATGGAGGGCATGGAGCCACTCGCGCAGCTCCTCGCGCACCCGTGTGTCGAGCGCGCCGAAGGGCTCATCCAGCAGCAACACCCGGGGACGAATGGCCAGCGCGCGCGCGAAGGCCACCCGCTGGCGCTGTCCTCCGGAGAGCTGGCCCGGATGGCGCTCGCCGAGCGCCTCGAGCTGCACCAGGCGCAGCATCTCGTCCACGCGCGCCTCCACCTCCGCGCGAGGAAGCTTCCGCACGTTGAGTCCGAAGGCGATGTTCTCGCGCACCGTCATGTGCCGGAACAGGGCATAGCTCTGGAAGACGACGCCCACGTTGCGCTGCTGCACGGGCAGCGACGTACAGTCCACCCCGTCGATGAGGACTCTGCCGACGTCCGGGACTTCCAGCCCACAGATGAGGCGCAGGAGCGTGGACTTGCCCGCGCCGGACGGCCCCAGCAGGGACGTTATCGCGCCCGCGGGCGCGTGGAACGAGACGTCCGAGACGGCAGGACTGCCGCCCGGGGAGAACCGCCGGGTGAGCTGCTCGACGATGATGCTCATGACGCCTCACTCCTCAACTCCACGTACTTCTTCAGCACCAGCGTCACGAGCGCGAGCAGCGTGAGCAGCGACGCCACGGCGAACGCTCCCGCGAAGTCGTATTCGTTGTAGAGAATCTCCGCGTGCAGCGGCAGCGTCGTGGTGACGCCGCGCACGTGCCCGGACACCACCGAGACGGCTCCGAACTCCCCCATCGCCCGCGCGTTGCAGAGGATGACGCCGTAGAGCACGCCCCACTTCACCTTCGGCAGCGTGACGCGAAGGAAGGTGCGCCAGCCGCTCGCCCCCAGCGTCAGCGCCGCCTCCTCCTCGTCGCTGCCCTGCGCCTGCATCACCGGCAGCACCTCCCGCACGACGAAGGGCAAGGTGATGAACACCGTGGCCAGGACGATGCCAGGCACCGCGAAGATGACGTGCACGTCATGCTCGGACAGGAACGGCCCCAGCCAGCCCTGCCGTCCGAAGAGCAGCACGAAGATGAGTCCGGCGATGACGGGTGACACGCTGAACGGCAGGTCGATGAGCGTCAGCAGCAACGCGCGCCCCCGGAAGCGGAACCGCGCCAGGAGCCACGCCGCGGCCAGGCCGAAGACGAGGTTGAGCGGCACCGCGATGGCCGCCGCCGTCAACGTCAGGACGATGGCGGAGCGCGCCTCCGGCTCGGTGATGGCAGCCAGGTACGCCTCCCAGCCCTTCTGGAACGCGAACGAGAAGACGGCGAGCAGCGGGACGAACAGGAAGACCGCCAGGAATCCCAACGCCAGCGTGATGAGCGTCCACCGGACCCAGGGAGAGCCCTCCAGCGTCCGCGTCCTGCGTCGAGGGAGATGTATCGTCGGAGCGAACATGCCCGTCACGCTCCAGGCCGGGCGTCCAGCCGGCGATGGCTCCAGCGCTGGAGCAGGTTGACGACGAGCAGCAGGAGGAACGACGCCAGCAGCATGACGACGGCGATGGCCGTGGCCCCCGCGTAGTCGTACTGCTCCAGCTTGGTGACGATGAGCAGCGGAACAATCTCCGTGCGCAGCGGCATGTTGCCGGAGATGAACACGACGGAGCCGTACTCCCCCAGCGCCCGCGCGAAGGCCAGCGTGAAGCCACTGAGCAGCGCGGGGAAGATGGCCGGGAACAACACCCGCGCGAAGGTCTGCCACGGCGTCGCCCCCAGCGTGGCCGCCGCCTCCTCCACGTCCACGTCGATGTCCTCCAGCACGGGCTGCACCGTGCGCACCACGAAGGGCAGGCCGATGAAGGTCAGCGCCACGGCCACACCCACGGAGGTGTAGGCCACCTTGAAGCCCCACGCCTCCAGGTACTGGCCATACCAACCCTTCGCGGAGAACAGCGTGGTGAGCGTCAAGCCCGCCACCGCCGTGGGCAGCGCGAAGGGCAGGTCCACCAGCGACTCCACCAGCGAGCGGCCCGGGAAGCGGTAGCGCACGAGCACCCAGGCCACCAGGAGCCCGAAGACGACGTTCGCCAGCGCCGCCGACAGCGACGCGCCAAAGCTGAGCCGGTACGCGGCGAGCGCACGGGGCGCCGTCACCGTCTCCCAGAACTGGGGCCACGTCAGGGAGAATGTCTTGAGGAACAGGCTCGACAGCGGAATGAGGATGAGCAGCCCGACATAGGTCCAGGTGAAGCCCAGCGACAGCTTGAAGCCGGGCAGGACCTGGCGGCGAGTGAGCGAGGCCATGGCTCAGCGCGCCTGGGGGACGTAGATGCGGTCGAACACGCCCCCATCATCGAAGTGGGCCGCCTGCGCCTTGCGCCAGCCACCAAAGACTTCGTCGATGGTGAAGAGCGTCACCTTGGGGAACCGGGCTCCCTGCTTCGACGCCACCTCCTCCGAGCGGGGACGGTAGTGATGCTTCGCCGCCAGCCGCTGTCCCTCCTCCGAATAGAGGAACTGGAGGTACGCCTCCGCTACCGCGCGGGTGCCGCGCTTGTCCACGTTGCGGTCCACCACCGCCACGGGAGGCTCGGCGAGGATGCTCGTCGACGGGACGATGATTTCGAAGCGCTCCTTGCCCACCTCGTCCGTCAGCAGGAAGGCCTCGTTCTCCCAGGCGATGAGCACATCGCCCAGCCCACGCTCCGCGAAGGTCGTGGTGGCGCCCCGGGCTCCCGAGTCGAGCACGGGCACGTTGCGGAACAGGGCTGCCACGAAGGCCCGCGCGGACTCCTCGGTGCCGCCGGGCTTGCGCAGGGCATGGCCCCACGCGGCCAGGTAGTTCCAGCGCGCGCCACCGGACGTCTTCGGATTGGGGGTGATGACGGCGACGCCCTCGCGGACCAGGTCGTCCCAGTCCTTGATGCCCTTGGGGTTTCCCTTGCGCACCACGAAGACGATGGTGGACGTGTACGGCGCGCTGTTGTTCGCCAGCCGCGTCTGCCAGCCCTCCGGGATGAGCGACGCCTTGTCGTGGAGCATGTCCACGTCGTAGGCCAGCGCCAGCGTGACGACGTCCGCGTCCAGCCCATCGATGACGGCCCGCGCCTGCTTGCCGGAGCCGCCATGGGATTGCTTGATGGAGACCTTCTGTCCGTGAGCCGTCTCCCAGTGCTTCGCGAAGGCGGCGTTGACGTCCGCGTACAGCTCCCGCGTGGGGTCATACGAGACGTTGAGCAGCGTGACGGTGCTCGGGGCCGCGGACTCGCTCCCGGCCTTCGAACATCCACCCAGGGCCAGCAGGACAAGCAGGGACAGCCGGAGAGGGATACGCATGACGGGGCCTTTCACCAGCTCACCTGGAAGCGGGACATGACGACGTCCTCGGGGATGCGGTCACCTTCGACGGCGCCTCCGTCGAAGCTCGTGTGGTCGAAGGACGTGGCCACGCGGACGTTGCCGTTGAGGTACCAGTTGGCGACCGCGCCCCACCCTCGCGCGTTGCGCGCCGAGCGCGTGGGGTCCGCGTAGATGGGGAAGGCGTCCGGGTCCACGTGAAGCGCGGAGTAGCGCGCCCCCAGCTCCACCGCGCCCCAGCCGCCCGTCTCCGCGCCCAGCGGGTCCGTGGGCTTGACGCCGTCATAGGCCGCCTTGCCTCCGAAGAGGACGTACGACGCGCTGGCCTGCCATGACTCGAAGCGCAGGCGCGCGTGCTGCGTTCCCAGATTCACCTCCTGCGTGGACGACACGTACTCGGCCATCGCACCGACGGGGCCCACGTAGAGGTACCCCTGCGGCGACAGCCGCACGTGCTCGCCATGCGCAATCACCGTCTCCCCTGCTCCCGTGCCCGTCCGGAAGATGAAGAACGTCTGCTGCCCCATGGTGCGCAGCGGAGCCTCGCCCGTGGTGGACGCCGAGCCGAACTGCTGCCCGCGCGACGCGGCGATGCCCAGCCCCAGGCCGGAGAGCTGCTTGAGCTTCGTGGCCCGGAATGGATGCGTGAACAGGCGCGCGGCCACGTCGAAGCTGTCGTCCAGGTTGGTGTCCGCGCTGGCACCGTCCGCCGTGCCGTTGAAGGCGCCCAGCGCGTAGTTCAGCGTGCCGTCATACAAGTCTCCATGAACCATCACCCCCACGTCCCGGTTGGGCACCAGGTCCGTGGGCAACGCGCGCTCGACGAAGAGCGTGTTGATGCCGGACTGGTTGCGCTCCAGCCCCACCGGAGGACGGAACTTGCCCACCCGCACGCGCACGGCCTTGCTGGGGCGGTACTCCAGATACGCATCCCAGAGCGGCGGCGCGTTGGCCGCGAAGTCCGTCAGCAGCCGGAAGTCGAACAGGTTGAAGAGCGTCCCCTCCAACAATGGACGCGCGCGCCGGATGAGCAGCGTGGTGGAGCCCGGCCGGTCCGCCTTGCTCTCGAAGAAGCGGCCATCCAACTGGATGTAGCCGCGCAGCTTCAGCAGGACCGCCTTGTCGGCGGATGAGACGGAGATGCCCTCGGGGGTGGCCTTGACGGCGACGCCCCCCGGAGACGGTGACGGCGCGGTGGGCGCCGCTTCGGGGGCCTGCGTCTGCGCCACCGCGTGAGGCGCGAGCAGCCAGGCCAGGCCGGCGACGAGGATGGAGAGTCGGTGAGGTGTGGGACCTGCCATGCGTGACCTCGACTGCGAGAGGAACGCGATGGACGGTGGGCTCGGGAGCCAGAAAGTCGAAAGCCCACCTCCTCGCGGATGGTGGGCTCTTCGAACCAGCTCAACCCAGGCGCATCAGGTCAAGGGTCGACAGGCGCCCACCGCAGGTGCGTGACAGCAGCAACAAGCGTGGGTGAGCAGCCGGGCCATGAAGTGTCACCACGATGCCCGGCACCCCCGGGCTTGTCAACGCACCCCCTGCGTGACGCCTCCGCGGACTCCCTCCTGTTCCAACCATGTCAGCCACGTCCTCCGTCCACGGAATGCCGCGCGCGAAGGCCCCAGGTGCAATGAGTATCGCACCCAGCAATTCAAGCATAATCAGAACTCCTCGCCCAGGAGTTCCGCATGTCCATTCGACGCAATTCGATGTGGGTTCCACGACTCGCGCCGCTGCTCGCCGCGCTGCTGGCTGCCCCGGAGGCATTGGCCGCGGAGCGCCCCTCCCTGGTGAACACGCGCATCTCCACGCCCTTCGGTGCGAACGGGCATTCGTCCACCATCGACGGGCGCATCTTCGTGGGCAACATCCGGGAGGACCACGCCACGACGACGACGACGTGGCTGGCGCGCGTGTTCCGGCCGGAGGCGGTGACGTACGACGCTCAAGGCAAGCCGAGCTTCTCCACGGCCTTCTCTCCTGGACGCAGCACCCAGGTGACGAACGGAGAGAACGCGCTGGCGTTCTGCTTCACCAACCCGGCCCAGCCCTATGTCCTGTCGGGCGGGCTCGCGGTGTACCAGCCCTTCCTCTTCGACTCGCAGATGTTCAACGGGCCCAACCGCTTCCGCCGCCGTCCGGTGGACATCCGGGTGTCGCAGCCCTTCACGCCGCAGGCGGACATCTCCTCGTTCACCACCGGCAACCTGGAGTATCTGACCACTGTCACCGGCGCGAGCATCCGAGGCATCGAGCCGACGATGACCTCCGACGGCCGGCTGCTCATCTATCAGGGCGGCCCTGCCAACGACGGCGGCATCGACCACCTGATGTACTCGTACAACGCCACGCCCTGCGCGGCCACGGGATGGAGCAATCCGCGCCCCCTCTCCATGATGTACAGCGACACCACCGCGGGCGTGAAGCGCTACCCGCTCGCGTGGCAGAAGCTGAAGGCCTCCACCGGCGAGCTCTTCGGTGAGACGACGTCCGGGCCGCTCATCCGGGCCGCCTACGCCTGGGTGGACCACGAGGGGCGCAACGTCACGTACACCGGCGTCGTCTACACGGACGGCGCGCGCCGCGAGGCCGTCAGTCTCATCGGCGCGGAGACGGGCTGGACGGCGTACCACATCGATGGCGCCATCAACACGGACCGCAGCGACATCGCTCACCTCTTCTATTCCGGCCCCATGTGGAACCTGGAGCAGGAGCGCGCACCGGAGCAGAACTTCCCGCCGGGCTCCAGCAACGAGAACCACTACCTGCCCGTCACCAAGACGCATGACGTGCTCGCGCTCTTCGGCAGCAACACGGGGGACTACAACGAGGTGGACATCGGCGAGCTGGTGGACCCCTTCCACGTGCTCTCCCTGCCGATGAACGAGCTGGTGACGCGCGCGGGCGCGTATGACCTGACGCGCACCCCGGACCTGTCCGGGAACTTCTACACGGGCACGCTGGTGGGCACCGCCTCCATCTCCGCCGGCAACGCGGTGACGCAGCCGACGTCCGGCTCGCTGTGGGAGCCGCACGGCAAGGGCAAGGCGCTCGTCGTCCCTGGCGGCGGGGCGCTCACGGTGAACCTGACGGACGCCGCTGGAACCAAGCCCGGCGTGGGCGGCTTCGCGCGGGGCTTCACCGTCCAGCTCGCGGTCCGCCCGGACACGGGCATCCACACCGGCTGCACCACGGGGAACCCCTACCGGTACCTGCTCCAGAAGGGCAACGCGCTGGACCTCATCTACGAGTCCGACAACACGGTGCAGATGTCCTTCGTCATCAACGGCACGCGCGTGCGCCTGGGCCGGAGTCCCGCGCTGCCCCTGGGCGCGTGGACCCACCTGGCCTACACCTGGGACGGCGTCACCGGCGCCTTCGGTGAGTACGTCAACGGCGTGCCTACCGGGCGCGCGCTGCCCGTCGCCACGGGCACCTTCCGCCTGGCCACCGGCGCGCTCTCCATTGGCGCGGGCAACACGCTGAACACGCAGGCGTGCCCCACCAATGGGGAGGGCTCCTTCCGGGGCGCCATCGACGAGGTGCGCTTCTTCTCGCATGCGCGCTCCGCCCGCTCCATCTGCATGTCCTCGCACGGCGCGGACTGCCGCGACGAGGCCATCCAGGAGACGCCCTCCGCGGGCCAGTTCGGGATGAGCCAGCAGCAGCCGACCTGCAACACCTACGCGGCCCTGGGCACGCTGGCGTGCGCGTCCGCCATGCACCGCGTCTGCGCGCAGCGCGGCGCCCACGACGCGCTGGCCTCCACCACCAACACCTACGAGACGATTCAGCAGCTCATCGGAAACCGTCCGCCCATCTCCCTGCTGGGCGCGCTGGCCGGCGCCACGACGACGGACGTGACGGTGGCGTGCGCCCCCATCCAGCATGAGAGCCTGGGCGTCACCTTCGAGGAGCTGGCGCGCAAGCACGCCGGCTGTGTGGACGAGCGCGTCGCGCAGAGCTTCGACTGCTCCGCCGCCGTGCACCGCTGGTGCAACAGCCTGGGGTGGAGCACGGGACAGATTTTCGAGGTGACGTCGCGCCCCTGGGTGGGTTGCTTCAACTCCGGGCTCGTCCAGGACGTGGCCAAGGACCTGCTCGGCCCCGCGTCGAGCGCTGGCAACTTCAGCTCCACCGACTCCAAGCTGGAGGTCAGCCGGTGGTGCCAGACGCAAGGGTATGGCGCGGGCGTGGTGCAGGAGCTGGGCGCGGGCATCTACGCGAACGTGCACTGCTTCCAGCCCGCCGTGACGGTGCCCTGGAAGCTCAATCCGTGACGTGACTCATGAGGCCCCCTGGAGTCGGAAGGGGGCCTCGGACGGCGTGCCGGTCCGCACGCGCTGAAGCACCTCCAGCACCTCGGCGGGCAACGGGAACCAGCGCAGGCGCTCCGCCTCGGGTGTGAGCGGAGCGTCCTCCACCGTCTTGCCACCCACGTCCTGGAGCGCCTGCTCGACGACGCGATGGGCCCGCGCGACGTAGTCCTCCAGCTCCTGCTCCGGCGCGGAAGGGCCCGGGGCCGGGAAGGCACACTCGCCGCTCGCATAGGAGACATCGCTCAGCCGCCCCAGTCGCCGCGCGTGCTCACGGTGACGCCACTGTCCGGTGGAGGGCTCGAGCACGTAGTGCGGCAGGAGCTTCCAGCCCTCGTGGGCGACGAAGTCCACGGCATCCAGCAGAAAGCCGAAGGTCGTCTCGGAGAGGAAGTAGTTGAAGCCCAGCCTCACCCACCCAGGCTTCACGCCGTCGGTGCCTTGCAGGATGACGCCCTGGAAGCGGTGGCTGGTGACGGGGTCGATGCCCAGCAGCCGGTGGCCATACGGCCCCGCGCAGGAGCACCCTCCGCGCGCCTGGATGCCGAACAAGTCGTTGAGCAGGGCCACCACGAAGTTGTGGTGGAGGTAGGCCTCTCCATGGCGCACCAGGAAGCTGATGATGGGCAGGCGCCGGAGCGCCGGGTTGCCGAGGATGCGCAAGCTGGGATTCGCGCCCCAGCGCGCGAGGGCCCTCCGCGCGAAGTCCTGCTCACGCGCGTCGATGGCCTCCACGCCCACCGCCTCGCGGAGCTGGAAGACCAGGCCCGCGCGAATCGAGTCGACGATGGCGGGCGTGCCCCCCTCCTCTCGATGCACGGGGTCCCGCTGATAGACGTGCGCGCGGCCACTCACGTACGACACGGTGCCGCCGCCGGGCACGGTGGGGATGCGATTGCCCAGCAGCCAGCGCTTGACGACGAGCACGCCCGTCGTGCCCGGCCCGCCGATGAACTTGTGCGGAGACAGGAACGCGGCGTCCTTCGGCACACGGGGCCCGTCCTCTCGTCCGTTCATGCTGACCCGGACATACGGCCCCGCCGCGGCGAAGTCCCAGAAGCACAGCGCCCCATGCTGGCGCAGGAGCGCGCCGATTCCCTCCTGGTCGCTGAGGATGCCCGTCACATTGCTCGCCGCCGAGAAGCTGCCGATGCGCAGCGGCCGGTCTTGGAAGCGCGCCAGCTCGCGCTCCAGGTGGGCCACGTCGATGCGCCCGTCGGCGTCCTCGTCGATGGTGATGACCTCCGCGATGGACTCGCGCCACGGCAGGTCGTTGCTGTGGTGCTCGTAGGGCCCCACGAAGACGACGGGGCGCTGGTCGGGCGGGATGCGCGAGCCCAGGTCGAATCGCTCATCGAGGTCCGCGGGGATGCGCAGGTTGAGGATGTCGATGAGCTTGCAGATGGCGGCCGTCGCGCCCGAGCCGCAGAAGAGGACGACGTCATCGGGGCCGCCTCCCACCGCGCGGTGGATGAGCTCCCTCGCGTCCTCGCGATAGCGCGTCGTCTGCGCGCCCGTGCCCGACGTCTCCGTGTGAGTGTTGGCGTAGAGCGGGAGGACGTGCTCGCGGATGAAGTCCTCGATGAAGCCCAGCGAGCGCCCGGAGGCGGCATGGTCCGCGTAGGTGAGCCGGCGAGGACCATAGGGCCCTTCGAGCAGTCGCCCCTCCCCGAGGATGGCGCTTCGGATGGACTCGACCAACCTCGAACAGGCGTCTTCCATCTCGCACCTCTCGATGGAGGGAGGATCCCGCCGAACCTCCTCGACTGTCCAGCGCGTGGAGAACAATGCACGCGACGGGGCGCGTCAGCCCCGCGTGGCGCTCGTCGTCCCTGCGCCGCCCCATGTTAGCCTGAGCACACTCCATGAACTTTCGCTTCCAGTGCTGGGTGCAGCGTCACGCCAGCGGTCGAGTGACGCTCACCCCCCTGTCCCTGCCTCATCTCGCGGTGCACGCGGACACCTTGGAGAAGGCCACCGAGGAGCTGACGCTCGCGCTGGATGACCAGCTCACCCGCATCCATCCGCGTCGCGTGCCGGAGTTCATCGCCGCGACGGGCGGCACGCTGCACACGCTGGAGCTGGACGCGATTCCCGTCTGGGGCAACGAGGAGAACACCCTCGCGCCCCTCACCTTCGCCTCGGCCGTCGCGCCCACGCACCAGTCCTATCTCGGGCTGCACGCGCCCCGGCTGGAGACGCACCTGTGGTTCCAGGGCAAGAAGGTGCCCGAGGACGCCGCCGAGCGGCTGCGCGAGCAGTTGGAGGGACTCCCCGACGCGCGGCTCCTCGCCCTGCGCGCGGATGGTGGCGAGGCCCTGATTGATTTGGAGGTGGAGGCCACGCCGACGCGACTGTCGGCCCTCACGCCCCGCCAGCTCCACCTGGATATCCGCCCGCCGCCCCGCCCACCGGACGCGGCGCCCGAGGAGCCGCCACCCGCGTCGGGCCTCTCGGTGAGCCTGGATGGGGACGACGAGGACGCGCTCGACGAGGACACGTGGGAGCCCCGGAAGCGCTCCCGCCGTCGCGAGCCGGGGGCGCAGCCGGAGAAGCCGCCACCCATGCCCACGCTGGACCGCATCGCGGTGCCCTGGCATCGGCTGGCGACGGAGGGACAGCTCGACCCGGCCTATGAGCAGGACGCCCTGGTGACGCTGCTGCGGGCCCGGCTGGCGGCGAAGGACGCGGAGGCCGTGGTGCTGGTGGGCCCCTCGGGCGTGGGCAAGTCCGCCGTCCTCCATGCGCTCGCGGAGGCGCTGCAGGGCTCCACCGCCACTCCGGCCGAGAAGGCCCGCCCCTTCTTCTTCGTGGACGGCAGCCGCCTCATCGCCGGCGAGGGCATGTGGGGCGACTGGCAGCAGCAGGTGCTGAAGTCCTTCCGCGAGGCGAACGAGTCCCGCGCCATCCTCTCGCTGGGCCACGCCATCGACCTGCTCGACGCGGGCAAGAGCGCGCACAGCGACCAGAACGTGGCCCAGCTCCTTCTGCCGCTGCTCGTCACCCGCGAAGTGTCCGTGGTGGCCGAGGCCACCCCCGAGGCCTGGGCCCAGGTGGAGCGCCGCAACGCCAGCTTCGCCCGCCTGTTCTCCGTCGTCCGCGTGGAGGAGCCCACGCCGGAGGCGCTCGCGAGCATCCTGACCCGCGTGGCCCAGGACCCTCCAAGCACCACGCCCCTGGAGGTGCTGCCCGAGGCGCTGGAGGAGTGCCGCTTCCTGTGCCGGCGCTTCCTGCCGTATGGCGCGCAGGTGGGCAACGCGGTGGCCTTCCTCCGCAGGCTGATTGCCACGTGTGCCCACGCGGTCCAGCCACGCGTCATCCGACTGGACGCCGTGCGCCAGTTCGCGTCCGAGTCCGGCATCCCCGAGTCGCTGCTGCGCGACGACGTGCCGCTGGAGCCGGCCCAGGTCCGTGCGTTCCTCACCACGCGCGTGCTGGGACAGCAGACCGCGGTGGAGCGCGTCTCCTCCGTGGTGTCCGTCCTCAAGGCGGGGCTCGCCGACACGCGCAGGCCGCTGGGCGTGCTGCTCTTCGTGGGCCCCACCGGCGTGGGCAAGACGGAGCTGTCCAAGGCCCTCGCTGAGCTGCTCTTCGGCTCGCGCGAGCGCATGGTGCGCCTGGACATGGGCGAGTACGCGGGGCCGGACGCGCTGCTGCGCCTGCTGGGCGACGGCGCGACGCCGGGCTACCTCTCCGCCGCCGTGCGCCGCCAGCCCTTCTGCGTGGTGCTGCTGGACGAAGTCGAGAAGGCCCACCCCGCCGTGCACGACGCGCTCCTGGGCGTGCTGGGCGAGGGGCGCCTCACCGACGCGTCCGGCCGCTTCACCGACTTCCGCAACGCCGTCCTCGTGCTCACCAGCAACCTGGGCGCGGACACCTGGCGCGCGCGCGTGGGCTTCGACTCGCTGGGCGGTGTGCCCGACGTCGCCGCGCTGCGCACGCACTACCTGGTGGAGGTGCAGCGCTTCTTCCGCCCGGAGCTGTTCAACCGCCTGGACGACACCGTCGTCTTCTCGCCGCTGTCCGAGGAGCTGCTGCGCAAGCTGGTGGTGCGCGAGGTGGACGCCATCCGGAAGCGCTCCGGGCTGTCTCGCCATGACGCCAGCCTCGTCGTCTCCGAGTCCGCGCTGGACTGGCTGTCGGCGCGCGGCTTCGACCCGCGCTACGGCGCCCGGCCCCTGAAGCGCGCGCTGGAGCGGGAGCTGGTGGTGCCGGTGGCCGCCTGGCTCGCGGCGCATCCGAAGACGGGGCCCGTGGTGCTGCACGCGGAGGCCGGCGACGGCGGGCTCACGCTGCGCGCGGAGGCCGTGGGTGGCGCGGCGGAGGGCGTGGGACGGCAGGCCATCGAGCAGGTGCTGGAGGACGCCGCCACGCTGCGCGCGGAGGTGCAGCGTTGGAGCCGCTCGCCCCCCATGCTCACGCTGCGGCGGGAGCTGGCGGTCTTCGACAAGGTGTCCCGACAGGCCTCGTACTGGGAGGAGCGCTCGCTGGCGAAGGAGGCCGCGAGGAAGGCCACGGATGCCCGCGAGCTGGACAAGGCCTTTCGGGAGTGCTCGCAGCAGACGGAGGCCATCGAGGACCTGCTCTTCGAAGCCCACCTGTCACGCGCGGTGGGCCAGGCGGAGTCGCTCGCGCGCGACGTGGCCACGCTGCGCTCGACGTTCCAGCCCCTGCGGGAGCGGCTGTATGCCAGCCTCTACCACTACTCGCGAGGCGCCACCCTGATACTGGTGCCTGGCCGTGGCGCGTGGCCGCAGCTCTGCTTCCTGGCGAAGTCCTATGAGCGCTGGTGCAACCGCTACTCCCTGGCCTTCCAGCGCGCCCTGCTCTGGACGCCCAAGCCCGAGGACGGAGCGAAGGCACCGCGCATTCCCCCTCCGCCGGATTGGGTCTACCCCAGGGTGGATGAGCTGCTGGACCTCCAGCCCACACCCCTCGCGTATGCCCTCCAGATTTCCGGTGAAACGCGTCCGTTGCTGCTCTCCGCCGAGCACGGCGTGCACCGCTTCGTGGAGGGCAGTCAGGCGGCGCTGGTGCGCGCGCTCTTCACCGCCAACCCTCGCAGCCGGGACGTGCTGCCGGAGTGGGAGAAGCTGGAGGCGCAGTTGCCGAAGACGGAGGTCCGGCGAATCCGTCCGGGCTCGACGGACACCTCGGGCGGCTCGGTGGAGGACATGCGCACCGGAACCCGCGTGCGCTACGGCGGCGGAGGCCTGGAGTTGGATTCCTTGTTGGAGCCCTGGATGAACTGGCGCGTGTTTGGCGAGACGGAGGAGGACTGACCATGGAACTCAAGCTCCCCCTGGTCGTCGCGCCCCTGGGCGGCCGTCTCGTCGAGGCGTGGGTCCCCGCCTTCTGGCCCAGGATCCACCGCGTGGGCCCCAGCCTGTCCTCGCTGAGGGACGACCTGGCGCTCGCCGTCATGGAGCGCTTCGAGAAGGAGCACCCGTCGCGGGTGGCCAGCTACCAGCTGCCGCCCCACCTGGCGCTCAAGCACGTGAAGGTCGACACCGAAGCGAGGGACCGCGAGAAGGGCCTGCGCGTCGTGCTCAAGGGCCGCATGGCGGTGCTGCTGGAGAAGTGGCCCCGCGATGACTTCTGGGTAGTGACGCCCACGCGGCTCGCGGAGGCCCGCTTCGCGATTCCCGACGTGGAGTCCCTGCCCCTCGCGCTCGGGCGCAGGCTGGGCGCGTGGTGCCTGGAGCACGGGCTGACGAACCTGGAGGGCTTCTGGGCCCAGGGCCGTGAGCGCCTGGAGCTGCTGGAGGTGGATGCCTATCCGCCCTCCATCCTCCCCCGGACGCCGCCCAAGCCGCCCAAGCCCCCCAGGCGCCGCCGCGCCACGGGGAAGGAGACGAAGAGCCCTCCGCCCGAGACGCCGGAGCAGCGCGAGGCCCGCCGCAACCGCCGACGCCTCACGCTCACCGAGCTGCGCGAGGTGGCGCGCAACCTGAGCCACGCCGCGCGAGATGACGGACTGGAGCACTGCTACGGCCGCGAGGCGCTGGTGCGTGAGGTGGTGGACGCGCTGGAAGGACGCGAGGGCGCGGCCATCGTCCTGGTGGGCCCGCCGGGCTCCGGCAAGACGGCGCTGGTGCACGAGGTGGTGCGCCGCCTCACCGCGCGCCAGGACGCCGCGGGACAGCGTCGGGACGTGTGGCGCGTGGACGGCAACCAGTTCATCGCGGGGATGATGTACGTGGGCCAGTGGGAGGCCCGCGCGCGGGGCGTGGTGAAGGAGCTGGTGGAGGTGGGTGACCTGCTCTACGTGGACGACCTGGCCTCGCTCGTCTACGCGGGCCGCACCTCGAGCGAGCGCACCAACGTCGCGCAGTTCCTGGAGCCCCACATGGCGCGCGGCGAGCTGACCGTGCTGGCCGAGTCCACGCCCGAGCGCTTCGAGCGGGTGCGCGAGGAGGCGCCCACGCTCGCCTCGCTGTTCCGCGTGGTGCACGTGCCCGCGCTGGAGCCGCGCACGACGCTGCCGGCCCTGCTGGGGACGCTGCGGGAGCTGGAGGGCTCGGGCGACGGCGGGCCCGCGGTGCGCCTGTCCCCGCTGGCGCTGGAGACCCTGCTGGACCTGCAGGAGCGCTTCGTCGCGCACGAGTCCTTCCCGGGCAAGGCGGTGCGCCTCTTGCGCCGGGTGCTCGCGAGGCCGGGCACGGTGGACCAGAACGTGCGCCGCTTCACGGAGGAGGACGTCACCGCCGCGATGCGCGCGCAGACGGGCCTGCCGGACTTCGTGCTGGGCAGCGCGCCGCCGAAGTCCCGGGAGGTGCTGGAGCGCGAGCTGACCGCGCAGGTGGCCGGACAGCCGGAGGCCGTCGCCGCCGTGGTGGACGCCATCCTCACGCTCCAGCGCTCGCTGCAGCCGCCGGACAAGCCGCTGGCCACCTACCTCTTCGTGGGCCCCACCGGCGTGGGCAAGACGGAGACAGCCAAGGCGCTGGCGCGCACCCTCTTCGGCAGCGAGGAGCGGATGGTCCGCTTCGACATGTCGGAGTTCGTCTCCGCCTCCAGCATCACCCGGCTCCTGGGCCTGCCCGGCGCACCGGACGGCGAGCTGACGACGGCGCTGCGCACCCAGCCGTTCTGCGTGGTGCTGTTCGACGAGGTGGAGAAGGCGCACCCGCGCATCTTCGACGCGCTCCTTCAGTTCCTCGGCGAGGGACGACTGACGGACGGCGCGGGGCGCACCGTGGACGCTCGGCAGGCGGTGGTGGTGCTCACGTCCAACCTGGGCGTGCGCGAGGCCGCCGCCCGCACGGGCTTCCACCGCGCTCCCGAAGGCGCGGAGGCGCACTACCTCTCTTCCGTGCGGGCCTTCTTCCGTCCGGAGTTCTTCAACCGGTTGGATCGCGTGGTGCCGTTCCGCTCGCTCACCCCCACCGCGCTGCGCGTCGTCGTGGAGCACGCCCTGGAGTCGCTCTTGTCGCGGCGGGGCATCCGCAAGGGCAACGTGCTGGTGGAGGTGGAGTCCGCGTTGCTCGACCTGCTGGTGGAGCAGGCGTACGACCCGCGCTACGGCGCACGTCCCCTGAAGCGCGCGCTGGAGCGACGCCTCACGGTGCCCCTGGCCCACCACCTGGTGCGGCGCGGCGGCGAGGACCTGGCCCGCGTGGAGCTGTTCCGCCGGGGCGAGGACATGGGGCTGTCGGTGGAGCTGCTCATGCGAGAGCCCTCGTGGACTCGCGAGCAGGACCCCACCTCGTGGACACTCCCTGGAGTGGCTCGGGTGCTGGAGGAAGTGACGGCGCGGCTGGAGACCTTGTCGGCGGCGGAGCCTCGGCCGTCCGAAGGCGAGGCTCCGCGCGGTGGCCCCGAGGCGGTGGAGCTGCGCGAGCGACTGGAGCGCCTGTCGGCGGAGGCCCTGGACATCCGCGAGAACGAGCTGGCGGACCGCGACTTCCTGGAGACGGCGGAGCCCGCTGGCAAGGAGGAGCGCGTCGGGTACCAGGCCAGTTGGAGGCGCAGCCGGGGACGTGGCGGACTGCGCCCTCGGACCACCTATGGCTCGGCGCCGTTGCCGGTGTCTCCCGAGGAGCGGCTTCGCCGCTGTCGTCCCAAGGTGGTGAGCCTGCGCGATGAAGTGGAGTGGCTCGCGCACCAGCTGGCCACCCGGGAGCGCGGAATGGAGGTGCGCGCGCTGCTGGTGGAAGGGCTCGCGGACTCGCCCGTCGCCGCCTTGGAGGCCGTGGTGAAGGCGATTCCCCAGGGGCTGGGACGCGTGGCCATCCACGAGGAGCGCGTGGAGCCGGACGGCAGCGTCGCCTGGGCCGCGCCGGGCACGACGCGCCCGGCGGGAGTGCGGGTGCGGCGACAGGTGGTGAGCCTTTCGGCGTTCGGCTTGTCGGAGGTGCTCGCGCCGCTGGAGGGCTATGTGCTGGTGCACCTGGACTCGCGGCCCGCGTTGGTCCGCGTGGAGCTGCTCAACGAGGCACCGGACTTGATGAAGGACGTGTCCCGCACGGTGGCGACGCGCGACGCGGTGAAGCTGGCGGAGCGGGAGGCGCGTCGCGCGGGTCAGGCGCCCGAGTCGCCCCAGGGCCACGTCGTCGCGGAGGGCGCGCCCGACAACGTCCTTCATCTGGGAAGCGGGAGACCTCCTTCCGAGTCCGTGGCCTGGGCGGCGCGGGTGCTGCGCGAGCCCGCGCGAGGAGGGCGCTGACATGGACAAGAACTTCCATCTGTTCGTGCGGAACTACCCCGGCGTGGGAGTGGCCGCGCACGTATTGACGCACCCGCATCTGGCCTCGTTCGCGCCGGACCTGGCGACCGCGCGACTGGACGTGGCGGAGGTCCTGGGACGGCTGCTCAAGCGCGGAGAGCTGAAGGATGCCCAGACGCACTGGCCGGACCTGCGCACGAAGAAGATGAACCTCACCGTGCGCGCGGTGCAGCACGGACGGCTGTTGCCCGTGCCCCTCAAGCTCACGGTGGTGACGCGCGGGGGACGCGGGAAGACGGAGCGCACCAGCAAGAAGGGCGCGGCGAAGGGGCCCGTGCACGTGTGGATTCCTCGCGTGGACGTGGAGGGCTCGCTACAGGACCTCTCGGACCTGGAGGCCTATGTGGAGGAGCTGGTCCGTCACGAGCTCTACATGGCGCCCCTGGAGCGCCTGCACTCGCTGGCCTACCTGGGCGAGGAGACCGTCGAGACCCTCTCCGTGACGGTGAAGTCCCGAGAGGCGGCTCGCGCGCGGATCATCGAAGAGCCCCGAGGGCCGGTGCGCCGCCCTCCCCCGCCTCCGGGTCTCGCCGAGGCGAGCCGCTGCCTCAACGAAGAGGCCCGCGCGGGACTGCTGGAGCGTGCGTGGGAGCGGGACGCGGAGGTCGGCCTGCTGGCGGAGGCCGTCACGGCGCGGGCGCGCGCGAGCGTGCTGCTCGTGGGGCCGCCCTCCGTGGGCAAGACGTCGCTGGTGCACGAGCTGGTGCACCGGGCGGAGTCCTCGGCGTCGGGGAGCTCGCTCCAAGGACTGGAGGTCTTCAGCACCTCGGGCGGTCGCATCATGGCCGGCATGCGCTACCTGGGGCAGTGGCAGAAGCGCGTGCAGCTCATGGTGAACGAGCTGCGGGTGCGGCGCGCGGTGCTCCACCTGGACAGCCTCTCCGAGCTGCTCTCCCTGGGGGGCGGCGACACGGGCCTGGACGTCGCGCGGCATCTGCTGCCGGCATTGGAAGGGGGCGAGGTCTCACTGGTGCTGGAGGCCACGCCGGAGGACGTCGCGCGCGCGGAGCGGACCCATGGCGCCTTCCTCCAGGCGCTGCGGCATGTCGTCGTGGAGCCGCTGGTGCCCGAGAAGGCACGGGCCGCGGTGCAGCAGGCCTCCCAGCGCGTCGCGAAGGCGCGCAAGGTGCGCTTCACGCCCGCCTCATTGGAGCGCGCGGCGGAGCTGACGGAGCGCTTCGGTGAAGGTCCACCTCCGGGTGGCGCGGTGTCACTGCTTCGCGCCGCGACGGCGCAGGCCGAGACGGGGACGGAAGTGGATGCGGGCGCGGTGACCTCCGCGTTCTGCACGCGCACCGGCTACCCGAGGGAGCTGGTGGACTCGTCGATTCGCCTGGACCCGGACGCGCTGCTGCGCCGCTTCCGCGAGCGCATCGTCGGCCAGGACGAGGCCACGCTGCTCTTGCGCAACCTCGTCGTCACGCTGAAGACGGGACTCGCGGACCCTTCACGGCCATTGGGGGCGTTCCTGCTCCTGGGGCCCACGGGCGTGGGCAAGACGGAGTCGGCGCTCGCGCTGGCGGAGTACCTCTTCGGCGACATCGCCCGGCTGGCCCGCTTCGACATGGCGGAGTACGCCGCGCCCGGCAGCGCGGGACGGCTGGTGGGCGAAGTGGGAGGCCAGCAGGGAGGGCTCGCGCGACGCGTGAGGGAGCAGCCCTTCGGCGTGGTGCTGCTGGACGAGGTGGAGAAGGCGGACGCGGGGGTGCATGACCTGCTGCTCCAGGTCCTCGGCGAGGGACGGCTGACGGACGGCACCGGCCGCACCGTCAGCTTCCGGAACACGGTGGTGCTGCTCACCAGCAACCTGGGCGCGGAGTCAGCGTCACGCTCGCTGGGCTTTGGCGGGGACACGCCTCGGGACATGGAGGCGCACTACCTGGGCGCGGCCACGGCCTTCTTCCGACCGGAGCTGCTCAACCGGCTGGACCAGGTGGTCCCCTACCGCGCCCTCGCGCCGGACGTCATCAGGACGCTCGCGCGACGCACCCTGGAAGCGGCGCTGGGCCGCGAGGGCCTCTCACGGCGCGGGGTGAAGGTGAGCTTCGGCGAGGACGTGGTGGACTTCCTCGCGAAGGCCGGCTTCGACGCGCGCTACGGTGCGCGCCCGCTGAAGCGCGCGGTGGAGCAGCACGCCATCGTCCCGCTGGCACAGTGGCTCGCGATGCATGCGGGCACTCCGCACCGACAGGTGACGCTGCGCGTGGGCACGCAGGGACAGCTGGAGCTGGAGGCCCGGACGTGACTCACGCGCCGAGCAGTCTCACGGGACGGCCCTGGCTCCACGCCAGGATGTCCTCCACCGCGTCGCGGTAGTAGACGGCGTGGTTCTCTCGCGTGACGTAGCCGAGATGCGGCGTGAGCACCGTGTTGGGGAGGAACCTCAACGGGTGCTCACGCGGCAGCGGCTCGACGGAGAAGACATCCAGCCCCGCCCCGGCGATGCGTCGCTCGCGGAGGGCTGAGAGCAGGGCCTCCTCGTCCAGGAGCCCGGCGCGTGAGGTGTTGACGAGGTAGGCCGAGCGCTTCATCGCCCCCAGCTCCGCCGCGCCCACCACGCCCTGTGTCCGCTCTCCCAGCACGAGGTGCAGCGTGACGACATCCGACGTGGCGAAGAGCGCGGCCTTGTCGACGAGCCGCGCTCCGGCGGCCTCGGCGCGCTCGGCTGTCAGGCGGGGACTCCAGGCCACCACGTCCATCCCGAAGGCGAGCCCCACCTTCGCCACCTGCGTCCCCAGCTTGCCGAGCCCCACGACGCCCAGGCGCTTGCCGGACACCGTCTCCGTGAGCCCCGTCTGCCATCCCCCGGAGCGCAGCGACTGGTCCTCGGCGGGGATGCGCTTGAGCAGCGCCAGAATCAACGCCCACGTCAGCTCGGCGGCGGGGGCACCCACCGCACCCGTGCCACACACGGTGATGCCCTGACGTTGGCAGGCGTCCAGGTCGATGGCCGCGTTGCGCATGCCCGTCGTCACCAGCAGGCGCAGTCGGGGCAGGCGCGCGAGGAGCGACGCGGGAAACGCCGTGCGCTCGCGCATCGCGACGATGACCTCGAACGCCTGGAGCGCCTGCGCCACGGCATCCTCTCCCGCGAGCGGCTCCCGGAAGAAGCGCGGCTCGAAGCCAGCGGGAAGGAGCGACCAGTCCGCCGAGGTCCTCGCGACGTCCAGGTAGTCATCCAGGATGGCCACTCGCATGGGCACTCCTCCTGCCGATGACGCTGCCATGACGGCGCAGCGAGCGCACGTGTCGTCTCCCGGCTTTGTCGATGGGAGGACCAGGTCCCTCCCTCGGATGCAGTGCCTGCGCTCACGCCGCGGAGCCGTGCCCGCCTGCCCGTTTGCCCTCTGTCATGGGCCTCGCCCGGCTGTCACCGCGAGGTGACAAGGCTCCGGCGTGACACCCACTCCCTGTCGCCCGGGGACACTCTGCTATCGTCGCCGACGCCCACTCCCCACCTGGTGCAGGAACCCTCCCCCTTCATGCGCTGCGTCGACGAGACCGTCTTCATGAAGTTGTTGTTGGGCGAGCTGTCGCCCGAGGAGACCGCCGAGGTCGATGCCCACCTCGACACGTGCGCCGCCTGTCGAACGCTCGTCGCCGAGGGACTGCGCGCGCAGTCGCCCGACGTCACCACCACCGCGACGCCCACGGAGCCCCAGCCCCCTTCCACCCTGCGTCGCGATGACTCGGCGCTGGAGAAGGGCACGGCGGTGGGGCGCTACCTCGTCCTGGAGCTGCTGGGCGCGGGAGCGATGGGCGTCGTGTACGGCGCCTATGACCCGGAGCTGGACCGCCGCGTCGCCCTCAAGCTGCTGCGCACCGGTGCCCTGGGCCTGGACGTGGAGAAGGAGCGCGCCCACCTGCTGCGCGAGGCGCAGGCCATGGCCCGTGTCTCCCACCCCAACGTGGTGGCCGTCTACGACGTGGGCACCTTCGGCCAGCACGTGTTCCTCGCCATGGAGCGGGTGGAGGCCCAGACGCTGGGCGAGTGGCTCAAGGCCGCGCCCCGTCCGTGGCGCGAGGTGTTGGACCTCTTCCTGGACGCGGGCCGGGGCCTCGCGGCCGCACATGCCGCGGGCGTGGTGCACGGCGACTTCAAGCCGGCCAACCTCCTCGTCGGCGGCGACGACAACGTCCACGTCACCGACTTCGGCCTCGCGCGCCTGGGCGCCTCCACCACGCGCGAGAGCTCGCTGCCCGCGCGCGCCGACCCCCAGGTGGTAGAGCGCTCGCTGACGGGCGGCACGCCGGCCTACATGGCCCCGGAGCAGCTGCTCGGTGAGACGCGCGCCGGCGCCTCCGGAGACCAGTTCTCCTTCTGCGTGGCCCTCCACGAGGCCCTCTACGGCGCGCGCCCCTTCGAGGGCACCACCCTGGCGGAGCTGGCCACACAGGTGTCCTCGGGACAGGTGCGCCCTCCGCCCGCCGGCACGCGGGTTCCTCCGTGGCTGCGCCGCGTGCTGCTGCGCGGACTCTCCCGGCGCGCGGAGGACCGCTTCCCGCACCTGCAGGCCCTGCTCGACGCGCTCCAGAAGGACCCGGCCGCCAGGTGGAAGCGAGGGCTCCAGCTCACCGGCGCGGTGGCGGTGCTGGCCACGGCGGTGGGCCTCACCCATGCGGTACACACCAGCGGAGCCCGTGCCTGCGCGAGCGCACCGCATGAGATGACCACCGTCTGGAGCCCCGAGCAGGCCTCCGCCATCCAGGCCGCGTTCACCGCCACCGGCCGCCCCTATGCCTCCGCCGCATGGGAGCGCGTGCGCCGGGAGCTGGACGCGTACACCGCCGCGTGGACGACGACGCGCACCACCGCCTGCGAGGCCACCCGCGTCCGGGGCGAGCAGCCCGAAGAGGTGATGGCGTGGCGCATGCGCTGCCTCGACAACCGGCTGGCGGATGTCTCCGCGCTCACGCGCCTGCTGTCCCAGGCGGACGCCAGGACGGTGGACGAGTCGCACCGCGCGGTGAAGGGCCTGCCGCCCCTGTCCGGCTGCTCGGAAGCGCTGGCGCCCGGCGGGGCCACGCTGCCCGAGGGCCCTGAAGCCCGGGAGCGCCACGCGGCGTTGCGAGCGACACTCGCACGAGGCCGTGCGCTCCTCGCCACCGGGCGCTACGCGGAAGGCGTCACGCTGGTGGAGCCGACGGCGCTGGCAGCGAAGCGGGCGGCGAACCGTCACGACGGCGCTGAAATCTCCCTGCTGCTCGGCGAGCTGCGCGAAGGAGCCGGAGACTGGCGGGGCGCGGAGACCTCGCTCTTCGAGGCGCTGAACGCCGCGGAGGCCACGCGCCAGGACGCCGTGGCGGCGCGCGCCTGGACGCTGCTCGTCCGAGTGTCCTGCATCGGCCTGGACGAGTACGAGCTGGCCTCACGCTGGAAGGACCGCGCCGCCGCCGCCATCGAACGGCTGGGCGGCGGCAACGAGCTGACCCGCGTCAACCTCCTCACCTACTCCGGAACCGTCCTGCGCAAGCAGCGGCGCTTCGACGAAGCCGTGGCGTTGCAGGAGCAGGCCCTGCTGATAGCGGAGAGCACCTTCGGTCCGGACAGCCTGGAGGTGGCGGACGTGCTCCTGGAGCTGGGCGCCACGCAGTGGGTCCACCCCCGACTCGCCGAGGCCCGGGCGCACCTGGAGCGCGCCGCCACCATCACCCGGCAGGCCCTGGGCGACGAGCACCCCGAGGTCGCCCGGGTGCGACTGGCCGTGGTCCCCGTGCTCAGGGACCAGGACGACCTGAAGCTGGCGGAGTTGATTGCCCGCGAGGCCCTCGGCGTCTTCGAGCGCACGCTCGGCCCGGACCACCCTCGCGTCTACGATGCGCTCAACGACCTGGCCTCCACGCTCGTCGTCCAGTCGCGCATGGACGAGGCCCTCCCCCTGTACGAGCGCGCGCTGACCATCGTCGCGAAGACGGACGGGGCGGAGAGCTTCGGCGCGTCCGTCATCCACGCCAACCTGGGCGTCCTCTATTTCCACAAGAACCTCTTCGACCCGTCCCTGGAGCACTTCCTGCGGACCATCACCCTTCGCGACAAGTCGCGCGGCCTGATGGACCCGTCCCTGGTGAGCCCGCTGCGCCTCGCCGGAAAAATCATGTCCACCAAGCAGCGCTACGCGGACATGCTGCACTACTGCCAGCGGGCCGTGGACATCATGCTCCTGCAACCGGATGACAGCTCCGGGCAGTGGACCCTCAGCCTGCGGGATTTGGGCACCGCCTTCCTCAAGCTGGACCGGCCCGCGGAGGCGCTCGTGCCCCTGGAGCGCGCCGTCGCCGGCTGGGACAAGGCGACGCCAGGGCCCGGCCAGCGCACCGAGGTGAAGTTCCTGCTCGCCCAGGCGCTGTGGGAGTCCGGCAAGGACCGCGCCCGCGCCCTGAAGCTCGTCGCCGAGGCGCGCACCATGGCCATGAAGGACGACCCCTCGGAGAAGACGCTCCCCCTCATCAACGAGTGGCTCGCGAAGCACAAGCTCCGCTGAGCCCGGCGTCCACGCTCAGCGCGGCGTGGGGGACACCTGACGCTCGGCGGGACGGCCTCGGGCCCCCGCCGCCCACTCGTCCCAGACGTTGAAGGACTTCATCTGCTCGGTCAGGTCGGTGGTCTTCATGAGCGCCTCCACCTCCGCGCGGCTCTGCCTGGCCAGTCGCTCGTCCATGTTGGCGAAGCCCCACGCCAGCGCGCCCACCACGGCGGCATTGGTGCGCAGCGTGCGCGCGTCGCACTGCTCGAACTCGTCCGAGCGCGCATGGTAGTTGGGCCCGTACGTGGCGGACTCCTGGTTGGCGATGAGGTTGGCCACGCCGCTCAGCATGAAGTCCAGGTTGTCGGTGCCCACCACCGGCACGTCCACCTGAGTGAAGGGCCCCAGGCCCGCCACCGGGGCGAGCGCGCGCTCCACCAGCGGCACCAGCGGAGGCCGGCCATTGGTGAAGAAGCCGTTGATGCGGCCACAGCCGATGTCCACGGACAGCGCCATGGCATGGCCATCCAGCTCCGCCACGTGCGAGCGCACATACCCCGCCGAGCCGTACATCCCCTGCTCCTCGCCATTCCACAGCGCGAAGCGGATGGTGCGCGCGGGCTTGAGCCCCAGCCGTCGCATCTGCCGCGCCAGGTCGATGAGCATCGCCACGTTGGCCCCGTTGTCGAGCGCGCCGCCGCCCAAGTCCCAGCTGTCCAGGTGCGCGCCCAGGACGACGACCTCCTCCGGCCTGGTGGTGCCGCGCAGCTCTCCGATGACGTTCTGCGCCTCGTAGGGGCCGCCTGTCTTCAGTTCCAGCGCGGCCTTCAGCGTGAGCGCGGTGCCGGCCCGCAGCAGTCGCTGCGCACGGCTGGCGCCGTCACGCTCCATCACCAGCATGGGCCGGGTGTTCTTCGGCCCCGTCGAGACATTGTGACGGTAGAGCTGATTGCCAGGACGGCTGCCCATGTAGACGACGCCCACCGCGCCGGCGCTCGCCGCGCGCGCCTCCACGCCCACCGCCTCCGCGTACTCGCGGAAGAGGCCGTCCACGTCCTTCAGCTCCTCCGTCTCCACCAGCACGAAGGCACCCTTCGCCTTCGCGCCTACGCGCTTGAAGTCCGCCTCGGTGCCCCGGCCGACCTCCAGCAGCGGCGCGGTGAGGCCTCCCTTCGGCGTCGCGGCGGAGAAGGGCATCGCCGCCACCCGGGGCGCGAAGCTCACGCCCTGGCCCTGCACCGTCACGCTCGCGGACTGCTCCAGCCACAGCGCGGGCATCCGGAAGGACTCCGCCGTCGCTGGCACACCCGCCGCGCGGAAGCGCTCCAGCGCCCACTTCACCGCGCGACGGTTGGACTCCGAGCCCGTCGCGCGCCCACCCACCTCGTCCACCAGCGAGCGCAGGTCCTCCACCATCGGCGTGGCGCCCAGCACGGCCCCCGTCAACACCATCGCCTCGCGCTCGCGCACCCCGGGCGCGCCGGCCTCAGGGGCCTCTCCTCGCGCGGGTGACACGAGGACCAGCGACAGCAATGCGGCGCTCCAACTCCACGACCTGGGGGATGGCGTCATGTCCCCAGCTTTCCCAGCCTCACGGGTTTCATTCAAGGCGCGGAGTGCCAAGGCTTCCTCGGCCCATCCGACTACAAGCACAAACTTCGTTTCACGTTGATTGCTTGAGTTTCAGTTTCAGGGGTGGCAGACGGGCGCGAACACCCAGGGCGGTCGCCGGAAGAGCGAAACAACCCGTGCCTCCGTCCTCACTGACACGGGGCCGAGACGATGCGTGGAAACCTGAAGCAAGCCTGGCTGTGGATGCTGCCGGTGGCCTTCCTGAGCGCCTGTGGTGGCGCTCCCGAGGCCATGCTCGAAGACGGGACGCTGGAGGAAGGCGCGCACGCGCTCATCTCCGCGCCGCCGATTCCTCCCAGCGGCAACATCGCTGACAGCACCACGCTCAAGGGGCCGCTGACCATTGGCGGCGCGGTGGCGGGCTATCCGACCACCTTCCCGGGATACTTCGGCTACACGCTCCAGGCGAACGCGGGCGCGCAGCTCGCGCTGGAGGTGACGCACCTGGGCAGCTCCATGTACCTGGACACCGGGCTGTTCCTCTACGGCCCGAAGGACGCCAACGGCAGCTACGGCGCCACCCTGCACGCGCAGGATGACGACTCCGGCTACGGCACGCTGAGCAAGCTGGGCCTGGTGACGATTCCGAAGACGGGCGAGTACCTGGTGGTGGTGGGCTTCGTGAACGCGGTGGACAAGCAGTTCCGCCTCCAGGCGTCGTGCATCGGCGGCACCTGTCTGCCCAATCCGCAGCCGGCGCCCGCGGGCTCCCCGCTCACCTTCGTGGAGCAGCCGCTCACCGCGCGTCTCCAGTACGCGCTCGACACGGCCAACACCGCGCGCGAGGAGATGGTGTCGTACGTGCGCCGGCTCGACTACCAGTGGCAGTACTCAGGTGAGGCCACGCTCAACCAGGCCACCGCGGCGGTGCTCGCCCAGAGCCGCTACAGCGGCTACCGCGGTGACCCGACTCCGGCGGTGTTGACGCTGACGGAGATGAGCAACGAGATGTTCCTGCAGTTCAAGCCGCTGCTGCCCGTCATGCTGGAGACGTACAGCAACGGCACGGAGACGGTGCAGGTGAAGCGCTACTACCGCACGTTCTCCACGGGCCCCAACGGAGACAACTGGCGATGGCTGTACGTCATCCTCCTGCCCCAGTCGTACAAAGTCCTGGTGTACGAGCAGACGGCCCACGAAATCTGAGGGCCCGGGCTGGCGGCCCGTCGAGCGCCAGCCCTTCGCTTCTCCCTGACTTCGGGGCGGGGCCAGCCTTCCGCCAGCTCGCTTCCTGGCGGGCTCGCGGCTCCCCGGGAGTCCCGGGGATGCACAGCCTCATGTGTGGATGCCGTGCTCCCGGAACAGCGAGCAGGCACCCCCACCCTGTCGGCTCGTCGAGGGTGAGAACGGCCGGGGGCACCGTGCGGGGACCAGGCGCCAGCGAGACGCAGAGCGAATCCATCGAGGACATCTCCCCGGAGCAGTCGCGCTTCTTCCTGGAGACGATGGTCGCGGGGGCGCCCGTGGGACTGGCCTTCGTGGACCTGGAGCTGCGCTTCATCCACATCAACGACGCGCTCGCGGAGATGAACGGCCTGCCACGCGAGGCCCACCTGGGCCGCCAGGTCCGCGACGTGGTGCCGGACCTGTGGCCCTTCATCGAGCCGCACTATCGCCAGGTCATCGACCGGGGGCAGCCGGTGCGCAATCTGGAGATTGTCGGCGCCACCGCCAAGCAGGCCGGCGTCCCCCGCAACTTCCTCGTCAACTACTACCCCGTGCGGGACGCGGGCGGCGCGCTGCAGGGCGTGGGCATCACCGTGGTGGAGACCACGGACCAGAAGCGCGCGAACCAGGCCATCCGGTTGAACGAGCAGCGCTACCGCTCGCTCGTGGAGGCCACCGCGCAGACGGTGTGGACCACCGATGCGCGGGGCGGCATCACCGAACCCGCGCCGCGCTGGATGGCCTTCACGGGCCAGTCGCTCGGGGCCCACCTGGGCCTGGGCTGGCTGGATGTCATCCACCCCGCGGACCGGGGACGCTTCCTGAAGGAGTGGGCCGCCGCGCTGGAGATGCGGGAGCCATATCGAGGGGAGCTTCGGCTGCAGTTCCACGACGGCACCTGGCGCGACGTCATCGTGCGCGGCGTGCCGGTGTTCGAGGAGGACGGGCTGGTGCGCGAGTGGATGTCCACCGCGGAGGACGTCAGCGAGCGCAAGCAGGCGGAGCAGGAGCTGCGCCACACGACGAGGGCGCTCGCGGCGAGCGAAGAGCGCTACCGGACCTTCGTCGCCCAGAGCACGGAGGGCATCTGGCGTCTGGAGATGGACCCGCCGCTCGACACGCGCATGCCGGAGGAGGCGCTCGTCGAGGCCATGGCCAATACGGGGCGCATCGCCGAAGCCAATGACGTCATGGCGCGAATGACCGGCTATGAGTCGGCCCGCCACATGGTGGGGCGCACCCTGCGCCAGCTCGTCACGAGCATTGGAGACACGGTCGGGGCCTCCATCCGCGACTTCGTCCGCGCCGGCTTCCGGGTGCAGGATTTGGAGACGCGGCTGGTGGACCGTGACGGCGCCACGAGGATACGGCTGGCCAACCTCTTCGGCGTGGTGGAGGACGGCTGGCTCCTCCGGGTGTGGGGCACGCAGCGGGATGTGACGGAGCAGGCGCAGGCGAAGGAGGCCCTGGAGCAGAGCCGGGAGCAGGCGCGACAGCAGGAGCACCAGCTGCGCACCATCACCGACGCGCTCCCCGCCCTGGTGGCCTACCTGGACCCGGAGGAGCGCTACCTCTTCTGCAACCGCGCCTTCGAGACCTGGTTCGGCCAGCGGCCCAGTGACGTGGTGGGCCGGACAGTCCGAGAGGTCGGCGGGGAGATGCTCTATCCGCTCTTCAGGGACTGGGTGCGCAGGGCGCTGGCGGGGGAGCGCGTCAGCTACGAGACGGCGCTCGCGCTGGATGACGGCCGACACCTCCACGTCCAATCCACCTATGTCCCGAGCGCGGACGCCCAGGGCCGCATCCAGGGCTGCGTCGTGCTCGTCAACGACATCACCGACCGCAAGCGGACGGAGGCGGAGGTGGAGGCGCAGCGCGCGCGGCTCTACGACATCCTGATGAACGCCCCGGCCTCCATCGCCATCCTGTCCGGGCCCGAGCAGGTGTTCAGCATCGTCAATCCCGTCTACAAGCGGATGTCGCACGGCAGGGACCTGGTGGGCCAGTCACTGCGCGAGCTCTCGGTGGGGAACGAGAAGGGGCGCGTCTATTCCCAGGCGCTCGAGGAGGTCTATCAGACAGGCAAGCCGACGCGGCTCACGGAGATGCCGTTGCTGCTGGGGCTCGAGGGCACGGCCATGGAGCAGCGCTACTTCAACATCATCTACCAACCCCTGCGCGACGCGCGCGGGCAGGTGGACTCGGTGATGTCCTTCGCGCTGGATGTGACACAGCAGGTCCAGGCCCGTCATCAGGCGGAGGAGCTGGCCGCGCACCTGGGGAGCCAGCAGAAGTGGCTGGAGTCGGTGCTGGACCTTAGCCCCATCGCGCTGCTGTTGATGGAGCCTCACAGTGGCAAGGTGCTCTTCGCCAATCAGGCGGCGCATCAGCTCTTCGGCGGCCAGTTCCCGCTGGGAATCCCGGTGGAGCGGTACGACAGCTTCTTCCAGGTCATCGGCCCCGAGGGGGCCGCGATTCCCAACGAGGAGACTCCGGGGGCGCGGGCGGCGCGGGGAGAGACCTTGCGGCGGACGCCGCTGACCTTGCGGGTGGCCCCAGGGGTGGTGAGAGAGTTCCTGGTGGACTCGGAGCAGCTGCCCGCCATGCATGGGCATCCAGCCACCGTGGTGCTGGCGCTCCAGGACGTGACGCAGTTGAAGGATATCGAAGTGCGGCTCCAGGAGGCGGTGCGGCTGCGCGACGAGTTCCTCACGGTGGCGTCGCATGAGCTGAAGACGCCGCTCACGCCGCTTCAAATCAAGCTCCAGGGGCTCGCGCGGGAGGCCGCGGCGCCCACGTCGGACGAGCACCTGCGGGAGAGCGTGCTGCGTGCGTCGGAGAGCACGTCGCTGCAGGTGCGCAAGCTCGCCGCGCTCATCAATGACCTGCTGGACGTCACGCAGCTCACGGGCGCGCCGCTGCCGTTGGAGTTGGGGCGGGTGGACCTGGCGGCCGTGGCTCGCGAGGTGGCGGACCAGCTTCGCTCGCAGGCGGCGCAGGCGGACTGCGTGCTGGAGGTCCAGGCGCCGGTGCCGGTGATGGGCTGGTGGGACGCGCGGAGGCTGGAGCAGGTGGTGCGGGGGCTGGTGTCCAATGCCATCAAGTATGGACCCGGCAAGCCCGTGCGCATCCGGGTGGAGGAGCGGGATGGCCGAGGACGGCTGACGGTGCGCGACGAGGGCATCGGCATCGCCCCCGAGGACCTGGGCCGCATCTTCGAGAAGTTCGGACGGGCGGTGTCTTCTCGGAACTATGGAGGGCTGGGATTGGGGCTCTTCATCAGTCGCAGGGTCGTCGAGGCCCACCAGGGCACCATCCGCGCGGAGAGCCAGCGCGGGCATGGGGCCACGTTCGTCGTCGAATTGCCTCTCACGGGGCCGGAGCCGGTGACGCCGCCGTCCATCCACTGACGGGTGGCCCTCCGGTCATGAGAAAGTTTGCAGCATCTCTCGTCGCTGCAGGCCAGGATGATAGACTTTACGGCCCATGCGAACGCTTCATTCCTTCTGGCTTTCGTTGTTCGCCGTGTCCTGGCTGGGCTGCTCCAGCGTCACCCAGCACACCGCGCAAGAGGCGTGGGCTGCGGCGGAGGTAGAATGCGACGCCGCCCAAGAAGACCAGTGCGTCGCCCTTCTGTGCGTGGAAGACGCCTGCGGCTTCTACCGGTGCGAGGACATCCCCGGAGACTTTGAGCTTGCGCGATTCCCTCCCGGGCGTCCGCCCGCGGCGGCTGCGGCACCGGGCAGTGGCCCTCGGCGCAATTGGGGGGTGGCACAGAAGCTCCCGCCTGGCTCCATCATGACGTTCCCCAACTGGAACGGCGCCCCTTCGAAGGTGATTCCACCTTCACATCAGCTCACGCGGGGCCGCTGGGAAAAGCACCACATCTTCCCTCAGTCAGAGGATCTGGCGCTGTGGTTCGAGCGCCAGGGGGTAAAGATTCATGACTACACCATGCCCATCCCCCTTGTCGTACATCGGCGGATACACGATGGCACAGGCCGAGGTGGCGCCTGGAACGATGCCTGGCGGGACTTCATGAATGACAGGCCGCTCGCCTCACCTGCGGAGATTTTCAGGCATGCCGGAGAGCTGATTCACCGATTCGACCTAATAGGTGGACCCATTCAGCCCTACTATTCACGGCCAGGAGCGTAGGTACGCATGAGTCGTTTCTATTGGGTCAATGAAGACAAGAGCGTCAGGGCGAAGCACGGAGGATACGTCGACGCGAGGCACACCTGGGGTCTCCCCGGCTTGCACTGTCACGAGTGCGGCGCCACCTGGAGCGCTGTGGGCCACGACTACCCATCCGTTGACCTCTCGGTTCTTCCAGAGCACACCGAGTTCGTCACCCCGAGACCCGAACCGATGACGGAGTTCATTCGTCTTCGTGAGTTGGTACGACCCTACGTGCCAGAGGGTACCGCGCTCCCTCCTGGAACGAACTTCGGCCCATTGACCGGACGTGCCGTCGGAAATTTCGGGGCCATCGCGTGGCTAGGAACAAGACTGCTTTCGCGCGCTGACGCGCTGGATCGACTACAAGCGGAAGGAGTGCGCGGACTGCTGGGATGCCGCACTGCATTTCGATTCCGGCAGAAGAACCCGCCAGAGCTGCTCGAACTCCAGATTGAGCCGCGGGGCAATCTGCACCCGGACTGCATTCCGACAGACGTTCCTCCTCGGTGTCCGACCTGTGGACGTCACGGCTTCGGACGTCCAGACGACCCCATCCTGGCTGCTGCATCCCTGCCCTCGGAACTCGATCTGTTCCGAGTGGGTAACTTCGCCACGATGGTGATCGGCACAGAGCGCTTCAAAGACGCAGTGCACCGACTGAGCCTAGAAGGAATCACATTCCACGAGCTGACTGCACGCTAATCCTGCCAAAATCTACGGAAGCCGCTCTGCTCGATAGCATTGCCACACGAAGTCTGCCGTCAACACGCAGACGCACAACCCCAAGGCCTGCTCGACCTACCAAGTGCACTCCACTCAGACCTGGATGCAGAACTGCTCCACCCTGGATTCGTACGCGGACGGGCTCGTCTCGAGGGAACTGGAAGCAACTACATCGAACACCGGGTCACATCCGCCACGAAGGAAAGAGACCTAAACGCGGGACGCACGAACGTCGGCCTAGAGTCCACACAGGCGCAATGCGATACTCTCCATTTCCTTAAGACACAGGCCACACATCACTCCTCAGAAAGCACAGACAAATGAAACCAGGAATTCGCCCCGGCCAACTCCCGCCCTTTCACACGATCGATGAATACGCATTTCAAGACCTATGCCGCGACCTATTTGATGCAGAAGAAGGAATAGCGGCATGCGACGTTTATGGGACACGCGGTCAAGGGCAGCAGGGAATAGACCTCATCGCACGTCGCGCATCACGCGATGGCATTGAGGTCGGGCAATGTAAATGCTACGCACAATTCCAACCTGCCGACATCAGAAAAGCCTCAGAAGACTTCCTGCTCCACAAAAGCACTGGAAATCACAAAACATAAAACGTTTCATCCTATTTGTCGCCTGCTCGCTCGACTCGACGCAGTGTCAATCAGAAATCACCGCCCAGATAAAGAAGTTCAAGAGACTAGGGATCATTTACGAAACATGGCCAGCAGCAAGAATTCGCAACAAATTAAGAGCGCATCCGGAAATAGTCTCAACTTACTTCAGCAATTCCGAGTATTGGCTGCGAGAAATCTGCGGCAGACCGCTCGCATCAATCAACGCGCCAACCAGCAGCAACGCCCCCCTCATCTCCTCCCTCCTAGCCAGCCAATTGGAACAACTCTCCAAAAACATCTCAAACCTCACATCGCGAGATCTTGAGCACGCAAGAAACAAATTAAGACAAGGCTACACAGTCGAAGCAATAGCCTGGGCAGCATCCATCAAGAACGACAACAACTCCTGGCCCGCACTCACACCTGCGATCAGAGCTAGAATCCTCTGCTTCGAAGCCAGTCTAGCTCTTCATGAAGACATTGATCCTCAGAAAGCCCAGGCTCTAATTTCCGAAGCCCAAGCACTTTCTCCCATCGAAGACTACGTACCCATCGAAGCAATGATTGCGCGCATCAATGGGCACGAAGAACATGCGATTACGCTGCTTCACGGCCGAAGCGACCCAGAAAGCCGAGAACTCTATGCCAGCCTCTTGATTGAAACAGGAAGACAACAAGAAGCATGGCCACTGCTCCAGTCAGACGAACTCAAGAACAGCGCAGGAGGGCGGCGCCTAAGAGCATTGGCCTTTATCGCCGACAAGAACATTACCGGCGCCAAACTTGAAATCCAACAAGCTCTCGAACTCGAACCACACTGGGAGAGCAATCGGTACACCGCCGCAATCATCAACTACTACAGCACCCTATCTCCAACCTCGATCCCTTCTCGAATCGATTCATGGCCCGAACCCATCGATCTGAAACTAGTCAGACGCGATGACGAGAGCATCGAAACCATTCGGAAATCAGCGCACACCTTCTCAACACTCGCCGCACAGGCAAATTCGCCCTCGAAACGGCGACGCCTGGAAGCGTGGCAGCTTGCTTGCCTCCTAAACGATCCTGAGCGCCAAGAAGACGCCATTTCCTTTTGCCGGGAAATTCTGGCCACGACCCCGGCTCACGCCTATGCAATTCCTTGGGCAGTAACCCGAAACCTCAACATTGATCTCACCCCATGCGCGGCGGCTCTTGAGCGGCTCACATCGAGCACCCATGCCCAAATTCCTGAGATCCTAGCACTCACAACCATCCACCTCTCAACGAAAAACGCCCAAGGGGCACTTGCCCTCCTCGAGAAAAATCGAGACGCATTTAAAGAACTCAACCAGAAGTCCCTCTGGGCCTATTGGTGGGCGCAATCGCTTATCCTAGACAACAATCCACAAGGCGCCCTCGACTTCATTAGGCAGCAACCAACAAACATGGTGACCGAGGACATCGAACTCCTGGCACTCAAGACACTTAACAACACCCTGGAGGAAACAAGAGATTTGGCTGCCCGCCTTGAGGTGCGATTTAGAGCAACTGGCCAGGCCGAGCACCTTCTTGAAGCGTGCGGACTGATGGCGAGACACCACGAATGGGGCTTCACAGCATCTCGCGCTGAGGAATTAGTCGAAACAATCAAAACAGCGGACAGCCTCCACCTGGCAGTCACCTGCGCATACAACAACAACCAGCCGAACCTCTGCCTAAAACTACTCGATCAGCATCGGAACCTTCTTCCGCAAAAACGACTAACCAGTACGCTTCGACGCATTCGCATTTCCTGTCTCAGCAGATCAGGAGGACTATCGAGTGCACTCCATGAGGCCGAAGAGCTACTTAGGGAAGAGCCATCTCTTGAGAACCGGTGGCGGCTAGCTTCCATTCTATTCGAAACTGGCGATTTCAGACGACTTTCCCTTGTCGCACGAGAGATAGAAGTTGACCCAAATCTTAACGCACCACTCGCGCTTCGTCTCGCACACGTTCTTCACTCAGACGACGCCCAGAGAACCCTCCAGTTATTTCGGCGCGCATTAGAACTCACCATCCCAGACGACATGGTTGGCAGCGCGATATCAATCGCGGCAAAACTTGGAATAGAGACCAACACTGAGGTGCGTCCACTTTTCTCCCGTATGCAGAGTCTTGCCCAATCCGGTCGCGGCGGATTTCAAATGAAGGATGTGCGCGACCTCGTCCTAATCACGACCCAGAATAAAAATCACGCAGCCGACCTTGAAGACTCATATCGCCGTGGCGAGACGCCAATTCACGTCCTCGCGGCAGAAATCAGAGGCTCGCTCGCAACCACATACCGCCTCATGCTTCTCCAAAACGAAGCCAACCCACGGCCACTTCAAAACCCAGCCCTATTAATTCGCCATGGTCGGCGGCCGCAATCCCCAACGCCCATCAACGCACCAAAGTGGCGCGTACGAATGGACGTCACGGCGATGCTTCTCGCAGAACATCTTGAACTCCTAGACGCAGTTGAGCACACATTCAAGCCGATTGAAGTCGCCCCAAGCTTAATGTTGGCACTTCACTCGATGCGTTCCAAAACAACGCACCACCAACCAGCTCGGCTTCACGCTATAGAGACACTCATCTCCATGGTCGATCGAGGAGAAATAAGCGTTGCCCCGCCGAATACAATCCATGAACACCTAGATCCGCTCCTAGCAGAGGAACTGGGTACAGCCTGGGCGAAGACGTACGAATTTACCCGCGCACACAATGGATATCTAGTCGACTACTTGCCCATCCAAAAGCCAACAATCGACCTCGAGCCGGTCAATCTGCCCACCGAAATCTCTGCTCGTCTAGCGAGTTGCTGGTCCATTACCGAGACGCTACGAGAGGCAAACCTCATTTCGAAAAAAGCATACGGCGAGGCCGTCGCCCACCTTGGGCACCTTTCCGAGCCAGACAATGGAATCAAGCCCCCTATCGGATCTTTGCTTTTTATCTGCGTATTCCGGCGATGGTGAGCACCCATTCCAGCTCAAGCCGAGCAGCCGTTCCGGCCATGGCGAGCAGTCGGAGCGTCAGCGACGCTGGGACGTTCTCTCACTTCACCTGCTTGCGAGCCTTCG
>NZ_JAKCFA010000039.1 GCF_024198215.1 Myxococcus qinghaiensis
GAGCCACCAACGCGGCGCCCTGGACGGCCTGAGCCAGCCCCATGTAGCGATCTCCAAGAGCGAGATCGCCACACCCTCAACCAGCTTGGTAGCCCCATGCAAGGGCTACCTAACTGATCAGCATTGCAGCTAGCCGTCGGCCGGGCTGTCCTGGGCGACGAGCGCGTCCCGCACGGTGTCGCTGCGGAAGTACTGGCCGAGCAGGGCGAAGGTGCCCGCGATGACGGCCGTGCCCAGCACCGTCAGGCCCAGGGCCATCCACGGGGCCACGCTGGTGAGGACCTCGGCCGTCGTCGGGTCCTGGTACTCGGGGCGCTGGGTGAGCGTCTGGGTGAGGGTGACGCCCACGCGCCGGGACACCACGGCCCACTGGGCGCCGTCGATGGTGCGCAGCACCGCCACGGTGAGCGCGGCGCGACCGAGCATCTTGCGCAGGGCCTCCCGGGGTAGACCGTCCGCGCGGAGCATGTGGGAGGCGGACACGAAGACGAAGGCGCACGCCACGGCGAGCACGCCCATCAGCACGGCGCGAGGCTCCCGCATGGGCTCCAGGGCCTGGTACTGGGCCTCCAAGAGCTTCTGGAGGATGGCGGGGTCGCTGCCCAGGAGGAACGGCGGGCCGGCCTCCATGTGGCGGGAGCGGACCTCGTAGAAGTGGGCCATTTCCATGGCCTCGTTGAGCGCGCCCCAGCCGGTGAAGATGGCGAGCACGACACCCACGAGCGCCGCGAAGCGGATGCGCCCAGGCAGCTTGCCCGAGCGGAGAACAGGCGCCGTCACCGCTTGCTCGCCTCCACGAAGCGCAGGCGAAGATCCACGAGCAGGCTGTCGAAGAGCTTCTCCTCGTCCGCCGTCAGGTTGCCCCGCGTCTTCTGCCGCAACATCGACAACAGGTCCAGGTTCTGCCGGGCCAGCGGCAGGTCCTTCGACGTCTGGCCCGTCTCCGGGTTCGGCGTGTCACCCAGGTGGATGAGCACCGCGGTGCCCAGCCCCATGATGAACGTGCTGAGGGAGATGGCCTCCTCGGACGCGGAGCGCGCTTCCCCCCGCATCACGAAGGTCTCGCCGCGCTTCTCGTCCACGGGGCTCATGGGGTGTTCGGCTCCTCGCCACCCTCGGCGATGTCCTTGAGCGCGGCCTCGTCGGTGGAAACAGGCGACTCGTCGGCGACGTCGGAGGACTCGTCCTCGTCCTCTTCGTCCTCTTCGTCCGCCTCGTCCTCCTCTTCGTCGAGGTCGTCCTCTTCGTCGTCGTAGTCGTCCGTGACGTCGTCGTCCATGAACGTCTCCACCGGCGTGGCCTTGTCCGCCACATCCGGCAGGCCCTTCACGTGGCGCTCGAACGCCTTCTCGTCCAACTGGCCCGAGCGCAGGTACCGCTCCGCGGTGCGCTTATCGAGATACTTGGGGTCCACCGTGTCCGCCATGTTTCAAATCCTCGGAATTGCTTGGAAAATAGCGGGCTACCTTATAGCAGAGGGGGCATCTGTCAACGCCGCCGTCCCGCCTTCCTGGTGCCGATGAACGCCCCGCCTCGTCCGCTGCTTCCCCCGGGCCCGTATCTGCTGTGCGACGACACCGTCCGGGGGGACATGCCCCTGGTTCTCAAGGCCGAGCGGATGCTCGCGGGGGGCGCCCGGGTGGTGCAGCTGCGCATGAAGCGCACGCCGATGCGAGAGGCCCTGGTGGTGGCCCAGCAGGTGGCCGCGCTGTGCCGGCAAGCGGGCGCGGTGTGCCTGCTCAACGACAGGGTGGACCTGGCGCTGCTGGCGGACGCGGATGGCGTGCACGTGGGCGACGAGGACCTGCCTCCGGAGGCGGCGCGTGCGCTGCTGGGGCCCGGCCGCCTGGTGGGCGTCACGGTGCGCGACGTGGACGGCGCGAAGGCCGCGCGGGAGGCAGGCGCGGACTATGTGGGCGTGGGGCCCGTCTTCGGCACGACGACGAAGCAGGTGCCCGCACCGGTGCTGGGGCTGGAGGGGCTCGCGCGGGTGGTGAAGGGAAGCCCGCTGCCGGTGGTGGGCATTGGGGGGGTGGGGCTCGAGAACGTGGCCTCCGTCGCGGCGACGGGCGCGCATGGCGCGGCGGTGGTGTCGGACGTCCTGCTCGCCCTGGACATCGCCGAGCGGGTGCGCCTGCTGACGGGCGCGTTTGAACGGGGACGTGTGGGGGGGTAGGGTCGACCGACGGACTCCCCCATGAACAATCATCCGCGTCACCATGGCCAGCCGCCCCGGCGGCCCAACATCGGCATCACCCCGGACTGGGCTCAGCCCGAGGATCAGCCCTTCGCGCGGTATGAGTTGAAGGTGCCCTACGCGGACGCGGTGCTGCGCGCCGGGGGCCTTCCCTTCGTGCTGCCGTACGCGGACGACCCCACGTGCGTGGACGCGTATCTGGACCGCGTGTCGGGGCTGCTCGTCACCGGCGGCGCCTTCGACATTCCTCCCGAGGCGTATGGCGAGACGGCGCGCGAGGGACTGGGCGCGCTGAAGGAGGGGCGCACCGCGTTCGAGGCGGCGCTGATGCGCGGGGCGCTCAAGCGCAACATGCCGGTGCTGGGCGTGTGTGGCGGCATGCAGCTGCTCAACGTGGTGCTGGGCGGCACGCTCTTCCAGGACATCGGCCGCGAGGTGCAGGGCGCTCGTGAGCACGAGCAGAAGCATGACCGCACCCAGCCGCAGCATCCGGTGGAAGTGCGCAGCGGCTCGCTGCTGGCGGAGGCGGTGGGGCACGGCCAGCTCATGGTGAACTCCACGCATCACCAGTCGGTGCGGAGCCCCGGGCGCGACGTGAGCATCTGCGCGATGGCGCCGGATGGCGTGGTGGAGGCGATTGAGTCCACCGCGCATGTCTTCGCCGTGGGCGTGCAGTGGCATCCCGAGTACATGGCGACGACGATTCCCGTGCACGTGGGGCTTTACAAGTCGTTCATCCAGAAAGCGCGAGAGCACCGGCGGTGATTCCTCGCGTCGTCCTGTTGGCGGGGCTCGAGCCCACGGGAAGAGCGGGGCTGCTGGCGGATGTGGCGGCGGTGCGTGCGCGCGGAGGGCAGCCGGTGGCGGTGCCCCTGGCGCAGACGGCGCAAGGACGGGCGACGTTCTCCTGGGTGGCCTCTCCGCCGCGCGTCATCCATGCGCAGCTGGTCGCCGCGCGCGAGCTGGGCGACGTCCACGCGGTGAAGTGGGGCATGGTGCCCGGCCTCGCGCAGCTGGAGGCCGCGAGCGCCGCGCTGGCCGGGACGCGGGCGTGGTGGGTGGTGGACCCGGTGGTGCGGACGTCGCGAGGGCAGCCTTTGTCCCGCCTGTCCGCCCGGCGCTACCTGTCGCTCGCGGGCCCGCGCGTCATGCTCACCCCGAACCTGGACGAGGCCGGGTGGCTCCTGCGCAGGCCCGTGCCGGACACCGTGGTGGCGGCGCGTGAGGCCGCGCTCGCGCTGGTGGAGAAGGGCTTTGGCGCGGTGCTGGTGAAGGGGGGACACCTGCCGGATGCGCAGGGGCTGGCGGACGTGCTGGCCACACCGGAGGGCGTCCGCGTGCTGAAGGGCCAGCGACTGGAGCGGGCGCCGGAGCGCCGTGGCACCGGGTGTCGACTGGCCTCCGCGCTGGCGACGGAGTTGGGGCGCGGGCTGACGCTGGAGGCCGCGACGCGCGCGGCCCGGGCGTTGGTGGTGCGCTACCTGCGCACGGGCGTGGAGTAGCGCCGGACTCCCGCGCTACTCGCCTCGGCTGCGGCTCTCGAACCGGGTGTATTCCGAGAGGAACACGAGGTCGACGGAGCCGATGGGGCCGTTGCGCTGCTTGGCGACGATGAGCTCCACGGGGATGACGGTGCTCGTGGGCGCCTGCGGGTTGCCGTCAGGGCCTTCTTCCGTCTCTTCGCGGTGGATGAACATCACCACGTCGGCGTCCTGCTCGATGGAGCCCGACTCACGAAGGTCCGACAGCATGGGCTTGCCGCCCTTGCGCTCCTCCACCTTACGGTTGAGCTGACTGAGCGCGATGATGGGGACCTCCAGCTCCTTGGCGAGCTGCTTGAGCGCGCGGGAGATTTCGGCGACCTCCAACTGACGGCTCTCCACCTTGCCCTTCTGGTGCATGAGCTGGAGGTAGTCGATGACCAGCAGCGACAGCCGGGGGTCCTTCTGCTTCACGCGGCGCGCCTTGGCGCGCAGGTCGAACGGGGACAAGCCACCCGAGTCGTCGATGTAGATGGGCGCGTTGTAGAGCGCGCCCGCCATCTCCTGGAACTTCTCTTCGTCGTGAGGCGAGAGCCGGCCGCCGCGCAGCTTCTTCATGTCCACGCGCGCGGTGGACGCGAGCAGACGCATCAGGAGCTGGTCCGCGGGCATTTCCAGGCTGAAGATGCCGACGGCCTTGTTCTCCTTCAGCGCCGCGTGCACCGCGATGTTCATCGCGAAGGACGTCTTGCCGATGCCGGGACGCGCCGCGAGGATGATGAGCTCGCCGGCGTGCAGCCCCGTGAGCTGGTTGTCCAGGTCGATGTAGCCGGTGGACAGGCCGGTGATGCCCGTCGCCGCCGCCTTCATCTTGTCGAGCAGATCCAGCGTCTGCTCCATCAGCTCGCTGACCGGCCGCAGGTCTCCTTCGCGCTTCTTCTCCGCGAGGAGGAACACCTTGCGCTCGGCCTCGTCGAGCAACACCTCCAGCTCGCCCGTCTCCTGGCTGGCGAGGTCCTGGATTTCGCGGCCGACGTGCGCCAGCCGGCGTCGCAGCGCCTGGTCCTTGACGATGTTCGCGTACTGGACGGCGTTGGAGGCCAGCGGCACCACCTGGTCCAACCGCATCAGGTACGCGGGACCGCCCACGGCGACGAGCTGCCCGAGGACCTTCAGCTCCTCGGACAACGTCAGGTGGTCGACCTGCTGCTGCTTGCCATCCAGGCGAATCATCGCCGCGAAAATCTGCGCGTGTGCTGGGCTGGAGAAGTCGTCCGCGTGGACTACTTCGCCTACGGCGGAGATGAGCGAGTTGTCCGCGAGCACGGCGCCGAGCACTGCACGCTCGGCGGCCAGGTCCTCGTGGACCTTTCGCCCATCTCTGAGGTCGAGGGAGTTCTCCATGTCTGCCCGCCCACTCTACAGGCCGCACTGACATGGCCGAAATTATCCGCCACAGACCTGTAGCGGCGGGTGGGGGAAGGAAGGTGGACCTACCCGCCGCTACCCTTCCATGCCCCAGCGCTGGAGGAATGCTTCACGCCACGTACGGCTGAGCACCACCGTGGTGCCGTTCTTCAGGACAAGAATTCCATCGCCGTGGCTCCACGGCTCCAGCTTCGCCACCGCGTCCAGATTGATGATGTCGCCGCGGTGCACGCGCACGAAGCGCTCCGGATCCAACCGCTCCTCCAATGCGCGCAGGCTCTGGCGCACCAGGTGCTCCGCCTGGGCCGTGTACACGCGCACGTACTTGTCCTCGGAGGACAAGCGCCACACGTCTTCCATGCGCAGGGGCACCCAGGCCTCGCCCGCCTTCACCACCAGCCGCTCCAGCGCCTTCCGAGGCGTCGTCGCGGCCACCTCTCGCAGCAGGGCCTGGAGCCGGGTGGCCTCCGAGCCTCCGCCGAGCAGCAGCGCATGCGCCTTGTCCAGCGCGCGGGCGAAGCGCTCGCCGTCGTAGGGCTTGAGCAGGTAGTCCACCGCGTGGGCTTCGAAGGCCCGCAGCGCGAAGCCGTCGTACGCGGTGGAGAAGATGACAGCGGGGCCAGGCCCCGGGCCCAAGGCCTCCAGCACCTCGAAGCCCGTCAGGCCGGGCATCTGCACGTCGAGGACGACGAGGTCCGGCTTCAGCGACTCGATGCGCGTGAGCGCTTCGGTTCCATCCGCTGCCTCGCCCACCAGCGTGAAGCGCGCCTCGCCCTCCAACAGCCGCCGCACCTTGGCTCGGGCGGGCGACTCGTCATCCACGGCCAGCACGCGGAAGGTCGTCATGGGCGCGCTCCCCGGGGCAGGGTCAGCGACACGCGCGCGCCACCCTCGGGTCCCTGTCCCTTCTCCAGCCGGGCCCGCCCGCCATGCAGGAGCGCGAGGATCTGCTCCAGGTGCGCCAGCCCGACTCCGGGGCCGGTGGCGGGGGATTCACCGCCGAAGCCCCGGCCCGTGTCCTCGACCTCCAGTCGCCACGTGTCCGCCGCTTCGTGGGCACGGATGCGCACCTCCAGCGGCTCCACGCGGTCCTGGTTGTGCTTCACCGCGTTCTCCACCAGCGTCTGCAGCGCGAAGCAGGGCACGCGCGCCGAGTCCAGGCCCGGCGCCACGCTCCAGTTCACCGTGAGCCGCTCTCCGAAGCGCGCCGACAGGAGTCCCACGAAGCGCGCGGTGTGCATGCGCTCCTCGGCCAGCGTCCACGTGGGCTCCGCGCGCTCCAGGCTGGCGCGCAGCACGTGGCCCAAATCGCTGAGCAGCCGGTCCGTGCGCTCCAGGTCCTCGTACATGACGGAGCTGATGGTGTGCAGCGAGTTGAAGAGGAAGTGCGGGTGGAGCTGGCCGGTGAGGGACTGGAGCTGCGCGGACCGCAGCTCGCCCTCCAGCTCCGCCTCGCGCAGCGCCCGGGCATGCTGGTTCCTCCAGGCCTCGAAGAGGCTGATGAAGGTGACGGCGAGCCCGTAGACAATCAGGTCCTTCGACACCTCCATGGGCAGGCGGAAGGCCATCGGTCCGTACTCGTACTCGCCCCAGCCCAGCAGCGGGTAGAGCAGGTAGCGGACTCCCAGCATCACGAGGATGTGCACGCAGGTGTAGAGCGCGAAGCCCACCGTGTGCAGCCCCAGGAAGCGTGCCCACCCGGCGGCGCGCGGGGACGAGGCGTTCAGCGCCGCGGTCTGGATGATGGGCAGCGCCACCCAGGCCGAGAGCGCGCCGGTGATTTCCCAGAGGAAGGCGCGCGAGGCGGGCAGGGTGTCATGGCCGTTGGCGAGCTGATCCAACCTCACCGCCGCGCCATACGACACTCCAACGACGAGGCAGAAGGCCAACACCCCGAGCACCGAGCGCGGTCGGAAGCGGGGCCATTGCCAGGCCTGGGACGGCGACACTTCGAGGACGGACGTCGGGAGGGTGTCGGCCATGGGCGCTTTCGTCACGCAGTATGCCCCGTGGGCACGTCCTGGAGCTTCACTTCGGGACGGGGCGCCACCCGGGCCTTCAACCCGAAGAACGGCCTCAACCAGGGCAGGCGGGCCACCAGCTCGCTCAAGGCCCAGCTGATGAGGAACGTCGTGACGAGCACGCAGCCGAAGAGGCTCCACGGCCCCACGGGAAGCCGCAGCATCGCGAAGCCCACCACGATGATGACCGTCTGGTGGAAGATGTAGAACGGGTACGACAGCTCCTGCGCGTGCTTCACCCACCGGCTCCCGGTGCGCACGCAGCGGCGCGCCCAGCCCAGCGCGGTCAGGATGAAGAGCCACTGGGCCGACGTGCCTCCGAGCACCTCGGGCACCAGGGCGAACTCGCTCTCCGGCACCATGATGGCGAAGAGGACCGCCGAAATCCCCAGCAGCCACCACCGGCGCTCCACCAACACGTCCCAGACCCCGGGCGCGCGGCCGAGCAGGTGGCCCAGGAGGAAGAGCAGGCCGTAGTGGCCGAAGGTCCTCGGGTCGTCGAGCAGCGCGTGCGTCTCCGGGAAGCGGTGCAGCAGCACGTCGTTGACGAAGAGCGGGACGAACAGCCACCCCAGATTCACGCCCCGGCACAGCCAGGCCTCGACCTTCGCGAGCCACGCCTGTCCGCGCCCCGTCCCCAGCGCCCAGAAGAGCGGCAGCGCCAGGAGGCAGTAGGCGAAGAGGTAGACGACGAACCACAGGTGATGCCAGCTCAGGCTGCCCGCGGGGTAGGGCACGAAGCCGAAGACGGACGGATAGAAGTCCGCGTAGCTGCCCTGGAAGGTCCCCCGCAACACGCGCTCCACGTAGATTTGCGGCGGCACGATGACGAGCATGCCGAACACCACCGGCAGCAGCAGTCGCCGCGTCCGGTCTCCCGCGAAGGCGCGCAGCGAGCGCCGCTTCAACGCCAGCGCCGTGCCCACGCCGGAGACGACCATCAAGAGCGGCATGCGCACGTGGTGCAGCACCTCCATCATCGGCTCCAGCGCTGGCAGCAGCGTGGGCGCCTTGATGTGCCAGTCCCACCGGTTGAACATCATCCCGGTGTGGAACAGGTGCAGCACGAGGATGGCGACCACGCGGAGCCAGTCCAAATCAGGGCGGTGGGCGTCAACGTGGGACGGCAGCGGGGCGGGTGCGGGCGTGCTCATGGGCGAGCCTCCTGTGCCTCAGGGATACCCACCCGCTTCAACGGCCTCCACGCGCATGTCGCAGGACGGACCGGCCGCGGCGCCAGCCGGACGTGCCCGGGGCCAGGCCCGCAAAATGAAAAGGCCGCCCGGGTTGCCCCGGACGGCCTTCTCAAGACCACGGTGAGGTGGAGTCGCTTGCCGTTACTCGGCGGCGACTTCGACCTTGATCTTCGCCACCACGTCGCGGTGCAGACGCAGCTCGACTTCGTAGTGGCCAATCGACTTGATGGGGTCGGCCAGGTGGATGGCGCGACGGTCCACCGTCTGCCCCTGGGCCGCCACGGCCTCGGCGATGTCCAGCGCGGTGACGGAGCCGAACAGCTTGTCCTGATCTCCGACCTTGCGCTTGATGACGACCTTGATGGAGCCGACCTTCTTCGCCTGCTCCTCCGCGGCGCCCTTCAGCTTGGCATTGCGGGCGGTGATGACCGCCTTCTCGTGCTCGAGCTGACGGAGGTTCTGCTCGCTCGCCAGAACCGCCTTCTTGCGCGGCAGCAGGTAGTTACGGCCGAAGCCGTCCTTCACGGTGACGAGCTCCCCGGACTTGCCGAGGTTCTCGATGTCCTCACGCAGAATGACCTTCATGTTCAGTCTCCTGAGCGGACCCGGCGGTTAGCCGACCACCGCGTTGTAGGGGAGCAGGGCGATGCCGCGCGCGCGCTTGATGGCCGTGGCCACCTCACGCTGGTGCTTCGCGCAGTTGCCGGAGATGCGGCGGGGGATGATCTTGCCGCGCTCGGTGACGAAGTACTTCAGCGTCGCCTGGTCCTTGAAATCCACCGACGCGTTCTTCTCCGCGCAGAAGCGGCAGACCTTCTTGCGGCCGAAGCCACGGCCACCGCCGCGCTTCTCGTCATCGCCGCCCATGCCACCACGGTCTCCGCGATCTCCACCGCGGTCGCCGCCACGGTCTCCACCGCGATCACCGCGAGGCCCACCGCCGCCGCCGAAGCCGCCACTGCGGCCGCCCGACGACGAGCCGCCCGTCTTGCTGTCCGTTCCGTTGCTCATGAACTTTCTCGTTTCCTGGATAGGTCCCTAGAGAATGTCCAAGGTGGCGCTCAGGCCTCCTCGGACGACTCCTCCTCCGCCTCGCCCACGGACTCCTCGGCCACGTCGACGCCTCGGAATCCGCCACCCTCACGCGGCTCGGGAGCGCCCGGACGGGTCTCCTCCACGTCGCCGGCGAGCTTCAGGTCCTCGAGGACCGGACGCGTCTCGGGGTCCACCTCATCCGCCAGCTTCACGGAGATGTAGCGGGTGACCTCATCGAGGTTCTTCAGGTTGCGCTCAATCTCCGCCACCAGACCCGAGCTGCCCAGGTAGCTGGCGTGCACGTAGATGGCGCGGGGCTGCTTCGCGATGGGGAACAGGGTCTTCTTCTTGCCCCACACCGTGAAGCGGAGGACCTTGCCACCCTCGCGGGAGACGATGCCACGGACGCGCTCCTTGAGCTTGTCCACGTTGTCGTCGGTCAGGTCCGGCTTGACCAGGAAGATGGTCTCGTACTCACGAAGCCGCTTGGCGGCCTGCGTCTCTGCCATGTTTTCTCTCCCCTTGGGGTCGAGTGCCCCCCGGACAATCCGAGGAGCGGGGAAACGGCGATTGGCCCCATGGCCACCACCGGGAACGGGAAACCGCGCGCCCGTCACCCTCGCGCTACGTCCCGTGCACCAACACGGGAAGCTGAAAAAGAACATCCCGCTGGTTGAACCACCCCAGCGAGCGAACGGGCCTTCTAGGGGGGCCCCCCGGGCAAGTCAAGCTCCCGGAAGGTCCGCCTGTCCGCCCCCCTGGCCCACGGCGCCCCGAGGGGGCCTCAGGCCTTCCGGTTGAAGCGGTTCATCGCCACCGACAGCCCCTCGCGCACCCAGCACTCCGTCATGTCCATGGCGCGGTCCATCAGCTCGTCCAACTGGCGGCGCTCCCCGTCGTCGAAGTTGGACAGGACGTAGCCGGCCACGCGCTCGCGGGCGTTGGGGCCCTCCGGCTTGTCGATGCCGAAGCGCAGGCGGATGAACGCCTCCGAGCCCAGGCTCGCGACAATGCTCTTCAGGCCGTTGTGGCCGCCGCTGCCGCCCCCCGCCTTGAGCTGCAGCCGGCCCAGGGGCAAGTCCAGCTCGTCGTGGATGACGAGCACGTCCTCGGGCGGGATTTTGTAGAAGCGCGCCGCCTCGGCCACCGAGCGGCCGGACAGGTTCATGAAGGTCTGCGGCTCGACGAAGAGGATGCGCTCGCCCGCCAGGGTTCCCTGGCCCACCTTCGCGGCGAACTTCTCCTGGTTCAGCTCCGCGCGCGCCCGGGACAGCAGCGCCTCCACCACCATGAATCCGATGTTGTGCCGGTGCCGCTCGTACTCGCGCCCCGGGTTGCCCAGCCCGCAGATGAGCTTCATGGGAGGCTCCAAAAAGAAACGGGGCCAGCCTCAGGGAGGCCAGCCCCGTGTCCAGGGTACACCGGAAGACGACTACTTCTTCGCGGGAGCCTTGGCCGCCGCCGCGGGGGCCGCCGCCTTGTCGCCGGCCTTCGCCGCCGGAGCCGCCGCGGCAGGAGCCGCCGCAGCCGCCGCGGGAGCCACCTCGGCCGCCTCGGGCGCGGCGACGACCGCCACGGTGTAGTTGACGTTCGACTTCACCGACACGCCGGCCGGGAACTTCACGTCGTTGATGTGCAGCGCCTCGGCGATCTTCAGCGCCGTCACGTCCACCTCGATGCGCTCGGGGATGGCGTTCGGCAGCGCCCAGACCTGGATCTCACGGCGAATCTGGCTGAGCAGACCGCCCTCCGCCACGCCCACCGACTTGCCGACGAGCACGAGCGGCACGTCCACCTTGACCTGCTCGTTCTCGCGCACGCCGATGAAGTCCACGTGCAGGATGTCCCGGGTGACGGGGTCCATCTGGTAGTCCTTCAGGAGGACCTGCTGGTCACCGCCGGCCAGCTTCAGCTGGATGAGGGTGTTGAACTTGTGCGGGGTGTTGATGGCCGCGCGCACGGACTTCGGGTCCACGGCGATGTGCACGGGCTTCTGCATGTGCTTGCCGTACACCACGGCGGGCACCAGGCCCTGGGCGCGCAGCTTGCGGGCAAAGCCCTTGCCAGAGCCTTCACGCGACTTCGCCTCGAGGGTGGTCTTTTCGACGGACATGGAAATACCTTTGGAGATGGATACCGCGGTGACCACCGGCCACCCTGGCGCCCTCGGCATCCCGCCCCGGTGGCGGGCCCCGAAGACGGCGCCGCGAAGGGGACCGTTGGAGGAGGCCGGACATGCCAGCCCCCGGACAGGGAGTCAAGTCGCCCGACGGCCGGGCGCTTCGCTTCTCAGACGAACAGCGAGCTGAGCGAGTCGGCCCGGTGGATGCGGGCAATGGCCTCGCCGAAGAGCCGCTCGGTGGTGAGCACGCGAATCTTCGTGCACGCCTGCGCCGCGGCCGACAGCGGCACCGTGTCCGTGAAGACGACCTCTTCGAGCACCGAGTCGGTGATTCGCTGGATGGCGGGCCCGGAGAGGATGGGGTGCACCGCGTAGGCGACCACGCGGCGGGCGCCCTTGGCCTTGAGCGCCGCGGCGGCCTGCGCGAGCGTGCCGGCGGTGTCCACCATGTCGTCCACCAGCACGGCGTCCTTGCCGGACACGTCGCCGATGAGGTTCATCACCTCGGAGGCGTTGGGGCGCGGGCGGCGCTTGTCGATGATGGCCAGGCCCGTGTTCAGGCGCTTGGAGTAGGCGCGCGCGCGCTCCACGCCACCGGCGTCCGGCGACACGATGACCAGCTCCTGCGACTCCGGGAAGCGCTTGCGCAGGTCCTCCAGGAACACCGGCGAGCCGTACAGGTGGTCCGAGGGGATGTTGAAGAAGCCCTGGATCTGCCCGGCGTGCATGTCCATGGACACCACGCGCTCGGCCCCTGCCACTTCCAGCAGGTCCGCGACGAGCTTCGCGGTAATCGGGGTGCGCGGGGCGACCTTCCGGTCCTGCCGGGCATACCCGTAATACGGGATGACGGCGGTGATGGAACTCGCGCTCGCCCGCTTCAGGGCGTCGCAGATGATGAGCATCTCCATCAGGTGGTCGTTGGTCGGCGGGCTCGTCGACTGGAGGATGAAGACGTCGTGGCCGCGGACGTTCTCTCCAATCTCGACGTGGATTTCTCCGTCGGAGAAGCGACCCACCTCCGCCTTGCCGAGCGGACGCTTGAGGTACTCACAGATTCGGTGAGCCAGGCCGGGATTCGAGCTCCCGGCGAAGATCTTGAAGTCGCGCGGCTGCATGATGGGCCCGCTGACTAACCTGGACACGCGCGGATGTGAAGGCCGTTAGTCGAGATCTGCTGGCATCGGACCGAGCATCCCGGCTTGCGCCTGATGGAGGTGCCGCTCGTACTCCATGAGAATGACACGCTCCATCTGGCTGCGTGTGTCCGCGTTGAGCGGGTGGGCTATATCCTTGTACGTCCCATCCTTGCGCTTCTTCGCCGGCATCGCGATGAACAGCCCCGAGGAGCCGTGGATGACCTTCAAGTCGCGAATGACGAAGCAGTGATCCAGGGTGATGGTGACGTACGCCTTGAGCTTGTCCTCTTCGACCGGAAACACCCGGACGTCGGTGATGTTCATGGTCCCCCCCCGAACCCGAAAGGTCGGAGCTGGCGGGAAGCCTGGGACATACCGGGTGCAAAATGCAAGGGTATGGTGAAGGAGAACCCTCACCATTGTTCCACTCGCTCACAGTCCAGAGGGATTGGCGGGACTACCCAAGGGCTCCTGGCCAGTGCATGACCAGGTGGGTCAGAAAAGCCAGATGGTAGACGACGATGATGCCGTAGACGACGGCCCCCGCTCGGATGGCCAGGCGGCTGGCGCGCAGGCGTCGGTGCAAGCACAAGAGCCACAGGCCGGTGTTCACGATGAGCAGCTTGGCGAACATGAAGAAGAGCGGTGACTGCTCGTAGGCCACGCGCATGAGAGGGTTGAGCTCCTCCGCCACGCCCAGCTGAAGGAAGAGCAGGGTGAAGAGCCCGTCCATCAGGTTGAGCATCAGCAACGCCACCGAGGCGGGTGACGCATAGAAGGAAGCCATTCCACCGCGGACCGCGCCCCGAACCTGCTCCATCGTCGTCGTCGCCACGCCCTGCCTCCCAGTCCCGACCTTCCGGAGGCGTTCCCTTTCAAGTGGCTTGCCAGCGCCCGGATGGGCCGAGGAAGGGCAGGCGGGCAGGCGCGCCCCGGCACGCCTCCAGGCCCTGTCACGAGGACGCGCTTGGCGGTTGACTCCCGCGGGGGGGTGACAGAGTATCCGCGCCCCTCCGCCCCCAGGCCAGGCGAGCGTCCCTTGCACCAATTCCCCAAAGATATCGGGTGGATAGAGGTCATTTGCGGTTCGATGTTCTCCGGTAAGACGGAGGAGTTGATCCGCCGCATCCAGCGTGCCGTGTACGGCAAGCAGAAGGTGCAGGTGTTCAAGCCCCGCATCGACAACCGGTACGACGAGACGCAGGTGGTGAGCCACTCGAAGCAGCGGGTGACCTCCACGCCGGTGGAGCGGGCTGAAGAGATTTTTTACCGGTTGGAGCCCGACACGCAGGTGGTGGGCATCGACGAGGTGCAGTTCTTCGGCGCCGAGGTCGTCGCGGTGGTGGAGGCGCTGGCCAACAAGGGCCTGCGCGTCATCTGCGCGGGACTGGACCAGGACTACCAGGGCCGTCCCTTCGAGCCGATGCCGCAGCTGATGGCGGTGGCGGAGTACGTGACGAAGGAGCTGGCCATCTGCGTGGTTTGCGGCAATCCGGCCAATCGCTCCCAGCGCATCGTCTCCAGTGGCGAGCGCGTGGTGGTGGGCGCGGCGGGCGCGTACGAGCCCCGCTGCCGCAAGTGTCACGTCCCGGAGCCCACCGAGGGCACGCCGCCGCAGACGCTCGAACTGTTCGACTGACGCCGTTTCGCCCCGGGGCTTTCGGGCACGAGAGGAACCGACCGCATGCGTGACACCCTGTACGCGAACGTGCCCTTCCGGTTGAACGAGATGACCCACCACTATGGACCCCACGTCCACCTGGTGGGCAATCCGTTCCTGCTCTCCCAATTGGCCACCTTGTGCGCCAAGGGCGTCATCCAGCCTCAAATCAACCGGCTGGTGGAGACGCTCTACAGCGACCTGGTGAAGACGGTGGTGAACGCGGAGTTCCCGCGGAAGATGGTCAGCCTGCCGACACGGATGATCGACTCCACCCCGCAGGGGCTCTACCAGGGCGAGGTCATCGACCCGCATGTCCGGGTGGTGACGGTGAACATCGCGCGGGCGGGCACGCTGCCGTCGCAGGTGACGTACGACCTGCTCAACGCCACGCTGGACCCGTCGGTGGTGCGGCAGGACCACATCATCATGAGCCGCATGATTGACGCGGCCGAGACGGTGGTGGGCTCCCAGATTGGCGGCGCGAAGATTGGCGGGGACGTGGATGACGCGCTCGTTCTCTTCCCGGACCCCATGGGGGCCACGGGCGGCAGCCTCTCCACGGCGATCAAGCTCTACAAAGAGAAGGTGCCCGGCACGCCCCGGCGCATCATCACCCTGAACCTCATCGTCACGCCGGAGTACTTGCGGAAGATGACGACGGACCATCCGGACGTGGTCATCTACGCGCTCCGGTTGGACCGGGGCCTGTCTCCGCCGGAGGTCTTCGGCACGGCGCCGGGCGCGCTCTGGGAGAAGGAGCGAGGCCTGGATGACCGGCAGTACATCGTCCCCGGAGGCGGCGGCTTCGGGGAGATCATGAACAACGCCTACGTGTAGCGCGGAGGAAGCCTTGGCGTTCTACGAGCAGGAAGTCGGCGTCCATATTTCCGAGGAGAAGCTGCAGGCGCGCGTGCGGGAGCTGGGTGCGCAAATCACCCGGGACTACGCGGGCAAGGAGCTGACGCTTGTCTGTGTCTTGAAGGGCTCCACGTTCTTCGCCATGGACCTGGCGCGGGCGGTGGACCTGCCGCTGACGTTGGAGTTCCTGGGCGTGTCCAGCTACCAGGGCGGCACGGAGACGACGGGCGAGGTGCGCATCACCACCGACGTCAGCAAGCCGATGGCGGGCAAGCACCTGCTCATCATCGAGGACATCATCGACACGGGGCTCACCATGAGCTTCCTGTTGGAGAACCTGCGGGCCCGGCACCCGGCGTCGCTGAAGTTGTGCTCGCTGTTGGAGAAGCCGGCGCGGGCGCGGACGAAGATAGACATCGACTACAAGGGCTTCGTCATCGAGGACCTCTTCGTCGTCGGCTATGGCCTGGACTTCGGGGAGAAGTACCGGAACGTGCCATTCATTGGCGTGATGAAGGGCAAGTAGCCCCCGAGTCGCCCTCGGCCGTGCGGGGAGAGGGTCGTCTTCCCGCCGGCTCGTGGACTCAGGGGGGCGGAGCGTCGAGCGCCTCGCGTGGATGCCACTCCGCGGGCGTGGAGCGCGGTTTCCGGTTGTCGTCAGTCCGAGCGTGCGCAGCGTCCCAAGTGGGACTGATTGCGCCGCGAGGCGCCAGACGCGAGGAGTCGTGTCCTGGTGTGTGCGGCCTGAGAGAGTGCGCATGCGTTCAGCGACAGACAAGAGACTCCCCGCCGCATCCGCGGCCGGGGTCAATGATTCGATGCGGAGGTACGTGGCGGAGTTCATCGGGACGTTCGTCCTTGTGCTCGGCGGCGTGGGAGCGGCCGTGCTGGCGGGGGACCGCATCGGTTTCCTGGGCGTGTCGTTCGCCTTTGGCCTCTCGCTGCTGGCCATGGTGTATGCGATTGGGCCCATCTCCGGCTGCCACGTGAATCCCGCGGTGACGGTGGGGCTGTCGCTGGCGGGCAAGTTCGAGAACAAGCACATCCTCGGCTACATCGTCGCGCAGTGTGTGGGGGCGGTGCTGGCGGCGGGCGTGGTGCTGCTCATCGCCAAGGGGATTCCCGGGGGCTACCAGGCGTCGATTTCGGGACTGGGCTCGAACGGGTACGGGCTTGCCTCACCGGAGGGCTATGGCGCGGGGGCGGCGTTCCTGGCGGAGGTCATGCTCACGTTCCTGCTCGTGTTGACGGTGCTGGGGGCGACGGACGCGAAGGCGCCGGTGGGCTTCGCGGGCCTGGCCATTGGCCTGGTGCTGACGCTCATCCACCTGGTGGGCATCCCCGTGACGAACACGTCGGTGAATCCCGCGCGCAGCCTGGGGCCGGCGGTGTTCGCGGGCGGGCAGGCGATTGGCCAGCTGTGGATGTTCATCATCGCGCCGCTGTTGGGCGCGGGGCTGGCGGCGGCGGTGTACCGCACCGTGTTCAGCCCGGCGGGCGCCATCACGGCTCGTACGGCCGAGCGCTCGCTGGATGTGGAGCGCAAGGAGCGCGTCGCTCAGGACCGCACCCGTTCGCCGGTGTAGGGGCGAGAGAAGCTGCTTTGCGTGGACGGGCCTTGCTCACCAGCGCCGGGCTCGTCGCGCGCGGGCCACCTGCCTGTGGTTCTCGTGGAGGTGCTTCCGGGGGTATACGGGGGTTGGGAAGGGGCCGTGCCTTCCTGTTCCCTGCTCCGGGATGACGGAGCGAAAGCCCTTCGACATGCTCTTCGAGCCGACGCGCCTGGTGGCCTTTCTTCTCGCGGGACTGGTCCTCAACCTCACGCCAGGGCCGGACACGATGTATGTGCTGGCCAGGAGCATGGGACAGGGCCGCGCCGCGGGTTTCGTCTCCGCGCTGGGCATCTGCGTCGGCTGCCTGTTCCACATCGCGGCGGCGGCCCTGGGCCTGTCGGCGTTGCTGGCGACCTCGGCCATGGCCTTCCTGGTGGTGAAGTGGGTGGGCGCGCTCTACCTCGTGTGGATGGGCGTGCGGATGCTGCTCAGCAACCAAGGGCCTGAGGCGGTGCGGGGACTCCAGCCCGCGAGCCTGTGGCGAATCTTCCGCGATGGTGTCGTCACCAACGTGCTGAACCCGAAGGTGGCGTTGTTCTTCCTGGCCTTCCTGCCACAATTCGTGGACCCGACGCGAGGCTCTCCGGGTCTGCAGTTCGTCGTGCTCGGGCTGTTGTTCGCCGTGACGGGGACCTTGTGGCTCGCGTTCCTCGCGGGCGTGGCGGGCGCGTTTGGCGGCTGGCTGCGGCGCAACCCGCGCTTCGCGGCGTGGCAGCAGCGGATGACGGGGGGCGTCTTCGTCGCGCTGGGCGCGCGGCTGGCGCTCCAGGAGCGCTCCTAGCTGGCGTTGCGTCGCTGCCTTCAGCGGAAGATGGCGGCGCCGAACAGGTAGAGGGCGTAGACCGCCCAGGGCAGCATGACGACCAGCGTCACGAAGTTCAGGCTCGCGGCCCACACCGGGAGGCGCGAGCGCTGGTGTCGCCAGGGGAGCGCCAGCAGCGAGCCACCCGCCAGGAATGGCATGGGCAGCATATTGATGGCGGCCACCTTGGCGCTCACCACTCCCCAGGCCCCAAGCAGCTCGCCGTCGCGCAGCAGGGTGACCAAGCGATCGATGCGGCCGGGGAGCCTTGAGAACTGAAAGGGGATGGTGAAGCCGGTGAGGAACTGGTTCAGTCCCTCGCCGGCACCGAGGCAGGCCATGGCAACCATCATGATGAGGGCCCAGGGCAGGAGGATGATGGCCGCGTGCAGGACGACTGGGAGCTGGTGGAGCCGGTTGTCGGCGGGGGCTTCAGTGGGAGCCTCCTCTGGAGGCCCGTTGAAGCGCACCGAGCTGCCCAGGGGGATGAGCGGATGCACGGCCCACTGGATGCCGCCCAGCGACAGCGTGGTGAGCTTCGGGCCGTAGCCCAGCTTGACCAGGGTGGGCCTGACGCCAAACGAGCTGGCCACGGCCGCCTGGCCCAAGGCCCAGAGGGCGGTGACGGAGAAGGCGAGCATCCAGAGCCAGAAGAGCAGGGCGGCACGTTCCATGGGCGTGCCCCCTGTCTATCACGTGGCGCTGGAAGGCTTCACCGTGCCGGGGTCAGCGGCACGGACTGCTGACGTCTTCCGTCACGCTGGGCAGGTTCAGGGTGATGGACTTGGTGCCCGGGCCCAGGTTGTACCAGGAGATCTGGTGGTGGCCGTTGCCGGTCCCCGAGGGGTTGGCGAAGGCCGCCAGCCGATGGCTGAGCGACTCCGTGAACGTCACGCTGGGATTGGAGCTGATCATGCTGGCGCTGAAGCGCCACGCGGAGACGTTCTCGACGGTGAAGGAGGAGCCGGCCAGGGTGTTCAGGTTCTTGACCCTGCCGCCGTAGCCACCGTCATACATGTTCGACCACCAGCGACCGAAGTCGTTGGGCGGGTCGTTGACGGCGTTCCAGGGGTCTCGGTGGAAGTGATACCAGGCGGCCTTGCCTGAACCGGAGGTGCTCTGGTTCGACACTCCCCAGCCTTCGTTGGTCCTCCCCACCGGGCCGTGGGCCGCGGACCAGTAGTTGGCGAGGCAGCTTCCGTCCTGCAGGTACTTCACATGCAAGGGGATGGAGATCTGGGTGATCATGCTCCCCGCGTTGGTGGTATCGGGGCTGGTGCCCAGCAGCGCCGCGCCCCGGTTGTTGGTGCACTCGGGGCGAAGCTCGAACTGCCAGTACCCCTTCGCGTTGTTCTCACTCACCATGAGCGCCCCGGGGCTGAAGGTCGCTTGCTGCACGCGAATCACGACGTAGTCCGGGCTCGCCTTGCCGTTCTCCCGGTAGACATAGAACGAGCTGTTGAAGCCATACTCCACGGACTGTGACTTCCCTCGCATCGCGCTCCAGTCGGCCCCCGTCAGCCGTGCGCTGAAGCTACCGGCCAGGGTCCGAATGCCATACATGACACCTTGAGGTGGAATGAGCCCGGGGCCACCCACGGAGCGGTTGGTGCGTGCCCGGTGGGCGTCCAGCGTCGCGGCCCAGTCATGTCCCGCCACACCATCGCCGTCGAGGCTCGCGCGGGGCGAGCGCCGCTGGGGCGCGCTCGGTGGACTGGCGGCGGCGGACCTGGAGTCGGTATCGTCGCCCGAGTGGGTCTCCTCGTTGCCGTCGACGAGCGGCGTTCCGTCCAGCACGGTGAGGGCATAGCTGGAGGGCGTGGTGGCCTTCAGGTCCCGGGTGACCATCACCGCGGCGGCCCCTTCGTCCAACTGGCTGCCCACGAGGTCCGACAGCGCCTGGTGGGCCGCGGCATCGGGATGACCGAGCACCAGCATCTTTCCCGCATCCAGGGCCGTGCGCAGCAGGGGCCCGTACTGCTCGGGCTTCGTCGTGGCGCAGTCCACCCAGAGCACCTCCGCGAGCTCCAGGCCGTCCTTGCCGTTCTTGACGGAGACCTCACCCACGTCCTTCAGCGCGTCGAAGTCCTTTCCAACCGGTGCGCCGGTGAAGAGGATCTTCGGCTTCGTCCGTGTCGTCGATTCCATGTGCGTCTGCCCTCCACGTCGTGGAACTGCAACCAGGCCCCGGACGGTCCACCCTCCGGGGCCACAACAGGGTCCGCGAATGACGTCCGTCGGGTTCACTTCATCCCGGGCAGGAGGAACTGCTCCGCGTGCAGGTAGCTGAACGTGTACCCGAGCGACGTGCCGAAGGTGCCCCCCAGCGTGAGCGCGACGAGCTTGCGCATGCCCTCGACTTCGAGCTGCATCGTCGGCCCTCCCGCGACGTTGTAGGACGCCCGGCGCAGCCCATCCGCCAGTCCATCCAGGTCATCCAGCGAGCGGGCCACGCGGCTGAGCGCGGCCTTGCCTCCCGAGGCGACGACGCTGCCCAGCGCCCCCGCCGCGCCGCCGAACACCGCGGCGAACGTGAGGTCCGCGCCCAGGGGGGCACCCGCCACGGCGTTGCCAATCACCTGGCTGGCCACGCCAGAGACCACGCCTCCAATCAGGTCCGTGCCCGCTCTCAGGCCGACGTTGAGCAGGCTCCGGCTCGCGAGGTTGAGGCCCGTCGCCGCCAGCTCCCCCACCGCGGAGAAGCCTCCGGCGATGGCGCCCGCCGCCGCGCCGATGCCCACCTGCGCACCCCAGTCCGCCCAGCTGAACTCCTTGCCAGTGGCGTTGGTGCTGATGTTGTACGCGAGCCCTCCCAGGCCCGCGCCCACCAGGCCTCCCACCGCCATGCCCACGGCGAACGCGGCGACTCCCTGCAGGCCCGGGACGAACGACAGCGCGATGCCTCCGGCGATGAGCGCGATGTCCACCGCGTAGGAGACAATCTGCTCCCAGTTCTTGGAGAACCAGTCGGGCAGCGTGTTGGTGAAGAAGTTCTTGATGCTGCCGAACAGGCCAAAGCCCGACGGGTCGATGAGTGTCATCGGGTCATTGAGGACGTAGGCGTAGCGGTTGTACGCCCCCATCTGGTCCTCGGGCGCGCCGAGCTGCGTGTCGGCGGTGATGAAGCCTCCCAGGAGCGGGCTGTAGTAGCGCGAGGACGCGTAATAGAGCCCCGTGCTGTCCAGTTCCAGGCCGGAGTACTTCCGCCGGAAGTCGTCGCTACCCGAGCGCAGGCGCGGCGTGCCGAACGGGTCGTAGTCCATGGCGCTCGACACCTGACCCCGCTCGTCCGTCACCAGCGTGGTGCTGCGCGTGTTGTTGACGTGGAAGTAGCGGGTGCCCGGCGCCGGCACGCCCGTCTGTCCTCCGGGAGGCGTGCCCGACTCCACGACGGTGACGGACGCGACCAACTGCTCGCCGTCCATCAGGTAGCGCGTGTGTTGCCGCGCGCCTCCGGAGAACGCCACCACCTCGTAGCAGGGCGCGACGTAGTACGTGGTGAGGCCGGACTCCGCCTTCTTCAGCCGGCGGCCGTCCTGGTCATAGCTGAAGCGCACCTCGCCCACCTGCTGGAGCCGGCGCTCGCTGTCGTAGCCGAAGTGGGTGGTGAGGCCCTGGTAGCGCAGCTCGACGAGGCTGCCATTGGCGTCGTAGCGCGTGTGCATCGCGTCCGGGCTGGAGGGAGAGAAGCCGCCGGAGATTTGATGGCCCGTGCGCTCCAGCGTGAGGCCCGCCTTGCGCGTGAGGCTGCAGGCGCCGTCATAGGCATACTCCTGAAGCCCGTAGCCGCCGCCCTGCGCCTTCAGCAGCTGGCCCAGGGTGTCGTAGGTGAAGGTCTGGTTCTGGGGGGCCTCCAGCCTGTCTCTGATGGCGCCCACCTGCCAGAAGGCATCCCACTCCAGGGTGCTCGCCGCCACGGGGCGCTCGTCCTGGCTGAAGACATCCTGGGTCAGCAGGTGGCCGTCTGGCGTGTACGTCCAGGCCGTCCTCACGCCATTGCCATACCGGGCCACCGCCGGGGCCCCGGTGGGGGTGAAGTCAGACTGGACCAGATGCTCCTTCGCGCCCTCGGTCATCTTGAGCAGGCGTTGGAGCGCGTCGCGGTGATAGAGCACCTCCGTCCGGGCGGCGTCCGGGTAGACGATGCGGGAGAGCAGCTTCGTGGGCGTGAAGTCCTGGCCCAGCGTGTACGTCGTGCCCTCCAGCGTCAGCTTCACGGACGTGGTGTTGCCCTCCGTGTCATGGCCATAGACATACGCCGTCCCGTCGGGCAGCTGGACTCCCGTCAGGAGCCCGAGCGAGTGGGGACTGGTCTGCTCGTCATAGGTGTAGTCCGTTCGCTCGCCGCCCACCTGCTTCGACACCATGCGCCGGAGCGCGTCGTGCCGGAAGGTCGTCACCAGCCCGGCGCCATCGGTGTGGGTCCACTGCCGTTGCTCGTCCTGGTACGCGTAGCTCTCCCGCGTGAAGGTGGTGCTGCCCGAGCGGGTGGTGATGGTGGAGTGCCGGTCCAGGCCGTCGTAGGAGAACGCGGTCTCCACCTTGGGGTCCGTCGCGCTCAGGCGTCGGCCCGCGGCGTCGTGGGTGAAGCGGGTGGTGTTGCCGCGGCTGTCCTGCAACTCGTCCAGGCACTGCGCTTCTCCGTAGAAGCCGTGGGTCAGCGTGCGGGTTCGCGGCTCCGGCGACGTGGCGCCCTCGGTGAGCACTACGCGGTTGGCGCGGGGGTATTCGTAGGTGGTGACGTTGGGGGCGGTGCCCGCGCTGGACGCCTCACGGCGCACCACGCGCTCGTATTCGTCGTAGGACAGGGCCTGGGCCCGCTTGGGCGTGTCTCCGCTGAAGTAGGGGAGCGACTGCTCCACGGGCTGGTCATGCGCGTCCAGCACCGTGTCCTCCAGGATGGCGCGGCCCACGAGCCCGCCGTTCTCCATGCCCTGGCTCACCGTGCGCGTGACGCGGCCGAAGCCGTCCACGTACTCCGTCCGCACCGCCCAGACGTCGCGGTTCCACTCCTGGCGCGTCAGCGTCTTGCGGTGTTTGCCCAGGGCGTCCTGGCCGCGCTGGAAGCGCATGGTCGCCACGAGCGAGCCCGTGGGCCCCACGCGCTGGGTCTCCACCGGGCGGCCCAGCCCGTCGTGCTGGTGGACCTCCCGGCCGCCATTGGGTTGTGTCTGGGAGACGAGCACTCCGGTGGCGGCGTCGTACTGGAAGTCGACCTCCAGCGCGCGTCCCGACGCCGTGGCGGGCAGCACGCGCTTGCTCGGGAAGGTGCGCCAGGTGGAGTCGTAGACGTGGGTCACCACGCCCTTGCCCGGGTCCTCCAGGCGCGTCTGGTTGCCCCAGTCGTCGTACTGGTACGAGTAGACCTGCCACGTGTCCCCGCCACTCCAGCGGGAGTGGGTCTTCACGTCCCAGGTCGATTCGTCGAACGTCATGCGCTCCCAGCGCAGCGTCTCGTTGCCCGCGGGGTCCGCGCTGAGTCGGCGCTCCTTCAAGAAGCCGAAGCGGTGCTTCTCCACGTCATTCTGGAAGGTCTGCCGGGTATGGAGGGGCGCGGACGGGGCTCCGGTGGTGCTCTGGGTGATGGACGTGGCGTTGCCGTAGTCGTCGTACTGGAACGACTTGATGCGCACGCAGTCGGGCGTGTCCGTGGCCGCGAAGGTGTAGAGCTTCTTGCGCACGCTGGTGGTCTGGAGCTGGTAGACCCCCGCGCTCGCCGGAGTGCTGTAGTCGTATTCGGAGCGGACCATCAGGGCCCGGTCCGACGCGCGCCGCACCGTCTGCGTCTGCACCGCGTACGTGCGTGGGAACTCCTGGTGGTAGCGCGTCTCGGTGATGACTCCCGCGGGGCCCGTGTGCGGGTCCGACTTGCTCCACGCCGCGAAGCCCAGCCAGCCCCGGCCCTGGAGGTTCAGCCGGGCCCCCGCGTATGTGAAGCCGTGGGAGTAGCGCTGCGCGGACGTATAGACCTGTGCGTACGCCGACACGACGTAACGCGGGTACTGGACGCTGCGGGAGGCGAAGCTCATGCCCACCGTGCCCGTCTGGCTGCCTGGATTGGCGGCCAGCGCATACGTCGCCCCGGGGAGCTGGTTGTTGAAGAGCGCCTGGGTGTCGACCTGCTCCTGGCCCGGTGGCTCGCGGGTGTAGACAGCCGGGTCGGTGAGGGGCTTGTAGGTCAGCTCGAAGCGGCCCCCCAGGCCGTTGGTGATGGTGGAGACCAGGTCGGGGTACTCGGGTGTGGCGGAGAGCAGGTGGGCCGCGCCAGAGCCGTCCACGTGGAGGAGGTCCGCCTTGCCCACGCCTGTTATTCCCAGCGCGGCGGTGGACTCCCCCACCGCGACGAAGGCGGGCACCTGGGACACCTTCGCGTGGTAGCGCAGCGTGCCCGCTTCATTGAGCAGCACGGCGATGCGACTGGGGGTCGATGAGCCGTCGCGTTGGTGTTCCCCGACGATGACCAGGTCGTCCTTCCCGCTGCCGGTGACGTCGGCGGGCATGAGCTGGGGAATGGTGGCGCCGTACTTGAGCCCGGTGCTCCCCAGGTCCTGGAGGATGAAGCCCTTGCCCGTGTTGTGCAGGGCTCGCAGGTGAAGGGTGGTGCCGTCGGTGTAGGGGTTGAGGAGGTCCACCTGCCCGTCGCCGTTCAGGTGGATGGGGATGAGGCTGCCACCCCAGGGGATGCGGGTGCCGGAGGGCAGCAGGGGTGTGCTCTGTTGTTGGAAGCCCTTGCGCTCGGCGTCCGCGCGCAGCCAGGTCAGCTTCAGGAAGCCGCCGTCGTTGGCCGCGTGGACCAGGTCCGTCTGTCCGTTGCCGTCGAGGTCTAGGGGCATCAGGTGCCCGCCGAAGGGGAGCGTCGACGTCGTCGGGCCGTGGGCGGAGGGCGCGAAGGTCCTGCCATTGGAGTACAGGACGTCCAGCTTGAGCTGGGACGCGTTGTTCGTGGCGTAGACCAGGTCCGTGCGGCCGTCCCCGTCGACATCCAGTGAGAGCAGCCGTCCTCCCCAGATGAGGGTGTCGGGCCCCGCGCCATGCACGGCGCCTTCGCGCGCCAGAGTCCAGCGGCCGTTGCGCTCGGTGGCCTTGAAGAGGGTCAACCCCAGCCTGCCGCCGTTGTTGGCCGCGTAGAGCAGGTCCATGTGGCCGTCGGCATCCACGTCGAGCGGACAGAACGTTCCTCCCCACGCCATCGCCGAGCCGCCCAGGTCCACCGGGTGGGGACCGTCCAGCCCGGTGCGGGTGGACAGGTAGAGGTCCAGCCGGAGCTGCTGGCTGACGTGGTAGGCGTGCAGCACGTCCGTGAGGCCGTTGCCGCTGACGTCCATGGGGATGCGAATCCCTCCGGGCATGTTCTTGCCCAGCGAGCGCGAGGGCTGGAAGACGGTGGGCTCGCTCTCGGCCTGGCCCTGCCATGCGAAGGTGGTGCGGGGCAGGGAGGTGTCGCGGGCGTCCGTGGCGACCGACTGGAGCAGGGGGCGCCGGGTGGCCTTGCTGGGCTGGAAGTCGAACCGATACGTGCGGACGAGGACGTCATCGACGAAGGTCTGCACCTGGGAGAGCAGCCGGGCCATGCGGACGGGATGGCCGCCGACATAGCTCGTGGTGACGTCCTGCCGAGTGGTGTAGCCGAAGCGGACCTGTCGCTTCTTCGCGATGGGGCTTTTGACGTTGTCCGTGTATTCGATGACCTTGGGATAGTGGGCGTTGTTCTGCGCGTCGAGTTCGTACGTCACCGTCAGGAAGTTGCCGTGCCGGTCCGTGACGCGGTTGAGGGACCAGAGGCGGATGGAGGGCACGGTGCTGGACGCGGGGACTCGCGAGTCCACGGTCGCCCCGTATTCCCATGTCTGTCCATCCCGGGTGAGGACTGTGAAGGATTGCGGGCCTCGTTGGGCGTCCCATCCCGAGGGGTAGTGCGGGGTCACCTTCCGCCAGGTCTGGATTTCTGTGTGATAGGTTGTCTGGGGTTGCCCGTAGGCGCCCGAGACGGCCATCAATCGCTGTCCATCCAGGGTGAAGCGGTCGTCCAGGTCATAGTTGACGGAGCCGTGCCGACCGTCCTGCGCGACGGTGCGGCCCGCGCGGGTGATGGAGGACAGCCCGCTCAGGCCCCACCCCACGCCGAGCAGTCCGTCCCCGCCGCCGCTGTTGTAGGCGATGCCCAGGGCGGGAGCGAGCCCCGCCGTGCCCGGGGGGACCTTGAGCTCGAAGGCATAGGAGGTGCCGCCGTCCTTGTCGACGCTGAACTGGTCCTTCAATCTTCCGGTGCTGTCTGCCATTGTCTGCCCCCGTGGGTCGCGTGAAGCTCCGCCGTCGACGTCCCCGCCCGGCCAGGAGGGGATGCCGCATGGTCAATGCAGACACAGTCGGGAGCGCGCGCGGTGTGTGCTGGAATTGTGTATGACCAGGAGATTCGGCGGAGTGGGTTGCTTCTCCATGGGCCGAGACGCAGGGGTCGTCCAATTGGATGGGTAGGCCCGGAGTGGGTGGGAGTCTGGTTTGACGGGGCGGTGAAAGTCGAGACAAAGATTGTCAGCTGGGACCTTCGTACGTGGAGAGTGTTTCCCACCAACAGCGTTTGCTGGCAGGGCGGGCGAGGGAGCGGACAGTGCAAGTTGCGCGCGGCGTGCCGTCCTGAGGGGAAGTCCCTATCTTGAGAAGGAGGAGCGACGCATGCCCACTCGGAAGACGATACGCAGGACGTCCTCTCCCAAGCGGAGCACGGCTCAGCGCGCGACTACGAAGCCGGCCACCTCCGAGGCGCCCTCGGGGCGATTCTCGACGCATGAGGTGGATTCGAAGCGCTGGCCCGACTTCGCGCGGCTGTTCGAGAGCCAGGGCGGACCCAAGTACTGCTGGTGCATGGTGTGGCGGGCCGAGGGCGCGGAAGCCCGGCTCGCGGACAATGCGCATCGCAAGGCGGCGATGCAGCGGCGCGTGAAGCAGGGGACTCCGGTGGGGCTGCTCGGCTACCTCGGGGACGAGCCGGTGGCGTGGTGTTCCCTCGCGCCGCGTGACACGTACCGCAAGGGGCTCGGAGGCTTGAATCCGGAGGACGAGGCGCCAGAGCGCGTGTGGTCCCTGGCGTGTTTCTTCGTCACCCGAGCGGCCCGAGGGCAGGGGATTGCGCAAAGACTCATCAAGGCCGCCATCGCCCACGCTCGCAAGCGGGGCGCCAGCGTCGTCGAGGCGTACCCCGTGGACCCCAGCTCACCGAGCTATCGCTTCATGGGCTTCGTGGAGACGTTCGAACAGCTCGGCTTCCAGGAAGTGGGGCGAGAGGGAAGTCGCCGCCACGTCTACCGGTACGAGCTGTCCGCGTGACAGGGAGGGCGAGCCCTGGAGGGGGCCCGCCCGGGGACATCAGAACGTGGCGTCGAGCACCACGTCGTTGGCCGCGCCCACGCCCACGGCGACCTGGTAGGCGGACACACGGCGCTCGAAGAAGTTGGTGAGCTCCTGCACGTCCTGAAGGTCCATGAAGGACAGGGGGTTCTTCGTGCGGAACACGGGCGTCAGCCCCAGCATCTGGAGCCGCTGGTCCGCCGTGTACTCCAGGTAGCCGCGCATCTCCTGCACGGACAAGCCCGCGACGCCGCCGCTCAAGAGGTCCTGGGCGAACTGCGTCTCGCACTCCACCGCCTCGCGCAGCATCGCCTCCACGTCGCGCTCCATCTTCGCGTCGAAGAGGTCGGGCTCCTCCTTGCGGGCCACCGTGATGCACTCGTAGGCGAAGGCCATGTGCGAACTCTCGTCGCGGAACACCCAGTTCGTCCCGGCGGCGAGCCCGTTGAGCAGGCCCTTGCTGCGCAGGAAGTACACGTAGGCGAAGGCCGCGAAGAAGAAGAGGCCCTCGATGCAGCCCGCGAAGCAGATGAGGTTGAGCAGGAAGGCGCGGCGGTGCTCCTTCGTCGTCAGCTCGTTCAGCCCGTTGATGCTGTCCATCCACTTCATGCAGAAGCGCGCCTTGCGCTGGATGGAGGGGATGTTGTCGATGGCGGCGAACGCCTTCGCGCGCTCGGCCTGGTCCGGCACGTAGGTGTCCAGCAGCGTCAGGTAGAACTGGACGTGCAGGGCCTCTTCATAGAGCTGACGCGACAGGTACATCCGCGCCTCGGGCGCGTTGATGTGTTTGTACAGGTTCAACACCAGGTTGTTGCCGACGATGCTGTCGCCCGTCGCGAAGAAGGCCACCAACCGGTGGATGAGATGTCTTTCCGCGTCCGTCATCTTCGAGCGGAGGTCGACCAGGTCCGTGGAGAAGTCGACCTCCTCGACAGTCCACGTGTTCTTGATGGCGTTCCGGTACATCTCGAAGAAGACCGGGTAGGCCATCGGGCGCAGCGTCAGGTTCAGGCCGGGTTCGAGCAGCATGGGCGCGATCAATACAGCAGCCGAGTGGGCGAACAAACTCCTGATGTGCTCGCCTGCTCGCGTCCACGTCCTCTGAACAATTCTCCTGATGCGAAGCGCGCGGACGCCTTCACGTACGTTCCGCGGTGTGAAATGCGCCCGCAAAACGAAGCGAGCACACGCTCTCGCGCATGCTCGCCCGGATGAAAACTCAGTGAGTCAGGAATTCCTTACTGGCACGCCTCGCACGCTTCCGGGTTCTCCAGGGAGCACGCGACTGCTTCGGCGTCCGTCACCGAGGAGGCGGATGCGACAGGCGCGGGCGCGGAGGGCGCGGGTGCACTCGCGGTGCTGTTGCCCACCGTCGCCTTGGCGATGCGTGTGGCCGGACGGGAGCGCATGTAATACGTCGTCTTCAGCCCCTTCTGCCATGCGTAGAAATACATGGAGGAGAGCTTGCCGATGTTCGGCGTCTCCACGAAGAGGTTGAGCGACTGGCTCTGGTCGATGAAGGCGCCGCGGTCGGCCGCCATGTCGATGAGCGAGCGCATGGGCAGCTCCCACGCGGTCCGGTAGATGGTGCGCAGGTCCGCCGGCAGCTCCGCCAGGTCCTGGATGCTGCCTTCCGCCATCTTGATGCGATTGCGCACGCCCTCGTTCCAGATGCCAATCGCCTGGAGGTCACGGACGAGGTAGCGGTTCACCTGGAGGAAGTCACCCGACAGCGTCTCGCGCTTGAACAGGTTGGACACCTGCGGCTCGATGCACTCGTAGCAGCCGGCGATGGACGCAATCGTCGCGGTGGGCGCAATCGCAATCATCAGCGAGTTGCGCAGGCCGTGCTTCATGATGCGAGCGCGCAGCGCATCCCAGCGCGCCGTGTCCTCCGGCGTCACACCCCAGCTGTCGAACTGGAGCTCGCCCTTCGCCGCCCGCGTCTCCGGGAAGGAGGGATGCGCGCCGAACTGCTCGGCCATCTCGCACGACGTGGTCAGCGCCGCGAAGTAGATCTCCTCCGAAATCTTCCGCGACAGCGCGCGAGCCTCGGGGGCGTCGAACGGCAGGCGGAGCTGGAAGAAGACGTCCTGCAGGCCCATCAGGCCCAGGCCCACCGGACGCCAGCGGCGGTTGGAGTCCGCCGCCGTGGGGATGGGGTAGAAGTTGAGGTCGATGACCCGGTCCAGCTGCTTCATCGCGAGCTGGGCGTTGGCGCGCAGGCGCTCGAAGTCGAACTTCCCGTCCACCACCAGGCGGCCCAGGTTCAGCGAGCCCAGGTTGCACACCGCCGTCTCACCCTGGCTCGTCACCTCCAGGATTTCGGTGCACAGGTTGGACAGGTGGATGACGTTGCCGGGCAGGCCCGTCTGGTTGCTCTTGCGGTTGCTGATGTCCTTGAAGGTCATCCAGCCGTTGCCCGTCTGCGCCAGCGTCTTCATCATCTTGGCGTAGAGGTCTCGCGCCTTCACCTTGCGCATCGCCAGGCCAGAAGCCTCCGCCTCGACGTAGGCCTTCTCGAACGCCTCGCCGAACAGGTCCGTCAGGTGGGGCACCACCTTGGGGTCGAACAGGCTCCAGTCGCCCTCCGACTCCACCCGCTTCATGAACAGGTCCGGCACCCAGTTGGCCAGGTTCAGGTTGTGGGTGCGGCGCGCATCGTCACCGGTGTTCTCGCGCAGCTCGAGGAAGTCCTCGATGTCCGCGTGCCACGTCTCCAGGTACACGCAGCAGGCGCCCTTGCGCTTGCCGCCCTGATTCACCGCCGCCACGGACGCGTCCAGCGTCTTCAGCCAGGGGACGATGCCGTTGGAGTGGCCGTTGGTGGAGCGGATGAGCGAGCCGCGCGCGCGCACGCGGTGGTAGCCCACGCCGATGCCGCCGGAGAACTTGGACAGCATCGCGATGTCCGAATACTTCCGGTAGATGGCGTCCAGCTCGTCCGTCGGCGAGTCCAGCAGGAAGCAGCTGGAGAGCTGCTCGTGGCGGGTGCCGGAGTTGAAGAGCGTGGGGGAGCTGGGCAGGTACTCCAGGGAGCTGAACAGCCGGTACAGCTCGATGGCCTCCTTCGCGTTGTCGCCGCTCAGCGCGCACGCGACGCGGAGGAAGAACTCCTGCGGCGTCTCCAGCACCTCGCGCGTCTGCGGGTTCTTCAGCAGATAGCGGTCGTAGACGGTGCGCAGGCCGAAGTACTCGAACAAGTCATTGCGCGACGGGTCGATGGCGGCGTTGAGCTTGCGCGCGTTGGCCTGGACGAACTGCAGCAGCCGGTCCGCGATGAGGCCGTGCTTGTGGCCGGCGGCGACGGACTGGCTGAAGGAGTGGATGTCCTGGTTGCTGACCTCCTTCTGGATGAAGGTGGCCAACAGGCGCGCGGACAGGCGCGCGTACTCGGGCTCCTCGACGATGAGGGCGGCGGCCGTCTGGATGGAGAGGCTGTCCAGCTCGCGCGTCGTGGCTCCGTCGTAGAGGCCGGAGATGGTCTTCGTGGCCACGCGCATGACGTCCACGCGGGACAGCCCCATGCAGCTCTTGCCCACCGCGCGCACAATCTTGTTCAGGTCCACCGGCTCGGCCGTGCCGTTGCGCTTGCGCACGCGCATGGTGGTGGGGGCGAAGTCGCTCTGTGTGGGCTCGGCCACGGGCGTCACGCTCGCGGTCGGCCCGGGTTGGGCGTGGGTGGCGGGCGGGACAGGCATGGGCGCGGGGGCGGGCTTCACGGGCGTTTCGAAGTTCACGAGCGGCTCACTCCAAACGAGGGCAATGGCGTGGCCACGAGGGCAAGCGACGAGCTTGCCCTGGGAGGGGTTTCCCGGGCCACGAAATAACTGCACGGATGTGTAGGGGAGAAGGCCCGCTCTACTGGCGCGGGCCTACGGTCTCGAGGATACCCGGAGGCTCAGGTGACATGCGGGGTAGACTGACGTGTGTAAAGACACCACAACCCCTCCCTGAACCCCGTGGGACGCCACCGAACGGTGGGGCGTCGTCGACCGGGCACAAGGTATTGGGGGCTCCCGTTGGTGTCAACGCGAGATCTAGTGCCTGGGTAGGTCCGTCCTTTGCAATCTATGATCGATCTCCAACGCCCCTCGTCACGTTCTGCTCACAACACTCCGTGACAGACTGGAGGACACTCCGTGCGGGGGGCGTGAAATCGAACCTGGGAGGACGGGTGCGCGGGGCCCTGCTCAGGGAGTCGTGCCCGAGTCCATCCCCGAATCCACCTCCGGCGTCGGAGTGGCACCCTGCGTGGGGGCCTCTGGCGAGGTCGGTGTGGGTGCGGGTGGGGGTGCCTGGACGGGGGCCTCGGGAGGCGTCTCACGGGGCGTCTCCTGGGGTCCACTCAAGGTGTGGACGGCGCGGCGGAGGGCCTCCTCGAGCGCGCGGGCGGGGGGCGAGACGGTGGAGAGCATCTGGTTGGCGCTGCGCGCGTGGCGGCTCTGGCTCTCCGCGGCGAGCTTGAGCTGGGCCAGGGCGTCGCTGACGAGCCTCCGGGCATCCTCGAGCTTCTGGCGGGCCTGGAAGAAGGCCACCTCGGTCATGAGCTTCTGGAGCGTGAGGCGCTGCTCCTCGGTGACGCCGGAGAGCTTCTCCGCGCGGCGCAGGTAGTACAGGCCCTGCTCCACCTTGGGGGGCTCTTCGGAGGCGATGCGGGGGCGGGCCATGGACTCCAGGAGCGGGAAGAGGGCCCGGTCCAGCTCATCACGCTCGGTGAAGCTGCGCAGGATGAGGGAGCCGACGTCCTGGCCCTCCAGGGGGATGGGGGCATAGGCGTCCGCCAGCCGGGGGTCTCCGGGCCGGTAGGGGACGGAGCCCATGGGGGCCATGCGGCCCTTCATCACCACGAGCTGGCCGTCCACGGGGGCCAGGGTGAAGGTGCGCGAGTTGAGCTGGGACAGGAGGAAGACGACCACCCCGCCCAGTCCGAGAATGAGGCAGAAGACGAGCAGCCTGGTGAAGGTCCGCCGTGCCCGATAGCCAAAGCCCTGCTGTGCCGATCCGTTCATGTCGCCTGCTCTCCTGACGTCCGGGCGCCGGGCTGATTTCGGCCCCTGGCGCTTTCCTTGGGGCGCGGAGGCCCACGGCTATACTCCCACCCCCGAACACACCCATGCATCACACATTCCGTCGCATGGGGCCCAGTGAACTGCTGCCCCGCTACATTTTCGCCGAGAGCCTCTTCGCGCGCCGACGCGTGCTGGAGGTCGACGCGGTGGCCTCCACCGGAGGAGAGAGCGCGCGTTTCCTGCTGGAGCGGGGAGCCCGGGCTGTCGTCGCCTGTGACGAGGACGTGAAGGCGGTCCAGGCCGCGCAGAAGGCGCACGGTGGGCCCACGCTGCGCTACCGCGCCAACATCTACGACGACTTCGAGCCGGGCAGCTTCGACGTGGTGCTCGTGGCGGACCTGGCGCCGTACGTCCGGGCCCCGGAGCTCCTGGCTGAGCTGGCGCGGCTGGTGGCGAAGCAGGGCTTCCTGGTGGGCGGCCTGCGCAATGTGGCGGGCCTGGCGCTGCCGCAGCTGGTGGAAGCGGAAGAGGGGAACGTTCCGCCCACCTACGGGCTCCTGCTGGATGCGCTCAACGTGCACTTCCCCCATGTGGAGGTGGCCACGCAGTCGCCGGTGCTGGGGTACCAGCTCGCCTTCGAGCGGGGCGAGGGGCTCCAGGTGGACGGCTCGCTCGTGGAGAACGGCGAGGCGGCGTACTTCGTGGTCGTCGCCGGGCAGGAGCCCGCGCGCTCGGTGGACCCCACGTGGGTGCAGCTCCCGCCGGAGCCGCTGGCCTTCACGCGGGGCAAGCTCGACGAAGTCGTGGCGCGCGCGAAGTCCTGGGAGGAGCGCAGCGCGCGGCTGAAGGAGTCGCTGACGCGGCTTCGCACCGAGCTGACGGACCGCGAGGCGGAGGTCGCTTCACTCAAGCCCGTGCTGGAGGTGACTCGGGACGAGGTGGCGCGGCTCACCGCGCAGCTGGAGCAGGCGCGGGGCACGCCGGAGTCGCAGCGCGAGCGGGATGACCTGGCGGGACGGCTGCGCCGACGTGAGCTGGAGCTCCAGGTCGCGCACGAGCGGCTGGGGGATGCGGACCGCCGTCTGGCGGCTCAACGTCTGGAGGTCGAGGCCGCGCAGCGCGCGCAGGCGGAGGCCGGAGTCCAGGTGCTCGCGGGGCAGGAGACGCTCCGGCTGGAGCGCGCGCGCCGCGAGGAGCTGGCCACCTCCTTGGAGGAGGCCCGGGAGCGGCTGACGCAGACCTATACCCAGGTGCGTGAGCTTCAGGATGAGCTGACCACGCTGCGCATCGACCGGGAGAAGGACCGGCTCCTGGCGGAGCGCGCTGGGGAGCAGTCCGAGGACCGGCGTCGCGCGGCGGACGCGGCCCGGGAGCGGGAGCTGCGCATCGCCGAGCAGTACTCGGCGGCCCTGGCGGCGGTGGAGCATCTGAAGGACGGCACGGCTCGGGCGGAGGAGGCCGCGCGCGATGCCGTGGCGGCCCTGTCCGTGCGGGAAGCGGAGCTGGCGCGCGCGGCTCGCGAGCTGACGGAGGCGTCCCTGCGGGTGTCGTCGGCCGAAGGGGCTCGACGGGACGCGGAGGAGCGGCTGGCGGCGCTCCAGGCGGAGGGACGGGGTCAGGAGACGGAGCTCGTCGCCGCGCGCGAGCGGGAAGCACGACTGCGGGCCGAACTGGAGGCGCTGACGCAGGGCGAGGCCTCCGCTCGCGCCACCGCGCGGAAGCTGGAGGAAGCGCTCCACGAGGCCGAGCAGCGCATCACCGCGCTGGAGGAGGAGCGCGCTCGCGTGGAGGCGGGGCTGACGGGGGTCCTGGAGACGGAGCGCTCCGGACTTCAGGCCCGGCTGTCGGCGCTGGAGGGCGTGCTGGAGTCGGAGCGCGTGCGCGCGGAGGCGCTCGCGGACGAGGCTCGCACCGAGGCCGCCATTCGTGCGGAGACGGAGGCGCGCAAGCTGGAGCTGGAGGAGGAGCGCCAGGCGCTGGTCCGCCGTGTGGTGGAGCTGGAGGCGGAGGTCTCCACGTTGAGCCGCTCCCGCCGCGAGGAGGCTGAGCGCGCGGAGGAGCTGGCGGCCTCGCTTCAGTCCGTGCAGTCGGACCTGGAGACGGCGCACCAGGAGCGGGACGCCACGGCGGCCCTGGCCGCTCGCGTGGGCGGAGAGCTGGACCAGGAGCGTGAGTCGCGCGCGGCGGTCGAGGACGCGCTGCGCGTCTCTCGCGGCAAGCTGGAGAGCGCGGCCCAGCGGCTCGTCGAGGCCGAGGCGACCCTGGCCCGGACCCGTGAGGCGGTGGACGCGGAGGTGGAGCGTCGCGCCGCGCTGGAGACTTCGCTGGCGGAGGTCCAGGCCACGCTGGAGTCCGAGCGCGATGGTCGCCTGAGGTCGGGCTCCGCGCTGGAGACCCTGCGCGCGCAACTGGAGACGGAGCAGGCGCGCCGGGAGACCGCGGAGGCGGCGCTCACCGAGGCCCAGGCGGGACTCGCCGAGGCACGACAGGCGCTCAACCAGTCGAAGGAGGCCCTGGACGCGGAGACGGAGCGTCGGGCCCGTTGGGAAGCGGTGCTCGCGGACGTGCAGGTCCAGCTCCAGGATGAGCTGCAGCGACGCACCCGCGCCGAGGAGGCGCTGGCGGAGGCGCGAGGACAACTTCAAGGCGAGGGCCAGCAGCGGACCCATGTCGAGGGGACGCTGGCGGAAGCGCAGGCGCGCCTCCAGACAGAGGCCGAGCGGCGGAGCCGTTCCGAAGCGGCGCTGACGGAGGCTCAGGCCCGCTTCGAGGCGGCACTGGCCGAGGCCGCCGCCCGACTTCAGGAAGAGGCGGAAGCGAAGGCGCGCGTCGAAGCGACGCTGGCCGAGGCACAGGCTCGCCTTGAGGAAGAGCGCGAGGCGAAGGCGCGAGTCTCCGCGTCGCTCGCCGAGGTCCAGGCTCGGATCGAGTCGGAAGCCGAAGCGAAGGCGCTCGTCGAGACGGCGCTCGCCGAGGCTCGGGCTCGAGGCCAGTCGGAGTCGGAAGCCAAGGCGCGCGTCGAGGCGGCGCTGGCCGAGGCTCAGGCCAGGAACCAGTCAGAGGTCGAAGCGAAGGCGCGCGTCGAGGCGGCGCTGGCCGAGGCCCAGACGCTCCTTGAGGGCGAGACCCAGACGAGGGCGCGAGTCGAGACCTCGCTGGCCGAGACTCAGACACTCCTTCAGGGCGAGACCCAGGAGAGGGCGCGCTTCGCGGCGGCGCTGGCCGAGACGCAGGCCAGGATCCAGTCCGAGGCTGAGGCGAGGGCGCGTGTCGAGACCGCGCTGGCCGCGGCCCGGAGCCGTGGTCACGAGGATGGCGAGGAGCGGGCGCGCGTCGAGGCCGAACTCGCCGAGGCCCGAACCCTGCTTCAGCGTGAGGCCGAACAGCGCTCACTCGCCGAAGCGACAGTGGCCGAGGCCCAAGCCCGCCTGCTGACGGAGACCGAGGAAAAGGCTCGCGTCGAAGCCTCGCTGACCGAGGCTCGCGCACGGCTCGAGGACGTCGAGGCGCAGCGGACACGCGCCGATGAGGCGCTGTCGGAGACCCAGCGTCGACTCCAGGCGGAAGCGGAGCAGCGTGCACGGGCTGAAGCGGCTCTCGCCGAGGCCCGCGAGGCACTGGCCACGGAGCGCGAGTCCCGAGGGCAGGGTGAAGTCCAGGCCCAGGCCTCCCTGGCGGAGGTGCGCCAGTCTCTCGCTTCCGAGCGTGAGGCGCGCGAAGCCCTGGCGGCCGAGCTGTCCGAGACCGTCACCCGATTCCAGTCGGAGCTCGAAGGTCGGGCTCGCGTCGAGACCGCGTTGGCGGCGGAGCGTGAGGCGCTGAGCGCGGCTCGCGCGGAGCTGGAGACCGAGCGGCAGGAGCGCAGCGACGGCGAGGCCGGCCTGGCTCGCGTACACGAGCGGCTGGAAGGGGAGCAGCGCGCGCGCGCCGAGGCGGAAGCTTCGATGGCGCGCACGCGTGAAGCCCTGGCGTCTGAAGAGACGGCACGTGCGGAGGTCGAGTCGTCACTGGCTCGCACTCGCGAGGCCCTCTCTACAGAAGAAGCAGCGCGCGCGGAGGTCGAGTCGTCACTGGCTCGCACTCGCGAAGCCCTGACCCGTGAAGAGACCGCGCGCGCGGAGGTCGAGTCGTCGTTGGCTCGCGCTCGCGAGGCGCTGTCCGCTGAAGAGGCCGCCCGCGCGGAGGTCGAGTCGTCGCTGACGCGCACTCGCGACGCGCTGTCCTCCGAGTCGTCCGCCCGCGCGGAGGTCGAGTCGTCGCTGACGCGCGCCCGTGACGCGCTGTCCTCCGAGTCGTCCGCCCGCGCTGCGTCGGAAGCCGCGCTGGCGACGGAGCAGCAGGGCGCGGAAGCGGCACGCTCCGAGCTGGCCCGTGAGCGGGAGACGCATGCCGAAGCGCGAGCGGCCCTTCAGGCCGAACGCGAGGCGCTGGCCCAGGTTCGCGCCGAGCTGGCGGCCCGCGAGCAGGCCCTGACTCAGTTGCGCGAGGACTCCGAGGCTCGCGAGCAGGCGCTGCGCGCCAGCGTGGAGCGACTGGAAGGCGAACGCTCCCAGGCCGAGGATTCGGCGCGGGAGCTGCGGACGACCCTGGATGCACGGCTGTCCGAAGCGGAGTCCATGGGAGCGCGACTGGCGTCCGTGGAGCAGGCGTTGAGCGAGTCGGAGCTGGCGAAGCGCGCCGTGGACGCGACGCTCTCCGAGCGCGAGTGGGCTCTGCAAGAGCTTCAGGCCCAGGCTGCCGCACGTGAAACAGAGCTTCGGGAGAGCCTGCGGACGCAGGAAGCCACCGAGGCCACGCTGGAGACCACGCGCCAGGAAGTCCTGGACCTGCGCGGCGAGCTGACGCACCTGGCAGCGGCGCGGCAGGAAGTGATGCGCCTGGGCATGGAACTCCAGCGGGCCATGGCCGCGCTTCACGACCGGGGGATGCACCTCTCCCGGCTCGATGCGGAGCTGGTGGACGCGAGGGAGCGACTGGTCGCCCAGCGCGAGAACGCCGAGCTGCTCATGGTGCAGCTGGAGACGGCGCGGCGCTTCGCGGGCAAGGCCACCGCGATGGAGAGCTCGCTCGAAAGCGAGCGCGCCGCGTTGGAGACCACTCGCGCGGAGCTGGCGCGAATCACCGAGACGGCCCGCACGGAACAGGAGCGCTCCGCGAGTCTGGAAGCACGACTGCGGGAGGCCACGGAGGCGCTGGGACAGGCCCGCGCGGACTGGGAGGCCCGGTTCGCCGACCTCACCGCGCACCTCGAACGTCAGCGCACCGAGCTGGAGTCCAGCCGCGCGGAGAAGGGGGAGCTGGAGGCTCGGCTCACGCAGACCGTGGAGCGATTCGAGGCACAGCGCTCGGCCCTGGCCGCGCTGGAGGCACGGCTCACCGAGACGGACACGCAGCTCCAGGCACACCGCGCGGAACAGTCCGCGCTGGATGCACGCCTCACGGAGACCACGTCGCAGCTCGAAGCGCAGCGCGCCGAGCGAGCGCAAGTGGAGGCGCGGCTCACGGAGACAGTGGCTCGGTTGGAGGAACAGCGCACGGAGAGCGCCGAGCTGGAGTCCCGGCTCGAAGCGGAGTGGGCGACTCAGTCCACGCTGTCCTTGCGTCTCGTCGACACCGAGACCCGTCGAGCCGAACTGGAAGCCCAGCTCTCCTCGCTCCAGGCTCGCGCCGCGGCCTTGCGTGAGGAGCACACCGCGAAGCTCGCCGAGGCCACCACCGACTTCGAGGCCCGACGCGTCGAACTCGAAGCCCGCCTGTCCGAGCTGGAGTCCTCCACGACGGCGAGCGCCACCGCGCTCCATGCCGTGCAGGAGCGCCTGACTCGCGCCGAGTCCGAACGGGAGCGTCTCCAATCGGACCTCACCGTCGCCCGGGCCGCCCGCGTCCGACTGGAAGGCCGCATCACCGCACTGGAGACCGCCTCCACGGACGCGGTCCGCCTGCTCGACGCCGAGCGCGCCGAGCGCACCCGTGCCTCCGAGGCGCTGGAGGAAGCCCGCCGCCAGCTCGCGCAGCGCGACGGCACCACGTCCGACCGACTCACCACGCTGCGCACCGAGCTGACGCGCCTCCAGGAACAGGCCCAGGCCCTCACGGCCGAAAAGCAGGACCTCCTCAAGGACCGCTTCGAGCGGGAGCGCCTGGAGCCGCTCGTGAAGGAGCAGCAGGCCCGGCTCACCTCCCTGGAGGCCGAGCGCAACGACCTGCTCAAGGCCACCGAGGAGCTCAAGGCCGCCTCGCAGACCGACGCCGTCCTGGAGATGGCCGCGGAGCTGGAGCAGCTCCAGTCGGAGGTGGACTCGCTCCAGGAGAAGCTCCAGGCCCAGGAGTCGGAGCTGGGCACCCTGCGCCGTCAGGTGGCCCGCGCCGGCGGCAACCCCGTCCAGGACATCTACGAGCGCGCCAACGCGGAAATCAACGCCGTGAAGAGCGAGCTGTCCCGGCGCACGGGCGTGGCGCTGACCCCTCCCGGTGGCACACCCGTCCGGACCCCCACCATCCCCCAGGCCAAACCCCCGCGCACCGCCGTGCCGGCGCTCGACATGCCCGACCCGACACCTCCGAAGAAGGCGGACGAGCGCGAGTGACGGACCAGGGCTAGGATTGCGTCCGTGGACGCTCGCGAACGCATCTTCAAGTACCAGGGACTGGGCAACGACTTCGTCGTGCTCGACCGTCGCCAGTCCGGCGTGGACATCGACGCGGCGACGTCCCGCTGGATGTGCGACCGCCGGCTCGGCATCGGCGCCGACGGAGTCCTCGCGCTGCTCCCCTCCGAGCACGGCCTGGCCCGGATGGTCGTCCACAACGCCGACGGCAGCATCGCGGAGATGTGCGGCAACGGCCTGCGCTGCGCCGTGAAGTACCTGGTCGACCAGTCCGGGGAAAACCCGGGCCGCATCGACGTGGAGACGGGCGCCGGAGTGCTCACCTGCATGCCCGGCTATGGCGACGGCGGGGTGGTCGCGGTGGACATTTCCATGGGGCCAGCACGGCTCGTGGCCCCGAACCTGCCATCGGGCGTCACCGGGAAGCCGTTCCTGGACGCTCCACTGCCAGGGCGCCCCGAGCTTCGAGCCTCCGCGGTGAGCATGGGCAATCCCCACCTGGTCCTCCTGGACCAGCCGCTGGAGGACGCGCCTCGACTGGGGCCGGAGCTGGAGCGGCACCCCTCGTTCCAGGACCGCACCAACGTGGAGTTCGTCCGGGTGGAGGAGGACGGCCTCACCGTCGTCGTCTGGGAGCGGGGCTGTGGGCTCACCCAGGCGTGCGGCACGGGGGCCTGCGCCTCGGCGGTGGCGGCGGTGCTGGCGGGTCGCCTGCCCTCGGACACCTGGCTGCGCGTCACCCTGCCAGGAGGCAACCTGCGCATCCGCGTGCCGGCCGACCTGTCCGACATCCGCCTCCGTGGACCTGTCGCCTTCGTCTTCGAGGGCGTTGTCGCGCTTGCTGGGGGCCGGTAACCTCCGACCTCCCCCTTCGCACCCGGGTCAGACAGCGCGTGGCCGGTCCCATTCTCGTCGTCGACGACGACCTGTTCTTCCGCCAGCTCGCCAGCGACATGCTGTCCCGTCATGGGCACCGTGTGGTCTCTGTGGAGAACGGCACGTTGGCGCTCGAGGAGGCGGCTCGCACGCCCTTCGACCTGGTCATCACCGACGTGGTGATGCCGGGCGTCGACGGCTTCGCGCTCACCGCGCGCCTTCGCGAACGAGACCCGGACCAGGAAGTCATCCTGGTCAGCCAACGCACCGACGTGAAGGGCTCGGAGATGGCGCTGCGCTCGGGCGCGGCGGACTGCCTGGCCAAGCCCGTGGAGGAGACGGACCTGGTGCTCGCGGTGGACCGCGCCCTGGAGCGCGCCGCCCTGCGCCGGGAGCGCACCCAGCTGCGCGACGAGAACATCGAGTTCGCCCGCTTCCACAACCTGCACCAGCGCTGCCTGGAGCTCATCTCCCAATCGGACTTGGAGTGGCTGCAGGAGCGCATCATCTCGGAGCTGTCCGCGGTGTGCGACGCGCAGAGCGCCGCGCTGTGGGTGCTGGACGACCGGGGAGACCTGGTGCTGCGCGCGTACCGGGGGCTGCTCGACAAGCAGTTCCTCGCGGAGAAGATGAACCCGGAGGGGCCATTGGCGGGGCGCCTGCGGGATGCGCAGCCGTGGTTCGCGCGCGATGAGCGCTCCGCGGTGCTGTACGTGCCGCTGATGGTCTCCGGGGAAATCGTCGGCCTCGCGCAGCTCTCGGACCCGCTGACCGGGGACTTCCGGCCGGAGCACTCGCGGGACGCCCGCGTGCTCGCGGACTTCGCCGCCGTGAGCGTGAAGAACGGCCGGCGGATGATGGCGCTCCAGCGCCTGGGCCTGAGAGACCGCGAGACGGCGGCCTACAACCTCAGCTACTTCACCGACTACGCCTCCAAGGAGATCTACAAGGCGCGGCGGTACGGGCGGACGTTCTCGCTGTTGACCTTCTCCATCGACAACCTGCCCCTGGTGCGCGTGCGCCAGGGCGCGGCGGACGCGAAGAAGGCGGTGCGCGGCATCATCCGCGCGCTGAGCAAGATCATCCGCGACTCGGACGTCATCGCGAAGGCGAGCGACCAGGAGTTCTACCTGTTGCTGCCGGAGACGGACTTCTTCGGCGCGATGATGTTCGTGCGTCGCGCGGTGGCGGCGGTGCGCGAGGAGCCGGAAGTCCAGGACGTGGAGTCGCGCCTGCCGCTGGCCCTCGTGGGCGGTGCGAGCACCTTCCCGAAGGACGGCGAGGACTTCGACGAGCTGGTGCACCGCTGCCGTCGCCGCATGGACGAGCGTCGCGCGTCGCTCCAGCGGCGGCTGATGCTGGACGGGCTGCCGTTCTGGGACGAGGTGGACCTGCTCCTGGGCACGCCCAACAGCCCCCGGCTGCCGGTGGACGAGCGCGCCGAGCCCAGCCGCCGAGGCAAGGTGGCGGACGTCCTCTTCGACGAACTCCAGGCGGAGATTGCCCGCGAGCTGACCCGAGACCCGGGCACGCGCGGCCTCCTGTATGTGGGCGGGCCGGAGATTCGCGCGGACCTGCCGATAGCGGCCGGGCTGGAGTCGGCGCCACCGGACCTGTCCTCGCGCATCTACCTGCTGGGCCGCCGGGTCGATTTGGAGTCGCATCCCGCGCTGACGCCCGTGTTCCTGGAGGGCGACGAGCGGGTGTCCCGGCACGAGTTCATCCTCTGGCTGTCGGAGAGCGCCGCCTACGCGCTCATCCAGCGGCGGGGGCGGGGCGCGACGTGGGGCTTCCACACCTCGGACACCGCCGTGGTGGACGGGCTCATCTCCAAGCTGCAGGCCGAATACGACCTGCAGCCCTACTGACACGAAGTGGAGTGACGCGTGGCCCAGGTCCGGAAGATCCTCATCGCCGACCCCGACCTCGAGTCCGTGCGCGCGCTGTCCCGCGCGCTGCGCACCAAGGGCTACCAGGTGCACTACGCGCCGGACGGCTCGCGGGCGCTGGAGGTGGCGGTGCTGCGCCACCCGGACCTCACGCTGTTCGACGAGCACTGTCGGCTGCTGGAGGCGCGCACCTTCATCCAGATTCTGCGCACCAACCCGCGCACCGAAGACATCCCGGTGGTGCTCACCACGTCGAGCTTCGACGGGGACCGGTATCGCGGCCTGCGGGACGGCTACCTGCGCAAGCCCTTCAACCTGGACGAGGTGCTCAGCCGAATCGAGCACATCTTCCGGCGCAACGAGGCGGCCAAGGACCTCAAGGTCGAGCAGCAGGAAATCGAAGGCTCGCTCAGTCAGCTCAGCATCCCGGACCTGATGCAGCTGCTCGGGATGAACCGGCGCAGCGGGAAGCTCTCGCTGGAGCGCGGCAACGAGCGCGGTGAAATCCACGTGGTGGAGGGCCGCCCCGTGAATTCGAAGCTGGGGCGGGTGGAGGGCGAGAAGGCGCTGTTCCGCCTGCTGGCCTGGGGCGATGGGACCTTCACGTTCTCCCCGGGCGCCAGCGCGGCGAAGGCGCGCATCAACCGCGCCATGGACGACGCGCTGCTGGAGGGCATGCGGCAGTCGGACGAGGTCAATCGCCTGATGCCGGGCCTGCCGCCGCGCCACACGCGGCTGATGCTGGCGCTGGACGTGGACTTCCAGCAGGACCAGCACCCGGTGACGGCGCAGGTGATGGACCTCTTGCGCCAGCCGCGCGCGCTGGGCGAGGTGCTGGACCTGGCGCCCGCCACGGACCTGGAAGTGCTGGGCGTGCTGTCCACGCTGATGCAGCGCGGGGTGGCGAGGCCGGCGGACGTGAATGGCACGGACGCCAACGCCAACGAACTGCTGGGCGCGGCGGAGGTGCACGCGCTGCGAGGCCGAATCCTCCGCACGAAGGCGCCGTCGCGGGTGGCCACCGCCAAGATTTTCGTGTGCGGCAGCGGCGCGTCCGCGGCGCGTCGGGTGATGGCGCGCGTGCCCGGCCTGGAGGCGCTGTCGGCGGAGCCCACCGCGGTGAAGAGCGGCTTCGGGACGCTGGGGCGGCTGGTGCTGAGCGAGGTGCTGCGGCTGGACTTCTGCACGCTGCCCCCGGCCGAAGCGGCCCGGCCCCTGTGGCGTCCCTTCAGCGCGGGCGCGGTGGGGGCGCTGCTGCTGGACGTGTCCGAGCCGGCGGTGAGGCTGGCGCACTACCTGGCGTGGGAGGCGCGGATGCCCATTGTCGTCGTGGGCGCCGAAGTCCCCGCGGTGCTCCAGGGCGCACCCGCGGGCGCGCTGAGCGTGGTGGACGACCTGGGCGAGGCGCTGAGGTCCCTGCTGGTGCAGGCCCTCAACCCCGCGCCCATGCTGCCCGGCGTGACGCAGGTGCAGCGTGCCACCGCCTCCGTCGGGTAGTCGTCACCAGGCGGCGGGCGCGGAGGGCCTGGCCTCGATGCCGAGCGCCTCGTTCGCGAAGCGGTACATGCGGGCGCGGAGCTGCTCCAACGCCTCCAGGGTGTGCCTGCCGGCGCGGTTGGCCGCGTCCTCCAGCTTCTCCTTGCAGCGCAGGTCGACGCAGAGGCTGATGCCCACGCGAACCTTGCTGTTCACGTCGGTGGTGAGCAGGTCCACCGCCTGCGACGAGCCGTAGTCGTGGCACCACTCGCACATGCGGGCGACGTCGGGGCCACCCCTGTCACGCCGGAAGATGATGCCGATGGGCTGGTGGCTGCCGGGCGCGGAGAAGATGAGGTACACGCGCAAGCCGGACGTCTCCGTCCAGGCCACGTAGTCACGCACGAACAAGGGGAAGGTGAGGCCCGGCGGCATCTCGATGACGCGGCGGTCTCTCGGGCGGAAGGACTGGATGAGGTCCCGGTCGGTTTCGATGCGGAACACGGTTGCTCCTTGGAGAACGTTTCGACCTAACAGCCACCGGCCCCTGATTCTACCCAAACCCACCGGGGGGCCAGGCGCCGTGCCTCCAGGTCGCCCGGGGAGGAGGGAGGCGCGAGCGTGCAAGCCATTGCACACGGCGAACCGCGTCATCGCCGTCGCGGCCCCGCGTCGTTCCAACGGCTGACCCGCGCGTGACATGGCGATGGGACAACGCTGGCTCCTCATCTCCGGCACAGGGCCGGACACACCCCACGTTTGTAGGAGCCCCTCTCAATGGAACGAGCCGCACCGCCGCCGTCGAGCAAGGAGCTCATTGCCCGGACGCGCCCCTTCGCCCTGCAGGACGTCGCGCGCTCGAGCTGGAACCTGGTGGCCACCTATGCCGCGCTCGCGGCGGCCGTGACGCTGGCGGTGGCCGCGCCCTGGTGGCCCCTGCGCGTCGTGGGCGGCGTGCTGGAGGCGCTCGTCCTCATCCGCGCGTTCATCCTCTTCCATGACGCCATGCACGGCGCGCTCCTGCCCTCGTCGCGCTGGGCGAAGGTCGTCTTCCACGTGCAGGGCATCCTGACGCTCACTCCCGCGCGCATCTGGAACGACACGCACAACCACCACCACGCCAACACGGCGCGCATCGCCGCGGACTCGGCGGGCACGTTCGCCACGTGGACCACCGAGCAGTGGCGCAACGCCTCCGGCTGGCAGCGGCTGGGCTACGTGGTGGAGCGCCACCCGGTGACCATCCTGTTCGGCTACGTCACCGCGTTCCTCATCAGCCTGTGCCTGGTGCCCTTCGTGAAGGACCCGAAGCGCTACTGGACGTCCGGGCTCGCGCTCGGCGTGCACGTGGCCCTGTCCGTGGCGCTCTGGGTCTTCTTCGGCCCCGCCGTGTACCTGTTCGCCTTCGTGGGCCCGCTGTTCCTCGCGTACGCCCTGGGCACGTACCTGTTCTACTCGCAGCACAACTTCGACGAGGTCCGCATCCTGCCGGAGCATCAGTGGACCCACGCGGATGCCGCGCTGGAGGCCTCCAGCTACCTGCGCTGCGGCAAGGTGATGGCGTGGTTCACCGGCAACATCGGCTACCACCACGTGCACCACCTCAACCCGCGCATCCCGTTCTACCGACTCCCCGAGGCGATGGCGGCCATCCCCGAGCTGCAGCACCCGCACGTCACGACGCTGAGCCCGCGCGACATCGCCCACTGCCTGCGGTTGAACCTGTGGGAGCCCGCTCTCGGGCGGATGGTGCGCTATCGCGACGCCAGCGTGCGCACCTGGGAGGCCCGGGCCGACGCGCCCGCCCGGAGCGCTGTCTCCTCCGAGGGGCACGCGGTGTCGTGAGCAGGCCAGGGTGGTCGAGTCTCGGCTGACGCTCGCGCGCCAACCCCAGGTCGTGCCTGGCGTTGGCGTGCGCGTCACCGCGCGGCGGCGTGGGGCCCCGCGATGGGCGGCTGCCCCGTGGGCGGCGCGATGGGCCCGGTGCGAGGCACGGGTGCTCCGGTGGCGCTCGCGACCTCGTCGGGCGCGGGGCCCACGTTCCACTGGCCCGTGCGTCCCGTCACGCGCTCGCCCACCGGCTGCGTCTTCCCCACCAGCGCGGCCTCCTGGTCAGGTGGAACCAGGTAGCGGCTGACATCGGGTTGCACCAGGTCGCTGGTGGCGACGAAGGTCCACGGCCTGCGGACATTCATTCCGGGCAGGGGCATGGGCTGCCAGCCGACGAGGCCCTCTCCCCAGCGCCAGTCGACCCATGAAGGGGCCCACTCGTCGTCGGGCCACCACACCCAGCCCTCCGAGGGAGCGACGAACCACCTGCCGAAGTGGAAGGGGGCCCAGCCCCAGTCCCAGTCGCTCTGGAACGTCCAGCCCCAGTCGCTGAATACCCACTGGCCGGAGGTGGCGTAGGGCACGAAGTCCAGGCCCACGACCTTCGCGTCGGGGCGCCACACCCAGCCGACTTCGGGCAGCTGGAGCCACTCGCCATGTGGCGCCATCACATCGCGGAAGATGGAGATGTTGCTGCCGAGCGTCGTCGCGTTCGACTTCACCTGGGGACCGAACTCCTCGGGCCCCGTCGCGCAGCCCAGTGAAGCCAGCAGCGCGCCCGCGCTCACGCCACCCAGGCGCAGCCAGCGCCAGGTTCTCTTCCAGGTGCGCATCGTCGGCCCTCCATGGTGGATATCCGTCTTGCCTCAGGATGTGCCTTCTCCTTGAACGCAGAGACCCTCGGGGGCGATGCCCTGGGATGCCTGGTCGCTCGGCGTGACCGGCCCCCTGGTTGACTTCCTGTCACCCAGGCAAGGCAGACTGCCCGGCGTGCGCGTGAAAAAACTCCTCCTCTCAGCCCTGCTGCTGACGCCGGCCGTGGCCCTGGCCGGAATGCCCAGCTTCATGCTCACGGAGATCGCCGAGCAGCGGTTGGAGGCCATCTCCTTCTTCATCGCCATCTTCCTGCTCGTGTCGCTGGGCGTCTGGGGGCTGTGGAACTGGCTGCGGCGGGACGTGCCCCGGCTGCCCCGCTTGAGCTACCGGGCGTCGCTCGCGCTGGTGTTCCTGCTGGGGCTGGGCCTCCAGTTGGTCCTGTCGATGATCGCCGGTGGCCGTGAGCTGATGACGCCGGGTGCGTGGGAGAAGAAGGGCGTCACGTACCAGGTCATCCCCGCGCCGCCTCCCTCGGACGCGGACCTGCTGGTCCAGGCGCGGCGGCAGCGGCTGGATGAGCTGCGAGTGGCGCTGTGGGCCCATGCTGCCGAGCATGGCGGTGACTTCCCCCAGAACGACCTGGGCACCGAGCTTCCCGCCGCGCGCTGGAAGGTGCTCGGGGACTCCGGCCTGCACTTCATCTACATCGGCGGACAGAAGGCGGACGCCCCCGCGGCGCCACTGGCGTACGAGCCGGGCCTCTTCGGACGTGAGCGCTGGGTGCTCTTCACCGATGGCGACCTCCGGCGGCTCCCCGTCGAGGACATCCACCGCGCGCTCGTGGCGGAGGGCGCGCCGTGACGTCGGGCAAGAAGGGCGTGGTCGTCCTGGTCAGCGTCTTCGTGATGATGATCTTCCTCTGCATGGGGCAGGTCTGGGTCATGAGCGTGCCGTTCCTGCTCGCCTTCGGTTGGCTGTCCTTCCTCAAGCAGGTGGTGCCGGAGGTGACGCTCCGGTGGGGCGCCATCGTCGAGTTCCTCGTCGTCGCGGCGGTGCTCGGCACAGGCTCCCACCTGTTCCTCCGGTGGCTGTGGCGTCAGCTGCATGCGCAGGCGCCAGAGGCCTCCACGTGGCGCCCGCGCTGGAGCGTGTCGCTGCTGCTCGTGGGCGTCCTGCTCTTCGCCGCGACGATGGCCTCGGTGGGAGTCGGGCACCACGTGGGCTGGCTGATGTCGGGGCGCGCGCGGCTGGTGCGCAGCTCATGGCCCCAGTTCGAGATGGAGGGCGTGCGCACTTCTCACAGATTGTGTGACGAGGTCCGGGAGTTGGTCGACGCGGGCATTCCCCCCGAGCAGCTCACGCGCAAGCTGTTCGCGAAGCCCTCGCTCCACGCCCTGTTGGAGGCGCAGCAGGTGTTCTCCCGGGTGGGCCCCGAAGGCGAGCGGGTCATCCTGGTGGCCGCCAGGGACCCCCGCGTCCGCGAGCGGGACGGCGAGGTGCGCTGCGTTCCCAAGCCGTCGGACAGCGAGGTGCTCGACGCGAAGACCCTGAAGCCCGGGCCCGACGCGCCGGGCACCGTCAAGGCCACCTCCCCCTGACGGCGGAATCCAGGCGCGGGTGAAGGCCTGTGCGAACGGCTCTTTCCAGGAGTGCTAGTCTCGCACTCCCCGTACGGGCCCTGGACTGAAGCCCGGGCGGGTCACCTGGAGGAGCCGCTATGACTTCGCGTCGCGTGTCGTATCCCTGGAGCCTGGCCGTGGTGCTCACCTTCGCGCTCACCGCGCTGCCCGCGTTCGCGGAGTCCTCGTCGGAGGAGGAGCTGGTCTCTCGCGAGGACTCCAGCAGTGAGGCCTCGCTGCTCACCTGTGGGCGGGCCCGGTGCGGAGCGGACTGGACTTGCGAGGCCAACTGCCCCGAGGCGGCCACCGCCGTCTGCGTCAACTTCTATTGCGAGTACACCTACCCGGAGCCGGGCGGCGGTGGCGGTGGCGGCGGTGGGGGCCCTGGGTTGTGCACGGGCTACCGCTGTGGCGGCGACTGGAACTGCGTCTGCGAGGGCCAGCAGGGCACCTGCGGCTCCAATGGCTATTGCGTCTTCTGAGCCCGTGAGCCCGGCGAAAAGCTCGGGGGTGAGCACTTGGCAGCCGGCGGGTCGTGACTAGCTTTCCGCGCACAATGCGACACCGGGGCGAAATGCCCGGTGTCGTCACGCGAGGAGCTGACGGTGCAGGCGAAGATTCTGCTGGCCCTGGTGGTCGGGTCCATGACGTTCGGAGTGGGTTGCCACCGCAACACCCGTGAGAGCGCGAAGGATGACGCGGAGCGCGCCGCGGACAAGACCGAGGACGCCGCCGAGAAGGTCGGCGACAAGGTCGAGGACGCCGCCGAGGAGGCGGGTGACAAGATTGAGGACGCCACCGACAAGTAGTCAGGTGACAGGCCTCTGGCCTCCCTGGACGCCGCACTGCGTTGGTTCGGCAGTCGCGTTTCGGGGAGGCCACGGGTTGCCGTCGGCGTGGGGACTGGCCGAATAATCACGTCCCATGGGAACGCTCACGCTCAGCGCCTCCGCGCACCTGTGGGAGCAGTTTCTCGTCGGCGCGCTCGACGGGGAGGTGGCCTCGGTTCCAGAGGCCCCGCCCATCCTGTCGCGGTGGCAGCGCTCGCGGGCGCTCGGCGCTCCGAGCACCGGCCTGCCGGACGAGGGCCCCAGCGTCGCCGGTGTCGCGCTCATCGAGCGTCGCGCCCGCCTGGAGCCGGTGTGGCACGAGGTCCGTGACATCCTCGACCTGCTCGCCGCCGCGCCCATGCCTTCGGGGCGGGTGGCGCTGCTGGCGGACCGGGAAGGCGTCATCCTCGCCACGCGCAGCTCGGGGGGCGACTTCAGGGACCACGCGGACTACGTCCGACTGGTGGCCGGCGCCTGCTGGGATGAGGTGTCGCGAGGCACCAATGCGATTGGCACCGCGCTGGTGGAGTCCTCGGCCGTGGCCGTGGTGGGGCCGGCGCACTACGCGCAGCGGCACCATGGGCTCGTCTGCTACGCCGCGCCGGTGAGAGACCCGTTCGGCGAAGTCATCGGCGTGCTGGACATCACGGGCCCGGCGAGCGGCGCGGACCCGCTGGTGCTGGTGGCGGTGGCGAGCATCGCGCACTCGGCGGAGGCGCGGCTGCGCGAGGTGGCCTGGGCGAGCGTGGCGGCGGCGGCCCGAGGAGGTCTGGAGGCTCGCCTGTCGCGCGAGGACGGCCCCGTGCTGCTCATCGAGCCGCCGGGACGCGTGCGGCGCCTCAACGGGGCGGCGCGCTCGCTGCTCGGCATGGAGTCCTCGCGGGAGGACATCGCGCCGGGGCGCGTGCTCGGCTTGTCCTGGCGGGCCTTGAAGGACGCGGCGCTGCGCGGCCATGCGCTGGAGGCGCGGCATCAGGCGTCGGGCGCGACGTGGCGGGTGCATGCGGAGGCCGTGGGGGAGGGTGACTCGGCGCTGGCGGTGCTGGTGCGGCTGGAGCCACGCGCGACACATGTCACGGCGCGGGTGCGGCCCGCGGTGGCGGAGGTCACCCCCGACGAAGGCGCCTGGGCCCGGCTGAAGGGAAGTGACTCCGAGCATCGCGCGACGCTGCGTGAGGCCGCGCGCTTCGCGCCGACGATGCTGCCGGTGTTGCTCCTCTCGGAGACGGGCACGGGCAAGGAGCTGCTCGCGCGCGCGGTGCATGACGCGAGCGCGGTGGCGTCCGGTCCCTTCGTCGCCGTCAACTGCGGCGCGCTCTCCGCCACGCTGCTGGAGAGCGAGCTGTTCGGCCATGCGCCGGGCTCCTTCACGGGCGCGCGCTCGGCCGGGGCGGACGGGAAGCTGGCCGCGGCGGATGGTGGCACGCTCTTCCTGGATGAGCTCGCGGAGATGCCCGCGGCGCTTCAGGTGATGCTGCTGCGCGTGCTGGAGGACGGCGGCTACTCACGCGTGGGCGAGTCGCGCGTGAGGCACTCGCGCTTCCGCCTCATCGGCGCCACGTGTCGGGACCTCGAAGTGGCCGTGCGCGAGGGCACCTTCCGGAGCGACCTCTACTATCGCCTCCAGGGGGCGGTGCTGCGGCTGCCGCCATTGCGTGAGCGGGTGGACCTGCCGGAGCTGGCCCGCTCGTTGTTGAGCGAGCTGTGCGTCGAAGGAGGCCATCCCCCGAGCACGCTGTCCGCGGAGGCGCTGGCGCGACTGCGTGCCCATGTCTGGCCGGGCAACGTGCGCGAGCTGAAGACGGTGTTGCGCCTGGCCCTGGTCCGAGCCGGCGGCGAGTCCGTGGTGAGCGTGGCGGCGCTTCCCCCCGAGCTGGGACGGACTCCCGCGCCCGCTGTCGAGCAGCCCGTCAGCGCCACGGGCCTGCGAGAGCTGGAGGCCCACGCCATCCTGGAGGCGCTGTCGCGCAGCGGTGGCAACGTGGCCCGCGCGGCGCGCCTGCTCGGGATTGCGCGGAGCACGCTGTACCGGATGGTGGAGCGCTTCGGCTTGAAGCTCCCTCCGCGCTCGTGACGCGGGCCGCTCGGCCGCTGTGAGAGAGGCCGGGCACCGCGTGCACCGCGCGCCCGCATCGGAACATTTCATCCAGGCGGTGGCACACCGGACGCGACACTGTCGCGAGGTGCGCCAGGCGTTCGGACGAAGGTGTCGCATCGCGGGACACGACGCGCCGCGACGTCGTCGGTGCGGGGAATGGCATGCGCGCTGCTCTGGCGGACGGGGCTTCCACCCGCAGCCCCACCCGCAAGGAGAGCGTTCATGCTCTACGCCGCCCCCAATCAGCCCGGCTCGAAGGTGAAGTTCAAGTCCCGCTACCAGAACTTCATCGGAGGTCGCTGGGTCGAGCCGAAGCGCGGGCAATACTTCGAGAACATCTCTCCCGTGACGGGACAGGTCTTCTGCGAGATTCCCCGCTCCACGGCGGAGGACATCGACCTGGCGCTGGATGCGGCGCACGCGGCGCGCGTCTCCTGGGGCCGCACGTCGCCCACCGCGCGCTCGAACATCCTGCTGAAAATCGCCGACCGGATGGAGCAGAACCTCGAGATGCTCGCGGTGGCCGAGGCGTGGGACAACGGCAAGCCGGTGCGCGAGACGCTGGCGGCGGACCTGCCGCTGGCCATCGACCACTTCCGCTACTTCGCCGGCTGCATCCGCGCGCAGGAAGGCACGGTGGGCGAGCTGGACCACGACACCGTCGCCTATCACTTCCATGAGCCTTTGGGCGTGGTGGGGCAGATCATCCCGTGGAACTTCCCCATCCTGATGGCGGCGTGGAAGGTCGCGCCCGCGCTGGCGGCGGGCAACTGCGTGGTGCTCAAGCCCGCGGAGCAGACGCCCGTGGGCATCCTCGTCCTGGCCGAGCTCATCCAGGACCTGTTGCCCGAGGGTGTCCTCAACATCGTCAACGGCTTTGGCGTCGAGGCGGGCAAGCCGCTGGCCAGCAGCCCCCGCGTGGCGAAGGTCGCCTTCACGGGTGAGACGACGACGGGCCGGCTCATCCTCCAGTACGCGAGCGAGAACCTCATCCCCGTGACGCTGGAGCTGGGCGGCAAGAGCCCGAACATCTTCTTCGACGACGTCATGGCGCACGACGACGACTTCCTGGACAAGGCGATGGAGGGCTTCGCCATGTTCGCGCTGAACCAGGGCGAGGTCTGCACGTGTCCGTCCCGCGCGCTGGTGGGCGAGCGCATCTACGGCCAGTTCATCGAGCGGGCGCTGGAGCGTGTGAAGCGGATTCGCCCGGGCAACCCGCTGGACACGGAGACGACGCTGGGTGCGCAGGCGTCCAATGACCAGCTCGAGAAGATTCTCGGCTACATCGACATCGGCAAGAAGGAGGGCGCCAAGGTCCTCACGGGCGGCGAGCGCGTGAGCCTGCCGGGCGACCTCAAGGGCGGCTACTACGTGGCCCCGACGGTGTTCCAGGGCAACAACAAGATGCGCGTGTTCCAGGAGGAGATCTTCGGGCCGGTGGTGAGCGTCACCACGTTCAAGGACTTCGACGACGCGATGCGCATGGCCAATGACACGCTGTACGGCCTGGGCGCGGGGGTGTGGACGCGTGACACGAACACCGCGTACCGCGCGGGCCGCACCATCGAAGCGGGCCGGGTGTGGACCAACTGCTACCACCTGTACCCGGCGCACGCGGCGTTCGGCGGCTACAAGCAGTCGGGCATCGGCCGCGAGACGCACCGGAAGATGCTGGACCACTACCAGCAGACCAAGAACCTGCTCGTCAGCTACAGCCCGAAGGCGATGGGGTTCTTCTGATGAGTGACACCCGTGCCGAGCCCGGCGCGGGTGGGCCGCCGGAGCAGGAGGTGGCCCGGGTGGCGGTGACGCCCGAGGCCGCCGCCGTCATCCGCTCCCTGCGTGCCGCGAACGGGCCGCTGATGTTCCACCAGTCGGGCGGCTGCTGCGACGGCAGCGCGCCCATGTGCTACCCGGCGAAGGAGTTCCGTGTCGGTCAGCGGGATGTCTTCCTGGGCGAAGTCGAAGGCTGCCCCGTCTACATCGGCGGCGCGCAGTTCGAGGTCTGGCAACACACGCACCTGACGCTGGACGTGGTGCCGGGAAGGGGCGCGGGCTTCAGCCTGGAGGCGCCCCTGGGCGTGCGCTTCCTCACGCGAAGCCGTGTCTTCACGGATGAGGAGTACGAGCGCATGAAAACCCAGCCACCGCCCAGGCGCGGACCGCCGGAGTGAGCCAGGGCCCCGGGCTCGAAGCGGAGCCCGGGTCGCCCGCCACCCGACAGTAACGAGTCATGTTACAGCGCGGGCAATGACAACCATCCCCTCAAACAAGACCCATGCGGTGTCATGAATACACCATTTACACTGCGTGGAAGTACTTATACACAGAGCCCGCCCCAAGTCAGGGGTAACTCGCAATGAGGGGGAAGTCATGAAGTCGTTCAAGACGTTGGGAGTGATGGGAGTGGTGTCTCTGATGGCGGTGGGCTGCGGTGGGGAGTACACGCCCGAAGAGGCCGCTCAGAACCCGGAGATGGGTGAAGCAACGCAGGCCGTGGAGAGCGCGTTCATCGCTGGCGGTCAGACGCGTGACTTCTCGACCTGGCTGTTCGGCACGACGCCGTTCTATGTGCGTAACATGTCCGCCACCCGCTCCACGCGCTTCAACGCGTACTGTGGCGCGAACAACATCTCCATCCTGCTGGCGCCGAATCAGGTCTATCCCACGAGCCTGAACTGCGCCTGGCCCGGCGCGCGTCTGTATGTCCAGAACCAGGGCCTCAGCCCGACCCTCGACCAGATCTACGTCGAGACGCACTGAGTCGCGGTAGAAGCGCGCTCTTCGAGTGCTGGGGGAGCCTCCGCGAGGGGGCTCTCCTGTCTTGCGTGGCCATTCCCCCATTCGTGGCGGAATTGATAGGCTTGCCGTGCGAGGTTCGCACGGAGGACTGTCAATGGCCGGACGCCCCATCGATGACATCCAGCGGAAGAGGTTCCTCGATGTCCTGACCCAGAATGGAGGCTCGTCCGGCAACACCAGTCTGATGAGTGAACTGGGGTGGTCGGATGCCGAGTATTGGCGCCTGCGGGAGCAGCTCATCGAGGAGGGACAGATTCTCCGGGGCAGGGGCCGCGGCGGCAGCGTGGTGCTGGTCAAGGAGTTCAAGCCTCCGGAGACGAATACCCTCACGGGGCCCGTCCCGGGAACGGCGGCCGCCGCCTCCCTGTTGGACAGGACCGAGGCGGACCTCTACGGCCCCTGTCTGGCGGTGCTGAAGGAGAAGTGGACCAAGGAGCGAGGGCTCCACGACGTCCACATCGAGATTACGGCCAACCAGGGCGCCAGGAAGACAGGCGGCGTCTGGACCCGGCCGGACATCACCGCCATCAGCATGCGCACATTCTCTCACTGGCCCGGGCGCACGTTCGATATCTGGACGTTCGAAGTCAAACCGCAGTGGGAGTTCAACATCACCGGCATCTTCGAGGCCGCGGCGCACGCGAGAACGGCGACCCACGCCTTCGCGCTCCTGGAGCTGCCCCCCAACCCCGATGACTCGGACATCTCCCGACTCACCTCGGAGGCGCAGCGCATGGGCGTGGGGTTGATTCTCTTCCAGGACCCCACCGACTTCGAGACCTGGGACTTCATGGTGGACCCCGTGCGCAAGGAGCCGGACCCCTCGCTGCTGGAGCAGTTCGTCGTGACGCAGCTCTCCGAGACGGCCCGCACGAAGCTGCTCCGCTGGGGCAAGTAGCCCTCCAGGTGCGCGAGCGTCTCCGGGCTCGAGGCAGAGCCCGGAGACAGTCATGCGCGGGGGGAACCTCAGGAGGACTTGTACGCGTCCGCGATGCGCAGCAGGTCGACGATGGTGAAGTCGCCGCCCGTGCCGTAGGTGGGTTTCCAGCCCTTGTTGTGCAGGAAGGACTGGGGGTCGTTGATGAGCACGCTGAAGAACGTCTCACCCACGATGCGACCGCCCACGGGCCCGAGGAAGCGGCCCTGGTTGGCGAGCTTCGCCTCCTTGAGGATGTAGAACCAGAGCGGCGCCAGCGTGCTCCCCCAACTCGTCGGCAGGCCCAGTTGGGAGTTGGAGTACTGGGTCGTCCCCAGCGCCTTGGCGACCGTCTGTCCCGCCGGCAGGGTGAACTCATTCTGGCGCAGCAGGTTGCGGCCCGGCAGCGACAGGTAGAGCGGATCCGGCTTGCCCTGATACTGGGGATGGTCGAAGCCGGGGATGAGGGCCTCGGGCAGCTGAAGCAGCTCCGACGCCACCAGCGTGTCGAACAGCTTGGCGCCCTGGGGCGTGACGCGGGAGTCGGTGTTGAAGAAGTACTTCCAGTCGACGCGCTTCTCCGGGCTCAGGAACGTCCCGGGCTGGTGCAGGTCGAAAATCTGCGCGTCCTTGTAGTTGTCATTGACCTGGTAGACCTCGCGAATCGTCGCGTGGCCCATGCGGTAGGCGGCCGCGGAGAACTCGATGGGAATCGCCTGGAGGTTGGGCGGGAAGTACTGCGGGCCCTGGCTCAGCAGCTTCCCATACAGCTCATCCCCGACGAAGCGGCGCACGAAGTCGTGGTAGACAATCCACTGGTAATGCCAGCGCACGCGCTGCGACGCCTCGGTGAAGAGCGCCCCTCCGGAGAACTGGCTCGACAGGTCCTTGACCACCTGGTTGTGGAACTTGATGACGGCCAGGTGGAGCTGGTCGACGAACATGTTGTCGTCATTGCGCGGGTCCCCGATGATGGCCGTGCCCTGGGAGTTGCGGAGCACGTCGCCGTCCGGATTGTCAGGCCGGCCGAACAGCAGCGTGGCGCCGTCCTTCTGGTCGAAGAGGAAGGCGTCCTGCACGGGCCCCCGGCCATAGATGTTGCCCAGGTCCAGGGTGGGGGTGATGGCATCCCGCGTCTGGTTGGGTTGGGTGTCCCGACCATTGATGTTCGAAAAGACGTCGAACGTCAGGTCATGGTCCAGGAACTGGCCCAGGAACGTGTAGCCCGCGGGGATGGTGGGGTTGTCCTGGGGGAGCCCCGGGCTCTGGTTGGCCACATCCATGGGACCGCCAGGCAGGGTGAGCGCCCGGAGGTCCTCCACGTTGAAGAGGGAAGGGCCCAGGTCCGGGAACATGCGGAAGAAGTCGGAGAAGACGGGGCCGTTGTCTCCGCTCAGCGACTGCGCGGACTTGCTGGAGACGGCCGTGCCCACGCCGCCGTGGGGGCGCACCAGGTTGCCGGAGGGCGCCTTGGACAGCATCGCGTTTCCCGCGCCCCGGTGGAACGGACAGCCGCTCCCAGGCAGCGCGGTGTGGCCCGAGGGCCGGTTCTTGTCACTCATGATGGGTCTCCTCGTGAATGGGAAGCGCGGCCTATGACGTGATGGTGATGTACGGGTCCCACGAGTAGGTGCCCACCTTGTTGCCCTGGTTGTCCGTCACCTGGAGATAGAGCTGGTAGGTCACCCGCCCGCCGGGGAGCGTGGCGGTGGGCAGCATCGCGGTGGACTGGAAGAAGAAGTCCACGTAGGGCTGCACGTTGAAGCCGCTGCTCTGCCCGCCCGACACCTCGGGGACTGGCACCTTGATGTGGGACACCAGGGGCTGGGGCGGGGTGATGCACTGCGCGTTTCCGGAGACATTCATCTTGTAGAGCAGGGCGCTGTAGCGCGTGTTGAGCGTCATCGACGCCAGCCGCCACCGGAGGTTGTCGCTGGTCTTCGCGGCGACCGTCAGCTCCGGTATCGCCTCCGCCCCCACGGCCGAGTCCCGCCGGACGAGCATGTACACACAGTCCGCGATGGCCACCCCGGGGTTGTCGAGCGACGCGTTGGGGCCGTACTTGCCGACGACCTTGTCCACGTCCACCACGGTGAGCACATCGATGAATCCGCTATCCGTTCCCATATCGCATCCAATCCTTTTGAAGGAAGAAACCAGACACCGTCGGCAAGCCAGCCGGTGACGTCATGAGGTGATGGAGATCTGCGGATCCCACGAGAAGTAGCTCAGGATGTTCCCGTCGTTGTTCGCGAGGACGAACGAGAACTGGTACGAGACATTGGGCGGCGAGGGGTTCACCGCCGTCGCCTGGAAATAGGCGTCCGTATAGGTCTGCGTCTGATTGATGGTCACCTGGGAGCCATTCACCGACGGGAGGGGCACCGTCACCGTGGGCTCGATGAGGCCAGGCTGGGTGATGAGCTCCACGCCCCGGAGGATGTTGCACTGGCTGAGCGCGACGCTGAAGCGCGTGTTCCCGGTCAGCGAGGTGATGCGCCAGCGGATGTTGTTGTTGGTGTTGAGGGTGATGACCAGGTCATCCGTGGCCTGTCCGGAGAGCACCTCGTCCTGACGGACGAACATGTAGATGTAGGGCGTGCTCTCGCCCAGGGACACGGGCCTGTTGGAGTCCGTGCTGAACTGCCCCTGGTAGGCATTGTAGATGCTCTCCGCATCCACGACGACGAGGACGTTGGCTGTATTTTCAGTATCCGGCATGGACCACTCCTGATTGAGACGGGGTGAGAGGGCTCAGCGGGGCCGCAGGATTCCGGGGCGCTGGATGGAGAAGGGCTGGATGTTGAACTGGGTGACGCCCGTCAGCGCGAGCTCGGCGAGAATCTTCCCGAGCAGCGGGGTGAACTTGAACGCCTGCCCCGTGTCACCGGTGAACAGGAGGATGTCCGGGTGGCCGGGCAGGGCATCCAGGACGAAGTTCAAGTCGGGGGTCATCGTGTAGAGGCAGCCCACGGCGTCCTGTGCCAGGGATTGAAGTCCCTGGAAGTGCGCCCGCATGAAGGTGTTGAGCAGCTCCACCATCCGAGGGTCCGCCTGGGGCGGCGAGGTGGGCGGCAGCGGGGACTTCTGGAAGGTGAAGTCCGTGCCCACCTTGAGGCGCCCGGGCGTCAGGAGCGGGGGCAGGCCGTAGTAGGTCGTCTGGTCATCGCCAGGGAACTGGGGCGCGCCGAAGTAGAACCAGAGCGGGTAGTTGTACTGGGATTGGGCCACCGTGAAGTAGGCATACGTCATGGTCCAGATCTCCAGCTCCAACTGGACGTTCAGGCTGTCGAGCACCGGGTTCGTCCAGGCGGAGGGCACCAGGATGAGCTTCTTGCCGGTGTAGTCCCCTTGCGCGGTGGTGACGGTGACCTGTCCCGGCGCGTCCTGGATGCGGCTGACCGTCCGGCGGGGAATCATGGTGACGCCCTGCTTGCGACAGAGCTGGGCCAGGGCCTGCAGGGCCCGGTCCGCCGCGATGACGCCCGCCTGGGGCTGCACCAGGCCGACGACGTCGTCACTCAGCCCCTTGAGCGCGGGGTAGCGCTCCGGGAAGTCCGCCGCGGTGAGGCGGGTGAAGGGCAGTCCCTGCTCCTCGAGGACGGCCTGGGAGTCCTTGAGGTCGCCCTCGGGGGTGTTCACCCCGCTGGGCGGGCCGAAGAACAGCAGGGACGTGTCGTTGAGGATGCCGTCCAGGCCGCTGTCGTCCTCCAGCTCCCGCCAGAGCGGATAGGCGGACTGCGCCAGCAGGGACAGGTGCGGATTGGAGTACATCACCCGGAAGAAGCGGGACTCTCCCTTGGAGGAGAAGAAGTCGTTGTCGAAGTCGAACTGGTCCAAGAGGAGGACCTTCTTGCCGGCCTTCGAGCACCAGTATGCGGCGGACAGGCCAATGGCGCCCGCGCCCACGACCACCACGTCATAGGAGTCCATGTTTGCGTTGCTTTCGTTCTGGAGGGACGAAGGTGTCTGGCTTTACCAGCCGAGGTAGTACTGGCTGTCCAGCCAGGAGGGCCACGCGAGCCCGAAGTGCGCCTGGAGCATCTTCTCCGCCTCGCAGAAGGCGCCTTCCACCCAGCCCTGCTGGTCCGAGTACGCCTCGCCGCAGATGTGCAGGCGCTCCGCGGGGTCCGGGCGGCGCATGAAGGGCATCACGTCGCGCACGCTCACCCCGGCCTGCCACGCATGGTAGCCGCCGCCGTAGGGGTCCTCCGTCCAGTTGCGGAAGTAGGAGACGTACGGGTCGGGGACGGGGTTCTCCGGGCCGTGCAGCTCCCGGAGCTGGTGGACGGCCTCCTGGACCATCACCGCCGGGGCCTGGAGGGACTCCACCTGGGCCAGGGACTCCGAGGACGCCAGTCGCGTGGCCCGGGGCTTGAAACGCTTCAGGTTCCGGTGGGGAGAGGCCATCAGCGCGGACCAGAAGGGAGTGGTCCGCATGTCGTTGTAGCTGGCCAGCAGGATGGAGTGGCTGTTCGCGGGGTCGGTGCCGAAGTAGTAGCACTGTCGCATCGGCAGGTCGGTGATGGACTCACCCGCCAGGGCGTTGAACTCCGCGTGCCACCAGGGAGACTCGAAGCCCATCAGGAGCTTGAACGACGGCTCGGAGATGACCGAGTCGAGGTTCTTCCGGACCTGCTCGCTCACCTCCGGCGTGGTGAAGAAGCGGTCTACCTCCAGCAGCTCCAGGGCGCGGCGGGGCATGGCGAGGACGACGGCCTTGGCGTACACCGTCCAGCTCTTGCCGCTCTGGGCATTGGCCACCGTGAGGATGTACTTGTAAGGACTGCCGCCCGGCGCCGGGTCGATTCGCCGCAGGCCATTCTGTCCCCAGAGATGGGCGCGCTTGCCGCTGGGGTCCTGCGCCAGGAAGCGCTGCGCGAGGACATTGCCGACCTGGTCATAGCCGCCCGCCAGCGTCTGGTACTTCACCTCCGCGTTGGAGAAGTCGCCCACGAGGTAGGGGAAGGCCTCCGCGGCGTTCCAGTTGATGGTGTTGGAGTAGTACCCGCCGGCCACGGACAGGAACTCGTAGGCCTCCTGGCCCACCTGGTCCTTGATGAGGTTCCAGAAGCCCAGGTCATTGACCTTCAGGCCGTCGTATGGACCGGGTTGGTGATAGGTCAGGTTGGGTTTGACGTCATCCCATTCGCGGGCCGTCAGGGTGAAGGCGTAGTCATAGGGCGCGGTGAAGGTGGCCTTGCCGGGATAGCGCTCCCGGAACCACGGGTCCGCCATGAGCACGTCGTAGATGATCTTGTTGAAGAGCTGGTCCGAGGTGAAGCCCACCACCGCGTCGGGCAGGAAGTAGCGCGTCTTGTACGTGCGGCGGTCGTCCTGGGCGTTCTCCCATTCGTTGGCCTTGAAGCGCTGCCCGCGCAGGTAGCGGTAGTGATTGCTGTCGTCGCCCAGGGGGAAGTCGACAGGCGTCACCTCCTGCGTGAAGACCTTCGTGATGAGCGAGTTCACAATCTCATGCGATTGCAGATAGCGCATGCCGCCAATCTCCGCGGCCAGGGAGATGCCAGGGAGGAAGACGGATTCGATGCGGCCCCCCAGGCGCTCGCTCAGCTCGAAGATGTGGACCGTCTCGGGACGGGTGCCCTCGGGGGCCAGGTCTCCCACGAGCAGCCTCCAGCCCGTATAGAGGCCGGAGACTCCGGCGCCGATGATGGCCACGTCGAGCTGGAGCCCATCGTCCATTCCGGTGTCCATCGCTGGTGGGTTGACTCGTGACATGTCTGCCTCATGGGGGAGGGTGGGATTCGCCTTGCGTCGGCCCGGTCCACAGCAATTGGTATACCAAGGGCTTTCCCGGCCCTGGGTGTCTGTCTTCAAGGACATGCGGGGCAGGGGATGCGGCCTTGACGCGTCAGGCGAATGGATTTGGGAGAGGCCCCAGGGCGTCGTCGCTGGGTAATCGCTGACGTGTCAGGCTTCAGTCGGACGCGTCAGCGCCCGCGGACCGTGGCAGCGTCAGGGAGGACTCGCCCTGTCAGGCGAGCGACGGGGGGTGCGGGGCTCGGACGGCCCGGTCCTCCACCGATGTCGCTTTTCGATGAAGCTTGAATTGCTCCATATTATGGTCGTCATATGGTGGACAGGGAGCTCTCGGGAGCCCGCCTGCCGTCCATTTGACGTTCATCAATGGGGTCGCCCGGAATTTTCCGTCCGCCTCGTCACGCCGGAGTCGAGTCATGCAGGTCAAGAATGCTGTCGCCCTGGTCACTGGTGCCAATCGTGGGTTGGGGCTCGCCTTCGCGAAGGCCTTGTTGGAGCGGGGGGCTCGCAAGGTGTACGCGGCGGCGCGGGAACCCTCGAGCGTGACGATTCCAGGCGTGGTGCCGGTCCGCCTGGACGTCACCCGCCCCGAGCAGTTGGAGGCGCTGGTCCGCGAGGCGGGCGACGTGACGCTGCTCATCAACAACGCGGGCATCCTGAAGGGCACGAGCCTCTTGGGGGCGGACGCGCTGGCCGCCGCGCGCGCCGAGCTGGAGACGAACTACCTGGGCCCCCTGGCGACGAGCGGTGCCTTCGCGCCCGTGCTGGCGAAGAACGGGGGCGGCGCCATCATCAACGTGCTCTCGGTGCTCAGTTGGGTGGCCTTCCCAGGCTCGGCCAGCTACAGCGCCTCGAAGGCCGCCGCCTGGGCGCTGACCAACGGGCTGCGCAAGGAGCTGGGCGCCCAGAAGACGCAGGTGGTGGCCCTGCACGTCGGCTACATGGACACCGACATGGCGGAGAAAGTCACGGCGCCGAAGACGAGCACCGCCGAGGTGGTGCGCCTGACGCTGGATGCGCTCGAGGCGGGCCAGGACGAGGTGCTCGCCGACGAGGTGAGCCGCAACGTCAAGCAGGGCCTGTCCGCAGGCGTCTACCTCCAGAACTTGTGAGCGAGCTGGCGGCGAGCCGCGGAGCTTTCTCCGAGGCCGCCACCGCGCACGCCGTGTCCAGACCGCTGGAGTGAGACCGGGCCCACGCGCGGGGCGAAGTGTCATGCGCCGTGCGGGGAAGGCTATGGTGTCTCCAGGCTCGAACGTGGGCCTGGAGGCTTCGCATGCCGCAGTGTCGCCTGGCGTGGAGCGTGGTGCTGGTCGTCCTGATGGGGGCGACTTCGGCCTGGGCGGACGAGCCTCCCGTTGATGCGCTGGTGCCACCGCCGCGCACGGGGTGGCGCGTCCAGGGCCTGCCGCTGCTCAACTTCAACAGCGACGAGGGGTTCGGCTTCGGCGCGAGGCTCCTGCTGGTGGATGCGGGAGATGGCACGTACCGGCCTTATCGACACTCCCTCATCGCGCAGTTCTTCCAGACGACGCGGGGTGTGGCCACCCATCGGCTGATGATGGATGCGCCGCGCTTCTTCGACTCGGACTGGCGGTTGGGGTTGGACCTGAGCTTCATCAACGAGCGGTTCTCGCCCTACTTCGGCCAGGGCGCAGCCGCCGGATATGAGCCGGACTTCGCCCGGTGTGATGACCGGGAGCAGCTCGAGGACTCGGGGGATGTATGCGCGGGCAATCCCTCCTTCCGGGGCCTGCGCTACTACAGCTTCGAGCAGCGCACGCTGCCGAGCGTCGTGTTCAACGCGCGGCGCACCCTGCGAGGGCCGCTGCAGGTGTCGGTGGGCTATCGCTTCCGCCTGACGCGGATTCGCTCTCGCTACAGCGCGAAGGACCTGGGGCAGTCGCGGGACTCGCGGCTCGAGGAGGATGCTCGGGCGGGGCTGTTGACGGGGCTGGAGGCTGGAGGAGGGGAGAGGACGTTTCGGACAGCGGAGGTGACGGCGGGGCTCTTGTGGGACTCGCGTGACAACGAGCCCGCGCCCGTGCGCGGCATGTTCCACGAGCTGGCGGTACGCGGCGCGGTGGGGGCGACGGGCAGCTCGTTCAGCTACTGGGGCTCCACGGCGAACCTGCGTTTCTACCACCCCCTGGGACATGAGCGATTGGTGGCCGCGTTGCGCCTGATGGCCGACGTGCTTGGAGGGGATGTGCCCTTCTACCTGCTCAGCGGCTTTGGCGGAGTGGAGTGGCGCGATGGCTGGGGCGGCGTGGGCGGCCTGTTCACCGCGCGAGGGCTGCTGAAGAACCGCCTGCAGGGCGAGGTGAAGACGGTAGGCAACGGCGAGCTGCGCTGGCGCTTCCTCGACGTGCGGCCGTGGGAGCAGCGACTGGAGCTCACGCTGGTGGCCTTCTTCGATGCGGGACAGGTGTGGACGGACCTTCGCTTTCGGGACAAGGGGTTGTTCCGGTACGCGGGAGGTGGGGGCCTGCGAGCGGCATGGGACAACGCCTTCATCGTCCGCGCGGACTACGGCGTGAGTCCTCGCGATGGCACGTCCGCCTTCTATCTCGACTTCAACCACATGTTTTGAGTGGCCGATGTCATCCGGTGGCATTGACGCCCGCGGAGGGCGCCAGCTAGCGTGACGCCACGATGATGCTCTCGAACGCGAGCTTCCTGACGACCGCCACTGGCCGCTGTTGCCGTGGCGCGTGTTGTTAGTCGAGCCGCTTCGCTCATCCGCTGTCCCACCGGTTTCATCCCGTTGAGCTCCAGACTCCCGGTCTCTGGCTCGTCGTTCCGGTGGTGTTCCGCGTCCCTCCGATGAGGTCCTGACCTCGTCGCGTGCGTGGCCTCGCGTCCCAACGCCGGAGTTTCCGCATGTCCATCACCCGCTTCGAGCCGCATGACGACTTCCTGCGCGTCCACTTCGCTGGCGAAGGTGCTCCCCGGCAGGCGGACTTCCACTGGTTCTGGCTTCGGCACAACTCGGAGCTGGATAGGCATCCGCTCACCCGTGAGCGCATCGTCTGTTCCTCGGAGCTTCCGCTGGAGCTGCGGCCTCGTGGACTGCGAGTCACTGAGGATGCCGCCGCCCTCGATATCGATTGGGGGGACCATGCCGACGGGCGGGTGAGTCGGTATGCGGCGGATTGGCTGCGGGCGAATGCCTATGCGGCCGACCGCGTCGCGGTGCCGCCGCCGCCCTCGGACAGCGGGCTGCTCACGGTGGAGGCCTCGCGGGTGCGTGAGCCGCTCGTTCCGTTTGCCCTGAATCGACTGGAGGCGTCCGGGGCGGTCATCGTCCGGGGCTTCGGAGCGAATACGGAGGCGCTCATCGACCTCTTCGGCGGCGCGGGCCTCTCCGTCATCGAGACGCACTTCGGTCGCATCGAGGACCTGCGCACCGACAACACGACGAACCGGAACACGGACCAGCTGGGCTACACGGACAGCGCGGTGCAGTTGCACACGGACCAGCCCTTCCTGGAGCGGCCGCCGCGCTACCAGTTGCTGCATTGCCAGCGGCCCGCGGAGACGGGCGGGGACAACAGCGTGGTGGATGGGCTCGCGGCGGCGCGTTACCTGGCGGACCAGGACGAGCAGGCATTCGAGTTGCTGCGCACGGTGCCGGTGACGTTCCATCGCAAGCAGGCGGCGTTCGAGCGGGTGTTGGTGTCACCGGTGCTCGACTTCGACGCGCCTGGGGGCTTTCGCATCAGGTACAGCTACTTCACGCTCGCGCCGCACCGGGTGCCGTTCGCTCGGATGGAGGCGTGGTACCGCGCGTACAACCGCTTCGCGACGCTGGTCCGGGACGAGCGCCACCAGTTCCGCTTCCGGCTCCAGGCCGGTGACTTCCTCCTCTATGACAACTGGCGAATGCTTCACGCTCGCACCTCGTTCACAGGTGCCCGCTGGGTTCGCGGTGTGTACTTCGATGCGCGTTGAACCCCGGAGAACACCATGACCGCTTCGCCTCGACTGGCCCCCCATGGAATGAGTCATAAGGACGTCCTCGACCAGATGCGCGAGCTGCGCGCCGATGATGCGCGCTGGAAGGAGGGCAAGACGTGGAGCCTCGTCTACCACGCAGGGGATGATGTCCGTCGGTTGCTCGCGGACGCCTATGCGGAGTTCATGTCCGAGAATGGCTTGAGTCCGTTGGCGTTCCCGAGTCTCGCGCGCTTCGAGTCGGAGGTGGTGGCCACGGGCGCGGAGCTGTTCCACGGGGACACCGTCGTGGGGACGCTGACGTCGGGAGGGACGGAGTCCATTTTGATGGCGGTGAAGACGGCTCGGGACTTCGCTCGGGAGGAGCGGGGAATCACGGCGCCGGAGATGGTGCTGCCCGCGTCCGTGCATCCGGCCTTCCAGAAGGCCGCGCACTACTTCGGGGTGAAGCCCGTCAATGTGCCGCTGGGGCCGGACTTTCGCGCGGATGTGGTGGCGACGCGGGCCGCGCTGACGGCGAACACGGTGCTCGTTGTTGGCTCTGCTCCGGCGTATCCGCACGGATTGGTGGATCCGATTGCGGAGCTGGCGGCGCTCGCTCAGGAGCACGGTGTGCTCTTTCATGTGGACGCGTGTCTGGGGGGCTTCCTGCTGCCGTTCGCACGGAAGCTGGGGCATGACGTGCCTGACTTCGACTTCGCGGTGCCGGGTGTCACGAGCCTGTCGGCGGACCTGCACAAGTATGGCTATGCGGCGAAGGGGGCGTCGTTGGTGCTGTACCGCACGCCGGAGCTGCGTCGGTACCAGTTCTTCACGTACGCGGATTGGTGTGGCGGCATCTACGCGTCGCCGTCGATGGCGGGGACCCGGCCGGGTGGGGCCATCGCGGCGGCCTGGGCCATCCTGAAGTACCTGGGCGAGGAGGGGTATCTGCGGCTCGCTGGGACGGTGCTCGCGACGGCTCGGGCGCTGCGTGAGGGAATCACCGCGATTCCTGGCTTGAAGCTGGTGGGTGAGCCAAAGCTGAGTGTCTTCGCCTTCGCGTCGGACACGTTGGATGTGTACGCGTTGGGGGATGCGATGGAGGCGCGAGGGTGGAAGTTGGACCGGCAGATGGGGCCGCCCGCGCTGCACCTGATGGTGACGCCCGCGCATGAGAAGGTGGTGGATCCGTTCCTCTCGGACTTGCGTGAGTGTGCCGGGAGTCTGGCTCGTGGGGAGCCGGCGCCCGAGGGAAGCGCGGCGATGTACGGCATGCTGGGCGCGATTCCGGACCGGCGTGAGGCCGCGGACTTCATCCGCCAGTTCATGGACTCCATCTACGGATGAGTGCGCTCATCCAGATTCGCGCGGTGGCCTTGCCCCGGTTCGGCTGGGGTGCGCGGTCCGTCACGTTCGCGGGCGCTGTCCGATGAGCGCGCTCATCCAGGTGCTCGTCGTGGTGGGGCTGCCGGGGCTCGTGTTGTTGGGAGCGCGAGTCCTCAGGCCCGTGGCGTGGGTGGGGCCCGTGGTGATGTGCTACGCGGCGGGCATCCTCTTGGGGAACGCGCCGGGGTTGTCGCTCCAGACGGGCGTGAGTCTCTCGGTGAGCGAGGCGGCGGTGCCGCTGGCGATTCCTCTCCTGTTGTTTTCGACGGACGTGCCCCGCTGGACGCGGCTCGCGCGGACGACGCTGTTGTCCTTCGTCCTAGCGTGTGTGTCCGCTCTCGTGAGTGCCACCGTGGTGGGGCTCGCCTTCTCGGGGCGGATGGACGAGTGGTGGAAGATGGCCGGCATGTTGGTGGGCGTGTACGTCGGAGGCACTGCCAACATGAACGCCGTGGGCTCGGCCCTCCAGGTGAGAGAGGAGACCTTCGTGCTCCTCAACACGGCGGACATCGTCGCGGGAGCGGCCTACCTGCTCGTGCTGGTGACGGTGGCGCAGCGCATCGCGCTGGCCTTTCTGCCCCCGTTCCCGAATCCGACGGCTTGGGATGCAGCAAGCGCGGAGGAGGGGACGGGACAGGAGCGTTTCTCATGGCGGTTCGCGCGAGGTCTGACCCTGTCACTGATACTCGCCGTCGCCATCTGCGGCGTGTCCGCTGGGGCGAGCCTGGGCCTCGCAGGTCGACTGGAGGCGACGGTGGTGCTGCTGCTCATCACCACGCTGTCGCTGGCGGCGTCCTTCATCCCAGCCGTCCGTTCCCTGCCTGGGAGCTACGCGCTGGGGGACTACGCGCTGCTCGTCTTCTGCGTGGCGGTGGGAACCCTGGCGGATGCGAGCCAGTTGGGAAGCGCGGGGCTGTCTGTCTTCGTCTTCTGCGCCAGCGTGATGGTGCTGGCCATCGTCCTGCATTTCGGTCTGGCGGCGCTGTTCCGCATCGACGCCGACACGGTGCTGATTACCTCCACGGCCACCATCTTCGGCCCTGCCTTCATCGCCCCTGTCGCCCGAGCCCTGCGCAACCGCGAGCTGATGGTCTCCGGCATCACCACGGGACTGATGGGCTTTGCGCTGGGAACCTACCTGGGGCTCGCCCTGTCGTGGCTCCTGCGGCCTTGACTCAAAGAGAAGCCCCCGCTCTCCAATTTCAATGCCGCAAATCGAACCGGGTACTTCTCAGGTTTGGAGTGAGCGCATGGCCGTATACATCCCGATTCGGAAGAACTCGGAAAATGCCGAAACGGCAGAGTACGCATTCGGCCTTGATGAAATTGCCGAGGGACGGCTCGTCATCAGCAAGGCCACTGGTCAAGTCGATCTGCTCTCGGCGCATCCGGCGGATTCAAAATCCAAGGGCTTGTTCGAGCGAGCTGCACACAAGGTTCGAAGCCATTGGCGAAAAGGCGAACTGCCCGATCGAACCTGCTGGGCGTCCTAAGGTCGCTTCGTACTTGCTGCCTTCACCCGGGCCAGCCCGCTCACGCCAGCAGCGCAGCGAGCGCGAGCGACGGACGCGTGATGCGTCTCTCGGGAGCGGCGGCTAAACCGGAGGCGGATGGGCTCTGCCCAGGGGAAGTGCCCTCGTGGGCCGCGCATCGATCGCCGGACACCAATGGCTTCGGATGCGAGCAACGACTCGGGGCCGTCGGGAGGTGCTCACCCGCGTTCCGGCAAACGATAGGTCAAGGGAGACGGCGTGCCGCCGGGAGAAGCGATGTGCGTCTGGAAGAACGACTCGTACCTGCCACCCTCCACGTCGAAGATGACGAGGTTTTTCTGCGCCCGGGTAATCCCCGTATAGACCATCGTCGCGGTGTCGTCGGGTGTCAGGATGCAAAAGATGGTCTCGGACTCGTGCCCCTTGAAGCTGTGGGTGGTGGAGAGCTTGATCAGCCCGGAGTTCTGCGCGAAGATCATCTTCTTGCATCTGCGGAGTCTCTCGATCAACTCCTGCCCCTCCTTCTCCGTGAGCAGCGGGGATAGCGCGTCGAGTTCGGCCTTTGTTTCGAACATCACCTTCGTCTTCTCTTCGCTCATCAGTTCTTCGTTGATCGGGATGAGGTAGTCGACCTTCGAGCAGATGATGGACACGTCGTTGGGGGGGAGGCTGCGCTGCTTTATGTAGTCGCGGATTCTGCGACACACGTGCTTCGCGTCGTAGCCTGCGCCGTAGCTCTCGTAGGACAGCAGATCGAGGCTCATGCTTGCTTGAGCAGGAGCAGAATCAAAGATCTCGGCGTCTGGGTTCGTTGAAGCAAGATATTGAGCCTGAAAGCGCTTGAACAACTCGACGAGGCGTGTATCCATGCCGCAGCGGTACGACTTGGTCAGCTTCTTCCAACGCCCGAATCCCCTGGCCGTGGGCGGTTCGCGAAGGCTGCCGTCTCGCTTGTAGATGTTCTGATTTTGGTCCGCGAAGAGCACCATTTCGCCATCGGTTTCGTCCAGGAACTTATCGTGGATGAGCTTGATCCACTCCGGATGGAAGTCCTGTGCCTCGTCGATGAGGATTGTCTTGAACTTACGAACGGAGCCGGAGCCGAGAGCCCGGGCGAGTACGTCCATCCCTTGGACGTTGTGTCGGTCCAGATCAGGCCGCTCGTTCCAGTCGATCCCCACCTCGTCCAGGCTGGACTTGAGGAATGCGTGGAAGTGGGTGATACCGAAGCCGTTGTCGGCGGCTTTTCCCTGCTGGAGGCTGATTGTGTCGCGGATGAAGTGACGCAACGTGATGTTGAAGGCGAGGATCAGGACCTCCCCACCATGGCGAGCGCGGGCGCTGATGGCCCGTTGGGCCAGGATTGATGTCTTGCCACATCCGGCCACGCCCTTGATCTTCGAAAGCCCCGGGGTGCTTATGGTCAGGGCGCGCTGCTTCGTGTCGAACCGCACCGGCTTTCCCTGCCGCAGCACGTGACTAGGCGGCGCCAACCTTCGCTTGAACTCCTCGTAGATGTCGTCGGTGAAGAGTTTGTTTGGCTTCATCGAGGAGAGCTTGCGGATCTTGGCCGGCAACCTGTCTCTGGTCCAGGACATGTTCAGATCACGATCCAGGTTTTGCAGTTGGCGGGACAGACGTTCGAACCTCTCCTCGTAGGTAGATTGGGTGACGTTCGCGCGGTCGTGGTTCAACGCGTTTCTGCTGGCTGTCAGCTCTCGAATGGCCGGTTCGTAGACCTTTGCGAGTTCGGCCTGCGTAGCTTTGTGGAAGTAGACGCTTGGCGTAATCACGCCATAGAAGTGGCGATTAATGATATTTTTCAGGCCGAGCACCGGAAGGTGCAGGTTGAAAAAAATTGCTCTTGTATTGGAACGCCTGCTGCTGCGGGGACATCTTGTGCGCGTCCCCGTAACGCCACTTGTTGTTCCTGTCGATTCGGTAATGCACGAGGTTCCAATCCTTGACCTCGATGATTGCGGCGCCGCAGCCCTTCTTGAGAACGATGAAATCCGGTCTGTCACCGTCCAGGAAGGGGTTGAAGAACACCTCGTGTGTGTCGTCCAGGCTCCCCTCTCTGCCAACGTGAGTGAGACAGTTCGTACCCAGCAGTTTAGTGTGCAGGGCGAGCCAGGCAGGGACGATGAATCCGGTGGTGAAAGAGGCTCGGGTTGAGGAGACCGAGGTGGTGGAGAAGG
>NZ_JAKCFA010000004.1 GCF_024198215.1 Myxococcus qinghaiensis
AGCCACCAACGCGGCGCCCTGGACGGCCTGAGCCAGCCCCATGTAGCGATCTCCAAGAGCGAGATCGCCACACCCTCAACCAGCTTGGTAGCCCCATGCAAGGGCTACCTAACTGATCAGCATTGCGCCTAGCGACAGACGCGCGTCTTCATGCCGCAGGGGATGTCGAAGCTGCCCGCGACGCGGATGTTGCGGACGGTGACGCCGGGCTTGTTCGCCGATTCGTGCGTCCGGGCGTTGAAGGTGAAGGTGCCCGCGACGCCGGTGCTGTCGAAGCGGGTGAGCACCAGCACGCCCGGCTCGGTGAGCATGTAGTTGATGCCCTTGAGGCGCAGCGCCACGGGAAGCTGGCCGCGCTTCTCCTCGAAGGTGACGAGCGAGTACGTGCCCGGCTTGAAGGGGATGCTCTCCTTCGTGTTCGTCCCGGGGAGGATGCTGAGGCTGCCCAGCGCGCCGTCCGAGGCGCTGATGCAGTGCAGGGACAGGGGACCCACCAGGCCCGCGCCGCGCGCCGCCTGCTTCGCCAGGGCGGCCTGAGTCTTGTTGGGGTCCTTCTTGGACTTGCTGGCGACCTTCGCGAGGAGCTGACTCAGCTCCTCCGGCGACACCCAGTGGTCCGAGGTGGCGGACTGGGTCCCTCCCTGGCCCGTGAAGGCCATCTGCACGCCTCCCATCACCCGGACCTCGCAAGTGCCCTGGCGCTTCGCGGCGAGCGCGGGCAGACAGAAGAGGAGCGCGAAGGCGACGGTGGCGGCGTGTCGCATGACGGCGAGCCCTGGGGAGGGGGGCGACCTGGGTTGCGGGGCGCCCGGTGGAGTCCAGGACTCTAGAACGTCACGGCGCCGGTGAGGCGCTCTTCGGGGCGGTTCCATCCGGCGGCCGGTCGATTTCCTCGGCGGGGAAGTGGGCGGCGGCTTCCAGGTAGCGGGGCGGTTGGACCTTCCGTCGGTCCTTGCGGTTGAGGTCCTCCGGCTCCACGAAGGTTGGCTCCGCGCCGGCGCGCTGCTCCACGCGGGCCCCGTCGCAGAAGTGCCACGTGGTGTCGCCCGCCAGGCCCTGGCGCGCGTAGAACACCGTCGCCTCGCCCACCTTGGGGTTGGCCGTGCACCACGTGCCGCGCGCGGTGCTCTCGCGCTGGGGCGTCTCTTCCTTCCACTTCTCCTGGGCCGCCCGCACGGCCGCGGCCGCGAGCACCGCGTCGGACTCGGACAGCCGCGTCCGCGCCTCCTTCAGCAGCTCCTGACCCCGGCGCGAAATCTCCGGGAAGGCGCCCTTGTCCTTGAAGCCACAGCGCGCCAGGCCCCGGAGGTTTCCCTCGTGGACGTCCAGCACCTTGGGCAGCGAGGCCTGGGCCTCCTTCAAGAGCTCCACCTGCTGCGCGTGCTCCAGCGCCCGTGGATTGGAGAGCTGCTCCGTCCCGTTGATGAAGCGCGCCAACAGGCCGTTGACCGCCGTCAGCTCGTCATTCAGCCAGCGCTGCTCGGCGTCACACGGGTCGGACTTGGCGCCGCCATAGTCGCGGTAGTCCGCGCGGGACATTCCCAACGTGTAGTGCTGAACCGGGGGCGCGGGCCGTGACGCGCACGCCGACAGCGCCGTGCCCAGGGCCGCGAGCAGGACTCTCCGACGAAGTGACTTCATGACGCTCCACTCTGCCATGTGGTTTGCGTGCAAACAAACCAGGACGGGGACTGGAGCGCCGTTCGTACTGCGAGTGTACGGGAGTGATTAAAGCGGGCAGGCGATGGGCCTGCTCCTCGAGTCCCGCCTCCAGGCCACCCCAGTTCGTCAGCCGCGCTCCGGCGACATCAGTCCCTCCAGATGGGTCGAGTCAGGGGTTTCCAAGATACAAAAGTGACTGGGATTCATTTGTCGCAAGGTCGCGTTCCGGTTCTTGTCGATGGGGTGGGGGAGATGGTTGTCCGGTGAGGGGTATCCAGGGGCGGGGTGGGCTGGCCGGGAAGTTGGAGAGGGGGCGTCGTTCTCCGGACAGGGCGTGTGTGTTCCACGCGCCCTGGAACCTGGAACCGGAGATGCACGATGCGCGAACGGAAGGTCTTGCCGAGGGGCTCGCTGCTGGGGGCCCTGTTGCTGACGCTGTTGTGGGGGCCGGGCTGTGGTGACACCGGAGGGGCACCCGCCGTCGAGGTGGACCCTCCCGAGGAGGGGGCGGCGGAGGAGCTGGACGGGGCCTTCGTCGCGGTGCCCCGGACGGTGAGCGCGGAGGTGAAGCGCCAGGCGGAGCAGAAGCTGGAGGGCGTGGTGGAGGACTCGGGGACGAGCTTCTACCTGGCCATCCGCAAGAGCGAGCTGGGGCAGCGGTGGTTCCTGTCCGCGTACCTCACGCAGAACCACCCGGGGGGCGTCTACTACAACGCGGCCAGCTCGCTGGGCACGCGGGTGGTGAGCTTCAAGGAGCAGAACGGGAAGCTGTTCGTCCTGGACGTGGATGACCGCAAGGTCATCAGCGACGTGTTCGAGCCACAGGTCCTGGTGGAGGCGTACCCCATCGTCACGGACCATGCGCCGTTCAACCGGCGGCGGAGCTCGGACAAGTACGTGCTCATCGACCCGACAGCGGGGTTCAACCGCTTCGGGGTGATGGGGGATTTGAACGCGAGCCTGTTGCAGGCCCACTTCCAGGTGGAGCTGAGCTTCGCGCAGCGGCTGCGGCCCATCGCCGACGGCGTCACCTTCGAGCAGGTCTTCACCGGCTACTCGAACCTGCCCGATGACCTGGCCCCCCTCTTCCTGGAGGAGAACCCGTTCCGCACGTCGGGCACGCTGAGCGTGGCGCTGCGGCGCTACAAGGAGAGCCCGGGCTATGTGCCCACGCCGCCGCCGGACGTGGAGCACTACTTCCTGAGCGAGGAGAAGCTGATTCCGAACACGGGCAGCTACACGGAGCAGGTGGCCTCCAAGTGGGCCATCTACCCGGGCATGACGCCCATCCGCTGGAACATCACCTCCAGCATCCACACCGTGCAGAATGACCCGCGCTTCCAGGAGTACGACGTGGTGGGCGCGGTGAAGCGGGGCATTGAAAACTGGAACACGGCCTTCGGCTTCAAGGCGCTGGAGGCGGTGGTGGCGGACGGCTCGCGCGACTTCGGCGACGACGACGAGAACTACCTCATCTTCGACCCGGACCCGTGGACGCCGTTCGCCTTCGCCAACTGGCGCTCCAATCCGAACACCGGCGAGGTGCGGGGCGCCAGCGTCTACATGAGCAACATCTGGCTGGAGACGGCGCACCTGGACTTCGAGGGGGACGTGGACGCGCTCGCCGCCGAGCGGCCCGTGCACCCGCTGCGCCTCACGTGGTCCGGCATGGGCGGACAGGCGCTGTGCGATATGCGCAAGGAGGCCCGGGTGGCCAGCACCGAGACCGCCGGACTGGCGCCGCCGGGCACGCCGCTCACCAAGAAGCAGAAGGTGGAGGCGCACCTCACCCAACTGGTGCTGCACGAGATTGGCCACACGCTGGGCCTGCGCCACAACTTCGCGGGCTCCAACATCTATGACGGCAGCGCCACGGGACGGCGCTCCAGCTCGGTGATGGACTACACCTCGGACCTGGACAACGTGTACGGCGACATGCCGGGGCCGTATGACGTGCAGGCGGTGCGCTACCTCTATGGCCTGTCACCGGACCTGCCCACGTATCCCTTCTGCACGGACCCGGACACGCGCGTCGACCCGACGTGCAACCGGTATGACCGCTTCGACGAGCCGCTGACGAAGTTCTACGTGCCCGCCCTGCACCAGGCGCTGGCGCAGTTGATGGCCGCCTCTCCGGCGACGTACCCGCGGCTGGCGTACCTCTTCAACACGAACGCCAACTCGGTGTTCCAGTTCGTCCGGGCGGGGAGCGCGTCGACGCAGTTGCTCGCGTACCAGCTCGCGCTGCAGACGGTGCGGCCTCCGCTGGTGGTGCCGCCGGGGGCGCCCGCGCTCCATGCGCAGCGCGCGGATGACCTCGCGCGTCGGCTCCTGTCCCGGCTGTATCTGGACCCGGCGGCGGAGCGGGGCGTGTTCTCCGCGAACCCGTCCAACGCCACGGCGCTGCTGTCCGCGGTGCTCACGGACGTGCAGGCGATTCTGCTGAACACGGATGGGGTGCGTGGCTACGCGGCGCGCAGGACGATGGTGGACATCCTGAAGGCGCAGCAGACGCTGGCTTCGTACTCCACGCTGGCGTCGGCTCGGGACACGCTCACCGCGCAGCTTCCGTCCCTGGGCGCGGATGACCGCCTGCAGACCGCGGACTTGATTGCCCGCATCACCGCGGCGCTGTCGCCCTACTACCGCTGAGGCCTGGGTGCCTGGGGGCGGCGCGCGAGCAACAGGCGCGCCGCTCCCGACGAAGGCCGCTACTCGACGATGACCAGCCTGGCGTTGTTCTCCACGGTGGTGCCTTCCTTGGCGAACAGCTCGGTCACCTTGCCCGCCTTGGGGCTCTTGAGCTCGTTCTCCATCTTCATGGCCTCCACCACCACCAGGCCCTGGCCTTCCTTCACCTCGTCGCCCACCTTCACCAGCACCTTCACCACCTTGCCGGGCATGGGCGCGGTGACGAGCTGCTTGCCCTCCACGGAGAAGGCGGCGGTGCCCGCGCGCAGCCGCAGCCGGCGCTCGTCCGCCACGTCGAAGCGGCTGACCTGGCCGCGCAGGAGCACGCCGACCTCGTCGCCGCTCTCCTCGAACTCGGCGCTGTAGGACTGGCCGTCCACCAGCATGCTCATGGTGCCGTGCTCGAGCGCCAGCGCGTCCACCTGGTAGGTGACGCCGTTGACGGTCAGCTTGTACCTGTCGCCCCCCAGGGCCTCCAGGTCCACCGGCACCGCTTCCTTCTGCCCCTGCTGCTTCGTGAAATAGCGCATGGAAGTCTCGTGAACTCGGAGGTGGGGTTACCGGCGGCGGGAGCGCAGCGCCAGGCGCCACGGGCTGATGCGTCCACTGCTCGCGTCGGCCGCGTCCGCCTTGCCACCGGGCATCTTCTTGGCGCGCTTCGTGTCGCGCTGGTGCGCGTACACCGCGCTGGCCAGCAGGGCCATCTCGCTCAGCTTCGGGTCCTCCACGCCTTGCAGCGTGGTGTGCTCGCGGCCGAGGAAGCCCGTGTCGTAGTCGCCCTCGATGAACTCGGGGTGCGCCAGAATCGCGCGCAGGTAGCGGATGTTGGTGGTGATGCCCTTCACCACGTACTCGGACAGCGCGCGCTGGGCCCGGGCAATCGCCTCGCGCCGCGTGGGAGCCCACACGGACAGCTTGGAAATCATCGGGTCATAGAAGTTGGGCACCGTGTAGCCGGGGAACACGCCCGAGTCGTCGCGGACGTTGGGGCCGCCCGGCACGCGCAGGTACGTGATTTTTCCCGGGCTGGGCATGAAGTTGCGCGACGGGTCCTCCGCGTACACGCGCACCTCAATCGAGTGGCCGCGCGGCGTGGGCGCCTCCAGCAGCGGCAGCTTCTCGCCCTCGGCGACCTTGATTTGCAGCGCGACGAGGTCCAGCCCCGTCACCCACTCCGTCACCGGGTGCTCCACCTGGAGGCGGGTGTTCATCTCCAGGAAGTAGAAGTTGCGGTGCACGTCGACCAGGAACTCCACCGTGCCGGCGCCCACGTAGTTGACGGCCTTGGCCGCCTTCACCGCGACCTCACCCATCTGCGCGCGAAGCTCCGGCGTCAGGATGGGGCTGGGCGTCTCCTCCACGACTTTCTGGTGCCGGCGCTGCGCCGAGCACTCGCGCTCGTTCAGGTGGATGACGTTGCCGTGCGTGTCGGCGAACACCTGGATTTCGACGTGGTGTGGCTTCTCGAGATACTTCTCGATGTAGACGGCGTCGTTGCCGAAGGAGTTGAGCGCCTCGCTCTTGGCGGAGCGCCACGCGGACTCGAAGTCGCCCATGCCTTCCACGCGGCGCATGCCCTTGCCACCACCGCCGCCGGCGGCCTTGAGCATGATGGGGAAGCCAATCTTCTGCGCGTACTCGCGGGCCTCGGCCTCGGTGGCGATGGGCTCGGTGGTGCCGGGGACGACGGGCACGCCGACCTTCATCATGTTCGCGCGGGCGCGGGTCTTCTCGCCCATGGCGTCCATGGCGGCGGCGGGCGGGCCGATGAAGGTGATGCCGGCGGCCTCGCAGGCGCGCACGAAGGAGGCGTTCTCGGAGAGGAAGCCATAGCCGGGGTGGATGGCGTCCGCGCCGGAGGCCTTGGCGGCGTCGAGGATGCGCTGCTGGACCAGGTAGCTCTCGCGGGAGGGCGGCGGCCCGACGAAGAAGGCCTGGTCCGCGGTGCGGACATGCAGGGCGGAGCGGTCTGCTTCCGAGTACACCGCCACGGTGGCGATGCCGAGTTCCTTGCAGGTGCGCATCACCCGGATGGCGATCTCGCCGCGATTGGCGACGAGCACTTTGCGGATCTTGGGCATGGCCGCCCGTCTACCACGGGCCGACCCGTTTTGCGTGGGTTGGATGGGGTCATCCCGGGGCCCCTGGGACGGGGGCAACCCACCCCCGGCGTGGCTCGTGGGGCGTCCCGGGGATGCGGTAGGCTCAACGGCGGGGCCGTACAGGAAACACTCTTCATGCACTCTTCGTCCGTCGTTCCCTCCCGGCTCTTCACGCTGGGAGGTGGGGCCCTGCTCGCCGTGTGGCTGAGCATGTCCGCTTGCAGGCAGTCCGACCCGCCCCTGGCTTCGGAGTCGCCGCCGCCTTCGACCGCGGCCGTCTCGCCTCCCCTGGACGTCCAGGCGGTGGTTCGCCGGGCGGAGCGCGCGTTCCGTGCCGGGAAGACGGGGGCCTTCTCGGGGGACCAGGACACCTATTCCCTGAGCGTGGAGCCTGATGGCTCCCTGGTGCTCGTGCCTCGTCATCTGGTGGAAGGTGTCGCGTCGCCCGCTGACGCCTCGCGTGCGCCGGGCAAGGTGACGGCACGGCCTGTCACCAGCGCGCCGTTGAGGGTGCGCACGGTGGAGGTGTCGCGCGGTGGACGGTCGCTGCTGGAGGGCTTGGAGGCCTCGGTCCGGAAGGATGGCGCGCTGGCGTTGGCGCGCGGGCCGGTGGTGGAGGTGCTGGAGAACGGCGACGTCGGCGTGGAGCAGCGCTGGGAGTGGGCGACCCAGCCCGAGGGCACGGGCGACCTGGAGATCCGCGTGGCCGTGGAGGGCCTGGAGTACGCGGGCGTGACGGAGCACGGGCACCACTTCGTGGACCCGGTGACGCGGCTGGGCGCGCGCTATGGCCGTGCGACGTGGGTGGACGCGGCGGGTCGCAGGACGGACGTCGAGACGGTGCGCGAGGCCAGGGCGTTGGTGATGCGGGTGCCGGCGCGGGTGCTGGAGGGCTCGGCGTGGCCGGCGGTGCTGGACCCCGTGGTGTCTCCGGAAATCGACCTGGATGTTCCGCTGCCGGTGCCCAACGCGCTGTCGAACACGGAGTCCGCGGTGGCCTTTGGCGGGGGCGTCTACCTGGTGGCCTGGCAGAACCGCATCTTCACCCAGGACGAGCTGCTGTTCGCCCGGGTGCGCGCATCGGATGGACAGGTGCTGGACGTGGGGAGCCTCGCGCTGGCGCTGGGGACGGGAGACCAGCGCTTCGTCGCTGTCGCCTCCAACGGGAATGACTTCCTGCTGGCGTGGGAGGACTCCCAGGTCAGCTCGACGACCGGGCCCTATTCGGACCTGAAGGGGGCGCGTGTGCGGGGAGCGGATGGACGGCTGCTCGACCCGATGCACCTGATTCTCTCCGCGTCCGTGGGAGACGAGCGCCGGCCCGCCATCGCCTCGAACGGTACGGACTACCTGGTGGTCTGGGAGGACGACCGGCGCATGTACAACACCCCGGATGTCCGTGGCACGCGGGTGAGGGCCTCGGATGGCGCGATTCTCGATGTGGGAGGTCGGTTCATCGCGGGGGGATACAACGCCACCAACCACTGGCTGCCCCAGGTGGCGTACGCCCAGGGCCATTACCTGGTCACCTTCACCAACGGCGACCTCCGTGGCACGCGGGTCCGTGCGTCGGACATGGCGGTGCTGGATGGCAACAGCGGCTTCATCATCTCCACGTCCGCGAACATCCAGGCCCAAGGGAACCTCGCCTTCGACGGGGAGCTGTTCCTGGTGGTCTGGACGGACTTCCGCAACGGCTCCAGCAACCCGGACATCTTCGCCGCGCGCGTGCGCCCGGACGGGACGGTCCTGGACCCGACGGGACTGGCCATCTCGACGGCGGCGAACCGGCAGGAAGGAGGGACGGTCGCCTCGGCCGAGTATGGCTTCCTCGTGGCGTGGCAGCACACGGTGTCCAGCAACGTCACGGACATCCATGTCGCGAGGGTGGGCCGCGACGGAGTGGTGGGAGGCTCGCGGACCGTGGGACAGCCCTCGTCGGTGAGTGACCAGGAGAAGATGCCTGCCCTGGCCAGCGGCAGGGGAGGGACCTTTTTCGTCGCGTGGAATGAGACCCGTCCCACGTCTCACAGCGTGGTCTCCGGCGCGCTGTTGGACGTGTTCGGGGGGATGCTGAGTGCCGAGCAGATGCTCTCCGCGGACGTGAGCGCGGAGCAGGCGCCCGCGACGGCCTATGCGAATGGCACGTACCTGGTGGTGTGGCAGGACAATCGCGCGCGGAGCAATGTCTCCGATATCCTGGGCGCTCGGGTGAGGGCGTCGGATGGGGTGGTGCTCGATGACCCGCCATTGCTCATCGCGACCTCCGCGCGCCTGGAGGAGCTGCCGAGCGTGGCGACGGATGGGAGCCAGTTCCTGGTGGTCTTCCAGCATCGGTCTGAGACCGTCTCCGACAGCAGCAACATCTTCGGCGTCCGAGTGCGGGCGTCGGACGGGGTGGTGCTCGACGGCACGATGATTCCCATCTCCACGGCGGTGCGCGACCAGCGGGCCCCCTTGGTGAGCTTCGCCGGGGGTTACTACCTGGTGGTGTGGACCGACTTCCGCACGGGAGGGCTCTATTCGGACATTTATGCCGCGCGGGTGCGCGCCTCGGACGGTGTCGCCATGGATCCGCAGGGCATCGCGGTGTCCACGGCGGCGGCGGACCAGTTGAGCCCGGTGGTGGTCTCTGGGGGTGAGCAGTTCTTCGTGGTCTGGCAGGACCGGCGCGTCTCGAACTTGTCGGATGTCTATGGCGCGCGGGTGCGTGCGTCGGATGGCGTGGTGCTGGATGCGTCTGGCATCGCGGTGGCGACGGACACCTGGGGCGAGGTGTCTCCCACCGTGGCGTTCGACGGGAGCCATTACCTGGTGGCCTGGGAGGACCAGCGCTTCGCGGACGGAACGATTCAGGGGCGTCGGGTGAGAGCGTCGGATGGCGTGGCGCTCACACCGGCGAGGATTCCCCTGGCCTCCGCGCCGGTCCACCCGCTCCAGTCGACCCTGGCTTTCGATGGGATGCGATATCTGCTCGTGTGGAATCGGGACTACGTGAGCTACTCGGAGGTCATGCTTCACGGGCGCCGGTTCACGCCGGAGGTCGTGCCGGTGGATGCAACTTCGTTCCTCATCACCGACAACGCGCCCTTGGGCGCGGGGCGCATCGCGGCGGCTTCCTCCGAGCCGGGGCGGTTCCTGGTCGCCTACAGCGACTATCGATTGTTCCCACGCATCCGGGCCCGGCTGGTGTCGGACCTCTTGCCGACTGGCAACCCCTGTTCGCTGTGGAATGAGTGCGAGAGTGGGTTCTGCGTCGATGGTGTGTGTTGCGACAAGTACTGTGGTGGGGGCGCTGGGACGGACTGTCAGGCCTGCAGTGTGGCGGCGGGCGCGGGAGCGGATGGTGTGTGTGGTGCGGTCCGCGCCGAGGTGGCGAAGGTGTGTCGTCCCGTGGCGGGGGGCTGCGACGTCGCGGAGGCCTGTGACGGCGTGGGGGTAGCGTGTCCCGTGGATGGTTTCGTTGGTGCGGGTGTGGAGTGCCGCCCCGCCGCGCATGCATGTGACGTCGCGGAGACGTGTGGTGGGCAGGCCGTGGCGTGCCCCGACGATGCGCTCGCGGAAGATGGAACCGCGTGTGTCGACGCGAGCGCGTGCACGTTGAGTGACACGTGTCAGTCCGGTGTCTGCAAGGGCGCGGAGCCCGTGGTGTGCACGGCGCCGAATCCGTGCATGCGGGCGGGAGTCTGTGATTCCGAGACGGGCGTGTGCTCTCCGCCCGAGCCCGTCGCGGATGGGACCGCTTGTGATGATGGCAATGCGTGCACGCAGAGCGACACCTGTCAGGCAGGTGCGTGCACGGGTGCGGATCCGGTGATGTGCGGCGCGAGCGATGTCTGCCACTCGGAGGGAAGCTGCAATCCCTCCACGGGCGTGTGCTCGAATCCGGAGCGTGAGGACGGAAGTGTATGTGCGGGCGGCGCCTGCGAGTCCGGCGTGTGCGTGCCCACACCTGATGCGGGCAGTGCGCCAGACGCGGGGACGGAAGACGCGGGTACCGAGCAGGATGCTGGCGCCCAGGATGCGGGAGGCCTCGACGCGGGAGCTCCCACGGATGCGGGTGAGCCCGACGCCGGCGTTCAGGACGCAGGGGCCTTCGACGCGGGAACTCCACCTGACGCGGATTCGGGCTCATCGCCTCAGGACTCCGGTACCGGGCCTGATGCCGGTCCTTCACTCGACGCGGGGGCGAATGACCCGGACGCCGGTGCCGACGCGGGAGCAGGGGACGCTGGCACCGGTCCTTCTCCCGACGCGGGCCCGGGGAACTCCGACGCGGGCTCACTGCCCGGGGGCGTTCCACCTGCGGAGGAGACGATGGGCTGCGGCTGCGGCGTCCCCGCCGGCTCCTCGAACCTGGGCTTGTTGACGCTCCTCGCGGGCGCGGTGTTCCTGCGCGCCGCGCGTCGTCGTCACGGGTGACACGCGGCCTCGCTCTTCGCCCTTCCGTGTCCTCACGGTCCGGAAGGGCGCGGTGATTCGCCGGCTGTCGCGGACCTACTTCCGGGCGGTGCGGTACTGCTCCATGTAGGCGCGCGCCTGGGTCAGCTTGGCCTCGACGAACCGGTCATCATCGTCCGGCTCCGGGGGCTTCGTGGGAGGGGCGTTCGTCTCTCCGCCGAAGTCCACCGCCGCCGCCAGGAGGTTGCGCGCGGTGTTTCCACCCCCGAACATCCGTGCCAGCAAGCCCGTCTCCACGTCCAGCCAGCGAGCAGCCTGGCGCATGACGTCCAGCACCTCGCCCTCCACCGCCTTGGCGGGGCGGCCCGGGCCACTCACGCACGTGCGGGCATAGCTGTGCTCCCGGTCCACGAAGATGCCCAGCACGCGCTCCCGGAAGTCCTGGGACAGCGCCTGCGACATGGCGTCCAGCTGCTCCTCCAGGAAGGGCTGCTCGGACTTGCGGGCCTTGCGACCGGGGGCGGGGGGCAGGGCCACCTCGGCGGCGTGCCAGCCCGTCTCGGCCAGCCCCTCCGGAGGGGCTTCCACCCACTTCACCTCCGGCACTGGCAGGTCCACCGCCTCGCAGACGCGTTTGAGCGTCTGACGCACGGCGGTGAGGTTTCCTTCGACGTCGGCGAGAAAGAGAAGCAGTCGGCGGTGGGACAAATGGGGGTTCCTTTCCTGGCCACCTGAAAGCCCGCGCGACGCACGAGAATTTCCCGCATCGCCTGAGCCTGCCTGCTCTCCAGCCGACGGAGAGCAGGCATCCAGGGGCCTGGAAGGAGTCTACAGCGGGATGTTCCCGTGCTTTCGCGGCGGGTTCTCCTGCCGCTTGTCTTTCAACATCTCCAGCGCCCGGATGACCTTGGTGCGGGTCTCCTCGGGCCGGATGACCTCGTCGATGTAGCCCAGCTCCGCCGCCTTGAAGGGGTTGGCGAACTTCTCGCGGTAGTCATTCACCAGCTTCGTGCGCTCGGCGGCGGCGTCCTGCGCCTTGAGCAGCTCGTTGCGGAAGATGATGTTGACCGCGCCCTCGGGCCCCATGACGGCGATTTCCGCGGTGGGGTAGGCGTAGTTGATGTCCGCGCGGATGTGCTTGGACGCCATGACGTCGTACGCGCCGCCGTACGCCTTGCGGGTGATGATGGTGATTTTGGGGACGGTGGCCTCGGCGAAGGCGTACAGCAGCTTGGCGCCGTGGGTGATGATGCCGCCCCACTCCTGGTCGGTGCCGGGCAGGAAGCCGGGCACGTCCACGAAGGTAATCAGCGGGATGTTGAAGCAGTCGCAGAAGCGCACGAAGCGCGCGGCCTTCACGCTGGCGTCGATGTCCAGCACGCCGGCGAGGAACGCGGGCTGGTTGGCGACGATGCCCACGCTCTTGCCGTTCATCCGCGCGAAGCCGACGACGATGTTGCGCGCGAAGTGTTCCTGCACCTCGAAGAAGTGCTTGTTGTCGACGACGGCCTTGATGATGTCCTTGATGTCGTAGGGCTTGTTGGGGTTGCTCGGGACAATCGTCTTGAGCGACTCCTCGGCCCGGAACGGGTCGTCATCACACGGCTGGGCCGGCGGGTCCTCCTGGTTGTTGGAGGGCAGGAACGAGAGCAGCTCGCGCGTCATGACGATGGCGGCCTGCTCCGTCTCCGCGGCGAAGTGCGCCACGCCGGACTTCTGGTTGTGCGTCAGCGCGCCGCCCAGCGACTCCTTCGACACCTCCTCGTGCGTCACCGTCTTGATGACGTCCGGGCCGGTGATGAACATGTACGAGGTGTCCTTCACCATCATGATGAAGTCGGTAATCGCCGGCGAGTACACCGCGCCGCCCGCGCACGGCCCCATGATGAGCGAAATCTGGGGCACCACGCCGGAGGCCAGGGTGTTGCGCAGGAAGATGTCCGCGTAGCCCGCGAGGCTCTCCACGCCTTCCTGGATGCGCGCGCCGCCGGAGTCATTCAGACCGATGACGGGCGAGCCCACGCGGGTGGCCATGTCCATGATCTTGCAGATCTTCTGGGCATAGGCGCCGGACAGCGAGCCGCCGAAGACGGTGAAGTCCTGGGCGAACACGAAGACCTGGCGGCCCTCGACGGTGCCGTAGCCGGTGACGACGCCGTCACCCGGAATCTTCTTGTCGCCCATGCCGAAGTCGGTGGAGCGATGGGTGACGAACTTGTCCAGCTCGGTGAAGGAGCCGGGGTCGAGGAGCAGGTCGATGCGCTCGCGGGCCGTGAGCTTGCCGGCCTCGTGCTGTTTGGCGATGCGGTCGGCACCGCCACCCAGCTCGGCCTGCTTCTCCATCTGCTGGAGGCGTGCGCGGAGGGGGTCCTTCTCGGAGGTCTCGTCCATGGGCCGCCCTCTAGCACGATTGGGCGGCTCGCGCGCTGTCCGGCTTCGCGTCAAGCCGCTCTGCGAGAGGGGTCCTTCTTCACCGGGGGCGCCGGGGCGGGGAGCAGGGCGTCCACCGCGGCCAGGTCCAGGCCGAAGTGTTGGCGAACGTCAACAAGGGGGACCTCCCACAGCTCGCGCCAGGGGGTGCCGAACACGGGCCGCGCCTGGCGCCCCAGCACCCAGCCCCGGGTGAGGGCCTGCATGCGTGCGTCGCGCTCGGAGAAGGCGTAGAGCAGGGTGTTGGCCATGCCCCCGGTGAGGATGCCCAACGCGAAGGGGCTGCCCAGCTGCGCCAAGCTGAAGGCCTGGACGCCCAGCTCTCCGGCCACGTCGGTGCGAAAGCCCGTGAGCACGTGCCAGATGTCGTGGGACTCCAGCAGGTGGGCACGGACGTAGTCCTCGTCGGTGTGGGCCTCGCGGTAGGGCAGGGCGCTGGGGTCCAGGTTGTTCTCGGTGAGGTGGTCGGCGAAGGCGCGACCCAGGGTGCCTTCGGGCAGCGTGCGCATCCGGACGAGCGGCAGCAGTCCGACGCGGGGGCGCTCGATGAAGGCGCGTGCGGTGACGGGTGATTGCATCAGGCGCTCCACCATGCGGCGCATGGCCGTGGGCGGCGCGAGCACTCGGGCCAGGTCGATGATGTCCTGGAGGCGGTGGGGGTCCTGGAGCACTCGCACCATTCTCCAGGCTTCGCGCGCGAGCGTGAGGGGGTTGTGCACGGGGTCCTCCGGGGAAAGGGGGGACTCGGCCAGGGACCGAGCGGGAGCACGGTAGCCAGCGTTTCGCGGAGCGGGAGCGCGCTGCGTGGTGGGGTGCTCGTGGGTGGACATCGTGGGGGTCGGGAGGCCCGGACAGCGGACACTCAGGAGGCAGACGGGCGAACGAGTCATTCCCGGCACCGTGCGCGCATCGGGTGCGGGATGGAGCTTGAAGGGGAGCAAGGAGGCGACGATGCGCGAGTCACGAGGTGCGTTGAAGTTGGGCTCGCTGCGGGGCATCCCCATCCGCGTCCACTACTCGCTGCTGCTGGTCCTGCCGCTGCTGGCGTATCTGTTCGGCGGCGCGTTCCGGCGGGCGGCGGAGGTGGCCAATGTGCCTCCGGAGCAGCTGATGGGCTTTCCCATCGTGTGGGGGCTGGGCGTGGCGGTGGGGTTGTTCGCGTCCGTCTTCGTCCACGAACTGGCGCACACGTTCTACGCGCTGGCGCGGGGCGGGCAGGTGCGCTCGATTACGCTGATGATGGTGGGCGGGGTGTCGGAGCTGTCGGAGGCGCCGCCCCGGCCTCGGGACGAGGCGCTGATGGCGCTGGTGGGGCCGCTGACGAGCCTGGCGCTGGCGGGGCTGTTCGGCCTGGCGACGTGGGGCGTGGAGGGGACGACGTCGTTCAACCTCCGGTTCGCGTGCTTCTACCTGGCGAGCCTCAACCTGTTCCTGGGGCTGTTCAACCTGCTGCCGGCGTTCCCGATGGATGGCGGGCGCATCCTGCGGGCGGTGCTGACGGGGCGGATGGGAGCGGTGAAGGCGACGCGGGTGGCGTCACTGGTGGGGCGTGGGTTCGCGGTGCTGTTCGCGTTGTGGGGGGTGGTGTCTTTCAACCCGTTCCTGTTCGTCATCGCCTTCTTCATCTACATGGGGGCGGAGGGCGAGTCGCGGCAGGTGCGGATGAAGGCGCTGCTGGAGCGGGTGTCGGTGTCGGAGTTGATGACGCCGCGCGGGGCGGGGGTGGAGGTGGGGGCGCTGTTGGAGCAGGCGCTCTGGGATTTGCGGCGTGAGCGGCAGACGGTGTTGCCGGTGACGGAGGACGGGCGGCCGGTGGGGCTGGTGGACGTGGAGGCGGTGCGCGCGGTGTCGGAGACGGACCGCATCCATCGCCTGACGCGTGAGGTGATGAGCCCCGTGTTGGTGGTGCGGCTGGATGAGGATGGATGGCGGGCCGTGCGACAGCTGGCGGAGAACTCGGCGCAGCTGCTGGCGGTGGTGGATGCGGAGGGGCGGCTGGTGGGGACGCTCGACGTCGATGACGTGCAGCGGGGGATGACGCTGGTGCAGACGCGCGAGGAGCGTGCCGAGCGGGATGCGCGGCGCTGGCGGCAGGAGCGGCCGGCGTGACGGAAGGTCGAGCCTCCGAGGTGGATGTGATTCGGAGGCTCGACGGAGATTGGGCGTCAGCGTGGCTCAGTCGATGTTGAAGTAAACGTCGTCGATTTCGCCGTGGTACTGGTCGTTGTTGTTGCCGACGCTCTTGGCGCCGACGTTGACGGGCTGGCCCACGGGGTTGATGTCGTAGGTGGACGGGAGCAGCGCGCTGCCTCGCGCGATGTTGTCCACGAGGATGGTGAGCGTGGTGCTGGTGCGCTGACAGGCGACCTTGTGCCAGCTGCCATCGGCGACGCCCACGGACGACTTGACGATGATGACGTCCGCTCCGCCGGTGGTGCGGACCACGCAGCTGGGCTTGCCGAGCACGGCGTCATCGAGCTGGAGCTTCCACTGGGCGGTGCTCGCGAGGCCCTTCTGCACGAGGTTGGAGCCGTGGACGGAGGAGAGGTCCGCGAGGGTGAGGCGCACGCGGGCGCCGAAGGTGAAGAGCGCGGTGCCGGGATTGAGGCTGGTGTGGTCGGGGGTGGTGACGTTCGCGAGGGGGCAGCCGGTTCCGTCACACACGGCGGGGAACTTGACCCCCAGGCCGTCGAAGCCCGTCACGGGGACGACGGTGGCACCGTTCGCGGTCTGCACGGTGCCGGTGCGGCCCTTGCCGCTGTCGTCCACCACGGTGGTGACGGGGTTGGCCACCGCGTCGAACTTGTAGCGCAGCTTCTGGCTCACCGCGCCGGCCGCCACGGGGGCCAGCACCATCAGCGCGAGCGCGGTCCGCTTCGCCATCCGTCGAGGCTGTGTCGTCAGGGTCATGAAGTCTTCTCGTTGTCGTGTTGGGGTGTGGGTACGGCGAGGCGAGGATAGCCTCTCGTCCCAACGCGCTCGACAGGGTGGCCCTATCATCGCCACGGAGCAACTCGTCGATGCGGCGACACGGCTGTCGCTGGACGGAGCCGTGTTTCGGGCCGTGGCGGCGCGTTAGCCTCCGTTTGTGCCGCGCGCTACCGCACCTCGTCCGGCAGCAGCGTCCAGTCGAAGACGAAGCGGTGGGCGCCTCCGGGCGCGCTGTCCAGCCAGCCCGTGATTCGCTCACTGCGCGTCAGCAACGGGCCCAGCTCGGAGCTGACCGCGAAGAGCGCGGCGAGGTTCTCGTCCGCCATCACGTCCGCCAGTGACACCTGCGAGAGCCCGCGCGCGAGCAGCCTCGGGTCCAAGACGAAGTCCGCCGCGCGCTCCAGCTTCGCCGTCGTCTCCGGCAGCGCCGCCATCGTCGCCTGCATCACCGTGTCGTCGTTGCCCACCACCAGGTGCTTGCCCTTCTGCCGCACGAACACGTTTCCACCCTTCACCGACAGCACCCAGCCGTCCTCCAGCACCTTCACTCCATTCAGCACGCCCAGCGGCGCCAGCGCCTGCTTCACCGCCGCCGCATCCTTCACCTCCGCCGCCAGCGCCTGCTTCACCGCGAAGAAGCGCGCCTCCTGCGTCCGCAGCGAGCCACGCACCTGCACGTTGCTCATGTTCACCAGCATGTTCCCCGTGAGCTGCTTTGCCACGGCGTCCGCCGAGGCCTGCAGTTGCTCCTTGGGACACGTCGCGCAGGCGGCCTGGATGGTCGCGCGCAGCGAGCCCACGGCCTGCTCCAGGCCCGCCGGCGCCACCGCCACGCGCGAGAACAGCAACCCCTCCGGCTTCATCGCGCCATAGGGGCTGTTGCTCTTCGCCTGGAAGGGCGGCAGCGGCAGCTTCATCGCCGTGCCATCCACCTTCAGCGCGCTCGCCGCGCCATCCAGCCCCAGCACTGTCTCGCCCGTGGCGAGGAACGCGACCCCCGTCACCTTGCTCAGTCGCGCGTCAGGCGCGGGCGCCTTGCCCACCAGTCGCACGGACTCCTTCAGCAGCGCGGCGGCACCCGCATCCGTCGCTCCGTAGGCGCAGACCTCCTGCCCCTTGAGCGCGTAGCCCATCGCCCCGCCCGCGTCGCGCGTCGTGCTCACCGTCGTCACGCCCTTCGACGTGACCGACTTCGCCTCCGCGCCTCCCGCCTCCGTCATGGCCTCCGCCGCCTTCTGCTGGAACACCTTCGCGTCCGACACGCGCATGCAGGACACGCGGCCGTCCACGCGCAGCGACACCGTGGCCGGCCCCGTCACATCCAGCCCCACCGCCGTGAGCGTCTCCGGCCGCGTCGGGTCGATGGTGAGGAACGGGTGCAGCTCCGCGCGCCACGCTGAAGGACGCAGCAGCGCGGAATACGTGCCCGCGCGCTCCAGGAAGGCGGAGAGCCCCGTCAGCGCATCCAGCTTGGGAATGTGGACGACCGTCTGGGCCGACGCGGCGGTGCGAGGAGCAGGAGCAGCCGCCAGCGCGGCGGCGAGGACGAGCGAGGAGAACATGCCCCCGTGAGAGCAGCGCTCCTCCACCTCTGTCAAGACACTCGCACTCCCATGGCGGGACGAACCCGGCCGACCCTGGGGCGAACGGCCAATGGTGGACGATGGCGCTCCAGGTGAGGCCCCGCGCGAGTCGCCTGCTCGCCTGTCTTGAGGCTTTCGAGCACTTCGCTAACGGCCGTCCCGAGTGCTACCCCGGTGAAGCACAGGCGCGAAAGCCAGTCCGCACCGCTGCTCCACCGGTCCCCCCTCCCGTCCTCTTCATCGAGCGAGGACGGGAATGTCTCAGCGTGTCTCGCTACAGCCGGCCGATGTTGGCCCACTCAATCATCCGCTCCGCCAGGTCCTCGGCGTTGCGGCGCAGATGCGCGAGCTGGAGCATCTGGTCATCCGACTCCGCCAGCGTCATGCGCCGCACCAGCAGGTCCGCGAAGCGCACCACCTGCGCGATGCTGATGCAGTCGGCGTCCTCGCCCACTCCCGCGAAGCGCGCGACTTCCGCGTCCACGTCCAGGTGCTCGTCCTGCAGCGCCTTCACCAGCGCCGAGCGCGACACCGGCGTCTCGTACTCCTCCGGATTGCGTAGCTGTCGACGCCAGGGCTGCGATTCCCACCGGACACGCACGGGGTCCCGGAAGACCCTGTTTCGCATCGGTTGGGTGCTCATCATTCCCTGCATGCCGGACCTGGCCGGCGACCAGAAGCTGAGTTCCATCAGTGCCCCCTCTCCACCACGGGGTCTGTCCACGAGCGTGACCGACTTCATCGTCTCCAGCCGTCCCTTCCCGTCCTGCCCACCCACCACATTCCCTATTACGAACGAGTGGCCGAACCTTGATTGGAGCCACGGCGCCAAAGGGTTGCGTCCACACGCCACGCGCGCGTTGACACAGGGCGGTGGGCCCGGGACAGTCCGCGCGCCATGCCGACCTATCCCTCCTCCCCCCGAGAGGCCTTCCACCTGCTGCGCGCACTGTCGGAGGACCTGGCCCACCCGGAGCGGCGCGCCCGGGCCCGGGTGGAGCTGCGCGAGCTGGCGGAGCTGTCCCGGGAGCAACCCGAGTCCGCCCCCCTGCGGCTGGTGACGGTGACGGTGGCGGCGGGAGCGTCCCAGGAGCGCCTGGAGCTGTTCCTGCTGCCCTCCATCTTCGCGCCCGAGTCCTGGGCCTATACCTTCCTGGAGGGACTGCTCAGCGTTCCCCTGGACGAGTACGCCGGCAAGCGACTGGTGGAGGTGGGCGCGGGCTCGGGGTGGATTTGCCTGGCGCTGGCGAAGTTCACGAAGCTGGCCCACATCCACGGCGCGGACCTCAACCCGCACTCGCCCGTCGTCGCGCGCTGCAACGCGTGGCTCAACGGCGACGAGTCGCTCGTGTCCCGCCTCTCCTTCGCGGAGAGCGACTTGCTTCGCGGCGTGCCCGCGGACCCCGCCTGGGACTTCGTGGTGGGCTGCATCCCCCAGGTGCTGCGCACGGAGGAGCTCCCGGGCGAGCTGTCGCAGGCGGACGAGCAGGCGCTGTATGACCTCTCCAACTACTGCACGTTGCAGAACGTGTACGAGGACCACTTCGGCCTGGGGCTCATCGCGCGGCTGCTCGACGAGGCCCCGGAGCGGCTGGCGCCCACGGGCAAGCTGCTGCTCAACCTGGCGGGCCGTCCGGGCCGCCCCATCATCGAGCGCATGTTCACCCGGCGCGGCTTCACCACGCGGGTGCGCGTGGCCCGGCGCGTGAGGCAGGCGGCGGACACGGACATCCGTCCGCTGGTGGCGCTGGAGCAGCGCACCGGGCGCGAGTTCGAGTTCTTCATGGAGGCTCGCAGCCCGGAGCCGCTGCGCGCGGCGACCGCGCTGGGCTGGCTCCAGTCCGGGCACGCGGTGTGGCACGAAGTCGCTGTCTGGGAGGCGCACCTGTCGCGCCCGCGCGAGACGCTGGCGCTGCGTCAGTCCCTGCGCGAGCTGGGCATCCCCACGCTCCAGGAGGAGCTGGACCTGGGCGCCGCGTCGCCCGAGCAGCTCGGCTTCGTCTCCGCGCTGTCGCACCGGCTGGCGAAGGGGCCGCTGCTGCCGTACGCGCACGAGGCCGGGGATGCGTCCTTCCGGGGCCAGGTGGTGCGCTACCTGGAGCGCTACTTCGGCCTGAGGCTCGCGGAGGAGGAGCTGTTCGTCGCGCCCGAGCGGGAGCAGGCGGTGTACTCGCTGCTGCTCGCCACGTGCGACGTGGGCGACGAGGTGCTGGTGTCGCGCAACCTGCATCCGCTCTACGCGCGGGCGCTGGAGAAGGCGGGCGTGCGCGCCACGGTGACGCACACGACGCTGGAGGAGATTCGCCGGCTGCTGTCCGCGTTCGACGTGAAGATGGTGCTGCTCACGGTGGAGAAGGGCGAGCGCACCAACCTGTCCGTGCTGCGCGACATCATCGCGGAGGCGGCCAAGCGCGGCATCTGGGTGGTGCTGGACGAGAGCGCCTTCTTCAACATCACCGGCGAGGTGGAGCCGCTCACGCTGTTCGAGTTCCTGGCGCGCGAGCCGTACTCCCCCAACCTCGTCGTGCTCTACGGCCTGGTGAAGAACGCGGTGTGGCCGGATTTGGAGCTGACGCTGCTGCTCCCCGTGCCGGAGCCCTTGCGCGCGGACCTGGAGGTGGCGGCGGAGGTGACGTACTCGCGCATCAGCACGCTGGCGCAGTGGTTCTACGAGCGCACGTTCGCGGACCTGCTGTCGTTCCGCATCTCCTTCGCGGAGCCGGAGCCGCCCGGGCCGCGCCGCGTGCCGGTGGTGCCGCTGCCGCGCTCCTCCCGCATCCAGACGCTGTCGGGCTTCCCCGCCTTCGCGCCCAAGGTGTTCCGCGAGGACGACGCGGAGCTGGTGCGGCTGGACTACGGAGAGAACGAAGGCCCGCTGCCGCAGCCGCTGGTGGAGGGCCTCATCGCCGCCGCCGCCGCGCCGCTCGACACGGGGGCGCAGACGGGCTTGTCCGAGGCCGTGGCGGCCTTCCTCCTGGAGACGCGCGCCGCGCGGTACTCACCCGAGGAGCTGGTCATGGCGCCGGGCGTCTGGCCGCTCATCCACCTCTTCGGCGTGGCCCTGCGCAAGCGCCTGGGCAGAGCGCCTCGAGTCTTCGTGGTGACGCCCTGCTACGGCGTGCTGCCGCCCACGTTCGTCTCGGCCGGGTGCCAGGTGGAGCAGGGGACGCTGGCGGAGCTGCTCTCTCGCAGGGGCCAGGGGGCGAGTGGCCCCGACGCCGTCGTCATCTCCCAGCCCGCCAACCCCACCGGCGTCTACGTGGCCCGCGAGGAACTGGTGGCGCTGGCCAACTACGTGGTGGAGCAGCGCTGCCTGCTCGTGTCGGATGAAATCTTCGGGCTGGTCAACCTCACCAGCCCCACGGCGGAGACGGTGCACAGCCCGGTGACGCTGGAGGGCGCGGTGCCGGGCGTGGGCGCGCGCACCGTGGTGCTGGGCGGGCTGTCCAAGGAGTTCGCCGCCGGTGGGCTGCGCGTGGGGTGGCTGGCGACGCGGGACAGGGCGCTGGCCTCGGCGGTGCGCGACGGCGGCCCGGGCGTGCTGCACCTCATCACCGCGCGCGCGGCGGCGTACCTGTACGCGGCCTATGCGCGCAGCCCGGATGGACAGCTCCTCTATGGCGCGCGGCACCGCTCGCTGCGCGGCTTCCTGACGAAGATGCGGCGCGAGCTGGCGGAGAAGCGCGAGCTGCTGGCGCAGGCGCTGCCCGGGGATGCGCGCGCGGAGGGAGGCGACGCGGGAGGCCTCTTCCTGGCCCCGCGCATGACGGCCTGGCTGGGACGCGAAGTCGACGGCGAGACGCTCACGCCGGAGAACCTGCCGCGCATCGTCTACGCGCACACGCACGTGGTGCTCAACGGCGGGCCCTGGTGCTCGGACCCCGAGCGCGTGCGCGCCGTGTTCTCCATTCCCAGGGAGAAGCTGGTGAAGGCGTGTGAGCGCTTGAAGGCGTTCGGCGCGAAGCTCGTCGCTGGCTCCTGAGTCGCCCGACGCGGGCCCTCTTGTTGGTTGGTGAACCGGAGGGCCGTTCAAGCGGGGACAGAGACCCAGCCCCCACGCTGGATGGGCTGGGGCCTGCCTTTCAAGCATGGTTGGGAATCCCGGCTTCGGGGCGCTGCTCGGAAACAGGGGCTTCGACTTCACGTCTTGGGGGGTGTCATGCCCAATCTGCTCGACCTGCCGCGGCAGGCGTTGATGGACCTTCGTTCTCGTTTGAGCCACCTGCCGCTCATGTCCCAATTGCCGTTGCGCAACATGGTGCCGGACAGCCTGTCGTTGTCGAGCCCCGCGCCGCAGGACTCGGTGCTGGCGGACCCGGCGCGGGTGCTGGCGTGGCAGAAGGCGTGCGAGCGCTACGTGAAGCCCGGGCAGGCGGTGATGGACGTGTGCACCGGGACGGGGCTGCGCACCTTCCTGGCGGCGAGCCGACATCCCCGGCGGCTGTACGCGGTGGACGGCTCGCGGCTCCTGGACACCGCGCAGTGGGTGGCGCGGCGCAACGGGTTGGAGAACATCGACTTCGTGCGCTCGCACCCGTGGAACTTCCAGGCCCCGGAGAAGGTGGACGTGCTGCTGCACGACCTGCTGGGCGAGGCCCTCTTCGACGCGGGGCTGGTGCCCAGGATGTTGGACTTGCGCTCCCGGGTGCTGCGGCCCGGCGGGCGCATCCTCCCCAACCGCTTCGAGGTCTTCGTGGAGCCGGTGCAGCTTCGCGACGAGGCGTGCATCCCCTTCATCTGGAGTCAGCGCTTCCCCAGCGTGGACTACAGCTGCCTCCAGACGCTGCGCGAGGCGATGAACCCGTCGTACTTCACGCGCGTGGTGCGCTCGTACGAGGTGGACCACCTGCTGTGCGACCCGGAGCCCGCCTTCGCCTTCGACCTGGAGACGATGGCGGCGGATGGGCTGCCGCACCGCGTGCGCTTCGAGCGGCCGGTGATGGAGGAGGGGCGCGTGGACGGCTTCTGCCTCTTCTACAAGGTGGCCTTCGACGCGGAGCTGTCCTTCACGGTGTCGCCGCTGCGCGGACAGAACCACGCGGGCATGACGCTCCTGCGCGTGGACTCGCGCGAGTTCGCTCGCTACGAGACACTCGCCTTCGAGCTGGAGATGGCGGACCCCGCGGATGTGGGCACCTGGCGCTGGCACTTCTGCTGAGGGCCCAGGCAGGCAGTGCTCGGGGGTGGACATCCCACCCGACGCCAGGGCTTCGCCCCGGAGGGGCCGTGCCTAGTTTGCCCCACGGCATGCGCTCCTCTCGTGGGTCCTTCTTCCTGGCGGTTGTGGTGGGCTTCTCCTTCTCCGCGCTGGCACAGGAGGCCTCCGGGCCTCCTCGCACCGTGGCGGGTGTCTGCGGCAGCGCCAACTGGGTGTGCGTGGCCGAGTGCATCGAGCCGGAGTGCGTGGACCGGTGTCTGCGCGAGGGCTGCGAGCAGTCCTTGGACAGACTCAAGGCCTGCACCTTGAAGGCGGGCTGCGCGCCGGACGACACCCAGTGCTCCGCGCGCACGTGCGGCGCCACGTGCCAGAAGGCCTTCGAGCCCGCGCCGCCGAGTCCGGAGAAGGAGATGAAGGACCCGTGTCAGGGCCAGTCCTCTTCGACGAAGACCGTGCCCGACAAGCTGGTGGGCGAGTGGCGACTGACGGCCGCCAGCCTGCCCGAAGTCACCGACGGAGGCTTCACGCGCATCGAGCCCCAGCCTCGCGCGGACTATGCGCGCACGCTGCGAATCACCTCCTCGGGGTGTTTCGTCCTGCGAACCGCGCTGAAGGACGCGACGCTGGGACAGGGCAACGGGCTGGTCGTCCGTGCCTGGGGCCAGGTGGAGCCGCTGGGGGAGCACCACGTGAAGCTGCTCGCCAAGGACGGTCAGGCCGTGGGCCCCGTTTGCGGTGCGAAACGCGTCATCCCCCTGTCGCGCTCGAAGGTGAAGTTCAAGGGCGGCTCCTACCGGTGGGACTTCGAGGAGGGCGCGCTCACGCTGACGCTGGACGACGCGACGAAGCAGACCTTCCAGTTCGAGCGTGAAGAGGGGCCTCCTCCGTAGCGCGGCTCCCAGGCGGGCGAGGGGACGCCGGCTCCCGAAGTCAGGCCCTGAAAGTCCGCGCGCCACTCGGAGGCATCCTGCGCCATCATGACGCGTCCCGGACGGGGCACGGTCTGAGCGCGAGGGGCGGCACGCGATGGCGACACACGAGCGGATGGCGAGCGTCGATGCGCTGTGGTTCCACATGGAGGAGCCCGCGAATCTGATGATGATTACGGCCGTGCTCTTCTTCGAGGGGCGGCTGGACTTCGAGCGGCTGCGCGACCACACCCGCACGCGTCTGGTGGACCGCTACCCGCGCTTCCGGCAGCGCGTGGTGCTGGGACGGCTGGGCGCTCCGCAGTGGGAGGAGTCGCCCGACTTCGACATGGATGCGCACCTGCTGCGCCTCCCCGTCCCCGCGCCTGGCGACCGCGCCGCGCAAGAGGCGCTGGTGAGCGAGTGGATGAGCACGCCGTTGGACCGCTCGCGTCCCTTGTGGCAGTTCCACGTGCTCGAGGGCGCGCAGGGCGGAGACATCCTGCTGGCGCGGCTGCACCACTGCATCTCCGACGGCATCGCCCTGGCGCGCCTGCTGCTGTCGCTCACGGATGGCGAGGCGATGGATGCCGAGGCTCCACATGAGCGCACGCGGACGCCATCGAGCGGGCTTGCGCGGTGGATGCGTGGAGCGCGCGCGGTGGCGGGCACGGCGCGGACGGTGCTGCGCAAGGGCGCGGAGCTGGCGGCGGAGCCCATCCTGGCAGGAGACCTGGTGCGGCAGGGGGCGCTCAGCGCGGCGGCGCTCGGCAAGCTGATGGTGATTTCACCGGACCCGCGCACGCCGCTGCGAGGGCCGCTGGGGACGCAGAAGCGCGCGGCGTGGTCCTCGCCCATTCCCCTGGAGCGCGTGAAGGTCCTGGGCCGCGCGCTGGGGGGCACGGTGAACGACGTGCTGCTGGCGGTGCTGACGGGCGCGCTGCGGCGCTACCTGGCGTCCCGGAACGTCCCTCCCGAGGACCTGCATGCGCTCGTTCCGGTGAACCTGCGGCCCCTGGATGAGCCCATCCCTCGCGACCTGGGCAACCGCTTCGGCCTGGTGTTCCTGCGCCTGCCCGTGCACATCGAAGAGCCCCGACGCCGGCTGGCGGAGCTGTCGCGGCGCATGGGCCTGGTGAAGAAGTCCCCGGAGGCGGTGGTGACGTTCGGCGCGCTGGGGTTGCTGGGGTACACGCCAGCCCCGGTGGAGCGCGCGGTGGTGGATGCCTTCGGCATGAAGGCCTCGCTGGTGGCGACGAACGTGCCCGGCCCCCGGCAGCCGGTGTCCCTGGCGGGCGTGACGCTGCGAGAGCTGACGTTCTGGGTGCCGCAGGCGGGGCACCTCGGGTTGGGCGTGAGCCTCTTCAGCTACGCGGGGCAGGTGACGGTGGGCGTGGCCTCGGATGTCCTCCGCGTGCCCGACCCGCATGTGCTCATCCAGGCCTTCCACGAGGAGCTGGATGCCCTGCACGAGTCCGCCATTCCAGGAGCGGGCGCGGCGTGAGCCACGGCTACACCAGGCCGTGCTCCTCCAGCTTGTTGTAGAGCGTCCGGCGGCTGATGCCGAGCAGCCGCGCCGCCAGCGTGCGGTTGTCTCCCGCGCGCTGCAAGGCATCGACGAGGGCCTGTCGCTCGGTGTCCTTGCGCTGGGACTCCAGCGTGCGGCTGGAGTCGGTTCCCGCGGGCTGCGCGCTCGCCGCCGAGGGCCCGGCCGTGGTGCCCTGGGGTGGTGTGAGGACGGGGGCGGTGAGGCCGGGCTGGCGGGCCAGCTCGCGTGAGACGTCCTCGCCCGTCAGCGTCTGGCCGTCCGAGAGCACCACCAGTCGCTCCAGGAAGTTCTGGAGCTGGCGCACGTTGCCCGGCCAGGGCTGGGCCTGAATCACCGCGAGCCCGTCGGCGGTGAGCGTGAAGGGCGGCTTCCCATTCGTCCTCGCGTGGACGTCCAGGAAGTGGCGCGCCAGGGGCTCGATATCCTCGGGCCGCTCGCGCAGGGCGGGCAGCCACAGGGGCACCACGTTGAGGCGGTAGAAGAGGTCCTCGCGGAAGCGCCCCGCCTTCACCAGGTCTTCGAGCGGCTGGTGCGTGGCGGCCACGAAGCGGACGTCCACCTTCACCGTCTGCGTGCCGCCCAGCCGCTCCAGCTCGCGCTCCTGGATGACTCGCAGCAGCTTCACCTGCACGGCGGGGGAGATGTCTCCCACTTCGTCCAGGAACAGCGTGCCGCCATGGGCCAGCTCCACCCGGCCGGGCTTGCGCGTGGCAGCGCCGGTGAACGCGCCCTTCTCGTAGCCGAACAGCTCGCTCTCCAGCAGCGTGTCCGGGAGCGCGGCGCAGTGCAGCTTCACGAAGGGACCCGCGTGGCGCGGACTGCCGTCGTGCACCGCCTTCGCCGCCAGCTCCTTGCCCGTGCCGGACTCGCCGCGCAGCAGCACGGTGGCCATGCCCGTGGCCGCCTTCGCCAGCAGCGCCTGGGCCTCCGCCATCTTCCGGCTGCCACCGACGAAGGCGCTCGGCGTGCGCAGCGGCTCGTTCGCCGCCTCTCCCTGCGCGCGCAGGAGCGCCTTGCGGATGGTGAAGAGAATCTCCTCCCGGTCGAAGGGCTTGAGCACGAAGTCGGCCGCGCCCGCCTTCATCGCCTCCACTGCCAGCGGCACGGTGCCATGCGCGGTGAGCAGGATGACGGGGACGTCGGGCCAGCCCCGAGCCACCTCGGTCAGGAGCTGCATCCCGTCCATGCCTGGCATGCGCACGTCGCTGACGACGACGTCCACGGGCTTGCGCTCCAGCATCGCGAGCGCTTCCTTCCCATCACGCGCCGCGTGCGTCGTCAGCCCCGCCTGGGACAGCAACGCGCCCAGCACCTTGGCCACCGCCGGGTCGTCGTCCACCAGCAGCACGGTCCCCTTCAACGACTCGCTCACGCGGCTTCTCCTTCAGACCCACTCCCGACCCGTCGGACGTCCTCCGGCAGGCTCAGGCGCACCACCGTACCGTGCCCCTCTCGGCTTGTCAGACTCACCGTGCCTCCGTGTGCCTCCACCACCCGCCTCACGAAGGCCAGCCCCAGCCCGCTGCCCGCGGCCTTGGTGGTGAAGAAGTCGTCGAAGGCGCGCTCTCGCGTCCGCGCGTCCATGCCCTCACCGGTGTCCTCCACCTCCACCGCCACGGCCAGCCCGTCCCGCAGGGTGCGCACCGTGAGGGTGCCGCCCCCGGGCATGGCCTCCACGCCGTTGCGCACCAGGTTCTCCACCGCGTTGGCCAGCAGGTCGGCGTCCCCCGAACAGGGAGGCAGGCCGGGCTCCAGCGCGCGGACGATGGAGACCTGGCCCGGGCTCGCGAAGGACTGGAGGGACAGGACACCTTCCACCAGTCGTCCCAGGTCCACGGGGCGGGGGAGGGGCTCCACGCGTGCGAGCCGCTGGTAGGTGTCCACCACCCGGCCAAGGCGCTCCACCTGCTCCAACATCAGGTCCAGGAACTCGCCGTGGGTGTCCGAGGCTCGGCCCCGGATGTGCTCTTCCTTGAGGTACTGCGCGGCGCCCTTGAGCGCGGCGATGGGGTTCTTCAAGTCATGCGCCATCTGCGCGGAGAAGCGGCCCAGCGTGGCCAGGCGCTCCATGCGCTCGCTGCGGGTGACGTACGCGGTGACGCCTCGGCGCGTGGCCGCGAGCAGCGCGAAGGTGATGGCCGTGGTGAAGACGACGAGGGCGCCCACCTGCGCGGCGAAGAGGCGGAAGACGGTGAGGTAGGCCAGCACGCCCACGCCGGCCAGGGTCGCCGCGTGCAGCGCCATGCGCGGAGCCCCTTCGCCCAGGTCCCTGCCGAAGAGTCCGAAGCGCAGTGACGCCGTGGCCATGACGGGCAGGCCCAGCAGCGTGCCCAGGGTGCCCAGTCGAGGCACCTGCCGCAGGCCCAGCTCCACCGCGAGCTCCGTCAACAGCAGGGCGACGAGCAGTGTCAGCCCGAGCACCATGAGCCCCGCCCGGGCGCGCTCATCGGGGTGTCGTGCGCCGCGCAGGTGAAGGGCGAGCAGCGCGAAGGCTGCGCTGAGGGGTGGGGCGACCAGCACGGTGACGAAGAGGCCGAAGCGCAGTGTCAGGAGCCGCGCGGCCAGCGAAGGGGCGCCAAGCGCCGCGAGCATCGTCATCGCCAGCGCGCCGAAGACGGCGTAGGTGCCGAACATGGCCCAGGCCGAGCGCCGCCGTCTGCCCACGAAGGCGAGGGCGAAGTGCAGGGTGCAGGGCACCGTCATCAGCGCGGCGGCGAAGCCCACCAGCCTCCAGCCGGGCTCCCCCGAGCGCTCCAGGGCGAAGCCGGTGAAGTTCCAGGTGGAGAGGGCGATGGACAGCAGGGACAGGGGGAGCGCCAGTGGACTCCGCCCCACGCGCGCCAGCGCCAGGCCCGCGAGCGCGAGCTGGCCGGCACAGGCGATGATGTTGATCCACATCCCGCTCGTCATGGCGTTCCCTGTCGTGCCGGTGTCACGCGCGCCAGCATAGTCCGGGACGACGCTCTCGGCTCTGCGCGGCCAGTCGCCCTTGCTCCGAGTCGATTCCGGTTTCGTCGAGGGCGTGAAGCCACCCGAGCACGCTCAGGCAAGCGGCGGTGGCGAGGGTTGCTATCAGGAGAGCCCGGTACGAATTCGCGGGCCATTCCACCCAGGGGGCAGGGCCCCAGTGGATGGAATGGTTTTCAGACGCGTCTAGAATGACTGTCATCGTGAACGACGAGAATCCGCTTCGTACCGCCTCCGAGCTCGCCCAGGCAGGAAGGGCAGCCGAGGCCATCGCCTGCCTGGAAGCCGCGCTGGCTCGCACCCGGTCGAACAAGGAGCGGCCAGCCAACGCATCCCTCCTGGCGAGAACAGCGGGACTCCACTGCGAGGCAGCCGGGAGTCTTTCGCAGGCTGCGCTCTACTACGAGGAGGCCATTGCTACCGCGGATGGCGACCCACTCCCGCTGCTCGCGTTGGCGAGCGTCCGCTGGCGATCCGGTGAAGCAGACAGCGCACGCTCGTGTCTGGCACGCGCCGAATCCCTGGCCCGGTCCTCCTCGGATGCGGATGCCTTGAAGATGGTCGCCAATCTCCGCGCGGAGTGGGCGAGCGAGGCCAGTTGAGCAGCTCTCGCATCGAGCAAGCCCTCAGGCAGTTGATGGCTGCCTTCGGAGAAGCCCCGTCGCATTGGGAGCGATAGGGCTCTTCTCACTGTCCGGGTCTTGCGACGCGAGTCTGTTAGAGCATGCCCAGCCGGCGCGCGTTGGCCGGGTCCACCGCCGCGGCTTCCCAGCGACGGGCGGCCACCTCGCGCTCCGCCTCGGGGGCGTCCGCGTAGTAGCCGAGCGTGTCGTTCAGCGCGCGGCTCAGCTCCTCGATGGCGGCGAGCCGCACGTCGAGCTCACGGTGGCGCAAGGCGGTGATGAGCCAGTCCGCGCGGCGCCGGCTGCGGTTCTCCATCCACCACGTGGCCCACTGCTTCGGGCTGAGGCCCAGCGGCATGCGCGTCACCTCGCGCAGTGCTTCCGCCGCGGCCTGGGCGCACATCTCGTCGTCGCTGCTCGTGAGCTGGATGAGGCCCTCGACGGCCTCGCGGTCATGCAGCGTGCCCAGCGCTCTCGCGGCCAGCGCGCGACGCATCATGTCCTTGCTGCTCAGCTCCTGACGCAGCTCCCGCAGCGCCGAGTCCAACCGCGGCAACTGCTTGAGCGCGGCGGCGGCCACGCGCGCGGCGCTGGAGATGTCCGGCTCCAGGTCGAACAGTCCACGCAGCACCCCATCCACCAGCTCCACGTAGGGCAGGTTGCCCGCCGTGAGCAGCGCGAAGTAGCGCGTGTCCGCGTCCTGCGAATCCAACAGCCCCGACAGGGCCTGCGCCGCCGGACGTCCCAGGCGCGACAGCGCGGCGGGAATCGGTCCCAGCTCGTCCGCCTCGGGCAGCTCGACGACGGGCAGCCGGCTCCACGCCGTGGGGCCGGGGAAGTGCTGCGCCAGCACGCGGGCGCTGGCCTCGGGCGAGCGCGCCAGCTCCACCATCGCGTTGGAGCGCTGCGCGGCGTCCGGGCCGGTGAGTCGGCGCAGCAGCGGCGCGAAGTCCGGAGGCGGGCGCTCTTCCTGCGACTGCGCGCGCGGCGGCAGCGCTGCGGCGCGGCCGATGGTGCCGGAGGTGCCTCGGCCGAAGAAGGGGCCCCAGCCCAATCCGGCCACCACGGCGGGCGCGGGGACGGGCGCGGACGCGACAGGCAGGTCCACGTCGATGGAGATGTCCTCTTCCGGCGCGCGCGGCTCGGTGACGCGCTGCTTGCGGAACAGGATGAGCTCCTGGAAGGCCGAGGACAGGTCCTGGCAGAACAGGATGTAGTCCGACAGCCGGCGCTGGCTCATCGGCTTCTGTCCGCAGTCACCGTAGAGGATGGCCACCAGCCGGCCCTTCACCTCCACCGGGTACAGGAAGACGGTGCGAGGCGTCTGACGGCCGAACAGCTCCAGGTAGTGCCGCGTGAGCGCGTCCGGAGGCAGCGGGCCCGCGTAGCTGCCTCGCGTCACCGCCACGGTGCGGAAGACGCTGCTCGCGTCGAGCGGCACGGACACCTGGGCCAGTCCCTCGCCCGTCATGCCCTCGCCACGACCGTCCCAGCCGACCGCCGCGCCACGCAGCACCGCGAATGCCGCCACGTAGTCGAACGTGCGCCGGCCGAAGCGCAGCGCCACATCCATCAGCCGGTCGCGGTCCTTGGTGGACTCCTTCAACGCCGCGCGCGCCTGCGCCAGCGTCCAGTCCGGAACCTCCTGCGAGGCGGGCGACACGGCGGCGGGCCGGGCTTCCGGCTCGGCGGGACGCGCGCGTGTCGGCGCAGGAGTGGGCGGCGACTTGTTCGGATTGGGGAAGACGATGAACGCGGGCTCATTCGAGCGCGGCGGCTGCATCGGGACAGCAGGGGGCACGTCCGGACGCGTTCCCGACAGCGGAGAGCCGAAGCGGAGCGTGGGCGGAGGCAGCGCATCCGCGGCGGACGGCTGCGCGGGAGGACCCGGAGGCCAGACCTGGGGCGCCGTTCCGGGCTGCACGGGCGACGCCGGAGGCCACACCTGCGGCGCCCCTGCCTGTGCTCCAGCGGGACGAGCGGTGGGCGCCGTCGCGGGCCGGGCTCCAGGCTGCGCGCCGTTGGGCGGCGTTGTCGCCGGAGCGGCGGGGCGCGATGGAAGCTGCGTGACGTCGGCCGGACGTGTCGTGGGCTGTGCGGTGGGCGGCCCTCCTCCGGAGGGCGCTCCCTGTGTCGTCTCGGGAGCGACCCGAGTGGAGGCGGTCTCAGCGGCTCGGGCCGGTGGCGCGACGGGAGGCTGCGCGACGGGCGCACTCGCCACGGGGACTCGCGGCGCGACAGGAGGCTGCGCGACGGGCGCGCTCGCCACGGGGACTCGCGGCGCGGGCTGGGACGTGGGCGGCGTGGCGGTGAGGACGGGCGGCTGGGCCGGGCGGGTGTCCGGCCTCGACGGCGTCGGCGTCACGACGGGCGGCTGGGCCGGGCGGGTGTCCGGCCTCGACGGCGTCGACGTCACGACGGGCGGCGGGGGCGGACGCTGCGGCTGGGTGGTGGCGGGCGCGGCGGGGCGCTCGGAGGCCGGCATGTTCAGGCGCAGCGGCGCGCGAACGAAGGCGGGCGGTGGCGCGGACGCCGTATCGGGCGGAGGCGGCGGAGGTGGCCGCTGGGGCGCGGACGTCGTCTCGGGCGGAGGCGGCGGAGGCGGCCTCTGGGCCGGCTCCTTCGGCGTGGGCCGGGCCTCGGTGACCAGGGGCTCCCTCGCCACGGAGCGGGCCAGTCGCTCCACCATCTCCACCGTGAGGGACGACTCATCGGGCGGAGGCGGTGGCGGAGGGGAAATCGGGAGCTGCTTCTCCGGGTCCAGCGCGGCGACGAGCTGGATGAAGCGCGGCGACAGGGGCTGGCGGTAGATGGTGGAGATCCACTCGCGGATCCTCACCTCGGCGGCCACCCACAGCTCCAGCGGCCGGCCCAGCAGGAAGCCGACCTCGTCCAGCTCCTTCTTCGGCACCGGATACGCACAGGCGACGTGCAGCGTCTGCCCATCCAGCGAGAGCGGCACCACGCTGAGCCGCTCGGCGATTTTCGGAGGGATGAAGGAGGCGACCTCGGCGTTCGGCTCGAAGTCGACCAGGTTCACCGGCCGGAAGCCGGCGACATCACCGAGCAGCGCGAGCACGTCCGTCTCGCTCACCAGGCCCTGCTCCAGCAACACCGTGTCCAGGTGCCCGCCCTGCGCCTGCTGGAGTCGCAACAACTCTCCCGCCTTCTCCTGGGAAAGGAGCATGCGGGAGACGAGGAGTTGAGCGAGGCGGGCGGGCATGTAGGCGCGGCATCTTACGGCCGCGGCCGCAAGGCACAATGAAGCGGTGGGTCAGCTCGGTTGAACGACGAAGGTGGACGTCAGCTTGTCATGGAGCGTCTGTCCACGGCGATCAAACAGCGCCATCCAGAATCCACCCAGGAACAGCACGAAGGAGACGCTGGCGAGCAGCGCCCGCACGATGGCCCGACCCGGAGCGGGAGCCAGTCCGTGCGTGTCCACCAGGCGAAGTCCCAGGAGCAGCCGGCCCAGTGTGCGCCCGTTCCAGAGGAAGGCCGCCACGGCGCAGTACACGAGCGCCAGGATCAGCACCAGGAAAAAGCCCGGCAGCAGCACGGTGTGCAACGCCCGCAGCCACGCGACGAAGCCGTCCAGGCCCGACAGGCCGGCCGTGGGCGCCTTCATCCCCGTCACCGACGAGGCGAGGGTGATGTACAGCGCCGCCACGCCAGCGATGGCCGCCGTGTCGATGGAGAACGACAGCAGCCTGCGCCACAGCGACGCGGGGCGCGCGGTCACCTCGGTGACGCCCGGCTGGCCCGGAGCACGGACCGCCTGCGGGCGGGGCTTCTCCGCGCGAGGCGGCGCGCTCTCCGCCATCACCGGAAGCCCGGGCAGGGTGTCCACGGACTCCATCGGAGGAAGGCTGACGGGGGCCGCGGCGGGGGACTCCATCCGGGGAAGTCCGGGAGCCGGCGCCGCCGTCTCCATCCGGGGCAGGCCGGGCGCGAGAGTCGCAGGAGCCTCCATCCGGGGCAGGCCGGGCGCGGGGGACTCCATCCGGGGCAGGCCGGGAGCGGGAGCCGCCACACCGGGCATGGGCGCCGCCGTCTGGGCGCGCATCGGAGGAGGCGTGCCGTACGCGGGCGTCATGGGGGAGATGGACGGCTGGGCCGACGCAGGCGGAGGCGGCAGGTCCGCGGCGAAGGCGCCACCCCCCTGGGCCCACGAGGGCTGGGCGGCGGGCGGGGCCGGCGGGGCGGCGCGAGGCGTGGCGACCCCTGGAGGGGCGGCGGGCGCGGGCCGGTGGGCGGGTGTCATGCCCGGAGGCGTGGGCCGCTTGACGCCCGGCTGCTGCTGGGGTGGCGCGGCGCGGGGCGCCACGGGCGGCGGGAGCGGGCCGGCGAGCGGTGCCACGGACGGCGGCGCCATGGGCGCGACGAAGTCGTGGTCCTTGAGCGTGGGGGCCTCGTCGCGCTCGGCGGCTCGGCGGTCGATGCGGAGGTCACGGTCCAGCAGGCTCGGCACCGCGGGGACCGCGGGCGGGCGCGCCTTGGCGGTGGCGCAGGCGGGGCACTCTCCGACGGGCGGCAGCATGGCACCGCACTTCATGCACTTGGACAACGGACTCCTCCGGGCTGACAACAGCGGGTGCCATGAAAAGGCGTCCGCACGCGCGGAGCAAGAAAAGTGGCGAGCCCCCGAGGTCCCTTGGTCGAGGAACCGTCAGGGGCTCGTCAACACAGGCGCCCACTGTGTCCCCTGGGGGACGGCAAGTGTGGAGCGCCTCACGCTAGGCGTGGACGCGGCGCCGTCCCACGGCTCCGACAATGAAGAGCACGATGATGGCGCCTAGCACCGACATGATGATGCCAGAGGGACGCAAGTCGAAGAGACGGCCATCCCGCTGGAAGAGGGACCCGACCAGACCGCCCAAGAGCGAACCCACCATGCCCAACAGAGTCGTCGCCAGCAGGCCCATGCTCTGCTTGCCGGGGAGGATGGCGCGAGCGATGAGACCCGCGATGAGGCCGATGATGATGAATGCGATGATCCCCATGAAACCTTCTCCTGTTTGAGGGGACCCCTGAGGTCCCAGACGGGAGAAACGTAGGAATTCAGATCGGCCGGTGAGAACCCACGGGGAATGAGCGCTCGGCTGCTCCCTTGCTAACCAAGCTCACCGTCGAGATGCATCATCACCGCCAGGGCGGCGAGCGCGGCCGTCTCCGTGCGGAGGATGCGCGAGCCCAACGTGACGGGGCGGGCGCCCAGTGCCATCAGGGCATCCACCTCCTCGCGCGCCAGGCCCCCCTCGGGCCCCACCACCAACGCCACCGGCGTGCCCGCGCCCGCCGCGCGGAAGGCCTCGCCCAGGGGCACGGCGGACTCCTCTTCGTCCAGCACCAGCACCACGGTGCCCGGGGTCAGCGCCCTGGCGGCCTCGGTGAGCGTGCGAGGGAGGTCCACGGAGGGCACGTCGTCGCGGCGGCACTGGCGGGCGGCCTCCTCCACGATTTTCGTCCACCGCGCGGTGCGCTCCTGGGCGCGGCGCGGCTCCAGCTTCACCACGCTGCGCACGGTGTCCACGGGGAGGAACGCGGCGGCGCCCAGCTCCGTGCCCTTCTGGAGCACCCACTCCATCTTGTCCCCCTTGGGCAGGCCCTGGAGCACGCTCACCGAGCGGCGCGCGGGGGCCAGGCGCATGTCGCCCAGCCGCACGCGCACGGCCTCCGCGTCCACGCCCGTCACCTGGCCGGAGAAGGCGCGCCCCTTGCCGTCGAAGACCTCCAGCGCGTCGCCCTCGCCCAACCGCAGGACATGGACGACGTAGTGGCGGCGGTCCCCCGTCAGCGCCACTTCGGCGGGAGCGGGGTCCGGAATGGGCGCGAAGAGGCGGACCACGAGGTGTTCTCCAGCGGGGCGAGGTGGGTGCTTCGCGGCCCCGTGTCAAGGCGGGGACTTCAACAGCAAGCAGGCGTCCGACGCCAGGGCTCGCTGGGCTTTCCGACTTGAGGCACCATGCGGGAGCCGCGCTGGCGCGGCGAGTCCTCGGGCCCGTCGGGTGTGGGGGAGGACGCACCGGAGCGACGACGGGTGGGCCTGGGAGCGCGAGCCCCGGGCCTTGCATCGGAAGGAAAGGGACTCGCCAACATGGGCCGAAGCGACGAGGTCCTCGTGCCGGACCGGGACACCGCGGTGGCCCGCTTCGCGCTGAGCCGCGCCAATGAAGAGCTGGTGCTCGCGGAGAGCTCGCTCCGGGGCGAGCGCCGGGTGGCCTGGGTGCGGCTGGCGTTGATGGCGCTCATGTCGCTGAGCCAGGGCGGCATCGCCCACGTCACCGGGGAGCCCTTGCCGCCGCATGACCTCCCGCGCGTGCTGGCCATCGTGCTGTACGCGCTGTTCTCCATCGTCGCGCTGCTCGTGTTGCTCCGCCAGCTTCCCCACCTGCGCCGGGCGCGGTGGCTGCCCGTGCCCACCACCGTGGCGGACACCAGCTTCTTCGCCTTCATGGGGTGGCACGCGTGGGCGCGCACCGGTCAGTTCGACGCGGGGATGCTGGGCGCGAGCATGGGCATGGTGCTGGTCTTCTCCGTGGCGCGCTTCTCGCCGCTGCACGTGCTGCTGTCCACGACGCTGTCCTCGGGGGGCTACGCGCTCGTCGCGGCACTGACGGGGCATGGCACCTGGTCCAGCACCAGCTTCGTCGTCTTCTGCTACGTGACGCTCGGGCTGCTCATCGCGAGGACGAACGCGGAGGTGGGGAGCATGTTCCTCCGGCTGCGGCGCCGCGAAGGGCTGTCGCGCTTCCTGCCCAAGCAGGTGGTGGAGCGGGTGATGCAGGCGGGGGACACGTCGCTCCAGCCGGTGCAGCGCGAGGTCACCATCCTCTTCAGCGACATCCGCGACTTCACCATGCTGAGCGAGACGCTGCAGCCGCGCGAGGTGCTGGAGCTGCTCGACGAGTACTTCGGACAGATGACCCACATCGTGATGGCGCGAGGGGGCATCGTGAACAAGTTCCTGGGGGACGGGATGCTCGCGTGCTGGGGCGTGCCGGACTCCAGCGAGGACCACGCGGAGCGGGCCATGCGCGCGGCGCTGGACATGCGCGAGAAGCTGGGCGAGCTCAACGCGAGGCGCGTGTCACAGGGGCTGCCACCGCTGCGCATCGGGATTGGACTGCACACCGGCGTGGTGGCGGCGGGCATGCTCGGGGGCGCCGAGCAGCACGAGTACACCGTCATCGGCGACGCGGTGAACCTGGCCTCACGGGTGGAGGAGCTCACCAAGGTGCACGGCGTGGACATCCTCGTCAGCGAGAGCACCTGGCTGCGAGGCGGTGGAGAGTTCACCGGCCGGCGGCTGGGCGAGACTCACGTGAGGGGGCGCCGCGAGGCGGTGGTGGTGCACGCGCTCCAGGGCCATGTGCTGAGCGAGGCGGTCGAGCCGCCGCCGCCCCCCGCGCGCATCGCCAGCGGTACGTAGCGAGGTGAGGCAGCGGAGGCCCTCGCCCCGCCGCCCCGTGAGCCCTCACGCCGTGAGCGTCGCCGGCCGAGGCCCGCCCGCGGTGACGCGCGCGTGCAGCTCGCGCTTCAGTCCCATCCCGAAGAGGACGAGGGTGAGCAGGTAGACGGGCTCGATGAAGAAGAGCAGCGGGCCGCCGAGGGACAGGCCGTGGGTCTTCTTCTCCAGCACGACGTGCGCGCCGACGACGAGCGCGAAGCGCACCACCATGACGGAGATGGCGACGATGGCGACGGTGGGGCCGGGCAGGTGGCCCACGCCCAGCGCGGCGTTCAGCGTGGGGATGAGCGGCAGGCTCATGAGGATGCCCGCCGTCCACTCCAGCGAGACGGCGTAGAGGGCCACGGCGGCCGCGAGCACGTGCGCGGCGGACAGCTCCAGGCCTCCCACGGAGAAGCGCACGAGCCCGAGCGGGACGAGCAGGGCGAAGATGAACATGTACGCGCCCAGGAAGTGGACCGCGCGGCTGGCGCGGTTCTCGTGCAGGGGCATCCAGACGCGCAGCTTGTCGGCGAAGCTCATGAGGGGCGTGGGGCGGACGTGCTCAGGCGCGCGCCGGAGCGCCGGCCTGGGGTTGGGGCTTGATGACGTAGTCGCCGAAGAGGACCGCGACGAAGAACAGCGGACCCACCAGCGCGTGGACCAGGTTGGTGAGGAACGACGGAGACTTCTTCTCCCAGACGGCGTGGCCCGCCAACTGGATGAGCCAGCCGAACACGGCGATGGCCACCACGCTCCACACGGGCATCATCCGGCCGAGCGGGAAGCAGGCCGCCATGAACGCCACCACGACGAGGCCCAGCTTCACGTCCGCGCGCAGATACCAGATGGCCGTCAGCGCCAGGGCCACCATGCCCAGCGTCAACACTCCGCCTGGGAGCACGGGAACCGCGACCAGCTTCACCCAGTCCAGCATCGCGATGATGTGCAGCACGATGACGGGGATGGCGACCTTGTGTGTCAGCCGGTTGATGGGGTGCTGGTGCGAGGAATAGTAATCATCGAAGAGGGAGGCGATCTGGGGCTTGAGCATGACGTCCTCCGGACGGAAGCAGGGGAGGTGGAAAGCTAGGTGAAGTCGCGGCGGGTGTCCTGGCGGCGCACGCCAATCTCCTGGCCGAAGACGCCACGGGTCGGCTGCCCCGCACCCGTCCCACCGTGCTGGATTCAAGTCCGCTCGGCGCTCTCACGCCAGACGCGCGGCGTCATCCCCGTCCACCGCTTGAAGGCGCGGTCGAAGGTGCTCAGCTCGGAGTAGCCCAGCAGGAAGGCGACCTGGCTGACGCCCAGGTTCGCGTCGCGCAGGTACCGGAAGGCCAGCTCTCGCCGCACCGCGTCGACCTCGTCCTGGAAGGACGTGCCCAGCTCCGTGAGGCGGCGCTGGAAGGTGCGGGGGCTGACGTGGAGGCCCTTGGCCACGTCACTGACTTGAGGTGCCCCGTCGCGGAGCGAGGCCCGGATGGTGTCGCGCACGGCCTGGACGAAGCCGGGGGCATCCGGGGGAGACACGGGCACGGGGGCGCTGACGCCGCTGGCGGCGCGTTCCAGCACGGAGAGGAGGGCGGGGTCCGCGCCCACCACGCGCAGGTCGAGCGTGGCCGCGTCCAGCGTGAGGGCGTTGCGTGCACCGCTGAACGTCGGGGTGACGCCGAAGTGCTCCACCAGCGGAGCGACTTCCGGCGGCGCGGGGTGGGCGAAGGTGACGGCGCGAGGCTTCCAGGGGCGCTCGGTGAGCTGGCGGCCGACGTGGATGAAGAGGGCGAGGCCGTACTCACTCGCGTGTCGTCCGTAGGCGAGGGGCGCTCCGGCGATGCCGTAGGCGAAGGTGCCGCCGCCGTCCGCGTCGTCGGTGAAGGACGCGAGCCAGGCGGGCTCCAGCAGCGCCAGGTACCGCGCGAGCGAGCGGAAGGTGTCGCGCACCGTGGGCGAGGCCCGGGCGATGTACTCGACGAGCCCGTAGTTGCCGCGAGGCACGCGCTGGGCGACGTGAAGGCCGAGGAAGGCGTCCTGGGAGAAGTCCTCCGCGGCGTCCAGGAAGGCGTGCAGGGTGGTGAGCGGGAGGCTGACCTCGGGCAGGGTGCCGGCGTCGTGGGGCAGGCCGAAGCGCTCCACCAGGGGAGTCGGGTCCCTGCCCGTGGCGCGCAGGTAGGCGAGCAGCGGGCCCACGAGCTGGGAGCGGACCTCGTCCGGGGGCTTCGGCGGCGGATGGGAGGGTGGGGGCTCCACGCGGCGGAGACGCTAGCGCGTTCGGCGCGCGGAGCCCAAGAGACGTTCAGCGCGGCGCGAAGGGACCGATGAAGTCCTGTTTGCCGATGCGCACGCCGCTGTGGCGGAGGATGTCGTAGGCCGTGGTGACGTGGAAATAGAAGTTCGGCAGGGCGAAGGTGAGCAGGTAGTCGTCACCCTTGAACTCTTGCTTGTACTCGCCCGCCGTGAGCGTGACGGTGCGCTTCTCGCTGCCCTGGAGCGCCGCGGCGTCGATGGTCTTCAGATACGTCACCGTCTTGGCGATGCGCGCGTGCAGCTCCTCGAAGGTCTTCTCGGTGTCCGGCATGCGCGGGGCGGGCACGCCGCTCAGTCGCTCGGCGGTGGCCTTGGAGGTGTCGCTGGCGCGCTGCACCTGGGCCACGAGGTTGTACATGTCCGGCGCCAGCTTCGCGTCGAGCAGGGTCTGCGGGTCGATGCCGTTCTCCTTCGCGTGCTGTTCCCCCTTCTCGAGCAGGGTGGAGAGGATGTTGAGGGCACGGATGTAGACGGGAATCGACGCCTGGTACATCGAGAGGGCCAAGGGAGGCTCCGGGGTGTGCGGGTGGACGGCGGTGCTTCGACGCGCGACTGTCTAACGCGTCCCTCGATTTCGTGCCGCCCAGAGAAGGTGACGCGAGGTGTCGAGGTCCGCGAGGGAGTGAAGTAGCCTCGGAGGAAGATGGACAATCTCGCTCACTCGCTCGTTGGGGCCTGGATGGCGGAGGCGGGGCTGAAGCGCTACACGCCCCTGGCCACCGCGACACTCGTCATCGGCGCCAACCTCCCGGACGTGGATGCCGTCGTCACCTTCGCGGGCTCGGACGCCTCGCTGTACTGGCGTCGAGGCTGGACGCACGGGGTGCTCGCGCTGTCGCTCTGGCCCTTCGTCCTGACGGGGTTGATGTTGCTGTGGGACCGCTTCGTGCGAAGACGCAGGCATCCGGAGCTGGCGCCCGCGCGCGCCGGGCCGCTGTTGCTCTTGTCCACGGTGTCGGTGCTGAGTCATCCCGCGCTGGACTGGCTCAACACCTACGGTGTGCGGCTGCTGATGCCGTTCGACGGGACGTGGTTCTACGGGGACGCGTTGTTCATCGTCGACCCGTGGGTGTGGTTGCTCGCGGGAGCGGCCGTCATCATGGCGGATGCACGCACGCGCAAGTCGGCCGCGGGGTGGATGGTGCTGGGCGTGGCCACCACCGCGCTCGTCATGTTTCCCGCGTTCGTGCCCTGGCCCGCGAAGGTGCTCTGGGCGGTGGGCGTGGCGGCCATCCTCTGGTTGCGATTGAAGGGAACACACGTGCTGTCCACCCAGCGCGTGGCCACCGTGTGCGGCGTGGGGCTGGTGCTCTATCTGGGCGCCATCTTCCTGGGCTCCCAGGTCGCCGCGCCGCGTGCGCAGGAGTGGCTCAAGGCACAGGGCCACCCGGTGGAGCGAGTCATCGCGGGGCCGGTGCCCGCGAATCCCTTCGTGAGAGACCTCATCGCGCTGGGGCCGGACCGCTACCACTTCGTGCGCGCGGACTTCCTGCGCGGCAGTGACGCGCACCTGGAACTCAGCGGACCGACGCTCCCGCGCGAGCCGAACCCCGGCCCTGTCATCCAGGCCGCGCTCGCGGCGCCGCACCTGCGCGGACTCGCCAACTGGCTGCGCCTGCCCACGTATCAGGTGGCCGAGACGGAGGCGGGGTGGCGCGTCATGATTGATGACGTGCGGTACTCACGCTCGCAGAGTGGTGGACTTGGCTCGGCCGTGGTGGAGCTCGACAAGGAGCTGCGGCTCGTGAATCGCCCGACCGTCGAGTAACGACGCGTACCAGGGACTGGGCGCATGCCGTCGACACGCGGAGCGCCGGGCTAAATCGGTGACGCCCGTGCGGGCGCGAAGCAATGAGCCAGGGCTCGCGTGGTCGCCGCACGCGAGCCCTGGGGCCAGCACCTCAGCGCTTCAGGTCGATGCGAACCCACTCGCCCTGCGTCGCGCCGGGCAGCACGGTGAAGCCCAGGTTGCGGTAGGCCGCCTCCACGTCCGCGCGCTGGTGCGACAGCACGCCCGCGAGCACCAGGTGGCTCTTCGCCTTGGGCGCGATGAGCGGCGCCAGCTCGATGAGCGTGTTGGCGAGGATGTTGGCCAGCACCAGGTCGAAGGTGCCCTCCACCGCCGTCAGCTCCTTGCCGGACACGTCGATGTCGGGCGTGCCGTTGTCCGTCAGGTTCTCCTGGGCCAGCTCCACCGACGTCGGGTCGTTGTCCGTGGCGACGACGCGCCCGGCGCCCAGCTTCTTCGCGGCGATGGCGAGCACGCCCGTGCCGGTGCCCACGTCCAGGACGCTGGCGCCCGGATGGTCGGCCATGAACGCGTCCACCGCCGCCAGACACAGCGACGTCGTGGGGTGGTCACCCGTGCCGAAGGCCATCTTCGGCTCAATCACCAGCCGCACCGCTCCGGCGGGGGCGTTGCCCACGTCCCACGGCGGCCCCACCCACAGCCGGCCCACGTGCACGGACTTGATGAGCGACTTCCACTCGTTGCTCCAGTCCTGCTGGGGCTGCTCGTCCAGGTGGAGCCGGGCGGCGGGGTGGGATTCGGACACTTCGTCGCGGGCGGACTCGGCCGTCTCGCGGTCCTCGAAGTAGGCGATGATGATGGACTCGCCCGCCTGCGGTGCCTTCACGCCGGGCATGGTGGGAGTCTCCCGGTCTCGTACCTCGAGGCCGAGCGCACCGGACTCGTGGAGGAGGTCCTGTACGGCCTCGGACGCTTCCTCGGGCAACTCCACGGTGAGTGACAGATAGGTCTGGGACATGCGGGCCCTTTTACCGCGCCGTGCGTAGCGTGGGAGCGCCGTGAGATACCTCTTCATCTTGTGGCCCGTGGCCTGGCTGACCGCCTGCTCCGGCCCTGAAGCGCCCGACGCAGCGGTCTGTCGGGATGTCGCCACCCGCCTCTGCCAGACGTCGGCCTGTCCCGGCGTGGCCGAGCAACTCCCCCTGGGACTCGACTGCGAGGCCACCCTGCTGGAGCGGACCGGCTGCGGCGCGGAGGAGTTCACCTTCTCCTCGCCTTCGAGGGAGCGCGTCCTGGACTGCCGGGTGCCTCTCATCCAGGTGGGGACCACGACGGAGCGCCCGCCCTCGTGTGAGGACGCGTTCCAGTTCGTCGTGGACTGTCCGGACGTGACGGCCTTTTTCCGAGGGGAGGCGCCATGAAGCGGTGGGTGGCGTCGGCGTTGGTGCTGGCGGTGGGATGCACGCCCCTGGACATGGAGCGGCGCACCGAGCGCGGCCCCGTCCTGCGGACCTATCTCCAGGAATCGCAGCTGGGGGAGCGCATGCCGTTCGCGCGCACGGAGGTGAGCTGGCCCCAGCTCACCCTGCGCTTCTCCACGGCGGACATCTGCCGCACGGAGCAACATGCCGAGTACGCCGAGGACATCATCACCACCCGCTCCGTCCCGGGCGCGGCGGGGGCGGTGAGCTCGGGCGGTGTCCTCACCGCCGTGGGCGGATTCCTGGTGCTGGGGCGCACGCTCTTCTCCAACTCGCCGGACCGCGATGGCATCGACCGCGAGGGCCACTACGGCGCCTCCAGTCGGAAGGTGGCCACGACGTGGGGCGTGGTGCTGCTGTCGGTGGGCGTGCCCGCGCTGGTGGCGGGCATCGTGCAGCTCACCCGGAGTGGCGAGACGAAGGAGACGCGCAAGGCGGATGAGATGCTGGCGCTGCGCGAGGTGCCTTGCCAGCCACAGCCCGCGGACGGCGTGGTGGACCTGGCGGGTGGCAATGGCCCTCCGCCCGAGCCGCGCGCCACTGTGAATGGGACGCTGGTGCTGAGCGCCGACGAGGCGAGGAGCTTGAGCTTCAAGGGGCTGCTGTTGGATGGCTCGCCCGTGCTGCTCCAGGATGAGGACCTCTCACGGCTGGAGACCTTCCGCACCTGTGCCTCGCTGCTGGCGGCACCGGTGGACCCGGAGGCCCTGGCGCGACAGGCGAAGACGCACCCGGACCGGCTGCGCACCAAGAGAGAGCTGGTACGCGCCTGCACGACGCTGCCTGGCGCGCCCGCGGGTCCATTGCTGGAGGCCATCGACTCCGCGTTGGCGCTGGGGACGGGCATCCCGCAGGAGGCGAAGCCGTCACCGCCAGCGACGACACCCTCCGGCACGGAACTCTGAGGACCGCACCGCGTGGCGTAGACCGAGGGACCGCCACGCTCGCTTCAGTGGGGTCAGAGCTCCTGGCCTCTCCATTCTTCGAGGCTGTAGAGCTTGAGTCCCGTCAGTCCCGCCTCGACGAAGGCGGCATGGACGTCCTCGCGGATGAGGATGAAATGCCTCTGCATGGTGCAGCGAAACATCTTTGCGTGAGGACTGATGGAGTCTGGCTTGAGGACCAGCTTCCGGATGTGGCTGAGTTGATCTTTCTCAAGGCTGCTCATCTTGTAGACCGAACGCTCGAGGTCGATGGCATCTTCGGCGCCCAGCAGGTTGAGAAAGGCATAGTCAGGGCCAATGACTTTGCCCTTGTGGTCCTTGATTGCCACGGGAAGCCATTCAGCGTTGGTGACCTCCAGCGATTCGATGAGCTTGCGTGCTCGACCCGAAACCAACAGGGCCCTCATCAGATTGGGTTGGAAGTCGTACAGGCTTCGTCTTTCGGGATGGGAGTCCGAGAACGAAACCGTCGCTCCCATGGGGAAGTCCTTGGCCAGGCTGCGGCCTTCCGCGAACTTCCAGAGAATCGGGCCGGTGCATGGATACTCGTCGATACGTCCACCATCGTCGCTGCGAACCTTGAGGGCGAAGTAGTCCATGGCTCGAAGTCATTCCTCGGGAGAGAGAGCCCCGGGCGGTGAGCAAACCACAAGCCTCGGAAGGGAGGCGAGCGCCTTCACATCGGCGCCCGCCAATCCCTCTCACCTCACGGCCCGACGACGGTGAGCACGCTCTTGTCGAAGTCGATGACCTGGCGCGCCACCTCGACGACCTGCTCCGACGTCACCGCGTCGATGTGCTTCGCGTAGTGCAGGAAGTTGTCCAGGTTCAGCCCGTAGAGGGTGTCCATGGCCATCATCCCCGCGCGCGCTCCGTTTCGCTGGAGCGCGATTTCGTGCGTGCCGATGAGGTTCTGCTTCGCCCGGGCCAGTTCCTCGGCGGGGATGGGCTCGTCGCGGATGCGCTTCAGCTCCGCGCGAATCCCCTCCAGCGCCGCGTCCACCTTCTCGGGGCTCGTGCCCATGTACACGGCGAAGTAGCCCGGCTCGATGCCCTCCACGCCGAAGCTGCTCACGCTGTAGGCCATGGAGCGCTTGTCGCGCAGCTCCACGAAGAGCCGCCCGCCCTGACCGGACAGCACGCCGGACAGCGTCTCCAGCGCGTGGCGCTCCGGGTCGTTGATGCGCAATCCCCGGAAGCCCATCACCAGGTGCGACTGCGCCTTGGCCAGCACGCGCTTCTCCTGACGCGCGGCCTCCAGCGGAGCCTCGGGGAGCACCTTCGGCGCGGCGGCGGCCTTGCCTCGCGACGCGCCGAAGTACTCCCGCGCCAGGGCGAGCACCTCGTCCACCTTCACGTCACCCACCACGGTGAGCGTGAGCTGCGACGGGTCCATGTAGCGCGCGTGATAGGCGAGCAGCGCCTCGGGCCCCAGGGCCTCCACCGACTCCTTCTCCCCGAGCGTCGGCAGCCGGTACGGATGCGTCTTGAACAACGTCCGGTTGAACAGGTCGAACGCGAGGCCGGACGGCTTGTCCTCCCGGGTGAGGATGTCCTGGAGCATCAGCGCGCGCTCGCGGGCCACCTCCACCTCGGGGAACGAGGGGTTGGACAGCGTGTCCGCGAACAGGCGGAACGCCGACTCGAAGTGCCGCGAGAGGAACTCTCCCCGCAGATTCACCGAGTTGCGTCCGCTCATGCCCCCCATGCTGCCGGCGTAGATGTCGACGAGCTGCGAAATCTCCTCGGCGTCCCGCGTCGGCGTGCCTCGCGTGAGGCTGCGCGCCAGCAGCGTGGTGAGGCCGTTGTCGGCGGACGTCTCGTAGCGCAGGCCGCCCATGAAGGCCGCGCGCATCGCGAACAGCGGCACCGCGGGCTCCACGCGCACCATGATGGTCGCGCCCGAGGGCAGCTTCTCCGTGATGATTTCGCTGGGGCCCTTCGTCTTGGCGCCCAGCCGCAGCGAGGGCTCGCCCACGGGGACCTTGCTCGCCTTGCGCTCCGGAGGCGCGGCGACGGGCCCGCGCGCCACCCTGTCCAACACCGCGTGCACCTGCTCCTCCGTGAAGCTCGTGCCGTGCGGCAACAGCCCCGTGACGGTGGCGTGCTCGAAGCGCAGGTACTTCTCCGCCGCCGCGCGCAGCTGCTCCGACGTGAGCGAGCGGATGCCCTCGTAGTAGCGCGCCTCCGCCTCCAGGCTGCCCATGCCGGACTGGTAGAAGCCCATCTTCCGGGCGATGCCCTGCACCGTCTCGCGCTGGTAGACGGCCTCCGCCTCCAGCAGCGCCTTCGCCGTGGACAGCTCGTCCGCGGACACCGGCGTCACGCGCAGCGTGGCCAGCGCCTTCGAGGCCTCCTCCAGCGCCTTCTCCAGGTTCCCCGGCTGCAGCGTCATCGACATCGAGAACAGGCCCGGGTCCTGCGGCGTGTACGAGAACGCGTGGATGTCGTTGACCAGGTTGTGCTTGCGCTTCACCTCGCGCGTCAGGCGGGAGGCGTCACCCTGGCCGACAATCATCGCCAGCACGTCCAGCGCGGGCGTGTCCGGGTGCGAGGCCTGGGGGATGGGGAAGGCCATGTGCAGCCAGGCCTCCTTCACCTCGTCCGGGCGCAGGAGCACGCGGCGGCCGGTGGGCGTGGGCTCCACGGGACGCTTCGCGGGCCCCTCGTACGGACGGCCCCAGTCCCCGCCGAAAATCTCGTCCACCCACCCGCGCAGCTCCGCCTCGCTCAGGTCTCCGGAGACGGCCAGCACCAGGTTCTGGGGCGTGTAGTAGCGGTGGTAGAACTCCAGCACCTTCTCCCGCGTGAAGCTCCTGACGCTCTCCGCCGTGCCCAGGACGGGCAGCCGGTACGGGTGCGTCTGGAACACGGTGGAGAACAAGTCGCGCGACGCGCGCCGGGAGGGCGTGTCCTGGCTGCGCTTGATTTCCTCGCACACCACCTCGATTTCGCGCGCCAGCTCCTCGGCGTCGAAGGCGGAGCGGCGCACCGCGTCCCCGAGGATGTCCAGGCCCGTCCTGGCGAACTGGCTGGCGATGACGATGTGGTAGACCGTCTGGTCGTAGGACGTCCAGGCGTTGATTTCGCCGCCGTGGGCCTCCACGTCCCGGGCGATTTCGCCGGGGCCGCGCCGCTCGGTGCCCTTGAACAGCATGTGCTCGTGAAGGTGGGCCAGGCCCGCCTGGTCGGGGCGCTCGTCGGCGCTGCCGACCTTGACCCAGACCTGGAATGCCGCGACCTTGGCGGCGTGGTTTTCGTCGAAGACGACGGTGAGCCCGTTGGGAAGCGCGTAGCGGATGGCCATATAGGAGCGTCCGAAGCTGGCACTCGCCCCCCTGGAGGGCAAGGCGAGGTGTGATGTTTCCCTCACTGGCTAACGCCCAGGGGCCCCCACGTCGAGGGGTCCTTGCCGCCTCCCTGTGTCCAGAAGGCCGAACCGACCTCTCTCGTCACGCGTCCCTGGCAGGCAGGGCCGCCGGGCGGTAACCTGCGGATGCCCATGCCGTCACCTCCGGAAGAGGTGGATCCGCTCGCGGACCTGCGCGACAGCCTGGACCTGGAGGACACTGGCGTCCAAGCGGCCCCCCCCGCCCCCACCGCCGCTGCCCCCTCCAGGCCCCTGCCGAAGCCCCCGCCCTCGGCGCCACCGCCCGCTGCTCCGCCCCCTCTGCCCCCTCGCCGTCCGGCAGCACCTCCGGTCTCCGCGTCGGCGGCGGGCACGGGTGTGCCCAAGCCCGCGGCCACCCCAGCCCCCATCGGCGCGGCCCCCGCGGCCTCGGTGTCGAGGGCGGTGCGGGTGCCCGGCAATGACCCCTTCAACGAGGTGGCCGAGCCCCGGATGCCCATGGGGGGCTCGCCGGAGGAGAAGCTGGAGTACTTCCGGACCGTCGTCCGTCAGAAGACGGAGACCCTGGCCCGCGCCCGCACGCTGTACGCGGAGCGCGACGGCGAGGTGAACGGGCTGAAGCAGTCGCTCACCCAGCTGCGAAAGGAGGCGGCCGAGGCGAAGGCGCAGCTCCTGGCGGTGAAGGACTCGCCCGCGAAGCTGGTGCAGACGTCGGAGGCGCTGTCGGGCGCGGAGAAGCGCGCCGCCGAGGCCGAGGCGAAGCTCGCCGGGCTGGAGGCGGAGCTGGCCGCGGTGGAGGCGGACCGCAAGGACCTGTCGCGCGCGCTGGCGGAGGTGGAGTCGGAGGTCCCCCGGCTGACGGCGGAGCTCCAGGAGGAGCGCGAGTCGAGGGGCGCGGTGGCCGAGGAGCTGGTGGGCGCCAAGGAGGCGCTGTCCTTGGCGCAGGACCGCGTGGCGGAGCTGGCGGCGGAGAAGTCCGAGTCGCAGGGCGCGCTGGAGGCCGTCCAGGAGCAGTACCAGCAAGTCGTCGCGGACGTGGAGCGGCTGGGCGGCGAGCTGGAGGTGATGACGGGCGAGCGGGACTCGCTGAGCGTGCGCGCGGGGCAGCTCGAGGCGGCGCTCGCGGAGGCGCAGGGCGCGCTGAGCGCGGTGGAGAGCGAGAGCGACTGGTCCAAGAGCTCGCTGGAGGAGGCGCAGGGGCGCGCGCAGACGCTGGAGCAGGAGCGGGACGAGGCGCGTCGGCAGCTCGCGGTGACGGAGGAGGGGCTGCGCACGCTCCAGGGCCAGACGGCCGAGCTGGAGAAGGCGCTGGCGTTGAAGGACGCCGAGATTGTCGGGCTGCGCGCGGCGCTCACCGCGCGGACCACCGAGGCGGCGGAGCTGCCGGTGCTGCGGCAGGCGCTGGAGGGCCGCACGGCGGAGCTGGCTCGGCTGACGTCGCGACTGGAAGCGGAAGGCGCGCGCGCGGCGGAGCGGACGCAGGCGCTGGAGGAAGGGCTTTCGCAGGCGGGTGAGCGGGCGGCGGCGGCGGAAGGGGAGGCGGCGGCGCTGAAGGAGGCGCTGGAGGCGCTCGAAGTCGAGCAGGTGGCGCTGCGCGACAGGATGGAGGCGGACGCGGCGGCGCTGGGCGAGGCGGCGCAGCAGGCCGAGGCGAAGGTGGGCGAGCTGACGGCGGCGCTGGAGGCCGCGCAGCTCGAGCACGAGGCGCTGAAGAAGCAGCTCGGCGTGGCGGAGATGAAGGCCGCGACGACGGACGCCGAGCGCGTGGGACTGGCCGCGCGGGTGTCCATGCTGGAGACCGCCTCCGGGCAGCGCGAGGCGGAGCTGGCGCGGGTGCAGGGCGTGCTGGCGCAGGCGAAGGAAGAGGTGTCGCTGGAGCGCGTGCGTCGCGAGGCGGCGGAGGCGGAGCGCGCGGACGCGCAGGTGCGGGCGGCGGAGGAAGAGGCGCGCGCGGACGCGCTGGCGGAAGGGAAGGGTGGCACCGAGGCGGAGCTGGCGGAGTTGCGCGATGAGCTGGAGGCCACGCGCGCCGAAGCGGACAAGGCGGAGCGGCTCCAGCAGCGCTTGAAGATGCTGGAGGGCGCGCTGGAGGCGGCCAAGGCGGAGGCCACCAAGGCGGCGCAGGCGGCCCAGGTCGCGCAGGCCAGCAAGCAGAAGGAAGCCGAGGCGAAGCTCGCGCAGGTCGAGGCCGCGCAGGCGAGCGCGCTGAAGGAGGCCGCCGAGAAGCTGGCGCAGGCCGAGGCGACGCACGCGAGCGCGCTGAAGGACGCCGCGGCGAAGCTGTCGCAGGCCGAGGCGGCGCAATCGGGGAAGCTCAAGGACCTCGAAGCGAAGCTGTCGCAGGCCGAGGCCGCTCAGGCCAGCAAGCTCAAGGACGCGGATGCCGCGCGGTCCGCGACGGAAGCGAAGCTGTCCCAGTCCGAGTCCGCGCAGGCGAGCAAGGTGAAGGACCTGGAAGCCAGGCTCGCGAAGGCGGAGGCCGCGCTGGAGGAGTCGCGCGGCGCGAAGGCGAAGGACGCGGACACGGCGCGAGCGGCGGTGGAGGCGAAGCTGACGCGCGCGGAGTCCTCGCTCAAGGCCGAGCAGGAGGCGCGCGCGGCGTTGGAAGCGAAGCTGGCCGAACTGAAGCAGGCAGGCGGGAAGCCGGCTGCCGCGTCCACCGACTGGGAGGCCGAGCGCGAGGGACTCAAGGCGGACGCCGCGAACCTGAAGCGCAAGCTGATGGCGGCCGAGACGGCGCTCGAAGCGGCGGCTGGCTACAAGGCGAAAATCGCGAAGCTCGAAGCGCAATTGAAGGGCCGGAAGTAAAGGTTTGCCCCTCATGCCGTTCGACGCCCCAGTAGACCCGCTCACGGGGATGGCCGCGGCCCGCTTCGGGCTGTACCTGCACTTCCCCTATTGCCTCGCGAAGTGCCCGTACTGCGACTTCGCGGTGGCGGTGGCGAAGCAGGTGCCCGAGGAGCGCTATGCGAGCGCCGTGCTGGCGGAGCTCGACGCGCGGCTCGCGGCGTCACCCGCGCTGCGCTCGAAGCCGCTGGAGTCCATCTTCCTGGGCGGCGGCACGCCCTCGCTGTGGCACCCCCGCTACGTGGCCCGCGTGCTGGAGGGCATCGCCGCGAGGATGACCGTGTCGTCCGCCGTGGAGGTCTCCCTGGAGGGCAATCCCGAGCGTGCGGACGCGGAGCGCTTCGCGGGCTATCGCGCGGCGGGGGTGAACCGGCTGTCATTGGGCGTGCAGTCCTTCCAGCCGGAGACGCTCAAGGCGCTGGGGCGCGCGCACGACGCGGCGCAGGTGGAGCTCGCGGTGGAGCTGGCCCGACGGGCGGGCTTCCCGGTGGTGTCCATGGACTTCATCTACGGCGTGCACGGGCAGAGCGTCGCCCAGGTGGAAGAGGACGCGCGGCGGGCGGTGGCGCTCGCGCCGGAGCACCTGTCCACGTATGCGCTGACGGTGGAGCGCGAGGTGCTCGCGGAGGACACCCCCTTGTCCAAGCGCCTCAAGCGCGGCGAGCTGGAGCTGCCCTCCGACGACGACGTGGTGGAGATGGCGCGCGTGGTGCGAGAGGTCTATGGCGCCGCGGGCCTGCGCCGCTATGAAGTGTCCAACCACGCGCGCGAGGGCTTCAGCTCGCGGCACAACGCGCTCTATTGGACGGGCGGCGAGTACCTGGCGCTGGGCGTGGGCGCCACGGGCATGTTGCTGACGCCCGAGCCCTCGCGCTACGTCAACCTGCGCAGCCCGGAGAAGTACCTGGGCGAGGTGGAGGCGGGCCGCTTGCCGGAGGAGGGGCGGGAGGCGCTGGGGACCCAGGAGCTGTTCGCGGAGCGGCTGGCGATGGGGCTGCGGCTGGTGTCGGGCGTGGACTGGGAAGCGGTGTGTGAGCGGTACGGGCAGTCGGTGGAGGCGCGGCGGGCGGAGGTGGCGAGGCTGGTGGAGCATGGCTTCGCGACGCTCACGGGGGGACGACTGGCTTTGACGGAAAAGGGCGCGGACGTACACAGCGCCGTCTGCGCGCGGCTGCTCTAGGCAGCGGCCCGCGCGAGGGACTTCGAGGAGCTTATGAGCAAGTGGATGCTGTGGATGTTCCTGACCCTGCTGACGGGCAGCCCGCTCTTGTCGCTGGGCCTGGTCATCGTCTTCATCTTCGTGGCGGACCGCTTCACGTGGCGGCTGTTGCCCAGCCCGGTGCGCATGTTCAAGCGCTTCCAGCGCGCGGGCGAGCTGGCGGGGACCATCCTCACCAACCCCCACGAGCGGCGCGCGCGCCACGAGCTGGCGGACATCCGCGTGGAGCAGAAGCGGTACGACGAGGCCGTCGACATCCTCAAGCCCAACCTGGAGGCGGGCGACGAGGACGTGGACACCCTGTACCTGCTCGGCGTGGCGTACCTGGGCGCGGGGGATGCGCGGCGCGGGGAGCTGCTCCTGGACGAAGCGGCGAAGCTGGACCCCGACTTCCGCCAGGGCGCCATCGACCTGGAGCGAGGCCGCTTCCGGCTGAAGCGCGGCGAGGTGAAGGGCGCGATTGAATCGCTGGAGCGCTTCTGCGCGACGCGGCTGGGCTCGGTGGAGGGCCGCTATCTCCTGGCGGGCGCGCTGGCGAAGGACGGCCGCTCCGCGGACGCGAAGCGGATGCGGGAGCTTGCGTGGAACGAGTACGTGGCGGCGCCGGGCTTCCAGCGTCGTCGCGAGCGCCGGTGGGCGTGGCTGTCACGACCCAGTCGACCGCTCACCTACGCGGTGCTGCTCGCGGTGGTGCTGGGGACGGGCGCGGCGGTGGCGAACCAGATGGGCCTGTTCGCCTCGCGCTCGCACGGCGGCAGTGTCCGCGGCTACGACAACCGGTATCCGCCCGCGGACACCGAGGCGTACGAGTACTTGGAGTAGTCCGCTATTCTCGCGTCCACCGCCAGCCGAGGCCCGCTCCATGTTCCCCACCCCGTCGCAGGTGCTTCGCCAGCGCGAGGGATTGCTCGCCGACACGCCCTTCCCCCTGCTGCTCCAGGCGCTGATGGTGGAGGAGCGCACCTGCACGCTGGAGCTGAAGGTGCGGCAGCGCGAGAAGCGCATCGTCTTCGAGGAAGGCTCGCCCGTGGCGTGCCAGTCCAACCTGCTGCACGAGACGCTGGGCAAGTACCTGGTGGAGAAGGGCCGGCTCGCGGAGGCGGACTACCAGAAGTCGCTGGCGGAGAGCGTGTCCACGGGCATGCAGATGGGCGGGCTCCTGGTGCAGAAGGGGCTCATCAGTCCCTTTGACCTGTACAAGCAGCTCCAGGCGAACCTGGCCCACAAGCTGCTCGACTGCTTCCGGTGGGTGGACGCGAAGTACCGCCTCATCGCCGACGCGGAGACGCCGGACGCGAGCGTCCGCACCAACCCCGCACAGCTCATCCTGACGGGCGTGGAAGGGGTGATGCCCTTCGACGCGGTGGCCACCCACTTCACCTTCACGGACGAGCGCAGATTCGGGCAGATGCCCGGCGTCGAGTCCGGGCCCAAGCTGTCGTCCAAGGACGCGCGGCTGTTGCAACAGCTCCGGCAGCGCCCCACCTTCAACGAGCTCCAGGAGCGCACGGGCTTCGACACGGAGACGGTGCTGCGGCGGCTCTACGCGCTGTGCCTGCTGGGCGTCGCGGGCTTCGTGGAGGACGTGGACGCGAAGGCGGCGGAGCTGGCCTCGCGCGCGGTGCCCGTGGCCCTGCCTCCGGAGCCCGTGGCCCCGGAGCCCGTGGCCGAGCGGGGCACGCCGTTCTCCGACGAGGACGTGGCCGCGAGAGACGCCCTGGTGACGGCCTTCCTCGCGCACCGGAGCAAGGACCCGTTCGCCCTGCTGGAGGTCCCCGAGGACGTACAGCCCCTGCCGCTGCGCCGGGCCTTCCTCGCGTGGGCGGAGCGCTACTCGCCCCTGCGCTTCCAGACGCCGGAGCTGAAGGAGAAGGCGGAGGCGCTGCTGGCGGCGTACGCCAAGGCCTACGGCGCGCTGTCGGACGCGGAGCAGAATCTCCTGTGGCGCAAGCGCCGCGCGGCGCACCGCGAGAAGGAGCGGGCCAACACGGGCCGTCCCTCCACTGCCGAGCAGTTCCGCATCCGCACGGATTTGCTGGATGCGACCACCCAGTTCGACGAGGCCCGGCGCAGGCTCGCCGCGAAGAACTACGCGGGCGCCTTCGAATACTTCGAATACGCCTGCGACATCGAGCCCAAGCCGCTGCATCACGCCTGGCGCGCGTGGGCCCGCTACCTCATGAAGCCGGAGGCCCACGGTCGCCTGGCACTCCAGGAGCTGCAGGAGGTCGTCCGCCAGGAGCCGGGCCTGGAGGAAGGCTGGGGGTTCCTGGGCGAGGTGGCCCAGGGCGAGAGCCAGTGGGCCCTGGCGGACGAGGCCTTCCGAAAGGCGTTCAAGCTCAACCCCAAGAACCGCCGCTACGTGGAGCTCATCCAGGAGCTTGCCCGGCGCCGCTGAACCCGGGCCCCAGGCTCGCTCCTCCGCCTGCCCCTCCGCTGATCCATGGCTCCGCGCGTCACTTGCTTTTGCAACAGCTGAGAGTTTCGGGCGCGCCCCATCGGTCATCTGGCCGGTGGAGTCTTTCGAGCGCGGATTTTTTCCCGGGGAGAGGGATGCTGAGTCCCCACACCGGGGAATCGCGAGATTTTCGTCCCAGCGGGGGAAACATTAGGACCGTGATTCGCGAGATCAGAGTGTCAGTGTAACTTTGTTGGGTGCTCGGGGCGTGGGATGCCCTGTCGCCATTTCACGAGGCAGGATGCGCTCCCTCACCACAGCGACCCAATCAGGCCAGGCCGCGGTGGAGTCCGCCATCGTCCTGCCGCTCTTCGTGTTCCTCATCCTGGGCACGCTCCAGCTCGGGCTGATGCACCAGGCGCGGCTGTTGACGAAGTACGCCGCGTACAAGGCGGTCCGGGCCGGCTCGCTCCACAACGCCAAGGTGGAGACGATGGAGGCCGCCGCGCTCGCGGTGCTGCTGCCCATCCTCAGCAGCCGCGCGGGTGGCGCCGGCGGCATCGAGTACACCCGCCCGGTGGGCAGCGCGCAGGACTTCGAGACCAAGTTCAACGAGCTGAAGGGCAACGAGATGCCCGGGGTGAACCTCAAGTACGCCGAGGTCACCGTCTGCGGGCCGACGCAGGAGGAGGTCTCCGGCAGCGGGGAGTTCGACTTCGACGACCCGAAGAACATCCACCCGGACAACTGGAAGGCCAACCACCGCACCAAGCTGCGCATCCAGCTCACGCTCAACTACCGGCTGCTGATTCCCTTCGCGGACTGGGTCATCTACCAGGCCGCGCGTGGCCGGGAGATACCCATGCTGATGCGCATGGGGAAGATGAAGGCGGAGGAGCAGTCCAAGGTGTCCACCCGCAAGTTCGGCGGCGCCGCCACGGGCGAGGGACCCTACGAGAGCGCCGCTGGCCAGGGCATCTACATCATGCCCATCCGCGCCACGTACACCATGCGGATGCAGTCCAATCTCTATCTCGGCGCCAACGCCCTCCCCGCGAGCAACGCATGCATGTTCCCGTTCTCCTACTGAGCCGGACGCGCCGCCGCATCCAGCGAGGCCAGGCCATCGTCCTGGGCTCGCTGTCGTTCCTGGTGCTGGCGCTGATGGTGACGCTGAGCTTCAACCTCAGCCACGCGCTGCGCCAGAAGATGAGCCTGCAGCAGCACAGCGACACCCTGTCGTTCTCCATGGCCGTGCTGGAGGCGCGCGCGCTCAACTACTACGCGGTCAGCAACCGGGCCATCGCCACCTCCTACGTGGCGATGAACAGCCTTCACGCGTACATGTCCGCCGCCAGCCTCACCGGGCAGATCATGCGGGCCTCCTCGAAGAACTTCACCATCATCGCCGTGCAGGAGATGCTGCTGTGCATCGCCTGCGAGTTCATGTGCGACCACTGCGAGCACGCGGCGGAGGCGTTCCAGATCTCCAGCGACTTCAGCGACGCGGGGGACGACTACGACGACAAGGTCTCCAACTTCGAGTCGAACTTCAACACCGCCATGGAGGGGCTGGACCTGATGGTGGACAACATCCACAAGGCCCAGAGCTCGGTGCATGAGCAGACGGTGAAGGCGGTGAAGGACGGCACGAGCCACGGCCTGGGCCAGCTCAAGGACTACACCGCGCCCAACGCGAGCGAGCTGAACTCGTCGGTGGGCTCCATCAACGCCAATGAGTTCAACTGCGCCGTGGATGGCATGGAGTGCCAGGGCAGCGAGGCCAACACCGCCCCGGAGGCCCGCGCGCGGGTGATGACTGAGATTGCCAACGCGACGCGCTCCGGCTGGCCGGCGACCCGCAAGAGCCCGGGCGGGATGTCCATGAACATGCCCAAGTACCTCAACTCCCAGTTCTTCCAGGAGCTGGAGGACATCCCCGGGGAGGGCACGAAGCTCATCTCCGGCACCAAGGGCACCGCGAAGACGGTGAAGGACAAGGGCCAGCTCACCCAGGGAGGCCAGAGCGGCGGCAATGACGGCACCATGATTGCCGCGCAGGACGAGGGCCGCATCTTCCACCAGTGGAAGGACGGCCTCATGACGAACAGCTTCAAGTCGGAGGTCTGGAGCGACGACGGCGGCGGCGGCCATGAGAATGACGGCGCGCACTCCGGCCAGCACCGGTTCGAGGGCGTCAACGTCCGCGCGCTCACCGGCTGCGCGGGCTCCGGCAACTGCTTCATGAAGTTCCGCGCCAACCCGGACCCGGACCGCGACTGGGGCCAGCCGCGCGTCTACAGCTACGTGTCCATGCCCTTCCGCGTGGGTGACACCAAGCGGGCGCCCTGGGAGCTGAACTCGTCGGCGCAGGTGAAGCTCACCCACGGCCAGCAGGGAGACGGCACCCTCACCGTCGCGGCGACGGAGGGCATGGCCATGTCCAAGTCGCTCGTCTACTACCACCGCTTCGGCGAGGACGGCTGGAAGGAAGCCCCCAACCTCTTCGCGCCGTACTGGCGCGCCAAGCTGCACCCGTTCACCCAGGGAGATGCGCAAGAGGTGTTGGATGCCGCGGGCAACTCGGAGGCGGCCCAGATGTCGCAGGTGGAGGGGGTGGCGCTGTGAAGACTTCCAGACATCGAGCCGCCAGGGGTGCCGCCGCCGTGGAGACGGCGCTGTGCATGTTGGTCATCATCCCGGTGTTCATGTACGCGCTCTTCCTGGATGACCTGCTGAGACACACGCTGGACTCGCAGGAGACGGCGCTGTCCACTGTCTGGGATTACGCCGTGCAGGACTATCCGACCAAGCCGGCGAACCCTCCCCCCGAGGGCGCGGAGGAGCCCTTCTACGGCTTCAATGGCGCGCAGTACTACGCGCGGCTCCAGTACTGCGACCACGAGTCGGGCCTGGACAGCTTCGGTCCTGGCAAGGGCCCTGAGTGTGAGAATGACGAGGGCCACCACGCGGAGGTGTCCGCGCATGCGTGCTGGCTCAACCCGGGGGCGCAGCAGGTGCAGTGCACGCTGAACCAGGCCGACCCGAATGGCGGCGGTGGTGGCGGCCCCGCGGGCGCGTACAACGTGGACCTGCACCAGTCGTACATGGACCAGTTCGGCAAGGGCGGTGTCATCCGCTGCTCGGCGCGCCTGGGCGTGCAGAACTACCTCCTGCCCAAGTCCTTCCTCCAGGACTTCAGCCAGGTGGGCCTGGCGCGGCAGACGAAGAAGCGCGGTGACGGCATCCACGGCAACGCGCAGGGGGGCGACTTGCAGGACGACCCGCGCGGGCTCGAGGGTGACGTCTACCTGCTGCCCTGGGAGCGCATCGCCATCGTCACGGACACGTGGGCGCTGACCAAGGAGGCGAACACGGAGCCGGGGACGGAGAACGGCGACGAGGAGGACCTCTACGTGCGCGTGGCGCAGGTCTACAAGAACGAGGACAACTCGGGCTACACCCAGATGTCCTCGGCCGCCGAGGCGTTTGTCAGCGCGGCCACGCAGGAGGTGCTCAGCAGCGACATCCGCCTGGACGACATGCCGCCCGGCGATGACCCGCGAGAGCCCAGCCTCGCCATCAAGCCCTTCCCGTCGAGCGGCGGGCCGGTGCAGGACCTGGAGCAGAACGGCGGGAGCGCCAGCTACTTCAACAGCGAGTGGAAGGACTGGGACAAGGACAACAACGAGGCCACGCACAACGCCCGGGGGAACAACTACCTGGGCTGTGCCCAGTCGGAGCAGTGCTGATGCCGCGTGCCTCGAGCCTGGTCGTCCGCGTGCCCGCGCTGCTGTTCTCCGTGGCCGTGGTGGGCTCGTTGATTGGCTTTGCCTGGGAGGGCGCCGTCTACGGGCGGCGCGATGTCACGGAGGAGTGGTCTCCTCCGCCTTCGCTCGATGATGCGCCTCCCTCGAAGCCCTCGGGGACTCGCTCGCCCGCGGAGGAGGCGGCGCTGAAGCGCGCGCTGGTGCACTTCCCCGCGTACCCCAAGGCGAGCCGTGCGGAGCTGCTCGCCGTGGACTACCTGGGCCCCGATGTGCCCATCGCCGTGGCGTGGTTCTCCACGAAGGACACGCCGGAGCAGGTGCTGTCCCACTATCGGCAGGTGCTGTTGGACAACGGGCTGCCGGTGCTCGGTGAGCGCCATGGGGAGAACGGGGGCTGGGTGGGGTACTGGAGCCCGGCCACGGAGGAGATGCGGCTGGTCTCCGTGCTGGCGCAGGGCGGCGAGACGCTGGGCTTCGTGTCGGCGGGGCAGGTGGCGCCGCTCTTGAAGCGGGCCTCGCGCGTGCCGCCCTGGATTCCGCTGCCGCCCGAGCTGAGCGAGCCCATCACGCTCTCGTTCGCCATGGAGGGAGCCTCGCACCACGTCGTCTCCGGCCAGCTTCCGGAGGCAGCTCCCTCCGCCGTGGGTGAGAAGTACCGGGCCCTGCTGGTGGAGAAGGGCTGGGACGTGGGGGCGGTGGAGCCGGTGGATGCGAATGGCATCGCGTTCGAGTTGATGAAGGGCACCACCCTGGGACGGGCCACCTTGCGCACGCGTGCGCAGGAGCCGGGCGTCGAGCTTCAGCTCTCGCTGCTCCAGCGAGGAGCCGCGCCGTGAATGACAGGAAGGATGCAGCGATGGAGAAGTCACCCCGGAGGCTGGGGCTTGCTCGGGTGCGCGGTCAGTCAATGGTGGAGTACGCCGTCGTCACGGCCGCGTTGATGGGCTTCACGGTGATGGGCTGGCCGTTCCTGGTGCAGCTGCTGAACGCGCTGCAGCGGTACTTCGGCTCCATCTACTACGTCATCCAGTCCCCCATTCCGTAGGGGCGTGGAGTTGCTCCTGGCGAGGCCGGGACCGCGGGCACCGTGAGTCACGTCCGTGCGGGCTTCCGCACGTGAGCGCCGGGTCCGTGCTTCCAGGTGTTTTCCTGCAGACACCCTTCCGCTTGTTCCGGGGCACCCGTTGCACGCCTGGCTGCTCCACGTGCGAGCAGGCCGAGCGCGTGGCCTCACGCCGCTCAACAGCGTCCGATGTCTGTCATTTCTACAGGTGGTGGGTTTCCACGAGCGGGGCTGGCTGTATTTGTTTGATGTCCGTGAGGGCAGGCAGCCGGGGGCGGCTTTGTGGTGAAGGCAACGGCCCTCGGGGAATGTTTGTCATTGTTGTGCAGGGGGCGACATTTCCGGGTTTGGAGTGGAAGTTTCGAGTCCCGGGGATTTTGAGGGGGTGCTGTGGGCTGGTAGTGATTGGTGTATGCGATGTCGCCTCTGCTTCCATCGTGCAAGGGCACAGTCTGGACAGGCCGCGGTGGAGTCCGCGATTGTCCTGCCGCTCTTCGTCTTCCTCATCCTGGGCATCCTGCAGTTGGGGTTGATGCACCAGGCCCGGCTCATGACGAAGTACGCCGCCTACAAGGCGGTGCGGGCTGGCTCCATCCACAACGCGAGCGTGAAGGAGATGGAGAAGGCGGCGGTCGCCGTGCTCCTGCCGATGCTGGCCAAGCGCGCCTCCGGGCCGAACGGCATCGAATACGTCAAGCCGGTGAACAGCGGGCAGGAGTTCACGGAGAAGTGGAGCGACTTGAAGGCCAACAAGATGGCGGACACCGAGCTGAAGTACGCCGAGGTCACCATCTGCGGGCCGACGAAGCAGGACGCGGGGGGCGGCGGCGGTGAGGTGGACTTCGATGACCCGGACAACGCCACGTCCGCCGACTGGAAGCAGAGCCACCGCACCAAGCTGCGCGTGCAGGTGACGTTCAACTACCGGCTCATCATCCCGTTCGCGGATTGGGTCATCTACAGCGCCGCGCGCGCTCGGGACATGCCCATGCTGATGCGCATGGGCGAGGTGAAGGGCGAGGAGAAGGCCAAGGTGGCGAAGCGCAAATTTGGAAGCGCCTCCACGGGCGAAGGCCCGTACGAGAGCGCCGCCTCCCAGGGCATCTACATCGCCCCCATCCGCGCCACGTACACCATGCGGATGCAGTCGAATCTCTACCTCAACACCGACGACCTGCCCTCGAGCAACGCATGCATGTTCCCGTTCTCCTACTGAGCCGGACGCGCCGCCGCGTCCAACGAGGCCAGGCCATCGTCCTGGGCTCGCTGTCGTTCCTGGTGCTCGCGTTGATGGTGACGTTGAGCTTCAACTTGAGCCACGCGCTGCGCCAGAAGATGAACCTGCAGCAGCACGGTGACGCGATGTCGTTCTCCATGGGCGTGCTGGAGGCACGCGCGCTCAACTACTACGCGGTCACCAACCGGGCCATCGCCGGCTCCTACGTGGCGATGAACAGCCTGCACGGGTACATGGCGGCGGCGAGCATCACCGGCGAGATGCTGCGGGCGGGACAGCTGAACTTCGGTCAAATCGCCGCCTCCGAAGCGGCGAAGTGCGCTGCCTGCCAGGGCCAATGTCCTTGCTGCCAGCACGCGGTGGAGGCGGGGCAGGTCGCGGCCAGTTTCGGCAAGAAGGCCCTGCTGTACGACCGGGACGTGAAGGGGCTGGAGGGGAACTTCAGGAACGCCATGGAGGGGTTGGACCTCATGGTGGACAACATCCACACCTCGCAGCGAGGCGTCCACGAGAAGACCGTGCAGGCGGTGAAGGATGGCTCGAGCCATGGTCTGTCCCAGCTCAAGTCCGATATCGCTCCCGACGTGAGCGCCCTGTCGTCCGCGGTGGGGGCGCTCAACGCCAACGAGTTCAACTGCGCCGTGGACGGGATGCAGTGCGAGGGCAGCGTGGCGAACTCCGCGCCCGAGGCCCGTGCTCGCGTCATGACGGAGATTGGCAATGCGAGTCGCTCCGGGTGGCCCGCGAACCGCAATGGCAGCGGTGTTCCTCCGAAACAGCTCCATCCCCAGTTCCTCAAGGAGTTCATGGACATCCCCAACAACAAGGGGACGTATGCGGTGCTCGGCCACGTGGGCTCCTCCAAGACGGTGCAGAGCAAGAACAAGATCTACGAAGGAGGCCAGAAGGGCGGCAACCAGGGCTCCACCGTCGCCGCCACCGAGTCGGGGTCGCTCGAGCAGACCACCTGGCAGGACGCCATTCCCGCGGTGTCGCCCTATCTCACCTTCATCTGGAGTGACTCGGGAGGCGGTGGCCACACGGTGATGGGCCAGCAGCACACGGGCCAGCATCGCTTCGAGGGTACCAACGCGAAGGCGCTCACCTCGTGCGCGGGCACGGGCAACTGCTTCATGAAGTACCGCGCCAACCCGGATGCCGGGCGGGACTGGGGCCAGCCGCGCGTCTACAGCTATTACACGATGAAGCTGAACGTGGGGAACCCGGAGAAGGCCCCGTGGGAGCTCAACAACTCCCGGAGCGTGACGTTCGAGCACGGCGAGCAGGGCTCGGGGAAGCTGACGTTGTCCGCCGCCGACGGCATGAGCCTGTCCAAGTCCCTGGTCTACTACCACCGCTTCAAGCAGGGCGGCTGGTCGGAGCCTCCCAACCTCTTCGCGCCCTACTGGCGCGTGAAGCTGCATCCCTTCAGGCCCGATGAGGCGAAGAAGGTGCTGGAGGAGGCGGGCAACTCCGATGCGGCCGCCATCGCCGAGGCCCCGGAGGTGTCGCTGTGAAGGCCATGAAGAGAGCTGAGGCGCGGGTCGCTCGGGGCGCCGCGGCGGTGGAGACGGCGCTGTGCATGCTCGTCATCATCCCCGTGTTCATGTACGCCATCTTCCTGGACGACCTGTTGCGCCACATGCTGGACGCGCAGGAGACCGTGCTCTCCACCGTCTGGGACTACGCCGTTTCGGACTACGCGGCGAAGCCGGAGGGCGGGGAGGCCTTCGCGGGCTTCGGCCAGACACAGGGGCTGGCGCGGCAGATGTATTGCGACCACGAGTCGGGGGTGGACAGCTACAAGGCCAATCCTCCCGAGTGCGACCTGCGAAGCATGCATCACCATCAGGAGCTGGTGGCCCATGCCTGCTGGATGCATCCCGAAGCGCAGCAGGTGCAGTGCACCGTTTCCCAGAACGCGGTGGGAAGCTATGGCGTCACGCTGCACGCCGCGTACATGAGCCAGTTCAACCGGGGGGGACTCATCCGTTGCTCGGCGCGAAGTGGCGTCCAGAACTACCTGCTTCCGACCACCTTCCTCCAGGAGTTCTCCCAGGTCGACCTCGCGAAGGAGCACATGGAGGGTGACGTCCATGACAACGCGGAGAAGAAGGGGGACAGGAGCAAGGACACCTACTACCTCCCGAAGGAGCACATCGCCCTGGTGACGGACACGTGGGCCCTTACGAAGCGCCAGAGCTTCGAGCCCGGTGAGAGCCAGAAGGAGGAGGGCGACCTCTACGCGCGCGTGGCGCAGGTGTACACGAACGGCGAAAACAGCGGATACACGCAGATGCAGACCGCCGCCCAGACGCTCGTCACGCAGGCCATCAGCAACAAGCTGCTGTCTCCCACGCTGGCGCTCGCCGGAGCCAAGCCCGGTGACGACCCGACCCGCGTCAGCATGTCCATCAAGCCCCAGAACGGCGCGCCGACCCAGCTGATAAACCAGGGCCTGGGCGCCGGCACCTACTTCAACAACGAGTGGCGTGACTGGGAAGCGAACAACAACGAGAAGACGCAGCAGAAGCGCGGCGACTTCTACATGGGCTGCCAGAAAGCAGGACAGTGCTGATGGCTTCGTTGCAACGTCGCAAGCCGCGCGGCCAGTCCATGGTCGAGTACGCCGTCGTCACGGCCGCGCTGATGGGGTTCACGGTGATGGGCTGGCCGTTCCTGGTGCAACTGCTCAACGCGCTCCAGCGGTACTTCAGCTCCATCTACTACGTCATCCAGTCCCCCATCCCTTGAGGACGGGGGACCGGGCACGCACCGCTACGGCTTCACGGTGGTGACGAACTCCGCCTTGCCACCGGCGACCTTCAGGACGACGGCTTCCTTCACCGCGTCGCGGTTCGCATCCAGCGTGATTCGCCCCGCCACGCCCGGGAAGTCCTTCGTCGCGGCAATCGCGTCACGCAGCGCCGGGCCGCTCGTGTCCGGGGCGCGCTTGAGCGCCTCCACCAGCACCCGCGCCGCGTCGTACGACAGCGCCGCCACGCTGTCCGGCACGCTGCCGTACTTCTCCTTGTAGCGCGCCAGGAACGACTGGAGCACCGGGTCCGGGTTGCCCGGCGAGTAGTGGTTGGAGAAGTAGCTGCCCTCCAGCGCGGACCCGCCCAGCTCGAACAGCTTGTCGGAGTCCCAGCCGTCACCGCCGAGCAACGGCACCTTCAGGCCCACCTCACGCGCCTGCCGCGCGATGATGCCCACGTCCGTGTAGTACCCCGGCACGAACACGGCCTCCGGCTTCACCTGCTTGAGCGCCGTGAGCTGCGCGCGGAAGTCCGTGTCGCCCTTCGAGTAGCTCTCCGTGCCCACAATCTTCCCGCCGAACTCCTGGAACTTCGCGGTGAAGACGTCCGCCAGGCCCATGGAGAACGCGCTCTTGTTGTCCGTCAGCACCGCGACCTTCGACAGCTTCAGGTTCTCCTTGGCGAACTTCGCCATCACCAGGCCCTGGAACTCGTCGATGAAGCAGACGCGGAAGATGTAGTCGCCCTTCTTCGTCACCTCGGCGCTGGTGGAGGTGGGCGTAATCATGGGCACCTTGCCCGCCTGCGCCTTCTCCGCCATCGCCATGGACACGGACGAGGCCGCCTCGCCGAGAATCGCCACCACCCGGTCTTGGGTGATGAGCCGCGTCGCCGCCTGCGCCCCTTCCTCCGGGCGCCCCTGGCTGTCGTATACGCGCACCGCCAGCTGGCGGCCCCGCACTCCGCCCGCGGCGTTCGCCTCGTTGAGCGCCAGCTCGATTCCGTTGCGCGCGGAGACGCCGAACGTCGCCTCGCTGCCTGTCAGGCTGCCCACCTCGCCAATCAGGATGGTGCCCTTCTCGTCGGGCGCCACCGCCGGGCTGTCCGCGCCCGCGGGCACCTGAGCGGCCGTGCCGGCCTTGGACGGGTCGGCGGCCTGCCCGGTGGGAGGAGCCTCGGTGGGGGCGGACTTCTTCTCGCAGCCCGCCAGGGCCAGGGCGAGCGTGGCGAGCAGCAGCAGTGGACGCATCAGCGGATTCCCTCCGGATAGCAAGAATCCCACCCTAGCCCTCTCCCTCTTGCCCTCCAACCAGGGGCCTTGAACGGTCGCCCTCGAAATGCAATGTGGACTAAATCGGTCCAGATTACATATGACGCGCCCGGAGGCCCTGAGGCCCCGTGGGCATGGACCCAGAGAGGAGAAGCGTCCCGCATGCTCCGGATGAGCAAGATGACCGACTACGGCATCGTGCTGATGACCGAGCTGGCTCGCGCGGAGGGTGGCACCCGCACCACTCGCGAGCTGGCGGCACGCACCCGTGTGCCACTGCCCTCGGCCAGCAAGGTGCTCAAGGGCCTGCTGCAGGCGGGGCTCGTGGTGTCCCACCGGGGCGCCAACGGTGGCTATGGCCTGTCGCGCCCCGCCGCGTCGCTCTCCCTGTCCGAGCTGGTGGCCTCGCTGGAGGGGCCCGTCGCGCTCACGGAGTGTGGCGTGCACACCTCCGGAGGCGCGCCCTGTGAGCTGGAGTCCGTGTGCCAGATACGCGGGCACTGGCGGCTCATCAATCACGCCATCCAGGAAGCGTTGGGGCGCCTGACGCTGGCGGACCTCATCGCCCCGGCGCCGCGCATGCCCGAGCGACTGGTGGGCCTGGGTACCCCCAGGGCCGCCCCGGCCGCCGCCAACATCTCGACACCTTCCGCCACGACAGGAGTCCGCTCATGACCACCGACACCCTCCAGGAACTGACGCGCCGCCCGTACGCGGCCGGCTTCGTCTCCGCGGTGGAGGCGGACACCTTCCCGCCGGGGCTGAACGAGGACGTCATCCGCGCGCTGTCGGAGAAGAAGGGCGAGCCTCCCTTCCTGCTCGAGTGGCGCCTGAAGTCCTACCGCCACTGGCTCACGCTGCGCGAGCCCACGTGGCAGGCCGTCACGTACAAGCCCATCGACTACCAGGCCATCAGCTACTACTCGGCGCCCCGCTTCAAGCCGAAGAAGGACAGCCTGGACGAGGTGGACCCGGAGATTCTCCGCACCTACGAGAAGCTGGGCATCCCCCTGGTGGAGCAGCAGCGGCTGCAGAACGTCGCAGTGGACGCCGTGTTCGACTCGGTGTCCGTGGCCACGACGTTCAAGGACAAGCTGGCCAAGGCGGGCGTCATCTTCTGCTCGTTCTCGGAGGCCGTGCGCGAGCACCCGGAGCTCTTGCGAAAGTACCTGGGCTCGGTGGTGCCGCACTCGGACAACTTCTTCGCGGCGCTCAACTCGGCCGTGTTCAGTGACGGCTCGTTCGTCTACATCCCCAAGGGCGTGAGATGCCCCATGGAGCTGTCCACGTACTTCCGCATCAACGCCGCGGAGACGGGCCAGTTCGAGCGCACGCTCATCGTCGCCGACGAGGGCTCGTACGTGAGCTACCTGGAGGGCTGCACCGCGCCCCAGCGCGACACCAACCAGCTGCACGCGGCCGTGGTGGAGTTGGTGGCGCTCAAGGGGGCCACCATCAAGTACTCCACGGTGCAGAACTGGTATCCGGGTGACGCGGAGGGCAAGGGCGGCATCTACAACTTCGTCACCAAGCGCGGCATCGCCCACGAGCGCGCGAAGATTTCGTGGACGCAGGTGGAGACGGGCTCGGCGATTACGTGGAAGTACCCGAGCGTCATCCTCAAGGGGGATGACTCGGTGGGCGAGTTCTACTCGGTGGCGCTCACCAACAACCTCCAGCAGGCGGACACGGGCACGAAGATGGTGCACCTGGGGAAGAACACCCGCAGCACCATCGTGTCCAAGGGCATCTCCGCGGGGCGGGGGCAGAACACGTACCGCGGGCTGGTGAAGGTGCTGAAGAGCGCGGAGAACGCGCGCAACTACACGCAATGCGACTCGTTGCTCCTCGGGGACAAGTGCGGCGCCCACACGGTGCCGTACATCGAGGTGAAGAACGCGTCGGCGCAGGTGGAGCATGAGGCGTCCACGTCGAAGATAGGCGAGGACCAGCTCTTCTACTGTCGGCAGCGCGGCATCTCCCAAGAGGACGCGGTGTCGATGATTGTGAATGGCTTCTGCCGGCAGGTGTTCAAGGAACTCCCCATGGAGTTCGCGGTGGAAGCCCAGAAGCTGCTCGGAGTGAGTCTGGAAGGGAGCGTGGGGTAGGTATGGCTTTGCTGTCCGTTCGGAATCTGCACGCCCGTGTGGGCGACAAGGACATCCTCAAGGGCATCGACCTGGAGGTGGGCGCCGGAGAGGTGCACGCCATCATGGGGCCCAATGGCTCTGGAAAGAGCACCCTGGCGAGCGTGCTCGCGGGGCGGGATGCGTACGAAGTGACGCAGGGCGAGGTCCTCCTCGACGGCAAGCCGCTGTTGGAGCTGGCCCCCGAGGCGCGCGCCGCCGAAGGTGTGTTCCTCGCCTTCCAGTACCCGGTGGAGATTCCGGGCGTGGGCAACCTGCACTTCCTGCGCACCGCGCTCAACGCGCAGCGCCGGGTGAAGGGGCTGGAGGAGCTGGATGCGATGGACTTCCTCCAGATGGCCAAGGAGAAGTCGAAGCTGGTGCAGCTCGACGCGGCCTTCATGAACCGCTCGGTGAACGAGGGCTTCTCCGGCGGCGAGAAGAAGCGCAACGAAATCTTCCAGATGGCGGTGCTGGAGCCGCGCCTGGCCATCCTCGACGAGACGGACTCGGGCCTGGACATCGACGCCTTGCGCACGGTGGCGGGCGGAGTGAACGGGCTGCGCTCACCCCAGCGCTCCATGGTGGTGATTACGCACTACCAGCGGCTGTTGGACTACATCGTCCCGGACAAGGTCCACGTCATGGCGGGCGGGCGCATCATCCGCTCCGGTGGACGCGAGCTGGCGCTGGAGCTGGAGGAGAAGGGCTACGGCTGGCTGGGGCTCCAGGACGGCAAGGCGGCCGCCACGAAGGGCGGGGAGGCACGGCGATGACGCCGGGCGTGACTCGCTATGTGGACGTGGCCTCGCGCTTCCAGGCGCGGGACGCGACGACGCCCGCGTGGCTCCAGCGCGTGCGCCAGGAGGGGCTCGAGCACTTCGCGCGGCTGGGCCTGCCCACGACGCGGGACGAGGCGTGGAAGTACACCAACCTCTCGCCCATCGCGGACGGGGCCTTCGTGCCTTCCGCGACGGCGGGGAGCACGGCGGAGCTGTCGGCGGTGGTGGCGCGGCTCGCGCTGCCCGGTCCCCGGCTGGTGTTCGTGGACGGGCGGCTGTCGCCGGAGCTGTCATCGGTGGCGGGCCTGCCGCGGGGCCTGACGCTGAAGCCGCTGCGCGACGCGCTGGTGGAGGACGGGGCGCTGCTGGAGGCGGAGCTGGGGCAGCGGGCGCTCGCGGCGGAGCAGGCCTTCACGGCGCTCAACGCGGCGCTGCTGGAGGACGGGGCCGTGCTGCGCCTGGCGCCGGGGGCGCTGAGCGAGGTGCCCGTGCAGCTCCTCTTCCTGACCCGGGGCGACGCGCCGGTGCTGGCCAGTCCGCGCATCCTCGTGGTGGCGGGAGAGGGCAGCGAGGCGACGCTGGTGGAGACGTACGCCAGCGCGACGGGCGTCAGTGGCCAGGGCTTCACCAACGCGGTGACGGAGGTGACGCTGGGCGACAACGCCAGCTTGAAGCACTACCGGCTCCAGTCGGAGGGTGACGCCGCGGTGCACGTGGGCGGGCTGCACGTGCTGCAGGGCCGGGACAGCCGCTTCGTGTCCCACAACTTCGCCTTCGGCGGCGTGCTGGCTCGCAACGAGGTGAGTGTCACCTTCGCGGGCGAGGGCGGCGATGCCACCCTCAATGGCCTGTACGTGGGGCGGGGGACGCAGCACCTGGACCAGCGGACGGCGCTGGACCACGCGGTGCCCCGCTGCACCAGCCGCGAGCTGTACAAGGGCGTGCTGGATGACCGGGCGCGCGGCACCTTCCACGGACTGGTGAAGGTGCGGCAGGACGCGCAGCGCACGGACTCGCGGCAGCAGAACCGCAACCTCCTCCTGTCGGAGCACGCGCAGGCGGATACCCGGCCGCAGCTCGAAATCCTGGCGGACGACGTGAAGTGCGCGCACGGCGCGGTGGTGGGGCGGCTGGATGCGCAGGCGCTGTTCTACCTGCGCTCGCGAGGCATTCCCCGCGCCGAGGCCGAGCGGTTGCTCACGTATGCCTTTGCCCGGGAGCTGGTGGATGCGGTGCCGGAAGGGCCGGTGCGCGCGAGCGTGGAGGGGCTGCTCGCCCCGAAGCTTCCGGGTGCTCCCCGGACGGAGGTGACGGCATGAGCGCGTTCGACGTGCAGCGTGTCCGCGAGGACTTCCCCCTGCTCCGGCAGGAGGTGCGGGGCCGGCCCCTGGTGTACCTGGACAGCGCGGCGACGGCGCAGAAGCCGCAGGCCGTCATCGACGCCATCGTCCGCTTCTACCAGCACGACAACGCCAACGTGCACCGAGGCGTCCACATCCTCTCCGAGCGCGCCACCGAGGCGTACGAGGGCGCGCGCGAGACGGTGCGCGGCTTCCTCAACGCGCGGGACGCTCGGGAAATCATCTTCGTGCGCGGCACCACCGAGGCCATCAACCTGGTGGCGCAGACGTACGGCCGCAAGCACGTGGGGCCCGGGGATGAAATCCTCATCACCCAGATGGAGCACCACGCGAACATCGTCCCCTGGCGGATGCTCTGCGAGCAGACGGGGGCGACGCTGCGGGTGATTCCGGTGGATGACCGGGGCGAGCTGGTGCTGGACGCGGTGGACGCGCTGCTCACGGAGAAGACGCGCATCCTCGCGGTGACGCACGTGTCCAACGCGCTGGGCACGGTGAACCCGGTGAAGGAGCTGACGCGCCGGGCGCACGCCAAGGGCATCCCCGTGCTGGTGGATGGGGCGCAGTCGGTGACGCACTTCCCGGTGGATGTGCAGGATTTGGGCTGCGACTTCTATGCGCTGAGCGGGCACAAGCTGTTCGGCCCCACGGGCATCGGCGTGCTGTACGGCCGCCTGGAGCGCCTGGAGCCGATGCCGCCGTATCAGGGCGGCGGCGACATGATTCTCTCCGTGACGATGGAGAAGATTACGTACAACCGCGTGCCGCACCGGTTCGAGGCGGGGACGCCGAACCTGGAGGGCGCGGTGGGCCTGGCCGCGGCCATCCGCTATCTCCAGGCGTTGGGGTTGGACGCCATCGCCGAGCATGACCGGGCGCTGATGGCCTATGCCACGCAGGCGCTGGAGTCGGTGCCGGGGCTGCGGCTGGTGGGCACCGCGCGCGAGAAGGCGGGCGTGCTGTCCTTCACGCTGGAGGACATCCACCCGCACGACGTGGGGACGATTCTGGACCGCGAGGGCATCTGCATCCGCACGGGCCACCACTGCGCGCAGCCGGTGATGCAGCACTTCAAGCTGCCGGCGACGGCGCGGGCCTCCCTGGCGCTCTACAACACGCGCGAGGACGTGGACGCGCTCGTGCGGGGCCTGCACAAGGTGAGGGAGGTGTTCCGATGAGCTCGGACTCGGACGACTTGAAGGACCTCTACCAGGAGGTGGTGCTGGAGCACTCCAAGCGGCCGCGCAACTACCGCGTGGTGGAGGGCGCCAACCACGAGGCGGCGGGGCACAACCCGCTGTGCGGAGACCAGCTCTCCGTGACGATGAAGGTGGACGGAGACGTCATCCGCGACATCGGCTTCCAGGGGCAGGGCTGCGCGATTTCTCGCGCGTCGGCTTCGCTCATGACGGGCGTGGTGAAGGACAAGACGCGCGCGGAGGCGGAGGCCCTCTTCGAGAAGGTGCACAAGCTGGTGACGGAGGGGCCCGAGTCGATGGACGTGGACTCACTGGGCAAGCTCGCGGTGCTGTCCGGCGTCAGCGAGTTCCCCGCCCGGGTGAAGTGCGCCAGCCTCGCGTGGCACACGATGCGCGCGGCGCTGGAAGGGCGAGATGAAGCGGTTTCCACGGAGTAGGGAAGGAGGGAGCGGACGATGCGAGGCGTGACGGCGATGCTGGAGCGGGAGGTTCCCGCGACCATCATTCCCAGTGGTGACAGGGTGGTGCTGCCAGAGGGCGCGGAGCTGCGGGTGATGCAGACCCTGGGCGGCAACATCACGGTGCAGGACCCCTACGGGCAGCTCTTCCGCATCGACGAGAAGGACGGCGCGGCGCTGGGCGCGGAGTATGCGCCGCAAGAGAAGGCCGCCGGGGACGCGAGCACCTTCCACGAGGAACAGGTCTGGGAGCAGCTGCGCACGGTGTATGACCCGGAGATTCCGGTGAACATCGTGGAGCTGGGCCTGGTGTACGCGTGCAAGACGGAGCCGCTGCCGGAAGGTGGCCAGCGCGTGGACATCCAGATGACGCTGACGGCGCCTGGCTGCGGCATGGGCCCGGTGTTGGTGGACGACGTGCGCACCAAGGTCGGCTCGGTGCCCGGCGTGAAGGAAGCCAACGTCGAGCTGGTGTGGGACCCGCCCTGGGACCAGGGCCGGATGACGGACGTCGCTCGGCTTCAGCTCGGCTGGATGTGACGCACGCGGGGCCCTGGGCCTCGGACGCTTCGCGGTGGTTCCGCGAGGCGTCCGTCCGTGGGGTTCCCATGCGAGTGAGCACAGACGCCGCGCCCGCTTGAGGTCGCCGAGCCGCATGCCCGGGCACGCGGCCGTCACGAGCTCCTCGCCCGCTGTGCCCGAGGCCGCTCAGCGCGCCGCGAGCCTGCGGACGCCGAAGCTCAGGGCCGCGGTGGCCAGGCTCCCCGCGAGCAGCCGGGGCCAGCGACGCACGGCTTCCGTCGGCGGATGGTAGCGCGCGGGCGCGGGATGCTCCTCGGCATGGCGGATGCGCTCGCGCACCTCCGGCATCTTCTCCTCGAACAGCTCCACCATGGCGCGCTCGAAGACGGGCAGGTCCTGCGGCCCCCGGCTGGAGACCCAGTTGTCGTCGCGCACCATCGACTCGTCGCGCCACTGCGCGCCAGAGTTCTTCACGTCGTCGCGGATGCCCGGCCACGAGGTGAGGGTGCGCCCCTCCGTGAGCCCCGCGGAGATGAGCAGCCACGGCGCGTGACAGATGATGGCGATGGGCAGGTTGAGCGAGTCCGCGTCGTGGATGAAGTCCTTGGCGAGCGCGCTCTGTCGCAGCGTGTCCGGGTTGATGAGGCCGCCGGGCAGGAGCACCGCGTCGAAGTCCGCCGCCTTCACGTCCTTCAGTACCGCGTCCACGCGGACCTTCTTGCCGGGGAGCATGTGGTTCATGCCGCGGATGTGGCCGGGCAACAGCGACACAATCGTCACCTCCGCGCCCTGGCGCTCCAGCTTCTTGACGGGCCGCGTCAGCTCCACCTGCTCGAAGCCGCTCGTCGCCAACACCGCCACCCGCAACCCCTTCAGCTTCTTCATCGCGCGCTCCTGTCCCTGAACGCTCCCGACTCTGTGCACGGTGGTGCGTCCGTGCACGGGGGATGAGGCGATCAGCCAGGCCCTCTGCTCATGTCCCGCCAGTGGCCTGGAGAGCAGGCGAGCTGCCGTCGTTGTGCCTCCCTGGTCGCCGTGCTACCGACCCGACACCCTGGCCGGGACTCGGGGTGTTGATGCCACACACGCTTCGTCTCCCAGTCGCCGCCGCTGGAGGTCGCCGAATGTTCGCTTCGCTCCCTTCTCTTCCCCGGAGCCTCGTCGCGGGGACCGCGCTGCTCCTCATCCCCATGGGCTGCACCAGCACGGAGTCATCGCGCGTCGATGACGCCCGGCTCACGCAGGAGGGCTCCGCCGCGCGCAAGCCCCGCTGGGGAATGGTCATCCACGGAGGCGCGGGAGTCATCTCGCGGGAGAACCTCTCCCCGGAGCGCGAGGCCCAGGTCCGCGCAGTGCTCCAGCAGGCACTCCAGGCCGGCCACGCGGTGCTGGCCCAGGGCGGCAGCAGCCTGGACGCGGTGACGGCGGCCATCCGCATCCTGGAGGACTCGCCCCACTTCAACGCGGGCAAGGGCGCGGTCTTCACCCATGACGGCGTCAACGAGCTGGATGCGGCCATCATGGACGGGACGACGCGCGCGGCGGGCGCGGTGGCGGGCCTGCGTCACGTGAAGAACCCCATCGAGCTGGCGCGCAAGGTGATGGAGAAGTCGCCGCATGTGATGATGATTGGCGAAGGCGCGGAGTCCTTCGCGAAGGCCCAGGGCGTGGAGCTGGTCGACGCGAAGTACTTCTTCACGGAGGAGCGGTGGCAGAGCCTCCAGCGCGCGCTGGAGAAGGAGCGCGCCGCGCCCGTGCCGGGACAGCCCTCGTCGTCGCTGAGCCCGGGGGGGGACCCGGTGACGGGCGACCACAAGTTCGGCACCGTGGGCGCGGTGGCGCTGGACCAGGCCGGCAACCTCGCGGCGGGGACGTCCACCGGAGGCATGACGAACAAGCGCTACGGCCGCGTGGGCGACGCGCCCATCATCGGCGCCGGCACCTACGCGGACCCGCGCTGCGCGGTCTCCGCCACCGGCCACGGTGAGTTCTTCATCCGCTACACGGTGGCGCGCGACATCTGCGCGCGCGTCGAGTACCAGGAGCTCCCGCTGCCCGAGGCCGCCAACGTCGTCGTCAATGACGTGCTGGTGAAGGCCGGAGGCGAGGGCGGGGTCATCGCCATGGACCGTGAAGGCAACGTGGCCATGCCTTTCAACTCAGCGGGCATGTACCGGGGTTACGTGGGTCAGGACGGCCTGCCGCACGTGGCCATCTTCAAGGACCCGGAGTCCCCCGCGGCGAAGTAGGCCCCATTGTCGGTCAGAGTGGGTGCGTGACGGAGGGGAATGTCTGGATTGCAATAGAATTGCTCCTGTAGGCTGTGTCTGGGATGGCGCACTGCCGCGCGTTCCCCTTCCAGTCGAAAGGAGCATCCGCATGCTGTCACCTCGCAAGTGCCTGCCGTGGACTGTCGTCGCCCTTCTGGCCCTCTTCGTCGGAGTCTTCTCCGCGCAGCCCGCCCGCGCTGAATCCACCGAGGAAGCCGTCTGCCTCGGCGATGAGCAGACGGCGGACCCCGGCGCTGCCCTCATCTGCAATCAGTCCTTCTGTGCCGATGAGGACCATTGCTGGGCCGCGTGTCCGTCCGCGCAGTCGGTGGCTTGCATTGGCGGTATCTGCCGTTACACGCAGCAGCCAGGGGGTGGCGGAGGCGGTCCCTCCTGCCCCATGAGCTTCTGCTCCGACGACTTCCATTGCTCGTGCAAGGAAGCCCAGGGCTACTGCGGCACCGACAACATCTGTCACTACGACTGAAGCGTTGAGCGTCGGTTGTCCGGTCCGCGACGGAAAAGTCGCGGACCCCTTTCAGAAAATCCCCCGCACGGTGTCTTGGGGCACATGCGCACTTCTCGATGGCTGTTCCTCGCCTGTGCCCTGCTGGGCTGCTCCGCCGCCGCTTCTGACGCCAAGGGCGTGGCCCCCGATGCGCCGTCCGAGCTGGCGAATCCCACGCTGTCGGTGACGGTGCTGGGCTCCGGGCAGGCGGAGGCCGGAGGTCAGGTCTGGCAGTACCACCTGCTGCGGCTCCAGGAGGCCGGCAAGGCCGCCACCTATGCCCAGTGGTTCCCGCCCCGGAACCCGGGCCTCTGGCCCACGATGATGCTCACCCGTCCCTATGACGGAATCACGTGGACGGGCGAAGTAGTGGACCAGAAGTGGGCCCTGCGAGGGCCCGGCGTCCATCCCGACGACAGCGAGCCCCACCACCACGCGGGCTCGTCCTCCATCGCCTTCTCCATCAGCTCGCCCGAGTTCATCACCGCCGAGTCGTTCTTCTACCTGTTCCACGAGTTCGGCGTGCTCAACGTCTTCGGTCGCTTCTACGCGGGGGGCGACATCCAGAATGACCGGGACGACATGCACGCGGGCATGCGCTTCCTCGCGCAGGCCCCCGGTGTGGACCGCTCGCGGGTGGGTGTCCATGGCGGCTCATGGGGTGGCTTCGAGGCGCTCTACGCCGCGGCCGATGCTCCGGCGGAGGTCCGGCCCAAGGTGGGCGTCGCGCTCTTCCCGCTGTCCGACTTCGCGCGCCAGTACGACTACCTCACGTCCGTCATCCCCTCGCGCGTGACGAACCCGGTGGTGCGCAACCAGTACGCCGCCTTCTTCGAGCCCTACCTGCGCCGCATCAACGCCACCACGGGGGGGGCTCCAGGCACGCCGGGGGCGGACTACAGCCGGTGGACGCGTGAGCACCTGGCGCCGAAGCTGACGACGCCGTTCCTCGTCATCCACGAGGACTGGGACACGCTCGTTCCCGTGGAGCAGACGCAGACACTGGCCTCCCTGGTCGGCCCCAGCCTGACGGCGGTGTACCTGCGGCACCTGAACGCGCCGGACTGGAACACGCGCGGGCTGGACCATGGACTGCTGGTGGGCCAGTACGGCCACTCGGTCAACACGTTGACGCTGGGGCACCTGCTGACGAACCTGGGCGGCCCTTCCCAGATTCTCTTCGTCCCCTTCGTGCAGGACAACCTGGTGACCTGGCTGTGGGAGGTGCGCATCCTCCAGTACTTCGGCCAGGACATGTCCGCCGTGGCCCCCCTGCTGCGCGAGCTGGCGGATCCGCGTGTGGTGTTCTTCGAGCTCACCACGGGCAACGTCATCCTCGGCGCGGAGTGGGTGGCCATCTCGGTGAACGGCCTCTGGGGAACGCAGTACACGGCCGCCAACATCCGCGAGGCGCTGTCCGCCGGACTGCCTCCCTGAGGGGCGCGTGCGCAATCGAACTGCTTCTATATGCTGCGTGGCACCCGTGCGCGCTCGCGTCCGGGCCTGCCCGCCGTGAAAAGGAGCATTCCCATGACGTTTCTTCGGTTGCCCGAATCGTGGAGCACCGTGGCCTGCCTTGTCCTCGCGACGCTGGTCCTCTCCGTGAGCCCCTCCCATGCGGAGTCGAGCAGTGAAGCCGTCTGCGAAGAGGACATTCGACAGGCGGAGGCGGGCGGAGGCTGGTGTTACCAGGCGGATTGCACCTGGGAGGGTGACTGTTGGAACTCGTGTCCCGCCGCGCGGAGCGTGGTCTGCAACAGCAGCAACGTCTGCGAATACGTCCTGCCAGGCGGTGGTGGGGGCGGCGGTGGTCCCACGTGCCCGGCGATGGACTGCATCCCGAACGAGCCGTGCGGCTGCGATGGCCATTGGGGCTTCTGCGGCGAAGACAACAAATGTTACTTCTGAGCCGCTGGGGCGCTTGAGGGGGGCGTGGAGCCGCGCGGTCCAGCCGCGGCTCGCGCCATGGCGCCGACGACCAGGTGATGGAAGGGCCGGATGACGTTGAAGTACACCGGCCCCGCCCAGTTCCGATAGCGCACCACCGTCACGACGTGGAAGCGACGCGGAAGGGCGGGGCCGGGCTCCACCGTGACAGCGAGGACCGCATCCAGGTGTGAGTCCTCCGCGCCCACCACCCACGCCCGTTCCTCCTCCGCGTGGCGCACCGTGAAGAAGGCGGCCGTTTCTCCCGGGCTCATGGGCACCTCCTCCGCGCGCAGGCGCCGGGCCCGGGGCACGCCGACCTGCCGCAGGCCGAGCAGTCGGACGAAGACTCCGCGCACCCTGAACAGGGCGGTCACCCAGGCGGGCTGGTACGACATCAGCCGGGCGACGAACTCGCGCAGGGACGCCTCCGACTCCACCGTCTTCACGTCCACATGGTGGGCGCCCTCCAGGAACCCGGGCGGCACACCGGGCACCTTCACGGACTTCTCCGTCTTCACTCGCATGCGCGGACTCCCCACTGCCATTCGGGACCGCATGTCCATCCGGCACCGGATGGAGCATGCGTAACGCCGGGTGCGCCCCAGAAGCCAGTTTTGGGTCCGCCAGACTTCGAGTTCCCCCGGGCCGAAGGGGGTCTGGAGATGGCGTCAGGGGGCCCGCGGCCCGATGATTTCGCCGGGGGCGTCCGGAGGGCCTGGCGACTCGGGGGGCGTGGAGGTGTCGTCGAGTTCCTCCGGCGGAGCCGTGTCGACCTGTCCGGCGGCGGTGCCCTCGAAGGTGGCGACGAGGCTGGAATTGGTGGCCGGGGTCAGATAGCCGTGGACCCTCGCGCCGCCGTCGGACCAGGAGGACCACACCTGCCAGACGCCCTGGCTGTCGAACTGCGGAGGAGCGGCGACGTTGAGCGTGTAGCGCTCCCAGGACTTGATGGTGACGGGGGTGAGGAAGCTGGTGCCGTTGACCTCCAGCCTCAGGCCCGAGGGAATCGAGGTCATTACCACGTCGACGATGCGAGGCAGCACATTGCGCGACACCGTGGTGGTCCTGCCCCGGTAGTCCGTCGCGATGAGCAGCACCTCCACGTAGTTCGTGGTCACCGCCGGCAGGTCTTCGGGTGAGGGTGCGGTGAGGATGATGTTGTTGCCGGTGGTGGCCGTCATCAGCGGATGGGTGTGCTCGTTGTGGTGCAGCAGGGCATGCCAGGTGAGCTGGCTGTCCGGCAGCGGGCCGTCCTCGGCGTCGGTGGCGCTGCCCGTCAGCACCAGGGACTGTCCCACGCGGAAGCGCAGGCTCGTCGAGGGAGAGGAGATGGTGACCGAGGGGGCGGTGTTGCCCGAGTCGATGCGGATGGTGGCCGACCGGCTGGACATGGCCCCTCGCGAGTCCCGAACCCTGAGCGTGGCGAAGAAGGTGCCGTTGCGGGTGTAGGCGTGGCGCGTGGTGGCGGAAGGGGTCTGCGTTTCGGTGGTGCCATCCCCGAAGTTCCAGAAGTACGTCAGCGAGTCACCGTCCGGATCACTGCTGGCGCTGCCGTTGAAGTCGACGGTCAGCGGGAACGCGCCCTGGGTGGGAAACGCGGAGACGGCGGCCAGGGGCAGGCGATTGCTCGTGTCGGTGTATGTGATTCGACGGACCTCACCGCCCCTCGCGTACGTCGTGTAGTAGAGCGCCTGCCGGGTGCCGGCGGGACCGAAGCGCAGCGTCACCGCGGAGCTGTTGCCCAGGCCGGTGGCGAACTGGCTCACCGTCACGACGCCTCCCGAGGTGCGCGTCAGCTTGAACATCTTTCCGCAGACGTAGTCGCTGAAGAAGTACGCGTTGTCATCCGCGGGGGCCCACGCCCCGGGAGGCGCGAAGGTGCCACCGGTGATGGAGTTGCACCCCTGGAAGGGTGAGCTCGAGGGATTGGTGCCGTGCTTGTAGTCGAAGATGGGGTTGGTCATCCCCGCCGGAGGAGGCTGGCAACTGGTGGTGGAGTTGTTGGCGCAGTGTCCCTCGCGCGTGTTCCAGCCGTAGTCCGCGCCCAGGATTCCCTCGTTGATTTCCTCCCAGACACCCTGGCCCACGTCGTTGATGAAGAAGTTGCTGGTGCCGGGCCTCATGGCGAAGCGGAACGGGTTGCGCAGGCCGGTGGCGAAAATCTCCTGGCAGGGCCCGGTGCCCGGAGGCACTCCCGCCGGCTGGGTGCAGCGGCGGCTGCCAGGAGTCGCCGCGAAGGGGTTGTCCGGCGGGATGAGGCCATTCTTGCGGACGCGGAGAATCTTCCCCAGCGGCACGTCCAGGCGGCGCGCGGTGGTGTTCTGGCCCGCGCAGCGGCTCGGGTTCCCCAACTGGCAGCCTCCGTCACCCACGCTGACGTAGAGATACCCGTTCGAGCCGAAGTGGAGGTCGCCGCCGTTGTGATTGCCCCCCGTGGAGGGGATGTTGTCCAGCAGGACAAGCTCGCTGGCCGGGTCCACCCTGTTCGCGTCCGACAGCGTGAAGCGCGAGACGCGGTTGACGGGCACGTTGGAGACGTTCGACGTGCAGGAGTTGAACTTGTTGAACGTGTAGTAGAGGAAGATGTGGCGGGTGGTGGCGAACACCGGGTCCACCGCGATGCCCAGGAGGCCGCGCTCGGAGTTGGAGCACACCTTGGAGGCGAGGTTCAGCGCCGGCGTCGGCAGCAGGGCGCCTCCGGCGAAGACGCGGAGCTGGCCCGGTTGGGTGGTGATGAGTATCCGCCCATCCGGCGTGAAGCCGACCGAGGTGGGCTGGGGGACAGGCGTTACCAGCACGTCGGAGTAGCCAGCCGGAAGGGTGATGGCGGCGCTCCCGGAGCCAAGGTCCTCCGGCGCCATGGCCTCTTCTTCCGGAGCGGCACAAGCAGCGCTCAGCAAGAGCAGGGGGAGGAATTGCGTGAACAGACGGGGTCAGGACATCATGGGAACTCCAGAAAAATTGAAAGCGCCCTGGCTTTGTCTGGTTGCCTTTCTCTTGGCGAGGATTGTCTTTGGCGTTGTGCGCGGTCGGACAGCGCAAGCTCGGCGCGCCCGGCTGTCTGTCCAATGGTGCCCAGGGACGACAGCCTTTCGCCGCGAGGACTGTCCTGTGCGCGCGATTGCCAGATGCAACAACGGCGGAGGCCTTGGGGGCCCCCGCCGTCGATGTCCAGCTCCCGCTTCGACTTCAATCAGTGGTGGCGGTCGCCCCGGCCCCGGCCCCGGCCATGGTTGCCGCCGCCCACGGGCGTCGCGTCATGGGTGCGCGAGCGGTTGCTGGGGGCGGCGCGCCAGCGGTCATTGCGGCCCCCTCCGGACGGCGAGCCCTTCCAGCGGTCATCGCGGTGGGAGCGGTCGCGGTAGCGGTCATTGCGGTCGTGGTGGCTGGGGGGCGACGCGACGCGGTTGCGCCAGTAGCTGTTGTAGGTCGGCGAGCGCCAGACGCGGTCATGCCGGTAGTAGTGCCCGGAGGTCCGCCACGGGCGGTGGTAGTAGTAGCGGACGGCGGGCGCGCGGTACCACGTGTGGGCGAAGTAGTTGGGGTGGCCCCAGCCCACGGTGACGCGCGCGTGGCGGAAGACGGGGATGGTGACGTGCACGGAGCCGCGCGGGGCCCAGCCGCCGCCGACGAAGTGCCACGACAGTCCGCGCTGCACCCAGCGGGGCGAGACGAAGACCAGGTCCGCGCGCGGCGGCGCGGCCCACGTGCCATCCACCCAGTCCCAGGCGTTGCCGGACCAGTACCAGTAGCCGGGCTCCCAGGTGAGGTTGGAGGCGGGCGCGGCCGGGCGGACCTCCTGGCGCGGCGGGGGAGGGGCCTGCTGGGTGGAGAGGGCCTCCGAGGACACGGCGATGGGAATCTCCACCTCCGTCGAGCCCTGGCGCGCCCAGCCACCGGAGACCCAGTACCAGTTGCCCCGGTCCTCTTCCCAATAGCCGTTGACGAACTGGTAGCCCGTCATGGGGGCCACCCAGGTGCCGGGGTTGAAGCGCCACTCACCGCCGTCCCAGTACCAGTGTCCGGAGGCCCACACCGCGCCGGCATAGGGCCGCCGTGACGGGCGCTCGGTGGGCAGCGACGGAGGCGGCTGGGGGGCCATGGGCGCCAGCTCCTCGTCGGAGTCCTCGTCGTAGTCGCCGTTGGCGTACTCGCGGCCGTCGTCGGAATACCCCGGGTCCTCCGAGGGCACCGGGGCCGTCTGCGCCTGAACCACCGGGGCCGACAGCAGGGCCACCATCCAGAGCCAGCTTCGAGGACTCATGACGTCTTCTCCTGTTGAAAATGCCATCCCCCTCACGAGGGACTTCGATGGGCCTTCAGACGCGAGAGGGCCTCCCGTATTCAACCCGGGAGGCCCTCTGAAGTCGCCAGTCATCGGTGGGACGACGGGAGGCCAGGCAGGCGACGGAGCGCCCCTCCCGCCGGTCCACCCCGTCGCGCCTACGGCTTCACGAGGAACATCTCGCGCGTCTGGATGAGGTCCACGTCGCCGGTGAAGCCGGAGAACTGCTCGTACTGACGCGGGGAGACGCGCGCGCGGGGCAGGCGCAGGGACTCGGTGATGGTGAGCGTGGAGCCCTCCTGCTTCTCCGTGCGGGTGAAGTGGCCGAACGGGTTCTTCACGTCGAGCGCCGGCTGCGGGTCCGGCAGCTTCCAGCCGGAGGGCAGGGCCACCGTCACCTGCGTGTTGCTGGCCTCCGTGTTGTCGATGTAGAGCGGCGTGCGACGCGAGCTGAGCTGCACGTAGCGTCGGCCGAGCTGCGCGGGGAAGGTGAGGGGCCCCAGCGCCATGCGCTTGTCGGCCTCCAGCCGCCCGAAGCGCGGCACGGTGAACTCGTAGCGCAGCACGAAGGGCGCCCCCACCGCGTCCTCGTGGTCCAGCTTCACGCTCGACAGCGCCGCGCCGGCGAAATACCGCGCCACCGCGCCCTGGAGCGCCTGGTTGCGGTTCTCCGCGGAGAGCTGGTTGAAGGCCTCGGAGAGCTGCGCCGCCTCGAACCCCAGGTACGTCTCCTCGCCCTTTCCGGTGAGCTTGCCCTCCGCGTCGAGCGACAGCGTCAACCGCACCTGCTTGCCCACGGACTCCTTCACCTGGGGCGTCTTCACCACCTCCAGCGGGCGGCCCGGCTCCGGCAGCAGGTACGCGTCACGCCCGCCCATGGCGAACTCGGGCAGCTCGCCGAAGGGGCCGAAGCGCACCGACGTGTCCACCCACACCGGCTCTGAGCCCGGCACCTCCACGCGCAGCGCCGCGTACGGCAGCAGGCTGTCATTGGGGAAGAGGTAGTCGTTGGGGTCCACGTTGAAGGTGCGCACCGCCGCCACGCGCGAGGGGATGCCCAGCTCCTCCAGGCCCGCCTTCATCATCGTCAGCCGGCTGCCGCGGTCCTGCGCCACCGTGGACGCCGCGGACTGGCCCAGCCCGTTGTCCCGTCCGGAGAAGCGCTGCATCACCGCCGCGTGCAGCGCCTTCACCGCGTCCAGGCCCTGCTTGCCCTGGGTGGCCTTGCGCGTGAAGTCGACGACTTCCGCCGTGCGCAGCCAGCGGTCCTGGAAGGCGTCGCCATAGACGCGAATCAGGCCCTCGTTGCCCGTGGCGCCCGCGCCCACCATGACGAAGGGCAGGTACTCGTTGCCGGAGGGAGGGGAGTCCGGCTCGGGGATGAACGGCGGCACGCGGCGCGCCTCGTAGTGGAAGACCTCCTCGTCGCCCTTCACCGTCGGCGCGGGCGCCTTCATCCCGTGCGCGTCCACCTTCATGCCGGAGCCCTTGGGCGCCACCACCGTGTACGTGGTCCACGCGTTGGGCTGGTTGGCGATTTGAAAATAGAAGGCGGACGCCGTGAAGCCCGGCTGCGCGGGGCCGCGCGGGCTCTCCGCCAACAGGTATTCGACCTCCACGCTGTCACCCACCTGCACGCCGGGCAGGCTCACCGTGTCCTTGCCTTCGATGTTCTCCGGCTCCAGCACGCGCCCGTCCGCCTTCAGCGTGCGCAGCGCCAGCACCTGAGCGCCGCGCGGCACGTTCACCTCCGCGATTTCCTGCACGCCCGACTGCTCCAGCGCCCGCTGGATGGTGTGGATGCGGTTGATGATGCTGCCGTCCGGGTACACGCGCACCGCCGCGGCATCCAGGACGAACACGGCCGCGCCGCCGGTGACGGGCTCCGCGTCATAGGCGCGCATCGCCTCGCGGCCGTCGATGGCGTGCTCCTGGAGCAGCTCCTTGCCCGTCTTCGCGCGCTCCACCGCGCGGCGCAGCGACAGGTCATCGCCCTCCAGCGCCAGCGCCTTCTCGCGCAGCGCGAGCGCCTCCGCCTTCTGTCCCGCGTACTCGCGCACGTCCGCCATGCGCTTGAGCAGCTCCGCGTTGCGCGGCCACGTCACCGTCAGCGCCTGGAGCACCGCCACCGCCTCGTCGTGGCGGCGCAGCCCCACGTACAGGGTGGCCAGCGACGTGCCCGCGCTCACGCTGGTGGGGTCGCGGGCGAGCATCTCCGCGTAGGCGCGCGCGGCCGTCTCCAAGTCCCCGCGCGTGCGCGCATGGTCGGCCCGCCGCGCCTGGACGCCGGGGCAGTTCTGCTGCGCCTCCACCAGCGAGTCGGAGCGCTCCACCGCGTCGCGGCGCCGCGCCAGGTTGTACTGCAGGCCCAGCGCCTCGCAGAGGTTCGGCTGGATTTGCAGCGCCGCCGCCAGCGACTCCTCCGCCAGCGCGTCCACGTCCAGCGTCAGCGCCGCGCGAGCGCGCATCAGGAACAGCGGGAAGCCCGGGGGCTGCACGGCCTCGCTCGCCGTCTTCAGCGTCTCCAGCGCGGAGGCCGCCTGGCCGTCGTCCATGAAGAGGTCCGCGCGCAGCAGCAGCGCGGCCACGTTGCCCGGGTCCTTGGGCAGGAGCGCCTCCAAGTCCCGGGTGGCCCGGCCGCGCGCCACCTTGGCGGGCACCGTGCGGTCCGCCGCCGCGATTTCCGCGCGCAGCGACAGGAGCGCGGGCGTGGTGGCCTCCACTTCCGCCATCAGCCGGCGCGCCCCGTCCGCGTCGCGCGACAGCCCGTCACGCGCCGCCAGCACGGTGGACAGCAGGTCTCCGGCCTCGCCGGCCAGCGCGTCCTTCAGGCTCTGCGTCGTGGGGTACACGCCCGTGGCCTCGGACGTCTTCGGCGCGCTGCCCCACGTCCCGGGGGCCGCGCCCGCGGCGGCGGTGAAGCGCACGTTGGCGGGCTTGCCGTCGGCGCGCATCAGCGAGAAGGACAGCACGCCGGAGGTCGCCCCCTTGAGCATGCGGGCGATGAAGCGGTGCTTGCCCGCGGGCAGCTCCACGGCGCGGGTGGTGATGGTGCTGGTGGCGCGCTCCCAACCCCGTCGCTCCAGGAGCGGCGCGCCGTCCACGAGGACCTGGTGCGTCGCGGCGCTCACCGAGCGCGCCACGTAGCGGGCCGCCTCGGGGACTTCCGCGTCGAAGGCCATGAGGTAGACGTCTCCCTCGCCGGGCTCGCCGGCCAGGTCCAGCCGTCCGTCCGGCGCCAGCAGCTTGCGCGGCGTCATCGTTCCGAAGGCGCCGGTGAAGGGGCCCGCGAGCGAGCCGCTCTGCTTCGCCGGGAAGGCCTCGTCCCAGGACAGGACGTGGAAGGCGGAGAGGGGACCCACGAGCGTCGCCTCGGACACGCCGCCCAGCTCGCGCAGCACCGCGTCGCGCGCCTGGGTGTCTCCGCGCGCCACGGCGACGGACAGCCGCGCGCCGCGCAGGAGGTAGGCCGTCTCTCCGGTGGCGCCCGCGGCGAGCGCCTGCCGCGCGGCCTTCAGGATGGCGTCATCCAGCGGCGGCGCGGTGCCCACGGTGTCCAGCGCGTAGCGCGCGGCGATGAGGGCCAGCGGGTGGGTGGGCGCGCGCGTCACCAGCTCCAGCGCGGCGGTGAGGGCCCGGTCCGGACGTCCCGCGCGGCGCGCGAGCAGGTGCTGGCCGATGAGCGCGTACGGGTCCCCGGGGTCCTTGGCGATGGCCGCGTCGAAGCGCTGCTGCGCCTGGACGGAGTCCCCTTCGAGCAGGTGCGCATGGAAGCCGGCGAACGCGAGCGTGCGCGCCTCGTCCGTACCGGACCGGGCTTTCTCCGCGGCGGACTCCAGCACGCGGGGCGCGGCGCTGGTGGAGGGTGAGGAGTGCGAGCAGCCCGAGAGGCCGGCGACGAGGGCGAGCGCGGTCAGGCCGCGGCGGAAGGTGCGCATAGGAGGGTCGAGGGATAATGCAATCCCCCGTCACTGGCCATATTCCCCTGCGAGTCTCTGTCCGCTTCGAGCGCTCGGACGGGGGCTAGCGGCGCTTTCCGTTCTTCGGCGCGGGCCTGGCGGGCTGCTTCTTGGGGGGAGGGGGCGGCGCCTTCTTGGGCACCACCGCCTTGGCGGGCACCGCGACGGCCACCGTCTTCACGGGCGGGGGCAGCGGGGTGGGCACCGGGGCCGTGGTCCCCCCGGGCGGAGACTGCTTCACCACGTAGGTGATGCCGGAGATGCGGCAGATGGCATCCAGACAGCCGAAGCCGGGGAAGGGCGCGTCACCGAACTGCTCCACCCAGCCGGTGCCGAGCACCAACGGCTCGAAGAGGACCCGGCGGGCCTTGCCGGTGCCCATGAAGGCCTCCAGCCGGCCCTCGGCGTCCACTGTCAGCTCCAGTGCCACCGGCTCCACCTTGGGCGACTCCGCGTCGGGCGCCGTCGGGTCCGCCTTGGGCGACTCCGCGCCGGGCGCCACCGGGTCCGCCTTGGGCTTGGGGGCCTCCATGCCGAGCATCGTGCCCCGGCGCTCGCCCAGGTCCCACTCCAGGCGCAAGGGCTCTCCCACGCCGTTGTGCACCAGCGCCACGTAACGGCCGGAAGTCCCCGTCAGCAACATCGCCACGGAGGGCGAGGGCAAGGGCTGGTACAGCTTCATCATGTCGCCCAGGCGGCGATCCCACGTGGGTGGCGGTGCCTCCGCGAGCAGCCTGGCCTTCAGGCTGAGGATGTCTCCGTCCCGGTTCGTGACGTCCACGCGCACGCGGCCCACGGGCTCGTCGTCCTGCCAGGGGAACACGAGCGACTTGTCCTCGAAGCTCACGGCCCTGCCGGTGGAGAGGATGCTCTGGGCGTCCGGCCCCTCACCCAAGGTCAGGCTTCGGTGCGCGGGACTGGTCTGCACATCTGAGGGAGCGGACTGCTTGGTCTTCTCCTTCAGGGTGAGTTCCATGATGGCGGCGCCCGGTGAGCGGGGCGTCTTGCGCTCGTCGTTCCGTTCGCGCCGTTCGCGCTCGCCGCTCAGATAGAACGCGGTGCCCAGCACGAAGCTCGCCGCCAACACCATCAACACCGCGGCGGCCTGCGCGGTGAAGCGCACCACCTTGCTCACGCCCGCCTTGATGCGCTGCACGCGCGTGAGCTTCACCGGCAGCATCGACGGCAGGCTGCCGGGGACGAGCAGCTCCAGGTCCGCGATGAGCGCCGTCACCGACGGGTAGCGGTCATCCGGGTCCGGCTTGAGACACCGGGTGACGATGGCGTCCAGGCGCCGGTCCAATCCCGGCTTGCGCTGGGACGGAGGGTCGAACGTGCCCATCGGCACTTCGCCGGTGAGCCACTCGTAGAGGATGACGCCCAGCGAGAAGATGTCCGCGCGCGCGTCCGCGTTCTTCGCGTCCACCCGCTGCTCCGGCGCCATGTACGACAGCGTGCCCATGGACACGTGCGTGGACGTCAGCGCGTAGCGCGAGGAGGGGCTGGCGTCCTCCAGGAACGAGGCGAGCCCGAAGTCGGACACCTTGGCGATGCCGCCGGCCTGCTGGTCCAGCAGGATGTTCTCCGGCTTCAAGTCCCGGTGGATGACGCCGCGGCCGTGCGCGTACTCAATCGCCCGGCAGATTTCGAGCATCCGCCGCAGCGCGCCGAAGACGTCGAACTGGGGCGCGCGGATCAACTCGCGCAGCGACGGCCCGTCCACGAACTCCATCACCAGGTAGTAGGTGACGTCCGTCTTCCCCTTGTCGACGATGGAGACGACGTTGGGGTGGCTCAGGGCGGCGAGGGCCGCGGCTTCCTTCTGGAAGCGCGCGATGAAGGACGGGTCCTTGGCCAGCTCGGCGTTGAGCAGCTTCACCGCGACCGTGCGGCCCAGCGACAGCTGGGTGGCCTTGTGGACCTCACCCATGCCTCCTGTGCCCACGAGCTTTTCGAGGCGGTAACCGCTGATGAGATCCGGGGAACGGGTCCGGCTGATCGCCGTCGGGTCAATGGAGGACATGGCGGTAGGGCAGGGGGCCGCCAGGGTAACAGAAACGCTCGGCGGAGGTGTCCACGCGCGAGGGTGGGGGTCGCCGGTGCCCGGGCTGCCCGGCGACCAGGGGAGCGACTTCGGACCTTCAGTGCCCCGAAGCGGGCGTGCGACCCACGGCCGCGCGGAGGCTGTTGCGGACCTGATCCAACGACGAGCGCATCTGCCCGTGGCGCACCGACGCCGCCACCGCCCGTGCCAGCGACTTCAGGAGCGACACCTCTTCGGGCTTCCACGCCCGGGCGATGCGGCAGTCCTCGAAGACCGCCACGCCCCACCACTGCTGCCGCGAGGGGTTGATGGGGCACAGCAGGATGGACTGCGTCCCCTGGCGCTCCAGCAGGTCCCTCATCATCGGAGGCGCGTCGCGGGTGGGGCATGCCACCACCATTCCCGCCTCCAGCATGTCCACCCAGCCCGGCGCGAAGTCCCGGAACGAGAACGCGCGCAGCACCGGATTGGCCAGCGCCGACGCGGTGGGCGGCTCCGCCCAGGCGTAGCGCAGGTCCGTGACGAACCGGCCATACGTCTGCGCCGTGCGGTTCTCGAAGATGTACGCCCGGTCCACGCCCAGCGCATGGCCCACCATCCCCAGGGACTCGACGCCGGTGCTGGGACCGAGCCCCTTCTCCAGCAAGAGCTTCGAGGCTTCCGACACCTTCGAGAAGGCTTCCACCATGGGGTGACTCCAGGAAAAGACGAATTGCAACGGGTTCCGCAAGTATCCGGAACGGACTGTCATCCTCTGAAGTCACATTAAGCGCGATTACTGTGTTTCTGTCAAATCCCAGGTTTACTGAAAGTCAAGAGTTCGTGCCGCTGACAATGACCCAGGCGGGGTGTAAGTGACACAGGTGCTTTTCCGAGCAGGCGGCGCCAGCCGCGAAGTGTCCGGGGCAGGACAGACCCCTAAAATGCCACGAGGGCGCCCCCTTGGAAGGGCGCCCTCGTGTGGATTCCTCGAAACGAGGAAGTCGAGACTACTTGGTCTCGGCGGCCGTCTCGGCCTTGGGGGCCTTCTTGGCCTTCTTGCCGGCCTTCGCGGGCTTGGCCTCGGCGGCGGGCTTGGCCTCGGCGGCAGGAGCCTCGGCGGCGACGGGCGCCTCGGCGGCGGGAGCCGGCTGCGCGGCGGGGGCGGCGGCGGCCGGCTTGGCCTCGGCGGCAGGGGCGGCGGCGGGAGCCGGGGTGTTGGCAAACGCGGTGGCGGCGGCGAGCAGGGCGGCGGCGAACACGGTCTTCATGGAAAGCTCCGTTGAGGGGGCACGACGCGAGATTGCGCCGTATCAGCGAGCGGACGCTTGAGCAGCACGCGTGCCAGCGGCCTCCTCAGAGTGAGGCGCTGCGCGAGCGCGGCGAAGGTTGGGGAGAAACTCCTCAGTTGAAGCTCCAACATTGGGGGCTTGCTCCCCAGACAAGCGCTTGTCGCTTTGACGACACCGGGGCACTTGAGCAAGCTGCGTGCGCGCTCCCGGCTGGGAAGCGCGAGCCCGTGGCGGCTCGTCGTCGCGAATCTCTCGCGACCGCGGCGCGGGAGAGACGGTGTATGCGGTTCCTGTGGTGCGCGACTGCGGCGGTGGCGTGGCTGGCGACGGGGTGCGCGCGAATCACGCCTGAGCGCCTGGAGGCGCAGGTCCAGGAAACGATGCGCTGGCAGCGCGAGTACCAGCTGGAGCGGGAGCGCTCCGAAGCGGTGGCGGTGAGGCTGGCGGCGCTGGAGGCGACCATCGAGCGACTGGTGGGTGAGCGCGCGGAGGTGGAGCAGGGCCGCGTGGCGCTCCTGGAGGAGCTGGTGCGCACGGAGGCGGACCGGCACGCGCTGGAGGAGCACAACACGCAGCTGCTCGCGCGTGAGCGGGAGCTGAACGAGCTGCGGGAGATGCACGAGCAGCTCTCCGACGTCTTCTATGAGTCCGCGCTGGAGCGGGCGCGGCGGCGGTTGCCGTCGGCGCGGCAGCCGGACGCCTCCGTGGCGGGCGACGGGACGGCGGTGCCTTGACGGAAGCGTGGGTCCTCGGGGCCCGTGCCTCCGTGGTAGAGGTCGGACCCTGGTGAGCTCCCGTACGTCCATTCGCGGTTATCGCGCAGGCTTCTTCTTCGTGGTGGCCCTGCTGTCGGCCGTCACGGCCTTCACGTTGTGGACGGAGGTCCGCACGAGCGCGCAGGTGGATGTGCTGGTGCAGGAGGCGCTCGAGCGCGCCAGCCTCATCGGCCGCATCCGCGTGGACGCGCTGTCGCTGGAGTCGGCCATCGAGGCGCACATCCGCGCCACGGACGACGCCGAGCGCAAGGCGGCGGACGTGGTGATGGAGGAGATTCTCACCGACATCCGCTTCGCCTCGGAGGCGTACACGCGCAACCTGCCGCCGGGAGACAAGGCGGCGTGGGAGCGCTTCAACGCGGCCTGCCAGGGGCTGGCGGACCAGGTGCGCGCGGCGGCGGTCTTCTCCCAGCGGCGGGAAGCGGACCGCGCGCGCCGGCATCTGGCCGAGCGCATCCGCCCGGTGGCCGCGCAGCTCGACGCGTTGGGTGGCTCGCTGTCGGAGGAGAACGCGAACGAGGCGCGGAGCCTGGTGGGGAAGCTGGCGGACCTGCGAGTGCGCAATACGGCCCTGGGCGCGGGCACCACGCTGCTGGCGATGCTGCTGTCGATGCTGGTGGGGTGGCACATCACCTCGCTGCTCAAACGCCAGGAGACGACGATTCAGGGCCAGCTCGAGGAGCTGGGCCGGCACAACCAGGAGCTGGATGCCTTCACGCGGCGCGTGGCGCATGACCTCATCAGTCCGCTGGCGCCGCTCAAGGGCTACCTGACGCTCATCCGTCGCACGGGCGGGGTGAAGGACGCGGGCGCGCTGGAGATGCTGGCGCAGTGCGAGTCCAGCGCGGTGCGCATGGGTGAGCTGATTGAAGCCCTGCTGCGCTTCTGTCGCGCGGGCACGCGCGGGGAGCGCACCGTGGGCGAGCTGGACACGGCGGTGACGACGGTGTTGCTGGAGGTGGCGCAGACGGCGGCGGCGCAGGGCGTGGCGCTGGAGCGGACGCTTCAAGCGGGCGTCGCGGTGGACTGCCCGGGGCAGCTGCTGCAAGTCACGGCGCGCAACCTCCTGACGAACGCGGTGAAGTACACGGCGGGGCGGCCGGAGCCTCGGGTGACGGTGAGCGTCTCCACGGAAGGGACGGACGCGGTGCTGGAGGTGGTGGACAACGGCATCGGCATGGGGCCTGGAACGATGGCCTCGCTGTTCCAGCCGTTCTTCCGCGCGCCGGAGGTCCGCTCCTTGCCGGGGCATGGGTTGGGCATGGCCACCACGAAGCGCGTGGTGGAGGCGCATGGCGGGACGTTGACGGTGCGCTCGGAAGAAGGGAAGGGCACGCGCGTGGTGGTGCGCTTCGCGCGGGTGACGCGGCCGACGGTGGGGAGCACCGTCGAGTCCGCGGAGTCGTCTACTGCTTCCGGAATCCGCAAGGTGGCCTCGTGAGTCCTTCCCGCATCCTCGTCGTGGACGATGACCCTCAGGCGAGGGATTTGCTCCAGCGGCTCTTGGGGCCGCTGGGCACGGTGTCGCAGGCGGCGCACCCGAAGGCGGCGCAGGAGAAGCTGGCGGAGGGCTCGTTCGACCTGGTGCTGACGGACATGGCCATGCCCGAGCCCGGGGATGGCCTCAAGGTGTTGCAGGAGGTGAAGGCGCACCTTCCGGACACGCCGGTGATTGTGGTGACGGCGTTCGGCAACATCGAGGGCGCGCTGGACAGCATCCAACTGGGCGCCTTCGACTACCTGGCCAAGCCCTTCGACGTGGACGCGATTCTGCGCGTGGCGCGGCGGGCGCTGGAGCAGAAGCGGCTGGTGGAGGAGAACCGCTCGCTGCGTCAGCAGGTGGACCGCAGCGCGCTGGTGGGGCGCAGCCCGGCGTTGCTGGAGGTGTACAAGCAGGTGGCCCGCGCGGCGGCGAGCAACGTGCCGGTGTTGATTACGGGGGAGACGGGCACGGGCAAGGAGATGGTGGCGCGGGCGCTGCACAGGCGCTCGCCGCGCTCCTCCGGTCCGTTCATCCCCGTGGACTGCGGCGCCATCACCGAGTCGCTGATGGAGAGCGAGCTGTTCGGCCACGCGAAGGGCAGCTTCACGGGCGCGTCTGGCGCGCGGCGGGGTGTGTTCGAGGAGGCGAACGGCGGCACGCTGTTCCTCGACGAGATTGGCGACGTGGGGATGAAGGTGCAGTCGCAGCTCCTGCGGGTGTTGCAGGAGGGCGAGATTCGGCGCGTGGGAGAGAGCGTGCCGGTGAAGGTGGACGCGCGCGTCGTCGCGGCGACGAACCGGGACTTGAAGGAGCGGGTGGCGGAGGGCGTGTTCCGCGAGGACCTGCTGTACCGGCTGGACGTGGTGCACCTGCACCTGCCGCCCCTGCGCGAGCGGCGCGAGGATATCCCCGCGCTGGTGGTGCACTTCGCGTCTCGGCATGCGCGGGGCGGGGTGAGCCCGGTGGTGACGTCGGAGGCGATGTCGCGGCTGACGGCCTATGACTGGCCGGGCAACGTGCGGCAGCTGGAGAACGTGGTGGCGCGGGCGCTGGCGCTCAACGTGACGGGCGTCCTGGGGCCCCAGGACTTCCCGGAGCCGATTGGGGATGCGCCCAAGCGGCTGACGGGGCTCGCGGGTGACATGCCCAGCCTCGCGGAGCTGTCGCGCCGGTATGCGGCGCACGTGCTCCAGGCGGTGGGCGGCAACAAGAGCGAGGCGGCGCGGCTGCTCGATGTGGACCGCAAGACGCTCTACAAACTGCTGGAGGCGACCGAGTCGGAGGCTTGAGCCGCCTCCAGGCGTTGGCTGGCTTTGTCAGTGTTCACGCTTCGCGTACTTGACCGTCTGAAACGTCTTGCAGTGTTTCTTGACGATTTCGCCGAGCTCCTCCTCGGTGGGGTACTGCTTCGACCCGCTGAACTGGCGCAGGTCCGAGATGATGGCGTCGAACTGCTCCTGGGTAGGCTCTTCAGCCGAGAGCCCGTAGTGCTGTCTGAGGTCTCGTTTCATTGAGGCAAACAGGTCGAGAGTCATTTCAGGTCTCCTTTGATTTGAGCGGTGGTGCCAGGCTCTGGGATGGAGTGCGTTTGAGCCGAGCGCCTTGTGTCACTCCCTGGACGAGCGCTGACGGCCGTTGGTGACAACCGGGCTGGTGACGGGGCGAGCTGGCGGCACGAAGCCTGCTTGTCTTCGGGGGGAGCCTGGCCCGTCACGGTTCAGGAGCGAACCCGTCAGTGGGCGCCATTCCGCTGCGCCTGCGAAGGAACGTCGTGGGTGCATGACGTCACTTCGGGGACGTGCGTCATCGATGCGATGCGCCTTGTGCTGAGTGGGGCCTGTTTCGCAGACTCCGGTCCGTGAACGCTCGCTCCCTGTCGACGCTTGCCCTCCTCCTGGCTTCCACGCAGACGGCCTGTGTCTCGCCGCAGAAAGGTCGAGAGGAAGCTCCCACGGGTGAGCCGGGGACCCCGGCGAAGCTGTGGCGTCGCAGCGCGGTGGAACGCGACTTCGAGCGCTTCACGCGCGAGGGCACTTCACTCACCACCGATGGCGCGCTGGTCCTCGACGCGTCGGCGCGGACGGACAGCGTGCCCGTTCCCACGGGACGCAACGAGGACGGCGGTACGCGCTACCACGAGGCGACCTACCGGCTGGGAAGCGCTGTCTCCGAGGTCCAGCTCGTGCCGGGTGGCTTCACCAGCGTGGTGCCGTCGTTCGATGCGCTGACGCCTCCGGGCACGTGGGTGAAGGTGACGCTCGCGGCGCGCATCGAGGGCGCCTGGACGAAGGACTACGAGCTGGGTGTGTGGGCCTTCGACAAGGAGCCCGTGGCCCGGCACAGCGTGGACGGACAGGGCGACGCGGACGGTCAGGTGTACACGGATACGCTCAACCTCAAGCGTCGCGCGGATGCGCTGCGGATGACCGTGTGGCTGTTCTCTTCGCAGCCGGAGGCCACGCCTCGGGTTCGCGCGCTGTCGGCGGCGGTGAGTGACAAGCAGGGTGTCGTCGCGGATGCCACGTCCGACCGGGCGGCCTGGGGCACGGTGCTGGAGGTTCCCGGCCGCTCGCAGATGCTCTATCCCGACGGTGGCCCCGTGTGGTGTTCGCCCACGTCCACGACGATGTTGCTCGGGTACTGGGGACAGAAGCTGGGGCGGCCGGAGCTGACGACGACGGTGCCTTCGTCGGCGGACCGGACCTATGACTGGGTCTACAAGGGCACGGGCAACTGGGCCTTCAACACGGCGTATGCCTCCGCCATCGGCGACGGCGCGCTGCACGGCGCGGTGCTGCGCCTGGATGGCTTCGCGCAGGTGGAGCGCCTCATCGCCGCGGGAATCCCGGTCAGCATCAGCATCGCCTACGACGAAGGGGAGCTCACCGGCTCGCCCGTGCGCAGCTCGGATGGACACCTCATCGTGCTCAAGGGCTTCACGCCCGAAGGCGACGTCGTGTGCAATGACCCCGCGTTCAAGACCGACGAGACGGTGGGGGTGACGTACAAGCGCGACGAGCTCTGGCGCGCGTGGCAGCACTCACGCGGCGCGGCCTATGTGCTCTGGCCCTCGGGGATGGCGTTCCCCGCCGAGGTCATCGGGCTGCTGCGCTGAACCGGCGTCCCGGCTCCGGTCAACGCAGCCGCTCGAGGGATTGGGAGTGCAGCGCTCCCCTGTCACGCTGGGGTCGCGGACTCGAAGTAGTGGCGCTCGGCGAGGTCGGCGAGCAGCCCCGGCTTCGTTGGCTTCCAGCCCAGGAGGTCCCGCGTGTGCGCGCTGGACGTGGGGTTGTCGAGCTGGGTGAAGGCGGAGAGGAAGCCGAGGTACTTGTTCGCGTCCTCGACGGAGACGCTCCTGGCCGGCAGTCCGAGGCCACGGCCGATGGCTTCGGCGATGTCGCGAAAGGGGATGCCCTCCTCGGCGACGCCGTGGATGCGAGAGCCCGCCGGCGCGCCCTCCAGCGCCAGTCGGTAGAGTCTCGCCGCGTCGAGCGTGTGCACCGCCGGCCAGCGGTTGGCGCCGTCCCCGACGTAGGCCGCGAAGCCGTTCTTTCTCGCCATCGTGATGAGCGACGGGACGAAGCCCTGGTGGTCGAGTGAGCTGTGCACCGTCGGCGCGAGGCGGATGACGGAGGACCGGACGCCGCGCTTCCCGAGCGATATCACCGCGTTCTCCGCGTCGATGCGGGGGCCGCCCTCAAGCGCGTCGTGTTCGGTGCCAGGGCGACCGAGCATGGCATGCGCCAGCGCGAGTGTTCCCGCCGTGCCCACGAACGGCTTGCCGGAGCCATGGAGCCCGGCGCTCATCGCTTCGATGGCGTGGAGGTCGGCCGCCACCGCCCCCGCGTAGTCGCCGGTGAAGGCCACGTCATGCTTGAACGCGAGGTGGATGACGCCCTCCGCGGTGGCAGCGGCCTCTCGCAGACCTTCGAGGTCATCGAGGTTGCCTCGCCGCACCTCCGCGCCAATGGACTTCAGCGCGGCGACCGAGGCGTCGGAGCGGGCGAGCCCGACGACCTGGTGCCCGGCCGCGAGCAGCTCGCGAACGACAACGGAACCGATGTGCCCCGATGCACCCGTGACAAAGACGCGCATGTGATTCTCCGATGTCAGAAGCTGACATGAGTCCTAGCACGTGATGTCAGTCGCTGCAATCAGGTACAGTGGTGCCATGGGTCGTTGGGAACCGAACGCGCTCGAACGCCTGCAAGATGCCGCGATGGAGCTGTTCCAGGAGCGCGGGTACGACCGCACGACGGTGGAGGAGATCGCCGCGCGTGCGGGGCTCACCGAGCGGACCTTCTTCCGCTACTTCTCCGACAAGAGAGAGGTGCTGTTCTCGGGCTCAAAGGGCCTGGAGGCGCTCATGGTCAGCACCATCGCCGATGCTCCGAAGGCGATGGCTCCCATCGATGTCGTCGCCGCCGCGCTGGAGGCCACCTCGCCGGGGTTCGAGGAGCGCCGTGCGCACGCATGCAAGCGGCAGCCCCTCATCGTGGCGCACGCGGAGCTTCGGGAGCGTGAGCTCATCAAGCTGGCGTCACTCGCCTCGGCGATGGCGGAGAGCCTCCGAGGGCGCGGCGTCGAGAAGTCCGTGGCCAACCTCGTCGCCGAAGCGGGCATCGCCGTCTTCAAGAGCGCGTTCGAGCGTTGGATCGAGGACACGAAGAAGCACGAGCTCGCGCATCATGTGCGCGTGGCGCTCGCGGAGCTCCGGCTCATCACCGCCGGAGCGAGCGCGGCTTCGTCCACGCCGCCACCGACCAAGGCCCCCCGACGCAGCCGCCCCACCTCCCGGTAGGTCCGAGGAGCGCGGTGCCGAGTGGCGCGGGACGTGTCTCGCGTGAGACATGTCTCGGGGTATCCGGGGCCATACGGGATTCCTCCCGTGCGGGAGTGGGGCCGGGTGCCTCCATTCCGTTGCATGTGACATCCACCGTCAGGACCGCACGGAATACGCACCCACGCGGAGGCGGGCGCAGGCGGCCCCACCTCGGACGACGTTGAGCAAGGGGGCGAGCCCTCGTACCGTGTCATCCACATGCGACGTTGGCTTCAGCTCGCCCTCCTCCTGCCTGGAATCGCCTGCACGCCTTCGTCGAAGACGGAGGACTCCCCCTCTCCCGTAGGTGTAGCGCCGAGCCCGTCCCAGCCCACGACAACCATTCCCTCCGCGCCCTCGAGTGAGGTTCGCGAGGGGGCCGAGCAACAAGGGTCACCGGGACAGGGCGCTCCCGGGATGGCGGAGGCCGCGATGGGAAGTCCCGCGTCTCCCTCGGCGGAGGCACCGACTCCGGGCCTGAATCTGCAAGGGAGTGCGGCGGTCCCCTCGGTCGAGCCTCGGCCCGGTGAGGTGTCACCGTCCACGGGCGCAACGGTGGTGAACGGCGCTTCGCCTGCCGGCGATAGCGCGGCGGTGGCTGCGGGAGCTGGCGCGACGCCCCCTGTCGCATCTGGTGCCCTGTCGGGTCACGGCTCCGGAGAGCATGGGCTCACCGCGGCGGGGGCAGTCCTCTCGGAGGACGGCGGCACCCGGTCGGCGGTTTCAGCCGGAAGCCATGCACCCTCGGCCTCGACTCCGGGAGATCTGCTCGCCGCGTGGAATCGGACCGCGCCTGTGCCCGACACGGACGGCGGGCCCTCGCGTACGCCTTCCGCCGCGCGTCCCTCCACGGACTCCAGTGACATGGAAGATGGCGCCTCCGCTCACGACGAGCCCTCACTCGCCATCGACCCCGCGCTCAGCGCCATGCCCAAGCCCGAGCGCCGCGAGGAACTCCCCGCCGAGGACCCCGAGCAATCACCTCCGCCTCCCGCCGAGCAGCTCGTCGTCATCCCCGACAAGCGCAACCCCGGCGTGGAGCTCGTGCTCGGTCCGGACGGCGAGCCGCTGGAAGACACGAGCCTCGTGCTCGACGACCCGTCCCTGGAGCCCGACGAGGACACTCCCGACTCCGCGACGGCCAGCGGCGCGGACGCGGGCACCGAGCCCATCGCCATTCCCTACCAGCCCGACGCGGGCTCGCTGCGCGTGCGTCGCTCCATCGCGGTCCGCTCCGCGCCTCGCCAGGACGCCCCGCCCCTGGGTACGGTGGCCCAGGACATGCGCGTGCTCTGGAAGGGAGAGACCGCCATGCGCAACCCCGAGTGCGAGGCCTGGGTCGAAATCCAGCCGCGCGGCTGGGTCTGCGAGCGCTACCTGGAGCGCAACTTCCGGGAGCCCCGCGTCCGGGACCTGCCCCGCCTGCGCGAAGGGGAGCTGACCCCCGGCACCTACGCCCGCGTCGTGGGCAAGCGCGTGCGCGCCTACCCGAGCCTCGCCCTGGCCCGCTCGCGCAGGAAGGGCGTGCTGCTGAAGGGCTCGGTGACGGTGCAGCTGCGCGGACAGGTGCGCGTGGGCCGGCGCACCTTCTGGCGCACCACGGATGGCCAATACCTGGAGGCCCGCGTCCTGCGCGAGTACCGCCCCTCCGCCTTCGTCGGCGTGGACGCGGAGCAGCTGTCGGAGCTGTCCTCGCCCTTCGCCTGGGCCCAGTCGCGCGTGAAGCCCACCGCCTCCGTGGAGGTGAAGGTCGCGCCGGACGCGAAGGCCGCTCGGGAGACGGTGCTGCCCGCGCGGACCCTGGTCGCCGTGCGCGAGCTGTCTCCCGATGGCAACTGGGTGCTCATCGCGGAGGACCACTGGGTGGCGCGCGAGGACCTGCACGTCGCCTGGTTCACCCACGCTCCCCCCGGTGTGGAGCCGGGCGCGCGCTGGCTCGACGTGGACCTGGAGGCCCAGGTGCTCGTCGCCTATGAGGGCGAGCGCCCCGTCTACGCCACGCTCATCTCCTCCGGGAAGCCCGGCACGGACACGCCCGAGGGCCTCTACCGCGTCTGGATAAAGTTCGCGGAGGCCGACATGACCGGCAACGGCACCGCGGGCAATGACACCTACCGCGTGGCCACCGTGCCCTGGACCATGTTCTTCGAGCAGGACTACGCGCTGCACACCGCCTACTGGCACGACCGCTTCGGCGAACCGATGAGCCATGGCTGCGTCAACCTGGCGCCCCGGGATGCGCGGGCCCTCTACGGCTGGTCCGCGCCGGAGGTCCCCACCGGCTGGTCCATGGTGCACGCCACGCCCGAGTCGCCCGGCTCCTGGGTTCGCATTCGCGGGCAGGCGCGCATCCCCACCAAGACGAAGGAGCGCAAGGTGCGCGTCGTCGCCAGCACGCGCGGACTGTGACGCTCAGCCCACCACCGACACGGTGACACGTCGGCGGTGGGGCGCGGCGCGGTGCTCCCAGACGTAGACGCCCTGCCACGTCCCCAGGTTCGCCGCGCCGTCCTTCACGGGAATGCTCAGCGAGTTCTGCGTGAGCACCGTGCGCACGTGCGCGGGCATGTCGTCGGGCCCCTCCGCGTCGTGCACGAAGAGGGGGTCCCCGTCCTTCACCAGCCGCGCGAAGAAGGACTCCAAGTCCCGGCGCACGTCCGGGTCCGCGTTCTCACACAGAATCAGGGACGCGCTCGTGTGGTGCAGGAACACGGTGCACAGGCCCTGCCGCGCACCGCTGTCCGCCACCGCCCGCTGCACCTCCCCGGTGATGTCCGTGAAGCCGCGCCCCCGGGTGGGCACCGTGAGCTCCTTCGCGTGGTACATGCGTCAGCCTTCCAGTCGCGCCTTCAGGAACACGGCCAGCCGCTCCAGCTCCTCGGCGTCAATCGTGTGCGGCCCGTTGAAGGGGACGAAGTCCACGGACAGGCCCGACTGCACCAGCGCGTCGCGCAGGCGCTCGCCCGTCACGAAGGGCAGCACGTCGTCATGGCGGCCGTGGCCCTGGAACACCGGCAGCCCCTGTCGGGCCTGGGCCTTCTGCTTCCACTCCGCCTCCGCGATGAGCGTGCCCGACAGGATGAACAGCCCGGCCGGCCGTTCCTCCAGACGCAGGGCCACGTCCGTCGTCACCATGCCTCCCTGGCTGAAGCCGCCCAGGACGATGCGACCATAGGGAAGCTTCGACGAGGTCGACAGCGCGTCCACCGTGGACATCAGGGCTCGACGCGCGGCGGGAAGTCCCTCGGGCACCTGCTTCGAGTAGGCCTCCCAGTCCCGCATCTGCCCGCGCATGAAGGCCTCGGGCAGATGGAACCAGGCACGTCCCTGGGGCATGCCCCACTGCTCCATCGTCAGCGGACCGCCGGGCACGACGAAGCGCACGCGCTCCGCCAACGCCGGCTCCACCGCCATCAGCTCCGGCACCAGCGGCACCAGATCGGTCGCCGAGGCGCCAAGGCCGTGGCAGAGCACCACCGCCAGCTCCGGCACGGCGCCTTCGGCGAGCCCGTCCACCACCTGGCAGTCCAGCTCGCCCAGGCGCGTGGCCACGCGTCGGAGGTTGCGTCGCTCCATCACTGCGCGTCCGCGAGGGTGATTTTCTGGATGACGACGGGGTCCACCGGACGGTCGCCCGGGCCCGTCGCCACCTTGGAGATCTTCTCCACGACGTCGTAGCCCTTCACCACCTCACCGAAGATGGTGTGCTTGTTGTTGAGGTAGGCCGGCGTGGACGTGGTGATGAAGAACTGGCTGCCGTTGGTGCCCGGGCCCGCGTTGGCCATGGCCAGCAGGCCCACCTTGTCGAACGTGCGGCCGCTCTTGAACTCGTCAGCGAAGCGGTAGCCCGGGCTCCCCATGCCGGAGCCCGTGGGGTCCCCTCCCTGAATCATGAAGCCCGGAATCACGCGGTGGAAGGTGACGCCGTCGTACAGGGGCTTGCCCGTCACCCGCTCGCCGCTGCGAGGGTCCGTCCACGACTTCTCGCCCGTGGCCAGGCCCACGAAGTTGGACACCGTGTTGGGCGCGTCCTTGGAGAACAGCCGCACGACGATGGGGCCCTGGTTCGTCTCCAGCGTGGCCTGGATGTCCTGGCCGGCGTACGCCTTCTTCATCCACTCGCCCGGGCCTTCCGCGGAGGGACTGGGGGTGACCGGAGCCGGGGTGGAGCTGCCCGTGGCTTCCTTCTTCTCGGAGGAGTCCTTGCAGGCGGTGGCGGTGAAGGTGAGGCAGAGGAGGAGGGCGCTCAGGATTCTGTTGTTCATGGGGCGCGCAGATTAACCGACCTCCGACGAATTACAGGGGGTTACGTCGTCCCGTGAGGGCAGGGCGTTCTCCGGGAGGCAAAATCGCCCGCCAGCGGCCGGTCTCGACGCAACATTCGGAACCAGGGCACGATGATCCACGTAGAACACCCTGAATTGCGTCTGGAGTCCTGAGTTGGCGCCCATCGAGCCTCGCCCCACCGCCCCGAGTTCCGCCCCGACTGCTCGGCCCGCACAGCCGTCGGCCGCGCCACCTCCGGAGCCCCGGGCCGCTGTCCCGACGCCGCCCCCGCCCGCCGCGAGGTCGGACCGCTGGGAGCAGGTCGCCAACGGGGTGGCCATGGGCACCAATGGGGTGAGGCAGTTCACCGACACGGTGGCCGCCACCCAGGTGCGTCGCGCGGGGGGCCCCATCCGCTTCGGGCCTCTCGAGACGGCCCTCCCCGGTGGCACCGTGGAGGGCGTGAACACCCGAAGCGCCCGCTGGGCTGGCGGCGTGTCCACGGCGGCCAGCGTGGCGCAGCTCCCCGGCGCGGCCTACCTGTCGGCCCGCGACGTGCGCGAGGCCTTCCGCAACCCCTCGGGTGAGTCCGCCAACAGGGCGCTCGGCTCCACGGCGGGCCTTGCGTCCACCGGCCTCAACGCGGCCAAGGGCGGCCTGGAGCTGACGGGCAACGTGAGCAACCTCCGCGCGGCGGCCAACGCGGCACGCGCCGCCTTCACGGAGAGCGCGCCACGGGCTCCGGGCGCGGTGGCGAACCGCGTGGCGACCGCCGTCGCGTCCGAAGGCGTGGAGGGCGCGTCCCGTCAGCGGATGCGCAGCCTCGCCGCTCGCGTCGCGGGCAATGGACTGGAGGGCGCGGGCCGCGACGGCGCCAGCGCCGCCTTCTCAGCGCTGCGGGGGGGGGGCACGGCCGCGGCCAGGACCGCGGGCCGCTTCGTGCCGGGCCTCAACGTCGCCATCGCGGCCGTGGACACCGCCGCCGCCGCGAGCACCATCGCCGACCCGAACGCCTCGGTGGGCAAGAAGGTCACCGCCAGCGTCACCGCGCTGGGTTCCGTCGCCGCGGCCACCAACATCCCGCTGGTCAGCCAGGGAGGCGCCGTCGTCTCCACGGCGTCCAGCTTCCTCGGCGCGTTCTTCTAGGCGCCGCGCCGCCTCCTCCGCTCTGTGCTATCCGGACGCTCCGGAGCGGAGGAAGCATGACGTCCCAGAACGACTCGAAGGGTGGCGGTGCGCGCTCGCTGGCCGAGCTGCACGCGCTGGGCATCATGAAGCGCATGCCCGCGTCGCTGTCGCTGGGCAGCACCGAGCCTGTCTCCCTCCCCACCGTGCAGGCGCCGTCCCTCGAAGGGCTGACGGTGGCGCTGGTCGCTCCAGGTCCCATCGACGAGCAGTCCCTGGTGGAGCGCTTCGATGCGCTGCGCCGCCAGCACGCGGACCGTCGTGCGCGCCTCGCGGGCGAGGCCGTGGGGCCCGACGACGAGGTGCTGCTGGACGTGCTCGGCTTCGCCAACGGCCGGCTCATCCCCTTCTCCGCGCGGGAGAACTGGCGGGCGGCGGTCGCGCCGGATGCGCTGCTGCCCGGCTTCTTCGAGGCGCTGGTGGGCGCGAAGGTGGGCCACTCCTTCGGCATCGAGCTGCAGCTACCGGACACCTATGTGGTGGAGTCGCTGCGCGGCGTGACGGCGCGCTTCCTGCTCGACGTGAAGGCGGCCGCCGAGCTGAAGCTGCTGGACGACGACTCACCGGAGCTGCTCAAGCGGCTGGGGCTGGGCACCCTCACCGACGTGATGGCCCACCTGGGTGACACGCTCGCCCGCGAGCGCACCGAGGAGATGGACCGGCTCACCCAGGAGCGCGTGCTGGACGAGGTGGTGGCGCGCACGAAGGTGACGCTGTCGCCGGCGCTGGTGGACGAGGAGATCCGCCGCCGCTGGGCGGAGGTCGAGCGGCCCATGTTGATTCGCAAGGACTTCCAGCCGAACGAGCTCCAGGAGGCACTGGAAGGCTGGCTGCGGGAGCCGCTTACCCGCGCGGACACGGAGCGGCGGCTGACGCTGGCGCTGGCGCTGCGGGCCATCGCCGCGCGCGACGGCGTGAAGCTCGCCAAGGGCGCCGTGGACGCGCTGGTGGATGACCTGGCCGGGCTGTCAGGCGTCTCCCGCCAGGACCTCATCCGCGCGATGAAGGAAGACACCTTGCTGGCCAAGCGGGTGGAGGACCTGGCGCTGCACTTCGCCACCGTCGACAGTGTCATGCGGCGCGTGTCGCTGACGCCGCCGACCTGACGTCCCGGCGCCTCACGGCGTCTCGAGCGCCAGGGCCACCATCACCTCGGTGAGGTCACCCGGGTGGTAGCGGCCCAGTCCCGGGAAGGCGCGGAGCGCCGCCTCCGCGTGGTCCAGGTCGTTCAGCCTCACCACGCGCGCGCCAGGCACCTCCGCGTCCACCGCCGTCACCATTCCGTCGGACGCGTAGCGGTAGCGCTCATCCAGGTAGCGCTGGAGCGGATAGAGCGAGGACAGGCGCGACAGGCGCGAGGTGGCCAGCGACACGGTGGGGATGTCCGCCGGGTAGGGGTGCCGGGCGATGAACGCCATTCGCTGGGAGTAGGACAGCTCCTCCACCGAGCGCGACACGCCGTGGAACAGCAGCGGGAAGGCGAAGTCGATGAGCCGCCGCATGTCCGGCGTGGTGGCCAGGTCATGCGCGATGGACGAGCCGCCATAGGGCGCCTGGAGCGTCACCACCGCGCGCACCACCCGGCGCAGCTCCGGGTACAGGGCGAGCACGGCGGTGCACTCGACGCCGCCCTTGCTGTGGCCCACCAGCACCACCGAGCGACCGAAGTGCTCCGCGTCCAGCAGCGTCTCGCGCAGCACCGCGACGTTGTCGAGCAGCAGCCCCTCCGTGTCCACCGGCGCCTCGAGCACGTCCAGGCCCCGGCGCTCCAGCCGCTGCACGTTGTCCAGCAGGTAGCCGGGCAGCTCGTCCCCCAGCATGCCGCGCACCAGCACGTACTGGTGGCGCCGCGCCTCGGCGGGCAGCACGGCCTCTCCCTCGCGCACGCTCCGCAGCAGCTGATGAAAGCGAGGGGTCAGGTCCACCGTGGCCGGTGTCGTGCCCGCCGGCAGGCGCTGGAGCCAGCCAGCCATGCCGCCACAGCCGGGGCCCCACCAGCGCGGCGCGGCGGGCAGTCCGCGCAGGCCCCGCGTCAGCCGGGCGATGGCCCCGGGCTCGCGGGTGGGGGAGGGCGTGGGAACGGGCGCGGAGGCTTCAGCGGCGGACTGCTGCGTCATTTCACGCGGAAGCGTACCGGCAAGGGGTGGCGCGGCGCCAACGCGAGGCCCCGGGCGCGAGCGGCTTTCGTGCGTCGGGTCTCGTGCTAAGTAGTCCCAGCAGAGGCGGGAGGACTTCGAAGCTGACCACCGGACAGGAATGGCTGGTTGACGCGAGCGGCTGCTCGCCTGGACTGCTCAAGGACGCGGCGGCGTTGGCGGCGCTCTTCGAGGAGCTGCTCGTCCTGCTCGACCTGAAGGTCGTGGGCCAGCCGCAGTGGCACGTGTTCCCAGAGCCTGGTGGCATCACCGGGCTGACGCTGCTGGCGGAGAGTCACCTGGCCATCCACACCTTCCCGGAGCATGGCTTCGCCGCGCTCAATGTCTACTGCTGCCGCCCTCGCGCGCGCCCCGACTTCGAGTCGCTGCTGGCGCGCCACCTGGGGGCGGCGTCCTGCGAGGTGCGGGAGCTGAAGCGGGGGGTGATGGCGTGAGTCTCGGGAGGTGTCCGTCGTGCGGCGCGGATGTGGAGTTCACCGCCGGCTCGGCGCAGGTGATTGTGTGCGGCCACTGCCAGACGGTGGTGGCTCGCAAGGGCGACAACTTCGAGTCGCACGGGAAGATTGGCCGCGTCGTCGTCACCGACTCGCCGCTCCAGCTGGGCGCGGAGGGCCGCTACGCGCGCACCGCGTTCCAGGTGGTGGGCCACCTCCAGAAGGACCATGGCGCGGGCCCCTGGGACGAGTGGTACGTGGAGTTCTCCGACGGGCGCACCGCGTGGGTGAGCGAGTCCGAGGGCGCCTTCCACATGGTCCTCGACGCGGGCGTGGAAGAGGGCATCTCGCTGGCGGACCTGCACCCCGGTGAGCGCCTGCGCTTGCGCAACCGCGCCTGGGTGGTGGAGGAGCGCGGCCACGGCAAGGTGGTGGCCGCCGAAGGGCAGCTCCCCAGCGACGTGGACCCGACGCAGGACTCCCATTACGTCGACGCCACCGGCTCCAAGGGCGCCTTCGTCACGCTCGACTTCGGCACGCGCGACAGGGACCCGGAGGTCTTCATCGGCGAGCGGCTCAAGCTGGAGCAGCTCGGGATTCCCGCCGACCAGCTCCGCCCGCGCGCCCAGCGCAAGGTGGACCTCCAGCAGGCGCGCTGCACCGAGTGCAACGGCCCCCTGGAGCTGCGCGCCCCGGACAAGTCCCTGCGCGTGGGCTGTCCCTTCTGCGGCGCGCTCCTGGACGTCAGCAAGGGCAAGCTGTCCTTCCTGCGGCTCTTGGAGAAGCCGGACCACGCGCCCATCATCCCGCTGGGAGCCAAGGGCACGCTGAAGGGCACCGAGTGGATGTGCATCGGCTTCCTGGTGCGCTCCTGCACGGTGGAGGGCGTGCGCTACCCGTGGGAGGAGTACCTGCTCTTCAACAGGGCGAAGGGCTTCGTCTGGTTGATGCTCTCCAACGGCCACTGGGTGTTCCTGGAGCCGCTGGCCGCCGGTGACGTGCAGCTGGTGCCCCTGAGGTCCGCCTTCTACGACGGCCGCCGCTACAAGGCCTTCCAGAACGTGCACGCCGTCACGGAGAACGTGCAGGGCGAGTTCTACTGGGAGGTGACGGCGGGCGAGTACGCCGAGGCCAGCGAGTACGTGTCCCCGCCGTACTCCATCAACGTGGACGCCACCCAGGACGAGGTGACGTACACGCATGGCGAGTACCTGGCGCCCGAGGTGGTGAAGGACGCGTTCAAGCTGAAGGAGGTGGGGCCGACGTACGGCATCGTCCCCAGCCAGCCCAACCCGCACTCGGCGAGCATGCGCTCCACGATGCTGTGGTCCTTCGTCTGGTTTCTGGGGCTGCTGCTCCTGGCGGGCGTCTTCTCCGTCAACGCGCGGGAGCAGGTGGTGCTGGAGGAGCGCGTCACGGTGCCCCCGGACGCGGCCCCCGGCACGCCCGCCGCCATGAAGTTCAGCGAGCCCTTCGAGCTGACCAAGCGCGGCAACATGAAGGTGGAGGTCGCCGCGGGCCTCAACAACGACTGGCTGGGCGTGCAGGGCGACCTGGTGAACCAGGACACGGGCGACGTGGTGAGCTTCTACCAGGAGGTCAGCCTCTACCAGGGCAGTGACAGCGATGGCTCCTGGAGCGAGGGCAGCCCGAGCGACAGCCTGTATCTGTCCGCGCTTCCGGCGGGCAAGTACGTGCTGCGCACCACGGCGGCCTACGACGCGTCACCCCGGCCCGCCGCGCGCAACTACAGCGTGAAGCTGGTGCACGACACGCCCAATGAAAGTTGGCTCTGCGTGGCGCTGGTGCTGATGCTGCTGGCGCCGGCGTTCGCCTTCTTCCGCTCGCACGGCTTCGAGACGAACCGGTGGGCGGACAGCAACCTGACGGAATAGACGCGCATGGCACGACACGGAGGCGCGGCATGAAGTGGTTTGGTGGACTGGTGCTGCTGGGTTACACGGCCATGATGGTGTCCGGGTGGTCGCCCTTCACCAGTGAAGAGAGGGACCGCGTGCCGGGCAACGTGCGCCGAGGCCCGGGTGGCATCCTGCTGTGGACCGGTGGTTTTCAGGGAGGGAAGTGATGCTGTTACTCGGCGTCGTCGTGAGCTGGCAGGGTGTGCTGGCGAGCGTCATCTATTCGCTCATTGGCCTGGCGGTGTTCGTGGCGGGCTTCTTCGTCATCCGCCTCATCATGCCGTTCGACGTGCACAAGGAGCTGGAGGTCGACCAGAACACGGCGGTCGGCATCGTCATCGGCTCCTTCATCCTCGGCCTGTCCATCATCGTGGCCGCGGCCATCGGTGGTTGAGGACCCGGACTCCCGTTCGAAGAAGACGTGAAGTGACGACGTGAACAAGACGCTGCTGTACATCACCGTCATCGTCATCGCGACGTGCGGGCTCGTCTACGAGCTCGTCGTCGGGGCGCTCGCCAGCTACCTGCTGGGTGACTCGATTACCCAGTTCTCCACCGTCATCGGTGGCTACCTCTTCGCGATGGGCATCGGCAGCTACCTGTCGCGCTACATCGACAAGGGGGTGGCGCAGCGGTTCGTGGAGGTGGAGCTGGCGGTGGCGCTCCTGGGCGGGTTGTGCGCCCCGGTGTTGTTCCTCACCTTCACGCTGACGGACCTGTTCCAGGTGGCGCTGTACGGCAGCGTCATCATCATCGGCACGCTGGTGGGGCTGGAGATTCCCCTCCTGCTGCGCATCCTCAAGGACCAGCTCAAGTTCAAGGACCTGGTCAGCCAGGTCCTGTCGCTCGACTACCTGGGCGCGCTCGCCGCCAGCGTGGCCTTCCCGCTGCTCCTGGTGCCCAAGCTGGGGCTGGTGCGCACCTCGCTGCTGTTCGGCGTGTTGAACGCGGCGGTGGGCCTGTGGAGCACGTGGCTGCTCGCGCCGCTGCTGGGCAACCCGCTGCGCCTGCGCGTCAAGGCGGTGATGCTCACGGTGCTGCTGATGGTGGGCTTCGTGCTCGGCGACAGGCTCACGACGTTCTACGAGGACCAGCTCTACGCGGACGACGTGGTGCACGCGTCCAGCTCCCCCTACCAGCGCATCGTCCTGACGCGCGGCAAGCGGGGCTTCTCGCTGTTCCTCAACGGCAACCTCCAGTTCGCCAGCGTGGACGAGTACCGCTACCACGAGTCCCTGGTCCACCCGGCCATGGTGCGCGCGGGCCGCGCGGAGCACGTGCTCATCCTCGGCGGTGGAGACGGGCTCGCCGCGCGCGAGGTGCTGCGCTACCCGGAGGTCCGCTCCGTCACGCTGGTGGACCTGGACCCGGCGATTACCGGGCTGGCCATGGGCTACGGGGAGCTTTCGAAGCTCAACGAGAACGCGCTGAAGGATGCGCGCATGCGCGTCATCAACGCGGACGCCATGCAGTTCCTGATGGAGGGCGACCAGCGCTACGACGTGGTGGTGGTCGACTTCCCGGACCCGAACAACTTCGCGCTGGGCAAGCTGTACACCACGGGCTTCTACAAGCTCTTGAAGAAGCGGGTGGCGCCGGACGGCGTGGCGGTGGTGCAGAGCACCAGCCCCCTGTTCGCCCGGCGCTCGTTCTGGTGCGTGGAGACGACGCTGAAGGCCGCGGGCTTCTGGACGCAGCCGTACCACGCGCTGGTGCCTTCCTTCGGTGAGTGGGGCTACGTGCTGGTGGCCCACGAGCCGCCGGGCCACCACCGGCCGCTGCCGGAGGGCCTGCGCTTCCTGGACATGCCCACGCTGGAGTCGCTGACGCTGTTCCCTCCGGACATGAGCCCCCTGCCCGCCGAGGTGAACCGCCTCAACAACCAGGTGCTGGTGCACTACTACGAGGAGGAGTGGCGGCGGTGGAACTGACGCGGCGGGAGCTGGTCGCCGCGTTCCTCGGCTCGGCGGTGGCAAGCGGCTGCAAGCGCGAGCAGCCCCGGGCCCCCATTCCGGGCGCCATCGTCGACCGCGCGGTGGAGGTGGGGCACCGGCTGCGCGGGGGGCCGCTGCCTCGGGCCGAGACGCTGGAGACGGTGGACGTGCTGGTGGTGGGCGCGGGCGTCGCGGGCCTGTCCGCCGCGTGGCGCCTGGCGAGCGCGGGCGTGAAGGACGTGCGCGTGGTGGAGCTGGAGGCGGAGGCGGGAGGCACGTCTCGCTCCGGGAAGAACGCCGTGTCCGCCTTCCCGTGGGGCGCGCACTACCTGCCGGCGCCGACGGAGGACCGGGGGCCGGTGGTGCGGCTGCTGCGGGAGATGGGCGCGGTGTCCGGCGTGGACGCGCAGGGGCTGCCGACGTTCGAGGAGGAGCTGCTCATCCAGGAGCCGGAGGAGCGCCACTTCTACCGGGGCCACTGGTACGACGGGCTCTACCTGCGCGTGGGCGCGACGGCGGAGGACCTGGCGGAGCTGGAGCGCTTCGATGCGCGGATGAATGCCTTCGGCGCGGCCCGGGACGCGAAGGGACGCAAGGCCTTCGCGGTGCCCACGGCGCGCTCCAGCGACGACGCCGAGTGGACGGCGCTGGACGCGCTGAGCATGGCGGCCTGGCTCGTGCGCGAGGGCTTCCGCTCCACGCGCCTGAAGTGGCTGGTGGACTACGCGTGCCGCGATGACTACGGCGCCACGTCCGAGCACGTGTCCGCGTGGGCCGGCATCTGGTACTTCGCCGCGCGCCAGGACGGACACGGCGAGCGCAGCGAGGGCTTCCTGAGCTGGCCCGAGGGCAATGGCCGCCTGGTGCACCAGCTCCTCTCCGCGCTGCCTCCTCGCGCGGTGGAGCGCGACGTGCTGGTGCACACGGTGGAGCCGGGCGAGCAGGGCTGCCGGGTGGACGCGCTGGATGCACGCACGGGCAAGCCCCGCTCCTTCCAGGCACGGCAGGTGGTGCTGGCGTGCCCGCGCTTCCTCGCGGCGCACCTGGTGGCGCCATGGCGCACGGCGCGGCCGGCGTTCCTGGACGCGTTCACCTATGCGCCGTGGGTGGTGGCCAACCTGACGCTGTCGTCGCTGCCCCAGTCGCGAGGCTTCCCGCTGGCGTGGGACAACGTGTTCCAGGAGAGCAACAGCCTGGGCTACGTGGTGGCCACGCACCAGCGGCTGCGTCAGGACGAGCGCGGCCCCACGGTGCTCACGTGGTACCTGCCCATGTCCGGCGCGGACGTGAAGGCCGAGCGCACCAAGGCGCTCTCCGCCAGCTACGCGGACTGGGAGGCGCTGGTGATGGCGGACATGCGTCCCGCGCACCCGGGCATCCTCCAGCAGGCGCAGCGCCTGGAGGTGCAGCGCTGGGGGCACGCCATGGTGCGGCCGACGCCGGGCTTCATCTGGGGCCCGGAGCGCCGCGCCGCGCAGGAGAGCGTGGGGCGTCACCTGCACTTCGCGCACACGGACCTGGGGGGACTGGCCCTCTTCGAGGAGGCCAACTGGTTCGGGGTGAAGGCCGCGGAGCGCGTGCTGTCCGAGCTGGGCCAGACCTCCGCGAGCTGGCTCTAGCCTCCCTGCTTCCGTGAGGTGCCAGGGCCGGGCGGGCCGGGCCTTGCCCGCCTGGGTCCGTCCTGGGGGCAGCGGTGGGTGTCGCGTGGTGTGCCCATCTCTGACCCTCGGGGCTGGGACGTGTCGTCCGGAACCTCCGGCGCGCACGGCGGCCTCCTGGGTCGAGACTTCGCGGAGGCACACCATGTCGCTCAAGGAATACAAGCCCGGCAGCACCTTCCCCGGCACCATCGGCCGGACGTGGGAGCAGTCGTCCCCAGCGTGGCCCCAGCCGCTGCGCGCGAAGGAAGGCGCGCCCAACGTCCTCTTCATCGTCCTGGACGACACGGGCTTCGGACACCTGGGCTGCTATGGCTCGCCCATCCGCACGCCGAACCTGGACCGGCTGGCGAAGGGAGGCCTGCTCTACAACAACATGCACACCACCGCGCTGTGCTCGCCCACGCGCTCGTGCATCCTCACCGGCCGCAACCACCACTCCAACGGCATGGCCACCATCACCGAGGTCTCCCTCGGCTACCCGGGCTACAACGGCACCATCCCCTTCGAGAACGGTTTCCTCTCGGAGATGCTGTTGAATCAGGGTTACAACACGTATGCGGTGGGCAAGTGGCACCTGACGCCCACGGAGCAGACGAGCGCGGCGGGGCCCTACGAGCGCTGGCCGCTGGGTCGGGGCTTCGAGCGGTTCTACGGCTTCCTCGGCGGCGACACGCACCAGTACTACCCGGACCTGGTCCACGACAACCATCCGGTGCTTCCGCACAAGCCGCCGGAGGAGGGCTACCACCTCACCGAGGACCTGGTGGACCGCGCGGTGGACTTCATCGCGGACTCCAAGCAGGTGGCGCCGGACAAGCCCTTCTTCATGTACTTCTGCACGGGCGCGATGCACGCCCCGCATCACGTCCCCAAGGAGTGGGTGGACAAGTACAAGGGCCAGTTCGACGACGGCTGGGACGCGTACCGCAAGAAGGTGTACCAGCGTCAGCTCAAGCTCGGCGTCATCCCTCCGGGCACGCAGTTGTCCCGGCATGACCCGGACGTGGCGGAGTGGGACAGCCTGCCTCCGGAGGAGAAGCGCCTCTATGCGCGGATGATGGAGGTCTTCGCGGGCTACCTGGAGCACACGGACCACCACATCGGCCGGCTCTTGAAGTCCTTGGAGGAGAGCGGTGAGCTGGACAACACGCTCATCATGGTCATCTCCGACAACGGCGCGAGCGCCGAGGGCGGGCCCCATGGCTCCGTCAACGAGCTGAAGTTCTTCAACAACACGCCGGAGTCGCTGGAGCAGAACATCGCGGCCATGGACGAGCTGGGCGGGCCCAAGTACTTCAATCACTACTCCTGGGGCTGGGCGTGGGCCGGGGACACGCCGTTCCGCCGGTGGAAGCGCGAGGTGTACCGCGGCGGCACGACGGACCCGTTCATCGTCCACTGGCCCAAGGGCATCCGCGCGCGGGGCGAGGTCCGCACGCAGTACTGCCACGCCATCGACATGGTGCCCACGGTGCTGGACTGCCTGGGCGTGGAGCCTCCCCAGGAAATCCGCGGCGTCACGCAGTCGCCGATTGAAGGCGTCAGCTTCCGTCACTCGTTCGACGACGCGCGCGCGGAGAGCCACCACCTCACGCAGTACTTCGAGATGTTCACCAACCGCGCCATCTACCATGACGGCTGGCGGGCGGTGTGCCCCTTCCCCGGGCCGTCCTTCACGGAGGCGGGCGAGGCGTTCGGCGAGTCGGCCATCACCGAGGAGCGGCTGCGCAAGCTCGACGCGGAGGGGTGGGAGCTGTACCACGTGGCGGAGGACGCCTCGGAGACGAAGAACCTGGCGCAGCAAGAGCGGGGCAAGCTCATCGAGATGATTGCCCTCTGGTACGTGGAGGCGGGCCGCTACAAGGTCCTCCCGCTCGCGGCGTTGGACCGCGCGGTGTTCGCCGCGGAGCGTCCGCAAATCACCAAGGACCGCAAGCGCTACGTCTACCGGCCGCACACCTCACCCGCGCCGGAGAACGTGGCGGTGCACGTGCTCAACCGGCCGCACTCCATCACCGCGAAGGTGGACGTGGACGGAGACGCGGAGGGCGTGCTGCTCAGCCACGGTGGGATTACGGGGGGCTACACCTTCTTCATCCAGGACCGGAAGCTGCACTACGTCTACAACTTCGTGGGCGAGAAGGAGTTCCACATCGAGTCGGCGATGGAGGTGCCGACCGGCCGCACGGAGCTGCGCTTCGAGTTCGAGCCCAGCGGTGAGCCGGACCTCGACGCGGGCAAGGGCGCGCCGGGACGGGGCAAGCTCTTCATCGACGGGGACCTGGTCGCCCAGAGCGACATCTCCTCGACGATGCCGCTGCTCATCAGCCTGGGCGAGGGGCTGACGTGCGGACGGGATGACAACTCGTCGGTGAGCACCATGTATCGCCCACCCTTCTCGTTCCGAGGGGGCACCTTGCGCGAGGTGGTGGTGGACGTGTCCGGCGAGCACCTGCATGACGAGCAGAAGGAACGCAAGACAGTGATGGCTCGGCAGTAGGGGGAGGCGACACGTCGTCGCCTGTGTGGGCCCGGCCTCTTCCCCGCGCTTCAGGGAGGCCGGGCCCTCTTTTCTCTCTAAAGCACCGGCGTGGCCGGGTCGAAGCCCAGCAGGATGCCACCGGTGAGCTCCAGCGTGGGCCGCGCCACCATGGCGTGCTGGGTGATGGTGTGCACGTCGCGGAAGCAGCGCTGGAGCGCGCTGGTGTGGAACACGGCGGGGCCACCCGCGGCCTCGTACATGCGGTCCACCGCGCGCGCGGCGCTTCGCGTGGCGTGAGTCATCGCCAGGCGCAGGTCGGCCCTGCCGCGGATGGAGACGGGGCCTCGGGTGGCTTCGTCGTGGAGGGCGTGGATGGTCTCCAGCGCGAAGGCGCGGGACGAGCGCACCTCGGCTTCGGCCTCGGAGATGGCCTCCTGCACGGCGGGGCGCGCGGCCAGCAGCCTTCGCTCCACCACCACCGTCTTCTGCCGGGCCAGGGTGGTCAGCTCGTCGATGGCGCGCCGGGCGATGCCCAGGGCCACGGCGGGGATGCCCAGGCCCAGCAGGCCGAACGGGAAGCCGTACAGCGGGCGAGCGACGCGAGGGGGCGCGAAGAAGGAGAAGCCGTGGTCGTCCGGGACGAAGAGGTCCTTCACCTCCATGTCGCCGCTGCCGGTGCCGCACAGGCCGGAGGCGAACCAGGTGTCGTGGAGCGTGACGTCCCTGGCGGGGAGGAAGAACAGGCGCGTCTCCGGCACGCCCTCTCGCAACATGCGCGGCTTGCCGCCCTCCGTGACGAGGGCGCCGCCCACGAGCCAGTGGCAGTGCCGGCTGCCGCTCGCCCAGGGCCAGCGGCCGGTGACGCGGTGGCCTCCCTCGACGCGCTCGGCGCGGCCCAGGGGCGCGGCCACGCCTCCGGTGATGACGTCCGGCGCGGAGAAGATGGCGCGGCCCACGGGCTCCGGCAGCCACGCGGCCGTCAGCGCGGTGGCGGCGCCAATCATCGCGCTCCAGCCGGCGGCGCCGTCCGCGCGGGAGAGGGCCTCGATGACCTGGAAGGAGAGCGCGGGGTGCAGCTCCAGCCCACCGTAGGTCTCCGGAATCATCATCCGGAAGAAGCCCGCGCGGGTCAGCTCATCGACGAGGTCCTGGGGGAGCTGGCGCGCGGCCTCGATTTCGGCGGAGCGCGCGGACAGGCGCGGCGCGAGCTCCACGGCGGTGGCGAGGAGGGGATGCGCGGGAAGGGGGATGGAACTCGTCATGGGCCGCAGCCTAGGGAGCCCTGCGTCCTGGTTGCCAGCGGGAGGTGGACGGAAGATGGTGGGGAGCCTCGAACCTGGAGCCGCCGATGAGCACCCTCCCGAGCCGTCAAGTCGTCCTCGCTCGCCACATCCCTCGCTTGCCCGAGCCGGAGCACTTCCGCGTGGAGCGCGTGGAGGTGGGAGAGCCCCAGGACGGGGAGCTCCGCGTGAAGACGCTCTTCGCCTCCGTGGACCCGGGCACGCTGGCCCGGTTGGGCGGCGTGGACTCGTATGCGCCGGCCCTCAAGCTGGGTGAGGTCATCGGGAGCGCGGCCGCGGGCGAGGTGCTGGAGTCGCGTGACTCGCGCTACGCCGTGGGCGACGTCGTGGTGGGGAGCTGGGGCTGGCGGGAGCACGCGGTGGTGAGCGCTCGCGGGCTGCGCAAGGCGGAGCCTGGAGCGGAGTCCGTCTCGGCGGAGCTGGGGGTGCTCGGCATCCCCGGGCTGACGGCGTACTTCGGGATTCTCGAGCTGGGCCGTCCCCAGGCCGGTGAGACGGTGCTGGTGTCCTCCGCCGCGGGCGCGGTGGGCTCCATCTCGGGACAAATCGCGAAGCGGCAGGGGGCTCGCGCGGTGGGCATCGCCGGTGGCCCGGAGAAGTGTCGCTGGGTGGTGGAGGCGCTCGGCTTCGATGCCTGCATCGACTACCGCGCGGAAAAGGACCTGGCCGCTGCCATCCGCCGCGAGTGTCCCCAGGGCGTGGGCGTGTACCTGGACAACGTGGGTGGCTCGACGCTGGACGCGGCGCTCACGTGCATGGCGATGAAAGGCAGGGTGGTGGTGTCGGGGCTCGTCGCGGATTACGGCGTGCCACCGGAGGCGCGCGCGGGGTTGAAGAACACGCCGTTCCTCATCATCCAGCGGCTGCGCATGGAGGGCTTCGTGGTGTTCGACTACGCCGCGCGCTTCGGTGAGGCGCGGGCGGAGCTGCGGCGGTGGCTCCAGGACGGAACGCTCCGCCACCGCGAGCACATCGTCGATGGCCTGGAGTCCGCGCCCGCTGTGTTCGCCGGCCTGTTCCGGGGCGAGAACTTCGGGCGCGCGGTGGTCCGCGTCTCTTGAGCCGGAGCTAGCTTCCGCCGGGATGGGTGATGTAGCGCGTGCGCCCGTCGCCGAGGATTTCCACCCGAGGCCCCGCCACCGAGTCCACGGCGATGATGACGATGTCCTTACGCTGGCCCAGCACCACGAGCTCGCTGGGCTCCACGGGGTTCGCATCGCCGCTGGCTCCCTTGGGGAAGAACAGGGCGCGCCCCTTCTCCAGGTAGAGAATGGGGACGTGCGCGCCCGTGTCCTCCACGTCGTCGGGCACGAAGACATGCACCGTGCGCGCGAGCGGCGTCAGGTCCACTCCGCACGAGGTCAGCAGGGCGAGCAGTGGAAGCATCCAGAAACGCATGACGGTCCTCCTGGCCTCGGCGCGGGGCCGGGCCCTCCGTGAATCGTGAAACCCGCGAGTCGCGAGCGGGGCTGTGCCGCCGCGTGAGATGCGAGGGCCTTCGATGGAGACGCGGCCCTCGTCGCCTCAAGGGCCGCGTCGGTGCTTCAGTCGGACCGTGCCGCGTCCAGGTTGTCTTCGCTCAAGTCGGCGGCGTGACGTCGCAGCGTCCCGAGGCCCTCTGGGAGAGGTCCTCCGCCACCGTGCGCAGCAGCGTGCCCGTCACGACGGAGCGGTCTGTCTCTCCCGCCCCGTCCGTCCGCGACAGCCAGGAGGCCATGCGCCCCAGGCTGGCCGCCGTCACGACGTTCAGCTTCACCTCCACCTGGACGATGAGGCGCTCGCCTTCCTCGGGCCGGGCCTCCAGGGTCCACGCGACGCGCTCCAGCTCCAGCGTGGCGGGCCCCTCCGGGAGCGGCCTGCCATCCAGCACATAGCCCTCCCGCGTGAAGACAATCACCTGGGTGAGTCGCGCGCCGTCCACCCGCGTGTTGAACCAGAGCGAGCGGCGCTTCCACAAGGTCAGCTCCACCTCCAGCTTTCCCGCCATCCCCAACCGCACCAGCCGGTCCAGCTCCGCCGAGAGAAAGGCGAAGGCCACCGAGCGCGCCAGCACGCGCCGACCGGAGACGGTGGCGGTGCAGCTGACGCGCGGCTCCTCCGCCCGGGCCCCGGGCGCGAACAGCCCCGCCGCGACCACCAGGGCCGCGCCGAGCGTGCGTCTTGTCCGTTTCCCCATGCGTGTCATGGGCTTCAGAAGGTCCGCACGAAGAACAACCGGGCCTCGGGCGTGGCCGTGGCCTTCTCGTCCGTGCGCCACGCGACATCCACGCGCACGTCGTCGGTGAAGTGGAACGTCCCTCCGAGGCCCAGCCGCGCGTCCTGCCACTCACCCGCGCCGCGCACCGTGCCCAGGTCCGCGAAGACGCCGAAGGCATGCCACCGGTACTCCGCGGTGCCGAGCACCGACACGTCGCCCTTGAACTCCTTGAAGCCGAAGCCTCGCAGCGCGCTCCAGCCACCCAGCGCCTCGCGCTTCTGCTCGGGCAGGTTGTCGCCCCCCGCGCCGCGCAGCCGCAGCCGCAGGCCCGTCTCCCAGCCCGTGGGCACCACCATCGTCACGTCGCCGAGCAGCTTCCAGAAGCGCTCGTCCGGACCCGTCGCGGCGGGCCCCTCGCCCACCTCCAGCGTGACGAAGCCGTGCAGGAACGGGCTGTGTCCCCAGTCTCCATCCCCGTGGAACAGCGGCGTCTCCGGCGTGCGGAACAGCGAGCCCACCTTCGTGTCGCGAGGAGTGCCGCTGGCGTACTCCAGCCGCGCGATGACGGACTGGAAGCGGCCCTCGTCCACCGGCGCGTTGGGGAAGGGAGGCGAGTCGCGGCGGAACAGCGAGAGCGGCGGAGTGAAGCTGCGCAGCGTCTCGTAACGGTCGGAGCGGTACTCGACGCCCGCGAGCCAGTCCTCGGACCAGCGGAACGTCGCGAACGCCGCCACGCCCTTGCGGCGGAAGTAGTCGCGGTCCGGGCGATTCAAGAGCGCCGAGTAGATGGACGAGTCGATGTCACTCATCCGCCACCGGTCCAGCGTGTCCGTGAAGTCGTGCGCCTGTGCGCCCAGCTCCGCGAGGCCCACCGCCGGAATCTCCACGCGCGCGCCGCCCAGCAGGTTCAGCTCGCGCTGACGCTTCGTGCCCTCGGGGTCATCCGGCAGGCGCTGGCCACCCCAGCGCAGGGGGATGAAGGCGGCGGCGTCCAGCGTGGTGTGCAGGCGGTCCTTCGAGTCCCAGATGCGCAGCGAGCCCTCCAGGCCCGGAGCGAACCCCGTCACCTGCGTGTGCACGGGCAGCAGCTCCAGGTCCAGGTCCGGACGGCGCGGACGCACGTGCACGACGAGGCGTCGTCCCTCCAGGGTGATGCCCTCGCCTTTGTCGCCGTGCCGCCAGGACTCGAACAGCTCGCGCCAGCTCAGGTCGAACTCGACCTGCTCACGGCGACGGCGCTCCTTGCGCTGGGCCTCCTGCGTCCGATAGTGGCGCACGCCGTCGGCCGCGCGCTCCTCGACGATGCGCGCGTCACGTCGGCGCGCGGCGTCGTCGGAGTCCTGGTCCACGCTCGCCGCCTGCAGGAAGGGTAAGCGCGACTCCAGCCGCTCCATGGCGCGTCGTGCGTCGCTGCGCAGGAAGACGTCGCCGGCCTTCAGGTCCAGCGCCGCGCGCACCCGGTCCGCGATGGAGCCTTCCACGCCCACCACGTCCACGCTCTCCAGGCGGCCCTCGTCCACGATGATGGTGAGGTGGCCCTTTGGCGTGAGCGTGCCGGACAGGCTCGCGAGCATGTAGCCGTCGCCACGCAGGTCTCGCAGCGCGCGCTGCAGTGCGGCCGTCACTCCGCCGAGGACGAGGCCCGGGCGGTATTCGTCGCGCTCCATCCGCGCGAGCCACTCACGGGGCGGGCGCTGCGGCGGGCAAGGCTTCGTGACGGTCAGCGTCCCGCGCACGCCATTCACGCGCAGGGTGGCGGTGAACTCCTCGTCGTCCTCGTCCTCGTCGGGGAAGCGGGGCGGGAGGCGGAACACCTCGTCGAGGATTTCGGAGCGCTGGATATCCTGAAGCCCCTCCACGTCCACCGACGTGACGACGGGGTTCTCCTCCAGGAGGACTTCCAGGACGATGGGGCCTTGCTCGGGGACGCGCAGGCGCGGCTCCACTCGGGCGAACAGGCCGGTGTGAGCCAGGCGGCGCAGCATCCGCTGGAGATGGCGGGTGTGCAGGGGCGCGCGGGACTCTGCGGGAGGCGAGCCGATGAAGGCGCGCACCTGGTCGTCCGTGAGGCGCTTGAGCCCATGCAGCTCGATGACCTCCGGCGTGAGCGCGCGGCCATCTACGTTCAGCTCGAGCGGATGGAGGATGGCGAGGTCTTCCATCTCCTCGTCCAGGTAGTCCTCGTCGCAGGCCGCGCGCTTCTCCTTCTCGCGCCGACGCTCACGCTCACGCCGGTCCGATGAGCGCTCGTTGCGCGACTCCGTACGCGCCGCGTCGCGTGCGTCCTCTTCGGCTCGCGAGTCGTCGTCCTCCGAGTCACGCTCGCGCTTCGAGCGCTCGTCGCGGGACTCCCGTGCGTCCTCATCGCGCTCGACCTTCGAGGGCGCGGCCTGCGTGCGCCGGGAGAGCGGCAGTGGAAGGCCGGGCTCCTCCTGGGCTGGAGCCATGGCGGGCGCCGCGGAGGTGGGAGGCGGGCCGACAGTGCTGGTGGCGTCGGGCACACCCGCGTCTGGCGCTGGCTGCGCGCTGGCGAGCAGGGAGACGAAGCAGAAGAAGAGCGCGAGGCGGTTCATGCGCAGGGGGCAGAGCACGCCGCGTTCCAGCCGCCGCGTCGGGGCAAGTGCTTGAAAGGACGAGAGCTGGCCAGCCTTGCCGATGTCATGGACACATCCTGATGTCGAATCGAGATGTGATACTGACATCGGGCCCGGCGATTGCCGCGAGCCGCCCGGTGCCCTCGGAGCGCGACTCCGGGTCCGGGTGGCTCAATGACGGCCTCCCGAGGCTCCAGGGCGACCGCGCCGAGCAGGTGGCCCGGCGCGACGCTCGCAGAGGTGCCTGGGGGAGGCAACGGAGGCTCAGCGGGAGTACGCGGCCTCGTTCTCGCTCCACCACTTCAGCCACCCCTGGCGGTTCGCCTCCAGGTTGCCCACCACGCCGTCGCCAAACGTGGTGACGCCGGTGATGCGGCGTAGGGCGGCGCCCCAGAAGACGCTGCCTTCGCGATAGCGCTCGATGATGAGCGGCACCGCGGGCCTTCCCAGCGCCACGAGCGCGTCGAACGACGGGTGCTCCAGGAACACGTAGGGATTGGACGACTCGCGATGCTCCGCGCAGTGCCGCTCCCACTCCTCGGCCAGGGCGTCGAAGCGGGCGCCGGGCGCGCTCATGAGCTGCTCACAGGGGACTGACGGGGACGCACGTAGACTCGCACGGGCTCACCATACGAAGGGCCGGTGAGGTCGTCAGCGCTGTTGTGACGGATGAGCGGCTGGGTGCCAATCTTGCTCGTGAAGCGGCCCTGCTCATCCATCAGCGCGCCGTGTGTCACCTCGAGCGGACCCTTGCCCGTCATCGGCTTGCGGCCGTAGATGACCACCTTCTCCAAGCTGGGGTCGTGGCTCAAGTCCAGCGAGTCCATCGGCTTGTAGCCCTGCTCCGCGTACAGCTTGTCGAAGTCCTCCACGCGCGTGCCCGGCCAGACCCACTCGTCGCGCTTGCCCACCGTCCACGCGATGCAGTTGTAGCGCTCCGACGAAGGGCCGATGCCCACGAACTTGTCGGCGCTCAGGTTGGGGAAGCTCTTGCTCTTGAGCAGCTCGTTCTTCCAGCCCGGCTCGGCGTCGTCGCGCGTGACGCCGACGGAGAACTTGAAGTTCTGTCCGTTGGCCGAGTCCCACGTGGTGTTGTCGTCCGCCTTGCCCCGGAACCAGACCTGCATGTCCGTGGCCTCGAAGGGCACGCGGAACGCCGGCAGGAAGTCGCCGCCCGCGTTGCCGGACTGCCCAGCCTGGAGGTCGAGCGGGAACTCCAGGGGCGGCCCGCCGTTGAAGGACACGCAGGCGACGACGTCGGAGGGCGTCTTGCCGCCCGCGAGCGCCTTGAGGCGGTCCTGGTCATACGCGAGCTGGACCTTGTCTCCGGCGCGCAGCGTGCCATCGACCTGCGTCTTGAAGTCCTCGGTGAAGGACACCGTCGCGCCCTCTTTCGAGGCGACCTGTGCGTCGTTGCTCGGGTCCCACTGGTTGCTGACGCGCCCGTCGGCGCCGGTGGTGCGGAATGAAAGACGCACCAGGCCCGTGGCGTCGGGAGGGAGGGTGAACGTCCCAGGTTGGATGTTCAGCCGGCCATTCGCGTCGCGGCTGCCGTCGGTGAGGGGAATCGCCGTCTCCGTGCCCCCGGGGACCAGCCGCCACACCAGCTCCACCTTCTCGTACTGCGACGAGAAGCGCGCCGGGTCCGCCGTCACCGTCAGCGGCTTGCCCGCCTCGGCGTGGAAGGAGGGGCCTCGACCGGGGCCCGTGGGCAGGCTCACCTGTCCCTGGCCTTCCACGAAGGCGTTGGCCTTGCGGCCGCCCTGCTCGAAGCGGGCCTCGTAGCCGGTGGCCGCGTGGAGCGAGGGCTGGAGGTCGAGCGCCTTCGCGCTCACGGCCGTCGTCGCGGCGGTTCCTCCCAGCAGCGACGCGCTGACCTGGGGACGCGTGGCGCGGGACTCGAACTGGTCGACCACCGCGCGGGCCTGGGGCGCCTTCTCACCGGCGGGGCGAGCCGCGCGCTCACGCTCCAGGCCGGACCCGGGCTGCGTGGCGGGAGTGAATGCGGGGCGGCCAATGCGGTTCGACATGGGGCGGCTCTTCCTGGTGGGGCGACCTGGGGGTGGGTCCGGAGGGATTATCGCACCCGGGGCTTCCCGGGTTTCCTGCCCATTGGGAAACGCGCGGGGAGTGTGGGTGCGGGTGACGCCGGGGCTCGGCTTCGCTCGGGCTTGTGGCAGGCTGCTTGGCCCTCTTCCAAGCAAGGAGCTTCACCGTGATTCGCAGTGTTCCCACCCGGTTGGCCCTGGTGTGCGCGTTGCTGCTGTCCCAGGCCTGTGCGCACGTCGACCACGCGCGGGACGAGCAGGACATTCGTCAGCTGGTGGACGTGCAGACCCAGGCCTGGAACCGCCAGGACGCGGTGGTGTGGTCTCAGGACTTCGCGCCGGACGCGGACTTCATCAACATCGTCGGCACGGTGTTCGAAGGACAGCCGCAGATTCAGGAGCGCCACGCGGCCATCTTCCAGACCATCTTCAAGGGCAGTCAGGACAAGGTCACCATCCGGCGGGTGAGCTTCCCCGTGCGCGACGTGGCCGTGGTGGACACGACGCACGAGGTGACCGGGCATTCGGGTCTGCCTCCGGGTGTCCAGAACACGGAGCCGGGCCTGCTGCGGACCCAGATGCGCTACGTGATGAACCGCGTGAACGGCACGTGGCGCATCGTCGCGGGGCAGAACACCGACGTGAAGCCCCGGCCGTAGTAACGCGGTGACGGTGTCGATGCGCTCAGGCCACCGGGAGCCCGAGCGCCTTGATGCGCCGGTAGAGGTTGCCTCGGTCCACCTGCAACAGCCGCGCGGCACCGGCGATGCTCTCGCCCTCGTGGAGCGCGGCGCGGATGAGTTCCCGCTCGAAGTCCTCCACGTGCTCGCGGTAGCTCTTCTCTCCGAGGCTGGGGCGCGTGGTGGGTACGGCCGCCTGTGGCGCGACGACGGCTTCAGGGCCGAGCGTCAGCGGGCCTCCGCCTCGCAGCAGGTTGAGCCGCTCGATGACGTTGCGCAGCTCGCGCACGTTGCCGGGCCACGGGTAGGCGCGCAGCGCTGTCTCCGCGCCGGGGGCCAGCACGAGTGGTGCTTCCGGTCCGGCGAACTCGGCCGCGAAGGCGCGCGCCAGCGGGAGCAGGTCCTCGAGGCGCTCGCGCAGTGGCGGGATGTGCAGGGGCATGACGTTGAGGCGGAAGAAGAGGTCCTGACGGAAGCGTCCCTCTTTCACCGCGCGGGCCAGTTCCTGATGTGTCGCCGCGAGGATGCGCGCGTCCACGGGCACGGGCACCGAGCCGCCCAGTCGCTCCACTTCGCGCGTCTCCAGCACCCGCAGGAGCTTGGCCTGCAGCTCCAGCGGCATGTCTCCAATCTCGTCGAGGAGCAGCGTGCCGCCGTGGGCCTGCTCGATGCGTCCCGCGCGCCGATTCACCGCGCCGGAGAACGCGCCCTTCTCATGGCCGAACAGCTCGCTCTCCAGCAGCGTGGCGGGAATCGCGGCGCAGTTGACGGCGACGAGCCGGCCCTTGCGTCCCGAGGCGAGGTGCAGCGCTCGCGCGACACGCTCCTTGCCCGTGCCCGTCTCACCGGTGATCAGCACCGCCGTGTCGCTGGGCCCCACGCGCGCGATGAGCTGACGCAGGGCGCTCATGCTGGGGCTGTCTCCCACGAGATGTCCGGGGCGAGCGAGCGCGTCCAGCAATCGCTCGCGTTCCTCCTGGAGCGCGCCGAGCGCCAGGGCGTTGCGCAACGCCGTGACGAGCCGCTCGGGCGAGGGCGGCTTCTCCACGAAGTCCGTGGCGCCGAGCTTCAGGGCCTGCGCGGCCTCCGACGGTGACGCCTCGCCCGACAGGACGACGACGGGCACGGGCAGGGGGCGCGGCAGCCGCGCGAGGAACTCCAGCCCCGTCTCGCCTGGCATGCGCAGGTCGAGCAGCATCATCGCGGGCAGGCCCTCGGGGGATTCGAGGACGCGGGTGGCCTCGGCGGTGGAGCGGGCCTCCACGGGGATGAAGCCCTCGTCGCTCAAGAGGCCACGCAGGGCCTTGAGGACGCCAGGGTCGTCGTCGACGACGAGGATTCGGGGGCCGGGCTTCATGTCGTGGACACGGGGAGCGAAGGGGGAAGGAAGGGCAGCTCCACGCGCGCGAGCGTACCGCCGCCGGGCGCGGGCTCCAGTCGAAGCGTGCCGCCGTGTTCGTGGGTGATTTTCTGGGAGATGGGCAGGCCCAGCCCGCTGCCTTCGGGCTTGGTGCTGAAGAGCCCGCGCGTGAGGGCCGCGCCTTCGAGGACGGCGGAGACACCGCTGCCGCCATCTGTCACGGTGATGCGCACGGTGTGCTCCGTCGCGGCCTCCAGGGCGATTCGCACGGGAGGGGCGCCCTCGGTGGAGGCCTCGGCGGCGTTCTTCACGAGGTTGCCGAACAGGCGACGCAGGCCATCCGGGTCCGCGCGCAGCGAGACGTCCGGACCGGGAAGCAGCTCCACGGGCACGGGCGAGGTCTCCGCGTACAGCGCGCGGATTTCGGAGAGCAGCGGGCGCAGGGGCACGTCCTGGAAGCGCGGGGCGGGCAGACGCGCGAAGGTGGAGAAGCTCTGGGTCATCCGCATCAGCAGTTCCACTTCCTCCTGGAGCAGGGCCACGGACTCGGTGACGCGCGTGGCGTCGGCGGCGGAGCCTGTGTCCGCGCGAGACAGGCGCGCGAGTGAGAGCTTCATCGCGGTGAGGGGATTCTTCAGCTCGTGGGCGAGCGAGCGGGCCACGTCCTGCCATGCGGCGATCTGCTCGGCGGACTTGAGTCGCTCGCGCTGGGCGACCAGCTCCTGGCCCATGCGGTTGAACTGTCCCAGGAGGAACTGAAGCTCGTCCCGGGGCGGGTCCGTGGCGGGCAGCCGCACGGAGAGGTCGCCTCGCGCATAGGCCCACATGCCCTCGGTCAGCGTCGTCACCGGGCGGGTCAGCGCACGGCCGAGCAGCACGGCCGCCACCGCCAGCACGCAGCCCGAGACCAGGACAAGGACGGTGATGAACGCGGGCACGCGCCGCACCAGGGCCCGCCGTGTCAGCTCCGCCTGGGCCAGATGGAGTCGAGCTTCGTCCAGGGAACCGCGAGGCAGGCCCCGGCGCTCCAGGTCCAGGGACACGTCATCCAGCACCGCCTCCACGGGAGCCACGGAGACGGACAGCACCCGCTCCAGCGCGCCTTGGGCCACGATTCCCAGCAGCACCAGGGGGACGAGGCCCGCCAGCAGCATCACCGCCAGCAGCCGGCGGCGGAAGCGAGGGGGCGGGGGAGTCGAGGACATGGCGGACGCGGGCGGGCTCACGGCGGGAGGGCGACAGGCGCACTACGCGGGAGGCGCGCCGCGCTTGCCTCTAGGTTGTATCGCCCTAGCGGCCCATCGCCCAATCCGAGCTTGAGTGCGGAGAGCCTCAGGATAGGGAGGCGACAGGCAAGCTACGAGAGAGGTGTGCCGCGCTTGCCTCGGGCTCTATCGCCCGGCGGGCCTGTCCCTGCGCCCGGCCCTGGCGCTGCTCGCCTCACGGCGGGTCGAAGACAGGTGTGCGACGCGAGAGGCGTGCCGCACATTCCTCGGGCGCGATCGCCCGGCGGCCCGTCGCCCAATCCGAGCCTGGATGCCGGTCGACTTGGGGGCTGATAGCCTCACGGTCCGGATGCCCCGCCTCCTCGCGCCCTCTCAGAGCTGGTTGTTCGGTCCGCGCGTGGACCTCGCCGTCTTCGCCGGAAGCGCGCTCGTCTCCGTGGCCCTCGTCCTCGCGTCGCCGTGGCTCGGGACGGTGGGGGACACGCCTGTGTGGGCGTGGCTCCTGCTCGTCGTCTGCGTGGACGTGGCCCACGTCTGGTCCACGCTGTTCCGCACCTACCTGGACCCGGACGAGCTGCGCCGACGCCCCGGCTTGTATATGGCGGCGCCCCTTGTCGCCTGGGTGGCGGGCGTGCTGGCGCACCAGGTGTCACCGGGCGCGTTCTGGACGCTCTTTGCCTATGTGGCCCTGTTCCACTTCGTCCGTCAGCAGTACGGCTGGGCGGCGCTGTACACGCGCAAGGCCCGCGCCTCTGACTTCGAGCGTCGCCTGGACGCCGCCGCCGTCTACGCCGCCACCGTGGGCCCCGTCGTGTGGTGGCATGCGAACCTGCCGCGCGCGTTCTGGTGGTTCGTGGAGGGAGACTTCCTTCCGGGCCTCCCCACGTGGATGGGCACGCTGGCGCTGGCGCTGCACGCGGTGGTGCTGGTGGCGTGGCTCGGCTTCCAAGTCCTGCGCGTGGCGCGCGGCGAGGGCCTCCAGGTCGGCAAGGTGCTGCTCATCGGCGCCACGTGGGTGACGTGGTTCGGCGGCATCGTCCTGGCGCGCGACGACTTCACCTTCACGGTGATGAACGTGGTGCTGCACGGCGTGCCGTACTTCGCGCTGCTGTTCCGCTACTCGCGCGGACGCGGCGAGGAGGGCCGCTATGGCGCGGCGGGCACCGTGCTCCGCGCGGGGCTCCCCGGCTTCCTCCTGTTCCTCGTCGCGCTGGCGTTCACCGAGGAACTGTTGTGGGACCGCTTCATCTGGCATGACCGGGCCGGCCTCTTTGGAGGCGCGGGCGTGGAGCTCTCTCCGGACCTGCTGGCGCTGGTGGTGCCGCTGCTCGCGCTGCCGCAGGCCACGCACTACGTGCTGGATGCGTTCATCTGGAAACCGGGCCGCGAGCCCGCGCTGTTGGCCCGCCTCGGCTGGGCGCCGCGCGGGGCGCGCGAGGGTCCACCAATCGCCACCTCGCGCGATTCGAAGATGGCCATTCCCGGAGGGAGTGAATAAGGGTCAAGGGCCTATGCCTCGACTCCTGCTCGTCTCCAATCGTCTTCCCGTCACCGTCAAGGTGGAGAAGGACAGCGTCGCCGTGGTGAGCAGTGCCGGCGGACTGGCCACGGGGTTGCGCAGACCGCATGAACGCTCCGGAGGCCAGTGGATTGGCTGGCCCGGCGACATGTCCCGGTTGTCGGAAACCCAACGCGTCAAGGTGGAGGCCCAGTTCGCGGAGCAGCGCTACGTCCCCATCCACCTCACCGCGAGCGAGGTGGGCCGGTACTACGAGGGCTACTCCAACCGGGTCCTCTGGCCGCTGTGCCACTACATGCTGGACCGCATCCCCCGGCAGGACCGCGACTGGGAGGTGTACCGCAAGGTCAACGAGCGCTTCGCTGACCTCACCGCGAAGCAGTACCAGCCGGGCGACACCATCTGGGTGCATGACTACCAGCTCATGCTGGTGCCGGGGCTGTTGCGACAGCGGCTCCCCGAAGCCCGCATCGGCTACTTCCACCACATCCCGTTCCCCTCGTCGGAAATCTTCCGCACGCTGCCCCGGCGCGAGGCGCTGCTGAAGGGCCTGCTCGGCGCGGACCTCATCGGCTTCCACACCGTGAGCTACGTGCGGCACTTCTCCGGCTCGCTGTTGCGCCAGCTCGGCCTGGACACGGATGTGGACCGCATCATGTGGGAAGGGCGGCAGGTGCGCGTGGGCGCCTTCCCCATGGGCATCGACTCGGAGTCCTTCGACACGCTCGCGAGGGAGGAGAACGTGCTGGAGGAGGTGGCCTCCCTGCGGCGCAGCGCGGAGGGCCAGCGCATCCTCCTGGGAATCGACCGGCTCGACTACACCAAGGGCATCCCCCGCAGGCTGCTGGCGGTGCAGCGCGTGCTGGAGCGCGAGCCCTCCTGGCGCGGGCGCCTGCGCTTCATCCAGGTGGCTGTGCCCAGCCGGACGCAGGTGGAGGCGTACGCCACGTACCGCGAGCAGGTGAACGAGCTGGTGGGGCGCATCAATGGCCAGTACGGCACCGTGCAGAACGTGCCGGTGCACTACCTCTACCGCTCCTTCAACGAGAAGCAGCTCGCCGGGCTGTACCGCGCCGCGGACGTCATGCTCGTGACGCCCGTCAGGGACGGCATGAACCTGGTGGCCAAGGAGTTCTGCGCCTCGCGGCCGGACGAGGACGGCGTGCTGGTGCTCAGCGAGTTCGCCGGCGCCGCCGACGAGCTGAACAGGGCGCTCCACGTCAACCCGTACGACGTGGAGACGACGGCGGACGCGATTGAGCAGGCGCTGGAGATGGGCGAGCACGAGCGTCGCGAGCGCATGCGTGCCTTGCGCGCGCAGGTGAGGGCCCACGACGTGCACTGGTGGGTGTCCGCCTTCCTGGGCCGGCTCCAGGGGCTGCCCTCGGTCTCCCTTCGCGACGTGAAGGGGGGCGCGGAGGCGCTGGAGGTCATGAAGTCCGCGAAGCACCTGTCGCTGATGCTCGACTATGACGGGACGCTGGTGGGCTTCGCGTCCCGGCCGGAGCTGGCCGCGCCGGATGACGCCCTGCGCGCGCTGCTGGCGAAGCTGGTGGCGCGGCCGAACACCACGGTGAGCGTGGTCAGCGGCCGGCCCAAGGAGACGCTGGAGGCGTGGTTCGGGAAGTTGCCCATGGGCCTGCACGCGGAGCACGGCCTGTGGTCCCGCCCCAAGCCGTCGGACGGGTGGCGGATGCTGGACGGCGTGACGGCGGAGTGGAAGGACGCCGCGCGCCCCATGCTCGACGAGTTCGCCGCGCGCGTGCCGGGCTCGTTCGTGGAGGAGAAGTCCGCGTCGCTGGCGTGGCACTACCGCCAGGTGGACCCGGAGTTCGGCGCGCTCCAGTCCCGCGAGCTGCGGCTGAAGCTGGCGGAGACCTTCGCCCGTCGGCCCGTGGACATCCTCCCCGGGGACAAGGTGGTGGAGGTGCGGCCCCACGGCGTGAACAAGGGTCGCGTGGTGGACTCGGTGACGCGTCAGCTGGCGCCGGGCACGCTGGTGGTGGCCGTGGGCGATGACCGCACGGACGAGGACATGTTCGCGGCCATGCCCGCGGGCGGGCTCACGATTCACGCGGGCAACAAGCCCTCGCGCGCCACGTATCGCGTCAGCGGTCCGGAGGACGTGCGCAAGCTCCTGGCCGCGCTCGTGGAGTCCTGAGGCCACACCGGAGGGCGACGGCGCGGCGGCGGCCCGACGGTTGCGTTGACGAGTCGTAGGACATTCCACGAAAGGCCGACGAGTCGGGTGACAGGCCCCGTCTCCGCTGGTGTTCTGCTTCCGGGCCGATTTTCACGGGAGATGGAACATGGATGTCCCGCGCCGGGGTCTGCGGGTGGGTGCAGCGGTGCTGGTGGTGAGCTTCTCGGGAGCGGGATGTGGCCCGGCTGACGATGCCGTCACCAATGAAGTGGAGACCAGTGAACAGGGACTGGACTGGGAGCAGTCGCTCCTGGCGCCCCTGGACCGGGATGCGCTGCGCCAGGCCATCTCCGGCCTGCCGGACACGAAGACAACGGCCGCGCAGGTCCGCATCAATGGCACCGCGGGCCGCTGGCTCGGCGCGTCCGGCGTCGCGGATGTCCACGCGGGCACGCCCGTGCCCACGGATGCGCGCTTCCGCATCGGCAGCATCACCAAGACATTCACGGCCACCGTGGTGTTGCAGCTCGCCGCGGAGCGCCGCGTGGACCTGGACCGGCCGGTGCAGCACTACCTGCCCGGCCTCCTGCCTCCCAACTTCGGCCTCATCACCGTGCGGCAGCTGCTCAACCACACGCACGGCCTGCCCAACGTGCCGCTGCCGTCGAAGGACCCGGAGTGGTTCTTCGACAACCGGTTCCGCCGCTGGTCGCCCCGGGAGCTCGTCGCGCTGGCGCTGCCCCAGGGGCCCCGCTTCGCGCCGGGCACCCAGCAGGAGTACGGCAACATCGGCTACCTGGTGGCGGGGCTGCTCATCGAGAAGGTCACCGGTCGGCCCTACAGCCACGCGGTGCGCGAGCGAATCCTCGGGCCGCTCCAATTGCGCGACACGTCCGTGCCCGGCAATGACCCGACGATTCCCGGGCCCCACGCGCGCGGCTACGAGGCCGTCACCGGCCCGGACGGCACGGTGCGCCTGGTGGACATCACCGAGGCGAACCAGTCCATCCCCTGGGCCGCCGGGGAGATGATCTCCACCACGGCCGACCTGGACACGTTCCTCTCCGCGCTCTTCCGGGGTTGGCTGCTGCCGCCCGCGCAGCTGCGGGAGCTGTTCACCGTGCCGGACGTGTCCACGCCGGAGGGCGCTCCCGCGAGCCACGGCGCGGGCCTGACGCGCTTCGAGGTCAACGGCCTGACGCTGTGGGGAAAGACGGGGGACCGGCACGGCTACAACAACGGCATGGGGGCCACGCGAGATTTGCGCCGGCGCCTGGTCTACTCCGTCAACACGCTGCACATGGGGCAGGAGCGGCCCGCCATCGCCGACCGCATCGTCGCCACCACCTTCGCCGCCCGCGCACCCCACCTCTGAAGCGAGGGGTGCACGGCCTTCCGCCCACGCGTGACGGGGGGCGGAAGGCCGCGGAGCGCTACTGCATCAGGGACGCGGTGCGACCGCCGGGGCCCTGGATGATGACCCGGCGACCGAAGGCGCGGTCCACGCGGCCGAGGAAGTCCCTGAACGCGGGGTACTCGTCCGCCTTCACGCGCGCGACGGAGAGCTTCACCTCGCCCTCGGCGACGAGCTTGCCCTCCTCCACGCGGTAGGTGAGCTTGAGGCGGCCGAACGCGTTCGTCTCCTCCACCGCCTGCGGCAGCTCCGTCACGGACCAGCCCGCGGGCAGCGTGTAGCGCAGGTTGAAGTTGTTGACCCACGGGCTCTGCATCACCAGGTCGAACCGGCGCTCCGCCAGCGGGGCGAAGGCCTGCTGGTAGGTGCGGCCCGTGCCGAAGGGCAGGAAGCGCACGGCGTTGGCCAGCACCTCCGCGTAGCGGGGGATGCTCATGACGAAGTCCATCGTCACGTCGTCGTCCAGCCGGGTGGTGTCACTCAGCGACACCTCGTTCACCGTCAGGCCGGGGAAGCTCTGCGCCCATGCCCGCTCGAAGGTGGACTTGCGCGTGGCCTCCGGACGGTAGGCCCGGCGGTACTCCGGCGCGCTCTGGCCGCTCACAGAGCTGACGCCCTTCACCTCCGCGCTGCCGTCCGCGCGCAGCGTCACGTCCATCTTCAGGCCCGTGGCGTTGTCCTCGGCCTTGGCCTCCGGCGTGGTGAGGAAGGTGCTCTTGCCGTCCGGCTCCACCACCAGCACGTTGGCCACGCGGTCCGCGCTGGGCAGCTCCTTCGCCCCGTGGAACTCCGCCGTGCCATCCAGGTACAAGTCGAACTTGGGGACATACGCAATCGCGTGGTTGAAGGCCGCCAGGCTCGCGGGCTCCGCGTCCAGCGCGCCCAGGTTGCGCATGCGGAGCAGGACGAGCCGGCTGTCCACGCCCGCCACCCGCAGCATGGAGTGGATGAGGCTCGCCTTGTCCTTGCAGTCGCCGAAGCGCCGCGACAGCACCCGGTCGACTCGATAAGGCTTGAAGCCGTGGATGCCGAACTCCAGCGCGACGTAGCGCGTGTTTGTCACCACGAAGTTGTAGATGGCGCGCACCATCGCCAGCTCGTTCTTCCGGTCCACGCCCTGGAGCACCTGGTCCACCGTCTGCTTCAGCTCCGCGTTCGGCTGGAGCTGGTCCCGCACGAGGCCCCACCAGTAGCGGCCCACCTGGTCCCACGTCTGGTACGTGGACACGTGGAGGTTCTGGGCGACCTCCGCCCAGCCCGGCATGCCCGGCTCCGGCACCACCTTGGCCACGTGCTTCGAGTTCCACCGGTACAGCACGCGCCCGCCGTCCACCGGCTCCTGCGCGCTCTCCACGCCCTGCAGCCGGCTCTTGTTCCAGTAGAGCGGGCGCTCCTTGGGCATCTCCACCAGGTACTGGAAGCGCAGCTTGGGATAGACGCCCTGCACGCTCTCCACGTCACCCCAGTAGTCCGACAGGAGGTTCTCCTGCGCGGTGTCGTCCAGGCGGTACGTCACCTCCAGCGTGTCTCCGGCGGCCAGGGACGGGAAGGAGAGCACCTTGGCGCGGGCGTCGTAGTACATGCCCGTCCACGGCTCGTTGATGTTGCGGTCGTTCTCCCCGTAGCTCTCCACCACGGAGCCGTCCGTCTTCGTCACGCGGGCGCGGAGGATGCGCACCTCCTGCCGGTCCGGGGAGTAGGTGATGGGCAGGGTGCGGAAGGCGTCCACGCCGCGCGCGTTCTGCACCTTCACCACCATCTGCGTCAGCTTGCTGGACAGGCCGCTCTTCTGGACGTGCACGAAGGTGTTGTCGACCAGGTAGATGGCGTCCTCGTGGACGTACGCCTCGGCCTCCTTGGCCAGGGGCTTCGCATCCACCACGTGCTGCATGCCGGCGCCGGTGCCCTCGCCCTTGAGGGCGCGCAGGGCCTCCTTCAGGCCGGGGTTCTGCGGACGCAGCACCAGCGACTTCTCGAAGGCGGCCAGCGCGGGCTCGCGGCGACCCGCGGCGAGCAGGGCACGGCCCTCGCGCTCGTAGACCTCCGGCTCGTCCGGGGACAGGGCGCGGGCCTCCGCGAAGAGCGCCATCGCCGGCTCCACCGCGCCGTTGTTGGCCTTCAGCTCCGCCAGCCGCACGCGCGCGCCGTTGTCGAACGGGTTGAGGGCCACCAGCTGCGCGTACTCGCGCTCGGCGGCCTCCACCTCTCCGGAGTCCGCCAGCAGCGCGGCCAGCGCGCGGCGCGTGCCGGTGTCGTCGAAGCGCAGCGCCAGCACCACGCGCATCCGGTCCATCGCCTCGCGGTTGCGGCCGAGCTGCCGGGAAATCTGCGCCGCGTTGCGCACCGCGCGCGGCTGCCGGGGCTGGTAGCGGAAGGCCTCCTCCACCAGCGCGTGCGAGCGCGGACGCTCACCCAGGGCCTCGTGGGCGCGGGCCAGCACCAGGCGGGCGGAGGCGTCCTCGGGCGTCTTCTCCAGCACGGGCGCCACCAGCGCGATGACGCGCTCGGGGTGGCCGCGCTCCAGCTCATGGTCCGCCAGGGCCACGCGGGCCTCGGGCAGCGTGGGGTCCGCGGCCACGGCGGCCTCCAGGAAGCGGCGGCGCTCGTTCAGGTCATCGCGCTGGAGGCTCGCCGCGAGCATCTGCAGGCGCGCGTCCTTGGGCGCCAGCTCCGCCGCGCGCGCGGCTTCCGCGGTGGCGGTGTGCTCGCGGTCATCGAAGCCCCGGAAGAAGCCGAGCACCCGCGCGTAGTCCCCGCGCAGCGCCGCGTCGTCGGGGTTCTTCTCCACCATGGCCCGCAGCGTGGAGGTCAGCGTGGGCAGCGTCTGGGGAGCGGGGGCCGCGCCGCGCTCCACGGCGGGGGCCTTGGCGGGCAGCGACGCGCGCACGGACGGCGACTCCTGGCGCAGGTAGAAGCCCAGCGGGCCCGTCTCCTGGCACACCTTGAGGAGCACGCGGTTGAGGCCCTTGCGCAGCTTCACGGACACGCGGGACTGGTCCGGGCGCGGCGCGTTGTAGCGGTCCTCCTTCGCGGCGAGCTGCCCGTTCACCCACAGGCGGAAGGCGCCGGAGGTACCCAGGCCCAGCGCCACGCGCGTCTCCTGCGAGGACTCCAGCCAGGTGACGGCGTACGCCACGGCCTCGCGGTTGGGGCGCACGGCGGTGGACAGGTCCACGTAGCCGTCCGCGGTGTTCGCGGTCAGCTTGCGCCACGACACCTGACGTCCCTTGGCGCCCGCGTACGTCGCGCCCAAATCCAGGCTGGCCGCCTCCGGGCCGAAGTCCGTGTCACAGCCGGACTTGCCCTCGTTGTCGAAGCCGCCGACGACGTAGTAGTCGCCGAGGAAGCCCATCCACTGCTTCACCTCGCCCGCGCGCGTCAGCCGTCCCCGGGCGCGCTCGGTGTCCAGGAGGAGCAGCTGCGCGGTGGCGCGGGTGTTCGCGTCGAATTGCCGCCGCGAGGCCACGTAGGAGTAGGTGCTCACCAGCGGCGTGAGGTCCTCCACCTCGTCCACCAGCGAGTGCAGCCGGAGGAGACCCGCGGCGCCCCGGGGCGAGGACGCCTGCTTCAGCGCCTCGGCCGCGTACAAGCGGGCCGTCTCGTCCGCCGCGGGCCGGGCCTGCACCCAGAGGGGGCAGGTGAGCACGAAGACTGCGGCCAGCCATGTGAAGCGGGACATCCGTTCTCCTCGGTGCGACATGCGTGTAGGGCGAAGGCCCCGCGTATTCCGGGGCCGCCGACGCCGATGAACAGGCGGGCCCTCCGGGGCCTTCCCCTGCATGCGGCCCTGGATGGCGGACAGGCAACCGAAAACGTCACCCGGCGTGCAGAGGGGAACGGGGTAGGTGCGGGTAGGTCCCCGACGGCTCCAGGCGAGTCATCGCTTGGGGTCTTGAAAACCCCGCCTAGACTGCGCTCCCCCGGCGCCCCAAGGACGCCCTCGGACGGCCGGGCCCGTCACCCCACACCCCCGGAGCCCCATGCGTCGTCTCGTCATCCTGCTCACCGCGCTGAACCTGATGGGCTGTGCCCACGGTGGAGGTGCCTCGGAGTCCGCCGCGCCACAGGCCGCCGCGTCCGTGACGCCCCCCGCGCCCAAGCCCGTCGCCACGCCCGAGGCGAAGCAGGCCTCGGCCGAGGCCTATGGGCTGTCCCGGAAGGGCGACGACGCGGGCGCGCTGGTGCTGTACCGCCGCGCCTGGGAGGGCGGGGTGCGTGGGAAGGTCATGGCCTACAGCGCGGCCTGCTCGGCGTCGCTCGCGAAGCAGCCCGAGGAGGCGCTGGTCTGGCTTGCGCGCGCCGTGGACGAGGGCTTCGACGATGCGAAGCACCTGGACCAGGACACGGACCTGGACAGCATCCGGAGCCTGCCCGGCTTCGCGCCGCTGCGGGAGCGAGTCGTCGTGGCGGAGGCGAAGCAGTACGAGGCCGCGGACCCGGCGCTGCGCGACGAGCTGTTGAAGCGCGCCGAGGAGGACCAGCGGGTGCGCCGGCTGCTCGTCGCCTCGCAATTCAAGGACGAGGCCGTCAAGGCGGAGATGCTCAAGGTCGATGCCAGCAACACGGCCTTCCTCAAGGACGTCATCGCGAAGCGGGGCTGGCCGGGCAAGGCCCTGGTGGGCGCGCGCGCCACCTTCAGCGCGTGGTTGATGGTGCAGCACGCGGACAAGGACGTGGCGTTCCAGGAGCAGGTCCTGCCGATGTTGGAGCAGGCCGTGGCGCGAGGCGAGGGCTCGGCCAAGGAGCTCGCGTACCTCACGGACCGGGTGCTGGTGAACACCGGCAAGCCGCAGCGCTACGCCACCCAGCTGGAGCCGAATGAAGCCGGGAAGATGGTGCCCAAGCAGTTGGAGGACCCGGCGAACGTGAATGCGCGTCGCGCCGCCGTGGGGCTCGACTCGGTGGAGGAGTACATCCAGAGCATGGAGCGGATGAAGGCCGCCGCGAGCAAGCCGCAGCCCTGAGCTCGCGCGGGGCGCTAGAGCGCGACGCCGAAGTGCTCCGCGAGCACCTGTCGACGGGAGTCCTCGTCCAGCACGGGCAGCTCGCGGCGCTCAGGTCCCTCGGTGAGCACGAGGGTGCCTTCCTTGAGGGTGACGCGGCCCGTGGGCGTCGCCTTCGTGCACAGCCGTCGCTGCGTGAAGATGGACGCGGGCGACGTCTGGTGGTGGTGGCACATGCCGGTGAAGTCCTCCAGCACGCGAGGGACGAGGGAGAGCGCGTACTGCGCCTCCCAGCCCTTCTCCGAGCCGCATGACAGCAAGAGCCCCTCGCCGTCCTCGGACAGCCGGTAGTCGCGCCCGCCGCGCGTCTGCACGCCGCGCTCGTCCAGGCGCAGGGGCTCGATGAAGCCGTCCCCGAAGCCGACGTCGACGAGCCACTTCTCGCCCGCGTCCTCCACCTGGAGCGTCAGGTGGTCGAACTCCGGACCGAAGGTCCCATCCTTGTCGTCCGAGGCGACGCGCGCGGACAGCGGCGTGACGTTGAAGCCCCGGGCCGTGAGCAGCCGGGAGAAGAGGCCGTTGAGCTCGTAGCAGAAGCCGCCGCGCCGGCGGGTGACGACCTTGTCGAAGAGAGCGTCCGTGTCGAGCCGGATGGGGCGGCCCAGGTGGATGTCCAGGTTCTCGAACGGCACCGACTCAAGATGCGCGCGGTGCAGCGTGGCCAGCGACGCCCGCGAGGAGGCGTTGATGCGTTCCAGGTAGCGCGCGGCGTCGAACATGGCTTCTGTGTAGCGCGGTCCGCCCAGGGGATGGAACGGCTTCCCGGGCGGGAATCTGTTGTCCGCCCGACGTGGCGGGAGGCTCCCCTGGCGGACGAGGGAGCCTCCTGCTCGCGCGCTACTTCGCGGGAGTGCTGGCGACGGGAGGCGGGCGGCGCAGGAAGGACTTCAGGCTCTCCAGATGGAGGCGGTCCGCCTCCACGCACAGGCGGATGGACTCCAGTGCCCGGGCGTAGGAGCGCGCCGCGCCCTCCAGCTTGTCGACGCGGGGACCGAGGAAGGCCTCCACGTCCGCCAGGTGCTTGTCGTCACAGAGCGAGCCCGTCATCGCGATGAGCCAGCCCAGCTCGTCCGAGCGGACGCGGGCGGCGAGCGTGTCGAAGTGCTCGCGGTAGAAGCTCCACGCCACCTCGCGGGTCTCCGGCTCGGAGAAGGCTCCGGCGAACAGGGGGCGTGAGTCGCGCACGTCGAACTCGGTCATCGCCAGCGTCAGGTTCTCCTTCACCAGGGCCGGGTCGCGGAAGCCGGCGAGCGCCGTAATCATCTGGCTGCGCTCGTTGCGGTCCTCGGCCTTGCGCGCGCGGGCGAGCAGCGTGTCATGGAGGGCGCGGTCGGAGTTGCGCGCGGCCACCGACAGGACGAGTGGCACGGCCTCCGGGTCCACGCTGTCGCGCTTCGCGAGCCACTGGCCCGCGAGGGCCTGGGCCTCGCGCACCAGGGTGGGGTGATGTCCCGTCATCGTCGCCAGGGCGAGGTGCAGCGAGCGCGTCTGCCTCAATTCGTCGCTGTCGTCCTTCTTGGGTTGCCAGCCCAGGGCCTTGGCGCGAGCGCCGTAGAGCTGTCCCACCCAGGCGCGGAAGCGCGAGCGCTCGGCCGGGGTGAGGTGGTCCTCTTGCACCAGATAGAGCAGGCGGGTGCCGCCCATGACGATGGAGCGGTTCGTATCAGCCGCGGTCTCCGGCACCAGCTTCAGCGCCTCGCCGAGCGGCAGGTCTCCGCGCCGCACCGAGGCCTCCACGTCCGCGAGGAGCGCCAGCCGCTCCGGCACCGTCAGCGCCTTCTTGGTGGCGGTGAGCACCTGGGTGAGCTGCTGCGACGAGTAGCCCGCGCGGTAGTAGCCCATGCCGCCCGCGTTGAGCAGCACCCACTGGGGACACTTCTGGAGAGGCAGCTCCACTTCGCCGGTGCGCTCGGAGAGCAACTGGCAGACGCGCACGTCCTCGGCGCCGCCACCGGCGCGCAGGCACACGGGGACGGACCAGGTCTGGTCCTTGGCCGCGCTGGAGCCCGCGGGCGCGTAGCGCTCCTGGGACAGCTTCAGCTTCGGCGGCTTGCCGGCGTCACACTGGACCTGGGCGGAGATGCGGGGGGCGCCCGGCTGGTCGATGAAGCTGCGGAAGGAGCGGGCGACGTCGGGGCCCGCGGTCTCCGAGAGCGTGGTGGCGAAGTCGTCGGACGTCGCGGTGGCCCACTCGTGCTTGCGCACGTGGGTGCGCAGCATGTCGCGCATCTTGTCCGGTCCCAGCCAGGACTCGAACATGCCGATGATGGCGGAGCCCTTGGCGTAGGTGGTGGAGTTGTCGAAGGAGCCGATGACCTCGTCATGCGTCGTCACGCGCTTGCGCACCGGCAGCGCGGTGGTGAGCGCGTCCGCGTCCATGGCGCCCGCAAGCGCGTGGGTGCTGGCGTCCTGGCCGAAGCCCCAGCTCTTGTCGAACCCGTCCATCTGCTTGCGGTCCAGCCACGACGTCAGCGACTCGTTCAGCCAGATGTCGTCCCACCAGCGGCAGGTGACGATGTTGCCGAACCAGTAGTGGCCCAGCTCGTGGCCGGCGATGTTGACGTACCACCTGCGCCGCTGGAGCGTCTCCTCGCCGGGGCGGATGAGCGTCAGGGGCTGGCCCAGGGCGACGATGCCTGGGTGCTCCATGGTGCCCCAGTAGCGGGGCACCACCGCGACGTCGAGCTTCTCGTACGGGTAGGCCTGGTCGAAGAAGTCCTCGAGCACGGTGACGATGCGCGGGGTGACGCTGGCCGCGTACGCCGTCTCCGGGCCGCGCCCCTTGGGGACGATGAAGCGCAGCGGCACCTTGTTGCGGCCGGTGGTGCCCGCGTCCACCACGTCGAAGGGGCCCACGACGAAGGCCACGAGGTAGCTGGGCATGGGCTTGCTGTCGCGGAAGGTGATGCGCTCGAGCCCGTCGGGCAGCGTCTCCTTCGCCTCGACGGCGTGATTGGCGAGCGCGACGTCACCGGCCTTCACGGTGAAGCGCAGCCGCCAGGGCACCTTGAAGGTCGGCTCGTCGAAGCAGGGGAAGGCGCGCCTGGCGTCCACCGGCTCGAAGAAGGTGTAGAGGTAGTTGTGGCCGCCTTCCGCCTGCGAGTAGATGCCCCGGCTGCGCTCGGCATCCACCTTGCCGCTGAAGGAGATGACGATGCGCGCGCGTCCGGGCGACAGCGTCTCTGGCAGCAGCAGGCCGAGTCGTCCCTCGCTCGCGGTGACGGCCTTGGCCTCCAGCGTGCGAGAGTCCTTCTCCACGCGGGCGGAGCTGACCTCCAGGTCCTGGCCGTGGAGCCAGACCTGACGCACCGGCTCGCGCACGTCCACGTCGATGGCGACGGTGCCGGAGAAGGTCGGCTCCGTGGAGAGCAGCTTCAAGTCCAGTGTGTAGTGAAGCGGCTGGACGGTGTCCGGAAGTCGCAGCTCGGGAGGCTGGGCTTCGGGCCACTCGGGAGTCGCCGCCGCCGTGGCCTTGGCGGGGACGGTGGTCTCGGTGGCGTGGGTACAGTGCAGCGAGACCAACGCGGGGACGAGGAAGAGGAAGAGCCTGCGCATGCCGCGAGGCTACCGCGCCCCTCGCGTTTGGCTACCGAGAAGGGCACGGCGTCAGGTGTCCCGGAATTCCGCGCCGAGCGCGGCAGTGCGGGATTCTCTCAGAAGCGGCAGAGGAACGCGTCGTAGCCGCCGGCGCTGGTGTTGCCCGCCAGGCCGCCGAAGGTGAGGCCGGTGACGTACGTGTTTCCCGCGGCATCCACGGCCACGCCGCGGCCGATGTCCGAGCGGTTCGTGCCGAGCGTGCGCGTGCCAATCTTGCTGCCGAGGGCGTCGAAGCGGGAGAGGAACACGTCCTGCGAGCCCGCGTAGGCGTTGCCGTCCAGCGAGGCCGTCGTGTAGCCGGTCACCTGCACGGTGCCGTTGGGGGCGACGGCGACGCCGAACGCGTAGTCGGTCTGCGTCCCGCCGAGCAGGCGGCTCCACTCGCGGTTGCCCGCGCTGTCGTAGCGCGCGAGCAGCACGTCGATGAGGCCGTTGTTGGTGTTGCCGTCGAGCGTGCCGAACGTCTCGCCCGCGATGTACACGCCGCCGTCCGCGCTCACGGCGACGCTCTTGGCGTCGTCGAGGTCGGAGCTGTCAATCTGGCGGGCCCACTGCTGGGCGCCGAGGATGTCGAGCTTCATCAGGAAGATGTCGGTGCCCACGGGCGTGGTGACGCCGTCGAGGCTGCCGAACGTGCTGCCCACCACGTAGACTTCGTAGGTGGACGTCACGGCGATGCCGCGCGCCATGTCGCTGCTGGGCGAGCCGAGCTGCTGGAGCCAGTACGGGTTGCCGCCATCATCATAGAGCGCAACGATGATGTCGTAGTTGTTGGGGTTGCCGCCGTTGGCGAAGCTGCCGCCGGTGTAGCCGGAGATGAAGACCTTGTCGTTGTCGGCGACGGCGATGCCGGTGGCGAAGTCATCCATCTGCGTGCCGTTCTGCCGCAGCCACTGCTGGTTGCCCTGCGCGTCGTACTGGGCGACGAAGTAATCGAGCCCGCCCGCGTTCGCGTAGAAGCCGAAGCCGCCGAAGGTGTGGCCGGCGATGTAGACGTTGCCGGCCGCGTCGGTGGCCACGGCGGTGGCGCGGTCATCCTGCGAGGTGCCGAGCTGGTGCACCCACTGCAACGTGCCGGCGGTGTCGTACTTCGCGAGGAAGACGTCCAGGCCACCGGCCTTGGGCTCCACGCCGAGCTGGCTGGAGGTGTGGCCCACGACATAGACGCTGTTGCCGGAGACGGCGACAGCCTGGGCCTGCTCATCGATGTTGGCGCCGAGCTGGCGGACCCAGGTGGGGGGAGGAACCTGGGCTTCGGCGGAGGAGGGGGTGCTCAGTGCACAGAAGGCACCGGCCACGGCGAGCGTGCTCAACAGGGGGTGTTTCATCTGGGACTCCATTCTCAGTGGGGGAACTGAGCCGTGGAACACGACGAAAATCTGTCACCACGGCAAGTGTTCAAGACCACGGGATGCACGCGCGCGGAAGATGGGTAGTGAAAGACAGCATTGAGCTGTCCTCGACCCGGGCCTGAGTTTTTGTTGACCCTGTTGCATGTGACGCGACGTGACAACTTCAACGCGGGGTGACCTGGGTGGCGGAGGGGCGTGGCAACGCGGCACGTGGGCTCACGCGGCCCGGTCAGGTGAGGGTGAAGGCGCGGGCGAGCGTCAGCACCTCGACGCGAGTGGCGCCGGCCTCATGCAGGGCGGTGGCGGCGGCGCGGGCCGTGGCGCCGGTGGTGAAGACGTCGTCGAGCAGGAGCACCGCGCGCCCCGTGACGTCGGGCGAGGCGGTGAAGGCGTCCGCGACGTTGTCGGAGCGCTCGGCTTCGGTGAGTCCCACCTGTCGCTGGGTCTCTCGGGTGCGCGTGAGCCAACCCACCGGGGCCTGACGGCCCAGGGACTTCGCCAGCGAGCCGGCGAGCAGCTGGGCCTGGTCGTACTTGCGGGAGCGATATCGGCGCGTGTGGAGGGGCAGGGCGACGACGCGCGTCGGCGCCCGGGAGAGGAAGCTCCGCGCCTCGTCCGCGAGCAACCGGGCCAGGGGCGCGGCGAGCTCCGGATGGTCCTCGTACTTGAAGCGATGGATGGCCCGGGCCACGGGTCCCTCGTGCGCGAACGGAGCCCAGGCGCGAGAGAAGGGCGGCGGGTGGGCACGGCAGCGCGGGCATGAAGCGCCAGGGAAGGCACCGGGTTCCGCGCAGGTGCGGCAGCACCCAGGGGGCAGGCGCTCCACGGCCGTGTCGCAGGTCTCGCAGAAGAAGGCGCCGGGGCCCGGGAGCACGCGTGCGCAGGCGATGCACGAGGGCGGATAGAGGACGTCCAGCAGGGCGCTCAGCATGAGAGACGCGCCATGCAGCGAGGGTGCCACGAGGGCGACTGTTGACGTGTCGCCGGGTTCCTCGACATCGTTGTGGAGCGCGTGTTGTTCCACGGCGTCTCGATGAACTTCATCCCAGGGAGACGGAGATGACCGGCGGACGGGTCTGGCAGGGGAACTGGAGGGTTCGCCTGTATGCGCGGGTCCGCGAGCGGGGCTACGACTCGCTGACTGCTTTCGCCGACGCACGGCCCGCCGTCTCGCTGATGGGACTGGCCAACGAGCTGGAGAAGGGCGAGGTCGCCGGTCTTCAAGTGCTGAACGTGCTGCGCTCGGAGGCGGAGGTTCGCGAGCAGGTCACCCGCTTCGTGAGAGATGCGCTCGTGCGCAACATGGCCGAGTACCTTCCGAACGGGTGGCCCGCGGTCATGGACGACGAGTCCCGCTTCGTGGTCGCCAAGATGCTGACCTTCTGGTCCACCGACATTCCGGAGACCCACCGCAGACGCGTCGAGAACGCCCGAGTCACGCTCCGGACGTCTCCACCGCCCGCGGGTTGGCGCCCGCTCGGGCCCGACGACGCGCTGCTGTGCACGCTGCTGCCTGATGACGCGGCATGAGCGGGCCCTCAACTCCCCGCTTGCGTGCCGGCCTTTGGGTTCTTTGCGCCGTTCTCTTCGTGACGGGATGCGCCGGCGTTGAGTCCTCGGCGCGCAGGAACTCGTTCCAGCAGCGTTCCGCCCGATTCGGAGGGCTTGGGACGGATGACACCGCCCGTGAGGCTCGGCTTTCCCGAGGGCAGCGAAGCGATGCCTTTGACTTGCTGCTTGATGATGCGGGGCTGGGGGACCAAGACGCGCGTCCCGTAGCAGGCAGCTCGCTCACGCCGACACATGCCGCGCGACTGATGGTGGCGCTGACGGGCAAGGACGTGACGCTGGGGCAGTTCCCGGCCCGTGTCGCAGTGGGCTTCATGCTGCGCGAGGTGCTGGACGCGGGCGAAGTGTCGCGCGCCGAGTTGGTGCGGCGGGTGGGGCGATTCACGCAGCTGGCGGTCCTCCGTCCTGACGGTTGTCTCGCGTGGGTGCGCAGCGGGCAGACCCAGCAGCGCGTGGGTGTCGTGGAATGGAAAGAGGGTGCCTTCCGAGCAGGCCAGTTCGAGTTGGGCGTCTTCTACTCGGGCAAGGGCGGTGTCTTTCGGCAGCTGAACGCGCGGCTGGAGGAGACAGGAGGAGGTGCCTTCGCGGACGTCCACGATGATGCGGACTATCTGAGCCGCACGCTGGACGGGGCGGAAGAAGCTTTCGTCGGGCTGGCGCTGGCCGTGGGGCAGTTTGTCTCGACATCACCCACTGACAACCTCGCTGCGCTGAAGCAGATGCCTGTCGCCGTGGCGGCGCTGATGGCTTCTTCGCCCGAGTATCTGGAGCGCTTCCAGTACATGACGCGTGGCGAACAGGTGCAGGCCGTCTCCAAGCTGGTGACGAACCTCATCGCCACCTGGGGCACGGCGTCTGCCGCAGCCCGCATGCTGCAAGGTGCGACGCTTGCTACGGCCGAGGTGCCGGTGCTGTCGCTCTCTGCCCAAGGCGCGCTCGTCATGGGGCGCGTCGCGGTGCCGGTGGGGCGAGCGGCGGCCGTGCTGAGCGGTGGGCCTGGAGCGGCCATCATCCTTCAGCGGGCGAGCACGGCGTCGAAGGGGGCTTCACCATCGAAGGGACCTGGACAGTGGGGGCCTGTAAAGGAGTCCATGTCCCCCCGTGCGCGGAGCTACCAGGAACAAATCACGGGGCACTCTACCGACGAGGCATACTGGGTCGGAGGAGTAGGTAAAGGCAGTGGAGGCGTGAAGTTCGATGGCTTCGAGAAGGGCGTCCTGCTGGAGGCGAAGGGGCCGGGCTATGCCAAGTTCTTCGAGGGGCTGGAGCCCAAAAAGTGGTTCCAACATTCGGGTGCCCAGGCCCTCATTGATCAAGCTCAGAGGCAGCTTGGAAAAGCTCGCGGTACTGGGGCCTCTATCCGGTGGCATGTCGCGGAGGAGCGCGCAGCAGACGCCATGCGACAGCTACTCGACAACGCGGGAGTCAGGGGAATTGAAGTCGTGCACACCCCGGCTCTTTGAGGAGCGCGACTCATGAACGCTTCACTCAAGACCGAGGGCTACCCCGAGACCTACTATGCTGGCGCCTACTGGGGTGCGCGTAAGGCGTTGCCCGAGGATTGTGCTCGCCATACCGCCGCATTCCTCAACCTCTTGGCCGAGTGTGATCCGTTCCTCGCCCACTGGTACAAGCCGGCCAGGTCCCGGAAGGATGCGCGAAAACACCCCCTCATGCCGCCTGATGTTCCCACCCTTACCGAGATGTTCCGGCGAGGTGTGAACCGTGAACCAGGAGGACCCGCCATTGAAGAACTAGGGTTTCGCATTTCGTTCGACAACGGTGGGGACACCGGAGACTGCGCGACGATGCGCATCAATGGCGGCATGGTCTCAGAGGAGGTTCCCAATCATTGCGTGCTCTCCCTGCCGTGGCGCGGCTCAAACGCGGACAGGATGCTCACCGCCCCCGTGTTGGAGCGCGTTGTTCGCAGCATGCTGCGTTCATGGGAACCAGATTGGGCGTTTGCCACGTCAAACGCATACGAACGCCAACACCGCGAGCCTGACTCCGCGCCCTTTTCCTTGGGGTGGATTACGTACCTCTCGAATCGCCTGGGTAGATTGCCGCCACTGCCCTCCCCGGTGCGCATCGAGCAGATAGAGGACAGGGGCGCTCTCATCGTCCTCACTCCTGAGCGCTTCACGGCCAGCAATCCTGGACACGTAGCGCTGGCTGAGTCAGTGCGGGAACTGCTGGACCGAGCGGGCCTGTTGAAGCCGCGTCCGGTCCAATCGTAGGAACGAGAGGGTCCGTTCAGCTCAGGGCAGCACGCCCTGTCGGTTCATCTCCTTCGACTGGGGCAGGCCCATCACCTTGCACAGCGTGGGGGCGATGTCCGCGAGGATTCCGGGGCGCAGCTTCTGCCCTCGGAACGCCGGGTGGATGAGGTGGAACGGCACCGGGTTCAACGTGTGCGCGGTGTGCGGCTCGCCCGTGACAGGGTCCACCATCTGCTCGCAGTTGCCGTGGTCCGCGGAGATGGCCATCACCCAGCCGTTGCGCTCGCACGCCTTGCCGAGCACGCCCAGGCACTCGTCCACCACGCGCACCGCCTGCATCGCCGCGTCCAGCCGGCCGCTGTGCCCCACCATGTCCGGGTTGGCGAAGTTCGCCAGCGCGAAATCGTACGTTCCCGAGTCCAACCTGCGCACCAGCTCCGCCGTCACCTCGCGCGCCGACATCTCCGGCTTCAAGTCGTACGTCTTCACGTCGCGCGGACTGGGCACCAGGTGCCGGTCCTCGCCCGGGTAGACGACCTCGCGCCCGCCGTTGAAGAAGAACGTCACGTGCGCGTACTTCTCCGTCTCCGCCGTGCGGAACTGTCGCAACCCCTGACGCGACAGCAGCTCCGGGAAGATGTCCTGCGGCTGGTCCGGCGCGAAGGCCACCGGCAGGTCGAACGTCTCGTCGTACTGGGTCATGCAGACGTAACGCCCCAGCCGCAGCCCGCCCCGGTCGAAGTCCTTGAAGCTCGGGTACGCCAGCGCCTGCGTCAGCTCGCGCGCGCGGTCCGCGCGGAAGTTGAAGAACAGCACCGTGTCCCCATCCTGCATGCGCCCCACCGGAGTCCCGTCCCCGCTGGCCAGCACCGTGGGCTTCACGAACTCGTCCGTCACCTTCTCCGCGTACGACGCGCGAATCGCGCTCAGCGCGTCCGGAGCCTTGGGCCCCCTGCCGTACACCAGCGCCTCGTAAGCGAGCTGCACGCGGTCCCAGCGCTTGTCGCGGTCCATCGCGTAATAGCGCCCGCTCACCGTGGCGATGCGCCCCGTGTGCGTCTCATGAAGGAAGCGCTCCAGCTCTTCCACATAACCCAGTGCGCTCTGCGGCGGCGTGTCGCGCCCGTCCAGGAACGCGTGCACGTAGACGTGCGCGACGCCCCGCTCCCGCGCGGCCTTGAGCAGCGCATACAGGTGCTCCATCGACGAGTGCACGCCACCCGGAGACACCAGCCCCAACAGGTGCAGCGCCTTGCCGTCCGCCTTCACGCCGTCCATCGCGGCGCGCAGCACGGGGTTCTGCGCCAGCTCCCCCGTCTCCGCCGCGCGGTTGATGCGCACCAGGTCCTGGTAGACGATTCGGCCCGCGCCGATGTTGGTGTGGCCGACCTCCGAGTTGCCCATCTGCCCCTCGGGCAGGCCCACGGCCAGTCCCGAGGTCTGTAGCTCGGTGAACGGGTAGGGGCTCGTCAGCTTGTCGAGGTGCGGAGTTCCGGCCAGGAGGATGGCATTCGCCTCTCGCTCGTGACGGATGCCCCAGCCATCCAGAATGCAGAGGAGGACTTTGTGCGCGGCGGTCATGCCCGAACCCTAACCACGCGGGCGCCGGACGGAGAGTGCAAAAAGCACGGGGCCACCCCGTTTCCAGGCCCGGGCTTCCAGGCTCGGGGCCGCGCTACTCCTCGCGGGAGCGCGTCTTGTACGTCAGCACCGGCGCCAGGGTGGCCACCACCCGCACCAGCCCCGCCTCCACCAGGTCCGTCACCACGCGGTCAATCGGCTTGTATGCGGGCGGCGCCTCCTCGAAGAGCAGGTCCTTGTTCTCGCAGACGACGTGACTTTTGAAGGGGGTGCGCGTGAGCGACTCCGCGGTGAAGCGCTCCTTCATGCGCTCCCGGGCCGCCGTGCGCGTCCACTTGCGGCCCGCGCCATGCGCCAGGCTGTACGCGCTGCCTGTCCCATCTCCCAGCGGCACCACCAGATAACTCAGCGCGCCACGGCTGCCCGGAATCACCACGGGGCCCTCGTCCGAGGGCGCCGCGCCCTTGCGGTGCAGCCACCGCGTGCGCCCTGTATCCCGTCGAGGCGTCACGCTGTTGTGGCAGACATCCAACACCCGACGGGCCGGGGCCCCAATGCCATCCAGCACCCGTCGCGCCACCAGCGCCCGGTTCGCCCGGGCCCACGCCACCGCGTGGTCATGCCGCGCCAGGTACGCTCGCGCCTCGTCCGAGTCCTCCAGCAGCCCGCCCGCCGCGTGGCGGTCCACATGGGCCCTGAGAATCGCCTCGCCCAGTCCGCGTGAGCCGGAGTGCACCAGCAGGAGCAACCGGTCCGCCGCCAGTCCCAGCGCCGCGAAGCCCTCCGCGTCGTGCACCGCGTCCACCCGCTGCACCTCCGCGAAGTGGTTGCCGCCGCCCACCGTCCCCAGCGCCGCCTCGAACCCGGAGGCCTTCACGCCTTCTTCCGCCAGGAAGCCTTCCGCGTCTCCGCTCCAGGTCCCCTCGACGTCCAGCTTCGCCGCCCAACGCTCCGCCTTGGCCTTGCGCGACAACATCCCCACGTCCCACAGCCCCATGCCACAGCCGATGTCGCTGCCCACCAGGTACGGATAGAGGATGCCCTCCGAGGTGAACGCGGCGCCCACCGGCGCGCCCTTGCCGGGGTGCAAATCCGGGAGGCCCACCGCGTGGCGCATGCCGGGCAGGCGCGCCACCGCCTCGAGCTGCCTCACCGCCTCTCCCTCCACCCAGGATTGGGGCGAGGCGATGATGCGGACGGTCGCGGGAGGAGACGGAAGCGGGGCTTCGGTGCCGGCGGTGCTCATGAGGCCCGTTGACGCCCCCTGTCTGGTGGGCCTGACGCAGCCCGCGCGGGCAGGGCCCCGGAGTCCGCCCCCGGGGCGCCTGCTCGCCCGGTGGGCTACTTGTGGTACGGCTCGCCCTTGAGAATCGTGAAGGCGCGGTAGAGCTGCTCCACGAGCACCACGCGCGCCAGCCGATGGGGCAGCGTCATCTTCGACAGGGACAGCGTGAGGTTCGCCGCGTCCCGCACGCTCGAGTCCAGCCCCTCGTCACCACCGATGACGAAGAGCAGGTCCTTGGCGCCCGTCTGCGCCTTGCCCACGTAGCGACTCAATTCCACCGAGTCGAGCAGCGCGCCGCGCTCGTCCAGCGCGACGACCCAGTCCTGCGGCTTGCGCTTGGAGAGAATCGCCTCCGCCTCGGCGGCCTTCGCGTCGCCCGGCTTGAGCTTCTTGCCGCTCGCCTCGGTCAGCTCCACCAACTCGAAGCGGGTGTAGTGGCCCAGGCGGCGGGCATACTCCTGGACCGCCGGCTCGTAGAGGCCCGAGCGGTCCTTGCCGATGGACAGGAGGCGGACCTTCAGGACACCTTCTCCCGGTTCGCGTCCGCCCAGAGACCTTCCAGGTCATAGTGCGAGCGCAGGTCCGCGAGGAACAGGTGCGCCACCACCTCGCCGTAGTCGAGCAACACCCACTGGCCCGTCTCCACGCCCTCGGTGCCGAGCGCGCGCACCGGCTCGTCGCCCTGCTTGAGCTGCACGTGGACGTTCTCCGCCATGGCGCTGACCTGACGGTCGCTCTCGCCGGAGGCGATGACGATGTAGTCCGCGTAGGACGTCATGCCCCGCACGTCGAGGATGACGACGTCCAGCGCCTTCTTGTCGAGCAGCAGCTGGGCCATGCGCCGCGCCAGGGCCAGCGCCTGCGGGTTCTCCGCCGGGCCGGCCTTCTGCTGGGTGGCGCCTGGCAGCTTCGTCTTCTTCTTGGCCCTCAGGGGGACCTTGCCCGCGGTCTTCTTGCGAGCCGGCGCCTTCTTGGGAGCGGGAGCCTTGCCCTTGGGGGCCGTCCTGCCCGTCGCCGTCTTCTTCTGCTTGCGCGCCGCCGGGGCCTTGGCCTTGGTCGCGCTCTTCTTTCGTGGGGTCGTCTTCTTCTTCGTTGCCATGTGCGGCGCACCCTACCGCACCCTTGGCAACACGGCATGGGTCCTCTATGGGGTGTTGTCCATGAGCGACGCCCGCCTGGAACAGTTCAAGAAGATGGCCGCTGACTTCCCGGACTCCCCCATGAGCCACTTCTCCCTGGGGAAGTTGTACCTGGAGCGAAAGCAGTACGCCGAGGCGGCGTCGGCCCTGGAGGCGGCGGTGAAGCTGGACCCGACCTATGCCGCCGCCCTGGTCTCCCTGGGGGATGCGCTCTCCGGGGCCGGGCAGGTGGAGCGGGCCCGCGAGGTCCTCACCACCGCCCGTGAGCACGCCCTGGCCCAGGGCCACCCCGGACTCGCCGAGGAGATTGACGAGCGCATCTCCGACCTGTGAAGCCGAGGCCCGCCCACGCTCGGGGCTCAGTCCCGCCAGGTGAAGCCGACGCCGAACACCTGCCGTGAGTAGGAGAGGTTGTTGCGGGGGAGCCGGGTGCTCCACAGGCCCCAGGACACCTCCAGGTCCACCCGCTCCGACACCGGGCGCGCCAGCTTCAGGGACAGGGAGTTCTGTCCCTCGTCCTCCTCGACGAGGATGATTTCGGGCGACAGGTAGATGCCGTCTGGATAGCGGGTGATGCCCAGCGAGCCCTGCGCCAGCAGCGTCACCTTCCAGGGCAGGCGCACCCCCGCGTTGGCCGTCACGCGGTGGCGCAGCACCGTCTCCCCGAAGCTGTTGGACGTGACTTCCTGGTACGCGTACGTCAGCCCCAGCGTCACCGGGCCCCGGTAGCTGTAGCTGGCGCCCGCCGTGAGCGCGCCGTCCTCGCGGCGGCCCAAAGAGGACACCGTGACACCGGGCCTGGGCCGGGCCAGGGGGCCATAGCGGCGCGCGCCCCAGTCCCCGAAGAGCGACAGGCTGTGGCGCCGGTCGAAGCGGTAGCGCCCCACCACGCCCAGCTCCGCCCCGCCGAAGTTGGCCGTCTTGTCCGGCCGGTACACGAAGCGCCGCGCGCCTGCCCGCACCCGCAGCGCCAGTCGCACGTCCGGCGCGTACTCGGCGAACACGCTGGTGCCCAGGTCCGAGTACGCCCGTGTGCCGCCCCGCCGGTCCTTCGCGTGGCCCTCCACCCCCAGGCCGAACTCGGTGCCCAGCGCCAGCGAGCCCTCCAGCGCTCCGGCCTGGATGAGCATGTCCTCCGTCGTGAAGCCCACGTACTTGCGCGCGCCCAGCTCGTAGCGCCCCACCAACTGGGTGCGCTCGAACGTCGCGCGCCCCTCGGCCGAGCCCAGCACGCTCAGCGCCGGGTCCGCTCCGGGTGAGGGCGTGCTGCCGTCGGTGAAGTCGCGCGGCGCGTTGGTGTCCACCAGCAGCCGGGCAGTGCCCTTCAGCGCGCCCTCCCACTCGGCCGCGGACGCGGTCGGAGCGGCGAGCAACACGAGGAGGACCAGGAAGGTGGGGCGGGAGCGGGACACGACGCGGGGCAACATACCCGGCCTCGTGCCTGCACGCCCCACTCGCGGGAGGGCGGGCCCGACCGCCAGGTTGGTGGCAGTGACGTCACGCCAGTCGCCCGGTACATTGGTGGAATGCGCCCTGTCTCACTCCTCGCGGCGGCGGTCGGGCTTGGGCTCGCCGCCTGCGCCCAGTCCTCGTTCATCACCGAGGTCAGGGGCGAGACCACCATCCCCGCGACCCTGCCGGGCGGAAGCACCGAGCTGAATGCCTTCCCTCCCATCAGCAGCCTGGCGGGGATGGACTTCGACCAGAACCAGGACTTCAAGAACCAGGGGCTCTCCAAGGACGAGGTGACGTCCGTCCACGTCGACTCCCTGTCCCTCCAGATTCTCAGCCCCAACGACGTGGACTTCACCTTCCTGGACACGGTGGAGTTCTTCGTCCGGGCCGGGGACAGGGAGGCGCGCATCGCCTGGAAGAATGACCTGGCGCGCTCCAGCCTCCGGGCGCCCAACCCCACGCTGAAGCTCGACCTGGGGGACGTGGACCTCCAGCCCTACGTCGCCGCGCCCACCATGAGCCTCATCATCCGAGGCAAGGGCCGCACCCCGGAGCGCGAGGTCCGCCTGCGCGCGGTGGTGCGGTTGGAAGTCGAAGCCGGACTGCTCTAGGGCGACGTCAGTTCCTTGGCGCGGTGCTCCAGCGCGCCGGCCCGGCCGTCCAGCTCGCGGGCGAGGGACTCCAGCCGCTTCGCCTCCGCCTCCATCTCCGCCAGGTTCACCGGGCCACCGGCCGCCAGCGTCTGGGCTCGCACGCTGTCCACCTGCGGGCGCCGGTCCGTGGCGCGCGTGGGGGACATGGGCGTCGGCGTGGGCACGGAAGGGTCTCTGCCGGGCTCGGGCGTGGTGGGGATGCCCGGGCCATCGGTGCCCACGTTCGGCGGCTCCCCGGCGGTATCGGACTCTCCGGCGAACATGCCGCCGCCCCTGTCGCTGGGGTCCACGCTGAGGCTCCGGTCCGAGCGCATGCGCAGCCGCAGCCGCCGGTCCTGCTCGTCGAACATGGACTCCTCGCCGAGGAAGTCGCTCATGCGCCGGTCCAGGTCCTTCTCCTCGCGCACCTCGGTGATGCGCGAGCGCAGGGCCTTGAGGCGCTCGCGCACCTTGTCCTCGGCGTCGCGCAGCGCGTCCGCCTGCTCCAGCAGGTCCTCCGGGTCATCCCCGCCGGGTGAGGCCTTGTCCAGCAGGGGCACCCGCGACGCCGGCAGCGCCGCGCGCACCGCGTCCCGCTCCGCGCGGGTGGTGCGCAGCGACTCCAGCAGCGTGGCGCGCTGGCTCCGGTCCGCGGTGACGTCCCACGCGCCGCGCAGCCGCGCCAGTTCGTCCGACAGCGCCTGGTGCAGCGCCAGGTGCGCGCGCTCCGACTCGCCATCCGCCGTGGACACCGCCTGCGCCAGCCCCGTGAGCGAGCCGCTCAGCTCCTGCGAGCGCCGCAGCGCCGCCTCCAGCTCCGTGCCCGTCGTCAGCTTGCCCTTGCGCTCCGCCTTCAGCGCCTCGATTCGCGCGGCCACGCCCTGCAGTTCGTCCCGCAGCGTCTGCTGCTGGGTGCGCAGCGAGCGCGCCTCCGTCCTCGCCGCCTGTGCCCGCGCCCGCGCCGACTCCAGCCCGGACGCGGCCTGGCCGGGCATGGCCCAGAGCAGGCACAACACGAGCGCGAGGAGGCGGGGACTCATCAGCGGCCTCCCATGAGCAAGGCCGATGCCAGCCTGCCCTGTCCAGCCCTCCGCCCACGCCTGGGAAAAGCGCTGGGATTCCAGGCGCCTGGACACACCAGGTGGGAGCAGGTGGGGGCGGGGTGGCGGTGGAAAGTCACGGGGAGGGGACCCTGAGTCACGGTTTTTCGAGGCTACCCCTCCTCGGGTGGGGTGCCCTTGGGGAGGAAGCCGTACTTCTCCAGCTTGTAGTACAGCGCGGACGTCTTGATGCCCAGCAACCGGGCGGTCTCCGTCTTCACGCCGCCCGCCTTCTCGTAGGCGCGGGCGATGAGCTGGCGCTCCAGGTCCTCCAGGATGTCCGGCAGCGGGCGGTCTCCATGGGGCACGGGCAGCCCCGCGTCCATGCGCGGCGCGGCGCCGGTGAGGTGCGAGGGCAGGTCCGCGACGGTGAGCACGTCGCCCTCGGCGAAGACGAGCGCCTGCTCCACCACGTTCTCCAGCTCGCGCACGTTGCCGGGCCACACATGCCGGGCCAGGGCGCGAAGCGCGTCGTCATCCATCCCCGTCACCCGGCGATTGACCCGGGGTGCGTGCTTGGCCACGAAGTGGTGGGCCAGCGAGGCGATGTCTTCGGGGCGCTCGCGCAGGGGCGGCAGCATCAGCGGGACGATGTGCAGCCGGTAGTAGAGGTCCTCGCGGAAGCGGCCCGCCTTCACCTCGGCCAGCAAGTCGCGGTGCGTGGCGCTCACCACGCGCACGTCCACCTTGAGCGTCTCCTCGCCGCCCACGCGCTGGATTTCCTTCTCCTGCAGCACGCGCAAGAGCTTGGTCTGCACCGAGTGGGGAATCTCCCCGATTTCGTCGAGGAAGAGGGTGCCGCCGTCGGCCAGCTCGAAGCGGCCCAGCTTGCGCTTCACCGCGCCGGTGAAGGCGCCGCGCTCGTGGCCGAACAGCTCGCTCTCCAGCAGCGTCTCCGCCAGCGCCGCGCAGTGCACGACGACGAAGGGCCCGTCCTTGCGCGGCGACTCCTGGTGCAGCATGCGCGCGATGAGCTCCTTGCCGGTGCCGCTCTCTCCGCGCACCAGCACCGTCGCGTTGCTGTGCGCCGCCTTGCGCGCCTGGGAGAGCAGCTTCTGCATGGGCTCGCTGTCGCCCACCATGCTGCCGTGGGAGAGCGCCGCGTCCGCGTCATGCGCGGCCGTGCGCGCCTCCAGCTTCTCGACCTTGCGCCGCGTGCTGGCCAGCTCCAGGCCCTTGTCCACCTTGGCGCGCAGCACGTCGGGCGTGAAGGGCTTGGTGATGAAGTCGTAGGCGCCCTCCTGCATCGCCCGCACCGCGGTCTCGATGGTGCCGAAGGCCGTCACCACCATGACGACGGCGGAGGCGTCCAGCGCCTTGAGGGCCTGGGTGACGGCGATGCCGTCCATCCCGTCCATCTTCAAATCGGTGACGACCAGGTCGAAGGGGGCCTTGCGGTACGCGGCCAGCCCGTCCGCGCCTCCCTTGACGGCGGACACGGCGTGGCCGGAGCGCGTGAGGGAGACCGTCATGCCCTCTCGCAGCGTGTCGTGGTCGTCGATGACGAGAATGCGCGCCATGGTGTTGGGAGTCCTCATGCTCCGAGGGCGCCGGCCGCCCGGGTGCGTCCGCATGAGAGCACACCCGGGGCGTCACCCTACACCAGTGGCGGTCGGCCGCTTCCAGAAGGCGCTGGCGCGCGAGGGCTCCCCGGGGGTACGTGGGCGCGCATGGACTCCCAAGACGCCGCCGCCCTGCGTGAGTTGCTCGCGCGCCATCTCCCCCAGGACGACAAGGAGCGCGAGGACCTGGAGGCCATGCGCCACCACGCGGCCACGCTGCCTTCGCCCTTCTCCCGGGCCCAGCTCCAGGCGCACTTCACCGGCAGCGCGGTGGTGGTGGACCCGGAGGGCGCCCACGTGGTGATGGTGATGCACGGCAAGCTGAAGCGCTGGCTGCAGCCGGGCGGGCATGCGGACGCCGTGGACGCAGGCTCCATGGAGGCCACCGCGCTGCGCGAGGCGCGCGAGGAGACGGGCTGCCGCGTCACGCTCCACCCCACCGCGCCCCGGCCCCTGGACGTGGACGTCCACACGATTCCGGCCCGGAGAGATGAGCAGGAGCACCACCACCTGGACGTGCGCTACCTCGTCGTGGCGGAGGACCCGGCGGCGCTCGCGCACGACCCGGCCGAGTCCACCGGCGCGCAGTGGCTCACCTGGGACGAAGCCCTGGCCCGCGCGGACGAGGCGCCGCTGCGCCGCATGCTGGAGAAGGCGCGCCGCGCGGTGGCCCGCACGCCGTGAGCCGTGCCTGCCTGCCGTGACATGCGGGCGGACGCGCTTGTGGTGGGGGCAACACGAGGGCCAGGGGGCGAGCGACCCCTCGGGGTGCCCCGGAGCGAATTCTGAAACATGGCGGTGAGAAAAGCGTCGCGCGCGAACAGTCGCATGGCCGCGTGCAGGTGCCGTCACCACCATGGGCCGCTCCGGCGGGTGAAGGGGGGCCATGTCGGTCTGGCACCCGCCGCGAAAAGGAGCGTCCTACAGCCATGTCGCCGACCGGCCTGGAAGTGAGTCTCCCCACGTTCGAGTCACCCGTGCGTCGCTACGGGCCTCCACCCCTGAAGCCCTCGCCGCACCCGCGCTGGCTGGAGGCGATGCTGGAGTCCGCGCGACATGACTGGAACGCGGCCTGCTGGCCTCCGCTGTTCCGGGACACGGCGGACGGACGGCGCCCGCCCCTGGCGTACTGGCGGCGCGTGCTGTCGCAGTTCTTCCTCATCGTCGAGTCCTTCCCCAAGTACATGGGCTTGTCGCTGGCGAAGACGACGTATGGCCGCACCGAGGGGGACGCGAGCATCCGGCGCTGGCTGTTGCAGAACCTGGGCGTCGAGGCGAAGCACGCGGAGTGGTTCATCGACTGGGTGCGCGCCATCGGCGTGGAGCCTGACACGCTCTTCTCCGTGCGGCCCCTGCCGGAAATCCAGGCGCTGCACGCGCACCTGCGCGACACCTGCGCGCGAGGCACGCTGGCGGAGGGCATCGCCGCGTCCAACTGGGCCATCGAGGGCATCACCGGCGTGTGGACGAAGGAGGTGGTGGACCCCTTCCGCGCCTATGCCGCGGACGGAGCGCGCATCGACGCGAGCGCCATGATGTGGCTCAAGGCCCACGCCCGCTATGACGACCTGCACCCGGTGGAGGCGCTCGAAATCCTCAAGCTCTCCGTGGACGCCGAGGGCACCGAGCCCGCCCGTGTCGTCGCCGCCGCGCGCAAGTCCTTGCGCCTGTACTCCGCGGCCATCCGCGCGTGCTGCTCGGACTGAGAGTGTTCACCGTCCTGCCGTGGTTTGCATAGGGCAATGGTTTTCCTGGATGTGTATGTCTTTCAACACGCTCTGGGATGACGGTGATGCAGTGTCTGGAACCGGGCGGGGCCCACTCGCTTTCCCATCGCTGACGTGCGGAGAATGCTGTCTGGAGCCATCCCGTCAGCGTGGATTCTTCGTGGCCGCATGACGCGGGAAAGCGACCCGTATGAGCATCGAAGACACAGTGATTCGCGAGTATCGGTGGCGTGCGCTCAAGGTGTTCATGGCGTGGGTGGTACCCGCCGCACCCATCGCCGCGTACCTCAACGGCATGTCCATGGGTGTCACTGGCGCGGAGGGTGTGAAGGCGGTGGCGTGGGTGCTGCCGCCCATCCTCGTGGGCCTGGGCATGATTTATCCCGCGCTGTTCATGCGGTGGCTGGTGGGCAGCGCGCTGCGGACGTCCGCGGAGGACAGGCCGGGTGCGCGGCTGGAGCGCATCCTCCGACTGCCCTTGCGAGTGGCGGTGGGCACGTCGTGGGTCGGGTGGACGCTCGGCGGCTTCTGGTTCAGCCTCCACGTGTGCCTGACGTGGCACAAGGATTTGTCCCTCGTCGTGCTGGGCACCATCATCGGCGTGTGCTGCGGCGTGCTGCTGGGCTTTCCCATCTGCGTGTCGCTGGAGCGGATGCTGCTGCCGCTGGCGCTGGAGGAGCAGCGCAAGGATTCGACGGTGGCGCTCCAGGGGGGCGGCTTCTCGTGGCCCCGGCAGGCGTGGTTCCTGCCCTTCACGTTTGGCGGCTCCATCGTCGCCGCGCTGGTGCTCAGCGGCTGCGTGGTGATGGTGAAGCTGGAGGGCATCCGCGACACGCTGCACCTGGAGCTCTTGTCCGAGGGCGCTCGGCGCTCGGCGCGGATGTTGATGGAGCTGGGCGGGGTGCTGGCGGGCGAGCTGGCCTTCAGCCTGGCGTGGGTGGGCGGCCTGTTGCTCCTGCCGGGTATCACCATGTGGATGCTGGCGCGTCGCCAGGCGCGGGCGGCGCACGCGGTGGGCCAGGCGATTGAGTCCGTGGCGGCGGGACGCGTCGTCGCGCCGGAGTGGGTGTCCACCGACGAGGTGGGGGATTTGGCGGCGGGGATGAACGCGGTGCTGGCCCGGCTGCGGCAGCTTCCCCTGTCGCTCCAGGCGTCCGCGGCGCGGCTGGGTGAGGCGGGCAGCCACCTGCGCACGGCGAACGACGAGCAGCAGCAGAGCTTCACCCGGCAGGCCGCCGCGCTGCACGAGGCGCAGGTGACGTCGGAGGAGATTCGCCGCACGTCGAGGATGGCGGCGGACCGGGCGGAGGCGGTGCTCCAGGTGGCCAGGCGCGCGGAGGAGCTGGGCCTCAAGGGCGAGGCGGCGGTGGAGCGCAGCGTGGCGGGGCTCGCGGACATCCGAGGCGCGGTGGACGGCATCCAGGAGCGGCTGGAGAAGCTGGCGGAGAGCACCACGCAGATTGGCGACATCACCGAGACGGTGAAGGACCTGGCGGCCCAGTCGCACCTGCTCGCCGTCAACGCGGCGATTGAAGCGGCGCGCTCGGGGGAGCAGGGCAAGGGCTTCGCGGTGGTGGCGCGCGAGGTCCGCGCGCTGGCGGACCAGTCCATCCAATCCACGCAGCGCATCCGCTCCATCCTCCAGGAAATCACCGCGGGCATCCGCGACGCGGCGAACATGGGCGAGCAGGGCGTGCGCACCATCGGCACGGGGTTGGACCAGATGCGCTCGTCGGGGGACTCGCTGCGCGAGCTGTCGCTCATGTCCCAGGAGAACTCGGCCGCCGCGCGGCAGATCGCCGCCGCCGTGACGCAGCAGAACGCCGGCATCTCCCAGATCTCCACCGCCATCGCCGACCTGTCGCAAATCATGGACGCGACGATGAAGCGGTTGGAGTCGACACAGGAGGCCACCCGCACGCTCGCGAATGTCTCCGGCGAGGTGGGGCAGATGGCGCGTCAGTTCAACGTGGCGAACTGACGCCGGAGGGCTTGAGCGGCAGTGTCAGCGTGAAGGTCGTGTCGCCCGGTGTGGACGTCATGTGCAGCTCGCCCCCATGCGCGCGGGCAATCTTGCGCGCCAGGGGCAGGCCCAGGCCAGTGCCCTTCTCGCGGGTGGTGAAGAAGGGCTCGAAGATGCGCTCGCGCTCGGCCTCCGGCACGCCCGCGCCGCCGTCGTGGACGCGGATGGCGTAGCGCCCATGGTCCTCGGCGCCGGAGATGCGCACGCGGCCTCCGGAGGGCGAGGCCTGCACCGCGTTCTTCACCAGGTTCAGCAGCGCGGCGGTGAGCAGGCTGCCGTCGGCCTCCAGCAGGGCGGGCGCGGCGTCCACGTCCAGGGCGACCTGGCGGGCGCCGGCCTCCGCGGACGACAGCTCCTGGACGATGGAGAGCAGCGCGGGAGCCTCCACGGGCGCGCGGGCCAGGGGCTGCTCGCGCGCGAAGGCGAGGAAGTCCTCGACGATGCGCTGGAGGAAGGCGACCTCGCGTTGGATGCGCTCGACGTGCTCCTGGGCCTCCGCGTGGGCGCCCGCGCGCAAATCCTCCTGGAGGATGCCGGAGAACAGGGCGATGCCGCCCAGGGGATTGCGCACCTCGTGGGCCACGCCCGCGAGCATCATCTTGAGCTGCCGGTCCCGGCTCTCCAGCGCGCCGCGCATCACTTCCAGCTCGCGGGCGAGCACGCCGATTTCGCGCGTGGGCTCCGGCGGCACGGGCGTGGTGAGGTCACCCCGGCCGATGCGCAGCGCGGAGTCCATCAGCCGTCCGAGTGGACGCGCCAGTCCCCGCGCGGTGAGCAGGGCGATGATGGCGAGCGCGGTGAGGGCGAGCGCCCCCATGATGGCGAAGGTGCGCGACAGGCGCTGGAGCGGCCCGAAGAACGCGGCGCTGCCCTCCACGCCCACCGCGCCCACCACCTGTCCCGCGTGGACGATGGGGGCATAGCCCGTCTTGTACAGCCGCCCGTCCGAGCCGGTGAAGAGCACCTGACTGGCCGCGTGTTCGCCGGCGAAGACGCGCGCCAGCTCCAACCTGTCGCGCGCCAGCTCCGGGACTTCCGAGCCCACCGGCAGCCCGCCGCCCACGTCCGCGCGCACGCGGCCCTGCGCGTCCACGGCGAAGACGCGGCGCACGCCGCTGGCCTCGCGCACGCCTTCCAGCAGGCGCACCAGGTTGCGCCACGTCCGGGTGCCGCCCGTGTCGTCGCCGGCTTCAATCGTGAGCATGCGCTCGCCGTTGAGCTGGCTGGCGGTGGCGGCGGCGATGTTGGAGAGGCTTGCGCCCAGCTCCTCCTCCAGGATGGAGCGCGCGAGCTGGTAGACGGCCGTGCCCGCCACCGCGACGAAGAGCAGGGTGGGGACGAGGAACGCCACCAGCAGCCGGGTCGACAGCAGGCTGGGGACCTCCCTCCAACGGAAGGTGTTTCGTCGCTCCTCGCTCATGCGTGGCGCGGACTGTAGCCGAGACTCCGCGCGTGCGGTCCCCCGTCGAGCGGACGCCCCTCATCTGATAGAAGCCCGAGCCACCACCGCATGTCCTCCCTTCCTTCGTCCCGTCCGCGTGAGGCCCTGGTCTTCCTGGGAGCGTCGGTCGTCGCGACGCTGCTGTTCTTCCATCGGCTCCTCGCCACGGGAGGCGCGCTCTGCGAGCGGGACATGCTGCGGGTGTACGCCCCGGCCAAGGCGTTCTGGGCGCATGCGGTGAGCCAGGGCGCCTGGCCCGGTTGGTATCCCTTCAACGCGCTGGGACAGCCCTTCGCGGGCGCCACCGTCACGGGGGCCTTCCATCCGGCCAACGTGCTGGCGCTGCTGTTCGACGGGCCCGGCGCGCTGACGGCGATGGCGCTCGTGTGCTACCCGCTGGCCGCCACGGGGACGTACCTCTTCCTGCGCGCACGGGACGCTCGCCCTTCCGCCGCCGCGCTGGGCGCGTTGGCCTTCTCCCTGGGCGGCTACCTGGTCAGCCTCACCAACAACCTGCCGTACCTGCAGGCCGCCACCGCGTTGCCCTGGCTCCTGCTCATCGCGGACTCGGTGCTGGCGCGCGGCTCCTGGGCGATGGCGGGCGCGTTGGGTTGTGTCCTTCCGACGGTCCTCTTCGCGGGAGACCCGCAGGGCTTCACGGTGTGCGGCGCCACGGTGCTCCTCGTCGTGGTGGTGTGTCCGCTCGGCGAGGGGGTGACGCGTCGTCGGGTGCTGCTCGTCACGGGGGCGGGGTTGCTGCTCGCGGCGCTGGTAGCCACCGCGCAGCTCTGGGCCTCCGCGTCCGTGCTGCGGGAGACCTTCGCGGAGCGCCGCACCCCCGAGTCCGCGCAGCTCTGGTCGGTGCATCCGCTGCGGTTGCTGGACTTGTCGGTGGGCAACGTCTTCGCGCTCGAGCCGCCCCTGCGAGGCACCGTCGCCCAGGGACTGCTGGGCATGCAGACCGCGGACTTCTGGGCGCGCTCGCTCTATGTCGGGCTGCCGGTGTTGTTCCTGGCGGGCGTGTGCGCGGTGGCGCGGCGCCGGGAGCGCTGGGTGCAGGTGGCGGTGGGCTTCTCGGTGCTGGGGTTGTTGCTGATGTTCGGCCGACACACGCCCCTGTATGGCCTGGTCTACGAGCTCGTTCCTCCGTGGCGGCCATTCCGCTACCCGGAGAAGCTCACGGTGCATGTCGCCTTCTGGCTGGCCGTGCTCGCGGCGTGGGGCGCGGAGGAGCTGCTGGAGCGTGCGCCGGGGGGACGTCGCCGTGCGGCCTGGGGGCTGGTGGGCCTGGGCATAGGCGTGCTCCTGCTGGCGGTGACGGGCGCGGGGCTGTGGCTGGCGCAGGCGGTGCGAAGCTTCTATTCGGGGCCGGACGCGTCCTGGGCGGAACTGTCGCGTCAGGTGGGTGAGCGGCTCACGGTGGACGCCGCCTGTGTGGCGGTGACTTGTGTGGGAATGGGCCTGTTCGCTCTCTTCGCGGCACACCCGCGGCGGGTGGGCCTGGGCTGGGTGCTGCTGCTCGCCGTGGACCTGTATCGCGTCAGCGAGCCCGTCTATGTCTCCTGCGACCGACAGTTGCTCACCACGGCGCCGCCGTTCGTGGAGGAGCTCCAGCGGCGCGAGGGCCAGGCCTTGCTGGGCCGCGCGCGCGTCTACACCGCTTCGGGCATCGCCCTGCCGGAGACGATGGAGGGGCTGACTCCGGATGAAGTGCAGGTGGCGGGCACGCGGATGGTGCTCGCTGCGGACAGCGCGTCGACGTGGGGCGTGGAGAGCGCGAACTGGTACCTGCCCGCGTTGTCCTCGCGCGTGGCGGATCTGCTGAAAGACCAGCGTCAGTGGTGGAACCGGTACGGGCCGCTCGCGGGAGTGGGCTACTTCGTCGCGGATGAGACGCAGGTGGCGGCGCGCCGGCTCCAGAACAACGTACTGTCCACGAGCGCGCCCTTCCGGGTCTCCCTGCTCGCGCACCCCAAGCCGCTGCCGCGCGTGTATCTCGCCGCGCCCCGGTGTGTGTCGAACGCGGAGGAGAGCCTGGCCCTCATCGCCTCGCCCGACTTCGTCCCCGGTCAGCAGGCCGTCGTCGAGTGTCGCGAGCCCCTGCCCACGACGTCTCCTGGAGGGGACTCCGGGAAGGCCACGCTCACCCGGTACGGAGTGGACGAAGTGGAGGTGGCGGTCGAGGCCACGCGTCCCTCCGTCCTGGTGCTTTCGGATGCGTACTTCACGGGCTGGAGCGCCACCGTGGACGATGTCCCCACGGAGGTCCTTCCCGCGAACCATGCGCTGCGCGCCGTGGCTGTCCCCTCGGGAACACACCGCGTGGTGTGGCGGTATGCCCCTCCTGGTGAAACGGCCGCCATGGCGGTGAGCGGACTGGGCCTGCTGCTCTGTCTGCTCACCTGGGTGGCCGCGCCGCTGCGCGGACGGCTGCGCCGCGGACGCCCGGCGGCCTCCGAGGCACTGAGCACGTCGACGACGCCCTGACGTACCCGCCAGGGCGCCAGTGGGCCGCTTCAGTTACACGAGAACGTGTACGAGCCCGGCGTGCTCCAGGTGCCATCCGCGTTGATGTTGCGCACCGTGTAGCCGCTGAACGGGTACGTCGTCGTCCAACAGTCGCGCGCGCGCACGTCGTTGCGGACGGCGGCGGACAAGTCCCAGTTGCCCCGGCGGCGCAGCTTCTCGTACGCGGCGATGCGGTCGATGGCGTCCACCCACGTGGAGTCGGCGGCCAGCACGTCACGGCGCTTCTCGATGAACTTCTGGAGCCACGCCGACTCGGTGATGCCGTTGTAGCCCACCGCGGGCGCCACCTGGCCGGTGTTGCCCAGCGCGATGTTCGTCGCGCGCGTCAGGCTCTTCACGCCGGACTCGCCGTGGTTGATGTACGCGTCATACAGCGCCATCTTCGACAGGGCGGAGGTGGCGCCCCACTTGTTCGCCTCGTTCATCGCCGGCGTGTAATAGAACTGGTCGCTGACCTGGTCCTGGCACGCCTTGAAGTCCGCGCGCGTCGTCGTGTTGTTGTAGCTCGCGGCCCAGTCCGCCCTCCAGTTGCCAATCACATCCAGCTCCGACGTGGACGGCTGGGATTGGCCCGTGGACAGGAAGCGGTTGTTGATGGTGGTGAGCCCCGGCATGTACTTCGCCATGACGTTGCCATTGGCCGCGCTGCGCCGGGCGTTGTAGCACTGGATGACCTGGATGGCGTCGCCGGTGCCCGTGCAGAAGCCCGCGCGGCCATTCGTGTAGCCGCGCCCGTCCTGGATGTTCTCCGAGTACGCGTAGTCGATGGTGGGCGTGTCGTTCTCCCAGATGCTGGTGAGCGCCTCCGCCACCTTCTTCTGGTTCGCCGTCAGTCCCGTCACCGGTGGCTCCGTGCTCCCGCAGCTCGGGTCGCTGACGCTGATGTTCGTCGCGGTGAACGACGTGTTGGAGTTCGTCGAATAGTAGAAGGTGTAGGACGCATTCACGCCCACCGTCAGGCCCGACGTGCGCGAGTACGTGCAGGTGGAGCCGCTCTGCGTGTGCGTCCAGCCCGGCTCGTCGTGGTCACACGTCACGCCACTGGGAACCCCGAACGCAATCGTCGGGCTCGTCATCGCGCTGGTGCCCGTGTTCTGGAACACAATCGTGCCCCACCAGTCCGCGCCCACGTAGGTGTTCGTCGTAATCGCGAACGAGCACACCGCCAGCTCCTGCTCCGCGCGCCCCACCCCCGCCGCGTCCTCCCCCACCTCCGGTGCGCACCCGGTGAGCGCCACTCCCGCCCACATCAGCATTCCCCACTTCATCCACAGTGAATCATTCCGACGCTGTCCCATGCGCGCTCTCCTTGGCCTCGGCCAGCTCCGACACGTGGAGCGACTGATGCCTTGGCTACCTCCGAAAGAGCGGAAAGTCAGTTAAATCCGGTTGACTGCCTCCCTGCTTGTCTTGCGAACGACCTGGCTTCCAGGCGAGCGCGAACCGGCGTGCCTATCCTGCCCTTCAGGACACATCAGCGGGAGGAGGGACGGTATGTCTTTGGAAACGATTCTAGTGTGGGCGGTCATCGGCCTCATCGCCGGGTGGCTTGCGTCGGCCGTCGTCGGTGGGGGTTACGGAATCATCGGCGACATCGTGGTGGGTGTGGTGGGCGCGTTCCTGGGCGGGTTCATCTTCCGCGCCCTGGGTGCGGGACAGCCCTTCGGCGGAATCGCGGGGACCATCTTCGTGGCCTTCATCGGAGCCGTCGTCCTGCTACTCATCCTGAGAGCCATTCGTTCGAGCACCGTCCGCAGAACATGAGTGGGGGGTGTCAGGTGCCGCGCCAGCCTTCGATGGCGGTAATGACGGCGGCGAGCATCATGAGGCCACCCACGGTCTGAGCGACTCGCGCGCTGGCGGAGGGACGTGACTCCAGCCAGCCGCGAGCGCGGTCCGCGACCAGGGCGATGGCGCCATACACCGCGGCTTGCGTGAGCGCGATGATGGCGCCGAGGACGACGGCCTGGAGCCAGAGCGGCCCGTACTCCGGCCGCAAGAACTGCGGAAAGACGGCGAGCATGAAGACGTACGCCTTCGGGTTGAGCAGGTTGGTGAGGGCTCCCTGACGGAACGTCGCCAGCGCCGAGCGCTGTCCCGACTGTGAGGACGCGGAGAACGCGCCCGGGCTGCGCACGAGCGACAGGCCCATCCAGGCCACGTACAGCGCGCCCACCCACAACAGGACATTGAACGCGGCGGGCATGACGGTGAGCAGCACGGCCACCCCCGTCGCGCCGACGAGGACGTGGCACGCGGCTCCCGCGATGATGCCGCCCACGGCGCAGAGCCCCGCGCGGCGGCCGCCCATCAGCGAGCTGGCCAGGACGAACGCCATGTCCAGCCCCGGGAGGATGACGATGCCAAACACCAACACGAAGAACAGCCACAGGTGCGAGGTCTGCGTCATGGGATTCCGCGAGCCTTTCCGTCAGTCAGTGCCAATGCGCCCGAGCCGGGGCGAGGCCATGAACGGCACCGTACGGGCCATGTAGGGCGGAATCGGTCCTGATTCGGACCCGGGGGCCACCCGCCGCGCCGCGAGCCGGGGTCGGCTTCCCCGAGGGATGGATTCGAGCGGAGCGCACCGGACTTCGGGCGGCGCGGGCGTTAGGTTCGCGGGCCATGTCCCGTCCCACCACGCGCGTGCTCACCGTGCTCGAGTTGTTGCAGACGCATGGGCGGATGAGCGGCTCGGAGCTGGCGCGGCGGCTGGAGGTGGACCGGCGCACGGTGCGCCGCTACATCCTGAAGCTGGAGGAGCTGGGCATCCCCATCACCGCCGAGCGCGGGCGGGACGGGGCCTACATGCTGGTGGCGGGCTTCAAGCTGCCGCCCATGATGTTCACCGACGACGAGGTGCTGGCGCTGTCCGTGGGGCTGCTGGCCGCGCGAGGGATGGGCCTTTCGGAGGCGGCGCCCGCGGTGGCCAGCGCCCAGGCGAAGCTGGAGCGGGTGATGCCCCCGACGCTCAAGCGGCGGGTGCGGGCGGTGGACGAGTCGGTGACGCTCGACATCTCCGGGGCCCGGACGACGCTGGACAACACCGCGCTCGTCGCGCTCAGCGGCGCGGCGCAGCTCCGCAAGCGGGTGCGCCTGGCCTACCGCGCGGCGCGAGACGTGGACACCGAGCGCGAGTTCGACACCTACGGCCTCGTCTGGCGCGGCGGGCACTGGTACGCCGTGGGCGTGTGTCACCTGCGCCAGGGACTGCGCACGTTCCGGTTGGACCGCGTGCGCGCCGTGCAGTCGCTCGACACGTACTTCGAGCGGCCGGAGGGCTTCGACGCGCTGGCGCACGTGACGCTCGCGGTGGCCAGCCTGCCGCGCGCGCATGCCGTGGAGGTGTTGCTGGACACGGACCTGGCGACCGCGCGGCGCGCCATCTTCGCCACGCTGGGCGTGCTGGAGCCGGTGGAGGGCGGAGGCGTGCGGCTCCTGGGACAGACGGATGACCTGGACTGGTTCGCTCGCGAGCTGGCGCGGCTGCCCTTCGCCTTTCACGTCCAGCGGCCCGAGGAGATGCGCGCCGCGCTGGAGGCTCGCGCGCGCACGCTCCTGGCGCTGGCCCGGGGACGGACGGGGGACTGACGTTGGACTAGCGGTCGTCCGCGCGCTGACGTCGACGGAACTCGGCCACCTTCGCCTTGTTTCCGCAGCCCGACATGGAGCACCAGCGGCGCTGACCGGAGCGCGAGGTGTCGACGAAGAGCAGGGCACAGCCGTCCTGCGAGCAGTTGCGGATGCGCTCCGCGAAGGGCCCACCCAGCAGCTCCGCGGCGTCGCGCGCCACCGCCGCGAGCTGTCCCCTCACGCCCGCGCCCGTCCACAGGATTCCGCGAGGTCCCAGTTGCGGCGCCGGGGGCGGCTCGGCGGCCCAGCGGTTGAGGATGGCGCGGTCCCTGGCGGAGAAGCTCTCGCCCCGCGTTCGCGCCAGGGCGAGCCGGTAGATGGCCTCGCGCAGCTCGCGCGCCTGCGCCAGCTCCTCCGGCGTGGACTCCTGCGTCTGCGTGGACAGCCCCGAGGCCCACAGCCACCGCCCCAGGTCCGCGGGCGACTGGAGCAAATCCTGCGGCGAGTCCTTGAGCCGCCCGGCCACGGTGGCCGACAAGTCCAGCGACAGCCGCCCCCCGCGGAACTTGAATCCGTCCCTCAGCTCACCCTTCGGAACAGGAGGATGAGCGGGAGCGGGGCGATGCCTGGCAGCCATGGGGACCTCGGTGAAGTTCGAAACCACATTGAGAAGTTACCTGGAACGAGCGCGGAAGCACGCTCGAAGTAGGTGACGTGACAACGAGGTTCCAGCGACTCACCGAGCAGGTTCACGATGCGTCTGACAAGCTTTCAGCGGTTCCACAGGAAGTCGATGAGCACGGCGTAGTGCGTGCTGGCTCCGGCGATGACGAGCAGGTGGAACACCTCGTGGTAGCCGAAGACGGAGGGGTGGGGGTCCGGCCACTTGCGTGCGTAGACGACCGCGCCCACGGCGTAGAGGGCGCCGCCGAAGAGGAGCCACGAGGCGCGCTCGGCGCCAATCACGCCGGGCAGGCGCAGCATCACCGGGGCCGCCAGGGTGCCGAGGACGGTGTAGAGCACGGAGCGAAGCCCGCGCGGCCCGGAGATGCCGAACAGCGAGAGGCCCGCGCCGGTGAGCGCGCAGGCCCACATCACCCAGAGCAGATACTCCGTCCAGGCCCCAGGCGCATCGAGTGTGGCCAGCGGCGTGAAGGTCCCCGCGATGAGCAGGTAGATGGCCGCATGGTCCAGCCGGCGCAGGCGCTGGTACGCGACGGGCCCCCAGGTCGGCACGTGATAGGTCGCGCTGGTGCCGAACATCAGCACCAGGGAGAGGCCGAAGACCCAGTCGGCGAGCTGCTGGGTGCCCTGGGCCGGGGCGATGGCGAGCACGAAGCAGCCGCACAGCGCGGCCAGGAACGCCAGGGCGTGGGACACGCCTCGCAGCCGGGGCTTGACGTCCGCCAGGAGGGCGCGAGTTCCGGGTGGGTCGATGGACTCCATGCCTCCGTCCTAGTCACGGCACGTCATCGCCGCGTCAGCGCGCGAGGCGTCACGTCAGCCCGTGGACGGGGCCCCCGCCCCAAGCGTCGACTGTTCCGCAATCGTGTGACAGCAGGTGCCCGTGAGCGGACAGGTCGGCTCCGGCGCGGACGTGCGCCGTCGTGTCCCGGCGGTGGCGTCACGTCACCCGCCGGTGGTGCGGCCCCCGGGCTCGAGCGCGCGCGGGCTCTGCCTGTGTCGGGGTTTCACGGGGGCTTGATATGGAATTGAAAGGCGAGCGCTCGGTCGTCCGCAAGGGAATGTGTGTCTTTTGTGAGGAATTGCCAAGGTGCGCCCGGGCTCACCGTGTTTGCGGGCATGTCTGGCTCCGAGCGGTGTAGGCGGTGAATCCAGTGTTTCATCCGGGTCTGGGTCCACCCATTTGAAGCCATGTGAGGAGTTGGGCATATCCTCTGAGAAGTCCCGGTATCGGGCCGTTCACGCCGCGCTCCCTGACACACGGCCCGGGCCTGCTTGCCCCATGAATCAGTCGCAACCTCAGTCCCAGGTCATCGAAGTCAACCTCGAGCGGCTCGAGCGCATCCGAGACGTGCTGGCGATGATTTCGCTCGGGGAGTTCAACCCGGACCAGCACCTCATCCCGCTGGAGAACGATGATGGGTTCTCCTCGTTCGAGGAGACCATCAACCTCTTCGCGCGCCAGCTCCACGCGTCCGTGAAGGAGAACGAGCAGTCCATCCAGAAGCTCGACATCGCGCGGCGCGAGCTGGAGGAGAAGCTCTCCACCATCGAGAGGCAGCGGCTGGCCATCCGGGACTTGTCCACGCCCATCATCGAGCTGTGGGAGGACGTGCTGACGCTCCCCATCGTCGGCGTGGTGGACACGCAGCGCTCACTGGAGATGACGGAGCGGCTCTTGCACCGCATCTCCCAGGGCAAGGCCCGCTGCGCCATCATCGACATCACCGGCGTGGAGGTGGTGGACACCTCCACCGCGAACCACTTCGTGAAGATGGTCAACGCCGCCCGCCTGCTCGGCACCTACTGCGTCGTCACGGGCATCAGCCCCGTCATCGCGCAGACGCTGACGCAGATTGGCGTGGACCTGCGGGACGTGAAGACGCTCGGCAGCCTGCGCGACGGGCTGAAGGAGTGCTTCCTGTATCTGCGCAACCACACCGCCCACCGTGCCTTCGAAAGCAGCGGTCGGTAGGGCTTGAACCCCTTCAGGAACCTTCATCCCCCATGTCCCAAGTTTCCTACGAGCCCGGCATCACCGTCTCGGGCCTGAGCGTCGTCTCCATCGTGGAGGCCATCCAGTCCTTCTCCGTCCTGGTGAATGCCCTCCTGGATGTGATGAAGGTCCCGGTGCGCGGCGCCGAGGTGAGCGCGCCATCGAGCCGCACGCCTGGTACCCGCTGGAGGACTATCTCCAGGCGTACAAGAAGATCGACACCCTGCTCGGCGGTCGCGGCCTGGAGAAGGTCGGGTCGATGATTCCGAAGAACGCCGTCTTCCCGCCGGACATCACCGACATCCACAAGGCCCTGGCCTCCATCGACGTGGCCTTCCACATGAACCACCGGAAGAACGGCAGGGACATGTTCAATCCGGCCACCGGCGAGATGCTGGAGGGCATTGGCCACTACGCGTACACGCCCATTTCCGGCAAGAACGAGGGCTATGTGGTGTGTGGCAATCCCTATCCCTGTCGGTTCGACCAGGGGCTCGTCAAGGGCATGGCCCAGCGCTTCATGCCCCACGCGACGGTGACGCACGACCCGACCCACGGCTGTCGACAGAAGGGCGCGGCGTCCTGCACCTTCGTCGTCACCTGGTAGCCAGGGCGGCTTGTGTCGTACGGCTCGCGCCCCTTCGAGGCGGAAGGGGCGCGAAAGAGGGCCTCAGGACAGGCGGCGCAGGGGAAGCAGCGCCCGCAGGCGCGCGTCCCGCAGGAACAGGGCGCCCCAGGCGACGATGCCCATGATGACGGGCGCGATGAACGGGTCCGAGACGCGCACGTGTGTCGCCGTGGCGCCACCCAGGTAGCCGGTGACGAGGATGGCGCCGAGCACGGCCGTCTGGGGCACCGCGTAGAGCAGCGCGCAGAGGATTTCGACGACGCCGATGGTGAAGATGACCGACGCGGGGTAGCCGAAGCGCTCGAAGCCCTGGACGACTTCGGGCGACTGGCCCAGCTTGGACACGGCGCTGAAGGCAAGCGCCGCGACGATGAGTCCGGAGAGGACACGGCCCAGCCAGACGGACCAGTGCGTGGAGGTGGTGGGAGTGGACGTGGCGGTGGGGGAGGTGGTCGTCATGGGGATGTCCCTGAAAGGGGAGTGGGTTCCGAAAGGGGCGTCGGTTACAACTCGTAACCGGCCTACCACTAACGGGCCCCGGATTTCCCCACAAGGAGGCACATCCATGTCACCAGGGTCCCCCAAGCCCGTGGAGCCCGCCCCGAGGCCCGACCCGAGGTCGGAGCCCTGCCTGGCCGTCCGGGATGTCCTCACCCGGGTGGGCGACAAGTGGAGCGTCCAGGTGGTGGGCAGCCTGGGGGACGGGCCGCTGCGCTTCAGCGACTTGAAGCGGGCCATCGAGGGCATCTCCCAGCGCATGCTGACGCTCACCGTGCGCGGCCTGGAGCGCGACGGGCTCATCACCCGCACCGTCCACCCCACGGTGCCGCCTCGGGTGGAGTACGCCCTGACGCCGCTCGGCCGGACGCTGCTGGGGCCCGTCCAGGTGTTGGGCCAGTGGGCCGTCCAGCACCGCGAACAAATCCAGGCGTCGCGCGGCAGCTACGACGCGCGCCCGGAGCCCACGCCCTTCTCCGTGGCGCGCAAGAAGTAGCGTGCTCAGTCGAACATGGCCCGGAGCGCGTCACCCAGCGTCTCCACGCCCACCACCTTCAGCTTGGTGCCCTCCAGGCGGCGGGCGCTGCCCGCGGGCATCACCACGCGCTGGAAGCCCATCTTCGCGGCCTCCACCAGCCGGGGCTCCATCTGCCCCACCGCGCGCACCTCGCCCGCCAGGCCCACTTCTCCCAGCACCAGCGTGTGCGGGTCCAACGGCCGGTTCTGGAGGCTGCTCACCAGCGCGGCGCAGACGGCCAAATCGCACGCGGGCTCGTTGAGCTGCATGCCGCCCGCCACGTTGACGAAGAGGTCGCAGCCCACCAGCGGAATCTCCTCCTTCTTCTCCAGCACCGCGGCCAGCAGCGCCACCCGGTTGCCGTCCACGCCGATGGCGGTGCGCCGCGCGGTGCCGTAGCCCGTGGGCGCCACCAGCGCCTGCACCTCCACCAGCAGGGGGCGGGTGCCGTTGAGCGTGCTGGTGACGACGCTGCCGGACTTGCCCACGGGGCGCTCGGACAGGAAGAGGGCGGACGGGTCCGACACTTCCACCAGCCCCGCGCCCTTCATCTCGAAGACGCCAATCTCGTTGGTGGAGCCGAAGCGGTTCTTGTGCGCGCGCAGGATTCGGAAGGGGTGGCCGCGCTCGCCCTCGAAGTAGAGGACGGTGTCCACCATGTGCTCCAGCACGCGGGGGCCGGCGATGGAGCCTTCCTTCGTCACGTGGCCCACGATGAACGTCGGCACGCCCGTGCGCTTGGCGTAGGCCATCAGCCGACCGGCGACTTCGCGCACCTGGGTGATGCTGCCCGGCGCGTTGCCCAGCTCCGGCAGGTACATGGTCTGGATGGAGTCCACCACGAGCGCCTGGGGCCTGAGCGCCTCGGTGGCCGCCAGCACCCGGTCCGCGTCCGTCTCCGCGAACAGGTGGATGGCGTCTGCCTCCACGCGCAGCCGCTCCGCGCGCATCTTCGTCTGGCGCAGGCTCTCTTCACCTGACACGTAGAGCACGGGGCCATGGCGGGCCAGCCTGTCCAGCGCGGCCAGCAGCAGCGTGGACTTGCCGATGCCCGGGTCTCCGCCCAGGAGCACCAGGGAGCCGCTCACCACGCCCCCGCCCAGCACGCGGTCGAACTCGGCGATGCCGGTGCGGCGACGCACCTCCGTCTCGCCGGTGACCTCCTTGAGCAGCACGGGCTTCGCCGCGCCACCAGAGGCTCCCCACGCGGGGCGCTTCTCGTCCTGCTTCGCCCCGGCCTCCTCGAGCAGCGAGCTCCACGCGCCGCAGTCCGGGCACTTCCCCAGCCACTTCGCCGTCTGATACCCGCAAGCCTGGCAGGTGTAGTGCGTCTTCGCCTTCGCCATGGGTGGGGTGTGTAGCGCACTACCCTGACGTTCCGGCGGGCTGTCGAGCAGGCACGACAGGTGAGCAGGCAGGCACGGTGTCAAGGTTCATGCCAGCGAGTTGTACGAAAGGGAGGGGCGACCCAGCTTCATTCCCACGGGCGGCGCGGAGACGCGCTGGCTCACAACAGCCAGGTGGGCGCCACTCCGTGCGCCCCCTTCAACACTCACAGTGAGGTCGTCATGGGGATCATCGCTTTCCTGGTCATTGGCCTTCTCGCCGGTTTGATTGCTCGCGCCCTGATGCCGGGGAACCAGTCCATGGGGCTCGTCGCCACCACGCTGCTGGGCATCGTCGGCTCCTTCGTGGGCGGCTTCATCGGCTCGCTCTTCCGCAGTGACGGCCGCGTCTTCGACCTGCACCCGACGGGTCTGCTGTTCTCCGTGCTGGGTGCCCTCGCCGTGTTGTTCCTGGTGGGGCTGGCCGGTCGACGCCGCGTCCACGTCTGAAGCACCCCTTCCCGATAGGGGAGGGTTCCTGGCCGGCGCCCCGGGTCTCCCGTGGGCGCCGGTCGTTTTTTCAGAGGGAGGAAGGGAAGTCGTCAACCTGTCCGCGCTGAAGCGTTGACAAGTTTCGGCGGTCCGCGCAGCTTCGCGCTCCTCACGATTTCGAGGAGCCCATGTCCGACACCGCCGCCGCCAGCGAGTCCTTTCACGGCCATGCCCACATCGCCGCGCCCGCGCCCGAAGGCGTCGCCGTGCGGCATGACTGGGAGCTGGCCGAGGTTCGCGCCATCTACTCCATGCCGCTGTTGGACCTGGTGCACCGCGCGCAGACGGTCCACCGCGCCGTGTTCACGGACAACAAGGTGCAGCTCTGCTCCCTGCTGTCCATCAAGACGGGCGGCTGCTCGGAGGACTGCGCGTACTGCCCGCAGGCGGCCCGCTACAAGACGGGCGTGAAGGCGGAGAAGTTGATGGCGGTGCCGGAGGTCCTGGCCGCCGCGAAGAAGGCGCGCTCCGCCGGAGCCACGCGCTTCTGCATGGGCGCCGCGTGGCGCGAGGTGAAGGACGGCGCGCAGTTCGACAGCGTGCTGGAAATGGTGAAGGGCGTGCGCGCCATGGGCATGGAGGCGTGCGCCACGCTGGGCATGCTCACCGACAGCCAGGCGAAGCGGCTGAAGGAGGCGGGCCTGTCCGCGTACAACCACAACCTGGACACCTCGCCCGAGCACTACGGCGACATCATCTCCACCCGGCTCTACGATGATCGCCTGCGGACGCTGGGGCGCGTGCGCGAGGCGGGCATCTCCGTGTGCTGCGGCGGCATCATCGGCCTGGGCGAGTCCGTGGATGATCGCTGCAACCTGCTGCGCACGCTGGCCAACCAGGACCACCACCCGGAGTCGGTGCCCGTCAACGCGCTGGTGGCCGTGGAGGGGACGCCCCTGGCGGAGCAGCCCCGCGTGGACACGGTGGACATGGTGCGCACCATCGCCACCGCCCGCATCCTGATGCCGCAGTCCATGGTGCGCCTGTCCGCGGGCCGCCAGCAGATGAACGAAGAGGCGCAGCTGATGTGCATGATGGCGGGCGCCAACTCGCTGTTCTTCGGCGAGAAGCTGCTCACCACCGGCAACCCCGAGTACACCCAGGACATGGCCCTCTTGGAGAAGGCGGGCATCCGCCCCCTGGAGCCGAGGCAAGAGGGGTAGGGCGGCGCTCCGTGAGTGAGGTGAAGCAGGCGGCTCCGGTGTTGGACGAGGTGGCCTCCACCTGGGCCCGGGAGGACCTGGCGGCGCTCCAGGCGCGTGGCTTGCGTCGGTACCTGGAGCCGTTGGACTCGCCGCAGGGGCCGGTGGTGCGGGTGGGTGGCGAACTGCTCGTCAACTTCTCGTCGAACGACTACCTGGGGCTGGCGGCCTCCGCTTCCGTGAGGGCCGCCGCCGTCGCCGCGGTGGAGCGCTACGGGCTGGGCACCGGGGCCAGCCGGCTGGTGGTGGGTGACACCACCGTGCATCACCGGCTGGAGGCGCGGCTGGCGGCCTTCGAGCGGGCCGAGGCCGTGCTGCTCTTCAACAGCGGCTATGCGGCGAACACCGGCATCCTTCCCGCGCTGGTGGGGCCGGGAGACGCGGTGTTCTCCGATGCGCTCAACCACGCCTCGCTGGTGGATGGCTGCCGGCTGTCGCGAGCGCGTGTCGTCGTCTACCCGCACGCGGATGTGGAGGCGCTGACGAAGGCGCTGGCGGAGACGCCCGCGCGGCGCAAGCTCGTCGTCACGGACACGGTGTTCTCCATGGATGGGGACGTGGCGCCGCTGCGCGAGATTGTCGAGGCATGTCGGGCGCACGGGGCCGCGCTGATGGTGGACGAGGCGCATGCCACCGGGGTGCTGGGCGCGCGGGGCGCGGGGCTGTGCGAGGAGCTGGGGCTGGAGGACCAGGTCGACCTGCGCATGGGCACGCTCAGCAAGGCGCTGGGAGGGCAGGGCGCTTACGTGGCGACGTCGCGCGTGGTGGCGGACCTGCTCATCAGCCGGGCGCGGCCGTTCATCTATTCCACGGCGCTGCCGGCGGCGATGTGCGCGGCGGCGGAGGCCGCGGTGGAGGCCGTGGAGAAGGACCCGGCGCTCCGCGAGCGGCTGTGGCGCAACATCCGGCGCTTCTCGGACGGGCTGCGTGCCATGGGGCTGCGCGCGGAGCCTCGCAGCGCGGTGTTCCCGGTGGTGCTTGGCGGGCCCGAGAGAGCGATGGAGGCCGCGAGGAAGCTGCGCGAGGCGGGGGTGCTGGTGAAGGCCATCCGCCCGCCCACGGTGCCCGAGGGGACGAGCCGGCTGCGCTTCTGTCTGTCGGCCGAGCACATCCTGGGCCATGTGGACCTGGCGCTGGAGTCGCTGCGCCACGTGGGAGTGCACGAGCGTGGCGAGGAGTAGGTCCGCGGAGGCTCGTGCTGGTGGAGTCGCCGCGCCACCTGGAGAGTGCACCAGGGGGCGAGGAGCAGGTCCTCCCGTCACGCGCACCGGTGACCGTTGCACCACACCGCTCGTCGGTCGCTGATCCAAGAACGGAGCACGTCATGTCCAAGCCGTTCCAGATTTTCGTCACCGGTACCGACACGGGCGTCGGCAAGACGCAGACGTCGCGGGCCCTGCTGTCCCTCCTCGTCGACGCGGGCCTCGGCCCCGAGGGCTTCAAGCCCTACGAGAGCGGCTGTGCCTCCCTGAAGGCCCCCTCCGATGCGCTCACGCTGCGCGAGGCCGCGCGGAGCACGCTCCCCCTGGACGTCCTCTGTCCCCACCGCTTCCGCGCCCCCGTTGCGCCAGGCGTGGCCGCCGCGCGCCTGGGCCGGGAGCCGGACTGGAACGTCACCCTGGCCGCCTGGGCGCGCCTGAAGCACGGGCCCGCTGTGGTGGAGGGGGCGGGCGGCCTCTTCGTCCCGCTCGACTCCCGTCACGACGTCATCGACCTCATCCAGGCCCTGCGCCTGCCGGTGCTGCTGGTGGCACGCGCCGGGTTGGGCACGCTCAACCACACCGCGCTGTCGCTCCAGGCGCTTGAAGCCCGCCGCATTCCCGTGCGCGCGGTGCTGCTGTCTCGCGGTTCCCAAGAACGGGACGCTTCCGAGCGCGACAACCGCGCGCTGCTGGAGGCGCGGCACTCGGTTCCGGTGCTCGGCCCGGTGCCGTTCGAGGCCGACGCACGACGCCGGCACGCCGCGTTCCGCCGCGCCCTGCGCCCTCTGGTGCCGTGAGCGCGGAGGCCGAGAATTCGGCCTCCCGCGCGTTCCGCCTTCCCCGCGAGTGCTACAGGTCGCGCAAGTTTTCGGGTGACGCGGCAGTGAATTGGACGCGCCGTTTTTTCCGCGCGAGAACGCCTTCACGAATGGCGGACATCATCGACCTCACGTTCCTCGCGGACGTCCGACGCTTCTTCCACAAGCTCCTCGACCAGAGAGGGTTGTCCTACTTCCTCCAGAAGGACGGGGCCCGGCTGTTCCACATCGAGCCTACGAAGGTAGAGCTCGTCCTCCGCACCGCCCTGCGAGCCAGGGACCCGGAGCTTCCCAGGCCTCATGACAAGGCCATTGAACATTGCAGGAAGGAAGTGCGCCGCGAGCTCATCCGCCGCGTCGCCAACGCCATGCTCCAGACGGGGCTGTGAGTCGCTTCTCCTTCCGCACCGACTTCTCCCGCACCCCCAATCCCCTGGCGGAGGCGCTCGCTCGACACCGCGGCCTCTCTCCGCTGGACCTCACCGTTTCAAACCCCACCCGCGTGGGGCTCCCGGCGCCCGACGCCGGACTGCTCCACCCTCCCGGCGCGCTGGACTACGCGCCGGAAGCGCTCGGCCTCCCCTCGGCTCGCGAGGCGGTGGCCGCACACCTCTCCTCCCGGGGGCCTGTCATCTCCCCCGGGCACCTGGTGCTGTCCGCCAGCACCAGTGAGTCGTACGGCTGGCTCTTCAAGCTCTTGTGCGAGCCCGGTGACGATGTCCTCGTCCCGGCCCCCTGCTACCCCCTCTTCGAGCACCTGGCCCGCCTGGAGGGCGTCGGCACGCGTCCGTACCGCCTGCCGCTGGCGCACGGCTTCGGCCTGGACGCGGGCGCCGTGGAGGCCGCGCTCGGTCCGCGCACCCGCGCCGTGCTCGTCGTCAATCCCGGCAACCCCACCGGCCACTTCCTGCACGAAGGAGAGCTGGCCGCGCTCGCGGACGTCTGCGCGCGCCACGGCCTGGCCCTCCTCTGCGACGAGGTGTTCTCCGACTACGGCTGGGACTCAGCGCCTCACCGCGTGGCCAGCGTGGCGGGGCGGAAGCTGCCCATGCTCACCTTCAGCCTCTCCGGCCTCTCCAAGGTCGCGGGCCTGCCTGGCCTGAAGCTGGGCTGGACTCACGTGGGAGGCCCCGCCGCCGCGCGTGACGAGGCCCTGGCGCGCCTGGAGTGGGTGGCGGACACGTACCTGTCCGTGGGCACGCCCGTACAGCTCGCCCTGCCCGCGCTGCTCGCGCACGCCCCCCGCTTCCAGGAGGCCCTGCTGGAGCGCGTGAGGGACAACCGCCGCCGCCTCGTCGCCGCGCGTCCTCCGGGCGCACCGTGGGACGTCGTCCCGGCGCAGGGTGGGTGGAGCGCGGTGCTGCGGATTCCGAGGGCGCCGGGTGAGGAGGCGACGTGCCTTGCGCTCCTGGACGCGGGCGTGCTCGCGCAGCCCGGCTACTTCTACGACTTCGACTCGGGGGCGTTCCTGGTGCTGTCCCTCCTGCCGCCGCCCGAGGTGTTCTCCGCCGCCCTGGCCCCGCTCACGCGGGTGCTGGGGGCGGCGGAGTAGCGCTCAACCGAGGCTCAGGTCTCCGTCGGAGTGATGAGCTCCACCGTCTTGAAGGTGCCGCCCTCGACGCGGAACAGCTCGTACTCGGACGGGGCCTCGCCGGTGGCGTCGAAGTCCAGCGCGCCGCTGGCGCCCTGCACGTTGATGACCTTGCCGGTGCTGACCTCGTTGCGCGCGTCGGTGAAGCGGCTGAAGCCCAGGGGGTAGGTGGTGGCCGGGGTGCCCGCAGGCGGCGTCAGCTTCGACAGGCCCACGGCGATGCGGTCTCCGGTGATGGGCTGCGGGTTGTTGACGTCCGCCCCCGCGGCGTAGGCCGCACCCAGCGCGACGAGGTACATGGCGTCGTACGCGTGCGCGGTGAAGGAGAACTGGCCCGGGTCGGTGTTGTTGTTGGCCGAGCGGAAGCGCTCCTTGAAGGTGTTGTACACGGTGTCGCCCGTACGGGCCTGCGCGGGAGAGGTGCCGTAGGCGCCCTCAATCTGGGTGCGCGCCGTTCCCAGCGCCGTGAAGAGGCCCGAGTCCTTGCTGGCATCCGTGAAGAAGTAGATCTGCCCCGTGCGACCCCGGCTCACGGCCTGGCTGATGATCTTGGCGTTGTCCTCGGAGAAGCCCGCCATCACCGCCACGTCGGGCTTCGTGTCGACGACGCGGGTCACCGCGGCGCTCACGTCCCCGTTGCGCTGGTACGGCGCGGACGACGTCACCCGGTCGGTGCCCAGCCGGTTGAGAATCGTGTCGAACAGGCCCTGGCCGTAGGCGTCGTCCACGTAGACCAGGCTCACACTGCTCACGGCGGCGAAGGGCCGGGTGTCGTCGGCCAGCGGCATGGCGTTGCGCACCAGGTCGGCGATGATGCGGCCCTGGAGCCGGTCCGAGGGCGCCGTTCGCCACACCAGGCCCACGTCGCCGGACGCCGCCGTCTTGTCGCTCAGGTTGGCGATGTCCGCGCTGGTGGAGGTGTGCGTCATCAGCAGCACGTTGTTGGCGATGGTGACGCTGCTGACGGCGATGGTCTGCGCGCTGCCGGAGGTGAAGACGACCGGCACCTTCTTCTCCGTCACCAGCCACTCCGCCTGCGTCTTGGCCCGCGCCGGGTCGGAGCGGGTGTCGCAGATGAGGAGGTTGAAGCTCCGGCCGCCAATGCCCTCGCGCTGGTTGATCTCAGTGATGGCCAGCTTGATGGCGTTGAGCGCCTGGACCTCCGACTCGTCCGGGCCCCCGGAGTTCGTCAGGGGCAGCGCCGCGCCCAGGAGGATGGGGTTGCCCGTGGTGGGCCCCACCACCTCGCCGCAGCCCTCCGGCTGGGGCAGGCAGAAGCCCGACGCCGAGCAGACCTGATTGGTGTCGCAGTCCGCGCTCGACTCACACTCGGTGAGGCCGCTCGCGGTGGTGAAGCTGCAGCCGGCCAGGAGCGCCGCGCAGCACGTCATGAGTCCCAGGGTCTTCATCAGAAGCTGACCTCCAGGCCCGCGCCGGTTCCGCGAGGCGCCAGCGTCAGCCGGACCTCGCCCTCCACGGGGGGGCCGTCTTTCGGATACAGGATGATGGCGGTGATGGCGCCGGCCAGGCCCACGCCGAAGCCGATGTCCGCGAGCAGCGCCTTGCTCTTGGTGCTGTCCGCGAAGCTCTGCTTCGTGTCCTCCGTGCGCGCCGCGTCGAACTTCTCGCGCTCGCTGGACGCCTGCATGCCGAAGAGCACGCCCGCGCCCACGCCCAGCACCGCCACGCCGCCCACGGCGAACGCGGCGATCTTCTGCCGCTGGTAGGACTTCATGGCCCGAGCGAGCTCGGCCTGCCGCTGCCGCTCGTTCTCCTCCTCCGCGCGCTTCGTCGCCAGCTGCTCCTCGTCCGCGCGGCGCCGGGCCGCCTCGGCCTCCTCCTGGAGCTTCTGGCGCTCGGCGTCCGCGGACGCCTGGGCCTGGTTCTCCTTGTCGAGCAGGAGCCGCAGCTTGTCGATGCTGCGCGCGCTGCGCTTGAGCAGCGCCGGGTCCGTGCCCTCGGTGTTGCCGACGTACTGCTGGTACCAGGAGAGGGCCTCCTTCAAGTCGCCGGCGTTCTCCAGCGCCACGGCGATGTTGAAGATGAGGCGCGGGTTGGGCTGGGCCTCGTGGGCCTTCTTCAGCACCTCCGCCGCTTCGGCGTACTTGCCTGCCTGGTAGAGCCGCTCGCCATCCTTGATGAGGGCCGCTGGATTCTTGGCGCCGCGCTGGGCGAGCGCCACCGGGGGCGACAGCACGAGTGCCGCCGACAAAACGAAGACCAGTCTCATGATGGACACAAGCCTATCGCGGAGCCGGCCGTCGGTCGAAGAGGGGGACCTCACTCTTCGTGAAACGAGCCGGGGCCGCTCCTACCCGGTGAATGGGTCAGCGAGCGGCCCCGACAGGTGCTTCAGGACGCTACAGGCGGGAGACTAGTGCTCCAGCCGCGAAATCAGCAGCTTGCGCTGGAGCGTCAGGGCCTCCGGGGCCTTGGTGCCCAGCTGCTCGAAGAAGACCTCCTGGCTCTTCAGCTCGGTCTTCCACTCGTCCTCCTTGATGGAGGTGGCCTCCGCGATGACGTCCGCGGGGACATCCAGGCCCTTGAGGTTGAGGCCCTCGTCGGCGCGCGGCACCCAGCCCAGCAGCGTCTCCTTCGTGGGGACGCGGCCGTGCACGCGGTTCACCACCCACTCCAGCACGCGCATGTTGTCGCCGAAGCCCGGCCACAGGAACTTGCCGTTCTTGTCCTGCCGGAACCAGTTCACCTGGAAGATCTTGGGGAGCTGGGGAATGGTCTTCTGCATGTCCAGCCAGTGCTGGAGGTAGTCGCCCATGTGGTAGCCGCAGAAGGGCAGCATGGCCATGGGGTCGCGGCGCACCACGCCCACCTTGCCGGTGGCCGCGGCCGTCGTCTCGCTGCCCATCGTCGCGCCCAGGAACACGCCGTGGGTCCAGTTGAAGGCCTGGATGACGAGCGGAACCGTGGTGGAGCGACGGCCGCCGAAGATGAGGGCGGAGATGGGCACGCCCGTCGGGTCATTGGCCTTGGGGCTCAGCGCCGGGTTGTTGGACATGGGCGCGGTGAAGCGGCTGTTGGGGTGCGCCGCCTTCTCGGGGCTGCCCTTCTTCCAGGGGCGGCCCTGCCAGTCCGTGAGCTCCTCCGGGACTTCGCCGTCCTTGCCCTCCCACCACACGTCGCCGTCGGCCGTCATGGCCACGTTCGTGAAGAGGGTGTCCTTGGAGATGGTCTCCATGGCGTTGGGGTTCGTCTTGTAGTTGGTGCCGGGGACGACGCCGAAGTAGCCGGCCTCCGGGTTGATGGCGTACAGGCGGCCATCCGGGCCCGGGCGCATCCAGGCGATGTCGTCTCCGACGGTCTCGATCTTCCAGCCCTTGTACTCGGCGGGCGGAATCATCATCGCGAAGTTCGTCTTGCCGCAGGCGGACGGGAAGGCGGCGGCGACGTAGGTCGTCTCGCCCTTGGGGCTCGTCACGCCGAGGATGAGCATGTGCTCGGCCAGCCAACCCTCTTCGCGGCCCAGGTAGCTGCCGATGCGCAGCGCGAGGCATTTCTTGCCCAGCAGCACGTTGCCGCCATAGCCCGAGCCGAAGCTCCAGATGGTGTTGTCCTGGGGGAAGTGGCAGATGTAGCGGCGGTCCGGATTCACGTCGCCGGTGCTGTGCAGGCCGCGGTTGAAGTCGTCGCTGTCGCCCAGCATGTCCAGCGCCTGCTTACCCATGCGCGCCATGATGCGCATGTTGAGCACCACGTAGACGCTGTCGGTCAGCTCCACGCCAATCTTGGTGAAGGGGCTGCCGATGGGGCCCATGGCGTAGGGCACCACGTACATGGTGCGGCCCTTCATGCTGCCGGTGAAGTGCTGCTCCAGCTTCGTGTACGCCTCTTCCGGCTCCATCCAGTTGTTGGTGGGGCCCGCGTCCGTCTTGTTGGGCGTACAGATGAACGTGAGGTGCTCCACGCGCGCCACGTCGTTCGGGTTGGAGCGGTGCAGATAGCAGCCCGGCCGCTTCTCCTGGTTCAGCGGGATGAGGATGCCCTCATCCACGGCCTGCTTCGTGAACCGCTGCTTCTCCTCCTCGGAGCCGTCGCACCAGACGATGTTGTCCGGCTGGGTCATCTTGGCCATCTCGGCCACCCAGGCCAGCAGCGTGGGGTTCTTCGTGGGGGCCTCTGAGGCCGCCGCCGCCACTTGCGTTGAAGCCATGGAAGTTTCCTTGTGTTGTCTCAAGAGAGGGGACTCCCGGTCCTGGTGAAAAAGGTCGAGCACCCTACCAGCGGGAGAGACGACAAAACTTCTGGAAGGGGCGCCCAAATGCAACTGGCGTCCGGCAGTCAACCGCCCCTCCAGGCAGGGCTCTACTAATTCCACTTATCAGCGCCCGGGCATCTAGTAGTTGACGACGCGGTGCGGCAGGGACTCACTTCTCGCACCCGGAGGGTACAGGTTGGGGGCCCTCCGGGTTTTATGACCATCGCCATCGTCCTGGGCATCGTCGTCGTCGCGCTGGTGTTGTTCACCCTGGACACCATCCCCATCGAGGTCAGCTCGCTGGTGGTGGTGTGCCTGCTGGCGCTGACGGGCGTGCTGACGCCGGCGCAGGCGTTCGAGGGCTTCAGCAACGACACGGTCATCTTCATCTTCACCCTGCTGGCGATGACGCAGGGGCTGGCCTCCACGGGCGTGGTGCAGCTCGTCGGGCAGCGGCTGGCCTTCTTCGCGCGCTTCGGCCACCAGACCTTCGTCATGGCGATGATGGTGGTGGTGGCGACGTTCTCGTCCGTCATCTCCAACACGGTGACGACGGCGGCGTTCCTGCCGGTGGCGATTGGCGCGGCGAACCGGGCCAAGGTGCCCAAGAGCAAGGTACTGCTGCCGCTCGCGTACGCGTCGATGCTGGGCGGCATGGTGTTCCTGTACGGCACGTCCACCAACCTCGTGATGTCCGCGGCGCTGGAGCGGCTGGGGATGCGGGGCATCGGCGTGGCGGAGCTGGCGCCGGTGGGGCTGCCGGTGGCCATCCTGGGCATCATCGTCGTGGTGCTGCTGGGGCCGCTCCTCTTGCCCTCGCGCGAGGGGAAGGGCGGCGAGGAGGAGTGGACGCTTCGCGACTACCTCACGGAGGCGGTGCTGCCGGCGGGCTCCACGTACATCGACAAGCCGCTGGCGGAAATCACCGAGGGGCTGGGCCTGCGCGTCATCGGCATCCTCCGGGACGGGCGCGCGGTGTCGGCCACGCCCACGGAGGTGTTGCGCGGGGACGAGCGGCTCCTGGTGGAGGGCACGCGCGAGGACATCCTCCGGGTGAAAGACTTGCGGGGCATCGAGATTCGCCCGGATCTGCGGCTGGCGGACGAGGAGCAGCTCGACAAGGACACCGCGCTGGTGGAGGCCTCGGTGCCGTCGGGCAGCCCGCTGGTGGGCCGGAGCCTGAAGGAGGCGCTCTTCGTGGAGCGCTTCGGGTTGGTGTCGCTGGCGCTGCACCGCCACCCCAGCATCCAGCGCGTCACCAAGCTCCAGTTGCTGGGCCGCATCTTCGGCGAGCGGCGCATGTCGCTGTTGCCGCTGGCGGTGGGGGACGTGCTGCTGTTGCGAGGCCCGCGGGCGAAGGTCGCGGAGCTGGCGGACGGCGGCGCCCTGGTGGTGCTGAGCGGCCATGACTACCAGCCGCCGCGCTACGGCAAGGCGCTCCTGGCGGTGACGCTGTTCCTGGGGGCGCTGGCGGCGGGCTCGCTGGATATCGTGCCGCTGTCGGTGGCGGGGCTCACCGGCATGCTGGCGATGATTGCGACGGGCTGCGTGGACGCGCGCAAGGCCTTCCGGGTGGACTGGCGCGTGGTGCTGCTCATCGGGTCGATGATGGCGCTGGGGCTGGCCATGGAGGTGAGCGGCGCGGGGAAGTTCCTGGGCCAGCGGGTGGCGGAGCTGGGTGACTACGGCGGGCCGCGCACGGTGCTGGTGGCGCTGATGCTGCTCACCATCATCCTGTCCGCGCCCATGTCCAACCAGGCCGCCGCGCTGGTGGTGCTGCCGGTGGCCCTCAACGCGGCCACGCAGCTGGGCGTGGACATGCGGCCGTTCGCCATGGGCGTGACGCTGGCGGCGAGCTGCTCGTTCATCACCCCGCTGGAGCCCAGCTGCGTGCTCGTCTACGGGCCGGGGCACTACCGCTTCACCGACTTCTTCCGGCTGGGCACGCCGCTCACCGCGCTCCTGCTCTGCGTGCTGACGGTGGCGGTGCCGTGGGTGTGGCCGTTCGACCTGGCGAAGGCCCAGGCGTCCGTGTCAGTGGATGGCGGCGCGAAGGCCGACCTCGTCCAGCACGCGCGCCTCGTGGCCGAGCATCCACTCCAGCCGCTCACGCACGGGGGCCTCGTCGCCTCCGTTGGCGGTGACGGCCAGGCGGAAGAAGAGCGACTGGTGCCCGTCCTCGGACTGGGCCAGCTCTCCGTAGAAGCGGGCGAGCGCCGGGTCCGTGAGGCCTTCGGCGAGCAGTGACAGCCGCTCGCAGGAGCGCGCCTCGATGACGGCGGCGACGAGCAGCCGGTCCAACCTGCGCTCCAGCGCGGGCGTGCGCACCAGCTTCTGGAGGCCCTGGGCGTACGGGTCCCCCGCGTCCTTCGTGAGCGTCAGCCCGCGCGCCTCCATCAAGTCCAGCACGCGGGCCAGGTGCGCGCTCTCCTCCCGCGCCAGCCGAGCCATCTGCGCGGGCAGGCCCGGCAGGTCCGGGTACGCCTGGAGCATGGAGAGGGCGTTGGCCGCGGCCTTCTTCTCACAGTGGGCGTGGTCCACCAGCACCGCGTCGAAGTGCTCCAGCGCCAGCGGGAGCCAGCGCGGGTCCGTGGCGCGGTGGAGGATGACGGGGCCCTCTCCAGAGAGGGGACGGCGGGAAGGCGTGGGACGGCTCATGGAGGGCGGGGACCGTACCGCATCCGCACCTGGGGCCGCGAGCTACTCCACCAGCACCAGGCGCCACGTGCGGCCGGCCAGGTAGCCGACCTTGCGGGCGATGCGCGCGGTGCTCTCGTCGCGCTCGTCCACGCGCATCGTCAAGCGGGGCAGCGAGGACAGCAGGTGCCGGGAAATCTGTCCCAGGCACAGCGTGGCGTGGCCCTTCTTGCGCTCGGCGGGCACGGTGTACAGGCCCTCCAGCTCCGCGCCGTATTGGGAGCGGCTGCCGATGTCGACCTTGAGCACCAGCTCGTTGTTCTCCTCCAGCACGTAGGTGCGGCGCTGGCGCACGCGCTGGACGACGCGCGCCTCGTAGCCGCTCGGGTCCTCCGACAGCGGGTCTCTCTCCAGCGCCTCGCGCACGTAGCCCTGGGCCAGGGGGAGCAGCCGGGGCAGGTCCTCCTCGCGGGCCAGCCGGAGGAGGGGATTGGTGAAGGGCCCCAGGTCGTCCGCGGAGACGGAGAACAGCCGCTGCGTGCGCGACAGGCGGGGCTTGCCGGGGGACAGGCTGCGCAGGAGCGCGTCCACGGAGGACTTGTCGCCCACGGTGGCGCGCAGGCGCAGCGAGGAGGCGAGCGCGTCCGCGATGACGCTGGTGGCGCTGGCGTCGCTGGCGCTGGGGATGACGAGGCCTCCTTCACCGCCCACGAAGACGGCGGCGGTGAGGGCCTGGTTGTCGAAGCGGCCGTAGAAGGCGAAGGGGATGCGGCCTCGCGCGGCGATGCCGAACTCCTCCAGCAACCCCAGCAGGTAGAGGTTGTGGACCGGGTCCTTCGAAAGCAGCGCCCGCAGGGCATCCGCGTCCTGGGGGCCAAGCTGTTCGACGGAGACGGGCATTGAGGGGCGTGGGGGCCTCGGGACCTTACGCAGAACCGGGGCTCACGGGCCAGCCTCCTGGGGTACGCGGAATTCAAAGGGATACACCACCGTGGCGTTTCCGCCCCGGGAGGACGTGGGGAACCCGGTGTCCAGGAGCGAATCCAGGACGCACGCCTGCACCATCGGGTCCGGAATGGTGCTCACCAGCAGCTCTCCTCGTCTCATCTCGCCGGTGCCCCCTCCCCGGGCCTCGATGAGGAAGCGAATCTTCACGCCCTGTGGGCCCCGGTTTCGCTGTGCGGCATCCTGGAAACATTGCTGCACGAGCGGAGTGACGGCCTTGATGGCGGCTTTGAAGTCCTCGGGGCCCAGGTCCCCCTCGACGGACTCGATGATGGGCTCGGTGGTGATGACGCGGCGCAGGTCGGGCTGGTCGGGGCTGGGGAGGACGGGCACGGCGGTCTGCGGGGAGGGGAAGGCGGGGGGCGGGACGACGGGAGGGGGCCGGCGCGGGGGAGGCGTGGGCTCCGGGCGGACGGGGGCCTCGACGACGGGGGGAGGCTCGTCCGGAGGTGGGACGTAGGCGGGCTGGGTGAGCCAGTAGGCCAGGGCGGCGAGGAGGAGCAGGAGGCCCAGGCAGACCAGCGGGACGGCGACCCAACGGGTGGTGGAGCTCTGTCGAGACATAGGCACTCGTGAAGGATGGATGGAGAGAGGGGGCTTTCGCCCCGGAGTCAGTCGCAGGAGCGCTGGTCGGGCTTGCCGTCCGTGCACTGGCCCATGGGCGCGAAGTGGGACTCGGCCTCCGCGACGACTTCGTCCACGGGCCGGGCGCACTCGGCCTGCGCGAGCGTGCCGCGAATCTCGAACAGGCGCAGCACCTCCGTGCACCGCTGCTGGAAGGTCTTCACGCCGTCCTTGAAGAGCGGACGCATCACCTGAGGCGAGAAGGCGTATCCGCTCGCCGTCGCCAGCTCGGACTCCGGACGGAACATCCACGAGGAGCGCCAGCTCGACGCCACCTGCTCGAAGCGCGCCGGCCCCATCCACATGCTCGTGGCGGCCTGGAGTGAGCGCGCCTCCGTCGGCACGAAGCCCGTGCCCGTGCGACGGCAGTAGGTCGGCACCGCGGTGGGGTCGGCCACGTTCGCCAGCCGCAGCACGCAGACGTTGTACTCCGCGAAGCGCCGGCCCACGGCCGCCAGCTCCGCCTGCTGCACCTCGCCCACGCGCGGCTGCGCGACGAACAGGTCGATGGTCCGCATCAACATGCCGACCGCGTGCTCCGGCGGCGGCGTGGGCGTGGGCTCCAGCCCTCCCGTGGAGATGACGAGCACCCGCTCCGCGCCGCGCTGCACGGCCTGCAGCAGCGGCAGCCCCGAGCGCACCCCACCATCCAGGAACGTGCCCTGGTAGCGCCCCGAGCGCGAGGGAATCCAGGGCACCGGCTCCGCGAGCACCGGCTCGACGATGGAGGCCACCACCGCGTTGATGAGGCCGTCCACGCGCTGCGCGTCCGTCGCCGTGGGCGGGAAGTCCGCCGGGTCCTGGTCACTGACGCCGAAGACGTCCCCCGTGTTGAAGTCCACCGAAACGGACACCAGCTCCGTGCCGTTGGTGAGCTGCGCGGGGACGACGGCGGCGCGCAGCTTGCTCTCCACCCCATCGAAGCGGACCAGCCCCTTCAGGTCCGAGGCAATCTTCCAGATCCAGGTCGAGTTGACGCAGTAGAGGTCCGACTCCACCGAGCACGTGTAGTTGCCCAGGAGCATGTCCCGCGCCTTCTGCTCCTGACCGGGCGTGTGGAACAGGTCCACCATCGTGCTGATGAGCGCGCCGGTGCTGGTGCCCGCCGCCAGGTCGATGCGCGCGTCCCCGCACCCCTCCGGCTCGGGCTTGCCCCGGCATTGCTCCATCAGCCCGAGCAGCCGCCACATGATGCCGGCGCTGAAGGCCCCATTGGCTCCGCCGCCGCTGAGCACCACCGCGTTGGACGGGCGCCCCAGCTTGCGACTCCAGCGACGGGCGCTCACGTACTGCGCGGCGGACTCGGCGCCTTCCCGCAGGCCCTGCTTGACGAGGAAGGGATTCATCGGCTCCTGGAGCGAGTCGCCCAGCGCGGCCAGCGACGCGGCGATGCCCATCGCGTTGCCGATGAAGCGCTGCGCGTCGACCTCGGCGGCCGTGGGCGCCGTCGGGTCCACGGTGCCCGGCGTCGCGGGAAGGCCCCACAGTCCCCCCGCCACGGTCTTCTTCAAATAGGTGTCGTAACAGGCGGAGTTGCTGCCTCCCGCGCTCGCGTGCAGACACTCCACCTGCTCCGCGATGACCTCGGACGAGTCCCCGAGGGCGGACATCCACTTCGCGACCTCCGTCGGGTTGGCGTAGGCGTCCACCAGGTGCGAGCGCGTCAGGCGCCCCACGCGCTCGCGCAGGGACGTGGGCAGCGGCGGAGTCTCGGGCTTCGAGGGCGCGTTGAGCTCCTCGAGGATGTAGCCGGTTCGCAGGAAACAGCCGCTCGACAGGGTGGCCATCGCCGTCAGGCACAGCAGGTACGTGCTACGTCGGTTCACGAGGTCCCCCGTCAAGGAGCGCATGGCGGGGTCCCAGGAAGCGGACGGCGAGGCACCCCTTCGTCACATCGCGAAGCCGACGTTAGCGCATGCGGCCCACGCGCGAGGGATGACAAACGAAAGGCCCACCCCTGGGGAGAGGTGGGCCTGGACTTCGAGCCGTGAGGCCCGAGGGCCCTACTACGGATACACCTCGCGGCGCGTCGTCGTGGTTCCGCCGCGCGGCGGGGTGATGGCCCCTTCCGCGTGGACGCGCTGGCGCTTGCTCACGCCCAGCCCCGCGCCGAGCACCGAGGCGACGAGCCCCAGCAGCAGCGCGCCGAAGACGCCCCAGAAGGCGCGCCCCGTCTTGTCCGCGGCCTGGAGCGCGCCCTGCTGCACCTGCTCGCCCACCTGGCCCACCTTGGCCTTGGCGCCGTCAATCTGCGTCTGGACGCGGTTGGCGACGTCCTCCGAGTCCGCACGCGACAGCCGCGTGTTCTCCGCGATGGAGGTGACGAGCACCTCGCGGTCCAGGTTCCCGGTGCGCACGGCGGTGGTGACGATGTCCTTGGTGGCCGCCTCGAGCTGGTTGGCGGTGATGGTCGGCTTGCCCTCGGCCTTGAGCCGCTCGTTCACCGGACCGAGCGCGTCATTGGCATCCAGTCCGAACGCCTGGGCCGCGTTCCCACCCTGGGAGGCCGCGCCCGCCACGGCCGCGCCGGTGGCACCCACCACGCCCGTGGTCGCCTTGACCGCGGTGCCGACGATGGTCGACACCAGCATGCCCATGAGGACGACGCCGGCAATCGTCGTCAGGCCCCACATCACCGCGCCGTGCATGGCGCCGCCGCCCTTGTCCACCACGCCCGCGGTGCGCGCGGCCAGGAAGCCGCCGATGAAGAGGGCGATGAGCGGGGCGATGAGGCCCCAGATGCCGGTGCCGATGCCCGCCGAGCGCGCGCTGCTGGGGTTGCTCGGGTCCACCGAGGACAGGCCGAGCGCGAGGCCCAGCGAGTACAAGAGGATGAGCACGCCGAGCGCGACGACGGTACCGCCGAGAATGGCGCCCCAGCTCAGTTTGAAAGGCGTTCCCGCGCTGGCGCCGATGACGCCAGGTTTCTCGTTCTCCACAATCGTGGTTGCCATGGGCCGGGCCTCCTGCCGCGGTGAGCACCCAGGATGGGCGTGCTCGGGTCCGCGGCAAACATGGGCATCGTCGAGCAACGGACGATTCCACTCCCCAAGGACGCTCCCTCGGTGAGAGGGAGGCGGCAGAGGCTCACCGCAGGCCGAGTGCCTTGATGAGCACGTCCTCGCGCGCGACGACGGGCGAGCGGGGAAGGGCTTCCAACGCGAACGCTCGCACCAACGCGTCGAGTGTCCTGGGGCTCCCATCGCCCAGTCCGCTCCACGCGGCGAGCAGGCCGAGCACCCGCTCGGGAGCAAGTCCGCGCGCCCTCAACTCCGCGAGCGCGAAGGCACCCTCGCGCTTGGCGAGGCGCTTGCCGTCTTCTCCATGCACGAGTGGTACGTGGAGGAAGTCGGGCGCTCGCTCACCCAGTGCCGTGTAGAGCTGGAGCTGGCGGGGTGTGGACGACAGCAGGTCATCGCCCCGCAGCACGTGGGTGATGCCGGTGGCCGCATCGTCCACGACGACGGCCAGCTGGTAGCTGGCGACCCCGTCATTGCGGCGCACCACGAAGTCGCCCACCACCGCGTCCACGTCCTGCGCGTAAGGCCCCATCAGCGCGTCGATGAAGCGCACCTCTCCGGGACGGGCGCGGAAGCGGTACGCGGGGGCTCGCGTCTTCGAGCGCTCGGCGCGTTGTTCCACGGTGAGGTGGGCGCAGGTGCCGGGGTAGCGAGGGCCTTCCTCGGAGAGCCCGTGGGGCGCGCTGGCGGCGCGCGCAATCTCGCCCCGGGTGCAGAAGCACGGGTAGACGAGGCCCTCCTTCTCCAGCGTGGCGAGCGCCTCGCGGTAGAGGTCGTCGCGCTGACTCTGGACCAGGGGCGTCTCGTCCCAGTCGAGGCCGAGCCAGCGCAGGTCCTCCATCAAGTCATCCACGTACTGGGGCTTGCAGCGCGCGCGGTCCAGGTCCTCGATGCGAAGGAGGAAGCGGCCACCGGCGGCGCGGGCCTGGAGCCAGCCGAGCAACGCACTGCGGATGTTGCCCAGGTGCATGCGCCCGGTGGGGCTGGGAGCGAAGCGTCCGCGAAAGCCGCTCATGGTCGGACCAGCGGCTTGCGGATGGGGTCCACGGGCCTCCGGGTGGGCACGGGCGCGGCGGGCTTCACCGGCTCGGACGTGGGGACGGCGTACACCGTCTGAGTGGGGCGCGTGACTCGCGAGGCCCCCGGCGTGGGAGACAGGGGCACGGCTTCCGGGAGTCCCGCTTCCACGCCGCGAGAGGCGAGCTGCGCCGCGAGCGCACGCAGGGGCTCCCCGGCATCGAGCAGCTCCAGGTCCATCGCGACGCGCGGCAGCCTGCGAGGCGTCGAGTCCCCCGGGGCGAACACGAAGGCATCGAGCGCGAGCCCCGTGCCCGAGCGAGACAGGGTGCCGAACACGACGAGGTCCGCGCTCGCCTCGCGTCCCAGCGTCGTGGCGGCCTGGAGCGCGGAGGCGTCGAGCTGGTTGCCGGAGAGGGCGAGGGCCAGCGAGGCCGAGGCGCCGGTGCCGGGGGGCTGAATCGCGGTGGTGACTTCGCGCTCGGGGAGGGCCTCCACGATGCCGCCCACGGGCTCGCCGGAGGGGAGGGTGGCGCGCCACAGGTGCGCGCCGGGCGGCACCTGCGCGACGCGGACGGGCGTGGTGCCGGCGGAGGCGCCATCGAGGAGGACCTCGAGGCCCTGGGGAAAGGACTCGAAGCGCAGGACGCCGCGAGGTTGGGTGGCGTGGGCCGCGCGGACGCGCTCGACGGTGTGGGCGAAGAGGGGCGAGGTGGCGGCCAGGGGCAGCGAGCGTCCCGGGGCCACGGCCAGCGCGTGGGTGAGCGCGCTCGCGGCTTCTTCATCGCGACCGACGGCGTAGCGCACGGCGGCGCGCAGGGCGTACGTGTCCGCGAGCGCGGCGCCGTCCTGGAGGTGGGGGGCGTTCGCGGCGTAGGCGTCCAGGGCGCGGCCCAGGGCGGACTCCGCGCGGGTGAAGTCACGGGCCGCTCGCGCGGTGACGGCTTCCTGCACGGCGGCCTGGGCGGCGGTGAGGGCGTCCGCTTGTGCGTCGGGGACGGGAGCGACGGCGGGCTCCGCGAGCGCCAGTCCCGCCATGCCATGGATTTCCGAGGCGAGCCGCGCGGCGAGTCGGGGCCCGGCGCGTGCGGGCACGTCTCCGGAGACGGCCTGGAAGGGCAGCACGGCCACCTTCTTCCGCGGCGCGCGCTGGGGCGCGGCGAGGGAAGAGGCACCCAGGAGGAGGCAGAGCAGGAGCGCGAGTCGCGTCATGGTCGGAGCGGGGAGGAGCCGACCGAATTCCTATCACGGAGCCGAGAGCGGCGCTCCGCCCCGCCGTTGCAGGGCAGCGCGTGTGCTCCCGGCTCGTCGTGGACGTCAGGTCCTTCCGCTGATGGTCCTCCCGCCTGTCATCGGGCTCCCCGTGGTGGTTGTCGTCTCCTTGCGACTCCATGGGAACGTGAGTGCGAGCGCGAGGCCCGCCAGTCCCACGATGCAGTAGATGAGGCGCGCGAGGGCGCTCGCCTGCCCCTGCGTGGAGCCACCGAAGATGGCGTTCACGAGGTTCCAGTTGAAGAAGCCAATCAGGCCCCAGTTGATGGCGCCAATGATGGCGAGTACGGCCGTCACCTTCATGAGTGTGGACCTCATCCGGTCCCCGTCCTGTCGTTCCATGGCCTGCCTCCTCGTGTCGTGGTGGGCCGGCGCCGGAGGACTCCCTTTCGAAGCCCGCCCGGTCGTACCCAGCGGTTTCCTCAATGTACGGAGCCCCTGGAGCGCACGACCCGTCGGCTCGAACGCCCTCATGGTTCGCGACGCTGCGGCCGAGGTGTCCCGCCCACGCTCAGCGGAGGCTGGAGCGGTTCATCGGAGGCACGACTCGCCGGGGAGCGCCGTCGAGCTGGGGACTGCGCATCGTCATGGATGCGATGAAACAGGATGCAAGGAACAGGAAGGACCCCTCTCGCCACCGCGCCTTGAAGGTCGCGCTTGGCGTCGTGGTCATGGCGTTGGTGCTGGTCATCGGCGTGGTGGTGGCGAATCCGTCCTGGCTCGCGCAGCGGCTGCGCGGACAGGTGGAGACGGCCGCCACCCGTGCCCTCGGTCACAAGGTGACTCTCGAGAAGCTCGACGCCCAGTGGTTTCCAAAACCAGGCGCCACGATGACGAACTTCCGGGCCGAGGGCGAAGGGAACGAGCCGCCCTTCCTGGAGGCTTCACGCGCGACGGCCACCGTACAGCTCTGGCCGCTCATCCGGAGCCTCGGCAAGGACGTGCGTGTGGGGGCGGTGAAGCTGGAGGAGCCTCGGGTGAACCTGGTCCGCCGCGCTGATGGGACGTGGAACTACGAGTCTGTCGGAGGTGCTCCAGCCACCCCGAGCAGCGGCGGTGGCAAGGAGTCCGGGACAGAGGCCTCCGTGGAGCGCCTTCGGATTGAGAATGGCGTCGTCCAGGTGACGGACCAGCAGGCGGCGGGAGGCACGGCCGCGGTCGCGCTCCAGGACCTCGATGCGGACTTGAAACACGTGGGGCCTGGCCTGCCACTCGAGGGCACGCTGAAAGCGGCGGTGGCCGCCTCGAAGCAGAACGTGGAGGCGGACTTCAAGGTGGACCCGCTGCCCACCGGCATGCCCGGGCCCGGTGAGCCGTGGCCCAAGGTGACGATGAAGCTGCGCGCCAGGGACCTCTCGGTGAGCGAGGTTCGTGACTTCCTTCCGCCGTCGGCGACTGCCTACTTCACGGGCGGACTGGTGGATGTCGACGCGGAGGTGAAGACGAAGCCGCAGGGTCAGTACGCCCTCACGGGCCATGGCGCGGCGAAGGGGCTGAAGCTCCGAGGTGACCCGGCGAGCGGCGCGTTCGACTTCAACTCGCTCATCGACCCCGAGCACCTGAAGGCCACGAGGGTGGACTTCACGCGCCTCTCACTCGCGGGCCCGGGGGTGGACCTGGGTGGAACGGCGTCAGTGCAGATGGCGCCTGCTCGCGTGCGGTTCGCGTTGGAGGGGAAGGAGCTTGATTTGCAACACCTGCTCGGTGCGTTGCCACCCAGCGAGCCGAAGAAGGAGTCCAGCTCCAAGACCACCGCGCTGCCCGCGTCCGTGCGAGCGCGGCTCGGAAAGGTGGACGTGGATGGGACGCTCAAGCTCGGGACGCTTCGTCACGGGAATCTCCAGGCGACGAACGTGGACGCGCAGGCGAAGTTGGACGAAGGGGTGATGCTCATCGAGAAGGGCGGGGCGACTGTGTACGGCGGGCGCGCGGACCTGACGGGGACGAAGGTGGACCTCACGAAGTCGCAGCCCGCGTGGACGCTGAAGGCGAACCTGCAGGGCATGGACACCGCACAGGCCTTCCAGGCGTTGTCAGGACAGTCGTCGCTGCAGGGCCTCGCGAGTGGTGAGCTGCTGCTCACTGGAAGTGGCCTGGACTGGGCGCGGGTACGCAACGGTGTCACGGGGAGCGGGAACGTGCGGCTGAGCAACGGAGTGCTCACGACGGCGGACCTTGGAGGCGCGGTGGCGCCGGTCTTGTCACAAGGGCTCACGGCGCTGGGGAAGAAGGGGGCGGCGGGGACGGTGCAGAAGGCGGGGAAGGGCACGCAGTTGAAGGACTTGAACGCGAAGTTCAGCGTCAAGAACGGCTGGGTGTCGTTCACGCAGCCCATGGGGTTCCAGTCGGATTTGGGCAACGGGACGTTGGATGGTCGGGTGGGGTTGGATCAACGCCTGGAGCTCAAGGGCACGATTGATGCGTCCAAGGAGTTCGTCTCGAACCTCACGGGAGGCGCGGTTCCCATCAAGTCGCCGGTGTCCGTGCCGCTCACCATCACCGGGACATTGAAGGCGCCCAAGGTGAGCGCGGGGAGTCCGGGGGATATCGCGAAGGGCCTGCTCCCCGGAATGGTGCCGAAGAGCATCGAGGACCCGGTGAATCAGGCGCGCAAGAGCCTGGGCGGGCTCTTGAAGCGGCCGGGCAAGAAGTAGGAGCCGGGCTACTTCGCTGGAGGTTGGATGGGCTGGGGCTTCAGGCCGTGACGTTGCTTGAAGTCCGGCCATTCGCGCACGAAGACCTGGGCGACTCCTGCCTCAATCGCGTCGCTGCTTTTTCCATGGGGATGGAGCCGACTGGGGCGGGAGCCATGGTTCTCACCGAGGCGCTCGCGCAGAAGGTCGAAGGCGATGATGGCCCAGTCGGGTGGCGGCTTTTCGGTGGCGACCGTTTCGAGGACATTCGCGACCACGCGGTCGACGTCCTTGTTCGGAAGGCCACGAAGAAGCTTGAGCATCAGCGCGAACGTGAGGTCGAAGGAGGGATACGCGACGATGTCGCGAGCGAGTTCCTCGCGATAGCCTTGGACCCGTGCGGTGTCGTCAGGTGAAGCTCGCGGGTTGTAGAAGGAACGGGCCACGTCGAACTCTTCGGAGCCCAGACCGGACACGCCATCCCAACGTGTCACTGGATGGACAGCAGCGAGCACTCTCCAGTCCCAGTGCGCCTTCTCGAAGTCGGGTGCCTCCCCTGCGAGCCGCGCCTGAATCCATCGGTCCAGTGCCTGCCGGGCCGCTGTAATCACCCGACGGTAGGCTTCCACATCCGAGTCGCTGCCTGGGAAGCGCGTCCCACAGAATGGCCACGTGGGCAACCATTGGCCATTCTCCTTGTTGAGGAGCGCGACGACTGTAAGCCCTACCTGGACATTCGTGGCGCACGGGCCCCCGGACAAGATGAATGTCTCGATGCGCGCTCCGGTGCGTACCGAGCCCTTCCAGGTTTCACGAACCTCCAAGGTCACGCTGGCGTCGTATCCCAACCCCTCCAGAAGTCTTGGCCGCTCGCTCACGCTCTCGACTTCTGCCCAGACGATGAGCTGGGCTTCGTGCGCCAGCTCCCAGAGCGTATGCGGCGGAGGAGGAAATGAGGCGCTGGCTTGGGGCGCATGGCTGAACACTGTGACCAGTGCCAGGACTAGAAGATGGTTTGTCGCTCGGGCGGCTCTCCACTGCGAAGTAGCGAGTGTGGATGACGCGGTTCGAAGTGCGAGGGGCGATTGCTCACGCATGGGGCATCTCCTGGGGAGCAGGAGCATCCCGATTCACGCCCGGAGGTCACTCATGCGGGCTCCATCGCTGCATCATGCTTTCATCACGAGCCTGCCCAGGTTGCAGCCTCCCCACTCGCGCGACGGTCTTCACGGACCCGAGAGGCTGGCTCTAGGGAGAAGGAGCGTCACCAGGCCCGGGGACCCGGCGGGGTGAGAGACGCGAAAGAGGTCGGGGCTTCAGGCCGTGGCGCTTCTTGAAGGCCAGCCATTCCCGCGCCACTTCAGCGGTGTTTGCGGCCTTGGATTCATCAAGTTCGTTTGAGGGGATTTCGTACCAGGGCCTTCGCCATCCCGGCTTCTCTCCATATCTCTCGCGCAGCCGGTCGAGCGCGAACCCTGCCCAAGCGGGTGCTTCCTTCTCGGTGATGAGCGCATCGAGGATGCTCGCGACCTTCCTGTCGACGGCTTTGCTGGGGAACCCGCGCAGGGCGGCGAGAAACTCCAACAACTCCGCGTCGAAGGGCGGATGCTCCACCAACGCGCGAGCCAGTTGCTGTCGATGGGTTTGGGTCAGTCCGGGGCCCAGCGTCGCCCCATACAGTCCATCCCAGCGCGTCGCTGGATGAAGCGCGGCGAGCACATGCCAGTCCCGTCGTGCCGCTTCGAACTCGGGTGTCTCCTTGCCGTTCCCGCCCGGCGTCCTCAGGGCATGTGCCTCTCTCGCCGCCATCACCACTCGGCGAAAGGCCTTCGCCTCCGAGGGACCCTCTGGATAACGAGTCCCATAGGAGTAGGCCACGGTGTGCCATTGGCCACGCTGCTTCATCAGGAACGCGACGACCGCGAGGCCGGGTTCGTAGCGAGCAGGCGCTGGACAATCGAGGTTCGACGAGAAGTGGACGTCGATGCGCTCTCCCGGGGGCGCCGAACTCTTCCACGTCTCCCGAACCTTGAGTGTCGCGACGTCACTGTCGTCCGGGAACTGCGGCGAGGAATAGGCCACCCGTGGCAATGGACTCACTCGCTCCACGTCCGCCCAGACGACGAGCTCCGCCTCTTGAGTCAGGGTCCAGAGGGTCAGCGGTGCAATGGACTCGGCCTCGGCGCGCGGGGCGTGGACGAACAATGCGAGCAACGTCAGGACAAGCAGTCGGTGGAACCTCCCTGCCCCTGTCCTCCGTGGGAAGTGGCTGGAGGGCGTACCGCGAAGCGCACGGAGGAAGGGCTGAACCATGGAGGTATCATCCCGGCTTCGACCAGGCCGATGGTCGCGTGGGCTCCATTGCTCCGTCATTCTTCTGTCATGGCGCATGTCCGGTGGCCGCCTGCTCGCACACAGAAGCCGCTTCCCCTCCATCCGCATCCAGGGAGAATGCCCGCACCCGGCCGGCCGTTGCCCGGGCGGGAGATTCGATGCGCTTCATCCACTGCTCCGACGTCCACATCACCGACGACTACTTCGCGCTCCCCCTGCGCCGGCTCGGCTGGCGTCGCTGGGTCGCCCTGGTGGAGCTCACCGTGGGTGGCCGCGCGAAGCGCTACGCCCGCGCACCCCACGCCCTCTCCGCCATCGCCCGCGAAGTGCAACGCCACGCCGCCGACCACTTCATCCTCTCCGGCGACCTCACGGCCTACGCGCTCGACAGCGAGTTCCGGGGGGCCCGTGAAGCCCTGGGCGCCCTCGCGGACGACCCGCGCCGCTGCACCATCATCCCCGGCAACCACGACGTCTACACACCGGGCAGCCACCGGAAGGGCCGCTTCGCCAGCCACTTCGGCCACCTGCTGGAGAGCGACCTGCCGGAGTATCGCCGCGAAGGCGCCTTTCCCTTCGTGCGCCTGGTGGGCACCGAGGCCGCCGTGGTGGGCCTGCTGTCCGCCCGCGTCCCTCTCTCCCCGGGCCTGTCCTACGGCACCATCGGCGACGCGCAGCTCGCGGGCCTCGAGGCCCTGCTGAAGGACCCTCGGCTGGACGGGCGCGCCGTGCTCGTCGTCGTCCACCACGCCCCGCTGACCCGCAAGGGAGAGGCGGACCACTGGCACCACGGCCTGCGAGACGCCCAGGCCCTGCTGCGCCTGCTCCCAGGCCCTCGTTACGCGGTGCTCCACGGCCACATCCACCATCGCTACCACCACCCCGCCACCACCGAGCGCCCCCACATCTTCGGCGCCGGGTCCTCCACCGAGGCCGGCCGCGAGGGCTACTGGCTCATCGAGGTGGCCGGGGGCCAGGTGGTGGGCGGGCAGCCCCAGACTCCAGCCCTGTGACAGCCAGCGTCCATGGCGGTAGAAAGCGCCCATGACGCATCCTCTGCAAGCACCGCCGTCCACGGATTTGAGCCTGGAAGAGTACAAGGCGCTGCGCGCCCTTCAGCGCGCCGTGGATGACCTGCTGGAAGAGAGCCTCCGAGAACGGGAGAACCTCACCCAGTCCTTCCGCCGCTGCTTCCCGCCCATCCTCGCCCTCACCGGCGCCCGCGCCGTGGCGCTGACCACGCGCGACGAGGACCTGCGCGTGCAGACCTGGACCGAGGGCGACTGGGGCGAGGACTTCCCCGGCCCCCTGCTGGAAGGCGCCTCCGGCCCCCGCCGCCTGGGAGAGGACACCCTCGTCACCCAGCCGCTCGACGTCGCCGGAGACCGCGTGGGCTCCTTCGGGCTGCTCTTCAAGGGCGACCACACGTCACCGGACGCCGCCGCGCGGGCCCTGCGCGTGCTGGACACCATCGCCGAGCAGCTCGACACCGTGCTGTGCATGGTCCACACCGCGTCGGAGAAGCACCAGCTCATCATCCAGTGCAACGCCCACCTGGCCAACCCCGTGTTCGAGGTGGGCATGGACCAGGCCGTGCTGACGCTGGCCCAGCGCGTGCGCCTGCCGACCTTCCTCCTGCTCTATCGCGACGCGGTGCAGGCCCAGGTGCTGCACTACCGCATGTACCGCCATGGCCACCTGGAGTTCGAGAGCGGCGAGCAGCCCAGCCCGGATCTGGAGAAGGCCCTGCGCCAGTACGGCCACCGGCTCCTGGCCGCCGAAGTCTCAGCGCTGCACCAGCTGCTCCCCGGCCGCACCACGGAGGCGGTGCTCATCTCCGGCGCCGCCACCAGCGAGCCTTTGGGAAAAATCGCCGTCTCCTGCGACGAGGGTTTCTCCGCCTACGCCATGGACCTCATCCGCGTCCTGGCCTCCACGCTCAGCCAGCGCCTGCTCGACTACAACCGCGAGCGCATCCACCTGTCGCAGTTCTTCCCCAACGCCATCATCGACGCGCTGTTGCAGGACCCCAACTACGCCCAGCACCTGCGCGCGCAGGACCAGGAAGTCGGCATCCTCTTCGCGGACATCAACGGCTTCACCCGCATCTGCGAGCACGGCTTCGACAGCCCGCGCAGCATCGCCCGCTTCGTGGACGAGTGGAGCGCGCGCGCCGTGGACAGCATCTGGGAGCACGGCGGCGTGTTCGACAAGATGGTGGGCGACTGCGTCATCGGCCTCTTCGGCCCGCCCTTCTTCAAGTCCAGCCGCGTGGAGCGCGCGCAGGCCGCCGTGCGCGCCGCGTGTGACATCCAGGCGCTCACCGCCGCGCTGGGCGCTCGCGAGGAAGTGGTGGCGCTGTGCGAGCGCGTGAAGCTGCCGGGCCTGGGCGTCGCCGTCGGCGTCAACCTGGCGAACGCCAACTGCGGCCTCTTCGGCCCCAACCGGCAGTACACCGCCTTCTCCAGTGGGATGAACCAAGCCGCGCGACTCCAGTCGCTCGCGGGCTTCCGGGAGACGCTGGTGATGGCGAGCGCGCGGGAGGCGCTGGTGGACTCGCGAGAGCCGTTCATCCAGCGCCTGCGCTTCGGCGCGCTCACGGAGACGCCGGTGAAGAACGTGGCGCAGCCCTTGCGCCACTACCGCATGGACCCGCTCACGCCGTGAGGTGCGAGGCCGCGTAGCGCCGGGAGAAGTGGATCCACCGGCGCTCGTCCACCTCCACCTGCCACTCGGAGTTGGGCGTCAGCGGCAGCCGCTGCTTGAGGAAGCTCTCCAGGTGGTCCGCGGCCTTCACCGGCGTGAGGCCCGGCGCGCGGAACGCGATGTGGAGTGAGACCTCCAGCCCGTCGGAGACGTCGACGGATGCGCAGATGCGCAACGCGCCCACGCGCCGCTGATAGAGCGTGTTCTGCCCGGGCCAGACGGCGGGTTCAGAGTCCCGACGTACGGCCGCGAGCCAGTTGGACGGCTGGAGGATGAAGTCGAGCAGGTCGCTGCTCGCTTCTTCCGTCGTTGCGTGCTCCTGGATGGAAAGCATCGCCCACCTCCCCTGGGAAGCCGATGGAAAGAATGTGCCCACGGCCATGGAGCGTGCAAGAGGCCCCCCGCGGAAACCTCTCGGGTGTCCTCCAGCGACACAAGAATGCGAAATCAGGTGTGGGGCCGGGACCTCGGTCGCCGGCGGCGCACGTTAACGAGGGCGGCTGACATGCGCGCGCCCAACCCGCCACCCGCTCACGGGCTGGTGGGAAGTGAACGGCGGGAGCGTCGCTCCACGGTGGACTTGAGCTGACCACACCCCGCGTCGATGTCGATGCCCCGGCGTTGACGCACGGTGCTGGGGACACCGTGCGACATCAGCACGTCCTGGAAGGCGCGCACCGATGCGGGCTGGCTCGGGTCTCCGTTGTAGCCCACCGTCGGGTTGAGGGGGATGACGTTGACGTGCGCGTCCATGCCGCCCAAGAGCGCGCCCAGCGTGTGCGCGTGCTCCGACGTGTCGTTGCGTCCGGCGATGAGCGTCCACTCGAAGAAGATGCGGCGCTTGCGACGGGCGATGTAGTAGCGGCACGCGTCCATCAGCTCGTCCAGCGGCCAGCGACGTCCGGCGGGCACCAGCGCGGCGCGCTCCGCGTCGGTGGCGCCGTGGAGGCTGACGGCGAGCTGCACGGGCCGGTCCTCGTCCGCGAGCCGGCGGATGCCGGGCACCACTCCCACCGTGCTCAGCGTGATGAAGCGCGGCCCCATCGCCAGGCCCAGCGGGTCCACCAGGACATCCACCGCGGCCAGGGTGTTGTCGTAGTTGTGCAGGGGCTCGCCCATGCCCATGAGGACGACGTTGCGCAGCGACTCGCCGGTTTCACGGAGGATGCGCCGCACGTGGAGGATTTGCCCCACGATTTCGCCGGGCGTGAGGTGGCGCGAAAGACCCATCTGTCCCGTGGCACAGAAGACACAGCCCATGGCGCACCCCGCCTGGGTGCTGATGCACACCGTCGCCCGTCCCTTGAAACGCATGAGGACGGTTTCAATCGTCTGGCCGTCCTCCAGGCGCAGCAGGAGCTTGTGGGTGTGGCCGTCGGAGCTGAAGGCCTCGTGGTGCGTGGACAGGTGGCTCAAGCGGGTGCGCTCACGCAGCGTGTCGCGCAAGTCCGGGCGCAGGCCCTCCACCTCGTCGAGCGCGCGCGCCTGCTGGCGGTACAGCCCGGTCCACAAGACGTCGCGGTGGTGGGGTCGGAAGCCCCAGTCGGACAACAGCGCGCCCAGCGCGGGCCGCGTCAAGTCGTAGAGGTTGGTGGGCGTGTCGGACGGCATGGCCAGGGTTTCCAGATAACACACCCGGGCCGGTGTCACCCGGGGGCGAGGGCCGGGGCTGGACTCCCACCCGGTATGCACGGCGGACGGCCCGGCAAGCCCCTGGTGGGAGCTGACGGTGCGGGCGACCGTGCACACCTTCTCCGGCCATGGGGCTCGCGATTGAGCAGGAGGAATTTCTACCGGAGGACTACGCGCGGTTCTCGCAGCGGCTCGCGGAGAACCTGGAGGCGCTGCGTGCGCTCCTGGCGCGGCCGGGCTTCGGAGAGGGACCGACGACGATTGGCGCGGAGCTGGAGCTGTTCCTCGTCGACTCGATGGGCTTTCCGCTGCCGGTGAACCAGCGGGTGCTGGCGAACACGAAGGACCCGCGCGTGACGCTGGAGGTGGACCGCTTCAACCTGGAGGTGAACCTGAGCCCGGGTCCGCTGGCGGGCCGGCCCTTCACCGCGCTCCAGGCGGAGTTCGAGGACTCGCTGCGAGAGGTGCGGCGCGCGGCGGCGACGCAGGGCGCGCGGGTGGCGGCCATCGGCATTCTCCCCACGCTGCGGGTGGCGGACCTGGGCGCCCACGCGCTCACCGCGCAGACGCGCTACCACGCCTTGAACGCGGCCATCCGCCAGCGGCGCACGGCCCCCTTCCAGGTGGCCATCAGCGGGGAGGAGGAGGCGCTGAAGCTCGCGTGGGAGGACGTGACGCTGGAGGGGGCCAACACGTCGCTCCAGTTCCACCTGCGCGTGGCGCCGAGGGACTTCGCGCGCCTGTACAACGCCGCGCAGCTCGCCACCGCGCCGGCGCTGGCCGTCTCCGGGAACTCGCCGCTGTTCCTGGGGCGCAAGCTCTGGGAGGAGACGCGGGTGGCGCTGTTCCGTCAGGCGATGGATGACCGGGGCGAGCCGGGCGAGGGAGGCTTCCAGCCTCATGCGCGCGTGACGTTCGGCCACGGGTGGGCTCGCGAGGGCGCGTACGAGCTGTTCGCGGAGGCGGTGGCGCTGCATCCGCCGCTGTTGCCGGTGGTGGGCAAGGAGTCCGCGCTGGAGCGCGTGGCGGAGGGCGGCGTGCCCGGCCTGGAGGAGCTGCGCCTGCACCAGGGCACGGTGTGGTCCTGGAATCGCGCCGTCTATGACCCGAAGGACGCGGGGCACCTGCGCATCGAGCTGCGCGCGCTGCCCGCGGGCCCCACGGTGGTGGACATGGCGGCCAACGGCGCCTTCCTGTTGGGGCTGACGCTGGGGCTGGCCGAGCGCATGGACGCGCTCCTGCCGGCGCTGCCCTTCGCGCATGCGGCGGGCAACTTCATCCGCGCGTCGCGGCGGGGGCTGGACGCGGAGCTGCTGTGGCCGGGCGAGTCCGCGCCGAGCCCGCGCGTCATGCCCGTGGTGGATCTGCTGCGTCAGCTCATCCCGGTGGCGCGGCGAGGGCTCCTGTCGGCGGGAGTGGAGGCCGACGAGGTGGACCGGATGCTGGACATCATCGCCCGGCGCGTGGAGCTGCGGCGCACGGGCGCGCGCTGGCAAAGGCAGATGCTGACCCGCCTGGAGGCGCAGATGCCGCGCCAGGACGCGCTGGCGGCGATGCTGGAGCGATACATGGAGCACGCCGCCTCCGGGCTGCCCGTGCACGAGTGGCCCGCGGAGTGAGCGGCGAGGGAGCGGCTTCCTCTTGCTGGAGCGTCTCCCGGGCGCGCCGCGCATGAGGCCCCTGGTGGCTGGCTCGTCGAGGGGGCACACGCCCCGCGTGGCCTCGGCGCGATGCCCTGAAGCGTGAGGCTCGAAGCGGCTGGCTCGTCGCGGAGCCCCACGCCCCGCGTGCCCTCGGCTCCAGGGCGTGGAGCGTGAGACCCGCCGGGCGGGCGTCTGGAGGGTTGTGCGTTGCGAGGAGGCCTGTTCGCGGTTGAATATCAGCCCGCCCGGCACGTCAGCGGCCGAGCACCCCGCCTCCGCGCTCATGCTCCGACTCCTCCCGTCTCTGTTGCTGCTCGTCGTCCTCGGTAGTGCCTGCTCCACCCTGCGCGGTCGCGCGGACGAGCTGGCTCGCAACGGCCAGTTCGTCGAGGCCGCCGCCATCTACGACGACCTGGTCACCAAGAACCCCTTCGAGAAGGACCTCGTCAACGAGCGCGACGGCCTGCGCGGCAAGGCGCTGGGACAGCTCCTGGGCAACGCCCGACGCTATCGGCTGGAGGGCATCGACGAGAAGGCGGAGGACGACCTCCTGCGCTTCCTGGACCGCCGCGCGCAGTGGAACTCCAAGCTGAACGGCGGCCTGGAGAGCTCGCTGCTGGAGGAGATGGAGGGCACGCACAAGCACCTGCGCCTCACCATCGGCGCGCCCGCGAAGCAGGGGAACGCGCTGACCGCCGAGGAGACGCTCGTGCGCAAGCGGCCGCTGCTCGCGCACAAGGAGATGGTCGTCATCCACCGCGAGATGGAGTCCGTGGTGCTCCAGAGCGGCAAGGAGGGCTGCCAGCGGTTGCGCGACGTGCCCTCGGAGGACGCGCCCCACTGGCGGGAGCTGGTGTCGCGCTACTGCCGTCACTGGCGCGAGTTCGCCCCCGAGCCGCCCCCGGCCCCCGAGCTCACCGCGTCACCGACGTGGACGGGCCACGTGCAAGGCCTGGACGCCGCGCGCATGGACCTCTTGCGCTCCCGACTCACACACGTCTTCGAGTCCTCGCCCTGGTTCTCTCCCGCCGCGCGCACCCGCCCGGAGCTGTCGCTGGCCGGCCGCTTCGCCACGCTCCGCGACAGCCGCTCCGTCGAGCTGACCGCCCCCTATTACGAGAAGGTCCCCTACACCGACCACGAGGAGCGCAAGGAGACGATTGAGGAGCCCTACGACACGGAGGAGGAGTACACGGACAAGGACGGCAAGAAGCAGACGCGCAAGGTGACCAAGGTGCGCACGTACACGCGCAACTTCACCGTCGAAGTGACGCGCTACAGGGATGTAGCTCGCACCTTCGAGTTCCACGCGCTGCGTCTGTCGGTGGAGCACCAGCTCACCTTGTCGTCCACGGGCGTACTGGATGTCCGGCGTGGGCCCATGTCGGCGGTGCTCCAGGACCACCTCTCCGAGTCCGCCTACGAGCACGACGTCACCTTTGGCCCGGGCGACGTGTCCCCCCGCCGCGCGAACTTCACCTCGCCGGAGTCCTGGCTGGAGCAGCGGGTGGAACAGATGAGCGCGCGCTTCGCCCAGACACTCCAGGACCAATGGCGCGAGTCCTACTGCACCACGCCCGCACGCACATTGGATGAGGCCGCCCGCTGTGCGCGTGCCGGCCTCGCGCTCCCAACTCCTGCATACCAGGTTCTCTCAGAAGTCCTCGGTGACGACGCAGCGCGTGTACCGTCCCTGTTCGTGACGCGGTGACGCGCTGCAAGAGAGGCTCGTCATGTACTCAGCGGGTCAATCCCGACTGAGTTGAGACCCGGTGGATTGTTCCCGCCTTCTGACGTGAAATACCCGTGAGTGCGGGTCAGACTGGTTTGTCACTATTCGTACTCAGCAGCGGAAATTTCACACAGAGGACCGTATGCATCCGAATGAAGGCCGAAGCCTCGCTCGTCGTAGGACGCTCGTGATGTGGATGGCTTCTTCCCTGGCGCTGGCCGCGTGCGGAGCCCCGGAGTTGGAGGAGGCCGCTTCCCCGCAGGACACCGTCGTGGTGCAGCAGGCCGGCGCCCTGGAGACGGAAGAGCTCGTCGCGGACCGCCGCATCATCGTCTACCTCACCGGCAGCCAGTCGCTGTACGCGGTGCAGGATGGCAAGGCGACGCTGGTGGCGAAGCGCAGTGGCGCGCCGTCGGTGTCTCCGGATGGCCGCGAGGTCGTCTACGCGAAGCTGCCGGACTCGTGGAACGTGGGTGACGCGGTGACGCGCACCGAGCTGCACGTCTACAACGTGAAGAACGGCAAGGACGACAAGCTGACGTCGGGCCATGACGACCTGGACCCGTCGTGGACGCCGGACGGCAAGCGCATCCTGTTCCAGTCGAACAAGCGCTCGGGGCTGGCTTCGTTCTGGAGCGTGAAGCACAACGGCAAGGACCTGGACCAGGTCACCAACGCGAACTGCACCAAGGCCAATGACCCGGCCTTCGTCCCCACGCCCGCGAGCAGCACCGGCGTACAGTGGGCGCCGAATGACCGCCGCATCATCGTCTACTTCACGTCCCAGACGAGCGACAGCGAAGTCCGCGTGATGAGCTTCAACCAGGACCTGGGCGTCGCGTCCGCCTACAGCCTGGGCAAGGGCACCTCTCCGCGGTGGACCGAGCGTGGCACCGTGACCTTCACGCGCAAGGTGAACGGCCGCGACGTGCAGGTCGAAGTGAGCGTGCAGTAGCGGTTCAAGGCGCGGCGCGAGCTGGGCGCGCCGTGAGCAGGGCTGACTCCAAGGTGGGAGTCAGGCAGTGAGCCGGGAGCAGAGGTTGAATGGCCGCGCGCGGGGCGGAGGGGCAACGGAGGCCCTCGCTCGCCGCGGCAAACCTCACGCGGGGCTTCTTCAGCCCTCGTCCTCGGCGCCTCGGCGCAACCCCAGCATCTTGCGCAGCTCCCGAGCGGACTGGCGGCTGACCTCCACCGCGTGTCCCCGAGCCGTGCGTGCCAGGTAGCCCCCCGTCTCCAGTGGCTCCAGCCGCGCGACGTGACGCAGGTTGAGCAGCGCCCTGCGGTGCACGCGGTGGAACAGCTCCTCGGGCAGCTTCTCCGCCAGCTCGTTGAGGGTGAAGTCGGTGAGGAACTCGCCCTGCGTGGTGAACACCGTCACCAGCTCGTCGTCGAGCGACGCGTGGGAAATCGTCTCCGGGTCCACCAGGACGATGCCCTGGCGCGTGGGGATGGGCAGCCGGGGCAGCGCGCGCGGCGCCGTGGCCTTCTCCGCGGACGGCGTCATTTCACGCGGGCGGGCGTCGGCCTCCAGTCGCGCGCGGGTGCGCTCCAAGGCCTTCTGCAGGCGCGCGGGCTCCACGGGCTTGAGCACGTAGTCCACGGCGCCGTGCTCGAAGGCCTCCACGGCGTGCTCGGCGTGCGCGGTGCACAGCACCACGCGCGGGCGTCCTTCGGGCAGGAGGGCCAGCGCGTCCAGTCCACTGAGGCCCGGCATGTGGATGTCCAGCAGCACCACGTCCACGCCGCCCGCGCGCACCGCGGCGAGCACGGCCTCTCCATCCGCGGCCTCGCCGCACACCTCCACGTCGGGCAGGGCGCCCAACAGGCGCGACAGCCGCTTGCGGGCGAGCAGCTCGTCATCCGCGATGAGGACTCGCAGGGGTGGGCTCACGTGACGACTCCATGCAAGGGGCCCGAGCGGGGCAGGGTGACGGTGACGCGGGTGCGGCCCTGGTCGCTGCTCAACGCCAGGTGCGCCCGGTCGCCGTAGGCGAGGGCCAGGCGGCGCTCCACGGTGGGCAGGCCCGCGCTGCCTTCGCGAGGGCCCTTGGAGGCGCCGGGGTTCTCAATCGCCACCTCCACGTCCTGCTCGCGCACGCGGACGCCCAGCGAGAGCAGGCCCCGGTGGCCCGCGGCCGGGCCGTGCTTCACCGCGTTCTCCGCCAGGGGCAGCAGCACGAGCGGCGGCACCTGCACGTTCTCCGCGCCGGTGGACACGTCCAGCGTGAGCTGGAACAGGTCCGGGTCCCTCAAGAGGTGCAGGTCGAAGAGGGTGCGCATCAGCGCCAGCTCCTCCGACAGGGGCCAGGTCGCCTTGCGCACGCCGGCGAGCACCGAGCGCAGCATGGTGGACAGCCGCAGCACCGCGGCCTCGGCCACGGCGCCGTCCTCGCGGCACCACTCGGCGATGGCGTTGAGTGTGTTGAAGAGGAAGTGCGGGTCCAGGTGGCTGCGCAGCGCGAGCAGCTGCGCCTGCTCCGCCTCCAGCGCGAAGCGGGCCGCGCGGGCGCGCTCCTTGGCCAGCGACTCCTCGAAGCCGATGTCCCGCCCCAGCCCCCAGCCGCCCACCAGGAACAGGGCGTTGCAAACGATGAGGTTGGTGGGCTGCGTCAGGAAGGTGGTCCCCATGCCCAGGAGCTTCGGCAGCACGAAGCCGGAGGTGAGCACCACGCCGCTGCCCACGGTGCCGTACATCAGCACGCGCACGCCGCCGTGGCTCAAGTCCAGGCCGCCCGGGAAGAGGACGCGGTAGGAGACGGGGGCCACGCCCACGAAGAGCAGGCACATCAGCACGCCCAGGTGGGGCGCGAGCGGCTCGTGGCTGAAGCGCGTCTGCGCGGCGACCAGGGGCGCGGACACCAGGAGGATGGGCACGAGCCTGCGGGGCTCCGCGAGGGCCCGCAGCGTGGCGCGGACGATGGACCCTTCAGGCTTCTCCGACATGCTCCAGCGGGAGCCTACACCCTTGGACTTCTCACTGCGCGGGCTGCTCGTCCACCTCCAGCTCGAAGGCATCGACGAGGATGCTGCCGGCGAGGACGACGGGGAAGAGGAGGATGGCCGCGAGGACGAGGAGGGGCGTGGGCAGGGTGAGCATTGCGGGCTCCGGAGTCTTGGCAGCATGCCTGCCCAGTCTGACGTAGCCCTTGCTCCGCGCTGTCCGCTCCTCCCTGGACGGTCGTTTCCCGGCCTCGAGCAGTCGCCCTCAGGGCCCCGCTGCCACGAGCGTGTCCGCGAGCTGGAGCCCGTTGCGGATGCAGTCGTTGAGCCCCACGCCCTTGTAGGCGTTGCCCGTCAGGTGGAGCCCGGGCCAGCGGCCGAGCCCCTGGTCCACGGCCGCCATCCGCTCCAGGTGTCCCACCGTGTACTGGGGGATGCCCCGGGGCCAGCGGTACACCTGCGTGAGTGACGGCGTCGCGGTGACACCCGCGAGCGCCTTCAGCTCCTCGCGCGCCAGCGCCACCAGCGCGGGCTCGTCCAGGCCCACCAGGTCCGGCCGCTTCGCGCCGCCCACCATGCACGTGTACAGCACGCGGCCGGCCTCTACGCGGAAGGGGAACACGGTGGAGGCGTGGATGGCGCCAAGCAGGCGTCGCCCCTCGGCCGGAGGCACGAGGAAGCCGAAGCCGTCCGGCGCGGGCGTCGTCCCCGCGTCGAAGCCCAGGTGCACCACCGCAATCGGCGCGTACTCGATGCCGCCCACGCGCGCCGCCAGCTCCGCGTCCAGCGGCTGCAGCAGCCCCTTCGTCACGTACGCGGGCGCCGCGAGCACCACCTGACTCGCGTCCAGCTCCGCCCGCCGTCCCTGCTCTCTCACCGCCAGCCGCCAGCCGCCGTCCACGCGTGTCAGGCCCTCCACCGTGGCGCCCAGGTGAATGGCGTCCCCCAGCGAGGCGCCCAGCGTGTCGATGAGTGTCCCCAGGCCGCCTTCGAAGGTGCTCAGCGCGCCGCTCAGCTTCGGCGTCGAGCCCGAGGGCAGGGCCTTGCGCTGGGCGCGCTGCGCTTGAATGGCGCCGAGGATGAGGCTGCGGTGCTCCCGCTCCAGCTTCACGAGCTGCGGAAACGTGGCGCCCACGCTCAGCCGCTCCACGTCTCCGGCGAAGATGCCCGTCTGCACCGCGTCCAGCAGCACCCGCGTCGCGGTGCGGCCCAGGTGCCTGCGGCCGAAGTCCGCCAGGGACTCGTCCACGCCCGTCGCCGCGCGGCCGCTGAACAGCTCTCCCACGACGCGCAGCTTCGCGCCCAGCGGAAGGATGTCCGAGCCGAGGAACGCGGGCGGGGAGGCGGGCACCGAGCGCAGCCGGCCCCGCGTGTAGACATACCGTCGCTTCGCCGCCGGGTCCGCCGCTCGAATCCTGCCTTCCAGGTTCAGCGCGGATGCCAGCTCTCGCGTGGCGGGCTCCCGGTCCAGGAAGCTGTTGGGGCCCGTCTCCAGGAGGAAGCCTTGCTGCTCGCGGGTGCCTACTGCCCCGCCGAGCCGGGAGGATGTCTCCAGGACAACGGCATCCCTACCGCGTGAGCGCAATCGCCAGGCGACGACCAGACCTGAAATCCCACCTCCTACGACGGCGACAGTCATCGGTTGTCCCTCCTGAATCAAATTTTCCGGTGACCAGCGTGCACTCAGTAACCGTCGACGTTGTGTGTTTTGCCAAGGACAAGCATTCGGCGCGTTAATGAAGGGTATGCGCTACGTCATCACCGGAGCGAGCAGGGGCATTGGTTTCGAGTTCGTCCACCAGCTCCTCGAGCGCGGCGACATCGTCGACGCCGGGGTGCGCACCGAGGAGGGACTGCAGCGGCTGGAGCCTTTGAAGCGTGGCAGTGCGGGGCGCCTGCGCATCCACGCGCTCGACGTGGCGGAGGAGAAGAGCGTCAGGGCCTTCGCCTCGGCCGTGAGTGGAGAGCCGGTGGACGTGCTCATCAACAACGCGGGAGTCCCGGGGCTGTGGTGCGCCCTGACGGACGTGGACTACGCGGACGTGGTGCGCACGTTCGCCGTCAACGCGCTGGGCCCCCTGCGGGTGACGAGCGCGCTGTTGCCCGCACTGCTGCGCGGGGTGGCTCGAAAGGTGGCGCACGTCACCTCGCGGATGGGCTCGCTGGCCGCGAACAACGAGGGCGGCGCGTATGCCTATCGGATGTCCAAGGTCGCGCTGAACATGGGCGTGCGCAACCTGTCCAATGACTTGCGCGGCCAGGGCATCGTCTCCGTGTTGCTCCACCCCGGCTGGGTGCAGACGGACATGGGCGGGCCGGACGCGCCGCTGCCGCCGGGAGACTCGGTGCGTGGCATGCTGAACATCATCGATGGGCTGCGCGCCGAGCACAGTGGCCGCTTCTTCGACTACCAGGGCGAAGAGGTGCCCTGGTAGCGGCACGCGGAATCGAGTCACGGATACAGCATCTGTGCCTGCCAGCCATCCGGCCCGCGCAGGTACAGGTGTCGGTCGTGCAGGCGGCTGGTGCGCGAGTGCCAGAACTCGATGCGGTCCGGCACTACGCGGAAGCCGGACCAGTGCGGAGGCCGGGGCACGTCGCCCCCGGCGTACTGCTTCTCCACCGCCTCCACGCGCGTCTCCAGCTCGTCGCGCGAGCCCAGGCGCTGGCTCTGGAGGCTGGCCCACGCGCCCACCTGGCTGCCGCGCGCGCGGCGCTTGAAGTACCCGTCCGCCTCCTCGTTGGAGACGACCTCCACGCGGCCCTCCACGCGGACCTGCTCCTCCAAGGGCGGCCAGTAGAAGCACAGCGCGGCGAAGGGGTGGGCGAGCAGCTCGTGGCCCTTGCGGCTCTCGTGGTTGGTGAAGAACACGAAGCCGCGCTCATCGAAGTCCTTGAGCAGCACGACGCGCGCGCTGGGGCGGCCGTCGGGGCCCACGCTGGCCACCACCACCGCGTTGGGGTCCACCGGGATGGCCTTCTTGGCTCGCTCGAAGACGTCCGAGAATCGCTGGATGGGGTCGGGAGGTATCAGCACGGGCGCAACATACGGGACGGGAAAAGGGCGCGCACGTTCGCGGTTGACTCATCCCGTGCAACCGTCATGGTTGTCACATGAAGATTCTCTTCATCTCCTCGGAGGTGGCGCCGTTCTCCAAGACGGGAGGCCTGGGGGACGTGGCGGGGGCGCTGCCCGTCGCGCTCGCCGCGCTGGGCCATGACGTCAAGGTCGTCACCCCGCGCTACCGCGACCTGCGGGACGCCGGGAGGCTGTCGCCCACGGGGCAGTCGCTCCAGCTGCGCTTCCCCTTCGGAGAGCAGGGCGGCCCCATCCTCTCCGCGCGGGTGTCGGAGCGGCTGGAGGTCCTCTTCCTGGAGAACGAGCACTTCTTCGGCAACCGCCACGGCCTGTACGGCGACGCGTCCGGCGAGTTCGGCGACAACCCCCGGCGCTTCGCCTATCTGTCCGTGGGCGCGCTCCAGGCCGCCCAGCGGTTGGGTTTCGCGCCGGACATCATCCACGCGAACGACTGGCAGACGGGGCTCGTCCCGGTGGCGCTGCGCCGCGGCTTCCAGGCCACCCTGCTGGGCCGGGCCAAGAGCGTGTTCACCATCCACAACCTCGCGTACCAGGGCCAGTTCCCCAAGGACACGATGGCGGACCTCGGCCTGCCTTGGGACTTGTTCACCTCCGAGGGGGGCCTGGAGTTCTACGACACCGTCAACCTGCTCAAGGGGGGCCTGGTCTTCGCCGACGCGCTCACCACGGTGTCGCCCACGTACGCGCGTGAAATCCAGACGCCCGAGCAGGGCTACGGCCTGGACGGCCTCCTGCGCCGCCGCGCCCACCGGCTGCATGGCATCCTCAACGGCGTGGACACCCACGAGTGGAACCCGGCCACGGACCCCTTCCTCCCCGCGCGCTTCAATCCCCGGGAGATGGAGGGCAAGGCGGTGTGCAAGCGCGAGTTGCTCCAGCGCTTCGGGCTGCCGGAGGGCGACGCGCCGGTGTTCGCCATCGTCAGCCGGCTGGCGTGGCAGAAGGGCATGGACCTCCTTTTGGAGGCGCTGCCCTCCGCGCTCCAGGCGGACATCCGCTTCGTGGGCGTGGGCAGCGGCGAGGGCCCGCTGGAGGAGGGGATGCGCGCGTTGCAGGCCCGTTACCCGGGACAGGTGTCCGTGCACCTGGGCTTCGACCCGGCGCTGTCACATCTGGTGGAGGCGGGGGCGGACTTCTTCCTCATGCCCAGCCGGTATGAGCCGTGCGGCCTGAATCAGATGTACTCCCTGCGCTACGGGACGGTGCCCATCGTCCGGGCCACGGGCGGGCTGGTGGATACGGTGGAGGGCGGGCTGGACGGCAACGGAATCCTCTTCGAGGCCTTCCACCGGGCCGCCCTCCTGGCCGCCTTCCGCCGGGCCCTCTCCCTCTACGCGGACCCGCCTCGACTCGCGGATTTCCGGCGCCGGGGCATGGAGAAGGACTTTTCCTGGGATGCCTCCGCCACCCGGTACGAGAGCCTGTATTCAGGTCTCGTCGCTGAATAATGGGTGCGGATAGAAAATCGCAGTAGGCTTGTGCCGTGGCGGAAGCTCCGGACCTGGGTGGTTATGAGGTAGTCGGCCGGTTGGCTGTCGGCGGCATGGCGGAGGTGTACCAGGCGAGAGCCCGGTCCACGACGCAGCGGTCGCCCGGCGAGCCAGACGAAGTCGTCATCAAACGACTGCATCCGTCGTTTCGCAGCGACACGGCCTATGTGAAGGCCTTCGTCGACGAGGCGAAGCTGACGGTGCGCTTGAGACATGCGCACATCGTCAGGACGTTCCGCCTGTTCAAGGCGGGGCCGGACTACCTGATGGTGCAGGAGCTCGTGAGTGGCCGGACGCTCGGCTACATGCAGGAGCTGTTGCTCAAGGCCGGCGCGGCGATGCCGCCCGAGTCCGCCTGCTACATCGCCTGGTGCATGCTCAAGGCGCTCGACTACATCCACCGGGCGAAGGTGGGGGAGAACGGCGCCACCATCGTCCACCGCGATGTGAATCCGGCCAACGTGCTGCTGGGCATCAACGGCGACGTGAAGGTGACGGACTTCGGCGTGGCGGAAGTCGAAGGGATGATGCGCGGGGACGCGGGGGCGCTGCGCGGCACGCTGCCGTACATGAGCCCCGAGCAGGTGCTGGGGCAGGCGGTGGATGCGCGCACGGACCTGTACGCGGTGGGCGTCATCCTGTGGGAGCTGTTCGCCAGCAGGCGGCTGCACACCGGGGACAACGAGTCGGACCTGATGCACCGGGTGCGCGACGGGCGGGTGCCGCTCTTGTCGTCGGTGACGTCGGACCTGCCGGACTACGCGGTGCAGGTGGTGCGCAAGGCGCTGTTCGCGGACCGGGTGCGGCGCTTCCAGACGGCGGCGGAGTTCATCAAGGCGCTGGAGGCGCTGTCCCGTCGCGCGGGCTGGCCCCTCACGGTGGAGGCGCTCCAGCCCCTGCTGGGCGGCTGATGCGCGCGCGTCGCGAGCTGTTGGCGGTGCTGATGGGGGCCGCCCTCGTGGGCTCCGGGTGCCTGGGCGCGGTGCCCTTCCAGCCGCGCGCGTATGACGACGCGGTGCGGGTCGAGTCGCTGAGCGTGGACTTCCATGCGGACGGCTCGGGCGTGCTCGACGTGGGCCTTGAGATACGCAACCCCTCGTCGGACGCGGCCACGCTCACGTCGGTGGACTTCGAGCTGTGGGTGGAGGGACGGCGCGTCGCCGCCGGGCAGCAGCACGTGGACGCGGCGCTGCCTCCGGATGGGAGCGCTCCGCTGCGCGTGCTCTTCCCGCTGGCCGCCGAGCGCGTCACCGCCGTCACCGGAGAGGCGGCGGTGCCGGTGCGCGTGCGCGGTGGCGTGGTGCTGCGCTTCGGGCGCACGGAGCGGCGCGCGCCCTTCCGGGTGCAGGGCTCACAGAAGCTGACGCACGTGCCGCCGCTCGACGGCCCGGTCGACTGAAGTGCAGGTGCCCGCGCCGCTCCTGGCGGCGAGGCAACCGGGCACGCGGGCCGTACCGCTCAGGACTTGGCGGCGGGGGACTCCGCGCGAGACTCCTTGGCGCGGGGCTCCTTGCCGGGTGTGGCGCTCTTGAGCCGGGCCATGCGCACGCGGTCGATGCGCGCGCCTTCCTTGTTGGCGACGACGAACTGCCAGCCGTTGTACGTGAAGCGCTCGCCCACGTCGGGCAGGTGCCCCGCCAGCGACGACAGGTAGCCGCCCAGCGTGTCGAAGTCGCCCTCGGGCAGCGGGAAGCCGAAGGCCTGGGTGAAGCGGTCCACCTCCATGGCGGCGTCCACCATGAAGCTGCCGTCGGCCATCTTCTCCACCTGCTTCTCCTCCACCTCGAACTCGTCGCCGATGTCGCCGACGATTTCGCGGAGGATGTCCTCCAGCGTGACGATTCCCATGAAGCCGCCGTACTCGTCGACGACGATGGCCATGTGAATCTTGCGCTTCTGCATGTCGCGCAGCAGGTCGCCGATGGGCTTCATCCACGGCACGAAGTGCGCGGGGCGGATGATGTCCTGGAGGACGATGAGCTCCGGGTGCTGGAGCAGCGGGATGATGTCGCGCGCGTGCAGCACGCCGATGATGTGGTCCACGTCGTCCCGGTACACGGGGATGCGCGAGTGGTTCTCCTCGGCCAGCAGCCGCAGCAGGTCCTCGGAGGAGATGGTGCTGTCCACCGTGACGACTTCCGTGCGCGGCACCATGACGTCGCGGCAGCGCTTGTCGGACAGCTCGAAGATGGAGCGGATGAGCTGCGGGGCGCTCTTGTCGACCTCGTTCTTCGCGGCCTGCGCGGCCAGGAGCTTCTCCAGCTCCTCCAGCGGCGGAGGCGGGGGCTCGAAGCGCAGGGTGCGGCCGAACGTGCGCGCCACCAGGTTGAGCACGCCCAGCACGAAGCGCATGGGCGGATACAGCACCGCCACCAGCAGCGCCACGACGCCGGACAACCGCATCGCCCAACGCTCCGGGTTGGCGTTGGCCAGCCCGCGCATGGTGACTTCCATGAGGCTGGCCAGCACGCCGACGAACAGCGCGCCCGCGGCGACGGTGGCCACCGGCAACCAGGCGGCCTCACCGTAGCGCGTCAAATCCAGCATGCGCGGCGGGACGAAGGCGCCGATGGCCGCGGCGAGGAAGCCGCTCAGCAGCGTGCCCAGCCGCAGCGCGGTGGCGGTGGCCTCGCGCTCCGTCTTGTGGCGCAGGACGCGGCGGCTCGACGCGCCCGGATGCTGCTCCGCCAGCTCCTGGGCGCGCAGGTCGGAGGTTCCGTAAAGCGCGGACTCCGCCGCGGCGACCAGAGACCTGACGAAGCACAGCGCCAGGCAGGCGACCCAGAGGGCCCAGGTAGGCATAGAGGCCCGTTCTTAACCCGTGCTAAGGGTCCGTTCCACCCCGCCGGAGCCCTGATGCCCGCTCGCATGTATTCCCTTGGAGCACTCCTGGCCCTCCTCGTGCCCGCCGTCGCTGGCGCGTGGCCGGTGGACCTGGTCCTCCCCTTGGAGGCGGGCAAGGAGCGCTTCCAGAAGCTGGCGGCCGTGGAGTGGGTGGAGGTGGAGGACGCCTCCATCGCCAGCGCCGAGGTGCTCCCGGGCACCAACGAACTGTTGCTCACCGGTCAGAAGGAAGGGCGCACGCTCCTCCTCCTGTTCGCGGAGGGGCGCTTCGCGGTGTGGCGCCTCACGGTGGGAAATCCGCCCGCCGAGGACGTCGCGCCCAGGCTGGCCTCCGCGCGCAAGGCGTGCCCGGACCTGAAGGCCACGCAGGGCGCGGAGCGCTCGCTCACGGCCACGGTGAAGGACGCCGCGTGCCGCGCCGCGCTGCTGGAGGTGCTGCGCACGGACGCGTACGTGGCGCGCGAGCTGGAGCTGACCTTCGATGTTCCGGCGCTCCAGGAGCAGCTCGCCTCGGTCGTCGCCGCGCTCCAGCCGCTGGGCCTGGAGGCGAGCTACAGCGGCGCGGGCCTGGTGATGACGGGCACCGCGAGCCGCGAGGACTGGCGCCGGGCGCTGTGGGAGCTGTTCCGCCGCTCCGTGGGCCGCGTGCCGCTGGAGGACCGGGTGGAGCTGAAGGCCTCGGAGCCTCCGGCCGCCGTGCCGGACGCGGGCCCCGCCGTCCAGGTGGAGCCGCCGGTGGAGGTGGAGATCCTCTCCCCGCCTCCGAAGAAGCCGCCGCGCAAGAAGCGCGGAGGCTAGGGCGTCGTCTCGCGCAGGATGATGAGGCCGCGCGACGTGTCCACCGTGTAGATGAAGCCATCGCCCGGCACGCGGATGCCGATGGCGCCGTCGTAGAAGCTCTCGCCGCGTCCCGCGTCGTCCGGCCGGAAGGTGTTGTAGTGGGCCACCTCGCGCGGGCTCTCCGGGGTGGAGACGTCCAGCACGCGCACGCCCTCGTGGTACCAGGCGACGTAGAGCTTCGTCCCGGACAGCACCATGTTGTGGATGGAGACGTAGTCGCGCATCCGGTGCTCGCCGATGAGCTTCACGGAGGCCGGGTCCGTCACGTCGAGCACGCGCAGGTGCGCGCCCCAGTCCTCGCCGCCCTCGAAGGCGATGATGCGGTCGCCGTAGCGCGCGACGGCGCTGGCGTGGCTGGTGGAGTGCGCGTAGCGGTAGGAGCCGAGCTGCCGGGGCGTCCCGCTCGGCTCCAGCGCGCCGATGACATAGCCGGCGCGCCAGAAGTTGACGTAGAGCCGCCCCTCGAAGGCGAACATGTCGTGCGGCCCGTAGGAGCTCGCGGCGTCGAAGCCCGCGGCCTGGAAGGTGCCCTTCAGCTCCGGAGACAGGGGCTGGGTGACGTCATAGAGGAGCACCTCGCCGGTGGGCGCGGGCGAGGCGGCGAACAGCGTGTTCTCGCTCACGAACACGGTGTGCACGTTGGTGCGCGAGCCGCCCGTGGCGAACACCTCCACGGGATGGGCGGGGTCGGTCAGGTCGAAGACGATGACGCCGCGCACGCCGCTGGCCACATAGAGCGCGTTGCCGTGGGCCCAGACGCCGTTCCAGTACGTGTCATTGGTGCGCCGGATTTGCTCCGTCAGCACGGGCTGGCTCGGGTTGCTCACGTCATAGACGAAGAGGCCGCCGCCGAGCGAGACGACGTAGGCGTGTCCGAGCGTGACGTACACGTCCACGGGCAGGCCCGTCACGGCCGTCTCGGACACCCGCTCCAGGCCGGAGGACTCCGGCTCGTCCACGCGGGCGGTGACCTTCATCGCGTCGAAGGTGCCTTCACCCTCCACGCGTCCGTTGAGACATTCCACGTAGCAGCCTTGCAGCCGTCCGGGTTCGGGCGACTGGCAGCCGAGGAAGGAGCGGCGACGCACGCCGTTGGTGCCTTCCGTGCGCGAGCCGGAGACGAAGACGTTGCCGCCCGCGCCCACTTGTCGCGTGTCCAGCGTCAGGCCCCCTGCGTACTGGGTGCCGGTGGAGGCCAGCCGCATGGACTGGGACGAGAAGTTGTAGGTGTTGCCGTAGCGCGGGTTCCTCGCGCGGACGTGCAGGGTGTAGACGCCCTCCAGCTCCAGCGTCGCGAGCTCTCCAGGAGAGCAGGCGCTCGCGTTGAAGCTGCCCAGGCTGCCGCAGGCATTCGAGGCCGTGTCCACCGTGCACGCGGCGAAGGCGCCCGTGTCCTGCCAGTCGCCCTCATCCGAGCCGCCCGAGGGCTCTGGAGTCGGTGGTGGCTTGTCGTCACTGCAGGCCGTCAGGGCCAGTGTCACCGCAGCCAGCATCAACAGGGCACGCATGGAGCTCATCCTGATGTGAGTGGAGTGTGTTCGCATCGGTGGGATGTCGGGGTGGTCATATCGCGATGGCCGGGACTTCGCCTGTCGTGTCCGCGCGGGGGTGGGCGTGCCCGTGTGGGAAGGGTCGACGCTGGAGACGCTTCAGGGTGTGCCGTGAGGAGGCCGGCATGAGGTATGACGGCGCGAAGTTTCCGGACCGGCCGTGACGTGCGGGTGCGTCATGTCGCTGGGGTCTTCTGGAGGAGCCGATGCGATTCTCGATGCGGTCGACTTCACTGGTGCTGGGCCTGTTGCTGCTCGCGCCGCTGGGGGCGAGTGCCCAGTTCGATGATGGTGAGGCGTCGCTCACCGCGCCCACCGAGCCGGAGCGGGGCTGTCCGAAGCGCCCGGACCTGGTGCCCTTCACGCCGCGCGCGCAGGTGGGCATGGAGGGCTCGGGCTGGCTGGTGCACCAGGCCATCATCCCCGAGTCGAAGGACACCTTCTTCAAGGGCCGCGAGCGGGAGCGCTCCGGGGTGAAGCGGGTGCCGGAGGAGGAGTCGCGAAGGTACGGTGCGCCGGACCCGACCCTCCCGCTGTGGGTGTTCGGCAAGGCGGACGCGCCAGCCTGTCGCGCGCTGCCCGTCCACTGGTGGGCGGTGCGGATGGGGGCGACGGACGCGGACCGCAAGACGTTCCTCATGGCGGAGATTGAAGTGGACTGCGACGTGCTGCCGCCCGGGCGCCTGTCCGGTACGCCGGTGGCGCTGCGGCAGAAGGACGAGCCCACGGGGTGCAAGCTGCGCCGGCCCACCGAGCGCGAGACGGGCAAGGACGGAGAAGGCCTGCCGCCCGATGTGCTGGAGTTCATCCCTGCGCGCGACTGCGAGTCGCCGGAGTGCCTGCGGCTGTGGGAGCGCATTGGCACGAGCTGGGATGACACCACCACGGTGGGCGACTTCACGGTGTCGTGGATGGAGCGCAAGGGGAAGAAGGACCCGTGCGACTGGCCCACCGAGGACCTCTCGTTGCTGCTCTACCGTCCGCCGGGCTCGCTCACCCCGGCGCTGCTGCGCAATGGTGGGACGCAGTTCTTCGGTGGCCTGCATGACAGCTCGGGGCTGAGGTTCGTGCTCAGTCGGGACCTGGGCTCGCTCTACATGCACGAGGCCGCGAAGCCGAAGGCCGCGCCGAAGGCGGTGCGCTATGGGAGTCCGACGGAAGAGGACTTGATTCTCACCAGGCGCACACTGTCTCCGTGCAAGGTGAAGCGCTGAGGTCGATTTTCACGGGCCATGTCAGGCAGGGATGGCGCCGCCTTCGGTCGGCTCCATCATGGACTCTCGATTCCAGCGCATCACCGCGGACAATGCCTCGCGGTTGACGCAGGTAGGGCAACTCCGTCCCTCGCTCCCGTCGCACACCTCGGGCCAGAAGCTCGCTTTCGAACCGGGGAGCGCCGTGCTCCTCGCGCTGAGCAACGGAGGAACGCCGCTGCGGTGGTGGGACGTGGAGACGTCGTCGGAGGGGCTGCTGCATCTCCACGAGCAGCAGTTCGAAGGGGGAGCAGCGATGCTGCTCGACGCCGAGCGCATCCTGACGGTAGGGCCCGCGAACCTCTCGATTTCGGGGCTGTGGCGGCCGAGGCTGGTGACCCTCTCCACGAAGGACGGGGCGCTGGTGCGTGAGCAGCACCTGACTCATGCGATGATCCGGTTCGCCATGTCTGCGGGCGGGGAGCGGGCGCTGCTGATTCCGTTGGAAGGCGATGCGCCTCTGGTGTGGGACTTGAAGTCCTGGCGTCTTCACTGCGAACTCGCACCGCTGGACGGGGGCGTGTCCGTGACGGCGTGTGCGCTGTCGCCGGACGGGCGCTTCGCCGCGGCGACCTTCACTTCGGATGACGGACGGGGAACGAACCTCTGGCTCTGGGATATCGCCGAAGGGGCACGCCCCGTGGCGCTGTCCGTCGATGCGCCCACGACGTGGAGCCTCGCCTTCCATCCGACGGAGCCGCTTCTCGTCGTGGGTGGCATCACGGAGGATGTCGCCGTGGTGCACGTGGGCGAGCATCGGCGGGTGAAGACGCTTCCTGGCTTCCGGGGCTACGCATGCAACCTGAGCTTCAATCCCCAGGGCGACCTGCTCGCGGCCTCCCGTGATGGCCGAGGCTTCGGTGTCCATCGCTTCGATACCGGCGAGGAGTTGTTCCGCTCCAGCGACGGCGATGACCTGCAGACGAGCGATGCGGTCTTCTCACCCAATGGCCGACTCGTGGCCTGGGGGCGGGGGGATGGCACGGTGGAGCTGTGGGCCGTGACTGACTGAGGTCCCCGCGCGTCACCGCGCGGGAGCTTCCGTCCACTTCCCCTGCCGGGTCGGCTCGCGCAGGGCCTTGTGGAGCGCGGCGAGGAAGCGCTTCCTCGGCCATGACTCCGCGCCGAACCTCGCCAGGTGCTCGGTCTCCACCTGGCAGTCCACGAGCTGGAAGCCCCACTCCTTGAAGCGCTCCACCGACGACACGAACGCCACCTTCGATGCATCCGGCGCGAGCGCGAACATGCTCTCACCGAAGAACGCCGCGCCCAGCGATACGCCGTACAGCCCGCCCTTCAATTCGCCGCCCTGCCACGCCTCCACCGAGTGCGCGAAGCCGCGCTCGTGCAGCTCGACGTAGGCCGCCAGCATCTCGTCCGTAATCCACGTCCCGTTCTGCCCGGGACGCGTCACGCGGCCACACTCGGTGATGACGCGCGCGAAGGCCGTGTCGTAGCGCACCTCGTACTCGCCCCGCGCCATCGTCTTGCGCAGGCTGCGGCCCACGTGCAGCGTGTCCGGCGTCAGCACGAAGCGCGGGTCCGGCGAGTGCCAGAGGATGGGGTCCCCCTCGCTGAACCACGGGAAGATGCCGCGCGAGTACGCGGCCAGGAGCCGCTCCGGGCTCAGGTCCCCGCCCACGGCGAGCAATCCGCTCTTGTCAGCGCGCTCCGGAGGCGGGAACAGCTCCGGGTGCTCGTCACTCAACAGGTAGATGGGCACGCACCGCGCACTCTACCGGGACACGTTCAGCTTCACCTCGCCCGTGAGTGAATACGGCACCCGCATCAGTGGACCGGTCAGCTCTCCTGTCACCCCGTAGGGCAGGACTCCGCGCGAAATGAGCGCCTTCACCTCCGGGCCCCACGAGTCCTTCGTCACCGCCACCTCCACCGGGTACACCCCCGTGGCGGACGCATCCACGCTGTCCGACTGCGCCAGCGTCCCGCTGTCCAGCGCCTTGCCCGCCACCGCCATCTGCCACGTCAGCCCGCTGAGCTTCAGGGGGAAGGGGTTGGGGTTCTGGATACCCAGCCGGAGGTTGAGCTGCACCTCTTCGGCGGAGTAGCGCGCCCCATCCAGCTCCTCCACCACAATCGTCGGCAGCCGGGGCACGCGCACCGCGCGACTCGCGGCGAAGGGCACCTGCTCCTCGGAGTCCCCCGAGCGCACCACCAGCACCCCGCGCAACGCCAGCAGCACCGTGCCGCCCTGCGCGCTCAGCCGCGCCAGGTCCTCCGCGCTCTGTACGTAGGCCGCGCGCTCTTCAAAAGACACGTCCCCCGGAGTGCCGGGCTCAAGCCGCGTCTCCAGTTTCATGGTGCCCTTCTTCAGCACCTTCCCCTCGGAGACCAGCTCGTAGTCGGCGCGCTCCACCACGCCGGGCGCGGCGCTGGCCACCTGGGCGCTGTAGCGCAGGGTGGCCTCTGTGAGCCCCTGCGACACCACGGACGTGTCCTGTGAGGTGAGGGTGGCGGAACCAGCCGGCCGGGTGGGGGACGAGGCACACCCCAGCCCCACCATGAGCAGTGCGGCAAGCTGGACGACGGGCGAAGTCGAGCGCATCACGCTAGACATTGTGTGCACCCCGGAAGCCGCCCCCAAGGGCTTTTCCGCTAGACTGTCCACCACTCGTGGTCCGACGCCGCCCCAACTTCAACAAGACGGTCCGCTCCCTCATCCGGGACATCGCGACGAAGCTGCCGGAGTTCGCCCACGTGAAGGCGGGCCGCATCCTGGTGGTCGCGGGTGAGGCGCGCCGTGCCTCGCGTGGCACCGTGAAGCCCCTGTGCTTCCGGGGCGGCAAGTCCACGGACCGCACGGGGCGCCGCAAGCCCGTCATCCGCATCCGCGGCCGGCGCATGCTGTACTGCATCACCCTGCGGCCCCTCTTCTTCAGGGGCTCCACCGCCCAGGCCCGCCTGGAGACGGTGCTGCACGAGCTCTTCCACCTGTCGCGCCGCTTCGACGGCACCCTGCACTCGGGCCGGCGCCACGCCGTGCTCGGCAAGGACTTCGCCCGGAAGCTGCGCCCGCTCGTGCGCCGCTACCTCAAGCTGTGCCCTCCGGAGCTGCTCTCCGCCCTGGCCCTCACCGGCGAGGTGCGCGTGCTCCAGTGGCTGGAGCGCCCGGGCCCCGCCTACGTCCCGGGGACGCACCGACGTGTGCGCAAGGTCTACACCGAGGACCAGCTCTATTACGGCATCGCACGCATGGTGACGCCCAAGCCCCGCGTCCCTCGTGAAGCCGCCGTCCGCCTCAAGGTCCACTGACAGTCCGCTTCCGGGCCACCCCTGTACACCGCAGGACACTGCTCGTCTGTACGGGTTGACTTTGATAATGAGTATCAATATCGTCCGTCGCGTTTCAGACAGCGGAGTGGTGATGCGCGACGGATGCCAGCAGGGCGGTGAAGCGGACGAGCTGCGGTGTCTGTGCGGGAGTCTGCTGGCGAGGTTGGTGCCGGAGGGCGTGGAGCTGAAGTGCCGTCGTTGCCACCGCACGCGGGTGGTGCCGCTGGAGCGGCCGCCGGGAGATGGGAGCGCGCCGGGCGCGCAGGGCTGAGCGGATGGGAGCACCCGGGTGTGGCACGGCCCGGGGGTGTCGAGAGTTGACTGAGGCCAGAGGCCCTTGAGCCCAGCGCCCCGCGGGGACTCCACAGAAGAGGAGTCCCACCGACCGTGTGTCGGAGGACGTGGAATGCGTGGGAGTTGGTGTCTCCTCGTGCTGGCCTGTGCCGCCCCTCAGGTGGCGTGGGGCCGCGCGTCGCCCCAGGCGGAGCAGCCAGCTCCTTCGTCGAATGCGTCCCCGAATGAAGCAGTGCCCGTCGCGGCGGAGTCCGACTCCTCCGTGACGAGCGACTCCGAGGCTTCGCGAGCAGCCGTCCCGGTGGAGCCCGTCTCCGCCGCGCCGAGCGACTCCGAGGCCGAGGAGAAAGTGTCGAAGCAGGCCGAGGTCGTCGCGGGTCCAGGGGCCTCGACGACCTCGGCATCTTCGACACCCGCCGAGCAGGATGACGTCCCGGTGGCGCGCACGGTGGTGACGGCGTCGCGCACGCAGGAGCGCCTGGGCGAGACGCCCGTGGCCACCGAGGTCATCACCCGCGCGGACATCGTCGCGAGCGGCGCTCGGGACGCGTCGGAGTTGCTCGCCGCGCATCCCGGATTGGAAGTGGTGCAGACCTTCGCCGGAGCGTCGCTCCAGGTGCAGGGCCTGGGTCCCGAGTACGTGCTGGTGCTGGTGGACGGAGAGCGCGTCGCGGGTCGTGTCGCGGGCAGCGTGGACCTGTCCCGGCTGTCGCTCGAGGACGTGGAGCAGGTGGAGATCGTCAAGGGCCCGTCGTCGGTGCTCTACGGCAGTGACGCGGTGGGCGGCGTGGTGAACTTCATCACGCGCCGGGCGCGCAAGCCGCTCGGTGGCGAGCTGCGCGCGGCCTACGGCGCGCTGGAGCGGCTGGACCTGGACGCGACGGGCGAGGCGCGGGGCGACGGCTGGGGCCTTCGGCTCAGCGGTGGCCTGCAGCGCCGCGCGTCCTATGACCTGGACACCGCCGACGTGGGCACCACGGGCAGCAGCCTGGAGGGCTTCGACGTCTCCGCCAGCGGAGACCTGAAGGGCGAAGGGCCGCTGTCGCTGGAGGGCTCCGCCGGCTTCTCGCGACGCACCCAGCGCGGCGTGGACATGGGGGTCGCGGGCGCGGTGTTCGACCGGGCGAGCCGCGACACCTCCATCACCTCGCGCCTGGCGCCGTCGTGGAAGTTGAGCAGCGACGCGACGCTGCGGGTGGAGGGCGCCTATACCCACTTCCAGCGCCGCTACCTGAGAGACCAGCGCCGCGCCTCCGCGCTGGACACGGTGGAGGACACGCGCGAGCAGCAGGGCCGACTGGGCACGCAGCTCGACGCGCGCGTGGGCGAGCGTCACGCGTTCGTCGTCGGCGCGGAGTTCCTGGGCGAGTGGCTGGTGGCGGACCGCCTGGAGACGGGCGGCGGAGACCGGGGCCGCGCGTCGCTGTACGCGCAGGACAGCTGGACGCTGGCGACGGGCCCCAAGCTCGTGGTGGTCCCTGGCGCGCGCCTGGATGTGGACACGCAGTTCGGCACGGCCGTCACGCCCCGGCTCGCGGCGAAGATTGACCCCCTGTCATGGCTCACCGTGCGCGGCAGCTACGGCTGGGGCTTCCGGGCGCCGGGCTTCCAGGAGCTGCTGCTCGACTTCGAGAACCCCACCGTCGGCTACGCGGTGCGCGGCAACCCGGACTTGAAGCCGGAGCGCTCGCGCAGCTTCAGCCTGTCCACGGAGGTGCGGCCATCGGATGCGTCCCTCATCTGGGTGAGCGCGTATCAGCACTCGCTGCGCGACATGATTGCCTCCACGCTGGAGCAGGGTGGGGCGCAGCAGCTCTTCACGTACACCAACGTGGCGCGTGCGCGCGTGCGGGGCGGCGAGCTGGGCCTGCGTCAGCGCTTCCCGTGGCGCCTGTCCGGCGAGGTGGCCTACACGCTCACTGACGGACATGACGAGGAACTGGACCGGGCGCTGGAAGGCCAGGCGCTCCATCGGCTCACCGCGCAGGCCACGTGGCGTCACCGCGAGTGGGGCCTGGAGACGTGGGTCCGCGCGGCGCTCGTCGGCAAGCGGCCCTTCTATCCGGATACGGACGGTGACGGTGTCGCCAATCCCTACCAGTCCGAAGCCTATGTCACGGTGGATGCCCGAATCGCTTGGAGGGCGCGTGAGTCGCTCCAGTTCTTCGTGCTGGGCTCCAACCTCGCGGACGCGGGCAACCCCACGGACCTGCCCATTCCGCCCCGCACCTTCCAGGCCGGCGTCTCGTTCCGGCTGTGAGTCATCACTCAAAGCTCAAGGAGCCCGAATGTCCCGCCCCACCTTCTTCTCCGTGTCCCGTTTCGGCCGTACCGCCGCGGTCCTGTGCCTGTCCGGCCTGCTGTCCGCCTGCGGTGACGACCTGGTCCCCACGCCTGGGGACGACGATGACAACACGCCGGAGCAGCCGGGCGTCGAGGTGCCGGCCAACGGCACGCACGTGCGCCACGTGGGCAACACGGACGGCTCCATCACCACCGTCGTCGACGCCACGAGCAAGGAGGCATGGGTGGGCCTGGATTTGGACACCGGCCTGCAGGTGAGCGCGAGCGAGGACGCTGTCTGGGACCTGTCCTTCCAGCGCTTCGGCATCCGCTCGCGCGGTGGCGTGAATGGCACGGGCGGCGTGGAGGTGGCGGTGCTGCCCTCGCAGGACTTCCTCCAGCTCACGCAGGCGCCCGTGAGCGGCTTCGCGGTCGACGCGGCTGACGGAGATGACGAGGGCTCGGACCCGGACACTGTCTTCCAGGCCAACGGCGGCTGGTACGCCTATGACGTGACGACGCACAAGCTGTCGCCGCGCGCGCAGGTGTACGTCGTGCGCTCCGACTCGCGGGCGTACTTCAAGGTGGAGATGCTGTCCTACTACGACGACGCCGGCACGCCCGCGATGCTCAAGCTGCGCTGGACGAAGGTGACGGCGCCCGTCTCCGGTGGCGCGCTCCAGGACGGCGTCTCTCCCAGCAGCTCCCCTTTCGAAGTGTCTCACTGAAGTCGAAGTCCTCCTCTCCCCTGGTGTCTGCCAATGATTTCCCAACCTGCTCCCACGGCGTCTTCCTCCGAGCCCACCGCCCTCCGTCAGCGCTGGCAGTCGCTGCTCGAGGCCCAGCCGCGCACGCGTATCCGTGATGCGGCCGAACAACTTGGCGTGAGCGAGGCGCAGTTGCTCGCCACGGGTGTGGGTGAAGACGTCGTCCGGTTGGACCTGCGCCTCGACACGTTGCTGCCTCGCCTGGATGCGCTGGGCAAGGTGATGACGCTCACGCGCAACGAGAGCGCGGTGCATGAGAAGCGCGGCCTGTATCGCAACGTCGAGGTGAATGGCTCCGTCGCGCTGGTGCTGGACGAGAACATCGACCTGCGGCTGTTCCTCACGCGCTGGCGCTTCGGCTTCGCGTTCCGTGAGGCCCGTCCGGAGGGCACACGGCGCAGCCTGCACTTCTTCGACGGCACGGGCATGGCCGTCCACAAAATCTACCTGGAGGACGAGTCCGGCGTCGGCGCGTACGAGCGCCTGGTGGAGGACTACACCCACGCGGAGCAGTCGCGCGCGGTGCCGGTGGAGGCGGCCGCGGCTCCGGAGGTTCCCAAGCCGGATGGTGACATCGACGTGGAGGGCCTGGTGTCCGGCTGGCGCGGGCTCCAGGACACGCATGACTTCTTCCCGCTGTTGCGTCGCTTCAAGGTGGCGCGGACGCAGGCGCTCCGGTTGGTGGGCAGCGAGCTGACGACGCCCGTGGCGCCGGCCTCGCTGACGTGGGTGCTGGAGAAGGTGGCGGCCTCGGGTCTGCCCATCATGGTGTTCGTAGGCAACCCCGGCGCCATCCAGATTCACACCGGCCCGGTGCACACCGTGCGCGCCATGGGCCCGTGGATGAACGTGCTGGACCCGAGCTTCAACCTGCACCTGCGCACGGACCACGTCCACACGGCCTGGGTCGTCCGCAAGCCCACGCGTGATGGCGTCGTCACCTCGCTGGAGCTGTTCGACGCGGCCGGTGAGAACATCGCGCTGCTCTTCGGCAAGCGGAAGCCCGGCATCCCCGAGCAGCCTGAATGGCGGGCGCTGATGGAGGAGCTCATCGCCGCGCTGCCCGCGACCGGAGTGGCGTCATGAAGCGCGTCACCGTGCTCCTGGCTGCGTTGCTGATGTCGCAGGCCGCGCTGGCCTCGACGCCCGCCGCGCCGGCCGCCCCCGTTGCTCCGAAGACGGCTCCGGCACCCGCCGCTGCGAAGACGGCACCGGCCGCCGCCGCGCCGAAGCTGGTGACGGTGGGGCCCGCTGTCACGGAGACGGTGTTCGCGCTGGGCGCGGGCGCGCAGGTGGTGGGCGTCGACGACACCAGCCTGGCGCTGCCCGTGGCGCGGAGCCGTCCGAAGGTGGGCTATCAGCGCGCGCTGGCCGCGGAGCCCCTGCTCGCGCTCGGCGCGTCTTGGCTGCTGGCGACGGAGGAGGCGGGACCTCCTGGCGTTCTCGAGCAGCTCCGCACGGCGGGCATGGAGGTCGTCGTCCTGTCCAACCAGCCCACGCTGGACGAGGCCCGGCGACGCATCCGGACGCTCGCGACGAAGCTGGGCCGGGTGTCCGAGGGTGAGGCGCTCGTCGCGGAGCTGGAGTCGGACCTGAAGCGCGCCGCGGCTCGGTCCGCGTCGGCGAAGCAGGCGAAGCCCAAGCGCATCCTCGCGCTGTATGCCCGGGGCGCCAACGCCCTCATGGTCGCGGGCAAGGACACGGCCACCGATGAGCTCATCCGGCTGGCGGGTGGCGTGAATGCCGTAACGGACTACACCGGCCACCGGCCGCTCACGGCCGAGGCGGTGGTGGGCGCGGCGCCCGACATCATCCTGCTTCCCGGCGGCACGCTGCAGGCCGTCGGAGGTGAGGCGGGGCTTCGGCAGGTCCCCGGTCTGTCCCAGGTGAAGGGCTGGAAGCTGACCACCATCGAGGACGTCCACTTCATGAGCCTGGGGCCCAAGCTGGGCAAGGCCGTGCAGCGCTTGCAGGACGGCATGGGACTTCCGGCGCAGGACGGGACATGAGCGCCTCCGACGTGGCTCCCGCTCCCGCGACCTATCCGGCGCGGGAGCAGGTGAGGGCGACCGGGCGTCCTCGCCCGTGGCTCGTGCTGGGGGCCGCGCTCGTGGTCGTCACGCTCACGTCGCTCTCGGTGGGCTCCTACCGGGTGCCCCTGCTGGGGCTGTTCGGCAGTGTGCTGGAGGCGTTGGGGCTGGAGACAGGCTATCGGCTGGATGCAACGCAGCAGGCGGTGCTGCTGTCCATCCGTCTGCCGCGCGTGGTGCTCGGGGTGATGGTGGGCGCGGTGCTGGCCACCAGCGGCGCCGCGCTCCAGGCGCTGTTCCGCAATCCGCTCGTGGAGCCGGGCCTCCTGGGGACCTCCAGTGGCGCGGCCCTGGGCGCGGTGACGGCCATCGTCCTGGATGTGGCCCTCAGCTCGCGGCTGGGGTCGTTCCGGGTGCTCGTGGTTCCGGGCGCGGCGTTCCTGGGCGCGCTGAGCGCCACGGTGCTCGCGCAGCGGCTGGGCGGGGGCGGTGGACGCACGGAGACGGCGCGCATCCTCCTGGCGGGCGTGGCGGTGAGCGCGGGTGCGGGCGCGGGGATTGGCCTGCTCACGCAGATGGCCACCGACGCGCAGCTTCGCACCATCACCTTCTGGACCTGGGGCAGCTTGGCCGGCGCCTCCTGGAGCGTGGTGGTGGCGTCCACGGTGCCGCTGCTCATCGCGCTGGCTTTTCTGCTGAGGGATTCACGCTCGCTCAACCTGCTGCTCCTGGGAGAGCGCGAGGCGTGGCACCTGGGCGTGGACGTGGAGAAGCTGAAGCGACGGCTCGTCCTCGCGGCGGCGCTGGGTGTCGGCGCGGCGGTGTCCGTCTCGGGCGTCATCGGCTTCGTGGGGTTGCTCGTCCCTGCGCTGCTGCGGCTCGCGCTCGGGCCGGACCACCGGCGGTTGATGGGGGCCTCCGCGCTCCTGGGCTCGGCGTTGCTCGTCGCCGCGGACGTGCTGGCGCGCACCGGGGCGGTGCCCCAGGAGCTTCCCGTCGGTGCGCTCACGTCCATGCTGGGCGTCCCTGTCTTCGTCTCGATGCTGGTGCGCGGCAAGGGGATGTCATGAGCCTGGAGGCACGGGGAATCGAGGTGTGGCGAGGCCGGGGGCGCGCGTTGGGGCCCGTGTCCCTGGAGCTGGTTCCCGGCGAGGTCCTCGCCGTGGTGGGCCCGAATGGCGCGGGCAAGTCCACGCTGCTCTCGGCCTTCTGCGGAGAGCTGAGCTGTACCGTGGGCGACGTGCTGCTGGACGGGCGCCCGCTGTTGAAGTGGCCTCCTCGGGAGCGAGCGCTGCGGCTGGGCGTGCTTCCCCAGGAGTCGTCACTGGGGTTCGGCTTCACCGTGCTGGAGGTGGCGCTGCTCGGGCGCAGTCCTCACGCGACGCGGGGCGAGGGGAGCGTGGACCTGGAGGCGGCGCTGGCCTCGCTGGAGGTGATGGACATCCGGCACCTGTCGTCGCGGCCATACACCTCGCTCTCGGGAGGAGAGCGGCAGCGGGTGCAACTCGCGCGCGTGCTCGCGCAACTCTGGGAGGCGCCCGCGCACGGGCATCGCTATCTGTTGCTCGACGAGCCGACCTCGAGCCTGGACTTGTCGCATCAGCATCTCGTCCTGGAAGAGGCAACGCGCTTCGCGCGGCAGGGTGGCGCGGTGCTCGCGGTGCTTCATGATTTGAATCTGGCCGCGCGCTATGCGCACCGCATCGCGGTCCTCAAGGACGGCAAGCTGGTGGAGCTGGGGGCTCCCGCCCAGGTGTTTCGACCGGAGCTCATCGCGAGCACCTTCGGCCTGCAGGTCCGTGTCGTCGAGTATCCGGATTCACCCGCGCCTTTCATCATTCCGTCAGGCCGGGCTCCGCCTCCCGCGTGAGCGGGTGGCTTCGAGTTTCGCAGGTTGCTTCTCGCGGGGGTGTGCGGCGAACCCGGCCTCCCTCCATGTTTCACCGCCGGGCGCCCGCCCCCGCGAGGAGTGCTTTTTGATGCGGCGTCACGCCTCGCTGCCTGCTCGCCTCCAGGGTTTGAGCAGGCGGGCAGGCTGACGTTGTCGGATGCCTGACACCGTTTCACCCCGGATGCGGGCAGGCAGGGGACCCCCGCGCCTCCTGCTCCTGCGTCCTTCGAGGACACCGTGTTGTCCTGCCGCGCACCCGTCACCAGTGTGGCGGACGTGGAGGTGGTACGGCGTTGGGCTTCAAGTCGGCGGTTCGCGCGGGTGGGTGGACGCTCGTGTTCTGGGCGCTGGGCGTGGGGTTGTTGGCGTGTGGTGGCGCGGGCTCGGGAGACCTGCCGTGTGACGCCGCTTGCGAGGCCTCCGATGAAGCTTGCCGGATGGCCGCGTGCTCCGGCGCACCCGAGGAGTCGGTGAGGGCGCAGGTGGACTGCTCGGCGCTCCCCGCCGGAGGTCGGTGTCTGGGGCCTCGCGTGGTGGAGCGCTGTCATGACGGGCAGCTCTCGCGCGAGGACTGCGCGGCGAGTGATGCCTGCGTCGAATCCGAGTCGGGTGGCGGTGCTCGCTGCGAGGCCGGTGCGGCCTGTGTGGAGAGCACGTCGCGTTGCTCGGCCACGGGGGCATTGGAGCGATGCTCGGCGGGACGTTGGCTGGAGGAGCCGTGTGAGGCGGGCTGCGTCGCGGAGGGGAGCCGAGGCTGGTGCGGCGAACCGGGACGGACGCTGAGTGGCTTCGCGCGCTATGAGCGGCGCCTGCCCGATGCGGCCTTCCATGACTGGACGTCGGAGACGGAGTGGGTGCCGGCGCGAGGCTTCCTCGTCGCGTCCTTCCAAGGGGGCTCGCTCATCGACCTGGGAGTGACGGATGGCGTGGGCCGCTTCACCGTGCGCTTGCCGAAGGAGGTGGGCCCGGAGGACCTCGTCGTCGTGTACGCGGCGGGGCAGGGGAAGAAGGGCACGGTGGACTACGCGGTGGCGGACCCGGGCCTGTCCGGTGCGCAGACGCTGCCCGTGACTCCGGGCGCCTCCGCGCGGTTGTGGAGCTGGGCTCGCCCGACGCGGGCGCTGCTGGAGTCGCCCGTGGTCGCCATCGGGGAATCGGAAGGCTCGGGCGCGGCGGCGGTGTTCGAGGCGGTGAGCGCGGCGTGGAACAGCACGCGGGAGCGCTATGGCCGCACGGGGCTGCCCGTGGTGGCGTGGCTGGGGTTCGGCACGACGTGGTCCTGTGGAGCGTGCTTCGCGCCATGGCAGGTGACCGCGGCGGGGCGACGTTGGGGCGCGCAGTTGTGGCTGCCGGGAGACGCCGACGCGGCGTGGTGGTCCGAGGCGATGGTGCTCCACGAACTGGGCCACTGGGCGATGGCGAGCCATGGGACGAGCCCCTCCGAGGGCGGTCCTCACTACGTCGGCGTGCCCACCTTTCCGGGACAGGCGTGGAGCGAGGGCTGGGCCACGTGGTTCAGCTCCGACACGCGCGGCAATCCCCGCTACTACGACAGGCAGGGCGGGACGATGTTCTGGTTGGACCTGGAGACGCGCTCGCCGGAGCTGGCCTCGTGGTCTCGCCCCCGGCCCGAGGATGGACTGCTCCAGCCGATCGAGGAGAACGAGGTGGCCGCGATGCTCTACCGGCTGGGCACGGGCACGCCGTCACGGCAGGCCATGTATGAGGCGCTCGCGGCTCCGTCGATGAACCTGGCGCCGTGGGCGCGGGGGTATCGCAAGCACACGTGGCGGATGGTGGAGGGGAAGCAGGTGGACGTGGTGGAGACGGCGGACTCCGCGCCGTGTCTCGCGGACTTCCTGGACTCGCTGATGTGCAAGGGCTACCCGCGCGCCTTGATGGACGCGGCCACCGAGCCGACCGTGGCGTATCCGTATCCCAGCCATGCCCCCCTGTGCCGGTGAAGCCGTGATGTTCATCTTGGGGACGCAGGGGCCAGTTCTGGAGTGCATGGTGTCGATGATGGAACGTGACCGGCGGGAAGGCCGGGAGGCCCTCGTTCATCCGGGTGTCGGTTCGGTGGTTGCTGGGGTGTGGTGCGCTGCCCGGGTTCGGGAGGGAGCGTGCTCATGACCTCGCGACGACGCATCGCGGGCGCGGTGCTGGCCCTGGCGCTGATTGGAGCGCTCTCGGCGGGAGTGGCTTCGGGGGTGGAGCGAGCCCGAGGCAAGCTGCGCAAGCCTCCCGAGCCTCGGCCGCCTTTCTCACAGCAAGATGACGCTCCGTCGCACGGGGCTCGTGCGGACGAGGAGGCTTCGAACCTCACGGCGCGGCCGAAGGGTGCTCCGGTGGCTCCTTCGAGCGCGTTGCCGATGGCACATCCGTCGGTCGGGCCAGCGCTGAAGGTGAAGTCAGCCAGGGCAACTCAGGTACGCGAAGCGGTCCATATCGTTCCCATGCGAGGCGCGGTGTCGGGCGAGGAGTCCACGGAAGAGTCTCCGGAGGACACCGCGTCCACTGAGTTGCGTGGAGCTTCCCTGGCGGGACTCACCACGCGAGTGCCCGCTCCGATGCGCGTGAGCTGGCGCGTGGTGGACGCCGAGGGCGGGGGACTGCGGCTCGTGGCCGAGGTTGAGCGAAGGGCGGGCTTCAACGTGCCCATCGCGGTGAGCATCGTGCTGCCGCCGGAGGCGCGGCTCGTCGAGGGGACGATGGACTTCGTGCTCCCCGAGGACACGGGGGAAGACGTGCGCGCGGTGCCCTGCGTGGTGAGCGTGATGCAGGGCGTGGTGCCACCGACGGACCTGGTGCTGGTGGCCCATGCGGAAGGCTCGGCCTTCGGTGCGCACGCGGAGGCGCGCTACACCTTCGGACGACAGAGCCTCGTCGACAGGCATCCGTCGCCCACGGGGCCCGTGCTACCAGCGCGCTTCGTCTCGGGCGATGCGCCGGAGTCCACTGAGGACTCCGATGAGGATGACGCTCCCTGAGTGACGCCATCGCGGCCTGAACCTCCAACGCCTCCAGTGCTTCGTCTCTGACGGAGAGGCGCTCCCGTCGCATGAGGACTGCGAGGCGCCCGGGGACGCGCTACATACGGGCTCTCTTCCGCAGTCGAGGAGCCTCGTCCGTTGCAAACCGCTGCCCTGGGATTGGTGCTGGTCTCCGCGTTCCTCCATGCGTCATGGAACGCGACGCTCAAGCGACATCCGAACCCCGAGGCGGGCGTGGTGGGCGTCATCACGGTGGCGGTGGTGGGCGGTGGCCTGTGGGCTCTCGGGATGCGAGGGGAGGCCTTCCCGTCCATGTGGGGGCTGGTCTGGGCGCTCGGGGCAGGGGCGTGTGAGAGCGTCTATCTGGCGGCGCTCTCCCGTGCGCTCTCCCGTGCTCCGCTGGGGCTCGCGTACACGGTGTCACGCGGTGGCGCGATGTTGCTGGTCTGGCCCGTGTCCGTGCTGGCCCTGGGCGAGTCCGTCTCCGCGTGGACCGTCACGGGGGCCGTGGTGCTGGGTGGCGGGCTCGGGGTGATGCACCTGTCTCGGCCCAGGGGGCGCGCGGCTTCCGGAGTCGCGTGGGCCGCGCTGTCGGCGGTGGCCATCGCGGGCTACCACCTGAGCTACAAGCTGGCGCTCTCCGAAGGTGCGCAGCCTCCAGCCCTCTTCACCACCGGCCTGCTCGTCGCGTTGCCCGTGCTGTTGCTGGAGCGGAGTCGGCAGATGGGGTGGGCCGGTCTCCAGCGAGAAGCGTGGAGTCGTCCCGGGCTCGTCGTCTTCGCGGGGGCCATCTGCATGCTGTCGTTCGCGCTGCTGCTCTCGGCGCTGAACGACAGTGGGGCAGGGGCTGTGCTCACGCTGCGCAATACGTCCATCGCCTTCGCGCTGGCACTGGCCGCGCTTCAGGGAGAGCGACTCGGACGTCGCCAGCTCGCGGGCGCGGCCCTGGTCTCCGTGGGCGCGGTGTTGCTCGGCATGCCCACGTAGCAGGGGCTTCCGCTATGGCTCCACGTTGAGGGAGGGGCTCAGCGAAGCCGTCGAGCCTGCTCCGCGAAGGACAAGGCTCCAGGTCGGACCTTCCCACCTGAGCGGGAAGGGACCCTGCGAAGCCGTCGAGCCTGCTCCGCAATGGGTGAGGCTCCCCGCGAGCCCTCCCCGCCGGAGCGGGGAAGGACCTCGCGAAGCCGTCGTACCTACTCCGCCTTGGCGGACGCACCCAGGCGCTTCAAGGCGAGCTGCGCGTCCTCATGGTTCGGCTGAAGCTTCAGCGCCGCCTCGTACTCCTGCTTCGCCTCATCCAGTCGCTTCGACGCTTCCAGGAGCTGCCCCAGCGCGTTGTGCGGCTCGGCGAAGGTCGGGTCCACCTGCGAGGAGCCCCGGAAGGACTTCTCCGCGTCCTTCGCGTTGCCCTGCTGGTACAGCGCGTGGCCCAGGTACAGCAGCAACAGCGAGTTGCGAGGCTCCACCGCCAGCGCGTCGCTCAGCACCTTGCGAGCCTTCGCGCCGTCGCCACCGCGCAGGTAGAGGAAGCCCAGCTCGGCCCGCGCTTCAATCTGCGCCGGGTCCTTCGCCACCACTTCCTCCAGCTCCGTCACCGCCAGGTCCGGACGCCCGCGCCGCGAGTGGACGATGCCCAGCCGCGCCAGCGCCGCCGTGTCCGCCTCCTCGCCCTCCTTGGGCCGCAGGTACGTCTCCGCGCCGGGATAGTCCCCCATGGCCATCAGCAGGTCCGCCAGGGCCAGCTTCGCCACGCGGTGGTTCGGGTCCTCCTTCAGAATCTCCAGGTACAAGGGCTGCGCCTTCGCCGACACGCGCTTCTTCGCGTAGGTGTCCGCCAGCGCCAGCCGGTTCTCCACCGTGGGCGCCAGGGCGATGCATTCCTCGTACTGCGCAATCGCGCCGTCCAAATCACCCTTGGCCTTCAAGGCCTCGGCGTAGCCCGCCTTCGCGGCGGCATCCTTGGGGAACGCCTCCACCGCCGTCTTCAGCGTGGCCACGGCCTCGTCGGCCTTGCCCAGCGAGAGGTACGCGCGCGCGAGGCCCTGATACGCCTCCGTCGTCCGCTTCCCGTCGTCGGTGCTCTTGTCGATGGCCTTCTTGAAGGCCTCCACCGCCTGCTTCTTCTTGCCCTGCTCCAGGTACAGGTGGCCCAGCTGCGTGTACGGCCCGCTCGCCCGGCGAGGCTCCAGCACCAGCGCCTTCTCGAAGGCCTTGGTGGCGCGCACGTTGTCGCCCAACTGGTAGTAGGCGAGCCCCAGGTTGAAGTGAGCCTCCGCGTACTTCGAGTCCGCCGCGATGGCCTTGAGGAACGCCTCGGTGGCCTTGCGCGGGTCGCCCTTCTCGTTCAGCGCCACGCCCAGGTTGTTCTGCGCGCGCGCGTGCTTCGGGTCGGCGGCGATGGCGCGCTGGTACTCGGCGATGGCGCCGTCGAAGTCGTTCTCACGCAGCAGCAGGACGCCCAGGTTGTAGTGCGCCTCCGCGTCGCCCAGCTTCTCCCGCGTGGCCTCGCGCAGCGTCTCCTTGGCCTCGCCGTTGAGCCCCTTCTCCGCCAGCGCCTTGCCCAGATTCACCCGGGCGACGTTCAGCTTGGAGTCCATCTTCAGCGCTTCACGGTACGCCTCGATGGCGTCGTCCGTGCGGTTGGCTCGCTGCAGCGCCTCGCCCAGGTTGAAGCGCAGCTCCGCGTCCTTCGGCGCCAGCTCCACCGCCATCGAGTACTGGCTGATGGCCACGTCGTTCTCGTCCAGCACGCGGGCCAGCAGGCCCCGCTCCGAGCGCAGCGACGCGTCCTCGGGGAACGCCGCGATGGCCTGGTCCAGGAGCGTGCGCGCGGCTTCCGCGTCGCCCGCCAGCCGCAGCGCCCGACCCAGCGCCAGCCTTGGCGGAATCAGGTCCGGCTCCACCTCCACCAGCTTCTTCAGCGGCTCCACCGCCTTCTTCGGCTTGTTCAGCGCGAGGAAGGCCGTGCCCAGGCGGTAGAGCGCATCCGCGTCGTCCGGAGACGCGCGCAGTCGGGCACTCTCCACCGCGGCGGTGCGCTCCAGCGCGGCCGCGTCGGGCGGAGGCGCTTGGGCGGTGAGCAACTGGAGGACTAGGACGCCGGCTTTCGTCATCACAGGTTCTCCACGTAGGGACTGGCACGCGCGTCGAACGTCTTCTTGGCGAGGGCCGTCTTCTTCGCCTCCCAAGCCTCTCGCGTCGTCTTCTCTTCCTTCTGTTCCTCGGAGAGGTCGGCGAGCTCTTCCTTCACCTCTGCCTCACACTCGGCCACCTGCTCCTCGAACTCCTTCGGGTCCAGCTTCTCGCTGCCTTCGACCTTCGCCTTGCGCGCGGCCGTCAGCTTGGCGAACTCGAACTTGGCGAAGGCGCAGTTGCGAGCCAGCTCCGACACGTCGCGCAGGCCCACCGACAGCCGCTGCTTGGCGCGCAGGTACTCCACGCGCGCCTCGGACTCCTCGATGGCCAGCTTCGCCACCTCGCGGGAGACCTCGTCCGTCGCGCGGTCCACCTCGTCCTCCGCCGCCTCCTGGCGGGAGCGGGCGCGGCGGATGTTGTCGCGGGCACGGTCAATCTCGTTGTTGTTCTCGTCCACCTTGTCGACGGCGAGCGCCAGCTCGTTCTCCGCCTCCAGCAGCTCGATGCGGACTTCGAACGGGAGCTTCTTCACCAGCGAGCCGGGCACCTTCATGCCGTAGCTGGGGCCACACGCGGCCAGGAAGAGCGGAAGGGTGAGCAGGACGATGTGCTTCATGGAACGGTCGCCTCGAAGCTGCCGAAGATGGTGCGGCCGGAATAGATGTCGATGCCGTTGACGAAGGTGACGTGGAAGTCACCCGTGACGCGCTGGCCCTGCCCGGTGGGGAGGGTGTCCACCACCAGCGTGCCGCGCTCCAACTGGGGAAAGGCGCGCGCGGGCTCGTCCAGCACGCTGCGGCCGATGACGCCGCGCTGCGCGCCGCCCTCCAGGGCCTCGGCCAGGTTGATGGTGAGACCGCCGGTGTAGCCCTCGGGAATCATGTCCCCCACGCGCGCGCTGACCTTCAGCACGGTGTTCACCCCGGAGCCCTGGGGCGTGACGAAGTTGATGGACAGCTCTCCCTCGGCCAGCACCGCCTCCGCGCGCTTGTACTTCAGGTCCAACAACGGCGACACGCTGCCTTCCAGCGTGCCGCCCTCGTCGCTGCACGCGCACAGCCCGGCCACCAGCACCAGGCTCGCCAGGGCCCTGAGGCCGTGCGCGCGTGTGGGGCGGAGACGCGCGCTCACTTGCACGCCTTCCAGCCCGCGGTGTCCACGTCGGCGCCGTTGAGCGAGCCCACGTCCTTGAGGACGGCCAGGTCCCGCCGCGCCCCGTCCACGTCGCCGAAGCGGCAGCGCAGCGCGGCCAGGTTGAGGCGCGCCTTGTCGTAGGTGGGGTCGGAGTCCATCGCCTTGGCGTACGCGGCGCGCGCGCCCATGGCGTCACCCATGTTGAGCAGCGCCCAGCCCAGCGCCGAGTGCGCCGAGGCCTTGGTGTCCTGAAGCTCCGTCACGCGGCCGAACGTCAGCTGCGCCACGCCGAACTGTCGGGCCTCCAGGTACGCCATGCCCAGCGCTTCCAGCGACTCCACGCTGAGCGTGCGCTCGGCCTTCTTGCGCAGGTCATCCAGCACGGCCAGTTGCGTGGGTGCTCCCGGCTGGGGCACGGGCAGCGCGGCCTGCTCGGAGCGCGAGCGGCAGCCCACCACCGCGGCGCTGAAGACATCCAGCGACTCCGCGCGGGACAGACACGCCTTGAACGCCTCTTCCGAGCGCGACTTCAGCGGGCCGACCTGCTCCTTCACCGCCGCCTGGAACTGCTGCGACTCCGCCGCGGAGAGGCCACCCGGCACCGGCGTGGACTCCACGACGTCCGCGATGTGCCCGTACGCCAGCGCCAGCCGCCACAGCGAGGCCACCGCCCACTCGGGATAACCCAGCGACGCGGCCTGCGTGTAGATGCCCTCCAGGCTCTGCAGCGCGGCGACCTTCTCCTCCACCTTGTCCGCCGGCAGGTCCTTGTAGCCGCGGTAGAGAATCTCGCCCAGGTACCACAGGCCCTTGGCCGCCTCTTCCGTCTGGCCGTCGGGGCCCTGCACCGCCGTGGTGAGCGTGGCCACCAGCGCATCCGCGGACGCCGTGGGCGCCGTGACGGCCTGGACCTCCGCCAGCACCGCCGCCGCTCCCGCGCTGCGCGGGTTCAGCTTCAGCGCGGAGTCCGCCGCCAGCTTCGCGCGCGGGTAGTCCTTCGCCTTCAGCCGCGCCTCGGCCAGCAGCACCAGCACCTCCGACTTGCGAGCGCCGGACACCTCCGCCGCCGTCTCGAGGTTGCGGGCCGCTTCCTTGTACTCACCCAGCGCCATGCGCAGCCGCGCGCCCGCGAGCCAGCCGTCCACGCCGGCGATGTCCGCGCCCAGCTTCTGGCCCACCTGCTCGAACCACGTGGCCGCCTCGCCGAACGCCGCCGCTTCCGCCGCGTGCCGGCCGAGCGTCAGGAGCACGTCCGACAGGTACTGGCTCTTGGGGTAGTCCTGCGACAGCTTGGTGCCCAGCTCGCGCTCGGCCTGCAAGTCCCTCTTCTCGCGCGCCGCCGTGAAGGCGCCGTACAGGGCCTTCTCGCCGATGTCGGTGTTCTTGTTCTCGTCCGCCACCTTCACGAGGCCCTGGATGACGTCGCCCGTCTCCTGGGCGCTCTGCAGCGCCAGCTCGTCCAGCGCCTCTGCGCGGCTCTGGGTGAGGATCTTCTGCACCTCCGCGCGGAAGTTGCCGGGCAGGGGCGAGGTGAGGAACTTCTTGCCCGTCTCGTCCAGGCCCTTGAAGTCGTTGACCTGCCGCAAGCTGTCCAGCGCCAGGTTGCCGGCGACGGTGGCTTCCTTGTGCTGCGGATGCGTGAGGGCGAAGGCGGTGAACAGCTCCGCCGCCTTGGGGTAGTCGCCGTCCTCGTAGAAGGCGCGAGCGATGTTGAACTTCACGTCCAGGACGTTGGGGCTCTTCGGGTAGCGCGACACGTACTCCGCGCCGAGCAGCTTCATCGCCTGACGCGCGTCCGCGACTTCATACGCGTTGCGCTTGAGCGCCTCCTCCGGCTTGAGCGTGGAGAAGTGCGCGAGCAGCGCGGCGTAGAGGGCCTCTTCCTCGCCCTTGGCGTCCTTCGCCTTCGCCTCGTAGCGGGCCAGCTCCTCGAACTGACGCGCGGCGCGCGTGTAGTCCTTGGCGGAGAAGAGCGCCTCCGCGCGGTTCTTCATCATCGGCCGCACGTACTGGTCCGGACGGAAGAGGCTCAGGTACGCCTCGTACGCCTCGGCGGTGCTCAGGTAGAGCTCCTTCTCCTCCTTCTTCTGCGCCGCCAGGTGCAGCTGGGTGGCCAGGTCGCGGCCCATCTCCTCCAGCTCCACGAGCTGCTTCTTGCGGTCCACCTCCGCCAGCTCCGGGTCCGTCTTGGACTGCACCGCCGCGCGCACGAGGATGCGAAGGTCCTCCGGCTCCGGCAGCACCTTGCCCTTGGACGCCTTGAGCGCGTCGTAGAGCTTCTGGCCACGCTCCAAGTCCAGCTCGGGGTCGTGCTGGATTTCCATCAGCTTGCGCAGCGCGGGGATGGCCCACTCGTACTGCTGCTTGATGAAGTAGCGGTTGCCCAGCTTGTCGAGCGCCAGCGCGTAGGTGGCGCGGCTGTCGCTGAGCTTCTCGAAGTAGTTGAGCGCGCCCTTGGCGGGCTTCGCCTCCGTGTAGCTGTAGACGAGGTCGAGCAACGCCTCGCGCTTCACGTTGAGCGCCTTCTTCACGTCCTGGCCCGGCAGCGGAGCGCTGGCGGCGGCGGCCTCGAAGAACGTCACCGCCTCCGCGTGCTTGGCCTGGTTGACGCGAATCCAGCCCATCTTGTAGCGGGCCAGGTCGTGCACGGGGGAGGGCGGGGCCTCCAGAATCGCCTGGTAGTGGCGCTCGGCTTCGACGAGGTCCGCCTTGTCGAAGAAGTGGTCGCCGAGAATCTGCTCCGACTCCAGCCGCAGCGGGCTGTTGGGGAACTTGCGCGTCAGGTCGCCGAGCGTCTTGAGCATCTCGTCGAACTGACCGAGCTCTCGCTGCTCGTGCGCCAAGTAGAACGTCACCTGGTCCCCGTCCTTGAAGTCCGGGTACTCGCGCAGCAGGCGGTAGTACATCTGCACGGCCTTCTGCTTCATCAGCCGCGTCTCGGGGGAGACGATGGCGCCCGAGGCTCCCTCCGGCCGCGACTCGGCCTGGAGGTAGTACACGTAGCGGCTCTTCTCCACGTACAGCTCGGCCAGCCGGAACTGGAGGTCCGGCAGGTACGGCGCGTTGCGGCTCTTGGAGATGAGCTTCTCCGTCTCGCCGATGGCGCGGTCCACCTTGAAGATGTCGCGCTTGAGCTTGGCGATGAACTCGTCGCGCTCCTTCGCCTTGGAGACAATCGGGTTGAGGCCAGGGCCGTCGCGGCCCGCGCCTCCGGGGGACGCCGCCAGCAGGGCAGCGGTAATCAGGCCGGTCAGGTGGCCGGTCATGGGGTCTCCTCGATGCAGCGGCTCTCGATGCTGACCCGGTACGACTTGAGCTCGTCGTTCCAGTATTCGCCGTCGAAGCGGAAGGCGACGCTGTCGGGCGTCAGGAGCTGCTCATCCTCGGGCGCCACGAGCTTGGCGCCCTTCTTCACGCGCTCGTACAGCTTCAGTCCCACTTCGTATTCCATCAGTCGCACCTGCTCCGCGGCGCGCAACAGCGTGTCCGCCTCCTGGCGCACGGCCTCCGCCAGTCGCGCGTCGTACACGCGCACGGCCTCGGCGCGGGACAAGTCGTAGAGCTTCGTCAGGTGCGTGAAGAGCCGGTCGCCGAAGCTGCCGGCGTAGCGGCCCAGGCGCTCGCCCTCCAGGTCCAGCGTCTCCACGAAGCGCGAGGCGCGCTGGGTGCCGCCGTGCGAGTTGGCCGCGCGGCGCAGGCGGATGTCCTGGGCGAGGTCGTCGCGGTTGCGCACCGCCTCCAGCGAGTCCGCGAACCTGCGCGTCAGCTCCTTCGCGGCGCGCTTGGCGGGCAGGTAGTGGCAGAGGTCGCGGTAGATGAGGGCGCGCAGCAGGTACTTGTCCGGCAGGAACTCGTCGCGGAACGACGGCGCATCCAGGGTGGTGAGGATGCCCAGCGACGCGCGCGGCTCACCCAGCTTGTAGCGGGTCCACGCTTCTTCCAGGTAGAGGCTGGCGCGGCCCGGGTCCAGCTCCGGCAGCTTCACCAGGTTGTACGCCTCCAGCGCGCCCGTGTAGTCCTGTCGCTCGTAGCGCAGGCGGGCCACCGCGAGCGCTGCCTCGTTGCGTGCCTCGCGGGTGAGCTTCTCGTCCTTGGACAGGCTCAGGAAGTCGGCGATGAGCTCGTCGGAGGGCTCCTTCACCTGCTTGAGCCGCGTGACGAGCAGCGCGAACTTCGCGTGGCTGGCCTCGGCGCTCGTCTCCGACAGCTTGGCGAAGTGCGTGTTGGCCCAGCGCTCGTTGCCCACGCGCAGGTCCACGAGGCCCTGCTGGTAGTGCGCGTACGCGCCCGTCTCCTCGGGGAGGAAGCCCAAATCCAGCGCGCCGAAGACCTGCTCGTCGATCATCACGTCGTCGTGCGGCCGGTCCGTCAGGTCCTTCAGCGTGTCGAGCGCGCGGGGGATGACGTTCGGGTTGGAGCGCTCACGCGCGATGCGCGCCAGGTACGACGCCCCCGCGTGCGTCAGGCCCAGGTCGATGAGGCTCCGGGCGAGGAAGTACTGCGCCCAGGCGTAGTTGTCGTCCGTCTTGGGCGCGGCCTGGAGCCACGCGTAGAGGGGGCCGGCGGCGGCGCGCGGCTTGCCGTCGAAGTAGTCCTTCAGCGCCTGGTCGAAGACGCCCGGATCCACCTTCTGCGGCACGGGCGGCGGCGCCTCGGCGGCGGCCTCCGGCTTCTTGTCGGTCGCGGGGGCCGTCGCGGCGGTGCCCTCGGCGCCGGCCGCTGGCGCACCGGCCTCGGCGGGCCTGGCGCCGGGAGTCGTCGCGGCGGGCGTGCCTGTCGCGGGCTTGGCTCCGGGAGCGGGCGTGCTCGCACCGGGCTTGGCCTTCGCTCCAGCCGTGGGTGGTGGTGGCATGGGCAGCGAGCCGCCGCCAGACTGGGCGGGGGCCGTCGCTGGAGACACGACGAGCGCGGCGCTGGCGAGCGCGGCGATGAGTGAGCGAGAGGTCATTCCGTGGCGCCGAAGTTGAACGCGGTACCGAGCTGGACCACGGGGACGTTGATGATGCGCGAGGCCCCCGCGAACACGACGTTGTTCGTCACGTCGAGGCGGAAGGACAGCGTCTTGCCGGAGAACATGCGCACGCCCAGGCCCAGGTTGATGGCGGGGCGGAAGCCGTCCTGGCGATCAATCTTCACCACCGTGCCGCCGCCGAGCAGGAACGCCTCGAAGTGCAGCACGGAGCTGTTGAGCACGGCCGTCTTGCCGTAGAGCGGGCTCCACACGAGGTCCGAGCCCACCATCCACTGCACCTGGTCCTCGAACGCGGAGGCGGTGGGCGCCACGTCGAAGTCGCGCTCCAACTGGCGGCGCAGCGACGTCTGGATGTTGTAGCTGTAGGTGCCCCGGCCCACCTGCCACGCGAAGGTGTCGCTGAAGTGGTACGTGTACGAGACGCTCCCGGTGAGGCCCTTGTAGAAGGCGTCGGCCGGCAGCACGCCGACCCCGAGGTACAGCTCGTGATTCATCCGGTACTGCCGCTCCTGGATGGCGGAGACGGCGCCGGGATTCTCGAGCGCCTCGGCCTGTGCGCGGGCAAGGCCGGGCGCCAGGAACAAGAGGATGAGCAGGGCGTATCGCACGGTGGGGGCTTCCTGGCGGATGAGCGGAACGAAACGCGGGTTGGGGAGGGCCCGCGTCAGTAGCCGACGGAGTTGAAGAGGAACGGGTAGGTGATGATGACCACGCCGCCCTTGGGAGCGGGGAAGGTCCAGGACTTCAGATTCGTGAGGATGCACGCCTCGACGGAGGCATTGCGCAGCGTGGAGGACTTCGTCTTCGCCGCGGCCACGCGGCCGTTGGCGCCGATGGTCCACTCCAGCACCACCTTGCCGGCCAGGCCCGGGTCCTTGAGCAGCGCGCGCTCGTAGCAGCCGTGCACTTCGTTCAGGTGGCTGTTGATGACGCGGGCCACGGCCTCACGGTCCACGGTGCCCTGGGTGGAGGCGATGCTGCGCGCGGTGGCGCGCGTGACGGTGCCGCCGACCTTCCCCTTGCCCACCGAGCCCACGCCCAGCGCGCCGATGCCGCCGCCGCCCTTGCCGCGCAACAGCTCCGCGCCCAGCGTCGCGCCGCCGCCCTTGCCGCCGCCGCCCAGGCCGAACGTGCCCAGGCCCGCGTTGGCGATGGGCGCCTTCCCGATGAGGCCCGACAGCTTGTAGTTGGAGTTCTTCACGTTCTTGCTGCCCGGCCCGCTGCCCAGCTTGTCCACGGCGGCGAGCAGGTCATTCGTGGCGGGCCCCGCGGCGGACAGCTTGGCCAGCGCCTTGAGCGCCTTGTTCTCCGCGGCCACGGGCTTGGCGGGCTGCTGCTGCACGGGCGCGGCCTTCTCCACCGGCTTGGGCGGCGCCTTCTCGGCGATCTTCTCCTTGGGCGGCGCCTTCTTCTTGATGGCCTCCAGCTTCTGCTTCGCCTCTTCCTTCTTCTTCGGCTCGGGGGCGATGAGGCGCAGCGCGACGGGCGGCAGGTTCTTCTGCGTGAAGTCCGCCGTCTCCGGCGTCGCGGGCTTGAGCACGATGAAGGCGGCCATGACCGCGGCGAACAGGACGAAGGTCGACAGCGCCAGCCACGGCAGGCCCTTGAGCGGGTTGATGAACACGCGCGCGGGCACGGGCGCGGCGTAGGCCACCAGCGACATCTGTCCCTGCGTCAGCCGGGCACCCACGCCCTCGCGCAGCGTGATGAAGCGGCGGCTGCCGTCGGACTCCAGCGCGGCGCCGGTGACGGGCGTGAAGCGGCCGTCGTTGCCGCTCTTCTCCACCTCGGTGCCCGGAGGCACGAAGAGGCGGAAGGCGCCGTTGGCCGACTCGGCCAGCGTGAAGGGGCCGGTGCTCTCCGGCAGCGTGAAGCCCCACAGCGGCATCGCGTCCGGCAGGTCCAGCGAGGCCTTCACCGGCTGCTTCTTGTCCGGCTTGAAGCGGCGCGCGTCGCGGCGGACGGTGCCCCAGTACAGCTCCAGGTAGAGCTGGGGCGCGCCCTTGCCCGGGTCCAGGCGGGGCGCGTGCGTGGGACGCGACGCGGTGACGCGCGCCTCCCGGAGCAGCGGCCCCTGCGGCTCGGGCAGCGCATCCAAGGCGACGTCCGCGAGCAGATCATCCGCCAGCAGCATGCCGGTGTTCACGGCCTGCGGCGGCTCCTGCGTCACGCGGCGGCGCACGGACGGCACGGTGCCGGCGGGCATGGGCTGGGGGGCCTGCATCGGCACGGGCTGCGGCGCGGCGGCCACGTGGGCCTGGGCATTGAAGGAAGCCTGCGGCGCGTGGGCGACGGGCGCCGGCATGGGCACCATCGCGGGCGCGGCCGACTGCTGCGGGAAGCTGGCCTGCGTCGCCGCGTGCGCGGGGTGCTGCGACGGCACGGCGCGAATCGCGGGCACGGTGGTGGCCAGCTGCTGCGCGGGCGCGGCGTTGGGGCGCAGCTGGCGCACGGGCGCGCCCTGCTGCGGCGCGGGGGCCACGGGCTGCGGCGGCGCGGGCTGCGGCGTGCCGAACAGCGCGGCGACCTCCGGCGGCGGCTGCGGCTTGGCCTCCTGCGGCTTCTGGGCGAGCACGCGCGTCTTCAGGACGAACGGGCCGCACAGCACCTCGTCCACCGAGCGAATCTCGCACGCGGTGACGCGGTGGCCGTTGACGAACAGGCCCGTGGCGGTGCCCGCGTCCTGGATGGCCGCGCGGCCATTCTGGAAGTAGAGCAACGCGTGGCGCGGCTCCACGGCCGGGTCTTCCAGCCTCAGATCCGAGGACGGGTCAGAACCGAGCGCATACGTGCCGGGGACGAAGACTTCCGTCCCAACGAGGAGTCCGTCGCGGAGGATGACGACTTGCAGGACGCTGGGCTGGCCGCTCAACGGTGACGCTCCCTTCAAGGGCTGGTGGGCGGTGCTGCCCTACTGGTCGTACACCGTCGCGAGCGTTTCGGCGCGGAAGCTGTCGCGCTCGCGGATCATCGACCGCGTCTTCAGCTCCTTGCGGTCATAGAGATAGACGGCGCCCGACTTGTTCGTCTGGCCCTGGATGAGCCGGTCGTCGAAGTCGATGCGGGACGGCCCGCGCTGCGGCGGCGCCGAGGAAGCGGTGGCGTCCGACTCGCCCGTCACCGGGTCCGTCACGGGCGCGCCCTTGGTTTCAATCTTGGGCGGAGTCTTGGAGCTGGCCTTCTTGCCAGCCTTCGCCTTCGCCGACTTCGCGGAACGGCCGCGGCCTTGGGCCCAGGCGTCGCTCGGGATGAACAGCGTACCGATGCCGAGGAGCTGGGCGACGGCCATGCAGAGGAGGAAGCGTCGCATCATCAACAGGTTAAGCGATGCGTGTATGGACCTGTCAACGCACACTCCAGGGCTGTTCGTGAGACGTGGGTCAACAGGTGTGGGGGGCACTCCACCCCATGTGGGGCGCGTTCTCCACGACAGCACTTGCTCGTTGCCGGCCGAACGGAAAGATGTCGTGCCGCTCCGTGTCTGAGGTTGGAGCCCAACCGGGCAGGCACAAGGAGAATCGTCGTGGCCTCGCGCTGGAGGTGGGAGGATGCTCCTCGCGAAAGGCACCGGGAGACGATTGACGAGCGCGGCGCGCAGAGGGGCATTGCTGGCGGTGGGCGTGGTGCTGTGGAGCGCCGCGGGCGTCGTGGGCTATCGCCTGAGCACGCGCGGCGAGCGGGCCTCCTCGCCGAACGCCGCTGCCGCCGCTGCGTCGGCCTCCTCGGGAACCGCGCCCAGGCTGGAGGCGGTAGGGCCCCGGCTCACCAGCAACGAGACCTCGCAGCCCCTGTCCATCCATGGCGCGCGGCTGGTAGCGGGGTTGCGTCTGTCACTCGGTCCACCACTGTCACGCGAATTGCCGTTGACGGTGGTGGATTCGAGCCATGCCTTCACCCGGCTGCCCTCGGACGTGACGCTGCCGGAGGACGTGCCCCAGGTGGTGGTGGAGGTGCGGCTGGTGTCGGACGGCGGGGCGCCTGTCGAGGGGAGCGCGCAGCTCACCGTCGTGAATGACCGCGCCTTCCCCGACCTGACGGGGATGGTGGCGTCGCCGGATGGGCGCACGCTGTTCATTGTCTCGCCGCCCACGGACACGGTGTACTCGCTGGATGTAGGCACGGGCCGCGTGGAGCGGCTGGCGGTGGGGGACGGGCCCTCCGCGCTGGCCACATGGAGGGACGCGCGCGGCCAGTCCTTCCTGGGCGTCGTTCACCGCTACCAGCCGGAGCTGCGGGTGTTCGCGCTGGACTCCGCGAGCGAGCCCCGGGTGCTGCCCGCGCCCCTGGGCGCCTCCGGGCTGGAGGTGGACGGCGCGAAGGGTGTGGCCTTCGTCGCGGAGCAGGTGAGGGACACGGTGCGGGCCCTGTCGCTCCAGGACGGACGCGAAATGTGGGCCGTGCCGGTGGACCCCAATCCGCGCGCGCTCGCCCGGTGGAAGGACGTGCTGGCGGTGGGCAGCCTCCAGACGGGGCAGCTGGAATTGCTGCGTCAGAAGGACGGCTCGCGGGTCTTCACGGTGGTGCCCGGGCCAGGCGTGGCCATCGTCGGAGGCAACACCGAGCGCTTCCGCGCCCAGGTGATGGGAGGCAAGGCGCCGCGCGCGCTCATCGCGAGCGAGAAGCTGGGCCGCCTCTTCATGGCGAGCCTGGGCCCCAACGTCGGGCCCAACCCGCAGCGCATGGAGGTGAGCAACAACAGCGGCGTGGCCGTCATCGACCCGGCGAGTGGCGACTATGTGAGACACCGGGGCTTCGGCGCGGGCGTGACGGAGGGGCTGGCGCTCGACGAGGCCACGGGGCTGCTCTACGCGGCGGATGTAGGCATCGGCTGGGTGCGGGTGATTGACGCCCGGGCGCTCATCTCCAACGACGACGCGGTGGCGCGCGGCGCGGTGCTTCAGAAGATTTCGCTGATGCCTCCCGAGGGCACGCCGCGCATCCGCCCGGCGGAGGACTTCTCGACGAAGGGCCGTGCGGGCGAGGAGCTGCACTCGGGGCCGCGCTCGCTGGTGCTCTCGCCCGACGGCGCCACCCTCTATGTCCTCAACCGCTTCACGCGTGAGGTGGCGGTGGTGGACGTGCGCGACGCGGGCAAGAAGCGGCCGCTGGCGGTGACGCGGCGGCTGCCGGTGGTCGAATCGCGCGCGCAGGCCAAGCGCCGGCTGGGACAGGTCCTCTACTACGCGGACCTGGGCCGCACGGGCATCACCTGCGACGGGTGTCACATCGAGGGGCACACCGGCGGCGTCTTCTATGAAAAGACGAAGCCCAACCGCATCTACCGCTCCCCCACGGTGCTGGGCAGCCGCGACACGCCGCCGTTCTTCACGCCCGCCAGCCAGCACAGCCTGGCTGAGACGGCGAGCTTCGTGGGCGCTCGCAACCGCTTCCACAACCCGGACCCGTCTCCATCCGAGGTGGAGGCGCTCACCCTCTATACGTCGCTGATGGCGACTCCACCCAACCCCTACCGGGGCGCGGACGGCGCGCCGCTGGAGACGGTGACGCTCCCGGATGGTCACGTGGGGCGGCCCGCTCGCGGGCGCGCGCTGTTCGAGGGACGCGGCGGGTGTCTGGCGTGTCATCCCGCGCCGCTCTACACGCTGGACCAGGACCCCACGACGCGCGGCCAGTACCTGGATGTGGGCACGCCCGTGGCGCTGCCGCTGCGCATCGAGCTCCAGGACCTGGTGGTGGGCGCGGCGCCGCCTTCGCTGGTGGGCACGTGGGACATGTGGCCGCTGCTCACGAGCGCCGCCGCGGGCTACGCGGTGAAGGATGGCCGGCTGGTGGTGGACACGCGCTTCCCCTTGAGGACGGTGCTGGAGACAGCCGGGCCCGCGCACGGTGATGCTCGCGCCTTCAGCGCGGAGGAGCGGGACGACGTGCTCGCCTTCCTGCTCACATTGTGAGCGCGCATCGGAACTCCGCGCGTCCGGCGTTCCGTGGCGGGGCGAAATTACGGCCCGAGGTGTGTGCAGGCGTCTGAAGAATTCGACGCGGACGCCGCTGTCACTTGCGTTGTCGTGGGGGGCTGCGGTCTACAATCCATCCGATGCGCCCCCTTCCGCGCTCCGCGTGGCCGCTGCTCCCCCTCCTGCTCCTGTCCTGCTCCGACGCGGGCCTCTATGCCATTGACGGGCGTGGGGCCAACCAAGGCGACCGCGCCAACTTCTCCGGCACCGTGTGTGTCCCGCTCGCGGGCGGCGACGCGTTTCCCACCAAGGTCCTCTTCGCGCTGCAGGGCGGCGAGGGCGTGGAGACGGAAATCGTGGGCTACGCCACGGACGGCCTGTCCACGCTCTCCAGCCGCTTCTCCGGCCCGTTCGTGAAGTTCGGCCTGGTCGCCTACCACTCGGTGGCGACCGGAATCCTCGGCGGCTTCTCCGACGCGGCGGACTTCCAGGCCGCGCTGCCGCGCTTCGCCACCTATCAAGAGTCGGGGCCCGTCAGCGTCCGCTCCTCGCTGCGGCTGGCGAAGACGCTCCTGTCCGGCGACATGCAGACGGCGTGTCGCGGCGAGGTGGCCCGCACGCGCTACATGGTGGTGGTCGTCATCCGCAGCCAGGACACCAGCTGCTTCAACCCGGCCTTCAACATCGGCCTGGACGCGGCCTGCAACGCGCTGACGGACAAGGTCGCCTGCAGCGAGTGCGAGCTCACCGCCGTCACCGGTGAAATCAAGGCGCTGGCCCAGCAGTACGGCGCGGGCGAGGTGGTGGTGCAGCCCATCTACGTCCGCGGCGCCGTGGCGGACCCCTCCACGCGCGCGCACGTCGCGGCCATTGCCCACGCGGGTGGCACCGAGCCCATTGAAACGGACGCGGTGGGCCTGTCCGCCACCCTCAGCGGGCTGAAGTACACGGCGCGCACGAACTCCCTCAAGCTCAAGCGCTTCCTCGCCTTCAACCGCAACGTCGTCGTGCGCGCCGGCCAGGTGCTCGCCGACAGCGACGGTGACGGCCTGCCCGACGTGGACGAGGACGCGCTCGGCACGGACCCGCTGCAGCTCGACTCGGACCAGGACGGCCTGATGGATGGCCTGGAGGTCCGCGTGGGGTTGGATCCGCTCGTGCCCGACGTCATCAACGGCTGCAGCATCTCCGTGGACGAGGACGGCGACCGGCTCAACACCTGCGAGGAGCGCGTGCTGGGCACCAACCCCTGCATCGGCGACACCGATGGCGACACCATCCCGGACCTCGTGGAGGCGCTGTCGCAGACCAACCCGCTGGTGCCGGAGGACCTGCTCGACTCGGACCGCGACGGGCTGACCAACGTCGCGGAGATTGAAGCCCACGGCGACCCCCTCAGCGCCGACCTCGACTTCCACCGCGAGCGCGGCTACGGCTACGACCTGGTGGAGACGGACCCCACCATCGACGGGCGCACCTGCTACGCGACGCGCGTGGAGAACATCTCCCTCGTCGCGACGCGCGAGCGGCCCCACCCGCTCATCCCGGGCGAGGTCATCCCCGCGGGCACCAACGAGGTGTACCTCTACCTCCAGGCCGGCCGGGACAATGACCCGCGCGGCGCGGGCATCGGCTCGCTGCTCATCCAGCCCATCCAGTACGACAAGGACGAGGGACGTACCCCCTCCGGCATCCTCCCCCTCGACCCCGAGGCCTTCATCCTCGGAACGTGATCCACCCATGAGTGAGGGGTCTACCCCTCGCTTGGACTGGGGAGTGCCCCCCACACTCTCCTGTCCACACCCTGATGCGCCGCGCACAAACGCCCGAAATTGTTGGAATTTGCTCCGGGCAAGGGTGCGGATCGTCTCTTGCTAATGGCCCGGGGCTGAAAGGAGTCACCATGACACTCGTTCGTCTCGCTCCCGCGCTGCTGCTCGGGGCCTTCCTCGTCGTGAATCCTGGCACCGCCCAGGCGCAGAACAACGACAACCCTGACAACCCGGAATGCCTCGGCGATAGCTGCGGCCGCCCCCAAGAGGTGGGTGGAGGTTGTGGCTGTGGTTGTGGCTCCGTGTGGGTGAACTACACGGACGACGGCGACACCCTGTCGTACACGGATGACGCGGATGGCGACGGCCGCGCGGACGACCGGGACAACTGCCCGTTCGCCTCCAACCGCGACCAGACGGACGGCGAGAGCGACGGCGTTGGCAACGTCTGCGACAACTGCCCGGGCGTCTCCAACTTCCAGCAGCGCGACGCCGACGGTGATGGCCAGGGCGACGACTGCGACGCGGACCAGGACAACGACGGCGTCGCCAACGAGGCGGACAACTGCCCGCTGATTCCGAACGCGGACCAGTCCAACCTGGACAGCGACGCGCTCGGCGACGTGTGCGACGCGGACGACGACAACGACGGCGTGGCGGACGGCGCGGACAACTGCCCGCGGCGGGCCAACCCGGACCAGGTGATGCCGGCGGATGGCAGCCAGTGCCGCGTGGACGCGGACGGCGACAACATCTCCGACAACGGCGACAACTGCCCCGGTATCGCCAACCCGGACCAGGCCGACAAGGACAACGACGGCCTGGGTGACGCGTGCGACGCGGACATCGACGACGACAGCATCCTCAACGACGCCGACAACTGCCGTGACGTGGCCAACCGCGAGCAGGCGGACGACGACCGCGACGGCCTGGGCGATGCGTGCGACCGGCTCTACTGCCTCGTGGTGGACCCCACCCAGAAGGAGAAGTGCCTGGACCCGACGACGTCCTTCGCGGTCAGCGCCGGTGGCACCATGCGCCTGGAGAAGTCGGGCGACACGCTGCGTCCGCCGCTCTTCGCCAACCGCAACGGCGCGGCCATGGAGTACCGCTGGACGGTGACGAAGCGCCCCGACGGCTCCAACGCCGTGGTGGAGAACCCCCAGGGCGCGGTGACGCTCAGCCGCAACTGGCAGTACACCTACGTGGACGGCAGCGTCCCCGCCTTCGTGCCGGACACCGAGGGCACGTACGAGCTGACCGTGGAGGCCCGCCTGGCCTTCGCCGACCGCGTCTTCCCGGACAGCCGCGTCGCCACCTCCACCCTCGTGCTGACGGTGGGCCAGGGTGATGACGAAGGCTCCAACTGCAGCTCCGTGCCCGCGGGCTTCAGCGCCACGGCCCTTGGCGCCGCGCTGCTGGGCGTGCTGATGCGCCGTCGTCGCCGCGAGCAGTAAATCCCGCTGTCTGTCGCCAGGAGGTCGTTCCCCATATGCGCCGCCTTCTTCGTTTCCCGCTGTTCGCGGCGGGCCTCCTGGCCACGGGACTGTTGTCCTGTACCGACTCGATGCTGGAGCCTCGGGCGGAGCAGCAGTCCCACATCGATGACCGGGTGATGCTCCAGGGGCGCGTCTGCACGCGCCCGCCCAACCCCGCCGGCTTCCCCGTGAAGGTGGTGGTGGTCATCGACGAGTCGGGCAGCATGTGCATCTCCGACCCGCCCGGCGCGCAGCTGGACAGCGGCTTCTGTCAGCAGGCCGAGGTGCAGGCCATCATCCCGCCCGGCGTCACCGAGCCCGCGCGCGTGCGCGCCCTCAAGCGCCTGGTCGGGCAGTTCCGGCAGATCAACGCGGCGGGCGGCAACGTGCAGGTGTCCGTCGCCCCCTTCGAGACGAACGTGCGCAACGTCTGGCCTCCCGCCACGACGGGTGACCGCTTCGCCCGGCCGGACACCAACATCGACACCTATATCGATGGACTGCAGAGCCAGCTGGGCAAGGGCACCGACTACCAGGGCGCCCTGTCGTACGCCTACAGCCTCATTGCCAGCGACATCAACGCCGTCGCGCTGTCCAACCCGGAAGTGCTGCCGCGCACCCGCTACGTCGTCGTCTTCCTCACCGACGGCACGCCGTACCCGCGCTGCTCCGCCACCGACAACCTCAGCGTCTACGCCAGCCCGGACAGCCCGGACCTGACGTGGGCGGACTCCCTCATCGGGTTCTGCAACGCCACCAATACGACGGACCAGATTGACGGCTTCGAGATTGGAACGGACCGCAACCAGAACTACCAGCTCTTCAGCTACGTGCGCCGGCTGATGGAGCTGAAGGACCAGTACAACGTGGGCGACGTGCGCATGCACACGGTGCTGCTGTTCAACCAGGAGGCCGTGCGCGCCTGCGGCACCATCTGCGAGCAGATCTACGGCGTCTACCCGGGCGTGGCGCCGGCCGAGTACCCGGCCGCGGCGAAGAAGATCGCCGCCTGGCTGCTGACGCGCTTCGCGGAGATGGGCAACGGCGTGTACCAGGAGTTCAACGACACCGCCGAAATCTCCAACCTGGGCCTGGGCGCGCTGGACTACTCGTCCTTTGCCTCGCGCAACGTGATGAAGACGCTGATGGTGGAGCCGCTCAGCTCCGGGCCGGGGCTGGAGTCGCGGGTGATAGACAGCGACGGCGACGGCGTGCCGGACGACGTGGACAACTCCTTCACGCTGAAGACCAACCCGTTCAACGCCGACAGCGACCGGGACTGCCTGAGCGACGGCTTCGAGCTGCGCCGCGAGGACCAGGGCTTCAAGGCGGCCAATGATTTGGACGCGCGCGGGTGTGACCCGGACTCTCCGCTGACGCCGCGCTGCACGTGCCGCGACACGGATGGAGACGGCCTGTCGCAGTTCGCGGAAGGGTACCTGCGCACGCGAGAGACGATTGTCGACAGCGATGGTGACGGCGTCCCCGACAGCATCGAGGCGCGCTGGGGGCTGAACCCGATGGAGCCCAGCGTGGCGGGCCTGGACACGGACGGCGACGGCCTGCCGGACGAGGTGGAGCTGCGCGCGGGCACGGACCCCACGCGTCGGGACAGGGCCTTCTTCGAGAAGAACGGCTTCCAGTACGAGACGCGCATCGCGGAGGTCCTGCCCAACGGCAGCATCTGCTACGACTACACCGTCACCAACCTCCAGATGGTGACGACGCCGGACCGCGTGGGGGCGAAGCAGGGCTTCAACCTCTTCAAGCTGTGGTTCGCGGAGGCGCCCGAGAGCGGCGTGGCCACCGACTACGGCGTGTGGCGCTCGGCCTGCGCCTGGTCCCAGTACTCGCCCCCGGGCGTGCGCGTGCCGGTGGGCCCGGAGCTGACGCTGACGAACGACAACTTCTTGGTGCCCACGGAGCTGGGCAACCCCTGGGAGAACCAGGGGCGCTGCGTGGGCGCGACGCCCGCCGGCCAGCAGGGAGGATTCACCCCGTGAGTGTGGCTGGACGTCTCCTGGCGGGCCTGCTCGTCGCCCTCGTGCTGGTGGTGGCCTGCTCCGATTCGTATCTGTATGACCCGCGCCGGGACGTGGAAGTCCCCGTGGACCGGGCCATCTCGATGCAGGGCCGCTTCTGCACGGTGGGCTCCAACGAGGTGGTGCGCCCCATCAAGCTCATCATCGCCATGGACGCCTCGCAGTCCATGCGCGTGAGCGACCCGGACGGCACGCGCGCCACCGCGCTGGTGGACCTCATCCAGAACCTGCCCAGGGACCCGGAGGTCTACCTGGCGGTGGTGGTCTTCGCCGGCAGCACCACGGCGTTCCTCACCCAGGCGCCGGGCAACCCTCCGCAGGACGGCTTCGTGCAGGTGTCCAGCATGGACGACGCCCGGATGCGCCAGCTCACCGAGCAGCTGCTCACCTTCCGCAACCCGGACAACTCCCCGAACCGGGACTCGACGGACTTCGTCAAGCCGCTGTCGGACATCTACTCGCTCATCAACACGGACATCGCGCGCAGCCGGCTGGAGCCGGGCGGGCAGCAGGCGCTGGCGCAGGCGCGCTACTCGCTCGTGTTCCTGTCGGACGGCCGTCCCACCACGGACCAGGACGACGAGCTGCTCCAGGGTGACGCGGTGGTGCGCATCCGTCAGCTCCGGGACCTGGTGGAGGACGTGCGCGTCAACACCGTGCACGTCTTCAACCCCACGCAGCCGGTGTCGTCGGTGTGCGACTTGTCGGGCGACGGTGGCTGCCCGCTGCTCATCATCAACCAGAACGCGGACCGGCTGGAGAAGATGGCCGCGCTGGGCGGCGGCAACTTCCGGGACTTCCGCAACAACGAGCCCATCAACTTCCTGGACTTCTCCTTCGGGCAGGTGCGCCGCACGTTCATCGTGAAGGAGGTCATCGCGACCAACTTCTCCGCGCCGCCGGGCAGCCCGCTGGACGAGGCGGACACGGACGGGGACGGCCTGTCGGACGCGCGCGAGGCCGTGGTGGGGACGAACCCCAACCTGATGGACACCGACGGTGACGGCTTCAGCGACGGCGTGGAGGTCTACTTCCGCGACCGCGGCGTGGACTTCGACCCCACGCAGGTGGCGGACCCGGACGGTGGCGGCCTGGACAAGGGCTGTCCTCCGGCGCTGCGCGCGACGGACAACGACTGTGACGGGCTCCTGGACTGCGACGAGCAGTTCATCGGCACCAACGCGACGCTGGCGGACAGCGACCGCGACGGCGTGCCGGACGGCATCGAATGGCGCGGCGGCACGCAGGGCGCGAGCAACGACCTGGACGAGGACCCGGACAACGACGGGCTGACGAGCCGCCAGGAGCTGCGCCTGCACACCCGCCCGCTGGAGGTGGACACCGCCAATCTGGCGGCGGAGGGCTACCGGTACGCCTTCGAGGCGGACGGGCCTCCGGATGAGCTGGGCCGGCAGTGCTACACGCTGCGCGTGGACAACGTGCTCCTGGCGCCCACCGTGGCCGCCGCGGACGACGCGGGTGTCGTCACGCGCGGCGCGGGCTTCAACAACGTGGCGTTGTCCGTGGCGATGGTGCCCGCGGATGACCCGACCGCGCGCACCCAGGTGCGCACCTTCCGCGTGGACTCCGTGCGCTACCCGGTGGGCGGCATCAAGTCGCCCGCCGACGGCATCATCCGCGTAGCCCCCGAGGACTTCGTCGACGGCTGCCCCGGCCGCGCCGACGTCTCGCTTCCGACGCCGTGAGAATCGACGCTCCCATGAAGACCCAAGTCCGACTGTTGTCGCTCGCGCTGCTCGCCCTCGCCGCCTGCTCCTCCGGGGGCGATGACAAGGAGGACGCGGGCACGCCCCAGGTGCAGGACCTCTGCAACAGCCGGGAAGAGGCGCTGTCGCTGGCCGAGTGCGAGCTGAAGCCCGGTGAGCCGCTGGAGCGCCTGCTCGTGAAGGAAGGCACGGCGCGCGAGGGCGACCAGGACTGGTACCGCATCGTCCTGCCCGCCAACACCAGCGCGCGCACGCTGCTCAACCTGAACGGCGTCTACGTGGCCTCCAGCACCCCGGTGCAGCTGTCCATCAGCGTGCTGGGGCCGCTGCCTGACGGGACGGAGGGCTCGCTGGCGAAGAAGGACGACAAGCACGGCCAGGGCGCGCCGAAGCCGGTGGACATGGTGGTGCCGCTGCGCGAGGACCTGAAGGGCAAGACGCTGCTGGTGCTGGTGCAGGACGCGCCGGACGTCGTCTCCCAGCCCAAGTTCGACGCGCGCAACCCCTACCGGTTGACGCTGCAAATCACCGAGAACCCGGACACGCACGAGCCCAACGACGCCCTCGCCGCCGCCACGCCGCTGCCGCTGGCACCGCAGGGCGCGGGTGTGCAGGTGGGCACGATTGCCGGCTTCCTGGCCACGGACAACGACGTGGACCGCTACACCTTCGACCTGCCTGCGGGGAAGGTGGCGTACGTGAGCGTGACGGCGCCGGACCAGGGCTTCGTGCCGAACTGGCGGCTGTCGTACCAGCTCTTGCGCCCTGGCTTCCTCGTGAAGGAGGAGAAGGAGTCCGAAGGCCAGGTGCCGCCGCAGGTGCGCCCGGGCGTGCTGGCGACGGCGCGCAAGGTGAAGGCGGATCAGGTGGGCAAGTGGATGCTGGTGGTGCGCGGCTACCGCGGCATCAGCGACCGGGACACGGCGCAGGGTGATGTGCGCCAGAACTACGACGTGGAGGTCCGCGTGCTGGACGAGGCGGACGCGCAGGACCAGACGCCGCCCGGCAACGACAAGGTGGCGGACGCGGTGCAGCGAGGCCTGGCCACCCCGTCGCCTGCGTCGTCCACGTCCTTCACGGGGCGCATCGGCTACTTCGGGGACCAGGACTGGTACGGCGTGCAGCTGCCGGCATCTAACGTGCCCACGCGGCTGCGCTACCGCATGGTGCCGCTGGCCACCGGGGGCCGCTTCCCCGCGCTGCCGGACACGCCGGACCGCCAGGTGCTGGTGTTCACCCTGGTGACCAAGGGGGCGAACCTGGAGGAGTGGCGGACCTCGTGCACCAATGACTCGGCGGCGTGTCCCAAGGGCTACGGAGAGAATCCGGACATCGTCGCGCTGGTGCAGGGCTACTGCCAGCGCCAGGATTTGCCGGCGCCCATGTGTCTGCACTCGCTGCGCGAGGAGACGGCGAACAACCCGCGCTTCACCAACCTGAGCAACTTCGAGGGGGTCATCCCCGTGCCGCCGCACGCGGGCATCGTGACGTACTACATCAACGTCCAGGACGACGGCACCAACTGGGCGGATGACAAGGACTACCGGCTGGACGTGACGTGGGAGGCGGAGGACGCGGACGAGGTCAGCCGCTACGGCGGGACGGCGACGGAGTCGCCGGTGTCCAAGTCCCTGGCCTCCACCACGGCCTTCCCCGCGCCGCCGGACACGGCGGAGTTCACCGCCACCGGCCGGCTGTCGCATGGTTACGGACGGCTGCGCAACGGCGATGACCGCATCAACGGCCGGGGCGTGCGCGGCCCCATGGACTACGACGCGGTGCCGTCCGACGTGGACTCCTTCATGTTCCAACTCCCCTCCGTGCCGCCGCCGGAAGACCGCGCGTGGCTGGTGCAGTGGGAGGTGGCGAAGCAGCAGGACGGTGGCTCGGTGCACGGCCTCGCGCTGGATTTGACCTTCTGTGACGGCGACGCCCTGGCGGGCGCGGACGGAGGCACGGTGCCGGACAGCGGCATGGGCGAGGGCTGCGTGGCGGTGAGGACGGGCAGCCGCAACCAGGGGCTGACGCTGGGCTACCGCTCGGACGCGCTGCGCGCCTGGCACACGCCGGCGAATGCTCCGCTGAGCAGCTTCCAGCCGCTGTTCACACTGGAGGAGCGCTCCGACTCCACCGTCGTCACCCTGGCCCCGTATGCGTGCGGCTGCCTGGAGCGGCGCTTCATCCGCGGCGGGAAGATGCGCGTGGATGTGTCGGCGGCCGAGCGCACTTCCTACGAGCAGGTGGAGTACACGCTGCGCACCGGCTACGGCGACTATCCCCAGTCGTACACGCGGGATGGCGGCGTGACGACGCAGTGCCCGGGGCTGGATGACGCGGGCACGCCGGATGGTGGTGTGGCTCCGCTGAGCGGGGGTTGTGCCTTCACCCGCCAGCCCTGAGTCGAAGGAGCAGGGTGGCCCGCTTCAAGCGCGGCCACCGGGTTCGGCTTTGGGTGGTGCGTGCGGGGAGACCCGGCTTGCAAGGGGCCGTCACCCGCTGGCTGGCTGGATGTGTGTGATTGCCCGCGAGCGGGCGGGCGAACGAATGACACCCACCTGGGTGGGGTGGCGGGTGGTGCCCGTCACCCTCCACCCGAGCAAGCCTCAGGGCGCCGGAGGCGCGATACCCAGTCCGTTGAGGGCGATGACCTTTTCGGGGAGGTTCGCCGCGTTGGACCTGATGGTGATGTTGCCCTGGTACGCTTGGGCCTCGCGCGGCCTGAAGGTCACCTGGATGAAGAAGCGCTTCAATGCGGGGACCTGCATGGGCTCATTGGCCGGATGCTCGGCCCCCTCCTGGGAGACCTTCATCGTGAACACGGACGGAGCGTTGAGGACGATGTCGGTGACTTCCAGCGTATCCTCGCCCATGTTCGTCACCATGACCGAGTTGAAGCCACTGGTCCCGACGAAGGTGCCGGAGTTGAACTCGCGGTCGAAAGACATCTCGTCGCGGTCCGAGATGAGCTGCGGGGCCTTGGGAAGTGGTTCGGCGCTCTCACCGCAGGCCGCGAGTGAGAAGAAGAGAATGGGGAGCCACGGGGTGTGCAGTCGCATGGACGTTCACTCCTCGCTAGAGGGTCGAAGATGATGAATGTTGTAACAGTGTTCTGTCGTAAGGCCCAGAGCGCCGGTGCATTCCTGCTCATGTTGTCGTTGGTGGGCTGTGGCGACACGCGCGATGACTTCATTGGCCCCCGTGTGAAGGATGCGTGTGATGAGACGTGGCCCGTGTGTGGCAGCGTCGCGGGCTGCATCCTCGGAGCGGAAGGCTATGCGGAGGGTCGCTTCCCTGGCCGCAGCAAGTTCATCGTCCAGGTGCCGGAGGCGTCTCACGTCAAGGTGAGCTTCTTCGTGGACGAAGTCACCGCCGCGGGTGAGGAGACGGTGGTCATCTTCCACGAGGAGGGGTGCCGGGCCCGCACGCGACTGGCGGCGGATGGGCGAGCGGTGCTCGACTCGATGGAGAAGTTCAGCGTCTTCACGAAGGAGGCGGACGTCACCGGCGTGGGCGACCACCTCATCGAGTTCGAGTCCGACATGCAGGGACGCTACGCCGTGAAGGTCGACGTGACGCCCCTGCGCAATCGCTAACCGCCGGAGGCGACGCCTTGCTTCAACGCACGAACAAGGTGGTTCGCCACCCGAAAGCTGTTGGCGGCGATGGTGAGCGTGGAGGGCACGCTGCCGCCGGTGGGCATGAAGCTGCCGTCCACGACATAGAGGTTGGGCACCTCGTGCGCGCGGCAATTCCTGTCCAGCACGGACGTGGCCGCGTCGTCGCCGAAGCGGCAGGTGCCGTGCTGGAGGATGGTCGTCTCCCCGGAGGTGGTGGTGCGCTTGAGCTCGTCCGGCTCCAGGCGCAGGAGGACCTCCTCACCGCGGTCCACGAGGAAGCGCGTGGCGACCAGGTCCGTGGGGTGGCGCTCCACGGTGATGGCGGCCACGGGGATGCCGTACTTGTCCTTCACCGCGCTCTCCACGCCCACGTAGCTGCCGGGCGTGGGGAGGAACTCCCCGTAGACCTCGAAGAGGAGGATGCGCGAGTCCCGGTAGGCCCGCATCCGGTCCTTCAGCTCCTTGCCGAAGACGGCGGAGGCGCCGCTGCCGGCCAGCCCCGTCGCCGCATGGATGGGATTGGGGTGGGCCCACATGAAGCCCAGCGTGCCGCCCTTGCGGAAGCCGAAGCGCTCGTCGGGCATCAGGTAGAAGTCCTGGATGCTGCGGTTGACGAAGGGGCCCGGCTCCTTGAGCCACGGGCGCTTCTCGGCCTGCTTCGACAGGCGGAACGTCGCCTGCGACTCGCCGAAGGAGCTGAAGATGAGGTTCTTCCCCACCAGCCCGCTGCCGTTGGCCAGGCCGCGAGCGAAGCGGCTGGATGTGGAGTTGAGCAACAGCCGCGCGCTCTCCACCGCCGTGCACGCCACGACGATGACCTTCGCGGGCTGCTCCTGCGTGACGCCGTCCGCGTCCACGTAGATGACGCTGCGCGCGCGTCCCTTCTTGTCCACCTCCACGGTGCGCGCCATGCAGCCCGGCCGCACCTGCACGTTGCCGGTGGCCACGGCGGCGGGGATGAGGCTTGCGTTCGTGCCGCTCTTGGCGCCCATCTCACAGCCGTAGCTGCCGCACAGCGCGCAGTACGCGCACGGTGCCCGGCCCTTGTAGGGACGGCTGATGATGCCGCGCGCGGTGGGCAGCGGGTGCCAGCCCATCGCCTTGCACGCGGTGTCGATTTCCCCCGCCACCGGGTGCACGTCCAGGGGCGGCAGCGGGTAGGGCGCGCTTCGCGGCTCGGCGAAGGGGTGGGCCACGGCCTGGCCGGACACGCCCAGCTCCTGCTCGGCCTTGTCGTAGAAGGGGGCCAGGTCCTCATAGGAAATGGGCCAGTCCGCAATCGTGCTGCCGGCCACCGCGCCCAGCGTGCTGCGCAGCCGGAAGTCCACCGGCTTGAGGCGGTAGAAGAAGCCGCTCATGTGCACGGTGCCGCCGCCCACGCAGTTGGCGGTCCACGCCGCGGAGCTGCGCTCGTACTTGCCCTTCTCGCCCTTGCGCAAGAGGTGCGGCTCCTCCCAGGGCAGCGGCATGAAGAAGTTGCGGCGGCTGTTGAGGATTTCGTCGTGGACGAAGTCCTGGGGGCGGTAGTGGGGGCCCTTCTCCAGCACGACGACCTTGAAGCCCGCGCGGCCCAGCTCCAGCGCCATGGGTGCGCCGCCCGCGCCGCTGCCGATGATGCAGATGTCGACCTCGGGCAGGCTCACTTGTGAACCCCGCACTCGCGCAGGCACTTCGGTCCGTCGTAGCCCTCGGGCGGCGCCATGGCGATGGTGCCCACGGCATCGAACCCCATCAGCCGCCAGCCCACCTTGCCCTTGTTTCCGCCGTAGGACGGGTCGCCCAGGAAGCCCTCCAACGTCAGTACGGTGAGCAGCTCCAGGAAGTGCGCCTCGCCGCTCCGGGGCGGGCTGTCCTTGAAGAGCGTGAGCAATTCGTCCTGCTGTGCGGGGGTGATGGCGGAGAAGCTCTTCTGGAACATGCGCTGCGCGCGGCGCTCCAGCGCGGCGAGACCCTCCAGGAAGTCGTCGCGCATGGGCTTCATCTCCGGTGTCTGGAGGATGCGGTCGATGTAGACAGGCACGCCCGCGTCGAGCGCGCCGGGGTCCTCGTCGCGCGGGAGGATGCGCTCGGTGGCGGCGGTGACGACGGCCAGCTCGAACGAGGAGAAGGTGCGGGTCTGCTGCCCGCCGGGCGCGGTGCCCAGCGGGCCGGGGTCCGCGGCCGGCTTGGGGGCTTCCTCGGAGGAGCGCTTGCAGGCCAGCGGCCCGAGCAGCACGACGCCTCCGCCCAGGAAGGTCAGCCGCCGGATGAAGGAGCGCCGCGACAGGCGCTGACGAGGGGAACGCGCACGGGGCATAGGTGCGCGAGCGTAACCCAGCGCGAGGCGCTTCGCCGTGTCGGGATGCACGGGCTCGCCTGCTTCCTCGGACGTGGTGGTGACGTAGGATGAAACGACGATGTGCAGGGCCGACAACGCAAGGAGATAGAAGATGAGACGGCATGTCTGGGCACTGGGATTGGCGCTGGCATTGGGATGCGGGAAGGATTCCAATCCGGACAATCCGGACGCGGGTAGCCCGGATGGCGGGCCGGGACCCACGGATTCGAGCTTCACGCGCTTGGAGGTGGACGCGGACCCGAGCGAGTTCAACCCCATCTCCAACATCGCCATGGCCATCGGTCCCGAGGACCGCATCGGCATGGCGTACTACGTGAACAACGGGACGATGACGGGCAGCGTGGTGAACTACGACCTGCGCTACCGCGAGTTCAACGCGGGCGTGCTCGGGCCGGCGGAGAAGATCATCACCGTGCAGCGTGTGTACGGCGTGTCGATTGCCTTCGGTCCGGATGGACAGCCGGCGGTGTCGTACCTGGGCGGCGGCAGCGATGACTCCACGTTCTGGCTCCAGAGCGACCTGGCGGTGGCCTACCGTTCGTCGGCCGGCACGTGGACGCCGCGCGTGGTCGCCACGCGCTCCAACGCGGCGCCCATCAGCAACCCGCTGAGCGACGTGGGCTTCCTCACCGGGCTCAACCCGTCCATGGTCTTCTCGGGCGGTCAGGCGCTCGTCGCGTATCGCGACGGACACAACGGCAACTTCGGTCGTCAGGACTGGGAGTCGGCGGACCTGGAGCTGGCGAGCGGCGGGCCCACGAGCTGGACGTTCCGCATGCTGGCCTCGTCGGGCGACACGAAGGCGGGCTACGGCGGCCACATCGGCCTCATCATGGCGGGCGCGCAGCCGGCCGTGGTGCATGACCTGGTGAAGGAGGCCGCGCAGGCGACGGGCGGAGGCATCATCTTCCAGCGGCGCAACGCGGATGGCGCGGCCTGGACGGCGCCGATACAGGTGGCCACCCCGGAGAGCGTGGGCAACACGCAGCTGGGGCCTTCCCTGGCGTACGACTCGGTGGCGGGCTTCGGCATCGCCGTGCAGAACCGCGGCTCCTCGCGAGGCGACGTGTTGCAGTACTACGACTGCCCGAGCCCCAGCGCGACGAGCTGCGCGACGGCGGGCGAGTGGTCGACGCCGGACCCGGTGTTCGGCCGGGGCACGGGCGGCTGGTATCCGTCGCTCGCGTTCGACCCGACGCACCACGAGCCGCACATCGCCCACTACGTCTGCTCGTCGGAGACGGGCCGCAACGACACCAGCTGCAACCCCAACGAGGACCAGCTCGTCATCAGCGCGCGCATCGCCGGCAACTGGCGTGAGACGGTGGTGGACACCAACGGCGCCTGGTCGCCGAAGCTGGGCTTCCTCTCCACGGGCAAGCGCGTGGTGCTGTACCGCATCCCGGTGGCGGCGCTCACCAAGAAGGGCGTCCTGACGCTCGCGGTGGAGCAATGAGAAATGCGGTCCGCGCCCTGGCGGCGCTGACACTGGCGGGCTTCGCCTCCGGCGCCGGCATGGTGGCGTGCAGCCGTCCGGACAACTCGCTGTCCGGCAGCGTGTCGGAGCTCTTCCCGCTGGAGGTGTCGCGCGTGGAGATTCTCCGCAACGCGGAGGCGCTCCAGGTGAGCTACTTCCGCAACAATGATTTGGACGTGGACCTCGTGGTGCGGCTCACCGTGTCCACGGAAGGGCTGGAGCTGCGGCCGGGCGCGAAAATCAACCTGGCGGGCAACACGCCCTCCGGGCTGGCGCGCGCCACGGTGGTGCACCTCAACGCGGGCGAGCCGTCGCGCGTCTTCGCGCCGGTGGAGAAGGGGGACTTGCAGCTGGAGTCCGGAGGCAACCCCGGCGAGCAGACGCGCGGGGACTTCTCCATGTCCTTCAAGAAGGGTGATGGGTACGGCGCCGGTCGCAGCCTGGAGGGGACGTTCTCCTCCGAGGCGCTGGACGCGGGCTTCGGCCCGGAAGAGGGTGAGCCGCTCGACGGGAGTGTCGTCGTCCCGTAGCGCGGGTGTCCCGCGGGCCCATGGTGACGCCTGGAGCTTCGGGCGTCACCACGGGCTGCCCGCGCCGGACTTGGAGCTTGGGGCTACGGCGTGGTGCAGGTGTTGAGCGCCAGCCCCTGCGACACGGTGGCCTGGGCCACGGCGTGCCGGGCGAGCGCCGTCGAGCCGCCTTCCTCGTAGACGCGTCGCGCGAGCGCCATGGCCTCCGCGCCGTGGACCGTCAGCGTGTGGCCCGCCGCGTCCGTCACCGCCACCGTGCCGTCCAGCGCGCCTTCCGCGTGGACGAGCAGCGCGCCCGCGTCGTCGCGCACGGCCATGCCATTCTCCAGCGGCTCGAAGTAGCGGATGAGGGGCTCCTGTCCCTCGCGCTCCAGCTCCAGCTTCATGACGCCGCTCTCCGCGTCGCGCGACATGCGCAGCACGTCCGTGGGGCTCAGCCGGACGACGCGCGTGTCACCGTCGGCGCCGTCCACGCTCGACACGGGGTTGTTGCCGCTCCAGAACTCGATGCTGTTGATGATGAGCGCGTCGATGAGCGCGCCAATCGAATAGACGGGGACGATGACGAGCACGAGGAACATCAGCCACTGCACGAACTTCTCGCCGGAGATGTTCTTGTTGAACTGCCAGATTTTCTGCGTGAGCTTGAAGCTGCCGAAGCACCCGGTCGTGTGCATGGAGATGAAACCGGCGCACAGCACGGCGAGCCACGGAGACGGACGCTTCATCATGAACCCTCCTTGGGGGGATGGATGGACGGCGGAGGCGGCCCCACCATGCCACGTCGGGTTTTCGCGGCGGCACTCCGTTCTTCTCCCCGTCCGATGCTCACCACTCCCCAGACCCCACGGTGCGAGGATGCGCGGGTGATTCCCGTCCACTTCTTCACCCGAGCCTGGGGGCTGTGTCTCCTGTCCCGACTCGCGCTCGCCGCCCCGCCGCCCGATGCCGGTCCCCCTGTCGCCGCGCCACCCGCCGCGCTGACCTGTCTCGCGAAGTGGTATCCGGCGCTGACGCCGGTGCGCCTCGACACGGGCTGGGGCTTTACGCTGCCGGACGGCCGCGCCTTCCCGTTCGACGACGGGCAGCAGAAGTCGTTCTCACGAAAGCTGGAGGCCCCGGACCTGGAGGACACCCTCTCCATCGCCTACCGCACCGGGCCCATTGCTCCCGTGACTCGCGAGGATGAGGACCCCGGGCGCATCCGCTTCGAGCCGCTGTTCGAGGCCACCTACGGCGCCTCGAAGGAGAAGGTGGACGTGGTGCCGCTGGTGTTCCTCGGCCAGCGGCTCAAGGTGCACCGCAAGGTGGCGCCTGCCTTCGAGCGCGTCGCCGCGCGACTGGAGGCGCTGGTGGCGAAGGACGCCTCGCTCGCGCCCTTCCTCCAGGGGGTCGGAGGAACCTTCGCCTGGCGCAACATCGCGCACACGACGCGGCGGAGCGCGCACTCCTACGGCGTGTCCATCGACCTCAACACCGCGCGCTCGCACTACTGGGAATGGCAGCGTCCCCGGACGCCGGTGCGCTGGCGCAACGCCGTGCCCCAGGCGCTGGTGGACGCCTTCGAGGCGGAGGGTTTCATCTGGGGCGGGCGCTGGTACCACTACGACACGATGCACTTCGAGTACCGGCCGGAGCTGCTCGACGCCGCGTGCGCTCCGGCGCGGTGATGCTCAGTCGCCCTCGCTCTGCACGAGGCCGTACTTGTGCAGCAACGAGTACAGGTGCTTGCGGTCCAGCTCGGCCTCACGCGCGGCGCGGGCGATGTTGCCCTTGGCGCGGCCGAGCAGTCGCGTGAGGTACTCCCGCTCGAAGGCGCGGATGAGCTCGTCCTTGCAGACCTTGAAGGGCCCGGTGAACTCGGCGGGGAGGAAGTCACCGGCGGGGGCGGGGGGCTCGCGGGTGAACTCGCGCAGCAGCGTGTCCCCAGCCAGCTCCGGGATATCCACCATGTGCCGGGCGCGCTCCAGCGCGTTGCGCAGCTCGCGCACGTTGCCCGGCCAGGTGTGCCCGTTGAACTGCTCGCGAATCTTCTCCGGCAGCCGCAGCCAGAGGCCCTCGCCGGCGAACGCGTCCACCAGGAGGGGGATGTCCTCCTTGCGGTCTCGCAGGGGCGGCAGGTTGACGGTGAAGACGGAGAGGCGGAAGTAGAGGTCCTCGCGGAAGCGGCCCGCCTGCGTCTCCGACCAGAGGTCCTTCTTGCTGGCGACGACGATGCGCGCATCGAAGGTGATGGGCGTGGACGCGCCGAGCCTCCGGAACTCGCGGTCTTCAATCGCTCGCAGGAGCTTGGGCTGGAGGTCCAGCGCCAGGTCGTCGATTTCGTCCAGGAAGAGCGTGCCCCCGTTGGCGCGCTCCAGACAGCCGATGCGCTGGCTGACGGCGCCGGTGAAGGCGCCCTTCTCGTGGCCGAACAGCTCGCTCTCGATGAGGGAGTCGGAGACGCTGGCGCAGTCGAAGACGACGAGCGGCCCGGGCGCGCGCGGGCTCAACTTGTGGATGGCCTTGGCGGCGGCGCCCTTGCCGGAGCCCGTCTCGCCCACGAGCAGCAGCGTGGAGTCGGTGGGGGCGATGCGCTGGAGCAGCGCGAAGATCTGCCGCATCGGCAGGCTGCGGCCCACCAGGTCTCCAAGCCGGTCCTCCAGCGTGGGCTCCACCTGGACGGGGGCGAGCTGGGGGCTGAAGCGCAGGCGCACGTCGCCCACTTCGAGCAGCGCGCCGGGGCGCAGGTACGCCTCGCGCACCTGGGCGCCGTCCAGGAAGGTGCCGTTGGTGGAGCCCAGGTCCTGGACGAGGAAGCGGTCGCCCTGGCGACGGACCACCAGGTGGTTGCGGCTCACCGTGGGGTGGTCGATGACGACGTCGTTGTCGGGCGCCTTGCCCACGCGAAGCGCTTCGGTGGCGAGCGGGAAGACGGTACCGGCGCGCTCGGTGTCCAGCAGGACGAGGTGGAATTGTTGCGCGGAAAGTCGCTCACCCTGTGCCCGCGCGTTGATGACCGTGTGCGAGGGGATGGGGGCTGGGGGAAGAGGGGGCATGACCGGGCAGGGATTGTAGACGGCTTCTCGTCGCGAGGTGACTTCCTGTGAAGTCGGGAGGCGCCCGCCCTCCGGCCAGCCGGGCATGGTTGGAGCCCCAGCGGAGCGTGATACGACGGGCCACCCCTATGCGCACCCGCTTCCTGCTCCTGATGCTGGCCTCCGCCTGCGCCACTGTCCCGCAGGCTCCCGCCCCGACCTCCCCCTCGACGGCCCCCCCGGCGCCGACGCGTGTCTGGAAGCAGTCACGCGCCGTGGTGGTCCGCCATGCCACGGTGATGCCCGCCACGGGCCCGGCCATCGAGGATGGCGCCGTGGCCTGGGTGGACGGCAAGTTGACGGCGGTGGGACGTAACTCGGACGTGACGACGCCCCCGGGCGCGGAGGAGGTGGACGGCACCGGCCTCTACCTCACCCCGGGCATCATCGACGCCCACAGCCACCTGGGCGTCTATGCGACGCCGGAGACCTTCTCCACGGGAGATGGCAATGAGGCCACCGCGCCGGTGACGGCGGAGGTCTCCGCTGAACACTCCTTCTGGCCCCAGGACCCGGGCCTGCGGCGCGCGGCGGCCGGTGGTGTCACGTCGCTGCTGGTGCTACCGGGTAGCGCCAACCTGATTGGCGGCCGGGGCTTCCCGGTGAAGTTGCACTTCGGACGCTCGGCGGCGGAGGTCCGCTTCCCGGGCGCGAAGGACGCGCTGAAGATGGCGTGTGGGGAGAATCCCCGCCGCGTCTATGGCGAGGGCCGCAATGTCGCGCCGGCCACCCGCATGGCGAATGTGGCGGGCTACCGGCAGGCCTTCGCCCAGGCCCGCGAGTACATGTCCAAGCTGGACGAGTGGGCGAAGAAGAAGCAGAAGACGCCGGACGAGGCGGGCCCCACGCCGCTGCGCGACTTGAAGCTGGAGACGCTGGCGGAGGTGCTGCGCGGCAACATCCTGGTGCAGAACCACTGCTACCGCGCGGATGAGATGGAGGTGATGCTCCAGGTGGCCGAGGAGGCGGGCTACTCGATTCGGGCCTTCCACCACGCGCTGGAGGCCTACAAGGTCCGCGACAGCCTGGCCGCGAAGGGCGTGGCGGTGGCGACCTGGGCGGACTGGTGGGGCTTCAAGCTGGAGGCTTGGGACGGCATCCCCGAGAACGCCGGGCTGGTGTCTCAGGCGGGTGGCAAGAGCGTCATCCACTCGGACTCGGGCTTTGGAATCCAGCGGCTGAACCAGGAGGCCGGCAAGGCGATGTGGCGGGCGCGGGAGTCCGGCATCCCCATTCCGGAGGAGGAGGCGCTGCGTTGGGTGACGCTGAACGCCGCGTGGGTGATGGGCGTGGAGGGCGTCACCGGCTCGCTGGAGCCGGGGAAGATGGCGGACGTGGTGCTGTGGAAGAACCACCCGCTGAGCGTCTATGCGCGGGCGCAGCGCGTGTGGGCGGACGGCGTGGTGACGTTCGACGCGGGCGCGGGCGCGGTGGAGGCGAGCGACTTCGAGGTGGGTGAGCTGGCGGCGGGCGCGGCGAAGCTGGTGGCCGCTCCCGCGCCGACGCCGTCCCTGGCGGACCTGGGCCTCGTCGCGCGCTGTGACGTCTCGAAGGAGCGCGCGTGCGCGGAGCTGGTGCCGCTGGGACAGGAGGCGTGCACGGTGTTCCAGGGCGTGACGGCCTTCACGGGCACGGCCTGGGTGAAGGGCGCCACGGTGGTGCTGGAGGGCGGCAAGGTGTCCAGCGTGCGCGAGGGCGGCGCGCTCCCCTCGGGCTGCAGGACGGTGGAGGGCAAGGGCCGGCTGCTGACGCCGGGCCTGGTGGACCCGCTCACGTCGCTGGGGCTGGTGGAGGTGGGCGCGGAGGTGTCCACGCAGGACGACGGGCTGCGCGGAGACGCGGCGAAGCGCGACGTGCGCGCGGCGCTGGTGTCCGCGGACAGCGTGAATCCTGTCTCGGCGGCGTTCCCGGTGGCTCGGCTCGGCGGGGTCACCAGCGCGGTGACGGTGCAGCACGGGGGCCTGGTGGCCGGGCAGAGCGCCTTCGTGGCGACGGACGGCTCGGTGCGCCGCGCCTCGCTGGCGATGCACGTCAACCTGGGCATCGGCGGACGGGATGCCGTGTCGGGCTCGCGGGCGCTGGTGCTGGAGCGGCTGCGCGAGGTCCTCTCCGACGCGCGCGAGTACGGCCGCCGCAAGGGTGACTTCGAGCAGCGGCGCATGCGGGACGTGTCCGCGAGCCGGTTGGATTTGGAGGCGCTCCAGCCGGTGCTGGCGGGCACGCTGCCGGTGGTGGTGACGGCGCAGAAGGCGTCGGACATCCGCGCGGCGCTGGGGCTGGCGCGCGAGTACAACCTCAAGCTCGTCATCGCCGGGGGCAGCGAGGCGTGGCTGGTGGCGGCGGAGCTGGCGGCGGCGAAGGTGCCGGTGATTCTCCAGCCCACGCAGAACCTGCCCATGGACTTCGACCGGCTCAACAGCCGGCTGGACTCCGCGGCGCTCCTGAGTGGCGCGGGCGTGAGGGTGCTCTTCTCCGTGCTGGGGGAGCCCGCCATGGTGCGCACGCTGGCGCAGGAGGCGGGCAACGCGGTGGCCTGGGGCCTGCCTCACACGGAGGCCCTGCGCGCGATGACGTCCAGCGTGGCGGACGCGTTCGGTCTGCCCGTGGGCAAGCTCGCGCCGGGCGCGGTGGCGGACGTGGTGCTGTGGAACGGCGACCCGCTGGAGTCCGCGTCGCGGCCGGTGGGCATGTGGCTGGCCGGACGACAGGTGCCGCTCGTCAGCCGTCAGCAGGCCCTGTTCGAGAAGCACCGCGTGCTGCCGCCGAAGTAGCGCGGGCCTCGACGTACGACGGCGGCCGCCCCCAGGTGAGGACGGCCGCCGCGTGCTTTCAAGAACGAGCGCTGCTCGCGGGTCAGTTGCCTTCGAAGATGCCGATGACGCCCGCCACCCACTTCTTCGTGGTGGTGTCCTGGTAGCCCATGAAGCTCACCAGCATGCGCCGGCCGCTGCCGGAGCTGTCCGCCTGGATGTCGCTGATGCGGGACATGCCGTACTTGCGGCCGAACTCCGACAGGCCGTAGTTGGTGATGCTGCCGCCCTTGAGGCGCGACAGGCCGCCGCCCCACGACGCGCCCACCCAGATGCTGCCGTCGGACGGGTCCAGGCCGATGGCGGACAGGTGCTTGTCCACCAGCCCCGAGCCCGCGCCCATGCGGCCCAGCACGGTGCCGTTCGCGTCGACGCGCACCAGGCCGTTGCCGAAGGAGGTCAGCCACACCGAGCCGTCACCCGCCACCACCGCGCCGGAGATGTTGTCCGGCACGCGCTCGGCCGGCGTCGAGTAGTCGGGCTTGGCGTCCGGCCACAGGTCCAGCTTGTTGCTGTCGTCATTCTCCGAGCCCGTCTGCGCGCGCCAGAAGTTGCCGCCATGGGTGCCGTAGCGGAAGCGCGTGGTGCGGTCCGAGCCGCCGAACCAGACGTCGCCGCTCGGGTCCACCGCGACGCCGTAGTAGGCGTCCGTCAGCAGAATCACGCCGCCCTGCGCGTTGTACGCGTTGATGTGCGGGTGCACGTGCTCGAGCACGCCGGAGCAGTTGAGCTGGCCGTTGCACATGGGCGCGCCCTCGAACTCCGCGTTGCCGCGCGCGAAGCCGTGGTTGCCGCCGAACCACACGCTCGACTTGTTGTTGCCCAGCGCGTGCTTGTCGTAGCGGATGCGCAGCACGTTGCAGATCTTCTCGCGCCCCCGCGTCTCGGCCGCCACCACGCCGGGGCCGGAGAAGATGTCGTAGTGCACCACGTTGAGCGAGCCGTCCGCGTTCAGCGTCACCTTGTCCGCGTCACCGCTCTTGTAGCGCGCCGGGTCGGGGCTGGGCCCGTCCCAGTTGTTCTCGCAGTGCTCGTAGCCCTTGCCCGGCATGCCCTCGTAGCCCACGAAGACGGTGCCCGACTTGCCGCCCGCCACGGAGATGACCTTCAGGTACTTGGGGCCCGGCGGGACGCTGCCGTCCGCCATGAATCCGTAGGGGCGCAGGCCGTTCTCCATGCCGAAGCGCTCGAACTTCTCCGCGCCCGGCTTGAGCACGAACAGGCCCTCCTCGCCGCCGGCCACCCAGACGTTGCCGCCCTCGTCGGCCGTCACGCCGTAGATGGTGACGGGGGCGCCCTGGTCCGCGCCGTAGAAGCGCCAGCCCGACGCTGTCGGCAGCGGAGGAATCTCCACGTCCGCGCGAGGGTCCGTCGGAGTGCCGCCATCCGTCGTCGGCGTCCCGCCGTCCGTCGTGGGGGTGCCCGAGTCGGGAGTCTCCGTGGGAGTCCCCGAGTCCGGCGTCTCCGTGGGGGTGCCCGAGTCGGGAGTCTCCGTCGGGGTGCCCGCGTCGGGGACTTCCTCTGGAGTGCTCGGCCGCCCGGGAGGCGGGCCCGGGTCATCCATGCCCGGATTGTCCTGCTCCGACTCGTCGCCGCTCTTGCTGGAATCGCAACCCGCCACGGTCCACATCGCGCCCGCCATGACGAGCGCTCCTGCCCAGCGCCATCCCCGCCTCATCCGAACCCACCCCGCGAAAACCTGGACCGCCCCGGATGGGCGGCCGTTCGGAGCCTCTCCATCGCAAGGCCGATGCCAGGGTTTCTTGCCGTTCCGGGCAGGACTCCGTCCGCTCCCGGACAGCCGGTGGGAAACGCATTCCCCAGTCAGGGAAAGTCGCTGTCCCGAAGACCCCCCCATTCGTGCTAGTGGCTATCGGAAATGGGTGGGAACGACGCACGCGGTCGCACACCGTTGTCCTTGGTGGGCCAGGAGCCGGACCTCCTGTTCTACACACGCCAGGCGACCGAGCACGGCGCGCCCGTGCTGGTATTGGGCGCCGCCAACGGCCGGGTGGTCTGGGCCCTGGCCGAGCACGGCTTCACCGCCGTGGGCGTGGACCCCTCGGAGGTGATGATTCGCTCCGCCGAGGAGCGCCGCGCCTCGGAGCCTCCGGAGGTCTCCAACCGCGCCCGCTTCCTCGTCGCGGACCTGCGCTCCATCCGGCTGCAAGAGCACTTCCCCCTGGTGCTCGCCCCTCAGCACGCGCTGGGGTTGATGCCCGGCAATGATGACCTGGAGGCGTTCCTGTCCACGGTGCGCCACCACCTCACCCCGGGGGGCACCTTCGTCTACGACGTGCTCAACACGCCGCGCGAGCCGGTGCTGCCACGCGATGACGAGGAGCCCAATGCGGGACTGGAGCCGCGCCGGCCCCTGTTCGCCCTCCACCTGCGAGAGCGCAAGCAGCCTGGCTCGCCCAGCCCCATCCGCCGCCTCAAGCTGCGGCACTTCTCTCCGGAGGAGCTGGACGCGGCCCTCACCGGCGCGGGCTTCATCCCGCGCGAGCGCTATGGCCGCTTCGACGGCAAGCCCTTCGACTTGGAGGACTCGCGCCACATCGGCGTCGCCGGCCCGTGAGCACGGGCCTGGCGGGAGTGCTCACTTCTCGAAGCGGTAGCCCAGGCCTCGCACGGTGACGAAGTGGCGGGGCTCCTCGGGGTTCGGCTCGAACTTGAGGCGCAGCTGGCGCATGAAGTTGTCCACCGTGCGCGCGCTGCCCTCGTAGTGGTAGCCCCACGCGCCGGACAACAGCTCCTCGCGCGTGAAGGTCCGCTCCGGGTGGGCCAGGAAGTGCGCCAGCAGCTTGAACTCCTGCGCCGTCAGCTCCACGGACGTGCCGGCCTTGGCCACCGTGCGCGCGTTCATGTCCACGCTGACGTCGCCGAACGTCACCGGCGGCGCGGCCCCGAGCGTCGGGTAGCGCCGGCGCAGCACGGCCTTGATTCGCGCCAGTAGCTCCTGGAGCCCGAAGGGCTTCACCACGTAGTCATCCGCGCCCAGGTTGAGGCCCAATATCTTGTCCGTCTCCATGCCCTTGGCGGACAGGACGACGACGGGGGTGTCCCGGCCGCGCTGGCGCAGCTCCTTGAGCAGCTCGAAGCCGTTGAGCTCCGGGAGCATCAGGTCGAGGACGACCAGGTCCGGGGCTTCATCCAGCGCGCGCTGGAGCCCCGTGCGGCCGTCCTGGGCCTGAAGCACTTCGTAGCCCTCGAAGCGCAGGTTCATGGACAGGCCGGCGAGGATGGACAGGTCATCCTCCACCACCAGGATGCGGCGGGTCGTCTCGCTCATGCCTTCTGCACCGGCAGTTGGATGGTGAACCGGCTGCCGCGGCCGGGCTCGCTCTTCACGGCGATGCGTCCACCGTGAGCCTCGATGATACGCCGGGCGATGGCCAGCCCCAGCCCGCTTCCCTCTGTCTTGCGGGTCAGCAGATTGTCCACCCGGTAGAAGCGCTCGAAGATGCGCTTGCGTTCCTTCGGAGCGATTCCCACGCCGTTGTCCTCCACCGCCAGGTCCACCCACCGGCCGGCGCGACGCGCGCTCAGCTCGATGCGCCGGTCCTTCGGCCCGCTGTACTTGTAGGCATTCTGGAGCAGGTTGAGCAGCGCCCCGGCCACCGCGTCCTTGTCCACGTCCACGTGCGGCAGCCCCTCGGCCACCTCGACCTTCAGGTCCACGCCGCCCTCCAGGCGCTGCGCGCGGAAGGCCGCCACCGCAGTGTCCACCACGTCCATCACCGGCATCGGCTCGCGCTGGTACACCTTGCGGCCGCTCTCGATTCGCGACCAGTCCAGCACCCGCTCGATGAAGACGGACAGGCGCTCCGTCTCCTTCGTCAGCAGGGTGAGCACCTCCTGCATCTGCGCCGGGTCCTTCAGCCGTCCCAGGGCCAGCGTCTCGATGAACATGCGGATGGACGTCAGCGGCGTGCGCAGCTCATGGCTCACCAGCGACACGAAGTCCGTCTTCATGCGCGACAGCCGGGCCTCGCGGTAGAGCACGCGGCCCGTGTAGGCGACGCCGAACGTCAGCGTCAGGTAGAACAGGCCGAGCAGCACGCCGTACACGGCGCGGTTGCGCGCGGAGGCCCGTGCGACGGGGTCCTCGCCGGTGGGCAGCACCACCAGTCGGAAATCTTGAAGAGGAGGGGACAGCACGCGCTCGGCCAGCACCTGCGGCCCCAGCGCGCTGGCGCGGGCCTGCGCGACCTCCGACACCAGCTTGCCCATCAACCCGCCGCCTTCGTTGCTCTCGCGCGGCACGGGCATCAGCGTGAAGCGCACCGGCTCGCTGGACACCGCGCGAGGCTCCACGCGCTCCGTCAGGAGCAGCTCCAGCGCGCGGACGGACAGCCGCACGCCGTGCACCGTATCTCCTTGACGCTCGGCCACCACGACGACGGAGCGGCCTCCGACGGAGAGGGAGAAGACGGTGGGGGCCTCGGGGAGCGCGCCGACCTCCGGGAGCACCGCGCCCAGGGCCTCCATCAACAGCGGGTCCTCGGTGATGGTGCGCCCGCCGGAGAGCTGGAAGGTGCCGTCGGGCTCCGACAGGACGCGCCCGTCCGGAGCCACCAGGCTCAGCTTGCCGCCCTCCTCCTGGAGCTTCGCGGCGGCCAGCTCCCGGGGCAGCTCCTGGGACAGCGCCTCCAGCGTGCCCCGCCACGCGGACTCCAGGCGCTTCTCCACCGCGGCGCGCTCATTGATGATGGCCACCACGCCGAAGCCGGACAGGCCCGCGGACGGCAGCACCACCAGGATGATGAGCAGCGCGAAGGTGCGCCGGAAGCTGAGGATGACGGAGGGGGAGCGGGACACGCCCCTCTCCTTTACTCCCACCCGGCGCTACACGCTCGTGGCGTTTCTGCCGGGCGCCGGGGCTCGACTGTTCGCCACCCGCACCCAGGGAGGGGAAGGAATCGACTTCGGGGGCCTTCTGATGCAAGCATGGCTGGCTCGTGGGGGCGGCGAGCGACCAGGGCCGGGCGCCATTTCCCCTCCACGACACGGCGCGGCATTCCCAGCGATGAGAGCGGCGGGCGGCATTCTCGTCGGGAAACGCGAGGAGGACACTTCATGAGACGGCACGTTCTGGCCGGTGTGTTGGCGGCGACGCTCGGGCTGACGGCTTGCGAGGACTCGTCGACGGGCGAGGGGTGGACCAACGCGTCGGGTTCGGTGGCGCTCAGCCGGGATGATGCCTTCCTGTACGTGGTGGACGCGGACACCGGGGTGCTCGCGGTGGTGGAGACCGCGCGCGGCGAGAAGGTCGGCGAGGTGAAGGTGGGGGCGGGCCCGGAGCGCGTGGTGGTGGGCCCGGACGACACCGTCTACGTCGCCAACCGGGGTGAGCGCAGCGTGTCCGTCATCCGCCGGGGTGACTGGAGCGAGGCCGCGCGGGTGGCGGTGGGCGTGGAGCCGATGGGGCTGGCGGTGTCTCCGAAGGGCGACACGCTCTACGTGGTGAACAGCACCGCGCTGGACTCCACCACCTACGGCACGCTGATGGCGGTGGACACGCGCTCGCTGGAGGTCCGCTGGGAGCTGCCGGTGGGCGAGGAGCCGCGGGGCATCGCGCTGGTGGATGGCGGGCGTCGGGCGCTCGTAAGCCTCTTCCGGCACAGTGATTTGGTGACGGTGGACCTGGCGGATGCGCACCAGCCTCGCATGCAGCGCGAGGGCACGGACCTGTACGCGCGGGCCAACTCGCAGGACGCGTTCACCAGCGAAGAGCCGTTCCCGTTCCCCATGTCGACCGTGACCTTCCGGCCTCGGGGCATGGCGGACGTGGTGGTGTCTCCCGACGGCAGGCAGGCCTACTCGCCGACGCTGTGGGCGCGCGAGGACCCGCTCACGAACCCTGGAACGGGGGGTGGTGGCGGCGGGTCGCTGTATGGGGGCGGAGGGCCGTGCAACACGGCGGGCGTGGTGGCGCCGGGCATCGTCACGTTCAACACGGAGGATGGCTCGCCTCGGGTGGATGACCTGGACCGGTGCAGGCCGCCGCCGAGCGAGGAGCCGGACTTTCCGCCGTCCACGATTGTGAGCCCGGAGTCGAGTCATCCCATCCAGGGGCCGGTGGCCGCGGTGGTGGACCCGTCCGGGCTGTGGCTCTTCGTGGTGAACCGCGAGACGGACAACGTGGCCATCCTCCCCACGAATCGTCGTGAGGGCGCGGACCTGGTGAACGTCAACGGCAGCACGGTGCGGCAGCTGGTGCGCGTGGGCTCGGGGCCCAGCGGCATCGCGCTGACGCGGGATGGGCGCAAGGCGTACGTCTACAACGCGTTCGACCACACGGTGACGACGCTGGTGAACGACGCCTCCGGCAACGTGGCCAACGTGCGCGCGGAGGGGACGCCGCTGCGGGTGGTGGGTGACGTGTTGGCGCCGCAGGAGGTGGCGGGGCGCAAGCTGTTCTACTCCGCGCTGGACTCACGGATGACGAGCGCGGGCGTGGCCGCGTCGTGTGCGACGTGCCATCTGGACGGTCGTGACGACGGGCACGTGTGGGGCTTCCCGGACGGGCCGCGCCAGACGCCGAGCCTGGCGGGTCGGAAGGTGACGGAGACGGGCCCGTTCCATTGGAGCGGCGAGTTCCCCACGATGAGGGACTTCCTGGACGCCACGGTGCGCGGGCGCATGGGTGGCACGGCGCTGGATGGCGTCATGGTGGCGCAGCTCTCCGCGTTCATCGACGTGATTCCCACGCCGGACAATCCCTACAAGCGCGCGGCGCTGACGGAGGCGCAGGCGCGGGGCGAGCAGGTGTTCAAGAAGGCGGCCTGCAACAGCTGTCACGAGGGTGCGCACTTCACGAACAACACGCTGGCCGACGTGGGGACGTTCATCACCACGGGCGTGAATCGGGACGACAGCAACGTGGTCGCGAAGGGGCTGAACACGCCGTCGCTGCTCGGCTTGGCTCGCACTGCGCCGTACCTGCATGACGGCAGCGCGTTGTCGCTGAAGGGACGGCTGATGCAGAACCGCCAGTCCAACAAGCACGGCACCACGGCGAGCCTGACCGAGACGGAGATCGACGACCTGGTGGATTACCTGCGCACGCTGTGACGACGAGTCACGGTGTGCCCGCGTCCGGCTCCGTCGGTGCCACCGTTGGGTGGACCAGCTCCGGACGCGTGGAGGTGAGCGCGAGGCGCGTCACGTCCAGCGCCTGCTCCGGGTCTCCGCCGAGCCACGTGACGACGAGCGCGCACGGCGTGTCGTCGTCCCACGCCATCACCTGCAACATGCCCTGCGCTGGAGCCCGTCGCGCGGCGGCGCGGCCGAGCGCGGTGATCTCCTCGCCGCCCATGCTCAGCGACGGCTGCAACAGGGCATGCGTATCCACCTCGGCATAGTGCGGCTTGCAGTCCCACGTCACCGACACCGTGACGTCCTTCTCCGACGCCGAGCGGAAGGTGCACAGCGGCCCGCACGTCGGACACGCGCGCTCCTCCTTCATCGTGAAGCCGGGCAGCATCGTCTCGCGCACGTCCGTGGGCAGCAGCGCCTCGCACGTGGGCAGCGTCGCGTTGGCGACAGGCGCTCGCGCTGGACCCGCGTCCGCCACCTCCTCCGTCGGACGCGAGCGACACGCCAGCCCCAGGGCCAGTGTCACGAACAACGCCGCGCGCCCTCCTCCTGCCCTCATCCCTTGGTCTCTCCTCAGACGCCCGTCGCCGGTCGCGCCGCGGATGGTAGTCCGGTGCGCCGCCGCCCGTGACACGTTTCCCATCGCCTCCTGCCCGCTACCTGACGGGGCGCACGCAGGGTGGGGGAACAGCCGGCCCTGGCTCGTCTCCTTCCCTCGCCGTGGACTAAGCTGCCAGCCGTCTTCATGCCCTCCGTCCGCCTCCTTCTGGTGCCGCTCGCCCTCGTGCTGGGGTCGTCCGCCCGGGCCCAGCAGGCCCCGGCGCGCAACCCCACGCCCGATGAGTCCTGGTCCGCGCCCACCACCCAGGTGGACGCGCCTCGGAAGAACGACCCCCCGGACGACGCCACGTGGACCGACTTCCCCGGCGGAACCTCCGTCCCCACGGGCGCGGACGCAGCGCCGCTGCCCCGGCTGCCGGAGGTGCCACCCCTCGTCCCCTTGGATGACGACGACTCTGGAGACGGCTCCTTCCCCCGCATCCTGGAGCCCCGTCCTCCCGCGCCGCCTCCGGGGCCTCCTCCCGTGGCCAACCGCGTCAGCCTGCTCGGCGCTCGCACCGTGGGCAGGACGGGCGGGGTGGCGGTCGGCCTCTCGCTGGGCTTCCCGACGCTGTCCGCCCGCGCGGCCTTTGGCGTGCTGCCCCAGGTCGACGCGCTGGTGGGGCTCGACAGCCTCTACGGGATGATGAACGAGGCGCGGCTGGGCTGGCGGTGGCGGGTGCTGGACGGCGGCCCACGCTGGAGCCTGGGGCTGGTGATGGAGGGCAGTCACGCCTTCTTCCTCCGCTCGGCCAGCCAGGAGGACCGGGGCGCGCGCTACCTCACCGGCCGGCGCAACTGGAACATCATGCCCGGCATCGTCGGCACCTTTCAGCGCCAGGGCGTCCGCGCGTCCAGGCTCTTCATCGACGTGCGCTACCTGGTGGCCCTGGACACCGAGCCCATCCAGCGCACGCCGCTGGGCGGACTCCCTCCGGACCTGGTGTCCTCCAGCGCGTGGCCCGTGCGCGTGGGCGCCGAAGTGCCGCTGAGCGAAAAAACGTCCTACTCTGTCACCCTGGGTGGCGACTTCCGCACTCGCGCCGAGGACGCTGCCTTCATGCCGGTCGTCTCCGTCGGCATCGTCACCGGTCTCTAGCACCAGCAACCGGCACGACAACGTGCCCTTTCCACCCCCTCGAGCGAGGTCTTCATGCGTGGCAGTGTCATCGGCTCCGGCTCCTTCGGTACCGCCCTGGCGAACGTGCTGGCGGTGAACTGTGAGGAGGTCCGCCTGTGGGGCCGCGAGCCGACGGTGGTGGAGGCCATCAACACCCGGCACGAGAATCCCACCTACCTGCCCGGCATCCCCATCTCCGAGCGCGTCCGCGCCACGCAGGATTTGGAGGAGGCGCTCGCCGGCGCGGAGATGGTGGTGCTCGCCACGCCCAGCCACGCCACGCGCGAGGTGCTCGCCCGCGCCAAGGCGTTCCTGCCGCGCAACGTGCCCCTCATCACCGTGTCCAAGGGCATCGAGAACGAGACGCTGCTGACGATGACGGAGCTCCTGGAGGACTGTCTCCCGGAGGAGTTCCACCCGTACATCGCCGTGCTGTCGGGCCCCAGCTTCGCCAAGGAGCTGGCGCGGCGCATGCCCACGGTGGTGACGATTGCGTCCCACTGGGACAAGGTCGCCGTGCGCTGCCAGAAGGCGCTCCAGACGGAGACCTTCCGCAGCTACACGTCCACGGACGTGGTGGGCGTGCAGTACGGCGGCGCGCTGAAGAACGTCATCGCCATTGCGGCGGGCATGGCGGACGGCCTGGGCATGGGCCACAACGCGCGCGCGGCCATCATCACGCGCGGGCTGGCGGAAATCACCCGGCTCGCCGTGCGCAAGGGCGCCAACCCGCTGACGCTGTCGGGTCTGTCCGGCATGGGGGACCTGGTGCTGACGTGCACGGGCGAGCTGAGCCGCAACCGTCACGTGGGCATGGAGCTGGGCAAGGGCCGCAAGCTGCCGGACATCCTGGGGCAGATGAAGGAAGTGGCCGAGGGCGTGAAGACGGCGCGCAGCGCCCGTGACTTGTCCCTGAAGACGGGCGTGGAGCTGCCCATCTGCCAGGAGGTGTACCTGATTGCCTACGAGGACAAGAACGCGAAGAAGGCCGTCGTGGACCTGATGACGCGTCAGCCCAAGTCCGAGCTCGTCTGACGCGCTGGCTGCCGGGCGTGTGTGCGCCGGGCGCGGTGTTCCGGCGCGGGGTGGGGGACTGCTAGAAGCGGGCTCCCGTGTCCACCCCGCCCCTGGCGAGCCTCTCGTCGTTCCGTGCCCTGCGTCACCGTCAATTCGTCGCGGTGTGGTTGGGGGCGCTCGTCTCCAACGTGGGCACGTGGATGGAGGTGCTCGCCCTGGGCGTCTTCGTCACGGAGGTGACGGGACGCGCGGAGTGGACAGGCGGCGTGGCGGCGCTGACGTACCTGCCGTCGCTGGTGTTGTCCCCGCTGGGAGGCGCGCTGGCGGACCGCTTCGACCGGCGCCTCTTCATCGCGGTGTGTGCCGTGGCGCAGGCGCTGCTCGCGGCCTGTCTGGCGGGGTTGGCCTTCACCGGGCACCTCACCGTGCAGGCGGTGGCCGTCATCTCCCTGCTCAACGGCTGCGTGCACGTGCTGTCGGGGCCGGCCTACACCGCGCTGATTACGGGGCTGGTGCCGAAGGAGGACCTGCACAGCGCGATGACGCTGATGTCGGCGCAGTTCAACCTGGGCCGCATCCTGGGGCCGGTGTGCGCCGCGGCGATTCTGGCCTTCGGCGGCGTCGCATGGGTGCTGCTCGTCAACATGCTGTCCTTCGTGGCGGTGCTGTTCGCGGTGGCCCGGGTGCGCGCGGAGCCTCCCGTGGCCCGGCCCATCGACACCAAGGGCCTGTGGGCGGACATCGTCGAAGGCGCGAACATGGCGCGAGGAGAGCCGGGCATCCGGATGGCGATGGTGTCCCTGTTCGCCCTGGCGCTGTTCATCTCGCCCTTCATCGCGCTGGTGCCGGTGTTCGCGCTCCAGGTGTTCGGCTCGGATGCGTCCGCCGCGTCCGCGCTCATCTCCATGCAGGGCCTGGGGGCGCTGCTGGCCTCGGGCCTGGTGGGCGCGCTGGCGGTCCGCTGGGGCCGGGAGCGCGTGGTGGACACGGCCGTGCTCGCGATGGGCCCGGTGACCCTCTTCTACTGGCTGTCCCCGACGCTTCATGTGGCGATGGGGACCATGTTCGTGCTCGGCGCGGTGTACCTGGTGGTGATGACGGGACTGGGCACCCGCTACCAGGAGCGCACGCCGCGAGAGCTGCAGGGGCGGGTGAGCAGCCTCGCGATGCTGCTCATCAACGTCGGGTACTCGGTGGGCGTCTGGGCCCAGGGCGCGCTGGCGGACCGGGTGGGCGTGCGGACTGTCACCGCGAGCGCGGCGGGGATGTTCCTGGTGGCGATGCTGGGGCTGCGCACGCAGCGTGCCCGTGCTGTCGATGTCGCGAGTACGTGACGTCAGACCTCTTCGAAGCGACCGCCAAAGATGCCATTGGCTTCGAGGGCGTCCTTGATGTCCTCGTCGACGATGAGGGGAAAGGGCCAGCCCCATATCCGGAACACGCGTGCGTCGCCCACCCTCGCCTTGGCGACGCGCAGGCCTTGGACCGCGTCGTATTGGTAGTCGCCGGTGCGCTGCGTGAAGCCGTGCTCGATGGGGGCTTGCACCTTGGTGGTGGCCATATGGTCGATGCAGCGGAGGGTCCGGGTCGCGTTGAGCAGGAAATAGGGGAGTGAATCGCCCTCGACGTCGACGGGGAAGAGCTGCACGTCGTTGGGGGCCAGCTCACGGAACAAAGAGGCGACGCGTTCGCTGACGATGGGCGCTCTGCCTGCTCCCACGAAATCAATGTCCAGGGACTCCCCAGGTTGGAGGAGGGGGAGGCGCAAGCGCTCGTGAAGCTGGATCGGCTTCCCCGAGGTGAACGTCAGGAAGCGGCTGACGCCCTTGCCGTCAGCGCGGGTTGGGTCCGCGAGATACCGGCGACGCTTCATGAGCAGGTCGCTGCTCAAGTCAAAGAAGCGTCGTTCCACGGGAGTCACTTCGCGGCTCCGTTGTCGCCGGTCTTGAGTGGGAGCAGGGCCAGCACGCGAGCCAGCACGGCGACACCTTCTTCGTACTCGGGCAGCTCGATGTGCTCGTTCGGCGTGTGGTCCAGGGTGGAATCCCCCGGGCCATAGGCAACGGTCGGCACGTTCCACGCGTCCGCCACCGTGTTCCAGTCGGACGTCCCCGTCTTCACCCGAAGCGTCGGCCGTGCGCCGCGCTCGCGGATGGACTGCTTGAAGGCGCGAGTGAGGGCGTCGTTGCCCTCGGCGGACACCGCCTGCTTGCGCGACACCGTCTTCACGGCCACGTCGGGGACATCGGTGAGGCAGGTGAGCAGCGCGTCCACGTCACTGCCAGGCCCCGTGCGCACGTTGACGTGGGCGGTGGCCCACTCCGTGTCTTCATCGGTGCCCGTCTGGAAGGAGAGCAGCGCGGGCAGGTCCTGCTCGAAGAGGGTGCACCCCTTGTTGCGCTCGTCGCAGCGGCGGCGCAGCGCGTTCCACGCATCGACCACGTGCTCCGCGGGCGCGTGGTAGGCCCGGCTCGCGGTGTGGCGTCGGGTGGCGCGGTACGCGAGCTCCAGGCGCAAGAGGCCCTTGTAGCCCAGGGTGATGCCGTGGGCGCCGCTGGGCTCGCCATTCACGACGAAGTCCGGCCGGTGGTGCTCGCGGGCATGCAGCGCGCCCCGGGTGATGGCCACCTCCTCCTCGACACAGCCCAAGAGGAGGAAGCGCTTGCCGGCGCGCTCCGAGTCGTCCAGCAGCTCCACGGCCTCGATGAACGCCGCGAGCGCGCCCTTCGCATCGACCGCGCCGCGTCCGAAGAGGCGCGTGCCCTCCAGCCGCACGGGGATTTCACCCGGCACGGTGTCGATGTGCCCGAGCAGCGCGATGCAGGTGTCCCCGTCCCCCATGCTGGCCACGGTGTTGCCCACCGGGTCCACGTGGGCCTTCCAGCCGCGCTGCTCCAGGCGCCCCGCCAGCGCGCGAGAGAAGTCCGCTTCCTGGTGGCTGGGGCTGTAGTGCTCCAGCATCCACCGCAACAGCTCCGGGCTCGCCTCACGGGCCCGCATGGGTCACCTTCCCGGAAGAAATCAGCTTCGTGCCGGCCTCACCCGCCAGCGCGGCGAGCACGGGCCGCGCGGTGCCGGAGGACGTGACATGGACAGCGGACACTCCCGCCGCGAGCGCGCGTCGGGCCGCCTCCAGCTTGTAGCGCATGCGCCCCTTGGCGAAGCCCATGGCGCCCTCCACGTCGTCACTGGTGCGGATGAGCGTCGCGGGGTTTGAGGGGTCTTCCAACAGCCCCGCCACGTTGGAGAGCATCACCAGCGCGCGGGCGCCCATCACGGAAGCAATCGCGGCGGCCACCTGGTCCGCGTCCACGTTCACCAACGTCCCGTCCTCCGTCACCGCCGGAGGACACACCACGGGCGTCTGTCCCGCAGCCAGCAGCACGTTGAGCAGGCGCGAGTTCACCTCGATGATTTCTCCCGCCAGGTGGCTCCGGTCGATGCGCGTGCGCTCGCCGTCCTGGAGCTTCAGTGGAGGCCGTCGTCGAGCGACGAGCACCCGTCCATCCGCGCCGCACATCCCGAGCGCCGAGACACCCCGGGCCAAGAGCGCGAGCACCGCGCGCTTGTTGACGTCGCCCACCCACGCCATCGTCAAGACGCGCAGGGTGGCCTCGTTCGTCAGGCGCACCACGTTTCCGGAGGCGGTCAGCGCCTCGGTGCGCTCCATGCCCAGCGAGGTCAGCAGGGCGTCGCCGGCCTCCGAGCCACCATTCACCACGATGACGCGCTCGCCCTGGCGTCGCAGCTCCGCCACGTCCGCGCAGACGTTGTCCAGGTCCACGCCCGCGGCGCCGCCAATCTTCACCACCAGCGGCGCGCGGCCGTCATCGACCTGGGGCGAGGAACTCATCCGATGACACTCGCTCCACCGTCCACCAACTGCACCGTGCCGGTGATGAACGACGCGCGCTCGCTGGCGAGGAACACCGCCGCCGCCGCGAACTCCTCCGGGAGTCCCACGCGCTTCAGGGGAATGTGCGCCGCCATGGCCCGCAGGCTGGCCTCCACGTCCGCGCCGCCCGTGCCCGCCGTGCGCTCCACCGGAGGCGTGCGGGTGTAGCCCGGGGCGAGCACGTTGACGGTGACGCCGCAGTCGCCCAGCTCCTGCACCAGCGCGGACGCGAAGCCGACGATGCCCAGTCGCGCCGTGGCGGAGAGGGCGAAGCGCGCGACGGGCCGCACCACCGTCTCCGAGGTGATGAGCAGCAGCCGCCCCCACCGCGCGGCCTTCATGTACGGCAGCGCCGCCAGCGCCAGGTTGATGGCCGGCAGCATCACCGTGTCGACGGCCTCCTGGTACGCGACGATGTCGAACTTCGTGGCGGGCCCCGGCGGCGGACCGGCGCTGTTCGTGACGACGACATGGGGACCACCCAGCTTGCCGGCCACGTCCTCCACCCAGGCACGCGTGGCGGCGTGCTCCCGCAGGTCCACGCGCGTGGCCATCACCTTGCCGCCGCGAGCCAGTCCGCGCAGGTGCTGCTCGGCGCGAGCGAGCCGGTCCGCGTCGCGCGCGCCGATGGCGACGTGCGCGCCTTCCTTGACCAGCTCCTCGGCCACGGCGAGCCCCAAGCCACTGGAACCCCCGGCGATGAGCGCGACCTTATTGGCGAGTCCCAGTTCCAAGTGTCTCCCTCCCTGTGTCACCAGCGTTCACGACGGGCTCCGGCCCTGGAATCACCTGCGCGGGCGCCGGAGGCCCTCGGTAGCCATACCGCCCCGTCAGCGGCCACGAGAGCGCGGAGACCAGGGCCTTCACGCGGGGCGCCAGCTCCTTGCGCCACGCATCGTCACCGGGCCGCAGCAGCGTGGAGCCACTGAGGAACCGGTCCGGGTTGCCGGTGACGGTGTGGTTGCGCCCGAGCATCACGGTGCGACCCTTCACCGGATTGACGGCGCTGTCCTCGCGGATGAGCTTCAGGAGCGAGTCGATGGTCGCGGCCGGCGAGGCGATGAAGTCCTCGTACCGCAGGAACAGCGAGCGCTCCGGGTGGCGCCGCGTGACGAGCTCCGAGGCCACGTTGAAGCCGAACCAGTACGCGGTGCTGCGCGCGGCGGACATCGGCACGACGTACTGCTTCGTCTTCGTCCACGAGTGCGCGACGGCGCGAGGGTCCCGGACCAGATGGAGGTAGTACGGCGAGATTCCGCTCACGTGGGGCAGCAACGCCGCCTCGGAGGGGAACTTGCCGCTGTCGACGATGACGTGGCTGCCGGTGGCCTCGGCGATGGTGCGGTACGTGCTCGCGAGGAGCTGCGCGTGCTCGTACAGCTCGGACGAAGGCGTGCCCTGGCGCAGCACGCGCCACGTGTGCCGGGTGCGCACGGTGTCCTGCTGTCGCTTCACCACGCGCAGGGCATGGGCCTCGGGAGTCTCACCAGGGCGCGAGCCCTGCTCCAGCACCTTGGACCAGAGGGGACACTGGACCAGGTGCGTGCCGCAGCCGCACAGGGTGTTGGAGCCGTTCCCGTAGGCGTTCTTCCACAGGAAGCTCAGCTCGCCGGTGTGGAAGCAGCCCTCCACCTCGTTGAGCACGTTGCCGATGATGGTGCTGCCGCTGCGGCACCAGCCGGTGATGTAGAGGACGGTGAGGGCACTCATGGGCGAGCCTTTCGCGTCAGAGGGGGTGGAGGCCCCGGAAGCCGAGGCCCTCCGTTTCGGGTCTGCCCAGCATGAGATTCAAGGCGTGCACGGCCGTGCCCGCCGCGCCCTTCACCAGGTTGTCCAGCGCGGCATTCACCACGATGCGTCCGCGCTCCGCGTCCACCTCCACCGCGAGGTCGCAGTGGTTGGTGCCCGCCAGGGGCGCGGGCTCCGGGAAGGGGGACGCGCTCGCGTTGGCGCGCAGGACGTGGACGAACGGGTGCTCGCGGTACGTGGACGCGAGGGCGCGCAGCGGCTCCGACGCGTCCTCCAGCTTGCGCGCCGCGAAGGCATGCACCGTGGCGAGCACCCCGCGCACGCTGGGCACCGCCGTCGCGCTGAAGTGGACGACGGGCCGCACGCCGGCGAGGCGCTCGGTGACGCCCTCGATTTCACCCGTGTGCCGATGCCCCACGGCGCGGTAGCAGCGCAGCGCGGAGGCGCGCTCCGGATGGTGTGAGGAGCGGTCCGGCGTCGCGCCACCGCCGGAGGAGCCCGTCTTCGCGTCGACAACGACTTCGGGCTTCACCAGCCCCGCGCGCACCAGGGGCAGCAGCGCGAGCAGCGCCGCGTGGGCCATGCAGCCGGGCACCGCGACGAAGCGGGCGTCCTTGAGCCGCGCGCCCGTCCACTCCGGCAGGCCGTAGACGAACTCGGGGAGGTCCGCGGGGCGGGGCGCGCGGGGATACCAGCGAGCGTGCTCGGCGGGCTCCAGGCGGAAGTCCGCGCTCAGGTCGACGATGCGCCCGGCGAGCGCGCTCACCTGCGGCCAGCGGCGGATCAACTCGCCGGAGGGCATGCACGAGAAGAGCACGTCGCACGGCTCCAGCGCGTCATGCGGCGAGAAGCGCGGAGTGGCCAGTCCCCGCAGGTGCGGATGCGGGAAGTCGAGCCGCTTGCCCGCATGCTGCTCGGACGTCGCCTGGACCACCTCCACTGCCGGGTGGGCGAGCAGCAGGCGCAGCACCTCGCCGCCCGCGTAGCCGCCTGCTCCGAGCACCGCGACGCGCGTCATCGCATGGTCTCCACCAGGTAGTCCGCCATCAGCTCCGGCAGGGGGATGCCGGTGAACTCGATGCTCCGGGCGAACTCCACGCAGTGGTTGATTTCGTTCACCAGGATTTCGCCCTGCCGCGTCTCCAGCAGGTCCACCGCCACCATCTCTCCGCCCACGGCCTTGGCCGCGCGCTCGGCGAGCTTCGCGTGGGACGCGGGGACCTCGTAGCGCTCCGGCACCGCGCCTCGGGCCGTGTTCGTTACCCAGTGCTCGGAGCGGCGGCGCATGCCTCCGACGGCGCCGCCGATGACGTACACGCGCAAGTCGTAGCCGGGCTTGTCGATGTACTGCTGGACGAGCGCGACGTGGTCCTGCGCGCCGCCCATCTCGAAGCGCATGGACATCATCCCCTCGGCCGCGTGCTTGTTGTCCACGCGCGCCACCATGCGGCCCCAGGAGCCCTGCACGGGCTTCGTTACGCAGGGGTAGCCGCGCTGCTCCATCTCCGCGACACAGGCGTCCTGCTCGAAGCCCAGGAAGGACCAGGGCATGGGCACGTCATGCTCCGCCAGCGCGAGCGTGGTGAGCGCCTTGTCTCCACAGGTGGCGATGGAGCGCGCGGTGTTGAACACGCGGGTGCCCTTCACCTCCAGGATGGCGGACAGGTAGCGCGCGCGGGTGAAGGACATGCTGCGCATCAACACCGGGCCGCCGTCCTTCCACGGCTCGCGGTTCAACGGCAGCACCAGGTCCGTGTCCGAGTGGGTCTCCACCGAGCAGCCGCGTCCGCGAAGCGCGTCGACGAGCATCCGCTCCTCGGTGCGCATCCGCGTGTAGACGAGGTGGACCTCGTGGCGACGCATCATCCCCTCCTGGCCCCGGGTGCCATCGCCGCCAGACGGGGGCGGGGCAGGGCGTTGAGAATCGATTCGACCAGGGCGCTGGCTTCCAGCCCGTGTCGTTGCAGCAGGGCCTCGTGCGTGCCCGCCGTGGAGTCGTAGCGGTCCTGGATGCCGGCGCGCACCACGCGGCGCCCCACGCCATGGGTGGCCACGCTCTCGCACACCGCGCCGCCCAGGCCGCCGAGGATGGAGTGCTCCTCCACCGTGACGAGCAGCCGGGTGCGCTCGGCCGTCTCCAGAATCGCCTCCTCGTCGAAGGGCTTGAGCGTGTGCAGGTTCACCACGCGCGCGGAGACGCCCTGCGCCTCCAGCCGCGTCGCCACGTCCAGCGCCACGCTCACGCCGACCTCGCCGTGGGCGATGATTCCCACGTCGCCGCCCTCGCGCAGGCACATGGCGCGCCCCAGCGCGAACGCGGGCCGGGCGACCTCCAGCCGGGTGACGCGGTTGCGGCCGAGCCGCAGGTACACCGGGCCCTCCATCTCCAGCAGGGCGCGCGTCGCCTGAATCGTCTCCAACCCGTCCGCCGGAGACACCACCGTCATGCCCGGCATCGCGCGAAGAATCGCCAGGTCCTCGATGGCGTGGTGCGTGGGTCCGAAGAACGCGCCGGACAGGCCGCCGTAGTCACAGACGAGCTTCACGTTCGCCCGCGCGTAGGCGAGGCCCAGCCGCACCTGCTCGCACGCGCGCATCGCCCCGAAGGGCGCGAAGGTGTGGGCGAACACGACGTGCCCGGTGGCCGCCATGCCGCACGCGATGTCGAGCATCGCCGCCTCGCAGATGCCCAGGTTGAAGAACCGGCCCGGGTGCCTCGCGGCGAATGGATCTCCTCCCCCCGCCAGGTCCGCCTCCAGCAACACGATGCGCGGCTCCACGTCCGCCAGCCGCGCCAGGGCATGCCGGAACACCTGCCGGTTGGCCAGGCCCGGTTGCTCGCGCAGCCAGTCCTGCGGCGACGTCAGCAGATCAGCGCCGCTGGACGTGGTGGAGCCCGTCATGGCGTCACCTCACCCAGTGAGGCGAGTGCCCGGCGGAGCTGGTCGGCGTTGAAGGTCGCGTAGTGCGGCCCCTTGCCGCGAAACATGGGCACGCCCGCCCCCTTCTGCGTCCGGGCGACAATCGCGCGAGGCTCCTCGGACGGCTCCTCCAGCGCACGACCCAGGGCGTCCAGGTCATGTCCATCCACCTCGAAGGTCTTCAGCCCGAACGCGCGCAGCCGCTCCACCAGGGAGGCCTGGGAGAGGATGGCCTCCGTGGGGCCGTCGTTCTGTCCACCGTTGCGGTCGACGAGCACGGTGAGCCCCGACAAGCGGTGCTGCGCGGCGATTTGCAGCGCCTCCCAGTTGGAGCCTTCGCCCATCTCCCCGTCTCCACACACGACGAACACGCGGTTGGAACGCTGCCGCAGCCGATACCCCATGGCCAGCCCTACTCCCAGCCCCACGCCGTGCCCCAGGCTTCCCGTGGGAAACTCAACGCCCGGCACCGCCGCATTCACGTGTCCGGTGAAGGGGCTTCCGTCAGCGTTGTATCGTTGCACCAGCTCTTCAGTATCGAAGAAGCCGAACTCGGCGAGCGCGGCGTAGAGGCCCGCGGCGGCGTGGCCCTTGGAGAGGATGAGCGAATCGCGCTCCTCCCAGCGGGGCTCCTCGGGACGGAACTTCATCACCCGCCCCAGCAGCACCACCAACAGCTCCACCATCGACAGCGAGCCACCGAGGTGGCAGCCGACCGACGTGGCGGCGAGCCGGAGGATGGTCCGGCGAATGCGTCTGGCGCGCTCCTCGAGAAGTACCTGGACCATGGATTTCTGCGCCTTTCATTCCAAAGTAGGAAACCAAGAGCGCACCCGTCAATGTGAGTGATGCGCTCTTGGGGTGCAGACATGTGAGCTTTCGCCGTCTTGCTGGTTTTGCACGCGTATCGTTATGGTCTCCCGCCGTCGAGGACAGTCTCGCGGTACACGGAGGGTGCGGACATGGACGCACGGTTCGGAAGCGGCCCCTCGTTGGAGCAGGCGGCGCTGTACCGGAGCAAGGGTTGGTGGCGTGACGAGACGGTGCTCGACGATTTGCGTCGCGCCGTGCGGACGCACCCGGACAAGACGGCCATCGTCGCGGCGCGCTACTTCGCCAAGGACGTCACGAAGCTGAGCTACGCGGAGCTGGGACGCTCCGTGGAGCGCTTCGCGGGCGCGCTCGTGTCGCTGGGCGTGCAGCGGGGCGAGCTGGTGGCGGTGCAGCTGCCCAACTGGTGGCAGTTCACCGCGCTTGCGCTGGCGTGCGCGCGCATCGGCGCCGTCGTCGCGCCCATCCCTCCGGACTACCGTCGCCGCGAGGTGGAGTTCATCCTCGGCAGGACGGAGTCGTCCGTCTACGTGGGACCCCTGAGCTGGAGCGGGCACTCGCACCGGGACATGTTGCGCGAGGCGTCGCACGCGCTGCCGTCGCTCAAGCACCGCGTCTTCATTGGCGCGGGCGAGCAGGCGTCCGAGCCGGGCGAGCTGGACTTCGACGCGTACTTCGTCGCGCGGCGCTGGGAGGACGAGACGCCGAAGGCGGAGCTGGACGCGCGCTCGGCGCGCCCGGACGACGTGTGCAACGTCCTCTATACGTCGGGCACGACGGGCGAGCCCAAGGGCGTCATCCACTCGCACAACACCAACTTCGGCATCACCCGCGCGCTGGTCGACACCATGGCGCTGGGCGCCGATGACGTGGTGTGCCTGCCCTCGCTGCTCACCGCCTCCAGTGGATTTACTTACCTGTACTTGATGCCGGTGCTGCTGGGCGCGACGGCTGTCTACATGGACGTGGGGGACCCGGAGCTCACGCTGCGCTGCATCGACGAGCACCGCGTCACGTTCATGTATGGGATTCCCACGTATGTGATGAACGTCATCGCCGCGAAGAAGAAGCGGGGCGGAGACACCTCGTCGCTGCGCCGGCTGTCCACCGGCTCCATTCCCGTGCCGCCGCACCTCATCGCCGCGGTGCGCGAGAGCTTCGGGGTTCCGCTGCACACGCTGTGGGGGATGACGGAGAACGGCGCGGTGACGATTACGCGCCGCGAGGACCCGCCGGACTGGCCGTCCAACAGCGATGGCAGGCCTGTCGATTGGATGGAGGTGAGGATTGTTCCGGCCCTGGCGGAAGACGGCTCGCCGTATCCGGAGGGCACCGGACGGCTGCTCGTTCGAGGGGCCAGCCAGTGCCTGGGCTACTTCAAGCGCGAGGACATCTACCGCGCGTGTGTCGACGAGGAGGGCTGGTTCGACACGGGAGACCTGGCGCGCGACGACGGGCGCGGGGGCATCCGCATCGTCGGGCGGCTCAAGGACGTCATCTTCCGCTATGGCCAGAAGGTGCCGGTGGTCGAGGTGGAGTCCGCGCTGTACTCGCACCCGAAGGTGCGCGAGGTGGCCGTCATCGGCCACTCGGACGACCGCATCGGCGGTGAGCGGGTCTGCGCCGTGGTGGTGCCGCGCGACGAGACGCCGACGTTGGACGAACTGCGCGCACACTTGAAGGGCCTGGGCATGTCGAATCAGTACTGGCCGGACCGGCTGGAGGTCGTCGAGGAGATGCCGAAGACGCCGTCCGGGAAGATTCGCAAGTACCTGCTGCGCGAGCGCTTGAAGGGGCCCACCGCGAAGGTGGGCTGAGCATGTCCCCCACCATGAGGAGCACACCGTGAGCACTGATTCGAGCACCACGCCGTTGGTGCGACAGCTCGCCGGGTACTGGCGCGAGCTCTTGGGGGCGGAGGTGGTGAAGCCGGAGGACCACTTCCTGGAGATTGGCGGCAACTCGCTGATGGCGACGATGCTGGCCAACCGCATCGAAGAGGAGCTGGGCGTCCAGCTCTCCATGGTGGACCTCTTCAACACGCTGGAGCATGTCGCCGCCGCCTGCGAGGAGCAGCTGCGCGAGCAGGGCCGCACCTTCCCCGCGGCCTGAAGTCCGTCGTCCAGGAGGCGGGCCTCCTCCCGCCACCGTCTCCGAGTGACTGTTCGGGGACTCGAGCTTCACGCCTTCGCGAAGCGCCGGGTGTCGGTCTCACCGACGCGGGGCTTCGTGTCTTCCGAGATTCGTCTTCTTGAGTTTGAGGTGTCGACATGTCCGCGAATGAGCCGAAGCCCGCGAGCCCTCGTGTTCGCAGGCCGCCGCCTGTGGTGCCCGTTCGTCGGGAGGGGCCGCCTCCGCTCTCCTTCGCCCAGCGGCGCATGTGGTTCCTCTCACGGTTGGACCCGTCGGGCTTCGCCTACAACGCACCCTTCTTCGCGCGGCTCAAGGGACGTCTCGATGTATCAACGCTGGAGCGCGCGCTGACGGAGGTGGTGCGTCGGCACGAAGCGCTGCGGACGACCTTCGCGGAGGTCGAAGGCGAGCCGGTGCAGTGCATCGCCCCCGAGGCGCCGGTGTCGCTGGTGGTGGAGCGACTGGAGGGACCGGAGCGCGAGCAGGAGGCCCGAAGGCTCGCGGAGGAGGAGGCACGGCGTCCGTTCGATCTGGGCATGGGGCCGATGCTGCGCGCGCGGCTGTTGCGCCTGGATGAAGAGGAGCACGTGCTGCTCCTGACGCTGCACCACATCTCGTGCGACGGCTGGTCGTTGTCGTTGCTGGAACGGGACGTGGGCGAGCTGTACGGCGCCTTCCTCGAAGGCCGCGAGTCGAAGCTGTCCGCGCTGACGGTGCAGTACGCGGACCATGCGGTGTGGCAGCGCGAGTGGCTGAAGGGGGAGGTGCTGGAGGAGCAACTCGCGTGGTGGAAGCAGCACCTGGAGGGCGCCTCGCCCGCGCTGGAGCTGCCGACGGATAGACCGAGGCCTCCGGTGCAGTCGGCCAAGGGCGCGGTGCTGGGCGTGCCGCTGCCCGCGGAGCTGATGAAGGCGCTGCGGGAGCGGTGCAAGCAGGAGGCGGTGACGCCGTTCATGCTGTTGCTGGCGAGCCTCCAGGCGTTGCTGTCTCGGCACAGCGGACAGCCGGACGTGGTGGTGGGCACGCCCATCGCGGGGCGCACGCGGCGCGAGGTGGAGGGGCTCATCGGCTTCTTCGCCAACACGCTCGCGCTGCGCGTGGATGTGGACGGCAACGAGTCCTTCAAGTCGTTGCTGGGACGGGTGCGTCAGGCGTGCCTGGGGGCGTACCAGCACCAGGACGTGCCCTTCGAGCGACTGGTGGATGCGCTGCGGCCGGTGAGGGACTTGAGTCGCTCGCCGTTGTTCCAGGTGCTGCTCGTGCTCCAGAACGCGCCGCCGCTGGTGCGACTGTCGGGGTTGGAGTCGCGCGACGTGGACTTCGAGCCGGGCGTCGCGAAGTTCGACCTCACGCTCTTCGTGCGCGAGACACCGGAGGGCTGGGTCGCGCTGTGGGAGTACAGCACGGCGCTGTTCGACGAGGCGACGGTGCGCAGGTTCGCCGGTCATTACGTGGCGCTGCTCAAGGGCGTGCTGGAGGACCCGGAGCGCAAGGTCGGGCAGGTGGACCTCCTGGACGAGGAGGAGCGGCGGAGGGTGTTGCCGGAGTGGCCGAGGTGGGAGGAGCTTAAACACCCGTCGTGGTTGATGCATCGGCGGGTGGAAGCGCAGGCGGCGCGCACGCCCTCGGCCGTGGCGGTGACGAATGGCGGCGGCTCCCTGACGTATGCGCAACTGGAGCAGCGGGCCAATCAGCTCGCGCACCACTTGATGGCGTTGGGGATTCGCCCTGGAAGCGTGGTGGGGCTGTGCCTGGAGCGAAGCAGCCTCGACCTGCCGGTGGCGGTGCTGGCGACGCTGAAGGCGGGCGCGGCCTGCATGCCGCTGGACCCGGGCTATCCACCGTCGCGACTGGCTCAGATGCTCGACGACGTGGGCGCGCCCGTGGTGCTGGTGCACGGCGCGCTGGAGCATGCGTTGCCCGGAGAGGGCACGGCGCGGAGGGTGCGGCTGGAAGAGGAGGCCGCGCGCATCGCGGAGCAGTCCACCGTGGCGCCCGGGTGGGTGCTGTCGCCGGAGCTCCCCTGCTACGTCCTCTTCACGTCGGGGAGCACGGGGCAGCCCAAGGGCGTGACGATGTCCCATCGTGCGTTCGGCACGCTGGTGAGCTGGCAGCTGGCGAGCACGTCGGCGCCTGGGGCGAGGACGCTCCAGTTCGCCTCGCTGAGCTTCGACGTGTCGTTCCAGGAGCTGTTCTGCACGTTGTGCGAGGGCGGCACGCTGGTGCTCGTCTCGGCGGCGACGCGTCAGGACCCCGCGACGTTGATGGCATCTCTGCGAGAGCATCGCGTGGAGCGGCTCTTCGTGCCCTTCGTGGCGCTCCAGGCGCTCAGCGAGCGAGCCCGGCACGAGGTGGAGCTTCCGCCTCTGAGGGAAGTGGTGACGGCGGGCGAGCCGCTGCAGGTGACGCCCGCGGTGGTGTCGTTCTTCGAGCGACTGCCGGGCTGCGTGCTGGAGAACCAGTACGGCCCCACGGAGACACATGTGGTGACGGCGTGGAGGGCGAAGGGGCCGCCTTCGACGTGGCCGGCGCTTCCTCCGGTGGGCAGGCCCATCGTCCCCGCGAGGGTGTGGGTGCTGGATGCGTGGGGCGCCCCGTGCCCCATCGGTGTGACGGGAGAGGTGTGCGTGGGAGAGCGGAGCCTCGCGCACGGCTACTGGGGGCGACCGGAGCTGACGGCGGAGCGCTTCGTTCCGAACGTCCTGGATGGAGACAGGGACGGGCCTCGCATCTACCGCACGGGAGACCGGGGGCGGTGGCTGGCGGACGGGAACCTGGAGCTTCAGGGTCGCGCGGACGAGCAGGTGAAGGTACGCGGCTTCCGTGTCGAACTGGGCGAGGTGGAGGTGGCGCTGAAGGAACTCCCCGGAGTGACGGACGCGGCAGTGGTGGTGCGGCGGACGGACGGGGGAGAGAAGCGACTGGTGGCGTACGTCGTGCGGCCCGAGTCCGGGGACGCGGAGGACTTGAAGCGCCGGCAGGCGAATCAGCAGCCCGAGTCCTGGGACGCGGAGGACCTGAAGCGTCGACTGGCGAAGCGGCTGCCCGAGTACATGGTGCCGGGCGTGCTGGTGCGCCTGGAGTCGCTGCCGCTGACTCCCAGCGGCAAGGTGAATCGCCGCGCGCTGCCAGAGGTGGACTCGCGACGAGCGGAGGAAGGAGCCCGCTACGAGGCGCCGCGTGACGTGCTGGAGCGGACGCTGGCGGAGGTCTGGCAGGAAGTGCTGGGTGTCTCGCTCGTGGGCGTGAGGGATGACTTCTTCGCGCTCGGTGGGCACTCGCTGCTGGCGACGCGCGTGGTGTCGCGACTGAGGGATGCCCTGGGCCACGACGTGCCCGTGCGACTGTTGTTCGAGTCGCCCACGGTGGAGGCGCTGGCCGAGCGACTGGGCACACTGGGAGGGCACGCACGGTTGCCGGTACTGACGCGAGCTGAGCGGCTCGTGGACCCGCCCCTGTCGTTCGCACAGCGGCGCCTGTGGTTCCTCGCGCAGCTCGACGCGGGAGGACATTCGTACAACCTGCCCTTCGTCGTCCGACTCCACGGTGCCTTGAAGGTGGAGGCCCTGGAGCGAGCACTCGCGGAGGTGGTCCGCCGACACGAGGCGCTGCGCACGAGCTTCGTCGAAGTGGAAGGTGAGCCCGTTCAACGCGTCGCCGCTGATGCCGTTGTACCTCTGACGGTGGAGTCGGTGGAGGGCGCCGACGACGTGGAAGAGGCCGTGCGAAGCCGCGTGGTGCGGGAGGTCCAGGCGCCGTTCGACGTGGCGCGGGCGCCCCTGCTGCGCGCGACGCTGCTGCGAACGCGCGGTGACGAACAGGTGCTCGTGGTGGTGTTGCACCACCTGGTCGCGGATGGCTGGTCGCTCGGCGTGCTCACTCGCGAGTTGGAGTCGCTGTATGGCGCGGCTGTGAAGGGCGAGACCGCGTCGCTGCCCGAGCTTCCGGTGCAGTACGCGGACTATTCGGTGTGGCAGCACGGCTGGCTGACGGGAGACGTGGAGGCGTCGCAGCTCTCCTGGTGGAAGGAGGCGCTGAAGGGCGCGCCGCCAGTGCTGGAGCTGCCCACGGACCGGCCGAGGCCCGCGGTGCAGGGGTACCGAGGGGCGAGCGTACCGGTGCGGTTGTCCTCGGAGCTGAGCGAGGCGCTGCGGCGGCTGAGTCGTCGCGAGGGCGCCACGCTGTACATGACGCTGCTGGCGGGCTTCCAGGTGTTGCTGGCGCGCTATAGCGGACAGTGGGACGTGGTGGTGGGCTCACCCGTGTCGGGGCGGACGGCGAGGGAGACGGAGGGGCTGATGGGCTTCTTCGTGAACACGCTGGCCCTGCGAGCACAGCCGGATTCAGCGTCCTCGTTCCAGGCGTTCCTGCGTCAGACGAAGGAGACCGTGCTGGGAGCGCTCGCGCACCAGGACGTGCCCTTCGAGCGACTGGTGGAGCACCTCCGCCCGGAGAGAGACCTGAGTCGCTCGCCGTTGTTCCAGGTGCTCTTCACGTTGCAGGAGGCCGCGCCGCTGCTCACGCTGCCGGGTGTCCCCGCGAGCCCCTGGGACTTCGCGAGCACCATCGCCAAGTTCGACCTGGAGCTGTTGCTGGTCGACGCACCTGGAGCAGGAGTCGAAGGGCAGCTCATCTACAACGCGGACCTCTTCGAGCCCTCCACCGTCCAGCGCATCTCGGAGTGCTTCCTGGAGCTGTTGCGCAACCTCTCCAGCCGACCGGAGGCGCGACTGTCGGCGCTTCCGCTCCTGCCGCCGGACGAGCGCCAACGCGTGTTGGAGGCATGGAACCAGACGGCGGTGGAGTTCCCGCGCGAGGGCTGCGTCCATCACCTCTTCGAGGAGCAGGTGGCGCTGCGGCCGGACGCGGTGGCGCTGGAGTTCGGGGAGCAGCGGCTGAGCTATCGGGAGCTGGAGGCTCGGGCCAATCAACTGGCGTGGGCGCTGAAGGCGCGTGGCGTGGGCGTGGATGTGCTGGTGGCGGTGTGCCTGGAGCGCTCGGTGGAGCTCATCGTGTCGCTGCTGGCCATCCTCAAGGCTGGTGGTGCGTATGTGCCCCTGGACTCCAGCTATCCGGCGCGGCGGCTGGAGCAGATGTTGGAGGACACGACGCCTCGGTTGCTCATCACCACGCGCGCCTTGCTGGAGCAGTTGCCCCAGGAGGGGCGTCCCGAGTTGATGCTGCTGGAGGAGGAGCGACTGGCGGGCCTGCCGACGACGGCGCCGCGCATGCCGGTCTCGGGGCGCAATCTGGCGTACGTGGACTTCACGTCGGGAAGCACGGGGCGGCCCAAGGGCGTGGCTGTCGAGCATCGGGGCGTGCTGCGGTTGCTGTACGGAGCCCCCTACGCGCGACTGGGGCCGGAGGAGACGTTCCTGCTCATCGCGCCCATCTCCTTCGATGCGTCGACGTTGGAGGTGTGGGGACCGCTGTGCCTGGGTGGAAGGCTGGTGGTCTTCCCGCCGCGTTCGCCCAGTGAGCTGGACCTGCTGACGGACGTGCTCCATCGGCACTCCGTCACGTTGTTGCACCTGACGGCGGGTCTGTTCAGCCAGATGGTGGAGCTGGGGATGGACGGGCTGAAGGGCGTGCGCCAGCTCCTGACGGGTGGAGACGTGGTGTCCGCGCCGCACGTGAAGCGGGTGCTGGAGGAGCTGAAGATTCCGGTGACGGCCTGCTACGGGCCGACGGAGAGCACGCTCTTCACGTCGGTCCATCGGATGACGCGAGTGGAGGACGTGGGCGCGTCGGTGCCCATCGGTCGCCCCATCGGCAACACGCAGGTCTATGTGCTGGATGCGGGGATGGAGCCCGTTCCGGTGGGCGTGGCGGGCGAGCTGTACATCGGAGGTGATGGCCTCGCGCGAGGGTATCTGCGCCAGCCGGATGTGACGGCGGACCGCTTCATTCCGAATCCGTTCAGCGCGGTGCCGGGCGAGCGGCTCTATCGCACGGGAGACCTGGCGCGCTTCCGTCCGGATGGAGTGCTGGAGTTCCTGGGCCGGCGAGACAGCCAGGTGAAGGTGCGGGGCTACCGCATCGAGCTGGCCGAAGTGGAGGCAGCGCTCCTCGGGCATCCGGCGGTGAAGGATGGGTTGGTGGTGGTGCGGGATGGCGCGGGAGGCAAGCGCCTGGTCGCGTACTACGTCGAGCACGCGCAGCCGCTCGAGGCACCTCGGGTGCGGGACTGGCTGAAGCAGAAGCTGCCCGAGTTCATGGTGCCCTCGGCCTTCGTGAAGCTGGCGGCGCTCCCGCTGACGGCGAACGGGAAGGTGGACCGAAAGGCCCTGCCATCGCCGGAGCAGGACGGGCCGAGCGCGGAGGCGGTGCAGGGGCCTCGGACGGTGATGGAGTCGTTGGTGGCGCGCATCTGGATTCCGCTGCTCGGCGTGGCGCGGGTGGGCGTGAAGGACGACTTTTTCGCGCTCGGTGGCCATTCGTTGTTGGCGACGCGCGTGGTGTCGCGGCTCCGAGCGGCGCTCGGTCGTGATGTGCCGGTGCGGTGGGTGTTCGAGGCGCCCACCGTGGAGGCCCTGGCCGAGCGACTGGAAGCCGTGAAGGCAAGTGCGCAGGGAGCGAGCACCCCTGTGCCGGTGCGAGTGTCGAGACAGGCCGCGATGCCGCTGTCGTTCGCGCAGCAGCGCCTGTGGTTCCTCGGGAAGCTCGACGCGGGAGGGTATTCGTACAACCTGCCGTTCGTCGTCCGCCTGCGAGGCGCGTTGAACGTGAAGGCGCTGGAGCACTCGCTCTCGGCGATGGTGCGACGACACGAGGCGCTGCGCACGACGTTCGAGGAAGTGGAAGGCGAGCCGGTGCAGCGCATCGCCTCGGACGTGGCGGTCCCGCTGTCGGTGGTGGAGGCCTCGGAGGACGCCGTGCGCGGCCAGGTGGAGACGCTGGCGAGGCAGTCCTTCGACCTGGGCACAGGGCCGCTGCTGCGAGTGACGCTGCTGAAGCTGGACGAGCAGGAGCACGTGCTGGTGCTGGTGCTGCACCACATCGTCGCGGACGGCTGGTCGATGGGAGTGCTCACGAAGGAGCTGGAGGCGCTCTACACCCGCGGGGATGCGGCGTTGCCAGAGCTGCCGGTGCAGTACGCGGACTACGCGGTGTGGCAGCGGGAGTGGCTGAAGGGGGAGGTGCTGGAGGAGCAGTTGTCGTGGTGGAGGGCGAGGCTGGCGGGAGCGCCCGAGGTGCTGGAGGTGCCGACGGACCGACCGAGGCCGGCGGTGCAGGGGTACCGAGGCGCGAGCGTGGCAGTGAAGCTGTCCACGGAGCTGAGTGAGAAGCTGAAGCGGTTGAGCCGCGCGGAGGGCGTGACGCTGTACATGACGCTGCTGGCGGGCTTCCAGGTGCTGCTGGCGCGCTACAGCGGACAGTGGGACGTGGTGGTGGGCTCTCCGGTGTCGGGGCGGACGACGAAGGAAGTGGAAGGGCTGATTGGCTTCTTCGTGAACACGCTGGTGGTGAGGACGGAGGCGTCGGCCGAGCTGACGTTCCGCGAGATGTTGGAGCGTGTGAAGGAGTCGGTGCTGGGCGCCTTCGGGCACCAGGAAGTCCCGTTCGAGAAGCTGGTGGAGGCGTTGCAGTCGAGCCGCGACTTGAGTCGCGCGCCCCTGGTCCAGATTGCCTTTGGTTTGAACGGGCCCGCGCAGTTGCCGGCGCTGCCGGGGCTGTCCTCGTCGGAGGTGATTTACGAGCCAGGCATGGCGAAGTTCGACCTCGCGCTGTCGGTGCGTGAGGACGCGGAGGACCTGACGGGCTTCTGGGAACTCAACACGGACCTGTTCGACGCGGAGACCGTGGAGCGCCTGGCGACGCACTACCAGCAACTGCTGGAGGCGGCGGTGGAGAATCCGGAGGCGAAGCTGAGCGCGCTTCCGCTGTCGGGGCATCACGAAGTGCCGGTGAAGGTGCCGGTGGCTCGCCTCCAGGCTCGGCGGTTGGACCTGCTCGCTCCAGAATCCGTGCCGGAGGGGTTCATCGCGCCGAGGACGGCCATCGAGGAGCTGGTGGCGGGAGTCTGGGCTCCACTGCTGGGCGTGAAGCACGTGGGAGTCGATGACAACTTCTTCGAGCGGGGAGGGCACTCGCTGCTGGTGATGCAGGTGGCCTCGCGGCTGCGTGAGGTGTTGGGGCGCGAGGTGTCGGTGCGGATGCTCTTCGAGGCGCCCACCGTCGCCACGCTGGCCAGGAGCCTGGAGACCCTCGTGGGCGGTGGTGCCGGACGAGGCCGTCCGGAGCTGGTGCCCACGACTCGCACGGAAGCTCCGCCCCAGTCGTTCGCGCAGCAGCGCTTGTGGTTCCTCGACCGGCTGGAGCCGAACAGCCCGCTCTACAACATCCCCCTCGCGATGCGACTGACAGGGGCGCTGGACGTCGCGGCCCTGGAGCGCTCCTTCCACACGTTGGTCCGTCGCCACGAATCCCTGCGGACGACCTTCGAGCAGGGAGACCAGGGAGCCGTGCAGCACATCCGTCCCTTCGAGCCAGCGCCCCTGCCCGTGGTGGACCTGAGCGGTCTGCCCGTCATGGCGCGAGAGCGGGAAGCGCTTCGACTCGGCGCCGAGGAAGGCCAACGCCCGTTCGACCTGGGCACAGGGCCTCTGCTGCGAGTGACGCTGCTGAAGCTGGACGAGCAGGAGCACGTGCTGGTGCTGGTGCTGCACCACATCGTCGCGGACGGCTGGTCGATGGGAGTGCTCACGAAGGAGCTGGAGGCGCTCTACACCCGCGGGGACGTGGCGTTGCCGGAGCTGCCGGTGCAGTACGCGGACTACGCGGTGTGGCAGCGGGAGTGGCTGAAGGGTGAGGTGTTGGAGGAGCAGTTGTCGTGGTGGAGGGCGAGGCTGGCGGGAGCGCCCGAGGTGCTGGAGGTGCCGACGGACCGACCGAGGCCGGCGGTGCAGGGGTATCGAGGCGCGAGCGTGGCGGTGAAGCTGTCCGCGGAGCTGAGCGAGAAGCTGAAGCGGTTGAGCCGCGCGGAGGGCGTGACGCTGTACATGACGCTGCTGGCGGGCTTCCAGGTGCTGCTGGCGCGCTACAGCGGACAGTGGGACGTGGTGGTGGGCTCGCCGGTGTCGGGGCGTACGACGAAGGAAGTGGAAGGGCTGATTGGCTTCTTCGTGAACACGTTGGTGGTGAGGACGGAGGCGTCGGCCGAGCTGACGTTCCGGGAGATGTTGAGGCGTGTCCGGGACGCGGTCCTGGGGGCGCTCACGCACCAGGAAGTACCGTTCGAGAAGTTGGTGGATGCGTTGCAGCTGTCTCGCGACTTGAGCCGCTCGCCGTTGGTGCAGGTGTCCTTCGCGCTCCAGAGCGCGCCGTCGGGAGACCTGTCGTTGCCGGGGCTCACGCAGCGACCGCTGGACCTGGGGACGAGGACCGCCAAGTTCGACCTCGCGTTGTCCGTGCGGGAGGACGCGGAGGGACTGTCGGGCTACTGGGAGCTGAACTCGGACCTGTTCGACACGGCGACCGTGGAGCGGATGGCGACGCACTACCAGCGCTTGCTGGAGGCGGTCGTGGAAGTGCCGGAGGCGAAGCTGCGAGCGCTTCCGATGCCTGGGCACCGCGAGGTCCCGGTGAAGGTCGCGGGTCCCCGCATCCAGTCACGCAGCGGTGAGCGCGTGATTTCAGAGGAGGGGTTGGAGGGCTTCATCGCCCCCAGGACCGCGATGGAAGAGCTGGTGGCGGAGACGTGGGCTCCGCTGCTGGGTGTGAAGCGCCTGGGCGCGGAGGACAACTTCTTCGAGCGGGGTGGGCACTCGCTGCTGGTGATGCAGGCCGCGTCCCGGCTGAGAGCCGCCTTGGGACACGAAGTACCTGTGCGCATGCTCTTCGAGGCACCAACCGTGTCCTCGTTGGCCACGAGGCTGTCCACGTTGGTGCGGGGTGGTCTCGGGGCTCGGAGTCCGGAGCTGCTCCCTGCATCGCGGGCGGATGCACCGCCTCTCTCCTTCGCGCAGCAGCGCTTGTGGTTCCTCGACCGGCTGGAGCCGAACAGCCCGCTCTACAACATCGCCCTGGCGATGACGTTGGAGGGCGCGCTCGACGTTGGCTCGCTGGAGAAGGCGTTCCATGAGTTGGTTCGCCGCCACGAGTCCCTGAGGACGACGGTTCGCCAAGGCGCGCAGGGCGCGGTTCAGCACATCAGTCCTTCTGTGTCCGTGCCGCTGTCCGTGGTGGACCTGCGCGGGCTGCCCGTGGAGGCGCGAGCGCCAGAGGCCTTGCGACTCGGGATGCAGGAGGAGCAGCGCCCGTTTGACTTGGGCGTGGGCCCGTTGCTGCGAGTGACGCTGCTGAAGCTGGGCGAGCAGGAGCACGTGCTGGTGCTGGTGCTGCACCACATCGTGTCCGACGGCTGGTCGATGGGCGTGCTCACGAAGGAGCTGGAGGCGCTCTACACCGCCCAGGTGAAGGGCGGAGACGCGGCGTTGCCAGAGCTGCCGGTGCAGTACGCGGACTACGCGGTGTGGCAGCGGGAGTGGTTGAAGGGGGAGGTGCTGGAAGAACAGTTGTCGTGGTGGAGGGCGAAGCTGGAGGGCACCCCCGAAGCGCTGGAGCTGCCGACCGACCGCCCGAGACCCGCGGTGCAAGGTCATCGCGGCGCGAGCCTGGCGGTGCGGCTGTCCTTCGAGCTGAGCGAGAAGCTGAAGCGGTTGAGCCGCGCGGAGGACGTGACGCTGTACATGACGCTGCTGGCGGCGTTCCAGGTGTTGCTGGCTCGCTACAGCGGGCAGTGGGACGTGGTGGTGGGCTCACCCGTGTCGGGGCGGACGAGGAAGGAAGTGGAAGGCCTGATTGGCTTCTTCGTGAACACGCTGGTGGTGAGGACGGAGGCGTCGAGGGCGCTGACGTTCCGGGAGCTGCTGGCGCAGGTCCGGGAGTCCGTGCTGGGCGCCTTCGCGCATCAGGAAGTGCCGTTCGAGAAGCTGGTGGACGCGTTGCAGCTGTCTCGCGACCTGAGCCGCTCGCCATTGGTGCAGGTGTCCTTCGCGCTCCAGAGCGCACCTTCTGGAGACCTGTCGCTGCCAGGGCTCGCGCTGCGTCCGCTGGACCTGGGGACGCAGGTGGCGAAGTTCGACCTCGCGTTGTCCGTGCGGGAGGACTCGGAGGGCATGGCGGGGTACTGGGTGTTCAACACGGACCTGTTCGACCCGGAGACCGTGGAGCGCCTGGCCATCCACTACGAGTCGTTGCTGAAGTTCGCGGTGGCGATGCCCGACGCGCGGCTGGATGCGCTCGGGATGCCTGGGCACACTGAAGTGCCGGAGAGGGCTCCGTCAGCTCGCATCCGCGCCCAGCGCACGGAGCGGCGGGATTCCGAGCCGACCTTGGAGTCCTTCATCGCGCCCAGGACGGCGATGGAGGAGCGGGTGGCGGAGCTCTGGGCTCCGCTGCTGGGCGTGAAGCGCGTTGGCGCGGAGGACCACTTCTTTGAGCGGGGAGGACACTCGCTGCTGGTGATGCAGGTGGCCTCGCGCCTGCGAGAGACGCTGGGTCGCGACGTGCCGGTGCGGATGCTCTTCGAGGCACCGACGGTGTCCGCGCTGGCCTCGCGATTGGATGAGCTCGTGAAGGACGGGCTCAGGACAGGTCGTCCAGAGCTGGTCCCTACTGCACGGACGGAGGCACTGCCCCAGTCGTTCGCGCAGCAGCGCTTGTGGTTCCTCGACCGGTTGGAGCCGGGTGGCTCGCTCTACAACATCGCGCTCGCGATGAAGCTGGAGGGCGTGCTCCAAGTGAAGGCCCTGGAGCGCGCCTTCAATGACCTGGTTCGTCGCCACGAGTCCCTGAGGACGACCTTCCATCAGCATGAGCAGGGGGCCGTGCAGCGCATCCACGCCGCCGCCTCCCTGCCGTTGTCCGTGGTGGACCTGAGTGGCCTCCCCGTCGAAACCCGAGAGCAAGAGGCGCTCCGGCTGGGGGCCGAAGAAGGACGGCGTCCGTTCGACTTGAGCGCGGGCCCGCTGCTGCGAGTGACGCTGCTGAAGCTGGGCGAGCAGGAGCACGTGTTGGTGCTGGTGCTGCACCACATCGTGGCGGACGGCTGGTCGACGTGGGTGCTCACGAAGGAGCTGGAGACGCTCTATGGCGCCCATGTGAAGGGAGAGGCCGCGACGCTGCCGGAGCTGCCCGTGCAGTACGTGGACTACGCGGTGTGGCAGCGGGAGTGGTTGAAGGAGGAGGTGCTGGAGTCGCAGCTGTCGTGGTGGAGGACGAAGCTGGCGGGAGTACCCGAAGCGCTGGAGGTGCCGACGGACCGTCCGAGGCCGGCGGTGCAGGGGTCCCAGGGCGCGAGCGTGGCGGTGAAGCTGTCCACGGTGCTGAGCGAGAAGCTGAAGCAGCTGAGCCTGCGGGAGGGCGTGACGCTGTACATGACGCTGCTGGCGGGCTTCCAGGTGCTGCTGGCGCGCTACAGCGGGCAATGGGACGTGGTGGTGGGCTCACCGGTGTCGGGACGGACGACGAAGGAAGTGGAGGGCCTGATTGGCCTCTTCGTGAACACGCTGGTGGTGAGGACGGAGGCCTCGGGCGAGCTGACGTTCCGGGAGATGTTGGGGCGGGTGAAGGAGTCGGTGCTGGGAGCCTTCGGGCACCAGGAAGTGCCGTTCGAAAAGCTGGTGGAGGCCCTGAGCCTGAGGCGTGACATGAGTCGCGCGCCGTTGGTCCAGGTGGGGTTCCAGCTCTTGAACACGCCTTCGGGAGACCTGTCGTTGTCCGGCCTCACGCAGCGCCCGTTGGACCTGGGGCTTCGTGCCGCCAAGGTCGACCTCGCGCTGGGTCTGCGAGAAGCCGCGGAGGGTATCGAGGGCGTGCTCGAGTTCAGCAGCGACCTGTACGACGTGGCGACGATGGAGCGCTTCGGAGAACACCTGGAGCGTCTGCTGGAAGGCGCGGTGACCGAGCCGGACCGACGCCTGCGAGACCTTCCGCTCCTGAGTGAGTCCTCACGGCGGGAGTTGCTGGCACGGGGAGGGAGCGAAGCGCCCTTCGAGGGTGAGTGCCTGCACCGGATGTTCGAGGCCCAGGTCGCGAGAACGCCCGAGGCCGTGGCGGTGGAGATGGAGGGTCGGACGCTGACCTACGCCCAGCTCGACCGGAGAGCCCACAAGTTGGCCACGGTGTTGCGCAAGTGGGGTGTGAGGCCCGACGTGGTGGTGGGCCTGTGCCTGGGGCCGAGCCTCGATTGGGTCGTGGCGATGCTCGCCATCCTCAAGGCGGGAGGCGCCTACCTTCCGATGGACCCGGAGCATCCACCGGAGCGCCTCGCGTACATGCTGGATGACGCGAAGGTCGCGCTGCTGGTGTCGCGCTCGGAAGAGGCGTCCCAGCTCGCCTGGTCAGGGGCCACCGTGTTGCTGGATGAAATCGGTGAGCTCGATGACCTGGTGGGCGCGGAGTCGCTGGCGCCCGAAGTCACGGCGCGAAACCTCGCGTATGTCATCTACACGTCGGGGAGCACGGGGCGCCCCAAGGGGACGCTGCTGGCGCACCGTGGCGCGGCGAACCTGGTGGAGTCCTTCCCCTCGGTGCTCGGCGGTCTTGGCCCAGGCGACAGGACGTTGATGTTCGCGACGGTGAGCTTCGATGCCTCCGTGGCGGAGGTCTTCCCCGCGCTGCTGCACGGGGCGACGCTGGTCCTGGCCCGGCGTGCGCAGATGGCGCCTGGAAGGCCCCTGGCGGAGTTGCTCGCGCGCGAGCGAATCTCCGTGGCGACCCTGCCGCCGTCGGTCCTGGCGATGATGCCGGTGGTCGAGCTCCCCAGGCTCCGAGTCCTGCTCTCGGCGGGCGAGGCCTGCACCGCGGAGCTGGTGGCGAGGTGGAGTCCGGGGCGACGTTTCATCAATGGCTATGGCCCGACGGAAGGAACGGTGGCCGCGACCTGGGGCGAGTGCTTCCCGGGAACACGCCCCACGATTGGCAGGCCGTTGCGCAACGTGGTGGTGCGGGTGATGGATGACGCGGGCAACCTGGTTCCCAGGGGAGTCTGGGGCGAGCTGTACCTCGGTGGCGTGGGACTGGCGCGAGGTTACCTGGGGCGTCCGGACCTGACGGCCGAGCGCTTCGTCCCGGACCCGTATGGTGACGGGGGACGGCTGTATCGAACGGGTGACGTGGTGCGGCTGCTCGAAGACGGAAGGTTCGAGTACCTGCGGCGTGCCGATGCCCAGGTGAAGGTGCGTGGCGTGCGCGTCGAGCCCGCGGAGGCGAGTGCCGCGCTCACGGCCCATCCGGAGGTCCGGTCCGCCGTGGTCATGGGCCGGGAAGACACGCCGGGAGACACGCGGTTGGTGGCGTATGTGGTGCCGACGGAGGATGCCGCCCCGTTGACGGCGGATGTGCTGCGCGCGTGGTTGAAGCGCTCGCTGCCGGAGCCCTGGGTTCCTTCGGTGTTCGTGATGCTGCGCGAGCTGCCGCTCACGCCGAATGGGAAGGTGGACTGGAAGGCGCTGCCCGTGCCCGAGGCGCACCGGCCAGAGCTGAGCGGTGGCTACGTCGCGCCTCAAGAGGGGCTGGAGCAGGTGCTCGCCCAGTCGGTGGCGGAGGTCCTGAAGCTGGACCGCGTGGGCGCGGACGACAACTTCTTCGACCTGGGCGGCAACTCGCTCCTCTTGCAGATGCTCCAGTTGAAGCTGGAGGAGCGACTGGAGCGCAAGGTGCCGTTGGTGTTGCTGCTCCAGTTCTCTACCGTGCGCACGCTCGCCGCGCAGCTGGGGCCCGCACCGGAGCCGGAGGCGCCGCGTCAGTCAGCGACCTCCGGAGACAGACGCGAGGGACTCCAGCGTCTGGCACAGCAGCGGCGGAGACGACCGGGCTCGGACTAACGCAGCAAGCGCGCCAACTTCGCTCCGAGCACCTCGACATGAGGTGCTTGCAGCATCGTGTGGTGGTCGCCAGGGACGACCTCCACGCGCGCCGCCGCGCCCAGGTCCAACCAGCCGAGCTCCGGGTGAGGTGGGAAGCCGGGAGGTGGCTGTCGGGCGCGGAAGTATTGGAGCTCGCCCCCGTCCCAGCGCGGCGGCGCGTAGAGGCTCAACGCCCGCGTGTTCGCGCGCAGCACGTCCAGTTGTCGGCGGGCCGCTTCGAGCTCCGAGAAGGGGGACTCGATACCGTCCCGTGCGGCTTCCTCCTGGAGCAGGCGGAACTGCTCTTCGATGGACAGGTCCTTCGGCCACTCGGTGGACGGTGTGAACGTCTTCCCCGCGCGGAAGGTCAGCAGCGAGACCTGATCCGCGAGCTCCGCGGAGACGTGCCCGGGTGGCGGCGTGTCCAGGAGCGCGCACAGGGGCACGCTGTCGCCTTCAGCCGACAGTCGGCGCGCCATCTCGTAGGCGATGGTGCCACCCAGGGATGCGCCCACGAGCAGGTAGGGGCCTCTGGGACGCACGGCACGAAGGGCGGCGAGGTAGTGCTCCGCCATCTGCTCCACGGTGGTGTGACTCGCGGCCCCCGCTTCGAGTCCCACCGACTCGAAGCCGTACATGGGCCGCTCGGGAGCGAGGTGTCTGGCCAGCTCACGGTAGAAGAGCACCTGTCCTCCGGCTGCGTGCACGAAGAAGACGGGCGCCCCGTGAGTTCCCTCCTGGAGCCGCACGAGGCAACTGGGGGCCGTGGGCGCGGCGTCGCGAGCACCTTCTCCAATGCGCGCCGCGAGTCGCGCGACGGTGGGTGACTCCAGCACGGTCTTCAGGGGAAGCCGCGCGCCAAGGCGGTCCTGGATGCGCGCACTCAGGCGCAAGGCGAGGAGTGAGTCTCCGCCCAGCGCGAAGAAGTCATCGTGGATGCCGATGTTCTCCAGATGGAACGTGAGCTTGAAACACTCCAGCAACACCTGCTCCGTGGCATCGCGAGGCGGCGCGGCATGAGCGCCCTCGGCTCGACGAATATCGATCCGCGCTTCTTCGCGAGCTTCCACGGAACGAGTCGTCCCAGGAACCGTGACGGGCTCAATCCAGTGTCGCTCACGGTCGAAGCTGTAGCCCGGCAGTGCGACACGTCGGCGCCGCTCCCCCGCGCGGAAGCGCTCCCAGTCGATGGTGATACCCGCGAGCCAGGCTTCACCCAGTGACGCGAGTGGGTGCGGAGGCCGCTCCACCGAGGCGGACGTCAGGGTCGACAGCACGGGCTGCGACGTGCGGGTCGGATGCCTTCGTGCGAGCGAGGTCAGCCCCGTCCCCGGACCGACTTCGATGAAGGCCCGGTCTCCACTGGAGAGCAACAGGTGCAGTCCGTCGGAGAAGCGCACCGTCTCACGAAGATGGCGGCACCAGTACGTGGGGTCCGCCGCCTCGCGCTCACCGAGCCAGCGTCCGGTGAGGCTCGACACCACGGGCAGCTTGGGCGCACGCGGCGAGAAGCGGGAGACCACGCGCGCGAAGTCCGTCAGATGCGGTTCCAGCATGACGGAGTGCGCCGCGTGGCTCAGATGCAGTCGGCGCGTCTCCACGCCCTGTCCCGCGAGCGTGGCCTCCAAGGCATCGAGCGCCTCCAGCGGCCCCGAGATGACGCAGTCGGAGGGCGTGTTGATGGCCGCGACGGACAGCGAGGAGCTCAGCAGGGACTCCACCTGGGCCAGCGGCGCGAGGACCGCCGTCATCCCGCCAGGAGGAAGCCGCTCCATGATTCTTCCGCGCGCGGTGACCAGCTCCAGCGCCTCTTCGAGCGTGAAGATTCCCGCCAGACAGGCCGCGACGTATTCGCCCAGCGAGTGGCCCAACAGGGCCTCGGGCTGGACACCTCTGGACAGCCAGAGCTGCGCCAGCGCCCAGTCGCATGTGAACAGCGCCGCCTGGGTCCACAGCGGACGCGCCAGCTCGCGAGCCGCCGAGTCGTAGCGTTCCGGAGGCGCGAACATCACCTCGCGCAAGTCGCCACCGAGCGGGGCACGCAGCAGCGCGGCGCAGCGGTCCACGGCGTCGCGAAACGCGGGCTCGCCGAGCAGCTCCGCGCCCATGTTCACCCGCTGCGCGCCTCCGCCCGGAAAGAGGAAGACAGCGCTTCGTCGCTCCGCTTCATCGAACGTGGTGCGAGGTCGAAGGGCGTCATCCCGATGACCCAGTCGCTCCGTCGTCTCCGAGCGCGTGCTCGCGGTGACGAAGCGTCGCCAGCCGAAGCGATTGCGCCCGACTTGGAGGGTGTGCGCCACATCCGCGAGCGCGGCTTCGGTGTGGCCCAGGTGCTCCGTCAGCTCCGTGGTCATCCGCTCCAGCGCGGCCTCGGACCGGGCGGACAGCAACACCAGTTGTTCTTCCCGGCGAGGCGGGTCGCTCGGTCGAGTGGGCGCCTCTTCGAGCACGACGTGCACATTGGTGCCGCCCATGCCGAACGAGCTCACGCCCGCGCGCCGAGGACCCGGACTGTTCCAGGCACGAGGCTCGGCCACGACGTAGAAGGGGCTGCCCGCGAGCTCCAGCAGCGGATTGGGCTGACGGAAGTGGACGGTGGGCGGAAGCTGTCGGTGCTCCAGCGCCAGCACCGTCTTGATGAGTCCTGTCACTCCGGCCGCCGCGTCGAGATGACCGACGTTGCTCTTCACCGAGCCCAGTCCGATGGTGCCCGGCGCCACGCCTCGGAAGACCTGCTTGAGCGCGGTGACCTCGACGGGGTCTCCCAGCGGGGTGCCCGTGCCATGGGCCTCGATGAAGGAGATGGTGTGAGGCTCGACTCCCGCCAGAGCCAGCGCGTCGCTGATGGCGGCCACCTGTCCGGAGACGGAGGGCGCGGTGAAGCCCGCCTTGCTGTTGCCATCGTTGTTGGCCGCCGAGCCGAGGATGACCGCGCGAATCGGGTCTCCATCCGCGAGCGCATCCTCCAGTCGCTTGAGGAGCACGACGCCGACACCGTTCCCTGGCACGGTGCCCGCTGCCTGGGAATCGAAGGCACGGCAGTGACCATCGGGAGAAGAGATGCCGCCCTCCTGAGTGGGGTAGGCGACGAGCTGCGGTGAGCGCACGGCCGCGCCTCCCGCGAGCGCCAGGTTGCACTCCCCCGCGAGCAGCGCCTGACACGCGAGATGCACGGCGGTCAGCGACGTGGAGCACGCCGTCTGCACCGTCATCGCCGGCCCGGTGAGGTTCAGCTTGTAGGCCACGCGCGTCGCCAGGAAGTCGCTGTGAGTCCCGAGGATGCTCTCCGTCCAGTCGCTGGAGCGCCGCTCCATGCTCGGAAGGACGTTGGTCAGCAGGTACGTGCTGAGCGAAGCACCCCCGTAGATACCCACGTGCAACGGCCGGGCCCGCGCGGCCTGGCCCGCGGATTCGAGTGCGCCCCAGCAGCACTCCAGGAACAGGCGCTGCTGTGGGTCCAGCTGCTCCGCCTCGCGAGGTGAGTAGCCGAAGAAGCGCGCATCGAAGAGGTCGGCGCCCTCGATGACGCCCGCCGCCGCGACCCAGCCCTCGTCCGAGGGGAAGCCCGCCTTCGCGCGCTGCTCCGCGTCCAGCACCGTGACGGATTCCACGCCCGAGATGAGGTTGGACCAGAAGCGCCGTGCGTCCGATGCGCCCGGAAAGCGCAGTGACAGCCCGACGATGGCGATGGCCGTCGGGCCGGGCGGCTCATGAGACACGTCTTCACCCATCCCCGAACTAGAGCATGGCTGGCCGCGCGAGTTGAACGTGGAGAGCCTCACAGGCTGATAAAACTGATTTAAGCTGAAATAGCAGTTGGGACGGAGGTGTCGCCATGAGCGCACCCGACGTGAAGCGAGAGGTGGCGAAGGTGCGAAGCCTGCCCCCGTTGGTGCCCGTTCCAAGGGAGTCTCCTCCACCGTTGTCCTTCGCCCAGCAGCGCCTGTGGTTCCTCGCGCAGGTGGATGCCGGGGGCTACTCCTACAACGTCCCGTTCTTCTCGCGGCTGAAGGGGCGGCTCGACGTGGCTGCGCTCCAGCGGGCGTTGTCGGCGCTGGTGCAACGGCACGAAGTCCTGCGCACCACATTCGGTGAAGAGGCCGGGCGACCGGTGCAGCGCATCGCGCCCGATGCCGCCGTGACGCTGAGCGTGGAGCCCGTGGCGGAAGAGGACCTCCTCCGTCTCGCGGAAGAGGAGGCGCGACGCACGTTCGACCTGAGCACCGGACCGATGCTTCGCACGCGGCTGTTGCGAGTGCACGAAGACGACCACGTGTTGCTCCTGATGCTCCACCACATCTCGTGTGACGGCTGGTCCATGGGGGTGATGGAGCGCGAGCTGCGCGAGTTGTATGGCGCCTTCACCGAGGGCCGCCCGCCGACGTTGCCCGTGTTGCCGGTGCAGTACGCGGACCATGCGCTTTGGCAGCGCCAGTGGTTGAAGGGCGAGGTGCTGGAGTCGCAGCTCGCGTGGTGGAAGGCGCTGCTGGAGGGAGCCTCTCCCGCGCTGGAGTTGCCCGTGGACCGGACGAGGCCGCCGGTGCAGACGTTTCGGGGCGCCAGTGTGGCGCTCCCTCTGTCTCCGTCGCTCTCGCAAGCGGTGAAGGCCCAGGCCCGCGCCGAGGGCGTGACGCCGTTCATGCTGCTGCTGGCGTGCTTCCAGGTGCTGCTGTCGCGCTACAGCGGTCAGCGGGATGTCGTCGTGGGGATGCCCATCTCCGGGCGGAACCGACGCGAGCTGGAGAACCTCATCGGCTTCTTCGTCAACACGCTCGCGCCGCGCCTGGACGTGGATGGGGACGAGTCGTTCCGGGCGATGCTCGGGCGGGTGCGTCGATTGTGCCTGGGGGCCTACGCGAACCAGGACGTTCCGTTCGAGACGCTGGTGGAGGCGATGCGGCCGGCTCGGGACTTGAGTCGCTCGCCGCTGTTCCAGGTGATGTTCGTCGTCGAAGGTCCGCGCGCCCTGCCGTCGCTGCCGGGGCTCGCGGCGAGCCAGGTGGTCTTCGACTCCGGCATGGCGAAGTTCGACCTGACGTTCTTCCTGCGCGAGACGGCCGAGGGTTGGGTCGGCATCTGGGAATACAACCAAGCGCTGTTCGATGAGGCGACCCTTCGGCGGATGGCGACTCACTACGTGACGCTGCTGGAGGGACTCCTCGCGGACCCGGAGCGACGCGTCGGCGATGTGTCGTTGCTGGACGAGTCGGAGCGGCTCGCGTTGCTGCGTGAGTGGAGTGGACGCACGGATTCGAGCGCCGTGCCCGGCTTGATGCACGCGTGGGTTGAAGCGCAGGGGGCCCGCTCGCCCGACGCGGTGGCGGTGACGGACGGACAGTCGTCGCTCACGTACGCGAGCCTGGAGCGGCGCGCGAATCAGCTCGCGCATCATCTGCTGGCGTTGGGGGTGCGGCCGGGGGGCACGGTGGGGTTGTGCCTGGAGCGGGCTTCGCTGGAGATGCCGGTGGCGGTGCTGGCGACGCTGAAGGCCGGCGCGGCCTTCCTCCCGTTGGACCCGAGCTATCCGTCGCAGCGCCTGGAGCAGATGTTGGAGGACACGGGCGCGCCCGTGGTGCTGGTGCACGGTGCGTTGGAGCGAGCGTTACCCGAGCGCACGGGGACGCGTCGGGTACGCCTGGAAGAGGAGGCAGGGCGGATTGAGTCGAGGCACGCGCATGCTCCCGCCATTCCGCTCTCGCCGGAGACTCCCTGCTACTTCGTCTACACGTCAGGGAGCACGGGGCGTCCCAAGGGCATCCTCATGTCCCATCGCGCGGTGGGGAACATGCTGCGCTGGTTGCTCGCGCGCACGGTGGACCCTGGGGCGACGACGCTTCAGTTCGCCTCGCTGAACTTCGATGTGTCGTTCCAGGAGATGTTCGGGACGTGGTGCCTGGGGGGCACGGTGTTGCTGGTGGGCGAGCAGGAGCGAAGGGACCCCGTGGCCCTGCTGCATCGCATGGTGACGCACGGCGTGGGGCGGCTGTACCTGCCCTTCGTGGCACTCCAGGCGTTGTGCGAGGTGGCTCAACACGAGGCCGTGTTGCCGCCGCTGCGCGAAGTGGTGACGGCGGGTGAGCAGTTGCAGGTGACGCCCGCGCTGGTGTCCTTCTTCGAGCGTCTGCCGGGCTGCGTGCTGGAGAATCAATATGGCCCTTCGGAGGCCCATGTCGTCACGGCCTGGAGGGCCCAGGGACCTCCCGCGACGTGGCCCGCGCTGCCTCCCGTGGGCGTGCCCATCTCGAACGTGAAGGTGTACGTGCTCGACGAGCGGGGCGCTCCGAGTCTCGTGGGTGTGGTGGGAGAGGTGTACGTCGGGGGCGCGAGTCTCGCGCACGGGTACTGGGAGCGTGCGGAGCTGACCGCGGACCGGTTCATCCCGGATGCGCTGAGTGACGAGCCGGGAGCGAGGCTGTACCGCACGGGAGACAAGGCGCGGTGGCTGGGGGACGGAAACCTTGAGTTCCTGGGGCGGGTGGACGGGCAGGTGAAGGTGCGCGGCTTCCGCGTGGAGTTGGGCGAGGTGGAGGTGGCGTTGAAGGCGCTGCCAGGGGTGAAGGACGCGGTGGTGGTGGTGCGGCAGGAGGAGGGCGGGGAGAAGCGACTGGTGGGCTACGTGGTGCACGCGGAGCAGTGGGACGCGGAGGCATTGAGGTCGCGTCTGGAGGAACGGCTTCCGGAGTACCTGCTGCCGAGCGTGCTGGTGCGACTGGATGCACTGCCGCTGGCGCCCACGGGCAAGGTGGACCGCAAGGCGCTGCCCGCGCCGGGTCGGCAGCAGCTCGCTTCACGCAGCGCGCACGAGGGGCCCCGCGACGAGCTGGAGCGGAAGCTGGTGCGCGTGTGGGAAGAGGTGCTGGGCGTGAGTCCCGTGGGCGTGACGGAGGACTTCTTCGCGCTGGGCGGCCATTCGCTGATGGCCATCCGGCTGCTTGCACGCATCCGAAGCGCAGTGGGAAGGGCGCTGCCGGTGGCGACACTCTTCCAGCGCGCGACGGTGCAGCATGTCGCGTCCGTGTTGCGCCGGGAGTCCATGACGTCCGTGTGGAGCCCGCTGGTGCGATTGCAGGAGGGACAGGGACAGAGGCCCTTCTTCTGCGTGCATGCGGTGGGCGGCACGGTGCTGAGCTACGCGGAGCTGGCGAAGTCTTTGGGGCCCGAGCAGCCGTTCTTTGGACTCCAGTCGCGAGGGCTGGAGGGCGATGTGCCTCCGTGCGAGAGCATCCCGGAGATGGCGAGCCTCTATCTCTCCGCGATGAGGGAGGTGCAGCCACGGGGGCCATATCGGCTCGGAGGCTGGTCGATGGGAGCCAGCATCGCGTGGGAGATGGCGCACCAGCTCCAGCGGCAGGGCGAGCGGGTGGAGGTGCTCGCGCTCATCGACGGCTTCGTGCGCCCCTTCGATGGAGAGGGTGCGGCGCCTGGGAGCGACGAGGCTCGGCGCTTCGGCGCGATGTTCTACACGGACCTGATGCGCGCGGCGGGGAACGCCGTCGAGCTGACGGATGAAGAGCTCGTGCAACAGGACCCCGAGGCCCTGATGCGCACCCTGGCGGCGGCGAGCAGTGGCATCCAGTCACTCGAAGCCCTGCGCCGGGTCTTCGAGGTGAACCTCCTCGCGGCGTGGAGCTACGTGCCGGCTCCCTACGCGGGGCCTGTCATCTCCATCGAGGCCACGGGCACCACGCGTGTGCATGGCTGGGAGCAGGTGGCGACGGGCGAGCTCACTGTCCACGCGATTGCCGGTGACCACTACTCCCTCTTGCGCGGCCCCGACGTGGCACGGCTGGCGTCGCTGCTGCGTGAGCACCTCGGGCGGGCTCAGGAGGTCGCGACCCCGGCACCTGCCAGCCGGACCTCTTGATTGGGCTGTGTCGTCGCAATCACGCGGTCAAAGCGCGGAGCCCTCACGCGATTCGAGGCAGGTCCGCGCTTCGAGGGCACGGGAGCCGGCCGTCGTGAGCTTCCCCGGTGCCGACGGACGCTCTGCTCATGGGAAGGGGCGCCGGGCCGTCGTGAGCTTCCTCGGCACCGACGGACGCTCTGCATAAGGGAAGGCGCCTGCTCGCCGCCAGCGGCCCCCCCGCGCCGCTCAGTATCGCCGGACGCTCTGCTCCGGGCCGGAGCCGCGGATGCGCCAGACGGTGAGGCGCTGCGAGTTGGTGTGGCTGACCACCATGCCGTCCTGCTGCATCTGCTCCAGCAGGCGGTTCGTCTTCAAGCGGTCCAGGCCCACGGCCTTGGCCAGCACGTCGCCGGGCAGGCCAGTGATGTTGCGGCGCAGCTCGTTGACGATGGCCTTCTTGAACTCGTTCTTCTGCAGGCCGTCCATGTCCTGCGTCTTCCACGCCTGGAGCACGCCCGCGGCGATGAGCACCAGCGTCAGTATCGCCACCAGCGGGTAGATGATGTGGCTGTTCTGCTCCAGGACCTCGAAGTACTTCGGGGACATGGAGGAGACAGGACGGGTGTAGTCCGGCACGATCTGCGCGAGCAGGCCGGAGAGCTGCATGGACATTGCGGGAAAGGTCGCCACGGCTCCCCGACTCTAGGGGGAGCCGCGCCTGCCCCGCAACTCGCACGCCGCGTCAGACGACGCCAATGGCTTCGGAGGCACCCTCGGCGAACAGCGTCGTGTCCGCCTTGGCCAGCAAGGTGGCGAGCCCCTCGCGCGACCAGGCGCTGATGGCCACCCCGCCCCGCGAGCGCAGCAGCGTCTCCACTTCGTCCGCCGGCATCAGGTCCGCCTTGTTCCAGACCATCAACCGAGGCTTCTCCATCAGCCCCAGCGACGAGAGGATCTTCTCCACCGCCTCCACCTGCTCGTCCCGCGCCGGGTCCGCCGCGTCCACCACGTGCAACAGCAGTGTCGCGTCGTACAGCTCCTCCAGCGTGGCGCGGAAGGCCGCCACCAGGTCCTTGGGCAAATCCCGGATGAAGCCCACCGTGTCGGTGATGATGACCTCGCGCTCCTGGGGGAAGCGAAGCCTGCGGCTCGTCGGGTCCAACGTGGCGAACAGCTTGTTCTCCGCCAGCACCTGCGCGTTGGTAATCGAGTTGAGCAGCGTGGACTTGCCCGCGTTGGTGTAGCCGACAATGGAGATGACCGGCAGCTCGCGCCGGTTGCGCTGCGCGCGCCGCACGCTGCGCTCCTTGCCAATCGCGTCGATGCGCTTCTCCAGATGCGTGATTCGCTCGCGCACCCGGCGTCGGTCGATTTCGAGCTTCGTCTCGCCAGGGCCTCGTCCGCCGATTCCACCCGCGAGCCGGCTGAGCGAGTCGTCGCTCTGCACCAGCCGGGGCAGCCGGTACTTCAGCTGCGCCAGCTCCACCTGGAGCTTGCCCTCCGCGCTCTGCGCCCGCTGCGCGAAGATGTCGAGGATGAGCTGCGTGCGGTCCAGAATCTTCAGACTGGTGGCCTCGCCGATGTGGCGCCCCTGCGACGGGGTGAGGTCCTTGTCGAAGATGAGCAGGTCCACCATGGACTGCATGGAGCGCAGGTTCAGGTCCTCCAGCTTGCCCCGGCCGATGAGGTAGCGAGGGTCCGCCTCGCGCTTCACCTGGAGCACGCTGTCCACCACCTCCACGCCCGCCGTGCGCGCCAGCTCCCGCAGCTCCGCGAGGCTCGCCTCCGCACGGCCCCGGTTTCCGTCCAGGCACACCGCGACGAGGATGGCCTTCTCCCGGCCTCCCACCGCGCGCGCCGCCGCCTTGCGGCTGAACTCATCCTCCAGCGCGCTCAGCGTGTCCGTCAGGTCCGGCTGCTCGACGTGCACGGAGGGCAGGGTGGAGACGTGCCAGAACTCACCCGTGCCGTTCTCCGGCACCAGGTAGGCGTAGTGCAGCACCCCCGGCAGGCCCTCCTGGCCCACGCCCACGGCGGCCACGCAGTCCAGGCGCAGGAGCGCGAGGTCCGTCAGGTCGTCCTTGGTGAGCGGCTCGCTCTTGAGGTGGGTGTGCACCAGCCGCAGGCCACGCAGACGCACCTGGCCGGCGCGAGCACGACCGATATCAGGCAGCTCGAGCTTGTGGGCGTTGCCCACCACCACGTGCTCGATTTCACCCTTCCGGTTGATGAGCACGCCCACCTGGCGGTTCGTCTCGTGGGACAGCTCGGTGAGGTGGCGGGCGAGCTCGGGCGACACGATTTCGTGCGGAGACACGCGCCGGCGGAAGGTGTTGCGCAGCCGGTGTTGCTCGTTCGCCTTGAGGCCCAGGGTGTTGCCGAAGATTTCCTTCAAACGCTTGCTCCTCTGACGAGGACCGGCCGTCCCCGTCCTTCCCGGCACTTTATACGTCGCCGCGTCCAGGTGGCTGACACCACCGTTCCGGGCCGGATTGCCGGAACCGTAGTGAACACACGGCCCTTGCGCGCTGTTTCCGTTTCCGTCCTAGGCTGCCGCGCGTGAGTCACTCGGGACGTAACGCCCTGCGCGCCGCGAAGCGCGTGGTCGTGAAAATCGGCACCAACGCCCTCACCCACGCCACCGGCCGCTTCAACCGCGAGCACTTCGTGGCGCTGGGCAAGGATTTGCTCTGGGCTGCCCAGGGCCGCGAACTGGTGGTGGTGTCCAGCGGTGCCATCGCCTTGGGCATGGAGCGTTTGGGCCTGTCCGCCCGGCCCCGGGACATTCCAGGCAAGCAGGCGTGCGCCGCGGTGGGACAGAGCCGGCTCATGCAGGCCTACGAGGACGTCTTCGGAGGGCAGGGCCAGGCGGTGGCGCAGGTGCTCCTCACCCACGAGGACATGCGCGACAGGCGGCGCTACCTCAACGTGAAGCACACGCTGGAGCGCCTGCTGGCCGCCAGCGTGGTGCCCGTCATCAACGAGAACGACACCGTCTCCGTGGACGAGCTGAAGTTCGGCGACAACGACACGCTCGCGGGACTGGTGGCGGGCGTGGTGGAGGCGGATGCCCTCATCCTCCTCTCCGACGTGGACGGGCTGCACACCGCGGACCCGCGACGAGACGCGGGCGCCAGCCTCCTGGAGACAGTGGAGGTGGTGACGCCGGAGTTGCTGGCCGTCGCGGGAGGCACCTCCAGCGGCGTGGGCACGGGCGGCATGGCGACCAAGGTCCGCGCCGTCGCCAGCGCCGCCGAGCAGGGAATCCGCGGCGTCATCACCTCCGGCTCCGTGGCCGGTCGCCTGCGCGCCGTGCTGGAGGGCGAGCCCGTGGGCACCCTCTTCGAGCCCACCGGTGCGCGCCGGGGCTCTCGCGCGGCGTGGATTGCCCATGCGCTGCGCCCGCTGGGCACACTCACCGTGGATGCCGGGGCGCGCGAGGCCATCGTCCAGGGCAAGCGCAGCCTCCTGCCCAGCGGCGTGCGCGGCGTGGACGGAGACTTCGATCGGGGAGACCCGGTGGATCTGGCGGACGAGTCCGGAGCGGTGTTCGCGCGCGGCCTCGCCTCATATGACGCCCAGGAGCTGCGGCGCATCGCCGGACGGCGCACGTCCGACATCGAGTCGGTGCTGGGCTACCGCTACCTGGATGAGGCCGTGCACCGCGACGACCTCGCGGTGCTCTAGCTGGCGGAGGAAGGGGCGCGGGTCAGATGGAGCAGGCGGAGGAGCCGTTGCCGCCATCCGTGCTCAGCTGCATCAGCGCGCGGAACTCCGGAGAGTCCACCTTCATCAGGAGCAGCGACACCTCCAGCTCACCGGGAACGCGGCCGAGCTGCAGCTTGCGCTGCTGTCCGTGCAGGAGCGCCAGCTCCGAGTGGCCCTTGGCCTCCGGCAGGAGCAGGTCCAACTGGAGGAGGAACGACTCGCCCTCCGCGCGGGGCATCAGCACCAACCGGTAGTCCGCGAGCGGGGCGCCCGGACGACGGCGCTCGGCGCGCAGCGTGCGGCCCGTCTCTCCGAGGAGCTTGGGCTGGGCGACCAGCCGGCCTTCGCGCCAGACCTCGACGGCGAAATAGAGCGGCTCGGCTCCAGCGGTCGAAGGCATCACCCCACAGGCCAGTCCCAACAGCAGTGCCAGCCCGGCAACCACGTTACGGAAGGTGCGGTTCATGGTGAGGTTCCCTTCTGAAGCTGGCGCAGGAATATCCCAAGTCGCGCCCATAGTGCGAGCCCTCCTTGGTCGGCTTTTGGGTTCCTACCTGATTGACAAATATCGCACAGGTGAATACCTGCTTGTCTGTTCAGTCCAGGCCAGCTAACTGCCTGCCCCCTCGCGGGCCGGGCCACCGTTTCGCACTGTCACGTACCCCTTCCTTGACCCCCCGGGGTCCGCCCGGCATCGTCGCCGATCTTCCCGAATGGACCGCACCGAACGCATCCTCGACCTCGTCGCTCTCCTGCTCGACGCCCGCGAGCCCATCTCCTGGGCCGAGCTGCGCGAGCACTTCCCCGCAGACTACGGAGGCTCGGACGACGCCGCCGAGCGCAAGTTCGAACGCGACAAGGCGGAGCTGGTGGAGCTGGGTTTTCCCCTCACCTATGTCCAAGGCGATGACGAGCGCCGCGATGGCTACATCGTGGACCGTGACGCCTACTACCTGCCGGAGGCGGACCTGACGAAGGAGGAGCTGGCCGTGCTCTACGCCGCCGGCTCCGCGGCGCTCGCGTCCGGCGTCTTCCCCGGCAGGGATGACCTGGCGCACGCGCTGCGCAAGATTGGCTTCTTCGCGGGCGAGTCGCTGCCCACGCCCAGGGTCCGCATGGAGCTGGGCGCCACCCAGGCGGGACAGGAGAAGGAGGTCTCCGCCCGCCTGGAGCAGCTCTGGGACGCCTGCGCCTCGCGCAAGTGGGTGGAGATGTCCTACGCCAGTCCCAAGCACCCGGGCACCACGCAGCGCAAGGTGGACCCGTACGGGCTCGCGCTGCGGCGGGGCGTGTGGACGCTCGTGGGCTACTGCCACCTGCGCGGCGGCCTGCGCACGTTCCATGTCCACCGCGTGCGCGAGCTGAAGGCGAACACCGCGCGTCCGCGCACGCCGGACTTCCAGGTGCCGGAGGACTTCTCGCTCGACAACCACGTGGCGTACTTCCCGTGGCAGCACCGCTTCCACGAGCCGGTGGAGGTCGTGCTGCGGCTGTCCGGCGCGCTGGCGTCGCGTGCCTCGGGGCTGTTCCCGGGCGCGGTGCTGGAGCCGGTGGCGGAGGGTGGAATCACGCTCGCGCGGTTGCGAGTGAGCTTCCTGGATGGGCTGGCGCGCTTCTGCCTCTCGCTGGGGGCGGACTGTGTCGTGGAGGGGCCGGAGAGTGCCCGCTCGCGGCTGCGGGAGATGGCCGCGCGTGTCGCCAACCGTCACGCGGACGCGCTGGAAGACAAGGTGAGCGCATGAGCAACGTCCACGAGCGGCTCCGCCGCCTGCTGTTCCTCGTCCCGTATGTGTCCAAGCACCCCGGCGTCACGGTGGAGGCGCTCGCCCGAGCCCTCAACATCAGCCGCGAGGACCTGCTGGAGGAGCTGGACCTGCTCACGTGCGTGGGCCGGCCTCCCTTCAACCCGGACGACTACATCGACATCTACGTGGACAATGACCGCGTCTACGTGGACCTGGACCAGCGCCTCTTCGCGCCGCCCCGGCTGACGGCGGGAGAGGCCGCCGCGCTGGCCGCGTCGGCGGAGCTGTTGCGCCCCGCCTCCGGTGATGCGCTCCAGAGCGCCCTCCAGAAGCTGGAGCACGTGCTGCCGCCCCAGGTGCGCGAGCGCTACCGGGAGATGTACCGGAAGATTGATGCCTCCACCGAGGCGCCCCAGGCGCTCGGGCCGCTCACCCGCGCCATTCTCGAAAGGCGAGAAGTCATGTTCGGCTACGCCAGCCCGGGTCGGGCCGCCGAGCCGCGCCGGGTGCGTCCGTATGAGCTGCTCAGCCACCGGGGACAGTGGTATCTCCAGGGCTTCTGCCACACCCGGCAGGACGCTCGCCTGTTTCGGCTGGACCGGATGGAAGATCTCACCGTGACCGAAACGCCATTTCTCCCCCCGCCCGATGCCCGGGCGGACGTTCCCAACCCGGCTCGGAGCAGCTCCGAGGCGTCCGTGCGCGTGCGGTTCTCGCCCGTGGCGGCGCCCTACGTGAAGGAGCGCTTCGGCCAGGACGCCCGCCCGCTTGCCGATGGGGGCGTGGAAGTCCTCGTGGCCGGCGACAGCGAGCGCTGGCTGACGCAGTGGGTGCTGTCCTTTGGCGGCGAGGCGGAGGTGATGGAACCGGTCTCCGCGCGAGCGGCCGTTGCCCGAGCGGCGCGTGCCTCGATAGGATTGTAGGGCCCCCATGCCTTTCCAGCTGACGATCTCCGAGGGAAAAGACGCCGGCAAGGAGTTCGTCTTCGACCAGGACTCCGTGCTCATCGGTCGTACGTCCGAATGTGACGTCGTGCTGTACGACCCGGGCGTGTCCCGCAAACATTGCCGCCTGTTCCTCGATGGTGACGCCTACAGCGTCGAGGACCAGGGCAGCGCCAACGGCACCTTGCTCAACGGCACCGCGGTGCAGACGCAAGCCCTGGAGGACGGCGACAAGCTGACCCTGGGGCCGGTGACGTTCGTCTTCGCCTTGATGACGGACGAGTCCACCGGCGAGGAGGAGCTGCCCGCCGGGGCGGAGGAGGGCGCGAACAGCACGCGCATCGTCTCCGTGGACGCGCTGAAGCGTCAGCGGAACAAGGGCGTGGCCCTGGCCCCCGATGGCGCGGACGAGGAGTCCCTGGAGGAGATTCGCCAGGGCGCCACCCGCAACAACCTGCGAGCGCTGCGGCCCGCGGGGCAGAGCGGTGCACGCGCGGCGCTGGCCGCGTCGAACGAGCCCGCGGCCATCGAGCGGGCTCCGTCCTCGGTCCCCGCGCCCCGTCGTCCCCAGGGCAGCTCCGCGCCCGTGCGCGCGCGGCCGGCCTCCAGCGCCGGAGGTGGCGCGGGCAGCGGCCTGTCCGCCGCCGAGCGCGCCCGCATCCGCCGCGAGTCCCCGGGCCTGGTCGCGAGCGCGAAGCTGTTCTGGGCGGACGCGACCAACATGGTGCGCGGCGGCCTGGTGGGCGGCGGCGTCGCCGTGGTGCTGGGCCTCTTCGGCCTGCTGTACTGGCTGGTGCTCAGCGGCGAGGACAACGGGCCGGTGGGCGAGGAGCCCGCGGTGCTCACGCAGCAGCCCATCCGCGACTCGTTCGGCCTGGGGCCCGACGTGACGTGGGCCCGGGCGGACATGAAGATCTTCGAGTGGGAGTACACCGCCGCCACCAAGGCCGTGGTCATCCTCCACTACCAGGCGCAGGGCATCTCCAAGGACGAGGTGATGGTCAGCGTCAACGGCGTGGACGTGGGCAAGGTGCCCCCCGACACGCTGGCCAGCCAGGACCGCTCGCTGGAGCTGATGATTCCCTCCCAGCACCTGAAGAAGGGCGAGCCCAACCGCATCGTCTTCGACAACACCAAGAATCCGCCGGGCGAGGACCCCTGGCGCATCTGGAACGTGTGGGTGGAGCGCGCGCTCCTGCCGGACCTGCTGCCCGAGGAGCTGCTGCGCCAGGCCACCGAGTCCTACAAGCGCGGCCGGAAGAACAACGACACGCCGGACATCGGCGCCCGCAACCGCTACGAGGCGTGGAAGTCCTTCCGCGAGTCGTGGCTGATGCTGGAGGCCCACCCGGAGCCCAAGCCGGACCTCTACTACGAGGCGCAGGAGCGCATGAAGACGGCCCAGCAGGAGCTGGACAGGACGTGCGCCAAGCTGCTGCTGGAGGTGGAGGGCTACTACAACCAGGGCAACTACAAGGCCGCCTCCGCCACGCTGGACCACATCAAGCAGTACTTCCCGGAGTACGACCAGCCGTGTGCCACCCGCGCCGAGAACAAGCGCGGAGAGTACGGGCTGTAGCAGCTTCCTGTTTTCGCTGGCCTGCACCGTCCCGTACCGGACGGTGCATCACCCCCTGGGGCCGTTCAGGCGGCCCGTCGGGTTGCCGGCTCGGGGCGGCGTCCTCAACGTAAGAGGACCATGCGCGACCTGGAGGCGATGAGCGAGAGGGCGGGAGTGTCGGGAGAGGCTCTTCCCGAGCCCGGCTGTTCGCAGGGCCCCCTGCCAGAGCGAGCGCCCATCTGGAGCCCCGGGGTCTCCGGGATGCTCCTGGCGCGCTACTACCTGCCTCGCGGCCATGCGGTGACGCGCGGCAACGCGTGCGTGCTGCTGCGCGACGGCGTGGAGGCGTATCCGGCGATGCTGGAGGCCATCCGGCGGGCCCGGCGCTACATCCGCCTGGAGACGTACATGTTCATCACCGACGCCGTCGGTGAGCTGTTCGGCCAGGCGCTCGCGGAGGCCGCCGAGCGCGGCGTGCACGTGAAGGTGCTCTACGACGCGGTGGGCTCCTGGACGAGCCGCAAGGGCTACTTCGAGGAGCTGCGCCAGCGCGGCGTGGACATCCGCTCCTTCAAGCCCTTCAACCTGTCGCGCGGCTGGCGGCACCTGCTGCGCCGGGACCACCGCAAGATTCTCGTCGTGGACGGCGAGGTGGCCTTCACCGGCGGGGTGAACATCTCCGCGCACTGGGCGCCGGAGGGGGAGCAGGGCGGCGGGTGGCGCGATGACGTGCTGCGAATCGAAGGCCCCGCCGTGCACGTCCTGGAGCGGCGCTTCCTGGCCACCTGGCGGATGATGTTCCAGGACCGCATCCACCGCTGGGCGTCCGGGCTGCAGCACCGCCTGCGCCGGCGGCGGGGCGCTTCCTCCCCGCGGGGGCCCACGGGCCTGGCGGTGCTGTCCAGCCGGCGGAGCATCCACCGCGCCTACCTGCACGCCATCCACCGCTCCCGGCGCAGCGTGCTCATCGCCGCGGCGTACTTCGTGCCGGACCGGAAGCTCGTCGCCGCCCTGCGCGACGCGGCCCGGCGGGGCGTGGAGGTGAGCCTGCTCCTCAACGCCCGCAGCGACCACCCGCTGCTGGAGTTCGTCACCCGGGCCTTCTACGAGAAGCTCCTGGGGGCGGGGGTCCGCATCTTCGAGTGGCAGCGCGGGGTGCTCCACGCGAAGACGGCCGTCGTCGATGGGGCCTGGGGCACCATCGGCTCGTTCAACCTGGAGCGGCTGAGCCTGGCCTTCAACCACGAGGTCAACGCCGTGTTCGCCGACCCCCGGCTGGGCCAGCAGTTGGAGGACTCCTTCCGCACGGACTGCGGCGACTGTCGTGAGGTGACGCTGGCGGAATTCCGCCGCCGGCCCCTCTGGCGCAAGCTGCTGGAGCGCGCCCTGTACAGCCTGCGCAAGGTCATCTGAGGGACGCGGGCTTGTCCCGGGCCTGTCTCGCCGTTAGGGGACAGGGTGTCGGAGACGACATTCCCCAGCGGGACGCATGGTTCCGATGAGCGGGGCTGGACTCTTGCTGGGTCAACAGTCCATCGCAGGATGCGCGCGCAGGAACCCTTTGCAACGCGTCAAAGGCGAGCCTAGAAGTGCCCACATCCTGCGCACGGAAGGGCACCTCACATGACCGACAGTTTCGGCACGAAGTCCAAGCTTCAGGTGGGCTCGGCCACCTACGACTACTTCAGCCTGAGCAAGCTGGCCAAGGCACATCCCGCCGTGGATCGCCTGCCCTTCTCGTTGAAGGTGCTGCTGGAGAACCTGCTGCGCAACGAGGACGGCCGCGTCGTCAAGCGCGAGCACGTCGAGAAGATGCTGGCGTGGGACCCCAAGGCCACCCCGGACGTCGAAATCTCCTTCCACCCCGCGCGCGTGCTGCTCCAGGACTTCACCGGCGTGCCCGCCGTGGTGGACATGGCGGCGATGCGCGAGGCCCTGGCCACCATGGGTGGCGACCCCGCGAAAATCAACCCGCGCAACCCGGCCGACCTGGTCATCGACCACTCGGTGCAGATCGACTCCTTCGCCACGACGGCGGCCTTCAAGGAGAACGCGGAGCTGGAGTTCGAGCGCAACCGCGAGCGCTACGCCTTCCTGCGCTGGGGACAGAGCGCGTTCAAGGGCTTTGGCGTCGTCCCGCCGGACATCGGCATCTGCCACCAGGTGAACCTCGAGTTCCTGGCGCAGGTGACGTTCCGTCAGGGCACCACGGTGTACCCGGACACGCTGGTGGGCACCGACAGCCACACGACGATGATCAACGGCCTGGGCGTGGTGGGCTGGGGCGTGGGCGGCATCGAGGCGGAGGCCGCGCTGCTCGGCCAGCCGATTACGATGCTCATCCCCCAGGTGGTGGGCTTCAAGCTCACCGGCGCGCTGCCCGCGGGCGCCACGGCGACGGACCTGGTCCTCACCGTCACGCAGATGCTTCGCAAGAAGGGCGTGGTCGGCAAGTTCGTGGAGTTCTTCGGCACGGGCCTCAAGGGCCTGTCCCTCCCGGACCGCGCCACCATCGCCAACATGGCGCCCGAGTACGGGGCCACCATCGGCTTCTTCCCCGTGGACGAGGAGAGCCTCAACTACCTGCGCTTCACCGGCCGTCCCGACGCCGTCGTCGCCCTCACGGAGTCCTACGCCAAGGAGCAGGGCCTGTGGCGCAAGGATGACGCGCCGGAGCCGCTCTTCACCGACACGCTGGAGCTGGACCTGTCCACCGTGGTGCCCAGCCTCGCGGGCCCCAAGCGTCCGCAGGACCGCGTCCCGCTGACGGACATGAAGTCCGGCTACGAGAAGTCGCTCGTGGAGATGCTCGCGGCTGGCAAGAGCAAGGGCGAGGACGACGAGGGCGGCGGCAAGGCGAAGGCCCCCGCGGCCGAAGTCGCTCCGGAGCGTCTGGCGCAGACTGTCACCGTGAAGCAGGGCCGGGAGAGCTACCAGCTGGGCCACGGCGCGGTGGTGATTGCGTCGATTACGTCCTGCACCAACACGTCCAATCCGGCGGTGCTGGTGGGCGCGGGCCTCCTGGCGAAGAAGGCCGTGGAGAAGGGCCTCAACCCCAAGCCCTGGGTGAAGACGAGCCTGGCCCCGGGCAGCCGCGTCGTCACCGAGTACCTGCGTGACTCCGGCCTGCTCCCCTACCTGGAGGCCGTCGGCTTCCACGTGGTGGGCTACGGCTGCACCACGTGCATCGGCAACTCGGGGCCCTTGACGGAGCCCGTCGCCAACGCCGTCGTCGAAGGCGACCTGGTCGTCGCCGCGGTGCTCTCCGGCAACCGCAACTTCGAGGGCCGCATCAACCCGCACGTGCGCATGAACTACCTGGCCAGCCCGCCGCTGGTGGTGGCCTACGCGCTGGCCGGCGAGGTGGGGCTGGACATGGACAAGGAGCCGCTCGGCCTGGACCCCAACGGCCGCCCGGTGTTCCTCAAGGACATCTGGCCCACCAACGAGGAAATCAAGACGGTCATCCGCGCGTCGGTGAAGCCCGAGCAGTTCCGCAGCCAGTACGCCAACGCCATGGACGGCGACGCGCTCTGGCAGCAGCTGCCCGTGGGCAAGGGCTCCACGTTCCAGTGGGATGAGAAGTCCACCTACGTGCGCAAGCCGCCCTTCTTCGAGAACCTCCCGAAGGAGCCCAAGGCGACGCAGGACATCAAGGGCGCGCGCGTGCTGGCGCTCCTGGGTGACTCCGTCACGACGGACCACATCTCGCCCGCGGGCAACATCGCCAAGACGAGCCCGGCCGCCAAGTACCTGATGGCGGAGGGCGTGGAGCCCAAGGATTTCAACTCCTACGGCGCGCGTCGCGGCAACCACGAGGTGATGGTGCGCGGCACCTTCGCCAACATCCGCCTGAAGAACCTGCTCGTCCCGGGCGTGGAGGGTGGCGTCACCGTGCACATCCCCACCCGCGAGCGGATGAGCATCTACGACGCCTCCATGAAGTACCAGGCGGACGGCACCGCGCTGGTGGTGCTGGCCGGCGCCGAGTACGGCACGGGCTCCAGCCGTGACTGGGCCGCCAAGGGCACGCAGCTTTTGGGCGTGAAGGCCGTCATCGCCAAGAGCTTCGAGCGCATCCACCGCTCCAACCTCGTCGGCATGGGCGTGCTGCCCCTGCAGTTCGAGGCGGGCCAGGACGCGCAGTCGCTGGGCCTCACCGGCCACGAGACGTTCGAAATCACGGGGATTGCGCAGGACCTGGCGCCGCAGAAGAAGCTCACCGTGAAGGCCACGGGCGAGGGCGGCACCAAGGAGTTCACCGCCGTGTGCCGCATCGACACGCCGAACGAGCTCGACTACTACCGGCACGGCGGCATCCTGCAGTACGTGCTGCGCCAGCTCGCGAAGGCGTAGTCCTCCCAAGAAGACAGAGACCGGCACCCGCTTTCCTCGGCGGGTGCGGGACTCGCACAGCGGCCCGGAGTGCCCGCGTGGCGCTCCGGGCCGTCGTGTCTCAGGGCTCCTTCAGCCGCGCCCAGGCGGCGCGGTAGCGGGCCAGCCGCTCCGCGTCCTTGGCCGTGACGGCCGTCAGCCGGCGCACGTCCATGTTGTCCTCCAGGTCCGCGAGCTTCACCCGGCGCGCCAGCGCGTCCGGCCGCAGCCGCTCGATGAAGGCCTCGTATGTCTCGTGCTCGCGCCGGGTGAGTCCCTCCAGCGCGCGCAGGACTGCTTCCGGGTAGCCGCTGTCCCGCAGCCGCTCCAGCGTCCAGGGCGTGTCCTCCACCACGTCGTGCAGGATTGCGACGGTGCGCTCCTCCTCCGTCTCCAGCCGCATCATCAACCGCAGGGGATGCAGGATGTAGGGCTGGCCCGCCTTGTCCCGCTGGCCGCGGTGCGCCTCCACGGCGAGGGCAATCGCGTCTTCGAGCGTGGGCATTGCAGGCGTCCTTCGTGAGGGAGAAGCGCCGAGCATCCCACGCCTTGAAGGCGGATGGCGCGCGGTCCTTTGGGGCGGGGATTTCGGAGGCGATGCCCTGGCCTCGCGGCAAGGCGCCCGCCATCGCCCACGCGCGCCTGGCGTGAGGGCCTTGCGTCAGTTGTGGTTGCCGGAGCCCGTGCCCGTGGTGCCCTGGGAGGTGTTGGGGCCGCCGCCGCCGTTGTAGCTGAGCAGTCCCTCCAGCGCGAGGGTGCTGGGGTTCTGCGTCCCGTCGCTGCGGCGGGCGCGCAGCGTGGAGGAGATGCACACCGCGCCGACGACGGCCACCTGGTCATTGTCCCGGCGCCAGTTGGGGGCGACGGGGTCGAACTCGTCCTCGTTGTCGCGGATGTACAGGTAGACGTCCGGCTTGCCGTCGCCATCCACGTCGGCGAAGAGCGCCGGATTCGTGGTCAGCAGCCTGGAGGAGAACGGGTCCGCGGGCGTCGGGTTGAAGCTGGAGCGCACCGGGTTGTAGGTGGCCGGCGCGGCCAGGTAGGTGTTCCAGTTGGCGTAGTTGCGCCCGTAGAAGCTGCGCGCGAGCTGCAGGCCGCTCTCCGCGCAGCTCTGGCGCTGGCCGGCGCGGCTGCTGGCGACGGCGCGCACGCGCTCTCCGCCCGCGTACACCATGAGGCTTGCCACCAGGCCCAGCAGCACGGTGACGAGCATGACGACGACAATCAGCGTGGCGCCACGGGCGGCGCGGGGAAGGGACTTGCGCGGCTTGGAGTGCATGGCGCTCACAGGTTGGCGGCCGCCAGGTTGGGCAGCTCCAGACGGCGGGTGTAGAGGCTGCGGTAGAAGCCATCCGCGGCGACGGCGGCCGGCGGCACGTTGTTCTCCGTGCTGATGCGCTTGTCGTCCGCCAGCACCGCGGTGCTCTGCGTGTTGCGACGCGGGTTGCGGCCGGTGGCGACCACGCTGATGCGCACCGTGCGCAGGCCCGGCTGGAAGGCGGCGGCCAATCCGTGCCGCCACGTGTACCGGGCCGGGTCCTCCTGGCCCGTGGTGTCGAAGCCAAAGGCCACCTGCAGGTCCTCCACGTTCTCCTGCACGACGACGGGCTGCTCCGTCGCGGGCTCCGAGAAGGGCCGGCCCAGCGCGTCCGCCAGCAGCCTGCCCTCCGTGCGCAAGAGCGACGGCCGGCCCGACGTGGGGTGGGGGCCGATGAAGAAGTGCAGCAGCCGCACCGGATAGACGAGGTCCCCGCTCTGGTAGCCACCCCGCTCCGGCGCGTTGGAGAAGCCGGAGGTCCCCGCCTCGTCATAGTTCACCTGGCCCGGCACGCCCGGGCTCTGGGGGGTGATGACGATGTTGGAGAGGAGCGCGGCGGTCGTCATGTTGCTGACCAGATGCAGCGAGTCCGCCTTGAGGCTCTGCGTGCAGTTCACATGGAGCGTGCCCGTGCCCGCGCGCACCACGGAGGCAGCGGCGCCAGGGGTGACACAGGGCTCGCCCAGATAGTCGCGGTCCGGCACCACCAGCCACAGGTCATCGCTGCCGTCGGCGGTGGGCGTGCTGGAGTTGGTGCCGGCGCCGGTGGTGCCATCGCGGCCGAAGATGGCGCCGACGCGCACGGGGACTCCGCCCTGGCGCACCCAGATGCCACCGGGAGCGCCAGCGCCCGCCTGGCGCACCATGCTCATCAGGGCCTCGCCCGCGAGCCGGGAGGCGTCATGGCTGTCGGCCGTGTGCTCCGTGTTGTGGATGACGCGGCTGCCCGCCACCATCAGCGACGCGGCGGCCGCGATGATGATGGCCGTGAGGGCCAGGGCGACCATCGTCTCCAGCAGCGTCATCCCTCGCAGGGCTCTCATTGGACGAACACCTCATTGTGGAACTGGGCGCGGTCCGCGGTGTCGCCCTTGCGCACGACGCGGGTCCACACCGTCACCGGCCGCGAGCCCGCGGGCAGGAGCGCGGTGGCCGAAGCGGGCACCTCGAGCGGCAGGCCCGTCGTGACCAGGACCTCCCGGCAGTACGTGCCCTCCGGCAGCGCGGCGTCGTTGCACGCCGTGCCGGTGGGGATGCCCGCGAGCGGCTCCACCTGGCCGGTGGCGGACAGCTTGAAGTACGCCCCGGAGCTGGGGTCACCTGGCACGGGCACCGTCGGGTCCGACCGCCAGGGCGCCGCGCCGGGAGCCAGCGTGGTGGGGGGCTGCGTGGGGCGCGGCACCGCCTGCGCGAGCAGCGGGCCCTTGGCGGCCAGCCACAGCCGCTGCGTGCTTGCCTCGAGCAGCAGTCGCTTCACCTGGAGCAGCTGGCCGTCGTGCACGTCGCGCGAGGCGAACACCATGCCGCCCACCGCGCCGGTGGCGGCGAGCGCCAGCACCACCATGGCGATGAGCACTTCGATGAGACTGGAGCCCCGGCGGAGGGCGCGAGCGGGCGAGCTCATTCGAAGAACCTCTGGCTCCAGTTGAGCAGCCGGAAGATGAAGCCCCCCTGGCCGTTGACGCGCAGGGTTTCGTCCGGGCTGGAGGGGCCCGTGGTGGTGGTGTTGTCGATGCGCGTGTTGGTGATGCGGCTGACCTCCAGCCCCACCACGAAGTCCTGCGACGTGGTGCCGTTGTCGCGGTGGTACACCGTCACGCCGCCGAAGTTGGCCAGGCTCAGTCCGGGCAGCACCGTGGCCGCGGCGCCCGCCGAAGTCGCGGTGTTGCCCAGGTCCAGCTTCCAGGTGTTGCCCTTTGTCGCCCCGTCGACCGACATCAAGTCCCCCAGCTTCCCCTTGGCGGTGCTGAAGTACGCGGTGCGCCCGGCCACGGTGATGTTGCCGTAGATGTGCTGCGGGGCAGCGAAGGACAGCGGGAAGGGCGTGGGCTCCTGGAGCACGCCCTGGTCTTCCGCCAGCGAGTGCGCGCCCGACGCGGTAATCGCCGAGCCATTCAGCTTGAAGCCGTCCTCACCCATGGGCAGCCGCCGCTTGCGGTCCAGCAGCGCCAGGTGCACCTGGCCCGCGGCGGTGGGCTGCACCCAGTCCGCGCCGCCCGTGCCGACCATGGCGACCAGCTCTCCCTCGTAGCCCTTGAGGGCGGTGCCGGTGGTGATGGTCTGCGGCAGCCGCGCCAGCGCCACGTTGGTGGTGATGGGCCGGCGCTGCGTGTCGGTGGAGTCGGTGTCCAGCGCGGAGTACTTGCAGGGCGACGTCTCCGAGCAGGAGGGGCCCAGCCGCAGCACGTTGGAGTTCTGTCCGGTGGCGCCGTCCAGCTCCCACAGCCGGCCCTCCATGTCGCCCACGTACAGGCGCGAGGCGCCGCCCGTGTCCGTCAGCACGGTGGGCGCGGTGGGCGCGGTGTTGTCCACCCAGCTCTGGGTGAACTCCTGCTCCCACTGCCACAGCTTCTGGCCGGTGGCGGCGTCGATGGCGAAGACCTCCATGCCGAACGTGGGAGCGCCGTACGCGCCCGAGCTGCTGGAGGCGACGAAGACGGCATAGGTGGGCTCCAGGCCCTGGCGCACCACGCCCACGGACAGGCCGCGCGTGCCGCCCAGGCCTCCGTAGTTGTAGAGGCCAGAGGGCTCGCGGCCCGGGTCCGTCTGCGGCGCCATGAGGAAGCGCGCGTCCTTCTCCTTCCACTTCACCGCCCACTGCGTGCCGCCCGTGTCGCGGTCCGCCAGCTCCACCGGCGCGTGCGGAGGGAAGGCGCCCGTCTGCGCGTGGCTGCCCGCCAGGTGCCACAGCAGCACCGGGCGCAGGGGGTTGGTGATGTCCAGGGCGAACAAGTCCCGGCCCGGGTTGCCCACGTTGGCCACCAGCACGGTGTGCCACTCGCGCTTGCCGCTGCCCACGAAGTCCGCGAAGACGTCCATCACCACCGGCGCGCTGTTGACGCGCGCGTTGTTGCTGCGCAGCCACGGCAGCTGCGTGGCCGGCAGGAAGCTCCACAGCTCGGTGCCGCGCGGGGGCGTGGTGCCGCCGCTGAAGCTCGCGCTCCAGTTCTTCTGGAAGGCGGAGTCCGCGGGGCTGACGTTGGGGAAGGACAGCGTCTCCGCGGGGCCCGCGTAGCGCGCGCCGCCAGACACGTAGAAGGCGTGGAGCTGCCCATCCAGGCCCGCCGCGTACGCGACGGTGGGGCGGGGCGCTCCCCGGTCCGGGATGTACGCGCTGGCCTTCACCACCGCGGGCGCGGAGTGGACGAAGCCGCCCAGGTGCGCGCGGTTGTCCGCCTCGTCGTTGTTGCACTGGCTGTCGCTCGGCTCCAGGACGGGCGTTCCCGAGCCGTCATGGCCCGTGCTGGTGGCGAAGCAGAAGCCGCGCACGCGCTGGAGCAGCTGCGCCACCGCGTTGAAGTCCGAGGCGAGCTTCGCCTTGTTGACCGTCTCCATGCTCTGGCCGAAGTCGGTGCCCGCCAGCTGTGGCGAGTACTGCACCGCCTGCTGCAAGTCACACACGCCATCCCCCGTGGGCGAGACGACGAAGTCGAAGCGCGACGTGCCGTCGGGGTTCTTGGCCTCGCCCAGCTTCAGCACGTCCACGCAGTTCGAGTTGGGCGAGCCGCCGTAGTTGGCGTTGATGGCGGTGCCGGCCACGCTCTGCGGCTTCCAGCCCACCTGGAGCACGCCGCGAGGCGCGCGCAGGCCGGCGCCCAGCGAGGGGTTCTCCTTCACCTGTCCACCGAAGTAGGTGAAGAGGTTGCGCTCGCGGGGCATGGGCAGCACGGCGTCCGCGTCCCACAGCGTGGCCGCGTCCAGCTCGCTCTCGCCCTGGCCGAGCGCGTCGCCGCCGATGAGCGAGTGGGCGCGCAGGTGGCCCGGGAAGTAGGGGAACACCCACTGCGAGCCCTGGGCGTGCACGTACGTGTCCACGCCGGGCGGGTAGCCCGACACCGCGTCGTAGGTGGCCGCGAGCACCAGCGCGCGCGTCCCGTTGGAGTCGCTGCCGTTGGCGTCGTCGAAGGCGACGGGCGCGGAGAGGGCGCGCTCGCTGCTCAGCGGCTCGGAGCCCAGGTTGAGCAGCGTGTTGAGGACGATGCGCGTGCCGGGGACGCTCTGCTTGAAGTCATGGCCCGCCAGGTAGACGATGGTCGCCTTCTTCGGGTCATTGTCCTTCTGGTTGAAGGTGAAGAAGTCGTGCCCGCGCCGGTTGTCCTCGGCCACGTGGGCGGCGTTGTCGTAGACGTGCTCGTCCTTGTGGCCGTACCAGCTCACCGCGAGCCGGCGCACGCCGTCCTTGTACTTCACGCGGTAGTTCTCCGTGTGACCCACCACGCTGTTGAAGCGGAAGTCGCCCATCTGGGAGAACGGGTCTCCGGCGTTGGGATAGAGGATGCAGGCCTCGCGGCTGCCCTGCGACTGGGCCATGTAGTCCGGGTCCGTGCAGTTGCGCCCGTCCCAGTTCTTGCCTCCGGAGAGCTTGTTGTACTGGAAGTTGCTCTCGCCCTGGAAACGGGAGCTGAGCACCGGCGTGTTGTCCGGGCGCCTCGTCGTCTCGTAGGACCAGATGCTCGCGCACTCGGCGAACAGGCCGTTGCCGCGCTGGTTGGTGAAGTACTCGATGTTGTTGAGCGCGTTCTCCCGCTGCGTCGTCGCGCCGTCGCCGTTGGCCACGTACTCGGGACGACCGATGTTGCCAATCTCCCAGTGGGGCGCCCAGAACACCTTGTAGCGGGGCTTGGTGGTGACGGGGTCCACCGCGTTGAGCAGGCCGTTCTTGAAGGTGGAGGTGGAGACGAGGTCCGCGTTGGCGTGGAGCGCGTCGTAGATGAGGCCGGGCTTCTTGTTGTTGAGGGTGCAGCCGGACGTCGTCCCCTCGGGGCAGCCGCCGGCCCCCGGGAAGTCCAGGCCCGCGTTGCGCAGGTAGTCGTCCAGCATGCCGCCCTTCACCAGGGGGTCCCCGCCGCTGTTCGTCCCGTCGGACAGGTCCAGCAGGGCGATTTTCGGCGGGACGCGGTTGATGCGGCGGGCCACCGGCGCGGTGAACTCGATGGTGGACTGGTGCATGCGCACGTAGTGGCAGCCGCTGTTGTTGGTGAAGACGGCGCAGTCGCTCGTCTTCGGGCACGTGGTGCGGAACTTCTCCGGGGACAGGTCGCCGGAGCCCGAGCGGATGAAGTCGATGGCGCGCCGCGCGTCCGCCGCGTCGATGATGAACGCGCCACCCATGTACCGCACGGTGCTGAAGCGCGGGCCGGTGACGCTGTTGTTCAGCGTGGTGGCGGTGAAGTACGGGCGCGCTTCGTTGGCCGTGGTGGTGAAGTTGTCGATGTTCCCGTTGGGATACAGGCCGCTGGTGGGCAGGGCCATGCCGTAGTTCACCGGCACCACCGGCTGCTCCGTGTTGTTGGTGATGGTGAAGTCGCAGCCGTCGTTCCACTTCGCGTCGCCGACGGGCGCTGGCGGCGTGTGGCGGTTGGTGGGCACGCACCGGTTGGGCGAGGCCTTCAAATCATTGATGGCCAGGTACACCGTTATCGGCTGGCTGGCGTTGGGGCCGCCGGGCTGGTTCGACTGGAGGATGCGCCACACCAGGCCGTACGCGGACAGCGAGCCGCAGCCGCGCTGGAAGGTGGCCTGCTCGGGGATGATGAGCGCGCCGCGGCTGAAGGTGACCAGGTCCGTCGCCGAGGCGGGCAGCGCCACCAGCAAGGACAGCGCGAGCAGCGCGCGCAGCGGCGTGAAAGAAGGGGGCCGAGGAGTCATGGGGTGCTCCCACCGGGGGTGAGCCGACCCAAGCGGGTCAGCTTCGCCACCTGGTTGCACGCCATGTGCCCTGGCCTTCCGCGCGCCCGGCCCCAGTGGCACCCCGGGAAAATCCCAGTGCGCCTGTACGCTCGGGAAGCGCGCGGCTATGCAAAGTTTGCGACTCCGCAAGCGCTTGCGTAGCAGCGGCTTCAGCGGTGCGGGGCGGGTGTCACCAGTCCGACTTGCCCCGCAGCGTCTTCTTCTCCGACGTGCGCTTCTTGCCTTCCAGGCGTCGGCGCTTGGCGCCCGCGGTGGGGCGCGTGGCCCTGCGGACCTTGGGGACGAAGGTGAGGGCGCGCAGGCCCTCGCGGAGCCTGTCCAACGCGACGCCCTTGTTCTGGATCTGGCTGCGGCGCTCCGTCGCGGTGACGGACAGCTCCGTGGCCCCGTGGGTGAGGCGCACGCCGCTGGCCGTGGTGTTGCGGTGCTGGCCGCCCGGGCCCGAGGCGATGAAGTAGTCGACCTCGCACGCCTTCAGCAGGGCCTCGTCATCGAGCGCCAGGGCGTCCAGCGCGGCTTGTCGGCGTATCGGTGAGGTGGTCATGGCGTCTCTCAAGGTAGCCCTCGACGCCGGGCTCGTGCACCGACTGACTCGCTCCCGTCCGCCGCGTGCCCGGCCCCCGGAGCCACCCCTGTCTCCGCCCTCCGGCCGGGCATCTCTGGTTGAGAGGGTGGTCATATCAAATTGATATGAATGGGCGGCTCGTGGCGCCTGTTCTCTTGTGATTCCAGCAGGTTGAGTCATGGCCCGGCGGTTGCTCTATGGGTGGTCAGACGCGGCAAGCACGGGAGACACGAACATGAGCTTCAAGACCTGGACGCTGGATACGACGCACTCGACGGTGGGTTTCATGGTCCGCCACATGGTGGTGGCGAAGGTGCACGGCCGCTTCACGCGGTTCGAGGGCAAGGTGGTGGTGAACGGGGATGACCTGGCGCAGGGCTCCGCGGAGGTGAAGATTGACGTATCGAGCATCGATACGGGCGTGGAGCAGCGTGACAACCACCTGCGCTCGCCGGACTTCTTCGACGTGGCGGCCTTCCCCAAGCTCATCTTCCGCAGCACGCGGGTGCAGGACGCGGGCAAGGGCCGCTACCGCGTGGTGGGTGACCTGACGATTCGCGACGTCACGCGCGAAGTCGTGCTGGAGACGGAGCTGCTCGGGAAGGTGAAGGACCCGTGGGGCAACGAGCGGCTGGCCTTCCAGGCGAGCACCAGCATCGACCGCAAGGACTTCGGCCTCTCGTGGAACCAGGCGCTGGAGGCAGGCGGGCTGCTGGTGGGTGAGCGTGTGGATATCACCCTGGACGTGCAGGCGGTGGCGGTGGCCGAGGAGAAGGCGGCGTGAAGAAGCCGACGACGGGACGCCCGCTCACCCGCAGGTCCGTGGCGGGCGGCCTGGTGGTCGGCGCTTCGGGCCTCGTGGGAAGCAGGCTCCTGTCGCGCCCCGCAACGCGGGGTGGGGTTGATGCATCTGAATTGCAATTAGAAAGGAAAGGGAGGCAGGCGATGATCTCCGTTCGAAATGCAGAGGAAAGAGGCCATGCCAACCACGGCTGGTTGGACACGCACCACACGTTCTCCTTCGCGGACTACTACGACCCGGACTTCATGGGGTTCAGGTCCCTGAGGGTCATCAACGAGGACACGGTGGCGCCCAATCGCGGGTTCGGGATGCACCCGCACCGGGACATGGAAATCATCACCTACGTGCTGGGCGGCAAGGTGGAGCACCGCGACAGCATGGGGACCGAGGCGGTCATCAAGCCCGGCGAGGTGCAGCGGATGAGCGCGGGGACGGGCGTGGTGCACAGCGAGATGAACAACTTCGGGGAGCCCCTGCACATGCTGCAGATCTGGGTCGTCCCGAACGAGAAGGGCCTGAAGCCGGGCTACGAGCAGAAGGCGTTCGACGCGAAGGAGCGTCAGGGCCGCTTCCGCGTCGTGGCGTCGCCGGACGGGCGCGAGGGCTCGCTGACGGTGCACCAGGACCTGGTGCTGCACGGCACGCTGTTGGGCGCGGGGGAGAAGGCGGAGTACGCGCTCGCTCCGGGACGGCACGCGTGGGTACAGGTGGCGCGGGGTGCGGGCACCCTGAACGGGGTGAAGGTGAAGGCGGGTGACGGAGTGGCGGTGTCGGCCGAGGACACGCTGGTGCTCACCGCGGAGACGCCCGTGGAAGCGTTGCTGTTCGACATGGCCTGAGCGCGACGAAACGCTCGGACGTACCTGGGCCGGGTGGCGAGGGCTTCATAAGCCCCTGCTCCCCGGCCCTCGTGCGTTTCGAGGCGCGAGGGCTTCCCCTTGGCTAGCGGACGTTGAGCGTGAGGCCCGTCTTGACCTGGCGCCCGTCCTCGCTGGTGGCGACGATGGCGATGGGGATGGGGATGCGCGTGGTGCTGGTCTGCGTGTCGATGTTGAAGTTGACGGTGGTCTGCTCCGGCGTCACGACGAGGGGCGTGGCGGTGATTCGCAGGGTGGGGGATTCGATGCTGAGGGTGACAGGGCCCGCGAAAGGCGCCGTCCGGGTGATGGTGACCCGGACGAACTCGCTCTGGCCCGCGAAGAGCTCCAGCTGTCGGTTCTCCAGGGCGATGGCGAAGTCCGGCTGCGTCTGGGGTGGAGGCTGGACCACGACGTAGAACGTGGCGCCCGACTCGATGTCATTCACGGCGTTCGTCGCCAGCAGCAGCATCCGCTGGGTGCCTGTCACCTGGATGTCCTGGGCGACGGTGAGGGTGACGGGGGTGGTGACGAGCGTCTCTCCGGCGGGGAGGACGACTTCGGGAGCCAGGGTGATGCCCTCGGGCTCGGACTCCAGGTTGACGCGCAGCTCCCCGAGCTCGTCTCCATCGCGCTCCAGGGTCAGGTCGAACTGAGCGGACTCGCCAGGCGCGAGGCTGACCACCTCGGGCGCGGTGATGAGGATCTGGTAGTACGGCGAGTTGCTGTTGCAGGAGGCGGCGAACAGGCAGCCGAGGATGAGGAGGCTTCGGCGGATGACGGGCATCATGGTCGTGGATCTCCCGGGGTCGTCGCAGCATGAAACCGCCGCTCCCGCCGGGCAAGCCGGCTGGAGGGCCAGCGTGCGCGGAGCGACACCGGCGGAAGGTGGCGACGCATCAACCCTCGCGCCGCCCGGGCATTCCTAGGGGTGGGCGCGGGGCGTCGTGTCCGGGGCGTAGAACTTTGGGCGGGGTGATTCGTTCACTGGGACGAACGCGCGCGCAGACCTCTTCCCAGCTTCCCTCGCAGACCCCCTTCCCGGAGTACGTCATGGACCTCAAGTCCCTGTCGCGGGCCATGCTGTCGGCCGCGCTCGCCACCACCTTGTCCGCTGCCCCCGCCCTGGCCGAGTCCGTCGTCCCCGAGCCTCCCAGCACCCGGGCCGCCAAGACGCCCCCTGCGGTGAAGCCCGCCCAGGAGCAGCCCCCGGTGGTGAAGCCCGCCCAGGAGCAGCCCCCGGTGGATGCGAAGGTGAAGGCGGCCCGCCCTGAAATCGAGGTGGTGTTCGTGCTCGACACGACGGGTTCGATGAGCGGCCTGCTGGAGGGCGCGAAGGCGAAAATCTACTCCATCGCGTCCCGCATCGCGCAGGGACGGCCCACCCCGCACCTGAAGGTCGGCCTGGTGGCGTACCGGGACGTGGGGGACGACTACGTGACGAAGCGGTTCGACCTGAGCGACGACCTGGACACGGTGTTCGCGAACCTGCGGCGCTTCGAGGCGGGCGGCGGCGGTGACACGCCCGAGCACGTGGGCCGTGGCCTGGGCGAGGCCGTGTCGAAGCTGTCGTGGAACCAGGACCGCTCGGTGATGAAGGCCATCTTCCTGGTGGGCGACGCGCCTCCGGCGAAGCACAACGACGACTGGGACTTCAAGTTCTGGGCGAAGCGCGCCCGGGAGCAGCACATCGTGGTGAACACCGTGCGCTGCGGCTCGGACGAGGAGACGCAGGTGGCGTGGAAGTACGTGTCGAAGCTGACGGACGGCACGTTCGACTCCATCGACCAGTCGGGCGGCATGGTGGCGGTGGCGACGCCGTACGACGCGGAGCTGTCGAAGGTGAACGCGGCGCTGGCGTCGAAGACGCTCTACACCGGCAAGGCGGAGGTGCAGGCCGCGAACAAGGCCCGCGCGGACGCCATGGCGGAGCTGGCGCCGGAGGCCGCGGCCGAGCGCATCAGCTACATGCGCAAGACGAGCAGGGGGGGTAGTGGCTCGGCGGGAGCTCCCGCGCCGAGCAGCGCCCCCAAGGCCGTGGGCGGCGCGGTGGACCTGGTCGCCGCGCCCGCGTCGCTGGCGAGCGTGAGTGACGACGAGCTTCCCTCCGAGCTGAAGGGCCTGAGCGTGGAGGGACGGGCGAAGAAGGTGCAGCAGCTCTCCGACGAGAAGAAGGCGCTGGAGACGCAGGCCTCCAAGCTCGCCGCCGAGCGCGAGGCCTGGCTCGCGAAGAACCGTCCGGAGAAGGAGGACGCCTTCGACGCCAACGTGATGAAGGGCGTCAAGGCCCAGGCCGCGAAGCACGGCGTGACGTACTGAGCCCTCGCCCCGCGCCACTCGCAGCAGACATCCGAGGGGCCGTGGTCCGCTTTCCCGAGCGGCCACGGCCCTTCGAGCTATTCGCGCGTCACGGCCTGGAGGATGGCCTCGCGCCGCCGGTCCAGCAGGCGCAGCGCCAGGGGCAGCGAGGCCCGGTAGATGACCAGGTTGAGGCCCGCGCACAGGGCAATCATCGCCGCGGACTGCCAGGACGGGCCGTCCTTGCCCACCAGCTTCAGCGCCCAGCCAAAGGGCATGCAGCCGATGCTGGCCGCGAAGATGCCCAGCATGGACGCCGTCAACGGCACCTTGTCGCGCCGCTTGAGGCTCGCGTGGAACTTCACCGGGAAGTACAGCGAGAGGAAGTTGCCGGCGGCCATCAAGATGGGCACCACGCCCAGCACCGCGGCCAGGGCGCAGGCGATATCCACCGCCGTCCCGAAGCCGAAGTACACGCGGTAGAAGACGGCCACCAGCAGCGCCATGCCGAGCGCCGCCGCCGCCTGCACCTGGTTCTTCGCGCGCAGCACGTCCGCCAGGTTCAGCGGCGCCGCGAGGAACGCCGCGAAGCCCTGCCCGTCGTAGGCGAACGTGTTCTGGGAGAACGTCGACGCAATCACCACCGCGCCGTAGATGCACAGGCCGCCCATCAGCCACGCGTCCGCCGAGCCTCCCAGGAGGAAGACGAACAAGTCCCGTCCGGACAGGAGCTTGAGCAGGATGGCCAGGATGAAGGGCACCGACGCGAGCAGGCGCGCGCGGGGGTTGCGCCACAAGTCCAACGCCTCGCGCGTCACCAGCGTGGTGAAGCGGGTGCGCGTGCGCTCGAACGGGTTCTTGTCCTTCGCGTCCTTCTGCTGCGGCCCCGCGCGGCCCGACTGCCGGTGGAAGCGCATCAGCAGCGCGTACGCCACCGTCATGCCCATGGCCGCGAAGAACAACAGGCCCAGCGCCTCCGCCATCGCCACGCGCGGACGGTACCAGGCGAGCTGTCCCAGGCCGTCTCCGAAGAAGCCCGGAGGAACGCGCCCCAGCGCCACCGCCGCGTTGATGATGAGCGACATGTCCAGCGCGTCCACGCCGTCCTCGCCCACCGCCGTCAGCCACGAGGTGTCGATGGGCGGGATGAACGACGCGGCGACCAGGAACGCCAAAAGGCCGCCGCCCATGATTTCGGCGCTGCGCTTCTCCCGCAGCACGTTGATGACGGCGTACAGCGCAACCCGGCTCCACGCCGCGCACAGGAGCGCGAACAGCACGTAGAGCACCACCGCCAGCCACGGCGCCCACAGCGGGTAGACGGAGGCGAAGCCCAGCGCGGCGCCCGTGAGCGGCGCGTAGAACACCAGCGCGCGCGGCTCGAAGAGGCTGGCCACCGTGGAGGCGATGAGCAGGCGGAAGGGCGAAATCGGAAACGCCGCGTACCGGCTCAGCTCCGAGTGGTCATCCACGCCGGCGGACAACAGCGGCCACGTCACCCACACGGAGAAGGTGACGAAGCACAGCAGGTTGAGGATGAAGTACGGCCAGACGTCGCTCTCCACGACGGGCTTGAGCCGCATCAGCGCGAAGAAGAACAGGCCGAAGAACACGCCTGGCGCGCTCGACGCGAGGAACGAGCCCACCGCGAGCAGGCGGCTCTTGCCCGGCCCCTGGTTCAACCCGATGTTGAAGCGCAGCCCCCACAAGAGCCACAGGTGCCGGAAGAAGCCGGGAACGGCGGGGCGACTCATGCCGGCTCCCGCAGCGGGACGACGGGGGCGGGTGCCTCGCCATAGAACGACAGCCGCGCGTTGCGCGACGAGGGCACGGCGATGAGCTTCTCGAACACCGCCTCCAGCGAAGAGCAGTCGTAGCGCTGGAGCAGCGACGACACCGGTCCCTGGTCCAGCATGCGTCCGGCCTGGATGATGCCCGCGTGGGTGGCCAGCCGGTCCGCGATCTCCAGCACGTGCGTGGTGAGCAGCAGCGTCACGCCGCGCCGGCTCAGCTCGCGCAACAGCTCGCGGATGACGCCCGCCGCCAGCACGTCGATGCCCTCGAAGGGCTCGTCCAGCAGCACCAGCTCCGGCGCGTGGATCAACGCCGCGGCGATGGCGAGCCTCCGCCGCATGCCCTTGGAGTACTCGGAGACGAGCGAGCCCGCCTTGTACGTCAGCTCCGTCAGCTCCAGGAGCTCCGTGGCCCGAGCGGCGGCCTCGTCGCCGTCCAGGCCGTACATGCGCGCGCAGAAGGTGAGGTACTGCCGGCCGGTGAGCCGCTCGAAGAGGCTCAGCTCCTCCGGCACCACGCCCACGCGACGCTTCACCTCCATGGGCTTCTGCACCGCGTCCACGCCGAGCATGCGGATGGTGCCCGCGTCGGGGCCGTACACGCCGGTCAGGAGCGCGATGCTGGTGGACTTCCCGGCGCCGTTGGGCCCCAGGTACGCATAGAAGGCCCCCTTGGGTATCTGGAGGTCCAGGCCGTTGAGCGCGGTGAAGCCACCGAAGCGCTTGAGCAGCCCGCGCGCGTCGACGGCGAGGTCATCGGAAGGGGAGGGCGTCATGAAGTGACGCCATCACACCCGAGCCCGACCCCCGGCGACAATCCCCACCCGGCGCACCGGGCACGGAATCCTCAGTGGACGAAGGCCATCTCCGGCGGGCCGACGATCTGCTGCACCGTCAGCCGCACCTTGTCCAGGTCCACCGGCTTGGAGATGTAGCCCGCGGCGCCCACCAGCTCCGCCTCCCACTCGAAGCCGTAGCCGGAGATGATGATGACGGGAAGACCCCGGGCGCGCGGCATCTTCTTCAGCGCGTCCAGAAGGCCCCACCCGCTCATCACCGGCATGCGCAGGTCGAGCAGGACGGCGGCGGGCATGTCGCCCTCCAGATGGTCCAGCGCTTCTCGGCCGTTGGCGGCCTGAACGGTTCGGTAACCCAGCTCCTCGAGGGCATCGCAGATGAGAATGCGGTGACTCTCGTCGTCATCGACGACCAGGATGTGGGACATGGCAGGGCCTCAGAGGGGAGCTGCGGCGTCTCAAACCGCGGGATTCTATGGGCGGCAAGATGGGAACGGGGACTTCATTCCGGAAGGGGGCGCCCCACTTTTCAACAGCCAACCCCCCTCGCGATGCAACCGGTTTCCAACGAGGCCCCCGGGGCCCGAACACGGCTACTCCCGGGGCTTCTTCTCCATGTCTCCGGACTCGTCGGACCCGTTGTCCGTCCGCCGCAGATACGTGTTGTGCGCATAGCCCTGGCGCGACAACCGCTGCGACTCGATGGCGTCCGCGACCTTCGTGCAAACCTGTCCCAGCAGGCGCAAGGACTCCGCCAGCAGCTTCTCGGCGTGGTCCTGGGCGTCGGCGGCGGCGATGGTGGTTCGCTCTTTGCGGAACAGCCCTGGCAACTTCATCCCTCCGAATCTAGGAGACCCCGCCGCCTGGCGCCACCGTCCCCGAAGGCGCTCGCCGGTCCCCAGGGACCTGTCCCGGCCTCGGACTCGGCGCCGCCTCGCTCCCTTGACAGGATTGACTGGCTGGCAAATTTACAGTTTTGAGCAGCCATCCCTGATGATCTGCCCGCCAGCCCCGGAACTGTCGCGTAACCCACGGGAATTCAAAGGGCTTAACGAATTTTCAAGAGGGGGGATGACAGCGAGTTAATTCGTCCTTACATTGGTTCTCGTCTCATTGCTGCGGAGGAATTGCGCATGGCTTACGACGGCGAGCTGGTGAAGATGGAGAACGGTCGCTGGGCGCGGTTCCAGCGGTGCCAGGTGTACCGCCCGGGTGTGGCGGACGCCGGCGAGACGATGCTGCTCATCGCGGTGGAGCTGGAGGAGCGCTATCAGCTTCTCCTCGACGGGGCGGCGGATTCGCTGGCCCAGTACCGCTTCCAGGGCGTGCCCGTGCAGGTCCGGTTGGATCCGGACGCGCAGGCCATCACCCTCCAGCCGGAAGTCGCCGCATCCGTACCCGCCGTGCACTGACTCCGCGCTCCCCGTGAGCGCCGCGGTGCGGGTTTGACGGATTCACAACACAAGGGGCCTCGCGATTCACATCGCGGGGCCCTTTGAATTTACAGCCCCCGGCGGGATGCGTCAGCGGCCCTCCAGCCACCGCGAATATGCCCCGAAGTCGTAGCCCCGGCCGAGGAAGTCCCGGACCAGGTCCGCGGCGTCCTTGGAGCCGCCCGGCGCCAGGACGGTGTCGCGGTAGTGGTGGGCCGTCTCCACGTCCATCAGCCCGTGCCGCTCGAAGGGCGTGAGCAAGTCCCTCGCGATGACGAGCGACCAGAGGTACGTGTAGTAGAGCGCCGAGTAGTCACCGTCCAGCTGGGTGAAGGCGAGGTGCGCGTACGTGCCGCTGACGGCGCGGAAGGGCAGGTAGCGCTCCTGGAGCGCCAGGACGCTCGCGGTGGAGTCGGTGCCCGCGGGGTCCCCCGAGTGCAGGGAGAGGCTGACGGCGGCGTAGAAGAGCTGCTGGCGCACCCAGAGCCCCTTGCCGAAGGAGTCCGCGCGGCGCATCCGGGAGATGAGGTCTGCGGGCAGCGGCGCGTCCGTGTCGATGTGCCGGGCGAAGCGCTGCAGCGACTCCACGCTCCAGGCCCACTCCTCCAGCACCTGCGCGGGGGCCTCCACGAAGTCGACCTCCGTGCGCGTGCCGGACAGGCCCGCCCAGCGCACCCGGCCGCCCAGGATGTGGTGCAGCAGGTGGCCGAACTCGTGGAAGAACGTGCGCACCTCGGAGTGCTGGAGCAGCGCGGGCCGCGCGCCGGGCCGGGGGAAGTTGCACGTCAGGACGCCCTCCGGCAGGGACCTGCCCGCGCGGCCGACGGCCAGGTCCCACTGCGCCGCGTGGGTGTACTTGCCGGGGCGCGGGTGCATGTCCAGGTAGAAGCGGCCCCGTCGCTCGGCGCCCTCGTAGACGTCCCAGACCTCCACCTCCGGGTGCCAGACGGGCGCGTCCAGCACGCGGCGGTAGGTGAGGCCGAAGAGGCTGGCGGTGAGGTCCATCACCCCGCGCTTCACGCGCGTGTATTCGAAGTACGGCCGCAGCTCGCGCGAGTCGAAGCGGTACTGCTCGGCGCGCACCCTGTCCTCCAGCCACGCCTGCTCCCAGGGCTCCACGCGGGTGGCGTCCGGCACGTCCCGCTGCTTGCGCTTCAGCAGCGCGGCGTACTCGGAGCGCATGCGCCCGTCCACGGCGGTGGCCAGCTCTTCGATGAAGTCCGCCGCCACGCGCTCTTCGCGCACCATCTTGTCCTCGGCCGCGTAGGCCGCCCAGCTCGGGTAGCCCAGCAGCGTGGCCAGCGCGTGGCGCGCCTGGAGCATCCGCGAAAGCGTGTCCAGGTTGCGCGGGTGGCCCCGGCGCCGTCCCAGGCGCCACAGCGCCTCGCGCGTCGCCGTGTCTTTCGCGTACGTCATGAAGGGCCCCAGGTCCGAGGAGTCCGTGGCCAGGCGCACCAGGCCATCCGGGCCGGGCGGGTGGGCGCGCACGTAGTCCTCCGGCAGCCCCGCCAGCGCGGAGGGCGCGACATCCAGGTGCCGCACGTCCTCGTGGATGTGGCGGCTGAACTCCTGGCCCAGGACGATGAGCTCCTCCTGGAGCACGCGCACGCGCTCGCGGGTGGCCTCGTCCCGGTCCACGCCCGCGCGCTGGAAGCCCCGCAGCACCCGCGCCACCCAGCGGCGCGTCACCGCGTCCTGGCGGGCCACGTCCAGCGCGGCCAGCACGTCGTAGACGCGGCGGTCCAACGAGATGTCCGTGCGAACCCGCTCCACGGCTTGCTCGCACCGCTCCGCGGCGGCCCGGAACGCGGCGTCCGGATGCACGTTGGCGCCGATGCCCGAGCGCCCGACGATGTCGTCCAGCAGCGCCATCGCGTCGTCATACGTGGTGAGCAGCGCCTCCGTCGTCGCGGGCCGGGCGCCGGGCGTCGTCAGCCGCGCCACCGCGCCACGGGCCTCCTGGATGTCGCGCCGACACGCCTCCATGAAGTGCTCGGGGGTGGTGGCCAAGAGCCGCCCTGCCTCCGGCGCGAGCGGCCCTCGTGTGTCGCCCGCGCGAGCGGGTGTCCGGGCCGACGTGCCCAGGCACCCCGCGAACATGACGGCGACAATGACGAAGGTGGAACGCAAAGGGCCCTCCCGAACCGGAGTGTGAAAACCGCGACGGAGCCTGGGGCTTCCCCGTATGCGCTCACCGTAAAAGGACGGCCAGGGGTATGTTTTGTTGCAAAAATTCACCCCAGCTGGAGTCGGGCGGTGAAGTGCGATGCCCGGAAGGGTGAGTCGATGTGGGGCCGGGCGCGGCCCGGGTGGCTCAGGTTCCCACCTGGAAGAAGGTGGCGGCGTTGTCGCGGGCGACGCGGCGCACGACGCGCTCGGAGAGGCGGGCCTTGGAGAGCAGGTTGGCCACGCGCGCGAGGCCGAGGATATCACCGGCGCCGTCTCCGGCGTCGGAGTTGAGCACCAGCCGCTCACTGCCCAGCTTGCGCACCAGGGCCACGGCGCGCTCGGCGGCCAGGGCCTCCGGGTGCAGGGTGAGGCCGGCCCAATGGCCCACCTCCAGGATGGTGCGCACGGTGCGGGCGGTGGCGTGGTCCACCAGCACGCGCGAGGGCAGCACGCCGGACTGGCGCAACAGAATCAGGATGCGGCGCGTGTGGCGCTCCTTGTCCGCCAGGGGCGTGTGCACGACGACGCGCAGCTTGAGGCCGCGCGCCAGCGCGAGCTGCTCCAGGAACGCCTCCTCTTCCTCCTCTCCGCCCGCATGCAGCCCCGTCTCGCCCAGCGCGACGACGCGGCCGCCCTGGAAGTAGTCGGGCAGCGCGGAGAGGACCTCCGACATGCCGCGCCGGGGGATGCAGCGCGGATGGACACCCAGCGCGGCGTACGCGCGGATGCCCACCTTCTCCAGCCGGGGGAGCTGCCGCTCGACGATGTCGTCGAAGTGGCGCAGCAGGGCCTTGGAGGTGGGCTCCGGGAAGTGGTGCGCCACCACGAGCGCCCGCTCCACCCCGAAGAAGCGCATCGACTCGAGGTCCTGGTCGCTCAGGCTCTCGGGGTGCAGGTGCGCGTCGAAGATGGGCAGGGGCTCGGGCACGGTTGTTCTCAATCCTGTCCCAGGGAGAGGCCCTCGTTGCGCGGGTCGCTCGCGGAGAAGCGCAGGCCTGTCTTCGGGTCGATGAACACCGCCTCCGCGTCGCCCCACTGGTCCACGCGGCGCACCTTGTGTCCCTTGGCCTCCAGCGCCGACAGCGTGGCCGGCTCCAGGCCCCACTTGTCCACCCAGAGCTCGTCCGGCAGGTACTGGTGGTGGACGCGGCCCTCGTTCACCGCGCGCGCCACGTCCATGCCGCTGTCCACCATGTTGCTGATGACCTGGATGACGGTGGTGGGGATGGTGGAGCCGCCGGGGCTTCCCACCGCCAGCATGACGCGCTTGGGGTCCTCCTTGGAGAACACCAGCGTGGGCGACATGGAGGACTGGGGCACCTTGCCGGGCTGAATCGCGTTGGGCTCGCCGGTGACGAGGCCGTATGCGTTGGGCACGCCGGGCTGCGCGGCGAAGTCGTCCATCTCGTCATTGAGCAGCACGCCGGTGCCCTTGGCGACGACACACGAGCCGAAGCCGTAGTTCACCGTGGCCGTCAGCGCCACCGCGTTGCCCTGCTTGTCCACGACGGAGATGTGCGTGGTGTTCTTGCGCTCCGGCTCCGGCGTCAGCGTCACCGGCTTGTCCGTCAGCGTGGAGCCCTGCGTGCCCGGCGTCTGGGGAAGCAGCGCCAGGCTGGACGTCACCTTCTTCGGGTCGATGGAGCCCGCCAGGTCCGCGATGTGCCCCTTGGAGATGAGCCGCGAGGTGGGCACGTCCGCGAAGTCCGGGTCGCCCAGGTACTTGGCGCGGTCCACGTACGCGCGCCGCAGCGCCTCCACGTACAGGTGCACCGCCTCCGGGTCCCTGAAGCCGAAGCCCTGGGGGCGCAGCTGCTCCAGCGCGCCCAGCACCTGGAGCACCGCCACGCCGCCCGCGCTCGGCGGAGGCATGGTGAGGATGCGGTGGCCCCGGTAGCTGCCCTCCAGCGGCTCGCGAGGGCGCGTCTTGTAGGACGCCAGGTCCTCCAGCGTGAGCACGCCGCCGCCCGCCTTCACCGTGTCCACGATGCCCTTGGCGACAGCGCCCGTGTAGAAGCCCTTGGCGCCGCTCTTCGCGACGGTGGACAGCGTGCGCGCCAGGTCCGGCTGGCGCAGCAGGTGGCCGATGGGCGGGACGACGTGCTCGCCCTGCTCGTTCTTGACGAGGAAGACGCGCGTGGCCTCCGGGTCCTTGCGCAGGCACTCCAGCCGGCCCTCCGCCATGCTGCGGTAGCGCGGCGTCACCCACAGGCCCTTGCGCGCCGCTTCGATGGCCGGCGCCAGGACGACGGCCGGGGGCAGCGTGCCGTGCGTCTTGAGCAGCTCCAGATAGCCCGCCACCGCGCCCGGCACCGCGACGCTCAGCACGCCGTCGGTGGACAGCCCCGGCACCACCTTGCCGTCCTTCAGGAACATGTCGCGCGTGGCCGCCTTGGGGGCGACCTCGCGGAAGTCCAGCACCCGCGTGGCCCCGGTCTTCGCGTCATGCACCAGCGCGAAGCCGCCGCCGCCCACGCCCGAGTGGTACGGCCCGACGACGGCCGCCACGAAGGCCGCCGCCACCGCCGCGTCCACCGCGTTGCCGCCCTTGTCGAGCATCTTCAGCGCCGCTTCGCTGGCCGGCGGATACGCCGTGGCCACCGCGCCCCCTCGATACGGCCGCGCCGCGTGGGCCACACACGCCATCAGCGCGAGCGCCACCACCAGACTTCGCACCGTCGCCTCCAGCACCCTCGCGCTCATGCGCGGGGCTTGCTTCTCGAAGCTCGTGTCGTTCACGGAGTCCACCCCTCCTGGGGCGCAATCAATACCTTGGGGCTGGCCTTCGTCGCGGATGATGTGTTACCCGGCGGACACTTACCCACACCTGGGGGCCGGGACTCGGGGGCGCCGCACCGACTACACCTCTCCCGGTATGCACGAACTGTCCGCCTCGGACCATGATTTCAACTCCGCAACATTTTTCCTCTTGGATTGTTATTCAAGAGGGTGCATCCTTCCCCTGTCATGAGTCGCGACTGGGGGAGCAAATGAGCGCACCGGTCACACCTGAGAAACCGACCCGGACCGGGTCTGTTCCGCCCTCCGGCCGCGTCACCCTCTTCCTGAAGCCCAGCTTCGGAATCACGGTGAAGAGCAACGCGCTGTGCGTGGCCGTGAGCGCGAAGCCGCGACCTGACAACACCTCCGAGACTTCGGAGCCTCGTGCGGTTGACGACTCGATTCCCTGTCCCTAATTCTCCGCCGCATGACAGCTCTGTCGGCGGTGGTGTTGTGTGCGGGCAAGGGCACGCGGATGAAGTCGAAGAAGGCGAAGGTCCTTCACGCCATCCTCGGAAAGCCCCTGTGCGCCTATCCCCTGAAGCGAGCGCTGGAGCTTGGCGCCTCCACGGTGGTGCCCGTCGTGGGCCATCAGGCGGAGAGCGTGGAGAAGGAGGTCCGGGCGCTGTTTCCCGATGCGCCCCTGCGCTTCGCGCTCCAGCGTGAGCAGCGCGGGACGGCGGACGCGGTGCGCTCGGCGGAGGAGGCCCTGAAGGGGTTCTCCGGCCGGGTCCTCATCCTGTACGGAGATGTGCCGCTCTTGCGCCGGGAGACGCTGGCGGCGCTGCTCGCCGCGCACGACGCCGCGGGCGGGGTGCTGGCCATGGTGACGACCCAGCTGGACGACCCCACGGGCTACGGCCGCGTCCTGCGCGAGGGCGGCCAGGTGGTGCGGGTGGTGGAGCAGAAGGACGCCACCGCCGAGCAGCGCGCGGTGAAGGAGTGCAACGCGGGCATCTACTCCGTGGATGCGGCCTTCCTCTGGAAGGCGCTGGCCGAAATCAAACCGAACAATGCGCAGGGCGAGTACTACCTGACGGACCTGGTGGAGCTGGCCTCCAGGCAGGGCCGCGTGGGCACCGTCGTCGTCGACGCCACGGAGACCGCGGGCGTGAATGACAAGGTGGAGCTGGCCGCGCGCGCCCGGGTGCTCCAGCGCCGCATCAACGAGGCGCACATGCGCGCCGGCGTCACCCTGTTGGACCCCGACACCACCTTCATCGAGGAGGACGTGGTGGTGGGCGCCGACAGCGAGGTGGGCCCCGGCGTCATGCTGACCGCGGGCACCGTGGTGGGAGAGAACGTCACCATCGGAGCGGGCTGTGTGGTGAGCGCCTCCACGGTGGCGGAGGGCTCCGTGCTCAAGCCCTACTCCGTGCTGGAGGAGGCGAAGGTCGGCGTGCGGAACTTCATTGGCCCGTTCGCCCGCCTGCGCCCCGGAACGGAGCTGGCCGAGGATGTGCATCTGGGAAACTTCGTGGAGACGAAGAAGGCTCAGATCGGCAAGGGCAGCAAGGCCAACCACCTGACTTACTTGGGCGACGCCAAGATTGGCGCCGGCTGCAACGTCGGGGCGGGCACCATCACCTGTAACTATGACGGGGTGAACAAGAGCCTCACGGAGCTGGGAGACGGGGTCTTCATCGGCTCCGACACCCAGCTCGTCGCTCCGGTGACGGTGGGGGATGGCGCCTACGTGGGGGCGGGAACCACGGTGACGAAAAATGTGCCGCCCGGCAGCCTCGCTGTGTCACGGGCGCCACAGGTGACGAAGGAAGGCTGGGTGGCCGCGAAGAAGGCGCGCCGCGCGGCGAAGGGCGGTTGAGCTCGGATTTGGCACTTGCTTGGGGAGCGGCCTGACAGCCACTCCCAGAGAAGTATGGGTATCCCTCGGTTTGCTCCGGCGGGCGTGGGCGTGAGAGAGAGGTCTGCATATGTGCGGGATTGTTGGTTACGTTGGTGACAAGGAATCGGCTCCCATCCTGGTGTCCGGGCTCAAGAAGCTCGAGTACCGGGGCTATGACTCGGCGGGCGTCGCGGTGGTCAATCGCAATCAGCTCAACGTGGTGAGAGCCACGGGCAAGCTGCGCAACCTGGAGAACCGGGTGGTGGCGGACCAGCCGCAGGGCAACATCGGCATCGGCCACACCCGCTGGGCCACGCACGGCCGTCCCTCGGACGAGAACGCGCACCCGCACACGTACAAGAACGTCGCGGTGGTGCACAACGGCATCATCGAGAACCACCTGTCGCTGAAGACGCAGCTTCGCGCCAAGGGCCACGTGTTCTCCTCGGAGACGGACACGGAGGTCTTCGCCCACCTCATCTCGGATGAGCTGGAGGCCGGCAAGGAGCTGCCGGACGCGGTGCGCGGGGCCATTGAACAGGTGAAGGGCACGTACGCGCTGGCGGTGGTGAGCGCGACGGACCCCCACCGCATCGTCTGCACGAAGAACGCGTCGCCCATGGTGCTGGGGTTGAGCGAGGGGCAGAACTTCATCGCCAGCGACGTGCCCGCGGTGCTCGAGCACACGCGCGACATCGTCTACATGGAGGAGGGTGACCTGGCCATCGTCACCGCCGCCAAGGTGGACATCTTCAACCGCCAGGGTCATCCGGTGAACCGGGCCACCCGCCGCATCGACTGGACGCCGATGATGGCGGAGAAGGGCGGCTACAAGCACTTCATGCACAAGGAGATCTGGGAGCAGCCCCGCGCCGTCGCGGACACGCTGCGCGGCCGGATGCTCCTGACCGAGGGCGACGTCCACTTCGAGGGCTGGAACCTGACGCCCGAGAAGGTCCGCTCGCTGTCGAAAATCACGATTCTGGCGTGCGGCACGTCGTGGCACTCGGGCGTGGCCGGCAAGCACATGATTGAGACGCTGGCGCGGCTCCCGGTGGAAGTGGAGCTGGCGAGCGAGTTCCGCTACCGCGACCCGATTGTGGAGTCCTCGCACCTGGCCATCGCCATCAGCCAGTCGGGTGAGACGGCGGACACGCTGGCGGCGTTCAAGGAGGCCAAGGCGCGCGGGGCCACGGCGATGGCCATCTGCAATGTCATTGGCAGCGCGATGACGCGCGAGGCGGAGTTCTCCGTCCTCACCAACGCCGGCCCGGAGATTGGCGTCGCGTCCACCAAGGCGTTCACCACGCAGCTGGTGGCCTTGTACCTGCTGGCGGTGAAGCTGGGCCGCATGCGCGGCACCCTGTCCGTGGCGGCGGCGCAGGAGCACCTCACCCATCTGACGGAAATCCCGAAGATGATTGAAGAGGTGCTCAAGTGCGAGCCGGCCGTGAAGCGCGTGGCCCGTGAGTTCATGAACTCGCAGGACTTCCTCTTCCTCGGCCGCGGCCCCATGCACCCGGTGGCGCTGGAGGGCGCGCTGAAGCTGAAGGAGATTTCGTACATCCACGCGGAGGGCTACGCGGGTGGCGAGATGAAGCACGGCCCGATTGCGCTCATCGACGAGAAGATGCCGGTGGTGGTCATCGCGCCGAAGAAGCCGCACGTGGCCTACGAGAAGATCATCGGCAACATCGAGGAGGTCCGCGCGCGCGGCGGCAAGGTCATCGCCGTCATCGACGAGGACGACGACCAGGTGGCGGGGCTCGCCGACCACGTCATCCGGGTTCCGGCGGCGTGCGCGCTGCTCGCGCCCGTCATCGCCACCATTCCGCTCCAGCTCCTCGCGTACCACGTGGCGGAGATGCGCGGGAATGACGTGGACCAGCCGCGCAACCTCGCCAAGAGCGTGACGGTGGAGTAGTCGCCGCTCGGAGGCCCTGACGTACGCGAAGCCCGGGTTCCCCCTCGAGGGAACTCGGGCTTTCGTCGTCTCGGGGACAGGCCTGCGTGAGGGGGCTGCTCAGTCCTGCTGGGACAGCTCCATCAGCAGCTCCAGGTCCTCGGCGGCGTCCATGCTCTCCAAGAGCTCCAGGTTCTCCACCACCTCGCGATCCTCCTCGGACAGGGTCGTCGTGGGCCGGGAGGGCTCGCGGGCCGGAGTCCTGGCGGGGCCCGGGGGGAGGGGAGTTTCCTCGGTGCGAGGCGTCTCGGACTGGCCCGCGCCCAGGGCTCGCGGGGTGTCGGTTTGCTCGGGAGTGGGACCCGCGCGCGGGGAGGCGGCGAGCGCGATGCCGACGCGGCGGCCCAAGTCACGCTCCATCGTCGGCACCGGACTCGCGTCGGCGAGCGCGATGCCGACGCGGCGGCCCGAGTCGCGCTCCGTCGTCGGCGCCGAACTCGCGGCGGCGAGCGGGGCCGCCACGAGCGCCATGAAAAATACCAGCTGCGCGGCGGGCCTCACCGGCGCCGCCTCTCGCGAACGCGCTCCCGCATCTCCTGGCGCTGCTCCGGCGTCATCTGCCGCCAGCGGCGCATGTTCTCCATCAGCTGCTCGCGCCGCTCCGGGTTCTCCTTCAGATACGCCTTCATGCGCTGGCGCATCTGGGTGCGCCGCTCCGGGTCCATCTTCCTCAGCTCGCGGGCCTGCTCGCGCAGGGCCTGCCGCTCGGCGGCGTTGAGCTTGCGCAGCTCGCGCTGGTTGGCGCGCAGCCGCTCGCGCTCCTCGGGCGGCAGCTTGCGCCAGCGCTCCAGGTTGCCCCGGATGCGCGTCTGCTCGTCGCGGGGCAGCGACTTGAACTCACGCAGCTTCCCGCGCAGCGCCTCCTTCTGCTCCGGCGTCATTTTCTCGAAGCGCTCGGCGGCCGTGGCCGGGCGCTCCGTCTCCGCGCGGGCGCCCGTGCCCGTCAGCAGCGCCGCCACCAGGCCCAGCGCCATCCACGTCCGGCCCGTCATTGCGCCACCTCCAGCTCGTGGAGGCTCGCGACGACCTCCAGGTCCTCGGGGCTGTCGAGCCCCAACAGCTCGTAGTCCTCGACCAGCTCCAGGTTCGCCGCCAGCTCCATCACCGCCGGGTCCTCCAACTCCTCGGGCGCCTCGGGGCCCGGTCCCACCACCACCAGCGCCAGCCCCACCGCCACGGCCAGGCCCGCCGACGGCACCAGCACCCCGGGGCGCAAGAGCGTCCTCAGCCGCTCCCACCACGGCACCGGCAGCGCATCCAGCTTCGCCAGCACCGCGCGCCTCGTATTCACGGAGGGCACGAAGTCCGGCAGCTCCGCCACCCTCGCCACCGTGTGGCGCAGCAGTGCCTCCGTCGCGCGGCACCCGGTGCAGCCGCCCAGATGGGCCTCCACTTCCACGCGGCGGGCCGCGGGCAGCTCGCCGTCCACGTAGGCCGTGAGGTCTTCCTCGAAATGACAGCTCATCCCCTGCTCCTCGCGGGCACGGTGCCCGCCTGCAGCTCTTCAATCCTGCGCGCCACCGCCAGCGTCGCGCGGTGGATGAGGCTCTTCACGGCGGACTCGCTGGCCTCCAGCGCCTCCGCGATGTCCCGGTACGCCATGCCCTCGAAGCGGCACATGGTGAAGGCGGCGCGCTCCCTGTCGCTCATGCTCCGCAGCGCGTCTCCCACCGCCCGCTCCAGCTCCCGTCCCGCCAGCGCCTGGTCCGGCCTGTCGCCGTCCGGCCCCGCCATCTCCACGCCTCCCGTCTCCTCCCCGTCCGGTGCCTCGGAGGACGTGTGGGCCACGCGGTACTCCCCGCGCCGTACTTCGTTGAGACAGTGATTGGTGGCCACCCGGAACAGGAACGTCTTGAAGCGCGCCGTCGGCTGGTACGCCTTCGCGTTGCGGTAGAGCTTCACGAAGATGTCCTGCGTCAGCTCCTCCGCCCGCTCCCTGTCGCCCACGAAGCGGAAGGCGAACCGCGCCACGCTCGCGTGGTAGCGGTCGAACAGCCAGGCAAACGCCCGACGGTCCCCCGCGGCCACCTTCAGCATCGCCTGTGCGTCCGAATCCACGTCCACGGTCGACTACAACCCCGTCACCCAGAAGAAGTTGCGGTCAGCGTCGCTTTGAACCGCGCCCGCCTCCGTGGATACAGTCTCCGGGTGTCGGACGCCACGCGCAGCACACATGCTCCCATCCCCCGGCCCGACGAGGGCCCGGGCGAAGAGCGCCTGGCGGACCTCGCCGCGTGGGCTCCGGCTCCGTCCGAGGCGGCCAGCCGCCCCACGCCCCCGGTGGAGCTGCCCCTGCCCGTGCTGGTGAGGGTGGAGCAGGCCGTGGGGGCCTCCGAGGCGGACCGGCCCGAGGCCGCCTCGCGGCTCAATGAAGTCCTGGCGCAGCTGGCCAGCGGCGGCGGGGAGCGGCAGGTGGCGGACACCCTGCACCGGCTCCTCGACGGCGGGAGGCTGGACGGGCTGGTGGACGCCGAGGGGCGCTCCTGCCGCGCGGTGGCGGTGGAGTCGCTCTTGTCCCTGGGCTTCCCCTATGCCCTGGAAGTGGAGCCCGACGACCTCAAGCACCTGCGCGCCAACGCCGCGGCCCGGTCCGGCGGCGGCCAGGCGGGCCGCTTCGACTTCGGGCCTGGAGTGCCCGCCACGGTGCTCGCGGGCGGAGTGCTGGCCCAGGTGATTGAAGAGCTGCTGCGGCCGGGCGTGGTCGAAGGCACGGTGACCTTGCAGGTGGGCCTGGGCGTGCTGGCCATGATGGCCTTGTGGCTTGCCCCTCCTCGCAGTCCCGTGTACCGCCTGGGCCTGGGCCTGCTGGCCCTCGTGTCGGGCTTCGGGCTGCTGCTGGCCCTGGGGTCGGCGGGCCACTCCGGCGCACTGTGGGCGGGTGTGGCAGGGGGTGTGGCCGTCCTCCTGGCTGCCCTCCGCGAGAGCTAGCTGCCCGACAGGATGCAACACGGATGTCAGAGGGGTGGACTAGGGTCTACCCATCGCGTACTAAAAGCGCGTTCAGGTGAGCCGGGGTGGCTCGCCAATACAAGGAGCCAAGGGAAATGGCCGTGAATCAGGAGAAGGAAAAGGCGATCGAGCTGGCGATGTCCGCCGTGGAGCGCCAGTTCGGTAAGGGTTCCATCATGCGGCTCGGCAACGACGAGCCCATGGTGCACGACGTCCAGGCCATTTCGACGGGCTCGATCTCCCTGGACATCGCCCTGGGCGTGGGCGGCGTGCCGAAGGGCCGAATTGTCGAGATTTTCGGACCGGAGTCCTCCGGCAAGACGACGCTGTGTCTCCACATCGTCGCGGAGGCGCAGAAGCGCGGTGGCATCTGCGGCTACGTGGACGCGGAGCACGCGCTGGACGTGGGCTATGCGCGCAAGCTGGGCGTGCGCACCGACGACCTGCTCCTGAGCCAGCCGGACACCGGTGAGCAGGCGCTGGAAATCACGGAGATGCTGGTGCGCTCGGGCGCCATCGACGTGCTGGTGGTGGACTCGGTGGCCGCGCTCGTTCCCAAGGCGGAGCTCGAGGGCGAGATGGGCGACGCGCACATGGGTGTGCAGGCGCGCCTCATGAGCCAGGCGCTGCGCAAGCTCACGGGCACCATCTCCAAGAGCCAGACGTGCGTCATCTTCATCAACCAGATTCGCATGAAGATTGGCGTGATGTTCGGCAACCCGGAGACGACGACGGGCGGCAACGCGCTGAAGTTCTACGCGTCCCAGCGCATGGACATCCGCCGCATCGGCGCCATCAAGAACGGCGAGAACGTGGTGGGCAGCCGCACCCGCGTGAAGGTCGTGAAGAACAAGGTGGCCCCTCCGTTCAAGGAGGTCGAGTTCGACATCATGTACGGCTCGGGCATCTCCCGTGAGGGCGACCTCATCGACCTGGCCTCCAACGACAACATCGTGGAGAAGAGCGGCAGCTGGTTCTCCTTCAACGGAGAGCGCATCGGCCAGGGCCGTGAGAACGCGAAGGACTACCTGCGTGAGCACCCGGAGATCTCCAAGGAGATCGAGGCGCGCGTGCTGGAGAAGTACGGCATCGCGAAGGGCCCGGGTGGCGCCGCCGCTCCCGCCGCGGAGGAGGCACCCGCCGAGGCCGCCACCGAGAAGCGCCCGCGCGTGAAGGCCGTGAAGTGAGTCGGTGAGACGGTGGCTCCTCTTGAGCCGCCGCTCGACACGCCGTTCCGGGGCTGTCCTCTCCAACCGAGGGCAGCCCCGTCGTGTTTCATGCGCATGGCGTGAGTCAGCTGCGGCGCCCGGTAGCTGACACGGTGCGTTGTGTCGGACGTGTGGCGGGGATGTTTCCGGAGTGATGGATGGGCGCCTTAGACTCTCGCGCGCGGGTCCTTCACCCGCGTCCCCATTTCGGGAGTCCCGCCTTGTTCGACAGATTGAAGCGTCGCAGCTTCCTGCAGGCCGTGGTCGCCGTCGCGGCAAGCACCTCGTTCGGCTGTTCCGACGACAACGACACGCCGTCCAATGACGGCTCGAAGTACTTCCCCCAGTCCATCTGCTCGGGTGACCCACGTCCGGACAGCGTGGTGCTGTGGGTGCGCGCGGTGAACCCCGACAACGCGGGCGCGGACACGCCGGTGCGGCTGGAGGTGTCGACGAGCGAGAACTTCGGCAGCCTGTTCCTGGACCGGAGCTTCTCGGCGCTGGCGGCCAATGACCATGCGCTGAAGGTGAAGGTGACGAACCTGTCGCCGCGCACGACGTACTACTACCGCTTCACCTTCGAGACGGGCGGACAGAAGTACACGACGGCGACGGGCCGCACCCGCACGGCGCCGGCGGCCGGGGACGACGTGGCGGTGAAGTTCGCCTTCGCCAGCTGCCAGGACTACATCGGCCGTTACTACAACGCGTGGCAGCGGTTGCTGCAGCTCGACGAGGACCTGGACTTCGTCGTGTTCCTCGGTGACTACGTCTACGAGACGACGGGTGACCCGTCCTTCCAGTCCGGCGGCGACACGCGGGCGGTGGTGTTCAGCGAGCCGGAGAAGGCGCTGAAGGTGGGCGTGGGGCTGACGGCGTTCTTCGCGGCCAACTCGCTGTCCAACTACCGCGACCTCTACAAGACGCTGCGCACGGACAAGGTCATCCAGAAGGTCCACGAGCGCTACCCGTTCATCGTCATCTGGGACGACCACGAGTTCTCCGACGACAGCTGGGGTGCCAACGCCACGTACCTGGACGGGCGCGCGCCGGAGCTGCAACTGGAGCGCAAGCAGAACTCCGAGCGGGCCTTCTTCGAGTACATCCCGCTGGACGCCGCGAACGCGGCGGAAGGCGCCATGGACCCGGCGGCGGCGCCGGTGTACCCGAACACGCTCGTCTACCGTGACTTCGAGTTCGGCAAGGCGCTGAAGCTGGCGGTGGCCGACTACCGCACCTTCCGTCCGGACCACCCCATCCCCGAGGACGCGTACCCGGGCAAGGTGGCGGTGCCCGCGCAGCTGCTGGGCCTGGCGCTGCCGACCCTGCCCGCGCAGGTGCAGGCGCTGCTCCAGACGGAGACGTTCGCCTACGTGGACATCGACGCGGCGGAGAACGCCACGCAGAAGGCGGTGTTGCAGGGCGTGTACGTGCAGCAGGCGATGGGCGCGGGCCTTACCCAGGAGGAGGCCTCGGCGAAGGCCGCGTTCTGGGTGAAGGGCGGGCAGTCGCTGTTCTACGTCAACCAGGTGCTGACGGCGGTGAACACCGGGCGCGCGGCGGCGCAGCTGCCCTTGATTCCGCTGCTCTCCGCGGCGGGCGCGCCCCGGGGCCTGGCCTACGTGCACATGGGCAAGGCGGGTCTGTTCGGCATCCAGGGCTCGCGCTACATCGTGGTGAAGCCCATCTACGACTTGTTCTCGGCGCTCACCTACAGGGCGTCGGCGGGAGCGTCGGAGGACGTGCTCGGCCAGGCGCAGCAGGCGTGGCTCCAGACGCAGCTGCGGGCGACCAACACCTGGAAGATTGTCGTCAGCTCCGTGTCGATGACGTCCATGGTGTTCGACCTGACGCAGAAGCCCGACATCGGCGAGGCGACGCTGCGGCAGGCGTTCTACTTCAGCGTGGACCAGTGGGACGGCTTCCCCACGAAGAAGCAGGAGCTGCTGAAGTTCGTCCGGGACAACCAGGTGTCGAACGCGATGTTCATCTCCGGCGACATCCACGCGTCGTTCGCGTCGGAGGAGTCGGGGGTGCCCACGCTGACGGCGCCCGCGATTACGTCAGGCTCCATCAAGGAGCTGGCGGGCCTGGCCGTCATCGGCGCGGGCTACGCTCCGAACAGCCCCATCTACCGGTACGTCGTCACCGAGCTGAACGAGTCGCTGATGGCCTCCAACCCGGGCATGCGCTACGTGAACGGCGACGCGCACGGCTTCGTGGTGATGGAGCTGAAGGGCTCGCAGGCGCTGGCGTCCTACCACCTCATCCCCAGCTCCGAGGTGGCGAAGGACTACTCGGTGCGCGCCGACGGCGACCTGGCGGCGAAGTTCACCCGCGTGGACTTCCGCATCGAGAACGGGACGATTACGAAGCTCTGATTCCGTGACACGCACCCTCGCCATGCGAGGGAGGTGACGAGGGCCGCGCCGGGGGCGATGACGCTTCTGGTGGCGGCCCTCGCTGTGTCTCGGGCGTGAGTGCCGTTGCACCCAGGTGTGCGGGATGTGGCGTCCGTCTAACCTGATGACAGGCCGAGCCAGGTGGCTCGGTGCGGTGGGTTGCATTCATCGGGATTCGGAGAAGCCATGACTGCGCAAAGCACCAAGAAGCTGTCGCTGAAGAAGGAAACGCTTCGCACCCTGGACACGCATCAGCTGGGACAGCTCGAGGGCGCCGTGGGCGGGATTACGCCGACCATCCCCATCGCCACCATCATCGTCATCACCATCATCAACGAAACGACCGACTGAGGTCGTGGTGACGCCGTAGGGCCCTTCGAGGCAAGAGCGCCGCTGGCCTCCCGGTCGGCGGCTCTCCGGCGGGGCGTGGGGCGCTTCGCTGAAGCGGTCCTCCCAGGTGGAATGCGTTAGAAGTCGGGCCATGACGACTGGCTCTCCGGCTTCGGACCTCCTCCTTGTTCCCGCCCGGCCCGAGCATGTGGACTTCTGGATGTCGCTCCGTGCGGAGGCCGCCGCGCGGCGCTACGTGGACACCGAGGAGGACTCTCCGGAGTCGCTGGTGAAGCGCATCCTGGAGGCCAGCTCGCTGGAGGAGCCTCGGGCGAAGGGGTTTCGCTGGTTCGTGCGGTACGGCGACGCGTGGGTGGGCACGGTGTCCGCGCGGGACGTGTCGCGGGAGCATGGCCGGGCGCAGCTGGGCTACATGATGTCGGAGGCGTACCACGGGCGCGGGCTGGGCTCGCGGGCAGTGGGGATGATGCTGGAGTGCCTCTTCAGCCTGCCCTTCCTGGAGCGGGTGTGGCTGACGACGCTGTCGGAGAACCTGGGCTCCCAGGGCGTGGCGCGCAAGCTGGGCTTCACGCTGGAGGGGACGATGCGCGGGCACTCCGTGCTGCGCGGGGAGCGCAAGGACCAGCAATATTGGGGATTGTTGCGCGCTGAGTGGGAGTCTCGACAGCGCGGGTGACGTGCGCTGGGAGCGGCGTGGGGACCGGGTTATAGAAGTGGCGTCATGCACGCCTACGCCGCTGAGTTGTCGCAGGAGCTGGGCCTCCGGCCCGAGCAGGTGGACCGCACCCTGGCGCTGAACGCCGACGGGGCCACCGTTCCCTTCATCGCGCGCTATCGCAAGGAAGTCACAGGAGGCCTGGACGAAGTCCAAATCCAGACCATCCTCGACAAGGCCTCCGAGCGCACCGAGCTGGACTCGCGCCGCGACACGATTCTCCGCTCCGTCGAAGAGCAGGGGAAGCTGACGCCGGAGCTGGCGAAGGCGCTGAAGGCGGCGAAGACGCGCACCGAGCTGGAGGACCTGTACCTTCCGTACAAGCCCAAGCGCCGCACGCGCGCGGCGATTGCTCGGGAGCGCGGGCTGGAGCCTCTGGCGGACCTCCTGTGGAAGCAGGAGGGGAAGAAGGGCGAGGACGCGGACGCGAAGGTGCGTCCCTTCGTCAACGCGGAGAAGGAGGTGCCGGACCTGGCGGCGGCGCTGGCGGGCGCGCGCGACATCTGCGCGGAGCGGGTGAGCGAGGACGCCGGCCTGCGCCGGGCGACGCGTGAGGTGTGCGCGAAGCGGGGCACGCTGCGCTCCGACGTGGTGCCCGCGAAGAAGGGCGAGCCCACCAAGTTCGAGAACTACTACGGCCACGAGGAGCCGCTGTCCCAGGCCCCGTCGCACCGCGTGCTGGCGCTCCTGCGCGGTGAGGAGGAGGGCGTGTTGAAGGTGAAGCTCAACATGCCGGACGACGAGGTGAAGGCGCTGCTCGGCGGGCGCGTGGTGACGAGGCCGCAGGCCCTGTTCGCCTCGGAGCTGCGCGCCGCGGTGGATGACAGCTGGGACCGGTTGCTCGGGCCGTCGCTGGAGTCGGAGCTGCGCGCGGAGCTGAAGGAGCGCGCGGACAAGGGCGCGATTGGTGTCTTCGGCGAGAACCTGCGGCACCTCCTGCTCACGGCGCCCGCGGGCGCGCGCGCGGTGCTCGCGTTGGACCCGGGCCTGCGCACGGGCATCAAGCTGGCCATGCTGGACAACACGGGCAGCGTGGCGGAGACGGTGACGCTCTACTCGGAGCGCAGCGCCGACGAACGCGTCCGCGCGGCGAAGCTGTTGTCCGCCGTGGTGCAGAAGCACAAGCCGGAGCTGATTGCGGTCGGCAACGGGACGGGCAGCCGCGAGGCGGAGACCTTCGTGCGCGACACGCTGAAGGCGCTGGGCTCGCAGGTGCCGGTGGTGTCGGTGAGCGAGCAGGGCGCGTCCATCTACTCCGCGTCCGAGGTGGCCCGTGACGAGTTCCCGGAGCTGGACGTCAGCCTGCGCGGCGCGGTGTCCATTGGCCGGCGCTTGCAGGACCCGCTGGCGGAGCTGGTGAAGATAGACCCGAAGAGCATTGGCGTCGGGCAGTACCAGCACGACGTGGACCAGGGGCTTCTGAAGAAGAAGCTGGGCGAAGTCGTCGACTCGTGTGTGAACGCGGTGGGCGTGGATGTGAACACCGCGTCACCGCAGCTCTTGGAGCACGTGTCCGGCGTGGGGCCGTCGCTGGCGAAGAAGCTGGTGGCGCACCGGGCCTCGAAGGGGCGCTTCACCACGCGGCGCGAGCTGCTGAAGGTGAGCGGGCTGGGGCCGAAGACCTTCGAGCAGGCGGCGGGCTTCCTGCGCGTGCGAGGGCCGGAGCCGCTGGACGCGAGCGCGGTGCACCCGGAGCGCTACGCGGTGGTGGAGCGCATGGCGAAGGATTTGGGCGTGGAGGTGGGCTCGCTCGTGGGGAACGCGACGCTGGTGCGCCAGATTGACCCCAAGCGCTACCTGGGCCCGGACCTGGGCGAGATGACGCTGAAGGACATCCTCGCGGAGCTGGAGAAGCCGAGCCGGGACCCGCGCGGCGACTTCTCCGCGCCGGTGATGCGCGATGACCTGCGCACGCTGGAGGACGTGAAGGAGGGCATGGTGCTCCAGGGCGTGGTGACGAACGTCACCGCGTTCGGCGCCTTCGTCGACGTGGGCGTGCACCAGGATGGCCTCGTGCACGTGTCGCAGATTTCGACGAAGTTCGTGAAGGACCCCTCCGAGGTGGTGAAGGTGGGGGACAGGCTGACGGTGCGCGTGCTCACCGTGGATTTGCAGCGCAAGCGCCTGGCGCTGTCGGTGCGCGCGGTGCAGGAGGGTGGGGCGCCGCAGCCCTCGGGCAGGCCCGCCGTGGGAGGCGCGTCGGGGGCGGGGCGGATGACGGACCGGGGTGGAGGCGGAGCACGGCCCTCGGGCCCGGGTGGCGGCGGCAAGGGGGCTTCCGGTGCGCGGCCGGGCGGGCAGGGAGCGGGAGCTCCGTCCGGAGGACAGCGGCCGGGCTCGGGCGGTGGCGACAAGGACAAGAAGGGCCCCGAGCCGTTCAACAACCCGTTCAAGAACCTCAAGCGCTGACCTGTCGCTGTCTCCGCGTGGCATCCGGCCCACCGCTCCGGATGCTTGCGCTCATCGAGTTACAACTGTAAGGCGGGCGCGATGAGTGACCGCGCGGATATCATCGTCGTGAAGGAGGGGCAGGCCCGCATCTTCCACCACAGGTGGGGGGCCACGGTGCTGCGCCGGATGTTCACGAACGGGCCAGAGGCCTCGCTCCGCGAGGCTGAAGGTGGGTCGTCTTCGAGGTCCATCGAAGACATCCTGGCGGGAGCCATCCTCGACCTGGACCGTCGCACGCTCACCCTCATCGGGAGCACGGAGGTGATTTGCAGTGGGGGCTTCCTGGGCTCGGACCGCGAGCGCTGGACGCCAGACGAGGTGTTGCCCTCCCTCGCGCCCTATTGGCCGGGATGGACGCTCTGCTTCGAGCCGGCCACCCACATCATCGAGCCCCTCGTCGCCCTCGTGCGCCACCAGGGCGTGTCCGTGGCCGCGTCGAAGGACCCCTACGTGGAGCCCGGGCACTTCGAGGACCCGCGCTGGCGCCAGCTGACCTACCGGCTCGAGGTTCCGCCGAAGTCCTGAGTCACTCGCGAGGCGGAACCGCGTCACGCCTTCCGCGTCAATCGAGCGGGAACTCGCGCACTTCCTCCGCGAGCCTTTGGATTCGCGCGAGCCTGCGCGCGTAGCGGTCCGTGCCGTTGCGCGTGTCGAAGCGCGTGGCGATGTCCTTGGCCTGCTTGAGCATCCACGCGTGCAGGGCCTTCACCTCATAGCCCCCGTCGGCGCGGTGCTCGGGGAAGGCCTTGGTCAGCCGCAGGCTCACCACGTCCCGGTCTCCCGCGGCCTTGACGCGCTCCAGCAGGAACGTGGCCGCCACGAGGAAGATGAAGCGGTCGTTGAAGCTCCCGTGGTCCAGCGTCCACTCCAGGTGCTTCTCCAGCAGGGCCAGTCCCCGCGCCAGGTTGCCCGTCAGCGCGAGGAACTCGAGGTGGTCACCCATGGTGGCCAGGAAGTCGCGGTTCTTCGACGTCAGGCTGTAGCCCCGGCGATGCATCTCCGCCGCCCGCTCCAGCTCGCCCAGCTTGAACAGCGGATACAGGAGCGTGCCCAGCGTCAGGTGCGGAATCTCCGCGCACCTCACCCGCCCCTCCAGGATGGGCTTCGCCTTGCGCAGCGCTTGCTCCCACTCACCTGTCTCGACGTGGTGGTCCAGCTCGTCATCCAGCTCGCACGCGCGGCAGTCCGTCAGGTGGTCTCGGGGTGTCGCGAGCCAGGCGGCCCACAGCCGGTCCACCTCCGCCGCGTCGTCGCCCATGTCCCGCGCCGTCTGGTAGCGCAGCTTCAGCACCGAGCGCTTGCCAGCGTCCACCTTGGTGAAGCACTGCTCGATGTCGTCCAGCGCGTCGGTGATTTGCTTGCGGGAGATGTGGGGGAACTCCTTGATGCGCCCCACCACCCACTTCTGCTTCCAGAGCAGGCCCTCCGGCTCGAAGCGCTCCGGGTCCTTCTTCTGCTGGCCCCGGCACCACGCGAAGGCCACCAGCGCCTTGTCCGGGTAGCCCCCGAAGGTCGCCGCGTCGATGAGGTCGTCGCGCAGCTGATAGCCCAGGTCCACGTCGCCGTGGGAGTCGGCCATCCGCACCGCCTCCTCCAAGAGCTTCACCTTGCTCTCGCTGGACTTCTGCTTGCCGGCCCGGTCCCACAGCGCCTGGGCCTCCTCGCGCCAGTCCCCGGCCATCAGTGCAGCCCTCCGGAGCCCGCGCCCCCGTCACTCTCCGGGCCGCCCGAGCCTCCCGTGCCGAGCTGCGCGGAGATGAGCCCCAAGAGTCCCTGGTTGAGCAGCGTCATCTCCTGCGCGTTCAGCGGGTGCTGGCCCAGGAGCAACGCCTGCACGTAGAGCATCTCCACCGACAGCTTCATCATGGTCCGGTCCGTCACCGCCGCCAGCCGCCGCACCACCGGGTTGTGCAGGTTGAAGCACAGCTGCGCCGGCTCGCCGCCCGCCGCCGCCATGACGCCCTCCAGCACGCTGGCGTAGAGGTCGTCGGACTCGTCCCGCGCGCGCTCGGCGTCACGTCGGAAGGAGCCCTCCTCGTCCGCGCTGTAGAGCGTGGGCACCTCCGCCGGGAAGAACTTCTTCACCACCACGCCGCAGTGGAACGGAGCCAGCACCTGCTCGGCCGTGCGCAGCAGCGGGAAGACCGCGTCGCGCTCGTCCATCGTCAGCTCCTCGAAGCTCTGCGGCAGGTCCGCTGCCGAGAAGGGCTCCACCTGCGCGCCCTCCACCACGTGCGGCAGCTTCTCCAGGAGCGCCGCGTCGTGCGTGTACGCCGCGTTGATGATGCACAGCCCCTGCGCCCCCGCCACGCGCGCCACCTGACGGAACCCGTCCAGCGTCGCCGTGAAGCGCACCACCGGGTACGCGCGCCGGTACTCCGCCAGCGTCGTCACGCCCAGCGACGTCTCGAAGGGCAGCCAGCCGATGACGAGCCGGTAGAAGTCGTCGTCGTCCAGCGCCAGCGCCTTGATGCTCAAGCCGTGCAGGCCGATGAGCCGCTGCAGCGCGCGCGGGTCCTCGTGCGCCAGGTCCACCAGGTACTTGCGCAGGCCGTGGCCCAGCGCCTCGCGGGCCTGGGAGAGCGCGCCGTCCTCGTAGAAGGACTCGCGGCTGGCGGTGGGGCGCAGCGCGTTGGCGTTCACCACGCACTTCACGAAGAACGCCCACTCCGGCAGCAGGTTCTCCGCGCTCTCCGACAGGAGCATGTGCTTCAGGTACACGCGGTGCTTCTGCTTGGCGTTGAAGTGGGGCGACGCCGGCAGCACGAAGGCCACGCCGTCCACGTCTCCCGCCTGCGAGCGCAGCGGGATGCAGTCGATGAAGTCCGTCTCGAAGACCTCGCGCCCGTACTCCAGCATCGCCTTGCGCCGCTCGCCCGCGCTCTCGTAGTCGCGGCGCCAGGGCGCGCCATCCAAATCCAGCCGCTCCTGCTCCGCGCCCACGGTGAGCTGGATGGGGAAGGGCAACAGGCCGCCATAGTGACGACCGAGCTGTCGGAGTCGCTCCGGGGCGAACCACTCCACCATGTCCGCGCGCGCGACGAGGAACACCTGGGTGCCCGGCCGCTCCAACGGGTGCTCGGACACCTGCACGGCGTACGTGCCGTCGTGCCGGCCGCGCCACTCCAGCGTGCGGCCGTCTCCGCGCGCCGAGCGCGTCACCAGGAGCAGCTCGTCGCACACCATGAAGCACGACAGGAGGCCGATGCCGAACTGGCCGATGAAGTCCTTGCGCCGGTCTTCCAGGGCCTCGCGCTTGGAGGACTCGCCGATGGTGGCCAGGAAGCGGTGGATTTCTTCTTCCGTCAGTCCGACGCCGTCGTCGCTGAAGACGAGGGTGGGAGGCCCGCCGTCCTGTTTCTCCACCAGCTCCAGGCGGACGGTGCCCTTGTGTTCCGGTTCCAGGTGCTGCCGGGCGCGGATGGCGTCGGTGGCGTTCTGGAGCAGCTCGCGGAGGTAGACGCCCGGGGAGCTGTAGAGGTGGTGGGACAGGAGGTCGATGACCCCGCGGAGGCTGACTTGGAATCGGTGGTCCACGGCTGCCTCGACGTTAGCCCACGGGACGGCCCGGGCGGGGAAGGAACCTCCTGGGGGATATTTTTCGAGATTGCGGCGTCTCGGCGGCCGGGGCATCTGTCGTCCCCGGGGCAGGCGGCATGCACAGGCCCTTGAATGGCCGCCCGGACAGTGCCAAGCGGCGGCTCGACCGGGGCGTGCCGTGAGGGCACTCCGGCGTCACGTCGTGATTCTTTGAACCCGAGAGAGGACAACCAACCATGCGGAACGAGCTCGTGGCAGTCGCTGTGGGTGCGCTGTTGACGTTCGCGGGAGAGGCCCAGGCGCAGGACGCCGCCGCCGCGCCGAAGAAGGCGGAGGCCACGAAGGCTCCGGCCGCCGCGGCCAAGGGCAAGACGGAGGTGACGTGGTGGGGACATGCGGCCTTCGTCATCCGCACCCCGGGCGGCGCGGTGATTGCCATCGACCCGTGGCTCACCAACCCCAAGGCTCCCAAGGACGCGGCGCAGCCGGAGGCGCTGGACGCCATCCTCGTCAGCCACGGCCACTTCGACCACGTGGGCGAGACGAAGGCGCTGGCGCAGAAGACGGGCGCGAAGGTGTTCGGCTCCTTCGAGCTGGTCAACCTGCTGGGTCTTCCGGAGGCGCAGGCGGTGGGCGCCAACGCGGGCGGGACGTTCCAGGTGAAGGACGCCACCATCCACCTGGTGGAGGCGGTGCACTCCAGCAGCTACCAGGCGGACCCCAAGGGCCCGTCGCAGTACGCGGGCGCGCCGCTCGGGTACGTGATTCAAATCGAGAAGGGTCCCACCCTGTACCACGCGGGTGACACCGGCACCTTCGGGGGCATGGAGCTCATCGCCACCCAGTTCAAGCCCACCGTGGCGATGCTGCCCATTGGCGGGCACTTCACCATGGGCCCCGCGGAGGCGGCGCAGGCGGCGCGGCTGCTCAAGGCGCAGACGATTGTCCCCATGCACTACGGCACCTTCCCGCTGCTCCAGGGCACGCCGGATGCGCTCAAGGGCGAGCTGAAGAAGCTGCGCGGTGGGGCGAAAGTCGTGGACCTGGAGCCCGGGAAGTCCACGGCGCTGTAGGTCGGGTTTTTCGTCCGGGGCGGCACTCTTCCGGGGGCGTAGAAGTCCCGGTTCTGGTGCCGCTGACTCCGGGCGGTCAATCCCCCGTGGGGTGGGTGGAATCCCGGAGGCGGGTGGGTTACATCCGCCGGACCGTCATGGGGCGGGTCCGGGGGTGTTCCGGTGTTGGATTTCAGCAAGGCGGGGTGGCTCACTCCGCTCCTCAATGAAGCGGTCGCCGCTCACATGGGCACGCCCGCTTCGGAGGAGACCGCCTTGCCGCTGGGCTCGGGCCGCGCTCGGGCCCGGGCGTACCTGCGGCGCACCCTTCGCGCCAGTGGGCTTTTGTACGGCACTCCGGCGGACCCTCCCGCGTCCCTGGAGGTGGGGCCGGACACGGAGTTCCAGGCCCAGGCGCTGGAGGACCAGCTCTTCCACGCGGTGCTGCGGACGCTGGCGACGCTGGCGCTGGAACTGGCGCGGCAGGTGGGCGCGCCGACCGGGCCTCGGGGCGAGCAGCTCCTGGTCCTCTTCTCGGTGCTATCGGGGGAGCTGGAGCTGGCGTCGACGCTGGCCGAGCAGCTCGCGGCGGGCAAGCCGGTGACGAAGCGGCAGACGGCGAAGGTGGAGGCGGCGCTGCGCAAGCGCGAGCCCACGCTGGCTGGGGACCCGGTGTATGGGTTGGTGTTGCACAACGGCGCGCAGTACGCGGATGCGCAGTTGTTCTGTCGGCAGGCCATCGACTACTTCGCCAGCGGGCGGCTGTTGAAGGAGCAGGTGCGGCGGCGCTCGGACTTCGCGGCGAAGCAGAAGGCGCTGCTGGTGGATGTGCTGACGGGGCTGGCGTGCGTGGACCGGCAGCCGGGCACTCCCGCGCGGCGGGCCATCCTCAAGCAGGTGGAGGACCTGAGGCTGCCGGCGGCGATGGCGTCCGAGCTGAAGGTGGCGGTGAAGCAGTCTTTCGAGCGACGGCGCTCCGTGCGGGACGTGGTGCGCCAGGTGCGCAGCGTGGACATGCGGCACTTCCTGCTGGAGCAGACGCTGCTGGCGGCGCTGGTGGACGGGCGGCGCACGCGGCGCGAGCGGGCCTTCATCGACGAGCTGGCGGACGCGCTGCATGTGCCGAAGGAGGAGCTGCGGCGGCTGGAGCTGGAGATGGCGGAGTTCTACGCGCGCCACCGCTCCATCGTCGACGTGTTCACCGTGAGGGACGCGGCGAGCGCCATGGGCGACGACATGGTCGCCGGCATGCAGGAGACGCTGGAGAAGAACTTCTACCGGCTGATGCAGGAGGTCCGCGAGACGGGCGACCTGGCGGTGCTGGTGACGAAGCTGGCGCGGCGGCAGAAGCTCACGGAGGACGAGCGGCACCGCATGCGCGCGCAGCTCATCGACGTGGCCAAGGCGATTCCGGCGCTCGCCATCTTCGCGGCGCCTGGGGGATTCCTGTTGCTGGCCGCGCTCGCCAAGGTGTTGCCGTTCAGCCTGCTGCCCAGCTCGTTCCAGGATGAGGCGCCCGCGCCGTTCCCGGACGACGCGGAGGACTACGGGCCGGAGCGCGAGGCGGGGTAGGGGACAACGCAAGACATGGGCTTGGCCTCTACGTCAGTGCTCCGCGCCTTTCTCCGGCATCCGCCGACAGAGAACATCATCGTCGTCGTTGATGTACCCCAGCAGGAACTCCTCCAGGGTCCCCAGCGGAAATCGGGGATCGTCGCCGTTCCTGGTGCCCAAGACGAGGGACACGTATCCCCTCCAAGGCCCTGAAACCCACAGCGCGTACCACCACGATTGATGAAGGTAGTCGGCGAAGATGACCGACGCCTCCGTGGCGTTGCAGCCGTACCCGGCGTCCCGCAGCACGTCGGCGGTCGCGCGAAGTTCCTCGGGCAACCAGAAACGAAACCCCCGGGAATCAGAATCCGTTGGAAGCCCGGCGATGCGGAGGAACGCCTCGTATTCTTCCGGGAGGACTCCAGGAAGGGACCGCCAGGCGTCCACGAGCTCCTTCATCACGACTGGCTGGACGTCCATGTACCGCTTCAGCCAGTGCTGCCGAACCTGCGTCGCGATATCCGTTATCTCGGCCATGGCTCACCAATCCATCAACCGCACCCTGGGCAGCAGTTGAGCGTTCCTCGACATCGAACATCCTTCCATGACATCGGGGGTGTCCACGGAAGAGAGGGACTCTAGCCCTCACGCGCCTTGCGCCGGTACTCGCCGGGAGGGACTCCCATCTCCCGTCGGAAAGCCCGATTGAAGGCGAACTCGGACTCGTAACCCACGCGGCCCGCGATGGCCGCGAGCCCGTCCTGTCCTTCACGCAACGCGTGCGCGGCCTCCTGCATCCGAAGCCGCGTGAGGTACTCATGAGGCGCCACGCCCACCTCGCTCGCGAAGCGCCGCGCGAGCGTCGCCCTGGAGGTCCCCGAGCGCCGCGCCAGCTCGCTCACGGTCCAACTCCGCCCCGGCTCCGCGTGCATCCAGCCCAGGGCGCTGGCGAGCGTCCGGTCACCGAGCGCCCCCAACCAGCCCGCTCCACCCGGTGGCTGCGCGTCCGCCCAGGCACGAAGCACCTGCACCAGGAGGATGTCGAGCAACCGGGAGATGATGACCGAGGCGCCCCTCTCCCCCCGCTCGTACTCCCGTTCGAGCAGCGACACCGTGGGCAACAGTGCACGCGCGTCCTCGGAAGCTCCCCGCAGGTGGACCCGCTCGGGAAGCAGCCGCAACACGGGATGCGCCCCCGGCTCGTCGAACGCGAAGAAGCCACAGAGCACCCGCGACTCCACACCGGCTCCGCCCAGTACATACGAGGAGGCCCCTTCCCCACGTGTCGCCAGCCACTCCTCCACCTTCATCTTGGGACTGCGGGGCGAGTCCGCCACGGCATGCCCGTCGCCGCGCGGTAGCAGCACGACATCACCAGGTCCCAGCGCGACGGCGTCCCGGCCCTGCGTGAGGTGACATGCGCCCGCGATGACCATGTGCACGGTCGCCGTGGCCGTGGGAGCAAAGCGCAGCCCCCAGGGAGCCCGCGCCACGGTGCGGCAGTAGAGCTGCCCTCGCAGACGGGTTCGCTCGAGAATCTGCCCCAGCAGGTCGGAAGCATGCGAGAGGTCCATGCCCTCGACGCTAGCAGCGGGCTGTCCCCAGCGCTCGCGCCCTGAGCGTTTCAGACAAAAGGTTGAGCCATCCGTGAATGGCGACTCCGAGGCCAGCACGGCACATTCCAAGCCATGAACGACACCCGCGCTTCAGCTGGAGGCCTCATGAACCCGAACCCAACGCAGTTGCCCTGGAAGCTCAACTCCCCGACGGCCTTGTTCACCTTGCTGCTGGGCGCCTTCATGCTGTTCCTCAGCCTCCGGGCCGCGCTGGACCCGATAAGCGCGGCCCGGGGCTTCGGTCTGCCCGACTCCGGGAGCGAGGTCATCCCCTGGCTGTACGTCAAGGCAGGCAGGGACCTCGGCCTGGCACTGGCGATGTTCGCCCTGGTCGCCATCCGACAGCGACAGGCCGCGGGCGTCTTCGTCCTCGCCTGCATGGTGATGCCTACCGTGGACGCGCTGACCGTATTGCATGGCGGCGCCTCGCTCGCCTTCGCGCTCGCGGTCCACGGAAGCGCGGTGGTCTACGGAGCCGTGCTGGGCACCGCGCTGCTGCGCCCCAAGCAGGTCACCTCTTGATTCAACACCAGGGCGCGCGGTGATGACGCCCTGGCTTCGGCCTCCGTGCCCGGCAGTGGGCTAGAAGTCGATGGTGCAGATGCACATCCCGTTGAAGCAGGTGCCGGTGGCTCCCGTCAGGCTGCATTGGTGCTGGCACAAGCTCCTGCTGCAGATGCCCGGGAGGGTCGGTCCCGCGGACTCAGCCGACAGCGGGCTGGCTCCCACGGTGAAGCCTCCGCCCAGTCCCACCATCAGTGCAGCGCTCATCATGATTCGACGCATGTTGCCTCCCATGCGCGGAAGGTTCCGCGCGGGAGTGCTACCCGGGCGTCCAGGAACTCATTTCCAGCCGAATACAGGCGGTCCGGGATGTTTGTCTTTTGATGTCATCCCTCGCGCTCGGGAATGGTTGTCACGAGCCGATGGGAACGGCCGTTCACCTTGCTGTTGCCTGGGACATGCCGAGCGCCTGTTCGCCGGCCTGCCTCGAAACCAGCGGTGAGGGTGCTGCCAGAAGCGCGGACGGGTCCCAGCTTTACCCGGCGGACCTGGGCCCTGGCGGTGGCCTGCCATGTCCGTGGGAGGCGTGTCGATGCGCGTGCATCAGCGTGACGTGGAGGTAGCCGTGGGCGGACGCCTGCTCTCGGGCAAGCTCGTCGTCCCTGAGCGAGCAGCCGGGCTCGTCATCCTCGCGGGAGACGAGGAGATGCCACGAGCCGAGGCCACAGGAGGCGGACTGCACAGCGCCCTGCATGCGGCCGGACTGGCCACGCTGTGGCTGGAGCTGCGCACCGCCGACGAGGAGATGGCCGAGGACTGGACGCTGCGCGAGGGCTCTCACGTGGAGCTCATCGCCCATCGGCTGGAGGTGGCTCGCGACTGGCTCCAGCGAGATGAGAGCCTCTCGTTGCTTCCCGTGGGCTACCTCGGCACGGGCCTGGGGGCGGCCGCCGTGCTCGTGGCCGCCGCGCATCAGCCCGGTGGCGCGCAGGCCGTGGTGACGCTGGGGGGACGGCCCGACAAGGCCGGTGCGCTCCTCGCGGATGTGCGGGTGCCCACGTTGCTCATCGGCGCGGGCGATGACGCGGACCGGGTGGCGCTCGTCCGGAGCGTGTTCGACAGACTTCCCGCCGAGACACGCAAGGGGCTCCAGCTCCTCGACGGCGCCTCGCGAGGCTTCCCCGAGCCGGGGCCGCTCGCCGCCGCCTGGCGACTGGCCACGGCGTGGCTCTCCGACTGCTTCCGCGCCGCCGCGGGCCCTGGAGTCCTGGAGTGGACGGGCGAGCAGGACGGCGCCATGTGACATGGAGACCTCCTTCGCTCCATGAACTCGCTCAGGCGTCACGTCGAGTCGTTCGTCCGACTGGAGCCCGCGCGCCCCGCGGTGGGAGCGGGCCTCCGCGCCGCGCTCGCGGTCGGCGTCCCCATGGTGGTCGCCGCGACGCAGCACCTGCCCGCCGCGACGTGGGTGGGCATGGCGGCTCTCTTCGTCACGCTCGTGGACCGGGGCGGCCCCTACCGCGACAGGGCCGTCGCCATGGGCGCCATGACGCTGCTGGGCGCGGTGATGGGGTTGGTCTCCGCGCTGCACCTGCCGTCGTGGGCCGCCGTGCTGCTCACGTTCTGCTGGGTGACGGCCTGCGGCTTCGCGCGCTCGTATGGAGACACGCCGGGGTTGATGGGCGTGGTGCTCGCCAACTACACGGTGGTGTCGCTGGCGCTGCCCGCGCAGGACTTCGTCGCCGCGTTGTCGCGCTCCGGGTTGTTCATCCTGGGTGGCCTGTGGGCGATGATGCTGGCTCTGGTGTTGTGGCCGCTGCGGCCCTATCGCCCCGCGCGCTTCGCCATCGCCCGCTGTTATCGCGAGCTGGCGAGTCGCGCGGAGGAAGTGGGGAAGTGGCCGCTCGAAGGGCCCACCGCGCCGCCCAACCTGGTGGAGGTCGTCGACTGGGAGTCTCGCGTGCGCCAGTCGCTGGAGGAGGCTCGCGGCGTGCTGGCGTCCACCCGTCGCGGGCGAGCCGGGGAGAGCGACCGGGGTGAGCACCTGCTGGTGCTGCTGGAGGGCGTGGACGCGGTGCTCGCGCTGCTGGTGGCGCTGCCGGAGACGCTGGAGGTGTCGCCTCGCGAGACGCGCTACCACGCCCTGCGCGCGGAGGTGCAGCGCGCGCTCTCGGAGCATGCGCGAGACTTGCGTCACATCGCGCGGGCCCTGGAGCAGGAGAAGGGCGAGTCGGAGCCCTCCACGTGGAGCGCCGAGCGTGTGAAACGAGCCCTGGCGGCGCAGGTGGCCGAGGGGGGACTGCCTGACGCGGCTCGCGCGGCGTACTCGCATGCGGAGGCGTTGCTGGTCCGGTTGCGCGAGTACACCGAGGCGCTGCTGGAGGTGGCCAACCATCTGGAGGACGGTCGCCCCGTCGAGTCGGACCTGCCCATGGGGCCGCATCCCGCCTCGCAGCGGGACCGCCCGTTGCTGGAGCCGGTGCGGGACAACCTGGGGACGGACTCCGTCATCTTCCGCCATGCGCTGCGACTGGGTGTCACCGCCGCGATTGCCACCGCGCTCGTGCAGGGGCTGGGGTTGGACCATGGCTACTGGGTCATCATCACCGTCATCGTCGTGCTCCAGCCCTATTCAGGGATGACGTTCCAGCGCGGGTTGCAGCGTGCCGGCGGGACGTTGCTGGGGAGCGCGCTGGCGGCGGGGCTCGTCGCGCTCGTCAGGGACCCGGCCGTGTTGCTGGTGGCCATCATGGTGTTCTTCGCGGTGGCCATCGCCGTGAAGCCGCTGAGCCTCTCGTTCTTCCAGGTGCTGCTCGCGCCCGCGCTGGTGCTGCTGGCGGAGATTCAGACGGGGGACTGGGAGCTGGCGGGCGTGCGCATCGCCAACACGATGATTGGCGGTGCCATCGCGCTCGTGGGGGCGCGGCTCTTGTGGCCCAGTCCCGAGCACGTGCGTTTTCCGGAGGAGGTGGCCAATGCGCTGCGCGCCGACCGGGCGTACCTGCTGAGCGTGGCGTCGGCGGGCTCGGACGCGGAGCCGGAGGTGCGTGAGGCCCGGCGCAAGCTGGGCTTGCAATTGCTCTCCGCGGAGGCGTCGTTCCAGCGACTGCTCACCGAGTACCGGGGTTCATCGCGGCAGCTCGAACCGGCGATGGCGATGCTCACGTATGCGCGCCGCTTTGGCGCCGCCGTGACAGCGCTGGCCGCGAGCCGCCAGTGGCATGGCCGACAGGACCTGGCACCCGTCGCGAGCTACGCGGGGAACGTGCTGGAGGACCTGGCGCTCGCGGTGGAGCACCGCCGCGTACCGTCACCGCTGCCCAAGTCCGTGGCGACGCTGCAGGAGGACACGGACGCGCTGTCGCGCACCCAGCTTGACCGGGTGGTGCGCCAGCTCACCGTGCTCCATCACGCCACGGTGCGCGCGGCGCCCCAGTTGTCTCCGTGAGGCACCGCTCCTGCTACGCGCGGCTCAGGTGCGCTCGATGCGCATCAGCAGACGACGGAGGTCTTCGTTGACGCTGGCGAGCTGGGTGACGCCCTGCTCGTCCTGAAGCTGCTTGCGCAGCGTGGGCAGCGCGGTGTCGCGGACCTTCTTCGCCGCGTCCTGCGAGCCGTCCAGCAGCCACCCCGTCGCGAGGATGAAGGCCAGCCGCACCTCCGTGTCGCGCTCCCCGAGCTTCGCCGCGAGCGCAGGCACATGCTCACCCGTGCCCGTGCGGCCCACTTCCAGCGCCGCGCGCTCCAGCATCGGCTTGTTCGCCTTGTCCATGCGCTTCACCCAGCAGCCCGCGTCGCCCGCGCACGCCTGGCCCGCCTCCAGCAACGCCGCGTGTCCCGTCACGGTGTCCGCGCGCTTCTTGCCCAGCGCCGCCGCGTCCTCGCAGCCTTCCTCGCCCGTCGCCTTGCAGTCCGCCGCCGTGCGCGCGGGCTCGGCCGCGGCAAGCTTCTGGAGCAGCGGCTGCTCGCGCGCGTCACCCAGCATGGCCAGGCCCTTCACCGCGATTTCACGCGAGTACCAGTCCCCGGTGCCCGCCGCCTTCTCCAGCGCGGGCAGCGCGTCGCGTCCACCCAGGCGCACCAGCGCGCGCACGTACGCGTCACGCACCGTCGGGTCCGTCTCCAGCACCAGCGTGGACAGCGGCTTCACCGCCTCCGGCGCCCGCAGTCGTCCCAGCGCGTCCGCCGCCTGCATCCGCACCAGCGACTGAATCTGCACGTCCGAGTGAGAGAAGGTCAGCAGCTTGAGCAGCGGCTCCACCGCGCGCTTCTCGCGCAGGTCGCCCAGCACCGTCGCCGCCTTCATGGGGTAGCTGGCCGGGTTGACGCCGTTCGTCTTCGCCCAGGCGAGCAGCTCCGAGTCGCGCCCCTCCAACGCCGGCAGCAGCGCATCCGCAGCGGGCTGGCCCAGCTGGTACAGCGCGAAGCTGCTCTCCACGTAGAAGGACTTGCCCTTGCGCTCCTTCGTCAGCATCCGGATGAGCGCGGGCGCCGCGCGGCCGTCACCGATGTGGCCCAGCGCCTCGATGGCCTTCTTGTTGAGGAAGGGCTCCACGCCCTCGTCCGTGGCCAGCGCGATGAGCGGCTCCACCGCCTCCTTCGCCTTCATCGCCCCGAGTACTTGGATGGCCTCGATGCGCGCGTAGGTGTCCTTCGCGCGCAGCAGAGGTACCAGCGCGGGCACCGCGCGGACGTCGCCAATCGTGCCGAGCGCCGTCACCATCGCCTTGTTGGCCAGCTGCGCGGACATGTCTCCCGCCGCCGGGTCGATGGCCGCGGACAGCGGCTCCACCGACGAGGCGTGGTGCACGTCGCCAATCGCCCGGGCCAGCGCCGCCTTCACCTCCGGCTTGCGCTCCTGTCCCAGCGCCTCGTGCAGCATGGGCAGGAACGACTCGTTCACCTTCGTCTTCGTGCGCATCGCCTCGATGAGCCGGACCCGGTCCTCGGCGCGCCGCGTCTGTTGCAGCGTCCCCTGCCAGTACTCGGGCGTGTTGGGGTCCGACTTGCACCCGGTGAGACAGAGGATTGCTGCGGCAACACACCACGCTGCGATGGGGCGGCTCATGCAGGCTCCTGGACATCTGCGGGGTTGTCCTGACCTCCGTCGTAAACCTCCTGTCACGAAGGAAGCAAATCGCCCAGGTCACCTGGGGTACGCTGGTCAACGACATGTCCGACGACACTCACAATGCGTCGCGCCCGGGCTACACCCGCCGGACGTACCTGCTCGACCGGGAGTTCCAGCTCAAGTACATCCTTCTGCTGGCCGGCATGGGCGCGGGCAGCCTGGGGGTGTTCGGACTGCTGGCCCACCGCCTCCACGTCTCCTCCGTGAGCTCGGGAGTGGACGGCGGGCAATCGCTCCTATGGCTCACCGCGTTGGGCTCCACGGGGATGGGCGTGCTGCTGGGCCTGTTCGGGCTGCTCTTCACCCACCGCGTCGCGGGCCCCGTGCACGTGATGAGCCTCTATGTCGCGGCGCTGGCCGCCGGGCGCTATCCCCGCCTGCGCCCGCTGCGGAAGAAGGATGAGCTGAAGCGCTTCTTCGACCGGTTCAGCGAGGCGGTGGACCGCATCCGCCAGCGCGAGGCCGACGAGGCGTACGCCCTGGAGGTGGCGCTGGCCGCGCTCAAGCCCGTGGCCACCACCCCCGAGGCCCGCGAGGCGCTGGAGACGCTGAACCAGCTGCACACGCGCAAACGTCAAGCAGTGGACAATCCCACCGGGGGCACCTTCAAGTCCGTGGCTTGAAGCGTCGCCGCAGGAGAACCGCAACACCATGAGCAGACCCCGCATCATCTTCATGGGCACGCCCGACTTCGCCGTGTCCTCGCTCGAAGCCTGCTTCGACTTGGGCGAAGTCGTGGCCGTCGTCACCCAGCCAGACAAGCCCAAGGGCCGGGGCAACACGCTGACGGCGCCGCCCGTGAAGGAGCTGGCGCTGGCGCGAGGCGTGCCCGTCTTCCAGCCCGTCAAGCTGCGCACGCCCCCGTTCGCCGAGGAGCTGCGCCGCTTCGAGCCCGACGTGTGCGTGGTGACGGCCTACGGCCGCATCCTCCCCAAGGACCTCCTCGACCTGCCCAAGAAGGGCTGCGTCAACGTGCACGGCTCGCTCCTGCCGCGCTTCCGGGGCGCCGCGCCGATTCAATGGTCGATTGCGTACGGCGACACGGAGACGGGCGTCACGCTGATGGTGATGGACGAGGGCCTGGACACCGGCCCCATGCTCGCGATGAAGCGGCTGCCCATCGGCCCCGAGGACACGAGCGCGACCATGTACCCGAAGCTCGCGGCGCTCGGCGGAGAGCTGCTGCGCGAGTCGCTGCCGGCGTACCTCAGCGGTGAGCTGAAGCCCGTGCCCCAGCCCTCCGAGGGCATGGTGTTGGCGCCCATCATCGAGAAGGACGAGGGGAAGCTGGACTTCAACCGTCCCGCCGTCGCGCTGGAGCGGCGGCTGCGCGCCTTCACGCCGTGGCCCGGGGCGTTCACCACGCTGGGCGGCAAGCTGGTGAAGGTGCACCGCGTGCGCGTGGCGGAAGGGCAGGGCACGCCGGGCACGGTGCTGGCGGCGGGGCCGGAGGGGCTGGAGGTGGCGTGCGGCGAGGGCTCGCTCGTGCTGCTGGACATCCAGCCAGAGGGCAAGCGGGTGATGAAGGCGGCGGAGTTCCTCATGGGCCACAAGCTGGTCGTGGGCAGCCAGCCGTTCGGCACGTAGGGGATATGTCGCGGACGGGACGCGCTTTTTCGAGTACAGGCGGATGGGCATGAGACTGCTGGTGTTGCATGGGCCGAACCTGAACCTGCTGGGTGTGCGCGATGGCACGCGGGGGTTGTCGGACCTGGACGTCGCGCTGCGCGCGCGGGCCAAGGAATTGGGACTGACGCTGAAAGTCGTCCAGTCCAACCACGAGGGCGTGTTGCTGGACACGCTCGCCGCCGAGCGCGAGGCGGTGGAGGGAATCCTCATCAACCCCGCGGGCCTCTTCGGCTCGTACGCCCTGAAAGAGGCGCTGGAGGCGGTGGGCCTGCCCGCCATCGAAGTGCTGCTGCGTCCCCCGGCCCGCGAGTCCGTCGTCGGGGAGGCGTGTGTCCTCCAGGTGCACGGCGCCAGCGGCGGCTTCGAGCCCTACCTGGAGGCGCTGGACACCTTCGCCAGCGGCGTCTTCACCCCCGGCAAGCCGGAGCCGAAGAAGTCCCTGGGCCGCAAGCAGGAGGGCGACAGCCCGGCGGCGGCGAAGTCCTCCTCGTCCTCCGGCAAGTCGATAGGGCGCAAGGGCGCCGCCGAGACAGGGGGCGCGCTCGTGCGAGTCCCCGCGAAGCCGCTGGCGCTCCCGTCGGGGCAGGGTGCCTCCAACTCCTCCGGCAAGTCGATTGGACGCAAGCCGTCCGCCGCGAAGTCCGAGGACTCGGAGTCCTCCAGGTCTGGCAAGACGTTGGGGCGCGGTTCCAAGTCGGTGGCGTCGACGACGGACCTGCTCACGCGGATGCTGGTGCGCCAGAAGATTTCGGACCGGCTCGCCGGAAAGCTCACCGCTTCCGAGCTGTCCACCTGGGCGCGCTCGCGCTACGAGGCCCTCCAAGGCGGCTCGCCCGTCGAGAATGATTCGGGGGATTTGCTGGAGGACAGTCTCCAGCGCCTCACGCTGTCCCACCTCCCCGCGACGAAGCTCTCGGATGAGCAGCTCGTGGACCTGATGACTCGGCTCGACGAAGGATGAATCCCCGCGCACTCGCCATCCTCGTGTTGGCGCGCGTCCGAGCAACGGACGCCTATCTCAACGTGGTGCTCGACACGATGTTGTCGGAGTCACCTCCCAAGGACCCGCGCGACGCGGGGCTCGCCACGGAGCTGGCGTACGGCACCACGCGCCGGCAGCTCGCGCTGGACTACGCCATCACCCGCTTCGCCGACCGCAAGCTGGAAGCCATGGAGGACCGCGTGCTGGCGGCCCTGCGCATCGGCGCGTACCAGATATTCCACACCCGCGTGCCCGCGCGCGCCGCCGTGGCGGAGACGGTGCAGGCCCTGAAGGAAGTGGGGCTCGCCCGCGCCGCCGGCTTCACCAACGCCATCCTCCGCAAGCTCGCGGATCTGCCCGCCCCGCCGCTGCCCTCGCCCACGGACGTCGCCCACCACCTGTCCGTGCGGGAGAGTCATCCGCAGTGGCTGGTGGAGCGCTGGCTGCGCCAGTTCGGCCGCGAGCGCGCCGAGTCCATGCTGGTGGCGGACAACCAGTCCCCGCCCGTCGTCATTCGCGCCAACACGTCCAAGGTGACGCGCGACGCGCTGCTCACCCAGTTGCAGGAAGTGGGCGTGGACGCGAAGGCCGCCACGATTTCGCCGGTGGGCATCATCCTGCCGCCGGTGGGCCGCATCGAGGACGTGTACGGCTACTCGGAGGGGCTGTGGCAGGTGCAGGACGAGGCCGCCCAGCTCGTCGGCGTGTACGGAGCCATCCCCGACAACGCGCGCGTGCTCGACGTCTGCGCGGCGCCCGGCGGCAAGTCCTGTCACCAGGCGCAGTCACACGACGTCGTCGCCGTGGACCTGCACGCCCACAAGCTGCGCAAGATTGAGTCGGAGGTGAAGCGCCTGGGCCTGACGTCGCGGCTGAAGGCCTACGCGCACGACGCCACGGAGCCCTTCCCTGAAGCATGGGGCGAGTTCCACGCGATGCTGGTAGACGCACCGTGCTCGGGGCTGGGCACGCTGCGCAGACACCCGGAGCTGCGCTACCGCCGCAAGGAGGAGGACGTGTCCCGGCTGGCCACGCTCCAGCGGCGCATCCTGGAGAACTGCCAGGAGGCGGTGCCCGCGGGCGGACTGCTCGTCTACGCGGTGTGCACGCTGGAGCCGCAGGAGGGACAGGACCAGGTGGAGATGTTCCTGCGCAGCCACCCGGAGTGGACGGCCGAGCCGCCCGTGCTGCCGGGCCTCAAGCTGCCGCTCACCCAGGCGTACTTGAGGACCCTGCCAGGTCCGGAGGGCTTCGACGGGTTCTTCGCCGCGCGCCTCCGGAAGATGTACTAGCGACTCCTGACGACTACGCGTCCTCGGCGACAGGCATGGTGGCGGCGGCCTTGAACGCCTCCAACACCGCCGCCGAGGCGCGGTCCAGGTACTTGCCCTTGCGGATGAGCAGGCCGATGGGGCGCGACACGGGCCCTTCGGCGAAGGGCTTGGCCACCAGCGAGCCGGCCTTCACCTCGCTCTGCGCCGTGGACACGGGGAGGATGGCGACGCCCAGGCCCATCTCCACCGCCCGCTTGATGGTCTCCACGTTGTCCATCTCCATCACCGGGTTGATGTCGATGTTCTTCTCGCGGAAGAGCCTGTCCAACGCCTTGCGCGTGGGCGCCTCGCGGTCGAACGCGATGAAGGGCACGCCGGACAGCGCGGTGAGGCTCACCTTCTGCTTGCTGGCGAAGGAGTGGTTGGGGGCGCAGACGATGGCGAGCTTGTCGTCGCGGAACGGGAGGATGTCCACGCCCGCGCGCGGCTGCGGATAGGCGACGATGCCAATCTCCGCCGCGCCCAGAATCACGTCGTCGTAGACCTGGTCATTGCGGCGGTAGTTCAGCCGCATGTTCACCTTGGGGTGCGCCTTGAGCAGCTGCTTCTGCACGGCGTTCAGCTCGTGCAGACCCACCGAGTAGATGGTGGACACGGTGCTGGTGCCGGCGACCTCCGTGGCCTGCTCGCGAATCTCCTGCTCCACTTCCGCGAAGCGCGCGAGAATCTCCTTGCACCCACGGAACAGCCGCTCGCCCGCGGGCGTCGGCGTCACCTGCCGGGCGCTGCGCGACAGGAGCTTCTGCTCATAGCGGTTCTCCAGCGCGCGAATCTGCTGGCTGACCGCCGACTGCGTCACGTGGTTGAGCTGGGCCGCTCGCGAGAAGGAGCCGGTTTCCACCACGTCACAGAACATCTTCAGGGACTCGAGCTGCATGGGCCGCTCCTACTCCCAACCTAATGGCCAGGCCACTACTAATTAGCCTTCCTACGTCACTCCGCCAAATGCGCTAACCCCTCGGGTTGGCGGGCTGTCGGGCAGAGGAAGGTGGGGGGCCCCGTGTGGTGGGGGGCCTCCGAGGGCGTCAGGGCGCTTCGGGAGGAGCGGGCGTGCGCCGCCGCACCAGGACGAAGAGGGCGGCGGCCAGGGCCACCAGCGCGCCGCCGAAGCGCGTCTGGAAGCGGCCCATCTCGTGGCTGGCCTGCTGGAGCAGCTCGCACTCGGGGCCGGAGAGCTGGGTGCAGTCCAGGGTGCCGAAGGTCCCCTTGAGGCCGGCGGCGAGCAGCCCCAGCCCCCCCAGGAACATGCCGCCCGCGAGCCCCAGTGCGGCGGCGCGCAAGAGGGAGGGCTTCGGGGGCGACGGCGGAGGGGAGGGCATGGTGGGTGGGTAGCTATAGCCGCGGGGGAGGGGCGGGCTCAACGGGGGGCGGGCAGGCGACGTATGCTTCCCGGCATGCGAATCCTCTACGGTGTCGTCGGCGAAGGCATGGGCCATGCGACGCGCTCCCGGGTGCTGCTCGAGGCGCTCACGAAGGAGCACGAGGTCCACATCGTCGTCTCCGGCCGGGCGCAGGACTACCTGGCCAAGCGCTTCCAGAACGTGCATGGCATCTGGGGCCTGACGCTGGCGTACGAAGGCAACTCCGTGAAGAAGTGGCAGACGGTGTTGCAGAACCTCACGGGCGCGGTGAAGGGCTTCCCGCAGAACGTGCGCCAGTACTTCGAGCTGGTGGGCGACTTCAAGCCGGACGTCGTCGTCAGCGACTTCGAGTCGTTCAGCTACCTGTTCGCCAAGACGCACCGGCTGCCGGTCATCAGCGTGGACAACATGCAGGTCATCAACCGCTGTCAGCACGAGCCCGCGCTCCTGGCCGGGTACGAGGACAGCTACGAGACGTCGCGCGCGATTGTCAAAGCGAAGCTGCCGGGCGCCTTCCACTACCTCGTCACCACGTTCTTCTATCCGCCGACGCGCAAGCGGCGCACCACGCTGGCCCCGTCGATTCTGCGGCCGGAAATCATCGAGGCGAAGTCGGAGCCGGGTGAGCACCTGCTCGTGTACCAGACGTCCACGACGAACACGGCGCTGCCGGACATCCTCAAGGCGGCGGGCATCCCCTGCCGGGTGTACGGCCTGCGCCGCGACATCACCGAGGACCTGGTGGACGGCAACCTCACGTACCGGCCCTTCAGCGAGAAGGGCTTCATCGACGATTTGCGCACGGCGCGCGGCGTGGTGGCCAGCGGCGGTTTCACGCTGATGAGCGAGGCCGTCTACTTGAAGAAGCCCATGCTCAGCATCCCGCTGGAGGGCCAGTTCGAGCAGATCATCAACGCCCTGTATCTGGAGAAGCTGGGGTACGGGATGTACGTGAAGGCGCTGACGGTGGACTCGCTCAAGGAGTTCCTTGCGCGCGTGCCGGGCTGCGAGGAGGCGCTCAAGGGCTACGAGCAGGAGGGCAACACGAAGATGATTGCCTCCCTGCGTGAGCAGTTGGCCCTGGCGTACGAGCACCGAGGCCACTGGGCCATGGAGATGGCGCAGGACTGAGCGCGTGCGGGCCTAGTGGAGCGGGACGTCCAGCTCGTTGTTCCGCTCCGCCGCGCGGCGTGACAGCTCCGTGAGCCAGGAGCGGGTGAGGGGCGTCTCGCTCTGGGCGCCGGTGTGCGAGTCCGGGTTGCTGTTCTGGGGCATCAGCCGGTTGGCCCAGGCGAGCAGCGCCGCCGTCAATTCGGGCGCGAGCACCCGCCCCACCGCGCCCACTTTCGCGGCCAGGCCCACCAGCAGCTCCGCGTCGCCCCGGCGGCAGGCGTCTAGAATCAGGCGCGCGGCGCGCTCGGCGCTGGCCGAGAGCCCGGGGAGCGAGTCGCCCACGGCGAACCACGCGTACTCCGCCTCGTTCTGGCCCTTGAAGCGCGCGTTGCGATGGCTGCCCGTGCGCATCAACCCCGGGCACACGGTGGTGACCCGGATTCCGTCCTGACGCAGCTCCGCGCGCAGGCCGTCCGACAGGCCCACCAGCGCGAACTTGCTGGCGGAGTAGGGCAGGAGGTGCGGGACGCTGAGCTTGCCGCCCACGGAGGCGATGTTGACGATGCGCCCCTCGCCCCGCTGCTTCATCTCCGGCAGCACCGCGAGCGTCGTGTACAGGGCGCCCCACAGGTGCGTGTCCAGCGCGTCCTGGAAGTCCTCCACCGTCATGGACTCCAGCGGCCCCACCGTGATGATGCCCGCGTTGTTGATGAGCACGTCCACCGCGCCCCAGCGCTCGTGCACCGCGCTCACCGTGGCCTCCACCTGCACCGGGTCCCTCACGTCGCAGGGCAGGGCGAGCACCTGGGCGCCGTCGCGCTCCAGCTCCTCGCGCGCCCGCTCCAGGGAAGTCTCGTCGCGGCCACAGAGCGCCACGCGCGCGCCCTGCTTCACCAGCTCGCGGGCGAGCACCAGCCCCAGGCCGCGCGAACCCCCGGTGATGAGCACCGTGCGCCCGTTGAACGAGTAGCGGGCGCGCCGCAGCACCTTGCGCAGCCCGAGCGTCGCGCCGATGCCCGCCGCCGTCAGCGTGCCCAGGGTGAGGCGGGAGGCCTGCTTGTCCTTGCGCCAGTCAGCCATGTGAGGGTCCTCCAATGAGTGCAGCGTCAGGGCGCGGGAGCGCCGGCCGAGCTGTCGTACTGGGTGAAGCGCTCCAGGGCGGGGCGCACCTGTCGGGCCGAGTTCTTTCCGCTGAAGTGGTGATGACGGCGGTCGGCATCGAACACGAGCCACGTGGGCGTCTTCGTCACGCCGTACGCCTGGGCCATGGAGCCGTCATCCACCGCGATGGGAAAGAGGAGGCCCTGCTCGCGCGCGAAGGCCTCCACCGCGTTGGTGTCGCGCAGCTCCTTGGCGGAGTGGGTGACGTCCACGCCGATGACCTTGAGGCCCCGGGGGCCAAACTCCTCGAGGAAGCGCTGGAGCGCCGCGAAGTCCCGGGCGTGGTCGTCCGAGGTCATGGAGAAGAAGTAGAGGAGGACGGGCAGCCCGTCGAGCTCCGAGACATGGACGGGGGCGTTGATCCACCCTCCATCCGGGTCCAGCAGCGTGAGGTAGTGATTGTCCTGCGTGGGCGTGGGCATAGGGGCTCCCGCGAGATGGGCCTGGGTCTGAAGGTCGCCCCTCAAGCTATGCATCCAGCGGAGTCCTCCAGGGCTCGCACCGGGGTGTCGACTGCCTGCCCGGAGGAGGACGCACGGGGCGGGTGGCGCTGGACGGACGGCGGCCAAGAAGGCAGACAGTCGCTTCATGCGCATCCCTGACTTCAAGCTGGAGCGGTACTTCGCGCGCTGGGAGTTCGCCGCGCCCTACACGTTGTGCTCCTCGGACATCGAGGGCTGGAAGCTCAAGGAGCTCCTGGCGCTCGCGGACCCGGACGCCCTGGCCCGCTGGGAGGCGCTGACGCTCGGCTACACCGAGGCCCCCGGCCTGCCCGCGCTGCGACAGGCCATCGCGGCGCTCTACCAGGGACTGGCGCCCGAGCAGGTGCTGACCTTCGCCGGCGCGCAGGAGGCCGTCTTCATCCTGATGAACGTGCTGCTGGGCCCGGGCGACCACGCCGTCGTCACCTGGCCGGGCTATCAGTCCCTGCACGAAGTGGCGCGCGCCACCGGCGCGGACGTGACGCTGCTGCCGCTGCGCGAGGAGACCGGCTGGGCGTTGGACCTGGACGCCCTGCGCGCCGCGCTCAAGCCCCAGACGCGAATCATCGTGGTGAACTTCCCCCACAACCCCACCGGCGCGCTGCCGGACGTGAAGACCTTCCAGGCGCTGTGCGCGCTCTGCGACGAGCGCGGCATCTACCTCTTGTCCGACGAGGTGTACCGGCTGCTGGAGCACGACGCGAAGGACCTGCTCCCCGCCGCCGTCGAGCTGTCCCCGCGCGCCTTCAGCCTGGGCGTCATGTCCAAGGCGTTCGGCCTCGCGGGGCTGCGCGTGGGGTGGCTCGCCTGTCGCGACGAGGACGTGCTGCGCCGGTGCATGGCGTACAAGGACTACACCACCATCTGCAACAGCGCCCCCAGCGAGGTGCTCGCCCTCATCGCCCTGCGCGCGAAGGAGCGGGTGCTGGCGCGAAGCCGCGCGCTGCTTGCCTCCAACCTGGCCTTGCTGGACGCGTTCTTCGCGCGCCACACCGACACCTTCCACTGGGTGCGTCCGCGCGCCGGCAGCGTGGCCTTCCCGCGCCTCTTGCGAGAGCAACACGTGGCCCGGTTCACCGACGCGCTCGTGCAACGCGAAGGTGTGTTGTTGCTGCCCGGTGATGTCTACGACTTCCCAGGCAATCACTTCCGTCTGGGGTTGGGCCGCACGAGCCTCCCCGAGGCCCTGACACGGCTGGAGCGTTTCGTCAGCGACACCCGGTGAGCCGGGCGCGTGACAGTCCCGGGCCGCTGTGAAGCTCTGTTTCAGAGGGCGACGCGTTGCGTCAGGTCTTGCATTGGCTTCCCGGTTTCCGTGATCTCGACCTTTTACAGTCCGAGCCTCTAGAGTGGCTGCTTCCTCGCCCGGTCCCCCGCCTGGCGAGGGCAGCACCCCCTACTCCCGAGCGGAGGCGTTCACGATGAAGAAGCTGATGGGTACGGCGATTGCCGCGGCCACGCTGTTGGTTGGCACGCAGGCTGCCGCCACCAATTACACGCTGTGGATTCATGGTCGGAACGGCGGCGGTACGCAGGCCGGGAACTACGGCGACTTCAGCTACTGGGGCCCGGCGGGCACCGCGGCGGGCGTGAACAAGAAGGCCGTGAACTGGAACGGCAAGGAGAGCGTCGGCAACCAGAACGCGCGCGTGCGCGACGCCCTGGACTGCTTCTGTACCGGAAACAACTGGTGCTACATCGCCGTGCACAGCGCGGGCGATTTGCAGATTGGCTACGCGCTGTCGATGTACGGCGGCTCGGCGCGCAGCAAGAAGAACGCGACGCCCAACGCCAGCGGCGTGTGTGGCAACACCGACGGCAGCACGCAGACGGGCTGGAACATCAAGTGGGTGAACGTCGCGTCCGGCGCCGGCGGCGGCAGCGAGCTGGCGGACGTGGGCGAGTGGGCGGTGAACGAGCCGCTGGTGAAGGACCTGGTCACCACCACCGCGCGCGCCCTCTACAACCACAACACCACGCGCAACGTCTGGTTCTACATGTTCGCGGGCGCGAAGGGCACGCTCTACTCGGGCATCCTCCCCGGGCAGGACGACGAGGTGGTCTCCTACCACTCCACGGGCGGCGTGTCGGGCGGCTCCGGCAGCTCGCAGTGCAACCCGGGTAACTGGTTCTGCGGCGGCACGCTGAACACCGGCACCGCGAACACCAGCGACGGCCGCGCGAAGTGGAGCTTCCACACCGTGTCGCTGCGCGATGACGGCGAGGCTTTCAACCACTACGCCAACGGCAACTGGGGTGGCATCGTCGCCAAGGTCCGCGAGGACGTGGTGAAGTTCGCCTACTGAAGCACCCCTCCATGACGCCCAACAGCTCCGCCCCCGCTCCTGTCTCCCGCCCGCGCCGTCTCGGGTGGGGCTTCCTGGTGATTGCCCTGGTCGTCGCGGGGGTGGGGTGGTGGAGCTGGCGCGGCGGGGCCGGCGACGAGGAGGTTTCCAATGAGCCTCCCGCGCTGGCGGAGGACCCGAAGCGCGCTCTTGGAGAGGCCCCTTCGAAGTCGGCCTTCGGGAGCGGCGCGGCGCTGGAGCGGCGCTCGTCGCCGGGCACGGAGGACATGCGGGTGTCCGTGCTGAGCCCCGAGCAGCGCGAGCGGCTGGAGCGCCGCGAGTTGTGGGCGGAGCGGCTGGAGCGGGCGAAGCGGACGCTGGAGTCCTACGTGTCCGCGACGCGCTATCCGCCGCAGTCCCGCTCCATCCGGGAGCACCCGGACCAGGTGGTGCTCGCGGAGCCGGAGCGCACGCGTCCGCTGAGTCGCGAGCACGCGGACGTGCAGCTGCGGCTGAAGCAGGACCGCGTCTTCGTGGTTCGTGACGAGGCCGTGCACTTCTTCGTCTCGTGCGAGGACTCGCAGCGCCAGCCGAGGCCCTGTCAGGTGCTGTCCGCGTCCGCGCATGAAGCCGAGCACATGCCGGGCGCGGGGGCGGTGCCCGCGGTGCCCGTGGCCTTCACGGATGATGGCGCCGGAGGGGACGCGCTGGCGGGAGATGGCATCTTCACGGGCCGGTTCCAGCCATCGAAGCAGGGCTTCCCGCTGTACTCGGGCACGCTGCGCGTGGACGTGCGGGTGCGCTCGGACAAGGCGGAGGGCACGGCGTTCCTGGACATCCTCTACACGCCTTCGCCGCCAGCGGCCTTCACGGGCAAGGTGCGCGAGGTGCTGGCGGACGGCTCGCTGGGGCTCTACCTGGGCATCAACGTGAGGAAGGCGGGGCGGTACGTCGTGGCAGGCCGCATCGACGACGAGGGCGGCGAGCCCTTCGCGCATGTCTCCTTCAACGAGGAGCTGAAGGAGGGGCCGCAGGAGGTGAAGCTCACCGTCTTCGGCAAGCTCGTCCTCGATGAAGTCCCCACCTTCCCCCTGAAGCTGCGCGACGTGGAGGGCTTCCTGCTCAAGGAGTCAGGAGACCCGGACCGCGAGCTGATGACCACGATGCGGGGCTACGTCCACACCACGAACGAGTACCCACCGGCGTCCTTCTCTCCCGCGGAGTGGGTGAGCGAGGAGCGCCGGCGCTACCTGGATGAGTACACGCGCGACGTCGACGAGGCGCAGCGCATGCTCGACCAGACGTTCGACGAGGAGAAGCGCCCCTGAGTCGAGCCCCCGCGAAGCCGCGGACGTCTGCCGCTCGACGGGGCACGGCTCACGGCTGATCCGCGAGGACCTCGGCCGTGGGAGAGGCCTGCTCCGTGCCGGACGGAGTGGACCCGGGCTGCTCCACGAAGCTGTCACCCGCCATCGCGAGCTGCTCCAACTGCGGCTCGACAATCACGGAGGCGGGCTCGGCCGGCTGGGCGTCGGGCTGGAGCTCCACGGCGTCCGCGACCACGTCCACGCTCTGGGCTCCGAGTGCCGCGCTCACCGGGACACTGGCCGCGACGGGGTTGGCCGCGAGCGAGCCGAGCACTCCCGCCAGGGCCGCGTCCGCCGGGCCGGGCTCCTCGTCGTCCGGAGCCAGCGGAACCAGGTCGCCCAAATCGCTCAGGTCCGCGAGGAACTCGTCCGGGCCCGCGGGCCGCACGGACGCATCCATCAGCTCCCCGGACGCATACCGCGCCGCCGTCAGGCCCTCCACCGCGCCGCCCTCCGGCGTTGCCCCGTCGATGGCTGGGACGCCTTCCTCGAACCAATCCAAATCCAGGTCCCGAGGGTCCACCCGCACCGAGGAGGCAGGCGTCCCCATCATGGAGAGCAGATCCTCCGGGGCGTCCACGCCCGGCGAAGAGGTGTCCAGGTTCTGCAGCTCCCACGCCGCCTCGTCCGGCGAGAGGATGTCGGACGCATCCGGCACGCCCGCACCGGCGCGCCGCGACGCCTGCTCCACGCCGTTGCCGAAGTCGCGCGGCGCTCCCAGCGAGGAGGGCAGCTGCGAGCCGAGCCGCTGCGCGTAGCGCGGCGCCGCGGACTCGAAGGAGCTCTCCCCGGAGAACACGCGCAGCGCCGCATGGTCCAGCTCGCGCGTCGGGCCCTCATCGCCGACTTCATCCGTGTCGAACGAGGCCAGCAGGGCGTCCGCGCCGTCCGCGCCCTCGGCCTGGAAGTCGCTCTCGTCGGAGTAGCCCCGGCGGATCTTCGACACCGGGTCCAGCGACTCGCTCTGGGTGAGCGGGGACACACTGTTGTCCACGTCGAGCGAGGTGCGCCGCAGCGAGGACAGGATGCTCGAAGACAGACGGCGGATGGAAGTCATCGGTCGCCTCCCAGGGCGCGCACGGCGGACATCATCCGTATTGTCGAACGCCCGGGGTGAAAGTTGCCAGGGGCCTTCCGTGAGGTCCCCATCCACCCTGAAGGAGTGGCGAGCGCCCGTCACCTGTGGGGTCGCCACCCCTCGCACTGGACAACGTTTCGGGATGAAGGGCGCTTGCAACGTCAGGCACCGAACGGGTGCGGGGCGCACGCCGAGGTCCGATGGCACTCACGCTCCAGCCGCCGCACAAAGAGAGGTATCCGTAGAGGGTGCCCACCTGGGGATGGGCGCTGGCCTCCCGCTTGCTGGGGAGAGGCTCGAGGAGGCGGTGTCATGCTGCGTATCGAAAGCGCGGGACAGACCCATATCGGTCGCCGGCCCCACAACGAGGACTCCTACTGTGTCCTGCCGGAGCTGGGGCTGTACGTGGTCGCGGATGGGCTGGGTGGGCAGGAGGGCGGCGAGGTGGCGAGCCGCTGTGTCGTGGACACGTTCGCTGGCCTGGGGCAGCAATGGGAGCGCGAGCGGGAGGCGGTGTGGCCAGAGGTCGCCGACCCCCGTCGCACGCGCGAGGAGAATCTCCTGGCGGCGTGCTCGCTGCTGGCCCAGCGCAACCTCCAGGCCCAGCGCGTGGGCCGGCTGAGCGAGATGGCCTCCACCGTGGTGGCCCTGGCGCTGGGGCAGGACGGCGCGGCGGTGGCCCACGTGGGGGACAGCCGCCTGTACCGGCTGAGGGCAGGCAAGCTGGAGTCGCTGACCCGGGACCACTCATTCATCGAGGAGCTCAAGGACGTGGGCATGGAGCCCCCGGGAGGCGCCTCCAACTGGCGGCACCTCATCACCCGCGCGCTGGGGACGGACAACGCGGAGCCCACGCTGCAGCGACTTCACGCGGAGGCCGGGGACGTCTTCCTGTTGTGTTCGGATGGCCTCTACGAGCCGCTGGGGATGGACGGGCTGCTGAGGCGCCTGTCGCTCGCCTCCGCGCGGGAGGTCTGCGACGCGCTGGTGGCGGATGCCTTCGAGGCCGGCGGCAAGGACAACATCACCGCCGTGGTGTTGCGGGTCGCCGACGCGTGAGGCGGAAGTCAGTGAAGGTGGGAGGGTCAACCAGGAGGAGCCGGGTCATCCCGGCCTTACTGCGCAATCCCGGAAGCTTGGGGTAGGGTGCGGCTGCGGGGGTTCCCCCACCCCGGTTGTTTCCCCTCTCGTCCGACACCGCAGCGCATGACGCACAGCCTCGCCGCTCGCCTGACCATCGCCATCACCCTGGTCATCCTGGCCCTCACCGCGCTGTGCGTGACGTTCACCGGCGTCGTGCTGCGCTCCCGGATGAACACGGAGCTGGCCCAGGCCCTCACCCACGACGAGTCCGCCTGGAGCCGCCTGGTGGCCCAGGAGGCTCGCACGCTGAAGGTGCTGCTGCGCAGCGCCGCGGCCAACGCCGAGCTTCGCTCGCTGCTCTCCGGCGCGACGGTGGACGCGAAGGCGCTCCAGGCGTTCGCCGAGGCGGAGAAGACGCTGGTGTCGGTGGAGCTGTTGCTCATCACCTCGCCGGAGGGTGGGCTGCTCGCGGGCTCCTACCGGGAGCCGCTGCCCGCGCTCGCGCAGCGGGTGAAGAGCAGCGCGCCCGGGGTGCTCTACGTGGGCGACGCGGTCTACTGGACGATGTCCCGGCCGGTGGAGGTGGACGGGCGCACGGTGGGGCACCTGGTGCTGGGGAGTCGGTTCGACGACGCGCCGCTGAAGGACTTGAGGAATCAGCGGGGCGTGGAGCTGCTGTTGCGCGTGGGGCCGCGGCTGGTGGCCCAGTCCGTGGACGTCGTGGCGCCGGAGGCCTTGCTGGCGGCGGTGGACGCGGACGTGGAGCAGGGCCGCGTGGACGTGGAGGACTCATCGTTCCGCGTGTCGAGGTTGCCGGTGGACCAGGGGCTGGAGCTGGTGCTGGCGCGGGACGAGAAGACGGAGTCGTCGCGCTTCACCACCGCGGTGTTGCTCATCGTCGGGCTGGGGCTGTTCACCGCGCTGGCGGCGGGCGGGGTGATTCTGCTGCTGGTGCGCCGGATGACGGGCCCCCTGCGGGAGCTGACGGCGGCGGCGGCGCGGGTGGTGGCGGAGGGCGACTTCCGGGGCACGCTGGAGGTGCACTCGCAGGACGAGATTGGCCGGCTGGCCGCGTCGTTCGCGGAGATGATGGTGCAGCTGCGCTCGCTGTTGATGGCGTTGAAGGGCTCGGCTGAGCAGCTCGAGTCCGCCTCGGCGCAGCTGTCCGAGTCCGCGTCCGTGCAGAACGAGGCGGTGTCGCAGCAGGCGGTGGCGCTGCATGAGACGCAGCTGGCGGCGCAGCAGCTCCAGGAGTCGTCGCGCGCGGCGGCCAGGCGGGTGGTGACCATCCAGCGCGAGGCGGAGAGGGCGAGCGGCTTCGGTGAGGCGGGCGAGGCCGCCGTGTCCGGCAGCGTGGGCGGGCTCACGCACATCCGCTCGCACGTCGAGCAGATTGGCCGCACCATCACCGTGCTGCATCAGCGCACGCGGCTGGTGGGCGACATCACCCGCACGGTGAAGGACCTGGCGGACCAGTCCAACGTGCTGGCGTTGAATGCCTCCATCGAGGCGGCGCGCAGCGGGGACCAGGGCCGTGCCTTCTCCGTGGTGGCGCGGCAGATGCGCTCCCTGGCGGACCAGTCCGCGGGCGCGACGACGCGCGTGCAGGGAATCCTGGGCGACATCGGCAAGGCCATCTCGGAGGCCGTGCGCATCAGCGAGGGCGGCGCGCGCGAGGTGGAGGGCGGGCTGGAGCAGGTGCAGGCGGCGGGAGAGAGCCTGCGCTCGCTGGCCGGCATCATCCAGAGCAACGGCCAGACGGTGAAGAGCATCTCCGATGCCGTGCGCCAGCAGGACGCGGGCATCGCGGAGCTGTTCGCCGCGCTCAGCTCCATGACGGACGTGGCGGACCAGATTGTCGACCGCATGGCGGCCAGTGAGCAGGCCGCCATCCAGCTCTCCGCCGCCTCGGGCGAGCTGAGCGCCATCGTCGGCCGCTATCAGCTCTGAGGCGGCGCATCGTCTCGGGCGGACTGGACGCGGCGACGCCCACGGAGGCGTCGGCTCGTCGCGGTGTTTCCCTGAGGCACGGCCGCCCTCACAGAGCTGAGGTGGCGCAGCGCCTCGGGCGGGCTGGACGCGGCGACGCCCGAAGAGGCGTAGGCTCGTCGCGGTGTTTCCCCGGATGCACGGCCGCGCTCACAGCGCTGAGGCGGCGCATCGCCTCGGGCGGACTGGGCACGGCAACACCCAAGGCGGCGTAGGCTCGTCGCGGTGTTTCCGGATGCACGGCCGCGCTACCGGCGCTGAGGCGGCGCATCGCCTCGGGCGGACCGGACGCGGCGACGCCCCAAGAGGCGTCGGCTCGCCGCGCTGCTGCTCGGATGCGCGGCCGCGCTCACAGCGCTGAGGCGGCGCGCGCCGGGTTCGTGGCTCAGCCCAGCTCGCCGCCGTCGATGGCGTGCGCGGCGCCGGTGATGGCGCCCGCGGCGTCCGATGCGAGGAACAGGCACAGCGAGGCCACCTCATCCGGCTGGATGATGCGACCCATGGCGTTCATCGACGCCAGCGCCTCGCGCGCCTGGTCTCCCGTGCGGCCGGTGGTGTGGGAGATGGCCGCCGTGGCGTTGGAGAGCATGTCCGTCTCCACCCAGCCGGGATTCACCGCGTTCACCGTCACGTTCTTCTTCGCGTACTCCACCGCCAGCGCGCGCGTCAGGCCCAGCAGCGCGTGCTTGGAGGCGCAGTAGGCGGACGTGTATTTCATCCCGCGCACGGCGGCCATGGAGCCGATGTTGATGACGCGTCCACCGCCGGCCTGCGCCATGGCGGGCATCAACTCCCGGCACAGCAGGAAGGGCGCCGTCACGTTGATGGCCATGACCCGCGCCAGGTCCGCCGTGCTCGTCTTCGTCAGCGGCGCGGACACGGTGATGCCCGCGTTGTTCACCAGCACACGCGGAGTCCCGTCGGCGAGAATCGTCTTCGTCGCGGCGACCAGCGCGGCCTCGTCCGCCACGTCGACGACGAGGGGACGGATGCGCTCGCCCCCTTCCTTCACCAGCACCTCGAGCGCATCCGCCGAGCGGGCCAGTGCCCAGACGCGGTAGCCCTCGCGAGCGAAGATCAACGCCACGGCCCGGCCAATGCCTCGGCTCGCGCCCGTCACCACCACGGTCTGCTGAGTCGTCATGTGCGGCAGCCTAGCGCCCCGGGCCGGGCCGGGCACGCCCGACGACAGGCCTCACCCGGTAGGGGCGAGCGCCGGAGCCTGGGCCTGGGGCCGCAAGCGCTCCCCCACGCGCTCCAGGCCCTGGCCGGCCCGAGCGCGGGCGTGGACCTGGGGATAGTCGTCGAACGCCGTGCCGAACCACCTGTCCAGCACCGTGGTGTACAGGCCGTAGTGGCCCTGGTACCGGGCATGGTGCATGGCGTGGAAGGTGGGCGTGAGGACCTGCCGCCCCAGCCAGGTCGCGACGAAGCGCTCCGGCAGCCACTCCGTGTTCCCGTGGCCCACCACGTTGAGCGCGTAGTTGGTGAGGATGTAGAGCGCCACTCCCGCCTGGGTGACGGGCATCACCTCCAGCGCCAGGATGACGAGGCCGAAGTTGCCTCCCAGCAGCACCAGGCGCTCCACCAGCGAGAAGGACAGCGACGTCAGCGGGTTCGTCACCTGCGCCACGTGGTGCTGCGCGTGGAACCGGTAGAGCGCGCGGGTGTGCAGCAGGCGGTGCGTGGCGTAGAACCACACCTCGAAGCCCACGAAGAGAAAGACGAAGGTCGCCACCGTCGCGCCCACGCTGAAGGGCGCCACCCGGGACTGGAACACGACGCGGAACAAAGCGACGAGCACCGCGTCGAAGAGCACCACCCGCACCGCCGCCCACGCTTCGCTGCGAAGCTGCCCCGGTGCCAGCGGCTTGCGGTAGACGCGCCGCCGCGCCCCCGCGCTCAGCCCGGCTGCCCACCACCCCAGGCCCACCATCGACACCTTCAGCGTCCCCGAGACGCCGAGGACGAAGGGGAACATCGCCAAGAATGCGTGCACCATCGCGCTCCACCTCCGGCCCGTGCCGCCGTCACCCCATGCTAACCCCCGGGGCCGCGCCGGGTTGCACGGCCGGTTTGACGCTCCTGGAGGCGGGCATTAGGACGGCGCCATGGCACGCGCGGACATCACTGACCTGTTCCGGCTGGACGACCTGCTGTCCCCCGAGGAGAAGGCCGCTCGCGACACGGTGGCCGCCTTCGTGGACCGCGAGGTGCTGCCCATCATCGGCGGGCACTTCCGCGACGGCACCTTCCCCTTCCACCTGGTGCCCCAGCTCGCGGAGATGGGCGTGCTGGGCGCCAACCTCCAGGGCTACGGCTGCGCGGGGATGAACACCGTCAGCTACGGCCTCATCCTCCAGGAACTGGAGCGAGGGGACTCCGGGCTGCGCTCCTTCGCGTCCGTGCAGGGCTCGCTCTGCATGTACCCCATCCACGCGTACGGCAGCGACGAGCAGAAGGAGCGCTTCCTGCCGGGCATGGCCAAGGGGCGCGTCATCGGCTGCTTCGGCCTCACCGAGCCGGACTTCGGCTCCAACCCCGGAGGCATGCGCACCCGCGCGCGCAAGGACGGCGACGACTACGTCCTCAATGGCACCAAGACGTGGATTACCAATGGCGCCATCGCCGACGTCGCGGTGGTGTGGGCCAAGACGGACGACGGCGGCCCCGAGTCCGTCCGGGGCTTCCTGGTGGAGAAGGGCATGCCCGGCTTCACCGCGCGGGACATCCCCGGCAAGTTCTCCCTGCGCGCGTCCATCACCAGCGAGCTGTCCCTCCAGGACGTGCGAGTGCCCGCGCGCAACATGCTGCCCGGCGTGGTGGGCCTGCGCGGGCCCCTGTCCTGCCTCAACAACGCGCGGCTGGGCATCGCCTTCGCCGTCACCGGCGCCGCCATCGCCTGCTTCGAGGGCGCGCGCGAGTACGCCCTGTCCCGCGCGTCGTTCAACGGCAAGCCCGTGGCCGGCTACCAGCTCACGCAGGAGAAGCTGGCGGACATGCTCCAGGACATCGTCAAGGCGCAGCTCGTGGGCCTGCGCGTGGCGCGGCTCAAGGACGAGGGCAAGGTGACGCCCGTCATGGTGAGCCTGGCCAAGCGCAACAACGTGAAGAGCGCGCTCGATATCGCCCGCGTCGCGCGGAGCATCTACGGCGCCAATGGCATCACCGACGCGTATCCACCGGTGCGCCACATGCTGAATCTCGAATCGGTCTTCACCTACGAGGGCACCCACGAGGTGCACACGCTGGTGTTGGGCAAGGCCATCACCGGCCTCGACGCCTTCGACTGACAGACCCCTGGCGGACTCCTCCCCTCGTCCCGGCTGCGTGGGAGAGGGGAGGGTCTTCGCGGGTGAAGCCGGGGGTCAGCCCTGGCTCTCGCCGCTCTCGGCCTTGGAGGCCTCGGCGGACGGGGCCTCGGCCTCGGCGGGAGCGGACGCTTCAGCCTCGGAGGCGGACGCCTCGGCGCCTTCCGCCGGGGACTCGTCGGACAGCTCCGGCGCGGTGCCAGCGGCCTCCGCCGCCTGCTGCGCCTTGAGCTCCTCGTCGTTCATGAAGCCGACGGGGTCGTCCTTCCGGTTGAGGAAGCGCACGGCCTTCTTCGAGAGCGCGTACATCTGCTCGGCCGCCGCGGCGGGCACCAGCGAGTGCTCGATTTGCGCGGGGTCCGGACGCTCCACCACGCCGAGCTCGCCGTCCTCCAGCCGCTTGGCCTGCTCCGGCGTCAGCTCCATGCGCCGCAGCTTGCCCTTGCGGGTCATGAAGTAGAAAGCCGTCTCCCCGGGCTCCTGCGGCACCTGCGAGCCCAACACCAGCTCGCGCAGCGCCTTGTCCAGCTCCACCTGGCGCTTGGACTCGGCGCGCTGGTAGGCCTTGGAGCCGGGCATGGGGGGCAGCTTGGGAATGGGCTTCTCGGCCACGGGGGCGGCGGGACGTCCGTGCTGGGGCGCTCCACCTCCGCCGCCACCGCCACCGGGACGGAAGGAGCCTCCCTGTCGGGGCGCTCCTCCGCCGGGACGTGGCGCTCCACCGCCGGGACGGCCGCCGCCGGGGCGGCCACCTCCCTCTCGGTTGCCGGGGCCACGGTCCTCGCCTCGGGAAGACGGGGCACCGGATGTCCGGTTCTCGTCACGCCGGGGCGGAGGACGGTTGCCGCCTGGACGTCCGCCTTCCTGGGGCTGGGGCCTCCGGGCTTCCGTCTGGCTGGTTGCCACATCAGCCTTCTTGGACTGTTCCTCGGTGACGAGGCCCGCCTTCAACAACTTGTCGCGCAGGTTCTGCATGAGAAGGCCGTTCTATCCCTTGCACGGCCGCACGCAAGCCGCAGCTTGCCGCTCTTGTATGCGCCACGTAACTTGCCGCCCCCGTGGTACCCCCTCCGGAGGAGTCGTGAGCCGTCTGAAGAAGTCCGCCGTCACCCTCGCCGTGGCGCTGGCCGCCGCCAGTTGCTCGGATCCGGTCGACAAGGCGGCCAAGGCGCGCATCTTCTCGCCGGAGGACCCGCCCAAGGTGGTGGCCTCCGCCCAGCAGAAGCTCCCGCCGGAGGATGTCGCGGAAAACCCTCAGGTGGCCCGCCGCATCCTCGGCATGGACGCCGCCGAAATCACCGAGCGGCTGGGGCCCCACCGCTACCAGGCCACCCTCGGCTACGAGTGGACCTCCGCCGAGTCCAACCCCGTGAAGCTCACCGAGACGCGCACCTTCCGCGCGGGGCCTGGGGGTGTCAGCGGCGACTTCCACGGCGTGCTGGAGAACTCCCGGGACCAGGGCCTGGAGGTCATGCGCGTGGGGGGGCAGGTGTTCGCCCGCAACCGGTATGGCCCGTTCCGTCAGCGGCTGCGCGACCGGGGCATGGCCGAGCGCACCCGCACGGAGCTGACCGGCGCCATCCGCGACTTCGACAGCCTGTTCCAGGGGCGGCTCAAGCTCGCCCCGCAGGGCACCGTCACCTATGAGGGGCGCACGGCGTGGCGCTACGTGGTGACGCTGGCGCCCGCGTCGGAGGCCGATGGCTCCCGGCCGCTGCCGAAGCTGTTCGAGCCCAAGGGCGGAGCGGACGAGACGACGCGTCGGCGCGCGAACTTCTTCGCCCACCGGCTGCCGCGCTCCTTGGATGGAGAGGTGCTGGTGGACGCGGCCACCTCCGTGGTGCTCAAGGCCCGGCTGGACGGGCGCGTGGGCGTGCCGTCGGAGAAGACGCCCGAGGCGGCGGAGCTGCGGCTGACGCTGGAGGCGGCCCTGTCCGAGCTGGGCAAGGACCCGAAGCTCGCGCCGCCCGAGGAGTTCCTCCCGGACGCGGACAAGCCCCAGGGTATCGCCGACGCGTTGGACCGCTTCGGCATCGAGCGCGCGAAGCCCGAGGGTGCCAAGAGCACCACGACGGGCGAGACGCCGCCCGAGCCCGAGGACGAGGCCGCGACGGAGTAGGCCGTTTCACGGGTGGGGCGCCCCAGGTGGGCGCCCTCCTGGCGGCCCCGGCGGAGTCGTCCGGTTCGCGGGAGAGTGCTCCACATGGGGCGTCCCCCGACGGAGTCGTCCATCGCGGTTGCGCGGCAAGGGCTGCTCGACGAGGCCCTGGCGGAGTCGAGCGGAGGCCTTTGGCCGAGGCCCACTGTTCGGGACAGGCGAGTCATGGGGGTGGGAGAGCCCGGCGCTCCGAGCCAGGCCGCCTGCCCTGACCGCATCGCCCGGACACTCGAGGCAGCGGTGCCGTCTCGCCGCTCAAGCCCCTGGATTCACACGAGTCCTCGGGTGGCGTGTGCCTTGCTCTCCTCGGGCCCCATGCGCCGTCTCCCCCTCCTGCTGCTGTGCCTGTGCGGGCTCTTCGCGCCGCTCGCGAGCGCGGAGCCTCCCTCCCGCAGCCTGGGCGTCACGGCGTTCCCGGTGGGGGCGTTCGTCCTGAAGGACCCGGACGGGCGGCGGGAGGTGGGCTACAGCGCGGGGCTGGCGTGGAGCTATCGCCGGGAGCAGTCCTTCCTGGAGGTGGGCGGACACATGGCCTCCAACCGCCGGCTCACCGAGGCGACCCCCATGTCCCTGCGAGTCACGCTTCCCGATGCACGCCGGGTCCGCCCGTACCTCGGGCTGGGGGTGAGCCTCCTGGTGTCCCATGGCCGGGAGGGGGAGGAAGCGCCGCGGGTCCTCCAGTTGGGGCCGGAGCTGTGCGGGGGAATGGACGTGGAGCTGGGGGGCCGGCTGTTCCTGTCCGCCCAGGCCCGCTACCAGAATTTCTCCGCCACCGGCTCCCCGTTCTCCGGGCGGCGCCAGGCGCTTTCCACCGCGTTTCTGGGAGTGGGAATGCACCTGTAGGCGCCCTCTGGCGCTACAGGGCGGGAGCGACCTGTTGGAAGAAAATTTGCGCCAACTCTTGCGTCCTCTACAATCCCCGACGGTTGCGGCTCGGACGCGTCCGACATGCTCGGATGTTCAGCATGCTGCACAACAAGGGAGCGGAGATGGAGCGCAAGGTCGGGAGTAGCACGGTGACGGCCAAGGAGGTCAAGGCGGCGCTGGAGAAGACGCGCACGCTCACGGCCGAGGAGGAGAAGGCGCTGCGCATGCGGCATGGCGCCGGCGCTTCCAGCACGCGAGCTCCGCTTCCGCGCGCGGCCGGCGACAACGAGGAGCTCGGCGATGAGCTGCTCGTCATCGAGATGCAGCTGATGAAGGCCATGCGCGCTCGCGCCGCGGCGGCCAAGACGCCGGCCACCAAGGCGGCGGCGCCCGAAGCGCCTCGTGCACGCGAGACGGCCGCCAACCCGACGAAGGACAAAATCGTCCGGGCGCTGCGCAAGAAGAAGTAGTCGCTCGCGCGGCCACCACTACCGGTTGAGGATGGCCACGAGGCGCTCCCCCGCCTCGGGCAATGCCAGCGGCGCGCCCGATACCTCCGTGGCCAGTCCTTCCGCGTCATCCGTTCCACCCCGAGCGTACAGCCCCTTCAACCAGGCGGCGGCGTTCGGGTTCCTCCAGAAGTCCTCGTTGAAGCGCTCGGTGAGGCGCCTGGTGAGTCGGGCCTCCAGGGCCCAGGCGCGCAGGTAGTGCGCCACGTACAGCTGCGGGTCCACGTCGTACAGGTAGAACCCGAGATGTGGCTCCGCGAAGAGGGCGCGGCGCTGACCATCGGCGTACTCGTCGGCGCGCTCGGTGGACGGGCCCTTGGCGCACAGCGACAGCTCGTAGGACAGCTTCGCGCAGTGGCGGCGCAGCACGCTGAGCGACTGGAACGCGGCCATCCGCGCCGTGTCGTGCGCGAGCATCGTCGCCAGCCCCAGGTAGCGCTTGAGCCACTCGGAGGACAGCAGCAGTCGCTCGAAGACGGCGGCGTGGGCCTCCGTCACGGCCGCGTCGCCCAGGCGGCGCAGCTCCATGGGCAGGTCCCCCGAGACGTGGGCGCGGTGGTGGGCGTGGCCCAGCTCATGGAGCAGGCTGCCCACGGCGTCCAGTCCACCGCGAGGCTGGAGCACCACGCGGATGTCGTCCGGCACGCGGATGGTGACGACGAAGGGGCGGGGCGACTTGCCGGGGCGGTCCTCCTCGTCCATGCGGATGCGGCCTCCGGCGTTGGGCGTGAAGCCCCACTCGCCCAGCCACTGGCGCACCGCGGGCCAGGCGTCCTCCCGGCGGAAGTGCTCGTCCAGCCAGGGGGCCTGGAGCGCGGCCTGGACGTCGTGCCTTCGCGCGTCGCCAGCGGGCAGGGGCCGCAGCTGCGGGTCCGTCTTCTTGAGCACGTACGTGAGCACGTCGCGGTAGGCGTCCTCGGTGTGCTTCAGCGTCAGCCTGGCGGCCTCGGCGAGCTGGGGGTAGTCGATGCCGGTGATGTCCCCGCGCAGGGTGACGTAGTCGCTGGCGCCCAGCCTCTCGGCGGTGAGGAGGGCGGCTTCGCGGCGGTCGGCATAGGGGCCGCGGTTCTCCCAGAGGTAGTTGCCGACGGCGCGCTCCAGGCCGGCGCGGCGGGCACGATTGGGCTCGTGGGGAAGTCGACTCATCGCCCCGGCGAAGTCGAAGGACTCGTCGTCGACGTTGAGCACCGCGTTGGCTTCCACGGTGGCCATGGCCTGGGCGGGACGGGCGGCGAGGGCCTCTTCCACCTGGGTGGCCACCAGCTCGCGCACGAGCTGGATGCGGCGGATGGCGAGGACGTCGTTCTTCGCGCGGGCCTTGGCGAGCGCCTCGGTGGCGGCGACGAAGGTTTCCGGGGCGGACAGCTCCGGGAAGGAGGCGTGGAGGCTCGCGATGGGAAGCTCTCGCGCGAGGCCGGCACCATGCCGGTACTGAAGGGTGGCCAGCTCGGCGAGGAAGTCGTCCAGCCGCGTGCGGACGGCGTGTAGGGGGCGGTCCATGGGCGCGGACCGTACCAGGGCTCGCGCGCATAAAGGGCCGAGGGTACGAGGCTCGGTCGTTTGTCGGGCTTTCTTGGCACCAGGAATCCCCAGAGGTGCGCGGGCTCCTGCTTGTGGTTCGCCGTGCCTTTCTGTAGCGAGCAGCCCGGCATTGGACGCGTGTGAGGTGGGCCGTGAAGCGTCGGACATTCCGGGCGGAAGGCGCGCGGGCGGTGGTGGAGGCGGTGGCCGCGGAGCTGGGCCTGCCCGTGGAGCAGGCGCGCGGGCTGGTGGAGGTGGGCGCGGTGTACGTGGCGGGACGGCGCTGCAGGGATTCGAAGGCGCGGCTGACGCCGGGGCAGGTGGTGGCGGTGGTGCTGGAGGAGGGCGGTCACAGTCCTCTGGAAGAGGCCCCCGCCGCGCCCATGTTCCGCGTGCTGCATGAGGATGAGGATGTCCTGGCGGTGGACAAGCCGGCGGGACTCAACGCACAGCCGACGGAGGCCCGCGTGGGCGCGAGTCTGGTGGACCAGGTGAGTGGCTACCTGGGACGCGAGGCGGGGCTGGTGCACCGGTTGGACCGGGAGACGTCGGGGGTGACGGTGTTCGGCAAGACGCCCCAGGCGACGTCCGCGCTGGCGGCGGAGTTTCGCGAGGGCCGGGCGCGCAAGCGCTACGTGGCGGCCACGGCGCCTGGGCTGCCGGAGTCGGGGACGGTGGACCTGCCGCTGTCGAAGGACCCGTCGCGTCCGGGCCGCTGGCGCGCGACTCGCGCGGCGAATGGCGTGCCCGCGCTGACGCACTTCCGCACGCTGTATGCGGGGCCGGAGTTCTGCCTGGTGGAGCTGCTGCCCCAGACAGGACGCACGCACCAGCTGCGCGCGCACCTGACGGCGCTCGGGGCGCCCATCCTCGGGGACTCGCGGTATGGTGGCGCGGCGAGGGCGGGAGGGGTGGAGGCGGCCCGGTGTCTGTTGCATGCGCAGGCGCTGGAGCTGGCGCATCCGGCCACGGGAGCACCGCTGCGCGTGGAGGCGCTGGTGCCCGAGGACTTGCGGCGCTTCTTCACCCTCGCGGGAGTCCTGGTGCCTCAGGGGGCCGTGCCTGAGAAGTGACGGGCCGCGCCGTCACCGCGTGCCTCCGCGTCATCCTGGCGCCGTGGCCTCCTGGCTCGCCCGCTTCAGGGCCGCCACCAGACCTTGGCCACCGCCGTCAAGTGTCTCCACGCGCGAGTCGCGGGCTTTACCGGCCGCACGGCGCGGGGGGCCATCGTCGAGCCAGCGTCGGCAGCAAGCAGGCGAAGGTCCTGGAGGGTGCCTTCCAGGAGGCTCTCCACCGCTCGGACCGTGGTGGGCTCGGCATTTCGCGCGGGAAGCATGACGGTGACAGCCGGGATGGCCCGCGTTGTGTAGACTGCCGCACCCATGGGTGGCGTGAGAAACGGCAAGGGCGCCGACACGCCGGAGCCCGCGGCCGTCCGACAGGAGGTGCCGCGTTCCGGCATGCTCGAGGTCGGGCCGACGGACGATGCGGAAGTCGGGGTGGCTCGCCACTTCGGGGCCGCTGTGCGCTGGCTGCGCGAAGGCGCCCCCTCGCGGGCCTTCGAGGCGCTGGAGAACGCCTGCCGCACCTTGCCCATGTCCCCCCGTCTGGCCGCAGGGCTGGTGCGCTTCGCGCGAAGCGCGGGGGCTGAAACCGTTGTCATTGGATTGCTGGATTCCGTTCCGGCCACCGCGCCCGCCGAGGTGCGGCGCGCCGTGCGTCGCCAGCTCGCGAGGGTGTTGCGGCGGACGAACCAGACGGCTCGGGCTGTCTCCGTGCTCGAAGCCGTGGTGGCGGAGTTCCCCGAGGAACGTCGCTCGCGGCGGGTCCTGGAGGTGCTCCGCGCGAAGGGTCGAGGGGACCTCGCCCCGGCACCGACGAGCGCGGTGCTGGAGAAGCGGCCCACGAAGAAGTCGGGCGTTCAGGCCCTGGCGGTCTGGGAAGAGGACGAGGTCGACTACCACGCGGCGACGGTGGTCGATGCGACGGGAGCGACTTCGGGTCCGCCCCCCGTGTTGCCTCCGCCTCGCACGCTGACGATGGAGCTGGCGCGGGTGCAGTTCCAGGTAGAAGGGCCGCCCCTGGGGTTGACGGTGCCTGGCGGAGCGTCGGCTCGGAGCGTGGGGCCCGAGGTCGGGAGCGTGCATGAGGCTCCGACGACTGTGGCGCCGAGTGGAGCGGGGGCGCGTTCGGTCGAGCGCGCTGAATCCGCGCCCCGGGTTCCGGCGGATGTTCCGTTTCCGTGGGATGTGGCGCCGACGGAGTCCGTGCCTCAACCGGGTACCTCTGCTGGAGGGCAGGGGATACGGGCCGGTGGATTGCCCGCGGATGCGGTGGTGCCGGGCTCGAAGGTGGAGGGTGGGGCGGGGAAGTCGTCGGAGGATTCTGGTCCCGGCGCGGCGCGGAGTGATGCCGTGGACCTGTCGACGAAGGCGGCTCCGGAGGTGGGGTTGCTCGACGTCGAGGCGTCTCCGACCGAGGTGGATTCGCTCGCGAGGCAGGGCGTCGCGGGGACGCTGGCGACCGAACAGACGTCACGTGCCGGGCACGGTGATGGGGCGGTCGCGCCGACCGAAGTGGCCTCGAGTGCTGTGCGGAGCGACTCAGGGGCCCTGCTGAATGATGCGGCCTCCGGTGCACTCGGTGGCTCGGAGGGCTCGCCGGACAATGCGGCCTCCGTCGGGACGGGCGTCGCGGAGGATTCGCCAGACAAGACGGCTTCCAGTGGACTCAGTGGCGCGGAGGTTGTGCAGAACACGGCGGCTTCCAGTGGACTCAGTGGTGCGGAGGTTGTGCCTGGCACGACGGCTTCCATCGGCTCCGGGAGTACGAAGGCTCAGTCGGGCACGACGGCTTCAATCGGCTCCGGGAGTGCGAAGGTTGCGTCGAGCACGACGGCTTCCAGTGGACTCGGTGGCGCGGAGGTTGCGCCGAGCACGACGGCTTCCGTTGGTGCCAGCGGAGTGGCGCTGTCGCCGAGCCAACTGGCCACTGGTTCGGGTGGCGTGGATGATTCTCCGAGCAAGGTGGCATCCACGGGTTCGGGCGGAGTGGATGCTTCGCCGAGTCAGGCAGCTCCTACTGGGGCGAGTGATGCGACTGCCTTGTCGACAGAGGTCGCCTCGCGTGTCGGACTGAGTGATGTGGATGCGTTGCCGACCGAAGTGGCTTCTGCTGGCGGGCCGGGCGATGCGGGGGCGTTGGCGAAAGGGGAGGCCTCAAACGCGGGACGAAGTAATGCTGCGGCTTCTCCGACCGAGGCAGCTCCTGGCGCGAAGTTGAACGACACGGGGGACGTGTCAGCAGGGCCCACTCCGAGCGGCGTGGTGGACCGTGCGTCGTCCCGCACCGTGCGAATCCCGACGCCGACTTCAACCCGTGCCTCGTCACACGAGTCGACTCCGAACACTGAGTCACAGGTCGCGTCGAGCCTGGAGTTGACCGCTCCGACGGCCTCGCCCATCAGCACCGAGCCGAGCGTGAGTCGGACCGACGCGCTGGCTTTGCCTCTCGATGCGGAGCCTGGCGCAAGCAGGGCTGACAGGGTGGCGTCGCCAGTCCAGCCGCCGACGGACGCGGTGAAAAATGACGAGGTGGCTCCGGCCCCGCGCGCCGAGCCGAGCGACAAGGCGATTCCTCCCAAGGAGGGTGCACCAGGCTCCCCTCGCGCCACCGCGGACGCACCGGAGGACGACGGCGAGTTCCGTGCGAAGACCCAGGTAGAGATGCCCGCTGTCAGGGTCCAGGACCTGTTCCCCTGGGATGCGCCTCCTCAGGAGGCACCACTCCCCGCGCGGTCTCCCAGCGCGAACCCGACTCCTCCCTCGAAGGGGAAGCCCGCTGCCTCGGGTTCGCCACCCGTCCTCCATCCGGTGGGCGTGGAGCCCGCTCGCTCCAAGCCCCAGCCCACGCCAGCTCCCACACGAGGCGAAGACGCTCCGCGCTCGGAGACGATGGAGGTCTCGCTCGCCGACCTCTTCGCCGCGTTGGGAGGTGCGCCCGTCGGCGGTTCACAGCCTCTGCGCTCGGAGCCTGGCGTCCCAGGCACGGGCGGTCCTGTCTCGGCGCGCCCTGACCCGGTGGCCCCGTCCCGGACCGGGCGCTCGGGTGCTGCGGAGCCCACTCCTGGCGAGGATGCGGAGGAGCTGGCGCGTTCGCGGAAGCTGGAGGCGCAGTTCGTCGCGCGTCGAGCGTGGCGTGAACTGGCCCAGCTCTATCTCAAGCGCGCGGACCGGGCGAAAGACCCGGTGGCTCGGGCGGAGGCGCTGACGCGACTCGCGGAGGTGATGGAGACCGAGCTCCAGGACCCCGCTGGCGCCGCCCGAATGTATCGGGAGATTGTCGAGCTGACCGGAGACCGCGCCGCGCTGCGCGAGCAGGTCCGCTTGCTGGCCTCGCGGGACGACGCCTCGCTCGTTCGGCGGGCGCTCGACGAAGCCATCCAGCGGGCGAGGACAGGCCGCGCGCGCGCCACGGCGCTGCTGACTCGGGGAGAGCGCTGGCTCCACATGGGGGAGCCTGAGAAGGCCCGTGCGGACTTCGAGGCCTCGGAGGCGCTCGCGCCAGATTTGCTTCCCGCCCTCGCGGGCCTGCTGTCGTGTGTCGAGGACTCGGAGCGCTCGGCCGTCGCGAAGCGACTGCATACCGTGCTCGCCGCGACGCCACGCCGGGCGGCGGACCGCGCGGAGGCGCTCAAGGTGCTCGCGCGCACCGCGGAGGAACAGCTCGGGGATTCCCGCCTCGCGCAGTGGGCCTGGGGCGAGGTGCTCATCGAGAGCCCTGACAGTGAGCAGGCTCGTGAGCGCCTCCTGTGGCTCGCGCGAGAGCTGGGGGACACGGCGGCACTCGCGCAGCTTCTGCGCGCGCAGATAGCACGCGAGTCGCGAGGCCCGCTCGCACGGCAGTCCCGTCTGGAGCTGGTGGCGACCCTGGAGGCATCGGGGGATGACGAGGCCGCGCTGAATGAGCTGCGTCAGGCGGTGCGCTTCGAGCCGGGACACAAGGAAGCGTGGCTGTTGCTGGTGGAGCGTTTGCTGGCGCGGGACAACAAGGGCGAGGCGGCCTGGGCGCTCGAACAGGCGGCCACCGCGACCGAGGATGAGCTCGAGCGCGAGCAGACCTGGGACCGGCTGGCGCGCATGTGGCGTGAGTCGCTCGGCAATCCCGAGCGCGCACAAGTCTATGCCCGTCGAGCGGAGGGACTGAGGCTCGCACGTGAAGAGCAGGAGGCGGCGCTTCCTCCCGAACCTCCTCGCAGCGCGACACCTCGCCGCGAGCCGAGTGGACCGAAGTCGCTCCTCGTTCCGTTGCCCGTGACGACGACGTCGCTCGTCGCGGCGGGTCGCGATGACCTGTCCGAGGAGATTACGTCGACCTCAGACCCCAGTGCGCTTCCCGGTGGGCCAGACGAAGGCCAGGGGCAGCGAGGTGCGAAGTCAGCGAGCACGTCCGGCGCGCAGGGTGGTGGCGCGGGTGCGCGCGTCGAGCGGTCCGCATCCCAAGGGAGTTCAGCCGCCGCGTCTGCTGGAGCAGAAGGCGCTCGCGAAAGACCCGCTGGCGCGCGTGCCGAGAAGCCCTCGGCGCGCGGCGAGAAGTCCACGCCCGCTCGTGGCCCCGCAGCACACGAGGACGCGCTGGCGGCCCTCGGGCCGGAGCTGGACAGGCCCGCGCCTTCTGGGTCGACGGTGGTCTTCGGCGAGAATGCGCCCTCGCCGCGCACGGACAAGCCCGCCGCCGAAGCCAAGGGGCCAACGGCTCCTGAGGCTCCTCGTGCTTCCGCTGCTCGCGGCGAACGGGCCGCCGCGCCGCCAGCACGTGCCGCGCTTCCGGTGGATGGTGCCTCCGCCCAACGTGTCGAGCGTGCTTCCGCTCCGCCCGCGCGCGCGGCCGCACCGTCCGACAGTGCCCCCGCTACACGAGGTGACCGAGTTTCCTCGCCACCCGCGCGCGGCGCCGTACCAGCCGACAGTGCCCCCGTTGCACGCGGTGACCCAGTTTCCTCGCCACCCGCGCGCGCGGCCGCACCGTCCGACAGTGCCCCCGCTGCACGCGGCGAACGCGCCTCCGCGCTGCCCGCGCGCGCGGCTGCTCCATCAGACAGTGCCCCCGCTGCACGCGGAGAACGTGCCCCGGCACAGCCCGGCCGCGCCGCCGCACCGTCCGACAGCGCCTCCGCGGCACGCAGTGAACGCTCCTCCGCGCCGCCAACTCGCGCTCCTGCACCAGCTGAGAGTGCCCCCGCAGCACGCGGCGAACGAGCCTCCGCGCCACCCGCACGCGCCGCACCATCCGATAGCTCCCCCGCGGCACGTGGCGAACGAGCCTCCGCGCCACCCGCACGCGCCGCACCGTCCGACAGCGCCCCCGCGTCACGCGGCGAACGAGCCTCGGCACCACCGGCACGCGCCGCACCGTCCGACAGTGCCCCCGCTACGCCTCCCGCTGCACGGGGAGATCGCGCCCCAGCGCGCGCCGCCGCGCCAGTCGACAGCGCCCCCCCTGCACGAGGAGAGCGCGCCCCAGCCCGCACGGCCCCGCCGTCCGACAGTCCCCCCCCGCGCGCTCCCTCGCGTCCCGCGAGTCCTCCGGACGCACCGCGAGGTGGCAAGGCCATCGACCTGATGAGCGGCAAGCCCATGTACCTCGATGCCGCGTCCGTCCCCGAGACGCGCGTCATCTCCTGGGAAGCCCCGCCGGGCCGCATGGACCCCGTGCGCCGAGTCCTCCGGACCTCGCGTCCCGAGGGCACCTCCGCCGGTCTCGCGCCGGGCCGCTCCTTCATCTCGAAGCCCCCCGCTCAACCCGTGGGCGCCGCCGAGACGCGCGAGAGCCCCATCGTCGTCCCCGACCCCGCTCCACCGGCGGACACCGAACCGGAGGTCTTCCGTCAGCTCCGCGAGCGCCCGCTCGACCCCGTCACCTACTCGAACCTCGCCGACTTCTTCGACACCCGAGGCGACGCCCCGCGCGCCGCCCTCATGCGCGAAATCGTCGAAGCCCTCGCCGGGCGCGAAGTCCCCGTGTCCCGCCTCCAGCGGCCACCCCTCACCGCCGACGAGCGCGCGGGCCTGCGCCACCCCGGGCTGCGGACCACCTCGGGCGAGCTGCTCGCATCCGCGGGCATCGCCCTCTGCCGCCTCTTCCCCGCCCAGGGCCGCGCCGCGGATGCCTCGGAGCCCCTGCGCGCTGTCGCGGGCCCGGGCGCGCCCGCCGTCCTCGACGCCCTCCACACCTCAGCGCGAGTGCTCGCGGTGAACCTGCCGGAGCTCGTGCTCGCCGAGGACGACGGCCCGCCCTTCACCGCCGTCCACACCGACAAGCCCCGCCTCCTCGTGGGCCGCGCCGCGATTCACCAGGCCCTGCCCGCCGCGGAGCTGCGCTTCCACGCGGGCCGCGCCCTCGTGTCACTGTCCCCGGACCTGCTCGCCCTGCGCGCGCTCAAGGGCGCCCAGCTCCTGCGCGCCCTGGCCCTCTTGTCCACCGTCCTCAAGAACCCCAAGGACTCCAGCTCCGACGCGCGACTGGTGCGCGAGACGCTGTCCCCGCGCGCCCTGGAGCGCACCCTGGAGCTGCTCGACTCCGGCACCCGGGACTTCAACGCCTCATCCCTCGCGGATGCCGCACGCGACTCCGCCAACCGCGCGGGCCTGGTGGCCTGCGGCGGCGTGGGGCCGGCGGTGACGGTGATTCGCTCGCGCCGCTCGAACGACTCGGAGCTGGTGGAGCTGCTGCGCTTCGCCGCGTCCGAGCGCTACCTCGCCCTGCGCGTGCCGGCCCGCTGAAGGCCCCCCTTCAGTTCATCTGCATGCGGATGGTGAGCGCCAGCATCCGGCTCTTCTCGCCACCCAGCTCGTACCGGTACGCCAGGTCCAGACCGCCACCCGTCTCCGTCATGAAGCCCAGGCCCGTGCTCAGCCGCGACGTGCGCGTGAAGCCGTCATACGAATAGCCCGCGCGCAGCGGAACCTGCATCCCGAGGATGTACTCGAGCCCGCCGCTGTACGTGAGCGTCGTCTTGTCGTTCGTCTCGAAGTCCGCGCGCACGTCACCGGCCAGCGTCAACATCCCCGAGTTGATGCCGAGGTGGCCCGAGTAGTACCGCGTCAGCTCCACGTTCTCGGTGTTGATGAGGTTGTGCCCGGAGATGCCCGCGACGAAGGACTCGGACAGCCGGAACAGCAGGCCCGTGTCGACTGTCACCGAGTTGGCATATCGGTCCGAGCCGCTCATCCGCAGATAGCGCGCCGCCGCGCCAAGCAGGATGCCCGGGGTCAAGGGAAACCCCACGCCCAGCGAGCTGAGATGGGCGGTGGTGCGAGCCCCGCCGCGGCCCAGGCTGACCCAGTGGTAGTCCACCCCCATGGCCAGCTTGCTGGTGGCGCCGTCGATGAGGGAGACGCCGAGCACGCCCTCCTTGAGACGGTGGTCCCAGGCCCCGGTGCCCTCGACGCGGTAGGCCGGATACAGGGCCATGGCGGCGGGATTGCCCAGCACGGCCTCCGTGCCCAGGCCCAGGGCGCGATAGGCGCCCCCCATGCCGTAGGCGCGCGCGCTCATGACATCCCTCAAGTCTTCGGAGGGCTGGGCCAGGGCGGCGGTGGAGACACACACGGCGAACAGCAGCACGACGGGACGGAGCGACATGGGGGCATCATCCTAACCAGCTTGATGGGGTGGGTGGGCGCCAATAGATTCCCTGGCCCCATGTCCGCCAACGCACCGAAGGCAGAGCCCCTCATCCGCAAGTGTGTCATCCCGGCAGCCGGGCTGGGCACTCGCTTCCTCCCCGCCACGAAGTCCATCCCCAAGGAGATGTTGCCTATCGTGGACACTCCCACCCTCCAGTACATCGTGGAGGAGGCGGTGGCGGCCGGAATCGAAGACGTCGTCCTCATCAATGGCCGGGGCAAGAGCGCCATCGAGGACCACTTCGACATCGGCTTCGAGCTGGAGACCACGCTGCGCGCCCGGGGCAAGACGGCGGACGCGGACAAGCTGCGCGCCATCGCCGAGCTGGTCCGTGTCGTCAGCATCCGCCAGAAGGAGCCCAAGGGCCTGGGCCACGCGGTGCTGTGCGCCAAGAGCGCCATCGGCAACGAGCCCTTCGGCGTGCTGCTGGGCGACGACATGATTGACGCCGAGGAGCCGGGCATCCGCCAGCTCGCTCGCGTGTTCCGCCAGTACAACCAGGCCGTCATCGCGCTGATGGAGGTGCCCGACGACGAGACGCATATGTACGGCATCGCCGCCGGCACGGACCTGGGCGACGGCGTCATCCGCATCGACCGCGTGGTGGAGAAGCCGAAGAAGGGCACCGCGCCCTCCAACCTCGCCGTCATCGGCCGCTACGTCCTGCCGCCGGAAATCTTCCCCATCCTGGAGACCCAGACGCCGGGCGTGGGTGGGGAAATCCAGCTCACCGACGGCCTGGCCACGCTCCAGAAGTCGCACGGTCTGTTGGGGTACAAATTCAAGGGTCAGCGCTATGACGCGGGCGACAAGGTGGGATACCTGAAGGCGAACATCGCCTACGCCCTCAAGCGCCCCGAGCTGCGAGGCGGGTTGCTCGAGTACATGCGTGAGGTCGTGAAGACGGAGAAGCCGTGAAGCGCATTGTCGCACTCGTCGCAGTCCTGGTGTCCTTCACCGCTGTCGCCTACGTGCTGCCGGGGGGCTCCATCCTCCGGCGCATGGTGGGCGAGCGAGATGAACTCAAGCTCTCTGGTCTGCGGGTGGAAGGCTCGCTCAGCTTCAGTGGCTCCGCGGTGAAGGAGGCGGGCGCGGCGCTGGGCGCGGCGACGGACCGTCCCGACCTGCAGGGAGATGGCGTGCTGTACCTGCGCGTGCCGGGCCGCTGCCGCTTCGAGGCCTCGGTGCCGGATGGCAACGCGCGCACCGCCGTGGTGCAGGTGGCGGGGCGTCGTCGGCTGGAGGGCAATGACATCCCCTCGCTCTCCGTGCTCGTCGCGCAGGTGTGCCCCCTCTTCGCCATGGGCGGAGGGCCGGTGCAGCAGCTCAAGGAGTCGGTGCAGCAGTACCTCCAGGGGCTGGGTGTCGACACGACTCGCACGGGGCTGGCGCGCTTCGGTGGAGAGGTCGCGTACGTGCTCGGCGACCAGGCCGAGGGGCGCTCCCAGTTCTGGGTGTACAAGGACTCCTTCCGCCCCGCGCGGCTGCGCTACACGGACTCCGCGAAGGTCGCGTGGGACGTGCGCTTCCTGGACTACAACTCGCCCGCGGTGGGTGAGGCGATGCCGCGCAGCATCGAGGTGTGGCGTGGAGACCAGCGCGTCGTGCGCTTCACCGCGCTGAAGGGCGACACCCGGGCCACGCTGGCCGACAAGCTCTTCACGCCGTAGTCACCCGGGCACCGTCGTGCGCTCCGGCCCCGCGTCGGAGCGCGCCTCGGCGGGCCGCCACATGAACCACTGGGGCGGTCCGCCGTCGAAGCACGGCTCGGTGCGCTCAAGCTCGAAGCCGAAGCCCGCATACCAGTCGCGGTTGGACGCCTTGGCCGTCTCCAGGAAGCACGGCGCGCGCGTCTGCTCGGCCAGGGCCAGGCCCGCGCGCAGCAGCCTCACGCCCAGGCCGCGCCCCTGGTGTGCCGGGTCCACGGCGATGGTGGCCAGGTACCAGTGCGCGGGCGTGTGCGGGTGGTAGCGCTCGAGCCTCGCCAGCGCCTGGAGCGCCAGCCGCGCGCGTCCCGGGAAGTAACGCAGGCCCGCCCAGACGGTGGGCAGGAATCCCGCCTGTCTGCCGAGTGACTGCGGAAACGCTCCGGGCCGCAGCCACGCCGCCACCCCCGTCAGTCGTCCATCCTCGACGGTGGCGTGCACCACGCCGTGCTCCAGGCAGTCGCGCACGGTGGCCAGGTAGAAGGCCGACGCCACATGCGCGCGCTGCTCCGAGGGGCCCGGAAAGAGCTCCGCGAGGAAGGGGTAGTCGTCGAAGGCCCGCGCGCACATCGGGCCCACCTGCTCCAACAGCTCCAGCCCCAGGTCCTGGACGCTCACCGTCATGGGGACGCGACTGTAGTCGGCCTCCGGCGGGCCGCGCGCGCCTCGGCATTAATCCCCATCAATGCGCCACCTGGGGAGCAGCGGACTCTACCTGTCAGAGGTCCCTGTTTCGTCTCCCACCCCAAGGAGTCCCCGATGGCCTGGCTCGACAGCAAGATTCGCTCTGGTGGTCTGGTGCAGCCCCAACCCCTGAAGGTCGAGTCGCCTCCGCCCCTCCGCCTCCGCCGCCTCTCGCGCCGCCGACGGGCATGTCGACGAAGGACGAGTTCGTCGCCGCCAGCGCGCCCAAGCCGGGCATGCCCGCGCTCGGCGTCGTCGCGGGGCCGCCTCCGGCGCAGGACCTCATCCAGCAGGAGGCCCAGGCGGTGGCGGAGTCCTTCCGCACGGGCGGCGCCTCCGCGGCGGCTCAGAAGCTCCAGGAGCTGGTGAGCCAGCACCACGGAGACCCGGCGACGGGCGCGGACCCCACGTACGCGGACAAGCTCCTCCAGGCGGCGCAGCCGACGCTGGACCAGGTGAGCCAGGTCCTCGGGCACCGGGCTGGCAACGACGTGGACGACGACACGAAGGACGCGTTCGGAAAGAAGAACGTCACGCGCGACACGCTGACGGCGCTGGCCGCCGTCGCGGAGAAGGCGGGCCCCGAGGCCCTGAAGTCCCTGGGCAAGACGCTCGCGACGGGGCTGCCCGACAACGGTCAGCTCAACCAGTTCGACGACGTGCTCAAGTCCCTGAAGAAGGACCAGGCGGTGGGCGTGGCCAGGCTGGGCGGCGCCACCGTGACGGAGCTCCAGGGCCTGGGCAAGCAGCAGGCCGCGAAGGAGCTGTCCAAGGACCATGACGCCATCGACTACGGCGGACGGTGGAAGCCCGGCCAGCCCCTGTCCGAGGCGAAGAACGCCCACCTGACCAACACGCAGGAGCAGCTCGCCGACGCGGTGAACAGCGACCACAACTGGTTCGAGGGCGACGTCCAGCTCAACTCGGACGGCGTCCTGGAGATGAGCCATGGCGAGGGCGGCAACCAGCTCTCGCTCAAGGACTGGCTCGCGAAGGGCAAGCAGCTGGGGGTGGGCATGAAGCTCGACATCAAGTTCGACGACCCCAAGGTCGAGGACCCCGCGAAGCAGAAGGCGGCCTTCGAGGAGATGCTCAAGCTGGCGAAGGAGTCGGGGATTCCGGACGAGCGGCTGATGTTCAACGTGGGCATCGGCGAGACGAAGCAGTTCGGCTCCACCATCCGCGAGCTGTTCCCCAACGCCACGCTGGCCGTCAATCCCTCCAACGGTGACGGCAAGCTCAACGAGGCGGAGGCGAAGGAGATGATTGCCGTCGCCGAGCAGGCGGGCCCCGGGCCGGTGACGTACGTCGTGAACTACGACAGCATCACCCACGAGCGGTATGCGAAGAACGAGGAGATAGACGCGTCCCTCAAGCTGCTGGAGGAGAAGGGGAGCGTCTCGGTCTGGAACTCGTACCAGCACCCCGGCAAGAGTCCGGTGGGCGACCCCAAGCAGGCCACCGAAGAGCTGCGGGAGCGCGGCGTGACAGGGGTGGTCGACCTGCGCAAGTCGCCCTGGTACACGCGCCTCGCCGAATACTGACCCGCGTCGTCCTGTCGTCGGGCGCACGCCGTCGAGCCGACGCCCATGCCTCCTTCCGACTCCCAGTCCCGCGTCGCGGTGCTCCTCGCCACCCAGGAGGACGGCGCGCGGTTCGCCGCGCTCGAGCGGGCCTCCGGTGAGCTGTTCCGTCAGCTCGACGACCTGGCCTGGATTGCCGACGACGACGTCATGGAGGAGGCCGACCACCGCCCGCACATCCTCGCGGGCACGGTATGGGTGGCCCGGGACGAGGACGCGGGCGTCGTGGGCTTCCTCACCGCTCAGGCGGTGGGCTCCGCGCTGCACGTCTGGCAGATGGCGGTGCACCCCTCGCATCAGCGGCGAGGCCTGGGCCGTGCGTTGCTTCGGGCCGCCGCCGCGCATGCTCGCGAGGCGGGCCTGTCCACCCTCACCCTGACCACCTTCCGCGACGTGCCGTGGAATGAGCCCTTCTATGTCGGGCTCGGGTTCACCCGCATTCCGGATGACGCGCTGGATGCTCGGCTCCGCGAGGTGCTGGAGCACGAAGCGCGCGCGGGTCTGCCGCGAGAGCGGCGCTGTGCGCTGTGGATGGACCCGCGAGCGATGGTGGGCTGAGTCGAACGTCCGCCCGGATGGGTGACGTGCGAGCGGGCACTCCCACGGGGTGGGGAGGGTGGATGCGCGCGCCGCACGCGACAGGACGTGGACCGGAGGGCGGGGCCATGTCAGACAGTCCTGGCACTGTGGTTCCCGGTAGCAGGACGGACGGGGCAGGGGCGGTGGTTGAAGGGAGTGCCATGGAACAGCGACCCTTGTGGGACGAGCCGACGGAGAGCGTGGCGGACACCCCCTCCACCACGGGTTCCATGCAGGTGCGCACCTCGGGTGCGAGGCGCCGCCGGGAACTGTCCCCGCCGGTACAGGCCGCTACAGTGGCGCCCGCGTTGAGCGAGAGTCCTCCCGTCCTGGCGTCCGTCGCCGTGGCCCGCCCCGTCCGGGGTGAGTTCACCTATTCCGTGCCGGAGGCCCTCCTGGGCCACCTGGCGCCGGGGCAGCGCGTGCTGGTGCCCTTCGGCCGAGGCACCGCGCTGGGCTTCTACCTGGGGCCCGCGAACAAGCCGCTGGGAGAGAAGGTCCGGCTCAAGCCCATCCAGCGCGTGCTGGAGGACTCGCCCTCCCTGCCCAAGGACCTCATCGCGCTGTTGCGCTTCGCCGCCGAGCACTACCGCTATCCGCTGGGCGAGGTCATCCGAGGCGCCATGCCTCCCGGATTGTCGAAGCCGGTGGACGAGAAGGAAGCGAAGCCGGACGTGCAGCAGTTCGCGGTGGCGCTGGTGAGCGAGGTGCCTCCGGCGCTCGCTCGCGCGCATGCGCAGTCCGCGGTGCTCGCGTATCTGCTGGCCGTGGGAGGCAGCGCTCCGCTGGAGGAGGTGAGCCACGCCATCCCTGGCGCGCGTGAGCTCTTGAAGAACCTGGCCAAGAAGGGGCTGGTGCGCATCGACGAGAAGAAGCTGGAGGCGGGAGTGAAGGAGGGCCTGATTCAAGGCCGGCCGGACCGCCTCACGCTGGAGCAGGACGCGGCGGGCATCGAGCTGCGCGCGGCGCTGGACACAGGGGTGTTCCAGCCGTTCCTGCTCCACGGCGTCACGGGCAGCGGGAAGACGGAGGTGTACCTCCGCGCGGCGGAGCATGCGCTGTCGCTGGGCAAGGGCAGCCTCATCCTCGTGCCGGAAATCGCGCTGACGCCGCAGCTGGTGGGGCGCTTCCGCAGTCGCTTCGGCGCGGAAGTCGCCGTGCTGCACTCGGGGCTGAAAGACAGGGAGCGGCTGTTCCACTGGCAGGCGCTGCGTCGGGGCGAGGTGAAGATTGCCGTCGGCGTGCGCTCGGCGGTGTTCGCCCCGGTGGAGAACCTGGGGCTCATCGTCGTGGACGAGGAGCATGACCCCTCGTTCAAGCAGGACGACAGCCTGCGCTACCAGGCGCGTGATTTGGCGGTGGTGCGCGGCAAGCAGGCCGGGGCGGTGGTGGTGTTGGGCTCGGCCACGCCAGCGCTGGAGACGCTGGAGAACGTGAAGCGCGGGCGCTACCGGCTGCTGGAACTCAAGCGTCGGGTGGATGACCGGCCCATGCCCACCATCGAGCTGGTGGACCTGCGTCAGGAGCGGCCTCGCGACGGCATGGTGACGGAGGAGGCGCCCATCCTGAGTCCGCCACTGCTGGCGGCCATGGAGGAGACGCTGGGGCGTGGCCAGCAGGTCATCCTCTTCCTCAACCGACGAGGGCACAGCACGGTGCTGCTGTGCGAGGTGTGTGGGCTGTCGCTCAAGTGCAGCGCGTGCGACGTATGCCTGACGCACCACCGCTCGCAGAACCGGGTGGTGTGCCACTACTGCGGGCTGGCGATGCCGGTGCCGGACCGCTGCCTGGAGTGCACGGGCCCCATGCTGAAATTGGGCATCGGCACGGAGCGGGTGGAGGCGGAGGTCCTGGAGCGCATCCCCACGGCGCGGGTGGCGCGGCTGGACAGGGACTCGGCGACGAGCGCGGAGCGGCTGACGGAGATGCTGGCGTCGTTCGCCCGTCGGGAGCTGGACGTGCTGGTGGGCACGCAGATGGTGGCCAAGGGGCATGACTTCCCGGGCGTGACGCTGGTGTGTGTCGTCATGGCGGACACCTCCCTGGCGATTCCCGACTTTCGAGCCTCCGAGCGGACCTTCCACCTGTTGACCCAGGTGTCCGGGCGCGCGGGGCGAGGCAAGGACCCGGGGCGGGTGCTGGTGCAGACCTACAACCCGGACGCGGAGCCGGTGAAGCGGGTGCTGGCCCATGACTTCGATGGGTTCGCCCAGCAGGAGCTGGAGTGGCGCAGGGCGTTGGCATATCCGCCCTTCGCGAGGATGGCGTCCATCCGGCTGGAGGGCGAGCACCCGGAGCAGACGGCGAGCGTGGCCCGGCACCTGGGGAACCTCGTGTCCAAGAACATGCCCCCGGCATCGGCGGGGGTGCGGCTGTTGGGGCCGGCCCTGGCGCCCATCTCCAAAATCCGGGGCAAGACGCGCTGGCAGTTGCTCTTGAAGGGGCCGACGCATGTGGCGCTTGCCCCACTGCTCGCCAGGGTGGAGGCGGCCCTGGTGGACGTTCCGTCCGCGGTGAAGGTCGTGATCGACGTGGATCCGGGGGCCATGCTGTAGACTCGGTGCCCCCCCATGGGCGCACCGGTCCTCCTCGTCCACGACGACATCGCCACCATCGCCGCAGTGCGGCGTCTGCTCACCCGTAACGGGCACGAGGTCATCCTCGCGACTTCCGCCGCGGATGCGCTCATCGCCTACGGGCATCACCTGCCGGCGCTCATCGTGCTGGCCCCTGGCGTGGAGAGTGGCCGGGGGCGTCTTGTGTTGGAGGAATTGCTTCAGCATCCGGACGGGAAGGCGGCCCGGGTGTTGCTGCTGGGCGAGGCCATCGAGGGGTTCAGCGCGCCGGTGACGCCGCTGCCCCTGGATGGGACGAGCTTCGTGGCGCAGGTGGACTCGCTCATCCGCGCGCCGCCGGAGGCGGACGCGTGGCATGTGCTGGAGAACCGGAGCCTGCCGGGAGTCCGAGGGGAAGGGGCGGGAGGCGGGGAGGGCGCGGAGGCGTGGCACGCGACGGGGCCTGGGGCCGTGGGTGGGGACCCGGCGCTGGCGAATGCGCTGTTCGGGGATCTGGCGCCGCTGCACCAGACGGACTGGGAGCTGGCGGCGATGACGCGCGAGGAGCGGTCCGCGCGCGCCGAGGAGCAGGCGCATCGCTCGACGCTCGACGTGCGGGCGACGCTGGAGCAGGCGAACCAGGAGGTGGAGGCCGCGGCGATGGCGTCCATCCAATCCGCGCGAGGAGGCGAGGACTGGGGCGCGGCCGTGGCGGGTGGCGATGGCGAGGCCTTCGACGGGGGCGCGCTGTCGGCGGGCGAGGTGTTCAGGGCGGAGGGCGATGAGGCGAGCGCTTCCGCTGGAGCCGAAGGGTACGAGGCGGGTGCCGCCGCCGAAGGGTACGTGTCGAGTCCCCACGCTGGAGTTGTCGCTGACGGGTATGAAGCCAGCGCCAACGCGGGTGCCGGCACGGAAGGGTACGACCCCAGCGCTTACGCTGGAGCTGAGGGGTATGAGGCTCCTGCCGGCGATGGAACCGCAGCGGGCGGCCATGACGCCAGCGCCTACGGTGACGGTTACGCATCAGGTGCGGAGGGTTACTCAGCCGACACCCACGAGGGCGCTGACACCGGGTACGACGCAGGCGCGTACGCCGAAGGGACTGCACCCGGCTACGAAGCCTCGGACCTCGCGACAGGCGCCGAGCCCTACGGTGCGGAAGGCTACGACGCGGGCTCGCACGGTGGCGACGCACTGACGGGATACGACTCCGCGGGCTCGGACCTCCATGGCGCGGAGGGCTCCGCGACAGGTGACTCCGAGGACGGAACCGCGAACTTCGCCGAGGGCCTGCCGACGCCCACGGCGCTCGGCCCCGACGCGCTGGGCCTGGTGGGTGGCCCGGATGTCGACGGCTCCGCGACGGATGCGCTGGATGAAGCGGCGATGGACGCGGCGTATGGGACTGATGACTCGACGACGGGATGGGGCACCTCCGAGAGTGCCTCGCGCGAAGTCGCGACGTCCCCTGGGCTCGCGGGATGGGGAGGCCAGTCCGCGCAGGCGAGTGGTGCGACTCCCGGGAGCCTGGACGATGCGTTCTCCCAGGGTTTCGCGAGCGCGGTGACAGGTGAAGTGAGTCCGGGAGGCGTGAGTGGTCCTCCCACGGTCCTGTATGGCGTGAATGCTCCGGAGGCTGGGGCGCCGACGGAATGGACTGGGGCTCCGTCTGAGGAGGAAGGTGCCGTCGAGCCCTCGCCGCCGGTGGGGGGGCTCGCCTGGACGGAGGAGCCGGTTTCACGGCCCACGGCGGTGGCGCCGCGGCTTGGAGAGGACGGGTTCTTCGACGTCGACACGCCGGTGTCCTCGCAGGGGGATGCGCTCTCCGCGGCGGAAGCGGAGCTGGCCGCAATGCGTGATGGGGGCGCAAGGCCATCCGCGCCGCTCGAGTCATCTCCGTGGACGGAGCTGCCACCAGACCCCGAGGTCGAGAACTCCCTGAGGGAGCCCCCGGAAGAGGCCGCGCGGCCGTCCGAAGCGACTGGTGCCGAAGCCGAGTCCACTTCCAGCGACCTGTCAGAAGAAGAAAGCCTGCCTGCCTCTCCCTGGGACGTGTTGGAGGCGGAGCTTCAGGCCAAGGTTCGGCAGGATGACTCCGAGGGAACGTCATCGGAATCGCCCGCGAGCAGTGTTGGCGCGGACTGGTTCGACTCGGAGCCAGGTGGGGCCGAGGCTGCCGCGGACACGGTGGCAACGAATGCTCCCGTGGACTCCGCCACGAGCGATGCGGCAGCGAACGCGCACCCCGCGCAAGCTCAAGTCGATGTCACCAACGAGGCGACGGACTGGTCCGATGCGGAGCCCGGCGCCGAAGCAACGAGCGCGGATGCTGCGTCGAACGAGTTCCACGCTGAGCCAGCCACCAGGGCATCCAGCGACAACGAGACGACGGACTGGTCCGGCGCGGAGCCCGGTACCGAAGAAGCGTCGCCCGCAAACGAGGCGGCGGACTGGTCTGGCACGCAGCCCGGCACCGAAGAAGCGTCGCTCGCAAACGAGGCGACCGACTGGTCCGGTGCGGAGCCCAGCACCGGAGAAGCGTCGCTCGCGAACGATGCGACCGACTGGTCCGGCGCGGCTCCAGGGGCCGAAGAGCCAGGTACGGACGAGACGACGGACTGGTCCGGCGCGGAGCCCGGCACCGAAGCGCCAGGCACGGACGAGACGACGGACTGGTCCGGCGCGGAGCCTGAAGCAGAAGCCCCTCGTGCGGAAACAGACGGGTCTGGCGCGCAGCAAGGCGAGGATTCGCCGAGCGCGAACGATGAGACGGACTGGTCTGGCGCGGAGCCGGATGTCGCTGCTTCTGGCGCGAACGATGAGACGGACTGGTCCAGCACGGAGCAAGGCGCGGAAGCATCGAGCGCGAACGATGAGACGGACTGGTCCGGCGCGCAGCAAGGCACCGAGCTGCCTGGTCCGGACGTAGCCGGAGGCTGGTTCGACTCGGAAACCGGAGACGTGCAGTCGCCAGCCGCCATCGCCGATGCGACGTCGCCAGCCACGGAGGCGCACCCGAGCGCCGTCGCAACCGTGCTCGAGTCCAGCGGCATCACGACGCCCACGGCCGATGCATCAGTAGGGTGGTTCGACTCAGAGCCGGAAGGTCCCACGCCCGTCGAGTCCTCCCCTGGCGCCGTGTGGTTCGACGCGAACGCGAACACGGACACTGCTTCGTTGGAGACTGCCCCGGCAAGCCAGCACGCAACGGAACCAGGGACCGAACACGGGCCCTCGTCCGACGAACAGGCGACGACGCTCGCGACGAACGCTCGACTGGAAGAGTTCGAGCAACAGCTCGAGGAAGCCCACGAGCGCGTCCGTTCGCTGAGGGCCGCACTGGACCAGGAGACAGCGCTCCATCAGGACGCCGAGCGGCGAATCGAGGAGTCGCGCGAGCTGAGCGAGTCGCTGCGAGGAATCCTGGACCGCGAAGCGGCCCTGCGCGTGGAGGCCGAGGCCGCGCGAGACCGGAGCAGTGAGCAGCTCCAGTCGCTTCAGGCGCGAATCGACGCGTTGGAAGAAGAGCACTCGCGAGAGGCCACGCTGCGCGCGGAATCGGAGCAGCAACTCGAGGATGCGCGAGCGCGAGAGTCCGAACTCGCGACGGCCCAGGCACGAGAAGAGCGCCAGCGGAGAGAACTCGAAGCCGAGCTGGAGCTGTCGAAGCGGCGCGAGTCCGAGCTGGACGTTCGAAGTGGCTCGGAAACAGAGTCCCTCCGCGCGGAGCTGGCGAAACTCCAGACGCGACTCGAAGAAGCGGAGGCCCGTGCGCGGTCGGAAGCCCAGGCGCGAGCCACGGTGGACGCCGCCGCGAAGGCGACCCTGGGACGCATCGAGTCGCGCGAGCAGGACTTCATCGAGCTGCGCGGTCTACTGGAGGCAGCGGCGTCGGAGGCCCGGGAGCTCGCACGGCTGAGGGCGGAAGACGTCGCGCGAGCGGAGGCGAAGATAAGAGAGGCGCTCGTCGCGAGGGACGACGCCCAGGAGCGTGCCGACCAGGAGGCCCTGGCGAGAGCCGAGGCTGAGTCGCGTCTCGCGGAGCTGGAGGAGAAACTTCACGAGACGGAGACGCGTGAAGCGGCGGCGGCGCAGGCGCTGAGGGAAATCGAGATTCGGCTCGAGTCCGAGGCCGCGGGGCGGGTCGATGCCGAGGCCCGGGTCGAGACGGAAGCGCAGTCGCGTCGGAACCTGGAAGCGCGAGTGAAGGCCGCGGAGGTGGCGCTGGTCGAAGCGGAGGCCCGCGCTGGCGCCGAGGCCCTGGCGCGAGCCGAGTCCGAAGCCCGCGCGGCGACCGCTGACGCGGAGCGAATCGAAGCGGAGACGCGCGCGAAGCAGGAGTCGCGTGCACGTGCGGAGGCGGAGGCCCAGGCGGAGCTTGAGTCCCGCGCGCGGAGAGAAGCCGAGGCGCGTGCGGAGGCGGAGATTCGCGCCCGCGAGGAGCTGGAGTCCCAGACCGAGGCGGAGGTCCACGCGCTCGCGGAAATGGAGTCCCGTTCCTCGGCCGAGGCGAAGGAGCGACTCGACCAGGAGGCCAAGGCCCGAGCCCAGGCGGAAGCCCGAGCGGCGTCCGAGGCGAAGCAACGCGCGGAGGCAGAGGCTCGCGCGGAGATAGAGGCCCAGAGCCGGGAGGAGTCCGAAGCCCGAGCGGAGTCCGAAGCCAGGCTCCGAGCGGAAGCCGAAGCGCGAGCCGGGGCCGAAGAGGAGCTGCGAGAGGAAGCCGAAGCCCGAGCCGAATCCGAGGCGAAGCAGCGCGAAGAAGCCGAAGCCCGAGCCGAGTCCGAAGCAAAGCTGCGAGAAGAAGCCGAAGCCCGAGCCGAGTCCGAAGCGAAGCTGCGAGAAGAAGCCGAAGCCCGAGCCGAATCCGAAGCAAGGCAGCGCGAAGAAGCCGAGGCCCGAGCCCAGGCCGAGGCGAAGCTGCGCGAAGCGGCCGAGGCGGAGCAGCGCACGGAGTTCGAGTCCCGAGCGGAGGCCGAGGCGAAGCAGCGCGAGGAGGCCAAGGCCCGAGCCGCGGCCGAGGTCAGACAGCGAGCCGAGGCCGAGGCCCGAGCGGAGCTGGACGCACGACAGCGCGCCGAAGTGGAGGCCCGCGCGGAGCTGGAAGCGAAGCAGCGCGAGGAGGCCGAGGCCCGAGCGGAGACAGAGGCCCGCCTGCGCGCCGAGGCCGAGGCCCGAGCGGAGACAGAGGCCCGCCTGCGAGCGGGGGCCGAGGCGAGAGCGGAGTCCGACGCGAAGCAGCGAGTCGTCGCGGAGACCCGAGCGGAGTCGGAGTCGAGGCAGCGCGCCGAGGCGGAGGCCCGAGCCGCCGCGGAAGCCGAGGTCCGCGCGGAGGCCGAGCTCCGAGCCCAGAAGGCGGCCCAGGCGCTGGCCGAAGCGGAGGCGCGCGCGAAGACGGAGGGCCGTCACCGCACCGCGCTGGAAGTCCGCCTGGACGCCGAAGCGCGCCAGCGCGCCGCCATCGAGGCCCGCATCGACGAACAGACCCAGGCGCGAACCGAGGCGCAGCTGGAGTCCGCCCGCATCGCCGAGCAGCTCGCGCAGCTCCAGTCCCGTCTCCAGCAAGTGGAACAGGAGCTGTCCCAGGTCCGCACCGAGCGCGAGGAAGCGCGCCAGTCCCTGGAGGCACTGCACGCGGAGAAGGCGAGACTGGAAGCCGACTCGGCGGAGGAGCGAGCCCGGTCCGAGCGTGAGCGCCTGGAGCTGGAGGAGCGAGGCCACCGCGAGGCCGAGGAAGCCGCCGCGCAGGCCCGTGCGGCGCTGCTCCCCCTGGAGGCCCCTCCGGGCCGTCCCGAGCTCGCCGTATCCCGCAGCGGCAGCGTCACCCAGGAGGGCCTGTCCCGGCTGGTGCTGCGACTCTGCGAGGCGCGCATGGAGGTGCGCCTGGAGTTGAAGGTGATGAACGCGCTGCGCGTGCTGTGGCTGCGCGACGGTTCGCTGGTGGGGGCCGTGTCCTCCGCGTCCGGCGAGTCCCTCATCGACCGGGCCCGCGCGGACGGCCTCATCGACGCGCGTCAGGAGAGCGAGCTGCGGCTGGTGCGCAGCGCCACCACCGGAGCGCTGCTCGACGCGCTCCGAGGACGAGGCTACCTGCGCGAGTCAGAGGCCGTGCCGCTGGTGCAGCGCTACACGGAGCAGGTCTTCCTCGATGCCCTGGCCGAGCCGTCCACCCTGTACCGGCTGGTGCAGGAGCCCGCGCCGCACGAGGTGGCGCTCGCGGCGGCCACGCGTCCTCCGTTGTTCCTGCTGGCGGAGGCCCTGCGCAACACGCTGACGGCCGAGTCACTGCTGGCCTCCGCCGGTGGCCTCCGAGCCCGTGTCGCCCGAGGCGACCTGCACCTCTCGCCGGACGACTTCGGCCTGCCGCCGCGAGACCTCCAGCTGCTCTCCCAGGTGGATGGCGAGCACACGGTGGAGGCGCTGCTCCTGGGAGCGGGTGTGCCGCAGGACTCGGCCTTGAAGGCGCTCTCGGTGGCGCGGACGCTCGGGCTCATCGTCTTGCAGCCCGCGGACGCGGACGACTCAGGAGAGCTGCCGCCCGAGCTGGACGTCCGTCGGCTGGAAGCGAAGTTCGAGGAGATTCAGGACGCGGACTACTTCACCGTGCTGGGGCTGGCACGCACGGCGGGCAGTGAGGAGGTCAAGCGGGCCTTCGAGCTGCTCGCCGCCGAGTTCCACCCGCTGCGTTTCGCGGGTCATCCGGACCCGGCGCTCCAGCACCGCGCGCAGCAGATTCGGGGAGTCCTGTCCGAGGCGGCCCAGGCCCTGGGGGATGACCGACTGCGCTCCGAGTACGCACGCAGCCTGCTCGACTGACAGGGGGTGGACGTCCCATGCGCCGGGGCGGGGGAGGGCCGCCTGCACGGGGTTGCCCGTGCGCGCGGGGGGAGTTAAGAGGGCCTCCATGGTTCGTGAGATCCTCATCTGGCCCGACCCCATCCTGAAGCAGAAGGCCAAGCCCGTGACGAAGGTGGACGACTCCACCCGCGCGCTGGTGAAGGACATGTTCGAGACGATGTACGCCGCCGACGGCGTGGGACTCGCGGCGCCGCAGATTGGCGTGCTCCAGCGCGTCATCGTCCTGGACACCACGCCGCGTCAGCCCGAGTCCAAGCCCCTGGCGATGATCAACCCGGAGCTCATCGCGCTCGAGGGTGAGACGACCTACAACGAGGGCTGCCTCTCGCTCCCCGGTGAGTCGGAGGACGTGGACCGCGCCGCCGTCGTCACGGTGAAGTACCTGGACGTGGACGGTCAGGAGCAGACGCTGCGCTGTGACGAGCTGCTCGCCATCGCCGTGCAGCACGAGACGGACCACCTGAATGGCACCGTCTTCGTGGACCACGTCTCCACGCTAAAGCGCGAGTTCATCCGCAAGCGGATGAAGAAGCTCAAGGCTTCGCGCGAGAGCGAGCTGACTCCTTCGGCTTCTCGGTAGTCGCGCGGGCCACGCCCTTCTTGGGGCACAGCTCGGCCACGACGCAGCGCTGGCATTCCGGGGAGCGGGCGAAGCACGTCCTCCTCCCGTGCCACACCAGGAGCTGGTGGCCCTTTGTCCACCAGGGGGTGGGGAGCACGGCCCGCATGTCGGTCTCCACCTTGTCCGGGTCCTCGTGCGAGGTGAAGCCGAGCCGGTACGCGAGCCGCTTCACGTGGGTGTCCACGGGGAAGGCATCGTCGCCGCCCAGGTGGATGCACACGACGCCCGCCGTCTTGCGGCCCACGCCGGGCAGCTCCGCGAGCGTGTCGCGTCGCAGCGGCACCTGGCCGCCATGTTCCTCCACGAGGATTTTCGCCGCCGCGACGATGTTCTTCGCCTTGGCGCGGTACAGGCCGCAGGTGCGGATGAAGGGCTCCACGTCGGTGGGTTGCACCTGCGCGAAGGCGTGCGCGCTGGGGAAGCGCTGGAATAGGGCGGGGGTCACCATGTTGACCCGCTTGTCCGTGCACTGGGCGGAGAGCATCACCGCCACGAGCAGCTCCAGGGGGGAGTGGAAATCCAGCTCGATGTGGGCATCGGGCATGGAGGCTTCCAGTCGCTCCATCACCTTCACCGCGCGCTCACGCTTCGTCGCCGCTGTCTCACGTCCGGGCACGCGGCCGTTGTATGTCACCCCTGTCGTGCACCCAAGTCCTGGCTGTCGCCACCCCGCGGGAGAACCATGAAGCCCATCGACTTTCGTTCCGACACCGTCACCAAGCCCACGGCTGGCATGCGCCGGGCCATCGCGGAAGCGGAGGTGGGGGACGACGTATATGGCGAGGACCCCACGGTGTTGCGCCTGGAGGCTCGCGTGGCGGAGCGGCTCGGGCTGGAGGCGGCGCTGTTCGTCCCCTCGGGCACGCAGGCCAACCAGGTGGCCATTGGCGCGCACTGCCGGGCGGGCGACGAGGTGCTGACCGAGGCGGGCAGCCACATCCTCCACTACGAGGGCGGCGCGGTGCCGGCGCTGTGGGGTGTGCAGCCGCAGCCGCTGCCGGGCGAGCGGGGCCTGCTGAAGCCGGAGGACGTGGCGGCGGCGGTGCGTGAGGACAACATCCACAACCCGCGCACGCGATTGCTCTCGTTGGAGAACACGCACAACCGGGGAGGCGGCTCGGTGTGGCCGGTGGAGCGCTTCCGCGCGGTGGTGGACGTCGCTCGGAATGCGGGGCTGGCGGTGCACCTGGATGGCGCGCGGTTGTTCAACGCGGAGGTGGCGGCGGGGGTGCCGGCGTCGACGTGGGCGAGGCTGACGGACACGACGTCGGTGTGTTTCTCGAAGGGGTTGGGGGCGCCGGTGGGCTCGGCGCTGGCGGGCCGCGCGGACCTCATCAAGGAGGCGCGTCGGCTGCGCAAGCGGTTGGGTGGAGGCATGCGGCAGGCGGGCATCCTGGCGGCGGCGGCGCTGTATGCGCTGGACCACCACGTGGAGCGGCTCGCGGAGGACCATGCGAATGCGCGCCGGCTCGCGGCGGCGCTGGCCGAGGTGCCGGGAGTGAAGGTGGATGCGGCGCGGGTGGAGACGAACATGGTGTTCGCGGAGTTCGACCGCCCGGCCCTGGAGATGGTGACGTTGTTGGGAGGACACGGCGTGCTGACGAACCCGGCGGGAGGACCGCGCTCGGTGAGGTTGGTGACGCACCTGGACCTGTCGGCGGCGGACATCGATGAGTCGGTGGCGCGCATCCGGAGAGCCCTGGCGTAGGGAGCTTGGAAGCCCATCTCATGTGAGGGCGGTGTCAGCCGAGCCGCCCTCGTGCACGGGCTAGGTGCGCCAGGTCCGCGTTTGAGCCGCGCCCCGCGAGGCTGCTCGCCCGCCTTCACTCCAGGCGAAGCCGTGTCCGCCGGGCGGGGGAAGCCACCGAGCGGAGCGTGGTAGGCTCGCCGGGCCGTGCGTCGACTCTCCCTCCTCGCCCTCGTCAGCGTCTGTGCCTGCTCCACCTCCCGGTCGGAGCAGAAGATGAGCTTCGATGAGGTCTACAGCACCGCGGAGCGTTCCCCCGCCGAGTCCTCCTCGTCCCCTGTCTCCGAGAGCGCCCCCGCCTCGGCCCAAGGCCGTGTGCGCCTGGCCGCGCCCGAGCCCTCCATGGAGCTTCAGGATGCCCTGGCCTCCTTCAAGGAGAAGGCCCGCGCGAACCGCCGGAAGGTGGCGAGGGGCGGGCCCATGCCCTTGGGGCAGGTGGAGAGCTGGGAGTCGATGAACGGGATGCTGGATGCCTTCCTGGAGCGTGCCCTGGAGCGCACGGACTCCCGCGACGTGGAGCGGGCCAGAGGCGTCCTGGAGGCCGAGCTGGAGCAGGACGGCCGGACCTATGGCGACATGCCCGGAGCCCTGGCGGAGGCCGTGGTGCTGCGAGTCGGCCGGCTCGCCGTCCGCATGGCGGAGCTGCGGCGCCTGGAGCATCCGGAGGAGGTCAACGGGCTGCCCCGACTGGCCTGGCCGGTGGATCCAGTGACCATCACCAGCGTCTTCGGCCAGCGCTGGCACCCCATCCTGGGCGAGCAGCGACGCCACCTGGGCGTGGACCTGGCGGCGAAGCAGGGCCAGGTCGTCTACACGGCGACGAAGGGCGTGGTGCTGCGTGCGGGCTGGAACGGCGACCACGGCCTCCAGGTGGAGGTGCAGCACGATGGGCGTTGGGTGACGCGCTACAGCCACCTGTCCCGGGTGCTGGTGGAGCCGGGGGAAATCCTGGAGCAAGGCCACGCGGTGGGGCTCGCCGGCGAGACGGGGCTGGCCACAGGCGTGCACGTCCACTTCGAGCTGTGGCGGGACGGAGAGGTGCTGGACCCCCTGGACGCGCTCGGCGACGAGGGTGATGAGCGTCCGAAGGCGCCGCCCATGGCGCGAGGTGGTACGGGCTCTTGAGGGAGCCCGCAACGCATCAGGGGCGCCACCGGCGGAGGTAGCGCCCCTGAGGGGAGTGCCCGGTCCATCGCGAGTCCCTGGGACGCCACGGCATGAACCGGGGTGGCGTCAGCGACTTACAGCGAGTTCTTCAGCTCCTTGGCCGGACGGAAGCCAATGGTCTTCGAGGCCTTCAGCTTCATCATCTCGTTCGTCTGCGGGTTGCGAATCTTGCGCGCCTTGCGGGAGCGCACCGACCAGGTTCCGAAGCCCGGGTAGCTGAATCGCGCGTCCTTCTTCACCGCCTTGCCGATGTTGGTGAAGACGATGTCGAGGATCTGCGCCGCCGACTTCTTGGTGAGACGTGTCTGCGCCGCCACCACCTCGACGAGCTCTGCCTTGGTCATTACGCCCCTCCGTCCTGCGTTGTCTGGCCTTGATTGCGCGTAAGCCAACCGGTGGTAACAAATCGCTCTTTTCCCTGTCAATGCTGACCGCGCTCCGAGGCCGGAAAATCGGCCTCCGGACGAAAAGTTGGCTCGATGAAACACCGGGCGTAGACAGAGGGAGAAATCCGCACCCGAGACACCGACACACCGTGTGGAATCATCACGGCGAAAACAATTGGGCTGATCGTGATTGGAAGAAAGTCTTTGGGATTTCGATCACTTGGCGTGTGTTGCTGATCGCGCCTGGGCCGGGGTGGGCGGGAATGGACTAGGGTTTCCGCCTGCGTGCGCTTCCGAACGTTTCCAACGTTGATGATCCTGCTGCTGGGCGGCTGCCGGGGCCCGGGGCCCTCTGGTGCCGCGAGTCCCGTCCAGGGGCGCGAGGTGATCCGCGCCGAGGTGTGGGTGGACGCGGCGTGGTGGCGGCCCGGGGACGGATCGCGAGAGCGGCCCTTGAGGTCCCTGGCGGAGGCGCTGGCCCGGCCGGGGCCGCTGACGGTGCACCTGGCGGCGGGGGAGTACCGGGGGCCCTTTATGCTGCCAGCGGACGTCCGGCTGGAGGGCGAGGGACCCGCCACGGTCCTTCTGATGGAAGGGCCCGAGGGCACGGTCCTGCGGGCTACCGGGTCCACAGGTGGGTCGCCAGGGAACCCAGGAGTGGAAGAAGAGGGGGCAGGTGCGAGGCCGGCGCCCGAAGGGCTTCGGCGGACGACGTCAGAGCTGCAACGGGTGCCGACCCCAGCTTCCAAGTGGAGTGAGGCCCGGCCGACGACCTCGAGTCCGGAGTGGGTGACGCCAGTGGCGGCCAGAGGTATTGGAACCCCCTCGAAGCCCCCGGGCCCAGACGGCGTGCCGCCAACGGCCCCAAGGGAGAGTGAGGCCGCGTCGGTGGACTCAGGTCCAGCGGGCATGGCGCCAGGAGCATCGAAGGGGCGTGAGGCCGCGTCGGTGGCCTCGGGTCCAGCGGGCATGGCGCCAAGCGCATCGAAGGGGCATGAGGCTGCCTCGATGGCGCCGGGTCCAGAGGGAGTGTCGTCACGAGCCTCGAAGGAGCGAGAGGCCGCGTTGGTGGCCTCGGGTCCAGAGGGAGTGTCGTCACGAGCCTCGAAGGAGCGTGAGGCCGTGTCGGTGGCCTCGGGTCCAGCGGGCATGGCGCCAACGGCCTTCGCGGGGGCAGAGCCCTCGTCCAGTGCCGCGGATCCGAAGGAGCCGCCAACGACTGGGACAGGGGGAGTACTCCTTCGGAACCTGGAGGTCAGGGGAGGAACCTGGGGCCTGGAGGTGACGGGAAGCACGCGGGTCACCGTGGAGAAGGTGGGCTTCAGCGGCCAGCGCCGGGGCGCGGTGCGCATCACCGCCGGAAGGTTCGAGGCCGTGGACGCGCGCTTCGAGGCCTCCGTGTCCGAGACCGTGGGAGTCCTGCTCGAGGCGCCCGAGGGCGCGCCATCCCCAGCGCCACCCAGAAGCACCTGGCTGCGAGGAACGTCCTTCACGGGGCCCTTTCGTCGCGCGGTACGGCTCCGAGGCGCCGAGTCCCAGGCCCTGCTCGAAGACCTGCGCTTCGTAGGTCCTGTGACGGCGGTGGGGATGGATGGCGGGCACACGGAAGTCCGCCGTGCCGGAGCGGAAGGAGGCCGAGGCGCGGCGTTCTCGGTGGTGGAGGGCAGTCTGGTGCTGCGGGACGTGCGTGTCCTGGGGCACGAGCTCGCGGTCTCCGCGATGCGTGCGCAGCGGCTCGAGGTCCGTGGCCTGCTCTCCGTGGGCGCGGAGCGGGCGGGACTGGGCGTGGTCGCCTCGCGAGGTGTCTTGCTGGAGGACGTCGTGGTGCGCGGCAGTGGCAGCCACGGGGCGCTTCAGCTCACGACCTCGGACGTGGACGTGCGACGACTCCATGTCGAGGGCGCCGCCGAGTACGGAGTGGTGGCGGTCGGAGGACGCTTGAGGCTCAGGGATGGCACCATGGTGGGCGTGCGCTCGGCGGACGGAGTCACGGGAGACGGGCTGCACCTGCGTCAGGTTCGCGCGGACGTGGAGGGCGTGGTGATTCGAGAGACCACGGGGGCCTGTGTCCTCGCGGCTCAGAACGCGCGAGTGCTCCTGCGAGATGCGGAGCTGGAGCGTTGCGGACAGGCGGCGCTGCTGGTGGACACGCTCGCGACGCTGGATGCCACGGGAGTGGAAGCGCGAGACAGCGGGGAGACGGTGCTGGCGGCGATGGGCGAAGGCGACCTGCGAGTGGACGCGCTCCACGCCCGGGGAAGCCGACAGGGCTTCATCTGGGCCGAGTGCACGGGAGCCACCCGGGTGCGCCTGGGACGCATCCGCGCGGAGGACAGGCGAGGCGAAGAGGCCGCGTGCGTAGAGCGAATCGCCGAGCCCCGCACCGCGCCTCGCTGATCACGGAGGTGGCGGAGGCGAGGCGGCGGCCTCCAGGGGCGTCGCGTGCTTCTCCAGCCACTCACGGATGACGGGATAGACCTCCCTGGGAGCACCGCTGCCGAACACGAGGTCCCCGTGCCCGTAGTCCAGCGCGTCGCCCCGGTCCTTGCCGAACACGTGCAGCGTGCGGTCCTCGGCGGTGACGAGGGCGAACTGGCTCTCCACGTTCTCCGCGGTGGCCAGCCGGTCCGCGCTCCCGCCCATGACGAGGATGGGGAGCTGGAGGCGGGAGATGCCAGCGCGCCAGTCGCGGGTGCGGTCGAACGAGCGGAACGCATCATGCTCAATCCAGTCCTGGAACTGGAGCAGCACCTTGCGACTCATCGACGACATCATGTTCGCGTAGACCTGCCGCTGGATGCGCGGAGGGATGTGCAGGGGATTCACCACGAGGTCCGACAGCGGGAGCGTCACATACCCGAGGAACGGCGCCAGGCTGGCGCTCATCCACTCCTGCCGGAAGCGTGCGGGCCACGCCGCGCGGACACCCAGCGAGATGAGCGTGCGCAGGAAGGGCTCCGACTTGAAGTGCACGGGCGCGCCGAGCGTGAGCAGCCCCGCCAGCTTCGCCCCTTCGGGCCCCTGCGCCAGGCCGTACCCGACCAGCCCTCCCAGGGAATGGCCGAGCCAGAAGGCACGCTTCGCCCCCGTTTCCTTCAGGGCCAGCTCCAGCAGTGCGGGGCCGTCCTGGAGGATGTGGTCATCGATGGTGAAGTCCGTGTACCGACGCCCACGGGGAGGCATGCGCGAGTGCCCCGTGCCTCGCCACTCGACGCTGAAGCAGTCGAAGCCCGCCTCCGCCAGGTAGTGGGCGACAGAGTAGGGGGGCTCGAAGTCGAACGTGTACCGGTTGGCGGCCAGTCCATGGCACAGCAGCACCGGCTCCTCGAAGCGCCTCACCGGCGCGCGCCGGGCATGCACCGCCAGCTCCCACCCATCCGCGCACCGCGCCTTGAAGGCCTGGGGCAGCGGGGTCTTCAGCCGGTACCACCGTCGGACCAGCGCCACCCACAGGACATTGCCCAAGACGACGACAAGGCTGGCGACCAGCACCCACACGACCCACCGCCAGTCTCCCATCTTGTCCTCCTTGCCGACCCCTTGGTCTGACGGTGCCCCGAATAAAACCCTGCTAAGGTTCGTTCACCCGCCGTCCTGTTGCCAGGAACTCACAGGCATCAGAGGAATTCGAGGGAGCGATGAAGTTACGGAAACTGATGTTCGTGCTGCCGAACCTCTTCACCGTCACGTCCATCTTCTGTGGCTTCTATGCCATCACGCTGTGCGCGGGTGAAGCAGGACCCGTCCAGCTGTACCAGGCCGCGTTGGCCATCTTCTTCGCGATGTTCTTCGACGGGGTCGACGGTCGCGTTGCCCGGTTGACGAAGACGCAGAGCGACTTCGGTGTGCAGCTCGACAGTCTCGCGGACGTCGTCTCGTTCGGGGCGGCTCCGGCGCTGTTGGTCTACAAGTGGGCGTTGGCGCCGCTGGGCTTCGCGGGGTTGTTCATCTCCTTCGCGTTCGCCGCCTGTGGCGCGCTGCGGTTGGCGCGCTTCAACGTGCTGGCGGCGCGCAATCCCCATGGTGGTGGTGGGCGCTTCTTCGTGGGCCTGCCGATTCCGCTGGCCGCGGGCATGCTGGTGTCGGTCATCATCTCCCACCACGCGGCATCGCGAGGCGCGCCGCTGCACGAGGCGGCCTACGTCCCCGTGGCTGTGGCGGTGGTCGGTCTGTCGCTGCTGATGGTGTCGACGGTGCGCTACCGCACCTTCAAGGACACGCATCCCAGCCGGAAGAGCGCGGCCGTGTTCACGTTGATGGTGGTGGGCGGTGTGGCCATCGCCACGCAGTACCATCCCGCGTGGCTGTTGGTGGCCTTCTGTGGTGCGTACCTCGCGCTGGGGTTGGTGGAGTCCGCGGTGCAGGTGCGCACGCATCTGGCGGCGCGCAAGCTGGCGGCTGGCTCCGCCGCCGTGGCCACCGTCATCGATGACGAGGATGACGACGAGGAGGCCGAGGATGGCACCGGCCCTGGCAACGACGGGCCCGCCTTCCTCTGACCGATGCGAGCGGGGCTGCACCTGCTCCTCCCACCCCGCGTCTTCGCGTGAGCCGTGCCCTTCCTGCGGGAAGGAGCGCCGGGTCCAGGCAGCGGGGAGGCGGGCGTTCGGACGGGGTCCTGGCGGGTGAGGGAGCGCGGCGACGCTTCCGTCCGTGCCGTGGCCGACGGCTGCCGCTAGGATGCGCGGCCCATGCGCGTCGAGCTGCTGTGCACTGGTGACGAGCTGGTCACCGGCCTCATCACGGATACGAACAGCACCTGGCTGGAAGCCCGGCTCTTCGACCTGGGCATCAAGGTGGAGCGGGTGGTGTTGGTGGGCGACGTCCGTCCCGACATCACCCAGGCGCTGCTGGAGGCGGCGTCCCGGGCGGAAGTGGTGGTGGTGTCCGGCGGTCTGGGACCCACGGCGGACGACTTCACCCTGGAGTGCGCCGCCGCCGCCGCAGGCGTACCGCTCGAAGAAGACGCGAGGGTGCTCGGGTGGCTGCAAGAGCGCTACGCGGCTCGCGGCCTCCCCATCAACCCGAGCGCTCTGCGCATGGCCCGCATCCCCCGGGGCTCCGAGCCGGTGCGCAACCCTGCGGGCTCCGCGCCGCTCGTCGTCCTCACCCTGGGGCGCTGTCGCCTGTTCTTCCTGCCCGGTGTGCCGCGCGAGTTCCGTGCCCTGCTCGAAGGCGAGGTGCTGCCGCGCATCCAGGCGGAGCTGGAGGCGAGCCCCGGCCGCGTGTTCCGTGCCTTCCGCCTGCTGCGCACGGTGGGGCTTCCCGAGTCGGAGCTGGACCTCGCCGTCGCGCCCCTGGCCCCGAGCCATCCCCGGGTGGTGTTCGGCTTCCGCACGCACGCCCCGGAGAACCACCTCAAGTTGATGGCGGAGGCCCCCTCGCAGGCCGAGGCCGACGCGGCGCTCGCGGCCGCCGAAATCGAGTGCCGACGGGTGCTGGGTGCGCGCGTCTTCGGCGCGGACGCGGAGGAGTATGCGCCGGTGCTGCTGGCCCTGCTGGGCCGGGCGGGCGCCACGCTGGCGACGGCGGAGAGCTGCACGGGGGGCCTCATCGCCCAGCGACTCACGGCGGTGGCGGGAGCCAGCACCGTCTTCGTCGGAGGCGCGGTGGTCTATTCGGAGAAGATGAAGTCCGCATGGGTGGGGGTTCCACCCGAGGTGCTGGAGCGTCATTCCGCCGTGTCCTCCCAGACGGCCATCGCGATGGCCGAGGGCGTGCGTGCCGCCTGCGGCACGACGTATGGCCTGTCGGTGACGGGGTATGCGGGGCCTGGAGGAGGAACCGCCGAGGACCCCGTGGGCACGGTGTACTGCGCGCTCGCGGGCCCGGACCTGGCCACGCGGTGTGAGCGCATGTCCTTTTCCGGAGACCGAGAGCGCGTGCGCCTCTTCGCTGCCTCCCACACGCTGGAGATGCTGCGGCAGCACCTGCTGTCCGCCGCTGCCCACCCATGAGCCGCTCCAAGTCCAAGCGCCCCGACCCCTCCACCCCCGAGCCCGGCGTCACGGCTCCAGTCCCCGAGGTGTCGGCCACCCCCGCTTCCGAGACGCCTCCGGAGTCCAGCGCCCCGTCCACTCCGGGCGAGCCCGCGCGGCAGATGAGCGCGCCGGGCGCGGTCCTTCGCGTGTGGTTCGCCGCCTACCGCGTGGAGGTGTTGCTGTTCGTGGTGGCCTTCCTGGTGCTCTCGAGCTTCAGCTCCCAGCGCTTCCTGCGACAGAGCGCGGCGCCGCACTTCATCTATCAGGCGCAGTCGTGGTTGGAGGGGCGGCTGGACGTGGACCCCCAGGTGCTTCCCAACCTGGAGGACTGGGCCTGTGTGCGTCAGGTCGGTGGCGAGAAGGTCCGCTGTGAGGGCCGGCCTCTTCCGGATGACCGCTGGTTCGTGAGCTTCCCGTCCTTCCCCGCCGTGGCGATGCTGCCCTTCGTCGCGCTGCACGGCTACCAGTTCAACGACACGTCGTTTGGCGTCATCGTCGGTGCGCTGGCGGTGGCGCTCTTCTATTCGCTGCTGCGCTTCCTGGCGAAGGAGGGCGAGACGGCCCGTACTCGCGATGAGAACGTCGTGCTCGCGCTCACGCTCGCCTTCGGCACGTTGTTCTTCTACTGCGCCATTCGTGGCGAGGTGTGGTTCAGCGCCGAGGTCATGGGCGTGGCCCTCACCTGTCTCTACGTGCGCAACGCCCTGCGCGCCCACCGGCCCGTGCTGGCGGGGGTGTTCTTCTCCATGGCGACGCTCACTCGCACGCCGCTGTTCTTCGCGGGCCTCTTCTTCGTGCTGGAGGCGCTGTGTCCGGGCCCGGAGCCGCGCCTGGAGCAGCTCAAGGCCCTGGGACGTCACTGGAAGCCCGCGGCGCGGAAGGTTGGCTTGTTCGCGCTGGGCGCCGCGCCCCTGGGGCTGCTGGCCGCTGGCTACAACGTGTATCGCTTCGGCCGGTTGAGCGAGTTCGGCCACGCCTTCCTCTTCAACAACCGCGTCAACGTGGACATCGACCGGTGGGGCCTCTTCCACTGGGAATACCTGGGCCGCAACCTGGAGGCCGCCTTCCTCAAGTGGCCGACGTTGTCGCTGACGCCGCTCAAGCTCGGCTATGACCCGCGAGGGCTCACGCTGTTGCTGACGCTGCCCCTGCTCGTCTTCCTGCTGATTCCGAAGCTGAAGCCCCGGCTGCACTGGCCGCTGTGGCTCACCGTGGCCGTGTGCGCGCTGCCGGGGCTCTTCTACCAGAACACCGGTTACATGCAGTTCGGCTTCCGCTTCAGCCTGGACTACACGCCCTATCTGTTGCTGCTCTTCGCCATTGGCGGCTGGTCCCTGCGCCAGCGCGTGGTGCTGGGCACGTTGGCGCTGGGCGTGCTGGTGAACTTCTGGGGCGCCGTGGCCTTCCGGGGCTACACGGAGCTTGTCCGGAACTGGTAGGCCATTGGAGCCCGAGGGCTTGAATCCCCCGGGCTCCGCGCGCAGATAGAAAGAGGCCATGCAACCTCCCACCGGACAGCCTCCTGCCGGCAAGCGCTGGCACACCCGCGAGGACAGCGGCATCCGCCTCGATGCCCGCCTGCGCTGGTGGCACGACGACGAGCCCATCGAACATCCGAAAATCATCGAGCTCTTCAACGCGTCCCTCATCCTGGATGACACGGGCCGCTACCAGCTCCGCATCGGCAATGACTGGTGCTTCGTGCAGGTGGCGGATGCCGCGTACGAGGTGCGGACCGTGGACGTCACGCCGGACGAGCGCGTGTCCATCCGGTTGAGCGACCGCACCGCCGACGTGCTGGACCTCCCCACCCTGGCCGTCGAGCCGGATGGGGTCCTCTCGTGTCGCGTGAAGCAGGGGCGGGCCAAGGCCCGCTTCTCTCGAGACGCGCAGTACCAGCTGGGCCAGTTGCTGGAGGCGGCTCCCGAGGGAGGGCTCCTGCTGCGCGCGGGTGAGCGTCGCTATCCCGTGGCCCTCTCCCTGGACGAGCTGGCCGGCTAGGCCGCTGCCTCCACGGGCGCGGTGGGGCAGGGGAGGGGCGGTGTACCTGCCAGCTCCCGGGCCAGGGTCTCCATCGCGTCGGGGTGCTCGCGCAGCCACTCCACCGCGCGCTCCCGTCCCTGGCCGATGCGCTCTCCCTTCAGGCTGAAGTGGCTGCCCGCCTTGTCGATGAGTCCCGCGGCCACGCCCAGGTCGAGCACCTCGGCCGTGCGGTGGATGCCGCTGCCGTACAGCAGGTCGAACTCCGCTTCCTGGAAGGGCGGGGCCAGCTTGTTCTTCACCACCTTCACGCGGGCCCTGGAGCCCACCACCGCATCCCCGTCCTTGAGGTTCCCCGTGCGGCGAATCTCCAGTCGGACCGAGGAGTAGAACTTCAGCGCGTTGCCTCCGGTGGTGGTCTCCGGGTTGCCGAACATCACTCCAATCTTCATGCGAATCTGATTGATGAAGACGATGCAGGTGCCCGAGCGGCTCACCGCGCCCGTGAGCTTGCGAAGGGCCTGGCTCATCAGCCGCGCCTGCACGCCCATGTGGGCGTCCCCCATCTCTCCTTCGATTTCCGCGCGGGGCACCAGCGCCGCCACCGAGTCCACCACGATGAGGTCCACGGCTCCCGAGCGCACGAGATGCTCGGTGATTTCCAGGGCCTGCTCTCCGGTGTCCGGCTGGGAGATCAACAACTCCTCCACGCGAACCCCCAGCTTGCGCGCGTAGTGGATGTCGAGCGCGTGCTCGGCATCGATGAAGGCCGCCACGCCTCCCGCCGCCTGGACCTGGGCAATCGCATGCAGCGTGAGCGTCGTCTTGCCCGACGACTCATTGCCGAACACCTCCACCACACGCCCTCGGGGATAGCCGCCCACGCCGAGCGCCCGGTCCAACCCCACCGAGCCCGAGGGAATCACCGCGACCTTCTGCTCATGCGCGTCACCTCCCAGCGTCATCACCGAGCCCCGTCCGAACTGCTTCTCGATGGACGCCACCGCCGCCGCCACCGCCTTCAGCTTCTCCGTCAGCTTGCTCATCGACTCCCTCGCCGCCCTGTCCTGGTGTCTGTGCTGCGCTCCGTGTCCTCCGCGTGGAGGTGACGGGCGCATCGACGTGGGGATGAGCAACACGCATGCCGGGGTGTGCTCTCCTCTCACACGTAGGCGGCGATGCGTCCGCGCGAGCGGCGGGGTGTCCCGGATGGTGGAGGGTGAGCGCCGGGAGGCCGGAGGTCTGGATGGCTGCCTGCGCCAGGTGCGACGCGACGTCTTGGCGGCTTATCGATGCGATTCCCACAAGCGGCATGGGAGCGCCTGTCTGCCTGCTGGCTACACGGCGCTTTGCGTTGAAGTTTGGAGGGGGCGGCATGACCTTCCTCTCGTGAAAACCCAACGCGAAGACCTGCCCCATGTGGTCATCCTCGGCGGAGGGTTCGCCGGGCTCCGTGCCGCGCAGCAGCTCCTCAAGGCCCCAGTCCGAATCACCCTGGTGGACCGGCACAACCATCATCTCTTCCAGCCGCTGCTGTACCAGGTGGCCACGGCGACGCTGAGCCCCAGTGAAATCGCCGCGCCCCTGCGCGGGCTCCTGGGCCCCAAGGGCGTGGCGGTGGTGTTGGCGGACGTGACGGGAGTGGACACCGCGGGCAAGCGGGTGCTGCTGTCGGACGGTGAGCTGAACTACGACTTCCTCATCGTCGCCACGGGCGCGACGCACTCGTACTTCGGCAATGACCACTGGGCGCGTTTCGCACCGGGCCTCAAGTCCATCGAGGATGCGGTGGAGATTCGGCGTCGCGTCCTGCTGGCCTACGAGATGGCAGAGCGGGAGACGGACCCGGGCATCCGCCGGGCGCTGCTCAACTTCGTCATCATCGGAGCCGGGCCCACGGGCGTGGAGATGGCGGGCTCGCTGGCGGAGATAAGTCGGAACTCCCTGCCAGGAGACTTCAAGAACATCGACACACGCGACGCGCGCATCATCCTCATCGAGGGGCTGGGCAATGTGCTGCCCGTCTATCCCGATGACCTCACCGACAAGGCCCGGCGCACGTTGGAGAAGCTGGGCGTGGAAGTCCGTACGGGCGCCCGGGTGACGAACATCGACGAGTCGGGGGTCTACATCGGCACGGAGCACATCGCGGCCCGCACCGTCATCTGGGCCGCCGGTGTCGCGGCCTCGCCCGTGGCCCGCTCGCTAGGGGTGCCCCTGGACCGCGCGGGCCGGGTGAACGTGACGCCCGAGCTGACGGTGCCGGGGCACGAAGAGGTCTTCGTCGTGGGTGACCTCGCCTCGCTCAAGCAGGCGGACGGCACGCCGGTGCCGGGGCTCGCGCCCGCGGCGATGCAGGAAGGCAAGCACGCGGCCCAGAACATCCTCCGCCGGCTGCGAGGGCAGCCGATGGTGCCGTTCAAGTACTGGGACCGTGGCTCCTACGCGGTGATTGGCCGCGGCCACGCGGTGGGCATCGCCTTCCGTCGCTTCAAGCAGTCGGGCTTCCTCGCCTGGTCGGCTTGGCTCCTCATCCACTTGATGTTCCTCATCGGCTTCCGCAGCAAGCTGGCGGTGATGCTCGACTGGGCCTACTCGTATCTGACGTTCAGCAAGTCGGCCCGCATCATCACCGGCCCCACACCTCGCCTGGACCAGCTCCGCCTCCCGAGCCCGATGGCTCGAGGCGAGCAGATACTGGTGGGGGATGGGGATGCCGTGACGGCTGTCGCGTCCTCTTCGCGAGGACTGGGGACTCCTCCTTCCCCGCACTGACCCTCCGCGCATTACTCTGGATGCTCGGGTGGACGGGGGCCGGAAGGCATCCCTGGCCCTCGGGCTCCGGAGCGTGCGTGCGAGGCGCCACCGCCGTGGGTGTTGGCATGCAGCCACCCGCGTCGGTCCAGCGCCCTGCAGTCGATGGCGAGCTGCATGTCCACGTCCTCGATGCGCCCATGTCCTTCCAGGTCCGCGCGAGTCAGGGCCAGCTTCAGCAGCCGGTCATGCGCGCGTGCCGACAAGCCATGGTGACGCACCGCCAGCTCGAGCATCCGCTCCGCTCGCGGGCTCAGGATGCAGTGGCGCCGCAGCAGGTGGGAGGGCAGCTGGGCGTTGCAGTGCACGCCGGGCTCGTCTCGGTATCGCTCCCGCTGGCGTTGGCGCGCGGCCTCCACGCGCTCGCGATGGTGACGGCTCGTGCTCTCTCTGGGCTCCGCGCGCGCCAGGTGGTGGTACTCCACCGGGCGTGTCTGCAGCGTGATGTCGACGCGGTCCAGCAGCGGGCCGCTGACGCGCGCGTGGTAGTCGAACACCCGATGCTCGGGACAGGTGCAGGTGTGGCCCGGCACGTTGAAGTAGCCGCAGGGGCAGGGGTTCATCGCCGCCACCAGCATCACCTGACACGGGTAGCTGATGTTCTGGTTCGCCCGCGCGAGGTGGATGATTCCTTCTTCCAGCGGCTGGCGCAGCACCTCCAACACATTGCGCCGGAACTCTGGCAGCTCATCCAGGAAGAGCACGCCGTGGTGCGCGAGTGAGAGCTCTCCGGGACGTGCCAGGGGGCCGCCGCCCACGAGGCCCGCGTCGGAGAGGGTGTGGTGCGGCGCGCGGAAGGGCCGCTCCCTCACCAATGCGTGCCCCTCGCCGAGCAGGCCCAGCACCGAGTAGACCTTTGTCACCTCGAGCGCCTCGGTGAAGGTCATCGCCGGAAGGATGCTGGGCAGGCGCCGCGCGAGCATCGTCTTGCCGGAGCCCGGAGGTCCGCACATCAGCAAGTTGTGGCCCCCGGCGGCCGCCAGCTCCAGGGCGAGCTTGAGCTCGGGTTGTCCCCGCACGTCCGCCATGTCGGGCTCGGGTCGCCCCCGGGTCGCCGTCACTGACGGTCCTTCGCGGCGGTATGGAGCGATGACGTGGGTGCCCGTGAGGTGGTCCACCGCTTCGCGCAGGCTCGTCACCGGAATGACGGACATTCCCTCGACGAGCGCGGCCTCGGCCGCGTTGGCCGCCGGCACCATGACGCCCTCGAAGCCCCTGTCTCTCGCCGCCACCGCGAGCGGCAACACGCCCTTGATTCGCTTGAGTGAGCCGTCCAGGGACAGCTCTCCTCCGAAGAGGTAGCGCGCCAGGGGCTCGTCCTCGAGCAGCTTCGCCGCGGCCAGCACCCCCAGGGCGATGGGCAGCTCGAAGGCCACACCGTCCTTGCGCAAGTCCGCGGGTGCCAGGTTCACGGTGATGCGCTTCTGCGGCAGCTCGAAGCCCGTGTTCTTCAGCGCGGACACGACGCGCACCTTCGACTCCCTCACCGCGCCCTCTGGCAGCCCCACCACGTTGAAGTAGGGGAGCCCGAGCGCCATGTCGACCTCGCACTCCACCACCACCGCGTCGATTCCCATCAACGCCCCCGACCGCACCCTCGCCAGCATGTCCCGCCCTTCCCAGACGCCGTGCCCCCTCGCGGAGCAACCCCCGTACCGGCGTCCCCCCGACGTGGAGCCCGCGTCGACCCAATCCCCCGCGGCGGATGCCCGTCCCAAGGGGCCCTGCGTCACGATTCCAGATGCATTGGATTAGTGCAGAGGGTCTAGCCAGGGCGGGTGAGTCTTGGGTACCTTGGCGTCCATCTGGGGAACGCAGGGGGAGATGACGCGAATGGGGTCGCAGGTCATTCAACGGCGCCGTCCGGTCCGCATCCGTCGGGCTGACATGAAGCGAGGCCAGCGGATGAAGGTGGCCTTCGCCATATTCCGCTTCTGCCTCTACGGCATGGTGGGCATCAGCTCGGAGATCTTCTTCTACAACCTGGTGCGCATCGCGCGGGACGTGCCTGTCCTCGGAGCGCTGTTCCAGTTCCAGTGGCGGGTGGATGACCGGCTCGCCCTCAACGCCATCTGGGACGCGCCCGCAATTACCGCCTACGGCCAGTGCTCGCTCTGGATGTTCCTCATCTACGGCGTCGCGTGCTTCTTCTTCGTGGAGCCCGTCTATCGCTGGATGCTCTACCAGCACGCCAGCCTCCGGGCCGTCGTCTACGGCGTCGGCATCCTGCTCTTCGAGGGCTTCAGCGGGGTGATGCTGGAGCGGTTCACCGGCTACCGCATCTGGTACTACGCGGACGCGGGCGCCATCTTCTGGGAGATGACGTCGCTCTACATCCTCCCCATCTGGATGGTGACCGGGCTCATCGCCGAGTTCATCTACAGGGAGCTGATGGACCCCGACCTCATGGCCGCCTTGGAGTCGCCGCTGCCCGCGACACCCGAGGAGACCGAGGCCTCCTTCCAGCTGATGCGGTAGGTGCAGGCGTGGCCGTCGTAGCCGGACGGCTCCACCTTCACGTCCTGAGCGCCGGCCACCCGCAGCCCCGCGTGGATGATGCCGGCGGTGAAGTCCGGGTAGTCACCCACCTCGTTCATCCACAGCTCGAACTGGGTGGGCGTCACCTCCACCAGCTTCGACTCGGTGTAGTTGTTGCCCGCCCGGAAGTTCTGCGTGGCCCGCATGAGCGTCCGGCGCGGCCCCAGCACCCGCAGCAGCGACAGCACCGCGCGCCCCAGCATCGTTTCGCGGAAGCCCTCGATATAGGCCTCGCCGAGCTTCCACGTGCCGGCGCCGATGGCCTCCTGGGGAAAGAGCTCTTCCGCCGCGATTCGCAGGAAGGCCATCCACGACGGGAAGGCGTAGGCGGGACGAAGCTTCTGGTCCACGTCGAGCCCCGCCTGGCGCAGGCGATTCTTGCAAGCGGGTGTCAGCCGCCCGTGCAGCGCGCGCAGGAAGAGGGCTTCGATGGTCTGTTCAAAGACGAGAAGCTCGTCAGCCATGAGGAGTGAACTCTAGCCGACGAGCTTCTGATTGTGAACCGCGACTCCAACCCGGAGCGTAGGGCTCCGGGCGGAGGTCTTCAAGGAGTCGGCGTCGGGGCGGGCGCCGGAGTGCCGGTGTCCACCTGGGTGCCCTGGATGATGGCGTTCGACGGCAGCTCGGTCGCCATGGCGAGGACCTTCGCGCCGGCGCCCTTCGCGCCATCCATGGCCAGGATGAGGCGGCCGTAGTTGGTCGCATCGTCCGCCATGAAGAAGACGACCTTCTCGTCCGCCTTCTTCGCCGCGAGCATCCGCTTCAGGCGCGGGACGTAGTCGGAGGTGGGGACCTTCTCCGTGTTGATGGAGTAGCCACCATCCTTGTCCAGCAGGACCACCAGCTGCTGGTCATTGTTTTCAGGTGGCGGTTCGTTCTCCACCTCGGTGTCCGGCACGCGCACCAGGATGTCCTTCTCCAGGAGCGGCGTGACGACCATGAAGATGATGAGGAGCACCAACACCACGTCCACCAGCGGCGTGACGTTGATCTCCGAGTTGGGCGGCGTTTGCGGCTTCACCCACTGACGCTGCTTGTGCCCGGCCATTACTTCTTCTCCTCGACGCCGAGCGCGATCTGCTTGGCCTTGGCCTTGCGGGCCACGTCCAGCACCCTGCGCACGTCGCCCACGTTCACCGTGTTGTCACCCTTGAGCAGGATCTTCTTGCCCGGGTCCTTCGCCAGCTCCTCCGCCAGTCGGTCCTGGAGAGCCTGCTCGTCCACCTGGTCATTCTCCAGGAACACCTTCTTGTCCGGAGTGATGGAGACGTAGAGAGGGTCTGAGTCCTTGCCCTTCTCCTTCTCGATTTCGGTGGCCTTCGGCAGCTCCACGGACTTGCCGCGCTGGAGCATGGGGGTGACGACCATGAAGATGATGAGGAGCACCAACACCACGTCCACCAGCGGCGTGACGTTGATCTCGCTCTTGATGCCCCCCTTGGGGCCAGCTGACATTCCCATGCGTTTAACCTGCTTCCAGGTGGTGGAAGCCCGCCGTCCCGGGTGGCGTCGCAGGCCCCCTGGTTTCAGGGGCCGCGTTCACGTCGGGAGGCGGGCCTCGGGTCGTCCCCGGGCTCGCCGGTGACTGCTCAGGCCGCGTGCGAGGAGTGCGCGCCGCCGCCCATGTGGCGGGCGACCACGTCGAGGAACTCGTTGGAGGACTCGGAGATGTCCACCGAGCGAGCATCCACCCAGCCCTGAAGGAAGTTGTACGCCATCACCGCGGGGATGGCGACCAACAGACCGAAGGCCGTGGTGATGAGCGCCTCGGCGATACCGGCCGAGATGGTGCCCAGACCGCCGGAGCCGGCCGCCGCCATCAGCTGGAAGGCGTTGACGATACCCATCGTCGTGCCGAGCAGACCGACGAACGGAGCCGTGGAGCCGACCGTGGCCAGCAGGCCCAGGCCACGCTTCATGCTCTGCACCTCGCGCTGCGCCTGGCGCTCCAGCGCCCGCGCCACCGACTCCACCGCGATGTCCTTGTTGTTGGGGCTGATGCGGTACGCCGTGAGGCCGGAGTTGATCACCCGACCCAGGTGGCCCACGTCCTTGCCCAGGTTCGTGTTCGCCGCGGTGGTCAGGTCGCCCTTCGCCAGGATGGCACCCATCTTGGCGGCGAAGTTGCGGCTGTCGGACCGGGTCTTGCGGAAGACGATCATCCGCTCCGCCATCACGACCAGGGACGCCACCGACATGATGGCCAGGGTGAAGATGATCATACGGGCGAAGGTGCCCGTGTGGTGCCAAATATCGATGAGAGTGAATTGCATGGCTTGGTTAAGCGCTCCTCCTCACGAGCGCGGGGTGGTCGGCGGTGCTGCTTTCTCTACGACGCGCCCGGATCAGCGCGGCAACTTCAGATTCAGGGTGAAGGTGTAATCCACCTGGACCGGACGGCCCTGGAACGTGACGGGCTTGTAGCGTGACGAGGCCAGGGCGTCCATGACGGCCTGTTCCATGTGGGGCAGGGGCTTGATGATTCGGCAGCGCTCCACACGGCCTTCCACGGTGATGACGCACTTGACGATCATCGTGCCCTGCACGCGGGACTCGAGCGCCTCACGCGTGTACTCGGGCTGCGGGCCGGAGACCTTCTCCGGACGGGTCATGCCCGCACCGAACGGCAGCACTTCCGTCCCCGTCCCGCCCAACTGCCCACCGACCACGCCGCCAATCACGCCACCGACGACGCCGCCCACCACACCGCCGGCGACCCCGCCCTCGACGCCGCCCTCGACCTGCTCCTCGCTGGCCTCCTCGGGAGCCTCTTCCGGCTCTTCGGCCGGCTCGGCCTCCTTGGGGACCTCTTTCGGGATCTCCTTGGGCTGGACGATGGTGTCGGGCTTCTTGGGCTTCTTGGGGGTCGTCTTCGGCTTGGTGCTCGCCGCCGGGGGAGGAGGCGGCGGGGGAGGAGGCGGCGGGGCCATGGTGGCCTTCAGCGTCACCTCGATCTCCTTCTCCTCCTCGACCGGTTCCCGTGTCGACAGGAAGTAGGCCACGCCGAACAACGCGACGTGCAGGATCACGGAGATGGTGGTCCCCACGCCGAACCGCGCTCTGGGCGCCTGACCGCGGTCAAGGACTGAATCAAACATGTACTAGACTCCTCATCACCAGTGGACACCCACCACGCCCCGCCCGGCTGAAAGGGCGCGCTACCATACAGAAACGCGTTCCGGGTTCAAGCAAGCACGGTCAAGGGTAGCTGACGTGATCGCGCAATTGCCCCACTGGTTACCAAAAAGCAACGGTCTATTGACAACTGATAGACCTCGGATATTTTCCCCAGTCATTTTCAGTTGCAGCCCACCTTGGAGGGGTCTGGTATGCACTTGAACCGAGTGCTCCGGGAAACCGGAGTTGTCCTTGCCGCAGGTCTGCTTTATGGATCGGCGGCTTTCGCGCAGTCGAGCACGATGATCGGTACGGTCATCGACGCTCAGAGCCGGCAGCCTGTTCCTGACGTTGTTGTCACCGCGACCTCGCCCAACCTTCAGGGTGAGCAGACCGTGGTTACCGACGCTCAGGGCAACTACCGTATTCCCCAGCTGCCGCCCGGTGTTTACACCCTGCGGTTCGAGAAGGAGCAGTTCAAGCCGTACGCGCGTTCTGACGTCCAACTGCGTCTGAACCGCACCATCCGCGTCAACGTCGAGCTGCTCCCCGAGTCCCTCGGTGAAGTGGTGGAGATCGTCGGCGCGCCGCCGACCATCGACGTGGGCTCCACGACCACGGGCGTCAACGTGGATCAGGAGTTCATCAAGCGCATCGCCGTGGCCCGTCCGGGTGGCAAGGGAGGAGCGGCTCGCTCCTTCGAGTCCCTGGCCGAGCTGGCGCCTGGCGCCCAGAACGACCAGTACGGTGTGTCCATCAACGGCGCGACCTCGCCTGAGAACGGGTACGTGGTGGACGGTCTGTCCACGAACGACCCCGCCTACGGCGTGAACGCCAGCCCGATGAGCATCGAGTTCGTGCAGGACGTGAACATCATCACCGGTGGTTACCTGCCGGAGTTCGGTCGCTCCACGGGCGGTGTCATCAACGCGGTCACCCGGTCGGGCTCCAACGAGTTCCACGGCTCCGTGTTCGCCAACCTGACGCCGGGCACCTTCGAGGGTACCCGCAAGCAGATCCAGGAAGAGGGCACTGTCATCAGTGGCCTCAACGAGCTGAAGAACCTGGGCGACTTCGGCGCCACCCTCGGTGGTCCGATCCTCAAGGACAAGCTGTGGTTCTTCGCCGGTTTCGCGCCGTCGTTCACGCGCTACCAGCACACCCGTACGCTGAACGCCATCCGGCTGAACGCGGACGGCTCGTCGGCGGCCAACGATGAGGGCTTCACCATCGTCGACCCCATCGCGGGCTCGGACCGTCAGTACTTCGCTGACACCCGGACCGTGCAGTACATGGGTAAGTTGACCTACCTCATCAACCAGGACCACAACGTCTCGGTCGCCCTCAACGGCACCCCGACGACGACCGGTGGCATGGGCAAGCTGAGCATCAACCCGCAGTCCGGTGGTCTGCCGGGCGCGCTGGCTGCTCGTCCGGGCGACTACGCCTTCACGGAGACCAACGCGAACGCCACGTCGCTGGCCCTGAAGTACGCGGGCGCGTTCATGGACAAGAAGGTCCTGGTCGACGCGAACCTCGGCTGGTTCCACCAGACGGCCTCCACCCTTCCGGCGGACGGCAGCAAGCTGGGCTCGACGCAGGGTCTCGCGGGCTACTCCCGCATGACCTACGTCAACCCGCGCCGGCTGACCCAGTTCGAGAACCTGCCCGCGGGCCAGGAGGGCGCTTGTGACCCGCTCATCCTGAACGAGGGCACGGAGGACGAGGAAGTCATCGAGCGTTGCCCGATCACCGGCTACTCGGTTGGCGGCCCCGGCTACATGAGCGATGCGAAGCTGGATCGCTACCAGATCAACGCCAAGGCCACCTACCTCCTGAACGCGCTCGGCACCCACGTGCTGAAGGCGGGCGTCGACACGGAGTTCCTGTCGTACGACCAGACCAAGGCGTACGGTGGTGGCGTGTTCTTCCAGGAAGCGCTCCCGTACTCGGGCGCCACGCTCAACGGCCAGCCCTACACGGGCGCCGCGCTGCAGGACTACCGTCGCTACGGCTACCAGGCGTCTCCTGACAGCCCCATCACCCAGCTGACCCAGCAGTCGAAGACCACCAGCACCACCATCGGTGGCTTCCTGCAGGACTCCTGGTCCATCGCCAACCGCCTCACGCTGAACCTCGGCGTGCGCTACGACGTGCAGGCGATGTACGGCGGTGACGGCGAGCTGGCCCTTATCATGGGCAACCAGTGGTCGCCTCGTCTCGGCGCCATCATCGACCCGTTCGCCAACGGCCGTACCAAGTTCTTCGTGAACTTCGCTCGCTACTACGAGCAGGTTCCGCTGAACATGCTCGACCGCGCCTTCCCGGGTGAGCGTCGCTACAACGCCCGCCGCGTGATGGCGGAGCCGGGCACGGGTGAGGCGGGTTGTGATCCGTCTGACCGCACGAGCCAGGAGACGGAATGCCGTGATCCGGCCAACGTGATTGCGCAGCCGGAGAGCAGCCGCAACCCGAACCGCCTCTACACGGGCGGCAAGGTGGAGAACGAGCCGATCGACCCGGACATCTCCCCTCAGTCGTCCAACGAGGTCGTCGTTGGTGGCGAGTACGAGCTGATCGCCAACACCCGCGTGGGCGCCAGCTACACGTACCGCAACATGAACATGGTCATCGAGGACATGAGCCGCGATGACGGCAACTCGTACTTCCTCGGCAACCCGGGCAGCGGCTTCGCCAAGGAATTCCCGAAGCCGGAGCGCAACTACAACAACGTCACTGTCTACCTGAACCGCACGTTCTCGGACGGCTGGCTGGCCCAGGCGAACTACACCTGGTCCAAGCTGGAGGGTAACTACCCCGGTCTGTTCCGCCCGGAGACGGCTCAGCTCGACCCGAACATCCTGTCGGACTTCGACCTCGTCAGCCTCCTGGCGAACCGCACGGGTCCGCTCCCGTTCGACCGTACCCACCAGATCAAGGTGTTCGGCGCGAAGGAGTTCAACTTCACCAACGAGTTGTCCGCGAGCCTGGGTCTGTCCTACCGCGGCAACTCCGGTACGCCAATCAACTACTTCGGTTCGCATGCGCTCTACGGTCCGGACGAGTCCTTCGTCCTTCCCCGTGGCGCGGGTGGCCGTACGCCCTGGCTGAACGTCATTGACTCCAACATTGGCGTCAACTACCGCGTCAGCAAGGACAGCGTCGTCTCCGTCACCCTGGACGTCTTCAACCTCTTCAACTTCCAGGGCGTCAGCACGGTCGACCAGACCTACACCCTGCGCAACGTGGCCCCCATCGCGAACGGCAAGCCGTCCGACCTGCCGGGCAACGTGACGTGGCAGGAAGGCGAGGAGCGCGACGAGCCGTTTGGCACGGAGCCGGGCGACATCAACCCCAACTTCAAGAACCCGACCAGCTACCAGCCGCCGCGTCAGATGCGTCTTGGCGTCCGGTACACGTTCTAGTCACTGGCCATTCACGGAACCGGGATTTCAAGTCACATGACCAAGAACATTCTCAATGCTGCGATGGTCCTCGTTGGCGCCGCGGGCCTGTTGACCGGCTGCAACTTCGACCAGCCGGAGGCTCCCTGCTTCGTGCAGGACGCCACCAACTGGTCGGCTGTCTACGACTCAATCGATGACCCCAAGGATGGCACAGGCGCTGCTTGTGAAATCAAAGCGCCGCCCACCGAACTCCTGGGCGTCTACAAGTTCGTGGATCCGGACGACCTGAGCAGGGCGGATATCACCATCCGTCCCCAGGGCCTTGCTAGCCGCGCTAGCCGGGATCCGGGTCCCACGACGGACCAGACGGCTACGGGTGCCTTCGACGTGGAGCCCGACGACAAGGGTTTCTGCACGGGGCGCGACTTCACCGACGCGACGGTCGTCGCGGCGGCCGCTGGCACCACGGCCGCCACGACCATCACCTACCAGTTCACCGAAGTGCAGGTGTACGCGGCGCCGTCCCTGCCGGGTACGCAGCTGAAGGGTGAGTTGAAGTACACGCGTGATGGCTGCACGTCGACCTACGCCATCCGCGCGATTTGGCCCGGCGTCCTCTGCTACCCCACCGGGGACGCAGAGGGTCCTGCCGAGCTGTGCGGCGAGGGCTCGGGACTGAACCCGGACTTCGCCGCCGAGTGCGGTCCGGTGGTGGGTGTCAACCTTGGCCGTGAGTACGGCTACTGCATCCCCTCGAAGGCCATTCCTTCGCTGAAGTAGTCGTTCATCGCTGAACAGCGCCACCGACCGGGTGGCGCCTCGCGGCCCCGGCAGCCCTCCTCAGGGAGTGGACTGACGGGGCCGCGGTGTTTGATGGGCTGTACCTGTCTGTCTGGGTTGTTTCTGTCTGGAGGCACATGGAGGGCCGTTACTCACTCATCCACCACGTCCGCTCGTTGCTGGAGGACGAAGAGGGCACTCTCTACAAAGAGGCTCCCTTCCGCGTGGCCCTCTGCTACCCGAGCCCCTACCACGTGGGGATGAGCTCGCTGGGCTTCCAGGCCATCTACCGGGAGATTCACGAGCACCCTGGCGCCACGGCGGAGCGGGTCTTCCTCCCGGACGACGTGGAGGCGTTCAAGAAGACCCGGACGCCGCTGTTCACCTGGGAGTCCCAGGCCTCGGTCTCCAGCTTCGCCATGCTGGCGTTCTCCGTGGCCTATGAGCTGGAGCTGACCGGCCTCTTCACCATGCTGGAGCTGGCGGGGCTGCCCGTGCTGGCGGAGGAGCGCCGGGATGGCCGCCATCCCCTGGTGGTGGCGGGGGGGCCGCTGACGTTCTCCAATCCGGATCCGCTGGAGCCCTTCGTGGACGTGCTCGTCCAGGGCGAAGCGGAGGACCTCATCCACGTGCTGGTGGACGCGGCGGCCACCATGGAGCGCGAGGCCCTGCTGGACCACCTGGCGCGAATCCCGGGCTTCCGGGTGCCAGGGCGGGGAGGGCAGCGCTACCACGTGGCCCGGGCCACGGACGCGCGGCTGCCTGCTCGCACGCAGATCATCACCTCCCACACCGAGCTGCGCTCGATGTTCCTCATCGAGCCGGAGCGGGGGTGCTCGCGGGGCTGCCACTACTGCGTCATGCGCCGCACGACGAACGGCGGGATGCGCACGGTGCCGCCGGAGCGGGTGCTGTCGTTGATCCCCGCTCACGCACGACGAGTGGGCCTGGTGGGCGCGGCGGTGACGGATCATCCCCGCATCGTCGAGCTGCTGCGCACGTTGGTGGACGCGGGGAAGGAGGTCGGGGTGTCGTCGCTCCGGGCGGATCGGCTGACGCAGGAGCTGGTGGATCAGCTCCGCCGGGGTGGGGCGACGAACCTGACGGTGGCGGCGGACGGGGCCTCGCAGCGCATGCGGGACATGGTGGACCGCAAGCACTCGGAGGAACAGATTGTCCGGGCGGCGGGGTACGCCCGCACGGCGGGCATGAAGCAGCTCAAGGTGTACAACGTCGTGGGGCTCCCCTTCGAAGGGGAGGAGGACATCGACGAGCTGATCCGCTTCACCACGGAGCTGTCTCGCATCCTCCCCGTGGCGTTGGGGGTGGCGCCCTTCGTGGCCAAGAGGAACACGCCCCTGGACGGAGCTCCCTTCGCGGGCATCAAGGAGGTCGAGAACCGGCTGGAGCGGCTGCGCAAGGGGCTGCGTGGACGGGCCGAGGTGCGTCCCACGTCCGCGCGGTGGGCGTGGGTGGAGTACATGCTGGCCCAGTGTGGCCCGGAGGGTGGGCTGGCGGCGATGGATGCCTGGCGGGCTGGAGGGAGTTTCTCGGCCTGGAAGAAGGCGTTCGAGGCGCGGGGCTGTGAGCCCTATCTGGCGCGTCGGGTCCCGGACGAGCGGCGCAACCCTGTCCACTGGCCCACCGTGCCGAAGCTGGCGCCCCCGGCCACGGCCGCGTGACGGAGAAGTGCAAGAGCCACTGCACCGAGGGCTCCGCTTCCGCTAGAAGTCCGATGGCGCCGATGGCCGGCGCCAGGGGCAGCGGAGAACCAGGTGAGCGCGCAGCGTGTGGACAAGGCGTGGCAGCAGAAGGGCCTGAAGGAGTACTCGACGGAGGCCCTGGTCGGAACGCTCGGCCATTACGGCATTCCCGTGGCCGAGGAGGATTTCCGGAAGCTCTCGGAGACGACCTTCCCGCTGGGCATCGCCCAGCAGTGGAAGTCCAAGTGGAAGGGCACGGGCCCCTTCAAGGACTTCGTGGTGGCGGCGCCGGTGGAGCTGTGGCGTCGCTGGCTGCCGGACCGCGTGGCGCCGTACGAGCTGACGGACACGCTCGCCTCGCTCATGAAGGAGCTGCTCCAGCTTCTCAACGGCAAGGCTGACGCGCCGGTGGCACCGGCGTTCGAGAAGATGACCAGCCTGCGCGCGCGGCTGCCCGTGGATGACAAGGGCGCCCCCCAGGAGCGCTTCATGCAGGAGGCGCTGGCGCCGTTCTCGGAGAAGGACGCGGAGCTGTTCGACAGCCTCGCGGAGACGCTGGCCCGCTCCGGCCACCCGGACCACGCGGAGTCGTTCGCGGAGCTGGAGGAGTTCTTCCTGCCGGACCGCAAGGGCATCTCCCGCGCCATGGTGCGCGCGGCGCGCGGTGAGCAGGACGGGGCCGTGGCCGACCTGGTGAAGCTGACCGAGGACACCTCCCGTTCGCCCATCGCCCGGATTCTGGCCGTGGACGGACTCATCCACCTGAAGGCGCACGGGCCCGGCGCGCAGGCCGGCCGCATGCTGCTGGAGTGGGCCGAGTCGACCAAGGACCTGCACCTGGCGCTGGACCTCGTTCCCCGCCTGGAGCACATCTACAAGGCGCAGAACGACCGCGTCTCCTTGCTGGACCTGGTGCGCACCGCCGACCGTCTCAACGCGGAGCACGACCGCATCCACCCCGGACACAACCGTCACCGTCACGGGCGCTGAAGCCGGCGCCTGGCGGCACGCGGGCGAGTGCTCGCGTGCCGCGTCCGGAAGGGCGGGGTGCGGCACTGGCGCCTCCAGGAGCACCCGTGAACGCGAAGGCGGTGAAGCGCATGCGACGAGGAATCGCTCGCGCGCACCGCACCGCGAGGCCTCTCCAACGAACGTGGTGGGCTCAAGGCGCATGCGACGAGGAAGCACTCGCAGCGCACCGCCCCTCGAGAAGTCTCTCCGGCAAACGGGTGAGCTCAAGGCGCATGCGATGAGGAATTGCTCGCGGCGCACTCCCCTCGAGAAGTCTCTCCGGCGAACAGACGAACTCAAGGCGCATGCGGCGAGGGGAGACCTCGTGGCCGTCGATGCGCCTGGCAGAGCCCCCTACTCGGCGGTGTTCGGGCCTGTGCTCTGCGCCCGACGCGCCGGTTGCTTGCGCCGTGTCTTCTTCTTCGGGGAGGGCGCTGCCTCCGCTGTAAGCGCGGTCGCTTGCTCGGCCAAGACCTCGCCGCCGCCTTCCGTCATCGCGACTGGCGGTGAGTCCAGCGAGGCCCCTTCCGCTTCCGGCGCGGCGCCTTCCTGCGTCACCAGGGGCGTCGAGCGCTTCAACGGAATCTTGAGCACCCGGGGCACGCCCTCCACGACATCGCGCGTGGGCACCACGGCGCCCACCGTCGTGTAGCGGATGGCGCCCGTCTGGGTGAAGGCGTGCTTGAGCGTGTACTCCTTCGCGCGCGGCAGGAACCAGTCGCGCACCGCCTTGAGGGGCAGCACGTGCAGCTCTCCCTGCGAGAGGAAGACGTACACGAGCAGGTCCGCGCCGCTGTAGAGGAAGCAGCCGGGCGTGTCCTTCTCCAGGTTGGAGACCAGCTCGAAGAAGTAGCGCCGGCGGGTGGCGTTGCGGTCGCCCTTCACTTCGATTCCGCGCACCTCTCCCGTCGGCAGCTCCCAGAGGAGGTCCACGCCCCGATGCTGGAAGCGGGGGTCCGACTGCACGTCATGCACGCGCGAGCCCGGCTCCGTCTCCAGCAACCACGTCCGAGCGTGTTGCACGGCGCGGTCGGCCGCGCCCTGCACGCCCCTCATGCTGAAGCTGCGCGCCATGTCCTAGCGGCGCAACTCGACGCCTGTCGCGACGAGCTGAACCTCGCGCGGCTTGCCGTCCGCGCCGCGCGGGACGATGGCGCCTTCCGCCTCGTAGTGCGATGCGTGGCCCTCGCTCAGCTCCGCCACCTTCACCACACCCTCCACGCGCGCCTGCGAGCCCGCGGAGTCCAGCGGGACGAAGAAGCCGTAGTCCTTGAACGTCACGCGCACGCCCGGCCCCTTCGCCTGGGGGTCCGTCGCCAGCTCCATCCAGCAGCCCTTCTTCTCGCACGCCTTGCGCACCGTGCCCTCGAGCCGCACCGTCTTCCCGTCATGGGGCTGGGGCTTCGCCAGCAGGTCCGCGAGCTTCACGGGAGCTGCGCCCTTGAGCGCCTCGCCCCGGGTGAGCTTCCAGTTCTCCTGCGCGGCGGGCGCCGTGGCGACGGTGGCCTCGGGCTTGGGCGCGGCCTTGGTGGCCTCTGCGGGGTGGTGACAGTCGGCCGCCGCGGCCTTGTCCGCCGTCTTGTCCTTGGCGGGCGTCTTGTCGCCAGCGAACGCAATCAGGGGAACAGCGACCAGCAGCATCAGGGACGTGCGGAGCGAGTTCATGACTCGCTCGCTTAGCCAAAACTCGTTGCCCCGGCAAGGCGACGCCCGTACTAGAGTGGGACTCCCGCACACCTCTTGGCGAAGCGCGCATGAAGGTCTTCCTCCCTCCTCGCAATCGGCGCCTCGGCACCGTGGACTACCTGGGGCTCATCGGCCTCGTGGGGCTGCTCGTGGCCCGGTACATCCCCGTGGCGAAGCTCATCCCCTTCTGGGGCTGTGTGCTGCGCGAGCGGACAGGCTGGCCCTGCCTTGGCTGTGGGCTGACGCGCGCGGCCGACCGCTTCGCCCACTTCAACTTCATGGGCGCCTGGGAGGCCAATCCCCTGGGGACGGTGGCCGCCTTCCTGTTCACCCTGGCCGTCGTGGCCATGGTGCTGCACCTCGTGTTCGCCGTTCCCATCCCCGAAGTCCGACTCTCGCCCCGGGAGTGGAAGACGTTCCAGATGGTGATGCCCGCCATCCTCCTGGTGAATTACGCCTACGTGGTGGTGAAGACGCGCTTCCCCCACCTGTTGCTATAGCGTGGGGCTGTGACTCCCGCGCTCGTCCTGCTCGGCTACCTGGCCGGCTCCATTCCCTTCGGTGTCCTGCTGACGCGGTGGCTGCGCGGCGTGGACGTGCGCCAGAGCGGCAGCGGCAACATCGGCGCCACCAACGTCACCCGCGTCGCGGGCAAGAAGCTGGGCGCGGTGGTGCTCGTGCTGGACGCGGTGAAGGGCGCGCTGCCCGTGGCGCTCGCGCTGCGGCTCGTGCCGGACCTTCCCACCGTGCACGTGCTCGTGGGCCTGGCCGCGGTGCTGGGCCACGTCTATCCGGTGTGGCTCAAGCTGCACGGCGGCAAGGGCGTGGCCACCGCGCTGGGCGTGCTGCTGGTGCTCGCGCCGCTGGCCGCGCTGGCCGCGGGCGCCGCGTACATCACCCTCTTCGCGGTGTGGCGGGTCAGCTCCCTGGGCTCGCTCGCGGCCGGAGCCACGGCGGTGGGCACGTCGGCCTTCACCGCCCGGGCCGCCGAGTACGCGGGCCTCTCAGCTGTCCTCTTCGCCCTCATGCTGTGGACGCACCGGAGCAACATTGGCCGGCTGCTTCGGCGCACGGAGCGGCGCTTCTGAGTGGTCGTCCAGGTGGCTGCTGCCCGCGGCCCGGTACCCCAGCAACGTGCACTCGATGGGGCCGTTCCACATCTCCCGGCGCGCGGAGGGGCGCGAATGGAACGCGCTCTCGAAGGCCGGGTTGCCGGAGAGCACCCAGACGCGCCAGCCGGGCACGCGCAGGGACTCGCCCAGCTTGTAATAGAAGCTCTTCATGCCCTTCTGTCCGCCGGAGCCCGTCAGCCGGTCTCCATAGGGCGGATTGGTGAGCAGCAGGCCACTGGCGGCGGGCAGGTGCGGCAGGTCCGTCGCGTCCGCTTCGGCCAGGATGATTTCCTCCGACAGCCGGGCGGCCTGCACGTTGCGCTGGGCGGCCTCCAGGGCCTCCGGGTCCTTGTCGAAGCCCCAGATGGGGACCTCCACCTTGCGCTCGTTGCGGCGGGCATCCGCGCGCAGGTCCACGAGCAGCTCCTTCGCGCGCGCGCCGATGACGGGCCAGCGCTCCACCGCGAAGTCGCGGTTGAGTCCGGGCGCTCGGCGACGGGCCATCATCCCGCCTTCAATCAGCAGCGTGCCGGAGCCGCACATCGGGTCCACCAGCGCCTCTTCGCCCGTGTAGTGCGCGGCGCGCAGCACGGCGGCGGCCAGCGTCTCCTTGAGCGGCGCGACGGTGGGCCGCACGCGGTAGCCCCGGCGATTCAACGCGTCGCCGCACAGGTCCAAGGAGAGTGACAGCGTCTCGCGCGACAGGTGCGCCACCACGCTCACGTCCGGGTTCTTCGTATTCACGTCCGGGCGCGTGCCGACCTTGGTGCGCATCCGGTCGACGATGGCGTCCTTCACCTTGAGCGCGACGAAGCCCGAGTGGCTGTGCTCGCTGTCCTTCAGCGTGGCATCCACGGCGAAGGTCGTGGTGGGCGTCAGGTGCTCCTCCCAGGGGACGCTCGCGGCGGCTTCGTACAGGCCCTCCGCGCCTCGGGCCTCGAAGGTGCCGAGCGGGTAGAGGATGCGCATGGCGATGCGGGACCAGAGGCAGACCATGAGGGCCTCGTCCAGCGAGGCCATGAAACGGACTCCGCCGCGGTCCTGACGGATGCGGCGCGCGCCAAGCTCCTTGAGCTCGTCCGCGAGCAGGTCCTCGGTGCCGCGAGCCGTGGTGGCGAAAAGGGCGATGCGTTCAGCCATAAGACACCGCCCTTAGACGACCTGGGACTGCTTGGGAACCCACAAGACGCCTCAGGTGCCCACCACCTCGTAGATGGCGAAGGTCGCCCCGTCCTGCTCGGCGCTGGCTTCCTTGGCGCGGCGGAAGTCCTCCGACTGGAAATAGCTCCGCATCGCCTCCCTGTCCCGCCAGCGCGTCACCAGCAGGAGCTCCGGCGAGCGCTCGAAGGACCGCAGCACCTCCAGCCCCAGGAAGCCGTCATGGGTGTCCACCCGCCGCGCGCGCTCCTGGAAGCGGGCAATCAGGCGCTCGGCCTCCTCGGGTGCGGGGCGGAAGCGGGAGATGGCGACAATCATGGGCGCTCACCTGGGACGTGCTGGGGAAACGAAGATGGGGGCGCCCGGACCGCTCCGGACACCCCCACGCTGAACAATCCGGGCCGCTTTCCTCGCGGCCCTACATGGCTCCGGCGCCGGGCATGTCGCCCACACCCCGGATGAGCACCTCGCGAGGCTTGGCGCCATCCGCCGCGCCCACCACGCCGTCGCGCTCCATGCGCTCAATCATGCGCGCCGCCCGGTTGTAGCCGATGCGCATCTTGCGCTGGAGCATGGAGATGGAGACGGCCCGCATCTCGCTGACTGTCGCGAGCGCCTGGTCGTACAGCTCGTCGGACAGCTCGTCCTCTTCGCCACCGGACTCCACGTCCTCGTCGCGCGGCTTGAGGATGGACTCGTCGAAGACGGGCTTGCCCTGGGCCTTGAGGTGGTCCACCGCCTTCTTGATTTCGTTCTCCGACACGTAGGCGCCGTGCACGCGCTGCAGGTGCGCGCTCGTGGGCGGCATGATGAGCATGTCGCCCATGCCCAGCAGGGCCTCCGCGCCCACCGTGCCCAGAATCGTCATCGAGTCCGGCTTGGAGCGCAGCATGAAGCTGATGCGCGTGGGGAAGTTCGCCTTGATGACGCCGGTGACGACGTCCGTGGACGGACGCTGCGTGGCGACCATCAGGTGGATGCCGGACGCACGCGCCATCTGCGCCAGGCGCGCCACGTAGGTCTCCACCTCGCGGCTGGCCACCATCATCAAATCTGCCAGCTCGTCGATGATGACCACGATGTACGGCAGCTTCTTGAGCTCCTTCTTCTCCGGCTTGTCGCTGGCAGACACGAAGGGCACGTCCGACTCGTCGTCGGCCTCGGCTTCCACCTCGGGCACTTCGTCCGGTGCGTCGGACGCCTGCGCCTCTTGCATCTCGTCGTCGTCCCGAGGCACGGCCACGCCCAGTCCGTCCCCGCTCGAGGCGGGCTTGTCGCCGCCCTCCACGTCGAGCACGAGCATCTTCTTGGGCTTCGACTTCTTCTTCGGGGCAGCCTCGGGAGTGGCCGACGCGCCCTTCACCTCGGTGGCGGAGCTCTCCACCAGCTTGTTGTAGCCGGCGATGTTGCGCACGCCCGCCTCGGACAGCAGCTGGTAGCGGCGCTCCATCTCCTCCACGGCCCAGCGCAGCGCGAGCGCCGCCTTCTTCGGGTCCGTCACGACGGGCAGCAGCAGATGCGGGATGCCCTCGTAGATGGAGAGCTCCAGCATCTTCGGGTCCACCATGATGAAGCGGACCTCCTCCGGTGTGGACTTGAGGAGGATGCTCATGATCATGGAGTTGACGGCCACCGACTTGCCGGAGCCGGTGGTGCCGGCGATGAGCAGGTGGGGCGCCTTGGCCAGGTCGAAGACATACGGCATGCCCTCGATGTCCTTGCCCACGCACATGGTCAGCTTGCTGGCGCTCTTGATGAAGGCGTCCTGCTCGGCGATCTCCTTGAGGAAGACGGTCTCCCGGTCCTTGTTGGGAACCTCGATGCCGACCACGCCCTTGCCGGGGATGGGCGCGACGATGCGCACGCGCATCGCCTCCATGGCCATGGCCAGGTCGTCCGCGAGCGCTGCAATCTTGCTCACCTTGATGCCCGGTCCCGGCAGGAACTCGTACATGGTGACGACGGGGCCGGGACGAATCTCGACGACTTCGCCGACGATGCCGAAGTCGGCCAGCTTCGCGCGCAGCTTCTCCGCCGTGGAGAGGAAGGCGTCCTTGTCCAGCTCGGAGCGCTCGTGCTTGTCGCACTCCAGGACGTCCAGCGGAGGCAGCGTGAAGCTCTTGCGGTCACCCACGAACTCGAACTGGTCCTGGGCCTTCTTCGCGGTGGGCGCGGCCAGCGCCTTGGGCGCCACGATGAGCGGCATGCGCGCCGCAGCCGGGGTCGGCGCCGCGGGAGCCGGAGCAGGGGCCGGCGCGACGGGCTGAGGAGGCGGCGCGGCGATGACGGGGGCCACCGGCGCGGCGGGCTCGTGGCTCTCGGGCAGCGCGGCGACGGGCGGCGTGCCCGGACCGGTGACGATGTTGGGCGTCTTGCGGCGGCTCCTTGGAGGTTCGACACCCTCGGGGACAATCGGGGTGGAGTGGGGCGCGGGCGCGAGGAACGACGCGGCCCAGGCCGGATCCGCTCCGGGCGCGGGACGCTTCTCGGCGCGCAGCGCGAGCCTGTTGTCGGCGGGCAGGGACGGTGAGGACGTGGGCGGCAGCGAGTCCGCCTCGGCGGGGGCCGGCAGGGCCTTGCGCTTCTCGCCCTTCTCGCGACCGTCCTTGAGGGCCAGCTTCGCGGCGAGGGCCTGCTCCTTCTCGTTCTGCCGGGCCAGGCGCACGGCCTCCTCGGCCATGGCCTCCGCCTCGGCGGCTTCGGCCTCTTCGGCGGCGCGCTCGGCCTCGGCCAGCTCTTCCTCATCCGCTTCGATTTGCGCGAGGAACGCGGCCTCCTCCAGCTTCTCCTCCGCCGCGCGCTCCTGTCGGGCCTTGTAGGACGCCTTCTGCGCCTCCCAGAAGACGTTGGCGGACTCGGCGATGCGGCGGCCCAGCACGCACAGGCCGGCCCACACCAGCGAGCACAGCTTGAAGAACGTGTACTGCGTCCCGACGATGAGGGCGGCGGCGCTGATGGCCGTCACCAGGATGACGGTGCCGACGGTGGAGAACAGCCCCTCCATCACCCCACCCAGGCTGGCACCCAGCGCGCCTCCGGGAGGATGGGCCCAGCCCTTGTCACCGGCGAACATGAGCTGCGCCAGGACGGAGATGCTCACGGTCAGCAGGAAGAGGCTGATGATTTGAGGGCCGCGCTTGCGCTCGCGGCTGCCCACGAAGAGCACCATGGCCGTGTAGAGCCCGCCCACGGGGGCCAGGTAGGCGCACACGCCCAGCATCCCTCGCAGCGTCTCCGCGATGAGGTGGCCCATGGGGCCCACCGCGTTGCGGAAGCCTGGTCCGACCCTGTCATGGGCGTCGAACGTGGCGACCGCCAGCAAGGACAAGAGCGACACCGCGAGCAGGAACACGCCGGTGATGGCACGCCCCGCGCTGCCGTCGCCTCCCTCGGCGCCCGCCTTCCGTCGCTTGTCCGCGAGCGCCTTGCGACGCGTCGCGATCTCCTGACGGGAGAGTACCGCCTTTTCCGCCCGACCCTTCTTCGCCGTCATGACCTTCTTCCCTCTGCGCGTCTCAGCCGCGTAGCGGGCTGTAGCAATGCCCGTCGCGAGTGTAGGGAGGGAGGGGGTCTGGTCAATTTTCCGGCAGTCGCTCCAGTCCGGGCGGAAGGTGCCGGACACGGGGCCTACATTTCGGCTGCACCCTCCACCAGAGGGGGTATGGTGCCGCCACGATTTCTTGGAGGAGCATCGCCATGGCAGACACCGACAAGCCGTCCTCGAGCGAGGAAGAGTACTTCGCCCGGGAGGACATCGAAAAGAAGCGCAAGCTGGCGCTCCAGCAGGCCGCGGAGACGGCGGAGAAGCAGCGCGAGGAGCTCAAGAAGCTCCACTGGATGAAGTGCCCCAAGTGCGGCATGGACCTCCAGACGCTCAAGCAGGGCAACATCGACCTGGAGACGTGCTTCAACTGCGGCGGCGTCTTCCTGGACGCCGGTGAGCTGGAGCAGCTGATGGCGCACCACGGCCACGAAGGCAGTGGCAAGGTGATGGGCGCCATCCTGAACCTCTTCAAGCGCAAGTAGTCACTCGCGGTCGGAGGCTCCACGCATGGCCCTCACGCTCGAGCAGGTGCGACATGTGGCCACGCTGGCGCGGCTGGCGCTGACTCCCGAGGAGGAGCAGCGCCTGTCCACGCAGCTGTCGGCGGTGCTGGATGCGGTGACGCAGCTGCAGTCGCTGGACGTGGAGAACGTGGAGCCCACGTCGCACGCCACGCTGACGGCCTCGCTCCTGCGGGAGGACGTGACGCGGCCCTCGCTGCCGCCCGAGAAGTCGCTGGCCAACGCCCCGGCGAAGTCGGGCACGTCCTTCGCGGTGCCCAAAATCATCGAGTAGTCCGGAGGGGAGCCCCACGTCATGCAGCTCACGGACCTGACGATGCTGGAGCTCGCGGAGAAGCTGGCCGCGGGTCAGGTGTCCTCCGTGGAAGCCACCCGCGCGTGTCTGGAGCGCATCCAGCGGGTGGACCCGAAGATTCGCGCCTTCCTGCGCGTGGACGAGGCCGGTGCCCTGGCCGCCGCGGAGGCCAGCGATGCGCGCCGCAAGGCGGGCACTCCGGCGAGCCCCCTGGACGGCGTGCCCGTGGGTCTCAAGGACCTCTTCCTCACCGAGGGACTGGAGACCACCGCTGGCTCGCGTGTGCTGGAGGGCTTCGTGCCGCCGCTGGACGCGACGGTGGTGCGCCTGCTGCGCGAGGCGGGCCTGCCGCTGCTGGGCAAGCTCAACCTGGACGAGTTCGCGATGGGCTCCTCCAACGAGTCCAGCGCGTACTTCCCCACGCACAACCCCTGGGACGTGACGCGCACGCCGGGAGGCTCCTCGGGAGGCTCAGCGGCGGCGGTGGCCGCGCGAGAGGTGTTCGGCGCGCTGGGCACTGACACGGGCGGCTCCATCCGTCAGCCCGCGGCCTTCACCAACACGGTGGGCCTCAAGCCGACGTACGGGCGCGTGTCGCGCTACGGCGTCATCGCCTACGCGTCCTCGCTGGACCAGCCCGGGCCCATGACGCGCACGGTGGCGGACGCGGCGGCGCTGCTCCAAATCCTCGCGCAGCATGACCCGAAGGACTCCACGTCCGCGCCGGTGAAGACGCCAGACTACTCGGCGGCGCTGGAGCAGGGCGTGCGCGGACTGAAGCTGGGCGTGCCGCGCGAGTACTTCGCCCAGGGCATGGAGGAGGAGGTGGAGGCCTCCGTGCGCGCGGCCCTGCGCGAGTACGAGCGCCTGGGCGCGACGCTGGTGGACGTGTCGCTGCCGCATACGCAGTACGCGCTGGCGACGTACTACCTCATCGCTCCCGCCGAGGCGTCCAGCAACCTGGCCCGCTACGACGGCGTGCGCTACGGCCTGAGGGCCAAGGACGCGCGCGGCCTCAAGGAGCTGTACTCGCTGACGCGTGAGCGGGGCTTCGGGCCGGAGGTGAAGCGCCGCATCATGCTGGGCACGTACGCGCTGTCCGCCGGCTACTACGACGCCTACTACCTGCGCGCGCAGAAGGTCCGCACCCTCATCCGCGAGGACTTCACGCGCGTCTTCCAGGACGTGGATGCGCTGGTGGCCCCCATCTCTCCGGTGGCGCCGTTCAAGCTGGGCGAGAAGGTGGATGACCCGCTGTCCATGTACCTGATGGACGTCTACACGCTGCCCTGCAACCTGGCGGGCGTGCCTGGTCTGTCGGTGCCCTGCGGCTTCACGAAGGCGGGGCTGCCGGTGGGACTCCAGATTCTGGGACGGGCCTTCGACGAGGCCCTCCTCTTGCGCATCGCTCGGGCCTTCGAGCGAGAGCACGACTTCTTCCGCCGCCTCGCGCCCATCTAGGGCACGAGGTCCGCATCGGTGACACCGCCATGCCCGTGAGCGATTTCCAGCCCGTCATCGGCCTCGAGGTCCACGCGCAGCTCCTCACGCAGTCGAAGATTTTCTGCGGCTGCTCCACCGCGTTCGGCGCGGAGCCCAATCGCAACACCTGTCCGGTGTGCCTGGGCATGCCCGGTGTGCTGCCCGTGCTCAACGAGCGCGTCGTCGACTTCGCCATCCGCACGGGCCTGGCGCTCGAGTGCCGCGTCAACGCCAAGAGCGTGTGGAGCCGGAAGAACTACTTCTATCCGGACCTGCCCAAGGGCTACCAGATTACGCAGTACGACCTCCCCATCTGCGAGCACGGCAAGCTGCTCATCGACACGCCGCAGGGCGAGAAGCTCATCCGCGTGCGCCGCATCCACATGGAGGAGGACGCGGGCAAGAGCGTGCATGACGCGGGCGGCGGGCAGAGCCTGGTGGACCTCAACCGCGCGGGCGTGCCGCTGCTGGAAATCGTCAGCGAGCCGGACCTGCGCGACGCGGACGAGGCGGTGGAGTACCTCAAGGCGCTGCGCGACGTGCTCGTGTACCTGGGCGTCAACGACGGCAACCTGGACGAGGGCAGCTTCCGCTGCGACGCCAACGTGTCGGTGATGCCCAAGGGCTCCAGCACCTATGGCCAGCGCTGCGAGCTGAAGAACCTCAACTCGTTCCGCTTCGTGAAGCAGGCCATCGAGTACGAGATTTCGCGGCAGGTGGACGTCATCGAGTCCGGCGGGAAGGTGGACCAGGAGACGCGCCTGTGGGACGTCAACAAGGGCGTCTCGCGCTCCATGCGCAGCAAGGAGGACGCGCACGACTACCGGTACTTCCCGGAGCCGGACCTGCCGCCGCTGCACGTGACGACGGAGGTCATCGAGGCGGTGGGCCACGCGCTGCCCGAGCTGCCGCGCGCGAAGCTCCAGCGCTTCGTGAGTCAGTACGGCCTGCCCGCGTATGACGCGCGCATCCTCACGGCGGAGCGCCCGCTCGCGGACTTCTTCGAGGCGTGCGCACTGCGCTACCCGGACGCGAAGAAGCTCTCCAACTGGTTCCTCGGGGAGTTGCTGAGGCTCTTGAAGGAAGAGGGCTCGACGGTGTCCTCGGTGCGCTTCACGCCCGCGCAACTGGCGGAGCTCCTGGGCGCGGTGGACCAGGGCACGGTGTCCGCGAACGCGGGCAAGGACGTGCTGGCGGAGATGTTCCTCACGGGCCGCTCAGCCCCGGACATCATCGCGGAGAAGGGCCTCGCCCAGGTGAGCGACACGGGCGCGATTGAAGCCGTGGTGGACGACATCCTCGCGAAGAACGCGGGCGAGATTGAGAAGTACCGCGCGGGCAAGAAGCAGGTGTTCGGCTTCTTCGTGGGCCAGGTGATGCGGGCCATGAAGGGCAAGGGCAACCCCGCGCTCGTCAACGAGCTGCTCAAGAAGAAGCTCGGCGACTGAGCTACGCGGTGCACGCGGGCACGATGACGTGGAGCACGTCCTCGTCCCGTGGGTTCTCCGAGCGGGCGAGCACCCGTGGCCGTCCCTCATCCGTTCGTTCGAGGATGAGCGAGGGTGCCTCGAAGTGGTTGTCGAGCAGGTCTCCCACGAGCTGGGCCGTCACGGTGTAGCGGACGCGGCGCATCGTGGGGAGCTGGGAGGGCAGGCCCTCTTCGAACCAGTGCTCGCTCCCCGTGCGCGGGCTCGCTCCCGTCGACTCGAAGGGCCACGGTGCGTCCCACGGCCACGGGTTGGCGGACGGGTGGGCGAGGATGTCCGCCCTCAAGGCGTCCAGGTACTGCGCGCAGGGCACGAACCAGGGCTCCTTCGCGGTGTGGGGCTTTCGGAAGGCGTCGTAGCCCAGCAGCGTTCCCAGTCGGCCGAAGGGCGTGGCGAGCACCGTCAGGTCCTCGGGACGTCCGGGGCTCAGGTGCAGCACATCCTCGCGTCCTGGCACCAGGTTCACCTTGCGTGTCACCGCCACGCAGTGGCCCTCGGGGTTGAAGGTGTGGCCGGTGTTGTACGTGCGTGCGCCTCGGGGCTCGAAGTCCGGGGCGCCGAGTCTTCGTCGGTTGTCCGGGAGCAACGCGCTGCCCGCCACCACCCACAGGCCGAAGTCCCGGGCGATGCCGGAGAACGTCTCGTGCATCACCCGGTGTACTCGGGAGGCGAGCGCGGCGTAGAGGCACTCTTCCCGCGTCGGGGGCTGGAGGTCTCTCCAGGCGCGCCACATGGGGCCCCATTCGGCCAGCGCCACGCGCCGCATGGCGCCTCGGGTCGTGGAGTGGCGTCGCACCTGGGGCAGGTGGCCCATCATCCCCAGGGGCGCGCCCACCAGCTCCGGCCACACCGCGAGGGCGGGGTGAAGGGGGTTGCCCGAGGTGTCGCGGGCACGCAGGCCGTGGATTCGCTCCGCGAGCGCGCGGTGCTTCGCGGTGAACGAGGCGGGGGACGCGTAGTCCTCCAGCGAGACACGGGGCTGGAGGGCGAACAGCTCGACGTGGGTGGGAGGCAGGGCGTCGTTCACGAAAAGGCCGGGGCATCCGGTGGGGCGCGAGCTTGCGCCGTCCACCGGGCGGAAGCGTGCGCCTACTTCAAGAGGCCGTTCTCCCGCAGACGCTGTTGCAGGAAGGCGCCCGCGGTGATGGGCGCGTGGCGGGCCGGATTGTCCGGCGTCTCGGTGCAGGGCAACGGCTTGAGCACGCAGTCCGAGGAGGGGTGCACGAAGAAGGGCAGGGAGTAGCGGACGGTGTCGTCGTCCGTGCTCTTCGGATTCACCACCCGGTGCGTGGTGGCGGGGATGACCTCGTTCGTCACCCGGCTGAGCATGTCGCCGGAGTCCACGACAATCTGCCCGCGCAGCGTGTCCACCGGCAGCCACTCGCCGTCGCGCGTGAGCAGCTCCAGGCCGGACGCGGTGCCCTCGCACAGCAGGGTGATGAGGTTGATGTCCTCGTGCTCGGCGGCGCGGACGCCCCCGGGGATGAAGCGCTCGCGCAGCGGCGGATAGTGGATGAGGCGCAGCACCGAGTTGCCGTCCGTGGCCATGTCGCTGAACGTCGTGCGCGCCACGCCGAAGAACTCCGCCAGGGCCTGGAGCATGACGCCGGCGGCGCCATCCAGCTCGCGGAAGAGCGCCAGGGTGTTCTCGCGGAAGGAGGGCACCTCTCCGGGCCACACGTTGGCGCCGTAGTCCTTCAGGTACGGGTGGCCGGCGGGAAGCTCGCGGCCCACGTGCCAGAACTCCTTCAGGTCCCCCACCTTGCGGTCCTTCGCGTGCTCCTTGCCGAAGCCGGTGTAGCCGCGCTGGCCCGCCAGCTCCGGCACCGCGTAGCGCGTCTTCACGTCCTCGGGGAGCTGGAACAGTCGCTCCACGTCCGAGTAGGTGCGGCGGATGAGCGCGTCGTCGATGCCATGGCCGACGATGGAGACGAAGCCGAACTCCCTCAGCCCTTCACCGAAGATTTGGACGAAACGAGCGCGCTCGGTGGGTGTGCCGCTTCGGTAGTGGGACAGGTCGAGGAGGGGGATGCGGCGTGAGGTTCCGGACATGGGTCGCGCACTCTAATCGAGCGTGATGGATTGTCGGCATCGTCAGCGTCGGCCGGCGGACCGTCTTCATGTACCGCGGCGCTGGCTTGCCTCCCACCAGCCGACATCCTCGCGGGCCGCCAGTGGTCAGCGCGGGACGCGAATGTCCAGATTAGCCGGGCAGGCCTGGGGGACTGGCATGGCCGAGGTGAGCAGCGGTGATGCGTGCGAGGCGTGCGGCCAGCGACATGGGTCGGCGACGTCTTGCTCGACGCTGGTTCGCGCGGAAGGAGAGGGGCCGGCGCCCAAGCCGAGGTGCCCCGTGGCGAGCGAGGAAGCAGACCCGCTGGTGGGCGCTCGTCTGGGCAGCTTCCGACTGGTGCGCCGGCTGGGGCGCGGCGGCATGGGCACGGTGTACCTGGGCGAGCACGTGTCCATCGGCAGTCGGGTGGCGGTGAAGGTCCTGCACGAGCACCTGGCGATGTACCCGGAGCTGGTGCAGCGCTTTCACGCGGAGGCTCGGGCCGTCAATGTCATTGGCCACGAGAACATCGTCAGCATCTTCGACCTGAACGCGGGGCCGCCCCGGCCGTACCTCATCATGGAGTACCTGGACGGCGCGCCACTGTCCGCCTGGGTGGGGACGCCGCTGCCCGCGCCCGCGGTGGTGTCGGTGCTCTCGCAGGTGTGCGACGCGCTCCAGGCCGCGCACTTGAGTGGAATCGTCCACCGCGACCTCAAGCCCGACAACGTGTTCCTGGTGCGGCGCGGGCGGGGCACGCCCTTCGTGAAGGTCCTCGACTTCGGCATCGCGAAGCTGGCGGACGCGAGCATGCCGCAGACCCACGCCGGCATCATCGTGGGCACGCCCGAGTACATGGCGCCGGAGCAGTCGCTGAGTCGCCGCGTGGACGGACGCGCGGACCTGTACGCGCTGGGAGTCATCGCGTATCAGCTCGTCACCGGGCGCCTGCCCTTCGGGGACGAGGGGCTGACGGCGCAGCTCGTGGCCCACCAGATGCGGGCGCCACCGCCGCCTCGCTCGGTGCATGCGGCGGTCCCCATGGCGCTGGAGCGGGTCATCCTGAGGACCCTGGCCAAGGCTCCCGAGGAGCGGTACGCGACGGCGGCCGTCCTGCGCGCGGCCCTGGAGGGAGCGCTGGCGGAAGAGGCTCGTGCGCGGACGAAGCCGGCGCGTCCTTCCGTGCCGGTGAGGACCGTGCCTCCGGTGGCGGCTCCGGAAGTCGTGGTGGCGGAGGACCTCGTCGCGCCCTGGTCTCCGGCGCCAGGGCCTGTGGCTCCGGGATGGGCCGCATCGCCTGCTCGGAATGGTCCGGTGGCTCCGCAGCCACTGGTGCCTCCGATGCTCATGCCCGTGGGGGGCGCGAGTCGTGAAGGTGTGCCCGTTGGCCGGGGGCCTCCTCCTGGCCCGGTGGGTGTGGCGAGTCGCGAGGGCGCTCCGGGCACGCCCGTCGGTCGGGGAACTCCGCCCGCGCCGGTGATGAACGCGAGCCGAGAAGGTGTTCCGGCTGTGTTCGCTGGCCGAGGAACTCCGCCCGCGCCGGTGATGAATGCGAGCCGCGAGGGTGCTCCGAGCGCGCCCGTTGGCCGAGGAACTCCGCCCGCTCCAGTAGGAGTCGCGAGTCGTGAGGGTGCTCCGAGCGCGCCCGTTGGCCGAGGAACTCCGCCCGCTCCAGTAGGAGTCGCGAGCCGCGAGGGTGCTCCGAGCGCGCCCGTCGGCCAAGGGACTCCGCCTGCGCGGATGGGGGACGCGAATCGCGCGGGCGCTCCCATTGGCCGGGAGACTCCGCCTGCACCCGTGGGCGCCGCGAGTCGAGAAGGTGTTCCGGGCGTGAAAGTTGGTCGAGGGCCCCCGCCCGTGCCGGTGGGGAGCGCGAGTCGCGAGGACGCTTCTGCCAAGCCCGTCGGACGGGGGACTCCGCCCGCGCCTGTGGCGAGCGTGAGTCATGAAGCTGTTCCGGTCCTGCCCGTCGGACGGGGAACTCCGCCCTCGCCTGTGGCGAACGTGAGTCATGAAGGTGTTTCGGCCCTGCCCATCGGACGGGGGACTCCTCCTGTGCCGGTGGGCGTCGTGAGTCGTGAGGGCGCTCCAGGCGTGACCGTCGGAATTGGAAGGGGAACTCCGCCTGTGCCGGTGGACGCCGCGAGCCGCGAAGGTGCTCCCAGCGGCCCGGGAACTCCTCCCGCGTCAGCGGTGAACTCGAGTCACGAAGCCGCCGTGCGCGTGGGAGCTCTCCTCGGTGATGAGACGCCCTCCGCGCGGCCTCCCACGGTGGAGCTGCCGGTGCGCGTGGTGCTGCGTCCCGGAGAGACTCCGGTGTGGCTGACGGGCTCGGACCTGTCGCGCGGCGGGCTGTTCCTCCGCAGCGAGGGGGTGCTCCCGCCGCTCTTCGCGCGCCTGCCCATGGTGCTGGAGCTGGACTCCGGTCCTCACTCCGTCGTCTGCGAGGTCGTCCGTCACGTGCCGGAAGAGCAGGCCCGGGTCTGGGGCATGGCCACGGGGTTCGGCGTCCAGTTCGTCGAGGCCAGCCTGGCGCTCAAGGCCTCCGTGGACGCGCTCCTGCGCGCAGGCCCGGGTCGCCGTCCTCCGCCTCCGCTCGTGCCCATGGCGGACGACGCGGACGCAGCCCAGGTGCTGGAGGCCTACCGGACGCGACTGTCGGGCGACCACTACGCGGTGCTGGCCGTGCCTCCCGACCTGGACATGGGCGCCCTGCGCGCCCGCACCCGCGAGGCCCGCGGCACCCTGGAGTCGCTGCGCCAGCGGCCCCTGTCCCCCTCGCAGCGCCTCCTGCTCGACTCCGTGCTCGGCCGGCTGCACGAGGCCGGAGAGGTCCTGGGCACGGTGACGCAGCGTGCGCTGTACGACGCCTGGCGGGGCAACCACCGAGGCGTCGCCCGGTGCCTGGAGGCGGGGCTGACGTCCGAGCAGCTCGATTCGCTCCGGCGGGAGTTCCTCGCGCGCAGGCCCCAGTCCGCGGGGATGGCGCGTGTGCACTATCTCTCCGGCTCCGCGCTGGAGAGGGAAGGCCAACTGATGCGTGCCCTGGAGACCTACGAGCGCGGCCTGGCGCTGGACCCGCTGGAGTCGAGCCTCCATCACCGCTACCGCACCGTCCGACGCGCCCTGGATGCTCGCGGCGCCACGGAGCGCACCAGCGACAGGGCCCGACCTTCCTGAGGGAAAGCCGGGCCCGGTGAAACAGAAGAGGTGGGTGACTACCCGCCAGCGGCCGCGGCGCAGGCGGCGCTGATGCCCTCGGTGCGGTTGAAGCACTCGCTGAACTGGTCAATCCAGTCCACTTCGTTGCCCACCTGGCAGTCCGGCAGGTCCTGGATGCAGTCCGCCAGGTCGCTCAGCCGGTCCTTGTCGCTGTCCGAGCAGGCATCCAGCGCGTCCTCGCAGACGCTCTTGTTGAACACGTCCTCGTCCTCGCCCCCCGTGTCGGTGCCACAGGCCTCCACCTTCTCATTGAGCGCCTTGTTCGCGTCCTCCAGGTCATCGCAGGCGTTTCCGCCGCAGCCGGCGCCGAACAAAAGGGTGACGGCGGCCATCAGGCCGAACATGAATTTCTTCATTGTGGAATTCCCCCCGGGGAACAGACGGTTTTGTTGGTAGAGCGCTGATCGGCCGGGCTTGCCCTGGCCGGACCATCAGGTAGGTTCGCTCTTTCCCGGGGGCAATCTGGACTGCCGGACGAGATGATCCAGCAACCGTCTTGACTCCCCAGGGCATCTCCCGTAAATCCGGCCGTCCTTTGCGCCACAAGGGCGGTCCGTCCGTCCGAAATGCGCGGCCGATTCCACGGGTTGACCCAACCCGAAGCTGACAGGGGTTAGACGATGTACGCAGTGATTCGCACGGGCGGAAAGCAGTACCGCGTCGCCGAGGGCGATGTCCTCCGGATCGAGAAGATCGCCGGCGACATCGGAGCCGAGGTGTCCTTTACCGATGTCCTGCTGCTGGGCGGCACGGATAGCCCCAAGGTGGGCCGTCCCACGGTCTCCGGCGCTCGCGTCGTGGGCAAGGTGCTCGCGCAGGACAAGCACCGCCGCGTCCTCCACTTCCGCAAGGAGAAGGAGGGCTGGACCCGTCGCCGTGGCCATCGCCAGCCGTATACCGAGGTGAAGGTCACCTCCATCTCCGGCTAGTCCGGACGGTTTCACCTCAACTTCAGGAGCAAGGTGTCATGGCCCATAAAAAGGGACAGGGTTCTTCGCGAAACGGTCGCGATTCCAACCCGCAGTACCGCGGCGTGAAGGTGTACGGCGGCCAGGAAGTCTCGGCTGGCAGCATCCTGGTTCGCCAGGTCGGCACGGTCATCCACGCGGGCGAGAACGTGAAGCTCGGTCGTGACTTCACCCTCTATTCGGTGGTGGACGGCGTCGTGAAGTACGAGCGCCTGGGCCGCGACCGCAAGAAGGTCTCGGTCTATCCGGCCGCCGAGCAGGCCAGCGCCTGACGGTAACCCGGCCTCACAGGGCCGGTCGCCGCGAGGCATCCACGAGCGGGTCGCTTCTCCAGTCCACGCGCCCTTTCCGGCGCCCAGGACGCGAGGCGGCCCGCTCTGCGTTTTTCAGGAGACGCTTTCATGAAGTTCGTCGATGAGGTCCGCATCTTCGTGAAGGCGGGCGATGGCGGTAACGGCGCCGTGTCCTTCCGGCGTGAGAAGTTCATCGAGCGCGGTGGCCCCAATGGGGGTGACGGCGGCAACGGCGGCTCGGTCATCTTCGTGGGAGACCCGCAGCTCACCACCCTGCTGGACTACCGCTATCAGCAGCACCACCGCGCCAAGAACGGCGAGCACGGCATGGGCAGCGACTGCAACGGTCGCGCGGCCGATGACATGATCCTCCGCGTGCCGGTGGGCACGCTGGTCAAGGACCACCACACCGAAGAGCTGCTGGTGGACCTGAGCGAGCCGGGCCAGCGCTGGGTGGCGGCGAAGGGCGGGCGGGGCGGGTTGGGCAACATGAACTTCGCGACGTCCACGCGGCAGACGCCGCGCTTCGCCCAGGACGGGACGAAGGGCGATGAAGTCACGCTGCGGCTGGAGCTGAAGCTGCTGGCGGACGTGGGCCTGTTGGGCTTCCCCAACGCGGGCAAGAGCACGTTCATCTCGCGGGTGAGCCGGGCCCGGCCGAAGATCGCCGACTACCCCTTCACCACGCTGGTCCCCAACCTGGGCATGGTCCAGTACAAGGACGACCTGTCGTTCGTGATGGCGGACATCCCCGGCATCATCGAGGGCGCCAGCGAGGGCGTGGGCCTGGGGCACCAGTTCCTGCGCCACGTCGAGCGGTGCAAGGTGTTGATCCACCTCATCGACATGGGGGCGGAGGGCGAGGGCCGCGAGCCGCTGCACGACTTCGACGTGCTCAACCGCGAGCTGGCGAAGTACAGCACGGAGCTGGCGAGCCGGCCGCAGGTGGTCGCCGCCAACAAGCTGGACCTGCCGGATGCGCAGGCCCGTCTGGACACCTTCCGCGAGGCGCTGCGTGAGCGCGGCATCCGCGTGTATCCGGTGTCCTGCGTGACGGGTGAGGGCATGCCGGCGCTGATGGACTCGGTGGCGGAGGTGCTGTTCACGGGCCGTACCGAGAAGCTGCACGTCGAGGCTCCGCCCCGAGCAAAGGGCGCGAGCAAGAAGTCCGTGGCCAAGGCCGCGATCGCCAAGGTGCGCGAGGCCCTCTCCGAGGGCGCCGCCGCCGTGGTGAAGGCGACCGCCGCGAAGCTGGGGCGGGCGAAGGGCGCTGCTGTGAAGAGTGCTCCCACGAAGCAAGGCAGTGCGAAGGGAGCTCATGTGAAGACGACTCTGGTGAAGCAGGCCGCGGTGGCGAAGGCGGCGACGAAGGCTCCGGCGAAGAAGGCCGCGGGCGCGAAGAAGTCAGTGGCCGCGAAGAAGGCTCCCGCGAAGCGGGCCGCCGTGGCGAAGAAGTCGGTGGGCGTGAAGAAGGGCGCCGCGACGAAGAAGGCCGCTGCCGCGAAGAAGGCTCCGGCGAAGAAGGCCGCTGCCGCGAAGAAGGCGCCGGCGAAGGTCCTGGCGAAGAAGGGCACGGCGGCCCGGCGGTCCAAGGCCGTGAAGAAGCCCGCGTCGCGCAAGTCAGGCGGAAGGGGCTGAGACGATGGCTGGCGGCGGTCCTCGGTACGAGCGCGTCGAGAAGGACAAGTTGGACCCGGAGCAGTTCCTTCTCGATGTGCGCAAGGAGAAGATCGACCGCGTCGTCAGCCAGCGTACGCGCAACTTCGTGGTGGTCCTGGACCGGCTGGAGGACAGCTTCAACATGGCCGCGGTGCTTCGCACCTGCGAGTCCATGGGGGTCCAGGAAGTCCACGTCGTCATCAACCCGGAGGCACCCTTCCTGCCGAACTCGAGGGTGGCTCAGGGCTGCGACAAGTGGCTGGACGTGAAGCTCTACAAGTCCTTCGCCGAGTGTCGGGAGCACCTGAAGTCGCGGGGCTTCAAGGTGTATGCCTCGGCGATCCGCGACGGCGCGACGAGCCTGTACACGCTGCGCTTCGACGAGAAGGTGGCCATCGTCCTCGGCAACGAGCGCTACGGGGTGAGCGACGACGTGCTCAACGCCGTGGACGGAACGTTCTGGATTCCGATGCGAGGCTTCAGCCAGAGCCTCAACATCTCCGCCGCCGCCTCGGCCTGTGTCAGCCGGGCGATTGCCTGGCGGGATGAGCACCTGGCGGGGGGCTCCGGAGACCTGCCGCCGGAAGAGGCGCAGGCGCTGCGTGAGCGCTTCTACGTGCTGGCCATCAAACAGAGGAAGCGGCTGTTCAAGAAGCAGCCATGAATGCCGGCCCCCCGGGGGGCGTCGGGATGGGTTAGATGGACGCCGTGGGCCTACCTGGCCTCCTGGAGACGCACGCCATGTTCCTGGAAACCCTGCTCGCCACGCTCCTGTCCTCGCAAGCCGTGCCCGCCGCGCAGGCCGTCCCCGCGCAGCCCGTCCTGGTGGCCCAAGGGGCTCCGGCGGGCGCTGGAAAGCCGCTGGTGACGCCTCCCACGGGCGCGACGAAGGCTCCCGCTGCCCAGGGCGTGAATCCGGTGACTCCCGCTCCCACCGCGAAGCCGCCCGCCGCCGAGACGGGCAAGCCGGCCGCCACGGCGCCCCAGGCGAGCGCGCCGGACGCGAAGCCGGTGGTGAAGACGGCTCCGCCGATGACGCCCGAGGTGAAGACGCTGGTGGACCGGATGCAGGCCTTCTACGAGAAGACCGGCGACTTCAAGGCGGGCTTCCGGCAGGACTACAAGTACAAGACCTTCAAGCGCACGCAGACGTCCGAGGGTGTCGTCACCTACAAGAAGCCCGGGCTGATGCGGTGGGAGTACCAGAAGCCCTCCGTGCGCACCTTCGTGCTGGCCGGCAACAAAGTGTACATGTACGACCCGCCGGCCCAGTCGCTCACGGTGGCGAGCATGGACACCAGCCAGCTCTCCGCCTCGGTGACGTTCCTCTTCGGGCAGGGGAAGCTCGCGGACGAGTTCGCCATCACCAAGGGTGCCTGCAAGGACTGCAAGGGCACGTTGCTGGTGTTGGATCCGTTGAAGGTGGAGCCCCGCTTCAAGCAGGTGCGGCTGGAGGTGGACCCCGCGACGGCGCAGGTGCTGAAGAGCACGGTGGTGGATCCGGACGGCAGCGAGAACGCCATCTCCTTCCTGGACCTGAAGACGAACGTGGGCATCTCCGCGGACAGCTTCAAGATGGATGTGCCGGACGACACTCGCGTGGATGACTTCACCAAGCAGAAGAAGCAGTAACCTGCCCGCCGTGCGCGGCGCGTTCCTGCTCTGGGTGGGTTTGAGTGTGGTGGGGGCCGGGTGTCACCGAGAGGTGGCGTCCGGCCCTTCACGTTCCGAGGGACTGACCGGGAGGACGCTGCCGCTTCTGGCGTCGCCAGCTCTGCGCCTCACCGTCGCGGGGAAGCTGGGGACGCGGGTCGTCCCGGTGGTGCTGGACGTGGCGCGGCCCCTGTCGATGGTGTCCCAGGCGTGCTTCGACGGAGGCGCGCCTGTCCCCGAAGGCACCGTGCGCGCGCCCGAAATCGCGGGGGGCTTCAGGGCCTGGCCGGTGGTGCCGCTGCCCGTGCTCACGGTGGGTGGGGCGTCGGTGCCGCTGCGCTCGGCGGGGCTGTCCGGGGAGAAGCCTTGCTCGGTGACGCTGGGCTCGGACGTGCTGGAGCCGTATGCGCTCACGGTGGACCCGTTGCGGCGAGAGGTGACGTTCACCGCGTCGCGTTCGCGTGAGGCGCAGCCGGCGGCGGAGGTGGCCTCGGATGCCGCGCGGGAGGTGCACCGCGTGGAGCTGAGTCGCGAGCCGGTGGGCGACTGGCCGCTGTTGGCGGTGCGGGTGACTCAGGGAGAGGCGGAGCTCACCGGGCCCTTCGTGCTCGCCACGAGAGAGCCCTTCTCTCGCATCGCGGTGGCGCCCGCCGAGGCGCAGGGGCTCCAGCCGCTGGAGACGGCAGCGCACCTGCCGCCGCGCACCTTCGCGGTGGATTCGATGGACGTGGCGGAGGGCGTGGGCGCGCGGCCGCTCGTGGTGGAGGCCGCGGGACGCTGGGACTCGCCGAGCAGCCTGGGGCGGCTGGGGCCGGACGTGTGGGGACGCTTCACCGCGACGCTGGATGCGAAGGGTGGGGTGCTGGTGCTGCGGCGTCCTCGAGTCCGTGCGGTGGAGGAGCCGGCGGTGGGCAAAGTGGAGTCGCCACAGCCCGAGGGGGCGGTGAGGTCCGATGTTGCTGCGCCTTCGTCAGTCGCCCCAGCAACGCTCACCGCGACGGTAGACTCCGCAGCGAAGTCCTCGGGTGACACCATGACTCCACCTCGACTCTCGTCGGAGCCGGCGGCACCCCCGGCGACTTCGAGTCCCGTCGCGAGGCGACAACAGTGCACCGACGCACACGGCGTCTTCAGCGAAGAGGCCTGCTACGGCCTGCACGTGCGCAAGGAACCCGAGGGCGGCATCTCCGTGGTCGGCGCGGTGTTCCGAGACCTGCCTGAAGGCGGGCGCCTGCATCTGGAGCCAGTGGGCGCGGACGGCCAGCGGTTGGAGTCCGGATGCGGAATCGGCCTGAGCTTCCCGGCCACCAGTCGCGGCCTCACGACTCAGCACCGCCTGCCCTGGTCGTCGCTCGCGCAAGCCTTGCCCATGTGCCACGCAGCGCTCGTTCAGGCGCAAGGCTTCACCCTCGCGCTCTTCGAGGAGGGCAGTCAGCCTGAGTGCCCCACGGCATGCGCCTTCGTCACGGAGACGTCCTCGCGCCGCACGGTGTGCGAGTGCCAGCCCACGCCCCTGGGCGAAGGTGTCGGCGCGCCGTCCCGCAAGGCACCTTCTCGCGAGCCACCGCGTGAAGAGCGCGAACTGGAGCCCGACGACCCGAGTTGAGAGCCTCGCTCCGTCTGGTCACGACAAACCGTGGGCGCGCGCGTGCAGGTACAGTTGAAGTGAGCGCAGGTGCGTTCCCCAGTGCGACGTGAAGCCGAAGCGGAAGAGCCAGAGAGCTTCGGCTTCGCCGGCAGTCTCCCAACAGGTGACGACGGCTTGGATGTCCTTCACGATATCGACGAGGTCATCGAGCGCATCACCCACCACGAGCGGTGATTCACCCACGCGCTCGGCAAGCTCACTCGCGACGTTGTAGTAGCCGAGCCCGGGGAAGAGCGGCGCGATACGCGCGCGTAGGCTGTCGTCAGCGGGGTGGGGTGGGCTCCACGATGCACTCCTCCCGTCGAGGGGCGCTTCAGCGAAGTGCGAGGCCAGTGCGAGCCGGTCGAGCGCCTCTCTAAGCACCACCTCTCGGTGCTCGGGGCGCAGGGAGCGCTCAATCACCGAGAGGAAGCTCGTCATGGCTCCCAGAATCTCGTCGCGTGTCACGGGCGCTTCTCCCAGATACGGGGGGAACGGCGCGTGAGCTTCGCGCGGCGAATGTGCCTGGGCTCAGCTCGACAGGCACGAACTCCCGGGCCGCGCTCAAGACACACGGGCGGCGGCCCGGGAAGAACCCCTACTCCAGCCGAGTCACCGGCCGAGGCGCGGGCACCAGCGAAATCGGCGCCGGGTGCGCGTCACGCGCGGTGTGCTGACGCTGCTTCGGGTCCGGGCGCTCCACCACGCGAGCCACCAGGTCGTAGTCGTGCGCCTCCGTCACCTCCACGGTGACCAGCTCACCCGGGTACGCCAGGCCGTCGTTGATGTAGACGAGCCCGTCGATGTCCGGCGCCTGTCCCTGGTGCCGACCCACGAGCAGGTGCTCCGTCTCCGGCGCGGGGCCTTCCACCAGCACCTCCAGCCGCTTGCCGACGAGCTTCTTGTTCTGCTCGCGGTTGATGCGCTTCTGGATGGCCATCACCTCGCGCCACCGGCGCTCGATGGTCTTCTGCGGCACCTTGTCCGGCAAATCGAACGCCGCCGTGCCTTCCTCGTCGGAGTACTGGAAGACGCCCAGGCGCTCGAAGCGCTGCGTCTTCACGAACTCCTTCAACATCTCGAAGTCCTCTTCCGTCTCGCCCGGCAGACCGACGATGAGCGAGGTGCGCATCACCAGCCCCGGCACGCGCTCGCGCAGCTTCGTCAGGAGCCCCTTGAGGAACTCCGAGTTGCGGCCACGCTTCATCGACAGGAGCAGCTTGTCGCTGACGTGCTGCACCGGCATGTCCAGGTAGCGGGCAATCTTCGGCTCCGACGCCATCACGTCGATGAGCTCGTCCGGGAACACACGCGGGTAGGCGTAGTGCAGCCGAATCCACTTCACGTCCACCTGCACCAGGGCCTTGAGCAGGTCGTGCAGCTTCGGCCGGCCCGGCAGGTCATGCCCGTACGCCGTCAGGTCCTGCGCGACAAGATTCAGCTCCTGCACGCCGCTGTCCGCCAGCCGCCGGGCCTCGATCATGATGTCGTCGATGGGCCGCGAGCGCTGTCCACCGCGCAGCGTGGGGATGATGCAGAACGCGCAGGCGTTGTCGCAGCCCTCGGACACCTTGAGGTACGCGGTGTACTTCGGCATCGAGTTGATGCGCGGCGTATTCGAGTCGTGGATGTAGTCAGGGTCCGGAATCACCTGACGCGGAGACGCCTCGGCCGCCAGCAGGTCGCCAATCTGGGCGTAGGCGCTGGTGCCCAGGAAGTGGTCCACCTCCGGCATCTCCTTCGCGAGCTCCTCGCCGTAGCGCTGCGACAGACACCCCGTCACCACCAGGGTGCTGCAGCTGCCCGACTTCTTCAGCTCGGCCATCTCCAGGATGGAGTCCACCGACTCCTGCTTGGCGGGACCGATGAAGGCACAGGTGTTGACGACGATGACCTGGGCCTCGGACGCTTCCTGCACCAGCGTGTAGCCGCGGTGCTTCAGCGTGCCGAGCATCACCTCGGAGTCCACCCGGTTCTTCGGGCAGCCGAGGGTCATCATGTACAGGTTCTTGGTTGGTTCCACCGCGTCTACCTATTTCCAAGCTCGGTTCGCGTGAAGTGGTCACCACTCCAGGCAAAGTTCATGGTCGCGCCGTTCGAGTAACGGATGGTCAACCCGTCCTCTTCATCCAACTCCACCGAGGAGGCTCGCCCCAGGGCGCACGTAGCAGCCGGCCACTCGAGCACTCGAGCCGCCGTCTTCCCCGTCACGATGTAGAACCCCAGTCGAAGCTCCTTCTCGGCGTCACATTGACCCGCGACGGCATAGGGATTCTTCCCAGAGAGCACCGTAACGACCGGTCGCCCGTCCGGCAGGCTCAACGTGTCAGGCACGTTCACGTTCACCGACGCGGCCTCCAGCGCGTCCGTCACCACCAGCTTGCGCAGTGACTCCGGCGTCAGGTCCTCATCACCCTGAGCCCAGGCCGGATAGCTGAGCAGGTCCCAGCCCAGCCAGCCCGTGGCCGCGGGCTCCAGCGCGGTGACGTGCTCCGGCGGCTTCAGCTTGAGCGCCTTGCGCGGCTCGTCCGGCAGTCTCAGCGCGTCACCCACCATGGTGCCGCTCTGGCAGTTGGAGACGGGCACCGCCTTGGTGCCCGCGCCGTCCTGGTCCTCGTAGGTGATGCACACGTCCATCACCATCGGGTCCCGAGCCGGGAAGCGGGGCAGCGCGCGCACGGGCACCGCGGCCACCAGCGACAGCGTGTTGCCCCGGCGCTCCACCGCGCCATTGACCTTCTGCTGCGCGAACTCCGGCGTGCCGCTGTCCGCGCCCGACGCGCGCTTGCCGTCGAAGCCGAAGCGCCACGTGTAGCCCGTCGTCAGCGGACCGGTGTCCGGGAAGTAGACGGACACCGTGAGCACGTCGCCCGCGAGGAGCTGATCATCCTTGGCGTCCACGCCCACGTAGAGCGTGTCCTTGCGGAAGCCCACCTTGGCGGTGAAGGACGCGCTGGCGCCCTCGGTGTCCAGGGACTTGAGCGCCAGCGGCGAGGTGAAGCCCTTGAGGCCTCCCTGGAAGCGCGGCGGCTTGGTCATGTTGGGCACCGGCCGTGAAGGACGGGGCGCTTCTTCCTGGGCGGAGGCGACGGCCGGAACGCAGAACAACCAGCAGAGGGACAGGGCAGCAGCGGCTCGCATGGGCTATTTCAATCGCGGAAGTTGGTGAACTGCATGTCCAGCTTCAGTCGGTCCTGCTCCCCACGGAACAGGGCGATGGCGGCCTGGAGGTCATCCCTGACCTTGCCGGTGACACGGAGCTGGTCGCCCTGGATGGACCCCTGCACCTTCATCTTCGAATCCTTCAGCAGCTTCACCAGCTCCTTGGACTTCTCCACGGGGATGCCCTGCTGGAGCTTGATGACCTGCTTCACGTTGTGCAGCCCCGTCTTCTCGATGTCGCCGTACTCGAGCGCACGCAGGCTGATGTTCCGCTTGGCCAGCTTCACCAGAAGCACTTCCTTGGCGGCCTGGACGCGCTCCTCGCTGTTGGCCTTCACGGTGATGGCCGTGTGGTCCGGAGCGACGAGGACGTCCGCCTGGGCGCCCTGGAAGTCATAGCGGGTGCTGAGCTCCTTCTTGGTCTGATTGACCGCGTTGTCGAGCTCGGCGAGGTCGATTTTCGAGACGACATCGAACGAGGGCATGGGCAGCAGCGGCCCTTAACATACCTACACCCTGACGACCATGGGCACCACCAGGGGGCGCTTGGAGGTGTACAGCCGGAACGCACGGCGGACCACCCGGGTGAGTTCCTCTCGCACCAGGGCGTCGTCCCCCCGCAGCTGGATGGACAGCTCCTCGAAGAGCGCCCGGGCCTCCTGGGCCACCCGGGGGAGGATCACCTGCTCGTCCAGGGACAGGCCCTGTCCGGAGAGCTGCGGGCCCCCCACCAGCTTCAGGGTGTCGCGCTGGAGCACGATGACGGCGGCCACCAGGCCCGTCTCCGACAGGCGCACCCGCTCATGGAGTGTGTCCGCCGTCACCATCCCGCCTCCGAAGCGGTCCTTGAAGATGCGCCCGGAGGTCACGCTGCCGGTGAAGCGGCCGCGCCCCTCCTCGAAGCCGACGATGTCTCCGTCCTGGGCCAGCAGGCACTGCGCGGGCTCCATCCCCGACTCCCGGGCGGTGGCCAGATGTCGGTGGAGGTGGCGGCCTTCGCCATGGACGGGGATGAAGTGGCGCGGCTTCACCAGCTCCAGCACGCGCTGCTGCTGGGGGCGGCTGGCGTGGCCGGACACGTGGACGCCGGGCTCCACCTGCGCGTAGGCGACGCGCGCGCCGCGCCATTGGAGCTGGTCGATGAGGGCGCCCACGCCGCGCTCGTTGCCGGGGATGGCTCGGGAGCTGAGGACGACCAGGTCTCCCGGGCCCAGCTTGAACGGGCCGTCACCGGCGGCGAGCTGGGACAGGCCCGCGCGCGGCTCGCCCTGGGCTCCGGTGGTGAGGACCAGCACGCGCTGCTGCGGCAGCTGCGGCACCGTGTCCAGGTGCACGAAGAGCGAGTCGGGCACGTCCAGGTAGCCCAGCTCGCGCGCCATCTCCACGTTGCGCACCATGCTGCGGCCCTGGAGCGCGACCTTGCGGCCCAGTCGCTCGGCGATGGCCAGGAGGTGCCGCACGCGGTGCAGGTTGGAGGAGAAGAGGGCGACGACGATGCGGCCGGTGGCGTCCTTGAAGAGGCGCTCGAAGGTCTGCTCGACGACGCGCTCGCTGCCCGTCTCCTCCGTTACTTCGGAGTTGGTGGAGTCCGACAGGAGGCACAGCACGCCTTCCTCGCCCGCCTCGCCCCAGCGCTCCAGGTCCGTGCGCAGCCCGTCGATGGGGTCGGGGTCCAGCTTGAAGTCACCCGTGTGGATGAAGGTGCCCTCGGGCGTGCGGATGATGAAGCCCACCGCGTCCGGCACGGTGTGCGTCACGCGGCTGGCCTCGACCTTGAACATGGTGCCGACGGCGAAGGGCTCGCGCGGCTCGATTTCGCGAAGGTCCGCTTCGATGCCCAGCTCGTTGAGCCGGTGGCGCGCCATGGCCAGCGTGAAGCGCGTGCCGTAGACGGGGACGTTCACCTCGCCGAGCAGGTAGGGAAGCGCGCCCAGGTGGTCCTCGTGGCCGTGGGTGAGCACCACGCCCTTGAGCTGGGCGGCGTTCTGCTTCAGGTGGGTGAAGTCGGGGATGATGATGTCGACCCCGGGCATCCCCTCCGAGGGGAACATCAGGCCCGCGTCGATGAGCAGCATCTCCCCGCGACAGGCGATGACCAGGGAGTTGAGGCCGATTTCTCCCAGGCCGCCCAGGGGAATGACTTGAAGCATTGGGGAGAGTCTAAAGACTCGCCCCGTCTCGCGCGGTGGAAAGTTGCGCGGTGACCAGGTGGGTGGGGTCGGTTGACCCCGAACGGCTCGCTAGGTGATGCGGATGGGCAGGCCGCAGCCCATGGACGCTCCCCGGGGACAATGGGGCCCCCGGAAGATGTCCGGGCGATGGAGCCAGGGCTTGGTCTGGGTGCCGTTCCAGGGCTCCAGCTTCGTCTTGGGGACCCAGGGCTCGAGGGGCAGCCACGGCGACGGCGAGGGACACCGGCCGGTGATTCGGATGGGCAGCCCCGCGCCCTTCGCCCTGCGCGCGTCGAACTTGTCGGCCTGCGGGAGGTCCCGTTGTTCGCCTGGCTTGGGAGCCGCCGTGCGGGCTGACGGCTCGGACACGGGCGAGGCAGGACGCGAACCGGCTCTGGCGGCGGACTTCGGTGGAGACTCGATGCGCATGACACCCCCGGGCGCGGGTCCGACTTGAAAAGGCCCGCACCTGGAGTATCGGCCGCTGCGGCGAGAAGGTGCTTCGCCCCAGACGTGAGAGGGAGGTCTCGTACGGACGGGCGGTATGACGCGGAGCGTCCTGGGTGGGGCCTCAAGGAGACGGGGTGGTGCGCCCGCTCATCCACGCCTTGACGCGCTGGGCTTCGGTGGACCAACCGGCGGGCTCCGCGCCGTAGAAGCCCAGGGCCTGCTGGGCGAGGGCACGTGCGCGGGAGACCTCGTTGGAGGGCAGGGCGCGGGCCAGGGCGAAGCGGGTGGCCGCGAGTCCATCTCCCGGGCCGGGAGTGGCGGTGCGCAGGGCCAGCGCGCGCTCCAGGGTGGCGCGAGCCTCGCGCGGTTTGCCCAGGGCGAGCTGGGCGAGTCCGAGCGTGGTGAGCGGCGTGGCCTGGTCGGGATGACCCTTCTGGAAGGTCTCGTAGGCCTGCGCGCTGCGCAGGGCCAGGTCCACCGCGTCGCGGGTGCGGCCCTCGCTCAGGGCCAGCTGCGCCAGCAGTGCCCAGTCCGATGCGGTCTCCGGATGCGCGGGGCCATGCGTCTGGAGGTCCAGCGCCAGGGCGCGCTCGCGAAGCTTCCGCGCGTCGGCGTAGCGGCCGAGCGGTTCCAATGCGCTGGCGAGATTGTTGAGGGGATAGCTGAGCGTCGCGCTGTTCGCACCCATCGCCCGCTCCTCCAGCGCGATGGCCTGTTCGAGGAAGGGAATGGCCTCCTCGAAGCGGCGACTGGTGGTCAGGTGGTAGCCCACGGCGTTGGCGGCCATCGCCGTCTGGGGATGGTCCGGCCCCATGACCTCCTTCGTCGTCTCCAGCACGCGGCGCAGCAGGCGGGCGGTGTGCTCCGTCTCGGGCGTGCGGGAGAGGGAGGCGGCCTGATTGCGCAGGGACTCGAGCGTGAGCAGGTGCACGGCTCCGTGGGCCTGCTCACGCAGCGTCGCGGAGCGACCGAAGGCCTCGGCGGCCTGGGCGTACTGGCCCCGGAGGAAGGCGTTGCGCGCGAGGCTCGTGTGGAGCAGGGCCTCCAGGTCCGGGGTGCCACCCGCGCGCTCGATGCAGGACTTCGCCTGCGCGATGCTCCACTCCTCCAGCGCGGGCGACTGGGACAGGGTGGTGACCAGGCGCGCGGCGGCGCGTGCGGCCACCTCGTCGTGGCGCGTGGCCTGCGCGGTGAGCAGGGCCTCGCGCAGGGCCTTCTGCGCGCGAGCCTCGTCACCGAGCACCAGTCCGAGCCGGCCTTCCAGCTCCAGGGCCTCCGCGAGCACCGGGCGGTAGTCGAGCGCCCGAGCCTGCTCCAGTGTCGCCGTCAGCTCCTCGTTGGCCTGCTCATAGCGGCCGGCGTCCACCAGCGCGGTGGTGCGGTCCAGGCTGGCGCGGAGCTTCTCCACGCGCTGGCGCTGCTCGGGAGATTCAGGGAGCCCCATGCGCAGGGCGTCCACGTTCGCGCAGTCGGTGACGGAGGGCAGGCGCTGGGCCGCGTCCAGCGAGGTGGTGAGGGACTCCGCGTCGGTCTGCGCGAGCACGCCCACCACGGCATCCAGCGTGGAGCGACGGCGCTCCAGGCAGGCCATGCGCAGGGACAGCACGGCGTCCGACTGGTGGCCGTGCACCCGCGTGGCCTCGCAGGCCTCCTGGTGCATGCCGGCCCACTCCTGGGCGAAGGTGTCCAGGCTCTGCGCCACGCGCGAGAAGAACTCGGGGGCCTGGGGCTTGTTCGTGGCGGCGAAGGCCCGGCTCACGGTGTCCTTGCGCGAGGCATCCCAGATGCCGGCCAGTCGCGCCTCGGGGGCCAGGCAGGGGGCGTGGCGACGGTTGCCCATCCACCAGGTGACGCCCATGAAGCCGTAGATGAGGAGGAAGCCGGCGGCCAGGATGCTCCGGCGTCGCCGCGCCACGGACGGGTCCTTGCCGAGCTCCGCCAGCAGGGCCTCCATGGAGGGGTAGCGCGCGTCGGGCGTGGGCGAGAGGCCCCGGGTGACGGCGCGAAACAGCCAGGCGGGGACGCGGCTGCCGCGCGGGGGTTGGCGCACGCGGTTGGCGAGGGACTCCTGGAGGTAGGCGGTGGCTTGCTTCCCTTCGAAGGGGAGCTGGCCGTAGAGGGCCTCGTAGAGCGAGGCGCAGAAGCTGAACTGGTCGCCGCGCGCGTCGGTGCGGCCGTCCTCGTGTTGCTCGGGCGGCATGTACGCGGGGGTGCCCATGACGAGGCCGGCCTCGGTGAGGGGCGATTCGAGCAGGTCCTCCTCGCGCAGCGCGAATCGTGAGGGCGTGGTGGGACGCCCTTCCTCCATGGCGTCCTGGTCCGCGGTGTTGCGTGCGAGGCCGAAGTCCGTCACCTGGGCGCGGCCGTCCCGGTTGACGAGCACGTTGGCGGGCTTGAAGTCGCGGTGGACGAGCCCGGCGGCGTGGGCGGCGGCGAGTCCTCGTCCCGCCTGACGGAAGAGGTCGAGGACCTCGCGCCAGGAGCGATGTTCAGCGCGGAGCCAGTGACGGAGGGACAGGCCCTCGACGAGCTCCATGGTGATGAAGACGCGACCGGCGAAGGTGCCCGCGTCGTAGACGGAGACGACGTTGGGGTGGGAGAGGCGGGCCATGGCCTGGGCTTCGCGCAGCAGGCGAGAGGCGCCGTCGGTGCGGACCACGGTGTTGGCGTCCGGGTGGAGCAGCTTGATGGCCACGCGACGATGGAGGTCCGGGTCATAGGCGCTGTAGACGACGCCCATTCCGCCAGAGCCCAGCTTGTCGAGGATGTGGTAGCGCCCCACGGTGGCGCGCGATGCCGTCTCCCTCGCCTCGCCCTTGCGAGCGGCGCCATTGTCGGGATGACGGGAGCGCCCCTGCGCGTCTTGCGCGGGAGGCGGGACACGCACGCTGGTGCCCAGCGGAGGGGCGGGAGGAGGCGCCGCCCAGGTGCCCCCGCCCGCGGGTGGTTGTGGCGGAGGCGCAATCAGGGTGCCCACGTCAGGGGGAGGTGGGCGTGAGCCCGCCGCGCTGGCCGATGCAGAGGAAGGAGAGGACTGTGGCGGCTGTACGCGTGCGCTCGCCCCGATGGATGGCGAAGGTGGCGGCGCGGGCTGTGCGGATGCGCTCGCGGGTGGCTGGACGCGCGAACTCGCCCCGCTGGATGACGCGGGCTGTGCGGATGCGCTCGCGGGTGGCTGGACGCGCGAACTCGCTCCGCTGGATGACGCGGGCTGAGCGGCCGTAGTCGCGGGCGACTGTGCGTGCGAGTTCACACCAATAGATGACACAGGGACTGCCGGCTGAGCGCTCGCGGGTGGCTGTACGCGCGAACTCGCCCCGCTGGATGGCGCAGGCGGCGCTGGTGGTGAGGTCGTGCTGGAGGACGCCTCGGGTGTCTTGATGCGCGGACTCGCTGTGCCGGACGAAGGCTGGGAGGGGACGCTCGACTTGCCCGTCGCGCTCGCGGAGGGTTGCGGAGTCGCTGCGCGCGCACGTGCCCCGACGTCCGGTTGAACTCGCGGTGACGAGGCTCCCGCGCCAGCCAGGGATTGCTGCGCGTCCTCTTCGCCTGGACGACGTGGCAGAGGCGCAATCAGCGTCCCAGCGTCCGGGGGCGCGTCCTCCGCCGACTCGCTCGAACCGTCCGCGACCGCGAGGGATTGCGGCCCGCCCTTGTGACTCGTGCTCGCGCGCAGCCTCGACTCCAATGCCATATGGAGGTCGGAGTCCAACACGGTAGGGGCCCTGGGATTCGAAGTCAGCGGGTACGCGGAGGCATCCGTGTGTTGCTCGGCCTCCACGGGGACCGCTGGAGCACCAGGCTTGTGCGAGGACTGCGGAGGCGCCTTGGCTGACGCTGAGCTGTCATTGGAGGCCCGAGCGGCCTTGGCGGTCCGGACGGGCTCGGTGGGCAACTCGAGGTCCAACGCCTCTCCCAGAAGCGTGGCTCGGGGAATGGCCAGGTCCGTGGCCTCTTCTTGCACGACCGTGACTCGACGAGCGGCCGTGCCGGGTGGCGTCACACGGGCCAGGAGCGCCGCGCATTGACGGCAGCCCTCCGCGTGGCGCCGAAACCGCTGTGCCTCCACGGCGGAGAGCATTCCGGTGGCCAGCGCCCGCGCGGTCTTCTCATCGAAGCAGGACACGAACCGGGATGTTCCACCACGTGACAGGTTTCTGAGAAGGGGGCCCCGTCAAGAAGCCCGCAAGGTCTTGGCCTGGGCCCGCGAGTGTTCAGTCGGAATCGGGCGCGGCGCGGCGGAATCCCTCTCCGCCACGTCTCGAAGCCCTTCACCTGGGAATGAGCGAGATGTCGTCCAGGTACACCGCCGCCTGGTCATCCCCGGAGTCGTCCTGGAAGTACAGGTCGCGCAGCGTGCCCGACGTCGCACCCATCGCATCGAGCGACAGCGTCACCTTCCGCCACTCGCCGGCGACCAGCGGTCCGCCCAGGGCCTCATCCAGCCGCATCGTCCCGAGCACGTCGGTGCCGTCATGCAGGACGACGCGCACCGCTTGTCCCCCGGTGGTGCCGCCATGGACCCACAGCTCCAGGGACTGGTACCCCGCTACCTCCACGCCCGAGTGATGCAGGAGCACTCCTGCCCACGTGTCCGGCTCGAAGCGGATGGCGGCCGAGCCCGCGTGGACGATGCCCGTCTCGTCGAGAGAGTGCTCCGCCCAGCTCCAATCCGCGAACCCGCTCTCCAGCGCATCGCCGTAGACGGGCAGGCCCGAGGACGGCTCCGGGTCCGTGCGGCCCTCCATCAGCGCCAGCCCCTGGGACAGCGTCACGGTGCGCGCGCCGCGCGTCTGGAGGTGGTTCAGGATGGCCGTGAAGTTCGACGTCCGGTACTGCGTGTCGCGCGTGGGCGTGCCGTCCACGAACTCGTGGAACACGAGGATGAGCCAGCTCTTCTCCGCGAGCGCCTGGTCAATCCAGCCGCGCACCGTGCTCACCGGCACGGTGCGCGCCACGTCGTTGCCCCGCAGCTCGTAGACGATGGTGTCGCGGAAGTTGCGCCCGGCGTTCACCGTGCGGCTGCTGCCGTAGTGCTGTCGGATGGCCGCGAGCACGTTGGCGTCGTAGAGCCCATAGGGGATGACGAAGTCGGGCACCGACGTCAGCCCCAGGTTCGTCACCAGCCAGTCGCGCGAGTCCCCGAGCTCCGACTGCAGCTCGGGCGCGGACAGCGTGGTCAGGTCCGGATGGGTCAGCGTGTGGCTGGCGATGCCGTTGCCCTCGGCGACCAGCGTCTGCGCCTGCGCGATGCTCATGTAGCCACCCCAGCCCTGCGCGAGCGCCTGGGTGATGAGGGCATACGTGGCGGGGATGTTCCGCGCGTTGAGCGCGGGCCGGGCCTTTGTGTACTGCGTGGCCCACCCGTCATCCAACGTGATGGTGACCATTCCCTGTTCGAAAGGCTGGGCGGCGAACGCGGACGAATTCAGCGTCCCCAACAGCAGCGTGGCAATGAATGGCAACTTCCGGAACCGCTCAATCATGGACATCCCCCGCGCGCGCTCCGAGGCGCGGGCGAGGCGATAGCAGACGCGGTGCTGCCGAGCAACCGAGCGCGCGCGCAGGAGTCGTGTGGCCTGGTGAGCGGGTGGCCCATGGAGCCACCGGTGGATGTCGCCAGGGATTCGGGCCGGAGGCGGTGGTGTTCGTAGAAGCCGTCGCACCCATCACAGCGTCTTTTGAAAGGACACGTTCACATGAGGAAGTTCGCCGCGCTCGTAGGTCTGCTGGGCGTCCTGGGAGTCCTGCCCGCGCATGCCGCTGAGCTGAAGGACGTGTTCGGAAAGGAAGTCCCTATCGGGAAGGGGCGTCCCACCGTGGTGCTCTATGCGAACAAGGGCACCCGGGATGAGCTGAAGGAGCACGCCTACAAGTTCGTGTACGACGTGCGAGCGGTCAAGCCCATCGTCGTGGTCCGCGTGGACCTGCGCGACGTCCCGGGTCTCTTCAAGGGCATGGCGAAGGGAGAGATTCGCAAGAGCCACGCGGAGTCGCTCGACCTCATGCGAGACCTCTTCCAGCGGCACGGCGAGTCGCCGCCCCCTGAGCTCGACTCCTCGCTCTTCATGGTCGCCGACAGCAAGGGCGAGCCTCATCAGTCGGTGGGCCTGAAGAAGGGCTTCAAGACTGTCTATGCGCAGGTGCTGGACCCGGCGGGGCACGAGCTGGCGCGAGGCCCCTTCCCCCAGAGCGCGGGGACGCTCGGCAGGGCCGTGGCCGTCTCTCCCTCCGCGCCCGCGCCCGCGCGCCTGGCGGGCGTGGTTCGCTGACCCGTCCGTGAAACATCGCGGAGTCAGCACGCGACGCCCGACACATTTGGAAACAGTCAGGTGTCGACATCGCCCCGTTTGTTTCATGAAACCTCAAGCTCCGAGAGGCGGCTTGGGTTTGCTGGAGTCTTTTCAGACTTCATGAGGCTTTCCTGGGAGCAATACCTCCCAGGCACTTCGGTACTTTCAGTCTTCCTGCTACGCACTTAGAGCGCGTGCCTGGAGTCTGGCCCGGCGTCCGCCGTGTCACTCCGCATGTCATGCAACGGGAGACTTCATGAAGAGGCCGGAGTGGAGCGCGACCGCCACGAGGTGGCTGGTCATGGGCTTGTTTGTCGGAGTGAGCACGGGCTGTTCGGGCGGAGAGCCCGCACAGGAGCAACCCGCGCTGGAGATGGCGTCGAGTTCCCTGAACACGGGGCCGGACCTGGTGGTGACGGACGTACGAGGCCCCGCGAGTGTCACCTCGGGGAGTTCGTCGTTCCCCACGACGGTGACGGTCTGCAACCAGGGCACGGCGCCCGCGTACCGGGGCTCCACCGTGGCGGTGTTGCTGTCCTTGGACAACGTGTTGTCTCCGCTGACGACGATGCCTCCTCCGTCGGACCAGTCCCTGGCGGGGCAGGAGACGCTCCAGCAGGACCTGTCGGTGGGCCAGTGCGCGGATGTCCGTGTGCTCGGTACGGCCTGGCTGCCGCCCGCGGCGCAGGGTGACGGTGCCTACTTCCTGGGCGCCATCGTCGATGCGAATCAGTCCGTGGCGGAGCTGAACGAGACCAACAACACGCATGCGCAGACGCGCATCGGCGTGGGCAACCGGCCGGACCTCGTCATCACCGAGCTGTCGAGTCCTCCCAGCGTGCCGCAGGGCGGGTACTTCACTGTGGCGGTGACGGTGTGCAACCAGGGCACCGTGAGCGTCCCCTCGGTCCGCACGCAGCTCTTCCTGTCGACCGACACCGTGCTGACGCCGACCGGCCCGGGCGCTCCTCCCACGGACCAGTCGCCGATTGGCGAGGTGCTGACCCAGACGACGCTGAACGCGGGCGCCTGTGTCCGCCGCAGCGTCTCCGTCTTCGCGGCGCAGCCTCCCGCGTCGCCGGGCCCTGGGGCGTTCTACCTGGGCGCCATCGTCGATGACCCCGCCTCGGTGCAGGAGCTGCGCGAGGACAACAACGCCTATGCGAAGGAGCGCATCGGCGTGGGCAATCGGCCGGACCTCATCATCACCGAGCTGCGCGGCCCCGCCAGCGCGTCGGAAGGTCAGAACGTCGAGGTCCAGGCGCGCGTCTGCAACCAGGGGACGACCTATGCCAATGCGACGTCCGTGCGGCTCCTGCTGTCGCTGGACACCGTGCTGACGCAGATGGGCCCGGGTGCGCCCCCCACGGACCAGCGGGACGTGGGCATGGTGCAGGTCCCCCTGCTGAACCCGGGGCAGTGCGTGACGCGCACCGGTTCCGCCCAGGCCTGGCTGCCTCCCGCGGGCGTCAGCCCCGGCGCCTTCTACCTGGGGGGCATCGTGGACGACGGAAACTCCGCGCAGGAGCTGCGCGAGGACAACAACACCTACGCGAAGGAGCGCATCGGCGTGGGCAACCGACCGGACCTCATCGTCACCGCGTTGACGTCGCCGGCGAGCCTGAACTCGGGACAGTCCGCTCCGTTCACTGTGACGGTCTGCAACCAGGGCACGGCGCAGAGCAGCTCGACGATGGCGAACCTGTACCTCTCCCTCAACGCGACGGTGACGCCCATGGGGCCCATGGGGCCTCCTCCGAGCAGCCAGTCGCCGATGGGCTACATCTCGATTCCGGGTCTGTCTCCCGGCCAGTGTGTGACGCGCGGAGAGAACCTCTGGGCCTCGCTTCCTCCGTCGCCCACGGAGGCCACCGCGTTCTACCTGGCCGCCATCGTGGATGACCCGAGCTCCGTGCAGGAGCTGCGCGAGGACAACAACGTCTTCGTGAAGGGGCTCATCGGCATGGGCAACCGGCCGGACCTCATCGTCACGGACGTGAGCGTTCCGCCGACCCTGTCGCCCGGTCAGTCCTTCCCCGCGTCGGTGACGGTGTGCAACCAGGGCACCACCCCCAGCTCCTCGACGAACGCGCAGCTCTATCTGTCGACGGATACGACGCTGACGCCGATGTACCCCGGCCCTGGCGGCTCTCCTCCGACGGACCAGGCTCCGTTGGTGATGATTGGCCTGCCCTCGTTGAGCCCGGGGCAGTGTGCGACTCGTGGCATGAATGCCTGGGTGAGCTTCCCCATGGATGGGCAGGGAGAAGGGGCCTACTACGTGGGGGCCATCGTGGACGAGCCGGCCTCCGTGCAGGAGCTGCGTGAGGACAACAACGCCTTCGTGAAGGGCCTCGTCGGCGTGGGCAACCGCGCGGACCTCGTCATCACCGCGATGACCGGACCCGTGAGCTTCAACTCCAGCCAGAACTTCACCGCGACGGTGACGGTCTGCAACCAGGGCCTCCAGTCCAGTCCTTCGACGAACGCGCAGCTCTACCTGTCGACGGACACGACGTTGACGCCGCTGTCGTCCGGCCCTGGTGGTCCGCCGACGGACCAGCTGCCGCTGGGCTCCCTGCCCGTGCCCTCCCTGAATGCCGGAGCGTGCGTGACGCGCAGTGGCTCGTTCTATGGCAGCCCTCCGCCGCCGGATGGGACGGGCGACGGTGCGTACTACCTGGCGGCCATCGTGGATGACCCGAGCTCCGTGCAGGAGCTGCGCGAGGACAACAACGTCTTCGTGAAGGGGCTCGTCGGCGTGGGCAGTCGGCCGGACCTCGTCGTCACGGCGCTGAACGCGCCGCAGGCCCTCCAGAATGGTCAGTCCTTCACCGCATCGGTGACGCTGTGCAACCAGGGCACCACCGCCAGCACCTCGACGCAGGCGCAGCTCTACGTGTCGATGGACACCGTGTTGACGCCGATGCCGTACGGGCCCGGCGGCTACCCGGCGACGGACCAGTCTCCGCTGGGATACGTCTCCGTGCCGTCGCTGAATCCGGGACAGTGCGCGACGCGCTCGACGACGGCGTGGGTCGGACTGCCGCCCGATGCGCAGGGAAACGACGGGGCGTACTACGTGGGCGCCATCGTCGATGACCCGGCCAACGTGCAGGAGCTGCGCGAGGACAACAACAGCTTCGTGAAGGGCCCCATCGGCATTGGCAACAAGCCGGACCTGGTCATCACCGCGATGACCGCGCCCACGAGCGCGTCCATCAGCCAGCCGTTCACCGCCGGCGTGACGGTGTGCAACCAGGGCACCACCCCCAGCACCTCGACGCAGGCTCGCTTCCTCCTGTCGGTGGACACCGCGCTGTCGTCGATGTCGGGCCCTGGCTATCCCCCGGGAGACCAGACCGAGGTCGCGAACGTGAGCATCCCCGCGCTGACGGTGGGGCAGTGCGCCACGCGCTCGGTGAGCGCGACCGCGTGGCTGCCGCCGGATGGGACGGGCGACGGGGCGTACTACCTGGGCGCCATCGTGGATGACCCGGCCTCGGTGCAGGAGCTGCGCGAGGACAACAACAGCTTCGTGAAGGGCCTCATCGGAGTGGGTAGCCGCGCGGACCTGGTCATCACCGCGATGACCTCTCCCACGAGCGTGACGCAGGGACAGGCCTTCACCACGACGGTGACGGTGTGCAACCAGGGCACCCAGCCCAGCGCCTCCACGTACGTCGAGGTGGTCCTATCGCTGGACGACGTGCTCTCGCTGTCGACGTCGCCCACGGTGGCGGACCAGGTGATGATTGGCTCGGTGTCCGTGCCGTCGCTGCTCGCGGCCCAGTGCATGGCGCGCACCGCGAGCGTCAACGCGTACACGCCGCCCGGCGGTCAGGGGATGGCCTATTACCTGGGCGCGCTCGTGGACTCGAGCGGCGGGGTGCAGGAGCTGCGCGAGGACAACAACACCTTTGTGAAGGGCCTCCTCGGCGTGGGGACGAAGCCGGACCTCGTCGTCACCTCGCTCACGGGGCCTGCCTCCATCCTCCAGGGGAGCACCTTCTCCTCGACGGTGCGCGTGTGCAACCAGGGCACGCAGGCGAGCCCCTCCGCCTGGGTGTCGCTCTACACGTCCCTCGACGCGAACCTCTCCCCGGAGCCCTCCATGCCGAGCCCTGGGAACAACCCCAACTCGGACCAGCGGGAGCTGGGAGGCGTGAATGTCATCGCCCTGAACCCGGGTGACTGCATCACCCAGAGCCTGAGCGTGACGGCCTGGTTGCCGATGGATGCGATGGGGCAGGGCGGCGCCTGGTTCCTGGGCGCCTACGTGGACCCGTACCAGTCGCAGTCGGAGCTGCGCGAGGACAACAACTCCCGCGCCATCGCGCTCCAAATCAATCAATAGCGCGCTGAGGTCTTGATGAGGGGACGGGGTGGAATGGCCCGTCCCCTCACTGCTTTCCGTCGGCTCAGCTCCCCAGCGGGGGCTCCGACGGCGGGCGCGAAATCCACGCGGCGATGAACACATCCAGCTCGCCGCGCAGCACGTCCTTCACTCGAGGCGTCCCGGCTCCGGTGCGAGGGTCCTCCACGCGCGCGCTGCGGCCCAGGTAGTAGCGTCGCACCTCGTCCGTGCTTCCGCCCTGTCCGGCCACCACGCGAGTGGCGATGTCCTTCAACTCGTCCAGCTCGCCCGCGCCAGTGAGCGTCAGCACGCGGCCGGTGGACTCGTCCTTCACCGTCACCTCGGTGCGCACGCGCTGGAGGTAGGTGCCCTCATGGCTCTTCACGGGCCGGCCCAGCACCTCCAGCAGCTCCAGCTCCTCCTCGGAGAGAGCGCCGCCCCGGTGCACGCGGACATAGGCGCGCTGGCGCTTCTCGTCCTCCAGTCGTCGGTGCATGCCCGCTTCGCCAGCGAGGAAGCCGTAGGCCCCGGGGCCGGCGATGCGCACCACGACGCGAGCCGGCTCGTCGGCCTCCGCCACCGCCACCGCCTCGTAGCCGCGCCGCTGCGCCCAGCCCAGGTACATGGTGGCCAGCTCCTGCACCCACGCCTCCTGCGTCTCCGCCGAGTCGCTCGCGCAGATATCCACCAGGGCCTCGTTGTCCAGAGTGGTGGAGCCGGAGGCATGGAGCGCCTCCGCCATCTGTACCTCTCGCGCGACGTCCTCGACCTGCCGGGCCGCGGAGGCGAGCTGCACTTCGTTCTTCGCCTCACGCACCAGGCGCCGGCCGAAGAGACACGCGGCCTCCAGCCGCTCCAGTTCGTTGAGGTGGGCCTCCACCGTCCGGAAGGCCCGGATGACATCCGCCGCGTGCGTGGGGTCGTCCCAGAGGTTGGGCGCCTGCGTCTCCGTCAGCAGGGCCGCGCGGCGCTCCTCCAGCTCCGGCCGCCCCGCGGAGGCCGCCAGCGAGCGGGCCTTGCCCACCAGCCGGTCCATCTCGACCAACAGCGACTTGCGGTCCAGCCGCCGCTTCACCGGCGTCGCGCGCGCGGACGGCAGCAGCAGCTGCGCGGTGGGCGAGGGCAGCGGCGCGGCGGGCTCGGCCACCGCGATGACCCGGCCACCAGGACGTGCTTCCACGCGCACGGGGGTGCCAGGGGGCAGCGGCTTGCGAGCAATCTCCACGGCCAGCGCGGCGGTGAGCGTCTTCTCGATTTCCCGCTGGAGATAGCGCGCGCCGAACTGGGGCGAGTAGCCGCGCTCCACCAGCCGGTCGACGACCTCGGGCGTCACTTCGACGTCCAGGGAGCGCGCGCGGATGCCCTCTCGCTCCAGCACGCGGCCCACCTCGCGCTGCGCGATTTTGCGGATGTCCACCTTGGACAGCGGCTGGAAGTGACAGATGGCGTCGAAGCGGTTGAGGAACTCCGGGCGGAAGGCCTCGCCGATGCGGCGGTCGACCTCCGACACCATCTCGTCCGCGCGCTTGGTGCCCGCGAAGCCCATGGCGGGCTCCCGGTACACCTCCGCGCCCACGTTGGACGTGGCGACGATGAGCGTGTTGTTGCACGAGACGACCTCGCCCGCGCCGTTGACGAAGGTGCCCTCGTCGAAGAGCTGGAGGAAGCGGTCGTGCACGCTGCGCGCGGCCTTCTCGAACTCGTCGAGCAGCAGCACGGAGAACACCTTGCCGTCCAGGAGTGCGCTCAGCTCTCCGCGACGCGTCTCCAACGCCGGGGCCCAGGACGCGCCGAAGGGCACGCTCTCGTCGCCGTCGTTGGGGTAGTCCGCCATGTTCAGGCGCACCAGCCTGTCCGCCGAGCCGAAGAGGTACTCCGCCAGCAGCTTCGCGAGCTGCGTCTTTCCCACGCCCGTGGGGCCCGCGAACAGGAACACGCCCAGCGGCCGGCGCGGGTCGTTCAGCCCCGCCTTGAGCAGCGCCACCGAGCGCAGCACCGCGCCCACCGCGTCCGTCTGGCCGAGCAGCCGCTCTCCGAAGAAGCGCTCCGTCTCCTCCAGGTCCAACGGCATGGCGTCGTCCACCACGAAGCGCGGCAGGCGCGTGGCGGAACAGAAGCGGGTGAGCACGTCCTCGGGACCGACATGGTCCTTGGCCGCGCCCGCGGCCTCCGCCGCCGTCTCCTTCAAGAGCTCGATGGCCTTGCGCGGCATGCGCTGCGCCAGCAGGAACTTGGACGACAGCCGCAGGGCCAGATCACACGCGGCCGGGTCAATGGGCAGGCGCAGCTCACGCTCCAGCTCCTCCGCCACGCGGCCCAAGACCCAGCGTGCCTTCTCCAGCGGAGGCTCGTGCAGGGGGAGCAGGTGCAGCCGCTCCGCCAGCGCCTCGTCGGAGCGCAGCAGCTCCTGCACGCGCTTGGGTTCCGTCTCGAAGATGAAGCGCAGGCCGCCGGTGCGCAGCGCGCGCACGGCCACGGGGGCCAGGGGCCCTCCCAGCGCCGCGGGCAAATCCCGGATGTAGACGATGGGACAGGGGTGCCGCGCCAGGTGGGCCAGCAGCTCCTCGAAGCTCTCCGCGGCCTGTCGCTGAGTGCTGCGCGCGAGGATGTTGGCGACGGACACCTCCACCAGGCGCGACTGCGTCAGCTCGGCGTCAACCCGTCCTTCGGCGATGCGGCGCGCCACCTCCTGCACGAGCGCGCTCTTGCCCACGCCGGGGTCTCCCGCCAGCAGCGGGTGCTTGCCACCGCGCGTCAGCAGGCCCAGCACCTCCGTCACCGCGGCGTCCACGCCGTGCGCGGCCGGCAGCCGACCCTCTCGGGCCAACGCGGTCAGGTCCCGGTCGATGAGTCGCTCCTGGTCCTCGCTCTTCCTCGTCGCCATGTGTCGTCAGCCGCCCCCTCGCCGGAGCACGCACTCTAACCGCTGAACCGCCGAGGTGAGCGCGCAATCCCGGCGAGTGGCCGGAATCTCCTGGCCCAAGGCCGGAGGGAAGCGGAAGTCGGAGGACTCGAACCTCAAGCCGGCAAGCCGGCTCGCACCCGGTAGCAGCGGGGCCTGGCGCCATCGCCAGTCCAACTTCCAAACAGTTGTTGTGAAGCGAGCGGAACACGGTGGAGTCGAACCACGAGCCTCGAAGGGCCCTCCTGGTTTCCAGCCAGGCGGCCGGCCACCCGGCCTGCATGCTCCAAGACACAGCGGAAGACAGGGGACTCGAACCCCGAGCGCGTCATGCACCCGCACCGTTTTCGAAACGGGCCGCCGGCCTCCGGCGTCGGTCTTCCAGGAAAGTCGCCGGCAGCAGCGCACCCGCCTGCCGGCTCGCGGGGAGGTCCACGGGCGGGAGGCCGCCTCTGGCGGACCTCCTCATCCCCTCCAGGCGCACCGTCCTGGGACGGGCGGGGACGGGGGCCACCTCTGGTGGACCCCCTTCACCTCAGGACCTCATGCCTCCAGCTCGCCATGCCAGTACGCCACGTCCCTGAGGAACTTGGCCCACGACATGGGCATGCCCTGCTCGAAGACGAACGTCAGGTGCATCGCGTCCGGCAGCTTCTTGGGCTTCACCGGGGCGCAGCGCAGCGCCATCTTCGCGTGCTCCGGAGTCCGGTTGCCCTTCCTCTGGTTGCAGGGCACACACGCGATGACGACGTTGTCCCAGGACGTCCGGCCACCCTGGGCGCGGGGGAGGACGTGGTCATACGTCGCCTCCGCGCGCGACACCTTCAAGCCGCAGTACTGGCAGCGGCAGCGGTCTCGCAGGTAGACGTTCTCCCGGCTGAACTTCACGCCCTTGGGGCCCTTGCGCAGCCCGCGGAAGAAGCGAATGACGGAGGGCATGCGGATCTCCACCGTCACCGAGCGCACGAAGCGGTCCTCGTACTCCTCGACCACCTCGACCTTGCCCTGGAAGATGAGCATCACCGCGCGCTGCCAGGGAATCCGCGCGACGGGCTCGAAGGACTGACTGAGAACCAGCGTCTCCATGACGCAACGCCTTTCGGTTGTATCCGCGGCGAGAGTCGAACTCGCACTGTGCCGGGTTTGAGCCGGCGGCCTCTCCCGTTTGGGCTACGCGGACGGACTTCGGGATGTCCTGCTGACTTGCGACTGCGGGCTACGGACTGCGACGACAGTGCCGGTGGCGGGAGTCGAACCCGCATCCTCCAGGATCTCGACCTGGCACCTCTACCAATTGGGCTACACCGGCAATACTGACTGCGGCGATACGAGTGCACGCCCCGGGGATCGAACCCGGCGAAAACGGTGTGTGGGACCGTCGCCGTCTCCAGCTGGCTCGGCGTGCAGGAGAAGTTGCGGAGCAGGGAGTCGAACCCTGGAGGCCAGGCTTATGAGGCCCGGTGAGGCACCAGCCCCTCCCCGCAGAAAAGTGTGAAACGTGTGTGCTCCCGGCAGGATTCGAACCTGCGACCTCGCGCTTAGGACGCGCCTGCTCTGAATCCACTGAGCTACGGAAGCGGATGTCACCGCTGAAACGAGTGCCCCTGGCAGGGATTGAACCTGCGACCTCACGGTTCGGAACCGTGCGCTCTCATCCACTGAGCTACAAGGGCATGGAGTGGATCCGCCGGGACTCGAACCCGGAACCCCTCGGGTGCAAACCGAGTGCTCTCCCATTGAGCCACGAACCCATGTGACGACTGCGTGTTGCGTGAAGTGCCCCCGGTCGGGTTCGAACCGACAACCCCCGGTTTACGAAACCGGTGCTGCTACCAGTTGAGCTACAGGGGCGAAACGAGCAGGCCGCCAGGGAGTTGAACCCCGCGCGCTCGGATTTGGAGTCCAAGCTGCTCCCGGAGCGCGGCCTATGAAGTGAAACAGTGAAACGTGCTGTGAAGTGCCGACCCTCGGAATCGAACCGAGTCCTCCCGCTCTTCAGACGGGCGCGCGGACCACCTACGCCAGGTCGGCAATGAAAGTGAGGCCAATACGGGAGTCGAACCCGTCCCAAACGGTTTTGCAGACCGTTGCCACCCCGGGCGGAACTGGCCAGTTGCATGTGTTGCAAGCTCCCCGAATGAATCTCTGGGCGAACTCGTTCTCTGTTTTTCTCTAGAGAACTCGAACTCTCTGAGCGGCAAAAGGTGAGTGAAATTAAGTGGTTCAGGGGCGGGGCCTGCGGTTGTCCTTCGATTGGGGTCCGATTGGTGCTGTGAACTTCGGCCAGGGAGCCGTCTCTAAACGGAGTCTCTGCACGGGGAGAAGATGGTGCGCCTGCCTGGTGACGGACGAAGCTCGTGCTGCATGGGGACGCTGGGAGTTGAACCCAGCGGGCCCTGTCGGGCTCGGGCTCTACAGGCCCGCGCGCCTCCCCTAGCGCTCTACGTCCCCCGGGGGATTAGGAGCCCTGAAAGCCGAGAGGCCAGGTCCCCTGGATGGGAGCCCGGCCTCTGCGTGGCTTGGCGCGCCGATGACGGAGCGCGAGCTTCAGCAGGGTACGGGCGGAGAGCCGCCAAGCCGGTCAAAGCCCACGGGGGACTTCGAGGCGAAGCTCACAAGGGAGCAGGAGGCGGCGTCGAACTGGGGCCAGAGGCTGTTGCGATAGCTGCGCTTCATCGGGTTCGTCCGCACGGTCAACGTCGTCATGGTCGCTGCTCCTTTCGGGGAGACTCTACGGCGGGTGGTTTTCGTTCCTGACAAGGCCCGACTATTTGAGCTTCCCTGCTGGGGTTCGTGTGCCAGTGGTGGGGGGCGCTTGTGACAGGGATGCTGCCGCCCCTGAGGTGGCCGCCTCAGTCGCAGTGCAGCGCGGTTCGACGGGTGGGCGCCTGGGGTTTGAGGACGCGTAGACTGGCTCGGGATGAGTGGTCCCACCTCGCGCATCAGCTGCGGCCAGCGGGCCTTCGCGGCTTCCGTCATGTCGGACACCGTCCCTGACTCTTCCTTGGTGTACCGATGCGGATCAATCCCACGGCGGAGCGGGGGGCAGGTACCAAGGCCCGCAGGGGCCTCGCTGCGCCGCCGTGGGGGGCGACTGCCATGCCCCGGGGCGACGCCGGTTAACTGGCTGCGATGGCCTCCAGTGCCCCGCAGTCGTCAGCTTGAGGGCGACCTAGCGTCTTCTTGGGTTTGCTCATTAGAGGTACTGTCAGACGTAGCGACCAGTCCGCCAACCCGCGAGCGCCAGACGACTTGCGATGGGTACTTGAAGCGGCAAGGGGCGACGATGAGCGATGATGAGGACAACGCGTCGGACAACAAGACCAGGGGAGATTCTGGAGTCGCCGGACGGAGCATCCAGTTATCTCCGGGATTGGTGGAGAGGTTCGAAACGAAGGGCGGATCCATTCGCCTGCAGCTCTCGCCCGAAGCAGCGCGGGCGATTGAGCGGATTGCAGCCATTCGATTTCAGCTCTCACCTGAAGCCGCGCGGGCGATTGAGCGGATTGCAGCCATTCGCCTGAAGCTTGCGGCCGAAGCCGAGCGGGCGATTGAGCGGATTGCCGCCTCAACACAAGGCCTCGTCACCGCGCTCGGGCACTCCATCGAGTTTTCGGGTCAGCCGTTCCAGCCCGTGTTTCGCCCAGAGGTGGCCGAGGGCTGGGCGAGAACGGTTCGCGCCTTCGCTGAGGGGGTGAAGAGGGCCCAGGACCTCCTAGCCCGGTCCGAGGAGATGGGCAAGGCGGGCTGGACGTTGCCAATGAATGCGAGCTTCGGGGAGTACCTCAACCTCCTGAGCGAATGCACAAACCCGACCTCGGCGGACCGCGCGTTCAGGGCCTACTACGAAGCCAACGAGCGGAAGAACGAGGTGGAACTCTTCAACGTTCTATTGACATCCCCCCCGCTCGCTCATTTCGAGCCCTTACTGGAAGAGGTGCGCTTCTGCTTGATGAACGACAGGTGCCGCGTCGCTGTCCCAGCGCTCTTTACGCTGCTCGAAGGGGCGCTCCGAATCGCCTGGCACGATGATGCGTGGAACAGCGCAGGCCAGAATGCCTTCATCGAGGCACGGCTCGAATGCCACGAGCCCGGCGACCTTGAGCACATGTACTGGACGGCCATGCGGGTCTTCCTGAGAAGGCTCTATGCCCCTGCCGGCCCGACCAAGCCGCCTGCACTAAACCGGCATTGGATCATGCATGGACGCGAACCAGCGGACGCCGACCGAATCGATTGTCTGCGCCTCTTGCAGGCTGTCGATACAGTTCTGAGGCTCGCTGAGAGGCTTGCTGAGACTGAGAAGGTTCTTCACACGCTTGCCCTTGAGACGGCAACGGTCGATTCCACCAAATCCGCAGGGGCCTCGCAGGATGCGGGCATACACAGCGATGTGCGCCTTCTCGCGACGAGGCTTGCTGAGCTGCGCCTTCTCCGCCGAGCATCCGCAGACAACGGTGAACTGAAGAATGCGCTTATGCTAGCTGATGTGGCCCTGACTCCTTTCTTGCTTGAGCGACTACTTCGAACGCAGGTTCCCGACGCTTCCGAGAACGTGTCCGTACAGAAGCTGCTTGAGCAGGTCGCCAAGCCCAACGGTCCGTTGCCCGTACCGTACCCAGAAAGGAAGCGCGGGTCGGACGCCTACCGTGCGTTACGTGCATTTCTGGGGCGGGGTGCTGCTGAGCTCAGCGTGGTTGGAGGGATGGATGTCGATGCTCGCCTTGAGGCGGAGGTCGACGCAGTGTGTCGGTTGGTTGCCAAGCTCCTTGCAAAGCTGGCCCCTGACCTGGCGGAGGCTGTGCTGCCGACAATCCGAGGTTTGGCCGGTGGGGACGAAGGCCCCGCCGCCTAGGCTGCCGAAGCGCCGCGGGAGCAGCTTCACGCACGAGCCCAGAGACGCCGAGCCCTCGTCAGCGAGCCGGGAGTGGCGAAGTTCGAGTCTGTCCGCCTGGCTCGGGGCCAGACTTGGCTCTTGAGGAGGGCGAAGCCGTTGTGGTGTAGCCCCCATTTCGAACGGACAGGTCCCTACCGCAAGGACCCGCCTATGAATGGATACGAAGGCATTCGAAGTAGAGGTCATCCCCCGAGTCCGCCCTGGTCGCCGTCGGAGGTTCAGCGCGGAGGAGAAGAGGCGGGTTCCTGGCCGAGGCGGAGGTGGCCGGGCAGAGCATCTCCTCGGTGGCCCCTCGCTAGGGACTGTCGGCGAGCAGGTTGTTCCACTGGAGGCGACTGGCGGAGGAAGGGTCGATGTCCAGCCCAGGGGTCGACGAGGGGGTAGTGCCGGAGTCCGAGGTGAAGCGGCTGCAGGCGCAGGTGAGGGCGTTTGAGCGCCTGCTGGGCAAGAAGACGCTGGAGAACGAAATTCTGAAGGAGGCGTTGGAGCTGGCCCACCCCAAGAAACGGACGTCGCTGCCCGGCTTGCCGCCCAAGGTCGGTACCCGGTGAAGGCGGTGGCCGAGGCCCTGGACGTCTCCAGGGCAACCTCGTGCTCCGGGGGCAGTCCTCGGGCTCAGAGGCCCCTAGCAAGCCGCGTGGCCCCTATTTCAAGCGCACCGACGAGGCGCTGCTGGCGAGGATTCGCGCCGTCACCGACGAGCGGGCCAGCTACGGCTACCGCCGCGTCACGGCCCTGGTGAACCGGCAGCTCGTCTCCGAGAATCTGCCGCGGGTGAACGCTAAGCGGGTGTACCGAGTCATGTAGGCCGCAGGGCTGTTGCTGGCCCGCTACACCGGCAATCTGACGCGCACCCACGATGGCAAGGTGGCGACGCTCAAGAGCAACCTGAGGTGGTACTCGGACGCCTTTGAGATTCGCTGCTGGAACAGAGAGAGCGTCCAGGTGGCCTTCTCCCTGGATTGCTGCGACCGCGAGCCCCTGGGCTTCGTGGCCACCTCCAGAGGCCTCACCGGCGAGATGGTGCGCGACTTGATGGCCGAGACGCTTGAGGGTCGGTTCGGCGCGGGCTGCCGCCGGGTGCCGCACCCGATTGAGTGGCTCACCAACAACGGGCCGGCCTTCACGGCCCACGAGACGCGCGAATTCGGGGCGAGCCTGGGCTCCTCATCCGCACCACGCCGGCCTACTCGCCGGAGAGCAACGGCATGGCCGAGTCCTTCGTGAAGAGCTTCAATCGTGAAGAGCTTCAATCGCGACTACGTGTACCTGGCTCGCCTCGACAGTGCCGAGGCGGTCCTCCAGCAACTGCCCCGTTGGTTCGACGACTACAACGCCGTGCACCCGCACAAGGCCCTGAAAATGCGCTCCCCTCGCGAGTTTCGACTCGCGAACTCACCCCACTGGCCCTGTCCGATTTGACGGCTCTCCCGCACTTTGTGTGGAGGGAGTCCCGAGGAGGAAGCTGCGCGAATGGCCGTTCTGCCGCTCGCTCTCCGAGGGGAGCGTCAGCGGGGCGTGGATGACGACAGACCCAAGACCAGATTTCCCTGCTGGATGGGTCTGGTTGGCGGCTCGCCGTGTCTTCCTTTCGCCTTCGAGGGGAACCACACGAAGTGCGGGAGAGACGATTTGACGGGGGCAGCTCCAGCGCTTCGCTTGCCTTGCCATGCTACGGAACGCAGGGCTTGCACCTACATGTCGAGGCGGTCGCGTTTGCTGAGCACAGGGAGTCATGCTTTTTTGTGAACTCCTTTCATCTCGAGGAGTCGTGAGACGGCTAAAGTGGTTTGCAGTAATGACGACTTGCCGCTCCGTAGTGGCCATGTTGACTGAATGGCCGTCCTTGCTGCGTTGCTCGTCTGCGCGGCATCATGGATTGCTAGTCAAATCTATATCGTGGGGCAACCTCGACACGCGCTGTGCGGAGGATGGGGGATTCGCGCAGTGCTTGCTCCAGATCTGGGTCTGGCGCCCAAGGGAATTCGAGAAAGCAATGAGACATGTCGAGATAGGGCTTGTTGTATGAGATCGCGGTGCCGACTTCACGAGTCATCCTGTCTTCATATTTTGCGGCATGTGTGATTGAAATCAGGCCGGGCAGAGGGTTGTTCCTGTGTTCGGCAGGGACAGGGATGAAAACGAAGCCACAGTTCGTTCGCGGCACTGCGATGCGACTAGGCTTGGTGGCGTCTCCGGATTTGCAAGTTTCTATGCACCAAAGAAGGCGTTCCTTGAGTGCTCGCAGATCGGCTCTGTTGAGCTGCGCGAATTCTCTTAGGAACTTATAGTAGTCGAACTCGCCTTGTGTGGCGCCCTGGGCTGGCGTCAAGCGTTCGTGGAGTCCATTGAGGAATGGCATGACATTGAAGCTCTCAATGTCGTTGGCGTGGGACGTGAGGTAGGACTCGTAGTGGGCTTCAGGCCAGAAGTCCAACTCTCCTGAGAGGAACTGCCCAACCAATGCTTGCTCCCTAATGCGCGCGGTCCTCTCCGGCCATTTTCGAATGGCAGTTTCGCGAAAAACAAAATACTCCCATATCTCGGCGGGGGTAATGAGGTTCTGGCAGATGCCAATGTAGTCAATGATGTTGATTATGTGAATGAATCCCGAGGTTGAACTCTCGAGGTGCTTTGTGTCCCTGAATTCTCGCGGCGGATCGTAAGGGACTGCGTATAAGATGATTTTTGCTATTTGGGTGACTTGGTCTTTGGAGATTGTGAACGAGTGGTTTCTTTGGTTCTTGATGGCGATGCTGGTGTATGAATTCAGGTAGTTGAGTGTGTCTCGGATTTGCGTCTTTGCTTTCTTTAGCACCTTGTTCTGAAACCACCGAATCTCGGTCTCTTCGCTCATGGGGCCATCGGGGATTCGCTCCTTGAGTTGGTAGATGATGATGTGGTCTTTGATCCAGACGATGTGGTCGGCTAGTTCGAGAGACTTGTCTGGCTGAGGGGAGAAGTTGTTCTGGGCAAATGAGAATTCCTTGAGGAACAAGTTGGCGTTGGTGGATTCTAGAAATGATTCAAGTGTTTGCATGATGATGTCAGCTTGGCCGAGTAGAGATGGACGTTTGGGTCAGGCGCGACCGATGTGCGAGGCGGTCGCGCGTGCTGCATGTGAAGCAAGACGATTCGGACGGTGCGGTGCCTGACAATAATGGACGGGGCTGTGGCGGGCCTCATCCAGGGAAGGCATTACTCGGCAGGACGCGGCCAGATTTCCTTTGTCTTGGCGAAGACCAACTCCGTTCTCTCGCGGAGTTCGACTTCCGTCCACTTCTCCCTGCCCGCGATCCATTTGTTCATCTCGAAGTGGCTGTCGCTCAGTAGCTGCTTCTTCGTTGGAAATGGCGAGTTCGAGAGTTCACTGTTGTAGCCGGTGAGCGTCAGGTTCCCGAGAAGGTCAACCCATTGCTCGTGAATATCCGTCACGTTGTCGCCAAGCATCGAGCGCCACTCATCGGTCAGAGTCTGTGGCATCACATGCTCGATGGTGGCATTCACGAAAGCTGCTGGTTCCTTGTGGCCGTGGTGTTCCTCAATGCTCTCCAAGAGGAATTTGCAGCGTGCCGTCGGCTGCGCGTAGGCACGATATCGGAGGAGAGCGTCCTTGAACTCGTCGTCCTTCGGCCACCTCCTGCCACTCGAACCAGAGGCCAGCGTTTTCGACAGCCACTGCGGAATGCCCGAGGCGGGCATGTCCTTGGTAATCGACAGGAATATGCGCTTGAGCTGGTTTGTGGGAACGGCGCAGACGGCTCGGCGCACCACGAAAGACTCAATGAGCGCGATGGACGAGGCTACATCGGTCGTGCTGACTTCCGCCCTGGAGTGAGCCAAGAGTAGCTTTAGGATGAATGGATTGGCCGTTGCGATGTCCCAGCGTTGAAGTCGCGCCAGCCCTTTTCCGAGGGTTGCATCCGTCGGCGCGGTGAGGCCGACGATGTTGGCATACAGAACCGAGGCCTTTTGCATGCGGAGCAACTCGCCTGCGATAGCCGAGTCCTGCACATCGAGGAGCCGCTTCTTGAGGACGGTGTAGATTGCGGACTTCGCGACCTCCTCTCCGTTCATCATCAAGTACTGACGCATGAACTCGGTCAGGTGCTCGCCGGGCAGAGCCGCTTGCATTGGCAGCCAAGCCTCTTCATAGGCCTTTTGCTGCGCGTTTGAGTGAAGCCGTAGAAGGAGGTAGTTGCGAACGAGATCAGCTTGGGTGAGAGGGGTGCCCTTGGCGTTGAGACTTTCGAAGATGAGGTAAGGGTCGTCCGTGTCGCCGAGGTGGATGGCGACAACAGTGAGGCGGCTTTGAACCGCGGTTGCGAGTCGTTCAGAGTTAATTGGCGCTCCATCTGAATCGGTGCCGGCCAGCTTCTTCTGAAAGAACTCGAAGGCGTGGGTGAAGCGCGTGTCAGCCTGGGGCGTCGCTGCGATGAGGGCCTGAAACGCCGCTCGGTCGGGCTGTGTTGGGAGCAGTTTGAAGTGGTCGAGGCCATCGTCGTCCTCATTGACGAGGAGCCGGGTCAGCTTCCGGTACTCCTTCGTCCCGGGCTCGAAGAGGCTGCGCATCGCACAGATGAGGATGGTGACGGTCGTGAGCCGCTGCTGGCCATCAATTACCAGGTACTTCGAGACGCCCACCGGAACGGACCGTGCAGGAGCCGTGACGATGGCCCCCGTGAAGTGACTCGCGACGGATTCCTCCTCAGTGCGCTCGTACTGCTCAAGAAGGTCGGCCCAGAGGGTCTCCCATTCGTTGGGGCCCCACTCGTATGGACGCTGGAAGAGCGGCACGAGCATTTGCTTGGTGCCGTTGAAGAACTCAAGGATTTGGCTCGGGCGTGCTTCCATCGCAACCTCCGGACGTCGAAGGTAGGGAGGATGGCCAATCGCAGGGTGGTGCGTCCAGCGTTGTCACGTCCTCAACGTCCTGAGGTGTCCAGCGACATCCTTTGGGAGGAGGTCGCTGCCCATAGAGGCCTCGAATTGGAATGCGACGGCCCCCCGGACAGGACATGCTTTCTGCCCTCACGGGCGGCCCGTACTCCTACGGAATAACTTCCCAGCCGACCCGCCGATTCAGGATGTCGCGGAGGGCGCGCGCGTCCTCTGGCGTGGGTTTCCATTTGTACTGCTGGGCCTGGAACCGCGAGGTGGCATCCACCACTGTTTGTGGCTCAGTTGGAGTTTTCTTGCCGGACCACGAGTCGCCCATCTTCGCCCAGACGCCCTGCATGGTGACTCGCATCTCGACCAATTTCAGCTCTTCGCTGTGGACACCACGCTCGTCCACGCGGGACTTCCAGAAGTCCATCTGCCCGAGGCGCGCGACGTTCCGGTTCTCGCCCCACGCGATGACACTGACAAACCACACGAAGCCATCTTCACTGGGGGGCAGGGACGCCTTTCCGAAAACCCAGAGGTCCCACTTCTTGGTGGGGACGGGGTGAAGTTCACCTGGGGCCGAGCGACGGTAGATCCAGATTCGCGGGCGGAGCTGGGCGGTGTCGGTCACTGCGGGGGTGTACCAGCACAGGCCGGGCACGTCTGCTGAGGACTCACAGCACATATTTGGGGTTGTCACGACCCACCTCGCAACGTCATGTCAGCCCTATCTGGCATACCCCCACCCACAAGTCGGGTATATGGTGCCCGATGCGAGGGAGGGCGCATGCAGCAGGGGCTTCGAAAGCGGAAGGCGCAGCACTTCTCCATCCGGGCGGTCATCCAGCTCATCTCCGACGACGTTCAGCCGGTGGCGCGGAAGGCCCTGCCATCACGGGAGATGATTCTGGTGGGCGAGGTCGTGGAGGTTCGGGGGAGAAGGGTGTGCCTGGCAGACACTTTCAGCTTCGACAAGAGGGTCTGGGTGGTGTTCCCAAAGGACTGCACCTGGCGCCCCGGGTTGGGGCACATGGTGGAGTTCCAGGGCAGCACGCAGGCCTTCGTGGACGAGGAGCGCGGCGCCATCGACGTGCGCTTCATGGCGAAGAGCTGGGCGGACCGTGGCCCCTCAAGTCGGTACGTCCGGCAAAAGGCGGAACTCGACGCGATAGACGCTGGGCGCCTTGCTCCGCCTCCGAAGGTCTCCGGTCCCTTCACGCGCGTGGTGCTCGTCACGTCCGAGGGGAGCGAGGCCGTGGCGGACTTCTGCGGCCAACTCGAAGACACCGTCGGGACTCGCGTCCAGGTGGAACTCGTTCCGGTAGGACTTTACGACGAGAAGTCCATCGCCGAAGGGCTAGGCCGGGCGCAGGACTGCAGTGCGGAGCTCGTCGTCCTGGCCCGAGGAGGCGGCTCCCGCGTTGACCTGCAGCCCTTCAACTCGCCGGTGGTTGCCCGAGCGCTCAGTCGGCTGACGAAACCGTGCATCGTGGCCGTGGGGCACGCCAGGACGAGAGTGGAGGCGCAGCGCTTCACTGCCTATGGGGCGAGAACACCCTCCGTAGCTGCTCATCTTGTCGCTCGGTTATTCCGGCGAGGCGAGCCGCGTCCGAAGCAGGCCGGACCAGTGCGTCTTGTCACGCCGCTGCCTGCCATGGCTCAGGTTCCTGCTGCCCCGAGTCCTGTGGTCGGCTTGCCTGTTGATGCAGTCTCGCGCCATCCAGGCCCTGCAGAGGCTCCACGCGTGCGCAAGTTGTCCGTGCAGCTACCCCCGGCACCGCTGCACCATGAGGAAATGCGGGGTACGTCCCGATGGCTTGGGACTGCGAAGCGAGTGGCCTGGAAGGTCTACTGGGGACTCCTGGTAAGTCTCGCGCTCGGCCTTGCCTTCGTTGTGGGGTGGAAGGGGGCCTCGCGATGGGACTTCCTCGCTCGGCCCGAGGCTCGGTCAGTGCCAGTGGTTGGTTCCCCGGCAGTGGTTTCTCCTCCCGCCACGCCGGCTGCCGAGCCCGTGAAGAAGGAAATCCCGAAGCGCAAGCGGCGTTCAGCTCTGGCGGAGCCGGCAGGGGGCCGCGAATAGACGCAGTGACCGAGCCTTGGGTCGAGAGAGGCTGCTCGCGGCAGTGGGGGCGAGCCGCCCAAGGCCTCTGGTTGGGAGTGCCTGCTACCGCTTGTCCTTCGGCGGGTGAGGGTCATTCCCGTAGCTATTCTTCTCCTGAATCTTGCCGCCCTTGTCGTGAATGACGTGCTCGGACTCGTTGGTCCGTGCGGTGGACCTTCCCTGTTCGACCGCGGTCTCCTTTTTGTGGTGATGGCTGATGACCTCACCGTTGACCTTGTTGTCCCACCCCGAGCCTCCACTGGACGGGACGGTATGGACATTCTTCTTGGTCATTGCGGGCTTCCTTTTCCGGCCTAATTGGCGCGGAGAAATGGGTTCCCCTCATAGGTAACCAGGGCTGGAATACGCGTCAACCTGCTGGATTCGCTGCCATTTCTGCCATGTCAGACCCGCGTGGTAGGGGCGGACGCTCACCACGAGACGGCCGCTCTGCACATGATTGGCTTCGTGTCTAGAGCAGAGCTCGCAAGGGAGACTGCACACATTCTTGCACGCGAGCCCTTTCGTATTGAGCAGGTGCAGGAGTTGGTTGCGTGCTCTTGCGTGGGTCGGCACCGCATACTTGCGAGACTGCGGTGCGGGGAGCCAGCGATGATGGGGTAGGGAGCCCAACCCCGCCGTGTGCATGTCCTCATCGAGTGGATGCGACCCCAGGAGTGCGTGGGCGGAGGCTCAAGGCGGAATAGCCTCCTTGGTAGGTTCTCCCCTTCCGAAATGTCGATACAGGAGGCCGACGACCGTGCGCGCCTCGCTCATTCGCAGTGGCGCACTGTCACTGATGCTCTTGGCGTGCCCATGAGGCAGCGACCGAATATTGGGTGGGCACATCCCTTTTGGCTCCCGGACGGACGAGGAGGCAATGGAGGCGTGGGAGAAGTCTACCTTGCCGTGGCGGCCCAACTCGTTCCCAGGGGATGCCGTTCTGGAGCACGACCACGATGGCCTCCATCGCCGCTCGGTCGTCTGCCTGTGGGCGGCCCAGCTTCTTCTTGGGACGCGGTGGCGGCAGCAAGGGGGTGACACGCTCCCAGAAGGCGTCGGGAGCAAGTCCACGGACCATGCCCCTCAACCTGAAGAATAGCCCTTACCAACGACCAATTCTGCTCTGACTTCCGTTAGGGGCCGTTAGTCGCGCCAACTAGCACACTTTCCATCTGGCCTGCGCCAGCCAGGTCCACCGCGGCTTCCGCATCCTCCGCTGCCATAGCCTCCGTAACTGCGCGTAGAGCCTCCGCGATTGCCTCCATTGCTGCCCCGGGTATCCTGGCCGGGCCTGGAAATCGATTCTTGAATTGTTTGTCGTTCCGCCTCGGCGACCTGCGCATGCTCAGCCCTCGTCAGCAGCTCCTTGCGACAGAGACTCGGGTACCTGCCGTCAAGGCACCGCCTGAGGTTCTCGCGCCGTTCCGCCTCGGCGACCTGCGCATGCTCTGCCCTCGTCAGCAGCTCCTTGCGGCAGAGACTCGGGTACCTGCCGTCAAGGCACCGCCTGAGGTTCTCGCGCCGTTCCGCCTCGGCGACCTGCGCATGCTCAGCCCCCGTCAGCAGCTCCTTGCGGCAGAGACTCGGGTACCTGCCGTCAAGGCACCGCCTGAGGTTCTCGCGCTGCTTAGTCTCCAAAGTGGGTTGAGCGTATGCGACTGTCGAGACGGTCATTGTCAGGACTACGGAGAGCAATAGCTGAGACATCCGTTCCCCCTCGTTTGGTTCTTCAGTCTCTCGGTGCCTCTCGAGATATCTACCTCAGAGCAAGGAGCGTACACTCCACAGCGGTATCGCCAGAAGTGGTCGAGCGAGTAAGGTCGGGAGAGCGTGGGCAAGAAGCGTGCACCGTTCCAAAGATTCCGTGGCAGGTTCGTTTGTGGTCTGCCTCCCGCACCAATGCAGCACAAGGCGCGTCACTGAAGCACCGCATAATAGGTGGTTTTGTGCGCTCCCGTGTGGCAGGGAACTTGTCGCTTCGATTGGCCTGCCTGACGCGCGCCTCGCTCACTCGCATTGACGCATTACCTGGCGGGGTCTTGACGCACCCATGAGGGCGACCGAATGTTGGGTAGCGACAGCGGGAGCGCCACGAGATCGAAGCGCCTCCGCTCGTCGCGCAGGCCTTCGATTCGGAACCGGCTCAGTTCTCGTTCAGTCCATAGTGTGTGTGTGTGTGCAGCCGTCGCTTCCACGTCTGTTCGAGGGAAACCACCTCCCGCACCGCCATGTCGGGCGAAGTGCGCTCGAGCACGCTGAATCTGAGGTCGGCCGGTTGTGATTGCCGGAGCAGCTTGTTTCCGCCATGGCCGCTGGCAGCGTAGTCAAGCCAGCGGCCGAGCAAGTTCTCCGCCCCGGCCGCGGAGCCGACGTAGCCCAGGCGCCTGCGTTCGTCGTGAATGAAGTAGATCCCGCGCCACTGAGACAGCAGGGTTCGCCAGGACGTGGGAAGCAAAGCAAGCTGCGCCCACGTCAGCACCAGCTCCTGCCAGGGCGGAATTCTTCGCGTGATGATACTCTCCTCGACCAGCGCTTCAATCGGAAAGCGATTCCGGCCGGCGTGACGCCACCAACTGCGTGTGCCGCCGGGCCAGCCGAACACCAGCTTCCCTTTCCACGTCTCCATGAATGGACGCGCCTGGAGATCGAAAGCCCAAGCAGTGTCGGAGTCGGCGAGCATTCCGTAGCCGTTTCGGGCGAGTTCCTGATGCTCCGGAAGGGCGTTGAACTGCGCCGCATCGATCAGCCGGCCGCCCATGATTTCGTAGACACCGACGAAGACGGCGCGGTCTGGCGAATGCCCAATGCAGGAGACGATGTACTGCGCGCCCTTCATGGCGCCGGTGAGCTGCGGCCCTTGAGTGTGCTGATAGGCGCAGAAGAGTTCCGGACGTTCGTCAGCAATCCAGTAGATCGCCTCACCGAGTTCGGAGACGGCGTTCCTCAGCACGAGGGTTCGGGCGGGCGGCAGGTGCAGGCGCTCAAGCGCATCGTTCAACTCGAACATGCGGCCGTTTTCGCACACGCTACGCGTCTCCGTCCAACGACGGTCTGCTCGGCGTGACGTGCCTGGTCCGTTCGGCCCATTGATTACGAGAGAAGTGCAGCGTGGGTCGGAGCTGCCCTCCTCCGCTGCGGGGACGCAGAACTGGCCGCCCCAAATGAGTGGCTGGCCCCGGCAGGCGCCCAATGCAGCCTGGCTCTCGCCTCCGCCACCTCGGATGTTCGAGTGGTCGGAAGCCCGGCGCTCGAACCTCGAGGTTTTGCAGTGCCCTCGGTGTTTCCGACTCCGCTTCGGCCATCCCACGCAGAGCAAGGACTCTGCGCGCCTCGCTCACTCGTATTGACACGCAGCCGAACGTGGCTTTGATGCGCTCATGACGCAGCTGCCGTGTCTTGAGTAGGCGCAGCCGCGCGTTGAAGAAGTCGGCGTCCAATGGTGGTTGCGCGGCGTGCGCCGCGCCGAGTGGCCAGGATGGGCGCCACACCCATCGCTCATGGAGCTTGGTGTGTCACGCATGACCCAGGGACGTCACAGGACGTGTGCCCCGGCCTCACCTACGGCGGACTCATCACCAGGCACGTAGGCGAACTTGCCCCTGATGTCAGTCCTCCTAGGTATGTAGGCGGTGGCCGAGCATCAGCTTGGGCTGCGGTTCGTTCTTCGAGGTGACCGAATGGCGAAGAAGCGAGGAGAGGAAAGAGTGCCGCAGTTGGATGGCTCCCTTTTGGGCCAGCGTGCAGATGAAGCTCTGCGACCAGCAGCGGAGGGGCATCCATCAAGAGGGGACAACCTGCCCCGGAGATACACGCAAAGTACTGTGTCGCGTCTCTACGGCTTGTCTGGAAATAGATGCGCGTGTCCTGGTTGTCCAAATAAGATTGTCGCCAGCCCAACCGACTATGATGATGAGGCCGTTCTAGGAAATATTGCTCATATTTACTCGGTTTCTGCTGAAGGCCCAAGGCCATGGCCAGGTCCTGGGGTGCCTACCGTTAAAGAGATTAATGACATAGGGAATCTTGTTCTTCTTTGCGCCCACCATCACAGAGAGGTTGATGCCCAGTCCAACACGTTTACCGCCAAAGAGCTAATGCAATGGAGAGAGAATCACTTCGCGAGGACGCTCGCTAGGCGAACTTCATCTGTTCCTTTGGAGTGGCGAACCATAACGGTCAAGGGAGTGAGGTTCGATATAGTTACTACCGATGCAGTTCTTCGCGCGGTCAGTCACCCTCGCACAGACATTGTGAGCACAAAGGAGGCCCAAAGGGTGACTACTTCCGTAGACTACTTTTTCGAGCGAGACCGTGGTGGGGAGTTTTCGTATACCCTCACGGATTGTCGAAGCCTAGGGTACGTAGGGGGGAGATTTACGTTTCTCAGTGTACGCAGTGAGGGTGGGGTCTATTTTGATTTCAGTGTCTACTCTCATGCGACGAACGAGTGGGTTCGTCTGGATTCAAGAGTTCCGGCAGGATTGTTTGATGTGGAGAAACCAAGTCGATGGAAGAGGGGCTGGCTCATCGCAGTGCCGTTGTGGGTAAGTGGGATGGTGGCTTCTTGGGTGTTCGATTTTCATGTCACGCTGATTGGAGTGGGATCCTGTATAGCGCTGGGGGCTATTGGTCCTGTCTATTCGTTCGTGGGATTTGTTAGGGAGCTGGTCCTGAGAAGAGCCCTCAGTCGGGTTCAATGGGCCGTCAGCATTTCCTAGCTCGAGCACGACTGACTGGCGTCTGGCCTGCCTGCAGAGGCAGCAGACTCTTTGGGGCCGCCTGCTTGCGCGCGTTCATGTCGAGCATCCATCGAGCCTCTTTCGCGGCAGATGACACCACCACCACACGCAGTGAGGGCCCCCTCAGACCAGTAAATACGTCCCGTTACAGCTCGGTCACTTCAGGTCGAATGCCCTCATCTCACGATTGAACGTTCGATAGCTGATCGGGATGTTGAAGGTTGTCCTGAGGAGCCTCACATACGCCTGCTCATCCTCGTCAGCGAAGGCAGGAGCCACGACGATGAGCTCCGCGGAATCGTTCTGAGAAGAATGCTGCCGAAAATAGGAGTACTCGAGCAACTGCCCGAGGGCAGCTCTGACGGCAAGACGGGCGCTAGGCAAGGTCTTCAACTCGATGAAGACCGTCTTTCCAGGAAGGCGAACCTTCAGGTCTACGTGGTCCTCCTCCATCGTCACAGCGCTAGCGCCATGAGCCTTTTTCAGGATCTTGTACAACTCCTGCTGGAGGATGTTGTGCACTGGGTCATACGATGAAGGAGCAGTACCTGGACGGTGGACTGTGCCCGTGTTCTTGCCCGTGACCCCTGTTGGCCCTATCGGCACCAATCGCGCGGAGGACGAATCTTCGAAGTCGGCCGCAAGTTCGTCCGTCCAGTTGTAGAGCCGGTACCGGAGGTAGGCATCCTTCAGGAGTGACGACGTAGCCTGCTGATGGGGCACGAAGTATGTCGCGTCACTTGGGCGAAAGCGGAGGTTGAAGCGGCTGATTGGGTCGCCGAGGAGTCCTTTAGGCCTGCCTTCCACAGCCTCCACCTGCTCACGCATTTCATCAATCCAACCCCGCTTCTCGTACTCCCTTGCGGCAACCTCCGCCTGCTCTTCGGTCAGCACCTCACACGAGCGAAGCTCCCCAACGTAGAGACGCTCTCCACTCGGGGCAATTGTGAAGAGTCGAATATGAATCACCCGCCCCCTATGCCGTTCCCACGCAGAACGAAGGGGTTGCAGATACGCATAGTGGAAGCCATTGTCGAGCACCCACCCCAAGTTGAAGAGCCACTCCTCATGTCCGAAGCCGTATTCGGTCACATACGTTCCGGTCTCGAGCATTCGAGACTCCCCCGTTGGGCGCACCCAATGAGCTGAGTTCCAGCATATCCGGGCGAGGAAGGTAGGGGGCTGTCCCAAAGCGAGTGCATCCTCGATCGCGCCGAGGGATGAAAACGTCGTAGGTGGAAACGTGAGTGTGAGGCGCATCCGTTTATTTGGGTTGCCGCCCCCCTTGGCGCCGGGCTTCCGACCAACCCCCGTCTGAGCGCTCATGAGAGCAATGCGCAACTTGGCGACATCGCTTTCGGCATCGAGCGAGATGGGATAGCTGCGCCCTCGGGGATGTATGCGCCGTTCCGACTCTGAGAGTGAGTCCCGGGTGGCCTCAGTATCGATGACGGCATCTTCAATAGTCGCTCCGCCTATTGCACGAAGTCGCTCGAGGAGGACCTTCAGCCCATCCTTGTACTCGGTATTTCGCGTGCCTCCGCCGCGGCTCTCGAACACGAGCTCAACAGACTCAGCGCTGGATTCAGGATCGAGGTGGAACGTTGCGTCCATCTCCCTGCCATCTGCAGCGACAACCTTCCTCAAAGTCGGTCCGGATGTTGGCATAGTCTACCCCCGTTAGCGGAGAACCATACCTCGCTCCGCATGTCCGCAAAGCGCCCATAATGGAGCGTACTTCGGCCGATGCGCGCCGTATATCAACCTCCGCTACCAGCGTCCTCCCCCCTCGCCGCTGGCACACACGCTGGATGAAGCGGGGAACCTCGTGGTGGGGACGACGAATCAGCGACTCGATGAAGTCTTCTGCGGCCGAGCTGGCGCCTTCGCACCCGCCCACGTGCTGCGCGTCACGGCGGATGGGCGCCTGGCCCCCGTCGAGCCGGACGGCGCCCCTGACGCCACTACGCGGGAAGGGGTGCCCCTCCCGAGTCTTCATGGGCCGTGACGCCGGGTTGCTGTTGTTACCTCTGTCGCGGAGGTCTGCGTGACGGCCCGAGTCGGCAGGGCGCACCGGGCGAGGATGTGCTTCCACCCATTCCGCGCCGCCGCGGCTTCACGGACGAGTTCCACCATCTCGCTGACCGAGACACGCTCATCGGATGGCGCCGCGCAGGCCGCGTACTCCTCGGCGAGCGCTATGCGCGCCTGGCGGTTGCTGCCGGCCGCGAGGACGCGGCTATATGCCTCGCAGGCGTATGCGAACGTCTCACGCTTCCGGAAGTCGATGTCGAGGAGCCACTCGCGTCGGCGCGTCTCGGGCAGGCCCACCGTGCGGCGCTTGCAGTTGTGGAAGACGTGGGCCGCCTCGTGCACGAGGTAGTCGGCGAAGGGGGACGCCTCGTCGAAATAGGCGAGGGAGACGTAGCACGTGGTGTGTTCGCTGAGGCCCAGGAGTTGGGGAGCCTCTGGCCCCAGCAACTCGGCGCCGACGCTGAGGAGGTAGAGGTTGGCCAAGTCCCACGCCGTGCTCAGCCAGGAGGACTCCCGCAGGACTCGGGCAATATTGGCCGGCGTGAGGAAGACAACGGACTTCTCCAAGAGGGAGAGGACCGCGCCCTGTTCCGAGGCGGGGAAGAGGCCGCGCACCATGGGCTCCACCTTCAGCCGGGTGAGGGAGACGATGTCGAAGCCCCGGAGTCGCTCCTCGGCCCCCAATGCCACCGTGCGTCGCTGCACCTCCGCCACGAGGGACTGGCGAAGCTCTTCATGCGCGCGGCGCTCCCTCTCAATGCGGTCGCCTGGCCAAGCTCGGCAGTGCGCGTCGTGCTCACCTGTGCTCAGGAAGTGCTGAACCTCGTCTCCCGTTCCCATGAAGGGACGTAGTTCAGCCCCTCGCGACGAAGGTCGCAACTTTCGAAGCGAGGGTCCATGAGGCCTGTTGGCATGCCCCCTGCTTTGCGACGCCTGCATGGACATGGAGAAGCGGCGGGCGCTCTCGGAGCGATTGGGATGGGCGGAGATGGGGCTGCAACTCGCACGTGCGATGATGGACGGCAGTCCGGAGTCCCGGACGTTGTTGGCTTCGGCGAAGCGGGAGTATGGCGACGCGGAGGCGGCGGTGCTGGCGGAGCTGGGCGCCCGGGCAGCCCTTGCGCTCGTGGAGGAACGCCATGCCGCAGGCGAGGCGGCGCCGCAGGATGCATACGCGCTTGAGGGCTTCCTGGCTGGTGGACAGACCGGCACTTCACGCCGTGTCCATGAGGCCCAAGACGGACGAGGACCTCACGGCCATCGAGGACCGCTACCAACGAGGGGTGAGCGACGCCCCTGTGACGAGGAAGCCGCCGCTGCGGGTTGCAGGTGGAGACATTCTTTGCCTCCTGGGTGAGGTGCACCTGCTGAGGGAGGCCCTGCGTGAGCCCATTCGCCAGAACCGCGTTGGGCAATAGCGCACGCGCGAATGAGGCGGTGGTGGTTCGCTGGGTGGACCCACCCTCAGCCCTTCGTCGCCAGGCCCTCGCGCAGCATTTCATCCACGAGGGACGCGGCCTTCTCCTCGGCGGTCGCGCCCTGCACGCGCAGCGCGATGGATTCGAAGCGCTGGGTATTGGCAACCACCCAGTCGATGTACTCGGGAATGGAGAGGCGGTCCACGCCGAAGGCGATGTTCTGCATTCCCTTCACGATTTGGACGGCCGTGCCCTCGAAGACACGTCCGTCGCGCATGATGATTACCATGACTTCTTCTCCTTCAGGTGAGTGCGCCAGGAACCGGACTCGATGATGAGGCGGCCAGCCAACCGCCCCTTGGGAAACAGGTATGCCTCGACGCGGCCGGCACCGTCGAGGGCAATGGACGTGCGCTCGTAGAAGCAAGGGTGTCCCTCGAGCCTATCGAGCGCCGCCAGCATGACAGCATCGACTTCATACAGCTCCCCTGCGACAGCGTGCTTGCCCCCGGAGGCGAGGGCAGGGAAGGGCCCATAGTCATAGAGGGTAAAGCGGGGAAGAGTCCGCGCTGAGCCGACGAGGCGTGCGCCGCGCAGGAGTCCGTGGTTGGGCTCGCCGGACAGCAGCGTTCCGTAGACGAAGACACGCGTCGAGATTGAGGTGCGCTTCATGCCGCACCGCCCAGGGCTCCCGCGAGCGCGGCGCGGTTGAAGCCCAGGCACCCGTAGGCGTGCCAGAGGACGCGGAAGTAGCGGCCAGCGGGCGGCCAGGCCTCGAAGCCTGCTTCGGGCTGCAGGTACACCAGCGCGCGGCGGCGGTGGCCGGCCTTGTCCGTCACCAGTCGGGCAGCGCGCCGGTACGCGAAGGGGTGGCCCTCGAAGGTGTCGAGGGCGCGCAAGTCTTTGGGGGTGAGGCGATACAGCAGCCCCTCGACGTGGGCGCCGCGCACCCGCCGGAGGCTTGCGACTGCGCCGCCCCAGCGGCGGCTGTGTCCTCCAAACACCAAGGTGTGGCCGGGAAGGGTGGCCCGCGCTTCGACGGTGGCGCTGGGGCAGCGCGTGCGCATTTGGGCCCTGTCGAGGTTGGAGCCGTAGGCGAAGTAGAGCATGGGGTTTCTCGCGTTGAGGGCGGGCACGCGGCCCGACGTTGTCCGTGTCGGCCAGGGCCCTGCAGGGCCCTGGCGTGAAGGCCGCTTCAGGCGGCGAGGGCTTCGTGCGCGTTGCCCTGGGGGCTCCCGCTGCCGCCCTGCGCGTCCTCGCTGCCAGGGGTGCCGTCCCCACCCGGGCCGCGCCTGTCGCGGCGCTGGCCCTTCCAGGCGGCGCTGCCCTCCAGGTGCTTGAGGAGGTGGAGGCGGGCCGTCTTGAACTCCTCGCCGATGAGGCCGAGGTGGAGAAGGAACACCCGGAAGTCATACTTGGCGGTGGCGGGGTTGAAGTCGCGGCGCTTGCTGGAGGCGGCCTTCGAGGTCAGGGCGCGGGCGGCCAGGGCCAACACCAGTTGGACGTAGGCCTTCACCTCGCCCGCGTGCACCGAGCCGTTGAAGTAGCGGAATTCAATCGTGCCCCGGAAGAAGAGGCTGTTGAGGTTGAGGCCGTGGTAGCGGCTGGAGTCGTAGCGCTGCGGGGCGAGGTTGCGGCGCCCGTACCAAGCCTCATTCACCTCCTGCAGGGTGCGCGGGCGGCGGGCCTCCAGTCGCTGGATGAAGGCCGCGTCGATGGGCCGGCAGTATCGGGCCAGCCGCATCGCGCTCACCCCGAGGGCCGACTCCAGGAGGCGCTCCTGCTTGTGCACCATCTTCACGAGGTTGGTGACACCCTTGGCATCGAAGCGGCTGCCGTCGACGTGGATGTGGATGCCGGTGGAGGCGTCGGCGCGGGCGCCGGCCTCGCGCGCGGCGCGCACCACCTGCTGTAAGGCTTCCATGTCCTGGTAGGTGAGGATGGGGGAGACGATTTCGCCGCTGTACTCGCCCCCGCTCAGCGAGCCGTCTGGCACCACCTTCCAGGTGCGGCCCTGCGAATCCGTCACCTGCCAGCCCTGGTAGTCGCCGGAAACGCGCCCGCCCACCGCGCCCTGAATCGCGTGGGCCAGCTTCTGGCGGCTGGCGCCCACCGTCTCAATCTCAATCCCAAACCGGAGCGTCTTCATGGAGTTTGCCTCTCGCGTTCGCGCAGGGCTGTGGCGCCCGCCGCGAAACACATACACGCTCTTGTGTTTGGTTGAGGCAAGTCATCTTCGGCGGCCGGAAATGCGAATTTGGACGCCCGGAATACTCGCGAGAATACGCGGGGTTTCACGCCCATCCTCGGCGAGTGGGACATCTTCGAGGTGCCTAGGGTGCGGCGTGCGAGGGAATTTCAGTGTGTGTGATTGCCTCGACGGGGAGGGACGGGGCATCCGTGAAGTGTTCCGACGCGGATTCCTGCTGTCCTCTTGGCTCAGCCCAGCAGGAGGTTGAGGAGCATCATCCCGCGCATGGCTTCGGCATGGTCCCCCTCGGCCAACTCCAGGTAGATGCGGCCGTGGTGCGGCTCCTGGAGACGTTCGCTCTGCACAATCCAACGCTCGCTGGGGGGCGTGCTCAGCTCCAGGTTGGCTGCGAAGGCGTGGAGCACCGCACTCAGATGCCTGTGGGTGGAGCTGCGCGGGAGGATGATGTTCAGCTGCGGCTGAAGCGTCCCGTGTCGGCTCTTGCCGAGGTCCAGGCGCAGGGTGGCGATCTGGAGATCAAACATCGTTATCTGAACAATGCAGGGAGAGCGGGGTGGGGTCGCCATGGTGTGCATTCCTGTGGATTTGCGCGGCGCTTTGTTGTCCGTCGCGAAAGGCATACACGCCCTGGTCGACGGGCGTATCAAATCCGCTCAGTCGCTGTGGTGTCGTATCTTTCGACGGACCGGGCGCCTGGAGAGATGCTTGCGCTTCTGCCCGATGCGCAGCGAGGAGTGGGGGGTCGCGCCTCGCGCCCTCGCCGTGTCTTGACGCGGTAGACCAGTGGGGCGACGCAGAGCATCACGAATGAAGCCGGTCGGGCAAAGCCCTGGAGGTAAGAAGTAGGGGAAGTCTGAGCGGTGTTGGCGGATATTGACAGCGAGAGGGTGTTTGGGTTGGATGTGGCCTTAATCAAAGGAGGCCCAATGACCCAGCAGCAGTTGGAGAGTCTGCTTCGGCAAGTTGCTCCTGTGGCATCAGGCGTGGTGGAGCTTCCCTCCGATCGGAGGCCTGTCTTGGCTGCAGCGCAGATGCTCACTCGTGCCGAGATTGATGCTGCGATCGATGCAGTGTTCCCGGCGGGCAAGTTCGAAGTGTTCATCGAAAATGCTCGGCAGGATGCGAACGAGTTCTTCAAGTCTGTGCTGAAGCCAAAGAAGTAGAACGACCATCTGGCTGGCCTTGGGGATGGATTCGGAGGCCAGATGGTGTCTGTTCGGCGGACTGTTGCTTGAGCGCGACGTACGAAGCTTATGTTGCGCTCTCCTTCATGAGGGACTCTGCATTTCCGAGAAGAGAGCTGCGGCCTCGGTGGCTCCCATGGCAGTGAGTTCGCGGTGCACCGCGCGGCGGAAGAAGCGAGTCCGGCTCGGGATGCCCGCGTCGCGCCAGGCCTTGTCCAGGATTTCGAGTTCCTTCGCGTCGAAGGAGAGGGGGATGACGCGCTTGCCGTCTTCGCCCACCTTCACTTCACGCTCGGGGCGAGGGCCCACCGGCACGCGTCCGGCCTCCGCCTCCCGAATCTTCCACTGGAGGTAGGAGGGGTTGCTGCTGCCCGTCGGGCGCCCGACGGCTTGGAGGTACTTCGCTTGCAACTCACCAATCGTCATGGAAGCGAAACGCCCGCGCTGGCGGGCAGGCGGCGTGCCCTCGTCCGTCGTGGCGGCCCGTGCGGCAGGCGCCGGAGGCGCCGGAGGCGCGCTGGGGGCGGCGGCCGTCGCCCGGCGGGTGGGGCTGCGCCGCTTCTGGGCGGCGAGGGACTCCTCGATGCGGCGGATGAGGAACTTCTTGTTCAGGCTGCGCGTCTCCTCGCCCACCACTTCGCGGTAGCGGCCGCGCAGCTCCGTCAGGTTCATGGACTCCAGCTTCTTCGACTTCGGTGCGGTGTTACGGGGCATGGCGGTATTTTCCTTTTCGGGCCGTGGGTACACGTTTGCCGTTCACGAGGGCGGCCCTCGTGCGCGGCTGCCCCGCTGGGCGGGGCATCGGTGGTGAGTGAGGGACTACGTGCTGCGGGGGTTGTTGGCGGCGCGGATGCCGGCTTGGTAGGCCGCTTCGAGGGCGTCCCTCAGTTGCCACACCGCCACCTCGTAGAAGTCGAGGCTGCCGCTGTTGCGTGTCTTCAGCGTTTCGATGTTCATCTCCTCGCGCGCAATGCGCTCGAGGGTCTCTGCGGGCGCCTGGGCGGGCTTCGAGGCGTTGGCGGGGCGGGGCTTGCGGGGTGTCATTGTTTTGTCCTTTCGTGCGCCTTGGGCGGCGTGCGTGAGACATACGCGCTCTGTTTCGCGCGTATGGCAAGTCATTGTGCGCTGGGATTGCGCAGGTGCGCGAAGCACTCCAAGTCGACGGCGCGCGGGTCGACATGCACGAAGGAGGTGGTTCCGTCCGGGTGAATGGGAGCAGCGTCGATGCAGTCCTCGGCCGTGACGCCCCCGAGGCGCGCCAGCTTCTCGTCGTCATTCACGTAGTAGTCGTCCGCGTCCGGGTTGGCGTCTGGGCGGAGGCCGCCGCGCAACACCGCGAAGATGCGGACCTTCTGCCTCCGGAGGCCGGGGATTTCGTTGCCGAGGTAGGTGGTGTCGGTGCCGATAACCATAGGTGTCTCCCTGGCGCGCAGTTGGGCGGCGCGGAAGACATACACGCTCTGTCTTCGAGACATATCAAGTCGGGGAGAGAGGGATTCGGGACACCCCTGGGTATGGCGGCCGCAGGGGTGTTTGCTGGCAGTGTATGCCTATTGACTGGACTCTCCCGGGGCGCGGGGCTGCTCGTCGGCGGACACCGCGATGCACAAGCCCTGCGGAAACCAGCGCTCGCGAGCCTCCTGGGAAAGGGGCCGCATCAGCACCTTGCCGGCGCTGCCCCCCTTGGGCTTGAGCACCGTGTGCAGGCGCCCGCGCTGGACGAGTTCCGCGTGGATGTGGCCGACGAGGAGTCGGTGGAGATGGCCGAAGCTGCCTGGCGCCGGATGCTCCGGCTCGCTCTCGGCGGCGCGGATGAGAAACTCGGTGGAGCGGCAGGCGGGACAGGGAGGGAGCTGGACGAGGCCGTCGTCCACGTCCTCCCGACGGGCGACGCCGACCTCTAGGGTGTCGAGGGAGAGTCGATTGCCGCTGCCGCACCGGGCGCAGCGCTGAAGTACGTCCTCGCTGGTGACTTCGTGAATGGCCATGGGGGCGCCCTTACGCGACAGCGGTGTACGAGCCGAACCAGTACGTCGCGGCGAGGCCTGGGAGGGTTTGGTGGCTGTAGAAGGCGAAGCCGTCTCTGTCCGGCACCATGACGGTGGGGTTGCCGACGAAGCTTCCGCTGGTGGCGTAGGCGCTGAGGGTGATGGAGGAGGGCGCGGTGGGGAAGCGACTGCGGAACGTCACCGAGCCGCCTCCGGCCAGGCTGTCGTGAGCGACGGTGTCGCTGTTGCTGTACTGGAGGCCGAGCCGGCCCACCTCGCGCACGCTGCCCGCCAACTCGAAGGAGGTGTTGCTGGCGGTGCTACTCAGCGGGAGTCGCAACGTGCGCGTCCAGGAGGCGAAGGTGGCGGTGAGGCTGGCGTCATGGAGGAACTCGGCCTCGTTGCGTGAGAGGCGGAAACCGCCCGCCGCCGCCCCGGTGGTGTCGCGGGCCCAGGCGCTCCCATTCCAGGCGGCGTTGAGGGTGAACCACACCGAGTCGCCGTCAGCGTAGAGGCGCAGCCGCGCGGCTGCGCCGCCCGCGCCCTGGGTGTCGAGGAGAAGGACGCGACCGGCGCCCAGGACGGGCTGGAGGATGGCCTTGTGCTGGCCCGCGGACGTCTCATTGCCGCGGAAGTGCCCTCCGCTGAAGGCCCCGAGGACTTCGGCGAGGGCGGCTTCCACGGTGCCAGCCGTGAGGAGGTCGCCCGTGTCCGCGACGGAGACGGCGGAGGCCGCGTGGGCCCCAGCTCCCTGGGTGACGTGCCCATTGAGGAAGCCCAGCAGCGCGGCCACCTGCTGCCGCAGGCTGCTGGCGGGGAGGGCGTGGGGCGTCCCGGCCAGCGCGTCTCCTCCGACGCGAGAAGCACCGGGGCTTCCGGCCGTCGTCTCTCCGAGGCGGGTGACGACCTCCTGGAGTTGAGCCTGCACGCTGGTGCTGCTGACGTAGCCATGCGGCGAAGCGCCGATGGCGCTGGCGTGGTGAGCCCCCGTGGCCGCGCCCTGGTGAGTGTTGACGAAGCCCAGCAGCGAGGCGAGCTGCGCGTCCACGGTGCCCGCCGGCAGGAGATTGGGCGTGCCGGGCACCGCGTCTGCGCCCACGCGGGAGGCGCCCGGTGTGCCAGCGGTAGCCGAGGAGAGCTTGTCGACGACTTCGTCCACGGCCTCCTGCACGGTGGTGGAGGTGATGAAGCCGTGGGGCGCGTAGTCCACGGCACCGGCCCCGTGTCGCCGGGCGGCGCCGGAGAAGTGCCCGGCCAGTTCGGCGTCCACCGCGTCCAGTGTCGCCTGCACCGTCTGGGCGCTGGGGCTCAGGACGTCCCAGGTGCCGCTCTCCACTGCCACTGAGGTGCCCCTCGCGAAGATGAAGGCCTGCCGGCGAGAGGTGTCCAAGTCCGCGGCGAGAAGCTGCGTCTGCCCGGGGCGCCGACGGACGTCACACAGCAGCAACTCGTCGGGCTGGAGGGCGGGCTTGGGTGCCAGGCCGACGAGGCCCTCCGGCGCCTGGCGCACCACCAGTTCGAAGGACTCGTCGCGGCGGAAGTACACCTGCTGAGAGTTGCCGTCCGTCCGCGGCTCGGACAGCAGGCGGGTGAAGCGCAGGAAGATGCCCAGCCACCGCTCGCTGCCGGAGGTGGAGACGTCGGTGGGGATGCCCGACATGTCCACCGCGCAGTCCACCGTCTGCCCGGTGCCGAAGAAGATGCGCTGGCCGAGGTTGTCGTAGGCGCGTCCCGGGGCCGTCAGGTCGACGGAGAGGTTCGCCACGGGAGAATGCGGCGCGGGCACGGCCCCGGAGATGACGCCGTGGACGCCCAAGTCAGAGGCGAGGTTTCGGTCGGCCTGCTCCAACTGCGCGAAGGCCAAGTCGAGTTCGGCCTCCGTCACCTTCTGCCTGAAGAAAAAGTCCAGCCGGTTGCTCATGCCTGTGCCCTCCAGAGGAAGGCAAAGGCATGGCGCGAGAAATCGGGGACATGGTGAGCGACTATCAGCGCGGGACGGTGGCCTCCTCTTGCTCGCCGACGCCCAGCTCACAGTGCGCGGGGAGGAGGGGTCAGGGGCTCCACGAGGTCCACGAAGTGGGTGTGGGCGAGCTGCGCGCAGGTGCCGGGGGAATGAACGGCTCCCACGAGCCGTCCTTCATGCCGTGGCGAGGCGTTCAAGGAGCGGGGTGATTTGGACCTGGAGGAGAGCTCCGTCGACGCGTTCCTCGCCTCGGAGAAAGGGAAGGCTGCGTCGGGAAGGCCGAATGGGGCAAGGGGACGAAGAGCCTGGCCGCTGCAGACGGCGCTGGCCTTGCTCGCACCACGCGAGAATCGCGCTCTGTGCTTCAGGCGGGACCCAAGTAACATTCGGAAGCATGGACTCTCAGACGGCACTCCGCGAGTTGGAAGCTCAGCTGGACAAGGACGTCAAGGCCTTGCCGCTCCTGAAACTACCATTTCGGACAGTGCTCTCGGCTCTCTACGGCGTTGTGGATAACCGCTTTCACGGGCCACGGACTTCGCCAGAGAGTCGAGAGAACGAAGATGTTGGGTCCGCGATAGTCAATAGACTGTCCTATCTGCTCCCGCTACTCCTCGACTGCCCTGTGGAACCGCTGGGACTTAATTTGGCAGATGCCCTAAGCCCGATCACAGCACAATACGGAGTGGAGCTGGCATTCCTTCTGACATATGCCCACTTCAGTGAGCTAATGCCCGAGGTTCATCGAGGTTACTACGCGGTAAGCGGAGATGCTGCGTCCGGATTTAGGCTAACACACGCAAGCGACAGCTTTCGCTACTATGAAGCCCGAGATATCGCACTCACCGAAATCTCCATGCCGTACTATCTCCGGCCGAGACTGACCTTCGAAGCTCAACTGTTCGAACTCGTGAATAGCTTCATTAAACAAAAGTACAGCCATAAAGGAGGCCTCGTCACGACTGTCACGGTCATCGCAAAGCAGCTCTATGATGAGTTTAGGCTCGGGATTCGTGAGATTCCAATACTGACGGGCGAAGGTTGCAGCGCGGCGTTTGGGGTGCCGCTCGAGAAATTCAACCGCTTCCGATCAGCCTGGGCGGGCATCAGTGAGGCTTGCCTTCAGCTAGCTGAAGCATTTGCACACCGAGCTCGTTCCTCAACTGGCCGGCGTCAGCGCGAACTGTTCTTTGAATGCATGGAGTGGACAGCGCCACTGCTTGGTCGGAATTTTCTTGAGGGGTTGGTACTTGCTCTTACGGGACTCTCCGGCGCTGAGATTGACCACCTAATGCAGTTCTACTCATTCTCCCCTGCGGAGAAGCGTGCAAGCCAAGTAGGAGATGGTTTCTTTCCACCGATCGCTCGGCTCCCCGATTCTCTCCATTTCAATCCAGATGCCCTTCGATCAATGCTGTCTAGTCGGAATGTGCTGTACGCCTTAAACAGGGCGCACACTCAGGTTTTTGATGAACGTGTTTCCGGGCATCTTGAGCCAGCCCTTATCGAAATTGCCAAGCGGCCCCTATCCCGCCTTCCGGATGTCTTCCTGGCGCAGGAAATCGACTGGGGTGGAGGCGACATCGACCTCCTTGTGTATAGCGAGAGGGAGAATAGAGCTCTCCACATTCAGGCCAAAGCGGCAATTGCGCCACAAGGTGCACGCATGGTCGCGGCAACTGAAAGTCGAGTAAAGGAGGCTCTTCGTCAACTAAGTGCACTCCGAAAGCTTCCGCCTGCTCAGATTGATGCGATTGTCGAGAAGGCAATCGGTCGCCCTGTTCGTGACGTGGACTTGGTGGACGTAGTTCTCTGTCGGGCATCTTTCGGCACTGCGAAGATATGGGAACGGCTAGGAGCCGTCACCGTTGTCAATCCACCCCTTGTGGCAGCAGTTGTAGAGAGGCTCATTGCCACGTCCAACCCAAGCCCGATCACTGCATTCGCTGCGACCGTGAAGGAAGTTACTGACGACATTCAGCGTCGAGCCACCACGGGCTGGGAGGAAGCTACGATAGAGCTTGGCCGCACAACTCTCACAATACCGTTGCTCAGGCTGGATTCCGCCGTGATTTGGGCGGAGCGTAAACAGGCGTATGAGCGCCTCATGGGCAGGTGAAGGTGTCTTAGGGTATTCCAATTCTGGGTTGTCTGATGTCCCATCCCATCGTGGCCTCATCACAGGATTCTGTCTCCGCTGCGGTTAGCTGAAGAGGCCCAACCGGTTGCTCATGCCTGCGCCCTCCAGAGGAAGGCAAAGGCAGGGCGCGAGAAATCGGGGACATGCCGTAGGGCATTCAGTGCAGCGTCGTCGTCTCGCCCAGCTCGCTGAGTCCCAGCTCCCAGTGCTCCGGGAGAATGGGCGGCAGGGGCTCCACCAGGTCCACGAAGTGCGTGTGCGCGGGCTTGAGGTACTCGACGAGGGTGCGCAGGCGCAGGCGCTCCGCGGGCGAGAGGAGACGCTCAACCTCGACGTTGAAGGCGTAGCAGGCGAAGCGCTCCGAGGGGCCCAGCACCCAGTCCACGCCCAGCTCGGACTCGCCCAGCACGAGGGTGTGCGAGGCGAAGGGGGAGATGGCCCGCACTTCGATTCCGAGGAAGAAGCGGATGGCGTTGCGCAGGCCCAGCGCGGTGCCCTTCTGCTGGTACATGTCCACGAGGATGGCGGCCAGGCGGCGCCGGGCGAGGACGTCCAGTTCGAAGGCGAAGGGGTTGCCCAAGTCCTGGAGGATGGCGTCCAGGAAGGCCTCCGGCGCGCGCTCCAGGTCGAAGACGTCGGGGAAGGCGTCCAAGTCCGAGAGGAGCAAGTCCGTCACCTCCTGGAGACAGGAGATGAAGCGGTGCAGGTCGCCCGTCACATCGTCGCGGCGGTTGTGACGGGGCAGCATGTCCCAGAGCTGGAAGCTCCGGGAGGGCGGCCGGGCTGGCCGGAAGCCAGGAAAGGTGGCGCGGTGGTAGGGGGCGAGCACCGGGTTGCCGCGCGCGTCCGTCACGCCCTCCACGCGCACTTCGTACACCACGTCCGGCGTCAGTTCCGTGTCGAGGACGAGGTGGACGAGGGGGCCTTCCGCCGCGGCCTCGAGGGAAGCGACTGGGACGGCGGGCGCGCCGCGAGGCGTGAAGGTGAAGCGCGCCGAGGGCGGCACCCGGACGGACTCGTCGAAGGCGAGGCGCACCGACTTCGGCGCCAGGGCCTGGGCGCCCACGAGCCGGGGGGCCGTCCTGTCCTCCACGGTGAAGGTGTACGTCTCGTCGAGGAGGTGCTCGCCGCCGGCCGTGGCGGAGACGACGCGCACGGAGACGGTGGCCTGGCTGGCCAGCGGCACCGCCGGGTGGAGCACCACACGCAGGGTATCCGCCGTCTGCCTCACCTCCGCCAGAGGCCCTGCGAAGGCGGGCGTTACCTCTGCGCTGGCGCCGCCCTCGAATGCGAGGACTCCACCCACCCAGACGCGTGTGGCCGCCCGGGCGACGCCGTCCACGCCGACGTCCACCAGCTCCAGTTTCAGCACGGAGTCGACGGGGACGTCCTCCTCCCCTGGGCCCGGAGCGCGGTTGAGGAGGAGGGGGCGGCGCGTCTCGGCGAAGAGGGAGACGGTGTCGACGTAGAGGGTGGGCAGCTCAACCGTGGCCATGGGGCTTCCTCACGGGGAAACGAGCTCCAGGCGGACGCCCACCGTGTGGACGCCGGAGAGTTTCGAGACGTTGGCGGCTATGTCCGTGACGAGGCGCTCGCGGCCGGGGCGCCCGAGGCAGCGGGCGTACTTCACCCCGCCCACGACGAGGGACGCCTCCCAGGCCAGGCCCGCCGGGGCTGCTGAAGGCACACGGAGGCGCAAGGCGGCGCGGACCAGGTCCACGCCGGTGACGTCCACGGCTTGCGTCACCTCGGCGAAGTCCCCGGGGGCCAGCTCGAAGCGGCGCCCAGGCTCCTCGTCGCCGAGGACGAAGAGGTACTCGCCCGAGGCGGGCGTGGCCCGCTGGGGCCGGATGCGCCCCTGGCCCAGGCCGAGGCGACTGGTGAAGGCGGTGAGGGCCATGGCTTCACACCTGTCGGGACAGCTCGAGCGAGTCGAAATAGGCGCGGCGGGTGACGTCCTTCACCGTGAAGCCGAATCCTCCGCGGCCCGAGGTGAGGGGCTGGCTGCCGGAGTTGATGCCGAGGGCGTCGTCGATGAAGTCGGCCATGCCCGGCACCGGCTGCCAGTCGGGAGGCGTGCCGAGCGGGTGCGATGCCAAGTCGTTGTGGAAGGCCTTGAGGACGACGTCGCCGTTGGCGTTGACGATGACGTCCAGGCGCAGGTGCAGCCAGGTGCCCTGGGTGAAGCTGGCGGAGGACTTCAGCAAGACACCGGGCCCATCCGCGTCGGGCAGGCCCGTGGCCACCGCGCCCTTGCGCAGCACCACTCGGTGCGGCTCATCGTCGGAGAGGCCCAGGAGGTAGGCGGAGTCGTTGACGGAGGTGCCCTGGCCGCAGAGGAAGAAGAAGGGGGAGAAGCCGGTGGGGCCGCCGCCCGGCCCGCGCTGGACGCAGCCGCGGATGCTGCCTCCCTTGGCCATGGGGGCGAAGTCCGGCAGGTTCGCGAAGAGACCCACTGCGCCCTGCGCGGCGGAGAGGGAGTTGAAGGCGAAGAGGAAGGTGCCGCCGCCCGGGGGACGGGCGATGCCTGCCGTCACGCCCCTGTCCACGGTGGCGATGTCCAGTCCGCCGTTGAGGTAAGTCCAGTCTGCGAGTGCCATGGTGTCCTCACTGCGTGGCGGCCAGAGGCCACCCCGTGTCGAAGTCCTCGGTGGGCTGCGTGGTGTTGAAGAGGGCCACGCGGGCCGTCACGTCCTCCCATCGCCAGGCGTAGGCCTCGTTGGTGTGCCAGCGCTGCTCGAAGTCCTCCCGCGGCGAGTCGCTGAAGAGGCCCGCCGTGGAGGTGACGTCCATCCAGCTCGTGAGGAAGGGCCCCTGGCCCCACGTCTCGACGGCCTGCCCCTCGAAGCGGTGCGGGACGAGCTGCGCGGGCGGCAGTTCGAAGAGGAAACCGTCGTTGTCCCAGCCCCAGGAGAAGGACTCGAAGCCCTCGCGCTGGCCAGAGAAGAAGGCGAGGGCGACGGAGACGTCGGAGAGGGAGGCTCGCCACACGTACCAGCGCTCGAAGTCCTCGCAGGACTCCTCCGGCACACCGAAGCCCGCCAGGGCTTCGAGGCGCGTCACCGTCGTCAGCGCCCAGTGCTCCGCCTCGCCGGGTCGGGCGCCCGCATCCTCGAAGCTGGGGTTGAGGAGGGCCATGTCAGAGCAGTCCCCCGGTGTCGCCGTCCTGGAGCGTGACGCTACCCAGCGCCGGCAGCTCCCGCACCGTCAGCTCCACATCCGCGGGCAGACCGTTGAGCGTCAAGTCCATGCGCGCGTCGCCCAGCTTCCGCACGCCGGGCACGTCGCGGATGACGTTGAAGACGTCAGACCAGGCCACCTCGCCGGACGGGAAGCCCTGCGCGTCCTTGAGGTTGAAGCCGAAGTCGATGCGCGGGTTGGGCGTGCCATCCGGCTCGCTGACGCGGAAGTGGACGGCCAGCGCCTGGCGGATGCGCGCGGCGACGTCCTGGACCGAAGCACCCTGGCGCAGGAAGAGGCGCGCGGAGATGTCCACGCGCCGGTACACCGGCTCCTGGACGCTCACCTGGAAGGTGAGGGTGCAGGGGTAGACTTCCGTCACCTGCCGCAGCACCTGGGCCTTGAGCGCGGGCGTGGGGACTCCGCCGCCCCGGGGCACCACGTAGAGGATGCCGGCATTCTCCCCGATGGTGGCGTCTTCGTTGAACGTCAGCATGAGGGCACGTGCCACGCTGGGGAGGCGCCGTGCGTTGATTTCGAAGTCCTCACGGGAGACGGTGCGCGTCAGGGCCCGAAGACTCTCGGGGGCGAGCAGCTTCGCGGAGGCCACCGTCTGCCTGTCCGCGCCGCCCGAGGCGGAAGCGGGGTTGTGGACGGACACCTGCACCGCGTGGCCGTGGGCGTCCCGGAAGCTGCCCTCCACGACGACGAGGCGCCCCGCGTCCACGTTGCCGGCCGCGCCGCCACCCGTCTTGTACACCACCGCCACGGTGCCAGCGGGCGGTAGGCCGTTGGTGCCGGTGCCGAAGCGGACGGTGGCTTTGTCCCCCTGGTCGACGCTGACGAGGAGGTGAGCGTCGGAGGCGCGGGAGTTGAGGAAGGTGTCCACCTCGCTGAAGGCGCCCTGGGCGGTGGACACGCGGGTGGAGCCGTCGAGATAGGGGGCGAAGTCCAGGTGCGCTTCGAAGTCGGCGAGGCCGCGCGCGTCGAAGAGCTGGGTGTGCGTCTTCGAATGCTCCACCACCGCGAGGATGCGCGGCGGGTTGGCGCCGGCCGGAATGGTAACGGGCGAGAGGAGCTGGAAGCGGACGGCTTCCGTCACCTCCTGTGTGCGGACGACGGTGCCGGTGGGGAAGGTAACGGGGGCGGAGGGAGGCTGGGCCAGGCGCAGCTCCACCTCGGCCGTGGCCGCCTGGGCACCGTGAAGCCGGTAGCCCAGCATGCGCGCCAGGGCGATGACGTTGCGGCGCTGGGTAGCCGTGGAGAGGCGGGACTCGCGAGCGAGGTTGTCCTGGTACGTGCTGAGGACGTCGCCGACGAAGGCGTACATCTCCAGCAGGACATTGCCGAAGCTCGCGACGTCGAAGTCCGTCCAGTCCGGGAAGACACTCTTCACGAGTGCCATGAGGCGGGCGCGCAGTGCGTCGAAGTCGCGGTGGGTATAGTCGGTGGACGCGGGAAGAAGTGGCACGTCGGCGAAGGCCTCCACCAGGAGACAAAGGCCTTCGGCCCACTTCTTCAGGGGACACGGGATGTCGCTTTCGTTCCGTTGAGTTCGTTCAATTCTGAAGTGCGTCCCAACGAAATCGGAACAAGCCCATTAGTGAGGCTATTGTTTTGCTTTTTGTTTCATGATGGAGACCCAGGCAGGTTTGATGTCTTCCCACATCGTTCTCAGGTTTTTTACCATGGCTATGCCGAGCAGGCTAAAGGCCCGATCTTCGGGTGTCATGGTTTTGGGTAGGGATGTCTCCCATTGTGCGCGGGCCAGCATTCCTCTCGCCCAGTAGGGAGCATGGGATGCACTCATTCCGGCTGGTGGAGGGGTCGGCTGCTGTCGTGCTTGTTGCGTCTCGTTGTCGGGCTCGCTCTGGGCATGCTTTGAGTCTGAGCTGTCGTTGCCAGCCGAGCCCGCTAATAATGCTTCGGTCAGCGCTTTCAGCGTAGTGGCCCGCTCACTGGCGGAAGGTTCAGGAGGGAAGGTTGCATTTTTATGGATGTGTTGTGCCTCTTCGGCAATCTCGGCAATTTCGAAATAGAGGATGGGGCCAAGCATGCCAAGCTGGCTAAGGTCAGCATCGTCTTTGTTTTTCGCGACCGCGGATTTTTCCCGGATCAGATCGCCTGTCAGCATGTATCCGAAGACGTCCGCTGCCGCTTCTTGCCCCCAGTTTCGGTGGATGACGTGGATGTTCTTTTCGGCGCTGCTGTCGGGTATTCCGAGTGGTAGTGGTGTTAGTCCGCTGTTTTTGTGTTTTAGATATGCGTGTCCAAACTCATGGCCAACAATGAATGTCTCCATGGCATTTACCATCGTGCCGACTACTTTGTCGTGCAAACGGTCCGGTGGAAAGTGGCCCCGTACGCGGCGGTTGTTCACAATGTCTTCGAGGGCCATTGAGAAACGCCTAAGGAGCTCGGGATCCCTGCGAGGCCCCTTGTTGAACGTCTCCTCGCTGAAGTCGATGGAGAAATGCCCGTCTCCAGCCGGAGCAAATTGCACCGACATTAAGCCTATTTTGGTTAGTTCGTTGCAGAGCGAGAATAGCGATGAGTTCACTACTATGAGGTAGGGCTCCGGTTCCGGCAACGGGATGGCTTGAGCTTGTAGGGTCCCGAGTGGGAGGGTGCCGATGCGCGGAGATCTCCATTCTGAAGACTTGGCGCTCAGTTGGGCGTCGAGCCACTGGACTACGTTCCTGAGTATCCAAATGGAGACGGCATCTTCGTAACGCGTCGGGAGCTTTTCGCCAAGGCTTGCCTTGATTGTAGATAGGTTGCTGATAAACGTATTGTCTGGGTCTTTTGGGGGCGAGATATGTGCGTTGTTAAAGAGGGTTGGTCGCTTGTCGAGCGTTTTTAAGAGGTTGGCTAATTTGGCTAGTTCGGCCGGATCGTTTGTCCATCGAAATGCGTGAGGAGTGTTCTGGTACGCCGCCCTCTGTAGAGCTTCGAGAAGTGAATAGCCAGGGTCCGTGTCGGAGAGGTACTCCAGTTTGCCATCCTCCGCTACATCGGCTCGTGGTGGTGTTGTTGAGGCGATTGGAGTGCTCGTGGCCCTCGAGCCGAGGCATGAAGCCGCGAGTGTTGCTGTTGCGAGTATTGTGAGCGTGCGTGGCAAGGGAGTGTGCCAGCATTTTGAACTCTGATGCGTCGTGGGCGAGTTCATGGACTCTGCTCTTGGGCAGGAGTAGTTGCGCTCTCAAACCCCACGATTCTCTCGATATGGAACCCATCGGCATGCGACGCCTTGAGAAAATCTGCTGGCGTCTGAGGGCTGAGCTGAGGAGCCGCCTTCAATAGTGCCATCCGGTCGATGTCGATCAGCAGGAGTGAAATTCGAAAGTCGCGGCCGACTGTTTGCTGTTCATTGAAGACACTGCCTTTGGCGCCGAAGGTGTTCCCGACGACTCCGGATGCATCTGTCTTGATTGTTGCTCCATAGCGAGTGGTCACGGAGGCCAGGAGGACCCCCTGGATGTAATAGCGCTTAACGCCCTGTGGGGCTTTGGTCTCCGAGATTTTGGCTAAGTCAGTTACTGGGACATCCTCGTATGGGATGAGCACTTGTGCCGTGTCGATAATGCTAACGTCGGCTGTCTGGTCGTTACTCATGGTGGCGGCGAATGCGAGGTAGCTCCCCTCTGCTTTGGCGGCGTTGTCAATCTTGGAGTGGTATACTTGTCCATTGTCGATGAGCTTGAAGGTCGGGGACTTCCCGCTCGTGGTGAGGCGTGGTCCGCGATCATATTCGCCGGTGCTCGCCTTGGAGTAGATGACGTGGCCGGCGAGTTGCTCAAGGTTGTACTTGAAGATGTCAGTCTCATTCCAGAGCACTCGACGCTTGAAGTCTTCCGGAAGCCCTTTGTTGAACTCGGGAGTGTTTGAGAATGTGACGCCACATCCACTGAGCAATAGTGCAAGTAGGGGAAGCCAAGCGCAGCGATCCATAGTTGCCTCCTTTGAAGCCCTAGGTGTGTGGGCTGTCGCGTACGCATCCTTGCTAAGATTGACTAGCAGCGCAAGCCTCGTCGGTAGGTTGATGAAGGACATCTGACAAGGAGGGAGCAGGTATTGAGAGCCGGACGCGCTTCGAGAGTTGGGAGGGGCACTGAGAGGCCTCTTCAGCCGATTGTCCTGACATGCGGTCTCAAGACGTCCGGTTCGGCATTAAGATCTCTATGCGAGGACCGCTTGAGCTAGGCCGTCGTCTGGTGGCCCAGATCTCCGCTCACCAGCCTCAATCTCACATAACTGTCTGGGTTGTTGCTGACCCAGGGCTGTAAGGTATCGGGTTTTCATGAACTCGCCGACCGAGGCTGTGCACATGCCTTACGACTCTATGTAGGGGTTGGTATGGTCACTGTTGCGCTTGTTTGACGTTCGCGTACGCGCAGGTGGAGCGATAGCGTCGCCTCCTGTTGCTCGAAATCAAGTTGCACTAGGTGAACACTCGGAAGCCAAAGGGCGAGGGCGTCGCGGACGTACACTCGTGCGAGTTCCTTCAGTACGGTGTCGTTACGCTCGTGGCGCAGTCGTGAGAGTCCGGCCCCGAAGCTGGTGCGCCAGGGCACCTCGCCGGTGGAGTGGGGCGTCGCCCCCTCCGTGAGCAGCACCTGCCGCACCTTTGAGGCGAGCAGCTCGGCCCCGCTGCCCACGGCGAAGTCCCGCTTCCTGTCCCTGCGGAAGGGGACGAGGAGATTCCGAGGTTGCTGGCTCAAGGTGTCCTCCTCACGGAATGGGGATGGCCGCGCGCACCTGCTGCAGCGTGCGGACAATGGCGTCGAGGGGCGCAATGGCCTCTTCCAACGCGCTGCCCTCGAGGCTGGAGAAGTCCGGCACCTGGGGGCCGCCCACCAGGCCGAGGAGGACGTTGAGGAGGGCCATGAGCTGGGAGAGGGCGGCCAGGGCCTTGCCGACGTTGGCGGCCTCCTGGGCGACGTTGGCCTCCGCGCAGCCAGCCACCGCCAGCAGGCCCGCGTCCCCAAGCTGGGCGGCGCGCAGCCGGGCCTGTGCCACGCTCGACAGGCGCAGCTGCAGGTGCATGAGCTGGCCACGGGCACGGCCCAACTCGCCCAGGACGATGTCGATGACTCCCACCGCGGTGTACGGCACCGAGAGCTGGGGGACGAGGCGGAGCAGCTTGGACACCTTCTCGGCCAGCTTCGGCAGGGCCGCGGCGATGGCTGTCGGGTCCGGCGGAGGGCCCAACGCGTCAGGTATCGCCTTCACGACTTCGCCGAGGGCCAGCACCGCGCCGATGATGTCGAAGAGGGGCGTGAGCGGCGCGAGCGCTGGCTGGACGGCCTGCAGGAGCTGGTGGTGCTGCAGGGTGGCGCCGCCGGGCAGAGTGAGGGTGGGCGCCTCGGGCAACGGGGGGATGTGGATGCAGATGGGCAGCGCCATGGGCTTCCTCAGATCGGCTCGGCGATGGGGCGGACGACGCGGCCGGCGATGGTGACCTGGGCCGCCTCCAGAGAGATGGTGCCCACCGCGCGCAGGGTGAGGGCGGTGGTGGCCTCCAAGGTGATGGTGTTCTCCTCAGCGTCGAAGGTGAGGCAGTCGCCCGTCTTCCGGTTGGTGAGCTTCAGCTTCCGCTTCCCCGCAGACTCGTCCAACTCGACGCGGAAGGTGGGCGTGGCGAGGACGCGGTTGTCGGGCGGAGACACCTGGGCCTCTTCGGGCACCTCACTCTGTCCGCCCGGCTTCCCCCAGTGCGCGCTGAGGTAGTAGGGGGCGTCGACGTCGCCCTGATTGAAGAAGACAGCCACCTCGGCGCCCACGTGCGGCACCGCGAAGAACCCCGTGTCCTTGGCGCCGCCCCCGGAGGTGCCCAGGGGCCAGGCCCAGGCGGACTCGGGCTCGAGGACACCGGGGATGCACACGCGGACGCGGCCGAGCTGCTCCCCGTCGTCGCGGCTGGTGACGTAGCCCACGTACATGCCGAGCAGGCGGGTGTCATGGGAGAGGATGTCGTCGTCGAAGGTGCTCATGGTGGCTCGCTACCAGGGGAGACTCATTCCGGCTTCGGGGTCCTCGACACCGATGGGTTGCCCGTCACGGCGGTACTCGATGTACCGGGTGCCGGTGTCCCGCTCGAATGCCTCGACTTCCTTCAGTGCCCCAGTCGTCTCGGGTGCGCTGCTGTTGGGCTGTCCGCCCTGGGGCTGGCCCTGCTTCTCGGCGCTGGCTTGCTGACGCTGCCCCGTGCCGTCACGCGACAACTTCAAGTCGGTGGTGTAGCCGGAGGAGGAGAGGACGTGCTTCGCCTCGGTGACGTAGTATTTCCCGGACAGGAAGCTGGAGATGCCGCGCACCTCCACGACGGACTTCGCGCGCAAGCTGGGGTTGCCCACCACTTGGAGGGACAGCTTCAGCGTGCCGGCTTCCGCGCGTCGGAAGCGGGCCTCGGACTCGCGCTGGGCTTGGGCAGGTGTAGATGCCGAGGTGGGCTGGACGCTGGTGGTGCTGTTGCGAAGCTGCAGCGACGTCGTGCCCGTGCGCTTGTCCACCACCTCGAGGAAGTCCGCGAGGGTGGTGCGCTCCACGGTGCCACTGCTCGCCTGGGCTTCGAGGTTTCTCTTGGCCATGGCGTCCCGGCCGCGGACGTCCACCTTGCCCACTCGGCGGCCCAGCTCCGACTCGACGTTTACGGAAAGGACGTCGCCCCGGCCCGCGTCGGCGTACCACCACAGCACATGGGTGGGCGCTGCGGCCTGGTTGCGCGGACCGAAGGTGAGGCCCTTGTCGTCGACGTGGAACTGGAACTCCTCCCGCGCGGCCAGGCGCCGGAGAAAGCGCGCATCCGTCTCCCCGGCCTGGTGGATGGTGTCGAAGGACTCTCCGGTGTCCTCGACGTGGACGGAGTCCTCCTCGTAGCCGTGCTCGGCGGCCACCTCGCGCACTACCTGGGCGCGCGTCTTGCCCTTCCAGGTGCGCGTCTTCGCTTCGCGGTGCATGAGGGCGCTGAGGGCCTGTCCCTCGACGGTGAGCACCTGGAAGCCCTTCAGCTTCTTCACCACAACTCGCCGCGGAGGAGCCATGAGCCCCGGGTAGCCCCAGGACACCTCCAGCACCGTGCCGCCCACCAGCTCCGCCCTGTCGAAGAGGGCCAGGTCGAAGTTGTCCAACTGGAGGGACAGCTTGTCGGCCTTCGTCGCGCTGTCCTCGAAGGTGAGACCCAGGACGCGACCCTCAAGGGAGAGGGGCTCGCCGCTGCGGGCCCGCTCGTGTGTCAGCAGCGTGAGGCGCACGCCAGGCGCAGTCCTGTCGAGGGGCCGCGTCACTCGCTGGCCCTCCGCCGCTGCTCGCTGAGGATGACGTCGGTGAGGACGCGCAGCGAGGGGATGTAGACGCGCCGCCCGGTCTCCAGCTCCAGCGTCGCGTCGATGATGGGCTCCGGCTGGAAGTCCGCAATCGCCCACCAGAAGCCGCAGGCGCGCGGGAGTGGCGCGAAGTACCGGCCGGCGAGGCCCCAGAGGGAGTCGCCCTGGGCGACGAGGTGGACGCGCGTGTCCGCGTGCGGCTGGAAGCCGTAGGGGACCCTCTCGGTGAGGAAGAGGCGGCCGGCCTCGTCCCGGAGGCCGAGGGAGAAGGAGTAGCGGCTGCCGGCGTGAGGGGCCACTACGGCACCTCCTGGCGGAGCTGCTCGGAGGTGACGCGGGTGTCCAGCACCTCCTCGAAGGTGACGGTGGCGGTGTAGACGAGGACGCGGCCGTCGACGGCGAGTTGGCGGTACTGGAACTCCACGCTGGCGACGACGCACTCCACGGTGAGGAGGCCGGGCCAGAGGACGAGGACACGCGGCGGCGCTGTCGCCAGCACACCCTCGGTACCTGCCGGAGGCACGGTGAGCGCGCGCAGGAATCCGCGGAACGCCATGATGTTGGACGTGTCGGCCTGCTGGGAGGCGAAGAAGGCGTCCAGGTAGAACTCCACGCCCGAGAGCTGCCGGTTGGAGGTGCCCTGAAACTGGAGCACCTGGTGGGAGAGGCCCGGCACGGCCAGGCGGTTCCAATTCACCTGGCACTTCTCGGTGAGCTGCGTGGGGTTGAAGAGGCACTCCATGGCCTCGCCGGTGAGAACATTCACCAGCACGCAGCGAGGAGGACGGGCGAGGCCAGCAGCGAAGGACACGCGGGGCCTGCCTTTCAGTAAGACGCCATGGGGGAGAAGCTGCGGGAGGCGGCGTCCCTCTCGGCGCGCGCCGTGGCCTGGGCAAGCACCTCTCCGTCCACCTGCACGCTGACGAGGACGGGCGCGGCGGGAGGCGCGTCCGGCTGCGAAGAGAGCACCTCGGGTTGGGGCAGCGAGGCCTGGAGGGCCGCCACCGCCGGCATGGACGAGGACTCCAAGGGCCAGTCCACCGGCGAGGTGGAGGCCGTGGAGGCGACGGGCGCCGGGGCCGAGCCGAGGGAGTCCTCGAGGCCGAAGGCGACGGACAAGTCCCGGTGGAGGGTAAGCCGGGCCGTCCGCAGCGCCTGCTGGAGGCCGGTGTCCTTGCCGAAGAGGCTCGCCACGGCGTCCACGACGCCGAGGATGGCGCTCACCAACTCCAAGAGGACGCCGGAGATGGCGTCCACCACCCCGAAGACGATGAGCTTCAAGCCCGTCCACGCCTCGGCCCAGTTGCCGGTGAGGGCTCCGCTCAGCGTCAACACCACGCCCCAGAAGACGTCGACGATGCCGGAGAAGGCCGCCAGGGCCGCGTTGAGGATGCCCCCCACCACCGACACCACGAGGGAGACGGCGGACACCAACACGCCCACGACGGTGGTGATGTTGCCGATGGCAAACCCAATGGCTTCCCCCATGAGCGTCCACCCACTGCTGCCCTGCTGCACAGCGGAGGTGGTGCCAAAGAGGCCCGAGAGTGCCCCGCCGAGGACCCGGCCCAGGTGCGCCAGGCTGCCCAGGAGGACGTCGACGCCGGCCTTCATGTAGTGCCATTGCCCCGCCAGGCCTTCCGCCACCTCTGCACCGGCCGTCATGCCCATGACAACGAAGTCGAAGACGCGGGCGAGGGCGCGGCCCACCGTGGCCCCCGCGTCGCCGAAGGCCGCGAACTTCGCCGCTGCTGTGGCCGTGTCGTCCCTCTCGGAGAGGAAGCCCAGCGCCTCGCCCACCCGCCCTAGCGTCGCCTGGAAGGACTCGAGGGTGGGGCGCGCGGCTTCGAGTCCGGAGGAGAAGCCGTCGGCGAGGCCCGAGAAGAAGCTGTGGATGCGATGGCCCCACAGGTAGACGTTGATGAGGAAGTCCTTCAGCCCGGCATTCTCAGCGCGGCTCAGCTCCTCCCTCACGGCGCCGGAGAAGCCGCCGTCCTCGAAGAGCTGAACGAGGCCGCGGAAGGCGAGCGTCACCTGCTCCTGCACACGCCGCGCGACGTCGCCCAGCCCACCGAGGTTGTGACGGAAGGCGTAGGCGAGGCCGGCCACGGCGACGCCCAGGAGGACGACAGCGGCCACGGCTGGAAGCACCGTGGCCAGGAGGCCGCCCAGCGTGAGGCCCAGCACCTTGAGGCCCACCACCAGCAGCGCCAGGCCCACCTTCGCGGCGATGACGGCGCCGACAAGGGCGATGATGCCGCCAGCTCCGAGCGCGAAGGCTGCGAAGGCGCGCTTCACCGGGGCGGGCAACGCCTGGAAGACACCCAGCACCTGCTGCACCGCGCTGGCGACGAGGGTGACGAGGGGCTTCAAGACTTGGGAGAAGGGCTCCCCGAGGACGATGGCCAGCGTCTCCATGTTGCCGGCCAGCAGCGTCTGCTGGCCTTGGAAGGTGTCGAGCATCTGTTCGCGGAACTTCGTGGCTGTGCCGCCCGCATTCTCGAACTCATCGCGCAGGTACTTGAGGGCCGCGGCGCCACGGACGACTTCGCCGGTGTCCTTGCGGATGCCGTTGGTGAACTGTGTGAGGATGGCATTCACGCCGCCCAACGCTTCGCGCCCGAACGCCTTCAGCAGGAAGGCGCTGCGCTGCGCCTCCGTCATGCGGCTGAGGGCGGGGGCCAGCTTGTCGAGGATGCCGAGGAAGCTGAGGAAGTTGCCGCTGGAGTCGGTGACAGCAACGCCCAAGCTGCGCAGGTGCTTCTGCACCTGCGGGTCGGCCATGCGCTCCATCGCGACGGCCACCGCCGTGGAAGCACGCTCCACGCCGGGGACGACATTCTTCACGAGGCCGAGGGCGATGAGCGTCTCGGGCAGGGATTGGTTGAGGGCCTGCGCACCGCGCGCGGCGGTTCCGAGAGCCAGAGGCAACTCATTCGCGCTGAGGGCGAAGACGTTGACGGCCTGGAGCATCTGGTCCACGGAGAGGGCGGCGCCGTCCACGGAGATACCGAAGGCCTTCATCGCCTGGGAGGCCAAGCCCGCGGCGGCCTGGGGAGACAACTCCCCGAGGGAGCCGCCGGCCAAGTCGAGTACGGGCAGCAGCAGCTTCATGGCCTCGCCGGCGTTGAAGCCGGCCTGGGTGAGCTCGCGCAGGCCCAGCACGGACTCGGTGGGGGTGAACTGCGTGGCGAGGCTCGCCTTGATGGCCGCGTCACGCAGATGCCCAAGCACCTCGGCCGAGGCACCGGAGACGGCGGCCACGCCCGCTACGGCCTGCTCGAATTGGCCAGCGGCGTTGGCCAGGGACAGCGAAGCGCCGATGGTGACGGCGCCGGCCGTGAAGAGGGCCATGGCGACGCCGAGCCGCTGGAAGGCCCCTTCAATGCGTGCGGTGCCCAACCCCACGCGCCTGTCCAGGCTCATGAAGTTGCGCTCCACTCCCTGAAAGGTGCCAGAGGCCAGGTCCCGTGCTGTGAAGACGAAGCCCAGGCCGAGGTTGTTGAGCACGCGCTACCTCCGCTTCGCGGCCTTCTCCAACGCCTTCGCCTCGTGGGCGCGCTGCTGGCCCATTCGCTCGACGAGCCAGTCCCTGTCCGAAGTGGGCAGCTCCAATGCGTCACCGAGGGGAGCTGCGAGGCCGCTGCCGCCGTGCTGGTGCCAGCACAACTGGAAGAGGCCCTCGCGCCACGTCTCCAGCGTCACGCTGGGGAAGAGGTGGAGCGCTCCCGGCGCCTCGTCGTCCGCTGCTTCCCCGGAAGGAAGAAGCCCCGGTCGAAAGGGAGCTCCACCTCCTGGCGCATGAGGCACTCGGGGCACTCGACTTCGAGGGTGGTGTCCACGCCGCAGTCGACGGCGTCAAACTCGTCGACGAGGAAGTCCGCGTCACGCAGGCTCAAGTCCTCGAGGAAGCGCCGCTTGTCGCGCGCGTCCACGCCGTCAACGTCCAGTACCCGGTAGGCGAGGACGGAGGACAACAGCTTCTCCGGCGCCGCGCGCTGGAGCTGCGGCAGCCGCCGCTCATCCTCACCCGTCAGAAGCTTGAAGCGCACGCGCTTGCCGGCGTCGGGCAGGCTCGTCTCGAAGCGGTTGCCGGCCATGAAGGCCGCGCGGCTGGCGTCGGAGAGGACGCGCACCGGAAGCTGCGTCAAATCCAGCTCCCAGTCGATGCGGGCGCGGCAGGCGGCATTCTGGCAGGGGACGGCGAAGACGTACTCGGGGCCGTAGGTGTGGACGCGCACTTGAAGGAGGGCGAAGAAGCGGTCTCCCTGCAGCACCTGGCCCCAATCCACCTTCCCAGCGGCGAAGGCGTAGGGGCCCGCCTCCATCAGCTCTTCCCAGCACGCGGAGAGCAACTCGTCCACCTGGCCGCCGCTCTTCGCCAGCTTCCTGTCCGCGAGGACGCGCTCTTCCCGGACCTTCATGCCGCGGATGCGGCCCGTCAGCCCCGAGGGGCATGAGATGATGTTCGCCATGTCCTTCCTCCGGGAAGGACAAAGGCTTCGGACGGCAAATCGGGGACATGGTGTTTCTGTCGCTCAGCGCTTGAGTGCGTCATGAGCCACGACCACCTCGAGACTATGTCCTCCGTCGCGAAGTACTCAGTAGTGGCCCGAATTCAGTCATTTTAGATCGGATGAGGCAGGGAGAGCCGCGGCTTTGCGCCTTCTCATTTGAGAGTTGGTCGTGGGCAACGGAATATGATGCTCCTGGTATGCTTGGCACTTGAAGCCGGCATCGGTCACGATAAACGAGGTGGGAAGGTACGGTTAACGTGGTGATGCGTGTTTGATGTCGCTTAGGGGAGGCGGGATACATGGAGATGCGAGAAATAGATGTGCGGAAGGTGCTTGCCGATGTCCCCGAGTTGGTGAATTTGGAGGCATGGGGTCAAAGCGGCTGGATTGAAGGCGCCAAGGTCTCGGTGACGACCGACTGCCGATGGTCTGCCACGCATGATGGTCGGCTCGACTTCTCTTTGCTCGAGGAACTTCGAGCGGAGAGTCTTGCGCTGCGCACTCGGCTTGGGGCTTTGGTGCTGCATCAGCCTCAGGCGACTAGGAATACGAGTGGTCAGGGCGTTTCCGGTGTGGCTGTCTCCGTGACATTATCTGTGGCGGAAAAAGAGGGTGTCGAACCCAAGGTTTTTCGTGTTTACGTCAAAACAAGGGAGTTGGCGAAGCGGGTGTGCTTCCCATCTGGCATCGTAGATTCGCGCAGGGGATTTCGTGCGAGAGCACGGCTCTCACTGAGGGTTTCTGGGATTTCGCTTGATGTTGTGGCGCTGGATGAGGGGAAGTGCCTTGTCCTGGAGACCCGCGATGTGGGCATGGGCGGGGATGAGTTTATTGCCCTCGTATTTCGTGTGCGCCAAGTGTTGTCTTATTTGATTGGAGAGTGGCTCTCTGGCGACAGCTGCGCCCTTCAGTTGGGGGCAGACGGAGAGCTGATTCGGGCGGACTGGTTCAAGGGGCAGGATAGAATTGGGAATATTTTCCACCCTATTCCATCAGACTGGCTTGGATGGGGGCAAGCGCGCCTCAAACTCGGCTTTGCTGACGACAGAGAGCCCCTCGAGGAAGAGGTGTTGTCAAGGGTTGTGGAGCGATTTCTTATAGAACCGCCGCTTGAGACGCCCATTTCGTACTTGCTGTGGTTTTCTGGAGCGCCAATGGAAATGCGAGGTGCGCTCTTGTCGGTGGCCCTGGAGAGCTTGACCGATGTCCTCATGAGGAAGGGGCTTTGTGAATATCCAAAGCTCTTGCCTGTAGACGCTTGGGGAAAACTCTCCCGGGCGATGGAGGCACTGATTACGGAGTACGATGATGGGTGGTCGAAAGAGCAAAGAGATGTGATCGTTGCGAGGCTTCGGGGACTCAATAGTCCTACCAATGCGGCCAAGCTGACACTTCCGTTTCGTGCATTGGGTATTGAGTTGTCTAGGGAGGACCGATGGGCGATTGAGAGTCGAAACAAGCTGCTCCACCAGGGGAGGATTTTGAGGCCGGAGTATTTCCGAGAGAATCGTGAGGCGTGGAGGCAAGTGCATGAAGTGGAGATGCGGATTTACACGGCAGTGAATCAGCTTCTCTTGACTTACCTCGAGTTCGATGGGGCTCTGATCGATTGGGGAAGTAGTCCCATTGAGTCCTCTGACTTTGAGTATCGGCAGGTCACTCAGCGAGCTCGAAGAAATCATACGTGAGAGTAACCGACTCGATGACGTTCTCGTCTGACTCGTTGTCCCACTCACCGGCGATGAACTTCACGGGCCACGCGCGGGAGAGACTCCACCGGCGCAGCGTGGTGCCGTCCCTATCCTGCTGGACGACGTCCAGGTTGCGCTTGTAGCCGATGTCCGGCAGGCCCAGGCCGCTGGAGGTGTCCACGACAGAGAGGAACCAGTCGAAGAGCTCGTGGTCCTGCGTGGCGCCGCGCTCGAGGGTGACGTCGCTGAAGGTGAGGCGCCCCGGACTCTTGTTGGGGATGAGGCTGCCGCCCTCGAAGTACTGGACGTTGGCGACCTCGACGGACAGCTCGGAGCACTTTTGAAAGCCGGCGTGCCCGACGTCGTCAATCTCGACGAGGAACTTGAAACGCTTATGGAAGCTACGTGGCTGTCCAATGATGGCCATGGAGAGGCTCCTCACGCGCCCGCCGAAGCCAGCGCGGCTTCGAGGGTGCGGGTGTCCTGGGCGATGCGAAGCACAATGAATTCGGCGGGCTTGTTGGTGGCGAGCCCGATGCGCGCCACCAGCTTGCCGGCGAAGACGACGGACGGTGGGTTGAGGGCGTCCGAGACGTCGACGAAGAATGCCTTGGCGGGCTCCTGGCTGCGGAAGGCGCCGTTTCGCATTTGCGCGAGGAGGAAGGTGGCGATGGAGCGCCGCACCTGGGCGCGCAGCCCCTCGGTGTTGTTGCGGTGCCGGGCGAATTGCAGCCCCGACTTGAGGCTGCGCTCGATGAAGGACACCCCGCGCCGCTCGGCGACGTAGGGGAAGTTCCCGCTGGCCTTCAGCGTGCGGCTGCCGTCGATGAAGCGCGGCAGGCCGGGCCCGGTGGTGAGCGGATTGATGCGGCGGGGGTAGACGATGTCCCGCTTCTTCTCGTCAAGGCACTCCTTGGACTCGAAGCCCAGGACGCCGAACATGCGCCCGGCCTCGATGCCTGCGGGAGCCTCATACACACCACCGGGGCGCGCGCCGTCGTTGCGCGCGAAGACGCCGGCGATGATGCCGGAGGGCGGGACGACGAGCTGCTCGAGGTTGCCGAAGACGCCGCGCGCGGGGTTGAGCACCTTGACGCGGGGCCAGTAGAGGGCCGCGTGCTCAGAGAGCCCTTCGAGGGCGGCCTCCTGCGAGACGTAGGAGACGATGTCTGTGGCGCTGTAGCTCGCGGGCGAGTCGAGGACGGCGAAGACGAAGCCGTCGCGCGCCATCTCGCAGTAGCGCACCATGGCGTTGTGGACGGCGGGCGTGGCGCGCCCGGGCACCAGAAGGAGGGAGAGGTCCTGCACTTCGTCGAGCGCGTAAAAGGCCGCTCCGGCCGGCCTCGGAGCCGATGAAGTCCGTGTCGTCCAGGCCGACGAGGCCGTCAGCACCGCCCGCGAGCGTCACCGTCTGCACGTCCGGAATCGCGTCCGGTTGCACCATGAAGGCCCGGACGTAGGTGGAGCCGGTGCGCTCGTCATTGAGGACGCGCTCGACGTAGCGTGCGTCGCCCCGGGCCGAGGAGAGGTTGGGGAAGGACTCGCGGTAGGCGCCGTCCTCAAGGACGAGGACGTCGAAGGTTTCGGGAGCGCCATTCGTCGGGGGCCGCACCTCCACCTCGAGGCGGTTGGCGTAGGCGCCCGCGTCCTTCGCCTCCAGGTGGAGGACGTCGGTGGCGCCGGAGGCGTCGCCCATGTGCAGGAGCGCGTCGAGTCCGAGGCCGGAGCCCGCGTCTCCCTGCACGCGCAAGGAGGCGCCAGGCCCCGAGGACTGGGTGAGCAACTGCAGGGCTCCCAGGGAGGAGGGGGCCACACGGACGCCCGCCACCGCCGCTTCCACGAGGGCGCGGACTTCCGCCAGTTCGACGGCGCGCAGTTTCTGGACGTTGCCGCTCCCCACCTGCGGGCCGCCCGCGAAGCCGAAGACGGTGTTGGCCACCGCGTCGCCCACTTCCAGGCGGCTGGAGGCGCCCTGGGTGTCGCTGGCGATTCTCAGAACACCCTCCTCCACAGTGGCGCGTCCGCCGATGAGTCCCGCGTTGAGGACGGCGGCCACCTCCTGGGCTGTGGCCTGGGTGATGTCGCCGAAGTCCTCCTCGCTGAAGGGGATGAAGACGTCCCGGCCGTCGTCGACGCGCACCCGGAGCGACTGCCCGGCGGTGAGGGTGTAGGAGCCGGGGCGGCCCGCGGAGACGGAAGCCGCGGTGCCGGAGAAGACGACGTCCACCGCCTCGGCGCCGTTGGCGGACACCTCCAGGCGCTGGCCGTTGGCCAGGGTGAAGGGGGGACGCAAGGTGCCGCGTACGACGGCGGGCGTGGGCCCACCGCCCGTGGTGAGGGCCGCCGCAGCAGGCGCGGCCGTGTGCGACTCGGAATCGGAGACGTCCTCATAGTGGGCGGTGCGGACCGCCCAGAGGTGAGTCCCTCCGTTCTCGAAGAAGCCCATGGCGGCGAGGGGCAGGTCGGCGTCCGGCGTGAAGCCGCCAAAGGTGGCCTGGTACTCCTCGAAGGAGGTGCACAGCACCGCCTGTCCGATGGGGCCGCGCTCCGCCAGGCCCACGGCGCCGGCCACGGAGGTGGGCGCGGAGGGAATGCCACGGACGCGCGGCTCCTCCTCCTCAACCACGATTTTCGATGACAGCAACTCACGACTCATGAGGCACCTCGCTTCTTGCGGGACGCGCGCGCCGACACCTCCGGCGCGGCAGAGGGTGGCGACGACGACGGGGCCGTGGGGGCTTGCCGCTTCAGGGCGACTTCGCCGCGGCGAATGGAAGCAGCCACCGCGGGCACGCAGAGAGCGGCTTCGGGCACGTCCTCCAGCGACACACCCGTGGCCAGGGTGAGGGAGGAGGGCAGGCGTCGGCCGCCACGGCCTGGCTGCACGCCGCAGGCGCACTCGCCGCGCGCGACGCAGTACGACTCATGGGGCAGGAGGAAGGTGACGAGCCTGCCCAGGGCGTTGGTGAGGGTGACACTCATGAGGTGCCTCCAGAGAGAGAGTCCGTTTCGAGGTGCGTCCCGGCGACGGCCTTGCCGAGGTCGAGGGGCAGGCCCGAGTCCACGTCGAAGCCGCGCACCACCAAGCCCCAGGTGAAGGCGCGCACGTCGTCGCGGCTGCCGAGCTGCGTGCGCACCTCGCCGTCCGCGTCCATTTCCCAGCGGACGGTGCCGCGCGAGGCGTCCTCGGCGTCCCTCGGCATGGCCAGCCAGCGGTTACGGTTCAGGAAGGTGGCCACAGCGGCCATGAGGTTGAAGAGCTCGGCGGTGCGCTCGGAGGCCACCGTGAGGGTGAAGGCCAAGTCCACCGTGTACGCGGGGCGCCTGCGCACCAGCTCCGCGCCGGAGGGACCCTGCACGACGTCCTCGTGCAAGACGTTGGTGGAGTAGCGACGACTCTCGCGCATCGTGGGGCCTGACAGCACCACGGAGGGCAGCGCGGCCATGGCGATGACGTTGAGTCCGTCGGCCACCGAGTCGTCGTAGTCGACGGAGACGCTGGCGCTGACGTTGGCCACCACCTGGCGCTTCAGCTCGCGCAGCAAGGTGCGCACGAGGCGGGTGAGGTCCGCTTCCTTCGCAACACGAGGGCGCAGGTAGCGGTACGCGCCTGCAAGGACAGCGGCCTCGCCTGGGATGGGGCTGCCCTCCGCGGAGAGGTTGAACACCTCGACGTCGACGGTGCCCACCGCGTGGGCCGGCGTCCTCACGTCCGCGAAGTGAGTGCCCACCTCCACACGAAGCGACAGTACTTCGGCGGGCACTCCTCCCAGGCGCACGGCCACCCGCGCGGCGAAGCCAGTGCCGGCGAGGCGGAGAATGTCTCCGCCGCTGGTGGGCCCCGAGGAGGGCGTCACGGAGGTGAGGGTGGGGAGGGCCATTACCCGGGCCCTCCGAGGCCCAGCTCTTTCGCGACGCGCGCGAGGAAGCGGCGGCTGGCGCCCTGGCGAAACCGTGCGAAGGCTGGCCGCAGGAAGGGGCGCGCTGGCGTCTGCGTCACAATGACGCCGCGCCCCCTGCCGCTGTTACGCGACTCGCCGGCCAGGCCGGCCCGGCGCAGCAGCGCGAAGAGGAAGCGCCGCATTCGCGGCGTCATGGGGATGACGACGGGCGGGCCTCCGTACTCCTGCAGATGCGCCACGTCGACGAGGGACTCGCCGTCCGGGCTCTTCGCGGTGCGCGACACGCCGATGAAGGCCTCGTCGCCCTCCACGACGACACTGATTGAGTTGCGTAGCGCGCCCGAGACGAGGAGGGACTTCGTCCCGTTGAATCGGGCGAGCTGGCGCGCCGCGAGCGTGAGGGGCGAAGGCGGGCGGAGCGGCTCTCCACCCGGCGCCTGCTGGGTGAGGCCCTGCACCACCTCCTTGCGCAGGGCGTGCGCCTCCTGGCGCAGCGCCGTCTGGAGCGCACCCTCAAGGCGTGACGAGCCCGCCGCCAGCAGTTGGCGGGCACGTTCCCAGTCCCCGGTGCGCGAGACGGCCATGGACGCCTCAGCCCTGCTTGGCCCGCAGGTGGGGGACGTGCGAGTTGAGCCACTCCAGGGCCACGTTCGTGGCCTCACTCACCACCGCGCCGTGGCGGACGGACACCGAGGTGAGGGCCAGGGTGTGGGCGGCGACTTCCACGTCCTCCGGCCGGCAGCCGTAGTGCTTGAGGCCCTCGGCGATGGGGCGCACGGCGGGCAGGCTGCCGTAGCGCCAGTAGTGCAGCTCCAGGTTGCAGGTGTACGCCTCGGCCTCGTAGCGGGCGCGCGCTGCGGCGCTGGTGAGGTAGGCCAGCTCGTAGCTGGGGCCCTCCTCGTCGTGCTGGACGACGTGCTGGTGCTCGTGGACGCACACCACCACCTGGGCCCACAAATCCCAGCCCCCCTTCGGCACGCTCACCTCGAAGGGCAGGTAGAGGGTGCGGCCCACGGTGGTGGCGTACTTCTCCAGGAAGCGCTGCCTGTCGAGGATGCCCATGCGCTGCAGCGCCTCGGCCGCCAACTGCATTTCAAGGGAGTCCGACTTGCGCGCCGTCTTGGTGCGCAGGCGCGACTGCATGTGCTGGTAGAAGGCCCACACCTCGGCTGGTTGAATCTCGCCGCGCTGAAATAGGGTGCCCACGCCCGGAAGAGACTGGAGGTAGCCCTTCACAGGGCACCTCCTTCAGTGACACCCGCGTCGACGGTGCCGGCGTCCACAGTGGTGGGCAGGCACGTGTGGCCGGCGACGCCCTCCTCGTTGACGTAGGCGCAGGTGAAGGCGGCGTTGCTGTGCTCGCTGACGGCGTCGCAGTCGGCGAGCACCTGCCAGTTGCCGTCGCCGTTGCAGATTTCGGCGACATTGCCGGCGCAGCGCGTGGGCACCGGCGCGCACCCGTCCGGCGCGCGGCAGCGGGTGAGTAGGGCGGTGGCGAGAAGAGAGGTGAGTAGCAGTGCTTTCATGCGAGTCCTCGGGCTTGGGGCCTGTCGTTGAAGGTGACGAGAAGGAGGTTTCTGCGAGGCCTCCGGCGGTGAAGTCCGAAGCCCGTGGGGCGCGCCTCCGTGACGTACAGCCCGGGAGGCGTCCTCACGGCCTGCACGAGTGCGCCCGTGACGTCGTAGAGGGCCCCCAGCCTGTCGCTGGGGCGGATGAGGGCGTCGCCCGTGGCCGCGTCGACGAGGCCGAGGCGCTCCAAGTCGCGGAAGTGGAAGACGAGTTCGAAGCTCGTCCTGGGGCTGTTGCCGGAAGGAGTCATGCGCAATGACTCAAAGGCATCCGGCTCCACCTGGCAGGGGACACGCACGGGCGGAAATTCGCGACGGAAGGCTTCGGCCAAGCCGTCGTCGTCCGCGTCCACCAGCACCGGCTCGCGAAAGTCCGCGTCGTACCCGCTGGCATGGGGCCCTGGGCCGGGCCCCGTCATGGCGGCGGTGTCCAAGCGGTGCAGCTCCGCCAAGAACGGGTAGACAAGCCTGCCCCTCATCAGGCGGCTCCGGGCAGCGAGGACTTCACGTAGGGGGCGAGGAGGGCGTCCACCTCCGGCTCTCCCGTGAGAAGCCGCGCAGCGGGGCGGACACTGTCGAGTCGGTAGCTCTGCTCGCGCGTCCTCTCTTCGACCACTCGCCAGCGCGTGCGCTCCTCCAATGAGGCTTCGTCCGCCAGCGGCGAGAGGCTGCGCAGGACGAGGAGCATGCAGGCGCGGCGGATGGCGAGCGGCGTGCGCCCCTCCGGCGTTTCGTCCGCCTCGGTGTAGCCCCAGCGCGCGCCCACCGTGACGTTGCCCTCGCCGCGCGGGAAGACACGGCCATGGCGGAAGGTGAGGCGTGGCCCATCGAAGCCTGGGCCCACCGGGGCACCCACCACCACCAGGTGCTCCCTGGAGAAGGACACATCCTCCCCGTGGAGCGCCAGGCGGTAGAGGCGAATGGGCGGCGCCGGCAGCCAGAGGGACGGAGTGCCGCGCCCGTCGAGGTGCAATGTCGCCGAGCGCAGCTCGAAGTGCCACCCCGTCACCTTGTCGATGGTGCGGGTGGCCTCTTCCAGGAGGACGGCCAGGCGGGTGTCACCCGCCATGGCCGGTGTGACGCCCTCGGCGCGCATGTCGGCCACCGTGGCGTACACGTCAGTCCTTTTCCCGCTTGCCGCGGCGCGTGTCCTTCTCCTCGCTGGCCTTCGGCAGGTCCTCCGTCGTCAGCGTGCCGGCGGGCCGCGCCGCACTCAGCTTCAGCTCGTCGCTGGCGCTGCGCTTCACGCGGGCCTCGTCGGCCTCGGTGGCGTCGAGGGACTTCGCCTCGGCCTCCGTGCATACGTCGAAGGCGAGCGGCGAGTAGGTGTCGCCGGTCAGTTGGTGGACGGTGCGCAGGTAGTCCGCCACTGGCTTCTCTACTCGATACCACCCGCGTTCCTCCTGGAATTTGATTCCGGCATACGTGTAGCGCCGCAGCACGTGGCCCCGGCGCGCGTCGTAGGCCTTGAGTCGGACGAGATAGGTGTTGTCCATGGTGAGCCTCACAACTGCACGTTGATGGCCTTGGCCGTGCCGGACTCCTCGGCGAATTTCGCGTCGAAGCGCAGCGTGGCCACCACCTTCAGCGTGCCCTCGGAGATGTCGCGCGCCGACTCGATGCGAATCTGCCGCCAGATGCCGATGTGGATGTTCTTGGGATTGGTCAGCAGGATGGCCGTGCGGTCATTCGTCGCACCGAGATTCTCCGGCCAGAGAGGAATCGGCCGCACCGGGACGCCCGAGTAGAGGACCGGCGCATCGCCCTCGAGGAACTTGTCGCCGACAGCCGTGGCCCTCTCCGCCAGCGTGCTGCGGAAGTCCAGGTCCGCGTCGACGCTGGTAAGAGGAACCCCATGCTGCCCTTGTCGCGCAGGTGCTCCGAGGGCAGCGACTTGAGCAAGTCTCCCAGGACGTCTTTGCTGATGGGCGCGCCGGCCGCGTCGACGACGTTGCTGGTGGCCTGCTTCAGCACGCCATCCATCGTGGCGAGGAAAGGGTCCGCCGAGGCCGTGTCCCCGTTGACGAGAATCTCCTCCATGTCCCTGGAGATGGCGTCCGCGAGCATCTCCATGAGCGTCTGGCGCAGCTCGCCGCGCTCGATGCTGTCTTCGAGCACTTCGTCGCTGAGCCTGACTTCGCCCTTGAAGAGCTTGGCGTCGAGCTCCACCTGGGAGAGGTCGGGCTTCACACGCTGCGCAGCGGGGACGGCGGTGGCCTCCTGGCCGGGGCGCAGAATCCGGCTGCCGAACTTCAGCTTGGAGAACTGCTGCTTGGGGGCAGCCATGGGGACGACGGTGCACTGCTGCAACAGGACGGACTGCTTGATGAGCAGGCGCATGAACTTCTGCGCCTGCGCGGGCTGGAGAATGCCGCCGCCCGCCGTGAGGTCGGCGAGGGCCAGGTCGGCCTTCTCCAAGAGGGCACGGTTATCGATACGACTCATGAGGGCTTCCTTCGGCGTTGAGGCTTTCTGGGGGCGGGTGGGACGTCAGACGTCGTGGAAGGAGAGGGCCTTGTCGACGCTCTCCCGGTTGAGGGGCTTGTTGAGATCGAGGGGCCAGCCGACGTCCTCGACGGGGGGCTTGGGCGGGCGCTCCGCGGGGGTGCTGCTGTTGGGCAGGCCGTGCTGCTTCTCCACGCGTCCCAGTCGCTGGTGCTGCTCCTTCACGGAGCCCTCCAGTGCGCGGACGGCGTCGGTGAGCTTCGTCAGGCCTTCCATGACGCCGGAGGCGTCGGGGCTCGGCGCGGGCGCGGGCGGAGCCGGCTGAGGAGCCGGCGCGGGGTTGGCGGCCTTGGCGCGCGCCTCGACATCCTCCTCGTCCTCGGAGTCGTCTTCGTCCTCTTCCAGGGCGTCGGCGAGCGCGCGCAGGTGCTGGGCCACCTCCACCACGCGCACACCGTCTATGCCGTCGGTGGAGGTCAGCGCCTCGACGAGTGCTGTCACTGCTTCGAGGGCCTGTTGGGCAGCGGTGAGGAGGGCGTCCTCGGCCTTGGAGGTGTCCGAGGCGGTGCTGCTGGCGGCCTCAGCGTGCGCGGTGTCCTGGGGGGCGTCGTGCATGTCGTCTCTCTTCACGAGGAGGAAGCGGTGCTTGTTGGCGGCCCTGTCCACGAGGGACACCTCCTCCACCACCATGTCGACGAGGCGGTGGACGGAGGCGGGGCCTTGGCTGGTGCTCGTCATGCGGCCTCCGGCTGGGGCTCAGCGGCAGGGGTTTCGGAAGGGGGCGTCTCGGTGGCCGGTGAGGCCTCCGGGAGGCGGCGCGCGGTGCCCCCAATAGAGAAGCCCGTCAGCTGTCCGTCCTTCACCCGGCCCCAGAGTTCGTCGGAGAGGACGCGCACGGCGAAGAGCCACGTGCCCTTGCGCACCTGCACCTCTCCCAGGTTGAAGTCGACGGGGGCTAGGTAGCTCTCCAGAACCTTGACGTGGCCGTTGACGCGCATCTGGTGCATGAGGCCCAGGCCGCCAAACTCCTCGAGAAAGCGGTGCGCGGCTTGGCGAATCTCCGCGGCGGAGTAGATGTCGCCCTGCGCGTCCACCGTCTCCGGCTCCAGGACAACACCCAGGACGTACCGCTCGTCATCGGGCGCGACGCCTTTGAGGAGTGACGTCGTGGTGACGAAGGGGGCGATGCCGGGCGCATCCTCCGGCTGCCAGTCGTCCACGGCGAAGTCGCCGTCACCCTCCAGCGCCTTCGCGGCGAGTTCGTAATTGGAGACGAGCAACTGCGTCAGCACGGAGGAGCCGCCCACGCCGCGCATGGCGGCGATGGTGCGAGGCGTCCGGATGCGCTTCACCACGAAGCCGGAGCTCTTCAGCATCCCGGGCAACTTCCCCCGGATGCCATACGTCATGAGCCAGCGACCCTTGAGCGACTTGAGGGTGTTGTAGAAGCGCTCCTCGTCGAAGTCACCCTCGCCGACGTCGACGTTGTAGCCAGGGTACGGAGGGTCCAAGAAGAGGACGGTGTCCTTCCCGTCGTACTTGCGGACCACCCGCTCGTAGTCGCCGCTGTACACCTTCACGCGCTTGAGGCGCGGGGCGTGCTGCTCGATGCGGGCGAGCGTCTTCGCCTCGACGCCCATGCCGTTGGGGCTGACGCTGCGCCCGCGCAGTTTCCCGTAGGAGAAGTGCGTCAGGTAGAGGAAGCGGTGCAGGCGCTCCACCTCCCCCTTCGGCTTGGAGTCGAAGAGGCTCTTGAAGGTCTTCTCGTCGCCGACCCACGGTAGCTTCTTCAGCTTGGCGAGGCCCGCTGGCGTCAGCTTCTGGATGAGCCGGTACGCGTCGGCGATTTCGGGGTCCGCGTCGTTGATGGCCTCGACGTCCGAGGGGGCCTTTTCGAAGAGGACGGCGGCGCTGCCGGCGAAGGGCTCCACATACGTCTTGTGCGCGGGCAGCATGGCCACTAGGCGCTTCGCCAGGCGCTTCTTGCCCGCGGGGCTGCCCCAGATGGTTTTCTCCACCGGCTCGCCCTGGAGGGACTCCAGGACATGGCGGGCCCGAGCGAGGGCCTTTGCGAGGGTGTCACCCATCGCAGAGGCCCTCCGGGTCGAAGCCCCACGTCAGTTCACCCGAGGTGGGGAGGTTGAGGTCGCGAGGCCAGACGACGGGCGTCTCAGCGGCCTTGGCGGCGGAGGTCAACTCCTGAGGAGCGGTATCGCCCTTTGAGGGCTGAGGTGGAGTGGGTGTGGAGTCCTGGTGAGCCTGCATGACGTTTCGCCTCCAGGAGAGGCAAAGGCCAGCGGCTCGAATTCGGGGACATGGAATTCCGACGAGGACGACTGCCGGTAATTTGTAACCTGTGCTTGGCTCACACCCGTGAGCGACTCGCCCCCCTCACGGGGGCACGGCAGTCAGCGCCCACCGAGTAGCACGCCGGCCACAAGTGCCTGCCGACGAGACTCCCTCATGTCGGATTCCTGGGAGGGGCGTGGCTTCGTGAGCCCACGGCGTTCCCCGAGACAGGGATGTGCGCCCGCTCAGGGGCTACGCGGGTACACCTGCCGTGGTTTCTCGGGGGAAAAGTCGAAGTCGAGGCGGCCTACAATCTCATCCGCCTGACAGGCGCTTACGCTCGCCGCGTCGTCGACGGTGGCCGTCAACTCGAGCCACCCCTTGCGGTGGTCGGGCGTTGTGCTCTCCATCACGAACTTGCCTGCGACTCGCTGGGGCGGATGGAGGAAGTTCTGGTCCGACTCGCAGCCCATTGATGACCACGCTGAGATGATGAGCGGAGAGTGTCCCTCGTCTGGCGTGAACTCTCCTGGCCCCGACGAGAGAAATCCGTTCGGAGGGGTGCCAATTCCCGCGATGTCCAGGGACCAAGGCCCCACGGGGAGCGTCCCTGTTGTGTAGAAGAGGGAGATGCAGGCGTAGACAACGTCCTCGCGGCCATCGCCGTTGGGCTCGAAGTCTCCGCAGAAGTGGACCTGGTCCCAACCCAATCCGGGTGGAATACCGAAAGTGGTGAGTCCCACCTCGTTGAGGGAAATCCACTCGTCGGCATAGCGCACGCGGACGGTGGACCTCAGGCTGTCGTCCTTCTCCCCGCAGCCTGTGAGCAGCAGTGAGACGAGAGCCCAAAAGGCGAGTCGCTGAAGAGACGGCGTGAGACGAGACGGGTGTTGGATGGCTGAATTCATGAGGCCTGGATGCTCTTCCGTAGATTTGGGAGATGGTATCCCGGGGCGCCCGGGGACCGCGCGCCGGGCGGAGGAACAAGCCCCCCACCCGATGGCTTATCGCGACAAGCGGTGACGCGACGACACCGCCGAGCTTCAGGGGAACACGCTTCGGCGAAAGTGATGAGAGACAGGCGCACTCTTGGTGGTTGCGAAGCGCTCCCCTTCACTACCTACAGCGCCTACCAGCCATTGCGACTCGCTGCTCGGCGCGCCTCTTCCCTCCGTGCGTCATCGGCCTGCTGGCGACGTCGTTCATCGTCCCGCCGAGCGTCCTCGCGCTGCTGGCGACGCCTCTCCTCCTCGCGCCGGTCGTCTTCACGCTGCTGGCGACGGCGCTCCTCCTGCCTCATTTCTTCGCGTCGCGAGTCTTCTCTCCGTGCGTCCTCTTTCTGCTCGAGGCGCGCCGCCTCCTGCTTCTTGGCGTCCTCCCCCCAGTGGACGTCACGCCAGATGGCGGCTGCGCCTCGCAGCTTGGCTTGAGGAGGCGGTGGGAGGACGTCAGCACCTGCCTCGGACGGGGTCGGTGTGCGCGAGGAGGCTGCGCGGAGGGCGCCGTTGTCGATGCAGACGCCGCTGACGCAGGTATTGCCGAGGAAGCACGGGGCCTGCGGCCCGCAGGACTCTCCAGCGTCGCGGTAGTGGGTGACGGGCTCCGCACACCGTCCCACGGAGCAGGTGAGTCCGAGGCAGCACTCCGTGGTTCTCTCACACGAGTCCTTTGCTGAGCCACACGTGAGGGGGCCCGCGAGCGTGGGGTGGACACACGTTCCTTCGCGACACACGAGTCCGTCGCAGCAGGCACCGCCAGAACCGCATGGCGAGTCCATGGGGATGCATGACGAGGACGGCGTGCAGACCCCGGTGGGAAAGGATGCGTCGGTATTGATGTCCTCACAGGTGAAGCCTGGACAGCACGTGTCGGAGGTGGCACAGCGGCCACCGCCGCGGCTGCAGTGGAGGGTGGTGCCATACGCGGAGCGGCAGGTGCCCTGAGAGCAGACATTCGCCGATGAGCAGCAGTCCGCCTTCGTATGACACGGCCCAGAGCTGTGGCTGCACTGGAGGGAGCTGGCGAAGGCGGGGGGCGAAGCGCAGATGAGGAGGAGAAGAAGGACGGAGCGGGACATGGGCGTGGTGGGGAATGGGATTCGCGCGAGTCCGCTCGCCTTGTGCAGGGGGTGTGCCGGTGCTCCAGACGGTGGATGACCTCTCAAGGCACGGCGGCTGTGCACCGAAGTACCTGTCCGCGCCTCGGGACGGGGGCGGCTGTTTCTGGATGGCGCTGAGGTAGGAGTTGGCGAGTCAGGAGGCGGCCCAACTTGAGGGCGCAGCGGAAGCGAGTCGCAATCGCCCGCTGTCGAGCCACCTGCGCCGCGTACTCCTCCCCCCCGTCGAGGCCTCACCGAAAAGGCCGAGGAGGGTGGCTCTCACATGACGGCGAGCGTCGTCGTGCGACAGAGGCCGTGGTACGGCGGGAAGCCCACGCCCGCGTCCGCGAGCTGCCTGTCCGAAGCGAGCGCGCGGAACTCGCCGACGTCGTCGCGGGTGCCAGCGGCGGAGCGGAGCACCTCGGCCAGGCGCGTCTGTTGGCCGCCTCGGTTGACGTAGAGGAGGGCACGCCCGGTGTCCGCGTCGAGGCGCTCCCTCACCCAGGGCAGTTCCTGCTTCACGTCCTCTGGCCGCTCGAGCGACTCGACGCGCTCGAAGCGCTTGAGGGCATCCGCCACTGAGAATGTCTTCCCATGGAGGAAGCGGCACGCCTGGGTGGTGGCCTCGTCGAGGACGGCCTCGATGCGGTAGCTGCGCACGCCGGCCTCCGCGTAGCTGCTCACCTGGGCGAAGGAGCGTCCCTGGCTGACGAAGTGGCTCGCCACCACCTCCCAGTAGAAGGGGGCCCGCTCGATGAGGGCGCCGCGTGCGGCCCTCTCCAGGGACTCGGCGATATCGCTCCTGCCGAGGCCGGCCTCCAGCCCCTCGGCCACCAGGCGCCGGGCCTCATGGCCGAATGCGTCCAGCCGGCGCCCGTACTCGTCCCGGACGAAGTTGCCCTGGGTGCGGACGATGTGCTGGGCGATGCGCCTGTCCATGGCGTTGAATTGGGCGGCGAGGGCGAGGCCCTGCTCGCGCCGGGCGTGGCTGCGGGTGGACGCCACCACCTCCTCGGCTGCGTCGCCGAGGGGCGCCTGGATGCGGGAAGGGATGACTGCTGTCCGCCGGCCCACGGCCTCCAGGGACTGGGCGACGAGGCGCCTGCGCTGGGCCGCCGTCGTCTTCCTCCAGTCCACGTCGAGGACGGCCACCGCCTCTCGCATGGCGTCCACGTCCGCGCGCCCGACGGCGCGGCGAAGGCGCGCGGCAAGCAGGGCCACGGCGCGGTCCATGCCGGCGGCGGTGCCGACGTCGAGGGCCTTGGCCACCGGCAGCCGGAGGACGTCCCCCAGCAGGGCGTCCGCTACCTCACGTGCCTCATGCAGAAGGAGCAGGCTGTCAGCGGGGGCCGTGCACACGGGGGGGCTCCTGCGTCACCAGCTCCACGGCGCTGCGGCGCCTGGCGCGCACTTCGACTCCTGCCGGGGTGGGGGAGAAGACGACGTCGTGGCTGGCCGCGCACCTGTCACACAGCGCGAAGACGAGGAGGCCGTTGCGCCACAGCGTCGTCGTCTCCTCCAGGGGACCGCGCCTTCGACACATGCGGCACTCCAGGACACCGCGCTCGGCGTCGGCTTGGGCCTGGAGCACCCACGCGCGCTGAATCTTCTCGGGCGTCACGTGGGTTGCCCCGAGAACCAGGTGTCGAACTCCTCGCGGGGGACGGGGGCGTGCTCGGTGTCCATGTACCGGCGGGCCAGCGCCAGGCGTCCCTGGGCCAGGCGCTCCTCCTCGGCCCGAAGCTCTTCTCGCAGCCCCAAGAGGCGTTTCGCCTCGCCCAGCAGTGAGCCCTTGTCCTTCTGGGGCTTCAAGTCTTCGACGCCCGTCTGAATGCCCGCCAGCGTGAGGGTGAGGGGGCGCTTCACCCAGTCGTCCGCAATCTTGCGGAACTCGCGGTGGAAGATGTCGCCGGCCAGGTGGCGGCCCTCCTCGGGAGTCAGCACACCCACGCGCACCAAGCGCTCCACCATCTCCGTCATGCGCTCCGGGTCTCGGGTGGCCGTCGTCTGGCTGCGGAAGCGCCAGAAGCGCACGCCCATGTCCGCAAGCACCTTGCGGTTGAGGAGGAAGTCGAACTCGTCGCGCTCGGGCTGAAACACCTGGTCCTCGGCGAAGCGCAGCTGGGCCTCGGCCACTGAGCGGTTGAAGTCACGGCCGTCGCCGCGCAGCAGCGGCGGCAGGCGGAAGGCGCTGCCCACCTTGTCGATGTTGCGCTGGTCGTACTGTTGGAAGAGGGCGTCCTGCTGCTGGGCGTCCGTCAGGGGGCGCAGCTCAATCTTCGCGCGGCCTCCGTCGCCGGTGCCGGCGCCGTCCGCCTCGAGGATGAGGATTTTATGAAAGTTCGCCTTCCCCTTCAGGTTCTCCTCGATGAAGCGCTCGATGCGCGGCACCGAGGCGTCGGAGAGCCGCCCTCCGGAGACGAGCAGCGCCAGAGGGGGAACGCTCTTGTTGTTGAAGTAGAGGTAGTTGACCTCCTCCATCTGCCGGGAGCCGAGGACGGACAGCAGGGTGCCCACCCAGCGGGGGATGCCGTAGGGCGAGCGCGGCGAGTGGATGGCGAAGTGGATGAGCTCCGTGGCGGGGCCGTCCGAGGCGTCCGCCGCCTTGAGTGCGGAGACGTCCGGGAAGACGCGGCCGGTGAGGCGGGAGACAACGCGCGAGTCCCCGAAGGACTTGAAGTACACCCGCTCGCTGCCCTGCACCTGGATGTAGCGGCGCAGGCGCCGACGGGTGGTGACGGTGTCGAAGCTGACGGCGGAGATGCGGACGCGCTCGCGCACCTCGACGGCCTCCTTGTCCAAGGGGAGGAGCCGCACCGTGTACGAGGGGACGTAGACGAAGCGGGCGATGTCGCCCTTGCCGTCGCGCAGCACCTCCCAATAGGCGTTGCCCGTCACCTCCACGTCGTGCCGGGTGCGACGGCGCAGTTCGACGAAGCTGCCGTCGAAGCAGCAGAAGTCGAAGAAGGACTCCAGGCGAGCCTTCTCGACTCGGGCCTGCTGCCGCACCTCCTCGGCGTGGGTGGTGACTTCCTCGTCCGTTGGGCGCAGAGGCGTCCCTGGCGGCAGCGTGCCCGCGTCACGCGCGGCCAGGCGCTCCAAGGCCATGGCGTCGGCCACCTTCTCCCAGGCCCCGTCGGCGTCGAAGTCGATGAAGGGCTCGAAGCGGTAGCCAAAGCCGTCGATGTTGACGGCGTAGGCGTCGACATTTTGTCTCAAGGAGTTGGAGTGCTCGACGAGGAGGCAGAGGGCCTCGGGCTCATACGGGGGCTGGAGCGCACCCGCGTCGGAGAAGGCCAAGGACTCCTCGCCCCCGGGGCGACTGGCGGGGTCGTCGACACGGGCTCCCACGACCACCGCCTTGAGGATGGCTTGGAGTCGCTCCTCGGCCTGGTGGACCTCGGCGGGCACCGTCACGACCGGTCCTCCACGTAAGCCAGGAGTCCCGTAGGGGTGTGCGAGACGGCGCGCACGCGGTGGCCGCGGGCCGCCAGCTCGGCGTGGACGGCCTCCAGCAGCCCGTCGTGGCTGGAGGCCTCGACTGTGAATTCCTGCCCGGGGTGTGGCGCGCCCGAGGAGGAGGCAAGGACGAAGACTCTGACGACGCTCTGCACACGGGCCTCCCGGACCAAGTGGAGGCAAGGCGCACGGTGGGAGGGGTGCCCTCGTCGTGAGAGGGCGTTGGGGGCCGCGCGCCTCACCTCCAACGAGGACAAAGGCCTCGGGCCCAATTTCGGGGACATCGGGAGCGCGCTTTTCCGCTCAGGGCATGCGCATCAATGAGTTGCCTTAGTCGGAGGACAGAGCGCTATTGGCAACACGTGCGGCTGACGCGGGAGCCCGCGCACGAGCCGAAGCGCATGCGTGAAGGCACCTGCGCTGCCGAGAGTCACAGAGACGATTGGGAGGGCTGCTGATGAATCCAAACCCGGAGTGTTTGATGCGAGAAGAGGACGCGCGCGGCATTGCGCCCGCCGGTGACGTTGCCGCCACGACGGACGACGTGACGACGTGCCCATGTCCGTGCTCCGAGCGAGAGGACGAGGCACACCATCCGAGCGACTACCTCGTGACGGCCGAGGAGTACCCCGAGCACCCTGCTGCCCAGGCTGGCTACAAGGGATGGGTGTTCTGCATCCACTGTGGGGCGTGGCGCGCCGACGACGATGATGCGCCCGACGCGGACTGGATGCCCTGACGCGCGCTGCGCCCGCGTGAAGAGGGGCCGCACGAACCCCGCTCCTCATGGCAGGACGGGCTCAGTCTTGCCGTCCATGGCGAACACGTTGAAGCCTCTCTTCAACGTGGAGGAGACCACCGTGGATACCTACCGCGTTGCGAGACTGCCTGCTCGCCTGCGTGGCTTCGCGCTGCCGGACACGCGCACGCAGCCTGGAGGTTACGTCGAAGCGGGCGACTACCTCGTGCTCGAGGAGAAGGCTCGCTATCCCACGCCCGACACCGACTACGCCCGGCTGCTGGTGCCGAAACTGAGCGCGCTCGACACCTGGGTGTGCACACGCTGGCGCGCCCAGCGCTACGCGACATTCGCCTCCCAGGAGTGCGCGCCTGCCATGGCCCGGCTGTCGTTCGACAACGAGCCGCTGGCTGTCCCGGAGGCGCGGCTCATCGCGCTCCTGGGAGCGTTCCGCGACTACAGGTACGACGTGAGTCGGGCGTACTACCCATGGACGCTCCCGGGCGTCCGTGTCCCGCTGGCGCCGCCCCGGTTGAACAACTGCTGCACCTTCGTCGAGGCCCTGCTGGTGAAGGCCTTCTCCGAGGCGCACGGCGCGGCTCTCTCGTGGGACGCGCGTCGCCACCGACAGATGATGATCGGCTCCACCCAGGACTACTTCTCTCCCGTGACGGCGGCCGTCGAGTCAGGCATGGCCCTGGCGGCGCCGTCGGCGGATGTGCCACCTCATCCCTGGACACTCATCCAGGGGTGGCGCAGCCAGTGGGGCTCGGGGCACACCTTCCTCGTCCTGGACCACCACGTTCTGACGGACAAGGTGCTGGTGCTGGAGTCAAACGCTGGCTTCGGGCTCGACGGCGTCGGCTACCGTGGCCTCGGCAACCTGCGGGACGTCGGCCTCCAGGTGCCTGTGGACTGGTGGACGCGGAGCGAGGTGTGGACGTGGCGCCGCCTCTGCTCGACGTACCCCTTCCGGCGGCAGGCCTGGCTGAAGGTCAAGGCTCGGTAGGTTTGGGGGCGAAGAAGTCTGGGGCCGGCAGCCGCGCGTGATCGGCTGCTACCCGCAGACCGTGATTCGCTGCATGCGCGAAGAGTACCCGCGTCTGCGCCTGACTGAGTGCTCACGAGGCCTCGATGTTAGGCTCGTTCCCGTTGGGAGCAGTCGCATACGAACGGAGTGGGGAGGCTGCGATGGAAGAGCAATTTCGTGAGGCACGCGTTCGCGCCAAGAGCGCAATCCAAAGCAAGTGGAAGGCGATAGCGGATGTCCGCACGCTGGGGTGGGGTGGCCCCATTGAGAGCATCGAGGCAGCGTTCCCCTTTGTGCGGACGTCGACCTCCAAGTTACGCGACGTGCTCTCGCATCACCTTCCGGTGTTGATTTTTCAGTCGCGAGAGTCGCCTCCGCAGAAGATGGAAATTGTTCTTGCGTACCGAGACTCTGCTGGAAACCCGTATCGCACCAGGGTTGCGGCGACGAGTGAAGTGCCGAACGCGCACGTGCTGCTGCTGAGTGAGTTCGCCCAGGCAGTTTGGTTTTCCCTCGATCAACAGATGTTGCCTCCGCCGGGAGAGGGACGCGCGTTCGAGGAAGCTCTCATCGGTCTGACGGGGAAGGCATTGCTGGAGTTGTGAGTTGAGGTGGACGCCAACCTCGAACAGCCGCTCAATGCTCGAAGCGGCTGTTCCTCCGCGGAAAGGGGCCCTGTGAGACGTCCTGCCCCGAGGGCTCCTGAGAAGTTAGCGGATGCGATTTCTCGCCTCTTTCCTGCTGTGCCAAGCGGTAATGTCTGGGGATTTGGAGTTCCCTGCACCTGAAACGGATGCAGCCATTATTGAGCCGTCGGGAAAGATGGAAGCCTGGATGCCGGGAGCAATCTCTTCACCGGGAGCAATCACTTCATGTGAGGGGGTTGAGGGGGCGGAGTCGACCGTCAGCTTCGAGATTCGGCCACTCTGGATTGACTCGAATATGTCCAGATCGATTCCCTGAAAGAGTTGGAGTTTCTTAGGGAAAACAGACAGGAGCTTTGCTGCTTTGCGCGGCTTGATGCTGAAGCTGGATTCCGGGTCGTCTGGGGGGATTTGGTAGTCAATCCATTTCCCTAGATAGTCCCGTTTTCCTGCTCGGACCTGACTGAGTTGTATGTTCTGTCTGGAGCTGAATCGCGTGGCAGGGGATATTTGAAGCCGGTTATAGAGCCTAAGTGAAGGCCGCAGCATTTCGACTGCTTCTTCGTAGATGTTTCGGGCAAGTGGCGTGAGTCCTGCGTAGTGGAGGACGCGCGCATAATGTCTGAGCCGAAAAAAGTAAGAAGAGTCGGGGCCGAAGGCCAATTCGCCGAAATCGAATTCGGGATCAGCGACCATGATTCGGGAACGCCCCTCTTTTGCCGCCACGCAAGTGCTTACGATGAGTTCAACGTCATAGCGCTCTCCTCGTTTGTGATGTTCGGCCTTTTTCTCTACGCCATGCTTAATGTGGGCGCCCTGGTTTCTGCTGTATTTCGTGCCCTTGGCCTCAAAGATTCCTCGGATCGAGTTGTTTGATCCTCTGTAGTCGAATCGTTTTCCAGGGGCCGGGATTGATTCCAGTTGATCCCAGGGGATGTTCCAGAGCCTCGATGCGAAGAGGCACATCATTCCTATTCCAATTTCCTGGCTCCGGGCCGTCTGAATGTCTGAGTCCAGGGTTCGTTGAAAGCGAAGTTCTGAGCCGCTGAAGTCTAGGAGATGGAAGAACGGGTAGGCAGAGTTGATGCACTCGTTGACGTTATTGGAGGGCAGCGCTGTCGACTTGCATCCGATTGCATGAAGTAGCTCTCGCGCGGTTATCGTGAATCCTTGGCGAATGGTGGCTCTTAATGGAGCGTAGTGCTTGTTGCGTGGTGGTAGGGGACCGGAGTCGTCGATACCGACAGGGAATGTGAAGGCCTTGTTGAGGAACCTATTGAGGTCGACTTGGGTGTTGATGGTGTGACGGGTTGTTTGCATGTGAGGCTGGCGTGTCTAAGGCGTCGGTGCCTTTAGGGGTGATGAAAACTCACTGCTTCTGCATTTCAGTGGCCTTCCAGGAGGAAGGGGGTGGTGTTGGGTTGCTCCTGCGTAGGGGCGTAACTGCGGCGGAATCGCTCCAAGGCATCTGGACGACCATCGCGAGCCAAGAGCGCACCGGGAGAGGTGCCTTCCCGTACCCCATTGGCGACGCTCAGCGCCCGAAGTGGAGCCGTCATATTCACCTCATTACGAGCCCAACAGCCACGCACAACAGCATGATGTACCCGTCTTCGTCACTACCCACGCGACGGTGCCTTGTTGCTGGGGGCGAGGATGAGGGTGGGTGCAAACTGACTGCTCGAAATAGCGCAGTCATTCGAGGGTCTGGCCGACCTGAAAACCGAGTTTCCTCCCTTGAGATTCGCTCCAGCCGATGGCGGTCGTCGAGGCTACTCCGCCAGCTGACCGAGTTGCCCACAGCATGATTTACTACGTCGAGCCTGAGGCTCTACACTCTACATGGGAGAGCCGTGCTGTGGGGGCTGAGGTTCCTTGCCTTATGGGGGGGCAAGTGGGGCATGCTTTTTATGGGCTGCAGGGAGGACTGGTGTCTATGTTGAATGCAACTGCTGGATCTGTGCGTGCGTATTTTGCTCGGAATTGGCGGGATGTGTCTGACCTACCTAAGCCGTGTCTTGTTGTAATCCCCGAACGGGACAGAGGATGGAACGACTTTTCATATAAATTCTTTGTCCGACTTCATGTGGTCTCGGCTGATTCGAACATTATGACGTTCGATGCCCCAATGAGGCTCATGTTTGATGGGGTCAGCGACACGATGAGCCACCTGGAGTCGCTTTTTCAGAAAAAGGGAAGCCCAATAGCCTGTGACGCCGTCGAGGAAGCGTTTTGTTCAATCCTCATGGATGAGGATTATTATAGGCGGTTGGTTGATGTGCTGGATTTGCAGGAGGCAGTGTATGGTCTTGCGCAGGTGAAGGATGCGGTTGTTTTGGGCGAGATGAGTGAGGCGCCGCAGGGAGTGAAACTTGCTCATTCTCGGGAATTTCATTTGGGGGCGTTGCGCCAAGGGGCTGCATTCACTGCCTGGCGCTGGGGGAGGCGGCACTTGCGTCAGGATCCGCCTGCGCCTGTCGACGACTCTGCGGTGAGTTTTTCGGCGACGATTGATTTTCCGTGGAGAAAGGGGGGGTACGAAATTGAGTTTGAATTCGGTAAAGAAGAGTTGTTGCGCAATAGGATTGCGGTTGTGATTGGGAAGAATGGTGTCGGGAAGACGCAGTGTATGTTGGCGCTAGTCAAGGCGATGGTTCGCTTTGATGCTGCGGACTTGGTGCCAGGAGCGGTTGCTGTCGCAGTGGTTGAGCCTGCGCCTGTTTTTAATGGTTTGATGGTCTTCTCGTCGGTGACGTCCGATCTCTATCCTGAGTCGATTGCACCATGGGTGGGCGGGATTGATTATAGCTACTTTTCGCTAATTGCTCGCGAAGACAGGGTGCCGGAAAGGCCACTTGATCCGCTCACTGCTGCTCTTGCAGATACTATCCGCAGCGAGGATGTGTTTGGGACTGTGGATAGTGCAGATGGGCAGTTGACGCGCTCTGATTTGTTGCGAAAAGCACTTGAGTCGCACATTGATTTTGGGAACATTTACCTGCCGTTTGATGCGAACGCTCCATCGGGACTGGTGTGGAGTGCTTCGGTCGATGGCGTGCGGTATGCCTCGCTTACTGCGATTTCCGGGGAGCAGCGAACGGTGACGACGGTGTCGCATATTGATTGGCGGCGGCCTCCGGTTGTCATGGATGATGACGGTAAGCTGCGGCGATTGAGTAGTGGGCAGGTGGCGATGTTGCGTTTTGCGGTCCAGGTGATTGGGTCGATTCGGTCGGCGAGCCTGTTGGTCATGGACGAGCCTGAGACGCACTTGCATCCAAATTATATCTCGCGATTCATGGAGATATTGCATGTCGTGTTGGAGGCAACGAAGTCCTGTGCGATTATTGTTACGCATTCGGCGTATGTTGTTCGGGAGGTTTCTCGGTCTCGGGTTCTGGTGTTGAGGGATGAGGCTGGGGTGCTTGACGTTTCGAGGCCTCATCTTCAGACGTTTGGTGCAAGCATTGATTCTATTTCGCAGTTTGTTTTTGGGGATGCGGAGATTGAGCACCTTCATGAGATTCTATTGAAGCGCTGGTTGGGGGAAGAGGCGAGTATTGAATCCGTGCTGGAGAAGCATGGCTCGGAACTGAATCCGGAGAGCCTGATGTATATTCGTCGAGTGTTGGAAGGGAGGGAGCCGCAGTGAGGCCTCTTACTCCGTTGGCATATGATGATTTGACTGCGGTTGATGACGTCTGCTTGAAGCGGCCTTCGTGGGTGGTTCATCAAGGCGTTTGGTCTAATGCACTTGATGTGTATCGCGCTTCTGGCGGAGATCCATGGAAGGTTAAGCCTGTGCCTCTGCCGGACGACGTGCGGGAGGCGATGCGAGAATTGTATGGTAGTCGCAGGAAAGGTGGGCACATAAAGCGCATTCGCAACTATCCCTTTGCGGGAAGTTGTCCCGTTTGCGGTTCGCATAGTACGGGCTCGGTGGATCACTACCTGCCCAAGGATGAATATCCTGAGTTTTCGATCTATTCATTAAACTTGGTCCCTGCTTGTGCGCATTGCAATTCAGATGAGAAGGGGACCGTCTTTGTTGGTCCTCTGGCGCCCGCGCGGTTCATTCATCCTTATTTTGATTCGATCAGCGCTAAGCCGATTTTGTCCGTTGAGATTACTTCGCCATATGACGCAGCTCGCATTCGGGCGGTTCCGGCTAGCGGGTTGTCGGGAAATGAGCTGGAGATTGTTCGGTTTCATGTGGGGACATTGTTGGGCGGTGCGTTTGAGAAGTTTGTTGGCAATCTGTGGGTGCGACTTCCGGCGGCTTTGGCTGCGCAGTCGAAAGGAATGGCCGCGGCAGGGCAGATTGATGTTCTAGGTCTGATCAAGGGGAATCTGGCTTACGCTGAGGGGACGACTGGTCTTAATAGCTGGACGACTGGGTTCTATCGTGGGGTTTTGGCTGATGCTGGAGCCGTTGCCTATTTGGCGGCGAAGACTGCTGAAGCGGGAAAGTAGAGTGATTTGCGGGTGGTGGAGTTGTGGTTTTGGTTGAGCTTGTGTTTGGTTGGGGTGTGTCTGTTGTGAGTGTTGTGTTGAGGTGTGCGCCATTGAGACTGTTGGCGCGGATTGGCCAGGACGTTGTGAGCATCGAGTAAAGGGGTGAACCTAGGGCATCGGGTTTACCCCAGCACCCGCACACCAATCTCACCGGTGCCTCGTCGCTCGGGCCCCCGCTCGCGCTGGCACGCCAGGGCGACGGCCCAGAACTTGTCGGCGTGCCCGCGGTTCGTGCGCTCGGCGTCGAAGGACACCTTCCCCGAAGGCAGTACGCGGCGCTTGATGGAGTGAATCTGCCCGACAAGCTCACGCTGGCGCGGCAGCGTGACATCGCGGCGCTGGAGCAGAATCTTGAAGTCGGTGGCCCAGCGCTCCTTGGCCTCGTTGGTGAAGTTCTCCTCCACCACCTGGGGGAAGTCGCGGGCGAGGTTCTCGGCGAGGTTCATGCCGATGCCGCTGCGGTCAACGGAGAGGCGCGCCACGGGCAGGACGGAGAGGAGTCTGCGGAGGTGGGCCTCCTGCTCAGCGAAGGGCACACCCTCGAAGCTGCGTAGCATGCGGCACGTGAAGCGGCCCTCCACCTCCTCGAAGACGGCCAGCTCCGAGCGGTCTCTCGTGCGGCCCACGTCGAAGCCCGCCACCAGGCGGCCCTGGGGTACGGGCACGTCGGACCCATCCTGGGCCAGCGACAGCTCGTCGGTGGTGCACGGGAGGATGAGCTCGTAGGGCAGGAAGCTGTAGGACTCGTCGACGTAAAAGGCATTCGAACTCCTGCTGGAAGTCCTCCAAGGGGAGCGAGTCGAATTGCTCGACGAGGACGGGGCGCCCGAAGCGAACGACGCGCTCCTCGGTGGACATGAGTGGGGCTTCCACCGCAGCGCGCCGCACGTCGAGGGAGAAGAAGCGGCACAGCCACCAGGGCACCTGCTGGCGCGTGTGGTGCGGGTACTTGCGCAGCTCCTGCGAGGCAATTTCCCAGAAGATGCCGCGCCGGCCCAGCGGGGTGCTGCAGCCTGTGAGCTGCCCATGGGAGCGAAGGATGAGTGCGGTGCTGCCGGTGTAGACCTCGCGGTCGTTCACGTAGTGCGCCAACTCGTCGAGGTACGCGTCGCCGCGCTTGCCGCGTGGTGGCTTCGAGGGCACGGAGATGATGCGCGAGAGGCGGCGGCCCTTGGCGTTGGACTCGAATGCCAACTCCGTCTTCGCGTCGGTGACGAGCTTCTTTTGGAATGCGGTCGGAAGCTCCTCGTACACCTGCCGGGCGATGAGCACCTTCTCCACGGCGTCGCTCAAGTTGTACGAGACGAACACCGCCGTGTGGCCGTCACGCAGGTGGCAGCGCGCGAGGGCTTCCAACGCGAAGAGGAACGAGAAGCCCACCTGGCGGCTCTTCGCCACCCAGCGGAAGCGGGAGCGGTTGTCGAGCAGAGCCTGCTGGTAGGGCTCCAGCACCACCGGCTCATTGTCGTAGTGGCACAGGCCGGAGATGAATCCCGACTCGGTGGCGAGCCACTGGGTGAGGTCGTCCTCGGTGCGCTTGACGATGCTGAGCGTCACGGTGTCCTCCTTCAGCCGAGACCGACGGTGATGGACGAGGAACGTGCGGCATCCTCCAGGACGCCGAGCACCTCGGAGCGCCAGAGAAGCTCGCAGGCGGAATGGTCATGGGGGCTGAGGGGAACAGCCTCGGCGTACTCCCAGCCCGCGTCCGTAAGTTCCCACTCGCCACTCGCGGCTTGCCGCTGGAGGCCGCATGCCTCCAGGCGAAGGTTCATCTTCGGGGCGGACAGCCCCACTCTCTGGCCGAGCTGCATGGCGTTGAGCCACGCGGGTGGCGCAGCGGTCGACAGCCCCTTGCGGTGAGGCTCCATCGACAACCCGGTGTCCGTTTGGATGGCGTCGAGCGCGTGGGCCGCTGCCAGCTCCGGCTTGAGGCCCGGGATGAAGGAGACGAGCGTCCTGGCCACGTCCAGGTGGGCCAGCACCAAGTCCTGGAGCGGTGAGACGGGGGCCAGGCGTGGCTGTGGTGACGGAGCACCTGACGCCGTGTGGCTGCCCGTCTTGCGGTGTGCCTCGAAGTTGAAATGGGCCAGCGGATGCACAGCGACTCCTCTCGGGGGAAGGCCGAGGCCGCGCGGGGCCCGGCTCAAGAATGCGCAGCGGGGTTAATGACTTGTCTTGTTGGGACTACAGAGCGTGCATGGCCGCGTCCTCTTCACGAAGGAGTCGCCATGTCTGCCTATGCTGCTGTCGCGCGCGCCCCCCGCACCCTCACCGAGAAGGAGGTGGCGCTGCTCTTGCGCACAACGGGGTTGCACCGGGATGGATTCAGGGACCACTGCCTCTACAGCCTCGCGCTGGCCTCGGGCCTGCGAGAGCACGAGCTGGTGGCCCTCAACATCGGCGACATCTTCGACGAGCGCGGGCGCGCACGCCGGCACGTGGCGCTGACCGTCTTCAAGGGGTGCCGCCGGCGTCCGGGCCCCCAAGAGGTCGTCCTCTCGGACACGGTTCGCGCGAAGCTCGAGAAGCTGTTGCGCCTGAAGCGCTCGCAGGGGCACGACGTGGGGCCCCAGGCACCGCTCTTCCTGAGCCGCCTGGGCCTGCGCCTGTCCACGCGGCAGGTGCGCCACGGCTTCGGAGTCTGGCAGCAGCGCGCGGGCCTGGAGCGGCACTTGAACTTCCACACCGTGCGCCACACCGCGTGCACCGGGGTGTACCGGAGGACAAAGGACATCCGCCTCACCCAGCGCTTCGCGCGCCAGCGCAGCATCGACTCCACCGTCATCTACACGCACCCCTCGGACGACGAGCTGGTGCGCGTGACGCAGGACCTGCCCTGCTGATGGGGCGTGCCGCCTCCGCGCTGAGCACCCGCGAGAGCCCCTGGACGGGCTGGGGTGCCGCGCGGAGGCGGTGAGTGGAGGCTGTGCGCGGAGTCCGCCCAGGCTGCCCCTGGCGCAACCGGCGAAGGAAGTGAACAGCGCGAGGCGTTCACTTACCGGGTGCAAATGAACGGGCGCGGGGTGTTCACTTTTTCGGGGCTGACCCTCTCGGAAAGGGCCCCAGGTACACGCCCCGGCGGCGCACCCCGCACGAAAGATCGCACCACCCCCCACCCTGGCGTCAGGGGTAGGCGGGGTAGGCGTGCTGGCGTCGTCGGTAGGCATGGTTGCGCCCGGCCGGTGCAGGCGGTGAAGGTGACTGCGGAGGAGCTGGGCCGGGCGGCGGGCGGCAGGAGGCCCAACCAGCGGAAAGCGGCCATTGGCCTCGGCGCTTCGGCCCCTCACGAGGCCTCGTAAGCGCGCGAAACAGCGTGGGGGCGGTGACGCCGAATGGCCGCCTTTGCCTATTTTCGGCCATTCGGCTCGGCCCTGGTAACGGCACGCGCGCCCAAGTGCGCGCGGGGCGGAGGGCCGGTGCTTCGAGGGCAGCTCGGGGGCTCGTGGGGCTCACGAGGAAGACAAAGGCCTGCGGCCCGAAGCGCGAGGGGACACGCGCGCACAAACGGGGCGCCACGCGGCGGAGGTGCTGGCTCGCGGGACTGAACCGGGGCCACGTGCCAGGTGGGCCACGTGGCGGCCAGCGGGGCGCAGTGGAGCAGGGCGTTCCGGGCTGGGAAAGTGAACGGCGCGCTGGCGTCCGGCCCGCTGGACGAAGTGTGCTTCCGGGCGCGAGTTCTGGCTCGAACTCGGACCGCGGTGCTCGAGCACCTGGTGGCCGGCCGCCCTAACCCCGCGAATCTACGAAGCCTACTGCCCCAGGAGTGTGCTTCCGCGCGCCGGGTGGAGCTCCACGGGAAACGTGGCCAGGCAGGGGCTTGGTTCGGTGAAAGTGAACGCCATCATTCTCTGGGAGCACTTGACGAAGGGAAGCGCAGGGGACAACGGTCCTTAAATGCACTCTTCTGCGTCAAGTCCCCGTGGAGTCCTCCGGAGGGGGAGGGAAAAGTGCATCTAGGCGCAATGCCGATCAGTTAAGGGCGAGAAGGATCATACTGCCGCGACCGCATTCAAGGAGGCGGTCGCGTGGGAAGAGGTCCATTCGGGTATTTGCCCTCTGCGGATGAGGGGGCGTTCGACCGGCTGTG
>NZ_JAKCFA010000040.1 GCF_024198215.1 Myxococcus qinghaiensis
CCTTGGGGTCGACCTTTGCCACGACGTGTCGTGTCCCATGCCTCACGCCGCGTCAGCGAGCGACAAGCCTCCCGCCGGCTGCTGGCCTGCTCCTTCTGCAGCCGCCCATCCCCCCTGAACGCTTACGATCCACTCGCCGTCCTCGCTGGCATATCTCCCGATAGCGGTGGGACCGATTGCTTGCAGATACGCCTCCATTGCCGCGATGACCGCTTGAGCGACTTCCTGGTGAGGGCGGTCCATGAAGAACACGAGGCTCAACCCTTCGCGCACCAGAAGGAGTTCAACATACGTGAGGCGAATCCGCGGGTAGTGGTTACTCATGGCAGGACTCCCCAGCGCGGAAGGACTCGCGACGCTGGGGCATCACGAAGCGCGGCGGCGGCGGTCCGCGTGGCGGACGCCATGGCTTGAAGTGGTCGGACAGTGGGAATGACGGCTTCCTCCCCTGCGGCGCGTACGCACAGCTCTGGTCTGTGTCGGCAACCATTGGAGCCCGAGTCGAACTCGTAGCGCCCCGTCGATGCGCGCTCGGGTGCCCCCGCGCAGGCCGCGAGGAACACCGTCCATCCCATCACCCACAACCGTCGCCAGATGCGTTCCATGCTCGGTCCTCGTTCCGCGCGCATCATGACGCGGATGCCACCCGTACCCCACGGTGGGTTGCGACCAGGGCCCCAGTCACGCCATAAGCACGGCGATGCTCACCGAGGTCCAGGCAGGCCCCTATACCGTCCGAGGCATCTCCGTCGGCGGCGTCTACACCTCCCTCCAGGTCCCCGAGCTGGACGTGGTGCTCGACGCGGGCATCCCCATCCGCTCCTTCGCCGGCAGTGACCGCATCTTCCTCAGCCACGCCCACCCCGACCACGCCAGCGGGCTCGGCTCGTTGCTCGGCATCCGTCGCCTCCTGGGCAAGGGCGCCCCCACGGTCTACCTCCCCGCCGAAATCGAGGCCCCCGTCCACGAGGCCCTCGGCGTCCTCACCCGCCTCCATCACACGGCCATGGACGTGCAGACCGTCCCCATGCTCCCCGGGGATATCCAGCCGCTCGGGCAGGGCCTTCACGTCCGCGCCTTCCGCACGCACCATCCCGTCCCTTCGCTCGGCTACCAGTTCATCCGCCGCGTCTCCAAGCTGCGCCCCGAGTTCCTCGGCCTGCCGCCCCAGGAGATCGCCCAGCGCCGCAAGGCCGGTGAGAATCTCCTCACGGAGGTCGACCACCTGGAGCTGGCCTACGCCACCGACACACTCGCTCGCGTGCTGGAGACCGAGCCGTCCCTGTTCGACTCGCGCGTCCTCATCCTCGAGGCCACCTTCGTCGACCCCAAGCGCCCCGTGCAGGACGCCAGAGACCGCGCCCACCTCCACCTCGACGAGCTCATCGCCCAGGCCGACCGCTTCCACAACGAAGCCCTCGTCCTCATGCACTTCAGCCAGTCCCTCGGTCCGCAGGAAGTGCACGCCCTGATTCGCGAGCGCCTCCCATCCACGCTCGCCGAGCGCGTCCGCATCTTCGCCCCCGAGTCCGGTCGCTGGTTCGGCTGAACCTCGCGCCACCGACTCAGTCGGGCCTCAGTGCCTCCAGCTCCGCGAGCACCGCGCGCAGCTCCGGTGCCTCCAGCGCCTTCGCCACCGACGCGAAGAACTCCGAGAGGTCTCCAGCCCCCTGGTACTCGTAGACGCACGCCTGGAGGCCCATCTCCAGGCGGTCCACCTGACGCACCAGCCGCCCTTCGAACGAACTGCCCTGCTCGTACTCGTCCCACAGCGCCAGGTACTCCGCGCCACGCGGCAGCTTGCCCACGAGCTGCTCCATCGCTCGGCGCTCCATCGCGTGCTTGTCCTCGCGTCCCACCCCGTCATGCGGCGTGAGGTCGCCCACGTACGCCTCGCCCAGGTCATGCAACAGCGCGATTCGCATCGCCCGTCCCGCGTCTGCTTCCGGGAAGTGACTGTCCACGATGAACAGCGAGAGCAGCGCGACGAACAGCGAGTGCTCGGCCACGCTCTCGCACCGCTCCTGTGAAATCCCCACCCGCAACCACCCCTGGCGGAAGAGCTGCTTCAGGTGGTTCAGCTCGAAGTACGTCTCGATGAGGGGGAGCGTCTTGCGCCCTCCGAGCAGGGCGATGGGTGGCGAGCTCTTCGTCTTCATGCGTCCCGCCACGCTACACCCAGGCGCCCCTCGGGCTCCCGTACTCCTGGTGGGCCCGCCGGGCCTCCAACGTCCCTCTCGGTGCGCATTTCGGAGGGGCGCGTGATTTCACCCCTCACCTCGGCTAGACGGAGGGCGAGGGGCCAGGTCCGCGACGTCGGGCACGGTCCTGAGGAGGGGGAAGCACCCATGAAGTCTTCGGCTCGTCAGTCCCACGGTGTGTCGCGAGGTGTGCTCGTCGCCGCGCTGCTCGTGAGTGTCCTCGCTTGCAAGCAGGAGCCTCCCGCTCCGCCGCCAGCGCCGCCCCCGCCTGTCGCCGCCGTGGAGCCGGAGGACCCTCCCTTCCCCGAGCAGGCCCTGCCGCTCCCCGCCGAGGTGGCCCAGGTCGCCGCCGAGCCCGTGAAGCCTCCCGAGCCTCCCTTCACCGGAGACCTCCCCGCGCTGCGCAAGCGCGGTGTCCTCCGCATCCTCGTGGAAGGCACCGACGAAGACTTCCTGCCGCGTCAGGGTACGCCCCGCTCACAGGACCGCGCGATGCTGGAGCGCTTCGCCGCGAAGCACTCGCTGACCGCCGAGTTCATCGCCGTGGAGCGCTTCGACCAACTCATCCCCTCATTGCGAGAAGGACGCGGAGACGTCATCGCCGCGGACCTGACCGTGACGCCGGAGCGCTCCACCGAGCTGGCCTTCACCCGTCCCCTGGCCCTGGTGAACGAAGTCGTCGTAGGCAAGCGGGGCACCACGGGACTGCCACGCAAGCCGGAGGACCTCGCTGCGCGCACCGTGCACGTGCGCGCCAGCTCCACCTTCGCCGCGTCGCTCGCCGCGCTCGCGAAGGAGAAGGCTCCCGGTCTCACCCTCGAGCCCGTGCCCGAGAGCATCGACTCCGAGGAGCTGGCCTGGAAGGTGTCCCGAGGTGAAGTCCCGCTCACCGTCGTGGACAGTCACCTGCTCGCCGCCATCCAGACCTACAACCCGGACGTGGAGGCCCTCTTCACCATCGCGGAGAAGCGCGCCCTCGCGTGGGCCGTGCGCCCGGAGAACCCCGCGCTGCGTGGAGCCCTGGATGCCTTCCTCGTGGAGCGCGCGCTCACCGACCACCGCGAGCAGCTGTTCACAGGGGACCTCGACGCCATCCGCAAGCGGGGCGTGCTGCGCGTCCTCACGCGCAACAGTCCCGTCACCTACTACCTCCACCGAGGAGAGCAGGCCGGCTTCGATTACGAGATGGCGAAGCTCGCCGCCCAGGCCCTCAAGGTGCGGCTGGAGGTGGTGGTGCCTCCTTCGTACGACGAGCTCGTGACGTGGCTGAAGGAGGGCAGGGGAGATGTGATTGCCGCTGCGTTCACCGTCACGCCGGAGCGGCAGCGCGAGGTGGCCTTCAGTCGCCCCTATCTCTTCGTGGATGAAGTCATCGTGCAGCGCGTGGGCGCACCCAAGCTCGCGTCCGTGAAGGACTTGAAGGGCCAGTCGGTCCACGTCCGGCGCTCGTCCAGCCACTTCGCCACGCTCCAGGCCGCGTCGGCCGTGCACGGCTTCTCAGTCGTAGAGGCACCCGAGGACCAGGACGCGGAGACCCTCATCGACCAGGTGGCGCGCGGAGAGATTCTCCACACCGTGACGGACAGCCACATCCTCGCCGCGGAGCGCGTGTACCGCGATGACGTGGAGGCCGCGTTGACGGTGCCAGGGGAGGGCCCTCGCGCAAGCCCCGAGGGCCAGTACGGCATCGCCTTCGCCGTGCGCCCGCAGAGCGTGAAGCTGCGCGCCTTCCTCGACGGCTTCGTGAAGAAGGTCTACCGGGGCACCGAGTACAACCTGGCCCGCCGTCGCTACTTCGAGGGCCACCGGAGCCAGGCGCCCGCGACGACGGAAGAGGCGGTGCTCACCGGTGCCATCTCACCCTATGACGTGCTGGTGCAGTCCTACTCACAGCGCTACGGCCTGGACTGGCGGCTGATGGTGGCGCAGATGTTCCAGGAGAGCCGGTTCGATCCACGGGCCCAGAGCTGGGTCGGCGCGCAGGGGCTCTTCCAGGTGATGCCCGGCACGGGCAAGGAGCTGGGTTTCCGGAAGCTGGAGGACCCGGAGCAGGGCATCCACGCGGGGGTGAAGTACATGCACCAGCTCATCGGGCGAATCGCCCCGGAGATTCCCTTCAAGCAGCGACTGCGCTTCGCGCTGGCCTCCTACAACGCGGGGCTCGGCCACGTGCTGGACGCTCGGCGGCTGGCGCAGGAGCAGGGGTTGGACCCCAACCGCTGGTTCGGCAACGTGGAGAAGGCGATGCTGCTCCTGGAGAAGCCCCAGCACTACCGCCGCGCGCGACACGGCTACTGCCGAGGCTCCGAGCCCGTGAAGTACGTCTCTGAAATCCAGACGCGCTACGGCAACTACGTCGCCGTCGTGCAGCACTGACTCAGAGGTCGACGCCCACGTACGCGGCGGCCCAGGGGCCGCTGAGGGACACGGAGAACGTGTCGGGGGCCGTGTCCGCCACCATGCCGAAGCTCTTGGCCTGCTTCACGTACTGCGTGTAGCCGACGTTGACCCGGGTGTGGACCCAGCGGCTGAGCTGGTAGTGGAGCGCCGCCGAGCCGCCCCCTCCGAAGGTCCATTTGCGGACGCGCCGCTGAAAGAACGCCGAGTCAGGGTCCGGATTCGCCGTTCCGTCGGGAGGCACCGTCGCGAACATCCGCCCGGAGGCGAGGCTGACCTCGGACGCGGCGCCGTAGAGGTTGAGGCCCAGCAGCAACTTGCCCGTCAGCGTGAAGCGCTTCTCGAATCCCGGCCGCACCGACAGGACCTGCAGCTCATCCCCCGTCAGGTACCAGTCCACCCCGTTGGTCCACCACCAGTCGCTCCGGCCCGAGCTCCTCACCATGTTGAAGTGCAGCCCGCCCGACAGGCGCGTCGAACTGGCGCGAGCACCCAGCATGCTCGTCTCGTTCCGCCAGTCGAGCATGTACGCCGTCGGGTGCCGCATCCGCCCCAACGAGCCCCCGAACTCCACCGAGACCTGCGGAGGCCGCTGCGCCATGCCTGACTCGGCCTCTGGCGGGGCGGAGGCCCCGGCCGCGAAGGCCGGGCCCAGGGTGAGCAACATGCCGATGCCGAACAGCGTGCGCATGACGAACCTCCTCTACAGCCCCGCGACCTTCGAGGCGCTGCTCACCGTATAGACCAAGGTCAGCTCCTGCTGGGAACGCGGCGGCGCCGTCAGCTCGAAGCGTGCGATGCCTTCTGAACTGACCCGCGTGGGCGCGGGCTTCGTGGCGTCCTTCAGGAGCGTCACCTCCACCGTCTCCACCTCGGACACCGGAATCCGCTCCTCCAGCGCCACCGTCGCGGGGTGGGCGCTCATGTTGGAGAGGAACATCTTCACGTGGTGCGTCTTCACCTTGCGTCCCGACAGGCGGCTCGTCTCCTCCTGGAGGTCCGTCTGCCGAGCCACCCGGAGCGAGTCCTCGCTGCCGAAGCCCAGCCGCACGCGCTCGCCCTTGCCCGTGAAGCGCAGCTGCGAGCGGCCCACATAGCCACTGGCCCGCACCAGGTCCACCGGACCCGCGAGCAGTACCGCCGGGCCCACGTTGTCGAACCGGGCCACGCGATGCACCAGCGGCGACAGCTCCGGACACACCAGCAGCTCGGACGCCGCGGGCGCGGTGAAGTGGAACATGGGCACGCGGTGCGGCTCACCGTCCGAGGGCACCGTGGTGCGATGGGCCGCCGCGAGCGTCAACGCCTCGCCGCCATCGTCCATGCCCGGCAGTCCGTCCTCACGCTTCGCCGCCGCGCCTTCGCCCGTCGTCTGGATGACCTCCTCGCGGATGGCCACCTCCACGACCTGCCTCTCGCGCTCCGTCTTGTCCCGCAGGAAGAGCCAGTCCGTCTCCAGCCGGGGAGGCGTGGCCCCCAGCGTGGGGCGCGCGGTGGAGAACGCCAGCTCCACGTCCTTCCAGTCCTCCTCCGTGCGCTGCCACACCACCGCCTCGCACTCCAGCCGCACCGTCGGAGCCGCGCCGGCTGTCGTCGGCTCCAGGGTCGCGCGATAGGCCGGACGCCAGGCCGCGCAGGGCACCAGGTAGGTGATGGACAACAGCGCCGTGCCGCCCGCGGGGTGGCCCACCTCCAGCTCGGCGTGGACGTCGAGCTTCGCCTCCGACTGCTGCGTCCCTGACAGCGCGCGCCGGGCCTCCTCGAGCTGCTGGTGCAGGCGCTGCTCTTCCCGCAGCGCACGGCGCACGGCCTCTTCCGCGACGTCCAGCTCCCGGCGCACGGTGTCGAGCTGCTGTTTCCATTCCTCGGCCCGTGCGTTGCCGCCACCGGCCTGCTCGGAGATGGCGCGGTACACGTCCGCGTGCGCGGTGGTGAGCAGCCCGTGTCGCGTGCTCAGCCGCTCGCGGTCCGCGCGGGCCTGCCGCTCCTGTGTCTCCAGATTCGCCACGCGTCGCCCCAGCTCGGTGGCGTGCTCGCGGCGGGCTTCGGGAGGCTGGGGCTTCTTCGCGCGCCGGACGCGCGCCTGGGACACGGTGCCTCCGGCCAGCTTCGCTTGCAGCGAGCGGTCCACCGCCAGCGGGGACAGCCCCGCGATGACCAGCCGCTGGGCTCCGGGCACCAGCGGGACTTCACCTCGGCGCTCGACGAGCGCGCGATCTTCCAGGACCGTGACCTTGACCACCGGCAGGGTGAGGGGCGTGCTCATCAGGTCCTCCGGTTTCCCCCGCCGAGCATCTTGCTGGCGGGAATCTTCACGGTCCACGTCGCCTTGAGCGTCTGCGCCTCACCCGGCTGGAGCACCACGCGCCACGCGCGCTCGCCCTCCACCGGGACTTCTCCTGGCAAGGGGGTGCGTTTCTGCCAGACCGGCGCGACCTCCGTCTCCTCCACCTTGATGTCCTTCTCGAACCCCGAGGGGACAGCCGGCACGCGCTCGCACACCTCGACGAGAATCCGGTTGGACATCCGGTTGGCCAGCTCCACCGAGACATGGTGGGTCAGCATGGTCGAGCCACCGAAGATGCCGCCGGTGGCTTCGTCGAAGCGCGTGTTACGCGCGACCTTGATGGACTCCTCCACGCCCAGGCCCAGTCGCTGGGTGGAGCCCGGGGGCATGGTGGGCAGCGGCGACGTCATCAGGAACTCATCGCCCAGCGTGACGTCCACTGGGCCCGCGAGCAGCGGATAGGGCGTGCGATTCTCCACCCGCACCGTGCGGAACGCGCGCGCCTCCACCGAGGGCACGATGACGTACTCGGCGGACAGGCCCACCGGAACGGACAGCACCGGCAGCGTGTGCCATGCCGCGTCCGAGGGCACGTCCGCGCGCGTCTCCAGGTCGAAGCGCGCATCGAAGTGCATCGCGGACTCGCGCGGCGGCACCGTCCACGTGGGCGTCGGGACACGCCAGAGGCTGTTGACCTCCTGCTCGCTCACGGCGACGAACGAGAGGACGTTGACGTGAATCTGCACGGCCGAAAGCGCGAGAATCTCGCGCGTGACATGAGAGGGGCGAGGGCGCAGCCGGCCGCGTCCGTCCAGGTCGTCCGCGGGTGTCAGCGCCAGGCGGTCATAGTCGAGCAGCGCGTCCGAGGGCTCCATCCGGGGCAGTGCGCTCGGGCGGTCCTGCGGCGCGCCTCCGCCTCCACCCAGGCTCCCGTCCAGGTCGGCGTACGCGCCTCCGTAGCCTCCTTCCTCCTCTTGGGGCGCCATCTCCTCGGACTCGTCATCCATCGCGGGAGGGGCCATCGAGCCGCGCGAGCGACTCACCACTTCATACTCTCCGGTCGGAGAGGACCCTCCTCGGGGGGCGGCCGCGGGTCGGGGCGCGGCCGCTGGAGGAGGAGGCGGCGCGGAGACCGAGGGAGCCGAGCCCGCGCTGCCCACGGAGCGCCTCTTCTGAGCCATGGGCTTCGCGAGCGCGCGTCCCCCCTTGGGGGCGGCCTCCTTGTTCCTCTCCAGTTGTTCCATCGGCTCCGCAAGCAACTCCACGTCGGGCGACCCCTGGTGGTAGCCGGAGCCAGGCGCCTGGGGGATGAGGGGCTGCCGGAGCGTGTCGTAGCCGGCGAAGAGCTCGTCCAGGCCCGGAGGCGGCTCGCGCCAGCCGGAGCGAGGCGGCGGGGGCTGTCGGCGGCCGATGCGCAGCGCCTTCAGCTCGGGGACCTCGGCCTTGCGGTCCAGCGCGGCCGTGGACACCGCGAGCTTCACGCCGGTCCAGTCCTCGCCCGTGCGCTGGATGATGGAGGCGCGCATCCGCAGCGTGCCTTCCTCCAGCGTCCGGGGCAGGCGCAGGTCATAGGTCGGCACCCAGCGCGCGCCCGGGACGGCGTACTCCAGGGTGAGCACCGCCGGAGTCTCGCGGGGCCACGGGTTGCCGGACAGCGTGAGCACGGCGGCGCGATACACGCGGGCCCGCTCTCCTCGCACGGACGACGACGCCTCATGCAGGCGCTGCCGCCGCAGCCGGACGTCGGCCTCCGCGTCGCGGTGCTCCTGCTCCAACTCCAGCCGCCGCGCGTTCAGGGCGCCCAGCTCCGCGTCCACGAAGGACGTCAGCGCCAGCAGCGCGGACAGCGGGGCCTCGTGAGGCACGTAGCTGTCCTTCTTCTGCGGAGGGAACGTGGGCTTGAGCTTGCTGATGGCCTGGAGCTCGCGTTGAACGCCCTCCAACCGTGCCGCCACGTCAGCGACGCGCGCGAGGGCTTCCTCCAGGGCCCGGTGCTCGCCAGGGACATCGACCTCGGGCGGGAGCTGGACGTCGAAAGTCGGCCGGATGGCGCGGACGACGAGCCCGGGAGGCCCTTGTCGTATGGCGGCCCGGAGCGTGCCTGGGCGCAGCGACAGTGGGAGACCGTTGAGCTGGATTTCGGTGGGAACGCGGTCCTCCACGAGCTGCAGGGTGGCGATGCGAGTACACAGCGCCCCTTCAGCGTGAACGGTGACCGCGTCCAGGATGGATGGCACGACGAGCATGCGCCCCCTCGGCTCGGGAAGAAGCGGCAGGCTAGTCGAGATGGGCTCCAGAATCATGCCCCCGCGGTGTCGTTCTCCCGGGAGGGGCTGGAGTCACGGGGCGCGGACCTTTGGGACCCACCGCCACACGCGCCCCCCTGGCAGTCGCAGGGCCACCTGGAGTCGCCGCGTCGTGTCGTCACGTCGGACCACCAGCCAGACGCCGCGACGCGGTGCGCGCTCTCCCTCCGAGGTCAAACGCCAGCGCGCATCGAAGTCCAGCAGGACCCCGGACACCTCGGCGGGAAGTCGTCCCTCCTGCTGGAGCGATGCCGCGAAGCGACGGCCGTCCGCGAGCGCATCCGGCTCCACAGCCATGGGGTGGGTGCGTGCCCAGTGCTCGAAGCGGACCGCGAAGTCCGTGCCCAGCGCCGCGGCGAGCGGAGGCCACGCGCGCTCGACACCGCGCCGGCGCTTGTGAATCAGGGATTGAGCCGCCGCGAGCACACGGGCCGGGTCGAAGCCCGAGGGCACCGGTGCGCCCACGCCCAGGGCCTGGACCAGCTCCGCCTGGGCTTGCGCCAATCGCTCGCGCGCGCTCATCGTCGGGCCTCCGCGCGCCATCGCGAGGCGCCTCGGTCCAGGGCGGTCGCCACCGCGGAGAGCTCCGAGGCCAGCTCCGCCTCGGCGGGGAAGCGGTCATCGCGCTCCAGCATCACCGGCACCGGCCCGAGTCGCTCCGCCAGCAGCTCCAGCAAGGCCAGCGGGCCCGCGTGCAGCGGATGCGCATGGGTGTCGTGGTACAGGCCGTCGCGCTGCACGCCGCCCGCCACGTGGACATAGGCCAGTCGCTCGCGCGGCACACAGGCCAGCACCGCGTCCGCATCCGTGTCGTGGTTGAGCACGTGCGCGTGGAGGTTGGCCACGTCCAGCAGCAGCGAGGCCTGGGTGCGCGAGAGCACGCCCGCGAGCAGCTCCGCTTCCGAGAATGCTGCGTCGGGCCACTCGAACAGCGAGGCCACGTTCTCCAGCGCCAGCGGCACTGGCAGCGCCGCCTGCGCGCGCAGCACGTTCTCCGCGAGCACATCCAGCGCATCCTCGGAGCGGGGCAGGGGCAGCAGGTGGCCTGACTCGAGCCCTCCCGCGCGGACGAACGCGAGGTGCTCGCTGATGCAAATCGCGCCCACGCGCTCCGCCTGTCGCGCCAGCCAGTCGAGGCGCCGGGGGTCGGGCGGCTCCGCCGAACCCAGGCCCAGAGAGACGGCATGCAGCACCACGGGGACGCCGCGCTCGCGCAGTCGCAGCAGGGGCTCCGGGACGGCGCCCGAGGCGGGCAGGTGCTCGGCGAGGACCTCCACGAAGCCGGGGGACGGCAGCCGGTCGATGAACAGCGCCAGCTCCCTGCGCCAGCCGATGCCCACGCCCTGGAGCGACAGGCCCGTCAATCACCACCTCCACCGCAGCCCCCGCAACCCCCTCCGCCGCCACCGCAGCCGCTGCCCCCATCTCCTCCACTGCAACCGCTGCTGGACGAGTCGCCGCCGCCGCCGAAGGAGCTCGAAGGAGCCACCTGTCGGCGCATCAGCTCGAAGTCGGTCAGGCCCACCGCGCCCAGTCCGAAGAGGGCCACCGCGATGCCGACATCGTGGCTGTTCAGCGCCTCGGGAGACGAAGCGCTGCCCGCGGTGATTCGCAAGGGCTGCTCCTGCCTCCGCAGCGTCAAGCGCACCGCGATTCCCCGGCGGCTGCTCCAGACCCGCTTGCCGAGGAGGAAGCAGGTGCCGAGCCCGATGATGCAGCATGACAGCACCAGCAGGCCCACGGGCCTGTCGCGCTCCAGTCCCACGGAGATCTTCGCCAGTCCCAGCAGAAGCACCGCGAAGCAGGGGAGCAGCGGCACCCAGCGGGCGCGTGTGGCCGAGGTGTCGTCGACCAGCCATCCTCGCTGGATGAGCGCGGGCTTGAGCTTCTCGATGGCCGGCTCGGCGCGCTCGAGCAGCTCGGACGGCGTCACGGACCCATCCGAGACGGCGCGGTAGATGACGCGCTCGATGAAGGGGGCATCGGCCTGGCGGGAGCCGGTGGCCTCGAGCTGCGCCCCATTCATCCGAATCGAGCCTGCGTGGAGCAGCCTCGCCAGGGCCGCGTGGACGACGGCGTTCGGCCCGGACAGCATGGCGACTTCGTAGGGGTCCAGGTTCCGGGGCAGCGCACCGGGGCCGCCTCCGGGCTGGCGCAGGTACAGGCGCAGCGCGAGCCCCACTGCGAACGCGAGGACGGCGAGGGGGACAAACAGCTCGAGGAACTGCGGGCCCGACATATCCAGGGGATTCATCGCGGCGGCCTCCATGCTGGTTCACCCCCAATGAAACGCACGGGGAGGCCGGCAACAGTCGCGGCCCGTGACGTCTTCGTGACGTCCCGGTGTCACCCGCGAGTCTGTCAGCTCGCGTCCGTGCGCGCGATGGGGGCTGGGGGCTCTCTTGACGTGGTGGGGTTGCCCAGGCAGTCGAAGCCGACGACGGGAGGGAAGGTGCTGCTGGGGCGGTACTCCCAATGCCACGGCTCGGAGGGCACCGTGCGGCGGAAGCCGAAGCGGCACGCATTGGCTTCCAGCCAGAGGTAGCGCTTCGAGGTGCGCTCGCCGATGACCAGGTCCACCGCGAGCCCGCGTTGGTGGTTGGAGCGCCCGGGCCGCGCCGCCTTGTTGCCACGGCCCCGGCGGTACTGGTCATAGAGAAAGCGTTGCTCGCGCAGGGAGCGGTAGCCGCTGGTGACTCGCAGCGCCACGTTGTCCTTCAGCGCGTCGGTGGCCATTCGCTTGAGCGCGGTCGCGGTGTCGCGATGAAGCCGGTGTCCTCCTTCGACCCGCACGAGCTTCGCCGCCTTCTCCTTCTGGCGCCGGGGACGGGACTCACCGGCGAGGGCGACGGTCGAGAGGAGACACGCGAGGAGAAAACTCCAGCGGAAGAGCGCGAGCGACATGGCGGAATCCGGACTGGGGGAAGGACCCGACTCTCGCGCGTCTATTCCCGCATTCAAGCAGGCGGGAAACCAGGCCCTCGGCGGAGCTGTCGCTGCTCAGAACAGGGTGAGCTGCGCGGAGGCCGGCTTTTCCTTGTCCACGGGACGCGGGAGCGTCTTGAAGCCATGCTCGCGGGCCCACTCCTCGCTCGGCCCGCCCCAATGGTGCGCGTCCATCTTCGCGTTTCCCTTCTCGTCGAACGTGACGCCCTCGGCCTCCAGCAGCTCGCGCTGGCCGTGGCCCGTCAGGCTGATGCCACCGGTGCGGTTGATGATGCGCTGCCAGGGGATGGTGGCGGAGCGAGCCCCCATCGCGCCGAGCGCATGGCCGACGACGCGGGCGTCACAGCCCTCCTCGCCGAGGAGGGTCGCGATATCGCCGTAGGTGGCCACCTTGCCCCAGGGCACCTGCTCGACGAGCGTGTAGATGCGCTCGTAGAAGTCGCGCTCGTCGCGCGGCGGGTTCTGCGTCATGACGTTCGGGCTCCTTGCCTCAAGCTACCCATCCACGGCGGGGTGACGCGAGCGCTAACCGCTGCGCGAGCCCAGTCCCGTGGCCTCGCCCGCTCGCAGGCGCTCATGCAGCGTGAGGGCCTCCAGGTACCAGAACTGCACGTTGCCGAAGCTGAGGATGTCGCCGTCGCGCAGCGTGGCCTCGCGGGTCCCCAGCGTGCCGGCGTTGAGGAAGGTGCCGTTGGTGGAGCCCAGGTCCTGCACGGTGCAGCGGCGCTCGGCGTCGTTCCAGCGCAGCTCGGCGTGCATCTTGGAGACGGACGCGTCGTCGATGACGAAGTCGCAGTCCATGCGCCGGCCGATGGTCAGGTGGTCCGTCGCGTGGAGGGGTGGGAGCGTGACGACTCGCAGGTGTTCGAATTCGAACAGGAGCGTCATCATGCCGAGGCTGATGTCCTCGGGGTCCGCCATGCGGGTGGGTGCGAGCACCGCCGCCGAGGCTTCCGAAGGAGGGCGTTGGATGAGGGCGAAGGGCCCGAGCTGCCGCTCGAAGTCCTTGGCGGACAATGACGCGGCGAGCGAGCGGAGTTCCTGGACGGACAGCACGTGGGACAGACTAGCGGGTCAACCCTCGGGCGGACAGCGGCTCCGGAGGGGCCATGTACGGGTTTCGTTGACCTGCATGTCACGGGTTCCCTACATTGGGCACTTCATGGTGGGGGCCGGGCTCCGGGAGGAGCGCCGGCCCTCAATCGTTAGTGAACCAGGGAGTGGTGGAAGGAGCTGTGTCGATGGCGAGCGGGAGCGACAACATCCCGATGACCCCCTCAGGACTGCGCAAGCTCAAGGCGGAGCTCAAGCACTTGCAGTCCGTGGAGCGAGGGAAAATTTCACGGGAGATCGAGGTCGCCCGGGCCCATGGGGACCTGCGCGAGAACGCCGAGTACCACGCGGCGAAGGAGAAGCAGTCGCACATCGAGGGCCGCATCCTGAACCTCGGCGACTGGATTGCTCGCGCCGAGGTCATCGACACCAGCAAGCTGGGCGGCGACAAGGTCGTGTTCGGGGCGACCGTGGACCTGCTGGACACGGAGACGGACAAGCCCGTCACCTACCGCATCGTCGGTGAGCTGGAGGCCGACCTGAAGAAGCGGTGGCTCGCTGTCACGTCACCCGTGGCCAGTGCGCTCATCGGCAAGCGCAAGGGAGACATCGCCACGGTGCGGAGTCCGGGTGGGACGCGCGAGTTGGAGGTCCAGGAGATTCGCTTCGAAGACCCCGAGGACGAGGCCCCGCCCAGCGAGGGCTGAACGTCAGCGGTTCCATTCTCGAGAGAAAGCCGACGGGGGAGCGGGCCTGTGCTCGCTTCCCCGGTCGCGTTTTCTGGGAGACGTCACCCTCGATCCGTAGGATGGATGGACGTGACTCACGCGTGAACCATCCGCTCGCCAGCCTTGTGGGACCTCTCCGGTACGCGTGCCAGCGCGACTTCGCCATGCTCGCGACCGTGAAGGGCCTGACGCCCGTCCTGGAGCGCGCCCTGGCGGGAGCCAGTGGCCTGGACGCCGAGGCGCTCCAAGACCTGCGCGCGGCGCTGCCCTATGTGGACGACTCCACGCCCGAGCGACGCAAGGCCGCGCTTCGGCGCGTGGTGCGCGCGCTGAAGCGGAGTGGGGTCGCGCTGCCGCCAGAGCTGGATGGGGTCGCCGAGGCCGCGCCGAGGGCCGAGGGGTCGAGGGCTGCTGGGTCCGGGAACGAGGTGACGCAGCGGCGGGATGATGTGCCTCGTTCCGACTTCGCTGGAGGCAAGCGCGAGCCCGGTGCGGCGACGTCGCCAGGGCGCAGTGGCGATACCGTGCGCGGACAGGACGGAACGCCAGGGCGCAACGGCGACACCTCACGCGTGCGTGGACAGGAAGGTCTGTTGGAGCCCGCCACCCGTGGCCGCACGCGCGTGAGCGCGGAGAGCGGACCTGTCGCGCCGCCTCCCGGCTACGTGCAGATTCCTCCGTGGAAGTCGAACGAGCCATTGCCGTCCACGTCTCACGGGAAGGCCCCCGCGCCCCGCTCGGCGACCGGTGTCGCGCCACCGACGGCGAATCCCCGGTCCTATGGACGGGAGATGGGCCTCACACGACCCGGCAACGCGCAGCCCGCCGGAGGTGAGATGCGCCCGGGTCGGCGCGGCGCCCAGCAGGCCTCGCTCGACACGGGTGCGGAGGCCGGCGTTCCTCCCGCCAAGGCGAAGAAGGAGCAACGCAAGAAGAAGCGCGCCGTGGCGGCGGAGGCCTCTCGCTCCGAGGCGAAGCTCCTGTCCATCGCGCCTCGCTCCGGCCCTCTGTCCTCGCCGCTGAAGACGCTCGGCAAGCGTCTGGGGCCTCGGCTCATCTCCGCGCTCGACAAGAAGGGCCTGCGCCGGATGGGCGACATCCTCTTCCTGCTGCCGCGTTGCTACGAGGACCGCCGACAGTTGCGCACCATCGCCGAACTGGAGCCCGGCGAGCGCGGTGTCACCGTGGGCATGGTGAAGGTCGCGGACTACGTCCCGGGCAAACAGGGACGGCGGATGTTCCGCGCCGTGGTGGGAGACCGCTCGGGCAGCATCGCAGCGACGTACTTCCACGCGGGGCCGTGGCTCAAGAGTCGCTTCACCGTGGGCAAGCGCATCGTCCTCTCCGGCGAGGTGCGCGCCACGATGAATGGTCGCGAGATGGCTCACCCGGAGATCGAACCGGCGGAGGATATCGAGTCCGCCACTTCGGTCCACTTCAACCGCATCGTCCCCGTGTACCCTGGCTTCGAGCGAGGCGAGCAGCGCTCGTTCCGTGAGCTGGCCGCGCGGGTCGGCGAGCAGTACGCGCACGAGCTGGAAGACCCGCTGCCCGCGGACCTGCGCCGTCGACTGGAGTTGATGGGCCTCCCAGAGGCGCTGCGCTTCATCCACTTCCCACCGGACGCGGCGGACCTGGAGTCGCTCGACGCGCACCAGAGCCCCGCCCATCGCCGGCTCGCGTTCGACGAGCTGTTCTTCCTCCAGCTCGGCATGGCCCTCAAGCGCCAGGGCATCAAGGCGGAGGAGGGCATCTCCTTCGACGTGTCAGCGCCGCGTCTGGAGAAGGCTCGCGCCGCGCTGCCGTTCCAGCTCACCGGTGCCCAGGCGCGCGTGGTGGAGGAGCTGAGCCGGGACATGGCGCGCGCGGAGCCGATGAACCGGTTGGTGCAGGGCGACGTGGGCAGCGGCAAGACGGCGGTGGCGATGGTCGCCGCGCTCGTCGCGCTCCAGGATGGCTATCAGGTCGCGGTGATGGCCCCGACGGAAATCCTGGCCGAGCAGCACGAGCGCACCTTCCGCAAGGTGCTCGCGCCGCTGGGCTTCCAGGTGGGACTGCTCAGCGCAGCCGGGACGGCCAAGTCGAAGCGGCAGGTGCGCGACGCCGTGGCCCGAGGTGACGTCCACCTGGCCGTGGGCACGCACGCCCTCATCCAGCAGGACATCGCCTTCGCGCGGCTGGGGCTCGCGGTCATCGACGAGCAGCACCGCTTCGGCGTGCTCCAGCGTCACTCGCTGATGAGCAAGGGTCCGAAGCCGGACGTGCTGGTGATGACGGCCACGCCCATTCCCCGCACGCTCGCCATGACGCTGTACGGCGACCTGGACCTGTCCATCATCGACCAGCTCCCGCCGGGACGAACGCCCATCAACACGCGCGTCTTCAACGACAAGCAGCGCGCCCGCGTCTACGAGGCCATCGCCACGGAGCTGACCAAGGGCCACCAGGCCTACGTCGTGTATCCGCTGGTGGAGGAGTCGGAGAAGCTGGACCTGGAGGACGCGACGCGCGGCGTGGAGAAGCTGCGACTGGCGTTCCCCCAGGCGAGCGTCGGCCTGCTGCACGGGCGGATGAAGGCCGAGGAGAAGGACGCGGTGATGGAGGACTTCCGCGAGAAGCGACTGCAGGTCCTCGTGTGCACCACGGTGGTGGAGGTGGGCGTGGACGTGCCCAACGCCTCGGTGATGGTGGTGGAGGCGGCGGAGCGCTTCGGCCTGTCGCAGCTCCATCAGCTCCGAGGCCGCGTGGGCCGTGGCGCGGCGGCCAGCTTCTGCTACCTGGTGGCCAACAGCGCGCGCTCCATGGAGTCCGTCGAGCGCCTGGCGGTGATGGAGCAGAGCAGCGACGGCTTCGTCATCGCGGAGCGGGACCTGGAGATTCGCGGGCCCGGCGAGTTCATGGGCACCCGGCAGAGCGGCCTGCCGGAGCTGGCCGTGGCGAACCTCGCGCGGGACGGAGACCTCCTGTCGATGGCGCAGGTGGAGGCCCGGCGCATCCTCGCAAGAGATCCGGAGATGCAGTCCCCTGAGCACCAGAGCCTGGTCAAGGCGCTCGAGGAACGCTGGGAAGGGCGGCTCGCGCTGGCTCGGGTGGGGTAGGGCGCTCAGCGCCTGTCACCCTGGTCGCAGGGCAGCCGCGTCGGAGGCCGCGACGTCTTCAGTGAAGTGTCGCGGTCCTCCAAGATGAACACGGGCTTGGCCCCACGCGCGGCGTAAACCTTTCCCAGGGCGCTCATGTGGTTAGGCTTGGAGCATGGGAGATCGAAGTCGAGCCCGGTACCTGTCGAGTCAAGGCATCCGCGACCGGCGAGTGCTGGAGGGAATCGCGCGGCTGTCGCGCGAGGACTTCGTGTCGGAGGACACGCGCGAGGAGGCCGCGGCCGACACTCCGCTGTCCATCGGCCATGGACAGACCATCAGCCAGCCTTTTGTCGTGGCGCTCATGACGGAGGCGCTGGGCATCAAGGGCCATGAGCGCGTGCTGGAGATTGGCACCGGCTCGGGTTACCAGACGGCGCTCCTGTCGCTGCTCTGCCGCGAGGTGTACACGGTGGAGATCGTCCCCGAGCTCGCCCGCTCGGCGCGCGCGCGGCTGCGGCGTCTGGGCTTCGACAACATCTACTTCCGTCGGGGTGACGGCAACGAGGGCTGGCCGGAGCAGGCGCCCTTCGATGCCATCCTCGTCACCGCCGCGCCGGACGAGGTCCCCAGCACGTTGCTCGGCCAGCTCCGGCGCGGGGGGCGGATGGTCATCCCCGTGGGGCCCACGGGGGGCACCCAGGAGCTGCTGCTCATCCGCCGGGCCCGAAAGCCAGGCGTCCTCGCCCAGGTGGAGTCCCTGCTCCCCGTCCGCTTCGTCCCCATGACGGGAGGCGCCCTTCGCGTGGTGCCTTGAGGTCGACCTTGACGCGGCGCGGGGGAAGGCGGGGCCGCCCGAATGCCTGGATGCCGTCAGGAGCCGTGAAGGTGCGTTGCCCCCGAGCAGGGCCGCCCGCTAACGTCGCGCAATGATCATCTGCCCGGTCTGCGACCACGTTCAGCCCGAAGGGACCGAGTGTGACGTCTGCGGAAAGCGTTTCCCCGCCGCCGTGCTCGCGGCGACGCCCCCCGTGGCACGGCTGCCGGAGCTGGAGCTGACGCCTCACACGGGCGGTCGCGACGCGGTGGACGCGCCCCCGCTGCCGGAGCTGGATGGGACGCGCCTGCGCAGCGGCCCGGACCTGCCGGCCCAGGTGGTGCAAGACCTGGAGCTGACGCGCTCGGCGCCGACGGGGGAGATGCCCGTGGCGATGCTGCAGGAGCTGGACACGGGGCGTGCGCAGGATGACGGCGTGAGGACCGCGGCCCCGGTGGGCGCCGTCGTCTGCCGCTACTGCCGCAACGTGCAGGCCGTGGGGCTGCTCTGCGACAACTGTGGCATGCGGCTGCCGCGCGCGCGTCTGGCGGCGACCGCTGTGGCGGCGAAGGGGCAGCAGGACGAGGACGGGTGGATGGCCTGTCCCTCGTGCCATACCCGTGGGCGGGCTGGACGCGCGTGCTCCGAGTGCGGCACCCGGCTCCAGGAGCAGGCATGAGCGCCAGGGAGCCCGGCTTCCGGGCGGAGTACGCGTGCAGCGAGGGCTGTGACTTCCGCGCCTCGCTCCTGGACGTCGTCTATCGGTGCCCGCGTTGCCAGGGGCTGCTGGAGGTGCGTCACGACATGGAGGCCCTGCGCGCCGTGTCCGCGACGGAGTGGAAGAGGCGCTTCGAGTCGCGCTTCGGCTCGGCGCGGCTCCCGGATGGCTCGGGGGTGTGGGGCAAGCGCGAGTGGGCGTACCCCCAGCTTCCCGTGGAGGACATCGTCTCCCTGGGCGAGGGCCGCGTGCCGCTCAAGCCCCTGCCGCGCATGGCGTCCGAGCTGGGGCTGGCCGCGCTGGACTTGAAGGAGTGCGGCGTGTCGCCCACCGGCAGCTTCAAGGACTGGGGCATGACAGTCCTCGTCTCCGCCGTGAAGCACATGCGGGCCAAGGGCGTACCGCTGAGGGCCGTGGCGTGCGCGTCCACCGGTGACACCTCCGCGGCGCTGTCCGCCTACTGCGCGGCGGCGGGGATTCCGGCGGTGGTGTTCCTGCCCGCGGACAAGGTCTCCCTCGCGCAGCTCGTGCAGCCCATCGCCAACGGCGCGCGCGTGCTGTCGCTCGACACCGACTTCGACGGCTGCATGCGGCTGGTGCAGGCGGTGACGGCGGACACGGGGCTGTACCTGGCCAACTCGATGAACTCGCTGCGCATCGAGGGGCAGAAGATGGTCGCCGTGGAGCTGTGCCAGGACCTGGGCTGGGAGCCGCCGGACTGGGTGGTGATTCCGGGCGGCAACCTGGGCAACGCCAGCGCGCTGGGCAAGGGCTTCGAGCTGATGCTGGAGCTGGGGCTCATCACCCGCCGCCCGCGCATCGCCGTGGGGCAGGCAGAGCGCGCCAACCCCCTGGCCCGCTCATTCCGCGGTGGGTTCCAGGAGCTGGAGCCCATGCAGGCGCGAAGCACGCTGGCGTCCGCCATCCAGATTGGCAACCCGGTGTCCTTCCGCCGCGCGGTGCGAATCCTCAAGGCGTTCGACGGCGTGGTGGAGGAAGCCACCGAGTCCGAGCTGTCCAACGCCGCCGCGCGCGCGGACAAGGAGGGCACCTTCACCTGTCCCCAGACGGGCGTGGCGCTCGCGGCGCTGGAGAAGCTGGTGGCCCAGGGCGTCATCGCGAAGGGCTCCCGCGTGGCGGTGGTGTCCACCGCGCACGGGCTGAAGTTCGCGGACTTCAAGGTGGGCTACCACCGGGGCTCGCTCGCGGACGTCACCAGCCGCTACGCGAATCCGCCCGTGAAGCTCCCCGCGAACCTGGACGCCGTGCGCGAGGCCCTGTCGGACCTGGGCTGAGACGACGGCCCGGCGAGGCGGGGCTCCCGTGCAGGGGAGCCCCGGTGCTTCGGAAGTGCGTCAGTCCGCCAGCAGCGGGACGCGCTTGTCGATGGTGAGCCCGAAGCCGGCGAGCCCGCGGTAGGTGACGTCCGTGTTGGTCATCACCTGGAGCGAGCGCACGCCCAGGTCATTGAGGATCTGGCAGCCCATGCCCAAGTCCCGCGTCTCGTGCGGGCCGGTGCGCAGGTCGGCGCTGCCGTCCGTGTTGCGCTTGTGATTGATGCCGAAGTCGCCGCCGTGCATGCCGGGCAGGTACACCAGCACGCCGGTGCCCTCGCGGGCGATGCGCGCGAGCGCCTGGTCCAACAGCACGTTGCAGTTGCAGGTGGGCGAGCCGAACACGTCGCCCAGGGTGCAGGCGGCGTGCAGGCGCACCAGGGCGCTCGGGCGGGCGGAGGGGTCCCCCTTCACCAGCACCAGCGACTTGGCGCCGTCGGGCAGCCACGTGTACGTGAGCGCCGTGAAGTCGCCGTAGCGGGTGGTGACGGTCTGCTGGCCGGGCTCGCGGCGCACCAGCCGGTCCTTGCGGCGGCGGTACTCGATGAGGTCCGCGATGGTGATGACGGACAGCTTGTGCTGGATGGCGAAGGCCTTGAGGTCCGGCATCCGCATCATGGTGCCGTCGTCCTTCACCAGCTCGCAGAGGATGCCGGAGGAGCCCAGCCCCGCCAGCCGCGACAGGTCCACGGTGGCCTCGGTATGGCCCGCGCGGCGCAGCACGCCGCCGTCGCGGTAGCGCAGCGGGAAGATGTGGCCGGGGCGCAGGAAGTCGTTCGCCTGGCTCTCCGGGTCCGCCAGCGCGAGGATGGTCTTCGCGCGGTCCGCCGCGGAGACGCCCGTCGTGGTGCCGTGCCGGTAGTCGACGGAGACGGTGAAGGCGGTGCGGTGGGACTCGTTGTTGTCCGCCACCATCTGCGGCAGCCGCAGGGCGTCCAGCCGGTCCGCCAGCATGGGCATGCAGACGATGCCGCTGGTGTGGCGCACCATGAAGGCCAGGTGCTCCGGCGTGACCTTCTCCGCCGCCATGATGAGGTCGCCCTCGTTCTCCCGGTCCTCGTCGTCCGCGACGATGACGAACTTGCCGTCGCGGATGTCGCGGATGGCGTCCTCGATGGAGGAGATCTGGAGGTCGTCAGGGCTCATGGAGGATTCGGTCCGCTCGCGAGTCTGCATGTCCTGGCGCATGTAGCGCCTGCGTCCCGGGGTGGCAAGCCAACCTGCCCGACGCCGTGCGCCCGGGTGATGGGGCGGATGAGCCAACCGCGAGGGCTCCCTCGCCTGCCCGTTGCCGTGTCGCTGGAATTGGTTGGAACCCAGAAGGTTGGAGACGCGAGGGGGCGAGTGACTCGACGCGTGAGACGGGCTGCTGTAGGGTGCCCGGCTCTGTGATGAGCGCCGATACCCAGGAATTGAGGACGCAGCTCGACCAGCTCCAGGAGAGCCTGTCCGTCCGGCAGAGCACCACGCACTTCGCCCACACGGGGGTCGCCACCCTGGCGGCCCTCATGTTCGCGGGGGCGGCTGGCAAGCTGTTCTATGACTCCCTGCGCACCCCGCTGATGGCGTGGGGCGTGACGCTGCTGTCGCTGGGGCTGCTGGGCTACGCGCTCCGCCGCTACGTGGTGGGGCGGCGCGTGCTGGCCGACGAGCTGACGCGCTTCCAGACGCTCCTGGAGCTGCGCAGCCAGCTCCGGCTCGACGACCCCGCGGCGCTGCTGCCCCGGTGAGCGCGGCCCGCAAGTCCGCCCGACGCGGGCGGTTCATCGTCCTGGAGGGGCTCGACGGAGCCGGCACCACCACGCAGGTGGAGCGGCTGGCGTCCGCCCTGCGCGCGGAGGGGCACGCGGTGCTCACCACGCGTGAGCCCTCGGATGGCCCGGTGGGGACCCTGATTCGCCAGGCCCTCACCGGCCGGCTGGGCCTGCCGAATGGCGCGGGCCCGCTGGCGCCGGAGACGCTGGCGCTGCTCTTCGCGGCGGACCGGACGGACCACCTCGCGGCCCGGGTGCTGCCCGCGCTGGAGGAGGGCAAGCTGGTGCTCTGCGACAGGTACGTCCTGTCGTCGCTGGCCTACCAGGGGGCGTCGCTGCCCATGGCCTGGGTGGAGGCGGTGAACGGGTACGCGGTGTCCCCCGACCTGACGCTGTTCGTGGGCGTCGCGCCCGAGGTGGCGGCGAAGCGCCGGGCGGCACGGGGCGGGGCCGCGGAGCTGTTCGAGGCGGACGAGGCCCAGCGGCGCATCGCCAAGCAATACCTGGCCGCCATCCGCCGCCGCGCGAAGAAGGAGCGCATCGTCCACATCGACGGTGAGCAGGGGATTGAAGCGGTGACGGCGGCGTCGCTGGTGGAGATTCGCAAGCTGTTGGGTCGCAAGCGCTGACGGACAGTTGGTGAAATCTCGCGCGGCGGACTCCCCGGCCGTTGCGCTACAGTCCGCCCTTCCTATGGAGCGCACCGGCGCGGCGGCAATCATCATCGGCAATGAGGTCCTGACGGCCAAGGTCCAGGACCAGAACGGCCCGCACCTCATCAAGAGGCTGCGCGAGGTAGGCATCGTCCTGCGCTCGGTGGAGACCATCCTGGACGACGTGGACGCCATCGTCGACGCGATGAGCCGGGCGCGCCAGCGGGCCCGCTACGTGTTCACCAGCGGCGGCATCGGCCCCACGCACGATGACGTCACGGTGCGCGCGGTGGCGCTGGCCCTGGGCAAGCCCGTGGTGCGGCTGCCGGAGATGGTGTCGCTCATCAAGGCGCGAGCGCCCGAGGGCAAGGTGACGCCGGAGGGCATGCGGCTGGCGGACGCCCCGGAGGGCGCGGTGCTGCTGCCGCAGGCGGGCACCTGGTACCCCGTGCTGACGGTGGGGGACGTGTTCCTCCTGCCCGGCGTGCCCCAGCTCTTCCGGATGCAGCTGGAGACGGTGCTGGCTCGGCTGAGCGGCACGCCCGTGGTGCTCAGCAACCTCTACCTGCGCCTGGGCGAGAGCGACATCGCCGCCGTGTTGGACAGCGTGGCGCTGAGCATGCCGCACGTGGCCATCGGCTCGTATCCGGAGTTCGACCCGGAGAAGGACTTCCGGGTGAAGATCACGGTGGAGGCCGCGGAGCGCGCGCCCGTGGAGGACGCCGTCGCGCGAATCATCGGCGGGCTTCCCGATGACGCGGTGGTGCGGCGGGAGTAGCTGCCCTCCCGCCGCGCGCCGGGACTACAGCGACAGCCCCAGCCGCTGACGCAGCCGGAAGAAGTCGTCGGTGAAGGACCAGGCGAGCAGGGTGCGCAGCCGCTCGCCCTCGCGCACGGCCTGGAGCATCGGCTCCGGGGAGTCCAGCTTCGCCCCCGCGAAGTTCGGGTCCTCGCGCAGCACCATGCCCAGGCCCACGGACACGTCGCCTGCGATGAGCAGACCCGCGCGGTCCGCCGAGTAGTCCAGCGCGTCCAGCCACGGCGCCAGCTCCAGCTTCTGCACGTCGCCCAGCGCCATCGCCGGCACTTCCAGCGCCTTGATGGCCTTGCGCGAGAAGGCCTTGCGGAGCTGCTTCACCGTCTCGTCATTGCGCCGCCCCAGCGCGGAGAACTGCTGCGCGTGGATGCGGATGGCGCTGCCGAACAGCTCCGCCGTCTCTCCCTGCGACAGCTTCTCCAGCACGGCCGCCTTGTTCAACAGGCCCAGCGCCGCGCGGCCCAGGAGGAACTTCTGCTCGCGCGCGTTGAAGCGCCGCACCACGTCCTGGCCAATGCACACCGACAAGGGCTCGGTGGTCTCCAGCACCGTGAGGCCGCGCCGCGCCTGGTACGCGTCGAACTCCTCCACGCCGAACACCTGCGCCACCGTGCGGATGGCCTTGTAGACGGCGCTGTCCGTCTTGAGCTTGTCCGTCTTCGGGTTGACGCCGACGATGTCGAAGCTCGGGGGGTAGACCTTCTCCAACTGGTCGCCCATGGCCCGCAGCACCTCCAGCAGCGGACCCCGGACGCCCGGGTGCAGCAGCATGGAGTCCACGTCCGTCGACGTGAGCCCCTCGCGGACCTCCTGCGCCAGCCGCGTGCGGCCCTCCGTGTAGAAGGCCAGCTCCGCCTCGTTGGTGGAGCGCAGGAACTGGAGCACGGACGCCACGCAGAAGGCCTTGTCGAGCTGCTTCAGGCCCTCCCACAGCTTGAACAGCGCATGCAGGCTGTCCACCCGTGTCGGGTCCTGGCGGAGGATCTGCCGGTGCTCCTCGACGGCGAGCGGCACCGACGACGTGTCGCGCGCGTACAGGCCCGCCAGCGCCGTGCGGGCCGTGAGGTTGGAGGTGTCGCTCTCCACCACCTGCCGGTACAGCGCGGTGGCGCGCGCGGGCTCGGAGAGCGGGCCGGCGAACAGCTCCGCCACGCGCATCCGCAAGGCCGCCGCGCGCTTCGCGTCCGTGGCCGCCGTCGTCTGGGCCTGCGCCTCCAGCAGCTGTGCCAGCTCCGGCAGATTGCGCGCGCGCTCGTACAGCGTCACCAGCCGGTCCACCAGCGTCGGGTCTCCCGGCGTCAGCTCCAGCGCGCGGCGGTACAGCGGCGTGGCCGCGCCCGCGTCGCCCAGGCCCTCGTCATAGGTGCGCGCCAGCTCCAGCGTGAAGCGCGCGCGGGACTCGGCCGGCAGCTCCTGCTGGAGCAGCTTGTGCAGGCAATCCACCGCGCCCGTCCAGTTGCGCCCCTGGGCATGAATCGAGGCCAGTCGCTCCAGGGCCTCCAGGTGGCGGGGCTGCGCGGAGAGCACCGTCATCAGGTGCGCGGACGCGCGGCTCGGGTCATTCAGGTGCGTCTGGTACAGCGAGCCCAGCGTGAGGTGGAAGGGCGCGAGCGTGCGCGCGTCTCCGCCCTGCTGCACGCGCTGGCTCAGCATGGCGGCGGCCTCCGCGTACTGCTGCGCCTCCAGCAGCAGCGAGCCGCGCAGCTCCAGCGCTTCGATGTGGCCCGGCTGCGCGGCCAGGGCCTTCTCCAGGAGCGCCACCGCGCGAGTCCGGTCTCCCAGGGCCGCGTGGTGCAGCCGCGCCGCGCTCACGTAGCCCGTGGCCGCGGCGGGGTGGTCCTTCTGCGCCAGCTTCGCGTCGGCGCGCCGCTCGTGCAGCGCGGCCAGGTCCGCCGAGCCGCCCCGGTGCGCGAGCAGCTCCTCCAGGCCCGCCTGCGCGGCCGGGTGCAGCGGATCTCTCTCCAGCGCCTGCTTGTAGAGGGCCGCCGCGGCGTCGGTGTCCTTCTGGACGAACGAAGCCAGCCGCGCCGCGCCGATGAATGCATCGATGGCGCCGCGAGGGTCCTTGCTGAGCCGGGCCTCGGCCTCCAGCGCGGCCCGCGCCTCGGCCGCGTCTCCGCGCCGCATCGCCACGCGCCGCGTGCCCTGCAGGGCCGGGAGGCACTGGGGCTGCAGCTCCAGCGCCTGCTTGTAGAGGGCCGCCGCGCGCTCCAGGTCGCCGAAGCGGATCTCCGCGAGCTCCGCGGTGCGCAGGAGCATCTCCAGCGCCTCTTCCGCGTCGCGCGCGTGCGCCAGTCGCAGCGTGTAGAGCCGGGCGAGGCCCGCCACGTCCCCGGCGAGCTTGAGCGAGCGCTCCAGCGCGAAGGCCAGCCGCGCGTCTCCCGGGTCCGCCTCGAAGGCGCGCTTGTACGCCTCCAGCGTGCCCTCGGCGGGGCCCTTGTCCAGGTCCACGGCGGCGGACAGCCGCAGCGCGGTGGCCAGGCGCGGGTCATTCACGCGCTCGGCGATTCGCTGCCGCAGCTCCGCGCGGCGAGGACGGTCCGCGGCGCGGATGCGCTCCAGCAGCGTGAGGGCGGTGAGGTTTCCGGCGTCCAGGCCCAGCACGGCCTCGCAGCACAGGGCCGCGCGCGAGGGCTCCTGGAAGCGGTCCAGGTACAGCCGCGCCAGCTTCAGGTAGGCCGTGACCTTGGCCGTGGGCGTGCCGCCGACCTGCGTCTCGCGGTCCAGGATGGACACCAGCTCCTTCACGTTGTCCTGCGCGAGGAACAGGCGCTCCAGGGCACGCAGCGTGGCGGCGTGGCCCGGCGTCAGCCGCAGCACTTCCTGGTACGTCTCGATGGCCAGCTCCGGACGCTGGAGCGAGTCCTCCCAGATGGCGGCGGCCTGGAACAGCGCGTTGGCGCGCTCCAGCGGGTCCGTGCGGTTGGCGGCCTCCTCGCGCAGCATCTCGATCAGGTTCTCCCACGCGCCCTGCGCCCGGTAGATGCGGGCCAGCGCGCGCAGCGCCGGGAAGTAGCTGGGCGCCAGCATCAGCGCCTCCTGGTACGAGGCAATCGCCTCGTTCTCCCGGGACAGCCGCTGCTCGTACAGCTCGCCAATCTTGTAGATGAGCGCGGCGGCCTGCTCGGTGGAGGGCGAGCTCTCCGACTCCGCCCGGTACATGTCCACCAGCTTCTCCCAGCGGCCGTCCTGGGCGTACAGCCGCCCCAGCGCCTTGAGCGCGGGCAGGTACGACGGGGACAGCGCCAGCACGCGCTCGTACGCGGAGATGGCGCCCGGGCGGTCCTTCAGGTTCTCGTCGAGAATCTCCGCGTTGCGGTGCAGCAGCGACAGCACCTGCTTGGTGTCGCCCGCGAGCGACGCCTCCAGGTCATGCGTCTCCAGCAGCTCCCGGTAGCGGCCCGCGCGCTCATACAGCCGCGCCAGGTTGCGGATGGTGGGCAGGTGGTCCGACGCCAGGTCGAGGATGCGCTTCATGCACTCGATGGCGTGGTCCAGGTCTCCCAGCCGGTCCTCGTACACGCCGGCCATCTTGTTCAGCGTGGTGATGAGCTGATCTCTATCGGACGTCTGGAGCAGATCCTGCTCGAACATCGCCACCAGCTCCGCGAAGCGGCCCTGGCGCTCGTAGAGGCGGGTGAGGGCCTTCTGCGCGGGGAGGTAGCCGGGCTGCAACTGGAGGCAGGAGTTGTAGCGGGAGATGGCGTCCTCCTGCCGACCCAGCCGCTCCTCCAGGATCTCCGCGGCCTTGTACATGCGCGCGGCCTTCTGCTTGGCGTCCTCGGCGGCCGCGACCTCCGCGTCGAAGACGGAGACCAGGCCCTCCCAGTTCTGCATCCGGTAGTACAGCTTGCCCAGGCCCGCGAGCGCCGCCGAGTGGCCAGGGATGCGCGCGACGATGGCCTGATACCGCGCCGCCGCGTCCACCTCGCGCTTGAGGACCTCCTCGTACAGCGCGGCCAGGCGAAGGTTGGTGGCCACCAGCTCGCTCTCGTCGTTGAGCGAGCCCACGCGCGCCAGCAGCACGTCGGCCAGCTCCTCGTAGCGGCCCTGCGTCTCGTAGATGCCGGCCAGCTCGCTGAGCACCAGCGGCTCGTTGGGCGCGGCGTGGCGCGCGTCCAGCAGCGCGGCCAGGGCCTCTCCCTTCTGGCCCAGGCGCTCATGCACCTTGGCGATCTGGAGGTAGGCGGGCGCGGCCAGGGGGCCCAGCGCGGTGGCCTCGGCGGTCAGCGCCGCGAGCAGCTCCTCGGTGCGTCCCTCGCGCTCGGCCACGTGCTTGAGCGCGGCGAGCAGCAGCGGGTCGGAGCGGTCCAGCGCGAAGGCCTCGCGCAAGAGCGCGGCGGCGGGCTCGCGCTGCTTGAGGCGCTCGTCGAGCAGCAGCCCCGCGGAGGTCAGGTAGTGCGCGCGCAGCGACGGCTGCTGCATGGTGGCGGCGAGCAGCTTGTAGACCTCCACCAGCGCGGCGGCGTCGTTGCGCATGGCATAGACGGACTCGAGCTGCGTGAGCACCACGACGTCGGTGGGCCGTCGCTCCAGGCACTGGCGCAGGCAGGCGGTGGCCTCGTCGTCGCGGGACAGCCGCTCCTGCAGGACGATGCCCTTCTCGAACAGGAGCGCGGCCTGGTGGCGCGCGTCCTCGGTGGCGGCGAGCTCCGCGTCGAGCAGCTGGATGACCATCTGCCAGTTGCCCACGTCCGCGAAGAGGCGGCGCGCGGCGCGGATGTTGACCAGGTACCGGGGCGCCAGCTTGTACGCGTTCTGGAAGGCCACCGCCGCGTTGCGCGGATTCTTGAGCGGCTCCTCCCAGAGCAGGCCCACCTCATGGAAGAGCTGCGCGGCGGCGGGGCCGTCCGTGGTGCTCAGCGTCCGGGCCTCGCGCTCCAACGAGGCGATGCGCTCGCGGGCCTCGTCCTCCGTGCTCGGAGTGGGCGCCGCCTGGGGCGCGGCCTGTACGGACTGCGTCAGCACGTCGGCCGCCGTCGGGCCGGGCTTCGCGGGTGCCTCGGAAAGCGGAGGAGGGGCGACCGTGACGGGGGGTCGCGGGATATCGTTGCGCTCGCTCATGAAAGGCCGGCTCCGGGGGCCAGTTCTGAGAGGGAAAGAATGGCCAGGAGCGGTCGTAACACGCGCTTGGCCGGTCCCTCAACTTCCCGTCATTCCTGACGATTTGGGTGTCCGGATACCCGGGGAGCGAGCAGGCCCACGCTTCGGGCCCCGGCCCCGCGAGACTCAGAGCCCTGCGCGCAGGTTCTCCTCGGCGATGCGGACCAGCCCCGTCACGTGCTTGTGGAACCAGAGGCCGAAGGGCTGGATGGACTTCGCTGGAGTCTGCTCGGGGAGGTCTTGCAGACCCTCGTCGAAAGGGACGATGGCGTGCTCGCCCGAGATGGACCTGGTGCGCTGGTCGAAGGCGAAGGACCGGCCGATGTGCCATCCGCCGTGGAACACGGAGAGGTTCTTCAGCTCTTTGTTCCCGGTGGCCTTCACGAGCCCGTCGATGTCGTAGACGTCGTCGGCGATCTCCAGGCAGCTCCAGCCACCGCCCACGACGTTGCCGCATGGGAAGGTGGGCAGGCCTTGCTCCACGACGTTGTCCACGAGCCAGGTGACGGTGCCGTACACGCGCTGGAAGTAGTCCCAGCTCGACTCGCTGTTCCGGGGTTTGGGCACCTTCTTGCCGTTCCAGCTCCCGATGCGGTGCTTGTACTGGCGCTTGAAGATGGAGAGCTGCTGGTCGAGGGAGTCCATGCGCTCGGGCTCCTTCTTCACGTCGAGGTGCTCCGCGACGAAGTGTGACTTTGGGTAGCGGTCGTGGAGGTCCTTCAGCATCGCGATGGCGGTGTCGACGGCCTCGTAGGCGTTCTTCGGCTTCGCGAAGGAAGGGCCCTTGGGCGCGGAGGTCTTCTGCGGGTGCTTCGAGTCGGGCATGGGAGATTTTTCGCACGAGAGGCGTGAGGGGTAAATCGATGAGTGCGTTTCCGAGGCCGGTGCTCAAGTGCCCGTGGACTTCGGAAGGACCTTCTCTTCGAGCCGCCGCATGAAGTCATTCAGGTGTCGAGCCATCACGGAGACATGGGGCGGTTCAATCATCGTCTGGTGATTGCCGGGGATGCCGATGAGCTCCAGTCCACCGCGGACGAGCTGCTGCCAGGGGCGCTCGGGGTGGAGCGGGTGCGGTGGGACGTACTCCTGGGCGCGCAGGTAGATGGCGGTGCCGTCGGTGGGCGAGGGCTCGTAGCTGAAGAGCGCGCGCATGTGTGCCTTCCAGACGGAGAGGAAGACCTGGAGGTCCACGAGCGAGAACGAGTCGGGCACGACGGCGCCATCGCGGGCGCGGCGCAGCACCTCGAGCATCTGGGCCTGCGGGTCCAGCCCGCGCAGGAGGGAGATGAGCGCCTCCGACGAGTCACCGAAGGTGGCGGCGAGCAGCTCCGCGTCATCCTCGAAGCGCTTGGGGAGCTGGCCGGGCCCCGGTGTGTCGAGGAACACGAGCAGCGAGGGAGGGACGCCCAGGCGTCGCAGGGTCTGCGCCATCTCGTAGACGATGGTGCCGCCCATGGACAGGCCCATGAGGTAGTACGGCGGTCGCGGGCGTAGCTGCAGCAGGGCGTTCAGGTGGACGGAGGCGAGCTGCTCAATGGTCTGGAGTGGCTCGCATTCGCCATTCACCCCCGGAGCCTGGAAGCCGTAGACGGAGCGCTCCGGACCGAGCGCACGCACGAGGTCCTGGTAGCAGAAGACGGTTCCGCCAATCGGGTGCATGCACAGGAGCGGTGGGAGGTCATCGCGCCCTTGCTGGAGCAGCACGACACCGTCGGGAAGCGTGGGCGCGGAATCGAGCGCTGTCGCCCCCGAGGCACCGGGTGTCAGCTTCTCCTGAACCCAGACGGCGAGCGCGGCCACGGTGGGGCTCTGGAAGAGGACCTGGAGGGGGATCTTGACCCCGAAGCGCTCGGACAGCTTCGCGATGAGCTGCGCGGCGAGGAGCGAATGGCCACCCAGGTCGAAGAAGCTCGTCGTCACGCTGATGGACTCGCGGCCGAGGACCTGGGACCACAGCGCGGCGATGTCCTCTTCCAGCGGGGTGCGTGGAGCGACGCGTGCGTTCGAGTCATCCCCCGTCGCGGAGGGACGAGGCAACGCCCGATGGTTGACCTTGCCGTTCGCCGTGAGCGGCAGTGCCGGAAGCACTACGAAGTCCGAGGGAACCATGTGCGAAGGCAGCGTCCCCTGGAGGAAGGTGCGAAGCACCGTGGACGTCAGCTCCAACTCCGTCGCGACATAGCCGACGAGGCGCCTGTCTCCCGGAGCGTCCTCGCGAACGAGGACGATGGCATCACGCACATCGGGGTGTGCACGCAGCGCGGACTCGACTTCGCCCAGCTCGATGCGGAAGCCGCGCAGCTTCACCTGGTTGTCGCGACGGCCGATGAAGTCGAGAGCCCCGTCATGGCGAAGCCGGACGAGGTCACCGGTACGGTAGAGGCGAGCGCCAGGAGTGGTGCTGAAGGGATGGGGAACGAAGCGCTCTGCAGTGAGGTCGGGCCTGTCCCAGTAGCCCCAGGCAAGGCCATCACCGCCGACGAAGAGTTCGCCTGTGACGCCCGTGGGGACGGGCTGCAGATGCGCGTCGAGGACAAAGGCGGTGCTGTTGGCGATGGGCCTGCCGATGGGGACAGAGAGTTCCTGGTGGATGAGGACAGGGTGCCAGGAGCTGAAGGTGGTGTTCTCGGTGGGGCCGTAGACGTGGAGAAGGTGCTGAGGCGGGCCGAGGGAGAGGACGCGGTTGACGCAGGAGGTGTCGGCGTTCTCCCCGCCGAAGAGGAGGAAGCGGAGGCGGGAGAAGGCGGAGGGCTCGGAGCGGGAGACGAGGTTGAAGAGCGCGGTGGTGAGGAAGAGGGCGGAGATGCGCTCATCGAGGAGACGACGGGCGAGGATGCTGGGGTCGATGACGTCATCCTTTTCGAGGATGACAAGGGAAGCGCCGTTGAGGAGTGCGCCCCAGATTTCAAAGGTGGAGGCGTCGAAGGCGACGGTGGCTGCCTGAGCGACGCGGTCTTCGTGGCCGAGTTGGACGTAGTCGGAATCGAGGACGAGGCGGATGACGGCGCGGTGGGGAATGCAGACGCCCTTGGGTCGGCCCGTCGAGCCCGAGGTGTACGTGACGTAAGCGAGGTCGTCCGGCCCCATGTCGTGCGTGAGCTGGGGAAGCTCGGCATCGGAGTAGTGGGGCAGAGCGTCGATGCAAAGCGGCTCGGTGTCACCGTGGGGGACGCGCGCGGACAGTGAGGTCAGCGTGACGATGCGCTGGACCTGTGCGTCGCGAGCCATGAAGTCGAGGCGCTCGGAGGGGTAGTCCGGGTCGAGCGGGACGTAGGCGCCGCCGGCCTTGAGGATGGCGAGCAGCGTGACAATCAGCTCGGGAGAACGAGGCAGGCACACGCCGACCTGTGGACGCGATCTGTCGACGCCATGGGCACGGAGGCCACGCGCGAGCCGCGTGGAGCGCGTGTCGAGCTCACCGTACGAGATTGAGCTGGAGCCATGCTGGACAGCGATGGCATTGGGCCGCAGCGAGGCCTGGGCGGCAAAGCACTCGACGATGGACGAGTGGGAGGGATACGGCCGGCTGGTGTCGTTCCAGTCGACGAGCCACTGACGATGCTCCTCGGCGGAGAGCAGCTCCAGGGAATGGATGGCGGCGTGTGGACTCCGGACGACCTGCTCCATCAAGCCGCGGAGATGATCCGCGATGCGGGAGATGGTGGTGGGCGCGAAGAGCGCGGTGGCGAACTCAAAGACACCATTGAGTCCGTGAGGCGTCTCTTCCAGCGACAGGGTGAGGTCGAACTTGGAGGTGCGAGGGTGCAACTCAAGAGTGTCGACCACGAACCCCGGGAGCTGAAGCTGTCCGGCCGGAGCATTCTGGAGAACGAACATGACCTGGACGAGAGGGCCATGGCTCAAGGAGCGCTCGACGTGGAGCTCCTCGACGAGCTTCTCGAAGGGAAGCTCTTGATGGGAGTAGGCGCCGAGGCAGGCGTCGCGAGTGCGAAGGAGGACGTCGAGGAAGGAAGGGTTGCCGGAGAGGCGAGCGGGGAGAGGGAGGGTGTTGACGAAGAAGCCGATGAGGGATTCGAGCTGGGGGCGGGTGCGGTTGGCGATGGGAGAGCCGACGAGGAAGTCGAGCTGGCCGGAGTAGCGGGAGAGGAGGAGCTGGAAGGAGGAGAGCAGTGCCATGAAGAGGGTGGCACCGTGGAGGCGGGAGAGGGAGTCGAGGGAGTCGCGAAGGTGGAGGGGAAGGGAGAAGCGGTGAGTGGAACCCTCGAATCGCTGGAGAGAGGGCCGAGGGAAGTCGGTGGGAAGAGAGAGGACGTGAGGGACGCCGTCGAGGAGGCGGGTCCAGAAGTCGAGCTGGGAGGAGAGGGTGTCGCCGGAGAGCCAGTGCCGCTGCCAGGAGGAGAAGTCGGCGTACTGGATGGAGAGCGGGGCGAGGGAGGAGGCCACACCTTGGAGGCGTGAGAGGTATTCGGCGGAGAGCTCCTGGTAGAGGACGCCGAAAGACCAGCCGTCAGAGACGATGTGGTGGAGATTGAGCAGCAGCAGATGTCGTTGAGGCGCGAGGAGGAAGAGGCGCGCACGGAAGAGCGGCCCGAGGGCGAGGTTGAAGGGCGTCTCGGCATCGAGCTGGAGAAGACGGAGGACCTCCTCGTCGGAGTTGGCCGAGGCCGAGAGGTCGACGAGTCCCCAGTCGAAGTCAGGCGAGTCTGAGATGTGCTGAGAGGGCGCGCCGTCGCCCGGGAAACGAGTGCGGAGAGACTCGTGACGAAGGACGAGCGCGCGGAGGCTGTCATGGAGCGCGGTGACGTCGAGAGTGCCCTCCAGACGAAGCGCGAAGGGCATGTTGTAGACGGCCTGATGCTCGTGGAACTGGTTGAGGAACCAGAGGCGTTCCTGAGCGAACGAGAGCACCAGTGGCTCGTCCCTGCTCACCGTTGGAATGAGCGAAGTGTTCCGAACCGCCTCCGCTGATTGGAGGCGCTGCGCCACGGCCTGTGCGAAGGACTCGATGGTCGGTGCTTCGAAGAGCATCCTCACGGCCAGCGGAACCCCGAGACGTTCCTGACACCGTGAGATGATCTGAGTGGCGAGCAGCGAGTGTCCACCCAGGTCGAAGAAGTTCGCGGTGACGCTGACCTGGTCGAGCTGAAGCACCACCGCCCATATGGCCGCGAGCTGTGACTCCAGCTCCGTGCGCGGTGCGACGAATGCCTCACCGTCGACGCCATTCGCCTCGGGTGCCGGGAGTGCGCGGTGGTCGAGCTTCCCGTTGGGCGTGAGAGGCATCGCCGAAAGGACGATGACCGTCGAAGGAACCATGTGGCTGGGAAGCTGTTGCCCGATGTGCTCGCGCAACGCGGGGCCGGACAGCTCCGTCGCGACATAGGCGACGAGACGCCTGTCGCCCGAAGCGTCCTCGCGGACGAGGACGACGGCATCTCGCACGTCAGGGTGAGCCCGGATGGCGGACTCGACTTCGCCCAGCTCGATGCGAAAGCCACGCAGCTTCACCTGGTTGTCGCGGCGACCGATGAAATCGAGAGCGCCATCAGGACGCAGCCGGACGAGGTCACCGGTGCGGTAGAGACGAGCACCGGGAGTCGAGCTGAAGGGATGGGGAATGAAGCGCTCGGCGGTGAGGTCGGGCTTGTTCCAGTAGCCCCAGGCGAGGCCGTCGCCACCGACGAAGAGCTCACCCGTGACGCCCATGGGAACAGGCTGCAGGTGCACGTCGAGCACATAGGCGGTGCTGTTGGCGATGGGCCTGCCGATGGGGACGGTGAGTTCCTGGTGGAAGAGGGCGGGGTGCCACGTGCTGGCGGTGGTGTTTTCGGTGGGGCCGTAGCCGTTGACCAGGCGCTGGGGAGGTCCGAAGGAGAGGACGCGGTTGATGCAGGAGGGGTCCGCGTTCTCACCGCCGATGAGGACGAAGCGGAGGTGAGAGAATGCGGCAGGCTCGGTGCGGGAGACGAGGTTGAAGAGCGCGGTGGTGAGGACGAGGGCGGAGATGCGTTCGTCGCGGAGACGACGGGCGAGGACAGCCGGGTCGATGACGTCATCCTTGTCGAGGATGACCAGGGCGGCACCGTTGAGGAGGGCGCCCCAGATCTCGAAGGTGGATGCGTCGAAGGCGACGGTGGCGGCCTGGGCGACGCGGTCTTCGTGACCGAGCTGAACGTCATTGGATTTGAGGACGAGCCGGAGGACGCCTCGGTGGGGGATGCAGACACCCTTGGGCCGGCCCGTCGAGCCCGAGGTGTAGAGGATGTGCGCCAGGTCATCGGGACGGAGGTCGCACTCGAGCGGCGCACCGCTGTTCGCATTCAGCGCATCCCGAAGCATGTCCAGACTCAGGTATTGCCAGTCACCCGAAGGCACGCTCGCTCGGAGCGACTCGTGAGTAACGATGGCGACGACTTGTGAGTCGCGAGCCATGAAGTCGAGCCGCTCGGAGGGGTAATCCGGGTCGAGCGGGACGTAGGCGCCGCCAGCCTTGAGGATGGCGAGCAGCGTGACAATCAGCTCAGGAGAGCGGGGCAGGCAGACCCCGACTTGAGGCCGTGCTCTGCCGACTCCGTGTGCACGAAGGACGCGAGCGAGCTGGTTGGCGCGGGCATCCAGCTCGCTGTACGAGAGTGAACTGGCGCCGTGTTGCACGGCGATGGCGTTGGGACGCAGCGAGGCCTGGGCGGCGAGGCACTCGACGATGGATGAGTGGGAGGGATACGGCCGGCCGGTGTCGTTCCATTCGACGAGCCACTGACGACGCTCGTCGGCGGAGAGCAGGTCCAGGGAATGGATGGACGTGTGGGGCGTCCGGACGACCTGCTCCATCAGCCTGCGAAGGTGGTCCGCCATGCGCGCGACAGTGGCGGGTGCGAAGAGCGCGGTGGCGAACTCGAAAACGCCATGGAGACCATCCGAGGACTCTTCCAGGGAGAGCGTGAGGTCGAACTTGGAAGTGCGCGGATGGAGTTCGACGTGTTCGACCCTGAGCCCCGGGAAGGACGGCGGTGCACCGGGAGCATTCTGGAGAACGAACATGACCTGGACGAGAGGGCCATGGCTCAAGGAGCGCTCGACATGGAGCTCCTCGACGAGCTTCTCGAAGGGAAGCTCCTGGTGGGAGTAGGCGCCGAGGCAAGCGTCGCGAGTGCGGAGGAGGACGTCGAGGAAGGAGGGGTTGCCGGAGAGGCGAGCGGGGAGAGGGAGTGTGTTGACGAAGAAGCCGATGAGGGATTCGAGTTGGGGGCGGGTGCGGTTGGCGATGGGAGAGCCGACGAGGAAGTCGAGCTGACCGGAGTAGCGGGAGAGGAGGAGTTGGAAGGAGGAGAGCAGTGCCATGAAGAGGGTGGCACCGTGGAGGCGGGAGAGGGAGTCGAGGGAGTCGCGGAGGTGGAGGGGAAGAGAGAAGCGGTGAGTGGAGCCCTCGAAGCGCTGGAGAGAGGGACGAGGGAAGTCGGTGGGAAGAGAGAGGACGTGAGGGACGCCGTCGAGGAGGCGAGTCCAGAAGTCGAGCTGGGAGGAGAGGGTGTCGCCGGAGAGCCAGTCACGCTGCCAGGAGGAGAAGTCGGCGTACTGGATGGAGAGCGGGGAGAGAGAGGAGGCCACACCCTGGAGGCGAGAGAGGTACTCGGCGGAGAGCTCCTGGTAGAGGACGCCGAAGGACCAGCCGTCGGAGACGATGTGGTGGAGGTTGAGCAGCAGCAGATGTCGTTGAGGCGTGAGGAGGAAGAGGCGCGCACGGAAGAGCGGCCCGAGGGCGAGGTTGAAGGGTGTCTCGGCATCGAGCTGGAGAAGACGGAGGGCCTCCTCGTCGGAGTTGGCAGAGGCCGAGAGGTCGACGAGTTCCCAGTCGAAGTCAGGCGAGCCTGAGATGTGCTGAGAGGGCGCGCCGTCGCCGGGGAAGCGAGTGCGCAGAGACTCGTGACGAAGGACGAGCGCGCGGAGGCTGTCATGGAGCGCGGTGACGTCGAGAGCGCCCTCCAGACGAAGTGCGAAGGGCATGTTGTAGACGGCCTGATGCTCATGGAGCTGGCCGAGGAACCAGAGGCGCTCCTGGGCGAACGAGAGCACCAGCGGGGCATCCCTGCTCACCGTCGGAATGAGGGCCAGGTTCGTCGGAACATCGGAGGCGCTGTGGCGCTGCTTGATCACGAGAGCGAGCGCTTCGATAGACGGCGCCTCGAACAGCGCACGGACTGGAACCCGCGCCCCCAGATGCTCCTGAATGCGAGAGATGACCTGGGTGGCGAGCAGTGAGTGTCCACCCAGGTCGAAGAAGTTCGCGGTGATGCTGACCTTGTCGAGCTGAAGCACGGCGGCCCAGATGGCTGCGAGTCGCGACTCCAGCTCCGTGCGTGGAGCGACGAACAAGTCCGTCTCCCGCGGTCCGAACTCAGGCGCCGGCAGGGTACGGCGATCCACCTTGCCGTTGGGCGTGAGTGGAAGCGCATCGAGGACGACGACCGCCGAGGGAACCATGTAGCTGGGAAGGTGCTGTCCCAGGTGCTCACGCAACAGCGCCCCGGAACTTCGCGTCACGACGTAGGCGACCAGTCGCTTGTCACCCGGCGAGTCCTCGCGAACGAGGACGACGGCGTCGCGCACGTCGGGATGGGCACGCAGCGTGCTCTCCACTTCACCCAGTTCGATGCGGAAGCCGCGCAGCTTCACCTGATTGTCGCGGCGGCCGATGAAGTCCAGCTCTCCATCCGGGCGGAAGCGAACGAGGTCGCCCGTGCGATAGAGGCGCGCGCCAGGTGTCGTACTGAAGGGGTGGGGAATGAAGCGCTCGGCGGTGAGGTCGGGCCTGTCCCAATAGCCCCAAGCGAGTCCATCACCTCCGACGAACAGCTCACCCGCGACGCCGGGGGGAACGGATTGCAGGTTCGCATCGAGCACATACGCGGTGCTGTTGGAGACAGGCCGCCCGATGGGGACAGACAGCTCGGTGGAGGACTGGGCCTGATACCAGGTGCTGTACGTGCTGTTCTCGGTGGGGCCGTAGCCGTTCACCAATGCGCCAGGCGCTCCGTGGTTGAGCACCCGTTGAACAGTCGTGGCATCGGCGGCCTCTCCTCCGAAGATGACCCAGCGCAGCCCCGCGAAGGCGCCAGGGTGCGTGCGCGCGGTGTGGTGGAAGATGGCGGTCGCGACGACCAGCGCGGAGATGCGCTCCTCCTTCAGTCGGCGTGCGAAGACGTCGGGCTGGATGACCTCGTCCTTGTCGAGGATGACGAGCGCGGCGCCGTTGAGCAGCGCGCCCCAGATCTCCAAGGTGGACAGGTCGAACGTCACGGTCGTCACCTGGGCGACCCGGTCGTCTGGCCCCAGTCGGACCTGGTCCGGGTCCAGCGCCATGCGAACCACGCCCCGGTGTGGAATGCAGACACCCTTGGGCCGTCCCGTGGAGCCCGACGTGTAGATGATGTGCGCCAGGTCGTCGGCGACGCTGTCGTCCACCCACGGCGTTGAAACCGAGCCCTCCAGTGCCTCTCCGTGCAGGTCCAGGTTCACCACGTGCCACGGGCCCTCGGGGAGCCGCGTGCTCAGGGCCTCGTGGGAGACAATGGCCGCGAGTCGGGCGTCCTGGGCCATGAAGGCCAGTCGCTCCGTGGGGTGCTCGGGGTCCAGCGGGACGTATGCTCCGCCAGCCTTGAGGCTCGCGAGGAACGCGACGATGAGCTCCGGGGACCGTGGCAGGCACACGCCCACCTGTGGGCGCCGCCGGTCGACGCCGTGCGAACGCAGCACCTGGGCCAGCGCATTCGCCCGTGCATCGAGCTGGGCATAGGTGAGCACGCGCTCACCATGTCGAATCGCCACCGCTTCGGGCCGCAGCGCCACCTGGGCATCGAAGAGGCGCACGAGCGACGACTCGGACGGGTAGGGGCGCGCCGTGTGGTTCCAGTCGATGAGCCACTTGCGTTGCTCGTCGTCGGAGAGGAGCGGCACCTGTCCGCAGGGACGCTCGGGGGCGCGGACGAACGCTTCGACGAGTCGCACGAAGTGCTCCGCCATGCGCTCGATGGTGCGCGGAGCGAAGAGCGCGGTGGAGTACTCGATGGAGCCGCGGAGTCCCTCGGGGGCTTCCTCCAGCGCGAGGAACAGCTCGAACCGTGACGTCCGTGTCTCCAGTTCCAGCGGAGCGACCTTCAGCCCCGGGAGCTGAAGCTGTCCCCCTGGCGCGTTCTGGAGCGCGAACAGGACCTGGACCAACGGACTGCGTCCAGGCTCCCGCTCGACGTGGAGCTCCTCGACGAGCTTCTCGAAAGGAAGCTCCTGGTGGGAGTAGGCGCCGAGGCAGGCGTCGCGAGTGCGAAGGAGGACGTCGAGGAAGGAAGGGTTGCCGGAGAGGCGAGCAGGAAGAGGGAGGGTGTTGACGAAGAAGCCGATGAGGGATTCGAGCTGAGGGCGGGTGCGGTTGGCGATGGGAGAGCCGACGAGGAAGTCGAGCTGGCCGGAGTAGCGGGAGAGGAGGAGCTGGAAGGAGGAGAGCAGTGCCATGAAGAGGGTGGCACCGTGGAGACGGGAGAGGGAGTCGAGGGAGTCGCGAAGATGAAGGGGCAGAGAGAAGCGGAAGGTAGAGCCCTCGAAGCGCTGGAGAGAGGGACGAGGAAAGTCGGTGGGAAGAGAGAGGACGTGAGGGACGCCGTCGAGGAGACGGGTCCAGAAGTCGAGCTGGGAGGAGAGGGTGTCGCCGGAGAGCCAGTCACGCTGCCAGGAGGAGAAGTCGGCGTACTGGATGGAGAGCGGGGGGAGGGAGGAAGCCACACCCTGGAGGCGTGAGAGGTACTCGGCGGAGAGCTCCCGGTAGAGGACGCCGAAGGACCAGCCGTCGGAGACGATGTGGTGGAGGTTGAGCAACAGCAGATGCTCATGCTCCGAGGTCGTCACCAGCAGCGCGCGAAAGAGGGGGCCGCGTGCCAGGTCGAACGGCTGTTCCGCCGCCGCACGGAGCAGCGCATGGGCCTGCTCCAGCGAGCTCACATTGCGCCGCTCCAGCCTCACGGACATCGACTGCGCCACGTGCTGCACGGGAGCGCCTTCACCCGGGAACGTCGTACGCAGGGACTCGTGTCGGTCGACCAGGGACTGGAGGCCCTGCTCCAGCGCTGTGACGTCGAGTGTCCCCTCCAAGAGGAACGCCATGGGCAGCGAGTAGACGGCCGTGTCCGGCATCCACCGGTCCAGGAACCACAGTCGCTGCTGAGCGAATGAGGGACTCAGGCGCGCCTCGCCCTGCGCTGGCCGGATGACGTCTTCGTCGAACGCGCTCGCGCGCTCCTCGATACTGGCGCACAGCTCTCGAAGAACGGGCCGGTCGAAGAGCGCGCGCAGCGGGAGGTGAAGCCGGGTCACCTCGCGCATCCGGGTGATGACCTGCGTGGCGAGCAGCGAGTGGCCTCCCAGGTCGAAGAAATTCGCGGTGGCGCTCACCATTCGGACGCCGAGCACTTCCGCCCAGATGCGCGCGACCGCGGTCTCCAGGGCCGACTCCGGTGCGACGAAGTCCTCGGAGTGCGACTGGGGCGCGGGCAGCAACGCGCGGTCCACCTTGCCGTTGGGCGTGAGTGGCAGTGCGTCCATCACCACGATGGCTGCCGGCACCATGTACCCAGGGAGCAAGCGCTGCAGGTGCTCGCGCAGCTCGATGGAGGTCGCTCTCCCGACGACGTATGCGACCAACCTCCGGTCACCCGGCGAGTCCTCGCGCACGAGCGCGAGTGTCTCCAGCACGGAGGGATGCTGGCGCAGCGCGCTCTCCACTTCCCCCAGCTCGATGCGAAAGCCTCGGAGCTTCACTTGATGGTCGCGACGGCCGATGAACTCCATGGCCCCATCGGCGCGCTCCCGCACCAGGTCTCCGGTGCGGTACATGCGGCCACCGGGCGTCTGGCTCCACGGGTCCGGCAGGAAGCGCTCTCCCGTCAGGTCCGCGCGCTCCCAGTAGCCCCACGCGAGGCCCAGGCCCCCCGTGTACAGCTCGCCCACAGTCCCATGGGGAACAGGCAGCATCGCCTCATCCAGCACATACATCCGCGTCCCTGAGATGGCGCGGCCGATGGCGACGGCCGTGGTGTCCTCGACCTCCAGTGCTCCTCGTATCGGGTGGAAGCTGGTGAAGGTCGTGTTCTCGGTGGGGCCGTAGAAGTTGACCAGGCGGATGTGCGGAAGCTGCTCCAGCGCCTTGCGCGCATGGGGCACGGAGAGGACCTCGCCTCCCGTGAGCAGCTCGCGCACACGGCCCATTCCAGGCAGGCCCAGCTCGACGAGTTGATGAAAGAGGCCCGTCGTCACCCACACCAACGTCACGCCCTGGGCCTCCAGGAAGGGCCCCAGCTCATCGAGCCCCGCCGCGCCCTGGGTGAACACCGCGAGCCTCGCCCCGTTGAGCAGCGCACCCCAGATTTCGAACGTCGAGGCGTCGAAGGCCACGGGCGCGAACTGGAGCATCACGTCGTCGGGGCCCACGTCCACGTAGTTGGCGCCCAGCACCAGCCGCAACACGCCCCGGTGCGGAACACAGACACCCTTGGGCTTGCCCGTGGAGCCCGACGTGAAGACCACGTAGGCCAGGTCGTCCGGGCAGACGTCCCGCGCGGGTGGATGTGACGCGAGCGCGTCCAGCTCCGCTTCCATCACATCCAGGCTCAGCGTGGGCACACCGCCCGTCGGCAGGCGGGAGCGCAGGCGCGTCTGGGTGACGATGACGTGGACGCCCGCGTCCTCCGCCATCAGTTGCAGTCGCTCGGACGGATAGTCTGGATCCAACGGAACGTAGGCGCCGCCCGCCTTGAGGATGGCCAGCAGGGTGACCAGCAGCTCCGCGGAGCGAGGCAGACAGACACCCACCCGAGGATGCTCTCGGCCGACACCCATGGCGCGCAGGCGCCACGCGAGCTGGTTCGCCCGCGCGTCGAGCCGTGCATACGTCAAGCACACGCCGTCGCTGCTGACCGCGACGGCGTGTGGACGCAGCGCCACCTGGGCTTCGAATGCATCCGCGATGCTGGAAGGAAATGAAGCCGGAGAGGGAGCCGACAAGGAGAGGGCGTCGAGCATGTCAACGCGTCGCCCTCAAGAGGATGAGAAAGCGACGGCTGCCGCGGGGGCACGGCAGCCGGTGAGACGGGGCGGGGCGCGTAAGACATATCTAGGAGGCTTGCCGAGACATGCGCAAGATTGGCTGGGCCTCCCCGCCCTGATGAGGCGGATTCCGTGATTTGTGTTTCAGTTCATTACGGATGACTCATGGGGTCTGCCGGATTCGTGCCGGCCGACCGCTCGTCACCATCACGGAAGCCGTCGAGGTCCCGGTCGATGCCGATGCGCGTCCCCGAGCCCTGGGGCACGCACGTGTACGTCAGCACGCCGTTGCTCGCGGTGACGGCCGCACGGAGGTTCGCATCCGACACGCCTGGCAGACCCTGACGGTCGACGATGAACTGACCTCCTCCCACGTAGAGGAAGCCCGCATCATGCGGGCCAACCCGGCCCTTGGCCACCAGCTCGCACTCGCCCGCGTTCGCTCGCGCCACCAGCAGGTTGATGCGCGGCCCCACCACGCCGGCCCGAGCGGCCGTCAGCGTCACCTGCTGCCCGACGATGGGCGCCAGGTTGCTGTCGAAGACGAACATGAACTGCTCCATGTTCCGCTTCGCGGCGATGCCCTCCGGCGTGTCGGGGATGCCCACCGAGTTGAAGATGGGGTGGAAGTCGAAGCCGCTGTTGAAGGTGAACAGCGTGGGCACGGTGCCGTCGCTGTTGAAGCCGAAGCCGCGCACCTGGTCCCCGAGGAAGGGGTCCACGGGCAGGTTGCCCGTCGCGAACGGCGCGCCGAACATTCCGACCTTCTGGTACAGGTTGCGCAGGTGCGGCACCTTGGGGAACTGCGGCTCCACGTCGAACGAGGACCTTCCGTCCGAGCCGAAGAAGCCCTTGAAGGGACCTTCACCCGGGTTCGCGTTGGGGTCGAGCGTGTGGCACGAACCGCAGGGCCCGTGGAAGAACGTCGTCGTGTTCAGGAAGAAGTCCCGTCCCGCCTGCTGCGCGGGCGTGAGGGAGTTGTCCAGCTTGCGGATGGGGTTGGGCGGATAGACGACCTGGAGCGCGAAGTCGGTGAACTTCTGGAGCTGCTGCGGCGTGAGCTGGGCGCTGCGGCCCAGGAGGTCCATGAAGGCCGGGTTGAACTGCTTGAAGGCCGCCGACTCGTCGAAGGAGCCGCTGTTGGGCTGGGCGTTCGCCGCGCTGTCGCCGCCGTTGCGGTCTCCCCGCCAGTGCATGGGGCCGTGGTTGGCCATGCCCCGAAGGCTCTGCGTCGTCATGGGGCCCTTCATCGGGTGGAAGGCCGTGCTCTGCCCGAACGTCGGATCACTCCCGAACTCGGGCATGATGGGGACGACGGGGATGGGGTTGTTCTTCACCGTGCCATCCGGGTTGCCCAAATCCCACGCCAGGCTGTCGAAGTCGCCGAAGATGTGGCAGCTGGCGCAGGACGAGTCACCGTGGCTGGAGCTGTTGCGCGCGTCGTAGAGGAACGGACGGCCCTCCACCACGCTCGCGGGCTCCGGGTTGTACATGGGCAGGTGGGAGATCTCCTGGCGCGTCGTCGTGTTGATGACGGAGATGGAGTTGTCGAAGCGGGTGAGCACGTAGAGCCGCCGCCGCGCCTCGTCCAGCACCATGCCCGTGGGGCCTCCGCCGGTGAGCTGAATCTGGTTCGCGGCGTTCGGTACGAAGGTGTCCGCCTCCAGCGCGGCGGTGGAGTAGACGCCCAGCTTCGAGGAGCCGAAGGCCGCGACGAACAGCGTTGCACCGTCGGACGTCACCGCCATGCCCAGCGGCTGCGCCAGGCTCTTCTCGCTCTCCGGATTGGGCGTGGGCGCGCAGCAGGTGCCGTAGTTGATGTGCTTGTTGAGGTGGCGCGGCGTGACGCTGGTGGGCCCGAGCACGGTGATGCGGCTCTCGTGGATGTGGCCGCGCAGCGTGGTGTTGGCGAAGGTCCCGGCGCCCTCGAAGCGCAGGTCATTCCGAGCCTCGGTGTTGCTGACGTACACCTTCCCGTTGGCCGGGTTGACCACCATGTTGAACAGGATGGTGCCCACGCCCGCGTAGACGCTCCCGCTGCCGGTGAGCGGCGCGGGCGGATTGGCGGTGGCGTCGATGGTGAAGACGTCCTTGTCCGGCAGGGACAGGCGGACCTGCGACGTCCACGAGCGGTTCAGCACGTCCACCCAGTCCTGCCCGTTGTACTTGAGGAGGACGGAGACCTCCGGGGTGGGGACTCCCGCGAAGTTGGTGTTGGGGCCGGGAACGCCGCCCTCGGCCTCGCCACCGTTGGGTACGGCCAGTTCATGCAGCACCGTGGTGCGATTGCCGGAGTGGAAGGCCGCCGCGTACACCCGGGAGCCGTCGGGCGTCGTCGCGAGGGCCCGGGGCGTGTCCGCGAACAGCGACAGGATGGTGAGCGGCGTGCCGCCCAGCGAGCTGCCCAGGTGCTCCGAGTCGAACACCCAGACGTCGGCCCGGCCCACGCCCGGCGTGGTGAGCTGGGGGTCGAACGGCGCGTTCTGTCCGCGATGTGCCGCGGTGATGAACGCGCGCCGACGGCCAGGGCCCGCGAAGACCAGGTCCCTGGGCTCGTCACCCACGAGCAGCGTGCGAGTCACGAGGCCGCCCTGGCCCTCCGCGTCCACGCGCACGATGCTGACGCTGTCGGACAGATGGTTGACGACCCAGACCTCGTCGTTCGTCCGCGCCGCGACCGCCACGGGCTCCAGGCCCACCGGCACCGAGCCCCGGTGGATGAGCCCGCTGTTGCCGATGCGGAAGATCTCCAGCCGGTTGTCCGGCGTGTTGACGGCGAACAACAGCCTGCCATCGGGAGAGAGGGCCAGGGGGCGCACCTGTCCGCTCTCGAAGAGGGTGAAGGGCGCCGCGGAGGCTTCGCGGCCCACCAGCACACCCGACACTAGCAAGGTCAGGACAACGCATCTCACAGCAGCAGCTCGAACGGCCGTGCACGAGGCTTTCACAACGTCCTCCAGGGGATTGGGACCGTTCCCTGCCTCCATCGAGGGAGTGACGGAGGGAAGGGAATGCGGAATCATCCGTGGATACGGTGTGAGCCGTAAATCCTGGCATCTCCTTTTCTGGAAATGCCAGTCGTGGTGAGGGCTGAGCTTGACAACGCCTTTCTTCCGATTCGAAGGGAAGGAGGCGCATGGGCCTGGAGTGTCTGGGCCTACCCATGGCATGTGCCGAAGCGTCGTATTTTTACAGGAGTGTGTACGGATGGCCTGGAAGATGCCCGAGGAACCCTATGTAGACGCGGAGCCTGGCTCCGCGCTGGAGACCGTCATCGTTCCGCGCACGCGGGACCTGGGAGATGGTTTCGAGGTGCGCCGGGCGCTGCCGTCGTCGCGGCGGCGGATGGTGGGCCCGTTCATCTTCTTGGACCAGATGGGGCCCTCGGTGCTCCAGGCGGGCAAGGGGCTTGACGTGCGGCCCCATCCACACATCGGGCTGGCGACGGTGACATATCTGTTCGACGGCGAAGTGCTGCACCGGGACTCGCTGGGCGTGGTGCAGACCATCCGTCCCGGCGCGGTGAACTGGATGGTGGCCGGGCGCGGCATCGTCCACTCGGAGCGCACGCCTCCGGAGGCGCGCGTGAAGGCGAACCGGCTGTTCGGCATCCAGTTCTGGGTGGCGCTGCCCGGCTCGCATGAAGAGGTCGCGCCGTCCTTCGAGCACACGCCCGCGGAGGCGCTGCCCGTCATCAAGGACCATGGTCTGGAGTTGCGGCTCATCGCCGGAGAGCTGTTCGGGGAGAAGTCTCCGGCGCGCACCCAGTCGCCGCTGTTCTACGCGGACGTGAAGCTCGACGTGGGCACCCGGCTGCCCGTGCCCACCGTGCACGAGGAGCGCGGCTTGTTCATCGCGGAGGGCCAGGTGGAGGTCGGCGGCGAGAGCTTCGGCCCCGGTCAGCTCCTGGTGCTGCGTCCGGGCGCGGATGTCGTCGCCCGGGGTGGCGGCGCTGGCCAGTCCCGCCTGTTGCTCTTTGGCGGCGAGCCCATGGATGGGCCGCGTCACATCTGGTGGAACTTCGTCTCCAGCTCGAAGGAGCGCATCGAGCAGGCGAAGGAGGACTGGATGGCGAAGCGCATCGGTCAGGTCCCCGGTGAGACGGAATTCATTCCGCTCCCGGAGCCCGAGCCGGACGTGCCCCGCTATCCCTGACAGGCCCGCAGGGGGGAGTGAGACAGCCCCGCAGAAGGCTCATCTGCGGGGCGCGTCTGGGGTTTTGAGGCGTCCAATCCCTTGTACAAAGGTTCTATCACTTCGAGCGCGTTCAGCTCGGATTGATGGGAAGCCGACGGGCAGGGGAGGGCAGGGATTCCCCGGATTGAGCTGTCGGGATTTTTCGTGCAATTCCTTTCGTATCAATCCTGGGTGTCTGGGGACGCCCGGTTGAGCCCGCTGTGCGGGGAAGGAATTGCCGTGAGCCATGTTTTCATGAAGTCGCGAGAAGCGTCGATCTCCGTTGGAGACTATCTGCTGGTCCGCCTGCGCGAGCTGGGCATCCGCCATGTCTTCGGAGTGCCGGGGGACTTCAACCTCGGCGTGCTGGAGCAGTTGCTCAAACACTCGGAGCTGCGGTGGGTGGGGTGTTGCAACGAGCTCAATGCCGCCTACGCCGCGGATGGGTATGCCCGCCTGAGGGGAGTCTCCGCGCTGCTCACGGCGTATGGCGTGGGGGCGTTGAGCACCGTCAATGGCATTGCTGGCGCGTATGCGGAGCGCGTGCCCGTGGTGGCCATCACCGGGGCTCCGCCGCTGTCGCATCTCCAGAAGCGCTCCGTCATCCACCACAGCCTGGGGGATGGGGACTTCGGCAACACGCTGGCGAGCATGGCGCCCTTCACCGTGGCGCACGCGGTGTTGACGCAGGCGAACGCGCCCCAGGAGATAGACCGGGTGCTGCGCACGTGCCTCCGGGAGCGGCGGCCCGTGTATCTCCAGCTTCCCTCCGACGTGACGTTCCAGCTTGTTCCCGCGCCCGAGGCGCCGCTGGTGCACGAGGCGCCGCGGAGTGACCCGGACACGCTCCGGCGGTTCCTGGCGGAGCTGCTGCCCAGGCTGCGAGGCGCCCGCCGCTGCGCGCTCCTGGTGGACAGCGACATCCAGCGCTCAGGCCTCGCGCCGAAGGTGCTCGCGCTGGCGGAGGCCGCCCGGCTTCCCATTGCCCTGCTCAGCTCCGCGCGGGGCCTGGTGGACGAGGCGCATCCGGCGTTCCTCGGCTTCTATGGCGGACGTCTGTCGGACCCGTACGTGCGGGACTGGGTGGATGGCGCCGACTGCGTGGTGGCGCTGGGCGCGCGCTTCACGGACCTCAACACGCATTCGTTCACGCTTCGCCTGGAGCCGTCGCGGCTGGTGGACCTGCAGCTCTCCAGCGCCGCGCTGGGGCAGGGCACGCAGGGGGTGCCGCCCTCCCTGTACAGCGGCCTGGTGTTGAGCGAGGTGCTGGAGGCGCTGAAGGAGGCGCTGGGTGAACGCAGGGCCCAGGACTTCGTTCCTCGCTCGGCGCGGCTGCAGGCCATGGTGGCGGCTCGGGCGCCGGTGCCTGTCCCCAAGTCCGGGACGCCGCTCACGCACGCGCAGCTCTGGCCCGCGCTGGCGGGGTTGCTCGAGCCGGAGGATGTCCTGGTCGTCGAGGCGGGAAGCCCCATGGTGGGCTTCGCGTCCGCGCAGCTTCCCCGAGGCGTGAGCTGGGTGGCCCAGCCGCTGTGGTGCTCCATCGGCTACACGCTGCCAGCGGTGCTGGGCACCAGCCTGGCGACATCCCCGGAGCGGCGCCACCTGCTCTTCATCGGAGATGGCTCCTTCCTGATGACGGCGCAGGAGCTGTCCACGCTGTTGCACCTGAAGCTCAAGCCCCTCGTGTTCCTCATCAACAACGCGGGCTACACCATCGAACGGCTCATCGTGGGTCCGGAGTCTGTCTACAACGACATTCCCCGGTGGAACTACCCGGCTGTCTGCGATGCGCTGGGCGCTCCGGGGCAGTCCCTGACCTTGCTCATCGAGAAGCCGGAGCAGCTGGCTCCGGTGCTGGCGGAGGCGGTGCGTGCCCAACGCGATGGAAAGCTGGTGTTCGTGGAGGTCCGGTTGGCGCCGTTGGATGCGCCCGCGGGCATGGTCCAGATGGGCGCCTCCGTCTTTTCCTTGTCATACCGGGAGGACAGCGGACTGCCTCGCTTTTGACGCCTTGCTTCATTCCCTCTCAGGGATCGCTTGATGGGAATGTCGCTCTCAGTGTGTTAGTCTGGGAAGGCCGTACAACCCATGGACTGTCCCTGGAGGCATGAATGCAGGCTGGAAAGTTCGTCAGCGGTGCGCTGCTCGCGGTGGGGTTGATGCTGGTTGGCTGCGGTGGCCCCGTGGTGGGGGACACCGAGGCACAGGACCTCACGTCGCGTGAGGACGCCGCCCCCAACTGCAATGGGATCTACTACGAGCACACGTATTACAGCGACGCGACGTACATGAATCCCGTGGGCTACCGGAGTTGCGACTGTTCCTTCTGGTCGAGCTACGGTCGGACCACGGCGTTCGTCGAGTCCTACTACGGGACCTGTCGGTAGCGCGTTCCGCCGCGCGTGAAATGAAGACGGCCCGCCCCAGAGTGCTTCCGGGAGCGGGCCGTCGTATTTCTCTGCCGCCTGGCTTCATTCCCTCTCAGGAGCCGCGAAATGGGCAAGCCATGTTCAGCATGTTAGCCTGGGCGGGCCGTACTACTCACGGGCTGTCGCTGGAGGCATGAATGCAGGCTGGAAGGTTTGTCAGCGGTGCGTTGCTTGCGGTGGGGCTGACCCTGGCTGGTTGCGGTGGTCCCATGGTGGAAGACACCGAGGCACATGACCTCACGTCGCGCGACGGATTGGTTCCCGACTGTACGGGCACCACGGAGGGAGAAATCTTCTACTCCTCACCTTGGCGCACGGAGGTCGTGGGGTACGCCGGCTGCGGTTGTGAGAGACGCTGGATTCGATGGGGCGTGGTGACGCCGTACTCCTCCCTTTCGGAGCTGTGTCCCTTGGATCTCCCTTCTGACCCTGAGTGAGCAGACGTCGTCTGGAAAAGTCGTACAACCCAAAGACTGTCCCTGGAGGCATGAATGCAGGCTGGAAGGTTCATCAGCGGTGCGTTGCTCGCGGCGGGTTTGATGCTGATTGGCTGCGGTGGCCCCGTGGTGGAAGACACCGAGGCCCAGGACCTCACCTCGCGCGAGGACTCCCTCCCCAACTGTAATGGGGTCTACTACGAGTACACGTATTACAGCGACGCGTCGTACACCACGGTCGTGGGCGGCCGGGGCTGTGACTGCTCCTTCTGGTCGGCCTGGGGCAAGATCACGGAGTTCCGCGAGTACGTCGGCGGGACCTGCTGGTAGCGCGCACTCCGCGTCCCGTTGAATGAAGACGGCCCGCCCCGGAGTACTCCCGGGAGCGGGCCGCCGCACTTCAGTCAGGCATTGCGCTCAGGCAGTGGCGGAGCGCACGGCCGCGAGCAGCTCGCCAGAGTCGACCAGCTGGCTGACGGCCTCGATGTCCTTGTGCAGCTCGCGGTCCCTGTCCATGTGCGGCACCTTGGAGCGGATGAGCTCGTAGGCCGCCAGCGCGCCCTTGCCGGGCTTCCCAGGCAGGCGGAAGTCCAGCGCCTGCGCGGCCACCAGCAATTCAATGGCCAGACACGAGCGGGTGAAGTCACTCACCTGCCGGCCCTTGAGCGCCGCCGTCATGCCCATGGACACATGGTCCTCGCGGCCTGCCGACGACGGAATCGAGTCCACCGACGCGGGGTGGCTGAGCACACGCGACTCGGCCACCAGCGCCGCGCTCGTCACCTGGGCAATCATGAAGCCCGAGTTGAGCCCGGAGTTCTTCGCCAGGAACGCGGGCAGGCCCGACAAGGACGGGTTCACCAGCTGCTCCACGCGCCGCTCGCTGATGGAGGACAGCTGCGTGAGCGCCATCGCCACCACGTCCATCGCCAAGGAGATGGGCTGGCCGTGGAAGTTGCCGCCGGAGACGATGCGCTCCGTCTCCGTGAAGACGAGCGGGTTGTCCGTGGCGCTGTTGACCTCCACCTCCAGGATGCGCCGGGCGAAGGACAGGCCCTCGCGCGCCGAGCCGTGCACCTGGGGCATGCAGCGCAGCGAGTAGGGGTCCTGCACCTTGCTGCAGTTGACGTGCGACTCCACCAGCTCGCTGTTGACCAGGATGCGCCGCAGGTGCGCCGCACAGGCCTTCTGGCCCGGATGGGCCCGCACGTCGTGAATCTCCGGGATGAACGGCTTGTGGCTGCCGAGCAGACCTTCCAGCGTCATCGCGCCCGCGACGTCGGCCAGCTCCGCCAGGGACTCCGCGCGAAGCTGGAGGAGGGTGCCCACCGCGCACATGGCCTGGGTGCCGTTCACCAGCGCCAGGCCCTCCTTGGCCTCCAGGACGACGGGTTGGAGGCCCGCCATCTCAAGGGCCTTGCGTGCGGGCAGCCGCTGTCCCTCGTGGAAGGCCTCGCCCTCGCCGATGAAGACGAGCGCCAGGTGCGCCAGGGGGGCCAGGTCGCCAGAGGCGCCCACGCTGCCGCGCTCGGGGACGACGGGGATGACGCCCCGGTTGAGCATCTCCAGCGCCAGTGTCAGCGTCTCCGAGCGGATGCCGGAGTAGCCCTTCGCCAGCACGTTGCAGCGCAGCAGCAGCAGCGCGCGGGCCTCGGGGAGGGGCAGGGGCGTGCCGACGCCGCAGGCGTGGGAGAGGATGAGGTTGCGCTGGAGGTCGCGCAGGTCCTTCTTGTCGATGCGGACCTCGGCCAGGGTGCCGAAGCCGGTGTTGATGCCGTAGGAGGGCGTGTCTCCGGCGGCGACCCGGTCCACGAGCGCGCGGGCGGCGCGGACTCGGGTGGCGGCCTCGGGGGCCAGCTCCACGGTGACCTCGTTCCGAGCGACCTGGAGAATCTGCTCCAGCGTCAGGGTGTCTCCGTCGATGAGGATTCGGGGGCGCGACATTGGGGCTCCAACAAGGGGTGGCGGATTCAGGAGTCTTCCGCAGCGGGCTTTACACCCGGGAGCCGTGCTCGTATAGGTCCGCCGACTGAAGAGGGAGGTCACTTTACTCCGTGGCGCTGATCGTCCAGAAGTATGGCGGTACCTCCGTGGGTGACACCGAGCGGATGAAGAACGTCGCTCGACGCTGTCTGGCCGCGCAGGGTGCGGGGCATGACGTGGTGGTCGTCGTCTCCGCGATGTCGGGAGAGACCAACCGCCTGCTCAAGCTCGTGGCGCAGATCACCGACCGGCCAGACGAGCGGGAGCAGGACGTGGTGGTGGCCACCGGCGAGCAGGTCACCATCGGCCTGGTCGCCATGGCCATCCATGCGCAGGGCGGTAAAGCGACGAGCTTCCTGGGGCACCAGGTACGCATCGTCACCGACAGCACCTTCTCCAAGGCGCGAATCAAGAGCATCGACGCGCAGCCCATCCGCGCGGCCCTGTCCAAGGGCCACATCGTGGTGGTGGCGGGTTTCCAGGGCGTGGACGATGCGGGCAGCGTGACGACGCTGGGACGCGGCGGCTCGGACACCACGGCGGTGGCGGTGGCGGCGGCGCTCCAGGCGGATGCCTGTGAAATCTATACGGACGTCGACGGCGTCTACACCACGGACCCGAACATGGTCCCCGCCGCGCGCAAGCTGGACCGCATCTCCTACGAGGAGATGCTGGAGCTGGCGAGCGTGGGTGCGAAGGTGTTGCAGATCCGCTCCGTCGAATTCGCCATGAAGTACAAGGTGCCGCTCTGGGTGAAGTCGTCCTTCTCCCAGGACCCGGGCACACTCGTGTGTGAGGAGGACAAGTCCATGGAGGACGTGCTGGTCCGCGGCGTGGCGTATGACCGGAACGAGGCGAAGATCACCGTCTGCGGCGTGCCGGACGTACCGGGCGTCGCCGCGAAGATCTTCGGGCCGCTCGACGAGAAGAACATCGTGGTGGACCTCATCGTCCAGAACCCGTCGAGGGATGGGCGCACGGACCTGACCTTCACGGTGGGCAAGGCGGACTTCCTCAAGGCCCAGGACGTGGTGCGCGAGGCGGTGAAGGAGATTCAGGCCGCCGGCATCGAGACGGACGAGAACATCGCCAAGGTGTCCATCGTCGGCGTGGGCATGCGCAACCACTCGGGCGTGGCGGCGCGGATGTTCACGGCGCTGTCCTCCGAGGGCATCAACATCCAGATCATCTCCACCTCGGAGATCAAGGTGTCCTGCGTGGTCCACGCCAAGTACACGGAGCTGGCGGTGCGGGCGCTGCACACGGCGTTCGGGTTGGATCAGCCGCTGCCTCCCGAGGGCGTGGCGACCGTGTCCGAGACGGCCGCGCTCAAGGGCGAGAAGGTCTGAGCGGGTGGCTGCGGGGCGCACCGCGGCGCTCGCCGTCGTCGCGCTGGGTGTCATCGGGTTGGGGGCGGTGGCTCGCTGGCGTTGGCCGGATTCCGAGCCAGCGCTGGATTGTCCTCCTGAGGCCGTGAGGCTCCGCTCCGACGGTGTGGCCACCTGTGGTGAGGGCGAGGTGCCCACGGGGGCCGCGGCGTTGGCGCTGGGGCGGCGGCTGGATTTGAACGCCGCGACGGAGGAGGAGCTGGCGCTGTTGCCGGGGGTGGGGAAGTCCCTGGCCCGGGGGTTGGTGGAGGCCCGCGAGGCGGCGGGTGGCTTCGCGAGCTGGGATGCCGTGGACGAGGTGCCCGGGGTGGGTGCTGCCCGGTTGAAGACCCTCCAGGCGGCCACGGTGTTGGGGCCGGCTCCGGATGCCGGGCCCGTGTGGTAAGCACGCGGCGTGCAGATCGCCTGCCCTCAGTGCTCGATGCAGTATGTCCTCGACCCCCGCCTGCTGCCGCCAGGAGGGGCTTCGGTCCAGTGCACGCGCTGTGGCCATGTGTTCATGGCTTCGCCGCAGGCGGAGGCTCCTCGTCCTGCTCCAGCGGAACCGGCCGGACCGCGCACGCCGAGTGGCTCGTGGAACTCCGCGCCGACGCCCGCGGCCTCGAGCATGTTGCGCACGCAGATATTTGGCGCGGGTGCGTCTGGCGGAACGGCTCCGCCTGGTGATGGCGGGACGCGCTCGGGCTCGGGTCCGCAGGGCGGGGTGCCGAATACGACGCAGACTTTCGGCGCGGTGCCTCCGGTGCGCCAGGGTTCGAGCACGTACAGCGCCGTGCCCGATACGACGCAGACGTTCGGCTCGGTGCCGCCGGTGGGCCAGGGAGCGAGTTCTCAGGGCGAGGTGCCGAACACGACGCACACGTTCGGCGCGGTGCCTCCGGTCACCTCGGGTTCAGGACCGCAGGGCGGGGTGCCGAACACGACGCAGACGTTTGGCGCGGTGCCTCCGGTGCGGTCTGGTTCGGGCCCGCAGGGCGGGGTGCCGAACACGACGCAGACGTTCGGAGCGGTGCCCCCCGTGCGGTCCGGTTCGGGCTCGCAGAGCGCGGTGCCGAACACGACGCAGTCGTTCGGCGCGGTGCCTCCGGTCGCCTCGGGTTCAGGACAGCACGGCGCGGTGCCAAACACGACGCAGACGTTCGGCGCGGTGCCTCCCGTTCAGTCCGGTTCGGGCCCGCGGAGCGCGGTGCCAAACACGACGCAGACGTTCGGCGCAGTGCCTCCCGTGCGGTCGGATTCAGGCTCACAGATCCCGGTGCCAAACACGACTCAGACGTTCGGCGCGGTGCGGTCCGATTCAGGCTCACAGAGCTCGGTACCGAACACGACGCAGACGTTCGGCGGGGTGCGGTCCGATTCGGGCTCGCAGGGCGCGGTGCCGAACACGACACAGTCCTTCCAGGTCTTCGGAAACACGAGCCAGGGCAGCTCCGTGCCGCCCTCGATTGCTCCGATGACGGCGGGCCAGAAGCAGTCCGCCGGTGCCTCCGAAGGCCTCGCCCCGCTGGGTCGGACACTGACCTTCGGCGCGGTGGCCGAGCAGTCCTCCTCCGTGGGGGACGTGCCTTCGCTCCCCGGCGAGACGCAGCCTCGCGTCTACGGAGACGCCTCGGCGGGTGGCACCCAGAGCTTCGGGGCCGTCGACTCCGACGCGTCACCAGTGGCTCGCAAGACGTCGTTGTATGGCGCTTCCCAGGACTCGGACGGGGGCGTGCGGTTGCCCCCCGAGGAGCTGCCCGGAATCGGCGCCTTCGGAGCGCAAGGTCCCTCGGGTTCCTCCGCCCCGCAGTCGCTGCGACGGCCCGGTGTGTCCCTTCCTCCCGAGCTGCTCGCGGCGGGCCGGGACCGCCCCGAGTCTCCCGGCTTGGAGCCCGCGAGCAACACCTCCCGGCTGTGGATCGGCCTGCTGGTGGGGGCGGGAGTGCTCCTGGCGGGAGTGCTCGCCTATCCGGCCTGGAAGGACCGCGACGCGAACATGCCCGCGGCGGCGGTGGCGGACAAGGACCGCGCGGTGGCGTCGCTCCGCAAGGACGACGCGACCTCCAGGGACCAGGCCATCGCGAGCCTCAGGGCCCTGACGGCGGCGCATCCCAAGTACACCGAGGCACAGGCCGAGCTCGTCGGCGCGCTGTCCCTGCGCCTGGGTGAACTCCAGGCGGAGGCGGATCGCCTGCGCATGCGGAACGAACACATCCAGCGGGAGATCATCGCCTTCAAGAAGGACGAGATGCCGGTGGACTGGGCCAGCCGGGTCAACGTGCTCCAAGAGGAGAGCGAAGGCCTCGCTCGTGTCAGTGCTCCGCTCAGGACGGAGGTCGACAAGCTCCGCAAGGAGCTGGACGTCCTCGCCGCCGCGCTGAAGGCCGCGCCAGAGGTGGAGCCCGCTCCAGCCCTGGCCGCCCGGGTGAAGGCCCTGGCCCTGCACGCGGGCGTGACGGCGGCGCCGGACGCGCTGGCCCTGGCGGAGCGCTTGCGCAACGTGGAGAGCGCTCCGAAAATCTGGAGCACCGTGGCCCGCGCCGAGTACGTGCTCAGCTCCGGCTCTCCTCCGGACTCCGTGGCGCAGTCCGCGAACGAGCTGGAGAAGCTGCGCCAGGCGGACGGCACGCTCCTGCGCGCCCACGTCCTGGGGGCTCGCCTGGCCCTGCGCATGAAGGACCCGAAGATGGCGCGTTCACTGCTGGACGAAGTGCGGGCCCTCAACCCCAACCACGAGCTGGCGCGCAAGCTGCTCGAACAGCTCGACAAGGGCGGCTTCCAGCCCTGAAACGACGTCTGTCGTGTCCACCGCGAGGCTGGAGAAAGTCCAGTCTCGCCGTCGCGCTGATCCTCATCCCTCCAGGTTCTGCGGGCGGAACGCGCGGCGGTGCGCGAGGCATGCCTCTTGCTGGTCACCCGGGCGAAGTCGGGGACTGGGTCTTGGGAGGCATGGTCGATGGCGGAGGTCTTCTTCTGGTGTTCCGCGCTGCTGCTGGCGCACACGTACTTTCTCTACCCATTGAGCCTGTTCGTGCTGGATGGAGCCGCGCAGGTGGCGCGGAACGTCCGGTCGATGCGGGGGGGGGAGCCTCGTCGTGGCCTGGCGACCGGCCGGGGGCCGGCTCCGTCGGTGAGCCTCGTCGTGGCCGCGTACAACGAGGTGTCCTGCATCGAGCAGAAGCTGGAGAACAGCCTCGCGCTCGACTATCCGGCGGACCGCTTCGAGGTGGTGATTGGCTCGGACGGCTCCACGGATGGAACCAACGAGCGGGTGCTGCAGTGCCGGGATGAGCGGGTGCGCTTGTCGCCTGCGCCGCGCGCGGGCAAGACGACGGTGCTCAACCGCTGCATCCCCACGGCGAAGGGCGACATCGTGGTCCTCTCGGACGCGAACACGATGATTGAGCCGGAGGCCATCCAGAAGCTGGTGCGCCACTTCGAGGACCCGGAGGTCGGCGCCGTCTGCGGCAAGCTGCGCCTCTACAATCCGACGAAGCAGGACTACGAGGAGAGCGCGTACTGGAGCTACGAGTCCCTCATCAAGATGTACGAGGGCCGCCGGGGCGCGGTGGTGGGGGCCAACGGTGGCCTGTACGCCATCCGTCGCACGCTGTTCACGGAGCTGCCCGCGTCCACCATCGTCGACGACTTCGTCATCCCGCTGCGCATCCTGGAGAAGGGCTACAAGGTCGCGTACGAGGAGGAGGCCGTCGCCCATGAGGAGACGACGGAGGACTACGGCAAGGAGTTCGGCCGCCGCGCGCGCATCGCCGCGGGCAACTTCCAGAGCCTCCGCATGGTGCCGGGCCTGCTGCTGCCCACCGCGGGCTTCCCCGCGTTCGCGTTCTGGTCCCACAAGCTCTTGCGCTGGTGCGCGCCCGCGCTGATGGGGCTGGCGTTGATTGCCAACCTGTTCCTGCTCGACAGCGTGTTCTACCGCTTCACCCTCCTGGGTCAGGGGTTGTTCTACGCCCTGGCGTACATGGGGAAGGTGGGGGTGCTGAAGCGCGGGGCGGTGAAGCGGGTTGCGTCCGTGGCCTACTACTTCACCACCATGAACCTGGCCATCGTCGTGGGCTTCTGGCGCTTCCTGCGCAACTCGCAGCGCGCCGCGTGGGACCGCACCGCTCGCGCGTCCTGAGCCCGCGAGCACGTCGTGCATCCAGGCGCTCGGTCCCTCTGGGGCCGGGCGCTTCTTCTTTCCACCGCCTGTCGCCTATCGGAGCGCCGCGACGGGAACGGGCGCGGGCTTCTTCGCCGCCGGGCTCGGGGGCAGCACGCTGCCGAACGAGGCGAAGAGCTGGCCGGTGAGGACCGGGTCCTTGTTCGGGCCGGGGTGACGGAGCAAGTCATTGAGCACCTCACCCGTCTTGGGATCTCTCGGCAGGTGGGGGCGGGCCAGGTTCATCCGGTAGCGCACGACGCCCCGGCGCACCCGGTGAATGACGGTGACGGTGCCCTGGGCGTCCACCGAGTCGACGATGCCCACGTGTGTGAGGCCGTCGTTGCGGCGGCCGTCGCGGTTCTGGTCATACGTCTCGTTGAAGAAGACCAGGTCTCCGGCCACCGGGCGCCCCTCCGTGTACACGCGGCCATTCGCACGGGCGTAGCGGTAGAGGGCGGTGACGCCGTTGTCGCCCGGCTTGATCGTCCCCCGGAAGGACAGCCCTGCCTGGGCATAGACGCCCTCGATGAGCCCCGTGCAGTCCGCCGGGTACTTGCGCCCGTCGAGCGTCACCTGCGGCTTGCCCACCAGCGAGCGGGCCGCGGAGAGCACCGTCGCGCGCGCATCCGCGGAGACGGGCCTGGCGTGGGTGCTCGCCTGCGTGGTGGCGGGCTTGCCCGGCTTGCTCTTCGTGGGGCGCGCGGCGGTGGCGCGCGGGGGCGTGCGCTTCGCGGGCGTGGCCTTGCGCTCGGCCGTCTGGGCCTTGGGGGCCACGGGGCTGGAGAGCGACTCCCGGGGAAACGCGGGCGGGGACGCGGAGCGGTAGCGCACGGCGTAGGAGTCCAGCCACGGCTCCAGCCGGTTCGACGGGGTGGCGCAGCCCGTCGCCGCCATCGCGAGCATTCCCATCAGCGTGAGCCACCGCATGCGCGACCTCCCTGTAGCGTCCTGAGGCACCCATGCTCGCCCCGGTGGTTTGTGTCGTCAAAAAACCTACCCAGGCAACCGTCCGTGACGGCTCGGGTTTCCGGGGGGGCTGGGGTGCGGTATTGCTGCCAGGAGAATGGTCGCCCTTCGCCGAGCCCTCGCCGTCCTCCTGCTGGCCGCTGCTGGCTGTCTGCCGTCGCCGTATGACCGCGCCGCCAGGACTGACACCGTGGAGGGCTACCGCGCCTTCCTGCGTGACAACCCGACGCACCCGGACGCGGACGCCGCCGAGTCGCGGCTGGAGGAGCTGGAGTTCGAGGACGCGAAGAAGCTGCACACGGTGCTCGCCTACAAGCGCTTCCTGGAGGTGTACCCGGACGCGCCGCATACGCGCACCGCGAAGACGCTGCTGGAGGGCCTGCGCTTCAACGCCGCGAAGGAGGCCGCCACGGTGGCCGCGTGGCGCCAGTTCCTCCAGGAGCACCCGGACGGCCTGCAGCGCGATGAGGCCAGGCGGCTGATGGCGGAGGTGGAGACGCAGGAACTCGCGACGACGCAGGACCCCCGGCGCCTGGCCGAGTACCTGCGCGAGAAGCCGGATGATCCGCGCCGCCTGGAAGTGGAGTCGCGGCTGGACGGCCAGGCCTTCGAGCAGGCCAAGGCCGGCGGCGCGGCGAAGCTGTTCGCGTACCTGAAGGACTTCGCGGCCGGCACGCACCGCGAGGAGGCGCGCACCCTCCTGTTGGAGCTGGAGGTCGAAGGGCTGCTCGTCTCGGGATTGGTGGACGAGGCGGAGGCCCGGGTGAAGGCGCATCCCCTGGGGCCCAAGCTCACCGCCTTCCCGGCGCGGCTGGCTCGCGCCCGGACGGAGCGGGCGGCGCTGGCCCAGCCGGAGCCGCTGGTGCAGGCGTCGTACGTGGGGCACTACCTGAGGGACCTGGAGGACCTGAAGCGCGCGATGGTGGCGCCGGATGCGTTGGACCGGTGGCAGGCCGCGGAGGAGATGGGCCAGCACGTGTCCGTGCGCGCGTTGGACCCGTTGCTGGACGCGCTGCGCTCCGCGCGCAATCCGCTCATCCGCCAGAACGCGCTGGAGTCACTGCGCACGGTGCTCTCCTCGCTGCCGCGTCCGGTGGCCGAGTACGAGGTGGCCTCGCGCCTGGATGCCCTGCGTGAGCGGGCCAGCAGCGCGGAGATGTACCTCACGGTGGCGGTGCTGCTGGACCTCTCCGGTCAGCTCGGCCAGGCGTCCACCGAGTACCAGCGCGCCTTCGACTCCGGCGTGCCGGACCCCGTCGTCCTGCGGCGCTGGGCGGACATCCGCGAGGCGCGCAAGCAGCCCTTCTCCGCAGCGGTGGCCGCGCGGCAGCTCGCCGTCTGGGCGCTGGGCGTGGCGCGCGAGGAGACGGTGACGGCCGAGGGCCGCGTGCCCCTGGCCTCCGCGAGGCAGCTCTGCGCGGCGGCCGTCAACGCGCGCTTCGCCGCCGGAGTCATCGCCCGCGCCCGCGCGGCGTCCAGCGAGTTCCCCGAGGACCTGGCCGAATTCGAGCGCCGGGCCGAGGAGGCTCGGCGGCTGACCGAGGCGAGGCTGGCGGACGCGGAGCTGATGCTGCGCGAGCAGAGCCCGGGCATCCGCACCTGCTCGGACCGGGGTGTCGCCGAGCGTCTGGAGGGTGGGGTGAAGGAGCGCACCGCCGCGCTGGGGTCGGTGGGCACGAAGCTGCCGCAGGTGGGGCGGCTGCTCCTGGAGCTGGCGCGGGAGAGGGACCCCTCGCCCCAGGTCCGCGAGGCCGCCTCCGCGCGGCTGACGGCGCTCAAGCCCGTGCCCTGAAGCGCTGATCCGTTCGTCCCGGGAGGGCGGGGCGGTTAGAGTTCGCCGCCCCATGGTCTCCCTCCCCATTTCTCGGACAGTCGGGCCGACGAGCGCCTCGTCGCGCATCGACTACGTCGGCCTGCTCAACGAGGAGCAGCTCCGGGCCGTGGAGGCGGACGCCGGGCCCGTGCTGGTCATCGCCGGGGCGGGCTCCGGCAAGACGCGCACGCTCACCTTCCGGGTGGCCCGGCTGCTGGAGCGGGGCGTCGCGCCGGAAAACCTCCTGCTGCTGACTTTCACCAACAAGGCCGCGCGGGAGATGACCCGGCGCGTGGCGGAGCTGGCGGGCTCCTTCGCGGACGTGCGGCGCATCCTCGGTGGGACGTTCCACCACGCGGCGCACCTGCTCCTGCGCCAGCACGCGGGAGTGCTGGGCTACTCGGACCGCTTCACCGTGTTGGACCGGGAGGACGCCCGGGACTTGATGGTCACCTGTCTGGCCGAGCGCAAGCTCAAGAGCGACAAGCGCTTCCCCCGGCCGGAGCTGGTGTTGGAGCTGGTGTCGCTGGCCACCAACCTCCAGCAGGCCGTCTCCGAGGTGCTCTTCGACAGGCGGCAGCAGTTCCTGCCCCTGGCCCCGGAGATCCTCGCGACGGCGGCGCGCTACCGGCAGCGCAAGGCGCAGCTGCACCTGATGGACTTCGATGACCTGCTGCTCAACCTGAAGCGGCTGCTCACCGAACACCCCGCGGTGCGCGCCCAGCTCACCGAGCGCTTCCACAGCGTCCTCGTGGACGAGTACCAGGACACCAACAAGCTCCAGGGAGAGATTGTCGATCTGCTCGCAGGAGAGCGCCGTGATTTGACGGTGGTGGGGGACGACTGCCAGTCCATCTACAGCTTCCGGGGCGCGGACTTCTCCAACATCATCGGCTTCCCGGAGCGTCATCCTGGCTGCGCCGTCTTCACGCTCACGCGCAACTACCGCTCCACCCCGGAGGTCCTCCAGCTCGCCAACGCGTCCATCGCCCGGAACGAGCGGCAGTTCCCCAAGGCCCTCGTCTCCGAGCGTCCTCCAGGCGCGCGCCCCGTCGTCGTCCCCGCGCTCGACGCGGCTGACCAGGCGAGCTGGGTGGCAGGCCGCATCCAGGAGCTGCGCGACGGCGGCCTGCCGCTGGAGTCGATGGCCGTCCTCTATCGCGCGCACAACCACTCGCTGGAGCTGCAACTGGAGCTGACGCGCCGGGGAGTGCCGTTCCGGGTGCGCTCCGGGGTGCGCTTCTTCGAGCAGCCCCATGTCAAGGATGTGCTGGCGCACCTGCGGCTGGTGAACAACCCCGGTGACGAGCTCGCCTTCAAGCGGGTGGTGCGCGCGGTGCCTGGCGTGGGGCCGACGACGGCGGAGCACCTGTGGACGTCCCTGCGCGCGCTGCCGGAGGGCCTGCCCCTGGCGGAGGGCCTGGAGCGCGACGAGGTCCGCACCCACCTGTCGCGCAAGTCGCGGCCGGGCTTCGAGCGCTTCGCGAAGCTGATGGGTCGCATGGGACGTCCCGAGGCCGCCACCGACCCGGGTCGGCTCATCGAGGACGTGCTGGAGGGCGGGTACGCGGAGGTGCTCGCGGCGGAGTCCTCCCCCGAGGAGGGCCGGGAGGAGGACCTGCGCCAGCTGGCCGAGTACGCGCGCCGGTTCGAGGACCTGCCCCGCTTCCTGTCGGAGCTGGCCCTGGTCGCGGAGTTCGCCGCGAAGGAGGCCCTGGGGGCCGAGGCCGCTAGCGACGTCCTGACACTCACCACCGTCCATCAGGCCAAGGGGCTGGAGTGGCGCGCCGTCTTCGTCCTCTGGCTGGTGGACGGGCGCTTCCCCATGTCCCAGGCCGCTCGCTCGGCGGAGGAGGAAGAGGAGGAGCGGCGCCTCTTCTACGTCGCCACCACCCGGGCTCGGGACCACCTGGCGCTGGTGTACCCCCAGTCCGTGCTGCCCCGGGAGGGGGACCGCATCCTCTTGAGGCCGTCCCGTTTCCTGGAAGAACTGCCAGCCGGGGAGGGGGCTCCCTATGATCGGCGGGTCCTGGCTTCCGCCGAGGCCGTCCTGGGGGGCCTCCCCCTGGGGTCGCCTGGCCCGGGTCCGCCGGGGTCTGAGTCGGTCGCCCAGAAACGCGCGCGCGAAGGCGCGACGTGATACAGAGTGGGACGAGGGCGTGCGTCTTGTGACCCGCGCCTGTGAACTTCATGGCGGACAGACCTCGCATCGTCGGGATTGACCTGGGCACCACCAACACGCTGGTGGCGTCCGTGCGCAACCGCATCCCGAAGATTGTCCCCACGGACCGCGGCAATCTCATCCTCCCCTCCGTCGTCGCCCTGTCGTCCAAGGGAGACCTGCTGGTGGGAGGCGTGGCCAAGGACCAGATGGTCACCAACCCCCGCAACACGCTGTGGGGGACCAAGCGGCTCATCGGACGGAAGTACCATTCCAAGTCCGTGGAAGACCTCCGGGGTTCCTTCCCGTACGACATCGTCGAGGGCCCTGGCGGCGACGCCGCGGTGATGATGGGCGGCAAGCTCTACTCGCTGCCCCAGGTCTCCAGCTTCGTGCTGTCCCAGCTGAAGACCATCGCCGAGCAGTTCCTGGGCGGCCCCATCGACGCGGCCGTCATCTCCGTCCCGGCCTACTACAACGACAACCAGCGCCAGGCGGTGAAGGAGGCGGGCCGGCTGGCCGGCTTCGACGTCAAGCGCATCGTCAACGAGCCGACGGCGGCGGCGCTGGCCTACGGCTTCAACCGGGGCCTGGACCAGAAGATCCTCGTCTATGACCTGGGCGGCGGCACCTTCGACGTGTCCGTGCTGCACCTGTCCGGCAACGTCTTCGAGGTGCTCGCCACGGGCGGCGACTCCTTCCTGGGCGGCGCGGACTTCGACAACCGCATCATGGAGTACGTGCTGGAGCGGTTCCGCGAGGAGGCGAAGATCGACCTCGCCGAGAACACCATCGCCCTCCAGCGCATCAAGAACGCCGCCGAGGCGGCGAAGATCGACCTGACGCTCATCCCCAACGTCGTCATCGACCTGCCCTTCATCGACGAGCGCAAGGGCAAGCCGTTGGACCTGCGCATCCCCCTGACGCGCGAGTTCCTCAACAGCCTCACCGGCGACCTGGTGGACCGGACGTTCGAGATCTGCGACCGCGTCCTGGCCGAGAAGGGCATCGCCCGCTCGGAGATCGACGAGATCATCCTCGTCGGCGGACAGAGCCGGATGCCGCTGGTGCAGCAGAAGATTCAGGCGCACTTCGGCAAGCCGCCTCGCAAGGGCGTGCACCCCGACGAGTGCGTGGCCCTGGGCGCGGCGCTGCTGGGCGACTCGCTGGGCAGCATCGACGCGGTGACGCTGCTGGACGCGCTGTCCATGCCCATCGGCTACGCGCTGCCCAACGGCCGCGTGAAGCGCATCATCGAGAAGAACTCGCTCATCCCCATGGTGAAGAGCTTCCGCCTGCCTCCGCCCAAGGAGCCGAGCGCGCAGTTCATCGAGCTGGACATCTTCCAGGGTGACAGCGACCTGATGGTGGACAACGAGTACCTGGGCACCGTGCGTGTTCCCTCCGCCGCCGCCGGGCGGAAGATCGACTTCCGCCTCACCGAGGAGTGTCTGCTCCAGGTGGAGGTGGAAGAGGCCAGCGGCGTGCCGCGGAAGGTGGACCTGGCCACGCGTGACACCCCGGAGCAGCTCAAGAAGGCGCTCCAGGAGGTCGTCATCAAGCGCGACAATCAGCCGGTGGCCAGCTCCAGTGGCACCAGCGATGACCGGGGCCTCTTCTCCAGCATCAAGAGCATCTTCCGGAGAGGGTAGTTGTTCATGGCGAAGTTCCCGTCGAAGGAGTGGCTGGACGAAGCGGTCCGGTTCACGAACGAAGATCCCGAGTGCGCCGTCGCCGGCAGAGGCTGGAAGGGCGACTTCGGGGCCATCATCGAGGCCGAGCCCGGAAAGCTGGCGAAGTCATTCGTCATCCACGTCGTGCCGGGTGACTGCCGCATCGAGAAGGCGCGCGTGCTTGCGGACCCGGATGACCTGGACGAACTGGAGCCGGTGTACCTGGCCCGCGCCCCGTACACCGTCTGGAAGCAGCTGCTCCTGGGCACGTTGGATCCAGTGGAGGCGGTGCTCAAGCGCCGCATCTCCATGCGGGGCGACCTGCAGCCGCTCATCGAGCGCATGAAGTACAAGGGCATCGCGGACCGCGTCTTCGCGAAGCTGCAGACGCAGTTCGTCGACGAGCCGTAAGGCCGGGGGGACACACTCATGGGTATCCGCGACGACTTGAAGAAGCAGGCGTTGGAGCTCTCCAGCAAGGCGGTGGAGAAGCTGATGGCCGACGAGAAGCGGGCCATGGCCATCGCCAACGCCATTGGCAAGGCCCAGCGTGGCAAGCAGGCGCTGGACAAGGGCCAGGAGGGGCTGATGAAGGCCTTCCACTTCGCGCCGCGCAGCGAGTTCAAGGCGGTGGGAAAGCAGCTCTCCGGCCTCAAGCGTCGGCTGCGTGAGCTGGAAGAAAAGCTGGATGGGCTGTAGTTGAAATTGCGTTGACACCCACGGGGGCAGATGGCATTTACCCCCTCGTCGCGTCTCGGTCGCACACGAAGCGCGGGCGCATAGCTCAGTGGTAGAGCACTGCCTTCACACGGCAGGGGTCGCAGGTTCAAGCCCTGCTGCGCCCAACAGAAGAGGCCGTGAATCCAAGGGGAAACCCAAGGGTTCACGGCCTCTTCGCTTTTCAACCCAGGCAGGGCCGGGCGTCTCTTCTGGAGCGTCGGTCCGGCGCGCCTGGGCAGTGATTCCCAGGCGCGCCGTGGTGGCCCCGTGCGGGGCGGGCTTCAGCTCTCCGACGGCTTGGCGAGTGACTCCGGGTTGGACGTCACCGGCGCGTGGGGCGGCGTGTTTCGCGACTTGATGAGCGACGCGACGATGCTGGCGCCCAGCAGGCCGGCGATGACGCCCAGGGACACGGCGGGGTGGATCTTCACGAAGTCGATGATGGCCATCTTCGTGCCCACGAAGATGAGCACGCCCGCCAGACCCACCTTCAGGTAGCTGAACTTCTCCACCGCGCCGGCCAGCAGGAAGAACAGCGAGCGCAGGCCGAGGATGGCGAAGATGTTGGACGTGAAGACGATGAACGGATCTCGCGTGACGGCGAAGATGGCGGGGATGGAGTCGAGCGCGAAGAGGATGTCCGACGCCTCCACCAGGATGAGCGCCATGAGCAGCGGCGTGGCCAGCTTGCGGCCGTTCTCCACGGTGAAGAAGTGGTGCCCGTCGAAGCGGGGCGTGGAGGGGATGCTCTTGCGCGCCATCCTCATCATCCACCCGTCCTCCGGATGGTCTTCCTTGTTGCGCTGGAAGAAGAGCTTCAGGCCCGTGAGGATGAGGAACGCGCCGAAGACGTAGATGAGCCAGTGGAAGCGCTCCAGCATGGCCACGCCAGCGAAGATCATGATGGCCCGCAGCACCAGCGCGCTGAGGATGCCCCAGAAGAGCACCCGGTGCTGGTACAGCGCGGGGATGCGCAGCGCGGAGAAGATGACGACGAAGACGAAGATGTTGTCGACGGAGAGCGACTTCTCGATGAGGTAGCCGGTGAGGAACTCCACCGCCGGACCTCCGCCGAACTTCCACCACAGCCCCGCGTTGAACACGAGCGCCAGGCTGATCCACACCGAGCTCCAGCCCAGGGCCTCCTTGAAGCCGACCGCGTGGGCCTTCCGGTGGAAGACACCCAGGTCGAGGGCGAGCATGGCGATGACGAAGGCAATGAAGCCGCCCCACAGGACGGGACTGCCGACGGTTTGTAAGGGTTCCATAGGTGGATTTCAGATAAGAGCGCCCGCTCTCTTCGACAAATAGGGATTACGGTTGCGCTCCATCCAGAAAACCTAAGTGAGGGCTTGGAGCGGACGGAGGCCTGTCCCGGGAGGGGCCGTCCCGAGGGGGGCTGGTGCGGGCGCCACTGGCTGGGGAAGGGTTGCGGGACGTGGTGGGTTTCGGCCCGTCCGGTTGGAACTCGACAGTCACCGGGCCACTAAGACCAACCAGGCGTCGGCGCCCGAAGGCATTCCTGGCCTCCGGGGCGGTGGGCGCGGCGAGGGCTCGCAGGGCGATTGGCGTCCGCGGCTCCTGCCACTCGAGTGGCTCCCCGAAGAAGGACCGCCCTTTTGACCCGGAACCGTCTTCTCTCCTCGATTTGCGGGGCGCTGTTGGCCCTGTCCGCCACGGCCTGTGGCGCTGACTCCTCTGGTACGACGTCTCCCGGTGGCACCGAGCCGCCTTCCGAGCAGCCCCAGGTCCCCACGCCGGTGCCGACGCCGGACCCCACGCCCACGCCTGACCCCACGCCGGTGCCGACGCCGGACCCGACTCCCACGCCTGACCCCACGCCGGTGCCGACGCCTGACCCCACGCCCACGCCCGAGCAGCCGAGCGTCGACAAGTTCGGCGTGACGATGCTCTATCCCTCCAAGGCGGGAGGCGAGGCCTGGGCGCTGGCGGACAACCCCACGTCGGACTCGCGGTTTGATCCGCAGGGCACCATCACCCGCAACGCGGACGGCTCCTGGAAGATGAGGAGCGGCCAGGTGCGCATGGGCGTCACCACGTCGACGGGATACTCGGCGGCGAAGATTCCCACGTATGACAGGGACGTGCTGGCGAGCCGGGGCTACATGCAGGCGGCCAATGACTGGCGCAACGTGGAGATGACGGGCTTCGTGAAGCTCAACTCCGCGTCGGACGGCTCCGACAACTTCGACTGGTACGCGCGCGGCGGCAAGCACAACGACAAGAGCTCCGGCTGCGAGGGCAGCAGCTACAAGGGCGGCCTGCACTACGACGGCCGCGCGCGCTGGCAGAAGGAGACGTGGCACGTGTCCTATGAGCAGGCGCCGTACAAGCCGGCCACGTCCGCGTTGAAGGGCCGCTGGGTGGGCTTCAAGGCGGTGATGCGCAACACCTCGGTCGGCGGCAAGGACGCCGTGAAGCTGGAGCTGTACGTCAACGAGAACGCGGACAAGGTGACGTGGAAGAAGGTCCACGACATGGTCGACGCGGGCGACTGGGGCGGCGACGCGGAGCACTGCGGCGGCTCCGTCGGTGCCATGCCGATTACATGGGGCGGCCCCATCGCCACGTTCCGCTGGGACAACGCGGAGGACGTGGACTTCAAGTGGCTGACCGTTCGTGAAATCCAGCCGTAGACGGGGCTGAGTCGCGGACCGTGTAGACCGTGCTTGGGCGCGGAGGGCCAGGGCCTTCCGCGCCCTTTTTCGTGTGTCGGGCACAGGCTCGTGTCGCCACGCGAACGAGGGGGGCGACTCCGAGGCAGGTGGCCGGAGTGTCGGGGAGCGCGCAGCCTTCTTCGCGCCCCTGCGGGAGCGGGCGGCACATCCGAGCGTGTGGGCACGGCGCTTCGCTGGCCTGCTTCGGGCGAAGGGCGGCGTTCATGCGAATCACCTTCCTGGGCCATGCGGGTTTCGCCGTGGAGACCGAGCGGAGCGTCGTCGTCATGGACCCGTGGCTCACCGAGCGGGGGGCCTTCGACTCGGCGTGGATGCAGCTTCCGCGCAACCACCACCTGGCGCCGCGCGTGCGTGAGCTGCTGGAGACGCCGGGCCGGGAGCGCTTCCTCTACGTCAGCCACGAGCACAAGGACCACTTCGACCCGGAGTTCCTGGCCACGCTGCAGCGGCGCGACTTCACGGTGGTGATTCCGCGCTTCCTGCGCTCGGAGCTGCAGGACATCTTCGCGAAGTATGGCTGCAAGCGTGTCATCGCCTGCGAGGACGGACGCGAGGTCCCCTTCAAGGGCGGCTACCTCAAGCTCTTCGTGTCGGAGCAGGGCACCAACCGGGACTCGGCCATCATGGTGCGGGGCGACGGCCAGTGCTTCATCAACCTCAACGACTGCAAGCTGCATGACCGGCTGGCGCGCATCACCGAGGAAGAGGGGCCCATCGACATCTTCACGGCCCAGTTCTCCGGCGCCATCTGGCACCCCACCTGTTACGAGTACGCGCCGGAGACGTACGCGGCCATCTCGCTGAAGAAGCGGGAGAGCAAGTTCGAGGCGGTGGCGAGGGCGCTGGAGGTGGTGAAGCCGCGGGCGTACCTCGCGTCGGCGGGGCCCGCGTGTTTCCTGGACCCGTCCCTGTTCCACCTCAACTTCGAGAAGGTGAACATCTTCCCCACCGCCACCACGCTGTTCCGCTTCCTGGAGCAGCGCCTGCCGGGGGCCGCGTCGAAGTACCTGGAGCCGATGCCGGGAGATGTGTTGGACGTGGGCTCGCTGGACTTCGTCTCGCTCGAGGCCGAGCGCGTGACGGAGGAGGGTCTGGAGGCGTACCTCCGGAAGTACGCGGCGGACATGGCGCCGTTGTTCCGGGAGCGGCGCCGCAACATGCTGCGCGCGGAGGCGGATGAGATTCACGCGCGATTGCGAGTAGAGCTGCAACGCAAGCTGGACCTGTTGGACCTGCACGAGCGCGTGGGCATGCCGCTGTACGTGGAGCTGCCGGAGCTGCCGGAGCGGCTGCTGCGCGTGGACTTCAAGGGCCGGCGCGTGGACGAGGTTCCGGAGCTTCGCGAGACGACGCGCTACACGATGAAGGTGTCCGCGGCGGACATGGTGCGGGTGTTGGACCGGAAGCTGACGTGGGAGGACTTCCTGCTGTCCTTCCGGCTGAAGCTGAGCCGGTCTCCGGACGTCTACGAGCCCATCCTCCACGGCTTCCTGGGCGTGGAGATTGAAGACATGCGCTCCTTCTGCGAGGGCGTGCGCTCCATGGAGTCCCAGCGCGAGCGGACCGTGGTGACGGTGGGACAGAAGCGCTTCTCCGTGCAGCGCTTCTGTCCGCACCAGGGCGCGGACCTGGCCGAAGGGTGGTTGGAGGAGGGGCGCTACCTCGTCTGCCCGCGCCATCGCTGGCGGTTCGACCTGGAGGATGGTGGGCGCTGCCCGACGAATGGCTCCACGCTCTGCGCGGAGCCCGTCACCGAGAGCGTGCCTGAGGAGACGGAGAAGCCCTCCGCCCCCGTGCCTGTCATCGAGCCGCGCGTGTAGCTCAGGGCTCGAAGCCCGCGCCCCCGTTCCACAGGCGCTGGCTCTCGGCCTCGGTCAGCACGCGCTTCCAGTAGCCGACGGCGTCCAGCGTGCCGTACGGTGGCCAGACATCCGGAGACCGGAGTCACACCGAAGGACAGGAAAGGGCGCATGGTCCGACGCTAGCCCCAATGCCGATCAGTTAAGGGCGAGAAGGATCATACTGCCGCGACCGCATTCAAGGAGGCGGTCGCGTGGGAAGAGGTCCATTCGGGTATTTGCCCTCTGCGGATGAGGGGGCGTTCGACCGGCTG
>NZ_JAKCFA010000041.1 GCF_024198215.1 Myxococcus qinghaiensis
CTTCTCCACCACCTCGGTCTCCTCAACCCGAGCCTCTTTCACCACCGGATTCATCGTCCCTGCCTGGCTCGCCCTGCACACTAAACTGCTGGGTACGAACTGTCTCACTCACGTTGGCAGAGAGGGCTCGTTGAAGATGAGCAGACCCCGGGCCGTGTCCACGACGTACACGTAGCCGTCTCCCGGGACGCGGATGCCAATGGCGCCATCGGTCATCCAGTCACTCCGGCCGGGGTCTGACTCGCGGAAGGTGTTGAAGTGGGCGATTTCGCGCGGCTTGGGCGGAATGGAGACGTCCAGGACCCGCAGCCCCTCCTGGTAATAGGTGATGTAGAGCCGCTTGTCCTTGAGGACCATGTTGTGGATGGAGGCGTGGTAGCGGAGCTTGTACGTGCCGATGAGCGGGATGTTCGTGGGGTCCGTGACATCCAGCACGCGCAGATGGGTTCCCACGCCTTCGCCTCCCTCGAAGGCGATGGTCCTCCCAGCGAAGGTGCCCACCGCGCCCGCATGGCTCATGGACGAGCTGTTCTCGGTCTGGAACGTGTACGTGCCCAGCTCGCGCGGGTTCAGCGCGTCCTTCACGTCGAAGACCACATAGCCCGAGCTGAAGTGGTTGATGTAGAGCCGGTCCTGGTAGGCGAAGGAGTCGTGCGCCGAGGGGAGATAGGACGTGGTGTCGGAGACGACGATGCGGTTGAGCAACGTGGGGTCGAGCGGCGTCGAGATGTCGAACACGAGCGTCTCACCGGTGGGCGCGGGCCCGGGCGACACGGCATACAGCCTGTCGCCGTCCACGAAGAGGGTGTGCACGTCGATGGGCTCGCCTCCTGGCACACTGCGCACGAAAAGAGGGTCCGCGGGGTTGGAGATGTCGAACACGATGACCCCCGAGCTCTTGCTGGCGACGTAGAGCGTGTGGTCCTTGGCCCACACGGCGTTCCAGTACGAGTCCCCCGGCAAGGTGATGCTCTTCTTGAGGACGGGGTGGCTCGGGTCGCTGACGTCGAACACCGCGAGCCCACCCTCGGTCTGAGCGAAGAGGTTGATGGAGACGACGTAGGCGTGCTTGTGGGCGACGTAGACGTCCGCATGGGTCCCATTTTGAGGGACATCCGTTTCGGAGATGAGGCGCAGGCCACCCGAGGACTCGCTCTCTCCCCGGCCCCAGGTCATCCGCGCGGCCTCGAAGGTGCCCCGGGTGGACGCCTTGCCATTGGCGCAGCGGGCAAAACAGCCCGTCACCAACCCCTGACTCGACACGCCACAGCCCCTGAGGACCGTCTGCCGGACGACGCCCCTCTGGGTGTACTGCGTGGAGATGTGGAAACTTCCCGTCACCTGCTGCCGTGTGAGGGGATTGCCGTCCAGGGTCCCCGTGCCGCCGTCCTGGGGAATCCGGATGCCGACGTAGTCAGGGAAGCCCGAGTCGTGACGCATGGACACCCCATGGATGCCATGCGACTCCAAGGCGTCGAGCGCGGCGAGGTCACACTTCGACAGGTCGAAGAGTGACGGGTCGTCGCAGTCGACGGCGGTGCCTCGCGTCGGAGTGAAGGAGCACTGCGCATAGGGGCCCGGGTCGACCCAGTCCGTGGGCTCGACGAGCGGCGTGTACGTCCCGTCCCAGGGTTCCACGGGCGGAGGCGGCGGCTCCGCCGGTCCCGGCTTGTCGGAGCAGGCGAAGCACAGCAAGGCACAGCCAAGGGCAAGCGCGTGGAGGGACGGTGAACCGAGGGCCATGGCGAGGCTCCTGTCAGGGGGCGTCCGGAGCGGACGCCGCACTCGAAGAGAGCGATTAGCGCAGGGTTCCACCTCGGGTGCGTATGGCAAAGCCTTCGCCCGGCGGGATGAGATTCACCGGGCAAGGATTTCTTGCACATCGGACGAGCGGGTCCTTCGGAGCCATCCATCAACCCTGAAGACCAGGCCCAGGGCGGACAGGGCCCGCGCGCGGGGCGCGACAACAGGGTGTCCTACGCGGGATGGCGTCGCAGCCAGCGAAAGACAAGCAGATGTCCGAACAGGGCGGCCTGGACCAGGACCACCGGAAGCCAGACGAAGGGCGCGGTGGTGATGACGGTGTTGCGTGGCGTGGCCTCGAACACCCGGGCGAAAGGCGGAGACGCGAGGACCGCGATGGCGACGATGGTGAGCAGGAGCACCAGGCCCGCCGTGTTCCATGTCCACACGAGCGCTCGGGGCGCACGTCCCCGGTGGATGAGCCACGCCATCACCGGCGCCGTCAGCCCCGTGAGGATGTCGAAGTTGAGTTTCTCGAAGGTCATCTCGACCGGCACCACGCCCTCGCGATGGAGCGCCCAGAGCGCCACCTCCACGGCGACCCGGAAGACCTGGAACCCGACGAGGGACTCCAGCGACAGGCCGCGCACCAGCCGCTCACCGAAGCGGGACTTCGCGAGCACGAGCGTCAACACCGTCGCCGGCAGGATGACGCCGAACACCGCGGGCGGCAGCGAGTCCATGTTGGAGAGCGCTCCGCGAGCCGCGAGCACACCGCTCACTCCCAGCACCCCGGCGATGATTCCAGCGGACAGGGCGGTCCAGCCGGCCCGCTCGCTCAAGCTCTCTCCGAGCCGTCTCCCCGCCCACCAGGTCGCAGCCACGAAGAGGCCCGCGACGGCCAGGACCAGGACCACGAAACCGCTCGTGACGGCGGACGACGGCGTCTGCATGGTGCCTCCCGATGAACTCCCAGGCCGTGGTTCTAGCTCGGCCCGTCGTGACGGGGCGAACCGTCCGTCAGGTCCCGGGCTGGAGGGCGACCGCCACGCGGAGTGGAGGCGAGCGGACGTCTTCGTGCGAAGCGGGGTGCACGAGGGGCCCGGGGCGGGGTAGAGAGGGGGCTCGGAGGCGTGAAAAGCGATGGACGCGAATGCAGTGGCGGAGCTGGAGAAGGCGGGCGTGAGGGTGGACGCTCCGGACCGGCTGTTTGTCGCCGTGGAGTGGGAAGACCAGAAGCACGTGGTTCCCGTCGGCGCTCGCGCCCTGGTGCGGGCCGGCGAGGTGACGACGCATGTCACCCTCCAGCCCATCTCCAAGCTGTGGACCGGTGACAAGAAGCCCCCCAGCTTCGCCAAGACTCCGCCCCCCGAGTACCACCCGTTCTTCATCCTCATCGAGGCGACCGCCGCCGGCTACTGCCGCGCCGTGCGCAACACGGAGACCGACCAGGAGTTCGAGCGGCTCTACCGTCACCTCGCCCGGCGCCCGGATGGCACGGACCGCAATCCCCTGTTCTCGTACCTCCAGGGCGCGGCGCGCCTCTACATGTCCTTGCGCGACGTGAGCCAGGCCGAGTTCGAGGCCGTCGCCCACCGGCTCCACCAGTCCGCCAAGCACCACCACACGCACGTCGGAAGCATCAACTACTTCCAGGACGTGCTCCGCGGCGTGCTCGGGGCCTGAGTCGCAGGAGGGGCGCTCCTGGACGTGGGGCGCCCTGGCTTGTCTTCAATCGATGAAACGGCGTTCCCAGCGGCGCAGCTCCGCGGCGTGCTCAGAGCCCGCGAGTCGCTGCTCGTGAAAGAGCCAAGGCTCCAGTGTGGTGGCGAGCTTCCGATATGAAGACGGCACGGCGCCGCGCTCTGTGTCTCCTGCCTCGGGTTCTGGAGAGAGCACGATAGCGACTCGCTCATGGCTCAATTCCAACACGGTGCCTCCCGTTGAGCGCAGTTGCTCACGGAGTTTCACCGCGCCTCCTGCCGCGCTCAGTACCGGCTCTCCCAGGAGCGTCATCCAGGAAACCGTGCTGATTCCCGTTCCGAGCTGCCATGCAAGCCGGTCCATCCGAGGGAGGTCCATCCCGGGATGCCTGCGGCACCACTTCCAGACCTCGGCCTCGATGCCCACCAGGTCCATGTCGCAGTTGAAGGCAAGTCCTGCGTGCCCGGAGTTGAAGGGGAGGGGCTCGGCCAGCTCCAGCACCAGCGTTCGTAGGGCCTCGGGACTCGCCTCCTCCAGATACTCCGTGGGCAGCCAGAAGCTCACCGCGCATACCGTGTCCGACGTAGTGCTACCTGCTGTTCGACGGCCGCGATAGTCGAAGCGATACCGTTTCTCACCCGTGGCATCCCGAAGGTCGAGGACCGCGCCATGGGGCTCGAGAAGCTCATCTCGAATGCTGTTCCAGCCAGCCGAGTCAACGGGCTCCCAATCTCCCGCCTCCTCGACGTAGTGGCTCAGTGCGCCCGAGGGAACGACGCGACGATAACACTCCAATGCGCGCAGGACGGCGGGGGCTACCTCCGCGTGGGAACGGCGCATGTAGAAGTGGATGTGGAGCGAGTCCCGAATCACGAGGGCTCCGCTGGTCGCGTGAACGCGGATGCGAGGACGATGCTCAGTCATCGCACGATTCCGAGTCGAGGGACGATGCGAAAGGCGCGCACTCCGAGCACCTGCTCATACAGCTCTCCTTGGAGGAGGCCTTGATGGCAGTGTCCCTTCGGGTATTTGCGCCAGGGGGGCGCTTCATCGACGTTGGCGCATGGGAACTTGAAGTCGTAGATGGCTTGCGCCTGCCCGGGGTGGCCCGCATGGATGACGACATCGGGAGCGAGCGTCCCACGAAGCTCGCCTCCATTCCCAGACTGCTTCAGCGCTTGGATGTCCGCCTCGGTGACCACCTTCGTCGTGCCGGTGTTCGTGTCATGGCGGTAGCAGGGCTCCAGGCTGAAACCACCCGGGCGCAAATGCGTCAGAGCTCTCTCGGCACAGCGCAGCGCCGCTTCGTGCATCTCCATCCCAAGCAGCATGGCTCGACTCAGGCTCCTGCCCGAGGCGTCGCGCACCAGTTGCTTGCATTCCTCTCGCGAGGGTATCGGACCCGCGAACTCCTCGCGATGCGCCAGGAGGACTTGCGAGCGTGACTGGTCCGCACACCTCACGAGTGCTTCTTCAATGTGGGCCTTCGTTCCTCCGTCCAGAATCCGAAGCGCTTCATGAAGCGAGGCTCCCAGTGTGGCCGCGGCATGTCCTGTTGTCTGGACGAGGTCCTTCCCGGCAATCGCGGCACAGGTCTCCGTCTGTTGCCGGCAGGTGTTCGAGACGGTGTCGAAGCGATAGCTGCCTGCTCGCTGTGCGGGCGTCGTCATGCATCCAGTAAGGAGCAGGGGGAGGGATGCCACGAGCAGCCACCAAGAAGAGGGAGGGTCGAGGGTGGGGGAGACGAGGCGTGTCGAAGACATGGGGCGTGAACGAAACCTTGGACCTCGTGGCGAGGGCTCCTGCACCGTGGGTATGTGCGAAGGTAGCCCATGCCCAGGTCCGGTGGACGCTCCGCGGTGTGCTCGGGGCCTGAGCTTCACCTGTCCTCCAAGGTAGGTACGGGGGGCTGAAACTGGAATATCGTGCGCCGCCGCCCGTTCCCGGGCGTCTTCCTCTTCGACAGGAGCACGGATGTTCCGTCAGTCCCTCCTCTGGACGTCGTGCCTGGCGCTGCTGGTGGCTCCCGCCGCCGACGCCCAGGCGCAAGGCAAGGCGGCCTCCAAGCCCGCCGCCGCGTCCACCCAGAAGCTCGGCGCCAACGTCGAGACCCGCACCTTCAAGAACGGTCTCAAGGTCATCGTCTGGCCCGACCACGACATCCCCAATGTCGCCCTCTACAACTGGTTCCGCGTCGGCAGCCGCAACGAATACCCAGGCATCACCGGCCTGTCCCACTTCTTCGAACACATGATGTTCAACGGCGCCAAGAAGTTCGGGCCCGGTGAGTTCGACCGCGTCATGGAGGCCAACGGCGGCTCCAACAACGCCTTCACCTCCGAGGACGTCACCGTCTACCAGGACTGGTTCCCTCGCTCCGCGCTCGACATCATCTTCCAGCTCGAGGCAGACCGGCTCCAGCACCTCGCCTTCGACCCCAAGGTCATCGAGTCCGAGCGCGGCGTCGTCTACTCGGAGCGCCGCTCCGGCGTCGACAACAACAACATGGGCGCGCTCGCCGAGCAGGTCCAGGCCACCGCCTTCGTCGCCCACCCGTACCAGTTCCCCGTCATCGGCTGGCCCTCCGACATCGAGTCGTGGCGCATCGAAGACCTCCAGCGCTACTTCAAGACCTACTACGCCCCCAACAACGGGACGCTCATCTTCACCGGCGCCGTCACCCCGGCTGAAATCTTCACGCTCGTCGAGAAGTACCTCGAGCCCATCCCCGCCCAGCCCGCTCCCGAGCCGGTCCGCACCCTGGAGCCCGAGCAGCAGGGCGAGCGCCGCGTCGTGGTGAAGAAGGTCTCCCAGTCCCCGCTCCTTCAGATTGCCTACCACGGCATGTCTGGCAAGGACGCCGACGTGGAAGCCCTCACCCTGCTGCTCAACATCCTCGGCGACGGCGACTCCTCCCGCCTCCACCGCCGCCTCGTGGAAGAAGAGCGCGTCGCCATCCGCGCCGGCACCATGTACACGCCCGGCTTCGACCCGGGCCTCGTCTGGCTCACCGCCGACCTCCCCACCGGTGGTGATTTGGCGCGCGCCGAAGCCCTCATCACGGAAGAGCTGGCGCGCGTCGTGAAGGACGGCGTCACCGACGCGGAGCTGCGCAAGGCGCGCAACATCACCCTCGCCAACTTCTGGCGCTCGCTGGAGACCATCAACGGCCGTGCGTACGCGCTCGGCTCGTCCGAGGTCTTCCGCGGCGACTACCGCAAGGTCTTCGACTCTCCCGCGCGCTTCGAGCGCGTCACCCGCGACGACATCCGCAAGGTCGCCACCCGCATCTTCGTCCCCGAGCGTCGTACCGTCGGCTGGCTCGTCCCCACCGAGGCCGCTGACACCGCCACCCCCGCCACCCGCAAGGAGGCCGCGCGATGATTGCCCCCCTCACCTGGAAGACCGTCCTCGCCGCCGTCCTGCTCTCCTCGGGCTCCGCCGCCGCCCAGGGCGCCGCCCCGTCCAAGCCTCCGTCCGCCACTCCCGCCGCGCCCCAGGGCGTCACGCTCCCCAAGCCCACCACCGTCACGCTGAAGAACGGCGCGCGCGTGCTGCTTGTGGAGCGCAAGGACGTGCCGCTCGTCGCCTTCAGCGCGTGGCTGCGCGGCGGCGCGCTCGCGGACCCCGCGGGCAAGGAGGGCCTGGCCGCCCTCACCGCGGAGCTGCTCCAGAAGGGCGCGGGCTCGCGTGACGCGCGCCAGTTCGCCGAGGCGGTCGACGGCGTCGGCGCCGTGCTGGAGACGAGCGCCGAGCTGGAGAACCTGGTCGTCAACGGTCAGTTCATGTCCCGCGACAGCGCGCTGATGGTGGAGCTGCTCGCGGACCTGCTCACCCGCCCGCGCTTCGCCCAGGAGGAGCTGGAGAAGACGCGCTCGCGCATGGCCTCTGAAATCACCGCCGCCAAGGATGGTGACCCGCGCGCCCTCATCAACACCTACTTCGAGGCCTTCCAGTTCGCGGGCCACCCCTACGGCACGCCCGTGGACGGCACCGAGGCCTCCCTGCCGGGCCTCACCCGCGAGGACGTGCTCGCCTACGCCAAGAGCCAGCTCGGCGGCGACAGGCTCATCCTCTCCGTCGTCGGTGACTTCGACAGCAAGGCGCTCGCCGCGAAGCTGGAGGCCGCGCTCGGCGGCTGGGCCCGCGCGGCCAGCCCCGCCCCGGAGGTCGCCACCACCACCGTCTCCAAGGGCCGCCGCGTCCTCCTGGTGGACAAGCCCGACGCCACCCAGACGTACTTCTCCATCGGCAACACCGGCATCGCCCGGAACGACCCGGACCGCGTCACCGCCAACCTGGCGAACACGGTGCTCGGCGGACGCTTCACCTCGCTGCTCAACACGGAGCTGCGCGTGAAGTCCGGCCTCACCTACGGCGCCCGCTCCGGCTTCTCCCCGAGCGCCCACCCCGGCCCGTTCGTCATCAGCTCCTTCACCCAGACGGACAAGACAGACAAGGCCATCGACATGGCGCTGGATGTCTTCACCCGCTACCGCAAGTCCACCATGGATGACGCCATGCTGGCGTCCGCCAAGTCCTACGTGCTGGGCCAGTTCCCGCCCCGGCTGGAGACGGGCTCCCAGGTGGCCGCCAAACTGGCGGAGCTGGCCTTCTACGGCCTGGACGCCACCGACGTGGACGGCTTCGCCACCGCCGTGACGGCCACCACCCGCGAGGGCGTGGGCACCGTCATCCAGCGCGTGCTGCCCGCCCCGGAGAACCTCACCTTCGTGCTCATCGGCAAGGCGTCCGCCATCCGGGAGATGGCTCGCAAGTACGGCACCGTCACGGAGATGAAGATTTCAGACAAGCGCTTCGCCCCGCCGCCCGCGCCCGCCAAGCGCTGAAGGCCGGCTCCCGCGCGCGTCAACCGGGCCCGACATCCCCTCAGTCATCACGCCGTGAGGCGTGGGGTTGAGCGTGCTTCGCCCAAGGCCCCGGCGCTCCTCGTGACGCCGGGGCCTTCGTGTGTCTGGTATCGAGCGGGACACGCGTCCTGCTCGCGCTCAACGCACGGGCCTCCCATGGGGTATCGGCGGGGCTGTGAATGCTTGCGTGGTGAGGGCCTGTCCGCCGGCCTGGAATGAGTGCCGTGGTATCGGTTTTGGCGCATCATTTCTCAGGCGACCGGGGTCTTTCATGAAGCCGTTGCGGAGGTCCTCCCTGCTGGGCACGACGTGTGTCGTGTGGCTGGCGGGGTGTGGAAGTGGAACGTCTCCCGATGAGAGGGATTCCCAGGCGACAGGGCAGACGCTGCTCGCCGATGACACGGTGCTGGTGACGAAGACCACGCGCTTCTACACGTCGGTGGGAATCGCCGAGCGCGCCGAGGACCTGTCGGACAATCCCCCTGAAATCCACGTGTACGACGGGGCCCGCTTCTCGCGCATCACTGGCTCCGCGGTGCCGGGAGGCTGGCGCTTCACGGGCGTGCCACGTGGGGAGTACTACCTGCGCGCGGACACCGGCAGCAGGGTCGACATCCTCACGTCCGCGCGTCACGTGGACCTGGGCATCAACCAGTGGGGGCGTCCGGACGCCGTCTACACGGACGTCGACACGTCACCCGCCCGGCTCCACCTGCGAAACCTGTCGCCCTGGATGCCGTCCACAGGTGATTACGAGCCAGGCTCCAGTCTCCAGGCGGTCTCCTCCCAACTGGACCTGGCCGGCCCGTTGTTACCCTTCGACGAGCCGCCCGAGGGGGCGACCTCCATCGACAACGGTGAGGCGCTGATGCTGAGCTACAGCCGGAGCAGGATTCCCGTGTTCCATGCGGACCGCGGGGACCGGCTGTATGTCAATCAGCTCAGCGGATTCATCGCGGGTGGACTGACCGATGGGACGCGCGTGGGGTACTCCGCCGTGGACCGCTCCGTGGAAGTGGAGCCCTTCGACTTCGTGCCGGACTGGCTGACGTCCATGCCCCTCACCGGCGTGCTCCAGCCGCTGGAGCCGCGCGAGGTCACCCTCGATTTGCGCCTGTCCGAGTTCTCCCGCCTGGCCGTGGAGGGGCACCCGCGCGCCTCGCTCCTCCTGTCCTATTTCGAGATTCGCCCCGCTCCCCACAGCCAGGTGGAAGGTTGGTTTGGCTATGCGGGTGAGCTGCTGTCGATGTCCCTGCCCCTCGGAGCCGCGACTGACTTCACGGGCCACTTGCGCTTCGGCAATCCGTATCCGTCGGACTGGGGCGTGGTCGGCAGGTTGGGCCAGAGCTACGCCTCTCCGGCACCATCGCCGAGCAACCCGGCGCGTTCCTTCAACCTGACCGGGCACTATTTCGCCATCGACGCGCTCGAGAACCTGCTCTCAGGCCCGGTGGTCCCGAAGCTGTCGCCGCCGCGCTCCTTGCGCATCGACCGGAAGTCGGCCAGCGAGCCGCGCGAGGTGGGCTCGCTCCATCCCGTGATTTCCTGGGCCCCTCCGACGGTCGGCAAGCCCACGGGCTATGAGGTGCGGGTGACGAAAATCCATCCGCAGTTGGGGCTCATGATGAACATGGGGCCCATCTATGTGCCCGGCTCGGTCCGGGAGCTGCGCGTGCCGCCCGGCAAGCTGGAGCGGGGGACCTACAACTACGTGAGGGTGACCGCCATCGAGGCCCCCCACTGGGACGTGGAGCAGGCTCCGCTCCGCACGCTGGAGACGGTGCCCTACCACTCCTCCACCGCCTTCGGCTCCCTCTTCTTCGTGCCGTGAGGTCGGGCTGTTGATGGCCATGGCGTTCGTCGTGACGCCGGGGTTGTTGTCACTTGGGGCGGGCGGTATTCCGGGGCGGAGCGGGCGGCTTCGTCAGCGCGCGGTAGCGGCCCTGGCACTTCTGGTAGCGCGCATCCACGGAGCGCGCGAACCACGCCGTGGTGCGCTCTCCCTTCAGCTTGGGGCTCTGGAGCGTCACCTGCGGAAGCTGCGCGTAGGCGGGGGACTCTCCCGTCTGGTTCGCGTACACGCGCTTCACCGCGCGGAAGGTCTCCGTGGACTCGAAGGCTTCTTCCTTCTCCTTCTTCACGTCGCGGCGGACCTGGCGCTCGCTCAGCTCCGGGGCGTGGTCTCGACGGAAGGCGAGCAGCGCCGCCAGGGACTTGCTGTCCTCCGCGCGGGGGTCGCCGTTCTTGTCATAGAGTTGCAGGTCTCCGTCGAGGACGAGGGACACGCGGGTGAGCTGGCTCACCTGGGCCTGGAGCGCGGCGTTGCGCGAGGCGTAGACGCCGGCGTTGTAGTCCGCGAAGCGGAAGAGGGGCTGGGGATAGGCGGCCTCGAAGCCGAGCAGCCGCGCCGTGCCGAAGCGCACTCCGCCCGCGCGCGTGTACAGCGACTCGCGCACCTTCACCGGGTCCGCGTCCTCGCCTTCCTTCTCCACCGCGTACCGGACGCTCACCTGCATGGAGCCCGCGGTGGTGACGGGGTTGAGGTCCTCCAGGCGCCGCGAGGAGAACAGGGCGCTGGCCAGGTTCATCGTCGCGAAGGTCGTGGGGTACTCGGCCTCGTAGTACGCGAGCATGTCGCGGAAGAGGCGGTCGAGGTCTCGTTCCGTGCGCACGGTGCGCAGCCGCTCGTCGAAGGTGCGCTTCTGGCCGGCGGCCTTGCCCGCGAGCACCGAGGCCAGCGCCTTGTGGCCCAGCGGGCCCAGCGTGTCCGCGTGTTCTTCCAATCGCGTGCGGACCATGCGCGACAGGTTCGGCACCGCCGGGTCCGACTGGAAGCCGGATTCCTGTTCGATGATGGCGAGCACGGAGCACACGGCCGAGGGCGATGGCGGGACGTCCTCCGCTTCCAGCGCGTCGAGGACGTCCCGGGCCCAGCCCTCGCGCTCCTTCACGTGGGGCGGGAGGAGCTGGGTGACCTGCTGGGCCGTGAGACGCGGAGGGGGAGGTACGGTGGGCTCGGGCGTGCGCACGCCTCGCGGGGTACATGCGACGAGCGCGCAGACCAGGGCCCAGGCGACGCGTCCATGTCCGCGCCGCCGCGTTCCGGTTCCACCTGGGCCTGGGTCATCCATCCGCTGTTGCCTCCGGGCACGACTCGAGGTTCCACCGAGATTCGACGGTGGAACAGCCGGCGCGGTGACATCGTCCCGCCGCCGGGGTCCTCGACGGCGGGGCTGCGGGGCCATTCACTCCGTGACTCGGGGCGTCATCCTACCTTGCCCCGGGTGGCGGAGGGAGTGGGTTCCAGGCGGAGTCCTGGCTCAGCGGCGGATGCGCACGTCGCGCGCCACGGAGCGCCCACCCATGAGGACGAAGCGCGCGCGCACGGGCGTGCCCTCCTGGAGCTGGCGCAGTGAGACGCGGCGTCCCTGGCGGACACCCTGGCTGCGCTCGTCGAGCGTCAGCACGTAGTCGCTGCCCTCGCGGTCGCGCACGGTGATGGTGTCGCGGCCCACGCGGGTGACCCTGCCGCTCACCGCGCTGGAGGCGATGACCACGTCTTCGAGCGAGCGGTTCGAGGTGTTCTCCGGGAGCGCGGCCTGCGCTGCGCGCGCGGCGCCCTTGAACCAGTCTTCATCGTCGCTTGCCTGGACCGCTTCGGTGCCGATCATCACCCTGCCGGCCCCAGGGGCCTGGACCGCCGCGCTGCCCGGGGTGGTGCTGGCCGTGGCGCCGGAGGCGGTGGTGCTGGTGCCGGTGTTTCCGGCCGCGGTGTTGCCGGTGGTCCTCGCGGCATTGCCAGTGTTGCCGGCCGCGGCGCCGCTGGCCGCGGTGTTGCCGGTGTTCCTCGCGGCATTGCCTGTGCTGCTGGTCGCGGTGTTGCTGGTGCCCGTGGCGTTACCGGTGCTTCTCGCCGCCGTGTTGCCTGCGCCCTGTGCATTGCCGGTGTTGCTGGCTGCCCTGTTGCCAGGGGTGTTGCTGGCAGCCGTTTGGCCCGTGCTCGGTGCATTGCTGGTGTTGCCCACCGCTGTGTTGCCCGGGGCCCGTGCGCCGCCTGTGTTCACTGCGTTGCGCTGCGCCGCGGCGGAGTCCCGCGTGGCGACGGTCTGCCCCGCGACGCCGCCCGCCATGCTCGGCGGCGGTAACTCCTGCTCCGACTGTCCATTCACGGACCTAGCGCTACCGGCGGGCTCCTGCCCTTGCCGCTCGGCACACCCGGACACCCACGCGCAGAGACCCAACATTCCCACCCACGCCCATCGCCTGCCCATCCAATCACCTCGCGTTCCCATTCCGCGTTACGTGCCAGGAGATCTGTGCAAGAGGCGTGCTCCTATCAACCAGGGCGTGGGCCTGAGTACTCGTGAGGGCTCATCATGGCTGCGCACCAGGCGACCGAAGAACCGGGTTGCTCGGTTGCCTGCTCGCGAGGCGCTTCCGGAAGCGCGGCCCGCGTTGCTCAGGCTGAAAGCGCGCGGGCCACGGCCTTCACATGCGAGCGCACCAGCTCACGCGATGCCATCAGCTCCGTGGCGTTGGCGGGGGTGTACCCCAGGCACAGCACCACGTCGTCCTCGGGTGCGGCCCGCACGCCCAGCTTCATGTAGTCGAGTATTCGCGGCACCGGCTCACCCTCCGTGTCGCGCGTGAAGCGCCCGAAGACCGCTGCGTTCGGGTCTCTCCGGGGCGCCGTCTCCTTCAGCGCGAACAGCCGCCGCACCGCCGTGAGCACCTCCGGCTTCTCCACCATCCGCTCCGGCTTCGCCGGCCCCGCCAGCTCCCACTCCAGCAGCCGCAGGCACCCGCGCACGAACTCCACGTCGGTGATGACGAGTCCATACAGATACCAGTCCGCGCACGCGGCCTGCACCAGCTTCGCCTGCGCGTCGGTGAGCCAGCCGAAGGACGGACACGTGAAGGTCTCGCACACCGACGAGCGATAGACGCCGCAGTCGCGCAGGTCCGCGCCTCCCGTCACCTTCGGATGCCCCAGGCACCCCACCTGCTTGCGCTCCCGGTCCAGGAAGCCCAGCAGCGGACACACCCGGACGGCGTCGAACATCGGCGCCGCGCGCCGGGCGGCCACCAGCTCCTTCGCCGCCGCGTGCCAGGCCTCCGGCTCCATCGGCGCTCGACGCAGCCGCTCCGTCTGCATGGCGAGCTGCTCCGTCAGCGCGATGCGGGAGTGGTCCTTGAAGTTGTAGAGGCCACAGCAGGCGCCGCACGAGGCGCCTCCACCGGGCTGACACAGGTGGAAGGAGACCGTCACGGGGCACATCTTACGAGCACCAACGATTTATGCAGCAGAATCGTAGCGGGCAGGCGAGCAGCCGTGCCACCCTCCTCATGGACTGGCTGTAGAAGTCAGCGCGCCTGGGAGGGAACTGCCTGGCGGCTCGCTCGCGCGTAACCCGTCGGGTCGCGGTCTCGAAGGCCCTTGCTCGACTGCTCGCCGTGCCGGGTGCCACCTGTGGAGCGGCGCCACGCATGAGCGGCGCTCCGACGTGGGCTGCTCCTTGAGTATTACCCTTCGGAGAGCGGGTGCTCCGAGGAAGGGGAACTTCTCCATGGCCACGCCGGACCAGAAATCGCGACCTGAACGTGACGACACGGATGAAAGCCTCCGCTTGGAGCGGGAGAAATCCGACGACGAGTACAGCAACAGGCAGACCGTGATTGAGACGGAGACGGATGCCGCTGTCGAGACGTCCCGGGCAAGGGCTGACGAAGTCCTACGAGCGACCCGCGAAAACGCGGATACGCGGATGGCCCGGTCGCAGGCACCCATCTCCACGCGGAGGAGCATCGCGCGGGAGCGGGCACATGACGACGCAGCCCTGCTCGGGGAGCGGGCGACCGCTGACGAAGAGCTGCAAGAAGAACGCGTGGAGCGCCAGCGCGCCCTGGCCGCCCTCCTTCGCACGGAACGAGAGGAGACCAACGCCCGGCTGCTGATAGAGCGGACATGCGCCGACGATGGCCTGGCGGCGCGGGACCAGTTCATGGCGATGGTCAGCCACGACTCGCGTGCGCTGCTTGGGGGCATCGCCTTGCAGGCGACCGTGCTGAAGCGGGATGCCGCCGAAAACGAGGCGGGCGGCAAGACCCTCCACGCCGCGGAGAGAATCCAGCGGTTCACCGCCCGGCTGACCCGGCTGATTGAAGACCTGCTGGATGTGGTCAGCATGGAGGCGGGCATTCTCCGCGTCGACCCCACGGTGCAGGATGCGACCGCGCTCGTGCGGGAGTCTCTCGAGGCGTTTCAGCCCCTGGCCTCCGTGCAGGGCCTCTCGCTTGACGCGGAGATACGCGGCGACAGGCTGATGGCGAAGCTCGACCATGAGCGCATCCTTCAGGTGCTCGGCAACCTGTTGACCAATGCCATCAAGTTCACGCCGGCGGGCGGCGCTATTTCGCTTCGAGTCGAGCCGGTGGACCAGGGCGTTCGCTTCTCGGTGACGGACACGGGCTCCGGAATCCCGAGCCATCAATTGGAGGAGGTGTTCCAGCGTTTCTGGCAAGCCCGCGGCGAAGACCGCAGAGGGCTGGGGCTCGGGCTCGCCATCTCCAAGGGCATTATTGACGCGCACGGTGGGCGGATCTGGGTCGAGAGTCAGCCAGGCAAGGGAAGTACCTTCTCGTTCACGCTGCCAGGTGCTTCTTCCTCACCCGCATAGTGCTCAACGGTGGGCTCAGAACCACTCGGGCTTCATCCGCGCGTAGGAGTCCTCGCCGGTGCGGCACAGGTCAATCAGCAGGGGGATTCGGGGCAGCTCCACGGCGAACCAGTACTGCGCGGCGGCCAGCTTGCCCTCGTAGAAGTCCGCGTCGCCCGAGCCTCGCGCGAGGCCCTCCTTCGCCGCCGCGGCCTGCTCCAGCCAGCGCCACGCCACCGCCAGCACGCTGAACAGGTCCAGGAAGTCCGCGCTGTGACGCAGCATCAGCTCCACCTCTCCCGCCGCGCCCCGCGCCCCCAGCTCCGCGACGAGTCCCGCCACCTCGCCCGTGGTGCGCTCCAGCGCCTCACCCCACGCGGGGTCCACGCCCGCCTTCCGAGCCCGCTCCACCGTGCGGCCCACCGCGTCCGCGAAGGCCGCCAGCGCCGCGCCTCCACCGGCCACCACCTTGCGACCCAGCAGGTCGAGTCCCTGGATGCCCGTGGTGCCCTCGTGGATGCTGTTGAGCTTCTGGTCCCTCAGCCACGCCTCCGGCAGGTACTCGCTGGAGTATCCATAGCCGCCGTGCACCTGCACCGCGAGCGCATTGGCCTCGAAGCCGCGCTCCGCGGGGAAGCTCTTCGCCACCGGCGTCAGCAGGTCCACCAGCAGCCCCGCGCGCTGACGCGTGTCCTCGTCCGTGGCGTGCGACGCGAGGTCCGCCTGGTACGCCGCCGTCACCAGCAGCGAGAGGCCGCCTTCGACAATCGCCTTCTGGCGCAACAGCATGCGGCGCACGTCCGCGTGCTCGATGATGGGGTGCTGCGGGCGCGTGGCGTCCTTGGCTCCCACGGGCCGACCCTGGGGACGCTCGCGCGCGTAGGCCACGGCCTCGTGGTACGCGACCGACGCGGTGGCCACGCCGTTGAGGCCCACCATGATGCGCGCCTCGTTCATCATCTGGAACATGCACGCCAGCCCGCGCCCGGGCTGTCCCACCATCCACCCTCGGCAGTCACCTGACTCGCCGTAGTTGAGGACGAGGCTGGGGATGCCCTTCCAGCCAATCTTGTGGATGACGCCGGCCACGCGGACGTCGTTGTCCACCAGCGCGTCACCCTCGCGCCGCCGCGCCGGCACCGCGAACAAGGAGATGCCGCGCGTGCCGCTCTCCACGCCCTCGGTGCGCGCCAGCGTGAGGTGCACGATGTTCTCGGTGAAGTCCTGGTCCCCACCGCTGATGAAGATTTTCGAGCCCTGGATGCGCCACGTCCCGTCCGCCGCCAGCGTCGCGCGCGTGCGCACGTCCGCGAGGCTGCTGCCCGCCTGCGGCTCGGTGAGCGCCATGGTGCCCGTCCACTCACCCCGATAGAGCGGCTCCATGAAGGCCGCCTTCACCTCCGGCGTGCCGAAGGCCTCCAGGAGATGCGCGGCGCCGTGCGTCAGGCCCAGGTAGGCATACGCGCTCAGGTTGGCCGCCATGAGATAGGCGCTGGCCAGCGCGTGGACGGTGAGCGGAAGCTGCTGGCCTCCTACGTCCGGAGGCCGGGTGGCGGTGAGCATCCCCAGCTCCACCAGCCGCGGGTACAGCTCGCGCATCAGCGGATGGACGTGGACGCGGCCCTTGTCGAAGGTGGGCGGCTCCACATCGAACGTCCGATAGGTGGGGTAGAGCACCTCGCGCGCGAAGCGCCGGGCGCTGTCCAGCAGCAGGCCGAACGTCTCTCGGGAGTGCTCCGCGAAGTCGGGCAGCTCGCACAGGGTGGCGACCCGCACCACCTCGTCGAGCTGGAAGTCCACGTCGCGGTCCGACAACAACGGATTGGGGCGGGGCGCGGTCATCCCCCGGTTGTTAGCAGGAGCGTTACCAGGAGGCGATGGCGTCTTCGAAGTCGACCGCCTCGTCGTCCCACGACTCGTGCGCCGGTTCCGTGCGCGTTCGCAGAGCGGAACGCCGCCAGCGCTTTCCCGGTCCACGCGGTGACTGGTGTCGCTCACCCAGGGCTTCCAACACGGCGAAGGTCATCGTCTCGGCTCCCAATGTCCTGCTGTCCACGGGGCGCCGCAGCCGCCCCAGGATTTGTCGTCTCCGAGGTCCCTCGGCCCAGGCCGAGCATGATGTGCACCACATGACAGGCTCCTGCTCCCCGGAGGCATTCGTTTCCGCTTGCACGTCTGGCGGATGAAGGTGGGTCTGGACCTTCGTTCATGCCATGTGGGGAGCGCTCCCCCCTTTGCCGTCCGTAGGCAGGGCGACGGACGGAGCGAGCGATTGTCTGCTCGTCTGCCATGACACTCCGGGCCTCTCACCGGCCGGTCCCCGACTTCTCGTGAGATGGTTTTACGCGGTGCGGCGTCGGGCCCTGGCCCTCTGCGCGCGTGACGGCGGCGCGTTCTCGTCCATCATCTCGCGCATGAACCGCCCCGTGCTCGGAGCCGTCCTCGTGCCCGTCCTCTCGCTGCTCGTCGGCTGTGCCGGCGCCACGTCGAACGTCCGGCGACCTCAGGAGGTGGATGCGCTCTTCGCGGACTACGACGCGCCAGAGCGGCCGGGTGCCAGCGTCGTCGTGCTCCATGAGGGAAAGGTCGTCTTCAGTCGCGCCTATGGACTGGCCGACGTGGGGACTCGGACGAAGGCCACGCCGGAGAGCCACTACCGGCTGGCCTCGCTCTCCAAGCAGTTCACCGCGATGGCCGTGCTGCTGCTGGTGGAGGAGGGGAAGCTCCGGCTGGAGGACCGCGTGGTGGACGTGCTCCCCGACTTCCCTTCGTACCTCGGCGAGGTCCGCGTCCATCACCTGCTCCAGCACACCTCCGGCATCTGGGACTACGAGGCGTTCGTCCCGGCCACGCAGACCGAGCAGGTGAAGGACCGCGATGTGCTCGCGCTGCTCTCACGCGCGGACCGCACGTACTTCGCGCCGGGGAGCGCGGTGCGCTACAGCAACTCCGCCTACGCGGTGCTCTCGCTCGTCGTGGAGAAGGTGAGCGGCGTGTCCTTCGCCCGCTTCCTTCGCGAGCGCGTCTTCACGCCGGGCGGCATGGCCTCCGCCGTCGCCCACGAGGAGGGCGTCTCCACCGTGCCCCAGCGCGCCTACGGCCATGCGAGCCGCGACGAGGGCTTCGTGCCCAGGGACCAGAGCAACACCAGCGCCGTGCTGGGCGATGGCGGCATCTACGCCTCCGTCGTGGACCTGGCCGCGTGGGATGTCGCGCTGGACGCGGACACGCTGGTGGACGCGAAGGCGCGGGCGCGCGCGTGGACGCCGGTGAAGCTCCCGGACGGCGCCTCCGGACGTTATGGCTTTGGCTGGTTCGTCGACGAGGACCAGGGCCGCACGCGCCTGTCACACCATGGCGAGACGTGCGGCTTCACCAACGCCATCGTGAAGTATCCGGACCAGCGCCTCACCGTCATCGTCCTGACGAACCGCGCGGGCGGCGCGCCGTGGACGCTCGCGCAGCACGTCGCGGACCTGTGGCTGGGCACGCCTGTCACGCCGCGCCCCTGGCCTTTCGAGAGCATGGCCAACGCACACTGAAACAGCGCGGCGGGCCTTCAGTGGCTCAGCCGCTCCGTCAACCAGACACGCGCGTAGGACCAGTCTCGTTTCACCGTGGCATGTGACACACCCAGCGCCGTCGCCGTCTCGTGGAGGCTCAGGCCCGCGAAGTAGCGCAGCTCCACCAGCCGGGCGAGCCGAGGCTGGAACGTCTCCAGCTCCAACAGGGCCCCCTCCAGCTGGAGGACCTCCAGGTCGGGGCCCGGGTTCTCCACGTCCAGGTGGCGGATGCTCAGCCACTCCCGCCGCGCGTCACGCCGCTGATGCAGCCAGGCGCGAGCCCGGTCCACCAGCACCCGCCTCAGCGCCTGGACGGCGACGCTGAAGAAGTGGCGACGGTCCTCGGGTTGGAGCGCGTCCGTCCCGAACAGCCGCGTCCAGGCATCCTGGAGTAGCACGGTGGGCTGTAGGGGATTGTGGGGAGCCGCCTCGGGTTGGACCTGGACCATGCGGGTCATCCGCCGCAGCTCCCGATAGGTCGCCGCCGTCAGCGCGTCCCTCGCGCCCAGGTCTCCCTCGCGTGCACCCTCCAACAAGACCGCCAGCTCCGTCGTGCTCATGGTGTCCCCCGCGGCCCGACTCGGGCCGCCCCACGGACGCTTCCTTCCGCGTTCCTCCTTAACGACGGATTGGCCGGGAATCCTTGAGAGATCGGGAAATGACCCTCATGCGGAAACCATCTCTGGTTCCCAGGAAAAGAGGTGGACGTCCGCGAATCGGGCCCGAGGGGGGAGCGGACGTCGCGAGCGCTCAAGCGGGCACTCGCGTTTCGATACATCCCATTTGAAACATCGACATGGGACAGGAATGCGCGCTGGGCAGACAGGCGGGGTGGGTGAGACCCGTTTACATTCATGCGACAGAAGCCCGAGCATCGTGTTCATCCATGAGTCTGCTCCGCGGTTCGGGTCGCGCGTCGATGGGCTGTTTCGTCTCGGGTGTTTCATCGGGGGTCTTCACCTGGCTTCTGTTCATCGTGCTCGTGCTCGCTCCATCGGCGCGGGCGGCGGGCGCCGAGAGCGTGGTGCTGGAGAGCGGGTGGCGCTATCGCTGGGGTGACTCACCGATGGGGCCGGATGGCGTGCCCGCGTGGGCGCATGAGGCGGACCGGGAGGACTGGCTGCCCATGGTCGCCGCGCGTGAGCCGCCGGAACGCGCGTCGAACACGTTCCTGTGGGTGAGCATCCCCGTGCCGAAAGGCACGTGGGTGGAGCCCGCGCTCCACCTGGCCACCGTGGCCAACGCGTTCGAGGTGTACGCCGGTGGCCGCCGCATCTACGCGAATGGGACGCTGCGCTCCTCGGGCGTCGAGTCGGTGGAGACCATGGCGTGGAGCCAGGTGCCGCTGCCCTCCTCGGTGGGTGGCACGCGGGTGCTGCTGCGCATCCAGAGCAACGGGCCCATCATCGGCGTGGGGCAGGAGGCGCGGGTGGGGCCCCGGTACGAGCTGGCCGGTCAGGCGATGCGCGAGGGACTGGCGCCCTTCGTCATGGGCGTGCTGCTGCTCGTCGTCGCGGGCGTCGCCGGGGTGGCGGCGCTGGTGCGGCGACAGCAGCGGATGCTGGTGGCGCTCACCGTCTTCTCCAGCGGCTCGGGGCTGTTGCTGCTGGGCTCCAGCGGGTTGTTGATGTCCCTGTGGGGCGCGAACCTGCTCACCAGCCAGCTCACGTTGCTGGGGGCGTACACCCTCCTGCCGGGGCTGGGGTGGTTCATCTCCGACAGCATCCTGGAGGGCGAGCTGCGCTGGTTCCGCTGGGGCGTGGTCGCGATTGCCGTCCCCGCGGCGATTCAGGGCGCGCTGCTGTTCGTGGACCTGGGGATGATGTACCGGCACCTCACGTTGCTCACCGTCTACTCGCTGCCCTGCTTGTTCGTGTGCCTCATCGTCGCGGTCAGGGCCGCGTGGCGGGGCAACCCCGATGCGCGCATCTTCGTCGCGGGCCTGTGCGTACTCACCTTCGTGTGCGTGCTCAGCACGCTGCCCGTGCTCGGGGTGATGGAGCAGACGGGCACGCAGATGCACTGGGGCTTCGTGGCGCTCACGGTGTCGCTGGTGTGCATCGTCGCGCGACGCTCCACGCTGGTGGTGCGCTCGCTGGCGTCCCACACGCGTCAGCTGGAGGCGCGCCGCAAGGACGTGCGGGAGCTGGCTGAGGGCATGGGCACCGGCGCCGGAGAGCTGGCGACAGTGGTCCAGCAGCTGCGCACGTCCAGCGACGCGCAGACGGTGGGCATCGGCCGTCAGGCGACGGCGCTCAAGGAGCTGGAGCAGACGGTGCAGGAAATCCGGCAGGGCTCGTTGGTGACGGCGGACAAGACGCGGCTGCTCGCCAGCTCCATCGTCGTCGCGGAGGAGGCGGGCCGCGACGGTGGCACGGCCATCGACCGGACGCTGAACAACCTGGAGGCCATCCGCGCGGAGGTGTCGGAGATGGCCCGGCGAATCCTCGCGCTGGATGCGCGCACGCGGGAGATTTCCGGCATCGTCGACACGGTGAAGGGACTGGCGGACCAGTCCAACATGCTGGCCGTCAACGCCGCGATTGAAGCGGCGCGCAGCGGTGAGCATGGCAAGGGCTTCGCCGTGGTGTCGCGCGAGGTGCGCAGCCTGGCGGACCAGTCCATCCTCGCCACGCAGCGCATCCGCGAGGTGCTGGAGGGGGTGAACGCCAGCATGCGCGAGGCCGCGAAGATGAGCGAGCAGGGCGAGCAGCGGGTGAAGGTGAGCCTGGACGCGGTGCGCATCTCAGGCTCACAGCTCCAGAAGCTGGCGGGCATCATCGGCGACACCAGCGGCAGCGTGCGCCAGATCTCCATGGCCGTATCCCAGCAGGACGCGGGCACGTCCCAGATAGCCATGGCCATCAAGGACCTGTCCGGACAGATGCAGCAGACCCTGCGCGTGGTGGAGGAGACGCAGAAGGTCGCGCGCTCGGTGCAGACGCTGGCGGAGACCATGTCCGGCTCGGCGCGGAAGGCGCTCGAGTCGGGCTCGCTGAGCGCGTGAGGCGCGCCGTGCTTCAGGGCGTCGGGCAGGCCGAGCGCCGCCATGGGCGAGTCGCCGATGACGACGCATGGCCTGCCTGACCACGGGACCCCCGCGAAAGTCGCGGAGGTCTCTCTCTATCTCCTGACAGGACTCCGCGAGCTCAGGGGTCGATGGGGGCGGGGCAGAGGGGGAAGTGCGCGCCGCACGCGAAGCGCTGGGTGCAGTAGTCCCCCGCTTGCGAGGGCCACGCGTAGGCCGTCCCATAAGGGGCGCCCGGAGGACAGTCCAAGGTGTGCGCGCTGACATGGCACCACTCGGCGGGGTCACACTCCCAGGGGCCGGAGAGCGACTGCTCGACAGCCCGGGGAGATCCCTCCGAGTGCTGCGACTCCGTGCCTTCACCACAGCCCGTCAGCAGCAAGGCCACCACGACGGCTCCGCTCCACGTCTGACGATTCATTGCACGCTCCCTGGGATTGAGGGAGCGTGAGTTCACTGCCAGTGGCCGCCGTCTCCAAGGAGAATCGCCGGGCATTTGCGTGATTGCCACGCGAGTGTGGTCGAATCTCCCAAGAAACGGCGCCTCGGGGCTCCTAGGGTGGCTCATGGGAGGCCCGGGTAGAGGGAGCGGTCCGCATGCGGCGCATTCGTGTCATCGACAGTCATACGGGCGGTGAGCCCACGCGCGTGGTGATTGACGGAGGACCCGAGCTGGGGACGGGCGACCTGGCGAGTCAGCGCGAGCGCTTCCGCGAGACGTTCGACGCCTTCCGCAAGGCCATCGTCTGCGAGCCCCGTGGCTCCGACGTCATGGTCGGTGCGCTCTTGTGCCCGCCCGTCCACGCGTCGAGCGTCGCCGGCATCATCTTCTTCAACAACGTCGGCTATCTCGGCATGTGTGGCCACGGGACCATCGGCGTGGTGAAGACGCTGGAGTACCTGGGCCGCATCGGTCCTGGGGTCCACGCGTTGGAGACTCCCGTGGGCGTGGTGAAGGCCACGCTGCATCCGGATGGCCGCGTCAGCATCGCCAACGTGCCGAGCTACCGGTGGGCGCACGACGTGGCCGTGCCGGTGCCGGGACATGGCGAGGTCCGAGGGGATATCGCCTGGGGTGGCAATTGGTTCTTCCTGTCCCGCGCCACGCACCTGCCGCTGGAGTTGACGCGGGTTCCCGCGCTCCTCGCGTACACGTCCGCGCTCAAGCAGGCGCTCGTGGACCAGGGCATCACCGGAGAGGGGGGCGCCGAGATTGACCACGTGGAGCTGTATGCCCCGTCTCCGTCGTCAGGGGTGGATGCTCGCAACTTCGTGCTGTGCCCCGGGCTGGCCTATGACCGGTCTCCATGCGGCACCGGGACGAGTGCGAAGGTCGCGTGCCTCGCCGCCGAGGGCGTGCTGGCGGAGGGCGTGACGTGGGTGCAGGAGAGCATCCTCGGCAGTCGCTTCGAGGCGCGCTACGTGCGCGATGGCGACCGCGTCCTGCCCACCATCACCGGCACCGCGTCCGTCAACGCGGAGGCGACGTTGCTGGTGGACCCGACGGACCCGTTCGCCTGGGGCATCGGATGAGCGCCTTCGACTGCGTCATCGTCGGCGGTGGCATCGTCGGCGCGGCGCTCGCGGATGTGCTCAGCGCGGAAGGAGTGTCGGTGGCGCTCGTGGAGGCGCGCTCCATTGGGACGGGGACCACCGCGTGCGGCATGGGGCACCTGGTGGCCATGGACGACAACGCGGCGGAGCTCGCGCTGACGGCGTGGTCCGTGGCGCTGTGGCGGGAGCTGGCGGACGGACTGCCTCGCACCGTGGAGTACGACGCCTGCGGCACGCTGTGGCTCGCCGCCGATGACGAGGAGATGGCCGCGGTCTCCGCGAAGGTGGCCAACTACCGCGCCGCGGGAGTCCGGGCGGAGGTGCTCGACAGCGCGGCGCTGTATGAGGCCGAGCCGGCGCTGGCTCCGGGGCTCGTCGGGGCGCTGCGGGTTCCTGAGGATGCCGTGCTGTATCCACCGGTCGCCGCGCGGACCTTCGCGCTGCGTGCGCAGGCTCGTGGCGCGCGATTGATGACGGGCTGTCAGGTCCGCGAGCTGCGCCCGGGAGGTGTCATGCTCGCCAATGGCGAGTTGCTGACGGCGCGGCATGTCGTACTCGCGGCGGGCGTGGCGAGTCCCTTGCTGTGTCCTGGGTTGCCCATCTCGCCTCGCAAGGGACACCTGCTCATCACCCGACGCGGTGCCCCGGTGGTGCATCACCAGTTAGTGGAGCTGGGCTACCTCAAGAGCGCGCATGGGACGGATGGCGCCTCCGTGGCCTTCAACGCGCAGCCTCGCGTCACGGGACAGCTCCTCTTGGGCTCGTCGCGGCAGCCAGGGGATGGGACTCGGGAGGTGGATGCGAAGCTCCTGGAGCGGATGCTGAAGCGCGCGGCCCTGTTCCTTCCGGGGCTCGATGGGTTGCAGGCGCTGCGTGTCTGGACGGGGCTGCGCCCGGCGACGCCGGATGGACTGCCGTTGTTGGGTCCCCATCCGGAGAAGCCGTGGCTGTGGCTTGCGTGTGGCCATGAGGGCCTTGGCATCACCACCGCCACGGGCAGCGCGCGACTGGTGGCGGACCAGCTGCTCGGGCGCGCGAGTGTCATTGACGCGCGTCCTTACTCCCCCGCGCGCTTCCTGTCGGCGTCGGGTCATGAGGTCGCGCATGCGTGAGCCCGCGCCGAAGAAGGCCTCGGTCGTCACCCTTCGCATCAACGGGCGTGAAGTCACGGTGCCGGTGGGGACGTCTGTCGCGGCGGCGCTGGCGATGACGGACAGCTTCGTCAGTCGCGCGGACTTGAGCGGGCGGCCCCGTGGACCTCTGTGCGGAATGGGCGTCTGCTTCGAGTGCCGCGCCACCATCGACGGTGTCCCCGAGGTCCTCATGTGCCTGACGCCGTGTCGCGAGGACCAGACGGTGGTGACCGATGCGTGAGGTCTGTGACCTCGTGGTCGTCGGTGCTGGCCCAGGCGGGCTCGCCGCCGCGTGTCGTGCGGCCGAGGCGGGGCTGGATGTGCTCGTCCTCGACGCCCAGCCGGAGCCCGGTGGACAGGTCTGGCGAGGCGAGGCGCGACAGGGCTCGAATCGCCTCGCGCGTCGCTGGCTCACCCGGTTCTCCGCGTCAGGCGCGCGCTTTCGTCCAGGTGCCCGGGTCATCGCCGCGCCCGAGCCGGGTGTGCTCCTGGTGGAAGAGGGCCCGTCCTCGTTCGCCGTGCGCTACGGCCGCGCGGTGCTTGCCACCGGGGCGCGCGAGCGCTTCCTGCCGTTCCCCGGATGGACGCTGCCGGGCGTGCTGGGCGTCAGCGGACTCCAGGTGCTCGTGAAGGATGGCCTCCCCATCCGAGGCAAGCGCGTGGTGCTCGCCGGCACGGGCCCGTTGTTGCTCGCCGCCGCCGCGACGATTCACTCCCACGGTGGCGAGGTCCTCTACATCGCCGAACAGGCCTCCGCCGCGAGCCATTGGGGCTTCGCGCTCCAGCTCTGGCGTCAGCCGGCCAAGCTGCTCCAGGGCGCCTTGATGTCAGCGAAGCTCGTCAGCGTGCCCACGTCCACGGACGCCTGGGTCACCGCCGCTGAAGGCGAGCGCCGTCTGGAAGCCGTCCGTCTCTCCGTTCGCGGTCGCGAGGAACACCTGCACTGCGACTACCTGGGCGCGGCCTACGGGCTCGTGCCCAACCTGGAAGTGGCGCGGCTGCTCAGCTGTGAGACCTCGGCCGGCGCGGTGGTCGTCGACGACCGCCTGGAGACACGCGTTCCCAAGGTCCACGCCGTGGGCGAGCTGCTCGGCATCGGTGGCGTGGACCAGGCGCTCGTCACCGGAGAGCTGGCGGGACTCGTCGCCGCCGAGCAACCCGTTCCCTTGGAGCTGGAGCGCTCCTGGCACCGCGTGCGGACCTTCGCCGCCCAGCTCGCGAGGCATGATGCGCCGCGCGCGGAGCTGCTCCGATTGGCCACGCCGGACACGCTGCTGTGTCGCTGCGAGGACGTGCCCATGTCCGCGCTGGAGGGCTGTCAGAACCTGCGCGAGGCCCGGCTGTATGCACGCCTGGGCATGGGCGCCTGCCAGGGCCGCACCTGCGGCACCGCGGCGCAGACCCTCTTCGGTTGGACGGGCGAAGACGTGCGCCCGCCGTGTCTCCCCGCGCGCATCGGCAGCCTGCGCATCCCCTCGGACGTTTCCTCTACCCCTACGAGAGAGTCATGAGCCTCTGGACTGGTGTCCTCCCCGCCATCACCACCCCCTTCAACGCGGACCTGTCCGTCGACCACGGCACGGTGCGCTCGCACGTGCGCTGGCTGGTGTCGCAGGGCTGCACCGGCATCATCCCCTGCGGCTCCCTGGGCGAGGGCGCGACGCTGAGCCTGGAGGAGAAGGCCGCGGTGATGCGCACGGTGGTTGACGCGGTGAAGGTGCCCGTCATCCCGGGCATCGCCGCGCTGTCCACCTCTGAGGCCGTGCGGCTGGCTCGCGCCGCGGAGGAGGCGGGCTGCGCTGGCCTCATGGTGCTGCCCCCGTATGTCTATTCGAGCGACTGGCGCGAGATGAAGGCGCACATGTCCGCCGTCCTGCGCGCCACGAAGCTGCCGTGCCTGCTCTACAACAACCCCGTTGCCTACAAGACGGACTTCACCCCCGCCCACCTCGCGGAGCTGGCCGCCGAGCACGACAATGCGGTCGCCGTGAAGGAGTCCTCCACCGATGCTCGTCGCGTCACCGCCATTCGCGCCCTCCTGGGAGACAGGCTGGCCCTGGGCGTCGGCGTGGATGACTGCCTCGTCGAGGGTGTGGAGGCGGGCGCGCGCTTCTGGGTGGCCGGACTCGTCAACGCCTTCCCCGCCGAGTCCGTGCGGCTGTTGGAGCTGTCGCTCGCCGGAAAGAAGCAGGCCGCCTTCGAGCTCTACCGCTGGTTCCTGCCGCTGTTGCGCCTGGACACCGTCACCAAGTTCGTCCAGCTCATCAAGCTGGTGCAGCAGGAGGTCGGCTGGGGCCATGAGCGGGTGCGCGGGCCTCGGCTGGAGCTGGCGGGAGCGGAGCGTGAGGAGTGCCTGCGCGTGCTGCGCGAGGCCCTGGCGAACCGCCCCGCCCTGTAGCGTCGTGGTGTGAAGTCTCTCGTATCGAAGCTGGAGGGGCGTTGCGCCCCTCCCGGAGTGAGGTCGCCGTATGAGCTGGATGGGACTGTCGTTGATTGGCGCCGAACGCGGAGCGCCCGGTGGGCCGACGTTCACCGGCTGGAACCCCGCGGAGGGCGTGGCGCTGGAGCCGCGCTTCCACGGCGCGCAGCCCCAGGAGGTGGAGCGCGCCTGTTCGCTCGCGGAGCAGGCCGCGCCCTCGCTCGCGGCCCTGTCCTCTCGCCAGCGCGCCGTGTTCCTGGAGCACATCGCGGAGGCGCTCCTGGCTGCGGAGGCGGACTTCCTCGCCGTGACGCCGAAGGAGACCGGCCTGCCCCCCGCGCGCATCCAGGGGGAGTTGGGTCGCGCGGCCGGACAGTTCCGCCAGTTCGCCCGGCTGCTGGAAGAGGGGAGCTGGGTGGATGCGCGCATCGACCGCGCCCTGCCCGAGCGTCGCCCGCTGCCGCGTCCGGACCTGCGCTCGCTGCTGCGCCCCGTGGGGCCGGTGGCCGTGTTCGGTGCGAGCAACTTCCCGCTCGCGTTCTCCGTCGCGGGAGGTGACACCGCGTCCGCGCTGGCCGCCGGGTGCCCTGTCGTCGCCAAGGCCCATCCCGCGCACCCCGCGACGTCCGAGCGCGCGGGCCTGGCCATCCGCGCGGCCGTGGCGGCGTGTGGACTGCACGAAGGCGTGTTCTCGCTCCTGTTCGACGCGGGCACGGAGGTGGGTGCCTCCCTGGTGCGTCACCCCGCAATCCGCGCCGTCGGCTTCACGGGCTCTCGCGGTGGAGGTCGCGCGTTGATGGCGCTGGCCGCCGCCCGGCCCGTGCCCATTCCCGTGTTCGCGGAGATGGGCTCCATCAACCCCATCTTCCTCCTGCCGGAAGCCCTGGCTGCCCGTCCGCAGGCGATGGCGGACGCGCTGGCCGCGTCCATCCTCCAGGGCGCGGGCCAGTTCTGCACCTCGCCCGGGTTGCTCGTGGCGGTGGAGGGGCCCGGGTACGAGGCCTTCCGCGCGAGGCTCTCCGAGAAGCTGGGCGCCGCTCCTGCCGCGCCCATGTTGACGCCCACCATCGCCGAGCGCTTCCGCGAGGGCGTGAGCCGGCTCGCTGCCCGCGCCGACACCCGGACGCATGCACGCGGCGAGTCGAAGGCCGCGCTCGGGGCTCCCGCGCTCTTCGAGGCGGAGGCACAGGTGGTGCTCGCCGAGGGTGAGCTCACGGAGGAGGTGTTCGGAAGCTGCGCGGTGCTGACCGTGGCGCGTGACGCGGCGGAGCTGGTGCGCGTGGCCTCGCGACTGGAAGGCCAGCTCACCGCCACGGTGATGATGGACGCGGGAGACACGGAGCTGGCCTCCGAGCTGCTCCCTACGTTGGCGGACCGCGTGGGGCGCGTGCTGATGAACGGTGTCCCCACGGGCGTGGAGGTCTGCCCGGCGATGGTGCATGGCGGTCCCTTTCCAGCCAGCTCGGATGGACGCTTCACCGCCGTGGGCACGGGCGCCATCCGCCGCTTCGTCCGCCCGGTCTGCTACCAGGACGTGCCGGACGCGCTGCTCCCGCTGGAGCTTCGCGAGGCGAACCCCCTGGGCCTCTGGCGCACGGTGGACGGTGTGCTGAAGCGGGAGTGACTCCCAGGTGGCCTCGTCTCCACCCGGGAGCCACTCCCTTGCTTCACGGCGTCGTGTCGAAGCGGGACTCCAGCTTCACGTTCGCGAACGACGCGCGGCCCTTCACCATGGCGTAGTAGTAGCTGCCACCCACCGGCGAGGGGATGTCCACCACCTCGTCGTTGCCGGACAGGTAGGGCCGGAAGTCATACGCCGTCGTCGAGGGCCACGTGCTGGCGCGGACATAGAGGTCCGCGTTGCCCGTGCCGCCGCTCAGCTGGAAGCGCAGGTTGCGCGCACCGGCGGGCACCCAGAGGTAGAAGTACTGCAGGGCCTCGCCACCGGACAGAGGACCCCGGTAGCAGTTGTTGCCCAGCATCCGCGTGTCCGCGCCCGTGCACGGCGTGCTGGTGCCTGGGCCAGGACCCGGCCCGGGATTCGCGCAGGTGCTCGGGTCGGTCGCGGTGGCGATGCAATCAAGCCACTGGTGGAACTCCGTGTCGTTCGCCGTGCCCAGGGCGTCCAGGGACGTTCGATAGGCGCTGTAGTTCCCCGCGCGGAACTGGCCGACGAAGGTGTCCACCTGACCCGAGTGGCGCTCGAACATGAAGCGCACCGCGAGATAGCCCCAGGAGTACACGCGCTCGGTGCCGCTGTTGTAGTCGTTGCGCAGAATCTGGCTGAGCTGGTAGCTCTTGCTCGTGCCCCGCGTCACCGCGTCCGCGTTGACGTCCTTCTTGGACACGTACTCGGCCAGGCCCTCAATCCACCAGATGGTGGGCTGGCTGATGCTGGCGCCGAAGTCGCCCTTCAGGTTGAAGCGGCCATCCAGGTAGTGGACGTACTCGTGGCGCAGGTTCCAGATTTCGAACGCGGGCCGCAGCCACTCCGCCTCGTAGGCGATGAAGCGGGCCTGGTTGCCGGACGCCGCCGGGTCTCCCTCCAGGTACATGCCACCGTTGTTGGTGTCGATGCCGAACAGGGCGCCGGCATACGTCTGGTAGTCCAGGCTGCTGTCGAAGATGACCATCTCCAGCGACGTGTTGTTGTCGCTGGCGACGGGGAGGCGGCCCGTCTTCAGCTTGTCGTGGAAGTAGGACTCCTGCGTGGCCAGCTGGCCGCAGCTCTGCGTGAGCTGCGTGGCCGTCATGTCCTGCACGCGCATCTTCAGCGTGGCGCCGCAGTTGTGCGTCACGCGGAGCACCGCCTGCTCCAGCGCGCGGCGGAAGTCGCAGATGCCGTAGTACGCGCAGTTGGCGCCGTCGTAGTAGTCGGCCATCTCCGCCGCGCCCACCCAGACGCCCGCCGTGGGGCCCGTCATCGAGTGGCTGGTGATGAGCGTCCTCACCTTGGGGCGCGCCTTCGTCTGCAGCGCCCCCGGGTACTGGAGGAACCGCGCCAGCTCGCGCGCGGCGTTGACGGTGAGGTACTGGTTGTCGGTGCCCAGCAGGTGCTCGGTGCGCAGGCCGAAGGAGTCCAGCGAGTCGATGATGGACGAGTCCGCCTGCACGGCCGGCACGAAGTCGTCGTTGTAGTGTCCCCGGAACAGGCCCACGAAGACGTTGTTGGTGGCGCCGCGCATGTACCAGGAGGCCGCGGCGGTGTCGTTGAAGCGGTCCAGCAGCCCCTTGAAGGTGCCCAGGTGCCGCGCGTTCTCCCCCGCGCTGTCGATGAGCGTGACGAACTCAATCAGCACGGCGCCGTGCGCGTCATTGACGTCCCCGAAGTGACTGTTGGCCACGAAGGCGGCCAGGGCCGGGCGGATGGCGTTGGCCAGCGCCGTGCCGTAGGCGCCCACGACGTCCGGGGCGTAGTACCGCACGTAGTACCCCGCGCGCAGGAACTGGATGAGCTGGAGCGTCTGCCCGCTGTTGTTCCCCACATAGGCCTGCGCATTGGGAGTGAGCGCGTTGGCGATGGTGACCATCTTGCTCTCGATGAACACCTGCCGGGCGAGCGTGCCCGTGACGCTGAACAGCGTGTTGATGCACTCCATCGTGGAGCCCTTCACCAGCGTCACGAGCGCCGTGCCCGTGGCCGACCCGAAGGCCGCGGTGTCACACGCCAGCAGCGCCCGCTTCGGCGCGGGTGGCGTGAGGGCCTGGCGCAGCTGCTCCGGGGAGACGTCGGGCTGGCGCTCGTCGGGCTGGATGCGTTGGTGCGCGTGCTCCAGCCCGTGGACGCGCTGGGCGGGCTCGGCCGGCGGGGGACCTCCAGGGCGGGCGTCCGCTCCGGGTGCGAGTAGCGTGAGACAACAGATGGCGAGGACGATGTGACAGCGACACCAATCCGTGATTGGACCGCGCATGGCTTCGTGCTCCTCGGGGTGGGGGCTTGATGCACGGTGTCGTCCGTTTCCGAGTGACACCGACGTAGGTTTCACGTGGTGTTCAAGGTATTCGTGAGCACGTCTGACGTTCTTGTGTCTTTCCCTTGTGGGGACGAATGGAAACCACCAAAGCGCGTGAAACCTTGGAGCACTGGCGGATGGGCTTCATGGGGCGGGTGGCCAATCCGCTGTTCGCGGAGGAGCTGTTCGACCGGGTGCCGGACATCGTCTTCTCGGTGAAGGACATCCGGGGGCGCTACGTGTGCATCAGCGAGGCGTGCGCGGAGCGCTGTGGCCTGAAGAGCAAGGCGGCGGCGGTGGGGCGCACCGCGCACGAGCTGTTTCCCCAGCACATGGCGGACCGCTATGTGCGACAGGACGAGAAGGTGTTCCGGACGGGCCGGGCGCTGGTGGACAACCTGGACCTGACGTTGTTCAACAACCGCGAGCCGGGCTGGTGTCTGACGAGCAAGGTGCCGCTGTTCGATGAGACGGGCGAGGTGATGGGGTTGGCGTGTCTGTCCAAGGACGTGCACGAGCCGGGACGCGCGGGGCTGGTGGACGAGCGCTTCGCGGGGACCATCGACCACATCCAGGCGAATTATGGAGAGCGGCTGCGCATCGACTCGCTGGCGCGCCGGGCGGGCATGTCCGCGGCGCAGTTCGAGCGGCGGATGCGGCGCATCTTCCAGATGTCCGCCGGGCAGTTCATCATGAAGACGCGCATCGACGCGGCGGCGGCGCGGCTGGTGGAGGATGAGCAGCCCATCGCCGCCATTGCCCTCGCGGTGGGCTTCTGTGACCAGAGCGCGCTGTCGCGCCAGTTCAAGCAGGTCACGGGGTTGAGTCCCCGGCAGTACCGGCAGCTCGTCGTCGCCACGTCGGTGCCCGTGGCCTCCCGGCGGCGGCGGGCCCGCTGAAGGAGGGGCCCTCCCCAAATCCTCTCGGATGTGATGCGCTGGCGGGCACCGATGAAAGCAACCGCGCTGCCCGTGTCCATCGTCGCATTCCATGTCCTGGCGGTGGGGTTCTTCAGCGCCTGCGCGGTGTGGCTCGTCCAGGAGTCCCAGGCGCTTGGCGGGCGCCGGGGGATGCTGGCCCTGGCGGTGGCGGTGGCCTCTTGTGGACAGGCCTTGCTGTCGCTCGTGGCGCTGGTGTCTCTCTTGCGAGCGCGCTCACTCGTCGTGCTGGGCTCGCGGGCGCGGGTAGGGACCTATTTGCAAGTGCTCGCGGGGATGGGCTTGCTGACGCTGCTGGGCGTGCACCTGGTGTACTCCGAGGCGCGGCCGGCGCTGGGGAGCTTCTGTCTGGGGTTGGCGGTGTGGCTGGGCGCCATTGGTTTGCACCTGGTGCCGGGGCTGTTCCTGTCTGGAGAGGGCTTCATCGACCCGCTGGGGCGGCGCACGCGCTTCTCGGAGCTGGAGTGGTTCTCGCTCCAGAAGGTTGACGGGGAGCCGCCGCGCACGGTGCTGCGGGCGGGGCGGGGTGAGTCGCTGCGTCTGGAGGCGAGGCTCGCGCACGACGCGGTGGACGGCGTGCGAGGGCGGCTGCTGAAGATGGGATTGTCGTCGCGCATGCCCGGGCGCTGAGGCCTACTTCTTGGGCGGTGGCGCGGGGAACATGGCGGGCGTGGTCCTCTCCTTCCACGGGTCTCCACCCACGCCGAAGTCGACGAGGTGGAAGGGATTCTCTCCGCCCATGCGCACCAGGCCCAGGCCGGGCACGGCGGAGGACCACTCGGCGGTGAGGCCTCCGGAGAAGGAGTACTCCATTATCTCCACGGTCTTGCCCGCGATGGTCTCCGTCGACTTCTGGAGGAAGCGGGGCTGACGTTGGGAAGAGGCGGCCTTGGCGAAGGCATTGGGATGCTCGCGAGGAGGCTGTCCTGGGACGGTGACTCTCAAGAGAATGACGCCCTGTGCTCCGAAGCGCTCTCCTTCAACGAGGAAGTCGAAGGCGATGAGGCCCAGGGAGGGAACCTCGAGCTGTAGGTGGAACCAGCGGCCACTCCGGGCTCCATGGCGGCCCGGAGCACCGACCTTGATGACGAAGCGGGTGGGCCCTTCCGAAGAGGTTCCCACATAGCGGGCCCAGCCCCCGGTTCGCACGACGAGGGGGAGCTCCAGCATTCCATCCAAGGGAGGAGTCTGCGCATGGGCCCCGCGGACCGCGAGGCACAGCATCAGCGCGACGACTGCCCATCCGGTTCTGGTCATGTGAGGTTTCAATCCCTGACGCGTGCATCCCTTTCCCGGGACGCCTTTTTGTTAGAGTTCTTCCATGCCTCGTTCGCTGAGCGCTGTGCGAGCAATGCCCTTGCTGCTCCTGGCCTGCTCCAATCCAGAATCCAGCTCTTCCGCTCGTTCAACGCCAGAGCCCCTCGTGGAGGCTTCATCGCGTGCCCCCACCGCCGTGGAGAAGCAGCCGCCGGTCGCTCCTCCCGCCGTGGTGGCGCCTTCCGGGGCCATGAGTCCAGCGGTGCCGCCACCAGGTGACGGAGGGGTTGCCGTGGACCCTTCGCGCCGAGCGGAGGCGCGGGCCCTGGTTCCCGCGCCGTTGCTCTATGGCCAGTTCCAACCCGTGGTGGGGCAGTGGGTCGAGTATGAGCTGACGACGCGCCAGGGTGCCTTTCGGGTGCGCGTCGCGTTGGTGGGCGAGACGGTCCGCGAGGACGGCACCTCGCTCTATCAGGTCGAGTTGGACCATGAGACGACTCCGCGCATGCTCGTGGTGGTCTGGCTGGTGGGGGTTAACCGTCCCTTCGTCGAGCGACTGGCGGTCTCCGTGGCGCCTCATGCCCCCATCTCCATCCCCGTGGACCTGGAGGCTGACTCGCCCGAGCTGCGCGGGGAGTTGAAGGGAGAGAAGGACATCTCGGTGCGTGGCCCCTTCGCCGGAAAGGCCCGTGAGCGCACCTTCCAACGGGAGCGTGGCAAGCCGGTGGTCGTGGTGGACACAAGCAGGGTTCCACTCGTCGGGGTGGCCTCGGTCGTCACCGAGGAGGGCGCCTGGGTGGCGCGTGCTTCGGGGACGGGGGCCCGGCCCTCGCTGGATACCGTCCCCATCGCCATTCCCCGGCTGCCAGGGCAGTGAGTGTCGCGGGGGTCAGCCCAGCGGGTAGCCGAGGACGAGATAGAAGCCCGCTACATAGACGGTGAAGATGGCCAGCAGGTCGGGGGCGAACGCCAGGAAGGCGCTGCCGCTGACCAGTAACCCCAGGAGCAGGAGCGAGAACTCCGCCGCCGCCTGTCCGCGAGAGCGAGGCCGTCGGAGCCAACGGTAAGCCAACGACATCCATCCGTTCATGGGTGACCCTCCGGGGAAGTGGCCTGCTCGAGGACCACGGTGGCAAGTGTTTCGGGCGACCCGTCCTTCTGGACGGGAGAGAGGGAGAGGGAGAGCCGCTCCCCAGGACGCGTGAAGCCAAGCACTTCCACGCCATGCCTGGCGGAGCGTGCTTCGACCTGGGTGAAGCCCCGCTGCCCGAGCTCCCGCCGATAGAACTCCGCGAGCGTGCCCGGCGTGCCCTGGGCGATTTCAGTCACGGTGATGCTGCCTTCAGAAGGCCCTGGGTTGAGGTCATCGACGCGCAGCACCGTGGTGGCACCCGGCGCTCTTGGCAGGGTCTCCGGCACGCGGGCTTGAAGGTGAACGCCTTCGGGCGTCTCGACGATGGAGGGGAAGACCTGGGTCCGGGGCTTCTTGTCCCCCGTGCCCACGGCCGTGACGGAGACCAGCGCGCCCAGTCTGGCGTCGTAGTAGCTGACGGCCCCGGCGTTCGGGCCGTCTGCCTTGTGGTTGGTGCGATGGCCCCGTCGTCGGAACTCGCGGGCGTAGAACTCGAGCACCTCTCCAGGCGGGCTGGTCGTCTCGAAATAGGCCATCTCCATCGGATTCCCATTGGCCTCCATGCGCCCCATGGGAATGGTCGTGGACTGTGGGTAGCTGGGGAACGCTCCCTGAAAGCGCGCTGTCATGGGCCTGGCGACAGACGGGGGCGAGACAGGCGGCTCCGGCGTGGGCTCGGCCTCGGGGGGCGGAGGCGGCGGCTCGCGCAGCGTCACCGCGAGCGCCAACAACAGCCCCAGGCCTCCCAGGCCGAACACGCGGATGAGCCCTCCCGTCCGGTCCTTGAATCGGCTCATGCCTTCCTGCCCCCTTCATGCCAGGGGCTGGGTCGAGACCTCATCGCTACTTGCACGCCCTGTCTCCATAGAAGTGATAGGAAAGCCGGTCGATGTCGGAGGTGTGGGGGTCCGAGTACTCGGACTCCGGGCGGTTGGAGATGGCCGCGCCCTGGAAGAAGTTGCCCCGGCAGTTGTAGGAGCGCATGGGCCAGTTGTCGTCGTAGCCCTGGCTGGTTCGGGTTCCTCGCTTGTAGAGGACGCGCGTGGGTTCGCAGTTGCCGAAGCAGTAGTCCGAGTCGCTCGTCCAGTAGTACGCCTGGAGCGCGTCGCCGGGGACTGTTCGCGTGGGGATGCGAGACCCCTTGCGGAACGTTCTCCCGCTCGTGCCCACCTGGGTGATGAGGACGGAGTCGCGGACGTAATCGCTCGTGAAGGGGAAGTCGAGCCCGAGCACTTGCAGCACATCGCCGATGGAGTTCAGCGCTCCCCCCGCGTCGCCGCCAGTGGCGCCCTTGTAGATGATGCCGGTGGCCCGGTCGTGGGTGATCTGCTGGACGCGCGCATAGCTGTCTTTGGGGTCATCGCCGTAGCCCCACGCCCGCCAGGTGTCATGGAAGACGTTGAAGCGCTCGTTGAACTCGAGGTTCAGCTGGGATGTGTCCTCGGGGGAGGTGGTGAAGAACGCAATCTGGTGGGGAAGGATGCCGTTCTCGATGTTGACCTTGATGTCCACGGAGACCGCGCCCCGGCGCGTATCCAGCCCCATGTCTTGCGCGAGGTCGGCGGGCGTGGAGCCCAGGGCGGAGAGGGCACCTCCCACCAGTCCCATCGCGCCTCCAAGTCCACCGCGTTCTCCCATGGAGACCTCGGTGAGGGGGGCTTCGGTATCGGTGCCTTTCACGGTGAGGGTGAGGCGATTGCGGAAGCTCGCCCCTGTCTCCAGGTCCCCCGTCTTCGTGGAGCCATCAAGGTCCTTGTAGCGCTCATGCGCCTCGACGGCGATGCGGTGGATGTTCGGGCGGACGGTGCGCTCGAACGCGACGAAGCGGGCGAGCTCGGCGGCCTTGAGTCGGACGTGCTGGACCTCCCAGAAGTATTGGGCCCAGAGGACCATCACGATGAGGAGGGGCGCGATGATGGCGAACTCCACGGTCGCGGACCCTCGCTGCCGACCTGTCGTCCTCATCCTCGTCGTTCGCGAGCGTGAGTGCATGGCGCCTCCGTCAGTAATTGAGCGCATCCTTGAAGCCGTTGGCGCTGATGTTCCACTCGGGAATGATGTCCTTCATGGCCTGCTCCTCCCAGTGGGTCTTCGCGGGGGCCAGGCGTGCCGTCCAGAGTGGATTGAAGAAGTTGGGCTCTTCCTTCCAGTCGCCGGGGCGGTGATAGATGGCGCGACCCACCGCCATGGCCATCATTCCCCCCGTCCTCTCGCGGAACGCTTTGGCCGAGGCTCCGATAGGCGTTGAGTCGTCGAATCCCCCCACGAAGTTCCACGACATGTCGAGGTAGCCGCCTCGCACGCCCTCATCATCGTCGTTGTACTTCTTGGAGGAACGCTCCTCCATGAAGCCGGAACTGGTGAGGTTGTGGAGCTGGAACGGCGTGTCCGAGTTCACGCCGTCCGCTGAGCTCGGCATCATGTCCTTCGTCAGGACGCTGACGTTGCAGGGGTAGGAGAAGTGGTTCTGCCACGGCTTCACGAAGCTCGTGTCCGAGGTCAGGAAGGGGGTCAGACCTACCCAGTTGTGGTGCCGGCTGATTTTGTTGCCGCCGTACTCCTGGTGGTACCCCCGCTGGGCATCCGCCGCGGCGCGGAAGCGCAGCTCGAAGAGGGTCTCCCAATCGAAGAGACCAAAGCAGCCGGCCCGGGCCTCTATCTTGATGTCGTCCGAGGCGAAGAGCTGGTCCTTGCGGTTGTTCTGGAACTCTTCGTCGAAGCTCTTGATTTGGCTGTCCGCCACCTTGTCGATGCGCAGTTGGCCAATGATGAGACAGAGGTTGAAGTCCCACCTTCGCCCGATGAGGTCGGGGCCTTTACCCACGGCCGTCCATTCACGGCGGACACCATTGGCCAGGTTGCCCATCAGCAGGCGGTACTTGGCCATGTCGGGGTCGGAGAGGGAGTTGGAGCGAAGCAGCCTGGAGCGTTTGACGAGGCCGGTGGGGTCGAGTGAGCTGAAGCTGGCCTGACTGCTGTGGGGCCCATCATCGATGGCGTGGAGGAAGTTCTTGAGATTGGAGTGATTGACGTCGAGGTTGCTGAAGAGCGAATCGAGGTTGATGCTCCCTCGATCGCCGACCACGTCGAAGCCAGGCTTGGCTTTGGGGTCGGTTTTCCTGACGTCGTCCCTGTACATGACGAGGTCGTACAAGGTGCCATAGAGCATGGCCTCCTGCGCGAGCCAGAACGCGACGTTGAGCGCCGATAGGAAGGGGATGAGCACCTGGGAGACGGTCTCCACCACTGTCTTCCAGAGTTTGATGGCCTGTTCCACCGCCGCGAATATCGCGCCGATTGCGGGAACCACCTTGAGGACGCTGGCCGCCGCGCCCACCGTGCGGTCCAGGTAGATGGCGTGGCTCACGTAGGACATCACCGTGAGCATGGCCGAGTAATGAACAATCATGGCGCGGTTGGTGTACGCCAGGAAGTTGTAGGCCCGCGCCTCCTTCACCGCGAACGAGTAGGCCTGGGCATCGGCCGCGTCCTGGAGCTTTATCTTTTCATAGACGCCATGGCCGATGCTCACCGAGGCCATCACGCTGACGGCGAGGATGAGCATGGTGACGGAGCCGATGACCAGGGCCTGCCCGCGTTCGTCGCGGCGCAGCCTTCGCAGAATGAAGAACATCTGAATCTCCCGCCAGGCAGTCAGGGTCAGGCGTCGACGGCGCACTGGGCCGGTCCGCGCCGGCCGTTGTTGAAGAGATTGGACTGCATGCGCATGGTCCAGGTCGCGGTCAGGGGGATGACGTACCGCCCCGTGCGAGAGAGGTTGGCGAGGCTCCGGTGGGTCCGGTCCCTGGCGGCGCCGCGCTCCACGAGATACTCGGTGGCGGAGCGACCGCCCGCGCGCTGGGTCTCGAACTGGAGGCCCTTCAGCTCATCCAGGTACTCGCGCCCCATGTAGAAGCTGTGGAGCTGCCAGTTCGCGAAGGGGACTCGCAGCTCGTAGAAATAGACGAGCCTGACCGACAGCAGATTGGCTTCGATGACGCGGTCATCCCGGACATCGTCGTAGTCAATCTCCATCCCCTGCATGTGTGAGCCGTAGGCGGCGAACAAGCCATCCAGCTCGCTTCGCTTGGGGTTGACGACCTCGACCTTCAGCAAGGGCAGCGGGCCTGCCTGATAGTATTGGCCGCTGACATCGGCCTGGGAGAACACGGCATGGTGCGCCATGGCCCGGGGCAACGTGTCCACCCGGCCGTTGCTGCCCCTCAAGGGCCCCAGGGTCGGTAGCAATGACGTGAGGGCCGCCTTCGTCATGATGGAGCAGTCGCCATGGTTGACGATGCCCGAGCGCACCGCGCGGTAGGCGCCGTACTCCGTCATCAGGCGGGCATGGTGCACCAGGCTCAGCTGGATGATGCCCAGGACGAAGAACACCATCATGGGGATGACGAACGCCGTCTCCACCAGGGCCTGGCCAGATTGTCTGTTCGAATGACTGGGTTCACATGTCGAGCGCATGGCCCTCCCCGGCACGACGTCACTGCACCCCCGGCCCGCCCCACCCGCTGAATCCAGACTCTACGGAAGAACGTGCTGTGATGGAAACGTATGGCTCTGTTTGAAGTCGCAAGAGCTCTCAAAGGCTGCCGGTTTGTGGCTTTTGTGACGCTGTTGCGGGGATGTCAGGAGTGACCAGGGCTGTTGTTGTCAGGGTTTCCCGGCGGGTAGGCGGGACACCCCCGGTCCGGTGGAGCTCCCGGGAGCATCGGTCCGCCCCTCCCGGTCAACTGTCCGGTGGTGGAAAGCTCGCGGTGCCGAAAGGGTGGCGCGGGTGCGGGCTGTTGAGCTGATGTGCGCACCATGTTCCCGTCCCATCCCCGCCCGGAGCAGGCGGCCGAGGCGCCTGAGCCGCAGGAGGAGCTGTTCCAGGGAGCGCTCTCCCGGCAGGTCCTGGAGAGCCTGCCCCAGCTGGTGTGGATGACCCGCCCCGACGGGCACCACGTCTATTTCAACTGCCGCTGGTACGCGTACACCGGGCTGACGCCCGAGCAGTCGCTCGGCGATGGCTGGCAGCAGGTGTTCCATCCGGACGACTTGAAGGAGGCCGGCAGGCGCTGGGCCCACTCCCTGCGCACCGGCGAGCCCTATGAGGTGGAGTTCCGCTGCCGGCGTCATGACGGGGCGTGGCGCTGGATGCTGGGCCGCGCCAGCCCCCTGCGGGACTCCGACGGCCACATCCTCCGGTGGCTCGGCACGACGACGGATATCGAGGACCCGAAGCGCGCCTCGGAGTCCATGCGCTTCCTCGCCGAGGCCGGCGCGCTCCTGTCCTCCTCCGCGTTGGATTTGGAAGGCACGCTGGCGTCGCTGGCGCGGCTGGTGGTCCCCCGCATGGCGGACTGGTGCGCCGTGGAGCTGGTGGAGGAGGCCGGCCTCACGCGGCAGGTGGCGGTGGCCCACGTGGACCCCAGCCGGGTGCGGCTGGCCGAGGACCTCCGCGAGCGCTACCCGCCGCGCGAGGACGACCCGCGAGGCGTGCTGTCCGTCATCCGCACCGGCACGCCCGTGTTGCTGGAGTCCATCTCCGAGGAGGGGCTGGTCGGCGGCGCCCGGAGCCCCGAGCACCTGGGCTTCCTGCGGGAGCTGGGGCTGCGCTCGGCGGTGATTGTCCCGCTGCGGGCTCGAGGGCGGGTCCTCGGCGCCCTCACGCTGGTGACGGCGGAGTCCGGCCGGCGCTTCGGCCCGGAGGACCTGGTGCTGGGTGAGCAGCTCGCCTCGCGCGCCGCGCTGTCGGTGGACACCGCGCGCCTGCACCGCGAGACGGAGGAGTCGCTGCGCCGCAGCCAGGAGGAGCGCCGCACCGCGGAGACGCTGCTGCGCATCAGCGCCTCGCTGTCCTCGGAGCTGGACCCGGGGGTGCTCGTCCAGCGCATCACCGACGAGACGGTGGCCCTCACCGGCGCGGGCTTCGGCGCCTTCTTCGAGAACCGCGTGGACGAGCGCGGCGAGTCGTACCTGCTCTACACGCTGTCCGGCGCGCCCCGGCGGGCCTTCTCCCCCCTGCCCATGCCGCGCAACACCGCCATCTTCGGCCCGACGTTCCGGGGCGAGGGCACGCGCCTCTATGACGACGTGACGCGCCACCCGGACTACGGCAAGAGCGAGCCCTTCCACGGCATGCCCCAGGGTCACCTGCCGGTGCGCAGCTACCTCGCCGTGTCCGTGAAGGGCCGCTCCGGCGAAATCCTCGGCGGGCTGTTCTTCGGACACGAGGAGCCGGGGCGCTTCCGCGAGGAGCACGCGCGGCTGGTGGAGGCCGTGGCCTCGCAGGCCGCCGTGGCCCTGGACAACGCGCGCCTGTTCAGCGACGCGCGGCGGGCCGAGGAGCGCTTCCGCTCGCTCGTCACCGCCACCGCCCAGGCGGTGTGGGTGACGCGCCCGGATGGCGTCATCGAGGAGGACAGCCCCTCCTGGCGCGACTACACCGGACAGACGTACGAGCAGTGGCGGGGCTGGGGATGGCTGGACGCCGTCCATCCGGAGGACCGCGAGGCGGCCGCCCGCGCCTGGCGGGCGGCGGTGAAGGACGTGCGCGCCTATGAAGTGGAGTACCGCCTGCTGCGTCCGGACGGCACGTACTCGCCGACGATGGTCCGGGCGGTGCCCGTGCTCAACGCCGACGGCGCCGTGCGCGAGTGGGTGGGCACCAACACGGACATGACCGCCCAGCGCCGCGTGGAGGAGGGCCTGCGCCGGTTGGACCGGGAGCAGGGCGCTCGCCGCCTGGAGGCCCTGCGCGCGGAGGTGAGCGGCGCGCTCGCGCGAGAGGGCACCGTCGGCGAAATCCTCCAGGCCTGCGCGGAGGCGCTGGCCCGTCACCTGGACGCGCTGGTGGCGCGGGTGTGGTTGTACTCGCGCGCCGCGGCGATGCTGGAGCTGGTGGGCAACGCGGGCCCCTCCGCCCCGCCGCCCGACCGCTGGGGCCGGGTGTCGCTGCACGGCCAGAGCCTGGTGGCGGAGGTGGCCCGCAGGCGCGAACAGGTGTGGGTGGACCAGATGGAGCAGGATGCGCGCGTCCTGGACCCGACCTGGGTGCGGGAGACGGGGGTGCGCTCGTTCGCCGGAATCCCGTTGCTGGTGCGAGGCCAGCTCGTGGGCGTCATGGGGCTCTACAGTCGCAACGTGCTGGGTGAGGACGCGATGGCGGTGCTGGCCACGGTGGCGGACGCGCTCGCGCAGGGCCTGGAGCGTCGCCGGGCGGAGGAGTCGCTCCGGCTGCGCGCGCGGGAGCTCGCGCGCTCCAACGAGGAGCTCCAGCAGTTCGCCTACGTGGCCTCGCATGACCTGCAGGAGCCGCTGCGCATGGTGGCCAGCTACACGCAGTTGCTCGCGCGGCGCTACCAGGGCCGGCTGGACGCGGACGCCGACACCTTCATCCACTACGCGGTGGACGGCGTCACCCGCATGCAGCAGCTCATCCAGGACCTGCTCGCCTACTCGCGCGTGGGGACGCAGGGCCGCGAGCCCAGGCCCGTGGACGCCAACCGCGCGCTGGAGCGGGCGAAGGCCAACCTCCGGGTGGCCCTGGAGGAGTCCGGCGCCGACTTCCGCGCGGGGCCGCTGCCGACGGTGCTCGCGGACGAGTCGCAGCTGGCGCAGCTGTTCCAGAACCTCATCGGCAACGCGCTCAAGTTCCACGGCGACTCGCCGCCGCGCGTGGAGGTGACGGCGGAGGCGCAGGGCGCCGAGGTCCGCTTCTCGGTGCGGGACTGGGGCATTGGCATCGACGCGCAGGACTTCGAGCGCATCTTCGTCATCTTCCAGCGCCTGCACGGCAAGGAGGCGTTCCCGGGGACGGGCATCGGGCTGGCCATCTGCAAGAAAATCGTCGAGCGCCTGGGCGGGCGCATCGGCGTCGAGTCCCGGCCCGGGGAGGGGAGCACCTTCTGGTTCACCCTGCCCTGGCCGCCGGCCGGAGCCGCGGTGTCGTCCGAGGCGTCTTCATGAGTGAGATTGGCACGAACGAGCGTCCCCTGCGCCTGCTGCTGGTGGAGGACAACCCCGGCGACGCGCGGCTGCTCCAGGAGGAACTGCGCGAAGTCAGCACCACGCACTTCGAGGTCCTCCACGTCGAGCGCCTGGCGGACGCGGTGCGCGTGGTGAGCGGCGACACCCAGGTGGACGCGGTGCTGCTCGACCTGTCGCTGCCGGACGGACACGGGCTGGGCAACATCCCGCCCCTGCTCCAGGCCGCGCCGTCCGTGCCCCTCGTCGTGCTCACCGGCACGGACGACGAGCGACTGGCGGTGCGCGCGGTGCACGAAGGCGCGCAGGACTACCTGGTGAAGGGCCAGGTGTCGGGCCCGCTGCTGGTGCGCGCGCTGCGGTATGCGATTGAGCGCAAGCGGGTGGAGGAGGGCCTCAAGCGAGAGGAGGCCGCGCGCCGCACGGCCGTGTTCCGCGAGCAGTTCCTGGGCATCCTCGGGCACGACTTGCGCAACCCGCTCCAGGCCATCTCCGGCAACGCGTCCCTGCTGTTGCGCCACGGCGGCCTGAGCGAGCCCCAGCGCAAGGCCATCAACCGCATCTCCATCTCCGCGGACCGCATGGCGCGGATGATCAACGACCTGCTGGACTTCACCCGCACGCGCCTGGGCGCGGGCTACGTGCTGGAGCGCGCGCGGATGAACCTGCACGAGGTGCTGCGCCAGGTGGTGGAGGAGCTGGAGGTGGCGCACCCCCGGCGCCAGTTCGAGCTGAGCCTCATGGGCAACGGCTGGGGCGACTGGGACGCGGACCGCATCGCCCAGGCGGCGTCGAACCTGGTGGGCAACGCCGTGCAGTACTCACCCGAGGACACCGCCGTGCGGGTGATGGTGGCCGACACCGAGGGCGGCGTGCGCGTGGAGGTCCACAACTGGGGCCTGCCCATCCCCACCGAGCGGCTGGCCTCCATCTTCGACCCCTTCGTGCGCGCCCAGGACATGCGCAGCGCCCAGCGCAACGGCCTGGGCCTGGGCCTCTACATCACCCACGAAATCGTGCGCGCCCATGGCGGCCTGCTGGGCGTCTCCTCTTCCTCGGAGGAGGGCACCTGCTTCTGGCTCAGCCTGCCGCGCCAGTACGTGGCCGCCGGCGGCTGAGCGTCACGGCGAGCCACCTGCCTGCCTGCTCTGGTCGGGAGCAGGCGAGCGAGGACGTGAAGGCGCGGCGCGCGTCGCGGCGCGAGGCGGGAAGACACACCCTTGAGAGGTGCACTTCATCTGGCCGTCGCAGCCTGGCGGCCCCTTCCAGGAGGTCCGGCGATGCTCATGCTCGGTGCAGCCCTCTTCGGTACGCTCATCTTCTTGGTGGCCCTCTTCGTCGTCATCCTGTTCGGCGCCGCCGGCAACAAGTGGGAGAAGGACATCCGCGCGGTGACGGACGAGGAGCGCGCCAGGGGGCTGCTCGACGCCGGCACCCTGCAGGACCCCAACATGGTGCGGGGACCTCACGTCCACGCGCATGCCTGAGTCAGGAGACGGACCTCAGCGGGGCCGCGGGCTGTAGTAGCGACGCAGCCAGCGGCTCAGCCCGTCCAGGCCGGGGAAGAGCACGCGCTCGGTGACGTTGGCCTGGTCCAGCTTGTCGCGCACCTCCCACTTGAGGGCCGCGGGGATGATGAGCTTGCGCACCCCGCGCTTCTGTTTCTCGAGGAAGGTGTCCAGGCGCAGGTCCGGCCCGTTCATCACCGAGAAGAGCGCGAACTGGTTGACGATGCGCGCGTCCAGGGACGGCGGCTCGAAGAAGAGCACGAAGGGGTCGCGGGTCAGCCTGTCCAGGTCCGCCATGGAGCCGGCCGCCGCCGCCAGCATGTCCCCCGTGAAGACGTCCGCGCCCTCCTTGCGCAGCTGCGCCTTGAGCGCGCGGGGCAGAAGGCGATTGGTCTCCCGGTAGTCCACGCACCACACCACGCCGTCCGCGCACGCCAGCTCGCTGTCCTCGGTGAGGAAGTGCAGCGCGACGTTGGGGCTGAACGTCCAGTCGAGCATCCGCGTGGGCAGGCCGTGGTGCTGGGCCAGGGCGAGCCAGTCCCAGACGGAGTCCAGGGGCTCGCGAGGCGTGCCGCGCGCGTACTTGCGGAAGGCGCGCAGCAAGTCCCGCTCCTGGCGCACGAACATGCCCTGGCGGTTGAGCGCGGTGGACAGGTCATGCTCGACGTGGGGCATGCCCCGGAAGACGAAGTTGGAGCGGTGACGCCCCAGCGTCTCATTCCAGGAGTCGGCGAACAGCGAGTCCTGGAGCTCCAGCCAGGTGGTGACGCGGTGCTCTTGCATGACGAGGACAGGCGCGCCTGGTGCCAGGCCCGCTGCCTCTGGAAGATGGGACGTGCGTCGCGCGCGCGGAAGCGGGCGTCAGGCCACGCGTTGGTCGCGGGGCGCCACGGTGGCCGGAGGCAGGCCCGGCTGGGTGAGGCTGTGCAGGATTCGCGACAGCTCTCCCGGGGCGAAGGGCTTGCGCAGCAGGCACACCGCGCCCTCGAAGGCGGGCAGCTCCAGGTCCAACCCCGTCGTCAGGACGATGGGCAGCTCCACCAGCGAGCGCTGCGCGTGCAGCATCCGGATGAGCCCCTGTCCCTCGATGTCGGGAAGCAGCCAGTCCAGCACCAGCACGTCCACGCGAGGCTCGGAGAAGAAGGCCCTCAGCGCGGTGAAGCCGTTCTCGCAAGCGACGACCCGGTAGCCCTCCTGCTCCATGGCCTCGGTCATCGCCTCTCTCAAGAGGCCATCATCCTCGGCCAGGACGACCACGGGGCGATAAGGCATGCGGAAGGCTCGCGAAGACCGGAGAAGAAGGGCTTGAAGCGGCACGCGGGTCCGGACTCCCACCACCACCGTGGGACAGAACCCGGGAGGGCCCCTGCCTCGTCCCGGCCTCCACACATGGGTGGAGGGCCGGCACGTCGCCTGCCCTTCACACCGGGCTAGGGTCTTCCCGAGTCCGCGGGCTGGTTGAAGGCGTACTGGTCCGCGCCTGGCGCGGCGTCCTGCTGGAACATGGGACACTTGGCGCAGGTGAAGCTGTCCCAATCCTGGCGCACCGCCACGTCGATGCAGCCGCCGTAGAAGCGGCAGTGCACGTTGCGGTGGTCCTCGACGGAAAAGGACTCCGCGCGCATGGGCAGGCGGAACTCTGTGGGACGCGGTTGTGGACAGGACATGTTGACTCTCTTGCCCCCCTCGTGGGTGCGTTGAATCGTCTACCGGCTGTTGCGACGCGTCATTCCCGAGGCAGCCCTCTCGAGGCCCGCGCGATTCACGGCGCACCTCATAAAGGCCAGCAGCAGGGGTTGCCATTCGCGCCGGCCGGCCGCCCGTGGGGCGTGGGGACGGGCCTCAAGCCACGCTCGCCTGGCCCGCTGCTGGGAGGCGAGGGTGCGACGCCGGAGATGGAACACTTCACCCGGTGCCTCCTTTCCCCGAAGATGCGAGGCGTGTCCGCTCCCCCCCGCCCCCTTCGTCCGGCTCCTGGCGCATCTCGTGGCGTGCTCGGCGCCCTGGCCCTGGCCTCGCTGCTCGTCCTGACGGCCTGCTCGGCGTTCTCCCGCGCCGTGAAGGAGGGAGACTCCGCCAGCCAGCAGCAGAAGTGGGCGGAAGCGGAGGCGGCCTACCTGCGCGCGCTCGCCGCGGACCCGGAGGCGTCCGAAATCACCGTGAAGCTGCGCGAGGTGCGCAAGGCCTGGAGCCAGGTGGTGCTGGAGGAGGCCCGGGGGGTGCGCGACGCCGGGGACCTGGACGGCGCCATGAAGCGGCTGGTGCGCGCGCTGGAGCTGGACGCGGAGAACACGGCGGCCAGGGACTTGTTGAACACGACGCTGGATGAGCGCGTGGCCGTGGCGCTCGTGGCGCTCAAGGCGGACAAGCTCCAGGAGGCGCGCGTGGAGCTGGACGCGGTGCTGTCGGTGGCGCCCGAGCACGCGGGCGCGAAGAAGGCGGTGGACCAGGTGCAGGTGGCGTGGGCGAAGCGCTGGTTCAACACCGGAGACGGGCTGGAGAAGGCGGGCAAGCTGGGCAACGCGCTGGTGGCCTACGTGCGCGCGGACCAGGAGCGCGTGGGCGCGACGGCGGCCCGCGAGCGCGCGGAGGCGGTGCGGCAGAAGCTGCGCGACGAGGTGGCCTTCCTCGTGGTGGCGACGCCCGTGGAGGACCGCGCCGGCGCGCCGGACGTGGCGCAGCGGCTGGCGGCCGGGAGGCTGGCGGCCATGCTCCCCACCCAGCTCCCCCTGCGCGTGGTGACGGAGGCCCCCGAGGGCCGCGAGGGCGTGAAGCTGGACTTGTCGCTGGAGCGGGTGCTGCCGCTGAAGGCGGTGGAGGACTCGCAGCGCTCGCACCGCTACCTCGCCGGGAAGACGTCCGTGCCCAACCCGCGCCGCGCCGGCTTCGAGACGAAGCTCCTGCAGGCCGAGCGCTCCCAGGAGGAGGTGGACCGCAAGCAGGCCGCCGCCCTGCGCGAGTACCTGCGCATGCAGACGGAGATGAACCTGCTGCGCGCGGGCGCCGAGCGCTGCCGTGAGCGCGAGCGCCGCGAGTGTCTGGAGGCGCTGCAGGAGTGCGGCGAGGCCGCGCGCGAGGCGGAGAAGCCCGGCACGCTGCCCGGCGAGTGCAGCCCCGCGCGCTGCGCCAGCGGCCTGTGCTCGAAGGAGGAGCAGCTGCTCGCGCAGATGGTGGTGGCGGTGAAGGACCGGGAGACGAAGCTGGAGGCGGCCCTGGAGAAGTCGGAGTCGCAGCGAATCGAGGTGCAGCGCCACCGCGACACGACTTTCAGGGAGCCCGTCACCGTGGAGGAGAACATGTTCTCCGACTTCGTCTACGACGTGCAGATGCACCGCCTCACCGTGACGGCCTCCGTCACCGCGGTGATGCGCGACTTGCTCAAGGACCAGGTCCCCGCGCCCCACACCGACGACTTCGCGGTGATGCACGAGGACATGTCGCACAAGGGCTACGACAGGTACGGCGTGCTGGCGGACCCGGTGCAACTGCGCAACGAGCTGGAGCTGCGTGTGGAGGTGGGGGACAAGGCCGTCTCTGACCTGGCCCGCAGGGTGAAGGAGCGCTTCGACGCGTACCGCGGCAAGCGCGTGGAGGACGCCCGCCGGGGCATGGTGCGCCCCGGCGCCGAGGACGTGGTGGAGACCGCCGTGCGCGCCCTGCTGCTCACCGCCGACGCGCCCCCGCCCGATGTCCTCCAGCCCCTGGCTCGCGCCCGGGGCCTCACCCGCCCCGAGACGCTCCTGGGTTTGTAGTCCGACCTGACCCGGGACAGTTTACAACGGGAGTGTCCTTTTCTGGGACACTCCCGCTTTTGCGTTCCAACCCTTTGGAATCAAAGGGGTTTTGTTACGGATTGTTACGGGATTTTACAGCCGGAGCGTGAAGCGTGGAGTCTTGGTGCTCCGTGAATCCCCGGCGTTTCCGTAAAAGCATGAGGGAAATCCACTGGTTGGGGGCTGGCATGGCGGCTGCTTCGTCGCCGGTCCCGAGCTGTCGGAGCTCTGGCAGTACCCCCCTCTCGAAAAGGAAGTTCATGTCCAAGTCCAAGTTGATCGGTGCCCTCACGGGCCTGGCGCTGCTGTCCGGTTGTGGCGGCGGCGAAGGTTCCACCCCCGCCCCCGAGGCCGTTGGCCAGGGGATGTCGTGGGAGCAGTTCCTCTCGGTGGTCTACCAGGAGCCGGACACCGGCATCTTCATCGCTGACGGCGACACGACGTTCGCCAACGAGAAGCTGCTGCGCGAGTTCTACGAGAACAACGTTCGTAACGGGCAGCTCATCGTCCACACGGCCGGCGGCGTGGATGCCGCGTGGAACGCGACGCAGAAGAAGAACATCACGTACTGCGTGAGCACGACGTTCGGCACCAACTACAACGCGGCCGTGCAGGCGATGGCGAACGCGGCGGCGGCGTGGGAGGCGGTGGCGAACATCGACTTCGTCTACGTCAGCGCGCAGGACGCCAGCTGCACCGCGAGCAACCAGAACGTGGTGTTCGACGTGCGTCCGGTGAACTCGGGTGGCCAGTACCTGGCGCGCGCGTTCTTCCCGAACGACACCCGCGCCAACCGCAACGTGCTCATCGACAACACGGGCTTCGGCAACACCTCGCCCTGGACGCTGACGGGCATCATCCGTCACGAGCTGGGCCACACGCTCGGCTTCCGCCACGAGCACACCCGTCCCCAGGCCGGCACGTGCTTCGAGGACAACAACTGGCGCCAGCTGACGACGTACGACTCCAAGTCGGTCATGCACTACCCGCAGTGCAACGGGACGCAGACGGGCGACCTGGTCATCACCGCGCTGGACGCGCAGGGCGCCGTGGCGCTCTACGGCGCGCCGGGTGGCACGGACCCCGAGCCCCCCACGGGCACCCCGACGACGGAGACCCGCACGGGCACCGTGGCGACGGGCTCCAACACCAGCTACGGCCCCTTCAACGTGGTGGCCGGCACCAGCTTCAGCGTGGCGATGACGGGCACGGGCGACCCGGACCTGTATGTGCGGTTCGGCGCGGCCCCCAGCACGACGGCGTATGACTGCCGCCCCTACCTGAGCGGCGCCTCCGAGTCCTGCAACGTGACGGTGCCCGCCGGCACGACGACGGCGTACATCATGGTGCGCGGCTACGCGGCCGGTACCTTCAACCTGACCATCAACTACACCAAGCCCGGCACGGGCGGCACCGGCACGCCGACCACGGACAGCAAGACGGGCAGCGTCGCGGCGAACACCAACGTGAACTTCCCCGCGTACAACGTGGTGGCTGGCACCACGTTCCGCGTGGCGATGACGGGCACGGGCGACCCGGACCTCTACGTCCGCTTCGGCGCGGCGCCCACCACCACCACGTACACCTGCCGTCCGTACCAGACGGGCGCCACGGAGACGTGTGACCTGACGGTGCCCGCCGGCACGACGACGGCGTACGTCATGGTGCGCGGCTACACGGCGGCCACGTACAACCTGGCCATCAACTACACCAAGCCGTAGTCGCTTCAGGCTTCCGGTGTGGAACGCGGGCGGTCTCCTTCACGGGAGGCCGCCCGTTGTCTTTGGATGCAAGGCGCCTTCAGTCGACCAGGGGGCTCAGGTCCGTGCGCACCGCGCGCTCCGAGTCCAGTCTGCGGCGGCGGGCCCCTGCGATGGAGAGCTGCCAGACGGCGCAGCCGAGCCCCAGCACGAGACAGCCGAGCCACAAGGCCGACGTGCCGAAGCGGCCGAGCACCCAGCCGCCGAGCGCGGGCGCGGCGCTGGACGCCAGGCCCCAGAGCATGTGGTAGGCGCCCTGGTAGCTGCCGCGCAGTCCGGACGGCGCCAGGTCCGCGACGACGGAGGGCGCGACGGGGGCCTGGGCCATCTCCCCCAGCGTCCAGATGGCCACGGCCAGGGCCGCGAGCGCGACGTGGCCCGTCAGCGCGTGCAGGCCGAAGCCGACGCCGGTGAGGACCGCGGCCAGGGCGAGCGCCTGGGCGCGGCGCAGGCGGCGCAGCACCGGGTGGGTGAAGGGCTGGAGCGCGACGATGAGCAGGCCGTTGACGGACAGCACCGCGCCGAACTGCGCCTCCGTCAGTCCGCGCGCGCCCAGGGCCAGCGGGAGCGACACCTGGCTCTGGTAGAAGATGAGGGCCACGCCGAAATAGGGGATGGCGAAGGCGACGAAGCTCGGGTCCAGGAAGGGCGCCAGCAGGGCGCTCCCGGCGCCGGGGGCGGGTGTGTCGGAGGCTGTCGCGGGCCTGGAGGGGCGCGTCTCCGGCAGGAGCAGCCAGATGCAGCAGCCATAGGTGAAGGTGGTGATGGCGTCGGCGATGAAGAGCGTCAGGTAGCCGTAGCGGACCATCAGCCCGGCCAGCGGCAGGGCGACGGCGAAGCCCACGTTGACAATCCAGTACAGCAGGCCGAACGCGCGCTGGCGGTCCTCGGGCGAGACGACGTCCGCCACGGCGGCGGACACGGCGGGGCGGTAGATTTCACCGACGATGCCCAGGCCAAAGGCCGCCATCGCGATGATGGCGGGCTCGCGCGCGAAGCCGAGGCAGAGCATGCCCACCGAGCCCAGCCACAGCCCGCCCGCCAGGGTGATGCGCCGGCCCACGCGGTCCGCGAGCATTCCGCCCAGGGGACTGGCGATGACGGCGCCCAGGCCATAGAGCGACACGGTGAGCCCCGCGCGCTCGACGCTGAAGCCCCGCTCCCGCGTGAGGTACAGCGCGAGGAAGGGCACCACGAAGCTGCCCAGCCGGTTGACCAGCGTGCCCACCCACAGCACCCAGTACGTGCGCGGCAGGCCGCCCGCCATCTCGTGCAGCGCCCGTCGCAGCGCGCCCGTCATGGCCGTCCTCCCGTCGTTGCCGCGAGGAGACGCGAGGGGCACCGGAAGACGAATCGAGAGGCCATGGCTGCGCGCGAGCATGCGTCAGCGTGCTGCTCGCTCCAAGCCACACGTGCGGAGGACGACGGAGTCCCGAGAGTCGATGTCTTGCTTTGGGTTCCGAGCATTTGCCCGGCAATGACGAGGACCCCGGGGCGCGCCTGAAAAGCGCGTCCGGGGCCCTGGGGACTCCGCGCCTCTCTCCCTGCGCCGTGGCCCGAGGAAGGAGGCGGCTCACTCGATGGCCTGGCTCAGTGCTTGACGACGGGGTGGGACGCCAGGGTTTGAGGCCGCTTCGCCGGGGCGCACATGTCGTTGTCGGCGGGGCGCTCACCGAAGAAGAGCTGGCTGCCCTCCACCTTCACCACGTCGTGGTCCGTGCCGCAGGAGGCCAGGGGCTTGAAGGAGAGGCACGCGCCAGGGACGGGCTGCTCCACGCCCACCGTCCACGCGCCGGTGCCGCAGCCTGTCTGGGTGAAGACGTCCGCCAGCGGCTGCACGTGCGCGGTGAGGTAGCGCTCGCCGAAGGCGAAGTTGCCCTCGGTGGCGCCCGACACCTTCTCCGAGTCCTGTCCCAGGCTGTAGGGGCCGACGACGCGCGCGGTGAACAGCTTCGTCTGGCAGCCCGCGTCGCCGAAGACGTCCAGGTGGAGCGTCCAGGCGGACTCGGTGAGCTGGAAGTGGCGCTGGAGGTAGTTGCTGGTGCCATCGCCGTTGGGGACGGCCTCGCAGGCGGCGCTGTCCCAGGTGCCGGCGAGGTCCTGGGGACGGACGTGGGACTTGGCTCCGCCGCACGCGGCGACGAAGAGGGTGGCGAGGGCGAGGACGAGGCTGCGCATGGCGGGACTCCCAAGAGGTGGGTTGCTTCGGAGCGGGGCGACCCGCTTGCCGGTGACGCCATGAATGCGCTGGTTGGGGTCCTGCGGAAATGCTGGAGGTTGCAGGGAGGGGCTGCGAGATTGCAGGGCACCATGCTGGACTGGAATGACCTGCGGTACTTCCTGGCGGTGTCGAGAGAGGGGACGCTCGCGGGCGCGGCGCGGGCGTTGAAGGTGGATGCGACGACGGTGGGGCGCAGGCTCGCGGTGTTGGAGGAGACCTTGGGGGCGCGCCTGTTCGAGCGGACGCCGGGGCGGCTCGTTCCGACGGCGGCGGCGCGGGGCATCCAGGGGGCGGCGGAGGAGATGGAGGGGGCGATGCTCGCGGTGGAGCGTCGGGCGGGTGGGGAGGACGCGCGGCTGGAGGGCGTGGTGCGGGTGACGACGACGGAGGCCTTCGCGGTGAACACGTTGTTGCCGCGCTTCGCGCCGTTCCGGGAGCGGCATCCGGGCATCGAGGTGCGGTTCCTCACGGACTACGGGGCGCTCGACTTGAGGCGGCGCGAGGCGGATGTGGCGGTGCGGCTGACGCGGCCGAGCGAGGCGTCGCTGGTGGCTCGCAAGGTGGGAGACATCGCGATTTCGCTCTATGCGTCGGAGGCGTATGTCGCGCGTCGGGGGTTGGCGGACCCGGCGACGGGGTTCGCGGGGCATGACGTGATTGGGTACACGGGGGCGGCGGCGAAGTGGCCGGAGGCGCGGTGGTTGGAGTCGGTGGGGGCGTCCGCGCGGGTGGGGGTGCGGTGCAACTCGTTGCTGTCGGTGATGGCGGCGACGGTGGGGGGACTGGGGCTGGGGTTGATGCCGTGTCTCCAGGGAGACCTGACGCCAGGCTTGCGGCGGGTGCTGCCTCCGGTGGTGGCGCTGCGGCGTGACATCTGGCTGGTGGTCCACGCGGACCTGCAGCAGAACGCGCGGGTGCGGGCGGTGCTGGACTTCCTGGCGGAGCTCATCCAACGCGAGCGGGCGTTGTTGTCGGGTGGTGGGACGGTGGCGGTCGGGAAACAGGAGTCACGGTCGCCGCGCGCGGGGCAGCGGCGCCGCGGGAAGGCGCGGGCGTCATGAGTCAGGTCATCGGGTTGTTGGGGACGTGTCTGGTGTTGGGGGTGCTGGCCCGGCGCAGTGGGAAGTTCCCCGAGGGCTCGGCGGGGCCGTTCAACACGTTCGTGCTGTACGTGGCGTTGCCGGCGCTGGTGTTGCGGGTGATGCACCGGCTGGAGTTCGTGCCGTCGCTGCTGGTGGCCGCGGTGGTGCCGTGGCTGTACTACCTGGCGGCGGGGCCGTTCTTCCGGTGGCTGGGGCCTCGGCTGGGGTTGGGGAAGGAGTCGGTGGCGGCGCTGGTGTTGACGGCGGGGTTGGGCAACACGGCGTTCGTCGGGCTGCCGATGGCGGAGGCGCTGCTGGGTTCAGAGGGGCTGGCGGTGGCGGTGGTGGCGGACCAGCTCGGCTCGTTCCTGGTGTTGTCCACGTTGGCGACGCTGGCGGCGACGCGGGCGAGCGCGGGGGCGGGGCTGCCGCTGAGCGAGTTGGCGAGGAAGGTGGCGACGTTCCCTCCGTTCGTGGCGTTGGTGGTGTCGCTGCTGTTGCGGCCGGTGGGGTATCCGGTCTGGGTGGAGTCGGTGCTGGAGCGGCTGGGGGCGTTGTTGACGCCGCTGGCGTTGTTCTCGGTGGGGTTGCAGTTGCGGCTGTCGGGGGTGAGGGCGCGGCTGCCGGCGTTGTCGTTGGGGTTGTTCTACAAGCTGGTGTTGGTGCCGGGCGTGGTGATGCTGGGGCTGTGGGCATTGCCGGGGTTGTCGCCGGTGGTGGTGCAGGCGACGGTGCTCCAGGCGGCGATGGCGCCCATGGTGAGCGCGGCGATTCTCGCGGCCGAGCATCGACTGGACCCGGAGCTGGCCGTGCTGATGGTGGGCGTGGGGATTCCGTTGTCCTTCGTCACCGCGCCGCTGATGTTGTGGGTGGTGCGGTGAGGACGCGATGGCCTGGCTCCGTGCGCATCCGGCCCCGCTCAATGGCTCCAAGGCGCTGATTGGGGACGAGTACTTCAACGTGGTCTACTTCCGGGACAAGGACCTCCGTTACCTGCCCCCACCCGTCACCAGTTTCGACACAGTCGAGCAGGCGCGGGCCTGGGTCGACAGTCAGCCCGAGCCTCCGCGCCAGGTGCTCATTCTCATCAACGGTGAGCCCTATCTCGTGGCCTACCACTACCGCGTCAACGTCCGCGCCATCTACCCGATGTCCCTGGCCGCCAAGGCCGCAGCCGCCCCCGCGGACGAGTCAGCCGACTGAGGCGGTCTCACGCCTGCTCGGCTGCCCTTCGGGCGGGTACGCGGACGGCTCGCTGACGTGCCGGCTCTGCCCACCTATCTTCCCTCATGGCCGAGCAACCACCGAAGGCCTCCGGGGCACCCGGAGGAGACCCGAGGCGGATGGAAGTGCGGCGCTCCGTGGCGGAGCTGGGCGCGCGCACCTACGCCATCCAACTGCTTTCCGACGCTGGCATCCCCTTCCTCGTGGGCGGCGCCTATGCCTTCGCTCACTACACGGGCATCTATCGCGACACCAAGGACCTGGACCTCTTCCTCCACCGCAAGGACGCGGACCGCGCCATCGAGCTCCTCACGCGCAATGAGTGGCGCACCGAGAGCGAGGTCCACGGCTGGCTCCACAAGGCCTTCTGGGCGGACTTCCTCGTCGACCTCATCTACAGCTCCGGCAATGGCATCACCGGCATCGACGAGGCGTGGTTCGCGCACTCCGTCCCCGCCCAGGTGCTGGGCTGCCCGTGCCGCGTCCCTCCCGCCGAGGAGATCTTCTGGAGCAAGGCGTTCGTCCTCGAGCGCGAGCGCTTCGACGGCCACGAGCTCACCCACCTGCTCCTCAAGGTCGGCCCCACGTTCGACTGGGAGCGGCTGCTGCGACGCTTCGACCGCTACTGGGAGGTCCTCCTCTCCCACCTGCTCGTCTTCCGCTTCGCCTACCCGTCGGACCGCGCCATCGTCCCCGACTGGCTGATGCGCGAGCTGCTCTCCCGCGCGGACCGCTCCGTGGACCAGGGCAACTGGCCGGAGCGCATCTGCCGGGGACGCATCCTCTCGCCCCGCAACTATCGCGTCGACGTCGACGAGTGGGGCTTCGAGGACGGCGACACCTGGGACGTCCAGGAGCGCAAGAAGGACGACCCCTCGCTCGTGGCCGGCGGGGCCCCTGGCGCTGATGGGCTCCACTAAGCCCCTCCGCCCCACGTCCCTCCATGCGAGCCCCCGGGGCGCAAGGCCATGCCCGCCCCGGGCTTGAGACCCTACCTTTCCTCCAGTGCCCAGAGGAAAGGCAGGTGTCTCCGTGTCACGCCCTGAATCCGGACCCCGAGGAGCGCTCGGCACGCTGAGCGCGGTGCTGCTGTCGCTCGGGCTCGCCACGCCCGCCAGCGCGCAGCTCGCCGCCTCCGAGCGCGGCGGTCCCATCCGCCTCCAGGTGGGCGACCAGTCCCTCACCGTGTCCCTGAGCCGCGACACCGTGCGCGGCGGCGGCTTCGCCCTGCGGCGCACCGCTACCTCACTCAAGGGCCAGCTGCGCGGCGGCGACGTGGACCTGCGCTGGCGCACCGGTCCCATCGTCGGACGCGTGGGCGTGGAGGACAGTCGACTGGAGCTCTCCCGCATGGCCTCCGAGCCGGGCCTGCGCGTGGATGGCGAGCTCGCGAACTGGCCCACCTCGCTCGTCCTCTCCCCGGTAGGCATCTCCGGCGACGTGGGCGGCTGCAGCTACTCCATGACGGTGGCCGGAGGCCGCTACACCGGCTGGCGCACCTGTCAGCCCGACGCGGACGGTGAGCCGACCTCCGTCTCCCTCAGCCTGCCGGAGACGATTCACGTGCTCGGCGACACCGAGCAGGCCGCGCTCCTGTCCCTGCTGCTCTCCGCGCAGGGCCTGCCTCCCGCGCCGGCGCGCGAGGCGACCGACTCAGGGCGTACCCTCGAAGGCCCCGGTCTCGACGAAGCTCCGCGCAGGTGAGGCCCGGGTGGTGGCTCCAGCTGGGGTCCACTCTGCCCGAAATAATGAAATGGAATGGCGGAGGCCGCGGTGGGTTCCGGGCCCACGTCTGACAAAGCCCACGCGGGTCATGCTTCAATCCCTCTCCAGCGCGCACGGTGTGCGTGATGGGCCAAGGCCCATCCTTCGCTGAAAGAGAGCTCCCCCATGAAGCTGTCCCTGACGGTGCTGTCGGCGCTGGTCGTGTCTGGTCTGCTGGCCTGTGGTGGAACCGATGCCGTCGAGGCGCAGGAGCCCCTCGCACAGGAGGAGAGCGCGCTCGTCACGTGTACGACGACGTGTCCCAATGGGACGACGGTGTCGTGCCAGGGCAACACGTGCAACACCTATCCAGGGGAGTCCGTCGAGTGCGATGGATTCCACAACATCTGCCCGATTTCCCTGCCCTCCATCTGCCTGCAGCCCCAAAGCGCCTGCTCGACGGTGGCGGGAAAGCCCTGCGCTCCCGCGGGCAGCGGCACGCGCTCGTGCTGCATCAACCGGCGGGTCGGAAACTGCTTCTGCACCATTCAGGGTGTCTGGGCCTGCTCGGCGAATTGAGCCAGGTCTGAGGTGAAGTGAGGTGGCGCGCCGAGCCTCACGGGGCTCGACGCGCGAGGGAGGTCAGGCCGTCGCCGCCATGCCGAAGGACAGCTCCACGCCGTTGTCCTTCACGCGCATGTGGGGCTTGGACAGCCAGTGGCAATGGGCGCAGTAGCTGTGCGCCCCGGCGGGGCTGGCGCGCACGTTCACCGCTCCGCCACAGAGCACGCAGCCGTCGGGAAGGACGAATTCGGCGAATCGCTCGCCGAGGTTGCTCTCGAATTCAGTCATGCTTCTGAGTTAACGCAGGAATCGCGCGACACAAGCAGACCGTCCCTGGTCGTCGGGTCTGCCCCTGTAGGGCATGCCCCCATGTCCCCTCCAAGCAGGCGGGCAGGCGGGCCCGGCCTGCATTCCTTACCGACTCGCACCCGACTGACGTCCGGTGGACACCGCAACCCCGGGCATCCTCGTGGCCTGACTGGCACGTGGATTGATCTCCAAGGCGTCAGGAAGACCGAGGGGGACGGCATGGGCGGCGGCGTGGAGCGCGTGGACGTGAGCGAGGAGAAGAAGGGCTGGGGCGTGGAGGTCGTCACGTCGGAGGGCGAGGTGCGGCGCTACCGCTACCGGAGCGAGGCCCAGGCGCGCTTCTTCGCGGCCGTCTTCGCCATGGGCCCCCGGGTGCTGCCCCCCGTGCGCCGGGGGAAGGCCCGGAAGGCCGCCTGAGGGCTTCGTTTAGCGGGGATGGGCGGGGACCGGGCCTCCAGGCGCCTTCACCGTGGCTTCCCACTACCCTTGCGGGCGGGTTTCGGGGAGGCTTTGCGCCATGAGCGACGCGAGCAAGCCCTTCCTCATCCCCGCCAACCGGCAGTACATCACCAAGGAGCCGGACCCCGCGGGCCGCTGGTCCACGCTGTTCCCGGACATGATTGGCTACAAGAACCAGGGGGGCGGCAAGGTGCCGGCGGACTTCGGCTGGAACACCAACCCCAAGCAGTGGCAGGAGGAGATGACGCCCGGGACGCTGGCCGAGCGCTTCAACGAGCTGCGCGTGCTGCCGCCGAAGGCCGAGCCTCCCGCGCTGCCCGCCGACACGAAGAAGTAGGCGCGCGCCACCTAGCTGAAGGGCAAGGCCGCGAGGCGCTCCCGGAAGCGCTCGAGCAGCCCCAGCGAGTTCGCCTCGTCCAGTCCCTCGGCGGCCTCCTGTCGCGCCTTGCGCAGGAAGCCGTCGAACGGCGCCGAGCGGCCGTACAGCGCCGCCGCCGTCTCCACCGCGTCCGCCAGCACGCGCGCCGCGCCCGGCGAGCCGAGCGTCAGGTGCATGTCCGCCTGCTCCAGCTTCGCGCCACACGACGCCCACAGCTCGCGGTCATGCACGATGAGCCACGTGCGCGTCACCTCGTCCATGGCCTCATCCAGGAAGGAGAGGACGGGCTCGACGAGCGACGGCAGCACGTCCGCCGCCAGCTCGCCTTGTCCGGCCGCCTCCTGGAGGTTCGCGCGGAAGGTGAGCACGTGGTGCTTCTGCGGCGTGCGCAGCGCCACCGAGGCGGGCAGGGTGATGAAGGCCGACACGCTCTCCGCCATCTGTCGGGCCAGCGCGGGCCGTGACGGGGCCTCCGCCTTCGTCGCGCGCTCCAGCCGTCCTTGCAGCGAGCGGCGCAGGTCCGCCGCCGCCCCGCGCAGCGCCGAGCGCGCGCCCACCTGGTGCACGTAGCCGGGCACCACGTCCTCGCGGCGCACGTCCTCGAAGGCCGCGGCCGTCAGGTAGACGAGGTCGCCGATTCGCACGCGGAAGTCGGCGCGGAACGCCTGCAGCTTGGCCATCAGCGTCCAGCGGTCGCTGACGACCTCCGGCTTTCGCATCTGCTGGCCCAGCTCCGACACCCGCTTGGACAAGCGCTCCGCGGTGGCGTGGAGCACCACCTCCACCTCCTGCGCCAGCCGCTCGTCGGAGCTGGCGGGGGGAGGGGCCCAGCCGGTGTCAGTGGTGCTCGCGGCGCGGGCGGGCGGGGGGAACTGCTGGTGGATGGCGCTGACGAGCTGGTTGACGCCCACGAGGGTGTCGCCAATGGCCGGGGCCATGGTCTCCCAGAGGGCCAGGTCCGCGCCGCCGTCCGACTCCAGGGAGGTGGGCTCGTACTTGGCGATGCTCAGGTGGCCCAGCCGGTCGATGGCCACGGCCGCGGCGCGGTGGACGTGCGTGAGGCGGTCCGCGAGGTGCCGGTCCGTGAGCGACTCCAGCAGTGTCTCCAGCCGGGAGGGCAGGGCATCCGGGGGAGGACGGGACACACGGGGATTGGGCGACGAAGGCATGGGGCGCGGCACGCTATCGCACCGGCGGCGGCCACGCGAAGAAGGGGGCCTCGGCAGCCAGGAGGCATCCCGACATAGAGTGCGGCTTCAGGGAGGATGCATGACAGAGGGTTTGCGCCGTGGGGCGAAGCGAGGGGGACTGGCGGCCTTGCTGCTGGTGGGCGTCTGGGCCTTCGCGGCGTGGGACGTGTGTCTGTCCGCCTGGGTGCTGCGTGGGGTGAAGGTGCCCCAGTGTCCGGACGGGCAGTTCCGCCAGACGGTGGGCGTGGAGGCCTTTGCCTTGGGGCGCGGGCTCGCGGGAAACGTGGTCGTCTGGGCGGACGCCCATGCGCCGGACGCACACGGCAACCTCATGAGCGCGAGGGTGCGCCGGGGCTCGGCGGAGCTGTTCCTGGTGGATGCCGAGGGGAAGCAGACGGCCCTGGCGCCCGAGAAGGACTTCCCGTGGACGCGCTCGCCCGATGAGTCGCTGACGGCCCAGGTGAAGCTGCCCGAGGTGCCGGACGGCGACTACAAGCTGCTCGCGCGGCTCACCACGCCGCTGGGCACGGACACGGTGGAGGCGGCGCTGCCCCTCTACGCGCCGGCGGTGGCGCACGTGCTGACGGACCGGCCGCTGTACGAGCCCGGCAACGAGGTGCGCTTCCGCGCCGTGGTGCTGCGCGCGAAGGACCTGTCTCCGCTGGATGGGCGGCCCGGGACGTGGTTCCTGAGGGACGCGACGGGAGAGACGGTGCTGGAGGAGCGGGCACCCGCGGGGCCGTGGGGTGTCGTGGCCGGCGGCTTCCCGTTGGACCGGGGCGCGCCCGTGGGTGAGTGGACGCTGGTGTGGAGCAGCGGGAGCACCCAGGCCCAGGCGACGTTCCAGGTGAAGCCCTTCACGCTGCCGCGCTTCCGCGTGGAGGCGTCCAGCCCCCGGCCCTACTGGCGCGCGGGGGAGACGCCCGAGCTGGAGGGCCAGGTGGTGTACGCGTCGGGCGCTCCGGTGACGGACGCGGAGGTGGAGCTCGGGTGGAACGTCTCCGGGGAGTGGCCGCCGCCTCCGGAATGGAACTCGGGAGGACTGCCCCCCAGGGCCCGCACGGACGCGGCGGGGCGCTTCCGCGTGACGCTGCCGCGCGTGCCCGATGACTTGCGGGGCCAGGTGACGCTGTCCGCGAGTGTATCGGCGAAGGACGCCGCCGGAGACCGGGTGGTGGGCGGCGCGGCGCTGCTGCTCTCCGAGGACGCGCTCGCCATCTCCTCGGTGACGGAGCTGGAGGACGGGCTGGTGGACGGCTTCAGCAACCGCGTCTACCTGCGCGCCACCACGCCGGACGGGCGGGTGCTGCCGGGGGCGGAGCTGACGGTGACTCGCGCGTGGGACGCTCGGGACGAGGGCGTGCGCGGCGTGACGGATGAGGACGGCGTGGCGGCCTTCCAGCTGGACCCGGGCCCGCCCGTCAACGTGGTGGTGCCGCCCCTGCCGGTGCGCCGGCTTCCACCGCCGCCTCCGGTGCGACTGGCGCAGCTGAAGAACCTGATGGAAGCGGGCAGCGGACCGACGCTGAAGGAGCGGCTCGCGGTGGAGGGCTGGGTGTCGTCCTTCTTCCCGTGTTCGCGCTTCGTCCTGCCGAACGACGGCCAGCGCCTGGTGGAGCTGGGCGTGCGGGTGGGCGCGGGCGGCTCGGTGACGGACGTCGTGAGCACCGGAGACGCGCTGTCGGCGTGTCTGGCCCAGGTCATCCGCGCGCGCACGCTGCCCCCGGGACAGGAGCGGGTGCTGTCGCTGTCGCTGACGGTGCGGGACTGGGGAATGCCCCGGCTGGAGACGCGGGTGGAGCCCGCCTTCGGCTCCGCCACCCCGCTGATGGGCGCGCTGGAGTCGGCCGCGAGGGACGCGCGCACGTGCCTGCCAGCGGGGCTTGCGACGAGCAGCTACCTGCCCGCGGCGCTGACGTGGCGACTGGGGGCGAAGCGGGAGGTGTCGCTGTCCTGGTCTGCGCTGCCGTGGGTGAGCGGCGGACCTGGCGCGGCGACGGTGGCCTGCATCCAGGAGCGCTTCGCGCGCTGGAAGGCCGTGGAGGACAGCGAGGAGGGTGAGGCGATGGGCGTCCTCTTCCTCACCGCGCATCCGGGAGTGGATGGCTCTCGCAGTGGCAGTCCGCCGCAGGCCACCACCTTCCTGGGCTACGAGTTGAAGGTGGCGGCGAAGGTGGACGGCAAGCCGGTGGGGGACACGAAGTGGGTGTTGCGCCCGGCGACGTTGCCGCCCCTGCGCCTGCGCGCCACGCCGGTGCTGGCGAAGGCTGGCGAGGAGGTGCGCATCGATTTGATGCGCGGCCCCGACTACCAGGGCTCGCTGCCCGAGGAGCTGTGGCTCTCGGTGGGCAAGGAGAAGCTGGTGGCGAAGCTGGAGAAGGGCTCCACCACGGCGCGCTTCCGGCTGCCCGCGGACTTCGAGGGCTGGGCGGAGACCTCGTGGATGGGGGCGCTGGCGCGGGTGTACGTGGCGCCGCGCGCGCAGCTCTCCGTGGAGGTGTCGTCGGAGAAGCCGGCCTATGCCCCTGGCGACCTGGCGCGGCTCCAGGTGCGCACGCGTGTGGATGGGAAGGACGGCCCCGCGGCGGTGGGCCTCTTCGGCGTGGACGAGACGTTGAGCCAATTGGTGCCGTTGCCGGGTGGCGACGCGCTGGCGAGCGTGAGGCCCGCGCCATCGGTGTCGGAGCCCGCCTTCGGGGTGCTGGATGGCGTGGCGCTTGCGCAAGGACGCATCCGGGGCTCCAACGCGGCCGCCGCGGCGCTCCTGCGCGTGAGCACGGTGCCGACGCTTCAGGAGACGGAGGTGCGCGCGAGCGCGAGCGCACGCGGAGCCTTCGATCCGGAGGCCGAGCTGACCGAGCCCTTCTACGCGGTGCTCGCGGAGCTGCACGCGCAGGTGCGTGACTGGGAGGAGAAGGCGCCCGAGGGTGAGACGCTGAACCCGGCGGGGCTCGCGAAGCTGTGGACCCAGGCGCTGGCGTCGTGTGAGCAGCGGGGCGAGAAGGTGAAGGACGCCTTCGGCCAGAAGCTGCGGTTGTCGCGGCTGCCCCGGGAGTTGCTGGAGCTGACGGACCCGCGCGCGGTGGTGTCGCGAGGGACGCGACTGCCAGAGGACGTGGAGAACTGGAACGCGTGGGTCGCCCGGGAGGCGCCGTGATTCGCAAAATCGTCGTCGGGGCGGTGTGTGTCGTCGTGGGGTTCGTGCTCCTGGTGACCCTGTTCGGGGACAACCTCCGGAAGCTCTTCGGCGCGTCCTCGTCCGCGCTGTCAGGCCAGTTCGAACCTCCAGGCCAGGCCCTGATGGACCGGTCGTCGGACATGCTCTTCAGGGGCGGAGCCGAGCAGGAGCTGGCCGCGGCGCCCGTGATGGCGGCGCCCCCCATGGGAGGGGCCGCGCCGGAAGCGGACGACAAGGACTCTTTTGCCCAGAAGACGGAAGGGGGAGCGGGCTTCAAGGGCGGCAATGGCGAGCAGAAGCCGCAGGCCGTGGGAGCGCCCAGCCGCGCGTGGTTCCCGGAGACGTTCCTCTTCGAGCCGCTGGTGGTGACGGACGAGTCCGGTAGCGCGACGCTGCCGGTGCGCGTGCCGGACCGGCTCACCCGCTGGCGCGTGCTGGCCTTGGCGCACTCGCGCACGGGTGCCCAGGCCGGGGCGGTGACGAGCTTCGCGGGCACGCTGCCCACGTACGTGGACCCGGTGCTGCCGCCCTTCCTGCGCGCGGGCGACTCCGTGCGCGTGCCGGTGCAGGTGGTGAACACGACGGACGCCGCGGTGGAGACGTCGCTGAAAGTGGAGGCCACGGGCGCGACGGTGGATGGCACCGCGCGCACGGTGCGCGTGCCCGCGCGCGGCAGCGTGGTGGAGTACGTGACGGTGCGCGTGTCGGGACCCGGGCCCATCGCGGTGCGCGCGGCGCTGGGAGACGCGGACAGCGTGGAGAAGCCCCTGGACGTGTGGCCCACCGGCAGGCCCGTGGTCCAGGCGTGGAGCGGCACGCTGGCCGCGCCGCGCACGCTGACGCTCACGGGCGCCGCGGACGCACAGGCGGGCAGTGAGCGTGTGCGGCTCCAGGTGTATCCGGGCGGGCTCGGCGTGCTGCGCTCGGAGCTGGCGTCGGCGGGGGCTCGCGGTGGCTCGGACGACGTGGCGTATGCGCTGATGCTGGCTGGACGCGCGCCGGAGCTGCTGACGGCGCTGGGCGAGCCCCAGGCGGCCCAGGTGCTGAAGGCGGCCCTGTCGCCGAAGGGCGGGCGCGTGGCGTCACCGCCGGAGTCGGCGGGGGGGCTGGTGGACGCGGAAGCGGTGCGCGTCCTCGTGGCGCAGGCGACACAGCGCGCGCTGCGGCTGGGGCGCACGCCGGACGTGGTGTCGGCGACGCTGTTGGTGGAGGGCACGCTGCTCCACCCGGACAACCCGGTGCTGGCGCGACTGGGCGAGCGGCTCGCGGGCTGGGTGGTCGGAGCGCAGCGTCCGGATGGCACGTGCCAGGGTGGCGACGGCTGGACGTTGCAGCGCCTGCTGGTGGCGACGGCGGACTGCACGCGCGCGGTGGTGGCGGCGTCCGGGACACCGGCGGGCCAGAGGCGCGCGGCGCGCTTCACGGCGCTGGCGTCGGGCGCGCTGGAGCGCAACCGGGAGCACGTGAAGGACGGCTACACGGCGGCGTCCCTGCTGGCGAGCGGCATCGTGAAGGGCGCGCTGCGGGACTCGCTGCGGGCGCAGGTGCGCGACGCGCTGAAGACGCGCGAGGACGGCGCCGCGTACCTGCCCGTGGATGAGGGCGTGGTGGCGGCCGATGGCGAGGTGCCCTCGGAGGCGGAGGCCACCGCGCTGGCGGTGCTGGGACTGGAGGGCGACGACAAGGCGCCGCTGGCGGACCTGGGCGCGTCGCTGCTCGCGGGCTACGGGCCGGCGCGCGGTTGGGGCAGCGGCCGGACGAACCGGCTGGCGCTCAAGGCCGTGGTGTCGCTCTTCAAGGAGCCGCTGCCCGCGAGCGTGCGCGTGGTGCTGGAGCGCGACGGCAAGCCCGTGGCCGAGGGCACGTACGACGCGAAGGCCCTGCGCGAGGTGCTGGCGCTGGAGGCCCCGGCGACGGGCTCGGCGGGCGCGCATGCCTGGACGGTGCGCGCGGAGCCCGCGGTGCCGGGCCTGGGCTTCGCGCTGGCGCTGTCCGCCGCCGTGCCGTGGAAGCAGGAGTCGCAGGGCGGACTGGAGCTGGCCGTGGACTCGCCCCGGGAGGCGCGAGTCGGGCAGCCCGTGGAGGTGACGGTGCAGGCCTCCACGCCCTCGGGCCTGGTGCTGGAATTGCGGCACGGGCTGCCGGCGGGCGTACAGGTGGACCCCGCCAGCCTGGACGCGCTGGTGGCGTCGGGGAGTGTCTCGTCGTGGACCTCCGAGGACGGCGCGGTGACGCTGAAGCTGCCTGCCCGAGGCCAGGGGGAGACCTTCCAGGCGCGCTTCCGTGTCATCCCCACGTTGGCGGGGACGCTCCAGGCGGGCGCTTCGTCGCTGCGGGTGATGGAGCGGCCGGACCTCGTCTCCTACGTACCTCCCGCTACGTGGGCGGTGCGCTGAGGCGGGGTCCTCGAAGACTTCGGACCGGGGCCGTGTTGCACGCGGCCCGGTAACGAGTGTCCGCTCACGGGCTTCTGGAACCAGCACGTCAGGGCAGAAGCGCGGCTACCCCCTGGGCATCCGCTCGGAGAATACGGAAGATTCACGGCAGCGTCGGCAGGCCGGAGAAGGCTTCGTCAGCGGTTCTTCACGGGTGACACCATGGAGCTCGACGGCGCGGAACGAGACGAGTTGCTGTTGGCGATGCTGGGGGCGTTTCCCTCGGTGGAGGACCTTCGCCGGGTGGTGGCCTCGGTGTGCCACCGGGATTTGGAAGTGCTCGTCCCAACGGGCGGCCCGAGGGAGCGGGCCACGGGCCTCATCCAGCGCGCGGAGTCGGAAGGGTGGACGCGAGAGCTGGTGACGGGCATGCACGGCGCCCATCCCCGGCACCCGCGGCTGCATCGCTTCATGCAGGGCTACCTCGCCTCGGTGCAGCGGAGCATTCCGCGTCGCAGCCTGGAGCGCATCGTCGGCTCCTGGGCGGAGGACGGTGGTGCGGACGGGTGGCGCCGGAGGCTCGCCGCGATTGAGCGGCGCGTGTGTCGGGTGGAGCCGGTGCTGGGCGCGTCCCTGGGGACGGGGTTTTTGGTGTCGCGCAACGTGGTGCTCACCAACTTCCACGTCATCGAGAACCGGCTCCTGGAGTCGCTGCGCGTGCGCTTCGACCACAAGGTGTTGCCGGACCGGACACTGCTCCAGTCCGGGACGCGGTACGCGGTGAAGCGGTGCATCGCGCGCAGTTCGTACAGCCCCGCGGACCTGATGCACCCCCGGCCGCGCGAGGCGACGGTGGACGAGCTGGACTACGCCTTCCTCCAGGTGGAGGGCGCGCCGGGCGAGGAGCCGGTGGAGGACGAGCCCCGGGGCTGGCTGGAGCTGCCCGAGGTGGAGGTGCCCATCATCCTGGGCAGCCTGGCGCTCATCGTCCAACATCCGGAGGGGCAGCCGATGAGCGTGGCGCTGGACGAGTTCCTGGCCGTCAACGCGTCGCGCACCCGTGTGTCCTATCGGACGTCCACGAGCCCCGGGTCCTCCGGCGCGCCGTGTTTCACCCAGGACCTGCGTCTGGCCGCGCTGCATCACAGCGGGGGGCCGCGCATGCCGTCCTCCACGGGACACAACGAGGGCATCCCCACGGACACCATCCGCCGGAGCCTGTCCCGGGAGGTGAAGGCGCTGCTGGGCTGGGAGTGAACTGGAGGCGGGGGACGCGCCTGTTATCGTCGGTGGATGTTCGTCCTCGATGCCCGTTGCCGCCGTGCCCGGGGTCTCTTCCGCCTGGGGTTGCTCGTGGTGCTCTCCGCGTCGTCGAGCGTCGCGTTGGCGCAGACGCGGCTGCGCGTGGCCGGGGCCACGGCCAACAACGAGGTGAAGATGCGCACGACGTCGGAGGAGTTCCGGACGGTGCTGCGCGTGGACCTGTTGTCTCCGCCACCGGGTGACGCGGGCGTGGAGGAGGCGCTGCCCGGCGGCGTGACGGTGCTGGTGGACCCGCTCCAGGCGAGCGATGGCTCCCAGGTGACGCTGACGGCCGTGGTCCGCGAGGCCGCGAGCGCCGGGGATGCGGGCACGTTGCCGTCCATCTCGCCGTCCATCTCATCGAGGGCGCCGCTGTACCTGGAGGTGTCCGGGAAGCTGCCGGCGGCGGGGGACTACACGGGACAGCTGGTGCTGGTGCACGCGAGCGGGCGAGAGACGACGGCGCTCGTCGTCACGCGGACGCAGGCGGTGCCGGCGGTGCAGTTCATCGCGACGTCACCCGCGGTGGCGGCGTCGGGCTGGGGCCTGGGCACGGTGGACGCGACGGTGCGGCTGCCCTTCAAGGAGACGGCGGGCGTGACGGGGAAGGTGGGCGCGCCCCGGCTGCTCCAGCTCCAGCACAAGGCGCCGGACCTGGGGGCGACGCTGGTGCAGCCGAGCTTCGGAGGCTCCCACTTCTTCCTGGAGGGCGGCGGCAAGGACGGCAAGGACCTGGACCTGTCGCTGGCGGACTCCGTGGTGCAGGTGTCCGCGAATGGCAGTGGCACGCTGTTGTTGCACCTGCGCGGGCTGGACGGGCCGGGCGAGTACACGGGCACGGTGCGGATGGCGGTGCCGCAAGGCGTGGCGGTGGAGCAGCCCTTCACCGTCTGGGTGAGGACGCCCTGGCTGTGGGGCGCGCTGCTCATCGCGGCGGGCGCGGTGTCTTCGTATGGGGTGCGGCTGTACACGCAGAACATCCGGCCCCGGGCGCAGCAGCTGCATCGGGCGCAGGCGCTGAGGCAGAAGGCGGCGGAGCTGCTCAACGGCCAGGACGCGGAGGGGCGGCGGGTGGGGCTGGAGGTGCGCGCGCGCATCGACGCGATTGTCTCGAGGATTCGCGGACCGTTGCGAGGCGGCCGGGTGGCGGAGGCGGAGCTGGCGCGAGTGGAGCCGGAGTTGCGGCTGTACGAGGCGTGGTGTGCGGGCACGCGCGAGCTGCACGCACTTCCGAGCGAGCTGCGGCCGGCGCAGGCGAGCAAGCTGCTGGACGAGGCGGAGACGTCGCTGCGCCTGGGCAATGTGCCGGCGGAGCGGCTGGAGGAGCAGCTCAAGGGCTTGCGCCAGCAGAACGTGGAGGAGCTGGCGCGGGCGGGGCTGAAGGCGAAGCTGGCGGAGCTGGAGACGCAGGCGCGCACGCTGGCGCAGAAGATGGGGGAGGATGACAGCCTGGGCTTCCGGTTGATGTACGAGCTGTTGCCGCTGCTCCAGGAGGTGCGTGCGTCCCTGGACGAGGGAGACCTGGCGACGGCGCGGCTGCGGTTCGAGCGGGCCCGGCGCTCCTACTTCGACGTCCTCTGCGGGGAGCTGTCGCTGGCGGTGGCCTCGCCGCGCAATCCCCGGGGCTTCACGCAGGAGGAGTGGCGGGAGCTGACCGCGGAGGTGAAGGACAGGCTGAAGCAGGCGCGAGCGCGCGCGGACGTCAGCGTGGACGAGGGCTTCCGGCTGTACCAGGGCGCGTATGCGCACTACGTGCTCCGGCTCTTGCAGGAGCTGCGCGAGGCGTTGGCGGAGGCGAGGAGCACGGCCAGCGACGCGCAGAAGGTGGAGCTGGACAGCGCGGAGGCGAAGCTGCGCGAGGCGATGCTGGCGCTGGGGGCGGAGTCTCCGCACGAGGCCGCGGCGAAGTACCGCGAAGCGAGAGACCTCCTCCACCACGCGCAGACGGGACAGGTGCGCAAGCGAATCGAAGCGCTGCGCGCGGAGGTGACGGGCAAGCGCGGCACGGCTACCACGGACTCCGAGCTGCATGAGCTGGGGCACATCGACTCGCTGCTGAACGAGGCGCAACTCGCGCTGAAGCCGGAGACGTTGCAGGACGCGGACTACAAGGTGGACAAGGCGGCGATGGCGCTCCAGGCCTACCCGAGTCCGCAGAGCACCAGCATGAGTGGCAGGCTGGGAGTTCCCACGGGGAATGAGGCGCTGAGCTTCTCCGCGCCCACCGCGCCTGGGGTTCCCGCCGCCAGCGCGCCCACGGGCGGCAGCCTGCCGACGCTGCCGGAGGCTCCTTCGAGCGAGGACGCGGACTCGGCGGGTGGCTTCAGTGCGCTGGAGGGTGTGCCGTTGCCGTCGCCGCGTCACCTGTGGGTGGTGGAGCTGGCGTTGCTGGCGCTGCTCACGGGCGTGGCGGTGGTGCTGGGCCTGCAGCTCCTCAACGTCTTCTCACCGACGTGGGGCGGCTTCGGCGCGGGCATGACGGCGTTCCTCTGGGGCTTTGGCCTGCACCAGGTGGGCAACGCCAGCTTCGAGGGCCTCGCCGGCCTGCTGACGCGTGTGGAGGGGCGGGGCGGCGCGACGGGCGGAGGAGGGGGCGGCGGTTCCTGAGCGCTTGCGTCATGAGGAAACCATTCGATGTTGAGGCGAAAGCGTCCGTTGAAGCGTATCCGTCCGACGGACGACGTGCTGCGGGCGTTGCCGGGATGAGCGGGGCAGGTCATCCCTCGACGGATGCAGAAGAGAGCTGAGAAGCCGGAGTGGGTGCGCGTCGCGGAGGAGTTCGAAGCGAG
>NZ_JAKCFA010000042.1 GCF_024198215.1 Myxococcus qinghaiensis
ACAGACGGTATCCGCGTGCGGTGAAAATCAAGATGAGCAGCTACCCACGGAAGCGTCCCCGCCCGGTCCGTCGAGCACGCTCCCGCAGGCCCCTACGTCGCGTCCGTTCCTAAAGTGAACGGCATTGGCTTTAAGACGGGCATAGCGGATCGCCTCGAAGAATTGCGCGAGTTGTATGCTGAATACGCCACTGCATTCCTTGGGTACGAATGCACACTCGTAGATGTCAAAAACAGCGACAGGCTGTTTCGCCTTGAGCAATTGGTTCCGTGCTTTCATGGTGTCGTCCGGCAGCAGCCGGAGTCCTGTTCAGAAGCACAGCAGTTCTTCCTCGATATTGCGCTTCGTATGGCCTTCATCAGCCTTAGTCGAAGACTATCTGGGGAGCCTGGAACCTTCTTATGTGAGACGCCGGAAAACGCCTTGGACATGAGCTACGTTCAGAATGTGGCAACCATGTTCACCAAGTTCGCCAAAGAGCGCCATTCAGTCGTGTTGACAGCGAATATTCAAGAACATGGGCTGTATCATCATTTCCTGGGCGAAATCAATCCGGAGCAAACCCGACAACGAGTGCTCAATCTGCTGGACTATGGACTCCTTAGCAAGGTCCACAAGGCGGCAGTCAATGGTCTGCGGAAGCACTCGCCGAAGACATGAGGTCCACAGTGAGATCAACTCGGATTGCGCTGCGAATGCGTGATGTCGGTGTGACACTTGCGTCGGCGGGCGCGTTTAATCAGTCACTAGGGAAGCTTCAGTTGCAGAAGTATATTTATCTGCTTGATGCCTTGGGGGGAGTGTTTGAAACGCTTTCTCCCGCTGAGTCGCATCGGACCTACTTCCACGGGCCCTACGATTGGGCCATTCAAGATGCGGTCGACTGCCTTGCCTTTCGGGGGCTCGTTAGGATCGAAGCGGTCAAGCGCCATAGCAGCGGAGGCGTCCAGGCCCGATATCGACTCACGGCCGACGGAAGCCGTTGGGTTGGTGCTCTTCGTCAAACGAGTTTGTTGGACCGCAGGTTTCGAGCCGGAGAATCTATTGCTCGACGAGTCGACCGGATCGGGTGGGCACGGCTTCGTGAGCTAGTTTATGCAGAGCCTACATTTGTCGAACGAGCATCGGCTGGGTATGGTCAAGAACTCTCACCTGCAACTGCTTTCGATGCGTCTACTCGCGAGCTTGTTAGCATAATATGCGAAGCGCTTGAGACGGGCTGGCCCAACTTTCGAGTCAGCGAGGACGTTGTTGCCGACGTCTTCTTTCGCTACTTGGATGCCTACTCGAAGCGCAGGACTTCAACGCCAAGAGGAGGCGGGCTTGAGTCTCACAATTGATCAGCAGTTGGCCCTCAAGGCGGTATTGGGGGAACTGGGCACTAAGGTCGGAAGCCGCCTTAACCTAGACTTCGACGCCACTCAGTCCTTTTTTGATCTATTGCGAAAACTTACAGAGAGTGCGCGGGGGATCGTTAAGCATGATTACTCCATTGCGCTGCTTCCGACCGGGGCTGGTTCAGCGACGCTTACTAGCGCAACGATTGCCGCCTCGTCAGCTCTGAACAGATTTACGGTAGATTTCAAGCTAAGATTGGTTCAGGCTGAATCGGCCTCGATTTCTGAACTCGACATTACACAGCGCTCTGAACAGCAAGGCATTGTCGAGGTCTTGACGGCAACGGGTGGGTATTCGCGGATCGTAGTTCAGGGTGTGCTTGTTGCCCTTTGGCAGCCCTCAGAGGTGAGCAGCCGCCGCTTGGCTGCTACGTGGAATCGCCCCATTGAGGATTTTGGCAAAATTCTCAATGATCATATCGAAAATGCCATAGTAGATGAGCGGCAATTTGAGTACTGGGCGGACAAGAAAAATAGAGTTCTCTTGTCGGGGAAGCGAGGGACGGAACATATTTTTCATCTACCGCTTTTCTGGTGGCTCAATACTTATGTGAACGACGCTCTTAAGGTGGTTGGCGAAACCCGTGGCTTAGGTCAGGACGCAACCGACATTACCGTGGTTACCGCCTCAGGAAGTCATGTTATTGAGGTCAAATGGCTTGGGCAAAACGATGCTTCGACAGAGTACAAGCACCCGCCCAGGATTAATGAAGGGCTTACTCAGGTCGGCACATACCTTAAGAATGATCCCCAGTTGGTGGCTGGGCACGTCGTTGTTTATGACGCGCGGCCTTCTGATATGCACGTGTCAAACTCAGTGCATGATGATGGGATCCGGCCTCTCCGATGTCCAAATCCATATGTTGTGTTTCTTGCGAGTGATACTCCAAGTAGGTCGGCGGCAAAGGCAAATCGACCTGCAGTTGCTTCTAAGGGTTCTACGCCAAGTGCGCCCAAACCGACAACGCGGAAGGCTAAACGGCCCGCAACTGGCCCTGTGGGTGCCGCGCTAAGCGTGCCCATGCCAACAGCTCGGAAGGCAAAGCGGCCTGCGACTATCCCTAAGGGGTCCACGTCAAGTGCGCCCAAACCCACAATTCGGAAGGCACCCCGACGCGCTCCTTCGACTCCAAAGGGACGGAAGAAGAAAGCCTAAGCAAAGTGATTCAGCCGAACTTTGACAATCGTTTTGTAGGTCGAGAACTTTCCGTTTTCACACCCAACCGCAGTAAGCCGCGGCACCGGTGGTATGAGTTCAAAGAAGGGTTTTCTGATGAACTTGTTGAAGAGGCGCTCTCGGAGATGCGCGGATGCGGCAGGCGACTGCGACTCCTTGACCCGTTCGCAGGTAGCGGGACCTCGCTTGTAGCCGCCGCGAGGTTGGGCCACTCAGCAACAGGGCTTGAGGTTAACCCATTCCTGGCGTTCGCAGCCGGCGCGAAATGCTATGCAGGTACTTGGGCAGAGAAGGGCTTCAATCGGACGATCGATCGCCTGTGCGGCAACGGAAGGCTAGAGGTTCGATCTCCGCTGGAAGGTGTCTCTACTTTTACTGAGCGCGAGGGAGCTTCTCGGTGGTTGTTCAATAGGAGCGTTGCGCGTGGCTTCTCTGCAATCGACTCTAAGTTGGATCGCAGGACCGGGCCTTATGCGCCCCTTAGACTTGCTTTGCTGGCGGCCGCAATGGAGTGCTGCAATGCTAGGCCTGACGGGAAATGCCTCCGATACAGACAGAACTGGGAGTCCCTCGGCTATTCGTCTGAGGATCTGCGTGCTTCGTTTCAGAAACGGGCGCGAATCATTTTTGAGGACTTGACCGCACAGCCGCTCCCTCGCAATGCCGTAAAGGTACGCCATGGGGATGCTAGGGCGTCAATTCGAAGGATCCGAAGCGAAAGTCATGATCTCCTAGTGACGTCCCCCCCCTACCTGAACTCGTTCGACTATACCGATGTATATCGACCGGAAATGTTCCTGGGTGGATTTGTACAGGACAATCAAGACCTCTACGAAGTTCGACTGCGCACCGTTCGTTCTCACGTTCAGGCCAATTGGCGGAAGCCGATCAATGTTGCATCTCCAATGCTTGTTCCACTGTTGGAACGACTGAACGGCTCGGATCGCTTGTGGGACCATCGCATCCCGAGCATGGTTCAGGCCTACTTCGAAGACATGCAGGACATCCTTCGGGAAGGGTACCGTGCGACCAGGAAAGGAGGCCAAGCATGGATCGTGGTAAGCACGTCTGCCTACGATGGAATCGAAATCCCAGTCGATCTTATCATCGCAGACATTGCGACGCGCCAGGGCTGGTTATTGGTTTCAGTCAATGTGCTCAGAGGGCTTCGGGCCTCTGGCCAGCATTGGAAGCATCTTTCTCCTGGTGCGAAGCCCCCACTTCGAGAGTCCCTCATCATTCTTCATAAGTAGAGCTGATTTCGAAGCCAGTCGATGGGACAGATGAAAGAGCTGTCCCTTCTTCCTTTAGTAACAAAACTCCTGGCTCGGTGCTGTCTCGAGGACCAGGGTATGGACTATGTGAAGGCCGGCCAAATGGTTCGCGGCGCCTGCTCTCACTAATTGGTCGATTACTGCCGGCTGCCCAGTGTCTGGGCTATTGGAACTATGGTATACGCAACTATTCAACGGCGGGCCTCGTTTGTCTTGGCTACGCGTTGCTTGTCTAGACTGCGCTTGCAGGAGTTGAATCGCTTCGCTTGAATCCTCTCACGCGACAACTGCCTTGCCGCTCATCGAAGTGCATCTCAGGCGACAAGTCTCGTGTCGCTCACCTCTCGTGGCTCACCGGGGCACGGGCTGGATGCCCATCGACGGCAAGGGCGTGGAGCCCATCACCTTGGGCCTGACGGCGAGCAACCGCAGGCCGTTGGCCACGACGAGCAGCGTGCTTCCTTCATGCAACACCACTGCGTGGCTGATCTGCGTCAGGCCGAAGAGGGTCGCGATGATGAGTATCGCGCTGATGCCTAGCGCGATGACCAGGTTCTGCTTCATCACCGCCGTGGCCTGACGCGCCAGGCCCAACGCGAAGGGCAAGCGGGACAGGTCGTCGCTCATCAGCACCACATCGGCCGTTTCCAGCGCCGCGTCCGAACCTGCACCACCCATCGCCACGCCCACCGCCGCAGCCGCCAGCGCGGGCGCGTCGTTGACTCCGTCGCCCACCATGGCCACGGAGCCCTGACGCCCCATCTCACGCACAGCCGTCACCTTGTCGGCTGGCATCATCGGCGCTCGCGCCTCGTCGAGCCCCACCTGCGCTGCGATGGATTTCGCCACTCGCGCATTGTCTCCGGACAGCATCACCGTCCGGGTAATGCCCTGCTGCTTGAGCGTCTCGATGACATGCCGCGCTCCTGCTCGCACGGTGTCCGCGACTCCAAGCACTCCGAGGTAGCGCCCTGCCTTGCGCACCACCATTGTCGTCTGCCCCGCCTCCTCCAGTCGGTCCACCTGCGCCTTGATGTCGGAGGGAACAGTCTCCCCCTCGAACAGGGCCAGGCTCCCAACGTCCACGAGCGCGTCACCCACCTTCGCGCGCAGGCCCTTGCCGTGGATGGCCTCCATGTCGCTTCCAGCCGGAGCCTGGATGCCCCTCGCGGACGCGGCCTCCACCACGGCGTGCGCCAACGGATGCGCTGAGAGCGCTTCCACCGCCGCCGCCGCTCCGAGCAGCTCCTCGTCCGTCACGCCCTCCACTGGCGCCGTGCTGAGCAGCTTCGGCTTGCCCACCGTGAGCGTGCCCGTCTTGTCGAAGGCGATGGCATTCACCTTCCCGAGCAGCTCCAGATAGATGCCACCCTTGATGAGCACTCCACCTCGCGCCGCCGCCGCCACCGCGGACAGCACGGCCGACGGCGTAGAGATGGCCAGGGCACACGGAGACGCGGCGACGAGCAGGGACACCGCCCGCAAAATCGCCTCCTTCAGCGGCATTCCCATCAGCACGAGCACCACGGGGAACACCACCGCGCCAATCATCACCAGCGGCGCGAAGGTGCGCTCCAGCCGCTGCGCGAAGCGCTGGTTCGGCCCCTTCTGGGCCTCGGCCTCGGCCACCATGTCCACCACGCGCGCGAGCACCGACTCCGAGGAGAGCCGCGTGACTTCCACCTCCAGCAGCGCCTCGCAGTTGACCGTTCCGGAGAACACCTCGTCGCCCGGCTTCTTCGGGACGGGCATGGACTCGCCGGTGATGGCGGCCTGCTCCAGGGAGCTCTTTCCCTCGCGGATGATGCCGTCCAGGGGAACGCGGTCACCCGGACGGACGACGACGCGGTCTCCTCGCAGCACCTGCGCCACGGGCACTTCCACCAGCTCGCCACCCCTGCGCACCCGGGCCACCTCGGGACGCAGCGCGCCGAGCGACTCGATGGAGCGCCTCGCACGGTCCATCGCCCGGTGCTCCAGCGCGTGACCCGCGCTGAACAGGAAGAGGAGGAAGGCGCCCTCGAACCAGGAGCCCAGCACCGCCGCTCCCAGCGCGGCGACCACCATCATCGTCTCGATGTCGATGCGCAGCTGGAGCAGCGACTTCACCGAGCCCCGGATGGCGAAGAACCCGCCACTCAGGATGGACAGCGCCCACACCACAGTGGGCACCAACGCGGGCACTGGCGCGAAGCGCTCCAGCAACCAGCCTGCGACGAGCAGCACGCCCGAGGCCACCACCAGCGGCATCTCCAGGAGCGGCGCCAGCCCGCCTCCGTGCGCGTGGTGCGAACACGCATGGCCGTGGCTCGGCACCTCCAGCGTGTAGCCGAGCTTCTTCGCCCCGGTCTCGATGCCCTTCAGCGAGATGTCTTCACTGTCGTACTCGACGACGAGCCGCTCGCTCGCGTACGCCACGTTCGCGGACAGCACGCCCGGGAGCTTGCCGAGCCCATGTTCGATGGCCGTCGCTGAGTCGGCCGAACTCATGCCTCGCACGAACCACGTGTGGCTCTTGTACCGCTTCGCCACCTGCTCACCCGTGCGCTTCACCGTCGTCAGCAGCGCCGCCGGGTTCACCAGCCCGGGGTTGTAGTGGAGGCAAACCTCCGCGTAGCCCTGGTCCCGACGCAGGTGCACATCGATGACACCGTGGTGCGCCTCGAGCGCGGCCTCCAGCTTCCGGAAGCGGCCCGCATCGTCCGTCTCTCCCGGCAGCGCGTCTTCCAGGTCGAGCTGGAGCGCCACGCCTCCGCCCTCCGCCGAGCGGTAGCCGGGCGGACGTACGCGCTTCGGCTTCGGGTGATGATGGTGATGCCCATGGTCCCCGTGGTCGTGGTCGCACCCGGCCCCGTGTTCATGCGCGGCGGCATTCCCGTGGTCGTGGTCGCACCCCGGACCATGCTGGTGCTCATCGGCACCATGCCCATGGTCGTGCTTGCAGTCAGGGCCGTGCTGATGCGCGTCGGCACCGTGCGCGTGGTCGTGCTTGCAGTCGGGACCGTGCTGATGCGCAGCGCCACCGTGCGCGTGGTCATGCCCGTCGCCACCGTGCGCGGCATGGTCATGCGTGCACCCCGGCCCGTGGACGTGCTTCGCCTGGCGCTTGGGTCCAATGATTTTCAATCCCTTCAGCACGGGCTTCGCGGCGGCGGGCTTCACCGCCGCGAGGGACGGCCCGTGGCCATGTCCGTGGTCATGCTTGCAGTCCGGTCCGTGGACGTGGGCGGCCTGGGCATCGGTCTTCTTCTGCTCGGACATGGCGTCTTCTTCCTGAAGCTGAAACCTAGTGGCGGTGTCCGCCGTGCTTGCGGGCAGGGGCGGGAGCGGGAGTCGGAGCACGCACCGGCTCCTCCTCTTCGTGGTGGTCCTCGTCCTCGTGCTCCTCCGGAATCGGCTGCGTGAAGCGCTGCCCCGCGACCTCCAGGGTGAACGCCTTGCACTCCGGCGGAACGTCGAACTCCAGCACCGCCGGGAGCCGACCCTCGTACGACTTCAGCGCCTTGCCCTGCTCGTCGTAGACAGTGCCACCGGCGGCCACCGTCATCGTCTCGTCCACCAGCACCGCCACCAGCTCCGCCATCTCCTCCATGCGGTCGGCGATGCGGTGACACCACAGGTGGCCCACGCCCGGATACGTCTCGTGGGAGATCTCCTCCATCTGCTCCTCGTCCACCTGGTCGCCCACGCCGACGAAGACGAAGCTCATCCGAGGCAGCCGGCCCGCCGCGATTTCCTTCGCCACCTGCGTGGCATAGGCCCGCACATCAGGACCGTCGGACAGCTGCGAGTCGGTGATGATGACCGCCAGCCCCCGCCGCGCCCCCGTCTGCACCTGCTGCTTCATGTGCGCCACGAAGTCGCGCAGCACCGGCAGCATCACCGTGGCCTTGCCGTAGGCCCTCGGTCCCGGGAAGCGGAAGTCCTTGGCCTGCACCGCCGACAGCAGCCCCACCTCCTCCAACTGGCTGCCATCCCCGGTGGCCCAGTACGCCACGCGCACCTGGCCGTCGCGGTCCTTGCTGGCCAGGTACTCCAGCATCCACCGCATCTGCGGCTCGACCAGGTTCTTCACCGGCGCCAGCTTGGCCAGCACGCCGCGAGGACCGTACTCGTCCTCCATGCTCGCCGAGCCATCCATGTAGAGGGCCACGTCCAACCCCTCCACCGTGGGGTCATGCAGCAGCGTGGCCACCACCTTGTTGCCCATCCGATGCACGTCCGAGAACGGACGCACGATGACTTCGTGCCCGGCCATCAGTGATGGTCCTCGTCTTCCTCGTGGTGGTCCTCGTCCGGCAGCGGCTGGGTGAAGCGCTGGCCGTTCACTTCCAGGGTGAAGCTCTCCGCGCCCTCGGGCACGTCGAACTCCAGCACCGCGGGCAGGCGGCCCTCGTACGTCTTCAGCACCTTGCCCTTGTCGTCGTAGATGGTGCCGCCCGCGGCCACCGTCATGTTCTCGTCCACCAGCACCGCCACCAGCTCGGCGACCTGGTTGATCTCCTTCGCGATGCGGTGGCACCACAGGTGCCCCACGCCCGGGTACTCCATGTGGGCAATCTTCTCGAGCTGCTCCTCGTCGATGGCGTCACCCACGCCCACCAGCACGAAGTTCAGCCGGGGCAGCCGTCCCGCCGCGATGTCCTTCGCCACCTGCGCGGAGAAGCGCTCCACCTCCTCGGCGTCATGCAACTGCCCGTCGGTGACGATGACCGCGCAGCCGCGACGCGCGCCCTGCGGCACCTGCTCCTTGAGGTAGCGCACGTAGTCCTTCAGCGCCGGCGCCAGGAACGTATTTTTTCCGAGCCTCTTCGCGCCGGGGAACTTGTACTGCTTGACGTCCACGCCCTTGAGCTCGCCCACCACCTCCACGTCCTTGCCGGAGGAGCCGCTGGCCCAGTACGCGACGCGGAGCATGCCGTTGCGGTCCTTGGTGGCCAGGTACTCCAGCATCCACTGCACCTGCGGCTCCACCTGGTTGGCGGGGTCCTTCAGGGGCGCGCCACGCAGCCACTCCAGAAAGGAGCGGTTGGGACGTTCGTACTTGTACTCCTCCTGCATGCTGCCGGACGCGTCCATGTAGATGGCGACGTCCAGGCCCTCGACGGTGGGGTCGTGCAGCAACACCGCACGTACCTTCCCCTCCTCGACGTGAAGATCCGAAAACGGCTCGACCGGCTTCTCGTGACCCATCGTTCCCCCTGCTAGGTGGCGAGTGAGGCTATCACCTTCCGGCGGGGTTCCACGCCCTCGCGAAAGGCGCCCTCAGTCCTCGAAGTCGGTCATCCAGTCGGGCTTCTTCGCGGGCGCGGGCGACGAGGGCGTGGACGACTCACTCGGAGTCTTCGCCGAGGGAGCCGCCGGGCGTGGCCTCGCTCCGAAGTCCTCCATCCAGGAGGGCGTGCCGGGCTTCGAGGGAGGCGGTGGCGCTGACGGCTTCGCCCGGGTGAGGCGGGGCTTCGCCGCCTCCGGATGCGCCGCCGCGTGCGCGTTCAGGAAGTCCTGCATCCAGTCGCTCGGACGCGGAGGCTTGGGCGGCGCGCGCGGGGGCAGGGGACGCTGGGGCGCAGGGCTCGTCACTCGCGGCGCGGAGACATGGGGCGTGCCACCGCCCGCGCGGACCCGCGAGCGAAGCGCGCGCTCGGCTTCCGTGGGCCACCCCGGCAGCGCGGCCAGGGCCTGACGCGCCAGCTCCAGGAACGCGGGCGCACTGGCCTCCGGCGGAATCTTCACCTTCTCCGCGCGCAGCCACTCCGCCATGCGCGTGAGCAGGCCCGGGTGCTGGCGGCGCAGGATGGCCACGTCGCCCTTCACCTCGTAGCCGCGCAGCTCCAGCTCGGCGATGGCCATGGCGCGGCTGGGCACGGGCAGCTCCATCTGTGCGAGCGCCTCCGGTCCACGGTTCGTCCCCGCGTCCTCCTGGAGCTGGGTGAGCACGTCGTGGAGCATGCGCGCCACCATGGGGCCGTTGGAGGCATTGCCCATCTGGAGCTCCGGCGGCACCGACGGCCACGCGAGCACCAGCCCCTGTCCCTGCGCGATGACGTCCGGCCTGTCTCCCGGCAAGAGCGCGACGTAGCCCCGGGGCGCGGTGGAGCTCTCCGGCGTCTGCACATAGTGGAACGCGTCCACCGCGCCGTGCGTCAGCCCCGCGAGCACGTCTCCGCGAGTCACCGTGAGCTGCCCCGGCACGCGCTGCGGCGAGGTGCCCGGCCAGGGGCCGGACAGGTGCCCGTAGAGGTACACCGGGTCGTTGAAGCCCTCGGCGTCGGCGGGGTGCTCGACGAGCTCGATGGAGAAGAAGAACAGCTCCGACGCGGCGATGCGCCGAGGCGTGCGCCCGGAGGCAACTTCATGGTGCGTGAGCTGCGCGCGCGCGGCGGCCGGCAACAGGCCTCGCTCGCTCGCGGGCACGACGTGAATCCCGCCCAGCGCGTCCAGGCCCACCAGCCACTCCGGCTCCAGGACGTGATTCGAGTCCAGCCGGAAGGCGTCCACCACGTGCGCAATCTCGGAGGCGTCCGACTGGACGGGCTCCGGCGGCGTGGCGGCGTGGGGGATGAAGTAGCGGGGCAGGTTCACGGCGGCGGCGTCAGGCTCCCGCAACCGCGCGGACCACGCAAGCTCGGCACGGGTCCCTGATTCAGCCCCAGGCGCCTTCGTGGACGTCGCGTGCCTCCTGCAAGGCGATGGGGCCTTCCACCTCGGTGGGGCTGCTGCCCCGCTCGAAGACCTCCCGGCACGACATGGCGAGCCCACCCCGGGCCGTGCCCAGCAGCTTCGCGAACTCCGCGGACGACAGGGAGAACACCACCCGCCGCACGCCGCCCCAGAAGATGGCGCCCGCGCACATCGCGCACGGCTCCGTGCTCGCGTACATCGTACAGCCCGCGAGGACCTCCGGCGTGAAGCGCTTCGTCGCGTCCCGCATCAGGTTGGACTCCGCGTGGCCCGTGCAGTCGCGCTGCGTCTCCACCGTGTTCTCGCCCTCCAGGAGCACCTGGCCCTGGGCGTCCACCAGCACCGCGCCGAAGGGCTGGTCCCCGCGCGCCCTGGCACGGCGCGCCGCTTCGATGGGCTGCAGCAGGAATCGGGTTTCCTCGGGACGCATGGGCCAGCCTCCGGTTCGGGGCGGCAACCTAACGATGCACCCAGGAGCGTGCCACGGTTCCACGGGGAGGAGGGACGTCGGCTCCTCGACCCGCGCCGTGTCCCGGGCACCTGGAAGCGAGTCCAGGCGCCCGGGCACGTTCAGCGGTTACTGGTCGTCGCAGGGGGTGCCCAGGCGGATGCCCTCGTACACGCCCAGGTCGTTGTAGATGAGCGGCAGGTTCTCGTCGACGGGCACCTGGCGCAGCTCCAGCGACTTCTTCGTGTTCTCAATCCAGACCGACGACTTGGCCTTGTCCAGCACCAGCCGGAGGTCGCCCTTCTTGGTGGAGAAGATCTCTCCCTCCGAGTCGGAGATGACGTTGGTCATCTTCTGCGGCTTGAGCGCGCCACGCGGACCGATGAAGACGCGGTAGTTCTTCTGGTCCGTGGTGCGGATGCCCTTGTCCACGAAGTAGTAGTTGCCCTTGGTGTCGCGCAGGAGCGCGTACGGCGCGAACTGCTGCGGGCTGGGAGCGTACGTGGCCTTGCGCAGCAGCTCCGCGGCCTGGGCAGGCTCCATGATGGTGAGCGGCACGTTCTTCTCGCCGCACCGCACCGCGCAGCTCTTCTCCTTGCGGTCGTAGTCCACCTCGGAGACGACGCGCCAGTCCTGGCCCCGGAAGTTGGGGTTGGCGTCCTTCCGGAAGAAGCGCGGCTCCAGGAAGTTGGTGCCGGAGGTGTACGGCAGCGCGGGCACCTCGAAGAAGGTCTTCCCGTCGCCGTAATAGAGCACGTCCCGGCCGCGCTCATCGTTGTCGGGACTCACGACGGAGTAGTGCCCCTTGCCGTCGGTGCAGACGGTGGTGGCCTCCATGATCATTTTCTGGCCCAGGTTCTCCTCCTTGCCCCACGGGGGCTGGAGGGTCTCGGCGGCGAAGGACGCGCTACAGGCGAGTGACGCCGCCACGGCGGCGATACGCTGGAAGTTCATCGGAGGTCTCTTGGACTAAAGGTTCGTCTTGTAGAACTTCTTGGCGAACGTCTCCTGGTTGGAGGCGTCCTTCGAGGTGGTCCAGATGAGGCGCTCGGCGTCGAACTTCGGCTCCAGGCTCGCGCCCAGGCGGCAGCTCACCTGCTTCACCTTCTCCTTCACGGTCTGCTTGGCGACGTTGGAGACGTCACACAGGGCCTTCAGCGCGCTGAGCGAGGGCTCACAGAAGCTGCTGATGCTCAGCTCCTTGAGCTGGTCATCGGTGATGGTGCTCCAGTCGATGCTCGCCGCCACGGAGGTGCCACAGGACTTGTTCATCTCCTGGAGCGTGGCGCCGTAGTCCTTGTCGTGGTTCGCCATCTCGCCCTTGCGGTCGAACGCCATCAGCTTCGTCAGCGTGCCGTCCGCCTGCTGCTTCTGGTGCTGCTTGTAGACCTCCTCCGCGTTGAGCGCCTTGGTGCGCTTCTCGTCGAAGCTGACGCGAATCTCCTTGGCGCGCCCCGGCACGTTCAGCTCGTAGTTCGAGTTGCGCATGTACAGCACCGTGTAGCCACGCCCCTGCCACTGGGTGACGTAGTTGTGCTGCTCGGTGCTGTTGGTGCTCCAGTCCTTGAGCTCGAAGGGCATCACCTTGCCGTCCAACTCGGAGCCCGTGCCCTGCACACGCAGGATGTACTTCTTGGACGAGCGCGGGGAGAGGGGGACGACGGCCACTTCCTCGCCCTCGGAGCCGGAGTACACCTTGCCGGCTTCAACGGGGGCCGCCGCGAGGCTGGAGGTAGCCCCCAGCAGCAGCGTGGTGACGAATACCGCGACCATGTTTCTCAAGCGATTCACCTCATGAGGCAGGGGCCCGTCCCATCCGGACGGCGCCATGTGTCAGAACTCGATGTCGTGCTGCTTGCAAAACTTCCGGACCCGGGCCTGCTCCAGCCGGGGGACCTTGGGCCACTGGGCCTTGGCGTTGCTCAGGTCCCCCTGCCGGCAGAAAGCCCGCGTGAGCAGCGAATAAGACGCCAGAGGGATGACCTTGGGTTCCCGCCGCTGGCTGCTGCGCGCCAGACGGATGGCCTCCACGGTGTCTCCCCCGTTTAAAGCACGCTCCGCGTCCGCCAGAAGCTGCCGCACCTCGTCAGAGAGCTTTTCGGAAGGCTCGGGTCGGGTGGAAGGACGCGTGGAGGGGGGCGGGTTCTTCGTCGCCACACCGGTGGGGTCGTCCGGAGGCGGGTCCGCCGGCGTCGGCGCGCCCGTCTTCGTCCCGTTGTCCGGAGGGGGCACCTGGGTGCCCGTGGTGCCTTGGGTGCCCGTGGCGGTCTGGGTGCCCGTGGTGCCGGTGGCGACGACGGTCGGAGGGGTGCCCGTGGTGCCCTGGTTGCCCGTGGCGACGGGCTGCACCGGCGGGGGCGTGGGGGTGCCGCCGGTCGGCGTGGTGGGCTGGGGACGGGTGAACCACCAGCCGCCTCCGGCCACGACGACGAGCGCCGCCACGACGAGCGCGGCCACCGGCGCGCGGCTCTTCGGCGCCGACGGGGGCGGCGTGGCCACCGGGTGGACCACCGCGGCGGCGCTCGCGGGCTGGACGGCGCCGGGCTGCAACGTGGGGGACGGCGGGAGGTAGCTCTGGGGCGCGACGGGCGGCGGCAGGGGTGTTGCCTGCTGGGAGATGAGCGTGGGGTCCAACCCCGGAGGGTCCATCAAGGGCGCGGCCTGTGGCGCCGAAGCATGGACGAGCCCCATCTGCCCGGTGCCTCCAGCGGCGAACCCCGCGGGCTGGACGAGCCCCATCTGCCCGGTGCCTCCAGCGGCGAACCCCGCGGGCGCGGCGGGCGGGACGATGCCCATGCTCCCGCTGCTGCCCGGGGCCATGGTGTCCTCGAAGCCCATGCGGCCCGTGTCGGGGCCCTTGCGAACACTGCTCGGCGCCAGCGTGTTGGACAGCGAGGGCGGGCCCTCGGAGGGCAGGGCGATGCCGGACGGCGAGCCGGTGGGGCGGGGGTGTCCCCCGTGAGAGCCCGCGGCCGGGCTGAGCGTGTGCAGGGGGCTGCCGGTGAGGTCCTCCACGAAGGAGGCGATGTCCGGGTAGCGGTCCTCGATGCGCTTGGACAGGGCCTTGTCCACCGCGGCGATGGCGTGGGCCGGAGCCTCCGGACACAGCGGGGCGAGTGGCGCCGCCGGCTCGTAGACGACGCGGAAGATCATCTGGGCGATTCCCCCCGCGCCGAACGCGGGAGTGCCCGTCATCATCTCGTAGACGATGCAGCCCATCGCGAAGATGTCCGTGCGGGCGTCAATCTCGCGGTTGCGGCCCTGGGCCTGCTCGGGCGACATGTACTGCGGCGTGCCGATGAGCATCGCCTCCTGCGTCTGCACCGTGCCGGAGTCGAGGACCTTGGAGATGCCGAAGTCGAGCAGCTTGAGCCGCTCGCCCACCACGCCCCCGGAGTCCGTGGGCACGAGGAAGACGTTGGCCGGCTTCAAGTCGCGGTGGACGATGCCCGCGCCGTGGGCGGCCTGGAGCGCGGAGCCCATCTGCCGCGTGAAGGAGTAGACGTCGTGCAAGGGCAGCCGCCCCCGCTCCAGTCGGGACTGGAGGCTCTCTCCGCGCAGGAACTCCAGCACCAGGAACGGGGTGCCGTCCTCCAGCGTGTCGTAGTCGAGCACCTCGACGATGTTGGGGTGGCCCAGCCGGGACGCAATCTCCGCCTCCCGGCGGAAGCGCGCGAAGATTTCGGCGGTGAGGTGGTCTCCACCGCGCAGCACCTTCACCGCGACCTGCTTGCCCGGGAGGCGCAGGTGCTGGGCCAGGTACACCGAGCCCATTCCTCCTCGCCCCAGGATGGACAGGACCTTGTAGGTATTGCGCAGGACCGTATCGATGGACAGGTCACCGTCGGACGGTCGATTCATGGGGCTGTGGCTCGCACGGGATTCTCAGGGGTGTTCCTCCCCATTCCATCCTCCCACCCCACCCTCTAGCAACCCTCACGAGGCGGGATTCCGGACGGAGGCTCTCTTGAGCGGTGAGAACCCCTGGTGGCTTTCCGCCAGCCTGCTAAGGAGGCAGCCTGTATGACGAAAGTCGCGCCGCCCAAGGACTTGCTCGAGGTCCGCGTCCGCCGAATCCATCGCCGGGACCTCAACCGGACCTGGGAGTTCCTCAAGCTCGTCTTCCGCGACGTCAATCGGGAGACGGTGGAGTACCAGCGCCCCCGCTCCAAGCGCCGCTTCATGGAGGTCTACACCTCCGAGTGGATAGAGCAGCTGCTCTACGAGGTGGACGGGGAAATCGTCGGCTACTCCGAGTGCGCCTTCGAGGCCACCGGCGACGACAACTGGGTGAACCCCCGCTGGTTCGAGAAGCGCGGCATGCGGCCCCTCTTCGTGGAGGAACTCGCGGTGCACCCGGATTACCAGGGGCGCGGGGTGGGCAGCTTCATGTTGGATCAGCTCCAGCACCTGGCCCGCACGCGTGGCTGTACGCACCTGGTGCTGGAGGTGGCGGAGAACAACGAGGCCGCGCTGGCGTGGTACCGGGCGCGGACGTTCTACAAGCTCGACGCCGCCATCTTCCTCGCGCAGAAGGTGCCGGGAGAGCCGGACCTGCTCCCGCCGCGTCGAATCAAGCGCCGGACGAAGGCAACTGACGGCGAGGCGACTTCGCCCAACACCGGACCCATGCCGGCGACCCCCGCGACGCGCGGTGGCGCACGCAAGGGACGCGCGCCCGCGGCGAAGAAGGGGAGCTGAGCGTCACGGCGCCTTCGCGGTGGGGCTCGCGAGGGTGCGGTGGAAGAAGCGCTCGGCGTCCTGGCCGAGCTGGCGGTGCAGCTTCACGCGGTCCACTCCCGGCGGGTCCACGCAAATCTCGGGGGCGTGTTTCGCCATCTCCGGTCGGCAGGGCGCCAGGAACACGAAGTGCCCGGCCTTGGGCACCTGCGTGTACTCGGGCGGCTTGGGCAGTGCGTCGCGAACCTGGAGGGCCTGGGCGGCGCCGTCGAGCACCTCGTCCTGCTCCGCCGAGTACAACCGGACGGGCACCTTCACGTCCTTCAGTCCGGCCTTGTCGAAGAAGACGCCCACGGGCGCCATGACGAAGAGGGAGCGGATGCGCGGCTCATGGGTGCCACCGCGCAGCTCGGGGCGGACGGCGCGCACGGCCTTCATCTCGGTGCACAGGACGCTCTTCGCGTGCGCGGCCTCCGCGCAATAAGGCGCCAGCTTGTCGAAGTCCGGTGACGCACCCCCCAGCAGGAGCACCGTGTAGCCGCCCAGGGAGAAGCCCATGGCGCCCACGCGAGCCGGGTCCACGAGCGGGCCGAGCGTCGCGTCCGCGAGCACCGCGTCCAGGAGCGTCCGCACCTGCCACGCGCGTCCCAGGAACACCTCGTCCGTGCCCGAGCGCTCGCCGTCACCGTGCGTGTTGCCCGCGTGGTCCAGCGAGGCGACGACGTAGCCCTTGCGCGCGAGCGCCGCGCCCAGGTCGCTGTGTCCCCCAGCGCGTGCCCATGTGGCCGTGCGAGATGAGCACCAGCGGATGGCGTCCGGAGACGGGCGGCAAGTCCTTGCTCGCGTCGAGCTGGAGCAGGTCCATGGGGATGGGCTTGGAGGGCTGGGTGGAGGGATAGAGCACCACGCCGCGCAGGGGCCCGCCATTCACGGGGTCCTTCATGGCCAGCTCGCGGTAGCCCACGCCTCGGATGGTGGAGGCAGAAGCGGAGGCCGCCACGAGCAGGGCGGCGAGCGCGAAGGCCCTGGGGAGCACGGTGCCACCAAGTTTCCCGGAAGTCGTCATGGCCTCCTTATCGTCCGAACCGGACTTTGATTGCAGCTGTCGAGGGTGATGCTGGACGACACGGGGTTGCGACTGGAGTCGCATGGGCCGCACGGGGCGTGGACCGCATGCTCGCGCCCCTTGCCTCACTTCGGGAGTGGACCTGGACAGGCGCTGATGAAGACGCCGTGGCGCGGATGGCTGCTGCTCGTGGCCTCGCTCATCGCGGGAGGCGCGGCGGCTCAGGACGCGCACTACTGGACACGGCAGTTCGGCAACCGGGCGTGGCTGCTCGGGGGCGCGCTGCTGGGCGACCCCGCGGACATCAGCGCCGTCTACTACAACCCCGGAGCGCTGGTGCTGGTGGGCTCGCTGGAGCTGGAGCTGACGGGAAGCGTCTTCGAGTACTCGCGCCTGTCGCTGGTCAACGGCCTGGGGCCCGGCAAGGACCTGAAGACCTCGCGCTTCGACGCGCTGCCCGCCTTCATCGCGGGCCCGCTGCGCTTCAAGGGGCTGGGCCGCGCGCGCATGGGCTACGCGCTCCTCACGCGGCAGGGCTTCGAGACGCTGCTGACCCGGCGCGAGGACTTCTCCGGCACCGACCTCGTGGGAGTCCCGGGCCTCTCACGACTCTCCTCCGACGTGCGGCTGGAGCACGGCGTGAAGGAGCTGTGGGCCGGCATGAGCTGGGCGTATCCGCTGAGCAAGTCGCTGGGCGTGGGCATCACCCCGTTCCTCGCGGGCCGGCAGCAGCACGCGGACTTCCTGGCCATCTCCCAGGGGGAGGGCGCGGACGGGCGCGAGCTGCTCGCGACGGTGAGCCGCACCTATCGGCTCCAGCACCTGAGGCTGCTGGCGAAGGTCGGCGTGAGCTACCAGGAGGAGCGGTGGGCCATGGGCCTGACGGTGACGACGCCCAGCGTGGGCCTCTACGGCAAGGGGGAGGTCGGCCTGGAGCGCGCGCTGAGTCAGCAGGGCTTCCCATTGGAGGGCCCCTCGCGGGTCTCCGACTTCCAACCGAGCACGCCCGCGCGTTTTCGCAGTCCCTTGTCCGTGGGGCTCGGCGGCAGTCGGGTGTTCGGCGGCACCACGCTGCACGCGGCGGTGGAGGTCTTCGCGCGCGTGCCGGTGTTCCGCATCCTCGACAGCGACCCCATCCCCGTGGAGGGCCCGGAGCGCGTGCTGAGCAGCGACGTCTTCTATGGCTTGGAGCCGGTGGTCAACGCGGCGCTGGGCGCGGAGCACCGCGTGGGCGACAAGCTGCGCGTCTACCTGAGCGTCCACACGGACTTCAGCGCCGCCATCAACCTGCCCAACACCAGCACGCTGCTGGCGACGGGTGACCTGTACCACGTGGCCACCGGCGTCTACTTCCCCGTGCGGCACTCACGCGTCACCGTGGGCACGGACCTGGCGTGGGGCCGTCAGTCGACGCAGCGCTTCTCCGACCTGCTCGCTCAGACGGGCCTGCCCCCTCCGAGCGAGTCGCAGGCGGTCCACGTCTTCCACGCCACGCTCGTCGTCGGCCTCACCCTGGGGCTGGGAGGCGGCGAGCGGGAGGAGGACGAGGCGCGCCCCAAGTCGGACCTGGAGGTGCCCCTCGTGGACGAGGACGGTGCGCGGTAGCGCAGTCAGAAGCTCAGCGTGCCGAGCAGCTCGAAGGTGTTGCGGTAGACGTGCACGGGCTCGCTGACCGCGCCTTCGAGCGAGCCGGGCGCGGTGAGGTCCCGGATGCCCAGCTCGTGGCGGGACAGCACGTAGCCGGCGCGAAGCCCGCCGTCGAGGCCGCGCAGCCCGGGGAAGAAGCCCTTCACGAGGATGACATCCAGTCCCGCGCCCAGGTGCAGCGTGTTGGGCCACAGGTTGCGGAAGAAGCCGGGCAGGCGAATCCAGTATGAGTTGGGGTTGGCCATCCCCACGCCGTTGATGTTGCCTTCCTCCAGCCGGTACCACGTCAGCCCGTAGCCGACCTTGACGTACGGCTGGAAGCCGCCGGGCAGGATGTTGTAGCGGATGCTGCCCGCGTACTCCCACAGGTTCAGCTTCGCGCGGAGCCGGAAGAGGCTGTCCTCGCCCGCCAGCGGCACGTCGATGCCCAGGTCGCTGCGCGAGTGGAGCAGCGTGTTCTCCGACGTGAAGCGGTTGCCCAGATAGAAGCTCACCTTCAGCGTGGGGGAGATGGCCGTGTCCACCACCGGCTGGATGAACCGGGACGGCTGCTCGCTGAGGGTCGGGTCCAGGGCGAGCAGCTGCGGGCCCCACTCGGCGAACTGCCGGTCATTGAGCAGCAGCGCGGCGAAGTCCTTGTCGAGCAGCCCGATGCTGATGCCCGCCTCCACGCTCACGCGTCGTCGGGGCAGCTCCTTCTGGGGCGTGTAGACGGGCTCGTGATTCTCCACCAGCGCGCGCACGGGCAGCCCCACCACCCGGTAGAGGAAGTCGAACGGCGGCAGGCTGATGAGGATGGCCACCGGGCCGTTGAGGAAGCCCAGGTTGTTGGAGAAGTCGTCCTGCACGTCCAGCGGGAAGAACCAGGGCAGCTCTCCGGGCGCGTAGCGGACGAAGCCCGCGTTGGGCGCGGGCCGGTTCCAGCCCTCGCTGAAGGCAGGGCCGGTGATTGACAGGTTGCCCATGTCCGAGTGCGCGACGATGCCCGCCAGGGGCGACGCGGCGGAGGGATAACCCCAGCGCAGCGGCAGGATGAGCCAGGACCACTCGCGGCGCACGTGGGGGTCTTCGATGGCCAGGTCGTAGACGCGCTCCCAGTCCGGCACCAGGTCGATGCGCTCCGCCATGTCATAGCGGACCACGTCCTCGGGCAGGGGCCGCTTCGGGTCCGACAGGTACTCCTGGTGGTCGAAGTGCTTGGGCACCGCCTCCGTGGAGCCCGCGGGGCCCACGCCCTTGAAGACGCCGGGCAGCGGATACGTGGCGTGGGACTCGCGCGCGTGAGGGCCGGGCGAGGCGAGCAGCTGCTCCAGTCCCTTCGAGTCCGCGCCGATGTATCCGATGGGGTGCGTGTTGATGCGCGTCTCCTTCTCGTCCGCCCAGACGTAGCTGCGCACCCGCGTCAGCAGCTTCTTCTCGCCGGGGTGGTCCTCGCCGCGCAGCTCCAGCAGCTCCTCCCAGCGCTCGCGGGGCAGGTATGCGTTGGGGTGCGCGAAGTCGAAGACCATGGAGTTGCGGTGGAAGAAGTACTCGGTGCGCTTGAGGACCAGCGGGTCCGGGCCGTCGGCGGCCCAGCCGCCCGCGAGGATGCGCCGCACCTCGTCCTCGGTGAGCGCGCGCTCCACGGCGGACAGCGGGGAGATGACGGCGCTCACGTGCTCCCAGTCGCCCTCGTGGTTGTTGCCTCCGGCGTTGAACGGATAGAAAAACCAGAACTGGATGAGCAGCTCGTAGCCACGCAGTCCGCGCTCCGCGTCGCGCACCTCCGCGAGGAAGGGATGCGCGTAGACCTTCTCCGTGCCCAGGTAGCGGCGGGCAATCTCGTCCGGGATGGGGCTGGCATACGCCTCGTGCCACGAGGAGGGGTCGAAGCCCGGGAAGTCGAAGTACATCACCGTGAAGGGCGCCTGCTCGGCGGCCACCGCGTCCTGGCGCAGTCGGGGGATGGTGGGGTGGTCCGGGTGGAACTCCCGCAGCAGCGCGATGAGGCGGCAGTCGTCGCGCGCATCCCTCCCGGACTGCTCCGTCTGGAGCGCGACTTCGGGGGCGCCGTCCTCGGGGCATGGGTGGCCGAGTGAGGAGAAGTTGATGGAGTCGCTGCGCATCAACACCGAGCCGGGCTTGGCCAAATCCCACGTGTCCATGCTCAAGAGCAGGCCTCCGGGCAGGTTCCGGAACGCCTTGTGGTCCATGGGGAAGGTGTACGTGTTCTTCACCAGGATGGGCGCGAAGCGCACCGCCAGCGCCTGCAGCACCCGGAACCGGTTGTCGTCCATGCCGTCGCGCGGCGCCTCGTCGCGATAGGACGGGTCCGTCGTGTCGCCGTAGAGCGAGAGCGCTTCGCTGGCCGTCGTCTGTCGGACGATGCGCGGGTAGGCCAGGGGCACGAAGCGGAAGTACTCCTCGCGCGTCGGGGGCTCGGATGCGCTCGCGTCGCTCGAGCCCGTCAGCAAGCCCACGAGCAGTGCAATCCGCGCGGCGTGGACCGCGATACCCTGGCGCATGGTGTCCCCCCGGCACTCGCGGCGCCGTGCCTCATGGGAGGCGCTCGCGATGCGGGGAGACTAGGAGTCGTGCTCCCGCCCCCTCCCAGGGGATGTGCGGGGAGCGTCGAACACCGCACGGATGACCGGGTGGACGGGGGAGGGACTCACCCCGGCGCACCCGGTGGTCAACAGCCGCGGCGCGTGCCCGGCCCGGTGGACCGATGGGCCCGCGTGCTTGCTCCGCTCAAGCAGGCAGCGGGTCCGTGGAGCCCTGCGTCGTCGCCAGAGGCGTGGACGGCGCGGTGCTGGCGGCGACGTGCGGCGCGGGGGCGATGGTCGACTCGCCCATCGTCTCGCCGTGCTGGCTCAAGTCGAGTCCCTGCTCCTCCTGCTCGCGGGTGACGCGCAGCGGGACGATGCGGTCCACCAGCTTGTAGAGCAGGTACGAGCCGATGAAGGAGAAGGCGGACACCAGCGCCAGCGCCACCATGTGCATGAAGAACGTCTTCGTCTCGCCGTAGATGAGCCCCACGTCCTTGGCCAGCACGCCGGTGAGCACCATGCCCACCACGCCGCCCAGGCCGTGGCAGGGGAAGACGTCCAGCGTGTCGTCGATGGACGTGCGGCTCTTGAAGTGCACCGCCGCGTTGCTCACGAAGCTGGCGACCAGGCCCACCATGATGCTCTGCCCCACGGTGATGAAGCCCGCGGCCGGCGTCACCGCGACCAGGCCCACCACCGCGCCCACGCACGCGCCCATGGCGCTCGGCTTGCGATTGCGCAGCCAGTCGAAGGCAATCCAGCCCAGCATCGCCGCCGCGGACGCCGTGTTCGTGGTGGCGAAGGCCAGCGTCGCCAGCGACGAGGCGGACAGCGCCGAGCCCGCGTTGAAGCCGAACCAGCCGAACCACAGCATGCCCGTGCCCAGCATCACGAAGGGCAGGTTGGCCGGCGTGTGTGAAGCGTTCTCCAGATGGACCTGCCGACGCCCCAGCACCAGCGCGCCCGCCAGCGCCGCGAAGCCCGCGGACATGTGCACCACCGTGCCGCCCGCGAAGTCCAACACGCCCAGCTGGCGAAGGAAGCCCTGCGGGTGCCACGTCATGTGCGCCAGCGGCGCGTAGATGACCAGCGTGAAGAGCACCATGAAGAGCACGTACGCCTTGAAGCGCACCCGCTCCGCGAAGGCGCCGGTGATGAGCGCCGGGGTGATGATGGCGAACTTGAGCTGGAACAGCGCGAACAGCAGCAGGGGAATGGTGGGCGCCAGGTCCGGGTGCGTCTCCCCACCCACGCCGCTGAACATGAAGAACGTCCGCGGATCGCCGATGAGGCCGTGGATGCTGTCACCGAAGCAGAGGCTGAAGCCCACCACCACCCAGAGCAGGCTGATGACCGCCATGGCGATGTAGCTCTGCAGCAGCGTGGACACGACGTTCTTCAGCCGCACCATGCCGCCGTAGAAGAACGACAAGCCCGGCGTCATCAACAGCACCAGCGCCGTCGCGGTGAGGATCCACGCCGTGTCCGCTGGGTTGATGGGCCCCCCTTGCTTCACCTGCGCCGCCGGCGTCACGAACATGCCCGCCACGCCCACTCCCACCAGCAGGGCCAGTGCCAACCACTTCTTCATCGCGTCACCTCAAGGAAGACCTGACGCAATGCAGTATGGGGTCGGTGTGGTCCAGATTCAACGGCTGGAGGCTAAAATTGATGTGTCCAGAGCTAAAAATAGGAAGATTTGAGATAAAGTTGGATGAATCTGGCCTGGATGTGGGTTCGTCTACTTCACGATGATGCGGCCATCCTTGATGTCCAGGTCCTCTCCGCCCTTGAGGACGACGTTGCCGCCGTCTGTCTGGACGGTGCAGGGACGCGCGCCCTGGATGGTGACGGAGGCCGTCTGGCTCTTGCCGAACGAGACGGTGGTCCGCACGCCGCTGCACACCGCCGTCCAGGTGTAGTCGCGTGAGTCGCGGTTGTAATAGCGCACGGTGACGGCGGCCCACGCTGCCGACGACGCGAGCAGGCCAGCCACGAGGGTGGCGCTCCAGAGCCTGGCTTTCATGTCCCCATCCTCCCTTGAAGGAAATCGGCGCAGTCATACCCGGTGGCCCTGACGCGCGCTCGCCCTGCGACGAGGACGTACCCGCCGGCACTGCACGCTTCATCCCCGCGTGGAGTCCTACGCGGACATACGAGTCGGCGCGTGCGCGCGGCTCACGCGGGAGGCGCTGGCGAGGCCTGCTCCAGCTGCTCGGGGTGGAGGTGGAACCAGCGGGCGATGAGCATCACCTCCTGGGCCTCGTGGGCGCGCAGGCCGAGCGTCTCGGGCTCCGGGCGCTCGAAGATTTCGCGGGCGCGAGCCTCCAGGGCCTCGCGCTCCTCGGGCGTGCGCGGCGCGGCTCGCTCGTCGCGCACGCTGCCCCGACGCAGCACGTAGACGCGGTCCTCTCCGGCGTGGCCCGGCACCGTGTACACGAAGGACAGCCGCTTCATCGTCCGGCCCAGGGAGACCATCCACTCGCGGAGGTTCTTCAGGCGCTCCGCGCGGTCCCTCAGCTCCGCCGCGTACTCGAACTGGAGGCGTCGGGCGGCCAGGGCCATGCGCTCGTGCAGCAGGGTGAGGGGAACGTCGGAGGTGCCCTCCAGGAAGGCGCGGGCCTGGGCGATGCGGGCGTCGTACTCCTCATGGGTGCAGCCGCCGGCGCAGGGCGCGAGGCAGCGGGAGAGCTGGCCTCGCATGCACAGGGGCTCCTGCTTCAGCGGGAAGAGCTGCCCCTGGTTGGCCAGGCGCATGGGCGTGTCCGCCGCGCAGTCCCGCAGCTCGAGCAAGTCATTCACCGCGCGCACCACGTCGGAGACGGCGCCCTGTCCCTGGAAGGGGCCGTAGTAGTCGCCGCTCGCGCCGGTGACGCGCCCCACGACGTGCAGGCGGGGCACGGCCTCCTTGGTGAGGTGCAGGAAGCAGTGGCCCCTGTCTCTCTTGTGCTCCACGTTGTAGAGCGGGCGGTGGAACTTGATGAGGCGCAGCTCGCGCAGCAGCGCGGCGAACTCGCTGGGCGTGTGCTCCCACTCCACCTGATGCGCGTGGGCGATGATGTCCGCCGCCTTGTCGCCGGGCTCCGCGCGAAAGTAGGAGAGCAGCCGCGAGCGCACCCGCACGGACTTGCCCACGTAGAGCACTTCGCCCGAGGGCCCCAGCATCCGGTAGATGCCGGGCCGGTTCTCCGCATGCGCGCGGACGTGGTCGAGGAGTGAGGCGACGCGGGAGGACATCGTGAAGCGGTGGCGCGACCCATGCGGGCCAGAGGACGGCTCACCGTACACCCGGGCGCGAGCCCGATGCGTGCGGGCCTCGCCTGGCGGCGGAGCCTGTCCGGGGAGCTGACGGGCCTGCCACGCGCCTCAACCCAGGCGGGCGAGGGAGGGCCACCTGTTGTCGGTTGATGAAGTTATGTGAAGCACCTTTTCTCGTTTGGTTAACGGCGTTAAGCCATGTGCCCATGTAATCCCACCCTCGTCCGGAGGCTGGGGGCTCCCGCCCGGACAGGGGCGGGAAGGAGTCGCCGCCATGGTGCGTGTCCCGTCGTTGACCCTCTCCGCCGCGTGGGTGAGCGGCTTCCTCGTGCTCCTCGTGGGCCTGCTGTCCCTGGTGGGGTGCTCACGTCCGGCCACCGCGGCCTCCGGTCCTCCCGTCGCCCGTGAGGCGCCCGTCCAGGTGCGCTCCGCGCCCGTCGTGGCGGAGGACGTCGTGCGGCCCGTGCGCGCCAGCGGGGTGCTCGCCGCGAAGCAGGAGCTGCGGCTGTCCTTCAAGCTGGGGGGCATCGTCAGGCAGGTCGCGGTGGACGAAGGTCGGTCGGTGAAGCGGGGGCAGGTGCTGGCCGCGTTGGACCCGTCGGAGATTGGCCCGCAGGTGGCCCAGGCGCGCGAGGCGAGGGACAAGGCGTCGAGAGATTTGGAGCGCGCGAAGCAGCTCCACGAAGCCCAGGTGGCCACGCGCGCGCAGCTGCAGGACGCCACCACGGCTTTCGAGGTCGCTGACGCCGCCTGGAGCGCCGCTGCCTTCAATCAGCGTCAGGCCACGCTCGTGGCGCCCTCCAACGGACGCATCCTCCGGCGGATGGTGGAGCCCGGCGAGGTGGTGTCCCCGGGACAGGCGCTGTTCCAGTTCGCGAGCGAGGACGGCGGCTGGGTGGTCCGCGTGGGCCTGACGGACCGCGAGGTCGTGCGCGTGCAGGAAGGTGACGCGGCGGAGGTCGAACTCGACGCCTACCCCGGCCGGACGTTCCCCGCGCGCGTCAGTGAGATTGCCAGCGCCGCCACGCCGGGCCTCGGTACGGCGGAAGTCGAGCTGGAGCTGCGCCCGCCGACGGTGCCACCAGTCCGTGTGGCTGGCGCCGACGAGCGCGGTGTCGCCGAGCTCCCGCCGCGCCTGCTGTCGGGGCTCTCCGCCAAGGCCCGCGTCCTCCCGTCCGAGCGCCAGGCGGTGCGCTTCATCCCCGTGGAGGCCCTGCTGGAGGGGGATGGTGACGTGGCCAGCGTCTTCATCATGAGTCCGGATGGACGGAGTGCTCGACGCCAGCGCGTGCGAGTGGCCTTCCTCTCCTCCGAGGACGGCCGCGCGGCCCTGTCCGAGGGGCCCGAGGTAGGTGCCCACGTCGTCACGGACGGCGTGGCCTTCCTCCGGGACGGGCAGGCGGTGGCGGTGGTGGGGGCGCGATGAAGCTCTCCACCGCGGCCGTGAAGAACCCGCAGCTCACGCTGGTGGTGTTCGCCATGCTCGTCGCGCTGGGCGTCTCCAGCGCGCTGTCCATTCCCCGGGCGGAGGACCCTGTCTTCCCGATGCCGGGCTTCACGCTCGTCGCCGTCTACCCCGGCGCGAGCCCGGCGGACCTGGAGCAGCTCGTGGTGGACCCGCTGGAGGACGCCTTCGAGGAGCTCGATGACGTGAAGGAGGTGCGCAGCCGGATGGAGGACGGGCTGGCGCAGGTGGACATCGAGTTCGAGTCATCCGCGGACCCGGATGACAAGCACGCGGAGGTGCTGCGGCAGGTCACCGCCACGCGGCCCCAGCTCCCGGCGGGGCTGGTGCGCCTGGAGGTCATCCGATACAGCGCGGCGAACGTGAGCGTGGTGCAGTTGGCGCTGGTGGGGCCTCACGTCTCCGCGCGGGAGCTGGAGCGGCACGCGGACGCCCTGTCGGACCGGCTGAAGCACGTGGCCGGCGTGAAGAAGGCGGAGGTCTTCGCCGCGGCGAAGCAGGAGGTGCGCGTGTCGGTGGACCCGGAGCGACTCGCGCGCGTGGGCGTGTCGTTGGAGCGGGTGCTGCAGGCGCTCGGCGGCGCCAACCTCAATGTGCCCGCTGGCAGCGTGGACCTGGGCGCGCGGCGCTTCAACGTGAAGACGAGCAGCGAGTACACGTCGCTGGAGCAGGTGCGCGCCACCGTGGTGTCCGGCGGCGCGGCGGGCGTGGTGCGCTTGCAGGACGTGGCGGACGTGTCGTTTAGAGACCAGGACGCGGTGCACCTGGGCCGCTACAACGGCGAGCGCGCGGTCTTCGTCGGCGTCACGCAGAAGGAAGGCGGCAATGTCTTCGCGGTGAGGGATGCGTCGCTGGAGGTTGCTCGCGAGTGGGCCCGGGAGCTGCCGAAGGGCCTGCGCCTGGAGACGGGGTTCGACCAGTCGCTCCAGGTGGAGCGGCGGCTGGGCGGCTTCGCGGCGGACTTCGCGCTGGCGCTCGCCCTGGTGTTGTTGACGCTGCTGCCCCTGGGCTTCCGGGCCAGCCTCATCGTCATGGTGTCCATTCCCCTGTCCCTGGCCCTGGGGCTCGCGGCGCTGCACCACGCGGGCTTCACGCTCAACCAGCTCTCCATCGTCGGCTTCGTCATCGCCCTGGGACTGCTGGTGGATGACAGCATCGTGGTGGTGGAGAACATCGCCCGCTTCCTGCGCCTGGGGCACGGCCGGGTGAAGGCGGCGATTGAAGGCACATCGCAGATTGGACTCGCCGTGCTGGGCTGCACCGCCACGCTGGTGCTGGCCTTCGTCCCGCTGCTGTTCCTGCCCGGCACGTCCGGCCAGTTCATCCGCAGCCTGCCCATGGCGGTGGTGTTCACCATCCTCGCCTCGCTGCTGGTGTCCCTCACGGTGATTCCGCTCCTGGCCAGCCTCTTCCTCTCGGAGGGCGAGCACCCGGAGGGCAACCGCGTGCTGCGCTTCTTCCACCACTTCATCGAGCGCAGCTACCGCCCGCTCCTGCACCGCGCGCTGGCGCGGCCGGTGCTGACGGTGGTGGTGGCGGCGGCGCTCTTCGTGGGCAGCCTGGCGCTCGTCCCGGTGGTGGGCTTCAGTCTCTTCCCGAAGGCCGGCACGCCCATGTTCTACGTGAAGGTGGAGACGCCCGAGGGCGCCAGCCTGCCGGAGACGGACCGGGCCGTGCGCTTCGTGGAGGACACCCTGCGCCGCCGGCCGGAGGTCGTCTCCGTCTCCGCCAACGCGGGGCGAGGCCACCCGTCCGTCTACTACAACGTGCAGCCGAGCGCGGAGCGGCCCAACGTGGGCGAGGTCTTCGTGCAGCTCCATGACTACGACTCGGAGACGACGCCCGCGCTCTTGGACGCGCTGCGCGCGGAGCTGTCCGCGTACCCCGGCGCGCGCATCGAGGTGCGCGAGTTCGAGCAGGGGCCTCCCATCGAAGCGCCCGTGGCGGTGCGCCTGGTGGGGCCGGAGCTGGAGACGCTGCGCACGCTGGCCGCGCGGACCCAGCAGGTGCTGGAGACGACGCCGGGCACCCTCTACGTGAAGAACCCGGTGCAGACGCGCCGCACGGACCTCCAGGTGGAGGTGGACCGGGAGAAGGCGGGGCGGCTGGGCGTGCCCGCGGCGGAGGTGGCTCGCGCGGTGCGCTTCGGGCTCGCGGGCCTGCCGGCGGGCACCTTCCGCGACGAGGAGGGCGAGGACCATCCCATCCTCGTCCGGATGCCGCTGGAGTCCGGCACCTGGCCGGCACTGGGCTCGCTGGAGCGGCTACACGTGGCCAGCATCACCGGCGCGCAGGTGCCCTTGGGGCAGGTGTCCCAGGTGCGGCTGGAGGCCAGTCCCAACCGCATCACCCACCATGACGGCGAGCGCTCCGTCACCGTCTCCGCCAGCGTGGCCACCGGGTACATCAACGACAACGTCATCCAGGAGGTGCTGCGCCGGCTGGACGCGGAGGTGAAGCCTCCGCCGGGCTACCGCCTGGAAGCGGCGGGAGAATTGGAGAGCCGCCAGGAGAGCTTCGACGGTGTGTCAGCGGCCGGCATCATCGCGGCCTTCGGCGTGCTGGCGGTGCTGGTGCTGGAGTTCCGCACGTTCCGCAGCACCCTCATCGTCGCGTCGGTGATTCCGCTGGGGTTGGTGGGCGGCATCCTCGCGTTGTTCCTCACCGGCAACACGCTGTCCTTCACCGCCTCCATCGGCTTCATCGCCCTGGTGGGCATCGAGGTGAAGAACAGCATCCTCCTGGTGGACTTCACGAATCAGCTCCGCGCGCGGGGCCTGTCCGTGGACCAGGCCATCGAGCAGGCGGGCGAGACGCGCTTCCTGCCCATCCTGCTCACCACGCTGACCGCCCTGGGGGGCCTGTTGCCCCTGGCGCTGGAGCACAGCAGCCTCTACTCCCCCCTGGCGTGGGTCATCATCGGCGGGCTGATTTCCTCCACCGTCCTCACCCGGGTGGTGACGCCGGTGGTGTACAAGTTGTTGGCCCCGGAGGTGGAGCGGGAGGGCGAGGCACCGGCCAGTGAAGGGCCGACGTCTCCGCTTCTGCCCGGCTCCGTCGCATCGGCCGGGGGCGCGGCATAGCGGCACTCGAGAGGCACCATGGGCATCAAGGAGCGACGAGAGCGGGAGAAGCAGGCGACGCGGCAGCGCATCCTGGACGCCGCGCGCGAGCTCTACGTCCAGGAGGGCTACGAGGCGATGACGATGCGGCGCGTCGCCGAGAAAATCGAGTACAGCGCCACCGCCATCTACGTGCACTTCAAGGACAAGGCCGCGCTCATCCAGGAGCTGTGCGCCCATGACTTCCTGCGCTTCGCGGAGGTGCTCAACAAGGTCGCCAAGGTGAAGGACCCGGTGGAGCGCCTGCGGAAGATGGGGCGGGCGTACATCGACTTCGCCCAGGAGTACCCCACCACCTACCGCCTGCTCTTCATGGAGCGCCGCCCGGCCGAAGTGGGGGCCACCAGCGCGGAGGGCCCGGAGCAGGGCAACCCCGAGCAGGATGCCTATGCCTTCCTCCGCCACGCCGTGCAGGAGGCGAAGGACGCGGACTGCTTCAAGCCCGAGCACCAGGACGTGGACATGGTGAGCCAGGCACTCTGGGGCGGCCTGCATGGCCTGGTCGCGCTGCACCTGGTGATGGGGCCCGAGGACAAGTGGATCGACATGCGCCCGCTCATGCGCACCGCGGTGCTGATGACGGACCTGCTCCTGGAGGGCCTCTGCAAGCCCTCCAAGGCAGGCGGCGCTACGCGGGCTCGATGAAGTTGAGCCGGTAGCCGTCCGGGTCGGTGACGATGACCTCCCGGGTGTGCCACGGCTGGATGGCGGGGCCCTCCACCACGGCCCCCTGTGCCTGCGCCCGCAGGAGCAGCTCGTCCAGGCCGCTTTGTCCCTCGACGCGGAAGCCTACGAGGACACCCAGTCCCCGCCGGCCTTCCAGCTGCAACTGCGTTGGAGGCGCGACGAGGTAGACGTCCACCGCGCCCGCCCACTGGAGGCGGACGAAGGGGGGCTCCGCCTGGGTTCGCTCGAAGCCGAGCGCCTCGTAGAACGCGAGCGAGCGCGTCAGGTCCGAGACGAGCAGCTTGACGAAGGCCGGAATCACTTCGTGAGGCCTTCGGCGACCAGCGCCGCCTGCACGTGCGGGCGAGCACCGACGCGCGCGTGGTAGGCCCGCACCGCCGGGAACGGCTCCATGTCCAGCTGCATGGGCTTGGCCCAGTTCAGCACGGTGAAGAGGTACGCGTCCGCGACGGAGAACTGCTCACCCAGGAGGAAGCTCTGCTTGGAGAGCAGCGCGTCCAGCGTCTTGAAGCGCGTGGCGAGCCGGTCCTTGTAGATCTTCTTCCCCTCGTCCGGAAACGCCGGGTTGAAGAGAGGGCTGAAGGACTTGTGGATTTCGGTGCCGATGAAGTTGAGCATCTCCTGGAGCTGGTAGCGCTCCAGGGTGCCGTTGGCCGGGGCCAGCTTCGCCTCGGGCGCCTGGTCCGCGAGGTACTGGACGATGGCGGGGCCCTCCGTCAGCACCGCGCCGTTGTCCAACTGGAGGGCGGGGACATAGCCCTTGGGGTTGACGGCGAAGAAGTCCGCGCCGGTCTCCGTCTTCTTGGAGCGCAGGTCCACCTTCTCGATGTCGAACTTCAGGCCCGCCTCACGCAGGACGATGTGCGGGGACAGCGAACAGGCACCGGACGAGTAGAAGAGCTTCATGGGAGCGGATTCCTCACGTGTGGGGTTTCGAGGCGCGCAGTTCTGCACCTTCCCGAGGAGGGATTCCACCGTTTCGAGAGGGCAGGCCCGGCAGGTTGCCTGGCTCCTGGGTCCGAGGGGCCCCGCTGCCGGGGGCGTGCGCGGAGTGGTAGTTCTTTTGCTCGGAGGTCGGCGCCGGCTCGGGGAGCCCGCCACGCCTCCTTACCCCCAGAGCGAGCCCGGCCCCCGGGGCGCTCCGTCAGACATGGCCGGGCCTCGCGCCCGAACCTGGAAGGACCCTATGCGTTTCAAAGTCACTCTGCTGCTGCCCGTCGCGTTGCTGGCGTGGGGCGTGATGCCGGCGTGCTCCGGTGATGACGACGACAAGCCCGACGCCGGTGGCAACCCGAGCGACGGCGGCACGGGCACCGCGTCCTGCCCCACGGGCGCCCTCATCTGCGAGACGTTCGAGAACGGCTCCTCGGGTTGGGACGTCGGGAACACGCACTCCACCATCGAGGCGGACACCACGAAGCCGCACACCGGCGCGCGCTCGCTGCACGTCGTGACGGAGGACGGCATCGACGAGAAGCAGGGCGAGGGCGAGGCGATTGCCCGATGGATGAGGACCATCCCCGCGTTCGAGACGCAGCTCTTCGTGCGCGCGCACGTCTTCATGAAGGCCTTCCCCGGTGACCAGGGGCAGATGGGCACCTACTTCGTCCTCTTCTCCGACAGGGACTCGGACTTCGGCGGCATCGAGCTTCAGGTCATCCGCGACACGGGCTTCGCGCTCGATGACTGGTCCGCCCGTTCGGGGCAGGGTTGGAACCGGCAGGGGCCGCCCGTCAACCTGGGCATGTCCGCTGGCCGCTGGGTCTGCCTGGAGTGGGAGGTGCGCCGCCCCACCGCGTCCAGCACCCACGGCAACGCGCGCGTCTACGTGGACGGCGCGCTGGCCCACGACTTCACCGACATCGGCATGCGCTCCTTCAACAACTTCTGGGTGGGCTACGGCTTCGTGCACCCCCAGGGGCCGTCCGCCTCCGAGACGTGGATCGACAACCTCGTCGTCAGCCGCACCCAGCGCGTCGGCTGCGAGTAGCACGCGTCGTCACCGCCGGCCCGGGAGCTCCCCTGGGCTGGCGGCTCGCGTGGCCCCTTCCTCTCGATGGATGTCAGGGCCGCCTGGCAATGTTCGTGTTGTTTAGACACGAAGCCTCGCCGTCTTCTCGCGGCGGAGGTCTGTCAGGAGCGGGTCATGTCGTTGAAGGAGCTGGCGCGGCAAACGGTGCGAATCACGGAGCAGGGGACGTATGTCGCGCCCTCGGGGCGGCACGTCTCGCTGGGGAGCCTGGTGGAGCGCGCCGTGAGCGGGACGGTGCTGTATCGCCCCGGCGACTTCGAGCGGCTCTCCGTGCCGGAGCGGAGCCCGGAGCCTCGGGTGCCCCGCCTGGAAGTCACGGGCGAGAAGACGGGACAGGCCGCGCGGCGCCTGATGGAAGAAGAGGGCGAGACGCGGGTCGCCGCGCTCAACTTCGCCTCCGCGAAGAACCCCGGAGGTGGCTTCCTGGGTGGCGCGAAGGCGCAGGAGGAGGACCTGGCGCGTTGCTCGGCGCTCTACCCGTGCCTCATGTCGCAGCGGGACTACTACGACACGAATCGGGCCGAGCGCTCGATGCTGTACACGGACCACCTCATCTACTCGCCGGACGTGCCGTTCTTCCGGGACGACTCGCTGGAGTTGTTGGAGCGGCCCTTCTGCCTCTCCGTGCTCACCGCGCCCGCGCCCAATGCCGGCCAGGCGCTCCGCGTGGACCCGCGCGCGCGTCCCCAGGTCCATGCCGCCTTGCGAGCGCGGGCGCTGAAGGTTCTACAAGTGGCGGCGCACCAGGAGCACGAGGTCCTCGTCCTGGGCGCGTGGGGCTGCGGCGTCTTCCGCAACGAGCCGGCGGAGGCGGCCCACGCCTTCTCGCTCGCGCTGGCGGCGCTGCCCGGCGCCTTCAAGCGCGTGGTGTTCGCCGTGTACGAGCGGGGCGGAGACGGGCCCAACCTGCGCGCCTTCCGCGAGCACTTCTCCTGACGCGGAAGGCCGGGGCGCGGCGCGGATTTAACTCGGTTTAATTCCACCTCCGCTCCGGTTTGGACGACAACTCCCTCAAGCGTTCACTTCAGGGGGAAGCCGATGCGAGGGGATTGGGGCGGTCCGGGGGAATCGCCGGTGGGTGTGGCGCGGGCGTCGGACGTCGCCGCGTCCGCGGGAGGGCTGTCATGGGTCTCTCGCGCGCGGGATGCTCGCACCGTTCGTGTCCTCGTCGGCCCCACGGGGATGCTGTCGGTGCTGGAGGACTTCGCGCGCGGCGTGGGGGGCGCCGCCGCGAGTCCGGGCATGGTGGGGGACGTCCTGCGCTGGTCCGGGTGGCAGGTGGACTTCGACGTCACCCAGCTGGAGGGGTTGGCGGCGTACCACCAGTTCCTCTCCACCGGTACGCTCTCCGAAGCGGTGTGCGAGGCGCGCGGCGTCTCCACGGCGACGCTCCAGGTCGCGGTGGGGGAGGCCCGCTTCGTGGGCGCGGAGCGCACGCAGACGTGGCTCGGCCAGGAGGCCAGCGTCTTCACCACCGACGAGAAGACCGGACGCGAGGCCTTCCACTACACCGCGCTCCTGGGCAACCTGGTCCTGCGCAGCCGGGGCGAGGTGGGGGACACGAGCAGCCAGCTCCACGAAGTCACGTTGACGGGCGTGGCCCACCAGCTCGTGCAGGCGCTGCGCCGGGTGCACCCGAGGACGGCGGCGCATGGCGACACGGCGGCGCTCGTCTTCACGGCGGACGAGGCCGAGCGGCTTCGTCAGGGCGCTCGTGACTGGCTGCGCGCCGCCGAGGAAGGACACCCGCCTGGAGAAGACGGCGCGCCCGAGTGGGTGCGGCGGATGGCTGGCGCGGAGTCCTCGGAGGAGGCCCTCACCTGGCTCTTCACCTCCGCGAGCGATGCGGCGCGGGTGGCGGAGCGCGTGCTGGAGCTGGGAGCGTTCCTCCTGGAGGCGGACGCGGCGACGGCCCAGGCGTGAGGGGTGGGCGCCGCAGACGGCGCCGGGACTTCAGGGGTAGCGAGCGAAGACGGGCGCGGCCATGGACACCGACTCCGTGGACAGCTCCGGCTCCGTGCGGGTCAGCGGCTGATAGGCATCCACGGGTGACGCGCATCCGACGGCGAACTCCGCGGCCTCGCGCAGCTTCTCCAGCGCCCGCTCCGTACAGTGGAGCGTGATGAGGGGAAGAAAGCCCGGCTCGCTCATCCACTTCACCGCACCCAGCAGGTGATGCGCGCTCAGGAAGTCCGTCACCGCGTTGCGCAAGGCGCGGTTCTCCTCTCCCGCGGCCTGCAGGACAGCCCGCCTGTCTCGGGGGGGCGGGGCCGCTCGGGGCCCCCGCTCTTCCCGGGGCATGATGATGGTCTCAATCCACATCGGAGCGCCCTCCGGACGGAAAACCCAATGGCGCGCTGACCAGGTGAGGCTGCTTGCTCTCTGGCCATCGGGAAGCTGGAGAATGATGCGCGATTTCACTTCGAGTTGTTTCTCTTCGCGCGCCAATTCCTTCTCGGAGGGCGACAAATTGTGAAAAATCGGAGTGACCCTGAAACACACGATGTCTGGCATTGGCCCACAGGGTGGGTGGATTCCGCGTAGGCGCGGGCCCTCACCTGTCCACGGGCGGACATAGGGATACGGCCAGAGGGTATGTCAGGCTGGGGTACATGAGACCTGGCCGCGCGGTGAGCCCCAAGACGCTGCATCCGACGCTTCTCACCTTGGGTGAGGGCGAGCGAGCGCGGTGGGCAGGGGGCGTTTCCTGAGTCGGCCCGAGGTCCATCATGCCCACCGGAACGCCCTCCCATCGCAGTCGTCGCAGGCCCGCCGCGGGCACCGCCGTGAGAGCGAGCCGCGTGTCGCGTGAGGAGGGCACGCGGGCCGTCACGCCGCGAGGGCTGGGGCCGCCCGCCGTCTTCGTGGGGCGCAAGCAGGAGCTCCAGCGGCTGAGCACGCTGTTGCGAAAGGTGCGCACCGGCGTCGTCTATGGCCTGCCGGGCGTGGGCAAGTCCGCGCTGGTGGCGGCCGTGGCCGCGAAGCATCGAGGGCCCGTCGTCCACCGCCGCATCGCCCCCGGCGACACACTGGACGCGGTGGTCGACGACGCGCGGCGCCTGTTGCGCGAGGCCCCGGTGGCGCAGGCCTTGTCGGACGACTCGCGACTGGAGGACCTGGCGCGGGAGCTGGAGGCGCGCCGGGCCTTGTTCGTCCTGGATGACCTGCACGTGTTGAGGCCAGAGGAGCGGCTGGCGCTGGTGGAAGGGCTCAGCGGGCGGCTGCGCCACGGCGCGCTGCTGGCCACCTCGCGCGAGGAGGTGCCGCGCCATGCCGCGAGCCCGGACCGCTTCGAGCTGCGGCTGGATGGATTGCCGGAGGCCGCGGCGAAGCTGTTGTGGCGTCAGCTGGACACGCTGTACGGCGCCCGGGAGGGCTTCGCCGCCGCGTGGGCCCGCTCGCGAGGCGTGCCGTTCCTGCTTCGCCGCGCGCATGCGAATGACGCGGACGTGGAGGAGCCGGTGCGGGCGGCCCTCGCCGCGCTGCCTCCAGACGAGCGACACCTGGCCGCGGTGCTGGCCCTGTCGGAGCTGCCGCTGCCCGCCTCCGCCCTGCGCGACGTGCTGCCCGGGGAGGCCGCTGGCGAGGCGCTGCGAAGGCTGGGCGCGCGGCTCCTCGTGGAGACGGATGCGCGCGGCCGCCACGGCGTGCATGACCTGGTGCGCGAGGCATTCCAGACGCTGCTGACGGCCGACGAGGCGCGCGCCGCGCACGAGGCCCTCCTGTGCCTGCTCGAGCGCGAGCCGCTGCCGGAGGTGGTGCGGGTGCGCGCGATGTGCCGACACCTCCAGGCCCTGGGGCGCCATGAGCAGCGCCGGACCTTCATCGTCGAGCAGGCGGAGGCGCTCGTGCGGCAGGGCGCGGCCGGTGAACTGCTGGCGTTGCTGGGCTCGCTGCCGCCCGCGCTGCGCACGCCGGACGTGGGGCTGGCCAGGGCGCGGGCGCAGGTGCGGCTGTTGGACTTGCGCCGGGCCTATTCGGAGCTGCTGGAGCTGCGCGCCTCGCTCGGGGACGCAGAGGACGCGGCGCTGAGCGAGCAGGTGGGCACGGTGCTGGTGCGGGTGGCCCTCTTCTCGCTGGAGTTGGACGCGTGCGAGCGGACGCTGGGCGCCATGCCCATGCCGCGCGACGCGGAGGTCTTCCTCCAGCAGTTGCTCGCCTGGGCCGCGCTGCGCTTCTTCCAGGGCCGGCTGGACGAGTCCCTGGAGATGCTGGACGCCGCGGGCACCGCGTCCGAGGACAAGCGCGTGCTGGGCTGGTGCGCCTATGCCCGTGCGCTGATGTGCTGGATTGAAGGCCGGGACGAGGGGCTCGAGGAGCCGCTGAGCCAGTGTCTGAGCTTGCTGGAAGGCGCGCCGCTCAACTCGCGCGGGCCGCTGGTGGCCGCGATGTCCGCGGGCATCCTCAGTCGGCTGGGGCGCTTCACGCAGGCCCAGGCCGCGCTGGATGGCGCGCGCGAGCGGCTGGGAGAGCTGGGCGCGCCGAGGCTCGCGCTGGAGCTGGACTGCATCGCCGCGCTGGTGCTCGGGGAGCGAGGAGAGCGCCGCGCCGCGCTGGCCGGACTGCGAGAGGTGGCCGGCCGGGCGGAGCAGGGGGGCTATCTCTTCATCCACCACCTCTCCCGCGTCGGCGCGGGCCGCATGCTGCTGGAGCTGGGGCGCCGCGCGGAGGGACTGGCGCTGCTGGAAGAGGCTGCGGCTGCCGCACGCGCGCGCGGTGCCGAGGGGCTGGCCCGCGCCGCCGAGGCGGCCCGCTCCTCGGACGTGCTGCGCCAGGTGGAGCGCCCCTCCGCCGTGGAGCCTCGCGAGGTGCGCCCGGGCGTGGCGGCGCGACAGCGGGCCCTGGCGGCGCTGGCCGCGGCGACGGCGGGCGACAGCGTGCGCGCCGAGGGATTGCTGGCGTCACTGGAGCCCCTGGCGCGAGGCGAGGACTTCGCGCTGGAGCGCGCGCTGGCCCACCTGTCCCGGGCGCTGCTGCACCGGCTCTCCGAGCGTGCGGGTGAGGCCCGAGGCTCGCTGGAGGCGGCGGCTCGCTCCGCATCGGAAGGCGCGGCGGACCCGGAGCTGATTCCGGAGCTGGCGCGCACGCTCGCCTCGCTGCGGGTGGTGACGTCCCACGGCTCGCGCCTCGCCGTCGAGGCACCCGCCGCCGCGTCCGACGCCGTGGTGCTGGACGCCAGGGACCATGCGCTGCGCGCGGGAGGCCAGACTGTCTCGCTGGCGAAGCGCGTGCTTCCTCGCCGCCTGCTGTACGCGCTGGCCCGGCAGCCGGGGCGCACGCTGTCGAAGGAGGCGTGCGTGCGGGCCATGTGGGAGGCGGACTATGACCCACGCCTGCACGACAACGCGCTGCGCGTCCACGTGCGCCACCTGCGGGAGATGCTGGAGGGCACCGGCGCGCGCCTCGTGTTCGAGGATCCGGGCTATCGGCTCGAGGTGCCTCGGGGCTTCGCCTTCGTGCGCGACGAGCCCGGCGCGAGCTAGAGCGGCAGGTCCACCACGAAGGTCGCGCCACCGCCGGGCGAGTCCTCCACGCGGATGTGCCCGCCGTGCGCCTCGACAATCTGCCGGACGATATAGAGGCCCAGCCCCATGCCCCCGGTCCGCTGCGCGTTGTCGCCCTGGGTGAAGCGCTCGAAGATGCGCTCGCGGTCCTTCTCCGGGACGCCCTGGCCGCTGTCTCTGACTTGGAGCCGCAGGGTGCCGCCGTAGCGCGTGAGCGAGAGGTGCACCGGATTTCCGGAGCCGTAGCGCAGGGCATTGGACAACAGGTTGCTCACCACCTGCTCCATCCGCAGCCGGTCGAAGCGGCCCATCATCGGCCCCTCCACCGAGGCGTTGAGCTGCACGCCCATGTGACGGGCCTCGTCGCTGAAGCGCGCGACAAGGTCGCCGACGACGGCCGCGAGGTCGCCCTCGGTGAGGTGGAAGTCCAGCTTGCCGGTGCGGATGCGGCTGACATCCAGCAGGTTGTCCACCAGCGCGCTCAGCCTGCGCAGCTGCCGCTCGGTGGCCCCCAGCTTCGCCTGGACCTTGGGGGAGCCGAGCGTCTCCATGGGCGTGTTCTCTCCCATGCGTTGCAGCAGCTGGGCCTGGAGGCGCAGCGACGTCAGCGGCGTGCGCAGCTCGTGGCTGGCCAGCGAGAGGAAGTCGTCGCGCGTGCGCACCGCCTCCTGCAGCGCGGACTCCGTCTCCTTCAGCGCGGTGATGTCCAGGATGGCGCCCCGGAAGACCACCACCTTGCCCGTCGCGTCGCGCAGCACCCGGGCCCGGCTGGTGAGCCAGTGCCACGTCCCGTCCGGCCAGTACGTCCGGAAGGTGGAGGTGTACGAATCCATCTTGCCCGCGAAGATGTCATCCAGTTGCGCCTGGACTCCGGGGCGGTCGTCGGGGTGAAGCGATTCGATGAAGCGCTCGTGGGTCCACTCCGCCAGCGGATGGGGGTAGCCGTAGAGCCGGTCATGTCCCTCCGAGCGGAACACCTGCCCGGTGGCCAGGTTCGTCTCCCAGACGGCCATCTGCGCCGAGTCCAGGGCCACCTGGAAGCGCTCGCCGAGCTGACGGAAGCGCTCCTCGGTTCGGGCCACCTCGTTCTCCGCGCGCTGGCGGCGGGTGATGTCGGCGGCGAGCACCCACGTCTCCTCGCCCACCACCTGGACATTCACGTCCAGCCAGGTGCGCGAGGGCAGCTCCGCCAGGAAGCGTCCGCCTTCGCGGGTGGCGAGCGCTGCCATCAGCCGCTCGTGCAGCGAGGTGCCCGCCAGCGCGGGCTCCGCCACCCAGGGCTCCTGGCCTCGGAGCTCGTCGGCGGGGAGGCCCAGCAGCGCGGCGGCGCGACCGTTGACCTCGCGAATGCGCCCCTGGGCGTCGAGCGAGAGGAACGCCTCGCTCATCATCTCGCGCAGGACGCACAGGCGCGCGTCGGCGGAGAGCCCTGCCTCGTCGGCGGCGACGGCAGGCAACACTCGCGTGTCGTGAGAGGTGTCTTTAGGGGGGCCGGACACGGGGGACGGCGCGGAGTTCATGTAGACCTGAACCGTCCCCTGACGCTCCAAATGCGTCAAGTCGCCTCCTCCGGTTGGAGAGTCATGACGCGGCCCTGCGTCCGCACGCCGGGCCATCCAGCGGCCTTTGCCTCGGCCCCTCTTCCGGCTGACTCCGCGAGGAGGGCGGGACATGCGACTCAGGACCCGCCTGAGAGCGCGGTCGGGTCCTCGATGGGTGTCGGCATGACCCACAGGCCCGTGGGCTGGAGGTACGCCTGGTCGAAGGCGTAAAGGATGCCGTTCCACCGGTCCGGGAAGAGGGCCCAGTTGTACTCCGTGGGCGGCGACGTCAGGGGATTTCCATCGCGGTCCGGCTGGCTGTACGCATAGTCGGCGTAGTTCCAGACCACCGTGCCGAACTCCGTGCGCAGCAGCGGGGTGAGAATCTGGAGCAGCGCGACACGCGACACCTCGTCCGGCGGCTGGACCGAGGGCGAGAAGACAGGCTGGGCCATGTCGTGCTGCTCGCGCCAGGCGATGTAGTTGTTGCCCATGGCCACCAGCGCGTCGCGCTCGGCCGCCGTCGGAGCCACGCGGGCCTTCTCGTAGAGGGCGAAGGCGGCCACCAGCAGGCTCTTGTAGTGCATGCCCGGGAAGACCTGGTCGAGCAGGTAGGGACGCGGGACATCGTTCGCGTGCGCCAGCGCGTAGACATAGGCCTGCGAGGCCTGAGAGGGCACCGCGTCCACCAGGGTGAACTCCGCGAGCACGCGCTCCGGCGTCACCGCGCCCGCGCCCTGACGCCAATCCATGTACAGCTGGCCCGAGCCGCCGATGTCATTGAAGATGGCGAGGTTGCCCTCGTGGAGCGTGCGCTCCAGCGTCACGACGATGCTCTCCGCCTTGTCGAGCGGCCAGAAGCCCGGAGCACTCGAGTAGAGCGCGGCGAAGCGCGCGGCGGTGGCGCTCAGCGTGCGCACGTCCAGCAGCGCCGCGCTGTTGAGGGAGGTGATGAGCGAGGCGAGCGAGGCGGCCACGTCGATGGGCAGTCCGCGCAACACCAGCTCCAACCCCAGCTGCTCCGGAGCGACGCGGAGCTGGGCGTCGAGTCCCACGCGCTGAAGCGCATGAAGCACCGACAAGGAGGGCTGTCCGCGCGCGGCGGCGATGACCCGCCGGGCGATGGCCGTGCCGAGCATTCCCTCGCCACCCGTCTGCGAGGCATGGGGGGCGAAGGTGAACCAGTTGGGCCGCACGGCGCTGGCACCACCGGGTTGGAGCGTCGGGTCCAGCACCGCGCCCACCGCATAGGCGAGCTCGATGTAGCCCAGGGTGATGCGGCGGTTGTCCTCCAGCGGAGTGGCCGCGGGCTGGGCCTGGGTCGACGCGGACGTCAGAGCGGTGGCCAGCGCCAGGACGCAGAAGAGGCGGGACGAGGGAGCAGAACGAAGGAGGCGCATGGGGACACCGGCGGAGACAGGTGTGGGGCCCTGGGGAGGTAGTCACGGGGCATGTCCAACCCAAGCCGTACCGACTCCGCCGTATTGCAGCAGTGTTCGAAGGACGACGAATGCGGACCGGATGAAGCCCATGTGCCTCATCAGCGGGGCTGTTTCAGCGTGGGTGCGTCACGCCCTTACAGGTGCCGAGCGGCGTGCTCCACCCACAGCGAGCCCGGAGCGGTGAAGACATCCGTCGCGTGGGCCTCGGTGACCCACCAGCTTCCTCGGGCGAGCTCCTCCTCGAGCTGGCCGGGGGCCCAGACCGACAGGCCATCGAAGGTGAGCGAGCTGCCGACGGGCAGGCGCGGCTCCCGGCTCCCCTCGTACCAGGACAGGCCGGTCAGCAGGGGCTGGGCTCCCTCGGGTGGTGGGCTGGCCAGCGTGAGCGTGGTGCGGTGTCCGGTGCTGACCGGGCCACCCCAGCGGTCCACGCCCTCGGGGAGAGGTTGGTTCTGGTGGGTGCGCACGCGGTTGAGGACCAGCCCCCAGGTGCTCCGCGCCGGCCCTGCCTCCAGCAGCAACACCACCGTCTCATCGAAGGCGCTCGACACGCGACCGGGCCGGGAGACGAGGAGCGCGCCTGGCTTCAGCTCCACGGGCTCGTGCTCCAGCGCCTTGAGCATGTCGATGAGGCGGGGAAAGAGCACGAGCATCGACAGCGCGGCGAGGAGCCACAACAGCGCCCCATGTCTCCGGACCAGGGTCCTCACGTCGCGGCGCTCACGCGGATGACGGCGTGCTGACGCGAGGGAGGCGCCGTTGTCGAGGCCGCCATCATCACGGCTTGCGAGGCGGCGGGGCGGGCTGCTGGAGCTCCGCCTGATGCTCCGCCTTGAAGCGGGCGAGGGCCACGGCGGGGTCGATGTCCTCGAGCCGCTCGGTCTTCTCGCGCGAGGAGGCGGTGAGCTGCTCCAGGTCGGCCGTGGCGTTCTGCTTCTTGCCGCCGTGCAGCCAGCGCAGCGTCAGCACGAAGACGACGTAGATGCCGAGGGCGATGAGCCCGTACTTGAGGAGCCACCCGGCCAGTCCGATGACGATGCCGATGGTGGCCAGGGCGAGCAGGATGCCGATGGGGACGAGCACGCCCACCTTGACGAGTGTCTCCTTGTCCTTCCTCTGCATGAAGCCTCCCCCAGCGTCGACAGCGGACGCGAGCCACGCTCCGCGTTCCGCGACGGGACAGCATAGGTTGAACAGCGGGCGACTGTAAGAGCGGGGCGACGCCGCGCTCTCCCAGGAACTCGAACCGGTTACTTCAGCCGGGCCAGGTCCAAGGGAGTGTCCACGTCCTCGTCGCCGCCCGGCAGTGGGACGGTGACGACGCGCGAGGGCTCATGGGCAATCACGCCGCGAGCGCCCTGCTCGGGAGGGAGTGACGCGAGCTCGTCGAACACGGAGCGCGCGAACAGGGCGGGCACGCCACGTGTTCCGTCGTACGCGGAGGCGACGATGGCGGCACCCGTGCTTCGCCACGTGGCCACGAGTGCCGCGAGGTGCGCGGCCCCGACGGTGAGTTGATCGCACAGCATGACGAGCACGCCGTCCACCGAGGGCGCGCCGGGGGCGGAGTTCGAGAGCAGCGCCGAGAGTCCCGTCGTCAGGGACCCACCCGGCCCGAGCGCCCAGTCGGGGTGCGTCACGAGCTGAACGGGGAGCCCGTTCAGCTCCGAGGCGATGGCCTCCCGGTGAGCGCCCAGGACGACGACCACGGGCCCACCACCGAGGGACACGGCTGCCTCCGCTGCTCGGCGAATCAGCGTCTTTCCCTGGTGGACGACGAGCTGCTTGGGGTGCCCGAGGCGAGAGGAGCCACCCGCGGCCAGCAACACCACACCCACCGTCGTGCGTGTGAGGGTGGGGTCGCCCACGTCTGGAGTGCCCTGTCCGGTTACACAGCCATCCGAGCGGGAAGCCGCGTCATGGGCGTCAGGCGTTGCCCGTTGCTCGCTCCCCATGCCTGCGGCGACTGAAGCGAGGCCTGTCCGTGGCGGCGACCGCGGCTGGCGCCCGGTCGTGTGTGTTGGAGAGACGGCGACTGAAGCGAGGCGTGTCCGTGGATGCGATGGCTCCTCGCGCCTGGCCGTGCCTGCTGGGATAGGAGCTGCGGCGCCACGCGTGTGGGAAGCGCCCGGTCGCGGGTCTTCTGTCACGCGAGCTTCCGCACGGGAGGAGCCGCCGCCGTGTGGATGGGGGCGTCTCGCTCGCGCAGCTTCCCTCCCTCGCGGTCAGCGACGACGGCCTGGAGCTCGGCGACGATGGACAGGGCAATCTCCTCAGCGCCCTCCGCGCCCAGGTCCAGGCCCACCGGTGCGTGGAGCTTCTCCAGCATCGCCGCGCTGGGGGCAGAGGAGAGCGCCGCGAGCAACCTGTCCGTGCGAGAGCGAGGCCCCAGCACGCCCAGGTAGCGCAAGGGCCGAGGCAACAGGCTCGCCAGCAGCTCCTGGTCCTGAGGCAGGCTGTGCGTCATCAACACCACCAGCGTCCGGGGAGACAGCGGCACGGCCGACGCGGCCTCACGCGCCTTCGCGGACACCACCGCGTGCGCCAGGGGGAAGCGACGACGCAAGCTCTCCGTGGGACGGTCGGCGACGACCGTCACCTGCCATCCCAGCCCCGCGGCCTGGGTCACGACAGGGGCCACATCGAAGCCACTTCCGAAGAGCACCAGCGAATGAGGCGGCTCCACCACCTCCACCAGCACGTCGGCCCCGCCGCACGGTCCGCTCCAGGTGCGGCCCACTTCCAGCGCCTCGAGAGCGGCCTCGCGAACAGCGTCACCCAGGGGGCCCGCGAGGTGCCCGACCTCCAGCCCGTCATCGCGCAGCAGCAGCCGAGCACCCACCGCGTGGATCGGCCCCTGATACACGGTGGCCACCACGGCGCGGCGTCCCAGGTTTCGGGCCTCGGCGGCGAACGCGAGCGCATCCCCGGGGCCCGGCTCGCAGCGCTCCAGCAGGACGTCCACGACGCCATTGCAGCCGAGCGCGAAGGAGAAGCTTCCCTCGTCCTCGGCGCCTTCGCCCGTGGAGTCGTAGCGCAGCACGCGCGGGCCGGTGCTCGTCCAGAAGAACGCCTTGCGGACGATGTCGGCCTCCAGGCACCCGCCGCTGACGCCGCCAGCGAGCCAGCCGTCCTCGCCCATCAACATCCGGGCACCGGGCTTTCGGTACGACGAACCGGACACGGCGACCACCGTGGCCAGTACCCAGGGGCCTCGCGAGTGCGCGCGAGCGCGGAGGATGGCGTCCAGGTCCTTCATGTTCCGCCGCTCATCGTAGCAGAGGCGCGGGCGTCAGCGGACCACGGAGCTGTCGTGGGGCTTCACCGGCACGGAGTCTGTCGAGAACCGAGCGAGCACCCGCGCGGCGAGTCGAGCACCTTCCACGCAGAGGAAGACGAGGAGCACCGGCTCGATGAAGTACTTGAACCGCATGTTCTCGCCCTTCTCGAACAGGACGCTCACCGTGACGACGAACAGCACGGGCAGCACCAGCCCGGCCACGCGGAGCCAGGCGGCCCGGTCCTCGAGTCTCCTCAAGGCGGGCACCCCGGTGACGAGCAGCAGCAGCCAGAGCAGGGGCGAGGAGAAGACGAAGTCGAGCGGCTCGCGCCACGGCAGCCGGTCCACCAGGACATGGGGCTGGTAGCGACTGGAGGGCTCTCCATACAGCGACGCATTCTCCGCGAAGGAGGCCAGCGTCACGGAGAGGGGTTGTTCGAGCAGCGCCCGGCGACACACGTACTTCAAGCCCACCGAGTAGCGCAGGGCATCCAGGTGGTTGTAGTTGTAGTAACCCCCCAGCTTCTCGTCCTGGCGCAGCACGGCGGCGCTCGAAGGAGAGGGCAGCGAAGCGGGCAACACGTGCGGAGGTAGGCGCACGCCGCCGAGGTCGGGCTCGCCCTGGCCGATGGCTCGGCAGAAGTTGAGCCCGTCGAAGGTGGACGTCATCGACGTGCCGAACAGCACGAGCTGCTTGGCGACGTAGGGCCCCGCGAAGAGCGCCACCACCGCCAGGTACCGCCCCACGCGACGCAACGGGACGCTCCTCAGCAGGAGGCACAGGGCCACGAGCAGGAAGAAGGGCCACTGGAAGATGGAGCGCACGAAGAAGAGGATGAGCGACGCGGCCGCGAGCCGGGCGATGGAGCCGTCCTCGCGTTCAAGTCGCCACAGCTCGAAGCAGAACCACAGGAAGCCGAGCGCGCTGGCCGCGGTGCTGTCCAGCAACGTGGCGAAGGCGAGGGCACCCGGGTGCAGCGCCGTCCCCCCCGCGCCGATGAGCGCCGCTGTCCTGCCCGCCAGCCGATACACCCAGGTGAAGACGAGCGTCACCGTCGCCGCGAACACGAGCGCCCACGCGACGTAGGTCCACCGGTCCACGGCGTCCACCAGCGCCATGCCGTCGAGCGAGCCGTGGACCCAGGCGAGCACTGCGCGGAACACGTCCAGCAGGGGAGGCTGGATGTGCAGGTACCAGAGCGAGCGCACCGGCTCCTCACGCAGCTCCCGGAGCGACAGCGTCTGCATCATCCGCTCGGAGTTCCATGCCTGGAAGCGCAGCCCGTCCGTCGTGAACCGGCGGAACAGCGCCTCCATGATGAGCAGGAACAGGAACGACGCCGCGAAGACGACGCCCTGCTCGCGTCGGCTGGCGACGCGACGGACGGGCTTCGCTGAAGGAGCCGAGGGGAGGGGAGAGGAGTCAACCACCACGGCGGAGTCTCGCAGCCTCTCCGGCCTCCCGTACAGGGGCCCTCACGCTCAAGCCCGCGCCCACCTCCGACGAATCGCGAGGGCCGCCATGGTCAGCAGCCCGAGAGGACCCGCGAAGCCGCTCCCCGTCGCTCCGCAGCCACCGTCATCGTCGGTCTTCCCCGGTACCTCTTCCCCGGGCCCGGAGTCAGGAGCCCCTGCGTCCGGGGCGCCCGTGTCTGGAGTGCCATCGCCCGCGTCTGGAGTGCCATTGCCGGCGTCTGGAGTGCCATTGCCCGCGTCGGGTGTCTCGGTAACCGGACCGGACGAATCCCCATATGCGCCGATGTGCCTCGGTGGGGTTACGGTGCGTGACTCGGCCGAGACGTGCTTCACGTACTGCCAGTCCACGGGGAGGGAGGCGGCCTCCGAGGGCGCTGCCACGGCGGCCCCGCGCAGCGGCGAGCCCTGGGCCAGGTGGAAGTCCTGGCCCGCGAGGTCCACGAAGCCGGGCGTCGTGCCAGTCAGGTTACCGCCGGTGTCCACGACGGAGACCGGAACTCCGGCGAAGGTGGACACATAGCCCGGCTTGTACCAGTTGCCGCCATGCCGCAACGTGCCAGGCTCGTCCGTGAGTGACAGCGTATTGCCTCCCGCCGCGGCCACCAGGACGACGTTGCTGGTGACGTGGGCCGTCTGGGCATTCGAGGACAGCCGCAGCAGCGTGGTGCGGTCCGTGCGCGAGGAGACGACGGTGTTGTGGAAGAAGTAGAGCTGGGAGCGGTACGTGGACGTCGTCCCGTTGTCCCCGCCGAAGTGGACGATTTGCCGGTTACCGGCGCCCTCGGGCTCCAGCAGCACGTTGCCGTAGACGAAGGTGCGCGAGTAGGACGCCGCCGCGCGGACGGTCGCGCTGTCCGACTCGACGAGGTCCAGTTGCCGGTTGCCGCCCTCAATCCAGTTGTAGCGGATGACGGTGCCGGCGGACCGGTCTTTCAGGTTGTTTCCCTGACACCCGGTGCACAGCGGCCCGAAGCGGTTGAACTGGTAGGTGATGCCCAGCGCCTCGGTATAGGCGTTGTGCTCCAGGATGCTGCCGGAGTTGCCGTTGCCGAAGAGGTGATTGCGCTCGATGAGCAGGTCCGACGTCTCGTTGGCGACGAACAGGCCGTTGCCGCTGTCCTCCAGGACGCAGCCGCGAATGGTGAGGTGCTCGCCCTTCTCGATGAAGATGGCGGAGGCGTTGGTGGTGTAGGTGGAAGCTCCGCTGCGGCCGGTGAAGGACCCTCGAGCGCGGCGCAGGTGCAGGTCCTCCACCACCAGGTAGGCGGGCACCGTGTCGGCGGGCGTGTTGGAGCCGCCAATCTTCAGGATGCCGCGCTGCTCGCTCCAGAAGTTGAGCTGCGAGCGCGTCGTCGCGTTCTCCCCGACGATGACCGGCAGGTTGCCCGCCGCGTCGCGCACGCCGCGCACGGTGATGGGCGCGGAGGCCGTGCCGCGCACTCCCAGCACCCACTTCTCCGCATAGGGCGTCGGGCGCGCGTGGATGAACACGGTGTCACCAGGCTGGAGCGACTCCCAGGGCACCGCGCCAATGCTGGCGAAGGGCTGGCCAGGGCCGACGCGGTACTCGGTGGCCTGGGCGACGAGCGACTGGAGCAGGACGAGGAAGACCCATCGGAAACGGTGCATTTCACGGAGTGTGACGCGGCTGTCGGGAAGCGGTCCACCCTGTGTCGTGGCAGGGCGGGCGACTCGGGCCGGCGCGTGGGAAAGGAGGACAGGGGGACTGGATGATTCCTCCGGCCCGGGGTGTAGTTCTCCCCCGCATGCCCCACCTGCGTCAGGTCTTCATCATCCAGGCCCTTCGCGAGCTCGGTCGGCTGGCCCCGGACCTCGCTCGCAACCGGGCGGAGCGCTCCCTGGAGGCCAGCCTCCAGAGCCTGCGCGAGGCCTGTCTCACGACGCTGGGCATGGAGCTGGACACGCTGACGCTGTTCGACGCGCGCTCCGTGGTGCGGCTCTTCGCGCACGCGGAGCAGGCGCGCATCCTCGCCCACCTGATGGACGAGCGGGCGCGGACGCTCGCGGAGCACGGCGACTTCGTGGGCGCCCTCTCGGACACCGTCTACGCGGGGCAGCTCCTGTCATGCTCCCGCCAGCGCTTCGGCGTGCTGCGAGACGCGGGCGCGGCGGACGCCCTGGAGCGCGAGCTGCCCAAGCCTCCGACCTGAGTTCGGGCCCGAGCCGCGCTTCTCAAGACGCGACGCGAGCCCGGGGCCGGCGAACGGCCTGGGCGCCACAGGCCACCGCGTGCCGCGCGAGCGCCTCGTCCAACGCCGCGTCGTCCAGCTTCACGCCCTTCTCGCGCCAGAGGTTGTCCACCTGGAGCACTCCCTCGCGCACGCGGGCCTCCACCCGTCCCACGAGCTGGCCCCGGTGGAGCAGCGGACACACGTACCAGCCCCACTGGCGCTGCGCGGCGGGCTTGTAGACCTCCCAGATGTAGTCGAAGCCGAACGCGACGCTCACCAGTCCCCTGTCCCACAGCACCGGGTCCAAGGGCCCGAGGATGCGCATCCTCGTGTCCGGCTCCGGGAACTCCCGCTCCCGGAAGCCCGAGGGCGCCAGGTACCGACGGGGTGAGCCCGGCACGGTGACTTCCTCGAGCACGCCCTCGGCGACCAGCGTGTCGGGCAGCGCGGAGGTGCGCACGTCGGACAGCATGGACCAGTGCGGTCCGCTCGCGCGGCTCAAGAGGCCCGCGGCCTCCACGCGCTCGCCCAGGGCCCAGTGCTCGAAGGCGCTCTTCACGCGGGCCTCGGCCATCTTCGGCAGGGCGCGTCCGGGAACGTCGTACACCTTGCCGCCAGGGCCGCGTCCGCACACCACCACCTGGCAGCGCGTCCAGAGGACCTCCAGCGCCATGGCGGTGGCGCGCGCGGTGCCCTTCCAGCCGCTCCAGTCGATGGGCACCACCGCGCCATGGTCCTTCAGCTCGCGAGAGGACGACGGGCCTCGCTGAGTCACCTCGTCCAGCACGGCGTGCAACACCGGCTCGGGGATGCGCTTGAGCCGCTCCTCCAGCCTCCACCAGGGCGCCTGGGCCGCGCGCTCGCGGTAGTACGGGAAGGCGCTCGCGGGCAGCAGGCAGCGCTCCTTGGCGAAGTGCTCGAAGGCGTGGCCCGGCAGCAGGTGGCGGTACACGTCGCCGCGCGTGATTCCCTCCACGCGCGCCAGCGCCACCAGGTCCGCGTTGGTGCCGATGACATCCAGCGGGTCCAACTGGATGCAGCGCAGCGACTTGAGGAGCGCGCGAACTCCGCGCGCCCCGGGAGCTGACAGGGGGCGCGCGAGTCCCAGTTGTCCGACGAGGTAGCGCCGCGCCTCGTCGGGCGGCAGCACGGTGGGAGCGGGAAGCGAAGGCGAAGGCACGGCGCGGACGTTAACCGGTGCCCCCGGCTCAGTCGCGCTCGGGTGGAGCCTCGTCTTCCTCCTCCTCGACGGCGCTGCCCACGGGCTCGGGCTCCAGGCGGGCCTGTCGCTGGCTGGCCTCCCAGGACTCCTCCGCGTCATGGGCGTGGACGACGGAGGCCGCCGCGTCATCCTGGGCGCTCGCCCAGGTGGTGTGCCCTCCGGCGTAGCCCTCCAGGGGACGAGCGCCTCGTCGGGCCTCCACCGCCAGGTCCTTCTCTTCCTGCTCGCGCAGCCGCTGTCGCTCCTGCTCCCGCTCGCGCTGGTGCTGTCGGTCGATGATGGGGTCGTCCGCCATGGTGCTGACACCTCCTGTCAGCAACGTGCGGACGACGCCCGACGACGGCAGCGAACCGGCGCGGCGCCATGACGGGCCGCATGCTCGGTGGGCGAGCGGTGTCCGCCCGTCGCCCACCCAGGCGCCCTCAGCCCGCTCGCATGCGCAGCACCACCTTGCCCGTGGCGCGCCGGCTCTCCAGCTCCCGCAGGGCCTGCGCTCCCTGCTCCAGGGGGAAGACGCTTCCCACCACCGGCTCCAGGAGCCCCTGGTCCGCCATCGCCTCCAGGTCCTTGGCGATGGTCGCCGTCAGCGACGGCTCATGAAGCAGGAAGCCGCCCCACGCCACGCCCACGACGTCGATGTTGCGCAGGAGCAGGCGGTTCACGGCGACCTCGGGGATGCGGCCTCCCGCGAAGCCCACCACCAGCAGCCGTCCCTCCGGCGCCAGCGCCTTGAGGCTCTTGTCGAAGATGTCGCCGCCCACCGGGTCCAACACCACGTTGACGCCCAGGCCGCCTGTCTTCTCCTTCACCTGCGAGAGCCAGTCCCCGCTCGACAGCAGCACCTCGTGCGCTCCCGCCCTGCGGGCGACCTCCGCCTTGCGCTCGTCACTCACCACCGCGAGCACCCGCGCTCCCGCGCCGCGCGCCACCTGCACGGACGCCGTGCCCACTCCACCCGCCGCGCCGTGCACCAGCACGGTCTCGCCGGCCTTCAAGCGCCCGCGCCGGTGCAGCGCGAAGTGCGCCGTGTGGTAGTTCATCACCACGCCCGCCGCCGCCTCGAAGCTCCACCGCGCGGGGATGCGGAACACCATGTCCGGCGAAATCGCCGCGATTTCCGCGAAGCCTCCCAACCCGAAGCTGAACGCCATCACCCGGTCGCCCGGCTTCACCGCCGCGCCCGCGGGCGCCGAGCGCACCACGCCCGCCACCTCCACGCCCGGCACGAAGGGCACCGGCGGCTTCAGCTGGTACTGCCCCCGGGTGAGCAGCAGGTCCGGAAAGCTCACCCCCGCGGCCACCACGTCGATGAGCACCGCGTCCGCTGCGTCGGGCTCTGGAACCTCCACCAGCGTGAGGCCCTCGGGTCCTTCCAGTCGCTGCAACTGAAGTGCGCGCATGTCCCTTCCTCCCGGCGGGCGAGCCTCGCGCACCGCACCTCATCCGCAAAGGGACACAGCGCGCTCTCGTGGATATCCCTGTCAGGCGCCGTGCGCGGCACGCGTCCTTCGGCGAGATTCCGGCGTCCGGCCGGTGCGGCCCTACACGCCCTGGGTGCTTGAAGTCGCTGGTTCGAATCCAGCTCTCCCGACTGTCTTTCCGGGAGATAGCTCAGTGGTAGAGCGCGAGCCTGAAAACGCATGGCCGCGCCACTCGGACGCCGGAATCCCTCCCACCCTCAATTCCTGTCGAAAATGCGGCGGAAAATGCCGCTTGGCCTCGCGCGCGGACCCCGGCTGGCTGTCTTCGGTCACGCCTTTTTCGGGAAATTCTGAGGGGGCTGGGGTTACCCACTACGTCGCATGGTTCTTCAAAAGTACCGGGTAGGGCACCCATAAGTGCATGAAATGGCTGGGTAATTTACCCTAAACTCGGAATTTGAGAATAGGCTACTTAGTAAAATTATCGCGCAACCTTGAAATACGTAACCCTCCCGTGGCACTGTGCTTCCTAATCTTTCCGCTTAGGAGGATTACAATGGTGAATCAGCGAGTGCGCGGTGCACTTGGTGTTGCGGCGCTGTCCTTCCTTGTTGGTTGCAACGAGTCCACCCCTGCTCCCGAGGCGAAGCCCCAGGAAACCGCAAGCAAGACCGCGGCCCTGGAGTCCTCTGGGACGAAGATTCTTGCCAAGGATGCCTCCGGCATCCCGACGTTCATCACCGGCAAGCTGGGTCAGCTGGTAGTTTCGCCCGCAGGCGCGGCGTCCATGCGGGAGGCCGAGCTGGCCCCTGCGGTGGCCCTCGTGGCCCCCCTGTTCCACCTGAACACGGGCGACCTGTTCCTGAAGAAGGCCTACACGGACCCTCAGGGCGACAGCCACTTCCGCTATGGCGTCCGGGTCAACAACATCCCCGTGCTGGGCGGCGAGCTGCGCATCCACACCCGCAACGGTGAGGTCTACGCGGCGAACACCAACACCCGCAGCGACCTGAAGGCGGAGGCCAAGGCCGGCGTCGACGTGTCGGTCGCGAAGGCGTCCCTCCAGGCCGACCGCGAGACGCACGAGGGTCTGGTCATCCAGGAGGAGAGCGAGCTCGTCTACTGGCGCGACTCCGACCAGCTCATCCTGTCGTACAAGCTCACCCAGACGGGTGAGAAGCGCGACGGAACGCCGGTTCGCGACGACGTGATTGTGAACGCGAAGAACGGCGACGTGATTGCCCGCCTGCCGCGCATCCACACGGCGCTCAACCGCCGCCTGCACAACGGCAACAACACCACCACCCTGCCGGGTGTGCTGGTTCGTTCCGAGGGGCAGCCCGAGCACGCCGACCCGGTCGTCAACACCAACTACGACCACCTGGGCACCGTCTACGACTGCTACCAGGAGAAGTACGGCCGTGACTCCATCGACAACACCGGTGGCGTCCTCATCAGCACCGTGCACCACCGCGTCGCCTACGTGAACGCCTTCTGGGACGGTACCCAGATGGTGTACGGCGATGGCGACGGCGTGAACGCCAGCAACCTGGCGAACTCGCTGGACGTGACGGCGCACGAGCTGACGCACGCCGTGACGGAGAACGAGTCCAACCTCACCTACTCCGGTGAGTCCGGCGGCCTGAACGAGTCCATGTCGGACATCTTCGGCGCGGTCTGCGAGTCCTTCGCCGACGGCGGCGTCGTCAGCGCCCGCACGTGGCTGGTGGGCGACGACATCTGGACCCCGTCCATCCCGAACGACGCCCTGCGCTACATGGCGAACCCCACGCAGGACGGCGACTCGCTCGACTACTACCCGGACTACTCCTCCGGCGTGGACGTGCACTACAGCTCCGGTATCCCCAACCTGGCCTTCTACCTCCTCTCGCAGGGTGGCACGCACCCGCGCGCGAAGACGACGACGGTGGTTGCTGGCATCGGCATCGAGAAGGCCGGGCAGATCTTCTACCGTGCCAACCGGGACATCCTGATGGCCGGCTCCGGCTTCGAGGCCGCCAAGCTCGCCACCGAGCAGGCCGCGACGCAGCTGGGCTACACGACCGCCGAGATTGAGTCGGTGAGCAACGCCTGGAAGGCCGTGGGCGTCGGCGTTCCCATCATCATCGACTCCACCCCCATCGAGAAGGATGTCCCCGTCTCGGACATCTCCGGTGGCCGCGGCGAGCGGAAGTACTGGGACGTCGAGGTGCCGGAAGGCGCGTATGACCTGACGTTCACCATCTCCGGTGGCACGGGCGACGCGGACATGTACGTCCGGTACGGCAATGCTCCGACGACGAGCCTGTACGACTGCCGTCCGTACCGCTCGGGCAACGCGGAGAGCTGCCCGTTCCCCACGCCGAACCACGGCAAGTGGTACGTGATGCTCAACGGCTTCAGCCCCTACACGGGCGTGACGCTGACCGTGACCTGGAAGGGTGGCTTCGTGCCCGTGCAGAGCGGCGTGGCCGTGAAGAACCTCTCCGGCGCGGCGGGCTCCTCGCGCGTGTTCACCATCCAGGTTCCGGAGCGCAAGCCCGGCACCGGCATCAACAGCCTCTACATCCAGACGGGCGAGGGTGAGGGCAACCCGGACATCTACGTCAAGCTGGCGTCGGCGCCGTCGAAGTTCGACTACGACTGCCGCAGCGTGAAGGAGCACCAGTCCGAGGTGTGCAACCTCATCAACGTGCCGGCCGGCAAGTACTACATCGAGGTCTTCGGCGCGAAGGGCGGCTACGAAGGCATCGCGTTCATCGCGTCGCACAAGTAAGCACCTGACGTGACCGGCGCGGCCCTCGGGTCGCGCCGGAAGAGGCCCCGGTCGTCCGTTTCCTCACGGACGTCCGGGGCTTTGTCATGTGCGGGGTGTGGGGCTGCTTCAGAGCGGGCGGACGGCGGGGCCCGGCAGGATTTCGCGCAGGCACCGCTCGATTCCGCCCCGGTGCTTCCACTGCTGCGGGTAGCCGAGCGACACCTCTTCGAAGCGCACGCCGTCCCGCCACTGCGTCAGCGGAATGTGCAGGTGGCCGGTGACGACGACCTCGGCCCGGTAGCGCGCGTGCCAGTCCTCGGTGCGCTTCGTGCCGCACCAGATGGAGAAGCGGGGGATGCGCGGCAGGCGCACGTGCTCGTAGCGCAGCGGGTAGTGGTTGATGAGCACCGTGGTGCAGCCCGCGGGCAGGGCCTCGAGCCGGGCTTGAGTCGCCTCCACGCGCGCGGCGCACCAGGCGGAGCGACTGGAGTAGGGCTCCGGGTGCAGCAGCACCTCGTCGGTGCACAGCAGGTCATCCTCCCACGCCCACTCCAGCGCCTTGTCCTCCGGCACGTGGTCCGGGCGGAACGAGTAGTCGTAGCCCAGGAACATGGGGACGAGGACGCGGTGGGGGCCCTCGCCGGGCCAGCGAGGGTACGGGTCCTCGGGCGTGAGCGCGCCGTGGCTGCGGCACAGCGCCACCAGTCGCTGGTAGCGCGCGTCGCCCTTCAGCTGGGGCTGCTCGGAGGGCATGGTCCACAGCTCGTGGTTGCCTGGCACCCAGAGGACCTGCCGGAAGCGCGCCGTCAGCGTGCGCAGCATGAAGTCCATCTCGGAGAGGCTCTCGCCCACGTCACCCGCGACGATGAGCCAGTCCTCTGGGAAGAAGGGGAGGGTCTGCAGGGCCTGCCGGTTGTCGGCGTGGCGCAGGTGCAAGTCACTGATGGCGTAGAGCTTCATGGCGGCGCGGCCACCTTAACGCGGGCGGGCGGGGCGCGCCGCACGGAGGGCGCCCACGGCTCAGGCCGAGCACTTCCCGGAGCCCGAGGGCCCCGAGGGCATCGAGGGCACCGAGCCCAGGGCGCGCAGCAGGGCGTGCACCTCCGACGGCGGCGCGGCGCGGTCCACCCAGGTGATGCCTCGGAGACACGGCCGGGCCGGAGGGCGTACCGCGTGGAGCGCGCAGGCCGTGCAGGGATGGCGCGCGCGCACCTGCTCCAGCAGACCGAGCCCATCCCCATCCGGCAGCAGGTCCCCGCTCACCACCACGCGCGGCACCTCTTCACGCACGAGCGCGAGCGCTTCGGTCATGTCTCGCGCGTAGCGCTTCCCACCTGGCAGGTCCCTCGCGAGTCGCCGCAGCGCGGCGAGTGCGCGCGGGTCTTCGTCCACGAACAAGAAGGTGAGCACGGGAATCACAGTCATCGCTTCGACGTCCTCGGGTTGAGGGGAACGCCTCAGGTCAGGTTCCCTCAAGACTACCTGGGAAGTTCTTGGATGCCAACCTCTCAAGTCATATCGACATGGGTAGACCCGTTAGGTTAACGAACATGGAAAAGACCCTCGCATCCCGCCTCGGAGGAGCTGCGCGACTCGCCCGGACCCGCCTGAATCTGACGCAGGCCGACGTCGCGGAGCGCATCGGTATCGCGAGTGAAGTCTACGGGCGACTGGAGCGCGGCCACATGTTGCCGAGCATCCAGACCTTCCGCCGGCTGTGCGTGGTGCTCTCCATCTCCGCGGACGAGGCGCTGGGTCTCAAGCCGTCTGGAGAGGTGAAGTGGGCCGCGGAGCCTCCCAGTGAGTATGGCGAGTCCGGTGAGCTGCGCCGCCTCCTGCGTCGTGCGAAGCAATTGGACCGCAGCGCCATCCGCCTCTTGAGCGTCCTGGCCGCGCAGTTCCGCCCCAAGGGCAACGGCTGACCTCCGGGCCCGGGCCTACGTACCGGCGCGCGCGCCCTCCAGCTTTCCCAGGCGCTCGCGCAGCTTCTTCGCGGAGGGGAACCCGTGGAAGAGGACGATCTGGGGGTGGGCCTCCAGCGTCTCGCGCTCGGTGGGCTCCTTGGACAGGAGCGCGCGGTCCACTCCGAGCAGCAGTCCCGCGTCGGGCCGGGTGCGCAGCTCGGCGAGCCTGCGTGTCAGGGCGCTCGCGTGCCAGGGGTGGAACAGCTCCAGGGCGACTTCATGTCGCGACGCGCGGTGGCGGAAGGTCAGGTCCGGCACGCACAGGCTCGCGGCGCCCACGTGCCGGGGCAGGGGCGTGAGGTCCAGCTCCCAAGCGTCATCCACGAAGCTCGCCGACAGGGAGGCGACCTCCTCGGGCACGTGGCCCAACGCGGCGGGTAGGGGAGAGACGAGCGGGTCCTTGTCGCTCAACGTGAGCGTGGCCTGGCGTCGCGAGGGCTCCACGGTGGCCTTCAGCTCCCAGCGCTCCAGCACCGGGACGACGGACAGGAACGAGGCGAGCTGCAGGCCGTACTTCTTCTGCATCGCCAGCATGGAGCCCGGGCCTTCCACTTCCAGCTCCCAGTCCGGACCGTCGCGTCGCACCTCCGCGACGAGGCGGCAGAACTTCAGCCACCGCAGCACCTTGCGCACGCGCAGCAGCTCCGGTGAGCGAGCGCGCAGCGTCAGGCGCCGGGCCGACAGCAGCGGCCCCTGGGCCAGCGCGAGGTTGTAGCGGTCCAGGAGCACCTGCGCCGTGGGCACGTCTCCATCCCAGCCCAAGAGCTTCCGATTGCCGGGCAGGTCCGCGTAGAGCGCGGTGCGCGCGTCTGTCAGCGGGACACCCAGGGCTGATTCCAGGCGCGCCTCATAACCCTCCACGGAGGTGTCGGGCGTCAGCGTGCGCAGGGTTCGGGCGGCCGTCTTGAAGTGCTCCCAGCGGGCCTCGGAGGCGCCGGGGGCGGGCTCTTCGAAGACGAGCCGGTCCACGAGCAGCTTCACCAGTCCGCGCGCGATTTTGGGGCGGGCGAAGGCTCCGGCGGACAGGCCCAGCGTCTCCTCCACGTCGTCGCACGTCTCGCCCCGTGAAGACTCCACGGTGGCCAGCAGGTCCGAAGCGAGGGACAGCAAGGCCTCGTCATCGCGCTTCACGAAGACCGGGCGCAGGACGCCCTTGCTCACGCGGAAGGCGAGCAGCTCGCGCGTCAGCACATCGGGCCTCGCGCGAGGCCAAGGCGCGACAGTCCATGAGGCCGCGTGGGTGTCAGCACCTCGGAGGGCATCCCGATGGGAGACATGCTGGCGTCGGCACTGTTCGTCGCCTGCGCTGGGCCCACTTCATACGAGCGCGCGCTCACCTCAGGGTTCCTCCTGGTAGGCGTCATGCTGGCGCCGCCGCTCGCTGATGCCGCTTTCCGCCGTCTGCGCGGAGCACACCTCGTACAAGAGCGCGCGCTTCCCCGGGCGCTTGCGTAGGATGCGCCCCAGTCGCTGCACATGCTCGCGCACGCTGCCGCTTCCGCTGAGCACCACGCCCACCCGAGCCTCCGGGACGTCGACACCCTCGTTCAGCACGCGCGAGGTGAGCAGCACGGGCAGCTCGCCGGAGGAGAAGGCCGCCAGCAGCGCCTTGCGCTCCGGCACGGGCGTGTGGTGCGTGAGCGCGGGTAGAAGCAGCCTTCGCGCCAGCGTGTACACCGTCTCGTTGTCGTCGGTGAAGACGAGCACCCGGTCCTCGCGGTGCTCCAGGAGGATGCGCCACAGCACCTCCTGTTTGCCGCTGGAGGTGAGGGCGATGCGGCGCTGCTCGCGATAGCCACGGTACGCGGCCCGACCCTCGTCGCTGCGCTGGCTCTGCGCCAGGAAGCGCGCCCACCCGTCCGGCGCCGACAACCTCACGCCCAGCTTGCGCACGAAGTTGAGATAGAGCGCCCGCGCCTCGTCGTAGCGCGCCTTCTCATCCGCCGTCAGCGGCACCGCCACCTGCTTCACCTCGTAGGGCGCCAGGTATTCGCCCTGAAGCTCGCGGATGTCGGTGCGGTGCACGCGTGGACCCAGCAACTCCTCGCACACCCGCTCTCCGCCGTCCGTGCGCTCCAGCGTCGCGGTGAGCCCCAGTCGGTAGGGCGCCAGCGAGCCCTCCGCGATGAAGCGGTAGCTGGGCGCCGGCAGGTGGTGGCACTCGTCACAGACGAGCAGGCCGAAGCGGTTGCCGTGGAACTCCGTCTGCATCGCCGCCGAGTCGTACGTCGTCACCGTCAACGGCTGCCGGTCATTCACCCCGCCGCCCAGCATCCCCACCGGCAGGGCGAAGTGGCGCGCGAGCACGCCCTGCCACTGCGTCATCAAATCCAGCGTCGGTACCACCACCAGGGTGGGCCGCTTCACGTGGGCGATGGCCAGCACCGCCAGCAGCGTCTTGCCCGCGCCCGTCGGCAGCTCCACCAGGCCCCGGCCCCCCGCCTGCGTCCACGCGTCCAGCGCCGCGCGCTGGTGGGGAAACGGCTGGATGGGCACGGTGAGCGCCGCCTCGAGCGGCTCGAAGCGCTTCGCCCGGTCCTCGTACGCCACGCCCAGCTCCCGCAGCCGCAGCACCACGTCGCGGTAGTGCCAGGCCGGGGCGCGGTACACCCCCGTGCGTCCGTCCTTCTGGAAGAGGGCGAGCAGCCGCGCGTCCTCCGGCAGCGTGGGAGCCACCAGCGTGCCGCAGTCGAAGTGGAGCTCGCAGGTGCCGGCCATGGGCGTCGCCTGGACCTAGCCGGTCAATCCACGTTTCGCCAGCCTCATGAGAAGGCGAGAGGGAAACCGGGGCCGCGCATGTCTCCTTGCAGGAGGCCCCGCGTTCGGGATACCCACCCGCGCCCATGCGTTTTGTCTCGCTCGTTCCCCTACTGTGTGGGCTGGCGGTCGTCGCCCAGGGTGGTCTCAACAAGCGCTTCGCCGGCCAGTGGGGCCTGCTGGGCGCGGTGCTGATGAACATGGTGGTGGCGACGGTGGCCACCTTCGCCGTGTACGCCGTGGCGCGCTCGGTGCCCGGCCTGTGGCCCGAGGCCGCGTCCACACAGGGCCGCTTCTCCGGCTTCACCTTCTGGCACCTGCTGCCAGGGCTGTGTGGCGTCGTCATCGTCGTCGGCATGCCCTGGGCCATCGGCCGCGTGGGCGCCGTGCAGTCCGTCCTGCTGCTCATGGCCGCGCAGCTCGCCACCAGCCTCGTCTGGGATGCAATGGTGGAGAACCGCCCCGCCACGCTCGCCCGGGTGCTGGGGTCGGCGGTCGCCTTCTCCGGTGCGGCCATCGCCGTCTGGAAGGGTTAGGTTTCCCGGCAGATGCGTCGCGTCCTCATCGCCAGCCCCCATGTCGCGTCCCGCGAGCTGCTGCGCCGCGTGCTCGCTGTCGATGACGAGAGCCTGCTCATCTCCGCCACCGGCGACACCGACGACGCGCTCGCCTCCATCACCACCGCGCCGCCCGCGCTCGTGGTGGTGGACCTGCGCAGGCAGGACGAGGACCACCCGCTGTTCCTCGGGCTCTTGCGCAAGCGGCACCCGACGCAACCGGTCATCGCGCTGGTGCCGGGCCGCATGCGCATCTTCGACGGCAGCCACGAGCGCGTCATCGACGCGCCCGGTGACTCCACCGAGTCCCTCCACCAGCTCCTCGACTCCTTGAGGACCGCGGTGCGCGACTTGGTCGCCCAGGAAGTGCTGAGGGTGCTGCGCCCGCCCGTCGGCCGGGCCTGAGCCTTCGCCTCACAGGCGCAGGCGGTAGCCCAGTCCCCCCGCGAGGAAGCCCCCGACATTCACGTCGCCCGTGGTGACGAAGTCCAGCGGGGCCAGGTGGTAGTGCGTCTCCAGGAAGAGGCCGCCCGGGCCCAGCGGAAGCTCCAGTCCCGCCAGGGCCTGCAGCCCCAGACCGCCGCCGCTCTCCGACGCGGTGGCGCCGAAGAGGTCGGACGTGGCGCGGTGCAGATAGAGGCCCGGCCCGCCGCCCACGTACGGAGTCAGCGAGCCCAGCGCCCGCTCGAAGCGGAACACCGCCGACAGCAGGAAGGCCACCTCGCGCACCGCGAGCGTGTAGCTCCCATCCGGCGGGGGCGCGCCGAAGCCGCCCAGCTGCGAATCGGTGAGCACGCCCGACGCCTGCGGCCGGTGGTAGTTCACCTCCATCACCACCGCGAGCCGTCGCTTCAGGAGCGGCGTGACGTAGCCCAGCTCCAGGCCCAGGTAGAGGTCGCCGCCCAGCGGGGCGGTGGACTTGAAGAAGCCCACCTTCGGCGCCAGCAGGATGCGGCCTCCGCCAACCCCCTCCGTCGAGGCGGCGGGCTTCGAGCCGGAAGCGGCGAGCGCGGTGAGCGCGACGAGGATGAGTGCGTTCATGGCAGGAGCGCTCCAGACAACGGAACGGGGCGGGCCCCTTCTTCGGAAGTCAGCGTCACGGTCGGCTCGGCCACCACGGTGAAGCCCTCTGACGCGGGCACCAGGCCCACTGCACCGCTCGGGTCGATGACTTCGAGCGCATACGGCCCGCCCGGCGCGAGGCCCTGGGGGCACTTGGGGTCACCCCCCGGCTCCTCGAAGCCCGAGCACGAGGGGAACTCCGCGGTGACTTCCGTGGCGGACACCCGCGTCACCGCGCGAAGGGGGATGCGCTGCGACAGCGTCGGCTCCGTCTTCAAGGGGGCCAGCACGAACAGCTCCGGCACGTCCGTGAAGCCGCGTTGCGCTCCCGTGGGTGCATTGAAGATCCGGATGGGGGTGTTGCTCAGCTCGCTGCCGGACCTCGGCGTCAGCGTGAGGGTGCCCAGGTGGGGGTAGGCCACGTCGACGCCGCCGACCGCGACGGCCGCGCAGCCCTCGGGCTGGGTGAGGACCAGGTCGTAGATGCCCTCGGGAGTGCCCGGCGGAATCTCCGACTCGATGCGCGTCGTGGAGACGACGGTGACGAAGAAGAGGGGCTGGTCGGCCACGCCTTCGCGGCGCAGGAAGATGATGGGGGAAGTGCCTGGCTGGAAGTCGCGGCCCTCCAGGACGATGGGGTTGGCGCCCGTGGCCGAGTACCCGTCCGCCGGAGGCACCACCCGCGTCAACGCGGGCGGCGGCACCACCGTCAGCGCGTCCGGCAGTGTGCCCGTGCCGCCCAGGGGATTGGCGACCTCCACCGAATAGGTGCCCGGCTGCAGCTCCACCGGAGGCGTGGTGTCGCGGGTGGGCACGTTGAGGAGCAGCAGCTCCGGCCGCACGTAGAAGACCTGGCTCCGCGACAGCGTGTACGTGGACGGCCCCCGCAGCGTGACTTGCGGCAGCTCCACCGTGGGAGTGTCCGTGAGTGCCTCGCCGGGCACGGGGGTGAAGCGCTTGCCCTCCACTTCCAGGCTCCAGCCTGTCTGCCCGCCCTGCGCGTTGCAGAGCTGGGTCAGCGTGGAGACGCGAGTCCGGGGGTTGACGACTCGCTCCACCGCGGGCGAGGGCCCCTCCGTGGTGCGTGAGCACCCACCGAGGGCAAGCAGGGCGGTGGCGACGACTTGCAGGCGCAAAGCGATTCCTCCCCTTCGTCACGACGACGGGCACGCACGTTAGGCCGCCCTCCCTGGAGGCCCGGAGATTTTTCCGGTTCCGACCGGAGGCCTCGCCCCCAAGGCTCACTACCGCCGCGCAACTCCGCGAACTCATTGGCTCCAGGCGTCGTGCGGGCGTCGGCACGGCGAATGCTATGGGTTCATGGCGCGGGGGATGACGCGGTCCGGTGGGGGGGCGTTGGGGGCGGGGACGTGTCGTGCAAGGGGCTGGGCGGAGACGAGTCGGTGCCTGGAGTGGGGAGGCAGGGTTCGTCGGTGGGGTTGGGGGCCGGTGAGGGGGAAGTTTGGCGACAGGCGCGGCGGGGCTTCGGGACTCGCGAGCGGTGGCGCAGGTGGACGGGGATGGGTGGCGGGGCGGGCGAGCCGGGCTCCGGTGGAAGCGGGGGTTTCCACCGGAGCCTGTTCACCTCGAGGTGGGGGGAGGGGCCACGAAGGGGTGGCACGCGCGAGGACGTCAGCGCGCGGTGGGGGGGATGGGCAGTGCGGTGCCAGGGCGACGGACGTCACCTGGGAGGGAAAGGGGCTGCCGGAGCTGTCCGGTGGATGTCGGTTGGCAAGAATGGGGACCGCGGAGCGTCGCGGCGGGCTGGGGCGGGGAATCGACGCATGGGGATGTTGTCCACGGTGATGGCGCTGCTGTTCGTGCTGGTGGCACAGGGGGCACTGGCGTCGGATGGGGTGCAGGTGCGTCGGAGGACGGCACAGGACCCCGAGCGACTGGCGCCTTTTGGCTTGATGCTGGACGCGGGGGTGACGGAGGGCGCGGGCCTGTCCGTCTCGTTCAGTCCGACGCGGGTGGTGCGGCTGCATCTGGGGGCCACGCACAACGGTGTCCGAGCGGGGGCTCGCGCGGGGCTCACATTGCTGCCCCTGCGCGGCAAGCTGACGCCGGCCTTCAGCCTGGACGTCGGTCATGCGCAGCCCGCGGACGTGCAGGGCCTGGAGCGCAGGCTCGCGGACCTGTCCCTGCCGCCGCTGCCGTCGATGGAGCGCGTGGGCTACACGTACGCCAGCGCGCTCGTGGGGTTGGAGCTGCGCACGCCCGGGCGCCTCACCTTCTTCTTGCGTGGCGGCCTGAGCTTCATGGAGCTGTATGGCCCCAGCATGAAGGACCTGGACGAGTCGCTTCGCGGCTCGGTGGGGCCTGGAGAAGAGCGCTCGTGGATGCTGCGCACCGTGCGGCCCACGGCGAAGCTGGGGTTCCTGCTGTCCTTCGGTTAGCGGTGCGTCGCGAAGAACTCCAGCACCTGGTCCTCCGCCCAGAAGCGGGGACGGTGCGCGCGACCCGCGACGAAGCCCACGTGGCCGCCGTGCTCGGTCACCACCACGCTCAGGTGCGGATTGTCCTTCGCGGCGAGCGGGATGACGGGTGACTCCAGCATCGGGTCATCCGCGGCGCTGATGAGCAGCGTGGGCTTGCGGATGGCGTGCAGCCTCGGGCCCGCGGAGGACTCGGCGTAGTAGTGCTCGGCGCTGTCGAAGCCGTGCAGCGGCGCGGTGACGGCATGGTCGAACGCCCGCACCGTGCGCGCCGCTTCCATGGCGCGGCCGTCGAAGGCGTTGGGGAAGCGCTTGAGCTTCGCGCGCGCCTTGCCCTTCAGCGTCCGCAGGAAGCGCTCCCGGTACACCAGGTGGATGGGACCGGGGCCATCCAGCTTCTTGCAGCAGGCGTCCAAGTCATACGGCGCGCTGACGGAAGCCGCGGCCTTCACCGGCGCGTCCTCGCCCTGGTCTTCCAGCAACCGGCACAGCACGTTGGCGCCCAGGGAGAAGCCCACGGCGAACAGCGGCCCGGTGGCCCGCTCGCGCAAGTCACGCAGGAGGCCGAGCGCATCGTCGATGTGGCCCGAGTGGTACGTGCGCGCCAGCCGGTTGGGCTCTCCACTGCACGAGCGGAAGTTGAGCGCGGTGGCACCCCAGCCGCGCTCCGCGGCGCCTCGGAGGATGGCGGTGATGTAGCCGGCCCGGGACGAACTCTCCAGGCCGTGCAGCGCCACCACGTGCGGCGCGCCGGTGGGCCCGTCGAAGGTGTCCAGGTCGACGAAGTCCCCGTCTGGCAGCTCGCGCCGCTCCCGCCTCAACGGAGGGACATGGCGGGGACGCACGAGGTTCGCGTAGATGGTCTGCGCATGCTCGTTCGTCAGACCCGGCGCGGCGACGAAGGGCTCTGTCGGCTGGAAGTTCACGGCTCCGGGATAGTCCCGTCGGGGGGACGGGGACAAGGGCCGTGGCGCGCGCTTCAGCGGGGTCGTTCGCCACCGGGCGCTTCGGTGGGGGAGGGCGCGGCTTGCGCGGGCGACGTCTGGAGTCGGGCCCGCTTCATGGAGGCACAGCCCTGCTGCTTCACGGCCTTCGCCTCGTCGGTGAGCCCGAAGAGGGCCAGGTACTTGTCCACGCGCTCTTCCAACGTGGGTGCCTCGATGAGCTTGCAGACCTCATCCGCCTGGTAGTCGCGGCAGATGTTCGGCCGGTTCTCGTACATGGAGCAGAGGTTGTCCTGGGTGAGGTGCGGGCAGCGCAGCCCCAGCGGCTTGTCGAGCGCCGCGATGTCCGGCGCCACGCAGCAGGCGCCACAGAGTGTGCATTCCATGGGGCGAGGCCCTCCGGCGCTCAACGTGGGACGACGTTCTTCAAGTCCCCGGAGTTCGTCACCGTGACGAGGACTCCCTGGCCCTTCTTCCACGACAGGAAGTCCCGCTCCGTCTTCGGCTCGAGCACGGTCTCCTTCACGCCGTCATCCTCGTAGCGGATGTGCACGGCGTACTCCTCCGAGCGTTTCTGCCGGTCCGTGGCGCCGGGCTGGAGCGAGGGCCACGCGGGCTTGCCGTCCTGCCCCGTCGCCTCGCGCCGGTCCACCTGCTTCCACTCGTAGGTGTCGTACGTGCACTGGCGCGCGTAGACGGGCTCGTTGCGGTAGCGCGTCTCGTTCTGACAGTCCTCGTAGCTTTCGTTGCAGTACTTGGTGATGTCCTCGCAGACCTCTTCCACGAAGCCGTTGCCCTTGTCCCGGCGCCGGCACTTCTCCTCGGTGCCGCACGCCACCCGGCGCGTCTTGGAGCGGCACACCCGCTCCGTCCCGTCCGCCACCTTGCGCGTGCCCCGCTGCCGCTCCACGCAGTCGCGCACGTTGTCCACGCCCGCCACTTCCCCCGAGCCGTTGACGGGCATGCGCGTGCTGACCCGGCTCAACTGGTCCGCCCAGCCCGTCTTCCGCACGGGCGTGAAGCGCTCCTGTGTCACGGCGACCTTCCACGACGTCCCCGTGACTTCGCCGGTGAAGTCGTGCGTGGCCCGGGCCCACATGCCGTACAGCCCCGAGCCGAAGCAGCACGTGAAGAGCACCCCCAGAAACAGCCACTTCTTGAGGGAGCGCGGCTTCGTCTCCGGCGGAGGCGCGGCGGGGGGCTTTCGCGCGGGCGTCTCGAACGCCTGGAGCGGCGCGGCCTTCGCGTCCGCCGAGCGCTCCGCGCTGCAGTGCTTGCACCGGGGCTGGTCTCCGCGATTCGCGGCGCCGCAGAAGGCGCAGAACCAGTCCTCGCCCGCGCGAGCAATCTCCAGCGCCTTGTCGTCCGTCACGCCCTCGCGCAGGGACTTGCCGCTCTCCGCGTCCACGTCGCCGAAGTCGAAGTCCGACTCGTCGCCCGTCAGCTCGCGGGGGTTGTTGCAGTTCGGGCAGCGCTTGTGCCGGGCCAGGATGTCCTTGGCGTCGCAGGACGTGCAGTTCCAGGTGCCCTCGATGATGCGCGTCCGCTTGGCCATGCGCGCATCCTAGCCGTGCGTCACACCCAGAGCGCGCGGGAGAACGCCACCCGCTCGGCCGGCGGCAGGCCGGGACGCAGGGGCCGCAGCATCGGGAGCGAGCCGTCCCGAGCGACTCGGATGGCACCAGGCACCCGCGCCACCCAGGGCAGGGTGGCGGGCTCCTCCCAGAGGACCACGCGCGCCAGGCCGGCCCGGTGGGCCACGCCGCGCGCGGCCTCCAGCAGGGCGGTGGCGTCCTCCGCCGACTCCGCGTCGAGCAGCAGCACCACCAGCTCCCCGTACCGGGCCATCATCGCCCACAGCGCGGTGGAGTTGCCCACCGTCGCGCCGCACGCCTCGGGACGCGGCCTGCGCAAGAGCTCCGAGTAGGCGCGCTCCCGCTCCAGGTGCCAGTCCACCTGCGCGGCGCTCGGCCAGAGGAAGAAGGGCACGTCGGGACGCTGGATGCGCGCGAGCATCTGGGGCACGTCGCCGTCGCACAGGAGCGCGTCCACCGCGTGCGTGGACAGGCCGCCCACGGCGGACAGGTGCCAGTCCCACGCCGGGGCCTCGCGATAGCCGGAGCGGCGGTAGAGGGCCGCGCCCACGTCGGAGAAGAGGAGGGCGGCGTGGTGGAGTGAAGACTCCTGCTCCAGCCGGACGGCGACGGCGTCCATCAGCCGCGTCGCATGGCCGTGGCCGCGCAGCGCGGACTCCGTGAAGACGCTGGCGATGGACTGGCTGACTCCGCGCGTGGACTCGCCGTCGGGGCCGCGCAGGTAGCTGTCGGTGTGGAACGTCTCGCAGGAGGCCAGCACCCGGGCCTCGTCGTCGAGCCACAGCCAGGTGCGCATCCCCTCCCGGCACCACGGGTGTCCGCGCAGCCGCAGCTCGCGTTGGTGGAACTGCTCCATGGTGAGCGGGGAGCCCCAGGCCGAATGGGTGACGCTGTCTCTCTCGGCTTTCTGCGCATCGGTGGCGAGGGCCAGGTGCATGTCACGCCAACGTAGCCCCACCCAGGCGTCGCGCGCATCCACCCGGAAGGCTTGGGTTCGACTTACAGGAACGTGGTGTACGGGAAGCGGACGTGGAGCTGGAGGTACGCCTGGCCCACGTGGAAGATGCCGTCGCGCACCCGGTCCGGCAGTCCCAGGCTGCCCAGCTCCTGGGGCACGTAGAGTGCGGACTCCCAGCCCAGGCTGACGAGGAAGTTCTTGGAGAACTGCAGCTCCAGGTCCACGCCCAGCTCGGCGCCCGGCCGGAGGAAGTGCGTGTTCGCCAGCGTGTCCGAGTACAGGTACGCATACGTCAACAGCAGCCCGCCCCCCACCGACAGCCGCACCGGGCCGTCCGTCAGAGGCAGCCCCAGCCCCAGCGGCTTCCAGGTGACGCCGTACATGCCGGTGTTCTTCAGCTTGGGGGAGATGATGAACGAGTCGGGGATGAAGATGGACGGGGAGATGCGGACCTCGTCCACGCTCTTCGCGTACTTCCGGTACTTGGAGGGAATGGCGCGCTGATTCTTCTTCAGCCAGTCCTTGTCCAGCACCGCCTCCACGGAGAGCTTCACGCCGGTGTGGATGGGCTGGTCGTCGAAGACGGGGCCGAAGAACATGTAGGCGGCGGGGCCCACGCCCACGTCCACCGGCACGGTGACGCGCTGGGCGGCGGCCCATGCGGGCAGAAGCAGCGTGCACAGCAGCGCGAAGCGGGCGGTCCTCATGGGATGCGAATCTCCTGGGTGAAGCGGGCCCCCCCGGAATTAAGCACAACCACGACAATCAACCATTGCCGCACGCAGCGTGTTTGAAGCAGGAAGGGAGCCGCGCCGGCCCCGGGGGCGGCAAAGGACGCCTGGTGCGCTCCGGGACTCTGTCCGCCGGCACCGCGAGAACCTTGGAGAACCGATGCTTTCCGCAGCCCTCTTGATTGCCACGTCCCTGCAGGCCCAGACGCCTGCGCCCGCCGCTCCCGCCCAGGAGCCCGCCACGCAGGCCGCCCCCGTCGCCGCCACGCCGGAGGAGCGCATCGCCGCCGCCGCCGAGCGCGCCGCCGCCGCCGCCGAGCGCGCCGCCGAGGCCAGCGCCCGCGCCGCCGAGGCCGCCGAG
>NZ_JAKCFA010000043.1 GCF_024198215.1 Myxococcus qinghaiensis
GCACCTGGGACTGCTTCTACTCCCGGAACGAAGGAGCGAGAGGCGCTACCCACGAGTCGTAAAGATAAAAATGAGCAACTACGACAAGAAGTGGGTGAAACGCCCCCGCCCTAACTGACCGGCATTGCGGCTAGCTGTCCCGCGGCACGTCAGGGGGCGTGGGGTGCCACGCCGCCCGGCAGCAGGGCCTCCAGCGCGGACTCCACGTCCGCCGAGGACTCCTCCTCCAGCGACAACACCCGCCCCAGCTCGGCGCGAGGCAGCCGCAGCAGCTCCTTGCGCGACAGCCCGAAGACGTGCGCCAGGTGCCCCATGGGCCAGCGGGACTGCATGTGCAGGAAGGCCGCCTCGTCCAGGTCCTCGGGACGGCCCTCGGGCAGCTCCACGCGGTCGTAGACCACCCGCTCGCCCCCCACGCGCCGTCCGTTGCCGTAGGCGACGACCTGCTCGCCCTCGTCTGGATCAAACACGTAGACGTGCACCGTGGCGTTGGCCGCCCGGGACAGCAGGCGGGGCAGCGCATGGTGCGCCGCATACCAGTGCGCCCCCGGCCGGCCCTGCGTGAAGGGGGCCACGTAGGCCAGTCGCACCACCTTGCGGCGCCGATTGACCGACACCTGCAGGCCGGTGGCGCCCGAGGCACCGTCCAGCCGCAGCGCCTCACGGGCCTGCCGGAGCAACTCCAGCCCGTTGAAGCTTTCGAGTCGAATGAGATAGCCGCCGTGCGCTTCCAGGTTCAGCCCCCCGTAGGTGGGCGCCGCCTATAACCGAGCCTCCACCCTGCTGGCAACTCAAGCACCTCGAAAACCCAGCCGCTACCAGGAGTCCAAAGTATTCCGTTTCCGGCGCAGGGGTGACGCCACGCGTTAATTAAGCCCAGCCGTTTGCCAAGCCCGAGTCGACTCTTACGTTGAGTGTATGCGACTCGATAAGTTCACGGTGAAGGCGCAGGAAGCCATCACGGAAGGCCAGACGCTGGCCCGCCGCGCCGACAATCCCCAGTACGAGCCGGAGCACCTGGCCGCCGCGCTGTTGGGACAGAAGGACGGCATCGTCGACCCCTTGCTGCGCAAGCTGGGCGCGGACGTGAAGCTGTTCTCGTCCCGGCTGGGCGAGGCGCTGGGCAAGCTGCCCAAGATGCAGGGGGGCGAGAGCGCGATGCTCGGCCAGCGCCTGCTGAAGACGTTCGACAAGGCGGACGACGAGGCCAAGGCGCTCAAGGACGAGTTCATCTCCTCCGAGCACCTGCTGCTCGCGTTGACCCAGGACAAGGGCACGACGGGCGAGGTCATGAAGGCGTCCGGCATCACCCGTGAACGGGTGGTGGCCGCGCTCAAGGAGGTCCGCGGCTCCGGGCGCGTGACGAGCCAGGACGCGGAGTCCACCTACCAGGCGCTGGAGAAGTACGGCCGGGACCTCACGGAGGCGGCGCGCGCGGGGAAGCTGGACCCCGTCATCGGCCGCGACGAGGAGATTCGCCGCTGCATCCAGGTGCTCAGCCGGCGCACGAAGAACAACCCGGTGCTCATCGGCGAGCCGGGCGTGGGCAAGACGGCCATCGCCGAGGGGCTGGCGCGGCGCATCATCGACGGCGACGTGCCCGAGGGCCTGAAGAACAAGCAGCTGATCACCCTGGACATGGGCGCCCTGGTGGCCGGCGCCAAGTTCCGCGGTGAGTTCGAGGAGCGGCTCAAGGCGGTGCTCAAGGAGGTCGCCGACGCGGCCGGGCAGGTCATCCTCTTCATCGACGAAATCCACACGATTGTGGGCGCGGGCAAGGCCGAGGGGGCCATGGACGCGGGCAACATGCTCAAGCCGGCGCTGGCGCGCGGCGAGCTGCACTGCATTGGCGCGACGACGCTGGATGAGTACCGCAAGCACATTGAAAAGGACGCGGCCCTGGAGCGCCGCTTCCAGCCCGTCTTCGTGGGCGAGCCCAGCGTGCACGACACCATCAGCATCCTTCGCGGCCTGAAGGAGCGCTACGAGGTGCACCACGGCGTGCGCATCCAGGACAGCGCGCTGGTGGCCGCCGCCACGCTCAGCCACCGCTACATCTCCGACCGGTTCCTGCCGGACAAGGCCATCGACCTCATCGACGAGTCCGCCAGCCGCCTGCGCATCGAAATCGACTCCATGCCCACCGAGCTGGACGACATGCGCCGGAAGATGACGCAGCTCCAGATTGAGAAGGAGGGCCTGCGCAAGGAGACGGACCCGCACTCGCAGGAGCGCCTGGCGGCCATCGAGAAGGAGCTGGCCAACCTGCGCGAGCGCTTCGACGCGCTCAAGGTCCACTGGGACGCGGAGAAGACGGCCATCGCCGCCATCCGGACGCTGAAGGAGAAGCTGGAGAAGGTGAAGAACGACCAGGTCGCCGCCGAGCGCCAGGGCGACCTCAACCGCGCCGCGGAGCTGAAGTTCGGCGTCCTGCCCTCCCTGGAGAAGGAGGTCCAGACGCAGAACAGCAAGCTCGCCGAGCTGCAGAAGAAGCAGAAGTTCCTCAAGGAGGAGGTGGACTCCGAGGACATCGCCGCCGTGGTGGCCAAGTGGACGGGCATCCCCGTCTCGCGGCTGATGGAGGGCGAGGTCCACAAGCTGGTCCACATGGAGGAGCGGCTGGCCCAGCGGGTGATTGGTCAGCGCAGCCCGATTGAGGCGGTGTCCAATGCCGTGCGCCGCGCGCGCAGCGGGTTGCAGGACCCCAACCGGCCCATCGGCTCGTTCATCTTCCTGGGCCCCACGGGCGTGGGCAAGACGGAGACGGCGAAGGCGCTGGCGGAGTTCCTCTTCGACGACGACACGGCCATGGTCCGCATCGACATGTCGGAGTTCATGGAGAAGCACGCCGTGGCCCGACTGGTGGGCGCGCCTCCGGGCTACGTCGGCTACGAGGAGGGCGGTCAGCTCACGGAGGCGGTGCGCCGGCGTCCATACACGGTGGTGCTCTTCGACGAAATCGAGAAGGCACACCCGGACGTCTTCAACATCCTGCTCCAGATTCTGGACGAGGGCCGGCTGACGGACAGCCAGGGCCGCACCGTGGACTTCAAGAACACGGTGCTCATCATGACGTCCAACCTGGGCTCCGCCGACATCCAGGCGGGCATGGCGGGCAAGGAGGAGCTGGACGCCAAGACTCGCGAGAACGTCATGGACGCGCTGCGCGGCCACTTCCGCCCGGAGTTCCTCAACCGCGTGGACGAAATCGTCATCTTCGAGCCGCTGCGCAAGAAGGACATCTACCGCATCGTCGACATCCAGCTCGCCAAGCTGGCCAAGCTGCTCGCCGACAAGCGGCTGGCGCTGGAGCTGACGGACGCGGCTCGGGAGATGCTGGCGGAGCGCGGGTACGACCCGACGTACGGCGCGCGGCCCCTGAAGCGCGCGGTGCAGAAGAACCTGTTGGACCCGCTGGCGCTCAAGGTGCTCAGCGGCGACTTCCTCCCGGGTGACACCATCCAGGCGGACGCGGGCCCCACCGGGCTCACCTTCGCCAAGGTGCTGGTGGACACGGCGAAGAAGGTGAAGCGCGCGGAGTAAGGGCCGGGCTCTTGCGTGCTCCGGGGCTCCACTGTCTCTTGGTGGGGCCCCGTGCGTTTTCGGTCAGTCAGTGTCGGACATGCTGTCGGACATCTCGGCCTCGGAATCCGAGGCGGCGTTGTCCTGCCAGTGCTGCTCCATGGCGGCCACCATCGCGTTGATGGGATTGGCGGCAGTGCCATAGAGCTGGCCGAACGCGGTGGGATAGCCCTTGCGGATGGCGAGGGCATGCTGCCGGAAGGCCATGGCCCTGAGGGCATCCAGGCTCACTCCCGCCGTGGCCATGCGGGTCGGGTCCAATCCGAAGATTTCGTACTCCTCGTCGGCATCGGTGCCATCCGACGCGGTCATCGTGTCCTGGACCGTCTTGAAGTCGAACATGCTGAACAGCGCGGCCTCGAGGTCGTCATCTTCGACGTCGCCTCCCGTATTCGCGTCGCGCGCCACCAGCGCGTCGTCCGCCACCGTGCCGGCGCCTCCGCCGAAGTCCGCCTGGGCCAGGGGGAGCTTGCTGCGCACCACCAACCACTGCTGGATGTAGCGCTGGAGCGCAATCGCCAGCAGGGGTGAGTCATCCCCCAGGGCGTTGGCGTTGGCGCGTCGGGTCTGCAGCTCCGCGACCTCCGCCTGCAGCGCCGCCCTCTTGGCGGTTTGCAGTTCATTGCGCAAGCCCCAGCCCGGGAGGGCCGTCAGGTGGTTGTCCAGCCCGTTCATGCTCTGGACCGCCTCGGCGAAGGACAGTCGCGACAGCTCACCGTCGAGCGTGTCCAGATACGACTGCCAGGGCGTGGTGTGGTGGCGCTCACTGGGCCAGAGCGAGCCCGCGCGGCCGCCCACGTTCACCTCGGTGATTTCTCCATCATCATCCGCGCCGAGCTGCACCGCCACGCGCTGGATGGGAGCACCGCCCGCCCCCAGCGGTGCATCCACCTTGCGTTGAATCGGCTCGGTCAGCTTCAAGCCCGAGGCGCGCGAGCCCATCACGTCCGCTTCGTGCTCCAGGCCCGGCGCGTCGTTGAGGGACTCGCCTTGAAGCTGTGTCGTGGGCTGCACGCGCCCCTGCTTCTGCTGCACGACGTGCCACGCCTCATGGGCCAGGTGCTTCTCCTGCCCGGGGGCCACGTGGATGTCCGAGCCCTGTGTGTAGGCCAGGGCCTGGAGCTGCGCGGGCGCCGAAGAGTTGTAGTGGACCCGCACGTCGTCCATGGACATTCCGGAGAGCGACTCCACTCCGGACTTCAAGCCGTCGGGCAGCCCTGTGTCGTTGCGCGGCGAGGCGCGACGCTGGAGCGTCTGGGCCTGCTTCGCCTGGGCCACCACCCGGGGCGATGAATCGAACGCCTGCTGGAGCTGGGTGAGCGCACGTGTCCGGGAGCTTCCCCCCTGGGTGGCACCCGCTGGAGCGGACGGTGACTCATCCCGCGTGGACAGCGACTCCTGAATGAACGCGCCCATGCGAGGTCTCCCGTCGAGACGCGCAATGTACCGCGCGGGATTCAGGGGCTGACAGGATGCCCCGGGTGTCGCGCGCGTCCGACGGCTTCACGCCGGGGCAGGTCCTTTCCGAAGAGGAGACGTGGAGGGTGGCCTCCCCACGTCTCCGTCCACGGGCTCAAGAGGGAGAAGGCGGCGACTGCGACGCGTCCGCGCTGTCCGAGCGAATCTTGCGCGAGTTCTCCATCAGCTCCCGCCAGGAAGCCTCGTAGTCCTGGCGCAGGCGGGACCACTCACCGCCCTTCGCGGACATGAGGCGACGCAGCGCATCCCCCGTGCTCTTGAAGGAGCCGCGCAGGAACTGGAGTTCCTGCTTCGTGAGCAGCGAGTCCTCGGCCCGCGTCTGGGAGACGTTCGACTCCCAGGCATCGAACTGCGCGCCCAGCTCGCGCAGCTCCGCCTCGCGCTTGCGCTCGTAGGTCGCGCGCCTGACGCCCGCCTTCTCCTCCGCGTCGACCAGGGACTTGTTCGTGTCGTCACAGACCCGGAGCAGTTCCTGCTTGCCCCGCTCGAAGTCCTCCGTGCCGCGCTGCCGCCACTCCTCCAGCTTGCGGTGGAAGGCCTCGCGTCGCTCCTTCACGCCTCGCAGCTCCTTCAGCTCGTCGTCCGCCTGGCGGATGTCGGACTGCGCCTCGACCTCCGCGATTCGCGCGTCGATTCGTTGCTTCTCGGCGTCCATCTTCTTTAGATATGCCTCGCGCTCGTTCATGTCTGAGTGCCTCCTCCATCGCGCCGCTCGATGACGGCTTTCCGCGAGGGTATGGACGGGGACGGAGCCCGGCAGCGCGCCCAGGCGGAGGAACGAGGGGCTGGCGTGTCGTGCGCGGTGCTTGACCCCGGGCCGGCTCCGAGCGAAGAGCCGTGCCCATGAAGCCCTGGGAGACACTCGAGAGCGCGAACCTGCCGGACGTGGGGGAGCTGACCCTGGTCCGCCGAGCGGACGAGTACGTCCTGCGTGTGCGCGGCCAGACGCTGATGTCCAGCAGGATGCACGGCTCGGAGGAAGCGCTCGCGAAGGCGGGGTGCGCTGGAGTGGTGACGGCTGGAACCGGGCGGGTGCTCGTCGGAGGGCTTGGCTTTGGCTACACCCTGCGCGCCGTGCTGGACACCGTGGGCCCAGGCGTCCGCGTCTCCGTCGTGGAGTTGCTGCCCATCGTCGTCGCCTGGAACCGGGGCCCGAACCTGGCGCCCCTCGCCGGGGCTCCGCTCGAGGACAAACGCGTCACCGTCATCGAAGGGGACGTTGGCGACGTGATGGCGCACCACTCGGCCACCTTCGACGCCATCCTGCTCGACGTGGACAACGGCCCCAGCGCCCTCACCCACCCCGACAACCAGGGGCTCTACGGCCTGCGTGGCATCTCCACCGCCGCGCGTGCCCTGCGCTCCGGAGGCACGCTCGCGGTGTGGAGCGCGGGCCCCGCCCCCGCCTTCGAGCGCCGGATGGAGAAGTGCGGCTTCACCGTCGAGGTCCTCCACCCCCACGCCCACGGCACCAAGGGCCCCCGCCATGTCCTCTTCATCGGCAAGCTGGGCAGGGGCCGTCGCTGAGTCGGGCCCCAGAAGGGCTCGACAGAATATGATGACCGGTATATTCATCTCCTCGTGAGCAAGGGAGAGGACACACGGAGGAGGATGATCGCCGCGGCGGCGGAGATGCTGGAGCGCTCGGGGTACGCGGGCGCGGGCATCCAGGAGCTGCTGGAGGCCGGCAAGGCGCCTCGCGGGTCGCTGTACTTCCACTTCCCGGGCGGCAAGGAGCAGCTCGCGGTGGAGGCGCTCCAGGCGTCCTCCCTGGAAGTCACGCGGGTGTTGGGCGAGCACCTCGTCAGCGAGAAGGGCCTCGTCTTCGGGCTGCGTCGCGCGCTGGCCACGCTCGCGGACCGGGCGGAGGCGTCAGGCTTCGAGAAGGGCTGCCCCGTGTCGGCCGTGGTCCTCTCCTCGGGCGCCACCCCTGAGCCGGTGCGCGCCGCCGCCGCCGAGGCGCTGAGCACCTGGCAACAGCTCCTCACCGAGCGGCTCCGCGCGGAGGGCCTCACGCCCACCGAGTCGCGGCGACGCGCGGCCCTGTTGCTCTCTTCCATTGAAGGCGCGCTGCTGCTCATGCGCGCCCACCGCAGCCGCGCTCCCGTCGAGGAGCTGTCGAAGGAACTGGAGCGCCTGCTCTCGCTGGACCGATAGCGGGCCTGAGTCAACGCGGATGGGCCGCGTTGGCTCGGCTCCATAATATGTAGACTGGTCTATATATACCGAGGTCATCATGAAGATGTCGTCACCGGATGCGCTCGTCATCGGCTCCACGGGATTGATAGGGCGCTGGCTCGTGCCGGAGCTCACGCGGCGCGGGCAGCGGGTAGCGCTGCTGTCGCGCAACGCGGAGGCGCGGGCTCACGGGTATCGGGACTGGGTGGCCGCGCTGGGAGGGGCTCCGGAGCGGCTCGTGTTCCTTGAAGGTGACCTGGATGCACCGCGCCTGGGGCTGAGCGTCGAGGACGAACACGCGCTCCATGGCGTGCGCGACATCTTCCACATGGGCGCGCGCTTCGCCTGGCACCTGCCCGCTGACGAGGCGAGGCGCACCAACGTGGAGGGCACCCGAGCCGTGGTGGAGCTGGCCTCCCGACTGCCGTCCCTGCGCCGGCTCGTCCTCGTGGGCGGCTACCGCATCGGTCCTCGCCTCAACGCCTCGGGCGAAGTCGTCCCCGCGCCTCCATTGGGCTTCACGGGCCCTGGCGCATATGAGGCCTCGAAGGCGCTCGCGCATCAGGTGGCGCTGGAGACGGCCGCGCGGCTCGGGGTTCCCGTCACCACCGTGCACCCGTCCACCGTCATCGGTGACAGCCGCACCGGGGCCACGGTGCAGAGCCTGGGCCTCGGGGACACGTTGCAGCGCGTCCACGCGGGGACGATGCCCGTGCTGCTGGGCTCTCCAGACACCTTCGTCCCCGTGGTGGCCGTGGACACCCTGGCCCAGTTCCTCGCTGGCGTGGCGGAGCTTCCCGAGACACGCGGGCAGGAATACACGCTGATGGATCCAAGCACGCCTCCCCTCCATCAGCTCATCCGGTGGGCGGCGGAGCGCTCCGGTCGACGGGCACCGCGCTTCACCCTGCCCGTCTCGTGGGTGCGCTGGCTGCCGGAGCGACTGCTCGGCGCGGCCACGGAGTCGCTCGGCTTCCTCGACACGGCCCGCTACCCGGTGGAGCCCGCACTCGCGCTGGCCCGACGCATGGGCGTGGAGCTGCCTCCTGTGCACACGGTGATGGACCGCTGGTTCGACTTCCTGCGCGCCACCCACTTCGCCCCTGACATCGAGCGGGCTCGCGCCGCGGCGGTCCGTCCCGCCTGACCCCACCTGTCCGGAGCAGGCCTCCGCGCGCTCCTCGCACCGAGCGCCCTGTCCTGTGGTGTAGTGGCGCCGCCCTCGATACGGACCGGAGACCTCCTGGTGAACCGCCCTTCCCTGCTGGCCTTGCTCGTCGTCCTCCTGACCGCGCCCGTGGGGCGTGCACTCGCGGCGCAGCCCTCCGCCGTGCTGGGGGGCCTGGACGGCCTCTACCCGGAGCTGGACACCTTCTATCGGGACCTGCACCAGAACCCGGAGCTGTCGTTCCAGGAGGAGAAGACCGCCGCGAAGCTCGCCGAGCGCCTGCGCAAGCTGGGCTTCGACGTCACCACTGGCGTCGGGGGCACGGGCGTCGTCGCGCTGCTGCGCAACGGGCCGGGCCCCACCGTCATGCTGCGCACGGACCTGGACGGGCTGCCCATGGAGGAGAAGACGGGTCTGCCCTACGCGAGCAAGGTGACGGTGAAGAACCCCGAGGGCCAGCCGGTGTCGGTGATGCACGCGTGCGGACATGACGTGCACATGACGGTGTGGCTGGGCACCGCCACGCTGCTGTCCAAGAAGAAGGACCAGTGGCGCGGCACGCTGATGCTGGTGGGCCAGCCCGCGGAAGAGGTGGGCGCGGGCGCTCGGAAGATGCTGGCCGACGGCCTCTTCAAGCGCTTCCCCAAGCCCGACTTCGCCGTGGCCCTCCACAACACCACCGCCGCTCCCGCCGGACGGGTGGAGTACGTGGCCGGCTATGCGATGGCGCACGTGGACTCGGTGGACATCACCCTCTACGGCAAGGGCGGCCACGGCGCGTATCCCCACACCACCGTGGACCCCATCGTCATGGCGGCGCGCACCGTGCTCGCGCTCCAGTCCGTGGTCAGCCGGGAGAAGCATCCCCTGGAGCCCGGCGTCATCACCGTGGGCGCCATCCAGGGCGGCACCAAGCACAACATCATCCCGGACGAGGTGCGCCTCCAGCTCACCGTGCGCTCGTACAAGCCGGAGGTGCGCAAGGCGCTGCTCGACGGAATCGAGCGCGTCGCGAAGGGCGAGGCCCTCGTCTCCGGCGCCCCCCGTCCGCCCAAGGTCGAAGTCACCGAGGGCACGCCCGCCACCTACAACGACCCGGCGCTCACCCGCCGCCTCACCGACGCCGTGACGCGGGTGCTGGGCGAGAAGAACGTGGGCGAGGCCCAGCCCGTCATGGGCGGCGAGGACTTCTCCGAGTACGGCCGCGCGGGCGTCCCCGCGGTGATGCTCTGGCTCGGCGCCGTGGAGCCCCAGCGCTTCACGCAGTCCCGCTCGGGCGGTGAGCCGCTCCCCTCTCTCCATTCTTCCGGCTTCATCCCGGACCGGGAGCGCACGCTGCGCACGGGTGTCACCGCACTGACAACGTCGGCCCTGGAGCTCTTGGGCAAGCCCTGAGGCGCCTTGGTAGAACGGCGGCATGCCCAAAGCCGCCCTCGCACGCGCGCTCCTCCTCTCCGCCTGCTGGCTCTTCTGCGCCTGCGCGCGGCAAGTGCCCGCCTCCGCCCCCGAGTCCTCGTCAGGGGGTGCCCATCCGCCCGAGAACTTCTCGAAGCTGGTGGACACCGTCTTCGAGGCCTCGTTCGACTTCTCGCCCTCCAATGGCACGGCGGTGGGGCTTCACGCCTACGACAACAGGCTGGAGGACCTGAGCCGGCCGCGCATCGAGGCCCGCATCCGCGAGCTGGACACCCTGCTCGCGCGACTGCGCGCCGTGGACAAGGGCGCGCTCTCCTTCGACGACACCATCGACGCGGAGGCCCTGGAGGGCCAGCTCCTCGCGGAGCACTACGAGCTGAGCGTGCTCCGGAGCTGGGAGCACAACCCCATGCTGTACGCGGGGCTGCCGGGCGGCGCCATCGACGGGCTGATGAAGCGCGACTTCGCGCCGAAAATCGAGCGGCTGCGCTCGGTGATTGCGCGTCTGAAGGCCGTGCCCGCGGTCTTCGCGGCCGGCAAGGCCAACGTCCAGACGCCGCCGCGCGAGTTCACCGAGCTGGCGTTGCGCATGGCGAAGGGCTCCGTGGGCTTCTTCGAGGGCTCGGTGGCGACGTGGGCGAAGGACGCCGCGGGCAACGACGCCGTGCTCCAGTCCTCGTTCCTCGTGGCCAACCGCGCCGCCGTGGCCGCCGTGAAGGACTACGCACAATGGCTGGAGAAGGACCTGCTGCAGCGCTCCACCGGCAAGTACGCGCTGGGCGAGGAGCGCTTCCTCACCAAGCTGCGCTACGAGGAGATGATTGACCTGCCCCTGCCGGAGCTGCTCGCGCGCGGCGAGGCCAATCTGGAGAAGGACTACCGCGACTTCGTGGCCACCGCGAAGCGCATCGACCCGCGCCTCTCGCCGGCCCAGGTGATGGCCAGGATTGAAGTGGACCACCCCACGGCCCAGGAGCTCATCCCCACGGTGCGCCGCTCCGTGGAGGGCGTGCGCGAGTTCCTCGTCGCCAAGGACCTGGTCACCATCCCCTCGGAGGTGCGTCCGCACGTGGAGGAGACACCGCCGTATGCGCGCTCGGGCTCCTTCGCCTCCATGGACACGCCCGGGCCCTACGAGCAGAAGGCCAGCGAGGCCTTCTATTACGTCACGCCCGTGGAGCCCGACTGGGACGCGAAGCACAAGGAGGAGCACCTGCGCCTCTACAACGCGCCCGTCGTGTCGGTCATCAACATCCACGAGGTCTGGCCCGGCCACTACCTCCAGTTCCTCTACGCGCCCCGCTTCCCCACCAAGGTCCGCAAGCTCGTCGCGGTGGGAAGCAACGCGGAGGGCTGGGCCCACTACGCCGAGCAGATGATGTTGGACCAGGGCTTCGGCAACGGCGACCCGAAGCTGCGCCTGGCACAGCTCTCCGAGGCCCTGCTGCGCGACTGCCGCTACGTGGCCGGAATCAAGCTGCACACCGCGGGCTGGACGGTGGAGGAGGCCGCGCGTCTGTTCGTCGAGAAGTGCTTCCAGCAGCCGGCCAACGCCCACGAGGAGGCCCGACGCGGCGCCTACAACCCGACGTACCTCTACTACACGTTCGGCAAGCTGGAGGTGCAGCGCCTGGCCCAGGACTACCAGGCCGCGAAGGGCCAGGGCCTCAAGCAGTTCCATGACGCCTTCGTCGCCCAGGGAAGCCTCCCCCTTCCGCTGGTGCGGCGGCTGCTCCTGCGCTGAGGACCGCGTGCCGCGACGAGGGCCTCCGGGCCGGAAGACCCTCGCCGCGACTCGCGGGAGCACGCGCGTCCCCCAAGACGCCCGTGCTCCTCATTCCCCGGCGGCTACATGCAGCGCCCCGGGAAGATGCTGAGGCAGCCGTCACTCCCGCACCGGGTGAAGAGGGCGCAACGCCGGGCCTCGAAGTCTCCGAAGGCCCTCACCGACGTGGTGCGCCGCCCCTCCGCCGACGTCTCCACGCACATCTCGTAATCGGTGATGGGCGTATTCGGCACCTCGAAGAACGACTCGCCCGCGTTGAGCATGCCGCTGGTGGTCGCGCACGTCATCGCGTTCGCCGCCGTCGTCGCGCGGACCTCGACGGTGCGCACCGCGCAGAGGTTCATGTCCTGGATGCCCACGACGAAGATAGCGCCCGAGGGGTCACACGCTCCGCCCGTCACGGACCGGCAGCTGCCACCCACGCAGTTGCCTCCCGGGTTGCACATCTGACCGCTGGCCGAGTTGCAGCACGCCTCACCCAAATCACCGCAGTTGCGGCACAGCTCGCCTCCCGACTCCATCACGCACATCAGCGAGCCGCTGCACGTCCCGGTGGCGCTGACGACGCAGCACTCCTGGCCTTCGGCGCCACACGGCACGCACGTCCCGCTGTTGCACGCCAGCCCCGCGTTGCAGCTCGCGGAGTCGGTGCGGCACGCGCAGCCCTGCGTGCCCGCCTGGCTGGGGTCGCAGCTCGGGTTGCTTCCCTGGCAGCTTCCACAGCCCGCCATGACGACCATGCACAGCATCAACAGCCCCCGCAGGGGTGAGTTCAGGTTCACGATGGGATTCCTCATTCGCAGAGTCGAAGGGAGCACGGTGTCGGCGTCGCTCATGGGCGCAGCACCAGGTGCACGGTCTGTCCCTCGCCATCCACCGCGCGGACCAGGACCTCGAAGTCGTCGGAGACCGCCAGCGCCTCCACGAAGCGGTAACCCGCCTTGGTCAGCTCCACGGGAGCCACCTGGGACAAGGCAACGCTCTTCTTCCCGTCCGGGGTGGAGATGAAGGCCGCCTGCGTCTTGCCATCCTCGGAGGTGGCGGTGCCCACGGCCCAGCCGCTCGCGTTGAGGGACACGGCCTTCGCGGACACGAAGCCCTCGGGCAGGGGCAGCCACTGCGCGCCGTCCTTCTGGGACCAGCGGAAGGGCCTCTGCTTCTTGTCGGAGGTGCGCGCCGTCCCCAGCACCATGCCCACGTCGTTGAGCGCGGTGACTTCCGACTCCTGGTCCACCAGGACGTGGGACTCCTTGCCGACGATGCGCACCGCGCGCGCGCCCTTGCTCGTCGCCACGGTCGACGCGGCCTCGCCCAGGGCGTTGAAGAAGATGCGACCCGAAGCGAGCCCGGCCAGGCCCTGGTGTTTCATGGGGCCGACCTCGTCCACCAGGTACACGGTGTCCTTGTCATCCGGCCAGCGCACCAGCGGGGTGCCATGCGCGTTGCCCAGGAGCGCCTCGTAGCCGTCGACCCACACCTCCGCGCCCGACTTCACCGTGCTGGCCTTCAGCCGGAACGCGCTGGGGCCCTTGGACGTGTACGCGGTGCCGAACACGTCGCCGCTGCCGCTGACGCCCTTCACCTCCACGCGGTTCGCCTTGAGCACCTCGTGGAGCGCATACGTGTCCTTCGTGGTGATGAGCGAGTCCGACTCCTGGTTCGCCAGTCGCGCCACCACCGAGCCCCCGTTCAGCAGGTAGCGGGGAATGGCGGACGCCGGCAACGTCAGCCAGGCCTTGAAGGGGAACAGCACGACGACACACCGGAAGAGCGCGACCCGGAGCGTCTGGTTGACTCCGCCTGACGAGGCCTGGATGACGGTGGGGCCGGACCAGCCCGCGGGCAGCCGCATGGCGAAGCGCGCGGTGCGCTGGGCCTCGGGGACGCGCACGTTGAGCACGCCCACGCTCGCATCCACGCTCATCAGCTCCACCAGCGCGCCACCCGTGGGCGCGGCGCTGCTCAGCGTCACCTCGCCCACCAGCTCCGTGGGGTCCGGCGACTGGCAGCGGTTGGTGGACGTCAGCACTCGAACCGAGGACAGTCGGGGACGGGGCATGCCCGCGTAGGCCACGAACTGGCGGACCGACACGGGCTCGGTCCAGTCGAACTTGAAGACGATGTCCGTGTAGCCATCCACCCAGACCTGGCTGCCGGAGGTCAGCAGCAGCTCCACGTTGTGCGGACACGCGGAGTGGGCACAGAACGGGTCATCCGCTCCGCGCACCTGCCGGGCCAGGGCCTTCAGCGTGCCACGCACGCGGGTGACGCTGTTGGCGCTGCCCAGGTAGTAGGGCGTCGAGAGCGTCTCGTCGAACGTCCAGGTCAGGATGTTGCCGGAGCGCGAGCCGGTCATGCGCAGCACCACGTTCGAGTTGATGCCGAAGTCGCGCGCGGGGACGTTGAGGTTCAACGTGCCGGACGCCTTGGGCAGCAGCCAGTAGCCCGTGGCGTAGTCGTTGCCCTTCACGTGGATGCGCGCCGCGTTGAGGCGCACGTTAGTGCCGCGCCAGACGTCGTCCAGGACGTCCGCCTGGGCCACCGGAGTCCACCAGAGGCAGAGCAAGGCCAGCAGGCCCAGCCTGTTCAGAATGCGTTTCATGAAGACCTCGAATGCTTGGAGTGATTGAGACAGGAGGCGAAGGGAAGCGGTGGCTCAGCCGTCGCGCTGCGCGGAGGACTGGGCCATCAAGGACATGATGCGGGCGCGCACGGAGGACTGCTGTCCCGGGCGCAGCGCGAGGGCCTGGAGCATCTGGTAGATGGGCGCGCTGCCGTCGAGCCGGTGGGTGATGACGTTCAGGAGCGTGGACTCCGCGCCGGACGCGAGCTGGCCGGAGACGACCCAGGCCCGCAGCCGCTCCAGGTCCGCCGCGTCCAGCGTGCGCGCATCCAGCGCGTCGAGCAGCGCGGACTGAACGATGCGCTCCTTCTCGAAGCCGAGCGAGTCCAGCAGCATGCGGGTGGCCACCTCCTGCGGCGCCTTGCGCAGTGAGCCCGCCGCGGCGGCGCGCACCTCCGCCGAGTCCGCGCGAAGGTGGGGCCCCGCCTGGTCCAGCACGGACTCCTGGCCGGTGTTGCCCAGCGCGCGCAGCGCATGCAGGCGCGCCTCGTCATCGCGGGCATCGCGCAGCGCGTCCTCCAGCGGGCGCATGTACGCCGCCACCGCCGGATCGCCCTCGGGCAGGTGCGAGACGACGCCGCCCAGGGCGTACAGGGATGCCCGCTCCGTGCCCACGTCGTTCGACGCGCGGGCCTGGGCATGCATCGCTGTGAGCATCCGCCCCGTCTCCGGCTCGGGCTCCTTGAGGAAGCCGGCGCGCTGCACCATGAACGCGAAGGCGGCCTCGTGCTCGCGGGCCACCGGCGACTGGAGCAGCTCGCGCATCGTGGCCTGCGCCTCGGCATGACCGGCCCCCGCCAGCAGGTCCATGGTCAGCTCGCGCAGCCCGGGCGACACGCCCTTGCGCAGGAAGACGCCCGACAGCTCCCGCGTGCGCTCGGGCTCCAGCTTGAGCGCGGCGATGGCGCGGCGCACGAAGCCGTCCAGGCCCGCGATGGCCTCCGGGCTCGTGGCGGTGGAGAGCACCTGGAGCACGCGGTCGATGGTCATTCCATCGGCCTGGCTGCGCAGCAGCGCTATCTCCGGGTCTCCCTCGAAGGCAATCTGCGAGGGCTGGCGGATGATGGACTTGACCTCGCTGGTCGCGACGAGCGGCTTGAGCTCGCGGGAGGCGAACTCCACGCGCAGCCGCATCCGCCGCGACATCAGCGCGCCGCCGTCGGAGCGCGAGGCGTCCAGGGACTCGTCATGGAACACGCCCGCCAGCCGCCCGTCCGGGGTGCGCTCGAAGCGCGTGAGCGAGCGGAGGTCCTGCTGGAAGGGCGTGGTGCCGCCCGCGGCCCGCAGCTTCTGGTAGCGCGAGCGACGGCGCGTCAGCCGCGCGTCCCCGTCGCCCTCGAAGCGGAAGCTGGCCTCCACGTCGCCCGTCTGGGTGGACTCGACGGCGCTCCACTCGGAGGCGTCCTTCAGCTCGGTGGGGAACAGCTCGGCCGCCAGCGTCTGCGTGAGCTGACGGAACATGGGCGGCTCGGCCTCCGAGTAGCGCACGGCCAGGAGCGCGCCCCGGGCGTCCAGCTCCACCCACGCGGAGGCGGACGACGGAAGATGCGTCGCCACGGTGGCGGCATCGGGGAGGAGCGCCTGGCCCGACAGCATGGCCTCGTGCCGCTCCAGGGACTTCAGCGTCAGGCGCAGCCGCGTGCCGGTGGGGCGCACCTCCAGCGCCTGGAGCGCGAGCGAGCCCTCCAGGTGCAGCGTGCCATCAATCGTCGTGGACTCGCCGGCGGCGGCCAGGGACATCGACACGCGCTGGAGGTCGTCCCAGACGAGCCGATAGACGCGCTCTTCCCCCAGCGTCCACTGGTACAGGGGCAGCCGCGAGTCGCTCACGACGGCCGAGGTGTCTGCGACAGGCGCGGTGGCGCGCGTGAAGTACCAGGCGGACAGCGAGCCGGTGAGCAGCAGGGTGGACAGCACGGCCGTGCGGACGGCGAGCCTCGGGCGACGCATGAAGGACTCCAGGAATCGGAACTGAAGAGGACCAGGAAGAAGCCACCCCGACACACCTGCATCGGGGTGGCGACAGCGGGGCCGGCTCCGCCTCGACGGGAGGAGCCGGCTCCAGACCTGCGCGGATGGCTAGAAGATCTGGGCCATCGGCACGGTGACTTGCTGCGTGTAGATGTTGTGCTTGATGCCGAACCCGCTCCACGTGAAGACGGGGAACTCCGCGGACAGAGGCCCCAGCTCGGCGTAGAGCAGGATGCGGCCATCCAGGAAGCGCGCCTCGATATCGAGCTTCGACGTGAGCCGCAGGAACAGCGTGTTCGGGTTCGTCGGGTGCGAGGGCGAGCTCAGGTAGATGCCGACATCGCTGTACAGCGGCAGATTCACGCGGGTGATGGTCACCTCACCGCGCACGGCCGCCTGGAGCCCCGGGATGCCGATGCCCACCGACGCGAAGCCGTTGGCGGTGAGGTACGGGGTGATGATGCCGAAGATGTCCACGCCCAGCAGGTCCGCCGCGCAGTCACGGGTGATGGCGCCACCGAGGGAGATCTTGATGCCCGTCTCGGCGGAGACACCGCCCGACACGGTGACGGGGATGAACCACACCATGAAGGTGGTGGAGGCCTTGGCCGCGTCGCTCTTGTAGAAGGGCTTGTCCTCCGCGAAGGTCATGCGCAGCGGGTAGTTCCGGTCGTGGCTGTAGACGGAGAGGGTCAGCACGCGAGCGTCCAGCTTCAGCCGGATGCCGTTGCCCTCGGTGCCCGCCTCGCCGCCGACGTGGACCACCTCGAACCGAGGGGAGCCGAACACATTCGCGTACGCGTTGAACTCCGCGTAGACGCGAGCGTTGTAGTCGCACCACGGCCCCGTCAGCCCGAACGAATTCGCCTTCAGGTCGCCGCCGGGCGCGGTGACTTCCCAGCCCGCCTTGTAGTCGTAGCCACCGCCGAACGTGCTGTCGCCGGAGTAGCCGCTGTCGCCGTGCTCACCGCCGTGGCGCACCACGCCCGTGGACGGCTCCACCGGCGCATCCAGCTTCGCGATGTACTGGCCGTAGATGCTCAGGTACTGGGTGAGCAGCGTGGAGTTGAGCGTGTAGTCCTTCTCCTTCAACGTGGAGATCTTCAGCAGTTGCGCGTTGCGAACGAAGCTCCCCTCGCTGAAGTCGTTGCCCGTCAGGTTCAGACAGGCCTGCAGGTCCGCGGCGCGGCGCGGCCCCATGGCGGCGTCGAGCTGCCCCTTGTAGCGACGCGGACTCCAGTCGCAGGACGTCACCTTCGAGCTGTCCAGGCAGCCCTTCTCCTGGGCCTGAACCAGCCGCTCCTCGATGGCCTTGTCGAGCGCGTAGAGATGCTCGCCCACGGCGTTGTTCAGCTCCTTCGGGTCCCGGTCCTGCCGCTTGTAGAGGGCGGCGGCCTGCTGCCACTCGGCGTAGACGGCCTCGCGCTGGCGCAGCAAGGCGGTGAAGACCTCCTGCTCCTCCTGGCGCACGGTGAGCACGTCGTCGGCCGTCTTGACCAGCTGCTTGCTCATCGACTCGTGCCAGGCGTCCGTCGGCGTGGCCCACTTGCGGGCCTGCTCGTTGTTGGCCAGGTACGCGGCCTCGCTGGTGAACTCGTAGCCCTTGATGCCGTCCGGGTACGGGCCCGGCGAGAACTCGAAGTACGCGTTCTTCGCCACCGTCTGGTCCGCCCAGATGGGCGCCAGCTTCCTCTGGTCCTTGCTGTACAGCGTGCGGTTCGCGATGCCGTCCGCGCCGTACGCCGCGTTGAAGAGCGCGCGGTAGTCGTCACCGTACTGACCCGCCAGCCGCTCGAAGCGGCTGTAGCCCAGGTACTTCTCGTCCACGAACTCCTGGCACGAGGTGATTTGCGTGCCGTTCTTGTCCCAGGCCTCCAGCTGGGTGCGGTACGCCTTCTCCGCCTTCGTCAGGTTCTCCAGCCGCTTGCGGTAGAGCACCTGGCCCTTGAGTACCTGGCCCGCGAGGCTCTGGTCCATGCCGCTGAACTGGGTGACGCCCAGCGTGACGGGCTGCGTGCCCACCGTCGCCGTCTTGCCACCGAGTTCCTCTGGCAACAGCGCTACCTTCTTGGGAGACTGCTCCCAGCGCGCCTTCCACGCCGTCTCCGTGAGGCCCTGGCAATACGCGTCGAAAGCCTGCCCGCAGCTGCTCGAGCGGTAGTCCACGTTCGCGCACTGCTCCAGCACCGGCGTCGCGCACGGCGCCGCGACACTCGCCGGCGCCGCCAGAATCGTCACGGACAGTCCGGCCCAACGCAGCGGGCTCCCCAACAGACCCACTTTCATCCCCTTGGTCATATGCAGCTTCGTCCTTGGTGTGGGGCCGGCTTCGGGCTCGGCCCGCGCAGCCACAGAGCACACGCTGTGCCGCGCGCGGCTCACTCGGGGACGGGAGGAGACCGGCGCCCAGACGAGGACCTGGGAGCAACACGGCGACCGGGGGGCGTTGCCTGCGAGGCAACAGCCTCCACGCGACACGACGGCCTGCCTCGAAACGACGAACGAGCCCAAGGCCTCGAGGCTTCGAGGCCCGGGCTCGGCCGGGGACGACACGCACGCTTCAGGGAATCAGTGGCCCACGCGCTCGCACAGGTCGCCGCGAGCGAAGGTCCAGTCGCGTCGAACGGTGGCGGGGACCACGCCCAGCACCGCCGCGGTCTCCTGGATGCCCAGGCCCGCGAAGTAGCGGAGCTCGACGACGCGGGCCAGCCGGGGCTTGAACGCCTCCAGCTCCACCAGCACCCGCTCCAGGTCCAGGACGTCGATTTCGACACCGACCGGAAACTCGAAGACCTCGTCGCGCAGGTACAGCGGCTCGCGACGGGCGGCGCTCCGGCGCGCATTGCGCACGCGCACGCCCTCCACCAGCACCCGGCGCATCGCCTGGGCTCCCGCGCCCATGAAGTGTCGCCGCCGGTCCGCGTCCGAGATGTCCCCCGCCAGGCGCCGCCAGATGTCGCGCAGGAGCATCGTCGGCCCCATGGAGAGGCGGGGTGACTCGCCGCTCATGTCCGAATGCGTCATCTCCCGCAGCTCCTGGTACGCCACCCACCTCAGTGCGTCCCGAGCCTCCGCGTTCCCGTTGCGAGCGCCGTCCAGCAGCGATGTCATCTCCGACATGCCCATGGTGTCCTCCTGGGTCTCACATCCCATCGAGTCGCTTCGCCACGCCTGCCTACGATTTCGAACGAGTTCCCCCGCGAATCTTGAGAACAAAGAATTGTTTTTCGTGAATGCCGACAATTCCCTGCCCGGTGGGATTACCCAACCTGTGCTCGCAGGGTGGGTTCGCGCAACGCAATCTCACCAGTCTTTCTTGAATTTCTTGATTATCTACATCTCCAAGGACCACTGGAGCACGTTCGCGCGGCGAGACGTCGGGTGGTCCGCCCCCAGCAACGCCGCCTGCCAGGCGTCACCCCTTGCGGGCGGCCGGTGCGGGCGTGGAGAGGCCATCGCCCGGCCCGAAGGCGAGCGGCTTCCCGGCCAAAGGTGAGTCACGACGGACGTCAGGCGGTGGGCAGCCAGAGGACGAAGCGCGCACCGCCTCCACGCGCCCGCTCGTAGCGCAGGTCCGCGCGCATGCTCCTGGCGAGGCGACGGCACAGCGCCAGCCCCAGCCCCACGCCGGGCGCGGACTTCGCCGCCGTCTGCACGGATTTGGAGAACGGCTCGAAGAGCTTGCGCGCCGTGGCCGCATCCACCCCGGGCCCGTGGTCCCTCACCGCCAGCCCCACCGTCCTCCCGCGCCGCTCCAGCTCCACATGCAGGCGCTTGTCCGCCGCGCCCGCCGCGTACTTGGCCGCGTTGTCCACGAGGTTGAAGAGCACCTGCTCCACCGCGGACGGGTCCGTCAGCACCGCCACGCCCGGAGGCACCTCCAACTGCAGGGAGAGACCTGCCTGGAGCGCGCGCTCCGAGAGCCGCTCCTCCATCCGCGACAGCAGCGCGCCCACCTCCACGCGTCCCAGCCGCGCGGGAGTACGTCCCCGCTCGATTCGCGCATAGGCGAGCACGTTCTCCACCAGGTGGCTCAGCCGCTCCGCCTCCCGGTGGAGGATGTCGAAGTACTCCTGGCGGCGCGCCGCGTCCGGCACCATCCCCGCCGCCAGCATCTCCGTGTACATCCGGAACGTCGTCAGCGGCGTGCGCAGCTCGTGCGTCACGGCCGAGACGAACGCGCCCCGGCGCTCGCTGAGCGACATCACCCCGCCCAACAGCGCCACCACGGCCACGCCCGCGAGCGCCACGCCGCTCCACGCCACCATCAACACCAGCGGAAGGGACGACAGCGCCCCCGACGAGCCCGCCTCGCTCGGGGCCGCGCCCGGCACCAGCTTCACCGGCAGCGACGCCAGCATCCGCCCCTCCCCCATCACCGCCCCCGCGTCCTTCACGGGCTCCAGCGTCGCGCCCGGCAGCAGGTCCTCCACCTTCCCCTGGAGCCATCGCCGGAGCGCGGGCCAGTCCAGCCAGCACCCCTGGATGTACTCCTCACCGTCCACCTGGACGCGCCGACCGAGCAGCAGCGCGTCTCCCACCCAGATGGCCCGCATCTCCTCGACGACCTCCTGGGCGAGGTCCTGCTCCAAGGGCGCCACCTTGCCGTAGCCCACCACGTTCTGGCTCGCGGCCTGACGGGCGCTGCGGGAGCGCGCATCGAACTCGCTCGCGTTCTTCGTCCACTGGAGCGCGTCCGCCAGCTTGTTCCCGGCCTCCCGCCGCGACGTGGGGAAGGACGGCGTGGGAACGCGCCTCGCCAGCGCCTCCCGCACTCGAGCGTCCCGCAGCAGGCGCGACACCTGCTCCAGCCGCTGGCGAAGGACCTCCTCGTCCACTCCGGAGCGTGGGAGAGAGGGGGCTCGCAGCGCGGGCTCCACCACCTGGGGCGAGGACACCACCCCGTCGGGCCCCATCTGGAAGTGCAGCAAGACATGCTCCGGCGGACCCGCGAGCAGCGGCGAGGCCACCCAGGCGTGCCCCTCCGGGAGAGGGCGCCGCTCCGCATCCAGGACGCCGCGCGCGGGCGCCAAGGCCGCGTACGACTCCACCGCCACCGCGCTCTCCCGGGCCACCAGCGGCAACAGCTCCGAGTCGAGCCGCCACAGCGCCAGGCGCGCGTTCTCCTCGCGCCCCGCGCTCTCGCGCGCCTGACGGTCCGTGCGGTCCAACCGCAGGGCGAACACGGACAGCCACACCACACCCGCCAGCGCGAGCAGCAGACAGGCGCTCACCGCGAGCCAGACGCGCCAGGAGCGAATCATCTCGGGCCGCCCGGCACGGAGAACATGTAGCCCTTGCCGCGCACGGTGAGGATGACGCGGGGCTCGGCCGAGTCGTCGCGCAGCTTCTCCCGCAGGCGCGCCATCGTCATGTCCACGGTGCGCGTCTGCACGCTCCTCGCGGGCAGGTGCCACACACGCTCCAGCAGCTCTTCGCGAGAGATGGCCCGCCCCGCGTTCTCCCCCAGGTAGCGCAGCGCCTCCGCCTCGCGCTCGGAGAGGTCCGTCCGGGAGCCGTCATCGAAGCTCAGCTCGCGGCGCTCCACCACGAAGTGGCCTCCTGGGAAGTCCACGCGGGGAGCGCCCTGGGGCCGCTCCGCCGAGCGCCGGAGCACCGCGCCCGCGCGGGCCAGCAGCTCGCGCACCGAGAAGGGCTTCACCACGTAGTCGTCCGCGCCCAGCTTCAGCCCCATCACCCGGTCCTCCTCCTGGCCCCGGGCGGTGAGGATGATGACGGGCAGCGTCGGCCGGCTCTTGCGCACGGCGCGGAGCAGGTCCAGCCCGTCACCGTCCGGGAGCACCAGGTCCAGCAGCACCAGGTCCACCGGCGTGCGCTCCGCCAGCCGCTGGCCCTCCTCACGCACGCCCGCTTCGAGGACCTCGTAGCCCTCGAAGCGAAGCGCATCCACGATTCCGCGCCGGATGGCGGGGTCATCCTCGACGACGAGCACTCGGCGCGCGGCCATGACGGCATCCTACTCCAAGGTGAACTGACGCTTCGTGGCCTCGCGGCTCACCACCTGGCCGATGACACCGTCCAGCGTGGCATCCTCCTTCGTGGGGTTCTGCTTGCGAGCGTCCGCGAGGAACTGCTGACGCGCCTTGCCGAGGTCCTGGATGCGCTGCTGGAGCGCCGCGCGCTCCTTCTCTCGGGCCTCCAGCCACGCCTTGCGCCCTTCGGCGTCCAGGTTGCGCATCGGCTCGGGCAGGTCGGCGGCGGCAACGGCGCCCAGGTCCAGCTTGTTCTTCTTCACCGCGTCCACCAGGTCCCAGCTCTCGTTGGAGTAGTTCCCGGAGGACTTCGCCATCGAGCGCGCCGCCATGTTCTGCACCGACACGCCACGAGAGAGGCTGTCCTGCTCCTGCTGCCGCATCTGGCTCGCCTTGCCCGCGGCGCCGCCATAGACGACGTAGGTCTTGTTCAGCTCCTCGCCCAGCTTGGCAATCTCGTCGTCCTGCGGCGCGGCCAGCTCCACCACCTTCTGGTTCTGGTCGATGTTCATGTAGCTGCCATCGGCGAGCGTGGCGGCGGCCTTCCACTGGTCGGAGATGCCCTGCTCGTAGTCACCGCAGTGGATGGTGTTCACGGTGATGCCCCGCTTGCTGGCGACGGCCACGGCCTTGCGGAAGTCGACAGGGCCCTGGGTGAAGGTCTCGTTGCCCGCGATGAAGATGAGCCGCATCGCGTCCGGGTTCGTGCTCCAGGCGAGCTTCTGGGTGGCCTCCTGGATGACCTCGCCGCAGTTCTCCGACCCACCGGAGGTCCGCAGGGCGAAGAGGCGCTCGGAGATGGCATCCAGGTCCGTGGTGAAGGGCGTCAGCAGGCGAATCTCGTTCGAGCCCGCGCCCTCCCCCGCGTAGCCGTAGGCGTAGAGCGCCAGTTCGAGCCGGGGAGCGGCGCCCCCGCGACGGGCGCGCGAGAAGCGGTTCACGATGTTCCACAGCTGCGTGCGGGCCTGGTCCAGCAGGCCGTCCATGCTACCGCTGGTGTCCAGCAGCAGGGCAATCTGGATGACAGGCGCCGAGGCATCCACGGGTCCGGGCTTCGAGGGAGGGACCTCCACGCGAGAAGGAGAGGCCACCGCCACGGGAGCGGGAGGCGTCGCCACGGGCGGAGGCGGCGGCGTGGACGCGGGCTTGCCCAGCAGGAGGGCGGAGAGCGCGAGCACCGCGGCCGAGCCGAGGATGACGGGGAGCTTGAGGGCCGGTTTCATCGTGAGTCCTTTCGTGCGGCAGTGCCCTGAAGAGCACGCTTGGGACAGTAACGATGGAGACCGTCCGAAAGGTGTAACCGCCGTGTAACCGGGTGCGCGCCTACCGCGCGTCCCAGAGGAAACCCAGCTCCAGCTCGAAGGCTTCGAAGGGCTCTGCGCGAACCCTGGCGAGCGCCTCGTGAATCACCGGCGGGGCGTAGCTTCGGCCTTCGAGGCGATGGACCTCCAACGTCCGGGCTATCGGATCGATGATCCAGACGTGGCGCACGCCTTCGCGGGCATACAGGGGCAGTTTCAAGGAGCGGTCCAGTCGCGACGTGGAGGGGGACAGCACCTCGCAGACCCAGTCCGGGACGACCGTGAAGCCGACCGTCTGCGGAAGCTCTGGCATCCGCTCACGTCGCCAGCCCGCGAGGTCTGGAACGAGGACATTGCCTCCGGACAGATGAAGCCCCGGTTCGAAGAGGATGAGCCACCCTCCGGGCCCTCCCCGGCCCCGGTCGAACGGTCCGCTCAGCTCGCCTCCCAGTCGGGATGACGCCAGCGCGTGCCGCGGTGCTGGCCGGGGGCTGACGTGCAGTTCCCCATCGATGAGCTCCCCGACCACCGTCTCGGGAAGCGCCTCCAGGTCCGCATAGGTGGCCGGTTTCTTGTCCATGACGTCCCCATACCCATAAGCCTCGCCGCCCAACCCCAGTTCCATGGTCATGCGAGGGGAATAACACCGGGGTCTGACGTGTGAGGGTGTCCATGCCGCGACCACCCTCCCAGGTTGTATCGGTTGGACGGCGGACGCAAGGGGGGCGATGCACCGCCACCCGGCTCGGGCCACGCACGCGCACGTCGTGCAATCACCCGGCCAGCAGCACCGCCGTCTCAGGCGCTCCGGAGCATCAGCCGCTCCACGACGGAGCGCACCTCACGCAGCCGCGCGGGGTCCGTCACGGCGACGAAGATGGTGTCGTCACCGGCCACCGTGCCGGCGAGCCCCGGCACCTCCGGCTCTCGGTCCAACGCCAGCGCCAGGGCGGGCGCATAGCCGGGCCCTGTCTTCACCACGAGCATGTTCGGCGGCGCCTCGATGATGCTGACGCGCTGCCGCTCGGTGGCCACCACCGGCTCCGTGGACGCGCGCTGATAGCGCCCGCCCACCTTCTGCACGCCCAGCTTCTTCAGCCGCCGCGACAGCGTGGACTGGCTCGGCGCCTGCCCTTCCGCCTCCAGCAGCTCCTGCAAGACCGCCTGATCGCTGATCTCCCGCTCCGAGATGAGCCGAAGGATTTCGTCGTCCAGGTTCATTCCCACCACCATGCATGCGCGTGAATTTCCATGCAAGGAACCCGCATGAAAGATTGCGGGAACATTACCCTTGCGCGTCGCGTCTTTCTGCATAATATCCGCGCCCCATTCGCGGAAATGCACGCATGCTGGTGCATATTCATCCACCTATGCATCCGGTCCAGGCCGGGGAGCGCAGGCCCATGAAGCACGTCACGCACATCAAGGATCTCGGCCCCGCGGGTGTAGAGGCCGTCCTCGCTCAGGCCGCGGCATGGAAGAAGACGCCTCCGGGGCGTCATCTGGAGGGGAGCATCCTCGGGATGGTGTTCTTCAACCCGTCGCTGCGCACGCGCACCTCGTTCGAGGCGGTGATGCTGCGCGGCGGTGGCAACGCCATCATCCTGGATGTCGGCGCGGGCGTGTGGAAGCTGGAGCACCGCGAAGGCGCGGTGATGAACCTGGACCGGGCCGAGCACCTCAAGGAGGCCGCGCCCGTCCTCTCGCGCTTCGTGGACATGCTGGGCGTGCGGACCTTCTCGCAGGGTGGCGGCGACGAGGAGGACGAGGTCGACCCCATCATCAACGCGTTCCGCAAGTGGGCCACCGTGCCCGTGGTCAGCATGGAGTCCGCGCGCGAGCACCCCTGCCAGGGCCTGGCGGACGTGCTGACGCTGCATGAGACGTTCGGCACCACGAAGAAGCTGCCCGTGACGCTGACGTGGGCGCCGCACATCAAGCCGCTGCCCAAGGCGGTCCCCAACTCGTTCCTCCTGAGCGCGGCGGCGGCCGGCTGCGAGGTGCGCGTGGCGCATCCTCCCGGCTTCGAGCTGCACCCGGCCGTGCGCGCGGAGGCGGAGGCGTACGCCAAGGCCACCGGCGGCAGCATCACCTACACCCACGACCAGGACGAGGCGCTCGCCGGCAGCCGCGCCGTCTACGCCAAGTCGTGGGGCCCGACGGCCGCTGCGGCCTTCTCGCCCAACGACGTCACCGCGCTGCTCGCGTCGTATTCCGGGTGGATGCCCACGCTGCGCACCATGGCGAGCGCCGCGAAGGACGCCGCGTTCCTGCATTGCCTCCCCGTGCGTCGCAACGTGGAGGTCGCCGACGAGGTCCTGGACCACTCCAGCAGCCGCGTGGTGGACGAGGCGGGCAACCGCTTCCATGTCCAGCGCGCCCTGCTCCACTGGATGCGCTCGCAGTCCCGCTGAGCGGCGTCACCCAGGCGCGCCTCTCCCCTTCTCTTCCTTTCGAGGTCTCCCGTGCCCTTGTCACCCGACCCGTACTCCGCGCTTCGCAACGCCGCGCGCTATGTGCAGCAGTTCCGCCGCAAGACGTTCGTCGTGAAGCTCGGCGGCGCCATGCTGAGCGACCCGCGGCTGCGCCGCTCCGCGTGCGAGCAGATCGCCCTGCTCTGGACGTTCTCCATCCGCCCCGTCGTCGTGCACGGCGGCGGGCCGGAGCTGGACACGCTGTGCGACGCCCTCCACCTGCCGGTGGAGAAGGTGGCGGGCCGCCGCGTGACGTCCGCGCCCGTGCTGGACGCGGCGAAGATGGTGCTCGCCGGCAAGCTGCACACGGACCTGCTCGCGGACCTCCAGGCGGCGGGCGTGCCCTCCGTGGGCCTGAGCGGCGTGGATGCCGGGCTCATCAAGGCGCGCAAGCGTCCTCCCGTCATGGTGACGGAGCCGGGGGCCACCGAGGGCCGGCTGGTGGACTACGGGCTCGTGGGCGACATCGAGGCGGTGGACACGCGCGTGGTGGAGCACCTGCGCTCGGCCGACTACGTGCCCGTCATCGCGCCCCTCTCCGGCGGCGTCGACGGAGCCGTCTACAACACCAACGCGGACACCGTGGCGGCGGCGCTGTCGGTGGCCCTGTCCGCGGAGAAGCTCTTCTTCCTCGTCCAGGTGCCGGGCCTCCTGCGCGATTTGAATGACCCCTCGTCGCTCGTCACGCTCGCGAACCTGACGGACCTGGCGACCATGGAGAACACGGGCGCCATCTCCGGCGGCATGCGTCCCAAGGCGCACGCCATCCGCCACGCGCTCGTGGGCGGTGTGGGCAGCGTGCACCTGGTGAGCGGCGTGGCGCCCAACGCGCTGTTGGAGGAGGTCTTCACCAACGAGGGCAGCGGCACCATGGTGGTGCGCGAGAAGGCGCCGAAGAACGCGGGGAACGGGGGATGAAGGCGGCGGAGCTGCTCCAGGCGCTGGTGGCCATCCCCAGCGTTTCGGGTGACGAGCGACTCATCGCGGACACGGTGTCCGGGTGGGCGGAGGGCTGGGGTGCGCGCGTCCAGCGGAGGGGCCACAACGTGTGGTTCTCCGTGGGAAGCGGGCCGCGCCGGCTGCTCGTCAACTCGCACCTGGACACGGTGAAGCCGTGCGCCGGGTGGACGTACGCGCCCCACGCGCCCGAGTGGCGTGAGGACCGCCTGTACGGCCTGGGCAGCAACGACGCCAAGGGCTGCGTGACGGGGATGCTCGTCGCGGCCCGGACGCTCCTGAAGGAAGGGCCGCCCGCCGGCGGAGAAATCGTCTTCGCCTTCACCGCCGAGGAGGAGACCGGAGGCCAGGGCCTGGGCACGCTGCTGCCGGAGCTGGGGCCGCTGGATGCCGCGGTGGTGGGCGAGCCCACGAGCCTCAAGCCCTGCACGGCCCAGCGGGGCATGCTGCTCCTGCGCTGCACCGCGCATGGCCGCAGCTCGCATGTCGCGCACGCGCACAACGCCCAGGCGGTGAACGCCATCCACGTCGCGGCCGGAGACATCTCCACGCTGGCGGAGCTGCGCTTCCCGTCCCACCCGCTCTTGGGTGAGGCGCGGGCGCAGGTGACGCAGATCTCCGGAGGGCTGGCGCGCAACCAGGTGCCGGACGCGTGCGAGTTCTTCGTGGACCTGCGCACGACGCCGAGCATGGACCACGCGCAGGTGGCGACGCAGATTGGTGGCGCATTGAATAGCGAGGTGAAGGTGCACTCGGCGCGGTATCTGCCGAAGGCGACGGCCTCGCAGCAGCCCATCGTCCGGGCGGCCATCGCCGCGTCGGGCAACGAGCCGGTGGGCTCCAGCACCACGTCCGACTGGGCCTTCCTGGGCGAGCTGCCCACGGTGAAGGTGGGCCCGGGCGACACGCTGAGAAGCCACCTGGCGGACGAGTTCATCACCCTGGCGGAGCTGGACGCGGGTTCCGCCTTCTACACGCGCCTTCTGCGCGGCTACTTCGAGGAGGTGGCCCGTGGCTGAGACTCTGTGGGGCAAGGGCGCCGCGCTGGACGCGGTCATCCACCGGTTCACCGTGGGCGACGACCCCATTGTCGACCTGGCCCTGACGCCGCACGACGCGCTGGGCAGCGCCGCGCACGCGCGCATGCTGGGCAAGGTGGGCCTGCTCAAGCCGGAGGAGTCCCGAGCGCTCGTCGTCGCGCTGAAGACGCTGCACGACGAGGCGCGCGCGGGCCACTTCACCATCCGCCCCGAGCAGGAGGACGGCCACACGGCGCTGGAGGCCGCGCTGGTGGAGCGCGTGGGCGAGCCGGGCAAGCGCATCCATCTGGCCCGCTCGCGCAATGACCAGGTGCTGCTCGCGGTTCGCCTGCTCCTGCGCGAAGAGGTCCTGGCTCTCGGCGCGGGCGCGGTGAAGCTGGCGGAGGCCTTCCTGGACTTCGCGCAGGCGCACGCCCACGTGGCGATGCCGGGCTACACCCACCTGCGGCGCGCGATGCCGTCGACGTTCGGCATGTGGGGCATGGCCTTCGCGGAGGGACTGCTGGAGGAGCTGGAGGCGCTGCGCGGGGTGTGGGGACGGTTGGACCGCTGCCCGCTCGGCGCCGCCGCGGGCTTCGGCGTGCCGCTGCCCATCGACCGCGAATACGTCGCTCAGCTGCTCGGTTTCAGTCGGGTGCAAAGAAGCCCCATCGACGCGCAGAACGGACGAGGCCGCCACGAGTCCGCGGTGCTGGGCTGGGCCTGCAGCGTCGCGGGCACGCTGGAGAAGTGGCTGTGGGACGTGCAGCTCTACAGCACGGACGAGTTCGGCTTCCTCGGGCTGCCGGACGCGTTCACCACGGGCTCGTCCATCATGCCGCAGAAGAAGAACCCGGACGTGGTGGAGCTGGCGCGCGGGCGCTGCCGCGAGCTGCGAGGACTGGCGCACCAGGTGGAAGCCGTGGCGGGCGGCCTGCCCTCCAGCTACCACCGCGACTTCCAACTGCTCAAGCGCCCCACCTTCGCGGCGCTCGCTTCCAGCCGCGCGCTCTTCGACGTGCTCGCCCGACTGGTGCCGGTGCTCCAGGTGAAGGCGGAGGCGGCAGCGCGGGCTTGTGACGACACGCTGTACGCGGCCCACCACGCCTACACGCTGGTGGCCGGTGGGCAGGCCTTCCGCGACGCCTACCGCCAGGTGGGCCGGGAGCTTTCGGACGGCACGTTCCATCCGGACCGCGAGGCCCTGACGGCCACCCACCTGGGTGGCGCCGGGAACCTGGGGCTGCCCCAGGCCCGAGAGGAGCTCGGCGCCGCGCGCGCCTGGCTCGACGACACCCACCGCGCCCTGGCCACGGCCACCGCGCGCGTGTGGGACGTATGAACGCCTTCCCCGTGAGGAGTGACGACATGAGCAAGAAGAACGTGGTGCTGGCCTTCTCCGGCGGACTCGATACCGCTTTCTGCACGGTGTACCTGCGCGAGCAGGGCTACGCCGTGACGACGGTCACCGTGGATACGGGCGGCTTTCCTCCCGAGCAGCTCGCGAGCATCGCGGCCCTGTCCGCGAAGCTGGGCGCAGTGGAGCACATCAAGGTGGACGCGCGCGGCACCCTCTTCCAGGGCTACCTGCGCTACCTCATCGCCGGCAACGTGCTGCGCGGGCAGCTCTACCCCCTGAGCGTGTCCGCGGAGCGGGCGTGCCAGGCCGTGGAGGTCGTCCGCGTGGCGCGAGAGAAGGGCGTGCAGTCGCTGGCGCACGGCAGCACCGGCGCGGGCAATGACCAGGTGCGCTTCGACGTGGCGTTCCGCTCGCTGGCCGGTGACTTGGAGCTGCTCACCCCCATCCGCACGCTGGGCCTGAGCCGGAAGGAGGAGCTGGCCTTCCTGGCCGAGCGCGGCATCCACATGCCGCCGAAGCTGGGCTCCTACTCCGTCAACGAGGGCATGTGGGGCACGTCCGTGGGCGGCAGCGAGACGCTCAACTCGTGGAGCGCGCTGCCCGAGGCGGCCTTCCCCTCCGGGGAGATTCCCACCGACTTGAAGCCTCGTCCCCTGACGGTGGGCTTCGAGCAGGGCATCCCCGTGTCGCTGGACGGCAAGGCGCTGGGGCCCGTGGAGCTGGTGGAGGCGCTCAACGTGCTGGGGCGCCAGTACGGCATCGGCCGGGGCATCCACCTGGGCGACACCATCCTCGGAATCAAGGGCCGCGTGGGCTTCGAGGCGCCGGCCGCGCACCTGCTCATCACCTCGCACCGCGAGCTGGAGAAGCTGGTGCTGTCCGGCAAGCAGCTGTTCTGGAAGGAGACCGTGGGCAACCTCTACGGCTCGCTCCTGCACGAGGGGCACTTCTTCGACCCGCTCGTGAAGGACCTGGAGGCGTTCCTCACCTCCTCGCAGGACCGGGTGACGGGCGAGGTGCGGCTCGTGTTGCACCCCCGCTCCATGGTGGTGGAAGGCGTGCGCTCGCCGCATTCGTTGATGGACGCGAAGGTGGCGACGTACGGGGAAGCGAACGTGTTGTGGACGGGCTCGGAGGCCGCTGGCTTCGCCAAGCTGTACGGCGTCGCGCAGATGCTCTCGCACCGGGCGAAGGGAGGCTGACATGAAGGTCTTCGTCGACAAGGTGGGAAGCGTCACCCGCAACCTGGGCCTGGGGCGCACCGTGCACCTCACGCCCGAGGTCAAAGCCGAGGAAGGCGCCGTCATCGCCATCCGCATCCACGGCGAGAAGAGCGTCTACAACCAGCTCGAGGACGTCCACGGGCGCCTCGTCACGCTGCACGCGGGCGACATCATGGTGGGCGCGCTGGGGCACCGCAACGCGCTGCATGGCTACGAGGGCGTGGTGCCGGAGACCGTCACCGTGGGCCAGCGGCTGCACGTGCTGAACATGGGCGGCGTCATCGGCAAGTGCACGTCGCACAACCCTGGCGTGGGCATGCCCTTCGAGGCGGAGGTGCTGGGCCAGGTGCTGGAGTTCCCGGAGCTGATGTCACGCAACGGGCAGCCGGCGCACGTGATGTCCGGCGCGCTCAAGGGCACGAACGTGGCGGTGAAGTGCCCCGTCGTCTACGTGGTGGGCACGTGCATGAACGCGGGCAAGACGTTCGCCGCCAGCGCCATGGTGCGCAGGCTGGCGCAGGCCGGCTACCGCGTGGGCGGCGCGAAGCTCACGGGCGTGTCGCTGATGCGTGACACGCTGAGCATGCAGGACTCCGGCGCGGACGTGGTGATGGACTTCACGGACGCGGGCATCGTCTGCACGGGGCCCCGCACGGCGGCGCGCGTGGCGCGGGTGCTGTTCTCCGAGCTGGCGGTGTCCGACGTGGACGTCATCGTCGCGGAGACGGGCGACGGCATCATGGGTGAGTACGGCGTCCAGGCGATTCTGGCGGACCCGGAGCTCAAGGCCCTCGCGGGCGCGTGGGTGATGTGCGCCAACGACCCGGTGGGCGCGGCGGGCGGCGTGCGGCACCTGAAGGAGACGTACGGCATCGACGTGGACGTGCTGGCGGGACCGGCCACGGACAACGCGGTGGGCGTGCGCTTCGTGGAGCAGGTCGTGGGTGTGCCGGCGCGAAACGCTCGCGCGGACCCGGCGGCGCTGGGTGGTCTCATCCTGGAGAAGCTCTCGCCGAAGCTCGGCGCGGGGAGGAAGTCATGACGCGGGCGAACATCTACATCCTGGGGGCCTCCGGTTTTGGCGGAGGCGAGCTGTTGCGGATTCTCTCCGGGCATCCGGCCGTGGCCGGCATCCGCGTCGTGTCCCGGCACCACGCGGGTGCGCCCGTCCACAAGGTGCATCCGCACCTGCGCGGACTGGTGGACGCGACGTTCGAGGCGGAGCCGGACTGGCGATGGCTGGCGGACTCTCAGCAGCCCGTGCTGTTCAGCGCGCTGGGCCATGGCGAGCTGGCCACCCAGTTCCTCGGCCTGGAGAAGAAGTGGGCCGAGGCGGGGCTCGCCGACCGCCTGCTGCTCGTGGACCTGTCCTCTGACTTCCGGCTGGACCATCCGGGACGGTACGCGGGCGCCTATGGCAAGCCGCACCCCGCGCCGGACCTGCTGGGCACCTTCACGTACGGCCTCACCGAGTGGAAGCGCGAGGAGCTCAAAGGCGCCAGGCGCATCGCCAACCCCGGCTGCTTCGCCACCGCGGTGCAGCTGGCGCTCCTGCCCATCGCCTCCACGCCGGGCCTGGGCCTGCTGGCCGTCTCCGGTGTGACGGGCTCCTCCGGCTCCGGCTCGCTGCCGGGCGAGGGCACGCACCACCCGACGCGTGCGCACGACTTCCGCGCGTACAAGCCGCTGGAGCATCAGCACGAGGCGGAGGTCGAGGTCATGCTCGTGGCCCACGGCGCGCAGCGCCACCGGCTGGCCTTCGTGCCGCACTCGGCGCCCATGGTGCGCGGCATCTTCGCCACCGTGCAGTTCGAGTGGCCCGAGCACGGCGGCGCGGTGGTGACGCAGTCGCTGACGGACAAGTTCCGCCGCTATTACGAAGGCTCCAAGTTCGTCCGCATCGTCGAAGGCACGCCGCGCGTCGCCGCCGTCACCGGCAGCAACTTCTGCGACATCTCCGTGGCGACGAAGGGCCGCTCCGTGGCCGTCATGGCCGCGCTGGACAACCTGGTGAAGGGCATGGCCGGCCAGGCCGTGCAGAACTTCAACGTGTCCCTCGGCTTCCCCGAGGACACCGGGCTGCGTCAGGCCGCCTGCTACCCGTGAACGACGCCGCGCCCGCTCCGGTGGCCTCGGAGCGGGCGCGGTGGCCACGGCCTCTTTAGAGGGCCGGGCTAGAGAACACTGGTTGCGAGTCAGCGCGAGGGCCCGCAGTCGCATTTGTCAGGCTTCACCTGGCGCGAGCATCTGTTTCACTCAACGCCCCCACTTCCTCCCAGGCCCCGCCCATTCTCGGGCGTGAGTCTTCGCCGGGAGCACGTCAGGCCGCGCTCGAGCTCGCGTCGGAGGAGGCCCGCCCGGCCCTCCCCGCCGTGTGGACTGCCACGAAAGCGGTGCCCATGCCTCGACGCTCCCGTCCTGCGAGTGCCCTCGTCTTCGGTCGCAATCCCTCTCAGTACGACACCTTCGACGTGGAGGCCGAAGCCGCGGAGGCGCTGGGTTTCGACACGTACCAGGTGGACCTGGCCGCCCTGCTCCATGGCAACCTGGAGCGCGCGCTCGACGCGGTGCCGGAGCGCGGAGCGCTTCGCCTGCTCTACCGGGGCTGGATGCTCACCGAGGAGGAGTATGGCGCGCTCGACGAAGCCCTCTCCGAGCGCGGCCACCGGCTGCTGACCACCCCCACCCAGTACGCCGCCGCGCTGTACCTGCCGAACTGGTACCCGCGCCTCGCCCGCTACACCGCGCGCTCCGTCTGGACGGAGGGCACTGACGCACAGGAGGCCTGGCGCGCCGCCCAGGAGCTGGGGCCGCCGCCGTACATCCTCAAGGACCACGTGAAGTCCGCCAAGGAGCGCTGGGAGGAGGCCTGCTTCGTGCCGGCCGGCGCCACACCGGAGGACTTCGAGCGCACGTGCGCCAACCTCGTGGAGGAGCGCGGTGAGCGCTTCGAGCGGGGCCTCGTCGTCCGGAAGTACCTGCCGCTCAAGGTCTACGGCAGGACGCCCACCGGCCCCGCGCACCTGGAGTTCCGCCTCTTCTTCGGCCACGGCCGCCTGCTCGCGGCCGAGCCGTACCATGAGTTCGACGTCGAGGTTCCCGACTTCACCGCCTTCGAACCGCTGGGCCGCCGCATCGACTCGCCCTTCTTCTCCCTCGACGTCGCCATGCTGGAGGATGGCGGCTGGGCCGTCGTCGAGGTGAATGACGGCGGCGTCTCCGGCTTGCCCCCAGGGCTGGACCCTCGCACGCTCTTCGAGCCCCTCATGGGGGCCGGGTAGTCAGGCACCCGCCACGTTGTCCCCGCCCGAGAGCAACCTTCATGGCGCGCACCTGGGTTATGGTGCGCGAAGGTTTGACGTCAAAACAGGCAAGGAACGATGCACTTCGAATTGGCCTTCGTCCTCATCTTCGCAGTCGCGACCGCGGTGGCCATCGCGGCGCGGTACTTCAAGATTCCCTACACGGTGGCGCTGGTGGTGGCGGGGCTCACGTTGGGTGCGGTGCACCTCTTCGAGCCGCCGCATCTCACCAAGGAGCTGCTCTTCGCCATCATCTTGCCGGGCCTCTTGTTCGAGGCGGCGTTCCACGTCGAGTTCCGCAAGTTCTGGAAGAACAAGCTGGCCATCCACGCCATGGCGATTCCGGGCGTGGCGGCCTCGGCGGGCCTGACGGCGCTCATCCTCTCGCAGTGGGTGGAGGGGATGAACGTGGTGACGGGCTTCGGGATGCTGCCGGCGCTGGTGTTCGCGGCGGTCATCGTCTCGACGGACCCGATTGCGGTGGTGGGGTTGTTCAAGACGCTCGGCGCGCCCAAGCGCCTGCTCATCCTGGTGGAGGGTGAGAGCCTGCTCAACGACGGCACCGCCGTGGTGCTCTTCACGCTGGTGGTGGCGGTGGCGACGGGGGGCCAGTTCACCGTCGGCGGCGCGGTGATGGACTTCATCAAGGTCGCGGGCATGGGCGTGCTGGTGGGCAGCGCGGTGGGGTACGCGGCGGCGCGGGTCATCAAGCGCGTGGATGACGCGATGGTGGAAATCACCTGCACCGTCATCGCGGCGTACGGCTCGTTCGTCATCGCGGAGAACTTCCACTACTCGGGCGTCATCGCGACAGTAGTGGCCGGCATGCTCTGCGGCAACTGGGCCACGCACGAGGGCATGAGCCCCACCACGCGCGTCGCGGTGGAGAGCTTCTGGGAGTACTGGTCCTTCGCGCTCAACTCGGTGGTGTTCCTCCTCATCGGCCTGGAGGTGAACCTGTCGTCGCTGCTGGCGTCGTGGAAGCCGATTCTGGCGGCCTACGTGGCGGTCATCGCGGGCCGGGCGGTGGTGGTGTACGGCGTGTCCGCGCTGCTGAAGCTCACGAAGGAGCGCATGCCCTGGTCCTGGAGCGCGGTGCTCACCTGGAGCGGCCTGCGAGGCGCCATCTCCATGGTGCTGGTGCTCAGTCTTCCGGCGGACTTCGACCACCGCGAGCTGCTGGTGAACATGACGTTCGGCGTGGTGGTGCTGTCCATCGTCATCCAGGGCCTGTCCATGGCGCCGCTGTTGCGCAAGCTGGGCATCACCGGCCTGAAGGACGCGTACCAGGAGCAGTACGAGCTGGCGCGCGGTCGGCTGGGGGCCATCCACGCCGCGATGGCCGCGCTCGAGGCCCTGCGTCGCACGCGCGAGATTCCCGCTGACGTGCTGACCCAGTTGGAGAAGGACTACCAGGAGAAGGAGAGCGTGACGGAGAAGGAGCTCGCCCAGCTCAAGCAGCAGTCGATGCGCTTCCACGAGGAGGAGCACCAGGAGGCCGTCCGCCGCATGCTCATCGTGGAGAAGGAGTCGTTGCTCAAGGCGTATCAGTCCGCCGCCATCGGCAAGGAGGCCTTCGAGCGGCTCACCGCGGAGCTGGATGAGCGCATCGCTCACGCGGACGCCGCCGAGATGCACACGTCGGTGCCCGCCACGCCCACGACGCCCACGGGCGCCGTCGGGACCTGACGTCGGGCGCACCTCGCGTCACGGGCGGCCTTCGCGGGCTCCCGTGACGCGGGCCCGACTGGCCTGGCGTGCGCTCAGACCGCTGGCGGCTTCGAGGTGTCAGGAGTCTCTGAAGGCGCCGCGGAGAGGGATTGCTCGGGCAGACGAATCACCGGGTCCGGGCGCTCCACTTCCGAGGGAGTCGCTTGCACCGCGCTCGCGGTGGCTGCCCCGAGGGACTCCACCGCGGACACGGAGGTGTCCACGCGCGCCTCGGTGCCCGCATCGGAAACCTGGCCCGTAACGGACGTGTCCACGCGCGCCTCGGTGGCTGACGCGGGCGCCTGGACGGACGTGTCCACGCGGGCCTCGGTGGATGACTCGGGCGTCGCGGCGGACGTGTCCGCACGGGCCCCGGCGGCGCTCTGGGCCTCGCGCTGCTCCAGACGGGCACCGCCCTGCTCCGCCGCGCGGAGGAAGTCGTCGTACTCGCCCTTGCGCTCCTCGGCCTTGGATTGGGTCTTCTCGGATTGCTTCGCGGCGGCGGCCCTTCCCGCCATCAGCGCGCGCGCACTGACGAAGATGCCCACGCCGAAGGCCAGGACGTTCAGCACCGAGCCCAGCCCACCCAGCCACAGCGAGTCCGCCCCGCCCTGGACGAAGCCCAGCGCGAGGACGAAGGTGGCACCGGACACGGCCGCGCCAGCCGCCGTGTGCCAGGGCTTGAGCTCCATCACCCGGCCCGCGCCGTAGCAGAGCACCGGCAGCACGCCGAGCAACCACACGTTCTCCAGCAGCACCGCCACCAGCACCTTCAACGGAACGAAGGGCAGCGCCTGCACGCGCAGGCTCAGCCGCAGCGTCAGCGACACGCTGAGGGCCGAGCCCAGGACGAGCGCGATGAAACCCAGTCCCACGATGAACTGGAAACGACGGATTCGGACGCGCAGCGGCTCGAGGACACTCGGCTTGGGGCTCACGGGCAGGCAGCCTACCCCAGTTCAGCCCTCGTCCTCGTCCACGTCCGCTTCGCCGCCCGGTGTCCGAGGAGGCGGGCCCTCCGCGTAGAAGACCTCCTCCAGCACCAGCCCCTGGGGCGGCGCCGTCTGTCCCGCCAGCTTCCGGTTGCGCGAGGCCAGCACCTCCCCCACCCACGCCTCGGGCCGCTTCCCCTTGCCCACCTCGACGAGCGTCCCCACGAGGTTGCGCACCATGTGCTTCAGGAAGGCCGTGCCCTCGACCACAATCGAGATGGCGCCTCCGGCCTCTCCCTCCACCGTGACGCTGCGCACCTCGCGCACCGCGTGCTTCGCCTGGCAGTCCGCCGCCCGGAACGCGGAGAAGTCATGCCGGCCCACCAGGTGCGCCGCCGCCCTGCGCATCGCCGCGACATCCAGCGGCGCGAAGACCTCCCAGTGCGTCGTGCGATGCAGCGGGGAGCGCGTGCGACGATTGTTCAGCCGGTAACGGTAGCGCTTGCCGCGAGACCAGCGGCGCGGGTCGAACCCCTCGGGCGCCTCCACCGCATCCACCACCGCCACGTCATGCGGCAACAGGCCGTTGAGCCCCATGACGTACGCCTTCATGGGCAGCACCCGCTCCGTGTCGAAGCAGATGACCTGCCCCGTGGCGTGCACGCCGGAGTCCGTGCGCCCGGCTGAACGGACGGACACCGGCTCGCTCAGCAGGCGGGACAGCGCCTCCTCCATCACCGCCTGGAGCGAGCGTCCATTGGGCTGCACCTGCCAGCCCACGTAGCGGGTGCCCTCGTATTCGAGCGTCAGCTTCAGCCGAGGCATGTCAGCGGTACTTGAGCCAGGACTCGAGGATCTCCGCCACCATGCGCCCTGGGGCGATGTCGTTGCGGCGGGCCACCGACTCCACCGCCTCCAGCACCTCCGCGGAGAGGGGCACGGCCAGCATGCGCGGCTCGGTGCGCTCGTCGGGGCCACCCGGCGCCAGCGCGGCGATGCCCGGGGGAATGGTGAGCGGCGCGGTGACGGCGGGAGGAGGCTCGGACACCGGGGCCGGAGGCGCCATGGGAGCCGGCGGCGTCACGGGGTCCAGCGTGGCGACGACCTCCGACAGCTCCAGCGCCTCCTCGGAGGTGGGCGCGGTGGCGACGCGGTTGCGCAGCCGGCGCTGCTCCTCCTGGAGCTCCTCCTCGAAGAGCTGCTTGATGAAGTTGGCCAGGTGCAGCGGCGTGGGCGTGAAGTCGTACGCGTCCAGGAACGCGTCCAAGTCCTTCTGCATCTCCGCCGCCGTCTGGTAGCGCCTGTCCCTGTCTCGCTCCAGGGCCTTCATCAGAATGACTTCCACGCGCTCGGGCAGGTCCTCGCGGAAGTACGAGGGCGCGTAGATTTTCCCCTCGGTGATGCTGCGCATCACGGCGACCTCGGACTCGCCCGTGAAGAGCTTGAAGCCCGTGAGCCACTCGTAGAGCACCACGCCGAGCGAGAACACGTCGCTGCGACAGTCCAGCGCCTTGCCCAGACACTGCTCCGGGCTCATGTAGCTGAGCTTGCCCTTGATTTCGCCCGTGCGCGTCTGGCCCACCTGGTTGGCGGCCTTGGCGATGCCGAAGTCGAGAATCTTCACCGAGCCGTCGAAGGCGACGACGATGTTCTCGGGCGACACGTCCCGGTGGACGATGTTGAGCGGGCTGTCGTACAGGTCCGCCTTCGTGTGCGCGTGGTGCAGGCCCGCGCAGACGCACGAGGCGATCTTCACCGCGTACACCAGCGGGAAGGGAATCCCGAGCGCCTCCGCCTTGGGCACGACGCGGCGCATGTCCCGGCCGGCCACGTACTCCATGGCGATGAAGTAGCTCTCGGCGATCTTCCCCAGGTCGTGAATCTGCACGACGTTGGGGTGGTTGAGCTGGGAGGCGAGCCGGGCCTCGTTGAGGAACATCTTCACGAAGGCCGCGTGCTTGGACAGGTGCGGACGGATGCGCTTGATGACGACGGGCGACTCGCGGCCGTCCTCGCCTTCCTGATGCGCGAGGAAGATCTCCGCCATCCCTCCGACGGCGATGCGGTCGATGAGCCGGTACTTTCCAAAGCGACCGGTTTCGCGCTGCTGCGGTGCGACGGGAGACATGGCGTCCGGACCTTACCCGCGCCAGGGGCCTGACGCTAACGAAGTTGGACGACGTGGACCTTCAGGGCCGGCTCCTGGCCCGGAGGGCTCGGAAAGTCGAGGGAAGAAGGAGCCGAGGAGCCCGCCGTCCTGCCCTGTCGTCCTGCCAGCGAGAGGCCCTCCGACACCATGGCCTCGAAGCGCTTCGCTGGCAGGCCCGCATGGTTGCAGCAGGCGACCAGCCGGCCTCCGGGCGAGACGACGCGCGCGGCGGCCTCGGCCAGTCGGGCGTAGTCGCGAGCGGCGGAGAAGCGGGCCTCCTTCGTGTTGGAGAATGACGGCGGGTCGGCGATGACGAGGTCGAACGTCTCGCCCTTCTTCGCCAGACGCTTGAGCCAGTCGAAGACATCTCCGGCCACGTAGTCATAGCGGTCCACGGGCTGGCCGTTGAGCTGGGCGTTCTCCTCGCCCCACTCCAGCACGCGGCGGCTCGCATCCAGGTTGAGCGCCCGCTTCGCGCCGCCCGCCATCGCCACCACGCCGAACGCGCAGGTGTAGGCGAAGAGGTTGAGCACGGTGAGGCCGCGAGCCTCCTTGAGCAGCCACGCGCGCGTGTCGCGCATGTCCAGGTACAGCCCCACCGAGAGGCCCTGGCCGGGGCGGATGAGGAAGGACAGGCCGTTCTCCAGCGCGGTGAGGGACTCCACCGGTTCGCCTCGGGCGGCGGTCTCCGGGGCCAGCGTCTCCTTCGCCACGTTGGCGAGGACCCGCGCCTCGCGGGGACGGCGCTTGAGATAGAGGCTCGTCGGCGCCCAGGCCGCCATGGCGGCGTCTAGCAGCGCCTCTTCCTCGGAGGGCGTGAAGTCGCGATAGAGGCTGAGGACATACAGTCCGCCGAAGCGGTCCACCGTCACGTCGGGGACGCCGTCGGCCTCACCGTGGAGGACGCGGAAGGCGGTGGTGCGAGCGTCGGTCAACAGGGGGCCGCGCCGGGCTTGCGCGGTCCGAAGCGTGTCCACGAGGGTGGGCATGGGCCCTCCCTGTATCAGCTTCCCAGTCGGGCGCGAGACCAGACGCGCTCGAGCGCCTCGGTGGCGGCGCGGGAGAGGTCCACGTAGTCGGTGCCCAGGAGCTGCCCTTCGCGCACGCGGACGCGGCCGTCGACGATGGTCCAGGCCACGGGCGAGCGGGCGAGCTGACCGATGAGGTACGGCGAGTAGCCCGTCTCGGGGTCGGCCGCGGGGATGGAGTCGTAGACGACGAGGTCCGCGAGGCTGCCTTCCTCCACGGTGCCCGAGGGCAGGCCGAACAGGCGCGTGCACAGCTCCGCGGGGCCGTTGACGAGCAGGTGCGCGAGGGTGCTGTCCACGTCCGGCAGGTGGCCCGCGCGGGAGATGCGCAGCACGCCGACGAGGGCCGCGAGCAGTTCGTCCTGGAGGGTGCCGTGGCCGCCCGTGCCCAGTCCGAGCAGGTGCAGTCGAAGGAGGATGGCCTCCATCGGGTCCGTGCCTCGCTCCAGGGTGCGCACGCCTCGGGCCGCGAGCGAGACGAACGTCTCCGTCTGCTCCAGGCGCGCGGCCTCGGAGCTGTCCAGGGCGCGCGCATAGCCGGCGATGGCGCGAGGACCGAGCAGGCCCAGCGCGTCGAGCCGGGGCACCACGCGCTGACCGTGGCGGGCGTAGGTGGTGCTGAGGTCGTCCTCGTTCTCCGCGAGGTGGAAGACGGTGGGGACCTCCAGCTCCGCGCTGAGGCGGGAGATGCGAGAGAGGAGCGAGTCCTCGCAGGTGTACGAGGCGTGGAAGCCCAGCGCGCCGCGCACCAGGTGGTGCTTGGCGTAGCGGCGGGCGAAGTCCGCGTTGGCGTCCAGCCACGCATCGGCCTGCGCGGCGCCGTCCATGCTGTGGGTGGAGTGACTCGTCACCAGTCGGAGACCAACGCTCTCGGCGGCGCGGGCCTGGGCATCGAGCCCTCCGGCGACGTCGGAACAGGCGAGGTGCTCCACGACGAGGGTGACACCGTCGCGCAGCGCGCGGGCGGCGGCGAAGCGAGTGAGGGCCTCGATGTCCTCGGAGGACACGAGGCGGGCCACGCGGCGCATGCGCTCCAGCCGCTCGCGAGGAGGCAGCAGGAGGAACTGGCCATTGGGCGGGAGGAGCTGGCCGTTGACGAGGTGCGAGTGGCTGTCCACCAGCCCGGGAGCGACGAGGCGGCCTCGACAGGCCACTTCCCAGTCACCCGGAAGGACAGGCACCTGGGCATCCGGAGCGACGCGGCGGATGACCCCACCCTCGACGACCACGGCCATACCGCGCCGGACCCGGCCATCCGCCCGGAACACAGCGCAGTTTTTCAGCAGCAGGCGACCTTCCATGTCCGGCAACTGTCATAGCACGGGTCCCGGAAGACGGGCGCGGGGTAAGTCCCGGAATCCGGGGTCCGAAACGAAGACTTGCCAGGGCGGGAGACTCAGGGCAGGGCGCTGGCCCGCCGAGCCGAGGGGTCCATGGGGCACGACAGCCCACCGTCGCGGGGCCACCCTTCCCGAGTGGTGGGGGTATTGCACCAGTCAACGAATCAGGGCGGGGCCGTATCGCACGCAGTCTCAGGGGGGACTGGTATCCGAGGGTATCCCGGTGCCTTGCATTTCCCCTCGACACAGCGCACTCGAGGCGCCTCCGAGCACATGCCGCAGTAGTAGCCACAGGAAGCATGCACGAGGTGGCTGATGCGTGGCAGTTCCTCGTTTACCACCTTCTTCGAGCCGACCAGCCAACACGCATCATAGGGAACAGGCCACAACGAAACACGGGAGCAGTCATCATCTACCTGACAGGTTGAGAGTTTCTCTATCTCACTGGCGGCGGTCCACCATGTGTCTCGGCATTCAGGCGTGAGTTCCCAATTTCCATTCGGGTCGAGCAGATCCTCACGGCCAGCTGACACAAGGCACTCAGAGATCTTCCTGGCATGCGCGACGTCGCGAGGCACCACCGAATGTGAACACCCCCACAGGGGCAACACGAGGAGGAGCCCCAGGCCCTGAAGAATCGTCATGCCCTCAATCACTGCCATCACCCTGTTCATGACCTTCAAGGGATGACCTCCTCCCCCAGGGAGCGAGGCCGAGTCTCCATCCATCGCTCATGGTGGCGGGTTCGCAGTACGACCTGGAGCGTGACGACGCCACGCTTGGTGGCGCCAGCCCTCCGCTCGCAGCAAACGCGCAGTCTGTCTCCAGCCAGCGCACCTTCATGGCACTCCCGCCAGGAGAAGTTGGGCCAGTTTCCCCACTGCTCGAGGCGGGGGCCATTCAGGACAACGCCCGTCGCGCGCCGCAGAAGAGAAAGCACCTCGGGCCGCGATTCACAGGAGGCGTTGGACTGAGCGCGCCCCCAGAACATCAGGGCAAGTTGCCCCTCCGAGAGATAATAGAGCCAGACGCGCCCTGCTCTCTCTGCCAGCACCGCCGTTCCCGCAGAGGGAATCCCGACCTCGCGCCCCCACGGCTCTGAGCAAACTTCCGTCAGGAACCGACCTGCTACATGGATGGGCACGCAATTCTTTTCTGCAGCTTCCTCGGCCAGGGAAAAACCCGAGATGAGCATCACCGCCAACGTACCGTGGAAGAATCCTCGTCGAGCAGACATCAGTCCCCCTTCGGGCCTTCTTTGCTGAAGGCAAGCCATCCTCACCACCTCCCACGGGCGTATTCAAGGAGTTCACGGAGTTGACGAGAACGTTCCTTGGCCCCAGCCGTCTTGTTGAAAGGACCATCCCCGTGAGCGTGTCTCAGCTCCGCGATACAATCCTCAATCTCACTCGGCTCAAGCCAATGGAACCGTCCAGCCCTGCGCAGAAAGTGCTCTCCGTCGTGCACACAAATGCGCTGACCGATCAACGCCTCCTGAGCCTTTCGTGGATACCTTTCGATCACAACTGCCTGCATCGAGGCGTAGACCAACACCAGTGCCACCGAAACCGGCCCGGAGAATTCACGAGTATTCAGATAGAGCGTGCGATGCACGCGACTGCCGTATGTCCCCAATGGAGAACAAAGTATCAAAGGGAGATGTCGGACGGCTCTTCGGAAGCGCAGGGGGTCTGAATCACGAAGAAGCTCGATGGCTTCGATCACCAGAGCAAAGTCGCGCTCACCCTCTCCATAAATCGTGAACCCCTCACAAGAACGCTGGTCATGCGCTGTCAGCACGAGGCGATGGGTCCATCGGTCAACCACTGCCTTCAGACGGGCCAGAACGCTCACGGGATGACCTCGATTTCGGGAGAGACGGCTCGCACATCCATCCACAGGTCATATTAACCTTCGTACATCACGATTGGACGATAGCGCAGGCCTCGCGCCAACGCCCTTTCCCGGCCCCGGAGCACCTGATGCCCAAGCACCAACGAACTATTGGTAATCGGCTCTCGACACGTTGGCGATATGTCACCATGGCCGTGCTCTTGGGGCTGATTGTGTCGCTCGGCGTGCCGTATTGCGGGCGGTGGTGGCGCATCGACACGTGCCTCGACTCGGGTGGCGCCTGGAATCAGGAACGGAGCACCTGCGAGCACTGACCACGCTGCCCCACCAGGATTCGGGGCCGGCGAGTCCTCAATCCCGGTCCAACCCGCTCCTCCTGCGCCCCAACAACCCTGCTTCTTCGCAGGGGCCCAGGGGCGAAGTAGCCGGGAGCCCCATCAGCTTGAGCTACCCATGCCCCTGGACGTTCGCGAACTGATTCATCAAGCGATGGTCGAGCCTCGCCAAGGAGTTCAGTCGCTCGCCACTGAGCTCCGAATCGCCCTTGGCCATGGTGACCCTGACACAGCACGAACCTTGGCCAATGCACTGCTGGCACTGGATGTCGATACCCTATTGGAACAACAACGCACTGGCGTCCTGGACGCGTGGACTGAACCCACCCCAAACCTCGCGAATCGAGTCCCTCCCACGTGCAACTTCACGGACGAATGTCGCGGCAATGTCCTGGAAGAGTGGAGCCAGGGCCATCGCTGGTGATGACGCAGCTCCACGCTTCAGGACAAGAGTCATTTCCTCTCGGGTCGCAGGCCAGCTCACAGGTCGAGCCCCCATCCGTGTGAGCGAAGTTCGTCCCGCCGGCGCACACCAGGCCTGGGCCACAATCGCTCGGAGCCGCGCAACGAGTGCCGATGACCGCGAGCATCTTCGCGGCGGGGTCGCTCGCGTTCGCGTCACACGTGCAGCCTGCAAACCCCCAGGTCAGCAAGAGAAGCACCACCGCACTCCACGACAGCCGATAGGCACGACGCATGTGGTCTCCATCTCGGACCGCCTGCTGCATTCCGACAGCTCCCGAGGCACAGGCAGCACCCTGCCACGCCCAGGACCCTACTCGCCCCCTGTCCTTCCCTGCAGCCATGCCTTCGCAGGGGCCCAGGAGCGAAGTAGCCTGCGGCCCACATGAGAACGCGGTCCCTCCTCCTTCCCGGTCCAGCGGCCCTGGCGGCACTGGTGCTCACCGTGCGGCTCGGGATGTCGCCGCTCAAGAACTTCGACCTGTTCTTCCACCTCGCCGGTGGACAGTTCGTCTTGAAGAACGGCTTCAGCCGCATCGACCCTTTCAGCGTCACCGGCACCGCCGGCTGGGTCCCCCACGAGTGGGGCTTCGGCGTCCTCTGCGTCGCCCTGGTCCGCTGGCTCGGCGCCGCCGGGCCCGCCCTCCTGGTCGCAGGTCTCGTCGCGCTCAACCTCATGCTCCTGTGGACCGTCCTGGAGCGCGCGGCCTCCGGCCGGCGTGGGTTGCTCGCCGTGGCGACGCTCGCGGCCCTCCTCGTCGTCTACGCCCCCACGTGGCCTCAAGAGCGCCCCTACCATCTGGGGCACCTGCTCTTCACCCTCGCGGTGCTCGCCATCCAGTCCTGGCGCGCCGGCAATGACCGCATCCTCTGGGTGTTCCCCTTCCTCGGCGCCGTCTGGGCCAACGTCCACGGGAGCTGGCTCCTGGGACCGGCGCTGCTCGGCGCCACCGCCGTCGGCCAGGCCCTCGACGAAGGCACTCCGGAGTCCCGCCGTCGCTCGCTGCGCGCCATCGGCTTCAGTGTCGCGGCGTTCCTCATGGCGGGACTGGGGCCGGACGGGCTCAACATCTACCTGTATCCGCTCCACCACTCGCTGCTGCCGTCCACGCAGACCATCGTCGAGTGGCGCCCGCTCAACCTGGACCTCGCGTCGAGCTGGGCGTACCTCGCGCTCGGCGGCGCGGCCTGCTTCGCCGTGGGACAGGCCCGCGTGCGCAAGGTGGCCATCCTCCTCCCGGCCTTCGTGCTCGGCCTCGCCGCCATCAAGGTGCAGCGCCACGCGCCCTTCGCCGCCGTGCTGCTGGCACTCGCGCTCCTGGAGCATGTCGCGTTGAGCCGGGCCACCGCCGTGGCAGCGGATGCGCCGGTCGGCGCGTGGAAGCGCTTCTGGGCGCGGTTCGATGAACTGACCGCCGGATGGAGTGAGAAGGCCGGCGGCGCGCTCTGGCCGACGCTCGCCCTGCTGGGGCTCGTCCTGATTCATGCGCAGAGCCCGCTGCCGTTCGAGCAGGGCGTGAAGCGCTCCGTCATCCCCATCCCGGTCTTCGAGGCGCTGCGCAAGCACCCTCCGGGCAAGGTGCTCAACCCCTTCGTCATCGGCGGGCCCATCTCGTTCTTCGCGGGCGCCGACTACAAGGTGTTCATCGACAGCCGGAATGACCCGTTCCCCATGTCGGTCCACGAGGACTACGACAAGCTCGTCTGGGGTGAGCCCGGCTGGGAAGAAGCCCTGACCCGCTATGACCCGGACTACCTGCTCTGGGACATCGAGAACCCTGGCAACATCCTGCTCGACAACCTGAAGGTCCTCGGTGGCTGGCGCGAGGAGGCACGGGACGGCAACTACGTGCTGTGGATTCGTGAGCGCACCACCGCGACGGGCCACCCATGACAGGCCGGCGGCGGGACGTACGAAAGGCGGGGCTCGCCGTGGTGGGCCTCGTGGCGATGCTCGCCTTCGCCTACAGCCCGGTGCTGCGTGGAGAGCTGCTCGCCGGGCGCGACGTGTTCCGCATCTTCTTCCCCGACTCCGCCTTCCTGCTGGAGTCCCTGCGCGCGGGAGAGCTGCCCTTGTGGACGCCCTACCTCCGCCTGGGCCAGCCCTTCGCGGCCACGCTCTACTCGCAGGTGTTCTATCCACCGCGATGGGTGGCGGTGCTCATCTCCGGCCCCATCGTCTCGATGACGGTGATGCACGTCGCGCACGCGGCGCTCGCGGCGTTGGGCATGTTCCTGCTCGTCAGGAGGCTGCGTGCCTCGTGGCCCGCGTCGCTCGTCGCGGGAGCCATGTTCGGCCTGTCGCCGATGATGACGGACCTGGGCATCCAGCAGAACGTCGTGGACGCGGCGGCGTGGAGCGGGTTCATCCTCCTCGCCGCGCATGACCTCGCGCATCGGCCTGGCCCCGGTCCGCTCTCGCGCCTCGCCATCTTCTCCGCGCTGTCTCTCTTCGCTGGCTCGCCCGAGACCACCCTGTGGCAGGGAATCGTCGCGGTGCTGGTGGCACTCCTCACGGATACGTCGGGGCGTCGAACTCCTGAAGGAACTTCGGCGACGCGTGGACTGACTGGCCCAGCGGCCCTTGCCACAGCCTCGGCGCATCGCGCCGAAGTCGCGCAGCCGAGCCTGCCTCCGTTCGACTCCACCCCGGAGCCGCCGAAGGAGGGCCATCGAACACAGCTGACCGCGAGGCTCCCGAACACGGGGCTCGAGCAAGCTCGGGCCACCGACCTTCTCGAAGAGCGCGGCACGGCAGCGGGGCCCCCATTGGCGAGCAGCGAGGCGCGCTCCCACAAGGTTCAACTCCACGACGTCCCCACCGCGGACGCGCCTTCAAGCTCGCGCGACACGAGACTCCGGGCCCGAGGGCTCGCCGTGGCACGCGTCACCGGTGGCTTCATCCTGTCCGCCGTGCTCGCCTCGGTGGCCTTGTTCCCGACGGCCGAGTTCGCTCGAAACTCCCTGCGCTCGCAGCGTGGCTGGGCCGAGCAGCTCGCATGGTCCGTGTCCTGGCCGCAGGTGTTGTCCTCCGTGTGGCCGCTCGCGGACTGGCCTCGTGACAGGTACTGGGGCGAGGACCAGTGGTTCATCCTCAACCTCTTTCTCGGCACCCTGCCCTGCGCGCTCGCCATCGTCGGCGGACTGCATGGCCCTCGTCGCGCACGGCCCTTCGTCGTGGGCGCACTGGCGCTGGTGATGCTCAGCCTGGGCCGCCACTTCCCGCCCTCGGCCTGGGTCCTCCAGTCCGTGCCGCCCTTCTCCCTCTTCCGCTACCCAGCGAAGTACTTCGTGGGCGCGGCCTTCTGCCTCGCGGTGCTCTCCGCCTTCGGCCTGGATGCCCTGGGACGCCTCGCACGCAAGCTGCCTCCTTCTCGACTCAAGGCCGCCATCGCCTTCGTCGCCATGGGCGCCGCCATCGCCGCCATCGGCCCCCTGGTGCGAATGCTCCCCATGCGCGCCTCCGCCGAGGCCGGTGCGCCCTGGGTGCCCTTCGCACTGGGGCTCGCCACCCTCATCCTGTTCCTGCTGCCCTGGTCCTTCGCGCGCCCACGTCGCGTCCGTCATGGACTCGCGGCGCTCGCCGTCCTCGAACTCGCCGCGGCGCACTCGCTGCTGGGCATTCCCAAGTACACACCCTGGGACTCACTGCGACAGCCCTTCTCCTTGCGCGCCCTGCTGCCCCAGCCCTTCCAGGGGCGCATCAGCGCGGACATCGAAGGCCCCGAGGACCCCACTCGCGCGGTGGTGACGAACACCATCGAGCGCAGCCTCGACCGCCTGATGCCGAACCGCTTCGTCGAGGAGCGCCTGCCCGCGCTCGAAGGCTACGGCGCTCCCGAGCCCATGCGCTCGGACCGCTTCCACCTCGCCGGAGAGCGCAGCGTCTATGACCTGGCCGGCGTCACCCACTACCTCCGCCAGGGCCCGCCCCCGTTCGAGGACCTGGAGCTGCTCCACCGGGCCGAGGACGGCACCACCCTGTCCCGCTCACGCACCGCCCTGCCCCGGGCCTTCCTCGTCCAGCGCGCCCGCGTCGTGACGGATGACGAAGCCCTGGAGGCGGTGCTGGATGCGGACCAGCCCTTCCGGGAGATTGCCTTCCTCGCCTCGGGCGAGCCCATCGACCGTCCCGAGTGCGAAGGCTCCGTGCGGACCTCCAGCAGCGGAGCCCAGCACCTGGCGCTGGACGTAAGGGCCTGCGACGACAGCTACCTCATCGTCTCCGACAGCTACTACCCGGGATGGCGCGCGACGGTGGACGGCAAGGATGTGCCCATCCACCGCGCGGACCACTCGCTGCGCGCCGTGCGCCTCTCACCCGGTGAGCACCACGTCCGCTTCGACTACACCCCGCTCAGCTTCCGCGCGGGACTCCTGCTGTCCCTGCTCGGCTGGGCGGGGCTCGGCTTCGTGTGGCTCAAGGCGAGACGTCGTCCGCTCGCCCGTGAGTAACGGACCTCACGACTCCACGCCGTTGCGCTCCGCGTTCGCCACGAAGGCGTCGCGCAGGTACGCCGAGAGCCCGGGCTTCACGCTGTCGATGTTCTCCGTGAAGCGCGAGTCACTCACGTACATCTCCCCGAGCCCCCGGTGGATGACGTACGAGCACGGGTAGAACCACTTCGAGATGTACTGACGATGCGCCTCCGCGAGCGCCAGCACCTCGGGCTCCGTCGGCGCATGACCTGCGCCCAGGTGCTCCGCGAGCGCCTTCATGAGCTGGTCCCCCTCCGCCTTGAGCGTGCTCCAGTCCTCCTTCTTGTAGCGCGAGGTCCTCCGAGCCGACTCCTTGTAGGCCTCCGTGTCGCCCCAGCGCTCATTCACCTCGGCCTCGTACTTCGAAGGGTCGAAGTCCCCAAACGCCTCGAACATCTTCTCGCCGTCCATCGTCTTCCCCTGGTCCAGTGCGTCCAACGCCGAGTCCACGGCGTGGCGGAGTGCGTCCAGCCGCGAGGCCCGCTCGGACAGCAACTGCCGCTGCATGAGCAAGGCCGCGCGAAGGTCGAAGCGAGAGTCATTCAGGATGCGGCGGATCTCCTCCAGCGGGAAGGCCAGCTCCCGGAAGAAGAGCACCTGCTGCAACCGCTCCAGGTCCGCCTGGGTGTAAAGCCGATACCCCGCCTCGCTGCGCCCGGAAGGACACAGCAGACCGAGTTCATCGTAGTGATGCAGCGCCCGAACGCTGACCTTCGCCAATCGGGCCACCTGGCTGACCGTCAGAGCCATCTCTCTTCACCTCGGATGAGATGTCTAAGGCCTCACGTCGCGTGAGGGTCAACCCCTCCCGACGTCGAGACGCCGCGAAACGAGCGGGCAGCCTGCCTCGGGCTCACTCGCCTCGCGCCACGTCGGGCGGAGCGTCCACGGGAGGACGAAAGACATACAGCATCAGCGAGGCCCCCTCCGCCACGCGCACCGTCGCGTCGCGCCGCAGCACCCAGAGCTGGCCAGGCTTCGCGGGGCGCTCCTCCGCCGCCGTCAGGGAACCCGCGCCCTCCGCCACATAGGCGATGACGGGCTCCGCGCGCGTGGCCTTGAGGACGTGCTCTCCCTTGGCGAGCACCACGCTCGACATCTTCCCCTCCAGCGCCGGCAACGTCTCCACCGCCACGCCACCGGCCTGCTCGGCCAGCAGCACCAGCGCGCGGGTGGGCGCGTAGGTGAAGGGCTCCGGCCCTTGCGCCAGTCGCGGGTCCGTCGGCTCGATGTACAGGTTCCCGTCGAAGCGCGGAGTCGCGAACACCAGGTTGCCCAACATCTGGTCCTCCGAGCGATTGAACCACGCGTGGCCGGTGAAGGGCTCGGAGGCAATCAGCGCGCCGGGATGATGCGTCCCGCGCCGCTCCGCCAGCGCGCCCTCCCTCCCCCAGATTTGATGCACCTCCGCCTGCCCCGCGACGATGACGGTGGCCTCATGCGTGCGACGGTGGATGTGCAGCGGACACGCCTGCCCGCGCCCCATGACGTGCAGGTGCACCGTGGCGGTGTCCGAGAAGAAGAAGGTGTCGGAGACATCGGCGGCGTCGGGGTTCTTCTTCGCCAGCGACTCGAAGACGGCGGGCACGTCGAAGACCTCCACCTCCGGGTCCTCGGGCACCGTCATCGCGCGCTTCACGGCGAACAACACCGCCAGCAAGAACACCGTCAGCACCAGCGACAGCGTCCGGTACAGCACCACCCGGCGACGCAGCATGGCGGAGTCCATGGAGGTGGAGTCACTCAAGGGGGCCATCCTGGACTTCGCGTCGCGCTCCCGGCCACCTGCACGGCCGCCGAGCACGAGCGCACAAAGAAACATGGCGGGGCCCTCGATGAAGAGGACTCCCGCCACGTGAGCAGAGGCACCGCCGGAAGGCGACGCCTCCGAGACATGAAAGCTTAGTAGGCGTTGTTCTCGCCGAAGCTCTTCATGGTCTTCTTGTTCAGGGCGACGTTGGAGCTCTGGCCGTCGTTGGCGACGTTGGAGTTACCCGCCAGGGCCGCCGCGGAGGCGCCGAACAGCTTGCGAATGTTGTCGCCGAACAGCGTCACGACGCCGATGGCGGCGATCGCGATGAGGGCAACGATGATGATGTACTCGGTCATGCCCTGACCACGAGCCTTGCGGAGCTGGTTCTTCTTCGAGATCGCCTTCATGGAAGTCTCCTGGGGGTTCAGAACGGGAAAGACACCCTGTTACTCGGGGTTGAAAGGCACAGTACGGGAGATCCCACCTGCACCTCCATCCGTCATCGGGAGGATGGGGCCAATCCCCTGTAATTCCCGGCGGATAGGCCTTTTTCTCAGCGTTTGGAAGGCCGCTCAGGGGCCAACCGGGGCCGCGACGGGGGTTTTCGGGGGGGCGCACGCCGAGGCGGGGAGAGCATCGCACAGGTTGCGCACGGCCCGTGCGAGTTCCGCGTCGGCCGGGAACTCGGCGGCCACCTGGCGGCCCAGGGCCAGCGCGGGGACGGCGTCCACCGGGGTCCACACCGTCCGCGTCGCCCAGGCCCGCTCGGCGACGAGCTTCAGGTACGCGGCGATGAGCCCCGGCTCCCGCCCGCCCTTGGCCACCTCCGGCTCCAGGAGCTGCGCGGCCAGCGTCAAATCCTTCTGGGCCAGGGCGGCCTTGCCCAGCGCCACCGTCGCCTCGCGGTTGTCGGGGTCCACCGAGCGCCACAGCGTGGCCACGCCGCGCACCAGTGGATCATTCGCCGCGTGGTAGCGCTCCATGTTGCGGTACAGCCGCGCGGCCTCCTCGGCCGTGGGCGGGTGCGTTCGCAGGTAGTCCTCCAGGAACAGGCGCGAGCCCCCTTCCGGAGAGCGGCGCTCGTCCTTCACGCGCACGTCGATGTTCGCCACGAAGAAGGCGATGGGAGATGCGTACTCCAGCAGGTTGTGGTCGTCCGTGTTGATGGGGCCCGGGCCCGCGAAGGCGAGCTGCCCGTCCTCGCTGTGCACCTGCTTGGACAGGAGCGCGAAGACATCCGTCAGGCCCACGCGCGCCATGTCCGCGCGCACGTCCGGCACCGCCATCCGCTGGGCCAGGCGCTCCGCGTCGAAGGCCAGCGGCTTGCGACTGGCCACCAGCACCAGGTCATGCGGCCCCAGCCACGTCGTCGCATGCGGGAAGGTGTCGCGCAGCGTGCGGACCACCAGCCGGATGAGCTCGTCGTTGCTCTCGTAGGTGTGAATCCACTGCACCAGCACGCCGTCGTCCGCGAGGTGCCGGTCCACCGTCTGGAAGAAGTCCCGCGTGAAGAGGCCGGACACGCCCGCCACCCACGGGTTGGAGGGCACGCTCACCACCAGGTCGTACTTGCGGTCGGCCAGCGCCATGAACGTCTTCGCGTCGTCGATGTGCACGCGCGTGCGCGGGTCGTCCACCGCGTTGCGGTTGTCATCCTTGAACAGGCGCGCCGCGTCGATGACGGCAGGCGCAATCTCCACCATGTCCAGGCGCTCCACCGGGTGCGCCAGCACGCTGCCCGCGGTAATCGCCGCGCCCGCGCCGACGAGGAGCACGTTCTTCGGCTCGCGCGGGTGCAGCAGCGCGCCCAGGTGGCCGGCAATCACCTGCGTCTCCACGTCACTGCCGTTGGAGGCGTCAATCTTCCCGTTGAGCTTCATGAAGCGCAGGTGGTCCTGCGGGTAGTCGGCCACCATCACCGTGGCGAAGGTGTCGTCCCGGTAGAAGATGGGGTGGATGTTCTTCTCCGTCTCCTCCACCAGCTTCGCGTAGCTCTCCGGCGGCTTCTGGTGGGAGCGGATGGAGGCGATGCCCGACAGCCGGACGGACCAGCCGCTCATCCCGCCAAGGACCACCGCCGCCAGGAGGGCCGCGGCGCCCACCGGCCACAGCGCGCGCACGGGGCTGGCGGGACGATTCGGCAGCGCGTGGAAGGCCAGCGCGGCGGCGGCGAGGTTCGCCACCACGCCCGCCACGAAGTTGCCCTCCATGCCCCACCACGGCATCAGCACCAGTCCGCCCAGCGCGGAGCCGGTAATCGTGCCCACCGTGTTCCAGAGGTAGACGCCGCCCAACTCCCGTCCGACTTCGGACACCTTCGCCGTGGCCACGCGCGCCGCAGCGGGGAAGGCCGCGCCCATGAAGAAGGTGGGCACCAGCAGGACGAGGCAGCAGAAGCCAAACGTCAACAACTGGAACAAGGGCCAGGTGTCCACCGAGCGCGTCATCATCCACTGCGCCGAGCGGAACAGGTGCGGCAGCCGCACGTAGAGCGGCAGGGCCACGCAGAGGCTGGCCACCAGCGCCACCTGCATCTGCGCGTACAGCTTCAGCGAGTCCGACTTCTGCGCGCGCGTCATCAGCCAGAAGCTGCCCAGGCCGATGCCCAGGATGAACGCGGTGAGGATGAGCGTGAAGGCGTACGTGGACGCGCCCAGGACGATGGACAGGAGGCGAATCCAGGTCACCTGGTACAGCATGGACGTGAAGCCCGACAGCGCCACGCCCACCAGCGCCGCGCGCACCGCCACCCGGGGATAGGCCAGGTTCGCCGCGCCCTCCGACACCGGCGCGGCCTGTCCCGGCGCCAGCGCGGGAGGATGCCTGCGCGCGAGCAGGAGCGCCGCCACGGCCAGAAGCAGGTTCAGCCCCGCCGCCAGCTTCGCCGAGGCGGACAGGCCCAGCACCGGCACCAGCTTCGTGCCCGCGATGAAGACGCCCAGCGCCGCGCCCAGGCTGTTGACGGCGTACAGCCGCGCCAGCTCCCGCTGCACTCCGGACAGGCTGTCCGCGAAGTGCCGCACCAGCGCCGGCAGCGTGCCGCCCATCAGGAGCGTGGGCACCACCAGCGACACCGCGGCCACCAGCAGCCGGGGCCCCACGCGCCACCCATCCGGCACGCCGGGCGCCACCGCCAGCCACAGGGCCCCCAGGGCGTCCAGCACGTACGGGAAGGCCAGCGCGTACAGCGCCACGCCCAACTCCAGCACGCCGTACAAGGCCAGCGGGCTCTTCACCCGGTCCGCTGTCCGCCCGAAGACAGATGCGCCGAGCGCCAGGCCGCCCATGAAGGTGGCGAGCACCACGGCATGCGCCTGCCCACTGTTGCCCAGGACGTTCCCGAGATACTTGGACCAGACCAACTCGTAGACCAGCGCCGTACCTCCTGAAAGGAAGAGGAGGACGGCCACAAGGTTCTTCGGGAAACGCGCGATGAGGGACATAAGGGGACAGCGCGGAACCTTACTCGTTATGTTCGGGACCCACCAATGAACGCCCACCTCCTGCAAGCCGCATTGCTCGCCTGGTCTCCTGGCCTGCGGGTAACCCGCGCGCAGGGAGACTGCGCCGTCGTGCTCCACCGCCCCGCGGAGGAGCTGCTCGACAGACCTCTCCATCAGGCCCTCGGCATCTCCGCCGAGCGGGCCCGTGAGCTGGATGCACTGGCTCGCGAGGACCGCCGCGCCGTGGAGTTCATCTCCTCGGCGTTGGGGAGCGAGGACGCCACGCCGTTGCGACTGGCGCTCGGCATGGACGAGGGCGAGGCCAGCACCTGCGTCCAGGACCTCAACGTCCTCTTGGAGGGAGCCCCGCCGGTGCAGATCTCCCGGCTGTCCAGCTCGCTCAGCCACGAGATTCGCAACCCCCTGTCCTCCGTGAAGATGGCGGTGCAGACGCTGGCCCGGAACACCGGCCTGTCGGACCGGGACAGGCGGCGGCTGACCATCGCCAACCGCGAGATTCGCACCATGGAGCGCATGCTGTGGCTGTTGTCCGAGTATGGCCGCGACACCACGCCCAACATCGACGCGCACGCGCTGCGCTCGGTGATTCAGGAGGCCACGAGCATGGTGGCGCCGGAGCTGGCCGAGCGGCGAATCGAAGTGCGCGTGGACGAGGAGCCGGAGCTGCCGCGCGTGCGCGTGGACCCCAACCGCCTGCGCCCCGTGCTGGCCCAGGTGCTGCTCAACGTGGCCATGGGTCGGCCCGAGGACAGTCCGGTGGAGGTGACCCTCCGCCGGGGCCCGCCGGGCCGCGTGCTGATGGTACTCAAGGACCCGGCCGCCGCCCTTCCCCCGGAAGAGAACGGCACCCTCTTCGAGCCCTTCGGCTCGAGGCTGGCGCGCGGCGCGGGGCTGTCACTCGCGGCGCTGCGGCGGGTGATGATGGGACAAGGAGGGGACGTCGCCGCCGAAGGCAGCGCCGAGCCCGGCATGGTCTTCACGCTCACATTCGCCACCTGAGAAGGAAGCCATGATGGAGACCCTTCTCATCGTCGATGACGACGTGTCTCTCCTCGAGACGCTGAAGATGCACTTCGAGGAGATAGAGCACGACGGCCAGCCGCGCTACCAGGTGGCCACGGCCACCAGCGCCGCCGCGGGTCTGCGCGCCGCGCAGGACTCCATGCCCAGCGTGGTCATCCTCGACATGATGCTGCCGGACCGCACCGGCCTGGAAATCATCGAGGAGATGAAGGGACTGTGCGGCGACGCACGCATCATCCTCGTCACCGCCTACCACGACATGGAGACCACCATCCGGGCGATGAAGGCGGGGGCCTTCGACTACATCCACAAGCCCTTCGCCGACCCGGCCGCGCTGGACCTCGTCGTCGAGCGCGCCCTGGAGTACCGCCAGCTGTCGCGCCGCGCGGACGAGGTGAACCGGGAGAATGCCGCGGTGCGCCTGGGCGACATCGTCGGCACCAGCCCGTCCATGCAGCAGCTGGTGAAGGAGATTGGCAAGGTGACGGGCAGCCACGCCACCGTGCTGATTACGGGCGAGAGCGGCACCGGCAAGGAGCTCATCGCCCGCGTCATCCACAACTACTCGTACGACGAGCCCCGGCCCTTCATCGGCATCAACTGCTCCGCCATCGTCGACACGCTGCTGGAGAGCGAGCTGTTCGGCCACGAGAAGGGCGCCTTCACCGGCGCGACGGCCGGCAAGCCCGGCAAGTTCGAGCTGGCCGAGGACGGCACCGTCTTCCTCGACGAGATTGGCGACATGTCGATGATGCTCCAGGCGAAGCTCCTGCGCGTGCTCCAGGAGCGCGAGTTCGAGCGCGTGGGCGGCGTCAAGCGAATCAAACTGCGCGCCCGCGTCATCGCCGCCACCCACCGCAACCTCTCCGAAGAGGTGGAGCACGTCCGCTTCCGCGAGGACCTCTACCAGCGCCTCAAGGTGATTACGCTCCTGATTCCCCCGCTGCGCGAGCGGCGCGAGGACATCCCCCTGCTCGTCAAGCACCTGCTGGAGCGCATCAACGAGAAGGTGCACAAGCGCGTCACCCGCGTGCCCATCGAAATCATGGAGCGCCTGACGCGCCTGCCCTGGCGGGGCAACGTGCGCGAGCTGGAGAACGTGCTCACCCGCGCCGTGGTGCTCGCGCCGGGCGATGTGTTGCGCGGCGACGACCTGCCCACGCTGGACATCCCGCCCTCCCCGGAGTCGGCCCGCCTCGCCAACAACACCATCATGTTCACCGCCCCCGCGGTGGATGACGCCAGCCTCATCCCCACGCTCGACGAGGCCGAGCGGCTGCTCATCGCCCGTGCCATGGCCGTCACAAAGGGGCACAAGGGTCGCACCTGCCAGATTCTTGGAATCAGTCGCCCCACCCTCGAGCGCAAACTGCAGAAGTACAATCTTTCACAGGGACAGAACCCTTTGGGGCACGGGTTCACCGTGAAGGACGACCCGTGAACACTGTCCGGGTCGCGACAATGGCCCCTGCCCTTTGAACGTTTCGTTCAACATGATCAGACTGTTTGAACGTTTTGTTTCAGGTTTTGGACACAGAGGGGTGGGTGCTACGGGCCTCTAGCGCTAAGTACCCGGCATTCCTGGATGTGTTCCTTCCGGAGCACTTCATTCCCGGCTGGCACGTTCCTTGGAAAAGGTAAGTCCCGTTGCCGCTGAAGCAGGCGGCCGGTCCTACCCCCGATTGCTTTCCACGGAGTGAATGCCATGCACGGTTTCAATCGCCCCCTCGGCCCTATCGGTTCCAACGTCGTGGCGCCGCTCCAGGCAACCAGCTCCGGGATGATGGTCACCGCGAACAAGCTCGTTCCGGGCCAGGAGGCGATCGACTTCAAGGGCTACTTCAAGGTCGAGTCCTTCCCGCACAACTCGACCATCTACCGCCCTGGCGACAGCACGGACCGCGTCTATCTGCTCAAGTCCGGCCGCGTGCGGCTGATGCGCATCGGCAAGAATGGCACCCGCTCGGTGGTGTCCATCCTCCGCCCCGGTGACTTGTTCGGCGAGCTGTTCCGCCCCGAGGGGACGCCGATTGAAGAGATGGCCATCGCCGCGGGCGAGGCCGAGGTGTGGAGCATCGAGGGCCGCGACTTCCGCGCGCAGCTCGAGGCCCGGCCGGCGCTGGCGGTGGACGTGGTGCGCGCCTACGCCGAGCGCGTGCGTGCCCTGCGCAAGCGCGTGCTGGGGCTGACCTTCAAGGAAGTGCCCGCGCGGCTGGCGGACACCCTGCTGACGCTGGTGGAGGCGCACGGTGAGCGCTGCCCCCACGGCGGTGAGACGGACCTGCGCGGAATCACGCAGCAGGACCTGGCGGACCTGGTGGGCGCGTCGCGCTCGTTCGTGTCCACGCTCATCAACGAGATGAAGCGCGAGGGCGTGCTCGGCAATGTCGGCCGCATCCTCTGCGTGAGAGACCAGAAGGCGCTGCGGAAGATTGCCTCCAAGGAGAAGTGAGCACGACAGTCCCCCGCGAGGCATCGCGGAAGACCTGACGTCAACGACGGGCCTGACCACGGGATGTCCACGTGGCCGGGCCCGCGTCGTTTTGCGGGGGACGGCAGCCGCCACGAGCAAGGCACGCGCCTCTCCTCCGAGCCACGCGACTCAGGTGCCGTGCGCCCGCCTTCGAGCCCTCGAAGCAGGACGCGGGACGGGTCTCGGGCGCGGCGGTTGGAAGCCGCCCCGCCTCCCGACGTGACATTCGACGAAACGTAGATCCGCTGCGGGCGACTTCAGGCCCGGGCCTTGAGTTCCTCGACCTCGGTGCGCAGCAGCCAGTCGTCCTGGAAGTCCGTCGCGGCGGCGGCGATCTGCCCCAGCCGCTCCGGCTTCGCCTGCCCGGAGTCGCGCAGGGTGCGCACCTCCCGGTAGAGCGCCGCGAGCGACGGGTGCAGGGCCAGCGCCTTGCGCTCCCGGGCCTTCGACTCGCCATCACCTTCCGCGAAGGCCTCCAGCTCGCCGAACCACCTGTCCCACGTCGCCGGGTCCGCCGGCCCACCGGCCACCGAGGGCAGGTGCGTGGTGACGAAGAGCCTCGCCACCGCGGGCACGTCCAGCGCGCGGCCCGCGAGTCGAGCCCGCAGCGCCAGCACCTCGCCGCCGCCCGCGGAGAAGCCCTCCAGCTCCAGTCCGCTGGCCAACGACAGCTTGAACGTTCCTCGCTCCGGGAGGTGCCCCGCACCGAAGGCCACCAGCGCCGGACCGTTCCATGGCCGACTTCCATCCCCCTTGCCACCGAGCGAGGTGAGGACCGGACCCTCCAGCCGCACCAGCGCGGTGGTGAGTCCCGGGGCCACCTCGGCGGGCGCGGCCACCGTGTCCAGCACGCGGCCCGTCACCTCGCGGCCATCCGCCAGCACCAGGTGATTCACCGTGCGCGCCTGACGGGCCACCTCCAGCCCGAAGTCGCCGCCGCGCTTCCACGCCAGCGTGGACTCGAACTCGGACAGCACTTCGAACAGGTGCTCGAAGTCCCGCGCCACGAAGAGCTGCGGCTGCATCCGGGTGATATCGAAGTCCGTGTCCGCGCACGCCACGCTGAGCGGCAGCTTGCGCACGGTCGGCGTCAGGCACTGCGCCGCCTCGCCGATGCTCGACAGCAGCCCCGCGCCGTAGATGCGCGGCGACTCCAGGCCCCCGACGAGGCCGTACTCCGCCGTCCACCAGTACAGCCGCGTGGCCCGCGTGCTCTCGCTCACGTACCGACGGCTGGCGCTCGCCGCCTCCAGCCGCGCCTCCGCGTGGGCGACTTCGTCCGCGCTCGCGTCCGGGTCCTCCTTCACCACCGACAGGTTGCGGATGGCGTTGAAGACGGCCTGGTCCTCCGCGCTCGCGATGGACTTGAAGCCCACCAGGCCGCACGCCTTCAGGTACTCCGCGTACCGCCGGTTGGCGATGATGGGCGCGTGGCCCGCGCTCTCATGGACGATGTCCGGCGCGGGCGTGTACTCGATGTGCTCGTGCGTGCGGATGTCCGAGGCGATGGCCAGCACGCCCAGGGACTGCAGCTCCGTGAAGACCGCCGGCGGGATGAAGCCGCGCACGCCCACGCACGCCCAGCCCAGTCGCGACAGCCGCTCGTTCATCTCGTCCAGGCTGGGGATGGACTCAAGGTTGATGCCCGTCGCCGCCAGCCCCTCCAGATAGACGGAGTGCGCCCGCTGCGAGAGATGACCGCGCAGCTTGCCCAGGATGTGGCGCCAGACGGCGTGGTCTCTCGGCGTATACGCGTCGTAGTCCTGGCTCACCACGTAGCGCCGCAGATGCGGCGGCAGGCGGGATATCGTCAGTTCCGTTGGCGTCATATCCGGGCACTCCTGGTCGAATCTTTCAGTCAGGAGAGGATACAGACGGGTTCAGCGCCGGAAAACCGGCAGAATCCGACGTCTTCGTCGATTTAACGACGAGGACTCACACGCGTTGACGCAGCCCGTCCAGGACGGTGGCGGCGCCCGGACTGAGGGAGCCGGAGGGCCAGAGGGCCACGACTTCCACGGCCTGGGGCTCGTCTTCCTTCAAGGGCCAGGCGTGGATGTCGGGGGGAAACGGGTGCATGGGGCGCAGGTCCGGCGTAATCGCGCAGGCCTTGAAGGCGCGCAGCAGTTCGTAGAGCAGCAGGAAGCTCTCCACGCGGGCCACCTCCGCGACCCTGACGCCGTGCGCCGTGAAGCGCGCGCTGTTCGCGCCGCCATAGGGGTCGTCTCGCAGCCAGTCCACGAAGGGCTGTCCGTCCAAATCTTTCACGTGCAGCGCCCGTCGGGACGAGGCCGTGCTCGCCAGGGCGCTGTCCGGCCCGGCGAGCACGACGAAGGACATCCGCAGCAGGGACTCCGACTCCACGCCCTCGTGCGGCGGCAGCGGGGTGAAGTCCAACGCGAGGTCCAGCTGGCGCGTCTGCACCTGTCGGGTCAGCTCGTGCGGTCCGCCGAAGCTGAGCACCAGCTTGAGGCCGGTGGCCGCCGCGTCTCGGGCGACCTTGCCCAGCAGGGAGAGGGACAGGGTGGGGTTGAGGCCCAGGCGCACCACGGGCTCCGCGCTGGCGAGGTCTCGCAGGCGCTTCATGTCGAGTTGGTGCAGGGGCGTCTGCGTGCCGGCGAAGAGGCGCTCCCCCCGGGCGGTGAGCTGGAGGCGTCGGCCGGGGCCACGCTCCAACAGCGTGGCGCCTTCGGCCAGCGCCATCTCCAGCGCGCGGATGTGCTCGCTCACCACGGAGCGCGCCACGCCCAGGTGCTCCGCGGCGGCTTCGATGCTGCCCGCCTCCACGGCCGCGGTGAAGGACTCCAGCCAGACGAGGTGTCGCACGAGCTTGCGTGGCGGCATGCACCCCATCCTGGCACCGGCGAGCCACCGGACACGAGGCATGAGAAAAGACCCACCCGACGACTCGCGTGACGCGCGTCGCACCGGAGTGCCTCCACTGCGAGGGGGCGGCCGGGCGGTCCTGTCTTCCTTGAACATCCGTCTGCGGCGGGCTAGCAGGGGGCGCGATGTCTCGGATGCCTCCCGCCACCGTCACTCCCGCAGAGAGGCTCCGCCAGCGGTGGGCCGAGGCCGTGCCGCTCCTGGGCCCCGCGCTGCTCTGGTGCACGCTGCACGGGTTGCTCGCGCTGCTCTTCTTCGGGGCGCCCCTGCTCGACTCCGTGGGGCGGCTGGCCAGCACCTTGCGGCCCGTGTTGCTGGTGGGCGGCGTCATCCAGGCGCTGTTCCTGGGGCTGCTCACCTTCGTGGCCACCCTGCCCCTGGGCTTGCTCGGGCGGCGGTATGCGCTGGCCCTGCCCATCGTCGTGGCGCTGGGCGTGGCGCTGCTCGGCGTGGATGCGCTGGTGCTGTCGTCGCTGGGCTTCCACATCAACGGGCTGGTGCTCGCGGTGGCGCTGCAACCGCGCGCGCTCGCGGAGACGGGGCTCGCGCCGCATGAACTGGCGCTCCTGGGCACGGCGACGCTGGGCGTGCTCGCGCTGGATGCCTGGGCGGGCGTCCACTTCCTGCGGCGCATCCCCCGTCCGCGTCACCTGGCGCGGCTCCTCGCCATCCTCGTCGTGGTCGCCGGGGTGGAGCGCCTGACGAGCGCGTGGCTCGTCTTCGCCCACGGGGGCGCCGTGCTGCACGCGGCCACCACCCTGCCCTTGCAGCCTCCCGTGAGGATGAACACGCTGCTCGCGCGGCTGACGAACCGGCCTCCCGCGTCCGGGCTGCGGCTGGGCGTGAGCCCCGAGGCCGGAGTCCCCGCGTCGACCATCGACCCCGCGTCGGTGCGCTTCACGCGCCGGCCCGACATCGTCCTCATCCTGGTGGAGAGCCTGCGCGACGACTTCTTCCGTCCGGACGTCATGCCCCACCTGTGGCGCAGGGCGGAGCACGGCACGCGCTTCCTGCACCACCACAGCGCGGCCAGCTCCACCGACTACTCCCTCTTCAGCCTCTTCTTCGGACTGGAGGCGCAGCGTCGCGACGCGGTGGTGGGCGCGGGGCGCGCGCCGCTGCTCTTCCCCGCGCTCCGGGAGAATGGCTACCGCCAGGCCTTCTTCGCCGCGTCCTCGGTGGACTGGATGGGCCTGAAGGACACCGTGTTCCGCGACGTGCAGGGCGGCCTGCGCACGGACTACGAAGGGCGCAGCCACCTGCGGGACATCGCCATGGTGAAGGACGCGCTGGACCTGGCGCGCAAGACGCCCCGGGACACGCCGCTGTTCACCTTCGTGTTCTTCGCGGGCACGCACTTCGACTACGACTACCCGGAGCGCTCGGCGGTGTTCACCCCCGCCTGGGACGGCAAGGGGGGCCTTGCCACCGCGCGCGTCCCCGCCGAGCACCTCAAGGCCCGCGCCTGGAACTCCGCCTACGAGGTGGACACCAAGGTGGAGGAGCTCCTGAGCCAGTGGGAGGCCGTGCGTGGAACGCGTCCCCTGGTGGTCTTCACCGGAGACCACGGCGAGGAGTTCCGCGAGCACGGCCGAGTCGGCCACGCCAGCGACGTCACCGAGCTGCAGCTCCACGTCCCCATGCTCGTGTTCGACGAGCGGCTCCCCACCGGACAGGTCGACGCCGTCACCGGCCACATCGACCTGGTGCCCACCCTGTTCGATTTGCTGGGTGACACCCATTCACCCGAGCAACTGGGTGACGGCATTCCAATGAGCCGGCCAGACCCCCGGCGCTACCTGCTCACCACCATCGGCTGGGAGGCTCGCTATGCGCTCATCGGCCGGGACTTGAAGGTGCGCTTCGGCGCGGGGCTCCCCGGCACGGAGCTCAGCGACTTGTGGGACCGCCCGCTGCCAGACGCACGGGAGCGCTTCGCCGCCGAGGCCCCCCGCATCCTCCGACGGCTCCGGGGCGGTGGCGCGCAGGGCGAGGCCGAGCCCTCCACCCGCCCCGCGACGGCGACCGAACCTCCGCGCTGACCTCCACTCAGAAGCGGATCCGCGCCCCGAGCGCGAGCGTGAACAGGCCCGTCTTCACGGTGCTCGGGTTCTGGAGGAACTGGACGATGCGAAAGTCCGTGGCCACCAGCTCGTAGTAGCCCTCCAGGTGCCGCAGCCCCAGCGACGGCATGGGCCGGCCCGCGCTCCCACCGAGCAGTAGCGCGGGCCTCAGCGCCGTCTTGAACCAGTAGTAGCCGGAGACGTAGCGGTCCGGCAGCGTCAGGTAGTAGTCGTCGCCGAAGGTGTAGCTGAAGGCCGCGCCCACGGTGAACGGACGGAAGCTCCACTCGCGATGAGTGACGTGGAACGGGTGCCACTGGCCCTTGAGCGTGAGGGTGACGAAGTCCGCGCCCACCACTGCCCGAGGTGCCCAGCCCACCAGCACCTCCAGCTCCAGTTGCTCGTCCAGGAAGGCCCACCCCGGCCCCGCCGCCAGCATGCCAATGGAGCCGGCGAACTGGAGCGCCGCGTGGTCCGGCACGTACCACGGCGACGCCGCCTGCTCCGGTGACTCCGCTCGCGCGGGGCGCCCCGTGAAGAGCAACGACGCCAGCAGTCCTCCCACGAGCCAGGGACGCGCCATCAGAAGAACACCTGCTCGACATCCACCGAGTCGCCCTCGACGGTGACCACCAGGTAGCTGTGGATTTCGAGCGAGTCGGTGCAGAAGTAGCGCACGCCCCGCCGCGCGTCGGTGCTGAAGCGATGGGTGTGGCCATGAAAGGAGATGGCGACCCCGCGCTCCGCCTGGAGCTGCTCCAGCGGCTCCGTCAGCGACGCATCGAAGTCCGGATGGCCGGGCGGCACATGGGAGAAGGTGAACAGATGCCCGCCCCCTGGCACCTCGCCGAGCGCCGAGCGCAGCTGCTCCAGGTCCGGCACGTTGCCCGGGAAGCCGTACTCCCGGGAGTTGGAGTCGAAGAGGACGAAGCGGCTCCCTCCGTACTCGAAGCTCAGGAACGTCGGGCCGAAGTGATGGAGGTAGAGCTCCCTCCCCTTGCCGAGCAGGTCATGGTTGCCGATGACGGCCAGCGCCGGCACCTCCGCGTCCTCGAGCAGCCCCGCCACCCAGTCGTACTCCTGGGCCGAGCTGAACGTAACTCCTCGCCGCGCCCCGTCTGGTGCGGCGAGGATGTTCGTGGAAGGGCGAAGCGAGGTTCAGCGAAGCGGCGCGCGCGCCTCGGCACGCAGAGACACTTCGCCGTTCGCCCGCTGGCGGAGT
>NZ_JAKCFA010000044.1 GCF_024198215.1 Myxococcus qinghaiensis
GATGCCCGCCGCTACCTCGACATGGCCCTGCTGACTTCAAACCCAGACACCGCTGAATGAATCCGCCAAGGAGCCTTCCTCCCTCGTTCCCCCTCCGAACCAACTACACACGATTCGGGACTTGACCGGCCTAACTTGGGTCGCTCCCGTACAGGTTCCCCTTGTGGAGTTCATCGACGAATCCCTGAATGAGCGCCTGGAACTCGGCAGGACTCTGCTTGGCGTGGGCTGCCCGGTCCGCATCGAATCCGTCCCAGAGGTTGTACCGGGACGCCTTTGCCACGATGAGGAAGGAACCCCCAAAGCATCGGTTGATTAGCCGTGCCCCGTCGGGAAGTTTCTGTGGTTCGCCTGCCTCGTCAACGCCGTAGTCGCCCTCATCCCAGTAGAAGCTTTCGACGTACTCACCAGGAGTCAGCTCGAGGACGACCTCGAACGCCTCGTCGGCCTCGTTGGGTCCGCTCTCGTAAACGCCCGACGGTGCGAGTTTGCCGGTCTGGAGCAAGAAATAGGCCCACTCACGCAAAGGGTCCCGCTCTGGCATGACGAACTGCAGAGAGTCGGGGCGGACGATGCGGGTGATGCCGTCGAAGCTGAGTTCAATGCAATCAGCTTCCTGGCTGTGGCTGGCGCCTTCTAAGTCGAGGCCTCCACGAGAGGGGAGGAAGACGTGGTTCAGAGGGGCCTTCTTCCCGATGCCTTCGAGGACGCCGACGATGTCTCTGACGTCCGTCCAGGTGATGCCGGCGCTCTTGCCGGAGAACCCCTCCGTCATGGCACGCCAAGCCGTCAGGCTCTCCTCGCGGAAGCTGCGACGGCGCTCTTGGTGGGCGAGTGGTGCTCCGCCATGGGGATGAGTGGCAGCTCCTGCCCCACGTGCCGCGTCTTCAGCTTCGAGGTTGCGCTTCGCTGTCATGAAACGCTCGCCCGTGCGCTCCATGCGCGCACGCACGCGGGCCTTGAACTTCTTCTCGTCGGTCATCGCAGACTCCACGCCAACGCGGTCTCATCCCCCACCTGAGCCTGTTGGCTAGGAATCGCGACAACCGCCCGAGGTCTGGTGGCCCCTTTGCCTCGCTCTCAGGTCCCGTGGGGGGAGACCAGTGCGGGTCAGGCGGTAGGCGACCGCCTTTCCGGTTCTCTATATCGCCGCGAATACCACTTCGCAATTCGGTCGTGGACGCCGTCCTAAACGGGCGGATTTCCTGGCCTCCACAAGGTGTGGGCCGCGCGCCTGTCGGGCTGTAGTCCGCAAGAGGAAATCGACGGCCACTCTGCAAGCGCGTTCCACCATCAGTAAGTTCGGGCGGGCGGCTTGCGAGCTGTGGAGGAACTGATGGGGTGGTATCCGTGGCCCATGCAGCCCATGAGCTATGTAGGAGATGATGCGGTGCATCCTTAAGCACACGCAGCCGGCTGGGTAAGCAAGGCCAGCCGCTGCGTTCGCGGGGACATAGGCCGGCCTGCTTTGGCATCCTGCACGTGGCAGGAACGTCCATCTGATAGGATCAACCCAGCTCCCCTGGTCCGAAGATGAGGTCGAGGATGACGACGAAGTCAGAAGAGGTGGTGTGCCTACCCACGCTCTATAGAGGCGACTCGCTGCCATCTCGGGTCACGCAAGATGCCAACGCAACGCATCGGGGTCGAACCTTTGCTGAATACTACGTTACAGAGGGACTCCTCTCCAAATCCACCGACCAGGGTCTCTCGCGCCACTTGAACTGGCCTCTGGAGAAGCTTGTGGCTGTCCACGTGGGCTACCGGAAAGATATTCAGGATGAGGAGTACGCGGCCTATCACAGCCCTTTGATATCGTTTTCTACCGATGCAAATGCGGCGTGGCATTTCCTTGACCGCACGGCGAAGAAGTCATTCGAGCCGTCCCCAATCGGAGCTGCCACGCACTTCATGTGGAAGCTCACGGATGTTCGAGTGCGGCCGATCTCTCCTGGGAGATACCGCTTCGAGTATCGAAAGAGCACGAAGAACGTAGATAGGTTCCGCGAGCAGTTCGTTGCAGCGGTCAACGAAGGTGACCTGTCCCAGCTTACTGCCGCCCTGGCCACTCAGATCGTCCACCAGCACATTCAGGCGGATACGGGGCTACACGTCGCAGACTTCATCGACGTCAACACGTTCCTCGCGACGGTCGACCCTGCTACGCACAATGTCGACGAGGAACTCCTCGCGCGAGCTCGAAAGTTCGGAGAGAAGTGGTCCGAGTGGCTTCTCTACCCAATGGAAGTCGAAGCGTCACTCGGTGGGTTGTCGGGCCGATTCAGCGTGAATGAGGCTCTCGACTTTCACCTGTTCGCTCGGAAAGTTCCGCCGCAGGTCGCGCCCCCGTGAAGCCCTCATAGTGCAGGGAGCGCGCTTCGCGCTTCGTGGGCCAAAGTAGGACGATGACCGTGCGCACCAGGCCCCCTTGCCGCGAAGCTCTGTCCGGGGGCCTCGGTGCGCTCCCAGGGGAGTGACTGAACTTAGGGAGTGACATGAAGAAGCTAGTGGGTGCTGACGAGCATCTTGAACTGTTGAGAAGCGTTGAGGGGGAACTCAAGCAGCTTGGGGACGACTACTCCGTTCCATTGGTTGCCCGACAGCCTGAAGGCTTCCCTCGGCCTGTTGGGACCGGCTGGTTCTTTCGATGCGAACTTGAGTGGTTCTTGGTTACGGCTGCGCACGTTGTGGAGGAGTTTTTCCCTGTAGGAGATAGGAAGAAAACGAAGCCCTCTGACTCCATGCTGTTGGTTCCGGGGGTTGATGCGGCGATGGTGCCTTTGGGTGGTAAATGGAGTTTGTCGGACGATTACGACGTGGCGATTCTCAGGCTGGAATCGCCGAGCGTCGTCAGGGATCGTTGGAAGCCAGTCACGATGGCCGACTTGGCGCCTGATGAGCCAGAGGACCAGTATCCTTGGTACCACGTGACTGGCTGGCCTACTGAGTACAGCAAGCGAGTGGAGGGTGGATTGGCCGGCGACAAGTTTCGCTTCAATGCTCAAGCTGAGCCGGTGCCGGCGGGTGATGAATTCGACAGAAAGATGCGAATTCGCTTTCCGCTCTATCGGAACGATTTTGGCACAATTGATGGAAATGAAGCCTCTCATCCGCAGTTGCGCGGAATCAGTGGGGCTCCTGTGTGGCGAATTTTTGAAGACGGCAACCGCTATCGCCCGCTGCTTGCTGGCGTGCAGGTGTCGTACTGGGACCGCCACACTGTTTGGTACATTGATGCAGTTCGGTGGGGCTGCGTGCGCATGTTGATCGAGCACTCGGTTCCGGGGCTCTTCAAGTCCGCAGAGAAACTCGTGTTGCGATAACGCTTCGGTGTCTTCTCGTGGCGTGCGCTTGGCGATCCGTCGCGCCTTGCTGTATCGCCTTGCCGCGCTTACGGCGAGGTGACCGTGTAATAGGCCGGTACCAGAGAGTTGAACGCGGCCACTCCGGTCCTTGGGCCCTCAGTATCCATTGGTGATTGATGGAAAGGAACGTCGGATGACCCCGCTCTTTTCGAAGAACAGCGAGCTTGTCGGTTGGATGAAGGATGGTGAGCATATTTTCGATACGGGTGTGCGATGGGTTGCCTTCATCAGAAATGGGCATGCTTGGTCCGCCCAGGGTGTTCGTTGGCTCGGTCCGGTCGACGGGAAGACCTGCCTTGACACATCTGGCCAGCCTGTTGTGTGGAGCCCAGGTCATCCAATCCGTGGACGGGTGACTCCTCCAACGCCTCCGACTCCACCCACGCCACCTACGCCGCCAACACCATCCACTCCTCCAACTCCGCCCACTCCTCCAACACCTCCGACTCCGGCAGGGGGGTGGTCTTGGCGAGCTTTCCAGGCATGGCTTGATGGCTGATTTTGTGTCCACCGCATTCACCGCCGACGCATACCTCCCTTGGGGGATTGCCCCGCCCACGCGTCCGACGCCTACTGCTGACGGAGGCGCCCCCATGCGGATGCGGTTGACGCGGGATGTGGAGCTGGAGGACGACGGCCAGCGGGAGCTGATGGTGGAGGTCTTCGTCCACGAGCGGCGGGGCGGCGTCGCTGAGCTCCAGCCCGCAGGCGCTGAGTGGCGCGTGCGGAGGCTGCGTGGGACGGCGGACCTCAACCGCCAGGGCAGGGGCACGGCCACGGTGCGGGTGGCGGCGCCGGGGCTTTACCGCGTGCGGGGCGTCGCGAGTGCCCGGCGTGCCCGGGTCGCCTACGTCGAGGTGACAGACTCGGGTGGCGCCCTCCACGCCACCGTCTTCGGGGTGGATGAGCAGGTGCCGCGCACGACAGGGCCTACGCTCCAGGTACTGGAAGAGCGATTCGGCATCACCTCGGCCCGGGCCGCACGCGCGTCCCAGCGGCGTGATGCAACTGACGCGCTTGCGGACCAGCTCGAGGCGGGCTGTGTCCACGTCATCCTGCCGCACGTGGTCCTCACAGTGGAGGGGCCGGGGGTGCCGCCCCTCCAGGCCGTCAGCGACAAGCAACTCGCCTACGCGCGCGCCGTCCGCGCGAGTGCCGTCCATGGCTTCCTCAGCGTGATGCTGGCGCGCGGCGCGAAGCTGCCACGTTCCAACGTTGAGGAGCAGATGCCGATGCTCGCCGGTTGGGTACAGAGCCACCTGCGTGCGGAGACGGAGAGCCGCTACTGGCTGGACGGCCAGGCGCGCGCGGCCCCAGACATCGGCGTGTTGGGCGAGGCCTTCCGCGCGGCACGAGCCGCGAAGGTGGAGATGCCCGCAGACCCGCTTCTCCACATTGACCTGGCGTGGCCGTGAGCCTGAAGATGATTTCGGACCTCCTGGCGGCGCGGAGGAGTGCGAAGCCCGCGCCCTGCTCATTCGCCTTGACGTACGCATGATGCAGCGACCGAATTTTGGGTAGGCACACCAGGTGGGGGCGCCAAGCTGTATAGAGGCCGAGTCGATTTACTCCCCTGCGAGGAACCGGATGAGCCTCCCGAAAGCAGGTAGCACCTACGCACAAGAGCGCCGCGGCGTGGTAGCGGTTCAGAGTTACGCCGCCAGTCGCGCACAGATTTTCCGCGAGACTCCGACGGGCGACGTTGGCATCGACGCCCAGTTGGAGTTCGTGAATCCTGATGGGCAGGTGACTGGGCAAACAATAGGATTGCAGATCAAATCGGGCCCGTCGTTTTTCGCTCACTCGACAAGGAACGGCTGGAAATTTTATCCGGAGGAAAAGCACCGAACCTACTGGGAGCGTTACCCACTGCCAGTCATCTTGGTGCTGCATGACCCCGAGGCGAAACGATCATACTGGGTGGACGTGCGGCAGGCGCTGCGGAGCCCTTCGACAGCTACACAAGCCTGGATCGAGATCCCGAGTACCAATCTTCTCGAAGAGACAGTGGTGACCCGACTGTTCGAGAACGCCGGCGTCCAGGATGAGGCATTCATCGAAGACCTCGACATGGTCATCGAAGCCATGTTGGAACGGCGAACGACCAATCCTGCGTTCGTGCTCTCATATCTAGACCTGTTCTGTGCTGGTCTCACGAACATCTGCAGGTCCATCTACTTCGGAACAGATGTAGCACTTGAAGTTGTTGAGTCGAATCTGAGCAACGCTGGATGGGAATTCGGCTTAGGCATGGGACAGCGTGAGCAAAACTTCCTATTCGGGTTCGTGCGCTTCTTGGTCGCGCAGCACTTGGCTGATGTGAATTTTGCCGATTGCCTGATCGATGTCATCGACCGCCATATGACACCCACGTTCATGGCGCCCCTGACGGGGCGAGGCCGAGCGGTCGTCAATGCGTTGCATGAGCGTGAAGCGGAACTCGTTCGCAAGGGACAGATGCCTGATGGCAGGGGCGAACTGATCGCGCAGGAAGCTTTTGTCACCATGGATAGGGGGAGCTACGGCTCCCGCCTAGACCGGCTCTTCCAATTCCAGGCCGTCTTCACCCCGAAGAAGGATCCGTGACGCTGCCAAGGGTCTTAATTCCCAGGTAGGTCGATGGCCGTGCGCGCCCGCTCACTCGCCTTTGACGTACGCATGACGCAGCGACCGAGTTTTAGGGTAGGCACGGGTCTCAAGTCGGAGATGCCTCGAGCCCTACAGGGAGAGGGAGAAACTCCGGAGTTATTCTCTTGAGCCCGGGTACACGACAGACCCATCAGGCCCCGTGTCCAACTCGACCTACGGTTCTCCCCCTTGTTCGTAGGGCGATGCTGCGGACAGGGGATGCAGGAGTCGCAAGCTTAGCTATTCGGTGTACGGTAGACCCAACTGCGTTGGGGGAGGATACGATGGGGACCCTTTCGTTTATGCCGTGGACGACGGTGTACGAACCCGTGAAGGTTGGCGCCTTCACCTTGCGGCCGGTGATTCTGGATAAGAGTGGGGCCTACGAGTGCAATCCAGCCGCAGCTTGGGTCGATCCGCCTGCGGACGTGCTGGATATCCTGAAGGTGTACCGGAATCGCCCGAACATGAGGGCCGACTCGGACCCTTCCACTGGCATCATTAGCAGTGCGACTGTGATTCAGTTTGGGGAGCGCCCAGTCACAGATGATCTTTCCGATGAGGATATTGAGAACCTCTTCTCGTTTCGCGAGGCATTCACTTTTTCCGGCTTGGCGGAACGTGAATTCTTTGCACATAACGGGTACTGCAACAAAGATTCGTTTACGATGATCGGCCAGCGTTTTTCGGCGGCCGCTAAGGGCGTGAGCCTCGTGTCGAGGCGTCTCGACGGGACCACGACGGCCTATTGGCCGCTTGAATACGTGGAGTTCCGTAAGGATGCGCACATTCCTGAGTTGCGTAGCTACCATACAGACGGGGGACTCGCTGGGCTACTGCTCGACCGAATGACGGACGACGAACCGCTTGCTCTAGCAGTTGCGCACTTCAACAGTGCCAACACAGATAGGTCGAATGAGAACGCGGCGAGTGATCTCATCTGGCTCGTCAGTGCTTACCAGCAGCTGCTTGGGTCTAATGGAAAGTGTGACGATCTCCGTTCCAAGCTTGCTGAACTCATGTTGTGTGTTCCTGTCTGTGAGGGTCGCCCTGCACGAGCCTCGCTTCTTGGGTGGCTCCAGCGTCAGAAACGCCAGCCATCGGCGAGAGAGGCCTGGATTCTTGACCTATGTACGTCCCGAGGGAATGTGGCTCACGGACATCGGCCGAGCGCTTTCAAGACTGCCGTCTGGTCGCTTCAGGAGCATCTGCTCTTGGGGTCGTATCTCTTCCCGCTGTTGGTGAAACTCAAGCTTTGTAAGGATGGGGCACGTTCGCTCCGCGACAATGAGCGGCGCGACCTAGCCTTGTTCGACGTGATGTGTACTAGCGAGAATCTTATGGGCAGCGTCGATAAGATGCGCGGTGTTCCGAGTGCCTATCGTTGGAATGAAGTCCGAAGGACAGCGTTGTTCCGGGTAGATACGAATTGGTCTTGCGGTTGAATGGTGCAGGTTTGGAGGTCGCTGTAATTTGGGGCATCTGGGCGGCTGGGCTGGTGAATTGCGTCACGGCCCATGGTAGTCCTCGATGAAGTCGGGATGGTACCACTCCTCGACAGGCATGAATTTGAACCCCTCTGCCTCCCAGCCTCGCAGTTGGTCCACCAGGGACGAGTGGAGGAGGATGGTGTAAAGGAGTTCGCCCAGTCGGAAGATGAGCCGTCTTTCCAGGGGAATGGCTGCGAGCGCATGCTCATCGAGCACAAGCTTGCCAATCGCCAACATCTCCCGAGGGGAGTAGAACAGGCCCTTCGCGCGCTTCTTGTCGACGCAATAGATCGAGCGACAGGTGTGGAGCCACCAGAACCTCTGGACTTCCCCGCTCTCGAAGGAGACGTCAGCCGGGAGAAGCTGAAGGTGGCTGATGGCAAGAGGCTCAAGGAGGGACTTGGCCTGGGCAGAGAGCAGGGGCTCACAGGAGCCTTCATAGGCAGGGAAGGGTTCTTTCGGGAGCACTCCCGTACGGGTGCGCAGGTTGATGGGGTTCGCCACGAAGACAGGGCGCTGTCGCCAGTTTACTCCTACGAGTTGCTTCTCGGGGGGCGGGCCTTCGCGCGTCATCCATTGGTTGAGCGAATCGCCCATGAGCATGAAGTAGTCGTTCTGCATATCGGCCTGTGGCTCGTCGAATCCATCGAGCTTGCGGTCGAGGCGAACGTCAAGCAATTCCGAGGTGCGGAGCATGACGTGATGGTCTAGTGGACTAGGCCTAATGGGTTGTGTTTGTCGGTGCAGGCGGGAGATTTTCCCTCAAGGAACTTGCCGCCTTGGGGCGGCCGTAGCTGTGCTGCGGCCCTTCATGTCCGACTTCCGCGAGGCTGTTGAATCGATTTTGGAAGCCCAGTGCTTCGAGCACCCAGGCTTCTCCGCCGCCATCGCCTGTGCTCGTTGCGGCACCTTCACGTGTGCCTTCTGTGCCTCGTCCGGGGCGGGCCTGTGCCTTCGGTGCCTTCATGCGGCTCCAGAGCTGGCGACGCGCAGGGCCCGGCTCGCGGCATGCCTTGTCGATAGTGCCGCGCTCCTGCTCCCGTGCCTACTCCTGGGCGCCCTCCGGTGTCTGGCCATTCCGGACGAGGCGGCGATGAATGCCCCAGTGGTCTACGCACCGGCACTCCTCGTGCTGTTCGTGCAGGCGAGCCTGATTCGGGGCACGGGGGCGAGCCTCGGCAAGAGGCTCCTGGGGATCCGCGTCGTCCGAAGAGATGGCCGTCCGGCGGAGGTGTGGCGGATCGCCCTGCTGAGGAACGTGCTCCCGCTGGCGCTCTGCGGCTACTTCGGCTGGCTCGGCCTCGTGGACGCGCTCTTCATCGTTGGAGAGGAGCGGCGATGCCTCCACGACTGGGTGGCCGGCACTCGCGTCGTGAAGGCACCTCGAGCGCAGCGCTCCTTCATCGCGCGGCTCGTGACTGGCTGAAGCACTGGGTTCGGAGTCCCTTCACAGCGAAGGGAGAATGAGAGGCGATGACATGGAGGGAGAGGTGCAGTCCGGGCGCCCCCGCTGGCTGGCTGGGCTCGTGTGCGCGGTGGTGGCGCTGTCGCTAGGGTGTCCCCGGCAGACGTGGCGGCGGGACGAAGTCATGACGTGGGAGGGCTGCTGTAAGGGGGCCGACGCGTGCCTTGCGCTCCTACAGGACGTCCATGGCCCAGACAGTGGGGAGCGATGGCTGCCGCCGGAGCAGCAGTGTGCTGCGTGGAAGCTGGGGCGAGAGGGGGAGGGCGTCGTCCCCCGGCTGATTCCGCTTCTTCGCCATGGGGATCGTCGGGTCCGCGGAGGTGCAGCACTTGCGCTGGCGTCGATGGAAGAGAAGGCCAGGCAGGCCGTGCCAGCGCTCCTCGATGCTTATGAACGCGAGCCCGGTGGAATGGCCCTGCACGCGCTCTCCTCACTCGATGACGCGCGAGCAGCTCCCGCCATCGTGCGACACCTCATGGAGTCTCCCACGTCGACGCTGGAGCAACTCGGGCCGACATTGGTTCCGGTGCTGCTGGACGTGCTGGAGAACCCGGAATCGAGCTGGGAGGCGCTGGTGCGGGTGCGCTACGTGCTCGCCCGGCGCGCCTCCATGCTCACTGAGAATTTCGTCCCGCGCCTGCGGACGCTCCTCGCGCGGGAGTTGGAGGAGTCCACCCTCCGGCGCCCGCCTGGGACGTCCTGCCCGGCAGCACCAGCGCCAAGCTGCGAGGCCATCTTCGACGGGTGCACCCCGCGAGCGGCCTACGTGGCGTCGGTGTTGGCGGCCTACGAGCGCCAGGGGGCGAAGGCCGCGCCCGAGGTATCCCAGGGGCTACAACGGGCGGACGTGCGCCTCACACCCGTGGCGCTGCAGGCGCTGGTGGCCTTTGAGAGTCCTACTGCGGTGCCCGAGGTCCTCCAGCAACTGGCGGCGCCTGAATGCCGCGCCCGGGCCCTCACGAGCCTCGCATCCCTGGGGCCGGTGGCGCGGCCAGTCGCAACGGAGCCGCTGCTGCGCCTGCTGGCCACGGGGAAAGAGGGGTGGGAGCGCGCGCGGGCGGCGGAGGCCCTTGGGCGTGTGGGAGACGCAGCCGCCCTCAAGGCGCTGCGCCAGGCGGTGTATGAGCCACACAGCGAAGTTCAGGCTGCGGCGGTCCGGGCGTTGGGCAGCTATGCCTTCCGGGCCCATGCGGAAGAGTTGGAGCCGCTGTTCCAACAGGTGCTGACGACGCATGCTTCCCCCGTGGCGCGGAGCTACGCGAGGTGGGCCCTGCAGGCTCTCTCTGGGGAGGAGGTGCGGCCTGCGTCGCCTTCCGAGCCCGCCAGTGTCCTTCCAGGGCGCGGCCCGGATTGGCGGATGTGCCAGGGCCCCACGTCCATCCATTTGCACTGGGAGAAGCCGAAGGCGCCCTCACACGAGGGGCCATGTGTGGATGTCCCAGAAGCGGACTCAGCATCCGTCCTCGAGGCCATGGGGGAGGCCTGCCTCGTCGGACGGGATTCCGGGGAGTTTGGCGGCACGCTGGAAGTGCACGAGGCCGGGCGTGTGACGGTGCTGGAGGAGCCACATGCCAACCCCCTTCTGGCCGTGCGGGTGCACGGCACGCTCGTGGTGGTGGAGGGCCTCGCGCACCTGTTTGGCGGAGACGGGCGTCTGGTGCGTGTCGAGGCGTCCGAGGGGCGGTGGCGCGCCACGCCTTGGGTGGAACTCCCAGGCGCGCCGCTGGCACACGGCCTGGATAAGGAGGGGAACCTCATCGTGGGGACGACGGAGCAGCGACTCGATGAAATCTTCTGTGGCCGGGCGGGTGCGTCTGCGCCCGTCCACGTGCTGCGCGTCACGGGGGATGGGCGCCTAATTGCGGTGAGCCGGGTGGCCCGACCCTGAGCGCGCTTGATACTCTGAAGAACAGCTTGAGCGGAGTATGCCCCCTCAGCGGTCAGTCAACTCGGTTCAACTGTGCGGATTGGCTTGGCGGCGTGCCGGTTGTTGATGGCAATTCGCATAGGCGTGAGTCGAAGGAAATCTCGCCTGAGGCGTCCGTTGCTGCGACGCTAATACGGTTCTCTGTGAGAAATGCGACGAGCTCGCCGTTCTTGTGGTTTATGCACTGGCTGAAGCGGGAGTATTGGGACCAGACGATAAGTGGTTTCAGTAGCGGCTTTCGCCACGTGCCACCAGCAAAAATGCCTAGCCAGAGAACTGTCATTCCCAAGAAAGCCAGACCAAAGCCCCTGACGCCTACCGTCGAAGAGGACGGTGCGGTCCACTTGCTTCTCGAGCGAGCGAACAGAATACGGAAGGCGGTGCTGTTGCGAATCAAAAGAGCTGTAGTGAGAAGCCCAGAGCGCTCTAGTATGAGCAGCCAGATGGCCAATGCAATGGAAAGAATTCCTCCAAGGCCGAGGGTGGTGCCAACGAGAGTGAGCCAGACGCTTGGTAGCAGCGTCCCGGCCAATGCGCTTACGGCGTATGGAAGTGCCGATGGGTCGGTTCTGACAAGCTCGTTCACTTCGCTGCGGGCGAAGATAGTGGCGATTGCTCCTACGGCAAGTACCCCGATGCTCACTAGCGTTGGGCTGATAGACTTTGCAAGATTGCTTTTCAGGAGTGCGACTGTTTCCAGCGTTGCTGCGACTGCAAATAGGCAAGCTGAGAGATAGAGAATACCCATGGCGTATGTGGGAGCATTGCCTCCGCGCCAGGATGCAATCCATTGAATGGGGAAGTACGCGAAGAGGAGTGCGATTGCGGGATTTCGCCAGTTGCTGGCTGTGAGAGGATCCGGCTTTCGTCCACCAAGGAGCTTGAGGAACCTTTTGCGCCAAGGAAGCAGCTTGCGTACAGCCAGGGTGTTGATTTGGCGCTGCGTCATCCTGATTGCCTCCAAGGCATGAACCCCGTTCGTTCGAAGTACTAGGTGAGCATCGTCAGGAAGGAAAGCACATCCCGGAAAATGGTGCGGTCGACGCTCTCGATGTGTCTCGCTGGCGTGGCGCCGGGGACGCGGAAGTAGAACAGGCGCAGGCGTGCGTGGTTGCGGGGACGTACTCCGGGTTGCACTGGCGCGACCGTGCCGGGGGACGGGGGAAGGATGGGCAGATAGGTGATCATTGAGGTCCCAGGACGTTGGCGCTTCAATCTTGCCGTCTCCGCACGCGGATCTCGCTGGCCCAGCACTGGGCGGTGGCTGTGGCGCGCTCGTGGCCCCAAGAAGGGCCGCTCATCTTCGTACGCCAGGAGGCGGAACCCTCGGAGGGCTCGAGGCTCGTCGCCCGCCGCCCCCCCCCTCATTGACTGCGAGGCTGAGAGACTGGTGCCCCGTCCATCTCGGATGGACGCGTGCCCTTCCGTGCCACCGGTCCGCATCGCGTGAGGATGCGCTTCCACCCATTCCGCGCTGCCGCGGCTTCACGGACGAGTTCCACCATCTCGCTGACCGAGACACGCTCATCGGATGGGGCAGCGCAGGCCGCGTACTCCTCGGCGAGCGCTATGCGCGCCTGGCGGTTGCTGCCGGCATCGAGGACGCGGCTATATGCCTCGCAGGCGTATGCGAACGTCTCACGCTTCCGGAAGTCGATGTCGAGGAGCCACTCGCGTCGGCGCGTCTCGGGCAGTCCCACCGTGCGGCGCTTGCAGTTGTGGAAGACGTGGGCCGCCTCGTGCACGAGGTAGTCGGCGAAGGGGGACGCCTCGTCGAAATAGGCGAGGGAGACGTAGCACGTGGTGTGCTCGCTGAGGCCCAGGAGTTGGGGCGCCTCCGGCCCCAGCAACTCGGCACCGACGCTGAGGAGGTAGAGGTTGGCCAAGTCCCAGGCCGTGCTCAGCCAGGAGGACTCCAGCAGGACTTGGGCGATGTTGGCTGGCGTGAGGAAGACGACGGACTTCTCCAGGAGGGAGAGGACTGCGCCCTGCTCCGAGGCGGGGAAGAGGCCGCGCACCATCGGCTCCACCTTGCGGCGGGTGAGGCTGACGACGTCGAGGTCTTGCAACTGCTCGGAGAGGGACAGTCCCTCGGCGCGCCTCTGCACCTCGGCGACAAGTGCCTGGCGAAGCTCGTCGTGCGCCCGCCTCTCCCTTTCGAGGATGTCGCCCGGCCAAGCCCCGTTATGGGCGTCGTAATCGCCGGTGCGGAGGAAGCGCTCAACCTCGTCGGGAATTCCCATGGAGGGCCTACTCCAACCTGTCGCGACGCGGCCAGCAAGAGACTGTGTGGCTGAGGCAGAGAGGGGGCGAGGCCACCGAGGGATGGCACGTCTTCTACTCCTCGCGGCCCAAATGCAGGAGAAGTGCCTTTCTGCCTCATGGGGATGCACGAGGCACAGGGCAAGCGGGCCATGCCAGCCTGCATCTCCTTCGTCGTCAGGCCCCGTGTACAGCATCAGCATCTCCTCCACCAGCGAAGCGGCGTTGATGAACCCTCGCAGGCATGTGAACGGTGCCCTCATTAGCCACCGCTCAACTCCTCCCTGTGGTCCTGGATTACCTCGTTGAAAATCTCCTGTTGGACCTTGTCGCGTGCGCGCAATTCGACACGCGTGCTTGGAATGGATGTTGAGGGCGCACTGATAAGGGCGAGCACGCCGCGCTCTGGGTGCTCGAGAGGAATAGTCGCCGACGAGGCCCCGAGTTCGGTGTGCGAGAATCCCAAGCGTGTGAAGAACTCGTAGGTCTTGGCTGGAGCTTCGGGATTTGGCCCAAGTCTGTAGTACTGCGTTTGCTGCCGTGGAACGGCCTCCAAGCAGACTCTGGATACGATTATCGCTCGTAGCCAGTCGGAGAAGGACGGGAAGGGCTGTTCGCCTGCAACCTCGCCGCTCATTAGCTCCTCTTCATAAGCGCGGATGATTGCCGCGTCACGTCCGTCAGGTGTCGGATGGGAGAGGTCAAAGAAATTGTCCGGGTGGCGGCCGTTGTAGTCGTCCTCGCCAATGGCGAACTTGAGGTAGCGGCGAGAATCGGGCCGCTCTCGCTGATGGTCCTCGAGATCCTCGAGCAGCACCGAGATCGAGGTTGTGCCAAACGTCAGTCGCAATTCGCCGGTCGATGCGCCCATGGTCGCAAGGAAATCGTGATACACGCGAGGCAGCGAGCCGAGCCCTCCATGTGGCTTGGCAAGGGCATCAATCTGGTCGGCCGTGGCCGGTTCGAAGCCATGGGTGCTCCCGAGCTTCCATCGCTCCATGAACGCGAGCAAACCCGTCATCGACAAGGGAGGGGGAGATCTGAGAAGCTTTGACCAAGTCATTCGCAACTCTGCTTTTCGAGGTCGCACCGGGCCATGAACAGCGTGTCCTGACACGACTGGCAGGAAAGCACGGTGACCTCCGTCTTGCGTCGCATGTTGACGCGGTTCTCGACACGCGTGCCGCCCTTTCCATCCTCGATGTCGGCGGCGCTCGGAGGCGTCCAAGGCCCCTCTCCCTTGAATGGAGCGTAGTCGCTGGGGCCACGATAGGCCACGTCGAAGCTCAGCGCCTTCTTGTCACGAGAGAAAGAGAAGTAAATCTCGGTCATGGAGTGCGCGACATGACCGCTCTTGCCGATGAGTTTGGCGCCTGCGCAGGTTCCAGGGCGGTTATTGTATCCGCTTTCAAATCTGTCAGACCTCTCCTTTGTGCCTTCCCACTGTTTGGCCATTTTGTCGATGGCTTCGGTGTCTCCTGCGGCGCATCTTGGGTTGATGGTCATGAAGTCCTCCAGTGTGGCGGCCTTCTCAATGACCGTGCAACCGTGAGCCTCGGCGATGGCCTTGAACCCGGGAGGCACCTCGTTGCCCGATACTGCGGCGAATCTCTTCCCGGTGAGGCACACCATGACTCCGAACATGTACCCGCCAGACTTACTGCGACGATGATTCTCCAGCCCATCGCGTGTCCGCTCAAGTGCCTTGATATACGCCATCCGCTCATCCAAGGTCGTCTGTTTGGGCGGGGGAGATTGGCGCCCGAGGCGCTCAATTTCGGCGACCTTCATTGTGATTTCCTGGTTGACCTTGGCCCATTCGGTCTCGCGCGCCTTGAGGTCCTTGAGAATCTTGTTGGCGACGTCGAGGCTCCCTTCCGGACGCTCGAGCGCTGCGTGGCTGTCCGCATCCTTCTGGCAGATGATGCAAAGCCCCTCGAAGTCGTCCCCGTACGCGAATCCAGTCCCCCCACGCCCATTCGACATGAAGGTGGTGTTGAACGAGTTGCCGTTGTGGAGGGTGACGTCGAGGTAGCGCACGACGCCCTTCCCCTCGATTCTCACGTCCACACTGCCGGTGCCCCAGGCCATCTTCCCCTTGAACTTGGAGGAGATGAGGCCGCCCGCCGTGCCCGGCTCATCGCCCGAACTGATGCTCAACTCGGAGTCCGCCAACGCCACAGGGTGGCCATTGATGGTGACGCTCGTGCTTCCATGGGTGAGCATGGAGTCCTGAGCGGAGTTGACGAAGGGGGTGGGCACCGGCCCTCCCGGCGTCGGCACCTTGCAGACGTCGGGTGCGGCCGAGGTGTGCGTGTTGCCGCTCCCCTTGTGCAGGATGGAGCGGCCGTTGGCGAAGACCTTGCTCATGCTTCCTCCTTGGCGTTGCGAATCATATCCACGACGCATGCGCCAATGCGCCCACAGTCGGCACTGCCGTAGACGAGCGTCCTGTGTGCGTTGGGCTGACGCCAGCGCGCCCGGTGCAGGGCCATGCCCAGCATGACGGGGCCAGCGCCGGCCCCCGCATCCCCCAGTCCCTCTCCCGCGACATGTACGCGCAAGGGCTCGGGCATGAGGGAGGCGTTGCGCAGGTAGGCGCGGGAGAATTCAGTCCCCCAGAAGGAGTCTCCGGGCTGGCAGGCCAGGACTTCGTCCACGCGCCGCGCGCCCATTGCCGCGTCTCGCCGCAGGGCGTGGAGGGCTTCCGTCAACCCTTCTGCCAGGCTGGGGCCTCGCTGCGAGAAAGGCTGGGCTTCAACGGCGAGAGCCGTGCCCAGCAGCACACCCGTGGCCTCGAGCTTCAGCGACTTGGGGGCGCCCGGACGCGCCAGGGCGACGAAGCCCGCCGCCTCCCCTGGAATTCTCCCGTCTAGATTCTGGCGCCCCAGGTGCAGCCGTGCCCTTACCAGTGCCTCCAGTGACGCGCCGTCCGCCAGAGAGTCCACCGCGCCCACCAGCGCCAGGGCGCCGGCCCGGCCCGAGTGCAAATCCCTCTGGGCCGAGTCCAGGGCTTCGAAGAAGGCGGCCCGTCCGGACTCGTGCACCTTCACTACTTCCAGCCGTTCCTCTGTCTCGGCCAGCAGTGCCGCAATCAGCGCTTTCTGTTCCACCGGGGCCCCCAGCCCCGCCTCGGGAAACCCGAGGTACAGCGGCACTCGTCGCCCAGGCGGGAGGGACTCCAGCCGCGGCCACACTCCGGCGAGGGCCTGCCGTGCCAGGGCCGCCATGCGTTGGGTACGAGACAGGGAGGACTCGAGGAGACTCAGCCGCGAGGCCCTCACGGGCTCCGCCACCTCGTCCAGCACCTCCGTGCGGGTGAAGCGCACGAGGCGGGCGCGCAGCGACGCCAGCGTCATGTGCGTCGAGGTGCCAATGGGCGTGCACAGGCCCAGCCCCACCACCTGTGCTCCACTCATGGCGCGTCCTCCCCGGGCAAGAGCAGCCGCACGGTGCTCACCTTGTGCGTGGCCAACTGTCGGTGCGCCGGAAACGTCGCCCGCCAGGTGAGGACGAGTCGGCCCTCGTCCGGCTCCACCAGCACCGTGTCCAGCACCATGCGTCGCTTCTCCCGCCGTCCCCCGAAAGTGCAGCGGGCCAGCAGTCGGTACGTGGGAATGGTGAAGGCCAGTGGGCCGTCGGGAGAGAGGCCCTCCAGCACCACCGGCTCTCCGCCCCGCAGGTGAGTGGCGGCCCGCAGTCCGTCGGGCGCGGCGTGGAAGAAGCGCTCGTCGAAGTCCCGGGGCCAGAGGGGGGCGCGCTTCTCCACCCACGCCGCGTCGTACGTCCCCGCCCAGCCCTGGCGCGGTTGCCAGTGCCGCGCTACCGGGCCGAAGCCGCAGGGGGGTGGCCTGTCCGCCCAGCCACGCACGCGGGCCTCAGGGGCTTCAATGGACGGCAGGGGCTTGTCCAGCGCCTCCTTCGCGCTGGCGTAGAGGCCTCGGCCCACCGGGTTGCGCGCCTCGTGGCCCGAGGCCGTGGTGCCGCCAAAGGCATACTCGTAGCGCAGCGGCAGGGACGCGAAGGGCAGCGCGTCCGACGGGCTCAGTCCCATGAGGCTCCGGTACCAGACGCGCGTGCCAGTAATCGTGGCCCGCTTCTCCAGCGAGCCCACTCGCACCGCCACCTGCATCCGCGTCACCTTGTGGCCCCGAGGCGCCCAGGCCTGACCGTGCAGCAGCACGTCGGTACCGGGCCGCGTGTAGGCGGACTGCGACTCGTGGCGAAGGCTCGACGTTTCCGGCTCGCCCCAATACATGTCCGTGGTGGCAGGCTGCTGTTGCTCCTCGCACACCGCCAGCGGTGCGGCCGAGGCGCGCCCGGCCGGAGGCAGGACGAAGCTGCCGGCGACGACGAGGACGAGGCACTCGTCGGCCTCCTTCGTCAGTGACAAGAAGTCGGTGGCCGCGAAGGGCGTGAGGTTTTCGAGGGCGGGCATGGGGACGTCAGCGCAGGGTGGAGGCAAGGGGCGTGCTCTTCATTCGGGCGCAGGAGTCGCGGGCCCGCGCGATGGCCGTGCGTTGGCGGTGGGTGAAGGCCCGCGTGGGAATGACGTGCTGCCCGCCAGTCCGAATGGCCAGCTCTCGCGCCAGCACGTGCCGACGCCGCATGGGGCTGGACTCCAGGGCCTCCAGCAGCATCGGGCCGCTGAAGGGCTGGCCCAGGAGGTAGCGCTGGCCCTTCACGAAACGGCCGCGTGCCGTTTCCCACCACGTGCGCACGGAAGCCACTTCCGGCCAGGGAAGGTCATCCTCGGGATGGAGCGTGAGGTCCGCGTCCGGCTCATCCGATTCCCCTGGTGGCGGAGACGCACCTTCAGGCCTCTCTCCGGGAGGCAAGCAGTAGGGCCCCTCCAGGCGGAGGCCCGTCATGGCCGAGAAGGCTTCCCCGGCGAGCCGTGCCGCCGAGGCGTCCTCCATGAGCGCCAGGCAGGCCTCCATGGCTACCACCCGCCCGCTGAAGCCCAGTGCCCAGAGCGTCCGCGGCTGAAGCTCGGGTGTCTTCAGCCGCGTCACCAGCAGCGCCGCGTCCTCCTCGTCGCCGCCCATGGCCAGCAACTCCAGGGACTCCGGGGCATGTGCGCTCGGGCGCCGCACCGCCTCGCGGCACGCCTCCCAGGCCCTGCGCAGTCCTGAGGCCAGTCCCGCCTCCATGGCCGCCACGCGGATGCCGGGGTGCGCGGAGTCCAGTAGCGCGGACAGCCACCTTCGCGCGGACTCCTCCGGCAGCGGCTGGGCTCCATGCAGGGCCGCCATCCGCGCGCGTGGCTCGTCATGAAGAAAGAAGCGCTCCAACACCTCGACAGCGGCGTCTCTTCGGAAGGCCAGCACCCCCAAGGCGTGGGTCTGGAGGTCAGTGTCGCCCAGCTTCAGCAACGCGATGAGCGCCGGGCCCAACCCAGGCGCCTCACTGACTTCCAAGGCGCGGCTCATCGCGGTGCGTGTCTCGGTGTTGCCCTCGCGCAGACGCACCAACACCTCGTCCACCTTCCCGAGGGACAGCAGCGCATACGTAGCGGCGGAGATGCGTTCCTGCTCCTCCGAGTCGAAGGCGGGCCGCACCACGGGGTCGAGCGCGGCCTCTTCCCCCAGTCCTTCCAGGTGGGCCAGCAAGCGCTCCTCGCGCTTCACCATCCCCTCCAATGTGCAGTCAGGAGCCAGCAGCGCTCGCTCCCGCTGCGTCCACCGGAAGGCCGCCTCGTCGAGGTGCTCCTCCCACACATCCACCAACACCATGGTCTTCCCCTCCCTCTCGCGTCGTCGAACCGTAGCGCTATGGCCTGACATGGCTTGGCGTTGCCTGTCCCGTGGAGGGCTCGCCCCTGCGAGTCATTGCCGCCCCGGTGGGCGCGCCTTGTCGTGGGTTGTTGGCTGCGGCAACAAACTTCTCGGACAGCCAGTGATTGGGGCGACGAGTGAGGCACCTCGCAGCGCTTGTTTCTGTCCACTTCCGGGCAAATGCTGTTGGCCATGCCGTCCCGGCGAGGCAGGGCCGACGTCAGCGCCAGCCCTGTGGGGAGATTCAAGTCGCAGGCCAACGTCGGCGGGTGTGTCCAACGGAGCCTTCCCGTCCGAACGAACGCGCGCTTGTCGCGGTCGGGGGATAGCGTACGAAGAGTCAGCCCAGGGAGCGCGGGCCGAAGGTGTGGCTGCGCGGGTGTGGCACGCCCCCTGCTCCGCGCCGGCGCTATGGACATGAAGAGGCGGTGGGCGCTCTCGCAGCGATTGGGACGGGCGGAGATGGCACTTCAGGGGGCGCGCGCGATGATGGACGGGAGTCTCGAATCCCGGATGATGCTGGCCAAGCGAAGCAGGAGTATGGGGCGGCCGAGGCCGCCGTGCTGGTGGCACTGGGCGCCCGAGCGGCCCTCTCGCTCGTGGAGGAGTGCCATGGTTCAGGCGAGGGGCCTCCTCAGGTGGCGCACGTGCTTGATGGCTTCTCGGCTGGTGGACACGGCGCCACTTCACACGGTACCCATCGTGCCCATGACGGACGAGGAACTCACAGCCCTCGAAAGGCACTACCTGCGGCTGCGGAGCGACGACCCTGCGGAGCAGGGGACGCCGCTGCAGCGCGCGGCTCAAGATGCTCTTCGCCTCCTGGGGGAAGGCGACCTCGACTTCCGGCTGTAACTCGCAGCCGCTGCTGTGCAGCGCCAGCTTCACATCCACACGGGCGCCCGCGAGCGCCTTGCGAAGTGCCTCCGCCACGAGGGCTTCGATGGCCTGTTGCTTCGTCGCTATGGCGGGCCTCACCCCACTTTCGGCGCGAAGAGCGCGGCGGCCTCGGTGGCGCCCATGGCCGTGAGTTCTCGGTGGACCGCGCGTCGGAAGAACTCCGTCCGGCTCGGGATGCCCGCGTCGCGCCAGGTCTTGTCGAGGCCTTCCAGGGCCTCCGCATCGAAGGAGAGGGGCATGACGCGCTTGCCGTCCTCGCGCACCTTCGCCTCGCGCTCTGGACGGGGACCCACCGGCACGCGGCCGGCCTCCACCTCCCGAATCTTCCACTTGAGGTAGGGGATGTCGCTGCTGCCCGTCGGGCGCCCGACGACTTCGCGGTACTTCGCCTGCAACCCCTCCAGCGACATGTCGGCGAAGCGCCCGCGCCTGCCGGAATGTTGCGTGCCCTCGGCCGTGGGGGTGGCCTGTGCGGCAGGCGCCGGAGGAGGAGCGATGGGGGCGGTAACCGTCACTCGGCGGGTGGGGCTGCGCCGCTTCTGCGCGGCGAGGGCCTCCTCGATGCGACGGATGAGGTGCTTCTTGTTGGGGCTGCGGGTCTCCTCGCCCACCACTTCGTGGTACCGGGCGCGCAGCTCCGTCAGGTTCATGGACTCTAGCTTCTTCGTCTTCGGTGCGGTGTTACGGGGCATGGAGGTGCTTTCCTTCTCGGGCCGTGGGTACACGTCTGCCGTCCACGAGGGCGGCAGAGGGGCCCTCGTGCGGCGCTGCCCCGTTGGGCGGGGCGTCGGTGGTGGGTGGGGGACTACGTGCTGCGGGGGCTGTTGGCGGCACGCACGCCGGCTTGGTAGGCCGCTTCGAGGGCATCCCTCAGTTGCCACACCGCCACCTCGTGGATGTCGAGGCTGTCGCTGTTGCGTGTCTTCAGCGTTTCGATGTTCATCTCCTCGCGCACAATGCGCTCGAGGGTCTCTGCAGGCGCCTGGGCGGGCTTCGAGGCGTTGGCGGGGCGGGGCTTGCGGGGTGTCATTGTTTGTTCTTCCGTGCGCCTTGGGCGGCGCGCGTGAGGCATACGCGCTCTGCTTCTGGTGTATGACAAGTCATTGTGCGCTGGGCTTTTGCAGATTCGCGAAGCACTCCAGGTCGATGGGGCGCGCGTCGAAATGGACGAAGCTGCTGGAGCCGTCCGGGAGAATGGGGGCGATGTCGAGGCAGTCAACCTCCGTGACACCACCGAGGCGCTCCAACGTCTCGTTGAGCCGGACGTAGAAGCCGGCATCGTCGGGGTCCGCGTCCGGGCTGAGCCCGCCGTGTAGCACCGCGAAGATGCGGACCTGCTGTCCCTTGAGGCCGGGAATCTCGTCGCCGATATAGGTGGTGGAGCTGCCGATAACCATAGGTGTCTCCCTGGCGCGCAGTGGGGTGCGCGCGAAGACATACACGCTCTGTCTTCGAGACATAGCAAGTCGAGGAGAGAGGGATTCGGGCCGCCCGGGGCATGGTGGACGCGGGAGGGCTCTGCTTCGCTGGCAGCGTATGTCTATCGACTGGACTCCCAGGGCGCGTGGCTGCTCGTCGGGCGGCCCCTCGATTCGGAGGCCCCGCGGAAACCAGCGCTCGCGAGCCTCCTGCGACAGGGGACGCACCATCACCGTGCTGGCGCCGCCCCCTTGGGCTTGAGCGCGGTGTACAAGCGCCCGCGCTGGACGAGCTCCGCGTGTAGGTGGCCGACGAGGAGTTGGTGCAGGTGTCCGAAGCTGCCGGGCGCCGGTTGGTCCGGCTCGTCCTCATCCTCGCGGATGAGGAACTCGGTGGAGCGGCAGGTGGGGTAGGGCGGAAGCTGAATGAGGCTGTCGTCTACGTCCTCCCGGCGGGCGACGCCTACCTCCAGGGAGTCGAGGAAGAGGCGATTGCTACTGCCGCACCGGGCTCAGCGCTGAAGCACGTCCTCAGCGGTGACTTCGTGAATGGCCCTGGGAGTCCTCACGCGACAGCGGTGTACGAGCCGAACCAGTACGTCGCGGTGAGAGGTTGAAGGTTTTGGTGGCTGTAGAAGGCGATGCCGTCTCTGTCCGGAACCATGACGAAGGGGTTGCCGACGAAGCTGTCGCTGGGGGGCGTAGGGGGTGAGGGGATGGAGGAGGGCGCGCTGGGAAAGCGACTGCGGAACGTCACCGAGCCGCCTCCGGTGAGGTTGTTGTGGGCGACGGTGTCGCTGTTGCTGTACTGGAGGTCAAGCCGACCTACCTCGCGAACGTTGCCCGTCACCTCGAAGGCCGTGTTGTTAGCGGTGCTACTCATGGGGAGCCGCCAGGTGCGCGTCCAGTTGGTGAAGGTGAAGCCAGTGCTGGCGTCATGGAGGAACTCCGCCTCGTTGCGTGAGAGGCGAAAGCCGCCGGAGGCCGTCCCGCTGGTGTCCCGGGCCCAGGCACTTCCATTTCAGTCCCATGGAGGGTGAACCACACCGAGTCGTCGTCGGCGTGGAGGCGCAGGCGCGCGGCGGCGCCCCCCAGCGCCCAGGGCGTCGAGGAGGAGGACGCGGCCAGAGCGCAGCCTGGGCTGGAGGATGGCCATGTGCTGTCCCACCGCCGTCTCGTTGCCGCGGAAGTGCCCCCCGCTGTAGGCGAAGAGGACCCCGGTGAGGGCTGCCTCGATGGTACCTGCCGCGAGGAGGTCGCCCGTGTCCGCGACGGAGCCGGCGGAGGCTGCGTGGGCCTCCGTCCCCTGTGTGATGTGTCCGTTGAGGAAGCCCAGCAGCGCGGCCACTTGCTGCCGCAGGTTGCTGGCGGGGATTGCATGGGGCGTCCCGGCCAGCGCGTTTCCTCCGACGCGGGAAGCGCCGGGACTGCCGGCCGTTGTCTCTCCGAAGCCGGCGTTAAAAAGAGCGGGGTCGCGTTTTCGCGACCCCGCGTGAATGGCTCCGCATGGGGAACTGCCCGCTAACCCGTTCGTGGCGCTCTTGGCGAGACGGGTTCTCGCTGCTCGCACCGTCCCGGAAACGCGAACGCTTGCGAATCCAGATGGTTGAGCAACGCGAGCCGAGACGCTCTCACTGATGAGCACCGTCCCGCGAGGAACGCGGGCACCATTCGTCGCGTGCCCTCAGGCCCGCCCGCGCAGCATCGCGGTGGCGGCCTTCCCGACGACGACAAGCGTCCCGCCGCTCGCGACGATGAGACCCTCGGTTGCGATGGCGTAGGCCAGCGCACCTCCGGTCGCGACGACTGCGATGCCGCCAGCGATCCCCAGGGCAAGCTTCTCCCCATCGGACCGCCGCTCCCACCAGCGCGCGAGGCTGCTCATCGTGCGCCTCCCATGCCGGCCTTCTCACCAACGACGACCCCGACGGCGTCGTCACCGATGGACGCTCCAACCGCCGCACCGATGGGACTACCGAGGACCGAACCCACGACGCCACTGATGGAGGCGCCGACGCTCGCCGAAATGCCGCGACGACGGTGCTCCTCGGGAACCTGCTGCAGCGCCTCTTCCGCGTGTTTCGTCAACTCGTTCTTCTGCATGCGCCCGTTCTCCTTCATCCGAAGATCCACTTGGCGACGCGGTACGCGCCGTACCCGACGCCGGCAGCGACGGCCGCGCCCGCCACGACCGGACCGCCGACGGCGGCGATGCCCACTGACAGCGCGGGCCCGCCGAGGCCGACCGAGCCCGCGACCATCTGCGCCACCGCGTAGCCACCGAGGTTCGCAGCAGGGCCCGAAAGCGCCGCCGTCGCGCCAACGAGGCTCGCGCCCGTTCCGGCGCCAGCGACGACGCCAGTGATCTTTGCCTTGTGCTTGCTCATGGTGTCCTCCGCTCAGGCCGCAGCCCGCTCCTCGCCGAAGTACGCGTCCGCCGCCCAGCCGACCGCCTCCGTCAGTGCGGCCGCCGTCGACGCGTTGATGGCGTTGCCCCAACCCGGCACCCACCCGACGAGCCACTGGCTGATGCCGCGCCCGACGTGCGTCGCCGTGAACGTCAGGAGCAACTCGGCGGCGGCGGCCTTGGTGATCGCCGCCCCGTGCTCGCGGGCGACGGCGATGATCATTGTCGTCTGGATGCCCGCGAGGACCGGCGCGTCCGAGCCGGGGATCTGCGCGAGGCCAGCGCCGACGGCAGCAGCCGCAGTGGCGGCGGTGTGAACGATACCGTGGACCTTCTGGTTCGTCGTCAGGGCGGCGGATTTGGTCGGCATGGTGTGGTCTTCATCTCCTTGGGGACTGCAAGAGGCAGCGAGCGCGTACTCAGCAGGAGATGTGCCACCTTGTTCGAGGACTCGACCAAGTCGAGATCACGAAGGTTACGGAGCGCATCTCAGGCGCGGCGCAAGGTTCGTTGTGCATGTGCAAGAAGTCTTGTACCGTCGTGGCATGCTGCGAGTCCTCATCGCTTGGGTCGGCGTGTCCGACCTCCAGGGCCCTTCGAAGGAGGCGGCTAGCGACGTTGGCCCCGTCGCGCAGGCGCTCAAGGTGCGTGAGTTCGACCGGGTGGTCCTCCTCGAGAACTTCAGCAAGCCCGAGCACCAGAACATGCTCCCGCCGTACATCACGTGGCTCAAGGCGCGGACGAAGGCGGAGGTCGTCGAACGCCCCGAGGAACTCGCCGGCCCGACGGACTGGGGCGGCATCTACAAGGCCGCGCTCCGCGCCTGCCAAGCACAGGAGAAGGATGCGGCGCTGACCTTCCACCTGAGCCCCGGTTCGCCGCCCATGGCAGCCGTGTGGGTGCTTCTCGGTAAGACCGTGTTCTCTGCCGAACTGATCGAGTCGTCGCGCGAGCAGGGCGTGAAGACGGTCACGGTACCCTTCGACATCGCGGCGGAGTTCCTACCCGACCTGCTGCGTGAGTCCGACGAGCGCCTACGCAGCCAGAGCACGGCGGATTCTCCTGCAGCCCCAGAGTTCAAGGACATCATCCATCGAAGCAAGGTGATGGCGCGCCTCATCCAACGAGCGCGGCGGGTGGCGCTTCGGAACGTGCCCGTGCTTATCGAAGGTGAGTCCGGCACAGGGAAGGAGTTGTTCGCGAAGGCCATCCACCGGGCAAGCCCTCGGCGCGACAAACCGTTCATCGCAGTGAACTGCGGCGCTATCCCATCGACCCTGGTCGAGAGCGTGCTGTTCGGCCATGAGAAGGGGTCGTTCACGGGAGCCGATCGACTCCGCAGAGGCGTCTTCGAAGAGGCCCACGGCGGGACCCTGTTCCTCGATGAGCTCGGCGAGTTGCCGCTCGATGCCCAGGTGAAGTTGCTCCGCGTCCTCCAAGACTCAAGGGTCACGAGGGTCGGCGCAACATCCGAGATCGAAGTCGACGTTCGCGTTGTCTCGGCTACCAACCGCAACGTCATCGAAGAGGTCGAAGCCGGACGCTTTCGCGAGGATCTATTCTACCGCCTGGCCGTGGCCGTCTTGAAGCTTCCGCTGCTCCGTGAGCGGGCTGGCGATCTTGGGCTTCTGATCGACGAGCTGCTGAAAAAGGAGAATCTGGACGCGGAGAAAGTCGAGCCCGGATACGTCCACAAGAAAATTTCCACGGGCGCAAGGAATCTTCTCTTGATGCATCCCTGGCCTGGCAACGTTCGCGAGCTTCAGCTCGCCCTGAGGCGTGCTGTTATCTGGAGCGACGGAGTCACCATCTCGACTGAAGATGTCCGCGAATCCCTCCTCGCGGTGCCGCACGCTCAAGGGCGTGACGTGCTCGACCGGCCTCTCGGCGATGGCCTCAACCTACAAGAAATATTGAAGGAAGTGGCGAGGCACTACCTCGGTCGCGCGCTTGATGAAGCGGCTGGCAACAAGACGCGCGCCGCGGAGTTGGTCGGCGCCCCGAGCTACCAGACGCTCTCAAATTGGCTGAAGAAGTACGAGGTCGACGCGTGACCTTCTGCGCGTACCTTGAGCGCTGGCACGACGGCTGCTCATGCGGTCTTCGCCAACGGCAACCACGGGAGGTTGTCGTTGAACCCGGAGACCCAGCATGCCCGCCAACGACAACCGCTTCGAGACGTACCGCACCGAAGGCCGCTTCACCCTCACCAACCACGCCAAGGAGCGCATGGCGACGCGCGGGCTTCGCGCCGACGCCATCGACGCCACGCTGGCCTACGGGCGGGTCGTCTACGTCCGTGGCGCCGACATCTACGCGATCGGCCGGAGGGAGATCGCTCGCTACACGGAGGAAGGCATCGACCTCTCCGCATACAACGGGGTTCAGGTCGTCGTCACCGCCGACGGCGCCATTCTTACCGTGTACCGCAACCGCTCCTTCAACGGGCTCCGCGGCCGCCGCACGGACCGCCGCCGCCCCCTCGCCCTCGTGGCGTAGGCCGCACCACGAGACCAACCGGAGAAGAGCATGACCTCCCAGCTCAAAGAGTTCACCTCGTTGGCCGCGCGCCCGCTCCCCGTCATCCTCCTCGCCGACGTTAGCGGAAGCATGGCGACTGAGGGGAAGATCGACGCTCTCAACCAATCCGTCCGCGAGATGCTCGCTACGTTCGCGTCGACTGACGATCTTCGCGCCGAGATCCACGTCGCCATCATCACCTTCGGTGGCGAGGCGCGACTTCACACCCCGCTTCAGCCAGCGAGCGCGGTGACGTGGAGCGACATGGTGGCCGATGGCGGCACGCCGATGGGGCAGGCGATGACGCTGGCGGCTGACCTCGTCGACGACAACGCCAGGGTCCCCGGGCGCGCCTACCGCCCCACCATCGTCCTCATCTCCGATGGCCAGCCCACCGACTCTTGGCAGACAGGCCTCGACCGCATGACCAAGCAAGGGCGGGCGCAGAAGGCGGACCGCACGGCGCTGGCGATCGGCGGCGATGCCGACACCGACATGCTTCGACGCTTCCTGAACGACGAGAAGAAGCAGGTGTTCGTCGCGGCGGACGCGCGCCGCATCAAGGACTTCTTCCAGTTCATCACGATGTCCGTCGCGGCGCGTTCGCGGAGCGCGAACCCGAATGAAGTTCCGCAAATGCAGAACCCGTTCGATCTCGATAGCGTGTGAGGATCAAGGGAATGTGGAGCGCCATGGGGGCCAGCGTTCGAGGCCCAGAACATCTCAAGGACGGTCGGCCCAACCAGGATGCCTGGTTGAGTCGCCTCGCGCGCGGAGCCGCGCTTGCGGTCGTCTGCGATGGTCTGGGGAGCCGCCCGCACTCTGCGGTCGGCTCGCGAGCGGCATGCCGCGCCGTCGCCGACGCTGTTCGCCACTGGGCCGATGGCCGTGATGCCCCGCCCGAGCTCCTACTGCGGCTGATTCACGCGCTGTGGAACATGCGCGTGCACCAGACGGGCCGCGACGAGAGCGCGACGACTTGCCTGTTCGCGGTCGTGACGAAGGACGGCCGCCTGCTGCTTGCGCAACTCGGTGACGGCCTGGTGATGTTGAAGACGGCGAAGGGGACGATGACGCTCGAGCCCTCTTCCGAGCGCTTCGGAAACGCGACTACGGGCTTGGGCATCGCCTCGGATGTTCGCGAGTGGAGGCTCCACCTCGATCCGAACTTCACGGGGGCTGCGTCGATCCTGCTCGCCACGGACGGCGTGGCCGATGACCTTCTTCCGGAGAAGCGCGCGGACTTTCTGAACTTCCTCGTCACCCAGTACGGGCCCCGCCCAGCTACGGCGAGAGCCCGCGCCATCGCGAAGCAGCTTCGTGACTGGCCGACACCCCGACATCGCGACGACAAGACGGTGGCCGTGCTCTGGACCGACGCCACGACGGAGGCACCCCCATGAGCGACTTCCCCAGCGCCGTCGTTGATGACGACGGCAACGTCCACCACCTGCTGAAGCAGCCACTCGGACGAGGTGGACAAGGAGTCGTGCTCCGCACGCGTAGCCCACACATCGCTGTGAAGCTCATCGGCGCGATTGCCGACTCTCCACCCGCTCCAGAGACCCGCTCGGCGCAGAAGCTCTGGAACCAGCTCACGAAGGCACCAAGTATCGCGCTCGCTTCCGACGCACCGAAGCACGCGGCGCTGCGACGGCGGCTCGAAGATGTCCGCGCGCTTCCGCTGCCCCGACTTCATCTCGCGCAACCGCTGTCGATGCTGCGGGATCACGTCGGCTACACGATGCGCTTGCTTACCGGCATGGTGCCGATGCGAAGTCTCATCGCTGAGCCGGGAGCGTCGAAGCTCGGCGAGTTCTACCGGTCGTCCGGTGGCCTCGGACGGCGCCTCGAACTGCTCGCGAACACGGCGGGCTTGCTTGCGCGACTGCATGCGGTGCCGCTCGTCTACGCCGATGTCTCTCTGAACAACGTGTTCATCTCGGAGACGGCGGACGCGAGTGAGGTGTGGCTGATTGACCTCGACAACCTCGACTACCTCTCCGCCAATGCGCCCGGCATATTCACGCCGGGCTTCGGTTCGCCCGAAGTCGTGACGGGTCGCGCCGGGGTCTCGACCCTCTCTGACTCCTACTCCTTCGCCGTTCTTGCGTTCTGGGTCCTCACGCAGCAGCACCCGTTCCTTGGAGACTACGTCGAGCAGGGCAGCTGGGATGACGACGGCGACGAGGACCGTGAGCAGCTCGCGTTTCGCGGCGAGGTTCCGTGGGTTGAAGACACGAGGGACGGCTCCAACCGCACCAGCAAGGGGATTGCACGGCACCTCGTCCTCTCCAAGCCTGTTCGCGAGCTCTTTCAGAGGACCTTCGAAGCTGGTCGGACGGACCGCACAGCCCGACCGAGTATGTCCGAGTGGGCCGATGTCCTGCGGCGCGCGGCGGACCGGGTCGTCTCCTGCAAGGGCTGCGGCTCCACGTTCGACGTGACCGCGGGCAGTTGTCAATTCTGCACGGCGAGCCCGCGTGCGTCGTTCATCCACATGCAGGTGAACCGCTGGGACCCCGAAATCGACGACGCCGGCGCGTCTGCGGTGAGCACGCGCGCCGTCTGGCACAAGATGCTCGACGTCAGGAAGGACAGCCTCGTCCTCCGACACGTCGTCGAGCCGGTGCTCGCCGACGCCGAGGACGCACCAGTGCTCCGCGTTCGAGTCCTGAAGAGTGGCATCGCCCTCGAAGCCCTCTCGAACAACGAGGTCCACGTCGTCCTTGGAGGGCGCACGCAACGCCTGGCCGCCGAACTCAAGCTTCCGTTGCCCAAGGCCGGGAGCGAAGCGTTCCTGCACTTCGGCCCGCTGGACCGCCCGCACCGCATGGCGGTTCTTCGGCTCTACTCGGAGGGAGCGTGAAGCTCGATCAGGTTCCCTATGGCCAGACTGAGGTCCTTCGCCTCCGGTGGACGTCGTCGAGTGGGGCGCTGCCGAGCGCTGCCGTGCCCGGCACCGAGGGGCTGCTCCAGTTCTCCGAGCGCGAGGCGCAGGCAACGCTACGGGTTGGCCCGGACGTCTTGGGCATCCAGGGCGATGGTCGCAAGCATGAGATCGCACTCTCAGACCTCTGCACGCGGCACCTCCCCCGCATCGCATGGCTCGTGGACGCCGGTCCCCAGGTGCTCACGCTCCAAGTCCACACCTTTCTGCACGCCCTCGCGCTGCCGCCGATCGACCTCGGCGTCGATGAAAAAGTGCTCGAGGCGCTTGAGCGCATCGATCGCAGGCTCGCCGCTCCTGACCGCGCGCTCCAGTGGTTGGACGAGCAGTTCCTCCTTACTGGCGACAACGGCAGGCGAGGATTCGCGACCGCCGAGCTCAACGCCGGGGCGTTCGCACTGTTTGGCCGCACGGCGCGCGCCTTCATTCGAAGGGTAAAGCGACCGGACTCGACCGAGGGTCTGCTCGTTGACCTCGTGGCGCGCGGAAGAGGTCAAGGTGGAGAGCAACTCGCGCTGGTGTCGGGTGTCGTTCGGTTCGTCGACGCTACCGTCGCGGGCAAGCTCCGCGTCGACGCGGCAGCCCAGCTCTCGTCGCTTGTCACCTCCAGGTCGAGCTTCTTGGACCTGTGGAGTCGCTACGGCGCGATGGAGAACGAAGCGGCGCTGCGCAGGGCTCGAAGGGCTCGTTGGCTCAAGTACGACCATGTCGAGTCGCTCCCCGATGGCTGGTACCGCTTCTCCCTGGCGAGCGACTGCACCCTCGACGACGCAGAGCTGTTCAAGCGGACGCTCACCGAGGAGCAAGGACTCGGTATCGAGGCCGTCGGTGAGGTCCCCGAGGTGCTCACGCGCGAGATGTCGTGGGCCGAGTACGAGGCCCAGCCTCGCGCGAAGGATGCGCCGTCGCCCGCGACCTTCGATGGGCGAGTGGAACTCCATCGGCGAGACCGCACCGTCACGCTGGCCCAGCGACGAAACGACGAGGGTAACCCGCCGGACACGGGCGCGCTGATCGTCTCGCTTCACGGAGACAAGACGAGGCTCAAGCGCCGAGCAGAGGCCGAGAGCGCCATTCGTGAGGCGCGCTGCCCGATGCCCCAACTCGGGCTGCTGCTCGAAGAGCGCCCCGTGGAAACGCCTCGTCGCGGAACGATCGCTCCGGTGACGCCCAACGTGAGGCGAAAGGTGTTCGGCATGCGTAGCCCCACGCCAACGCAGGAGCGCGCACTTCACGTCGCGCTGAACACCCCAGACATCGCGCTCATCCAGGGCCCGCCGGGAACCGGGAAGACGACGGTCATCGTCGCCCTCGTAGAGCGTCTGCAAGAGGTCTGGGACACGCAAGACGGCGTACAGGGGCGCCTACTGCTGAGCGGCTTCCAGCACGACGCGGTCGAGAACGCGATCCAGCGGATGAACGTGAATGGGCTCCCGCCCATCAAGTTCGGCGGGCGGTCGAACAGCACTGCGGATGCCGACCGTGTCGACGCCACGATCGACCGGTGGTGCAGCGAGCGCAGCGCGGAGCTCCGCAAGAACCTTCCCCCCCGACCCGCGTCGGCCCAACAGAAGGAACTCTCCGAACTGGTGCATGGCTACCTATTGGCGCCTGGCACGCTGGAACACACCGCGTCCTTGCTCCACCGGGTCGCGAGCCGCGTCCAGGGGACGGTGCCCGCAGCGCTCGTCGACCGCGTTGTCGCGCTGGCTCGCGAGCTTTCCGAGCGGGCTCGTGCTGCACGTGGTGGTGACCCAGACCACGAGCGACTCGTGCGCTGCCTGCGCGCGCTGCGTTGCGACGCACGCTCCTTCGCGGATGATGGGGCGCGCAACGCGGATCGACTCGCGCGCGAACTCGCTCGTGCGGCGCGGCGAGACGAGCAGGCGAGAACACTGCTTGAGGCCACCGCGCGCTGGAGCGGTCACGGGCACCCGCCGTTCCTCGACGACCTCCGAGCACTTCGCAGACGGCTGTTGCTCGAACTGCTCCCTCCAGATCGCACCGAGGACACCATCCCGCGTGTACGGACCGACGTCCTCGACCTGCTGAGCGAGGTTCGCAACCACCTCGAGCAGCGCCAGAACACCTCGCGAGATGCGGCGGATGAGGCGACGTGGAGATTCCTTGCCACGCTCGAAGGAGACCCCGAAGCCGTCAAGCGCGCCGTCATCTCGTACACGTCGGTGTTCGCCGCCACCTGCCAGCAGTCGGCAAGGCAGGAACTCGCAGAGCTGAAGGGCTCGGAGGGCTACGACACCGTCGTCGTTGACGAGGCCGCGCGCGCGATGCCGCTCGATCTGTTCATCCCGATGGCTCGCGCAAAGCGGAGGATTGTGCTCGTGGGCGATCACCGCCAGCTCCCTCACATCCTCGACCAGGAGCTCGAGCGCGAACTCGAGGAGGCGCTGTCGACAGGCAAGAGTGAGGCGGAGCGCACGAGCGAGATGCTGAACGAGAGCCTGTTCGAGCGGCTCTTCAAAGACCTCAAGAAACGAGAGGACCGCGACGGTTTTCCCCGCGTCGTTACCCTCGACGAGCAGTACCGTATGAATCCGGTGCTCGGCCAGTTCGTCAGCGAGCAGTTCTACAAGCCGCACGGCGAGGCCTTCAGGTCGCCCCGTCCGGCATCGGACTTCGTTCACTCGCTGCCGGGCTATAACGGGCCGGCGTCGTGGCTCAGCGTGCCGCGCAAGCTTGGCGCGGAGCGAGAGGGACAAAGCAAGTCGCGTCCCGTCGAGGCGCAAGTACTCGTCGCAGAGCTGAAGCGGCTCATGGACTCAAGGGAGGGACGCGAGTTCACCTTTGGTGTGATCTCTTTCTACAGGCAGCAGGTCAAGACAATCGAGGACGCGCTCGTGGAAGCGGGCATCGTCGCTCGCACCGACGACGCCACGGAAATCGTCGAGCCCTACCGCGAACTGCTGCTCCCCAATGGACGCGCGGCTGAGCGTCTTCGCTTCGGCACCGTCGACGCTTTCCAGGGGATGGAGTTCGACGTCGTGTTCCTCTCGATGGTTCGCAGCAACACGCGCGGCGTCTTTGGCCATGTCACCTCGCCGAACCGCCTCTGCGTGGCGATGAGCCGCCAGAAGCGCTTGCTCATCGTGACGGGTGACGACGGGATGCTCCGCGCGCTCAACGCGCCGAAGGCGATCAATCCCTTGGTCGAGTTTCACAAGCTGAGCGAGGTGCGCGATGCCGCCAGTATTTGATCGCACGACGCCGGTCGTCGATTTCGGCGCGACTTCGTCACCATTCAAGAGGGAGACGCGGCGGTGGTTCCTGTGGCCCGCTTTCGCCTACAGGGTGCTCCTTCCGTCGCGGGGCAAGTCGCCGTTCAACGCATTTCAGGTGGCTGCGTTGGACATGTGTCGTGCGGGCGTCAGGGACGCCGAAGAGATCGCGCGGCGCCTCGCGCTCCCTTTGGATTTGGTCGGCTTCGTTGTGGAGCAACTTCTCGGCATGGGCATGCTCGATGAAGCGCGCGTACCGACGCGCCGAGCTCTGCACCTGATGAACGAGGACGAGGATTCCAGCGAGGTGGAAGACGCCGGCTATGTCTTCGTCGATGGGATCGACGGCAGACGCGTCTGGTCGCGCGTCCACCGAGGCAGCCTGCCGATCGTGGATGCCGAGTTCAAGCAATCGAAGGTCACATTCCAGCGAGGCACGCCGGGCAACCCCGAGACCGTGTTCGCGAACGTGATTTGGCCGGCGCCAGGCGCACGGTCTAGTTCGCCAAGCGCCTACGAGGCGCAGAAGGCTGCGCGACACCACGCTCGCCGCGTTCGTGCTTTCCGACGCGAGGTCTCGCGCTACGGAGATGCGGAGGACGTGCTCGATGGGCTCAAGTCTGGCGGGCTGCGTGTCGTTGAGGTCGAGCCGGAGCCGATCTTCGTCGCGTCGTACCTGTTTCTGCCGAAGGACGCTCGGCAGCGTTCGTGGCTCGTCACTGATCCCATCGGGCTTGGTGTCAGCGACATACTTCGCCCGGGCGTGACCAAGCTCGCCAAGGAAGGAAAGCACGGCCTCGTAGAGTTGCTGGAGAAGGTCGCCGGTCAGGCGTGGCACGTCGACGAGGGTGACCTCGCGCTGTACCTGGCCGAGGCGACGAAGGCCGCCAAGGAGCGCGTCGCGCGGCTTCTCGGCGACGCCGCGAAGTTGCTCCCTCCGGACGTGCTCACGCGGCTCGCGGATGCCGACGTACGACTGGATGGAGCACGGACCGCCAAACCGATCGAGGACTTCCTCGGGAACGCGTACGCGGCCCTTGAGAGCGTGTTCGGTTGGTTGGTGTCGCTGTACCCAGATCCGAGCCTATTCTCAGCGCTGGGGCACAACGCGTCTGAGAATGCACCGCTGCTTCGGCGGGTCGCGGAGCAGGTCGGGTTCAACGCCTCACAGCGTACGGTGCCGCTCCTGAGCGTCACCCGTGGAGTCGTGAAGGGGGCCATCTCCTTCGGCAACAAGACGCTCCCTGGCCGACTGACGGCGGCGCTGCTGGCGGCCCAGCGCAACGGCGACCACCCGCTCGCGACCCTTGGGGCTCGCGAACCTGACGCGCTCGAGTTCTTCGCGGAGATCGGTCGGCTCAGGATCGATGCTTCGCACGATACGGCCTCTGTCCCGAGCGCCGAGGTCGCGGCCGAGATGCGCGACCGCTTGTTCGCGATCCTCCGATCGCTCGTGGGGGCTGGTCCCGCAGACCTGGAGGTAGGATACGCCCAGCCCTCCTGGGGCGCCGACTTGCTCCTCCGCGTTCGAGCGAGGGCCGAGCAAGCTTCTGAGAAATACCCTGGGCTCGCCGAGCGCCCCAACATGCGCACGCGCGTCATTGAGATGCACCACGCTGCGCTGCTCGTGAAGCTCCTCGCGGGGGCGCCAGCCACCCCCGCGGAGACCTTGAACACGCGCGTTCGCGACGCGGTGGTCGCCACTACCATCGCGATGGAGGCGGCCTTTGCCGAACTCGAGCTCGAGGCTCCCACGCCAGCCTCTGTCGCGCAGGCAGTGTCGAATGACCGGGAGAAGAACGCGGCGCAGCTCGCCGCTGTCGCCTCCGCACTGGGCTTCACCGTCGATGCGTCGGGGCAGCTCCCGAAATCCCTCTCGCACGCGAAGGCGAACCGCATCCGCCGCGCAGCCCATGGCCAGGGGGAGACCCTGTCCGCGCGCGTCGCGGCGCAGTTGCTCGCAGCGCAGCAGCAGTCAGGCCATCCGCTCCGCGAGGTCGCTAATCGGATTCCAACCTTGCTCCTCGACGTGGGCCGACTCGTAGAGGCTCGCGGTCACGGAGATGAAGTCGTCGTCACCGCAGCCGAAGTCGCCGAGATCGAGAGCATGGTTGCCAACGACGTCCGGGCAATGCTCGAAGCAATTGATTAAGCAGAGACCGGAGAGACCATGAGCGGCCGAAACGAGGAAGTCACCACTGCCGACGCTAGCCCGACGAGCACGACGACCGCGTTCGTCGTGGACGCGGCGGAACTCCGCAAGCAACTAGACGCGCGTGAGCAGGCCCTGAACGCACGAGAGCGCACACTGAAAGAGCGCGAGCAGAAGGCGCAGAGCCAAGCCGATGCGCTCAAGGAACGCGACGCCGAGGTCGATGCTGCGAAGGCGAAGGTTCAGCGTGACCTCGCCGACGTCGCGAAGCGCCAGAAGCAAGTGGCGGAAACGGAGAGTTCGGTCGAGGCGCGCGCGCGTGACCTGGCTCTACGTGAGATCGAGGCGAGTGAGGGTTTCGCCGCCAAGAACCGTGAAGCACTCGCCGGGCTCACGAAGGCTCACTCGTCGGTGCGCGCGGAGGTGGAGCGCCTTCAGGCCGAGTTGGACGCCGCTCGATTGAAGGGCATAGAAGACCTCGAGAAGCGGCTCGCCGATGAGCGACGAACCCGCACCGCCGCTCTCGACGCAGAGATCGATGCGGACATGAAGCGCCACCAGGGGAAGCTCACGGCCGAAGGTGCCGCGCAGGACGCTGCGCTCGTAGTGCAGCGAGCGCGCTTCGCCAAGGAGCAGCAGAGCGCGCTGGAGGACATCGAGCGGGATCGGACGCGGCTCGAGGAGAAGGAGGCCGAGCTTCACCGTGGGCTCGGTGAGCTGCGGTGGAAGGAGGAGGAACTCGTGGGGCTCCGGGCTGGAATCGAGCGGTCCATCGAGGAGCGGGCCCGCGACCAGGTGGCGTCGTTGGAGCGCCAGTTGGACGCGCTGCGCGAGGACCATCGACGGGACCGCGACTTGGTCATCTCGCTCGAGTCTCAGTTGGCTTCGTCGCGCGACCTCTTGGCGCGGTTCGGCGACGACCCCGCCGAAATCGAGAAGCGCATCGCGCAGCAGGCGAAGAAGATCAGGGACCTTGAGAAGGAACTGCTCCGGCGGCCTAGCGCCAGCGACAAGGAACTCCTGGTCACCCTGCAGGAACAGGAGCGCGTCTGGACCTCTGAGCGAGACAGGCTGGTTCGTGAGGTCACGCAGCTCAAGGCCGAGCAGAGCCGCTGGCTGACCGGCGTTGCCGATCTCGAGCAGCAACGGGAACGTCGCGAGGTCGCGGAGCGCCGACTCGAAGTGCTCGCCGGCGAGATGGAGAAGTACAAGGCCGAGGTCGACAGGATGCGAGCTCTGTATGAGCGCCCCGAGGAGCGAGCCGCGCGCGTCGGAGCCATCGAGGAGCCGTGGCGCACGGACTTCAAGCGCGACGATGGGAGCACGCCGAAGGAGCTCGACTGGCTCAATGGGATCGTGGCCGCGTGTGAGAGCAGCGGCATGCGCTTTCCGAAGCGCTTGGTCCAAGCCTTCCACACCTCGCTGAAGGCTGCTGAGCTCTCGCCGCTCACCGTGCTCGCCGGCGTGAGCGGCACCGGCAAGTCGGAGCTCCCTCGCCTCTACTCGCGCTTCGGCGGGCTCGGCTTCCTCTCGCTGGCCGTCCAGCCGAACTGGGACAGCCCGCAGTCGCTATTGGGGTTCTTCAACTCGGTCGACAACCGCTTCAACGCTACGACGGTCCTGCGCGCGATGGTGCAGGCCCAGCACGCCCCGAACCACGAGACATACGAACACGGGCTCTCGGACCGGCTCCTGCTGGTCTTGCTCGACGAGATGAACCTCGCCCACGTCGAGCAGTACTTCAGCGACCTCCTCAGCCGCCTTGAGCAGCGTCGTGGAGAGAGCCGAGACGTCACGCTCGACATTGACCTCGGTGCCGGCATGCCGCCGTACCCGCTATGCCTTGGGCGGAACGTCCTCTGGGTGGGCACGATGAACGAGGATGAGACGACGAAGGCGCTCTCTGACAAGGTCATCGACCGCTCGAACCTGCTGTACTTCCCACGTCCTCGGACGCTTCACAGCCGTACGGAGGTCACCCTCGGCGCGGAGTCGCCGTTGCTCGCCGAGAGCGCGTGGCGCGAGTGGCTGCAGACTCGATCGCCGTTCACCTCGGACGAGGTCAAGCCGTTCAAAGAGGGACTCCAAGAGATCAACTCGCGGCTCGAATACGTGGGCCGCGCCCTTGGTCACCGCGTCTGGCAGTCGGTCGAGTACTACATGGCCAACCACCCCGACGTGATCGACGCCCGCACGCGCAATGATGAGGACGCGCTACATCGCACGTTGCGACGTGCCTACGAGGATCAACTCGTGCTCAAGGTGATGCCGAAGCTCCGGGGTATCGAGACGACTGGCGACTCGAAGCGCAACTGCATCGACCCCATCCGCAAGCAACTCGACAGCGCCGCCCTCGGGCTCGGGCTGTCCGAGGACTTCGACATCGCGTGCCGCGTTGGACATGGGGCGTTCGTCTGGAACAGCGCGAGGTACCTGGAGAACGCTGAATGAAGAAGGCCCGCGCGGCGCGCGACCGCGCTGCTCCAAAGCTGGCGGCGTTGCCGCCGCCGCTCCCGGAGTTCGACGAGTTGGACGCCATCGCGGCATCCGACATGCCGACGGTGGAGGCGGCTTGGTGGATTACCCATCAGCTCTCGGAGCACATCTTCTCGATGATCGCGCACGGCGACCCGCGCACCGGTGAGCCGCTCCCCAGGCCCCTGACGGAGATCCTGCGCGACGTGCGGGGCGCGACCGCAACGGGATGTCGGCCGTTCCCGCGCGATCGCCTTCTCGGCGCAGCCGAGTTCACCATCGACTCCCTCGAGCATCTACTCGACCGGCATCGGCATCGAATCGTCAGGGTTCACGAGCAGCTCCCGTTCCATCAGCTTCGTGAGGTCGACACCCGCTCGATGGCTTGGCTCGCTCGTCAACCCGGAAGGAACATCCGCGAGAAGCTCTCGGGCCGCACCCACGCGCTGGGCGTGAAGCGCGACGCATCCGCCGACACCACCGAGAATCGACTCCTCCGCTCCTTTGCGAAGCTCCTTGTCCATCGCGCGAGCACCCGGCTGGAGAACAAGAACGCCTACGACGGGACGGCGGAAGATGCTGATCGCGTCCGTCGACTGGAGGACTGCGTTCGCCTCTGTGACGAGCGAATGCGGCGGTCCGGCCTCGCCGACGTTCCGACGCTGACCCGCCTGCAGGCGAACAACGTCCTGCTGAGCGACCCGCACTACTCCCGCGTGTTTCGGGCATGGAAGTGGCTTCGCGACGATGAGGAGGCGCTGCGTGGCTCGTGGCAAGACACCCTCCATCGAACCCGCGTCCTCCTGTGCTGGATGGTCGCGGCGCAGTTCGTGACGCGTGAGCGGGTGGTGGTCACGGAGACGCTTGGACGTGTGCTCACGGGGCGCGGTGACGACCAACTCCTCGGCGTCGAGGTGCTCGGCGCCGAGGCCGTCGGTGCTGACTGGTTTCTGAACCCGCCGCTCCACTTCCTGGTGTTGCCCGCTGGGCACAACGATGCGGCGTTTCGCATCCGCATTTCCTTGGATGGCGAGTTCATCCTCGTGCACGTCGCCACCTTGGGCAGGCGCGGGCTCCTTGCGGAGGAGTCTGTGTCGGCGCTCGCATTCGAGGTGCGTCCCACGTCGGAGCGCCTTCAGCCCCAGCGTGGGATCGGAATCGCCGTGGACGGCCTTGAGAGTGCGCTTCGAGGTGCTGACCGTGCCTACGCTGACCTAGCTGGGCTGACCCCCCTCGCGACACAGATGGCTCGTCAGATCCTCCAGCGCTGCGACGTGAACCCGAACGTTGAGGGGCGCGAACCGACTGCTGTTGGCGTGGCGGACGGCGCACGGCTCGGCATCCAACTCGACACGGCCTCTCTGCATGTCAGCGCGCAGCAAGGACTGCCTCTCGTGTCGTCTCCGTGGGCGCTCGCCCTTGGTCTGCCAGGAAACGTAGGCGGCATCGACTGGCTTGATGGACGCGCCGACCGTGAGCTGGTCATCGGCGCTGCCGGTCGCTCGCTGTGGGCCCTCGGCGACGTTGTGGACGCGGACGAGCAGGCCGACGCAGGGATGCTCGCCTTGGCGGCGGATCGTGTGCTGGGGAACCTCGCGTCAGAACTCAAGGTGCCGGTCGATGCACGCGTTGCCTACGCGGTCCCCGATGCCGTCGACGAGTTCTCGCAGCGCAGCCTGCGGAGCGCGTTCGGCTCCTCGTTCCATCGCCCTGTTCCGGTGTGGAGGAGCGTCGCGGCCGCGATGTCCTGGGCCTCCGTGGCAGGCGATCACGGACCCCGACCGGGCGAGTTGGTCGTCGTTGTTGACACGGAATTCGGCGGCGTCTCGCTGACGGTGCTCATAGCGCGCTACGACGAGAAGCTCGCTCGGACGCATCAGTCGTCGCGAGGAATCTTCTGGGAGCGCAAGCCGCCGCTTCCGCCTGACGAGCAGTTGGAGACGCTCGGCTGGCCGCATGTGCTTCGTGCCTACGCGTGGATGTTGGTGAGACGGGAACTCGGCTTACGGGCGCCCGAACTCCAGGAGCGCGTCGTCGACGACATACTTCGCAGCGGAAAGATCGGTGCGCTCGTGGCGCGCGGTGGCTCGATCTTTGTCCAGGTACCATCGAGCCAGCCGGCGATGCCCGACGTCGTGGAGTTCTTCGAGGACCCCGCGTGGTTCGACGACGAAGTAGCTCGCTGGATCGAACGGCTCGATCGGAGCTTGAAGGACGCGCTCGCGACGCTCGGCAAGGTGCGGGTCGTGCTGGTCGGTGGTCCCTGTGCCTACCCGCGATTCCACTATACCGGGCGGCAGACCGGTCGTATCAAGCTGTTCAACGAAGACAAGGGCTTCGGGTTCGTCGTTCCCGACGAGGGCGGCGCGGATGTGTTCTTCCACATCAGCTCCATCCAGGTCCCCAAGCAGATCGCTCTGAGGCGGGACCTCACCGTCGAGTTCGACGTCGGCAAGAGCCGAAAGGGCCCCGAGGCACTGCGTGTCACCTTGGTCTCGCGTCTCACCGCGTGGCTGCGTCAACGGACCGTCGCCCTCCCGCAAGCGCTGGCCGAAGGCGCACGGGAGTGCTTGCTCCGGTTGGACACGGGTTCGCTCACGTGGCGCGAATGGCTGCCCGAGCTTTCGCTCGAGGTCGTGCGCGACGGTCACTTCGGCGAACTGCCGCTGCTTGCGCGCGGGACGTTCGTCGATCCGTTTCTTGGCGACGCCGTGCAGTTCACGGTGCCCGAGACCCTCACGTTGGGGCGCGGACACCGGTGGTTCTCCTTTCCGCTGCTCGTCGGTCGGCAGGGACGTCGTCCTGTCGCGTGGGAAGCGAGGCTCGACTCGCCGGCGTTCCCTCTCGAGCACGACGTCCGTGCGCGGCTGCGACTGTCCTACCGGTATGGTCTCGACAACAGCTACGAACTCGCCGTGGAGCCCGCGTCACCGGACGATGCTCCGTTCGCCAGGGTGGAAGCGAAGTGGATCAAGGGTGGCGAGGACGCCACGACGTCGCTGGCGCGGGAACCCTTGCCGCTCGAACGTAGGCCGTGGGAGCGCGCAGGCACAGAGTCGTTCCTTGATGCAGCGCGCGCTCTTCATCACCTCAATGACGAACGCAGCGCGAAGCGCCTCTTCGGGCTGACTCGCGCGTGCTGGTCGGAGGGGCGAAGCCTTGCAACAGCTCCGGCTGGCGTGCAGCGCATGTTCCCCGGTTTCCGCGCCCAGTTGCTGGACGCGCTTCCGCCGGAGCTGAGCGTTCATGACATGCCACGTCCGCTCGAAATACTCGCGCTTCTCCACGAGGACGCTCCTACCGAGGTCATTGGCTGGCTGCTCGAACTCGATGCCCTAGGTGGTAATGAGCGGGTGCCGGTGGACGGAGGTGCTCCGGTTCCCCTCTATCGGAAGACGGCGGGTATGCTCGCCATGCTTGTCGGGGATGGAGAGGGTGAGCGCGCGGCGCTGCTCCACCGATTGCTCGATCGCCTCCGGCGACATGGCCAGGGCGACACGTTCGACGCGCAGTTGGCCGGCATCACGATGAGGGCGCTGGGCAACGCTGCGTGGAGGCACCCGGGCTTCATCGGCTCTCTGGCCGCCGCTCCGGGCGGCGCCGCGCTCGTCATCGCTTCGTGTCGACGTTCGCTGCACGCTCTTCTTGGCCGGATTCCGGTCGACGTTTCGTCCGATGAGCATCGCCAAAAGGTCTCGCGACAGTACGGCACTCCGTTCCGGGATGCCTGCGAGTTGCTGCTCGCGCTCATGGCCGTCGCCCCCGCGGACCCCGTGGTTGCGCCGCTACGCACCGGCTCCCCAGCGGCCGACGGCTTCGCGAAGCTCGTTCGCCAGATAGACGCTCGGTTTGCATCTATCGGCGCTACGCCCTACTGGCGAGTGCGCCTCAACGTGAATGTGCCGCCAGAACTCCATCGAATGTCGCCCGTCGCCTTCGCTTTGAACATGTTCTTCGCCGAGGGCGCGGGCGCGAACTTGGTCTACGTCGCCGGCGCCGATCTCGACTGACCCATCTGGGCGCGCGCCAATAGCCGCTTGTCGACCAAAGCAGCCATTCGCTGCAACGCGTCACAGGCGAACGGCGAGGTCCCGGGCTGCGATCATCTCGTGCGCGAACTGCAGCGTCGAGCGCGGCTTCCTGGTCGGCGCGCACCGCGCCAGGAGCACCTTCCAGTCGCTCCTCGCGCTCGCCGCCCCCGCGACGAGGCTCGCCACCTCGGCCGGGTCCACACGCTCCTCCGAGATCCGCCGCTTCGAGCCGTACTCGGCCGCCAGCGCCCGGCGCTCGGCGGGGCTCTTCGTGCGCACGGCGATGCTGGCGTAGGCCTCGCACGAGTAACCGAATCTCAGGCCGGGGCGACCGGCGAAGACGATGTTCATCCACCCGTTGGTATCCGTCGCAGCGAGGCCGACTGCGCCATTCGCGATGTAGTGCTTCTTGGAGGCTTTGCCGTCGTACGCGTTCCGATCTTGGAAACGCCGAGGCCACGCGGGGCCCGGCTCATGAATGCGCAGCGGGGTTAATGACTTGTCTTGTAGGGGCGACAGAGCATGCATGGCCACGTCCGCTTCACGACGGAGTCGCCATGTCTGCCTATGCCGCTGTCGCCCGCCCACCTCGCACCCTCACGGAGAAGGAGGTGACGCTCCTGCTGCGCGCCACGGGGTTGCATAAGGAGGGATTCCGAGACCACTGCCTGTACAGCCTCGCGCTGGCCTCGGGCCTCCGTGAGCACGAACTGGTGGCCCTCAACATCGGCGACATCTTCAACGAGCGCGGACGCGCACGCCGGCACGTGCTGCTGCGCGTCTTCAAGGGCTGCCGCCGGCACCCGGCCCCCCAGGAGGTTGTCCTCTCGGACACGGTGCGCGCGAAGATGGAGAAGCTGCTGCGCGTGAAGCGCGCGCAGGGGCATGACGTGGGGCCCCTGGCGCCGCTCTTCCTGAGTCGCAAGGGCCTGCGCCTGTCCACGCGGCAGGTGCGCCACGGCTTCGCGGTGTGGCAGCAGCGCGCGGGCCTGGAGCGGCACCTGAACTTCCACGCCGTGCGTCACACCGCGTGCACCGGGGTGTACCGGAGGACGAAGGACATCCGCCTCACCCAGCGCTTCGCGCGCCAGCGCAGCATCGACTCCACCGTCATCTACACGCACCCCTCGGACGACGAACTGGTGCGCGTGACGCAGGACCTGCCCTGCTGATGGGGCGTGCCGCCTTCGCGCTGAGCGCCCGCGTGAACCCCTGGTTGGGCCGGGAGGCCACGCGGAGGCGGTGGGGGGCGGCTCTGCGCGGAGGCCGCAGGGGGCTGCACCAGGTACATCCTGCGAAAGTGAACAGCGTGAGGTGTTCACTTACCGAGTGGAAATGAACAGGGCGGGGTGTTCACTTTCTGGGAGGCGACTCTCTCAAAAAGCGCCCTAGGTACACACCCCGGCGAGGCCGTCTCCACGAAAAATCGCACCACCCCCCACCCTAGCGTCAGAGGTAGGCGGGGTAGGCGTGCTGGCGTCATCGGTAGGCATCGTTGCGCCCGGCCGGGGCAAGCAGTGCTGCTGGCTGGGGAGGGGCAGCGGCTCGTGGCGGGCAGCAGGTGGTGCCAACCTGGGGAAAGCGGCCATTGGCCTCGGCGCTATGGCCCTGCACGAGGCCTCGTAAACGCGCGAAACAGCGTGGGGGCAGTGACTCCGAATGGCCGCCTTTACCTGTTTCCGGCCATTCGGCTCGGCCCTGGTAACGGCACGCGCGCCCAGGTGCGCGCGGGGCGAAGGGCCGGTGCTTCGAGGGCGGTCGCGGGGAGTCGTGGGGCTCACGGAGAGCAAAAGCCCTGCGGCCCGAAGCGCTGGAGGACACGCGCGCACGAACGGGGCGCCACGCAGAGGAGGCGTTGGCGCGCGGGGCTGAATCGGGGGCGCGCGCTAGGGGCCAGGGGGCGGCAAGCGGACCCCAGCGGGGAGGGGGCAGGTGAGCCGGGGAAGTGAATGGCGCGATGGAGTCCGGCCCGCTGGACGGAGTGTGCTTCCGGGCGCGAGTTCAGGTTCGGACTCGGACCGCGGTGCTCGAGCACCTGGTGGCTTGGCGCCCCAACCCCGCGAAACTACGAGACCTGCGGCGCCAGGCGTGTGCTTCCGCGCGCCAGGTGAGCTCCACGGCGGAGCCTGGCCTGGTGGGGCTTGGTCCGGTGAAAGTGAACGGGCCTGAAAGTGAACAAGCTCGGGAATGAAGCCCGTTCACTTTCTTGGGATTCGCCCCAAGGGGGGGGCGTGGGGGGAAGAGAGCCTGCTGGAGGGGCATCGTCCCGAGCGCGGGAGTGTCGCTGGCCCTGGGCCCACCTGGACGAACAGCTTCGGGCTTCGCGCAGCCGCCGAGACAGCCGCGCCTTCGAACTGTCATGGGCCGCCCTCTCCTGTGGGGCACCTGCGCGAATCGAAGTCCCGCTCCGCTCAAGCAGCCCGGGTGCTCAGGAGCGTCAATGGGCCGCTTCGCCGAAGCCTGAACGGTTCTCGCCCTTGCCCCGCCTTCCTCGCGCAGGCGAAGGGCAACCGGGCGCAAGTGGCCAGTCCTGCGCGCTCAGGAGTCGCGATCCGTTTGGCCGACCCGGATGCGGTCCGTTGAGCCGGTCCCTGGCATCCAGCAACCAGGGCAGGGAAGCCAGAGGTACCGAGGTCTCCCTCCAGGCACCCTGTACCTCCAGTTGAAGCAGGGCCGGCACCCGACTTCAGCCGCCGGACTTCTCCAAAGTCCGGCAGAAGTCCGGCATGAAGTCCGGCAGCAATTTCCGTAACAACTTCATGGGGTTGAGCCACTCTGCCGGACTTGCCGGACTTCAAAGCCACTTTTACGTACGCGAGGGAAAATACTCTGGGAGGGAAGCGCGCAGAAAATATTTCCCCGTAGAGGGGCGGGACGGGGGAGGAAGTCCGGCAAGTCCGGCAGGATGGTTTAACCCCTCGTAGTTACAGCGATTTTGGGTGCCGGACTTCAGCGGGGGAAGTCCGGCATGAAGTCCGGCAGTCCAGCAGGAATGCGAGAGTCGGAGGGGAGAATGTAGGTGGTGAGGCGACTCACTCTCCTGTTCCCCGCCTTCATCGTCCTATTTGCCCTCGCGTCGTGCTGGGGCCGCCGGCTGCGCGTCACCGGTGAGCACCACCCCGTGCGTCCTGCTGGGGTTGCCCTGGTTCGAGCGAGAGCGGCTTCTGGGGAAGGCGGCTGTCCAGGCCCTTCGGCGCGAAGGTTGCCTCGCCCACGCACTCCTCATTCGTTCCGAGCAGTCGTAAGGCCAGCCCCTCGTGGAGTGCTCGTGGCCTCTTGCCTTGGAGCGCAGCGTGGGCGTCCGAATGGAGGAGGTGGGAACTCCGCCTGTGTTCAAGTGATGCCGAGCACGCTTGTAGATGGACGGGTGAGCCGGCTGGATGATGGACGCCGGAATCCCGAGTCGGTTCAAGGCCCTACGGCCGCCTGGCGGCGGTGCCCTCCGGGCAGCCTTGAGCCGCCTCGTGCTCCGGCTCAAGCTGCAACCGTCGATTCCCCAAGGGGAATCGCCTCAAGAAGAGGCCATCATCGGCGGTGACACCCGGCCGAGCACGTTCGTGATGGACTCCCGTGGTTTCGCGCGCTTGCTGGAAGTGCCCATCAACGAGCCGGTCCGTGGAACGCCGTGGAACCATCAACAAGCGTGCTCGGCAACATCAAGGCAGGGGCATGAGGCCCGCCCAGCAGAGGCCATCGCCGCCCTCATGAAGGAGCGCCCCTCCATGCGGGATGGCCCGCCGCGGCCTCCTCATGGTGCTGCCGGACGCAGGGCAAGCCACCAGGACTCCAGCAAAACCTGAGTACCTGGAGAGTCGGAGGCCCCGGTGGAAATTCGGGCGCGTCAGCATGTCCCCGATTGCGGGCCCCGAGCCTTTGTCCCTGCAGGGACGGAGCGGCTTCTCAGCAGCAGCGGCCACAACCTCCTCCGGCCCCGAGGCACACATGCGTGACGAGAGCGACTCCCCCAGGCCAGTTACCCAGACGCCCAGCCCTGCCCCAGCCCAGTCCTTGAGGGAGGACTGCCGCACGCAGGAGTTGGCGAAGCAGCCCAAGGAGGCCGGGGACGCCTGGCTGAAGCTGGAGAATGACGGAGACAGCGCCGTCGTCGTCTTCCTCGGGGAGCCGCACCCGCGCGACGTGGCTTTCATTGACAACAAGTTCGTCCCCTTCACCCGGAGGCTGAAGGTGGAGGGACACAAGCCCGTGCTGCGATTCACCCACAACGTCGCCCTCTTCGAGACGCGCGAGGTGAAGGTGCTGGAGTACGGGATTGCCTTCTTCAAGGAAGTCCTGCGCATGCGGCACACGTTTGGGCTTGAGACGTGGGCCGTTGAAGTCCAGCGTCACGGGGCCGCGAAGGACTGGTGGCAGACGCGCTACTCCCTGCAGCCCGAGCGCCGCCTGTCCCCGGAGCAGCAGCAGGCCTTCCAGGGGCTGCCGCTTCACGACTTGGCGAGGCTCCGGGTGGACGCGTCGACGCAAGCCGAAGCGGCGCGCCGCGGCGACGCGGGCGCAAGGCCACCCAACGCGCGCCTCGTGCAGTACCTCTCTGACGTACTGAAAACCATGCCGCGCAAGAGGGTGGAGCGCCTCCTCCACCACCACCTCGGAATGCAGCAGGTTGGGGACGTGTCAGCCATGCGCGGCGAGGAGTGGCAAACCTTCGTCGAAGCGGTTGCCGTCGAGTACCGGGCGTTTTGGGAACGAAACTGCTGAGCGCCAGCCCGAGGTGAATTGAGCCTCCAAGCGAGGGCGTGCTGCGAGGCAGCACGTCTACACGTCCCCGGAAAGCAACCCATGCAGGACTCCTTCTCCGCGAGCCGCGGGGACGAGGGGCGCGTTGCCTCTCATGTCCTCGGCCTCCCAACAGTCATTGCGCAGCTGCGGCCCGGCGCCAAGTTGGAGGGGCCGGCACGTCAGCCCGTTGTTCGTCGAGGGCCGTACCCCGTGGCGACGAGGCGCAGCCCCCAGGTTCGGGCCCCATGAGCTTTCGCGCCTTCGTGGAACAGGTGCGGAGCCGCACGGACATCGCCGACCTTGTCGGCGCCTATGTCGAGCTGCGCTCTTCAGGTAGCACCCTCAAGGGACTCTCACCCTTTCACCCCGAGAAGACGCCCTCCTTCGTCGTGTGGCCCACCACGCAGACGTGGCACGACTTCTCCAACGGAGGCCGCCTGGGGGGAGACGTCTTCACCTTCGTCCAGGAGAGGGAGAAGGTTGACTTCAAGGAGGCGGTATTCCGACTGGCAGGGCGCGCCGGTATTTCCCTGCCCGCGCCCCATGACGAGTCCCACGCGCGTGAGCTCGAGGCGCTGGTGGAGCGCCGCGACGTCGAGCGACTCCTCACGGCCGCCGCCGACTACTACCACCGCCACCTGCCCGCGAACATTCGCGAGGAGTCCTTCAAACAGCACTACGGCTTCACCGACGAGGTGGTGAACAGCTTCAAGCTGGGGTGGGCAGACGGCGGCCTCTTCGCGCACCTGAGAGAGGGTATGGGCGCGAGCCGCGAGGCGGCCCTCAAGACGGGACTCTTCGTCCAACTGCCGGGCGGCCACGTCGAGGACTTCTTCCGGGAGCGCCTCGTCTTCCCATATTGGAAGGATGGCCGCGTCGTCTACTTCATCGCCCGCGCGACGCAATATACGGGCGACGAAGAGTGGGAGAAGGCGAAGTACAAGAAGCTCCTCACCCATTCGGAGCGGCACCCCTACGTCTCACCCACCGTCCGCAACGACTACTTCTACAACGAGGACGCGGCACGCAAGGCCGACACGCTGCTGATTACGGAAGGCGTCACCGACTGCATCAGCGCCATGCAGGCGGGCATTCCTTGCCTCTCTCCCGCCACGACGCGCTTTCGCAAGCAGGACATTCCTCGGCTGCTGAAGCTCACGCGCGACGCGAGGCGCGTCGTCATTTGCAATGACGCCGAGGCCAGCGGCGCCGGAGAGGCGGGCGCGCGGGAGACTGCCGCAGCCCTCTGGGCCGAGGGCCGAGAGGCGTGCGTCGCCCTGCTTCCACGTCCGCAGGGCACCGAGAAGGTGGACGTCAACGCGCTTGTCGCGTCGCAGGGCGCCGCGACGCTTCACGAAGTCCTCGGACGCGCGAGGGCATACCCGGAGTACCTGCTGGATGGCATTCCAGAGAGTGCGCCCAAGGCAGACTTGGACAAGGCGCTGGCGCCCCTCCTGGCCTCATTGCAGCAATGCACGGCAGTCCGAGCCGACGTGGTGTTGGACGCCATTTCGGCGAAGTTTGGCCTCCGGAGGCGGGCACTCAACGCCAACCTCAAGGGGGTGGTGGCGGAGAAGGAGGCGGCGGCCACGGCGCAGCGCCGTGCGTCCGCCGCGCGCCCGGAAATCAACGTGGGCAACCACCAACTCTGGGCCATTGTCACCGAGGCGCGCCAAGCGGTGGTGCAGGCGAATGAGCGTCGCATGCGGGCTGCCAGCACGCAGGGCTTCGCCAATGAGGCGGCGCCACTCTTTGTGCGAGGCAACGCCCTCGTGCAACTCGCGCAGCCCGAGAAGGAGGCGCCCATTCTCTCGGAGATGACGGAGGCCGCCGTCTACGGAGTCCTCCTCCGGGAGGCGACGTGGGTAACGGAAGTCGAGGGCAGACCGCACTCCGTCTTCCCGCCGAAGGACGTCGCGCGGGACTTCCTCGCGTACCCGCCCCCGGGCCTTCCCCCAGTGGAGGCCGTCATTACCACGCCGGTATTCGGCCAGGACGGGAAGCTCCTCCTGACGCCCGGGCTGCACCCGGAGGACAGACTCTGGCTGGAGCCCACTCCCGCGCTTCACCTCGGCGCCGTGTCCGAGCGGCCGACACCCGAGGAGGTTGCAGCCGCACGGGCCCTCTTCTTTGACGACGTCTTCGTGGACTTCCCATTTGCCCACCTCAGCGACAAGGCGCATGCCCTCGCCGCCGTCCTCCTCCCCTTCGTCCGGCGGATGATTGAGGGCTGCACCCCCCTCCACGTCGTGGAGGCGCCCGCTGTCGGCTCCGGCAAGGGCCTCTTGTGCGACCTCGTCTCGTGGGTGGCGACGGGCAGGGCGTTCGCCATTGGCACCTTGCCTGAGAATGAAGAGGAGATTCGAAAGACGCTCACCGCCGAACTCGCCCTGGCGCGCCCCCTCATCCTCCTCGACAACGCCAATGAGAAGGCGACGCTCTCCTCCGCGGCCCTCGCCGCCATGCTGACGAGTACCTCCTGGACGGACCGCCTCCTGGGCAAGACGCAGAAGCTGACGCTGCCCAATACCGCCATGTGGATGCTCACCGGCAACAACCCGAAGCTTTCAAAGGACATTGCCCGTCGCTCCGTGCGCATCCGCATCGACCCCAAGCTGGACAGGGCCTGGACGCGAAGTCGCTTCAAGCATGACCCGATTATCCTCTGGGTGAAGGAGCACCGGAGCGAGTTGGTGCGTGCGGCCCTGACGCTCGTGCAGGCGTGGATTGCCGCGGGGAGGCCCCTGGGGCGCGAGCGGCTGGGTTCCTTCGAGCACTGGGCGGCCGTCATGGGCGGCATTCTCAAGGTGGCTGGGGTGGAGGGCTTCCTCGGCAACCTCGACGAGCTTTATGCGAATGCGGACGTCGAAGGGGAGTCCTGGCGCGAATTCGTGCAGGCCTGGTGGGGCGCGCACGGCGCTGGGGAGGTGCTCGTCTCCAGTCTCAACGAGCTCTGCGAGAAGGACGAACTGATGCTGCAGGTGCGAGGCGAGGGCGGCTCCCGCTCGCAGCAGAGCCGGCTGGGCCGAGCGCTGCAAACGGCGAGGGACAGAGTCTTTGGGGACTTGCGGGTGGTGGTGCGGAACCAGGACCGCAAGAAGCGGACGATGTACGCACTCCAGAAGTTGGGAGGCGAGCCGGAGGTGAATGCAGACATGGCTGCCGCAGAGGTAGATGAGGTCGACCCATGGGCGGAGTAGTGACCCGGCGCGCCCCGCAGCAACGGTGCGAGGACGCAGTGGAGATTCTCTCGGAGGGCCTCTGGGAGTTGTTGCTTCGTCGCCATTCGCAGCATGCGCCGCACGTAATGAAGTTGCACCAAGAGGAGAGCGCGCATGGCTGAGCTGCGGACTCTCGACTTGTCTTCTTCTGGGGACAGAGCGTCCATGGCTTTCGCCCGAGGGCGTGCTGCCCCGGACGAAGGAGACACCACCATGGCGAAGAAGGGGATTTCGCGGGTCGCGCGTAAGGAACTGGCGGACGTGCCACAGCAACTGGCCGCGCTGGCCAGCATGTCCGTACCGGATTTGGCGGCGAAGTACCAGGAGCTGTACGGCGAGCCCACGCGCAGCCGCAACCGGGACTACCTGAAGAAGCGCCTGGCCTTCCGGATTCAGGAGCTGGCCGAAGGGGGGCTCTCCGCGCGCGCCGTGGCACGCATTGCGGAGCTGGGCGACAAGCTTCCCGAGCGCTGGCGGATGCGGCAGGTGGAGGAGACGAAGCCCTCCGCGCCGCCTCCTCCAGCCGCTCCGGGCGGGCGCGCAGCCGCTGCGGATGGGAGCGCACCGGCTGCCGACGGGCGCGACGCGCGCCTGCCGCCGCCGGGCACGGTGCTGACGCGCGTGTTCAAGGGGGCGCAGCACCGGGTGACGGTGCGCGAGGGCGGCATTGAATACGAAGGCCAGCTCCACCGCAGCCTCTCCTTCGTGGCCAAGCTGATTACGGGCACGGCCTGGAATGGCTACAGCTTCTTCGGCCTCAAGGACGGCGCCTCGAAGCAGAAGGCGGTGACGCGATGAGCGGCCCCTCCTTCTTCCAGACGCACATGGGGCAGCGCTTCTACGAGGGGACGATGCCGGCGCTCGTCCGTGAGTTGAAGCGCCTCAACGACAACATGGAGCGACTGGTGGCTGCGGCGGAGCGTTTCACTGGGCAACCGACAGCCTCGAGCGCGGAGCCCACGCGGCCGACGACGCCCGGGAATTCGGAGGGGGAATGAGGAAGAGCAAGCCAGCGCCCTCGGACGCGAAGCGCTGCGCCGTGTACACGCGCAAGTCCACGGCGGCGGGCCTGGAGATGGAGTTCAACTCGCTGGACGCCCAGCGCGAGTCTTGTGTCTCCTACGTGCAGCGTCAGCCCAACTGGGCGTTGGTGGACGAGTGCTACGACGATGGCGGCTTCACCGGCGCCAACATGGAGCGGCCCGCCTTCCAGCGGCTGATGCAGGACGTGGACGCAGGCCGGGTGGACGTGGTGGTGGTGTACAAGGTGGACCGCCTCTCCCGCAGCCTCCTCGACTTCGCGAAAGTCATGGAGCGCCTCAACACAGCGGGCGCTTCCTTCGTCTCGGTGACGCAGAACTTCAGCACGGCGGACGCCATGGGGCGGCTGACGCTGAACATGCTGATGTCCTTCGCCGAGTTCGAGAGGGAGATGATTTCGGAGAGGACGCGGGACAAAGTGGCCGCCGCGCGCCGTAAGGGACTGTGGACGGGGGGACGCGCTCCGCTGGGCTACGACGTGAAGGACAAGCGCCTCGTGGTGAATGAGTACGAGGCGACGGTGGTGCGGGAGGCCTTCGAGCTGTACCTCCAGCACCAGCAGGCCTCGACGGTGGCGCGCCTCCTCAACGAGGTGGGGCGCAAGACGAAGCGGCACGAGGCCCGGAGCGGTGCCACGCGCGCGGCTCGAAAATGGACGACGCAGGATGTGCTGCGCCTCTTGAGGAGTCCCCTGTACGCAGGCTTCGTGCCGTATGGCGACGAGATGCACCCGGGAGAGCACTCGCCCATCGTGGGCAGGGCCACCTTCCATCGGGTGCAGGACCTGCTGGAGGGCCCCGGCCTCCAGTACCACGGGCGCAACCCCGACTACGTGCTGCGAGGCCTGTTGCGCTGCGGCCTGTGTGGCGAAGCGATGACGCCCGGCAGCACGCGCAAGGGCACGCGCGAGTACCGCTACTACCGCTGCACCACGCGGGACAAGCAGGGGAAGCAGGGGTGCCGGGCTGCTCCCCTGCCGGCACCTGCCATGGAGGACTTCGTCGTCGCGCAACTGCGGGAAGTCTCCGTCGGCGAGGGCTTCGCGGCGCAGGTACACGCCCGGCTCACTGCGCGGCTGGAGGAGAAGCGCAAGGCCCTGCGTGTGGAGCGCACGCAGTTGCCGAGGGATTTGGCCAAGCGCGCCGGGGAGGCGAGGAAGTGGGTGGACTCCCTCGCCAAACTGGAGGGCCCCGCCCGGCGCCTCCTGGAGGAGAAGCTGACGGCCGCGGAAGAGGAGGTCGCCGGCATGAAGAAGCGGCTGGCGGAGGTGGAGCGCGCCCTGGACACCACCGAGGGGGAGAAGTTGGAGGCGGCGTGGGTGGCCCAGGCGCTGGCGGACTTCGACGCGGTGTGGGACGCCCTGACGGCGACCAACCGGGGGCGCCTGCTGCGGGCCCTCGTCGGCCGGGTGGTGGTGAACGAGGCGACGGGCCAGGTCGACGTTTACCTGTCCCATGCCGGTGAGGCCGCAGCGCCCGGGCGCGAGGAGGCAGCAGCGTGAGCGCGAGCCCCGAATCCCAGCCAGCGGAGGCCGGCCTCGTCAGCGCGCACTTCCACCGCGTGCGTCGCTCGAAGGTGCGCTTCCGAGAGGGGGCGCCACCCCCGCCGCGAGAGGTGGTGCGCCGGCCAGCGCACGTCGCGCGAATGCTGGCCCTGGCGCACCATGTGGAGTCCGCCATTGGGCGGGGACTTGTGGCGAGCGCGGCGGACGTCGCAGGCCAGTTGGGCTTTACCCGGGCGCGCGTGACGCACCTGTTGGACTTGCGGTTGCTGGCGCCCGACATCCAGGAGGAGGTGTTGTTCCTCGAGGCCGTGGATGGGGCGGAGCCCCTCAGCGAGCGAGTCCTCCGGGCCGTTGCACACGCGGGGACGTGGGAGGCGCAGCGCGAGCGCTGGCGCGAGGTGAGGGCTTCATTCTGAGACGGGAGTCCGAATGCCTGGACTCCCTGGTGTAGCGTGAGTGCAAGAGGCTGTTTGTGGTGTTGAAGAATATGCGGGCCGGGTGGTCCGCGAGGAAAGAGAGCGAGAGCACATGCAGAACGACATGAAGAGCACCATTCAGGCTGCGGTGGCGGAAGAGGTGGGGAAGGCGATGGCCCGGCAGTTGGACCTGCTGGAGCAGATTGCTCAGTTCCTGGGCATTGAGCCTGGCTCGAATCCCGCGTCGTCCGCGCCGAAGCGCACCCCCGTGCCTCCTCCCGCGTCGAAGCGCCCGCCCGCGCCCGCCACCGGGCCCGCGCCGAAGCGCCCATCCTCGGTGCCCGTGCGGAAGTGGGTGAAGCCGAAGCCGGAGGCCGCGCCCAAGCCCACGAGGACGAAGGCCGCGCCCCAGAATCGCCGAGGGCGCCCGCGTGCGGCGGGACGTACAGCGGCGGTCGCCACGCCCAACTCCAGTCCCAGCCCCGCGACGTCTGTCACATACGCGGAGGGGCAGGAGGTGCGCTACAAGCAGGGGCGGGGCACCTTCTCGGCGAAGGTGACGGCCGTCGACGCGAAGGCGAAGACGGTGACGGTGGAGCGCGTCTCCGATAACAAGAAGGTGGTGCGCCCCTTCGACAAGGTGACGCCCGCCTGAGTCTGGGCCGCGAAGCGCCCTCTCCGGAGGGCGCTCCTGCGGCCAGTCGCTCGAGGGCGGCAAAGCGCGCCGCGCGCATCGTTACGGCGCGTCGGCCATGTCTTCGAACTGCCCCTCGGCGAGGGCGCGGTAGTGGGGCACGACTTCCACCTTGAGCACGTCCCGCATCTCCTGGCGGGCGCGGCCGAAGTCCCCCTTGTCTTTGTACTGGTACATCCGGTGTAGCGCATCCATGAGCCTGTGGGAGCCTTCTCGGATGCGCTGAGACTCCTCACGTAAGAGGCCCACCGCACCATCCTCCGTGGCGAGCGCGCTCTCGGCTTCACTGTCGCTGATGCCCACCTCGGAGGCCGTGCGCCTCAGCAGTGCCTTCGCCTCAGTTGTGAGGGCCAGGCGCGCTCCTGTGGTGGAGACACGACGTGCCAGCTCGCGAATCGGGCCCCAGTCAACGGTTTCACTCACGAGTCATTTTCCTTTGCGAGCCGTCCAAGCCTGCGTGCGAAGCCAGGGCTGGGGCCTCTTGCACCCAGGAGAGGGATAGGCGCTCATGGGGCCGCGACCTGTTCGCTGCGGGTGTCAGAGGGCTTCACAGGTAAGGAAGGTCATGTTAATTCGACGGTCTAGTCAACTAGACCTTGTTTGTTCCCGGAGAGGTGCCCGGTGACGGCGAGTCTCGTTGCCCGTGGGGCCGCACCCTTCACTCAGGAGGATTCACAGCCATGCCGAAGCGTCCGGAAGATGAAGTGACGACGGAAGAGTTACCGCTCAGAGTCCCCAACCTGCCTGCACCCAGCGCGCCGCGCTTCCTCTTCGAGGTGGAGGGCGTGCGTTACGAGGCGGTGCGGGAGTTGGAGGTGCGGCCGAGTGGCGAGCGACTGCTGAAGGCGGAGCGGCGCGTGGCGGATGGCGCGCTGTCCGGTCCGTGTCTGGTCCGCCGAATTGCCAGCCCATCCACGTACATGCAGCGCACGCGGATGATTGAAGAGGTGCAGTTGGCCTTTCGCCTCAACCACCCCAACATCGCTCAAGTCTTCCATATGCAGGTGGATGAGCTGGAGGACGCACCCTACGCCATCATGGAGTACGTGGGTGGGCCCTCGCTGGAGACGCTGGTGTGCGCGGCGTTGGTGAGTGGGAAGCCCCTCTCGGAGGGCTTCTGCTTGTACGTGGGCGCGGAGGTGGCGGACGCGCTGCACTATGCGCACACGCTGACGTCGGAGAAGGGAATGCACCTGGGTATTGTCCACCGCGACGTGAGCCCTCGGCACATTGCGCTGGGGCAGCATGGTGAGGTGAAGGTGCTGGACTTCGGAGCGGCGTACTCGCTGCTGGTGGGGCGGGAGGAGTCGCCAGAGAATCTGCTCCGAGGCGACGTTGCCTATGCCAGCCCCGAGTACCTGCGCAAGGAAGGGCTGACGCCGCGCTCCGACGTCTTCAGCCTGGGGGTGTTGCTGGTGGAGGCCTTGACGAACAAACACCTCTTCGAGGTGCATGACGCCCCGGTGTTGGCGGCGAAGGAGAGCCGGTTCCAGACGGAGATGCAGCCCTCTCTGCCCTTGGGGCAGATGCAGGCCCTCATGGAGTCCTTCGGGCCGGATGTCGTCGAGAAGGCGGTGGCCCACCTCAATGAGGACCTCAAGGCGGTGTTGCACACGGCCCTGCGCCTCAACCCCGAGGAGCGCTTCGCGACGGCGGCGGACATGAGGGATGCACTGCGTGGTGTCGCCCACGCCCAGCTCCACGAGCCCTATGGGAGAGCGGAGGCCGCCAAGGAGGTAGCCCGTGTCGTGTCCGAGGGAGGGGTGCTGCGTGACGAGGTGGAGTTCGGCGAGGCCGGCATCTACCCGGATGGGCTGGAGAAGCACGAGCTTGGGCTCCCAAAGAAAGGGTAGGCCGCCGATGCTCTGCTTTCGGGTGCTGCGCAATGGCCGGCACCTCACCACCGCGGGGGTACCGGACTTCGGCGTCCTCTCCACCATGCTGACGTGGGTGCGCCGCCCTCACGACGAATCCAACGCCTGCCCTGAGCTGACGCTCCATGTGGGGGGCTCCGTGGGCAGGGAGCACCGCGAGCACCTGACGTGGCGCAACGTCAACATCCGTGCGGGCGACGTCCTCACGGTGGAGGTGCGTGAGGACCTGGAGGCAGAGCCTCCGAGGGAGCGACGTGTCGACGAGGAGGCGGGGCTGGACGAGGTGGCCCGCCTTCAGCTCAAGAAGAAGAACCTTGAGGACTGGCTCGCCGAAGTGAATGAGGAGCTGCGGGGGCGCTGCGCGGCGTAGTGGGGGGGCCTCCGTCGTCGGGAGGCGCTCCGTCATCGCCGGGGGCCGCTCAGGCGGGTGGCGAGGGCTCCGAGGTATGGGGCTCTGCCCGCCAGGCCTGCTCTCTGCTCGGAGACGCCAGAGCGCCGGCCGCAAGCGGCCTGGCGCTGGGAAGAGGGCGGTGCGAGCCGTTTGGCGGCGCCCCTCCTCCGAGGGTGCTGCGTCAGCGGGCCAACTCGGTGGTGATGCGGACGAGGGCGTCCAGCTTCGCCGCATCGAGCTTCCGCGCGAGGAAGAGAAGGCGGCGCAAGGTGACGTCATCCTCCGGGCGAGTGGGAGCCCCTCTGTCTGGCGACTCGGTGAGGCCCATCATGTCCTCCGGAGAGACCATCAACTCGATGCACAACTTCTTCAGCGTCTCGACGCTGGGAATCATGTGCCCGCGTTCGATTCGGCTGTAGACGGCAGAGGCCATCCCCACGCGCTCCGCGACTTGGACCTGCGTCAGGCTCATTTGCTCCCGGGCGAGGCGGGCGATGGCGCCAAGGTGCGTTGCAAGCTGTTCGTTCATAGGGTGCAGGGGAGTATACCCGAACTGCTATTTGTCATGGGAACACCATTCCTTCAGCGCACGTCCGGCAGAAGTTGGATGAGGGCGAGCGCCTGGTGCGCGTCCAACTGGCGCACACGACGCAGCAGGGACTCCTTGGCGTCAGCGACGACGTCAGGCGGTAGCGAGGCGGGGTAGCCCAGTAACTCGTTGGGAGTGGTTCGGAGGGCGGGGCACAGACGGTACAGCGTCTGGACGCTGGGGAGCATTCGTCCACGCTCGAGCCGGTTGTAGACGACGGGGGAGATGTCGAGGAGTTGAGCCACGTCCACCTGCGTCAGGTTGGCGCGAAGGCGGGCTAATCGCGCGGTGTCGCCGATGATGTTGGACAGGGGTTTGGAAGGAGTCTCCGGAGGGACGCCGCCGCGGATGTCGGGGTGGATGTACATTTCAAACAAACTATACCTGATGGTATAGTTGATTCAACCTGGCGATAGCTTCGAGTTTCTTGGGTTGGTGGTCGGAGGTGGGAGAAGACTTCGCGCGATTTCCCTGGGCTTCTGGTAGCGTGGGCCCGCGCCGGGAGGGAACCGCATGCGCGTGGCCGCAGTCCTGCTGTCCTACAGAGTCGCCAGGAGGACGTCGCCGTGAGGGACAACGGCCCCCCGGCCGTGCTGTCCCCCGGGGACGTGGTGAAGGGCTACACGGTGGTGAGGCACCTGGACCAGGGTGGCTTCGGCACCGTGTACCTCGCGACGAACGACGGGCAGCCCTGCGCGCTGAAGCTGGTGGAGCGGCAGCGCGTGGAGGGGCGGGTGGAGAAGGAAGTCTCCATCCTCCTGCGCTTGACGCACCCAAACGTGGTGGGGCTTCGCGGCTTCAGCTACTGGCAGGCGGGGGAGCGCGACTACGCCCTCATCGCCATGGAGTACGTGGAGGGGCGGAAGCTGAGCGCGTGGGTGAAGGATGAGAACCCCTCGGCCCGACAGATTGCGAAGGTGACGCTCGACGTGGCGCGGGCGCTGGCGGCCTCTCACGCGGCGGGAGTGGTGCACCGAGACGTGAAGGACGCCAACGTCATGGTGCGCGACGCGGACGGCCTGGCGGTGCTGGTGGACTACGGAATTGGGGACTACGAGGGCGCCCCCCCCGGTGTCACCCAGTCCATGCTGCCGCCCGGGACGATGGAGTACCGGCCCCCCGAGGCTTGGCTATTCGTGGAGCAGCACGCGGGGCATAGAGGCGCCCGATACGTGTCCGTCCCCGCGGACGACGTGTGGGCCCTGGGCACTGTCCTCTACCGCCTCCTCACGGCGAGGCTGCCCTTCGACGCGGCGACGGACCCGGAGTACGTCCAGAGTGTCATTCGCAAGTCGCCGGTACCCCCTCACCTCGCCAACCGCTTCGTCCCGGAGCGGCTGAGCGTGTTGTGCATACGGCTGCTGGAGAAGGACCCTGCTGCGCGTCCGGAAGCGAGCGCTGTCTGTGCGGCCCTGGAAGAACTCCTGTCCGGGGCGGAAGGGGAGGCGTGGGACACGCCCTTGTTCGACACGTATGGCCCGAACTCGGCCACCACCGAGGGCGAGGCGGGAGCGCTGGCTCGGTGGGCGAAGCGGCCCCTGCGCCAGATGCGCCGTGGCAAGGCGCCCGGGCCAGAGCTACCGAGAGAGGGCCCGCCCGCGGCATTGCTGTCCCAAGCCGCTCCAGGAACTGCTGCTGCGCGGCCCCTCGAGGCGGAGCTGCCGGGCTTGGCGCATGAGGCGGGAGTGGAAGCGGAAGTCGCAATGGAGGCGGACGCCGCGCCGCAAGCGACGCCTGTGGCCACCGTCGTCGAGGTGGGGCGGCGCTCGTTCCCCGTGCGTCTCAGGATGGAACGCGTGCTGGGCGCGGGTCTGCTGGCCATGGCCCTCGCGTATGGGGCGTACTTCTCACAGCGGACGGCTTCACCGCAGCCGCAGGCCGTCCCCGGCCAAGAAGTAGCGCCATATACAAAGAAACCTCAAGCTGCCCCGGCCGCAGCTCCCACCGGGCCGGAGGCAATACCTGCGGCCGTCGCGCCTCCCGCGACGCATCCCGAGGTGACCGCCACCGTGACGACGACGAAGAGTGACTCCCCGCCCTCCCCGCCGGTGCCTGCCAAGAAGGCCGCGAGGAGCGTCAGCAGTGCCCTGGCGACGACGGCCCTCTGCGGCGCGCTGGCCTGCTCTGGTCCCCAGGTGCGCCCTGCTCCGGATCCTGAACCGTGCCCGCCGGGCGCCACCAAGGGCATGAAGATGCTGGGCATGGACATTGGGGACGATGCGGGGGCGAGCTTCATCCGGGGGGACGATAAGTACGTAACGGTGAAGGAAGGCACTGCGCAGATTATCCTGGGCTCGGACAAGGCCACGCTGTCTGGGCGACTCGTTATTGCCGACCGCGTCTATGTCCGACTGACTCGGGCGCGATTTCGCGGGGAGAGCTTCGCCGTGTGCCTGGAGGTGCTGGACTCCTCTCGCGACCGCGGACTGGCGATAAAGGACGGAGGAGGGGATACCGGCAAGGCGCGCGTGTACTCTGGCTTTTACGTCAAGGCCGTGAATGAGTTTGAGTGAGGTGTCGCCGTTTGGCAGACGCCCGTGAGTCGCCAGCGGTGTCGATGCTGGCTTGGTCCAGGAGAAACGTCGCGTGCATCATTCAGTGTCGGCCGTGCTGTTTTTCCTCCTCGTCGTAGGAGAGGGGGCGGCGCTGGCGCAGTCGCCCTCATCTACCGTGGGCCTGAGCGTTCGCCGAATCGAGCTGGTCTCGGATGATGCTCAGCCAGCGGCTGAAGTGGCGGTGAGCCCCGGACTCTCGACGATGTTCCTCTTTGATTCGGAGGTGAGTCGAGAGGGGCTGACACTTGAGGGGCGTGAGCGCTTTGCAATGGTGGACGCTGGACTCACTACCTTGCGCCTGATCCCGTCAGAGAATCTCTCGGCGGGAGAACGGCTTAAGCTGACGGTGCGCTTTCAGGATGGAGCGGCCCCGGCAAGTGCGACGTTTGTCCTGGTCGCGCACCCCGCACGGTCGGAGGCGCATGTCGAAGTCTATCGACGCAAGAGGACCGTCGAGACATACCAGGAGGAAGTCCGTCAGGCGCGCATCGAAGCGGAGAAGTGCAGAGAGGAGAATGAGCGCCTGCGGGCGGAGCGAAGTGCTCCTGATGGCTTGACAGGACTCATCTCGACAGCAGTCCTCAGCGGACGAGGCGTTGATTTCCGCAACCTGACCGAGAGTGTGACCCCGGCCCCAGGAGGGGCAGCAGCCAAGAGTCTTGTCTATGCATACCGGACAGCCCGCAGGGTGGCTGTTGAGGTCACCCTCAAATATGGAGGGGATGCACAACCGTGGACTGCAGTGGGGGCGTCGCTCAGGGGCAAGGCCAACGAAGAGCTGAAGGTGCTTCAGGTGTGGCAGTCGGGCCCCATCGCATCGGGAGCGGATACCCAGCGCGTAGTGGTAGAGGCTGAGGCCGCATCCGAGTCTCCTCAAGGAAGCTTCACGCTCAAGCTCTGGGATGCCGATATGCGCCGCACCATTACGCTAGGCAACGTCACCTTCCCTTGACCCAGTGAGGCCTGCCACCAAGCCCTCTCATGGGTTTCCGGCGTTTGGGGGCTTGTGTGGAATGTCAATCTAGGGTCCAATGGACTGTACCTATTGGTCTAGTCCATTCTGGAGTGCCCTGGAGGGCGATGTGTTCCCCACTGTGCTGGAGCGTGTGCGCGCGACTGCGCGCTTCCTGGGTGGCCGCGAGGAGCGCCTGGACGGCGACGCTCCTGATCCACCTTCATGAATCCGCTTCGAAGTAGGCGCTGGGCTCTCGCACCGCGCAGAGACTTCCCTGCACCGCCACGTGAGGCGCGTGCTGACGGTCGTCCTGCGCCGAGGAGCTGGCTGCGTTTCGTCGGGCTGCATGCCTGACGCCCGCTGAGGAACTCTTCCTCAGTCACCCCTATTCGCGCGTTTGGAGTCATGAGCGGAGCCAGGCCTTCCTGGTGCCGTGGCGAGACACGTCTGTCTGCTGTTGGGACGGGGCCGGGCTTCCTGGCGCCGTGACGTGACACGTCTGCCTCTCGCTTGGCTCGGCCGGCCTGCCGGCGACTCCCGCAGTGCAATGCATTCACCCCGCAGCCCGGCGCCCTGCCGGACTGAACGGGAAGCCTCTGTCCATTGCCCCGTTGCTGGGGCCTTCACAGGAGACGTCGATGTTCATGCGCTGGGCCGTCGTATTGCTGTTGGTGTTACCCGGAGCAGGGGGGGCGGAGGAGATTGCCTATGAAGACGACCTGGCGAAGGTCGAGGACGACACCGTCCTCCTTGAGCCAGAGGTGGACGAACTGCTCGAGCCCTCCATGGACGAGGGTGACGCCCTGGTCGAGGAGGGTGACGCCCTGGTTGAGGAGGAGCCGGCCTCGTCCGGCTCGGGCTCTCGCTGGGCGAACCGGCTGAGCCTGGAGACCACGACGTGGATGTTGCTGCCGCGGAGAGGGGCCGGAAGGGACGAAGGCTTCTTGCAGGTGATGACGCGGCTGGAACTCGTCAAGCCGGGCATGCTCCACCTCGACCTGGGCGCGCCGGTGCGACTGCGGATGTGGGGCGCAGAGGAGGGCGCCAGTCTGGTGCGGAAGGAGGACTGGGACGAGCTGTCCGACTGGGGCCAGGTGGTGCAGGCGCTGACGATAGGAGGCGACGCGCCGAACTTCGTTTGGCTGGGGGCCTTTGAGTCCTACACGCTGCTGTCTGGGCACCTGGTGCGCCGCTACAACAACCGGGGCAACCCCGACTACCACCCAGCCGGGGCTCTGGTGACAGGCATGCTGAGGCCCTTCTACGTGGAGGCCTTCGCCTCGGACGTGCTGGGCGCGCGGCTGATGGGGGCAGAAGTCGCATTGGACATCCAGCACATCCTCTTCGGCCGCCAGCCGTACCCCATGAAGTACATGCTGTCGCTGTCGGCGGCGCATGACTGGGGCAAGGCCGGAGGGACGTCGGAGCCGATGACGCTGGGCCACCTGGATGGGACAGCCGTCCTCGTGAGCCGCCGCAACAAGGAGGGAGGCTTCGAGTTGCAGGCGAACGCGGGCTGGGGCGGGCGTCCCGGCGAGGGCGGCGCGTGGGGCGCGGTGGCAGGGCTGGGCGCGGAGTACATGTCCTCGACGGTGGACATGCGCGCGCGCCTGGAGGGGCGTCTCCAGCGCGGAGGTTTCCGCCAGGGCGCCTTCGGCCCGGACTACGAGCTGGCGCGCTTCCAGGTGGCAGGCCCGGACGCTGTGCCGCAGGCGGACGCACCGTTTCCGGACGGGT
>NZ_JAKCFA010000045.1 GCF_024198215.1 Myxococcus qinghaiensis
TGCTCCACCAGGTGCTCGTGGACCAGTCGTTCAATCTTCGATTCCAGCGTCGCAGTGGGTTTCGTTTGCATCCGCCACGGGTTGCACACCGCGACGACGGCCTCAACACCACCCCTGAACGGTTACCCACAGGCAGCCTGCTTCCTTGGGAGCGGTCTTGTGCTCGTTCTCCGCCCAGTCCGCGAGATGATCACTGTCGGCCATGGTCTCTCCTCAGTCCTGTTCCTGCTTCGACACACCTTCCGCCATGACGTGCACACCCCGCACGTCGTGCAGGCCATCTCCCAACAGGACATGCCCGCGCCACAGCAGCGTCACCTGTCCCGCGTCCGCGTCCAGGATGACGGTATCCAGGCGCATGGGAGGCTTCGCGTCCTCCGTGCCCGCCAGCTCCACGGTGACGACGGGAGGCGCCTGACCTGGCAGCGAGAAGGCCAGCCGCCCCTTCGGCGACGCGCCGGCGATGATGACCGCCTCGTCTCCCTTCAAGTACCCCGGCGCCACGAGCCCCGGCGCCGCCGCGTTGAAGAAGCGCCGGTCGAAGTCCTTGGGCAACAGCGGCTTGCGCGTCTTGCTCCACGCCTCGTCATACGTCCCCGCGTACCTCGCCCGAGGCTGCCAGTCCGGTGACGTGAAGCCGAACCCCACCGGCGTCACCCGCTGGCCCCACTCGCGCAGCGGCTCCGCCGGGTCCTCCAGGTTGGGCAGCCTCAACCCCTCCTCGAAGTGCCTCGCGCTGGCGCGAAAGCCCGTGCCCACCGGGTTGCGCGGCTCGAAGGCGGGCCTCTCCTTGTCCGTCCTGTCCCACCCACCGAAGGCCCGCTCCCACAGCAAGGCAATCCGTTCAAACGGCAGCGGCTTCGTCGCCGCCACCCGCCCCAGGCTCCGGAACCACGTGCGCTCCCCCAGCACCCGCACCGCCTTCTTCAGCGGCCCCACCTGCAGCGCCACCAACACCTCCGTGTCGCCCTTGCGCTGCGCGCACGCATGCCCCAGCAGCACCACGTCCGTGGCCGGCTTGATGAACGCGCCCTCCACCTCATACCGGTAGCTGGACTCCCCCGGCGCGCCCCAGGGCTCCCCCTGCCAGCTCACCTTCGGCTGCTCCTTCACCAAGGAGAGTCCCGCCTCGCCCAGCGCATAGGTCGCTTTCGCCACCAGCAGGAGCAGCGGGCGCCCCTCCTCGTCGCACAGCCCCATCCAGTCCAGGGCGAACGGCGTCTCGTTCTCGACGGTGGGATGCCCCATGGCACGCGCCCCCCAGGCACCGGGCGGAAAGCCCTTGCGCCGGACAGGTATGTCACTGTAGCAGGCGCCCCCGCTTCGCGAGGAGGCCCCGTTCCAGGGCGCGCTGAGCAGTCGTCACATGGGCTCATTCCCGCGCCAGCAATTCCTCTCAAGGAACGTTTGAATTCCTGACAGGGTCCACCGTGTTTCAGTCTGGGTCGACTTCTACCGCCTGATTCTCCCTGTGAGTTTTCACCCCGCACCGAGTCTGGCCGTTTCTTGCTCAGCAAGGAAAAACACGTAAATGTGCTTTACGAAACAGGTTGTGAAATATAACGAAACATGAATTCGTCATTTTGTATTTGAAATCCTGATTCCAGGTGTGTCACGAATATCCGGTCTTTTACCGGAGGTAGTGCGTTTGGCTCATCGAGTCCTGAAGACGATTGGCGCGGCCTGGCTGGGAGTAGCGCTCACGGCGTGCGGCGTGGAGTCCACGGGAGGAGAGACGAAGGCTCCTGACGCGAAGTCCGAAGGAGACATCCAGGGCTCGCTCGGGAAGCTGCCGAACGCGGGCGTGCTGGACGTCTACGCGGATGGCATCCCCTCCACGGTGGTGGGTGAGCTGGGCAAGGTCGAGCGGACGCTGTCCGCGCTGTCCGTGGGCCACGCGGCCTTCGCGGCGGCTCCCGCCCTGGCGAACATCGCCCCGGTGTTCCGCCTGAGCGCGGACGACATGTTCCTCAGCAAGGCCCGCACCGACGCCCAGGGCAACCAGCACCTGCGCTACAAGCAGACGTTGAACGGCCTGGAAGTGGTGAACGGCGAGCTCATCCTGCACGTTCGCGCCGACGGCCAGGTGTACGCGGCCAACAGCTCCGCGCGTGGCGGCAAGAGCCTGTCCGCGGTTCCCCGCGTGGACGGCGCCCTGGCGGCCCGTGCGGCGGCGAACGCGACGGCCGGCAGCGGCATCACCACCGAGGGCGAGCCCAAGCTCGTCTACGTGCGTGACGAAAACGAGCAGCTCTTCCTCGCCTGGCAGGTGCGCGTCGTCGGCACCCAGGTGGAGGGCATCCCCCTGGTGGACGACGTGTTCGTCGACGCCCGCGGCCAGGCCGGCGTGGTGGCGCGTCACCCGCGCATCCACTCGGCGCTCAACCGCCGCGTGTACTCGGCCAACAACGGCAGCAGCACCCCGGGTACCCTGAAGCGCAGCGAGGGCCAGGCCGCCATCGGCGACGCCCACGTTGACATGAACTACGACCAGCTCGGGTACACGTACAACTGCTACCAGGCGCTGTTCGGCCGCGACTCCATCAACAACGCGGGCGCCACGCTCATCAGCACCGTTCACTACGGCAACAACTACGTGAACGCGTACTGGGACGGCACCCAGATGGTGTACGGCGACGGCGACGGCGTGAACTCCATCGAGCTGGGCAAGGACGCGGACGTCACCGTCCACGAGCTGACCCACGCCGTGACGGAGAACGAGTCCAACCTCACGTACTCCGGCCAGTCCGGCGGTCTGAACGAGGCGATGTCGGACACCTTCTCCGCCATCTGCGAGAGCCGGGCCTCCGGCACCTGGAGCACCGCGGCCGCCATCTGGATGATTGGCGAGGACGTGTGGACGCCGGGCACGGCGAACGACGCCCTGCGCTACATGGATGACCCGAAGAAGGACGGCGCCTCGCTGGACTACGCCTCCGACTTCACCTCCGGCACGGACGTGCACTACAGCTCGGGCATCCCCAACCTGGCGTTCGCGCTGCTCTCCAAGGGTGGCCTCCACCCGCGCAACCGCTCCACCATCAACGTGCCGGCCATCGGCGTCGAGAAGGCCGCCCGCATCTGGTACAAGGCCAACACCGACATCTACACGGCCTCCACCACCTTCGCGCAGGCGAAGACGTGGACCATCCAGGCCGCCGCGGACCTCGGCTATGACCAGGCCACGCAGGATGCCGTGAAGGCCGCGTGGGAAGCGGTGGGCGTGGGCATCACGGTTCCGCCCCAGCCGTCCACCCCGCTGACCAACGGCACGCCTGTCACGGGCCTGTCCGGCAGCACGGGCAACCAGAAGTTCTACAGCCTGGTCGTCCCGGCCGGCGCCACGAATCTCAAGTTCACCCTCGCCGGTGGCTCGGGCGACGCGGACCTGTACGTCCGGTTCGGCTCGCAGCCCAGCTCCTCCACCTACGACTGCAAGTCGGAGAGCAGCAGCAACGCGGAGACGTGCACCATCACCACCGCCCAGGCGGGCACCTACCACGTGCTCATCAGCGCGTACGCCAACTACTCCGGCGCGACGCTGACGGGCTCGTTCACCACGAGCGGCCCCACGGGCAACGTGCTGCAGAACAACGTGCCGGTGACGGGCCTGTCCGGCGCCGCCTCCTCCGCCGCGAACTACACGATGGCGGTCCCCGCCAACACCCGGGTGACGTTCACCACCAGCGGTGGCACGGGCGACGCGGACCTGTACGTCCGGTTCGGCGCGGCCCCCACCACCACCACCTACAACTGCCGTCCGTACCTGTCGGGCAACGCCGAGACGTGCGCCCTGACCAACACGACGTCGGGCACCTACTACGTGATGGTGCGTGGCTACTCGGCCTACACCGGCCTCACGCTGAAGGGCGTGTACTAGTCCTTCACGTCACATCGCTGGACTGAAGCAAGCACCCGGGGGCCCATCGCGGCCACCCGGGTGTTGTCTTTTGGGGGGGGACAGGTCTCGCTCCGCTCACGCGGACGCGTCAGCCGGACCCGACGTGCGCAGCTCCACGGTGAAGGTGCTGCCCTCGCCGGGCGTGCTCTCCACGTGGAGGGTGCCTCCGAGCGCCGTGACGACCTCCCGCACCAGGTGGAGCCCCAGTCCCAGCCCGCCGTAGGCGCGCACGGAGACGGCCCGCTCGAAGCGCTCGAAGATGTGGGCGAGCCGGTCCGCGGCGATGCCGATGCCCTGGTCCTGGACGCTCACGCGCACCACGTCCGCGTCGACCCGCGCGCGAAGGGTGATGGGCTTGCCCGGGCCGAACTTGAGGGCGTTGGACAGGAGGTGGACGAGCACCTGCCGCAGCCGCGCCGCGTCCCAGCGGCCCACCATGGGCCCTCCCTCGATATCGAGTCGCAGCTCGCAGCCGGCGCGCTCCAGGGGCTCTTGAAGCCGGCGGGTGACGGAGTCGATGACCTCCCTCAGGTCGACGCGCGACAGGTGCAGGTCCAGCCGTCCCGCCTGGAGCCGGGAGATGTCGAGCATCTCCTCCACGAGCGTGGCCAGCTTCAGGCTCTGGCTGTCGAGGGTCCGCAGGCCGCGGATGGCGATGGGCGGCAGCCCCTGGGGCGTGTGCCGCAGCAGCGTCTGCACCATGAGGCGCAGGGAGGTCAGCGGCGTGTTGAGCTCGTGGGAGGCGACACTGAGGAACTCGTCGCGCAGGCGGATGGCATCCTGGGACTCGCGGTAGAGGCGGGCGTTGTCGATGCTGGCGGCGACGCGGCGGGACAGCTCCTGCGCCAGCCCCAGGTCCACCTCGTTGTAGCGACGCCCGGGCGTGTCGGAGATGAACGTCGCGACGCCCAGCGTCTTGCCTCCGGCGATGAGCGGCACGTGCATGGCGGCCCGTGAGCCCAGTTCGCGCAGGCGCTCGACGTACTCGGGGCCGTGGCCGTGCTCGTGCAGCATGAAGTCGGTGACTTCCGCGCGCAGGAAGGGCTGGCCCGTGCGCAGCGCGTGGATGATGGCGGGTGGAGACGTCCAGTCGATGGGGTACTGCTCCAGCAGCTCGTGGAGGAGGGTCTCCTTCGCCGGGTCCACATGGGCCACCGCCAGCGTGCGCAGCGTGTCGCCCCGCTCGACGACGGTGAGCATGCACCAGTCCGCGAGGAAGGGGACCACCAGCCTCATCGCCTTGCCGAGCGTCTGCTCCAAATCGAGCGACTCGGCGAGCACGAGCCCGGAGTCCGCCAGGAAGCGCAGGGCCCGCTCCGCGCGGCGGCGCTCCTGCACCTCTACGTGGAGCTGCTCGAACAGGCGGCTGTTCTCCAAGGAGATGGCGATTTGCGACGACAACGTGCGCAGCACCCCCACGCGCTCCGGGGTGAAGGCCCGGGTGGCCAAATCGTTCTCCAGGTAGAGCACGCCCACCGACTTGCCGTGGCGTTGGATGGGGATGGCCAGCGCGGACTTCACGGCGCGCCGGACGACGTAGGCGTCGCGGGTGAAGCGGCCCTGGTGCGCGGCGTCCGCCAGCACCAGCGTCTCCCCGGTGCGGAAGGCGTGCTCCAGCAAGCTTGTCGGCACCTGGCTGGCGTGGGAGAGGAGCGTGCGCTCCAGGCTGACGGGCTCGGAGATGGCGCCGACGGCGCTCACGCGCAGGGCGCCGGCTTCGTCCAGGACGAGCGCGCCCCGGGTGGCGCCCGCCGCCTCGAAGCACACCGCCATCAGCTTCTCCAGGAGCCGGTCCAGCACCACCTCGCCCACCAGCGTCTCCGATGCCTTGAGCAGCGTGAGCAGGTCCAGCGACGCGCCGGGTGCATCGGGGCTCGTCTGCGTGACGCCCGGCTCGCTCCAGGGGCGGTCCACCAGGGACTTCAGCTCCGGGAACTCCTCCTCCAGGAGCGCCACCTTGGCCTGCGCGCCCCAGCGCGTGTAGCAGTCCAGGGCCGCGCGCAGGTGCAGCGTGGCGAAGCGCTTGTGGTGCAGGTGCTGGTGGAACCTGCCCGCCAGCTCGTTCGCCAGGGCTTCGTCCTGCAGGAAGCCCTGGGTGTGGGCGCCGTCGATGGCGCTGTCGTACAGGGGCATGGCCTCCAGGTGTCGCCCCTCCAGGCGGGCCATCTCGGCCGCGACGAGCTGGTGCTTGTGGCGGAAGTTCTCCGGGCACGTCCGGGCCCAGGCGCCGAGCCGCCGCTGGTTGTCGTTCATCAATCCCAGCATCGCGTCCTTCTCCGCGGGCAGCCGGGTGGCGCGCGCCGCCAGCGTCAGCGACGTGAGCAGGTTGAAGTCGACGTTGCGGAAGGAGCCCTGCGCGAAGTGCTCGTAGGGCAGGGCCTCGCGCGACATCCGCAGCGCCTCGTCGAAGTCACCCAGCACGTACGCCACCAGCAGCCTCAAGAGGGCGTGCAGGTAGATGCTGGTCTGCGCCGCCTGCCCGGAGGCGATGAAGTCCCGCTCGTTGAAGTCGTCGTCCTCCAGCCGGGCGAGCTGGTGGGTGCGGCCCTGGAGCGCGCGGATGGCCTGACGGGTGAGGGTGGACACGTCCGCTATCACCTGGACGCCCGCGCGACGGGCGAAGGACAGGCTGGTGTCGATGGAGCCCAGCACGCGCACCAGCTCCGTGCCCATGGCCAGCTCGGTGGAGACGACGGAGGAGAGCGCGTAGCTGGTGAACTGGAGGTCGCCGCTGGCAAGGCCTGTCGTCACGGCGCGGCGCAGGAGCGACAGGCTGGTGCGCAGGGGCGCGCGCCAGTGGTTGATGTTGAGCGTCAGCGTGATGAGGGCCCGGCACTCCTGACGCGCATCCCCCATCCGCCGCGCCAGCGCCACCGCCAGATGGCACCAGGAATAGGCGGCCGTGGGATTGCCCTCGCTGGCGAGCATCAATCCCTGACAGGCATACACGGACGGGGCCCAGCGCGAGTTGCCGTGCTCCAGCGTGAGCTCGAGCGCGAGGGTGTTGAGATAGGAGAAGAGGTTCGGGTCCACGAAGAAGGCGGGCGTGACGAGCTCGGACAGGAGCTGCACGCACGCCAGGTGGCGCGGGTCATCTATCGACGGAGCGTCCAGCAGCTCCTCCACCGCGCGCCCGCGCAGCAGGTGCTCCACGCGCTCCCGCTCGGCCGCGAGCGCCTGGGCATGGCCATACTCGGGCAGCTCCAGTCCGAAGAGGAGCAGGCCCTCCCGGCCCGCGCGCAGGGCCTCCGCGTAGTGGCCGTTCATCAGCAGGGCCAGCACCTGGAGGACGTACAGGTCCACCTTGCGCGGGGCGGAGGCGGCGTGCTCGTGCGCGGTCTGGAGCAGCGCCTCGGCCAGCTTGCCGTTGCCGGACAGGTAGGCGCACTCCGCGGCCTCCTTGTGGACCTGGAAGATTCGTTCGTGCTGCCGGCCCCAGTCCTCGGGGGGGAGCAGGGACAGGCCGCGCGTGAGGTACACCAGCGCCGCGCCGAAGGCGGAGGCCTCCTTGGCCTTGAGCCCCGCGCGGAAGAGCAGCTCCGCCAGCGACTGGCGCTCCTGGGTGCTGCCCAGCTTGCGCACGCCGAGCGACAGCTGGTCCACCACCGCGAACAGGCGCTCCTCGAGCACGTCGCCCCGCGCCCCGCGCAACAGCTCCCGTCCCGCCGCCAGGTGCAGGGACTCGCGCTGGTCCTCGGTGAGCAGCGAGTACGCGGCCTGGCGGACGCGGTCATGCGCGAAGCGGTACGCGGCCCCTGGCGTGGTGACTTCGTCCGTCCGGGCGCGGGGGCCCTGCGGCTCGTTCTCCGGGATGAGCAGCCCTTCGCGCAAGAGGCTCCACAGGGCGGACGCGGTGTCCTCGGTGCTCGACTGGACCAGGGCGGACAAGAGGCTCAGCTCCACCCGGTCTCCCAGACAGGCGGCGACCTCCAGCACGTCCTGCGCCCGCTCCGGCAGCCGACGGATGGCGGCGAGCATCAGCTCCACCACGTTCTCCGTCACCTCCACGCCGCGCAGCCGCTCCAGCTCCCACGTCCACGTGCCGTGCTCCAAATCGAAGCTCAGGAGTCCGGACGAGTGAAGCAGGCGCAAGAGCCGCGTGAGGAAGAGGGGGTTGCCCGCCGTCTTGGCCAGGAGCAGCTCGGCCAGAGGCGCCACCTCCGCGGGCTCGCGGCGGAAGGTGTCGGCGCACAGCGCGGAGATGGCGTCGACGTCCAGCGGCGGCAGCTCGAAGGTGTGAGAGGGAATCGCGCCCTGCTCCTCGAGCGTGCGCAGCAGGCGCGACAGCGGTTGCTCGGGGCCGACCTCCTGGGAGCGCCACGCGCCGATGAAGAGGACGTGGAGCGAGCCGGGGTCTCCGCACAGGCTCTTGAGGAGCTGGAGCGAGCCGGGGTCCGCCCACTGCAGGTCATCCAGGAAGACGATGAGGACGTGTCGGGGTGTGGCCAGCGCCTGCACGAAGGACTGGAAGAGGAGGTGGAAGCGCGCGGAGGCCTCCACCGGCCCCAGCCTGGGTGGCAGGGGCTGCGGGCCCAGCAGCTCCTCCAGCGCGGGGATGACGTCGCTGATGACGCGCGCGTGGGGACCCAGGGCGCCGAGCAGGCGCTGACGCCAGATGTCGCGCGCGTCGGGGGCCTCCTCCATCAGCTCGCGCAGCAGGCCCTGGAAGGCCTGGACGAAGGCGGAGTAGGGCACGGTGCCCTGGAGCTGGTTGAACTTGCCGGTGAGCAGGCGGTCGCCGCGCGCCGCGTCGCGCGCCAGCTCGTGGACCAGCGCGGACTTGCCGATGCCCGCCGCGCCCGGCAGCAGGAGCAGCTCGCTGGTGCCCTGGCGCACCCGCTCTCGCGCCGCGCGCAGCTCCACCTGCTGTGGCGCTCGGCCATACAGCCGCTCCGGGAAGGTGAGCTGACGGGCCAGGTCCAGCCGCCCCAGCTCGAAGTCACCCGGCAGGTCCGTGCCGTGGCGACGGCGGACCTCCTGGAGGTCCGCGAGGAGGGAGTCGGCGCTCTGGTAGCGCTCCTCGGGCATCTTCGCGAGCAGCTTGAGGACGATGTTGGAGACGACGGCCGGGACGGCGGGGTTGGCGAGCGCGGGAGGCGCGGGCGGCCGGGCCAGGTGCGCGTGGACCAGCTCCACGGGGTCCGCGGACGTGAAGGGCGGCAGGCCGGTGAGCAGCTCGTAGAACGTCGCGCCCAGCGAGTAGAGGTCGGCGCGGTGGTCGATGAGGCGGTTCATCCGCCCCGTCTGCTCCGGGGCGATGTAGGGCAGGGCCCACTGCAGCTCGCCCGGCATGTCCCCGGAGGGCGTGAGCCCGGAGACGCGCGTGGCCAGGTCGAAGTCGATGAGCGTGAGGCGATGGCCGGTGGCGCTCATCACCAGGTTGGTGGGGTTGAGGTCGCGGTGGATGACGTGCTGCTGGTGCAGGCGGGAGAGGATGCCCGCGAGCTGGAGCGCCAGCTCCATGAAGACGTCCAACCCCACCGGCTTGCGCCGCAGCCACTCCTGCAGGTTGTGCGGTCCCGCGTCCTCCAGCACCAGGGCGAGTGGCTGCGAGGGCTCCTCGGCGAGCGAGACGACGCGGGAGATGTCGGGCACCACGTCCCGCAGCTCGCGCAGGAGCGCCTCTTCATGGCGCAGCATGGGCTCGGAGCCCGCGGCGAGCGGCCCCCGGCGAATCTGCTTGATGACCAGGGGCTTGCCGTCCTGCCCCCACGTCCGCAGGACGACGTACCGACGCCCGCGATGGATTTCCTGAAGCCCTTCGGTGCCCGGCGCCTGCCACATCGTGCCCTCGCCGTGAAAACCCTCCGTCCGGCGCCGCGCATCCGGGCCCGAGCGGCCCCGCCACGCGCGGCTCGCCGCTGTCTTCACGATTTGGACGGAGGGGCTTCACGGCACGCGCGGTGACGTGCGGCCCGCCGGGGCCTCGCACGGCTCGCCGGGAGTGCTCAGCTCACGCGCCGCAGCTCCGGCAGGTCCTCGGGCCGCAGCGCCCAGACGGGCGCGGGTGGCAGCGCGGAGAGGAAGCCCGTCTGCACCGCGGGAAAGCCATCCACCTGCGCCGCGTCCGGGAAGAGCGTCCCCGCGCGCACCAGGCTGCCCGCGCCCACCATGCAGCCCCGGCCCAGGCGGCTTCGGTCGCAGAGGATGGCGCCCGGCTCCACCACCGTCCCCGCGCCGACGAAGCAGGCGTGCACCAGACAGCCCGGCCCGATGAACACCCCGTCCTCGATGACGAGCGAGCCGCCCGGCTGCAGGTGCACCACCGCGTTGGCGTGGATGCGCACGCCCGCGCCGATGCGCAGCGGGACGTGGGACTCGCCCACGATTCTCACGCCGGGGCCGATGATGGCGCCCGGGCCGATGAGCACGTCGCCCGTCACCTCGCAGGAGGAGAACAAGGTGGCGCTGGGGTGGACGAGCGGGTGCTTGTCCCGGAAGGAATACAGCTGACCCATGGGGGCATCCTCGGCGCGATCTCTCGCGAAGAAGGGAGTGAGGGGTTGTTCAGGCAGCGTGAGCGTGCCGCCGCGAGCGGTGCGCAGGCGCTCCAAATCCTCGGTGTCGACGCGGCGCACGACGCGCGCGGGCCGACCCACGACGACGGAATCGGAGGGCACCCACATGCCGGAGGGCACCAGCGTGCCATCCGCCACCAGGCAGCGGTCTCCCAGCTGCGCGCCGGGCATGAGGATGGCGCCCGCGCCCACGTCGCACAGGTGGCCCGCGGACGCGCCGAGCACGAGGCTCCGGGGGCCCAGCGCCGTCTTCTCTCCCACCGCGACGGGGAGTCGGGCCGAGCCGATGACCACGGCGTTCTCTCGGACCGACGAGCCCGCGCCCAGTTGAACCGCGCCTTCCGGAGAGCACACCACCGCGCCTTGCGCGACGTGGACCCCCGGTCCCAGGTGCACGCGTCCCAGCACGCGGGCACTGCTGGCCAGACGGAAATGCGCGGCGCCCTGGCTGGGTTCGGAGGGGGCCGTTACACGCGAGAAGCTCGTCACCATGAGTGAGCCCAAGCTACACCTCGGCTCGCGACGGAAGGACGGCCCGGCGGCGCTGGATGGATGTTGGAGGCAGGACGGCAAGCCCCTCGGGACTCCGTCTCCGGTACGGGGCGGAAGGCGTCCACGCACATCTGTCCTGGCATGAAGTACAGGCGCACACCTGCCCGGTTGCTCCACGGACCTCCGCGCCTCGCCGGGCTCCCAGGTCAGCCGCTGGCGCGGGCCCGCGTCCTGGACGGGGCGACTCCTACCTGCCAGAAGGACGCGGGTTTCGGGGCGGCTTTGGAGGCTGGAAATGTCGGAGGTGGAAGTGCCGTCGTCGTCGGGACCCGCCGTGGGATTCTGGGCGTCGCTGAAGGAAGCCATGCACGGCACGGAGCGGGACCTCACGGGCCTGCCGGTGAAGCGCGCCATCTTCCTGCTCGCGGTCCCCATGGTGCTGGAGATGGTGATGGAGTCCATCTTCGCCGTGGTGGACGTCTTCTTCGTCGGGCGGCTGGGCGCGGATGCCGTCGCGACGGTGGGCCTGACGGAGTCGCTGCTCACCATCATCTACGCCGCGGCCGCGGGGCTGAGCATCGGCGCCACCGCGCTGGTGTCGCGCCGCATCGGTGAGAAGGACCCGGAGCGCGCCGCGCGCACGGCGGTGCAGGCGATAGGCCTGGGGGCGCTCCTGGCCATCCCCATCTCGGTGGCGGGCGTCGTCTTCGCACGGCCGCTGATGGGGCTGATGGGCGGCTCGCCGTGGGTGCTGGAGCAGGGCGTGCGCTACACCCAGGTGATGCTCGGCGGCATGGGCAGCGTGCTGCTCCTGTTCCTCATCAACGCCATCTTCCGGGGCGCGGGCGACGCGGCCATCGCCATGCGCGTGCTGTGGCTGGCCAACGCCATCAACATCGTCCTGGCGCCCATGCTCATCTTCGGCGTGGGGCCCTTCCCCGAGCTGGGCGTCATGGGCGCGGCGGTCGCCACGACGTTCGGCCGCAGCTGCGGCGTGGTGTACCAGCTCTACCGGCTGGCGCGCGGCAGCGGGCGGCTCCAGGTGCGCCGCGAGCACCTGCGGCTGGAGCCGGGGACGATGCTGGCCATGCTGCGGCTGTCCGGCGCGGGCACGGCGCAGTCGCTGGTGAACACCTCCAGCTGGGTGGTGCTGGCGCGCATCGTCGCGACGTTCGGCAGCGCGGCGGTGGCGGGCTACACCATCGCCATGCGCATCGTCCTCTTCGCGCTGTTGCCCTCATGGGGCCTGGCCAACGCGGCGGCCACGCTGGTGGGACAGAGCCTGGGCGCGAAGCAGCCGGAGCGCGGTGAGCGCGCGGTGTGGACGGCGGGCGCCATCAACGCCGTCTTCCTGGGCTCGCTGGGGCTCTTGTTCTTCGTGTTCGCCCGGCCGCTGACAAGCAGCTTCTCGCCTGACGCGGCGGTGGTGGACCACGCGTCGCACGCGCTGCGCATCATCAGCACGGGCTTCCTCTTCTACGCCTTCGGCATGGTGCTGACGCAGTCCTTCAACGGTGCGGGAGACACCGCCACGCCCACCCTCATCAACATCTTCTGTTTCTGGATGTTGGAGCTGCCGCTGGCGTGGGTGCTGTCGGGGCCCGGGGGCATGGGGCCCTCGGGCGTCTTCCTGGCCCTCACGGTGGCCTTCTCCATGCTGGCCATCGTCTCCGCCGTGCTCTTCCGGCGAGGCACCTGGAAGCTCCGCCAGGTGTAGCGAAAGCTCCCGGGCGCGCCACCTGGCGAGGCGACTCAGCTTCAGGGGCAGTAGGGGCAGGTCGGCATGCCCGGGTTGTCCGCCTGGAACTGCGCGTACACGCGGCAGTTGTCATTGCGCTTCCCCGTGTCGCCCTGGCAGCCGTAGTGGTACGCGGCCTGGCAGAAGGCGGAGGACTGCGGGTCCGCCGAGGGGCCCGAGTACGGGCGGGTGCACGCGCTGGAAGTGCCACCGCACTCGTCCGCGTCGTCCTTCAGCTCCGAATACGAGCACGAGCTGCCTTCACCGTAGGAGGAGCAGGTGCTGTCGGACGGGCACCACTTGCAGGAATTGGCGACGTACTCGCTCGCGCAGGGTCCGCAGGTGGAAATCTCGGTACAGACATCCTCCTCCGTGCAGGCGGACAGACCGAGGGACAGCGCGAGGAGCGCGAGCAGGGTGGCGTGACGTGACACGGTGACTCCAAGTACCGGGGGGACCCTGGATTTTTGTCGGAGCCTCTTCTCCAGGCAATGAGTCCGGAATCATCCAGGCCGCTTCCCGCGTGGACTCTCGAACTCTCAGCCGACGGAGAACAGGCGCGCCTTGCGCAGTTGGACTTTGAGTGTCTGGCCCGGCCGCACTTCGAGTGGCGGCGCCACCACGCGCAGCAGGGTGCCGTCGACGGGGAAGCGGTACTCGGTGGCGTGTCCGAGGAACAGGCGAGCGGAGAGGGGCAGCGAGGTTCCCTGCTCGCCCAGCGCCAGGTCCTCGGGGCGGACGACGAGGGTGGCGGGCCCAGGGCGAGCGAGCGTGTCGGCCGGGAGCTGGAACAGGGTGCCGCTCCGGGCGGTGTGGAAGGCGCCCTCGCGCACCTCGCCGGTGAGGACATTCGCGCCGCCGACGAAGCCCGCGACGAAGGGCGTGGCAGGCTCGCGGTACAGCGTCTCGGGCGCGTCCACCTGCTCGAGCACGCCCTGGTTCATCACCGCGATGCGGTCCGACAGCGCGAGCGCCTCGCCCTGGTCATGCGTGACGAAGACGAGCGTGGTGCCCAGCCGCGCGCGCAGGGCCGCCAGCTCCGCGCGCAGCTCCTCGCGCAGCGCCGCGTCCAGGTTGGAGAGCGGCTCGTCCAAGAGCAGCACGCGAGGGCCCGCGACGAGCGCGCGCGCCAGGGCCACGCGCTGGAGCTGGCCGCCCGACAGCTCATGAGGTCTGCGCGTCGCCAGTGCCTCCAGACGGACCCAGCGCAGGGCCTCGCGCACCTTCTCGGCCACCTCCGCCTTCGGCATGCGCCGCAGCGTCAGCGGATAGGCCACGTTCTCCTCCACCGAGCGGTGGGGCCAGACGGCATAGCCCTGGAACACCATGCCCAGGCCGCGCTGCTCGGGAGGCACGCGCACGCCCGGCCCCGCCACCATCTCTCCGCCGATGCGGATGACACCCGTGTCGGGATGCTCCAGGCCCGCGAGCATCCGCAGCGTCGTCGTCTTGCCGCAGCCGGACGGGCCCAGCAGCGAGACGAGCTCGCCTTCGCGGACCTCCAGGCTCAGGCCGCGCACCACGGGCGTGGCGCCGTAGGACTTGAACAACCCCTCCAACGAAATCGCCGCCATCACCGAACCTCCGCCGCGCGCCGGGCCACCAGCGCGAGCACCGCCTGCCCCAGCACCACCAATGCGACGAACGCGCACGCGAGCACCGCCGCCGCCGCCGGGTCCGCGTAGCTCTGCAAGTCGAACAGCAGCTTGCCCAGCACCTCCGAGCCCGCGGGCACCAGCAACACGGACATGGTGATTTCCGTCGCGCACGAGAGGAAGGCCAGGATGAAGGCCACGGTGAGCGCGGGCCGCAGGAGCGGCAGGGTCACATCGACGAAGGCCCGCAGCGGGCCCGCGCCGCTGATGCGCGCCGCCTCCGTCAGCGACGGGTCCAGCTGCGCCAGCGCCTCCGAGCTGTTGCGCGTCCCCAGGGCCAGGTACTTCGCCGCGTACGCGATGAGCAGCAGCCACGGCGTGTGCGCCAGCGCCAGCACGAAGGCCACCTTGTCCAGCAGGATGAAGCGCCAGTCGCGCGAGAAGGCGAGCAGCAGCGCCAGGGCCAGCACCGTGCCCGGCACCGCATAGGGCCATACGGCAACGGCCTCCACGCCGGCACCCAGGCGACGGAAGGTCCGCTGGAGCAGCGCCGCCGCCAATCCCAAACCACAGACGAGGACGCCGGCACCCGCCGCCAGCAGGAGGCTCAGCCCCGTGGCGCGCAGGGTGCGTGGCTCCAGCAACACGCCGGACCAGTGCGAGAGCGTCAACTCCTCCCACGTGAGGTTCGCGCCGAAGCTGCGCTGGAGCGACGTGAGCAGGATGGCGGCCAGGGGCAGCAGCACCAGCAGCGCGCACGTGCCCGCCACGCCCCCGGTGACCCAGACGCGCGCGCGGCCCAGGGTGAGCGGGCGCGAGGCCAGTCCCTTGCCGGTGCTCAGGCGCACGCGGCCGGAGCGGCCCAGGGCCCACGTGGCCAGCAGGGACAGGGGCGTGAGCAGGAGCAGCGCGAGCGCGAGCGCGGAGGCCCGGCCCAGGCCCTCGTCGCCGAGCAGGACGAGCTCATAGATGCGCGTGGTGAGCACGCGCGTGGGCGGAGACGCGGACACGCCCAGCAGGTACGGCACGCCGAAGGAGGACGCCGCCATCAGGAACACCATCACCGCGCCGGACAGGAGCGACGGGAGCACCAGCGGCACCGTCGTCGTCAGCAGGGCTCGCGCGGGCGAGGCGCCGCACACGCGCGCGGCCTCCTCCAGCGCCGGGTCCACGCGTCGCAGCGCCGCGGCGCCCGCCAACAGCACCAGCGGCAGGCCGGACAGTCCCTCCACGAAGGCGATGCCCACCGGGCCATGGATGTCGAGCGTGCCTTCTCCCAGGAGCCGGTTGAGATAGCCCGCGCGGGGACTGGCCAATGACAGCCAGCCCATGCCCCAGATGAACGCGGGAATCGCGGAGGGCAGGGTGAAGAGCACGGTGAACGCCCCGCGCAGCGGCAGGTCCGTGCGGAACAGCAACAGCGACAGGGGTGTGCCCAGCGCGAGTGCGAGCACCGCCGCGCCTCCGGAGATGGCCAGCGTGTTGCCCAGCGCGCCCGACTCCGACGCCAGCCACTCCCAGCCCAGCTCCCCCGGGGCCCCCGCGCCGCGCGCGAGCAGCAGCACCACCGGGCCCACCGCGAAGAGGACCAGGGGCACAAGCCACGCGAACAACCCGAGCCACCGCGCCGACGTGCTCATCGCGAGAAGGCCCGGCTGAAGGCTTCCTTGATGACGCCGCCGCGCGCGAGGCCCTCCTCCATCAGCGCGGGCGTCCACGGCTGCGTGCGCGTCAGCAGGGTGTCCACGCCGGGCTCACCTCCCGGGCCCGGGAGTCGGGGGTCCACCGCGTGCATGTCACCCTTCTCGACGATGAGGCGCTGGCCCTCCGGAGACAGCAGCACGTCCACCACCGCCTTCGCCGCCACGGGGTTGGGCGTCGTCGCGAAGAGGGCCACCGGCCCGGGGATGGTGACGGCGCCGTCGGTGGGCCAGACCACCCGAATCCGGCTGCCGCGCGAGCGGGCCGTCAGCGCGTTCTCCAGCAGCAGCACGCCCGCGTCCGCCTCGCCGCTCTCCACCTTCTGGAGCACCGCCGCGTTGCCTCCCGCGACGATGGCGCCGCGCTCGCGCAGGCCGGTGAAGTACCCCTCGCCATGCTTCGTCCGACAGAACACCGCCCACGTGAAGGCGGTGCCCGACGTGAGCGGGTCGCCGATGGCCACGCGCCCCGTCCACGTCCCGTCCACCAGCGCCGCGAAGGACGTGGGCGGCGGCGGCGAGTCCTCGCGGTGCACCAGCACCATGGTGGACACGCGGATGGAGGCATGGCGCGCGTCCAAATCCAGCAGCGAGCGCGGGACGCGCAGCACGTGTGGTGAGGCGTAGGGCAGGAAGGCGCCCTCGCGCGCGAGCCGCTCGACGAAGAACGGGTCCGACGCGGAGAGGATGTCAGCGCGCACGGCGCCCGCGGCGCGCTCGGCCTCCAGTCGGCTGGCCACCTTCTCGCTGCCGGCCTGGTACCAGCGCACGGTGACGCCGGGCAGCTTCTTCTTCAGCAGCGGCTCCAGCGCGTCCAGCACGTGCTGGTACATGGACGTGTAGACCCAGACCTCGCCGGACGGCGTGCCCTCGTGCGAGAGGGTGGCGCCGGAGGAGGGCGCGGCGGACTCGATGCGACACGAGGAGAGCACGGCCAGCGCGAAGACGAGGCCGGCCGCTCGGGCCAGGGCGGGAAGGGACATTCGCCCGGGATTATGCGGCACGCGGGGCGACTGTCCTCAAAAGGAAAGCCCCCTCCGCGCCGCGCTGGCACGGAAGGGGCTGTCCGTCGACATGCGCGCCCGCGCTACTTGCAGGTGCGAGGCGGCATGGCGTCAATCCAGTCGGCGATGAGCTGCGAGCCCGCGTCATGGCGCAGGGCCCGGCCAATCTCCGGCATCATCTTCCCCGACTCCTCGGTGTTCATGCGGTACCAGAGGATGGACGTGGCGTGGTCTCCGGGGACGATGTCGAACTCACCGCCCACGCCGCTGCCCGCGGAGCCCGGCCGCTTGCAGTGGCCCAGGCTGAACTCGTCCGTCGTCTTGATGTCCAGGAACAGCCGGCTGGTGATGCCGGGCTGCGCCTTCGGGTTGTGGCAATGCGCGCAGTTGATGTCCAGGTACGTGCGCGCCCGGACCTCCAGGCTCGCCTCGTCCACGTTGAAGGCATCCGGCGCGCGAGGAACCTGGATGGCGGGAGGCAACCCCGTCAGCTTCCCGAGGTCCGCCAGGTGCTGGAGCTGGTTCAGCGTCTGCCCGCCATAGACGTAATCCCGGTTGAGATACCGGGCCTTCACGCCGATGGGCAGCAGCTGCTGGTTGTCCTGCTCGTCCACCACGTGGTGGCACTTCTGGCACTGGTTGCGCTGGGGCACCAGGTAGTCGAACTTCTTCGCCACGCCCTCGGCGTCGATGAACTCGAAGTTCTTGAACACCTTGCCGCCCACGGCCTTGTCCGCCTCCGTCAGCGCGTCGTTCCAGACGTAGGGATACGCCTCCCAGCCGTTCGGCTGTCGCACCAGGATGCGCGTCTCCAGGGGGCGCACGTTCTTGTCCGGCTCCCGGAAGTCGGCGGGGAACGCGAACGTCTTGGTGATGATGGTCCCCACCGGCAAATCCAACACGTCGGACGCCGAGTACACCGCTGCCTTGCCCGCGGGCACGTACAGCGTGCGGGACTTGAGCGAGTAGTCGGAGAACAGCGGTGTGGTCAGCTCGTAGGGGACATTGCCCGCCACGGGCTGGAAGTCGCCGGTCGCCGGAGTCCCCGTGAAGAGGCCCAGCTCCGACAGCTTGTTGGGGATGGTGACGGTGCCCTCGGGCTGCCCGGCATCGGGCGTTCCCGCGTCCGTCCCCGCATCCACACCGGCATCGGGTTCACCCGCGTCCGGCCCCGAATCAGGCGTGGACGGAGTGCCGGAGTCACCCGCGTCGGGGGTGCCGCTGTCCACCGGCGTGGGGTTTCCCGAGTCCGGAGTGCCGTCGGCTCCAGGCGGGTCGTCCCCACCGGAGCAGGCGGCCACCGCCGCGGCGAGCAGCACCGCGGCGAGGCCCAGGCGAGTCATGTACGGCGCGCGCATGGCGAGTCAGTCCTTGAACCGCCGCTCAGGGAAGCGCCAGCCCGGGGCTGAAGCCCGTGCAGTTGAACGGCGCCGCGCCCTGGTCGTAACGGCGCGTCTCCGCCCAGGCACCCGCCACGTCGGGCTCCGCCGACATGAGCTTGGCCGTCACGGCCTGCAGGTCCAGGTCCACGATGGACGCCTTCGTGGTCGAAGGCACCGTGTTGTTGACGAAGCACAGGCGCACGCCGTTGGGCACCGCCTCGTTGCGCGGCGCCGGGTCGATGCCATCCCACAGCACGTGCTCCACGCGGTCCACGCCGTGCGCGGCCTTGCCGTAGGCATAGACGCCCGTCACCAGCGCGCCCAGCGGACGACGCGCCGGGTCCGGCGTGCCGTTGTCCACGCTGGTGCCGCTGCCGCCCGTGAAGGTGTTGCCGTGGACGTACACGTCCGCGCTGGCGAAGTTGTAGAAGCCCGCCGCCCACAGGATGGGGTTGGGTTCAATGGCGAAGCCGCTGAGCACCGCGATGTCCACCGTGTTGTTGTCACCCCACGTGTTGCCCACGAACTCCACCCGGCGCGACGCCAGGATGAACGTGCCCGTGCCCGCCGGCACCTGCGACACCGTGCTGCTGCTCGCCGTCACCGACGCGAAGTTGGGGCGGTTGTTCCCGGTGATGATGTTCTTGGTGATGAGGATGTCCGTGCCCTTGATGGGGTTGCCCGGCAAGTCGAACACCACCAGGCCCGTGGTGTTGTCGATGGCCGTGTTGCCCTCCACGTAGGCGAACTTCGTGTTCTCGATTTCGATGCCCGCCACGTTCTTCTTCGCGATGTTGCGGCGGACGATGGTGTAGCGCGTCTGGCCCACGTAGATGCCGGCGTCGGCCGCGTTGTACGCCTCGCTGTCCTCGATGAGCACGTAGCGCGACTTCACCGGGTAGATGCCGTACTTGCCGTTGTTCTCGTTGTTCTCCTGCGCCCACTCCGTGCGGATGCGCTGGATGAACACGTTGGCGGAGTTCTCCACGCGCAGCGCGTCCTTCTTCGCGTTCCACAGCGCCAGGTCGCGCACGGTGAACAGCTTGCCAATCACGTCCAGGCCGTTGGTGTTGGAGGCGGCGTTGGAGAAGTCCAGCACGGTGCTGGCGGTGCCACCGGTGCCCTCACCCTGCGCGCCACGGCCCGCGCCGGCGATGGTGATGCCGTCCTGACGGATGGTCACCGCGTTGTCGAAGTGGAACGTGCCCGCGCCCAGCTGAATCGTGGTGCAGGGCGCCAGGTCATTGACGGCGTTCTGCAGCGCCTGCTCCTGACCCGGATTGAAGCTCACCGTCGTCCGCTGCGCGTCGGTACATGAGAACTCCACGGGGTACCGGGTCACTGCGTCCGGCGTGCCCGAATCCGGCGTGCCCGAATCCGGCGTGCCCGAATCCGGCGTGCCGGGACCCTCGCCCGTATCCGGGTTCGGGCTCGCGAACGTCCGGTCATCGGCGTCGTCAGAGCAGGCGGGAATGACGAGCAGACTCAGCGCGGCGACGAGCACGGCACGTGACACACGCGAAAGCGGCAGACGGTTCATCAGGCTTCCTCCTGCGGTAATGCGCGCCCCGTTCGACTCTGACGAGTGCGAAGCTGAGAGGCGCGGCGAGGGAATGCGCGAATCCTCGTCTCCGCGAGGCCCGACCTCAAGGGTTCGGTGAGGAATTCCTCCACGCCTGGGTTTCGTGACGCGGTGCGATGTGCGAAGGAATTAAGACTGTATTTTTCGCGGGTGAGGAGACGCGTCCCACGTGCTGCCCTACTTCCCCTTCGAGCAGGACGCCTATGCGATGGCACTTGGAGTACGCGCCCTGCGGGCGGGTGAAATACTCATCGAGATAGACGCACTGCATTATGCGGCTGAGCTGGCGTTGAAGGCGTCGCTGCTGCGCGAGGATCTCCCATCGCGCTTCCAGGCATTGCCAGGCACCGAGCCGCTCCAATGGGAGGTTTTGCGGCTCTTGCTGACGCGGATGGCGGAGCAGTCGCCCGGACACTTCACGCGGCTCGAAGGCGAGGACGGACGCTGGCACTGGCGCAACGGGGTGCTCGGCACGGAGGAGACCTTCCTCCCCGGGGACGCGAACAGCCTGTCCCTGGCGCCGCTGGACTGGGTGGGCCGACAGGTGCAGGAGGACCTGCTCGTGCTGGACGGCACGCGCGAGGGCTTCCCGCTGGTGGCGGGGCAGCTCTGCTTTCCCTCCGGCTGGAGCCTGGACGAGAAGCTCGGCCGGTCCTTGTTGGAGGTGCACGCACCGGTGCCGCGCTTCGCCGAGCAGGTGGGGGCCGCCACGCTGCGGTTGATGGACGGCCTCAAGCCGGGGCGCACCGTCACCCGCTGCAACTGGGCCGTCACCGTCACGGACCGGCTGTGCATGGAGCCCCGCGCGCGGGCGGAGTGGGCGCACCTCTTCGAGGGCCTCACCCCCCAGAACGCCGGGGAGCGCTGCTTCCTGCGCCTGGAGCGCCAGACGCTCAGCCGCCTGCCGGAGTCCGGTGCCATCCTCTTCACCATCCACACGTACCTGGCCCCAGTGGCCGGCGAGGTGCCCACGCCCGAGCGGCGCCACCGCCTGGCCCAGGTGCTGCGCACCGTCCCGGACGACATGAGCGGCTACAAGCGCCTGGGCCCCTTGCGCGAGCCGCTGCTCGCCTGGCTGGAGACTCCTTTCGCCTCGAAGGATTCCTCCGAGTCACCCTGAGTCCAGCCCCTGGAAGACGCCGGGTGGAGAAATATCCCACCTGATTGAACGGCCTCCAAAGTCAGGCGTCGTCGCGAGTGTCGCGGAGCAGATGGACGCGCGTTTCTGTAGTAAGTCGCCCCTCCGGGAAGTGTGACTGGCAGCGGGTTCGCTGCCGCTGCAAGCCAAGGAAGGGCAAACACATGCGGAAGATGTGTCTGGTTGCGATGATGCTGAGCCTGGGGGCGTGCCAGCCTCAGGGTGCGAAGGACGGCAGTGCCACGGCGACGGCGACCGCGGGCGCGGCCGCCAACCCGCAGAGCGAGGACCAGAAGACGCTGTACGCGCTCGGCCTGTCCATCGGCAAGAGCATCAGCGTGTTCGACATGACTCCCGAGGAGCTGGAGTACGTCAAGGCGGGCCTCACCGCGCAGGTCAAGGGCGACAAGCCCGCGGTGGAGCTGGAGACGTACGGGCCGAAGCTGCAGGAGCTGGCGCGCGCGCGCAGCACCCAGAAGGCGGAGAAGGAGAAGGAGACCTCCAAGAAGTTCCTGGAGGACGCCGCCAAGGAGCCCGGCGCCTCGAAGACGGAGTCCGGCCTGGTCTACAAGGAGCTGACCCCGGGCACGGGTGACTCTCCGAAGGCCACGGACATCGTGAAGGTGCACTACAAGGGCACGCTGCCCAACGGCACGGAGTTCGACAGCTCCTACAAGCGTGGCGAGCCCACGCAGTTCCCCCTCCAGGGCGTCATCAAGTGCTGGACGGAGGGCGTGCAGAAGATGAAGGTCGGCGGCAAGGCCAAGCTGGTGTGCCCGTCCGACATCGCCTACGGCGACCGCGGCGCGCCCCCGAACATCCCGGGCGGTTCGGCCCTGGTGTTCGAGGTGGAGCTGCTGGAGATCGTCAAGCCGCCCGAGGCGGCTCCCGCCGGTGCCCCGGGTGCGCCGGGCGCTCCCGCGACGCCTCCGTCGGCCGCGCAGAAGAAGTAGTCATCCCCCGCTCCTCTTGAAGGAGCAGGAGACACGAGGGCTGGCGGGGGAATCCCTTGCCAGCCCTCTTCGTTTGGGGCGGGCGAGTCGCCCGACGAGGAGACACCATGCACCGTCACCTGTTGCTGCTGCTGGGCGCGTTGTTGCTGGTGGGAGGCTGCACGCGGGGCAAGCCCCGGGAGGTGCTGCGCGAGCCGTCACCCACGGGCGCGGTCTCCGAGGCCGAGTTCAAGGCGATGCACACCCTGCGCGAGGACGCGCCTCCGGAGCTCAAGGGCCAGGAGGTGGAGGTGGCCGGGACGAAGGCGTACCTGAGCCTGCCCCCTGACGCGAAGGCGCCGCTGCCCGCCGTGCTGCTCATCCACGAGTGGTGGGGCCTGAATCCTCACATCAAGCACTGGGCGGACCGGCTGGCGGCCAACGGCTATGCGGCGCTGGCGGTGGACCTGTACGGGGGCAAGGTGGCCGCCAATCCGGACGAGGCGATGGCGCTGCTCAAGGCGGTGGACCCGGCGCGCGCGACGCAGGTGCTGAAGGCGGCGTACACGTTCCTCCAGGACGACGCGCGGGTGCGCGCGACGCGCACGGGGAGCCTGGGCTGGTGCTTCGGTGGCACCTGGTCGCTGCGGGCGGCCATGACGCTGCCGGAGCTGGACGCGGCGGTCATGTACTACGGCCACCCGGTGACGGACCCCCAGGAGCTGGCCTCCATCCGGGCGCCGCTGCTGGGCATCTTCGGGACGAAGGACGCGTCGATTCCGCCGGAGACGGTGCAGGAGTTCCGGGAGGCGCTGAACGCGGCGGGGGTGCGCCACCGCATCATCGAGCTGGAGGGCGAGCATGCGTTCGCCAACCCCTCTGGCCAGCGCTACGACGAGCGCGCGGCGGCGATGGCCTGGGCGGAGACGTCGATGTTCCTGGAGCACCACCTGAAGCGCTGAGCGGGTGAGCGGATGTCCGGCGGTCCACACGTGCGCGCGTGAGCGTGACGCGGGGTTGCTCCCGGGCTCCAGGTCGGCTTGAACGCGAGGCACGGCTTCGGGAGGTGCGGTTGTCGAGGATTGGCGTGAGTGTCGCGGTGTCTCTGGGCCTGTTGCTCGCCGGAAGCGTGGCCCTGGCGGGGGCACCCGTCGTGGACGACGTACCGCCGCCCTTCGCGGGAGTGTGGCGTCGGCCCGACGGGGGGCTGGTACGGGTAGGGCGGGATGCGTCGTCGGCCTTCCTGATGGACTTCAGCTCGCGGCGACGCTGGCGGCTGGAGCCTCGGAGTGAAGGACTGTGGTCGCTGGAGGGCAGTCGGCCCGCGGCGCTGGCCCAATGGCGCGCCCCCACGCTGACGTTGAGCGGGGTGGCGCCTGGCGCGCTCGTGCTGGAGCCGGTGCCGGTGCGCACGGAGGAGCTCACGCTGCGCGCGGCGGGCGACGTCAGCTTGTCCGCCACGCTGTGGCTGCCGGCGGGAGAAGCGCCTCGCCACGCGGTGGTGCTGTTGCACGAGGCGGGGCAGGGCACGCGCGAGTCGCTGGAGCCCTATCCGGCGTTCCTCGTCGAGCAGGGGCTCGCGGTGCTCACGTTCGACGCGCGCGGCACGGGGCGCTCCACGGGGGACAGTCAGCCGTGGGTGTCCGGGGTGCGGGAGCTGGCGGAGGACGGGTTGGTGGCGGCACGGGCGCTGCGCGAGCGGGTGGCCGTCGGCGGCGCGGTGGGATTGATGGGCTTTGGCCAGGGCGCGTGGACGGCGGTGCGCGCGGCGGCGCTCGCGCCGGAGGACGTGGGCTTCCTGGTGCTGGTGTCCGGAGGGGGCGGGGCGGTGTGGAAGCAGGAGCAGCACCGCATGCGCAACGAGGGCCGTCGTCGAGGGCTCACCGGGCCGGAGCTGGTGGACCTGACGGAGTTCCTCGACGTGTTCTACGACGCGCGCCTGTACACGGACGAAGGGCAGACACGCGCGCTGAAGACGCTCGACTTCCAGCTCCAGCGGGCCAAGCGCAAGCGCTGGTACGCGGTGACGGCGCTGCCGCCCTTCAAGGGCCTGCCGGTGGAGCGCTTCCTGGAGGTGCAGCGCAAGGTGTGGCGCAACGTGCTGTCGTACGACTCGGCGGAGGACCTGGGCCGCGTGCGAGGGCCGGTGCTCGCGCTCTTGGGTGAGCGCGACGAGACGACGCCCGCGGCGCTCACGGCGCGGGCGCTCAATCGCGGGCTGAAGCTGCGGCCTGGAGCGCCAGGCCGCGCGCTGGTGAAGGTGATTCCGCGCGCGGACCACTGGCTCGCGGAGCCGGCGCGGGAGGACCAGCCCGGGGTGGAGGTGGTGACGAGAGATGCGCTCGACACCCTCTCCGCGTGGCTGCGCGCGTTGGAGCGCTGAACGCTCGGGCGCGGCTCAGTAGGGCCGCTGACCCGAGTAGTTGCCCGGGGGCGCGTAGTTGCAGACCCAGAGCTGCCACGTGGGGAACTGGCTGCCCCACGGAGAGTTCGTCGTGCACACCTGCGTGGCGCAGCCGACGCGCTGCGTGTTGCGCCACACCACCTGCGTGTAGTGGCCGCACTGCTTGCCGCTCGTGCACGAGTTGTTGGCGAGGTTGTAGTCCTTGGCCTCGTCGCTCCAGCCCTCCACCACGTCCCGGGTAGACAGGGAGTTCGGCGTGGCGGCGGTGAGGTTCTCACCGTAGTTGCCGCGCCCCGCGTTGTGCTCGAACTTGCACTTCGCCGCGTAGTTCTTCGCGACGGTCTCCGCGGCCGTGTCCCAGGTGAGCGGCGCCAGCGCGGGGCTCGGCGTGGGCTGCGCCGAAGCGCGGGTGGCGTTGTGTCCCGCGAGCATGTCCTGGGCGAACTGGGACAGTGTGCCCGAGCCGGAGTCAGGCGTGCCCGAGCCGGAGTCTGGAGCCCCCGAGCCGGAGTCTGGAGCCCCCGAGCCGGAGTCTGGAGCCCCCGAGCCGGAGTCTGGAGCCCCCGAGCCGGAGTCCGGGGTGCCTGAGCCCGAGTCAGGCGTGCCGGAGTCTCCGTTGGAGGGGTTGTCATCGGAGGGCTCATCCGAGCCGCACCCGGCGCCGGTGGCGAGCCAGGCCGCGAGGAGACCGCAGGTCAGCAGGGGTCGGACGAGGGAGCGGTTCATGGCGCGGATTATCCGCCGCGTCCGGCGCGACTGAAAGGGTGCGCGAGCGGAGTACCCGTGACGGCGCGACTCAGTAGGGCCGCTGTCCGACGAAGTTTCCGGGCGGCGTGTAGTTGCACACCCAGAGCTGCCACGTGGGGAACGCCTCACCGAAGGGTGAGTTCTTCTTGCACAGCACCGTGGCGCAGCCGACGGCGGCGGTCTTGCGCCACACCACCTGCGTGTAGTGGCCACACACCTTGCCCTGCTTGCAGGTGTTGCGTGCGTGGTCGTAGTCGGTGACTTCGTCCGCCCAGCTCTTCACCACCTGTCGCGTCCCCCACGCATCGGGAGTGGCGGCGGCCAGGTTCTCGCCGAACTCACCCCGGTCCGGGTTGTGCTCGAACTTGCACGCCTTCGCCCAGGAGGCGGCCTGTCGCGCGGCCTCATCGGACCAGACGAGCGGCGGAAGCGCGGGCTTCGGAGCGGGCCGGGCCTCGGCGCGCGCCGCGTTGTGCGCCTCCACCATGTCCCGCGCGAAGGTGTTCGCGGGAGCTGGCGAGGGGCGCGGCTCCTGCGGCGTGCCACGCGCGGGGGCCTGCTGTCCCCGGGACGCGGTGGCGGCGGCGCGCTGGGCCGTCGAGGACTTGCGCTGACCCGGCTTCGAGGCCGGGATGCAGCTGAGCGGAAGAACGAGCAGGACGAGCAGAGGCCAGCGGAGCGCGGCGGAAGACGGACGCATGACCTGAATGATGCGTCAGGATGTCCCCGGGTGCATGAGGTCTGTGCCTACCCCCCGAACCCCGCGAGCTCCCCCGTGCCGTCCGCGCCGAAGCTCGTGACGTTGGGGACGCCCATGGCCCGCATCATGGAGATGTAGAGGGTCGCGATGGGCACGCCCGGTGCGCGCAGGTGTCGGTCCGTGGCGACGGCGCCCCCGCCCTTGCCGGCGAGGAGCACCGGCAGGTTCCGGTGGATGTGCGCGTTGCCGTCCTCGATTTCACTGGTGAAGTACACGAGCGAGCTGTCGAGCAGCGAGGCCCCCGTCGCGTCTTTCAGCTCCTTCAGTCGCCGCACGAGGTAGGCGTACTGCTCCACCTCCCACCGGTCGATGCGCGCCAGGGCGTCGAAGTTGGACTGGACGAACTGGTGATGGGAGTAGGCGTGGTGTCCGCCGCTGAGCCCCAGGAAGCCATACACCTTGTTGCTGCGGGCATTGGCCATCATGAACGTCGCCACGCGGGTGAGGTCGCATTGGAAGGCGAGGACGATGAGGTCCATCATCGCCTTCGTCTTGGTGCGCGGGTCCTCGTCTTCGCCAGGCGCGACCTGGACGCCGCAGGCGGGCCCCTGCTGGCCCAGGGCGTCCACCTGCTTCTCCAGGTCGCGGACGCTGGTGAAGTACTCGTCGAGCTTGCGCTGGTCCGTCGCGCCGAGCTGCTTCTGGAGCGCGGTGGCGTCCTCGCGCACGAAGTCGATGATGCTCAGGCCATAGGCGCGGCGCTTCGCCACCTGGGCCTGCGTCGTCCCGGGGTCGACGCCCGCGAACAGCCGGTCGAAGACGGCCTTGGGGCGCGCCTCCTTGGCCATGGGCGTGCGGGGGCCTGCCCAGGAGATGTTGTTGGCGTAGGGGCACGCGTAGCCGGAGTCGCAGTTGCCGATGCCTCGGCCCGCGTCGTTGCCCAGCTCCAGCGAGGGATAGCGCGTGGCCTTCTGCCGGGCCAGGTGGTTGGCGATGACCTGGTCCATGGAGATGCCCGCGTGGAAGTCGGTGCCCTCCGTCTTGAAGGCCTTGGTGCAGGACAGCAGCGCGGCGGTGCCCGCGGCGTGGTGTCCGTCTCCATCCGGCCTGCCCGCGTCGTTGGCGAGCCCGCTGATGACGAGCACGTCGCTCTTCACCGGTGCCAGGGGAGAGAGCGTGGGCGTCAGCTCCCAGGTGGGGCCGGTGCCGGACGGCGTCCACTTCGCCATGTGGATGCCATTGGGCACATAGAAGACCGCCAGGCGCTTCGCGGTGGGCAGGGCCTCGGCGGCGCGCGCGGTGCCGGGCACCATCCGCTCCAGGAGGGGGAGCGCCATCAGCGCCCCCGCGCCACGCAGCAGGGTCCGACGGGAGAGCTTCTTGTTCATGGTGACTGGGCCTCCGGGTCTCCCCGTCGGGAGGTGAAGTGGTCGCTGAGGACGATGGCGAGGATGTAGTCGCTGAGTCGTCCGCCGCTGGCCTCCGCCGTCGCCGCCATCTCCTTCACGGCGCAGAGGTCTTCTTCCGCCATGCCTCGGCCGAGCGCATAGGTGAGCAGGTGCTCGGTGAGGCACGCGGGGAGCTTCGGGTCATCCTTGACGAAGCGCCGCATGTCCGCGCCGCCGTTGAGGACGGTGCCGTCGGGCAGGTCTCCCGTGGCATCCACCGGCGCGCCGCTGACCTCGTGCAGCCGCCAGCGGCCGATGGGGTCATAGTTCTCCAGCGCGAGTCCCAGCGGGTCCATCATCCGGTGACAGCCCTGGCACTGGGGCAGGCTGCGGTGCAGCGCCATGCGCTCCTTCATCGTCATGTGAGGGTTCACCGGCGGCGGCAGTCCCTCGACGTTAGGCGGCGGCGGCGGTGGCGCGGAGCACAGCAGCTGCTCCAGCACCCAGACGCCGCGCTGCACGGGCGAGGTGCGGTCCGGGTTGGAGGTGACGGTGAGCAGCGAGCCGTGGCCGAAGATGCCCTGACGCTCCGGATGGCCAGACAGGTCCACGCGCTTCGGTGTGGCGCTGCCGGGCGGGGGCAGGCCGTAGTGGGTGGCGAGCACGTCATTCACATAGGTGAAGGGCACATCCATCAAGTCCCTCAGCTTGTGGTCTCCGGTGATGAACTCCTGGAATACCCGCTCGGTCTCCTGGCGCATGGCCTTGCGCAGCGGCTCGTTGAAGGCGCCGTAGAGCGTGGGGTCCGGCTCCGCCGATTCGAGCGCGCGCGTGAAGAGCCACTGTCCGGCGAAGTTGCTCACCAGGGCCTGGGCCTTGGGGTCCGCGAGCATGCGGCGCACCTGGGCCTCCAGCTCCTCGGGCGTGCGCAGCTTGCCCTGCTCGGCGGCCTGGAGGAGCACCTCGTCGGGCATGCTGCTCCACAGGAAATACGAGAGGCGGCTGGCCACCTCGAAGTCGTCGAGCCGGCGCGGCGTGGTGGCCCCTGGCTCCGGGTCCTTCTCCACGCGGAAGAGGAAGTGGGGCGACACGAGCACCGAGCGCAGGGCGAGCTTCACCCCCACCTCGGGCGGGTCTCCCTGCTGCCGGGCGAGGGTGAGGGCGCGCAGCAACCGGTCCACCTCCTCGGGTGCCACGGGGCGGCGCCAGGCGCGGCGTGCGAAGCGGGAGAGGATGTCGCGAGCGCAGGGCTCGGGATTGGCTGCGTCCAGCACGCAGGTGCGCAGGTGGCCGTTGCTCCAGGCGGTCTCCACCAGCTTCTCCGCCGCCGTGGCGTACTTCTCCAGCAGCAGGGGCGACATGCTGAGCACGTCCGCGTTGTTGTCGAAGCCGTAGCCGTGGTCATCCGTCGGGAAGTCGCGCGCGGGGCGGGTGGTGTCGCCCAGCAAATCCCTCACGGTGGCGTCGTACTCGGCGCGGTTGAGGCGGTGCAGGGTGACGCGGCCCGGGTCCTTCGAGGCGTCCTTGCACTCGTCGTTCTGGGCATGGGGATTGTCCTCACCCGGGAGGACGCGGGCCTTGGGCAGGGAGTCACCCTTGCAGCCGGCGAGCAGCAGGATGCAGCCCGCGCTCGCGAGCCAGTGCATGCGCCTTCGTTCGTGAAGCCTGGGTGTCACGTCCTCTTCCCCCTTTCACCGCGCCGCGCCTGGCGGAGCCGGGTCGGGGCAAAGCAAGACGCTCACCAGGAAGATGCGCTGGACGGTGGACGGACGGGCGCCCTGGGGGGAGGGGTGGACGGGAGGGGTGTGGCCTTGCGTGGGGTGTGGGGGGATGCGGAGGTGAAGCGGGTTGCCCCGCGTGGGGCCTGGGGTGGGGCGAAGGAGGAAGCGGGAGATGACGTGGAAGCGGCGTCGGGGCTCCGGTAGAGGAGAAGGGCCATGACTTCATCGCGTGCCGATACCGCCGTCGCTGACGACTTCCTGTTGCTGGTGGACGTCCTGCCGGAGGGGTTGCGAGAGGTGGTGCGAGCGCTTGCTTCCACGCAGGTGCTGGAGGTGGTGTTGGATTTGGGGCGTGCGCCGGAGGCGCGGCTGGTGGACCAGGTGGTGCGGCTGCGCGAGGCGCCGGTGGGGCTGGAGGATCTGCAGCAGGTGTTGGAGCGGGTGGGGGCGCCGGGGGAGGACAACCGGGCGGGCATCGAGCGGACGTTGCATCGCGTCTCGGCCATCCGGAATCGGCGAGGGCGGGTGGTGGGGCTGACGTTGCGGGTGGGGCGCGCGGTCTACGGCACCATCGACATGCTGAAGGACCTCATCGGCTCGGGGCGCAACCTGTTGCTGTTGGGGCGGCCCGGGGTGGGGAAGACGACGAAGCTGCGCGAGGTGGCACGGGTGCTCGCCGATGATCTGGGCAAGCGGGTGATGGTGGTGGACACGTCGAACGAGATTGGCGGGGACGGGGACGTGCCGCATCCGGGGATTGGGGGCGCGCGGCGGATGCAGGTGTCCAGGCCGGACCGGCAGCACGACGTGATGATCGAGGCGGTGGAGAACCACATGCCCGAGGCCATCATCGTGGATGAGATTGGGACATCGGCGGAGGCGTCGGCGGCGCGGACGATTGCGGAGCGCGGTGTGCAGTTGGTGGCAACGGCGCACGGCAACACGTTGGAGAACCTGGTGCTGAACCCCACGTTGTCGGACCTCGTGGGCGGGGTGCACACGGTGACGCTGAGCGACGATGAGGCCCGGCGTCGGCGCACCCAGAAGACGGTGAGCGAGCGCAAGGCGCCGCCCACGTTCGACATCGTGGTGGAGATGGTGAGCCGCGACGAGGTGCGCGTGCACGCCGACACGGCGGAGGCGGTGGACCGGCTGCTGGCGGGCAAGGACGTGGGCGGCGAGCGGCGAAGGCAGGACGCGGTGACGGGACGGGTGGAGGTGGAGCCGGCGAAGGCGCTGCCACCGGTGGAGCTGGGACGCGGCCCGATGGTGAGACGTCCGGTGGGGCAAGTAACGTCGCCCATCCCCCTGAGGGGCGTGGATGCACCGCCCCCACCGCCGACTGTCATCCCTGAGCCTGCATCGAATCCCGCGCTCATCGACTCACCTGAATCTCCGAGCACGACCCACCCATCGGCGCCTCCTGCGACACAGTCGACGCGCTTCTCCGCACGACGCGTCGACGAGTCCGCCGAAGCCTGGCCCGCCGAGGAGACCAAGGGGCTCACGCGCCTCTATCCGCACGGAGTGAACCGCGACTTGCTGCTCCGGGTGCTGCGCGAGCTGCCCGTGGAGGTCCGGCTCGTGAGCCGGCTGGAGTCCGCGGACCTGGTGGTGACGCTGCGCTCTCGCGCGAATGACCCGAGGATGCGGCGGGTGGTGGCGAAGACAGGCGCGCGCGTGGAAGCGGTGAAGCGCGCCAGCTCCACGGAGCTGCGCCGGACGCTGAAGGCGTTCTTCAACGTGCTGGAGGGCGTGGACGAGGACGAGGTCCGCGATGCCGTCACGGAAGCCGAGCACGCGGTGCAGCGGGCCTTGAGCGAAGGGGTCTCCGTGGCCCTGGCGCCGCGTCAGTCCCGGGTGCGCAAGCTCCAGCACCGCCTGGTGAGCCGCTACCCGCTGGAGGCCGTGAGCCACGGCAGCGAGCCCTCACGGCACCTGGTCATCTACCCGCTGGGCGCGGAGCTCGACGCCGCGCTCGCGAAGGAAGACGACGAGGGGAGCCCGTGACTCACGGGCTCCCCAGGAGCAACACTCGCGACTACTTCGCCGCGTCCACGTAGGCGCGGTACGCGTCGAAGCCGTAGTCGCGACCGAGGAAGTCCTTCACCAGCTCCGCGGCGGGCTTGGAGCCACCCGGCTCCAGCACGGTGCGGCGGTACTTCATCGCCGTCTCACGGTCCAGGTAGCCCTTCTTCTGGAACTCCGTCTCCAGGTCCTTCGCGATGACCGAGGACCACAGGTACGTGTAGTACGCGGCCGAGTACCCATCCAGGTGCCCGAAGGCCAACTCGAAGTGCGTACCCGGGCGGTGCTCGTGCTTGAACGGGCTGAGCTTCGTCTGCTGCTCCACCAGCGCCGTCGTCGTGTCGAAGCCCGGCTTGCGCGAGTAGTAGTCCAGGCTCACCGCGGACAGGAACAGCTGCCGCCGCGCCCACAGGCCCTTGCCGAACTCCTTCGACGCGTTGAGCTTCTGCACCATCTCCGCCGGAATCGCCGCGCCCGTCTCGTGGTGCTTGGCGAACTCCTTGAGCACCTCGGGGTTGCCCGCCCACTGCTGAAGCAGCATCGACGGCGTCTCCACGAAGTCCCACTCCGTGCGGATGCCGGTGATTCCGCTCCACTGCTGCTTGCCGGAGAACACCGCGTGCAGCAGGTGGCCGAACTCGTGGAAGAAGGTCTCCACCTCGTCATGCGTCATCAGCTCGCCGGGGCGCGCGAAGTTGCACACCAGGGTGCCCTCCGGCAGCCGCTTGCCGGCCTGACCCGACGCCAGGTCGAACTGCGCCGCGTGCTTGTACTTGTCGTCGCGCGGGTGCATGTCCAGGTAGATGCGGCCCAGCAGCGTGCCGCCGTCGAGCACGTCATAGGCCTCGACTTCCGGGTGCCACACCTTCGCGTCGTCGGCGCGGCGGTACTCAATCCCCCAGATGCGCGAGGTGATGTCCATCACCCCCGCCTTCACCCGGCCGTACTCCAGATAGGGCCGCACCTCCTGCGAGTCGAACCCGAAGCGCTCCGCGCGCAGCCGGTCCTCGTAGTAGTCCTGGTCCCACGGCTCCAGCGTCTTGGCGCTCGGGACGTCCTTCTTCTTGCGCGCCAGCAGGTCCGCGAACTCCTGCTTCGCGCGAGCCTGGGTGGCCGCCGCCAGCCGGTCGATGAACTCCGACGCCGCCTGCTGCGTGCGCGTCATCTTCGTCTCGGTGGTGTACGCGGCCCAGCTCGGATAGCCCAGCAGCGTGGCCAGCTCGTAGCGCTTGGCGATGAGCTGCGACAGCACCGCTTGGTTGGCGGGGAACGCGCGCTGGCGGTAGGTGCGCCACAGCTTCTCGCGCGCCTTGCCGTCCTTCGCGTACGTCATGAAGGGGAAGTAGTCCGGGTAGTTGGTCGTGATGACCACCTTGCCGTCCTTCCCCACCGGGTGCGTCTTCACGTAGTCGGCGGGCAGCCCGTCCAGCTCCTTCGGCGTGAGGGACACCTGACGCACGCCCTCGGCGATGTTCTTGCCGAACTGCTGGCCCAGCTTGAGCAGCTCCTCGTTGAGCGACTTCACCTTCGCGCGCACGGCGTCATCGCGGTCCACGCCGGCGCGGCGGAAGTCGAGCAGCGTGCGCTGCATCCAGTACTTCGTCGGCCCGTCCGCCTGCGACAGGTCCACGGCGGACAGGGCGTCATAGACGCCGCGGTCCTGCGAAATCTCCACGTTGGTGGTGTCCACGCGCTGCTCGCACTCGCGGGCGGAGTCGCGGAAGGCCGGCAGCGGATGGACCTCGCGGGCGAGGCTCGCGCGGTTGGCCGCTGCGATGAGCGAGCCCGTCGCCTCGTCATACGCCGCGAGCACGGCCTTGCCGTCCTTGCGCGCGTCCAGCTTCTTCAGCGCGATGACCTGACCCTGGGCCCGCTCGATGTCGGCGGTGCACGCGGCGGTGAAGGCCTCCGCGGTGCCGGAGAGCACGTCGGCCGTGCGGGGCGGGGGAATCGGCTGGGCGGCGGGAGCCGTGGCCTCCGGCGCGGGTGTGGCGGGCGCGGTGGCCTGCTCGGGAGGCGGGGTGGGCTCGGTGGCCGCGGAGCCATGCGTACAGCCGGCCGCCGCCAGGGCCGCCGTCAGGGTGAGCGCAGTCAGTCTCTTCAAGGGCAGATTCCTCCGGGTTCCATCGCAAACGTCCGAGCGTCATGCCACATCCCGGCCTGCTTCGCTCGCCCGTCCCCCGGTGCGCCTGACATTCTCCCGGTGGGCTCGCCAGCGCGGGCAGGAGGCACGCGAACATGGTGAAGGAGCCGGGCAGGAGCGCGCGTTGAATGTCGACGACTGCACGGAGCTGTTGCGGTGGGCCGCGCCCCGGCTGCGATTGCGCCTGGAGGGTTTCCACCGGGTGCGCGGCCAGGTCTGCAAGCGCCTGGGACGGAGGCTCCAGGAACTGGGGCTCGCGCACCTCGCCGCGTATCGCGACCGGCTGGAGTCGGACCCGGAGGAGTGGGCCGTGCTGGACGCGCTCTGTCGCGTCACCATCTCCCGCTTCTACCGCGACGCGCGAGTCTTCGATGCGCTGCGGGACGAGCTGCTCCCCGCGCTGCTCGAGTCCTCCCCCGTGCTCCGCGTCTGGAGCGCGGGCTGTGCGTCCGGCGAGGAGCCCTACACGGTGAGCATCCTCTTCCGCCTGGGCCTGCTGCCGCGCTTTCCCCAGGCCCGGCTGGAGCTGCTCGCCACGGAGGCGGACGCGGCCCTGCTCGCCCGCGCCCGACGCGGCTGCTACCCCCAGGGGACCCTGCGCGAGCTGCCACCGGACTGGCGGCCCCGCGTCTTCACCGGCTCCGCCGTCGAGCCCTGTCTCACCCCCGAGTACCGTGAGGGTCTCATTTTCCTTCACGAAGACTTGCGAGCCCGCATGCCGCCGGGGCCGTTCCACCTCATCCTGTGTCGCAATGTCGCCTTCACGTACTTCGCGCCGTCGCTCCAGCGCGAGGTGCTGGCGGGGCTCGTGTCCCGGCTCGCGCCCGGGGGATTGCTCGTCGTCGGTACGAGGGAGTCACTGCCGGACGGAGGCGCGGAGCTGGAGCGGGTCGCAGGCACGCTGCCCATCTTCCGTGTCCCGGGTACGCGTTGAAGTCGGACCGGGTCTCCGCGCACCCGTGAGACATGGTTCATGTTTCACACAGGAGGTGTGAGTCACGGGCATGTGACGCACCCGGCCTTGAGTGGGAGCAGGGCGCCCGGTACCACCGCTTGTCTTTCGGGGCCAAGTCCCCTGGCCGGAGGAAATGCAACGATATGCGCAAGGTGCTCTGTGCGGTCGCGACGTTGATGCTGTGGGCCTGTGGTGGTTCGGGCGGTGAGCCTTCTCAGCCCAAGCAGGAGGGGCTGTCGCTGTCCGCCGAGACTGGCGACACGCGTGGCACCTTCGCTCGGGACGGAGGCGAGGTTTCGTTCTCCGCGCGCGAGGTGGAGCCCGGTGTGTACAGCCTGGAGGTGCGGCTGCGCGGGATGACGCTCGCCGGTCTGTTGGATCCGGCCAGTGGTGTGTCCACGATGGATGGCTTCGCGGACGAGGGCGCGGCCGACACGCAATTGACGGACGCGGACCGGGAGCTGCTGTCGGCGTTCTACGACGCGCTGAGCGCCGAGTTGCCCACGGGTGACGCGGCGGCTCCGGAGGCGATGTATCTGCGTCGCGCGGTGGGCCTGTGGGCGCAGCACCCGTCCACCGTGGAGCTCCAGCGCACGGTGATGGGCGAGCAGGGCCGTGGCTACACCATGCTGTGCAGCTATGCGCGCTGCAACGGCAAGAACACCGGGAGCTGCGGGGGCGTCTACAACTGGTACTCGTATGCGAAGCACGACTGCAACAAGGGCGGCTTCAGCTTCGCGGGCAACCAGCAGATCGCCCAGCTCGGCGACCACACGTCGTGCGGCGGCGACGAGTTCTACATGAGCGGGAGCACCTGGCTGTGCGGCGAGCCGGACCACTGGTCGCGCCCCAAGGTGATGGGCAACTGCTTCGGCCGCTGCGGCGGCGGGTGCGGTGGTGACACCCAGTACACGCTGGATGCCACGAACCACGACGGCTGCGTGCGCAATGGCCACGCTCTGGCGAGCGCCTATTGTGATGACCAGTTCGTGTCCGCCACGGACGACGAGCTGTTCGCCTCCAACTGCTACTGAGACATGCGCATTCGTCGTGGAAGCTGGGGCGTGTGGGTGAGCGGGGCCGTGTGGGCCCTGCTCGCGTGTTCGTCCACGGCCTCGAAGACGGAGGCCGCGGAAGAGACGGTGCGGCGCTTCTTCGAGGCGCTCCCTTCGGAGGACTGCGCGGTTCTGGGACCGCTGCTGGCCACCGGAGGGAGCATGCGTCCGTGCGAGGAGGCCGTGCGAGAGATGCACGAGCACGGCCTGTCGCTTGTCGGTATCGTCGAGTCCAAGTTGGATGGCAGGGATGCGGACGCGGTGCTGGTGCGGGCGCGAATCGCGCGTGACGGCGAGGTCGCCAAGGAGCCGTGGTTGTTGCGCGTGGAGCGTCACGCTGGTGGCTGGCGCGTCCGCTTCTGACGAGGGCGAGCGATGAAGAATCGAAACCGACTGATGCTGGCGGCGGGAGTGGCGCTCGTCGTGGCCGTGGCGCTGGGTCTGCTGTGGCCCGCGTCCCCGTCGGAGGCTCCCGGTGTCCCCGAGGTGAGGGAGGCGGCCTCCGCGCCGCCGTCAGCGCCTCCGCCCGCTCGCTCCGTGGCGGCGGTGGCGCCTGTTCCCGAGTCCCCGCCAGACTCCGAGGCGGCTCCCCGTGACGCCACCGTGGTGGCCCTGCGGCCCGGGGATGTGGCGCCGGAGCCGGAGGTGGCGAATCCGCCGCCGCAAGTGAATGACGAGCTTCAGCCGGAGCTGCCCCAGACGGCGCAGTGGAAGCTGGAGAAGACGACGCACATCACCACGCTGCTGGGGCGCGAGGTGGAGCGGCTGGAGCGCGAGCGGGACAGCGTGGAGGCGCGGGGTGACCCGGAGCGCGTGCGCCAGGTGGAGACGCTCCTCCAGCGTCACCGGAGCCGGTTGGTGAAGCTGCGCGAGGAGGTTCGCACGCTGACCGAAGCGGCGGCGGAGGAGGCCGCTCGTGAAGGCCGTCCGGCGCCGTGAGGTGTCCTGCTTACTCCGTCGCGTTGAACGCGTCGTGGTAGGTCACCTGCGCGACGGGCCAGTGTCCGGTGAAGGAGACCGCCTGGAAGTACTCGGCGGGCACGTCGGGCAGCACCAGCTCCGGTCGAGGCAGGAAGCCGAAGCGCTGGTAGAAGGCCGGGTCGCCGAGCAGCACGCAGCCCGAGGCGCCGAGGGCGCGCAGTTCGCCCAGCGCCGACGTCATGAGCCGGGCGCCGATGCCCTGGCCCTGGCGCTCCGGCAGCACGGAGATGGGGCCCAGGCCGTACCAGCCTGTCTCTCCGGACGAGAGGCTGACGGGCGAGAGCGCGACATGGCCGACGATGACCCCGTCGTCCTCCGCGACCAGGGACACGGACAGCACGCCCGCCCGTCGGAGCGCGTTGACGATGAACTGCTCGGTGTGGCTCGTGTGGGGTGCGTCCAGGAAAGCGGCGGTGGTGAGCCGTTCGATGGCGGCGCTGTCGGCGGGAGTCTCGGGTCGAATCGACAAGGGCATCGGTGTTCCTCGCGGCCGTGCTTCGGTGGAGTGGCCCGTCAGCGGCGAAGGGCCCGTCGCCATGTGCCAGAGGCTTTCACTCATGATGCCGGACGGAGCAGGAGCCTCAGCACGTGAGCAAACCACCGAGGACCTGCTGGATGAAGGACTGTCTCGCACCGGCGAGGTCGCCGTGCACGTCCTGACGCCCAGGGGCAGCCCCCCTGTGCACCGCCTGTCGCTCGGTGGGCATGCGCACCGGACGACCCCTGGAGAAAGACCCCCTTGGAGCGTGTCATGACCGCTGTCCATGGCCTGCGCGTTCGCGACCTCCTGTGGAGGACGCCCGGTGCAGGGGCTGCACTTCGCGTCGCGCGATGTCTCGGGTTCGGGGTGCTGATGTGGCTGACAGCCTGTGCGCCCGTCGCGGAGGAGCGCGGAGAACCCGTCGACACACCAGGACAGACGTCACATCCCATCGTCCAGGGCACGGACGCGCCGGATGATGTCGCCACGGTGGCACTGGTCGCTCGCCGGACCCGGTGCAGCGGAGAGTCACCGTTGCTGCTCTGCTCCGGAGTGCTCATCGCGGCGGACGTGGTGCTGACGGCGGCGCACTGTCTGGACCTGTTCGGCGTGGAGGGCGCGCACGAGGTGTTCTTCGGAACGACGGTGTCTCCGACGCCGGATGGCTCGGGCCTCTTCGTCCGGGTTTCTGAGGCAGTCCTCCATCCGCGCTATGTGCCGAGCACCCATGCCTACGACGCGGCGCTGCTGCGGCTCGCGGCTCCAGTCGAGGTCTCGCCTGTAGCTCTTCCGGAAACCGGTGCAGCCTTGTCCCAGGGCGCACGCGTGCGAGCCGTGGGCTACGGCGACACGAAGGACGTGAACGCACCGTCGGGCCGTCGGCGCCAGGGAATGCTCCAGCTGACGAGCGTGGAGCCCGCCGCTTTTCGAGCAGGCCCGGCACCGGGGATGAGCTGCGTGGGCGACAGCGGAGGCCCCGTGCTCGCGGGCGATGGAGTCCTCGTCGGGCTCACCGTGAGCGGTGACGTGGCCTGTCGTGCCGAGGCCGTGAACGTTCGAGTGGACGCGCTGCTGGAGGACTTCATCCATCCGTTCCTCGCGAGCACTCCACCGGCTCCAGTGTCCACACTCGCGCCCGAGGCGCTGTGCCGTGAAGCCTGCGAAGAGGACGCCCAATGCCCCTCTGGCCTCACCTGTGTCACGACGGAGGGAGCCCCAGGTCGGTGCCTGCTGCCCGCGCTTCGAGAGGGGGCTTTCGGCGCGACCTGCACCGAGGATTCCGCGTGCGGAGCGGGAGGAATCTGTGCCCGTCTGGAGTCGCAGGGAGAAGACGCCTGTCGTTGCTTCACGCCCTGCACCCCACCGCCTCCAGATCCCGAGCCCGAGGCACCGGACGAGGCCTCGGAGGGAGGCTGTTCCAGTGCTCCCGGGCTCGTGATTTTCGGGGTGTTGGCGCTGGTAGGAGTCAAGCGGCGGCGTCGATTTCGGCCTTCGAAAATCGCGCTCCACGAGCGATGAACACCTGAGTACAGGACCCGTGTCTGGTATTGTCCGGGCATGCGTACCAATGGAGAGGAATTGCGTCAGGCCATCCGCCGGCGGCCGGGGATGTACATCGGGGACACGTATGGATACGGCCTGACCCGGCTTGCTGAGTCCCTGCTCTTGGTGGGAGTCATCGCGGGCAGGGAAGGGCGGGTGCGGGAGATCTCCCTGTCCCTGGGCGAGAATGGCTCCTGCGGGGTCTCCTTTGATGGCTGGCCGTGGCCCCTGCCTTCCGGCACGTCGCCCATCGCGGATGTCGGGCGGTGGCTCACGTTCGTGAACTTCGACAGGGATGCGGAGCCGCGGCCTGGAATGCCCCGAGGTGTCATCTTCCCGGTTCCCTACGTGGACCTGGGGCTCGTCAACGCGCTCGCCTCGGCGCTCGAAGTCACTGCCTGGACGGGAGGGCAGCGCTGGCGTCAGCGCTTCCGGGAAGGGCTTCCCCAGGGCGAACTTCATGCCGTCGCGCCCGGAGCGGAGCCGTCCGCCTCGGAGACCGGCCTCCACATCACCTTCACCCCGGATGCCACCATCTTCGACCCGTACAGTCGATTCTCCGTGAAGTGGTTGAAGGAAAGGCTCGCGTCGTTCTCCGCCTTTCACGCGGGCATCAGCTGGCGGCTTCGTGACGAAGTGTCAGGGTTGGAGGCGCGCTACCAGCGCAGGCGGGGACTCCCGGACTATTGTGTCGAGCTCTCCGATTCCTCCCAACCCATCCACGCCCCCTGGAGCTTCGAGGGGCAGGCGGGCACGACGCAGGTGCGGCTCGCGCTGCAGTGGGGCGAAGCTCACGGCCACGGGGTGAAGTCGTGGGCGAACCTGCGCGAGTGCACGCTCGATGGCACGCACCATGATGGGCTCGTGCTCGGCTTGCGCAAGGCCCTGCGCGCCAGGATGAAGGCCCGTGGGACCGAGCAGGAGGTGTTGTCCTTCACGGATGCCTCGTTGCTGCGACATCTCACGGCCGTGGTGGAGCTCGTCGTGCCCGACACCGTGTGGTACGGGCCCACGCAGGAGCAGCTCGCGAATCCGGAGGCGAAGGCAGACGTCTCGCAGCTCGTCTCGGCCTGGGTGGAGCAGGCGCTCGCGAGTCATCCAGACCTGGAGTCGCGGGTGCTGCAGTTGTCGGGAGTGCCCCTGAGCTGAGTCACGGCTCGAGTCCTCGGCGACGCCCGAGCCCGCACCAAAGCGGTGGGTCGTCCGTGGGATGAGGTGACACCAGGAAGGGGAGGCTTGAGCGCGCCCGAGTGAACAAGCCATTGGGGTCTGATTAAGAGTCAGGTGCCGCACCCGCGGCGTCACCCCCATAAGCAAGTGGAGGTGGACGGACTCGAACCGTCATGGATGAGCGTGTAGGACTTTTTCGGCCGGGCGCGCTCAGTTCAAAGTGACGACCCTGCGCCGCGGTTCCTGACGGCGCACCTTGTCCAGTGCCTCGCGTGACGCGAGTTCGGCGGACTGTTCATCCCCTGGCCTGGTTGCGCGGGAGCACGGGGTGGTGCTCCCATGAGCCGCCGTGCAACGACCTGGCCAGCCGACGCGAGAGTCCGTGGATTCGCGTTGGGTCTGCCCCGCTTGCGCGCACGTCGTCCTGGTAGGGCCTGACGAGCGCTGCTCGGTTTGCGGAGGCTCGCTGTCGGAGGTCCTGCGCGCGGCCCGAGGCGCGCCGCCGCCCCTGCCACCGCGCGCGCTCACGCGGGCGCAGCGTCAGGCCGTGTGGCGTCCGGCGAGCAGCTCGCGGCACGCCTTGGGCACGTTCCTGCTCACCGTGGGCGTGTTGATGATGCCGGTGGCGGTGGCCTACCTGCGGCCTTTGGGTGTGCCGGCCGCCATCCTCGGCGGGCTCGGGCTGTTGCTGCGGCGCACGGCCTGGCCCCCGGCGCTCCGGCGCGAGCAACGCCAGCGATTGCGCGCGCTGCGCTGGGGCCTGCCCGCCGCGGCGGAGCTCACCCGCGTGGAGCGGGACTTCGTCCCGGGCGTGAAGGCGGGCAGCGTGGTGCGACTCGAGTACGTCTTCACCGTGCACGGAGAGCTGCTGCAAGGAGCCATGCCGTCGCCGCACGTCCTGGACGTCCAGCGTCGCCCCGGAGAGCACATCTGGGTCGTCTATCTGGCGGAAGACCCGAGCGTCAGCGCGCTCTGGCCCCCGGGCCCATGAGCGCCGCGCGGGTGTCGGGACTCACGTCTACCCTGGCCCGCGCCTTGCTCAATGCTCCATGCACGGGCTTTCCGATGTCAGGCACCCGAAGCAACATCCACACTTCGCGCCGTCCACCGTGGCCACCGGGCCACGGTGCGCGGCTTTGCCACCGCACGCCATGTCCCCTCCCATGTCCTTGCTGTCCGTGTCGCGTCGCCATGGCCTGCTGCCCGCGGTGCTGTGCACCGTCCTCGCGGCGTGCCTGCTGGCCATCCGCCTCGACTGGAGCGAGCGCGCCAGCTTCGCCTTCCTCCCGTGGAACCTGTTCCTCGCCTGGGCGCCCTACACCCTCGCCCTGCTCGCGCGGGTCCTCATGGTGCGGGGCCATGGACGCGGCTGGGTGCTGGCGCCGCTCGCCGCCGGCTGGCTCGCGCTGTTCCCCAACGCGCCCTACCTGCTCACCGACTTCATCCATCTGCACCAGCGCCCCGTCGTCCCGCTGTGGTTCGACGCGGCCCTGCTCGCGCTGTTCGCCGCCACCGGGTGGATGCTGGGCCTGCTCTCCCTGGAGATCTGGAAGCAGTGGCTGGAGGAGCGCTGGGGCCGGCGCAGCGCCTGGGCCTTCGTCGGCGTCACCTCGCTCCTGTGCGGCTACGGCATCTACCTGGGCCGCGTGGAGCGCTGGAACAGCTGGCACGTGCTCACGCACCCGGGGAGCCTCTTCACGTCCATCGGCGCCCACCTGCGCGAGCCCCTGTCCTTCCCCTACCTGACGAGCCTCACCGTCACCTTCGCCCTGCTGCTGCCCCTGTCCTACGTCGCCTTCGAGGCCTTCGTCACCCGCTTGTGCCGTCAGCGCGCCACGGGCTGAGCCCCTGAAGCGGCGACACCGCCCACGCCCGGGATTTCCGGACGGGGCGGCGTGGCTGTGGAAAGGGGCCCTGGCTGGAGTCGTCAGCCGCCGTGGAGGCGCGCGCGGTTGCGCGGTCCGCCCCGATGCTTGATGGCCATCTCGCTGGGCGCCTTCTTGCGCCCGTTCAGCGACGTGCGGCGCCGGGTGTTGCTCTTGGGCTCATGCGTCTCCGACGCGGGCCCGAGCGTCACTCGCGACAGGTTCTTCGTGCGGCGCAGCGCGGCCGCCTCATCCCGGGGCAGCGTCTTGCGCCCGTTGCTGGCCTGGACGTTGGGCTGGGCTTCGTCCGCCGAGGCCACCCGTCGCCTGTTCTTCACTCCCGCCATTTTGGTCCGAACGGCCATGATGCCTCCTTCCCTGGTGAGGTAAGGACGGCGCCACGGCTTTTCCAACCCCCTCCAGGGACAGGAGCAGGGGCTGAGCTCCGTGCTCCGTGCCCGAGGACCGCCCGGCCGCTTTGTCGTCCTCCTCCGAGGGAGAGGGCCCGGCCACGGGGTCGACCCGGAGCCTGGAGCCCCAAGGCCCTCGGCGGAAGGGTTCTTCACGCCACCCGCTTCACGTCGACGAGCGCTTGCCGCGCCGGGGCGGGCGGGTGCTCGTCGTCGTCTCGGGCGGGAACAGCCAGCCTTCCTCGCTGTGCGAGACGCTGGCCGTCTGCGTGGACTCGTGGGTCTCGGCCTCCAGGTGCTGCCCGCGGCAGCCCCGGCACCAGGACTGGGGACGGCGCTCGCCGCGGATGATGCGGTAGCCGAAGTCCTGCTCCGTCAGGCCCACGTGGTTGCAGCGCGGGCAGCGGCTCTGGGACGTGACGCCCGTCTCCCGGGCCTTCTCGCGGCCATGCTCCACCACCAGCGCCAGCGCCGCGGCGAAGCCCACCCGTTTCTCCGTGGCGACATGGAAGCTGCGGGCGCGCTTGCGCCCTCCACGGCCGAGCACGGGCTTGAGGTCCATCCCTCCGAGCAGGTTCCGCTGCTCGAGCACGCGCGTTGAAGAGCTGTTCGGGTTCGATTGGCTCACCCGACAACTCTTAGCCGGGGGGTCTGACACGTCCTTTCAGAGGGGAAATGCCTGCTTGCCCCTCTGATGGGGTACTGAACGAAAATCCAGTGATTCCGCGCACCTGGGTAGTTTCCCCAGGGCAGGCAGGCAGGCCTGGGCCCGCCCGCGAGGCCGGTTACTCGGCTTCCGCCATGCCGCCGCCGGTGTCGGTGGCGGGGAAGACGGGGGTGCCGCCGGGGAGGCTGGGGTCGTGCGGCAGGCTGCCGCGCGGGCTGCGCAGGTAGACGAAGGGCGTGGCGAACAGGAAGTTGGACACGCGCGACGTGTAGATGTCCGCGTAGCGCTCCACCTGGCGGGCCAGGTGGCTCTTGTCATTGCCGGCGCGGGTGAGCAGGCCCCAGATGGGATTGGACAGCTCCGTGGCGGCGCGGGCCATGGGGCCCAGCTCCGTGTCCAGGCCCTCCAGGGACTCGCGCAGCTCGCCCAGCCGGGCCACCAGCTCCGACTCCGTGAGCACATCCGTCCGGGGCCCGTAGTTCGCGCGGCGCCGCTGCAGCTCCAGCCGCAGCTGACAGCTCTCCCACTCCAGCTTCTCCTTGAGCACCATGCGCTCGGCCAGCCGCGCCTCGGTGGGGCGGAAGGCGGCGATGGCGCGCACCTCGTCCTCCAGCTCGCGCAAGATGAGCGCCGTGCGCCAGCGCAGCGCGCTCTTGGACACGTGCACGTCGCCGAACATGTGGTCGCCGACGTAGAGAATCTCGTCGCCGCTCATGCCCAGGTGGCGCTCCAGCTCCAGCGCGCTGCCGCCGAAGTACGGCGTGCCGACCTTGAAGGGACCGGCGGAGTGCGGACGCAAGAGCGCCTCGCCCTGGGTCTCCACGACTTCAAAGAGCGCGGAGCGGGTGGTGAAGAACTCCGGCTTGCGCGCGGACACAATCACCACGTCGAACAACTGCCGCCACGTCATGCCCTCGGGCAGGTGCTTGTCGAAGGCGAAGTGCATCATGGGCTCGGTGTAGGCCCACTCGCTGTTGGTGATGAGGAGCAGCTTCTTGCCCGCGTTCTTCTGGTCCAGGAGCGCCAGCGGCGTCTCCGGGTCGTCCAGCACGTAGCGCTCCGGGTCGGCGATGATCTCCGCCTTCAGCTGACCCTGCATGTGCGTGGCGTCCAGGTTCTTGCGCACGTGCTCGTAGAGGTCCGCGTAGCCCATGGGCCCGGGCAGCTGGCCCGCGTCCAGCCGGTCCACCAGCTGCGAGTACAGACACGCCTCCGACAGCGAGAAGAGCGTGTTGAGGAACACCCAGCGGCGCTCGTGCAGGTCGATGACGGTGTGGGAGTACTCGTCGCGCTGGGTGATGAAGTCCATGGAGCGCGTGCCGTGCAGGGCCTTCTTCACGAAGCCGAAGCGGTTGGCCTTGAGCAGGTTGCCCTTCTCCGTGTCGATGATGAGCCCGCGGATGGCGAGCGCCGGGTCGAACTGGAGGTCACCCACGGGCCAGCCCTGCGCGACGAGCCTGTCTCGGATGTGCTCGTAGGCGCGGCGTTCCCACGCTTCCACGCGGTAGTGGATGAGCGTGTAGTCCATGTCGTAGCCCACGGCCTTGATGGCGCGCAGGTTGAGGGTGCGGTTGCAGAACAAGCCCCGCTCGGGCGGGGGACCGGGAGTTTGCGAGCGCATAGGACTCCCTGGCTTGCCCCGTCCCGCGCCAAAAGTCGATGCCTGTCTTCGGCCTCGTCGCCTGCCTCGCACAAGGTCCGCGGCCGCCCCGTCCCGCGCGGTGACGGGTGAGTCGGGGCCGCTTCGTGCCGCATTGGTCACTCTCCCGCATTGAATGGTCAAAGACAGGTTTTACTGGACTAGTGTGCGCGCCCCGTCAACCCTTGAAACGAGGTCCCTCATGTCCTGGATGATTCGTGGTCTGCTGGTCAGCGCCCTGCTCCTGGTGGGATGCAAGCACGCGGCGCCCTCCGTCACGCCGGAGCCGACGACGCCCGTCGCGGAGACGTGTGATGCGAAGCAGCAGGAGATCTCCAAGGAGGCGGACCAGCGCGCCGCGCCGTGGAGCATCGAGCAGCACCTGGCGAAGAACTTCCCGGAGGGCTCGGTGTCGTGGCTGATGAAGGAAGGCCCGTACCAGACCTTCGTGGTGCAGTCGGGCGCGAAGAACTTTGGTCGCTGCGACGACAGCGGCTGTTACCTGTTCGCGGCGCCCTCGTCCGTCATCCAGGAGGCGGTGAAGAAGTCCATGACAGGCGCCACGCATGACCCCGCGGTGCTGGGGCAGGCGCTGGGGCTGCCGGCGAAGAACTTCGAGGGGCCGCTGCGGATGATGACGCTGAACCTGCGCGAGTCGGGCTCGTGCGTGCGCCTGCCGGTGGACGCGGACCCGGGCGTGTGGAAGTGCCAGACGGAGCAGGACACGGACTGCTTCAAGTTCGGCGGCTACACGTCCGGCGGCGTGCCGGAGGTCATGGTCATCAACGCGCCGGTGGCCCAGGCCGTGGTGACCGAGATTCCGTGACGCTTCTTCCCCTCGTGCACGAGGCGGAGGTTCCATGAGCCGCGAGCAGGTGGTCCATCAGAGTCCGCTCCTCTACCGCGTGCTGCGCGAGGAGGACGGGGCGCTGGTCATCGAGGTCGTCGTGGGCGGTATCGCGATGTCCGCGGTGCGCGTGCGGCTCACCGAGGCCGAAGCGGAGGCGTTCACCCGCGAGGGCAGCGCCTTCAGCGACCGGCTCGCGAAGGACATCATGGCCTGGCCCCCTTTCGGGGGCCGGTCCTATGACCCTCCGACGGGGTGAGGCCTCAGTACACCAGCCGCAGATGAGGGAGCAGGGGACGACTCCCCTGCCGCTCGGCGCCGATGGACCTGTCCAGGTCGATGTGGATGACGGCCCGGCCGTTGCGCTCCAGCGCGTCGCCTTGGAGCTTCAGGCGCAGCGGGGCTTCGCGGGCATCGACGAAGCCCGCGGAGCCGTCGGTGCCCTCGAAGGCGCCGAAGTCATCCAGCACCACGGTGGCCTCGAGCGCGCCCTCACGCACCTGCTCGGGCCGGAGCCAGAAGTGAGCCACCAGGTGCGCATGGGTGGCGTTGGCCACGTTCATCCGCTGTGAGGAGGGGAGCAGCTCCGTGCGCAGCGGCGCTCCTCCCAGGGTCACCTGCACGGCGGTCGCGCTCAGGTAGGTGGTGGAGAAGCGGCTCGTGGTTCCCTGGAGCCGCAGCTCGTAGCGCTGAAGCTCCGGGGCGCTGTCTCCGCAGGCGCAGAGGCCGACACCCCACAGCAGCGCGACGAGTGGAAGGATTCTGGAACACGTCTGCTTCTTCATGGCGAACTCCTGGGCTGGAGCTGCTCCAGCGCATGGGATGGCGTCGCACGGCCCCGAAGGGAGAAGGGCAACGCGACATCGAGCCCCCGGCCATTGGCTTCGCCGAGGTGTCGTTCGAGGCGTGACATGGCGCGGGTGCGACCGAGCGTGGTGGTGGTGTCGAGCAGCAGGCGCTGGAGCTCCGGTGTGCCGCCGAACAGCCGTTGGTTGCAGACCCCCGTGAGCGTCTGTCTGGCCAGGGCGTGCCGGGCGGCCTGCTCCTCGGAGCGGTGCTCACCTCCCAGCGTGAAGGCGGGGGACGACCAGAGCAGCCGCAGCGCGTCCTCCTTCGTCACGACGGCCGGGAGGAGCCCCAGCTTCACGGGGCCCGAGGCCAGACAGCGCTCCAGCGCGGCCTCGTGAATCATGTAGTAGCCCGAGGGGCGGACAGCGGGCGTCGCGCCCTGGGCGGGTGGGAAGGCGCAGGACGCCATGTCTCCGGCGGCCAGCGACGGGGTGCTGCCCAGGAGCGTCGCGACGCCGTTGACCAGGTCCACCTCGAACAGGGCGTCCACCGTGGGGTCCGACGTGTAGCAGTAGAGCAGGAACGTCCCATCCTGCTGGAAGGCGCAGGAGCAGGGCTGAATCCCCACGTTGCCCAGGACCGGACCGAAGACGGTGAAGTCGCCGGTATAGGGGTCGAACACGCTCATCCGGGCCAGGTAGCTCTGGTAGCCGTAGATTTTGTTGTCCAGCGGGTTGGCGGCCCAGGCCGTGGGCGTCGTGGTGGGCAGGGTCCCCTGGCCCAGGACTTCGAGCGTGACGGGATTCAGGCGCAGCCACTGGCTCCCGAGGAACGAGCCAATGACATAGCTGCCATCCTCCATGATGGTGCCGACAATCCACTCCTGGCCCGCCAGCTCCGGCAGGCTCCCCAGGTCCTCGATGTTCCCCACGCGGTCCACGCGAACCACGTGGGGAATGGGGTCGCCGGACAGGTTGCGATTGCTGATGGCATACAGATAGCCATCGATGTGGCTGAGCCCCATGGCGTCGTAGCCGAACCCGGTGGAGCTGGAGACCGGGGTCGTCGCGAGGGTGGTCGGGTCCAGGGGCATCAGCTCCGTGCTCGTCCCCGCGCTGGAGGACACGTAGAGGGTGTCATCACAGACGAAGGTGTCGGCCGGCACGCACTGGACTCGCGCGGAGCAGGTCGCCATGCCCTGGTCCCAGCCAATCTGGAGGGTGTCCGTGAACTCCACCGACTCCGACGGAGGCACCTGCCCGATGCGCGCGCAGTCCTCCAGGCTCTCCACGGTGACGCTGAACTCGTAAGTCCGGGAGTCATTGACGGGAATCGCCACCGGCGGAGGAGGGGTGAAGGACCAGCCCAGCGGCTCCAGCAGCGGGTCCGTCGCCTCCTGGAGCGTGGACGGGAGCGTGGGGTGGATGTTCCTCACCACCTGCCGGAATGTCAGCGTGGCGGGGTACTCGCGGACGACGAGGGTGGATTGCTCGTTGATGCTGACCTCGCATTCGAGGTCATGCGCGGCGGCGAGTGACGGAACCAGAAGTGATAACAACAACCACTGTCTTTTCAGTCGCATGGGGCGCGGCTCCGTTCAAGCCACGTGCCCAGTGCGGAACCGGACCCGACGCTTGTCCAGGAGGATGAGGCGGTAGGGATGCCCCCGCCTGGAGGACGGGCCAGCCAGGCGCGCCTCGTCCTCGCGTCCATGAAACGCGCCATGGGTAGACACCTGGCTGGAAAGTGATTCTCCACGGTGTCGACCACTCGGGCCCTACGACGGAAGACGCGTGGCGGCGGGCGCCCGGGTCCGCCCCGTGAGGCACCGTGGATGTCCGGCCCGCGACGAGACGATGGAAACCCACGAGGGGATGCGCAGGTTGGGACGCGAGGCCGCGCGTCAGGCACGGCCTCTCGGGGGGGATGCAAATGGCCGGAGCTTCGCTGCGGGGAATGTCGGGCCGCGGGTATGGAGGGGCCTTCGCCCGCTCGCTGCTGGTGGTGACGTTGTGTGCCCTCTTCGTCACGGCGGGTTGCAGGTCCACGCAACACGTCTCTCCGGAACCTTCGAGCCTTGCCCAGGGCGGCTCGGGGCTCGCAGGCCAAGGAGACCCGCTGCCCTCGTGGAGCGATGGACCGACGAAGGCGGCGCTGCTCGACTTCGTGGAGCGCGTCACCCGCGAGGGCGGGCCCGACTTCGTACCCGTCGATGCGCGCATCGCCACGTTCGACAACGACGGCACGCTGTGGACGGAGCAACCGGTCGCGGTGGAGCTGGCCTTCGTCATCGACCGCGTGAAGGCGCTCGCACCCGAGCATCCCGAGTGGAAGCACCAGCAGCCGTTCCAGGGCGTGCTCGAAGGGGACTTGAAGGCCGTGGCGGCGAGCGGTGAGCGCGGGCTGATGGAGCTGGTCGCCGCCACGCACGCGGGCGTCACCACGGAGGCCTTCGACGTCACGGTGAAGGAGTGGATGGCCACGGCGAAGCATCCGAGGTTCAACCGGCCCTACACCGAGCTCGTCTACCAGCCGATGCTGGAGCTGCTCGCGCTGCTGCGGGCCCGGGGGTTCAAGACGTTCATCGTATCGGGTGGCGACGTGGGCTTCCTGCGCGCGTGGGCGCAGCGCGTGTATGGCATTCCGACCGAGCAGGTCATCGGCAGTCGCGCGAAGCTGCGCTACGAGGTCCGGGACGGCACGGCGTCACTCCTGCTGCTGCCGGAGCTGGACTTGCTCGACGACAAGGCGGGCAAGCCGGTGGGCATCCAACAGGTGATTGGACGACGACCGCTCGCGGCCTTCGGCAACTCGGATGGGGACTTCGAGATGCTCGAGTGGACGACCTCGGGCACGGGGCCGCGCTTCGGGCTCTTCGTCCACCACACCGACGCGGAGCGGGAGTGGGCGTATGACCGGAACGCTCACATCGGAAAGCTCTCGCGCGGACTGGATGAGGCGCCTCGGCGCGGCTGGTTCCTCGTGGACATGAAGAAGGACTGGAAGGTCATCTATCCCTTCGAGCAGTAGCGGCAGGAGGCCCGCGCTTCCGCAAGGGCTGCGGAGGTGCTCGGGGGCTCGCGCAAGCCTTGCGGGTGGCGGGTGGCGGGCGGCCCTGGCGTGACGTGGCATGTTTTCTGAAGTGCCCGGCCCTCACTCTCCCTCTGGGAAGGAAGGTCGCGATGGAAGCGACGGATGCGCCCGGCGTGGGGTGGCGGGAGCGAAGCATGGACAGTCTGGCTCGTGAGGCGCGAGACGCCCTGTTGCAGCGCGGCGAACGCCTGAGGTCACGGACCCGGACCCCGCCGAGTTTTCTGGAACCTGATGTGTCGCTCTCCGATGCGGAGCGGCAGGAGTTGCTCGACATCGACGCGGCGCTCCAGCGAATCGCTGGAGGGTATTTCGGTCGCTGCGAGCGGTGTGGTGGGGCGATGGGGAGACATCGCCTGCGCGCGATTCCCGAGGCGCGCTACTGCATGACGTGCGCGACGCTGGGACGCTGAAGGCGCGAGGGCCGGCCCTCCACGCGCGAGCCGACAGGGCCTGAGCAAGCTGGACCTCCAGAAGCTCGACGCGATGTACCCGGGCAGCCCGGCAAGCCCTCGCGCCGTGACGCCCTCTACGACTCCCTGCCAACGCGCACGGGTGCCTCGCATGAGCCGAACGTCTCACTCATCACCGCGAGCATCGCACGCAGGGACGCGCTCGGGTGGCGCGCGGCCGGATAGACCGCGAACGCCTGGTACGGGGTCGGCGCGAACGGCTTGAGCACCTCCACCAGGCCACTCGTGTTGGCCTGCGAGCGCGGCAGGCGCGCCAGTCCAGTCCCCGCGCCAGCCAGCGCGCACAACACCTGGAAGCTGTTCACCGCGATGACCGGCCGGATGCTCACGGGCCTGGCACCGCTGAAGGCCCAGGTGGCGGGGGAGAGGGTGCTGCCCATGCTCAGGCAACGGTGCGCTTGCAGCTCGCGGGGATGCTTGGGCACACCGGCCCTCTTGAAGTAGGCGGCGCTGCCAAAGATGCCCACCTGTGAGGGCGCGCCGATTTTGCGAGCAATCATCTGTGAGTCGCTGAGAGGGCCAACGCACACGCACAAGTCGAAGCCCTCCTCGACCATGTTCACGGCCCTGTCGGTCAACTCGAGCTCGAGCTTCACCTGTGGATATCGCTCCGCGAAGGTCGCGAGCACCCCGCCCATCAACCGCTGGCCGAGCTCGAACGGCGCGCTGAGGCGCAGCCGACCGCTCGGGTGGGCCTGCAGCCTGTTCACCAGCGCCTCGGCGTCACGCAGCGCGGCGACAGCCGGCGCGACTTCGCGTTGGTAGCTGGCGCCGATGTCGGTGAGCGCGACGTTGCGCGTGGTGCGCGAGAGCAACTGAACGCCGAGCTGCTCCTCGAGCGTGGCCACGCGCTGGCTGAGCGTGGACTTGGGGATGGCCAACGCACGTGCGGCACCTCGAAAGCTGCCGCGCTCGACCACCTCCAGGAACGCGATGATTCCGTTCGGTTCGACTGTCCGCATCACCGGACAGTGCATCCAAAATCGTTCAATTGTCCAACGGGTTCCAGCCGCGCATGTTTCGCGCATGACTCTGTTCTCATCCTACAAACTGGGTCGCATCACCCTCGCGAACCGCATCGTCATGGCGCCCATGTCGCGCAGTCGCGCCAGGGGTGGCACGCCCAACGCGCTGATGCGCGACTACTATCAACAGCGGGCAGAGGCGGGGTTGATCATCACCGAAGGAACGAGCCCCTCACCAAACGGCCTGGGCTTCCCACGGGAGGCCGGAATCTACAGCCGTGAGCAGGTGGACGGCTGGCGCCAGGTGACCGACGCCGTGCACGAAGCGGGCGGCCACATCTTCGTCCAGGTGATGCACTGCGGTCGCGTCGGCCACGTGCTCAACCTGCCACCCGGCGCACGGCTCCTGGGGCCGAGCGCGGTGCCCGCGAAGGGGGAGATGTTCACCGACGCCCAAGGCAAACAGCCCATCTCGACGCCCGAGGAGATGACGGCGAGTGACGTGGCCCAGGTGAGGCGCGAGTTCATCCAGGCCGCGAGGAACGCCATCGACGCCGGCTTCGACGGCATCGAGCTGCATGGTGCCAACGGCTTCTTGTTCGAGCAGTTCTTCAACCCGCACGTCAATCGTCGCACCGATGGATATGGCGGCGGCCTGGAGCACCGCGCACGCCTCATCGTCGAGGTGGCGCGCGACTGCGCCGAAGCGATTGGCGCGGACCGGGTGGGCGTGCGGCTGTCGCCTTGCAACACCCACGTCGACATGCCGCTCCATGACGACATCCCGGAGCTGTATGCGCACGTCGCTGGCCAGCTGCGTGGCCTGGTCTACGTCCACCTCGTGGGCAACTCGCACGAGGCGTGGACGGGAACGGCCGCGAGGATTCGCGGTGCCTTCGAGGGGACGCTCATCACCAACAGAGGCTTCACGCCGGAGAGCGCCCAGTCCGTCCTCGCCGCAGGACAGGCGGAGCTGGTGGCCTTCGGCTCGCCGTTCATCGCGAATCCCGACTTCGTCACACGTGCGCGCGAGGGACTGCCGTTGGCTCAGACGCGGATGGAGCTGCTCCACGGGCCTGGAGCAGAGGGGTATACGGACTACCCACGCGCGACGCGTGGGGAGCCCGCGCGACGCGAGGTGCCTGGCTAGTCGCAATGCCGGTCAGTTAGGGCGGGGGCGTTTCACCCACTTCTTGTCGTAGTTGCTCATTTTTATCTTTACGACTCGTGGGTAGCGCCTCTCGCTCCTTCGTTCCGGGAGTAGAAGCAGTCCCAGGT
>NZ_JAKCFA010000046.1 GCF_024198215.1 Myxococcus qinghaiensis
CCCCAGGTTCGACGTCGCCTTCAGCACCTGCTGCTGCGCCGCATCGGCCATTGCCCGCTGTGCCTCCGCAGACTCGGAGCTCGCGCTCCTCCTCTCGGGCCGTCCCGCATCTGATCAAGTAGTACTAATGGCCTCTTGCGAAAGTCAGGGCTGGGCAGGTGCCTTTCCGGGCGTCGAGTCCAAGGAACGACTCGGCCGCCACCGCCGGGTTGTCGGGCGAACCCTGGCGTGGAAGAACCCGCTGGGCCGACTGCGAGTCCGCTGCGACCGCAATGGAGTCAATTGCTATGGCTGACGGTGCGCGTCAATCCGCCCCCAACCCAGATTTCGTGGCGCGCAAGCCGCAGCAGCAGCGCGCGAAGGTCCGGGTCGATGCCGTGCTCCAGGCGGCGGAGGAGCTGCTGCTCGAATCAGGGCTCTCGGCCTTCTCGATTCCGACGCTGGCGGAGCGTCTCGAGTACCCACGCTCGACGATCTACAAGTTCTTTCCGACCCCCCAAGCCCTGCTCAACGAGCTCGCGGAGCGCCAGCTGGCGGCGCTGGAAGCGCACCTGACGAACTATGCCCAGAGCCTCCTGGGGGCCAAGGACTGGCAGGGACCGCTCACGCGCATGGTTCATGCGGCGGCGGATTTCTATCGCACGCATCCGGCGGCGCAGGTCGTCCTGCTGACCGGACCGGTCTCGGATGTGAGCTTTCGCGCGCTCGAATCCACCATCGCGCGCCTCGGCACGCTCGCGCGCAACCTGCTCGCGACGCACGGCATCGACATCCCGCGGGGGGCGCCGGACATCGCGGCGCTGGCGGTGGAGTTCGGCACCGCCAGCCTGCGGATGTCCTTCTACCTTCATGGCCGCATGACGAGCGAATACACCCAGGCCGCGGCCGACGTGATGATTTCATTCCTGGCCATGCGGCTGGGATTGCCACTGCGCTGATTCAGACCCTGGTTGCACTCAGTCGGGATACAGGCGCTCCCATTCCTCCCGCCATTCCCGCGCCAGCACGGACCGCTGGCGGCCGTAGCGGGCCTCGGTCGCCGAGGCCGCGGTGATGCGGTCGACGCGGAAATGGCGGAAGGCCTGGCGCAAGCAGCACCAGGCGGCAACGAGCTGTTTGCCCTCGTGAAACGCGAGCTGCACCGGCCAGATGTCGCGCTGGCTCGGCTGGCCCTTCTCGTCGGCATACACGATGAGGAGCGCCTTCTCTTCGCGAATGGCCCGGCGCACGAGGCCGAGCACCGGGACGGACGCAGACCCGCCGCGCATCAGGATGGGCCAGAGCCCGGTGTCCTTCATCCGGTCGCGCAGATCTTCGGGCGAGGCGGTGGCTATCTTTCCCAGCGCATTGCGCGCCGCCCCGGCAAGGCCGGCATCCGGCTGGGCCTCGACCCAGCGGGAGCCGAGCACCAGCGCCTCGAGTTCCTCGGCGGTGAACATCAGCGGCGGCAGGAAGAAGCCCGGCTTCAGCATATAGCCCACGCCCGCCTCGCCAACGATGGGCGCGCCAAGACCGATGAGCGTCCGCACGTCGCGATAGAGCGTGCGCACGGAGACCCCCTGCTCCTCGGCCAGCGCCGCCGCGGTGACGGGGCGGCGGTGCCGGCGAAGTGCGTCCATGACTGCGAAGAGGCGTTCGGTCTTGTCCATGCGTGCGCGCGGCTCACCTCAGGGTGCCATGGAACGCCCGGATATCGGCCGCGTAGTGCGCCGGAGCCTCGAGTGCTGGGAAGTGCCCGGCCTGCCGCGCCTCGGTCCAGTGGACAAGGTTCTGCAAGTGCCGTTCGCCCCAGGCGCGCGGCGCGGGATTGTCGACGTCGGCGGGCACCAGCACGCCATGCTTCACGTCGTGGCGGGGCATCGGCGACAGCAGCTCCTGATCGGCGAAGGCCTCTTTGTACAGCCGAACCGATGAGCCAATCGTCTGGGTGAACCAGTAGACCGAGAGCAGGGTGCAGAGGTCGTCGAGCGAATAGACCGACTCGAGGCGGCCGTCCCGCAGCTGGCTCACGCTGTGAAACTTCTCGAGGATCCACGACGCCAGGCCCGCGGGTGAGTCGTTGAGGCCGACGGCGAGCGTCTGCGGCTTGGTTCCGTGAAGCATGATGTAGGCGCCCTGCGTGAAGGTCCACAGGTCGACGCGCCGGAAGTAGTCCACTTCTTCGGGCGTCGGCGCCTCCGGCCGCGGGTATCCCGAAAAGACGTTGAGGTAGTGCGCACCCATGAGACGGCCGGGATGGTTGTGGACCAGGCTGAAGCAGACCCCGGAGCCCAGGTCCGAGCCCGAAACGAGGAACTTCTCGTAGCCCAGCCGGGTCATCAGCTCGGCCCAGAGATGACCCATGCGAGTCATGTTCATGCCCTTCTTCGTCGGCCGGCCCGAGAAGCCGAAGCCCTGCAGCGAGGGAATGATGACGGCGAACGACACCCCGTTTCGCTCGGCGGTGAGCAGCGGAATGAGCGGCAGGAACTCGACGAAGTTCGATGGCCAGCCATTGGCGAGGACGATGGGAACGCGGGTTTCGCCCTGACCCGGCGCATGAACGAAATGAACCCGCTCGCCATCGATCTCCTCGATGAACTGCGGAATCGCGTTGAGGCGCTGCTCGGCGGCGCGCCAGTCGAACCGCTCCGCCCAGTGGGTGACCAACTGCCTGAGCAGCTCGGCCTCGGTGCCATCGTCCCAGCCGACGCCTTCGACCGCCGCGGGGAAGCGAGTGGCCTTCAGCCGCGCCCGAAGGTCGGCGAGCTCGGAATCGGAGATGGCGAGGGTGAATGGGCTCATCGTGCGTTTGTGCATCCCCAGGTTGTGCCCGAGGTGTGCTGACAGGGCGTGTCAGCAGTGTTCGGTCACACGCTCGCCCGGCCGACGCTGCCGCACAGGCAGCCGCCGGTGAAGCGCCCGGGTCCTTCCACGCTCATCCCGCTTTGCGACGGAAGTGGAGCGCCTGTACGCCGGACTTGAACCGCTGCGTCGACAGGAGCTCGAGCTGCCGCGCACTCGACAGGCCATGAAACAACGTCGGCCCGTGGCCACTGATGACGGGATGAATGACGATGCGGTACTCGTCGATGAGCCCCCACTCCTCGAGCGCGGTCGCGAGCTTGGGCGCTCCGACGAGGACACCGCGCTCGGTCTTCGCTTTCAGCGCGGAGATGGCCTCGCGAAGGTCACCCTCCACCTTGATGGTGTTCTGCCACGGAAAGTCGCTCCGCGAGCCCGACACGACGTACTTTGCCTTCGCCTCGAGCTTCTGTGCCCACTCCCGCATCGCGCGCGGCGCCTTTTCGTCGCGTGCCACCGCGGGCCAGGCGTCCTCCATCAGCTCGTAGGTGGTGCGCCCGAAGAGCATCGCCCCGCTCTGGTCCATGAGCTGCGTCCAATAGTCGTGCAGTTCGTCGTCCGCGATGCCCTGGGTGTGGTCGATGCACCCGTCCAAGGTGACGTTGAGACCGAAGGTGAGGAGGTTCATGGCGTGGGACTCTACGAAAAGCGCGCCTGGCGCGCAGCATCCGGAGCCAGCGACGCAATGCCCGTCAGGCGCCTGCGCGTCTTTCGGTGCGCCGCGCGGCGAAGCACGCGGCGCACCGATTCTCCTACAGAGACCGCGCTGAAATCAGGGCACACCGCCCCATCGCGGACAGCGACCTAGAGTCCGTTGGGGACCACGGTCACGGTGCCGGAGCCCCTGTTGGTCAGGATGAGATCGGCGTACCCATCCGCGTCCATGTCCGCGGTGGCGATGGCGTTGAGGCCAGGCGAGGCGCCGGTCCCGACGACAGTGCCCGCGGTGAAGCCTCCGCTGCCGTTGCCGGTCATCGGGCGGACGCCGCCCGAGGCCGCCGTCACGAGGATGTAGGCGTCGAGCCTGCCATCGCCGTTGAAGTCATCGGCCACGACGCCCAGCGCCGAGTTGGCGGTCGCAGTGGCCGAGGCGGTTGACTGAACGCCGCTCGCGAAGGTGCCGTTGCCGTTCCCTCTGAAGTAGAAGAGGAACCGGCCGGCCGAGCCGTTCGAGAGGATGTCGAGCGTGCCGTCGCCGTTGGCGTCGCCGAAGGCGATGCCCGCCGTCAGGCCGTTGGCGGAATTGCTGTAGGCGACGGGGGCGGCGAACGAGCCGTTGCCCTGGTTGATGAGGACCGACAGGCGTGCGCTGGCGGGGCTCGTCACCACGATATCGGAGAAGCCATCGCTGTTCAGGTCACGGCAGGCGATGGTCGACTGCACGCCGCCGGTGCCCTGGATGCCGATGAACGTGGGCGCGCCGAAGTTGCCCGCGCCGGTGCCGAAGAGCACGCTCACCTGGCTCTGGGTCACGCTGGTCGTGGCGATGTCAGCCACCCCGTTGGAATCGAAGTCCCCGGTGCAGAGGTGGACGGAGCCCGGGCTGCCCGTGGTGAAGCTCGTCGGCGCGCCGAAGGTCCCGGGCGCGCTCGGGCCCAGGTTCTTGTAGACGCTGATGTCTCCGTTGATGAGGGGCAGGTTCGTCTGTCCGTTGACGGTGACGGCGTCGAGCCACCCGTCGCCGTCCACGTCCACGGCCACGACCGCGTTGCTGGAGAGCGAGGCGCTCCCGTAGTTGACCTCCGACTGGACGCTGGCGTCGCCATTCCCCAGGAAGATGGAGAGCGAGCCAGAGGGCGTCTGGGTCGACCCGGATTCGGCGTTGGCCACCAGGATGTCGAGCTTGCCGTCGCCATTCACATCAGCGATCGCCGGGGCCAGCGGGCTGTGGTTCGCGGGGGAGCTGACCGGCGTGCCGGGGACCTGGCCGGGAGGGGGCGCCTGGCAGGTGGCGTTCGAGCAGATCTGACCCGTCGAGCACACGATGCCGCAGGCGCCGCAACTCTCGGCGTCGCTCTGGAGGTTCACCTCGCAGCCGTCGGACGAGTTCGCGTTGCAGTCCGCGAGGGTTCCGGAGCAAGACTGGCAGTTGTTCCCCTCGTAGGTGGGCGCGCACTTGCAGGTGTAGCTACCCACGCCGTCGATGCAGGTGCCACCGTTCAGGCAGGGGTTTGCGGCGCACTCGTCGATGTTGGTGCAAGTCACCCCGTCGCCCTCATACCCCGCATTGCAGGCGCAGCTGAAGGAGCCTCCGGTGTTGGTGCAGGTGGCGTTTTCGTTGCAGTTGTCGGTACCGGCGGCGCACTCGTCGATGTCGGTGCAGGTCACGCCGTCGCCCTCGTACCCCGCGGTGCAGGCGCAGGTGAAGGAGCCCTCGCTGTTGGTGCAGGTGGCGTTTTCGTTGCAGTTGTCGGTACCGGCGGCGCACTCGTCGATGTCGGTGCAGGTCACTCCGTCGCCCTCGTACCCCGCAGTGCAGGCGCAGGTGAAGGAGCCCCCGATGTTGGTGCAGGTGGCGTTTTCGTCGCAGTTGTCGGTGCCGGCGGCGCACTCGTCGATGTCGGTACACACTGTCGGCTGTCCCGTGCAGGTGTAGCCCGGCTCCAACTTGCAGACGCTGTTGCAGCCGTCTCCCGAGAGTTGATTGCCGTCGTCACAGACTTCGAATCCGCCCAGCACCCCATCACCACAGACGGCCCGCAGCGACGTCTCCACCGCGTCCACGAGGTAGATGGCGAGCGCGCCCCGCAGGCGCACGTAGCGATAGGGGACGTTCCCCGGGTACGTCGCCACGGCGATATGCGTCCCCAGGCCCAGCTCCACCAGGTGCAACGAGCTGGAGCCGATGAACGTCCCATCCGCCTTCAGGAAGTCCACCTGGGCCACCAGCGCCAAGGACAAGCCCTTGTAATAGACACGCAGGTCGCCGGTGCCTTCCTCGCCCGCACCCAAATCCAACACCAGCGCCGCGTTGAGCAGGCCCAGCAGCGTCGCCACCTGTCCATCCGGAGCGCCCAGCGCCGCGCTCGCGTTGAGCACCGCCGCATTGGTGCCCGACGCCACCGCGTCCGCATACGGGTCCCACGTCAACGAGGCTTCCAGCGGCTCGCTCGTCAACGCCCCGGAGTCTTCTTGCGACACCCCATCCGCGGCAGGACGGGAGTCCACACCACACGCCCCCAGTGACAAGGCCAGTGTCAGGCCCAGCCCCCACGACCACAGCACACTTTGACGGCTTCGCATCTTGTTTCTCCCCCAAAGAGCAGAATGGAACCCGGAATGGACCAGCCCCCCCATGGAATGAAAGACACTATTCATTTCTCACTCTTTTTTGGCGCGCAAACTGAAAATCTTCTAGCGACCAGCCCGTAAGCAAGCACTTGAGGACCATGGACGCAGAGTCCATGGCATGCATTCGAATGTCTCCGCGAATCGGAGGGTATGCGGGGGAAATGGCCGTGCACCGCCGACAGCGCCGGCAGGTCCCAGGCGTCAAACCTTCGAGCGGAGGTGACGCCAGCACACCTGTAAAGTGCCAGTCATCGTCTGCTTTGTACGGCCGCGAAGTAAAAGAGGCTGCTCGTGTGGTTACTCCTGGAACCCGATTGGCGGAGGCTCTGGGGCATGTGGCGAATTGATGAAGGTCCTCAATTCAAAAGACAAATGTCAGGGTGATGTGGTTGTCTCCTGCGTTCCGGAATGCATTCCGGAAAGGGGGCACCATGTTTCGACGCACATTGAAGTCCGCGCTGGTTGCACTGTTCATCCCCAGCCTGCTGCTCACTGCCTGCGGTGAGGAATTGGAGTCGCGTCCCGCCCTGGACCCGGAGATGGCCCGGGTGCCGGCTGGCGCCCCGGTTCGCGAGGGCTACGCCTGGAACGCCGCGAGAGGGAAGCTGGTGCCAGTGAAGTACGCCGAGGTGGATGGGCTGGCCATCCTCGATGGAGACATGATTCTCGGCACGGTGGAGGAGATGGAGGCGCGCGTGCGCGAGGTGAAGGCCCGGGGAGGTCTCGACGCCCCGGGGGTCCACGCCCAGGGCGTGGCCATCACCGGAGCAAACTTCCGCTGGACCAACTCCGAGGTGCCCTACACCATCGACGCGGCGGTGCCAAACCAGGCGCGAATCACGGACGCCATCAACCACTGGCAACAGCGTACGCACCTGCGCTTCGTGCAACGCAATGTGCTCAACGCGGCGCTGTACCCGAACTACATCAACTTCCAGACGGGCGCCGGGTGCAGTGCCCATGTGGGGCGGATTGGTGGCAGGCAGCTGGTGACGCTGGAGGCCGGGTGCAGCACCGGCAACACCATCCATGAAATCGGACATGCCCTGGGCCTCTGGCACGAGCAGTCGCGCGAGGACCGCAACAACTACGTGCTCGTCCGGCCGGAGAACATCACCCCGGGCTATGAGCAGAACTTCAACCAGCAGATCGCCGACGGCGACGACATCCTCGCCTATGACTACGGCTCCATCATGCACTACCCGAGGACGGCGTTCTCGAGGAATGGGCTGCCCACCATCGAGCCACTGGGGGGGCAGGCCATCGGGCAGCGCGATGCGCTGAGCATCACGGACGCGGCCACCGTGGCGCGTCTCTACTCGAGAACCGTCTCCCTGCGCGCCTTGCGCGGCCACTACGTGGTGGCTGAGGGCGGCGGCGGCGGCGCGGTGAACGCCAATCGTGGCGCCGTGGGTCCCTGGGAGAAGTTCCAACTGGTGGACCGCAACGGCTTCGAGCTGCAGACCGGCGACCTCATCCACCTGCAGACGGTCAACGGCAACTATGTCATGGCCGTGAACGGTGGCGGCTCGGATGTGACAGCCACTCCCACGGCGCCTGGCAGCTATGAAACCTTCCGCATCACGAAGATATCCGGCTCGGGCCTGCTCACCATCGGCACCGGAGACACCGTGGCCCTGTCGACGACCGCTCTCCTCAACCCCCGCTTCCTGTATGCCGATAACGGTGGCGACGGCGCGGTGTATGCCAACGGCGCCGCCGTGGGGCAATGGGAGCAGTTCACCATCACCTTCTACTGAGGGACCGGGGGAGGGCCTGCTCCAGCGCCGGACGCTGGAGCAGGTCGCAGTCGTCCACTCAGGCGATGAGCTCGGAGAGCACGCCCTTGGTCAGGGCCGGGTCGCCGAAGTCGTCCAGGTTCCCTCCGGCCGCGTTCCTCAGCCCCACGGCGGTGCCAATCGTGTTCAGCATCCGGTTGTGGTTGGGATTGCCGCCGCCCGACGCCGCGACGTAGACGCCCTGCTTGAGGAAGCCATTGCAGCTCCCCGCCAGGACGAAGGGCACATCGCGAGCCGAGTGAGCCGGCCCGTTGCCCAAATCGTTGTACCAGACCGCCACGCCGTGCTCGAGGAGGCGCTTGCCGTCCGGCATCTGGTAGGCCGCCAGCCGGTCCAAGAGGTGCTTGAACGCGCTCGCGAACTGCACGTCCACGTGGTGGTGCAGCAGGTCCGAGCCGGTGATGATGCCGCCGCTGGCGTCGTGCGACGTGCGACGGTGGGACACGTAATGGAAGTTCTCCATCAACTGCCCCGTTTCCGGGTTGCGGTAGCGCGTGTCGCCGTCGTTGCCGTTGCCCACCTGGATGACGGCCGCGCGGTTGGTGCCGCACGCCATCGCCATGACCGCGATGTCCATGTGCAGCCTGGCGGTGGCGAGCACCTCGGTGCCGTCCGTGCTGTCGTAGCCGGGCGACTGCTGCTGGAGGAGGAGCTCCTGGTCCGCGCGCATGCGGCAGCTCAGGGCGACCTCCAGGTCCCGGACGTTGGACAGGTGCAGGTCCAGGCGCTCATGGTCTGACGCGCTCAGCTCGGGACGCTGCTGGAGCGCCTGGAGCTGGGCCTTCACCAAATCATTCACGCTGCGCTGCCGGACGAGGAGCTGCTCGCGAGCCTCGGGTGTCAGTCCCCCCGGGCCGCCAATCATCGTCTGGTACGCATTCCACGGGTCATGCAGCGCGGCCCGGCGCACGTTGCTGCTCCGGTAGGAGAGGCAGGGCCCCCCGAGCCAGCCGCCCCGCCGGCCCGCGTAGAAGACGAGCGAGTCACGCTGCTGCGGATTGAGCTCGCGGCCGATGCGGTGGTCGATGGACTCGCCTCCGGACTCGGAGCCGCCGCCCGCGCCCTCCACCACGGGGCCCCGCGCGGTCAGCCCCTGCATGGCGCCGCGGGCGTGGCCGTCCCCGTAGTTGTAGTCCTTCATGTTGACGTTGCGCACCAGGAGCAGGTGCGCGCGGTGGGCATCGAGCACGCCCACGGCCCGCCCGGCGATGCTCTCCGCGGTGAGCGCGCCCAGGGTGCGCGGCCAGAAGCGCTCCGGCTCCGCGCCGAGCTCCGACGTCGTCTGGGCCGAGGCGACGCCGTTGGCCTGCCGGAAGAAGATGGCGTACGGCCGCGCCCCCGAGTCCGCCGCGCGGGCGGTCCTCGGCAAAAGCCCTTCGAGAAACGGCAGGCTCAGCATCGTCCCGCCCAGGCCCTTCAACACCCACCGGCGACTCAGCTTCATGGCAGCTCCTCCGGGTGGCGATTCACGAAGCCCTCGCTGGTGACGACCTCCACCACGAGGTCGACGATGGACAGGCTGCGCGCCTTCGACAGCTTTCCGAGCCGCTCCACCAGCGGCCCATCCTCGTGGGAGAACGGGCGCCCGTGGAGGTACTCCACCCAGTGCTGCGCGTAGCACGCATGCACCGACTCATTGGCCGCGAGCGCGTCCGCCAGGTCGAGCGCGTCGCGCACCGGCACCTTCTCTCCGTTGATGTTGGGAGTCGAGCTGGCGTCCACCGGGTGTCCGTTGTCCGTGGTGCGGTAGCCGCCGATGGCGTCGAAGTTCTCGAAGGGGAAGCCGAGCGGGTTGATGAGGTGCGAGTGGCAGCTGGCGCACGCAGACCCGGGCGCTTCGGTGTGCGAGGCGACGACCTCGCGATTGGTGCGGCCCTGGGGGGCGGGGAGCGGTGGGATGTTGGCCGGCGGCGCGCCAATCTTCCGGCAGATGATGCGCTCGGACACGAAGACGCCGCGGTGGATGGGGTCCGGGTCCACCGACGTCGCGTGCGCGGCCAGGAAGCCCACCTGGGTGAGCACGCCCTTGCGCTCGCGCGAGTCCAGCGTCACGGGGACGAAGTCGGCGGTGAACGCGCCACTCAGCCCGTAGACGCGCGCCAGCTCGTCGTTGACGAAGGTGGCCGGCGAGGTGAGCAGGTCGCTGTAGCCGCCCTTGCGGGAGAAGACGACGTCCTGGACGAAGAGGGTCGTCTCCCGGGCCGCGTGCTCCCCGAGGCGCTCAGTCACCTGTGGATAGCGCGTGAGGGAGGGCCGGATGGCGGCATAGCGGGGCACGTCGAAGAGGGTGCGGTGGAAGGCCTCCACCACCTTGTTCGAGCGCGCGTCCTGGAGCATGCGCCGCGCCTGCGTGGCGACGCCCTCGCGGGAGTGCAGGGTGCCCTCGCTCGCGGCGGCGAACAGGGCGTCGTCCGGCATGGCGCTCCAGAGGCCGTAGCTCAGCCGCGAAGCCACTTCGTAGTCGTCGAGCGGCACCCGGTCCTGCACGGCCTGGGTGCTCTGCTCCACGCGGTAGAGGAAGTGGGGCGACTGGAGGAAGGCTTCAATCACCAGCCGGATGCCCCCCTCGAAGGCCGCCATGTCCGCGTAGGCCTGGGGCCCCTTGCGGTACAGCGCGAGGTAGCTCTCCACCTCTTCGGACGTCAGCGGGCGCCGGTGCGCGCGCAGGCCGAAGGACTCCACGAAGGCGCGGGCGCGCGCTTCGCCGGTGGCGGACGACGGAGGCAGCAGGCGCGCGAGCTTCGTCGCGTCCGTCGTCACCTGGGTGGCGAGCTCCGCGGCGGCGCGCTGGTAGGCGCCCCAGAGGGCCTCGTCGACGGAGAGGGCGCGCGCGTCGTTGTCGAAGAGAAAGCCGCTCTGGGCGGGGTCCGCGCGGAAGGTGCCCGCCAGCGGGGTGGGCGGTGCGTCCAGCCTGAGCAGCTCCTGCACGCTGTTCGTCCACTGCACGTGCGTCAGGCGCGCCATCCGCACGGACGGGGCTGGCTTCTCGATGACGGTGGGCGTGCCGGGGCCGGGCCCTCCACCGGGGCCCTCCGGATTGGAGAGGGTTCCTTCGCAGCCAGCAGCCCCGCTCAAGACCAGCCCGAGCACCACCGGGCGCCACCACCGGGCCCGCTCCGCTGGCACTCGTGACAACCGTTGTGAACGCATCCTCGGCACGAGCGCCTCCATCATTGGGAGACATACCAATCGGATGGAATACGCGTTCCTGTCAATGTAGCCGCGACTCGCACGCGCATCGCTCAATGGCCGATGACACGGATACTGAAAAACTCGTGTCACGCGTGCATCCGCGTTGCATCAGCCCCGACTTTTGGTGCGGGCCTCGCGCAAAAGTGTGGAGGAGGCGCCACAGGCGTGGGGGACAGACCCCCTCAATGCGCCGGTGCTACAGCCGCAGATACACGCCGAGCTGACCGCTGAAGTACAGGTCCTTGGCGCCGCCGGCGAAGACCGGGGCTCCCTCCGCGGCGTCGGCGGTGAAGGAGTAGCTCCTCATTTCTCCGCCCACCCGCAGACCCAGCATGCGCGTCAGGGCGAACTCCACGGCGAGCTCGCCATCGAGTCCGGAGCCGCTCAGCTCCGGGAGGTAGTCGTCCGAGGACAGCTCGCCGCTGCTCAGCACGTGCTGGTAGCCCACGCGCGCGGCGATGGCCCATCGCTCGGTGAGCGCCTTGCGCAGGCCCAGCTCCACGTGCGCGAAGCGGTAGTCCACGTCGGGCAGGGAGAAGGTGCTCTCCGGCGGGAGTTCCACCGCGAAGGAGTGGGTGCCGTACAGCGCGCCCACGGAGACCTCCAGCCACCGCAGCGGCAGGCGGAAGCGCAGGCCGCCCTCCAGGAGCTGCGCGGTGGTGCCGTAGCTGGAGCCATCCGGGAGCCGCGTGGACAGCCCGAAGGCGCGTGAGCCCCGCGCCACGATGCCCAGGTTGTGCACCATCCCATCCGTGAAGTGGGAGAGCGGGAAGTAGCTCACCGCGAGGCTCGCCGCCGCGGCGCTGTTGAGGCTGTAGTCGGGCAGCTCGCTGGCGTTGTTGCCCGAGAAGTTGAAGCGGCGGAACAGCCCCTGTCCGGACAGCAGCGCCTCCAGGATGGGGCCGTCCAGGTCGCGAGGGCCGTCGGCCTTCGGCTCGGGCTTCACCGCCGGCTCCTCCTTCTTCACGGTGGGCGGGGGAGGCTTCACCACCGCCGGGCGCGGTGCCTCCGCGATGGGGGCCGGGGGCGCGACCTCCGGCTCGGAGACAGGCGTCGGGGGCGTGACGGCGGGCGGGAGGCGCTGCTCCGGGCCCGCCTTCAGGGCCGCGCCCAGCTTGGGCTCGAGCTCGCGCCGCACGTCGGGGAAGGCGCGGTTGGTGCGGACGTCCCAGCGCTCCTCCGCGAGGAGGGTGCCGTCCTTGCCGGAGTAGGCGCGGACCTCCACGTCCCAGCGCTTCGTCCCCTTCACCGAGGCGAAAATCAGCACGTCCGCGCCGAGCTTCTTCGCCAGCGCCTGCCGCTGCTCATCCGTCTTCGGACCGCCGCGGATGAGCTTCACCTGGGCATCCACCTTCTTCGCGGGCAGCACCTCTCGCCCGCGTCCCTTCTTGCCCAGCTCCTGCGTCAGCACCCTGCGCAGCGCGTCCGCCTGGGGGCCCGCCGGGCGCAGCACCGCCACCTGGGTCTTCTTCGCCTGCGCCGCTTCGGCCGGGCGGTACGACACGACCAGCGCCAGCACCAGCACCGTCCATCCCGCGATGCGGCTCACAGGGCCACCTCCTTGGAGCGGATAGACGAGGTGGACGCGGCGGGGAGGACAGAGACGAAGGGGCGGGAACGCATGGGTGCTCGGCTTCCAGTGACGAGACGGGGGGCTGCCTCAGCCCAAAGCAATCGCGGGGCCAACATCCCGGAGCTTATCTCGGCAGGAGCGCGTGGAACCAGGAGATGATGCCCACCGCGAGGCGCGGCATTCCCAGAGAGGTGTCCTCGCGCTTCTCCCATCCCACCAGCAGACGACGGAAGCGGTTCAGCCAGGAGTGCCCGCGCTCCTACCGAGATAAGCTCCGGTGACGACCTGCCGAGTCTGCCTATTCTCTCAAGGGGAACCACACGAAAGGCGGGAGACATGGTTCATCAAAACGAGTGGCGTCACCGCTTTCCGATACCGCCCCATGGAGCCAGTTGCCTCGTGGGTGGCCTCCCCGTGTCGGTGGATGCCTTGCGAGTGCGCACCATGAACTTCAACCAACCCTGGCGCACTCCAGGAATCACCGAGGTGCGCTACGAAGTCATCTTGCCTGGGAAATATGCAGTGGCGCTGCTCGAACGCGATTGGTCCGAGTGGGTGAGCGACTACCAGCGGTTTCCCGCGCCGGATGACCCGCTGGACCAGTCGCTGCGTGCCCTCGAATGGCCCGAGCCAGCTCGGGCACTCGCTGACGCGGTCGCGGCTCCGCGGGTGCTTGCCTTCTTCGCCCACGAGTTGCTGCTCCGCTGGTTCGACGATGGCCTCCCAGCAGGTCCCGGCTTCGTGCTCAACTCCGTTGAAGAGACACGCATGGCCGGCACAGACGTGTACCTCGCGGGCCATGCACGACCGCACGACCCTCGTGTGTCCTATGCCTACCAGGATGGCTGAACCCTCTCCGCCAAGGTGAGTGAGACCATCAGAGGAATGGCAGCTTCTCTCCGGCCTTCTGCCACATCGACGCCGGATAGGCCTGCGCCGAGGTGAAGCCCTTGTTCGTGAAGAAATACTCGTAGGTCGACTGGTACGACGCCTTCCAGCCGTAGCCGGGGTGGTCGGGTTCGCTCCATTCGGCCTGCGGAATGCCCATCGCCTGGAGCGCCGTGCCGAGCCACTGGTTGTAGACGAGCCCCGCCCACAAGAAGTTGCCCTCGCTGCCCGTGCTTGAGTCGCCGCTCACCTTGCGCGTGATGTTCCGGTAGTCGCAGTAGTTGCCCGTCTTGAGGGCGCCGCCCGCGCTCCCGGCCGTCACCACCGGGACGGAGAATGAGAAGTGGGGCGTGTTGCCGTTCTCCTGCCCCCACGCGAGCAGCGAATCATCCAGCAGGGTTCCCCCCGCGCCGTTCGAGAACCGCTCGAAGCGAGAGACGAGGTCGAGGAACACTTGCGAGAAGAAGACCTGGTTGAACTGGACCACCAGGTCCTGGTTCGCCCCGGCCACGGTCGATGGATGAACAACGTTGTTGTGCCAGTCTTCCCCCTGGGGCGCGCGGGGGGTGAACGTCAAGTTCTGGTTGTTCTCGTCGATGCTGAGGGTGGCGATGCGACAGACGCCGCAATTCATTGCCACGGCGAGCACCTCGTTGATGAGTCGGAAGTACTCGACATTCTTCACGGGGTCTCCCGCGAAGGAACCGGAGTTTCGCAGCGACAGGTTGTCGGTGGTGGGCCGAGGCGGCACCTGGCAGCCGGTGCTGGTGGTCTCCAGCCGGCGCTGCAGCTCCGCGACCGCGTCGATGTGCTGGTTCAGCCTCCCCCTGTCCTCGGCCGAGAGCCGACCGTTGCCGTTGCGCAGCCGCCGGTAGCTTTCGAGGACCTTGTCCACCACGGGAGCCCGGGTGGTGCCAGGGCTGACGCTGCCGGCCAGCAAGGTGTCGAAGAGGGCGAGCGAACTCTCGGTGCCGCTGATGGAGCTCGAGGCGACTCCAGAGGAGCGAACCCCGGGGGTGTTGTATCCCCAGCTGCCCGTCGAGGTGCCCGAGCCGGCGATGGCGACGCTTCGCTTCCGGACAGAGGCGACGCTCGGGTAGAAGGCCGGCGAGTAGGCCATCACCTGGTCGATGGTCGCTCGGGGTGAGCCGGGCCTCTGCTTGTCGAAGTCGTAGTAGCCCAGCGGGGCGCCGAAGTTGTGACCCATGTACAGGGGGAAATCGAGTCCCCGCAGGATGTTCATCTTCGAGACGAGCGTGGGCGTGAGCACGGACGACTTCGCCGTCAGCACCCGGCTGATGACCGCATCACCGTTCGCTTGGGCCGTCGCGGCCAGGTCTCCCCGCCGCACGTCGTGGTCCGCGTAGAACAGGGACTGTGTCAGCGCCGGGTCCCCCGGCCACATGCTCGCGCCAAAGATGGCACCGTGGGGGGTGCGGAAATGCACGAAGGACTTCGGGCGCTGGGCGGCCTGGGCCTTCGCTTCGCGGGGGCTCAAGAGCGATGGGAGCAGCGGCAACGCCAGCACGGCTCCGCCCGCGCCGCGCAGGAACATGCGGCGGTCCCATTGGAAGACAGGTGTGTTGCTCATTGGAAGCTCCTCTGCTTGAACGTGGGATGCTGGGCGACGGTCTTCAGCAGGTCGGCCATCGGTGCGCCGCTGCGCGCGACCGACTCCATCTCTGAAAGAAGGCACCCATCGCGGGAAGTGGACTCCACGCGAGCGTGCGCGAAGCGGAAGTAGTGTTGCGCGACGCAGGACTCGAAGAGCTGGCTGTCATCGAGCATCCGCGACAGCTCCGCGGCGCTGGAGATGACGCGTTGCTCGGAGTCGTAGAGCCACACGTCCGCCGAGGTGTCCACGGGGGGCGTGGCCGTCTCGTGGCCCTGCGGGTTGAACAGCCGCTCCACGCCGCGCTCCCGTCCGAGCGCGTCGAATCCTTCCAGCACGAAGCCCGGCGGATTGATGGTGTTGTTATGACATCCCCCGCAGCTGCCTCCGGAGGTGAGCTGGGTCACCACCTGTCGTGTCGTCATGCGCTCCGTCGGCGCGGGAGGCCTGTCGCTGGCATTGGGCGGAGGGGCCCCGACTTGCTGGCAGAGCAGTGCGTTTCGCACCAGGTAACCCCTGTGGATGGGACGCGTCGACGCGGTTCCCGTGGCCAGCAACGCCGCGCGGGTCAGCAGGCCGCCGCGGTTCTGGGACGGGATGACCGGCGCCGGACCGGAGCCATTCCAGACGGGGACACCGTAGATGGCGGCCAGGAAGGGGTCCGCCGTGTAGGACCTCCGGTCATGAAGGAAATCGCTCACCGAGCCACCGGACACGAGGGTGTTCCAGGCGGAGAGTTGGACGTCCTCGAACATCGCGGTGCGCGTGGTGTCCATGGGCATCCGCGCTCCGACGAAGGCCTGGTAGACCGGGTCGTTGCGGAGCGCCTCCAGCGACGGCAGCTCCTCGAGCCGCAGCCACTCGCTGACGAACTCGTCCAGCGAGCCTCGCAGCTGGGGGTTCTTCATCATCCGCTCAAGCTGGACGCTGAAGCCGCTCTCGGTCAGGAGCGAGCCATCTGCCGCGGCGGCCCAGAGCAAGTCGTCCGGAGGCGCCTGCCAGAGCTGGTAGGACAGCTTCGCGGCCAGCTCGAACGCGGAGAGGGGGCTCACCGGCTGGCCGGCGGCGGTGCCATGTTCGACGCGGTAGAGGAACCAGGGCGAGTTCAGGACGGTGGTGATGACGTCCGCCACCGCCGCCCTGTTCACGGGAGTGGCCCCGGCGATGTCGGCGAAGGCGGTGACCTCCGCCGTCGGCAGCGGATAGCGCAGGACGCGAGAGCCCCATTCACGGATGAAGGTCTCCAGGCAGGCGCGGTCGTTGGCGGTCTGGCTGTCGCTCGCGCAGCTTCCCAGGAGCGCGTTGCGGCGCGCGTCGGTGCTGGTGAGCTCCTGGGCCACGGCCTTGCCCAGGTCATACATGACGTCTATCTGGGTCTGCTGGATGGATTGGTCCAGCCGGCTGAAGCCACCCTTCAAGTCACCGGGCGCGGGAGTGCGCTGGTCCGTGGGGTAGCGGGCAAGGAGGGGTGTGAGGTTCGCCCAGACGGCGTCGGCCTCGTTCGTCAGCGCACGGGCAATGGTGAAGCGAAGCGAGTTCATCAGCTGTGTCCGGGACAGCCGGGGAAACGGAAGGTCCGAGGGGACGGCGCTCGCGTCGCAGGAGAACTTCGCTGGCGCCGGACGGACGGAATCGGACGTGGCCGGCGGAGGCGGATCGGGTTCGTTTCCGCCGGGGTGATGGGTGTGCTCGGCGGAGCCTTCACAGGCGACCACGCCAGCGCAAAGAAGCAGGATGCCCACGGAGCGAGGAAGCGTCATGTCCCTGGCTACGCGCGGGGCCGAAAATACTTTCCTGCCCGGTGGGCCACGGGCGACGGTACTCTCGCCATCACCGCATGCTTGCTCTGCTCTGCGCGTTCTCCCTCGTCGCCCTGACCCAGTCTCCGGTGGTGTCGGTGTCGTTCGACCTGCGCGCGCTTCCCGAGCAGGACTATCGGCGGTGGGACGCGGTGGAGCTGGAGCGAAAGGTGGCCCTGCGGCTGATTCAGGAGGGCTTCGCGGTCGTCTCTCCACAGAGTCCGGCCCAGCTTCGACTGCGCGCGAGCCGCACTCCTGAAGGGCTGTTGCTCGAGGCCGCCGGGCCGCGACAACGGGTGGAACAGGGCGTCCGAGTGGGACGGGGTTCCATCGCGGAGCTCCATCTGGAAATCGCACAGAAGCTCTCCGAGATGACGCGGGCGGTGCAACCCGAGCCGGAGCCGCCTCTGCCCGAGCCGGAGTCGCCTCCGCCCGAGTTCGTGCTCCAGCCTCCCGTGGAGGTGGCTGCCGCCCCAGAGGGCCCCGAGCTGGACCTGGGCCTGGGGCTGGGGACGCTCTGGCACGGGCCTGGAGTCGATCCACAGCTCCTCCTCTCCGTCAGGCGCGGCCTGGGGGCATTCGGCCTGGAGGCGGAGGCGGGGCTCGGGGTGTCCCGCGATGCGGCGCTGACCGTGTTCGAGGCGCAAGGTGGCGCCTTCTTCAGTTATCGGCTCCCCATGGCGGAGCGCCTGCAACTCGAACCGGGTGTGGGCGCGGGCGCCGTCCTCCACGCCTTCCGGCTCGAGGACGACTGGGCGTCGGGACGGACTGGTACTCAGGTCTCTCCCGCGGGTTGGGCCCGGATGAAGCTCCGGTGGCGGTTCACCGAGCGTCTCGCGGCGGAGTTGCGCGTGGCCCTGGGGCTGCTGCGGCCCGTGACGCATGTGCGCGAGGGCGAGACCCTGTGGTCGCGGGGAGGCGCGAGACTCGAAACCGGCGCCCAGCTTTCCTGGGGGCAGTAGCCTCCGAGGAAAGTTTCTCCCGCTTCAATCGTAGGACCGCAGGTGATGGATGTCGCGTGCTCCGAACTCAAAGGCCCCGCTCGCCCTGCCTGCCCGGCCTGTGTCATTCGACACGCTCTACGAGGAGCACGCCGAGGACGTCTACGTCTGGGCCATGCGGTATGCGGCCGGTCGTTCAGGCTGGGCCGAAGACGTCGCACATGACGTCTTCCTCAAGGCGTGGGAGCACCAGGCCTGGCTGCGCGAGGAGGATGTGAGGGGCTGGCTTTTTCGAGTCACGCAGAACGTGGCGTTCTCCGCCCTGCGGCGCGAGAAGACGTTCCGACAGCGCATCGCCGACCTCTTGTTTCCGGTGCACTCCTCGGAGACGGAGGCCACTCCGGAGGCGGCCCTCTCTCGACGAGAGGCGGTGCGCAGCGCCACGGCGACGTTGGACCGCTTGCCGGGGCAGGAGCGGGTGGTGATGACATTGAAGCTCCTGGACGACCTGAGCCAGCGCGAGATTGCCCAGCTCCTCTCCCTGTCAGAGGGCTATGTGTCGAAGTTGATCAGCCGCGCCCAGGGCCGTCTGAGGGCGTGGGGATGGAAGGTGGATGATGGCTCCCCGTGACCTCCGTACAGCGCTCCGGCGTGAAGACCCGCTCCGCCGAGAGCAAGGGATGCCACCCGCCGTCCGGGCCCGACTGTGGTCGCGGCTGCGGGACGCACGCGAGCCGAAGCCCGCCTGGCACAGACGTCCTGTGTTCTGGGGACTCGCCGCATCGGCGGCGGCGCTGGCCTTCATGGTGTTCTTCATGCGGGCTCCCCCCGCACGCGCGCTCGGGGGACTCGAGGTCGCGCAAGCCAGTGCGGACCTCATGGCGCGAGAAGACGCCGCGGGGGTGGTGATTCAAGGGGGCGAGGCCGCCCTGCTGGACGCGGCCCGAGGCATCACCGTCCGGAACCAGGGGCCGCTCGTCGTGCGTCGTGAACCCTCCGGCGTGCGACTGGTCCGCGGTCGCGCGGAGTTCTCGGTGAATCACCGCCAGCCAGGTGCGCCCCCTGCCGTCGTGCTCGTGTCGGGCGGCGCCATCGAGGTCATGGGGACGCGCTTCACGGTGGAGGAGAGGGGAGGGGAAGGCACGGTTACATTGCACGAGGGCGCCATTGCCTTTCGTGGGCTCAGGGGCGAGGTGGTTCCCGTGAAGGTGGGGCAGACGTGGGCGTGGCCGGTGGCCGAACCCACCGAGCCAGTCCTTCGCGAGCCAGTCCCTCGCGAGCCAGCGCCTCCCGAATCGGGACAGCCCCAGCCGCTGGCGACACCTGGCCCGAAGGGTGCTTCCACTCGCGTTCCCTCTCCGCGGGTTCATGCTCCGAGCGCGGAGGACGTCCTGCAGGAGCTGGAGGTCCTTCGCGGTCGGCATGAGTTCGAGCAAGCGGCGAGGTACCTCGAGGAGGCGATGCGCAAGCAGCCGGTGGCGACGCGGGAGCGCCTCAGCTTCGAGCTGGGCTCGTTGCTGACGTACCAGCTCAAGGACGCGCGGCGCGCCTGCCCCCACTGGGCCCGGCATGAACAACAGTTCCAGCGCGGGCACTACGCGGAGGCGGTCCAGCGTGCCCGTGGGGCGCTGGCCTGCGAGGGCCGAGACCGCGAGGGCGCGCGATGAAACGGGGGCGCTGGAACCTGCTGTGGCTGGCAGCGGCGCTGACCGCGTGCGAGCCCGCCATCATCGACCATTCACCGACCTCCAACCTGCTCGATGCCGAGTCGGCTTCCCTGGAGACGGGGCCTGGCGCCTGGACTGCGTGGTACGGCGTCACCGCTTCGAGAGTGTCCACCGACGCGAGAGAAGGTGAAGCAGTCCTGCGCGTGGAGGTGACCGAGCCGTATGGCTGGGGCGTCCACCTCGACAACTGGCCGGGGTTCGCCGCATCCCCGGGGGCGCACCGCGCTTCTTTCTGGGCACGCGGGACGTCGGAGCGCTCCCTGGTCGCCGAGATGCGGGTCATCTGGCGTGACTCAGGCGGAAGGGAGCTGCGGGCGGAGACGCTCTCCAGCCCCGCGCTCTCCGGGCAGTGGGTGCGAACCGCTCGCGAGCTGACGGCTCCGGAGGGAACGCAACGGGTGTCCGTGGAAGTGACTGGCGCCGAAGGTGTCCCAGCCAATGTCATCGAGCTGGATGCCCTGGTCGTCCAGGCCTTGGGCGCACGTTGACGCACGCCTCGTACTGCCCCCGGGTTCCCGAGGGGTTCAACGGCGTGGGCCCCACGCGCATCTTGCTCGTGGCGCCACCCAGCAACTCCAGTGTTCCCTTCACGGTCACTTCATCCGCAGTTCTTGCCGCAGACGCTCCCGACCTTTTCCACACAGAGGCTGTCCCAAGAAACGGAGCAGCAGAATGGATCGACCGCGCAGATCTCTGAAACGCAGTCAGCCTTCGCACTGTCACAGTGGTTCACGAGAGAGGCACCTGGCGTGCAGAGCGAATGCCCACAAGTGCCGTCCGATTCTGAGCACGTCAGGCTGCCGCAGACCGTTCGGACCTGTCCGACACAGCGGTTGTCCCATGAGGAGTTGCAGCAGTACGCGTCGGCCGCGCAGACCAACGAGACACACGGGTCGGGAGCCGGTGACAACGGAACTCCGGACGTGCACTTGTCGTGTATGGGGGCGCGCGCCCCGATGGAGAGGGACGTTCCGCTGCTCACGACCACCGCGGTCACCGCCGTGGGGGCCGAGGCGGAAGCAAGGCCAAAGAAGAAGCTCCTCTTTCCAGTCCCGGGACTTCCTCCAGCGCAAACCGGTGTGGCGAAGGTGAAGGTGATTTCATTGCCCACCTTGTTGGCGGAGGAGAGCCCGATGGTGCCGCTCCCACCGGCAGTCACGACATAGACCTGATCGGTCGGCCCCGTGCCGTTGTACTGAAAGGAGGGCACAGGACCGAAGGAGACTCGCAGCGACTGGACGCAAGGGATGTGGGTGATGCCGGTGGCATTGGTCAGGTCGACCACGTACTCGTAGCCGTAGTACCCCTGAGCCGGGGCACCGGTCGCTCCTGTGAACGTGCGCGTCTGCAAGCGCGCGGTCCCGGAGGCTCCTGGCAGGGGGATGGTGGCGCTCGAGTCGGTGACAAACACCGTGCAACTGGTGTCGAAGACACAGTTGATCGCCGGTGCACCGACATTGACGACGCTGAGCGCTTCGGCTGCGGCAGGCTTCGACAGTGCGAGCAGCGTCAACGACAGAATCAATTGGATGCGAAACATGTCATGACCCCCATGTGGATTCACTGTGTTCGACATCAGGCTGGAACTTGCTTCTTCCACGGCGCTGCCTCTGCCATCCCACCACCCGGCTCACGCCTGCTCAGCAAGGCTAGACGGAGCGCGTACAAAGGAAAAGTCTCGGTGCTATGACAATCGTCATGAGAGGCAGACCCCTCTCGGTGGTGGAGTGACGCAAGAGTGATGAAATTACCCTCCGGGCGGCCGTTTCCGAACTTGCCGGACATGTTGGTGCTTCACGCCCACACGGTGCAGCCCCTGTTGAACACCCAGCCCCCTCGCCGCGCTCGTGGGCGTCAGTGGTTCTTCTCAGTCCCGCTACACCCGCCGCCGCCCTCAAAAGGACCCACCTCCGTCCTGTACTTGATGCGTTCTCATACTTGATGCGTTGCATCGTCGTGACGGCCCCACAACGCCTCACAGTGCCGCCATACGTGGAACCCACGACAGGAGCTGACTGGCTATAGGTTGGTAATGAATGATAATTGGGACGTCATTCGGTGGCGGGGGCGCTCCCGTCAATATCCAGCAGGCGCGGTTCGTCAGGGCGGGGCGCCTCTGGAGACGACGGTGGCGCGGTGGATTCGTATCTGTTCAAACCCAGCATGGAGGCTTGCCATGAATCTGAGACGTCTGTGCAGCATCTTCGTCGTGCCCGCGCTGCTTGCGACTGGCTGCGGAGCGCTGGAGGACTCGAAGGCCGTGGGCGATGGGACGCGGGAGGCCAACGCGGACCTCGCCACGTCGGCCGTCTTCTCGGGCACGGTGCGCGACTCGGCGGGCGCCGTGCAGGCGGGCGTCACGGTGGTCATCAACGGAATCTCCCGGACCACGGACACCACCGGCCGGTACTTCATGTCCGTCGTGGCGTCGGCCAACGGCTACGTCCTCACACTCCGGAGGAGCGGACTGGCCTCGGCGACCGAGTTCTATTCGGCGGGCAAGACGAACCTCAATCACACCCTGGAGACGGGCTTCGTGCAGACCGTCAGCCCGACGGTGGACAGCACGGTGACCGCGCCCAGCGGCGTGAAGGTGAGCCTGAAGGCGAACACGCTCGTCAACGCCAGCGGCGTGCCGGCCACGGGCCCGGTCAAAATCACCGTCGCGAGCTATGACCCGATGCGCATGCCGGGCGACTTCACGGCGGTGAACTCCAGCGGGCAGCAGGTCGCGCTCGAGTCCGTGGGCGCCGTCTTCGTGGGCGCCACGGATGCCAGCGGCGCGGCCCTCAACCTGGCGACGGGTGCCACCGCCACGGGCTTCATCCCCGTGCCCACGCAGGTGGGCAGCATGCCGGCGTGTGTCTACGACGGCACCTGCCGACTCGCGATGTGGAAGTTCAACGAGACGACGGGCAAGTGGGAGGAGAAGTCCGCCAGCATGCAGGTCGACCCAGAGAGAAAGGGCACCACCTTCATCATGCAGGGCACGAGCAGCATCTCCGGCGCCGTCCCCATCAGCGTGGGCGGGCTGGGCATGTGGAACGCGGACATCGAGAAGCGCGAACCCGCCTGCACCATCATCGAGCTCGTGGGTTTCCCGGAGACCTGCTTCGGCACGTCGGGCACCGTCCAGTTCAGCCTGAAGCTGCCCAACGCGGCGGGCACGCTCATGCCGCGCACCGACACGATGTCCCAGGCGTCGCCCTTCATCGTGCTCTACAACATCCGCGCGAACGCCTTGCAGGAGGTGGGAGTCACGTTCCCGGCCGGCGCTCCCACGAACTGCGCGAAGAACCTGGACATCTCCTCCACGCCCGCCGCCGCGGCCGGCTACCCGGTGTACGCCACGACGGGCGGAGTCACCCGGTTCAACTCGGGCGCTCCGTGGGGCGGCACCGGCTACCCGAAGGACCCGGGCGGCACCATGATCGACTTCGAGGACGTGGCCCTGGGCACGCACCCCTGCAAGTCGCATGTGCAGTTCAAGACACAGCTGTAGTCGCTTCCGAGCGGCCTGTCCCCTGAAGTCCCGAGCGGGACAGGCCGCTCGTCGCTTGGCGTCGAAGCCTCCGACCGTTCGATTCGGAGGGAAATGACTCACAGGGAATGCGGTACCCGGACGAGGAGAAATCCGATGAACAGTGATTGTGGCTGGAGAAGTGTTCTTCTTGGCGCCTGCGCTGTCCTGAGCCTGTCCTGCGGTGAAGGCCCGCTGCCCGAGGGGGAACGGGCGGGTGCTGGCATCCCGGGAAATGGGGTCGGTACCGTGGCTGAGGTGGGTCAGGCGCTGACCGACGAGCTTGGCTCCGTGCTGGGCACACCGGCCGTCACGAACAATACGTGTGCCGCGCTCGATGAGCACACTCCGGCTTGCACCACCCAGACCACGGCTCCGGACCGCTCCTATTACTGGACCGCGCCCTCCACTGGCATGTTCACCTTCACCACGACGGGCTCCACCTTTGACACGGTGCTCCTGCTCCTCGATGCGTCCACCCAGGCGTCGCTGGGCTGCAACGACGATGCGAGCAGCGCGACGTTCCAGTCCTCGGTGACGGTGAACCTCGCCGCCGGCACACGGGTGAAGATTGTCGTCGATGGCTACAGCACCCGCTGCGGTGACTTCGCGCTCAACATCTCCGCGCCGACCTTCGCGAGCTGCGCGGCGGTGAAGGCCGCGATTCCCAGCGCTCCCGATGGGGAGTACGTCATCAACCCGACCGGCGCCCGGCCCATCTCCGCCTACTGCGACATGCGGTTGGGGGTCGAGCTCTGCACGGAAGACGTGGGCGTTCGCCGGGGACGGACGCGTGAGGGCTCGAACCTCGACTACGTCATGATGAGCCTGCTTGCTCGCACGTCCGGGCTCTGCAGCGTGTGGGCCCTCCGCGGCGCCAGCGACAATCGTCCCATCGACTCCCTCGTCGCCGCTGGGAACCCGAGCATGGGGACCTGTCAGGCCCTGGGTTTCGTGAGTGATGGGACAATCACCTTTTGTGATTTCGGTAGCGAGCGGGGGACCTGCGGCTACAACGTGAGCAGCGGCTATTATCGATATGGCAATGGCTGCATGGGTTGTTCCTTGAACGCCGGCTATTACACCTCGTACAAGCTCCAGGGCCCGATGCGGATCGCCACGGTCATATCGAGCATGGATGGCAGCACCCGTTCGGTCTGCCGCACGCGCTGACGATAGGGGGCGCTCCAGTCGCCTGGCAGACGGCTCAGCTCACGGCAGGCCCATCCGAACGAAGAGCGTGCACGAGGCGGGGTCGACACCCGAGTCAGCCCGGCGAGGACTGCTGCAGTCGAAGCAAGCGGCCTGATGACGACCCACCTGGTGTCTCAACAATCCGGTGCGGTACAGTGGCTTGAGCCGTCCCTGGCGCGGTAATCCCTGAACAGGTCCGCAGATGAAGAACGAAGAGAGCACGCAGAGCCGCCGCCAGCCGCGGCAGGAGCGCTCGCGCCAGACGGTGGAGGCCGTCCTCGATGCCGTCCCCAGAGTGCTCAAGCGGCACGGAGCCGGAGCGGTCACCACCAACCGCATCGCGGAGGTGGCGGGGGTCAGCATCGGCTCTCTGTACCAGTACTTCCCGGACAAGCAGTCCATCTTCAATGCCCTTCATGAGCGCCATGTGGAGGAGGTGAAGCACGGAATGGAACGTGCCGTGGCTCAATGCGCCGCGAATTCCATCGGCGAGTTCGCGGCCTGCCTGGTGGAAGGACTGGTGGATGCCCACAGCGTGGAGCCTGAGCTCCACGAGCTGATTTCCGCCGCGGTCCCGGCTTCCTCGCTCGGGTTCAAGGATGCCCTTCAGATGGCATTCGAGCGGGTGATTCCATCGCCCGAGGTCGGCACGTCCCGCCCGCAGGCGGGCGACCGGATGTTGTTCGTCCTGCCTCACCTGGTCGAGGTGCTGGTACACGCTGTGCCCCAGGCGCGCCCTCCCTTCACGGTGGATAGCGCCAAGGGCGAAGTCATCCGGACGGTCCTCCATTTCCTGGACCGGCCATGACCCCTCACTGAAAGGCTTCGGCGTTCTGATGGAGCCAGCGGTCGAAGGCGAGGGGCTTGCGGCCGAGGATCCGCTCAACGCCATCAGAGACAGTCGTCAGTCTGCCGTCTCGGATGGCACGCCAGATGTCCACAAGAGCATCCGCATACCGCCGGCCGCCCCCGTAGGCGAGTGCGGCCTCGTGGGCTTCTTCGTCTGAGAGCTCCTCGTAGCGGACCTCCTTCCCAATGACCGCGCCAATCGTGGCCGCCATGGCTGCGTAGCTCAGCGCCTCGGGTCCGGTGACCACCAGTGACTCTCCCAGGTGCTCGCCCGTCGTGAGTGCGTGGGTGATGACGTCGGCGAGGTCGTCGGGATGAATGAATGCAATCCTCCCTTGCCCGGTAGAGGAACGGAGGACCCTCTCCGTGGCAATCGACTGAGCCCAGCCGAGCACGTTCGACATGAAGGCGGCTGACTGGATGAACGTGTACGGCATTCCGCTTTGCCGGACCGCGTCCTCGCCGCGCGCGTGCCAGGGGCCGGTCCCCACCCCGGTCCGGACGTCCAGCGTCGAGAGCTTCACCAGGTGCTTGGCACCCGCATCCACGGCGACCTGAACGACGACTCGGTCCCGAGCGGCGAGGCGTGGCCCGCTGTTGAGGAGAAACACGCCGTCGCTGCCGGCGAGGGCCTTGCGTAGAGCGGGGCCTGGCTTGGCCAGGTCGCCGACGTGCATGTCAACCTCGTCGCCGAACAGCGCCCGTGCTCGGGCTGCATCCCGGACAAAGACGCGGGGACGATGCCCACCTCTGATGAGGCGATGGGTGACGAGTGAGCCGATATGACCTGTCGCGCCAGTGACCAGGAATGTCATTGAACGCGGCTCCAGGTTCGCATGAGCTCAAGGACGACCTTGCGCTGACCGGCAAGCGAAAGGTGCAGGCCGTCCTCCGTGAAGAGCTCAGGCGGTGGAGATGCGCCGAAGGCCGCGAAGAGGTCGACCGTGGGCTCCTCGAGGGCACGGATGGCCTCCGCGACACGGCGGACGTCCTCGTTGCGGAAGTGGACTCCGAAGCGGGACAGCCCCCAGTGCTTCGACACGCGGTCCTCAAGGACCGGGGGAGGCGTCATCCACAGGCGACGTGCCTGCGTCCCCTGTGCGGCACGGGAGCGAAGCTCCTCGAGGTTGCGCGCGGTCTCACGGGCGTCAACGAGAGTCTTGCCCGCGTTCGGGCCTTGAGTCCGCGCGTCATTCACGCCGATGAAGAAGATGAGCCAATCCGGCTCCTGGATGAGGGCGTTCCCTATCCGCACCAACCCATGCGTGGTCGTCTCACCGCCTACGGCGTTGATGGCCACGGAGACCTCATCATGGGGACGCTGAGCCGCCACCAGCTCCTGGAGAATGACCGCCCAGGATTGAGGATCCGCCGTGTGACTGTCGCCGAACGTGACAATGCGTGCGCTCTTGCGCAACGGTAGTGCTTCCAGCATCCGGCTGAACTCGGGTTCCGCGAGCAGCCCCTGTGCGGCTTCTCTTGCACCCTTCTGGCTCTGAGCGAGCTCGGCGCGGTACGTCTCTGGCTCAAGGCCGAGCAAGGCGGCGCACGTCTCGGCGGATATTTTGCCGCCGCCCGGAAGCGACGAGACGGTCCTCTCCGGTTGAAGGACCTTCACGAGCCAGCGCCTCTGTTCAGTGGACCATTCCATGTGCTCCATCTCCGGTGATTGGGAGGCATAGAGGTACCGGACAGGGGCCGCACGGTCAGCTCGCGTTGCCCCGCGGCCAAACCCTTGAAATGACTCCTTCCTTTCGCAGCGGCGAGCGACTTGCTCAGGTTCCACGCCCGAACGCGCAGGGGTCGTGCTCGCTGAGGCCCGTGAGCGTCAGGCCATCCGCCGTTAATTGGGGAATGAGACATGGGTCCTTGGCCGTCGCCGCGAGCAGGTGCTGGACACCTGTGGACACCGGAAATTCGGGGTCAGTGCTCGCGTGCGTCAACGTCTCAGCCCTCCCCATTGGCCGGTATTGGGTGACCACTGAGGTAAGCCGCTGGACTGAGTTCTTGGGCAGCCCCAAGATTCCGAGGATGGATGACGAGTTGCCAGTTGCTGACCTTGTTCGACGCTTGGCCACGGGCTCGCAGTTGGAGTGCATCGAATCCGCAAAAGAACTTGCCCGCCGGAAGGACCGTAGGGTGCTTTCCGAAGTGATCAGCGTCCTGCAACGAGGCGAATCCGGGCATTCACGGGAGATGGCCGCGTGGTTGCTCGGGGAACTGCGCCCAGGCACAGAGCTCACCCTCGATGCGCTCCATGCAACCATCATCGACCCAAATACGACCGAGAGCCTGCGAGGCCAGGCCATGGAGTCGCTGGGCAATCAGGTCAGTCACCTGAAGGGTGGTGACGTTTACGAGCGCGCCGCTGATGTCCTCATCCCTCTTCTGCAACATCCCTCTGTGGAGGTCCTCTACAACGCCGTCTTCGCGCTTGGGACGATGCGCTGCCGTCGCGCTCGCCCGGAGTTGGTGCGACTCGCTGCACACGACCGCCGCACATACAGGGGGCTGGAAACGATAGGAGAAAACGCTCAGTTCGCAATCGAGTGCATCGACTACGAGCCGCACGGGCGCTGAAGGCAGCTTTCGGGGCGGTGGGCGTGCTCCGCCAATGAGGTGCATGATGGAACCCAAACAGCTCACGGTGCGACGCTGGTCCGAACTCTCCAGCAAACCACTCTCGGAAGAGAGTGTGCGTGCTCTGCACTTGCCCGCGAGGAAGTATCGGGTGAGCGGTGACCGGTATTCGCCGGGGGAGGATTTCGCTGGCGTAATGCGGGCCGGTACGTGCTACGTGTTGGCTGGGCACTGCCAGATTGAATTCGGCACGCAGGTCGCCCAGCTCGCCGCTGGGGATGTCGCAGAGTTTCCTGCCGGCAGGTATCGCGTGGTGGTGAGTCGCGAAGCTGGGTGTGTTGTTGTTTTTTCTTGGGAGCTTCCAGAGGAGTTTGCTCGATAGGAGAAGGTCGGACTCTGCGTTGCGGAGTCCTTCCAACTCACAGTGTCCAGGTATCAGCCTGGGCACATGTAGAACCTGGGCCACTTCGCGCCAGCTGCGTCCCGTGGTGAATTGCCCCGCCACGGAACGCATGCTCACGTTCCGCCTGGGGCGGCCCCGTCCCCAGCGGGTGCCGCCCGTGGCGGTCTCCGCATGCCAGGTTGCATCCGAGCACCGCTGAGGGAGAGGGTCACCCGCATCTGCGGGAGAGCCCCCTGTGTCAGGGAGTTTGTCGCCTCTTCCGTGCGCGCCTCGCTCGCTCGCATTGACGCACGGTTCGACAAGGCCGTGACGCGCTCAGGACGCAGCGGCCGAGGTTGGGTTGGCACGGGTAGGAAAGAAGTGCATCGGAGTGTCGTGGAACGGTCTCGCTCGCGTATGCTTGCTTCATGGGCCTCTTCAATCGTCTCTTCGGTCGCGTGGGCAGGCCGGCACCCACCTCGCCCGAGGCTGTGCGCGAGCTCCTCTTCGATGCCGTGCAATCACAGAATGACGCCGCGCTCATCCGGCTCTGTGCCGAGCACGAAGTCCTGCTCCTCGAGCACTGCCCTGCCTGGTTGACGGTTCCCGAGAGCGTCCGCAAGGAGCCGACCCACCTCCAGCGCTATGGCCAGGGGCTCATCGGAATCGCTCAGTGCCTCGCGCAGACTCGGAACCGGCCCGAAATGCTCCAGCGGATGATGGGGGCTCCCGCCGACAACCCCATCGTGCGCTGGCAGGAGACACGGGAGCGCGCCAACACGCTCATGCGCGGGTTGGACTTCGAAGGTGCGCTATCGCTGCTCATTCCCGGGGCGGAGCGAATCCAGGGCCTGTCGGGAGGAAACGCCGAGTCCATGAAGGCCATGACCTTCGGGCAGATGGCTGCGTGTCATTTCCAGGAGGGCCGGGCGGAGACGGCGCTTCCGCTCTTCCGGCAGGCGATTGACCTGTGCCGGAGGGCCCGTGACGACGAGGGCGTCGTCGTGTACCTGGAAAACAGCTTCGAGGCGCACCGCTACCTGGGAAAGGGAGTGGATGCCGCGGGCGTGGCCATGGAACTCGCGGTGGCGCTGGAGCAGGTGGGCCAGGATTCGCGGGCCCGCCGCATCCGGAAGGTCGCCGAAATCGTCCGAGCCGGTGAGCCGCTCAATCGGGTGGTGGCGCAACTCGACAGCGTCACCCTCGAGCTGGACGAACTGCCCGCGCTCATTGAGGGGAGGCTGCAATTCATCTTCTGCCGCAATCGACTCGCCCTCGCGCGCACCACGGCCCTGGTCGAGCGAGGCCGTGAGCTGGGCGGGGAGGGCCGCTACGGGGAGGCGCTCGCGCTCTTCCAGGAGGCACGGCGTATCGACTCCTACTCGCCCGAGCCCCGCTACGAAGGGGCCGTCACGCTCCTCCACCTCCAGCGCGCGAGCGAGGCCGTGTCCTGGTACGACGAGGTGGAGGCGCTTGCGCCGGGCTGGTACCGGTGTCGCGCCGAGCGCTGGCTGGCGGCTGGAATCGCCGCCGGAAGGATTCCGCACCGGGCCTTCACCGTGCTGCGTACGCTCGAGCTTCCGAACCTGGACGCGGAGGACCGGTTGCGACTCACGCGCCAGGCCATCGGCGAGGCACCGGGAGTGCCCGAGCTTCAACTGCACCTGGGCCGGCAGCTCACGGCGCTCGACCAGAAGGACGAGGCACGGGCGGCGCTCGAGGTGGGGTTGGCACAGGCGGAGGAGCCAGACCTCCGCTCGCGTCTGCTGATCGAGTCCGCGACCGATGCCGCGCCTTCGGCGGACCGGGACAGGATGCTCCACGAGGCCATGGAGCCTGGGGGAAACCTGGTCGCCGCGGCAATGGCGCGGGTCCTACTCCACGCGGGAACCGGCCAGCGCCTGGTTCACTGAGCCGCAGTCGAGTGCCACGAGCCCGGCTCGTGCATTGCCGACCGAGGAAGAACGATGACCGCGCGCGGCTCGCTCGTTCGCATTGACGCACTGCCGAAGGCGGCCTTGACGCGTCCATGACGCAGCGACCGAATCTGGGGTAGGCACAGTCCACACGCGGGCAGAGTGAGAGTCCCCCGCTACGAGCAGCTTGGGTGACCCGCCTGCGATCCATTACCCCGATCCGTCACAGCGTTAGTCATCTCCCTGATTGGTGCAACTACACTCCTCTCCCGCGTTTTTGAATGCGCCCTTGACGGCGTCTTCAACTTCCTGCTCGTCGCGGAAGTCCTCCATTCTGGGATTCTTGGCGCGGAAACGCTTGAGTGCCTCGTCGCGCACCATGTCCTTCATTCCTGAGTGATTGTTTCTCACTTCATCGCAATTCTCACATCGCTCCAGTGCCTCCATCTCAAGGGCAATCGTCGTCGCGGTGTTGTGCAATCCTTCCTGTCGATACATCTCTTGGGCGGTGGAACTCATTTGACTCTCGGTGCTGGTTGGTTGCCAGGCGCGATCTTGGCACCTATTTCTGTAGGGAAGAAGGTCGGCCGCCTGCCGGGTTGCAGCGCTGCACGGTGCACCTCACCCGGAATGTCCTCGCCAAGGCCCCCTGGCGGCTGCGAGGACGGCTGGGCAAGCAGCAGACGTCGGCCACCTTCGAAGCCCCCAATCTCCAGGATGCCAGGAAGCGAATGGAGGCCCTCCAGGAGGGACTGGGACGCCAGGTGCCCGAGGCCATGGAGTGCCTGCGTCAGGGCTTCGCCGCCGCCACCTGCTTCTTCGTCTTCCCCAAGGCCCACTGGAAGCGCCTGCGCAGCACCAACGGCCTGGAGCGTCTCCACGGCGAGGTGAAGCGCCGCATCCGCTTCGTGGGCGCCTTCCGGGACCGCGCCAGCGCACTGCGCCTCATCACCGCCGCCGCTCTCGAAACCACCGGCGTCTGGGACGACCGCCGCTACCTCGACATGTCTCTGCTGAAATCAACCCCAGACACCGCCGCTGCCTGATGCCGCCAAGGAGCCTTCCTCCCCCGAACCCCTCCGGGCTGGCCCGGGAGAGGTCCACCCACGTCCTCAACGCCGACAGCGTCAAGTCCAAGTCCCTCGCCACCTGGGACGTCGTCTTTCCCTCCTCCAGCACCAGCCTCACTGCCCCGGTCTTGAACTCCTCCGGGTCGCTACGCCGGGGGCGTCGTGGCTTCTTCACTTCCTTCATGTCGGACACCGTACCTGCCTCTTCCTTGGTGTACTGAAGCGGACCCCGCCCACTTCGGACATGTCCGGACATGTCCGGACGGCGTTCAGGACACTGCGTGGGCCGTGGTGAGGACGGCGCCGTGACACGCTCGGAGACAGCGCAGCGCACGTGAGCCCATGCGTCTGAGATACCGGGGCCCGCCTCTGGCATTTGCCTTGCTCAAGGGACGCCCGACCGCGTTCCGCGGTCGGATGTCTCGCCGAGGAGCCCCCCGAATGAGCCCAAGAAGAAACCCGCTCGCGTCTCCCGTCGTCTCCCCTCGCCCTGTCCGCAGCGCCGGAATGGGTGCCCTCTTCATGGGCCTCGTCGCGCTGAGCACCAGTTGCGGCGAAGCAGAAAGCGTCAACCACGACGTGCCTCAGCGCCAGGGCACGCGCGCCGAGCAGGTGAAGGCGCTGGTGGACCCCCGTCACATCGGTCCCCTGCCCAACCAGCAGCAGGCGTTCCAGCAACCCGCCCCGGCCACCTGCGAGGAACTCAAGAAACTCTACCCTGGGCTGAGGGATGGCGAGTACACCCTTTACCTCGACAACAAGGAAAGCTTGCCTTGGAGTGCCTGGTGCCACGGTATGGCCCGCATCCCCACCGAGTACCTGACGCTGAGGCAGGCGGACTCCATCAACTTCTCTCAGTACACCGCGGGCGGTGCCTCGCCTGGCACCGACGTGATCACCTACTACGCCAGGCTGCGCTTCGACCCGGTCACCCTGCGGGTGGATACGGCCGACCAGACCTTCTCCACGTCCTCGGGACAGCTCATCCACGGCCCCACCACGGTCACCTCAATGCCATACGCTTCGGCCATGTCCTGCGACTGGGACCCCGTTGGAAAGGCCAATATCGACCTGAGCGGCACCCCCTTCGCTGTAGCGCCTGACCAGTTCCGTGTGATGGGCTATTACCCGGTCGGAGAGACGTACGACAGCCCTGACGGGCAATGGGTCGATCTTCTGGGTGGCGGTTACTGCGGCTGGAACTCGCTCGTCGACAGCGACGACCCCTACAACCAGCGAGGCGGCCACCTGCTGCTGGTCTACAGCCCATAGAAGTCGTGTCACCCTGGAGCCAGCGAGGCTGTGAATCGCTGGCTCACGCCTCATTTGGAGTGGCGTCGGGTTCGTGGCCCGCCCGACTGGCTCCACACGATGTGCGGGGGAGCCACGAGATGGGTGTCACTCCACATCACGGGGCGTGACGCGAACCCGTGTCGGGCGCGCAGACGCGGAGGCCCACGCGGATGTCCCTCAGCCAGGGCTCGTTGGGCATTCGCGTGTTGGAGCGGTTGGAGATGCGGTCGTAGTACCAGGACCCTCCGCGGGCCACTGCCTCTCCGGGCGCGCGGACCGATTGCACCCATTCGATGGCGTTGCCGGCCAGGTCCATCACCCCGAAGGGGCTGGCGGAAGCAGGGTGGGCACCCACCTCGTCGGGACCGAAGCCCAGCGGTTGGCGGCCATAGGTCTCATCGAAGTTCGCGTCGTCCGGCGCGAGCAGGTCGCCCATGGGAAACAGGCGGGCGTCCGCGCCACGTGCCGCGCGCTCCCATTCGTATTCGGAACACAGCCGGGCTCCCGGAACGCGCCCGGAGCGGTCCAGCCACGCGAGGTACGCCCGCGCGTCCTCCAGCGAGATGGCCGAGACGGGAAACCGCAACCAGTCCTGCACGGCCCTGTGCGTGCGGCCTGGGTAGTGGATGGGCTCGCCGCCGCGCGCGGAGAGGGGATGCCGCGTGGGCTGGAGCATGAGCCGCCAGCCCGTCTTCTCCCGAGTGAGCGCCAGGGCGCCGGCCGTGGACCTCACGCCGGGCGTCCGTCGCCGCTGCTCGTCCGGTGGCAATGCATCGAGGAACGCGAGCCACTCGGCGAACGTCACCTCATGGCGGGCGATGAGGTAACCCTCGGTCATCACCGGCCGGAGCGGGGGCGCCTGGAGGAATTCGCGTCGCAGGGCTTCGTCGTCGCTGCTGCCAAAGAGGAAGCGGCCCGGCGGGATGTAGACGAAGCCCTCCGGGATGTCGGCCGACCGCGGCAGGGGGATGCGCGCCTGGAGGCGCTCTCCCGATGACAACACCACCGGCAGGACGGCGCGCGTCAGGCCCGGTGCCTGGAAGGTGAGGACATAGGACCCCGGGCCCGTATCGAGTGCATGCGACGCGATGGGCGTCGGGCCCAGGGAGAGGCCCTCGGACAGTCGGGGTGCTCCGGGCAGGCCTGTGTCACGCTGAAGCAGCACCTCCACTCCCGGGGGCTCCGTGGCGAGCTCCAGGACCGGCGGAGCGAGGAGCCTGCGTCGCCCGTCACCGTCGTCATCGAGGCTCGCCAGCCTGCGCAGGGCTTCGCGTCGCTGTCCGGGACGGAAGAACCACTCCGCCAACTCCATGCGCCCGGTCAGGACCTCCGCGAGGAGTCCGCGGGCCTCCCTCCGCGAGCCGTCCAGCAGCAGGGCGGTGTCGAGTGCCTGCGTGGCGCGCTGGTAGGCCTCGTCCGCGTGGCCATCGCTCGTTCGTGCCTGGGTCCAGGCCTCCTCGGGCTCCCCTGCGTCTGCCTGGGCCAGCGCGCCGGTGAGGGCGCGCCCCCCGCGCGTGTCCAGGCGTTGGAAGGTGTCCGCGCGCGCTGCCTTCGCTTCGGCATGGTGGGCGCGGGCTTCGGTGAGAGACACCCGGGCTTCATCCAGGTGCTCCTGCACGGTGCGCTCCAGCGCGTGGCGGCCCTTCATCCAAGCCGCGCCCCCCGCCACCAGCGCGGTGAGGGGCAGGGCCAGCCCCAGCCCCAGGCGCCGCGCGAAGGTGCGCCGGAGCGCCCTCCGCGAGGCCTTGAGGAAAGCCACTTCTTGCCGCGTCAGCGCGAGCTCGCCCGCCGCGGTCACCGCGTCGAGCTCACGCCGGCTCCACAGCGCCGAGGTGGCGCGGTCCGCGCGCTCCCATCCTGCCGCGGCGAGCCTCACCCGTTCGAGCACCTGCCGCTCCTGCCGGGCCGCTTCGAGCCATCCGCGCAGGGTGGACCACCTCTCGAGCAGCGCCTCGTGCGCCACCTCGTGGACGTGCGCCTCACCGTCCTGCCTCACCACGACGAGCCGCGCCCGGACCAGGGCCTCCAGCGCGATGCGATTCGCGGAGGTCTCGGCACCCAGTTCCCCGGTGGTCCGTCGGACCCGGGCGCCTTCCGGGCTGATGAGGCGCAAAAGCAGGTCGCGAGCCGCCCGGCGCGCCTCGGGTGCCAGCGCCGCCAGCGCTCCGTCCGCGTGACGACCCAGGGCCCCGGCCACGCCCCCGAGCGCCTCCAGCGATGCCTCTCGGATGCGCTGGTTCGCCCGGTCGCGGGCATCCCACAGCTCGGCGAGCGTGAACTGGAGGAGCGGCAGTCCTCCCGGAGCGTGGGCGGAGGACGCCACGAGCGTGTCCACCAGGGCCTCTGTCTCGAACGCGACGCCTGTCACGCGCGCCGGACCGACCACGGCCTCGCGCGTCCCTTCCGGGCCCAGCGGCTTGATGAGGAAGAGGGCGCGCGCCACTTCATCCTCCAGCCCCGGCAGCGCCGCCAGCCGGGTGAAAAAGTCGCCTCGCACCGTGGCCAGCGTGCGCACACCTGGGGCCAGGATGGCCAGGTGCCCGAGCACCTGCGTGAAGGCGGCGGCTTCCTCCGACTCGCTCTGGGTGAACAGCTCCTCGAGCTGATCGATGAACAGCAGGGTGCCTCGCGTGGGCCCGGCGGCGCGCAGCGTCCGGGCCATCGCCGCGGGCTCTTGCCGCACCTGGGCCGCCAGTGTCTCCTCGGACAGCCCGAGCCGTCCCGCCACCGCGGCGACCAACGCCGTGAAGGGCCGGCGCCCGGGCATGAGCGACAGCACGGTGTACGCACAGCCGTCGTCGAGCCCCGCGAGCATGACGAGCGGCGACACGCCCGCCCGGCACAACGAGGACTTGCCCACGCCCGAGTCCCCCGCGACGAGCACCAGCGCCTGGGCGCGAAGCCTCTCATGGATGGCGCGGACCTCCGCGCCACGTCCGAAGAAGACGGCCCGGTGCTCCGCGTCGAAGGCCTGCAGCCCGCGATAGGGATTGCCGGGAGGAACCGGCGCCGCATCGCTGTCCTCGTTCAGGCGCTCGAGCTCCGCGCACAGCGCGTCGGCGGAGGCGAAGCGCCGCGCCGGATCGTATTCGAGACACCGGAGGATGACGGCGCGCAGGCGGACGCCGAGCCCGCTGCCGGAGGGTTCCAGACGGGGAGGACGCGCTTCTGGCGTCCTCGGTTCGTCCACCGCGCCGCTCGCGGTGGGGGTGTCGAAGGGGCGATGGCCCTCCAGCAGCTCGTGAAGCACCATTCCCAACCCATAGACATCTCCCCGGGGGCCGGGCGGTTCGCCACGCAGCGCCTCCGGCGCCATGTACCCACGGGTGCCGGCGATGGGGCCCGTGGCCCTGGCCGCGGCGTCTGCCTGCTCCGTCGCCCAGGAGAGCGCGAGCCCGAAGTCGACGAGCTTCACCTCGCCCTCCGGGAGCACCATGACGTTGTCCGGTTTGATGTCCCGGTGGAGCACATGTGCGCGGTGCGCGGCGGCCAGTCCCCGTCCCAGTCCCAGCGCGATGGCCAGGACCCGTTCCGGCGGGAGCGGCGTGTCCAGGTCCCGCAGGGAGACGCCGGGGAGGAACTCCTGCACCAGATAGGGCTGGGCGCCCACTTCCGAGACCCGGTACACCGTCACCACGTTCGGGTGGCGGAGGCGGGCGAGCGCCCGGGCCTCGGCGAAGAGCCGGTCCCGCTGTCCGGGGCCGGACCGCTCCGCGCCGATGAACTTGATGGCGACTCGCCGCTGGAGCGCCGTGTCCTCGGCCAGGTAGACGCGGCCCATCCCCCCCTGGCCCAGCAGGCGGATGAGGCGGTACTCGTCGAAGGCCGGGGGCGGCTCCCAACCCTCTGGCGTGGGGGCGCTCAAGGCAACGGAGGGCACACGCAGCGCCCCCCAGGACAGGTCCTTGGCCCCAGGGGCTCCCCTGTGCCCGCGGGGCACTGGGTGCAGAGCTCGCCACCCGGTCCATCGTCAGAGGGGCAGTACTCGTTCTGCCAGGTCTGGGTCAGCAGCAGGAAGGGCACGCCCCCGTCGAAGTAATCCTTCAAGGGGGTCTCCGGGGCACCGGGTTGGCGGCAGTCGTAGCTGGCCCTCACCGGGGCTCCTGGCTCCCCTCGGATTTTCCAGCGGGGGGTGGGAAAGTAACGCGGCCGCACGCAGCTCTCCCCGTGCGGCGTCACGCCGAAGGGCAGGGCGCCGTGCTCATTCCAGGCGGCTTCGAAGAGCAACGGCGGAAGCCCTCCGGAGAAGGTGTCCTGGGTCTGGATGCCATACCCATCGACGAAGTCGACGTAGGTGCCCTGGCACGTGAAGGGCTCTCCGTCGCCGTTGTAGTCGGCGCGCGCGGCCCGCACACACGCCTGGAACAGCCGCGTGAACGGGGGCCCGCCATCCCACTCCTGGTTGGGGAGGTAGCCCCAGTGCGCGCAGACGCCGATCGCGCCCGTCGTGCAGCTCACCGTGAAGCAGGGCGTGTCGCCCCTTCCGTCGTTGAAGCTTCCATCCGGCATCCAGCAGCCGGGAATGACGACCGCCTTCCCTTCATAGAAGTGGCTCGTGGGAGGTGAGCATTCCTGGGGGTTCCGCGTGACGTAGCCCTGGCCCGCGCAGACGTTGTGGTTCAGGTCGACATCGGTGACGGTATAGAGCTTGAGTTGGGCGCCCGCGTCCTTCAGGAGGGCGGGCAGGCACGGGTCCGAGGGGGGGCTCTCGCGGATTCGATAGGCCCTGCCATCGCTTCCCACCCAGGGGCCGGCGCCTCCGTCGAACTGTCTCTCGAAGAAGACACTGCCGCCATTGACGCTGGTCCATCCGGTCAGGCTGGGTGCCTGAGGATTGACGTGCTCGGGCTGGGGGAGCGGAGCCTCGCGGGACTCCTGGGCCCGCGGCTCGAAGGCCATGGGCGCAACGCAGTCCCTGGCGCTCAGCGCCGCCATCCAGGCCATCATCGTCAGGGGGAGGAGAGAACGCATGGGACCCTCTGGGACGTCTCAGCTGAGGCGCGGCGGGGGCGCGCGGTAATGGTCCAGTTCGAGTCCGAAGTCCTCGATCCACCGATACACCTGCTGCCGCGAGCACCCGAGGTGCCGGGCCACTTCGGCGACCTTCCCCTGGTGCGCGCGCAGGTGGGTCTCCAACTCCTGGGGGGTGGAATCGACGGCGCGCGCCGAACGCGGAGCAGGGGGCTGGGAGGAGACCTCCGCCACTGACGGCTGCGTGGAGGGCCGGGCTGTCCGCATCCGCCGCTCCGCCTCCAGCTCATGCTCCACCTGCACTCCCCACTTCAACGGCCCGCCATCTGAAGCGATGACCGCGATGGAGAGCACGTTGAGCAGGCCTCGCACGTTGAGCGGCCAGTCGTGCAGGAGCAGCGGCTCGGCGAGGCTCACGTCGATGGGCCGGGATTCGGCCTTCATGCGTCCGAGCAGGTGGCGCGCGATGGGCGCGATGTCCTCGCGGCGCTCGCGCAGGGGGGGCATCAGGAGGCGCCATTGCACGAGCCTCGCGTAGAGGTCCGCGCGGAAGGCGGCCTCATTCACCTGGGAGACGAGGTCCCGGTGCGTGGCCGCGAGCACCCGCACGTCGATGGGGACCTCCTGCGTTCCTCCCAGGGCGCGGACCCGCCGCGTCTCCAGCACGCGGAGCAGTTTGACCTGGAGCATGGGCGGCATCTCACCCAGCTCGTCCAGGAACAGCGTGCCCCCATGGGCTTCGCGCAGAAGACCGTCCCGGGCGGATGCCGCGCCCGTGAACGCGCCGCGCACATGCCCGAACAGCTCGCTGTCCAGCACGCTCTCCGCGACGCCTCCGCAGTTGAGCGCGATGAAGGGCCCCTGTCGGCCGCTTCGTTCATGGAGCGCGCGCGCGGCGACTTCCTTGCCCGTCCCGGTCTCCCCCAGGATGAGCACGGATTGCACCTGCCGCGCCGCCCGCTCGAGGTCGCGGTGGAGCCGCGTCAGCGCGGCGCTCCTGCCCACCAGTCCGTCAACCGGGTGTTCGTCATGGGGGGCCTCCGAGGCCTCGGCGAAGACAAACAACGTGTCCCCCATTCGCAGGACATCCCCCCACGCGAGGGGAGCGCGTCCCGTGAGCGGTCGTCCATTGAGATGGGTGCCATTGTGGCTTCCCAAATCCTCCACGAACCAGGTCCCCCCGGCGTGTTCGATGCGCGCATGGCCCCGGGAAAGCCGGGCGTCGTCCAGGGCGACCCGGGGGAAGAGGGGGGCGCCACGCCCCAGGAGCGTCGCGCCGCCGCCAAGCCCATGACGCTCATCCTCGATGAAGGCGTTGCGCGTATAGGCAAGGAAGAGCGTCGCCGCACCGGTTCCACTTTCAAACGAAGGGGCGCGTTCGGCGCTGAGGGTGTCGTCGGTCATCGGGGCCGATGCCTGTCATATGTCAAGTGCTGGTTTTCCGGAAATAGCTGTTCTTGCCGAATTTTACAGGCCTTGCGGACCTGGGAAGATGCCTTGACGGTCGTGCCTGCGCTTGAATCCAGACGTGGAGGAACGCCATGCGCGTGAAGGGGCCGCCGGATTCCAGACAGGGAGATGCGTATCCAGGCCCGGTGAGCGCCCTCCGTACGACTGGCCTGGGAGACATGGCCCGCCCCCGAGCGGCTCGTCATGCGCAGCGCTCACGTCATGACGCGCGTTCTTGACGCAGCTTTGACGCACTCATGACTCAGCGACCGAATTTTGGGTAGGCACAGCACTCACTCCAGCTCAAGCCGAGCAGCCGTTCCGGCCATGGCGAGCAGTCGGAGCGTCAGCGACCCTGCATGGATTCGACCCTGTCAAAGAGAGGCGCCAGCGCGCGTTCCATGGCGTTGGCGGTCGCATCGCCGCTCTGGTTGGTGATGATGAACACCCCCAACTGATACTTCGGCACGAGGTAGAGATAGCATTGCGCGCGAGGCACGCCGCCGTGATGCACGTAGTGGGTGCCCAACTGGCTGCTCTGGCCGATGTTCCAGAAATAGCCAATGCTGAAGTCCTCCGCGAAGCGCACCAGCGGCTTGTGTGACTCTGTCACCGCGGGATGGTTGCTCAACTGCAAGCGCAAGTACTTCACCATCTCCGGCATCGTCGCCTTCAAGGCTCCCGCCGCACCCCAGGGCAACAGTGGCATCGGCGTGGTGCCGACCGGGTTGTCGCTGTGGTAGCCAGGAGCCAGGCGGTTGGCGTCCTGGGCACGCAGGCGCAGCCACGTGTCGTGCATACCGGCTTCCCGCGCCAGGAACTCCGCGAGCAACGACTCGTAGGGAGCCCCGTGGATCTTCTCGAGGGCGTGCGCGACCAGCTCGGTGCCGGCGCTCGAGTAAGCATGGTCCTTGCCGAGCGGGCCCTTGATGCTGACGGTGTGCAGGTCCTGCCAGAACCGCGGCTGCCCGTATTCCGCGTAGGCGGCATTGAGCTTTGCCGGGGTGGCATGCGCAGTGAAGTCCCTCAACACCTCATTCACTTGCAGTGGCAACATCCCCGGCATGCCGCTGGTGTGGGTGACCAGATGGCGCAGACGGATGGGCTCGCCGTCTGACTGCAGGTTCGGATAGGCGGACGGCAGATACTTTTGTATCGGGTCGTCGAGGGTCGCCTTGCCTTCGAGGACAGCGTTTGCCAACAGCAGGCCGACGAAGGTCTTGCTGACCGACCCTATCTCATAGAGGGTCGAATCATCGGGCGGATTGGACTTGCCGGTCTCCAGCTCACCCCGATGCAGGATGAACTCCTCGCCGCGATAGACCACTGCGATCGACGTTGCGTGCAGCAGTCGTGACTGCAGCAGGGTCGTCGCGGCTTGGTTCATTGCCGTGGGGATATCGCGGGCGGGTGCGGGGCCCGTCGTCTTGCAAGCGGCCAGCACCAGCATCATTCCAGCAATGGCTACGGAGCGTTTGTTCATCAGGCGCATAAAGGGGAGGGGCACTCTCGCACGCCCCCCAGGGCGGAGCCAGACACGCGCGGCCCCCCTCGCGGTAGCACCGGCTCATGCGCATAGCCTGGAACACGAGAAGTTCTCGGTGTCACCTCGACTTGATTCCCGTAACCGGCCGACGGGTGACGTCCGCCGGATGCACCTTTCCGCTCGCGCCGCAGGGTAGCCGCGCAGGGAGGTCCTGGTCGCCAAGGATTGTGGCTTCAGGAGGAGTCAGGCGCGGAGGCGGTGGACGGTTGCCAGCGGTGAGGCAGCAGCTCGTCCAGGCCTGACGCAAGGTGACTGCCAAGGCGCATCAGCACGTCGGCGAGGTACGTCTCGGGATTGACGCCGTGGGCCTCGCACGTGGCGACCAGGGAGCTCAGCCCTGCCAGATTCCGACCTGCCTCGTCATTGCGGACGAAGAGATAGTTCTTCCTGCCCAGGGCCATGGCGCGCAACGCACGCTCCGCTGCGTTGTTGTCGAGGGGCAGCGAAGGGTCCTCCAAGAAGCGCGTCAGTGCACTCCATTGTCCCTTCGTGTAGCGAAGGGCATGAATCAGTCGCTCCGGCAACGTCGCACGCGCCTCGACCGCCGCTCCTTCAGCGTCGCTTCACGCGGCCTGGGCGCGTTGCCCGAGGCCTTGCGCAGCTCGTCTTCGAGGCGGGGGGCGCTGCTCGCTCTTCTTTCCGAAGACAGTCCGCTTCACCTTGTCCCCGCGCCGAGAGACGAAGACGAAGAGGTGGCCGGCGTAGAGTCTCTCCTTCCACTCCGCGCGCACCCGCCTGCGTGCCCTCCGGGAAACGCAGGAGCACTCCTCGCGGCAGCGCCACCTCGAGCATGAGCCCTTCTCGCGTCCGCGGCACGGGGGAGGCAACCACCTCCACGGGAAGGAACGTCGCCCGTGGTCTGCCTGTCGATTCGGACCTCCGTCCCCGCGTGGACCTCGGCTTCTTGTACAGCCTGGACTGGAAGGCGCTGAGCGAGACCTCTTGCCTGTCCGCGACCTGCTTCTGCGTCAGCCCGCTCGCCTTGAACTCTTCTACCCACTGCTTCCACTCATCCGGATTGGGTCGCCGCATGCCGGAGTGAACCGGCAGGTCCACCCACGTTCAGGACGTCGGCCGTCGGTCGCTCACGTCTGACGCGGAGACCTCCGTGCCGCACGTCGCTTCCGAGGAGAGGCATCAGGCCCGGCGATGCGCGCGGGAACAGGTGCTCATGCTCTGGTCCGCGGGTGTGCCTGGGCTTCAGGCGGGACGCCGTGTGTACGACCGCGTGAACGGCGGCGCCGAGCGCGAGCTCCCAGCTCGGAACAGCAAGGCCGGCCATGGGGACGTGCCCCACGACCGGCCTTGCTCCTCGGCGTGTCGACGCTCCTACCGCAGGGGCACGCGCTTGAGCCTGAAGGGCGAGGGGCTCTCGCTCATCGTGAAGTAGCTCGCGCCGTTGGCCTCGTACTCGAGCGCCTCACCCTGGCCCTCGGTGGTGTCGGTCAGCGTGACGGGCGTCGCGAAGACGGCCGACTCGAAGCCAAGTCCCGGCGTCGCACGGAACTCGTAGACAGTGCGGTAGGTGCGAAGGAGGAAGCGATCCGCGCAGGGGTGGATCGCCGCCGCGGTCGCGGCCGAGAAGTTGGCGTCTCCGTTCAGCGGCAGCTGGAGCGTGTGGACGTGGATCAGCGTGGCCTGCACGCCCGGCGTCAGCGGCCGGGGGAACTTGTACACGCCGCTCTTCCCCGTGCCCCCGTCCTTGGTGACGACGTAGATGTCCCCGGTGGTGGGGTGCACCATCAGCGACTCCGCGTCCTTCGCGCCGTCCGGATAGACGAACGGGAAGGCCTCGGCGACGAGCCCCCCCGAGGTCTGGCCGTTGGCGAGAGCCGGCTCGGGCACGCGGTAGATCGTGAACGACGTGGGGCTGCCACCCGGAGGGAAGTTGGCGCTCCACTTCCCGATGTCACCGATGAAGATGCACGAGCCGCTCGGGCAGGGCCCGGTCGCGAGGTCCTCCCAGTCGGCCGGCGTCACGTTGGTCACGTTGAACGTGCCGATCGTGCTCGCGTTGAGCGTGTTGATCGCGACGATCGCGGTGGTGTCCTCGTTGTGTACGTAGAGCGCGTTGCCGACCACGCGGCTCGCGGCCAGGCCCGAGGGCTCCACGATTTCCGGCGCGGTCACGGTGCCCTGGAGCGTGAAGGTGCTCGCGTACGTGTCGCCGACCATGCAACTGGGGGCGTTGGCGGCGCGCAGGACGATGACGTGCGCGGTGTTGGTCTGCACGAACGCGGAGCTGCCGGAGAGGCCCGTCTGGAGGCCCGGCGCGGTGAGCGACCGGTAGGCCGCATTGAAGAGCAGTCCATTGGCGTGACCGAGGCACGCGTCGAAGGCCTCGGTGAAGCCGAGCGGCGGCTCGATGCCGGTGGCAGGGCAGGTGGCGTCCGGCCAGACCTGTGAGCCGTACCAGACGGCGAGGCCACCCGCGCTGCCGGTCACCACGTCGGGCACGGTGAACGACGCGGAGTCGCCGTTCTTCTGGCCTGCGTGCACGTCGATGGGCTGGACCGGATCGACGCCGCTGAAGGCCTCAACGCTCCCCGCCATGTGGGTGTTCGCGTCCAGTCCGAACGCGTAGCTCGCAGGCTCGGAGGCGCCCGCGACGCGGTAGAAGATCCAGGTGCGGATGGCCCAGGCGCTCTGCTCCGAGCGCAGGAACGTCCAGCCGGCGGGCGGCGTGACGGTCGCGGAGATGTTGTTGCGCACGGTCACCCGCGCGATGAGCGCGTCGTTGGCCGCGGTCCCCGACGGCTTGGGGATCGACAGTGAAGCGAGCGACAGGCCGCTGTGGCGCGAGCTCCCACGCAACGCGACCCCCGAGGACGGTGCGACCTCGGCGCGGCGAAGGGCGACGACCTGCGCGACGTTGGTCTCGGCGAACGTCGAGCTCCCGTTGAACGGTCCCTGGAGGCCGGCACCGGCGAGGGGCATGAAGGCGGCGTTGAAGACGAGGCCCTGGGACGAGGACACCAGGCAGGTGTCGTAGGTCTCGGCGAAGCCCACGGGGGGCTCGATCGCCGGGGTCGGACACGCGGTGCCGGTCCACGTCTGCGCGCCGAACCAGACGGCAGCCCCGCCCGCGGTCGAGGTGCTCAGCTGCGGCGTCGTGAAGGCCGTCGAGCCGCTGTTGCTCTTGCCGGCGTGCGTGTCGATCGGGTTGGCCGGATTGACGCCGGCATACGCCACGAGGTTGCCGACGAGGTAGCTCGCGATGGAGCTCTGGAACGTGTGGCTCGCGGGCTCGCTGGCGGTGGCGACGCGGACGAAGCCCCAGCCGCGGATGCTCCAGGTGCTCATGTCGGTGCGCACCAGCGTCCAACCCGCGGGCGGGGTGAGCTCGGCGCCGATCTGGTTCCGGTTCGCGAGGTGCGCCAGCAGCACGTTACCGGCGGCGACGCCCGGAGGGGTCGAGAGGGTCAGGCTGGTGACCGTCTTGCCGCTCGCGTGCGTGGTGCCGACGAGGGTGATCTCCCCGGTGGCCGGCGGCTGGAGGGGACGCAGCACCACCGCGTACGTGATGTTGGTGTTGGGGAGCGTGGAGCTGCCGGTGAAGGCGGGCTGGGGACCCGCGGCCCCGAGCTCCGAGGTGGCGGCGCTGTGCAGCACGCCGCGCGACGACGAGACGAGGCAGGTGTCGAGCTGCTCGGTGAAGCCCGTCGGAGGGGTGTGGACCGCGGGGCACGCGGTGCCTCCCCAGACCTGGGCCGAGAACCACACCGCGAGGCCGTTCGCGGACGACGTGGTGGCGACGGGCAGCGCGAGGCTCGCGCTGTTGCCATTCTTCTGGCCCACGTGCACGTCGATCGGCTGGAGCGGATCCGCGCCCGACACCGCGACCAGGGTGGCCGCCATGGAGCTGGCGAGGTCGAGGGTGAAGGTGTGACTGCTCGGCTCGGCCGCGCTGGCCACGCGGAGGAAGAGCCAGGACTTGATGGCCGAGGCGCTCTGCTCGGAGCGCAGCAGCGTCCAGCCAGCGGGTGGGGTGGCGACGGCGGTGACGGCCTCGCGATTGCTCAGCTGCAGCACCAGCACATCTCCGGCGGCCGTACCGACGGGGGTGGGGATGGAGAGAGTGGTGGTGGCCAGGCCGCTCGCGCTGGTGGTTCCTCGCACGGAGAGCGTGGAGAGGCGCTGGGCCGTCGTCGCATCCTGTACGTCGTCGGGCTGCGCGAGCTCAGTCGTTCCACAGGCGGCCATCAGTAGGGCGGCCGCGAGCCACAGACTTCGGATTGGGGTCATGGGGTTTTGATCGGGTGTCGACTCACTGGACTGGAGGTCCGGGAATCGGCCATGTGAAGGACCCCGCAGTGCGAAGCGCAATCGACTGTCATGACACGGGAAAGCTGCCGTGAAATGGTTTGGGCCGTCGGGTGTCATCGAAAAAAAGTGACAGTCCTGTCCATGCGGTCACGCGGAGTCCTTTGAGAACGCGAAGCCCAAAGACATCTGCGCACGGTGCAAGGGCCGAAGGGCGGTCGGCACCCCGAGGGGTGGGCCTCCAGGCAAGCCTCGTGACCGTGGCTGTGACAGGCTCGTGACGTCAGCAGAACGGTGCTGACTCACTGTGATCTGGAGCGTGCCTGGAGCTGTGGGCTTCGTCGAGCTCGTGCTGGCTACAGCACCCTCTACGTCGGCACCCACGAACTGCTCATGCAGCTCCGGGCCGCACGGGGCGACGGAAGCTACGAAAAGCGCCTGTTGCGCTTCACCTCGCCAGACTTGCTCATCATCGATGACCTCGGCCTTCGCGGGCTGATACAGGATGAGCCGGTGGACCTCTACGAGGTCGTCCGTCAGAGGTACGAGCGCAAGAGCACCGTCATCACCTCCAACCGGGCGATTGAAGAGTGGCCTCCGTTCTTCGGCGACCCGCTGATGGCCAGTGCCGCCATGGACCGACTTCTCCACCACGCTCACGTCCTGGTCATCGAAGGCAACAGTTATCGCAATCCGCCCCCTGCCCGGCGCCGCAAGCCCACTGCCGCGGAGGCACGTTAGACACCAGCGTGGATCCGCTTGGCCGACCCCAAACTCGTCACCGTCGTGAACTCGAACAACGGCTCCCTGACGAGCTCACCAGGGCGATCCGCTTGGCCGACCCTCACGCGGTCCATACCCCCGGTCCTTGACACAGAGGAGAACCACACGAAGTGCGGGAGAGCCGCCGAAGCGGGTGACACTCACCACACGAAGTGTGGGAGAGCCACGGAAGCGAGGGACTCTCACAACAACGTAGGTACCACCAAGGCTTCCGCTGCGGCGTGAAGAGAGCCCTCGCTATCACCGCTCTCCTCCACAAGCACCAAGGCCTCACGGGCACCAACATCTGCAACGCCGCAGGTTCCGCCAGTCGGTACTCGGCCTTCGCCGCGACCAGCCGCGTCCAGGCTTTGGGACTCCCGTCCAACCTCGCGTACGCCCGCTGCGGCTCCACCTCTGCCGCCCCAGACGCTCCGCGGGCGCCCGCCATTTCTTCATGCTCATGACCAAGGGTGGAAAGCAGGGGCATGCCGCACCTTCACGGACACCACTTCGCTCGGGGCATGTTGAGCACCGGCATGGCGCCCGCGTCCGTCGACTTGCACTCCCCAGTCCGGCTAGGAAGACGCCAGCCACCACCGCCCATAGACTGGGCCTCTGGCGACATTGGCCCGTGAATTGAACTACCCCCAAAGGGCAATACCTCTGAAGGGCATGGCTTCAATCAGCCGGATGCTGCCTAAAGGCTATTTGTGACTTGTCGCTCATAGACTAGTACTCACTGCCTCGCTCGCGCGTTCTTTCGTGGGTGCGACTATGCCGCATTCAAAGCAATAACACCTGCGCGTCGATTGCAGGCGAAGTTGGAATGCATTCATATATCCGCGTCGGCCTATATGGCTGGGTTTTGCGGAATCCAAGGGGGAGAGGGCACCATGTCGTCACAAGACGCATTGCTGGCTCACACCAGCGGCTACTGCACCAGCACCCTATCGCCATCTGCTCTAGTACTACTTGATCAGATGCGGGACGGCCCGAGAGGAGGAGCGCGAGCTCCGAGTCTGCGGAGGCACAGCGGGCAATGGCCGATGCGGCGCAGCAGCAGGTGCTGAAGGCGACGTCGAACCTG
>NZ_JAKCFA010000047.1 GCF_024198215.1 Myxococcus qinghaiensis
CACCTGGGACTGCTTCTACTCCCGGAACGAAGGAGCGAGAGGCGCTACCCACGAGTCGTAAAGATAAAAATGAGCAACTACGACAAGAAGTGGGTGAAACGCCCCCGCCCTAACTGACCGGCATTGCCGCTAGTCGGCGCGCCGCATCCAGTTCACCCAGTCTCCCAGCTCGCGGTAGCCCAGCTTGAGGTACACGCTCCGGCCCAGCTCGGTGGCCTGGAGCACGGAGGCGGCGAGGCCCCGCTGTCGGGCGCCCGTGAGCAGCCCGCGCATCACCTCCGCGGCCAGCCCTCGCCCCCGGGCCTCTGGCAGCGTGACGACCATGTACACGCCCGCGGTGTCCCCCACGTCCAGCGAGAAGCCGCACGCCAGGGGCTTGCCCGCCTCGCGCGCCACCAGCGTGCGCACGGGCAACCGGGGCGGCTGCTTCCACACCGTGAGGATGTCGTCCCACTTCCCCCAGACGCGGATGTTCAGGTCCACCATCTCGTCCTGCTCCGGCGTCTCCACCAGGGGGAACGTGGGCGGCACGTCGGGCGCGTCCGCCAGGGCCATGCCCATGGCCGGGATTCGCGAGTCGGGGCGGTAGCCAGCGGCGCCCAGCACCCGGGAGCCCTCGTCGTCCCCGGGGAGCACCGCCACGCGCCAGGAGGGGATGCCCAGGCCCCGGTAGAAGGCCTCCAGGGCGGGGAGTCCCTCGGCGAGCGCCTGGGGTGTCGTGAAGTACGCCTGCTGGAAGTGGACCTCGCCGGGGTAGCCGGGCAGGGCGAAGGCGTCCACCCCCGGAGCGCCTCCATGGCGCAGCAGGCCCCGCTCGCGCTGGAGGTGCTTGAAGGCGATGACGTTGGCGCGCAATCGGTCGTTCAGTTCGGCATCGGTCATGGGACGGGTACAGCGTAGGCGGCCCACGCCGGACGGCGAACAACGGCGTGCTCAAAACCGCGCGCGAGCCCTCCAGGACGGCTAGGGTGCGCGGGCACTCATGACGAGCCCGCGCTTCTACGCCTTCGACCCTCGCGCCACTCGAATCGGCCTCTTCCTGGGAGCCTGTGTCCTGGCGGTGCTGACCGCCTGGGCCCTGGCCAATGCCCGGGACAGCGGGGGCATCCAGGACATGGCCCGGGCGGGCGTGACGGCGGGCCTGATGTTCGCCTTCCTCGTGGCCATCCACCGCCTGCGACCTCGCGCCGGCTGGGGCATCTCATTGGACACGCGAGGCGTCCGCGTGGCCCGCCCCTTCAGCTCCCGGGAGCTGGAGTTGCACTGGGGACAGATTGATTCCGTGCGCCGGCTCGGCAAGAGGGGGAACGTGCTCGGTTTGTTCCTGAAGGAGGAGGGAAGGGTGCTCGTCACCCGGCATCTCTTCGCCCGCAAGGCTGTTTTCGAAGAGCTGATCTCGGCGCTGGAGGACCGCCTCCCACCGTCGCGATTCGACGCCTGACCTCCCGGTTTCCGGGGGCCGCCTCCCCGAGGGGCGGCCAAGCGATTTTCACGAATATTTACGCAGCTTTGCGCGGGCTCGTTACTCTTGTTCAGTGTGCCTCGAGATGGTAGGCACAGCCCTGTTGCAAGGCTCCTTTTTCCAAGGACAGCATCACATGGAAAAGACCCCCGCTACCGGTGCCTCGGTCGCTCCCCTGCCCATGGAGTATGGGACCGATAGCATCACCAAGCTCGAGGGCCTGGAAGCAGTCCGCAAGCGCCCCGGCATGTACATCGGCGACACGATGACCTACGGGCTCCACAAGCTCGTCTACGAGGTCGTCGACAACGCCGTGGACGAGGCGCTCGCGGGCCACTGCACGGACATCGAGGTCATCATCCACGTGGACGGCTCGCTGAGCGTCCAGGACAACGGGCGCGGCATCCCCGTGGGTCCGCACCCGGACCCCAAGTTCAAGGGCAAGGACACGCTGGAAGTGGTCCTCACGGAGCTGCACGCCGGCAGCAAGTTCGGCAACGGGGCCTACAAGGTCTCCGGCGGCTTGCACGGCGTGGGCGTCACCTGCGTGAACTTCCTGTCGGAGTGGTTCAAGGTCCGCGTCCAGCGCGCCGGCAAGGTGTACGAGCAGTCCTATGCCCGGGGCGTCCCCAACTCGCACCCGCAGGAGGTCGGCACCACCGACAAGCGCGGGACGATGGTGGCGTTCAAGCCGGACACCCAGGTGATGGAGACGGTGGACTTCAACTTCGAGACGCTCAGCCAGCGTCTGCGCGAGCTGGCGTTCCTCAACGCGGGGCTGCACATCACCATCCGCGACGAGCGCACGAACAAGGAGCACGACTTCAAGTTCGAGGGCGGCATCTCCTCGTTCGTGGAGTTCCTCAACAAGTCCAAGCAGGTGCTGCACGACAAGCCCATCTCCTTCTCGGGAGAGCGGGATGGCGTGGCGCTCGAGCTGGCGATGCAGTGGAACGACGGCTACGACGAGCGCGTCTTCACCTTCGCCAACAACATCAACACCCAGGACGGCGGCAGCCACCTGTCCGGCTTCAAGGCGGGCCTGACGCGCACGCTCAACAGCTACGCGGAGAAGAGCGGCATCTGGAAGGACCTCAAGGAGACGCCCACGGGCGAGGACGCCCGCGAGGGCCTGTCCGCCGTCATCTCCGTGAAGGTGTCCAACCCCCAGTTCGAGGGCCAGACGAAGACGAAGCTGGGCAACAGCGAGGTGAAGGGCCTGGTCGAGCAGATGGTGAATGAAATGCTCGGCACCTTCCTCGAAGAGACGCCGATGGTCGGCAAGAAGATCGTCGCGAAGATTGGCGACGCCTGTCGGGCCCGGCTCGCCGCGCGCAAGGCGCGTGAGACGGTGCGACGCAAGGGCGTGCTGGACGGTGGCGGTTTGCCGGGCAAGCTCGCGGACTGCCAGAGCCGCGATCCGCACGAGAGCGAGCTGTACATCGTCGAGGGTGACTCCGCAGGTGGCTCCGCGAAGCAGGGGCGGGACAGGCGCAACCAGGCCATCCTCCCGTTGCGCGGCAAGATTCTGAACGTGGAGAAGGCGCGCTTCGAGAAGATGCTGACGAGCGCCGAAATCGTCACGCTCATCACCGCGCTGGGCACGGGCATCGGTCCGGAGGACTACAACCCGGAGAAGGCGCGCTACCACCGCATCATCCTGATGACGGACGCAGACGTGGACGGCAGCCACATCCGCACGCTGCTGCTCACGTTCTTCTTCCGGCAGATGCCGGAGCTCTTGCAGAAGGGCTACCTCTACATCGCGCAGCCGCCGCTCTACAAAGTCACGCGCAACAAGAAGGACAAGTACGTCAAGGACCAGCGCGCGCTGGACGAGTACCTGCTGAACATCGCCACGGAGCACGGGCGGGTGTTGACGCCTTCGGGCGAGGTGGGTGGCGCGGACCTGAAGGCCCTCCTGGAGAAGGTGATTACCTACGAGGAGCGGCTGGAGAAGCAGGCGAAGCGGCGCGATGCGCGGGTGGTGGACGCGGTGGTGCAGGGCGCGCGGCTGACGCCGGAGATGCTGGCGGACGACGTGGCGCTGGCGGCGGCGGTGAAGGGTGCGCACTCGGAGTTCGAGCGGCGCATGCCGGACGTGCTGGGCCGGGTGAAGCACGAAGTGGAGACGGACCCCGAGCACCAGACGAAGCGGCTGGTGTTCCGCACGGACGTGAATGGCGCCATGCGGGCGACGGTGTTCGACCACACGTTCCTGTCGTCTCCGGAGTACCAGGAGCTGGTGTCGCTGCGGGACTCCTTCAAGTCGCTGGGTGACGCGCCCTACCGCGTGAAGGTGGACGCCGGGCAGGTGACGGCGTTCTCCGTGCAGGAGGTCCACGCGGCGCTGCGCAAGGACGCGCAGAAGGGCCTGGGGATGCAGCGCTACAAGGGTCTGGGCGAGATGAACCCGGAGCAGCTCTGGGACACGACGATGAATCCGCTCACGCGCACGCTGCTCCAGGTGCGGGTGGAGGACGCGGTGGAGAGCGACGAAATCTTCTCGCTGCTGATGGGCGAGGCGGTGGAGCCGCGCCGCGAGTTCATCGAGCGCAACGCGCTGGACGTGCAGAACCTGGACATCTGAGTCAGCGAGTCCACCGGGCTTTCGGGCTCGGTGGCCGATGAAGTTCACGGGGCGCGGCGCCGATTCAGGCACCGCGCCCCGTGTCGTTTCAGGAGCTGTGATTCAGTTCCTCAGCGCCCGCCGCCACCACCACCCGGTCCGCCGCGCGGCGGAGGGCCACCACCGGGGCGCTTGCCGCCGAAGCCCCCGTCACCAGGGCCCATGGGCCGCGAGGGCAGGGTGAGGGCCTCGCCGTCGAGCGTGGCCTGTCCACACTCCGGACCGAAGACCAGCGTGTGCGTGGTGCCATCCGCCAGCGTGCGCTGCTGCGAGCCGGCGATAGGCCACGCGCACACGGAGGGCGGCACGCGCACGATGCCGAACTGCGTGACGGTGGAGACACTGCCGTCCGCGAGCGTCGCCGTGAGGGTGCCGTGGCTCGTCCTCGTGGGCTCGGCGGCCTCCGGGTCGAACGTCTCCTCCAGTGTGCCCGTGAGGTGGACGCTGTCCACCACCGTGCCCTGCGCATCCAGGTTCGTGCGCGTCGTGTCGAAGTTGACGGTGCGGCTGAGCGTCTCCTCACCCGGCACGCGCACGGAGACAGAGGCGATGCTGCCCGTCATCTTCGCGCTCTGGCCGTCCGTCGCCGTGTGCGTGATGTCATGCGTGGACTGCTGCTCGAAGCGCAGCGGCGCGTCCTCCGCGCACTCCTCCACGGGCGCAATGGCCGTCACCACGTCCACCGAGCCGGATGACACCACGTCGGCGCGCTCCCCGCGCGGGCCCTCTCCCGTCGGCTGCGACGTCGGCGTCCCGCTGTCGGGAGGAGGAGGCTGGGGACGGTCCCATCCGCAGCCCCCACGGCCCCGGGGGCGCGCCTGGCAGTCCGTCCAGGACAGGTGCAGCTCCGAGGGGAAGCTCTGCCCGCAGACCTCGACCTTCGCCGTCTCCGGCTCCGCGTCGCACTGGTAACCCTCATGCTCCCAGCGGCGGACCTCCAACGGGAGGCCCTCCAGGAAGCGCGCGCCGAGCGGAACGTCCGCGGCCTGCGCCTCTCCCACGGCCGATGCCACGGCGAGCTGGGACTGCTGCTCGGTGATGCCCGCGTCCTTCTCCGCGCCACAGCCCACGCCAAACAGCGCCGTCGCCAGCAAACCTGCCTTGAGCTTCATGGATGTGTACTCCCGAGAGACACTTCGGAGCGCGTGGCCGGCCCTGCGCCCAGCCTTCAAGCTAGGGGGCAAACCTTGCGGAGTTCTTAAGCACCCCGTTGACGCGTGCTGGCGACCCGAGGGACGCAGGGGACATGTACATCCCTCGCCACTTCGAGGAACGGGACGCACGGCGCCTGCTGGAGTTGATGACGCGCCATGCCTTCGCCACGCTGGTGACGGTGGGCGAGGACGGCGCGCCCTTCGCCACGCACCTGCCCTTCCTCGTGGAACACGATGCGTCGGGAGCGCTTCGGCTGCTCGCGCACATGGCGCTGCCCAACCCCCAGTGGCGCGCCTTCTCGGCGGAGCGGGACGTGCTCGTCATCTTCCAGGGGCCGCACGCCTATGTGTCGCCCACCTGGTACGCGACAGCGCCGCAGGTGCCCACGTGGAACTACGCCACAGTGCATGTGTATGGCCGGCCCCAGGTCATCGACGCGGCGGACGAAGTGCTGCGCATCCTCCGCGAGACGGCCGCGCGCTACGAGGCGGGCAACGAGCGGCCGTGGACCCTGGAGCAGTCCCAGGAGTATGTGAATCGGCTGCTGGGCGGCATCGTGGCCTTCGAGCTGCGGGTGACGCGGCTGGAGGGCAAGTTCAAGCTCAGCCAGAACAAGGGACAGGCGGACCGTCAGGCCGTCATCGCGGCGCTGGAGCGCAGCCCCTTCGCGGGGGACACCGAGCTTGGGGCGTTGATGCGTGCGCGAGAGGACGCTGAATAGACTCGTGGGCCCGGTGCCCTCCTCGGCTCCGCGCCCACGTGCCTTTCCCGTCTTGTCGAGCCGGGCCGACGCGTTCGCGGCCCCCGATAGCCCTTACGGCGGGAAGCTGTCCTCACCTCGCGCCTTCAACCCCATGAGGTGAGGGTATCCACCGCGAGTCACGGATGAAGCGCGAGAGGCCAGACGTCCGGACAGGGCTCCCGCGCAGGCTCGTGGGGCGTGAGGAGGACAGAGGGCCTGTCCGCCAGCCTGCTCGGAGCGGCGCGAGCCCTTCAGCGCTCCGAGCGGCGAGAGCCCCGCATGGCGGCGGCCCGGTCCTTCCGCGACAGGGCGGTGGCATCTACGACGTCCACTTCGAGCGCGCCCTGGTTGTCGCTCCGCTTCGAGTCCGGGAAGAAGCAGCGCAGGTCCTCGGTGTCGGTGACCTGGTAGCGCTTGCCCGTCTCCAGCACGCGGTGCGTGGCGCGGACGGAGGACGGCGACGTGCCGCGCTCGATGCAGAGCACCTGCCGCACGCGGCCGTTGGCGCCGGAGCGCAGCTCCGCGAAGTCGTCCCGCACGGTGAACAGGTAGGTCGAGCGCGGGTTGAGGCCTCGCAGCACCACCTGGTGCTCGGGCTTGAGCTGCACCGCGTGCTCCTTCGCCTCGAAGGTGAGCGAGCGTGGCGGCACGTAGGCGGACTGCCGGACGACGACGCGGATGCTGCCGCTGTTGTCGTCCGGCCCGTTGTCGTCCACCGCGAACACGTGCAGCTTGCGCGCGTTCTTGATGGTGCGAGTGGACGCGCTCAAGAGTCCGAAGCTGCCATCCACGGGGCCGTCGCCCTCGGCGAAGTAGACCAGCGTCCCGGAGGCGGTGCCCCGGCCCTCGGCCAGTGACGCGGAGCCCTGCGTCCACACCGAATAGGACACGGCCGGATTCAGGTCGATGGTGGCCGTCGCGTACTCGGGGATGGGCGCCGCGTTGTACATGGGCCGCAGCACCAGCAGTCGCGTGGGGTAGTCCACCTCGTTCAGCTCGCGCTCGGCCTGGCTCTTCTCCCCTCGGGCCACGAGCGGCTGAGGGTCGTCATCGTCCTCGCCGGCCGTCGTGCCCGCCACGGCCGCTACGCCCGAGTCGGCCGCCACCGGAGTGCCGCCGTCGTCCAGCGGCGCCGCCACGGCGACGGGCTGAAGCGCTGCCTCCACGGGCTTCTCGGCGACGGGCTTCTCGACGACGGGCGGGGGCGTCGGGGGCGTGACGAGGGGCTGAAGCTCCGCGTTCATCGGCTCCATCATCATGGACGTCGGCGTGAAGCGCCGTGTCCAGGCGAGGTGGCCCGGCAGGGTGAGCACCAGGGTGTTGGCCTCGCCCACGAGCACGCCCTCCACCATGAGCGGTGTCACGCCGGCGACGTCGCGGCCGTTGAGCTTCACCTTGGCGCCCGGAGGCTTGGAGGCGAGCCACAGCGTGGCGGCGTTGGACGCCGAGGCGTCGGGCGCGTCCGACCTGACGACGAAGTGGTAGAAGAGCGCGATGAACAGCATGACGATGGCCGAGCCGAAGACGTAGAGCGTCATCGTCTTCACGGCCTTCTGCTGCTTCGCGATGCGCTCGGCCTCTTCCTTCGCCAGCAGCTCCCGCGCTTCGTCCGCCGCGGTGCGGTAGCCCGTGCCGGTGTACGTCCGGCCCATGCTGGAGACGCCCGCGGGCTGCGTCGCCAGGGACTGGCCGGTGACGGCGGGAGTCTCCACGGGCGTGTCCAGCGGCGCGGCCAGGGTGGCCAGCGCGGCGGGCACGACGGTGGGAATGAAGGTCTTGAGGATGTCCGCCGAGTCCGTGTCCGGCTCGTCCGGAAGCTCCGGCACCGGCGGCCCCGGGCGCTCGCTCGTCACGGGCCTGCGGCCGGAGCCGGTGGTCTCCGCGCGGGGGATGCCGGTGTTCGTCGCGCGGCGGATGCTGCCCGAGCTCGTCACCTTGCGCATCCCCGGACTGCTGCCGGCGGACCTGCGTGCGCCGTCGCTCGGGGGCCTGACACCGCTTTCGCTGCCCGGCTTGGAGCGCAGGCCCGGACTGGAGGCGCGCGGACTGCTGCTGACCGAGCCACTGCCAGAGGACAGGGGCCTCGCGCGGCCCGCGGAGGGCTCCACCGCGCCCAGCTGCCACAGCGAAATCTGCTCCTTGAACGCGGGCGACACCTCCGCCTTGCGGCCCTCCGCCATCAGCTCCTCGGCGAAGAGGTACGCCATGAGCTGCGACAGCAGCGCGGGCGTGAAGCGCGGGTTGTCGCGGTAGAGCAGCTCCACCAGCGACTCGCTCAGCTCCTTCGCCGTCTGGTAGCGCGACTCGCGCTCCAGGGACATCGCATGGGAGATGACCGTCTCCAGGTCCGGGCTCACCGACGGGTTGTGCGCCGACGGCGGCAGGCAGTCGCCGGTGAGGATGCGCGGCAGCACGGTGACGAACTCGCCCTCATAGGGACGCTTGCCGCACACCATCTCGTAGAGGACCACGCCCGCCGCGTACACGTCCGTGCGGGCGTCCAAATCCTGTCGGCCCTGCGCCTGCTCCGGGGAGAAGTACGGGTACTTGCCCTTGAGCGTGCCCGGCGACGTCCTCGCCTCCACCGCGCTGGTGGCCTTGGCGATGCCGAAGTCGATGACCTTGATTTCGCCTTCGTACGAGATGAGGACGTTGTCCGGAGAGACGTCCCGGTGCACCAGGCCCATCTCCACGCCGTCCTCGCCCACGTGCCGGTGCGCGTAGTCCAGGCCGTCACACAGCTTGCTCGCCACGTGCAGCGCCAGGGCCTCGGGGAAGCACGCCATGCCCGCGCGCGCCGCCCGGCGAAGCACCTTGGAGAGCGGCTGGCCCTGCACCAGCTCCATGGCGATGAAGTACTGGCCGTCCACCTCGCCGAAGTCGAAGACCTGGGCGATGTTGCTGTGGCTCATGCTGGCCACCAGCCGCGCCTCGCCGATGAACATCTCGACGAAGTCCGCCTCATCCACGAAGTGGGGGAGGATCTGCTTGATGACGCAGGGCTTCGTAACGCCCGCGGCCCCAGTCATCCGGGCGCGGTAGGTGACGGCCATGCCTCCCGCGGCAATCTTCGAAAGAAGGACGTATTTGCCGAAGTGCTGGGGAGTCGGATCCGCCACGATTACAAGGCCAGGTCAGGACGTTGTGAAAGACTGAGCATACTCCTGTTCTTCTGAAAGTCCCGGAACGGGCTCGCGTCGCACGCGAAGTTTTCGGTGAGGACGGTGCGATCTGCCGCTCCAAGCGGGCTGCAGCACTCTCCGGCTGGGTGATCCACGCTCCAGGGGCCCTGTTCCGCCTCGGATTGCCATGGCCTGGGTCGTTCTCGGACTGAGGGCCACCGGTTCTCAGAATGATTCGTCGAGGGAGTAGATAGTCCGGGGTCCGGGGCAATGTCGTAAAGTTCCCAAGTGATTCCAGTGGGTTGGATTGAAACAGCGGCGTGACTGTCAGCTCACTTCACATTTCTTCACGGACGACCGCGCTGCGGGAGGCCGTAGCGCGGTTATGTAGGCGGGCACGGCCCCCCAGGCCGGCGGACGAGGGCGGCGTGGCTCTCTCCGGAGAAACGAGGCGAAGCCGATGCTGTCCGCGCAATCCCCCCGCTCATGGCCTCTCGCCCTGGCGTTGGTGGGAGCGTTCTTCGTCCTTCCCGGCCGGGCCCAGGCCCAGGACCCGGAGCCGCTGTCCGCCTTCGAGCTGCTGGCGAGGAGTCCCCAGTTGGGTGGCTCGGATATCCCGAGGGACCTGCCAGGTCGCGCCACGGTGGGCACGCCCCGACGACCCCGGATGCCGGATGCGTCCCTGCCGATGCCCGACCTGGGGATGCAATCGCCGCTTCCCGCGCCGGAGTGGCGCGCCGCGTCGCCGGGGCTGTTCATGTCCAAGGGCGAGCCGGTGGGCGCCGAGGCTTCGTCGCCGGAAGTCGCTTCCGCCCATCCCGAAGGCGAGCCCGCGAGCCCGTCGTCGGAGCTGCTGGCGCCCGCGTCGACGGCGAGCGCGGCCGACGCGCCCATGGGCATGCCCGCGCCGCTGACTCCGCACGGTGTCCCCAACAGCCCGCTGTCTCCGGTGCCCGCGTCGACGCAGGCGCTGCTGGACTCGTCGCGCTCGTTCAAGGTGGTGCCCGCGGCGGTGGCGGTGGTGCCGGGGTTGTTGTTCCACGGGCTCGCGCCCGCGCTGGCGGGAGACGGGCACACCGCGAGGCGGCTGTTCGCGCTGGAGGGCACGGGGCTGGGGCTCATCGCGCTGGGTGGCGTGCCCATCGCGCTCACGGGGGCCTCGCGGCGCACCATCGCTCCCTTGTACGCGGTGACGCTGGCGGGCTTCAGCGTGTTCGGCATCTCCGCCATCGCCAACCTCTACTCGGTGGCGTCACCGGCGTTCGACCCGGGCGTGCCCGCGTCCTCGCTGCCGCCGCTCGAGTTCGAGATGGGCTACCAGTACGTGAGCGACACCGCGTTCGACTACGACCACTTCGTGTCGCTGGGCGCGGTGGCCCGCTTCGAAGAGGTGAAGCTGGAGGCGACCGCGCGGCTCTCCCCGAACGAGGGCAACACGCAGGTGCGGATGGGCGGTGCGTATCGGCTGCTCGGTGAGCCGGAGCGTCGGCGCGCGGGCTCGGATGGCTCGTCGCTGGACGCGGAGCTGTTCGGCCTGTTCCATCGCTTCCCCACGGAGGGCTTCACCGTCATCGGCGGCGACGTGGGCTTCCGGGGCCGCTACGCCATGTCGCGGGTGAGTCCGTCGCTGGCAGGCTCCTTCGCGGAGGCGAGCATCGGCATGGCGCTGCAGGGCTATAGCTACCCGGGCCCGGTGAGTGACGGGAACCTGCACTCGCAGCTGCTCTACAGCTTCGGCTACGGCGTGTGGCTGGGGCGTGGCGGTGGACCGTTCAAGGGCGAGGCGATGCTCTTCTATGACCACCGCAAGGACGGCTTCGCGGGCGGGGTGCGCACGCTGAGCGGAGGCGTGGTGGGCAGCTTCGGGCTCCGGGCGCGCGCGCTCCTGACGGAGACCTGGGGCGTCGCCGGGGAGTTTTCAGCGAGCGGCGCGCTCGTCGGGCGCCTGGCGCTCGTCTATGCGCTGGGAGGTGACGAGTGATTCGCATCGGTGCCATGGGCGTGCTGTCGGCGCTGCTGATGACGGGGTGCCTGCGGCCGGCGGAGAACCGGGCGGTGCGCGACTCGAAGGTGGGCCGCGCCGAGGGTGGCGGGCTGTCGCTGGAGGTGGAGGACGGCCTCGCGGCGGTGCGGAGTGTCGGCTCGGGCGAGGTGACGCTGTGGGGCAATGCCCCGGTCCTCACGGCGCGGGCGACGCTGGACGCGGACGCGACGTCGGAGTGGGTCCTCACGGTGCGCAACGCGATGCCGGGCGCGGAGCTGCTCGCGGAGCTGGAGGACGGCGAGGTGCTGGCGGTGGAGTCCGTGCCGCAGGTGCTCCCCACGGTGAAGGCGTGGCGCGTGGGACTGCGTCCGGGCGCGGTGGCGAAGCTGCGCGTGGCGCCTCCGGGTTGGGACTCCACGGCGCCCTTCCGCTTCGCGGCGCTGGCGGACGTGCAGGAGGCGCTGCCTCGCGTGGGGGACATCTACGCGCGGCTGTCGAAGGATGACTCGCTGCGCTTCATCCTCTTCTCCGGAGACCTGACGGAGACCGGCACGCGCGAGCAGCTGCTGGAGTTCCAGGCGCGGCTGGAGGAGGGCTCGCCCATTCCGCTGTACGCGACGCTGGGCAACCACGAAATCATCTCCAATGACGGGGACGAGTACTCGGCGCTGGTGGGGCGCGGCAGCCAGAGCTTCGTGTTCCAGGGCGTGCGCTTCACGGTGATGGACTCGAGCAACGGCACGCTGGACCCCATCGTCGAGGAGCAGCTCGAAGGGTGGCTTGCGTCGTCGCGCCAGGGCACGCATGTGGTGTCGATGCACGTGCCGCCGCAGGATCCGGTGGGCCTGCGGGGTGGCGGCTTCGCGAACCGGGGCGAGTCGGCGGGGCTGGTGGGCAAGCTCGCGCGCGAGGGTGTGGACCTCACGCTCTACGGCCACATCCACTCGTACTACTCCTTCACCAATGCGGGCATCCCCGCGTTCATCTCCGGCGGTGGTGGCGCGATTCCGGAGACGTTCGACGGCGTGGGCCGGCACTACCTCGCGGTGGACATCGGCGCGAACGAGGGGCTGCGCGAAGCGTCCCTGGTCCGCGTGGATTGAGCCGGAGCCGCTGGCACTGAACGAAGCGTCAGCCGGCGGTGTGTGGGAGAAAACGCGGACGGGGCCGACTTTCCGGCCCGGCAGCGTACCCTCTTGATCTGACACTGAACACGTGAGCAGATGGTCTCCCCATCGCGAGGAGCCAGGAGGCCCGCCATGTTCGATTCGAACGACAACGACCCTATTTCCCCGGCGCTGCGTGCGCTGCTCGAGCTGTTCACCACGGAGCTGGCGGAGGTGCGCTTCCCGGACATGAGCGGGGAGGTGCTGGAGGACGCGGCGGCGCAGGTGAGGGCGAAGGCGGAGGCGGTGGCGAAGGCGCAGGCGGCGCTGGAGGCCGCGCGTCAGTCGCTGCACGAGAGCCAGGACGCGTTGCTGCAGAAGGGCCAGCGCGCGCTCGCGTACGCGCGGGTCTTCTCCGAGGAGAACCCGGAGCTGAACACGAAGCTGGAGGCCATCCACCTGCCGCGTCCGGTGCGCAAGGGCGCCAAGGTGGAGGGCGTCGCCGCGGAGCCGGTGGCCACGCAGCATGGCAACGATGAGAACGCGCCGAAGCGCCGGGGTCGTCCGCCCAAGGTGCGTCCGTCCGCGGGTGCGTCCCTGTTCGCGGAGGGCGCCACGGCGGAAGCCCTGGCCGTCGCGCACGAGGGCAACGGCGTGCTGCCCACGGCGTGATGCGGGGTGTGGCTCCGGGTAGCAAGGGCGCGGTCTACGCCTTGTCCTCATCCGAGGTCGGGTAGGCGGAGATGCAGAGGCCAAGACCTCGCTCCGCGAACCACGCGAGGTCCTCGGGGAGCAGGTTGACCGAGCCTGTGAACTGGGCTTCGCCGCCGACGAACAGCCCGAAGTCCACGACGCAGGAAACCGACTGGCGCCGGAGCTCCGCGAGCACGGGGCTCAGGGCCTCGAGTGTCTTGCGTGTCTCGAAGACAGCGGAGCTTCCTGAGGAAACCTCGGCCAGGAGGAGTGAGAGGCCGGAGGTCTCTTCAACTCCCTGACGACGCTTCGGCTCCCCCCGTTGCCAGAGGGCATCAGGGGTGAGCTGAGGGAATCGACCCAGCAGGGTCTTCACGTCCAAGGAGGGTGAGGATATCCGCAACATGACTGTGTGCATGCGCCGAGGATGGTAGCGAGGTGCTCGGCAAAAGGGATGGGTACTCCCTCATGGACTGGCCCACGCGCAGTTGGAAACCATCCATCCCTCTCTCCTGAAAAGCCGAGGCCCGGACGCGAGGCCTCCCCAGAGCCCCCCTCCGGTAGAGACCCGCGGCCGGGCCACGGTGCCGGCCCGCTCCGAGAACTTCCTCGGAGCGCACCGGGTTCAATCAATGAGTCTCAGTTCTCCGGGAACGCCGTCCAGCCCGCCAGCCAGTTGGTGGTGCCCACCGCGCCGACGAAGCGCGCGCTGGTGTCGAAGCCCGCGCCCGGCGTGGCCGCGTTGTCGGGGTTCAGCAGGGGCGAGCCCGTGCGCGGCGCGAAATTGGGCGCCGTCAGGTTCGTCGCGTCGGTGAGCTGCGGGTCCTGCGTCTTCACGCCGTTGGCGGCGACCAGAATCTTCTCCGCCTCGTTGAAGCGGCTGACGTCCGGGTCCACCGTCACGCCACCCTCCACCTTCGGGTTCGGCGCGAAGGGGATGGTGTCGTTCAGGTTGGCGTTGTCGAAGAAGAAGGTGTTGCGGATGGACAGCCGCGAGTCACCCGGCTCGTTGAAGAGCGCCGCGGAGGCCGTGCCGTCCACGTCGACCGCCTGGTCCTTGAAGTAGGCGACCACGGCGTTGCGCAGCTTGATGCCGGCGCCGGTGTTGAACACCAGGCCCTCCTGCGAGGGGTTGCCACCCGGGTCCGCGTTGGAGCCGATGAAGCTGGCGTTCCAGATTTCGGGGATGCTGATGGGCTCCTGCGTGGCCGTCGTCTTGTGGCTGGAGGCCTCGATGGCGCGGTCGCCCACGCGAGGGCTCTGCTGCACGACGAGGAACTGGACCTTGCCGGTGTAGCCCAGGTCGTAGTCCAGCGCGTCATCGTCCGCCTGCGTGATGACGATGTGCTTGAGCGGCGCGGTGCCGCCGAACATCTCGATGCCGTCGTCCAGGCCCTTGTGGACCTGCACGTAGTCGATGTCCGTCGCCGAGCCGCAGCCGCCCACGGTGAGGCCGTTGAGCTCGTTGTTGGGCGCCAGCTCGAAGCCGGCGAACTCGATGCGCGCGTACTTCAGGGTGCCGCAGCTGTGCGCGTCGTCCTGGCCGCCGTACTTGGTCTGGTCATTGCCGCTGGTGGCGAAGAAGCCCTCGATGGTCGTCTCGCCGCCGGACACGTTCAGCTTCGCGCGACCGAGCAGCACCACGCCGCCCCAGTTTCCCGCCTCGCGCTGCCCGGGCTCCTTGGAGGACGTGAAGACGATGGGCTTCTCCGCGGTGCCCACCGCGTTGATGCGCGCATTGCGGGTGATGATGAGCGCGCTGCCCTGCTCACCCTTGATGATGGCGCCCGCCTCGATGTTCAGTGTGCCGCTGTTGACGAAGACGTACTTCTTGAGGACGTACGTGTTGCCCGTCTTCCAGGTCGTGTCCGAGGTGATGTCCTGCGCCACTTCCACCGTCTCGGCGTCGGGCGTCGGGGGGGGCTGGTCAATCGGATCCTTCTTGTCGTCGTCGCCGCAGCCAGGGCCAATGACAAGGCTGGACAGGATGAAGAGGGAGGCAAACAAGCGCTTCATGGCGAGACTTCCTTTCGGGAGGGAAACTACAGGGAGAGGCCGAGCGACGCGGAGAACGCGAGGCCCGGGCGGTACTGGACGAGGGCGATGTCGCCCTGCTGAAGGGTGATGCGGGAGTTGAGGAGGTTGGACGCGGTCAGCTTCAGCTGCGTCGCCTGGGTGAGCCGCTGGGTGACGGCCAGGTCCACGCGGTGGAACGGCTGCTCGTAGACGTCCGGCAGGTTGTCGGTGCCCACTTCACTGATGCGGCGGCCGTACACGTTGTAGAGCAGCGCCACTTCGGTGCCGCTCTGCGGGCGCTCGTAGCCAAGGTTGACGTTGATGACGTAGGGCGACTGGCCCTGCAGCGGACGCTTGGCGTTGGTCTGCAGGCCCTGCACCGAGCCCAGGTCGATTTCGGACTGGATGAGCGTGAGGTTGGCGCCCAGCTTCAGCGGCTGGAGCGCGGGGGTGATGCGGCCCAGCGAGGTGCGTGCCTCCAGCTCCAGGCCGTAGGTGTTGGCGGCCGGCGTGTTCTCGAAGTTCATGTCGCCGGAGCCCACGGAGTTGATGACGCGCTCGATGGGGTCCTGGAAGCGCTTGTAGAAGGCGCTCGCGGCGAGCACCTCGTTGTCGCCGGTGAACCACTCGACGCGGGCGTCCACGTTGTGGATGCGCGTCTGGACCAGGTCCGGGTTGCCGGAGATGTTGCGGCGGCGCACGAAGTCGTAGAACGAGAAGGGCGCCAGCTCGCGGAACGTGGGGCGCGCCAGCGTGTAGCTGTAGCCCGCGCGCAGGTTCACCGTGGGGGTGAGCGCGTAGATGGCGTTGAGGCTGGGCAGCCAGTCCAGGTAGTTGACCTCGTTCTTGGAGGCCTCCACGCCGGTGAACTGGTTGAGCGCCGTCAGCTCCTGCTGGGAGCTCTCCAGGCGCACGCCGCCGATGAGGCGCAGCGCCTCCGTGGCCTTGAAGTCGGCGGTGACGTAGCCGGCGAAGATGCCGAGCGACGCGTCATACGCGTCCGAGTCCGGACGGGTGCTCTCCTGGATGCGCATGCCGTTGCCCAGGTACTCCGCGCTGAACAGCGTCTCGGGAGGCAGGAAGCGGTCGACATCCGAGTTGGGGGAGATGCCGTAGCGGAAGCGGCGGGCGCGGAAGTCGCGGAAGGACAGCTGCGTCAGGCCGCCGAACTTCAGGCGCAGGTCCGAGAGGGGCACGGTGAGGTTGACGCTGCCGCCGAAGGACGTCTCGCCCAGGTCGGCGAAGAAGCGCTCGCCGCTGTTGGCCTGGTTGGGGAAGGACATGCCGCCGGACGGGTTGCCCAGGTTGTCGCTGTAGAGCGAGTCGCGGGTGTCCGGCTCGTCGCGGTCCACGCGGGACAGGTTGGCCTGCCAGTCCACCTCCGAGTCGCCGAAGAGGCCGATGCGGTGGAAGCCGCGGAGCTGGTTGAAGGAGAGCTGGCGGACGATGAACTGGAGGCGGCTGCCCTCGTAGCGGTCACCCTTGAGCGTGTCGACGCCGACGCTGGTGGTGGTGCGCGTCTCGGTGCCTCGGGTGAAGAGGCTGAAGAGGGTCAGCTCGTTGTCGCGGTCCAGCTGGTAGCCGACGCTGGCGAGGCCGCTCAGGTTGGCGACCTCCGTGCCCAGCTGGGTCTGCGCGTCGTCATAGCTGACGAAGTCGCCCTCCAGGTCATAGGAGGCCTTGCTGTACTGGGTGAACTGGGTGTTCTCGCGGTGGCCGTAGTTGACGGTGGCCAGGTAGCCCAGGCGCTGGTTGTCGAAGCGCAGCGTGTCGCCGAGCGACGCGCTCAGGCCCATGTTGGGCAGCGCCGTCTTGCTGCGCGCGTTCCACACGTTGTTGAAGCTCTCCCACTGCTGCTCCTGCTCGGCGGCGGACTCGTTGCCGTTGCCGAGCGCGTGGTCCGTGGGGATGGCGCTGGGAAGCCGCCGGCTGCTCCCGGGGAAGCCGAGGAACTCCAGGCCACCACCGCCCGTCTGCGTGTTGCGAGCCTGGCCGGTGGTCTCGGTATCGCCGCCGAAGGTGATGCGCGGCTTGAACTCGAACTGGGTGGGGTAGGTGTTGGTCTCGATGAGCAGGGTGCCGCCGCCGAAGGAGCCGGGCAGGTCGGCGGTGTAGCTCTTCACCACGTTGAGGTTGGCGAGCAGGGAGGTGGGGAAGAGGTCCAGCGGGACGCTGGGCTCATCGGGCTCCGGGCTGGGCAGCAGCGCGCCGTTGAGGAGCGTGGTGCTGTAGCGACCGCCCAGGCCGCGCAAGAGGACGTAGCGGCCGTCGACGACGGTGGCGCTGACGACGCGCTTGACGGCATCGGAGGCGCTGGAGTCGGGGGTGCGAGCGATTTCCTGGGCGCTGATGGAGTCGGAGACGGCGGCGGCCTTCTTGCGCTCCTGGAGGAGGGCACCCTCGGCGCGGCGGTCGGAGCGGGCCTCGACGACGACCTCCTGCACCGCGCCCACGTCCGCGCCGAGCGCGACGTCCAGCTTGGTGGCCTTGCCCTGCGTCACGATGACGCCGGTGATGCGGCGGCCCTGGTACACGTCGTAGAAGACGCGCAGGTCGTACTTGCCGGGCGGCAGCGCGAGTCGGTAGTTGCCGTCGAGGTCGGTGAGCGCCTGCTTCTGCGCGCCCGTGACGACCTTCACGGTGGCCTCGATGAGGCCCTCCTGGTTGGCCTCGTCGACGACCTTGCCGTGGATGCCCGTGAACCCCGGAGGCGGCGTGGAGGACTCGGCCAGCATCGCCTCGTCATCGGCGGCCGTGGCGTCGGAGGGCTGCGCGGTGGCGGGCTCGCCTTCAACGGGCTGTGCGTCCGGCGACTGCACAGTGGCGGGAGCCCCATCGACAGGCTGTGCGTCGGGCGACTGCACCGTGGAGGGAGCCTGCTCTGCGCCCGGCGTCTGCGAGCCGTTCGGCTGAGCGGTGGCGGGAGCCTGCTCGGCGCCTGGCGTCTGCGAGCCGTTCGGCTGCGAGGCGCCCGGCGTCTGCGTGCCGTTCGGCTGAGTGGCGGGAGCCTGCGACTGCGAGCCATTCGGCTGCGTGGCGGTGGGAGCCTGCGTGGCGCCCTGCTGCTGCGGAGCGTTCGGAGTGGGAGAGGGCGGAGGTGGCTGTGATTGAGTCGTTCCAGCGGCGGCCGGCGCCATGCCGGGAGCGGCGGGGCGCAGCTCCTCGGACGGAGGGGCCTGGTCGTCCGTCACGGGGGGGACGACCTGCGTCTCCGTGCCGGACGGAGTGCTCTCCGAGCCAGGAAGGGAAGGGGTTTGACCGAGGGCGAGCCCGGGCGAGGTGATGAGGATGAGCGCTGCCACGAGGGCGCGCTGAAGGCTTGCGCGAGACAACACGGCTCTCCTTGCCAACGGTCGCGCCCTAAACAACGCGACTCGCATGGCATTGGAATGAATGGCTTGTGACGATTCAGGCGGCGGATCGAAAACTCGAGGTCACGACCCGCCGCCAGGCGGACACATCAGTCCGCGAGCTTGTCCGGCAGCACGCCCACGGTGAGATTGCCTCCCCGGGCGAGGTCCAGCACTTCCATGGCGGCGCCGTAGGGCACGTCGTCGCCCGCGTCGAAGAACACAATCTTGTCCGGGCGCGCGTTGAGCATGCGCTGAAGTCGTGCGACCACCTGCTCGCGCGGGACTTCCTCCCGGTTGATGCGCAGCACGCCCGCGCGGTCCACCGTGAGCACCACCGGCGGCAGTGCATCGGGTGGGGGTGGAGGCTGCTCCTCCTGCTTGTCGCTCTTCGCGGGCACCGTCATCCACATCTGCTTGGTGAGCAGCGGGGTGACGACCATGAAGATGATGAGCAGCACGAGCACCACGTCCACCAGTGGCGTCACGTTCATCGTCGGGCGGAGTCCGCCCGCTTTGCCGCCTCCGAGGTCGAATGCCATGGCGCGCTCCTACGGGCCTTTCTTTTCGGCGACCTGCAGGTTGATGCCCGGGAAGCCCAGGTCCTGCATGCTCTTGAAGACGCCCCGCACCTCGGAGTAGCGCACGCCCCGGTCCGCCTTCAGCACCACGGGCGAGTCCGGCTTCTTCTCGCGCAGGGACTTGAGCTCCACGAGCAGCGCTTCCTTCTTGAGCTCCTTGCGGTCCATGAAGATGGACCCGTTGGCGGCCAGGCTCACCGTCGTCGGCTCCAGCTCCTTGTTCTCCTTGTCCGGGTTCGTCGCGGCGGGCAGCTCCACGGACGCGCCCGACTCGATTTGCGGCGTGACGACCATGAAGATGATGAGGAGGACGAGCACCACGTCGACCAGCGGCGTGACGTTCATCTCCGGGGTGATGCTGCTACGCCGGGCGGACATCGAGCCCCTCCCGGCGCGCCGCCGTCTCCGGTCCGGTGGCCACCGCGCCGTTGTTCACGCTCCCGCGCTTGTCGGTCGGCATGTCCTCCAGGTGGTCCATCAGCTCGCTGCGCGCCGCATCCAGCGAGAGCTGGAGCGCGTCCGCGCGGGTGGACAGGAAGTTGAACATCAGCACCGCGGGGATGGCGACGAGCAGGCCCAGCGCGGTCACGACGAGCGCCTCGGCGATACCGGCGGACACCGCGCCCAGGCCGCCGGAGCCCTCCTTGGCGATGCCGGCGAAGGCCTCGATGATGCCGACCACGGTGCCGAGCAATCCGACGAACGGCGCCACCGAGCCCACCGTGGCGAGCAGCGACATGCCGCGCCGCACGTCCGCGCTGACGCGGTCATTGATGCGCACCAGCTCGCGGCGGGTGAGCTCCACCGGGCCCAGCTTGCCCGCGGGCAGCTTCGACTTCGCCAGGAACGCCTTCATGCCGCCGCCGAGCAGCACGGCCAGGTGGCTGCCCTTGGTGGCCTCGGCCTCCTTCACCAGCGCCTCGTGCTGGTGCTGCATGAGGAGCTGACCTGCGCGAGCCGCGAAGGCGCGCGAGGTGGCGCGCGAGCGGAAGAAGACGAACAGCCGCTCGAAGAAGACGGCGAGCGACGCGACGGCGAAGAGCATCAGCGTCCAGGCGATGCCCAGGGCGAACACGCCCATGTGGTTGTAGATGTCGCGAAGATTGAAGTTCATGACGATGTGCTCCTGGGGGGCAGGTGCGGGTGAGTCAGACGGCCTACGACTTGAGACGGAACGGAACCTTGAAGATGCGGAAGACGGCGGTGGGGCGACCCTCGACGACCGCCGGCTTGAAGCGCCACGTGCGCACGGCGGAGAGCGCCGCGCTGGCGAAGGGCTCGTCACCGCGCATGACCTTGAGCTGGGTGACGCGGCCATCCACCTCGACGACGCCCTTGAGGATGACCATGCCCTCCTGACCCTTGGAGCGGGCCTCGGAGGGGTATTCGGGGATGAGGTTGGACTCGAGCGGCTCCGGCGCGGTGGCCGACTCCGGCAGGTTGATGGGCGCCGCGCGGCCACCCCCAGCAGACAGGCCCTCGCCACTCCCGGTGCCACCCACGCGGCCACCCGGCACGAGCGCGCCGGTGCCGCCCACGGCGATGGGCGCGGCGGCCACCGTCTCCGTGGCGGCCTCGGGAGGCTTGTCGAGCGGCACCACCGTCGGCGCGACGATGGGCGCGGGCGCGACGAGGGGGGCCGTGGGAGGCGGCGCCTTGGCGAGCGCGGGCGGCGCGGCCTTGGGGGGCAGCTTCGGCTTGGGAGGCGCGGGCGGCGGCGGAGGCGGGGGCTTCACCTCGACGACGGGAGGCGGGGGCGGACGGAAGACGACGTCCGTGCCCTTCTTCTCCTGGATGACGTCGCGCACCTTGCCGGCGAAGGAGACGACGGCGACTCCGATGAGCACGAAGACCGCGACGGACGCCGTGGTGGAGAGCGCGAACCTTCGCGCCGAGGCGACATCAGAGGCGCTGTCGAACGTTTCGAACATGGCTGACGCGCATATAGCGACGCCATGTTTCAGGGGTGTCCGGACCCCGTGACACTTTCAGGCCAGGAAGATGACGGATGCGTCACGGCGCCCGCATGCCACGCAGGGTGCGAGGCAAACGGGCGAGAGTGTCACCATGGGTCATGGCGAGAGGCGCGCCTTGCCGGCGGATCTGCCACAGCATGGCGATCAGCAACCCCGAGTAGATGAGCGCGAACGGGCGCATCAACAGCACATCGCGAGACCAGTCGAACCCCAGGCCCTTGTCGGAGAACACGGTGCCGATGAAAGCGATGACCGCGACGAGGGTGAGGTTGGGGCGGAAGCGGCCTTCCGTCGCGGCGCGCACCAGCGGCCAGGCGAGCACGTAGTTGGCGCGCCAGCCCAACGGTGACAGGAGCGTCACGCCCAGGCAGCACAGGGCCAGCAGATCCGCGGGGCCGGGCTTCGCCCACAGCACGCCCGCGAGGAACAGGGCGATGGCGACGAGCTGCGCCAGGGTGATGGCGAACGAGGGCGGCGTGGCGACGGAGCCCGGATGGAACAGGGTGATGAGCAGGGTGGGCAGGCCCTGCGCGTTGGTGCTGAGCACCCAGGGCGGCGTGGTGCGGGCGAGCGTCTCGCTCCACATCTGGAACTGGGTGAGGGTGCCGTCCCAGCCGTAGCGCGCGAGGGTGGGCAGCGAGAGCACCACGCCGAACACGGCGGTGGCGCCGATGACGCGCCAGTGGCGGCGCCAGAGGAAGAACAGGCCGATGAGCGCGGCGGGCGGCTTGAGGAGGAAGGCCACCGCGAAGGCCGCGCCCGGACGCCACACCTGACCGCGCTCCGCGCCGAGCGCGGAGATGACGACGAGCAGCAGCATGACGACGTCGACCTGGCCGTAGAACAGCTCGAAGGTGAACGCGGGCAGCAGGGCGATGGTGGTGAGCGCGGGCGCCCAGGCCCATGGCGCGGCCTCGCCAGGGCCGTGCGGCGAGCGGCGGGTGAGGCGGGCCACGGCCACGAGCGCGAGGATGGAGCCGACGTTCCACAGCGCGACGGCCAGTCGCGGGGGAAGGAGGCTGAAGGGGATGAAGAGGGGCGTGGTGACCGGCGCGTACTTGAACGGCATGGTGCCGTCGGAGACGCGGTAGAGGTCCGTGCCCTCGATGAAGCGCTCGGCGGCGGTGAGGTAGACGCGGAAGTCCACGCCACGGCGCGGGTGCTGTCCCACGGCGACGGCGGCCACCAGCAGCACGGCCAGCACCAACCACCAGAGCCAGCGGGCCCACTTCGTGGAGGTGTACTTCGCGGGGCTCGCGGTGTCGCTCAGCGCGCTCGCGGATTGGGATGAGGTCGTCACGGGGCCGGGCTCCCGGGCTTGAGGACAGGGGAGTGGACGGGCCCGTTCACTCGGGGGGCGGGCGAAGGGCGGGGAAGGCCGTGGTGTCGGCACGGCCCCGGAGCGTCGACGGTCATCGAGGAGGCGGGGAGGGCGGGGAGGTGTTCACCATTTCACGCCGGAGCCCTGCCCGGCAACGGCCTGTGTGTGGAGGGCCGAGGTGGATCTCCGCCCTCGGGTCCGCCCGCCTGCCCTGACGTGGCGCGAAGGTCGTCACCCTCGGTGTGCCGGGATGTGCGGTGTCGTCGCGGAGGAAGGTGTTTCACTGACCTGGCGGCACATGCGGAAGGCCGCGTCGTCACGAGCGGGGAGCGGTGTCTCGGGTGGGACGCTCGGTCGCTCCCGTGGATGAGACTTCCTGGGTCTGTATGGGATTGAGCCCGCCCGCCTGAAGACAGTCATGCGGAGCAGGGCTCGTGAGACAGCGGTCCGGGCAAGGACGTGTTCAACGGGCGGCCGAGCAGGGACCGACGCGAGGGCTGACCGGGGGCGCGGCGCCATGTAACGGCCTGCCCGTCGTCACGTGGCTCCCTCATCGCGCCGCACATGCGTGCCGCGGGCACTGGCGAAAGACTCCTTCGCCAGCGCCGCGCGTGCCTCGCGCGCTACAGGCCGTACTCCTCCAGCAGGCGCAGCCACACCTCGCTCATCGTGGGGAACGACGGCACCGCGTGCCAGAGCGTGTCGAGCGACACCTCACCGGCGACGGCGATGGTGGCCGCGTGAAGCATCTCGCCCACCTCGGGTCCGGTGAAGGTGGCGCCCAGGATGACCCGGCGCTTCTCGTCCACCACCAGCTTCGCCGTGCCACCCAGGTTCTCACCGAACAGCGACGTGCCCGACACCTTGCCCAAATCGTACTGCACGGCTCGCACGGGCAGCTTCGCTTCACGGGCCTTCGCTTCCGTGAGGCCCACGCTCGCCACCTGCGGATGCGTGAAGATGACCTGCGGCGTCGCCTTCGTGTCCGCCCACGCGCTCGTCTTCTTGCCCGCGATGACGTCGCCCACCAGCCGCGCCTGGTACTTGCCCATGTGCGTCAGCAGATTGCGTCCATTCACATCGCCGCACGCGTAGAGCCACCCGCCCTCCACGCCCTTCGCGCGGAGCTGGTCATCCACCTGCACTGACTCTCCGGCCTTCAGGCCCACCGTCTCCAGGCCCAGTTCATCCGTGCGAGCCACGCGTCCCATGCCCACCAGCAGCTCGTCTCCCTTCAGCTCTTCACCCGTCGAGAGCTTCACCGTCACCTCGCCCTTGCCTCCGGGGCGACTCACGCTGGCGATGGACGCGCTCAGCATCACCTTCACGCCTTCATCCCGGAGCGCCTGGGCGACCTGCTCACCCACGAAGGGCTCGAAGCGCGACAGCAGCGCCTTGCCGCGCTCCACCAGCGTCACCTCGGAGCCCAGCGAGCGCCAGGCCTGCGCCAGCTCCACGGCCACCACACCGCCGCCCAGCACCAGCAGTCGCTTGGGGACCTGCTTCGCGCCCGTGCCCTCGCGGTTGTCCCACGGCTTGGCTTCCCTCAGCCCCGCGATGTCCGGGATGCGCGGCCGGCTGCCCGTCGCGAGCACGACCGCGCGTTTCGCCTCCAGCTCGCGCACGGTGCCGTCCTTGCCCTCGACGCGCACCTTGCGAGGGCCGGTGAGCTTGCCGTGGCCACGCACCACCGTCAGCTTCGCGCCCTCGGCCCACTTCACCTGGGAGTCGTCCTTGTAGTGGTTGACCATGGAGTCGCGGTGCTCCAGCACCGCGCTGGCGACCAGCGGTCCCTTGATGGTCTCCCTCGCGCCCGGCGAGTGCTTCGCCAGCCAGAGCGCCTCCGCCGGACGCAACAGCGCCTTGCTCGGAACACAGGCCCAGTAGGAGCACTCGCCGCCGAGCAGCTCGTGCTCGACCAGGGCCACGGACAGCCCGGCCGCGGCGGCTCGAGCTCCCGCGTTTTCTCCCGTGGGCCCACCACCAATCACCACCACATCGAAGACATCCGCCATGTGTTCGCCCTCGCGCCCTGCTGCGTAGGCAGGGTGGCGCGAAGGGGCCAATCCCACTCGAGGCTTCTCGTCGGATGGTGGAAAGAAGGGGTGGCGGCCACCGGACATCTGCTCCCACTCCAGGAAGGTCGATGGTTCGCGCTGTCCTCCAGGTGACGCTGTTTTTGTCCCGAGAGGTGGGGCCGCGTCGACGCGTGTCAGGTGTCGCCGGGCCTTTTCGTCCGCGTCCGCCGGGGAACGCGAACCGGCGTTGAAGGCCGTGCGCTCCCCGCGTCTGAAACCCACGAGAGTTCGTGCCGGAGACTCCGAGCGCGGGCGGGAGGTGTGCCATGGGGACTGCGATGAACGGTGTCTCGGGTCGCTTCGCGTCGTGCACGTCTCTCCGAAGCTGAGTCGCTCCCTCACCTGCCTTCAGGGCTGAGTGAGTCTTTGCGAGTCGCCTCCAGGACGAGCCAGCACGGCGCGCAAGCCGTTGTCACCGTGCACTCCGGCCGACGTGCCGCGCGTGTCCTCGTGAGCTGAGTCACGAGGTGCGCGTCGCATGCGCGGCCTGCTGGGAACTCTTCGTCCACTCATGTCTTCTTCCAGGAATCGTCGTCCCCGCGCGTCCCGTCGGCGCGAGGGTGCTGTCCCGTCGTTCTCGCCGTCGTCGTCCGAGCCTCCCTCCGCGCGTCACCTGCGCGTGCAGTCCACCCTGTTCCAGGAGGTCTCCCTCCTCTTCCGGAGCGAGCTGTCCGACCCGAGGCTCGAAGGCGTCTCTCCGACGTCCTTCGAGCTGACGCCCGATGGCCGGCTCATCCGCATCGGCTACACCCTCACTCCCGCCGCGGCTGCATCGGGCGTGCGCGAAGTCCAGGAGGCGCTGGCCCGAGCCAGCGGCTATCTGCGCTCGCAGCTCGCCCAGCACCTGGACCTCAAGCGAGTCCCACAGCTGCGCTTCCTCTACATCGGCGTGGCGGAGCGCTCGCTGGAAGCCCCGCCTGTCGTCGAGTCGCGAGACACCCCCGTCACCGAGGACGAAGCACCCACGTTCCCTGTCGATGACGGTGAAGACGAAGGAGGTGAGCGATGAGTCCTCGCGTCCTCCCGGCCGAGCCCGGCGCCGTGCCCGTCCTCGTCTGGGCGCGAAGCCTGCCACCGGGCGCGGAGCAACAGCTCCGACATCTCGCCGCTCAGCCCTACGTCGTCGAGCACGTGGCGGCGATGCCGGACGTCCATGTCGCCAACGGCGTCGCGGTGGGCTCCGTCTTCGCCACCGCGCACCATGTCGTCCCTGGCGCCCTCGGCGGTGACCTGGGCTGCGGCGTGAGTGCGTACCGCTTCGAGTATCCCGCCGCGTCGCTCGGACGCGACACGCTGGAGCTGCTGCTCACCCGCCTGGCCCAGGCCATCCCGGTGGGAGACGCGACGCACCGAGGTCGCGGCCTTCCACTGCCCGCCGCGCTGGAGACTCCGACGCTGTCCACCCAGAAGCTGAGCCATGTCTGGGAGCGACTGGCGCCGCGACACCTGGGCACGCTCGGCGGCGGCAACCACTTCGTCGAGCTGGACCGTGACGCCGGAGGAGACCTCTGGCTGCTCCTGCACTCGGGCTCTCGCGGCGTGGGAGCGGCCATCGGAGCGCATCACCAGCGCGTCGCGATGGCGCTCGGTGAAGGAAGCCTGCCCGGTCTGGACCTGCACACGCAGGAGGGCGTCGCCTGCCTCGCGGATCTGGACCTCGCCTGTCGCTTCGCCCGAGCGAACCGCGACACGCTGGCCACGCGAGCCCTCGACGTGTTGTCGCGGACACTCGGCATCGAGGCGGATCCACAATCCACGGTGGACCTCCACCACAACCATGTCTCCCGTGAGACCCATTTCGGCCGAGCGCTCTGGGTGCACCGCAAGGGCGCGGTGGGGCTGGAGGCGGGGCAGCCAGGGCTCATCCCCGGCTCCATGGGCACCGCGTCCTATGGAGTGGAAGGCCGGGCCGAGCCCCGCTCGTTCCGCTCCTGCTCCCACGGCGCCGGCCGCGTCCTCACCCGGCGCGAGGCCCGCGCCCGCATCCACCCCTCGGCCCTGGCGCATGCACTGAGACGCGTGGTGCATGACGCCGGCCGGGCCAGGTCGCTCTTGGAGGAGGCGCCCGCCGCCTACCGCGACATCGTCGAGGTCCTGGAGGACGAGGCGGACCTCGTCACCCCCATCCGGCGGCTGACTCCCATCGCCGTCCTCAAGGGCTGAACCCCTCCGCGCGGGGGCTCGGACGCGGATTCCGGGCCTCTGCCGATACACCCGGAGTCGTCAATTCACTCCGGGTGTAATTCAGCGCCTCAGGACCGGTTCTTTCCGGGGTTGATCCGCGCGGAAGTGGGGTGGGAGGGGGGCTCGTCGCATCCTGACGTCAGAGTGGGTTCCCGAGCCCGTCCAGATGCCGTAGAATCGGCCGCCAGAAGTACACGTGCGAACCTGCTGGGGCGTCGTCTAATGGCAGGACATCAGACTTTGACTCTGAGTATCAAGGTTCGAATCCTTGCGCCCCAGTCATTCCGCTCCGGGGGGACGCGGTAGCCAGCGCGTCCGTCCGTGTGCATGAAGGACGGTGGCCCGATGCCGCAGAAGACGCTCCTGCTGGTCTCCGTGGGAAGCCCAACGGCAACCCTGTTGAAAGACCTCCAGGACCCACTGACCACACAGATGGGCACCGCTTCGGTGGTGGCGAAGACGGCGCTCCCGACGCCGGCCTATGCCTTCAACAAGGACCGTGCCCAGTACCACTGCAACGCCATCATGCGTCGGCTCACGCCGATGATGGAGCCCGGGCAGCAGCTGGTGCTCGGCGTGACGGACGTGGACCTCTTCGTCCCGGACTCGCCCTTCGTCTTCGGCGAGGCGGACCGCGAGTCACACACGGCGGTGGTGAGCGTGTTCCGGCTTCGCCAGGGCGCTGACGGTGAGCACCTGCGGCGGCGCATCCAGGTGGAGGTCATCCACCAGGCGGGCCATCTGCTCGGGCTGTCCTACTGTGAGGACCCCCGGTGCGTGATGTTCTTCGCGCAGTCTCCGCAGGACTGTGACCGCAAGCAGCTGTCGCTCTGCAACCAGTGCCGCAACGAGCTGGTCAAGCTCAACCGCTGAAGTCGTCGCGCGGGTGCGCCCGTGAATGCCGTCGCTCGCGTTGACGTCCGACCCGGCGCGCCCTGTAGTGCGGGGCTCTCAACCGGGCCGGTGACGTGGAGCGACTGCGATGACGGGGAAGCGGTATTTCGTCGGTGGGTTGTTGGTGGTGGGGCTGCTGGGCGGGTGCGAGCCGTTCGAGGATGACGGCGGCGGCGGTGGCATTGGCGATGTCCGGTTCACCAAGGGCTTCGCCTTCGTGCGCGAGGACGACCGCAACGTCTTCGTGGTGGATGACGCGGGAGACCCCAACAGTCCGCAGCGGCTGACCAGCACCGGCGGCGCCTACTGGCCCTCGGTGTCGAGGGATGGCCGCAGCATCGTCTTCGTCCAGCGCGGCGGCGGCACGTCGCTGCTGACGGTGCCCACCACCGGCGGCACCGTGGCCACGCTGTTCACCGAGAACGACGCGGCCTGCGCGCGGGGCTGCACCAACTTCCGCACCCCCACCTTCAGCCCGGACGGCCGCAGCGTCGTCTTCGTCTTCTCCCCCGGCAACAGCTCCCTCACCTCGCTGGGGCGGGTGAACACCGATGGCAGCGGCTTCCAGGAGCTCACCCCGAACTCCGTCATCGCCTATGGCGCGCCGTCCTTCGTCCCCAATGGGACCGCCGTCGTCGCGCCCGCGGGCAGCGGGCTCCAGCAGTTGAACCAGGTGGCGTACGTGCCGGTCTCCGGAGGCGCCGTCGTCTTCTCGTCGCTGGGCAATGACGTCGTGGCCGTGGCCAACCGGGTCGCGGTGTCGCCGGACGGCTCGCAGGTGGCGCTGGACGGACGCGGCTCCTCGAGCAGCGTGCGCACCTATGTAGGAACCCTGAGCGGAAGAGGGAACGTGGGGGCCTTGCGACGCGTCACCAGCTACGGCGGCGCGAGCGCCCAGGAGACTTGGCCGGTGTGGACGGGCGCAAGCCAGGTCGGCTTCCTCTTCGCCGACTCGGCGGGTGGGGACCCGGGCATCTACCGCTCCACGGTGAGCGCGACACCGTCGAACTCCGTCACGCTCGCGGTGCCCAGCGCGGCCGAGCCCTCGTACGGCCCGCTGTAGTCCTGTCCGGTGGTCCCTGGCATCCGCGCCTCCGAGGCGCGATGCTGTCCCCTGCCAGGAGGCTGCCATGTCCCTCTTCGATGCCGTGCTCGCGGGTGACCGCGAGTCCTTGAAGTCCCAGCTCGACGCGGGTGAGCACCCCGACCCGTTCGATGACGAGGGGCTCACGCCGCTGATGGTCGCGGCGCGGGAGGGACACTCCGGGCTGGTGGAGCTGCTGCTGAAGGCGGGCGCGGACGCGACGATTACGAACCGCATCGGCGAGTCCGCGGTCATCATCGCCGCCGCCCATGGCCACTCGAACTGCGTGTCGGCGCTCTGGGAGAGCGCGACGGAGGACGAGCGCTCCATGGTGCCCCTGCTGCTGCGCTCCGATGCCATCACCGGCCCGGGCACGGCCTCTCCGCCCACCACACCGCCCAAGGATGACTTCCGCCGGAAGCTCGCGTCCGCGGGCGCGTACGTGACGGGCAAGCTCGGGGATGCCGGGCCCACGAAGCGGCTGGAGCGGGCGCTGCGTTCGGAAAAACAACGCAAGCCCTGAGTCCGCGTCCGTGTGCGGACACTCGCGGCGTTCACCAGCCTCCACGCGCGGGTGACCCCGCACCGTGAGGGAGGCGTCGCGCGTACGGTCCGCCCTCATTTCGAAGTGAGACCTCGCGCCGGTGGAAGTGCGGTGCCTTCCGGGGAGGCGCGCGTGCCGGCCTGATGTCGAGTCCCCGGGGGAGCCACCGCATGGCGACGTCCGAGCCGAAGATCGTCCTCAGCGGGACGGTGGAGGGCCTCTTCCAGAATGCGTTGAAGGACCGCCTGTCCGACAACGCGTGGCGCTTGCTGCGCGAGGCGGGGCTGGATTTCTCCGTCCCGCTGCAGCCGACGTATCCCCTGGCCTCGTGGCTGCGCTGGCAGCACATCGTGCTGCACGACTTGTGGCCGGACAAACCGCTCGAGGAGGCCTGGCGCCTGTTGGGCCACGCGGTGATGGAGGGCCTGCTGGCCACGGTGCTCGGCCGGATGCTGGGCGTGGGGGCGCGCGCGCTGGGGCCGCAGTTCATGCTGTTCCAGCTCAACCGGGGCTTTCGCGGCACGGACAACTACGTGGAGACGCAGGTGAAGGCCATCTCTCCCGGGCGCGCCGAGTTGTGGCTCAGCGACATCAACGACAGGCCCCACTACTACGTCGGCGTCCTGGAGTTCCTGCTCACCCTCTCCGGCGCCAAGGAGCCTCGCGTCTCCATCCTCGCGCGGGAGGGCTCTTCCTGCACGTTCCTCCTGGAGTGGGTGAAGTGAGCGCCTGAAACGACGAAGGCCCTCGGGCTTCGCGGTGGAAGCCTGAGGGCCCTCTGTCTGCTTCGCGCGTGCGCTACTCCGGCTTGGCGCTCAGCGTCGCGCCGGGAGCCACGCCACCGGCCTTGCCGCTGCGCACCTCCATCGCGTCGGCGACCAGCTCGGTGATGTCCTTGACCTTGATGTTCTCCTCGCGGCCGGTGTCGTTGACCGCGTCGCCGAGCATCGTCGAGCAGAAGGGACACGCGACGGCGACGATGCCCGTGCCGCCCTTCTCCTTGTAGTCGCCCACCTGGCCCGGCTTCTTCTTGTCCGCGGCGTCGGGGAACGGCGTGGACGGGTCCTCGGCGTGCTTGAGCGTCAGCGCCACTTCGTTCAACCGGTTGTGGTTGATGCGCGTGCCGATGTGCTCCTCCATCCACATGCGACCGCCACCGGCGCCGCAGCAGAAGCCCTCGCGCTTGCTGCGCTGCATCTCCACCACTTCCAGCCCGGGGATGGCCTTGAGCACTTCGCGGGGCGCGTCATACACGCCGTTGTGCCGGCCCAGGTAGCAGGGGTCGTGGTACGTCAGCTTGGTGTTCATCACCGCGGACAGCTTGATGCGCTTCTCGCGCAAGAGCTCGTTGATGAGCTCCGTGTGATTGATGACGCGGTACTCGCCGCCGAACTCCGGGTACTCGTTCTTGATGGTGTTGAAGCAGTGCGGGCACTGGGTGATGACCGCCTTGACGCCCATCGAGTTCCACGTCTCGACGTTCGTCTTCGCCAGCGTCTGGTACAGGTACTCGTTGCCCATGCGGCGCGCGGAGTCGCCGTTGCACATCTCCTGCTTGGACAGCGTGGCGAAGCTCACGCCCGCCTCCCGCATGATTTTCACCAGCGAGCGGCTGACCTTCTTCTGCTTGTCGTCGTAGCTGCCCGCGCAGCCCACGAAGAACAGGTACTCGTACGGCCCGCCGTCGTCACCCCACGTGGGCAGCGCCAGGTCCTCGGCCCACTCGTCGCGCCGGTCCTGGCCCAGGCCCCAGGGGTTGCCCTGGCGCTCCATGCCTTCGAACACGCGCTGGATTTCGGGCGGGAAGTCCGCCTTCACCTGCACCTGGTAGCGGCGCATGTCGATGAGGCGCGGCACGTTCTCGATGAACACCGGACACGCCTGCTCGCACCAGCCGCAGCTGGTACAGGCCCAGATGGTCTCGGAGCTCAGCGCGCCGCCGACGATCTCCTGCAGCGGCTCCTTGACGCGGTTGGGGCCGTAGCCCTCCTCCACCCACTGCTCGTGGTCCCAGATCCAATGCTTCAGGTCCTGGTTGACGGCCTTGTGCGTGAGCGGCTTGCCGGTGATGTACGTGGGGCAATGCGTCTGGCAGCGGCCGCACTCCGTGCAGGAGTACAGGTCCAGGCCCTGCTTCCACGTGAGGTCCTTCACCGTGGCGGTGCCGAACTCCTCCTTCTCCAGATTCGGCGTGGGCAGCTTGCCGGTGGAGTGGGTGCGCTGGAAGAAGACGTTGGGCAGGCCGGTGATGATGTGGAAGTGCTTGCCGATGGGCAGGAAGTTCAGGAACGCCAGGACGATGACCAGGTGGAGCCAGAAGCCTCCGACGCCCAGCACGTGCGAGGCCGTGGCCCCCAGGGGCATCATCGCCATGCCGACGAGGCTGGTGACGGGCTCCCACCACACCAGCGCTGACGGGGCCGCGGGCACCTGCGTGGCGCCCATGGGCACCTGCTGCGCCGCCGCGTGCGCCGCCACCATGTGGCTGCCGCCGAAGATGAACTCGGACACCATCAACCCGGAGATGAACCCCAGGATGAGGTACGCCTCCCAGGACTGGGACATGCGGTCCGGCTTCACCTTCCAGCGCGTCCACACGTAGTAGCCGCAGCCCACCAGGGCCAGCGCCGCCACCAGGTCCTTGAGCAGCAGATAGCCGCGGTAGGCGCCCAGCAGCGCCGTGTTGTCCATCCAGAACGGGTGGCTCAGGTCCGTGAACAGCTCCAGCGCGCCGGACGAGAAGCCCATCGCGAACATCATGATGGTGCGAATCTGCAGCACCATGAACGCCGCGTAGATGAGCACGTGCATCAGGCCCGGCGTGAACTCCTCCGGGTCGACCATGCGCTTCTGCCCGAGCCCGAAGAGCACGAGCCGCTTGATGCGCAGCGGGATGTTGTCGAGCCGGTTCTCCGTCTTCTTCATCGCGAGCAACACGCCCACGCGACCGGACATGGTCATCACGAAGATGGGGATGGCGATGGCAAGCAATAGGCCGGTGATGATGGGACTCATTGGGACTCGGAGGACCTCTGGGGGGACGCGGCGGAAGGCCCGTTGCCGCGACGCGGCAAAACGTGAGTGCCCGTCAACCCTAACAGGGGTGATTCTCGAATCAAGCGCTGAGCGGGCGGGGTGTCCGGGACTGAAGCACGGAGCGGCGCCACGAGCGAGCAAGCTTGCTCGCTACACGGATTTACTGACACCCGCCCTGTCAGGCTACGACCTTGAAAATGACGCAGTGTTGACTGCAGTGTGGTTCCCTCGGACGCCAGTCCGACCTACCTTGTACGATGGCCTCGCAGCTTGTCAGGCACTGAACTCCATCTCAACCCGCTGAAATAACTGGGTAATGGCTTGGAGGGCAGGCGGGCAGGCAGGGGGCTGAAGCGGAGGATGGAACTTTGATGCCCCAAGGGCTTTACAACGCGGGGCGACATGGTCACCATGCTTGGTAAATCGGTCAACGGGTTTCTGGCCGGGCACCGCATCGTGCGGACCCACGCGGACCGAACAGGGGGGCGCCCACAAGGAGGCGAGCCGAAAGGCCGTCCACCTTCCCTGAAGCGGAGCGCCCAAAGGAGTCGGACATGGTTCACGATGACACCACCTACATGGACGATGAAGGGCTGCCGTATGTGGACCTCGCGGAAGATGGCGAGAGTGAGTCCGTGATTTCCGTGGATGGTTCTCCTGGCGGCCGGATGTGGGGCTATTCCGAGGAGAAGTGGGGCGGCTGGAACGCGGCGGAGTGACCCGCGGCCCCCGCGGCCCGCGGATGCGCGGGGGCGCTTCTTTGGTACCGGTGGTTCGGCTCGTGCGGTGGCGCCCCGGTGGGTGGCTCCCGGGCCGGTGGTTCTTCGGTGACGCCCGGTGCTCGGGGCGCCCGTCATCTTCTCCTCCAGGCCGCCGTCGTTGAGCGCGCTCTAGCGTCGTGCGTGAAGCTTCCGCGTGTGCGCGAGTGGGGCGGGAGGCCCGGATGAAGGTGCTGTGGTGCTGGCGCTGCAAGCTGGACGTGCCGATGCTCGACGAGGAGGAGTTCGCGCGGGTCGCCGGACTGTACCGGGCGGCGTTTTCTCCCCGGAGTCCGACGGAGGCGCCGAGTGGGGAGCGGCGCTCCATCGAGGCGCGGTTCCGGCCCGTGTGTGAAGAGTATGAGCGGCTCACCGGGTTCCACGAGACGAACGCCAACGCGGTGATGCACCACCGGCTCAGTCAGTATGGGCCGCCCTGTGCGCACTGCGGCAAGCCGCTCCGGACGCCCGAAGCGCGGCACTGCGCGGCCTGTGGCGTGACTCGCCAGGCGCCTCCCGCAGGCGGTCAGGAACTACCCCCACGTCGGGTGTGACGGGTGCTACCTCTTGCTTCCGAGGTGTGTCTGCCCACATCCTCGACGTGGGAGCCTTCCCATGCGGATGCATGCCTTCGGGCGTTGTGGCCCATGAGACTTCGGTCGTGAGGGACGTCGTCTCTCACGGGGCGGTTCGCGGCAGGATGTCTCGTGAGAGCGCGCGGGAGCACGGATGAAGCAGACGGCCTTGGCAGTGGAGCGCGACGGGGAGAACGGCCGCGAAGTCCTGCTGCTCGTCACGCTGGAGGCGGACGCGGACGCGCCTCGCGCCCCCGTGACGGCGAACCTGGTGCTGGACCGCAGCGCGTCCATGCGCGGTGTCCCGCTGCTCGCCGCGGTGCAGGCCGCGCAGTCATTGGTGGAGCGCGCCAGTCCTCGCGACTACCTGGGCCTGCTGACCTTCGACGCGGAGCCGGAGCAGCTCCTGCCCGTGCGCGCGATGGACGCCGCCGCCAAGACGACGTTCCTCAAGGCCCTGTCCCGGCTGGAGTCGGGTGAGGGCACCGCGCTGCACGAGGCCGTCGAGCGAGGCGCGGAGGCCGTGCGCCGCGTGCTCGTCCCCGGTGCGCGTCCGCAAGTGTTGATGCTCACGGATGGCGAGCCGTCCGTCGGCCCCTCGCACCTCTCCGAGTTCAAGACGCTGGGCGCGCGCGTCGTGGAGTCCGGTGTCGTGCTGCACGCGCTGGGACTGGGGCGGCACTACCTGCCCGACATCCTGGAGGCGCTCACCGGCCCCTCCGGCACCGGCTTCGTCCACGTGGATGACCCGGAGGGCCTGCCGCAGGCGGTGGGCTCGCTGTCCGCGGAGCTGTTCGGCGAGGTGGGCTCGGACGCGCGCGTGTACGTGCTGCCCTCGGGCTTCTCGGAGCTGCGCTGCCGCCACCGCTACTCCTCGCGCGTCGAGGGCGACGCGATGAGCGCGTCCCTGGGCGCGGTGTCCCAGTCCTTCCCGCGTCGCGTCCTCTTCGCCGGCAAGCTCAACGCGGCCGACTGGAGCCTGGGCGTGACGACCTCGTACATGGAGGGCACCGACACGCGGCGCCTGCCAGTGCCGGTGGCGCGCGTGCTGCCCGACAGCGACGAGGGCCGCTTCGTGCGCGCGGTGTCCGCGGAACTGGAGCTCGTGGCCGCCGAGGCCTCCGCCTGGAAGGCCCTGGGCCGCCGCCAGCAGGCCGTCGCCGAGCAGGCGCTGGAGACCGCGGACCTCGCCCTCTACAAGCTCGCGCGACTGGGCTCGCAGGAAGTGCCTCCGCAGCGACACATGGAGCGACTGGCGGACCTTCGCCGCATCATCGAGCGTCGCGCCGCGCAGCCCCAGGCGCTGGTGATGCGCCGCGCGCACTCCGAGGTCTCCCGCGTCACCTTGAGCCGCGTGGGCCCCGCGCTTCCGCTGCCCGCCCTGGCCCCCTGGAAGTCAGAGGACTGAGCCTCTCCCACACCGGTCGCCCGTCTGCCCACCTCTTCGGTGAGGCCCGGGTGTCCACGCCGCGTCACCCCGGCGTCCCACGGTCCGCCGCATGCCCCTGGCGCGAGCGGGCGCGGGGAATGTCCCCCTGCCTGGAAGGTTCTCCCTCGGAAGCGGGGCCCGTCGGATGCTGGCGAGCCGGCTTCGGGTGGGTTAACGGGAGACGCATGAAGCACTCGGTGTCCAAGAGGCTCGCCCTGGTGGGCGGTATCGGCATGTGGCTGGTGGCGGCGGTGGCGCAGGCGGCGCTGCCTCCCTCCGCGGTGGCCACGGGCGCGCCTGACGAGGGCGACCCGCGCTTGGAGGCCGCGCTGCTGGTGGATGCCACCCAGGTGAAGCCCGGAGACACCTTCCGCGTGGGGGTGCGCTTCCGGTTGGACCCGGGCTGGCACATCTACTGGAAGAACCCGGGCGACTCCGGCCTCGAAACGGACATCACCTGGGACACGCCGGGCTCCACGGTGGGCGCGCTCCAGTGGCCCTATCCGAGCACGTTCCGCACGCCCGACGGCTTCATCGTCACCCATGGCTATGACGGCGAGGTGCTCCTCTTCGCGCAGGCCCAGGCCTCCGAGCAGGCCACGGGCGCGCTGAACCTGTCGGCCGCGGTGAATGCGCTGGTGTGCGAGGTGCACTGCATCCCCGCCGACCTGATGCTGACGCGCTCGATTCCGCTGGGGCCGACGACGCTCGTGGACGCGGAGTCGACGCCGACGTTCGACGCGGCGAAGGCGCGGGTGCCTCGCCCGGTGGCGGACACCGGCCACACCGCGGCGCTCGCGCTGGACGTGAAGCAGCTCACCGCGGGCCAGGAGTTCACGGGCACCTTCACGGTGGCGCTGCCCGGTGGCGCGGCGGTGCCCTCCTCGGAGAAGGACGCCTTCGTCCCCGAGCGCATCCCCGGCGTGGACAAGCTGACGCTCACGCAGACGGCCCCGGGGCGCTTCGCGCTGAAGGGCAAGGCGGAGCCGGATGCGCCGGAGGCCGAGCCCCGACTCAAGGGCGTGCTGCGCCTGGGGACGGCGGCCACCGGCTATCAGGCGCTGGAGGTCGACGTGCCCATGGCGCCCTTCGCGGCGGCGGTGGGTGCGGCGGCGGCGCCCGTCGTGGCGAAGGCGCCCTCCATCAAGGACTCGCTCGCGGCGGTGAAGCCGGTGGCGAGCGCCACGACGGCCGCGCCCGCGGAGTCGACGATGGGCCTGGGCATGGCGCTGTTGTTCGCGTTCCTGGGCGGCGCGCTGCTCAACCTGATGCCGTGCGTGTTCCCCGTGCTGGCGCTCAAGGCGTACGGCTTCACGCGCATGGTGCGCCAGGAGCAGGGCCGGGTGGGCGCGCACGCGGCGGCGTACGCGGGTGGCATCGTGGCGAGCATGCTGGCGCTCGCGGGCGCGGTGCTGGCGGTGCGCGCGGGCGGCGCGGGCGTGGGCTGGGGCTTCCAGTTCCAGGAGCCGCTCTTCGTCGCGGCGGTGAGCGCGGTGCTGGTGGCGTTCGCCCTCAACCTCTTCGGTGTCTTCAACGTGGGCCTGGATGGCAGTGCACTGGCGGGCAAGGTGGACCAGAGCCACGGCCTGCTTCACAGCGCGGGCGAGGGCGTGCTCGCGGTGGTGCTGGCCACGCCGTGCTCGGCGCCGCTGCTCGGCACGGCGGTGGGCTTCGCCTTCGCGGCGGGCCCGCTCACGGTGGTCGCCGTCTTCACCGCGCTGGGCCTGGGCCTGGCGCTGCCCTTCTGTCTGCTGGTGCTGGTGCCGGGGCTCGCGCAGAAGCTGCCGAAGCCGGGCGCATGGATGGAGCGCTTCAAGCAGGTGCTGGGCTTCGCGCTCCTGGGCACCACGGTGTGGCTCGTGTGGGTGATGGGTGGGCTTGCGGGCGTGGACGGCATGGCGCGGCTGTTGGCCTTCCTCGTCGCGGTGGGCCTGGGCACGTGGGTGTATGGCCAGTCGCAGCTCCAGGAGGGCGGGCGCCGGTGGGGCACGCTGGCCATCGCGGCGCTGGTGCTGGTGGGCTCGGGCGTGGCGGCGCTGCGCTTCGAGGAGGCGGCACCCGTGGCTCGGGCGTCGTCCACGGTGGCGCAGGCGCAGCCTTGGAGCGACGAGGCGGTGGCGGCGGCGCTGGCGGCTGGGCAGCCGGTGTTCATCGACTTCACGGCGGACTGGTGCCTCACCTGCAAGTTCAACGAGCGCACCGTGCTGTCGCGCGAGGAGGTGCGCGCGGCCTTCACCGAGCACCAGGTGGCGTTCTTCGTGGCGGACTGGACGCGCCGGGATGCGCGCATCACCGCGCGGCTGGCGGACCATGGCCGCGCGGGCGTGCCCATGTACCTGGTGCTCAGCCCGGGCGCTCCGGACAAGCCGGAGGTGTTGCAGGAGTTGTTGACGGTGGACGCGGTGGTGGACTCGGTGAAGCGCGCGTCGGAGTGCTCACCGCTGCGCCGCCAGGACGGCTCGAAAGTGCTGTGCGCCGCTGGTTTCCCTCGGCCTTGAAACGCAGTCATCCGCAGTCAAGCAGTGCCCAATCAGGAGGAACGCCATGAAGCAGGTCTTCACCGCTCTCGCGCTCGGCTCGGTACTCGTGGGTGTCCCCGCTTTCGCGGACGCGGAGGTCGGCAAGCCGGCCCCGGCCTTCACGCTGAAGGACGAGGCGGGCAAGGAGCATTCGCTGTCGCAGTACAAGGGCAAGGTGGTGGTGCTGGAGTGGACCAACCCCGAGTGCCCCTTCGTGCAGCGCCACTATCAGGCGGACACGATGGCCAACACGCTGAAGGGCTTCGACGCCAAGAAGGTGGTGTGGCTGGCGGTGGACTCGACGGCGCACAACACGCCGGAGAAGTCCGCCACGTGGAAGAAGACGGAGGGCTTCACGTACCCCGTGCTCCAGGACGCCAGCGGCGCGACGGGCAAGACGTACGGCGCCAAGACGACGCCGCACATGTACATCATCGACACCGAGGGCGTGGTCCGCTACGCGGGCGCCATCGACGATGACCCGCGCGGCAAGAACGACAAGAAGGTCAACCACGTGCAGACGGCCGTGGACGCGGTGCTCAACGGCAAGCCGGTGCCCGCCTCCACCACCACGCCGTACGGCTGCTCGGTGAAGTACAAGAGCTAGCGCGCACAGCGGGCGCATTCATGAAGTGACGAGGGCTCTCTTCCTACCCTGGAGGAGGGCCCTTCGTGTTCATGGCGGGCTGGACGCGAGCCCACGTCAGGCATGCAAGGGGTTCTTCGGGTGAGGCCGTCCGCGCCGATGCGCATCCTCGGTTCGAGGCGGCCCTCCCTCCACCCGCCCCACATTCCTGGGCAGCAGGAGGAGTGAGCACAGCGCGCCCAGCACGCACAGCCCCGCGGACACCCACAGCGCTTCACGGGTCCCCTGGAGGAACGCGTCACCTGTCTTGTTCGCGAGTCCTCCCAGGAGCGGCAGCAGCGCCACCGCGAGGAGTCCGGCGATGCGCGCCACGGCGTTGTTCACCCCCGAGGCGATGCCCGCGTGCCGGTCCTCCACCGCGCCGAGCACCACCGCCGTCAGCGGCCCCACCGTGAGACTCAGGCCCAGGCCCAGCACGAGCACTCCCGGGAGCACGGTGCCCATGTAGCTTCCGTCCTTGTGGATGAGCGTGAGCAGCGCCATGCCCACGCCCGCGAGCAATGGCCCCACCGTCATCAAGGGCCGTGCGCCGATGCGACCCGCGAGCCTGCCCACCAGGGGAGAGAACAACAGCAGCATCACGGTGATGGGCAGCAGCGACGCGCCCGCCGCGAGCGCCGAGTACCCGAGCTGTTGTTGCAGCGCGAGGATGAGCAGGAAGCCCACGCCGCCCAGCGCGAAGTACACCGTCAGCGTCGTGAGGTTCGCGCCGGAGAAGGTCCGCGAGCGGAACAGCCCGAGCGGCAACATCGGGTTGGGTGCGCGCGATTCGATGAAGAGGAACGCGGCCAGCAGTACCGCGCCGAAGACGGCGGCGAGGACGGGGAACATGGACCAGCCATGCGCGGGCCCTTCGATGAGCGCGTAGATGACGCCGCCGAGTCCCAGCGCGGCCGTCACCGAGCCGGCGATATCGAGCTTGCGTGCATCCCCCGTGGGCCGGTCGTCCGGCACGTGGCGCAGCGCGGCCCACACGGTGAGCGCCGCCAGGGGGATGTTGAGGAAGAACACCAGGCGCCAGGAGGCCACGTCCACCAGCCATCCTCCGAGCAGCGGCCCCAACGCCGTGGTGACGCCGGACAGGCCCGCCCATGCGGCCACCGCGCGCTGTCGGTCCGCTTCGGGGAACGAGGTGCGCAGGAGCGCGAGGCTCGCGGGCACCAGCAGCGCCGCGCCCATGCCCTGCGCTGCCCGGAAGAGGGCGAGTGTCCAGGCGTTCGGCGCCAGGCCGCACAGCACGGACATGGCGGTGAAGCCCACCACGCCCAGGAGGAAGACGCGGCGCTGTCCCCACGCATCGCCGAGCGCGCCGCCGGTGAGCACCAACGAGCCGAGGGTGAGCAGGTAGGCATCCACGGCCCACTGGAGGCCGGTCAGCCCCGTGTGGAGGTCTCGGCCCAGGGCGGGCAGCGCCACGTTGACGGCGGTGGAGTCGAGGAAGGCCATGCCGCTGCCGAGCACGCTCGCCAGGAGCACGCCGCGTCCCCGCGCACTGGCATAGGACACGGACGTTTCGCCGGGAGAAGTGTCGGAAGGCATACGGCTCAAGCGTGGGACGTGTGCCTCCGTCGCGCCACTCCGCGCGGTCGACGGGTGTCAGCCACCCTGGTGGCGAGAGCCTGGTCGCATGGATGCCCGGCACGTGGATGCGCGGGGCCTTCGTGCACACCCTGTCCGCGGGCGATGGGTTCACAGGGGAGAAGAACGATGGCGACCGAGTGCAAGCACATCGAGCAGGCGGGCAATCCCGAGGCGAGGACCGACGGCTGCGAGGAGTGTCTGAAGATGGGAGCGCAGTGGGTCCACCTCCGGCGCTGCCTGGAGTGCGGCCATGTCGGGTGCTGCGACTCCTCGCCGAACAAGCACGCGACGAAGCACTTCCATCAGACGAAGCACCCCGTCATTCAATCGTTCGAGCCGGGGGAGACGTGGGTGTGGTGCTTCGAGGACCGGCTGATGCTGGACGACCGTCCGGAGCAGGGCGAGTCGACTCGCGTCTAGGGACGGCGGGCTGGCTCCGGGCCAGGTGCACCCGGAGCCATGTCGCGTTCACGCCGCCACGGGCTCGATGCGGGGCCGCGTGCGCGCGGAGACCTGCTTGCGCCGTCCCTTGCGCAGCACGTCCAATGACACCTCTTCGTCGGTGGCCAGGGCCATCAGTCGCTGGAGGTCATCCACGCTGCCGACGGCGCGCCGATTGATGGCCAGCAGCAGGTCCTCCGGCTGGAGCCCCGCGTCGTCCGCCGGTGTCCCGTCCTGCACCTTCAGGATGCGCACCGCTCGGGGTTGACCCGTGTCGCGCGCATGCTCCGTGGCCAGGTTCACCGCGACCGCCGCGATGCCGAGGAAGCGCCGCTCCACCTTTCCCCGCTGGATGAGCAGGCTGGCCACCCACGCCGCCGTGGTGGCGCTCACCGCGAAGCCGATGCCCTGCGCGTACGGCAACACCAGCGTGTTGAGCCCCACCACCTCGCCACGCGTGTTGATGAGCGGCCCTCCGGAGTTGCCCGGGTTGATGGCCGCGTCCGTCTGGAGCATGCCCTCCAGGATGACTCCGTCGGGCAGCGTGACGCTGCGGTTGACGGCGCTCACCACCCCGAGCGCCACCGACTGCTCCAACCGGAAGGGATTGCCAATCGCCATGACGAGCTGACCCACGCGCACCGTCTCCGGCGCGGCGAGCGGCAGCGTCGGGAAGTCGCCTCCCTCCGCTCGCACCACCGCGAGGTCCGTGGGCGCATCACCGCCCACCAGCGAGCCGCGCAACTCCTCGCCGTTGGACAACTGCACCGTCAGCTTGCGAGAGCCCCGCATGACGACGTGGCGGTTGGTGAGGACATAACCATCCGGCGTGAGGAAGAGGCCCGTGCCATGGCCCCGTGCGTGCTCCACGCCCACCACCGCGGGCGAGGCGCGCGACGCGAGCGTCTCCAGGTCATCCGAGAACTGTTGCAGCAGCTTCATCGCGTCACCCCTCTCCTCACGAACGCTTTCCGATGGTGATGGGCACTTCACGCACCTCGCCGGCTCGCAGCACGCGCGCCGGGACGGCGGTGCCCACCTTCTCGTCTCCCAGGTAGCCGAGCAGGTCCTCCACCCCGTGCAGCGACTGGCCACCCAGGCTCACCAGCACGTCCCCGAGCAGCAGTCCCGCCCGGTGCGCCGGACCGTCCGGGTCCACCGAGAGGAAGATGAGCCCCGCCTCCGCGCCCGCCGTCGCCCACTGATGCTGAGGCAGCTTCACGGGGTACGCGCCCACGCCCAGGTAGCCACGACGGATGCCGCCGTGCTCGCGCAGCGACGCCGTCACCCGCGTCAGCGTGTCGTGCGGAATGACCACGGCCGAGGTGCGAGAGAAGGCCGCGGTGAGCAGTCCGACGAAGCGCCCCTCCACATCCACCAGCGCGCCTCCGGAGAAGCCGGGCGGCAGGTCCGCGTCTGTCTCCAGGTAGCGGTCCACGCGTCCGCCCGCGTGGGTGCGCCAGCCCTCGCCATGCGTGCTCACCATGCCGAGCGTGGCGCGCGCCGTGCGCCCCGGCCGAGCCACCGTGACGACGAGGTGGCCCACCTTCACGCCGTCCAACGGCGCGAGCGCGAGCGGGGTGAGATTCGCTGCATCGATTTTGAGCAGGGCCACGTCCGTGCTGGCGTCGCGGCCGATGAGCTCGGCGGACACGGTGCGTCCGTCGGACAGGCCTACTTGAAGTTGGCCTTCGTGCTCGACGGTGTGGCTGGTGGTGACGATGTGTCCCTCGGCGCTCCAGACGAGGCCGGTGGCGCCGCGACGACGCCGAGCGTCCACGCGGACGACGCTCGGTGAGGCGCGCTCAACGATGGAGGCGAGAGATTGGGAGAGGGCGGGAAGAAAGTCGGTGGACATGGCGTGTTCCTTTCGAGGCTGAAGGTAAAAGCCTCGAAGGCGCGCCACATCGGCGAACCGGGCAGGGTGCTCACCTGCCCGTTCGGGTAGGTCGCCCCTCCTTTCGGGAGGGCTCCTCGGGCTACTCCTCGACGACGACGCGGATGGGCGGTGAGCGGCCACCGCCGGGTCCGGGCGTCTCCAGCGTGACGTCCACGCCGCCGGGTTCCGCGAGCGCTTCGGCGGGGAGGAGCGCCTCGTAGTGTGCCACCTGGCCATCCCAGGTGAGCACGGGCTCGAGGCTCGAACGGAAGTCCCTCCACCGCAGCTCCGTGGCGGAGTGGATGCCCTGTCCCTTGATTCGGAGCGCCAGGGCGGGCGCATCCTTCAGGACGCTCATGGGCTCCACATGGGTCAGCAGCGGCACGGGTCGCTCGGAGACCACGTTGAGCAGCGCGGGCAGCGACACGCCACCGCCCTCCGCGACGCGGGACACCGTCAGCGAGCGGACTCCCACCTGCTCCAGCTCCGTCCCCTCCAGTCGTGTCCGTCCTCCTGGAACGGAGTTGACGCCGAAGTTCCCGGTCAGGGGTCGTGACTGGCCGCTCCAGTCCAGGGTGACCTGAGAGTTTTTCAGGGAGCTGCGGAACCAGAAGAAGTTCTCTCCCGGAAGGACGAAGAGTCGTTGCTGGGTGGCGGTCCACTCTCCCTGGGAGACGACCCCCGGCGCCACCCCTCGAAGCGTTGGGGTGAGCGCGCCCTGGATTCTCACATAGGCGGGGGAGCTCAAGCCGTGTCCCGGGGTGAAGGTCCGTAGCTCGTACACCCGAGGGGTCGAGACCTCCTCCTCGCTCAAGAGCAGGCTCGAAGGGCCGCTGAAGGCACGCGCCACGCCATTCACGAAGAGGTTCGAGGCGTTGATGAAATTCCCCGCGACCGTCGTCCAGAGGCTTATGTCGCGCTCGAAGTCGTGGCTCACGCCCACATCCACCACGGAATGAATGCTCACGGAGAGCTTGGGCTCCCCCTCTCCGAGGAGGACGAAGAACCCCTCCAGGCTCTCGCCGCCTCCAGGGCCCGGATTGGACACCGTCACCCGGCCGACGCCGGGTTGCGCCACCCACTCGGCGGGGACCTTCACCAACAGGGTGCTCTGGTTTCCAGGTCCCGCCACGCAGTCGACCGAGGTTCCGCAGGTCCACTCGGCTGGCAGCGGTTGGCCATTCCACCGGACGACCGAACGGGGGCTGAAGCCCTGTCCCTGGACGCGCAGACTCAGGTCGCCCCCGCCGGCGGGGGCGGAGGTGTAGACACCGTCCGTGACGGCAGCGAGGACGGGCACGGGTTGCTCCGCATGCACCACGAGCAGCAGGGGCAGGGTGGTGCCTCCTCCTGGCGCGGGCGTGCTCACGGTGACGGTGCGCACGCCCTTCGTCGTCAGGTCCTCGGCCTGGAGCTGGGTGGACAGCCGCGACGGGCCGTGGGGGCGGGTGGTGCGCTCCTGTCCGTCCAGCAGGATGACGGACTGGGGCGTGAAGCCGGCGCCGTCGACGAAGAGCAGCCCCGGCGCATCGCCCACGGACAGCACCGAGGGCAGCAGCGAGTGGGCGATGGGCGCGGGGGCCTGGGCGAGCACCTGGACGAAGAGGGGCGAGGACACGGCGCCGTCGAACATGCGCGTCACTGTCACGGGGAGGGTCCCGGGCTGGGCCAGCAGGGCGGCGGGGACGATGAATTCCCAAATCTCCTCCGAGTCCGGACCGAAGAAGTGCTCCAGGCGGTGCCCGTTCCAGTGGACGACCTGCTGCGTGAGGAGCCCTTGTCCCAGTCCTTCGCCCTGGAGTTTGAACCTGACCTCGTCCGAGCCCGCGAGCACCCATGCCGGGGAGACGGCATGCAACACCGGCTCGGACTTCACGGGGAGGGCATGGCCGGAGGACGTCTTTGCTCCGTCGGGGTCGGGCGTCTCCAGCGTCACCTGGACGGTGCCGGCTTGCATCCGAGCAGTGCTGGGAATCCATGCATGGACCCGGTTGGCGCCATCATAGGTCTCGGTGTGCAGAGGGGTGCCATTCCACTTCACCACCGTGTTGGAGCGCACCTGGAGCCCGCTGACGATGATGCGTTCGACGGAGGCGCTGCCTGCCTTGCCGCGATGCATGTCGAGGGCGTTCAGCGTGGGAGGCCAGATGCCCGTGATTGCCGGGGTGGGGCTCGTCACCGTCATGTTCAGTGGCAGCGAGCGGGCCGAGCGTGGGCGAGTGACTTCGATGACGAGCGTGTCCCGCGTCGTCTGGGCTTTCAGGGCCGACGGTGGAAGAGAGAAGCTTCCTTCGTGGGGGCTCGTCACCGTCAACGGATAGGTCTTGTCGCGGAAGAGGGCGTGGCTGCCCTTCACGAGGTTCTTTCCCGTGACGGTGATTCGCACGGCGTCCTCGGGCTCCGAGCCGAGCGTGTCGGGTGTCACGGAGGTCAGCTCGGGAGCGGGCAGGGTGAACGGGAGGCGAGGGGACCTGGCGCCTCCTTTGTACTCGGGGTCACCCCGGTAGACTCGCACCTCGAGGAAGAGCTCCGGTGTGGCCAAGGCGAACCAGGTTGGAACCAGGGCCCCCAGCTCCGTGGTGCTCACGAACTGGGTCTCCATGCGCTGGCCATTCACGAACACGATGCTGGACTGGGAGAAGCCGACGCCGATCACCCGCATGCTCAGCTCGGTGGCCTCCACGTCCGTCACGGCCACCTCTCCCAGGGTGACGGGGGGAAGCACCACCTCCTCCACGGCCGGGGTCCCCGCGTCTGGTTCAGGGAGGGGCGCCGGGCGTTCGAGGCCTGGCCCGCAGGCACAGAGGAGCCACAGCAGACACAGCCACCCTCGCGTCACATCCTGGCGCATCTGGAAGGAATCCTTTTCGGGTCCGACGTCGCCCTTCAAGACACGCGGGGGCCCTTCTCTGCGCAACGCGTGTTACCGGCCAGGCATCGAGACTGTGTAGATGGGAGACGTCGCGCCCTGGAGGAAGGGCGGGTTGCCTGGCGCCACGCGGAGCTCGAGCGGGAAGGTCGCGAGGCCCTCCACGAGGTTGGGGTCCAGTTGCACTCGCAGCTCCGTGCTGCTCACGAACTCGGTCGGAACGGCTGTCTGTCGGACGTACACGGCGGTGGCGGGGATGAAGTCGGTGCCCAGGACGAGGAGTTGTATCTCCGGGGCCGCGTCGTTGATGGCGATGGACATCACGACGACCGTGCTGGGCGGCTGAAGGAGGTGCTCGGACGGCGAGTCCCGTTCATCGATGCCCGGCCCACAGGCCAGGACCAGCCCCAACACGCACAGCCATCCGCCCAGCGGCTCACGGCGCATCCGGATGCTTCCTTTCTTCAACCCTGCTCGTGACAAGCCACACCCGACGCGCGATTCCTGCGCAAATTCACGCGGTCGGAAGGGAGAGGGTCAGCGTGTCGGCAGCTCCCGGAAGGTCATGCCGATGAGTCCGAGGCCCTGCACGGCGTGCATGAACCGCTCGGTGCCGATGAGCATCGTGGCGAAGTTCCCTACGCGGAAGAGGTCGAGTTCCTGGGGGAGCGAAGCGGCGTCGAGGATGGGTTCGTCGGGACGCGTGAGGTCGAGCCGGCCACAGGTCAGGCACGGTGGAGGCGTGTCCGAGGGAATGCAGTCAGGGTGAAGCTGGCCGAGCGGCTCAAACTGGGGCTCCAGCAGCTCCGGTGGGTTCCTTTTGCGGAATCGCAGCTCCGTGCGGCCACCGAGCAAGCCCCGCACTCCCGCGTCCTGAAGCTGTTCCAGGATGTCCCGCTGCATCAGCAGCGTGGAGTCTCCCAACCATGTGAAGGGACCAAACTCTCCGAGGGCTCGACCCACCAACGGCCCGAAGTTCGTTCCAGGTGGAAGCGTTGCACGGAGGGGGGCCAAGGGACGCACCAACTCACGCAGGCGTGTGAATTCAGAGACGGACTCAAGTCTGGCCCTCACGAACTCATCGACCTCGGGCAGTCCCGACAGGTCGACACACGGGTAGTCGTGGCCCGCCCCGCCCCAGGTGGCGCCACATGTGGGGCAGGTCACGCCGGGCAATCCCCACTTGTGCGCGGCGTTGAACTCGCCGTCGTACGTCGTGACCGCCCTGTCCTCACGCAACCAGAAAAATCGGGTCATCGATTTCTACGCTCCCGGGCGGAAATAGTACGGCTGGATAGTACTACCCGGTCACTTGAATCCAGGTAGCGGTCATGATCTACGGTCGGGATGACACCCGCACATCTGCGCAAGCTGGATGAGGCGCTGAGCGCCTACCTCGATGAGATGGTGGTCGGCATGGGG
>NZ_JAKCFA010000048.1 GCF_024198215.1 Myxococcus qinghaiensis
ACGGGCGGCGGGTTGGACGGGGCAGCACGCAGGACGGGCGGCGGGTTGGACGGGGCAGCACGCAGGACGGGGCAGCACGGGCGGCGGGTTGGACGGGGCAGCACGCAGGACGGGGCAGAACGGGCGGCGGGTTGGACGGGGCAGCACGCAGGACGGGGCAGCACGGGCGGCGGGTTGGACGGGGCAGCACGCAGGACGGGGCAGTACGGGCGGCGGGTTGGACGGGGCAGCACGCAGGACGGGGCAGTACGGGCGGCGGGTTGGACGGGGCAGCACGCAGGACGGGGCAGCACGGGCGGCGGGTTGGACGGGGCAGCACGCAGGACGGGGCAGTACGGGCGGCGGGTTGGACGGGCGGGTTGCAGCAGCGGGACGGCTCGGGCGTGAGGGATGGGCGGTGGGGGCCGGTCCTCAGCGGAAGAACACCTTCGCGAGGACCGGTTTACCTTCAGCGCGCCACCCATCCCATCAAAACACCGAGAGTCCCGTCAGCGTCGTGAAGCGGTCCAGCGCTTCCACACCAGCAACGGAGTTGCCGTGGGCATCCAGCCCCGGGCTCCACACACACAAGCCACAGCGATTCGGAATGACGGCGATGATGCCGCCACCGACACCACTCTTGCAGGGCAGGCCCACGCGATAGGCGAACTCGCCCGCGGCGTCGTACGTGCCGCACGTGAGCATCACCGCGTTGACCTGCTTGGCCTGGCTGCGCGTGAGCAATCGCTCACCTTTCGCGCCCTGCCCGTGTCGCGCCAGGAAGCCGCAGGCCCGAGCCAGGTCCGCGCAGCTCATCGACAGCGAGCACTGCCAGAAATAGTGCTCCAGCACGCGCGGCACCGGATTCTGGATGTTGCCGTAGCTCGCCATGAAGTGCGCCAGCGCGGAGTTGCGGTGGCCGTGCTCGGCCTCGGACGCGGCGACCACCGGGTCGAAGTCCACGGAGGCGTTGCCGCTCTCCGCCCGCAGGAACTCCCGCAGCAACCCACGCGAGTCCCCCGTGAGACTCAGCAACCGGTCCGTGACGACCAGCGCCCCCGCGTTGATGAACGGATTGCGGGGCACGCCCTGCTCATACTCGAGCTGCACCAGCGAGTTGAACGGATTGCCCGAGGGCTCCTTGCCCACCCTGCGCCACAGCGAGTCCCCATCGCGGGCCAGCGTCAGCGCCAGCGCGAACACCTTCGAGATGCTCTGCACGGAGAAGGGCACCCGCCAATCCCCCACACCGAACACCTCTCCCTCCACCGTCGCCAGGGCCATGCCGAACCGCGAGGGGTCCACCGCGGCGAGCGCCGGGATGTAGTTGGCCACGCGCCCCTGCCCCACCACCGGCCGGATGGCCGCCATCACTTCATCCAGAATCGCCTGATAGTCGTCCATCACGTGCCCCGTCCGCCGAAGCCCGGATGATAGCCGTGCGGGGGGAGCGTCGACTCATTCACATCGGTGAACTGGCGAACCTGACCTCATGCCCCAGAGCACTGGGCATTCGCCAATCACCCTCCACCTTCCGCGTACCCGGATGAACGTGGGTCCGGGGAAAGGAAATGAATCGATGCGTCATCCCCATTCCTACCTCCTGGCCAGCAGCTGTGCGCTGCTCTGCGCCTGCGGTCCCATGGAGGAGTCGGTGGACCCACCGACCACCGACAGCGACTCCGAGCTCGAGCTGAGCCAGGACCTGAACAACGCACCCCAGTGCACCGGCCCCAAGCTCGTCGCCGACCTCGCGCCGGGGCCCAGTTCGACGAACACGTTCGATAGCGCCGCGGTGGATGGCGCCGTCTACGTGAGCGTCGTCTACAGCCCGGGCCTCGACACGTACGCCCTGTGGAAGCTGGAGGAGAAGTCGGGCGGGCAGGACCTCCACTCCGGATGGAAGGCCACGCTGCTGCTCGGAAACCTCTCCGACTACCCCAAGCGGATGACCGTCGTGGGCTCCAAGGTCTTCTTCATCCTCGACGATGGCATCCATGGCAGCGAGCTGTGGAAGACGGATGGCACTCCCGGCGGGACTCGACTGGTCGAGGACATCAACCCCTTCGGCGGTGCCTTCTCCGACAACCCCATCAATCCAGTCGCCGTGGGCAAGACGCTCTACTTCGCCGCCGATGACGGCACGCATGGCACGGAGCTGTGGCGCAGTGACGGAACGACGGGAGGGACGCGCCTCGTGAAGGACATCTCCCCCGGCTTCGCGAGCGCTTCACCCGGGCAACTCCTCCTGGATGGCAAGCGGCTGCTCTTCGCCGCGGACGACGGCGGCAAGGGTCGTGAGCTGTGGAAGTCCGACGGCACGAGCGGCGGAACCCGACTGGTGCGAGACATCGCGCCCGGAGCCACGAGCTCGTCTCCCGAACAGCTCTTCCGACTGGAAGATGGCACCCTGTTCTTCGTGGCGGACGACGGCATCCACGGTCGGGAGCTCTGGACGACGGATGGGACGAAGGAGGACACCGAGCTGGTGGAGGACATCCGCGCGGGCTCTGCGGGCTCGGACATCGCCTGGCTGACGTCGGGGAAGAAGAAGCTCTATTTCACCGCGAACGACGGCGTCCATGGCGCGGAGCTGTGGACCTCGATGGGCTGCGAGGACGACACGCGCCTGGTGAAGGACATCCGACCTGGTGCCACGGGCTCGGCGCCTCGCGAGCTGGTGCCCCTGAAGGGCAACGTCATCCTGTTCGCGGATGACGGCACCCATGGCCGGGAGCCCTGGCGGAGCAACGGGACGACGGCGGGCACCTTGATGCTCGCGGACACCCACCCGACGTCTCCACCGCCGGGGTACGAGCCCTCCAGCCTGGTCGCCGGCAAGAACAAGGTCTTCTTCTACGCCAACACGCCCGGCGAGGGGAAAGAGCCGTGGGTCACCGACGGCACGCCCTCGGGCACGCGGCTCATCAAGGACCTGAATCCAGGGCCCGCGAACTCCATCTCTGGAGACCCCTACCCGCCCTTCGTCGTGGGTGGCGGCGCGACCTTCCTCTACTACGAGGGGTCGGTGGGCGCGGAGCTGGCGTGGACCAACGGCACCTCGTCGGGAACCCGTGTCGCGGACATCAATCCGGGTCCGGCTTCGTCCAATCCAGTCATCTTCCGCGCCACCCACGACTGGGTGTATCTGGGCGCGGATGATGGCATCCACGGTAGCGAGCCGTGGGCGTTGTCAGTGGGCTGCTTCCCCAAGAACTGACGTTCGCGAGCATGAGTATTCGGAGCCGGGAACCACGTGTCCCGGCTCCGGTCACTCCGCTTGGAGAACAGCTCACCGCCCTTGGTGGATCCGATTATTGGCGATGGTTCCGGGCTGGGCGTCTCCAGAGCGTCTGACCTCATTCATTCCCCATACAAAAATCGCATCTCAAGCATCTCAACCGAGGCCATTGACCAGGCTCTTCGAGTGACGTGTCGCTGGCAACGAGTCACACGGCGAGGAGCGCGGGCGGGCCGAATCCGACCTCGCATGTCGTCGCCCCGAAGGACTGACATTCGAGAGCACGGTGTCCGGAGGCGGGAACCGCGTGTCCCAGTTCCGACCACTCCCCCCGGCAGCTCGCCACACGGACAGTCTGGCGACAGGGAGTGAGCCTTCGTGGCACGGTCCGTGCTGTCGGCCCGCACACCATGGACTCTCTCCTCCAGGATTTCCGTCACGCGCTGCGCCGGTTGCGTGGCAGCCCCATGTTCACCCTGGTGGCGGTGCTCACGCTCGCGCTTGGAATCGGGGCGAACGCGGCCATCTTCAGCGTGGTGCACACCGTGCTGCTGCGTCCCCTTCCCCTCCAGGACGACGCCCGCGTGGTGCGGCTGTACAGCATGAGGAAGCAAGGCCCCGGTCCCCTCTCGCCTCCAGACCTGGTGAGCATGAGAGAGCAGGCGCGCGCCTTCACCGGCCTGGCCGCGCTCACGAGCGCCGAGCTGACGTTGGGCGCGCATGACGCCGAGTCCGTCCCCGAGAAGGTCCAGGGCACGCTCGCCACGGCCGAGTTGTTCCAGGTGCTCGGCCCTCGCGTGCACCTGGGCCGGGCGCTCCAGCCTGGAGACGATGCCCCGGGTGCGCCTCCGGTCGCCGTCATCTCATATGGCTTGTGGCAGCGCCGCTTCGGCGGAAGTCCCACGGTGGTGGGACGAACCCTGAGCACGGGAGCCCTCGTGCCCGCCACCGTGGTGGGCGTCATGGCCCCGGGCTTCGACTTCCCAGCGCGCTCGGAGGTCTGGGTGCCGCTGGTGCTTGGCGCGGATTCGCTGACGCCGGAAGCGCGCGGTGCGCACTGGCTGGAGGTGTATGGACGACTCGCGCCGGGTGCTAGCCTGGAGCAGGCGCGCGCCGAGGTCTCCGCGATTGCACGGGGACTGGCGGAGCAGCATCCCCGCACGAACGCGGACGTGGGCGCGAGCGTGGAGTCCCTGCGCGACGTGCTGCTGGGCCAGGTGCGCCCATCGCTGCTGATGTTGATGGGCGCGGTGGGGCTGGTGCTGCTCGTCGCCTGCGCGAACCTCACCCATCTGCTGCTCGCACGCGCGGCCTCGCGTGAGGGAGAGCTGTCGATTCGCCTCGCCCTGGGCGCGAGTCGGGGCCGTCTTGCCCGCGAGCTGCTCGCGGAGAGCGGCCTGCTGGCGCTGGCGGGGGGAGCCATGGGGCTGCTCGCGGCCCTGTGGGCGATGGATGCACTGGTCGCGTTCGGCCCCCAGGACATTCCGCGCCTCGACGAGGCCTCCATCGACGGCACCGTGCTGGCCTTCACCGCCGCGTTGGCGATGTTCACCACGGTGTTGTTCGGGCTCGTTCCCTCGCTGAAGGCCTCACGCGTGTCGCTTGGCAGCGGGCTGCGCATGGCGAACGCGGGGAGCGGCGGCGGCGCCCACCACCACAAGACGCGCGCGCTGCTCATCGTCGGAGAGACGGCGCTCGCGGTGTTGCTGCTGGTGAGCGCGGGCTTGCTGTTGCGCAGCTTCGTGCACCTCCAGCAGGTGGCCCCGGGGTTCGAGTCGGCGGGAGTCCTCACGGTGAAGCTCGACCTGCCGCCCAATCGGTATGGCTTCGGCACGGCCGCGCCGGAGGCCTTCTTCGACCAGCTCCTCACGCGGGTGCGCGCGCTGCCCGGCGTCGAAGCCGCGGGAGTCGTCGCGGGCCTGCCAATGGATGGCGGCAAGATGCCCCTCGACCTGAAGGACCCCCAGCGCCCGCTGCCGCCTGGTGCGGAGCCTTGGAAGGCCAGCGTGCGCATCGTCAGTCCGGGGGCTCTGGAAACGCTGCGCGTGAAGCTCCTCCGGGGTCGGAGGCTGACCGCCGAGGACCGGGGTGAGGGCAGGCGCGCCGTGCTGGTGAACGCGGAGGCCGCGCGCCGGTTCTGGCCGGACGAGGACCCGCTGGGGCGGACGCTGAGCACGGACGTCAACTGGGGGAACGGTGCCTTCGGAGGGGTCGTGGTCGGCGTGGTGGACAACCTCGCCATCGACGGGTTGGCGGCGCCGGCGGTCGCGGAGGTCTATCTCCCCTATGAGCAGGCGCGCAGTACGCAGATGACGCTGGTGCTGCGGACGTCGGCGGACCCGCTCACGCTCGCCTCGGCGGTGCGCGCGGAGGTCCGGTCGCTCGACTCAAGTCTCGCGCTGGGGAGTGTGCGCACGCTGGCCTCGGTCGTGGACCGCACGGTGGCGCCGCTGCGCTTCTATCTACTGCTCATCGGAGTCTTCGCCGGGGTGGCGCTGCTGCTGGCGGCCGTGGGGCTCTATGGCGTCGTCGCCTACGCCGTGTCCCAGCGCACGCGGGAGCTGGGAATCCGCATGGCCTTGGGCGCGAGGACACACCAGGTGACGAACCTGATGCTGCGTCGATACCTGGGATTGACGGCCGTGGGACTGGGACTCGGGCTCGTGCTCGCCGTGGGGGCCAGTCGGACTGTCGTGCATCTGCTCCATGGGGTTCAGCCCGTGGATCCGCTCACGTACGCGGTGGTGCTCGTGGTCCTGGGGCTGGTGGCCTTTGTCGCGGCCCTGCTCCCCGCTCGGAGGGCGGCGCGGGTGTCGCCCTCGGTCGCGCTCCGAGGCGACTGACGACGCCGGGCAGCCGCTCCCTCAGCGGGCATCGTGGAAGATGATGCCCACCGTGTGACGGTGACCCGAGCGGAGGCGGCTCACGCCGTGGCGCATGTTGACGCGATAGATGCCTCGCGTCCCCTGCACGGGGCGGTGGTGGACGGGGAAGATGACGCCGTCTCCCTGGCGAAGCGGCACGACCTCCGCGCGGGACTGCATGCGCGGGCGCTGCTCGGTGAGGACCAGCTCGCCTCCGGTGAAGTCCCGCTCCGGCTCCGACAGGAGGAAGGCCACCTGGAGGGGAAAGACCTCGTCGCCATAGAGGTCCTGGTGGAGGCAGTTGTAGTCGCCCTCTGCATACTGGAGGAGCAGCGGTGTCGGACGGAGCTGCTCGGCCTGATGACAGCGTTCAAGGTAGTCAGCGTGCGTGTCTGGGTAGCGCGTGTCGATGCCCATCGCTTCGTTCCAGCGATTCGCGATGGCGGCGAGCGGAGGATAGAGCCCGCTGCGTAGACGCGCGACGAGGTCGGGGAGCGGATAGGCGAAGTACTTGTACTCGCCCCGACCAAAGCCATGCCGAGCCATGACGACGCGACTGCGGAACGGTGCGTCGGAGGCGTAGAGCGACGAGAGCGCCGCGCACTCGTCGGGCGTCAGCAGGGAAGCCAGCGTGGCGCACCCACGTGTACCGAGCTCCGAACCGAGCGTGGCCCAGTCGAGCACCTCCAAGCGCTGCTCCATGGCAGGCCGGCTCGACGAGCGTATCCGTCGAACAGGCGCGGTCATGACCCGCCCCTGCGAGTGGCCACCTGTGTTGACCTTGGCTCCTGCCACGCTCTCCACACCATCGCAGACACTCCTTCTTGTCACCGGTGGCCCAGACGGCGCACCTGACAGACTCAGGAGATGAGGCATCAGGGCACGGGTTGCGACCCGGTTGTTGCTGCGAACGAGCACTCCCTCCTGGGAGCCCGGCGCGGCGACACCTTTGTTTGATGCCAGGGGACGGGCGTCAGTGAGTATCGTGCGGGGCCATGTACCCGATACGCCGTCTTCTGGCCCATGGACCGTGGTTGTTCGACTTCAGACCCCATCGGCTCATCGTCTTCCACGGAGCCGAAGGCGTGCGCCGGGAAGTGCACGGAGACGTGCCGGCGTATCCGTCCGCGCCCGTGGTGCTCGCCGCGCTCGACGAGGCCAAGGACGTCTGGGTGGGAAGCGGGAATCGTCGTGTCTTCTCCGTGAGGGCGGGCGCGAGCGCTCCCGCCCAGGCCTTTCCGAGGGAGTGCTTCGACCTCACCACCGATGGGGACCGGCTCATCGGAACGTTGGTGGATGGCGCCCTCGAGCTGGCCACCCTCTTCACGACCGATGGGTCCGGTCAGCGGTGGGAGCCCATGACCCTGCCGGAGCCTGTGCCCGCCACGCACGGGTATGGGTATTCCGAAGGACAGCCTCTCCCTCAGTCCCCCGATGGGGCGTTCCTCGACACGAGCCCCTTTGGCATCACCGTCCTGGAGAAGGGCCGGGGCCGAGTCTACGTGCTCCGCCCGGGGGCGGCGCAGCCGGAGGGAGCGCTCCAGGTGGAGCCGGGCCATGAGCAGGACACCTGGCGGGCTCTGGCTACTCCTCACGGAGTGCTCCTCCTGCTCGCCGTCAACCACCGGGAGACGGTGCTCCTCCACTTCGCGCTCGATGGCAGCCTGCTCGGCTCCCTCCCGGACCTCGAAGAGGAAGGGGATGATGAGACGGATGAACTGTTCTGGGGCGGTGCCGGCATCTGCGTCCTCGATGCGGCCCGGGCGCTCCTCTTCCTCCAGGACAGGACCCTCCTCGTGTCCCTGCCCGGGCTCCAGGTACTCGAGACGCCCATGGGGGAGTGGCCCCACTTCGTGTCAGTGACGCCCGCGGGGCCCCATCGGTGGTGGGTGGGTCCCGAAGACAGTGACGCGCTCTTCATGCTCACCGCGGAGCCCGGACACTCCTTGCGGCTCCACGCCGCGAACCGTCCGGTGAGCCCGGGCGCGCCGCTCATGCACGGCGGCTAGAGGACGCCCGCAATCCAGTGGACCGAGTGCACCTCGGCGCCGCTGACCGTGGCCGAGACGTGGCGGGCCATCCCGCATCCGCTCAGTTCCCGCTCACCGTGGCGTAGCGAGGGTCGGGTCGTCGCTCGCGGTGAGTTGTTGGATGAGCTGGGCAACCTGCTGCGCGGTCACCGGCTCACCCACCGAAAGGATGAACTCCTCCAGGTCGGCCTGGAACGCGCGGCAGTCCGGGTAGCGCTGGTCCTGCTCCTTGGCGAGCGCCCGCGCGAGGATGGCTCGCAAGGCGACCGGCAGGTCCGGCCGGTACCGCTCGGCGGGCACCATGGGCTCGGACAAGACGGCCTGCGCCAGGTCCCATTCGGACGTGGACTCAAAGGGCTTGTGCAGGGTGAGCAGCTCGTAGAGCACCACACCGAGCGAATAGACATCCATCCGCCGATCCACCCGCCCGAGCTTTATCTCCTCGGGCGCCATGTACATGGACTGGCGCAGGAGGGGGATGGAGTGTTGGGGGGTCCACCGGGACCGGAACTGGTCGATGCCGAAGTCCACCACCTTGGCCATCCCCTGGCGCGACAGGAGGATGTTGTAAGGCCTGATGCAGTGGTGGATGAGCCGCAGCGGCTGGTTCGTCTCGGGGTGGGTGAGGTCGTGGGCGAAGGCGAGTCCCTCGCAGGCTTGCGAGATGATGCGCGCGCACAGCGTCGCCGGCAGGGTCATCGACTCTGCCGCCGCGAGCGAGATCAACGTGCGCAGGCTGGGCCCGTCGAGGTGCTCCCTGGCGAGGAAGTACGTGCCGTCCGCCTCACCGAAATCGAAGACCCGCGCGATGTGCGGGTGCGTGAGTCGGGCGGCGCTCTCCGCCGTGTCGAGGAACATCTCCGAGAACCCCACGGTCTCGGCCATGTCCGACCGGAGGCACTGGAGCACCAGCGTCTGCTCGACGCCCTGTGGGCCGACGGCTTGGGCCAGATAATCCTCGATGATTCCTTCGCCGAGCAGGCGGATGCGCTGGTATTTTCCGACGTGAGAGATCACGAGGCGTATGAATAGCAGACATCACCGGCCTCGCTGCAATGACGCACTCGCCCGGACTCGATTGAAAGCGGCGCCGGACGCCACACGCACAAGCCACTCACTCAACAAGCCCTGGCGGCAGCGCGCTCCGCGCGGAGCAACCGCGACTCCAGTGCCCCCAAGGTGGCCCCCTGCGCCGTCGACAGCCGCACGCCCGGCCGCGCCTTCCGCACCATGGAGAGGGCGAGCCTCGCATCGGGAGCCACTCCGCGCGCGATGAGGACCGCCGCGGCCACCATCCCGGTGCGTCCATGTCCCTGGGCGCAGTGGATGTAGAGCGGCGTCGGCAGCGCGGCCCATGACTCGATATGGGACGCAAGGCTCTCCACTGACGGCGCCGTCGCGTCGAGGATGGGCAGACACACGTAGTGCTCGACGCTCCGGATGCCCTCGGGCTCGATGAACTCGGACGTCAGGTCCACCACTGTCCGAGTCCCCTCCGGCAACTCCCCCGCCAACAACCGGCGCCCGATGACGATGCCGGGCGCGACCTCGTCATGCACGGACTCGCGCGAGAGCCGCCGGGCAAGCCTCCACGTCGTCCAGGTCATCAGCAGATAGGGCAACAAGACGACCAACGCCCAGGGCTGCATCCGTCCATCGGCGCGCTTGCCGAAGACCGCCGGCCCCGCCCCGGCATATGCCACCGCCACGAGCGCGAAGCTCAGCGCGGGCCAGAGCAACCCCCACCCCAAACCCCGAAGCTGGAAGGCCAGGCCCGTGAGGAGCGCCGCGAACACACCAAAGACAAATGAGTACTTCAGGCCCGCCATGAGACAGCCCCGCCTTTCAGCCCTCTCCTGGCACCACGCGCACGATGACTCGATCGGACGGCAACCGGTACTCCCCCTGCCTCGGCTGGAGCGCGAGCACCGCGTCCTGGTCTTCATCCGGCAACGTGAACTCCCACACCCTCTCCCAATACAACGTGCCCCCTCCCCCAGATAAGTCGATGACGCCTCCTTCACGACTCCACAGCCGTGCCGGACGGTCGAACCGCACACGGTCCTTCAAGAGTCGCTGCACTCCGTCGAGTTCGTTCTCCCCCAGGGTGAGGACGTAGCGGTCCCCACCGTCCTCGACCTTCGCCTTCGTCACGAAGAGCGTCGAGCCATCCCGGACCGCGCCCTCGCGGACCACGCTCGCGAAGGCAGGGTCCTCCAGGAAGCTCTCACGCTGGAGGTCCGTCATCCACGCGGCGGTCTTCGTCTTGAGCAGCTCCGTGAACTTCGCCGCGTCCCATTGAAGAAGGGCCCCCAGTTCGTCATGGGTCAGGCCCATCAACTGGATGAAGGCGACGCGGCCGTTGGGGGTCTCCAGCGGCGGAAGCTGCGGGTCCGCCACGAACAACACAGCGCCGAACTGCGGCTCCGGCCACCGCACGTGGGGCCCATTGAGCGTCAGGGAGTGGCCTACCTCGACCGAGCTCCCACTCTCCCACAAGTAGCGCGCCAGGTTCTGCATCATCAGGACGGCCCACCCCGGAGGATGGGGCTCGGTGCCCGTGTCCACCACGCGGAAGGTCAACTCGAAGCCCCACCCGCTCGCCGTCTTGTCGTCGCCGCTCCTCTCGTACAGCTCACTGAAGCCGTACGTCACGAAGTGCCAGTGCGGCACCCCGCCGAAGTTCGTCCGGTAGGCGCTCACCCTGTCGAGCGGGGCACCGCCGCCCAGGGACTCAGCCAGCGTGGGCGCCCAGTGCACGGGCTCGACGTCCGCGTGAATTCCTCGCAGCGCGGTCTCGAGGGCATCCCACCCCGGCGCTTCGATTTCCTCATCGCTCATGCGCTTGAGTATGGGTCGGAACCCCGCCCCCACGCGAGCGCATGGAGCCGCCGACGACCGCTCAGCGCGGCGTCAGCTTGAGCAGCTTCCCATCATCATCATCCGTGAGGAGGTAGAGCGCACCCTCCGGCCCCTGGACGACCTCGCGGATGCGCGCGTCCTGGTCCCTGAGCAATCGCTCCTCGCCCACCACGCGGTCGTCCTTGAGCACCAGCCGCACCAGCGCCTGGCTCGACAGCCCACCGATGAAGAAGTTGCCCTTCCATTCCGGGAACAGGTCCCCCGAGTAGATGGTCATGCCCGAGGGCGAAATCACCGGGTCCCAGTAGTACACCGGCTGCTCCATGCCCGCGCCCTGCGTGGACTTGTGGATGGGCTCACCCGAGTACTCCTCGCCGTAGCCGATGGTGGGCCAGCCGTAGTCCTTGCCCTTCTCGATGAGGTTCAGCTCGTCCCCACCGCGCGGCCCCATCTCCACCTCCCAGAGCCGGCCCTGGCTGTCGAGCGCCGCGGACAGGATGTTGCGGTGGCCCAGCGTCCAGATTTCAGGGCGCGCGTCCTTGCGGCCCACGAACGGGTTGTCCTTCGGAATGGAGCCGTCCGGGTTGATGCGGACAATCTTCCCGAAGTCACTCTTCAAATCACGCGCCTGGACGCGGCCCGGGAGTATCGAGCGCTCACCCAACGTCACGAACAGCTTCCCGTCCGGCGCGAAGACCAGACGCCCGCCCGCGTGCAGCGTCGACTCCAGCGTGGGCTCCATGCGGAAGATGACCTTCAGCCCCTCGACCTTGGGCTTCGCCCCATCCACCAGCTTCGCGCGCGCCACCGCGAGCCCGTTGCCGCCTTTGCGCGGCTCGTAGTAGCTCCAGTAGATGAGGCCGCTCGTCGCGTAGTCCGGCCCCACCTCCACGTCGAGCAGCCCGCCCTGGTTGCGCCCATCCACGGGCGGCAGTCCCGCGACGGGCTGAGACTTCTCGCCCTTCTGCGTGACGATGAAGAGCTTCCCGGTCGGCTTCTCCGTCACCAGCATGCGCTGGTCCGGCAGGAAGGCGATGGCCCACGGCTTGTCGAAGCCCTTGGCCACCTCGGTGACCTGGAACGGCGCGCTCGTCTTGATGCCCGGCGCACGCGTCTGGCCCGGGAAGGCCGGCTTGAACTCGGGCACGTTGGGCGGCGCCGTCTCCACGGGCGCGCCCGTGGGATTCGGTCCCTGGCGGGGCTCGGACTGCTGACTGCCCGCGGCGCCGCCGGGGGCCATGTTGCCACTCGGCTTCGTGGGCCGGGCGGGAGCCTGCCCGTGGGCAGCCCCCGCGAAGGACAGGAGGGTGGTACAGGCCAGGGTCGTCAGCAAGGTGCGCATGAACACTCCGGGAGCTGGGATGGAAACGAGGCTCTGACGGCGCGCAGCAAACCCGATGTGCGTTGCGGGTTGGAAGAAGGATGCGCTCAACGCGCGGAAGTGGACGATCCACCAGTCCACCTCGCGGAGACAGCCCCGGCCCACCCCACTCCAGGACTCAGTCGACGGGCATCTCGTCGCGAATCCACGCCGTCACGGAGTCATGGCGCGGCGCCCAGCCCAGTTCGCGCCGTGCCCGCTTCCCACGCACCCGGCTGTTGGAGCCGAACGAGTAGCGCGCGTGGCCCTCTCCCCACTCGCGCGAAGCCTCCTCGACGCTCCAGGACTGCACCGGCCCCAGCTTCAGCCGCGCCGCGATGGCCTCGCCAATCTCCGCGTAGGACGCCTCGCCGTTCTCCACGAAGTAGAAGGCCCCCGCCGGCGCCCGCTCCAGGGCCAGCGCGTAGAGCGTGGTGACATCGTCCAGGTGCACGTTCGACCAGCGGTTGATGCCCTTGCCGACGATTCGCACCACCCCGCTCTTGCGCGCCTGGGCGACGAGCGGAGGAATCTGCACGCTGTCCCGACTCAGGCCCTTCCCCGTGCCGTAGATCATCGTGTTGCACAGCACGATGCCGCGCGCGCCCTCGGCCGCGAGGACCCGGTTGTCGAGCGCATGCCGCGCCTGCTTCTCCGGCTCGACGATGAACGGCGTCTCCTCGTCGAACACGTGGGGAGATAGCGCGTTGCCCTTCACGTCATCGCCGATGACGCTGGAGCCGCTGGTGTGGATGAGCGGCTTGCCGGAGCCGCGCACGCCTTCAATCAACGCCAGGATGGCCTGGTCGTGGTCGCTGCTGGCCGCGTTGATGACGCCGTCCGCGCGACGGGCCTCGGCCGTGAGCAGCGCCGTGTCGTCCAAATCTCCGCGCACCGGCTCGATGCCGAGCGCCGCCAGCTTCTTGCCCTTCGCATCGTCGCGCACGAGCCCGCGAATGGAATGCCCCCGGGCCTTCAAATCCAACGCCAGGGAGCCGCCGATGAAGCCGGTGGCGCCAGTGATGAAGAGGTTCATCGCGAGGTCTCCAGGGAACAGGACAGCGTCAACGTGCGCACAGCATGCTCACGAATGAAGCCGCTCCCCGGCAGGGTTTCTCCGCCGCGCGGTGAACACTGAACACCCCGGACCTGCTCACGCGGCGGGCTTCGCGGGCGCCCAGTCCAGCGCCGTCCCGCACGCCTTGCAGAAGCGCGCGTCCAGGTCATGTCCCTGCTTGCCGCAGCCGGGACAGGCCTGCGTGTCCGGACGCGCGTTCGCGGCGGCGGCCAGCTCCACGGAGACGATGCCGGTGGGCACCGCGAGGATGCCGTAGCCCATGATCATCAACACCGACGCGATGAACTGACCCGGCACCGTCTTCGGAGTGATGTCGCCGAAGCCCACCGTCGTCATCGTCACGATGGCCCAGTACATGGACCGGGGGATGCTGTCGAAGCCGTGCTCCTCCCCTTCCACCATGTACATGATGGCGCCCATGACCACGTCCACGGTCAGCACGAAGCCGAGGAAGACGGTGATCTTCGCCCGGCTCGCGCGCAGCGCGGTGAGCAGGACCTCCGCCTGTCCCAACAGGTGCCCCAGCTTCAGCACGCGGAAGACCCGCAGCAGGCGCAGCACACGGAGCACGAGCAGCGTCTGCGCGCCGGGGAAGAAGACGCTCAAGAACGACGGGAGGATGGCCAGCAGGTCCACGAGCCCGAAGAAGCTGCGCGCATAGTCCAGCGGCCGGCGCACCGCGATGAGCCGCAGCACGTACTCGAGCGCGAAGAGGATGGTGAAGATCCACTCCGCCACCATCAGGGCCGTGGCGTAACGGACGCGGACAGAGGACACGCTCTCCAGCATCACCGCCGCGATGCTGAAGACGATGGCCCACAGCAGGGCCACGTCGAACGCCTTCCCCGCCGGAGTATCAGCCTCGAAGATGATGGTGTGGAGTCGGGCGCGGAAACCACCCTGGGGGCTCTGCTCGGAAGGCCTGGACACGGGGCATCAGTCTAGGCGCAACCCGCGGCCAGACGCAGAAGCTTCGCACCGTTGGTGGGTTGAGACCCGTTACAGACGCCCGGACCCCTTCGAGGGATGCGCGGGCCGCCGGACGCGCCCTCCGCGCTTCACCTCGTCGGCCCTGCACACGCGGACCCGCAGGAAGCGCTGGAGCTGGTCCAATGCCAGGTCGTGGTCCCCGTCGCTCTCCGCGCAGCAGCAGTCGCTCAGCACGGTGATGTCGTACTCGAGCATGTGCGCGTCATGGGCGCTGAAGAAGACACACAGGTTGGTGGCGATGCCCGCCATCAGCAGCTTCTTCGTCCCCAGGTGCTCCAGCAGGGGAACCAGCGATGTGGAGAAGAAGGCCGAGTGCTTGGGCTTGAGGACGAAGTAGTCCGTGGCATGGGGCCGCAAGGCCCGGGCGATGCCTCGGCCTCGGCTGCCCGCCCGGGTGCAGTGCCGGTAGACGTCCCGGAAGTTGCTGCGCCAGTGGTTGAAGTTGTCGTTGACGTAGATGACCGGCACCCCCGCCTTGCGCATCCGCTGGGCGAAGGGCTCCAGTCGCTCCACCATGCGCGACGCCCAGGGGAGCACGTGCTCTCCCCCGGGGAAGTCCAGGTCGTTGATGACGTCGATGATGAGCAGCGCGGTGTCGGAGCCCCGCATCGGCTTCGAGCGCGACCTCTTCCCGGACTTCGGGCCCGGCTTGGCCACAGGCACCTCCCGGCGCCTCAAGGTAGCCATGGCCCGGGCGCCTGAGCACCCCCTGGGAGCCACGGCTCGAACACGGCGCGCCCGGGCGGACTACTGCCTCGCGGTATCGCTCAGGAGGCGAACCTGGGTGTTGATCCACGGGATGTAGTTGGAGACCCGGGTATAGACGCCAGGCATGCCGGCCCTCGCGCAACCGATGCCAAAGCTCACGATGCCCTGGAGCACGGGCTTGCCCTGCGCTCCGGGAAGGAAGAGAGGCCCGCCGCTGTCGCCCTGACAGGCGTCCTTGCCACCCGTCCTGTACCCGGCTCCGAGCATCGCGTAACGGTCGATGGCGATACCCGCTTTTGAGTACATCGCCCTCAAATCCTCATGCCCGATGGTGGGGACCCCCACCTGCAGCAGGACGGATGACGGTTGACCGTTCTCGCGCGTGAGGCCCCACCCCGCCACCGTCGCCTCGACGTTGTCCGGGACGACCTCTCCCGGGAGCGGAAGCAGGATGGGCTGGACGGTGGCGGAGAACTTGAGGGGCTTCTCCAGTTTGACGACGGCGATGTCGTTCATCGTCGTGCGCGGGTTGTAGGCCGGATGGTAGACGGTCTTCACTCCGTTGACCGTCTGGGCACCCGCCCCGGGACGATTGAGGTCGTGAACGCCCGCGGAGGCCGTCAGCCGCGCCGTGCCGTCGTAGACGCAGTGCGCGGCCGTGACGACGATGTCCGACTCCTCCTTCGTCGCGCTGACGCGGATGAGCGAGGCGCCGCAGAAGTGGCTCCCGTACTGCTGAAGGCTGACATTCCAGGGGTGGGCCCCCGGGCGAGCCTCCACCCCTCCGACAATCTCCTGGCCAATGCTCTCCACCGCATCGACGCCCTGCTCCTCCGGACCACCACAGCCCAGCAGCCCCACCGCGACAACAACTCCCAGCACGAAGCGCATCGACCCCTCGGATTTCAAGTTCGAGGCGCATTGTGCAAGCCGAAGACCACGCACGCGGAGGAACAGCTTCGAGGCAAGCCGCGCGCGAGCCCCGCGCTGAGTCGAGCCGTTGACGTGTCAGGCGCGGTCCAAATCGCCACCTGACACGTCACGGCCCGTCGGCTCAGTGTCCTTCGGCGCCCGTCGCCCCCGCTGGAATCACGGGGGCCTCCCGCTCCGCCCCGCGCAGCGCGAACTTGCGGATGACGATGTAGAAGATGGGTGTCAGCACCAGCCCGAACAGCGTCACGCCGAGCATGCCCGCGAACACCGCCACGCCCATCGCCTGGCGCATCTCCGCACCCGCGCCCGTGGCCAGCGCCAGCGGCACCACGCCCATGATGAAGGCGATGGAGGTCATCAGGATGGGCCGTAGCCGCAGCCGGCACGCCTCCAGCGCCGCCTGCACCACGCCCATGCCCTCGTCTTCTTGAGCCCGCGCGAACTCGACGATGAGGATGGCGTTCTTCGCCGCCAGGCCCACGAGCACCACGAGGCCAATCTGCGTGAAGATGTTGTTGTCCCCTCCCACGAACCACACCCCGGCAATCGCGCTGAGCAACGCCAGCGGCACCGTGAGCAACACCGCCAGCGGCAGCGACCAGCTGTTGTACTGCGCCGCCAGGATGAGGAAGGCCAGGAGGATGGCGAGCGGGAAGACGAACAGGCCTTCCTTGCCGGCGAGCTTCTCCTGGTACGTCAGGTCGGTCCACTCGAAGCCCATGCCGGCCGGCAGTGTCTCGGCCGCCACGCGCTCCATCGCCGCCACCGCCTGTCCCGTGCTCACGCCGGGCGCCGCCGCGCCGTTGATGTCCGCGGACGGATAGCCGTTGTAGCGCAGCACCTGGTCCGGCCCGAACGAGGGCTTCACCGTCACCAGCGACGCCAGCGGCACCATGCCACCCTGAGGGTTGCGAACTTGGAGTCGGCCGATGTCCTCCGGCTCCATGCGGTGCTTCGCGTCCGCCTGGACGTTCACCTGATACGTGCGCCCGAAGCGGTTGAAGTCATTCACATACAGCGAGCCCAGGTGGATTTGCAGCGTCTCGAACACCGAGCCCAGCGGCACGCCCTGCTGCTTCGCCTTCACCCGGTCCACGTCCGCCTGGAGCTGCGGCACGTTGATTTCGAAGCTCGACATCAAGCCCATCAACTGGGGCTCGGCCGACGCCTTCTGCACCAGCGCCTGCGTCGCGGCATACAGCGCCTCCGGTCCCAGGCCCGCACGGTCCTCCACCTGGAGCTTGAAGCCCGCCATGGAACCCATGCCCGGCACCGGGGGCGGAGGGAAGACGGCCGCGAAGCCCTCCTGGATGCCACCCAGCTTCATCTGGATGCGGCCAGCGATGGCATTCGCCGACATGTCCTCCGCCTTGCGCTTCTCGAAGTCGTCGAGAATCGCGAAGACGACGGCGGAGTTGGGCGAGTTGACGAAGCCGTTGATGCTGATGCCGGAGAAGGCCACCACGCTCGCCACGCCCTTCTCCGCCAGCATCAGGTCAGACATGCGCTTCACCACGTCGTCCGTGCGCTCCAGCGAGGAGGCGGGGGGCAGTTGCGCCAGTCCCACCAGGTAGTACTTGTCCTGCATGGGCACGAAGCCCGCCGGCACCTTGTTGAAGCCCAGCCACGTCAGGAGCAGGAGGCCGCCGTACACGGCGAGCGCCAACCCGCTGACCCGCACCACCCGCTTCACCAGCGACACGTAGCCGGCCGACGCCTTGTCGAAGAAGCGGTTGAACGGACGGAAGAGCCACCCGCCGAACGCCTTCTCCATGAAGCGCGTGAGGCCATCCTTGGGCCCGTGGTGTCCGCGCAGCAGCACGCCCGCGAGTGCAGGGCTGAGCGTCAGCGAGTTGAAGGCCGAGAGGATGGTGGAGATGGCGATGGTCAATGCGAACTGCCGGTAGAACTGTCCCGTGAGTCCTCCGAGGAACGCCGTGGGGACGAACACCGCGGAGAGCACGGACGTAATCGCGATGATGGGGCCCGTCACCTCCGTCATCGCCCGCCGGGCCGCTTCCTTGGGATTGACGCCCTGGGCGATGTGCCGCTCCACGTTCTCCACCACGACGATGGCGTCGTCGACGACGATGCCGATGGAGAGCACGAGTCCGAAGAGCGACAGCGTGTTGAGCGAGAAGCCCAGGAGGTGCATCACCGCCGCCGTGCCCACCAGCGACACGGGCACCGCCGCCAGCGGGATGATGGAGGCTCGCCACGTCTGGAGGAACAGCAGCACCACCAGCACCACCAGCACCACCGCCTCCAGCAGCGTCGTCACCACGTTGCGGATGGACGTGCGCACGAACAGCGTCGGGTCGTACGCGATGCGGTACTCCATGCCCTCGGGGAACGCGTGGCTCAGCTCGTCCATCCGCGCGCGGATGCCCGCGGAGACATCCAGCGCGTTGGAGCCGGACGCCTGGCTGATGCCGATGGCCACCGCCGGCTTCCCGTCCAAGCGGGCGCGCACCGAATAGGAGTTGGCGCCCAGCTCCACCCGGGCCACGTCGCGCAGGCGCGTCACCTGCCCGCCCTCGCCCACCTTCACGACGATGTCGCGGAACTGCTCCTCGTCCGTGAGTCGTCCCTGCGTGGTGACGGTGAGCTGGAAGGCGGACTTCTCATCCGGCTGCTGACCGATGACACCGGCCGCTACCTGGACGTTCTGCTCGCGGATGGCGCCCACCACGTCGCTGGCGGTGAGGCCGCGCGCGGCGAGCAACCGGGGGTCCAACCAGACGCGCATGCTGTACTCGCCCGCGCCCAGCACGTTGACGCTGCCCACGCCGGGGACGCGCTGGAGCACGTCTCGCACCTGGAGCACCGCGTAGTTGGAGAGGTAGAGCGGCTCCAGCGCCCCTTCGGGCGACACCAGGTGCACCACCATGAGCAGGTCCGGGCTCGACTTCTCGGTGAGCACGCCCAGCCGCTGCACCTCCGCCGGCAGGCGCGGAATCGCTCGGGCCACGCGGTTCTGCACCTGCACCTGCGCGGTGTCCGGATTCACGCCCATGCCGAAAGTCACGGTGACGGCCACCCGGCCATCGCTCGTCGCCTGCGAGGACATGTAGAGCATGCCCTCCACGCCGTTGATTTCCTGCTCCAGCGGCGCGGCCACCGTCTCCGCGATGACGCCCGGGTCCGCGCCCGGATAGGCCGCGCGCACCACCACCGTGGGTGGTGACACGGCCGGGTACTCGCTCAACGGAAGCTGAATCAGCGACAGGCCACCGCCAATCAGCAGCAGCACGGACAGCACGGCCGCGAAGATGGGCCGGTCCACGAAGAAGTGCGCGAACTTCACGGCCGCGCCCCCTCGGCGTGCTCCGAGCCGGCCATGGCCACCACCGTGGGCGCCACCGTCATGCCCGGCCGCGCCATGCCCTTGAGCACCACGCGCTCACCCGCCGACAGGCCCTTGGTCACCACGCGCAGCCCGCCCTCGGTGGTCCCCAGCTCCACGCGCCGCTGCTCCAGCGTCTGGTCCGGACGGACGACGAGCACATAGCGCCCCTTCTGGTCCGTCCCCACCGCCTGGTCCTGGATGAGGAGCGTGGGATGCGCCGCGCCCGTCTCCAGCCGCACCCGGGCGAACAGGCCCGCCGTCAGCTTCCCGTCGGCGTTGGGAAGCACCGCGCGCGCTCGCGCCGTCCCTGTCGCCGTCGCCACTTGATTGTCCAGGAAGTCCAGCCGCGCCTCGCGAGGGAAGCCCTCCTCGCCCGTCAGCGCCACGCGCACCGGCACCGCGTTGACGCGCCCATCCTTGCCGCGCGCTCCCGAGGCCGTGCCCGCGAAGCGCAGGTACGTCGCCTCGTCCACGTCGAAGTAGACGTAGAACGGCTCCACCGAGACGATGGTGGTGAGCAGCGTGGCGTTGGCGCTGCCGCCGCTGACCAGGTTGCCCGCCGTCACCAGCGCCCGCCCCACCCTGCCGCTGACGGGCGCGCGCACGCGGGTGTCCTGCAGGTCGATTTCCGCGGAGCGGGCCGCCGCCTTCGCGGACTCCACGCGCGCACGGGACTCCGCGCGCTCCGCCACCAGCACGTCGAAGTCACCTCGGGAGATGGCCTGCTCGGCCACCAGCTTCTCCCCTCGCTCGAACTTCTTCTCCGCCAGCGTGCGCCGCTCCTCGGCCTGACGCAGGTCCGCCCGGGCCCGGGCGTGCGCCGCCTCGAAGGTACGCGCGTCGAGTTGGAACAGCACCTGCCCCGCCGTGACGAGGCCGCCCTCCGCGAAGCGCACCGCGTCGATATAGCCGCCGACGCGAGGCCGCAGCTCCACGCTCTGCACCGCCGCGAGCGTGCCGGTGAACTCGGCGCTGTCCGCCACCTGCCGGGTGACGACCTCCGCCACGACGACGGGCGCCGCCGCCTGCTTCGCGGGCCCTCCTCCTCCTTGTTGCGCGTCCGAGCCCTCGTCTCGCGCGAGCACAAGACCACCCACCACCAGCGGGAGGGCCAGAGCCCCTCCCACCGCTGCACGTCTCCAATTCATGGCTGACTCCAACTTCTATTCAGGGGTCGGACACACCGGTGGCGCTCGCATGCCCGCGATTGCGCCTCCGGCGGCCCGTGGAAAACAGGAGGGGAACGACTGAATGCACTGCTCCCGGCCAGTCGGTGCGCCACCGCCGGAAGACAAGGGTGTGGATGTCTGGGACTGACTCAGGAACCGGGCTTGCGGCGCGCCGAGCCAGGAGACGGGCTCGGCCCTCCGCGCGAGGACCGGTGGGGTACTAGCGAGACGAGGAACGACAACAGCGCCCCAAGGAATGGGACGCCCGAGGCGGAGCACGCCTCACCGCGGAGGTAATTTGCAACATTGCCCATTACTAATTACCCCCGGGCCTGACGCGCAACGCAATTTGAAGCGGCCGGCCCCGAGGGGTGGAGTCACTTTCCCGTGACGGCGCACCCCGGAGGTGGCTTCCAGTCGCGCAGCGCCGTGAGCAGCTCGTCCTGCTCCGGGTTGACACCTTCGGGGGCATCCACCGCGTTGACGGCGGCCGGGCGCGTGAAGTCGAGCAGGTCCACGGGCGGGAGGCGGGACGGGCAGCCGGGCTTGAGGGTCTCCTCCAGCTCCTCAATCAACGCGTCCGCGTGGTTCTCCGCGGGGTCGGCGGAGTCAGGCCACGTCAGCTCGCCCGTGAGCGGCTCGCCCTGTCCGGGAGGGAACCAGGTCCACCGCAGCTGGGTCTGTCCGCTGTGGAACCACATGGCGCCGCCCCCCACACCGGCCATGGTGGTGATGCCCGAGGGCCGCTCCCGCCATTCGATGGGATAGCCCGCTGGCACCGTGCGCGCGAGCGGGCGGGCGCGCTCCACGGAGATGACCTCGTCGCCGAGCAGGAGCACCCACGTCAGCTCACGCAGCAGCTCGCGTGACAGGGCGCCCGTCGTCACCTGGGGGCGACGGTTCGCCTGGGTGGTCTCCACATCCACCTGGCCGATGCGCTCCGCGTCCTCGTACAGCGCCAGCTTGCTGCAGCTTCGCGACACCCAGGCCGCGCCCGTCTCCAGGTGGTACGCGCGCACCTCGTCGCAGAACGCGTAGTGCCCCCGACGGCCCCGCAGCACCAGCCAGCCCTCCGTCGGCGCTCGCAGGCGCACCACCGGGAGCACCTTCTCGAAGGACCTCGTCCCGCCCTCGCAGCCGCGCCAGGCCGTGTAGCGCCAGCGCTTCGGCCGGGGCTTCGCGTCGTCCACGCAGGCCTTGCGAGCCGCCGCCTCCGACGCTGCTTCCGCCTTGTCGGCCCGCCGCTCCAACGCTCGCAGGAAGGCCGCCGCCATCCTCCCGGACCAGGCCTCCGTCTGCTTCGCGCAGGCCGCGTCCTTGGCGGAGCACAGCAGCCCCGCGAGCCGGTGGTCCGGCTTCACGGTCTCCAGCGTCAGCACGTCGCGGACCTCTGGGGGCAGCACCACCGTGCGCGCGCCGGGCTTGCCCAGCTCCAGGTAGGACTCCACCCAGGTCCGTCCCCCTTCCTTCCACCAGGCCTTCAAGCCCAGCGGTGGCACGTCCTCGGCGACGGGCTCGTCCTCCTCCCGGCTCATCTCGAAGCAACGCGACGTCAAGAGCTCGCGCAGGGCCGACACGCCGGGCTTTCCGTCACCGTCGTCCGCCAGCGCCTCCAGCCTCGCATCCAGGGCGAGCAGCCGCTCACGGGCCAGGGTCCACTCGGGCGCGGAAGCGGGGCATGGGGTGAAGACCTTCTCGTCCGCGGGCGGCTTGGCGGACAGGAGCACACCCAGGGTGAGCAGGGGCAGGAGCATGGGCCTTCCAGAATCGCGCATTTCCCCTGGGGGGAGCCAGGACGTCCCGGGGCGCGAGACTTCCCGGCGGCGGCCGCAGATGCTAACCCCACACCTGCTCATGCCACGCACGACGACCCTGGAGCTCTACAAGGAAGAGATGAAGTTCTCGGCCGGGCACTTCACCATCTTCTCCGCGACGCACCGCGAGAACCTGCACGGCCACAATTTCACCGTCTACGTCGCGCTGACGGGCGAGGTCGCCGACAACGGGATGCTCTCCGACTACGGCCCGCTGAAGCAGACCATCATCGCCCGCTGCCGCGCCTGGAACGAGACGTTCTTCCTTCCGGAGAAGTCCCCGTACTTGAAGCTGGAGCGGGACGCGAAGGGCGATGTCCTGGCGCGCTTCAACGGGGAGGAGCTGCGCTTCCTCGCGCGCGACATCACCGTGCTGCCGGTGGAGAACGTGACGCTGGAGGAGCTGGCGCGCGTCTTCGGAGAGGAGCTGCTGGGAGACGGCACCGCCCTGCGCAAGGACGGCGTCACGCGGCTGGTGGTGAAGTGCGCCTCCGGCCCGGGCCAGTCGTCCTCCTGGGAGTGGGAGGCGTCATGACGGACCACGCCATCATCACCGGCGCCAGTCGAGGCATCGGCCAGGCGCTGGCCGCGCGCTTTCGCAAGGAAGGCTGGGGCGTGCTGAGCCTGGCGCGCCAGCCGAGCCACGTGCCGGGCGTCGTGGACCTGGGCGTGGACCTGGGCTCAGGCGACTGGGAGCCGCGCGTGGAGGCCGCGCTGCGAGACACCGTGGGACAGGCCAGAGGCCACCGCGTCAGCCTGGTGCACAACGCGGCCATCTATGACCACGACGACGCGCTGGCGCTGACGGCGGCGCAGCTTCGCCGGGTGCTGGAGGTCAACGTCGTCGCGCCCGCCGTGCTCAACCGGCTGACGCGGCCCTACCTGGGCGACGGCTCGTCCATCCTCTACGTGGGCTCCACGCTGTCGGAGAAGGCCGTGAAGGGCAACGCGTCCTACGTCACGTCGAAGCACGCGCTCGTCGGGTTGATGCGCTCCACCTGCCAGGACCTGGCGGGTACGCGCATCCACACCGCCTGCGTGTGCCCGGGCTTCACGGACACGGAGATGCTGCGAGAGCACCTGGGCGACGACGCGAAGCGCGCCGCCGTCATCTCCGCGAAGTCGACCTTCGGGCGCCTCATCACCCCGGACGAAATCGCGAACGTCCTCTACTTCTGCGCCACCACGCCCACCGTGAATGGCGCGGTGCTCCACGCCAATCTGGGACAGGTGGAGACCTGAGGCTTCAGCCTTCGGCCGGGTAGACGGTGCACTGCGAGGTGCACGTCTCCGACACGCGCAGCTTCACGACGCGCGCGGTGGCGAAGCTCAGCCGCTCGAAGACCCAGGCGGCGAGCAGTTCGCTGGTGGGGTTCTCCAGGCCGGGCACGTCGTTGAGCAGCCGGTGGTCCAGCAGCGCGTGCAGCGGCTGCCACGCGGCGTTCAGCTCCGCGAAGTCGACAATCCAGCCGAAGTGCGGATCCACCGGTCCGCGCACGGTGATTTCAATGCGGTAGCTGTGCCCATGGACACGCGAGCACTTGTGGCCAGGGGGGACGTTGGGGAGGCGGTGCGCGGCCTCGAAGGTGAACTCCTTCGAGATTTCAGTCACCACCGCGGCTTTCTTCGTCGAGACGGGCTCCATTGGATCGGCCTTCTACCCACGTTTGCCTCCGGGCGTCGAGCCAAGACACAGGGCGGGCTCCCACCCGTGCCTACCGGCGCACGGCCGCGAGGATGTAGCGGGGCAGCAGCTCCTCCCGGAAGGTCTTCCAGAGGTTGAACTGGCCGTAGTTGCCCCCAGTGAACATCACCGTCAGCTCCAGCTCGGGGATGACCATGACGTACTGTCCGCCGTTGCCGCCCGCTTCGTATTCCGCGTAGACGCGCTCCCCCACGCGCAGCTCGTGACGCCACCACGCGTACCCGTAGGTCCGGTCCGGGCTCATCACCGAGTGCCGTGAGATGGAGCGCTCGACCCAGCGCTTGCTGACCACGCGCCTGCCGTTCCACACGCCGCCCGCCAGGTACAGCTGCCCCAGCTTCAGCGCGTCGCGGGGCCGCGCGTAGAGGCCACCGCCCAGGTACGCCTCGCCATCCGGCATCAGGTTCATCGCGTAGCGGCGGAATTGGAGGGGCTCCGCCACGGTGCGCGCGAAGTGCTCGGGCAGCCACGTCCCCGTCGCGTTGCGCACAGCGCCGCCCACCAGGTTGATTCCGGCGGAGCAGTACACCGCCTGCGGCTCTCCGGGCGCGCGGCCCATGGGCAGGTCCAGCGTGTACGTGTACCAGTCCCCCTCCTGCTCCTGGAGGGTGTTCTCGTTGCCGGGGGACTCGTCGTTGTTGTCGTCGCAGTCCAGGCCCGACGTCATCGTCATCAAGTGTTCCAGCGTGAGCTTCGCCTTGCGCGGGTCCGCGGGCGCGGCGCTCTTGTACGCGGGGAACAGCGAGTAGACGGGCGTCTCGGGGGCGAGCTTCGCGCCCTGCTCCATCGCCGTGCCCACGAGAATCGGCGCCAGCGTCTTGGATGCGGAGCGCAGGTCATGCAGGCGCTCCTTGTCGAAGCCGTGGAAGTACTCCTCGACGACGAGCTTGCCCCTGCGCGCGATGAGCACGCCCTGGATGAGCGCACCCGGCGTCGGGCCCGGCTCGGTGTCGAGGATGCGCTGCATCAGCGCGGCGATGGGCGCCAGGTCCATGCCCACGTCGGCGAGCGAGGCCGTCGCCCAGCCATCCTGCTCCGCGACGGGCGGACGGTACGCATAGGCTCCCGGCGCGGGCGTGCGCGGGTAGAGCCCCACGGCCTGCTCCCGCTCCTTCCTCGTGAAGTGGAGGGGGCCCAGGAAGAGGATGGGCACCGTCAGCCGACCGAAGCGCGAATCGAAGGTGCCCTCCAGCGTCGTCGGGCCGCGCGGGTCCGTCAGCTTCACGGCGTTGCCCTGCATGGAGACGTTGAACGCGAACTGCCGGCCGAAGCCCTTCTCGGGGTCCTTCAGGTACGCGGCGATGGTGCCGTCCGGCCGCGTGTACACGACGAGGTACAGGGTGAAGCGGTCCGCCCACGGCGTCACGTTGCCCCGCCACACGCCCTTCTGGAGCGCGCGCAGCTCCACGGGCGTGGCGTACTGCACGCCGCCAATGATGACGCGCGGCTGCACCCAGTGGCCCCGGATGAGCTTGCCGTCCGCGCCGACGACGCCCCGGAACGCCCCCTGCCCTCCCGGCATCGTGACCGTGAGCTGGTTCTTCTCCAGACGCCCGGGGGCCTCGTAGCCGCCGATGCGCGCGCGCCACGTGTCGCCATCGCGGAACACCGTCAGCTCGCCCTGGACCTCGGGCCCGAAGACGGGCTCCCCTGCCCAGATGCCGACCAGGCTCGACGCGGTGTCAGCGGGGGCCTCGGCCTTGGGGGCCACGACGGCGGACTTCGCGGGCTCCGCGGCCTTGGAGGAGGAGGGCAACACGAGCAGCACCAGCAGGGCGCCCAGGGAGGCGTGGGCCGTGGAGAACATGGCGTGGTTCCTTGAGGGACGGGCGAGGGGGTTCACCACGCGAGTCCCTACGCCGAGGCATTCACGACGATTGCCACCGGCTTGCGCGAATGTCCCCGGGCGGGACGAGGGCCCTCGGGCTATCCTCCGGGGCCATGATTCAGGAGGCCAGGACGGCCGGTCGCCCCGCCGGGGGGCTGGCGGGAAGACGGCGCTGCTCGAGCCCGAGGCGCGGGCCGCTTGGCGATGACGCCCTGGCCGTTGCACGGTCCTCGCGCGCATGAAGCTCTCCCTCGCCACCCGCATCTTCCTGGGCTACGCGGTGGTGCTCGTCACCTTCGGCTTGGTGTCGCTCTTCAGCGTCGCGGAGCTGCACCGCAACCGGCTCGAAATCCGGCTGTTGAGCCAGGGCTATCTCCAGCTCTCGCAGGACGCGGCGGAGATGGAGATGAACCACGCCAACCAGCAGCGCCACACCGCGCGCATGCTGGAGGAGGACAGCGCGGAGATTCGGCGCGCCATCATCCGCCTGGCGCGCGTCTACGTGCCCACGACCTTCATCTCCCAGCGCCTGGCCACGACGCGCGCGCGGGCCACCCAGCTGCGTGACATGGCCCCGGCGAGCGAGCTGCCCTTCATCGAGGAGCTGGAGGCGAGGCTCCTGGAGCTGGACTCGCGCTACCAGGAGTATGGCCGCGCCGCGGAGAGCGTGTTCGACGCGTTCTCCTCGCAGGCGCCGGACAAGGCCCAGGTGGACCGCGCCACCGCCGACGTGCTCACCATGGAAGACGCCATCGGCCGCGAGCTGCGGCTGCTGCGACTGTCCTTGTCCAACCGCATCCGCGAGCGCGTGGACGGCGCCGAGGAGCGCGAGCGCCAGACAGGTCTGGCCATCATCAGCCTCTCCGTCGCGGCGATTCTGCTGGGCCTGGGCGCCACCGCGTGGTCGGCCCGCACGCTGCGCCCGGTGAAGACGCTCATCGAGGGCGTGTCGCGCATCGGCAAGGGCGACTACAGCGCGCAGCTGGGCGTGAAGGGCCACGACGAGGTGGCGGTGCTGGCGCGAGCGTTCGACCAGATGGCCCGCTCGCTCCAGGCCCGCGAGGCGCAAATCAAGGCGCAGGCGGAGGCGCTGATGCGCGCCGAGCAACTCGCCGCCGTGGGCCGCATCTCCGCGCAAATCGTCCACGAGGTGCGCAACCCCCTGTCGTCCATCGGCCTCAACGTGGAGCTGCTCGGGGACGCGGTGGAGCGCGCCACGTTCCCCGCGCCCGACGAGGCCAACGAGGTGAAGGACCTGCTCTCCGCCGTCACCCACGAGGTGGACCGGCTGGCGGACGTCACCGAGCACTACCTGCGCATGGCCAGGCCCCAACGGCCGGACCTGGACCCGCGCGACGTGACGGCGGTGCTGGACGGCGTGCTGGACTTCTCTCGCGAGGAGCTGATGCGCGCGGGCGTGGAGGTGGTGCGCGAGTTCGCCCCCACCACGCCGGCCGTGCTCGCCGACGAGGGGCAGCTGCGCCAGGTCTTCCTGAACCTCCTGCGCAACAGCCGTGAGGCGATGCCCCACGGAGGGCAGCTCACCATCGCCACCCGCCCCATGGAGCAGGACGTGGAGGTGACGGTGACGGATACAGGTCAGGGCATGACGGAGGAGGTACGCCGTCACCTCTTCGAGCCCTTCTTCACCACCAAGGAGGGGGGCACGGGGCTGGGGCTCGCGGTGAGTCAGCAAATCCTCCAGGCCCACGGGGGCTCGCTCTCCTGCCAGAGTATTCCCGGCCAGGGCACGGCCTTCGTGTTAAGGCTTCCACGCGCATGAGCTTCAATTCGTATCGGGACGTGCTGCCCTCCGGACTGCGCGTCGTCACCATCGAGACGCCCCACCTCCACACCGCCCTGCTCGCCATCTACGTCCGCACGGGCAGCCGCCACGAGACGCCCGCCAACAACGGCGTCAGCCACTACCTGGAGCACCTGTTCTTCCGGGGCAGCGCGGGCTGGCCGGACACGGTGAAGATGAACGCCGCCGTGGAGGAAGTGGGCGGCAACCTCAACGGCGTCACCACCCGGGACCACGGCTACTACTACACGCCGCTGCACCCCGCGCACATGCGCGTGGGCCTGGACATCCTCGGGGACATGCTCACCCGTCCGCGCCTCACGGACATGGAAGTCGAGCGGCAGATCATCCTCGAGGAGATGCTGGACGAGGTGGACGAGAAGGGTCGCGACATCGACCTGGACAACCTCTCCAAGCACCTGCTCTTCCCCGACCACCCGCTGGCCCTGAAAATCGCGGGCACGCGCGAGTCCGTCTCCGCGCTCGCGCACAACCAGGTGCTGGAGCACTTCGCGCGGCACTACGTCACCGGCAACCTGGTCGTCACGGCCGCCGGCCGCGTGCGCCGCGAGGAGGTGCTCGAGTTGACGGAGCGCGCCTTCGCGCACCTGCCCCGGGGCCTGGCCAGTACGGAGGCGCCGCCGCCGGAAATCGCGCCCGGGCCCCGGCTGCACTTCGTCTCCCACGACGAGTCGCAGACGGAGTTCCGCCTCAACTTCCGCACCGTGCCCGAGCAGCACGACGACTACGCCGCGCTGCAGATCATCCGGCGCGTGCTGGATGACGGCCTGTCCTCGCGGCTGCCATTCGAAATCGTGGAGAAGCGGGGGCTGGCGTACTCGGTCCACGCGTCGCTGGACGGCTACCACGACTCCGGCCTGTTCGAGATTGAGGCCGCCAGCGCGCCGGAGAAGGCCGCGCAGGTGGTGGCCGAGTCGTTCCGCGTGCTGGGCGCGCTGTGCGACGAGGAGATTGGCGAAGAGGAGCTGGTGCGGGCCAAGCGCCGCCACCGCATGTTGCTGGAGTTCTCCCAGGACTCACCGGGGGAGCTGGCCGGGTGGTTCGGCGGCACGGAGTTGTTCCGCGTGCCGGAGACCTTCGAGCACCGGGCGGACCTGGTGGACTCGCAGTCCGCCGCGCGGGTGCGGGAAGTGGCCCGGCGCTACTTCCACCGGGACAACCTCACCGTCGTCGCGGTGGGGCAGAAGAAGGGGCTCAAGGCCCTGGAGCGCGTGGTGGCGGAGGCGCCGGGGCTGCCCGGAGCGCCCACCGCGAAGCTGCTCGTTACCGGCGACCGCCGCGGATGATGAGGGGGCCGGTCGGCTTCTTCTTCGGCTTGGGCGCGACAGCTTCGAGGGCCTTCTTCACCTCGAGGTACTCGGCGTTGCCGGGCTCTCGCTTGAGGGCCTCGTCGATGATTTTCGTGGCCCGGGCCATCTGCGTCTGGAGCTGAGCGGAGAGCCTGGCCAGGGCGACCTTCTCCTCCTGGGAGGCCTCTCCCAGGGCCAGCAGGCGCTCCAGGGACGAGTACGCGTCCACCTTGCGCTCCGACTGGAGGAACAGGCGCCACAGCCGGGTGTGCACGGGCGCGAAGCGGGGCTCGGCGCTGAGGGCGAAGCGGTAGCTCTCCTCGGCTCCCTTCAAGTCCTTGGCCTCTTCTTGGGCGCGGCCGCGCACGTAGAGGGCGCGAGCGAGGCGGGGACGGAACTGGAGGGCGCGGTCCACCAGGGCGAGCGCGTCCGCGCGGCGGCCCTGGGCCAGCACCGTCTCCGCCATCCAGGCGAGGGCCTCGGCGTTCTGGGGTTCGACGTCGATGAGGGGCTTGAGGGCGGCCTCGGCGTCCGCCGGGCGGCCCTGGGCGAGCAGGGCGCGGGCGCGCAGCATGACGACGTCGCCGCGGTTGGCGTCCTTGCCTTCGACGGCCTGGAGGTCGGCCTCGGCCATCTGCGGCACGCCGCTGACGAGGAAGTAGCGGGCGCGCAGCAGGCGCGCGGAGGTGTGCGCGGGGTTCTGCTGGAGCAGCTTGTCCATGAGGTTGGCGGCGAGCAGTTCGTCGCCCTTCATGAGGAGGACCTCCGCCTCCATGGCCTTGGCCTCCGGGTCATCCGGGCTGTCGCGCAGGACGCTCTCCAGCGTCGCGAAGGAGGCGTCAATCTGGCCCTCGCGGGCCTGGAGCCGGGCGAGGCCGAGCACGTCCGCTTCCGTGAGCAGGCCGGAGTCGCGCAGGGTGGAGAGGATGGTGAGGGCCTCGGCGGTGTTGCCGTTGCTCAGGTAGAGTTCGGCGAGCTGCTTCTGGATGGTGGGGTCGGTGCCGGGGATGAGGGCCTCGGCCTGCTTGAGGGACATGATGGCCGCGCCCATGTTGTTGTTCATGAGGTGGGCATCGGCCATGAGCAGGTAGGGCTCGGCGCTGTCGGGGGCGGCGGTGGCGGCCTTCTTGAGGGCCGCGAGTGCGGGGAGCGCCTGCCCGTTGGCAAGCTGGGCGCGAGCCTCACCGAGGGCGGACTGTGCCTGTTGGGCACGGTTCTGGACGGCGGCCACCTCCGGTTCCCTACAAGCAAGCGGGAGGAGGAGCGCCAGGGTCCAGGGAAGGGTTCGAATTCGCCAGGGCATCGCTGAGCGGGAGGGTACTGGATGTTATCCTCCCACGTCGATGGACCCATTCGTTCGGCGCCTCGTGGAGAGGCTCCATGACCCCAGCAAGCCACTGTCGCGTAATCGGCACTTCCACACCTTCGACACCCCCGAGGGGCGGATGGCGCTGAAGGTGGTCCGACGTCTGCGCAGTCTCCAGAAGGATATCCTCGCCTGTCGGGCGGAGGGCCGGAGGGCCCGCATCTTCCGGCGCGTCAACGCGGCGGGGGACCACCGCATCGAGCTGACGATGGAGCGCCTCTCCGGAAAGCGAGTCTCCGTGCTGCAGACGGCGGAGCTGGAGTTGCTGTCCGCGCTCCCCGGGGTCCGGGAGGCGCTGGAGATACTGGAAGAAGCGGCCTGACGGGGTGGCGCAGTGACAGGGAGCCACTCAGGGAATGACTGACTTAGGGCTTCCCTGGTATCCAGGTTGAGGTGCGCACCTTTCATCTTCCGCTGTGTGCCGCATTTCTGCCCCTCCTATTCGCCCTCGACGGTTGCGGTTCGGCCACCATCGGCGCCGTTGGCACAGCCCGGCTTCGGCCAAATGGGTGGGTCCTACAATCCCAAGCGCGGCGGGCGGGTTCGTGAACTGGGCCATCTACTATGGGCCTTGGCAATGCAATGCGCAGTGGATGGCGCGGTGCGAACGACGATGCGCCGCGGAAGGACATACCTTAAGCGGGTGCATCTGGCTCGCGGACATCAAGGGCGACTGGACGGGGCGGTTCCTCGCGATGCCCGCTGAAGCAGGCGGACGTCTCGCGATCACCCACTGCTGCTGCGACTACCCCACCATCAACGATGTGCAGCGCCAGCGCGACAGATGGGACAACGCCCGAGAGGGGTTCCGAGAAGAATGGGCTACTGAGTTCGGAGCATGGCCACAGAGCGGTGGCGACTACTGGACCGGACACCACGTCCACGACCTGTGGCATGGCGGCCATCCCACGGCACGCAACAACCTGTTACCCGTCCCATCCGCTGTACATGGCGTCATCAACAAAGCGTACCCGGCATGCTACGGGCGCACGGGACAATGGCACTTGGTGGGCCCCACCAGGCCCTACGTGGACTAAGCAGATGCAGACACTGCTCGAAGAACTGTCGCGCGACCATTTTCCCAACCCACCGGCGACGGCCGCGCAGGTCGCCGACTTCGAGGAAAAAGTCGGATGGAGGTTGGACTCGGACTTACGCGCGTTCTACCTCCACTGCGACGGCGCCACGCTGTTCCGGCGCAGGCCGGACGCGAAGTACCGAATCCTCTCGCTCTCCGAAATCGAGCGGGCTCGTGTTCGCATGCGAGGGGAGGACGATGACTCCATGGGAGCGGCCTCCTGGTACACCCTCCTCTACTGCCAGGACAGCGACTTCGTGCTCGTTGATGTGGCGCAGCCCGGCGGCCCGTATCCACTGCTGGATGCGTTTCACGAAACCTATCCGCTGCACGTTCGACAGATCGCCGGGTCGTTCCAGGAGTTCCTGCAACGTGCATTGAGGAGCAGCAACAAGCTGTTCTGGCTCAGCGACTGACGCGACGGCCGTAGGAGTTAGGACAAGGCGAGCCCCAGCGCTAAGCCCATCACTCTCGCGATGATACCGGAGACCATCAGCTCGCGGTTGCGCATCGCCCGGGCGGCATGCGCGATGAAGGCTAAGCTGAAGAGGAGCTGGCGCTCATCCTGAACACGCGGCGCGCCGCGCCTCTGCACGCTGTGGCGCGAGCGTGAGATTCATGGCGGCGTCCCAGCGTTCCGAAATCACCAGGGCGCGCCGGTCCAGAATGTGCTGGCCGGACTCCTCCGTCCAGCGCGCCCCCGGGCGCGTCATGCGCAGGGCGACCAGGGATTTGCGGGTGGCCTCCACGTTGCCACGGCCAATGGGCAATCCCCGCGCTCGTGCCTCCGCGTAGTGCATCCGCTCACCGTGACTCTCCACGTAGGTGATTGCCTCGTGCACCGGCCGCTGGTCGCCGATGACGACTTCCCGCTTGCCGCTGGCGTGCCGTGCAGCGGCGAGGGTCCATACCGCCCCAGGCGTGTTGAGCAGCGACATGTCGCCAGGGACAGGACTATCGTCACCATCTGCTGGGGGCACTAACATGGCGCTCTTCTTTCCCACCTTTGAGAACATCCAGAGGCTCACCACGCCGCCTACCGAGGGAGAGCGCTTCCTGCTCTCCCAGTTAGGCGAGACGGAACCTGTCAACGTGAATGAGACAGTGAAACTGAGAGATTAGTGCGCAGCTGTCTGTGAGCTGGGGAGCTGCGCGGGGTTGTTTATCCAGACGGCGTTCGGAAGGGCCTGGGGCTTCGGAGGGC
>NZ_JAKCFA010000049.1 GCF_024198215.1 Myxococcus qinghaiensis
ACGAAGGCTCGCAAGCAGGTGAAGTGAGAGAACGTCCCAGCGTCGCTGACGCTCCGACTGCTCGCCATGGCCGGAACGGCTGCTCGGCTTGAGCTGGAATGGGTGCTCACCATCGCCGGAATACGCAACGGACGGCGGAATGGCGAAGTACGCGCCCATGGGGACCTGGCCCTTGTAGGTCGTCTCGCTGCCCCAGTCCTGCTCGGTGGCGGGCCAGACGTAGCCCTTCGCGGTGCCGTAGCCGTTGGCGTCGTAGCCGCTCCACCCGGAGCTGTAATAGAGCTGCACGCGGTCCAAGGCGACGGCGAGCGCGTGCTGAATCTTCCCCGTGTACTTCGCGTGCGTGGGCGTCGTCTCCCACGCGCGGATGAGGCCGCCCACCGCGGAGCCGCCGTACGCGCGCACGCCAGCCTGGGGCCCCAGGCCCGTGCCGTAGAGGTCGATGCGGTGGTGGCGCCCCACGCGGTACGCCGTGGGCGACTGGCGCGTGGTGGCCCAGGCCTCGTCGATGTGCGACCTCGCCGGGTTGATGATGTGCATGTGCTTGTCGGAGCCTGCCGCGATGGGGGCGGTGGCGGGCACGTTGTAGATGCCGCTGCGCGACGCGTCGTTGTAGTCCGTCACCGTCGCTCGCGGATCGCTGGCGGACGCGAAGGTGATGGGGTGCGAGTACTCGTTCCAGTTGGCCCAGGTGGTGATGGACACGCCCTGGAGGCTGGTGGCGATGAAGTCCCGCGTCGCCGGGTCCGTGGTGTCCGCGTACGTCGCGCCCTGGCCAATGGGCAGGTTCCACACCGAGCTGGAGCGGAACGGCTGCAGCGTGGCGTCACGCGTCCCCTGCGTGTAGACCCTGAACTCGTCGAAGCGCGCGAGGTTGTCCTGGCTCGCGAGCAGGCCCACGCGCGTGGCGGACTGGTGGTCCGCGTCGGTGACGCCGCCCTTGAGCACTCCGTTGATGTACACGTCGATGCGGGTGCCGCTGGCGCGGACCTCCAGCACGTCTCCCGCGACGGGCGCCTGTGAAATCTGCAGCGGGAAGGACTGCGTCCCGCCCACGAACTTCGTGAGGAAGTACCTTCCCTGGCCCGTGTCCGTCGCCAGCTTCCAGCAGTTGGCGCGGTCGACGAAGCGGAAGGTGAGGCCGGAGTACTGGCCTGGCGTGGACAGCGTCACCAGCACGCGCACGTTGGCGGTGCCCTGCACCGTGGCGTAGTGGTCCAGCCAGCTCCCGTCGTCCCGGGTGAGGAACGCGCGGCCGGAGGCGACCCCCCAGGCGCTGTTGGAGGGAGTCAGGCTCCACGCCTGGGCGCCTTGCTCCAGGCTCCCCAGGCTGGTGGTGCTGTCGGCGCGGGTGAAGGAGTCATGGAGGTTCGCGTCCGAGGCGGCCTGCGCCGCGGTGGCCAGCGAAGCCTCCGGGGTGTCCCCAGGCTCCGAGCCGCCGCAGCCCGTCCCCAGCGACAGCAGGGGGAGGAGCACTGGAAGGAGGGCGGCCCGCGTCGTCCGCTGGAGGCTGCTTGTCCTGGTGTTCATCTCGTCTCCTTGAGTCACGCCATGTTGGTTAAGCATGTTTTTCAAGGATAGCGGGCTTGCGGGCGCGATGAGGCATCCGCTCCAGACGGAAAATTGACCACTGGCAGCAACTTTCGCCCGGACAGCCGGAGAATCCGCTAAACAAACTGGTCGATTGGTTTTTTTACCCGCGCCCGCAGCCCGCCTCCCAGGAGTGAGAGTCCATGGCCCCGATTCGCCGCGCCGACACCCCGACACCCTTCGCCGTGCCTCAGCCGAAGGTCGCCGCCGCGCCCCCTCCGCCGCCGCCCCCTCCGCCTCCCGCGCCCAAGCAGGAGCCGGCGGGCCACTCGGCGCGCAGCAGCTTCCAGTCGGGTCGGCGTCCCACGATGGACCTGTCTGGCGGCGCGAGCACGCTGCGCACGGAGGTGCTGGGGGACGGCAAGGCCAACTGCCTGGAGAAGGCCAACAGCCTGTCGAAGCCAGGGGACCAGGTGCTGCTGCTTGGCGACTCGCGCGACAGCGTGGGCCATGCGCTGGTGCGCAAGCCGGGCGGCGCCATCGTCGACCCGAACGAGCCCGGCAAGACGTACGCGAATCTCGCCGAGTGGAAGGCGACGCACGCGTCCTATGGACAGCCCGTGGCGGTGCCGGACGCGCAGCTCGCGCGCATCCTGTCCGTGCCTCCGGGCCCCGCGCGCGAGGCGCTCATCCACGGCTTCGGCCTGACGGGCGCCGCGAGTCGCCCGGTGGCGGATGGCGCGGCGGCGGCGACGGGGGGCGCGGCGGAGCCGGAGAAGCCGAAGGAGCTGGTGAACCTGGCGCCGTCCATCGGCATCTCCACCGACGGCACCATCAAGGTGGGCATCAAGGCTGAGTTCAAGCCGTTGGAAGGCGAGAAGAAGAAGGGCGAGCTGAAGGGCACCATCAGCGGCGGCGCCTACGCGGAGACGGAGGTCAAGCTGAGCTGGAACCCCACGGAGCCCACCGCGGACGGTCGCCACCTCATCACCGTCACGTTCGAGGCCACCGGCGGCCTCAAGGGCAGCGCGGGAGTCGAGGCCGGCGAAGTGGGCCCGTTCGGCGTGGAGGTGGGCGCGGAGTCCGGAAGCAAGAAGTCGGTCAGCTTCGAGCTCGCGCTCACCGAGGGAGAAATCGGCGAGCTCATCATGAACCCCGGCGGCTTCCAGGTGCCCACGCTGAGCGACCCGCTGGCGCTGCCGCCGGGCAGCAAGCTGGTCGTGGATGCCTCCGACTTCGTGACGACGTCGAACGGGCTGTCCATCGGGCCGCTGAAGCTCAGTGGGGAGAACGGCAAGGAGCAGACGCAGTCGGTGGCGGTGGAGCGCACGGGAGACACCACGGTGCGCGTGACGGTGGGCCCGGAGGAGACGCTCACCTCGAAGCTGGAGCTGGGCCTGGAGTTGACCATCAAGGGACACAAGGTGGGCGGCGGCATCGGCTCCGAGCACAGCTACTCACAGGGCAACTCCGCGAGCGTGGAGTTCGACCTGGGCACGCCCGAGGGCCGCACGGCCTATGAGACCTTCGTGCGCGAAGGCACGCTCCCCACGCAGACGGGCCCGGGCGTCCTGGACGTGCGCACCCAGCAGACCTGGTCCCAGGAGGGCTCGCTCAGCGCGGAGCTGAACCTGACGAAGTTCGTCGGCTTCGAGCACCAGTTCTGGGATGAGAGCCTGACGGAGACGGTGACGACGGTGAACGGCCAGACGACGGTGACGGCCGAGGGCAAGGTGGCGGGCACCGACAACTCGTTCGAAATCCAGTTCTCCCTCAACCCCGACGGCTCGCGGAAGTTCGAGGGGATGAGCATGGACATCCTCCAGTACGGAAGCACCGAGTACACCACCATCACCGTGACGGGCGCGGAGGGACTGGCGAACGTCCAGAACGTCGCCGCCCGGCAGGCGCAGGACATGGTGGTGGGCTTCTTCGCGGACTCCAGCGACCCGGCGACGCTCGCCGCTCAGCGCCAGAAGCTCAAGGCCGAGGGCGAGCCCTTCGCCACGCTGGCGATGACGCCGAATGACCCGGGCTACAGCCACGAGGCCTGGCTCACCGCGTATCGCGACTTCGACGCGACGCACGACTACCTGCCCGATGTGCCCGTCACCACGATGACGTTGATGGAGGCCACTCCGGAGTCGATGCCCACGACGCTCTTCATCAGCCTGGGCGCCGCGGGCCACGTGGACCAGAACCCGCTGGCCACGAGGACGGACGGCACGACGGCCAGCTACAACATGCCGGGGTGGATTGACCTGGGCCTGGGGCAGCAGCCGGGCGTCGAGGTGAAGTGACGCGACGCCCGCGCGAACTGCAAGGGTAGGACCAACGGGCCTCGAGGTGTGTCGGCCCGGCGGATGGGCTTGGAGTCGGTGGTCATCCGGCAAGCATCGGTGGCCTGGCGGGGAACATGGCGACTCCCGCGTCGTACCCGGGATGACCACCCGCCTTCGCGGGTGGCTCCATCCTGGGGTCCTCATGAAGACTATTCCCTGCTCACGTGGAGCATGGCGCTCGCTCTGCGTCGTGCTCTGCTGCCTCCTGTCCGCTTGTGACGACGCTCCCACCCCCGGTGGTGTCGACGCCGGACCCCCGCCGTGGGACGGCACCTCCACTCCGCTGGAGGACCTGGGCGACCTGGTGGAGGCCGGTCGCCATGACGCGTGCCAGTTCATCAATCCCGAGAGCCTGGACCCGCTCCTCTGCGAGAGCCTCACGGCCTTCGACTTGTCGAGCTGTTCGCCGCAGGAGCTCTCCGGCGCGGACGGGCAGGGCATCTTCCAGGTCAACCTCCGAGGGGAGATGCGCGTGCGGCCCGGCCAGCCCACGACCACCCTCATCTCCCGCAACACCGTCAGCGTCCGCCTCCACGCCGACGGCACGCCGGATGCCATGAACAACGGGCCGCTCGTCGCCCGCGTGACGGAGGGCGGCACGTTCTTCCTCGCGGGGAGACGCAGCCTCGCGATTCCCTCGGGAACCTTCATCACCACCACCGCGCTCGCCGGCTGCCATGTCCCCGAGCCCGGCGTCATCACCGGCTGCTACGTGTCCTGCTCCAGCGACGCGCGGTTCGGCAAGACACTCGGCACCTTCGTGGCCCAGCGCATGACCTGGGCCGCCGGGGAGGGCGAGTCCTCTGGGGGCCTCTCGCTGGTGTCGGAGGCCGCCACGCCCGTCGGCAGGGCCGTGGACCTCTTCGTCGCCAAGGAGCACGCCTACGTCGTCTCGCTGAACGCCTCGCCCCAGCTGGGCGGACTCAGCGTCTTCGACGTGAAAGACAGGCGCAACCCCGTGCTCAAGAAGACGCTGTCCCTGCCGGACGACACGGACTGGAACGGCGTCTGGGCCAAGGACGATGCGCTCTACATCGCCAGCAATGCCTCGGGGCTCGTCATCTTCGACATCCGCGACCCGGCCAATCCCGTGTTCGTCCGCCGGGCCGAGGGCCCCTATACCGTCCACACCGTGCTCGTCGACGGAGACCGGCTGTATGCCAATGCGCCCGGCACCGGCACGTATGTCTATGACGTCTCCAAGCCCCTGGAGCCCACGCTGCTCCAGATTGTCACGCCGACACCGGGAGGCTTCAGCGGAGGCCCTCACGACGTCTTCGCCTACCAGGGCCGCCTCTACATCAGCAACGCGGAGTCTGGCTATTCCATCATGGACGTCACCGACTTGAACGACGTGCGCCACCTGGGGGACTACTTCCGGCCAGACGTGCTCGGCTATGCGCACCACAGCGCGGTGGGCACCTTCGCGGGCCGCACCATCGCCTTCGAGGGGGGCGAGTTCAATGGCTCTCACGTGAGGGTGCTCGACGTCACGGACCCGGCGAACATCTCCCTCATTGGGACCCACCGCATGCGGCCCACCGTGTCCATGCACAACCTGCTCCTGCGGGGCCACCTGCTCTACGTCGCCTGGTACCACGAGGGCCTGCGCGTGCTGGACGTGTCGAACCCCACCCAGCCGAGGCAGGTCGCCCACCTCAACACCTTCCGCGAGGCCGACCCGGGACGCGGGCACGGCCTCTTCGAAGGCACCTTCGGGGTCCGTATCCCCGGTGACGGCTACGTGTACCTCGTGGACGCGACGCGCGGGCTCCTCATCACCCACGAGCTGTAGCGGCCTTGGGGCTGCTCAGAGCGGCTTCTTCAGGGCGTGCTCCTGCCGGGCCCGCTCGAGCAGCTCATCCCGGGACAGCGTCTGGAGGGCCCTGTCCTTGCCTGGCACCTGGAGCGTGAACTCCCGGATGGGGCCCTTCACGAGGTACTCCTGGTCCCTCGCCGTGTTCACCATGGCGCGCTCGCGGTAGGTGAAGCTGGACTGCGTGGGGTCCACGCCCACCGAAGGCATCAGCGCCCGCTCCTCGGCGGTGGGCTGCCAGAGGGGCTGGGGACGGGGCTGGCTGCGCAGCACGGCCGTCTCGTCCAGGGCGGCGTCCGGGTGGGTCCGGATGTCGCGCTGGATGTCGAACGGGTCCAGCACCACGCCGCCCCGGGGCTCCTGCGAGGGATTGGTGACGATGAGGTTCTTCCCATACATCGGCTTGTCGACGAGCTGGTGGGGCGCCGTCCCATCCACGCCCGTCGGCAGGCCGCTGAAGGACGTGAAGGGGCTCTTCTCCTTGTACTCCTGCTTGCCGTCGACGTGCAGCGCCGCGGGCGTCGCGCCGTCCTTGTCCACGGGCAAGAGCGTGCCCTTCGCGTCGATGGCCGCCTTGTGCGTCCCGAACTCCGGCTGGATGGGCTTGAAGGGATGGTTGTCCCGCCGCGAGAGCAGGACGTCCGGACGCAGCCGGGGCGTCTGGAGATTGTGGCCCCCGTGCCGGCGGTCCTCGGCGCCCATGATGTCGCTCATCAAGTCGTGACTGTTGTTGCGAGCGCGAGTCTCCTGCGCGATTCGCGCGGGGCTCTTCGTGGGCGCGGCAGGCAGGTGCGTGGGCGGGCGGGTGGAGTAGGGCCGCGCATTCGGGACGGACTTCGGCAACGCCGTGACGAGACGCTTGAGCATGACAGCTTCCTTTTGGATGGAGCATGAGGTGCGAGGCCTCATGCATTTGTAGGAATTGTCAGGCGGACGCGCGCGGGGTTGCGGCAGCAGGCATCGGTCGATGGGGGGATGCCGCGCGGACGACGCATCTTCTCATAGCCCGCTACACGCGCGGCGCCGGGCCCGCTAGGAAGGGGTCTTTCTCCACACGGACACGAAGGGACACGACATGGACCTCATCGGACAGCTCTCGCAGCAGCTCGGAGTCGATGGCACCCAGGCGCAGGGGCTCGCGGGCGGCCTGCTGAAGCTGGTGCAGGGGACGGTGAAGGAGAAGCTTGGCCCGGACACCGCGAACCAGCTGGGTCAGGCCATCCCGGAGATGGACCGGTGGCAGCAGGCCGCGCCTCCCGCCGAGCCGGAAGATGGCGGGCTGATGGGCGCGCTCGGCGGACTCATGGGAGGGCAGGGTGGCGCGGGAGGATTGATGGGCGCGCTGGGCGGCGCCGCGGCGCAAGGCGCTGAAGTGGCCGCTGTCGTCTCGCTGCTCGGGCGCTTCAACCTGGATGCGAGCAAGGCCGCCCTCGTCGCTCCGCTGCTGCTCGACTTCCTCAAGTCACGGCTGGACCCCGCGCTCGTCGGCAAGGTCCTCTCCGTCCTTCCCATGCTCACCGGAGGCGCCAGTGGCGGCGACGCCGGTGGCGGGCTGGGTGGGATGCTGGGCGGCCTGCTCGGCGGCCGCTGAGCGCGGGTGGCTAGTAGGGCTTTTCGCCCTTCACCACGCCGAAGGCGGACGCCTCCATGAAGACGCCGTTCACCGTCGTGCCCCCGTTGTGGATGCTGGGGAAGATGGGCTGCATGCTCTGGGGGAAGCCGAAGGTCGGCTTGGTGAGCGTGTCCAGACGGCCGAGCTGCTCGGCCGTCAGCTTCACCGAGAGGGCGCCCACGTTGTCCTCCAGCTGCGACAGCCGCCGCGCGCCGATGATGGTGGAGCTCACGCCCGGCTGCGCCTGCACCCAGGCCAGCGCCACGCGCGCCACGGTGCTCTTGTGCTCGCGGGCGATGACCTCCAGCGCGTCGACGAGCGCGTAGGTCTTCTCGTTCAGGTACGAGTGGATGAAGGCACCCCGGTCCCCCTTCAATTCTCCGGCGTTCGCGCGGGTGTACTTGCCGCTGAGCGCGCCGCTCTTGAGGGGCGACCACGGGGTGATGCCAAGCCCGAGCTCCAGGGCCATGGGCACCAGCTCCTGCTCGACGCTGCGCTCCAGCAGGGAGTACTCAATCTGCAACCCGACGAACGAGGACCAGCCCCGGAAGTGCGCCATCACATTGGCCTGGGCAATCTTCCACGCGGGCGTGTCCGAGACGCCGAGGTAGCGGACCTTGCCGGCCCGCACCAGGTCCTCGAGCGCGGCCATCGTCTCTTCAATGGGCGTGTGGATGTCCCAGTTGTGCAGCCAGTACAGGTCGATGTAGTCGGTCTGCAGGCGGCGCAGCGAGTTCTCGCACGCCGAGATGATGGACTTGCGGCCGGAGCCTCCGCCGTTCGGGTCCCCCGGATAGAGGTTCCCGCTGAACTTCGTGGCAATCACCAGCCTGTCGCGCCGCGCCGGGTGCCGCCCGACGTGGTCACCGATGATCTTCTCGGAGTGGCTCTTCGTATAGAAGTTCGCCGTGTCGATGAAGTTGCCGCCGAGCTCGATGTACCGGTCGATGATGTGCTGGGACTCCTCGACGCTGGACCCCCAACCCAGGTCTTCACCGAACGTCATGGCACCGAGGCAGAGGGGGCTCACGCGCAGGCCGGAACGGCCGAGCGTCACGTAGTGGTCCAGAGGCATTTGGGACTCCCAGGCGTGTTACATTGTGGGGACGGCGAATTAGTTCAAGATGGAATTGGGTTAATGCTGAACCAATTTCCGCGCAAGGAGCCATGTCGAAAATCGACCCGGCGAGAATCTGGTCGCTCAACCACCGGTTGTTGATGGCGGTGATTTCCAGTGTCGCCTCCGACATCACCGCGTTGGGCCTCGAGACGAAGGAGCTGTTCGTGCTCGCGGACGTGGACGCGCACCCCTACCCGGCCGAGCTGGCGGCGTCCCTCTGCATCCCCAAGCCGTCGGTGACGCTGTACGTGAAGCGGCTCGAGGCCGCGGGCTTCCTGCGCCGTGAAATTGACACCGTGGACCTGCGGCGGCACCGGCTGCAGCTCACCCCGGCCGGTCGCAAGGTGATGCAGCAGGGGACCTCGCTGCTCTCCCAGGCGTTCGGCGAGAGGCTCGGGCGGCTGAGCGCCACCCAGCAGGCGGAGCTGCGAGTCCTCCTGGAGAAGATGAGCTGAGCCTCCAGGAGGGCGGGCGCCTCCACTGGCGCCGCGCGGTCTGAAAGGACGCGGCGGCGTCCGGCCGGAACGCAGGGCTCGCTTCCGGCATGCGCGCGGGGCCCGCTTCACCCCGGTGCGCGGGGTCGGAAGAGACACGTCGCCACGCACTCCGAGTCATGGGCTGAAACGCACTCACCTTGTCAGGTCGTCGTGGCCGTTCGCGCGTCCAGGCCCGCAGCTCCCTGGGCGCATGCGACCTTGGTGATTCCCCCAGCGGAAGACCGTCCGATGGGCTCTCGCCGCGGGTCCTGAGCGGCACCCTCGCGAGCGGTGAAACATCGCCGCGTCCACGGCACGAAACGTGGATTGGGGGGCGGCATGCCGAGTGTGTACACCGTGTGTTTCTGTGGAACCGCCTGCGCGCGGGACGAGGGCGAGGTCACTCGCTACTGGGACTACAAGTACTTCGGGTTCCTGGCCAAGAACGAGCGGCGCCTCATCAGCGACAAGGACATCTTCGACAAGGGCACGGGCTACATCCCGGTCCGGCTCCACATGGAGATTGGCGCCGGCCTTCACGACACGAAGAAGAGCATCACCGTGCGCGGCGTCGGCGAGAACGACTGGCACCACCAGACGGACACCTGCGACCCGCTGGACAGCAGCCTGCCCAACGCGCCGGGAGAGCTGCGCAAGTACGCCCAGCGCTACTCGAAAGGCAACCAACGGTCCATGATGGGCCAGGCGACGGGCTGGGCTGATGCGGCGCTCGCGCTGCATGCCGCGAGCAGCGCCGCCGCCAGCGGGGCGGAGCAGTACAACTTCGTGGGGCACAGCCGTGGCGCCGTCGAATCCATCATGGCCGCCTGGTTCCTGTATGCCTATGGGGGGCCCGCCTGTCGCGACATCCCCATCAACATCTTCGCCATCGACCCCGTTCCAGGGACTGGCGAGTGGTACAGCATCCAGACCCAGCTGCCTCCCAATGTCGTCAACTATGTCGGAGTCTACGCCTGGGACCACCTGGACGAGGGCTTCAGCGCGGTGATTCCCCGGCCCAACGCGGGGATGACCGGGCAGGAGGCCCACGCGGTCATCGAGGGCCGAGGGCTGGGGGACACGTGGCAGACGCTCGCGAACAAGCGCCAGCTGGCGGACCCGCTCCTCGCCTCCGACCTTCCCAAGCCCGAGCGGTATCGGCTCTACGCCACCCGGGGCCGCCATGGCACCGTCGCGGGAATCGGCACCACCGACGGCAAATACGACGCCGCCAAGTTCAGCGACGAGGTCGCGGCCGTCCCCCGGCTCCTCTACCGGATGGCGCGGGGCTACCTGACCCGGTGGGGAACGACCTTCCACACGAAGAGCGGGGTCCAGGACTCCGTCAGGCAACTGCGAAAGAGAATCCATACGGCTCATTCTCATTTCGACGCGATGGCGGGCGGCCAGACGCGAACGTCCCGCTATGTGACGCGGCAGTCCGTCCGGCGCGTCTCCTCCATCCACGGCAGTCTCGGCTGGGACAAATACTACCTCGAGGACGTGGTGGGCACTCCCCCGTACAGGATGGCCTATCCCTGCACCATCGAACAGGCCGGTGGTGGATGGGTGGACTGGACGTTCCTGTGAGTCAAGGCGTGGCTTCCGAGGGGCAGGGACAGCTCAGGCGAGGAGTGCGGAGACAATGAGTCAGATTGATGATGTGCGAAGCAAGATCGACCCCCGCTATTTCAATCAGTTGAGCGGGCCGAGCTACGTGAGGGTCCTGGATACGCCTCGCGTCTGGGGGCTCGACTTCGGTCCGGACATCATGGTCCAGGCCAAGAAGCGCACCAAGGACTTCGAGAGAGCCATCATCGAGATCATCCAGAAGTCCAAGTTCCGGTGCGACGTGGCCTCGCTCAACAGCCCGGACCCCGAATGGGCCAAGGTGATTCTGGGGGCGATGGATGCCGCGCTGACCGAGGACATGGGGCGCACGAAGCGCACCCAGTTCCGGTTCCTGTTCGGGCAGACGCCCATGCTCATCATGAATGGCACGGCGCCCCCGCTCATCGACTTCCAAGGCGCGCTGATTCGACTGGTGAGGTCGCGGACCCGGCACTGGAAGCACAAGCCGGAGATCTGGATGGGGAAGTTCTACCGCCTCCGGGAGGGGCTGGTCTCCGGACTCTATGCCAGCTTCGCCTCGAGCCTTCCGAGCTGGCTGGTGTCGGAGGGAGACGATGACTTCACCAAGATGACCTGGAATCACTCGAAGATCATCGCGGTGGATGGCGCCGAGTCCCTGGTGGGAGGCCACAACCTCAACATGGACCTGTTCACCAGCTATCCGCCCGTCCATGACGTGTCGGTCGTCATGCATGGCGAGGCGGCGCTGGGGGCGCAGCTGTTCCTGAACAAGATGTGGGAGTGCGGGACCGACGTCTTCACCAAGGAGTATCTGGATGTCGATGCCGGCGTCTGGAAGAACGGTGACAAGGTCGTCGGCACGCAGTGGGAGCTCAAGGACCCGCTGATTGAGTCGGATGCCAGTGATTACCGGGACGAGCTCCATGCGGCCCTCGCGCGGCTGCATGGTGGAGGCGGGGGAGAAGAGGTCGGGTCCCCGAAGCCTGGCTCCAGCGAGGGGCTCCTGTCGGACTCAGGCGAGGAGGACCTGGACGACGACGGCATCCGGAGGTTTGATCTCCAGGCCTTGGAGGAGCTGGAGCTGCCGGTGTTCAAGGAGAAGAAGTACAGCTCCTACGCCGGCCTGGGGGAGTACAAGAAGGCGACCCGCGTCTTGTCGGTCGGGAAGTACTGGAAGGGCTCGAGTCTGGAGCTGGACTACGAGAAGGCCTCCGAGCTGATGAAGGAGGAGCTGATCAAGGGCGCCCGGCGCGTCCTGCGGTTGTCGCAGATGGACCTGGTGAGCGCGTGGAAGAAGAAGTGGTCCTCGCATGTCGTCTGCCATTGGATCATGGAGGCGCTGCTCGCGAACCAGAACCTGGTCGTCCAGGTCGTGGTCTCACCCCTGGACGCGGGGGCGGGCGCCGAGGGAGACCAGTATTCGTTCGGCTCGGGGGCGTGTCGGACGTTCGAGTTGTTCAAGTACTACATGACGCATGCGGTGGAAACCGACGACCTGCTGCCAGATGCGGACGTGCGGGAGCGCGCCTTGGAGCGGCTGCACATCGCCCCCCTCTACTTCACGGAGGTCCCCGAGGAGAGCACCATCGAGGGAAAGACCTATTTCTGGCCCGAGCTCACACCCGAGGGCTACACAGCGACCTTGCAGCAGCCCTCGCTGGCCACGGTGGCTCCGGACAAGGGCATCATCGGGAGCGCGTTCGCGTCCGTCCAGAAGGCGAGTGGCGCCCGGTTCGACAAGGTCCCCTCCGCGCCGGGCAATCACGCCAAGATCATGATTGTCGACGACGAGTCGTACGTCGTCGGCTCCGACAATCTCTATCCGGGCTTCCTCTCCGAGTTCAACTACCTGGTGGAGGGAGAGTCCGCGGTGAAGGACCTGCTGGAGTCGTATTGGGAGCCGCTGTGGGATTACTCGGGGCGGCATTGTGTCAATCCCGGGTGTGTGGGCGGTTGCAAGACCCGGACGGTGAAGGTGAAGCCAAAGCCACGCCTGTTCCCGCCCATGGGGCTTGGCATGGGGCTCTACCCCTCGCTGTTCGGTGGCGGGATGAAGAGCTCCATGCTCCTGGGCGGCCTGGCGTCGACCTCGTTCTTCGGCAAGTCGGGGACCCCCCTGTTGCCGGGCAAGGGCGGCTCGAAGCCGGTCTTCGGTGGTTTCGGCGGCGGGATGGACGGGAGCCTGCATCCGCCGCTCATGAGCGCCGCCAACCTGGGCAAGGTCAAGCGGCTGAGCAAACCGTCGGCGCCGGAGAACCTCGACGCGCTCCACGAGCAGGACGAGGCGATTGCGATGGTGGGCATGGTGGAGCGGCAGCTCGTCAAGGAGTCGCCTCCGCCGCCGCGCTCGCCGCCCTCGTCTCCGAAGTCCAAGAAGAAGGACCCTGAGCGCGAGTCGAATGGCGACAAGATCGAAGGCAATCACTATTACACCGACCGTCAGATCTACCGGCTCATGTGTCACTACATCGGGCATATGCCCGATGTCTTCGTGCGCCACGGAATCAACGGCCACCAGCTCAGTCGCCTGGGGCCCAACGCGTTCGACGATGTCCTGGATGACATGGCCGAGGACAGCGGACCGCGCATCATCGTCCTGCCCTACAACGTCCAGAACAACCATTGGGGGCTGTTCTACATCAAGGTGAGCGCAGCGGCGCTGGGGGGGCGAGAGGCGCGAGTGCTCTACATCGATCCGCTCAACCCGGGGGTCGTGCCGCCACTGGGGCCTCTGCTGCGGCCGTTTCCGGAGCTCCTCGTGGAGCGGTGCACCATCGCCTATCAGAATGACAACTTCGGGGGGAGGGAGGACGGGCAGCACAGCTGCGGCCCCTGGATCGTCTACCTGTCGCGCAACCTCGTGCATTCCAATGGCGCCTTGCCTCCCTCCGCGCCGGACCCTCGCCAGGCCGCGAAGAAGCTCCGCGCGGACCACCAGCAGGTCCTGAATGCCCTGAACCAGGAGGGCAACGACTTCCTCTGAGTGGGGACGGGTGTCCCAGGCCGCACGGCCGCCTCGACAACCAGCGATTGAGGCCTCCACTCGGCTGGGGCATGCTGGGCGATGCTGTTTTCCACGATTTACTGGAGAATCAGATATGCGTTCGAAGCTCGCTCTCTCCGCCGTGGCACTCGCCTGCGCCGCCTTCACCGCGACGGCGGCACAGACCTCGGGCCAGCTGTCTGAAACCGGACTCTCGTTCTACGCGGGGAACTTCACCAGGCTGGTCGCGAACGTGCCCCACCCGGATGGGAGCTGCACGGCGTTCCCGGCCGACGCCGACTCGCTCGTGGGTTGGAGCAACGTCCAGCAGGTCCTCGCGTACCAGAGCGAGGACTGCACGGGCCAGGCGGTGGGCCTGGGTACGCTGCGCACCTTCAGGGCAGGGGAGTTCGCCAGCTACACCGCTCACTGAGCCCGGGCGCCGCATGGGGTGCGCTCGTGCGGCGCGACAGCGGCGTTCCGTGGACCGGAACGCCGCGCCGGACCTCGGAATGGCTCTCTTGGTTCCATGTTCGCTGGAGGGCTCAATGAATGGCTCGCACGGCGTTTGTGGTAGAGCACTTCACCGGGCCGGAGAGACGAGAGGTTGCCGTGCGTGTGAGCGTAGCGTGGACGTTGTTGTCCGCAGTGGTGGTGTTGGCTTGTGGTGGTACGACGGCGGGCGGCGGGTTGGCGGGGCAGGTGACGCAGGAGGGGGTGCCTGTCCAGGGCGCGCTTGTGTTCCTGAGCGCCTCTCCGAGCGCGAGCACGGAGACGGACGCGGAGGGCCGCTTCCTGCTGGACGTCCCCTCGGGGCGGCACGAACTCACCGTGCGTCACCAGGACGCGGACGGTGCGCTCACCGAGCGGCACCTCGTGGCGGAGACGGACAAGGTGGCGGACCTCCGGTTGCCCCGACCCACCCGGCTCGCGGAGCCCGTGGTCGTCGGTGCTGGCATGGCGGAGGTGACGTGGAACCCGTACTCAGGGGCTGACTTCCGCGAGTACAAGCTCTACCGAGCGAGCAGCGCGGCGCTCGACGAGAGCACTGGCACGCTGGTGCACGTGGGGATGGCCTCCGGCACGGCGCGGTTCGTGGACGAGAGCGTGCGTCCCGGTGAGGTCTACTTCTACCGGGTCTTCGTGATGAACGACTTCGGGCGCCTGGCGGGCAGCAACATCGCGCGGCTCTCGCTGCCCGTCATCAACCTGGTCCAGGGCGGAGACTTCGAGGGAGACGTCCCCGGAGCAGCCCCCTCTTCGTTCATCGCGTCCTTGGACAAGCAGCGCTGGATGGTGAGCGACGCGCGGGCCCACTCGGGAACCCGGGCGCTGCGCGGCACCGGCAGCTACTCAGTGGAAACGGCTTTCAACCCGGGCATCACCCAGCGCATCCCGGGGCGGCTGTTGACGCCGGGCGCGCGCTACCGCCTCTCCTTCGTCTACCAGCGCGAGTCCTTCACCCGTCCGGACCCGACGTCTAACGATGGGTCTCTTGGCAACTACATCCGCCTGGAGGCGCGCGCGGACCCGATGTCCCTGTACAGCTCGTTCTCCTATGTAATGGATGGCGTCGACACGACATGGCAGTTGCTCACCCGGACCTTCACCGCGCCGGCGAGTGGCGATGCGGTGGTGGCGGTGTCCGTCGAGCGCGGGAGCGGTGTCGGCACGGTGCCAGACTGGGTGCTCTGGATTGACGACGTGAAGCTGGAGCGGGTGGTGGAGTAGGCCCCCCCCCGACGCGCGCGTGCCGTCCCACCGGAGGCCCACGATCCTCCGTCGTGAGCGTGACGGCTGAAGCAGTGCAACAGACGCGGAGGTGCCCTGGACTCCAGGCACCTCCGCGTCATGGCTGTCAGTGGAAGAACTCGACCGGGCTCGCGGAGCTCTGCGGCTGCCGCGTCGCGCGGGTCACGAAGTCAGCGCTGTTGTTGTCCGTGTCCTGCCCGTTGCCGCGCGTGGCGTGCGCGCCTCCCACGGCCATGGTGGTGGAGGAGGAGCTGACGATGGCCTTTCGCTCCAGGCTTCCACCGGAGGCCGGGTGCGAAGGCGCGGCGGTGCCCTCGGGCGCGTTCCCGGTGCCCCAGCCCACGCGGTCCACGTCGACGTAGACCGTCCCCGACAGGCGCTGGATGCGGAAGTGGCCTCCCGCCGTGGTGGACGAGGACGCGTCGATGTTGTGGGTCACATCCGCCGCGGGCGACCCCGCGTAGGCCGTGCCACCCAGCAGGAAGTAGCCGTGGGACGGAATGCTCCTGCCAGCGGGGATGGTGTACGTCGTGCTGTAGGTGGTCCCAGTGGCGGACTTGTAGCTGAGCTGCCAGCCGGACAGGTCCACCGCGGCGCTCGTCGGGTTGTAGAGCTCCACGAACTCATCGCGCGCGTTCGCGGTCGTTCCGCCGCTGAACTCGCTGATGACGACGTGGTCCGTCTGCGGTCCCGCGAGCACCGTCACGGAGCCATAGGTGCCGGAGGGCGGCACGGCCACGCCGTTCTGGTCGCAGTACGTCCACGGAGCGCCCGCATCCGTGAAGCGATAGCGGAAGCCGTAGCGATACGTGCCGGCGGTAGGGATGCTCAGCGCGGCCTTCACCTCGTCGTTGTTGGAGCCGGGCGTGTTGTAGGTCGCGTTGAAGTCCGCCGACTTCCACGTCCAGCCCGCGGGGTCGGCTGAATCCGTGCCGTATCCGAGCTGCGCCTCGATGCGCGGATAGAAGTCGTTGCCCGTCTGGTTCCGCGTCGTGACATCGAAGCTGTAGAACTGGCTGAAGATGTCGTACGGGTCGAAGGCGAGGATGCTCGCCGGGTAGTTGCCATCCCCGGTCGGGAACGTCTTCGGGTACTGGATGGCGCAGTAGTTCAACGGCTTCTCGACGTTCATCCCGCACTCGTCGTTGGCCTCGTGAGGCGTGCCCCGGTCGCCGCCCTCGAGGACGCCCGTCGAGTCACACCAGTACCAGGGCCTGGACGCGCCCGCCGTGCCCACGATGCTGGACGCGAGGCTCATCGCGCGGCCCACCGTCTGGGGGAAGGCGTTGGTGTACTGGAGGCTTGTCACCGGGGTGGCTCCCTGCATGAAGGTGATGGAGCCGCTGTTGTCCAGGTGCACGTTCGTGCCGTACGCGTGGTTCGCGTACACGCCGCCATTGGTCCCGAAGTTCGCGTTCTGCGCGATCACCACCCGCGAGCCCGGGTCCACCACCAGCGCGTGTCCATGGTTCAGCGTGAAGGACGTGGGCTCACCCACGCCGTCCACGAAGCTCACCGACATGCCGTTCAGGTCCAGCAGCTTCGTGCTGGTGTTGGTCAGCTCCACGTACTCCGTGGTGCCGGCCGACGGGGTGTGCATCACCTCCGAGATGGCCAGCTCCCCCGCGCCAGGGTGCGGCGCGGTGGCGCATGCGCCCGCGTGACACACGGCATCCGCGCCGGGGCAGGCCTCCAACTCCACCTCTCCGACTTCGCAGGTCGGCTCGCCCGCGACGATGACACACACCGACGAATACACCTCCAGGGACGTGCCGTCCTCCGCGCAGCTCGGAGCCGGCGGCGTGCACACGTAGTCATCACAGGGATTGGTGGTGCTGGCGCTCGCGGTGGCCAGGGCACTGCCGTTGCCCGCGCCGTCGAACGTCTTCAGGGCGAAGAAGTACGTCGTGCCCACCTCCAGGCTGGAGACGGTGAAGGACTCCGCCGTGCCCGGCGCCTGGGGCGCGCTCACGCCCGTCACCACCGTGGCGGCCTCGAAGGTGGCCTCGGTGATGGCGTCCGTGGCGTACCGGACTTCGTACCGCGTCGCGGTGCCCAGGTCGCCGTCGTCACCAGGTGCCGCCCAGTCCAGGCGGATGCTGGAGAGGGACAGCTCGCTGGCCACGAAGCCGTTCGCGATCGCCGGCGCCACCGTGTCGGCAATGACCAGGTCCTGGGAGGTGGAGGGCGGAAGGCCGCCCGCGTTGGCCTCGAACCGATACGTGCCCTCGTCCACCACGACGAGGCCGCTGAAGGTCGCCACTCCGTCCACCGGCGTGCGGGTGGGGGAGCCCTGGGAGAAGCCTCCGCCCGCGAGCGACAGCGTCACGTCCGTCGCGGCGTCGGTCACGGTGTTGCCGTACGTATCCCTCAGCGCCACCTGCACGTCCGCCAGGGCCTGGCGGACCGAGCCCGTCGTGGGCGCGGAGACGAACGCCAGGGCGTCGATGGCGGCCGGGGTGATGGAGTACGTGTGCGTGCCCCTCAGGGACGCGGTCACCACGTCCTCCGCGGCGACCTCCTGCTCACCCGCGGTGCGCAGCTCCACGCTGAACACGTGCCGCCCCGCGTCCGCCAGGGTGAACGTGTAGGCGCCGGGGAGCACCGCCTGCGCATCCGTGGACGAGAACGTCACCGTGGAGGCGTGGTTCGTCGCGACATTGCCGTATGCGTCGCGCGCCACCAGCTCGTAGCTCAGTGCCTGGCCGGCGGTGAACGGACCTGTGCCCGCGATGACCTCGAAGGACGCGGCGGCGATGGAGCGCACGTCGGCGTCCACCGTGGCGGTGAGGTCCGAGGTGACGGTGTCCGTCGCGGTGAGGGACTGCGTCCCCGCCGTCTTGAACACCAGCCCGGTGATGAACTTCTGGCCGTTGTCCGCCGGGGTGAAGGTCGTATCCGGAGGCAGCACGGCCTGCGCGTCCGAAGACGTGAAGTGCACCGTGCCGGCGTAGTCCCGCGCGAGGTTGCCGAAGGCGTCCGTCAGCGACACGCCCGCCTCGAGCGCCTGTCCCGCATCGACCGGCGACGAGAACTGCCACAGCACCAGTGTCGACACCGGTCCCGCGCGAACGGTGAAGGACTGGCTCTGCTGGCCGAGGGCCCCCGCCGTGGCGGTGAGCGTGAACGTGTCCGCCGAGTCGATGCGCAGCCCCTGGAAGGTGGCCACGCCGCTGGTGGCCGACACCGTCACCGCCGGGAAGAAGGCCTGGTCCGTCAACGTCAGCGTCACCGCGGAGGTGGCCGTGGTGACGACGTCGCCGCGTGCATCCAGGAGCGCCACGCGCACGTCAGCGAGCGCCGTGCCCGCCGTGCCATCCACGGGCTGCGTCACGAACGCCAGCTGCGTCACCTGCGGATCGGCCGTGGACACCGTCAGGCTGTCCGAGCGCGTGGTGTTGCCCTGCTTGTCCGTCACCTTCAGCGCGACATGGTACGTAGAGCCCGCCGCGAGCCCCGCCAGCGTCGCGGTCTGCACGGTGCCCGGAGGCACCGGGGTGCCCGTGGCCACGGGCGTGCCCGCCTCGAAGGCCGCGTCCGAATCGATGGGAGTCGTGGCGTAGCGCAGCTCCTGCGCCGTCAGCGTCCCCTCGGCGCCGTCATCGCCCACGCCCGTCCACTGCACGGTGAGGCTCGTCTCCGTCGAGGCCGTCTGCGTCAGCACCGGCTTCGCGGGAGCCACGTCATCCACCACGGTGAGGTCCGCGCTGCTCGCGTCCGGCAGCCCGTCCGCGGAGGCGGTCAAGCGAGTGACGCCATGGCCCGCCACGCTCAGCGTGGTGAACGTCGCCACGCCGTCCACGGGCGCGGCCTCCGTCGTGCCCGACAGCGTGAAGCCCGCCTGCGGCAGCGACACGGCCACCCTCGGCGAGTCCACCAGGGCCGTGTTGCCGAAGGCGTCCTTCAGGGTGACTTGCACGCTGCCGAGGGCCTCGCGCGTCGACACGCGCGTGGGCTGCTGGGTGAAGGCGAGGAGCGCGGGGGGGCCGGCACTGACGTTGACGTGCAGGGTGAACGAGAGGGCGCTCGTGCCGTCGTCCATCATCAGTCGCTGGTTCCCGGCGGTCTTGAAGGTGATGCCCGTGAAGGTGAACCGCCCCGCATCCGAGGAGGTGTACACATGCGCGGCGGGGAGGCTCGCGGCCGCGTCCGTGGACGTCAGCGCCACCGTGCCCGTGTAGCGGGTCACCGTATTGAAGTACGCGTCCTGCACCGTCACCTGGAGGTCCTGCGCCACGCCCGCCACCGCCGACTCCATCAGCGTGCTCAGCCCCACGGCCGCCGGAGTGCCGGGGAGCACCTTGAAGGTGGAGCTCGTGGCCGGCTCGAAGCCCGGGGCGTTCGCGACGAACTGGTAGTCGTCGCCTGCCTTCTTCAGCACCACCTCCGGAAAGAGCGCCACGCCGTCCACCGTCGTCACCGTCAGCTGACCCTCCGGGAAGACGACACCCACCGAGGCCAGCGACAGGGTGACTTCCGCGGTGCCGGTGGAGACAGGCGCCCCGGTGGCATCCTGGAGGACGACCTCCAGGCCCGCGAGCGGGGTCCCCGCCACGCCATCCGGCAGGGCCTGCCGGAACGCGAGCCGCGAGGCCGTGGGAGCGACTTCGACGAACTCCACCGTGGCGGTCGCGGTGAGCGCGACTGTCAGGCCGTTCGTGTCCCGCACCGTCGCCTTCACGGTCTTCACGCCGGGCGCCGTCGATACCACCAGCGCCCGCGCCTCGCCGTTGCTACCCGTCTGCCCGGGAGGCACCGCGATGGACGCTCCCGCGCCCTCGACCGTCACCGTCACCGCGCGTCCGGAGAGCCGCGAGCCGTCCTTGCCCAGCACCGTCACCGTGACCGCGGCCTGGTCCGTGCCGTTGGCGAGCACGCCCGTCGGCTTGTCCACCGCCACCGTGGAGGCCGCCGCGTCCACCGTGCCCTCCGTCGCGGGCGGAGGTCGCGGGGAGACCCCGGAATCGCCACAGCCGAGCGATAGACCCAGACACAGCACGCTCAATCCCAGACAGCGGGCGAGCACCTCGAAACGTGGGGACATGAAGAACTCCGTCCTGCGGGCCGCCCCGTGAGGCAGGGACTGCCCGCGCGGAGGTGCGCTGCTTTCTAGCAGACATCCCTCGGCTTCTCGACCGTGAGGCCGGAACATTGCGGCTCAAGTGGAGTTCTGCGATTCCCCGTTTATGACGCCCGGTTTGGGGGAGGGGACGCGCCCGCGTCTGGATGGCACCAGCCGGCGTGGGTGATGGCGGACTCGCCTGGGTCGTGGAGGGGATGAGGCCGTGGAGGACCTCGGAGGATGGGCAGGCGCTGGCGTTCCGCCTTCGCGGGTCCGGGCAGATGGGGGTGACCTGGGCGCTACTGTCTTTGGGTCGTGTGCGCCTCCACACTCACGTGCATGAGCGCCTACAGCCCCAGGATTCCGAAGCCGCAGGCGACGACTCCCGATTCCTCGCGGACGCAGGCGCGGGGAGCTGGGGCAATCCAGTGCCTGGCGGATGCCTCACCTCAGGTGAGCCGCCTCAATGCCATCCAGGACACCGCCAGCCAGAGCCCTCGTGTTCAGCGGTTGGTGCAGATGAAGGCGATGCTCCAGCACGGGGGCACCGTGCAGCGGATGCCCAGGCCGGGAGCAACCGCGCCCATCCAGATGATGCGCGTGGTCCGCTGGATGGATGCCGACAAGAAGAGTGACTACATCTCCAAGCTGGCGGCGGCCCGGCCAGACGCCTATGCCACGGCGCAGCGGGGGCTGACCCGTGGCGGGAGGGAGCAGATCCTTCAGGCGATAGACCGACATGGGCAGGGCATGCTGGGAGACAACACCCCCTTTGTCTCCGTGGCCGTCAATCCCTATTCCCTCTCCTGGGGGACAGACGACTCGGAGAGTGGCGTGGGTGATATCCTGCACGGCGCCCGACATGATGTCTGGTTCGACGTGCCTGATGAATACCTCTATCCCGGCTCCACCGAGCTGTCTCAAAGTGAGACGGAGTTGCTCGTCCTCCTGCCACCGGGTGTCAGCCTGGAGCAGTTCATCGCGACCCGAGACACGGACCAGGGCCCGCAGCAGCTGATTGAGACCAATCGGTGGCGGGGGATGTCGACCCGCGAGCGGCGGGCCGCGTTGAGGGCGATGAACCCTGAGTTCACGCGACTGGCGGTTCGCGGCTCACGTGAAGGAGAAGAGGGGTCGTTCGTGGTGAATCAAGAGCGGGTTCCGGCGCCGTGGGAGGCAGCGGCGCAGAACAATGCCGCGCTCGATTTCGGTGGGTTGCCGAGGAACCTTCAGCAGCGAGTCGTCGACCTGTCGGCCGAGAACTGGCCCAAGGGGGAAGCGGACTTCAGACGGGGGCTGCAAGGAGGTGAGGCCTGGGCGCGCGCGCATCTGGAGAGCATCCTTCGCGACAATGAGGCCGCCATTCGGAGGGCGATGTCCTAGCGAAGGTGCGTATTGTATGGTGGGGCGATGGCCCCTCCTGCCAGCTACTACGCTCGCAACGCCTTGGATGCGGAGCTGCACATTCAAGTCGAGGTTGACGGTGTCTCGCTGCCGTCCGTCACGCCAGGGGAGGCGGTGGTGGAGGGGCGGGTCGCACGGGTGTTCCGAGGTGACCCCTCCTTGCTCTCCTCGCGCATCTCCTTCGAAGTGAGCTGCCTCAGGGAGGGAGATGACTCGGGGCCGCCGGGCGAGGTGCGCTGGACAGACGCCGATGCCCTGGCAAAGGCGAAGGTCATCGAGGTGTATCTCACCCCGTGGAAGGGCGGCTACGGGGTGGTCTCCGGGCTCTCCTTTCTGCTTGAGACCGTGACGGATACGCCGCGACGTCCCTTCACCGAGGAGGACGCACGGAATCCGGCGGATGCGCCTCCGGGCTGGAGTGAGCGCCTTTCCTCCGTGGGCACGTGGTTGCTGATGCTCCTGTTCTTCGGCTCGGGGCTCGCCGGGTTCGGCTACGCTTTCTGGGCTTTGCTCAAGTGAAGGCCCGCACCCTCTCTCCGCGTTCCTTTCGGGTCCGGGGTCCAAGGAGGTTACATGCTGCAAATGCGCCCAGGCTGTGAGTGTTGTGATCTCGACCTGCCACCCGACTCGCCGGACGCCCGCATCTGCACCTTCGAGTGCACGTTCTGCGTGAGCTGCGTGACGGAGCGATTGAAGGGCGTCTGCCCCAACTGCGGCGGCGAGTTCATGCCGCGCCCGCGCCGACCCGCTGGCAAGCTCGCGGCATACCCTCCATCCACGCAGCGCGTCTTCAAGCCGCAAGGCTGTGCGCCGCGTCCCGTGGACTGAATCGACGACTCGACGTGATACTGGGGCCATGTTTGCTCGACTGGCCTCTGCCGCCGTGTTGCTCGTGTTCGTGGTGCCGTGGACGGCCGCCACGGTGAGCTGCGCCTCCATGCCCAGGCGCGGAGCCTCACCCTGCCGCCCTTCTCTGGACGGAAGACGCGGCTGGAGGTCCGGTGGCGCGACGTGCGGTCGGTCCGTGTCGAACGCCAGGTCCGCGCGTCCCAGAAGGGGCAGGTGATCCCGAGCGGAGGGCGAAGAGAGCCAGCCACCCAGGCAACCGCCGCCGGGACGCGGGCTATGCTCGACAGAAGGACACACACCTCGTTGGAGCACCCATGCAATCGCCGCTACAGAACAAGGCGCCCGCTGCCTTCTCGCTGTTGACCCTGCTGTACGTGGTGGTTGGCGTCCCCGTGAGCACCGCCTGCGTCCTCTTCTTCTCTGGTGTCTTCGTCACGTCCCTCGTGGGAGGGGGCTCCTTCAACCTGGCCGGGATGGAGTTCTGGAGCGGGGTCGCCTTCTTCGTTGGCACGCTCGCGGTGGTGGTGCTGGCCTTGCGCGCCTGGGTGCGGGTGAAGCGGGGCGCACCGAGCTTCCTCACGTTGGGCGTGACGCGCCTGGTGCCCGTTTTCATCGGACTGGGCGCCCTCGCCGCGCTTGGGATCGGAGGTTACGCGCGGGCCCTCTACGTCTCCAATGTGGAGCAGGGCGCCTCCCGCTTCTGCTGGACCTGGATGCACAATCGAGAGGTCTCCACCCCGGACTGCGAGGCCGCCGCACGCGCATGCTTCAAGGGCCGCCCCATCGACGAGAACTTCAGCTCGCACCAGCACCGGAGCGCGATGGAGACCTGCATGAAGGAGTGGTTTCAATCCCGTCAGGCGGTGAGCGGTTGAAGACGGGCGGGTGTCGTTGCCCGCGTGAAAAACCTGTGCCCCGCGTCGACGCGCTCTCTCTTCGACGTGTTCGCCTGGCTCCGCTGGTCGATGCCCCGCGCGACGCCGCTTGGCTCGCGGCGTGGCCTGTTCTTGAGAGAATCGTCGCTCAACCTTGACGGTTCCGTCCTGAACGGAGGGTGCATCTTGCGCGGGCCTGAAGACCCAGTATCCCAAGAAGGAGCCGGCAAGCTCATGTACCCCAGAAGGTTGGTGACGCTCCTCGCGGCGACGCTCACCGCGTGCATCACGATTCCCGGTGCGGCCCCTGCCGGAGACGACGCGCTCGCGTCGCGCGCGGCCGAGCAGTCCCGGTCGGAGCACACGCCGCCGCGCCGGCTCAACGTCCAGGTGGGCGCTCGTCCCTACTACCTGGTCGAGGACATGGATGAGAGCCCCCTGAAGCGCAGGCTCCAGCAGTGCTCGGAGGGACCGTTCTCCCGGACGGAGTTCTCCATTGGCCATCGCGGCGCGCCGCTCCAGTTCCCGGAGCACACGAAGGAGTCCTATGAGGCCGCCGCGCGCATGGGCGCGGGCATCCTCGAGTGTGACGTCACCTTCACGAAGGACCGGCAGTTGGTGTGCCGGCATTCACAGTGCGACCTGCACACCACGACGAACATCCTCGCCATTCCCGCGCTGGCGGCGAAGTGCACGCAGCCCTTCCAGCCCGCGGACCCCGCCACCGGCAAGTCCGCCTCCGCGCTCTGCTGCACCAGCGACATCACGCTCGCCGAGTTCAAGCAGCTGTGCGGAAAGATGGACGCGTCCAACCCCTCGGCGACCACGGTGGCGCAGTACCTGGGCGGCACGGCGCCCTGGCGCACGGACCTCTATTCCGCGTGTGGCACGGTCCTGTCCCACAAGGAGAGCATCGAGCTCTTCAAGCGCCTGGGCACGAAGTTCACTCCGGAGCTGAAGGCCCCGAGCGTCCCCATGCCATACCAGGGCACCTATACGCAGGCCGCCTACGCCCAGCAGATGCTGGACGAGTACAAGCAGGCCCGCATCCACCCGAGCCAGGTGTGGCCGCAGTCCTTCAACCTCGACGACGTGAAGTACTGGATTCAGCGCGAGCCGCAGTTCGGCAAACAGGCCGTCTACCTGGACGGGCGCTACGAGCTTCCGGGCACCCGGTTCGACCCCAACGATTCGCGCACCTGGGTGCCGAGCATGGACGAACTGGCCGCATCCGGCGTGGAGGTCATCGCGCCTCCCATCTACGTGCTGCTCACGTTGGACGCGCAGGGGCGAATCATCCCGTCCGCATACGCCAGGGCGGCGAGGGCCGCGGGCCTGGATATCATCGCCTGGTCCCTGGAGCGGGACGGCCCGCTGGCGAACGGCGGCGGCTTCTACTTCCAGTCCGTCAAGCAGGCCATCAACAACGACGGCGACATGCTCGTCGCGGTGGACGTGCTCGCCCGGCACGTGGGGGTCATTGGCATCTTCAGCGACTGGCCGGGCACGGTGACGTACTACGCCAACTGCATGGGTTTGTAGGCCACGCCCAGGAAGTTCACGGAGGAGTCGGTCCCGGAAGGCTCTGCCGAACCGGGTCAGCTTCACCGGTGGAGGCGGGGTGAGCGGCGCGTCGTTCTGACGCGCTCCCACGCCCCCTCGGTGTGACGAGGGGGCGTGGCTCGACGCTCGACGGTCAGCGGTACAGGCGGATGTCGCAGATGCGCGAGTCGCTCGTGAGGCCGGGGAACGTGCCCGCCGCGTAGAACCGGATGTAGCGCGCCGTCAGGCCACCGCCGGAGCGGTCGGTGTAGTCCTTCACGAGCGTCTGGTTCGGCGCGTACGACAGCGAGCCGCTGTCCTGCATGCCCCACTGACTCCCATTGAGGCTGATGCCCATGTACCAGCTCGGCGGGTTCGAGCTCCCGAACAGCACCTCCATCCGCTTGACGAGGTGGACCTGCCCCAGGTCGATGTAGACGGACTGCTCGTTGCCGTTGCTCGTCCACCAGCACGAGCCGAGGTCCGTGTCCGTCACGGTGTACGCCGCGATGGCGTTGATGGTCGCGTTGCCGGACGTCGCGGGAATCTTGAGCTGCACCTCGGGCGAGACGAAGAAGGGCAGGGTGACACCGAAGTGGCCGGCGTCCGCGCGGTCCACCACCTTGAGCGTCACGTTCGAGTTGCCCCAGCCGCCCGTGTAGAAGTTCCAGTCCCCCGACGTATTGGCGACGTTGGACTCACCCACCTTGGTCCACGTCGCGCCGTTGTCACGCGAGGCGTAGTAGTCCACGTTCAGCGGCGTCGGGTGGGTCCAGGAGAGCCGGACGTTGACGCCGTCGGGAGGCGGGGTGGGCAGGTGGGGCTGCCGGACGTCCAGGCCGTTGCTCACCGTCAGCGTGATTGCGTTGGAGACGACGCTCGGCTGATACGGGTCCACGACACGCCACTGCGACGTCGTCGGAAGCACCCCGGGGTCCAGCGGGATGAAGAAGTTGGAGACGGTCCCCACCGTCTGCCACCCCTGGAAGTCCGTGCCGGTGCGCGCGCGCTGGAGCACCACCGTGTCGCCGCCGCCGTTGACCAGCACCACGGGCACCGTCTGGCGGGGGTTGACCGGGTGCTCGAAGGTGATGGTGGGCTTGGCGACGGGGTTGCTCACCCAGATGGGCGCCAGGGTGACCTCGGCGTTCTCCCAGACCTGGTTGAGCGTGATGACGTAGATGGACTGATAGGGGGTGAGCGAGAAGACCTCCTTCAGGTCGATGAGGTACGGGTCCGTGTAGGTGATCGTCTTGATGGGCTCCGCGGGCTCGAAAGGGTTCCAGACCCGGAGGGTCGTCCAATTGTTGCCGGCGCCGGTGCCGTCCTTGGTCGTGCCCCAGACGGTGAAGTCGAGCCGCCGCTCCGTCGAGGCCAGCGAGAACTCGGAGCCCATGGTCCGCCCGTTGACCATGAAGAAGCCGGACGCGGGCGGCAGCGCCGTGCGGTACACCCAGCGGTTGCGCAGCGCCCTCAGGAAGTTGCCGTAGTCGAACCACTCGCCCGGGGGCAGCACGATGCCGGTGCGGCCCTGGGCGGTGTCGCGGCCATGAATCTTCTCGCGGGGGACACCGGGCTCGTCGATGTAGGGCAGCACATACGCGCCGCTCGAGTACTTGAGGTTGAACTCGAGGCCGAGCTGCGCCCGGGTGGCGGCGTGGGAGTCCGTGTTGGAGGCGGGCGCGACGCGAAAGCCGCGGCGCAGCAGCTCGAAGTACCTGTCGTTGTACTCGGCCAGCTCCACCGCGTCGCGCACGTTGCGGCGGCGGTCCGGCTCGGTGGGGAGCGTGAAGTATGCGTTTTCGTTCGGGTGGTTGAGCTGGACGTGGGTGCTCTGGAGGGGGTCGGTCGAGTAGTGGCTGAGAATCTCGTGGTGCCAGTTGTTGATGTTGTTCGTGTTGAGGTGGATGCGGCGGTTGAAGCTGTTGAAGTGGTGCTCGGGGTCGGAGCCCAGGTGGCTCTCCGTGCCCGCGAGCTGCAGCATCTCCGGCTGACCGTTCGCGTCCTGCTCCAGGCTCACCTGGCCGACGGGGTCATCCTCGTCGTAGGAGGTGTCCCAGGATGTGGTGTGGTTGCAGGTCCCGAAGAAGTCATAGCCATGGCGGAAGGCGGAGAGCAGGACCTCGTCACGCCGGATTTGCGGCGTGAAGTCGAGGCTCGTGCCTCCCATGGACGAGTGCCCTCGGGGATGGCTGTGCAGGTCTCCGACGAAGGTCTGCCAGCCGCCTCCGCCCAGCTCCTGGGCGATGCGATTGCGATAGCGCGTCTCTCGGACGGTGGGGAGCGGATAGCGGTCGGCGGAGCCGATGTTGGTGGTGTCGCCCGCGAGGCCCGGGCCTGCGGACAGGACGGTGGCCAACATCAACCAGGAACTGCGACTGCCACGACGAAACATGGGGACTTCCTCGGTCAGCACGGGGGGGCGTGGGCCCTGAGGGCCCTGCGCGGCTGACCCAGGGATTACGGAGGGACGCCGTGAACCTGGTCGTTCCGCCCCCAGTGCGACTGGAAGCCGAAGCGGGAGTGCTACACCCCGGTGTTGTCACCGGGGGGCACCGGAACGACAAGGGCCGCTACATGCAGGCCCCGCCGACCGTGACATCGGCCGGCTTCCAGCACGTCTTGTTGGGACCGCAGCCATTGCAATGGCCACCGTCGATGGGCCAGCAGGACGTGCTCGAATCCGAGATGCCGCAGCCCAGCGTCGCGCCCATCTTGCACACGAAGCCCGGCGCACACTTACTGGGGCGCCGCCGGAATGACGACATCGGACGCGGCGAAGGAGTACCAGGTCTCACCCGCATTATCGACGTACGGCGTCGTGCCCGTCAGGATGGGCGCGTGTGGAATCACGTCGAACGTGCCCGAGACGTTGTTCTTGACGAGCGGCCGGACCTCGGCGCTCGGCACGTTGTAATAGAACCCTTCGAACGCCACGTTCGTGGCCTTGCTGTCGATGACCTGATTGTCGCGGGGATAGTTGAGACACCCATTCGTACATGCGGCGAGACAAGCGACGACGAGCAGCGCCCACTGCCTCTGCTTCCGAGCCATGATGCCTCCTGAGACCGGGAGCACGTGACTCCCCGAAAGGGAACGACGCCCCCTTCGGATATTCCCCGGCGACTTCACCTCCGAGTGGGCCGTCGACATCGACCCATGCGCCTTGGTGCCGCACGACCCGGGTCACCCGAAGCAACCCTCCAGGGGCAGGCCTGCACCGGGACGCGGCACGGCGACGCCTGACGGGGTTGCACCGTCCCGCCGATACATCTCTATCGACGCAGAATGCTGCTTAGTACTACTTGATCAGATGCGGGACGGCCCGAGAGGAGGAGCGCGAGCTCCGAGTCTGCGGAGGCACAGCGGGCAATGGCCGATGCGGCGCAGCAGCAGGTGCTGAAGGCGACGTCGAACCTGGG
>NZ_JAKCFA010000005.1 GCF_024198215.1 Myxococcus qinghaiensis
CTGCCCCAGGTTCGACGTCGCCTTCAGCACCTGCTGCTGCGCCGCATCGGCCATTGCCCGCTGTGCCTCCGCAGACTCGGAGCTCGCGCTCCTCCTCTCGGGCCGTCCCGCATCTGATCAAGTAGTAATAGGGCCGCCTATGAGCTGGAAGCGGTGAATCAGCTCTCCGGCGTGCTTGTAGATTTGCTCGGGCGACGCGGTGGGCTTCGCTGCTTTGAAATCTCGCCACGCCTGATTCCACTGCCCTCCTTGTCCTCCCACGTTGTGTATCCGGTAATGAAGGTCGCGTGGGATAGGCATCGTGTAGTGGTGGATTTTCACGCCTCGTATGTCGAACCACGTCGCCAGGTCCGGTGACTGGGGGAAGATGTGATGCTTCTCCCACCGTCCAGCAGTGAGCTGGTGTGAAGGAGGGATGACTGCTGTCGGGGCGCCGTTCCAGTTGGGGAACGTCATGACGGCGCCCGGAGGCAGCTTCTGCGCTCCGCCCCAGTTCCTTCGAGGGCCGCTTCCCGGCGCCGCTGCCGCGGCAGGAGGACGCGAGGGAGGGAAGCGTGCCAGCTCGACCGCTACCGGCGTGTCCTCGCAGCGGTAGAAGCCACAGGTGTCTTCCAGGCAGAAGAGGGTGACGCACTGGTCTTCCCCAGGGTCGTCGCATTCCTGCTCCGCCTCCTCCCAGGCCTGCTGGATGGGCGGCTTGCTGACCGTGGAGCAGCCCAGCCAGGACACGGCGAACAGCGAAAGCCAGAGCGCGTGAGGGATTCGCATGGACCGCGCAAGCTATCAGGTCTTGGTCACCAATCGGGCGCCCTACTTGCTGGGTGATGTGGAAGTCGTGAGCAGTGCTCCTCCAGGGCCGAAGCCCAGCGTGAGGCAGAGGATGTGACGGTGCTTGTGCTTTCGGAGCTCCATGCGTGCGGCCTCTGCTGCGAGTTCCGCGTCGTTGAGCACGAGCACCTCTCCGCCACCTGGCAGGGCTGCCTCCTCCAGGATGTCGGCCACCAGCGATGCGTGGCCTTCCCACCCATACGTGCAGCCTCCTGGAACGAGTGCCTCATCGAGGGGACAGGGGAGCGCGAGACACATGCCCTCCACCTTGAGGTCTCGTGCACAGGTCCGCAGCGCGTTGGCGATGAAGCGCACTGCCGCGACGATGTGGTGCCCATCCACGGGGCGTGGCATCCCGATGAAGAGGCGAGGCAGCTCGTTGAGGTCCCGCTCGAAGACACGCTGGGCTCCCGGGCTCGCGCACTTGATGCTTGTCTGTCCCACGTCGAGCACCAGCGGCGTTCGCGCCGTCACCAACCCGAGGCCCGCGTACACGGGCGCGAAGCGCGGAGCCTTGGACACATACACAGGACACCCGAGTGCAGCGGTGGCCTTCGCCGCCCCGACCTCGAAGCCCTCCAGGCAGGCCAGTCCTCCACTCAGCCACACCGCGTCCACGGCATGCCGGTGCACCAGTTGTTCGAGGGCGCTCATGAGCGCTGGAAACAGTTGCTCCGCGAGCTGGGCCTCGGGCACTCCCGCGCGTCGGTCCGCCTCCACTCGTGGCGCTCCGAGCAACTCCCACAGCTCGCGCCCGAACACCGGCAGGTTCCACACCTCCAGCGAGGTCACCCCGGCCGCATGGTGACGACGGGGCGTCCACGCTCGCGACAGCTCGCTCACTCGACGAGCCCCGCGATTCGCTCCGCTGCATCCTTCGCGCCGTCTCGGGATTGGTACGACTCCGAGATGGTGGCCACCTTCGCGCGCAGCGGCGTTCCCGGCTCCAGGAGCTGACGAAGCGCGGCGCGGCAGTCCTCCACTGTCAGCGTGTCCAATTCCAGCGTGAGCCCCGCCCCCGACGCTCGGAGGAAGTGCGCCTGGATGGGCTGGTCATTGCAAACAGGCAACAGCAACATGGGCACGCCCGCCGTCAATGCCTCCATCACGGAGTTGGCACCTCCATGCGAGACAAAGGCAGACGCTCGCGGAAGGAGCTGACGTTGCGGCGTATAGGGCACCGCCACCACGTCCCCAGGCAGCGAGCGCGAGAACTCCGTGTCCGCCAGCTCGCCCGCGCTCAACACCACCGTGACACCCAGCGGCGCGGCGGCCTCCGCGAGGGTTCGGAACACCGTGGGCTGCCACGAAATCTGGCTGCCGAAGGACACGTACACCACGGGCTTCGAGCCCAATCGCTCCCATGGGAAGTCCACTTCATCTCCCCGAGGCTCGGGCGGAATCGACGGGCCCACCAACAGCCCGGCGGGAGGAAGGTCCGCGTCCGCGCCGAGGAACGCCTCCGTGGCGAAGATGATGTTGAGCAGAGGCGAGAGCGCCTCGCAGTTGCGGAAGCTCGCCTCGAAGCCGTGTCGAGCGAACAGCTCCGCGCGCTCCGTCGCCAGGGCTCGCACGTTGCGGCGCAGCCCGTAGTCCTCCATGGGCTCCAGCAACGAGAGCGCGGAGGACACGCCCGCCCACGGTATCCGCTCCTGATGCGCGGCCAGCACCGCCGCGTACTGCATCCCATCCAGCGCCATGACGTCCGGACGGAAGCGCCGCACCACCTCGCGCACCGGCTCGATGAGCGCGGGCACCGCATCCAGCAACAGGCCCCGAATCCACTTCCCCAGTGCCACCTCGTCGCGCACCAGTCGGGCCAGCGCCTCTCCTCCCGTCTCGATGGCGGGTGCCTCCCTCGCGGAGTGGGGCAGATGCAGCACCTCCACTCCGAGCGTCGCGAGCTGCGGCGCGGGCTCGGGAATGCAGAGCCAGCCCACGGTGTGGCCCAGGCGGCGCAGCCACTGCGCGACGCCCATCATCGGGTTGATGTGACCCTTCTCGGGCGAGGTCGCAATCAGGATTCGGGACATGGGGAACCGTGCACTGCGTGCGCGTGGAGCATGGCGAGGGAGCACAGCCGCATCAACAGGCGATCCACGCCACTCGCCTCAGGAGCCTCGGGCTCCATTCGCGTGTATCGCTCCAGGAGCGCGGCCACCGCCTTCGGGTCGATGACCTCCAGCGGCTCCAGCCGAGCGGCCGACAGCCAGGCGCGATACAGCTCCAGCCAGCGCGCACGCACGGGACTGGAGAGCGCCGTGTGCCCATAGCGCGGTGTCTTGCGCGCCAGTCGGACCTCATCGGGGACCAGTCCGCGCACCGCGTATCGGAAGAGCCACTTGCCGACTCCATCGCGCGAGAGCGAGGACTCCGGCAGCGCGAGCGCCACATCAGCGAAACGCGAGTCGAGGTAGGGCATGTGCACGGTGAGCCCGTGGGCCCGCGCGCCCCTCAGCTCCGGAGGCAGCACCAGCTCGCGCAGCACCCACGCCGCGTAGTGGACCTCCTCGGAGACCTCCGGGCCGCCCTCCTGGGACGGAAGCCCACCACCAGACTCGTCGGAGACCTTCGGAATTTCCTCCAACGTCCAGGGGGCGCCACGGGCCGCATCGGCGATCTCCCGGTCATTCTGCTGGTACGAGTGCCCGCGACGGGCCACATCGGCGCTCTCCGTGTCGTTCTGCTGGGACGAGCGATCACCACGGGTCGCATCGGCGCTCTCCGGGCCGCCCTCCTGGGACCAGGGCCCGTGCGCAGTCCTCCCCAAGTTGTCCACAGCGGAGCGCAGCACGGTCCGTGCGAGTCGTCGGTCCTCCTCGATGCGTGCGAGTGCCGAGGCGCGCGCCCCGGGATTGCCCATCAGCACCTCATCCGCGCCGGCTCCGCTCAGCATCACCGAGGCCCCGAGCTTCTTCGCCTCCGCATAGAACGCGAAGCTCGCCACGGCCCGTGCATTCAGGATGGCGCTCTCGTTGGCGATGACCGCGCGCTCGAACAGGTCCGGCAGCAGGGCATCCGGAATCGGAACGTCCACCTGCTCCACACCCGCGAGGCGCGCCACCGTCCTGGCGTTGTGTCGCTCCACCTCGTCAGCGAAGTGGACGTCCATGCTCCACGCCCGAACCCGGCTCCCCTCATGTCGGGCCGCCAGCATGCACAGCACCGCGCTGTCCACGCCGCCACTCAGGCTCACCTCCCTTGCCCCCGCGCCCACCCGCGCCCCCACGGCGTCCGAGCACGCGCCCAGGAGCGCACGCGCTCGTGACTCGTCAGCTTCGTCCGAGCGCAACGACGCCGACGCGCGGTGGACGAGAGTCAGGGACGGCGCGACGCGGCTCACACCGCGAAAGAGGCTCCGGGTCGACGGCAGGCCATGCTCCAGGAACGCCGAGGCAGACGCGGGCTCCAGGCCCCGGGTCGGCGCCAGCCGCCACACCGACTCCTCGGGAGTGTCCCTCCGTGGCCCGGCTGTCGGCTGGTAGGAGGGCAGGATGGCGAGCGGGCCGCTCGGGTCACCGGGGGCGTCGGACACGCGGGGACTGTCGCAAGCCCCGGGGTCCCCCGGCAACCCCGCTATAGTCCCTCCGTGCGTTACGAGCTGCACGACGGCCGAATCCTCACCTGGTCCCTGGAGACGCACGTCGTCACCCACTGCAACCTGCGCTGCGTGCAGTGTTGCCCCCTGTCGCCCCACCTGCCCGCCTGGGCCGTGGAGCCCTCCGTGCTCGGCGCCGACCTCACCCGGCTCGCGCGCGTGCTCAAGCCCAACATCTTCAAGCTCACCGGCGGCGAGCCCTTCCTCCACCCCGACCTCGCCAGCGTGCTCGACGCCGTCCGCGCCTCCGGCATCTCCGAACAGCTCTCCGTCACCACCAACGGCTTCCTCGCCCAGAGCGCCCCCGACGCCGTCTACGAGCGCCTGGACCGGATGACCCTGTCCGTCTACTCCTCCGCGCTCCTGCCGGAGAAGTCGCTCGCCCGCATCACCGAGCGCTGCGAGAAACACGGCGTCCTCCTCACCGTGAAGCACATCGACGCCTTCCAGCAGCTCACCCCCGACGCGCCCCTCGCCACGGACGCGCAGGTCCGCGACGTCCACGCGAAGTGCTGGCTCAAGGTCCGCTGCCACCTGGTCCACCAGGGCCACTTCTACACGTGCACCCGCCCCCCTCACGTCGCCACGGTGCTCGGCCCACTGCATCCAGAGATGCCCGCGCTGGCGGAAGTCGATGGCGTGCGCCTCGACGCCCCGGAGCTGCTGGAGCGGATGCTCGGCCACCTGGAGCGGGACACGCCGCTCGCCACCTGTCGCTACTGCCTGGGCGCCAGTGGCCCGTGGCAGCCGCACGCGCAGCTCCCACGGGCCCACGGCTGACTACTTGCGCGACTGCGGCAGCACGCGCTGCATCGCCGCCGGATACCGCTCTCCCACCGCGACGCCCGGAGGCGCCACGAGGTCGATGTCCTTCAAATCCTGCTCCGTGAGCTTCACGTCGAGCGCCCCCAGGTTCTCATCCAGGTACGTGCGCCGCTTGGTTCCTGGAATCGGGACGACGTCGTGGCCGCGCGCCATCACCCACGCGAGCGCGAGCTGCGCCGGCGTGCAGCCCTTCTCCTTCGCCAGCCGCTCCACCTTCACCACCAGCTCCAGGTTGCGCGTGAAGTTCTCACCCTGGAAGCGCGGCGAGTTGCGGCGGTAGTCGTCCGCGGCCAGGTCCTCGTAGCGCTTGAGTTGCCCCGTCAGGAAGCCGCGCCCCAGCGGGCTGTACGGCACGAAGCCGATGCCCAGCTCGGAGCAGGCCTGGAGCACCCCGTCCTCCGGCTCTCGGCTCCACAGCGAGTACTCACTCTGGAGCGCGGCGATGGGGTGCACCTTGGAGGCCCGGCGCAGCGTGTCCGCGTCCACCTCCGACAGCCCCAGGTGCCGCACCTTGCCCTCGCGCACCAGGTCCGCCATGGCCCCCACCGTGTCCTCGATGGGCGTCGCCGCGTCCAGCCGGTGCAGGTAGTACAGGTCGATGACGTCCACGCCCAGCCGGCGCAGGCTGGCCTCGCACGCGCGCTTCACGTACTCCGGACTGCCGTTGATGCCGCGCGCCTGCGGGTTGTTCGGGTCCCTGACGACGCCGAACTTGGTGGCCAGCACCACCTTCGCGCGGTGGGGCTTGAGCACCCGGCCCACCAGCTCCTCGTTGCTCCCGGAGCCGTACATGTCCGCCGTGTCGAAGAAGGTGATGCCCTTGTCCAACGCGTGCAGCAGCGTGGCCTCCGATTCCGCGTCGTCCCGCCCCGAGTAGAAATCCGACATCCCCATGCAGCCCAGGCCCATGGCGGACACCTGGAGGCCCTGCCTCCCAAGCGTACGTGTCTCCATGTCGACACCCCTTTCGCCGGTCGCCGGCATGGCGTCCGTTCTCGCGCGGGGCTTTTACTGCGGCTGGGCTGCCGACACGTCAACAGGAAGCGTGCGCTCCCGAGGCAGGTCGACGGTGAAGACGGAGCCTCGGCCCTGCTCGCTCTCCACGCGCACCCGTCCTCCCATGGCCTCCACCAGCGTCCGGGTGATGTAGAGGCCCAGGCCCAGGCCGCCGTAGTGCCGCTCCGACACGGCCCGCTCGAAGCGGCCGAAGAGGCGCGGCAGGTGCTCGGGCGCGATGCCGATGCCCTGGTCCCTCACCTTGAGGCGCGCGCGGGTGGGACCCTGCTCCAGGACCAACTGGATGGGCTTGCCCGCGCCGTACTTCACCGCGTTGTCGATGAGGTTGGTGACCACCTGCTCCAGCCGCAGCCGGTCCCACCGGCCGATGAGGCCCGACTCGCCACCCTCCACCTCCAGCGTGGAGCCCGAGCGCGCCGCATGGGGCTCGTAGCGCACCACCACCTCGCGGATGAGCGCGCCCAGGTCCACGTCCTCCAGCTCCAGGGCCAGCCTCCCCGCGGCGATGCGCGACACGTCGAGCAGGTCCCCGACGAGCTCCGCCAGCTTCTTCACCTGTCGGGCGCCCGTGTCCACGTAGTTCTTCACCACCGAGTAGGGGATGGAGTCGGGGTGCCGCTCCAGCTCGCGCGCGAGCGCCTGGAGCTTGAGGCTCAGCGGCGTCAGCGGCGTCTTCAGCTCGTGGCTGGCGATGGAGAGGAACTCGTCGCGCAGGCGGATGGCCTCCTGCGCCTCGCGGTACAGGCGCGCGTTCTCCAGGGAGAGCGCGGCGCGGTACGCCAGCTCCAGGCCGAAGGCGAGGTCCGCCTGCGTGTAGCGCCGGTTGGAGAACGAGGTGAAGAAGCTGAAGACGCCCAGCGTATGGCCGCGCACCACCAGCGGCACGGCGATGAACGAGCGCAGCCCCGTGGCCAGCATCACCCGGGCGTGGTTCTCGTTGTGGGCGCTGCGCTTGATGTGCGCGGGCGTCATCTCCTCCAGCAGAATCGCCTCGCCGCGCAGCAGCGCCGCGGTGGGCGGGTGGCGCGGGTTGCCCTCCGGCATGAGCTGGAAGTTGAGGACCTCCGCGGCGGTGGCCGCGTCCTCGGGGCGCGCGTGGGCGACCTCCAGTCGGCGGAAGGTGCCGTCCGGCTGCGCCAGGTCCACGAAGCACCAGTCGGCGAGCGCGGGCACCACCAGCTTGGCCAGGTTGCGCATCGTCGCCTCGTAGTCGAGCGAGGACGCGAGCACCGTGCTCACCTCGGCGAGGACGCGGGTGCGGAACTCCGCCTGGCGCAGCTCCGTGGCCAGGGCCTCCGCGCGCTGGCGCGCATGCACCAGGTCCGTCACGTCGAAGCCGAAGCCGGCGATGCCGTCCACCTGTCCCTGCGCGTCCCGGGTGGGCTGGTACACGAGGTTGTGGAAGGTCTCCTTCTCCATGCCGTCCGCCTGGAGGATGCGCAGCGGCACGGCGTTGCCCACGAAGGACTCACCCGTGGCGTAGACGCGGTCCAGCACATCGCGCGCGTCCTCTTCCCCCACCTTCACCACGCCATCCTGGAAGGGCTTGCCCAGGGTGTCCTTGTTCTTCAACAGCGCGCTGTTGCGTGCGTTGGTGAAGTCGAAGTCGTGCGAGGCGCCGCGCAGGAAGAAGATCTGCGCGGGGGCCTGCATGAAGATGGTGTGCAGGCGCGTCCGAGCGGCCTCGGAGGCGGCGCGGGCGCGGTGCTCGCGCTCCAGCAGTCCGGCGCGCTCCTCCAGGGCCCGGCTGAGCGTCACGTTCAGCTTGGTGATGAAGATGGCGAGCAGGCAGAAGATGCCCAGGGACAGCATGTCCGCGGACCGCATCTGGAGCGTCAGGCGCGGCGGGAGGAACTGGTGGTCCACGGCCAGAAGCGACAGCGCCGTGACGAAGAGTGCCGGTCCCCATCCTCCCCACCACCCGGCCACCATGACGGCGCCGTAGAAGAAGAGGAAGGGGCTGGTGGACATCAGCGCTGACAGCTCCAACTGGAGCAGCAGCGCGAAGCAGAAGAAGAGCAGGGCCACGCCATATCGACCGAACCAGGACCTCTGCAGCCAGCTCCAGGCCCTCCGAGGGTCCGGCGTGAGCCGCTGCTCCAGCGGGGTCGACGACAGGGAGCGCGTGCTCCCCGACGGACGGGTGGGTTCCAGATACGAGATGGGCGTGCGCAAGGCGAGTGGCCTCCTCACGACGAGGTGGCACCGCGAGCGTTCGGAATCGAAACCCTCACGGCACGAGGCGGGGAACTCGCATGATGGTCCGACTTGGAAGTCGTCTGCCTTCTTCTCGGATGCAAGTGATTGAAGGAGCACGCTCGGAGGCTCAAAGCGCGACTTCTTGCTCCGACTTGTTGAGTGGACGGCGGCCCCGAGTAGGACGGGGCCCGACCGACCCTCCATTCCCTGACGCTGACGATGAAGTCTTTCAGGTGTGTTGTTTGTGAATGGCGCCCCGTGGCGGCTGGCGCCAACTCATTGGAGCTTTGAGCATGTCAGGCCGGCAGCCGTCGAGGCGCATGCGCGGCCGCCTGGGCTGGAAGCGTGTGTGGGCGGTGTGCCCCATTCCGGTGCACCCGCGCACACGGTGCCGGGGGCGCGGCCCGCCGCATCACTTCGCGGTGGGAGGGTACGGGTTGTAGTCCCAGCGCCAGGGCATGTCCGTGGGGCCCAGGATGGCCTCGATGAGCGGAGGGAAGACGTAGGGGCCCTTCACGCTGTTGGAGAGCAGGACGACGCAGCGCGCGCCGTACTCCAGGCAGAGGGCGAAGTTGTCGGTGTACTCGTCGTGGCCGCCCTTGAAGAAGGCGGGGCCGGAGCGGTCCTTGAAGAGCACCATGCCCAGTCCGGCGGACAGGCCGATGTCCTGGTTGCGCGGGTCCGTCTCCTCGGTGAGGGTGGGGAACTGGTGGGCCCAGGGGATGGGGAGCTGGGGGGAGAGCAGCTCCGCGCGGGCCTTGGAGGAGAGGCCTTCTCCGCGCATGAGGCCAGCGAGGAACTTCGCGTAGTCCTCGATGGTGGTGTCCATGGAGCCGGCGGCGCGGACGCTGCCGCGCTGGTGGTGGGCCTTGGCGACGCCGTGCTCGTCGTAGCCGGTGGTGACGTTGGGGGCGAAGTCGTCGCGCCAGACCATGCTGGTGCGGCTCATGCCGAAGCGGTCGAAGACGCGCCGCTGGAACTCCTGGCCGGCGTCGAGTCCGAGCCCCGCGTCCTCGAGGACGAACTGGAGCAGGTTGATGCCCTCGCCTGAGTAGGCGTAGCGCGTGCCCGGGTCGAACTTGAAGTCGAGCTTCTCGTCCGGGTTGAGGAAGCGGAAGTTGGGGAAGCCGGGCGAGTGGCTCAGCAGCATGCGCGGCGTGAGCTGCTTCCAGCGCGCGTCTCCTGCGAGGTCCTCGTACTTCTTGAACTCGGGCAGGGGCTTCTTGAGGTAGCGCTCGATGGGGGTGTCCAGGTCCAGCACGCCCTCGTCGACCAGCTGCATGACGAGGTAGCCGAAGACGAGCTTGGTGAGCGATGCGCCGTACATGACGGTGTCCGTCTTGAGAGGCGCGGCCTGCTCGACGTCGCGCAGACCGTAGGCCTTGACGGCGACGACCTGACCCTCCTCGATGACGGCCAGCGCGAGCCCGGGGAGCTTCGCCTCGGTCATGAGGCGCACGGCGGTGGCATCGAGGTCCGGACCGTGTCGCGCGGGTTCAGGCGGGGGCAAGGAGCACACCCTGGCGCACGCGGGGAGCAGGCCCAGCAGGCTCGCGAGGAGGAGGAGCCGGGCGAAGGGGCGAACGAGCGAGAAGGACATGCCTGGAGAATGTGGGCACGGCGGGGTTGTCGCAATCGCGAGAAGGGCCGGGTCCCGCCGTGGGATGGCGGGACCCGGCCCTTGTTCATCTGCACGAGACTACGGGGCCACGTGCTGCCACTGCTGATTCACGCCGCCGGTGCACTCCCAGAGCTGGAGCCCGGTGCCATCGGGGAAGCCGTCCACCCAGTCCACGTCCAGGCACTTGCCCAGGGCGTTCTGCAGGGCGCCATCCGGCCGCAACGTCCACTGCTGGTTGTAGCCGCCCGTGCACTCCCAGAGGTGCACCTTGGTGCCGTTGGGGAAGCCATCCACCCAGTCGATGTCCAGACACAGGCCCCCCGCGCCCCTGACGGTGCCATCCGCCTGGAGGCTCCAGAGCTGGTTGACGCCATTCGTGCACTGCCACAGTTGCACGTTCGTCCCACTGGGCCAGCCGGTGGTCCAGGCGGCGTCCATGCACTTGCCGTCGATGCCCTTCAAGTACCCCGCCGAACGCGTGCCGTGACCATAGAGCGCCTGGGCCCCCTGCTGGTCCTTGGCGGAGAGGTTCGTCCGGTTGCGGTTTCCGCCGCAAGAACCGCCGTAGTTCATGATGGAGTCGGGGTCGTAGGTGGTCAGTGCTTCCCACGAAGTGTCGCTCTCCTCGCACAGGTCCGCGGTCTGCGAGATGCGGATGTGCTCGTGACGGAAGCCTAGGATGTGGCCGAGCTCGTGGATGAGACTTTCCTTGATGTCAGCGTATCGGCCGGCCGCGATATTTTCGGAGTTGAGCCCCAGCACCCTCTGGTTGGCGGCCTCATGCGGAAAGAAGGCATAGGCGAGGATGCTGGGAGGATTCGCGCCATAGGGTGGTTTGTGCTCAGGGTCCTCGATGATTTCGCACAGTCCGAGGGGGGCCTCGCATTCATTGACGTAGAACTTCCGGACCATGAAGAGGACATCCCCACTGGTCACCCGGTCCTCCGTGCAGTCCGTGTCGAACTGAGAGAGGTGGATGAAGTTGACGCCCGTGGCGGCCTCCCACTTCTGCGCGGCGGTATTCACGTCGTTCACGACTTGCGTGTAGCGGGTTCCGAAGTTCACCTGGGACACGCAGTACGTGAGCTGACGCTTCTGCGTGGCGCTCCAGACGGAACGCTGCCCGCCGTGGAGTTCCACCAGCAGGTCACTCCGTCCTGTTCCCAACTGGCGAGCCTGAACATGCCGGTCGTAGAACGCGCGCAACTCCACTTCGCTCTCGAACACCTCGTCACCGTTGGCGATGTACGCCCCCGCCGACCCAAGGGGGATCGCCCCCGCCAGGAACTCCTCCCACGACGGCGTCTTCGCGCTGGCCTCGTTCCGCGTCACCGCCTGTTCATCGGTGACACCACAACCCGTCAATCCCACGGCCAGCGCCGCCAGGACAGAGCCAATCCTCGACTTGAGCATCGATGTTCCTTTTTCAGCTTGCTGCGTCTGACAACATGCCTCGCACCAGAATGCGCGAGCGCCCACAGGACGCCACGTGAATGACTTGCCTGACTGATTCCTCACGAGTTCGTTCTGAGGCGGCGCAACCTAACGGTGGGGTCTGACATTCTCGACGCATCATGACGGAGAGGAGATATGTCTGAGACTCTCAATCAAGGTCTGCCCATGAAGGCGTTCCAGGATGACAGTGTTTGCCCCCGCGCACCGCGAGTGGAGCCGACACTATGGAGCGGAGACGCGGCTCCGGAATGGCAAGGGCTTGGAGCCGGTGGCCAGGTCCTCCGCGCTCACGTGCCGCACGTCCAGTCGAGGTGACTCGCTCCAGCCGAGGTTTCGCAGGGCGGCGACGAGGCGCTCACACAGCGGCGCCACCTCGGAGTCCTCCGCGCCGGCCAGCTCCAGCTCGAAGCGCGAGCGCTCCATCTGCGTCAGCCGGAAGGCGCGCAGGGCGTGGTGCTTGAACACCCAGGCGAGCGCCCACGCGTCCACCATCCGGCCCGTGGGCGTCGTGAAGTGGCACGCGCCCCGACCGCCGAAGCGCTCCAGCGTCCAGCCGTGGAAGCCGCAGGCACACGCGTCCCTGTCCACCGTGCCCGCATCGCCCGGCAGGTAGCGCAGCAGGGGCAGCACGCTGGGCCGCAGCCGCGTCACCACCACCTCGTCGAGCCCCGGCTCCAGCCACACGTCGGGCGCGAGGACATGGAAGCGTCCCGGCCCTCCCAGGCACTCCCAGGCGAGCGGGCCCGTCTCCGTCGTCGCGTAATAGTTCAGCAGCGGCGCCGGCACCGTGCGAGCCAGGGCGTCCCGCGTGTCTTGCGGCAGGTACTGCGCGGAGGTGAGCAGCAGCGCGGGGGTTGGGAGGTCGCGCTGCTCGGAGAGCCAGCGCAGGCCCTCCGGGTCCGAGAAGAGGACGGCGGGACGCACTCGGCACAGGCGCTCGCGCGCATCGTCTCGCAGCACGGAGATTCTGTGCAGCGCGCCGTCCCGCAGGATGGGCAGCCGCACCGAGTACTCGAGTCCCCCCGGCAGTGCATCCAACAGCACCACGCGGGGACGCGGCGGCAGTGTGGCCCCGGCGCGCTCCAGCCAGAAGCGCAGCACCGCCCACATGTGCAGGCAGTCGAGCCTGTCTCGCACCACCTTCACCGGCTCGCCCGTGGAGCCGGAGCTCCTCACCACCACGCTCTCGTCCTCGCGGGACAGGGGCGTGGGCACTTCATCCCAGTGTCGCGCCAGCGTGCCGCGCTCCAGCGTGGGGAAGTGCCTCAGGTCCGCGAGCGTCCGGAGGTCTCCGGGGTGCAGCCCCGCGTCCCGCAGTCGCCGCGTGTAGTAGGGCGAGGCGAGCAGCGCGGCACGCAGCGCTGACAGTCGCGACTCCAGCTCCGCGCGGACTGCTGTCTCGTCCGAGAGGGCGGCGAAGCGCGACAGGCCTTGGGCGATGGACTCCGCCCAGGGGACATGGGGACGCTGGGTGTCGGTGTCCCGGCGGATGTTCGCGCGAGGCGCCACGCGTGCATCCGACGGGAGGCCCGACGTCACTCGCGCCATCCTCGCGCATCTGCCGCGCGCTGGGCCGCATCCGCGAGGTCCTTGGCGCGCTTGTCCGCCTCCTTGCGCCGGGCCGCCTCCGCTCGCTGCATCTCCTGGAGTGCCTCGCGGTAGTCGAGCTGCTTCAGTCGCGCGGCGGTCTCCCGGGTGGACTCGTCCTTCACCTGCCCGTCCACCGCGTGCACCCACTTGCGCAGGAACTCCTCCTGTCGGAAGGCGTTGGAGCGAATCATCTCCGCCGTCAGCGGCTCCACCTGCACGAAGAAGCCCCTCATCACCGTGGCGGAGTCGGTGTTCTTCCTCAGCATCGCCGCCGTGTCCGCCCCCAGCGTGGAGGACGTCAGCACGTACGCGAGCATCACCACCTGCTCTCGCCACAGCGTCGGCGTCTTCGCCCTGCGCTCCAGGTCCTCCCAGTCCGCGCGCGACGGAGGACGCACTCCCGCGAGGCGGAAGGTGTCGCAGATGATGGCCACCGCGAGGTCGTGCGGATACGGCGACACGAGGGGCACGTCGGTGAGCTGCTTCTGGATGTTCTTGACGTCGAAGGCCATCACTTCTCCAGCAAAGCCTGGGACAAGGCCGCGGCGGCGGGGCCGAAGTCCGACAACCATTTCACCACCACCAGGCGGAAGTTGCGCTCCTTCAGCACGGGCGCCAGCACCTGCCTCGCCTGGTGCTCGTCCGCCAGCGCCAGGAAGGCGACGAGCAGGCGGGAGCGCCGCGTCGCGTCCACCAGTCGCTTCAGGTTCTCAGGCGTCGCCACGTTCGACAGGAAGTCACTGTCGGAGATGATGACGCGCAGCGCGTCCGTTCGCTCCTTCGACAGGGTGACGAGCACGTCGAAGGGGAACATCGTCCCTCCGCCGATGTAGTGCAGCAGGAACTCGCGCGCCGTCTCCTCGTCGTACATCCACGGGGACACCAGGGGCTTGGAGTCCGAGTAGATGATGCCGCGCACCTTGGCCTGCTTGCGCAGCGCGGAGGAGGACAGCACCTGCGCGGCCAGCGTCATCGTGTTGAGCTGCGCGGCAGGGTTCGGCATGGAGCCGCTGGTGTCCAGGTACAGCTCCACCGAGGGCACGCCGAGCTCGGTCGCGGGGGGCACGTCGGCCTCCAGCTCGCGGCGCAGCGGGGACACCGCCGCGAGGTGCCCTTGCGCGAGCACCGTCAACGTCCAGTCGATGGTGGACGGGTCGTCGCCGTACTCCCACGCCTCGGGCGTGGTGCGCAGGTACGGCTCCGGCTTCGACGGCGCGGACGGGAGCTTCAGGAGATGTTGGTCGACCAGCCGCCGATAGTGCCGGGCCACCAGCGCGCGGCGCAGTTGCCCACCGCCGCTGCCGGGCAGGTGCCGGGTGACGCGGTGGATCTGCTCCAGGTCGTCTGGCGCCTTCGTGTCGTGAGACTCGGCGAGCCAGCCCTTCTCGCGAGCCTCCTCCAGCGCGTCCTCCCACCGGCCACCGCTCTGGAGCGCGGAGTCCCAGTCGTCCACGTCCGGCTGTGACACGTCGTCACACAGCGGGAGGGTGTACGTCGTCTCTTCGAGCTTGCCGAGGTAGCGGATGAAGGTGCCGCAGAAGTAGAGGAACTGGAGGCGCGGGTGCGGCAGCGCATAGAAGGTCTGCGCGAACATGCGCGCCTCCGCTCGCAGGCCGGGGAACCGCTCCTCCATCGGCGCCAGCGCCTCGAAGGGCACCAGGTCTCCCGGCTCGCGTCCCCACAGCTCCTCGTAGATGGCGAGGTAGAAGAAGAACAGCGGCGAGACTTCGCCTCCGCCCTTCGTGCGCTGGAAGCCGCGATACACCCGGCACAGGTCCTCGGGGTGTGTGCGGCCCACGAACTCGTTCACCTGGAGGTCGTAGAAGAGGTTGGTGAGGGACTGCTTCAGGCCCGGGAGCAGCCGCTGCTCCATGACTCGCAGCTCCGCGTCCCAGCCCAGCGTGTGCGGGAAGCGCGCGTGGTGGCCGATTTCGTGCGCGAGCACCGCCATCAGGCTGTCGGCGGCGCCCATGGACTGGAGCAGCTCGAAGTGGACGAAGACCTGACGCTTGGCGAGGTCGATGTACGCGAGCGGCTCGTTCGCGTGGTCCGCGTCCGGATGGAAGGGGACGTGGGGCTCCGGCGGGCTGAGCCGCACCTGCACGTCCCACAGCGCCAGCGCGTCCCGCCAGCACCGGGCGATGTGCTCCGGTGTGAAGCGCGACGTGCTCATACGGGCACGAGCACCACGACGTGCTGCGAGGTGTCCAGCGTGCCCGCGGCGCGCCAGTCATTCGTCACGGTGGCGAACCACGAGTCCACGCGCGCGTCCCTCCACGTCACCGTGGACAGGTGCGGGCTCTGCTGAAGCGTCTTCTCGGGTGTCTCGCGACAGCCCATGGCGCCGAGGGGAATGGGCGTGTCCGACAGGAGCAGGCCCTGCGTCGCGGCCTCGCGTCCGGCGATGGCGTGGCGGTGACGGTCGTGAACGCACAGCACCGTGGGCGCGAGGAAGTGCAGCGGGCCGGGCAGGAAGCGGCCGTCCTCGCGCGACAGGTCCACGAGGAATGGCTGGGCCTTGTCGCCGAGCTTCATCGCGGGAGGCTCCATCGCGAGCGCGGCGGTCTCTCGCAGGCGCTCCTCGATGCCGGTGAGCGAGCCGAGTCGCTGGCTCACGCGATAGAAGATGCGCTGCACCCACGGTGGGGCGGACTCCAGGTTTTCTCCCACGTTCCACAGCTGCGCGAGCACCCCGGCGCGCTGGGCCTCGGGGACTCCCGAGAGCAGGCGGGGGACCAGGTCCGTCCACGCGAGGGTGAAGAGGTTCTGCCGTCCCGCGGTCGCCGGATACAGGTAGCCCAGGCCGATGGCCTCGGCGCCCAGGCGCAGGTACGCGCGCAGCAGCTCCTCGGCTTCGGCGGGAGAGGCGCCCTTCTGGGACAGGGACTCTCCGAGCTGACGCGCGGGCCCTTCGAGCAGCGCGCGCCACAAGTCGGCGTCCCACCGCACGAAGCGGCCCTTCGCGCTGGCTTCCAGCTCGTCCGCGAAGCCGCTCATGGCTTGCCGCCCGGGTTTTCCTTCAGCCAGGTCGCGTAGTTCCGGTAGCGGCTGTACATGGACTTCAGGTGGATGAGGTCCTCGTAGACGGGGCCGGAGAGTTCCTGCTTGGTGAGCAGCTCGTTCATCAGCGCGGTGACGGTGGTGAGGCGCTTCTCGGTGGTGCGCAGGTCGATGCCGGACAGCCCCTTGTCCAGCTCGGTGCGGAGCACACCGACCTTGCGGCGGATGGGCTCGTGCTTGTCGTAGTGGCCCATGGCCATGTCGAACATGTTCCGAATCCAGGCGACGCGGTCCTGGAGGAGCATCTTGTTGCCGCGCGCCTCGAAGAAGGCGCTGCGGGTGTTGGGGACGAGCTTCTCGTGCAGCACCCACGGGGCGATTTGACGGAAGTCCTCCAGCTCCACGGTGCCGTGGCCCCGGAAGAAGGCGAGCGCCTTCGCGTAGTGGAGGATGGTCTGGTAGGCGCGCACGCTGACTCCGTTCTCCGTCTGCGTGCAGAGGTGCACTTTCTTGTCGAGCGGGCACTGCTCGTTGCACACGGCGGCGACTGTCTGGCCCGCGAGCTTGAGGGTGTCCTTGTGCTTGAACTCGAAGCGGGGCGAGGCCATGCGGCAGAAGTCGAGCTGGCCCAGGAAGAAGGCGACGCGCTCCAGGACGGGGCGTGGCACTTCGACTTCGAGGATGGAGGCGTAGGCGCGCTCCAGCTCGCCGGGGGTGAAGACGACGTCCTTGGGGAGGAGCTCCTCGGGGGACTTGTCGGCTTCGATGCGCTGGAGGAGGGTGTCGATGAAGTTCGAGTTGAAGGGGACGGCGCGGACGACGACGTCGATGCGGTCCTTGAGGGCGTCGATGACCTGGAAGGTGCCGCCGCCCTGGTCGTCATTGGCGGTGAGGAACCAGGACGAGCGGCCGGTGTAGACGTACTGGTCCATCATCTCCGCGTAGCCCTCGGCGAGGAGGGAGAGGAGGGCGGACTGCGTCTTGGTGGGGATGCGGTTGTACTCGTCGATGATTTTGACGCGCTGGGTGATCCACTTGCGCCAGCTCACCTTGACGGCGGAGAGGTCCTCCGCCTTGAGCATGTCGGAGGGGAGGGGCGCGCCGAGCAGGTCGGCGATGGAGAGCTGGGGGTGGCCGCGCTGGATGGAGCGGTGGATGTCCTCGCGGGACATGCCGGACAGCAGGGCCATGAGGATGGCGGAGGTGGTCTTGCCGCGTCCGGGGCCGCCGATGAGGAGGGCTCGGCGGCAGGTGAAGAGGGTGAGCAGGGGGATGAGGACGAAGGAGCTGTAGCTCATGTCCTCGGGGAGGTGGAGCTCGTCCCCGGAGGCGCTCTTGAGGGCGGCGGCCTGGCCGAACTCGATGTCGTAATAGGGGCAGATGACGGCGTTGTTGGTGATCCACCAGTACGCCTGCCGCATCTTGTCGTGGAGGCTGCCGCCGTCACGCTCGGAGAGGTGGACGTTGAGCCCCTTGTCCACCGACGCGCGCCCGGAGAGCAGGCGCGACACCCAATCCTGATTGGCCATTCGAGGCGCAGCGTAGCATCCGGGACGCGGGGTGTGGACGGCTACAGCGTGACGAGGCCCATTCGCGCGGCGCGGACGACGGCCTCGGTGCGGCGCTGGACGCCCAGCTTTCCGAGCACCGCATTCACATGGAACTTGGCTGTGTGCTCGCTGATGGAGAGCCGGTCCGCGATGGCCTTGTTCGACAGGCCCTCCGCCAGCAAGGCGAGCACCTCCCGCTCGCGGGGCGTGAGCGCATCGGGCCCCAGTGCGCTGCTCCCGAGCGCCGCAGTAGACCTCGTGGACGCTCTCAGCTCGGAGAGTCCTGGGTCGAACACCACGAGCCCTCGCGCCACCGCGAGCAGGGCCGCTGTAAGCGGCGTGGGCGTCACGTCCCGGAACAGCAGTCCCTTCGCACCCGCCGTCAGCGCCAGCTCGCCCGCTGCCTCATCCGCCACCAGCGCGAGCACGGGCGCACCCAGGTCTGGTGCCTCCACGCGTGCCTCCGACTCCGACAGGCGCAGGCCCGTGTCCCAGAGCACCACGTCGAAGGCATCGCCCCGAGTGGACTCCAGCTCGACCTGGGTACCGGACGCCACCGTGAGCAGCTCGCTCCCCTGGTCGCCGAGCACCCGTGAGAGCGCACCCCGAGCGAGCGGGTCTTCCGCGACGAGCGCGAGACGAAGCGGGGCGAGGGGGGCATCCAACACGGAACCTCTTCATTAACCAGGGAGTCTGCACTCCGCTCGGGATGACGTCTCCCGACGCCGGAGCGCACCCTTGAGAGGTCACGCCCAGCCCGCCGCCTTTCCATGAAGTAGTTTGAAGAGATGCCTGCAGCGACGTGTCCGCTCAGACTTCCTCGAACTTCGCCCCTGTGACTTTCGCGCGCTCCAGCGCCACCTTGAGGTCCTCGGAGATGACGAGGGCGATCTCCCATCCCCAGGTGCGGAAGACCTTCGCGCCGCCTGCCTTCGTGCGGTCGATTCGCATCCCGTAGACGCTGCGGTACTGGCCGAGCTTGTCCGGTCGATCATCCTCGGGCTTCCAATACATTATCTCCTCCGAGGCTTCGTCATCGATGCACCGGATGAGCTTCGTGGCGACGAGCAAGACATGCTGTTCCGGGCGACCTTCGACATCGACGGGTATCAATTGCACATCATCGGGCGCCAGCTCCGCGAAGAGGTTGGCCACCCTGACGTGGACAACCGGAGCCATGCCAGCGCCCGCCGTGCAGTAGTCCAACCACCTTCCAGGCTCCTCGATGGGGAACGTCAGGTGCCCCGCTATCTGGAGGGGCCGCCCCTCGGCGAATTGCCAGATGTCTTCGACCTCTTTGCCCGTCTCATCCAGCGGGTCTCCCAGAGACCAGTTCCCGGCCTGTATGTCTGGCCTGAGCCTGAAGTATCGAGGCTGATTCGGCATGGTGGACTTCCTGGATTCCTCACGGGTCCCGAGTCAAAAGCCTGTGGATCTTGGTTCCTGGGGTCTGCGCTTCTCTTGCAAGCTTGCGTAGCTCATCTGTGAGGGCCTTCCGGCACTCTTCCACCTTGCGGCACTGTCCCAAGGCCTGACTCACGCACTTCCGCATCAGGCTCCTCGTGAGGGATGACGAGGAAGGAGTCCTCTCCGGTCTCCAGCCGCACGACTCGACTCGTCGCGCAGCCGGTGGCGGCCATCAACAGGAGCAGCGACACCACCCAACGAAGCGTCATGGTAGGCCCCGGCAAGTGGCCCGCGGCGAGGCGGGCACACCCTGGCAGTACCAGACGCCGCTGACAGGCGACTCAAGGAGTACCCCAGGTCACATGGGCGCTACGATGCTCGACTCCGGTCCATCATCCCGGACATTCCATGGGAGGCGCGGTGACTCACCCGAACGCGAACGGATGTCGGGCGCAGGAGCGCATGGCGCGGCACCTCATCCTCCTGGTCTGCGCCCTGCTCACCACCGCGTCCCACGCCGCGTCCCCGTTCCTCAAGCCCGGTGACGAAGTCGTCGAATATGTCCGCACGCGCTTCCATGACGCGAAGCGGGGCGAGGCCTGGGCCACGAAGCACCAGGGCTATGGCGCCGCCGCCACCAACGCCGAGGACTTCGCCCGCCTCACGCGCACCGCCCTCGCCGAGCTCAACGCCTCCCACACCGCCTTCTACTCGCGCGGCAGCGAGGGCCATGCCGGCCTGTCCGCCATCTTCCAGCACTCCCTCAAGCTCCCCAAGGTCGACGCCCCCAGCATCGGCGCCGATGTCATGGAGACCCCCGAGGGCTTCTTCGTCCGCCACGTCTTCGCCAACGGCCCCGCCGCCAAGGCAGGCATGCTTCGCGGCGACCGACTCGTCTCCATCGATGGCAAACCCTTCCAGTCACTGACCCCGCTCGCGAGCCGCGTCGGCAAGGCCACGCGCTTCACCGTCGAGCGCACCCAGGGCGCCACACCCCTCACGCTCACCATCACCCCGCGCCTCATCAACCCCAAGACAGAGTGGCTCGACACCCAGAAGGCCAGCTCGCGCATCGTCGAACGCGGTGGCCGTCGAGTGGCCTACCAGCAGCTCTACTCGTGCGCCGGCCCCGAGCATCAGGACCTGCTCGAGGAGACCCTCGCCGGAGACTTCTCCTCCGCTGATGCCCTGGTCATCGACTTCCGAGATGGCTGGGGCGGCTGCAATCCCACCCTCCTCAACCTCTTCAACCGCACCGTCCCCGTCTTCACCCGCATCAGCCGCGAGGGCCGCCGCAACGACTGGTCCGCCACCTGGCGTAAGCCCGTCGTCTTGCTCGTCAACGGCAACTCTCGCAGCGGCAAGGAGATGGTCGCCCTCGTCATGAAACAGCACGCCCTGGCCACCCTCGTTGGTCAGCGCACCGCGGGCGCCGTCCTCGCCGGCACACCGCTGCGCCTGTCCACCGGAGACCTGCTCTACCTCGCCGTGGAGGACATCCAAGTGGACGGCGTCCGCCTCGAAGGCCAGGGCGTCCCCGTGGACGTGGAGGTCCCTGACTCACTCCCCTTCGCCGCCGGCAAGGACCCGCAGCTCGACAAGGCGCTCGATGTGGCGTCAGTCGCGCTCTCGCCGCGCTGAACCCGCGTCAGTGCTTCCAGGTGCCGTACAGGTACGCGAGCCCCGCCGCGAGCAGCACCAACATGCCCAGCATGCTCCACGTCACGATGGAGCAGCCCGGTGACGCACGGGAGATGACGGGCAGCTTCTGCGTCTTCAGCTCCTCCACGAGCTGTGACATCTGCCCCGTGTCGTAGCCCACCGGCTCGCCCATCCGAATCTTCCGCCCGAACTCCTTCAGCGCCTCCTCGGAGTAGAACCGCTCCGAGAGCAGCAGGCTGCGCGCCTGGAGCATCCGGTCCGTCCCTCCGCGCGCGGGGTCCAGTCCGCAGCCGTCACACGGGTCGAAAGCGCCTTCCTTCGTCTCGCCGCATCCCACACAGACGGCCACGCTCATGGCTCCATCCTAGCTCGACGCTCCCTGCCACCGTCACACCAGCGTGACGCCGTGCCCCGCCGCGTCCGCGTCCAGATGCAACCGCTCGCCCTCGTAGCGCAGCCCTCCCTGGAACGGATGCCGCGCGATGAAGAGCGGCGTGTCCAGGTCCGCGTACGTGAAGCCGCCCAGCCCCGCCGCCAGGTGCGCCGACGCGCTCATCGCCAGCACGCTCTCCACCATCCCTCCCACCATCAGCTCCAGCCCCGCCGCGCGCGCCAGGCTCCACATCGTCAGCGCCTCCACCACGCCGCACTTCATCGTCTTGATGTTGATGCCGTGCGCCGCCCCCTCGCGGATGAGCCGCAGCACGTCCTTCGCCGAGCGCGCTGACTCGTCCGCGCAGATGCGCACCTTGGAGCGCCGACAGACCTCCGCCATGCCCGCGAAGTCCGCCGCCGGCACCGGCTGCTCCAACAGCGCGAGCGGCACGTCCGCCCGCTCCAGCGCCTTCAGGAACGCCAGCGCCTCCGCCACGTCGTAACCCCCATTCGCATCCGCGAACAGCCGCGCCTGGGGCGCCACCTCGTGAATCGCCACCATCCGCGCCGCGTCCTCATCCGGCGCCAGCGCCCCCACCTTCACCTTCAACGTCGTGATGCCCCGCTTCAAGATGGCTCGCGCCGACTCCGCCGCGTGCGGCACATCCCCCGCCGTCACCGTCATGTCGATGTCCAGCGCCGTCCCCGCGCCCCCGAACATGACGTACAGCGGCACGCGGTGATGCCGCGCCAGCGCATCCAGCACCGCCATCTCCACCCCCGCGCGTCCCGCCGGCGCCAGCGCGAGCCCATCCCCGAGCGCCTCTGACAACGGCCGCCACGCACGCACGTCCTTGCCCAACAGCCCCGCCTGCACCGCCTCCAGCGCCGCGAGCGTGCCCGACTGCGTCTCCCCACTCACCGCGGGGAAGGGCGCCGCCTCGCCCAGCCCCACCGTCCCGTCCGCCAGCGTCAACCGCACCAGCACGTTTTGCGCGACGTGCTGCGCCCCCGTGGCGATGGCGAACGGCTCCGTCAACGGCAAGTCGAGCGGCGTGAAGCGGACGGAGGTGATGAGCGTGGGCGTCATGTCGAGAGGCGCATCCTGGTCCGCTCCCTGGAAAGAAGGGGACACGAGAGAGGTAGGTTCATCGTATTCAACCCGGTGCTCCAAGGTGTCAGGGAGGCGGATGTGTGCCTCACAGCCTCGGCTTGTGCCTGCCGCCCTTTCATGGCGACATGCGGGGACTCCGGACGTTTCCAGGAATTGCCGCCCCGTGATGGGGTTCCGGAGCTTTTACCTCCGGGTGATGTGGATGTCCGGGTGGGCGGGGCATGTCGGCGACGGACACGAAACAGGCAGTCCCGGGCGCGGATGCGCTGCTGGATGCACTGGAGGAGGCGGAGCGCCATGACTCGGAAGGGTGCATGGTGTTGCGCGCCGTGCGCGACGGGTCCGGCGTCATCACCGACTTCGAGTGGCTCTGGTCCAACCCCGCCGCGTCGCGCGCGCTGGGCCGGGGCACCGACTCGCTGCGTGGCCTCCGGCTGAAGGACATCTCCCCCATCGCCGGCCTGGGCGGACGGCTGGCGGTGCTCAAGCAGGTGGTGGAGTCTGGGCGACCCGCCGCGGACAGCTTCCCGGAGGGCGATGCGTGGCTGCTCGGCACCGCGGTGCCGCTGCGCGACGGCGTGCTGTTGCGCCTGCGCGACGTCACCAGCGCCCTGCGCATGGAGGAGGGCCTGCGCGACACGCTGGACTGGGTTCGCGACGTGCTGGAGAGCACGCCCGAGGCCTTCTTCACCGTGGACGCCGAGTGGCGCATCACCTACGTCAACCGGCAGGCCGCCGAAATCACCGGCCGCACGCAGGAGCAGGTCTTCCGCAAGCTCTTGTGGCAGGCCTGTCCGGAGCTGGTGGGCACGCTGTTCGAGCGCGAGCTGCGCCGCGTGGCCGCCGAGGGCTCCTCCACCATCTTCGAGGTGCGCACCGCGCCGGACCGCTGGCATGAAGTGCACGCGTGGTGCTCGGGCCAGAATGTCTCCGTCTTCTCTCGCGACGTCACCGGCAAGAAGCGCGCGGAAGCCGAGCGCGATGCCCTGCTGACGCGCGAGCACTCCGGACGACTCGAAGCGGAGGCCCTCGTTCGCGAGCGCACCGAGGAGCTGGTCGCCGCGCGCGAGCGCCTGGTGCAGTCGGAGAAGCTGGCCATGGCGGGGCAGCTCGCCGAGGGCGTGGGCCACGAAATCAACAACCCGCTCTCCTACGTCAGCGGCAACCTCCAGTTCGCGCTGGAGCAGCTGGAGCTGTCGGTGGAGGGGGGCACCCTCGGGAAGAACGCGCCCCTGGCCGAGGCGCTGGAGGCGCTGCGAGAGGCTCGCGAGGGCGCCGAGCGCATCCGCGTCATCGTCCGGGACTTGCAGACGTTCGCCCGCGCGGACGAGCCGCACCTGTCCCCGGTGGACGTGCACGCGGCGCTGGAGTTCGGCCTCTCCATGGCCATGCCGCACCTGCGCTACCGCGCGGAGGTGGAGCGCCGCTTCGCCGAGGTGCCCACGGTGATGGCGCACGAGGCGCGGCTGGGGCAGGTGTTCCTGCACCTGCTCGTCAACGCGGCGCACGCGATTCCGGAAGGGGACTTCACCCGGCACCGCGTCACGCTCTCCACGCGCGTGGAGGGGCCCTGGGTGGTGGTGGAGGTGTCGGACACGGGCCACGGCATGACGCCCGAGGTGGCCGAGCGCGTCTTCGAGCCCTTCTTCACCACGCGCGCGGTGGGCGAGGGCAGCGGGCTGGGGTTGTCCACGAGCCTGGGCATGGTGCGCAGCATGCGCGGGGAGCTCACCGTCAACACGACGCCGGGCCTGGGCAGCACCTTCAGCGTGCGCCTGCCGATGACGGAGGCGGTGCCGGACGCGGTGACGAAGGGCGCGACGCAGGACGTGCCCGAGCGCAAGCGGGTGCTGGTGGTGGACGACGAGCCGCAGCTCGCGTCGCTCCTGCGGCGGCTCTTGGGCAAGCACCACGAGGTGGTGGTGACGCACAGCGGGCGGGAAGCGCTGGCGCTCCTGGAGCAGGACGCGGACTTCGACCGCGTCTTCTGCGACTTGATGATGGCGGATGTGACGGGGATGGACCTGCACGCGGAGCTGCTGTCGCGCGGGCCAGAGCTGCTGTCGCGCTTCGTCTTCATGACGGGCGGCGCGTTCACCGAGCGGGCGCGCACCTTCCTGCAGACGGTGCCGCTGCCTCGAATCGAAAAGCCGTTCGACCCCGGGACGCTGCGGGCGCTGGTGGAGGGAGCACCACCGCGCGCCAGGGCCTTGGGGCCGCTGGCGCGCGTGGCTCGAAGCGGGTGACTACAGCTTCACTTCCTCACGGTCCGGGTGGGTGATGTACCCGGTGCCGGCGGCAATCAGCTTCTCCATCAGCTTGTCCAGGCCGTTGGAGCGCGCGAAGGCCATCTCGTTCTTGGTGACGCCCACGAGCGTGAGCAGCTCCACCTTGCCGCTGGGCAGGGTGAAGTGGTCGGGACGGGACGGGTCCTTGACGAAGACGAAGCCGCCCAGCTTGGAGTCTCCGCCGTCGAGCGCGCCTTCCACCGGGTAGCGGTGGTTGAGGGCGAAGGCGCGCAACGTCACGAGGTTGTAGGCCATCATGTCCAGCAGCCGGAACACGGGCCACTTGGCCTGTTCCGGTGTGTGGATGACCATCTCGTAACCGAGGCCACTGGGTGACTCGTCGGGGAACTCCTCACCAGGGACCACGGTGAAGGGGTTGGACAGCCCGCTGGTGACATAGGTCCAGTAGGGGTAGTCCGGGCTCGGCGACGCGACGCGCACGCCCATGGGGCCCCAGTTGGGGTCCGCTTCACCTTCTACCTGTGCGAGGTCGCTCTCCATCCAGGCTTGGATGGCATCCGTCTGGTCGAGCGTGAAGACGCCGTCATCAATGGCGCCGAACGTCTTGGGGTACTCGACTTCATCGCGGTCCGCCCAGCAGTCTTCGTACCACTGCAGGAAGTCTTCGTTCGTCTCCGGTGCTTTCATGACGGCCCCACTCTAGAGGGTCACCCCGGTTTCACAACTTCCACGTGAGGGTCTCCTCTCGCACCTGGCAGATGGGAAACAGGGGCCCTCCCTCCCGGCCGCCCCCCGAGCCCCTGGGAAGGCGGGGGTCTCCCCCCGGTGGGATAGGCGGGGGCGAGGTCTCCGCCCGGGGAGGGGCCACGTGGAGCATGCGTTTCGAGGAGCCGTGTCGGGGGGCTGCATCCAGGATGAACAGGAGCTGATGCTGGTCGTCAGCCACCCCCTCCGGACAATGACCACGGGGGCGGGCCGGGCCCGGTCAGGGCGTGGAACCAGCCCGTGGACGGGGAGGCGTACCGGGAGTTGATCGACTCCGGCGTCGACTCGGACGACGAGGAGGACTCCGGGTTCGACCCGGACGACGTCACATCCGAGGTGGAGGCCACGGGCTTCGAGCGGTGTGCTGTTCCCAAGGAGTCGCCCGTGGCGAGGGGCGTGCCCGACGTGGGCCGGCTCGTCGTGGGAGATGACCGGCTGTGGCTGGCCGGAAGCCATGTGCTGGCCTCGAGCGTGGACGGGAAGCGCTGGACGACACACCCGGTCCGGTGAGCCGGGCGGCTGTCTGGGATTGGGCCCGAGCAGGCCGTGTCTAGGTTTTGGGGAGGGGCCAGGGCTTGAGGCCTGAAATCTGCTCGGCTTCTTCCACCGCCATGCTCAGCCGCGCCCGCTCGCGCCTCACGTAGTCGCGCACCGCGCTGTCCAGCCTGCGGTCGAAAATCACGTGCGCGCTGTGCACCGCCGTGGGCTCGAAGCCCCGGGACACCTTGTGCTCGCCCCCCGCGCCCGGCTCGAACACCTTGCGCCCCGCTCGGATGCAGTCGTCCACCGAGTGGTACAGGCACACGTGGAAGTGCAGGAACGGGTGTTCCTCGGTGCTCCCCCAATAACGTCCGTACAGCCGCTCCTTCGTCGCCAGGTTGAAGGCCCCCGCGATGACCCGCCCCTCGCGCACCGCCTCCACCATCTCCACTGTGTCCGGCATCGCCTTGAACACCCGCGAGAAGAACCCCGGCGTGAGCTGCACCCGGCCCCACGAGTGTCGCTCGCACGTGGCCTCGTAGAACTCATACGCGCGCTTCGCGTGCGCCGGAGTCAGCTCCGTGCTTCGCACCGTGCGCAGCGTGATTCCCTGCGTGGCCGCCGCCGCCCGCTCGCGCTTGAACTGATTGCGTCGCTTGGAGTCGAAGCGCGACAGGTATTCGTCGTAGCTCGCGTAGCCCGGGTTCTTCCACTGGAACTGGAGCGTCACCCGCCGCGCCAGCCCCTGCTCCTCCAGGAAGTCCGCTTCCTCGTCCGTCGGATAGAGGATGTGCACCGAGGAGCACCCCGCCTCCTGCGCGCTCTCCACCGCCGCGGACAGCAGCGCCTTGCGCAGCGCCGGCACGTCCTCGCCCTGGGCGATGAGCATGCGCGGCACCGTGGCCGGGGACAGCGGCCCTCCAACGATGAGCTTCGGGTAGTACTCCACCCCGAGCCGGGCCGCCGCATCCGCCCATCCGAAGTCGTAGATGTACTCACCCATGCTGTGGAACTTCCGGTACGCGGGCGCGGCCGCCACCAGCTTCTTGCCTCGCCACAGCGTCAGGTGGTGCGGCGCCCAACCGGTCTCCTCGGTCGCGCTGCCGCTCTCCTCCATCGCCGCCAGCCAGGCGTGGCGCGCGAAGGGCGGCGCGTCCGGACCGGCGAGCGCATCCCAGTCAGCGGCCGGGACGTCTGTCACTGCGTCGAGGATGCGGAGGCGGAGTGAGGTGTCTGTAGGCACGGGGGGAGGTTTTAACGCGCGCCCCGCGTTCTCGCCGCCTGCCCGGAGGTCCGTTCGCCGGGGGAGGAGGCTGTCGGGCCTCTTCCCTCCGGTTCGGCTCACTCCCGGGTACGACTGGCTCAGGCCGCCCGGGCGGCGCCCGCGTCGTGCGCGACCTCTCGCCGGGGCTCCGGCCACACCGCCCGCTGCGGCGTGGCGATGCGGATGACGCCCAGCTTCGCCAGCACGCGCATCACCTGCCACGTGGGGTCGATTTCGAACTTGCGCGCCGCGAAGTTGGGGCTGCTGCCGAACTTGTGGTGGTTGTTCTGGAACAACTCACCCATGCAGAGCACCTCGACGGGCAGCGTGTTGCGCGACTTGTCGCTGCTGTCGAAGTTCCGGTAGCCGTACTTGTGCCCGCACCAGTTCACGATGGCCCCGTGCACCGGGCCCATCAGGAAGTGCACCGGCAACAGCAGGAACTGCCAGGGCGCCGTCGCGAAGGCCACGTAGAACGACGTGTACAGCCCCACCCAGAACAGCGTCGCCACCCAGGAGGTGCGCAGCGTGTCGTCCACCAGCGGCCACTCGGGATAGCCGCCGAGGAACCGGGCCTCCGGCTGCCCCCGGCCCGCCGTGTAGTCCTCGTAGCGCCTCTTCGTGTGCATCATCATCCGGACCACGTCCGTGAAGAAGTGCGGCGAGTGCGGGTCCTTCTCCGTGTCCGAGAAGGCATGGTGCTCGCGGTGCAGAATCGCGTAGGCCTTGGGCGACAGGTACGACGAGCCCTGCACCAGGTACGTGAGCAGGTGCATCACCCGCTCCGTGCGCGGACCCATGGTGTACATGCGGTGCGCGGAATACCGGTGCTGGAAGAAGCTCTGGAAGAAGACACAGAGCAGCCAGTGCGAGACGAAGAAGACGAGGACGGCCATGGCGCTTTCCCGGGTCGGTGTCAGAGCCAGGAAAACACCGGCCATGTCATGGCCACGTCATCCCCGGCCGGAAGTTGCCCCCGGCCCGCCGTGGAATGGGCCCTGACTTCAGGCCCCCATCAGTCGGACGCACCGCGCCAGGGCATGACGCGCGGTGACAGGGGCCCGATTTCCGGTACGGAGCACCTCCTCACACTCGTCGAGAAGGGGTGCACACGTGGAGCGGGCCGACATCGTCAAGCTGGACAAGGGGCACGTCTGGCACCCGTACACCGCCATGGAGGCGTACATCGCGGGGACCGACCCGCTGGTCATCTCCCGCGCGGAGGGGCCCTACCTCTTCGACGTGGATGGTCGGCGCTACCTCGACGCGAATGGCTCCTGGTGGGTGTCCACCCTCGGCCACCGTCACCCGCGCCTCCTTCGCGCCCTCACGGAGCAGGCGGGCAGGCTGCCCCACGTCTCGCTCGCGGGCATCACCCACGAGCCCGCCGCGGCGCTCGCCTCGGAGCTGGCGGCGCTGGCCCCGGGCGCGGACCGGCCTGAGCTGCCCGTCGGTGAGCGGCTGACGCGCGCCTTCTTCTCCGACAACGGCAGCACCGCGGTGGAGGTGGCCATCAAGATGACCGCCCAGTACTGGGCGCAGAACGGCCGGCCCCGGCGCACGCGCTTCATCACCCTCTCCGGCGCGTTCCACGGAGAGACCATCGGCTCCACCAGCGTGGGCGGCGTGCCCCTGTTCCGCGAAGTGTTCGGACCGCTCCTCTTCGACGTGGTGCACGTGCCGTCTCCGGCGGAGGAGGGCGGCTGGGAGCGCGCCTTTGCCCAGGTCCAGGCCGCGCTGCGCGAGCACCCGGACGAAATCGCCGGCGTCATCGTGGAGCCCATCATCCAGGGCGCCGCGGGCATGCAGATGTACTCGCCGGACTTCCTGCGCGCGGTGCGCGAGGCCACCCGCGCGGTGGACACCTTCCTCATCGCCGACGAGGTCTTCACCGGCCTGGGCCGCACGGGAGCTCGCTTCGCCGTGGACCTGGCGGGCGTGGTGCCGGACCTGCTCTGTCTGGCCAAGGCGCTCTCGGGCGGACTGATGCCGTTCGCCGTGACGCTCGCGTCCGAGCGCATCTTCTCGGGCTTCCTCGGCGCCGCGTCGCGCGCGCTGTATTACGGGCACTCGTATTGCGGCAATCCGCTGGGCGCGGCCGTCGCCCGCGAGGTGCTGGCCGTGTATCGCGACGAGGACGTGCTGGGGCAGGTGGCTCGCAAGGCGCCGAAGGTGAAGGCCGCCTTCGAGCGCATGGCGGAGACGCTCCCCGGGCTCGTGCGTCCACGCGCCATCGGCATGGTGGGCGCGGTGGACCTGGGCGGCGGAGGGTATCTGGCGAGCAGCGGGTGGCGCGTGTACGAGGCGGCGCGGCGACGCGGGCTCTACCTGCGCCCGCTCGGGGACACCGTGTACATCGCCCCCGCGCTCAACATCCCCGACGCCGCGCTCGACGAACTGCTGGCTGGAGTGGAGGAGTCGCTGCGCGAGGTGGCTCGAGGCTGACGGTGTCGTCAGGACGGCCCGGGCGGCAACACGGAGGAGCCCACGCGGGCGAGGCGGCGCTCCTGTCGGAGCAGGAGCATCTCCCGGAAGAGAATCTGCACCGTGGCCGCGACGGGCACCGCCACCACCGCGCCGACGACGCCCGCCAGCTCCGCGCAGAACAGCACCGCCAGCAGGATGAGCAGCGGGTTGACGTGCACCGTGCGCCTGAACACGAGCGGCGCCAGCACGTTGCCCTCCAGCTGCCCGTACAGCACGAAGTACGTCAGCACCCCCAGCGCCATCCACATCCCGCCCGTCGCCCACGTCAGCAGCGTGATGAAGCCTCCAGCCACCACCGGCCCCGCGTAGGGCACCATGCTGGAGAAGCCACTCACGATGCCCAGCGGCAGGAAGTACGGCACCCCCAGCACCGCCAGCATGGTGGACGTGAGCAGCGCGTTGAAGGTGCAGATGAGTGTGAGCCCCATCAGGTACCCACCGGTGGCCCGGTACACGTTGCGCAGCACGCGCACGTAGCGCATCCGGTGCTCCGGCTTCGGCAGGTCCAACAGCCGCTTCAGCAGGCCGCCTCCAAACACCAGCATGAAGACGACGAGGAAGAAGACGCTGAGCGCCCCGCCCACCAGCCCCACCATGCTGCCGATGGCCTGCACCACCAGCCTGGGCAACGTCCCCGTGGCGAGCTCCGGCGTGGCGTCCTCGAACTGGCGCGCCCACCCCAGCGTCTGCAGCCGCGCGCTCAGTCCCCGGAAGGGGCGTGACTCGCGCACCTCCTGCGAGAGGTGGGGCCACTGCACCACCAGCGCATCCACCTGCGCCGCCGCCGCCGGAATCACCAGCAACGCCAGCAGCGCCAGCACCGTCAGCGCGGCGAGCAACATCGTCGCGATGGCCAACGCCCGCGGCATCTTCCACCGCTCCAGCCGCGAGACGCCGTGCTCCAGCGCCAGCGCCAGCAGCGCCGCGATGCCCGTCAGTGTCAGGGCGACCCGCGTGCGCACCACCAGCACCACGAGCGCCAGCACCGCCAGCACCACGAAGCACACGGTGAGCACCGTCTTCGGTGTCACCTGGGAGCCCTGCCTCGTTTCGCCCTGCTCCGCCACCGTACCCCCACGCGACAGACACCTCGCCTCGTGGGGGTATGCAGTGCCTCGCCTGGATGCCAGCCTCTCCCCGCACCGAGGCGCGGGTGGATGTCAGGTCGGCCCCACCCGTGCCCGGCTCTCCCGGCACGGCGTGTTCAGGCGCTGACATTGACGATGCCGCACGCGCCCTTCCTGGAGAGGCACGCCTGGCCCGTGAAGCGCGGCGTCAGTTGCGCGAGGGGAAGATGCCTTCCATCGCGATGATGAAGTTGAGGCACAGGAACGGCGACATGTTGTTGTGCGGCTGGTTGCCGCCCGCGACGCCGATGGCCGCCGGGTTCATCGTCCCGTCGATGGGCGCGGCCCGGTAGTTGAGGACCGTCGCCGTGCTGTCCGCCGCCAGCACCACGCCGACGGGGGTCTCCGTGTCGCCCTGCTGCGAGCTGACGTTGAGGGTGTGGTTGTGCGCCGGCATCTGCGTCGAAATCAGCGTCACCGTCTCCGTTCCTCCCTGCTCGCCCAGCGTCCGCGGCGACAGGCCCGGCCCCTGGCCCGGCTGCATGGGGTAGCGACCGCGCAGGTCCGGCAGCGCGAAGGTCGTCTGCCCGTTGCCGCCATAGGTGGTGCCGAGGATGGAGAAGAGCGCGGTGTTCTGCGCGATGGAGAGAATCTGGCCTTGGCAGAACTGCCAACCACGCGGAGCAAAGTTTCCCGCGAAAAGCTTGATTTCACCGATATAGGGCTCGGACACGTGTACGCCTTTCGTTGCTTGAGTGTGTGTGTTTCACGCGAAACTCAGCACGCGTTTGTGTCCTGAGCAAAGCATCGGCCACACATCAGACGTGGGTCACTTTGGAGTCGGGGCGCGCTGTGGGACGCCTGCTTCCAGAGTGGGCGTGAGGGTTTCGCGTCATCTGCCTTGTCGCGTCATGCGTTCCGGCGTGACGCCAGGCGCGTTCGCACGGAACGCGGGGGGAGGGCTGTTTCGCGTGAGCCCTTTCGGGTGACAATCACTCACGCCCTGCTGAGTGGGGCGCACACCCCAAGCAAAACCATCCTGGCTCGTGACTTGCTCTGGGCTCCGGCCCTGAGTTGCACGACGAGGAGAACCACCCCATGGCTCATTTGAACTGGCGACACCCCACGTACTGGACGCGGGGCCTCCGCGCGCTACCGATGACGGCGCTGTTGCTGCTGTCCGCCTGTGAAGAGGGCTCGCAGGGTCCTCAAGGTCCCCAGGGGCCGCAAGGTCCCGCCGGTCCCGCCGGTCCAACGGGTGCCCAAGGTCCCGCGGGCTCCGAAGGCGCGCAGGGCGAGGTGGGGCCCAAGGGCGACAACGGCGACGTGGGTCCCATCGGTCCAGTGGGTCCGCAGGGGCCCGAGGGCCCTCCGGGTCCCGCCAATGGACCGCGCGGTGAGGAAGGAAAGCCCGCCGTGGCCAGCACCACCGTGGAGCCCGCGGGTGCCAACTGCGCCACGGGTGGCGTGAAGCTGGAGGCCGGCGTCGACGACAACGAGGACGGCGACCTGGATGACGACGAGGTGGATGTCACCAGCTACGTGTGCAACGGCGCGCAGGGTCCGCAGGGCGTCGAAGGGCCTCGTGGCGCCGAGGGTCCGCAAGGGCAGACGGGTCCTCAAGGTCTCCAGGGACAGCAGGGCGTGCAGGGACCGCAGGGTGAGACCGGCGCGACGGGCGGCGTGGGTCCCGCGGGTCCGGTGGGCCCGGCGGGTCCGGTGGGGCCGCAAGGGCCTCAGGGTGAGGTCGGCTCCCAGGGGCAGCAGGGTCAGCAGGGCGCCACGGGCCTGAGCGCGCTGGTGCGCACGGCGGCCGAAGGAGCCGGAGCCAACTGCGCCACCGGCGGCGTGAAGCTGGAAGTGGGCGTGGACGCCAACCGCAACGGCACGCTGGACACCGCCGAGGTCAATGACGCGCTGACGCGCTTCGTGTGCGCGGGGCCCCAGGGTCCGCAGGGCGTCCAGGGTCCGCAGGGTCCGCAAGGCCAGCAGGGTCCGCAGGGCGCCGCGGGCATCCACTCGGTGGCGGCGACGGCCGCCGAGCCGGCGGGGGCCAACTGCGCCACCGGCGGCGTGCGGCTCCAGTTCGGCCAGGACTCCAACGGCAACGGCGTGCTGGACGCGGGCGAGGTCATCGCGGCGCTGACGCGGTACGTGTGCGCGGGGGCCCAGGGTCCGCAGGGCGTTCCCGGTGCGACGGGCGCGCAGGGTGCGCCGGGCACCCCCGGTGCGACGGGTGCAACGGGCGCGACAGGAGCGACGGGGGCGACGGGCGCCACGGGTCCGCAAGGGCCGGCGGGCTCGACGGGCGTCTACGGTGACGGCTCGGGTGGCCTGCTCAATGTCCCCTTCGGCAACACGCTGGACCTCACCACCGCCAGTGGCTTCACCACCCTGGCGGGGCGGCAGCATCTCCAGTTCACGAATGTGACCATCGCCGGCAACCTCATCGTCCCGAGTGGCATGGTCATCCGTTCCACGGGTGACGTCACCATCAGCGGCACCATCACCGTGGACCAGGGCACCGAGGACAGCGGCACGGGCCCCGCGACTGCGGGTGTGTCTCGGTCCGCCGCTGGCGAGCCGCAAAAGGGCCTGGGCCTGCAGCCGCTCCAGGCCGCGCAGCTCCTGCGGCCGGGTCCCACGGGTGGTGGCTCTGGCGCGAAGGCCGCCGGGGTGGCCGGAGCCGGAGGTGGTGGCTCGCTGGTCATCCTCGCGCAGGGCAACGTGCGGGTGCCGACGGGCGGCGTCATCAACGCGCTCGGCGATGGGGGCGGAGGGGCGGTCAATACCCCGGGAGCGGGCGGTGGCGCGGGTGGCGTCGTCGTCATCGTGGGCAAGGCCAGCGTGACGGTGGGCGGCATCATCCGCGCGGTGGGCGCTCGCGGCGGAGATGGCAACAACGCGGGCGGAGCGGGCAAGGGGGGTGGCGGCGGTGGCGGTGGCGGCATCATCCACCTGCTCTCCAGCGCCAGTCCCACCGTCACGGGCACCCTTGACGTGAGTGGCGGCGCGGCGGGAACCACGGCTCCTCCCCAGGGCGCGAGCACCGCTGTCACGGCGGGCGGCGGTGGTGGCGCGATGGGTGGCGACGGCGGCGACGGCGGCGCCACGGGCCTCACGTCCGGCGCTGGCGCGGGGGGCTACACCTTCCAGACCGTGGTTCCCGCGCCGGAGAACATCTTCCTCTAAGCGGAGGAAGGCGCACCCTGGTCCCCGCCGTCCGGCCCTCGCGGCCCGACGGCGGCTGGGCCTGGTGCACGTGCTGAATCGCTGGACGGGGCGGCTCGCATCCGAGTCGGGGGGATACCGCTGGCATCCTGGCCATGGACGTGGCGCGAGCGGCCCCGCGCCTGTCCCTGGCTTCATCACCCGGGTCGTGCGAGCGACCCCGGAGCAAGCGCGCGGAAGGGTCCTCCTGTTGTCTGTCTTCAGGGCCTCCGCGCGCTTCTTCGCCTTTCCCCCCGCGGCGTCACGGTGCGCGCAATCGGCGCGCGGCCCGTTCGTGCTCCAGGGGCATGGCGCGCTTCCCCCAAGCCGGGCCCTGTCGCCCTCAGCCCGCTCGTGACGCGGGCGTCCACTCCATGGCCACGTACGGGGAATCCTCCCGCGCGCCGGGCTCCCCCTGGAACCCCAGGCGCGAGTACAGCTTTCGCGCGGGACTGTCGTGGAGGACGTGCAGGCGCACGCACATGCGCGCCTCGCCCGCGGCCTCCAGCAGCTCGTGCACCAGCTGTGTCCCCAGGCCCCCGCCCCGGTGCGCGGGCAGCAGGGCGATGTCCACCAACCGCCACTCCTTCTCGCCGCGCGCCACCAGCAATCTGCCCGCCGGCTGACCGTCCACCAACACCACCCGGTCCTCCGCCGTGGGATATCGCGCGGACCAGTCACGCCCCCGCGCCAGCCACTGCATGCGCAGGAACACCTCCGCCTGCGCGGGTGTCCAACCCCACGCCGCCAGCTCGCCCTCCCGCGTGCTGGCGTACAGGGCGAAGAGGAAGTCGCTGTCGGAGGGGGAGATGGGACGCGAAGCCAGGGGCACGGTGCCGCGAAGCATGGCCGCGCCGGCCCGCACCCGTCCACCGCCCGACACCGCGCGCGGGCCCCGTCCGCCACCCGACGCGCGAGTGAAGCAACCGCGAACACCGACGTCCGTGGATTCAAGGTCCACACGTCAGACCTGGATGAGAGCTTGCGGGGCAATCCCGACAGGAGCACGGAATGAAGAAGACGCGAGACCCTGAACTGACCCTGGCCCTCCAGGAGGCCCGCGAGACGGAGGACCGGTGGCGAGGGCTCGCCACGCGTCTGCTGGAGCTGGGGGACGACGCGATGGATGCGCAGCTGCTCGTCGCCTTCCGCGCCGCGCGCGAGGAGGGCGTGGTGCCGCCGGACGCGGGCTTCTTCCTGGTGGCCCACATCCTCACCGCCATGGCGGACGAGGCGCTGACGGAGGTGCCGCGCGTCCAGCGCCTGGCGCTGGAGCTGGACCTGATGGAGCGCGAGTACGGCATGGAGGACGGCATCTGGCACGACGACGAGGAGCCGCCGCCGGAGGACTGGGAGGCCCTGCTCGCCGAATACGAGAACGCCTGCGACGAGGCCCGCGCCGCCTTCTTCCGCGCCTACGGCGAGGAGGACATGGCCCGGATGTACGTGGAGGACCGCGTCAGCTTCCACCGCCGCTTCGAGAGCGGACGCCGCTTCTTCCACGGCCTGCCCATGTTCCCCGAACACCTCCACTGAACCGCGTCCGCCGTGGAGCGGCGCGTCATTCTCAGACACTGATGAAGCGCGCATTGCGGGACGAGAAATCGAGAGGACTGGGGAAGATTTTCTGGGGCCCGCGTTCATCAGCGTGCCGACCGGGTCCGCCGTTTCGCGGAGCTCCTCCGCGCGTGCTTCTCCGCCCCAGTGGGGAGGTGACGCGTGCGCACCCGGTGGTGCTCGGGGGTTGTCCAGCGCGAGCCCGGTGTGGGGTTTCGCGGTGGAAGAGGGTGGAGGTGGGCCTGGGGGCCTGTCTCCGCCCTCGCCTGCGACACGCGCGCTGACGGTGACGTGTCGCGGCACAGCAACGACGCAACTTTACGCTCACAATCGTGTCAATTAGCGGGGCTACAGGGTGGCGCAACGCGGCTTTGATGCCCACTCTTGCGCGGCACTGGCGTTTTCCAACGACGCACCCTATTTCGCCGCACGACTTCGGGTGTCGCCGGGCAGGACGGAACGGAAGTCAATGCATACCAAGAAGGGTACAGAGACTCGAAACTCCAAGGCGAGTCTCTAGCGCGCGGCGCGCGTCTCCGAACGAAGTCCCCTCCAAGGGCTCGGGGCCGCGCGCCGCCGCACTTTTCTGGGCGGATTAGAGTGCGCCGCCATGACGACTTCTCAGGCCACCCGGCTGTTGGACTTGCTCTGGGAGCGCTACGCCTCCGAGGTGCCCTTCGCGCGCACCTTCGTGCAGCTCTCCGGAGGCAGCTTCCGCAATGACCATGTCGCGCTGCGCTCCCTGGCGCGGCCCGGCGGCGGAATCGCCCTCTTCTCGCGTCCGTTCGAGCGGCTGGGGTGGAAGCCCGCGGGGGCGTACACCTTCCCCGACGCGCACCTGTCCGCCATCTACCTGTCGCACCCGGAGGGGCTGCCGCGCGTCTTCATCTCCGAGCTGAAGTCGGAGGAGCTGTCGCCGCGCGCCCGGGAGCTGCTCGGCACGCTGCCGGAGGACCCGCCGCCGCCCGAGGACGTGGACGCGCTGGCGGCGTGGTTCTGCTCCCCCCCGCCCCCGTCGGAGGCCGCGCTGCTGGAGCTGGAGAAGGAGTCGCAGTACGGCGCCTGGCTCCTGGCCTTCGGCCGCAAGGTGAACCACTTCACCGGCTCGGTGGACGACGTGGAGGCGTGGCAGCAGCGCATGCGCGACGCGGGCGTGCCCATGAAGGCGGATATCGAAGGGGCGCCGGGCACGTCGCTGCGGCAGACGGCCACCCAGGCCGCGCCGCTGTCGGTGACGCTGCGCGAGGGCGGACGCAGGCCGTGGCCCTACGCATACTTCGAGATTGCCCAGCGCGCGCCGGACTTCGACGGGTTCCTGGGCCCGCAGGCTCGCGCGCTGTTCGACATGACGAAGCGCTGAGACCCTCAGCGCAGCGAACGGATGACCCGACAGGGATTTCCCGCCGCCAGCACGTACGGCGGGAGGTCCTTCGTCACCACGCTGCCGGCGCCAATGGTGACACCCTCGCCGATGGTGACGCCCGCGACGATGATGGCGCCGCCGCCCACCCACGTCTTCGCGCCGATGGTGACGGGCCTGGCCAGCTCCGGGCCCTTGATTCGCTCGTCCGCGTCCAATGGGTGCGTGGCCGCGTAGATGTGCACGTTGGGGCCAAACGACACGTCGTCACCAATCGTAATCTGGTTGCAATCCAGGATGACGCACTGGAAGTTCATGTAGACGCGCTCGCCCAGGGTGATGAAGGTGCCGTAGTCGCAGTGGAAGGGCGGCTCCAGGTAGCACCCCTCGCCGCGCTTCCCGATGAGCTGGTCCAGCAGCTTCGAGCGCGTCTCCTCGTCCTCCATCAGCGTGTCGTTGTAGAGCCGCAGGAGCCGCCGTGCCCGGGCCCTGGCCGCCGTCAGCTCCGCGTCCCAGCCGTTGTACAGCTCCCCCGCAAGCATCTTCTCGCGCTCGGTTCGTGCCATGGCCCGGCAGTCTTCACCGGCCCCGGCGCACGGCTCCCTCGAAGTGCGGCGTCTGTCAGGCGATGGACGCGCTGAGTCACTCCTCCCACGCCAAAACTTCCGAGGTCCAACGAATGACGAGTCCGGCCCGGGCACCGTGCGAGGAGCGCGCGAAGCAAGTGTCCGGACGCGTGGGCGTCCCACTCATGTAGTCTGGTGCTCTCTTCCAGACCCGTGAGGGGATGTGTTGATGCGGATGGTGGCGAGAGTCGTCGGCCTGGGAATGGCGCTGTGGTGCGCGGTGCCCGCGTTGGCGCAGGTGGGGGAGCTGGCGCCCGCGCCCTCCGCGTTGGACCGCGAGACAGTCGTCGTCCGCGGGGCCGCGACGAAGACAGGCAAGCCGTCGGTGGAGTCCATCCTGGGCGCGGTGGGGCGCACCACGCGCTTCCGTCAGGTGGCGCTGTCTCCGGAGGGCACGTGGGTGGCGTGGGTGGAGGCGGCGTCGACGGGAGGCACGCTCATCCACGCGGTGGAGCTGGACGTGAGCGAGCCCAAGGCGGTGCGCTTCAGCGCCTGTCCGGAGGCGCGCGCGTGTGACGAGTCGTCCATCGCCTGGAGCCCGGACGGCAAGCGGCTGGCGTTCCTCTCCGACGCGCTCCAGCGGGGACAGCCCCAGGTGTACGTCGCGGAGCTGGGGCAGGTGCCGGCGCGGAAGCTGACGTCCTTCGCGGGGCCGGTGGCCTCGCCGCAGTGGTCTCCGGATGGCGCGTCCCTGGCGGTGCTGGTGATGGAGGGCGAGGGGGCCGACCAGGCCAAGGGCCCCACGGGCCCCGCCGCGCGCGAGACGGGCGTGGTGCGCGAGTCCAGTCCGGTCAGGCGCGTGGCGCTGGTGTCCGTGGCGGACGGCGCCCACCGCGTGGTGTCCCCCGAGCAGCTCTTCGTCTACGAGTACGCGTGGAGTCCGGACGGCACGCGGCTGGCCTTCATCGCGGCGCCGCCTCCCGGAGACGCGAGCTGGTGGCTGGCGAAGCTGCACGTGCTGGAGACGGCCAACGGCCGCGCACGCGTGGTGTACGCGCCCCGGTGGCAGCTCGCCGAGCCGGTGTGGGGCCCGGATGGCAAGCACGTGGCCGTCATCGAGGGGCTGATGAGCGACCAGGGTGCCAACGGTGGCGATGTGATGCTGGTGCCACTGGATGGCGGCAAGGCGCGCAACCTCACGGAGGGGATGAAGGCGACGGCGACGACGCTGGAGTGGGTGGCGCCCCGCAAGCTGATGTTCGGCGCGCAGGTGCGGGGCGAGTCGGCGGTGGCCTCGGTGGACCCGACGGGGCAGGGCGGGGTGACGGTGCTGTGGAAGGGGCCGGAGCGGGTGAGCGCGGGCGGCTCCGTGGGGCTGTCGCTGTCGCGGGACGGCAAGCGCAGCGCGGTGGTGCGCGAGTCCTTCGCTCAGGCGCAGAACGTATGGGTGGGGCCGGTGGGGGACTGGGAGCGCCTCACGCGTCGCGAGGAGGACCTGCGCGCGTTGGCGGGCGAGGCGAAGGACCTGTCGTGGAAGAGCGACGGCGTGGAGGTGCAGGGCTGGCTGGTGGCTCCCGCCGCGTCGATGGCGCCCCCGGCGGGCGTGCGCGCGCCCATGGTGACGATGATTCACGGCGGGCCGGCGTCGGGCGTGGTGCCCTCGTTCCGGCCGGACGTGCTGCTCTTCACGGCCCGGGGCTACTACGTCTTCCTCCCCAACTTCCGGGGCAGCTTCGGCCAGGGCGCGGACTTCACGCAGGCCAACCGGCGCGACTTCGGACGCGGGGACTTGCGCGACATCGTGTCGGGGGTAGACGCGGTGCTGGCGCGCGCGCCGGTGGACCCCTCGCGCATCGGCGTCATGGGGTGGAGCTACGGCGGCTTCATGACGATGTGGGCGGTGACGCAGACGCAGCGCTTCCGCGCGGCGGTGGCGGGCGCGGGCATCTCCAACTGGCAGAGCTACTACGGCACCAACCGCATCGACGCGTGGATGCGGCCGTACTTCGGCGCGTCCGTATACGAGGAGCCGGAGGTGTACACGCGCAGCTCGCCCATCAACTACATGAAGCTGGCGCGCACGCCCACGCTGGTGCTGCATGGCGAGCGGGACGTGGAGGTGCCCGTCACGCAGGGCTACGAGTTCCACCACGCGCTGAAGGAGCTGGGGGTGAAGACCCAGTTCATCATCTACGCGGACGAGGGCCACACGCTGCGCAAGCCGGAGCACGTGGTGGACCGGATGCGGCGCACGGTGGAGTGGCTGGACACGCACCTGCCCCCAGGAGCGAATGGCGCCTCCCGGGCCGTCGCGTCTCCTCGCTGAGCCGCCCCGCGCGGGCCTTCAGTGCGCGCCGCGCAGGTTGAGCAGCACGACGCCGGAGATGATGAGCGCCACGCCCAGGAGCTTGGTGGCGCTCATGGGCTCGTCCAGGAAGACGACGCCGATGGCGACGATGGCGGCCGTGCCCAGGCCGGACCACATCGCGTAGGCGACTCCCACCGGCACCTGCTTCACCGCCTGCGACAGGAGCGCGAACGCCACCGCGTAGCCCGTGAGGCAGCCCACGGTGGGCCACAGGCGGGTGAAGCCCTGGGTGGACTTCAGCAGGCTCGTCGCCACCACTTCACAGGCGATGGCCCCCAGCAGGAACAGGTACGCCACGGCGGCTGCCTCCAGACTATTCGGCGGGAGTGGGGCTGCCCTCGGGGGCGACGAGGGCGGTGAGGATGTGGTCCCTCCAGCGGCCGTCGATGCGCAGGAAGTCGCGCGCGTAGCCCTCCACCGTGAAGCCCAGCCGTCGCAGCACCGCGGCGCTGCGGAGGTTCTCCGGCAGGTGGTTGGCCTGGATGCGGTGCAGGCCCATGGTGGTGAAGGCGTGGGCGCAGACGGCGCGCAGGGCCTCCGTCATCAAGCCCCGGCCCTCGTGGCGGTGGTCCAGGCCGTAGCCCAGCGTCACCGCCTGGAGCGGGCCCCGGACGATGTTGGTGAGGGAGATGTTGCCGATGACGGGCGCGGAGGACAGCGGCTCTTCGCGCGGGAGGACCACCAGGCGCAGCGACATGTCGAAGCGCGCGTCCTCCAGGTCCTGCGCCAGCCGCGTGCGCCAGTACGTCAGCGTGTAGAAGTGGGCGGGCCGCGTGGGGGACACCGGGCCCAGGTGGTCCCGGTTGGCCTCGTAATAGGCCACGACGCGCGCCGCCCCGTCTGGAGGCAGCTGGGTCACCCTCAGGCGCTCGGTGGTGAGCAGGACGATGTGTCTGTCGGCGGCCATGGCGAAAGCGGCCCGCAGGCTAGCGCGTCCTCTGTCGTCCCGCGTCAGAACCTGAAGGGCGGAGGAGGTGGAGGCGCGCCAGGCGACAGGGGCTCGGCGGGGTGGCTGATGCACCCCGCTCCGGACCGTCCGGGGCCCAGGGGCCACCCGCAAGTCCGGAGCGAGGAGTCTTCACGCAGGCCATCCAGGTGCTTCGTGCCGGGCCCACCCGGCGCGAGGCCGGGCGGGCGTCAGCGCGGGGCTACTGCTTCACGTCCGGGTTGGCGCTGTCCGAGCCGCCCGCGCCATGGAAGTCCTCATGGTCCGCCGACGTGCCCTGCTGTCCCTGGCTCTCCGAGGCGGGGATGTCGCCGCTGCCCCCCGTGCCGTTGAAGTCCTCGTGCTGCGAGGCCGGGCCCTGCTGGCCCGAGGGCACCGCGCCGCTCGTGTCCTCCTGGGGCGGCAGGGTGTCACGGGAGGAGCCTGACTCCGGAGCCTGCTTCTTCTGCTCGGAGCCCGCGCCACCGGTGCCCTCTTCCTGGCCGCTGCCGCCGACGGCGCGCTGGCCGCCCCGCTCGATGACGATTTCCACGCGGCGGTTGTTCGCGCGGCCCTCGGCCGTGGCGTTGGTGGCCACGGGCTGGAACTCACCCATGCCGCGCGCCTCGATGCGATTGGCGGGCACGCCCTGGTCCACGAGGAACTCCTTCACACGCTCGGCGCGCGCGTAGGACAGCCGCTCGTTGAGCGCGTCCGAGCCCTGCGAGTCCGTGTGCCCCTCGATGAGCAGCGGCTTGTCGCCCTCCTTCAGGACGTCGGCCACGTCGGCCAGCCTGTCCCGGGCCACCGGCAGCAGGTCCGACGCACCGGAGGCGAAGAGGACGCTGCCCGACAGCGTCAGCACCGTGCCGCGCGCCTCCTCCTTGACCTTGAGGTCCTTGTTGGCCCGGTCCAGCTGCGTCAGCGCCGCGCTGGCCTGGCGCTCGGCCTCCAGGCGCGCCTGTCGCTCGGCCTCCAGCTGCTGGGAGGTCTGCTGGTCCGTCTGGCTTCGCGCCTGCTGCTGCGCCTGCAGCTCCGCCGTCTGGCGTTGCAGCTCCTGGTTCTCCCGGGCGAGTCGCTGCGCCTCGGTCTCCAGCTGCTGGCGTCGGGAAGACTCCTCCGACAGCCGCTGGTCATTGACCTGCTGCTGCTGGGCCGCCTGGGCCTGCGCCAGCCGCTGCTGCTCCTGGCGGGCCTGGGCCTGGCTCAGGGCCCGCTCGGCCTGGGCCTGCTGCCTGGCCGCGATTTCCGCGCTGCCCCAGGCGCCGGCGGTCTCCGTCCTGCGCAGGGCCACGTAGGCCAGCACCCGGGTGCGGGTGGAGTCCTCGTCGTTCGCGTAGGCCTGCTCCGCCTCGCGCAAGGCATCTCTCGCCTCGGTCACCTCCCGGGGACGCTCACGCCCCTGGGGACTGGCAATCAATTGCTGGTAGGCCGACCGCGCCTCCACGAGCTCCTTGGGCGGAGCGGCACTCGCGCTCCCCGCCGCGAGGAGCGTCGTGGCTCCGACGAGGGCCTTCCATCCACGCTTGGTTCGCACCATGACGGTTTCCTCCGGGACTGAGGCTCACTGCAGGCCGCGTTGCAGCGCCTGGGCCTGCTGGGTGGTTTGTCGTGCCTGCCGCTCCAGGGGCAACGCACGTGCGAGCGCCAGCGCGAGGTCCGCGTCCGCGTCCGCCTGCATGAAGCTCAGCTCCGCGCCGGGCGTGTCCTCTTCCATCATGAGCTTCTCGCCGTTGTTGACCTGCTGGCGAGCGAACTCCAGATGTCGCGCGGCTTCGGGGATGCGCGCGGCGCCGGCTCCTTCGGCTGCGCGCATGGAGGCGATGGCCTCCGTTCGTTTGCTGTTCGAGACGGGTATCACGCTCTGGCTGGCGCACCCGAACAGGGTGGCGCACAGCATCGCGGCAAGCAGCTTCGGGCGCACGGTCTACCTCCAGCCGTCAATCCACGGAGCGCGGGTGTCGCGCCCCAGGTCCAGAAGTGTGCTCGGGCCGACAACCCGGCAATCCGCTCGGGGTCAGGACGCCCGGGGAGGGAGCGGGCGGCCACGCATGGAAGCAGGTCGGCCTTGCGCGCTCGCGCCGTCGTGACAGGCCCGGCTGGAGCCCCTGGCTGGAAGGCGCCAGGAGCGGTAGGAGGAGGGATGCGCCTGCATCTGGTGGATGGCACCTACGAGCTGTACCGCGCCCACTTCTCGCCCCGGCCGAGCCACGCCGCGCCGGACGGGCAGGACGTGAAGGCGACGGTAGGACTGATGTCCTCGCTGCTGATGCTGCTGCACGACGCGGACGAGGCCGTCACGCACATCGCGGTGGCGTTCGACAACCCCATCCGCTCGTTCCGCAACGCGCTGTTTGACGGGTACAAGAGCGACGAGGGCGTCCCGCCGGAGCTGCGCGCGCAGTTTGATTTGGTGGAGGAGGCCGTCGCGGCGCTGGGCGTGCGCGTGTGGTCCATGAAGGAGCACGAGGCGGACGACGCGCTGGCCACCGCGGCGGCGAAGTGGGCGGACGCGGTGGAGCAGGTGCGCATCTGCACGCCGGACAAGGACTTGGGCCAGTGCGTGCGCGGCCAGCGCGTGGTGCAGGTGGACCGGCGGCAGGAGAAGGTGCTGGACGAGGACGCGGTGCGCGCGAAGCTGGGCGTGCCCCCCGCGAGCGTGCCGGACCTGCTCGGGCTGATGGGCGATGTCGCGGACGGCATCCCCGGGCTCAAGGGCTTCGGCGAGAAGGGCGCGGCGTCGCTGCTGTCGGCCTACGGGAAGCTGGAGGCGATTCCGGACGACGCGAGCACGTGGACGGCGCGCCCGCGCGGCGCGGACAAGCTCGCCGCGACGCTGCGCGAGCACCGCGAGGACGTGCTGCTCTATCGACGGCTCGCCACGCTGGTGACGGACGCGCCGCTGCCGGGCACGAAGACGCTGGAGGACGTGGCGTGGCGGGGCGTGCCCCGGGCGACGTTCGAGTCCTTCTGCGACAGGCTGGACGTCACCACGATGAAGCGCAGGCCGAAGCGCTGGGCGGACTGACCGACGCGGCTACCCCGCGGCCTGGCCGTCATCCTCGGCCGCCTTGGCGGCGAGCGCGACGGGCGGCTGGCGGGGGAGGCGCACGGTGAAGGTGGTGCCCTGCTCCTGGGTGGAGCGCGCCTCCACGGTGCCGCCGTGCGCCAGGACGATGCTGCGCACGATGTAGAGCCCCAGGCCGATGCTGCGCATGCCCCGGTCCTCGGGACGCTCCACGCCGCGCTCCAGCGGCTCGAAGATGCGCGACTGGATGTCTCCGGGAATCGGCAGGCCCTTGTTGTGGACCTCCAGCACGATGCCCGAGTCCTCGCCCCGCGCGATGACGCGCACCACCGTGTCCGGCGGGCTGTACTGCATCGCGTTGCCCACCAGGTTGCCGAGCACCTGCACGATGCGGTCCGGGTCCCACGCGCCGACGCCGGTGCCCTCGTACTCGGAGACGATGCGGCGCTCCGGCCAGGCCGCCTGGAGCTCGTCCAGCGCCGCGTGCACCACCTCGTGCAGGTCCATGGGGCGCGGATAGATGGGCAGCCCCCGGCCCTGCCGGGCCCGCGTGAAGTCGAGCAGGTCGCGAATCATCCGCGTCGCCCGCTCCGCCGCGCGCAGGATTCGCTGCACGTTGCGCTGCTGTCGCTCGTCCGCGTCCGGGCGCTGCGCCAGCAGGGACGCCGCCAGCGTTATCGCGCCCAGGGGGTTGCGCAAGTCGTGGCTGACGATGCCGATGAGCTGCCGCTCGAAGTCCGCCTGCGCGTGCACCTCCGACAGCAGGCGCAGGCGCTCGGCCTCCGTCTGCTGCCACTCGGTGACGTCCTGCATCGCCCCCACCACCTGCACCGCCTGGTTCTCCGCGTCGCGGACGATGTGGCACCGGTCCACCACGTGGGCCCAGGTGCCGTCGCCGCGCTGGAAGCGGTAGGTGTCCTGCCACTCGTGGCTCTCGCTGGAGACGGCCTGGCGCAGGCCGCGCACCACGCGCTCGCGGTCCTCTGGGTGCAGGCGCTCCGCCCACCAGGCGCGCGTGTCGCGGATGTTCCCGGACACGTGGCCGAACAGCTCGTGCAGGCCGCTGGTCCAATCCACCGTGTCCGTGCGCGGGTCCCACTCCCACACCGCGTCGCGAGTGGCCCGGGCGGCCAGCCGGAAGCGCAGCTCGCTGCGCCACGCGCGCTCCTCCGCGGCCTGCACCTCCGTCAGCGTGCCTTCGGCCAGCATGCGCCGCGCGCGCTCGTCCTCCAGTTGCTGGCGGCGCAGGCGCTCCAGGCGGGCCAGGGCGAGCACGCGCGCCTCCAGCTCCACCGGGCGGAAGGGCTTGAAGACGTAGTCGTTGGCGCCCGCGGCGAGCGCCTCCACCACGTCGTCCGCGCGGGTGTTGACGGTGAGCAGCAGCACGGGGATCAGCGTGGTGGCGGGCCCGGCGCGCACGAAGCGACACACCTCCAGGCCCGACATGCCCGGCAGGTACCAGTCCAGCACCAGCACCTCGGGCAGCAGCCCGTGCTCCTGGCCCAGCTTCTCCAGCAGGGCGGCGCCGTCGATGAACGTCTCCACCTGACAGGTGGGCGTGAGCGCTCGGCGGATGGCCTCTGTCTCCACGGAGCTGTCGTCGAGCACCCAGACGCGAGGCGGTGGCATCGCGCGGGTCTGTGGAGGTGGGGTGGAAGGGGGCACGGGTGCCGGAGGCTCTAGCAACCGAGTCTCACCCGGGTCAAATCTTCGATGGGCAACCCGCGAGGGCCCTGCCAACCTGTCGCCCTCTCGACAGCCCTCGCGACGGCGCACCGAGCGCTCGTTCCCCGAGGGAAAACCCGCGCCCGCAGATGTTGAAGGATGTCATGCCCGTTGAGCTCAAAATTCCCGCTTCGGACGATTGGGTGCCCACGCTGGACGACACGCCGTATTCGCGCATGGGAGGCGCGGACGCGGTGATGGCGCTGGCGGGGGCCTTCTATGACGCGATGGACGCGCACGAGCCGGTGCTGGCGAAGCTGCACGAGCTGGACGAGCAGGGGCGGGTGAACGGGGGGACGCGCGAGCGCTTCGGCCTCTTCCTCATCGGGTGGCTGGGCGGGCCGCAGCATTACGCGCAGCAGCATGGCCACCCGCGCCTGAGGATGCGTCACGGACACGTGCCCGTGGATCTGCTCATGCGCGACGCGTGGCTGCGCGCCATGGGCAAGGCGCTGGATGCGCGGGGCGTCACCGGCGGGCTGCGCCGCTTCCTGGATGAGCGCTTCGCCCAGGTGGCTGACTTCCTGCGCAACACCGAGGGCTGAGGCGCCCCGGTTCATCGACTTGCGGAAAAAAGCACGGGCGTTTAGAAAGAGGCCATGCGCAAGGGAGAGCTCACCCATCAGGCGATTCTCGAGCGGGCCATCCAGCTCGCCAGCCGGGTGGGCCTGCAGGGGCTGAGCATTGGCGGGCTGGCGGAGGAGCTTCAGCTCTCCAAGAGCGGCCTGTTCGCGCACTTCCGTTCCAAGACGTCGCTCCAGGTGGAAATCCTGGAGGCGGCGACGGCGCTGTTCACCGAGCGGGTCATCCGCCCGGCGTTGACGCAGCCCAGGGGCGAGCCCCGGGTGCGGGCCCTCTTCGAGAACTGGCTGACGTGGGAGCGGGAGCTGGTGCCGGAGGGCGGGTGCATCTTCGTGGCGGCGGCCACGGAGCTGGACGACGCGCCCGGCCCCGCGCGGGACAGGCTGGTGCAGACGCAGCGGGACTGGCTGGACTGCCTGGCCCAGGCCGCGCGCATCGCCGTCGCGGAGGGGCACTTCCACAAGGACGTGGATGTGGAGCAGTTCGCCCACGATGAGAACGCGCTCCTGCTGGGCTTTCACCACTCCGCGCGCCTCTTGAAGGAGCCGCGCGCGGAGACGTGGGCCCGGCGTGCCTTCGACGCGCTCCTGCGCGCCGCCCGGCCCCAGCGCTCCTGAGCTTTCTTTGGCGGTGTGTCGTTCCGAGGAGGACCTCGTCATGGCGAAAAATAGCACGAACGTTCGGGCGAAATTGTCGATGTGGGGCGTGAAGGCGGCGGCGTTGAGCGTGGGGGCGGTGGCGCCGGGGCTGACGGCGGCGTGGGCGGACCGGATGTTCCGGACGCCGCGGCGGCCGCATCGCTCGAAGACGGCGGAGGCGGTGCTGGCGCGGGGGCAGCCTCGGATGCTGACGCTGGGGGGCGAGGAGGTGGCGGTGTGGAGCTGGGGCGTGGGCCCGCGCGTGCTGCTGGTGCACGGGTGGAGCGGGTATGGCGGGCAGCTCACGGCGTTCGTGGAGCCGCTGGTGGCGGCGGGCTTCTCCGTCGTGACGTACGACGCGCCGGGGCATGGGCAGTCGTCGGGGAGGACGAGCTCGTTGCCGGAGATGGCGGAGCTGGTGGCGGACGTGGCGCGGGCGACGGGCGGGCCGTACGCGGTGATTGCGCACTCGCTGGGCGCGGCGGCGACGGCGGTGGCGATGCGGGATGGGCTGAAGGTGGGCAGGGCGGTGTTCGTGTCGCCGCCGGCGGACCCTCGCAGCGGCATCCAGGCCTTCGCTCGGGCGATGGGGCTCACGGATGGGGTGTGGATGCGGATGGAGCAGCGAATCGAAGCGCGCTTCAGCATGCGGCTGCGGGATTTGGCGCTGCCCCACTTCGTGCCGCTGTTGGGGCGCGTGCCGTTGCACGTATTCCACGACGTGGGGGACCGGGAGGTGCCGCTGGTCGCGGGCGAGGCGGTGGCGAGCGCGTGGCCGGGCGCGCGGCTGACGCGCACGCAGGGGCTGGGACACCACCGCATCCTGTATGCGCCGGAGGTGGTGTCGCAGGCGGTGGACTTCCTCGCGGAGGGCAAGCCGGAGACGGCGTGGGCGGACGTAGGGCTGCTGGCGTCGGCCTCGGCCTCGGCGTCGGCTCACACGGCGTCGCGCTCGCCGCTGCGGCTGGTGCGGCACTCTTGAGGTAGAATGGCCGCATGTCAGGGGACGAGCACATCCGCCCGGTGGTCGAGTCGACGGACGCCGCCACGGTGTCTGCTGGCCCTGTCCCACCAGGTCCTTCGTCAGGCATTGTGGGCGCGGTTGGAGATGTCCTCTTCGTCGCGGGAATCGCGTACCGCATCCTGGCGACGTTGGCGGCTTCTCCGGAGGGCCTCGTGCGGGTGGATGGGGTGTGGAACGCGGCGCGCAACCATGTGGAGGAGACGGGACGGAGCTTCTCCCTGAAACTCGTCCTGTTCCTCGCGCTGCTGCTCGGGTCGGTGTTCCTCGCGCTCTGGTTGAAGGCGTCATGAGCTCGCCTCGGGAGGGCACGGGGTGACTTCGAGTCCGCTGGGCAGCGGACGTCACTGAGGTCACGCGGGCTCGCTGGCGGTGCGAGGGCGACGCGGTCGGGACGGGCCCCGCGTGCTTGGTGTCGTGAAAGGGATTGGCTATAAGCGCGGGCATGTCCCGCGAAGAGAATGCCCGCTACCTCGAATCGATTCGCCAGCGCGGTGCTCTCGCGCCCTTCAAGCGTTGGATGAAGTGGTGGCCGTTCCTGATTGTCGCGTACGCCGTCATGTACTTCATGTTCAGCGGCGGCAAGGCACCGAAGCTGCCATCCCCCGAGGAGCTGAGCCGGTCCGGGTCTCAGTTGGGCCTCGTCTTGCTGTTCGGAGGCGTGCTCGCGGCGGGCAGTCTGGGCTTCGCCTACTGGAAGGGACAGGCGACGCGCCGCGGAATCAAAGCGGCCTTTCTGCATCCCGATGTGACTGCCCTGCTCGCCGTCTACGACCGGATGCTCGCGGCGAACAGCCGGTTTCCGGATATCGACTACGTCCGTGTGAGCTCCCGTGCCTTGGCCCATGCCTTCTACGGTGACGCGGCCTCCGCGCGCCGGGAGTTGGCGAGCATCAACTGGGCAGGGCGTCCCCCCGTCATCCGTGCGATGGAGCGAGTGGGTGAGGCGACCATCATCCTGCTGTGTGAGGACGCGCCCGAGAAGGGGCTCTTGCTCGCGAAGGAGGCGCTCTCCATGGTGGACGTTCCCTCGGTGGTCGGTGCGAGCAAGGCGCGCGCCTACTATGAGATTCTGGTGAGCATTGGCGAATTGCTCACCGGTACGGCCACCCCTGCTTCGCTTCAGGTGCTGGAACAGCACCATCAGCGGGCCCAGTTGGCCATGGCCCGACTGCCGAGCACCTGGGGCCTTCGGGTGGCGTACACGCGGGCCGGTGATACGGCGCGCGCCGAGGCGATGCGCGAGGTGCTCCAGCGTGAGGCGCCGCACTGCGCTCCGCTCCACCGAATCCCCGCATGAGTTCCCGGGCGGGCACCATGGTGTCACGGTGCTCCAGCCCACATGTGAGCCCAGACACCGTGAGCGTCGTCCACGCGTGCCCTGGGAAATGAGTGCCTGCCTCCAGACGTACAGGGGGCATGCTCTCCCTCCGCAATCTGGTGAAGGTGTATCCGGGCCCGGTGTCCGCCCTGCGTGGCGTGGACCTGGAGATACCTCGCGGGATGTTCGGGCTGCTGGGCCCGAATGGCGCGGGCAAGTCCACGTTGATGAAGATTCTGGCGGGGCTGCTGGAGCCCACCTCCGGTGAGGTGACGCTGGACGGGCTGGACATCGTCCGCCACCCGGAAGCGCTGCGCCCCCACCTGGGCTACCTGCCTCAGGAGTTCGGCTTCTACCCGTACCTCACGGGCGAGGCCATGCTGCTGTACCTGCTCAAGCTCAAGGGCGTCACCGCGCCGCGAGGACTGAAGGCGCTGGTCGCCGAACTGCTGGAGCGGGTGAACCTCACCTTCGCCGCGAAGCGCAAGGTGAAGGAGTACTCGGGCGGCATGCGGCAGCGGCTGGGAATCGCCCAGGCGCTCGCGGGAAACCCCAAGCTCATCATCGTGGACGAGCCCACCGCGGGCCTGGACCCCGAGGAGCGCCTGCGCTTCTACCGGCTGCTCGCGGAGGTGGCGAACGAGCGCACCGTGCTCCTCTCCACGCACATCGTCGAGGACGTGGCGATGCTGTGTCCGCGCTTCGCCGTCATCCGTCAGGGCCGCGTGGTGGCAATCACCTCGCCCACCGAGGCGAAGGCCGCCATCCAGGGCACCATCTTCGAGGGCACCGCCTCCAACGCCGAGCTGGCCGAGCTCCAGCGCACCCGCCGCGTCACGCAGGCCGTGCTCTTCGAGGGACGCAATCGCGTGCGCATCCACTCGACGGGAAGCGACGTGCCCCCGGGCTTCGAGCGCGTCACGCCCACACTGGAGGACGCCTATCTGCTCCTGATGAAGGACACGCGCGAGGCCCCCGCGACGTCGCAGCCGACGCCCGGCGTGGAAGCCGCGCGCGAGGTGGCGCGATGAACGTGGCGCGGCTGGGGACGGTGGTGCGCACGGAGCTGTCGCACCAGCTTCGCCGCCCGCTGTTCATCATCCTGCTGCTCATCACCTTCCTGTCGGTGTGGGGCCTGTCGTCGGGCAACGTCACCATCGAGTCCGGCGCCAGTCAGGTGGGCGGACAGAAGGCCTGGGTGACGAGCGAGTTCGCCGTCTCGCAGACACTCCTGCTGCTCATGTTCCTGCTCTACACCTTCTTCATCTCCGTGGGCGCGGGCATGGGCATCATCGCGGACGAGGAGGCGCGCGTGGGTCCCATCCTCCACACCACGCCGCTGACGCCGCGCGAGTATGTGTGGGGCAAGTTCCTCGCGGTGCTGGGTGCGTACGGGGTGGCGCTCGCGGCGCTGGTGCTCTTCCTCGTCTTCTTCCATCACGTGGTGCCCGCCGGAGAGAACGCCGAGTACCGGGGCCCGCTGTCGTGGCTCAACTACGTGCGCCCCGCGCTCTTCTTCGGCGTGCCGATGCTGGTGTTCTTCGCGGGCACCGCCTTCGCGCTGGGTGAGGGCACCCGGCGCCCGGTGCTCGTGTACTTCCTGCCGGTGATGATGCTGTTCCTCTGCGCCTTCTTCCTGTGGAGCTGGTCTCCCGGGTGGTTGGACCCTCGGGTGAACCGGGTGCTCCAGGCGCTGGACCCGGCGGGCATGCGGTGGCTGAGCGAGACGTGGGTGAAGGTCGACCGGGGCGTCGCCTTCTACAACGTGGAGCGCGTGGGGCTGGATGCGCTGTTCGTCTTCAGTCGGCTGGGCTTCATCGCGGTGGGACTCGGTGGCGTGGCCTGGAGCGCGCGTCATGTGGCCCGGGGTCTTCGCGGCGCACCGGTGCGCGACGTGCGCGGCAAGACGCTGGCGGACATCCCGCTGGCGACGCCGGAGGGCGTGACACGCGAGGAGACGCCCCTGTCGACGCTGGGCATGCGGGCCCAGTCTCCCGAGGCACTGTCGGGCCTGTGGGTGGTGGCGCGCGCGGAGCTGAGAGGGCTCCTGTCACAGCCGGGCCTCTACCTGTTCATGCCCATCATCCTGTTGCAGACGGTGACGCAGGCGCTGAGCAAGGTGGGTCCGTTCGACACGCCGCTTCTGACGTCCTCGGGTTTCTTCGCGGTGGGCACGATGGGCGCGGCGTCCACGCTCGCGTGTCTGCTGCTCATGTTCTACACGGTGGAGTCGCTGGAGCGGGAGCGCGCGTCCAACTTCGCGCCCATCCATGACGCCTCGCCTGTGCGCACCGTGTCGGTGCTGCTGGGCAAGGCGCTCGCCAACAGCCTCGTCGGTGTGTCGCTGCTGGTGGCGGCGGGGCTCGCGGGCAGCCTTGTCCAGCTCTCTCAAGGACAGGTGGCGCTCTCGCTGTGGCCGTATGTGCTGACGTGGGGCCTGCTGCTGCCTACGTTCTTCGCGTGGACGTGCTTCGTGCTGGCGGCGCGCGCGGTGGCGGGAGGGCGCTTCGGCGCGTATGGCCTGGCACTCGCGGCGCTGTGCCTCACCGGCTACGCGGCGGTGCGCGGCAACCTCCACTGGGCGACGAACTGGCCGCTGTGGGGCGCGGTGCTCTGGTCCGACATGGGGCCCTTCGAGATGGACAGGTCCGTGCTCCTCTTGAATCGCGTGGGCACCCTGGGGCTCGCCGCCTTCTTCACGGCGCTGGCGGTGCGATTGGACGGGCGGCGCGCGGCGGACTCGGTGAGCCTCTTGGAGCGCATCCGTCCCGGGGGCTTGCTGCGCGGCGCGTGGCGACTGTCGCCGTGGGCGGTGGTGCCCGCGGTGGCCCTGCTGGCGGCCGCCGTGCAGGTGGGGCAGGGCTGGCAGGGTGACGCCGCGAAGAAGCGCGCGAAGGAGTACTGGCAGAAGAACCTGGCCACGTGGCTGGACGCGCCGCAGCCGTCGATTCAGGACGTGGACCTGGACGTGGAACTGGACCCCAAGGGGCGCTCCCTTCGCACGCGGGGCACGTACACGCTGGTGAACCGGCACGCGAAGGCGCTGCCGTCCTTTGCCTTCACGGGCGGGGACCACTGGGAGGACGTGCGCTGGACGTTGGATGGGAAGGACGTCGCGCCGGAGGACCGCTCGCGGCTGTATGTCTTCAAGCCCGAGACGCCCCTGGCCCCTGGCGCGGTGGTGCGCGTGGGCTTCGAGTTCCGCGGCGAGTTCCCCAAGGGCATGACGAAGAACGGCGGCAAGGTGTCGGAGTTCATCCTGCCCTCCGGCGTGGTGCTCACCAGCTTCGAGCCGAGCTTCGCCCCGGTGGTGGGCTTCCGCGACGACATCGGCGTGGACAAGGACGAGAACAAGTACGAGCCGCGCGTCTACCCGGACGACTTCTACGAGGGCCTCACGGAGGCCGCCTACGGCATGGGCACGCCCTTCACCACGCGCATCCGCGTGACGGGGCCGGCGGAGTACACGCTCAACTCGGTGGGCGTGCTGGAGAGCGACGAGGTGAAGGACGGGCGCCGCGTCAGCGTGTGGCGGAGCGACGCGCCGGTCAGCATGTTCAACATCGTCGCGGGCCGCTGGACGGTGCTGCGCGGCGAGGGCACCTCCGTCTTCCACCACCCCGAGCATGTCTACAACGTGGAGGACATGCGGCGCGGACTGGATGCGTCACGCCGGTACTACTCGGAATGGTTCCACCCCTTCCCGTGGAAGGAGCTGAAGCTGTCGGAGTTCCCCGGCCTCGCCACCTACGCGCAGGGCTTCGCCACCAACATCACCTTCTCGGAGAGCATCGGCTTTCTCGCGCGCAGCACGCCCGAGGCAAACGCCGTGCTGCTGATTACCGCGCACGAGGCGGCGCACCAGTGGTGGGGCAACATGCTCATCCCCGGCAAGGGGCCGGGCGGCGCGGTGCTGTCGGAGGGCACGTCGCACTACTCGGCGATGAAGCTGATGGAGCAGTTGGAGGGGCCTCGGACGCGAATGGAAATCGCCAAGCGCCTGGAGGAGCACTACGCGAAGGAGCGGTACGTGGACGGGGAGCGGGCGCTGGTGAAGCTCGACGAGTCCCGCGAGGGTGACACCACCATCCTCTACAACAAGGGCGGCTGGGTGTTCTGGATGCTGGAGGACCTGATGGGCCGCCCGGCGATGCACGCGGGGCTCCAGGCGTTCCTCCAGAAGTACGTGGGCCATGAAGACCACCCCGTGCTGCAGGACTTCACCGCCGCGATGCGTCCCTTCGCGCCGGACGCGGCGGCCTATGACGCCTTCGTCCAGCAGTGGTTCCACGAGGTGCATGTCCCGCAGTACCGCCTGTCCAACGCCCAGGTGAAGCAGGAGGGCGGACAGTGGGTGGCCACGGTGACGGTGGAGAACGTGGGCGACGGCCGCATGCCCGTGGAGGTCGCCGCGGTGAAGGGCGAGCGCTTCGCGGAACGCAAGGACGCGAAGACTCCGGACGTGCAGTCACCGGACTATCGAGATGCGCGGGCGCGCGTGGTGCTGGGCGCGGGTGAAAAGGCCGACGTCACGGTGCGCGCGGACTTTCCGCCCGAGCGCTGGGTGGTGGACCCGGACGTGCGCGTGCTCCAGCTTCGTCGCGAGCAGGCGGTGGTGTCGCTGTGAGCCGGTGGACCGCGCTCCGGTGGTGTTCTCGGAGCGCGGTCGCTGGACGGCTCAGGGGCGCGTGACGTGGAGTCGCAGCGCCTCGACGTCGGGCAGGGACTCGGCGCCCGTGCGCGTGCCGGTGAGCAGCAGGGTGAAGTCTCCGACGACTGGCAGGGGGAAGCAGGTCAACGTGAACTTCCCCTCCAGGGTGAGCTGGAGGGGGCCATTCGTCGCCCGGCTTCCTCGCCCCGAGGTGACGCTCAGGTTCGCCGTGCAGTTGTTCTCCTCGATGAAGACCTCGCACGAGCCTTCGCTGACGGAGAAGGTGTTCTCTCCCGTCATGGTCGCCCGCAGGTCCTGGGCGCAGGTGACGGACTGGGAGCGGATGCTCAGGGCGCTCTTGGAGCCGGAGGCCGCCGAGATTCGCACCGTGTCCTCCAGCTCCGCGTTCTCGGTCTGCCCGTTGAGGGAGGCACTCAGGGTGCCCGTGCTGTCATAGGCCCCCGTGACGTTGGAACGGTGGTCCGTCGTGTTGTCCTCGCCCCCGTCCCCCTCCGCGTCGTCGTCCCCACAGCCACCGAGCACCAGCAGCGCGGACGCCAGCAGCATTCTCATGCGCATCACTTGGACTCCCTCCATCCCCAGATGAGTGCCTTCGCGTGAGAAGGCTCGGGCGCAAGTATCTGGATGCCCGGCGCACCGCGCAACGTGACGTGTCCGGGGGCCAGCGGTCCTGACCCCATTCGCGTGCTAGCGGACAGTGCCCGCTGTGTCACGGCGTGTGGAGCGGGGTGGTGCTCGCGCCGAGCTGGGAGCCGACGTAGCGGCCCTTGTCGTCGTAGCGCACGTCGATGTCGCCCGGCTTCAGCGTGACGGAGTGCTCGTCCACCGTGCGCACCACCTTGGGGCGGGCGTCGCGCACGTGCTCCCGCGTCACGTGTCCTCGCGCCAGGGTGTCGAGCCAGTCGCGGTGGGCCTCGCAGTCCGCGTAGCCCTCGCTCATATGGGTCTGGGAGGTGCCGACGTTCACCACCGCGTAGGCCCCCACGAGCAGGGTCAGCCCCCACACCGGCAACATGACGAAGAACGCCACCTTCCATCCATTCATGGCTGGGACGTTAGCCGCATCGGGCTCGCGTGGCGTTCTGTCAGCGCGCTGTCAGCCTGTCATTCGTCGCGAGAGCCCTCGTTGACACGATGTCGTGGGGTGGGGGGCTCACGAGGCGGGGCTCCCTCTGGAGTGAGGTTGTGCACGCCTGTTGCACAAGGGGAGTGGGTCGCTGGACGAGCGTTCCAGGGACGTCATCGGGGGATGTCCAAACATGAAGCCCATTCACATGCTGTGTCTGACGTTGCTGTCGTCCGCTGTCGCTCACGCCCAGGAGCTGAGCGCCGCGCCGTCCGTCTCACCCGTGCGCAAGACGGTGCTGGGGGTCGCCATCACTCCTGACCAGTGGAGTGTGGTGACCCTGGAAGGAGAGCGAGTGGTGAGCCCTCGCGTGTCATTGGGGCTGGGGCTGCGCACGGGTTTGTCCGGTCGCGACGGGGACTCTGGCCTCCTGGTGAATGGCGAGCCAGTCGACACGAAAAGCTCGACGTTCCTGCTGGGCGTCTTGCCCCGGGCGCGGTTCTTCCTGATGGGGGACGCGCCCGAAGGGCTGTGGGTTTCTCCCCAGCTCGAGGTCACCCGGAAGTGGTCGACCTACGAACAGACATGGGCGGGGATTTTCTCGGACTCTCGAATCCGCACGTGGCACCTCGGCATGACGGGGATGCTGGGGTACACGGCCATCCTGGGACGAGGGCTCGCGGTGCAAGCGGGAGTGGGCGCCGAGATCTGGCGGGAGTCGTACCGCAACACGGACCGTGGCATCCAATTGCACGACGGTGAGGTCATTCATGAGGGCGAGAGCGAGAACAGTACCTGGGGGCTCGACGAGCGCATGATGTTGTCGCTGGGCTGGGCCTTCTGAGCCGTGGCGCGGTGCTACACCGGCAGGCGTCGGCGGAGGCATCCACGCGGGAAGCGCGGGTCCTTCCGAGGGCCGGGGCGTCGATGCGCTCCGGGCCGCAGCGGCAGGTGGGCCATCGTCTTCACGTCGTGCACGAGGCCCAGCCAGGCCAAGGCCTTCACCGCCCACCAGCCCGGGTCCGGCTGTCGCCAGCCGAAGCCCATGCGCGCCGAGCTGGGATAGGCGTGGTGGTTGTTGTGCCACGACTCGCCCATGCTCACGAGGGCGAGCCAGCCCGCGTTGCGGCCCTGCTCCGCGCACTCGGGCAATTCGTAGGGCTGCTCTCCTTCGACGTGGCTCACGTAGTGGATGAACCAGAAGCCATCCTGCGTGAGCGCCAGTCGCACGAAGACACCCCAGAACACCCACGCGGGGCCGCCCACCGCGTACAGCGCGAGCGCGAGTGGCACCTGGAGCCAGAGGCCCGCGCGCTCCAGGGCGAGGAAGAAGGCGTCATTCTCGAGGTCGGCGTCCGCGGGGGGATAGACGCTCGCGTCGCGCGCATGCCACGTGCGGAAGAGGGCGTGCGTCATCGCGCTGAGGAAGCCGTCGCGGTAGCCGAAGTACTCGGGGCAGTCGGCCTCCGGCTGGTTCTGGTGGAAGTCGCGCAGGAGGTGCATGCGGCTCATGCCGAGGACGCTGCCCAGTCCCGCCAGCGTGCCGAGGAAGCCGAGCGTCCGCTCCACCACGCGCGGCGCACGGAAGGCGCGGTGGATGAGGCCGCGGTGGATGCCCACCGAGAGGCCGAGACACATTGTCACCCCGGTCAGCACGGCGAAGACCGCCACCGCGCTCCACGAGAAGCAGAGCGCCCCGCCGACGAGTGCGCCCACATGGAGCAGGGTCCATCGGAGCACCTTGCCCGCGTCCCACCGTGCCTCGCCCCACCTCGTGATGTCCGTGTTCATGCACCGCCCCTTTCGGAGCGGGTCCAACGCAAGCCCCCTGCCAGGGAGGCATGGGCCTGATTCCAGGGACTTGAGCGGGCGCGCGGGCGCCGCTGTCAACGCCGTTCACAGCGCGCCGCGCACGGTGTGGACGGTGAATCGCTCAGCGCTCCAGTCCGAACTCCACGCCGGGAATCCAGCGGCCACTCCGGTGCCCGTCCACGCGGACTCCATCGAAGTCGAGCCCCAGGGCGCCTCGCACCGCGAAGTCGCCCGCCCTCCAGCGCAGGCCCGCCGCGCCGCGCGCCGTCAGGCCGAGCGAGTCGCCCTCCCTGCGGCCGGGTCTGTCCACCACCGTCATCAACCAGCCCGCGCCCACCTCCGCGAACGGGGCCAGCGTGCCTCGGCCGCTGAGTCCACCCATGGCCAGCACGGACACGCGCTGAAGCGTGGCGCTGTCCACCCAGGCATCCGGCGAGAGGGAGTAGCTGGCCCGCGCGCCCCACCGGACGATGCCGGGGCCCGGCACGCGCCAGGCCAGCGACAGCCCGCGTGCGACGCCTCGTCCCCCCAGCGGCGGCGCGCCGAGCGTGAGGCCCACCTCCAGGCCCAGCGAGCGCGGCAGGCTCGACGGGTCCCCCGGCGTCACGGTCTCGGAGAAGTCCACGGCGGGCCCACCCGTCGATGTGACATAGCCCTCGTAGAAGTCGCGTCCGAAGGGCAGGGCGAAGAGCCCCTGGAGCAGGCTCTCCTCGGCCGCGCCGCGCCGGGCCACCTCGGGAGGTGAGGGGCGGGGAAGTCGCCCCTCCCGCAGGTCCTCCACCCGCACGCGGGCCTCTCCCCCGGGAGTGCGCAGCCAGTACGCCTCGCGCTTCGGCAACGCGAGGACCAGCGCCTCTCCGGCGGCCTGATGCGCATCCGCGAGTCGCACGCCCGTGGTGTCCTCCACGGAGATGCGCGCGCCCCGAGGCGTCGCTGGCAGGTCCAGGCGCGGACCGTCGGGCACGGGGCCGATGAGTGCTCGCGAGGGACTCAATGTCGGCGGGAAGGTGCGCAGCGCGAGCCGGGCCTGCGGAGACTTCACGCCCCGGATGGCGGCGGCGACGAAGGCGTCCAGTTCGCTGTACTCGACACGGCCGTCGCCGTTGACGTCCGCGCCACCCAACAGCGCGGAGCGCGCCGCATGGCTGAAGACACCCGCGCGGATGCGAGACCACTCGTGCGTCTCGCCCTCGTTGCTCTCCGCGAAGATGGCGCCGACGCTGGGGTGACCCGCGAGCTGCTCCTGCTCCAGCGCGCGCCGCAACCGCCGGAGTACCAGCGGGTCCGCGCCCCGGCTGCCCACGACGCCGGCCGCGTGACAGGCGTCCACGAGCAGGTGCACGTAGTCCGCCTCTGCCCGCTCCACGACGCGCGAGTACAGCGCCTCCTGGTCCAGTCGTCCGTCGGCGAGCGTGAGATAGGCGCGCGCGGAATCGCCGGTGCGGCCGTGGCCCACGTAGACGAAGAGGAAGTCCACGGTGCGGCCTGCAGCGCGGTCCGCCGCGTTGCGCTGGGCCAGCGACGCCACGGCTTCATCGAGCGCGGCGAGCGTGGGCACCCGCACGCCCGTGAGTCGCTCACGGTCCGCTTCGGCGGTGTCGGCGTCGGCGACGGTGAGCAGCACCACGTCCACGCCGAGCCGCTGAAAGGTCTCCATCCAGCGCACGCCGTCGTCGTCCGCGTAGCGCAGGGGCGGCATGCCCGGGGAGTCGCTCCCGTTGTACGCGACGACCAGGGCCCGTCGCACGGGAGGAGGCTCCGAGGACGTGGCGCCTGTCTCCGCGAGGGACACTGTCGCCCAGCACGTGAGCCACAGGACGAGGACACCGCCAAGCACCGGAACCGCGAGGGCTCTCATGCTGTTCCTTCCACGGACACTGCCGCGTCCCGCGCGGCGAACGGTGGGCTCACGAGCAACAAGAAGGCACGGACACCGCCGGGCGCGGGAACCGCGATGAGGCTCATGGTGCGCGCTCCGACCGCATGCCCGAGTCCGGCGTGACGAACGAGAGGCTCACGAGCGGGAGGAGGGCGCGGACATTGCTGAGCCCCGAAACCGCGATGAGGCTCATGGTGCGCGCTCCGACTGCATGCCCGAGTCCGGCGTGACGAACGAGAGGCTCACGAGCGGGAGGAGGGCGCGGACATCGCTGAACCTCGAAACCGCGATGAGGCTCATGGTGCGGCTCGCTGGCTGCATCCTCGTGCCTCGCGTGACGAACAAGGCACTCACGAGCGTTAGGAGCGCGTGGACACCGCTGAGCGCCGGAACCGCCATGAGGCGCACGGCCAGGCCTCGCGCGACGCGTGGTGCATTCGCGCGCGACAAGAGTACGAAGACGCGGCTGAGCACCAAGCACGCCGAGGCTCATGGTGCCATCCGCGCCCGCACGGCCGTGACTCGAAGCAGGAAGCGGGCTCATGGCTTCCCCGCGATGCGGACGCGGTGCTGCACGCGCACGACGTCTTTGACGGGCTCACCTCGCGCGGCGGCGAGCGCCTCGGACGCGCTGCTCGCGAACACGGCGGTCAGCTCCACCTCGCCCGTGTCGGGAAGCTTCGGCGTGAGGTCCAGCGCCGCCTCCGAGCCCGGAGATGCCTTCACCTCGAACGGCCCTTCCACCCGCAGGCCCTTCTCGGTGCGCACCGTCACCACGACATGCGTATAGGGCGCACCGACTCCCGCGGCGAACGCGAGCGCCGCACCGGCCGGACAGTCACCCTGGCCTCGGACCTCCCGAAGCTCCGCCTCCTCGGGGACGCAGAACAGCCGCAGCACCGGGGCACTTTGTCCCTCGCCACGCGTGCCCCACTCCCTCGTCGTGTCGCTCGGCAGGCTCAGCCACAGCAACCCCGCCGCCGCCATCAAGCTGACCACCCACGCGCCGCCCACCTGCCCCAGCGACGGCGCATTCCAGGTCTGAAGCACCCACGCCCACAGCCGTCGCCCCGGACTCCACGCCCCCTCCAGGTACTCCTTGTGCAGCCGGTCCGCGCGCGCGGCCTGTCTCGAGGACTCGGACGACACCTCCCCCTCCACGGCGGCGAGGACGGCGAGCAGTCCGCGCGACTCGAGCGACTCCAGCTCCCCCGGCGTGGGCTCGGTGACGGTGTCGCGGGCGAACATGCGGCGCAGGTTCATCACCCGCTCGTAGCGCGCGCCGCACCGGGCACACCCCCGGGCATGACGCAGCACGCGGGTCCACTGGCGCGGAGGGAGGACGCCCTCGTTGGCGAGGTGGACGAGCTGTCGGTCCACGTGTGGGGTGAACAAGGCCATGGGAGGACTCACTCGGGTCAGGGCACGAAGTGGGGGAAGAGCAGGGCCATCACCGCGGCCGTGGCGGCGGCGGAGGGCAGGGCATTGGGCGCGTCAGCGGTGAGCCAGCCCTCCTCGACGAGGAAGTCGGTCATCGCGCGGCGCAGCTTCGTCTCGCGCGTGCGCAGCTCCTGCCGAGACAAGCCGAGCACCAGGCCCGCGCGCTCCTGGGACAGGCCCTGCACGAAGCGCAGGTCCGCGAGCCGCCGCGTCGCCTCGTCGAGGCCGGAGAGAAAACGTTGCACCAGCTCGCGCGTCTCCGCCTCCAGCGCGCGGTCCTCGGGAGAGGGCGAGTTGCTCGCCAGCCGCTCCGCCGTCGGCGTGTCATCCAGCGTCACCGCCTCGCGAGCGATGCGCCCCGCCGCCCTCAGCACATCCACCGCCGCCTGCCGCGCCAGCGCATTGAGCCAGAGGGAGTACGGCCGCACGCCGTCATACGTGTGCCGGGCCTGCTCGCGGAACGCGCGCACGAAGGTCTCCTGGTGCGCGGCCTCCAAATCCAGCGGTCCCACGCGCGCCAGTCCTCCAGGTCCTCGCGACACGTACGTGCGCGACAGGAACCGCGCCACATGCCCGGAGTAGGCCCGGTACACGCGAGTCAACGCTCCCGGCTCTCCCCGGCGAAAGGCCTCCAGCAACAGCGGGTCTTCCTTCAGCAGCGACATGCCGTCCTCCCTCTCAGGGGACCCCAAGCCCCTGGACCACGGCCGGCGCCACGCGGTCCGACTGCGTCCCATCACCCAACTGGCCCGCGGCGTTGTCGCCCCAGCACCGCACCTGTCCGTCGCGCATCACCGCGCAGGTGCTCGTCACTCCGGCGGACAGGTCGACGACGGCGCCGCCCAGGGCCGTGACTTCCACGGGCGCCGGGCGGTGGATGAGCGTTCCATCGCCCAGTTGTCCTTCTTCATTGCGTCCCCAGCAGTGCACGCGCTCTTGCGCGTCCAGCGCGCAGGTGAACTCATTGCCCGCGCGCACCTGCCGCATGGTGGACGGCAGCTCCAGCGGCCGCACCGGAATGGTTCTGTCCAGCGCGGTGTCATCCCCCAGCTCGCCGCGGTCATTCCTCCCCCAGCACTCGATGTCGCCCGTCCCCACGCGCGCGCAGGTGTGTCCCAGGCCCGCCGTCAACGCGCGCACGGGGCCCGTCAGCCCTCTCACCCGCCCCACTCCTGGCTCGGGCGTCGGACTGGTGAGGCCATTGCCCAGCGCGCCCTCCGAGTTGTCCCCCCAGCACCACGCCTCGCCATCGGTGGTGGCGGCGCAGGTGTGTCTGGCGCCCGCCGCGAGCACGGTGAGGTTCTCGGGAAGCCCCAGCACCTGCACGGGCCGGGGCGTTTTTCCCACCAGCTCCCAGCCCAGTTGGAAGAAGTCGTTCGCCCCCCAGCACATCACCTGTCCCCCCGCGTGCAGCGAACAGGAGTGCGCCAGGCCCACCGCCACCGCCACCACGTTGGTGCCCGCGCCCGGCACGTCCACCGGCTCCAGTGACGCCATCGTGTTGCCGTTGCCGAGCTGCCCCAGGGAGTTGTCCCCCCAGCACTTCACGGTGCCGCCCTCCACCACCGCGCAGGTGTGCTGCCCCCCGGCGGCAATCGCGAGCACGCCCGAGCCCAGTCCCCGCACGCCCACCGCCGAGGCTCGCAGCGCGCGCGTCCCGTCTCCCACCAGCCCCGTGCCGCCCCAGCACCGCACGCCGCCCGTCTCCAACAGCGCGCACGCGTGCTGGCTGCCCACCGACACCTGTCTGGCCAGGCCCCGCTGCCCGGTGTCCGTGTCCGGGTCGGGGCACGAAGCGCCGTCCTCGTCGCAGCCCGGGTCCGTGGTGCTCCGGATGGGGTCCAGGCACGCGCTGGTCGACGCGAGGAGCAGCACGAGGAGGCCAACGCGATGCTTCATGGGGCTCGGCTCTCGAGGAAAAAGACGAGCGGGCACCGCGAAGTCAGTGGCTTCGCGAGGCCCGCCCTGGTGCCTGGGTATTTCTGGGACGAATGTGCTGGGAAAACGTTACGGGAGCGGATGCACGTTGATTGCGCTCCACGGCGAAGTGCTCGTGTCCACCAACACCAGACGGAAGCCCGCCTCGTTTTCTCCAGACGTGGGAGAGAGCGCGCCCGCGGCCACTGCGAAGACGCCCCGGCCCACGAAGGCGGACGTGTCCAACTGGAAGCGGGCCACCGGTGAGCGCTCGGAGGCCGTGGAGGCCGACACCCCCACCACCAGCGTGTTGAGCGGGGGAATCGCCGCGCCCTCCGCCGCCGAGGCGCGGCGATAGGTCACGTCATTGAAGGCCGCGTTCGTCGGGACGACGCCACCCTCCAGCGGGCCCACGTCCACCATGGGCGCGTCGGGAGAGGCGTGGACCACGCGCAGCCTCAGGTTGTTCGCATCGGACGCGAAGCCGTCGGAGAACGCGAGCAGTTCGAAGGTGGAGTCCGCCGGGTCGTCCCTGGACGGACTGAGGAAACCCCCGGCCAGCGCCAGGTAGCGCTCTCCGGCCACCAGCGCGGGCGTGGCCCTGGAAGCCGCGGGCGCACTCGCCGGACGCGTGCCGCCGGCGACGTTGGCGAAGAAGTCCAGCGTGTAGCTGCCCGGAGGCACCTGGATGGGAGTGGACAGCTCGCCGAAGGTGAGGTCATCCACCAGCTCCGTGGTGCCCACGAAGACGTCCACCGAGGGCGCATCCGGCGAAGCGTGCAGCGCATAGACGACGGGGTTCTGGCGGACCAGGCCGACGCCCGCCGCGAGCAGGCCGAAGCCGGCCGGAGCGCTCGGCTTCTGCGAGAGCTGTCCGGTGGCGATGACGAACACCTCTCCGCGCGAGGGAAGGGCGGGCACGGTGAAGGACGTCACCTTCGCGTTGGTGGCCGTGCGGATGCCCACCTGGAGCGACTGGCCAGAGGCCAACTCCACGCCCGTGGCGCCCGTGTCCTGGAAGCGCTGCAGGCCGGTGACTTCCGAGGAGCCGTCATCCCCCACGTCGATGGAGACGGTGGGCGCGTCCGCGCCCGCGTGGACGATGCGCACTCGCGCCTTGCCGTCGGCGGGAGGGTTGAAGCCCTCGGTGAGGGGCAGCACACGGAAGGCACGCGCCGCATCAGGAGAGACGAGCAGCCCCGCGGCCACCGCGCTCACCGTGTGGCCCGCGCCCAGCACGAGCGGCCCGGTGGAGTAGACGGGTGCGGAGGAGGCCGCCGCTCCCGCCGCGCGCACCTGGACGTTGTACGTCCCCGTGGGCACGGTGGCGTAGGCGGTGGTGTCGCCGTACTTCACGTTGGTGAAGAGCGGCGTGGCCTGGCCCTCCGCGTAGATGTCCACGGCAGGGGCGTCCGAGGACGCGTGGATGACGCGCAGCTTCGCCTGGGTGGACGGCGTGTCGTCGGGCGGCGTCTCATCCTCTCCGCAGCCGGCGAGGGTGGACAGCGTGGCGGCGAGCGCCGCGGTGAGGCAGCGGTGACTCCAGGGGCTCTTCGGCATGTCGCACTCCAGGGGTGTGCGGCCGTCGCCCGAGGGAGCGCGACCGCGTTTTCGGGAGCCCCTTACGAAACGAGCCGTGAAACCTGGTTGGTCCCCCGTGTCGGATTCGGCGCGTCGGCGGACTGTCCGCTCGCGAGCAATCAACGGGCCGGCGATTGAATGACGCGGTGCGGGCAGGACAGCCGGAACGCTGCTGGTAGCGTGCGCGCACCATGAACCCTGGACTGCTTCCTCTCGTCGTGTCCCTGCTCGCCGCGCAGGCCCCCGCGCCCGCTCCGGCGGCCCAGGCCCCCAAGCCCCAGGCAGCCGCCAGCAAGCCCTCGCAGGTGCCGGGAATCGCGCCGCTGCCCGGCCAGCCCAACCTGTGGGTGAGCAATGTGCCGCCGGTGCCGGACGCGTTCCGTCAGCGGATGGAGCAGTACCTGGAGGCTCGCTCCGCGGCGCTCGTGGACATCAGTGATGACGGCAAGCAGTTGCTCATCACCACGCGCTTCGCCGACACGAATCAGCTCCACGTGGTGGAGACGCCCCTGGGGGCGCGCACGCAGCTCACCTTCGCGAAGGAGCCCATCAACAGGGCGGTCTTCCAGCCCGGCGATTCGAACGTCATCTACTTCCTGCAGGACAAGGGCGGCGGGGAGTTCTTCCAGGTGTTCCGCCTGGACAGGCGCACGGGGCGCTCGGAGCTGCTGACGGATGGGAAGAGCCGGCACTCGGACGTGAGCGTCTCTCCGGATGGCCGGTGGCTGACGTACGGCGGCACGGGGCGCAACGGCAAGGACACGGACGTGTACGTGGCGCCCACCGCGCAGCCGAAGCAGGCCCGCCGCGTCACGGAGCAGGAGGGCTCCTGGGAGCCGATGACGTTCTCTAACGACGGCTCCAAGCTGGTGGTGGCGCAGGCGCGCGCCATCGACGACGTGGACCTGTACGTGGTGGACGTGGCCTCCGGCGCGCGTCAGCGAATCACGCCCCAGGAAGGCAAGGGCGGCGTCACCTCCGTCGTCTTCGCGCACGACGGCAAGAGCGTGTACCTGGCGACGGACCGCTACAGCGACTTCTCGGAGCTGTACCAGGTGGCGCTGGACAAGGCGCCGCCCACCGCCGCGCCGACGTCGCTGACGCAGGCCGTGAAGTGGAACGTGACGGGGCTGGCCTTGTCGCCGGATGGCCGCAAGCTCGCGGTCTCCTTCAACGAGGATGGCTTCACGAAGGTGTCGCTGCTGGACACGCGCACCAGGGCCCTGTCTCCGTTGGACTCGCTGCCCCGGGGCGTGGCGTTCGGCATGGGCTTCCCGCTGAAGCGCTCCGATGTGCTGGCGCTGACGGTGGGGGATGCGAAGAGCCCCATGGACGTGTGGACGGTGGACTTGAAGTCGCGCAAGCCGACGCGGTGGACGCGCTCGGAGGTGGGCGGGCTGGACACGAACACCTTCGTGGAGCCCACGCTGGTGCGCTACCCGTCCACGGACGGCGTCCAGGTGCCGGCGTTCCTCTACCTGCCCAAGGGCGCGACGGGGAAGGTGCCCGTCATCGTCAGCTTCCACGGCGGCCCGGAAGCGCAGAGCCTGCCCACGTTCAGCACCGTCGCGCAGTTCGCCACGGCGGAGCTGGGCATGGCGGTGCTGGTGCCCAACGTGCGCGGCTCGGATGGCTACGGCAAGGCGTACCGGGCCATGGATGACGGCGTGAAGCGCGAGCAGAGCCTCGCGGACATCGGCGCCACGCTGGACTTCATCGCCTCACGCAAGGAGCTGGATGCCTCGCGCGTGGGCGTCTCCGGCGGCTCGTACGGCGGCTACATGACGCTGGCGTCGGTGGCCTTCTATCCGGAGCGCTTCAAGGCCGCGGTGGACGTGGTGGGCATCTCCTCGCTGCCCAGCTTCCTGGAGAACACGCAGGCGTACCGCAGGGACCTGCGGCGCGCGGAGTACGGCGACGAGCGGGTGCCCGAGGTGCGCAAGGTGCAGGAGCGAATCTCTCCGCTGGGCTCGGTGGCCAGGATTCGCGCGGCGCTCTACGTGCAGCAGGGCGCCAATGACCCGCGCGTGCCGCAGTCGGAGGCGGAGCAGATTGTCCAGGCGGTGCGTCAGCGCGCGCCGGACGTCTGGTACATGCTGGCCACCGACGAGGGCCACGGCTTCCAGAAGAAGGCCAACCGCGACTACGCGCAGATGACGACGATGCTGTTCTTCGAGAAGCACCTGGGTGCGCCCCGGGGTCCCGAGGCCGCGAAGTAGCCGCGAGCCGACACGGCGGCACCCCTGGGGGAGGAGCGAGCAGGCCTCTCCCAGGGGAGCGCGCGCGGACGGGCGGGTCTCCCTGAGTCCGATGCAAATCCGAGGGGTTGCGGCGCGACGCATGACGCCGCGGTATGAGATGCGCAGACTGACGTTCATGGGAATGTCAATCCAGGACGAGGAGCTTTCCCGATGAAGCGCTTTCTGAGCCCGCTGCGGCGGGGTGTACTGGCGGTGGCAATCGTATTGGGGGCGGGAGTCGCTGTCTCCGCGCCGAAGGAGGACGCCATCAACCTGCGAATCGCCCGGCAGCAGTACAACCTGGTGATGACCTCCGAGAACGTGACGGGGCAGGACTTCCAGCTGGCGCGGACCGCCAACGGGCTGCGCGGGCAGACCTACCTGGGCGTCGTCGACGTGAAGTTCAAGGAGGGCGAGGTGAAGGGCTCGCTGGGCAGCGCCCTCGTCAACCTCAAGGTGAAGCGGGACGGCGACACGGTGGAGGCGGAGGGCGGCTTCGGTGGACGTCCGGCGAACGTGAAGCTCGGCAAGGATGAGCTGAAAATCTACATCCGCGACTGCACGTACCGGCTGAAGGCGCGCGAGCCGGGCCGCTCCTACGCGGGCAAGCGCAGCTGCGACACGTCGCTGGTGCCCGAGTCGGAAATCTGGCTGCCGGACGAGTTCCTGGCCGCCAGCCCCGAGGAGAAGGTGGCCCTGCTGCTGCTGGCGCTGTGAGTCGAAGGGCGCGGCGGTTTCAGCCGCGCGTGCGTGGCAGCTCCACGGTGAAGGTGGAGCCCACGCCCAGCACGCTGCGCACGGTGATGTGGCCGCCCATGGCCTCGACTATCTGGCGGGAAATCCACAGGCCCAGGCCGAAGCCGCCGTAGTTGCGCTCGGACACGGCGCGCTCGAAGCGGTGGAACAGCCGCGACAGGTGCTCCTCGCCAATGCCGATGCCGCCGTCGCGCACCTCCACGCGCACCCTGGCCTCGTCCTCCACCAGCGCCACGTGCACCGGGTTGCCGCGCCCGTACTTCACCGCGTTGCTCACCAGATTCGTCAGCACCTGGTCGATTCGCAGCTTGTCCCAGAGCCCCGGTGCCTCCGGCGCCAGCTGTAGCTCCAGCCGCGTGCCCGTGCGCTCCGCCTCCGGCTCGAAGCGCTCCACCACCTCGCGCACCAGCGCCACCAAATCCAACGGCTCCGGGCTCAGCTCCAGTCGCCCGGCGCTGATGCGGGACACGTCCAGCAGGTCGTGGATGAGCTGCGTCTGCCTTTTCACCTGGCGGTCCACGACCTTCAGCGCGCGCTCCAGCCGCTCCGGCGTCAGCCCGGCGGGGGCTCGCGCCAGGCCCGCGAGCAGGCTCTGCACCTGGAGCTGCAGCGCGCTGATGGGCGTCTTCAGCTCGTGGCTGGCGATGGAGAGGAACTCCTCGCGCAGCCGGATGGCCTGACGCGCCTCGCGATACAGGCGCGCGTTGTCGATGGCCAGCGCCGAGCGCCGCGCCAGCTCCTGCGCGAGCGCCAAATCCTGCGCGTCGTAGTCCCGCCGCGAGGTGACGAAGCTCAGCGCGCCCAGCGTCTGCCCGCGCACCTGGAGTGGCACGCACAGCCAGGAGAAGCAGCTGTCCGCGCCGGCGGGGCGCACGCACTCCGGGGCGTCCTCGCTCATGCCCGTGCGCAGCTCCGCCTCGCCAGAGGCCACCACGCGCGCGACGACGAGCAGGCCCGGCGAGGGCTGGCCGTCCAGCGCGCGGTACTCCGCGCTCGCATGGGCCGCTGCCACGCACTTCACCTCGCCGTCCTCGTCCGCCAGGAACACGCCGCAGCACTCCGCGTAGGACGGCACCGCCAGGTGCGCCACGCGCTCCAGCGTCTCCTCCTGCTCCAGGCTCGTGGCCAGCACGCCGCCCGCCTCGGCCAGGAAGCGCTGCGCCGCCTCGCTGCGGTGCCGCTCGGTGACGTCCACTGCCATGCTCAACACCTGCTCCGCGCCGCCCGCGGAGGGCTGCACCAGCGCCGTCCACAGCGCGACTTGAAGCGGCGTGCCGTCCTTGCGCCGCCGCTGCATCACCGCGCCGCCCAGCGACTCGCCCCGGCCGGCCTTCTCGAGATTGCGGCGGAACTCGTCGTGCTTGCCCTCGGGCACCACCGGCAGCACGGTGCCGAGCACCTCCTCCTCCGTCCACCCGAAGATGCGCTCCGCCGCCGGGTTCCACATCCGCACCGTGCCGTGGATGTCCACCAGGATGATGGAGGCGGGGGAGGCCTGGATGATGGCCGCCAGTCGCTCGTTGGCCTCGGCCAGCTCCGCGCGGGCGCGCTGCTCCTGCTCCAGGAGCCGGGCCCGCGCCACCGCCTGCGCGCCGTGGTGGGCGAGCAGCTCCAGGAAGGCGCGCTCGTCCGCGTCGAACACGCGCGCCTCGGAGAAGGCGAACAGCAGCACCCCCAGCGCGCGGCCCTCCACCAGCAAGGGCAGACACACCGATGACGGCGCGGGCTTGCGCACCACCCGGTGCCGCGTCTCGTCCATCTCCGGGTAGCGCTCCGCCAGCTCCTCCGGCGACTCCAGCCACACCGGCCGCGCCTCCAGCAGCGCCTCCGTCATGGGCCCCCGTCCGTCCAGGGGCAGGACACCGAAGGCCTCCATGAAGGAGCGCGGGTCCTCGTAGCCCGTGCACCTCAGGAGCCGCGCGTGTCCGGCGTCCAGCCGCCACAGCGCGCCGCGCGCCGCGCCCACCGCCTCCACGCCCTGCTCGACGATGACCTCCGCCACGCGCTCCGCGGACAGCACCTGGGACAGCTCCGCCGTCACGCGCTGGAGTCGAGACAGGCGGCCCGCGGCGACCTCCGCCGCCTGCCGGGCCTCCTTCTCCGCCGCGTACACGCGCGCCACGTCCAGCGCCAGCGCGGCCCGGTCCGCCAGCTCCTGGAGGAGCAGCTGCTCCCCCGCCTCGCCAGGGCGCTCCGCCGCCGGGTCCTTCCACACGGTGAGGGTGCCCAGGCTCCGGCCCCGCGCGCGCAGCGGCAGCACCATCAGCCGGGTGAAGGGGAAGTCCTCGAGGAGCCCATGCTGCTGCGGGGGCACCAGGCGGCGCAGCGCTTCCGGCTCCAACTCCGACAGCCACAGCGCCTCGCCGGTGCGCAGCACCTCATGGGACGGGCCTTCGTCCGCGCGCACGGCGGGCGGGCTGAGCGTCTGGAACAGCAGGCGGGCCTCCGGAGTGGAGGCGGCGGAGGCCACGGTGCGCAGCCAGAGCCCATCCTCGGACATGAGCCGCAGCGTGCAGGCGGCGCCGAGCAGCGGCACCACCAGCGCGCACAGCCGCTCCATGACGGCGGGGGGCTCCAGGCTGGCATCGGCGAGCACCCGCGACGCCTCCGCCAGCAGGGCCAGCCGCTCCTCCACCTCCGGGGCGTGGACCCCGAAGTGCCGCGCGTCTCCGTACCGGGCTGCTGCCATGTTCGATTGCGCCCCCGCTCACGCGGCATGGGAGCACGGGAAGGCGGGCAGGGGATTCCCCTGAAGGCGCCCCCCGGCCCTCCGTCATGGCTAACCAACATACGTCCAGTCAGGACTGTTCTTTGGGGACGCCCGCTCCGTCGCACACCGACGGGCGGAGGCAGCGGGCCTCACTCAGTCGCACATGGACCTACCCAAGCGTTGGAATCCACGGAGCGTCGCTCCGCGTCCATTGCTACCCCCAGGCGTTCGGTTAAAGGGGGGACCGTGAAAGCCACCACCACCGGAGTATCGGGCGGCGAGGCGGTTCGGGAAGGCCCCGACTCCCTCAAGCGCACGGCACTCCTGGCCCTCGGGGCCCTGGGCATCGTCTACGGCGACATCGGGACGAGCCCCCTCTACGCGCTGCGCGAGTGCTTCACCGGCCCGCACGGCATCCACCCCACGCCGGAGAACGTGCTGGGGGTGCTGTCGCTCATCTTCTGGTCCCTGCTCGTCATCGTCTCCGTGAAGTACCTCATCTTCGTGATGCGGGCGGACAACCGGGGCGAGGGCGGAATCCTCGCGCTGATGGCGCTGGTGATGCAGCGGCAGAAGGGACAGCAGGCGCACACGGCCCGTCCCGTGCTCATCACCCTGGGCATCTTCGGTGCGGCGCTCCTCTATGGCGACGGCCTCATCACCCCGGCGATTACGGTGCTCAGCGCGGTGGAGGGCCTCAGCGTGGCCACGCCCGTGTTCGAGCCCTTCATCGTCCCCATCACCCTGGCCATCCTCGTGGTGCTCTTCCTGGTGCAGCGGCACGGCACGGCGGGCATCGGCGCGGTGTTCGGCCCGGTGATGTGCGTGTGGTTCTTCACGCTGGCGGCGCTGGGCGTGAAGGAGCTGGTGCACAACCCCGCGGTGCTGGGCGCGCTGTCTCCCACGCACGGGGTGATGCTCTTCGTGCACAACGGCTGGCACGGCTTCCTGGTGCTGGGCGGCGTGTTCCTCGTCGTGACGGGCTGCGAGGCGCTCTACGCGGACATGGGCCACTTCGGGTGGAAGCCCATCAAGCGCGCCTGGTTCTTCGTGGTGCTGCCGGCGTTGATGCTCAACTACCTGGGCCAGGGCGCGCTGCTCCTGCGTGACGCGAGCGCCGCGCGCAACCCCTTCTTCCTGCTGGCCCCGTCGTGGCTCTTGTACCCGCTGGTGGCGCTGTCCGCGGTGGCGGGCGTCATCGCCTCGCAGGCGCTCATCTCCGGGGCCTTCTCGCTGACGCGCCAGGCGATGCAGCTGGGCTACAGCCCACGCATGGAGGTGGTGCACACCTCGGCGGAGGAGATGGGGCAAATCTACCTGCCGGGCATCAACTGGGTGCTGATGGCGGGAGTCTTCACGCTGGTGCTGACGTTCCGCTCCTCCAGCGCGCTGGCGTCCGCGTACGGCATCGCCGTGTCCACGACGATGGTCATCACCTCGTTCATGGCCTACGTCGTCGCCCGCGAGCGCTGGGGCGTCAGCCGCAAGCTGGCGATGCCGGTGGCGGGCATCTTCCTCACGGTGGAGCTGGCCTTCTTCAGCGCCAACGCGATGAAGCTGGCGGACGGCGGCTGGTTCCCGCTGCTGCTCGCCGTCGCCGTCTTCACGCTGATGACGACGTGGAAGCGCGGGCGCGACATCCTCGCGGCCAAGCTGCGCTCCTCCAGCATCCCCCTGAAGGAGCTGCTGGGCAGCTTCGGCGACCACCCGCCCGTGCGTGTGCCGGGCACCGCCATCTTCATGACGGGCAACGCGGAGGGCACGCCGCCCGCGCTCCTGCACAACCTGAAGCACAACAAGGTGCTTCATGAGCAGGTGGTGCTGCTGACGATTCAGTCCGAGGACGTGCCCCACGTCCCCGCCGCCGAGCGCGTGGAGGTGGAGCCCCTGGAGCAGGGCTTCGTCCGCGTCGTCGCCACCTACGGCTTCATGGAGAACCCCAGCATTCCGGACGTGCTCAAGCGCTGCCGCGAGAAGGGCCTCCAGTTCCAGCTCATGGGCACCAGCTTCTTCCTGGGCCGGGAGACGCTGATTCCCACCAAGCGCCCCGGCATGGCTGTCTGGCGCGAGGCGCTCTTCGCCTGGATGAGCCGCAACGCCCGCAGCGCCACCGCCTACTTCCGGATTCCCCCCAACCGGGTGGTGGAGCTGGGCAGCCAGGTGGAGCTGTAGCGAGTCGTACCTTCCCGGCCCCGTCCATCCGAGGGGCCGGGGCTTTCATCTGGAGCACTCGCGGCGCGCTGGAGCGCTTTTCCCGCCAGGCCACCTCCCGACAGGTGAGGGCCGCCGCGGAAAATGCCCCGGAAATTCCCCGGGCGGAAAACCCGCTCCGCTGGAAATGGCGTCCACCGGCCTGGAATGGGTGGCTGGACTGGAATCCTGCCGGTCCACCATCACTTTCCCTACGGTGTCCAGAAAGACGCGCTGCGTCTGAGGACCCAGTGAGGGTGTAACTCTGCGGAAACACGGCTGTGGCTGGGCCGATAATGGGGTGAGTTCAACCCCACTCGCCGTCCTGACGCCATGCGTTGAGTGTGGGTTTGGGGGGTCCTTTGACACACTCTAGGTGACACGGAGCGGTGATTTTATCCTGTCAGGGCATAAAATTACCTCTGCACTGGCAACTTCGAGTCTGTTTGTGCGATGATATTTCCACCGGACAGAAATAATCCTGTACGGATGAAAGCCCGCTCGCTTACAGTGCTTTCAGGTGTCGCGCACAACCCCGTGTCCGAACTGAGGTCATCCCCCATGCTCGACGTCGCCTCCTCGATCCTCTCCTCCGGCCTCTCCTCCTCCGCGCCTTCGGCGACGCCCTGGACTGAGCAGCCCCTGCGCGACTGGTCGAACCTGGCCCCGCACACGGTGCTGAGCGCGCAGGAGCTGTACCCGCGGATCTGCGTGCGAGACCCGTACTTCGCGCTGAAGGACGTGACGGTGATGGGGCAGGGCGAGGTGGTGGCGCGAATCCCGGTGCAGCAGGACCCGGACGCGGAAGCGGGCCTCATCGGAATCGCGGAGGCGGGGCGGCACCTGGCCATTCTCGGCTCCTGCGCCTCGGCGCTGGTGACGCCCAAGGACGGGCAGCACTTCTACCTGGCGTGTGGCGCGCGCGGTGAGTGGCTGCGCCGCGAGCCGATGGCGCGCTCCACGGACCTGCTCTGGGGCCTGGCGCAGGCGAGCTTCACGGGCAAGCGCACCGCCACGGCGCGCACGCTCCTGTCCGCGCCGGACGGCACCCCGGTGTTCCGCCTGGAGGTGGACTACAACGTGCTGTCCGCCGCCGCCTTCACCCGCCTGTTCGGCGAGGCCCGGGTGGACATGCGCCGCGAGCCCCGTCGCGAAGACAACGTGCAGCGCACCCCGGAGGAGTGGGCGCGCCTGCGGCAGAACCCGTACGGCAAGGCGCTGGCCCTGCGCGACTGGCGCCCGGACGGTGAGAGCCTCACCGCGTCCCTGGGCCCCGTCACGGCGGAGATGTGCAAGGGCCACTTCGCCCTGCACCCGGTGATGCCCGTGGCCATTGTCGCCAGCGGCATGACGCGCGTCGCGACGACGCTCCTGCGCAAGCTGGAAGGCGCGCCGTGGGCCCGCGTGCTCGCCAAGAACGTGAACCTCAAGGCGGACAGCCTCGCGTACGCCGGTCAGATGGTGACGTTCGGTGCCGTGCGCCGCTCGCACGAGGGCGCCGACCACGTCTTCTCCTGCCAAGCGTCCGTGGGCGAGCGCGTCGTCGCCGAGCTCGACGTCACCTTCGAGCGCGTGGAGTAATCACTCCCACGTGATGTCGTAGTCCACGCGGTCGATGCCCTGTGGATGGGCCTTCGCCGTGCCAGTCAATCCCAACACCTTCAATGCGCCGGTGAGAATGCCCTCGTGATACGCGGGAGGCAGCATGTCTCGACGTACCCTCAACGTGCCGGATTTGGGTCCCGTCGTCACATACTCGCGGGTGCCGTACGTCACGGCCGCGCTGTAGCCCATCTGCGCTCCGGAGAAGAGCTTCTGCGGGTCCCCCCGGGAGATGATGCCGAAGATGAGCATCCCCGGGCCGGTGGAATAGCGTGTGACATTGGACTCGCCGCACGCGTGATACACGACGTCCTCAGGCCCCATCTCCTGCTCCAGCGCGTCCGCCGCGACATAGAGCAGGTGGAGGAACTCCTGCACCGGATAGGTGCGCAGGTCCGAGTAGTCCTTCGCCAAATCACCCACGCGAAGCGTCTCCAGCGCGGCCAGTCCCGCCCGCTGCTGGACCATGCTGAACACCGCCTTGAAGAACAGACCGCGTACCGCGTCGCCGGGCTGGGTGGCCGCGAGGCGCTCGGCGAGCTCGGCTTTGTTGGACGGCATGTCTTTGAGCTCCTGCTCCGGCCCGTGCTCCGATGACGGAAGCACGTTCAGCTTAACCACACTTCACACCTCGTCGAGCAGCATCGGCTTGAAGCCCGCCGCGTCGCACGACGCCAGCACGTAGCGCACGCCCGCGCGCTCTCCGGTGAAGCCCGCCGGGATTCCCGTCGAGTGCAGGTGGCCGTACACGCAGACCTTCGGCTTGAACGCCTCGATCGGCTCGCTGAACGCCGTGGGCTTCTCGTTCGCGTACAGCGGAGGGAAGTGCACCGCGGCCACGCGCACCAGCGGCGTGCGGCTGGCTGCCTCCTTCTTTTTCGCGTCCTCGATGGACGTCGCCAGCCTCCGCGTCTCGCGCTCCACGTAGCCGTCGTTGACGGGCTCGTCCCCCATCTCCCCGCCGGGCATGGGAGGCGCCTCGGGCGCGGTCCACAGTCGCGTGCCGGCAATCACCCACGGCCCCATCACCGCCGCGCTGTTGTGCAGGAACGCCTCCAACGTGCGGAATGGCTCCAAGAGCTTGCGCAGCTTCGACGCCGAGTCGCCCCACCAGTAGTCATGGTTGCCGCGCACCAGCAGCTTGCGTCCCGGCCGCGCGTCCAGCCACGCCAGGTCCTCCATCACCTCGTGCGCGCGCGTCGCCCAGGAGATGTCTCCCGCGACGATGACCACGTCGTCCGGCCGCACCATCTCGTCCCACGCGCGCTGGAGCGGAAGCGGGTGGTCCGTCCACCCGAAGCGATGCATGTCCTTCTTTCGAGTGGAGGGCAGATGCGTGTCGCCGATACCGAAGAGCCGCATGCGCCCCCTCATACCGGATGATTCGCCTGTCGGGCGCCCCAGAACTCCGCGCGCCCCAGGCCCTCGCCTGCCTCCCCGGCAAACCCCCGCCCGCCGCCCTCAATCCGGCCCGGGGATAAAAGACGAGGAATACGAGAAATATCGTAAAATCAGTTTACGCCGGGGCTGTCTCGAAATGCGCCACTGCGACAAGGACGGCCATTCCGGGGGTGGGTGGAAGTAGGCTTGATGTGGGCGTGCTCGTCATTTCAGTGGGTTGAAGTGTTCACTTGGATTTTGGGGAGCGGGGTGGGGGGCGGAGAGGTGGAGCATGGATGCTCCACCTTGGGGCGCGCCTGGGGGTGGAAAGCGGGGTTGGCGCGGCTGGCATGCATGCTGCTCAAGGGCCCGCGCTGCGCCGCTCCCGTGGACGGGGGCGGACCGAAGAGCTGCTGACCCCCTCGAAGGAGCTCCCCATGCACGTGTTGTGGAAGACGTTCGCGGCCTCTGCCGCGGCCCTGGCCCTGTCCGCCTGCGGACCGCAGCCAGAGGCGCCGCCGCAAGAGGCCCCCCCGGCTTCGACGGAAGTCCCCTCGGGTGCGGCGGATGACGCGGCCCGCGCGGTCGCCGATGCGGCCCGTCGTACGCCGACGGAGCTGGACGCGCTGTTCGCGCAGGCGGCCAAGGAGTTCGACGTTCCGGTGAGCCTGCTCAAGGCCATCTCCTATACGGAGACGCGCTGGGAGCACGTGAAGGGCGAAGAGGAGTTCGAGGGCCGTCCCGCGGCGTTCGGTCTGCTGGCCCTGCGCGGCGCCAAGGTGACGGACGGCGCGGCGCTGGCGGGTGTCTCCGCCGAGGCCGTGCGTGAAGACAGGCTGGCCAACCTGCGCGCTGGCGCGGCGCTGCTGTCGAAGTACGCCACCGAGGCGGGCATCGACCGGAACGACCTGGGCGCGTGGGCGCCGGTCGCGGTGCAGCTGACGGACATCACCGACCCGGACGTGCAGGCGCACTACATCCACAATGATGTGTACGCGGCGCTGCGCGAGGGCGCGGGCGCGTTCACCCCCGAGGGCAAGGTGGCGGTGTCGCTGGACGGCGCCCAGGTGGAGGCGAAGTTCGCCCTGCCGAAGATGCAGGCGCTGGCGGCGGGTCCGGACTACGCGGCCTCCATCTGGCGCGCGTCGCCCAACTTCAACGCCCGTCCCGCGGGCACCAACGTGTCGATGATTGTCATCCACACGTGTGAAGGCGGCTATGCCGGGTGCTGGGGCTGGCTGGTCAACTCCGCGTCGGGCGTGAGCGCGCACTACGTGGTCAACGAGAGCGGCAGCGAGATTTCGCAGCTCGTGCGTGAGTCGGACCGCGGCTGGCACGTGGGCGCAAGCTACGCCTGCAGCCTGAACGGCAGCGTGGACTGTGGCCTCAACGGCGTGTCGGTGAACCACTTCTCCGTGGGCATCGAGCACGGCGGCTTCGCCAGCCAGACGTCCTTCCCCGCGGGCCAGATTGACGCGTCGGCGAAGCTGTCCTGCGACATCACCCAGGGGCAGGGCATCACCCGCGACAGCTACCACATCGTCGCGCACGGCCGGCTCCAGCCGTCCTCGCGCACCGACCCGGGTCCGAACTGGCCGTGGAGCAGCTACATCGCGAAGATCAAGAGCTACTGCGGTGACGGCGGCACGCCCACGGGCACCATCATCGTGGACAGCCACAACGCGAACAACGACTCGACGAAGGCGCGCACGGACGTGCCGGCGACGTGGGCGGCGGGCACCAGCGCGGGTTACTACGGCAGCGGCTACTACTACGCCTCCACGCAGCCCATCTCCGAGCCGGTGGTGTTCAACTTCTACATGGCGTCCGCGGGCTCGAAGACCATCGACGCGTGGTGGGTGGCCGGCACCAACCGCGCTCCGGCGGCGCCGTTCATCATCAGCCACACGGGTGGCGACAGCACGGTGACGGTGAACCAGCAGGCCAACGGCGGCGCGTGGGTCGCCCTGGGCACGTACAACTTCGCTGCGGGCTGGAACCAGGTGAAGCTCAGCCGCTGGACGACCGAAGGCTACGTCGTCATGGCGGACGCCATCCGGGTGCGATGACGTGAGGAAGCAAGGCCGAGAACGGATGCCGCGTTCCTGGCCGTGGCGAGCGCGGTGGAGTCTTGCCGCGCTCGCCGTGCTCGGCGTCGGATGCTCCGGCCGGTGTGGCGGAGCGTCGGGCGCCGGGCCGCTGTCGAAGGAGGAGGCACGCGCCATTCCGGGCGTCGTGGTCTTCCTGTCGGAGCGGGCGGGACAGAAGGACGTGTGGCAGGTGAGTCCCGACGGGACCCAGACACAAATCACCCGAGGCCCCGAGGACGACTACCCCGGCCCGGTGTCACCGGACGGGAAGTTGCTGCTGGTGGTGGCCGTGCGCGAGCAGGGTGGGATTCAGTTCCAGCAGCTCCGGGTGCAACCCCTCGCCGGGGGAGACGCGGTGCCACTGCATGCCCCCAGGGCCCGCGCGCGCAACGCGAGCTGGGCGCCGGATGGCTCGTGGCTGGTGGCGGAGTCGGACGCCCAGGGCTTCAGCGACCTCGTCCGTCTGGAGCCGCGCGAGGGCGCGCCGGAGGTCCGACTGACGCAGGTGAAGGAGGGCTGCTTCGAGCCCGCCGTCTCACCGGACGGCAAGGAAGTGGCCTTCGTATGCAGCCGCGAAGGCGACCCCGAAATCTACGTGACGAAGGCGGATGGAACGGAGGAGCGGCGGCTCACCGCCTTCCACCGCGAGGACCGCTCCCCCATGTGGAGCCCGGACGGGCAGTGGCTCGTCTTCGTCAGCGACCGCGAGGAGAAGGAGCGGCTGTACCTGGTGCGTCCGGATGGCTCGGACCTGCGCGCGGTGTCGGGGAGCGGCTTCGCCGGCGACGAGCGCGAGCCGACCTTCAGTCCGGATGGCCAGCGCCTGGTGTACGTGAGCCGTCTGCCGGAGGGCCTCAGTCGCCTCTGGATGGTTCCCTTGGCGGGCGGTGCGCCGGTGGCGTTGACGGACGGCAAGCACCGCGACGACATGCCGGCGTGGAGCCCCGACGGGAAGTACCTGGCCTTCACCTCGGAGCGCGAGGGCAACACGGACGTGTACCTCATGCGCGCCGATGGCAGCGGCCAGACGCGGCTCACCACCGACAAGGCACCGGACTGGCTGCCTCGCTGGGTGGCGCGCCGCTGAACCCACGAACGTGATTCGCGCATGACGCATGACCTCGGGTGGTGCGCCTGACGTCATGCGTCATGCGCAGCGCCCCCGCAGGCTCGTCCCCCGGGCCGCCCGGGTATTCGTGTTTTCTCGTATTGACGGTCTGTCAATAAGAACTCATCGTTTCGATGGCGATGTGCCACGAAGCAGGAGGAGTTCATGCCCGTCGAGAGGATGCCGTTCGTCGAGAGCAGGGCCGCCGTGCCGTTCGTTCGCATGTTGTCCGTCCTGGCGGCGCTGGCGGCGCCGGGTGCCAGTGCCGCGACTGACTTGCTGGGGAGCAGTCGCGGTGGCTCGGTGCAGTGGGAGTTCTGCTACGGCAAGCCGGACAGCGCGCTTTTGCCAGCGGACCCTCGGACGCTGGTGCAGCCCGGCATCAGCGAGGGCCGGGCGGTGCACTTCAACGCTTACTGGAAGAACTGTCATGTCGACCCGGAGGCGGTGCAGGAGGAGGGGCCGGCGCGGACGTGTGGCCAGCTGCGGGCGCGCTTCACCCATGGCGAGGGGCTGCTGACCAACGGCCATCCCGGCGTGGGCGTGCTGTTCACCGGCACCGACTACACGGTGCCCGAGGCGGCGTTCGGCATCGCCACCTTCTCCGCGGCGCAATACAACGAGCTGTGGCGCGTCTGGGGCTTTCCCTTCCGTCCCGACAACTTCGACGCCCTGGTCTCCCAGCGCTACGGGTCGGGGTTGAGCACCGAGCGCAATCCCTATCCCCTGCCGGGGCAGCTCCCGAAGCTCTCCAACGGTGGGAGCGGGCAGCTTCCGCAGATGCTCACGCAGCTGCGCAACCCGGACGGAAGCTGGAGCGGCCGCATCGGCGTCACCTGTCACGCCTGCCACAGCGGCGTGGTGGGCAAGCCCGGGGACGGCGCGGGCCTCGGGGTGCAGGTGGGCGGAGGCAGCAGCCTGGCGGACCTGGACTTGTTCCTGAGTGACTTGTTGCCCCTGGGCTACCCGGCGTCGCTGGCCACGTTCCTGAACCTCAACCGCACCCGTGGCACCAACAACGCCAGCGACATCAACCTCGCCTTCCTGTTCCCGGACGAGAAGCTGCTGAGGCCTTCGGAGGTGATTGGCCTCATCAACTCCGGGTCCACCGCCGGAATGGACACGCCCGCCTGGTGGAACATGGGGCACCGGCCGGTGAAGTTCATCGACGGCGTCTTCCCGATGGATGCGCCGCGCGTGGACATGGTGTTCTACACGCCGTTCATCGGCCTGTTCGGAAGCGCTGGTGGGCCGTTGAGCGAAGCGGGACAGGACTGGATGCGGGACAACGGCCCGGCGCTCAACACCTGGGTGGAGTCCCTCAAGTCACCGCCCTATCCGCTGCCCATCAACCAGACGCTGGCCGAGCAGGGCGCGGTGTTGTTCCACACGCTCGACATGTGGGCACCGGCGCGTGGCAACACCGTGTCGCGGCCGCAGGGCAACGGCTCGTGCGCGAGCTGCCACGGGGCCTATGCGCCTCGCTACGTCAAGGACCCGGCCTTCCTCGCGACACCGGCCTTGGAGGGCATGGCGAGCTACATCACCCCGCTGCGCATCATCGGCACCGACCCGGTCCGGGTGAACACCAACAACGCGGCGGTGCAGACCGCGGGCGCCAAGAACTTCTTCGGCTATCCCTCGACGGCGGGCACCGCCAACGACTGCGGTCCGCAGAACCAGCCGCACATCCGAGGCAATCGCGAGCTCGGCTACCTGGCGCCGCCGCTGTACGGGGTCTGGGCCACCGCGCCGTATCTGCACAACGGCTCGGTCCCCAACGTGTGGGAGGTGCTCAAGCCCGCGGACCGCAAGCCCATCTGGCGCCGGGTCTCCGCTCCGCCGCGCTGGGACCAGCCGCTGGTCGTCATGGGCTTCGACACGGACCTGCAGCGCGCCTACGACGCCACGAAGCTCGGCTGGAAGTACGACACCATCCCTTGCAAGTGGCGCGGGCCGTTGAACCCGGCGGTGTCTCCGTACATCAACTGCCAGCCGGGGGATGAGTTCACCACGCCCCTGGCTCAGGAGCTGATGAACGTGCTCTTCAGCAACCTGGTCGTCTCCTGGAACATCCTCTTCCCGCCCACCCGCACGCGGCAGCAACTGGAGGACCGGAAGATCTTCAACTCCAACGCCTTCGGCCAGGACAACGGCGGACACGAGTTCAACGCCGTGCTCACCGACCCGGAGCGCCTGGCCATCATCGAGTACCTCAAGACGCTGTGAGCCCTGACTCGGGCCTCACTCGAGGCCCTTGGGCCCGGGCCCCCCTGGACGACGGGGGGGCTCGGCACCCGGAGGGGCCGTGGGCACGCTGAAGCAGAAGGTGGCGCCCCGGCCCGGCTCGCTCTCCACCCAGATGTGGCCGCCGTGCGCCTCGATGATGAGCCGGCAGATGTAGAGTCCCAGCCCCAGCCCTTGCGTGTCGGACGCGCTGCCCTGTCGCGTCCGGTAGTACTTGTCGAAGACGTGCTCGGTGTCCTCTCGCGCGAGCCCCGGGCCTTCGTCCCTCACCGACACCACGACGCGGCCCTCCCGCATTGCCGCGCGCACCAGCACGGGCTTGTCGTGCGGGCTGTACTTGGCGGCGTTGCCCAGCAGGTTGGCCAGCACCCGCTCCAGGCGGCGCGCGTCCACCCACGTCAGGGGAAGCGGCGTCGCCACCTCCAGGCGGAAGCGCTCGCGCAGGTCTGGAGGGACGTCCCGCTCCAGCACGTCCTCGAGGAAGCGCGCCACGTCCGTCGGCTCGCGGCGCAGCTGGATGCGGCGGGACTCCAGGCGCGAGCCCTCCAGCAGCTCTTCAATCATGGAGCTCATCCACTCCACGTTGCGGAGGATGGCGTCCGTGAGCGCCTCCTCGCGCGAGAGCCGCCGCTCCTTCAGCTCGCGCAGCAACATGCTCGCTCGCAGGGTGATGCCCTGGAGCGGGTTGCGCAGGTCATGCGAGATGAGGCTCACGTACTCCTCGCGCAGCCGCTCCAGCTCCCGGTGGGGCGTGAGGTCATGGCCGGTGATGACCACGCCGCGCTGCTCGCCTTGCGCCCCGAACACGGGCGCGGCGGTGATGAGCAGGGGAGTCATCACGCCATCCGGACGCGCGATGGTGATTTCAACCGGGCCCACCACCTTGCCCGTCTTGGCCGCCAGCGTCGAAGGCAGCTCCGCCATCTTCATCGGCCGTCCATCCGGATGGCGCAGCCGGCTCAGGTAGGCGCCGCGCTTCGTGTTTTCGGGAAGCGGCCCGAGCATCGTCTCCGCGAAGGGGTTGGCCACCAGCGTCCCCAGCCGCGGGTCGCTGAAGAGCACCCCCACCGGCGCGTGGTTCAGCACGGCCTGGAGCAGGCCCCGCTGCACCTCCGCCTCCTCGCGAGCGGCCTGCAGCCGGGCGATGGCCTGCTCGCGCAGGGTGACGTCGCGGAGCACCGCGAGCAGGCTCTCACCCTCGGGGCCGGACACGCGGCGCAGGCGGGCCTCCAGGGGCACCCGGGTGCCGTCGGCGCGCAGGCCATAGAGGGCCCGCGCATCCACCGCGCCCCCCAGGCTGTGTCCGCCGAAGAGCCCCTCCGGCACCAACTGCTCCACCTCATGGCCCAGCAGCGCCTCGCGCGGGTGGCCGAACACGCGCTCCGCCTCCGCGTTGACGAAGCGCAACAGCCCATCTGAGTCGACGATGAGCAGCGGCTCCGGCGTCGTCTCCAGCAGGCTCCGGTAGCGTGCCTCGGAGACCTCCAGCGCCGCGGTGGCGCGCCGTCGTCCCGCCTCCAGCGTGTCCAGGGCTCGCGCGGACAGCAGCACCAGCACCGCGCCGCCCGCGCTCAGCAGGGTGGCGAAGAGGGGGAGCTTCGCCTCACGCCCGAGCAGTCCCTCCAGGCTGAGCAGGGCCAGCGTCGCGCCCAGGAGCGACGGCCCCAGGAGCGCCACGGGAACCAGCCGCCGCGCCAGGAAGCCGCCCAGGGTGTCCCGCGTGATTCTCCCCGCGAGGCCCCGCTCCGGCCGCAGGCAGAGCAGGCCCACGCCCAAGAGCAGCACCGCCAGCGCCGTGTACAGGCCCATGCCGCGCCGCGGAGGAAAGGACTCGCCATCCTGCGCGATGAGGGGACCGAACAGCAGGCCGTTGAAGCCCAGCAGCGCCACCAGCAGCGCGCCCATGACGAGCGCGTCCCGCCACGCCTGTCGCTTCCCCGTGCGACCCGGTATCAGCAGGGCGAGGCCCAGGAACAGCACGCACAGCGGCGTGAGAGGCGAGGGGCGAATCATCGCGCTGAGGACACCGAACGTCCTCGCGAGGAACGCCTCCAGCGCCAGCGGCAGGCCCGTGACGACTTGCAGCAGGCTGACGCAGGCGATGAGGCACATGCCCACCGCGCAGAGGGCGGACAGCAGGCGGCGCACCCGGGAGGGGCGGGCGGGCAGCCGCAGTCCGAGCGCCACGCCTCCAAGCACCAGGGCGACACCCGTGCGAGGCGCCGTCATGGGCAGGCCGGAGACCTCCGGCCACGCTGAGTGCGCCGCGAAGGTCCAGCTCGCCAGGGAGAGCAGCCCCAACAGCGAAGCGCCCGCCGCCGCGACCCAGGCGAGCGCGCGGGCCATGGCCTGGCTCTGGGCCCTCCAGGTCCGATTCATCGGCGTCCCCCCGGAACGCACGGGTGCTTTCGTCGAGGGCGGGTGGCCGCGTCACACGTGACGGCCCGCTGCCTCGCTCCTCACGCACCTGTCCGGGACATGGATGCGCACGCGCGCCGCATCCGGCGTCGCACGGCGGGGCAGGCTGCCCGCCCGAGTGCCGCTCAACGGGAGGCAGGCGGATGGAGCCCCGGATAGAGGGTGAGCACCAGCCCCCAGCCGGGTGCGACGGCCACGTTGCGCGCCACGTAGGCTTCCTCGCCCTCCACGCCCAGCCGGAACGTCTCCGCGTCCCCGGCGGTGTGCACGTAGAGGAAGAGGCCGTCCGCGGACGTGCCTACCTGGTTGACGCCGCTCAGGTCCGCCGTCGGATAGTAGATGCGCTCCGCCAGCTCGCCCCGGTCCGGCACCACGCGCACGCCGGCGCGAGGCTGACCGTTCTCGTCGACGACGCGCCCCAGCGCGAAGCCCGCTTCGCGAAGCGTGTGGGCCCGGTCCTCCGTGTGGCCGCGCAAGAGCGGCTCCCCCATGGCGGTGCCCAGCGCGTCGTGGAAGGACTCCGGCAGCGCCCAGGCACTCGACTCGATGACGTCCGTGCGAGGACGGGCTCCGGTGAAGACGCTGTCGTAGACGACGGTGACGGTCCGCACGAAGCCGGGCCCGCTCAGGCCCACGGCCAGCCCCTGGTGCACCTCGCGCACGGGGACCTCCGTCACCGCGAAGGCGCCGTCCTCCTCGAGCACGCCCGTGCCGAAGGTCGCGTTGACGTCATTGACCGCCACCCGCAGCGGCTCCTCGACCAGGATGGGCATGCCGCCAAGAGAGGGCACAGGCTGGCCCAGCGCGGTGAGCAGTCTCGCGGCCTCGGGCAGCACCTGGGCCTGTCCGCTGACGCGGATGCGCAGGTTTTCCAGGTCCACCGACTCGGCGTCGTCGGTCTGGAAGCCGGGGTCCGGAGCAGGGCCACTGGAGCCGCAGCCGGACGACGCGAGCCCGAGAAGTACACAGGATGCCAGCAGGAATGGGCGCTTCATCGCACGGCAACATTTCCATGCCCCCTCCGTGCGGCAATCCACCCGCGAACGCTCCGTCCCCTGTCCGACGCTCAAAGACAGACACCGGGCCGGCCACTCGCCCGTGAGGGACGAGGGACGCGGTCCGGTGTCGGAAATCCATCAACTGGGGTGGGCGGATTCGCCCGGAGGCTCAGCGCCAGCCGCCCTTGTTGTCCCGCGAGCCGCCCGAGCTGCCACGACCACTCGGCGCGGAGGAGCCGCCACCCGAGCTCTTCGAGCCGCTGCTGCCGCCACCGCTGCCCCAGCCTCCACCGGAGCTCCGGCTTCCGCCGCCGCTGCTTCCACTGCTGCTGCCGCTGCTGCTGCGTCCACCACCGCTGCCCCAGCCGCCGCTGCTGCTTCCACCGCTGCTGCTTCCGCCACTGCTGCTCCCACCGCTGCTCCCGCCACTGCTGCTCCCGCTGCTGCCGCGTCCGCCACCGGTGCCCCAGCCGCCGGTGCTTCCGCCGCTGCTGTTGCCACGGTCGCTGTCGTTGTCGCGGTTGCCTCGGCCATAGCCACCACCGGAGCTGCCACCGCCCGAGCTGCCACCACCGGAGCTGCCACCACCGGAGCCACTTCCGCTCGGAGGCGTACCGCCGTTGTACCCGCCACCCGAGCTGCCACCGCCGGAGCTGCCACCGTTGCCGTACCCGCCGCCGGAGCTGCCGCCACCGGAGCTGCCGCCGCCCGAGCTGCCCCAGCCGCCGCCATTGTTGTTGTCGTCATCGCGGTCCCGCCCCTGGCCCCGCCCGGGACGCGAGCCGCCGCGGTCATCATCCCTGTCCCGCCCGCTGTTGCCCCGGCCGTAGCCGCCGCCGTTGTTGCCACCGGAGTTGCCGCCACCCGAGCTGCCCCAGCCGCCGCCGTTGTTGTTGTTGTTGTCCCGGTCATACCGGGAGCCGCCGCGAGGAGGCTGCGTGCCCCAGCCGGTGCCGGAGGGAGGAGGCTGGCTGGAGGGGCGGTTGTCGGTGCGAGTCACCGGGCCGCGATAACCGGGCCGCGACGTGGACCGGCTGTAGCCGTAGCCCGCGGAGGCGGCGTGGGTCCGGTCATACACGTAGCCGCGGTTGCGCTCCCAGCGGTACGCCCGGCCCGCGTTCGGGTAGTAGTCGTGCGAGTGACGCCCGTGCAGGCCGCACGACGCCCCGAGCGGATCCAGGTGGAAGTCCCAGTACCAGACCAGCGTCGGCCCTCGGTAGTAGTAGACGTCGTCCGTGTAGACGTAGTGCGTCTCCGCCGGGCGGTAGTTGTGCGTGTGGACGTGGTCGTACGGGCACCAGCCGCCGCCGTCGTTGTCCGGAATGGGGTGGTCGCCCGAGAACCGGTAATCCACCACCGCCACCACGGAGCGGCGGGCGGTAGGGCCGTGATAGTGGGCGTAGCAGCCCGTCCCCATCATCAGGGCGAGAGGGATGGCGAGTGCGAGCAGTCGGCGCATGTGACGAGTCTCCCGTGCGAAGGGCACTTCCAGCCAGTCCCTCTTCGCGACCACGGGCTGATGACGGGCGTCCCTGGAGGAAATTCACGCCCGGCTCCTTCTCGCCCGCCTGCTTCCTCTTTAACCGTGCCTGTGCCCTGGTGAACACCGTGCCCGCTGGTGTAGGTGCGGAAGTGCGCGCGACCTGAGGGCCGGGGCCTTCCGGACCCGTCGCGCGAGGAGAAGGCCACCCATGTCGGATTCGGATTTTGGTCGGGGGAGGGGCGCGTCGTGCCCGCTGCACCCGGACCACCTCGCGCAGCGGACCTGTACGCGCTGCGGCAACTTCATGTGCGACACGTGCAGCGAGCACGGCACGCAGGCGCACTGTCCCACCTGTCGTGAGCGCGAGGGCCTGGGCCGCGCCTTCCCGCTGGACCGCGAGAACTGGTCCATCGGCGGGTTGGTGGAGGTGTGCTGGGACAGGTTCAAGCGCGAGTGGGTGATGCTCAGCGTGGCCGCCCTCATCTTCTTCGCGGCCTCGATGATGGGCAGCTTCCTCTCCCAGATGCTGTCGTTCGTCGGGGGCATGTCGGGCAGCACCACCGTCATCGTGCTGACGACCGTCGTGGGCGCCGTGGCCTCCTGGGTGATTCAGGGCATGGTGTCCCTGGGCATCACCCGCATGTGCCTGGACGTGCTCCAGGGCCAGCGCGCGGACCTGGGGCGGATGTTCTCCCAGCTCTCCAAGCTGGTGCCCTATCTGCTGACGACGCTGCTGTCGTTCGTGGTGATGTTCCCCGTCATCATCCTCTGTGTCGGCGTCGCGCTCGCGGTGTTCGTCGGGATGTCGGGGGTGTCGCTCTCCGAGCTGGACTGGAGCTCCTCGGAGTCGATCGCCGGGACGATGACGAACACGTCGCCGGGGGTGTTCCTGGCGACGTTCGCCGTGGGCGCCGGGCTCTACATCTTCCCGGGCATGTGGCTCATCATTCCGTTGGTGCTCGTGCAGCCGGCGATCGCCAACGAGGAGGCTCCCGGTCCGGTGGAGACGCTCAAGCGCTGCTTCGCCGCCGGGAAGGGCCAGCGCCTGGGCATGTTCGGCACCATGGCCCTGGGCGTGGTCGCCCTCATGGTGGGCTTCATCCTGTGCTGTCTGCCCGTGCTCCCCGCGCTGGGCTTCTTCCAGCTGCTGCTCTGCGGCCTGTACCTGGCGCTGAGCAAGGGCGCGGAAGAGGTCTGACGTCGGTCGCTCATCGGGGCCCGCGAAGCGATGCGGGCCCCGGTGCGGAACCGCGTCAGTGCACCAGTCGCTCGGAGGAGCCCGAGCGGGGCGCGGCCACCCGGCCCATGCAGGCCAGGATGTGCTCGCGGTACTCGGTCAGCTCGCGCAGACCGCACAGCATCCACCGCCCGCCGATGACGAGCGTGGGCACGCCGCGCACGCCGCGAATCGCCGCGTCGCGGTGCTCATCCAGGATGAGCCGGCGCGTCTCCTCGGAGCGGAACGCGGCGGAGAACTCGTTCATCGCCAGGCCCACGCGCGACGCCAGCTCGAACACCACGTCCGACCGCGACACGTTGACGCCCTGCTCCAGCGCCGCGCGCTGCATGGCCCGCGCGAGGAAGGCCCGCGCTTGCGGTCCTTGCAGTCGCGCGGCCTCCAGCGCGGCCAGTGCCGGCACGCTGCTGCGGGGCGGGTCTCCGCCCAGCCACAGGTCCGTGGACAACAGCGGCGCGGTGGCGTCCGACTCGCGTTGCGCGCGCTGCACTTCTTCCACGAGGCCGCGCTTCTCGCGCTCCGTGGGAAGCACATCGTGCACGCGAAGCGGATAAGGCCTCACGCTCCAGCGGACGGCTTCGCCCAGCTCCTGGCGCAGTACGTCCAGGCGCAGGTCGGCGAGATAGCACCAGGAGCACAGCACATCCTGGTACACGGTGATCTGCAGCGGCTTGTGCAGCGTTTTCATGGGGGGCCGCCAGATTAGAGGCCACGCCGCGCCGCTGCCAACTCCCCATGACACTCGGCCGCTGAATGCATTCCTGTGTTCCTGAGGAGCATGCGAGGTGGCTTTGGCCCAGGCTGCTCGCTTGCTTCAAAGCGTGCGAGCAACCTCGAAGGCCCTTCGCGCTACTCGCCGTAGGCCTGTGAACCGCTCGACTTCGAACCCGCGTAAACCAGCGCGTGGTCGATGATTTCGCCCGCGATGTCGCGGCCCGTGGCGCCCTCCAGTCCCTCGAAGCCGGGGCTGGAGTTGATCTCCATCAACCGGGGTCCGGCGTGCCCCTCCAGCATGTCCACGCCGGCGACCTCCAGGCCGATGATGCTCGCGGCCCGCACCGCGGCTTCCGTGTACGCGGGAGGAAGCTCGATTGCCTGCCCCTCACCGCCGCGGTGGATGTTGGAGCGGAACTCGCCCTTCTTCGCCTTGCGACGCATCGCGCCCACCACCCGCCTGCCCACCACGAGCGCGCGCACGTCCCGGCCCTCGCTCTCCGCGACGAACTCCTGGAGCACGATTTCCTGACCCAGGTCCCAGAAGGTGTCGAGGATGGTCTGCACCTCCGGCAGCGTGTGAGCAATCATCACCCCCACGCCCTGCGTGCCCTTGATGAGCTTGATGATGACCGGCAGCCCCCCCACCTCCTCCACCAGTCGGCGCACGTTGCTGCGGTCATGCGCCATCACCGTGCGAGGGATGTCCAGTCCGGAACGCGACAGGAACTGGAGCGCGCGCAGCTTGTCGCGGCTGCGCGCGATGGACGACGGAGGGTTGAGTACTGGAACACCCATCATCTCGAAGTGGTTCACCACCGCCAGCCCATAGGCGGTGATGGACGCGCCGATGCGCGGCACGACGACGTCCACGCCCCGTATCTCCACACCGCGGTACGTCATGCGCGGTGCGCCTTGCGCGAGCAGCAGGCAGCAACGCAGAGTGTCCAGCACCAGCGGCCGGTGGCCCCGCTCCCGAATGGCGGACACCAGCCTGCGAGTCGAATAGAGCGAGCGCTTCCGGGACAAGATGGCCACGGTCTTCTTCACGCGTGAACGACGCGGCGCGGGGCGCTCGGGTGCCGGGGACCCCGGCGTGGCCGGGGCCTTCTTCTGCTGGATTTTTCGGGGAGACATGGGCGGAGCACCCAAGCGTAGCATGTACCGCCGGACGGAGCGGGTGACGTGGTTCGCGTTTGCTATCCTCGGACGCAGATGAGCGCGACAGATCCACACCCCGACGACATCCACACCAGCCCCGGAGATGCCGCCGGGTTGGACCTCGCCCACTCCCCGTTGCTGGGGGAGACGCTCGTGGTGGACCCGCGGACCACGGTGAAGCTCCACAAGTGTCGGCTCGCCGTGGCCTCCGGGCCGGACACCGGGCGCTCCGTGGTCAGCGACAAGGAGCGGCTGCGCTGCGGCGCGCACCCGGGCAATGACCTGGTGCTCGTGGAGGACCGCACCGCCAGCCGCCACCACTTCGAAATCCAGTTCACCGAGCGCGGCTACCTGCTGGTGGACCTGGGCTCCACCAACGGCACGTTCCTGGACGGCCGCAGAATCGAGCGCGCCTATCTCTCACCGGGCTCGCAGATTCGCGCGGGCTCGTCCGTGCTGACCTTCGCGCCGCTGGATGAGGAAGTCACCATCGAGCCGGACCGCGACGGCGAGCTGTGCGGCATGGTCGGCCAGAGCATGAAGATGCGCCAGATATTCGGGCTCATCAAGAAGATCGCCCCGCTCGACGTGTCGGTCATCATCCAGGGCGAGACGGGCACCGGCAAGGAGCTGGTGGCGCGCGCCATCCATGAGCTGTCGGGGCGCAACAAGTCGCCCATGGAGGTGCTCGACTGCGGCGCCATTCCGCCCAACCTCATCGAGAGCGAGCTGTTCGGCCACGAGAAGGGCGCCTTCACCGGCGCGGTGAGCGGACGCCCCGGCGCCTTCGAGCGCGCGCACGGCGGCACCATCTTCCTGGACGAGCTGGGCGAGCTGCGCCTGGACCTGCAGCCCAAGCTGTTGCGCGTGCTGGAGAACCATGAAGTCCGCCGCGTGGGCGGCAACGACGTCATCGAGGTCAACTGCCGCGTCATCGCCGCGACGAACCGCGATTTGATGAAGGAGATTCAGGCCGGCAACTTCCGCGAGGACCTCTACTTCCGCCTGTCGGTGATAACGATTCAGCTGCCGCCGCTGCGCCAGCGCCGCGACGACATCCCCCTCATCCTCAAGGGAGCGCTCGCCGACCCCGAGGTCGTCCTCAAGCACGGCAAGAAGCGCTTCTCCCCGGAGTCCATGAGCCTGCTGATGGCCTACGCGTGGCCGGGCAACGTTCGTGAGCTGATGAACGTTCTGTCTCACGTGCTCACGTTCAGCGAGGGCGAAGAAATTCAGCCAGCCAGTCTTCCTCCTCGGGTTCGGGGGCAGGCCCGCGAGGGGCCGCTGCCGTTCAACGAGCACCTCTCCTTCAAGGACGCCAAGGAGCAGCTCCTGGAGAACTTCGAGCGGGAGTACGTCACCAGCGTCCTCACCCGCTGCGAGGGGAACCTCTCCCGCGCCGCCCGGGAGAGCGGGCTGCACAGGAAGTCCATCGAGCGGCTGGTGAAGAAATATCAGCTCGATACCAAGGGCATGAAGCCGCGCTGATCCACGCCCCTGGGGTCATCCTGCCCCGGGGCTACTGTGTGACACATGTGACACATGCCCCGACCCTGTAGCGCCGAGGGGGCACGCGCCCGTTTCCGACGGGCAAGTTGACGTATGTCTTCTGGGGGGTAAATCCCTGGAACATGCGCGCTGCCATGAATTCCTACCCTCGAAGGAATGTTGGCCAGTCGGGACAAGCCATGGTGGAGGCGGCAATCACCCTGCCGCTGGTGGTGTTCCTGTTGCTGGGCACGTTGCAGTTGTTCCTGATGTTGCAGGCGCGCGTGCTGGCGCAGTACGCGGCGTTCCAGGCGACGCGGGCGGGCAGCGTGGCGCATGGCGAGTGTGAGCGGATGACCCACGCGGCCATCCTCGCGCTGCTGCCTTCGTTCCACTCGTTCCTGGGCATGTCGAGCGCCACGGACACGGTGCGCCACGGCGGCGGAAGCAACGCGGCGGCGAAGCTGGCGTCGGCCTTCGGCGCGCGGCGGGGCAATCGCTACCAGGGGGGCCTGGACGGCCGGCACACCGGCAGCATCGTGTGGATCAACCGGGCGCTGGTGGGCGGCGGCATCGACGGGCCGCAGGACCGCGAGTTCGACGAGCCCGGGCACTTGCGGCGCCTGGAGGTGCAGCTCATCTACTGGTACCCCATGCGCATCCCGTTCGCGAACTGGGTGATGTCGCGCATGTTCATGGCGCAGATGGGCCTCCAGGACTACACGGCCGCCAATCCGCTGATGCCCGCGGAGCGCAACGCCAACTGGAACGCGGGCGAGTTCTCCACGCCGCTCCAACTGGCGAGTGACATCCGGGACGAGCTGGTCGCGCGGGTGGGGCGCGAGGAGTACGTCTTCCCCATCGAGACCAGCTTCACCATGCGGATGATGACGCCCGCCAAGCGGCGCCACTTCGCCACCATGGACTGCCCCCGATGAAGCGCTCCCTGTCTCGCGGTCAGACGCTGGTGCTGTTCGTGCTGGGCACCTTGTTGATGGTGCTCATGGTCACCATGACGCTCTCCTTCTCCATGAAGGTGCGTGAGCGCATCGAGCTGCAGACGGTGGCGGACGCGGCGGCCTTCTCCAACGCGGTGGCCACCGCGCGCACCTTCAACAACATCGCGGTGATGAACCGCGCGCAGATTGGCCACGCGGTGGCGCAGGCGGGGGCCACCAGCCTGGTGAGCTGGGCCAGCCTCTACCGCGCACAGGTCAACGCGGCCAGCACGGGCTATGGCATCGGCATGGCGCCCTACAAGCTGGCCATCGCCACCGGCTGTCCGTGCGCCTGGAAGGGCGGCATGTGTCTGCGCAGGTGCATCTGCGGCAACCTGGGCGTGGCGAACCTGACGACGATCCGCGCGCAGCTGACCGTCGAGCAACTGCGCTTGGAGTCCGTCTTCCAGTCCATGGACCTGATGGTGAACCTGCAGATGCTCGCGCATCAAATCGCGCAGGGCGCGTTCTACGCGGCGCAGCAGGAGAACTACCAGGAGCTGCGCGACGCCCTGGGGAGCCAGCGCTTCACGAACAGGGTGCTGAGCAACATCGTGGGGGCGGGCAGCAATCCTTACGACTCGGCCTGGCGGGTGCCCGACATCGGCGGCGTCAACGAGGGCGAGCTGAGCGGCGGTGTCGCCTGCACGGACGATGGCGCCGTCTGTGATTTGCCGCTCACCGTCGCGCACGCCGTCAACGCGGCCATGGGCAGCCGCGGGTTCCACTTCGTCACCCACCGCCAGTGGGCGCTGAGGGACTACAGCGCGCACCAGGCCAACCTGGACTGGGTCATCATGCCCCCGGACCGGGTGACGGTGATGCCCGACACCAACGGGACGACGTACTTCGGCAAGCCGGGGCGGAAGATGCCGCTCCTGCCTCCGTACGCTCCCGCACTCACGGGCGACGAGCGGGGCAGCATCACCTGGATGTACAACCACACGATGCATGGTGGAGACCCCGGGGCCTGCCCCGGGACTGTCGCCGGCGTGCTGCCCACGGTGGCCACCCTGGTGACGTCGGGTGGCCTGTTCCCCCGGCCCCAGCACACGTGGACGGGCGGCGGAGACGTGGGCGGCCCCTTCAACCACATGCTGGCGCCCTGCCTGGGCGGGCCCTCGTCGTGCCCGGGCATCTGGCCACCGTTCCTGGACTACAACCTCACGCGGTTGCTCAACGCGGAGGGCAACAACTACGCCCAGCCGAAGAACTTCGCCGTCGTCCAGCGAGACTTGATGGCGCGCCGGCTGGACCCCTGGGACCTGTCCTTCCGCTACCGCTTCGAGTCCACCGGCGCGGGCAACGTGTACGACGCCAGGAGCTTCACCCTGGCGGATGGCACGCCCAACAGCACGCAGACGGCGCTGTCCACGGGCATCGCCTACTACCACCGTGGCAACAGCCTGGGCTTCAACCACTGGAACGAGCCGCCCAACCTGCTCAACCCCTACTGGCGCGCCACGCTGGTGGGCGCGGACATCGACAGCGATGGCGTGCGCGACGCCGTCAACACGTTGGGACTCAGCTCGCCCGTCGCGGCGCAGGCCTTCCAGGAACTGCGCAGCGCGGGCTTCAAGGGGCTTCAGTGATGACGACACCGCGCCGCATTCGTCTCCAACGCCGTCACGCGCGGGGCCAGGCCCTGCTCGAGGCGGCCATCGGCACCACGCTGTTCGTCACCATCGTCGCCTTCGGCATCCACTTCGCGGAGGTGGGCTTCCTGTCGCTGAAGGTGCAGGAGGCCGCTGTCTCCGCGCTGTGGGACGGCACCCATGGGCAGATGCACCGCATCCCCGTGACATACGACAACGCCGAAGGCTCCATGCGCCGGGCCGCCCAGGACTCGCAGGCGCGCTATTCGGACTTCAAGGGACTGTCCTCCGCGCCCGGCGCGGGCCGCATCACCCAGGTGTTCACCCAGGGCACCGGGATGCAGGTCCAGTGTGGCATGGACGTGGGCGTGGGCTGGGCGGGCGCCGTGCTCACGCGGCTTGTCTATCGCGACAACGGCGGCACCGCGTGTAGCGCCGAGGCCACGCTGAGCACCTGGCGCTTCCCCACCTCGTTCCTCGACGGGCCCTCGGCGGGCGCGCTCTACCAGAAGCAGAACCTGGACAACTCCCTCACCAACCTCCGCGTCTGCGCGGTGGGGCGCGCGGTGGGCGGCACCTGCAACGGCCGCTTCTCCATGCTCGTGGATGACTGGGGTCTGGCGGGTCAGCTGGAGTCGGCCACCTGCAACATCCTGATGCAGGACCAGCTCATCCCCTGCACCAACGCACCCCTGCACGCGGCGGTGTGGTCCACCTATACGCCGACGACGCTGCCCATCCCCACCGCTGGCAGCAACCTGGTGCAGGCCGCCCTGTTCTGGAACCCGCTGCCCATGACGGCGCTCGCCATGGTGGGCCTGGGCATGAAGGAGAAGACCTTCTGGATGAGCGCCGCGGGTGAGGACGCGCTCAACTTCGTCCAGGTGCCTCCTCACATCGACCCCATCTCCCGCATGTGGCCCACGACGCCGGGCTCCGTCATCGGCGTCACCACGTTCCCCTATGGCGCCGCGTACCTGGAGCGCATGGGCAACGGCGGCTGCTTCCTCGGAAAGGACTGTGACTGAGATGATGCGCTCGTTCCTCTCCGGGTGGCCTGGGATGCTGGGACTGGGCGCCGTGCTCGCCGCGCGTCTGGCGCTGGCGGACGGCAACCAGTGTGCCGTGGACTGCGCCTCCAAGGCCGATGCGGTTGTTCGCTCGTGCATGGCCCGGTGTCCCGAGCCTTCGGAGGACCCCACCCGGCCAGGACCCTTCCAGGCCTGCGCCCTCCGCTGTCAGGAGCGGCAGGAGAAGAAGTTCAACGAGTGCGCGGAGCGGTGTGTGGAGCCGGAGGGACTGGAGTCGCCCAGCAAGGGCAAGAGCGGGCGGGTGCGCTGATGACGCGCACACGGAGCGGAGCCTGGGGCCTGGTGCTGGCGCTGGTGCTGTCCTCGGGACAGGCTTTCGCCCAGCGCGTGCCCTTCAAGTGGGAGGTTCCCGGAGTGGTGGGCGTGGTGGACGTGACGCAGCCCGTGCTCTCCAGTGGCGTCCCGGTGAAGCTCTCCGCGGTGCGCAGCAAGGCGCGGCCGGCGGACATCCTCCAGGCGCTGGTGGACCGCTTCCTGCTTTGGGGGCTGCATGTCCCGCCGGAGTCTCGCCAGCCTCAGCTGCTGCGCGAGCCGATGATTACCGCCATCGACACGCGCGCCTTCATCACCTACACGGCCATCCTCCAGCCCAATCCGGATGGGACGACGACGGTGTTCCTGGGAGAGGCGGACCTGTCGCAGGGGCCGCGTCCGCAGTCCAACGTCGCGCCGGTGTATCCCGGCGGCACGGGGCTGATGCAGACGGAGATGGAGGGGGCGCGCACGCTCGTCTACTCGGTGAGCGCGAAGGCGACGGATGTCGAGGTCTACTACCGCAACGAGCTGAGCCAGGCGGGCTTCGAGGAAGTGGAGCCCCGGCTGTATCGCTCCAGCCAGGACGAGCTGCAGCTCAAGCTGACCCCGGCGAAGGACGGCAAGCTGGCCGTCATCGTCGTGCGGCGGATGGTCTCGCAGGAGGACGCGAAGCCCGCGGGTGATTGAAGCGCTGCACCGAGCGTGTTACGGGCGCTGTCGACATGAGCGACACGCCCTCACAGGACAAGGACTTCAAGGACTCGGTCAACCTGCCGCGCACGGAGTTCCCGATGAAGGGGAACCTGGCGCAGCTCGAGCCGAGGATGCTCGGCTGGTGGGCGGAGCGGGGCATCTGGGGAAAGATTCTGGAGAACAACGCCGCCGGTGAGCCCTTCGTGCTGCCGGACGGTCCGCCCTACGCCAACGGCCACATCCACGCCGGCCACGCGCTCAACAAGGTCCTCAAGGACATCGTGGTGAAGTACCGCAACCTGGTGGGCCGCCGGTGCGACTTCATCCCCGGCTGGGACACGCATGGCTTGCCCATTGAGCAGGCTGTCGAGAAGCGGCTGAAGGACAAGAAGGTGGACAAGCGCACCCTGTCGCGCGACGCCTTCCTGGAGCAGTGCCGCGCGTATGCGCTGGAGTTCATCGACATCCAGAAGGCGGAGTTCCAGCGGCTGGGTGTGTTCGGCTCGTGGGACGCGCCCTACAAGACGCTCGACTTCGCCTACGAGGCGCAGGAGATCCGCGAGCTGGCCGTCTTCGCGCGCCGGGGCATGCTCTACCGCCGCAAGAAGCCCGTGTACTGGTGTCTGTATGACCAGACGGCGCTGGCCGAGGCGGAAGTCGAATACGAGGAGCACGAGTCCCCGTCCGTGTACGTGGCCTTCGCGGCCGGCGCTGAACTCGCCGAGCGGGTGCCGGCGCTGAAGGGCAAGGACGTCGCCTTCGCCATCTGGACGACGACGCCGTGGACGCTGCCGGCCAACCTGGCCATCGCCGTCAATCCGGAGCTGGAGTACGTCTTCTACCAGCTGGGCTCGCGCGTCATCTGCGTGGCCAAGGACCTGCTGCCCAAGGTGCTGGCGGAGGTGAAGGCGGACGAGCTGGCGGTGAAGCACGTGGAGCTGCCGGGCGGCGAGGTGTCCGCGGCGGCGCTGGTGGACCCGTCTCGCATCCTCGCGTACGCGCAGGGAGCGGAGCTGGAGCACCTGACGTACCAGCACCCGTTCTACGAGCGCCGGGGCCGCATCGTCCTGGGCGAGCACGTGACGCTGGATGCCGGTACGGGCCTGGTGCACACGGCGCCGGGGCATGGCCAGGAGGACTACGAGGTCGGCCTGCGCTACGGGCTGGACATCTACAACCCGGTGCGTCCGGACGGCCGCTACGACGACACGGTGGGAGAGGCGCTCACGGGCAAGCGCGTGTTCGAGGCGAACCCGCTCGTCATCGCCGTCCTCGTGGAGAAGGGCGCGCTGCTCAACGACGCGAAGGACACGGTGGCGCACAGCTATCCGCACTGCTGGCGCTGCCACAACCCCATCATCCTGAGCGCGACGTACCAGTGGTTCATCCCCATGGACGTGCCGTTCCACGGGGAGAAGACGTTCCGTCAGGAGGTGCTGGCGGAGGTGGACAAGGTGAAGTGGGTGCCCTCGTGGGGGCACAGCCGCATCCGGGGCATGTTGGAGACGCGGCCGGACTGGACCATCAGCCGTCAGCGCACGTGGGGCGTGCCCATCTGCATCGCGTACTGCGAGGGCTGTGACGAGTCGCTCGTCTCGCCGGAGCTGATGGAGAAGGTCGCGGCCCAGGTCGAGAAGGAAGGCGTGGGCGTGTGGTACCGCACGCCGGTGAAGGACTTCCTGCCCGAGGGCTTCAAGTGCTCGCGCTGCGGGCATGGGGAGTTCCGCCGAGAGACGGACATCCTCGACGTGTGGTTCGACTCTGCGTGCATGTTCTCCGCGGTGCTGGAGCGCAGGCAGCGCATTCCGGCGGACCTCTTCCTGGAGGGGAGTGACCAGCACCGGGGCTGGTTCCACTCGTCCATGCTGGTGGCGGTGGGGACTCGCGACATGTCGCCCTACAAGGCGTGCCTCACGCACGGCTTCGTGGTGGACGGCAAGGGCGAGAAGATGTCGAAGAGCCTGGGCAACGTGGTGGCGCCGGAGAAGATCATCCAGCAGTACGGCGCGGAGGTGCTGCGCCTGTGGGTGGCGGCGAGCGACTACCGCAACGACGTGCGCCTGTCGGACCAGATTCTCAAGGGCCTGTCGGAGGGCTACCGGAAGATTCGCAACACGGTGCGCTACGCGCTGAGCAACCTGTATGACTTCGACCCGGCGCTGCACTCGGTGCCGTACGAGGAGCTGCTGCCGTTGGACCAGTGGGCGCTGGGCCGGCTGTCGGAAGTCGTCACGCGCGTGAAGCAGGCGTACGAGGACTACGAGTTCCACCTCGTCTACGCGACGGTGGTGGACTTCTGCGCGGGTGACTTGTCGGCGGTGTACTTCGACATCCTGAAGGACCGCCTCTACACGTGGCGCACGGATGGGAAGGCGCGGCGCGGCGCGCAGACGGTGCTGCACGAGGTGGCCTCCGTGCTGCTGCGGCTGTTGTCGCCGGTGATGAGCTTCACCGCCGAGGAGGCGTGGGGCTTCCTGCCGGGCAAGGCCACGGAGAGCGTGTTCCTGGCGGGCTTCCCGGAGGCGCGCGCGAAGCTGGAGCCGGCGCTGGCGGAGCGCTACGCGAAGCTGTTCGCGCTGCGCGAGGCGGTGCAGGGCGTGCTGGAGGCGGCGCGGCGCGAGAAGCGGATTGGCGCGTCGCTGGAGGCGCGGGTGTTGTTGATGGCGTCGGCTCCGGTGCGGGAGTTCCTGAAGGCGCACATGGACGAGCTGCCCGGCCTCTTCATCACCAGTCAGGTGGAGCTGGTGGACGCGGAGGGCATCGACGCGACGTCGCTGGACGTGACGCGCGTGTTCGGTGACGGCGCGAGGGTGCTGGCCGAGGTGAAGCCGGCGCTGGGCCACAAGTGCCCGCGCTGCTGGACGTACTCGGAAGCGGTGGGGCAGGGCGGCGACGTGTGCCTCAAGTGCCGCGAGGCGCTGGCCGCGTAGTCCCCCGAAACGAAACGGGCCCGAGCTCCGTGAGGAGACTCGAGCCCGTGGGGACTTCCAGGTGCTCCAGCGGGTGAGGCCGTGGGCTTCACCCGCCAGGACGACTCAGGGAGGAGGCGGCGTCGCGGCGCACTCGGGCACGGGCCGGTCCTCGGCGCGCTTGGAGTCGCAGTCCAGCAGCGACGCCAGCCCGGTGAGGGGCTCCACCATAAGCAGGCTGCGGGGGCGGCCCGACTGCGCGTTGAAGTTGAGCCGCAGGTTGCCCGGGGCCGCGGCGGCGAGCGCCGCCGTGTTGTCGAGCTGGCCCTGCATGCAGCCCAGGTTTCCGGGCTGCACCGCGCGGCCCAGGCCGGGCAGGTAGCAGAGCCCATGCACCGAGGATGCATTCATGGTGTCGGGGATGACGATGTCGGGCCCCGTCTCCGAGCAGCAGGCCGCGTTGGCGCGGCAGGTGGCGTTGACGCAGGCGGGCTGGGGGCAGGTGTTGTTGTCCCAGTCGTTGCCACACGTCAGCCGCTCCCACCGGGCCACCGTCCGCAGTGTACCGTCCGGCTGCGCGATGTTGTCCTCCACCACGATGCGCACCGGCTGGTTGGTGGCGATGGCACGCTGACGTGCCCGCAGCGCGGAGGACCACAGCTCCCGCGTCGCCGCCGACTCACGCTGCCCGTCGATGGGCGTCTGGATGCCCATCAGCGCCATGGACAGCATCAGCCCCACCACGGCCAGCGCGATCATCAACTCCAACAGCGTCATTCCACGTTCGCGCATCATGCTCACGTCCCTCCTGCCGCAGGGGCCTGCAGCCCGGCCGACACGAAGTTCCGGGGCGCCACGCGGAGGGTATAGGTCCGCCGCTTGAAGCCGTCCTGAGGGAAGTTATCCTTGTCCAGCACGTTGATGGTCGCCGGGTCCACCACGGACCGGTCCGAGCGCGGCGTCCGGATGATCAGCGTGATTTCCACCTCGCGCACCCGCTGGCGCAGCCTCGCGCGCAGGTCCGTTTCGTTGGTGACCGGCGCTTCAATGGGAGCCAGCACGTCCACCGTGCAGGTCGTGGGGCCATTGATGGTGCACTGGTCGATGCTCGTGCCACCGGTCAGGCTGGTGGGGAACCACCGATAGGCGGTGTTCGGCTGCGTCAGGTCGATGACGGCGTAGCGAATCTGCATCCGCTCCACGTCCCGACTCACCACCGCCCAGTTGGCCGCGCCCGGGGCCAGGTACTCCAGCGCGGGACTGCCGCCCGCCCAGTTCACCCGGTAGGCCGCGCTCACGGTGCGCATGAGGGTCCAACCCCTCTGTGTCCACTTCGTGTCCCCTTCAGTCGCGCACAGCCCCGTGTTCGTCGTGGCGGCGCCATGGCCCGGAGTCGCCGTCACCTTTGCCGTGGTCGGAGCCGGGTTGTCCTGAATCTGGGTCAGCTGGAAGTGACAGGCCAGGTCACCCTCCGTCGGGTTGCTGACGATGACCGGCGTCGACGCCGGTCCGCCGGAGGGCACCAGCGCCATGGAAGGATTCGAAGGCGTGCACAGCTGCCCGGCTTCGCGGACGTGGTCGCCACCACCCGAGCATCCCGTGAGCGTCAGCATGGTGCGCGGGTCACCCCAGTAGAGCTGCAGCACATCCGAGGCCATGTCGACGTACGGCGTTCCCGCGGGTGGGAGCGAGAAGCTCGGGTCCGCGGTGAACGGGGCCGCCGCCGAGCTCATGTCCATCTTGGACCAGCTCATCAATGCGAAGCGCTGGTCGCCTTCCGAGAACTGGATGGGGGAGTTGCCCATGCCCATGCCGGCGCGCTGCACGTCCAGGGTGAGCAGGTCCTTCACCGCCCGCCCCGTCACCTGCGCCACCATGGTCTGTTCCTCGAAGAGGGCACGCCGCTGCATCTGCATGCCCACCACCAGGCCCACACCGAGCACGACGACGCCAATGGCGCTGGAGATCATCACCTCCAGCAAGGTGAAGCCGCCTTGGGAACGAAGCGTCCTTCTCATGGCGCCATCCTCGTCTGAAGGACCACGACCTGGCGTCCCGTGCGTCCCGGCTCCACCCAGCTCACCGAGACGCGGACATTGGCGATGTTGCCGGCTGTGCCCGCCGAGCCACCCAGGTCCCGGTCCACCGGGGGGAACCCGGAGGCGCCATCCTCGATGGAGCCCGCGAGCGCCGGACTGTCGACGTCCACCGCCACCTCGTACTGGCGTGCCACGTCACCGACGGGCGCGGCGGTCCGCAGCTCTCCGCCAGCCGTCTGCCACAGGGTGGTTCGCTGACCATCCAGGGGTATCAGGTTGGCGCACGGAGGGGTGGCCGAGCAGCCCATGGAGGAGATGTTCTCCAAGGTCCGCTCCGCGAGCAGCTGTGCCTGGGTGGCGGTGAGCGTGCGCCGGTTGGACGCGCTGATCTGCGTCACCAGCGTCATCACCGCGGCGATGCCCACGAGCATCACGGCCATGGTGGCGAGCACCTCCAGGAGCGTGACGCCCCTGGAGGCCTGGAACCGCGAGGAAATCATCGAGGCAGCCTTCCATCCGGAATGGGGTCGTACACGAGCACGCGCGAGCGGGTCTCTCCCGCGTTGCCCGCGCCGTTGTTCCACTTGTCGTCGCCCACCATCATCATCTGACCCGTGGCCGACAGGATGAACGCATGCTGGTCATGCACCACCGGCGCGCTGACGCCATGGCCACCAATCGCCACGCCCGTCTGCGTCGGTTTGCCTGTGTTGCCGTCCGGCATCTGCGACGTCGTGTAGAGCATGCCGCTCGAGTCCTCGCTCAGGTTGCAGACGTCGGCGGCCGCGCCCACGGCGGTGGTCGTGAAGACCTGGTCATCGCTGAGCGACACGCCACCCCACACCGTCTGGCCAGGGTCCAGCTGGCTCACCCAGAGAGGCTCCAGCAAATCGCAGGCCTCGGAGCCGTCGGGGTTCGGGTCCTCGAAGGCCATCAGGTGGTAGCGGTAGTTCTCCTTGTCGGTGGGACCGTCGCCAATCTCGTCCGGATTGTCGCTGGTGCCGAAGTAGAAGCGGACCAGCGGCTTGGCGCCGTCACGCACCACCTTCACTGCGATGTTGGAGTGGATCTGCTGGAAGTGGGTGGTACCGGGGGGGTTGCTCGCCGCATCGCGGTGCGTGGAGGCCGCCATCGGCGCGCTGGCCACCCGGCACGTCTTGACCTGACGGCCCAGGTCCCGGTTCGTCTCCACCGAGTCCAGGTTGATGCGGTACACGCTGCCGGCCGTGGTGGGCACGTACATGACGTCGTAGTTGCCGTCGCGGTTGAGGTCCACCATCGCGGTGGCGCCCGCGACGCCGGAGCCCTCGTCCAGGGTGATGACGCCCGCGTAGCGACCCGAGGGAGCGGAGCCCTTCTTCAGCGGCGTGCCCGTGCTCATGTCCAGCAGATAGAGCGTCCCGGACCGGTCGGCCGCGGGCCTGTAGTCGGTGCCCACGACGGCCGTCCACCGGCCCTCCGCCTCGTCGCCCCACTTGATGCGGACCACGGAGGGCGCATGGCGCGAGCCGGAGTTGTCCGGCAACAGCACGTCCTCGTCGTCGTCGGCCGCGTCCGAGAACGCGTCGAAGAGGGCGGTGTTCCTCAGGTCGAACTCCCACAGCGGCGTCGGATATGTGGCGGTGCCGGGATGGGTGATGTCGAGCGCGAAGACGGCGGGGCTCGACCTGCCGGACGCGGAGACGAGCACCGTCCGGGCACCCTTCAGCGGACGCGCCGTCACCACGGCGCCGGAGGCCGGCGTCCACTTGGCGGCCAGGCCACCGAAGTCCACGTTGGTGATGGTGGGCGAGGCATCCATCTGCGGCTTGGGCTTGTCACCCGTGCCCGGGTACTTGGCGTACAGGTAGCGGTATCGGTCCAGCAGGATTCGCGGCATGTACGCGAACTTCTCGTCACCCGAGCCGTACTGGCGCGGGGCGACAGGGTCGATGCAGGCCGCGCCTGCGTGCTTGAAGTAGCCGCGCAGCTGGATGTCGTCCGTGCACTCGTCCTTGCCCTCGACGCGGAACTCGCCGGATTCGAAGCCGTGCATGAAGCCGTTCATCGTCCCCACGTAGGCGATGGAGGGGCGCGTCGACAGCGGCGTCATGAAGTTGCGGCGGTACAGGTCGCGCTCCGCGGGCAGCGCGCCCATCGCCCACGAGTCCAGGTACGGCGGCACTGCCACGGCCACCGTGGACAGGTTGATGCCACCCATGGCCCACGGACGCTTCACGTTGGTGGCTCCCGGCAACTGGTGGTCTTCCCACCCGTAGAGCCACTCGCGGAAGACGTTCCGGTCGTTGTTGGCCGTGGTGTTCACCTTGGACGGGGGACCGGGGATGGTGGGCGTGCCACACTTGCCGTCGCCGTTCATGTCGTAGAGGGGCTTGCCGGCGACCTGCTCGTCACAAAGGATGTCCGGGAAGAGGACGCTGTCCTTCGACTGGGGGCCCACCATGTCGTCTTCGAGGGTGGCCCGGGTGCCGTCCGCCTTCAGCGTGTAGATCTTGCGGTTGAGCGGGTCCCCACCTCCGCGGAAGCTCATGGCCATCACCTTGCCCGCATCCCAGCGCTCGACGACGTTGGTGACGTCGGTGTCCTCGGGGTCATAGAGCGAGCGGAAGTACAGCCGGCCGCGCACCGAGTAGTCCTTGCGGTTGTCGTAGGTGCGCTCGGTGGCCTCGGGCATTCCGTTGCCCGGCCAGTTCTTGCCCCAGTCGCTGCCCGGCGTCTCGTTCACGCCCCAGAGGATGGCGTTGCCCACCGTGGACGGAGACGAGCGCGAGTAGCTGCCGGCACGCACGGCCTGGTAGCCCACGTTGACGTTGTCGACGACGGGGACGCACCGGTCATCCGGGCTGGTGATGTCCACCTTCCAGCACAGCTGCGACCCAGTGAAGCCCAGCTCCAGCAGGTCCAGTTCCTTCGTGTTGGCGTCGCCCGCGTCGAAGCGCACGGGAATCCAGGTGCGGTTCGGATTTATCTTACGGACGTACGCGCCGTTCTCGAACACGATGTTGTGGCAGTCCACCGCCACCGAGTACTCGATGGTGGGCGCGGGCTTGCCCGGCAGCGAGCAGGCTCCCGGAGTCACCTCCGTCCAGCACGGCGGGCTGGCGCATGTGCCGGAATAGGGCGCGAAGTCGTCGTAGCGCGAGAAGCGCACCTTGGTGATGACGAAGTCCTCCGCGTCGCTCAGGTCGATTTCGCCCGTGAGGCTGCCGGAGCGGAAGGTGCCGCCGTTCTGCTTGTTGATGACGAACACCACGTCGTTGAAGTCTCGGTCGCCGCCGCCTGGAAGGTCCTCGAAGCCCAGAATCCAGCGGAACTCGTCCGTGGACGGCGCACCCACGATGACGTGCGGCATGGGGTTTCGGTTGGTGCCGGTGGGGCGAGGAATATTCACCGCCTCCTTGGGCATCACCAGGTTGCCGTAGGTGGCCTGCGTCCTCAGACGCAGCAGCGTGTCACTGTCCAGCCAGCCGCACAGCTTGCGGCTGTTGTCCGCCAGCATGCACTGGGGGGCCGCAGTGGCTGTGGGGTTCTCGGCGGCGCAGTTCTCCGCGTAGTCACAGCCGATGTTGCGCTCGGCCACCACCGGATTTGCCAGGGAGTTCTGGTCCAGGTTCCACGCCGACTTGGAGAAGAAGACGTTGATGGGCGTGCGCAGGTGCAGCAGGCACTTGCCGGCGTTGTCCTGCTTCAGGCAGGGATAGACGGTGCCCTCGTTCGGACCATGGTTGGAGTCGTAGTAGACGATGAGGAAGAAGATGATCTCCTTCTGGCCCTTGATGAGTCCCAGGTCGACGGTGCGGTCATTGATGTTGATGACGTTGTCAGCGCCCGCGCGCAGGATGCCGCGGTTGTCATAGGCGGTGACGTTGTAGTCGGGGATGCCATCGTTGTTGTCGTCACGGTCGGCCACGGGCGCCATGTTGCCCCATGTCGTCTCTGTGCCATCGTCATCCTCGTCGTCCGCGAGCAGGAAGACCATCTGTCCGATGCCACTGTTGCCGTTCTCGTCGTCCCGCGGCTCCAGCAGGTTGGGGATGTGCGGGAACAAGCCCTTGTCGGAGAACTGGGTCGCGGTGACGTTGGTTCCTCCCCGGGCCTGGCCCACGATGTCCGTGTCGATATGGGTGGAGCCTCCGCCCGGCCGGGCATCCGCGAGTCCGTTGCCCCCGGTGACGCGCACCCAGGTGGCGCCGCAGTTCCGCATGGCGATTTCCGGCTCGGTGTACGTCTCACCACCTGAGGTGAAGGACCGTACCGGGCACCGACGGTCGTTAGCCTTGCCCACGTAGGGACGGGCCTTGGGTCCAGTGGCGGGCGCCAGGTTGTAGAGGTCTTCGTGCAGGTCGAAGATGCCGTTGCTGTTGGTGTCCAGCAGCTCGCCCTGCGCGTTCGTGTAGCCCTCGTCGATCGCGTCCTGCAGGTACATGTACCCGAGCGCGTGCGAGGCGCCTGCGGACTCGAACACGTAGCTGATGGTGACGCGCTGGTCGTAGGGGAACTTGATGACCTCGGAGTTCAGCTGCTCCGGAGGCAGGAGCCGGAGGTTCGACGTGTCGGGCGAGTGGCGCCCACTGCTCGTCAGCTCGATGCTCGGGTTCTCCGCCTCCGCCTGGCTGTCGTATTCAGCGTTGCTGAACCCGTCCTGCTTGTCCTTGGACAGGTTGTCTTCGCAGAGGTTGGCGACGTTCTGGGCGGCCGCGAGCGGGGCCGTCAGCAGGCAGAGCACTGCGAGGGCGCGGTGAAGGGTTCTCATCACTTCTTCCCCTGGGAAGGACGGGCGGATTCAAGCGACTCGCGGCGCTGCTTCGCGCGGCGGGCGGCGAGGTCTTTCTCGAGCTGCTGACGGAGCTGCTCATCGCGAGACAGCGGAGGCGGTCGCGAGCTGGTCTTCAGATAGGACACCAGCGCGTCCATCTCGGTCGGGTGCATCCCGCGCGTGTCGCAGCGGGTGTCCTTCTTGCTCTCGCTGGGCGCGGTAATCCAGGTGCGCAGCCCCTCGCTGGAGGTCTCCTTCACCTTCGGGCCCAGCTCCACGCGCTTCTCCTGCAAGGACCGCACGGGGGCCTTGATGCGCGGGCCGCCGTTCTTCTGCGCCTTCAGCGCGCTCTTCGTGGGCTGCGGGGTGAGGGTGTGACAGCTCGCGCAGGCCTTCTGGAATGCGCTCTGTCCTTCGGCGTTCGCCGCGGCGAAGCCGGGCAGCAACAGGAGCGCGACAAGTGAAAGGCGTTTCATGGGGAGACTCGCGGGACAGCGAGGGAATCAGGGCGTGTTGTTGGGGAGGGTCCGGATGGGCACATTCGTGGGCGCGCCCGTGTCCTGCGTATTGTTGTAGGTGTTGTCGGCGCCGCAGCCGCTCTGCGTGCAGCCGGGGCCAATGGCGATCGCACCGACCTGGTTGATGATGAGCGCCTGGACGATGGCCCTCGTGGGACGTCCGTCCCGGCTGAGCACCTCGCCCACGGCCGCCACCCAGACGCGACCGTTGGCGTCGGTCGTGGGGTCGTTGTCGTCGACGTCGTCGCGCACGAAGACGCGGTAGCGGACGTTGTTCTGCTCCGGGTAGTCGACGTAGGGGTCACCAGACGCACTGGCCTTCTCGGCGGCCGGCAGGTAGGTGGGGGCCAGGCGCAGGTAGTTCCAGGGGTCGCCCGGTGTGGCGGGCAGCAGCTCCATCCAGGCAGGATTCGCGCCCGCCAGGCCCAGCTCCGTCACAGTGGCGTTCGCGGCCGTGAGCGCCGAGAAGGCTTGGAGGTAGGTCAATTCGACAGGGGAGGATCGAAGGCGCATCGCCTCGCGCCCCTCCGCCAGCCCCGCCTCCGCCGCGAAGAACGCTTCCTTCTGTCGGCGCGCGTCGGCCTGGGTGTCCGCCTCGCGGCCCACCACCCGGTAGCTCAGCATCACCGCCATCGTCACGACCACGACGACGCCGAGCGCGACGAGGAGCGTGAAGCCCCGAGCAGCTCGGTTCCGGGGGAGGTTTCGGTGCGCCATCTGAGGAACTCCTGTACGCGCCGCTCGGGGGAAAGCGACGGAAGTGTCGCCAACTCAGCAACTCACGTGCCCGCAAGGGCAGGTCGGCAACCCCCTGAAATCCTTCCGGTGCGGGCCAGCCCGGAGAGGAATGGGGTCCGGATTGACCTCGCAAAAGATGCGAGGCTACGTGCTTTTGCGTAGTGGAGGGTTCACGGCGGGAGCAACCGGGCAGGCGCCCGGAGCCGCGTCATCCGGGCTCCTGCTCCAGCGCGCGCAGCCGGTTCACCAGGGCCTGCATTCGCTCCTGGTGCGAGCCGGCCCAGAAGACCCGCCGGCAGTCGGGACATTGTTGGAACCGCGAGTACCGCTCCGCCACGCCTTCGGGGACGCGGTCTGTCACCTCGTGTGGTTCCGCGGGACTCAGGGATGCGTTGCAGGCGATGCACCGGGAGAACGGCTTCATCCGCGCCGTGAGCCCGTAGCGGCGCACCACCTCCACCAGCTGCTCAGCGGGGTCCGTCTCGCGAGGGAAGTAGCCCAGGACGACCTCGCCCCGCTTGAGCACGCCGATGTCCCGCGTCAGCACGACGCGCTGCTCGGTGCTGGAGATTCGCGCCAGCTCTTCATCCGCGAAGTCGTTGCGCCAGAGCGTGTCGAAGCCGAGCATCCGCAGGAAGCCCGACAGCCGTCCCAGTCCCACGTCGAGCACGAAGCGGGGCATGCCCTCCACGTGCTGGAGCGCTGGCCAGGCCTCCACCCGCGAGCCGGGCGTCACCCGGTGCGAGAAGCCCACGGGCTCGTCGTTGACGTGCACCCGGTCCATTTCGGGGTGGGGAGGCCCGAGCGACTCGATGAGGTCCTTGACCGCCGGCGAGCCCTGGGGCGCCACCTGCAACTCCTCCAGTCCGCGCTTCTCCGGAGCGAGGAAGTCCTTGAGTCGGCCATGGAGTCGGACGGTCACCACTGGAGGCTCTGGATTCCGCCGCGATGCGCGGCCGGGAGGGTTGGGCGAGGTTCACCCCGCGATTTTCACCGCTGTAAATGTTCGATTTGGCGGTAAGTCGCAGGACTAGAGCCCGGGTCGCCTTCTATACTCCCGCGCCCGTCCACTTGCCGGTGCTGACGGTCGACACCTTGAATCGTCATCACGGAAGCAGGCCCGAGCGCATGAAGAAGACTTTCTCCTACCTGGCGTGTGCGGCGGTCTCGCTCACGATTCTCGCGCTGGCCTGTGGTGATTCGGATCCGCCCAAGACGCCGCTGCCGCTGGAGGATGGCGGGGTGCTGTGGGTGCAGTGTGATCCACAGCAAGTACCAGGTGTCTGTGGCGCGGACGAGGAGTGCCGCTTCGTCCCGTTCTATGACCGCTCCATCTGCGTGCGCCCGTGCGGGCCGCAGGCCGCGTGTGGTCAGGCGGAGGCGCAGTGCTGCCCCACGGGTGAGGAGCGCGACGGCGGCGAGGCGACCTTCTGCCTGCCGAGTGAGGTCTGCGAGGCGACCCCGGATGCCGGCGCCGACGCGGGGGATGGGGGCGAGGCGGCCGACGACGGCGGATCAACGCTGGACGGTGGCGACGTCGAGGGCGACGCGGGCCCGGTGACCGATACCGATGCCGGTCCTGAGACCGACGCGGGTCCTGGCCCTGGCACCGACGCCGGCCCTGGTCCCGAGACCGATGCGGGTCCTGGCCCCGTTACCGATGCGGGTACGCAGATTGACGCCGGCCCCGGCCCCGAGACCGACGCGGGCCCCGTCACCGATGCGGGTACGCAGATTGACGCCGGTCCCGGCCCCGAGATTGACGCGGGCAGCCCGATCGACGCCGGTCCTGGTCCGGGCACGGACGCGGGCACCGACGCAGGCAGCCCGATTGACGCCGGTCCCGGTCCGGGAACGGACGCGGGCACGGACGCCGGCACGAGCACCGACGCCGGCACGAGCACCGACGCCGGCACGAGCACCGACGCCGGCACGGGGACGGGCTACACGAACATCCGCATCATGGCGGCGAACATCTCCAGCGGGAACGGGCAGGACTACGACCCGGGCCACGGCATCCGCCTGATGCAGGGCGTGGACCCCGACGTCGTGCTCATCCAGGAGTTCAACTACCGGACCGACTCGGTGGCGGACATCAGCACGCTGGTGAACGCGGTGGGCAGCGGCTTCTATTACTACCGGGAGGAAGGCGCGCAGATCCCCAACGGCGTCATCAGCCGTTGGCCCATCATCCAGTCGGGTGAGTGGAACGACACGCAGGTCTCCAACCGGGACTTCGCGTGGGCGCGCATCGACATCCCTGGCCCGAAGGACCTCTGGGCGGTGAGCGTGCACCTGCTCACGTCGGGCTCGGGCGCTCGCAACAACGAGGCGAACCTCATCGTCAACTACATCCGGGCGCAAATTCCGGAGAGCGACTACCTGGTCATCGGCGGCGACCTCAACACCGACAGCCGCTCGGAGGCGTGCTTCACCACGTTCAAGAACGTGGTCGTCACCACCGCGCCGCACCCGGCCGACAAGAACGGCAACGTCAACACCAACGCCAACCGGAACAAGCCGTATGACCATGTCCTGGTGGACGCGGACCTGAACCAGTACCACCAGCCCACCGTCATCGGCTCCAACAGCTTCGCGGGCGGACTGGTGCTCGACACCCGCGTCTACACGCCGCTGTCGGACATCGCGCCGGCGCAATCCGGAGACAGCGGTGCCTCCGGCATGCAGCACATGGGCATCATCAAGGACTTCCGCGTCCCCAACTTCTGAGTCGGTGACGCTCGCGCGCGGCGGCCCATTCCGGGGTCGCCGCGTGCGCTCAGAAGCTCCACTTGTGCTTGTTGCGCTCGATGAAGCGCGCCACCGGTGGGATGCGCGCGATGAGCGGCGTGAGCACGAACACCGCCGCCAGTCGCAGGGGCTTCACCACCTGCGAGGCCGCGTAGGCCGCCGCCCACGAGCCCGCCTTCTCGCCGGCGCTCGACGGCTGGAAGCCCAGCTTGATGGCGAAGTAGAAACCCACCAGCACCAGGCCGAAGATGACGTAGTTCGTCACCAGCGCCAGCGGGCCGTACTCCAGCATCAGCGTCTTGAAGCGCGCCATCAGCGACGGCTTCGCGGCCTTGGCCGTCTGGGTCGGGGCGGGTGGGGGCGTGTCGGAGACTGAAGGATTCACGTCGGGCTCAACAGGCGACATGTCTCCACCATGCCCCAAAGAAGCGCTGGGAGGGAGACAGAGCGGGCAGGCCACCTGGGGCCGGCCAGGCACACCGGGTTGTCAGGGCTCGGGGGAGCGGGTTAGAGGATTGGGACGCGTCATGAAAGCCTCCCTCCGCCTCCTCCTCCTCGTGGCCACCACGGTGCTCGTCGCAGACCAGGTGACCAAATATCTGGCTGTGTCCCGGCTGACAGATGCCCTGGATGGGCGGGAAGGGGTGGCCCGGGTGACGGGCTACTTCACCCAGCACAACCTGGACAACGACCCTCCGCCTCAGGGTGAGCGGACGGTGACGCGGCCCCATCGCTTCATCGAGGACTACTGGCACTTCCGCTACGTGGAGAACCCGGGCGCGGCGTGGGGGCTGTTCGCCAACCTGCCGGACGGGGTGCGGCGCTCGTTCTTCCACGTGGTGAGCGTGGCGGCGCTGGCCTTCATCTTCCTGATGTACCGCCGCACCTCGCTGGACCAGAAGCTGGTGCGCGTGGCGCTGGCGCTCATCACCGGCGGCGCGCTGGGCAACTTCGTGGACCGGCTGATTCGCGGCTACGTCATCGACTTCATCGACTGGCATTGGCGCAACCAGCCAGGCATGCGCTGGCCCACCTTCAACGTGGCGGACGCGGCCATCTGCGTGGGCGTGGCCTTCATGCTGCTGGACTCGCTGAAGGTGCGCCGCCCGGAGACCGTTCCGGCGCCCCTGACGCAGAGCCCCAATCCGTGACGGCTGGGGGGCTGGTGGTGTAAGCCCCGGGCCGTGCCTCGCAAATACGTCATCCTCATCGCCGTCGCCCTGGGCGTCATCGTCCTGGACCAGTGGACGAAGTACCTCGTCGTCCGTGAGCTGACCTCCCAGATGCAAGGGCAGGAGACGCTGGGCGGGCGCCTGGGCGCCATGTTCGGCGAGCCGCCCCCGCAGGGCTTCGACGGGCTGCACTACCGCTCGCGCCGCAGCATCGAGGTGTCCGACTCCTTCTTCCGCCTGCGCTACGCGGAGAACCCGGGCGCGGCCTGGGGCCTGTTCCGCAGCCTCCCGCCCCAGCAGCGCGGCCCGCTCTTCCACGTGGTGAGCCTGGGCGCGGTGGTCCTCATCGTCTTCTACTTCCGCAAGCTGTCCGGCTCGGACCCGGAGGAGAAGTGGGCGCTGTGGGGCCTGCCGCTGGTGCTGGGCGGCGCGCTGGGCAACTACATCGACCGGCTGGCGCGGGGCTTCGTCATCGACTTCCTGGAGGCCCACTGGTTCGACAAGGCCGCGTGGCCTTCGTTCAACATCGCCGACGCGGCCATCTGCGTGGGCGTGGGGCTGCTGCTCGTGGACGCCTTCGTCCGCAAGGAGAAGCCCGCACCGGCCCCGTCCAAGGCCGCCTGAAGCAACGCCTCCCGGGAGGGCAGCCGGGCGGACCGGCGGGCCCCTCGCCTTGTCTGGCCGCGCGACGGGAGTAGCCTCCCCGCCGCGCCGCACCCTTCGCCCTCCGGCAGGTCCCCATGCTTCCCGTCCTCTTCCGCTTCACCTTCACCAGCCTCTGGACGCAACTGCTGCTGTACGCGGTCGCCGCGGGCACGGTGGGCTACATCGCCTTCAACGGGTGGCGGGGCGCGCCGAGCGTGCTGGACCCGAAGACGGGCACCCTGGCCGAGGCGACCTCCACGGACCGGCTGCTGCGCGCGCTGGGCTTCGGCGTCGCCGGTGCGGGGCTCGCGTGGTTCGGCCTGAAGTACGCGCTGCCCGCGGACGCGTTCCCCGGCGGCAAGGGCGAGGGCATCCCCCTTCACACCTACGGCGTGCTCCTGGCGGCTGGCTTCTCCCTGGCGCTGACGGTGGCGGGGCGGCTGGCCCAGGACGAGTGGCGCCAGGTGAAGCTCGTCGAGGGGCGCTGGGTGAACCTGGAGGGGATGAAGAAGCGCGAGCAGGTGCTGGACATGGCCTTCTGGGTGCTCATCGGCGGCATCGGCGGCAGCCGGCTGCTCTTCATCCTGGTCAACTGGAAGGACTACGCCAAGGACTGGACGCAGGTGTTCTCGCTGGGCGGTGGGCTCGTCTTCTACGGAGGCCTCATCGGCGCGGCGGTGGCGGCGTGGCTCTACGCTCGCTCCACGGGCATGGACTTCCTGCGGCTGGCGGACGTGTGCATCCCCACCGTGTCGTTGGGCCAGTGCCTGGGCCGGCTGGGCTGCTTCAGTGCGGGGTGCTGCTGGGGGGACGTGGCGCCCTCGCACGCGGCCTCCGCCGTGCACTTCCCGGGGCCCGGAATCGCGCAGGACCTGCTCGGGCGGGTGGGCAACTCGTCGAGCCTCGCGTACTCCTCCCAACTGGAGGACTCGCGCTTCGTCGTGGAGGCGACAGGACAGATTCTGCACCAGGCGGCGCCGGACGCGGTGCGCATCTCCGACTGGGTGCTCCAGCACGGCCACACCCTGGGCGTCTACCCCACCCAGCTCTTCGAGTCCGTGGGTCAGCTCGTCCTCTTCGTGGGGCTCATGTACGCGCGCCGCTACCGCCGCTTCCACGGGCAGATTTTCGCCCTGTGGCTGATGGCCTACGCGGTGCTGCGCAGCACGGTGGAATTGTTCCGTGGGGACGTGGAGCGAGGCACCCTGCACGGGCTCCTGGAGTCAATGGGGGCCCAGGGGCTGGCGGCCTCGGTGCCGCTGGAGGCCTGGTACAACGTCTCCACCAGCCAGTTCATCTCGCTGTGCATGTTCACTTTGGGCGCCGTGCTGCTCTACCAGAAGGGGCGGCGAGGGGCGGGCGAGGCGGCGGGCGGTCTGGGTCCCACCCCGTCGGCGGCGTGAGGTTGATCCCCGGGCGCGGGTTGGGGACACTCTGAGGAGTCATGCCTCCCTCCGACGCCCGACAGTCGTCCGCTTCGAAGTCCTCCGCTTCGAAGTCCTCCGCTTCGAAGTCCCAGGCCCCGTCGGACAGCAGCTCCAGCGAGGCCGTGCTCCAGGAGTGCGAGGCGCTGGAGGCGGAGCTGGCCATCCTCCGCAACCTCTACGAGCAGTACTTCCTGGGCAACGAGCGTCACCCGCCCACGCGGGCGCATGACGACTTCAAGAAGCGGGTGATGCGGCTCAAGACGGGCTTCATCCGCAGCACCGCCGCCAAGTTCCGCGTCGGGAGCATCCACGGCAAGTACCTCACGTACGACAGGCTCTGGGCGCGCACGCTGCAGGAAATCGAGGCGGGCACGTACAAGCGGGACTTGTTCAAGGCCCGCCGTCGCGCGGAGGTGCGCGGTCCGTCTTCCAGCAGTGACGCGAAGAAGGGCGTGGTGGAGCTCCCTGAGGACATCTCCGACATGGACTTCGAGGAGGTGGAGGAGATTCTCCGCCCCCGCCCCGCCAACGAACCGCAGGTGCCGTCCGCCGCCGCTTCGGTCGGAACGCCCTTCCGGGGGACGCCCTCGGTGCCTTCCGTGACGCCCGCGGTGGCTCCAGTCTCTTCTCCGCCTCCGTCGCGAGCGTCAGGCGTGCCCGGGGTGGCTCCGCTGACCGCCGGTGGGATGCCCTCCGTGGCGCCAGTGACGGGAACGCCGCCGCGAGGACAGCCCTCGGTGGCGCCGGTGACGGGAACGCCGCCGCGTGGACAGCCCACGGTGGCGCCGGTGACGGGAGCCCCCATGCGCGGCGGACTGCCCACGGTGACGTCGCCGCTGGGAAGCGCGCCCGCGAAGGCTCCCGCGACAGTGCCTCCGGGCATGGCCGCGAAGCCGGCGAGCACTGTGAGCACCGTCCCTCCCGCACGGCCCACCGTGCCGGGTGCGACGACGGTGCCCAGGCCGGCCACGGTGCCGCCGCCGTCTTCGGCGTCCAGGCCTCCCCCGTCGGGAGGAGGCGGCGGCATGTCGGACGACAAGCTGCGCGCGGTGTACGACGCGTACGTCACCGCGAAGCGGCGGTGCCAGGAAGACACCTCGAAAATCTCCTACGAGTCGGTGGCCGCGACGCTGCGCAAGCAGGTGCCGGAGCTGCTCAAGCAGCACAACGCCAAGGCGGTGGAGTTCAAGGTCGTCATCAAGGACGGCAAGGCCTCGCTCAAGGCCGTGCCGAAGTAGGCCCTCGCGATGAACCAGAACCTGGAATCGCTCAAGGCGAGGGTGGCGCGGCTGTCGGTGATGATTTTCGACATCGACGGGACGCTCACCGACGGCCGCATCTTCTGGGTGCCCAACTCCGGCTGGACGCAGATGTACAGCGTGCGGGACGGCATGGGCATCAAGCGGCTGCAGGAGGTGGGCATCGAGGTGGCCGCCATCTCCGGAGGCGACAGCCTGTCCGCGCAGATGCGGATGCAGTCGCTGGGAATCAAGCACGTGCACTTCGGCAGTCAGGACAAGGTGGCGCACTTCGAGAAGCTGCTGGCGCTGCTGAATGTCTCCGCCGAGCACTGTGGCTACATGGGTGACGAGGTGGTGGACCTGCCGCTGCTCAAGGCCGTGGGCTTCTCCTCCGCGCCGCCCGAGGCACCGGACGAGGTGCGCGCGCAGGTGCACTACGTCGCCCAGAAGCCCGCGGGCTTCGGTGCCGCGCGCGAGGTCTGCGAGTTCATCCTCCGCCACCGCGCGTAGGCGCCGCTTCACGCGACTCGGTGCTCGCGGGAGCGCAAGCGCGTGGTTCCCTGTGCTAGGTCCGCGCGGGTGAACAAGGTCGCCCGGCCCTGGTGGTTCGTCGCTCCCGTCTTCGCGACGTGTGTCGCCCTCTGGGCGGCGAGCGCGCACGGTGTTCGCCCCGCTGCGTTCCTTCCGAACCTCGCCGCCATCCTCGTCGGAGGCGCGGGCTTCCGGCTGCTGACCCAAGGGCCGTGGGAGTCGCATCGCCGGGCGGAGCGAGTGCTTCCCGTGCTCGCGTGTCTCGCCATCGCCGCGACGTTGGCCGCGCCGGGGCTGGAGGGCGTTCATCGCTGGTGGTCGCTGGGGCCCGTTCGCATCAACGCGTCAGCGGCCTTCCTGCCGTGGCTGTTTCTCGGCGTCGCGGCGCGCGGTGCCTGGCCCCGGTGGCTCGCGTGTGGGCTCCTGGTGTTGGTGCAGGGGCTTCACCTCCTGCAGCCGGATGCCTCACAGGCCACGGCGCTCGCGCTCGCGGCGCTGCCGTTGTTGGTGGGGGGCGACTTCGTGAACAGGCGCGTAGGCATCCCCATCGCCGTGCTGTTGCTGGGGCTCGCGGTCGTCACCTGGACGCGGAGCGACCCGCTGGAGCCGCTCGAGCATGTGGAGCGCATCCTCGTGCTCATCGTGTCGCGAGGAGCGCTCGGTGTGTTCGTGGCGATGGCCGCCGTGACGGGGTTGTTGCTCCCGGGACTCCTCGCGGCGCGGAGTCGGGATTCGAGGACCGCGCGACTGGGTGTCGCCTTCGTCCTGTATTTCGCCGCGTTGCTGGGCGCGACGTTCTTCGGGAACTTTCCTGTTCCCGTCATCGGCGCGGGCGCGGGGCCTGTTCTCGGCTGGTGGGCGATGCTCACGGTGCTGCGCGTACATGTGCAGGTGCCCCGGGCGTGAAACCGGGGCGTCGGTGTCCGCGCCAACCCGAGCCTCGGTGTTGGGAATCGTTACTTCCTGAAAAGTCTGCCGGGTCGCTTGCCCGCACGGGTTGTCGCGTCAGGGGTGCCTCCCTAGTTTGGGCTTCGCGCATGAGGCCGGCGGACGGCGCGAGACACGTGGGAGGCGATGTGGGGATGCAGAGGTGGCTCGGGCTGTCGGTGGTGGTGGTGGGCCTCTCGGTGACCACGGGGTGCTCCACGCCCTCCGAGGAGTCCCAGGAGCGGCTCGCGGTGTTGGAGGCGGAGGCCGAGCAGCTGGACGCGGTGCTGGACGACGTCGAGGAGCGGCTCCTCGGCAACCAGGCCATGCTCCAGACGTGGCAGGAGATGGGGCGTCGTCACCAGGAGGTGACGCAGCTGCATTGTCAGACGGCGGAACCGCACATGCTGGCGCGCATGAAGCACTACGAGAAGATGGAGGAGCGGGTGAACCAGATGCGGCGCCGCAGCAGCGTGGCCGCGGTGGACCCGGTGCTCACCTCCGGCAAGTCGCCCAAGCACAAGCAGGGCGCGAACTGACGCGAGCCTCAGAGGCTCATGCGCTCGCGGAAGCGCTGGGACTGACGGCGTGACATCTCCACCTCGGTGCCTCCGCGCAGGCGCGCCACCAGCGTGCCTCCGGGGCCGGGCTCCAGGGACTCGACGAAGTCGAGGTTGATGAGGTGCTGACGGCTGGCGCGGAAGAAGCGCGCCGGGTCCAGCTTCTCTTCCAGGTAGCTCAGCGAGCGCAAGAGCAGCGGCTGATGTCCCTCCAGGTGCAGCCGGGCGTAGTTGCCCTCGGAGGTGATGAGCGGCACCTGCGCGAGCTGCACCAGCCAGCACCGTTCACCGTCTCGCACGAAGACCCGCTCCAGGGAGGCGTCCGGAGTGCGTGAAGGCGCGTGCGGTACCTGGGTGCCGCGCTGGCGCACGCGCTCCAGGGCCTCGGCGAGTCGCTCCGCTTCAATGGGCTTGAGCAGGTAGTCGAGCGCGTTGACGGAGAACGCGCGCACCGCATGGGCGTCATAAGCAGTGGTGAAGATGACGTCCGGAGGCTCGTCGAGTCGGGCCAGCACGTCGAAGCCCGTGCCACCTGGCATCTGGATGTCGAGCAGGAGCAGGTCCGGCTCCAGGGCCTCTACTTGTCGGCAGGCGTCGTCCACGTGCGTGGCTTCACCCACCACCCCCACGTCCGGGAAGGCGGCCAGCAGCCGACGCAGCTCGGCGCGGGCCAGTCGTTCGTCGTCGACGATGAGGACTCTCATGAGGGCAAGGGAATCCGGACGCGCGCCGTGGTGAGCGCCGCATGGGTCTGGTCGAGTTGGAGCGAGGCGTGGGCGCCGCACAGCAGGCGCAGTCGCTCGCTCGCGTTGTGGAGGCCCACGCCGTTGGAGTGGGGCGCGGCGGGAGTGCCGAGCGGCGCGGCGGTGTTGGCGACCTCCAACAGCAGCGCGCCTTCGTGCACGTGGGCGAGCAGGCTGACCTCGCCGCCTTCGGGAGTCTGGGCGATGCCGTGCTTGATGGCGTTCTCCACCAGCGTCTGGACGAGCATGGCGGGCACGGGGACATCGAGTGCATCGGGTGCCACGTCCTCGCGCACGCGGAGGCGCTCGTCGAGGCGGATGGCCTCCAGGCTCAGATAGTCACGCACCACCTGGAGCTCCTGGGACAGGGGCACCGTCTCGGGACCGCGCGCGGCGAGGGCATGGCGCAGCAGGGAGGACAGGCGTGTCACGGCCTGCTGCGCGCGGACAGGGTCCTCGACGATGAGGGCGCGCACGCTGTTGAGACAGTTGAAGAGGAAGTGGGGCTGGAGCTGGGCCTTGAGGAAGCGCAGCTCCGCGGTCTGGGCCGCGACCTCTTGTTGCCAGCGCTCGCGCTCCACGGTGCGGGTCCGCTCGACGAAGTGGACGGCGAACCAGGTGAGCAGCCACATCAGCATCACCACGGACCAGAACGAGACGCCGGTGATGGCGAAGGCGAAGGAGAAGTCCTCGGGCTTGTAGAGGCGGAGCACGGGGTAGGCCAGGAAGAGGCCCACGGCCTGCTGGAGGGCGCCCAGTCCCACGCTCGTGAGGAGCACGCGCGGCGCCAGTCGGAGCAGCGGGAGCTGGACCCACGCGCGAAGGTTCAGCGGGGCTCGAGCGAAGTGCGTCAGGACTCCGCCCGAGAGGCTCATCGCGACAATCCACAGCGAGCGGCGGCCCAATTGCTCGGCGCCTTGTGAAAGGGCGACCACGGTGAGGAGGGTCAGCAGGATGTTCACGAGGCCGTAGAGGCCCCATCCGCCCACCTGGCAGGCCACGTACACCTTGGCGCGTCGGGATGACATGCGTGTTCCTGCCTTCGTGAGGGCCTGACTTCACCACGCTCAGCGCTGGGACTCCACGCTCGCCGAGGCAGCGGTGGTCTTCAGGAAGGACTCCAGCGTGGCGAGGAAGCCCTGGGGGTCGTCCCACATGATGAAGTGCCGGGCCGTGTCGTGCATGGAGAGACGCACGGAGGGGAGGTTCTGGTACTGGCCGCGATAGTTGGCCTCCACGGCCTCGCGAGGGACACGTCCCTGGAGGGCAATCCAAGAGCCGAGTACTTGAGTGGGAGCGGTGATGCGAGACAGCTCCGGGCGCAGGTCGGTGATGCTCATCTCGTACACCGCCTGCGTCACCGTCTCCGGGTCCGAGTCGGCGCCCCAGCGTGCGGCGACCTCGCGGCGTGCTTCATCGGAGATATAGATTTGGAGCACCTGGCGCGAGGAGGCGTTGCGCTGCTCCACGGTCTGCATGCGGGCCTGGGTGCGGTACTGGTCGGCGAACGGCTTCGAGCTCTCGGCGGTGGCGCCCGGATACAGCAATGCGGGCAGGAAGGGCACGCTGTCCACGATGAAGACGCCGCCCACCAGGTCCGGTGCATCGGAGGCGAGGCCGAGCGCCAGCACACCGCCCAGGCTGTGTCCGACGACGATGGGCTTCTTCAGTCCCTGCGAGCGGATGTACTCGGCGAGTGCGCGACGCATGGTGGGCATGAAGGGCGCGGGGACCGAGGGCTGGCCCGCGAAGCCCGCGAGGGTGAAGACGTGGCAGTCGTACTGACTCTGGAGCTTGGCGACAGTTTCGTCCCAGACCTCGCCTGACGACGCGAGACCGGGGATGAACAACACGGGCTGGCCCTTGCCGGAGCGCTTCACCGCGAAGGGCGCGGTGGGGGCGGCGGCATTGCTGGCGCTGGAGGTGGTGGCGCAACCGAAGAGCAGGGGCACGGCGACGAACGCCGCCAGGAGCAGGGCACGAGACATGAAGGACCTCGACGATAAGGACACTGCCAGGAGGGCGGCGTCCGACGAGGAGGAAGGTACGTGTCGCGCGGCTGGGGGCCCTGGATACTCCATGAGCGGTTCGGGAGCGGGATGAGTGGCGGAGAGGCTGGGCGACTGGCGTGAGCGCGGGCAGGTCGTGCAGGCTCGTCGGCGTGGGCTGGGAAAGGAGCCGTCGTGTCGCCGCCATCCTTCGAGCAGGCTCATGTCGCTGAAGCGTCGACGGGAGAGGCGCCCGCCACGCCCTCGTTCGCGGAGTACCTGGCGCGCAGGTTGATGGTCGACAAGGGCTTCGAGCCCGGAACGCATCCCGAGGCAGTGGAGTTGGTCGACGCAGCGGACGCGGTGCTCACGTACTCAGATGGATACTCGTGCGTCATCATGTGCATCGTGGACCGGGAGCGTGAGCACGCGACGCCTCCAGGGACGCGATGGGCGGGCGCGGTGTCCGTGGTGGCGCTGGGGGCGGTGGGCGTGAGCGTCTTCTTCGCAGTGGGCTTTCGCGAGGGCTGGTGAGCCGGCCGGACAGGCTCGGAGTCAGGACCGTGCGCTCAGCTCCTGTCGAATCTCCATCAGGATGCGGCCCAGCATGTTCTTGCCGCTGCCGTCTCCACCGTCGCCCCAGTAGTCATCCTGGTCGGTGTGCTCGACGAGCTTCGCGTCGCCGGTCTCCAGCAGGAGTCGGGCGAGGTCCTCGTGTTGGGTGAACTTGGCGCGCACGGCCTCGCGCATGACGGAGACCTTGATGGACTCCCAGTCCCGCCGGAGCTTGCGTTTGCGGTCCCTGCCCAGACGGGCCGCGAGCATCGGAGTGCGAGCCTGTCGGACGGCCTCTTCGTCCGTGGGGTCCTCGAACTTCCGGGCCTGGAAGTAGTGCTCGCTCGTAGGCCACGTCTTGCCGCCCAGTTTGATGAGGTAGGGCGCGAAGTTGGAGCACCAGCCGTATTCGTCGGTGACGCTGTAGAAGTGGATGACCTTCATCGGGCCCGGAACACTGAAGGAGCTCGCTGCACCACGCCAGACCCGCGCCAACTCCTACCACGTGGGCGCCGGGTAGTTCATGACACGCTTGTTTTTCAGACTTCACCCTCTGTGGACCCAGGTCGCAAGGGTTTCCGCTGGGCAGGCGAGCAGGCGCACCGTTCCGTGACGGCGTGGGCGAATCCAGGTAGAACCGCCGCCGTGAGACGCACCGCGCGCGCAGTCCTCGCCGCCATCGGGGCGGGGTTGCTGGGATGCAACGACCTGGAAGTCTGCGGCTCCACGGCCCAGGACATCACCCGTGAAGACGGGAGCGTCTACCGTTGCGTCACGTCGGAGGATTGCCCCCGCACCTCCCGCGTCGACGTGTGCACCACCGACGTGTCGCCCATCGCCGAGTGCGTGAGCTGCGAGGATTCGCGCTGCGTCACCGTCACCCCGGAGAAGTGCTAGTGCGGGCGCTCCGGTTCGCGCTCCTGGCCCTGGCCCTGGCCAGCGCCGGGTGTCGTCGCGACAAGCCCGTGGACCACCTCCAGCGAGCCCGCGACGCCATCTACGAGAAGCGTCCCGACGAGGCCCTCGTCGAATACCGCAAGGCGTTCGACATGCTGCGGCACGACAGCACGCCGGAGGCGCTCGTCCTGCGCGCCCGCTCGCTGAAGGGCGCCGCGGACGTCTACTGGCTGGAGCAGCGCAAGGTGAAGGAGGCCGTGGGCGTCTACCGCGAGCTCATCCAGCAGTGCCCGGAGTCACCCGAGGCGCTCGATGCGCGCATCATCCTCGCGGAGCTGCTGCGCGTGCACTACCGCGACCTGCGCGGCGCCATCGACCAGCTCACCGCCGCGCTCCAGCGCAATCCGCCCCAGGGCGCGGAGCTGCACTACCAGGTGGCCAAGCTCTACTTCGAGCTGGGCGACTATCAGCAGTGCGAGCTGGAGACGCGTCGCCTCGTCGAGCGCTTCGCCACCAGCGTCTTCGTGGACGACACCCTGTTCCTCCAGGCTCAGGCCATCGCGATGATGGAGGGCCGTCGCCAGGAGGCCTCGCGCGCCTTCGCGGACCTGCGCACCCGCTTCCCGGACTCGGAGCTGTCGCCGCACGCCCTCTTCGAGATGGGCAAGCTGCGCTCGGATGCGGGTGAGCACGAGAAGGCCATCGAGACCTGGGTGGAGACGCTGAAGACGCACCCGGACCCGTCGCTCGTGCAGGACTACATCGCCCGGGCGCGCAAGCGCATCGCCAACACCACGGCGGAAGGCGTGGGCGAGCGAGAGGTGGCCTTCGACCGGGCCCGTCCCGCGCGCTCCTCGCTCGAGGCCGTGGGCGGCAGGCCCGAGGAAGCCGCGCACGAGCACGACTGACGAAGGGGCCCGTCCAGGGCGCCTACGCCGGTACGTCCAGCACCGCTTCCAGCAAGGGCGCCGCCACCGCGGGGTCATCCGCGTCCGCCACCAGCAGCAGGTGCACGCGCCCACCCTCGACCCGCGCGTCCACGCCCTCCAGCTTCACCTTCGCGTCCACCGAGTCCAGGAACAGCGGCGTCCCATCCGGTGCCAGCAGCCCCACCGCGGAGCCCGCCACCGGACCATCCGCGTAGGCATTTCGAGTGTCCTCGGCCGTCGCGGTGAACACGAGCCGCCCGTCCGGCAGCGGTGACGCATCCGTGAAGGACAGCCGCACTCCGCCCGAGCGCCCCAGCTCCCAGCGAGCAATCGTGCGCAGCACCTCCGGACCCAGCGCGCCCACTTCGATTCCCCGCAGCGCGCGCTCGCGGTCCAGGTCCACCAGCGCGTCCACGCCCGCGTCGCCATTGCCTCGCTGCAACAGCCGCAGCCGTCCGCCCACCACCGCCGCGCCCTCGATGTTGAGCGAGCCCAGCTCCCGGCCAATCTGCTGATACAGCGCCGAGCAGTCCACCGTGCGCGGCTCACCCGCGAGCGCGCCCTCCGCGTTCAGGGGCAGCACCGCGCCAATCATTCGAACCGGCGAGGACCCCGACGGCAGCGCCAGCAAGGCCCCATGAGGCGCGCCCGCGAGCGGACCCAGCACACAGAGCACCTCCAGGTCCGGCTTGGCCGCCTTGCGAGCCTGAAGCTCCTCTGGCAGCTCACCGGGGAAGAGTCGCGACAGGCGCCCCGGTGCGTCGCCGCGCACGGAGAACGTCGCCAGGTGCAGCGAGTCATCCGCGACGACGTGCAGCCACTCGCCCACGCGCACCAGTCCACTGGCGGCGGAGACGTGCGCGGCGCGGCCCGGTGACTCCGGGGCCTCCAGGGTGAGGGTGCGCCGAAGGGTGGTGCGAATCATGACCGGGCCTCCCGCGCGGGCTGGGGCTCGCGCCTCTCTCTAGAGCAGCGTGCCGCGCAGCAGGAGGCTGGCGACGGTGAAGTAGATGACCACGCCGCTGACGTCCACCAGCGTGGCCACGAAGGGCGCGGAGGCGCTCGCGGGGTCGAACCCGAAGCGGCGCAGCACCAGGGGCAGCATGGAGCCCGCGAGCGTGCCGAACGTCACCACGCCCAGCACGGAGAGCGCCACCGCGCAGCCCAGCAGGAAGGCGTGCTCGCCATAGGCGCCGGACACCTCCTGCCACACCACGATGCGACCCAGGCCCACCGCGCCCAGCACGAAGCCCAGCACCAGGCCGGAGAGGACCTCGCGCCGCGCCACGCGCCACCAGTCCTTCAGCCGCATCTCACCCAGCGCCAGCGCGCGGATGATGAGCGTGGAGGCCTGGCTGCCGGAGTTGCCGCCGGAGGAGATGATGAGCGGCACGAAGAGGCTGAGCACCACGGCGCGCTGAATCGCGCCCTCGAAGCTGCTCATGGCCGTGGCGGTGAGCATCTGTCCGAGGAAGAGGACGAGCAGCCAGCCGATGCGCTTCTTCAACATTCCGAAGAAGCCGACGTCGAAGTAGGGGGCCTCCAGGGCCTCCATGCCGCCGACCTTCTGGATGTCCTCGGTGGCCTCTTCCTGGACGACGTCGACGATGTCGTCCACCGTGACGATGCCCTTCATCCGGTTCTGCTCGTCGAGCACGGGCAGGGCCATGAAGCCGTGCTCGGTGAAGAGCTGGCTCACCACTTCCTGGTCCGTGTTCTCCGACACGGTGATGACGTCATGGTGCATGACGTCCGCGACCTTCTTGTCGCTGGCGGCCTGGAAGAGCTGGCGCAGCGAGAGCACGCCCTGCAGGCGCTGCTCCGTGTCCAGCGCGTAGGCGTAGTAGACGGTCTCCACCTTCTCCCGCGCTTGCTTGCGCAGGTAGCCGATGGCCTCGTCGATGGTCATGTCCGGCCGCACGCGCGCGAAGCGCGGGTTCATCAGACCGCCGGCGTCGTCCTCCGCGTAGGCCAGCAGCACGTTGACCTCGCGCCGGCTGGCGTCGTCGAGCTGCGCGAGGATGGCGTCGGCGGCTTCCGGCTCCACCGCCTGCACCAGGTCCGCCAGGTCGTCGGGGGGCAGCAGCCGCACCCACGTGCGCCGCTCCGATGTCGGGAGGTGGAGGATGAGTTCCGCCTGCTCGCGTGCGGACAGGCCGAGGAAGAAGTCGTCTGCCACAGCGGACGGCAAGAGGCGGAAGCCCTCCAAGCGCTCGTCGATGGAGAGCACCGGCCACGCTTCATGGAGCTCCTCCATGGAGAGCGAGGCGCTGAGAGGGCTGTCCATCATGGGGGCTCGCCTCCGACGGTGGGAGCGCGCGGCCAGTCGCGACGCGCCGGCCTCTCTACACCCGCACGGAGGGCACTGCGAGAGGCAGGCAACCATCTCCTCGCGCTTTTTCCGAACCTGTCACCGGTTCGGGGCCAAGGACAGTTCGTGGGAGCCCCGGGGAGTCACTTTCGGGGCTCGGCCAGGCAGTTCAGGGCACGGCCTGCTCATAGACCGTGGTGAAGCCGACAGTGGGGCGCGAGTCCCCGCCCCAGTGGAAGCGGGGCGACGTGGCGCGGGCGCCCTCCGCGAGCGGCATGTCGGTGGGCATCAGCTCCAGCCCCAGCGCGGACCTGCCGGGCAGGGCCCTCGGCCGTGTCAGCGCGGTGTCCTTCCGGGGGACGGCGTACAGGGAGGGGACGGTGAAGCCCGCGCGGAGGGGGGCGTCGGCCACGGCGATGGAGGCGTCCAGGATGAGCGCGTTCTGCTCGTCGAGCCGACCCGCGGAGATGCCCCAGCGATGCAGCATGCGTCCGGAGTTGCTCGTGGGGAGGTTGGTGCCGACCTGCGTCCACAGGATGCCGTCCTCCACCCCCACGGGCCTGCCTCGCACGGGGGCACAGACCACGTCCTCGCGCAGGAAGGCCCCGTCCGCTCCCAGCCTGAAGGCGCAGGCCGTGCTGTCCATCGTCCCGGACAGACTCACCACCAGCACCCGGTCCTCCGCCGCGCGCACCAGCAGCCCCACCGTGTTGTCCAGGCCAAAGGACATCCGGGTCAGCCCTGTCGCCCAGAACGCGGGAGTGGGGGACTCGAGCACTCCGGTGGGGGTGAAGACGAAGCGGTGCAGGACTTCACTGTCCAGCACCACCAGCTCGTTCTCCGAGGCCAGCCGCGACTGGATGGCCTTCACGCCCGTCGTCGTGCCCAGCAGCAGCGAGCCCGTCAGCTCCAGTTCGGAGCCCGTATCCACATACCGGCGCACCCGCCCATCTCCCACCACCCAGACGACGTTGCCCGACACGGCCACGTCGGGAGGCGTGGAGCTGGTGCCCAGCCGCAGGGGCCGGTCCGAGGGACCGCGCAGGGCGACTCCGTCACACAGCCACAGGCCATGCGCGGTGCGCTCCAGCTGGCCACACCGGGGAAGGGGCAGGGTGACGGGGGAGGAGGCGCCCGCCCAGTGGCTCGCCGCGTAGACGCCGAGCTGCCGGATGCCACCCACCGGAGTGAAGGCGAGGATGACGTGGTGCCTACCCACGACGGTGGGCGTGAAGCTCAGCGTGGCCACGGTGCCGGACGCCTGCAGGGAGACCTCGGAGGGCGTGAGGTGGTTCTCCGGGTCGAAGACCTCCGCGGTGGCCGTGTCGGGGGCCTGGGCCGTCTGGCCGCTCTCGCACTGGAGCGTCCGGGTGGCGATGTCCACCCGCATCGCCGCGGGAGAGCCCACCGGGACGAGCAGCGGGTCGATGCCGGGTGCACCCTCCGGGAGCGAGAGGTTGCAGATGGATGGCGCGTCGTCCGCCGCGCAGCCGGTGAGGGCGAAAAGGGCGGCCAGGGCGAGGGGGAGGGAAGTCTTCATCCGAGGGGGTCTCACCCCGACGTCGGCGTCCCCTCCGGCCAGGGGGAAGCGGCGCGGGCTTCGTCCTTCCTCATATCCCGAACCCGGAGCCCGGTCAGCCCCAGCGCGGTTGAGGGTATCGCTGAAAACACTCGCATGTCAGGGATGAAATATCCGCGCGTCAATTTTCGATGAAAGGAGCGGTGAACATGACGACGACGAACCTGACGAGCCCGATGAACCCCGAGATTCTGAACGACACTGTCACCGGCATCGATGCGCTCGCGCCCGTCGCCCTTGCCACCGCTCTTGCCCCAGCCCTGCTGGGTGATACCGCCGGCGGTCGTCCGCCCGGAACCTGACGCTTCCGCGCCCGTTCTCGAACGTGGCATGGCAGGCAGGGCCGGGCTCCCCAGAGGGAACCCGGCCCTTCTCATTTTCCGGGCAACGCACCAGCACCAGCACACGCAGCCTTGGCCGAGAGGCGAGGCACCTGAGCGCCACTCAGGACGACGCGGGTTCAAATCCCGCAGGCTGCTTTCAAGACATTCATGGGGTCGTAGCTCAGCGGGAGAGCACTCGGTTCGCATCCGAGCGGTCCCGGGTTCAAATCCCGGCGGCTCCACTCAATTGCAGTCGTTGTCGTCGTGTCTGTTTCAAACGCCGCGGTAGCCCAACCTTGGTAGAGGCGCTGCACTCAGAATGCAGAGGTTGCGGGTTCGACTCCCGCTCGCGGCATGGTGGTTTCGGGACGTAGCTCAGCTTGGAATAGAGCGCACGCTTGGGGTGCGTGAGGTCGCTGGTTCGAATCCAGTCGTCCCGACTCGTCGCACGCAGTGGAAGAGGGTTTCCTGGATGTAGCTCAGTCTGGCCAGAGCGCACGGTTCGGATCCGTGAGGTCGCAGGTTCAAATCCTGTCATCCAGATGTGTGGTTTGTATTGCTCCGGGATGCGATTGGATCGCAGCACGGCCGTCTACCGTGTGAACAGGGTTCGATTCCCTGTCGGAGCGCTGGCAGCACCCCTTCAGGGATCGTGGCTTAACGGGAGAGCACTCGGCTGGCGTCCGAGCGGTCCGGGTTCGATTCCCGGCGATTCCATTCACCTCAGGCGGAGATGGGGGAGCAGATCTCCACCAGCACGCCGTTGAGGTCCTTCACGTAGGCCACCGTCTGTCCCCAGGGCTTCTGCTTGGGTGGATGGACGGGGCTCGCGCCTGACTGCACCGAGCGCTGGAAGGCGGCCGCGACGTCCGGAGTGACGAGCGCCACCTCCACCGCGGCGGCGGTCTCCTTCGGTCGATGGAAGCGCACGGTGAGGCCATTCTGGGCCGCCATGTCCTCCGACGCGAAGGCCAGGGCGGTGGAGCCCGTCTCCAGCTCTCCGTACGTGTTGCTCTCGTGGATGAAGCGCCGCTTCAGGCCGAACGCCGTCTCATAGAAGGCGATGGTGGCGGGCACATCCGGGACGTAGAGGATGACATAGCCGAGCTGCATGGGAGCGCTCCGAGGAGAAGGTGAGGTGCTGCCGAGTGACGCGGGTCTCTCACGGCGCCGCCGGAGCGTCTTGAAGAATTCGGACAGGACTCATTCCAGCAGCCCGGTGGGGGACACTCCCGCCAGCTCGCGAACCTCGCGGGTGAAGTGGGCCTGGTCGGAGTAGCCGCAGTCGAGCGCCAGGGTGCTCAGGTCCTGCTGCCCCGTGCGCAGGTGCGTCAGGGCCCGCTGGAAGCGGAGCACCCGGGCGAGCAGCTTGGGGGCCACGCCCGCTTCGTCCAGGATGTCCCGGTGCAGGGTGCGCTCGCTGATGCCCAGGGTCCGGGCGAGCGAGGACATGCGCACCTGCCCGTCGGAGGACTGGAGGCACTGGAGCGCGTGGGTGGTGCGGGTCCTTGGCAGGTAGCGAGGGGTGGCGTTGCGCTTCGTCAACTCCTCCCGGAGCAGCACCATGGCGTGCTCCACGGAGCGGCAGGACGCCAGTCGCTGGTGGAGGGCGCGGAACGCAGGTGCGCAGTCCTCTATGGGGACATTCAGGTTGCGCAGCTCGCGAGGGCTCACGCCCAGCAGCGCGAGCGCCCAGCCTGGCCTGAGTCGGATGCCCAGGTTCACCGAGCCCGGCTCCAGGTCGACGAGGGCGAAGCGCTCCATGGGGCCGACCACCGTCAGGCGGGGCTCGGCGCCACGGCCGACGGCGCTGGCGTCACGGAAGTGGACGATGAGGTCCGTGCAGCCGTCCGGGAGCACCCGGTGGACGCGGGGAGGTGTGCTCCCTTGGTGGGCAGTGGGGGCGACGAAGCGCCAGAAGGCGTCCACCCGGTCCGACAGGACACCCGAGGGAGACACCTCCGTATAACCACCCACCGCCTCACCCTCGTGCATCCCAGGCCCTCCTCATGCCGGGAAGATAACCCTGCGGGGAGGGGCGCGCGTACAGCTCGGCTCCCTTCTCCGTGCGAGAGGAGGGCCGACGCCGTCGACGATATTTCATGTGACACCGCGTACCTGGAGGAGCGGCCGATATGCCGTCCTGCCTGGGGACGTTAGGGCGAGTGAAACACGGCTGAGACACGGCTTGTCAGGAGGCAAATGCAGCTGCGTCTGTCCACGGCGAAAGGAGCGGTGACCATGCCGACGGTGAATCCGATGAGCCCGATGAATCTCAAGCGCAAGAACGACACTGTCCGCGGCATCGCCGTGCTGTTCGCGAACACCGAGCAGGACACCGCTTCTGAAGAGGATGAGTTCCTGGAGGGTATTGCTTCCTTCCGTGGTGCTCCACCCGGACTCTGAGCTTCCACGCCGCGTCTCACGACGTGGCATGGCTCTCCGAGGCCGGGCTCCCAGAGGGGACCCGGCCTCTTCCTTTTTCCGGGCCCCCTCACCCGCAGTACCCAGTTGCCTCGTTCGTCTATCGGCGAAGGACACCGCACTCTCACTGCGGAAAGACGGGTTCGACTCCCGTACGAGGTACTTCCCCACGCTGTCTCGCAGCAGCCAGTTGCCTCGTTCGTCTATTGGCGGAGGACGCCGCACTTTCACTGCGGAAAGACGGGTTCGACTCCCGTACGAGGTACTTCCCCACGCTTCTTCAGGTCTTGTAGCTCAGAGGATGAGAGCACTCGGTTGCGAACCGAGAGGTCGCAGGTTCGATTCCTGCCAGGACCATTGCGCAGCATGCACGCCGAGCCAGCGGGTGACGGCATCGGTCTGACGTACCGACTTCGCCGGGTTCGACTCCCGGGGCGTGTACTTCTTTTCTCTGTGGTTACAGGTGGTTGGCGGCGGCCTCCGTCTGTGTCGCACGTATGTCGCACGCTGGCGCAAGTGGCCTGTCCAAGACGGCGACGGCCTCTCTCCGGGTGTCGGGACTGAGGTGGGCATAGCGCATCGTCATTTCGATGGTGGCGTGGCCCATCAGCTCCTGGATGACCTTCAGCGGGACTCCTCGCATAGCGAGGTGGCTGCCGTAGGTGTGGCGCAAGTCGTGCCAGCCGATGCGCCCCTCTTCGCGGGTGATGCCTCCCGCCTGAAGGACACGATCAAGTGGTGCTCGCATTTTGCCTTTAGTGAGTGGCTGGCCATCCTCTTGGCAGAAGACGTAGCGCCCGCGAAGGTGCCGGTGCGCCTTGAGGGCATCAACCACCGATGCGGGTAGCTCGACAGCCCTTTCACGCCCGCCCTTCGGCAAGCCTTCCACCCCGCGCCAGATAGTCCGGCGGACGTGGAGGGTGCTCCGCTGCAAGTCCAGGTCGCTCCACTGGAGCCCAATGAGTTCTCCCTGTCGAAGCCCCGCCTTGATGGCGACGAGCAGCGCAGGACGCCACTCCGGCTCAGCGACGGCGAGAACCTGCTCGGCTTCCTCGAAGCTCAGGAAGTCGAAAGGCGGCTTCGGCAGCTTCCCAAAGAGCTTCACACGCGGCGCCTGCCGAATGGCCCGTTGCTCTTCTGCGAGCGTCAGCAGTTTGTGAAGCACGGCCAGAACGTTGTTGATGGTCTTCAAGCTCAAGGGCTTGGGCTCGACGTTCTGCCGCTTCCGGATAGCGCGCTTTGATGCGGACTCCTTCCACGTATGAGCCGCCGACTTCTTCTTGCGCATGAGCGCCTTGAAGTCTTCGATTTCGGCTGGGCCGATGCTCGCGAGCGCCATCGTCCCGAAGAAAGGGAGGATATGGTCTCTGAGAATCTGCTGCTTGCTGTCGACGCTTGAGTGTTTGTTGTTGTTCTCGCTATATGTGAGGAATCGCGGTGTGTAGTCCGCAAGCGTGATGGCGCTTTCCCCTCCGCACTTGTCCTTTCCGAAGGTCCCGCTGAGCAGAGCGTTGCGTAGCTCGCGTTCGTAGGCATCAGCACCACGGCGAGTCTGAACGGGCGAGAACTTCACGACTCGCTGTTTCCGTCCGTCCGCGTGCTGAAACACGAAGTCCACTTGCCACGCCTCCTCTGACTTCCCTTCCTTTGTCGTCCACTTCCGCAACCTGACGCTCATCGTCGACTCCCAAGCGCAGAATCGCGGCCCTTACCCGAGGGCCACGTTACCAGGGCATCCCGCCGAATGCGGAGTGCTTTTCCGATGCGAACGACGCCGGGCACCTGACCGAGCCGGATGGCCTCGTAGAGCGTCTTTCGGTTCACTCGCAGCAAGTCGGCAGCCTCCTCCACGGTGAGGAACGTAGGTGCGGCTTCCGGGCTGTTGGGTGTGGGCTCGGACATGGCTACCTCGGAAAGATGCGGCGGGGCGCGAGGCGACCGAGGGCGTGTAGCCCGATGCCGATGGCGTCCCAGACGTTGTGATGGAGGGAGGCGGCGGAGGGCAGCTCGACGCGCAGATGCTCGACGGCGTCGAGGCGCTGCTTGATGCGCTCGATGAACGCGTCCGCGTCGACCGTGCCCTTCCACTCACGCGGGTAGACGCTGCGACGGCTGGCAACGTTCGTCAGGAAGCCACCGAGCATGCCGACGACACCCGCCAGCTGGATGAGGTCGTTCTGGTCGCCCTTCTGGTGCGCGGCGGCGTAGACGCGGGGCATCTCGATGACGAGCTGAAAGGGCTCGTCACCCACGCGGGGACGTAGCCACTCACGGACCGCGAAGGCCATGGCTGCCCACGAGGCCAGCGACAGCTCGCCGTCCTGACGCTCGGGATTCTTCGGCAGGCCAGCGGCCAGGAGTGACGCGCGTTCGTGTTCTGGCACGGCGAACACGGCGACACCGCAATGACGAAGGCCAGGGTCGATGGAGACGAACTTCGCGGCGCGAGGCGCGGAGGGATTTCCGGAAGAAGGTTCGGTGGTCACTCCTTCTTCAATGGGGACACTTTCCGCGACTGGCTCACGCCGCCTTCTTGGCGTCTGGCTCCCACACCAGGAGACGCCCCGTGCTGTCCCTCACCGTGGCCGCGTCCTTCGAGAGCACGCGCGAGAGTGCGGGCTCGGCTTCGATGGCACCCGCGAGGTCCGGCGTCACCTCTCGCATCGCTTGCCGCATGAGTTCAGCCATACGCTCGGCGGCATCGTGGAGGAGGTTGGGACAGTCCGCGCGCAGCTCCGCCACCAACTCGTCATGCACCATGAGGACGAGGCGCGAGCCCCAGAGAGGAGAGCGACGGTCCGCGTACATCTCCCGAGACACGCGCCAGGTCGCCAGCTTCGCGCCCACGGCACCGAGTCCCTGAAAGGGCGTGTTGAGCCACTGCGTGTAGCTGCACGCGCCCCGGAGGATGTTGGCGCCCGGAATCATGACGTCCACGAGCTGGTCGTTGCGCGTGTACGCGCTGGCACGAGCGAAGAGGGCGCGCTGCTCGGGCCACGCGTCGAGCCACCTGTCGCCGTAGCGGCGCGACACCTCGACGCACGCGGCGCAGACCATCTTCACCTTGCCCTGGACGCGCACGGGGACGCGCTCGACGCCGCACGTGTCCGCCACCTTCGCCAACAGGCAGAACCGGACGCCGTCCTTGGCGCGCGCGTGGTACGCCATGCCGCCGGCCCCGAGGCCCCCGCCCTTGCCGAAGTTGAAAATCTTGGCGAGGGAGCGGAAGGATGTGGCCGTTGCCTCCTTGGCCTTCACGCGCGGTAGGAGGGCGTCGTAGCTCTCACCCAGGAAGGTGGCCGCCGCCGAGGTGTGGACGTCCTCCTTGGCCAGCAGCGCCTCGGCCATCCACGAGTAGCCCACATCCCAGATGGCACGCTGGGCCATGGTGCGAAGCTCCAGGCCGCCGTAGTCCACGGAGCAGAAGACGAAGCCAGGGCGGGCCTCGTGGCACTCGCGCACGCCCCCGCGCTGAGGAAGCTGCTGGTAGTCGCTGGAGACGCGCGTCGTGGACACCAGCACGTTGAAACGCGGGTTGAGGGGCGTAGCGGTGCCGGCCTCCAGCTTTCCCAGGTAGGTGGAGCGGTACTTGTCCACCTTGCCGGCCTTGCCCAGCTCCTCCAGCACCGTGTCGCCCGAGTCGAGGAGGGTGTCGCGGTCCGTGGCCACCTGTCCCTCGGGGAATCTGGAGGATGGCGGGGTGACGGGAGGCGAGCCGTTGTAAGCGGCGGTGACGAGCTGGGCGAGGCGCTTGGAGTCCTTGGTGCCGTTGGCGCGGAAGATGCCGGCGGCCTGGAAGTGCGCGCGGCTGGCCTTCCACTCCTGCTCGACACGCTGGCGCAGCTGCTCGACGCGTCCGGCATGGGTGCGCATTCCCCACACGGAGGCGAAGTGGAGCGCGAGGGCGGCGCGGAGCTGGTCCGCTTCGGCGTGGAGGTTGCCGCCGTTGGGGATGCTGGATGCAGCGCGCTCTTGCGAGAGGTGGACGTCCAGCGTGAAGCGCGCGTCGCGTAGCGGGTACTTCACGGCGCCTTCGGGCCACTGCTCCAGCGGCACTCCGTCCAACTCGCCGTAACGCAGGCGCCACGCGTCGGGGGCGTGCTTGTCGGCGGAGATGTCGAGGGCGAGGTGACGCCGCACCAGGAGGGCCAGCGGGTAGCGGGCGCCCTCGTCGTCCCCAAGCGGGCGGCCCGTCTCCGGGTCCACGCCATGGAGTCCCCGCGCAATGTCCAAGAGGGCTTCGCGGATGGCCACGTCGTGGAATCGCCCTGCCTCGGCGGCGGCGAAGACGGCGTCCACCAGTCGCGGGTCATCCGCGCACATGACACCCAAGTCGTACGGGAGATTGGCGCCCGTCAGTTCGACGTCCGGCGCACGGAGGGCCTCACGGAACCACGCGCGGGCCTGGGCGGCGGAAAGGAGCTGCTCACTTCCAACTGCGTCCAGGGCGATGGAGGCGCAGACGAGCGGCGGCGCCAGGAGGCCGGGTTGAATCGGGTACGTCTCGGTGTCGAAGCTGAAGAGGACAGGCACAACGCCGAAAGGCCCGTGACGTGGGCCAGCCGTGGCGCCCTGGGAGAGCGCCAAGAAGTCCAGAGGTGAAGGGAACGTCAGCCCAGGGCGTCAGCAAGCGGCGGGAGCTTCGCGGCGGCGCGCTTGGCTTCGATGGCGGCCAGCTCCGTGTCCGTGGGGCTCACGTTGCTCCAGCGGTAGCCCTCGATGACCTTGCCGGGCCTGCCGTCCTTCTCCGGGAGCGTCTTGGGGAAGACGTCGCAGTCCACCAGGAGGAAGGCGCCGGCCTGCTTCGCCTCGGTGAACTTGGCGATGAAGTCCGGAGAGACTTCGTGCTCCTCGGCCCCGGCCAGGGCCATGAGGAACGCCTTGAAGCGCCCCCCTCCGTTCTTCTTCGCGTCGGAGAGGTTCTCCACGTAGCTGGTGATGAGGCCGGGCCGCGTGGGCTCGGTGTTGGGCTGGGTACGTTCCGACGTCATCACCTTCACTTCAGCGATGGCGGACAGGCCCTTGAAGCCGTCCTTGGTGCGGATGGACTGCACCTCCAGTCGGTAGCGACCGGCCTTGAGATACTGCGCGCCGAGGGCGGCCTGAGAGGTGGCGATTCGTGCGAGTGCTGCGTTGCTCATGTCCCGTGCTCCCATTCGAGTGGCGGGACGTCGAGAGGACGTCCTTTCCTTCCCTTATGGGGACGCTTTCTGGGCGTGGCACAGCAGGCGAGGCGCCAAGAGGCTCCATGTGTGCTGATGTGGTGTGCTTGCTGGTCCCTTCGGCCCCTGTCTCCATATGGTTGAAGGAATTTCAGGTGCTTGCGTGCTTGGGGCAGGCCGTTTTTGCAGACTATTGCGATCATCTTAAGAGGAGAGAAGTGTGCTCATAGGTTGCTTCTCAGTCACTGACCGGTGTGAGAGATGAGACGAGCGCCCTGGTTTGAGGCCAAACATCGTGGAAGCTAACGCTGCATGCATCAGAGGAGGAGAGAATGGCGAAGTTTGATGAACTCTTTGTGAGTAGCAAGGGACTCATCGAGTCAATGAATCGCGCGTCGAGGCTACTGAATAGCGACGCAAGTGTGGTTGGTTTGGCTAAACAGCTTGCGTGGATGCATGACCCGCTCCATGGACTTGGTATTCCCAAGATGGAGGGCATGTTCGCTGGTGAGAAATTCTTGGCTGGACATCTCGAGCTGTCCAAATTGGCGAAGCAACTCAAATGGCTTAATGAGCCACTCAGGGGAGCTGGTCTGCCAGAAATAATGCAATGGCAGAATGGCCTAATTTCCTCGATAGGAAAGCTTGGAGCGCAAGATTGGCCCGGTGGCGTGCGACTGGGATTTGAGAATGCTCTGTTGGCGCAAGCTGCGAAGATTGGTGCTGCGTTTGAGAGCCCATTGGATGCTAAGATCTACTCGCAGCTATCCTCCTTGCAGAAGATGTTTGCATCGCCCATTGAGGATGTGGCTGGTCTCTCGGGGATGGAGAATCTAGTTGGCAAAGCTGGTTTTGCTGTAGGCGGGGCGCTCTCGTCTTATGTCGCGGAAGTTGGCAAGTCGGTGGCTGATTCTCTTGCATTAGGGAGCTTGGCCTCGACGTTTGCGGCTGTTGGGCTCATTGGAAAGTTTGATCCCATCCTCGTTGAGAGATTTATTGAAGCGGCGAGTTGGGTCGAATCCATCGATGAAGAGGGAGATGGAGGGGTGGAACTCGCAGAAGCTCGCGAGAATTCTGTAGTTGTTGATGCAGTAGCTGAAGTCGCGTCGCTAACGACTCTAGAACCAGGTGGCGTTTCTGAGAATCAATGGCGGCTGTTTGTGGAGGTGGTGTTCCGAGTCTGCGTTCGTATTTTTGGAACACCTCATGCCGCTGTCATGCGTGCGACCCCACACGTGAACCCATATCTCATGATGTTCTCGTTTGTTCTTTCGGTGCTCGCATTCCAGGCTCAAAGGAAGAGCGGAGTCGAGAGCGGGCAGGACGCCAAGGCATTGCTCAATGCAGTTCTCGAGGGGAACCGTGTCACGGCAGAGGAATCGGCACGGCTTTACGAAGTGATTGACCGACTGCAAAAGACGCTGGACCGACGGGATGGGCAGGGACTCGTTCTTCGGGTTGAGCGGAAGACGTTCCTGATGTCACATAGATCAACGGAGTCAGAGAAGCTCTTGGAGCTTCGTTCTGGACAACTTGTGGAGAGAACTGCTCGTCACTATAAATGGGTCGAGGTTCGTGTATTTGATTATGCGTCAGAAAAAGAGGTCGTTGGCTGGGTGCTGCGAAAGGAACTGGGAGAAGTCGAGACGGAGGTCCAGGATTGATGTTGTCGCAAGTTCTAGAGCCCTACAGAGGGAAGAGAGGGCGCGATAGTAGCTTTTGACGCTGACCTTCCGTCTGTTGGATAAATTGCGCTCGCTCGCGAGCCGTGAAGAATGCTGCGGCGTAGTCCTGAGTATGCAGGCACACGTCCACCTCGACGCATGGTGCCTGCTGGCCGGGCCGATGTGTGCGCGCGAGCAACTGTTCCCAGGTGGCTCCGTCCGAGGGCGGTGTCACTACGAGGTTCCGGGAGAACTGCTGGAGGTTCTTCCCAGTGGCGTGGGCCTTGATGCTCGCCACCACGGAGCGTCTTCCCGTCTCCCGGATGATGGCCTCGGACGCGGCTTTGCCCCCGCCATGGAACGGCACGCCCGCCGCCTTGGCGATGCGCTCGCCCAGTTCTGGGTACTCGACCCAGACGATTCCCACCCGCGAGCGCGCCCACTCTGCCGCGTCCTTCACGAGAAAGTCCGACACCCAAACGGCCTGGGGCTCGGGCTTCACGGCGGCATGAATCTCCACCCACTCCGCCCACGTTCCCGCGTGCCAGACGGGCTTGTCGCCCTCATAGGGCGGTGTCATGTGCGCGCGGATGGCGGCCTTGGTGAGCAGCCCGGGTGAATCCAGGTGCTCGCGGCGCTCGCCCTTGAGTTCTCCCCAGACTTCCTTGTTCCACGCCTTGCGCCGCGCGAACCACTTCTCAATCAGCTCCGGCGGCTCGCATCGCGGGTAGCGCCAGCGGTGGAAGAAGCCAGCGGACAGCTGCCGCGCGCAGGACACGGACTGGAGCTGCTCTTGGAACTGCTCTCCGTCCGGACGCTCGCCCGCGTGCGCCAGCTCGATGAAGGCGAGGAGCTGCGCGGGCACGGGTCCCGGGTAACGCGGGCGGATGACGAGCGGCTTGTCCAGGGCGCTCTCTTCAGTGGCCACCACGCCGCGCGTCGCGTTGCGGCGGCGCTGAAATCCCTCGCGCACGTGCTCGTCGGGCTCGCACAGCCGCTCCAGCGCGCCAGGAGGGGCCACCACCTTGCCCGGGTCCAGGGCTGTTCCCCATTCCTCGACGACGTGGTGTGCGAGCGGCAAGGGCGAGCCCTCACCGAGCGCCAGGCGCGAGAGGTGCGCGTAGTCCTTGATGCTCTTGGACGCGAAGGTGCCGGACAGCGCCACGAGGCGCGTCCGTGGGTGCTCCTCGAAGTAGCGGAGGAATCGGTCCGTGCGCGTGGACTTCGGGTCCTTGAGGTTGTGCGCCTCGTTGAGAATGACGAGGTCCGGGCGGATGCGCTCCAGGAGGTTCGTCGCTTCCTGGCTGGAGAGCTTGTTGTACGAAACGACGTGGAGCACCGGCAGACCCGCGCGGAACCACCTGCCGCCCGCGAGGTTGGGAAGCCGCCAGTGCGCGCCGTAGTAGCTCCACTCGATTTGGAACTGCGGCAAGAGGTTGGCGGGGATGAAGAGGACGGCCACGCGGCAGCCCGGCATCACCATGGGCATGAGGAAGGTTGTCAGCTCCTTGCCGTGGCCCGTGCCGATGGGCGCCAGGAGGCCACCAACGCGCGGTGCCTCCAAAAGTGCCTGGGCCTGTACCCGCCGCAACTGCGTAGGGCAGGGGCGCGGCGGGGACATGCTCGCGCAGCTACACGGACCGGGCGGCGCGCGTAGCTGGGCCTCCAGCGCCTCGATGTCCGCCGCTGTGTACGCGGTGGCGAGGTTCCGCCGAGGCAGGGCGAGGATGCGGCCGAGGTCCGCCGAGTAGCCCACGGGAGAGCGCCCGTAGACCGGAGCGCGCTCCTCGGGCGGCGGGGGGCTGGAGGGCGTGGGAGTGACGCCCAGTCGTTCAAGTAGCCGCATCTCGAGCCTCTTCAGCGAGCGCCGCGCACGAAGTCACCAGGGCCGCACAGGGGCTCCAGGGCCTCGACGGCGAGTTGCAGCAGCTCCGAGTGGGCGAGGCCGAGGGCGGCGTAGGCACCGGGGGCTGGCGGCGCGTTGCGGATGGCCATGGAGAGCGCCCCCTTCCACCTGCCGAATCCCAGCGTGCTCTCGGCTCCAGCAAAGCGCAGGTCCGCCACTCCGCCTGCCTCACTCACCTGGGCGGCCACCTTCGCCACGTACTCGGACAGCGACGCGGCGGGCATGTTGGGCACGCAGTCCACGAAGAGGCGCAGGCGCTCGTGCTGGGGGCTCGGCGCCGTGTGCGAACTGGTGACGGGCTCCTGGGGCTCGGCGGGCTCCGGAGAGGCCAGAACCTTCGGCTTGCGTCCACGACGCTTCGGCGCGGCATCAGGGGGGAGGGTAGGGGAGGCGGCCGGAGCGTCCGGGGGCAGCACGGCGGCCACCTCGGCACCAGGGCAGGACACATGCAGCACCTCGCCCGAGCGGAGCTTGCTGGTGTTCTCCGGCGTCAGGGCCTCGCCGCACCTGTCGCACGTCCCGAGAGGCTCGGGGATGACCTGGTGGGGCACGGTGAGCGGGAGCTGCGCGGCGGTGTCGGTGGCCTGGGGCTTGGGAATGAAGCGGTTCAACAGGGACATGGTGCGTTCTCCGGAGATGCACTGCGCTTTGAAGGGGCACCCGCCGTACTTCTCGCAGGCGCTGAAGTTGGGCGGCGCGTCAGCGGTGCGCATGGCGCGGGCCACCTCGCGCATGCGGCGCACCATGGGGACGACCTTCTCTGTCCACTCGCGCGTGACGTGCTCGACGCTCACCGAGGCCAACACGCTTGCTGCGCGCTTCGCGCCGCGCGTCTGGAAGTAGAGGTGCTCCAGCTCCAGCACGCGGACACCTGGGAAGCGCGCGTCCGAGAGGGCCGCCCAGACGCCGTAGCCCACCATCTGCAATCCGGCCTCGGTGCTCGCGTCGGACAGCTGCGCGGGCGTCGCCCCGTAGCGAGCCACGTTGGACGAGAACTTGTGGTCCGTGACGCGCAGCACGCCTTCCGAGAGTCGGCGCTGGTTGATGAGGTCGATGTGTCCGATGAAGGGGACACCGTCCGCCGACAGTGGCGAGGGCGTGCCGAATGGTTCTTCAACCAGTAGGTCCGCGCCCGGAGCTGGAAGCAGGTGGCGGCCTGCCCGCGCGACGTCGCCCAGGACGTCCTCGCCCGTGCGGAGGTAGTGCTCCAGTTGCGAGTGCCCCTCGACACCCAAGGCTTGAGCCTTGGTTTCCGGCTCGGGCAGGCGCAGCACCTTGACGAAGTACCAGCGGCGCGGACACAGGCTGAATTGCTTCAGCTGCGAGACGGAGAGGAAGTTGAGGACGCCCCCTTCCACGGCGCGGCGACGGGGGCCCTCGGCGGGCTGAAGTGCAGGAGCGTCCACACTCTATTCAATGGGGACGCTTTCCGCGAGTGGTTCACGCCAACGCGGTTTTGTTGAGCCGCGTGCATGTCGAGAGGCTTGAGGAGCCGAACATGGGCGGGTCGCGCCTGCTGCTTACTCGTCCGCGCGAGTGTCTATCCGCCGGAGTTGGTTGGTTCTCGTGTCCAGCAGGTAGACTGCGTCGAAAGTCGATGTGACCTTGAGCCCCTCTGTCAGCGCTGAATCCGTCGCCTGGATCCATGATTCGCCAGTGACGAGAAGCAGCCAGACCTCATTGAGAGACTGGGCTGTCTTATAGGCCGAGAGTCGTTGCTCCTTCGCTTTGACTGCTGCCTGTGCCGACGCCGCGCCCGGTCCCCAGTGGCCCGGGTATGCCTGAACGTCGGGATGGCCTAGCGGATTTCCACGAGGGAGCTGCTGAATCGTGATGAACTCAATGTCCGCGAATCCATGGTGAGAAAGCGCTACGGAGTTAATGCTGGCAATTGCGCCTGCGCTCAGGAGCGACGCTTGCGCGAAGATGAATGGCGCTATTCGCTCGGCCAGTTCATCAACCTGGGAACGCTTGAGGTAGAACGGTGATGTAGGGTCTACCTGGACCCCCACGGTGAAGTGCTCTGGGAGGTCGAGCTTTTTCAGTTCACGAAGCAAGGTGCTCGCAAAGGAGCGAATGTTTGCTTGGGTGGAGGCAAGCTCCTGCTCGGTCAACTCGCAGTGCTCCAAACCTACTCGGCGCCCATCCACGAGGAGAACGGCATCGGGCGCATCGCAGTACATTTCGACGCTCGCGTTGAGTCCTATGCGCCGAAGAAACTCGTCGATATGGCGCTTCTCGGTCTCTTGCTGCTTGAGTTTGTTCGTGCTCGTCATTGCCCACCTGAACCCAGGATGCTGAAGCGGGAGATGCCAGCGATATGACACAACTGGTCGAGTACGCCCGAATGCTCGGCCGCTGTCAAAGTGCCTTCACACCTGCGTGGCTGCCTTCCCAGGTGCGAGTCTCGCCACGGGACAGGGACGTGTCATACCGGGGGCCTGCTGGGGCGCGGTTCGGATGTTCTCCGGCGGCAGGTAGACCCACGTCTGCACGCCGGCAATCCGCCGCTGGGTGCGCTGGAAGCCGAGGCGTCGCAAGGCGCGCCCAATGTCGAGGCGGACGCCGCGCGGAATCTGCCCAGGCGTCGTGAGGAGTAGCGCGTCGCGGGCCACCAGCTCCGTAGTCACCTCGTTGCGCCTCTCGGGCGGCAAGCTCAACACCCACTGGAGAATCGTTTCGTCCGGGCCGCCGTCGGTCTCGCTTCGCTCTTGGGCGTGCTTCTCCGCGCGCTGTGCTTCCTCATTGTCCAGCCACCATTCCTCCCCTTCCTTGAAGCGCACCACGGCCTCGGCCCAGAGCTGGTCCCTCGCGTGCTTCAACCCCTCAAGGTCGATTCGCGTACACCGCACGGGCCACCAGCGGCGGTAGCCACTCGGGTCCGCGCGCAGGTACTCGGCGGAATTCGTGGTGCCCACGAGGACGCAGCGGCGCGGCGCTCGCACGGTGACGCGTCCATAGGGAGGACGGTAGGTGTCCTCGTTGCGCGACACGTAGGCTTTCATCTCCTCGGCGTCAGCGGCGCGCACGGTCGTCACTTCGGCAAGCTCAATCTGCCAGTTGCGGCCCGCCAGTGCGGCGCTGTCCTTGTCCCTCACGTTGATGGGCGCGTCGCAAAACCACTCCCCCGCGAGGACGCGGAAAGCCGAGGACTTCTTGAGTCCCTGGGGACCTTCGAGGATGAGGACCGTGTCCACCTTGCAGCCCGGCCGTAGGGCGCGGGCCACGGCGCTGATGAGCCACTTCCCGCTGATGGTGCGCAGGTGCTCGACGTCGCCCTGGGCGCCGAAGAAGTGCTCCAGCATGGTGTCCGCGCGAGGGACTCCGTCCCAGGTGAGGCCCTCCAGGTAATCGCGCAGCGGGTCATAGGTGTTCTTCATGGCCACCTGGCGCAGCACCTCGCGGACGTGCGCGGCGCGCGGAAACAGGCCCAGGCGTCCGTACTCACTTCGCTGGAACCAGAAGGCGATGTCCCCGTCCATCCCCTCGACGGGAGTTCCCTCGGGCAACGGGCCGCCGGAGTATTCCAAGTCCTTCGTGACGGCGTTGAAGCGGATGGTGCCTCGCCACTCGGGCGAGAGCGTCAGCACCGTGTGGAGGTTCGCCTCGCAATTCTTCAGGCGCGTGCCGGTGGGCGTCTCGATGGTGATGAGTTCCTTCCTCCACGCGTCCGGGTCCTCCTCGGCCACCTCGTTGACGGGCACGGACGGGGCGGGCTTCTTGGTGCCGAGGGACGTCCAGAGGGCCTCGTTGTCAGAGAAGCGCTTCGCGTCGCTCTCCCTTCGCCGCTCTCGGTGTCGGCGCAGCTTGAGGAGGGCCTGTTCGCGCAGGTGCTCGGTGCCCTCGCCCCAGTCCGTTGCGGCGAAGCACGCGCCGAACAGCTCCAGGACGATTTCCTCCGGCGTCTCCAGCGGCAAGGCGAAGGCGGTGGACGACATGAGCTTGTTCAGCGTGTTGTCCTGCATGCCCTGTGCGGCGAGCGGCTCCCCAGCCAGCGCGCGGCGGATGATTTCGGCGTGCTCGGGCTGTCGGACGCGGCGCAGCTTGGCGCGTAGCTCGTAGACGTCTGTCGGTCCGTTGAGGTCCGCCACGGCGATGCGAGGAGGCGCAGGGCTCGCGGGGGGCCTCGTCGCCAGAAGGGCATCCACGTCGAGCGCTCGGCCCTCGGAGGAATTGGCGACGAATTCGTGTTCGCCCGAATTATTCGGCAGAAAGTACATGCGAGAGGGATTTTTTGTATTCGGGTCCGCAGGCAGGGCCAGCAGTCGCTCCGCTGCCTCGCGCACCTGCTTCCACTCGGAGGGGAGGACGGGACGGCTCAGGGGGACGACGACACGCAGGCTATTGGCGCCAGGCCGGTGGCCATGCGTCGTGTGGACAATGGCCGCATACCCTTCGAGTTTCGCGGACGCGGCGTTGATTTGTTCCGACGAGACACCGTCCAAATCGAAGACAGCCACTGTCACGGTGCGGACATGGTCGTCCCGGCGCAACGGGCCCATGTCCACGGGGGCCCAGCCGCGTTGCTCCAGCTTCGCGGGGCACCTGTGGCCGATGCACGGCGCGCAGGACGTGACGGTAGGCGTGGTGAGCAGCTGCTTCAGCTCGTCCCACGTGACGTCCTGGGACTTGGGCTCGTTGTCTCGGACGTTGTCAAAGAAGGCCACCCGCATCCGCCCGTCTCGCGGCTCGGATGGAGTCTCACGGGCCGGAGTGCGCAGCGAGAAGACGCGGGGAGGCGCGCCTCGACGGCCAGCAACGCGTCGCACGCCCACGGACAGCTCGCCCGACTGAGCAAGCCACTCGACGGCATGCCTCACGTGCCTGTCTTCCGCTCCCAGAGAGAGTGCGATTTCGCCAGGAGTGAGAGCTTCGCTCGGACGAGAGGCAAACAGCGCACGCACCTGGGCAACGCACGGGTCTGCCGAGGGGGCGGGAAGGGGCGAGGACGCGAGAGAAGGGGTCACACCATGCTTAATGGGGACGCTTTCCGCGACTGGTTCAGGCGGGGATTTTCAAGCCATTTTCCAAGCCCCGAGCGGCAGCCCTCCCCGTCCGCCGCAACCGGCACCAGCGCACCGAGGGGGGGCCGGGACTTCCCTCTCCTCGTTCCTCTCGCGTGTGTTCTTATATTCCCTACTACTACCTCATCTCTCTTCTCTTGAAAGAGAGTCTTGAAGGAAGAGTTACATAGGAAGGGATTGAAATCCGCTCGCCTGGGAGTGCGCGAGGCCCACTTTTCGGCTCCGGATGCGGGCCACTCGCGGAAAGTGTCCCCATAAGTAGAGACATGGGCTTTGTCCTCTTCAGCATGGTTGAGACGTTTTGTCAGAGACGGGCGCTACGTTGCGTCCTTCGAGTCCCCCTCGTCGTGGGCGATGGCCTGCCGCGCGCCTGGGCGCTTCGTGTGCTCGCCGTGGTGTTGCTCGCAGCGCGAGCCACTGTTCTCCGCGTGAAATGGCAGACGCTTTGCTTAGCGATGCCGTTGCCTTCGAGTTCGGTGTTCCGTGCGTGTTTCACAACGATGCGAGTCGTAGGGGGCAGTCATGCTGTGCGGTAGAGGTCCGGTGAAACAAGCGTCTTCCCGGGGAGACGAACAGTCGGTGCGTGGTGGGCGTGGTCCGCGCGAGTCGCGGGAGTGGATTGATACGACGGTCCTCGCGATTCGCGCGTGCCGGGTAGAGGGCGACGCCAAGTCCGAGCGAGAGCTTTCCAACCGGCTGTTGGACATGCTGATGCCCCTGCTGCGAAAGCTCGCGGGTGAGTTCGACAAGGCACGCGGCTCCCTGTCGCGGGAAGACCTCTTCCAAGTCGCGGCGATGGAAGCCATCAAGGCCGTGGAGACGTATCAGCGCGCGAAGCGCGGAGAGCAGAGCTTCAGGACGTGGGTGAAGTGGCGAGCGCGGCGCGCCATCATGGACCAAATCCGCCTGCACCGAGCGGACGTGTGTCTGCCGGACCGGGCCCAGCGCGGCAAGGGCAAGTGGCAGCGGGCCGTGGACCTCATCAGCCGAGACGCGCCAGAGCAGGGGCTCTCCAGGTCCGCGACGCGCAAGCATGACGAACGACTCGCCCAAGAGATGGACAGGCTGGAGGACTTCCTCATCGCGCATGAGAGGTGCGTCCTTGTGCAGCGCGCCCTCGCGGAGCTGGAGCCCCAACTGGCGGAGTTGCTCTCACGCACCTACGGCATCGGCATGCCGCGCGAGGGGACACGCGCCCTGGCTGCGCGGTGGTGCATGTCCCGTCGACGCGTCGAGGAACTGCTGGCCGTGGCTCATGACGAGCTGCGCGAGCATCTGAGAGAGAGGCTCCGCTAGTGCCGGTTCTCGTCGCCGGGAAGGGCGGGCCTTGCGCGGCATGTGGCGCGCCCATCCTGGAGGGCGAGCGCATCGCCTACGAGTTGGCGACAGGCCCACGTCACCTCGCGTGTGCGGACAGGGCACCGGAGCTGCGTCGCAACAGGTACGCGGCTCGGTGCGCCCTCTGTGGCTTCCTGGTGCGCAAGGGGCGGGGAAGGCTCGACGTCACCGAAACATGCGAGGGCGGGGCCTTCTCGCGCGTCTGGCGCGTGTTCTGCTCGGACATCGCGGCGTGCAACGCTCGGCTCGCCCAGGTCGCTCGGTGAGATCTTGTCCTACATGTGAAACCTGTAGCTGGACTTAGCGAGCCCCCCGGGTCCGAATTTTGGACGGTGGGCCCGTTCCTGTCTTGCTCGGCGGACCCCCACGCTTGAAAAACTTCAAGAAAACGCCAGGGCCCTCTCGGGTTTTGTTCGGCCCGCTGAATGAAAGTTTGAAGAGAACTCCGGACCAGTCGCGGAAAGCGTCCCCATTGAAGGGGATGAATGGCTCGTCCAACGAAGCTCACCCCCGAGTTGCAAGCTGACATCTGCGCCCATTTGGAGCGCGGCCTGTTCCGCCGCGCCGTTGCCGGCCTCGTGGGCGTCGAGGAGCACACCCTCTCGCGCTGGTATCACCGAGGCGCTGGAGAACAGCGCGGCCTGTATCGAGACTTCTTCCTCTCGGTGAACGAGGCGGAAGCGAAGTTCATGGCCGGGGCAACGGACATGCTCCAGGCCGCCGCGTCGCACAACCCCAAGCACGTGCAGTGGCTTCTCTCGCGTCGCTTCCCGGACCTCTACGGGAGGCGCGACAACGTCGAGGTGCAGGCGCCCGAGGACAAGGCCGCCGACGAGAAGGCCCTGCGCGAGCTGCTGATGGAGCGCCTGGGCCGGTTCCTCCCGGACGCGCCCGAGCCCGAAGCGAGCGCCTCCAGCTCCACCAACGCAGACGAGGAGGACGACCATGTCGGCTGACTCTCGGTGCTCGCGCTTCTCGGTGCTGGTGGACCACCTCGCTCCGGATGAGTCCCCGGCCGCGTTCCTGGTGAAGCAGGCACGCACCCGTCAGGGCCTCGCGCGTCTCTTCGGTCGGCTCACCCATCCCGAAGTAGAGACGCTCGTTCATGACTTGGACTTCTGGGCGCGGCGAGAGCAGATGCCGCCGGCCTCGTTTGCCACGTGCTTCATCCTGGCCGGGCGCGGCTTCGGCAAGACTTGGTCGGGCGCGCGCTGGGTGATTCAGAAGGCCCGCGAGGCCAAGACGATTGGAGCGCTCATCGGCCCCACGGCGGCGGACGTGCGCGACACCATGATTCGCGGCTCCAGCGGCATCCTCGCCCTGTCGCCCCCGTGGTTCATGCCGGTGTACGAGCCCAGCAAGAGGCGCGTTACGTGGCCCAACGGCGTCTATGCCATCTGCTACTCGGCGGATAAGCCGGACAGGCTGCGCGGGCCCAACTGCGGCTGGGCCTGGGGTGATGAGCCGGCCTCCTGGAAGCATGAGATGGCGGCGCTGGACCAGCTCCCCATGGTGCTGCGCATCGGCACCGCTGCGAACCCGCCCCAACTGCTCCTGACGGGGACTCCGCGCCCGCTGAAGAAGTTGGAGGAGCTTCTCTTCTCCGACGCGGAGACGAAGGCGCTTCGGCCTGGAGTGGTGCTGCGGACGGGCTCCTCGCTGGCCAACCGCGCGAACCTGGCACCCAGTGCCGTTGCCACCATGAAGGCGCTGATGAACACGCGCTGGGGCCAACAGGAAGTCCTCGGCAAGCTGCTGATGGATGTGCCGGGAGCCATCTTCGGTTCCGCGAAGTGGGGCCGCGTTGAGGCGGACGCTCACGAATACGCGCGCAGCTTGGAGCGTCGCATCGTCTCCGTGGACCCTGCGCCCACCAGTGAGACGGGCTCGGACGAGACGGGCATCATCGTCCAGGGAGTGAGAAACAGTCCCGTGGTGGGGACGGACGGCGCGTCACTCAAACGCGTTTCAGTGCTCAAGGACGCAAGCCTCCGAGGTTCGCCGCGCGAGTGGGCCGCCGCCGCGATTCGCGAGTACCTCGCCTTCGGGTGTGACGCCCTGGTTGCCGAGGTGAACTCGGGCGGGGAGATGGTGGAGACGACGATTCAGACGGTGGCCTCCGAGATGGGAGTCCACGTCAACGTGAAGCCGGTGCGCGCACGCGAGGCCAAGTCCAAGCGCGCCGAGCCGGTGAGCGCGCTGGCCGAGACGGGGCGCATCGAACTGGTGGGCGGCTTCCCGAAGCTCGAGTCCCAGCTCTCCAAGTTCAGCGGCATCAACGGCCGCCGCGATGACCGCGTGGATGCCCTGTTGTGGGGCGTCCATGAGCTGGTGTTCGCGGATTCCTTCTTCTGTCTGTGAGGGTGGCGATGGGCTTCTGGGAGCGGATGAAGGCGGCGGTGAGTCGCGAGCCGCGCAAGGGGACGGGGCTGGAGCTGGCGCGCTGGCAGCAGGCGCCGCCCCGCCGAGGTACGTCGCAGCTCCTCGCTGCTTACCGGGAAATGCCGTGGCTCCGCGCGTGTGTGGACGTAGTGGCCGACTCGGTGGCGGGCGTGCAGTGGCGCGTCTATCGGCGCGTCCAGAAGGACGGGCAGCCCGTGAAGGACTACGCGCTGCGAAGTGCCACGCGAGAAGTCCGGGCCGGGCGACTGAAGGCGATGCTGGAAGCAGGCGAGGCCCAGGAGGTTCCCGACCATCCCGTCATCAAGCTGCTCTCGGACCCGAACGATCATCTCACCGGACGCAGCGTGACGAAGCTCGTTCAGGTGTACCTGGATTTGGTGGGCGAGGCATTCCTGGTGCTGGAGCGCGTGGGCGGGGTGCCTGTGGGCTTCTGGCCGGTGCCGCCGAGCACGGTCACGCGGCTGCCCGCGCTGGACGTGCCTCGCGAGCAACGCACGTACACGGTGACGGTGGGTAAGGTGTCGCGGGAGATTCCAGCCAGCGATGTGTTGCACCTGCGCAGCTTGGATCCGGAGGACCCGATGGGGCGCGGCATCGGTCCGGCCTACGCGCTGGGGGACGAGCTGGATACCGACGAGTACGTGGCGCGGTTCCTCAAGACGTCCTTCTGGAACAACATGCTGCCGCCGGCCATCGCTTCGATTGAGGGCCTGTCCGATGCGAACAGCGCGGGCGCGAAGGCATTCAAAGAGTCGCTGGCCCGCGAGCACCAGGGGCCGGACAAGGCAGGGAAGCTGCTCATTACCAGCGGGAAGGTGACGTTTGCGCGCCTCGACACGAGCTTCAAGGACATGCAGCTGGTGGAGCTGCGCCGCTTCCTGATGGACTTCGTCCGGATGACCTTCCGGGTGCCCCCTGAAATCGTCGGAGACATCTCCAGCTCCAACAAGGCCACGGCATTCGCGGCGCGGGAGAACCTTGCCGAGCAGGCGACGCTTCCGCGCATGGAGTTCCTGCGCACCGAGTACCAAATGCGACTGATGCCGCTCCTGGGCGACGAAGGGGCTATCCTCGACTACGACAGCCCTGTGCCTGCGGACCGCGAGCACCAGCTCCGCGTCATGGACACAATGCCGGAAGCTTTCAGCTACGACGAATGGCGAGAGCTGGCGGGGTTGCGGCCCGACCCGAACCGGCAGGGATATCCGTTGCCGATGCCGGGTCAGTCAACGAGAGGTCAGGCACTCTCTGTATTGCAGGCTGATGGATGTGCCTCTGGCCCAGTGTCGCAGGCGAATGCCGACGCACCTTTCCTGGAGAAGTCATGGGGCTGATGGAAAGGGCATTGCATTCTTCTGCTTGCCCTTCTTGTCGCGTGTTTTCCTGGAGCCCGGCGTCATGGTCGAACAGTTATTTTGTGGTGGGCGCTGGAGCCTGCGCCTTACGCCACGATGTCGCTCGACCACGCTTCCCAGGAACCTGCTCCAAAAGCCCCTGCTTTCGAAGGGCTACAAAAACGTCTTTCATCTCTACATCTCGTCTGAGTCCAGTAATCTCTCGGCCGAGTTGGTTTGTGATGAATGGGTTCTTCTCGACATACTCCATGACGATTTGCGCGGGAGTAGAAAGCCGTGTATGGCGAATATAGACGACTACTGACTGGTCCTTCTCGATTACCTCTGGCTCCTGAAGTCGAATTTTCCGCATGGCCTGGAAGGCTGTATTCAGGCCCTCGCCAACATCTTTATTTGGCGGGTTGGGAAACTTGTTGATGAGTCGCACCAGTTTTGGGTTCCGGGCGAATTGCTCCTCCAACATATTCCCAACAGTAACATGGCCGGGCAGCCGCCCTGGGCTATGCACCTCGATGCGGTCGTCGTAGATGCGGATCTGAATGTCCGTTGCGATGCTGTAGTCGCGATGAAGGACCGCGTTGGTTATAATTTCATGCAGAGTCTCATTAGGGTAGCTCACGGCTTCAAGGCGGCCGGCCCCAAGTTTCTTAATGCCCTCTACGATGTCCTTGGTTTCGCTAACTGCCTTTTTAATTAGGTCGTAGATGGGGCCTTCGATTGTCAAGGGGTCGAAGGCGAGAGAGTCTCTGTTCAAGTCTTCGTCGACGGTCTTGTATCGAAAGATTTTGACGGCAGATCTCTTGGGGAGAATCGCCTGGGGCTCATCCGCAAACAGAAGCGTTGCGGCAACGGTCGGGTTGTCTGCGTGAATCAGAAACTGCGACCGAAGCCAGCGATCTGGTTCGGCGGTGGGAACCTCTGAGAGCAAAAACTCGAGCACCGTAACGGAGTTCGTAACTTCATCGAGAGGTGCTCTGACTGTCTCGTCTTCATAGGTCGCAATTCCTTTGTCCAGTGCAAGGCGGCGCAGTGCATCCTCTCCTACAACGGGCAGTTTCTGTGCCCCTCGACGCACGTAGGGCGTTCCATTGGTGGCCTTCACAATCTGGCGGGTTTTTTGGACCACCAAATGGAGGACGTAGCCATCTCGTCCTTTGCACGAAAGAAAGCGGGGCTGACAAAGGTCTGGCCCGCCCAGGCCCTCAATCATCGCGAGGAACCCGTTTGCAGCTTCCTGATCTGTAAATCCACGCCAACTTGTGGTCTTCTCCTCGTCGTTGCGAGTCTCAGATATGCCAATGAAGAGTTCGCCACCTGCGGTATTGGCGAAGGCAGAGATGCTCATTGAGAGCTTTGCTGGCTGAACCTCCCGAGCTTTGACATCCCTGAAGTGACCCTCTTCGTAGCCTAGGATTGCTTGCGCCTCTTCGTCGGTAATGTCTCGAATTTCCATCGGACAACCATAGGCGACACATCATCTTACTGTCACGAGTGGTAGATGGGAGCGCTGGCTTGTCTCTGAATGGGGTGAGTAATGCCCCATGTGGGTACGTGACCACATCAACCAGGACTCTAGGACATGCCAAGGTCGGAACGGCGCTGTGCCGCTGCATTCGCTCCAGGTGATGGACGCCTTCTTGGCGGGTACTCGGTGGCCATGGGCTAGCTCGTCGGCTCTCGGAGCCCCGAGCCAGAGGCGGAAAGCGTCCCCATAAAGAGAGGTGAATGCCCGCACCTCTTTCCAGAGCCCGCCTCTTCACCGTCCAGAAGGACGCCCCCGCACCCGCCGAGGGTGCGCCGAGGCTCCATACCTTCCGCGCCAACGACGGCGACTTCGACCGCTACAACGACAGGTTGAGCGTCCAGGGCTGGATGCTGGACGCCTTCAACGCCAACCCCGTCGTCCTCTACAACCACGACGATGGCTCCGGCGGCCTGTTCGGCACGGGCCGCAAGGACGTGTTGCCCATCGGCAAGGGGCGCGCCTACGTGCAGGGCGATGCCCTCCTGGTGGACATCGAGTTCGACCAGGATGACGACTTCGCCCGGAAGGTGGAGAGCAAGGTCGCGCGCGGCATCCTGAATGCAGTGTCGGTGCGCTACCTCATGCACCGCTACCATGAGAACGAGCGCGGCGGATTCGACTGCGAGCAACAGGAGTTGCTCGAAATCTCCGTTGTCACGATTCCCGGAAACCAACGCGCGGTGAGGGTGAAGGAACTGGCCGACGAGCGCGCCGCCTTCATCCAGGACGTGGCGAAGGCCGTGGTCGCCACCCTCGATGAGCGCGAGCGGAGCAACGCCGCGCCCCCTCCAGCCCCCGACGTCAACGCCCTGGCCAAGCACACGGCCGAGGCCCTCTTGCAGCACTTCAAGGAGATGCGATGACCCCCGAGCAGATGCAGGAAGTGGCGAAGTCCCTGGGCCCTCTCGTGGCCGCGCAGCTGATGGAGCAGGCCAAGGGACAGCGTGACGGGCTGGCGGGCCTCATGGGCGCGAAGTCCAAGCCCGAGGACAGCCAGGTCTCCGGCATCCTGAAGAGTGTGAACGGCTTCGGCGCGTACCTGAAGGCCGTCGTCAACGCGGGCCGCAACCCGACGCGCGAGGCGGTGCTGGAGCAGGCCAAGCGCTTCGGTGGCGCTGACGTCCAGAAGGCGGTGCAGGAGAGCGTCTTCAGCTCGGCGGGCGTGCTGGTGCCGGTGCAGGAGGCGGGGGAGATGATTGAGTTCCTCCGGCCTGACTCCGTCGTCCTGGCGCTGGGCGCTCGCACCGTGCCCTTCAAGGGGGAGCTGCACTTCGGCAAGAAGACCGGGAGCGTCACCTTCAAGTGGATTGGCGAAGGCGAGAAGGTGGAGAAGACGCAGCCTTCCCACGGGAAGGTAGTGCTCAAGGCCCACAAGGCGATGATTCTGGCCGACATCTCCAACGACCTTCTGCGCAACCCGGCGGTGGGTGACGCGGGCGTGGCCGAGGACTTCCGCGAGGCGGCGGCGGACGGCATGGACGAGGCGGCTCTCAACGGGGACGGCCAGGGCCCCAACCCCAAGGGCGTCCTGGCGCAGATGGACTCCTCGCACTCGAAGGCCCGGAGCGGGACGAGCGCGGACCACTACCTCGCGGACGTGGACGGCATGGTGGAGGACGTCCTCAAGGCGAACATCAAGCTGCGGCGTCCGGGCTTCCTGCTGCACCCGACACGGGAGACGGCGCTGCTCGGGCTGAAGGACGGCGGCACGTGGATTTTCCGGGACGAGATGCTGAACCGGGGCACGCTGCGAGGCTTCCCTTACAAGGCGTCCACGCGGATTGCGCCGAGCCGCATCCTCTTCGGCACCTGGGACCAGCTGCTCTACGGCGTGGACACGGAGTTGGTGCTGTCCGAGCACGACGTCCGCGCCGAGTACGACGAGACGACGCTCCGGGGAATCTGCCGAGGGGACTTCAAGCTGCGGCACGACAAGGCGTTCTCGGAGCGCAAGGGCTACTGAGCGCGTTGGCGTCGTCGCGGCTTAGTTACTTGAGCGGCTACAGCTCCCGAGGGAGCTGTTCGACGCTCTGGACCATTGCCATGCGCATGTCGGTGTCCACACTGAGTTTGATGCGGACGCCAACAATGGTCGCAACAAACCCATCTTCCGCTTTCGTGATGGAGTTGAGGAGCAGCGCATGGTCCACGCTTCCCAGCAGCGTTGCGACGTTCGCCAAGAAGGCTTCGACATGAGGGCGGACGTCTCCCGGAAGCTCTAGCAGTTGCTTCTGAACCCGCGCGGGGATGATGACTCGGTGTGCCGTCACACTTCATCGATACCACAGAAGTACCCACACGCCATGAATCGTGGCGGTGCGTCGGACCCTCCGGTCGATTGTTCACATGCGGCTCCTCGTCTGGAGGGGTGGCAGCTTTTCTGATGTTGGGAAGGAATCTCAATGCACGCGAACACGCAGGACTTTCAAGTCTTCTACAAAGCCGTCGGAGTGGCTGGTGGTGCGCTCACGGCGGGAGGGACTGGCGACGCCGCCGAGGTGACGAGCGGTGCCGTGGACCGCAATGGGTTCGACTCCGCGCAGCTCCTCCTCACGGGAAGCACCAACTGTGCGGCCGGCCAGACGCTCAAGGCCACGGTGAAGCTGGCCGAGTCCGAGGACGGGACGGCGTTTGGCGCGGATGAGACGCTGGCCAATGCCGTGACGGTGGTGGCCGGTGGCGCCGCGCCTCAAGCCTTCTGCCTCCGGGTGGACCTGCGCGTCGCCAACCGCAAGCGCTTCCTCCGTATGAAGGTGACGCCCGACTTGTCGGCGGCGAGCACGGACACCGCGCAATGGGGCGCGGCTCTCGTCCTCGGCGGCGCCGACGAGTTCCCGGTGCGGTGAGCCATGCCCTCCGTTGCGGACCTCTGTCTTGCCTCCACAGTTGCGGATGACTTGGGCATCCCCATGTCTCCGCGCGTGGAGGTGCTCGTCACAGCGGCAAGCCGAGCCGTGGCGGGCTACTGCGGCCGGGTCTTCGAGCGGGGCCTGGGCCTCGTGGAGTACCCGGCTGGTTACGGGCGACCCTTGCTTCTCCTGGAGCGCCCTCCCGTCCTGGCCGTCTCCGGCGTCTGGGAGGGTGGCAACCAGGTCTCCGCCGAGGAGTACGAGATTGCCGGCGGCCTAGCCGCGTCCGGCATGTTGAGGCGAAGGCGCGGCGTATGGCGCGCGACAGTGCGCTCGGGCGGCGGCGTGTCGGAGACGCTCGGGGACTTCGAGGGCAGCGAGGATGGGCTCCGCGTCGTCTACGACGGGGGCTATGTCACCCCAGGACAGTGGACGCTCGACGGTGCCCTGATTGTGACGCTTCCCGAGGACGTGCAGGAGGCCGCCGTCCTCACGGCCGTTCAGCTCTACCGCTCGCGAGGTGTCGACGCCATGGTGGCCAGTGAGTCCATTGGCGACTGGAGCGTCAGCTACTTCGCCGCGAAGGCCGAGGGGAAGAGTCCCATTCCAGGCGCGGCTCGGGCCCTGCTCGCGCCCTACGTCCTCCACCGGGTGAGCTGATGGCATCGCCTTCGGACAGGTTCCGTCAGATCATCTCCTACGCATTGGTGACGGGACGGGATGCCCACGGCAAGCCCATGCTAGGGCCGGTGTCCTCGTCGCGGGCGCGCGTGCAACCGAGCCGGCGACTCATCCGCGACGCGAGCGGCAACGAGCACCTTGCCTCGCACGTCATCTACACTGATGCACCTCTGACACTTCAACATTGCCTGTGGTTGTCACGAGAGGACGTGTCCGACTTCAACCGGGCCCGGCGTCCCGTGGCAGTGGATGAACCAGTGGACGGCGAGGGCGTGGTGCGCTTTCGCAAGGTGTGGCTGTGAGTCGCGACCTTGCTGCGGAACTGGCGACAGTGCTGGAAGCGGCGGGGCTCGGGCTGACGCGTCCTCCCGCTTCGGGCGCCAACCTCTTCACGGCCCCCATGCCCGAGGTGGATGGCAGTGTACCGGATAGGGCCGTGGCGTTGGTGGTGACGGGAGGCGCGGGGCCTTTGCCTTACCTCGGGCTGGGACGGAAGGCTTACCTGTCCCCAGGGTGTCAGGTCCGCATCCGCTCGGCGCGCGAGGACTTCGAGGGCGGGCAGTCACTCGCGCTCGCCGTCTTCGCGGCGCTCAACCAGACGCCCGACATGTCGAGTGCCACCGTGCGCGCCGAGGAAAGCGCCCCGGTGTACATGGGGACGGACGGGGCGGACCGGCACCGCTGGGGGATCAATCTGATGGTGGGATTCATCGCGTCCGCTACTGCTCGGAAGCCAAGCGCGGGTGTTGTGTGAAAGCCTCGAGTGTTTCTTGTGGGCCGAGGCTTAGTGGGTGACGCAGGCGCAGAAAATCCTATAGGCGAGGGCTCATCCATTCCCAGATTGGCTTGTCGAGGAAGCCCCAATAGTTGTCGGGGAAGACCTTGCAGACAAAGAACCTATCGTCGGTGTCGGTGACTTTTTCGAGCTGGTCCGTCCACCATTTGCAGTTGTTGGTCGTCTCGACAAGCCATTGGGAATAGAGCGGGCGCTGAAACGACTTTGAGTTCTTTTCAATAAACTCTTTCACGCGTTCATAGTCTGCCGGTCGCTCAGGTCCTTTGAGATCATAGCTAACCAATAGAATCATGTGCTGCCCTTCTGTGGTGTGATGTGTGGAAGCTACTTGTTGCATGTTGATGAGCCGGCACTGAACTGCACTCCGGGGAGGGGTTTGGGCGACCCATGTCGACACTCTCGACCGGGGATTGAGCCACTCGCGGAAAGTGTCCCCATAAAGAAGTAGTGGGATGCCTGTCCGAGTCAAAGTCGATGCGGTGAAGCTGGAGCGCCTGCGCCGCTCCCCCGCCGAGGTATTGCGCGCGTTGGATGTTCCGTGCCGGGGCATCGCGCGGCTCGCCCTCGACTACTCCCTGTTCCTGGTGCCGGTGGGCAAGGACGGGTCGGACGGCCACCTGCGCGACACGGCCTTCCTCGACGGTCCTCGCTATAACCTCGGACCACTCCTCTCCACCGCCTGGACTGCGGGCTACTCGCACCCGTCCGCCGGCCCCATTCACGAGGGCTGGCACTGGGGCGCGCCCATCTTCAACCCGCCGTCCCACTTCCTCCGGAAGTCTTTCCGGCGTGCCCGAGGTAGCGCGCGTCGCCGCGTCGCCGCCGTCCTCCAGGACTTCCTCGCTCGCCGCTTTCCCTCTCACTGAAGGAGACACACCCATGGCCCAGCCCCGAGAGGCATTCTTCGACAAGCTCTACATCCGCGCCACGGAGACCGCACCCACCGAGGTTGACGAGTTGGACGGCATTACCGAGGCGCCGGTCAACCGCGCCAAGGACACCGTCGACACCAACTACTTCGGAGGTGACGGGTACAAGCGCAGCAAGGGCACTCTCAAGTCCTTCACCATCCCTCTGTCTGGCCACGTCCTCCAGGGCAGCGCGCCTCAGAAGGTGCTCCTCGACGGGTTCGAGTCCGACGCGACGGTGTTCTTCACCATCATCGAGGACGAGACGGCACCCGTGGGCAGCCAGGGCTTCCGCTACCCGGTGACGGTGACGGCCTACGACGAAGGACGCAGCTCCACGGACGTCGTCACCTTCTCCGCCACGCTCACCTGCCAGGGCGCTCCTGTCGCCGTGTAGCTGGCCGTTGCCTTTCGCCTTCGAGGAGACACCCATGTCCGCACCCGCCATGCACCGCAAGCCCCTGGGCACCCGCCGAGCCCTCCACAAGCGCGTCACCCTCGACGGCGCCGACTACGACATTTGCCGCCCGACACTGGGCGAGAAAATGGACGTGCTGTCCGCGTCGCGCGCGGCCAAGGAGATGGGCGACAACCGCCATCCCGTGGACGAGGCGGCGGGGATGATGATGATGGCTCGCATTGCCGTCTGCTGCCTGTACTTCCCTGGCGCCGCGACGCGCGTCTTCACCGAGGCGGACGTGGCGGCGGTGAAGAACGAGCCCTGGCTGGAGGAAGTGCAGAGCGAACTGGCCTCGGCCTTCGCGGGCCCGACGCTGGAGAGCGCGAAGGGAAACTCCGAGACCACCCCGAGCTGAAGGCCCTGCATGGGGTGGTGAAGCTGACGGGCCAGTCTCCGGACGCGGTGCGCGGGTGGGCCTGGGACGACGTCGTCCACCTGCTCGCCTACTGCGACCTGGAGGCCGACGAGCTGCGCGCGGGACGTCCCCAGACTGGGGCCGGGAGCGGCGGCCACGAGGTGACAACGGTTTTCCGGAAGCGTCCGAAGAGGTGAGGCATGTCTGGCGGCGGGCTGAAGGTGGGCGACCTCTACGTGGCGGTGACGGCCTCCATTGGCGAGGCCATGGCCAACCTCGCCAAGCTGGTGAAGGCCGTGGAGAAGGCCGCCAAGGAAGTGAAAGAGAAGGCCGGGGACCTCGGGGACATTGGCGCCGTGGTGGCGGCGGGACTCGCGGGCGCGGTGGTTGCCGCGTCCCAGTCCAACGAGGCCATGTCCCAGGAGGTGGAGCGGATTACCTCGCTGCTCTACACCCTGGCCGCCGACATTGGCGACGCGTTGATGCCGGTGGTGAAGCAGGTGGCGGACGGGCTGGAGAAGGTCGTGGCGAGCTTCCAGTCCCTCTCGCCCGAGGTGAAGGCCAGCGCCCTGGATTTGGCCGTTTGGGTGGCGGGAGCGGGCCTTGCCTTGGGGGCCATCGGGAAGGTGGCGGGTGTCGTCGAGGCGTTGGCCGCCGGGACGGGCCTGTTGCTGTCGGCCTTCAACTCGTTGAGCAAGTCCACGGCGCTGGCCTCGCTCGCGGGCAACATGGACAAGGTGACGCAGTCCATGGGTGGCATGGTAGCCACCGCGCCCTCGGTGAAGAGCAGCCTCTCGCGGCTGGCCCTGTCCTTCGGGACACTGCTGGTGCCGCTTGCCGCCGCTGCCGCTGCCATGGCCGGCATTGTGCTGCTCGCGGGCGCCGTCTACGCGGCTTGGGAGGACTCCAGCACGGGCCTCGCGGAGTTCTTCCGGGGCCTGGGCGAGAAGCTGGGGCAGTTGGCCGCGCAGATTGCTGACGCCTTCGCCCGTGCCTTCGCGGCCCTCGGAGACTTCCTCGGGCGTGTCGCCGCGTCCATGTTGGAGCGAGTGGCGGCCCTGGTGCGCGGCGTCTCGCGCTTGCTGGAGCCGGTGGCGAGGGCGGCGGGCTTCTCCCAGCTGGCGGACACCTTCGCGGCTGTCTCCACCCTCACGGGCCAACAGCTCCTCGAGACGCTGGGGCAAGGCGCCCAGCTGCTTTGGACGGGAGCGAAGGAGACGGCGGAAACGGTGGGCGCGGCGGTGGCGGGTGCTGGCCGCACGTTGGCCGAGGGCGCTTCCTTCGGGTTGGCCTCCAGCGCGGCCGGGGCCAAGCGCCTGGGGACGGACATCGCTCGCGCGCTCAACCTGGAGCACTTCACCGAGGCGATTCAAGCCCTCGTCGCGCAGCTGACGGGCGTCACGGCCTCCACCGGCAAGGCCCGCATCCGCCAGCCCACGGACAAGGCCGCCCTGGCGGCATCGGCCAAGGAAGAGGCAGCAAGGGCGCGCGAGCTGGGGAAGCTCCAGGAGCAGGCCGCCGACGAGTCGCACCGCGAGTTCATCGCCAGCATCCGGGCGGAAGAAGCCGCCGGAGCTGCTGCCTTCCGCGAGGTGCGCCGCGAGGCCGAGGCCCTGGCCGCCGCCGCCGAGGCCGCCATGCAGAGCGCCCGCGAGGGCCTCATGAATCGCCTCATTGGCGGACTGGGCGCCCTGGGGGACCTTATCAACGCGGGCCTGCAAGGACTCCAGGCGGGCGGCGTGTATGGCGCCATCATCGCCGTGGTGTCGGAGCTGCTCATGCAGTCCGAGGGCTTCAAGGGCGTCATCGAAGCCACCAACGGCATCATTCAGCAGGTGGCCAATGCGTTGGGGACGCTCCTGGAGCCGCTCCAGCCCTTGCTGGGGGCTATCTCCCTCGTCGTCGACGGCTTCTTCTCCGCGTTGACGCCCGTCTTCGAGATGCTGGGGAACGCGATTCGGCCTCTCGCGCCGCTGCTCGTTGTCGTCGGGCAGCTGTTGGAGGGCCTCGCGCCCCTTTTCGAGCAGATGGGCAAGTTCTTCGTCATGCTGATGGACCCGCTGGGCCAACTGGTGGGGCCCGTGCTGAAGGCCCTCTTCGGCGTGCTGAAGTTCGTGGCCACCGTCATCCTCGCCGTGGCGCGAGCGATTGGCTGGGTGTGGAACCTCATCGTTGGCGCGGTGCAGAAAGTCATCCACGCGTTGGGCAGCCTCATTTCCTGGACAGGTTTTGACGGGCTGGCGCGCTTCGCTCGAAGCCTCGACGGGCTGAAGGTGGACACGGACGCCATGCGTGCCTCACAGGACGCGCTTGAGGGGACGACCTGGGAGTCGGCCATGGCGCGTGCCGAGGAGACGGCTCGGGTGCGCGAGCACACTCAAGCGGTGTCGCGTGCCACTGAGGCGCTCACCAATGTCCCATCCGCATGGCGGCGCGCGCTTCGCACCTTCGAGTCGGAGGACACGCAGGAGGGGCCGACGCGCCCGCCCACCCCAACGTCGCCCACGTCCCCCTCGCCCGAGGATGCACCAGGGGACGGGGAGCATCCGGCGACACCCATTCAGGGCGGTGCGGCGCCGCAAGTCCTGCCCGTCGTGCTGGAGCACTACGAGCGGATGCGTCGGTTGCTCGGCTTCGACGTGGGCGCGACGTCCCAGCCCGCGCCTGTCACCTACAACATCGTCGGCTACGACATTGGCGCCGCCATGGAACAGACGCGCCGCGATGAGGACGTGCGCCAGCAGCGCGCGGGCGTGCGCACCAGCGGCAGTCGCATCCGTCTGGCGTCCCGCTTCTCTCCCGTCTGAGGACTTCCTCCATGCCCGCGCTCGCCCTCTCTGGAATCCCCTTGCCGGTGCTTGCCGAAAGGGGCCTCACGTACACGCCCACCCTGCTGGGAGAACACCGTCGCACCTTCTCCGGGTGGTTGCGCACCAGCGAGCGTCGGGAAGTCCTCTCCTACGCGGGCAACACCGGGCCGCTCTCCCAGGAGGACGCCCGCGCATACCGGGGCCTGGTCAAAGGCGAGGGCGAGGTGTGGAGCTTCGAGGCGGGCATGCGGAGCAACTCGTTCCTCCTGCCGAGCGCCACCACGGGGACGGTGACGGCGGGCGTCGCTGGAGGGCGCTATGGCGCGTGCCTGCGCATGGCCGTCAACTCCAGCGTGACGTTCCTGACGGGCTTGGGCACGAAGTGGACGGTGGCCTACTGGTGGAAGCTGGAGGGGCAAGCGACGTGGACGCACTACATCCACCGGGCAGGCCACTTCATCTCCAGTGGAGGGCTCGTCGACTCCACCACGCCCAATAGCGGCGCGCTTGTCGTGGACGGGGCGGGAGCGCTTGTCGGTGGCGCGGTGACGCTGCAAATCCTCGGCGGCTTTGGTGGCGGCATCGTCAACCCCACCAACGCGGCGTTGCTGGTGGATGACCTCGTCATCCTTCCGTGGGTGGCGCCTTCCTCGTGGGTAGCGCCCTGGTACGCCGCTGGCCAGCCCTTCGGCGCGCCGTACCCGTACCACGTGGCCTCGGGCTCGGCGCTGTACGAGCCGCGAGTGGTGCTGGGCAAGGTGGGCCAGGGGCGCGCCGTGGAGTGGTGGCAACGCGGCGCGCGCATGCTGGGGCAGGAGTTCGACTTCGAGTTGCAGGAGCGCTGACGCATGCGTCCTCTGTCTTCCTTCCAGGCAGCTCTCCTCACCAGTCCCACGGGCTACTCGACGCATCCCCGCGTCTGGGTGCGTGACGGGCAAGGCGTGTGGCTCAACCTGCAAACCCTCTTTGGCGCCGACTGGGTCCTGGGCGTGCGCATCAACGAGAAGCTCGACGCGCCCGTGGCCGAGGCCGAGGTGGCCCTTGCACGCAACGGGGCCGGTGGAGGGCGCATGTCCCTCTCTCCCCTGGTGGTGCAGTCGCTTGCCAACACCACCCGAGGCAGCTTCGCGCCGTTGCTCGCGGAGGCTGCCTACTTCCGCATCGAGCTGGGACTGGCGGCGCCCGGAGGCGTTCCGAGGGAGGAGGACTACTTCGAGGTCTTCCGGGGCCGCATTGACGAGGTGGACACGGGGCCCGAGGAGCTGAAGGTGGTGGGGCGCGACTTGGGCGGGCTGCTCCAGGACACCGTCATCGAGGTCGAACGCGAGTATGGCAACGACACCGCGGGCGTCCCTGTGCAGGCCATCATCCAGGCCATATGCAACGACAACGGCATGGCCAGCTTCGGCCTCTACATGCCGGCGGACCCTCTCTCCCAACGCGGGCGGTACGCGCAGAAGGTGGAGCCTGTCCTCGAAGCGGTGCGCACCCTCGCGCAGCGAATCGGCTGGGACTGCCGCATGAAGTGGCGGGCGAGCACCGGGGCTTACGCGCTGACGCTCTACGCACCGGACCGACTCCAGACGTCCGAGGAGTGGGCCTATGGTCCGGACGAGTACGCGGACCTGAATTCGGTGACGCGCCAGCTCGTGGACATCCGCACGGATGTCGAGGTGATTTACAGCGACAGGGCGGACCTCGATGCCTCGGGTGTGCCGAAGCGAAAGAAGGTGACGGCGAGCAACCCCACGGCGCGCGCGCAGGTGGGGCGGCGGTGGATGCAGCTGGCCGAGGGCGACTCCAGCAACATCAACACCGAGGCCGAGGCGCAGCGCCTCGCGGATGCGGCGGTGGCTGACCTCTCCGTCTCGCCCCTCACGGTGAGCATGACGGTGGACCCTCACCCGGGCATGGAGCTGGGGGATTTGGTGCGCGTGGAGCCGGATGGCGTCCGGATGGACACGGTGCAACGGCTCGCCGTCCAGGAGCTTGAGCACGAATGCGCGACGGATGGCACCGCCCGCATGAAGCTGGTGCTGCGCGGGCAGCCCTCGACGTCGGTGCGCGAATGGCTGGAGCGCGACGCGCGGCCCGGCATCGCTCCGAGCGCGCCGTTCACCGGCCCGGCGGCGCCCCAGCAGCTGAAGACGACGCCCATCGTCAACGGCTTCACCGTGGCGTGGACGCCCGCGCCCTCCGGCCCCAAGTGGGACGAGTACGAGCTGCACGTCTCGCGGGAGCCGGACTTCGTCCCCTCGGCGGACACATTCCAGGAGCGCGCGAGGACGACGTCCTTCCAGTTGTCGAACTTGAAGCCGGGCGTGACGTACTTCTGTCGGGTGGTGGGGCGGGACGTGAAGGGCAACGTCGGGGCCCCCTCGGAGGCGGTGCCAGTCACCACGGCCTACGTGACGCCCGCCACGTTGCTGCCCGGCGTGGCCTTCGGTGAGTCGCCGCCCAACCCGGACTTCGAGGCGTGGAGCGTGGAGTCCTCGCCACCGGACGCATGGGCCATGGGCGCGGGCCTGTGGGCTGGACATGCCCAGGTGACGGAGGACGCCTTCACCGGCCAGCGCGCGGTGCGGCTGCTGGCGAGCGGGACGCGCCTTGACTCCCAGGCGATGATTGCCCGTCCCGGGGACAGGTACAGTGTGGACGCCCTGGCGAAGACGACGCAGCTGGGCACCGTGCTGTCCGTCCAACTCGTCTGGTACGACGGCGCCTTCACCGCGCTGTCCACGTCGAGCACCAACCGCGCGTTGCCTGCCGGCGGATGGCAGCGCCTCACGGGCTTCCATGCCGCACCGTCCGGGACTCGCTACGTGCAGGTGCGTCTCTTCGTGCCACTCACCACCGGAGAGCCTTGGGTTTACGTCGACTCCGTGCGGCTGGAGCGCGTGGGCGGCCTCGTTGAACCGTGGATTGGCATTCGCACCGACCAGCTCAACGACTTGGAGAACGGGTGGACGCCCTGGGACACCAGCGCGTGGCCGCTGGGCTACTACAAGAACAGCGACAACGAGGTGTCCATGCGCGGCGCCGTGCGTCCGGGGACGGTGGGCTACGTCACCGTCTACCGTCTGCCGGTGGGCTACCGCCCCAGCAGTCCGCGAGTCCTCGCGCTTCCCACGAGCCATGGCTTGGGCATGGGCCAGCTCAACGTGGATGGCACGTTGCAGGTGTACGCAGTCCCAGTGGGGACGTCCTGGGTGAGCCTCGACGGCGTGCGCTTCCGCGCGGAGCAGTAGGGAGGGGCGTGGGCCACGGCCGGAAAGTGTCCCCATTGAAGAGAGGGAGAGCGGGAGCTGTGCGGCATGGCGCCGCGAGCCCCGCTCGAAAGGCTCACCATGCCCCGTCCCTCTTTGCTCCTGGCCTCTTCCCTCCTGCTCGCGTCTTCCGCCCTGGCCGCCGAGTCGCCCGGTGTCCCGGACCCGAGCCGCATCGAGGAGTTCGCGCGCCTCGTGTTCGACGCGGTGACGTCGCGCAACTGGGCCCTCGTCGCGTCCCTCGCGGTGGTTGCCGTCGTCTACGCGCTGCGCCGCTTCGGTGGCAGCCTCTTCCCGTGGCTCGCGTCCTCGCGCGCGGGGGCGGTGCTGGCGCTGCTGGTGGCCGTGGCGGGCGCCGTGGCCAATGCGCTGGTGGCGGGCGAGTCCTTCACCTGGACGCTGCTCCTGAAGGCCCTGGGCATTGGCTTGGGAGCGGCGGGTGGCTTCTCTGTGCTGAAGGCGCTCCTCTTCGGTGACGAGGTAGTGCGCAAGGCAGAGGAGGCGGGAGAGCTGGCCGCCGGGGAGATTGCCGGCAAGGCGGCGGCGGTGGCTGTCCTGGAGCAGCTCCACAAGGGCCGCAAGCCGTGAGGTGGTTTGGCCTGGTGCTGGCCCTGGTGCTCGCGGGGCCGGTGCGCGCCGAGGACGAGGTGCTGGACGTGGCCCGCGCCACCGTGACGCTTCAGGACGGGCGCACGGTGGCCGTCTCCGAGGGCTGCTGGTTGTCCACACCGCGTTGCCTCGACACGGCCCGGGAGATTCGGCGCCTCCAGGCCGAGAACGAGGAGCTGCGCCAGCACGCGGGGGACGCGCCGCTGGTGAAGGTGCTGGTGGCGCTGGTTCTGGGTCTCGGGGCTGGATTCGCCGTTGCGACGCTCGCGAACTGAGAGTGGGCGGCTACGGAATCGGCGCGGTTGGTCTGGGACCTCGCAACGCCGTCAAACTGCGTACTCACCGCAGCCGCCCGCGTGCGACTAAGGCACAGGTCGGCTTGTGCGTGCAAAAGGTTGTGGGAGGGATGGCGCCTCGCTCGCTCAACGGGCGGCAATCGCGAGGGCCCTGGGGCGTCCGGGACTTGGCTGTCTCGGATGGCTTTCCCGGCGATGGTGTCTTCCGGGTTTGCTAGGGTCGGCGCCGGAGAATCCGCGTTGCTTAGACCCGTTGCCATCCTTTCCCTATTGCTGGGAGTCGCCGCCTCGGCCCAGCCCCTTCCCCCTGATCGCGAGCGCCAGGAGCGGCGCGTGGCTCTATCCAGTAGCCCCGCCGAACCCGTGCCGGAGCTGCGCGTCGCGGCGGGTGTCCTAACCTCGCTCGTCTTCGATGTCCCGCTCGACCGTGGCTCGGTGGAGCTGGAGGGGCGCGAGCGCTTCCGCCTTGTGGACGTCGGGGACCGTGCGCTTCTGCTGGAGCCTGCCGTGGACCTGGGGCCCGGTGAGAGGCTCGGGCTTCGGGTACGGTTTGCCAGCAGTGCCATGCAAGACCGTGGGGTCTTTGTCCTCGTCTCCCATGCGGCGCAGGTGGACACGCGCGTGGAAGTCTTTCGTCGAAAGGACTCCATCGAACTACTCCAAGCCGAGTTGATGGACACGCGCGCTCAGCTCAAGGCTCAGACGGAAGAGAATCAGAAGCTCAGAGTGCTACGGGATTCAGGCGGGCCTATCGAGCTGATTCTGTCCGGAGCATTGGATCATCGAGTGCGAGTAAATCGCATCAAGAGGGCGATGGAGAGAGGCCACGAGGGGGCTCTCAAGTTTATGAACGGCGCGACTTTCCGAGCTGATACGTGGGCAGCCATAAGCGTCAAGGTCCGGACCAACGGGAAGCGGGGCTGGGCTCCCGTATCGGCCCGCGTCGTGAACTCAAAGAGCGGGGTTCGTTTGGGCGTGATTGGCGTGCGCTCGGCATTGCCGCAAGGAGAGCCTGAAGGTGCTGGCTTAGTCGTAATAGAAACGGAAGTGCCTCCATGGCTGCCTGGAGAATTGTGGCACTTGGAGTTGCTAGATAGCGACGGTGCCGTGCAGGTAGTCGTTCCTGGGATTGCATTTTAATGGATGCGCCATGCTGACAGTCATTCATCACCCCGCGCAGTTTCCTCCCGGCCATGTAGTTCACGGGTGGCGTGTCGTGAAGCTCGTTGGCGCGGGCGCCTACGGTGCCGTCTACAAAGTGGAGATGAACGGCAAGTACTACGCGATGAAAGTCGCGATGCACCGTGCCACGAGTGGAGACGAGGAGAAGGCGGACTCTCGGTTGCGGCGCGAGTTGGGATGCCTCGTCCATCTCCGGCATCCAAACATCATTGAGTCACGCTCCTTTGGTCGCTGGCCTGAACTTGATAATGGGTGGCTATACGTCGTCCTCGATTTCGTGGATGGCTACACGTTGGCGGAATGGGTGGAAAAGGTTCACCCCACTGCGCAGGAGGTCGTCCGCCTCTTCGTGAAACTGTCGGCTGCCGTGGACTACATGCACGGGCGTGGCGTCTTCCACCGCGACTTGAAGCTGAACAACGTCATGGTGCGCGCCTCGGACAACGAGCCATTCATCATCGACTTCAGCGCGGGAGACTACACACACGCGGAAGATCTGACGGACGCCCCACTCCCTCCGGGCACACGCCGCTACCGCTCTCCCGAAGCCTCCCGTTTCCTCCGGGAGAATGGCGACAATCGCGACGCTCGTTACGACTTCAAGGTCACCGACGACGTGTACGCGCTGGGAGTCTGCCTCTACGACGCGCTGACGAATCCCCAGCCCGCGAGCGACTCCGCGAAGACGCCCGTTGAAGGCAGAGCGATGCCGCCAGACGCTCGGGTTCTGAATGAGCGGGTTCCCGGGGCACTGAGCGACGCGGTGATGCGCTTCATTGCGCGCAAGCCAGAGCACCGGCCTCCCACGGCAGAGGCGATGCGGCGTGAGCTGGTGGCCCTTACGAGAGATTCCGGCCCCGAGTGGGTGACTCCGCTGCACACGCTCACGGCAAAGCCCCTCCTCACCCCCGCAACGGGCACGGACGGGACCGCCAAGAAAGCCCGGCCTCGTCGTGAAATCTTCGTGGGCGCGCTGGTGGGCATGCTGGCCGTCGCGGCACTGGCGGGCCTCGTCGCGTCGCGGCAGCTCGGGGAGGAGTCGAACACGATGGCTTCCAACGAACCCACGATGCCGCAAGGCACTGGAGGAATGGCCGAATCCCCCCAGCGCGCAGTAGCCACCCATGAGGATGCCGGTATGTCCCAGAGCCCCGCCCTCGCATCTCCTACGCCTGTAGCATCGTCGCCTGGGGTAGCGTTGCCCCCTCAAGCTCCAGTCCAGAAGGAAAGCCCCGCCGTGAAGCGTGCCCCCATCGTCGCAAGTACCTCCGAGACTCCGTCATTGAAGGCCCCTGCATCCAGTGGCGGCCGGGCCGAGTTCCTCAAGAAGTGCGCTGCGGCCACTGCCGCCGTTGCATTGCAGATGGGGTGCCCGGGTAGTCAGGTGCGCCCCGGTCCCAGCGAGTGCCCCGAGGAAGCACGCGAGGCCATGTTCGGGGTGCTTCGCTTTTACCCTGGGGATTCGGTGGTGGTCACCATCGATAAGAATCAGCCAGGAGATATGGGTGACGCAGGTGTTTACTCCGAAGGGCCTGTGCGCGGCATTGTAAGCGATGGGGTTCGAAGCCTTCCTACTGGAACAGTGCTCTTGGGGCGCGTGTGGACGGGTGGTGGCGCTCTTCTGGCTCGCTACACCGAGGCAAGGTTGCCAAATGGGCGCACGTACCCGGTTTGCATCGCCATTGGGGAGAAAGGGGCCGAAGAAGCCGAGCCGGGCCCCCAGCCCGGGACCGTCACTTTCAATCGAAGCATGTACGGCTATGCGGTAAAGAGCTGGCCTTAGTATCTCTTTGTAAAGTGGCTTTACTCATTTTCGGGGTCTTTTTCGATGGGCGGGCTTCGTGCCGTTCGCGACCTATAGCGTCGTTCACGTCGGACATGACTGGGAGTACCTTCTGTCTGCCTTCACGCGAGAGCTTTCGCGGAGGGCTATGAGGAGACTCCCACCATGTCTGATGATTCCAACCCTCGGCTGACCGAGGGCGTGGTCCTCTTTTCTCAAGGGGATACCACATACTTTCTCTTTCAGATTCTCGGAGAGGGCCGCAACGGGGAGCGCATCCTCTACGCGCGGCCCCGCACGCCCGAGGGGTTCCAGGGCAAGGTTCTGGTCAAGTACGTGGCGCTCTCTGGGGGTGAGGGGCTCACGGATAAGCACCAGCGCGCACGCGTTCGACTGGAGGAGGAAGTCAGACTGGCGCGCTTTCTCCAGCACCCCAACATCGCCCGCGTCCATGGCCTGTTCGAGATGAAGAACGCTCTTTGCGTCGCCAGTGAATGCGTGGGTGGCTTCACGTTGGACTCCCTGCTTGCCATTGCTCAGGCGCGCGGGCGCTACTTCTCCGAAGCCTTCATCCTCTATGTGTTCGCGGAAGTCGCGGCGGCTTTGGCCTACGCCCATGCGCGCACGGACGATGCCGGGATTCCTCTGAACATCGTCAACCGCGACGTCAACCCCACGCGGATTCGGCTCACGCCTCGGGGTGGTGTGAAGCTGACGGACTTTGGAGTGGCCTTCTCGCGTCTGGCCGGGCGAGTTGCAACGACACTCCCGCGTCCCAAGGGAGACGTCATCTACGCGTCACCGGAGCTGCTGCTGGGAGAGGACGTTGACGGGCGCGCGGACCTCTTCTCGCTGGGCCTGACGATGCTGGAGTTCGCAACGGGCCGGCACCTGTACGACCCAGGCAACATGAAGATGGCCGACCTGGAGGCACGCATGTCCGAGGAGGAGCGGCGGCGCTTGCTGAAGGCGACTGTCAGAAGCATGGACGCGGGGCTGACGTCACTCGCGGAGGACGCCATTCACTGGTCCATGGCGTATCGCCCCGGGGATGTGGATGCGGCAATGCAGGGGCTACCCGACCGGCTCAGCACCATTCTTGGCTGGTTGCTTCAGCGCAGCCCCGCGACGCGCTTCGGGACGGCCTCCGAGTTGGAGCGTGTGTTGCGCGTCCGACTGGCTGAACTGCCCCCGTTCGGCCCGAAGGATGCGGTGAAAGAAGTCGAGCAAGCACTCACCGACGCGGGCGATGCGATGGAGGAGCTGGACTTGCTCGACGATGAGGGCGGCTTTGTTCCGGCTGATTGGCGGGCGCCCCCGGACCACGTCGAGACGCAGCCCGAGGCGCGCAACGAAGACGAGCTGACGACGGACCCCACTCCCGCGCCTCGTCGAGCTGTGAAGGCGCCGCCGACCGCCTGACGTCGGCACCTTTCTTCACTCACCACCGCTGATTCACCACCGGCCCGACTCAAGTCGCTGAGCCGACCGGGAGACGTGTGTTCTTCGTGCCTCATGCCGGGGCACGCATAGGAGGCGTGTATGCGCAGGAAGCGAAGTTGGATTGTCGCGCTGCTGCTGGTGCTGCCTGGAGTGACCTGGGCGGAAGAGATTGCGGACCCACCATTGCCCGAGGAGGTGGACGAGATAGAGGAGGAGACGTCGCCCGAGAGCACAACGGAAGATGCCGAGAGCCCACCCGCCCCGGAACGAGGCGAGGTCTCACGGCCTGCGCGCTGGACGAACTTGCTTCGAGTGGAGGCCGCGACGTGGGCGCTGTTGCCGCGCGCGGGCATGGGCACGGACGAGGGCTATTTCCAGGTCGAGCCCACCGTCGTCTTCGAGCGCGGCCCGGAGTTTGGCGTCAACCTGGGGACTCCGCTGCGGTTGCGCGTGTGGGGGCCGAAGGATGGCGGGGTTGTCCGGCGCGAGGACTGGGACACTCTCTCCGACTGGGGACAGTTGGTGAGGAGTCTCAAGCTTGGCTCGGACAATTCACCGCTGGGAGTCTGGTTCGGCAAGCTGGACAGCTACAGCCTTCTCAATGGGCATCTGGTCCGGCGCTATGCCCACCGCGCGAATCCGGACTACCACCCAGCGGCAGGTGTCCTGACAGGCACGCTGGGGCCCGTCTACGTCGAGGCGTTCTCTTCGGACGTTCTCGGTGCTCGACTGATGGGCGCGGAGGCGGAGCTGGACCTGGAGCACGTTCTCTTCGGCAAGCCCAAACAGAAGGGCCGCTACACACTCGGCCTGTCGGCGGTGCATGACTGGGGACGTGCTGGTGGACGCGCGGCCTCGGTGACGCTGGCGCACATGGACGCGGTGGCCGTGTTGGTGGTGCGGCCTGAGTTTGAAGCGCAGGTCTTCGCGGGTTGGGGCGGCAGGCCGGGGGAGGCAGGCGCATGGGGCGCGGTTGTCGGTGCGGGCGCGGATGCAATCACACCGACGCTCAAGATGGCGTTGCGGCTGGAGGCGCGGCGCCAACACGGTGGCTTCCGGCAAGGTTTCTTCGGGCCGGACTACGAGCTGGCGCGCTTCAAGGCGGTGGGCCCTGCCGGCGTGCCGCTCGCGGATGCGCCCTTCCCGGATGGCTACTCCGCATTCGGTGAAGCGGAAGTGGGCTGGGATGCCGTGCGCTACGGGGGGCTCTACAAGCACCTGAAGCTCTCGCTGGGTGCCGAGGTGTTCTCCTGGGGGCGTGTCGACGTGGACGGGCGCATGGCGGTGCAGCTCTTCGAGCGCAGCCTGGAAGTGGCCGTGAAGGGGCTCGCCGTCGGAGCTGGGAAGCCGGGGGCTCGCTACCTGGGGGCGGCGGAAGTGCGCTGGCGGTTCCTGGGAGGGAAGTTCTACGCGCTCGGGACGGGTGGCACGCTGTTGTTCCCCACGACGGACGGGACGTTGCGGCCTGGCGCCTTCGCATCAGTGGGGCTGGGGGTGGACAATGCGCGCTAACGCCCTGCTGCTTGCCGTGGTCCTGCTGGCCACGGGATGTGCCTCCGTGTCGCGCGCTCCCGGGCGTGGTGGAGCCCTTGGCTTCGCGCTGCGCGTGTCTGGTGGGGAGCCCACCCGGGAGCCCCGGCACATCAGCCCGCCACGTGCGATGGCCTCGTCCTCGGACGACGACGAGCGGAAGCGGCGCCATCGGGTCTTCCGCGAAGACACATCAACTGGGGAGGACAGCACCGTAGGGGTGGCCGCTGGAGGAGCTGTCGCGAGCCTGCCTCTGAATTTGGATGCGTGGGAGTCTCTGCTGACGAACGCGGGACTTGCGGCGCGGGACGAGCGTCCGATTCCGGGCGGCCCGCTCACTCCGACCCAGGCAGCGCGGCTCCTCGAGACTCTGTTGGGGAAGGACGTGACGCTGGGGCAGTTTCCGGCGCGACTCGCGGTGGGCTTCGTCCTGCGTGAGGTGCTGGGTTCGGGCGAGGCGGTGTCGCGCGCTGAGCTGGTGCAGAGGGTGGAGCGCTTCAAGCATCTGGCGGTGCTCCGGCCCGACGGGTGCCTCGCGTGGGTGCGCAGCGGCAGGACGCAGCAGCGAGTGGCTCCAGTGGAGTGGAAAGATGGGACCTTCCGCGCGCACGGCTTCGAGCTGGGTCGCTTCTACAATGGGCGCACGGGCGTCTTCCGTTTGCTGGACGACGAGCTGCGGGAGGTCAACGGCTTTGCCATCGCGGACGTCCACGACGATGCCGACGTCATCAGTCGCACGCTGGACGGGGCAGAAGAAGCCTTCGTCGGGCTGGCCTTGGCGGTAGGGCAGTTCTTCTCGACGTCGCCCGCTGACAACCTCGCGGCGCTCCGACACATGCCTGCCGCTGTGGCCGCGCTGCTGGCCTCGTCGCCTGAGTACATGGAGCGCTTCCAGTACATGACACGCGGCGAGCAGATTCAGTCCGTCTCCAAGCTGGTGACGAACATCATCGCCACTTGGGGCACGGTGTCTGCCACAACGCGCACGCTTCAAGGTGCGGCGCTCGCTACGGCGGAAGTGCCGGTCCTGTCGCTCTCGGCTCAGGGCGCGCTCGCGATGGAACGTGTTGCGGTGCCGGTGGGACGCGCGGCGGCGGTGCTGAGTGGCGGCCCCGGCGCGGCAATCATCCTTCAACGAGCGAGCACGGCCGCGAAGAGCGGGGCACCGTCGAAAGGGCCCGGCCAGTGGGCACCTGCCAACGAGAAGATGTCACCTCGTGCGCGGCGCTACCAGGAACAGGTCTCCGGGCACTCGGCGGACGAGGCATACTGGGTCGGAGGCACGACAACGAAGGACGGAGGCGTGAAGTTCGATGGCTTCGAGAAGGGCGTACTGCTGGAGGCCAAGGGGCCGGGCTACGCCAAGTTCTTCGAGGGGCTCGACCCAAAATCCTGGTTCAAGAACTCGGGGGCGAAGTCCCTTGGAGAACAAGCTCTCCGACAACTGCGGGTAGCCAATGGCCGACGCATCCGATGGCACGTAGCGGAAGAGCAGGCGGCAAATGCGATAAGGAAGCTGCTGGAAGGCCGAAACCTGGGCGAAATCGAAGTCGTTTTCACGCCACCATTGCCGTGAGCAGAATCGAACCATGGACGAGAGCTATTACCTGGGGGCCTATTGGCGCGCGCGGAATGAGTCTGCGAGCGAGTGCGCCGCGCGTGCTGTGACATTGTTCTCGCTGCTTCCCAAGGTCGACCCGTCGCTTGCCCAGTGGTTCCGGCAAAGCAAGTCACGCAAGGACGCGACGAAGAATCCGATTGCGTCCGATCATGCTGAGTTGGAGCGACGACTACGCCGAACCAAGGACCGTCATTTTGAGGACCTGGGGTTCCGCCTGAGTGGCTGGAACGGAGCGCCCGAGGACGCCGACGCATCCAGTTTCGATGCAGCCGTCGGGATCTATTCCGAATGGGTGGGAAACTTCTGGCTGTTCGAGCTGCCCTCACGGGGGCCAGTTGCGGAGCGACTCCTTACTGGAAAGGTTCTCTCTGAGCTGCTGCGAGCAACCGCGATTGCATGGGAGCCAGATTGGGGTGTGGCTATGTCCCACGCACACCGCGAGATGGTCGGAGATCGGCACGTTCCGAAGTCGCCATACGTAGGAGGAGTGACCTATCTCGCGCGGCATCTTGGTGTGGTGCCGCCTCTCCCAGCCCCGGTGCGTATCGAACCCGTCGAGGACAAGGGCACCCTCGTCATCCTCACCCCCGAGCGCTTCACAGCCAGCAACCCGGAGCATGTGGCGCTGGCTGAGCGAGTGCGGGAGCTGCTGGACCGAGCGGGGCTGTTGAAGCCGCTCTAGGCACAACCGTAGGAACCAAGAGGGGCCGAGTTACCTGTCGCTCGGCCCCTCTCGAAGCGGGTTGAAGACGGTCTCCGTCAGGCCCCGCCATGTTGCACGTATGTCGCATGACTCTGCGGAACGCGCTGGAACATGGCGGGACGACGGGGACTGTCGCGGGACGTCGAAGCCGAAGCATCTCGGGCAGTTGCGGGGTAAGGGCGCGATTCTGCTGGGTTTGCGCACTGCCCGGCTGCGGGTTCGACTCCCGGGGCGTGCACTCTCGTTGAGTCATTCATCCGGTTGTGGCAAGGAGTGACCTGCCCGCCATGGATGAGTCCCCTTCGAACCTCGTTGATGTCTGCCTTTGCCTCGCGGCCCAACAGGAGCCGTGGTGGTCAGGGCACGTCCGTGTTGTTCCTGGGACGCTCGCCGGAGCGGGTGCGCCATGAGCCCCGTCACGCTGCAAATCAACCTGGCGCCCACGGACCATCCGCACGCGCGACTCATCCTGCCGCACCAGCTTCGTCAGCTCGGTCCCTCCGTGCAGGAAATCCTGCTGGTGCTGGACCTGCACCGCAGTCAGGGCAGCCGCTTCGCGGAGGCGTGGCTGGAGCGGAAGCCGAAGATGGAGTCGCTGCTCGCGGAGCTGCGCGCCGCCGACCCTCGGGTGCGCGTGGTGGAGGTGGACTACTCGCCCGCTACCACCCAGGCGCTCTCCGAACGGTTCTTCGGCGGTACGCGCCTGCCGATGAAGGACTCGCGCGGTGGCCCCTATCACTCCTATTTCTTCGGCGTGGCGCAGGCGGCGCACCGGCATGTCCTGCACCTGGACGCGGACATGCTCATTGGCGGCGGCTCACGGACGTGGGTGAAGGAGGCCGCGGAGCAGCTCGCCGCGCGTGAGGAGCTGGTGAGCTGCAGTCCGCTCTCGGGCCCTCCCAGAGCGGATGGCACCATCGGCGTGGATGCCCGCTGGTACGAGCCGGATGGCGCGCCCCAGGCGTTCCGCTTCCGCCGCTTCAGCAGCCGTGTCTTCCTGGTGGACCGCGACGCGATGACGCGGCGCCTGGGTCCGCTGCGCGCGAGGCTGGCACCGCCCATCCACGTCCTGCGCGCGCTGCGAGCCGGCAATCCGCCCTACCGGGAGCCGGAGAACCTCGTCACCCGGACCATGGCGAACAAGGGACTGTGGCGGTTGGACTTCCTGGGCACGGGCCCCGGACTGTGGACGCTGCATCCGCAGTACCGCTCACCCACGTTCTACGCGCGGCTGCCGGAGCTCATCGCCCGGGTGGAGTCCGGCGACATGCCCGACGCCCAGAGAGGCCAGGAGAACGTGCACGACAGCCTGGTGGACTGGTCCGACGTCCGCGTGGCGCGCAAGCGCTGGTGGCATCGCAAGTAGGAGGACGCTCACCCGCTCGCGGTGGAGCGCTCCGTGACGCGAGCCAACGCGGGCATCGCGTCCGGCCGGTCCCACACGACGAAGTGGCTGCACCCGTCCAGCTTCACCACGTTGAGCTCGGGCATGCCACGCTGAGCGCTCTCCAGCATGGAGGAGGACTCCAGCACCCGGTCCTTGCCTGGGACGAGCACGGTGCCGCGACGCACGTTCCGGAACACCGACGCGTCGCGCTCCTGGCTCCAGGCGCCGATGTCCAGCAGGTTGGCCACCATGGTCGACACCCGCTTCGGGTTGAACGGGAAGGCCATGATGAGCTCCCGCTTGCGCACGTCCTCCAGCGGCCCCCAGGCGCCCCGGTTGTGGCGGGCGATGGGCGCACGCCGCCACAGGGGGATGAGGAAGGGAAGCAGCCAGAGCTGCGCGCGCGACAGGCTCGTGTACGGCCGGGCCTGCGGGAGCACGGGCGCCTCCAGCACCACCTCCACGCGCTCGAACAAGTCCGGCCGCTGCTTCGCCGCCTCCAGGACGACCGCGCCACCGCGCGAGTGCCCATGGACCCGCACCTGGTCCGTCTTCGGCAGGTGCTCCAGCGCCTGCACCAGCACCGCGGCGTCGTGGGCGATGGTGCCCTCCGGCTCCTTCGGGATTTTCGCCCAGGGTGCGGGGTGCTCGCGAGGCGTGGTGATGGGCAGGTGGTAGTCGCAGCTCGTCACCAGGATGAGCTGGATGTCGGCGTCACCGTAGTGGCGCGTGAAGTAGCGCATATCCGCCACGAAGCCGTGCATGCCGATGACCGTGGCGCGGGGCTGCTCACAGCGTCGCTCGGCGATAACCGCCTTGCCGACCCGGTAGACGTGCCCGTCGAAGGGCTCGCTCGGGCTGGGCGTGCCCTCCCTGCGCAGCAACCACTGCCGCAGGGCGAGCACGGAGACGGTGATGCCAGCAAGGACTCCGAATGCCGCGTACATGCATGCTCCAAGGAGGGGGCGCCGGAGCCTCGGGGGGAGGGCTCAGCTCGCCTCGCGCATCATATTGCGCGCGATGACCAGTTGCTGAATCTGACTGGTGCCCTCGTAGAGTCTGAAAAGTCGCACATCGCGATAGAAGCGTTCGATGCCGTAATCCGCGATGTAGCCTGCCCCACCGAAAATCTGCACCGCGCGGTCCGCGACGCGTCCCACCATCTCGCTCGCGAAAAGCTTGCAGCAGGACGCCTCGGTGCTGATGTTCTGCCCCTGGTCCCTGCGCAGCGCCGCGTCCAGCACCATGCACCGGGCCGCGTAGGACTCCATGCGGCTGTCGGCCAGCATCGCCTGGATGAGCTGGAACTCCGCGATGGGCTTGCCGAACTGCTCGCGCTCCATCGCGTAGCGGAGGCTCTCGCGGATGAGGCGCTCGGAGACGCCGACGCACACGGCCGCGATGTGGAGCCGGCCCCTGTCCAGCACCTTCATCGCCGTCTTGAAGCCCTGTCCCTCCACGCCCCCGAGCAGCTGCGTCGCCGGGACGCGACAGTCCTCGAACAGCACGTCGGCGGTGTGGGTGCCCTTCTGGCCCATCTTCCGGTCGGCGGGGCCGATGTGCAGCCCCGGTGTGCCTGCCTCGACGAGGAACGCGGAGATGCCACCCGCGCCCTTCTCTTCGGGATTGGTGCGCGCCATCACCGTGAACAGCCCGGCCTCCGGCGCGTTGGTGATGAAGCGCTTGGTGCCATTGAGCACGTAGACGTCGCCGTCGCGTCGGGCCGTGGTCCTCAGCGACGAGGCATCCGAGCCGGCGTTCGGCTCCGTCAGCGCGAAGGCGCCGACAATCTCGCCCGAGGCCAGCCGGGGCAGGTACTTGTTCTTCTGCTCCTCCGTGCCGTCCAGGATGATGCCCTGCGAGCCGATGCCGTTGTTGGTGCCGATGAGCGAGCGGAACGCGGGCGACGTCTGCCCGAGCACGAAGGCCACCTGCACCTCCTGGCTCATGTTCAGCCCGATGCCGCCGTACTCCACGGGGGTGGACAGGCCGAACAGGCCCAGCCCACGCATCTCCATGATGATGTCGGCGGGAATGGCGTCCTCGTCCGCGACGCGATGCTCGTTGGGAATCAAGCGCTCCTTCACGAAGCGCTCGAGCATGGTGAGCAGCGGGGCCAGGGTGTCGTCCTCGCGCATCATGGGCAGGGATTCCTTGTCAGCGATTCTGGAGGGCTGCTTCGACGTTGCGGACGAGGTTCACCAGCCGGGGCCCGATATCCAGGAGCAGTCGCTGGCGCGGGAGGAGGAAGGACGGGCCGCCACAGTTGAAGGCCAGCAGCCCGCTGCCGTCCGGCGCGATGAAGGGCACGCCCACGGCGTTGACGTCCTTGTCCCAGTCGCCGACGGAGAGCGTGAAGCCGTAGGTGCGGTACTCCTCGAGCGCCTTCTCGATGCTGGCTTCGATTCGCGGCCACTTCTCCGGCTCGCGCTTCGCCATGTGGTCCATGAAGTAGCGGCGCTCGCCCTCCGGCAGCGCGACGAGCAGCGCGCGTCCCATGGCGGTGGTGGCCAGCGGAAGCCGTGAGCCGATGTCGAGCCGCAGCGTCACCGCCGCCGTGGAGCGACAGTGCTCCACGTACACGACATTCAAGCGGTCTCGACTGCCCAGGGACACGGGGACGTTGGCGTAGTCCGCCAGGTCCTGCATCAGGGGCCGGGCCACGTCGCGCACGCCCATGTTGGACAGCGCCGCGAAGCCCAATGCCAGCACACGGGTGCCGAGCTGGTACTTGCCCAGTCGCTGGGAATACGTGAGGTAGCCCAGCCGCGTCAGCGTGTGCGTGAGGCGGGAGATGGTGGGCTTGGGCAGCCCCGTGCTCGCCGCGAGCTCCTGGTTGCCGAGCATGGGGCGCTGAGGCGTGAAGGCGCGCAGGATTTCCAACCCCCGCGCGAGCGCCGTCACGAACTGACGGTCCTTCACTTCTTCTTCGCCCACCTGCTCCAGCGACTCCACGTAGGGGGCAGCACCAACGTCATTGGGCGGAGATGAGAGGGCTGAGAAGCGTCGCATGGCGGTCCTGAAAGTGCGGGATTGCCTTCACGATAAACAGACAGTACAAATGGGTCAAGGTTTGCGAAACTCAATTCCGCACAGCGAAATTGATGGAGACCCGCCATGGCTCAGGTGCTCGTTGAGAAGCCCGAGGAAGGCGTCGCATTGGTGCGACTCCATCGCCCCGAGGTTCGCAATGCATTGGGGTTGGAGCTGCGTCAGGAGCTGGCTGCCTGCTTCCTGGAGCTGGGAGCGGACACAGCGGTCCGCTGCATCGTCCTGACGGGCGGGCCGGAGTTCTTCGCGGCGGGGGCGGACCTGCGCGCGCTGGCGGAGGCGACGCCGGTGGAGCTGCTGCTCCGAGACACCCATCGGCTCTGGCAGTCCTTGGTGGAGTGCCCCAGTCCGGTCATCGCCGCGGTGAATGGCTTTGCGCTCGGCGGTGGCTGTGAGCTGGCCATGCACGCGGACATGATTGTCGCGGGCGAGGGTGCCAGCTTTGGGCAGCCGGAGATTCGCGTCGGAATCATGCCGGGAGCGGGCGGCACGCAACGCCTGACGCGGGCGGTGGGGAAGTTCAAGGCGATGAAGCTGCTGCTCACCGGTGAGCCGATGACGGCCCGGGAAGCGGAGGCGATGGGGCTCGTCACGGAAGTGGTTCCGGACGGCGAGGTGCTGGAGCGGGCGCTGGCACTCGCGCGCAAGGTGGCGCGCATGCCGCCTTTGGCCGTGCGGCAAATCAAGGAGGTCGTCCTCGCGGGGCAGGATGCGTCGCTGTCGGAGGCGTTGTTGCTGGAGCGCAAGGCGTTCCAGCTCCTCTTCGCGACCCGGGACCAGAAGGAAGGCATGCGGGCCTTCCTGGACAAGCGCAAGCCCGCCTTCGAGGGACGCTGACATGGTCGACGTCCAGGCTCCCTCGCTCACGTTGGGGCTGGTCGGCACGGGTGTCATGGGTCGTGGCATCGCCCAGCTCGCCGCGCAGGCCGGAATCACGGTGCGCCTGTTCGATGCCCGTCCCCAGGCCGCCGAAGAGGCCCGCGCGAGCGTTGCGTCGATGTTCGACTCTCTGGTGGCGAAGGGCCGCTTGTCTTCGGAGGTGGCTCGCGCGGCGACGGCCCGGCTGGAGCCCGTTCCCTACGAAGCGTCGCTCGCTGGCTGCGACGTGGTGGTGGAGGCCATCGTCGAGGACCTCCGGGCGAAGCAGGAGCTGTTCACCCGCCTGGAGGGAATCGTCGGCCTCGGCTGCCTGCTGGCCACGAACACCTCGTCATTGTCGGTGACGGCCATCGCCGCTGTCTGCGAGCGCCCGGGTCGTGTCGGAGGCTTCCACTTCTTCAACCCCGTGCCGTTGATGAAGGTGGTGGAGGTCATCGAGGGCGCGCGCACGGAGCCGTGGGTGGGCGAGGCGCTCGTGGCGCTGGCGCATCGTCTGGGTCACCGGCCTGTGCGGGCGGCGGACACGCCGGGCTTCATCGTCAATCACGCGGGACGTGGCTTCGGCACGGAGGCGCTGCGCATCCTCCAAGAGGGTGTCGCTTCCTTCGCGGACATCGACCGGGTGCTGCGCGAGGCCGCGGGGTTCCGGATGGGGCCCTTCGAGCTGCTGGATTTGACGGGGCTCGACGTCTCCCACCCGGTGATGGAGTCCGTCTACGAGCAGTTCTACCAGGAGCCGCGCTTCCGTCCGTCGTATGTGCTGAGGCAGCGACTCACTGCGGGACTGCTCGGGCGCAAGAGCGGGCAGGGCTTCTACGCCCACGAGGGCGGCAAGCCCCGCGTCGAGCCGGAGGCCGCGCTTCCCTCGGGCGAGCGTCGGCCGGTGTGGGTCGCCGCCGATGAACCTGGCTGGCGCGACACGCTCTTGTCCCTGGTGCGCGCGGCGGGGTGGTTCCCGGATGACGGTGAGCAGCCCGCGCCGGAGTCACTGTGCCTGGTGGCCCCGCTCGGGAGGGACGCGACCACCACTGCGCTGGCGCTGGAGGTTGACCCCGAGCGCACCGTGGCGGTGGACCTGTTGTTCGGCCCGGAGCGCCGCCGCACGGCGATGACGACGCCAGTGACACGGCGGCCGTTCCTGGACTCGGCGCTGTCGCTGCTCGCGGCGGATGGCACTCCGGTGTCGCGCATCCACGACAGCACGGGCTTCGTCGCGCAGCGGGTGCTCGCCACGGTCGTCAACATCGCCTGCGACATCGCGCAGCAGCGCATCGCGAGTCCCGAGGACATCGATGCCGCCGTGACGCTGGGGCTCGGCTATCCCAGAGGGCCGCTGGCCTGGGGTGACGCGCTCGGGCCTCGCAGACTGCTGAAGATGCTGGAGGCCATCCACTCCGCCTCGGGTGACCCTCGCTACAGAGCCAGTCCGTGGTTGTCCCGCCGAGCCCGGCTCGGTGTCTCCCTCCTCACTCCGGAGAGCTGACCCTCATGAGTGCCTATATCTACGACGGGCTGCGCACGCCGTTCGGTCGTCACGCCGGAGCACTGGCTCCCATTCGTCCCGATGACCTCCTCTCCGGAGTCATCCGCACGCTGCTCACGCGCGGCCCCTTCGAGCCCGGTGCCGTCGAGGACGTCGTCATCGGCTGCGCCAATCAAGCGGGCGAGGACAGTCGCAATGTGGCGCGACATGCGGCGCTGCTCTCGGGACTGCCCATCGAAACCGGTGGCGTCACGGTGAACCGGCTGTGTGGCAGCGGTCTCGCGGCGGTGCTGGATGCGGCACGGTCCGTGATGACGGGGCAGGGTGAGTTGTTCGTCGCGGGAGGCGTGGAGAGCATGAGCCGCGCGCCCTTCGCGATGGGCAAGGCGGAGTCGCCCTACAGCCGCGAGGCCCAGGTCTTCGACACGACGCTGGGTGCGCGGTTTCCCAACGCCCGCCTCGTGGCGCGCTTCGGCGGGGATACGATGCCGGAGACAGCGGACAACATCGCGAGGGATTTGGGCATCGGTCGCGAGCCGACGGACCGCTTCGCCCTCGCGTCCCAGCAGAAGTACGCCACCGCCCAGGGGCGCGGTTTCTTCTCCGGTGAGCTGGTCCCCGTGGAGCTTCCTGGACGACGGGGCACCGTCACCACCGTGGCGACGGATGAGCACCCGCGCGCGGACACGACGCTCGACAAGTTATCCACACTGAAGCCGCTCGCGCCGGAGGGGGTCGTCACCGCGGGCAACGCCTCTGGCATCAACGACGGCGCGGCGGCCCTGCTCATCGGCTCCCTCAACGCGGGTGAAGATGCGGGGTGCAAGCCGCTCGCGCGCATCGTCTCGGCCGCCATCGCCGGGGTTCCTCCGCGCACCATGGGCCTGGGCCCTGTCCCGGCCGCGCGCAAGGCGCTGGAGCGAGCCCGACTGACGCTGGCCGACCTGGACGTCATCGAAATCAACGAGGCCTTCGCCGTGCAGGTGCTCGGCTGCCTCAAGTTGCTGGAGCTGAGCGAGGACGACAGCCGGGTGAACCCGAACGGCGGCGCTATCGCTGTCGGTCATCCGCTGGGGGCGTCCGGTGCTCGCCTGGCGCTGACGGCCGCGCGCCAGCTCCAGGTCTCTGGTGGTCGCTATGCGCTCGTCAGCATGTGCATCGGGGTGGGGCAGGGCATCGCCGCCGTCCTGGAGCGCGTCTGACGGCTCCACTCATTCCTCTGACGTTGGGAGAACCGCATGCAGGTCTACGACAAGCTCTACATCCACGGTGAGTGGGTGGCGTCCCGGGGGACGGGACACATCGACGTGCTCAGCGCCTCCACCGAGGAGGTGATGGGTCGAATCCCCGAAGGCACCGTGGAGGACGTGGACCGCGCGGTGCGCGCCGCGCGTGCCGCCTTCGACACCTGGTCCACTCGACCCGTCGAGGAGCGCGCGGCCCTGCTGCGTCGGCTCCAGGCGGGGCTGACGGCGCGACAGGATGAGCTGGCTCGGACGATTACGGGCGAGCTGGGCATGCCCATCGCATTGTCGAAGCCCATCCAGGTGGGCACACCCATCGCCGTGACGGGCACCTATGTGCAGCTCCTTCAGGACTTCGTCTTCGAGGAGCAGGTGGGCAACTCGCTGGTGGTGCGCGAGCCGGTGGGCGTCGTCGCCTGCATCACCCCGTGGAATTACCCGCTGCATCAGACCATCGCGAAGGTGGCGCCCGCGTTGGCGGCGGGTTGCACCGTTGTCCTCAAGCCGAGCGAAGTGGCTCCGCTCAACGCCTTCATGCTCGCGGAGATTCTCCACGAGGCCGGCGTGCCGCCCGGGGTCTTCAACCTCGTGTCGGGAACGGGCCCCATCGTAGGCGAGGCGCTCGTGCGTCACCCCGAGGTGGACATGGTGTCCTTCACGGGCTCGACGCGCGCGGGACGCCGGGTGTCGGAGCTGGCGTCGGCCACTGTCAAGCGCGTGTCCCTGGAGCTGGGCGGGAAGTCCGCGTCCATCATCCTCGACGACGCGAACCTCAAGACCGCGGTGAAGCGGAGTGTCGGCAACTGCTTCCTCAACAGCGGGCAGACCTGCACGGCGCACACGCGCCTGCTCGTGCCGCGCGCGCAGCATGAAGAGGCCGTGAAGATTGCAGCCGAAGTCGCCGCGAGCTTCACCGTGGGCGACCCGTTCAAGGGCGAGGCGAAGCTCGGTCCGGTCATCTCCGACGCACAGCGCACGCGTGTCCGCGAGTACATCCAGCAAGGCATTCGCGAGGGCGCGAAGCTCGTCGCCGGCGGACCCGAGCAGCCCGAGGGACTCTCGAAGGGCTACTACGTGAAGCCCACCGTCTTCGCGAACGTCACGCCGGAGATGACCATCGCGCAGGAGGAGATTTTCGGCCCCGTGCTCGCCATCATGCCGTACGACGACGAGGACGACGCGGTCCGCATCGCGAACAGCACCATCTACGGCCTCGCCGGTGGCGTCTGGTCGGAGGATGTGGAGCGGGCGAAGCGGGTGGCTCGGCGGATGCGTACCGGTCAGGTGGACATCAACGGAGGCCGCTTCAATCCGCTGGCGCCGTTCGGTGGCTACCGACAGTCCGGACATGGCCGTGAGCTGGGCCGGTACGGGCTGGAGGAGTTCCAGGAGCTCAAGGCGATGCAGCTCTGACATTCGTCCGTCGTCCCCCCTCTCGCTGTTTCCCTCCGACTCAGGAGCCCCCATGAAGGCCGCCGTGTGTTTCGAGAAGGACGTGCTGACCATCACCGACGTGAGCTTCGAGCCGCCCAAGGCGCGCGAGCTGCTCGTCCGCATGGTCGCCTGTGGTGTCTGTCACACGGACCTGTCCGTGGTGAACGGCACCGTGAAGATGAAGCTCCCCTGTGTGCTGGGACACGAGGGCGCGGGCATCGTTGAGGAGGTCGGCGCGGACGTCACCCACGTGAAGAAAGGCGACAAGGTCGTCCTCTCGTGGGTCGCCCAGTGTGGTGAGTGTTACTTCTGCCGCATCCAACGTCCGAACTTGTGTGAGCTGGGCGAGCGCATCAACGCGAGCAACCGGATGCCGGACGGCAGCTCGCGGCTGCACAAGGACTCGCGGGAGCTGAATGTCTTCTCCGCGCTCGGGGCGCTGGCGGAGTACGCAGTGGTGCCCGCGCGAGCGGCGGTGAAGCTCCCGGAGGATGCGCCGCTGGACAAGGCCGCGCTGATTGGCTGCGCGGTGACGACAGGCGTGGGCGCGGTGCTCAACACGGCGCAGATGCCGCCCGGTGGCTCGGTGGTGGTGTTCGGCACGGGTGGCGTGGGGTTGAACATCATCCAGGGCGCGGTGATTGCCGGGGCCGAGCGCATCATCGCGGTGGATGTCCACCCGAGGAAGCTGGAGTTCGCCAAGGTCTTCGGCGCGACGGATGTCATCGACGCGCGCGAGACGGACCCGGTGGCGGCCATCCGCGAGCTGACGAAGGGACGCGGCGCGGACTACGCGTACGAAGCGGTGGGCCGCAAGGAGACCATCGAGCAGGCGTACCAGTGCACGCGCAAGGCCGGCACCTGTGTCGTCGTCGGCGTGGGCAGCGTGAAGGAGCAGATCAGCCTCAACGTCTTCGTGCTCCCGCTGTTCGAGAAGCGGCTGCTCGGCTCCTGGTTCGGGACGGCGGACATCCACCGCGACATGCCCCGGCTGATGGAGCTCTACCTGCAGAAGAAGCTCAAGCTGGATGAGCTGGTGACGACGACGTACACGCTGGACCAGCTCGACCGAGCCTTCACCGACATGAACAGCGGAGTGAATGCCCGGGGCGTTGTCCTCTTCTGACGCACGGGCCTCTACTTCGTGTCGTCAGCGAGAACTCGCCAGTCCGGCCCTGGGAGCACTTTTACGTTCGCTCCCAGGGTGGCGTGCCTCGGAACTGCTCGACGAGGAAGTCGATCATCAGCCGGACCTTGGCGGAGAGATGTCTCCGGCTGGGATAGATGGCGAGGATGTCGATGTCCGGCAGCGAGTACTCCGGCAGGACTCGCACCAATCGCCCCGCGCGCAGGTCCTCGCCAATCAGGAAGCCGGGTTGCCATATCAGTCCACGGCCCGCGAGCGCGGCGGCTCGAACAGTGTCTCCATTGTTGCTCTGCATCACGCTGCGCATGCGCACGACCTGAGTCCTGCCCTCGGAGTCCGTGAGCGGCCACTCCTCGGCCATCGACGAGTTGCTGTACGCGACGCAGACATGCTTGGAGAGGTCGTCCAACTGCCTGGGCACACCGTGTTGAGCCAGGTACTCGGGCGACGCGCAGACCAGGTTGTGTGACTTGGCGAGCCGTCGTCCGATGTTGCTCCCCGCTCCACCGAGCGAAATGCGGATGGCCAGGTCATAGCCCTCCTCGACCAGGTCCACGACTCGGTCGGAGAGCGACACGTCCAACTCCACCTCCGGATGGCGCGCGAGGAAGCGCGGCCACAGTGGCGCCAGGTGCAGGATGCCGAAGCTCAGCGGCGCGTTGAGGCGCAGGCGGCCTCGTGCCTGGACGGTGCTCGCGGAAGCCAGGGCCTCGGCCTCCGCCACTTCCTCCAGGATGGTGCGCGCTCGCTCGTACAGTGCCTTGCCGCTCTCCGTCAGCGACAGTCGACGTGACGTGCGGTTGAGCAGGCGTGTGCCGAGATGTCGCTCCAGCTCGTGCACGTAGCGCGTGACGTTGGCCGCCGACGTGTCGAGCGCGTCCGCCGCCTGGGTGAAGCTGCCTCGCTGGACGACGGAGGCGAAGACTTCGAAAGCACGGAGACGATCCACGGGTTCGGCCTCCCATCATTCATAAAAGCTGAATGAGTAGACCAGCTTCCAACCCTTACGCCCAGGAAAGCTGAGGCGTATCTCTCTTTCATCGACGCCGGCACCTCGCCGGCTGAATCGCGGGAGAGCCAGTCATGGAACGGTTGAACGGGAAGGTCGCCATCATCACCGGAGCGAGCGCGGGCATCGGGCGCGCGGCAGCGAAGCTGTTCGCGGCGGAGGGCGCGAAGGTGGTGGTGGGCGCGCGCCGCAAGGAGGAGTTGGACACGCTGGTCGCCGAAATCGTCGCGGCTGGTGGAAAGGCCGTCGCACTGGCGGGGGATGTCCGCTCCGAGGAGTACGCCCGCGCGCTGGTGGCGCTCGCGGTGCAGCGCTTCGACAGGTTGGACATCGCCTTCAACAACGCGGGCGTCATGGGCGAGAGCGGCCCGAGCACCGAGGTCTCCGAGAAAGGCTTCAGCGACACGGTGGCGGTGAACCTGACGGCGGCCTTCCTCGGCGCGAAGCACCAGCTGGGGCCCATGGTGAAGCAGGGCGCGGGCTCCATCATCTTCACGTCGACGTTCGTCGGCTACAGCTTCGCCTTCCCGGGCACCGCGGCCTACTCCGCGAGCAAGTCCGGACTGGTGGGACTGACCCAGGCGCTCGCCGCCGAGTACGGCCCGAAGGGCGTCCGGGTGAACGCGCTGCTGCCGGGCGGCGTCGACACGCCGATGTATCAGACGGTGAACGCGTCGCCGGAGTCGAAGACCTTCATCACCGGGCTGCACGCCCTGAAGCGGGTGGCCACGCCCGAGGAGCTGGCGAAGGCGGCGCTATTCCTCGCCTCCGATGACGCGTCCTTCGTGACCGGCACCGCGACGCTGGTGGACGGCGGCGTCTCCATCACCCGGACGTGAGTGATGCACGTTGAATCCCAAGGAGACGGCCCGAGTCCCAAGGCCGTCTCCCGAGGGCACAGCGCCTAGAAGAACACGTGCGTGAAGCGCGCGCCGATGAACTGGCTCTTCGTCAAGCCCTCGGAGACAGCCACGTCGGGCTGGAACTGGAGCATCAGCGTGGACGCCTTCTCCAGCCGGATGCCCATGGTCAGCCGCAGGGACTGCACCGTGCTGCGCTTGGCGATCTCCAGTTCCCCCGCGGGCGTGTCCAGCGTGCGCTTGCCGGACGCCTCGACGATGTAGCCCGCGCCAGTGAAGAATGTGGAGGACAGGTCCATGCCGAAGTGGAAGATGCCGCCGAAGGACGGCGCCTGGCTCATCACCAGCTTCGAGCCACCCTCGGCGCTCGGCACCAGGAACTCGTCGTTGTCGCCCTGGAAGGCCATGCTCGCCATCGCCTCCACCGTGAAGATCTTCTTGAAGCGCTGACCCGCCACGAGCTGCGGGCGCACCACCCAGCGGTTCGCGCCGATGTTCACCAGCTTGTTGCTGTCGTACTGGCCCACCGGCACCGTGACGTAGGGCGTGAAGGCGAACCACGTATGGGTGTTGTCCTCGGCGTTCTGCACGAGCCCATATCCAATCGTGGGGATGTACGTGACGTCACCCACGCCGGAGGCGCGCAGCGCCGTCTTCGGAGCGGACGGAGACGCGGGGTTGGCCGTGAACACCGTCACGTCCACCACCGGCAGGCTCACGTCGAACGGGACGACGACGAGGTCGCCGAACTTGAGCACGTAGGTGGCGCGGAAGGCCGCCTGGAGTTGTGAGAAGTCACGCTCGCCGGAGGCAGATACGTGACGCAGGTACATGTTGGAGATGATGCCCCGGTGCGGCACGAAGAAACCGGCCTCGTAGTCACGCAGGTCCGCCTGCTGGGCCTGGGCACCGGTGGCCGACAGCAACGATACGAACAGGACAGTGAGCAGCACGCGCTTCATGGTGATTCCCTCCCTCATTGAACGTCGACGACTTGGATTGACTCAGTAACGGAACGGCCACGCCTGGAAGTACCGGCGGACCCGCAGCCACACGCCGAACAGCCCCAACGGCTCCAGCACCAGCACGAGCACCACCACCAGAGACAGCAGCACCGTCGCCTGCTGCGCGGACGTGAGCTGGTTCACCAGGGGAAGCGCGCCGCCCACCGTCTCCGCCAGGGGACTCAGGAAGGTGAACGCGAGCGCGCCACTCACCGCGCCGAACACCGTGCCCACCCCGCCCAACACAATCATCGCGATGTATTGGATGGAGAGGTTCAAATCGAACGGCGGCTCGACGGTGATGTATTGCTGCTGGAACGCGAACATCGCCCCGGCGATGCCCGCCAGGAAGGACGACACACCGAACGCCTGGAGCTTCGCCTGCGTCGTGCCCACTCCGAGCACCTCCGCCGCGAGGTCCTGGTCCCTCACCGCCATCATCGCCCTGCCACTGTCGGAGCGTTGGAGGTTCTTCGTCAGCCACACCGTGCCCGCGGCCAGCAGCGCGAAGACGAAGTACAGCTTCCGCTCGAAGTTGAAGCCCACCCCGCCCACCACCCACGTCTCGCTCAGCGAGGCCGCCACGCCCGCGTCGTCGCGGAACCACCAGTACATGGGCACCGCCGTCCCGCTCAGCCCGTTCGTCACCTCGGGGTACGCGAGCAGCACGTGCTGCGTGAGGAACACCAGGCCCAGCGTGACGATGGCCAGATACAAGCCCTTGAGCCGCAGCGCGAAGGCGCCGATGACCACGCCCACCAACGCTGACACGCCCCCCGCCAGCGGCAGCGCCAGCCAGAAGGGCCAGCCCAGCTTCGCGCCGAGCACCGCCACGGTGTACGCGCCCAGCGCGAGGAAGGCCGCGTGCCCCAGGCTCACCTGTCCCGCGAAGCCCGTGAGCACCATCAGCGACGCGGCGCCGACGATGGCCACCAATCCCAGGTTGCCCACCGTGAGCCACCGCGTGCTCACCAGCCACGGGTACGCCAGGGTGATGCTCAACGTCAGCAACACGCCGGCCCTCTGCCACAGGCCGGGAAAGAGCTTCAGGTCGTCCTCGTACCGAATCACCAAGGGGCGGGTTGGCATGATGTGGTCTCGCGGCGCGCCTAGACGCGGCGCACCTCGTGCTCGCCCCAGAGTCCGCGCGGACGCAGGACCAGGAAGAGAATCATCGCGGCGTAGGGGAAGACGGCGTGGAAGTTGTGCCCGAAGGCGCCCAGGTGCGGATTCACGTACGCCTGGGACAGCACCTCCAAGAGCCCCAGCATGAACGCGGCGACCACCGCGCCCACCACCGACTCCAGACCTCCGACGATGATGGCCGGGAAGGCACGCAGCGCCACGTAGCCCAGGTTGGAGTCCACCGAGCGCGGGAACATCCCCAGGAAGATGCCGGCCACCGCGGCCGTCGCTCCCGCCAGGAACCACGTGAAGGCGAGCACCCGGCCCACGGGGATGCCCAGCACCAGGGCTACCTCCTGATTCTCACTGGCCGCGCGCATCGCCACGCCCATCGGGGTGCGCTGCACCAGCGCATGCATTCCAACGAGCACCAGGCTCGTCGCGCCCAGCGAGATGAGCGAGGACAGGAGCACGGTGGAGTCGCCCACCTGCACCTCGGCCATGGTGTCCCACGGCGTCGGCATGCCGCGCGTGTCGGTGCCAAAGGCGATGACGATGCCCGCGCGCAGGAGCAGGCCCAGGAACAGTGTCAGGATGATGGTGGTGAAGACGGACCGTCCCACCATGCGCCGCAGGACGGTGCGCTCCAGGAGCGCGGCCAGTCCTCCGGTGAGGCACGCGGAGGCGGCGAGCGCCAGCCACCAGGGCATCACCTCGACGAGCGCCGTCATCAGGAACGCGCCCAGGCTGAGCAGCTCGCCGTGCGCGAAGTTGAAGAGGCGGGAGGCTCGGTACACGACTGAGAAGCCCAGGGCGATGAGCGCGTAGCTCGCCCCGAGCGCCAGTCCCGAGATGCTGAGCTGGAGCAACTGCGTCATTCGCGTGTCCTCGCGTACATCTCTTCCACCAGCGCTGAATGCAGCTCGAGCACCGCCTTGCGGCGCACCTTGAGAGAGGCCGTCACCTCACCCGCGTCCTGCGTCATCTCGCGGGCGAGCAGCCGGACTGCGCGCACCTGCTCCACTCGCGCGAGGCCTTCGTTGGCGCGGGCGACCTCCTCGTCGATGAGCTTGCGCACCTCGGGCCGCAGCGTGAGGTCCGTGTACGAGGTGAAGGCAATCTTGCGGCGCAGCGCCCAGTCCGCCACCGTCTCCGGGTCCACCTGCACCAGCGCGGTGACGAAGGCTCGACGGTCGCCAATGGCCACCGCCTCCTTGATGTACGGACTGTTCTTCAGCGCGTTCTGGATGCGCTCGGGCGACAGGTTCTTTCCGCCGGAGGTGATGAGGATTTCGCGCTTGCGGCCGGTGATGCGCAGGTAGCCGTCCGCGTCGACCTCGCCCAAATCCCCGGTGTGTAGCCAGCCCTCCGTGTCACGGACCTCGGCGGTGGCCTCTGGCCTGTTGAGGTAGCCGAGGAACACGTTGGCCCCACGCACGAGCACCTCGCCGTCCTCCGCGAGCCGACACTCCACGCCCGGCACGGTGCGCCCGACGGTGCCCAGCTTCGTGGCGCCCGGGATGTTGAGGTGGCTGGTGCCCGCGCTCTCCGTCTGGCCGTAGCCTTCGTAGATGCGGACGCCGATGCTGTCGTACCAGGCGAGCAGCTCCGGAGAGATGGGCGCCGCGCCGGAAATGGGGAAGCGACAGCGCCGCAAGCCCAGGCGCTCCTGGAGCGGCCGGTAGACGAGCAGGTCTCCGACACGCCACGCGAGTGCATCCCACCAGCGGCGTTGCCCCGTGCGCTCCCGCTCGCGAATCTTCGAGCCCAGCCGGGTGAAGGTCTCGAAGAGGGTGCGCTTGAGCCACGAGGCGTCGCGCATCTTCACAGTCACAGCCGCGTGCATCTTCTCCCAGATGCGCGGCACGCCCAGGAACACGGTGGGGGAGACCTCGGCCACGTCGCTCTGCACCGTCTCCAGTGCTTCACCGAAGTGGACCTTCCCGCCAACGACGAGCGGCAAGAGCAGGCTGAACAGCTTCTCCGCGACGTGACACAGCGGCAGGTACGAGACGACGCTGTCGTCCTGGCCCAGCCCGAGCTGCGCGGTGAAGGTCGCCGAGCCCTCAAGCATGTTGCGGCTGGAGACGAGCGCGCCCTTCGGCGCCCCCGTGGTCCCCGACGTGTAGATGACCATGGCCGCCTCGTCGGGAGTGCGCCGCGCGAGCTGCTCGCGGAGCCAGCCTGGCTCGCGTTCCAGCAACGCGCGTCCCTCCTCGAGGAAGCGCTCCCACGTGCGCAGCCGGGAGTCCTCCACGCCGCGCAGTCCAAGCGGTTCGATGACGAGCACGTGCTCGACGGAGGGCGTCTCGGCGGCGACGGTCGCGACCTTGTCGTACTGCTCCTGGTCCTCGCAGAGCACGACGCGGCACTTGGCGTCGTTGAGGATGTACGCCACGTCCGCGGGCGGATTCGTCTGGTAGATGCCGACGGTGCGCGCCCCGAGCGCCTGGGTGCCCAGGTCCGCGAACAGCCACTCCGGCCGGTTGTCACTGAGGATGGCCACCGAGTCACCGGCGCGCACGCCCAGCTCCCACAGCATCCGCGCCGCCTGGCCGACGCGCTCCAGGTAGCCCTGGAACGACAGCTCGTTCCAGATGCCAAGGCGCTTCTCTCGGATGGCGACAGCGTGCGGATGCTGCTCCGCGCGCAGGAAGAGCTGGCCCGGCAGGCTCAGGGGAAGCGCCGCGTTCATGCCGCCACCGTCCCGCCCACGTAGGCGCTCAGCACGCGCGTGTCCTCACGCAGGGAGGAAGGCGGTCCATTCGCGATGACCCGGCCCCGGTCCAGCACCGTCACCTGCGTGGCCAGGTCCATCACGAAGCGCAGCTCGTGACCGATGAGTACCTGCGTCACCCCCAGCTCGTGACGGATGTCGAGCAGGTGGTTCGCCATGTCCTCCGTCTCCTCCTGGTTGAGTCCCGCCGTGGGCTCATCCAGCAGCAAGAGCTTCGGCTCCATGCACAGCGCGCGGCCCAACTCCACGCGCTTGCGGATGCCGTAGGGCAGCACCGATACGGGCATCCACCGGTAGTGCTCCAGGTTGAGGAAGTCGATGACCTCCTCGGCCTTCTCACGGTGGCGGACCTCCTCCGCGCGCGCGCCTCGCGTCCAGAACAGGTTCCTCAACAGCCCCGTCCGGTACTTCGGGTGACGACCGAGCAGCAGGTTCTCCAGCACGGTGAGGTGCTCGAAGAGGGCCAGGTTCTGGAACATCCGCGCCACGCCGCGCCGAGCAATCTCCGGCGGCTCCAGGCCCGCGAGTGCCTGGCCTTCCAGCGTCACGAGGCCCTCCATGTGGCGATGGATGCCGCTGATGCAGTTGAAGAGGCTGCTCTTGCCCGCGCCATTGGGGCCAATCACGGCGTGCAGCGCGCCGGCCTCGATGGCGAACGTGACGCCATCCAGGGCTCGCAGCCCGGAGAAGGAGAGGCCCACGTTGTCGAGCTCCAGCAGTGCCATTCCTCACCCTTCACGAAAGCCAGCGCCGCTTGCGCCGATACCGCTTCAGCTCGTGGTAGCCGCGCTGCCCCTCGCGCCCGAAGCCCAGGTAGAACTCCTGCACGTCGGGGTCCTCGCGCAGCTTGTCCGCGGGGCCGTCCAGCACCACCTTGCCCGTCTCCAGCACGTAGCCGTGGCTGGCCAGCGTCAGCGCGACGCGCGCGTTCTGCTCCACGAGCAACACGGCGACACCCTCGGCGCTGATGCGCTGAATCAGCTCCGACACCTCGCCCACCGCCTTGGGCGACAACCCCAGGAAGGGCTCATCCAGGAGCAGCACCTTGGGCCGTCGCATCAGCCCTCGGCAGATGGCCAGCAACTGCTGCTCTCCACCGGAGAGGTAGCCGGCCTTCTGTCGCCGCCTTTCGCGCAGCACGGGGAAGCGGGTGAAGGCGGACTCGACCAACTCCTTGCGTGCCTGGGCGCCCATGCCGAAGCCGCCCGCGAGGAGGTTCTCCTCCACCGACAGCTCGCCGAGGATGCGCCGCCCTTCGAGCACCTGCACCACGCCCGCGTGCACGCGCCCGTCGGCGGGCAGGGCCAGCAGGCTCTGTCCGGACAGCTCCACCTTGCCCTGGGTGATGGCGCCGTCGTGCATGTGGAGCAGGCCGCTGATGGCGCGCAGCGCGGTGGACTTCCCCGCGCCGTTGGGCCCGAGGAGGGCCACCACACCCTGGTGGGGGACCTCCAGGGTGATGCCCCGGAGGGCTCGCACCGCCGAGTGATAGACGACCTGGAGGTTCTGCACGCGCAGCAGGGCGGGACTACTTGCTGTCATCGGCGGCCTTCGCGGCGGAGGCCCCCAGCGCCTTCGGCGGCGCCAGGCCAGCGACGACACTCCAGCTCCCCTGGTCCAGCACGGGCTTGAGCACTCGCGCCGAGACGGCTGTCTCGTAGGGGAACCGGGACAGGTCCACCGGCTCCGCCGTCATGCCGCCCGCCGTGGTGCGGGTGATGCCCTTGAGCGCCTTGAGGTAGCCGGCCCGCGTGACGTCCTTGGCTTCGATGGCGGCCTTGAGCGCCTCGATTTGCACGCGGCCCTGGACGTAGGAAGACAGCGTGTAGAAGTCCTTCGGCGTGTTGGGGTACTTCTCCACCAGCGCGAGGAAGTCCTTCATGCCGGGCACGTCGTCGCCCCAGAAGGTGAGCCCCGTGGCCCAGTAGAAGTTGGCGAAGACGGCGGCGGGGATGACCTTCGCGTCGAAGAAACGGTCCACCCACGCGGGCGTCTGGCCTACCCACGTCGGCTGGTACTTGAGCTGCGCGGCCGTGCCCAGGATGGGCCCCGAGGCGCTGGGCAGCACCGTGAGCAACACGTAGTTGGCGCCGGACTGCTTGAGCGCGGTGATGATGGCGGCGAAGTCCTTCTGTCCCGGCGCGACGCTCTGCTGCGAGACGATGGTGACGCCGTGGTGCTTGGCGGCCTCGCTCCAGCCGTCCAGCCCGTCCTTCCCGTAGTCGTCACCCTGCGCGACGATGGCGGCCTTCACCTTGTCCGCGCCGCCCGCGTGCTCCACGGCCCAGTCCATGGCCCGCATCGCCTCCATCTTGTAGGAGGCGCCAATGGGCGGTGTGTACTGGTGCCGCGCCATCTCCGAGGACTGCGACGCGGGGAAGGCCACCAGGTTGTCCGCCGTCATCTTGTCGCGCAAGGGCAGCGTGTTGGGCGTGCCGAAGCTGGTGCCCAGGAACAGCACGCGGTCGTGGATGTCGCTGTACGCCTGCACCGCGTTCTGCGGGTTGTAGGCGTGGTCCCGTTCGACGAGCTCCACGCGCCAGCCGGGCGGCAGGAGTCCCGAGTCCCCCGCGTTCACCTGCTGCGCGAGCAGCCGCTTCCCCGCGGCGAACGGCTTGCCGATGGCGGCGCCAGGGCCGCTTTCGTCGTTGAGCGCGCCGATGTAGACGACCTTCTTCTCCAGGTCGACGCCCTTGTCTGTCTTGATGTCTGGTGCCGCCACGGGACGCGCCTGCGCGCCCTCCGACGGTGGTGTCGAAGCCTCTTCCTTCTTGCAAGCCATCAAACAGAAAGCTGTCGCCAGGAGTCCGACCACGAGTCGTTGCATCGCACTCTCCCCGTCAGAATCGTGGCGGCACAGTAGCCACACTCCCCTCGAAGAGGAAAGACAGTCACCCGTAATTCGATGGCTGTATTTCGCAGGGCGGAACGTCCTGGAAGGTTGTCTTGATTGTGTTTCGCACGGCGAAAATGTTTCGGGTGATGACACATTGCGCCAGGGACACGCTGCGCCACCGGAGGGCTGTCAGGTGAGTGAGGGTTGCGCGTCGCTGGGGGCGCCCCGCATGCCGCTACCCGAACGGAATTTTCCCCGACTCGACGCTTTCGGTGACCCTCTCCCGGAGCAGGCGCACAGTCGCTGCGGCACCGTGCGCTTCTGGCACGCACCGAGCCCTGAGGGTTTTCCACGAGGCGTGGTGGCGCACGCCTTCTCCGCGGACTCGCGCCGGCTCGTCACGTCGGGAGACTCGACGGCCCGGGTGTGGAACCTGGAGGACGGACGGGAGCTGCTCACGCTCCGGGGAGACTCGCGGAGGGTGAACGCCGTGCTCTACCTGCCGGACGAGCGCATCGTCACCGGAAGCGATGGGGGCACGGTGAGGTTGTGGGACGCGCGCAGTGGCGCGGAGCTGCGACGCTGGGAGGGACTGGGAACGGACGTCCGCAGTCTCGGGCGCTCGCCGGACGGGCGGATGTTGCTGGCCGGTACCCAGTGCCCGAGTGGCTTTGTCGTGTTCGACCTGGAGCGGGAAGAAGAAGTCCGGCGCGTCCAGCTCGAAGAGAGTCCTGGTTCAGCGGAGTGGCTGGTGTTCTCGCCGGATGGCGGCAGCCTGTTGGTGCTGGAGAGCAGCAACGAGCCCCTGCGGTTGTCTGTCTTCGATACGGCGAACTGGAGCCCGCGCTGGTCCGTCAGGGGAGATGCCGAGTGTTCGCCGCCGTGGGTGTGCTTCACTTCAGATGGCGCGTTCATCCGGTGCAAGCAGACGGGGCCCGGGTTGAGGTGCATCTTGCGCACGTATGATGCCCGTACGGGAGAGTGCGTGGGCGAGGTCGAACGGCGCTCGTCCAGCAGTGCAAGCCAGGTGCTTCCCGATGGTCGTCAGGTGCGAATCCTGAATCGACGGTTGCTCTTCACTCGAGGCGAGGCGCTGGATGAGTGGGTGGAGCTGCCGAGCTCATATGGTTGCGCTGGCTGGAGTTTCGCCATCTCCCCCAATGGTCGGTGGGCGTCGTTCGCGAAGCGGGAGTCCTGGGCCCTCCTGCTGGTGGACCTCCAGACCCGGCGCGAGGTGCCGGGGCCCGCGCATCGCCACGGCGTGGAGCAGCTCACCTTCTCCTCCGATGGGAGGTACCTCCTCACGGCGTCGTGGGATGGCACGGTCCGGATGTGGGACCGCGACTCGGGCCGGGAGGTGCGTCGTGAGTCGTTGCCGCTGGATTGGACCCATGTCCATGTGAGAGGCGGGCGCGTCTTCATGTTGCTGCCCCAGAACGGTGGCAAGCGACTGAGCGGTCTGCTCGGAGGGGCTGACGTGGAGCTGGAGGAGAGATGCTCCAATGATTCGTCGACGGTCTGGTCCGACGACATGGGGATGCTGGCGGAGAGTGAGAGCTGGTACGAGCATCGCTGGATACGCGTCGTCGACACACGGACCGGACGGCCTCTCTGGAGGAAGGACCTCGCACCCGAGGACCTCGCTCTGCGTGTGCTGTCCCGGTCGGGGCGGCTGGGCGTCATCTCACGCAGATGTCCGCCGCCCGCGGACAACACCGTCGAGCTGCGGCTGGTGGACCTGGAGAAGGATGAGTGGCTGTCCTCGGTTCATGTGTCGAAGGGGAATCGATTTCGTGCGCTCACTCCGGATGACAAGTGGGTCGTGCTCCAGAGGGAGTACGGGCACGTGCTCCTGGTGGAACTCGAGCACCCGTACCGTCAGGTCCGGCTGGAGGTCCCCGACCCCACGCTCGCCGTGACTTGTTCTCATGACGGACTGCTCGTGGCCACGGGTGACGTGGTGGGCCGAGTGAGGGTGTGGAGCCGCGAGGGGACGCTCCTGGCCACGCTCGAAGGCCACGCCCATTCGGTCAGCGCGCTGGCGTTCTCGGAGGATGGCGCCTTCCTGGCCTCCAGTGGCCAGGACGCCGTGGCCCTCATCTGGCCTCGGAGCGCGTGGACTCAGTCCAGCGTGGACTCCGAGGTGACGATGCCATCCGCATCCGCGTAGAGGCGGTGACCCGGCTTGAAGACGACGCCCGCGAAGCGCACCTCCGCGTCGCGCTGGCCTTCGTTGCGCTTGGAGCTCTTGAGCGGGTGCGTGCCCAGGGCCTTCACGCCAATGGCCGTGCGGCCCACTTCCTCCGAGTCGCGGATGCAGCCATTCACGATGATGCCCGCCCAGCCGTTCTGCTGCGCGAGCAGCGCCAGCTGGTCGCCCACGAGCGCGCAGCGACGGCTGCCACCGCCATCCACCACGAGGACGCGCCCCGAGCCCGGCTCCTCCAGGGCCTTGCGGACGAGCGAGTTGTCCTCCGGCGCGCGCACGGTGCTGATGAGGCCGGAGAAGCGGGTCCGCCCCCCGTAGTCGATGAAGCCGGGCTCGGCGACCTGGAAGTGGGCCGTGCCCGAGTAGGTGTCACACAGGTCCGCCGTCTTGAAGTCCATGGGTGTCTCCTTCGGTCCTCGGGCCCGCCGTCACATCGCTGTATCAGCGCGCCGTCCAGGTCCATGATGCCCCGGCCGCCCCGGATGTGCGTTCTGGTGTGATTTTCCAGGGATACGTTGCCGACGTCTCAACGCGACGTGTCCATAACCGGCACTCGACAGGACGGAGAAGCGGCGAGCATGGGGGCAGGCGAGAGGAGAGGCAGGAGACGTGGCGCCGCGTGCTATGGAAAGCGGCATGAATCACGCTCACAGTCAGGCCCTGTTCGCCCGCGCGCAGGCGCGCATCCCGGGTGGAGTGAACTCTCCGGTGCGCGCCTTCCGTGGCGTCGGCGGGGACCCTGTCTTCTTCCGTGAAGGCTCCGGAGCCTGGCTCACCGACGTGGATGGCAACCGCTACGTCGACCTGGTGGGGAGCTGGGGGCCGCTCATCCTCGGCCACGCCTACCCGCCCATCGTGGAGGCCATCATCGACGCGGCCCGGCGCGGCTCGTCCTTCGGTGCGCCGCACGCGGGCGAGGTGGAGTTCGCGGAGCTCATCTGCGGGACGATGCCGGCGGTGGAGATGGTGCGGCTCGTCTCCAGCGGCACGGAGGCCACGGTGGCCGCCATCCGCGTGGCGCGAGGCTTCACCGGTCGCGAGCACATCCTCAAGTTCGAGGGCTGCTTCCACGGTGCGGGAGACCCGTTCCTGGTGAAGGCGGGCAGCGGCGTGGAGACGCTGGGCCTGCCGGACTCGCCGGGCGTGCCCGCGGCGCTGGCGAAGCTCACGCTCACCGCGCCCTTCAACGACCTGGCGGCGGTGGAGCGCATCTTCGAGGAGAAGGGGCGGGACATCGCCTGCGCCATCATCGAGCCGGTGGTGGGCAACATGGGCGTGCTGGTGCCCAGGCCCGGCTACCTGGAAGGCCTCCAGGCGCTCTGCCAGAAGCACGGCGTGCTGCTGGTGCTGGACGAGGTGATGACGGGCTTCCGGCTGGCGCGCGGTGGAGCGCAGGAGCTGTACGGGCTGAAGCCGGACCTGACGACGATGGCCAAGGTGATTGGCGGCGGCATGCCGCTGGGCGCCTATGGTGGTCGCGCGGACATCATGCGGAAGGTGGCGCCCGCCGGGCCGGTGTACCAGTCCGGCACGCTGTCGGGGAACCCGGTGGCGGTGGCGGCGGGGCTGGCGTGTCTCAAGGCGCTGGCTGCGCCGGGCACGTACGAGCGGCTGGAGCAGGTGAGCCGCATGCTGGAGGAGGGCTTCATCGCGGAGGCGAAGGCCGCCAACGTGCCCGTCACGGTCAACCGCGTGGGCAGCATGCTGACGGTGTTCTTCACGGCCGAGCCGGTGTTCGACTACACGAGCGCGAAGACGTCGGACACGGGGCGCTTCGGACGCTTCTTCCACGCCATGTTGGACGCGGGCGTGTACCTGCCGCCGAGCCAGTACGAAGCGGCCTTCGTCTCGCTGGCCATGGGCGAGGCGGAGGTGGCGCACGTGCTCGGGGCGGCGAGAAAGGCCTTCCGCTCGCTTGGCCAGACCGGTTGAGCCGGCGCCCCTCGAGGGGCCCGTCCGCTTCGGTCCCTATACCCTGGTGCGCCGCATTGGCGCCGGGGGGATGGGGGAGGTCTTCCTCGCGCGAGAGGAGGCTCCGCGTCGCGCGTGTGTGGTGAAGAAGGTCCTCCCCCAGCTCATGGAGAGTCCGCAGTTCGTCGGGCGCTTCCGGGACGAAGCCCGGGTGGTGGTGCGGCTGACGCATCCGAACATCGCCCGCGTGTATGCGATGGGCGAGGTGGAGGGGCAGCTCTATCTCTCCATGGAGTACGTGCGCGGCAAGACGCTGAGCCGGCTCTCGTATCGGCTGCGACAGCTGGGGCGGATGATGCCCTTGGGAATCATCCTTCATCTGGGTGAGCGGCTGTGTGAGGGATTGGCCTATGCGCACGATGCCACGGATGAAGAAGGGCATGCGTTGCATCTGGTGCACCGGGACTTGTCCCCGGCGAATGTGTGTATCAGCTACGACGGTGAGGTGAAGATCATCGACTTCGGCGCGGCGCAGTCCACGCTGAAGGAGCAGCAGACGGCGCCTCGGGTGGTGATTGGGAATCTGACGTACATGTCGCCGGAGCAGGCGCGCAAGCGCTTCGTGGACCGGCGCGCGGACGTGTATGCGGTGGGCGTGTTGCTGTGGGAGCTGTGTGCGTGGAAGCCGCTGTCGCAGCGGGGCGACCCGGTGGAGCGCTGGCGGCGCGCGGCGTATCCGACGTGGGAGAACGCGGGGAAGCATCGGCCGGGGCTGCCGTCGAGCGTGGATGCGTTCTTGATGCGGGCGCTGACGGCGGAGCCGGCGAATCGCTTCCCGGACGCGGCGGCGATGGGCGCGGAGCTGGCGAGGCTGAAGGCGAAGCTCTCGCCGGGCGTGGGAGATGCGGAGCTGGCGCGGTTGCTCGCCATCGTCTTCCCGCGCGAGAAGAAGGCGGAGGAGACGCTGCTCGAGGAGCTGCTGCGCGAGGAAGCCAGGCGCACGCACACCGAGCCGGAGCTCGTCGCCACGCTCACGCCGCCCACGGCGCTCGCGTTCGAGCACAACGCCATCTACACGCCGGATGACTTCGTCCTGTCAGAGCGCGCCCAGGTCGGCCCGAGACCCGCGACGGATGATGAGCCGACGCGCGCGGGCGGTGGAAGCGACCCAGGTGATGATGAGCCGACGCGCGCGGGCGGTGGACGTCGCTCGGGGGACGATGAGCCGACGCATGTGGCGGGCGCGCGAGGTCCTGGCGAGGATGAGCCGACGCATGTGGCGGGCGCGCGAGGCCCTGGTGAGGATGAGCCGACGCATGTGGCGGGCGAGCGAGGCCCTGGTGAGGATGAGCCGACGCATGTAGCTGGCGCGCGAGGCCCAGGTGATGATGAGCCAACGCAAGTCGCTGGTGGGCGCCGCCCTGGTGACGATGAGCCGACGCGCGCGGGTGGTGGGCTCAGCCCTGGTGAGGATGAGCCGACGCGCGCGGGCGGTTGGGGAAGCTCCGACGAGGACGAGCCCACCGCGGTGGGCGCACCTCCGCGCGTGGACCTCCCGCGTGCCGGTTTCGACGACCCGTCGGCGACGGTGCCCCTCGGCGCGGAAGACATCGCCTCGAAGACAGCGCAGTACGGAGCCTATTTCACGGAGTCGGGCACCCGTGGCGGCACCGCGACGCGCGCTCCGAAAGCCACGCCCCCCGTCGAAGCGACCGAGGCGCTGGACGCTGCGAAGGTCCTCGTGGCTATCGAGCAGGCTGCCTCCACGCGAGCCAGCGGCACCCGCGAGCCCCTGCCAGGCGCCGAGGACACGGTGACGCCCGCCATGGCGAGTCGCACGCCCCGGCGAGTGCCCCGTGAGACGCAGGTGGGCTTCGGTATCGATATCTCGCAGACAGTGGCGACGGAGGCCATCGAGGCCCGTCGGCGTGAGCTGGTGCGAGCCATCACCGGTGAAGGCGAGGCCTCCATCGTGGAGCCTGAGATCTCCTCGGGCGGATGGCTCCAGGGCCCTCGCGTCTGGCTCGCCGTCGCGCTGTTCACGGGAGCGTCCCTGCTGGGGCTCCTCGTGGCCTGGTTCACGGTGTGGCGCTGACTCAGTCGACGACGAGCAGGTAGCTGAAGCCCAGGCTCACCGTGGCGGTGCTGATCCAATTGCTGGTGAAGCCGTCTCCGAACTCGTCATCATTGTCGTCCGACACCCCGCGCGCCCCGCCGCCCAGGTAGCGCAGGTTGAGGAACGCCTCCACCTGCTTGGTGATTCGCAGCCCGCCGCGCACGGACGCATCCAGCAGCGCACCCGTGGTGTCGGAGTTGTCATCCCCGTTGATGATGGCCGTGGGCGCATAGCTCCCATCCGCCTCCAATCCCAACCACCAGCGCTCACCCAGTCCCCACTTCCCGCGCACCTTGAGCAGCGGCACGGGCCCCACGTCGCGAGTGGCCCGACGCAAGGTCCCATCCGCCGAGGTGAAGACGAAGTTCGCGTCGCGAAGCTGCAATGACACACCCACGGACAGCTCATGCTTCTCGGCGCCGAGCAGGTCATACAAATAGCTGGCCCGGTAGAACGGGAAGCCGTAGCGCACGTCCAGCGGCGTGCCGGACGGGAAGGTGAGCGCGTCGATGCGCACGTCGCGCCGCAGGACCACCTGGGTGTCGATCTGCAGCGGCTGGAAGAGGAAGCCCACCGTGTGGCGTCCTCCCAGCGTCAGCTCCGCCGACACCCGGTAGAAGGTGTAGAGGTTGTCCTGTCCCCCGTCCTCCGTGTACCGGAAGAGCGTGCCGTCCTGTCCCTGCCGCAGGCTGTGGGACAGCACGTCGAGGAACCCCAGCTCACCCGTCAGACGCAGGGACGTGCGCGGCTCGCGCTCCCACCACGCGTGAGCGGGGAGACTCCCAAGACAGAGCAGCATGACGAGGATGCGGGTGCAGCGCGACATCAAGGGTTCTCCTGTCGAGGGCGTGGACGGCTCATGGAACGGCCAGCAGCGGAGGGCGCGCGGAGCCCGGCGAATTCAGGGGCAGGTAGAGGCGGAAGCACGTGCCGGTGCCCGGCTGGGAGTCGAGGGTGAGGTGTCCTTGATGGGATTCGATGATGCGCTTCACCACGGCGAGCCCCAGGCCGGTGCCCTTGGCCTTGGTGGTGAAGAAGGGCTCGAAGATGCGGGCGCGCACCTCGGCGGTGATGCCGGGGCCGGTGTCGCTGAACTCCACCATGACCTCGGGCGCACCCGCGGCGCGGCGCACCGCGGCCCGCAGCCGTCCTCCCTGCGGCATGGCCTGCATCGCGTTGATGGCCAGGTTGAGGAACGCCTGCCGCATCATCCGCTCGTCCACCGTCACGGGCGGGACGTCCTCCTCCAAATCCAGCTCCACGCGGACCGCGCCAGCTGACTCCGCGAGCGCCCCGCGCACCGCGTCCTCCACCAAAGGCGCCAGCGGCACCGGATGGGGGTGGGGCGCGGGAGGTCTCGCGAAGGTGAGAAGGTCCGCGACGATGCGGTTGAGGCGGTCCGCCTCCTCCGCGACGATGTCCACCAGCGGCTCGGCGGGACTGCCCGGGCCGATGATTCTGCGGATGGAGGCCACCGAGTTGAAGATGGCGCCCAGGGGGTTTCGCACCTCGTGGGCCACCACGGCGGACAGCTCACCCAGGGCCGCCAGCCGCTCGCGCCGCACGAGCTGCTCCTGCGTCCGCGCCAGCTCCACGTAGCTGTCCTTCAAGTCCTCCACCAACCGCGCGCCCTCCAGCGCCAGCGCGAGCTGGTTGGCGATGGCGCTCGCGCGCTCCACTTCCGCCGGGGAGAAGCGTCGGGGGCGTCGAGTCTCGGAGGCCACCATGACGCCGACGGGCCTGTCCCTCACCACCAACGGCAGCACGAGGAACGCCTGCGCGGAGGCGCTCTCTCGCAGCTCCTGGTCCACCCGGACGTCGGTGATGGCGTCCTCCACCATCACCAGGTCGCGCGTCAGGAAGGCCAGCCCGGTGGCGGACGCATCCGGCGCGCCCGCGGGCAGGCAGCGCCCGAGCAGCTCCGGGTGGTTGCCGCTCACCGCGCGCACCTCCAGCCACTCGCCGGTGGAGTTCGGCATGAGGACATACGCATCCGGCGTGTCGATGATGCGCGCCAGGCTGGTGACACCCGTGGCCAGCAGCTTGTCCAGCTCCAGCGTGGTGGCCAGGGCCCGGGCCACCTCGTGCAAGAGCGCCATGTCCTCGGCGCGTCCGCGCAGCTCCTGCAACAGCCGATGTGTCTCGATGGCCGCCGCGAAGTGGGTGCCCATCGCCTGCAAGGTCTCCAGCTCCAGGGGAGTCAGGTTCCGGGACTCGCGGAAGAAGATGCTGAGCGTGCCCACGCCGCGCGAGCGCACGCGCAGGGGGATGATGACCAGCGTCTGGAAGCCGCGCTGACGCAAGTCCTCGCGCAGCCCGCCCGGGCAGTCGTCCACCTCCACCACCAGCGGCGCGCCCTCTTGCTGGGCCTGGGTACATAGACCGCCCGACAGCCACAGCCGCGCGAAGCGGTCCGTGTCCGCGTCCTCCAGGTCCATCCCGCGTGCGTAGGCCAGCTCCATCTGGTTCTCTTGAGGGAGCAAGATGCTCACGGCGTCACAGGCCACGAGTCCGACGATTTCCTCCGTGCCCGGCCCGAAGAAGGCGCGCGGGTGGGGCGCGGACGCAGCCTCCGAGGCCAGCCGGTTGAGTGCCGCCAGCGCCGTGTTCTGCGCGGACAGCCGGGAGATGGTGAGCGCCGCGTCGAGTGCCGCGGACACCTGCGCGCCGAACAGTCGCACCGGCGCCATCTCCTCCTCGCGCAGCCACTCCCCGGCCAGCGCCAGCATCGCGCGGGGGCGGCCCTCCACGTCGATGCGCACGGCGATGGTGTGCGCCGTCCCGGCCCGGGTCAGCGTGCTCCGAGCCTCGTCCGCCAGGGCGCCGTCGAGGAACCAGGCCACCTCCATCGACAAGTCATTCGAGTAGGCCGAGCCCTCCTTCCACGCCCGGGACAGCAGCGACGGCCAGCGGCCCACCACGTCCCGCACCCACCGTCCGCTCATCATCCGCGCGTCCGCGGGCACCAGTGCCACCGGGACGAAGGTCTGCCCCAGCCGCACGCCCTCGCCCTCCGGAGACAGCCACGCGAAGGCCAGCCCCAGCTCCTCGAGCCCGGAGAACACCCGCCGCAGCACCTCGCCCTCGGTGCGAAGGGCGGGCAGCCCCGCGCCCATCTCCGCCAGCCGCTGGAGCACGCTGCGCCGCAGGCCCCGGGACGTGACGTCGCGCACCAGCGCGACCCAGTCGGGCCCGCTGGGAATGATGGTCATCTCCACCTGTCGTTCTCCCGTCGCGGTGAGGAGCGCCGCCTCGTAGGTGCTGGACACCGACTCGCCGCGCAGTCGGCGCGACTGCTGGTCCATCACTTCCGTCACGCTCGACTCCGTCAGGAGGAGCGTCGCGGGTCGACCCACGATGGACTCGCGCGGGTGCCCCACCAGGAGGCCCAGCGCATCATTCACATACACGAAGCGGCGCTCGCGGATGACGCAAACGCCTACGGACATTTCGTCGAAGGAGCCATAAGGGGCTCCGCCTCGGATGGGTGGCGTCACGGCATCCGTGACTCTTTCACCGCATGCAAGGGTGGAGAAGTGGGTGCCCCGGCGCTTCGATGACCAGACCACAGACGCGGCCAACGACTCGCGGGTTCCCCTTACATCAGGGCACGCCCATGTCAGGGTTGACGTGCGTCACACAAGATGCGGGCGATGACAGGAAATGATGCGGGCGGGCCCGGAACCCGGGCTCCGCCCACCTGTCAGGCCATGCGCTCGTCGGCAGGCCTGGCGAGCATTCGAGACTCGAGCCGTCTCAGGCCGACGGGCCCGGGACCTGCTCGGAGCCCCGGTGGTGGACCTTCTCGTACAGGCCGATGAGGTCCGCCTGGCCCAGGATGTGGCCCTCCATGGCCTTCAACAAATCCATCCGGGTGGGCCGGTTCAGGTTCGGCAGCACCACGTCCAGCGCGTACAGCCGGAAGAAGTACCGGTGCCGGCCGACAGGCGGCATGGGCCCCCCGTACGCCTGGTGGCCGAAGTCGTTGAGCCCCACCCGCGTCCCGGGGGGCAGCCCGTCCATCCGGGCCCCCTCCGGCAGCCCCTGGGCGCCCGGGGGGATGTTGTAGAGGACCTGGTGGCAGAAGATGCGCTGCGGGCGCTTGGGGTCCGGGGCGTCCGGGTCCTCGACGATGAGCGCCAGGCTCTTCGTCCCGGCGGGCGGGTTCTCCCAGTGCAGGGGTGGGGCGGTGTCCTCGCCCTCGCCGGTGAAGGCGATGGGGATGAGGTCCCCGTCCTTGAAGCGGGGGGACGTCAGCACGAGGGGCTTGGGCATGGGGTCCTCCGAGAATCGGGATAGGAGCAAGCTGGCGACGCGCACGCCCCGACGCGGATGAGCGACATCCCGGCCGCTGAACCGCCGGGCACCCCGGGGACGGAGCGGGCGGGCCCTCGGTGCCCCTCTGAAAAAGGGCGGCTGCCGCTCTGGAGGTGATAGCTGCGCTACCGGGTGCCCCAACCCCCGCTGGCGGCGCCCCGTGCCGGGACACTGTAGCGGTTGCACGTGTCGCTCATTCGGTGTTAAGCGGCGCCCGCGTGTGAAGGGGTTGGATCTGGGTGGCATGGGAAATCCGAGGGTTTCCCAGGGTTTGGGGAGGCGTCCGAATGGTGGAGCAAGAACCCCCAAAGAAGGTCGCTTCGGACGGCAGCGAGCTGGGGTCGATGGCTCGCCACATGAGGGCGGCCGAGCCCTACGTCTCGGCGGTGTGGAAGCTGGTGGGTGGGGCGGTGGTGGGCGTGCTGGGCGGCTACTGGCTGGACAAGAAGCTGGGAACGGCGCCGTGGCTGCTCCTGGGGTTGAGCCTGCTGGGTATCTGCGTGGGCTTCTACGGATTCCTCCGGGAGATGGCCCGACTGGGGAAGCGGAAGTGACGGGGCAGGGCGAGGAGAAGGACCCCTTCGGCTCCCATGCGGGGCTGGCGGCCGGGGTGGCGGTGGTGGGCGTGGCGGTGGCCGGGCTGTTGCCGACGGTGGTGGAAGACCGGGTGGCGGCGCTGTGGGGCGTGGGTCTGGCGGTGGTGACGGGCGTGGTGGCGCTGTTGTTGAAGCGGCGGGCGGTGAAACAAGACCTGAAGGCGGCCATGAAGGTGGTGGCGGTGGTCTTCGGCCTGCGGGCGGTGGCGGTGCTGGTGGGGCTGTTGGGGATGATTTCGCGAGGTCTGCAGCCGGTGCCGTTCATCGCCGGCTTCTTTGGCGTCTACTTCGCGCTGCAATGGATTGAAGTCAGCTACGTGATGGCCGCGTCCAAAAGCGCGGCGGGCGGAGACGAGTGATGCGCAAGGCAATGGTGCTGTTCACCTGTCTGTTCGTAGCCACGGCGTGGGCTTCGGCGTCCGGGGGCCACGGCGAGGGTAACGAGCCGAGTGTGCCGGACTACATCCTCCACCACGTCGCGGACACCAACGACTTCGAGCTGGAGGTTCCGCTCAGCCAGCCCATCCACCTGGGCGCGATTCCGCCCATCCGCATCGGCAACTGCGCGCCGGTGATGACGGACCACGGGCTGGTGGCGCCCTCCGGCTGGTCGGGCCTGATGGGGGGCTGCCTGGACCTCTCCATCACCAAGCACACGGTGATGATGTGGCTGGCGGCGCTGCTGCTGCTCGCGACCATCTTCATCTGGAGCAGCCGCGACAAGACGAAGCTGGTGCCGCGCGGCACGGGCGCCAACCTCATCGAGATGCTGGTGCTCTTCGTTCGTGACGAGATGGCCATCAAGAACATCGGCAAGGAGGACGGCCCGCGCTACGTGCCGTATCTGCTGACCGCGTTCTTCTTCATCCTCTTCATGAACCTGCTGGGCCTGGTCCCCTGGATGGCCACGGCCACCGGCAACCTGGCGGTCACGTGCGGCCTGGCGCTGTGCACCTTCTTCGTGACGCAGGCGGCGGGCATCCGCGCGGCGGGCCTGGGCGGCTACCTGAAGCACCTGACGGGCGGCGTGCACTGGTCGCTGTGGATCATCATGGTCCCGGTGGAAATCCTGGGCCTCATCTCCAAGCCCTTCGCCCTCACGATGCGTCTGTTCGCCAACATGCTGGCGGGCCACATCGTCCTCTTCTTCCTCATCGGCCTCATCTTCATCCTCGGCCATCCGGCGGTGGCGGCGGTGAGCGTGCCCTTCGCGTTCGCCATCTACCTGCTGGAGCTGTTCGTGGCCTTCGTGCAGGCGTACGTCTTCACCCTGCTGTCGGCGCTGTTCATCGGCATGGCGGTGGCCACGGGCCATCACCACGACGACCACGGCCACGCGGATGACCACGGCCACGGCCACTCGGAGCTGGGCCCCAGCCACGACCACGGCAAGGCGCACGCCTGAGACAAGTTAGCGGGGCGGCGGCAGTAGACGCCCCGCGTAGAAGACCTGGCGGTTCGAAAGGCCGTCAGAGGTAGTCCTGAAGGGAATCACGACCCCCCCACAAGTGGGTCCTTCGCTAGAAAAGAGAAGCACCGCCATGACCAACCTCGCTCTTGCCTTCCTCGCCGCCGGCCTCGGCGCCGGCCTCTCCATCATCGGCGCCGCCCTCGGCATCGGTAAGCTCGCCGCCGCCGCCATGGACGCCACGGGCCGTCAGCCCGCCGCCGGTGGCGACATCCGCACCACGATGATCATCGCCGCGGCCCTCATCGAAGGCGCCACGCTGTTCGCGCTGGTTGTCTGCATCCTGCTGGCGACCAAGACCGCCTAGTTTCAACGCAGGTGCCTGGGAAGCGCCGGTGCTCGCGGGTCACATCGCGGGCGCCGGTGCCTCTTCCTCAGGCTGTTTCACCCTGAAGCCCTCGCCGTCTCATCCCTCACGCCGGACACGCCACCATGTTCCTGCCCAACGTCCTCGCCGCCAGCAGCCTCGTGAGCGTCCAGCCGGGCCTCATCTTCTGGACCCTCGTCACCTTCGTCATCGTGTTCTTCGTCCTGAAGGCGAAGGCGTGGGGACCCATCCTCCAGCTGGTCGAGGAGCGTGAGAAGCAGATTTCGGCCGCCATCGAGAGCGCCAAGCGTGAGCGCGCCGAGGCGGAGAAGCTGCTGGCCGACCAGAAGACGGCCATCTCCGAGGCCCGCCGTCAGGCCGCCGAGGAGACGCGCCGCAACCAGCAGGAGATGGAGAAGTTCCGCGAGGAGCTGATGGCGAAGAGCCGCAAGGAGGCGGAGGAGCTGAAGCTGAGCGCGCGTCGTGAAATCGACGAGCAGAAGACGAAGGCCATCGCCGAGGTCCGCGCCATGGCGGTGGACCTGGCCATGGAAGTGGCCGGCAAGCTCATGAGCGAGCGCATGGACGACAGCAAGCACCGCGCGCTGGCCGAGCAGTTCGTGAAGGGCCTTCCGCTGAGCGGCTCCGGCAACGCCGGCGTCCGCCGGTCGGCCTAGTTCGGGGAAGCGCGCCCCCCGGCGCGCGTGTTCCAGGGAATCACCATGGCGCTATCCATCGGAATCGTCGGGCTGCCCAACGTGGGCAAGTCCACCCTGTTCAACGCGCTGTCGGCCGCGGGCGCGCAGGCGGCCAACTACCCCTTCTGCACCATCGAGCCCAACGTGGGCGTGGTGCCCGTGCCGGATGAGCGGCTGGACAAGCTCTCCGAGCTCATCAAGCCGCTGAAGAAGGTCCCCACGTCGCTGGAGTTCGTGGACATCGCCGGCCTGGTGCGCGGCGCCTCCAAGGGCGAAGGCCTGGGCAACCAGTTCCTGGGCAACATCCGCCAGGTGGACGCGGTGCTGCACGTGCTGCGCTGCTTCGAGGACGACAACGTCACCCACGTCGAGGGCGGGGTGAATCCGGTGAGGGACCGGGACGTGGTCGACACGGAGCTGTGCCTCAAGGACCTGGAGACGGTGGAGAAGCGCCGCGAGCGCTCCTTGAAGAACACGAAGATGGGCGGCAAGGCCGGTGACGAGGCCAAGGCCGAGGTCGCGCTGCTGGACCGCGTGAAGGCCGGGCTGGATTCCGCGATCACCGTGCGGGCGCAGAAGCTGACCGAGGACGAGAAGGCCGTCATCCACGACCTGTTCCTCCTGACGGACAAGCCGGTGTTGTACGTGGCGAACATCGGCGAGGGCGAGATTGGGAAGGAAGACGCGAACAAGCACGTCGCGGCGGTGAAGGAGATGGCCGCGAAGGAGGGCTTCGACGTGGTGGTGCTCGCGGCGGCGCTGGAGTCGGAAATCCAGCAGCTCCCCGAGACGGAGCGTCCGGGCTTCCTGGAGAGCGCGGGGCTGACGGAGCCGGGTCTGCACAAGGTGGTGCGGGCGGGCTACACGCTGCTGGGCCTGTGGACGTACTTCACAGTGGGCGAGCAGGAGTGCCGCGCCTGGACGATTCACAAGGGCTACAAGGCGCCGCAGGCGGCGGGCGTCATCCACACGGACTTCGAGCGCGGCTTCATCAAGGCCGAGGTGATGCGCTGGGAGGATCTGGTGAAGCTGGGCAGTGAGTCCGCGGTGAAGGAGAAGGGGCTCTTGCGGATGGAAGGCAAGGAGTACGTCGTGCAGGACGGTGACTGCATGCACTTCCGCTTCAACGTGTGACGGGCTGACGCGGCCCTTATGGGGCTGCGAGCTGTGGATGTACCGCGCGGGCGCGTTCTGGAGGGCCTTGGGGCCTTCTGGGAGCGCCCGCGAGGCGTTTCTGGGGGTGGGCGCGGCTAGAAGCTGATGCGGGGGCCGCGCAGGGCGGTGGCGACCCAGAGGCCGACGCCGACGAGGGCGAGCAGGGTGGTGAAGAGGGCGGCGCGGCGGATGCGGTCGCTGCCTTCAGGCTGCTGGCGGGCGTAGAGCCACATGCCGCCCACGCGGAGGAGGACGAAGAGGGCCAGGAGGATGGGGCCGACCACGAGCCAGCCGGAGGGGCGTGCGAGCACGACACCCCAGGAGGCGAGGAAGGCGACGTTGCCCAAGAGGGAGGCGATGGCGAATCGAGGATAGGCGCGTCGTGGGTCCACGGGCGCAGTGTCCACCGTGCGGCGCGTGCGGCCAACCTGCGAGTGCTCGGGGTGGCGGGAAAACAACATCGTTATTCGTGAGACTGGCCGTGTTGCTGTTCAGGGGTCAGGGCTGTTTGTCAGGCTGACACGACTCTTGGATGCGAACGATCAGGTCGTCGGAGCTGGGCTGCCCATCGCGACCGAGCGACCATACAGTGAGACATCCCGCGTCGTTGGTGAGCATGAGCTCCCTGCGCCAGTCATCGAGGGGAACCCCTGGCGTCAGGATGCATGCGTCACCCGTGCATCCAGGTGGGGACAGGTCTTTCAGCGATTGAGGCCATGCTCCTGTTGCTCTTTTGTAGTCAACGACCACCGTTGCTACGTTTTGAAGATGCCGCATGGGTTTGGTGTTGTTGAAGTACGACCATTCAGACCAGACTTGCAGGACGCAGCCCGCCAAGACAGCGACCCCGATTCCCACTCTTACGAGAATGGCCTTCCTGCTCAATCGCATGGACAACTCAAGTCTCTTCCTACTCAGCGGGCACCACATGGGTGGGGTCAACCATGATGATGTGACGGTGCCCGCCGAAGCGCGGGACCGCTACTTGCGAGACGTTCAGGACGAGCACGCCGTCGGATTCGATTTCCTCCACGGGGAACGTCCCGCCAAGGCAAACTCGGAAGACCTCTCTGGATTCTTCGGGCAACTGTGCCAACCCGTCAGGGAGAGACATCACCCGGACCAGTTGGCCCACTCGAAAGCTCACGGACCTGCCTCCTTCACGGCCTGTTCCCAGGGCAAGCACCGCAGATGCTGAGGCTGTCGAACTCGGCTCATGGATTGATGACCTCCCTGGCGTATTCTGTGTTGAAATTCGCATTCAAATACCAGATGCGTTCAGTCCGACCGCTCGCGGTGCGCTCATCGCGCAGGATGAATCCGTCGACACCGACGATGCAATACCGAACGCGCAGTGTGCCCTCTTCTCTAAATGGGCCGCAGGCATAGAATCCACGGGGGACGCCTGTGTCGGTTCGGGACATGAATATCCAGTAGGGCCACGAGCGGACCACGCAGGCCGCGAGGATGATGAGGGCCACCACGATGTGCAGGGGCCTCATCCCACGCTCTCCGATTCAAACATCCGGGTCTGCTCAGCAGCACGAGTAGGGAGGGAAGTCATTGCCGAGGCGGCTGCACGTAGCGTGCCCTGGGGCGCAGGAGGTGGCCCTGCTCCCTTTGCTCCAGGATGTGTGCGACCCAGCCCGCCGCGCGCCCCACTGCGAAGATTGTCGCCGCTGCTCCCGGGGGCAGGCCCAGCGCTTCCGCCAGCATCACCAGTCCCAGGTCCACCGACGGCGCCGGGTGTCCCGCTTCTGTCATCGCCTCCTGGACCGCCCTTGCCACTTTGACCCTCGGCGCCTCGGGCCGTACCTCCCTTGCTGCCTCCAGGATGGGCGGGGACCTCGGGTCTCCGTCGGGATAGAGCTGGTGTCCGAAGCCGGGCACGGACTCGCCACGGCGCAGCCGCTCGCGCACCACGGCCGCCGCTCGCTCTGGCTTTCCCACCTCCGTCAACAGCGCCTCCACCCTGTCACATGCCCCTCCATGCCTCGGCCCTGACAGTGCCCCCAGTGCCGCGCACAGGCATGCGTACAGGTCTGCTCCCGAGGACGCTGTCACCCGCGCCGTGAAGGTCGACACGTTCAGCTCATGGTCCGCGCACAACACCAGCGCGCGATTGAGCAGCTCCGGGGCTCGCTTCACCTTGGAGTCCCATGCCAGCGCCAGCGACTCCGCCACGGTCTGCACTCGCAGTGCCCGCGCCACCCGTCCTGGCGCGTGCGCCACGCACACCCACGCCGCCAGCTGACGCAGCAGCCGCTTCGCCCTGGCCTTCTCCTGCTCAGGCGGCGCGGCGAAGCGCACTGCGTCCCTGGCCGCCAGCAGTGGCAGCAGGGCTGACAACGCCGCCACGGGTGGCGTGTCTCTCGGCAGCATCCTCGCCAGCTCCGACGGCGGAAACGGTGGCTCCTCGCTCTCCCACCGTGGGTCCTGCTCCGGAAGTCTCCCCGTCCACAGCAGCTCCGCCACCGCTTCGAGACTCCGCCCCTCCATCGCCAGCGCCACCGCCGAGTGTCCCCGGTACGCCAGCCCCTCCGCGCCCACCTGCGACACGGACGAGTCGATGACGGGCTCACCCCAGCGCAGCGCCCCCGAGGCCACCGCCGCGTGCCCCGCACGTGCGTCGTGCCGCGTCTTCAGTCGCTCCAAATCCGAGCGCACATAGCGGTTCTCCTTCGTCCCCGGCTCGGGCACGCAGCGCACGAGCCCACGGCTCACGTACGTGTACAGCGTCGCCCGCTTCACCCCCAGGAGCGCCGCCGCCTCCACCGCGGTGACGAGCTGCTCCTCGGGTCGATGGTCGAATCGAGATTGAGAGCGTCCACCCTTGCGTCTACTCATATCTCCGCAACCTCCTGAACACGCATTGTCGACTCGACTCGATTCCCTTGTCGATGTGAGCCTTTGGGCCCACGCGACACTCGGGACGACGCGAGAGGAGAACTGTCATGCCTGTCGTCGACTTTGGTCGCACGTCCGAGGACTACTCGAAACACCGCCAGGGCTTCCCGGACGCCTTCTTCACCCGTCTGGCCCGGGAGAACGTCCTCCGCCCCGGACTCCGTGCCGTGGACCTCGGCTCCGGCACTGGCACCGTCGCACGAGGACTCGCGCGACACGGCTGCTCAGTCACAGCGCTCGATGTGTCCGCGTCCATGCTCGCGGCCGGACGCCAGCTCGCCTCCGAGGCAGGTCTGTCCATCGATTCACGCGAAGCCCCCGCCGAGGCCACGGGCCTGCCTTCCAGCGCCTTCGACCTCGTGACCGCAGGGCAGTGCTGGCACTGGTTCGACCGGCCCGCCGCGGCTCGCGAGGCCGCTCGACTGCTCGTCCCTGGCGGCAAGCTGGTCATCGCGCACCTGGACTGGACATCCCTGCCCGGCAATGTCGTCGCCGCCACCGAGGCCCTCATGGAGGACTTCAATCCCAATCCGCCGGACCACGCTCGCTTCGGCTGCGGCGTCGGCCTCTACCCACAGTGGCTCCGCGACGTCAGCGACGCGGGCTTCACGCCCCTGGAGACCTTCTCCTTCGACGTGCTCCTGCCCTACACCCACGAGTCCTGGCGAGGCCGCTCCCGCGCCAGCGCCATGGTCGGCGCCACCCTGCCTCCCGCTGACGTGGAGCGCTTCGACGCCGCACACGCCCGACTCCTCGCCGAGCGCTTCCCTCACGACACGCTCGACATCCCCCACCGCGTCTTCGCCCTCATCGCCACGCGCCCTTGAGCCCGGAGCACACCCCATGTCCTCACGAGCCCTCGCGCCCCTGAACCTGGAGCACACCCCATGTCCTCACATCCCCACCTCGTCCACGAGCCCTCGCTCCCGTGGACCGAAGTCACGCAGGGCCCTCGTGTCTCGTACCGGCGCAAGCAGCTCGGCGCCGCCGCGAAGGGACAGAAGCTCGGCTGCAGCCTGATGGAGCTGGCTCCCGGCAAGCACGCCTTCCCGCTCCACTTCCACCTGGCCAACGAAGAGGCGTACTTCATCCTCTCCGGCACCGGCCATCTGCGCCTGGGCGACACCACGCTGCCCGTGAAGGCCGGCGACTACGTGGCCCTCCCCGTGGGCCCCACGGGTGCGCACCAGCTCGTCAACGACGGCGCCGAGACACTCCGCTACCTCGCCTTCTCCACCATGGTGGAGCCGGACGTCATGGTGTACCCGGACTCGAAGAAGCTCTGTGTCACCGCCGGCTCCGCCCCAGGTGGCGACAAGGCCGCGCGGACCCTGTACACCGTCCTGCCCCTCTCCGCCGAGGTGGACTACTGGAGCGGCGAGGAGCGATAGGCTTGTCGCCCTCATGTCCTCCCTGCTCGACGTGCTCACCCGAGAGCGGCTCCTCAAGGACCGCGACGCCGCCACGGAGCTGCTCCCCTGTGGCGAGCCGCCCCACGTCTCCCTGCTGCGCCTGTGTGACGCGGGCCTGCTCGTCGGCGGCCTCTCCGTCGCCTACGGCGTCCGCCCCGATGAGCTCATGGGGCCGCTCACCCTGGCCATGGGCGGCGCGGCTCGGAACCTCAAGGTCGTGGACGTCCGCGAGCGCCCCGTCCTCGAGCTGCACGTCCAGGCCGGCGACGTCACCGAGCGCTGGGAGGTGGAGGACCTCTCCGCCCTCGTCCACAACCTCAATGACCTCTACCGCGACGCCGCCGATGTGCGCGCCATCGCCGAGCTGGGCGAATGGGAGGACGCGCTCCAGCTCTGGTGCATCGACAAGCGCACCCTTCCACGCCTCGTGCGCCAGCCCTTCTTCGCCCCCCGCAACGCCCGGGCCCTGACGCGTCCGGTCGACTGACGTCAGATAGGACCCCGCACGCTCTCGCGGGAGTCCCACGTTCTGGGGCAGCATGGGGGGCACATGCGTTTAGCGCCTTGCCTGCCGCTCCTGCTGCTGTGGTCTTCCTCCGTCCTGGCCGAGCCGGATTCCTTCGGCCTGGGTAACGGTCGCAACGGCGCCCTCACCGTCAACACCGCGCGCACCATCATCAACACCGCGATGCGGATGCCGGTCGGCGCTCGGCGCGGTGAGACCTCGCTCTCGGTGGATACCTCCGCGGCGCCCGCGACGGGAGGTCTGGTGATGGTGCACCAGACGATGGGCTTCCCGTCCAGCACTCCCTCGGGCAGCACGGGCCAGACGAGCCCCGGGAATGTGGGGCGCTGGGAGCTGGCGCGCGTGTCCTCGGTGGTGGTCGGCAGCCCCACCGTGCTCCGGCTCACCGCGCCGCTCATGCATTCCTATACCGCCCCGGGCGCGCAGGTCGTGACGGTGCCCGAGTACGGCAGCGTCAACGTGACGGCGTCCGGCTCGGTCGTGCCGCCTGCCTGGGATGGGAACAGCGGGGGCATCGTGGCCTTTCTCGCCTCGGGCGCGTTGATCAACAACGGCGTCATCCAGGCCGACGGCGCTGGCTTCCGGGGCGGGGCCTTCGCCAACAACACCTCTCGCACGGCCTGCGAGGGCGGTGACCTCTCCACCACCCTGGGCGGCTCCCACAAGGGCGAGGGCGTGGTGGTGGGGCGCTTCAGCTCGGCCTCCGGGCGCGGCAACCTGGTCAACGCGGGAGGCGGCGGCAACTGCAGCAACGCGGGCGGTGGAGGCGGCGGGCACCGGGGCTTCGGTGGAACAGGCGGACGCTCCTCCTTCCTGGATGGCTCGCGCGACGTGGGCGGCCTGGGCGGCACGTTGATGGAGTACTCGATTGTCGATGCCATGCTCTTCGGCGGAGGTGGCGGCGCGGGTGAAGGCGACAACGGCGTGGGAAGCAGCGGAGGCGCGGGGGGTGGCATCGTGTTCGTCCGGGCGTCCAGCGTCTCTGGGACGGGCCGCATCACCGCGAATGGCGCGTCCTCGGTGGCGGCAAGTGGCGAGGACGGCGCCGGAGGTGGAGGCGCGGGTGGCTCCGTCATCGTGAGGACCGCCGCCGGGCTGGCGTGTGGCCAGGTCGAGGTGCGAGGTGGAAATGGTGGCAACGTGCTCGCCGAGTCCATCCAGTTCGGGCCTGGAGGCGGCGGCTCGGGGGGGCACGTGTTGCTGAACGGCACGCCGGTGTCGTGCACCATGGTGTCCTCGGGAGGCGCCGCGGGGACGACGTCCGCCAGCGCCGGCACCCACGGGCCCACGCATGGCGCGGGCGTCGGTGGGGGCGGCACCGCGCGGGTGTTCACCTATGGGTACGCCACGCCCGCCACGCCGACCCTCACCCTGCCGCTCGCGAATGCGGTGGATGTGTCCTCGCGCCCGGTCATCGAGGGCGTGGCGGACCCGGGCCTGCGCATCATCATCGCCGTGGACGGTGTCGAGATTGCGCAGGTGTCGTCGAGCTCCGATGGCAGCTTCTTCACCGAGGTTGACGACCCGCTCCCCGCGCTGTCCTCGGGCGCTCACACCGTCACCGCTGTCTCCGAGGGACTGGGGGCCTACAGCAGGCCCGGGTCCGTGAGCTTCACGGTCGCCGCAGCCCCCGCGATTCCCCAGCCAGTCATCGTCGTGCCCGAGGAAGGCGAGGTGATGGGGCCCACGCCGTACATCGCGGGTGTGGCGCCCAATGCGCTGACGGTGGGCCTCTACATCGACAATCGCGACGAGGTCATCGTCCCCGCGGATGCCTTCGGTCGCTTCCGCTACCAGATTCCCGCGAACGCACCGCTCGACCCGGGCCCCCACCGCGTCAACGCGCACGGGCACGGCGAAGGCGACTTCGGACCCGACTCTCCCAACACCGTCTTCGAAGTCGTGCTGGCGGATGACGACGCCGGCACGACGCCGGTGCCGGACGCGGGAGACTCGGGAACGCCCGGCCCGGACGCTGGGGCGGATGGGGGCTCGGACGCCGGCTCGGGAGATGGCGGCACGGTCATCACTCGCGAGATGCCCGTGCTGGTGGTGCCCGCGGAGGGTGAGCTGGTGGACCCGACGCCGCTGTTCGCGGGCGTTGCTCAGGCCGGTGCCTCCGTGGCACTCGAGGTCGATGGCACCCGCGTGGCCACGGTGGTCGCGGACTCGACGGGCGCGTTCCGTCACCTCGTGGCCAGCGACAGCGCGCTCTCCTCGGGGGCGCACGCGGTGGCGGCATACTCGCTCAACGGGGAGTCGGGCACGCCGGGCCCGCGGTCTCCGGACACCGCCTTCGAGGTGCGCGGCCCCACCGCGCTGGACGTGGGCTGCGGCGGCTGCGGCGCGTCTCCCGTGGGCGCTGCGGGCGCGTGGACCCTGCTCGTGGGGCTGGCCGCGCTGCTTCGTCGGCGCCAGCGTTAGTCGAGGCGAAGGGCCCGCTTCCCGCCGTGGGAAGCGAGGCCCTCCGTGACACGGCGCGGAAAGCCTAGTCGTCGCCGCCGAGCAGCGAGCCCAGGCCGACACCGCCCAGCACGCTGCCCTCGTCGCGCGCCCCACCCGGACGCGCGGCGGCGAGGATGCGGCCCGCGAGGCGGCTGAACGGCAGCGACTGGAGCCACACCCTTCCCGGCCCGCGCAGCGTGGCGAAGAAGAGCCCCTCGCCGCCGAAGAAGGCCGTCTTGATGCCGCTCACCATCTGGATGTCGTAGTCCACGGTGGGCTGGAACGCGACGATGCAGCCGGTGTCCACGCGCAGCAGCTCACCCGGGCCCAGCGTGCGCTCGCGCAGCGTGCCGCCCGCGTGGATGAAGGCGAGGCCGTCACCCTGGAGCCGCTGCATGATGAAGCCCTCGCCGCCGAACAGGCCGGTGCCCAGCTTCTTCTGGAAGGCGATGCCCAGCGACACGCCCTTGGCCGCCGCGAGGAAGCTGTCCTTCTGCGCAATCAACTCACCGCCCAGCTCGCGCAGGTTCACCGGAATGATTTTGCCGGGGTAGGGCGCCGCGAAGGCCACCTTGCGCTTGCCGCCGCCCCGGTTGAGGAAGACGGTGGTGAAGAGGGACTCGCCCGTCAGCAGGCGCTTGCCCGCGCCGAGCAGCGAGCCCAGAAAGCCGCTCTTCTTCTCCGAGCCGTCACCGAAGATGGTCTCCATCTCGATGCCGTCCTCCATGTACATGAGGGTGCCGGCCTCGGCCACCGCCGCTTCCTGCGGGTCCAGCTCCACCTCCACGAACTGCAGGTCATCGCCGTAGATGTGGAAGTCGACCTCGTGCATCTGCGCCATGGAATCGCTCCGTCGTCGTCAGTCGGAAAGGGACGGCGCACCATAGCCGCCCCGTTGCATCGCTCAACCCGCGAGCGCACCGGAATGCGTCCCGGCTTCCGAGCGATGCCTGAGCCAGACGGAGTCCCAGCGCGGCTATTGCGCGAGCAGGATGGACAGCGCCGTGACGAGCTCCTCTTCATCGTCCGCGAGCGACGAGGGGATGGTCAGCGAGACGCTCTTGTCCAGCTTGCCGGCGCAGGTGCGGTAGCCCTCGTAGCGGTCATGGCGGGTGATGAGCAGCTCGTAGCTGCACGCGCCCACGGTGCCGGTGATTTGCTGGGGACTCACCTGGAAGCTGGTGACCTGGCCGCCGAAGGTGCCGGTGGCGTCGATGGTGTCCTCCTTGTCCGTGACATCGAGATTCACGGGGCGCTGACCGTAGGTGCCACGGATGGTGTCGTCCTTCACGGTGAGGTTGACGGGGCGACCGAAAGCCTGACCGCGCACGGTGTCGTCTTCCTTGAAGGAGAGCTGGATGTCAGCGCTGGAGAGCTGGTCGTCGGCGACGCGGACGGTGACGGAGCGGTCGTTCGTCCGGAAGTGGAGGGAATCCGCTGCTGGCGCGGCCAGGGCAGGGCCACAGGCGAGCAGTCCAAGGGCAAGGAGGCGCGTGGTCTTCATGCCCCTCAAGTTAGGCAGCGAAGACACCCCGTGTGCTCAGTCCGCAGGCAGGGCGGGCGTGCTGCCTCCGGTGAGTAGCTCCACGGAATCACCGCCCTCGGGGCGTAGCACCAGCCTGCGCAGCGTCCAGAGGTCCTTCGTATAGGTCACCTGGGTTTCGAGGACGCCCCGGCCGAGCGGGCCCTGGACGGTCAGGTCGAAGTCCACCAGGCCCTCATGGAGGTTGGAGCCGTGGGCGCGCAGGGTGAGGAAGCTGCTCGTCAGCGGGGTGCCCAGTCGCTCGGTGGCGAGCGGGCTGGCCTCCGCGGTGCGCAGCGCGAGCCGGTGGACGTCGTTGCGGCGCAGCTCCTGCTCCATGTCCTGGAAGAGCGAGCGGGAGACCCAGGCCACACCGCTGGCGAAGCATCCGAGCCCACCGAGCACGAGCGCGGCCGCCATCATCCAGCTCTGCCAGGGACTGTCGAGGCGGTGCGGACGCATGTAGGTCTCCGGGTCCCCACACTAACGAGCAGCCGCGCGGGTTGCCGGGCAGGCGACGGAGGCGGCCATTATGCTCCGCCTCCCCACCGGGTGAGAGTCACCCTGTTCGGAGGTCCTGGCCGTGGCGGAGCTGTCGTCGGAAGGCGTGGAGCAAGAGTCACGGCGGGCGCCGCGCGCGGCTCCCAGGCAGGTGTTGCGCTGGCTGATGTCCCTGGGCGGCATCCTCACGTTGTTGGGCTCGCTGCACGCGTACCTCGCGGTGCGGCTGTTCGTGAGCCCCGCGTGGCCTTCACCCTGGGGTGTGCTGGGCGTGGCGCTGATGGCGCTGCTGTTCGTGTCGATACCGGCCGGACTGGTGGGCAGCCGGGGCGAGCCGACGCCGGCCCGGCGTGTGTTGCTGTGGACGTCGTACGTGTGGCTGGGGAGCTTCGGCATCCTGCTCAGCGCCGTGGTGATGGCGGACGTCGTCGGCGCGGTGCTGGGGTGGACGGGCGTGGTGACGGATGCGCTGGCGCTGGCGCGGTGGAAGGCCGGCATCGTGGGCGCGGCGACGGTGCCGGCGGTGGTGTTCGCGTTCGTCACGGCGCGCGGCAAGGCGACGGTGGAGCGGGTGACGGTGCCGGTGAAGGGACTTCAGCCGGGCCTGGACGGCCTGCGGGTGGTGCAGATTTCAGACGTCCACGTGGGACCCACGTTGGATGGGCGGTGGCTGCGGCGCGTGGTGGAGCAGGTGAACGCGCTGAAGCCAGACATCATCGCCGTGACGGGAGACCTGGTCGACGGTGGGGTGGAGGAGCTGCGCGAGGAGGTGCGCCCGTTGGCGGAGCTGCGCGCGTCGCTCGGCGTGTTCTACGTGACGGGCAATCACGAGTACTACCACGGCGGTCCCGCGTGGGAGGCGGAGGTCGCGCGGCTGGGGCTCACGGTGCTGCGCAACACGCACCGCGTGGTGGAGAGGGACGGCGCGCGGCTCGTCGTCGCGGGGGTGACGGATTTCAACGCGGGGAGCATCGTGCCTTCACACGCGAGCCGTCCCGACGCGGCGCTCGCGGGGGCGCCCGAGGGCGTGCCGGTGGTGTTGCTGGCGCATCAGCCGAGGTCGGCGCTGCAGGTGGCCCGGTCCGGCGTGCGCGTGGACCTGCAGCTCTCCGGACACACGCATGGCGGGCAGGTGTTCCCGTTCATGTTCTTCATCAAGCTGCAGCAGCCCGTGGTGCGAGGGCTGGCCACCGTCGCCGGCGTGCGCGTGTACACGCACCGGGGCACCGGCTACTGGGGACCGCCGCTGCGGCTGGGGCCCTCTCCCGAAATCGCGGAGCTGACGCTCGTTCCGGCAGTACTGTAACTCATGTAATCTGGAGTCCGCGGCGCCGTGTCATGCTCACCGGGATGCGTCCGTCCGCTCGTGCGGAGGTGTTTGCGTGACGGTTCCTGGATTCGATGAACTCCTCACCACGGCGCGCGGCGTGGCCGCCGAGTCGGTGCTCGTCGTCACGGGGGCGGGCATCAGCCTGGCCAGTGGCATCCCCACGTTCCGGGGCACGGACCCGGGCGCGGTGTGGGCGAACGAGGTGACGCAGAAGGGGACCCGCGCCTACTTCAAGCTGTTTCCTCACGAGTCCTGGAAGATGTACCTCCAGCGCGGCGAGCTGGCCCGAGGCGCGAAGCCCAACGCGGCGCATGCGGCCCTGGTGGACTGGGAGCGCTGGCAGACGGGGCAGGGCGGCGGCTTCACCATCGTCACCCAGAATGTCGACTCGCTGCATGAGCAGGCTGGGAGCCAGGCGCTGGTGAAGGTGCATGGGAGCCTGCATCTGGCGCGGTGTTCCTCCCGTGGCTGCGAGCTGGGGCCACCCACCGGCACCATTCCGTTGGAGACGCTCGACTTCAGCGCGCTCCACGCGAGCCCGAGCCGCGAGACGGTGCCGCGCTGCCCGAGCTGCCGCAGTCTCGTGCGACCTCACATCCTGTGGTTCGACGAGTACTACTCCGAGCACCTCGGGTACGAAATCGAGCGGGTGTACGACCTGGCACGACAGAGCCGGCTGGTCGTCTTCATCGGCACGTCGTTCTCGGTGGGCGTGACGGAGAGCATCCGCGCCCTCGCGCTGAAGCGCCGCACTCCGATGTTCAGCATCGACCCCTCGGGCGTGGCTCCGCCCCAGGGAATCCAGGCGGTGGCGGGGCGCGCGGAGGAGCTGCTCCCCGAGCTCGTCCGTTCCCTGCGGGGTTGAGTTCGAGGCGGATGGCCCCGGCTCCTTGCGGCGAGGGGCCGCTGCTGTATCTCAAGCCGTGGCGCGCCGAGCGTCCTGTCAGGTGGGCGTGAAAACCCGCGTCGGGTGGCGGCTTCATTCCACACACCGTGACGAGGGGACGTACCGATGACGACCTTCGCAGTGGATTCCGTCGAAGAGGCTGTGACTCCCCTGGAGACCGTACCCCTGGGGAGCCTGGTGGGTAAGGCGCTGTGGCTGGCGCCGGCCGCTGACACCCGGGTGGTGGACCCCGAGGGGGTGCACCCGCTGCTCGCCGCAGTCCACATCGCCTTCGCCGAGCATCGCCCCCTGGTTCTATCTCCGGACGTGGTGTGGCTCACCCTGGCCCAGGGGTTCGCCCACCACATCCGCCTGCACTCCGAGGCGCTGCGAGGCCGGCTCGTCCGACACTCGGGCCGACGGACGCTGACGGTGGGCGTCTCCGCCGCGCCTCGCACCGAGGAGGAGTTCCGCGACACCCTCACGGCCTTCCGTGAGCTGCTTCGCGAGGAGCTGGGGCCGGGACTTCCCCGACTCCTGTCGTGTGACTTCTCCACCAGCACCGACGTGGAGCGCATGGCGGGGGACGTGGTGTTGATGGACGCGATGTCCCCGTACTTCGACTTCGCCCTCTCCGTGATGTGTGGAATCCCTCGCATCACCGTGCTCGGCACGCCGGAGGACTGGCGGGCCATCCGCCGCCGCATCGACGTCCTCGCCGAGTTCGACCTGGGCTGGTGGACCTCGTCGCTCATCCCGATTGTCGATGAGCTCGTGCGCACCTCGGAAGGCCATCCGGACCGCGAGCTCTGGTCGGAGCTGTACAAGCCTCGTCGAGCGTATGGCTGGGACCGCGCGTCGGGCTGGGTGATGCGGCTGTTCCCGTATGTGCGGAACGCCGGGCGCTTCAACCGCCGCAACCCCATGCTGGAGCAGTCCCACGCGGACATGATGAAGGCGGCCGAAGGCCAGGATGCCAATGATTGGCATTGGGGCCCCGGCCTCGCGCTGCACGAGGTGCCCTCCGGGCTGGCCTGCGTTCCGCTTCATCTCTCGGCGCTCACGTCGGACTGGCGCGAGACGTGGTCCCTGGAGGCAGGTGTGCTCGCGGTGGCGGTGGACTCGGAGGGCGCGCTGGTGCCTCGCGCGGGAGTGCTGGTGCGGAGGTCGCACGCCTCCATGGCCCAGGTCGTCGAGCGCATCGTCGCCGAGCACTCTGCGATTCGCGCCACCGAGGCCTCCACGTACCAGGGCGTCGCCGAGCTGAACGCGCTCTATGACCACCTCACCCGCGCCACGCTCTTCCCGGACACGAAGCCCTGGCGCGTGCGCTCCACGTCCGAGCACACCGAGGTCCACATCCCGGTTGACGGAGTCGGAGACAACGTCGTGCCGGTCCGGTGCCTCGTCGACCTGCCGGATGGGACGGTGCTCGCGCTGCGCTACTGCAGCGGCCGTCGTCCGCACTGCTACGTGCGCCTGCGCGCGGACGCGCTGGAGCCCCTGACGCTGCCTCCGGGGAAGCGGCCCGAGGACGAGGTGATGCTGGAGCTCGAGCGGGTGACGCCGCCGCTTCGCTCCCGCCAGTGCGCGACGGACCTCCCCGTCGTGGGCCCTTCGCTCACCGAGCTGCTCGTCCACGCGCTGGAGCACGGTGGATCCACGGACCTGCCAGTGCTGGGGACGCTCTTCGAGGAGCTGGAGCCCTGGGAGAATCCGCCTCCGCGCGCGCCCATGCCGCGGCGCAGGAAGTAATGTCTGGGTTGTTCATGACTCACTGAACGAAAAGCCATGACCCTTGGGGCCCGTGCCCCGGGGCCGTGGCCATGTCATTGAACCCAGGAGAGCGGACTACTCCGATAGTTGAAGTGTAATTTGATATTTCCGCTATTCCTGGTTATTGTCCGATGCGTGCCCCCCGCCACCACCATCCAGCCGCGTCTGCTCCAGTCCGTTCCCGCGCCTCGCTTGAGGGATGTCGGTGCCGTCGAGGTGTACGAGACGCGCCGCGCCATGGCCTCCGAGGATGCTCCCGCGGTGATGGTGGTGTCCGAGTCCCCGTTGCTGCGGCTGGCCATGGGGCGGGAGCTGGCGCCGGTGGTGGGGTTGATCCACGCGACGGGCATGGCGTCGGCGACGCGGCGGCTGGAGATGGGCGTGGTGCCGGCGGCGGTGGTGGTGGTGCTGGACTCGGCGGAGCGCGACTCGGCGCACGCGTTCCTGGCGAAGCTGGTGGAGAAGGACTTCGCGGGCCCACGCATCCTGGTGTCCTCGCGCTTCTGCCCGGAGCTGGCGGAGGCGTTCAGCGGCTCCTGCCTGACGCACTTCGCGCTGGCGCGTCCGTGGCGTCCGGGGTCCATGCGTTCGCTGGTGGAGTCCGCGTTGGGGCTGAGCGCTCCGCTTCGAGCCGCCGCGGGACGCTGAGGTTCAACCCATGAGTGTGGGGGGCTCCTCGCTGGCCTCGCGGCTGGTGGACGCAGGCCGTGGCCTGCTCACGGGCGTGGTGAGTGCCTTCGTGGGTGTCGTGCGAGGCCTGCGCGTGGTGCTCACGGGCGTGGTCGGTGGAGTAGCCCTGTATGCCCGGGGACGTCCGCGTGAAGGGCGCTTCCTGCTGCGACGTGGGCTGTGGCGCGTGGCACAGCTTCCCGTGGATGTATTCCTGATGCTGGTGGGCCGCGTGGTGAGCGCGGTGCAGGTGCTCTTGTGGATGGAGCCCGTGGGACGCCGGCTGTCGGGGTTCGAGGTGGAGTTGCTGCGCCCCATCTTCGGCGCGAGCGTGGACTACGCGGCGGTGCGGTTGAAGGAAGGGCCCATCGGGATTCTGGGTGGGTCGGGGCGTGCGTTCGTGCACGGCGACACCGTCTTCGTCCCGCCGAGGAGCGGCCCCACGGACCTGGGGCTGCTGGTGCACGAGTTGGTGCACGTGTGGCAGCACCAACACGGTGGCACCGCGTACATGAGCTCGGCCATCGTCGCGCAGCTCTCTCGAGACGGCTATGACTGGCGCAAGGGTGTGGAGCGGGGCTTGCGCTGGGAGGAGCTCAATCCGGAGCAACAGGCGCAGTTCATTGAAGAGGCCACGCTCGCGGGCCTGATTCATCCTGACCACCGCGCGCTGTCCCCTCGCGCGCGGCTGAAGGGATGGACGGAGAAGGCGCTGCCTTTGTTGGAGGAAGCGCTCGTCAGCGTGCGCACGGGACGCGGCGCGCCCTGAGTCGTGGCTCAGGCGTGTGAAGCCTCGGCGAGGCAGTGGGCCGCTTCGCTCGCGTCGCAGCCGTTGAGGCCGGCGCCCCAGGTGGCATTGGCTTCGAGGAGCACCCAGCCACGGCCCTCGATGCACGCCGCGTCCAGCACGCAGGTGCGCGGGAGAACCGCCGCTTGGGCCACGGTGCCCAGGAAGGCCCGAGCGCCCGCGAGGTCGCCTTCACCTTCGTACAGCGCGCAGGTGAGGAGCTGGCCTCCTAGCACCCAGGCCCGGGCTTCCGCGTGCACGGTGACGACCTCCGAGGACAGCACGGGCGTCTCTGGCGTGAGGCCCTTGCACTCACTTCTCAGGGCCTCGGGTTCGCTCCACACACCCGCGCGGAACACCTTGGGCACTTGGGGCTTGATGAAGCGCGGAAAGGGCTCCGTGACGACCTGCTCCAGCGTGGTGCCGTGCACCTCGCGACCCAGCCAGGTGGGGTCCACGCGCAGCAGGAGGTCATCGGGCGGCGAGACGAGGGTGAGGCCCAGCTTCTGGGCCACGACGAGACAGAAGGTGTCGTTGCCATAGAGGCGGGTCCGCGCGGGCGTGACGGCGGGCGGGCTCCAGAAGCGGTCCAGTCGCAGCACCGTTCCTCCCCCCGCCTCCCATGCGCGAGCGACCGCGTCGCGCTCCGGGTCGGCCTTGGCCGGAATCAACAGACTGAGCCCCTGGAACATGCGCGAGACGCTACCTCATCCCGCGCGGACCCAATAACGGCACTACATCCTCGGCGGAGCAATCGGGTCGTGCTCGGAGAGCATCTTCGCCACGCGCGCCTCGTCCAGCCGAGTGCCGAGCTGGTCCATCTCATGCTGGTCTCGCACTGTCTTCGACAGGCTGAAGGTGGAGCCCACGCTGAACAGCAGACCCATGCCCAGGAAGGCCTTCACCCAGGCGTCCACCGGCAGGTTCCAGATGCCCACCGCCGTGACGCCCACGGACAGGGCGAAGGACAGCCAGGTCTGGATGACCCAGGCGGAGCTGTGCGCGACGACGACCTTCGGGGTGGAGCGGGACATTCTTTTCTCCTCGTCGAGACCGAGCCGTGCTCGCTGACGTGGAGAAAACATGCCGCTTCCCGTCGGAAACCGCATGGAACTAATCGAGGCACCATTGATAACCTGGAGTGCATGATTCAACTCCAGCGCCTGGAGGGCTTCTACCGCGTGGCCCGCGCGGAAGGCTACGCACGAGCTGTCAGCTCATTCCCGTATCCCATCACCCAGCCTGGCATCCATCAGCAGGTCAAACGCCTGGAGGCCGAGGTCGGCGTCGCCCTCTTCGAGCGCGTGGGCAAGGACCGCGTCGTCCTCACCCCCGAAGGTCGCGCGCTGTACTCGCACGTCGCGCCGTTCCTGGAGGGACTGGACTCGGTGGTGCAATCGCTGCGCAAGGGCGAGGTGGGTGGCACGCTGCGCATCCACGCCTCCGGGCACGTGCTGCGCCACCTGCTGCCCGCCTGGCTGCGGCGGCTCCAGGCGAAGCGCCCCGACATCGAGGTCGTCCTCTTCGAGTCCAAGGTCCCCGCCGTGGACATCCTGCGCTCCGGTGACACCGACCTGGTGGTGGACCACCTGCCCGACGTCCCCGACGAAGTGGACGTGCGTGAGGTGGGCAGGACGCATCCCTTCCTGGTGCTGCCCTCGCACCACCCCCAGGCGAAGAGTCGCCGCGTGCGGCTGGACGCGCTCCGCGAGGACGCCTTCATCGCGTACAGCACGGACCGACACCTGCGAGAGCTTCAGCTCGGAGAGCTGGCGCGCGCGGGCGTGAAGCCGAAGCGGCTGCATGCGGCGGACTCGTCGGAGACCATCCTCGGCTTCGTCGCGGCGGGGCTGGGCTACTCGCTGCTCGCTTCACTGCTGCCGGGCGGGCCTCGCGAGGCCGGGGTGGTCTCCCGCCCCTTGCCCGGTGTGCCTTCGGGGAGCGTTCACGCCGCGTGGCGCAGGTCCGCGGCGAAGAGTCCGCTCATCCAGGCCGCGCTGGCGCTCGCGCCGAAGCCGTGAGCCGGACGTGAAACGGGGCCTCGCTTCCGCGCGAGTGGCGGAGGCGAAGCCCCGGGGGCACTTCGGCGGAGCGCCGGCTCAGCCCTGGTACTGGTGCACCGACATGATGGGGTAGTTCATGCTGCTGATGGTGATGCGCTGCGAGCCATCCGAGTTCACGTTGTTGGAGCCGATGAACTGGGGCTTGCCGTCCTGCCAGCCCGCGAACATCACCACGTGCTGGCCGCTGCCCACCTTCATGGACACCACGTCGCCGGGCTTCGCGTCCTGCAAGGACACGCGCTTGAAGTCCGGGTCCGCGTCCAGCTTGCTCTGAAGGCCCATCACGCTGTTGTCGTGCTGGCCGTTGGTGATCTGTCCGGCCTGCTCCAGGCACGCGGAGACGAAGTTGGCGCAGTTGACGTTGTTGGGGACCCAGTCCTCCATGTCCGCGCCCACGCCGCTGCCCTCGAGCTTCAGGGAGCCCGCGTTCTTGTTCAGGTGCGAGCGCGCGATGTCGAACGGGCTGCCGTTGGGGCCCTTCACGCCCTCACCCGAGTTCGTGCCGGAGGGCCCCGTCACGCCGCCCGTGAGGTTCGGCCCCGTGCGACCCGAGGGAGAATCGAAGCCGTCCGTGGCGCCGGGGAGCTTGAGCGTGTCCCCCGCGTAGATGAGGTCCACGTTCTTGATTTGCGGATTCGCCTTCTGCAGGGCGTCGACGCTGGTGCCGTAGCGCTTGGCGAGCGCGGACAGGGTGTCGCCGGACTGAATGCGGTAGCTCATAAGAACGGCTCCGAAGAGGTTCATGTACGACTTGCACCTATTCTCGGCGGTTGAGACCCCGAGTTGCTTGGAGGCGCGTGTTTCGCCGGAGCTTTCGGTGAAGGCTCCAGGTCTCGCGCACTTGCGCGGAGCGCCGCCGCACCAGGAGTCGGAGTTTCTCTCTCCAAGAGTGAGAAGCTCCGGGCTGCCACCTACCGGACGGACCGCTCGTGGCGGCGCCAAGGTTCTTGAACCGGGCGGGTGGGACCGCGCATGGTGCCGGCGTGAGCACCTCCATTCCCCATCCTGACTTCGCGGTCGAGCGGTTCTCCCGGTGTCCGGACGCGCGCTTCCAGCCAGCGCCCGCGGACGGTGTGCTGCCGGAGGGCTTCTTCACCACGACGAACCTGCCCACCTACGTGCGCATCGGCGGTGAGTGGCGGATGCCGCGCGAGCCGCGCATGGACGGCGCGCTGGTGCTGGACGAGCAGGGCACGCTGTGGATTCGCGAGGGCCGCCGCGTCCGCGCCGGAGAGCGCGTGGTGGTGGGGCACGCGGAGGACGGCTCCGAGGGCGTCTATGTGAACCTGGCGTACCTGGGCGGCGGGGGCGAGGGCGAGTTCAAGTTCATGACGAGCGAGGTGTCTCGCGAGAAGCCCATCGACTACGCGCAGATGGCGCGGCTGTTGGTGGAGGAGCGCGAGCGCGGCGGCTATCCGGTGTGGGTGACGGGGCCGGCGCTGGTGCACTCGCGGGCGCGCGCGGACATGACGTGGTTCATCGCCAACGGCTTCGTGGGCGCGCTGCTGGCGGGCAACGCGGTGGCGGTGCACGACATCGAGGCGTCCATCTTCGGCACCACCCTGGGAATGAGCGGCACCGGGGAGGCCACGTCCGGAGGCCACGGCCTGCACATGCGCGCCATCAACAAGGTGCGCGCCGCGGGCTCCATCGCGAAGGCGGTGGAGGCGGGCGTGATTACCAACGGCATCATGCACGCGTGTGTCACGCACGGCGTGCCCTTCGTCCTGACGGGCTCCATCCGCGATGACGGGCCGCTGCCGGACGTGGTGACGGACAACGTGGCCGGCCAGGACGCCATGCGCCGTCACGCGGTGAAGGCCACCATGGCGGTGTTGGTCGCCACCGCGCTGCATGCCATCGCCACCGGCAACATGCTGCCCGCGTTCGTCACGCAGAAGGACGGCTCGCTGCGGGAGCTGGCCACCATCTGCGTGGACTCGTCCGAGTTCGTGGTCAGCAAGCTGAAGGACCGGGGCACGCACCAGGCGTTCGGCGTGGTGACCAACGCCCAGGACTTCATGCACATCCTGCGGCTGTACGTGGAGCGCGAGCTGTCCGCCCGGGCCCAGGCACCGAAGGGCGCCTGAGCCGTCGCGAGCCCGTCATCCGCTCACCGGCAGAAGGCGGCCTCGGCGGAGACGCATCGGGCCTCGCAGATGCTGTTGGAGTCGCAGACACCGGACAGCGGGCCACAGGTCTCCCCCTCGCGGACGAAGGGCAGACAGCGCAAGCCGGAGTTCGTCTCGGCGCAGTCGTAGCCCCGGGAGCAGAAGCGGCCCTCGTCGTCGCACGCCTCTCCCGGCGCCGCCATCTTCACGCAGATGCCCCAGAGGCCCACCTCGGGGCGTGCGTCCTTGCACCGCATGCCGTCCGAGCACTCGCTGTCGAGGCGACACTCCTGAAGCTCCGAGCGGCGCGGGCGGCACAGCCCCAGCTCGTCGGGAATCGCGTCGCAGAAGAGCTCCCGCTGACACACGTCGAGGTGGAACCCGGCACTTGCATCATAGGCCGGCGCGGTGCAGGCGGAGCCCTCCTTCACGTAGCGGACACACTTGTTGTCGCTGCACACCAGGGAGGGACCGCAGGGGTAGTAGCCCAGGTTCTCACAGACGTCTCCCTCCACGCCCACGCGCTTGCATGTCTGGTAGCCGTTCCAGTCGCACCAGAGTCCCTGCGCGCACGGAAGGGAGTAGGTCGTCCCTCCGCGCTGGGCGACACACGAGGCCTCTTCCTCTCGGGGCCGCTCGCACGTGCTCGTCACGCCCACGAGCACGAGCCCGGGCGCGCATTGCCAGGGCCGGTCGACCCGCGTGCCCTCCGCGCCTCGGGCCTCGCACGCGCCCTCGCAGGCGGTCTCCGCCGTGTGGCCGCAGTACCCCTGCTCGCCGCAGTCGAGGTGTCTCTGACAGTCCTGGGGGGACTCGGGGGCCACGAGCACCCGGCAGGCCGCGTCGTACTCGATGCCGAACTGCCACGCGTCATCGGACAGGGCGGGTGAGTCACAGCTTCCTCCGCGGATGGAGTCCAGACAGCGCCGGGCGGCCCCCTCGTCGTAGCGAAGCTGGCCGGTGCGCAGCGACTCGTCGTAGCGCGTCCCCAGCCCCCAATAGGCGTCGCGTCCCCAGCGGCGCATGTCCTCTTCACATGCGCTCGCGCGGGCGTACTCGCCACAGCGCTGGGCCCGCGCGCAGAGCGCCTGGACGACCTCGCCGCCGAAGTCCTCCCGCCTCACCGCGTCCTCGCCACCACACGCCCAGAGCCCCGCCAGCATCACCACCAGTGCCGCCTGCCGTCCATGCATCGCGCGTCTGCCCATCCGTGGCTCCCAGAGGGCGCTGGCCCGACGTGCCCTCCATGGGCATACGGACCCTCCCCGAGCCATGGGCTGATGATGTCTCGCTTTCGCGCGGGAGCGCGAGGGCTACCGCGTCGCCAGCCGTCCCTCGGTGTCGATGAGGAACACCCCGTCCTCCGTCGCGACACGCACTCCCCGGCGCTCCTCCACGACGGCCAGCACCGGACCGTCGACGTTCCACACCCGGTGGGTGCCCAGCTCCAGCACTCGCCCATCCGCCGTGCCCGCATGGCGTGAGGTCAGCACCGTGCAGGTCGCATCCGAGGGCAGTGTCCGTGCGAGTGCGTCCAGCCGCTCGACATACTCGGCCTCGCTCGCGTCCTCCGCGTCGGGTAGCGCGTGCCAGCGCACGTCGAGCACCGGCTCCATCCGGAAGGAGGCATCCAGCGAGACGATGCCCAGGTCGGTCGCCGCGAAGAGCCGCTCCCCAGCGACTTCCAGCGCGAGGCAGAAGGGGCTCGGCAGCCCTTCCTCGGTGGAGAGGACGCGCACGGGCTTGCCGGAGGAGGTGAGCACCTCCAGGCCGTCCTCCGTGCAGGCGACGACGTGGCCGGCGAAGCGCGCCAGCTCCAGCGGTCCTCCCGTCTCGACAGCGGGAGAACCCAGGGCGACGGCGGAGGCGACGGTGAGGGCGGAGAGCATCACTCCCACTCTCATTGCGAACGCCGGGCCACCCCTGTCTCCCCCGTCAGGACGGGGGGATGGCCCCCGAGGTGTCCTCCCCCGGCCACGGGTGCGGCCGGGGGACAGCACGCCTCAGTACGACTCCTCGGGGACGTCCATCAGGTCCAGCGTGCCGGCCTCCACCATGCGGGCGGCGTGCGCGAGGCCGGGCAGCACCTCCGCGCAGTACCAGCGCGCGCTGGCGAGCTTGCCCACGTAGAAGGCCTTGTCGCCGGGGTTGCTCTTCATCCGCTCCAGCGCCACGCCCGCGTGACGCACCAGCAGCCAGCCGATGACCAGCTCCGCCACGCTGGCCAGCACGCGGTTGCCCTGCAGGCCCACGTGGTAGACGGACTCGCCCAGCTTGCCCATCAGCGTGCCGAGCATCGTCTCCAAATCCCCCAGCGCCTTGCCCAGCGCGGCGCGCTCCGTCTGCAGCTCGCCTCCGCCCAGCTCGCCCTCGGCCGTCTCGCGCACCTGCGACAGCAGGCCCTGCAGCGTCGCGCCGCCGTCCTTCGCCACCTTGCGCATGAGCAAATCGAGCGCCTGGATGTGCGTGGTGCCCTCGTAGAGCGTGTCGATCTTCTGGTCTCTCAGGTACTGCTCCACCGGGTAGTCCTGCAGGTAGCCGGAGCCGCCGTGCACCTGGAGCGCCAGCGCGAGCAGCTCGAACGCCTTCTCCGAGCAGTAGCCCTTCACCAGCGGCAGCAGCATGTCGTTGAGCGTGTCCAGCTCGCCCGCCTCGGTGGCGCGGTGGCCGCCCTTCAGCTCCACGCCGTCCTGCACGGCCGCCGTGTAGAGACACAGCGCGCGCATGCCCTCGGCGTGCGCCTTCTGCGCCATCAACATGCGGCGCACGTCCGGGTGCTGGAAGATGGGCACGCGCGGCGCCAGCTTGTTGCGCGCCTGGAGCAGGTCCGCGCCCTGGAGCCGGTCCTTCGAGAAGGCCAGCGCGCGCTGGTAGCCCGCGGACAGCGTGGCCATGGACTTCACGCCCACCGCCATGCGCGCCTGCTCGATGATGTAGAACATCTGCCGGATGCCGTCGTGGACCTCGCCCAGGAGCAGGCCGCGCGAGGGCTTGCCGTCGCCGAACGTCAGCTCGCACGTGACGGAGCCCTTCAGCCCCATCTTCTTCTCCAGCTTGGTGCAGACGACGCCGTTGCGCTCGCCCATGCTGCCGTCCTCGTTCACCCAGAACTTGGGGACGACGAACAGCGACAGGCCCTTGGTGCCCGGAGGCGCGCCTTCCGGACGCGCCAGCACCATGTGGATGATGTTCTCGGACATGTCCGAGTCACCGTTGGTGATGAAGCGCTTCACGCCCTCGATTTCCCACACGTCGCCGCCCACGGGACGCGCCTTGGTGCGCGCGGCGCCCACGTCGCTGCCGGCGTCGGGCTCGGTGAGCACCATGGTGCCGCCCCAGCGCTTCTCCAGCATGTGCGGCAGGAAGCGCTGCTTCTGCGAGTCCGTCCCCAGCCGGTCGATGATGCGCGCGAGCAGGTTGCCCAGCGTGTAGAAGGCCAGCGAGGCGTTGGCGCCCACCATCAGCTCGAACGCGGCCCAGCCCAGCGACGGCGGCGCGCCCATGCCGCCCAGGTGCGGCGGCTGCTCCAGCAGGTGCATCCCCGCGTCGAAGAACGCGTTCATGGACTTCTTCAGCCCGGGAGGCAGCGTCACCTCGCCGTTCTCCAGCCTGGGCGGCGTGTGCTCGGCCTCGTCGAAGGACGGCGCCAGCTCGTTCGCGCACAGCACGGCGAACGTCTGCAGCATCTGCCGCGCGGACGTCTCGTCCAGGTCGCCAAAGGGCGCGCGCCCCAGGGAAGTACGGCCGATGTCGAGGAACTCGAAGAGATTGAACTCGATATCGCGCAGGTTGGGGACGTAGTGGTTCGCGGACGACGACATCTCGGACTCCTCACGGGAACGAAAGCCCGGAGGGTAGCCGAGATTGATTTTCGAGTCAGCCACGGCGCCCGCCCCACGGAGCGTGCATGACGCATGGTGCCGTGAACGCACGAAGGGCCCCCGGGGAACCGGCCCCAGAGGCCCTTCGCTCAGCGGTGTGACGGAGCTTCAGCCCTTGAGCTGGAGCGAGGGCACCGCCCCCTCGCCGAGCACCAGGTGGACCTGGCCGACCTTGGCCGCGAGGTCCTTGTAGGCCTCCAGCTCCTTGAGGCGCACGAGCAGCGGGTTCTCCGCGAGCACCTTGGCCGTCTGGGCCATGGAGCGCGTGGCGGCCGTCTCCTCGCGGCGGGTGATGACGTTCGCCTCGGCCTCCTTCTGGGCCTGGATGACGCGGTTGAGCAGCTCCTTCATCTCACCCGGCAGCACGACGTCCTTGATGCCGAAGCGCAGCAGCTCCAGGCCCACGGACTCCGCGCGCTCCTTCACCTGCGCGAAGAGGTCCTCGGCCACGGCCTCACGGGAGGCGAGCAGCTCGTCGAGCGTGCGCGTGGCCACGGACTCGCGGGCCGCCAGCTGCATGGCGAGGTAGAGGATGTCATCCGGCGCGCGGGCGACGACGGCGAGCCGGCGGGCATCCGCGACGCGGAAGGCGGTGGAGAGGTTGAGGCGCAGCGTGACGCGGTCCTTCGTCATCACCTCCTGGCCGGTGACGTGGAGCAGGCGCTCGCGCAGGTCGATGACGGCGAGCTGGACCTTGCGGGCGACGGTCCAGGCGGCGTGACGGCCGGCGGGCAGCACCGCGTCCAGGGTGCCGTCCACGTAGCGCAGCACGACGCTGCCCTCGGTGGCCGTGGCCTCCACGTAGTCACTGGCGGGGACCTTGGCGCGCACGTCGTCCTGCAGGGGCGTGGTGGCCACGCCGGACGTGTCCAGGCGCTCGATGCTCACGGCGGAGGAGGCGGGCACGGAGTCGCGGCTGGGGAGGCGCTCCACCGTCCACACCTGGTGCTGACCACGGCCGAGCCACATCGAGGGGCGACCCCGGTGGTAGAGCATGGCGCGCTCGGTGGGGCCCAGCTCGATGACCTGGAGGTCCGACGGGGGCACGAGCGCGAGCATCTCCGTGTCCAGGTTGGTCAGCGGCATGCCGGTGGCGACGCGGACGATGCGCACGTTGCGGAAGGGGTAGGTGAGCCGGTAGCGGCCCGGAACGAGGTAGCGCGTGGGCACCTCGTCGACGAGGACGAACGCCCGCTCGTGCTGCACGACATCGACACGCTTGAAGAAGCTCATCGCGCACCTCCTTTCCCCCGAGGGGGGACTTGATGAAACCCGGGAGGCGAGGTGGCGCGAGGAAGCGCGCGTCCCGGGGGACTGCTGAAAAGTGGAGGCCCCACCCTTCGCGGGTGGAGCGCGCTGACTGCGTGCCCTGCCTCGTCACCACATCCCGCGCTCGCGGGCCGGGCCGGGCGCGGACGACGACAGGACCTGCCGCTGACTGCGCGGAAGGGGACTGTCGCCCTGGCGGACGGCGAGGCTTCGCGGTGGGGGAGGGTGGACGGGGTGGGCCAGCGTGCTCACCGGCTAGGGGTGGAGCTTCCTGGCGGAGCCGATTTACGAGATCGGTTCAGAACGAAGGAGTCGAACCTTCAACCTCAAGATTATCAGTCTTGTGCTCTCCCATTGAGCTAGTTCTGAGAAGTCCCTGTTGAGGGGCTGCTCAAATGGCTTTCAAGGCGGCCGGCCTGACGCGCCCGATGTGAGGGAGACACTGAGGACGATGGACCCGGGAACACCCTGCCCGGCACGGGAGCGCAGAGCGCCCACGTCCAGACTCGGGAGCCCAGGGACAGACCCGTGACACCTCTGGAGATGCGTCGGGGGCGAGGGACGCCACCGTGACGCGGAGGCTGACAACGGGCGTTGCGCCGAAGCGCGGGACGTTCGTCACCGCGCTCGGGCGGAAGGGTTGCTTCTCAGCACGAGCGCGGGGGCGTCACCGCGCCCGGGTGAATGGCTACTCCGCCGCGCCCGGTTGCACGGACAGCAGGGGCAAGGAGGCCGTCTGCGATTGTGCCTGGGGCGTGGCGGACGGCGTGGGCTCCGTGGGCTGCATCGGCTGGCAGATAGAGGGCTCGCTCTTCGTGTCCGACTCGCCCGCCGTGGTGGACGTGGTCTGCTTCGCGCTCTTGGAGGGCAGCGAGCACATGGTCGCGGGGGTCGCCACGGTGGGCTTCGCCACACGGGGATTGCTCGGCGTCGCGGAGTCTCCCCGGGCGCGCGAGTCGCCTCGCGAGTTGGAGTCGCTGCGCGTGTCCGCCTTGCCCTCGCTCGTGGAGGTGGACGAGGCCGTCGCCACCGCCGAAGGCGTGGGCCGCTTCGCTGCTTCTCCGAGCGCGGTGGCCAGCCGTCCGTTGGTCTCGTGCATCTGGTCCCGCGCCCGTTCCAGGCTCACCTGCGCGTGCTCACGCTGCTCTTCCATGGTGCTCTGGAACCGCTCGCGCTCCTCCACCAGCGCCGCCTGGGCCTCGTCGCGCTGCGCATCCAGCTTCACCCGGTACGCTTCGCGCTCGTGCTCCTGGTTGGCGCGCAGGCTGTCTCGCTCCTTGGAGACTTCACTCAGGCGCTGCTCCAGTTCCTCCTTGTCCGCCGAGAGCATCCTCTCCGTGGTGACCATGCACGCCTCGAGCACCTTCTCGTCCGGCTCGCGCACCGGCAGCGGCTCACCGCGATTCCAGGCCACGAGCGCGCTGCTCTGCCAGCGGTAGTCCGCGTGCATCACGCACTCCTGCACCAGGCGCGTGACCCGGTCCTTCGACCACTCCGGCTTCGGCCGTGAGCACGGACCCACTTCTTCCTTGAAGCTGGAGGGAAAGCTGCGCACCTGCTTCACCCAGCAACCGTCCCGCTGCTCCACCTTCACCGACGCGCACCCGCTGACCGCCACCGCGACCACCACCGCGACCACATGCTTCATGACCCCCCCCACCTTCCATCCCACCGCCGGCCCGTGCTTCACCGCACCGCCATTCGCAAGCACGGTAGGAACGATGGAAGGCCCCGCCTACTCGGCCGAGCCTCCCTTCACAAAGGGCTTGTCTCCGGCTCAACGGACCTGACCAGACGAGCGAGCGGATTGCGACCCACTCCATGTGTGCCGCTCAACCCTCAACCGATTTGAAGGAAGGGGGCGGCCGAGCATGCGCTCCACCGTCACGCGGGTCCTTCGTGCTGCTCAGGGTATTAAATTCCGCGTGTGCACCAGCAGCTCCGGTCCGCCCGGTGCACCGTGTCCCGGGATGACGATGCGGGCCTCGGGGAAGCGCTCCTTCGTGCGCTCCAGGCTCGTGGGCCAGGCCGCGAGGTCCGCGTCCTCCACGTTGCCCAGGTCCTTCGCCGCGCCGTCCTTCACGAAGCAGCCACCGAACAGCACGCCGCTGTCCCGATGCCACACGACGATGTTGTCCGGCGCATGGCCCGCACCGGGGAAGAACAGCTCCACCGGCCCCAGCGTCCGCGCCTCCGAGAAGGTCTCCGTGGGCGCGGGCCGTCCACGCTCCTTCGAGAGCTTCACGGTGTCTTCCAGCCCGTACACCGGGATGTTCCGTGCCACGAAGACAGGGATGCCCGCCGTCCGGTCACCGTGGAAGTGCGTCGCCACGGCCGCGCGCACGGGCCTGCCCAGCGTGTCTTTCGCCCAGGCCAACAGGTGCTCCGCCTGTGCGGGATTCCAGCCCGTGTCGACGAGCAGCGACTCCGCGCCGTCCTCGATGAGCAGCCCGTTCGCGGGATGGTGGCCGAAGTCCGGGCCCGACAGCGTCGTGTGGACCCAGACGCCCGGGGCGATGCGGCGCACGGTGACGTCGGGCGCCAGCGTGTACTCGCTCGGGCCCGTGTCCGGCGTGGCCACCGTGGAGGCAGGGCGCTCGGGTGTCGAGGTACAGGCCGGAGCGAGCATCAGCAGTGGCGCCAGGACGAGGGCGCGAAGGCGTTGTGAGGTCATGACGTGGGCTCTGCGCTCGTGCGGAAGAGGGGGCGATTCATGAGGGCTCGCCACCGAGGATGACCGTGCACTGGCCCGTGATGACCTGGGGGCGCTCATCCACCCACTGCCAGACGCGGCTGTAGCGAAGCCGCGCTTCGAACACGGTGCCTTCGTGGGTTCCCTTCACGGAGGCGCTGACGATGAACACCGCGCCCGCCGAGAGGTAGCGGATGATGGGCGCCGACATGTCCATCCGCGTCAAGCGCAGCGCCCTCGAGCGGTGCGCCGCCAGGTCCGCTTCCTTGTCGAACACCTGTCCGGTGTGATTGACGAAGACGAGGTCGTCGGAGATGAGCGCATCAAGCGCGGTCACGTCACCCTGGAGCATCGCCTGCCGCAGCGACTCCTCGGCGGCAAGGAGGACTTCTTCCGTCATCATCCGTGGTGCTCCCTTGTCTCGATGCCAGACCCGACGGGGTCTGTCGCGCCGCGAGTTTGCCTTGGCCACCCTCGCGGGGCGTGTCAATTCCATCGCGGCGGCGCTATCCCCGCTCCACGTCCCACCAACCGAACCACATCGTCCGCTCCTCGGCGAGCTGCACCCAACCCGGGGCATGCACGTAGTCGCGCGGTTGCATCCCCGCCTCCACGACGGCGCGAGCCGTGTCCTCGAAGGAATACAGATGCAGCGTCACCGCGGGGCCCGCCGTCTGCACCTCGCGCGTGGAGGCTTCGTGTCCCTCGAACCCGGGCCGCTGCTCCAGCACCGTGAACAACATCCGCCCGCCAGGCGCCAACGTCGCGGCGAGATGGCTCAGCACGCGCGGCAGGTCCTCACAGAAGTCGAGGCAGCCGATGGCCAGCACCACCTGGAAGCGGCCCCACTCCTCGGGAAAGGGGCGGTGATAGCTGTGCACGTGCCACGCGCCCTCGGGCCGTCCCTGTCGCGCCAGCTCCAGCATCTCCGGAGACAGGTCGACTCCCACCACGTCGATGGACGCATCCAGGCCCCGCGTGTGGAGCCCCGGTCCGCACCCCACGTCGAGCACCCGACACCCCGGCGTCACCGCTTCCGCGAGGAAGCGCTCCACTCGGCCCTCATACCGATGAAGCACGGGGAAGAGCACCTCGTAGGCCGAGGCAATCTCTCCGTACACCTGCTTCACGTCCTCTTCCTGCGCATCCCGCGACATGGCGCCGCAGCCTATGCACGAGGAGGGCCCGAAGGGCGTGGAACACACGCGGACACTCCGTGTGGCGAACGTCCCGCGATGAACGCGGACGCCTCCACCGCCGAGTCATCCAGGTCTCCGCGCGCCACAGCCTGGGCAGAACTTCGCACCGTCGTGGCGTCTCGGCCTGTCTCCAGGGCGTGTCCGGGATGCGACAGGGCCTCGCCCGGACGACGAGGCCCCGTGCATTCCCGCGTGGCTCAGTCCGCGACCTGCCGGAACACCGCCATCGCGCGGCCCACCAGCTCGAACTTCCCCTGGGGTGCGACCTTCTCCCCGCCCCGGGCGTCATCCTCCGTGTACAGCACCAGCTCCCACCGGTGGCCCGTCGCGACGGCGGGCACGGTGAAGGACACCGCCTCATGGTGCGCGTTGAGCAACACCAGCACCGCGTCGCCGATGATGCGCTGGCCCCGCTCGTCCGGCGTGGGGATGGCGTCGCCGCCCAGCAGGAACGCCAGCGAACGCACGAAGGGCTTCTTCCAGTCCTCCTCGCTCATCTCCGTCCCGTCCGGACGGAACCACGCCAGGTCCTTGTGCTCGGAGTCCCAGAGGTGCGTGCCCTTGAAGTAGCGCCGCCGCTGCAACACCGGCTGCCGGTGTCGGAAGTGGATGAGCTTCCGGGTGAACTCCAGGAGCTTCTCGCGCCGGGCGTCCAGCTTCCAGTCCACCCACGACAGCTCGTTGTCCTGGCAGTAGGCGTTGTTGTTGCCCTGCTGCGTGCGCCCCATCTCGTCGCCCGCGACAATCATCGGGACGCCCGTGGACAGGAACAGCGAGGCCAGGAGGTTGCGCTTCTGCCGCTCGCGCAGGGCGACGACGCCCGCGTCCTCCGTCTCGCCCTCCACGCCGCAGTTCCACGACTGGTTGTCGTCCGCGCCGTCGCGGTTGTGCTCGCCGTTCGCCTCGTTGTGCTTCTGGCTGTACGTCACCAAATCATGAAGCGTGAAGCCGTCGTGCGCCGTCACGAAGTTGATGCTCGCCTGCGGCTTGCGCCGCGCCTCCGCGTACAGGTCCGAGTTGCCCGTCAGCCGGTAGCCCACCTCGCTGGCCTGGTTCTCGTCGCCCTTCCAGTAGCGGCGCAGCGCGTCCCGGTACTTGCCGTTCCACTCGCGCCACGGCGCGGGGAAGCCGCCCACCTGGTAGCCGCCGAGTCCCACGTCCCACGGCTCCGCGATGAGCTTCACCCGGCTCAACACCGGGTCCTGCTGGAGAATCTGGAACAGCGCCGCCCTCGGGTCGAACCCGCCTTCCCCCGTGCGCCCGAGCACCGTGGCCAGGTCGAAGCGGAACCCGTCCACATGCATCTCGTTCACCCAGTAGCGCAGGCTGTCGACGATGAGCCGCGCCGCGTTCGGGTTCGACGCGTTGACGCTGCTGCCGCACCCGGTGAAGTCCAGGTAGTAGCGCGCGTCCGGCATCAGCCAGTAGTAGCTCGCGTTGTCGATTCCCTTCAGCGACAGCGTGGGCCCCAGATGGTTGCCCTCGCACGTGTGGTTGTAGACGACGTCGAGGATGACCTCGAGCCCCGCGGCGTGCAGCGCGCGCACCATGGCCTTGAACTCGGCGACCGCCGCGCCCGGTGTCTTGCGACTGGCGTAGTACTGCTCGGGCGCGAAGAAGCCGAGCGTGTTGTAGCCCCAGAAGTTGGACAGCTTCTTGTCGTTGAGGAACGAGTCGTCCGCGAACGCATGGATGGGCAACAGCTCCACCGACGTGACGCCCAGCTTCTGGAGGTGCTCGATGATGGGCGGCGAGGCGAGCCCCGCGTAGGTGCCGCGCAGGTGCTCGGGCACGTCGGGGTGCTTCATGGTGAGGCCGCGCACGTGGGCCTCGTAGATGACCGTCTTGCGCCAGGGAATCTCCGGCCGCCGGTCATTCCCCCAGTCGAAGTAGTCGCTCACCACCACGCTCTTGGGCACCCCCGCCGCGCTGTCCCGCTCGTCGCGCGCCAGGTCCTGCTGGGGGTTGCCGAGCGGATAGCCGAACACCGGCTGCTTCCAGTCCACATCGCCGTGCAGGGCCTTGGCGTATGGGTCCACCAGGAGCTTGTGCGGATTGCAGCGGTGCCCCTTCGCCGGCTCATACGGGCCGTGGACCCGCAGGCCGTACAGCGTCCCGGGCTCCAGGCCCGGCACGTAGCCGTGGTGGACGAAGTCCGTGGCCTCCGGCAGCGGGAAACGTTCGATTTCCTTCGTTGGATTCGCGGGGTCGAAGAGACAGACCTCGATGCGCGTGGCGACCTGGGAGAAGACGGCGAAGTTCACTCCCGTGCCGTCGAAGGTGGCACCACGCGGCCAGGGCTTGCCCGGCCAGACTTCCCTGCTCATACGGGCTCTCGATTCCTCTTCCAGGAAATTGCCCGCTGAATGTGGGATGGCCCTCGCGTACCGGCAACCGTCAGGCAGCGACAGCGTGGTCCAGTGAGCGCCAGGTCCCCAGCGCCCAGTCCTCCTCCTCCGGGTCGTCGAAGCTCACCACGCACAGCGCCCGGTGCCTGCCCGAGCTGCACACCGCCGTCAGCCGGCACTCGCCCGGCTCCATGTGCAGCGAGGCGCGGCCGCTCACCCGCTCGCCCCGGTGCTCCAGCTCCATGGCCCGGCGCTCCGCCGTGGTGGGGACGAGGCCGTCCTCCGTCGCGTCCTCCAGCGGGACGAAGCGCACGCTGCGCCGATGGTCCCTGGCCACCCAGGTGCCGTCCTCCAGGTGCGCCTCCGCCAGCGAGCCCGGGATTCGAATCTCCCACCCGGCCGGCAGCGCCACCTGCACGGAGCCTCGCCGGTAGCCGATGGGCGGCCCCTTCGCCGCGTGGAACGCCGCGTGCCGGTGGACCAGCTCCGCGAGCGTGCCGCCCACGCCCAGGTAGCCGAGCACCTCGCGCCACTCGCGCCACGGGTACGCCAGCTCCGGGTCCTCCCGCCACGCCAGCTCCAGCGCGCGCGCCACCTCGCGCATGAGCCGGCGCTCCTCCTTCAGCAGCGGCGGGCGCCAGACGACTTCCGTCCACAGCCGGCACAGGGCCCGGCCCAGCCGCGCCTGCGCGCCCACGCCCTGCTTCCACCAGGGGAACACATCCATGCCCACGCGAGGGTCCTCGTACACGCGCCGCATCCAGCGCTCGTCCCGGGGGCCCAGGGGCGTCAGGAGCGCGCCGGGGTACTCGAAGGTGTGGCCGAAGCGCATCGACATCGCGAAGCCCGACTGCCCCCGGCTGCGCAGGCGCAACACCTGCCCCACGGACTCCTGGAGCCACGCGAGCATGTGCACCTCCACCGGGCCCGCGTCGTCCGTGTGGAAGTAGCCCGTGGGGTCTCCCACGCCCATCGCCTCGTCGGCCTCCGCCCAGTGCAGGTGCAACGCCTGCCCCATCGCCTTGAGCAAATCACAGAGGAAGACGTGGTAGCCCGGGCCCACCGCCGTCGTCTCCGCGGAGATGACGACACGCGCGCCGCTGGCCGCGAGGATGGAGACCTCACCCGCCGCCGGATGCAATCGCAGGCGCAAGAGCGGCGCCCCGTGCGGGCCCGTACTCACGTGACTGCTCTCCAGCCATTCCCTGGCGTTCTCCTGGAACCATTGCTCCACCTGTCCCAGCCAGGCGCGCGAATTGTCGGGTGACGACGTGAAGGGCACATCGCCTCCACGCCGGCCGGCCAGCAGCAACTTCACACTCATCACGCCTCTCTCGGGTTGGATTCAGGGTGCGGGGGGACTCGACATGTCTCCGGGCCTTGTCAGGAAAGCGCGTTTCACCTTGAAGGTGCCACCGACCCTGGGTCCCTGCCGGCCCGTGCTCCACGTCGCGCGGAGGCACGAGCGAGCAGTCCGCCGCCCGCTCGCCTGTCTGCCGTTGCCGCAATGGCTTTCAGTGAAGGGCCTTCCGTGGCCCGGAGGCGTGAGGGCCACGGAAGTTGAAGAGAGGTTCAGTTCTGCGTGGAGGTGGCGGCGGGCGCGTCCTTGCGCGCGTTGGCGGCGACCTTCTCCGCGATGCGGGCCCAGTCGGTGTGCTGTCGCACGGGCTCCAGGGAGGGCTCGGTGGTCAGCGACTCGGTGGCGGCGAAGCCCGCGTCGGCGGCGCGCCCCAGCCAGATGATGGACTCGTCCTGGCTGCCCGCGCGCGCGGCGATGACGCCCGCGTAGTAGAGGCCGTCCGGGTGGCGGAAGCCGTCGTTCCACGCCTTGCGGTAGAGGAAGAGCGCGTCCTCGTAGCGGCCATCCTCCAGCAGCTTGTCGGCCTCGGCACCCAGCCGGCGCGACTCGCTGGCGTCGGGCGGCACGGGGCGGGGGACGGGACCTGCGGGGTTGCCCGGGTCATTGGTGTGGGTGGTGGCGCAGGCGGTGAGGTGGAGGACGGCGAGGACCGTGAGGAGACGGCGCATGGCGGGAGTGCTCCGGGGTTGAGAAGGTTTCCGGCGGGGACGCTGCCAACACCTGAGCGGCCATTCAAGCAGGCCCTTGATGCCCGGAGCCTGGAGGACCCCCACGTTGCGGGGAAAGGAGGCCGTCATGAGCAAGAAGGACGTGTTGCACATTCCGCCCGATGCCCTTCCCACCATCCCCAAGCGTGAGGCGGGAATCGAGGACGAGTCCTCACCGCGCCGCGCTCCGCCGACGTTGGACCCCGGCACGGGGCCGGGGGCACCCCGGGGGCGGATACGGACCCACTCATCATCGAGCCGCAGTCGGACCCCGGCCGCTACCCCGGGACGAGCGTGTCCTGAGCGTCACGCCGTGGAGAGTGCGAGGCCCGCGTCCGACCAGGGCGGGGGCCTCTTGCTGTCGGGGGAGGGCTTCAGGGCGCCGCGCGCTGGAAACGACGATGCCCGCGCCGGTCGGGGCGCGGGCATCGTGTGCTCACGAATCCAGCGCGGAGCTACTGCTTGCGGCCGGACTCCGGCTCGCGGGTCGTGCTGGTGTCGGGCGCGTACGGGTCCTCGCGGTTGCTGGAGTCAGGCGTCAGGTCGCCATCCCCACTCGTGCCGGGGTCGATGGCGGTGTCATCCGCGGGGTCCAGCGTGCCCGAGCCACCCGTGCCCGGGTCCATCGTCGGGTCCTGGCCCGTCGGCGGGTTCAGCGTCGGGTCCTGACCGGAGGGAGGGCTCATGGACGGGTCATCCACGCCCGTGCCGCCCGTGCCCGGGTCCACGGAGGGGTCCGTGGCTGGCGGCGGGCTCATCGTCGGGTCATCCATGCCCGTGCCGCCCGTGCCCGGGTCCGGCGACGTGCCCGCGGGAGGCGTCGTCGTGTCGGTGCCCGTCGTAGTGCCCGTGCCGGTGTCCGTCGTCGTCGGCGCCGTGGTGTCGTCGCGCTTCGCGCTCGAGTCGGACTTGCAGGCGGTGCCAAACACGAGAGCGCCGGCGGCGAGCGAACCCAGGACGAGCTTCGTCTTCAGGAACTTCTTCATGGTGGTTCTCCCACTGAAAAGTTTTGGGTTGGTGTGGCTGGCTGCTGCTGGTCGAGAACCTGAGCAGCCAAATCGCGGCTTGCAGGGGACGCTCCTCTGGCTGCCTGCTCCCCAGCCAGAGGCAGGAGGCTGGACGTGCGGCCCCTTGTCAGTGCGGGACCGTGCTTCAGCCGGGCCTCGGGTCCAGGGGCCGGCATCGAAGCCCTGTGGGCTTTCCCACCCACGGGGCGCCGCGGGTGATGCGTTGTGATTCATTGCACGGTGGTATGGGGTTGCCCGTGCCGCGGGTGCAGAAAGGCTTGGCCTGAGTCAGCCGTCCTTGTTCGGGCCCACCAGCCGGGGCTGGTCATCCCCTCGAGTTCCCTGGGCGCGGCGGCGCAGGGACTCGCGCCACCCCGGCGCCAGCAACGGGCACTCCGCCAGCGCCGCCGCGTCCTCCCGCCGGTGCTCGTGCATGGCCCGGTTGGCGAACGCGACGGTGAACACGGGGAAGGGGCGCTCCAGCAGCTCCAGCGCGTCGCCCGCCTGGACTTCGCCCTCTTCCAGCACGCGGTAGTACCAGCCCGTGCGCCCCGTGCGCTGGAGCAGCATCGCCAGCTCCTGGTGCCGCCAGCGCCGCGCGGGCTTCCAGCACGGCTGACGCGGCTGGGACACCTGCACGCGCGCGCCACCCACCCGCAGCACGTCGCCAATGCAGACACTGTCCTCGGCGCCGCCGGAGACGACCCAGTTCTCACCGAAGGCGCCCGGGCCCACGTCCTCCCGCGCCAGCTGCACGCGCCAGAAGGCCTGGTGCGAGGCGGGGTACGCGAGCACGGCCTTCTCCACGCCGCCGTGCACGCGAAGGTCCGCCTGGCCATCTCCGGCCAGCCCCGTGCGAGACAGCCACACCCGTCCCTCCACGGGCTCCTTGTGGATGGCGCTCGTCCACGGCCGCTCCAGCGGAGCCACGGCACCGGGCGTGCCGAGCTCGCGGGGCAGGCCCACGTGAAGCGAGAGGATGCGGGGGAGCTCGGTGTCCATCACTCGCGCCACAAAGCAGGCGCGGCGGGCGCTGTCCAGTGGAGGCGCCGCTCTACATATGACGCGGGGCGGGAGCCGCCGTGGAAGGCCGCTCCCGCCCCGTCAACCGGGTGACACGCGTGGCGTCAGAAGGTTCCGCCGTCCATCACCGCGCCGCCCGCGGGCGGAGTGAAGGTGCCGGAGGTGTTGTCGTCCGCGGTGCCCGGCACCACGCCCGTGTTGTCGTCCGTGGTGCCCGGCACCGCGCCCGAGCCGCCCATGCCCGCGTCACCGTCGAACGTGGGCGTGGCCCCCGGGGCCGTCGTCGTGGTGCCCGGCGCCGTGGTGGTGGTGTCGCCCGGCATCGTCGTGGTGCTGCCGGGGTTCTGCTCCGGCGTGGCCGGCACCGTGCCCGGCGTGGACGGCGACGTCTGCGTCGGGTCCGTCATCGGGTCTTGCGTCATCGTGTCGGGAGTCGTCGTGCTCCCGGAGCCGCCCGTCGCGGGCTGCTGTCCCGCGGTGCTCGTGTCCGCCTGGGCCACCACGATGGGGGCCTCCGTGGAGCTGCACGCCGTGCCCAATGCCAGGGTACCCGCCATGGCACCCGCCCACATCCACCGCCTCATGTGCATCGCCATTGCCTGCCTCCTTCCGTGGGTTGTGCGTTACGTCAGTTTCAAGGGGTGGCATGCTCGGGACCTGGAGTCCCCGCCGCCCGTTCCTTCATCTCCGAATCCATTCGCGCCCGGTGACGGCGCTGGCGTCGCTCGGTCAGCACCAGCAGCAGCGCGGGAAAGGCCACCAGCATGACGAGTAGATTGGTGGCGAAGCCCAGACTGGCCAGTGCCCCCACGGAGTTCAGGCCTGGATGCCTGGCCAGGAAGAGCGCGCCGAAGCCCATGGCGCTCGTCAGCAGGCCCCCGGAGATGGCCCGGCCTGTCTCCGAATAGACTTCCACGAAGTCGCTGCCCGGTGACGCCAGGCGTGTCAGCAGATGCACGCCCGCGTCCACCGTCGTCCCGATGAGCACCGGGATGATGAGGATGTTCAGATAGTTGAACTCCATCCCTATCAGCGGCATCAGGCCAATCAGCACGAGCAAGGACACCACCGTGGGCAAGAGGCACAGCACCGCCATGCGCAGCCCGCCCAGCGTCATCCACATGGCCAGGAGCACCGCCAGCGTCGTGCCGCCGAGGATGAGCGGCGCCTCGTGCGTCACCATGTCCAGCAGGTCCGCCATCACCATGGCCTCGCCCGCCGCGGACACGCGCTCGCCATCGGGAGTGGCCACACCGCGCACCTCACGCGCCAGGGCCCGCACCGCCTGCCCGTCCGACTGATTCACCGCCGGGTACACCAGCACGAAGCTGCCGGGCGTGCCCTCGCGGCCCATGAACTGCTGGCGCACGCTGGGCGGAAGGTCTTCGAGCGTGAAGGGCCGGGCCTCGCTCTGCCGGCGCAGCTCCACCAACTGCGCGCGCTGCTCCGCGGACAGGCGCTCCTCCGGGACGCGCTCCAGCAGGCGGTGGATGTCCTGGAGCACGGCCTGCTTCTTCGGCTGGTCCTGGGGCACGAGCGACGACAGCGAGGCCACGAAGTCGATGGTGGAGTCCGGGCCCCGCTCGCGCTGACGCCGGGCGAGGGCGGTCGCCATCGCGTGCTCTTCCTCGGGGCCCTGGGTGAGGACGACAATCGGCGTCTGCGAATAGCCGATGATTTTGTTCACCTGCTGGTCGAGCACGAACGAGGGCAGGTCCTGGTCCTCGAGCGTCCCGAAGTTGTAGTCGAAGCGCACCCGAGGCACCTGCGTCAGCAGCCCCACCAGCAGCACCGCGGAGACGGCGGTGATGATGAAGCGGTGGCGCACCAGCACCGCCCCGAAGGGAGACGCGCGCGGCGCGACGGACGCCCGCTTGGGACGCCAGCCCCAGCGCGCCGTCAGGCCCAGGAGCGCCGGCAGCACCAGCACGTACGCGGCGATGAGCACCAGCATGCCGATTCCAGCGATGACGCCGAACTCGCGGAACGCGCGCAGCTGGGAGGTGCCCAGCACGAAGAAGGTGAGCGCCGCCACCAGCGCGGAGACGAGGGCCGCGCCGCCGGTGTGGGTGAAGGCCTCGCGCGTGGCCTGCTCGGAGGACTCGCCCTCCGTGCGCAGATGCAGGTAGCGGCCCAGCAGGTGGATGCCGTGCTCCACGCCCAGGCCGCCGAGGATGGCTCCCAGAAAGCCCGTCAAGAGATTCACCTGGCCGTACACCAGGGCGACCAGGCCGTACGTCCACGCCAGGCCCACGCCCACCGGCGTCAGCACCAGCCCCACCGCCAGCGCGCTGCGGAAGTGGAAGAGCAGGTACAGCAGCATCAGCGCCATGGCCACGGCCGACGACACCGCGATGTCGCGGATGATTTGCTGCTGCTGGTCCAGCTTCTTCTGGAAGGTGCCGGTGATTTCCACCCGGAAGTCGGCGCCGTACTTCGACAGGTCCTGCGCGTCGAGCAGCCCGCGCACCTCGTCCACCACCTGACGCGAGTAGGCCAGGTCCGCCGACGTCATCTCCGGCTTGACGAGCACGACGACGCGCCGGGCCTTCGCGTCCAGGTAGTAGTCGTCCGTCGCGGAGGACAGCTTCTGCCCCGCGGCGCCGCCGTACTTCGCCTCCAGGTCGGAGAAGTCGAGCGACGGCGCGGGCTCGTCCACCAGCTGCACGTAGAGCGGATTGGCCTGCTGCTGCTCCCACGCGAGCCGCGCGGCGAGCCGACGGTGCACCTCTCGCAGGTCCTCTTCCGACAGGAAGTACATCGCCCTGTCCCTGAAGAAGGCGCCCGTGCGCTCCTTCTCCACGAAGCGGATGCCCGGCAGCGCCTGGAGCTTGGGCGCCAGGTCATTGGCGAAGCGGCGCAGCGACTCGGTGTCGCCTCCCTCGCCCACCACCGCCACCCAGCCGAGCGCGCCGAAGCGCGTCTCCAATTCATGGAGGTCCTGCACGCTCGCGAACGAGTGAGGCAGCAGGTCCACCAGGTTGGCGTTGAGCTTGAGGTTTCGGGCGAAGAAGCCCCCGACCGCCGCCAGGAGCAGGGCGATGCCGAGGGCGAGAATGGGCCGCCGGTGACTGCGTGTTGCCAGGGCCCCGAGGCCCCGTTCCACGCGCCGCATCCAGCGGCGCTCGGCAGGTGTCGATGTGGTCGGCTCCGAATCCATCCGTCGCGGCAGGCGGTCCGCTTCTCCAGGCCCCGGACTCTCCGGTGGCGTGGAAGGCGGCACGGCTTCCCCTCCCTCGGGTGTCCGCGTCAGCGGCCCCATGTGGTCGGGAACGTGGGGATTCGGCGCGGGTGATGCAGTGCCCGCCGCCCGGTCGTCTGCCCTCCAGGAGGACGGCGGACCCACCGCTCCGGGGATGCGCTCGCGGAAGTCGTTTCACCCCCAGAATCAGCCGGGCAGTCAGACGGGCGAATGCCGCTGGGAATTGTTAGTGAAGGTCAAGTGATTCGGTGCCTTACATTCCGCCTTACGGCATAAACGCGTTGACTCCCTCGTTGGCGCATGCCCAAGGTGGGCCGGCCGTCGTTCGGCCCGCAAACAACACAGCAGGTGTCGCAACATGGGTGAGAAGCGTTGGTCGGAGCGGTTCGAGGGGGCGATGGGCCAACTCGCCGCGCGGAGCCACCGGCGTCCGTACCAGGCACTGGTGGTGGCGGTGGTGCTCACGCTGCTGGGGGCCTGGTTCGCGAGGACCCTGACGCTCAACGCGGACTTCGTGGGCCTGCTGCCCAAGGCGTTCCCCAGCGTCCAGGACATCGAGAAGCTGCGCAAGCGCTTCGGCGGCCAGGGCAACGTGGTGGTGGTGGGCATGGGCGCGGAGCCGGAGGTGCTCAAGCGCTTCGCGGACGACATGGCGCCGAAGCTCGCGCAGCTGTCGGAGCTGCGCTACGTCAACTTCCAGCGGCCGAGCGAGTTCTTCGACAAGCATGCGCTGTACTACGTGGACCTGGAGGACCTGAAGACCATCCAGGGTCGCATCGACGCGCGCATCGCCTGGGAGAAGGAGCAGGCCAACCCGCTGTTCGTCCGGTTGGATGACGCGCCGCCGCCGTCGGTGGACTTCTCCGACATCGAGCAGAAGTACACCGGCCGCGCCAACCAGCGGCTCTCCGGCCAGGGGGATTTGTACTACCTGGACACGACGGAGCGCATGGTGGTGCTGATGGCGAAGCCCCGGGGCAGTGCCGCGGACCTGAACTACTCGAAGAAGGTCGTCACCCAGGTGGAGGACTTCCTGGCGAAGCAGGACCTGTCCAAGTACGGGCCGGGCTTCAAGACGGCGGTGACGGGGACGTTCAAGAAGAAGATCGACCAGCAGCGCGTCATCGTCAGTGATTTGGCGACCGCGTCCTCGCTGGCGATGGTGCTCCTGCTGGCGTACCTGGCGTTCCACTTCCGCAGCGCGCTGTCGGTGGCCTTCACCATGGTGCCGGTGCTCGCGGGCCTGGGGTGGACGTACGGCTTCGTGGGGATGGCGTACGGGCAGGTGAATCTGCTGACGGGCTTCCTGGCGGCGGTGCTCGGCGGCCTGGGCGTGGAGCACGGCATCCACCTGCTGGGGCGCTACGGGACGCTGCGCTCGGAGGGGATGACGTCCGAGGCGGCGGTGCAGGAGTCCTTCCGGCACACGGGCTTCTCCGCGCTCATCGCGGCGCTGGTGGCGGCGCTGACGTTCTTGAGCCTGGCGCTGTCGGAGTTCAGGGCGTTCCGCGAGTTCGGCATCATCGCGGCGGTGGGCATGCTGGTGAGCATCTTCGCGTACGTGCTCATCCTGCCGGCGCTGCTCGGGGTGGCCTCGCGGTTCGGCTGGTCGCCGCGCGTGCACCAGGGTGGCACGGGGCCCATGGCGCTGTTGGGGCGGTGGCTGCCGCGCTCCTACCGGGGCGTGGCGGTGGTGATCGGGCTGGGGGTGGTGGCGCTCATCTCGCAGTCGTACCGAATCTCGTTCAACTACGACTCGCGCACGCTGGAGGACTACAAGCAGGCGTCGGCGGTGCTGGACCAGAAGGTGAACAACATCCTGGGCTATTCGCAGACGCCCGTTGTCGTTCTGACGGAGTCGCAGGACATGGAGCGGGAAGTCGTCCGCCAGCTGGAGGCGCGCAAGGCGGCGCGGGGCAAGGACTCCACCATCGACTTCGTGGGGGCGCTGGAGGACCTGGTGCCCCGGCAGCAGCCGGAGAAGCAGGCGGTGCTGGAGGCCATCTACGCGCGGCTGAACAAGCTGGACGCGGAGCGGCTGCCGGAGGACACGCGGGTGTCGCTGGCGCGCGCGCTGAACATGTCGCAGGCGAAGCCCTTCACGCAGGCGGAGCTGCCGGCGAGCGTGCGTCACCAGTTCGAGAGCCTGGATGGGAGCACGGGCGGCGTGGTGCTGGTGTACGCGGGTGGCGGGGTGAGTCTTTCGGATGGTGAGGGCACGCGGCGCTTCTCCAAGGAGGTGCGCGGGCTGCACATGCCGGACGGCAGTCAGGTGTCGGCGGCGGGCGAGGCGCTCATCCTGGCGGACATCCTGGACATGGTGTCGCGCGAGGGTCCGCGGATTCTGGCGGCGGCGGTGCTCAGCGTGCTGGCGGCGATGTGGCTGACGCTGGGGCGGCTGCGCACGGCGCTCATCTGCATGGTGCCCACGCTCCTGTCGGTGGCGGGGCTGGTGGGGTTGATGGCGCTGTTGGATTTGCAGTTCAACTACCTGAACATCATGGTGTTGCCGGTGTTGGTGGGCACCACGGTGGACGCGGGGGTGCATCTGGTGCAGCGGCTGGGTGAGCCGGGCGCGGACTTCATCTCCGTGTATGGGGAGACGGGGCGAGCGATTACGGGCGGTCTGCTGACGAGCGCCATCGGCTTCGTGGCGCTGGTGCTGGCGAAGCACCCGGGGTTGAACTCGATTGGTGACCTGGCGAACCTGGGGTTCGGGTTGAACATGGTCATCGTGCTGCTGGGCTTCCCGTCGCTGCTGCTGCTGGTGGAGCGGTGGAGGCGCAAGCACGGGGCCACGGCGGAGCAGCCGGAGCAGCCCGCGCCTGAGGCGTGAGACTTCTCCAGGCCCGGCGCGTGTCGTCGTGCCGGGCGGGTGGCAGACTGCGCGGCACGGTGGGCGCCGGGGTGGTGCCCGAGTCGGTCCGAGGAGGGCAGGACATGAAGCGGAGCGGGTGGCTCGCGGTGGTGACGGTGGCGGTGGCCCTGGCGGGCTGTGGCCATGGTGGGAAGAAGGAAGAGAAGAAGGGCGACACGCGGTGCGAGGAGTCGCGGAACCTCTCGTGCATCACTGGCACGGAGTGTTCCATGGACCGAGACCGTGGCTGTGAGGTCTGTCGCTGTTCGCCCGCGGATGCGCTGACACCCACGGACAAGCGCCGGCCCACGGCGATGGAGCCGCAGCAGCGCTGGTAGGGTGGGGCGGCTTAGGCGAGGTGCGCGACTTCGATGTCCAGGCGCTTCACCTTCAGCTCGACCAGGAGGCCATGCAGCTTCGGGGACATGAGCAGGAGCGGGTGAGGGCGCAGGACTCCGCTCCGCATTCCTAATTGCTGCCGTGTCCAGGTCAGGTCGCTTCCGTCGTAGTCGCTGCGTCGCAGTGAAAGCTCGGAGAGCACGTTCAGGCCGACGACGTGGCCCTTGGGGCAGCGCTGCGCGTTGTCCTCGTCGAGGTCGAAGGGGTCGTTGCCCGTGAGCGTGGCGGGCAGGATGTCCAGCGGGGGCGCTGTCACGACGAGTTGGTACCACTCCTTCACTGGCTCAGCGCGCGCACCCGCTCCCCGGATGGGTCGGAAGTCCGCGCCCGTGATTCCGTGCTCCTGCCAGAGGTCGGCAAGCCGAGCGGAGATGACCCATTCGTGAGAGAGGGTTCGAGCGAGGTCCGCGCGCTGGGGAATCCGGCGCACGTCCAGGCTCAAGTCCGTCACCTGCCTGGCACCCGCTCCACACAGCGTGCACGCGGTGGCTTCGTCGTACTCGGTACCGCACTCCTCTCCCGAGGGCTCGAAGACCGCCGCCATGCCCAGCTTGAGCAGCTCAGCGGACTTCAGCTCTCGCGCCGAGTAGTGGCGAAGGATGCGCCAGCCCGCGAAGAAGAGCTGGCCTTGCTGACGCAGGGTGCGGTCAATCTCCCTGACGCGCGACACGCGTTCGTCGTCGGTGGGAAGCGTGACTTTGCGTACGGTGCCACTCGGAAGCACGACGCCCTCGTCATCGCGGAAGAGCCGCCATGCTTCCGATTCCTCGACACGGAGTTCGATGGTTTCGCGCATGGGCTAGGGCTGGAGTCCGATGAGCTGGGGGATGGGGTACTGAGAGTAGACCTGGACCAAGAGGAGCTGGAGCTTCTCCGGAGGAGGCCGCTCCTGGCCATAGGCCCAGCGCTCGCGGAAGGCCTGGGTGATGGCTTTGTGGTACGCGGTTGGCAGCCGATAGGTCGCGCCGGATTTGGCACCGCCCAGGTACATCGGAACCAGGTGATGTTCCTGGAAGCCCGCGCTGCTCGGATAGCGCGCCTGAGCTTCCTTGAGCCGCTGGACATAGAGCTGACGAGCCTGCTGGACGACTTGATGGTTCGCCAGCCGGTGCGCCTGGAGCTGGCTCTGTTGTGGCGTCGGCGTCGGGGTGAGCAAGGGAGCGCGTCGCCACGGGCGTCCTCCAGGCCCTCGACGAACTGGCGGTCTCATCCCCGAGTTCTCGCAGGGCGTGTCGGTCCGCGATGCGCAGTACGCATCGGGCGATTCGACCTCGGCTCGGCTCGTGTCCTCCGGTGTGTCGTCTGGCAGGAAGGCCCCGATGGTTCCTTCGTCAGTCGTGACGTGGAGGCTGCCCCAGTCGCGAAGGTTGACGGTGGCGGCACCACAGCCCAGTTGAAGCAGGACCAGGACACAACACCACAGGCTCAGGTGCCAGGCAGGTCGAGCGCGCATCCCTCCTTCATATCTTCTCCCAACGGCGCGGGAGGGAACGAAGTCAGCTCCGTGCACCCGGCTCGAAGCGCAGCGGCAGATGCGTGGGGCCGTGGACATGGAGCGCCTGTCGCGGCTGCCAGGGCTCGTCGCTCGCGAGCCGGAAGTTCCGCAACCGCTCCAGCAGGTCCGTGAGCGCCACCCGCGCCTCCATGCGGGAGAGCGCTGCCCCCAGGCAGAAGTGGATGCCGTGCCCGAAGGCGATGTGCGGATTCGGGTCCCTGCCGATGTCGAAGCGCTCCGGCTCATGGAAGTGCTTCGGGTCCCGATTCGCCGAGCCAATCATCGGCAGCACGAACTTCCCTGCTGGAATCACTTGTCCGTGCAGCTCCACGTCGCGCTTCGTCGAGCGGAACATCGACTGCGCCGGAGAGCGGAAGCGCAGCACCTCCTCGATGGCCGAGGCCAACAACGCTGGCTCTGCCCTCAGTCGCGCGAGCTGGTCCGGGTACTCCATGAAGCACAGCAGCGCGTTGTTGATGAGGTTGGTCGTCGTCTCCGTCCCCGCCGCCAGCAGCAGCTGGAAGAACCCCAGAATCTCCTTCCCGTCCAGCCGTTCCCCATCCACCTCCGCCTCGACGAGCCTTGTCAGCAGGTCATCCCGCGGCACCCTCCGACGCTCATCGAGGATGTCCGCCAGATACGTGCGCATCTCGTTCCGCGCCGCCGAGTTCTCCTCCATCGCCCGCTTCGACTCCTCCCCGTCAGCGATGGTGTAGCTGAGCTTCATGATGACATCCCCCCACCGCAGGAACCGCGCCCGGTCCTCGGGAGGAATCCCAATCATCTTCGCGATGACCATCGCCGGCAGCAGGCTGGAGTAGTCCGTCACCAGGTCCATCTCTCCACGTTCCACCGTCACATCCAGCAGTTCCCGTGACAGCGTCTGCACATGCGGCTCCAGGTTGGCGATGGAGCGCGGCGTGAAGGCCCGCATGATGATGTTGCGCAGCTTCGTGTGCCGGGGCGGGTCCGAGAACAACAGCCAGTCCGGCGTCGTCCCCGTCTCCGTGGCGACAATGGAACTGAACGCTTCGTGGTCATGCAGCGCCCGCCTCACGCTGTCGTAGTCGAAGAGAATCCACAGGTCCGCCTGCGGCTCGTGCAGCAGCGGAGAGGCCGCGCGCAGCTTCGCGTAGAGAGGGAAGGGGTTGCGGCGCACGTCGTCGGTGAAGAGCTCCATCATGACTCGGCGTCTCCGGGCTCTTCGGCAACCTGAGGGCCGGACAACGGTAGGAAGCCCAGGTTGCGGAACGAAGCTGTATCGAAGCTGTCCGTTCAGTTGCGGATAGCGCTGCTAGCGCGCTCGCGACATGCTGACGGAGGAATGGGCTGAAATGACGGCGGTCGACGCGGTTCCGGGAGGGTCATGGGCAAGGACAATCACCTCACCGAAGCGGATGCCGCCTTTCACAAGTGCGAGCCGAGCCAGGACGGTGGAGCCTGCCTGAGTGGCGCCTGTGCTCCCGAGTACAAGGAGCGCAACAGTTGCTCCTATCGATGGCAGGCCGTGAAGCACTCGCGCGAAACGAAGGCGCGCCGGGACCTCTACAACCGGTCTGTCATCCTCAGCCGGAGGACCCTTGCCCGCTATGGGAAGAAGGGGTTCGCGGCCGGCCTCATTCCCACGTCGCGATATCGCACGAAGAAAGGGGGCGTCTTCCCCCAAGCGGAAAGATACGGCGACAGCCTCAAAGAGCCACGGCCAGGGGATTGGGACGTTGACGGCCCGAAGCTACCTGGAGCCGTGGACAGCATGGGCCGGGAAATCGGACTCCATCGGAACTTCGAGACGATGTACTGGCCCTATTGGAACAACGCGCACCACATGATTCCAAAGGGCACCCTGAACTCGATGATTGAGTCCGTGCCCGATGACGCAAGGCTCGCCAACCTCATCCGGGCCGGCCTGCTGAAGGGGCTGTACAACGTCAATCACTACGAAAACGTGATTCTGCTGCCCATGGACAAGGAGGTGGGAATCCATCTCCAGCTCCCGCGTCACCTGTCCCTGGATGACGAGTCCGACGCGTTTGATGAGGCGCCCAAGTTCAACCATGTGGCTTATAACGCCAAGGTGGAGACCCGGCTCGACACCATCCTGCAGCGCTTCATGGAAATCGCGAGCGAGGTCAAAGCGGGCGAGGTGCCGTGCGAAATGAAGGAGATGTCGGCCTTGGCCAAGGCTGACCTCATCACCCTCTCGCAAGATTGCTACGTCGCGATTGTCGCGCTGGGCAAGAGCAAGCCCGGCAAGCCTCTCGTGGATCTACCGAGCCTCCCCCGCCCATGAACTACTTCATCGTCGACAGGGCCCCCACGGTCGAAAAGTCGTTCTGCATGCTGGAAGGTGGTCCTCGCTCCATCGCCCAGGTGCGCTACCGGTTGATTCGCGGCAAGCCCATGGGCAGCGACTACCCTCAAGGGGTGACGTGGCGCATGAGCGACAGGTATGGCGGCATTCGATTGCCGTCGCTCATCGGCAACACGGGGAACATGCTCGTCGTCGACAGGGCCCTGATGGAGGTCTTCGCGCGAGTCGAGGTCCCCATGGAGCGCCTGCCCTTTGCCTTGGTGAACCACAAGGACAGGGTCGCCAGTCAGGACTACTTCATCATCAATCCCCTGGGGACCTTCGACTGTCTGCTCAAGCGCGACGGGCAACTCGCGCAGGCCCACTCCGGTGGCGGGCTCCTGGGCGGGTACAAGTACGTCTTGGACTCGCGGAAGCTGAAGAGTGCCCCCGAGGTGTTCCGCGTCCTGGAGACTCCCGAGGAGATTGTCATCAGTCACCGACTGGCGGATGCGCTGAAGACGCTCAATCCCACGAACGTGTACCTGTTCGAACTGGATCAGGCGTCGTCGCCTGTGACTGAAGAGCCCGAAGAAGGGACTGTGGGTTCTTAGGCCGCGCGTCCCGAACGCCGTGCCGCCCACGCGGTGACGAAGTCCGCCAGTCCGCCCAACTGCCGGTCATTGAGCGTGCACTGCCACCGGGCCTTTCGCAGCGCGCGGTACGCCGCCGGAGCCTCCCAGCCGCGCGCCACCATCACCGCCAGCCCCATCAGCGGGCCCCGGCCCACGCCGTGCTCGCAGTGCGCATACAGGTGCCCGCCACGCTCCAGCCGGGGCATCGCCCACTCGACACCCTGCATCAGCTGCTCCACCGACGGCGGATAGCGGTCCGTCACCGGCAGGTTCAACAGCTCGATGCCCAGCGCTTCCAACGCCTTCGCGTCGTCGACACACTCGGCGCGCAAATCAATCACCGCGGTGATGCCCCGCGCCTTCAGCTCCGCGTAGCGCGACGGCGGCACCGAGCCACCCACGTGCAGCCACTCGCTCACCTGGGACACGTTGAGCCCGCGCCCCGGCAGCTTCGTGGTCCACTCCACGCAGCGCGCCACCGAGCGCAGCACCTGCTTGCGCACCCAGCCGCGCACCCCGGGCACATGGTGCACGTCCCGCAACAACGACACGCTCACAAGTCGCCCTCGAGGGACACTTCCATCAACCCCGCCACCGGCGCCTTCCCCGCGCGCTCCAGCACCGCCCGGTGCAAGTACGTCACGGGAGAGCCCACCACGGGCCTGATGAGCCCACCCAGCATGCCCAGGTCCTCCACGGGCGCGCTGCGCTGCAACAGCGACGTGGAGCGCAGCACCATCGCCTTCGCCCCGTCGCCACCAAAGACATCCACCGTCCAGGCGCTCCGCTCCTTCGAGCCCTCGCGGCTGAGCGTGAAGGACTCCAGCTGGCTCGGCGTGCCACCCTCCGTCCACGAGTACACCGGACCGAACTCACCGTCCTGCCCCTCGCGCGCCAGCAACACCAGCCGCTCCCCGCCTTCGCGCAGCGCCCGGAAGCGCACCCAGCGCTTGGCCAGCTTCGCCGGAGGAATGGTGGAGCGCGTGTGGTCCGCGTAGCCGCCACCCGCCTGCTCCAGCTCCGCGCTCTTCGGCGGCTGCACCGTCGCCTTCAGCGGGCTGAAGGCCAGCGTCATCTCATGCCGGTAGCGCGCGTTGCCCACTTCCACTTCCGAGCCGTCCGGCGAGCGCGGCGTCACCTGCGCCGCGTACTCCAGCACCACCCGCCCACCATCCAGCGGCGCCTCCACCCGCGTCACGCCGTCCGCCGAGCGCGCCGAGCACGTACCGACGCGCAGCGTGCTGGTGGCCGCGTCGTAACCCCACTCGCGCGAGCCCACCTTCTTCTGCGCCGTCCACGCGCGCTGGCCCGGCCGCAGCACCGTCGCCCGGCAGATGCCCGTGCGCGAGCCCGGTCCGATGTTCGTCACCTGCAACTGCACCAGCACGAAGGTGCTGTCCTCCAGGTCCCCGATGAAGGTGAAGCTCTCCCCGTAGTTGTCACTCGGGGAGGCCGTGGGCTCCAGCGTCGCGCCCGCCGCCACGGTGGGCAGCGCGAGCGACAACAGGAGGCCCAGGACCTGGAGCCCCGACTCACGCCGCATGGGGGCGCTGCTCCAGGAGCGCTTCCGGCGAGTTCGAGTCGTTGAACACGTAGTCGCGCTGCAACGGCAGGTTCCACGCGAAGTAGACGACGCCGCGCACCAGCCACCAGCCCAGCGTGTAGGCCAGCTGCGGATGCAAGGTCAGCAGCGCCACGCCGCCCGCGTTGAGCAGCGCGCTCGTCCCGCTCACCACCGCGTAGCGCATCACCTGCCGACCCACCGCCGCCGTGCTGCGGAAGGTGAACACGCGGTTGATGGAGTAGTTCACCACCGCGCCCAGGAGCGCGCCCAGCGCCGTGGCCCACGCGGGCAACAGCCCCGCCAGCTCCACCAGCGCCAGCACCACCGCGAAGTCCGCCAACGTGGCCACCGCGCCCGCCGCCGCGTTGAGGCCGACAATCGCCTTCTCCGAGCGCGCCTCCACCCGCTTGGGCGCCAGCGCCTTCACGAGATTCCGGAAGCGGGAGATGGCCGTCAGGTTGCTCATGATGGCGACGAAGACCAGCCCCACCACCGCCAGCCAGTGCATGGGGTGCTTCTCCGTGGGCCAGAACACCGCCTCCAGAATCGGAGACAGCGCCGTGCCCGCGCCCAGGAAGAGCACCCGCTCCAGCCGCTGCATCGCGCCGTCTCGCACGTTGACGCCCAGGCCCTCGCCCTTGGCGCGGACATACGGCACCAGCGACGAGCCCAACAGCGCGCCCAGCGCCGGCAACAGCACCCACGTGTCCCGGTAGTACCAGGCCAGGCCCATCAACATCGCCGAGTCCACGTACCGGTCCAACACCGAGTCCAGCGCCGCGCCCGCGGGGTTGGCCTCCTTGCGCGTGCGGGCGATTCTCCCGTCCATCACATCCAGGATGCCCGCGCCCAGGAACAACCAGCCGCCCAGTGCGAAGCGGCCCGCCGCCACCGCCACGCCGGAGGAGATGCCCAACAGGCCCGACAGCATGGACAGCGCGTTGGCCGGAAGCCCCGAGCGCAGAATCACCGCCCACAGCGGCTGGATGATCCAGAAGAAGTAGTGCCGGAGGAAGTAGCCCACGAACCCCGCGTTGCCCCGCTTGAGCGTCTCCTCGTCGCGAGGCACTCCCTTGAAGGCGCAGCGGATACAGAAGATGAGCAGGCCTCCCAGGAAGTACACACAGGCGAGGATGGCGGGACCCAACGCGGTCCAGATACGAGCCGACGGAGACAGGTTTCCAGTCAACCAGGCGACCACGTTCTCAAGCACGGGTGTCCCCTCCAGGAGTCAGCGGCAGCGTGACGGGCATGGGTGCGCTCTTGCGCGAAAAGGCCAGCTCCACCGCCAGGAAGGCGGCGAGCGCGAAGACGAGGCCCGCGAGCACGTCCAGGATGTAGTGGTGCGTCAGATAGACAGCGGAGAAAGCAACCAGCAAGGCGAACGCTCCCGTGCCCAGACGCCACTTCGGGCCGTCTCGCCAGACGAAGAGCATCACCATGAAGGGATAGGAGGCGTGCAACGAGGGCATGGCCCCGAAGACGTTGGGATTGCGGGCATAGAAGCCCGCGAAGTAATTGATACCCAACAGTGCATCGAAGCGCGCGGTGCCAGCGGGGCTGGGCAGCGCGGCCAGGTTCGCCGGGCCCGGGCCGTACTGGAGGATGTACCAGGGTGGCGCGGCCGGGTAGAGCAGGTAGGTGACCACGCCCAGGGCGTTCACCACCAGGAAGGCCCAGCACAGCTTCTCGAAGCGTGTGTCCTTCTTCACGAAGAAGAAGATGGCCATCAAGAAGACTTCGTAAAGGTAGGCCGCGTAGGCAAAGCCGCACAGCAGGTCCAACACGGCGTGCGAGCGGGTGCTCCACCACAGGGGCCAGTTGACACCGCCGGGGGCGGGGAACCACTGGCGCTCCCACTCCCACAAGTCACCTGTGTGGATGGTGCCGCGCACGAACAGCCAGAGTCCCTGGCTGTCCAGCAGCATGCCGGTCAGCCACAGTGGGAAGCCGCCGAAGAGGAAGCGACGCGTGCGGGGGCCCGCCCAGGCCACCCCCACCAGCGCCGCGTCCGCGACGACGTGGTCCCACCGGAGCCGTCCGGTGGCCGTCACGAGCATCAAGTGGCCCACACCCATCAGGGTGATGAACCACGTGAAGGCCGTGGTCTTAGCGAGCGAGCGGGAGGTCATCCCCGTAGTAGTCGAGTCCAAGGTGGGTGATGGGCTCTTCGCCGGCCACGACGCGCAGGGTGTTCTTCAGCTTGGTGAGCTGGATGAACAGGTCATGCTCGACGGGCAGGCCGGGCTGGGCCATGGGGCTCTTGAAGTAGAAGGACATCCACTCCTGGATGCCGCGCCACTCCAGCCGCTTGGCCAGGTCCAGGAACAGCGCGATGTCCAATACCAGCGGCGCCGCCAGGATGGAGTCGCGGCAGAGGAAGTTGACCTTGATCTGCATCGGATAGCCGAGCCACCCGGTGATGTCGATGTTGTCCCAACCCTCCTTCGCGTCGCCGCGGGGCGGGTAGTAGTGGATGGACACCTTGTGCGAGTACTTGCTGTACAGCTCGGGGTAGAGGTCCGGCTGCAGGATGGTGTCCAGCACGCTCGACTTGGTGACTTCCTTGGCCTTGAAGGCCGCGGGGTCGTCGAGCACCTCGCCATCGCGGTTGCCGAGGATGTTGGTGGAGAACCACCCCTCGAGGCCGAGCATGCGGGCCTTCAGCGCGGGGGCGATGACCGTCTTCATCATCGTCTGGCCGCTCTTGAGGTCACGGCCCGCGACGGGGATGCCCTCCAGCTTCGCCAGCTCCTGCAGCGCGGGCGTGTCCACGCTCGCGTTGGGCGTCGCGTTGGCGAACGGCACGCCTTCCTTGATGGCGGCGTAGGTGTAGAGCGCGGTGGGGTTGATGTCCGTGCTGTTCTCGTCCAGCGCCTTCTCGAAGGCGGCCAGCGTCTTGAAGGACTCCGGCAGGGGACGGAAGGTCTCCACGCTGCTGCACACCACCATCACGGCGCGCTTGGCGTTGAGCTCCTTCTTGAAGTCGCGGATGTCCTGGCGCAGCGCTTCAATGCTCTCGCGGTGCGTCTTGGTGGCCTTGGTGTGGTTGGCCTCGATGCGGCGGACGAACTCCGCGTCGTGCACGCCCTTCTTGGGCTTGATGCCCTGGAGGAAGGGCTTCACCTGCTCCAGGTGCTTGTCGTGCAGCACGCCGGAGCGCACCGCGACCTGGTACGCGTCCTCGCTGATGATGTCCCAGGCGCCGAAGACCACGTCGTTCAGTCCCGCCAGGGGCACCAGCTCACCCAGCTTCACGGTGCGCCCGTCCGTGCGCTTGCCCAGGCGCGCCGTGCCCATCTGCGTCAGGGAGCCGATGGGCGCGCCCTTGCCCTGCCGCGCCAGCTCCACGCCCGCCATCAGCGTCGTGGACACCGCGCCCAGGCCGGGGATGAGCACCGCCAGCTTGCCCTCGGGCTTCGAGACCGACTTCTTGTTCTCCATCGTGGATTCCTTCGAAAGGCGGTAATGCCGCCCTGTGGTGAGTCTTCTTCGTACCTTCCGCTGCGCACCGACATGACGCCGTGGGGTATGCGGAAAATCCCGAATGCGGATGGTTGATACTCTAAAGCGTTCGTGACTTCAACGTCATGTGGGGCGGCTGGTTAGCACGCCACGGGGCGGACTGATGGATCACCCAGGCCCCAGGTACAAGGCGACGCGAACGCGCCTGTCAGAGAAACACCACGTCGTGAGAAAAGTGACACCTACCTGACCGTGCATGGGCATGACGGGTAGGTCGGGGTCGGTGTGGACCCGTGGGGTGGTGTGTGGGGAAGGTGGCACTGCGAGCGTGCCTTCGAGGGGTGTGGGACGGCCGCGCAGTCATGGCGTCCGCGCGTTTCTGGCGCAACCCCAAGTCGAGGCAGAAGGACCCACCCCGCCACCTGCCGGGCAGCGGGAGTGGGTCCTCCAGGTGAAGGTGAACGAGCTGTCAGTGGGGGCCGGAGGGGCCGTTGCCGCCGTTCAGCTCCAGGGACTGGTGGTCGCCGGGGGCGTAGGGCTTCCCGGAGAGGACGGCCTTGAGCATGCCGGCCAACTGCACCATGCGGCTGGAGGGGGCGTCCCAGTACTCGGCGCGCTCCACGTGGACGCACAGGAGGGCCAGCTCTGGATCATCCATGCCCTGGGGGAACCAGGCCTTGAGGGCGGGACTCCACAGCTCGCGGACCTTGCGGGGGTCCTTCACCAGCTTGCAGCGCCCGCTCACGGAGACGTAGCGCTCCCGCGAGGGGTCGGCGAAGGACACGTTGACGTGGTGGTCCTTCTCCACCTCGTCGACCTTGTGGGAGTGCTCCCGGGTGAAGAACCAGAGCTCTCCGTCGAAGTCGTGGTCCTGGGTCCACATCGGTCTGCTGTGCAGGCTCCCGTCGGCCTCCACCGTGGTCATCATCGCGACCTTGATGCCGTGGATGAGGTCTCCCAGATGTTCGACGGCGTCGCGGGTGCCTTGCTCCTTCTTCTTCGTGCTCATGCGCTCCTCCTGACTTTGGAAGGTAGGCAGGGTGACGGGGAGCGAGCATGGGACGACCGCTTGGATGGCGCCTGGGCAGGCGGGCGGTGTGGTAGGTGGGGGACGGAAAGCGAGTGCGACGATGCTGAAGACCGCGTGGAACGAATGGTGCCTGAAGGCGCTGCAAATCGAGACGGCGCTCCTGGCGCTGGAGGAAATCGAGCTGCCCGAGGAGATGCACGGCCTGCAGGACGCGGCGGAGGAGAAGTTGTTGGAGCTGGGGCGCGCGTGGAAGGGCCGCCAGCCGCAGAAGGACGGGCGTCGGTGGGAGCGGCAGACGCAGGACGGTGGCGCGCCGAGCGACGCGGAGCTCCAGGAGGTCGTCGACGAGTTCCGTCAGGACGGCAAGAAGTGGACGCTCCTGCGGGCCACCAGCGACAAGCAGGAGGTGGTGGAGGTGGTGGTGTCCGAGGGCCGCGCGTGCATGGTGGCCGGCGGCTCGTACTACCTGGGGCAGTGGGACGCGAAGGACGAGGTGCTGGAGGTGGGCCGCGATGACGACGCGGGCGAGCCCGGCACCGGCGTGGTGCTGTCCGCCATCGCCGAGGTCCAGTTCACGCCCGACCCGGAGCTGTAGTCGGCTTGGGCCTCGTGCCCCGTCACGGATTGAGCACGCGGGCCATGCGCTCGCGTGTCTTGGCGTCGGGGAGTCTGCCGAAGCCGGCGCGGAGGTTGTCGGCGACGTGCGCGGGGTTGCTCGTGGCGGGCAGCGGGCAGTGCACGGCGGGGTGGCCGAGGATGAACTTCAGGAAGAACTGCGCCCAGCTTTCACAGTCGAAGTCGGCGGCCCACTCCGGCAGCGCGCGGCCCTTCACCTGACGGAAGAGCTGGCCGGTGGCGAAGGGCTGCATGACGAGCACCGCCACGCCGTGCTCGGCGGCGGCGGGGAGCAGGCGCTTCTCGGCGTCGCGCTCGGCGAGTGAGTAGGGCAGCTGGATGAAGTCGAGCGTCTGCTCCTTCAGGAGCTTCTCCAGCTCATCGAAGGCGCTTCTCGCGTAGTGGGTGATGCCGACGTAGCGCACGCGGCCCTGGGCCTTCCACTCGCGCAGCACGGGCAGGTGGGTGCGCCAGTCGACGAGGTTGTGGACCTGGAGCAGGTCCATGCGTCCGCGCCCCATGTCCTTCACGGAGGTCTCCATTTGAGCGAGGCCCGCTTCGCGGCCCGTCGTCCACACCTTCGTGGCGAGGAACGGCTTGGGCACGTCGCCGAGCGAGGCGAGCACGTCCCCCACGACGCGCTCCGCCCGGCCGTACATGGGTGACGAGTCGATGAGGCGCGCGCCTGAGTCGAGGAAGCGCTGGAGCACCTGCTTCAAGGGCGCGCGCTCGGCGGCGGAGGTCCCCACGTCGAAGGTCTGCCAGGTGCCGAGGCCGATGACGGGCAGGGCCTCGCCCGACTTGGGGATGGGACGGGTGAGCATGGTGGCCTTCGCGGCGGGTGGGGGTTTCGGGACAAGGTTGGCGGTGGGCTGGGCCGCGTGCGACAGGCTCGGGAGCAGCGCGGCGCCGAGCCCCGCGGCGAGCACTTCCCGACGCGAGGGCGGGGAGGCGGGCCTGGGGCGTTGGGGTGTCTGGGACATGGTGGTGACAGTATTTCGCGGGCCCGGTGTTCTGTTGCGCGAAGGGGGCGGCGACGTCTCCCGCGAAACAACCCCGGCTCTGGTGCCCGCGTCACGCGTGGGAGGAGCCCTCTCGGATATCAGCTCAGGAAGGTCCAGCGATGAAGCGCAAGGTCTCGGTGTGTGCGGGCGTCATGGCGGCGATGGTGGCGATGTCCGCCGGCGCCGAGGAGTCGAAGGGCGTCGACCCGGGACCCGGTACCTCGGCGGGCGGTGACGCGGGTCCTTCGTCCGTGCCGACTGTCGAAGGTCCGGGCGTGGAGCGGGCGATGGTGCCGCCGCCCCTCGTCGAGGCGACGACGGCGGGCGCGGTGACGACGGCGGCGACGGATGCGCCCGTGGTGGTGGCGAAGACGGAGGCCGCGGAGCAGGAGGTCCACGTGCCCTTCAACCTGTCGATTCTGCCGGGGTTGAGCACGTCGGGCTTCGCGCGTCAGAACCTGGTGCACGACGTGTCCATCGGCCTCGTCGCCACGCACGCCCGGCGGGTGACGGCGCTGGGTCTGTCGCTGGGCGCCAACTGGGTGACGCATGGCGCGACGGGCGTGCTGGCCACGGTGGGCGCCAACGTGTCGGGCGGTCCGGTGGACGGCACGCTGCTCGCGGTGGGTGGCAACCTGGTGGGCGGGGACTCGGAGGGCGTGCTGGCGTCGGTGGGCACCAACGTGGTGCGCGGAAGCATGGGCGGCGGGCAGCTCACGGTGGGCGCCAACGTGACGACGGGGGAGATGGAGGGCGCGCAGCTCTCCGTGGGCGCGAACATCGCGGGCGCCAACGTGCGGGGCGCGCAGCTCACGGTGGGTGGCAACCTGGCGGCGGGGACGTTGAACGGCGTCCAGATGGCGGTGGGTGGCAACGTGGCGCGGGGTGTCTCGCGCGGGCTCCAGATGGCGGCGGGCATCAACGTCGCGTCGGACCTGACGGGCGTGCAGATGTCCTCGGGCGTCAGCTACGCGGGCAAGCTGTCCGGCGCGCAGCTCTCCCTCATCAACGTGGGCGGCGACGTGGACGGCGCGCAGGTGGGCCTGGTGAACGTGGCGGGCCACGTGGCTGGCGCGCAGGTGGGCCTGGTGAACGTGGCGGGCGAGACGGAGGGCGAGTCGGTGGGCCTGCTGAGCTTCGTGGGCAACGGCCAGGCCCATGTGCAGGCGTGGGCCAGTGACGTGGCGCTGACGAACATCGGCTTGAAGCTGGGCGGACGGCACCTCTACACGCTGCTCACCGTGGGCCTCTCTCCGCCGATGGACGGAGACCGCCGTCGCTACACGGTCGGCGCGGGCCTGGGCGGCCACATCCCCATGGGCCGGTTCTATGTCGACGTGGACGTGCTGGGCTCCAGCCTGCACGCCAACCGCCTCTTCGACTTCGACGACGACACGAACCACGTGCTCGGGCAGCTCCGGGTGATGGCCGGCTGGCAGTTTTCGCGCCGCTTCGCCGTGTTTGGCGGCGTCAGCTCCAACACGCTCGTCACCTGGAACGGGAGTGACCCGTGGAAGGAGCTGGGCATCGGCCCGGAGTGGAAGGAGGTCAGCGACAGCGGACGCACCACCGTGCGCACCTGGCCGGGCCTCCTCGCGGGCATCCAGATTTGAGGCAGGAAGCTCGGACGCGCTTCCCGCTGGAGTGGTCGCCCCCCATGTTTCCCTCCGACGGATGCGCCCGCTGACGGGCGGACGACAGAGGGAGCGATGCCATGGAAGGCACCATGCGCGCGATGGTTCTCCACGCGCCAGGGCAGCCACTGAGAGCGGAGACGAGGCCCATCCCCAGGCCGGGCCCGCAGGAGGTGCTGCTCCGCGTGCACGCCTGCGCGGTGTGTCGCACGGACCTGCACGTGGTGGACGGTGAGCTGCCGCGGCCCAAGCTGCCGCTCATCCCAGGCCACGAAATCGTGGCCACCGTCGTGGAGGTCGGCGACGAGGTTCTGGGGGTGGAAGAGGGGACGCGGGTCGGCGTGCCCTGGCTCGGCTGGACGTGCGGGCAGTGCCGCTTCTGCGTGTCCGGTCGGGAGAACCTCTGCGACTATGCGCGCTTCACCGGCTACCAGGTGGACGGTGGCTACGCGGAGTACGCCGTGGCGCACCACCGCTTCTGCTTCCCGCTGCCCGCGAACTACTCGGACGTGCACGCCGCGCCGTTGATGTGCGCGGGGCTCATCGGCTTTCGCAGCCTGCGCCTGTCGGGAGAGGGTGAGCGGCTGGGCTTGTATGGCTTTGGCGCCGCAGCGCACGTGCTCATCCAGGTGGCGCGTCACCGCAAGCGCCGCGTGTTTGCCTTCACGCGCCCCGGGGATGAGGAGGGGCAGCGCTTCGCCCGGGAGCTGGGCGCGGTGTGGGCGGGTGGCTCGGATGTGCTTCCGCCGGAGCCGCTGGACGCGGCCATCCTGTTCGCGCCCGTGGGAGCGCTGGTGCCGGCCGCGCTGCGCGCCGTGGACAAGGGCGGGGTGGTGGTGTGTGGCGGCATCCACATGAGTGATGTCCCTTCGTTCCCGTATTCGCTGCTCTGGGAGGAGCGCGTGGTGCGCTCGGTGGCGAACCTGACGCGCTCGGATGCGATGGACTTCCTGGTGCTCGCGCCCAGCGTGCCGGTGCGCACCGAGGTGCGGGTGTTCCCCCTGTCCGAGGCCAACGAGGCGCTCACCGCGCTGCGCGAGGGACAGGTGCGCGGCGCGGCCGTGCTCGACACGAGCAGGTAGGCGTGGGGCATTGCGCCCCGCAGGGGCTGCGTGCCGCCCCATTTCGCCGCAAAGCCTGCGGAAGCGCGCGAGGGGTGCCCAGGCATTCCAAGGGGTTGGCGCTGGCCAGGGTGATGCAATGGGGAGGGGTGCACCCTGAAGCCCCGCGAACGGCGGGGCCCGACCCGAGGCCGACGATGAAGCGAGCGTTGCAGATTACCTACCGGGGCATGGCGACCAGCGAGGCCCTGAACGAGCACATCCGCGACCACGCAGCGAAGCTGGAGCAGTTCTTCGACGGCATCGTCGGATGCCACGTCGTGGTGGACGAGCCCCACCGGCACAACGCGCACAGCCACCACTTCCGCGTGCGCGTGGACCTGCACGTGCCCGGAAAGGACATCGTCGCGGGCAGGGAGCCGGAGCATGACGCCGCGCACGAGGACGCCTACCAGGCTGTGTCGGACGCGTTCGACGCCGCGCGCCGGCAGCTCCAGCACTACACGGACGGGCTGCACGCGCATCATCGCCACTGACGCGCAGGGAGGACCTCGGGGCCTCGCATCCTTCGTTCGGGTGCGGTGGGCCCCGGGGGGCTGGACGGGCTGTCGAGTCGGATGACAGGTGTCATGGGAGTGCGCTAGACGACGCGGCCTCGGGGCCGTGGCCGGTGGCGCCTCGCTTCGCGACCTCATGACTCCTTCCGCCGATGACTCGAGCCCCGGACGCGCACGGCGATGGCCGGGCATGCTGGCCCTGCCGCTCGTGGTCTTCGTCTGGGGTGTGCTCGTCGTCGCGCCGGTGTGGATTCAGGCAGCGCACGCCTGCTTCGCGCACTTCGACCTGGGCATCTACACGCAGGCCCTGGCGCGCATGTCGCTCGCGGACCCGAACCCCTGGCTCAGCGCGCGACAGGTCTACATCTTCAACGACCACTTCGACCCCATCCTGGTGCTGGCGCGCCCGCTGGTGGCCGTGCTGCCTCCGATGTGGGCCGCGCTGGTGGGCGAGGCGCTCTTCGCGCTGCTCGCGGTGGCGCCGCTGCTCTGGCTCCAGGCGCGCGGGCTGCTGAGTCGCGCGGCCACGGGGCTGCTGGCGGCGTTCCTGCTGCTGTCCCCCAGCGCGGTAGAGGCGCTGAAGTTCCCCATCCATCCCACGACATGGTCCGCGCTGCCGTGGGTGATGGCGGGCGTGGCCTGGCACCTGCGCCGCAACGGCTGGCTGCTGGTGTCGCTGGTGCTGCTGTTCGCCTGCAAGGAGGAGTTCGCCTTCGGGGGCATCATGCTGACCGTCGCGCTGTGGCTGCGCGGCGAGCGGCGTTTCGCGGTGGTCGTGGGCGTGCTGTCGCTGGTCTGGCTCGCGGGCGTCTACGGGCTACGGCCATGGCTGTTGGGGCCGTCGGAGGACTACAGCATCCGCCTCAAGCAAGGCATGGATGGCGGGCTCCTCCACTACCTCTCGCTCCGGCTGGCACCGGTCCACCTGTCGCGCGTGGGCACGCTGGTGTTGCTGCTGCTGCCGCTGGGTGTCTGGGCGTGGCGAGAGCGCGTGAAGCCGGACTGGGCGTGGCTGCTGGTGTTGTTGCCGATGCTCGGCATCCGCTTCCTCGGCATGGCCTGGCGCTTCCATTACGGCGTGCCGCTGCTGGCCGCGGCGCTGATGGGCTTCCTGCCCTTGCTGCGCGGCCGGAAGGTGCCCGCGTGGGTCCTGGTGTCCTCGGGGCTCATCCTCCTCTTCAGCAACGAGCTCAACCTGCGCCAGTTCACGCGCACGCTGACCTCCTCCCGGACATACCCGCGACAGTGCCCCGGAGACCCGTCGCGGCTGGACAGCATCGCTCGCGGCGTGGAGGTGATTGCCCGGCATCGCGAGGGCCCGGCGCTGCTCGGCAGCAACTTCGTCTCCCTGCTCGCGGACCGCGATGACATCTATGCGGTGGGTGGACCGCAGCCCGACGACGGTCGGGTGTACGAGTGGGTGCTGGTGGAGAAGCCTCCTCATGGCGAGGCCTATCCCCTCACGTATGAGCGCGTGACGGCGCTCATCAGCCTCTGGCGCGCCGATGCCGGCACGGAGGTCCTCATCGACGATGCGAACGTCTTCCTGGCGCGAGGCCGCTTCACCGCGCACCGATGAGTGGCTCATGGTCCGGGCCAGCAGTTCGAGGGTCAGCGCTCGCGGGTCAGGGCGAGTGGTAGCAGTCCGCCGAGGCGCGCGAACATCAGGGCGGATCCGCGCGAGCACCCACACGGATCCTCGCGCTCCGGTCCACGGGCTCTCAATGCGACAGGCAGCTGAGCGAGCGCCGCTGTCCCCGTCCGAGCGCGAGGCCCGCCCGCACGTGGGTGTAGGTGCCCGCCCTCTAGCGCTCGCGTACCGGGCGTCCGCCGGTGGCGAACAATCCGCCGTGACTGCTCACGGTCTGGCGCGGACGACGTTATCCTCGGGAGGTCCCCGTCATGACTGCTCCGAGGCTTCAGGTTCTGTTGGTGGATGACGAGGCCGCTGTCCTCGCCACCACCGCGGCCGTGCTCTCCGAGGACTTCGAGGTCCAGACCGCGCCCGACGCGCTCACCGCGCGACGGCTGCTCGGGCTGCATCCCTTCGACGTCCTCTGCACCGACCTCCACATGCCCGGGCCCAGCGGCATCCAGCTCTTGCGCGAGGCCGTGACGCGGTACCCCCACCTCGCGGGCGTGCTGGTGACGGGCTTCCGCGAGTACCTCGACTGGAGGGACCGCCTGGACGCGCAGGGCCTCTTCTATCTCGTGCTCAAGCCCTACCAGCCCCGGGACCTCATCGCGATGATCCGCCGGGCCGCCGAGTCCGCGCGCCTCAAGCGCGACATGAGCCGGCTGACCTCCGGCCTGGCCGAGCACAAGTGGGGTCCCCGATGAAGGTTCCCGCCCTGTCGCGGGGGGCGTGGCTGCTGGGAGGTCTGCTGTGGCTGGTCGCCACGGCGGCGGGCTTCGCGCTCCTGGCCCGACATGCCCTCACCCCGGGCCCGACACTCGAAGCGCCTTCCTCCTGGCCCGCGTCCGCGCACCCTCCGCTCGCCAAGGGGCGGCCCACGCTGGTGATGCTTGCCCACCCGCGCTGCCCCTGCACTCGCGCGAGCCTGGGAGAGCTGTCCGTCCTGATGGAGCACGCCCGGGGTCAGCTCGACGCGCGCGTCCTGTTCCTCCAGCCCGAGGGCACTTCCAGCGACTGGACGCAAGGGCCCCTGTGGCGCGCCGCCGCCGCGATTCCGGGCGTCACGGTGCTCGTGGACACGGGAGGCGAGCAAGCTCGCGGGTTTGGAGTCGCTACTTCCGGACATTCCTTGCTCTATGATGCCGCCGGTCGGCTCCGCTTCAGCGGTGGACTCACCGGGGCGCGGGGACATCGAGGTGACAACCCGGGGCGGGACGCCGTGGAGGCGCTGCTGCGGGAGGCGGGTGGGGTGGGCGGGTCGTCGGAGCACGCTGTCTACGGTTGCGCACTGGAGGAACCGCCCGAGGCCCGGGCCACGAACACCCCATGAAGCCCACGGAGGATGCCAGCGGCCCGACGGTGGTACTGAAGGAACGCGCCGTTCTGCTGTTCCACGAGCACCTGACCACGGTGCGACGCCGCACGGACCGCCTGTTCGCGGGCCTCATGCTGGCCCAATGGGCCTTCGGCATCCTCGTGGCCCTGTTCGTCGCCCCCTATGGCTGGGAGGGCAAGGACCGCGCCCTCCACGCCCACGTGTATGCCGCGCTCTTCCTCGGCGCGGCCCTCACCGTGTTCCCCATCGCCCTGGCGCGCTGGCGCCCCGGGGCCGTCTCCACCCGCCACGGCGTGGCCCTGGCGCAGATGTTGTGGTCCTCGCTGCTCATCCACCTGACGGGTGGCCGCATCGAGACGCACTTCCACATCTTCGTCTCGCTCGCGTTCCTCTCCCTGTATCGGGACCCGTGGGTGCTGCTGACGGCCACGGTCGCCACCGTCGCGGACCACATCATCCGGGGCCTGTTGTGGCCGGAGTCCGTGTACGGCCTGCCCAACGTGGAGTGGTGGCGCTTCCTGGAGCATGCCCTCTGGGTGGGCTTCCTGAACCTGGTGCTCCTGCACGCGGGCCGGGTGATGCGGCGGGAGATGCGCGAAGTGGCGGTGCGCCGCGCGGAGCTGGAGCTGGCGCGCGAGCGCGAGGAGGACAAGTCCGCGGAGTTGGACCGCGCGCTGCGCGAGCTGAGCGGCTTCCAGGAGCACCTCATCCGCGTGGAGAAGCTGGCCGCGGTGGGTCAACTCGCCGCCAGCGTGGGTCATGAACTGCGCAACCCGCTGGCCGCCGTGCGCAACGCGCATGCCTACCTCTCCCGACGACTGAGTCGAGATGCCATCGGGGCCGCGGATGACCCACGGGTCCCCCAGTTCCTCGGGGTGATGGAGCGCGAGCTGGGCGCGTGCGCGAAAATCATCTCCGACCTGCTCGACTTCGCGCGCGAGCGGCCACCCGCGCTGCAGCCGTGTCCGTTGCGACCTCTGGTGGACGAGGCCATTGGCGTGGTTCCCTCCCGGGATGGCGTCCGCATCCTCAACGAAGTCCCCGAGTCGCTCCCCGTGCCGAGCCTGGACAAGGAACAGTTCCGTCAGGTGCTGGTGAATCTGGTGCAGAACGCGGTGGAGGCCATGCCCCAGGGAAGAACCGGTCAGGTTTCAGTGCTGGCGGAAGGCGGCGACACGGGGCCGTGGGCCATTCGCGTGGTAGATGACGGGACGGGCATCCCGCCGGACGTGCTGCCCAAGATTTTCGAACCCCTCTTCACAACCAAGACGCGTGGCACCGGCTTGGGGCTGGCCATTGTGGCCAACATGGTGCAACGTCACGGAGGTACAATCTCTGTGCGAAGCGAAGCCGGTCGGGGTAGTGAATTCCACATTCATCTCCCGGCAACCGCCGCGGCTCAGGCCGCATGATGGAGGACGTGGCTTTGGGCCCCGCTCGCATCCTTTTGGTCGACGACGAGGAGGGGCTGCGCATCACGCTCGCGGCGAACCTTGAGTTGGAGGGCCACACCGTTCTGGAGGCCGCCAACGGCGAGGAAGCGCTGCGCCTCCTGGGTGAGCACACGGTGGACGTGGTGCTCAGCGACATGCGCATGCCCGGGCTGCACGGGGTGGACCTGTTGCGCCGAATCAAGCAGGCGCGTCCGGACATGCCCGTGGTGCTGATGACCGCCTTCACGGCGGAGGAGCTGGTGGAGGACGCGCTCGCCGAGGGCGCTTTCACCGTGCTGCCCAAGCCCTTCGACGTGGCGCACGCGCTGGACACCATTCTTCGCGCGGCCAGGGCCCCCCAGGTCCTGGTGGTGGACGACACGGAGCCGGTGGCGCGCGCCATGGTGCGCGCGCTGAGCACGGTGGGGTTGCGTGCGCGCGCGGTGTACAGCGGCGAGGAAGCGCTGAACTACCTGCGCTCGGGCGACTTCGATGTGTGCGTGTTGGACCTGGTGATGCCGGAGATGAGCGGGCCGGAGCTGGTGGCCAAGGTGAAGGCGGCGGACTTGTCCGTGGCCGTCATCGCCATGTCCGGGCACGTGGTGCCTGAATTGCTACGCAAGGTGGCGGCGCAGGGCGCGGTGGTGTGTATGACCAAGCCGGTGCCGCTGCGGGAATTGGTGCAAGCGATTGCCCGGGTGAGAGGCCAACCCCGGGCGCAGGGGCCCCAGGGGCCCCAGGGTGCGAGGAATTGACGGATGGGCGCGCGCGCAGATCTCCAGGCGCGGGAACGGGCCGCGGTGGCGGACGTCGTCGCCTCCACGCTGCGGCATGACCTCCGCAACAAGCTGGCCAGTGTCCGCAATGCTTCGTTCTACCTGATGCGGAAGATGCAGAAGACGGACGTGTGGGGCACGGATGCCCGCGTCGAGGCCTTCTTCCAGCTCATCGACCGGGAGCTGGCGGCCGCCGAGGAGGTGCTGACGAGGCGCGCCCCGGTGGCCAGCAGCGACAAGCCCCTGTGCCACGCGAGCGAGGCCATGGAGCACGCGCTGCGGGAGGCGCGGGTGCCGGAGCAGGTGCGCGTGGAGCGCGACTTCAAGGCGCGGGGCACGGTGCCGCTCGACTTGGAGGACCTGGCGCTCCTGGTGCGCTGTCTGGTGGACAACGCCGTGGAGGCGATGCCGCGCGGCGGAATGCTCACGGTGCGCACCTGGGACGTTGAGGAAGGTGAGGGCGGCGTGGGCATTCGCGTGGAGGACGCAGGGGAGGGGCTGGCGGCGGAGGCGTATTCGCGTGCCTTCGAGCCCTTCTATTCGACACGTCCCGGCCATGCGGGGCTGGGTTTGAACATCGTGCAGCGGTTGGTGTTGCGCAATGGGGGGAAGGTGGCACTGGACGGAGGCCCCTCGGGGGGCACGCACGTCGAGGTCCTCTTCCTGCACCGCCCGGAGGCGGGGGCCAGGATGCGGCTCGCGGGCCATGACGAGATACGGGGGAGCAAGTGATGGAGACGAGCTGGACCTTCGGGCGCTGCCTGCTGCTGGTGGAAGATGACCCGTCCAACCGGATGACGCTCGCGGCGCTGCTGGAGGAAGCAGGCTTCGCGGTGGTGACAGCGGGTTCCTACGCGGAAGCGGAGAAGTGGCTCAACCACCCGCGGCCCATCGACGCGGTGCTGCTGGACCAGAGCCTGGGTGATGGCTTCGGTACGGGCTTGATTCCGCTGGTGCGTCACCACATGCCGGGCGCGAAGGTGGTCTTCGTCACCGGCGCGGACAGCGCCATCGACATGCCGGTGGATGCCGTCTTCCGCAAGGGTGACCATTTCGAGGCGCTCCTGGCCTTCCTCTTCAAGCTGTTGCCCCAGCGACCGCTGGGGATGTCGTCGTCCGCTCCGGGTCCGCGCAGGCCCTGAGCACAGGTCAGCTCCAGCTCTGGCCGTCCAGCTCCGGGAAGGTGACCTGGCACTCGCCGGGATTGACGCCCTCCACGCGCGCGTAGCCATTGGCGTTGAGGGTGCCTTCGCGGGTGCTGCCGTCGGGCAGGCTCACCACGTAGCGGGCGTTGCGGACGGGCTTGCCCGCCTCGTCCTTCAGCTCGATGGCCAGCCAGGTCATCTCCTCCACCACGGCCTCTTCGTCCTGGTTTTCGGGCTGGGGCGTCCACGGTGCGGGCACGCTCCTGGGGCGGGCCACCTCCAGCGCGACGAGCTCTCCGCGTGAGAAGGCGTCGGAGAGGCGCTGCTTGAGGCGCTCCTCGTAGCGGGTGCGCTCCAGGCCCGTCAGGCCGAAGGGGCTGCCACCGCCGAGCGACTCGTAGATGCCGTACAGCGTGCGCGCCGAGGGCGTGGACAGCCATCGCTCCAGGGCGGACGTGACGAACACCTCGGGAACGGGGTGACGGTGGGGCTCCTTCGCCTCGGCGTCCACGGACGAGACGACGAGCCAGTCGGCGTTTCGTGCTGGCAGCGTCCACCGACGTTCACCGCGATTCAGTGGCATCCTCACCACCCCCGTAGGACACAGTGTATCACCAAGGGACACTGTCTGTCCGGCGCCGCGGGATTTTTCGTCTGGCTGTGCGCCGGCGGACGCGGGCGGTGTGGGTGGGGGCTGGCCTTGGGTCAGTCGGGCTTGGAGGGAGGCGGTGCGGGGAGGCTGTGCGCGAGGACGACCCACCAGCGGCCGTCGCGACGCTGGCACACGTCGGTGAAGTGGCCCACGTCCGTGACTTCGGTGCCGTCGGGGAGTCGCACGCGGGCGCGCTGGGTGCCGGTGAGGACGCCGGTGTCGCCGAAGACGTGGGCGCGCACCGTCTCTGATTCGACGGAGAGGATGGTGCCGGGGATGGCGGCGATGTTGGCGAGGAAGGCCGTCAGGTCCGTCTCCACGTCGCCCACGCCGCGAAAGACGAGGTCCTTCGCCATCAACCCTTGAAGGGCCTGGGTGTCGCGGGCCTGGATGGCGCGGACGATGGACTCCTCGAGGGCGAGGAGGGCACGGACGTCTTCTGATGCAGCGGTGTGTGGGGTCGTCATGGGGGGTGGGCTCCGGAGGGCACCCGCGTCGCGAGCACAGGCGGTCATCAGCAGCGCGACGAGGGCGATGAAGGCAGGGCGTGGGAACATCTGTCGCTTTTGAGCATGTTCCGAAGGGTGAAGCCAGACAGCGGCGTCCGCTGTTCGTCAAACGTCGCGGGTGCTGGTGGCGCGGGTGTTCCTGGTCGCGTTAGGCCAACGCGCCCTCTCGTCCGCGCCTGCTCGTCGAGTCTCCATCTCCGGGCCGAGAGGCGTGTCCTCGTCGTCGTTGGGAGTCCTCCATGTCGTTGAACCACTACGTCACGTTGGGCCGTTCGGGTCTGCGGGTCAGCCCGTTTTGTCTGGGGGCGATGACCTTCGGTACCGATTTGGGTTGGGGCAGCAGCGTCGAGACGTCCAACGCCATCATGGACCGCTTCCTCGAGCGGGGTGGCAACTTCATCGACACGGCCAACGCGTACACGCGAGGGCACTCGGAGAAGATCATCGGCGACCACCTGGGCCGCTATCCGAGCAAGCGGGACAGGGTGGTGATTGCGACCAAGTTCATCAGCAACCTCTTCCCCGGAGACCCGAATGGTGGAGGCGCGGGGCGCAAGTCGATGATGGCGCAGTGCGAGGAGTCGCTGCGCCGGCTCCAGACGGGCTACATCGATTTGTATTGGATGCACTGCTGGGACGCGAACACGCCCATCGAGGAGACGATGCGCGGGTTCGAGGACCTGGTCCGCTCCGGGAAGGTCCGTTACATCGGTATCTCGGATACGCCGGCCTGGAAGGTGGCGCAGGCGCAGATGGTGGCGCAGTTCCGGGGCTGGGCGCCGCTGGTGGCGTTGCAGGTGGAGTACTCGCTCCTGGAGCGGACGGTGGAGGGGGAGCTGGTGCCGATGGCTCGGGAGCTGGGGCTGGGGGTGACGCCGTGGTCGCCGCTGAAGAGCGGGGTGCTCAGCGGCAAGTACACGCGGGAGAACGCGGGGAAGCAGAAGGCGGACCGGGGCGCGTGGGCGGAGAATTCGCTGAACGAGAAGACGTATGCGCTCCTCGACGTGCTCCAGCGCGTGGCGAAGGAGCAGGACACCACGGTGGCGCGCGTGGCGCTGGCGTGGGTGCGGGGACGGCCGGGGGTGACGTCCACCATCATAGGAGCGCGCACGCTGGAGCAGCTCGACAACAACCTGGGCGCGCTGGACGTGACGCTGAAGCCGGAGCAGCTGAAGGCGCTGGATGAGGCGTCCAAGCCCAAGCTCGACTTCCCGGCTGAGTTCCTCCAGGGCGCGCCCGTGTTCATGCACGGCGGTGTCACCGTGAACGGTGTCTCCGCGCCCGTGTGGCCCCTGGCGCCGAAGAACGACGAGGAGCGCTGGTAGCCGCCGCGTCGTGCGCGGGTTGTAGGCGTCGAGTCCGTGCACGTGCGCGTTCGGGGTGAGCGCGTGGGTGCACCTCGCGCTCGCGCGGAGTGGGAGAGGCGGGTGGCCACGCGTCGTGCGGTGTCGGTGCGCAGGAGTGGCGTGGCTCCGTGTTTCATGCGTGAGCGGTGAGGCACCGGACAGCGAACGCGTGCCACGGCGATGAAACGTCGTGCGTGAGACAGTCGCGCTGGCGTGAGCAGGACCCGTCCCTACGTTGCGAGCCCTGGCGCGGGAATGGCTGCGCGGTTGAGGGGAGGGTGTGTGGGCGAGCTTCTGTCAGGAGGAGAAGAACAACTCCGTACGCGGGGCATGAATCATCCCGAGGCGAATGGCTTCGAGCACGAGGAGTCGGGTGAGGCCCTGAGTGTGACGGAGGCGCTGGATGGCGACCTCGACGCGTACCTGGACCGGGAACTCGCCTTGGAGCCGGAGGTCGATGGCGGCGGTGATGCGACCACGCGCGAGGCCGCGGAGGACATGCGCGCGCTGCTCGACCTGGCGGAAGAGGAGACGCGCTGGATTGCGGAGTCACCTCGTCCCACGTACTCCGACGCGGAGCCCGACGAGACGGTGTCCGAGTCCGCGCCCGTGGTGATTCCGGAGTGGATGCGCGCGAACCCGGAGGTGCCGGTCGCCGAGGCCGTGCGCCTGCCGTGGGAGCACTCCAAGGTGGTGCCTCCGGCGGTGGCTCGCGCGAGCGCGGCGTCGCGGGCGGCCTCCCAGAAGAACACGGTGAACGAGGTCCAGGGCCCGCTCAATCTTCAGCAGCAGCCCTGGGGCATTCCCATGGTTCCGCCCCAGCAGCAGTGGGGCGGGCCGATGGCGCCTGGTCAGCAGCACGCGTGGGGCGGCCCGGTGGCCGCGCCGACGGCGTCGAATCGTCGTCGGGATGTGGTGTCTGGCGTTCTGCTGGGTGTCGCGGCGGTGGGCGCGCTGGCTGCGGGCATGCTCGTGGTTGCGAGCGTTCGCTTCTGGGAGCAAGGTGCGAGCGCTCCCTCGGTGCTCGGTGGTGTGAGCGCCTCGGGGAGCCACGTGCGGGGTTCCACCGCTCAATTCGGTGCCCCGGGCCAGCTCAACGGCGTGAGCGGCATGGCGCAGTTCAACGGCGCGGGTACCTCGGCGCAGCTCAACGGTGCGAACAACACAGGAGCGCAGATGGGTACGAACGCTTCGGGGCAGACAGGTGGCACGGCGTCTTCGGGTGCCATCGGCTCCTGGGCCATTCCAGGTGTCTCGACGGGCGTGGCCGACACCCACGCGCTGAACCCCAGCGCGCCTCGGTACACGGGCCCCTTCGTCACGACCTCGCCCGGAAGCATCAGCGACGTCGCGAACGGGCTGCACGCGCAAGGCGCGTCGACGGACCCGACGCGGGCGCTCACCTCCTTCTCGGGCCCGAGCGGCGCGGACCTGATGGCCCGTCGTGACACCCTGGCCGTGAAGTCCGGCGAGCGGCGCACGCGCACCGAGAGCGCTCCAGCCCGCGCTCCCGCGAGCCCCACTCCGCCGCAGAGCGTCGCGGCGGCCTCCGGCGCGGTGATGGAGATGACCTTCGAGGAGCCCGACTCCACCGAGCAGGCCACCTCGGTCCCGGTGGACACCGCGGACGACCCGGATGGCGCGAACAGCACCGAGTCGGAGCTGGATGAGGAGTTCGCGCGCGAGCTGGGCTTCACGGACGAAGCGGAGGAGCGCGCCGCGGCAGCGTCCGAGCCCACCGCCACGCGGACCGTCTACGTCCCGCCCGCGCTCGAGGCGAAGGAGCACCTCACGTCTGAGGACGTGAAGCAGGTCGTCGTGTCCAACCAGCCCGCCATCGCCGAGTGTCTGCGCCAGCACGCCGCCGACACGTCCCTGGAGAAGAGCGGGCGCTTCATGGTGCGCTGGTCCGTGCAGCCGAGCGGCGAGACGACGAACGTCGCCATGGACACGGACGCGCTGCGCGCCACGCCGCTCGCCGGTTGCATCGAGGGCGTGGTGCGCGGCTGGAAATTCCCCGTGCACACGGTCCGCATGCAGGAGCCCATCCGCTTCCCGTTCGTCTTCTAGTCCGTGGCCCGAAGGGGCGAGGCGCTGCTCAGGCCTCGCCCGTCTCGTGTCCGAAGACCTCGCCCGGGTTGGGCGTGGTGGGGCCCTCGGGGGGCTTCTTGAGCAGAGGGCGCCGCCACCTGCCGGAGAAGTAGTAGGCCATGCTCACCACCAGCGACACGCCGAAGCTCAGCGCCATCGCAATCCACACGCCCGTCACGCTGCCCATGCGGCGCGACAGCCAGTACGCCACCGGCACCCGCACCACCCAGAGGCTCAACAGCGAGAACGCCGTCGTCATCAGCGTGCGTCCCGCGCCGTTGATGATGCCGTTGCTCACGAAGATGAGCGCGAACAGGACGTACGTCCCGCCCACGATGTGCAGGTAGGTGACGCCCGGCCCGATGACCGCCGGGTCCGTGACGAAGATGCGCAGCAGCGCCTCCGGGAATGTCACCGCCACCGCCGAGATGACCAGGGTGACGCCGCCGCTCAACAGGCAGCCCCACTTGAAGATCTCTTGCACGCGGTCGTCGCGGCCCGCGCCCAGGTTCTGTCCCGCCAGCGTGGAGATGGCCATGCCGAACGTCATCGCCGGCATGAACGCAATCTGGTCGATGCGCGACGCCGCGCCGAACGCCGCCGTGGCCACCTCGCCGAAGCCGTTGACGAGCCCCGTCACGAACACCATGCCGATGGACACGAGCGACTGCTGCACCGCGGCCGGCACGCCGATGCGCAGCGTCTTCAAGGTGACGGGCCCCAGGTGGGCCAGCCGGGGCCTGCGCGGCGCCACGGGCACGTCCTTCATGCGCAGGTAGACGAGCAGCGTGACGAGCGCCAGGAGCTGCGAGACGACCGTGGCCCAGGCCGTGCCATTCAAGCCCAGCTTGGGCAATCCCAGCCAACCGAACATCAGCACCGGGTCCAACACGGTGGTGAGCAGGACGGAGCCCGCCTGGAAATACAGCGGCGTCTTCGAGTCACCCACGCCCTGCAACAGGCTGCGCGTGAGGAACAGGCCGAAGCCCAGCGGCATCGACAACAGGAAGATGCGCAGGTAGCTGACGGACTCCGCGTGAATCTCCGGCGGCGTGTCCATCAACGTGAGGATGCTCGGCGCCAGCCACTCGCCCAGCAGCGTGAGCACCACGCCCAGCGAGTAGATGAGCACCGTGGAGCTGTCGACCACCTTGCGCAGCTCGTCCATCCTCCGGGCGCCGTAGTTCTGCGACACCAGGATGCTCGTCGCCATGGTGAGGCCCATGCCGATGGAGAACAGGACGAAGACGACGGGGAAGCTCACCGTCACCACCGCCAGCGCCTCGGTGCCTAGAAACCGCCCCACCCAGATGGCGTTGATGAAGCTGTACGCCGTCTGCAGGAAGCTCCCCATCAACATCGGGATGGAGAAGGCCACCAGGTGACGGGGGATGCTGCCCGTCGTCAAATCTCGACCGAAAGGCGCTTTCATGTCCCACGCCTCGTGTTCTGGATTCCCATCTGAAAAGTCCCTCGGTATCAGCCCTCACCCGCGCATGGGCCATGGAAGGAACTCGTCAGGAACCTGATGCTCCAGGTGATTCCAGGAGGGTGACGTCGTCTTTCCGGGTGTGGGCGCCCCTCGGCACCCGCGCGGGAGCTTACGGCGCTCACGGCCCATCCGCCTTATGTTTCCAGGCGTGCGCAAGCCCCCTCCCATCGAGGCCGCCCCGGACTCCCAGCCGACCGAGCTGCACGTGTGTCACAACTGCTCGGTGCGCCTGGACCCTCGCCTTGGGGGCGTGGACCTGCCGCGCCGCATCCGGGAAGCCGTGGCGGCGCGCGGCCTGGGCCCCAGCACCCGCGTGTTCTCCTCGGGCTGTCTGGGCGAGTGCCCGCTCGACAAAGTCACCGTGCTGGTGATTCCTCCGAGCGGCGTGGGCTCGGAGGTGAAGCTCATCGACGCGGAGAAGGACGGCGAGGACCTGGCCGAGCACCTCGCGCGGGCGGCCGAGCGAGCTGAGCGGCCTTGAGCAGCGCCTCCGCCATGGGCACGCAGCTCGCCTGTCCCTTGCCTGCAATCGCGTAGGCCGTGCCGTGGTCCGGCGACGTGCGCGGCACCGGCAGCCCCAGCGTCACGTTGACGGTGCGCTCGAAGTCGAGCGCCTTCGCGGGGATGAGTCCCTGGTCGTGGTACATGGCCAGCACCGCGTCGTACCGCTTGCCCACTTCATCGGGCCTGGCGAAGAGGCCGTCCGCCGCGATGGGCCCGTGCGCATCCACCCGCGCCGCGCGCGCCTTGCGGATGGCGGGGCCAATCACCTCCACCTCCTCGCGCCCCAACAGGCCCCCTTCGCCCGCGTGCGGATTCAGTCCCAGCACGGCGATGCGAGGCTTGCGTCCCACCACGGGCGTCAGGCTGCGTGAGAGGAGCTTCAGCTGCGCGGTGAGCCCGTCCACCGTGAGCAGCTTCGACAGCGCGGAGAGGGGGACGTGGTTGGTGGCCAGGGCGATGCGCACGCGCGGCCCGTCCATCATCATCATCACCTCCACGCCGAAGGCCTCCGCCAGCACCTCCGTGTGGCCCATGAAGGGAATGCCCGCGCGCGAAATCTGCTCCTTGGACACCGGCGCCGTGCACAGCGCGTCCACGTGGCCCGCGCGCATGGCGTCAATCGCCGCCGTCACATAGGCGTACTGCGCCCGGCCTCCCTCGCGCGAGGGTTTGCCCGGGACGCGGTCCTTGGCTGCCAGGCGCGTCACCTCCACCACGGTGGGGGACTCGACGCGGGAGAGCGCGGAGGGCTCCACGCGCGCATGGCGACGGAAGAAGGGGAAGCGCTCCAGCGTGGGCCCATCCCCGAAGACGACGGGGATGAGCGCGCGACGCACGGCGGGGAGCGCCAGGGCCGCGGCCGTCACCTCCGGACCGATGCCCGACACATCACCCAGGGAGATACCGACGAGGGGGAGGCTCACGGTGGCGAGCATCCCCCGCGTGGGGACGACAGGCTACATCTTCACGTCGATGCTGGCCTTCTGCTTCAACTCCGCGACGTACTGCTCCAGGAACTTGTCCGTCTTCTCCTGGAGCAGCTTGTTCTCCAGCTTCGGACGCATCTCCTCGTAGGACGTCGCGGCGACGGAGCGGCGCTCCTCCACCTTCAGGATGTGCCAGCCGAAGTTGGTGCGCACCGGCTCGCTCACCTCGCCCTCCTTGAGGTTGAAGGCGACCTTCTCGAAGGCCTGCACCATGACGCCGCGCTTGAACCAGCCCAAATCTCCACCGTCCGCGGCGCTGGGGCCCTCGCTGCGGGCGCGCGCCAGGGCGGAGAAGTCCATGCCCTCGCGACGGGCCTCGGTGGCGATGCCCTCCGCCTTCTTGCGCGCGGCGGCCACCTGCTCATCGGTGGCCTTCGGGTCGACGGCGACGAGGATGTGGCGCGCGTGGACCTCCGAGTCCTCGCCCTCCACGCGGGCGTACTGGTTGTACGCGGCCTTGAGGTCCTCCTCGGTGACCTTCACCTTGGGGCCCACCTTCATGCGCAGGAGCCGGTCCCGGAGGATGCGCTTGCGCAGCATGTCCCGGTAGGTGGTCATCGTCAGACCCTCGGCGGTGAGCACCTGCTCGAACTGCGCCGGGTCCGTGATGTTGTTCTGCCTGCGCACGTCGTTGACCAGCTCGTCCACCTCGCCCTCGGTCGCGGAGATGCCCATCTCCGTGATTTCGGCCTCCATCAGCTTCTCGCCGATGAGGGTGTCGAGCGCGGTCTTCATGAGCTGCGCGCGCTGCTCGGAGCGCTTGCGCGGATCCGGGTCATTGAGGCGCGACAGCTCCGGCGCCGCGCGCTGCTGAACCTCCGACAGCGCGATGACGTCGCGGTTCACCACCGCGGCCACCTTGTCCACCAGCTCCGCGCGCGCCGACGTGGCGCCCCCCAGGAGCGCCGCCGCAGCGACGAATGCCACCAGCTTCTTCATTCCGTGCATCCTTCCGCACCACACCGGGCCCGTCCAACTGTCCGTCGGGCCCTCGAATCCATTACTTCGCTGCCTGCGGGAGCGCCGCGGGCTGTCCGCGGATGGCCTGCAGCGTGGCCTCGTTCACCTGGACCTGCGCCTTCTCCCGCAGTTCCTTCTCGAAGGCGTCCTGCGCCTCCGTGCGCTTCTGCTCCATCAACTTCGCTTCCACCCACTGACGCGCCTCGGCGAAGTCCCGCTTCCGCGCGGGCTTGCGCTCCAGCACCTTGAACAGGTGGTAGCCGTACTCGGTGGACACCACGTCCGAAACCTGCCCGACCCCGAGCTTGAATACCACCTCGTCGAAGGCCGGCGGCATCTGTCCTCGGGGGAAGAACCCCAGGTCGCCCCCCACCTTGGCGTCCGCGCTCAGCGAGTACCTGCGCGCCAGGTCCGAGAACTTCTTGCCCGACTTGAGCTGCGCCTGGAGCCGGCGGGCCTCATCCAGGCCCTTCACCACGATTTGGGCGGCGTGCACCTGCTCGCTCTCGTTCAGCTCCGCCTCGTGCGCAGCGTAGTACGCGCGCAGCTCCTCCTCCGTCACCCCCACCCGCGAGTAGACGTGGCCGGCGAAGAGCTTCTCAATGGTGAGCCGGCTGGCCTCTCTCGCGCGCAGCTCCGCCATGGAGAGCTGCCCCTGGGCGAGCACCTCGTTGAAGTTGCCGGCCGGATAGTCGCCCGACAGCCGCAGCACGCCCCGGTCCACCTCTTCCGGGGTGACGGTGACGTTGTTCCTCCGCGCCGCCTGGAGCAGCAGCATCCGGTGGATGTACGTGTCCAACAGCGTGCGCTTGAAGGGCTCAATCTCCTCCGGCGTGCGCTGGGAGGCCTCCGTGGAGGCCAGCTCCCGGCCCAGCTCCTGCTCGAAGTCCACGCGGGAGAGGACCTCGCCATTCACGGTGGCCACCACCGTGTCGTCGGGCGCCGATTTGACGGGCGTGTTGCACCCCTGACTCAGCGCCAGGGCGAGCACCAGGGACAGCAGGGGAGCGCGGGTGGGAGAAAGACGCATGCGCGAAGTCCTGGGGGAAGGGTGGGGGCGACTCCCAAAGGTGGGGATGGCCCCCCAAGCTGGCAAGCGGGCCCTCATGGCGCGGGCACCGTTCCCGGCAGCGGGCTCGACGGCTTGCGCATGGGGGCCTGGACGTCCACCGGCACCGAGGCCAGCGCGTCCAGGTCGACCGACAACGAGAGCTGCTTCTCCACGCGCGCCAGGTATTCGCCCCACGCGCGGGTGCGCTTCTCGCCCTCCAGGCGCACGCGCAGCTCCTCGCGCACGTCGTCCAGCGAGAGATTCATCGCGGGCCTGCGCGCGCGCAGCTTGAGCAGGTGCATGCCCTTGCTCGTCATCACCAGGTCGCTCAGCTGGCCCTCGGTCTTCAGCGCGCGCGCCGCCTGGGCGACCTCCGGCCCGTACTCGCGGGCCAGGGCCTCGTTGGAGAGGAAGCGCATGTCCCCATCCAGCGGCGCCGTGCGGGGCTCCTGGCTGCGCGCGCGCGCGAGCTTCCCGAAGCCTTCGAAGTCGTCCACCGGCAGGGCCTTCGCGTGGGTCACCACCTGGTGGGCAACGAGGTCCACCCTGAACGTCTCGGTGGCATCCAACTCGAGGTAGGGCCGGGGAAAGGCGAGGAAGACATGGGACAGGCGCACGGCCTCCGGGCGCACGAAGTCGTCCTTGCGCGCCGCATACGCCTCCGCCAGCTCCGCGTCGGTGACAGTCACTGACGCCTCTTCCAGCCGCGAGCGCATCAGCCGGCCCACCAGCGCGCGCCGGGTGGCCTCCACCACCTCGGGGTCGTCCTGGAGGCCCTGGGCGAGCGCGTCGCGCACCAGCAGGTCGAACCGGGCCAGCGACTCCACATACTCGCGGCGGGCGCGGGGCTCCACGTAGCGCTCGCGCAAGGCGGGGCTCATCTCCAGGAAGCGCTCGGTCAGCTCCTCCGCCGTCACGGCATCGCCGCTCCAGCGCGCCACCGCCCGTCCACCGGCCTGCCGCGTGTGGCGCAGGTCCATCACCGCCTGCCCGTCGGCGGGCACCTCCGCGGGAGCCTTGCCGCACGCGGCGGGCGCCAGCAGGGCGAGGGTGAGGAGGCGGGGGGACAGACTCATGGGGAGGGGCTTCCGGGTAGCACGCCGAGGGGGCCCGGACAACCCGGAGTCCCGTCCCCTGTGTGCCGTCTCACGCCCGGGTGGCGTGCGCGGACAGGAACGCCTCCACCAGGGGGAAGATTTCGTCCGGTGCCCGGCGGCCCAGCACCAGGTCGGCGTGCCCGTAGTCCGCTCCGAAGCCGTGCCCTCGCCCGGCCACGAGGAACTTCACCGGGCCTCCCAGGGCCTCCTTCGCCCGCGCCACCGACATGGGCGGCGCCAGCAGGTCCTTGCTGCCCGCCAGCAGCAGGATGGGAATCTTCACCCCCGCCAGGGACTCGCGGTAGTCGAAGCCCCCGTCATAGGTGGTGAAGCGGTTGGTGGAAATCCAGCGGGCGAACTGGCGGCCCACCCCGCCGGCGATGTTGGCCGGCACGTTGGCCAGCGCGCGCCGGACGACGTCCGGCTCCATGTTCTCCGCCAGCATCATGTACCGGCTCAGCGGACCCGGCGGCGCGCCCAGCAGCGCGATGCTGGTGACGCGGCCGGTGGGGATGACCTTCAGCCGCAAGAGCGGCTCCACGTGCTGGATGAAGGTGCGCAACCCCGGTTGCACGGCGAAGGTGAACGGGCTGCCCAGAATCGCCGCGGCCCGCACCGGCGCCTGCGGATTGCGGGCCAGGTGCGCGTAGAGCATCAACCCACCCTTGGAATGCCCCACCCAGAGCACTTCCTTGGACCCCGTGGAGACCACGGTGCGCAGCGCGGTGCGCACGTCGTGCTCCGCCTGGTCGTCGAAGTTGAAGTCCGAGCAGTCGCCCGCCAGCCCCCGCCCGCGCAGCTCCATCACCCAGGTCTCGAAGCCCGCGCGCGCCAGGTAGCGCGCCATGCTGTACTGCTCGTCGAAATCCAGGTGGAAGCGGTTGGCGCCCAGCCCATGGCAGAGGATGACGGGCTCCGCGTACCGCCGCTCGCCTCGGGCGTGATAGCGCCCCAGGGCAATGGCCGCGCCGTCGTCCGTGGGCACCCGGTACAACTCGTCCGGGCGGAACGTCAGCGTCAGCAACCCCTCTTTTCCCCGGCTCATCGTCCGCGAGAAGAGGTCCGCCATCCGCCCCAGCCGCGCCGCCTGTCTTCGTGTCACCCCCCCACTCTAAGCCGGTCCTCAGCCCGTTGCCGTGTCCAATGCTGAGCGGTCATCCCTGCCGGCAGGGCCGTTGCAAGGAGATGTAGGCATATCGGTCCGGAGGAAACTGGATGCGGCAAAACAGGGCAATCAAGGAAACGTTGTCGTCCTTCATCGCCACCGTTTTTCCCACAGACACCCTCCTGCGTGCCCTGAGAGAGATGGAGCGGCACCAGGTGCAGTTGCTGGGCGTGGTGGGGGAGGGGGGCGGGTTGATGGGGCTGGTGAGCGAGGCGCACATCCTGGCGGCGTGGGGAGATCCGCTGGCGCCCGTGTCGGAGGTCATGGCGCGGGTGGGGCTGCCGGGCGGAAGGAGGCGGTCGCTCTTCCGCCTGCCGCGCTTCTGCCTGAGGCGTGGAGGGCGGATGCGTCCGGCGACCTGAGGCGGCGGGCGGGGCGCGGAGGCGGGGTGCGCGGGGGCGGGTACGCGGTACAGTCGCGCCCCCCGTGCCGGACGCCCCTCCCCGTTGGACTGTCTACATGCTGCGCTGCCGTGATGGCTCGCTCTACACTGGCGCCACCAATGACCTGGAGCGTCGGGTGGCCACCCACGGGCGAGGGCGCGGCGCGGCGTATACCCGAGCGCGGCTGCCCGTCACGCTCGTCTGGAGCGAGCCCGCCGAGGACCGCGGCGCCGCCCTGCGACGGGAGGCCGCCATCAAGCGCCTCACCCGGGGCGACAAGCTGCTGCTCGTGTCCGCGAAGAAGCCCCCGCGACGCCGCGCGCGCTGAGCCGGTTCCCACGTCATACCGGGGTGCGGGGATGACCGTTGGTGAGAGACCCTTTTCGCCACCATGTGTCGTCATCCGGGAATCCGGGTCTTTTGTATCAAGCCCCTCGATACCCGAGCGAGGGCTCGCGCGTTACCGTGGGACCACTCTTCACAGGGGGCAGTCCATGCTTCGGTCGCTTTCAGGAGTCTTCGCCGCGCTGGTCATCACGACCTTGGGCTGTGGCCGGGTGGTCAACCATCCGCCGGATGTGCAGGCGGGCCCCATTCCGAGTCCGAAGACGGTGGTCCCCGGTGGCGTGGTGCAGCTCGTGTTCGAGGTGCAGGACCCCGACGGGGACGACATGGAGTTCTACTGGACGCAGATGCCGGCGGAGCCCGCGGGCCACTTCAGCGACATCCACTCGCGCACTCCGACGTGGACGGCGCCGGAGGACGTGGAGGGGCCCATCCACTTCCTCTTGCAGGTCAACGTCATGGACACCGAGGGCGGTGGCGTACTGGGCACCGCGCCTTCGGTGCTGGTCCGCACGCCGTAGGTCGGGCCAGGGCCCGTGGCTTCAGGGCGTCGTCTGGGGCGGAGCGGCCGGGGGCGGAGTCCGGGTCTGCTGCTCGCGCGCCTTCCGGTTGGAGCGGACGGTGAAGAGGATGCCCAGCACCAGGAAGACCGCGGCGCCAACGCCCGCGCCAATGGTCTGCCAGGTGAGCAGGTCCGAGCTGACCTGACGAATCACCTGGGGCAGGTTGCACATCGTCTGGGTCGCCAGGGGCGTCTCGTTGTACCAGCCGATGAAGTGCGGACCTGCCCAGGACGCGACGAGGATGCCCAGCAGGGCTCCCCCTAGGACGAAGTTGAGCAGTGTCTTGGCGGCGTTCATGCGCAATCACCTCGGCAGGAGGACGGCGGGCCGTGCTTAGTATGTGCACGACGCCCTGGCCAGGGGTGGAACGTGTTAAGGGGAGGGCGTGCCGCTGCTCCCGCTCGCCATCCTGTCCAGTCTCATCGCCCTGGTGTGCGCCGCCTTCCTCCTCGTCCATGCCTTCCGCCGCAGCGTGGGCACGGGAGTGATGGTGTTGCTCATCCCCTGCTACGCGCTCTTCTACGCGTTCAGCCAGTTCGAGCACCGCCACAAGGGGCTCATCGTCGCGGGCTTCGTGTCCTGCACGGTGCTCGCGGCGGTGTTCCTGGGCCTGGGTGCCCACTCGCTGACGGCGCTGACCGCGCGCGTTCCTCCGCCGGGCTTCTGAGGGTCCGCTTCGCCGTGCGCTCGCCCGACGCCAGGGTGTCCCGGTGACGGTGGAGAGCACGGCCGCCCTGTGCGCGCGCCACGCGGAGGTCTCCGCGGTGGCCACCTGCACGCGCTGCGGAAGCTTCCTGTGTGGGGAGTGTCTGGAGCTCTTCGGCGAGTCCGCCTTCTGCGAGCCGTGTGTGTCGTTGCGGCGCAAGGACGGGCCCGTGTCGCGCGCGGCCTGGGGCGCGCTGGGGCTCGGGGTGCTGGGGCTGTTGGTCCTGCCGTGCACCCTGGCGATGCCGCTGCCGCCGCTGGTGGCGGGCGTGGGCGGCGTGGTGCTGGGGATGCGGGAGGCGGGACGCATCCGCCGGGGAGAGAGCCCCGCGAAGGGACGGGTTCCCGCGCGGGTGGCGTACGTGCTGGGCTGGCTGACCCTGGGGGGCCTGGCCGCGTGGCTGCTGTTCTGGGGCTGGCTGTACTTCGCGGCGACCGACGTCTGACTCGGGGGCGGGCTTCAGACGCCGCGCGCGTTCGGCTCCCAGAGGTACTTGTGCATCTGGAGCTGGAAGCGGACGGGGAGCCGGTCCTCGATGGTCCACTCGGCCAGCTCGCGCGGGTGGAGCTTGTCGAACACGGTGGAGAACAAGAGCGCGAAGGGCTTCTGGGCCAGCCGGTGCTCGGTGATGAGCGCCTTGGACCAGTCGTAGTCCTCGCGTGAGCCGATGACGAACTTCAGCTCGTCGTTGGCGTTCATCGACGCGAAGTTGCGCAGGTCGTTGCGCGAGGCCTCGCCGGAGGACGGCGTCTTCATGTCGACGATTTTGTGCACGGCGGCGGGCACCAGCCGCACGTCGATGGCGCCGCTGGTCTCCAGCAGCACCGTGTAGCCCTCGTCGAGCAGCGACTGCATCAGCGGGTAGACGCCGGGCTGGAGCAGGGGCTCGCCGCCGGTGATTTCCACGCGCGGGGTGCGCAGCGCCTTGATTTCCTCGAGGACGTCCGCGTTCTTCCGGCGCGCGCCGCCGTGGAAGGAGAACTCGCTGTCGCAGTAGGTGCAGCGCAGGTGGCAGCCGGTGAGGCGGATGAAGGCGCACAGCAGGCCGGCGTGCGAGGACTCGCCCTGGAGAGAGAGGTAGATCTCCTTCACCACCACGGAGTCGGCGGTGGGGACGAGGCGGGGCTCGATGTGGGGACGCGCGGCGGGCATGGCTTCTTCGTGAGGCGAAGGGAGCGGCGCTTCAACCCCAGTCAGCCCGGGAGGTCAAGCCGCCACCCCAATCCGGAGCCAACGTTCCGGGGGCGGCCAGGGATTCCCGGGCCCGCGCCCCCGCTCCGCGCGCGGCGAAGTGCGCGGAATCTGGGGACTCACGGCCGTCCGGGCTCAGGAACCGCCTGCACCCTGGGTCCTGGCGGGCGCCGCTTCCTCGGCCGTGGCCGGGCGGTGGTGGTGCACGGGGCACGTCTTGGGGAAGGTGCCGAGCTCTTCGACGGCGTAGCCCTTCGGGTAGGTGCGCAGGTTGACGCTCTCTCGGCCGAACTTGGGGACCTCGCGCGGGGGCAGGGCGTAGCGCACGAACTTCCCGCGCATTCGGAGCGCGGAGCGGAACACCTTCCGGGTGAGCGCGGAGGGGCGCGCGTAGTGGAACGCGTCCAGCAGCGCGTCCTCCATGAGGGTGCGCGCGAACAGCTTCACGAGCTTCTTGGGCGCCAGGTGGGAGGGCGGGAAGGTGGTGAGCAGCTCGAGCGTGGAGTCGGCCACGGCCTGGCTGCGCGCATCGAAGGCGAAGTGCTTCGCCTCGTAGCCGTCCAGGTACGCGACGAAGTCCGCGTGCGTCTTCGGGATGTCCTGGATGCCCATGTGGCGGCCCATCTCACGGTAGTAGTGGGTCCACGCCTCCACCTCGTTGGAGGTGAAGGGCCGCCAGCCGAACTCGCCCACCCAGCGGATGGGGGACACGGCGAAGGTGGAGAGCACGTAGCGCATGTCATCATTGGAGATGGCATAGGCGCCGTGCATCTGGTTCATCCGGCGGAAGGCGCTGTGTCCAACGGGGCTGGTGATGCCGTGCTCCAGGATGGCGTCGAGGACGAGCACCGTGTCGTCGTAGCGCTTCTGGGTGCACTCGTTGAACTCCCGCGTCTCGTGCAGGAGTACGCCGATGCTCGGCACCGCGTAGGTGCGGAACAGCGCGAAGCTGAGCGCCTGGGTGATGTCCCAGGGGAACTCCTGGGTGGTGAGGATGCGAACGATGTCCTCGTACTGGGTCACGGCATCGAGGCTGTCTGTACGGTCGCGCAGCGCGAAGCGGTTCATCCGGGTCCCTCCTGCGGAGAAGGCGGGAGGGACGGTAACTGATGGCGCGAAGGCCTGCTTATTGGCACCCCTGGGACGCTGTCAGCCTTTGTGCGCCGGGCCCTTCACGCGCTCGATGAAGGCGTCGATGAGGTGCCGGGCGATGCTCAGGCGCGGCGGGACGCGGGGCAGTTGGTCGGGGTGGAACCAGTGCGCCTCGGCGATCTCCTTGCCGTCCACCTGGATGTCGCCGCCCGCGTACTCGGCGGTGAAGCCCACCATGAGCGAGCGCCCGAAGGGCCACGGCTGCGAGCCGAAGTAGCGGATGTTCTTCACCTCGATGTTGACCTCTTCCTTCACCTCGCGCGCGACGCACTCCTCCAGCGACTCACCCGCGTCCACGAAGCCCGCGAGCGTGCTGAACATGGGCTCCGGCAGCGTGGAGTTGCGCGCGAGCAGCATGGTGTCGCCCCTGGTGACGAGCACAATCATCGCGGGGGAGATGCGCGGGTAGAACGGCGTGTTGTCCACCGTGCAGCGGCGGGCGCGCTCTCCGGCGACCAGCTGGGTGGGTTGGCCACAGCGTCCGCAGAAGCGGTGTTGAATGTCCCACTCGGCGATGGCGAGCGCGCGGCCGGCGACGGCGAAGCGCACCTCGTCCAGTCGCTTGTAGAGCGAGCGCGCGGGCACCAGCGTCATGCCCTCCGGCGCCGCGAAGTCCCGGGGCAGCGGGGCGGCGTAGCAGTCCACGCCATCCAGCGCGCCCAGGTAGTGGGCGGCCTCGGCGAGCTGGGGGAACGCGGAGCCTGTGGGCAGGTGGACGGCGCCCTCCTGCTCGATGATGAGCAGCTCCATGCCGCGCGAGAGGAAGAGCAGGGCCCCGTCGCGCGGTCGGCCGGGGGGCTCGTGGCTGGGGAGGAACGAAGAAGGGCTGGGGCTCACGTGGCCACCTTAATGGCCCGCGACGGGCCACGCAGGCTTCGTTGTGACTAGCTGCCCTTCTCGATGAGCTCCACGCGGTAGCCGTCCGGGTCCTCGACGAAGGCGATGACGGTGGTGCCGTGCTTCATGGGCCCCGGCTCGCGGACCACCTTGCCCCCGGCTTGCCGAATCGCATCGCACGTCGCGCGGATGTCCGGCACGCCGAGCGCTACGTGGCCATAGGCCGTGCCCAGCTCGTACTTCTCCACGCCCCAGTTGTGCGTCAGCTCCAGCGCGGGGTGGGTGTCCTCGGGGCCGAAGCCGACGAAGGCCAGGGTGAACTTGCCGTCGGGGTAGTCGTGGCGGCGCAGCAGCTTCATTCCGATGACCCGTGTGTAGAAGTCGAGCGACTTCTCCAGGTCTCCAACGCGCAACATGGTGTGCAGGATTCGCATGCGCGCTTCATAACCCCGGGAGCGCCGCGCGTCTCGGCGCGCTGTCGTCCCCTGGACTACGGGTTCACGGAGGACTCATTGGCCCGGACGTTCCGTGGAACGGTGAACGTCCCCACGTACACGCGGCCCTCGGACACGGGCTGTCCGCTCGGCTCCAGCACGTTGACGCGGGACTGGTCCCCGCCCGCGTGCCACAGGCCCACCAGCACCTTCCACTCGCCGGGCCTCCAGCCTCGGGTGGAGAGGGAGAAGGCGTCGCGCAGCAACGTGTTCCGGGGCGCGTCCGCGAAGAACCAGGTGCCGCCCACCACCGCGTGGTCCGAGCCCATGCGCTGGCCCTCCGCCGACACCACGTGCACGAAGATGCCCACCGAGCGGGGCACCGGTGTCGACGTGCGCCAGTAGAGCGCCAGGGGAAGGATGCCCTCCGCGTCCGGCTCTCCGGGAACCTCCGCGCCCACCAGCTCCACGGGCACCTCGAAGCGCGTGTCCACGGCCCTGGCCTGGGGAGGCAGTGCCGGCACCGTCAGCGGCGAGCCATCCGCGTTGCGCGGCTCCGCCTTCGCCACGGGCTCATGCCACGCCATGGCGAGCACGAACCAGGTGACGATGGGCACGGTGAAGACGTTGATGGCCACGGGCCAGCGCAACGCGTGTCCACGCCGCTGGCGCCACACGAGGAACGCGAGCCCCGCCCACGCGAGTCCGGACACCAGCCCGCCACCGATTCCCGAGCGGGGCAGGAAGCTCAGCACCACCTGGTGGTGGCCTTCCGGCACGTGCACGCCGAGCAGCCCGTCACGCGAGACGACCTCGCCCTGGGACGACTTCCAGCCCGGGTGCCAGTTCTGGTTGACGAGGAGCACGGTGGGCCGCGTCGCGTCCACGTCCACGGACACGCGGTTGGGCGTCCACTCCACGCGCTTCGCGGTGCCCGCGTCGGGCTCCTCCAGGTACTCCTCGGCGCTCAGGTCTCCACGCAGTTTGGCGGACATGGGCACGGGCCACGCCTCGCCACAGGCGATGGAGCCCCGGTTGAGCGCGAGCAGATGTCCCTGAGACCAGCGATTGCCGCGCGCCTGGGCGAAGGGCTGCTCGCGCTCGGCGGGCATCGCCGTCATCTGCGCCCAGCGAGACAGGTTGTCGAAGGCGCGAAGCTGCAGGCCCCAGCTCGCGATGGCCACGGCGCACGCGGCCACGGCGGCCCACGCCCACTTCGAGGGCGAGCGCCACGTGCGCGTGAGCAACACGGCGAGCCCCAGCGCGGCCAGCTCCGCGAGGAAGAGGCTGGTGGGGACGAGGAAGCGCTCGGGGTAGCGGAACGTCTCGAAGATGGGGAGCGTGCGCAGCCCCGCGAACAGGGAAGGCTTCGCCGCGTAGCCCGCCGCCATCCACGCGCACAGGCCCGCCACGATTGCCGGGTACAGCGCGCGGCGTCGAGCGAAAGCGAGGGCGGGCAGCGCGAGGGCGAGGGCCACGGGCGCGAAGTAGAAGTTGCCCGGGTCGCTGTAGCCGGAGCGCGCGGGGAGCTGGAGCAGCATCTTCACCAGCGGCTCCAGGGCGTTGCCCGGAGTGCCCGCCATGACGCGCGGTGAGGAGCGCATCGTCTCGATGAGCGGCCACAGGCGGAAGGCGCAGGCGGCCACGGTGAACAAGGCGGTGGCGCCCAGGGCCCACAGCGCCTTGTTCAGTCTGGGCATGTTGCGCGGTCCGCGCAGTCCATACAGCGCGCGGCCGGTCTCCAGCGCGACGAAGAGGGCGCCCATGGGCACGGGGTAGGTGCCACCGAAGCTCAAGAGCAGCGCGAAGACGCCACCCACGAGCGCCACGCCTGACAGCTTGCCTTCGACGACGCGCCGGGTGCCGACGAGCAGCCACGGCAGCAGGAGGAATCCCGCGAAGTTGAGCCAGCCGATGGCCCAGGACAGCGCGGTGAAGCCCATCAATCCGAAGAGCGGCGCGGCGCCCAGTGCGCCCAGTGTGGAGCCGGTGCGCCGTCGGGCGTAGTGGAAGAAGCCCTCCATGCCGAGCACGAGGAAGACCCACAGCAGGAGCGGCTCCGCGCGGCGCGGACCCACGAGCGAGGACAGCACGACGGTGGGAGAGAAGACGCGCGTCTGCGGACTGCCCAGCGCGTACTGGCCACCGCAGGACCAGGGGTTCCACAGCGGGAGCTGTCCGTAGTGCGTCACGCTGCGCGTGCCCGCGTCCTCGTAGGAGTCGAGCAGGTGTGAGTCGCGGAAGTCGTTCATCCCTCCGGCGAGCGACAGGGAGTGCCAGCACGCGGCGAGCGCGAGGACGCCGAAGAGGGCCAGGCGCACGCTGGTGAGCGAGGCGGCGCGGTGGGCTGCGCGGAGCAGTCCGTGAGAGGAGGTCGTCATGCGGAAGGGTGCGCGCGGGGAAGCGGGAGGGTGCCGGGCATCAGTCGTAGAACGGACGGGGCTTGCACGGGCTGGCGGAGGCCTTGCGCGGCGGGAGGATGGGCGCCGACGAGCGCAGCTCGGAGTCGATGGCGTCGAACACATCCGTCACCGGCACGTCGCGCCTGCGCGCCTCGCTCATCACCCACCCTCGCTCCGACGCGCCGAAGTCGTCGTCCTGGGACCAGTGGTCACCGGGGAACGAGTGCATCGAGCGCCGACGCCAGTGAGGCTCCGCCTCGGCGGCGGCCCGGCCCAGGAGGACGCGCTCGTCGGCGGACAGGCGCCGCGAGGGAGTCCTCACCTCCGAAGTCACCGCCCGCGCCACCGCCACTCCGCCACACAGCGCGAGGGCCACCCAGCCCGAAACCGCCACGCGCTTCCAGCGCGCCTGTGTCGTCGTCATCGTCATGGCACCCACCCGTCCTTGCGTGGGTTCCTACTCCAACTTCCCCGAGCGCTTCACCCGATTCAGCCGGAAGGGCGGCGGGCGGAGCACCAGGGCACCGTCCGCCGGGCACCTCGACTCAGGAGCGGTCGTTCTCGTCGGCGTCGGCTTCCAGCTCGTACGGGTTCGCCAGCAGCCGGTGCGCGCCCTCCATCATCTCCACCACGATTTGTCCGGCGGGCTGCACGCTCTCGATGCGCGCCATGCTGGAGCCGCTGGCGGGCAGCACCATCTCCTCCAGGTCGCCCTGCGTGTCGGGCGTGGGCACGAAGGCGCTGAAGCGCGGCATCGTGTAGAGCGCGTCGCCTCCCGTCAGTCCCGGGTACAGCCGCGTGGTGCCAATGGAGTCCGTGGGGTTCGTCGGCGCGCGCGCCTCGCGGCCCGCCCACTCGCGCACCACGCGGTTGCGCAGCACGCGCTGACGCGGACCGGACCACTCGGGGCCGAAGAGGGTGGTGAAGTCGGAGTCGCGCGCGTCTCCATCCACCACGCGCTGCTTGTAGCCCGGGTGCGCGTACGCCTCCACGGAGGCCACCATGCGCGTTCCCACCCAGACGCCATCGGCGCCATGGAACAGCGCCCGCGCCGCGCTCAGCCCGTCCGCGATGCCACCGGCGGCGAGCAACGGCAATTCCCCCACCAGCGCGCGCAGCTCCCGCACCAGCTTCAGCGTGGGCGTGGTGCCTTTGTTGTAGCCCGCCGCCTGACGGCCCTGCGCGATGAGCCCGTCGATGCCCAACACCAGCGCCTCCTTCGCGAACTCCACCGAGCTGGCCTGCACCCAGACCTTCGTCCCCGCGGCCCTCAGGGCCTTGACCCAATCCGCGGGCGGCAGGGCCCAGTGGAAGGCGACCACCGGCACACGCTCGGCGATGCACGTGTCGATGTGCTCGCGCGTGGTGAAGTCCCCCGCCCGCGCGCGGTCGAGGATGAAGTCCACGCCGAACGGGCGCTGCGTGCCGGCGCGGATGGCCTGGATGCGCGAGCGCAGGAAGGGCGCGGGCTCCGGCGCCGAGCCGAGCATGCCGATGCCTCCCGCCTCCGACACGGCGATGACCAGCGGCGGCAGCGCCACGAAGGCCATGCCCGCGCTGACGAAGGGGTAGTGCACGCCCAGGTCCCGCGTCAGCCGCGTGTGCAGCGTGTTGTCTTCCAGGACGTGGATGGGCGGACGGCGAGGCGCGCGGCTTTCGTCCGACTCGGAAGGAGAGCCCTCGTCATCCAGCTCGCTGTCCCCAGGACCCCCCGAGGGGCCGGCCCGGTGGGAAGGGGGCGCGGCGCGTCCGTCGTTCGTTCCGTTCATCATGTCTCCTCGGTGTCGCTGGCCCGCTGACCTCTCCCAAAGGTTACCAGCATCCCCTGGCTGTTGAGGTCAGGGGGCGAGGTGGCGGAGGGCCACCCGGGTGCTCGAAGACATTCGCCGGTGTCGGGTGGTGAGCACCCGGACCTCGCCTACGTCGCGAGTGACTTCTTCATGTGTCGGTGGGGTATCCCCACTTCCGTGAACGCTTCCGCATACACGGAATAGCCCAGGCGTTCGTAGAACGGCACGACGGGCTGCCGGGCGTGGAGGTGGACGTGGGTGATGCCCCGTCGCACCAGCTCCGCCTCCAGCGTCTCGACCAGTCGGGCACCCAGGCGCTGCCCCTGCAGGTGGGGCGTCACCGCCATCTGGAACAGACGTCCTCCGTGCGAGTCCTCGGGGTTGAAGAGCACGCAGCCGAGCACGCTGTCACCCCGGTGGGCGACCAGGTGGAGGCTCTGCGCCTCGAACGGAAACTTCACCGCGTCCCGCGTGTGGCCCAGGGGCTCGCGCAGCACGCGGAAGCGCAGCTCCAGCTCCGCCTCGTAGAGCGGGTGTCCAGGCTGGATGAAGGTGAACTCGAGCTCGGGCTCGCTCATGCGTCAGAAGGTCCCCGTGAGCTGGAGGGTGAAGGTGCGCCCGTACTGGGGCACGGGAGCGATGGAATTCTCGTCCGACACGGGAATCTGGTACTCGGAGTCGAGCAGGTTGTGGACGCCAGCGAAGTAGCGCAGCGGGCCGTAGTCGCCGGAGAGGCCGAAGCCGATGAGCAGGGCCTCGCCGCTGTCCGCGCCGCCCGGGCCGGTGGGACGCGCGCTCTGGTAGGTGGCCTGGGTGGCCAGCCGCATGTCGCCGTTGCCCACCGGCATCAGCAGGCGTCCGGAGACCAGGTGCGCGGGAGACGCGGAGGCCACCACGTCCGCGGCGTTGCGCAGCGTCACGTACGAGTAGCTCACGTCCACCAGCAGCCAGCGTCCCGGCTGCCAGTGCACGCCCGCCTCCGCGCCCCACGCCAGCGTGGTGCCGCTGTCGTTGACGAAGCGCAGACACTCCGAGCCGCCGCACTCCTCCGAGGGGGCGTCGTCCGTGCGCAGCTGCACCAGGCTGGAGATGCGGTTGTGGTAGCCGGCCACCGACAGGCGCAGCTCGTCCGTGAGGTCGTGCGCGTGCTCCACCTCGAAGGTGGTGATGGTCTCCGGCTTCAGGGACGCGGGTGGCGCCTGGGTGATGCCGTCCGCGTAGTAGAGCTCGTAGACGTTGGGGGCGCGGAAGGCGCGTCCGGCGACCAGCTTGGTGAGGCCCGCGTCGTAGGGCCGGGCGATGACGGCCAGTCGCGGGGTGATGGGCGTGGTGTCCAGGTCCAGGTACTTGTCCAGGCGCAGGCCCGCGGAGAGGCTCAGGCGCGGGTGCAGCTTCCACTCGTCGAGCAGGTACGCGGACAGCAGCGTGCGCGCCTTCGTCTCCAGGGGGATGTCGCTCGCCGTCTGGCGCACGCTGAGCTGCCCTTGCGTCTCCACGCCGAGCGTGAGGCGGTTGCCCTCGAAGATGCCCACGCGCGCGCGAAGTTCGCCGCTGACCCAGTCCGCCGCGCCGCCCTCCTTGTTGGAGCCGCCGGCGCTCTCCGGGTACACATAGAGGCCCTCGTAGCGGCTGAGGTCGAACGAGGCGCGCCCGGACAGGCTGAAGCGCTCGGTGAACTCGCGCTCGTAGCGCGCCTCGACGAAGGCGCGCAGGTCCTCCACGGTGTTTCCCTCCGCGCCTGGCACGGTGCCGTAGGGGGCGGTGGGCAGCTCCTTCGAGCGGACGTTGAGCTGGCCCTGGAAGGAGAAGTCTCCCAGCCGGGCGCGCACGGAGGCGGTGGCGGCCCGCTCCGCGTCCAGCCCGGTGACGAGCAGGTCGCCCAGCGCGGGGTCCGCGCGTCGCAGCAGCGTGGTGTCCGCGCCGGAGGCCGTCAGCGCCGCGGCGCTCACCAGGATGGAGCGATTGCCGTCCTCCCAGGACGCGGTGGCGTGTCCACGCGTGGTGTTCAGCGCGCCCACCGCGCCGGTGACTTCCAGGTGGTTGTCCGGGCCCAGCGACTCGCGGGGCACCACGTTGATGACGGCGAAGAAGGCGCCGGTGCCGTACAGGGCGCTGCCCGGGCCGCGCACGACTTCGATGCGTTCGACTTCCATCAGGTCCACGTTGAGGTCGTGGGCGGCGTAGCCCTGGCCGGCCCACACGTCGTTCATGGCGTGGCCGTCCCAGAGGATGAGGACGCGGGTGTTGAGGTCTCCGGGGGGCGAGAAGCCGCGCACGCCCAGGTACGTATAGGTCCGGTCGTCGGTGAGGTAGAAGCCGCGCACGCCGGCGAGCGCCTCCGCGAGGGTGCGCCAGCCGAACGCGCGCAGCTCCTCCTGGGTGAGCACGGTGGTGGAGGCGGGAGCGTCGTCCACGGCGACCAGGCTCTTGGACGCGGCGCGCACGGGTGGGGGCGCGTAGCGCAGCTCCGCGTGAATCTTCACCTCCTGGTCCGCCACGACGGTCACCTTCTGGCGCAGCGGACGCACCTCGCGGCTCTCCACCTCCAGCGCGTGCTCGCCCTCGGGGAGGGTGACGACGGTGGGGGTGAAGCCGGCGGGCTTGCCGTCCACGCGCACGGTGGCGCCGTCGCGGTTGGCGGTGACGACGAGTCGGCCGGAGGGACGGTCCTGGACGCGCAGCGCGACGGAGAGCGGGACGCTGCCATCGGCGGGCACGTCCACCACGTACTGGCCGGGGGAGTAGCCGGGGGCGCGCACGTAGAGGATGCGCTGGCCGGGGGGCAGGCGGGCGCGGCCGGGCAGCTTGGTGATGACGGGGCCGTTGGGGGCGTCGCGCACCTCGGCGCCCTCGGGGGTGCCGGTCAGCTCCACGCCGCCGGTGATGAGGAACAGGTCGAAGGTCTGCTCCGTCTCACGGCCGCGCGCCACGGTGACGGTGGCCTCGGTGGGACGGTAGCCGTCCTTCTTCACCATGATTTTGTGACGGCCGGGCGACAGCGCGAGCGTCTGCGGCGAGCGGCCCCGGCTGCCCAGGTCCATGCGGTCCACGTAGACGTCGGCGCCCTTGGGGACGGTGGTGACCTTGACGAGCGCGACCTTGGGGCGCAGTCGATCCAACGAGCGGGAGACTTCCGAGGCGTCCTCGGTGGGCAGGTCCTCGGTGAGCAGATCGTTGTAGTAGCGGTACGCCTCGTTGAACTTGCCCAGCGCCTCGAAGCAGCGGGCGATGTTGAAGAGCACGTTGCGGTTGGGCACCAGCCGGTAGCTGGTGAAGTAGGAGCGCAGGGCTTCGGTGTACTGGCCCTTGGCGTAGGCGTCGTTGCCCAGCTCGAAGGCGATGTCCGCCTCGTCGGCGTTGTTGTCCGCGTACGCGGGCACGGACAAGAGCAGGAGTGACAAGACGAGAAGGCCAGAGCGGGAGGGAAGCATGGGGCGGTGACATTCTTCCTCCTCTGGAATGGCAGGTCCATGGGGGCCTTTGGGTGGGCCGCCGGATGTCAGACCCGCTGAGTAGGAAGGAGTGGACACGCGGTATGGGGTGGGGTTCCACTTCGGGGAGGTGGCGGGGATGTTGGAGGGGTGGGAAGTCAGAGGGGAGAGGAGCGAGGGAATGGGTGAGGGACCGAAGCGGCCGGCGACGTACGAGGACCTGGTCGCACTGCCGGAGAACATGGTCGGGCAGATCATCGACGGGGAGCTCATCGCCATGCCCCGGCCGGCGAGCCCACATGCGAAGGCCAGTTCCAGCCTGCAGGGCGAACTCTATGGACCCTTCCAGCGGGGCCGAGGAGGGCCTGGAGGGTGGTGGTTGCTGGTGGAGCCGGAGCTGCACTTCGGGCAGGACGTGCTGGTGCCTGACCTGGCGGGCTGGCGTCGGGTGCGGATGCCGGAGGTTCCGAACGCGCCGTACTTCACCCTGGCGCCGGATTGGGTCTGCGAGGTGCTCTCTCCGTCCACGGCGTCACTGGACCGGGTGAAGAAGAAGCGCATCTACGCCCGAGAAGGCGTGCGCCATGTCTGGCTGGTGGACCCGAAGGCGCGGACGCTGGAGGTGTTCCGCCTGGAGGGTGGCCGCTGGGTGGAGCTGGGCACGTACACAGGGGACGAGCGCGTGCGTGCCGAACCCTTCGAGGCGTTGGAGCTGGAGCTGGGCATCCTGTGGCTTCTGGAGTCGACGCCGAAGACGCCCTGAGGCTCAGTGCATGACGCCCTTGCTGGAGGTGTCCGTGGCCTGTGCCGTCGCTGGCTGGCGCATGAGGAGGTCGCCCACCCTCTGGAGCACATGGGTGGTGGCGCCCTCCGGGTCCCTGAAGAAGTGGGGCGTCCAGAGCCGGACGAGCTTCCAGCCCTGGCCCTCCAGCACGGCGGTGCGGAAGAGGTCCCACTCCACGCGGTCGGCGGCCTTGGGGTAGCGCGTGCCGTCGCAGAGCAGGCCCACGGTGACGTCGCCCGGGACGGAGGGGTGATGCAGGGCGAGGTCCACGCAGAAGCCGTCATTGCCCCAGTTCACATCGGAGGACACGTGGTGGCGTCGCGCGAGGTGTGACGCCAGTGCGCGGACGAAGGTGGAGTCCGCCGCGGTCTCCCGCTCGCGCACGACGAGCTCGCGCGGGGCGGAGGGCTCGGAGGTGGGGAGCGCGTCGTCGCGGGTGGCCTCCGCGTGGGCGAGGGCGATGCGTTCCGCGAACTGGAGGTAGGCGAAGAGGAGCCAGCCACCGTTGGGCTGACGGCCGGACTCCACGGGCGGCAGGGCCGTATACGCGTCGCGAGGAATGGAGGTGACCAGGTGCACCTGCTGTCGGGCGCGAGTGACGAGCACGTTGAGGCGCCGTCCTCCACCCGCGCTGCCGAGCGGGCCGAAGCGTCGGTAGAAGCGCCCCTGTCGGTCGGGCCCGTAGGTGGTGCTGATGATGAGGTGGTCTCGCTCGTCGCCCTGGACGTTCTCGAGGTTCTTGACGAAGAGGCCCTCGAAGGAGCCGGCGCCGCGGCGGGTGCGCGCGGTGGCGAGCCGGGCGGCGAAGGTTGCGTCCTCCGCGGACAGTTCATCGAGGACGTCGGTGATGGCGTCGCGCTGTGAGAGATTGAAGCAGGCGATGCCGATGGAGGGGGGCTCGGGGCGGGCGAGCAATTCCTTCACGAGCTGGCCCACGGCGCGGGCCTCGGTGAGATTCACGCGCTTCTCGTAGGTGCCGCCCACGGGGAGCAGGCGCAGGGGCGCGTGGGGAGCCACGTGCGAGGGATGCGCGGGGATGGCCTGGAGCCGCCTGTCGTAGAAGTGCTCGTTGCTGAAGGCGATGAGGTCCGCGTCTTGCGAGCGGTAGTGGACGTCGAGGTAGCACTGGTCGATGTCCAGGTTGAGCGCGGCGGAGAGGAGGTCTTCCACCTCGGACTGCTGGTCCTCGAAGAGGCCCTGCTCCGTTTCAGCTTCGGTGTCCTGGCTCTGCACCACGGCGGACTCGAAGAAGCGCGTGGGAGGGAGTTGCTTCGGGTCTCCGGCGATGACGACGCGCTTGGCGCGGGTGAGGACGGGCAGGGCTTCCTCGAGTCGGCACTGGGAGGACTCGTCGAAGATGACGACATCGAAGATGGGGCGGCGCGGGAAGATTTGCGCCACCGTCTGGGGACTGGCCATCCACACGGGGCGGGCGTCGAAGAGCGGGTCTCCGCCTTCGAGCTCCAGGCCGGTGGCGATGACCTGTCGCACGCGCATGGCGCGCTCGCCTCGGAGCATGAGGCGACGGCGCAGCTCCGCGCCCTGGGTGTTGAGTCGTCCGCCGGTGCTTGCGAGCAGGCGCTCGCGCTGGCGCTGCGTCCACCGGTGGAGGATGGCGTCGCGGACGAGTCCGCGCTTCTTCTCCTCGAGCACGCGGTAGCGGGCTTGAGTGGCCTGGGCGCGCTCGGCGTCGACGTGCTGGAGGGCAGGGTCTTCGCGCAGACGTGAGGACGCCTCCGAGGCGAGTGTGGCCTTGAGTACGGACGTCCAGCCCGTGTCCGCGTCCACGCCCTGGCGCGCCAGGGCTTCCACCGCGGTCTCCAGCGAGGGCGGCATGCCGGACAGCAGCGCGCGCAGGCGCAGCATTCCCTCCACGGTGGACAGACGTGCCTGGAATGCGGAGGCGATGGGGAGCAACCGGGCGCTCGCGCGCAGCTCGCGCGAGCGGGTGGCGAGCCACGTCGAGGAGAGGAGCCCTGTTTCGGAGAGGCGCTTCTCCAGCTTCGTCACCGCCGCGCCTCGGGCGGGAGATTGACGGAGGCCCGTGAGCAGCGCGGCGCGAGCCGAGGCGTCCCCCGTCAGGGCCCGGCGCACGGCGTCGCGGCAGGAGGCGAGCAGAGGCGTGTTGTCCAGCGTGCCCAGCACGTCGAAGAGGGCGCTGTGAGTGCGCAGGTCCCGCGACAGCAGCTCATCGGGAAGACTTGAGGTGGCGAGGCCCATCGCGGTGGAACCCGGAGCCACGCTGTGATGGGCGACACCCACGGAGGCGACAGTCGGAGCCACGGTGGAGTGGGGAAGGTGCGCGGCAACGGAGCCCGGCGCGAGGGTGGAGCGGTGGAACTCGCTCAGCAACGCGCGGGCGCGAGCGCCCGTGAGGAATCGACTGACGCGGTCCGCGGCGGCGGCGCCCAGCGTGAGGCCGAACTGCTGGAGCACCTTGCGAGCGCCCGCCTTCCGCGCAAAGCAGAAGAAGGCGTACCACTTGCTGGCGATGCCCAGATACGCACCCAGCGTGGCGAGCGCCGTGGACAGCGCTCCCAGGGAGTGGGGCTGCTCGCGGTGAATCAACGCGAGCTCCGTATCGAGAGGCCCCTCGGAGAGCACCTTCGCCTGGGGCGCGAGCCCATCGAGCTGGGCCTTCGCGGTCCGCACGGCGTCCGTGGAGGCCGCGCTCCAGCGTGCGAGTGCTTCAGGGCTCGTGGTCTCCAACAGCGGAGCAAGCTGCTCGGCGAAGTGGGCGCGTGCGGTGCCCTCGGCTTCGGGCTCCGCGCCAAAGGAGGGGATGTTCGGGGAGGCGAGTGAGTCGGCGTCACGGGCCGCGTCGACCGCGGTGTCCAGGCGCTCGCGCCAGGTGGCCAGCGGCGTGGCGAGGTACGTGGCCAGGTCCACGCCCAGGACTTCTCGCCAGGGATTGTCCGGGTAGCCTTCCTTGAGCGCGCGCTCGAGGACTTCGCGCGTCTCGCGTTCGCGTGGGATGACTTCACCCAGCCGCGCGGAGGCGAGTGACGACGTGGCGGGAGCGAGCGCGGCGGGGGACTCCAGGGAGAGCCACTGGCCCACCAACTCGTGGAAGGAGGGCGCGGTGCCGTCGGCGGGGCGCTCGGAGAGGGCGCGCTCGGCGGTGCTGAGCTCGTCGTGGAGGGTCTGGAGCTCTTGGTCCACGTGGGACAGCTCCTTCGTCACGGCGGCATGGGTCCGCGCTTCGGGCAGGGTATCGAGCTGCTCGCGGATGCCCAGGTAGAGGTCGCGTTGATCTCTCTGCGCGTCGTGCACGACGGCGCACAGGTTGCCCAGGCCCAGGTGGTCCAGGCGGTGCTTCACGACGTCGAGCGCCGTGCGCTTGTCGCAGACGAACAGCACCCGCTCGCCTCGGGCCAGGTGGTCGCCGATGGCATTGGCGATGGTCTGCGACTTGCCGGTGCCAGGAGGCCCGTGGATGACGAGCCCTCTGCGACTGCGCGCCAGCCGCACCGCACGGGCCTGACAAGGGTCCGCGATGGTGACGAGCCGTTCCTCGGCGGCGAGCTTGAGCCCTTCGAGGTTCCGCTCTCCGCCGCCGGAGTGAGCGACCTGCCCGAGCGACACATCCACGCGCAAGAAGCTCTCCAGTGGACCGGAGATGGGCTCACCGTCCACGAGCGCGCGCATGTCGTCCACGAGGCTTTGATTCGACAGCGGATACAGGCCGAGCACGGCGCTGGGGAGGATGGACGCCGTGGCGCCCTCCTCGTCCGAGCGGGGCACGGGAACCAGGAGCGTCTCGGGTGAGAAGGTCGCTGGAGCAGGCAGCTCCAACGCCTTGGAGACGAGTGCCGCCAGCTCATTGACCTCACGCCAGGGGTCCACGCCCTCCTCATCGGTGAACAGCTCACCGAAGCGCTCCCCCGTCTGTTGTTCGAGCCACGCCAGCAACGCGGTGTTGGGTGCGACGCGGTCCACGCCCTCTTCTGCGCCTTCCAGCTCGACCGCCGTCACGCGTCCCTTCTTCACGGTGATGCGCACGGGAACGAAGGCGATGGGCGCGAGGATGCGTCGGGTGCCGAAGCCGCGCTTGTCCTTGGTGTTGGGGGGCAGGTGCAGCAAGGGGAAGCCGACGTGGAGGACATGCGCGCCGGTGTCCTGCTCGAAGATGCGGGCGTCCTCGACGATGGCCGTGAGCTTGCGCAGCAGGGCCTGTTGTTCCTCCTCGGCCCGCGTCGACGCGGGGGCCGTTTCATCGTCGTCGGCCTCGAGCTCCGCGCGAGGAGGGGGCCGCGTATCACCCGCGTTGGCCGGAGTGCTTTCGAGTGACGTCGAGATTCCGGGGGAGCCCGACCTGGGGGGCGGCTTCACCGTGAGCCGGGCCGAGGCCTTGTCTCCGAGCAGCGCGGCCAGCACCGCGTGAGGCGGGGTGCCGTCGAGTCGGCTCAGCACGGAGAGGTCCAGGCGCTGGCGACTGTGGTGGGGGCGGCAGTTGAGGCTCGGTCCGGACGCGAGCGCGGCGTAGAGCCGCTCGAGCATCTTCGCGAGGACGCGGCTGCGGGACTCGGGCGACACGGCGGTACCTCTCTCCAGAGGAGGGAGGTCGCTGTCTACCATGGGGCCTGGAGGGTGACCTCAGTCCGCCAGTGCGGCGGCGAGCGAGCGAGCGGCGGCCTCCAGCGCCTCAGAGGGGAGATGATCCACCGGGGCTGCGTCGAACACCGCGCGGCCCCACAGTCGCTGTGGAGTCTCTCGGAAGCGCGGCACCAGGTGCAGGTGGCAGTGGCGCAGCACGTCGCCGATGGCGAAGGCGTATGCGTGCTCGGCGCCCAGCACCTCGCGTTGGGCGCGCATCACCCGCGCGGCGAACCCACCCAGCTCCCGCGCCGTGGCGTCGTCCAGCTCGTACCAGGCACGTGCATGTTGCTCGCTGGAGATGACGACCCAGCCGGGAACGGGACTGGGTCCCGCGACACCATGCAGCACCAACCCCGGAGCCCGGGCCAGGATGCCCCCCACGGGGCGGTGCTCGCCGCGCGCGACGGCACAGCCGAGACACGGCTCATTCACATCCACCATGCGGCCACCGTAGCAGTCGTTTTTCGCCAGGGCAGGGCGTTGAGAAGGCGCATCGCGCAAGGGAGGGTCTCATCAGACCCTCTGAAAACTAAGAGGATGGGAGGGGTGTGTTGTGATCGCCCCAGGGCGTGATGTTGGCGGTTTGGGACGAGGGGAGAGTGCGACTGTCGCCTGCTTGACGTGAAGGGGCCGGGTCGGAGAGTGTCCGCCCCACGCTCTTTCATGGTTGGGGGCGTGAGAGCTCAAGCAAATCTTTTCAAGGTGGGGATGATGAAGAAGCATCTGGTCATGGCCGTGGTGCCGTTCTTGGCGCTGGGGTGCGGTGATGATTTCAAGGACGAGAACGGTGACGGCATCGCCGACGGCATTCGTGAGCCGGACAGCGTGACGGTGGTGACGCCCGCGACGCCGAAGGGGACGGTGTCGGGCCAGGTGTTGACCACGGACCTGAAGCCGCTGTCCGAGGCCTCGGTGGAAATCACCATCGGCAGCTCGGCGGATCCGCTCGCGGGGACGACGGATGCGAAGGGCAACTTCGAGTTCAAGGACGTCCCGGCGGGCTCCCAGGTGCTGCTGACGTTCACCAAGGCGGGCTATGCCACGCTGCGCGCGACCGCGGAGATTCCCTCGTCGGCCGGCAACGTGCCCATCAACAACGCCAACGTGAGCTTCGGCCCCGTGACGCTGACGCGGCTGGACGGCTCGCTGCGCTTCCTGCTGGTGACGCCGCAGGGCCGTCCCGCGGCGAACGTGCGCGCGACGCTCGAGGCCTCGCCCGCGGGCAACCTCGTCCTGTTGAACGGTGACTCCACCCCCGCCGTGGTGAGCACGGTGGTCGTGGAGGCGACGTCCGATGACCAGGGCGCGCTGGTGTTCCAGGGTGTCCCGACCGCGCAGGAGCTGGCGCGCCTGACCGGAGGCCAGTACCGGCTGTGGGTGTCCGCGGTGGACAGCAACAGCGACGGTGTGCCGGAGACGAACGGCTTTGTGAGCACCTATCCGGCCGGCACCGTGGTGGCGTCTGGCACCACGCGGCTCATCAACCTGCCCTACTCGCGGACGTCGAATGTCGAGCTGAACGTCGAGGGCAGCAATGTGGCGATGTTGAGGGGCGCCGCGGATCCGCACCCGCTGCGGAACATGGTGCGGCCGGGCGAGCCCATCTATCTGTACTTCAACCAGCCGGTGCAGCAGAGCTCCCTGCTGGTGCGCCTGACGGACGAGTACGCCAAGGAGGCGCTGCCCGTCACGGTGGCCCTGGGCAATGGTGGCTACACCGCGACCATCACGCCGGGCAACGGCGTGGTGCAGACGGGCAAGGAGTACAACCTGGACCTGCGCGCTGTCTCGGCGGAGAACGGGGACCTCTACTCGCGCACGGGCTTCTTCTTCGGTGGCGAGCCTGGCACCGTGACGCCGGTGACCATCGCGGAGGCGCGTTACCAGGAGACGTCGTTGACGGCGCCCACCTCGCAGCAGCTCAACGCTGGAGAACTCGTCTACATCAACTTCAGCTCCCCCGTCTTCACCCCGTTCTCGGGGGGGGACGGTTCGTCGGTGCAGGTCTTCTTCAACGTCGACATCGACAACAACGGGACCGTGGGTCGCACCTCGTTTGGCGAGGTTGGCAACTACAGTGGCCAGGGCTTCCTCCTGAACATCGACGAGCCCACGTCGCCGTACCAGACTCGCGTGCTGAACCCCGAGATGCCTGTGTTTCCCATCAGCCACTCGAGCTACAGCACCCGTTACTCGTTCACCTACTCTGGCGTGGGGATCATCCCGAGCACCACGACAATGCAGGTTGCGTTCTCGAAGCAGGGGGAGCGCGGTGTCATCCAGACCTACCAGAGCATCTGGGGTCAGCCGCTCACCACGGACCTGACCATCAACAGTGTTGCGACGCAGCCCGTTCCCGTACCGGCTCCGTAACACCCGACAGGGCTTGAACCCGTCGACATTGCTTCAATGACTCATCACCGCGCCTCCGTGAGCTTGCTCACGGAGGCGTTGGTGTTTCTGGCTCCGTATCCTGGTGCGTGGACGCAAGTCCATGTTCCGGGATACGCATTCCTGGCGCTCCACCCAGGCGCGCACCTGCTTCCTGGCGTGAGGGGCTTTTGGCGCGTGCCTCACGTTGGAACAGGGCTTGCCACGGCTCACACCATGTCCCTTTCTCTTCTCCGCTTCTCTCTCATCTTCCTGGGGCTCATGGTGGGCGCCTGCATCGACGTTCCTGAAATCCAGCAGGTTCCGGAAGACACGGACGCAGGGCATGTCGAGCCAGGGGATGCCTCGACGCCCGATTCAGGTACGCCCTTCCTGCAGGTGGCGCTCGTCACATCGAGGACCGCCACGAATGGTTCCCTCGGTGTGTCGGTCGAATTGAATGGACCCATTCCTGAGTTGGTGGAGTTGTTGGTCGATGGCGAGAGCGTGGCGACGCTCCTTCCCCCATACCTGAAGCAGCTGGATACCCAAGGCCTCGCGGAGGGACAACACGTGCTGCACATTCGCGCGACCCTGAGTTCAAAGGTGTTTCTCAGCGCGCCGCAACCGCTCACGGTGGACCGGTCTGCTCCGTCATGGGTTTCGCGCACTCCCTCGACGGGTGCTGCCTGGGTTCCCGTGAGTCACGTGGTCCAGGCCGTTTTCTCGGAGCCGCTGGAGCCGACGACGGTTTCGTCGAACTCCATTCGGATGTTCGGCGGTGCGGACGTCATTGCCGCGGACGTGTCCCTCTCCGCCGATGGGACGACTGTGACCGTGAGTCCGCTTTCGCGGCCTCCGCTGGATGTGCTCGTGAGGGTGACGTTCGCTGACTCGGTGACGGACGTGGCGGGCAACCCGGTGCCGGCCGGGGAGGAGTGGAGTTGGTCCCTGCCTGGCTTCTTGCCGCTGGGAGACTTCTTGTTCACGGAGTCGAGGACAAACACGTCAGCGCTCTATGAGGCGCTCCAGTTGGACAGTGCTGGACGGCCGGTCGTGGCCTGGGTCGATGAACTCCGAAACGGGGTGTACGTGCGCCGGTGGACCGGAGAGACCTGGGAGTTGTTGGGAGCCGGGTTGCGCACGGAATCTCCTTTACAGCTTCCTACGAGCCTTGCCCTCGCATTGGATGCCAACGACGAGCCCGTCGTGGCCTGGAGCGAATTTCATGGCTCGGTGGTTTATGTCCATCGTTGGAACGGAACAGGTTGGGAAGCCATGGGTGCGTCTGTTCCAAGCCCGCTCAATCCCTGGGGTGTCGCCCTGGGAAGGAGCGCGGCAGGGCAGTGGCATCTGGGCTTCGCCTCGGGGAATTTTGAAGGGTCTCAGCTCTTGGTCTGGAGATGGGAGAGCGACCACTGGGCTCAGTTGGGAACGGCGCTCAAGGCGGTCCCGACCGCGTCGATGATTGGGCCGCGCATGGACTTTCGTGGTGCGCAGGGCCCGCTCGTGAAGTGGACCGAGTCGGCCGGTGTCGATGCGCAACAGGGGCACATGCGACGCTGGAAGGAAGGAAGCTGGCAGGTCATTCCGCTGCCTTCCCAGAATCCCGGGGGGGTATGGGGATTGGATGCCTTGGAGCGTCCCCTCAACCTCCTGGCTTCTTCTGGAGATGAGGTCCGACTCCGCGCATGGGATGGATTGGATTGGGTTCAGCTTGGTGCACCGATGGCGGGCCGCTTCGCGGGAGCGACGCAGGTTGCCGCCTTGGGATTGTCCTTGGACCCGGCGGGAAACCCTGTGGCCATGCTGCGAGAGGCGGAAGCCCCAGAGCAGGCAGAGGCGTTTTATGTCCGCCGCTTGCGTGACGGAGCCTGGGAGGATTGGGGAGGGCTGCTCCGACCTCTTCCTGCGGGAGCCCGGAGCAGGTATCCCTTGTTCGCGATCATGCCTTCGGGCCGAGTCCTCATGGTTCGTGCCGAATCCACCGCGCCGAACGCGTGGCCCATCCGGGTCTACATCTCCAACGAGTGAGCTGATCGCCGTTCCTGTGCGGTGACGTGTCCTCCACCGTTCTCCATTGAACGGTGGGCAGGGGGGTGGCGGATCACAGTGGGGTGGGCGCCAGGGGGGATGCGTGCATAGATTGTCCACCGCTGTTCCCCTACACGCGAGGCGCCTGTTCCATGACGCGCACGGCCACCCCCACTTCCGAAGAGCTGGTGCCGGGCACAAGCCCGGACGCGTCCCAGGGGGGACGCAGGCGGGTCCTGGTCGTCGATGACTTCGACGATGCCCGCGAGATGTATGCGGAGTATCTGGAGTTCGTCGGCTTCGAGGTGGATACCGCCAGAGATGGCATGGAGGCGGTGGAGAAGGCCCAGTCGAGCGAGCCGGACATCATCCTCATGGACCTGTCCCTGCCCGTCATGGACGGCTGGGAGGCCACCCGGCGAATCAAACAGGACCTTCGCACTCGCGACATCCCGGTGATGGCCCTGACGGGCCACGTCCTCGCCGGCAACGCGGAGCACGCACGCGAAGCCGGCGCCGACGAGTTCGTCGCCAAGCCGTGCCTGCCCCAGGACCTGGAAAACAAGATCCGCAACATGCTCAAGCCGAGCAAGGCGCGTAAGCGGGAAGGCCAGGAGGGCTGAGTCCCTAGCGAAGGGTGAGTGCCCACCACCTGACACTTCCAAGAGCCCCTCCACAGCGCGGAGCCTCCTTCCACTCAGGGGAGGGTTGCCGTTTCGGGTGGGGATGCATACGCCCTCATGGTGGGAATCCCTGCAGCCTCGCCGCCGCCGGACGCGTGGGCGCCGCCCCTGGAGTTCGACGAGTACCGAATCGTGCGGCCCATCGGTCGAGGGCGGACCGGCCGCGTGTACCTGGCCCAGGACACGCTCCTCGAGCGCCCGGTGGCGGTGAAGTTCATCCCCTCGCTCGGCCCCAATGCCCTGGCCCGCTTCCTCGTCGAGGCCCGCGCCGCCGCGCGCATCCAGCACCCCAATGTCGTCACGCTCTACCGGGTGGGACAGCTCGATGAGCAGCCCTACCTCGTCTCGGAGTTCATCCGGGGCGTGAGCCTGGACCGGCTGGTGAAGCCCCTGCGCTGGGAGCGCGTGCTCACCATCGGCAGGGACCTCGCCCGGGGGCTGAGCGCCGCCCACCGTCGAGGCGTGCTCCACCGGGATATCAAACCCGGCAACGCCGTGCTGACCGAGAGCGGCGCCGTGAAGCTGCTCGACTTCGGGCTCGCCAAGCTCCTGGACAGCGCCGCCGGCACGGAGGACGCCGCGCCTCCCCGGAACGCCCCCCCGCCGGAGCTGCCCGCGGACCTGGACCCGGAGGCCAACCCGCACTTCTCCGCGCGCTCGCTGGACGGCGTCTTCCTGCCCTCGCTGCCGCGGGGCGCGCTGGTGGGCACGCCCTACTACATGTCCCCCGAGGCCTGGGCGGGCGAGGACCTGACGGCGCGCAGCGACGTGTACTCGCTGGGCGTCGTCCTCTACGAGCTGTGCGTCGGCCGCGGGCCCTTCCGCGACGTCGTCTGGCGCGAGCTGCCCCATGTGGTCCGCACCCAGGACGCGCTGCCCCTCGCGACTGTCGCGCCCCACGTCGACGCCGCCTTCGCGGGCGTCATCGACCGGTGCCTGCGTCGCGAGCCCTCCGAGCGCTTCGGCTCCGCCGCGCTGCTGCTGGAGGCGCTCGAGGCCCTGTCGCGCGAGGACGCCCCCACGCACGTGCCCGAGGGCAATCCCTACCGGGGCCTGCGCGCCTTCGAGGCCGAGCACCGCGCCCTCTTCTTCGGCCGTCGCCGCGAGTGCCGTGCCGTCCTGGAGCGGCTGCGCGCCGAGTCCTTCCTGCTCATCACCGGTGACTCCGGCGTGGGCAAGTCCTCCCTCTGTCTGGCCGGCATCCTCCCTTCCGTGGCCGAAGGCGGACTCGAGGACGGGCGGCGCTGGCACTCCGTCCGGCTGGTGCCGGGCCGCAAGCCCGTCGCCGCGCTGGCCGCGGCGCTCGCGCCCCTCCTGTCGGTGGAAGAGGAGCCACTGGCCGAGGCACTCCGCTCGGAGCCCTCCTGCCTGGTGCGCAGGCTCCGGGCCCGCCTGGGCGCGCGCGAGGGCCTGCTCGTCTACGTGGACCAGCTCGAGGAGCTGGCGACCCTGGCCGAGCCGCTCGAAGCGGCGCTGGCGGGTCAGGCCCTGGGCGGACTCGCGGAGGGGGCCAGTGGCGTGCGCCTGCTGGCCTCCAGTCGCAGCGACTTCCTCACCCGGCTCACCTCCGTGCCGGGCCTGGGCGCCGAAGTCCCGCGCGCGCTGTACCTGCTGCGCGCGCTCACCGCCGAGGAGACCCGGGAGGCCGTCACCGGCCCCGCGCGCGTGAAGGGCGTGCGCTTCGAGTCCGAGGCGCTGGTGGACTCGCTCGTCACGGCCGCGGCCGAGGGCGGGCTCCCGCTGCTCCAGTTCGCGCTCGCGGAGCTGTGGGAGGCCCGCGACGCGAAGGCGCAGGTGATTACCCAGGCCGCGCTGGACTCGCTGGGCGGCGTGGCGGGCGCGCTGGCGAAACACGCGGACGCGGCGGTGGAGCGGCTCCTTCCAGACCAGCGCGCGGCGGCGAGAGGCGTGCTGCTGCGGCTCGTCACCGCCGACGGCACCCGCGCGCGCAAGACGGACCGGGAGCTCGCGGGAGAGGACGTGCGCTACCGTGCCGCGCTGGAGGCGCTCGTCCGGGCCCGGCTGCTGGTGGCGCGCGAGGCACCGGAAGGGACGTCCTACGAGCTGGCCCATGAGGCGCTGCTGTCCGGTTGGAACTCGCTGGCGCGCTGGCTCGCGGAGGCGGCCGAGCGCCGGGAGGTGCAGGCCCTGCTGGAGACCGCCGCCGCGCACTGGGAGAAGCTGAACCACTCGCGCGAGCTGCTGTGGGGACCGCGCCAGCTCGCCGAGGCGGCGGTGCTGGACTCGGGAGAGCTGACGCGCCGCGAGCAGGACTTCCTGCGCGCCTCGCGACGCACGCTCGTGCGCAGCCGGGGCATGCGTCATGCGCTGGTCGTGGGCTTCATCCTGTCGCTGGGCCTGGTGTACGGCGGCCTGAAGCTGCGCGAGCGCTGGAGCCTGGAGCGCCAGGTGCGCGCCGAGCTGGACGAGGCGCGCGGCTCCCTGGCGACGGTGGTGGAGACGAAGGACCTGCTCCACTCCGAGCGCGCCGAGGCCTTCCGCCTCTATGGCAGTGGCCAGAAGCCCGACGCGGACCGGCTGTGGAGCAAGAGCGTGGCCCGGGCCGCGCAACTGCGGCACCGCTTCGACGGAGTCTCCGGACGGCTGGAGCGGGCCCTGGCCCTGGCGCCGGAGCGGCAGGACGTGCGCGACGCACTCGCGGACTTCCTCTTCGAGCGGGCCCTGTGGGCCGAGCAGGACGGCGAGGTCGCGGCGCTGCCCACGCTCCTGCAGCGCCTGCGGCTCTATGACTCGCGGGGCGAGCGCTGGAGGCAGTGGACCGCGCCCGCGCGCCTCACGCTGGATGTCGCCGCGCATGACGTGGAGGTGGAGCTGCGTCCGTTGATGCGCGATGCGCTCGGCGACGAGCAGCCGGGCGCGCCGCTGCCGCTGGAGTCGGAGCCGTGGATGGACGTCTCCGTCCCGCCCGGGCCCTACCAGCTCACGCTGCGCGCGCCGGGCCACGAGCCGGTGACGCAGCCCTTGTTGCTGCGGCGTGGGGAGGCGCGACGGATGGAATTGCGGCTGCCGCGCGTGGGCGCGATTCCCACGGGCTTCGTCTTCGTGCCGCCGGGGGAGGTGCGCTTCGGCAGCGCCGCCGATGCGAGCGTCCGCGAGTTCTTCAACGCGGTGCCGCAGCACGCGGTGCAGGTGCCCGGCTTCCTCATCGCGCGCCACGAGGTGACGTATGCCGACTGGCTCGCCTTCCTGGGGTCGATGTCTCCCGAGCTGCGCGCCTCGCACCTGCCCCACGTGGGCACGGGCGGGTATGCGGGACACCTCTCGCTCGACCAGGTGGACGGGGTCTGGCGGCTGCGCTTCCAGCCGGGCAACGCGCCGTACGAGGCGCGCGAGGGTGAGCCCGTGCGCTACGCGAATCGCACCCGGCGGGCAGCGCAGGACTGGCGCCGCTTCCCGGTGAGCGGCATCTCCTTCGCGGACGCGGAGAAGTACGTGTCGTGGCTGTCGTTCAGCGGCCGGGTGCCGGGCGCGAGGCTGTGCTCGGAGCTGGAGTGGGAGCGCGCGGCGCGCGGAGTGGACGGGCGCGAGTTCCCACATGGTGACCGGCTGGGCCCGGACGACGCCAACATCGACGCCACATACGGCAAGCAGCCGGGAGGCTTCGGCCCCGACGAGGTGGGCAGTCACCCCGCGTCGCGCAGTCCCTTCGGCGTGGACGACATGGCCGGCAATGTCTGGGAGTGGACGCGCTCGTGGCTGGAGCCAGGGCGGGCGGTGGCGCGCGGTGGGAGCTTCGCCTTCGCGGCGACCTCGGCGCGCGCGACGAACCGGGAGCTGCCGGAGCCCTCGCTGCGCGACGTGACGATGGGCCTGCGGGTGTGTGCGGACCTGCCCTCGGTGACGCGCTGAGGGATGCTCGGTCGGTTGCCGAGAGAGCACCCCGACTACCGGACGATGGAACCCGCTGACTGTCCAAGCGTGCTTGCACGCCGCCTCCCCGCGGACGATGCGTGTGTCGCGCGGTCATCACTCCGGCTTGCGAGCGGGCAGGCTCCGCCGAACCTTGAGTCCAGTCGGAGTCGGGCGGGTCGGGGAGGTACGGGGCATGGCGGCGTGGCGGATGGTGGGGGCGATGGTCATCGCCTGCGGGCTGGTGGGGTGTGGGAACTCGACGGGAGAAGGAGCGCACGACACGCTGGGAACCCAGGTGGCCGAGCTGTCCTCGCCGAACGGGCGCAACCTGAATGGGCGCAACCTGAACGGGCGCAATCTCAACAGCGCCGAGCTGGGGCAGATGCTGGTGGCGGTGCGCTTCGCGGGGGCGGAGCGCGCGGACCCGGGCGCTTCCTCGCTGACGCGGACGTGGCTGGACGGCAGCGTGTTCCGGGCCGATGCGCAGGACGGCTCGGTGCTGTCCGGGATGGACTTCGTCGGCGCGCGCTTCGTCGGTGAGCTGGGCAGTGGCGACACCGTCGCGCTGCGCGTGGACGACATCCAGCCGGGCGAAAGCGACGACGTCTGGGCCTACCGCGTCTCGTACTACTCGCTGGCGGACAACACATGGAAGCCCGCGTGTCAGGCCGCGGATGGCTCCGCGCTCGGCGCCATTCCGGTAGCGGGGCGCTGGGACTACCGCGAGGGAGTCGCCGGCGGCGGCGCGAAAATCGAGGACACGCAGACCTTCACCTTCGCGTGCGAGGGCGCGGCCATCGCCAAGTGCGTGCGCTTCGGCTACCGCCCGTGGGCCACCACGGCGACGGGGCGCAGCCTGGCGCCGCTGCACCAGGCCTGCACCCGTATGGTGCGCGCGGACTTCTGTGGTGACGGCACCTCGTACACGATGGATGGGAACTGGGTGAACCTGTACGACGCCTCGGGCGTGCAGTCCGATTCCGAGAGCTGGGCCGTGGAGGCGGAGTGGGACGCCGAGGGCGCTCGTTGCCGTGCGCCGACGACTCGGGCGGGTGCGCGGGAAATCACGTGTGGCTCGCGCGCGGCGCCGCCGACGTGTGGCCAGCAGCAGAACTTCCTGCTTGGCACGCTGCTGATGAGCGAAATCCCGCCCGCGGTGACGCAAGGGCCCCTGTAGTCGAGCGCCTGGTGGGCCTGGCTGCCCATCCAGAGCGTAGGCGGGCGGCCTGCCTCTGTCTCCTGGGGCGAGGAGCAGAGGCGGGCGGCTTCCGGCGGCAAGGGGCCGACACCACGTTTAGCCGGCCCGCCGGGGGCAGGGGAGGGACCGGCGGAGGACGGAGACGCGCGGTGAGACGAGCCCAACGGACGAGACGGATGGCGGCTGGCGGGACGTGGGGCCTGCTGCTGGCGGCGGCTTGCGTGGTGGCCGGGTGCAAGAAGGGCTCGCAAGAGCCGGCACCGCCCGCCGAGCCCGTGTTGAACCTGGGGCAGGAGAACGTGGCGCTCGCGGAGCCGAGCGAGCTGCGCTCCGGCCCAGGCATCTCCGGCACGCTGCAAGCCCGCACCGCGGCGGCGGTGCGCGCGCAGGTGGGCGGAACGGTGCTCGATATCAAGGCCCAGCAGGGGCAGGTGGTGAAGAAGGGGCAGGAGCTCGCGCGCATCGACGATGCGACGTTGCGGGACCAGCTCATCGCCACGCGCACGGCCGTCTCGACGGCGCGCAGTGCTTTGCAGGTGGCCGAGGCAGAGCAGGAGCGCAGCGGCAAGCTGGCCAAGGCGGGGGTCATCACCCAGCGCGACTTCGAGCGGGCGCAGTTGTCGGTGGCGCAGGCGAAGGGGCAGCTCGCGGAGGCGCGCTCCCGGCAGTCGCTGGCACAGGAGCAGCTCGGACGCACGCGGGTGGTGGCGCCCTTCGCGGGTGTGGTGAGCGAGCGACAGGCGAACGTGGGCGACGTCGTGCAGTTGGGCTCCCCGCTGTTCACGGTGGTGGACCCGCGCACGCTGCGCCTGGAGGCGTCGGTGCCGGCGGCGAACCTGGACCAGGTGAAGGTCCAGACGCCGGTGGAGTTCAAAGTCACAGGCTACGGAGACAACTCCTTCACCGGTCAGGTGGAGCGCATCAACCCGGTGGTGGACCCGAACACGGGGCAGGTGCGCATCTACGTGGCGATTCCCAACACGGACCTCCATCTCCTCGCGGGCTTGTTCGCCGAGGGGCGCGTGGCCGCGAAGTCCGTGCGCGCGCTGTCCATTCCGCTGGGCGCGGTGGATGACACGGAGGGCAAGCCCGGAGTGATGCGCGTGCGGGACGAGCGCGTGGAGCGCGTGCCCGTCACGCTGGGACTGCGAGACGACGTCGAGCAGCGAGTCGAGGTGCGCCAGGGACTCCAGCAGGGCGACGTGGTGCTGCTCGGCTCCGCGCGCGACGAGGTGACCGAGGGCGCCCGCGTGAAGGTAAGCCCGCCGCGTCCGGGAGAGCAGCCGACCCGAGACGAGGGCCCGGGCGTGGGCGGTGGAGGCACCGAGCCCTCCTCCCGTCAGGGCACCGAAGGCACCTCCGCGCCTGTCCGTCCCGCCCCTTCACCGAGCGAAGCCTCGAAGGGCGCGCCGCCGCCGGCGCCCTGAGCTGCTTGCGTCCCTTCGACTCCTTCCGGGAGAGCCTTCGTGTTCATCTCCGACTTCGCCATCAAGCGTCCCATCGTGACCATCACCGCGATGGTGACCCTGGTCATCTTCGGCATCGTCGCCTTGTGGCAACTGGAGACGGATGAGTTCCCGGACGTCCAGGCGCCGGTCATCGCCGTCAGCATCGTCTATCCAGGCGCCGCGCCGGACACGGTGGAGCGCGAAATCGTCGAGCCGATTGAAGACGCCATCTTCGCCATCAGCGGCGTGGACCCGCAGGAGACGACCGCCACCGCCACCGACGGCCTGGCAACCTTCACGGTGTTCTTCGAGTTCGAGAAGGACATCCAGGAGGCCTCGCAGGACATCCGCGACGCCATCTCCAGCAAGCGGGCCGACCTGCCTCGGGAGATGGAGGAGCCCGTCCTCACGCGGTTCGACCCGGCGGACGCGCCCATCGTCTCGTTGACGCTGACCTCGGAGCGGCTCGACGTGGCCGCGCTGTCTCGCGTGGCGGACCCGCTGGTGGTGGGGGAGCTGCGCTCGGTGCCCGGCGTCGCGCAGGCGGACGTTGTCGGTGGGGTGGAGCGGGAGATGACGGTGCAGCTCAAGCCGGAGGCGCTCCAGGCGGCGCGCATCTCCCTGGCGGAGGTCGTCACGGCGCTCCAGGCGCAGAACCTGGCCGCGCCAGTGGGCCGCATCAACTCGAAGCTCGGAGAGGAGTCCATCCGCCTCAAGGGGCGCCTGGAGAGCCCCGAGGCGTTTCGCGACATGGTGGTCACCACGCGCAACGGCCAGGTCATCCGGCTGGGACAGGTGGCGGACGTCTTCGTGGGCTCCGAGGAGCCTCGCACGCTGGCCCTCTACGACGGTGTGCAGGCGGTGGGCATCGACGTGCTGAAGACGAAGGGCTACAGCACCACCGAGGTGGCGGACGCCGTGCGCGAGCGCGTGTCGGCGCTCCAGCAGAAGCTGCCCGCGGACGTGAAGCTGGCCATCGTCCGCGACGCGGGTGTGCGCGTGGAGAGCGCGGTGGAGAACGTGCAGTCGGCGCTGGTGGAAGGCGCGCTGCTCACCGTGCTGGTGGTGTTCATCTTCCTCAACTCGTGGCGCTCCACCGTCATCACGGGGCTGGCGCTGCCGGTGAGCGCGCTGGCGGCGTTCATCAGCGTCTGGGCCTTCGGCTTCACGCTCAACACGATGTCGCTGCTGGGCCTGACGCTGGCCATCGGCATCCTCATCGACGACGCCATCGTGGTGCGCGAGAACATCGTGCGCCACATCGAGATGGGGAAGGACCACTACACGGCGTCGAAGGAAGGCACGTCGGAGATTGGCCTCGCGGTGTCCGCGACGACGTTCTCCATCGTCGCCGTCTTCGTGCCAGTGGCCTTCATGTACGGCGTGGCCGGCCAGTGGTTCAAGCCCTTCGCCCTCACCATCGCCTGCGCGGTGCTGGTGTCGCTGTTCGTGTCCTTCTCGCTGGACCCGATGCTGAGCGCGTACTGGGCGGACCCGCAGGTGGAGAAGGGCGCGCGGCAGGGCTTCATCTCCCGCGTCCTCTCCCGCTTCAACACGTGGTTCGACCGACAGGCGGACCGCTACAAGGGCGTCATCGCCTGGGCCCTGGACCACCGGTTGGCCATGGTGCTGGTGGCGGTGGGCTCGCTCGTGGGCGCGCTGGTGCTCCAGGGCACGGTGGGCGGCGCGGGCTTCGTGCCCGTGAGCGACCGCTCCGAAGTGGAGCTGCTGGTGGAGACTCCGCCGGGCTCCAGCCTGGAGTACACGCGGCGCAAGGTGGAGGAGGTGACCCGCGTCGCCCGAGCCCACCCGGAGGTCGCCTATACCTACAGCACCATCGGCGTGCCGCTGCCGATGAGCGCGCCCGGCGTGGACCAGGCGCTGGTGTACGTGCGGCTCACGCCCAAGGCGGAGCGCGACGTGAGCCAGGACGCGCTGGGCAGCAGGCTCCGGAAGGAGATGGCGAGCGTGGGCGGCGCGAAGGTGTCTGTCTTCACGTCGGGCTTCGGCGGCGCCATGAAGCAGATTCAGCTGGAGCTGCGCGGGCCCGACCAGAAGATGCTCACCGAACTCGCGCAGCAGGTGCAGCGAGAGATGGAGCAGGTGCCCGGCGCGGTGGACGTGGGGCTCTCCACGCGAGGACAGAAGCCGGAGCTGGAGGTGGACCTGAACCGGGGGCTCGCGGGTCAGCTCGGAGTGACGGTGGGCCAGGTGGCCCAGGTGCTGCGGCCGGCCTTCGCGGGACTGGACGTCGGGGACTGGGTGGACCCGATTGGAGAGACTCGCGACGTCATGGTGCGGCTGGCGCCCGAGGCGCGCGACAACCCGGACGACCTGGCGCGGATTCCGCTCCTGGTGGGCGCGGCGCCGGGAGGCGCGCCTCAGCTCGTGCCGCTCGGACAGGTGGCGGACATCCGTCAGGCGCTCGGCCCCGCGCAAATCACGCACCTCAACCGCGAGCGCGTCATCAACGTGCAGGCGAACGTGCAGGACCGCTCGCTCACGGAGGTGATGCGAGACATCCAGAAGCGGGTGGACACCGTCCAGCTCCCCGCGGGCTACACGCTGACGACGGGCGGCGAGTCCGCGGACCAGGAGGAGGTGTTCTCGCGGGTGTTCCTCGCGCTGGGCGTCGCGGTGCTGTTGATGTACCTCATCCTGGTCATCCAGTTCGGCTCGTTCCTGGACCCGCTGGCCATCCTCCTCTCACTGCCGCTGTCCCTCATCGGCGTGGTGCTGGCGCTGCTCCTCACCGGGGACACGCTCAACATCATGAGCCTCATCGGCGTCATCCTGCTGATGGGCATCGTCGCGAAGAACGCCATCCTGCTCATCGACTTCGCGAAGTGGTCCCACGAGAAGGGCATGCCCTTGCGCGAGGCGCTCATCGAGGCGGGCCGCATCCGCTTGCGCCCCATCATCATGACGACCTTCGCGCTGGTGGCGGGCATGATTCCCGTGGCCATCGGCGCGGGCGAGGGTGGTGACTTCCGCGCGCCGCTGGGCCGCGCGGTGATTGGTGGCACGATTACGTCCACGCTGCTGACGCTGCTGGTGATTCCGACGGTGTACGAAATCCTGGTGGATGGGCGGACGTGGATGGGTCGCAAGCTGCGCAAGGTCTTCCACCGCCGCGCGGGCGGAGGCGGCGAGCCCCGACCCGCGCCCCAGTCCCGACAGAAGTGACACCCGGCCCGCGCGGAGTGTCCGTGTCGCCGCGCGGAGTGTCTTCCTCGGACGGATGTTGAACGTCGGACCGAGAAGCGGGTTGGCGTGTCGCTCGGGGGAACCTAGGGTCGGACGCCATCCGCCATGTCCCGAGCCTTGCTGCCTGAAGACCATCGTCGACTCGTCACCCAAGCCCTGGCCGCACTCGATGTCCGCAACCTGGTCCTGAGCATCCACGACCCCAGCTTCCCCAGTCTTCCGCACGAGGACACGGGACGGGGCTCGCCCTATTCGGAAGGGGCCGCCCGCTTCCTGGAGGCCGCGCACACGCTGGGCTTCACGGGCATCCAGCTGGGCCCGCAGGGCCAGACGTCGGAGTCGAACGCCTCGCCGTATGACGGCACGCTCTTCTCTCGCAACGTGCTCAATGTGGCGCTCGCGGCGCTGGAGGACGAGGCCTGGGGCGCGTTGCTTCCGCGAGGCCGTGTGGCCGCGCTCGTGGAAGGGCGCTCGCGTTCCTCCAGTCCCGGGGAGCGCTATCGGTGGGCCTTCCGCGCGCAGCTCGCGGCGCTCGATGAGGCGTGGACGTCGTTTCGGCTCCAGCGCGCGAGTCCGGGGGCCTCGGCCGCCGTGCGTGAGGTGGCCGAGCGCTTCAACATCTTCCGTCAGCGACACCGGGCGTGGCTGCTGCGTGACTCGCTCTTCGATGTGCTGTGCGCGGAGAAGGGCGTGCCGGATTGGAGGCCGTGGGCCGACTCGTTGGATGGACGGCTGTGGAGTCCTCGTTCGGGAGCCGAAGGTGTCGCCGCCGCGAGGGTGAAGACGCTGGAGGCTCAGTACGCGGAAGAACTGGAGCGCTACGCCTTCTTCCAGTTCCTGGTGCATGCGCAGCATGAAGTCCTGCGGGCTCGCACGACGGGGCTGAAGCTGAAGCTCTACGGTGACCTCCAGATTGGCTTCTCACCGCGCGATGCGTGGGCGTGGCAGGGCTTGTTCTTGCGCACGTACCAGATGGGGGCGCCGCCGAGTCGCACCAACCCGGAGGGCCAGCCGTGGAACTACCCGGTGCTGGACCCGGAGCAGTACTTCATGGAAGGAGGAGAAGGTCCGTCGCTGGGCTTCCGGCCCGGTCCGGTGCTGCGCTTCATGGACGCGCGCATGGACAAGATGCTCGCGGAGTACGACGGGCTGCGGCTGGACCATCCCCATGGACTGGTGTGTCCGTGGGTGTACCGAGCGGGGCAGTGGGACGCGCTGGGAGCGGTGCAGCACGGCGCGCGCCTCTTCTCGTCTCCGGACCTGGAAGACCATCCCGAGCTGGCGCGCTACGCGCTGGTGGCGCCCGAGCAACTGGACCGCTCGCTGCCGAGGTACGCGGATGGCGAGGTGAAGTCGCTCACGCCCGAGCAGGTGCAGCGCTTCAGCGTCCTCTTCGACACGGTGGTCGCGGCGGCGCGGCGCAATGGCCGAGATTTGGGTGATCTGCTGGGCGAGGTGCTGAGCACGCTGCCATATCCGCTGGGCCGGGTGATGGCGCGCTACGGGTTGGGCCGCTTCCGCGTCACGCAGAAGGCGGACCTGGGCAACCCGGCGGACGTGTATCGCAGTGAGAACGTGGCGCCCGAGGACTGGATGATGGTGGGCAACCACGACACGAAGTCGCTGTGGCGACTGGTGGGCGACTGGCAGTGGCGCGGCACGCTGCGGGCGCAGGCGGACTACCTGGCGACGAGGCTGTGTCCCGAGCCCGAGCGACGCGAGGACTTCGCACGAGGACTGGCGACGGACCCGGGGAAGCTCGCGCAGGCGAAGCTGGCGGACCTGTTCGCCAGTCGCGCGCGCAACGTCATGGTGTTCTTCACGGACCTGCTGGGGATACCGGAGACGTACAACGAGCCCGGCACGGTGGATGAGCGCAACTGGTCGCTGCGCGCCCCCACGGACTGGATGCGCGAGTATCGCGAGCGGCTCCAAGGTGACGCCGCGATGAATCTCCCCGGCGTGCTGGCGATGGCGTTGCGAGCCGGTGGTGAGCCCGCGCGGGAGAAACATCGCGAGCTGCTCGCGGGGCTGGACAGGCTCGCGGAGTCACTGAGGGAAGGCCAATAACCTCCCGTTTCCCGCGCCGGAATGAGCGGCGCACAGGGGAAGCAGGCGGACCGCGAAGCGAGGCGAGTCTCCACGCTCGCTTCAGGTCCGCCACCTCGTGGCGCGCTCAGTGCTTCACATCCACCACGAGGCGCGTGGGCTCGCGCAGCTCCAGGACGCGGAACGGCTGGACGCTCTTGTTCCCGAGCACCCACGTCACCTCGCCCTCGAAGTCACAGGTGCGCTCCAGCTCCAGCAGCACGGGCAACGCGGGCTTCAGCTCTCGCGTGGCCACGGTGGGCTGGCCCTGGTCGGTGTGGGCTCGCGCGGGAGTGAAGGTCACCTGGAGCTGGCCCTTGCCCGCGAGCGACGCCGGGTCTCCCGAGCCACACTGCACCACCGGCTCCTTCGCGTACTCCACCTTGTAGCCGGGGAGCTGCGTCCCCTCGAACTCGAACACCACGCGGTCGTAGTCCGGGTGTTCCCCCGCGCGCACCGAGCGCAGCGTGGCTTGCGGCGCATCCTGGCGCTTCATGTCCACCGCACTCGAGGTCCACTCGCGGTTCTTCGGGTCCTCCGGCGTGAACCCACCGCCGTTGGACGGTGCCGGCGGCGGCTTGGACGGCGCTCCCGCCTCGGCACCCGGGGGCGCGTCCGTCGGAGCGGGAAGGTCCTCGTCCTGGGCGCCACCGACGACAGGCACGCTCGGGCTTCCACCCGTCACCACATGCACGGGAGGCTTCGCGGCGGCCTCGCCCTCGCGAGGGAGCGTTCCGGGGGGCGGGCCTGAAGGCAGCGCGGGCGTGTCATCGGGAGCAGGCAGCTCGGCCGCGGGGTGGGGCGCTTCCTCTTTCTTCGAGCATCCGGTGGCCACCAGGCACCCGGCGAGCCACAGCGACGACAGCCAGCGTCCGGCACGCTTCATCGTTCCTCCCCTGTCGGCCCGCAGGGGCCGTGAGGAACTCCCTCTCTCACGAGAGCGCTCGCGGTGCCAGCCTCCCGCCGAGGACACGATGACGAGAAGACGACAGACCCTCCGCCCGAGCACGGCGAAGGGCCCGCGTCACCCGAGGGACTTCAGTCGGCCGAACCCGTCGCGCGCGTCAAGGCACCCAGGTCCGCGTCGCGCAGGAAGTTGACCAGCACCCCGTCAATCTTCCGCGTGCCGTTCTCCACCACGGTGGGCTTCAGGAAGAAGAGGTTGTTCCAGTTGAAGTCATACAGGGCCTGCTCGGCGGCGTCGGACCAGCTCCCGTCCATTCGCCCGTGGTAGTAGCCGAGCTTGCGCAGCACGCGCTTCACGTCCCGCGCCGTGTCGGAGTCCAGCGTCACCCGGTCCGCGGCATACACATCCGCGAGCGTGCCCTGGTAGCGGTTCAGCTCCACGCCCAGCTCCTGCAGCGCCCCGGTGCTGCCGTGGACGACCGCCTCCGCGAGCACATGCGTATAGAAGGCCGTCTCGCTCGAGGTGTTCCAGACGCGGATGACGCCCGAGCGCTCGCCGTTGCGGTCCCCACCCACGCGCGCCCCGGCCTTGAGGGACGCATACAGCCGCTGCGGCAGGCTGCCCCTCGCCCGACGGAAGCCGTCCGCCATGGCTCGACACATGTCGGGCGTGGTCATGTTGTTGGCCTGCACCACGAAGGTGTCGCCGAGGACGGAGCAGGTGTGCGCGCTGTTCTCCGAGCCCGAGCGCTGGCCCACCGTCACCCGGCCATCCGGGTGGAGCTTCACCGCGGCGAGCTGACGGATGGGGGCATAGGGGTCCGCGGCGAGCACCCCGTCGATGGCGGCCTGGGGCGCCTCGCCCGCGTCGATGCGCGCGATGACCGCCTGCGCGTCATCCACCGAGGGCAGCGCCATGGTGGCCACCGCCACGTCCGAGCGCCCGTACGGCACCAGTCCACTCACGCCGCTGGGGAAGGAGATGACGGCCATTCCGCAGGACTGCTCCACCGCGTCACACGCCACGACGGCGCGCGTGCCGAAGATGCTCGGATTGAAGGGACGGTCCGCCGCGGACGCCTGGGTGGAGCCCAACAACAGGGATGCGGCGAGCAGCAGGCCACGCTTGAACGGCTTCATGCACGTACCTCGGGACACAGGGCTCCGCCGGGCCGAGCAAGCGTCGCTCGACACGGAACGAGGCCACTCATGTCTGGGAATGGAGGGTGGGTGTTGCTAGCTCCATGAACGCCATGCGCCTTCGAGACATATCGGGAAGGCTTGGAGGTCCTTTCGCGCCGTCAAACACCGGATTCAGGGTGAGGACCGACGGCCCGAGGAGGGCTGGCCGGCCCGGCTGCCCCGCGCATCCCGCTTCCGGGAAAATTGTAGCCGTGGCACTCCCCCAGAAGTTTCAGACGCGCCCCACAAGGGCCCGGGTGGCGGGTATGGTCCGCGCCCGGCCGCAGCCCGCGTCCTCCCCCTCACGCGCACGAACCGGAGACAGATTCCCCATGGCTCTCGACCTCACCTCCCTCCCACGTCCCTCGCGGGACGACGCCTCCATTGGCACGATGGCGCGGGGCCTCGTTGGCAGCGAGATTCTCCGCATCGCCGCGGAAGTCCGTGAGCTCGTCGCCAAGGGGCGCAAGGTGTGCAACCTCACCGTGGGCGACTTCAGCCCGCGCGAGTTCCCCATCCCCGACGGCCTGCGCCAGGGCATCTCCACCGCGCTCCAGGCGGGCGAGACGAACTATCCGCCCTCCGACGGCGTGCTGGACCTGCGCCAGTCGGTGCAGCGCTTCTACGAGCGCGCCCTGGGCCTGAAGTATCCGCTGGAGGGAATCGTCATCGCGGGCGGCGCCCGGCCCATCATCTACGGCACCTATCGCGCGGTGCTCGACGACGGGGAGACCGTGGTCTACCCGGTGCCGTCGTGGAACAACAACCACTACGTCCACATGATGAACGCCAAGGGCGTCGTCGTGACGACGGACCCGTCGCACGGCTTCATGCCCACGGTGGAGCAGCTCACGCCGCACCTGGGCACCGCGCGCCTGTTGTGCCTGTGCAGCCCGCTCAACCCCACGGGCACGATGATTTCGTCCGACGTGCTGGGCGCCATCTGCGAGCGCGTCGTCGCGGAGAACCGCGAGCGCGAGAAGCAGGGCAGGAAGCCGCTCATCCTGATGTACGACCAGATCTACTGGGTGCTGAGCTTCGGCGCGGTGAAGCACGTGACGCCGGTGGAGCTGGTGCCGGAAGTGGCGCCGTACACCGTGTTCGTGGACGGCATCTCCAAGGCGTTCGCCGCCACGGGCGTGCGCGTGGGCTGGGGCGTGGGCCCGCCGGCCATCATCGCTCGCATGCGGGATGTGCTCGGCCACGTCGGCGCGTGGGCGCCCAAGGCGGAGCAGGTCGCGGTGGCGCGCTACCTGGACGACGTGCCCGCCACCGAGTCCTTCCTGACCGAGATGCGCCAGCGCGTGGACGCGCGCCTGGAGGCGCTGCACACGGGCCTGACGCGCATGCGCGAGGCGGGGCTGCCGGTGCGGCACATCGCGCCGCAGGGCGCCATCTACCTGTCCGTCCAGTTCGACCTGGTGGGCAAGGGCGGCCTGAAGACGAATGACGACATCCGCAAGCTGCTCCTGGAGAAGGCCAGCCTCGCGGTGGTGCCCTTCCAGGCGTTCGGCCTGAGCGAGGACACCGGCTGGTTCCGCCTGTCCGTGGGCGCGACGTCGGTGGCGGAAATCCAGGAGGCCCTGCCCCGCGTGGAGGCCACCCTGCGCGAGGCGCTCGCCGCGAAGTAGCGCCCGACATCGGTGCCGAGCCCCGCGTGACGTCGACGAAATCGACGGGCGCGGGGTTCGGGAATACACGGAAAGGGCTGGAGTTCAGCCGGGTACTTCGTGCCAATGCTCAAGCGATTCGTGGATGTACGTGACGAGGAGGTTCGCGCGGTCCTCGGGTCCTTCGTCTACTTCTTCACGCTGATGTGCGGTTACGCCATCCTCCGTCCCATCCGCAACGAGATGGGGACGGCGGGCAGCGTGAAGGGCCTGCCGTGGCTCTTCACCGCGACGTTCATCGTGATGTTGCTGGCGGTGCCGGCCTTCTCCGCGCTGGTGGCGCGCTGGCCCCGGCGGGTGGTGCTGCCGCGCGTCTACCGCTTCTTCCTGGTCAGCCTGCTCGTCTTCTTCGTGCTGCTGAAGTTCGAGGTGGCGAAGGAGCCGGTGGCGCGGGTCTTCTACATCTGGCTGAGCGTCTACAACCTGTTCGTGGTCTCCATCTTCTGGAGCTTCATGGCGGACGTCTTCGCCGGCGAGCAGGGCAAGCGGCTGTTCGGCTTCATCGCCGCGGGCGGCACCACGGGCATGCTGGTGGGGCCGTTCCTGGTGGGACGCCTGGCGGAGCCGGTGGGGCCGGTGAACCTCATCCTGCTGTCCGCGGTGCTGCTGGAGGTGAGCGCGCAGTGCGTGCGCTGGCTGAGCCGCTGGGCTCGGGACGTCCAGCATCAGCCCGCGTCGTCGGAGGGGCCCGTGGGCGGCGGGGTGCTGGCGGGGCTGCGGCTCCTGGTGGCATCGCCCATCCTGCTCGCGCTCGGGCTCCAGGTGTTGCTCTACGCGGCCACGTCCACCTTCCTGTACTTCCAGGAGGTGAAGATGGTGGCGGAGGTGGGCAAGGACGCGGCCTCGCGCACCGCGCTGTTCGGCGACATCGACTTCTATGTGCAGCTGTTGACGCTGGCGCTCCAGACGCTCGTCACGGGGCGGGTCATCTCGCGGCTGGGCCTGGGCGCGGCGCTGGCGGTGGCGCCGGTGCTCACGGGGCTGGGCTTCCTGGGGCTGGCGGCGATGCCGGTGCTCGGGGTGCTGGTGGTGTTCAAGGCGCTGCGAGGCGCCAGTCACTACGCGCTGGAGCGGCCCTCGCGCGAAATCCTCTTCACCACGGTGGACCGGGAGGCGCGCTACAAGTCCAAGAGCTTCATCGACACGGTGGTGTACCGGGGCAGCGACACGGTGAGCGCGTGGTTGCAGGGTGGGCTCACGGCGCTGGGTCTGGGCATGACGGGGCTGTCATTGGCGGCGGTGCCGCTGGCGGGGCTGTGGCTCGGGGTGTCGCTGTACCTGGGGCGGGAGCAGCGGCGGCTGTCCCGGGAGTCCGAGGGTGCGCTCGTGCCCGTGGCCTCCGATAATGCCGCGGCTCGCTGAAGTGGAGTCCAGGGTCTTCCTCGAAGTGTTTCCTCGTCGCCGCAGGTGGGGGGCGGGGGTTGAAACGAACGTCGCAGCAGGAGACGACACGACATGAAGCTGTCTCGCAGAGACCTGATTCAAGGCGCGGTGACGGTGGGCTCCCTCTGGGCCATGGGCTGTGCCACCTCGGGGTCGTCGGGTGGCGCGTCCGAGACGCCGAGTCCCCAGGGCCAGGGGGCCGGGGCCGCGAAGGCGGACAAGCCGTTGAACATCCTCATCCTCGGCGGCACGAAGTTCCTGGGGCCGGCGCTGGTGGAGTCCGCGCAGGCGCGGGGCCACACGGTGACGCTGTTCAACCGGGGCAAGACGAACCCGGGCCTCTTTCCGAACGTGGAGAAGCTCCAGGGGGATAGAGACCCGACGAAGGCGGAGGGCCTCAAGGCGCTGGAGGGCCGCAAGTGGGACGCGGTGGTGGACACGTCGGGTTACGTGCCGCGCATCGTGAAGGCCTCGGCGGAGCTGCTCGCGCCCAACGTGGGGCATTACACCTTCGTGTCCACCATCTCCGTCTACAAGGACGCGTCGAAGCCGGGACTGACGGAGACGTCGCCTGTCGCCACGGTGGCGGACGTGACGACGGAGGACGTGGACGCGCACTACGGAGCCCTGAAGGCGCTGTGCGAGAAGGCCGCGGAGGCGGCGATGCCTGGCCGCGTGTTCAACGTGCGCCCGGGGCTCATCGTCGGTCCGGATGACCCGACGGACCGCTTCACGTACTGGCCGGTGCGCGTGGCTCGGGGGGGCGAGGTGCTCGCGCCCGGCACGGGGCTGAACCAGACGCAGTTCATCGACGCGAGGGATTTGGCCGCGTTCATCATCCTGGGCGTGGAGAAGAAGTTGTCGGGGCAGTACACGGCGACGGGGCCCGAGAAGCCGCTGTTGATGCGCGACTTCCTGGAGCGCAGCAAGAAGGCGCTGAAGAGCGACGCACACTTCATCTGGGCGCACCCCTCCTTCCTGGAGAAGCACAAGGTGGAGTCCTTCAGTGACATGCCGGTCTGGGTGTCGCCCACGGGGGAGGACGCGGGCTTGCTGCAGGTGAACATCGACAAGGCCCTGGCGGCGGGACTCACCTTCCGCCCGCTGGAGGAGACGGTCCGCGACACGGTGGCCTGGTTCAACGCGGAGCCGCCCGAGCGACAGGCGAAGCTGAAGGCGGGCATCAAGCCGGAGCGGGAGAAGGAAGTGCTCTCCGCGTGGCACCAGGAGCACGACAAGGGCAACGCCAACGCGGGTTGAGGCGTGCTCAGGCGCGGATGACGGTGACGCGCCGACCCGAGGGCGTCCGGGCCTGTTCGGCCCGGGTGCTCCAGGCGCTCAGAGCCGGCCGAGGATTTCGGCCTTCTTCCGCTCGAAGTCATCCATGGTGATGAGCCCCTCGCCGAGCATCCGCTGGAGGTCCGCGAGGGACTTCACCGGGTCCGGCGCGGTGCCGACGGGACGCCCCGCCAGGAGCGCGGCGAGGTTGCCCAGGTCCTGCGGAACGAGGGGGCCCATGACCACGACGCGCTTCGGGTCTTCCGGAGCGACCTTGACCTTGAGCTCCATGCCCGGCGCCATCACCCGCACGTTCCAGTCGTGCGCCCGGCTTCGCAACCACACTTCATAGGGCGCGCGACCTGGCACTCTCACCTGGAGCAGGTGGTTGTAGACCGTCGCTTTGTTGATGCGCATCGCGGTCCGCTCGAGGCGCAGCAATGTGGCCTCGGCGGGTATCCCGTGCTGGCGGACCTGCTGGTGCTTCCAGCGGGAGTAAAGCCAGTGCCCGAAGAACCAGCAGCCCGCCACCGCGAAGACCGCCCAGCCCCCCATCAAGACGAAACGGGTGTTGTCCAGCTCCATCATGACCACTTCACCTTGAAGAATGAGCCTTGCCTGCTGGGTGTGCCGTCCGTCCATCCACGAGGGAGGCGCCCCACGACTCTAAGCGAGCCGTGCCCGAGCTGAAACCCGCGGGGCGGACCCCATGCGATGATGGTCAACGGCGCATCCGCTGGGGATGAACCCGCGGGGCATGGCTTGTCGCGCGGGAGCGCACTCGAAAGGATTCACGATGAGGCCTCAGCTGGCCCTGCTCTCGCCTGGGCGGCGCGGTGCCGCCGTGCTGCTCGCCGTGTCGCTCGTCGCTTGCGGCGGCAAGGAGGTTCGTCCGGAGGGCGACCCCGACGCGGGGACTCCGGATGCGGGCCCCGGGCAGGCGCACTCCTGCGCTCCGCTGAGCCTGGAGCGGAACGTGGACCTGGAGGGCTTCCACACCGACCGCTACACATGGCGCGACGGCGACTGCACACCGCGCTCGGCGTTCCTCGTGCGCAACGACTCCGCGGACCCCGCGGGCTGGCACGGTGGCTACGTGCGCCGCTACGTCTACGAGACGGACGGCGCCCCGCGCACCTGCGACGGCGCCAATGACGGTGTCCCCGGCTGGGGCATGGTGACGTGCCACCTGCGCGCCGGGGCCACCTGGGGCAACTGGACCGAAGGCGTCACCGGCACCGGCCGCACCCTGTTCGAGGGACGCCACCACGCGCTGCACGAGTTCCGCTGGCCCCTGCCGCTCGGCGGCCACATCGTGAATGTCACCGTCCACTACCTCTTCGCCACCGGCAGGGACCATCCGCTCTACGCCATCACCCACGACATCTCGAACGTGCCGCCGGACGCGCTGGAGGCGGACGTGCGCTCGCCCTACGGCGACCTGCTGTTCGACGGCAACGCGAACGCCGAAATCGCGGGCCTCGGCTGGGGAGACCGTCACCGCTTCGTGACGCTGTCCTCCCCGGTGACGATGGCCAGCGGCTGGGACTACCGCGAGCCCAACGTCGTCCCCTACACCCGCATGTGGACCACCGCGCCCGACGCGGAGATGGGCGTGGTGCAGACCGAGCCCTGGCTCCAGAAGCCCGCAGGCGGCTACTGGTTCTATCAACAGGGCTGGGGACAGCGCGCCGCGAATGGCCCCATGCCCGACGACTGGAACTGGACCTACCAGCTCAACCAGTACCAGCTCCCCACGACGACGCGCTCCCACCGCATGGCCTGGGGCAGCAACTACGGCGCGCTCGGCTGGCGTCAGTACGCGCGCTACGGCGATGACGGCATGCTCTCCGGCCACCCCTACCAGAGCTACTCCGTCTTCATGGTGCTGGGGACGCACTCGGAGGATCCGGTGCTCAAGCGCGCCTCGGAGGTCGAGTCCTGGCAGGCCGTGCGCCTGTCCGCCACCGAGGGCACCGTGGCCACGCAAGGGCCCGGCGGCGTCGGTCGCTCGGACTCCGTGCCCTTCGCCGTGCCCGGCTACAACCCCGTGTATGCGACGTGGGAGGCCCGCGTGACGGGCAACCGCGCGCGGCTGCGCTTCGACTCCGGCCGTGACGGCCTGGAGCGCCCGGTGCTGGTGCTGCGCGGCTACACCCTGTCCACGCCGCCGTCGCGCGTGCTGCTGGACGAGCAGGTGCTCGCCGCCGACGCGGACTACTTCGCCTCCGTGGACGACGCGGGCGACGCGCTGTGGCTCACCCTGAACCGCACCCTCACCGGCAGCGTGATGCTGCGCGTGGAGTGAAGCGGCGGAAGCGGGAGCCGTGGTGACCCGCGAAAAAGCAACGGGGGATGCCCCGATGAGCTCGGAGCACCCCCCGGAATGACCCTTGCTCAGGTTCGCTCTCCCCCTCTGAAGAGCGTCACCCCCGGGTCCCCCTGCCACGGATGGCACCGCCCCCGCGGCGCCATCTTCCTACCCGCCCTGTTGGTGTCAGGAGGGCCTTGGACCCCTCCAGCGAAGCTGTGACTTCACGAACGTGCGCGCCCCCCGGTGCGCATGCCGAACTGCTCTGCTTTCAGGATGTCGCGGTGCCCCAAGCACCAACACCCCTTGAATCGGGCTAAGGCCAGTACTCGGCGGGACGCGAGCTCGCTCGCAATCGCGCCAGGGTCTGCGCCCAGCCAAACGTCTGCGGGCGCATGGACGCCACCCGCGTTACAAGGTCCATCTCCCCCCGGAGCAGTCCCAGTGCTCTGGACTTCATCAGCACCGCGAGCTGTCTGCGCTTCGCCCCCGCGAAGGCGTTCAGCTCGGGTACCGCGATGTCCCCCTCTTGTGCTTCCAGTGCGCTTGCGCGCTCCCCTCTGCTGATGCGAGTCCCCGCCTTCCGGGCCGTGACTCCCCGTCCCCTTCCCCCACGCTTCACACCGTCTGGCCTCGCGCTTCCCCCCGGAACCCGCTGGCCCGACTCATGCGCGACGTGCGACATTCGTCTCTCCCTTCGCACCATCGTTGACTGCATCCCCCCGTGAGACCCGCGCCGTGGCGCGTGTCGACCAGGGCATACTGGCTCAGTCGGTAGAATGAGTTTTCCGCGTTAGCGCCAAACGCTTGCGCGAACGCGCCAGCTTCCCGAGCGACCTGGCGGCGGGCTGAACGTGCCGGATTCCACCCTTGGTGTGGTGACCCGGGAGGTCGTCGGGTGCGCGGGAGACGAGGGGGGGTGGAGGAGGGCGATTTTCCTCGGCTGGACGGGCGGCGGACGGGCGTCACGGGTAGGGACAGCGAGGGGCTGGCCATGTCAGCCTGACGCGGTAGGGAAGTGGGTCGAGACGTGGGCTCGGGGGTTGGCTTCCCGGGTGGTGGCGGGTGGGGCGGGAGGGGACTGGTTTCATGAGGTGGGAAGCGATGGGCGAGTCGCCCGGCGAGGACAGGCGAGGCGGTATGGAGGGCGCGGGCCGGGGCTCGGGGCGTGCGTCCCTGCTGGCGGTGCTGGCGGAGAAGCCGTCCGTGGCGCGCGACATCGCCCGGGTGCTGGGGGCGCAGGAGCGGGGTGACGGCTTCCTGCGCGGCAACGGCTATGTGGTGACGTGGGCGATTGGCCACCTGGTGGGGCTGGCGCAGCCGCACGAGATTCGACCGGACTGGAAGAAGTGGAGCCGCTCGCTCCTGCCGATGCTGCCGGGGGACTGGCCGCTGGTGGTCTCCGAGCAGACGCGCTCCCAGTTCGACGTGGTGCGCCGGGTGCTGACCTCGCCGGACGTGGGCGGGGTGGTGTGCGCCACGGACGCGGGCCGCGAGGGAGAGCTCATCTTCCGCTACATCTATGAGGCGGCGGGGTGCCGCAAGCCGGTGCGGCGGCTGTGGGTGTCGTCGCTGACGGAGCGCGCCATCCGGGATGGGTTCCGGCAGCTCAAGGAGGGGCGGGAGTATGACTCGCTCGCCTCGGCGGCGATGGGCCGCAGCCGCGCGGACTGGCTGGTGGGGATGAACCTGTCGCGCCTGTACACGCTGGCGCACGGGGGGCAGGGGGAGATGCTGAGCGTGGGGCGGGTGCAGACGCCCACGCTGGCCATGGTGGTGGAGCGGGAGCTGGCCATCCGCAGCTTCGTTCCCCGGGACTATCTGGAGGTGGTGGCCACCTTCGCGCCGCAGGGGAAGGGCGTGGCGGCGGGGGCCCGGTATGACGGGACGTGGTTCCGCTCGGGGCCGGATGGCAGGCCCGTGATTCCGCCGGGCATGGAGGGCGTGCGCGAGTCGCGGAGGCTGGACGCGGACGGGGTGGATGCGCAGGCCGTCATCGACCGGGTGAAGCGCGGGCGGGCCGCCATTGAATCGCTGGACGCGGAGGAGAAGAAGATGGCTCCCCCGCTGCTCTACGACTTGACGGAGCTGCAGCGTCACGCGAACCGGCTGTATGGCTTCAGCGCGCAGCGCACGCTGGAGGTGGCGCAGGCGCTCTACGAGAAGCACAAGCTCTTGAGCTATCCGCGCACCGCGAGCCGGCACCTGTCGCAGACGGTGGCTGACACGCTGCCGGAAGTGGTGAACACCGTGCGCGGGCCCTACGAGGAGGACCTGGCGCCAGGGACGGGCGCGAGGCCCCTGGGTCGGCGCTACGTGGATGACGCGAAGGTGACGGACCACCACGCCATCATCCCGACGCCCACGTCGCCGCAGGGGCTGCGGCTGTCTCCGGACGAGCAGCGCGTCTATGACCTGGTGTGCCGGCGGTTGCTCCAGGCGTGGCACGAGGACCACGTGTGGCGGGTGACCACGGTGGTGACGGCGGTGATGTCGCCGGGGCCCCAGAGCGCGGTGCCCGTGGTGGACCGCTTCCAGAGCACGGGCACCCAGGTGGAGCGGGTGGGCTGGAAGGTGCTGGATATCGGCGGAGGCAAGAAGGCGCCGAAACCGAAGGCCGAGTCTCGCAAGGGTGACGAGGACGCGGAGCCGGACGACGAGCCTCAGTCGTTGCCGTCGGGGTTGGAGCGGGGGCAGCCGCAGAAGGTGGAGGACGTGAAGGCGGTGAAGAAGCGCACGCGTCCGCCTCCGCGCTTCACGGATGCGTCGCTGCTGACGGCGATGGAGACGGCGGGCAGGGCGCTGGACGAGAAGGAGCTGGCGGATGCGATGCGCGAGACGGGGCTGGGGACGCCCGCCACGCGTGCGTCCATCATCGAGGTGTTGCTGGACCGGGAGTACCTCGTCCGCTCGGGGAAGGTGCTGGAGGCCACGGAGAAGGGGCTGCACCTCATCCAGGTGGTGCACCCGGACGTGAAGACGCCGGCGATGACGGGCCAGTGGGAAGCCTGGCTTCAGCGCATCGAGCGGGGCGAAGGCCGGCTGGACGAGTTCATCCGGGGCATCGAGAAGTATGTCACCGAGGTGGTGGGCCATGGGCCCACGGGCCCGGCTCAGGCGATGCCCTATGGGGCCTCGATGTCGCGTGGCGCGGGGGCAGGGCGAGGGATGGATGGGGGCGGGGAGGGGACAGTGGCGTTTCGTGAGCGGTCGGGGGTGGGGAGTGGCGGGTACGCCGAGGCGAGCGCGGGTGGCTCGCGTCGTATGGGCGAGGCCGCTGGCGTGGATGTAAGCGGAGGACGTGGTGCCCAGCGTGTGGATGGGCCCGTAGCGTCGGACTTGCTCGGAGGGATGAGCTCGCGGGGTACGCGGAGTGCCGCCTTCGCGGAGTCGGGCGCGGGTGGTGGTGCTCAGCGCACAGGGTCCTTGTCGTTCTCGGAGCCGGGCGCGAGTGGCGGCGCTCGTCGGTCTGAGTCCTTTGCGTTCACGGATTCGAGCGTGAGCGGTGGTGCGCGTCGCACGGAGTCTCAGTCGTTCGCGGACTCAAGCGCGGGCGGTGCGCGTCGCACGGAGTCACCGTCGTTCGCGGACTCAAGCGCGGGCGGTGCTTGGCGCGCAGAGCCCCAGTCGTTCTCGGACTCCAGCGTGGGCGGTGCTCGTCGCGCGGAGTCGTTCTCGGACTCAGGCGCGGCACCCAGCTCCCGCCGAGCACAGAGCGCGGCCTTTTCGGACGCGGGAGTGGCGATGACGCCCCGCCGGCCGGGGACGCTGGGGGCGAGTGCGTCGCGCGGGACCTCGTCCTCTCGCGGAGGGCTCGCGCCACCACCGGGCCAGCGGCCCGACCGGGTGCCTCGTGCGCCCACTCCACCGGACAGGCTCCGCCCCCTCCTGAAAGAGGCCTTCGGCTTCTCCGAGTTCCGCCCCTACCAGGAGGCCGTCTGTCGCGCGGCCACCGCGGGCGAGGACCTGCTGCTCGTCATGCCCACGGGCGCGGGCAAGTCACTCTGCTACCAGCTCCCCGGTCTGGCTCGCGCGGGGACGACCATCGTCGTCAGTCCGCTCATCGCGCTGATGGAGGACCAGGTGCTGCGGCTCCAGTCGCTCGGCTTCGCGGCGGACCGCATCCACTCCGGGCGAGACAGGGCCACCTCACGACAGGTGTGCTTCGACTACCTGGAAGGGAAGCTCGACTTCCTGTTCATCGCTCCCGAGCGACTCGGTGTGCCGGGCTTCGTGGAGTTCCTGGCGCGACGTCCGCCCACGCTCATCGCCATCGACGAGGCGCACTGCATCTCCCAGTGGGGCCATGACTTCCGCCCCGACTACCGACTGCTCGGCTCGCGGCTCCCGCTGCTCCGCCCCGCGCCCGTGGTGGCCCTCACCGCCACCGCCACGCCCGACGTGCAGCGGGACATCGTCCAGCAGCTCGGCCTCCTGGGTGCGGGAGGCCGCGCGCGCACCTTCATCCATGGCTTCCGCCGCACCAACATCGCCATCGAGGTGCGCGAGCTGAACCCCGGCGCTCGCGGCGACGCCATCCACGGGCTGCTCCAGGACGAGGAGAACCGTCCCGCCATCGTCTACGCCGCCACGCGCAAGCACGCCGAGCAGCTCGCGGAGATGCTGGCCGGCGACTTCCCCTCGGCCGCGTACCACGCGGGGCTTCCACCGGAGAACCGCGACAGGGTCCAGGCCGAGTTCCTCCGAGGCTCGCTGGAGGTCATCGTCGCCACCACGGCGTTCGGCATGGGCATCGACAAGCCGGATGTCCGCACCGTCATCCACGCCGCGCTGCCCGCGAGCCTGGAGGGCTACTACCAGGAGCTGGGGCGCGCGGGCCGTGACGGCAAGCCAGCCCGTGCGGTGCTGCTGCACTCGTACATCGACCGGCGCACGCACGAGTTCTTCCACAAGCGCGACTATCCCGAGGCCTACGTGCTGGAGCGGCTGTTCCAGTCCACGTCGATGGAGCCGGAGCCCAAGCAGGCACTCCAAGGGCGCGTGCGCGGAGACCCGGAGATCTTCGACAAGGCGCTGGAGCAGCTGTGGATTCACGGCGGTGTGGTGATGACGCCCGACGAGACGGTGCGACGCGGGCGACCCAACTGGTCCGCCGCCTACACCGCGCAGCGCGAGCGCAAGCTGCTGCACCTGGAGCAGATGGGTCGCTATGCCGAGGCCCATGGCTGCCGCATGAAGCAACTGGTGGGGCACTTCGGTGACACCCAGGACTCCGGTGAGGCGTGCGGCCTGTGTGACGTGTGCGCCCCGGAGTCGTGCGCCACGCTGCGCTTCGCGGAGCCCTCGGCGGCGGAGCGGCACTGGCTGGAGCGCATCCTGGAGTCGCTCCAGGAGCGCGATGGACAGGCCACGGGCCGGCTCCACCGGGAGCTGTTCGGGGATGCGCTCCCACGTCGCGACTTCGAGCGGCTCGTTGGAGGGCTGGTGCGCGCCGGGCTGACGCGGCTGGAGGTCGACTCGTTCGACAAGGACGGACAGGTCATCTCCTTCCAGCGCGTGTCGCTGACGGACGAGGGTCGGCGCACCCGCGCGGTGGACCCCCAGCACGTCGTCCTTCCGCTCGCGCTGGAGAAGGCGACCAAGCGCAAGCGCGGGAAGACCAAAACGGCGAGCGGAAAGGCAGCCAAGCGTCCGACTCGGGCAAGCGCCAAGGGACGGGGCACGGGTGAGGCGAGCGCCGCGCGACAGTGGCGCGCGTCTCCTCCCTCCGAGGACTTCGACCAGCGGTCGTCCTGGAATGCGTCCCGCGGAGGCGCCGCGGAGCGGGCCGACTCCGGCGCGTGGACCGCCCGCGCTCCAGCCTCGGAGAGCAAGGGGGCTCGGGGGCGCCGCGTGGAGCTGGATGACGCCGCGCCCGTGGAGACGGAAGGCCGGGGCACGCGGAGCCGGAGCGGTCGAGGTGCGGAGCAGGTGGAGGCGCCTCCAGGCTTGGTGGACTCGCTGAAGGCCTGGCGGCTCGCGGAGGCGCGCAAGCGCAAGGTGCCCGCGTTCCGCATCCTCACGGACCGGGTGCTGGGCGCCATCGCCGCGGCGCGACCGGAGAACGGCGCGGCGCTGATGGCCATCCACGGCGTCGGGCCGGCCCTCACCGAGCGCTACGGTTCGCAGATTCTCTCGCTCGTCGCTCGCAAGCGCTGACCGACACGCCCCCCGCGAGACGCTCGTGTACTCGCGGGAACCGGCACCGGGGCCTACCTGGACATGGGCCCATGTCACCACGTGCCCGGGCCGACCCTCACTCGACGCAAGGGAGGGCGTGCCACGGGCTCACTCGCCCGTCTCCCCCCGCGCGAGGGCTGCCGAGCAGACCCACGGCTTCGCGCCATTGACGGGTGACTCGGAGGGCTCCGGCGGCTCCAGTCCACCCTCGCAAGGGGGGCCCAGCGTCCTCGCGGGCCGCATCCTCGCCGCGCACGGGCACGGGTGGCGGCACGCTCGTGGAAAACATCTTCTCTCGCTCCCCGCTCGGAGCAACCTGCCGGGCGCGAAGTCCTTTTCGCTGCCCGCGAGGGCACTGTGTCGCCCCAAGCCCCTGCGTCACCTTTCGGTCCAGCTACCGCGATGGCGAGCAACCGCAACAGGAGCACGAGGGGGGAGCGGAAGATGGAACTCGGATTCGAGACAATCGGAAACGCCACACTCATCTGCCACGACAACGGACCGGTGCTGGTCACCGACCCATGGACTCACGGCGCCGCATACTTCGGGAGCTGGACGCTGTCCCACGACATTCCCGAGGAGGTGCGAGACACCATCCAGCGCTGTCAGTACGTGTGGCTGTCCCATGGCCACCCGGACCACCTGAGCGCGGAGTCACTGGAGAAGCTGCGCGAGCAGACGATTCTGGTGCCCAACCACTTCGGCGGGCGCATCCGCGATGACCTGCGTGAGCAGGGCTTCAACGTGCACGTGCTGGTGGACCGCGTGTGGACGCAGCTGTCCCCGCGCATCCGCGTCCTGTGCATCCCGGACATGAACCAGGACGCGGTGCTCCTGGTCGACGTGGACGGGCGGCTCCTCGTCAACCTCAACGACGCAGGCGACCGGGGCTGGGGCCGCTTCGTGCGAAGCATGGTGCGCCGGTACGACGAGTCGTACCTGCTGGCCCTGTCCGGCTACGGCGACGCGGACATGATCAACTACTTCACCGAGGACGGGCAGCGAGTCATTCCCTACGCCGCGGCGAAGACGCCGGTGGGACGCACCATCGCCCGGCAGGCGGAGTTCTACGGCGCGCGCTACTTCGTGCCCTTCAGCTCCATGCACAAGTACCAGCGCGCCGACTCCATGTGGGCCTCCGAGTACACGACGACGCTCGACGACTACAGTCGGGGCTTCGAGTCCGAGACGTGCACGCTCCTGCCCGCCTTCATCCGCTGCGACTTCTCCAAGGACGACAAGCAGCTCATCCGCCCCACGGAGCGCGCGCTGCTGCCGGTGGACCCGAAGGAGTTCGGCGACGACTGGAACGAGATGCTGGAGGCCGACGAGGCCCGGACGCTGCGCGAGTACTTCGGCGGGATTGAGCACCTGGGCTCCGTGCTCGACTTCCTCCGCTTCCGCGTGGGCGGCCAGGACCACGTCATCGAGTTCCACACCCGCCGCTTCCGCCGGGGCATCACCTTCGAGGCCCCGCGCAACTCGCTGATGACGGCCGTGCGCTACCGCGTCTTCGATGACCTGCTCATCGGCAACTTCATGAAGACGACGCTGCACGGCGACTTCGGCGAGGGGCGGCTGTACCCGGACTTCAGCCCCTACGTGGCCAAGTACGCGGACAACGGCAAGGCCCGCACGCGCAACGAGCTGAAGACCTACTTCTCCGAGTACCGCCGCAGGGACCCGGTGGGCTTCCTGCGCGGCCAGGTGGAGGCGCACTGCGTGAGGCCGCTCCAGACGCAGTCGGCGGAGCTGCTGCGCACGCTCCTGCCGTCGGACTCCACGGCGTTCCGCACCGCCAAGGAGACCTTCTGGAAGATGCGGCGCGCGCTGCTGTGAGTCGCCGCGCCCGCTAGAGGTACGGAGACAGGAGCCGGGCCAGCCCATCCCTCAATCGGATGGGCAGGGGCCGGCCATCCACCTGCTCGCGGCTGAGGGGCCGCGAGCGTGACAGCCGCTCCTCCACCACCGCGTTCAGCCGCCCCGCCAGCTCCGCGTCGTAGCACTCCACGTTCAGCTCGAAGTTGAGCCGCAGCGAGCGCGGGTCCCAGTTCGCAGAGCCGATGAGCCCCCACTCTCCATCCACCACCATCAGCTTGGTGTGGTCGAAGGGGGGCTCGGTGAGGAACACCCGGCACCCCGACGCCAGCACCTGCCAGAGCTGCGCGGTGCTGGCCCACTGCACCACCGGCAGGTTTCCCTTCCGGGGCAGCACCACGTCCACGCGCACGCCGCGCAGCGCCGCCACGTTGAGCGCGGTGATGAGCGCCGCGTCCGGCAGGAAGTACGGCGTGACGATGCGCACCGACGTCCGCGCGATGGACAGCGCCCCGAGCAACACCGTGCGCAGCTTCTCGAAGTCCTCGTCCGGCCCGTCCGGAATCCCCCGCGCCAGCACCGCGCCCACTGGCGCGTGCTCCGGAAACCACGCGTCCCCCGTCAGCTTCTCCCGCGTGGTGAAGACCCAGTCCTCGGCGAAGGTCTCCTGCAGCTGCGCCACCACCGGGCCCTCCAGGCGGAAGTGCAAGTCACGCGCGGCCTGCTCGCCCGGCCAGAAGTGCTCGCGGATGTTCATCCCGCCCGTGAAGCCCACGCGCCCGTCCACCACCAGCACCTTGCGGTGGTTGCGCAGGTTCATGAAGGGCAGCCGGTAGGGCATCAACGAGGGCAGGAAGCGCGCGGCGTGGATGCCCTCGCGCTTGAGGCGGCCCAGAATCGTCGGCCACGTGTAGCGCGCGCCCACCGCGTCCACCAGCACCCGCGTCTGCACCCCGCGCCGCACCGCCTCGCCCAGCGCCCTCGCGAAGTGCCGGCCCGCCATGTCGTTGTCGAAGATGTAGCTGCACAGCGAGATGGACGTGCGCGCGCCTGCTATCGCCTCCAGCATGGCCGGGTAGGCGTCCGTCCGGGACTCCAGCACCGTGATTCGATTGCCGGGCAGCAGCGGCCGGTGCAGCACCGCGTCCCCCAGGCGCGCCAGCGGCGCCAGGTGGGCGACCTCCGGCTTCACCCGCGACACGCCCTCCGCCACCACCGCCTCCACGCCGCGGATGGGCGGGAACAGCCCGTGCTCACGCCGGGGCGTCAGCGAGCGAGCGCGCCGGCGGATGCGATTGATGCCCAACAACAGATAGAGCACCGCGCCGAGCACCGGCACCAGCCACACCAATCCCACCCAGCCCACCGCCGCGCGCACGTCCCGCTTGCGCAGCACCACGTGCGTGCTGGTCAGCACGCTCACCAGCACCGTCAGCACCGCCGCCACGTGCGGCCACGCCGCCTCCAGCCAGGTGACCACCACGGACATGTCGAACAGGAAAGAGGACACGGAGCCCTCCGGCTATACACGGGACACCCGCCACGGCGCAGCGCGGTGCGCCCCGCCACTGTCAGGCCGCGCCGCGTCGGAGCCGCTTGACGCATCCTGACGGCGCGTGCATGGTGATTGACCCTTTCCGCTCCGGATGCGAGTGCGAGGGGCCCCTGTCCAGGTTTCCTTCGACCCCGGGGCGGTTGACTGATTCGCGGACAGCATTGTCCGGTTCTCGAACAGTCCCGCCGACGAGAAGAAACTCCAGTTCTTCCAGCAGGTTCCAGAACCCCATGTCAGGTCCATTTACAATCGGGCCTCAAGACCTGGAGTGCGGATACTCCAGGTTAATCCTTTATAGCGGTTTTTGCCATTGTAAGACGTTCTTGGCCCGACAGTTGCTCATGGGCAGGGCGCGCCGTGCCGCGGCTGGTGGAGGAACCAGGTGGAGGGCGCATCCCCCGCAGTTGCTGGTCCAAGGAAATCCGAATGCTCAAGTTCCGCTCGATGGCGTTGCTGGCTGGTGTCGCTCTTCTGGGGACCGCGTGTGGTGGTCCCGAGGCCTCCGAGACGCAGGCGCCGAAGATGACGTGGGAGGAGTTCCGCGCGAGTGCCGTGCAGGATCCCGAAGGCAAGTGGATCTTCGACATGGACCAGGCCGTGGACAGCGAGGAGGAGCTGCGCGCCTACTTCGACAACAACGTCGTCACGGACGAGGGCAAGAACCACGACGGCCTGGCCGTGTACAACGTCGGCGGTGGCACGGCGAATGACCGCAAGTGGAGCTCCACGCAGAAGGGCTCGCTGACGTACTGCGTGAGCAGCACCTTCGGCACGACGAACAAGGCGAAGGTCGTCACGGCGATGAACAGCGCGACGGCGGCCTGGGAGGCCACCGCGAGCGTGAACTTCGTCCACAGCACCTCGTACGACGCGAGCTGCACGGCGAGCCAGGCGGGCGTGCTGTTCGACGTGCGTCCGGTGAACTCCGGTGGCCAGTACCTGGCGCGCGCGTTCTTCCCCGGCTCGGCTCGCTCGGGCCGCAACGTCCTCATCGACAACACGGCGTTCGGCAGCATCTCGCCCTGGACGCTGGCGGGCATCCTGCGCCACGAGCTGGGCCACACGCTCGGCTTCCGTCACGAGCACACCCGCCTGTCCAGCACGGGCTGCTACGAGGACGCGCAGTGGCGCGCGCTGACGGCGTACGACAGCGCCTCCGTCATGCACTACCCCCAGTGCCGTGGCACGCAGACGGGCGACCTCGTCCTGACCAGCCTGGACAAGACGGGCGCTCGCGCTCTGTATCCGTGATTTGAGTTCGACTCACCCGGCCAAGGCTCCCCTCGTCACGTGAGTGGCGGTGGGGGCCGAGGCCCCAGGCCGGAAGGTTCCTTCTCCCGCGGAGGGGGGTGCCTTCCGGCCTTTCTGCGTGGCCGTGCCCGTCAGTCCATGTTTCGCGCGCCGGCCGTGGCGGCCTCGCCGAAGTAGATGAGCGTCTTGGTGTTGTCCTCGGCGCTTTCGATATCGAGGCACTCCAACTCGCCGCTCTCGCTCTCGTCCGCGTAGATGTGTTCCGGCTTCTGGATGCGGTGGGTGTCTTCCCCGTCCGGGTTGTCGATGATGATGGCCACGACGCCCTTGTCGCTGCCCTTCTCCTCCAGGCTGATCTCCACCAGCGCCCCGCCCTTGACGGCCGACTGCGCTCCCAGGTCCAGCCCCTCCACCTCGATGCGAACCGGGTGCTCCTTCTCCATGTTGGAGAGCAGCGCCAGATAGTCCGCCCAGCCCTCCCGGGGAATCTCTCGCGTGTGGTCCGTGTGAGCCATGTGTGTGTCCCTCCGGTGTTGGCGTTCCCGAGTAGACCGTAAGGCTCGTGCGGGCCTGGACGCAGCCGGGCCCGCCCTCCTGCTCGCCGTCCGAGCCGCCGACAAGCTCCCGCTGGCTCGCGGGCCCTGGGGCGCTATTCGGTGAGGGAGCGCACCGAGTCGCCTTCCAGCACCAGGCGCACCGTGGAGGCGGTGCCCTGCCGGCCGAAGTGCTCGTAGGCCGTCTGCTCCAGCAGGGGGCCCAGGGTGGTGCGCAGGCCGCGCGCGCCCGTCTCGCGCTTGAGCGCGCGCGTCACGATGTGCTCGCGCACGGAGGGCTCCACCTGGAGGCGCAGACCCTCCTGCTCGAACTCGCGCTCGTATGAGCGCAGCACGTTGTTCTGGAGGATGTCGCCCAGCGTGGCCGCGTCCAGCGGCGTGAAGGAGACCAGCCGGTTGAAGCGGCCGATGAGCTCCGGGATGAAGCCGTAGCGCGCGAAGGCCGTCGTCTGCTCCAGCTGCTCCTGGGTGACGGCCACGGCGATGGACTCCTCGGGCGTGTGCTGGGGCTCGCGGCCGAAGCCCAGGCGCTCCGTGCGCGTCATGCCCTCCGCCGTGGAGCGCAGGCCGCTGAAGGCGCCGCAGGCGATGAACGTGACACAGGACAGCTCCATCGTGTCCGGCTGGAGCCGGCTGGTGAAGCCGAAGTCCGGAGGGAAGTCCGCGTTGGCGGCGGAGAGCAGATGCAGGAGGCTGCGCTGCACGCCGAAGCCGCTGACGTCCTTGGTGGTCTGCTGTCCGGCGAAGCGGCTGTCGGAGCGGCTGGTGGCGAGCTTGTCGAACTCGTCCATGCAGATGACGCCGCACGCGGCCCAGTCCGCGTCCTTGTCGGCGACTTCATACAGGCGCGACAGGAGCGTGTTGACGTCGTCGCCCACGTAGCCCGTCTCGGAGAACTGGGTGGCGTCCGCCAGCACCGTGGGCACGGCGAGGATTTCGCGGAACAAGAGCTCCACGAGGAACGTCTTGCCGGAGCCGGTGGGCCCCAGGAACATGCAGTTCTCGCGCAGGCCCGGCTCGGGCGCGAGTCCCTCCAGGTGCAGGCGGCGGATGCGGCGCAGGTGGCGGTAGGCCAGCACGGAGGCCGCGCGGCGCGCCTCCTCCTGCCCCCGGTAGCCCAGGTCCGTGAGCCGCGCGTCGATTTCGCGGGGGGAGAGGACTTCCAGGGCCGCGACACGCTCGCGGACATCCTCACCGCGAGGGACAGGCCGTGACTCCAGGCCATGGCGGGCGACAGTCATTTTCCAGGCGGCTCCAGGGAGGGCGGACCGGAAGGCTTCCGGACCGGGGCCGCATCATCCAGGCGGCTCGGGGCGTCCACAAGCAGGCCGACGACCTCGTGCCTTCCGCGCCCCCGTCATGGATGGACACAGGGGCGAATCAGCCCCCTCGCGGGACGGGCGAGCGGGCGCGGACGGCTGCGCGCGCCAGGACACGCTGCTTAGCGTCCGGGCATGAGCCTCACGACCCAGGTCGCACCTCCCCTCGCGCTCGCGCCGGAGCACCACACGCTGCGCGAGTGGCGCTTGTTGTTCACCCGTCTGCCCACGCCCACCCGGGAGGCACTGCCGGGACGCTACCGGGCGGAGCTGTTGGGCCCCGCCTGGTTCCAGGGCCTCGCGCTGCGACTGCTGGGCGTGCTGGGGATGCGAGGCTGGTGGGGCAAGGACATCGCCCCCGGGGGACGAGAGGGGGCGAACCTCGTGAACCGCGTGGGCGGCATCTGGCGGGCCGTGCCGTTGGTGATTCGCGAGGGGACGTCGCGGGTGGACGGGCGCACGTCGCTCCAGGTGGAGTACACGCCGGAGGTGGGCAGGCAGTGGCGTCCCTGGGTGGACGAGCTGCGCTGGCTGGAGGGGCGCACGCTGCTGGCGATGACGCACCTGGAGCTGCCGGTGCTGCGCCACCTCACGGTCCCCTTCCTGCTGCACCGCGAGCCCGCTTGAGCGGGCGGCCGACGTGAGGGGCGCCTGCCGCGTGTGAACGCCCACCCGTGAACATCTCTGATGGGAGAGTGCGCTTCGACTTCGCGCAAGTGCTCCCCGGAGGAACCCGGGCGCATTACAGAACACACAAATGGGTGCTCTGGCGGAGAAGAAGGCGGACGCGAAGCAGGCGAAGGTTCCCTCGCTGGGTGCGTGGGTGGAAGAAGGCCCGAAGGTGCGGTGGCGCGTCTGGGCTCCCAGTCACGAGCGCGTGGAGGTGGTGCTGCACGACGCGCGCGGCGAGCCGGGCCGCGTGCTGCCGATGGCGGCGGAGCGCGACGGCTACTTCAGCGCGGTGCTGGAGGGGCAGGGCGCGGGCGTGCGCTACAAGCTGCGCGTGGATGGCGCGGGGCCCTTTCCGGACCCGTGGTCCCGCTCGCAGCCGCAGGGCGTGCACGGCCCGTCGGAAGTCGTGGTGCCGGACTTCGCGTGGACGGACGCCGGCTGGAAGGGCGTGGAGCCCCAGGACCTTGTCCTCTACGAGGTGCACGTGGGCACCGCCACGCCCGAAGGCACCTTCGAGGCGCTCATCTCCAAGCTGCCCGAGCTGAAGGAGCTGGGCATCACCGCGCTGGAGCTGCTGCCGGTGGCCAGCTTCCCGGGCACTCGCAACTGGGGCTACGACGGGGTGGACCTCTTCGCGCCCGCGCAGGTGTATGGCGGGCCCATGGGACTGCGCCGGTTGGTGGACGCCGCGCACGCGCAGGGCCTGGGCGTGTTGCTGGACGCCGTCTACAACCACTTCGGGCCGGACGGGAACTACCTGCGCGCGTACTCGCCGCACTACTTCACCGGACGCCACCACACGCCGTGGGGCGACGCGGTGAACTACGACGGCGAGGACAGCCGGCCCGTGCGGGAGATGGTGCTCTCCAACGTGGAGATGTGGATTCGCGACTACCACCTGGACGGCCTGCGCCTGGACGCGGCGCACGCCATCGTCGATGAGACAGCGCCGCACCTGCTCACCGAAATCGCCGAGCGTGCCCGGGCCAGCGCCCCGGGACGCCGGGTCATCGTCATCGCCGAGGACGAGCGCAACGAGCGCCGCCTCATGCTGCCCGCGTCCGAGGGAGGCCACGGGCTGGACGGCGTCTGGGCGGATGACTTCCACCACCAGATGCGGCGCGCCTTCGCGGGGGACAGCGAGAGCTACTTCCAGGACTACACGGGCAGCGCGGAGGACCTGGCGCGCACGCTGCGCCAGGGCTGGTTCTACGAGGGCCAGGTGTCGAAGAACCAGGGGCATGCGCGAGGCACGCGCGCGGAGGGCCTTGCTCCTTCGGCCTTCGTGTACTGCCTCCAGAATCATGACCAGGTGGGCAACCGCGCGCTGGGCGAGCGACTGGGGCATGACGTGTCCCCCGCGGCCTTCCGCGCGATGAGCGCGTTGCTGCTGCTGTCGCCCTACACGCCGCTGCTCTTCATGGGGCAGGAGTGGAACGCGAGCACGCCGTTCCTCTACTTCACGGACCACAACGAGGAGCTGGGCCGGCTCGTCACCGAGGGCCGGCGCAAGGAGTTCGCGGGCTTCACGCGCTTCGCGGGCGAGCAGGTGCCGGACCCGCAGGCGGAGGACACCTTCGCGCGCTCCCGGCTGGACTGGAGCGAGGCCCAGAAGCCGGGGCACTCGGGCATCCGCGCGCTCTACCGAGAGCTGCTCCGGCTGCGCGCGACGGAGCCCGCGTTGAAGGACGCGCGACGCGGCACGTACGACGCGCGGGTCGTGGGGCCGGAGGCGCTGGTGCTGGAGCGGCGAGGAGGCGGGCAGGTGCTCCAGGTGTTGCTCGGCCTTCGCGGGAAGGTGGAGCACCGCGTCCCTCCCGACGCTGAAGTCGTGCTGTGGAGCGAGTCGCCCCGCTTCGGGGGAGACACCAGGACCTCTCCCCTCCAGGACGGAGTCGTGCGCCTGGAAGGGCCGTCCGCCATCGTGTTGCGCTTCGCGAGTCAGCGGTAGTGGCCCTGGCGTCCGGACAAGCGCGGGCTTGCTCGAGGGGGTGGGCGATGGGAATGACCTATCACCCCCTCGGGTATTGGCGCCGCAGTTCGAACGTTGAGACATCAACACCGTGGGCGGCGTGTCGTGAGGAGACCTGAGCTCCCTGGCGCGCGTCGACGGAGGAAAGCCAACGCGCCGCGGGGGGAACGCGGCGTGCCGGGGCGGTGCTGTCCGTCCGGTGGGTCGTGGCCCTCGGTGGCCTCACTCGAGGTAGCAACTTGAATCCACACCACAGGACCTCATCCCGGATGGGAGTTCGCTGGCGCATGCCGTATCGCGCGCTCGCGCTCGCGGCCTTCGCGCTCACCACGCCCGTGCTGGCCGCGGGCGGCTTCGTCGCCGTCACCGCCAGCGGGAACGACGGCAACGTTCCCTCCAATGCCATCGACGGAAACCTCGCCACGCGCTGGTCCAGCGACGGCGTGGGGCAGTGGCTGCGTGGTGATTTGGGCGCCGTGAAGTCGGTGAGCGCGGTGGACATCGCCTGGTTCCGAGGCAATGAGCGCTCCAGCAAGTTCGTCGTCTCCACCTCCCCGGACGGCAGCGCATGGACGCAGGTGTCCTCGGGCAGCTCGTCCGGGAAGAGCACGGCCTTCGAGCGCGTGTCCTTCTCCCCCGTGAGTGCGCGCTACGTGCGCATCACCGTCAACGGCAGCACGATGAATACCTGGGCGAGCATCTCCGAGCTGGCGGCCCTCACCACCGACGTCGTCACGCCGCCGTCCACGAGCAAGGACAAGTTCGGCGTGACGATGCTCTACCCGTCCAAGAGCGGCGGCGAGGCGTGGTCGCTGGCGGACAACGCGACGTCGGATGCGCGCTTCAATCCGCAGAAGACGATTACTCGCAACTCGGATGGCTCGTGGAAGATAAAGAACAGCGCGGTGCGGCTGCTCGTCTACACCTCCACCGGCTACGACGACCGGAAGATTCCCACGTACGACCGGGACGTGCTGGCGAGCCGGGGCTACATGCAGGCGGCCAATGACTGGCGCAACGTGGAGATGACGGGCTTCGTGAAGCTCAACGCCACGTCCGACGTGAAGGACAACTTCGACTGGTACGCGCGGGGCGGCAAGCACAACGACGACCACTCCGGCTGCGAGGGCAGCAGCTACAAGGCGGGCCTGCACTATGACGGCCGCGCCCGCTGGCAGAAGGAGACGTGGCATGTCTCCTACGAGCAGGCGTCGTACAAGACGGCCACGTCGGCGCTGAAGGGCCGCTGGGTGGGCTTCAAGGCGGTGATGCGCAACACCACCGTCAGCGGCAAGGAGGCCGTGCGGCTGGAGATGTACGTCAACGAGAACGCCGACAAGGTGACGTGGAAGAAGGTCTACGACATGGTGGACTCGGGCACCTGGGGCGGTGACGCGCAGCACTGCGGCGGCGCCACCGGGGCCATGCCGATTACCTGGGGCGGTCCCATCGCCACGTTCCGCTGGGACAACGCCACGGACGTGGACTTCAAGTGGTTGACGGTCCGCGAAATCCAGCCGTGACGCGCGGGCGCTGACGCGGTGCTTCCTGGGGGCACGGTGGTTCCTCGTGCTCCCTGCCAGCGGGCGGGCCGTGACAGGTCCACCGATGGAGGCCATCAGGCCAGGAGCAGGGGAGGCCGGTGGGGCGGGGCTCCACCGGCTTCGCCCAGGGTTTGTCGGTGTCGACAGAGGCGGCGTCCCGTGCTCAGCATCGCGGCCATGAATGTCCAGACCGCCACCGAGTCCTCCGACCGCATCTGGGAGAAGGAAATCCTCCCGGCGCTCGAGCGCTACATCCGCATCCCCAACAAGTCGCCTGCCTTCGACCCGGACTGGGTGAAGGCCGGACACATGGAAGCCGCGGTGCAGCTCATCGCGGAGTGGTGCCGCGCGCAGGCGCCGCACCTGCCGGGCCTCACGTTGGAGGTCATCCGCCTCAAGGACGAGCAGGGGAAGGACCGCACTCCGGTCATCTACATGGAGGTGCCCGGCACGCGCGGCGACGACACCGTGCTGATGTACGGCCACCTGGACAAGCAGCCGGAGATGACGGGCTGGCGTGAGGGCCTGACGCCGTGGACCCCCGTGCGCGAGGGCGACAAGCTCTACGGCCGGGGTGGCGCGGATGATGGTTACTCCGCCTTCGCGTCGCTGACGGCGCTGCGCCTGCTGCGTGAGCAGGGCGTGCCGCACGCGCGCACGGTGGTGCTCATCGAGGCGTGCGAGGAGAGCGGCAGCTACGACTTGCCGGCGTACATCGAGGCGCTGGCGCCGCGCATCGGCAAGCCGTCGCTGGTGGTGTGCCTGGACTCGGGCTGCGCGAACTACGAGCAGCTCTGGATGACGACGTCGCTGCGCGGCATGGTGGCGGGCAACCTGCGCGTGGACGTGCTCACGGAGGGTGTGCACTCCGGTGACGCGAGCGGAATCGTGGCGTCGTCCTTCCGCGTGCTGCGTCAGGTGTTGTCGCGGGTGGAGGACGAGGGCACGGGCCGCGTGACGGTGCAGGGTCTTCACGTGGAGATTCCGAAGGAGCGGCAGGAGCAGGCGCGCTCGGCGGCGAAGGTGCTGGGCGAGGAGGTCTTCGGCAAGTTCCCGTGGGTGTCTGGGATGAAGCCCATGTCGGACGACGGCTCGGAGCTGGTGCTCAACCGCACGTGGCGGCCGGCGCTGTCGGTGACGGGCGTGGATGGCCTGCCGCCGCTCCAGAGCGCGGGCAATGTGTTGCGGCCCTTCACCACGGTGAAGCTGTCCATGCGCATTCCTCCGAGGCTGGAGCCCAAGGCGGCGCAGAAGGCGCTCAAGGAGGCGCTGGAGAAGGACCCGCCGTACGGCGCGAAGGTGAGCTTCGAGGGTGACAAGGCGAGCGTCGGCTGGGATGCGCCGCCGCTGGCGGGCTGGCTGTCGCGCGCGGTGGAGTCCGCGTCCGGCACGTACTTCGGCCGTCCGGCGATGGCGATGGGCGAGGGCGGCACGATTCCGTTCATGGGCATGCTGGGGGAGCGCTTCCCGGAGGCGCAATTCCTCATCACCGGCCTGTTGGGCCCGGGCAGCAACGCGCACGGCCCCAACGAGTTCCTGCACGTCCCCACCGGCAAGAAGCTGACGTGCTGCGTGGCCAGCGTCATCGCGGACCACTTCAAGCGGTAGGTCGTCGCTGGTGTCTGTATTTGCCGCCGCTCCCATCCCGGGGAGCGGCGGCATGGATGGCGCAGGCGACCGTACTCCTTGGGTTGTCTGTCAGTGTCGTCTGGTACTGCCTGGGGTTGCCCGCCTTCGCCGCGGGCCTCTTGCCGGGGCCTACCATGACGCTTCGTTGGGTGGTGTCGCTGCTCCTGTTGATGGCCGTCACCGGCTGCGCGACGGGTCGAGTCGTGCGGCTGGAGACCGGGGAGGACTCTTTCGTCGTCACCCCTCACGAGGAGCCTGACGCGGAAGTGAGTGCGGCTGAACTCGAAGACGACGAATTCGAGGAGGCCGTCGCGGAGCTCGCTCGGGATGTGCGCCCCTCTCGCAATCCCATGCAGACCGCGCGGGAGCGCTTCGGCGTTCCGTCCCGGAGTGGGGTGTATGGGTATGAACGTGGCTCCTCACGACTCATCCCCCAGCGTGGAGGGGAGGTGGACGGTCCTCGGCTGCTGGAGGACTACGCGGATGAGGCGCTGACACGCGCGTACGGCCAATGGTGCACGAGGAAGGACCGACCCGGCGACTGCTTACGTCTGCTGGACGAAGGCCCGCTGCTGGCCAGCGATGGCAAGTACACGTGGGCCCTGGCCATCGCCATGGACTCGGTGTGGGAGGAGACCGCCGAAGCACTGGAGGGAATGACGGACCCCCAAGCGGTCGTCGCTGGCATCGCCGCCTCCGCGACGATGTACCTGCTCTTGTGGTCGCTGCCGGAGCCGGTGAGTAAAGGCGTGGCGGCCACCTTGACGGCCTGCCTCATCGCGTACCTGGGCGTGGACACGGTGTGGAGCATGCTGGACGGGTGGCTGACGCTGGTGCGCCAGGTGGACCGGGCGACGAGCTTCGAGCAACTCCAGGCGGCGGGTGAGGCATACGGAGAGGTGCTCGGGGAGAACGCGGCGCGCGTCTTCGTCATGCTGGCCACGGTGGCCATCGGGAACACGGCGGGGCTGGCGGCGAAGTCAGCGGGGTTGCCGGGCTCCGCCCAGGCGGCAGTGGCGGTGGAGTCCCAAGCGGGTTTCCAGTACACGGCCATGGGCAGCGTGAGTTCGGTCGCCTTGACGGCGGAGGGGTTCACCATCGCGCTCGCTCCGAACGCCCTGGCCATGGCGAGCCGGAGAGGGCGTAGCGAGAATCATCACATCGCCACGAACAAGAACGACGTCTCCGCCGCCCGCGGCGGGCCCTGGACGCCAAGATTCAGGGACTTGTTCACAAGGGCTGGGATGAAGTTGAAGGACCCCGAGAACGTTGTTGAAGTCGTGGGCCACAAGGGGCCGCATCCACGGCAGTATCACGAGTACGTCCATGATCGACTGAAGCAAGCCTTGGGACAGTGCCGCAAGGTGGAAGATTGCCGGAAGGCCCTTACGGATGCGCTACGTATTCTCGCCAGAGAAGCGCAGACCCCAGGAACCAAAATCCACAGGCTTTTGACTCGGGACCCGTGAGGAATCTAGGAAGTCCACCATGCCGAATCCGTTGCGATATTTCAGGCTCAGAGAAGACGTGCAGGGTGGGAATTGGTACCTGGGAGACCCGCTGGACGAAGCAGGCACCGAGGTCGAAGACATCTGGCAGTTCGCCCGGGGGCGGCCCATCCAGCTTGCGGGTCGCCTGAAGTTTCCCATCAGTGAGCATGGAAAGTGGTTGGACTACTGCACGGCGGGAGTTGGCATGGCTCCGATTGTCCATGTCCGAGTGGCCAACCTCTTCGCGGAGTTGGCGCCGGATGATGTGCAATTGATACCTGTCGATGTCGAGGGGCGCCCGGAACAGCATGTCATGCTCGTCGCCACGAAGCGGATCCGCTGCATCGATGACGAGGCCTCGGAAGAGGCAACGTACTACCAGCCCGAGGATGAGGTGCCGGAAAAGCTCGGCCAGTACAAAGGCATCTACGGGATGCGAATCGACCGCACGAAGGTGGGCGGAGCGAAGGTCTTCCGCACCTGGGGGTGGGAGATCGCCCTCATCGTCTCCGAGGACATCAAGGTGGCCCTGGAGCGCGCCAACGTCACAGGGGCGAAGTTCGAGGAGGTCTGAGCGCGGCGGTGCGGGCCCCACCACCGGAAGTGTCACCCACGAACGACCCACGGACCCCACGGGGCACCCTCTCCGCGCTGCTGTCGACAGTCGCCAGGACCCTCGGGGAGGTGTGTCACACGGGCTCTGTTTCATAACCCGCGCTTGCCGTGGACGTCTCGTCGCGGAGGTTGCGAGGCATTGCGCCGAAATTCTATGTCACGCACCCCACCCGGACGGTGGTCAGGCGATTCGCTCGCGTAGCTCCTCGACAGGTAGTCCCTCTCCCGGCTCCGACCGTGTGCCCACGCACGTGGACACGTCCTCTCTCACCCCCAACGGAGCCAGACAATGAATGTCATCAAGACGCCCCCGGTCACCACCAAGGAAGGCCAGCTGCTAGGCAAGGTGGAAGGGAAGGTTTCCGTCTTCAAGGGCATCCCCTACGCCAAGCCCCCCGTGGGCAACCTCCGCTGGCGCGCGCCGGAGCGCATCCCCGCGTGGACCGGCCCACGTGACGCGCTCGAGTTCGGTCCCTCCGCGCTCCAGTCGCGCGAGGCCTGCATCGCCGGCGGTGGCGGTGACCCCGGCAAGATGTCCGAGGACTGCCTCTACCTCAACGTGTGGACCCCCAAGACGGACCCGGGCGCGAACCTGCCCGTGCTGTTCTGGATTCACGGCGGCGCCTTCGTCATCGGCTCCGGCTGCGTGCCTCCCTATGACGGGACGCAAATCGCGGCCCGCAACGTGGTGCTCGTCACCTTCAACTACCGCCTGGGACACCTGGGCTTCTTCGCGCACCCGGAGTTGGAGAAGGAGAACCCGGGCGGCCCGTCCAACTTCGGCATCCTGGACCAGATGCTCGCGCTGGAATGGGTGAGGAACAACATCGCCCAGTTCGGAGGAGATCCCGGCAACATCACCATCATGGGCCAGTCCGCCGGCGCCAAGAGCGTGCTGGCGTTCTTCACCTCGCCGCTCATCCGGGAGAAGAACCCCTTCCGCCGTGGCGTGGCCATGAGCTCGTACGTGATTCAGGAGAAGTCCGTGGCGGACGCGAAGCTCGCGGGCGTGGCCTTCGCCCACCACCAGGGCATCCCCTGGCAACAGGCCACCATGGAGAAACTGCGCAAGCTGGACCCGGAGAAGTTCTGGATGCTCCCCTCGGACAGCATCAATGCACCGAGCCCCATCTACGGCGACTCGGTGCTCCCCCAGACGATTCGCGACAGCTTCGAGAAGGGCTCGCAGCTCAAGCTGCCCCTCATCCTCGGCAGCACGAGCGATGACTCGAGCGTGGTGTCCTCGTTCGGCATCGACCCGGCCACCATCCTCGAGAAACTCGGGGACCTCGGTAACCTGATTCGCCAGCTCTACCCCGACGTGAGCGACGACAAGGAGATTGGCCGGCGGATGTGCCGCGACTTCGTCTTCTCCGTGACGCCGCGCCACTTGGCGAGCTTCCATTCCCATCACGGGGCCCATGCCTGGCGCTACTACTTCGAGTACCGCGCGAAGATGCTCGCGCCCCGGCAGCCCCTGGGTGTGCCCCACGGCGGAGACGTCTCCTACTTCCTGGAGACGGCCGACCACGTCCCGCCGACGGGAGACCTCTTCCAGGATGTGGACCGGAAGTTCACCACGAACCTGGTGGAGTCCCTCGTCCAGTTCCTGCGCACCGGCACGCCAGGACCCGTGGGCGGAGTCGCCTGGAGCGAGCACACGGCGGAGAGCGACAAGCTCTTGAGGTTGGATACCACCGTTCAGATGGTGGACAACTTCGAGGGGCCCATCCTGGACGTGGCCCAACTGGTCATGCCGCTCATCGACTCCTTCGCCAAGCCGCCTCCTCCCATGCTGCCGAAGCGGACTTCGTCGACGTCGACGGCGGCCGCGAAGGGCAAGCCGAGACCGCAGGCCACTCCGTAGAGGGGCCCGCGGAGACGGGCCGACTCAGCGGCCCGTCTTGATGCCCAGGTTCCCACCCTGCTGGGGACCCCCGGGGCGCTTCGAACTGGTAGTGCCAGGGGACTTGCCACCCTGGCGCCGCAGCTCCAGGCGCAGCTCGTCGTCCGCGGCGGAGATTTCACGCGTCACCGGCTCATAGCCGTTGAGCGCCAGCGTCACCGCCACCATGGGCGCGCCCTGCTCCAGCTCCAGCTTCAGGGGCGTCACGCCGCGCTCCTCGCCGGCGATGCTCACCGTCGCGCCCGCGGGCTCGGTGGTGACGAGCACCTCCGTCATCTTCACCGGCTCCGGCGTGGGTTTGGTCGGAGGCGGGGGCGGCTCGCGCTCCACGTGGACAGGCTGCGTCGTCGTCGTCACGGGCAGCGTCGTCGCGCCCGCGGGTCCGCGCAGCAAGACGACGGCCGCGCCCGCCAGCAGCAGTCCCACGCTCGCCGCGACGACGGGCACCCACGGAATGCGGCGCGGCTTCTCGGAGGGCGCGCGGTCCATGGGCGAGGTGCCGCGCGTGCGGTCCTGCACCACGGCCCCGACGGGAGCGGCCACCGCCTGCTGCCGCGAGCGCGTCCCCGGCGTCACGTTGCGAGGGTGCTGCCGCGACGCGGACGTGCGCCCGGCCGGGCCCCCCACGCCGCTGAGCGACGAGTTGGAGCGAGAGTCCAGGTCCGCGTCCTCGGCCAGTTGGTCCAGCTTCGCCGGGTCCGTCTCCGTGGAGATGCGGTCCGCGTACAGCTCCCGCAGGTACGCCGACAGGTGCGCGCTGCTCGAGGGCAGCCGCAGGTTGAGCGTGTAGTCCTCCAGCGCGAGCCGGAAGGCGCCGCAGTCCGGGTAGCGCTCGTCCGGCGTGGGGGCCAGCGCCTTGAGCACCACCTCGTCCAGCCCCGGCGGCAGCTTGGGGTTCAACTGCGAGGGGCGCGGCACCTGGCAGTCCTTCACCAGCCGCAGCGTCATCAAGTCCGAGTCGCCCTTGAAGAGCCGCTTGCCCGTCAGCATCTCCCACATGACGACGCCCAGCGCGAACAAGTCGCTGCGCGCGTCGATGGCCAAGCCGCTCGCCTGCTCGGGGGACATGTAGGGGTATTTGCCCTTCAGGACGCCCGTCGCCGTGTTGGCGCTGCTGGTGGCCGCCTTGGCGACACCGAAGTCGATGACCTTCACGCCTCCGTCGAAGCCGACGAGGATGTTCTGCGGTGACACGTCGCGGTGTACCAGCCGCATGGGCCGGCCCTGAACGTCCCGCGCCTGGTGCGCGTAGTGAAGACCCGCCGCGGCATCCGCGATGACGCGCAGAATCAACCCCACCGACATCGGCTTGTTCTGCGCGCGCGAGAACTTCTCCAGCCGGCGCACGTCGTCGCCCTGGACGTACTCCATCGCCAGGCAGTGCCGTCCCTCTATCTGGGACAGGTCGAGAATCGTGATGAGGTTGGGGTGGGTGAGTCGGGCCACCAGCCCGGCCTCATCCAGGAACATGGAAAGGAACTCATCATCCTCCGCGAGGTGCGGGAGGATGAGTTTGAGGACCACCAGCCGCTCGAAGCCCGTTCCATGCTCACGGGCCAGAAACACCTGTCCCATGCCTCCCGAGGCAATCTTCCGCAGCAACTCGTACTTACCGAATGGCACCGCCATGATGTGGTCGGGAGAATATCTCCCTTTCTCACCGTGCGGGAAATGAGCAGTCGGCTGTCACCCCACGGTGACGCGGGGGCATGAAGGTCTGGGTAGGTCTCATGCCTTCATCCTGTAGCCGGAGCGGAGCACGAAGTACACGACAAGGGTTGCCACCACGGCGACACCGGCGAGGATTCCGCCGCCGAACAGGGGCGAGTAGATGCTGCGACCGAGCATCCCGTACCGCAACCCCTCCACCATGTAGACCATGGGGTTGAAGAGGCTGACGGTGTTCCAGGGCGAGGGCAGCTCGCGCACGGAGTAGAAGACGCCGCCCAGGAACGTGAGCGGCAGCATGACGAAGGTGGGGAAGAAGTTGATCTGCTCGAACTTCTCCGCCCACACGGCGGCGAGCATGCCCAGCACGCTGAAGACGTAGGAGGCGATGAGCAGGAAGTACGCGGCCACCCACGCGTGCTCCAGGCTGAAGCCGGTGAAGAGGCCCGCCACGGCCCACGTCAGGCCGCCGACGACGAGGCCGCGCACCATGGCGCCGCCGATGAAGCCCGCCATCAGCTCGCCGGGCCCCAGGGGCGCCACCAGCAGGTCCACCACCGTGCCTTGAATCTTGGTGATGAACAGCGAGGAGGAGCTGTTGAGGAACGCGTTGTTGGCGATGCCCAGGAAGACCAGGCCCGGCACGATGAAGTGCAGGTACGGGGCGCCCTCCACCTCGTGCACGCGGCCGGAGATGCTGTAGCCGAAGACGATGAAATACAGCGTGGTGCTGATGAGCGGTGAGAGGACGGTCTGCCCCGGCACTCGCATGAAGCGCCGGACCTCCTTCACGAACAGCGTCTGCATCCCGAGGACGTTCATGGTGGTGTCTTTGCGTGGCGCATGTCCCCTTCGCGCACCCATGACGGGCCTCGCGGTGGGGGCGGGGGCGCGGAAAAAGGAGGAAGGAAGGTCAGGCGGCCTGGGGTGAAGGGCGGCCCCGGAGGACCTCGATGAGGACGTCTTCGAGGCGGGAGCGCCGCGTCTCCACGTCGGCGATGGGCAGCCCCTCCGCGTACAGCACGCGCAGCAGGTCTCCGGCCGGGGCCACGCCCTCGCGCTCCACGTAGGTGAGCGAGCGGCCGTCCTCGGACAGGCGCGGGGCGAAGCGGAGCGTGGCCTCCGACAGCGTCGTCTGGGGCTCCTGGAACGTGACGACGACGCGCTTCTCGCCGAAGCGGCGCAGGAGCGTGGCCTTGTCCTCCACCATCAGCAGGCGGCCCTCGTTGATGATGCCCACCCGGTCCGCCAGCTCCTCGGCCTCCTCCAGGTAGTGGGTGGTGAGGAGGATGGTGGTGCCCTCCGAGGCCAGCTTGCGCACGTACGTCCAGAGGTCCCGGCGCAGCTCCACGTCCACGCCCGCGGTGGGCTCGTCCAGGAAGACGAGCTTGGGCTTGTGCACCAGCGCCTTGGCGATGAGCAGCCGGCGCTTCATGCCGCCGGAGAGCGCGCGCGTGAGCGAGTCCTTCTTGGTGTACAGGTTGAGGGCCTTGAGCACCTCGTCGACGCGGGCCTCGTCCTGGCGCTGGCCGTAGAAGCCCAACTGGATGCGCAGGGACTCCGCGACGGTGAAGAACGGGTCGAAGTTGATTTCCTGCGGCACCAGGCCCAACTGGTAGCGCGGGCCCACCGCGTCCTGGTCCAAATCCTTGCCGAAGACCCGGATGGTGCCGGCCGTCTTGCGCACCAGGCCGCAGACGCTGCCAATCATCGTCGTCTTGCCCGCGCCGTTGGGCCCCAGCAGCGCGAAGATTTCGCCTGGCTGGATGGTGAGGTTCATCTGCTGCAACGCGGTGAAGTCACCGTAGCGCTTGGTGAGCCCCGTGAGCTCGAGGGCGGGAGTGGGCGTCGACATGGCGCGCTTCTCCTAACACCTCGGACCTCCGGCGTCAGAACTCCCGCACCCCTTCTGGAGCTCCACCCGGGCGAGTCGCGTCGACTCATACGCTCCGTAACGGCTCGCGTCATGAGTGGGTGGATTTCCATTCTGTTCAAGGTTTGACACGGTGGAGGCTCCACGCCGGCCCGGAGGCGAGGAGGCGCGGGAGTCCCCCGAGGGACGCGGCGCCTGACGCCCGGGAGTCATCCAACAGAAGCGGGGGTACCTCATGCCAGGTCAGCAGCGCGCACGTGCGCGGATGGTCTTCACTTTGAGTGTGGCCGTATTCGCGGTGGCGTGCAGTCGGGAGCCGGCCGTGCCGAATGGCGCGGACACGACACGCGAGGTGGCGCAGGCGGCGCAGAACGACGGGGCGGAGGTGCACAACTACGTCTACACGCAGGCCTTCGGAACGGGCTGGGCGGGGCGGGTGTACCTGCCCAACGTGGAGCTGTGGGTGCGCAACGTCGCGACGAACGTGGACAGCGTGCACGTGCTGTCGGACGCGAATGGCTTCTTCGGGGTGCCGCGTCAGCCGGCGGCGACGTACCGGCTGTGCTGGAGCGCGCCGGGCTTCGTCAGCGGGTGCCAGACGACGAACTTCAGCCTGGCGGACGAGACGTTCGTCATGCCCATCCACCTGCCGCTGGTGCCGGTGCGGCCGCTGCTGTGGGGCCACGCGCTCCTGCGGGACGGCTCGGTGCCCCTGACGCAGAGCAGCTTCGTGGGGGTGAACGTGGCGGCGCGGGTGCGGCTGGTGAACCCGGCCACCAACGCCACGGTGTCCTCGGAGGTCCAGGTCAACGCCCTGGGCCAGTACGCGGTGGGCGACGCGCCGGCGGGAACCTGGAACGTGGTGGCGCGGGTGGAGGCCGACCAGGCCTTGTCGTCGGTGCAGATGGGGAGCGTCGTGGTGCAGCGGAATCTGACGTTCCGGAATGCGCGGCCGTTGCTGCGAGCGCCGGTGGCCTGGAGGAACACGCAGGCGCTGCGCAACGCGCAGCCGGGCGAGACGGTGCGACTGACGGCGCTGGCGAGTGACGCGGATGGGGACGCGCTGACGTGGCGCTGGGTGGCGTCCGCGGGCTCGGGCGTGGTGGCGGCGCAGCAGGGCTCGGACGTGCTGTGGACGCTGCCCTCGGCCCAGGGACGCTTCAGCGTCTGGGCGGTGGTCTCCGACAACCGGGGCGGCGTGGCGACGAGCGAGGTGCGCGTGAGCACGCAGGGCCCCGTGGCGTACTTCGGCGGACAGGTGCTGACCGCCAGCGGCCAGCCGGTGGGCGGGGCGCGGGTGACGGTGGGGAACAAGGAGGCCATCACCAACGCACGGGGCGGCTTCCAGCTCATGGTGGAGGAGTCGGCGCGGTACGTGCTCAACGTGCGCGCCACCGGCTTCCAGCTCCTGTCGCGCATCCTGCTGAACGAGGCGCCGGAGGGGCAGTACCGCCTGGTGTCGGCGCAGCGCTTCACGGTCAACCCCCAGGAGACGATGACGCTGTCGGCGCGCTCGCCGTCGGGTGACCAGCGGCCGGTGCTGCTCACGCTCCAGGCCAACTCGCTGGTGGATGCGGAAGGCAACGCGGCGGACCAGCCGCTCACGGCGTGGCTGGCGCCGGTGGACCTGAAGGACCCGGAGGGCCGCATGCCCGGAGACCTGTCCGCGGTGGACCGCGAGGGCAACGTGGTGACGCTGACGAGCTTCGGCGCGCTGGACGTCAACATCTTCGATGACCAGGGCCGCCGCTTCAACCTGCGCAAGGAGTCGCCCGCGCAGGTGTCCTTCCCCGTGGACCCGAGACAGGCGGAGCTGCCCGCCGGCACGCCCCAGTCCATGCCGCTGTGGTTCTACGACGAGAGCAAGGGCGTGTGGAGCGAGGAGGGCACGCTGCTCCTGCAGGGGGACTCCTACGTGGGCGCGGTGCCGCACTTCTCCGTGTTCAACGCGGACATCGTCTCCACGGGCGCGGACTGCATGCGCGTGCACATCGACACCGCGCGCCTGCCGGTGCCGCTGACGGTGCGCCTCACCATCCCCAACGGCACCAGCTCTCCCACGGTGTACACCACCACCCTGGACGCGGCGCTCAACGCCATCACCCGCCTGCCCGCCAGCACCGTCATCAAAATCGAGGTGCTCGACTCCAACGGGCTGGTCATCAGCACCGCCACGCAGAACCCCTCCACCGGGCCTGGCAACTCGGGTACCAACGCCATCACCGTGCCCTATCCGTACTCCGTCTGCACGTCGGATGTGACGCTGACGCTGGGCGTGCCCGTGTCCACGAACTTCCTCAACAACTACGGCGATGGCAACGCCGTTGACGCGGCGCTCTACTACTCGAAAATCGACCCGAGCAGCGCGAAGCTGACGCTGGCCGCGTGGAAGACGCTCAACGGCTTTGGCGCGGACGACGCCGCGGCCTACTACTTCAACAACGGGGATTTGGGCTTCGGGCGCAGCATGCACATGAAGCGCTCGGGGGCGAACCGGGCCTTCTACGTGACGAACCATGCCAGCGTGGACTTCGCCACCGCCGGCGTGGCGCCCATCGCCACGGTGGCCATGGAGTACAGCCCGCACCCGACACTGGGGGGCACGCCGTACACGAAGTTCTACGTCTTCGACGCCGTGGGCACCCGCGTGGACCGCGCGGACCTGGATGGCAACGGCGACAAGTTCGTGCCCCAGCTGTGCAACGTCTGCCACGGCGGAGACCCGTTCTCCCTCTCCTCGGACCCCCGCGCGGACCTCAACGCGCGCTTCATCCCGTTCGATTTGGAGAGCTACCGCTACTCCACCATCGAGTCGCCGCCCGTCAGCGGCATCTTCCCGTTCTCCCGCGCGAGCCAGGAGACGCAGTTCCGGGAGCTGAACAAGGCGGTGCTGGAGACCAACGTGACGACCACCGTCCAGGAGCTGGTGCAGGGCTGGTACGGCGGGGCCACGCTGCCCGCCGCGACGCAGAACTCCACCTACGTGCAGCCCAACTGGGCCTCGTCCGGCAAGAGCAACGTGTACCTCCAGGTGCAAGGGCCGTCATGCCGCGCCTGCCACAGCACGCGCGAGAATCAGCTGAGCTGGCGGTACTGGAGCCTGGCGGGCGTCAACAACGACTTCCAGGAGCGCACCGGCATCTACGGCGCGGTATGCGGGCCGTTCCGGCGCATGCCCCACGCCAAGCGCACGTACCAGAACTTCTGGCTGAGCACGACGCCGCACCAGCCCAACGTCCTGGCCAACGCGGGCATCGCCGGGTGGCTGTCCACCGACCCGTGCCCGTTCTGAGTCACGGTTGAGGTGAGCAGGCCCGACACCGCCTCTGGGGTTGCATCCTGGAGGCGGTGGCAGGGCGCGACGGCGAAGCAGGGGGCGCTGTCCCGACGGCGGGGAGCCCGGGGTGTTCCGTAGCGGACGTCCGGCGCCGAGGGTGCGGTGGAAGGCTCCGGGATTCTCTCGCCTTGAGTGCGCTGTTGCACCCTGGTATCCGCGAGCCCCCACCCGCTCCAGAGCAGGAAGCCCCCAGATGGCCCAGAATTTCATCTTCACGATGCAGGACCTGCGCAAGGTCAAGAATGGCAAGGAGATCCTCAAGGGCATCTACCTGTCGTTCTTCCCGGGCGCGAAGATTGGCGTCATCGGTCCGAACGGCTCCGGCAAGTCGACGCTGCTGCGCATCATGGCCGGCGTGGACACGGAGTTCTTCGGCATCGCGAAGCCGGACCCCACGGCCAAGGTCGGCTATCTGGCGCAGGAGCCGCAGCTCGACACCTCGCTGGACGTGAAGGGGAACGTGGAGCTGGGGCTGAAGGAGATTCGCGCCTCGCTGGACCGCTTCAACGAGGTGAGCGCGAAGTTCGCCGAGCCCATGAGCGACGCGGAGATGGAGAAGCTGCTCGCCGAGCAGGGCCGGCTCCAGGACGCCATCGACGCGGCGAACGGCTGGGAGCTGGACCGCACGATTGAGATGGCCATGGACGCGCTGCGCCTGCCCCCGGGCGACGCGGACGTGACGAAGCTGTCCGGCGGCGAGAAGCGCCGCGTGGCGCTGTGCCGAATCCTCCTGGAGAAGCCGGACCTGCTCCTGCTCGACGAGCCCACCAACCACCTGGACGCGGAGAGCGTCGCGTGGCTGGAGGTCGCGCTCAAGGAGTACAAGGGCACCATCGTCTGCATCACCCACGACCGGTACTTCCTGGACAACGCGGCCGAGTGGATTCTGGAGCTGGACCGCGGCGAGGGCGTGCCCTGGAAGGGCAACTACTCCAGCTGGCTGGAGCAGAAGCAGAAGCGGCTGGAGCTGGAGGAGAAGTCGGAGAGCCAGCGGCAGAAGACGCTCAAGCGCGAGCTGGAGTGGGTGCGCCAGTCGCCCAAGGCCCGTCAGGCCAAGAGCAAGGCGCGCATCTCCGCGTACGAGGAGATGCTCAACCAGACGCAGGACAAGCGAGAGGCCACGGGCGAGGTCATCATCCCCCCCGGTCCCCGCCTGGGCGGCCTGGTGGTGGAGGCCAAGGGGCTGCGCAAGGCGTACGGTGACCGGCTGCTCATCGACGACCTGAACTTCAAGCTGCCGCCGGGCGGAATCGTGGGCGTCATCGGCCCCAACGGCGCGGGCAAGACGACGCTGTTCCGGATGATGACGGGCACGGAGAAGCCGGACGCGGGCGAGCTGAAGATTGGCGAGACGGTGGTGATGGCCTACGTGGACCAGAGCCGCGACGCGCTCAACGGCGACAACAGCGTGTTCCAGGAGGTCAGCGGCGGGCTGGACCACCTGGACCTGGGCCGCGCGGGACAGGTGCCCAGCCGCGCGTACCTGGCGGGCTTCGCCTTCAAGGGACAGGACCAGCAGAAGCGCGTGAAGGACCTGTCCGGCGGCGAGCGCAACCGCGTGCACCTGGCGAAGATGCTCAAGAGCGGCGGCAACCTGCTGCTGCTCGACGAGCCCACCAACGACTTGGACGTGGAGACGCTGCGCAGCCTGGAGGACTCGCTCCTGGGCTTCGCGGGCTGCGCGGTGGTCATCAGCCACGACCGCTGGTTCCTGGACCGCATCGCCACGCACATCCTCGCCTTCGAGGGCGACAGCAAGGCCTTCTTCTTCGAGGGCAACTTCCAGGACTACGAGGCGGACAAGAAGAAGCGCCTGGGCCCCGACGCCCTGGAGCCGCACCGCATTCGCTACCGCCCCATTTCAAAGAATTAGGCAGACGGGAATTTCTCCGCTCTCTCCAGGAGGGAGCGGAGGCCTGGGTTTCCAGAGGTTGATGAAGGTTCACGGAGGGTTCTACCGTTGGGGGATGAACCTTCTTCGACAGAGCTGGCTGTGGAGTGGATTGCTGGGCGTGGTGCTGGGCCTGGCGGCGTGCAACGCCGGTGACGTGGGCAGCGAGGAGGAGGGCGCGCTGGGGACGTCCGAGGCCGCGCTCTGCACCGTCGAGCAGACGTGTCCGAGCGGTACGCCGGTGACGTGCTCCTCTCCGACGACCGGCTGTGCTTCGGGTGCCGACAACGGTGGCTGGGTGGAGTGCGACGGCGTGCGCACCTACTGTCCGCCGGCGTGCACCTGCGGCACGACGCGCTACACGGCGTCCCGGTACGGCGAGGGAGCCACCTGCGGCGCCGCCATGACTCAGGCGCGCAGCCTGCTGGCCTCCACCGTGGCCGCGCGGTGCCCGGCGGGGGGCTGCAACAGCTCCGACGTCCTCGGTGACTGCATCCCGCTGGGCCCCAACCGCACGGATGGCTTCCGCGCGAGCGTCACCCGCACCTACTCCTGCAAGGAGCCCGCGAACTGCCGGTAACCGGATGACGGGTTCCCACGATGGAGGCCGGGGCGGCCTGGCCTCTATCGTCTCGGGGATGCAAATGCAAATCAGTAACCTGATGCGCGGTGGTGCCCTCCTCGTCGTCCTCGCGCTGACCGCGTGTGGCATCGGAGAAGCCCCGGGGGTCGAGGACTCGGTCCTGGAGAGCTCCGAGGCGGCGCTGGCCTGCCAGGTGACCCAGCAATGTTCGAACGCGACGACCGTCTCCTGTAGCTCCGCGAGCGGCGTCTGTACCTCGGGGACCGCATCGGGCGGCTGGGTGGAGTGTGATGGCGTGCGGAAGTACTGCCCCGTGCCGTGCACCTGCGGCAGCTCCCAGTTCATCGAGTACGGATTCGGCACCGGCTTCAACTGCACCGCGGCCTATGCGAGCGCGCGGAATGACGCCAACGCGCGCCTGGAGGGCAGGTGCCCGGCCGGGACGTGCAACGAGACGGACACGCGGGTTAGCTGCTCGGCCATCGCTGGTGGTCAGTTCGCCGAGTTCACCATCTCCTTCTTCTGTAATGAGCCCGCTCACTGCCAGTAGGTCGGCGAGTGCCGCAGCACGGAATATTTTCAACCACAGTGCCCTGCTGGCTCACGCCAGCGGGGCATTGTCGTCTTCAGGACAGTGGCTCGCGTGGTCATCCCAGACTCCCGGCCCGCAATTGATTGCATCAGTTTGGCCAAAAAATAGTCGTGAGGTTGAAGCTGATTTGTGACGGATTGGTCACGGGATCTCCGGATTTACGGGATTAACGCGATGCATTAGCAGGCGGACACCCCGTGCGGGCCTGTAGCGCTCCCTCTGGGGCAAGGCGAAGTTCGGTGGGTTCGCAACTTTTGTCGGCTGATCTTGAAAATCCGGTTGGCGTCTGTCGATGCCCTCTCCGGCGGCAGTGATTGGGGAGGGGTGTCTCGGACCTCATAGGGAGCCATCCACATGACTGTCAGGAACAGCACCAGCAGCCGGGACACCAGCAACAACTACCGCATCCGTGAGCGCGACACGCTGAGCAAGATCGCAGCCCGGAACAACACGACGGTGGATGAGCTGGCCCGGCTCAACAACATCGCTGACCCGAACAAGATTCGGGCGGGCGCCACGCTCAAGCTTCCGTCCGCCACCGACGGGTTCGACCGCACGGCGGCCAACCCCACGCAGACCACCGCGGGCACGCGCCAGACTCCCGGCGACACCTTCGACGCGGGCACCACCGCGGCGGCGGGCCTGACGTCGCCCAACGCGTCCGGGACGAACAACGGCTACCGCAACATCCAGGACCTGGGCGCCTTCACCCGCGGCGGCTCCAACTCCGAGGCGGCCATCGTCGTCGGCACCTCCGAGGGCAACCGCCGCCCGGACGGTGGCTTCACGTCCAGCTACGGCGGCCACACGGACCCGGGCAACGCGGCCCACAACCGTGGCTCGTTCTCCTACCAGGGACAGGGCGCCAGCACTCCGCAGCAGGCCGACCAGATCTGGAACCGCGAGCTGACCAACGTCACCCCGCGCTACGAGGCCGCTGCCCGCGCCGCGGGCCTGGACCCGAACAACGCGCTGCTGGCGTCCACGTACTTCGACCTGCACACCCAGTCGCCCCGCGCCGCGCAGAACTTCATCAACCGCGAACTGCCCAAGCTGGCGCAGGACCCGCGTGGCGTCACCCGCGAGTCGCTCATCGACGCGCGCGTGAATGCGTACCGCAATGACCAGGGCGTCCTGCGCGCCGCCGGCTTCAACCACAGCGAGTCCCGCCTGCGCGCCGACCAGACCCGTCGCGAGACGGCGCTCGTCACGGCGCTGGATGCGCGCGGCTATCGCTCCGGCACGACGCAGAACGACGCCGTCCCGCAGGGCCAGGTGCCGGTGCCCACGCCGCGCCCGGCCTCCGAGCGCCCCACCGTCGCCCCCACGCCGCGCCCGGCCTCCGAGCGCCCCACCACCGCGGGCACCACCACCGGCGCGGGCACCACCAACGGCGCGACGCCGACGAACCTCAACGACACCGAGCGCGTCGCGGCGAGCACCGACCGCGCGGCGGTGCAGACGCGCACCCCGTGGATCAGCCAGTACGACGCCAGCCAGGTGGAGCGCGCCGGTGACAAGGCGTGCTTCCGCGCCGCCACGGCGATGGCCCGTCAGGCGGGCGCCAACGTGACGGACGTCTCCCAGCGCATCCAGGTCGCCACGGGCGAGGGCCCCAACGGCATCACCGTGAACCGCCAGGCGGCGGAGCGCGGCCGCAACTACATCGACCAGCAGCTCGCCGCGGGCAAGCCGGTCGTCGTGGGCGTCAACCACCGCTCGGACCGCAACGTGGGCAACGCCGACGGCATCACCGACCACTTCGTCGTCATCACCGGTCGTGGCGTGGACCAGCAGGGCCGCACCTACTACACGTTCAACGACCCGGCGACGCGCAACCAGAGCCGTGGCGCGGACACCAACGCGAACAACCGCTTCTACGTCGACGAGAACACCGGCGGCCTCACCCGCCCGGGTCCCCGCAACGGCTACGTCGTCGGCCGCCAGTTCGACGTGTCGATGGTTCGCCCCAACGCGTAGTCGTCACCTGACGCGCTGAAGAAGATGCCCGGCGGCCCCTGAGGCCGACCGGGCTTCTTCACGTCCACACTCGGGAGAGACAGGGCTCGCGGAGGATGCTGCTCACGACGCCCGAGGTTCCACGCGCGGCGCCGGCTGCTCCGCCAGTGTGCTCCGCAGCGCGCGGACCTCGGTCAGCAGCTCCTGGGCCGCCTCCAGCGTCGAGGGGACGGCCGCGTCGGGCTCCGGGCTCGTGGCCAACTCCGTGGGCTCTCCCAGGCCGGTGTCCCGGTGCCGCCGCACGCAGTCCATGATGGCGTCGCGAATCGCCTCGGGGTCGCTCACGCCGCGGAAGCGGGCCTCGTGCAGGTGCTCCGCGGGCTCGCTCATCTCCGTCTCCTTGAGGGGCGAGCTGTGGCCTCCGCCCGCTGACTCCACCCTCACGTCGGCGATGCCCAGCATCCGCTGGATGGGGTTCTGATGGATGGAGACCTGCTGGATGTTGGCGAAGGTCATCGTCTTCTCCCGCAGCGACATGATGCCCTCGCGCACGCGCAGGCTGCGGTCCGTCAGCGCGTACCAGCGCAGCTCGTAGTCGAGCCGCACCACGAAGAAGCTCACGGGCACCACCACCACCAGGAAGCCCAGCCACGCCAGGACCTCCACTGTGTGGACGATTCTCGTCACCACCGCAGCGGCGGGCAGTTCGCGGAATTGGACCTTCATCATCTGGGCCGCGAAGACCCAGACCGCCACCGCGAAGAAGAGGGCGAACACGTGCTTGAACCCCAGCAACATCCGTCGGTAGAGCAGGTACCGGGGGTCCGCGCGGAACACGCGCACCGTCCCCTCCGGAAGCTGGGGCTCGGGGTCCACCTTCAAGAGCCGAAGGAGCCACTCGTGGGGCACGTCACGCATCTGACTGCTCCTTCACCGCGCGCGCGCCCAGCTCCTGCCGGAGCGCGCGGACCTCGGCGGCGACCTCGCGCAGGGCGGACGTCAGCGCCGCCGACTCGCCCGACGCCAGCGCGGCGGACTTCGCCATGGCGGGGCTCTTGTCTCGCGTGCCCCGCATCTTCGAGTAGAGCAGGTCCCTCATCGCCAGGTAGTCCTGGACGCCCTCGATGGTGATTTCCGCCTCCGCGCTGCCGCTCGCCGTCTGAATCTGGATGCGCGCGAGCCCCAGCCACCGCTCCACCAGGTTGCTGGACAGGTGGATGTCCTGGATGCGCGCATAGGTGAGCGACACCTCACGCCGGAAGAGGATGCCCCACCGCATGGTGATGCCCTCTTCGTCCAGCTCGTAGCGCAGCGTCTGGAACTTGAAGTAGCGCACCAGCGCGAGGATGGGGAACGCGGGCCCCGCCAGCAATGAGCCGAGCAGGTAGTGGATGAGCAGGCTCGAGTGCGGCTGCAGCACCGCGGGCAGCGTCCACGGCCAGGCGGGCCGCGCGGGAGGGGCGTGCACGGGCGGCTTGGGACGGGGCGGGGACGTCACGGGTCCGCCGAGAGTCATGAGGGGCTCACCTGGGTGTTCCTCCGGGAATCGCTCCCTGTCCCCAACGGGCGGGCGCGACTCCCATTTCATACGTCGGTCCGCTTCCTCCCGTCATGTCCCCCACCGGGCACGGTCGCCACCCCACCTGCCCAGGGGAGCGGTGTCCGCGTCCGACAGGCCACGCGGGGCCCTCCTTCCTGGCCAGGGGCCCGTGAGGCGTGAGCCCGTCGACCCGCTGACAGCGCTCCGAGTGACGAAGGCGGCCTCGTCGGCCGTTGCCCACTCCGCGACGCGCCGCCTGTGGAGCACGCCACGGTTTCGAGCCACCGCTGCTTCATCAGGAACAGACCCGCACTGTTTCAGCCGTGCGGGCCCTTTGCGCTGCTTCCGCGCACCCTACCGTGGCGCGCATGGACCTGATGCGCTGGCGGAGTCTCGAGGAGATGTTGTCAGGGATTGAAACACCGGAGGGTTGCTCCGCGGAGCAGCTCGCGCGGGAGGACCTCCCCCGGCTGACGGCCCTGCTGGAGAGCTGGTACCCGGACATCCGGGTCGGCACGGAGAGCCGTCACCTGGAGCCCTCGTTCTACGAGCGCGAGTTCTTCCTGCGAGGCGGGTCTCCGGACCGCTCGCTGTACGGCATCCTCGTGCGTGACCGCGCGAGCGGGGACATCATCGGCCTGCTGACGATGGAGCGGAACGTGCGCGGGCTGCAGCTCTCCGCGGCCCTGGGCGTCCTGGAGCCCTCGCGGCGCGGACTGGGCCTCGGCTTCCTGGGCACCGCGGCGCTGGAGGTGGTGGGCCGCAACATCGGCGCGGAGGTGGTGCTCTACTACTCCACGCTGAAGACGGCGCGCGCGCAGCGCAACGCGGAGAACCAGGGCTTCAAGCTGGTGGGCCTGGTGCCCGCCTTCGACGTGGATGCCATCGCCCCGGGCAAGGTGAAGCGCGTCTACGAGGCGCTCTACTCCAAGGTCCTCGTGGAAGCCGAGCGCATCCACCTTCCCGAGTGGGAGGCGCTGACGCCCTCCACCCGCGCGCTCTACACGCACCTGTTCGGTCAGCATCCTGCGCAGGTGGCCAGCGTCCCCGCTCCGCCGGAGCGCCTGCATGGTTGAGGTGCGGACCTACGAGGGGGATGCGGTGGAGGCGTCCCTGTTCGTCAACCGCATCTGGGGCCAGTACTACGGAGCGCAGGGGCCGCTGACGGACTTCCAGCCTCGCCTGCTGGACTGGATTCTCTTCGGCAACAGGCTCGCGACGCGGGAGTACCGCCTGGCCGCGTACTCCGGCGGGAAGCTGGCGGGAGTCCTGTTCGCGGAGCCCATCCGCCTGCGACTGGGGAGCCGCGCCCTGGAGGGCACGTACGGGAGCTGGTTCAGCGTGGACCCCGCGTTCCACGGGCGGGGCGTGGGGCGGAAGCTGGCGGAGACGATGTCCTCGCGTCAGCGCGAGCGCGGGTCCGCGCTGATGCTGGGCTGTCTGGCGGATGGCAGCGCGGGAGAGCGCTTCTGGAAGAAGACCCCCGGCACGCGGACCTTCGGCGCGTTGGGCCTGTGGCTTCGGGTCTTCGACGCGGCGGCGGTGGCGCGCTGGTCCACGACGGCGGCCGAGCGCGCGCTCTTCACGCTCGCGCGGCCGTGGCTGCGCGGGAGCGCTCCGACCGTGGACACGGAGGCGGGCATCCGGCCCTATCGTCCGGAGGACCTGCCTGCGTGCATGGCGCTGGTGGAGCGGATGACGGAGCCGGTGAGCCTGGGGTACGGCTACACGCCCGAGCGGCTCGCGCATCAACTCCAGTACCGGGACGTGCCCCACACCCTCGTCCTGGAGCGGGACGGCGAGGTGCGGGGATTGGTCAACTACTACACGCTCCAGATGAATGCCCGGGGGCCGCTGACCATCGCCCTGGTGGACCTGCTCGCCTTCCACGACTCGGTGCCTCGCGCGGAGCAGAAGCGCCTCTTGCGCGTGGCCATGCGGGACATGGTGGGGCAGGGCGCGAACTGCGCGGCGATGCTCCGGGGGCCGTGTGTGTCTGGTCGGCTGATGCTCGGGGAGGGGTGGGTGCCCTGGGCGGGAGGTACCCGGGTGGTGTGCATGCTGCCGTCTCCGGACGTGGAGTGGCCCGCTTCCCCGCGTGTCTTCACGCACCTGCGCTGAGGGCCTCCCTCGCTGGGAGGACCGCCCCCGGGTCCGGGCTGGGGCCCGGCGGGCGCCTCCTCGGGAGGGCAGGGGGCCAGCGACAAGGAACTGGGCGCGGGCGCGCATCGCGCTATGGTCCATGGGTACCGGGACTGTCGCCCCGAGGAGCCATGAACTTCGTCTTCATCTCTCCGCACTTCCCGTCCCACTTCTTCCACTTCGTCACCGCGCTGCGCGAGCGGGGCGTCACCGTGCTGGGCATCGGCGACGCCGCCTACGAGTCGCTGCGCCCCGAGCTGCGCGACAACCTGCGCGAGTACTACTTCGTCCCCAGCCTGCATGACGAAGACTCCCTGACGCGCGCGGCCGGCTACCTCACGTGGCGCCATGGCCGGCTGGAGCGCATCGACTCGCTCAACGAGTCCTGGCTGGAGGTGGAGGCCCGGCTGCGCGAGGACTTCCATGTCCCCGGCCTCCAGCCGGCGGACATCCACCGCATGCGCTCCAAGTCGGGCATGGCGCAGGTGTTCCAGCAGGCGGGCGTGCCCCACCCGGACCTCATCCGCGTGCGCGACGCCGCGCAGGTGAAGGAGTTCGCCAGCCGCGTGGGCTACCCGCTGGTGCTCAAGCCCGACGTGGGCGTGGGCGCCGCCAACACCTTCAAGGTCTCCAGCGCCGCGGACGTGGACGCCGCCCTGGCCCACCCGCTGCCCACCACGTATGTCGCGCAGCCCTTCGTGCGCGGCACCATCGTCACCTACGACGGCATCGTCGACCGGCACGGCGTCATCGTCTTCACCCTCAGCCACGAGTACAGCGACGGAGGCATGGAGACGGTGGTGGAGCGGCGGGACATCTCCTTCTGGAGCCACCTGGAGATTCCCCCCGCGCTGGACGTGCTCGGACGACAGGTGGTGGCCGCCTTCGGGCTGCGCGAGCGCTGGTTCCACCTGGAGTTCTTCCGGCTGCCGGATGGCCGCTTCGTCGTGCTGGAGGCCAACCTGCGGCCGCCCGGCGGCTTCATGACGGACATGATGAACTACACGTGCGACATCGACGTGTACCGGCTCTGGGCGAGGGTGGTGACAGGGGACCCGGTGGCGGACTTCCGCTACACGCCGCGCTACCACATCTGTCACAGCGCGCGCCGTCACGGCCGTCGCTACAAACAAACGCACGAGGAGGTCGTGAAGAAGCTCGGGGCCGCGTTCATCCTCCACCGCGAGCTGCCGCCCATCTACCACAGCCTCCTGGGCGAGGAGATGTACCTCACCCGCCACACGGACCAGGATGGGATGCGGGACGCGGTGCGCCTCATCCAGGCCACGGTCTGAGCGCCGCCGTCAGCGCTCCGTCCAGGTGAGCAGGTACGTGGTGTGGCCGTCCTCCACGGACAGCGTCCTCACCTGGGGGGACTCGCCGCCGCCCACGCGAATCATGTGCTCGAAGAGCGACTCCGAGTAGCCGGGGCAGTCGAGCACGGAGTTCATCCGCATCTCGTATGTGGTGGGGCCCTTCTCGACGAGCTCCACCTCCGTGTAGTTGTCCGTGCCGCGCAACGTCTGGGGCATCCGCTGCACCAGCCGGCGCGGGCCCAGGAGCCGCATGACGCCATACACGGCGCGCCCGATGAGGGTGCGGCCGTAGCCCTCCACGTGCGCGGCGGCCAGGTGGCGGAAGGACTCCTCCAGGGACATGCCAGGCCAGGTCTCCTCGGCGATGACGCGCAGGCACTGCTGCCACATGAGCACGGAGTAGGCGGGCAGCAGGGGTCGGTCCACGTCGAGGCCGACCTGACGCAGCCGCGTCTTGAGGCGGAGGGAGATGCGGTTCTGGAGGCCGTGCTGGATGAGGCCTTCCACGACCTGGACGTAGACCAACCGGTGTTCGAGCGGGACGTGCTTTCCGGCTGTCACGTCAGCAGCCAGCGCATCGCGGTGGGAAGTCTGCGCTGCCAGTCCTTCTCGTGGTGCTCGCCCCCGGGCTCCAGCACGAGCGACACCTCGTGGTCGGCGTAGCCCAGGCCCTTGAGGTGCTCGTAGAAGGCGCGCGTGGCCTCGCCGTAGTTGAGCGGGAGGCCATCCGCGTGGATGAACTCCTGGGCGCCGGCGTCCAGGTAGATGCGCGTCCAGCGGCGGGGGTGGGTGCCCCACTCGGAGAAGAGGCGGCCGTCGCTCCACATGACGGTGGGGGACAGGGCGCCGATGCGGCCGAAGACCTCCGGGTAGCGGCAGCCCAGGTACAGCGAGATGAGGCCGCCCAGGGAGGAGCCCATGGCCCCGGTCCACTCGGCGCCTTCGCGCGTGCGGTAGCTCTGGTCCACCAGCGGCTTGAGGTGCTCCACCAGGAAGCGGCCGTAGGCCTCGCCGCGCGCCTTCACCTTGCCGCTGGAGTCGTCCCAGGGCGAGTACTCCTGGAGGCGCCCGGTGCCGGAGTCCACCGCGACGATGATCCACGGCTCCAGGTGGCCTTCGTCCACGCCCTGCTCCAGCGCGAGGTTGGCGCACCAGGTGTCGAAGAGGGCGGACTCGGGATGCGCGAAGACGTTCTGCCCGTCGTGCATGTAGAGCACGGGGAAGCGATGCCAGGGCATCGAGTCATAGGCATCCGGCGTGTAGATGCGCACGGTGCGGGAGAAGCCCTCCTGGGGGGAGGGAAGGTCTCGGACGATGTGGACGTGGCCCATGGATGCGGAGTGCAGCATACATGGATGTCCCCCCATTTCTCCGCTCCTGGCCGCCGGTGGTTCTGGAGCCCACACCCGGTGGGAATGGGGGCGGGTCGTCCGTCCCGGGAGCGAGCGGGCAGGCTGGCTCCGGGGGAGGCACGCCCTGGCGGGAAACAGGAGGGTGTCGGTGGCTGCTGCCATACTGACGATGCAGCGGGCCGCCCCCTCCGGAGTCCCCCTCGATGGAACTGAACCGACTGCACCTCTCCGCGCTGTTGATGTCGACCGAGGCCGACGTGCGTCGCGCGCGGGCCGCCCTGGACGGAAGCGAGGAGGCGCGCTTGAGGTATGCCGCCGCCCAGGCTCGCGCGGTGGCGGCGAGGTCCGTCACGGAGGAGCTGTTGCTGGCGGCCCCGCCCTTCGTCCAGGTGTGACGCGGTTGCGTCTGGCCCGTGGACGGCGGGTCCGGGGCGCGGACGGCGTTGGGGTGGGGTGTGCCTGTAGGGAACGGTGGTCTCTGGCGTGCAGAGCCGGCGCCGCGTGCCTCGGTTCCTCGTGTGGTGGCTCCATGGGTGGTTGGGTTGCTGGCTCCTCGGCGCGTGGCCGGTGTGGGCCGCGCCGTACGAGGTGGAGCCCGACGTCGACGGTGAGCTGGAGCTGCTCGCGCTGCTGGAGGACGGGACGCTCTCCGCGGAGACATGGGCCGCGCTGGTGTCGCTGCGGCGCACGGGCGTGGAGCCCGAGCAGGCGACGCGGGCCGCGCTCTATGCACTGCCTGGGCTGACGTATGCGGAGGTCGATGCCCGGTTGGAGGCGCGCCGGAGTGTCAGGCCCGGAGTCCTCACGAATGAGGAGCGGCGTCGACTCGCGCCCTTCCTGGTGAGCCGTGCTCCAGGGACGCTGTCGGGGGATGCGCGGCTGCTGACGGCCTTCGCTCTATCGGATTCGGTGCTTCCTCCGGTGGCGTTGCAGGTCCGGGCCGGCGGGCTCGCGGGGCTTCGCGTCGGCGTGCTCGCGACGTGGGCCCGTCGGAGGTTGGGAGCGCTTCGACGAGACACTCGCACGCGAGCGCTCGTGGTGGATGCGCCCGGCTCTGCGCTGTTGTTGCCCAAGTTCCACGCGCAATGGACGGGCGCCCGGGCCTCCGTGCTCGTGGGCACCTATCGGCTCGGCTTCGGACAACGCCTGACGCTGGACACAACGGCGCTTCCTTCACCGGAGGGCTTCCTCCCGGACGATGGCGTGAGCCCTCCCGGCACCCTGGAGCGGGAGTGCCTGCTGGCGAGCGCCTCGTGTTCAGAGGCCGAGCGCGAGGCGGACGTCACCCCCGACTTCCGCTGGGACGAGGGGTTCCGTGGCGTGGCGGGCACCGTGCTCGGTGCGGTGAGCCCTGGCCTGGAGCTGTCACTCACGGGCTTCGGCTCCTACCAGAGCCGTTCACTCCAGCGGTCCGCTGTCCTGGACCGGGCGACGTGCGGGTCGTCACGAACGGGCGCGTCCGGCTGCGAGGCGCCAGAGGTGCTCGTGCCTCTGTCGCGCGCTCGGCTGGAGCCGCTCCGTGCGCGCACGTTGCCCGGTGTCTTCCGCGAGTGGGCCGGTGGTGGCAACGCGACGCTCACCCTGTCGCCGCGAGCGCGACTCGGTGTGACGGGTTGGGCCGCGAGGCCCGTGTGGCCGGTGGAGGGCGCCACGCTCGACTTCAAGCCTGGCGCTCGCTATCCGACGGGCGGCGGATTCGGCGCGGTGGGGCTCGACGCCGCCTGGGGGCTGGGCGCGGTGGACCTCTTCTTCGAGGGCTCGCGAAGCTTTGACTCGGCGCCCGGCGGTGGCGGGAGCTGGGCGGCCCTTCAGCGCACGGTGCTCTCCGGCACGGGACAGGAGTTGGAGCTGGCGCTGCGCTACTACGGACGCGGGTTCGCCAATCCCTACAGCGGTGCCACCTCGGGACCGGACCTGCTCGAAGGTCAGCGGGTTCGCAACGAGCTGGGCGCGCGGCTGCGCTACCTGTATCGGAACGTGGAGCGCTGGCGGTTTCGCGCGCAGGTGGATGGCTGGACGCTGCCCGCCGACAGCGCGGTGAAGGGCACGGCGGGACTGACGCAGCTCCGCGCCTCCGCTCGAGTGGACTGGCTGGCCTGGCCATGGCTGCGCCCCGCGCTGCAACTCGAAGCACGTGAGGCGGGGCTGGGACAGGCCCTCGCATGCTCCGACACGGAAGACAGCGCGGAGCTGGAGGAGGTGCCCGCGTGCTCCCGAGGGAGCCGCTGGGGCGTCACCGCGCGGGTCCGCTCGGAGCTCTCGGAGTCCGTCTCCGTGGCGGCGCAGTCCGGTTACGCGCGGGTCGTCGAGCCTGGGAGCCCGAGGGCCCGCGATGACGGACGGGCATCCGTGGAGCTGAAGCTGCGTCCCGTGGAGTCGTTGCGACTGGGTGCCCGACTCCAGTGGAAGGACGAAGACCTCGCCGAGCGCACCCGGCTTCGACAGGAGGTCCGCACCACGGTGGACCTGGGCTGGACGCTCCTGCCCGCGACGACGGTGCGGGGCCGGTATGTCTGGGTGGTGGACTTGAAGGACGCGCGTGCGGCGAAGACTCCGCCGGACGCGCCGCGACACCTGTTCCAACTGGAAGTCGAGACACGCTTTTGACGTGGAGCGCGGTGAATCGAGAGGGAGGCATCGACGTGAGGGGTTGGGGATGGAGGCTGGGGTGGATGTGTTGGTTGGGGATGGTCGCTTGTGGAGTGCCGCTGGAGGATGGGGCGGAGGACGCGTGCGCAAACGCGTTGCCGGGGGACCTGGTCATCACCGAGTACCTGAATGACCCCGAGGGGACCGACACCGGGCGGGAGTACGTGGAGCTTCACAATCCCCTCAAGGTGCCGGTGAGCCTGGAGTCGATGACGCTCTACGCGTCGCGCTCGGACGGCTCGCAGGAGAAGGGGTTCTTCTTCGCGGAGCCGCTGTCGATGTCGCCCGGGGACTACCTGGTGCTGGGGGATGTTCGCGAAGGGCCCGTGCCCGCGCATGTGGACCTGTCCTATGGCGAGGCGCTGGGCGCGCTGGGCAACACGTCGGGACGGCTGGGCGTGCGGTGTGGCGAGCGGGTGATTGACGAAGTGCCCCTCACCGCGCCCGTGAAGAGCGGCGCCGCCCGTGGCTATGACGGGCGGCTCGTCCCGGACTCCGCCGGCAACGATGACCCGGCGCGGTGGTGTGACGGCACGGCCTCCGGGGAGGCGGGGGCGCCGCTGGGAAGCCCAGGCGCGGCGAATGCGCCCTGCGCGCCGACGGAAGGCGCGTCCGAGCAGAACGGGAAAGGGGAGACCTGTGTCCCCGTGGGCTCGCAGGTTCCTCGGGACGTGAAGCGGCCTCGCGCAGGTGAGCTGGTCATCACGGAGTTGATGGTGAATCCGCTCGGGGACGACACGGTGGGCGAGTGGGTGGAGGTCCTGGCCACCGTCCCCGTGGACCTCAATGGACTGACGCTGGGCACCGACACCACGGGCACGAAGGTGCAGGGGGCGAACTGTCTGTCGCTCCCGGCGGGAGGGTACGCGGTGCTCGCCCGGCGCTCGGAGGCCGTGCTCAACGGTGGGCTGCCCATGCCCGTGGCCACGTTCAATGTGGACCTGCGCAACACGGGCGGTGTCGTGCAGGTGCGGTCCGGTGACGTGCTCGTGGACGCTGTCGCCTATGGCCCTGCGGAGGACGGCGTGGCGACCCAGGTGTCCGTGGGGAAGACGAACGCGTCTGGCAATGACTCGGCGGAGGCGTGGTGCCGGGCCTCGGAGGCCTATGGCTCGCGCGGCAACCTGGGGACGCCGGGGCGTGCGAACCGTGACTGCGCGGCTGGCGGCGGTGGCGGTCCGGAGGGTGGCGCTCCCGACGGAGGACGTGACGCGGGTGGAGGCGCTCCGGATGCCGGGCGTGAGGGTGGCACCGACGCTGGCTCTCCGGATGGAGGAGCCCGTGACGGCGGACAGGATGCTGGGGGACTGGATGGTGGTCTTCGAGACGCGGGTGTTCCGGACGGTGGCGCCCGCGACGCGGGGAACCCGGTGCCCACATGCATCGACCGGGTGACAGGCATCCCGCGTCCAATCCGGTTACCGGAGGTGGGCTCGCTCGTGCTCACCGAGTTCATGGCGGACCCGAGCGCCGTGGCGGACAGCGTGGGGGAGTGGGTGGAGGTCCTCGCGGCGCGCGAGGTGGACCTCAACGGCGTCACGCTGATGAACGAGGGCGGAGCGAACACGGTGCTCGACGCGACGCTGTGTCTGTCCTTGAAGGCCGGGGCCCGAGGGGTGCTCGCGCGCAGCACGGAGACGGCGCTCAACGGCGGGCTCCCCTCGGTGCTCGCCACGTTCTCCTTCAACCTGTCCAACGTCGCGGGCAATCACTCGCTCCGCCTCGCGCTGGGCAGCCGGATGTTGGACACCATCACCTGGACGAGCGCCGCGACGTCGGGCGTGTCCTGGCAGGTGAGTCCCACGAGCAGCGACCCTCAGCGCAACGACGCGCCAGGCAGCTTCTGCCTCGCGCCCGTTTCAGCGCGTTATGGCCTGGGAGACAGGGGCACGCCGGGACTGGAGAACCGCGCATGCGCGCCCTGAGGCTCGCGTTCGTCCTGATGGGGCTGCTCGGGGCCTCCTGTGGCCATGACGCCGGGCCGGGGTGTGGACCGCACACGGGCCGCGTGGTGGAGGTCATCGACGGCGACACCGTGATGCTCGAAGGCGGGGAGCGCATCCGCTACGTGCTCGCGGACACTCCGGAGAGCACGGCGGGACGTCACGACTGCTTCGGGCGGGAGGCCCTGGCCTTCAACCGGAGTCTCGTGGAGGGCAGGCAGGTGACGCTCGTGGACGCGGAGGCGTGCGAGGACCGCTTCGGTCGACGGCTCGCCTACGTCACCGTCGATGGCCATGACGTGAGCGCGCTGCTGGTGGAGCGGGGCTTTGCCTGCGTGCTCCATGTTCCACCCGCCGGGAGCTCGCGGCGCGCGGAGCTCGAGGCGCTGGAGTTCCAGGCGCGACGGGCGCGGCGAGGCCTGTGGGGCGCCTGCTCTCCGGTGCCCTGTTCATGATGAGGCACTCCGAGCACGCTTCCCGGGCGAGGCGCCGCCCAGGCGGCCCTGGAAGGTGGGGAGCCCGGACGCCCCGGGCGTCCTATTCCATTCCTGACGGCCATGCCTACGCGCCAATCATCCAGACCGGTCCGCTCCCAACAGCGGCCGGCGAAGGGCGGGCCAGCGGAAGCGCGCACCCGAGCGGGCGTGCGCTGTCCGACTGGGACCTGTCCGGCATGGCCGCGCGCTCCCGAGGACGAGGACGTCCACCGTGCCCGGGTGGGGAGGGCGCTCGCATGAATCCCTGTCCCGCGCCCATCGGTCCCCTGACGGAACTGCTGACCTCCCGCCGGGAGGAGATCGCCCGGCGTTGGGAGGAGCGGACGGGGACGCGGCACGGACAGGGGCTGCTGCGGCTCCAGACGCAGGCGACGGGCTCGCTGGAGTGGGTGGACTCCGTGGTGGGTCTGCTGCGGCTGTTCGGTGTCTCGGCCGAGGAGGAGGTCCAGTTCCCTCCACAGGGGCTTGGTACCGAGCACAACCGGGCGGGGGCGGACATCGCCGCGGTGGTCCGTGAGTACGGCCTGCTCCGGGATGTGCTCGTCGAGGTGTTGGAGGAGGAGGGGTGGGCGCCGGACTTCGAGGGGTTGCGCGCGCTCAACCGCGCCATCGACGCGAGCATCGCGGACGCGGTGGCCCGGCACACGGAGGCGCATGCGCGGACCCTTCGTGCCACGGAGGCGAAGCTGCACGACATCCTGGAGCACGCGCCGGCCGTCATCTACGCGAAGGACAAAGCGGGCCGGTATCTCTTCGTCAACCGCGCCTTCGAGCGCACCGCGGACATGAGTCGCGCCGACGTGGTGGGCCACACGGACCGCGAGCTGTTCCCTCCGGCGGTGGCGGACGAGTTCACCGCCGCTGACCGCCGGGTCCTCGAGACGGGACAGCCCCTGGAGTACGACGAGTACGTGCAGTGGACGGATGGCTTGCACATCTACCAGGCGCTCAAGTTCCCGCTGCCCGACGCTGGAGGGCGCGTGGATGCCGTGTGCGGCATCTCCACGGATGTCACGGAGACGCGGCGCGCCCAGCGCGAACGGGACCAGGCCCGCGAGCGCCTGCGCCGGGTCATCACCGAGCTGCCCGTGGTGCTGTGGGCCACGGACCCGGAGGGCAACATCACCCTCTTCGAGGGCGAGGGCCTGCGCGCCATGGGCGTGCGCACGAGTGAGGTGGTGGGCCGCAACACCTCCGACGTGTACGAGGGCCGACCGCAGCTGCTGGACGCCGCGCGCCGCGCGCAGGAGGGAGAGACCTTCTCCCTGGAGCTGGAGATGGGGGGCTCCTGGTTCATGGCCTACGTCTCCCCGGAGCTGGGCCCGGACGGGCGCGTGGTGGGCGTGTCGGGCGTGTCCCTGGACATCACCGAGCGCCGCAGTGCCGAGGAGGTGCTCCGCCAGTCGGAGACGCGCTACCGGCTGGCCACGCTGGCCACGCGGGACGTCATCTACGACTGGGACCTGGCCACCGGCGACATCCAGTGGAGCGAGCTGGCCGCGCGGCAGTTCCTCCTGAGCCCGGAGGGGCTGGAGATGGGCATCGACTGGTGGACCCGGTCCATCCATCCAGAGGACCGGGGGCGCGTTGCCGGGAAGATGCAACAGGTCATCGACGAGGGCCTGGACCACTGGCGTGACGAGTACCGGTTCCGACGGGGGGACGGCTCGTGGGCCATCATCGAGGACCGGGGGCAGGTGGTCCGTGACGACGAGGGCCGGGCCCTGCGCATGGTGGGCGCCATGCATGACGTCACCGAGCGGCGGGTCGCCGAGGAGGAGGCCCGGCGCCGCGCGGAGTTCGAGCAGCTGCTCATCGGCATCGTCGGGCATGATTTGCGCAACCCCCTCTCCGCCATCACCATGGCGTCCGCCACGCTGCTGCGGCGGGACAACCTGGATGAGCGGCAGCGCAAGGTCATCGACCGCATCCTCTCCAGCGCCGAGCGCGCCACGCGCATGCTGCGCGACGTGCTGGACTTCACCCAGGCGCGGCTGGGCGGTGGCATCCCCATGCAGCCCCGGACGCTGGACCTGCACGAGCTGACGCGGCAGGTGCTGGACGAGGTGCGGCTGGCCCACCCCGAGCGCATCCTGGAGCTGGCGTCCAGCGGGGACGGCGCGGGCCTGTGGGACCCGGACCGGCTGGCCCAGATCATCACCAACCTGGTGAACAACGCCCTGAGCTACAGCCCCATCGACTGCCCGGTGCTGGTGCGCACGCATGGCGCGCGCGGCGCGGTGATGCTCTGCGTCCACAACGCGGGGGCGCCCATCCCCTCGGAGCTGCTCCCTCGTCTGTTCGAGCCCATGAAGCGCGCCGAGCGCCCGGAGGCGAAGGACGGACGGGGCGGCCTGGGCCTGGGCCTCTTCATCGTCAAGCACATCGTGGACGCACACGGCGGCCGACTGCGCGTGCGCTCGTCGGAGCAGGGCGGCACCCTCTTCATGGTGCGGCTGCCCCGCGTGCTCTCCTCCCCACCCCCCATGAAATCGTGACCTCGAGGGCCCGCCCCCCGAAGCGGCTCGCGCAGATGTCCTGGAGCGACCTGGCAGGCAGCGGCCACTTGCTCCCGGGGGCACACCCGGCTAGCACGGGGGGCTTAAGGCTCAAATCCCTCGGAGGGGTGAATGAAGAAGGTCCTCATCGGGCTCGGTATTGGTTGTGGCGTCATCATCCTCGGCGTCATCGCCACGGTGGTCGTCGGCGGCATGTTGTTCGCGAAGAAGGCGGGCGACAGCCTGGAGGCCGTCAAGCAGATGCAGGTGCATCAGGAGGAGATGACGAAGCTGAACAAGAGCCACCCCTTCGAAGCTCCCGCCGAGGGTGAAGTGCTGCCGCTGAAGGAAGAGCGCCTGCTGACCTACCTCTCCGTGCGCGAGTCGGCGCTGCCGGTCTTCAAGGCCTATGAGGAGAAGTCGACGGCGTTCCAGGAGAAGTACGACACGAAGAACGGGGACGCGCTGCCGTCCTTCGGCTCGGCGATGGAGGCCGCCAACCTCATGATGTCGATGATGGCGGACGTGCGCACCGCGTACATCGCCAGCCTGAAGCAGCACGGCATGTCGCCCAATGAGTTCCAGACCATCACCGGCACCGTCTACGCGTCGATGGTGGCGCAGGGCACGGAGGCGATGCAGCAGATGAGCGGCAAGGCCCTGGAGGCCATGGAGAAGCAGCTCAAGGCGGTGGAGGCGAAGCTGGGGAACGACAAGCTGTCCGCCGAGGAGCGCGCGGACCTCGAGGCGACCCAGGCGGAACTCCAGGAGCAGATTGGCGCCCTGTCCGAAGCCGGGGGCAGCGCGGGAGACCAGCCCCCGTCCGAGGCGTCGAAGCAGGCCACCGCCGCCAACCTGGCGCTGCTCAAGAAGCACGAGGACCGCGTCAAGGTGATGGCCAACCCGGCCTTCGACGGCTTCGTGCTCGGCGGCGCCACCGACGAGCTGAGCGGCGCGGGCGGGGAAACCGCGGACTAGCGTCGCGCGGGGGCTTCCGGCTCCGGCCCCTTCCCATCGGAAGCGGCCGGACCGGGGGGGGCCCGGGCGTCCCGACGCCGGGCCCGGAGGCTCGCGACGACGGAGACGCCCACCAGGGTGGCGATGATGGCCACCGACGGCAGGGGCGGGACGTGGAGCCAGGGCTCCACCACCATCTTCAGGCCCGCGAAGCCGAGCACCCCCGCCAGGCCGTAGTGCAGGTAGCGCAGCTGGCCCAGCGTGCCGGCCAGCACCAGGTACAGCGCCCGCAGCCCCAGAATCGCGAAGGCGTTGGAGCTGTAGAGGATGAAGGTGTCCTTCGTCACCGAGAAGGCGGCCGGCACCGAGTCCACCGCGAAGAGGATGTCCGTCAGCTCCAGGCCCATGAGCGCCAGGAGCAGCGGCGTGGCCACGCGGTGGCCGTCCGCGCGCCGGACGATGAACTTCTTGTCATGCACCTCCTGCGTCACCGGCAGGTGCTTGGACAGCCAGCGCACCGCCCCGTTGTCCTTCTGCTTCGCCGGGTCCTCGCGCGCCACGCGCAGCGCGGTGATGAGGAGGATGGCGCCGAAGACGTAGGACACCCAGCCCCAGCGCTCCAGCGCGGCGGCCCCCACGAAGATGAAGAGCGCGCGGAAGACGAGCGCTCCGAAGATGCCGAAGAAGAGCACCTGGTGCTGCGCCCGCAGGGGCACCGACAGGCTCTGGAAGATGACGAGGAAGACGAAGGCGTTGTCCAGGCTGAGGCTCTTCTCAATCAGCCACGCCGCCACGTACTCCTGGGCCGCGTGCCCCCCGAGCACCGCCCACACCAGCCCGCCGAAGCCCAGGCCCGCGGCAATCCACACGCCGCTCCAAATCCAGGCGGCCCGGCGTGACTCGCCGTGGTGCCCCCGGTGCGACAGCAGGTCCACCGTGAGCAGCGTCAGCACCGCCACCCAGAAGACCCCCCAGAGCCATGTGGGAATCGCATGCATGTTCGTCGGCTGAACTTAGGCATCCTCCTCGCGGGCGGGACATTTTTCCCGCACGCGTCGCGTCACCAATGGGGTGGGCCAGACACCCCCGGGCAGGGGGATGTGGGCTGACCAACCCATACGGGCAGGCAGGGGGCTTTTCGCTCTCTTTGCGAGCATCCCTTCACGGGATGTGTCAGCGTCCGCGCGGGGCGGCCCGTGAGGGGAAGCCCATGACTGTCGCGTGGGGAGGGGCGCGACGAGCCGAAGGAACTGGAGGAGTGGTACCGATGAACAAGGTCATCTTCGCCTGCGTGCGCAACGCTGGCCGCTCGCAAATGGCGGCGGCGTTCTTCAACGTGCTGGCGGACCCGGAGAAGGCGCGCGCCATCTCCGCGGGGACGCAGCCCGGCGAGAGCGTGCATCCGGAGGTCCTGGAGGCGATGCGTGACGCGGGCCTGGACTTGAAGGACGCCCGGCCCCAGCAGCTCACGGAGGAGCTGGCGCGGGACGCCCACTGGCTCATCACCCTGGGCTGTGGCGAGGCGTGTCCTCACGTCGCGGGGCTCCAGCGTGAGGACTGGCCGCTGGACGACCCGAAGGGCAAGTCGGAGGTGCTGGTGCACCGCATCCGCGACGAGGTGGCCGCGCGCGTGGCGGGCCTGCTGGAGCGCGAGGGCTGGATGCGCGCCGGCTGAGTCGCCGGCCGGTCAGCCGGGCAAGGGAGCCGGCTGGGGTGGAGAGCCGACCGCTCGCCCGCTCCGGCCCCATGGCGCCTGGTCCCCGGCGCATCCTGCGGACGTTTCGAGCCGACGTCCGTCCGAGGTGCGCCGTCATGTCTTCGACTTTTCCGTCCACGTCCGTCATGGCCGCGCCGTCCGCGCCGCCGCCCCGGCCGCTGGCCACGCAGCCGTCCCTGCCGCTGGCCACGCCCTGGCTGCCCCAGTCGCGCGCGCCGCGCCGCACGCTGGGGGCCGCCCTGGCGCTGGGCGTGCTGGCGGAGGTGCTGTTGGACCGGCCGGCGTGGGGCGTGTCCTTTCCGTTGATGGTGCTGGCGCAGGTGGCGGTGCTCGTGGGCCTGGGCGGACGCGAGGGCTGGCAGCGCGCGCGGCCCAATGCGTGGCTGCTGGCGCCGCTGCTGGCGGTGTCGGGCTTCGTGGCGGTGCGCGACAGCCCGTGGCTCACGGCGCTGAACGTGCTGACGGCGGGGACGCTGCTGCTCCTCGTGACGCACTTCTGGGGCGCGGGCCGCGTGCAGCGGCTGGGGCTGTGGGGCTATCCCCGGGTGGTGCTGGGCACCGCCCTGCGCGGCATGCTCCATCCGCCCGCGCTGGTGCGCGACTCAGTGGACCTGAGCGTCGCGAAGCGGCATGCGCCCCTCATCCTCTCCTTCGCGCGGGGGCTGCTCCTCGCGCTGCCGGTGCTGGCGGTGTTCGCCCTGCTGCTCTCCTCCGCGGACGCGGCGTTCGCGTCGGCCATGCAGCGGGTGTGGGCCGTGGACGTGGGCGTGCTGCTGGGCGCGTGGGTGGCCCGGGCGGTGGGCGTCGCCTTCTCGGCGGCGGTGGCCGCGAGCGTGCTGGGCCACGCGCTGCGCCGGCGCAGGGGGCGCGAGGCGGGAGAGGCGGAGGTGGCGCCCGCGTCGCCCTGGCTGGGGCTCACCGAGGCGCTGACGCTCATCCTCGCGGTGGACGCGCTGTTCCTCGCCTTCGCGGGCTTCCAGGTGGCGTACCTCTTCATCGGGGACGCGTCGTCTCCGGCGCCCGGGTACTCGTATGCGACGTATGCGCGCCGGGGCTTCTTCGAGCTGATGGTCGTGTCCATGCTGACGCTGGGGATGGTCATGGCGCTGGCGCGGTGGACGTGTCGCGAGTCACCGCTGGCCAGGACTGTCTTCCAGGTGGGGGCATCCCTCATGGTGGCGCTGACGCTGGTCATCGTCGCCTCGGCGGTGAAGCGCATGACGCTCTACGAGGAGGCGTTCGGCTACACGCGGCTGCGCGTCTTCACGCATGTCTTCATGTTCGCGCTGGGCGGGGTGCTCGCGTGGCGCGGGGTGACGCTGTGGTGGCGGCCGGAGCGCTTCGCCGTGGGGGCCTTCGTCGCGGCGCTGGGCGCGGTGCTGGCGGTGAATGTCATCAACCCCGACGCGCTCATCGTCCGGCTCAACATCGCGCGGGTGGCGGAGGTGCCGCACGTGGATGATGACTACCTGTACTCGCTCTCCGCCGACGCCGTGCCGGAGCTGGCGCGGGGGCTCGCCTCGGGGCAGCTCACGGACTCCATGGGCCTGGACCACATCGACCTGGGAGAGGCGTGCGAGGGCGCGTCCTGGCCGGAGTGGAACCTGTCGCGCTGGCGGGCGTGTCGGACGGTGGAGGCGGCCAGGTTCCGCGTCAGCGCAGGTGGTAGTTGAAGGGCAGCTCCACCGTGACACGAGGGCCGAGCGCGGCGGGCGGAGGCGGGAAGGGGGCCGCCTGTCGCACCGCCGCCTGGGCCGCGTCGCACAGGACGTAGTGGGGACAGGAGCCCACGACGGACAGCTCCAGCAACTGGCCCCGGGCTCCGACGGTGATGCGCAGCGAGAAGCGACCTTCGATTCCGGCCATGGCGGCCTGGTGCGGGTAGCGCACGTTCTCGAAGCGGTCCCTGAACATCACCTCGAAGTACTCCTCTTCCCAGGCGGTGCGCTCCTCGAGCGAGGGCGGCGGCTGCGCGACGGGGAGCAGCCCCGCGCTGCTCGCGGCGAGGACGCTGTTCACCACGCCGCCGATGACTCCTCCCGCCACGCCCCCGGAGACGCCGCCTGAAGAGGCCGTGGCGCGGGCCTCGACGGTGGAGTCTGGAGCGGCGGTCTCCGTCGGAGCGGGCGCTTCGGGAGTCGGGAGCGGCCGAGGCTCCTCGGAGGGCCGAATGAAGGCCCTGGACGGGCCAGGCTTCGAGGAGGGGCGGGCGCGTCGCGCGGAGGCCCGATGCGGCCCGGACGGCGTGCTGGTGGCGAGGGCGGGAGGTGGCGGCGGAGGCGCTGCGAGCAGGCGCAGGACGAGCGTGTCGTCGTCCTTCGTGGCGAGCCGGGGCGCGTGGGTGGAGCCGTGCCAGACGGCGTCCAGGCCCGCGAGCGCGAGCACATGGAATGCCACCGCGAGGGGGGCCACCCAGAAGATGCGTGTCGTGTGCGCGGCCCGACGTGAGCGCGCGTGGGCGACGGAGGCGAAAAGCGCCGCCTCGGCGTTGCCGTCCTTCGGACTCTCGTCCGGCATGTCCAGACCCCCTTCCCTCCCGCTTGGAACCACAAGTCTAGCGGGAGGCCCCATCCACCTGACATGGGGTAGTGCCTGTCTTCGTCGGGGTGAAGGGGACCTGCCCCGGAGCGCCGGGTGACGGTGCTGATTTCCTGCCGGATTCATGCGCGTTCCATGAGGAACGTGTCCACAGCACTCCACTTCATGCCCCGTGAGGGTGACCGCAGTCCTTGCACTGAAGCGCATTGCCGAAGGTGGCGACGAACTGACGGCAGTCACAGTTCATGACGAAGCAGCTGTGCTGGTTGTCATAGCGTCCGCCGAAGGGGTGCGGGACGAGCGTCTGCACGGAGACCTTGGGGATGCTGAAGGTCGTCGACCCGGAGGTGTCCGAGTAGCCCACGAAGAGGGGGGTGGGGATGGGGTCTTTCTTCAGGGGTTTGGTGCCCTGACTGCGAGGACCCGGCCAGAACAGGAGCTTCACCTGCACCGCGTCCGTCGTCCCCGCGTCGGGCAGGCGCACCGCGACCTGGAAGTACAGCGCCCGCGTCGTCCAGTCCTCCTCGCTCTGGAAGTCCCAGAACAGCTCGTTCACCGTCCACGTGGTGTCGTGGACCTGCGAGCCGCTGTAGAGGCTCTTGTAGTTGTCGATGCCCAGCAGCGCCTTGCTGCAGCGGTCCATGACGAACATCCACTGCTCGCCCTCGGGGGCCTCCAGCGTCGTCTGGAACTTCACGGTGCTGGCCTTCACCTCGAAGAAGGCCCACCGGGGGCTCGTCGGCGTGCAGCGCAGCCTGGCGGCCAGGTCCACGCCATTGCCCGTGTTGTTCTGCACCGCGCCCCGGACGTCGAAGCCGAGCTGCTTGAGGAAGTCCTGGGCGATGCGCTCCCCCGTGTCGCCAATCCAGGAGCTGTCCATGTAGGTGATGCTGTTGCAGTTCTGCAGGATGACGAAAGGCTGGCTTGTGCGTCCGCCGGATTCACCCCAGGGGTGGCACGTGGCGGTGATGGAGTTGCCCTGCTGGTACTCCAAGGTGCCGTTGCGGGGCACGGACACCCGGATGAGGTGGAACTCGAAGTCCGCGCCCTGCCGCATCGCCCGCTCGATGGTCTTCGCGCCTTGCTGGGCAGGGACGCCGTACTGGCCATTGAGCGCGTTCTTGAGGCGGTCCTCGACGAACGCCTGGGCATCGCGCTGGGCCTTCGAGCACTGCGCGTCATTCACCTTCACTTCCATGTAGTGGATGACGATGCCTCGCTCGACGACGACCTCCTTCCGCTTGCGGAGGGTGCGCTGCGGGGTGTCCAGGACCACCACCGGTGATGATGGAGACATGTACTTCTTGAGGGTGTCGTACTGCTCGTTGGTCCGGGTGATGAAGACCAGGTCGATGCCGTTGTTGCTGCTGACGGTGATGGAGTCGAGGTCGGTCTCCCGCTTGATGAAGTTGCGGAACAGCGTCTCCGCCTGGACGCCCACGTGGAACTGGGGCGTCTCCAGTTGAGTCGTCAGCGTGACGGGTTGGTTCGTGGCGAGGTCCTTGTACTTCTTCGTGACGTAGCAGTCGGCGCAGACGGTGAAGGACGTCGTGGCCCAATACAGGCGCCCGCAGCCGGTCGTGGCGCACTCCTTGATGTGGGTCCGCTCGTTGTTCGCGCAGTACTCGCAGATGAAGGCGTCGAAGGTGGAGTTGCTGAACCAGTCACGACCCGTCGAATACTGGGAGGGCTCCAGGGGGCGCTGCTTGCAGCGGGTGCACCGGGGCCGGCTGTCGTTGAAGACAATACCCTGCTGGAATTGGATGCGGGGCGTCTGGAGTTGCTGGTCGCGCTGCTTCAGGAGCGACAAGACCTTCTGGGCCGCTGGCTGGCCGAAGACCTGGAAGCGCAGGGGGCCCATGGCCTGCTCCAGCTTCCAGGCCTCCGTGCAGGCGCCGATGGCATTGATGAGCGCTTCCCATTCCCGGGGAACGTCGGTGTCGTATTTCGTCCCGTCGAAGTCGATGATCATGCCGCCGCCACCTCGGAGGAGCAGGCACACCTCGGGACTGAGCGCGCGAGGTGTGCCTTCGGTGCCACACTCCGCGAAGCAAGGGATGTACCAGGGACCCGAGACGGACGGGTGTCGACGTCAGGAGGAAGGACCCGCGTTCCCACGAGACGCGCATGCGTCACGCCAAGACGCGCGGGGCTTCAGTTCTCCGAGACGGCGTGAGGTGACCACGCCTTCACGTGGTCCTGTCCCGAGTCGTCCCGGGTGACGGTGTACAGGGTGCGGCGCGGCGTGCCGGTGGCCGCGTCCAGCGCATGGTGGACGATGAGGGGCGCGACGGTGACCTCGGGCAGGGCTTCGTGGAGCCTGGCGAGGAAGGCCTCGGGGCTCTCCGCCTCGAGGACGAAGACGGTGCCGTGGCCGGTGAGCGCGGAGTTGATGAGCAGCTCGAGGTCCTTCGCGCCGCGAGGCTCATCCGCCAGAATCACATCCGGGTCCTGACGCAGGAACGCACGGACCACCTGCGCGAGCGGCGGGGTGTCACCCACCCGCACGATGCCGAGCCGTACATCCACGGCGCGCGGGTGCTCCAGCGCGACGAGGACGTTGGTGAAGTCCGGCAGCGCCGCCATCGCCGCGTGGAGCGATGTGCTTCGCCCGGTGCCGCGCGCGCCGGAGAACACCACGGGCCGCCCCTGGAACAGCGTGTCGAGGCGCAGGAAGCGCTCGGTGAGGAACGCGGCCTCGCTCGCGCCCAGGTTCAGCGACGCGAAGTCCGGCTGCGCGGCGCGGAGCTGACGGTCTCTCGCGTATGCGGTGACGCTGGGCGCCACGGGCCCGTCCTGGAACGTCACCCAGAAGAGGACGTCCGGGTCGCTGGCGTCGGGCGGATGGGCGACGGTGCCACGCGCGGGGCGCTCGGCGTCGTGGCCACGTCGGGACAGGGCGTGGATGGCCTGACTCAGCGAGGGGTGCAGCTCGGGCGCGAAGGGCTGACGCACCGGCAGCCTGTCCTGTCCGAGCAGGCCCTGGTGGTCGGGCGCATCGGCGCGGACGATGAAGAACGAGGTGCCGGCCGTGAGCACGTCCTCGTCCTCGTCGGCCCACACGGAGAAGACGAGGGTGCGCGTCTGCGCGGCGATGGAGAACAGGGCCGCCGCGGCGTCCTCGGCCGAGGTGGGGAGGGGCGGCGGCCTGGGCACGGGGATGCCTTCGGCGGCGAACTGCGCGAGCAGACCTGCAATCAGCTCGGAGGGGGTCGTGGCGGGTGTGCTCAAGCGGTGGTCTCCCGTGGGGCGCCGATGATGGCATGCGTCACACGGCTTTGTGGTGACGACGATGAGGCTCGGGGCTACGAAGTGGGCATGAGCCAGGACTGGAATGCGACGAACGCGCCCACGGCGGACTTCGACCCGGGCGCGGAGCACGGAGTGTTGACCCGGTAGGTGGGCGCCTGGGTGGACAGCTTCCACATGAGCGCGAACATGATGGTCTCCACGGGCGCGCCCCGGGACGACGGACGCGTGTCCATGCTCGGCAGCTACACGGCGAGCATGTGCGACGAGCAGGGCGTCACGCAGAAGCAGAAGTGGGGCTGGCGCACGGTGATTCACCAGCCGGACGCGGACACCGTGGTGCTCGAGTCCTTCAACATCTCCCCCGAGGGACAGGAGGACCGCGCGGTGGAGACGCGGCTGACGCGGCGTCGCCAGGGGTAGTCAGCGCGCGCGGCGGACGGAAGCCCTGCGCCCCGGGCTCCACCGTCACTCGCAGGTGCTCTTCCTCGCCGCGGTCCAATGCCACCCCGCGTTGGACGTGCGCGTCAGCCCGCACGAAATGGACGCGCGGGGTGCGCGAGCCCTTCACACAAGGTCCGGCCACCCCTTCGAGGCGGGGCGTGTGTCCCGCCGACCCCAGGGGAACAGCCCGGGCCGAGGAGTCTTCGGCGTGGTCGCTGGACAATCGCAGGAAGAGGCGCGCCCGTCGGGCGTTGCGCGTGGGATAACCCTGTCAGGCGGACGGCGCGCGCGACCGGAGGGACACGCGTGCGGGGGCAGGGCCCGGTGAGAGGACGTGCATGAAGCTGGATGACCTGGTGCTGGCGTTGACCGTCTCGTTGCTGCGCGTGGAGCGCGAGCAGTGGCTCGACGTCCTGACGCGGCTGGAGACGGAGCTGGGGTCGGGGTGGACGCTGAGGCTCCTGGAGGTGCCGGGGACGTACTCGGTGGGCGCGCGCACGCGGGAGGGGCGCGAGCTGCCGCTGGAGGCCTGGCGCGAGGTGCTGGACGAAGAGGAGCTGGTGAGTGTCCGAGCCATGGACCTGGGGGGCCTGGGGCCCGGCGAGCTGCCGGACCATGTCGCCGCGGCCTTCGTCAACTCGGAGGCCCTGGTGCTGGACGTGCGCACGAAGCAGGGCAACAACCTCTACCGGCTGGAGGTCGTCTTCAGCAGCTCCTCGCTCATCACCCCCCGGCAGTTCGTGGACTTCGCCCGGGCGCAGCCGAACGCGGAGCGCGTGCTGGAGGCGCTCTCACGCGTCATCACCGACTCCAATACGTTGAACCAGCGTCCCGCCGTGTCGCCGTCACAGGTAGCGGACTACCTGTGCTCGCGCGAGGGGGCCTCGCTGTTCGACCTGCTCGGGGGTGACCTGCTCAAGGAGCTCCAGTCCACCGTGCTGCGCACCGGTGGCGCCATGGTGTTGTCCGAGGACTTCCGTCCCTTCTTCCAGACGCTGGACCCGGACGACTTCGAGCGCGGCCTGTTGCCCCCGGAGCGGCTGGCGGAGTTCGTGCCGTCGGACGAGCGGGTGTACCTGTCGGGCGACGACTTCGGGCGGAACTTCGTGACGCTGGTGGAGGCGCAGCCCTTCGCGGAGGAGGTCTGGGCCCGCGCGGCGGAGAACCTCAACCGGTTCATCGCGCCGGACGCGACGCCCCACACGCCCCAGTCGCTGCGGGAGCTGCTCGCGACGGGAGAGCCCGCGGCGGTGCAGGGGATTCCCGCCGGCAATCTCATGGAGGAGCTGCAGATGTGCTGCAAGGCGCACGGCGCGGAGCTCCTCGTCCCGGAGCCGCTGCGCGAGCGCGTGCGGGCGCAGGGCCACACGAAGGAGGAGCGGGCGAAGGACCCGGGACTGATTCCGGAGCGCGAGCGGCTGCGGCTGGTGCCGAATGACTCGCGCTACCAGATGTATCTGTTCAACGCGCTGAAGGTGGCGCGCTCGCCGCTCCTGTCGCCGCGCGCGACGACGGACACGCGGGCGGAGCTGTTGTCGAGCCTGAAGGACGCGGAGGAGTTCGCCACGCGCAAGGGGTCGCCCTTCGCGGAGGCCTTCGGGCTGGCGCGCTTCGTCCTGGAGAACACCGGCTTCCAGCTCCGGGACGCCGCGCCGGCGCGACTGGCGGCCGTGCGCGAGGCGCTGAAGGGCGCGGGGTTGAGCGAGCGGGCGTGGGATGCGTTCGAGCGCCGCTTCTCGCTCGTGACGCTGTTCCAGGTGTTCCCCTCGTCGGAGGAGCGGCTGCGCGGGCTGTTGGCCTGCTCGGTGGCGGACGTCTTTGGCGGCATGGGCTCGTGGAACGACGAGTTCTTCGAGTCCGACGAGGACCAGGCCTGGTACGAGCGGGTGACGCAGCGGCTGTTCCGCGCGCTGCGCGAGTTCTTCGTGACGATGGTGAACGCGCGCTGAAGGGGGGCGTCAGGCGTCGCGGTGGACGGTGCCGGGGGAGAAGGCGGGGAGGCAGATGGCGACGTACTCGGCGCCCTCGGGCTCGGGGGTGCTGTAGCGGACCCACTCGCCCGGCTCGCAGATGACGGCCTGTCCGCCGCGCACGTCGAGAAACCCGCCCTTGTGTTCGACGCGCAGGACGCCGGCGAGGACGAGGGTGATTTCCTTGAACTCGGGCTTCTGGCCCGGCTCCTCCCAGCCGCCCGGGCTGTTCATGTGGGCGACGCTGACGTCCGAGGTCTTGGAGGTGGCTCGGCCGACGAACTCATGGATGAGCTTCGGTTTGTTGCCCACGGCTGTCACGCGCAGGGGAGCGGGAATCAGGGTTGGCATCGAGGGCTCGGTGAGACCGCGGGGTGGTGTGGCTGAGCCGAGCAGGTTACAGCACGCGGCCCCCGACACCCACCCCTTCGGAGTGAACCTCGGCCTCTCCACGGTTCGACGCGACAGGAACAGTCCGTCGAGACCGGATGGCGCGCGGGTTATTTCGCGGCGGGCTTCGGCTCGGCGGGGACGGCGAACCCTCCGCCCAGGGCGAGGTGGAGGTTGATGCGCTGAATCAACTGCTCGCTGCGCACCCTCAGCAGGGAGATTCGCGCCGCGTCCGCGAGCAGGGTCTGCTGGAGCAGCGTGCGCAGGTCGACCTTCCCGACGCGGTAGTCGACATTCAACAGCTCCAGCGCGCGCCCGTGCGCGGCGACGGCCCGCTCCAGGATTTCGCGTCGCTCGCCGAGGATTCTCTCGCTCGTCAGCGCGTTCTCCACCTCGTTGGTGGCGCGCAGGGCCGCGGACGCGTACGCGCCGAGCGCCGCTTCCTGCTCCGCCGTCCGCGCGCGCACCTGCGCCGCCAGGGCGCCGCCATGGAAGAGGGGCGCCAGCAGTCCCGCCGCCACGCCGCCCGTGGGATTGGTGAGCGTGTCCTTCAGCACCACCACGTCGCTGTCGACGAGGCCCACGGCGCCCGTGAGCCGCAGGGAGGGAAGCCGCGCGGCCCGGGCCTCCTGCACCCGGTTGAACGCGGCGGCCACGCGTCGCTCGGCGGCCACCAGGTCGGGCCTGCGCTCCAGCACCGACGCGGGAATCCCCGCGGGCACCGGGCCGGGCAGCTCGACGAGGGAGTCCCTCGGCTCCAGCGTCCCGGAGGGATAGCGCCCGGCGAGCAGCTCCACCGCGCGCGCCGCCTGCACGCGCGTCAGCTCCAGCTGCTTCACGGTGTCGCGATACGAGTCCAGGTTCGCCAGCGCCAGCGACAGCTCGTGCTCGCTGATGACACCGACCTGCAGCCGCGTGGTGGTGAGTTTGACGAGCTCCTCTCCCATCGCGACGCGCTCGACGGCGATGCAGCGCAGCAGGTGGGCCTCGGTGACCAGCAGCCAGCCCTTGGCCAGGGTGGCCGCGAGGGACTGCCGGGCGAACTCGAAGTCGGCCTCGGCGGCGGCCATCGTCTCCTGGGCCGCGTTGCGGCGGTAGCGGAGCTTGCCCCACAGGTCGACCTCCCAGCCGGCGGAGAGGTCGATGCCGCGCAGCACGCCCTCCAGCCCCTGACCAATCCCGAGGGACTCCTTGGCCTCCAGGTCGAGCGTGGGGAGCAGCCCCGCGCGAGCGACGCCCAGCATCGCCGACGCCTGGTCCACCCGCGCCGCGGCCGAGCGGAGGTCCGGGTTGCGACTGAGCGCCTCCTTCACCAGCGCCTGGAGTTGTTCGTCCTGGAATGTCGCCAGCCACCCATCCTGGATGCCGCCCTCCGGCGCGCCCGGGGACGTCCACGCGGTGGCGAGCGCGGTGTGCGGAAGCGCCTGCTGGATGACCTCCGGCCCTCGCGGCGGCGCGCGCGTGGGACAGCCGGAGACGCCCCCGCTCGCGACGAGCACCGCCCATGCCCGGAGCCATCCCCACCGCCGACGCTCGAACATGCTCCGCCCTTCCTCAGTGCAGCTTGAGAACCAGCCAGTCCAGCTTGGTGCCCACGCGCAGAATCACCTTGCGCAGGATGTGCACCGGGTGGAACGACTGGGTGTAGATGGCGGCGTGTCCGCGCGCTCCGGCGGGGAGGACCTTGTCCCCCTGCTCCTTTTCAATCTTGAGCGTGACGGCGTAGCGCCCGGCGGGAAGGGCCTCGGCGCCCGTCTCCGGCAGGACCCCCGAGATGGGAATCTGCCCCTGTCCGGTCGCCCAGACGACGGACTCGACGTGGCACTTGATGACGCGATTCGGGAACGTGAGGAGCGTGACTTCCGCCTCGTCGCCCGGCTGCACCTGGTGCAGCTCGTTCTGGTTGAAGAAGGCGACGACGTACTGCTCGTCCTCCACGAAGCTCATCACCGGGGAGATGGGCAGCGCCGCCGCGTAGGAGCCCGCGCGAAGCTGGAGGTTCACCACCGTCCCATCCGCGGGCGCGTACGTCACCGTCTCCTTCAGACGCCACTCCGCGTCCGCCAGCGTGGCGCGCGCCTGCTCCCGTCCGGCCTCGGCCTGGGCGAGGTCCACGAGCGTGCCGTCCTCTGTCCGCGACCCGAGCTTCTGGTCGACCTGCCCCACGGCGGCGTTCGCCGCGGCCAGCTCACCTTCGAGGTTGCGGACCTCCGCCTCCACCTGCTGCAGGTCGAACTTGTTGCCCGAGCCGTTGGCGGTGAGCACCTTGTGTTGCTGCACGCGCCGGCGAGCCAGGTTGAGCCGGGCGGCGACTGAGGCCCGTCTGCCCTGGGCCGTCTTCTTCTCCAGGGAGAGCTGCTGCTCGATGGCGCGCGCGCCGGCGACCTTCGCGTCCGCCTCCCGCACCCTGGCCTTGAGTCCGTCCACCTCCAGCCGCGCGGACTCGGGGTCGATGCGGAAGAGCACGTCGCCCTTCTTCACCGCGCTGTTGGGCTGGACGGGCACCTCGACGACGCGCCCGGAGACTCGCGGGACGACCTGCACCACGTAGTTCATCACCCGCGCGTCCGACGAGGACGGCGCGTACACGTTGGCCAGGAGGAGCAGCGCCACGATGCCGATGATGGGCAGGGTGATGACGATGACCTGGGAGACGAAGGTCCACGGCAGCCACTTGAACTTGAAGAAGACCAGCCAGACGATGACCGAGTAGATGAGGAGGAGCAGCAGTTCCATCAGTGAGGCTCCCCGCGCTCGTCAGGGGTGAGGTCCTCGGAGACCGGGCCTGGACGGACCGCGAGCGCCGAGTCGTCGTCCCCAGCCGGCTCCGAGCCGTGCGGAGGCGGGACGCGGTCATGTCCGTAGGCCATCTTGTAGAGGGCCGGCTTGGAGTAGGCCCAGAGCCACGCCAGCGGCCACAGCAGCCCGCCGAAGAACAGCGACAGCAGGCACAGCATCTTGATGGCTTCCAGCTGCGGGTGATGGCGCTTCTCCGCGATTTTCTCCGGGAGGATGTGGAGCAGCCAGAACCCGGAGATGAGAATCACCGGACCGATGATGATGACGACCCAGCTCATCACGTCCGCCGCGGTGTCCATCGCCTCGCCGCTGAGGAACGACGCGTACGCCGGGAGTGGAGCCAACGCCACCAGTCCCCACCATCGCCTTACGGTGGTGGCCCCCCTCGAGCCTCTCATGACGCCCGCCCCCCTTGCCGCGCTCACAAGCTAGGAAGAGTGGGCCTATCGGCAAGGGGACGTTCGAGCGGATCGCACTCCCGTCTGTCACCACTGTTCAGGAGGCGCTCGGGCCAGTGCTTCCGGCCGGGTACTCGCGCAGCGGGACGATGCCCTTGCGCCAGCCGTCGAGCACCGGTCCGACGATTCGCCACGCCTCCTCCACCTCGTCGTCCCGGAGGGTGAGCATGGGCTCGGCGCGCAACATGTCGAGCAGGAGGTTGGAGTACGCGAGCCGCCCGGCCGCGTGGGAGCGCAGCTCCAAATCGGTGGTGACGAGCGTCCGCTCTGGTCCATTGATGTTCACCGCGAGGCGGACGTAGGGCTCCGACAGGCCGATGCGGAGCACGTTCTGTCCTCCCGTCGGGTTGCGCAGCGCGTGGTCCGGCTCGAAGCGGAAGTACACGGCGACCTCGGCGTGTGCCCTGGACAGCGCCTTGCCGGTGCGCAGGACGAAGGGGACGCCCGCCCAGCGCCAGCTCGCCACCTCCAGCGTCAGCTCGGCGAAGGTCTCCGTCTCGCGCGAGGCCTCGACGCCGCGCTCCCGGGCATAGGCGGGCACCTGTGTGCCGGCGATGAGTCCCTGGGCGTAGCGGCCGCGGATGCTGTGCTGGCGCACCTGGTCCATGGACATGGTGGGAATGGCCCGCAGCACGGCGGCGCGAGCGTCCCGGATGGAGCGCTCGTCGAAGCGCGAGGGCTGCTCCATGGCGACGAGCGCGAGCACCTCCAGGAGGTGGTTCTGAATCATGTCCCGGAGCGCGCCGGCCCTGTCGTAGTACGCCGCGCGTCCCTCGACGGTGAGCGTCTCGTCCCAGGTGATGACCACCTTCTCGATGTGCTGCTGGCTCCAGATGGACTCGAGCACGCGGTTGCCGAAGCGCAGGGCGAGGATGCGCTGGACCAGCTCGTCCGACAGGAAGTGGTCGATGCGGAAGACCAGGGTGCTGGGGAACCGGAGCCGCAAGAGCTCGTTGAGGCGACAGGCCGAGGTGAGGTCGACGCCGAAGGGCTTCTCGACGGCCACCACGCTGCCCTCGGGGAGGCTCGCCTGGGAGAGGGACTCGAGCACGGGCTCGAAGAGGTGTGCCGGCAGGGCGAGGTAGGCGAGGACCGACTGCTGGAAGCCGCTGAGCGCGCGCCGGAGGTCCTCGGCGCGAGTGGCGTCCGCGCGTCGGTAGCGCAGGCGGCGGAGGACCTCCGCGCGCGTCTGGGGGGAGGCGCGCGTCGCGTGCGCGTCCAGGGCTTCACGCATGCGCTCGCGGAACTGCTCCTCGGTCCAGTCCATCCGGTCCACCCCGGTGATGGTGAGTCCGCCGGGGGCCTTCTTCTGCTCGACGAGCTCCGCGACGGCGGGCAGCAGCAGCCGCGCTGTCAGGTCTCCGGAGGCGCCGATGATGACGAGCGGGTCAATCATTGCCACATCCTCCCGTCTACGAATGCATCGGCGGTTTGTGTCCTTCGGCCAGGAGGTAGGCGCAGTTCACGAGCGCCAGGTGGCTGAACGCCTGGGGGAAGTTGCCGAACAGCCTGCGCTCCTTGGGCAGGTACTCCTCGGCGAGCAGGCCCACTTCGTTGGCGAGTCCCAGGAGCTTGTGGAAGAACCGCTGGGCGTCCTCGGTCCGCCCCATGAGGTGGTAGGTGTTCGCGAGCCAGAAGGAGCAGGCGAGGAACGCGCCCTCTTCACCCTCGAGTCCGTCCACGCTGTCCTCGGTCCGGTAGCGCAGCACCAGCCCGTCCGGCATCAGCTCCTGCTCGATGGCGAGCACGGTTCCCGCGACGCGCGGGTCATCCGGTGGGAGGAACCCGGAGAGGGGGATGAAGAGCAGGCTCGCGTCCACTCCCTTGGAGCCGTAGTACTGGGTGAAGGTGTTGCGCCGGGCGTCGTAGCCCTTGCTGCACACCTCGTCGAAGATGGTCTGCCGCAGCTTCACGAACGGCGCCTTGTCTTCCTTCAGGCCGTACTCCTCGATGACGCGCACCCAGCGGTCCACGGCGGTCCATGCGGAGACCTTGGAGGCGGTGAAGTCGTGCTTGGGGCCGCGCATCTCCCAGATGCCGTGGTCCGGCTGGGTCCACACCTGGGACACGTGCGTCGCCACGCTCTTGAGCGCCTTCTGGGCGCGCTCCGTCATCCGGCCCTTCAGTCGGGAGTGGAGGTAGAGGACCGCGGCGAACTCGCCGAGGATGTCGAGTTGGAACTGCGAGTAGGCACCGTTGCCGATGCGCACGGGGCGAGCGCCCTCGTAGCCGCTCAGCCAGTCCAACGGGACTTCGGTGAGGCGGCGCTCGCCTCGGATGCCGTACATGATTTGGAGTTGGTCGGGGGCGCCGCCGATGGCGTTCAGCAGCCAGTTGCCGAAGGCCTCCGCCTCGTCGGTGAGGTTGCCGAGCATGAGCGCGTTGAGCGTCAGGGCCGCGTCGCGAATCCAGCAGAAGCGGTAGTCCCAGTTGCGCTCACCGCCTGGTGTCTCCGGGAGGCCGAACGTGGGCGCGGCGACGAGCGCGCCCGTGGGTTGGAAGCTGCAGGCCTTGAGGGTGAGCAGGGAGCGGATGACGGCGTCCTGATATCTGGCGGGCAGGCGGATTTTCGAGGCCCAGTCCTCCCAGTAGGCCTGGGTGTCGCGCAGGGCGGCCTCGGCGTCGAGCTCCTCGGGGATGTCGCTGTAGGGCCGGCCCCAGGAGAGGATGAAGGGGATGCGCTGGCCTTCGCGGAGGGTGAACTCCGACTCGAAGGGCGGGGGGGCTTCTCCGGGGCCGCCTCGGAGGTAGAGGGCATCCGGGCCGGCGATGGCGGCGGAGATGCCGTCTCGCTTGCTGAGCAGGGGCACGGTGTAGCCGTTGGCGAAGCGAGGGCGCAGCTCGGAGCGCATCTTCACCGAGCCCTGGATTCCTTCCACGAAGCGCACGAGGTGGGGGCTGCCCTTCCGGATGGGCATGAAGTCCACCAGGCGCACGGTGCCTTCGTCCGTGACGAGCTCGGTCTCCAGGACGAGCGTCTTGCCGAGGTAGCGGCGGCGCACTTCGCGCACGGGTGACTTCGGCGCGAGCTTCCAGCGGCCGTTGTCAGGGGTGCCCAGTAGCGAGGTGAAGCACGCGTCCGAGTCGAAGTCCGGGAGGCAGAGGAAGTCGATGGAGCCGTCACGGGCCACGAGCGCGGCGGTGTAGAGGTCTCCGAGGAGGGCGTGGTCTTCGATGAGCAGACCGGGCTCCGCTCGGGTGTCGCCTCCCCAGCCGGTTCGGGGGGCTTCCCTCGTCTGCACGGTCCCTGTCGAAGTCATGTCGTGTCCCCCCGCGCGAGCCCGCGCGCCTTCCCGAAAAAAGGTAGGCCCCGGCTCTTCGGATGCAATTCGAGTCCAGGGCTCGTCGTCGCGAAGCCCCTGCACGCGGGCGGCGGAGCGCTGGCGAGTTCGGGTCGGACGGCACGGCCCCGGGGGCGTGCTGTCTTGGTGTCTCGGAGAAGAACTGAGCGCGCCGAAGCGGCGCGAGTTCTCAGTGAGAAGGGCCGCCGTCGAGAGAGCCGCCATCCAGCCAACGTGCGGGTGTCGTGTCGGAAGGTGCGCCCCAAGTCGAGCCGACAGGTACGTCCACCGTCAAAGGTCCCGCATCTTCGAGTGTGCCTGCGTCCGGAGCTTCGATGTCCATCCCTGCGCCCGGCTCTCCGTCAAAGACGCGACGAAGAATGCGACCATCCACATGGACGGCATAGGCCGCGCCCGAGTCCAGTGGAAGAACCTTGCCGGAACAGGCAGCAGGGTCCACGTCCATCCGGACGAAGACGATGTCGCCCTCTCGAATGAAGCGATAGAGGCGAGCATCCTGTCGTTCCCAGCAATGTCCCGGCTGGGCTCCCGAGGGCAGGAAGTCATGGGCCGCGAGCATCAAGGCCTTGAGCACTGCGCCATCCAGTTCGAAGGGGGCGGCTGAACCGTCGAGCCTGTGCGCTGGCTGGGCGAAGAACTCTGGAAAGCGAAGAGCTGGGTCCACATCGATGGGGCGATGGGGCGTGGCTCGCGGACAGCCGGCGACGAGCAGAAGCCATGGAATGAGCAATCGTCTCATCGGGCTCCACGGCGTGGGTTCATCATGGACCGAAGTGCGGCGCGCACCCTCACGACGGCAATCCCCACACGTCGAGCGAGATATCCGGCGGAGGCCGGTAGTCCTCGAGCCGAGGCATGGGCACGGGCTCGCCCGGTCCTCCAGCGATGTCCGCGTACGTCAGCCAGCGTCCATCCGGCGCGGTGACGCGCGAGATGTAATCCCACTCGCATGAGTCGTTGAAGATGACGAAGCACCACCCGTTGGAGCAGAGAATCGGCGTGTCGCCACCGCCGGAGTCCTCCACGAGCTGGAGCTGCCGCGTCGAAATCGTGACCTCGCCCCGCTCCAGCGCGTACAGCACCGCGAGCACCTCGTCCTCCTTCAGCTTGTGCTCGCTCGGCTGCTCCTGAAACTCCAGCCGGTTCCCGAACGGGTCCTCACCGTGGAACCGCCGCACCCCCGGCACCTCGAAGCTCCACCTCACCGGATGCTTCGCTTCGAGAAACCGCGAGACCAGCGCATCCAACGTCGTCACCCGGAACGCCGGATGCGCCTTCTTCGCCGGGATGAACGGCTCCTCCACGCCAAGGTGCAGCCCTCGCCCGTCCGGCAGCTCGAACCAGAGCCCGCCTCGCTTCGCGAGTTCTGGGGGTTTGGGAATCTCTCGCAGCCCGAGCAGCTCGCCGTAGAAGGCACGGCCTTTCGCCTCCTCGCCTCGGGGCATCGCGAGCTGGATGTGATCAATCCCCTGAATCATGTTTGCCGCTCCCCCTGTCGTGGCGCGTGAGTCTGCCGGGACTCCTGGTGCGGCAGAAGGGCCTCGTGCTCGCCCACCAACGTGTCCGCCCGCCCGCGCCTCGCAACGCGCAGGGCCTGATTCCGCGAGGTTCCACCCTATTGACGATTGGCAGGCGACTTGAAATGGAAGGCGGAGCGGGCGCAGTGTGCCCATCACCGACGCCTCCGTCGGACCCCTTTCGCTGAAGGACGCGCGATGCTTCCCGTCATCCTCGCCCTGCTCCTGTCGCAGACGCCGCCCGCAGCCAACCCGCGCCAGCAAGGCGTTCCCATCGGCAAGGGCAAGACGCTGCCCACCGTGCGCCTCAGCGCGCCCTCCGGCGGCTGGACGGTGGACCGGATGCTGCTCATCGAGGGCACCGTCAGCGACACCACCATCGACCCCATCGTCGTGTCCCTCAACGGCGACCGCTACCTGATGCGCACCTTCAACGGGCGCTTCAGCCGCAAGTTCCCCGCGGCCAGCGGCAAGAACGTCGTCACGGTGATGGCCACCAACCAGGCCGGCACCGCGCGCACCCAGGCCACCAGCTACGCGCAGGTGCCGCCCGTTCCGTTCAAGGTCATCCTCACCAGCGACACCGACGGCGTGTACACCGACCTGCACGTCTACGAGCCCACCGACACCAGTGAGAAGGACGGCCAGCTCGTCATCGGCTCCATGGCCCACGTGTACTGGGCGGACACCTCCAGCCCGTCGGGCGGCACCTTCTTCCTCAACTCGCAGGGCGGTGACTTCGACCAGCCCGCGTACGGCCCGTACCTCTACATCCACCGCGCGCCGCCCAAGGGCGTGTACCTGGTGGCGACCAACTACTGGCCCAGCGGCGACAAGGCCCACACCCTGGCCACGCTCAACCTCGCGCTCTTCGAGGGCACGCCGAACGAGGTCCGCCGCATGGTGCGCATCCCCCTGGCCACGCCCGGCACCACGCGCGTGCTCGCGTGGGTGAACATCCTCGGCGACGGACAGGCGGAGGTCTACGTGCCCTCGCAGGACCCGAAGCCCACGCGCAAGGGCTGGCCCACCAACCTGGACGCCGCCCTCAAGGAACTCCAGACCAACGGCGGCGGCGAGGGCGACTACTGACGCGCGCGGTCCGACGCGAACCAGTCCACCGCCATGCTCGCCCTGTCCCTGCTCCTGCTGCTGGAGGCCACCGCACCCGCGCCCGAGTCGCGCGACGTGCTGCTGCGTCGGCAGGTGGCGCAGGTCGCGCTCGCGCAATTGAAGCAGCAGGACGCCGCGTGGCATCCGGACCAGCGCGACTGCGCGGGCCTCATCCGCTTCGCCTTCCGCACCGCCTACAAGCGCATCGCCCCGGAGCGCCTCGCCACGCCGCTGTGGCTGGACGCGCGCGGCAAGCCGTCGGACTTCGCGGACGCGGAGACGTTGCTGCATCACAGCCTGGTGTTCCTGGGCCGTGACGAGGCCACGCGCGACGCGGTGCGCACCGGCGATGTGCTCGCGTTCCGCCAGGAGCAGGACGCAGGCCCCGACTTCCATCTCATGCTGGTGGTGCGCCCGGAGGACCGGGCCCATGCGCCGGCGCGTGTCGTCTACCACCCGGGGGAGAAGGGCGCCGCCGTGCGCACCGGGCTCCTCCACAACCTCGCCGACGAGGCGCCACGCGAGTGGCGTCCGGTGCCCACCAACGGCGCCTTCCTCGGCTTCTTTCGTTTCAAGGAGTGGATGCCATGACAGCACCGTCGAGCCCTCCTCCGGGCACGCCGCCACCGGCGGGCCCACCGCCCAAGCGGGGCGGTCCTCCCAAGGGCCTGTTGATTGGATTGGGCACTGTCTTTGTCGGCGCGGCGGTGGCGGGGGCCTTCGTCCTCGGCCGTCGCACCAGCGGCCCTTCGTTGGGGGGTGACGACGGCGCCAGCTCGCCTCCGCTCATCAGCGGCGCGAGCGGCAGCTCCGTTCCCCCCGCGCAGGTGGAAGGACTGCCCGAGCCCACCAGCTCGGAGCTGGAGGTGCCCGATACGAGCGCACCCCAGGCCGTGTGGCTGGACGTGCTCAATCCGCCCAAGGTGCGTGACGCGCTGGCGCGCAACGAGTGGCTGCGCGCGCAGCTGTCACAGCCGCTGGGGCAGGGCTTCGTCGGAGGCTGGGCCGGGTTCCTCGGCTCCACCGGTGAGGACCTGAAGGCCGACTTCACGGGCGCGGTGCTGGACCTGATGGTGGGGCGCGTGGGCAACGCGCCGTTCCGCGTGGCGTGGTTCGCAGGTGGCACGCGCGCGAGCACGCCCGCGTTCATCCTGCCCAAGGCGACGACGTCGGCGACGGCGGCCTACAACGCGCTGGACGCGGTGGCGAGCCGAGGCACCATGACGGTGAAGACGTGCCCGGGTGGCACGCCCACCCCCGTCGCGGAGGGGTTGGAACTGAAGCGCTGGCTGGTGGCGGAGCAGACGCTGTGGGCGGGCAAGACGCCGGACCGGCTCGTCGTGGCGCGGCACCCCGTCGCGGTGCTTCAGGGCCTGTGCGCGGAGGTGCCGGAGCTGAGCGCCGAGGACAACGTGGACTTGGAGCTGGGCTTCCAGCCCGAGGCGTTCGACCGCGACTTGCAGCTGTTCACCCACGTGCTGGGGCTGTCGCCGGACACGCGCCTTCAGTTCGGCGTGGAGGGTGACCGCCTGGTGGGCCGGGGCATCGCCGGCGAGCTGATGGAGGGCACCGCGCGCCTGGACAAGGCGCCGCTGTCCGACGACTTGCTGAAGCTGGTGCCGGAGGAGACGCCGGTGCTGCTGGCCATGCAGCTGAAGCTGCCGGAGACGCTGACGGCCGAGTCGCTCAAGGCCTTCTGGAAGTCGGGCGGCGAGGGCGCGACGCGCACGCGGCAGGTGGCGGTGGTGTGGACGCCGCGCGGGGACTCGGCGCTGCCTCAAGAGGTGGCGGTGCTGTGGGGCCGCCCCGAGGACGGGCCCGCGCTGGAGGGCTTCTTCACCGGAGGCAGCAGCAAGCTGGTCCAGGCCACGGTGTGCAACCACGTGGTGCTGGCGTCGAGCGACGCGGAGCTGCAGGCGCTGCGCATGTCGTGCTCGGGCGGCAAGCCCAGCATGCTCGCCGCGCCGGGGCCGGTGGTGACGGGGCTGCGCGAGCCGAGCTCGGTGGCCTTCGGGGTGAATCTGGGACGGCTGCTCAGCGGCCTCACCATGGACGGCTTCCTGTCCGAGTCCCGAGTGGGGCGCAACGCGCCGATTCCGAAGGCGGCGCCCCCTGAAATCGAAGCGGCGCGGCGCGACCTGGAGTCGCTGCCGTACCTGGGCCTGCGCGGCACCGTGCAAGGCGATTCGCTGGTTCCTGGAGGTTTCGGGTCATGAGGATGATTGCTCGACTCGCGGTACTGACGGCGGTGGCGCTGTCCGGCGTGGCGATGGCCAAGCCGCTCTACATCACCGTGCCGCGCTCCTATGGCAGCGGCGAGCCGGTGGCGGTGGACGTGGCCTTCGAGGACAAGGGGCCGGTGGAGCTGCGCGTCCTCAAGCCCGACAACGTGGATGCATTCATCCGCGCCCAGGGCGACTTGCGGCGCGCGTACCAGACGCCTCCGACGATGAACAACCCGGGCCGCGCGCTCAGCCGCGGCGTCAACGCGGTGGGCATGCCGGGCCGGTGGTTGCTCGACGGGCTCAACCAGAGCTTCCGCGAGGACGTGCTGACCATCCTGCCGCCCGCGCCGAACCTGCCGGGCTCCAGCGAGCCGCTGGCCAAGGTGGCGGAAGGGCCCAAGAAGCTCGTCGGCGTGCCGCCGGGCTTCACCGTGGCGCGCAGCCAGTGGCTCAACCTGGACCTGGGCGGCGCGGAGCGCGACTTCAACGTGCCCGGCTTCAGCGCCAGCGGTGGTTACGGCTTCCAGGAGCGCCGCGTGCTGCTGGCGCCGCTGCCGGCCGGCACCTACGTCCTCCAGCTCGTGCAGGGGCTCGTCGAGGGCCAGGTGGTGCTCGTCGTCAGTGACCTGACGGTGCAGCTCAAGCAGACGGACGGCGAGGTGCTGGTGCGCGTGGCCGGCAAGGACCAGAAGCCGGCCGTGGGCGCTCAGGTGCAGGTGTACCTGCCCAAGGGCAAGGGCCCGACTGGGAAGACGGACGCGAAGGGCGAGGTGCGGCTGGACGTGACGGAGCCGCGCATCATCGCCACCGCGTCGGTGGGCGGCGACACGGCGATTGTCGACACGGACTTCTACTCCACGCTGGCCGTGGCGCCGGACGTGTTCATCTACAGCGACAGGCCCATCTACAAGCCGGGCCACGAGGTGAAGTTCCGCGGCGTGCTGCGCCAGCCGGACACCTTCCTCGCGCGGCTGTTCACGCCGAAGAAGAAGGAAGTGAACGTGAAGCTCGTCTCGCAGGAGGGCCGCGCGCTCACCACGCGCGTGTCCGTGGACGAGTTCGGTGCCTTCCACGGCACGCTCAAGGTGCCCGCCGACCTGGGCACGGGCGTGTTGCGCGTGGAGGCGGAGCTGGACGGTCAGCCGCACCAGGGCGAGGCGCGCGTGCAGGACTACGTGAAGCCGACCTTCTATCTGGAGGCGGAGCCCGAGTCGGAGACGGTGGTGCCCGGCCAGTCGCTGCGCGTGAAGGTGCGCGCGCGTCGCTACGCGGGGGGCGTGCCCGCCGGAGCGAAGTACGAGGTGTTCCTGTACCGCAGCCTGCTGGACGCGCCCGCGTGGGTGGATGACTCCGGCAAGGGTGGCCAGGGCAGCGACGTGACGTACGGCTCGCAGTCCAGCAACGAGGGCAAGCTGAGCGTGCCGGAGCGGCTGTACTCCTCCGTCGCGGAGCGTGGTGTGACAGAGGACCCGTGGGCCAGCGCGACCGGCTTCGACGCGAGCGGCGAGGCGGCGATTGAAGTCGCGGTGCCGGAGCTGAAGGCGGGGGAGGAGCGGCTGCCGTATCGCTACTCGCTCACCGTGCGCTCGCGGGATGACCAGGAGACGTTCGCCAACTCGACGACGTCGTTCTTCCTGTCGAAGGTGGAGGTGTTGGGCACGGCGCGCTACTCGGACGCGGTGGTGGCCAAGGGCGGCGAGGCGCAGCTGTCGGTGCGCGCGACGACGCTGTCGGGCAAGGCGTACGGCGTCACGCAGGGCGAGGTGGAGTTCGTGCTGCGCAAGGCCGACGGCTCCGAGAAGAGCCTGGGCAAGCGCTCGTTCACCACGGCGGCGGACGGGACGCACCGCGAGAAGGCGCCCACGTCGGACGTGGGCGCGGTGCTGGCGCGCGTGGTGGTGAAGGACAAGCGCGGCGAGACGTGGCAGGGCGAGGAGTCGCTGCTCGTCATCGGCTCGGCGGACGAGGCCGTGGCGCAGGTGCCCAACCTCACGCTGGCGTCGCTGTCGGGCACGCTGGAGCCCGGGGACTCGGCGCGGCTGGTGGCGCTCCTGCCGGATGGCTGGGGGGCGGGCGGCCGTGACGCGGGCCCGGTGTGGGTGACGCTGGCGGGCGCCAGCCTCTATGACACGCAGGTGGTGGAGCTGACGGGCCGCACGCTGGTGCACAGCTTCAGCGTGGAGAAGCGCTTCGGCGGCGCGGTGTATGCGTCCGTGGCGTACCCCACGTCGACGGGCCGCTGGGAGGAGCGCACGGTGGCGTTCCGCGTGATTCCGCGCGAGCGCACGCTCACCGTGGAGCTCCAGCCGCGTCGCGCCGAGGCCACGCCGCTGACCGAGCAGACCATCGACGTGCGCGTCGTGGACCACGAGGGCAAGGGCGTCGTCGCGCAGCTGTCGCTGGGCGTGGTGGACAAGGCCGTCTACGCCATCCAGTCCGAGTTCCGTCCCAGGGTGCTGGACTTCTTCTACCCGCCGGCGCGCAACAACGTGTCCAACTTCTACTCCTCGGAGTTCCAGGGGTACGGGTACGGCGAGGCGCTGGCGCGGAAGATGGCGGGGCTGCCGGACCATGCCTTCGCGTCCATCAAGCCGCCCAGCCGTCAGGCGAAGGACCTGGAGAAGGACACGGCGCACTGGGACCCGACGGTGGTGACGGACCGGGATGGTCGCGCCACGGTGCGCTTCACGCTGCCGTCCAACCAGACGCTGTGGGTGGTGACGGCGGTGGCGGCGGACACGTCCGGCCGCTTCGGCGAGAGCACGTCCGAGTTCGCCACGCGCGGGGGCCTCAACCTCTACGCGGCGCTGCCGCAGTTCCTGCGCCAGGGTGACGAGGCGCTCGCGTCCATCCGGCTGTCCGCGGGGGAGAAGTCGCCGGGGAGCCAGCTGCTCGAGGTGAAGCTCGCGTCGCTGGGCGCGCTGAAGGCTGACCAGTCGCAGCACAAGGTGGAGCTGGCGAAGGGCGGCGAGCAGGTGGTGCCGCTGACGCTGCGCGCCGCTTCGACGGGTGATGCGCAGCTCATGGTGGACGTGTCGGGTGGCAAGGACCCGCTGAAGGACCGCAAGCTGTTCCAGGTGGAGTCGTCGGCGGTGGAGGACGTCGTCAAGGTGAGCGCCTGGGGTGGTGGCGCGCTGGAGGTGCCAGCGGCGAAGGAGGCGACGCTGACGCGCGTGGAGCTGGTGCTCCAGCCGTCCATCGTCGACGCGGCGCTGTCCAACGTGCGCGAGCTCTTGTCGTACCCGTACGGGTGCCTGGAGCAGCTCGTGTCGACGACGGTGCCCAACGTGGCGGTGTACCAGGTGCTCCAGCAGGCGGGCGCGCTGGCGAAGCTGGACACGGAGACGCAGGCGCTGCTGGCGGAGGCTCGCAGCCGCTCCGTGCAGGGCACCGCGCGCATCCTCAACCTGTCGGTGAAGGGCGGCGGCTTCACCTGGTTCGGCGGCTACAGCACGCCGAGCCTGCCGCTCACGCTCATCGCGCTGGACGGTCTGGCGTACGCGGCCGAGGCGGGCCTGGTGGACCGCGCGGACCCGCGCCTCGTGGAGAGCACGCGCTGGCTGGAGGCGCAGGAGGGCCTGCCGCCCGAGTACGAGGCCACGCGGGCCTACGTGCTGGCGCGGCTGGAGGGGCCGAAGCAGGCAGCGCGCGTGCGTGCGCTGGTGGAGGCCTCCGAGTCCGGCGAGCTGTACTCGCTGGCGCTGGCGGTGCTCGCGGCGGAGAAGGCGGGCGTCATCAAGGAGCCGGCGCTCCAGGCGCGCATCAACTCGCTGGTGAAGCGCAGCTCGGAGGGGTTCACGACGCTGGCCGCGTACAAGCCGGGCCAGGAGCTGGAGACGTCGGAGGCGTTCTTCCGCTTCCCGCTGCGGCGCGTGGGCATGACTGCGATTGCCGCGCACGCGGCGTCGTTCGGCACGCTGGATGTCACCCGCGCCCGCAAGCGCATCCTGGAGATGCTGTCCGAGCCGGACCTGTCCACGTTCGACCGGAGCACCGCGCTCTTGCACTCGCTGTGGCTGTTGGAGCGCGACGCGAAGGCGTTCAAGGGCATGACTCCGCCGGAGGTGAAGGGCACCAAGGGCGCGGTGAAGTTCTCGCCGCGCGGCATGGGCCTGGTGGCGACGCTGGAGCCGGGGACGCGCACGGTGGACGTGGGCGGCTTCGACGGCGTGGCGACGCTTCAGGCCACCGCGCTCACGCCGCTGTCCGCGGTGCGTGCGCAGGCGGAGGGAATGTCGCTGTCGCGTGCGTACTACGCGCTGCGCGAGGGCGGGAAGGTGAAGCTCGGCGCGGGGGACACGGTGTCGCAGGGCGAAGAGGTCTACGTGGAGCTGACGATGGACGCGCGCGGGAGCAACAAGGTGCGTTCGGCGTACTACGTGGTGGAGGACGCGGTGCCCGCGGGCTTCGTGGCGCTCCAGGAGGACAAGGCGTTCCGCGGTCCTCCGCACTCGCTGCCGCTGGTTCCGGAGGCGCTGAAGCGCCGGGTGCTGAGCCCGGAGCGCGCGACGTTCTTCTTCGAGGAGCCGGCGTGGTGGAGCGACAGCCCGCGCACGGTGGGCTACGTGCTGCGCGCGCAGTTCCCCGGCACGTTCTCCGCGCCTCCCGCGAGCATCGAGGACATGTACGCCGCGAGCATCCACGGCCGCACGGCCGCGGACTCGCTGAAGGTGGTCCCGTCGAAGAAGGGCACGGGAGACCTGTAGTCGATGGGGTGGGCCTCCGTGGTGGCCGTGCTGCTGACGGCCACCCCCGCCTTCGTCACGCGAGGTGACGTGACGCCCGAGTCGGACCTTCGCCGCGAGGCGGAGGCCGGCTGGGCGGCGTTGGAGGCGGTGTACGCGGCGGAGGCGGGTGGGGCGCCGGTGAAGGCCCCGGCCTCCATCGTCCTCCAGCGAGGCGTGGCCCTGTCGCCCGAGCGCAACGCGCAGGGCCGGCCGGGGCTCGTGGAGCTGCGGCAGAACACGCCGGGCATGTTGGACGAGCGACTGCGCGTGGCGCTGAGGCACGAGCTGGCGCATCAGCTCCTATGGTGGGCCTGTCCGCAGTCGAGCGAGGACCGGCTCTTCCACGAGGCCTTCGCGGTGGCGCTGAGCGGCGAGCTGCCCGCGTGGCGCGAGGGCCCGTATCAATCCCTGTCACGCGCGGCGTCGGAGCTGGCGGCGGCGCCCGCGGTGGACTCGACGCGGGCGCGGCGGGCGCTGGCGCGGCTGTTGAGCGAGACGGTGGGGTTTCCCAAGGCGCTGTCGCGGCGGCTTCGCCAGTGTCACGACGGGGCGCGGTGGGTGGTGCCGCTGTCCATCGACGAGCTGGCGGACGTGGAGGTGCGCGCGGCGGGGCCGGCCACGGTGGTCGTGAGTCGTCACTCCGGCGAGGTGCTGCTGTCGGAGGGCGAGGTGCGGCGCGCGCTGCCATATGGCTCCGCGCTGAAGCCCTTCGTGTACGCGGCGGGTCGAGGACATCCGGTGTTGGCGCCGCGTGTGGACGTGCAGGAGTGGGCGTGTGGCCCGGGGCTGCCGGCGAAGGTGGATGCGCGCACGGCGCTGCTGCGCTCGTGCAACGGGTACTTCCTGGACTGGGAGACGCAGGGCTCGGCGCCGAAGGGGTTTGGCGCGTGGGAGCCGGTGCTGTCGGCGCTGGGGATGACGGGGACGCCGGTGGACATGGCGGACGTGGTGGGGCTGCGCTCCACGTTGGCGCTGTCTCCGTGGGGGATGGCGCAGGCGTATCGGCTGTTGGCGGAGGCTCGGCCGGACGTGGTGGCGCTGCTCGCGGACAACGCGGCGCGAGGGACGTTGGCGGAGCTGCCCGCGTCGAAGGCGCTGGTGGGCGTGGCGACGAAGACGGGCACGGTGCGCGACGCGGCGAGCCGTCCGCAGTACGGCTGGATTGCGGCGGTGGACGGGGACCTGGTGGTGGTGGCGGTGCGGCCGGGGAAGATGCCGCGCCAGTTCGCGGAGGAGATTCCCGCGGCGCTGGCGAAGGCGCGCAAGCAGGCGGGAATGGAGGCGGCGCGGGTGCAGGTGTTGGGGTTGGTGCCCGCGCGCGAGGTGGAGGCGCGGTGCGCGGGCGCGGGCTTCACGGTGGAGGACGGGCTGCCCAAGGCCGCGCCGGTGGAGTGGGCTCGACTGGAGGGATTGACGGTGCGTGGAGCGGCGGTGTGCCTGGGCGCGCCGTGGCGGGTGCGCTTCCCGAAGGGGCCGGAGGAGGGGCGGGACTACGCGGGAGTCTTCACCTGGTCGCCGCCGCCCGCGTACCGCCCGCCCGCGGGAGTGCCCACGTCACCGAGCGCGCTGAAGGCGCGGCGGGGTTCGGACTTCGTGTTCCGCACGACGCGGCTGCAGTACACGGCGGGCGTGGTGGCGGCGGAGGACGTGACGTTGAAGGGCGAGGCGCGGCTGGCGTTGGCGCGGGTGGTGGCGCACAACGAGCGGCACAGTCGACACCCGGGCCGGGCCGTCTGCGACACGACGCACTGTCAGGCCTTTCGAGGCACGGTGCGGGTGCAGCGAGAGGACTCGAAGGCGCTGAGACTTCCGGCGCTCAAGTGGCGGGAGTGGCTGTTGTTCTCGCAGGGAGGACAGGAGCCGTGGACGCAGGAGCGGCCGCGCGGGGACGTGGAGCGACTGTTGGGCAAGGGCCTGGTGTCGCTGCGCTTCGAGGCGGGACGCGTCCAATACCTGCTCACGGAGAAGGAGGGCGCGTCGACTTTCGAGAGCGGGCGCTCGCTGCCGTGTGAGTTGTTGCGCTCGGGCTTGAAGCTGCCGTCCTGTCCGCGCACGGCCTCGTTCAATGGGGATGTGCTCGTGTTCGAGGGGCGCGGGCGCGGGCACGGTGAGGGATTGGACGTCGAGGCGGCGAAGTCGAGTGGACTCCGCAGTGACGCGATTCTCGAGAACGCCTACGGACGGAGCCGCCCGGAACCGCGTGATGTGGATTGACCTGAAGGGCGATAGACGTTCGTAATCGCCGAGGTTCAAAACTAGCGGGAGAAACGGTTACTTCGCATTCTGCGCAGATCAAGACCGCGTGAAAGGGCGATGTAGTGACGACCCAGGGTTCTAGTTTGACATCACCGTGTAGGAGAACCTGTTGAGTGCATTGTCATGCTGGACGGCGCGTTCGTTCAGGGGTTAGTCTTATTCATCAAAAAACCTGGGAGGGGGCAGTGTCGAAGTCATTTTTCGATGAGCAGCAGGAACAGTCAGAAATCAAGGCAAGCATCGTTACTAATTATTTCTGGGCATGGGCAAAAGTAATCATGCCCCGAGCTCGAGATGGACGGATTGGGTATATCGACCTGTTTGCTGGACCCGGCCGATACAAGGACGGGGCGAGTTCGACACCACTGATGATCCTTGAGCGGGCTGTTGGTGATGAGAAGATGAGGAATAGGCTTGTAACGCTCTTTAATGACAAGGATGCCGGACATGCCAATTCATTGGAGTCCGCGATTGGGTTGATTCCGGGGGTGAATACGCTCGCGCATAAGCCGCAGGTGAATAACCAGGAGGTCGGGGAAGAGATTGTTAAGATGTTTGAGCAGACTAATTTCATTCCGACGCTCTGTTTTGTGGATCCGTGGGGCTACAAAGGATTGTCGCTGCGGTTGATTAACTCGGTCCTCAAGGATTGGGCGTGTGAATGCGTCTTCTTCTTTAACTATAATCGAATTAATATGGGGTTGAGTAATCCGTTCGTCGTAGAGCACATGAATGCTTTGTTTGGAGAGGAGCGAGCTGCTGCTCTGCGGCCGCGCCTAGCTGGGTTGAGTGCAGGAGACAGGGAGCTCGCGATCGTGGAGGAACTCGCGAAGGCTTTGATTGAGATGGGTGGTAAGTATGTTTTGCCGTTTACGTTTATGAATAAAAACGGCACCAGGACGACACATCATCTGGTGTTTGTGAGTAAGCATGTTCTTGGGTATACGATTATGAAGGAGATCATGGCTGGAGAGAGTTCCGGTGGTAGTCAAGGAGTTGCTACGTTCCGGTATAACCCTGCCGATGATAGGTTTCCGCTGCTGTTTAGTTTGACGCGACCGCTCGATGACTTGGTCGGACGCCTAGCGAGCGATTTTTCCGGGCAGCAATTGACTATGGCTCAGGTATTTGAGCGCCATCATGTGGGCACTCCGTACATTAAGCGAAACTACAAGGAGGCATTGCGTAGGCTCGAGGCGAAAGGCTTGGTTCAGGCCAGTCCAACTGCAGCGGACCGACCTAGCAGAAAGGGCGAGGTTACATTCGCTGATGATGTGCTCGTGAAATTCCCCTGAGAATGGAAGTCGGGGTTGCGTCTGTCGCTGATCTGAACTAGTGTTTAGTGGACCTGGAGCGACCTATGGCCATTCAAAGCGCGATAGAGTGGACAGATGCGACATGGAACCCCGTGAGGGGCTGTAAGAAGCTTTCGCCGGGCTGTAAACACTGTTACGCGGAAACGTTTGCTGAGCGTTTTCGTGGGGTGCCTGGGCATCCATACGAGCAAGGGTTCGACCTGCGGCTTGTGCCAGAGAAGCTCGCTGAGCCTCTGCGATGGAAGAGTCCTAAAACGGTCTTCGTCAATTCGATGAGCGACCTTTTTCTCGACGGTATTCCCGAAGACTATGTTGTTGCTGTGGCTCGTGTCATGGAATTGGCGCCATGGCATACTTTTCAGGTTCTTACGAAGCGCTCTGAACGAATGCGGAAAATGTTGAATGGGTGTCTTTCATTTGCGGCTCAGCTCCCAAATGTTTGGTGGGGAGTGAGTGTGGAAGATCGACGCTATGGTTTGCCACGGGTCAGCCACCTGAGTTCGTCGAATGCTGGAACCCGATTTTTGTCAATCGAGCCTCTTCTTGAGGATTTAGGCGAGGTATCTCTCGAGGGTATTGATTGGGTAATTGTGGGAGGGGAAAGTGGCGCGGGTGCACGCCCGATGCACAGAGACTGGGTTGTTTCTCTTCGTGATCAGTGCCTGCGGGCTCGCGTGCCATTCTTCTTTAAACAATGGGGGGGAGTGCAGAAAAGTAGAACAGGCAGGGTCTTAGATGGCCGGACCTACGATGCCATTCCTGCAAGGCACATGGCTGTTGTGCCCAGTGCCGGTTATTGTGGAGCCCTTGTTGAGCGTGTTCAAGCAGCTGCCGTGCCTTGGACAGGGAGTTCAAAAGGGCAGGATGGAATTCAACTGGGTCTTTTGTAGATTGTATGCTGACCTTATGGGTCGGCCACGAACGAACTGCTTAGCTCATGATCTGCTTGGCTTGAGTTGTTGTTAGCGAATTGCGCCGATGATGATGGAAGCACCAGCCGGGCGCGGGTTCCTCCCTCGGAGACACCCTGGAGGGACAGCATTCCCCCGTGGGCCTCGACGATGCGGCGCACGAGCGTCAACCCGAGGCCCGTGCCTCCTGTCTCCCGCGTGCGGCTGCGGTCGGTGCGGAAGAACGGCGTGGTGAGCTTGGGCAGGTCCTCGTCGCTGATGCCGATGCCCCGGTCCTCCACTTCCAGGTGCACCGTGCCGGCCTCCACCTGGGCCCGCAGCGTCACCGGACTGCCGGGCTCCGAATATTTGCGCGCGTTGTCGAGCAGGTTGTGCAGCGCGCGCCGCACCAGCACCGGGTCGGCCTCCACCGTGGGCAGGTGCTCGGGCAGCTCCAGTTGGAGAGGACACTCGGGGGCGCTCTTCTGGAAGCGCTCGGCGGCGTCCTTCAGGAACTCCGTCAGCCGCAGCGTCGCGCGCTGGATGCGAGGCCCCGGCTGTCCCGCTTGATTCGCCTCCAGGTCCAGCCGCGCCATCTGCAACACGCCATCCACGAGCTGCTGAAGCTCACCGATGTCCCGCCGCAGCTCCGGCAGTCGCGTCGCCAGCTCCTCCGGTCGCCCGTCCTCCACCAGGTCCAGCGTCACGCCCAGTCGTGCCAGGGGCGTGCGCAGCTCATGGGACACGTTCGCCAGCAGCTCCTTCTGGCCCCGGATGAGTGACTCCATCCGCTCGGCCATCGTGTCGAAGGTGTTTCCCAGCACCGCCACTTCGTTCCGGCCCTTCAGCCGCACACGAGCGGACAAGCGCCCCTGACCGAACTCCCCCACCACCGTCGTCAGCCGCTCCAACGGGGAGACAATCGCCCGCGCCAGGGGCACGGAGATTCCCGCCAGGAAGAAGAGCACGGCGGCCAGGCTGACACTGAGCGCCACGTAGACCCAGCGATGGGTGACGGTCCGGTAGATCAGCACGCCCGTCACGACATCGCCGCGCCACGTGGGGGCGGCCCAGAAGTTGAGTTCATCCCTCTCGAACCAGTTATTGGCCTTGCGAACTTCTCGCCACTCCGCGTCGTCGAGGGGTCTCAGCGGAGGGTGTGCCGAAGTCGCTTTCACGTTGCCCTGAAGGTCATACAGGGTGGCCTGGACGTTTTTCTTCTTGTCGAGGGACTCGAGCATGAGCGCGAGGTCGGAGGGGTCCGAGCTGGCCAGCTCCACCAGTTCCTGGAAGTGCTCGAGGTTCGGTTGGTTCCCCTGAAATTGAAGAAGCCTGGTGATGAGGGCGAAGGACAAGACGGCCCCCCCCAGCATCAACAGGCCATACAGATAGATGCGCCAGAACATCCGGCGGGGACGGAGTCGTTCGAGGAGCTTCATGACTCCTCACCCCTCTCCAGCACATACCCGACGCCTCGCACCGTCTTGAGCATCCGAGGGTTGCGCGCGTCGTCCCCCAGCTTCTGACGCAGCCGGGACACATGCACGTCGATGGCTCGGTCCACCGGGCCGTCCGGGTCGCTGCCCTTCGCCAGCTCCAGCAGTTGCTCACGCGACAGCACCCGTCCCGCGCGCTCCGCGAGCCCGAGCAGCAACGCGAACTCGTGCCGCGTCAGCGACAACACCTGTCCATCCAGCGACGCCCGCATGTCGCTCCGGTTCAGCGTGAGCGCGCCCACACGCACCACCTCGCGCGAGGGCCCCAGCAGGCCCCGGCTGCGACGCACCAACGCCTGGATGCGCGCCAGCAGCTCCCGAGAGGAGAAGGGCTTGGGCAGATAGTCGTCCGCGCCCAGCTCCAATCCCATCACCCGGTCCGCCTCCTCGCCGCGCGCGGTGAGCATGAGGATGGGCACCGCCGAGCGCTCCCGTAGCTCTCGACACACGGTGAGCCCATCCTTCCGAGGCAGCATGATGTCGATGAGGATGGCGTCGAAGGCGCGGCGCGAGGCTTCAATCAACCCCAGCTCCCCATCCCGCGCGACGCACGTGCGCACGCCCTGGCGCTCCAGGTACTCGGCCGTGAGGCGCGCCAGGTGCGCGTCGTCCTCGATGAGGAGCACCTCGATGCCGGGTGACGGTGTGGCGGTTCCCATCATGTCTCCCAGTCTAGTGGCGCGGGCACGCCGCGGGCTCGCCGTCGAACCACGGGAGCGAATCACCCACCAGTTGCCTCCGCCAGCTGAGCAGGAGCAGGCCTGTCGCGCAGGCGCCCCCAGGCGTCATGAGCTGCTTCACCCATTCCTGGGGATTCAGCCGGCGCGCCTGCCACACGCCGACCTCGACGAGGAGCTGGGACAGCTCCACCAGGTCTGTCGGTCGAAGGCTGGACCTCATGTCGAGGCTCGGGGGCATCGCGGACCGCGACGCGAAGGCGAGCAGCAACAGGACTTGGACGGCGAGCGGAACCACCGCGTGGAGACGTCGGATGGGGCGTGGGGACGACATCGAACCTCCCAGGGCCAGGACCTCGGGGTCCTTGGATGACTCGCAGTTCAACGCCGGGATGTCGCGGGAGGATGTGCGGAATGTAAACGAATGTAACGGGCCGCCGGGGTGGGCGCGTGCATTGGCACGTCCGTGGGAATCAGCCATGTTCGCGAGCAGAGGGGTTGGTCCATCTGCTTTGGGGAAGATGACATGCACGTCGCATCGCGCCGGTTCGCGCTTTCGTTGCTCTTGAGTGCCTCGCTGTGGTCCGGATGCACCGAGGACTCGCAAACGCCGCGGGATGGACCCGACACGGAAGAAGGGTGTCCCGCGGTCACCGGCGCCGTCGTGGAGCACCAGGGCCTCCTCTCCAGCCCGGAGACGTGGGCCGCCGGCGGTCCGCATGTCATCACCAGCGACCTCACCATCCGGGGGCAGGTCACCGTGGCGGCCTGCGCGACGGTGCGCATCGCGGCGGGGGCCTCCCTCCAGGTGGACAGCGGCGGCGTGCTCCGTGTCGAGGGCAAGCAGGGCCAGCCCGTGCGCTTCGAGTCACGCGAGTCGGGCAAGCCGTGGGGCCAGGTGCTCATCGGGACGGGAGGCTCGGCGCGGTTGGAGTGGACCGTGTTCTCTGGAGGCGGAGACACGGCGACGGCCCTGGCCACGGTGCGCGTGAATGCGGGCGCGGACCTCCCCGGCCTGACGCCGCTGTTCGTCAACCACGTCACCATCGAGAGCTCGCAGGGGCCCGGCATCCTCATCAATGGCACCTCGGGCTTCGCGACGGGCTCCTCGGACCTGACCATTCGCGGGTCCGGCAGCACGGCCCGGCCGCAGCCGCTCGCCGTCAATCCCAATGCCCTGGGGACGCTGCCGTCGGGCACGTACACGGGCAACCTGGATGACTCCATCTACGTGGGGCCGTCCATCGCGTCGGCCTCGGTGTTCTACCTGGGCGCCAATGCCACGCTGAAGGACCTGGGCGTGCCCTATCGGCTGGAGGGGCTCCAGGTGGGTGGGAATCGGGTGGCGGCGACGCTCACCATCGAAGCGGGCGCGACGCTGCGCTTCGAGCCGGCGACGACGCTGGACATCTACGACGAGACGAGCGCGCTCATCGCCGCGGGAACGGCCGCTCGGCCCATCACCTTCACATCGAGCGAGGCGACGCCGAGGGCGGGTGACTGGACGGGCATCCGCTTCGACGGGATGAACGCGGCCAACCGGCTGGAGTCGGTGGTGGTGCGCTACGCGGGTGGCGCGTGCCAGTGCTCCAGCTTCGGGTGCAACTACCTGCCGCCTGGGTTCGATGTCAGCTCGGCCATCCTCGTGTTCGACGAGCCGACGGCGCCGTTCATCGCGAACTCGCGCATCGAGGACAGCGCGGGGCACGGCATTCTGCGCGGGTGGAATGGCTCCGACCTCAGCCTCGCCGCGAGCACCACCTTCGCGCGCATCGCCGAGTGCACGGAGACGAAGCCGAAGGACCGCGACGGGCGCTGCCCCGCCGAGACGCCCGTCTGTCCTCGCAGCCCCTGAGGCACCGTGGGACGCCGAGCGCTCCACCGGCGTCCCTCCGAGGCCTCGCCGTGTCCCCCCAGCGCTCGGGCGTGAGACACCCCGGGGCGACTGACGCCGCTGAAAACAACGACGCCGGAGCCTCCTCGTGGGAGACCCCGGCGCCGAGCCGACAACAGTCCGTGCTGTCGTGAGACGTCCTAGCGGTAGGTCGCCGTCAACTGGTCCGCGCGCGCCGACTGGCCCGCGGTGAACGTGTTCATGCAGTTGTCGTCGGTGTAGTCCATGAAGTTGGTGATGGGGTCGTTGCCCGCCGTCGAGCAGGTGTTGCGGCCCGTGGGGCAGCCGTACGCAGGGGAGGCCTCGGCCGGGGTGTCGCTGACGGAGTCACCCGTGGCGGTGCAGCCGCCCTGGAACGTGTGGTACAGGCCCAGCCAGTGGCCGACCTCGTGCGTGCCCGTGTCGCCCTCGTTGTAGGGCGCCGCCGAGCCGCCCGGAACGCTGCTGTAGAGCATGACCACGCCGTCCTGCAGCGGCTGCGAGGTGTAGCTGGAGGGGAACGTCGCCCAGCCCAGCAGGCCGCCGCTCAGGTTGGCGGTGTAGATGTTGAGGCTCTCCTTGCCACCCTTGCGCAGGGCCTTCTTCATCGCGCGCTCGTTCGCGCTGCCGTCCTTGAGCGCGAACCACTTCGAGTTCGTCGTGCGGTCCGTGCCCTGGAGCACGAAGCGGAACGGGGTGTTGGCATAGGCCGCGTTCAGCACGTTCATCTGCGCGGTGATCTGCGAGTCCGGGATGTCGCCGTTCGCGATGCCCGTGCCCTTGTTGATGACGTGGAAGTAGGTCGGCACCGTCACCGAGCCCACCGCGCGCATCGCCGTCTTCTGCTCGGCCAGGAAGGCGTCGATGGCGGCGCGCTCCTCCACCGAGGGCTCCACCGTCGCACAGCCCCGGTGCAGCGCCGTCTGCTCCACCGCGGGGTCCGCCGGCGACGGGGCCTCCGCGGCCTCCTCACCCTTGCACGCGGCGAGGCTCAGCAGGGCACCGGCAAACACGGCCAGACGACCATTCTTCTTCGCGACGCTGCCAATCATTGTCATCTCCAGGGAAGATGGAGATTGGGTGAATAACTGAATGAAACAGAGAGAGTCAATGCCACCCCGAGACATTCTGTAGACAATCCCCGTGTGTCCGACGACGCACTCCCGGGCGGATGAGACAGCAATGCTCCACTCGGTGAGGGTGATTGTAAAATGTCTTTCATTGTCTCGGCACTCCCAGGGGTGCGTGGGTATGTCTGGACTTAGGCCAGGGGCTCCCCGACGGGTCGGGTCACCGGCGGCGACTCCCGGGATGACGTGCCGCGTCGGGAAGGGTCCGGAAAAATCCCACCTTCCCGCGCAACTCTTTCTCTCAGGTTTCGAGAATTGAGATCTGGATTCCAGAAGAGCCTGGATTCCCCTGCCTGAGAGGTCCTCGAATGGCCCCCCCCGTTAGCGGCCCCCCGAACAACTCCGCTCAAATCGCCGCCGCCGAAGCCCAACGCCGTCAGGCCGAAGAGGCCCGCCGTCGCGCGGAGGCAGCGCGCAAGGCCGCGGAAAACCAGAAGAAAGCCGCCGCCGAAGCCCAGAAGAAGGCCGCCGAGGCCCAGAAGAAGACGGCCTCCGGTGCCCAGCAGAAGGCGCGCACGGATGCCGCTCAGGCGAAGGTCGCGGCGGACAAGGAGAAGGCCGCGAGGGTCGCGAAGGACGACGCCCAGAAGAAGGCGGCCGAGGCCCAGAGCAAGCTCGACGCGAAGCAGACCCAGGCCGACAGCAAGGGCGCGAAGCTGACCGACCCGGAGCGCAAGGACCTGGACGCGGCGAAGAAGGTGGCCAGGGACACCCAGGCCGAGGCCACCCAGGCCAATGACAAGCTCGTGCAGGCGCAGAAGGAGGCCACCGCCGCCCGGCAGCTCTCCGACACGTCGCACAACAAGGCCATTGAAGAGGCCAACAGGGCCCTCCAGACACAGAAGTCCGCCAACACCGCGGCGAAGGCGGCGGGCGAGAAGCCCCCGTACGCGGAAGCCAACCAGGTGCGCGACGTCTTCGACGCCGGCAGTCTGGACCCCAAGGCCCAGGAGCGGTTGTTCGGGACGAAGTCGGTGGTCTCTCCGCAGCAGGCGGTCCACGCGGATGCGAAGGCGGTGAATGACGCCTCCCTGCGCAACCCCGCCGAGGGGGCCAAGGAGCTGCGCCGGCAAATCGAGGCCAACCCGGACCCCGCCTACCGCGAGGCCCTGATGAAGGAGTCCCAGCCCTCCATCGACCGCATGACGTCCAGCCTGGACAATGCCGGCGTGTCGCAGGAGCAGGCGACCCAGGCGGTGACCGACCTGAGCCACGCCGCCGAGCTGACCAGTCCCAAGGCGTCCCGCGACGTGGCGGACAGCTTCCGCCGCTCCATGACCGACTCGGCCTCTCCCGGGGACGAGCCGATCCGCCTCCGCAACGCGCTGAAGGCGAGCGCGAAGGACCCGGCGGTGACGAACGTCGCCAAGGGCATGGTGGAGGGCCTCCGCGAGACGGGGCACTACGGAAAGGCGGACGACATCACCGGCCTGGCCCCGGAGCTGGAGAAGGTCTCCACGCAGACTCCTGGCCAGACGAAGGCCCGCGAAGAGCTGGACATCCAGAACGCGAAGGAGAGCAAGGACACCGTCGCCGCGCAGCAGAAGCAGCTGGACGAGGCCACGCGCGGCCAGGTCGACGAGCTCTTCACGGCCGCCCAGGACAAGAAGCCTCCCGAGGGCTTCGAGGCGGTGGACACGAAGGACCCCAACCGCGTCGAGTTCGTCCAGAAGGACCCGACGGGAGAGGTCACCGCGCGCATCTCCGCGACGCGCGACGACAAGAACAACGTCACCCTGGACACCAGCGCCGTCGACCCCCAGAGCAAGCAAGTCACTCGCGAGGTCGTGACGAGCAACGGGCCGGAGGGCACCACCACCAGCCAGAAGGCCACGTGGACGCCCGCCAAGGGCCAGGACATCCGCAACCCTCCGTCCATCGAGGACCTGAAGAAGAGCCGCGACCCGGCCGTGGGCGTGGAGGAGAGCAAGGTCTCCCGCGACCAGGGCGACCTGCTCACCACGACGTACAAGCAGGGCGGTGGTGGCGTCGAGGGCTCGGAGACGCGCTTCAGCCAGCAGCAGGGCGAGGGCGGGCTCGACGACAACTTCAAGGACAAGTTCAACGAACACAAGCCCATCGACCGGACGGAGACGAAGAGCTACTCGATTCCTCCTCCGGGAACGAAGGGGCCGGACGGCAAGGACCTGGAGCCGTCCTACACGCGCACGCAGACCTTCTCCCAGGGCGAGGGCGTGAACGAGGTGCAGGCCACGGCCACCATGAGCAAGCAGCTCACGGCGGACGACGGCTTCAACGTGGACAAGGGGCCGCGCAACGCGGGTGACTTGTCGAGCGTGTCCGGCAAGCTCAAGTCGGAGGACGGCGAGAGTGGCGAGTCCTTCGACGGCGACACGGACAACCCCAAGCAGTGGGTGCTCGAGAGGACCGACGGCAGCAAGTACAACAGCCAGACCTTCATCGAGGGCCACCCGGACATCTCGGTCGTCACCGAGCGCACCGCCAAGGGCAACACCGTCGAAGAGACGGTGAAGGGCAAGGTCTACGGCACCGAGGGCGACAAGAAGGGCGAGCCCGTCGACATCAGCTCCAAGTCCAGCCGCGGCTATGACGACAAAGGCATCCTCACCAGCGCCAAGGGCGAGACGAAGGGCGCGGACGGCGTCACCACGAAGCAGGACTACCAGCGGACCGACACGGTGGGCCCGGACGGTCGGCTCCAGGTGGACGAGCGCAGCACCAGCACGCGCACGCCGCAGGGGGGACAGCCCACGACGGTGACGTCGGAGCGCCAGCGCCGCGAGTCGGACGCGGGCGTGCTCCAACTGGTCAATGCCTCCAAGTCCGTCCAGGGCCCGGAGGGCTCCTCGCAGGTGCGCGTCACCCCGGAGAAGACGGAGCTGTCGGTCAACGGCAGGCCCGTCCCGGAAGGAGACCTGGGCAAGCTGGACACGAAGGAGAAGGCCCTGCTGGACGTCACGCGGGGCGAGATGGCGAAGGAACTCTACAACCTCGCCATGACGCCGGAGCCCGGCACCGCCAAGGAGAAGAGCGAAGGCCCCATCAACACGCCCGAGTCCACGGGCGACGTGACGGCGGCGCTCTCCATCAACAAGGACGTGCTCGGGTTGATTTCTCAGGACGCGCTCAACACCCTGACGCAGTCGTCGACACCCCCTGCGGACCCGGCGAACGCGAATCCCACGGGAGATGCGGACCCGGCGAATCCGGCTCCCACGGGCGACCCGGCCAACGCGAATCCGTCGGGACAGACGGACCCGGCGAACCCGGCTCCCTCGGGCGACCCGGCCGACGCGAACCCCTCGGGAGATGCGGACCCGGCGAACGCGAACCCCCCGGGGGATGCGGACTCGGAGGCGGCGCGCCTGGCGAAGTTCGCGCGCGGCGTCCAGGTGGGCGCGGAGAGCCTGGGCATCGTCGGCAACACGCTGGGGGCGCTGTCCTCGGGCGCGGACCTGGTGAACAACATCAGCCAGGGCAACTACGTGGCCGCGGCGCAGAACGTGGTCAACATCGGCGGCGGCGTCGGCGGCATCATCCAGGGGGTCAACGGCATCCGTGGAGGCGCCGAGCTGGCGACGGGCATCGCGGGCGCGGGCGGCGAAGTGGGAGGGCTCGCGGGTCTGCGCGCGGCGTCCACCACGGCCTCGGGGTTCCGTGAAGCGCTCGCGGTGGGCGGCAAGCTGGGCGCGGTCGGCACGGGGCTCGGCGTCGTCTCGGGCGGCTTCGACCTCGTCGGCGGCATCCAGGCGGGCGACGGGTGGCAGATCGCCAAGGGTGGCGTCAGCATCGCGGGAGCGATTGGCGCTGGCGTGGCGGTGGGCTCCATCGGCGGCCCGCTGGGCGCTGGCGTCGGTCTGCTCATCGGCGTGGGCGTCTACGGCGTGGGGGAGCTGTTCGACAAGCTGGGTGAGGACAACAAGGAGCAGCAGATCGCCGACGTGGAGATCTAGCCGACACCATGAGCACGAACACCATTCGACACGGAGACCTCACGCTGCCTCTGCCCGAAGGCTGGGCGGATGCGAGTCAGGTCGTCGCCATGGGCCCGGTGGAGGAGGGCTTCCGGGCCAGCGTGGTGGTCTCCACCGAGCCGAGACAGGGACAGGAGACGGCGAAGGACCTGGCGACACGGGCGCTGGCGCAGCTGCAGCGCTCCACCCAGGGCTTCGCGCTCGTGAGTGAGAAGCCCGCGAAGTTCGGCGGGCAACAGGGCCTCACGCGCGAGTACACCTGCCTGGCAGGCGCGCTGAAGGTCGCGCAGCTCCAGTTCTACTGCGTGAAGGACAAGCAGGCCTACACCTTCACGTACACGCAGCGCGCGGACCGCATCGCCTACACCCGGGCGGTCGCGGAGCTGTTCTTCGGCTCGGTGCGCATCGGCGCCTGAGTCGGGCGCGGCTCGAAGCAGTGGGGCGTCCGGCACGAAAGTGTGTCGGGCGCCTCGTCCGTCAGGCCTCTCGCCCGACTTCGCGCGGCGCACGAAAGGGTGCTGCTCCAGGGAGGGGCGAGCTTGCGAGCGGCGATTGCCGAGCCACGGAGGGGGAACCAGCTTCCGGCATTCCCTGTCCAGGAGGACGGCATGGCTCGAAGGATTCTTGGTGGTGGTGGTGGTGCGGCGGCCCTGGCGGCGGCGCTGGTGTTCGGCTCGATGACGGGCACGGCGCTCGCGGAAGACGAGGCCAAGAAGGCCCACAAGGAAGACAAGCGCATTGGCGAGGCGGCGGCCGAGAAGGAGCTGTATGTCGGCAAGCTGGCCCTGTTCGACGCCAAGCAGATTGCCCTGGGCAACATGGCGCTGGAGAAGACGCAGGACCCGCAGGTGCGCCAGTTCGCGCAGAAGCTGGTGACGGACCACAAGCAGCACCTGTCCGACCTCAAGGCGTGGGCCGACAGCAAGTCCATCGAGGTGGCGACGGTGGACCTGGCCGGGCCTCCGGGGACGGGTGGCTCCGGGGCCACCCCCGGCATGCAGGAGGGCTACGACAAGAAGATGGAGGGCGTGGACGAGCGCCTGAACAAGCGCATCACGGAGGCGGAGAAGGAGCTGGACAAGCTCCGCGAGAAGAATGGCAAGGAGTTCGACAAGGACTTCCTCTCGCGCGTCGCCGATGACGGCAAGAAGGGGCAGGACCTGGCCAAGGAAGGCATGGACAAGTACAAGACCGACGCCGCCTTCAGCGCGCTCCTGAGCAAGACGCGTCAGGGCATCGCGGGCAACGAGACGATGGCCAAGGAGCTCGAGAAGTCGATGCGTCGCTGAATGACGCGCGGACTCTCGTGAGGCATCGGCGCGGTGACTCGGGGCGACCCGGTGTCACCGCGCCGGCGTTCTAGGCCGTGTGTGGGACTCCATGCGCGGGCGCTTCTCCTGGGTTGACGTCGCGGTGGACGGATGCCTATCCCGGCACATGGCGAATGCCTGGAAGTGGATGATGGCCTGGGGTTTCACGGTGCTGTGCGCGTGCGCGACGTCGGCGCCGCAGGTCCCGCCTGTCTCGCCCGAAGGAGCCACGCCCGCGGGTCCCTTCCTGCCGGAAGCTCGTGCGCTGTTCGAGGGATGCACGCCCGTTCCCGACAGCACCAGCTCGCGCATCTATCAGTGTGGTGACGCGACGGTGTGGCTCGTCGAGCGCAAGGACGTGCCCGCCGCGCGAGTGCTCACGCTCGCCCGGGCGCGCCTGGTGGAGCGGCTGGGGGAGGGGGTGGTGGTGGCGGAGGGGGCGCTGCCGCTCGCGGGGCGCTCGTGGCCGGCGGCCCGCTTCGCCGTGTGCGAGGTGGGGGACGCGGGCCTGGAGGGACCGGGCTCCTGTCGCGCGGGCGGCTATCTGGTCTCCGTGGCGGGGCTGCTGGGGCGGCAGCGGGAGCTTGGCTGTGTCGCGAAGGACAACGCCCAGCCCGCGTTGACGCGCTGTCTGGAGCTCTTCGAGTTCCTCGCGGCGCGCGGCAGTCCGGAGGGCGAGTCGCTGGACGCGGCGGCGTTGCTGCTGCCACCGCGCCTGCCCTGGCGCACGCTCGCGGTGCCCGAAGGCTGCCAGCCGTCATTGTCCACCAGTCGCGATGGGCGCATCCGCTGTGACGACGCGTCGTTGGTGTGGAGCGTGTATCGGCCCGCGCGGGAGGAGGTGACGGTGCGCTGGAGGGACCAGAGCGTCGCCGAGCTGAGGGCGGCGCTGCCGGGCGCAAGTCCCGTGGAGGAGGTGGAGTGCCTCCTGGAGGAGCGGCCCGCGCGGTGTCAGCGCTTCACCGCGCCGTCCGCGCGAGGCCCGCTCGTCGTCTGGGCTGGGGCGATGCAGTGGGATGACCGGGCACTGTTCGCTGCGTGCAGCTTCCTCGCGTCGGCCGAGCCCGCGTTCCCCGCGGTCTGCAATGGTGCCTTCTCCGTACCCTGAACCCACTGTCCCGCGCGAAGGGGCCGCCGCGTGTATGCCTTGCAGGATGTCTCCAAGCGCTTCGGCACCACGCAGGCGCTGCACGCGCTGAACCTCACCTTGCCCACGGGGCGGACCACCGTGCTGCTGGGGCCGAGCGGCTGCGGCAAGTCCACGCTGGTGCGACTGCTCAACGGGCTGCTGCATCCGGACACGGGGCAGGTGCTCTATGGGGGCAAGCCCCTGCCCACGGACGCGAAGGCGCTGCTGTCGGTGCGTCATCGGGTGGGCTACGCGCTCCAGGGAGGCGGGCTGTTTCCACATCTCACGGGTGAGGAGAACGTCACGCTGATGGCCCAGCACCTGCGCTGGTCTCCCGCGAAGACTCGCGAGCGGAGGGATGTGTTGGTGGAGCTGACGCGGTTTCCAGCCGAGGCGCTCGCGCGCTATCCGGCGCAGCTCTCTGGAGGACAGCGACAGCGGGTGGCGTTGATGCGCGCGCTCATGTTGGACCCAGAGGTGTTGTTGCTCGACGAGCCGCTGGGGGCGTTGGACCCGCTGGTGCGGCATGAGCTGCAAGCGGACCTGCGCGCCATCTTCGCGCGGCTGCGCAAGACGGTGGTGCTGGTGACGCATGACCTCGCGGAGGCGGGGTTCCTCGGTGACGACATCGTGCTCATGCGTGAGGGGCGCGTGGTGCAGCAGGGCAGCCTCGTGGACCTGGAGACCCGTCCCGCCGACCCGTTCGTCACGCGGTTCATCCAGGCCCAGCGACTGGCTCCGGGAAGCGGAGCGTCGGCATGAGCACGTGGAGAACATGCGCACCGACGGGTCTCGCTGTGCTCCTCCTGCTCTCGCTGGCGCTGACGGCATGCGAGCGCGCGAGCACGACCCAGGGCGAGCCCTCCGTGCGCGTGGGCTCCAAGAAGTTCACCGAGTCCGTCATCCTCGGGGAGATGGTGTCGCAGCTCGCGAGGAGCACCGGCGCGAGCGTGCGGCATCGGCGCGAGCTGGGTGGCACCGCCGTGCTCTGGGAAGCCCTGCGCCGAGGCGAGCTGGACGTGTATCCCGAGTACACCGGCACGCTGCGCCAGGAGTTGCTCTCCGGCCGCAAGCTGCCCGATGACGCGGCCCTGCGTGTCGCCCTGGCCGAAGAAGGGCTGCGCATGAGCGCGCCGCTCGGCTTCAACAACACCTATGCGCTGGGCATGAAGGAGGCCGAGGCCGAGCGACTCGGCATCCGGAGCATCTCCGACCTGCGCGAGCACCCCGCGCTGCGCTTCGGCTTCAGCAACGAGTTCATGGAGCGCGGCGACGGCTGGCCCGCGCTCCGCGACAGCTACCGCCTCCCTCAGCGCGAGGTCAGCGGCCTGGACCACGACCTCGCCTATCGCGGCATGGAGGCGGGCTCCGTCCAGGTGACGGACCTGTACTCCACGGACGCTGAAATCGCCGCCTATGGCCTGCGCGTCCTCGTGGACGACCTGCACCACTTCCCCGCGTACGACGCCGTGCTCCTCTACCGCGCGGACCTGGAGTCACGCGCTCCAGAGGCCCTCGCGACCATCCTGCGACTCTCCGGCACGCTGTCGGAGGAGAAGATGGTGAAGCTCAACGCCCGCGCACGACTGGAGCGCGTGCCCGAGGCGCAGGTGGCCTCCGACTTCCTCTCGCAAGCCCTGGGCGTCTCCACCGTGGTGCGCGGCGACAGCCTCGCCTCCCGCGTCTGGCTGCGCACGCGGGAGCACCTGTTCCTCGTCGGCGTCTCGCTGCTCGGGGCCCTGGCGCTCGCGGTGCCGCTGGGCGTGCTGGCCTCGCGCAGTCCCCGACTCGGGCAGGCCGTGCTCGGCCTCGCCGGCGTCATCCAGACCATCCCCTCGCTGGCGCTGCTCGTGGTGATGATTCCGCTGCTGGGCATCGGCTCGCGGCCGGCCATCGCCGCGCTGTTCCTCTACAGCCTCCTGCCCATCGTCCGGAACACGGCCTCGGGACTCACCGGCATCCCACTTGAGGTCCGCGAGTCCGCGGACGCGCTGGGCCTGCCTCCGCGCGCGCGGCTGTGGCGCATCGACCTGCCCATGGCCTCGCCCTCCATCCTCGCGGGCATCCAGACGGCCGCCGTCATCAACGTGGGCACCGCCACCCTCGGCGCGCTCGTGGGCGCGGGCGGCTACGGCCAGCCCATCCTCACCGGCATCCGCCTGGACGACACGCGCCTCATCCTCGAAGGCGCGGTGCCCGCCGCGGTGCTCGCCCTGCTCGTCAGCGGCGTGTTCGAGGCGCTGGGCCGCGTCCTCGTCCCCAAGGGCCTGCGGCTGCGCGCGGAGTCGGAGTCGCGCTGACGCTACACGGGCGACGCGTGCGTCGGCACCGTCTCCACCACCGGCTCCGCCCTGGGCGCATCGGCCGCGAGCCCCGCCGCGCACAGGCTCACCACGGCCATCCACACGAAGTCCGCCAGCAGCAGGTGCACCAGCTGCAACCACACCGGCGCCAGCAGCACCACGTTGACCAGGCCCGCCATCAGCTGCACCGAGTAGAGGATGCTGATGATGAACGCCGCGCGCTTCACCTCCACCGAGGGCCGCAGCCGCGCCATCCACCGGCCAATGAGCACCAGCAGCGCGCCCATGGACACCGCGAGCACCGGGTGCAGGATTCGCCGGCGGATGAAGACGTGCGCCGTGTCGGACACGTCCTGGCGCAGCCCCTCCATCAGCGTCTCCGAGGGGAACAGCGTGTCACCGAGCGCCGCCACCGCGCCGCTCACGCCGAGCAGCAGCATCCCCGCCACGCTCGTGCCCACCAGCACGCCCACCCACCCCTGGCCCCGGAACGTCAGCGGCGCACGGCCTCGAGCGAACCAGATGACCAGCGTCTGCGCGCCCACCAACAGGAACGTGTTCACCAGGTGCACGCCCATCCACACCGCGCGGCCCAGGGACGCGTTGTCCGCCACGTACTTGAGGAGCACGATGCCGGCGCCCACGAGGGCCTCCGTCAGCATGAAGAACAGCGCCCAGCTCGCCGCCTTGCGCACCGGGTGCCCCTTCGCATGTGCTCGAAGGGCCCACACGCACAGGACCACCGCGAGAATCATGACGAGCCCGCTCGTCAGCCGGTGGGTGTACTCGATGAGCGTCTGCACGGTGGGCTCGCGGGGCACCACCTCGCCGTTGCAGTGCGGCCAGTGGTCGCCGCAGCCCGCGCCGGAGCCCGTCGCCCGGACGAAGGCGCCCCACAGAATCACCCCCAGCGTGAAGACCAGCACTCCGACGCTGAAGGCCTGGAACCGACGTGACGAGGCGGCGTGAGTCATCGCGGTCCCCTTAACCCACTTCGACCCCACTCGCTGCCCGAGCCCCCTCATCCAGTTTCAACCGGGCCATCAGCCGCGCTGCTCGCCTCCCTGCTCGCAGTGCGTCAGGCCATATCCGGATAGGGCCAGCCGGATGTCCCACTCGGGCCGTTGGATATACCTGCTCCCTTTGACTACCCGTTCGGATGATTTCCATTGAGCAGATCCATCGGCCTAAGGGCTGGCACGTATGGTGCTTAACGAATGGTCAGTGAGCGACGGACCTCTCCGGAGGCTGGCGACACACGGTTTGAACTGGTGACCGCTCTCGAGTGGTCCCGGCACCCAGGGTCGAAGCTTCCCCCCTCTTTGGCCCATGGGTGTGTTCTTTGAGAGGCATCGATTCGGAAGCAGCACTGCGCTCTGGGCCGGGGTTCCCCCCCTCCCCGGCCCGGAGCGTGACCTCTTCCTTCAGCCTCGACAGGTTCCCACAGGGGTGTGGGGAAACAGGGCGGGGCGCATCGCGGGTTGGGGACGATTCCTCAACCCTCAGCCCGCGATGCGCATCTGCTCCGCCCCCAGCACCGTCGGCAGCGGCCCGTAGGCCATGGAGCGCTCGATGACGTTGCGCAGCTCGCGCACGTTGCCGGGCCACGAGTGCGCCATCAGCGCCGCCAGGGCATCCGGTCCCAGCACGGGCGGCGTCTGGCCCTCCGGCGTGAGCTGCCGGACGAAGTGCTTCGCCAGCGCCACCACGTCCTCGCGACGCTCGCGCAGCGGGGGCACCCGCACCGGCACCACCTGCAGCCGGTAGTAGAGGTCCTCGCGGAAGCGGCCCTCGCGCACCAGCTGGCTCAAGTCCCGGTGGGTGGCCGCCACCACGCGCACGTCCACTTCCACCGGCCGCGTCTCGCCCAGGGGGAACACCTCCCCGTTCTCCAGCACGCGCAGGAGCTTGGGCTGCACGTCCAGCGGCAGCTCGCCAATCTCGTCCAGGAAGAGGGTGCCGCCGTGGGCCGCGCGCAGCACGCCGGGGTGGTCCGACGCCGCGCCGGTGAAGGAGCCGCGCCGGTAGCCGAAGAGCTGTCCCTCGAAGAGCTCCTTGGGGACGGCGGCGCAGTTGAAGGCGACGTAGGGGCGCTGCGAGCGGGTGGACAGCACGTGCAGCGCCCGCGCGACGACTTCCTTTCCCGCGCCGGACTCGCCGGTGACGATGACGGTGGAGCGGCTGGCGGACAGGCGCGCCAGCTCCACGCGCATCCGCTTCATGGAGGGCGAGGCGGCGATGAAGCCCGGCAGCTCCGCGTCCCGGCCCGGCTCCTCCGGCGCGGACTCGTTCGAGCCGGGCACCTCCACGTTCACCATCGCGAAGCCGCGCAGGGTGGCCACCTCCAGCGCGAAGCCGCCCAGCCGTGACAGCGCCGTGAGCAGCGCGCGGCCATCCGCCGGCAGCGGGCCCGCGACACCCAGCCGCAGCCGTCGCCCGCAGCCGTCGCCGAACTCCACCTCGTCCGTGCTCGGCGTCGTGTCCAGTCCCGCCAGCAGGGTGATGCGGCCCTGGGAGTCCACCTCCTCCAGGCGCGGCGCGCAGCCGGGGAACAGCCCCTCCAGCACACCCAGCAGCTCACGCTGGATGAGGGGCGCGCCCATGCCTCGCACGGACAGCCGCTCGAAGGGCACCACCAGCGCCTCCGCGCCCAGGCGCTTCTCGGAAGCGCTGTCGGGGATGGAGGCGCGCTCGTTGGGGGGACGCACCGAGGCGGGGATGAAGTTGGGGGGCGGCGTCATCCCGCCCAGGCGGCGCAGCTCCGCCTCGCTGGCGGCGAGCAGCTCGTCGGCGGCGGGGTCGCCCTCGTGCTTCGCCAGCCACGCCAGGAGATTTCGCGTGTAGCCGGCCATGCACACGTCGCCGGAGAGGCGGAAGGTGCCCAGCGACGCCTCCAGCAGCTCGCGGGCCTCGCGCGTGCGGCCCTCCAGCACCAGCAGCAGGCCCTCGAAGCGGTGCAGCAGCGCCGAGTGCCACGCGGACGGCATCCGCTCCAGGAACGCGCGGGTGCGGCGCAGCACCGCGCGGCCCTCCTCGCGCTGGCCCGCGTAGCCTCGCGCGGCCGTCTCATAGAGCAGGCACTCGCGGCGCAGGTAGGGCCAGCCGCCCAGCTCCATGACGCGCGCGCCCGCTGCGGCGAAGCCCGCGGCGGCCTGCTGGGCGGGGCCGCTGGAGAGGTCCGCCATGGCCTCCACGAAGAGGGCGTAGGCGCCGGTGAGTCCGCGTTGGATGTTGCCGTCATACGCGGCCAGCTTCGCCGCCAGCCTGCGCAGCTCCGTGGGCTTGCTCGTCGTCAGCCACAGCCGCGCGCGAGTCACCGCGAGGTGCAGCGGCGACCAGCTCAGCTCCTCGACGACGGCGTCGGCCTCGTCCAGCACCGTCTCCGCCTCCGCGAAGCGGGCCAGGCGCAGCAGCGCGTCCGCCTCCGCGCGCGCGGCGAAGATGAAGGAGAAGCCCCGCGCCATGCGTCCGCCGTACGCGGCCTCGCGCGCGCGGCGCACCAGCAGGAGCGCCTCTTCCGGCTCGCACGCTTCATCCAAGCGGCGCTGCGCGAGGAAGGCGAGGTTGCGCGCCTCCAGGAAGGCATACCCGAGCCGCGCCGCGCCCTGTGCCACCTCGCGGAAGCGCCGGGTGGCCTGGGTGGCCTCGCCGCGGATGGCCTCCTCGTGCGCGCACACGTCCTCGGCCAGCAGGCGCAGCGCCGGGTCGGTCACCCCCGCGAGCGCCTCCGCCACGCGTCCGGCGTAGCGATTCACCCGCTCGATTTCGCCCAGGTAGAAGGCGCCCGCCATCTGCGCCATGCGCAAGAGGCAGCGCGCGTCCGGGTCCGGGCGCTCCGCCATCAGCGCCTCGGCGCGAGCGACGTGCGCGTCGGATTTGGCGACGTCGAGCAGCTTGCCGTCCGGTGACGCGTAGAGGATGGCCGCCAGCGCGTGGACTTGAAGCTCCACCCACTCCGGCAAGAGGCCCGTCTCGGCTTCACCCAGGTGGGGCAGCAGCGTGGCGAAGGCGCCCCGGCTGTCCTCGCGTCCCCAGCGTTGGAGATGGGCCAGGCCCACCGCCGCCAGGGCCCGCGCCCCCGGCGTCTTGAGCACGCCCGAGGCCCCCAGCGTCAACAGCTCCTCTTCCGCCGCGCGCCACTCCGCCCGCTTCAGGCGCTCCAGGCAGGGCTGGAGCCGGACGCTCTCCTCGGGACGCAGGGGCTGACGGGACAGGGAGGGAAGGCGGGAGACGCCGGAGAGCCCACCGGCCCCCAGCAACTGGCGCAGCGCCTGGGCCACCCGCCCACGGGGCCTGCGAGCCTGGGGCGCCGACTCCGGCAGCTCCCAGCGGTACACGGTGAGGGGGGTGACACCGAGCATGCGGGCGAAGGCGGCGCGACTGTGCCCTCCACGCAGGGCGCGGATGGCCTCGGGTCCCAGCTCCCCGCGCTCCCCCTTTTCCTCGATGCTCTCCACGACACCGAACCCCTTGTGCCCCCCGCAGACGCAATCTCATGGGCCTTTTCCAGGGAGAATGCAAACGATTGAGCATTCCCCAAGGTGAACCGAGCGTCACGTTGGGGTGACGCGCCCAACATGAAGGAGACAGTGGGCGGAAGGCTCACCCTCCCGCGTCGCGGGGGGAAGTCGTTATCGTACCGTGTGCCCCGCGCTCCCGAGTCACCTCCGCCCCCCTCGTCGCAGCTCCAGGACGAGCGTCTTCGTCGGTTGGAAGGCGCCCTGTCGGAGGGGCAGGCGCGAGAGGACGCGGCCGTGGAGGCGTGGGTCCGCAAGACGGGTCGCCTGCCGCCTCGCAAGGTCCGCCGGCAGTGGGAGAAGCAGTGGCGAAAGGAAGCCCGGCGGGCCGCGAACAGCGCGGTGCGGACGCGGCGGTCCTCCCAGCGCTCCAGGGACCCGGCGAAGGCGGCGGCCTTCATGGCGTCGGCGATGACGTGTCTCTTGATTGCGATAGGGCAGCGGCGGATGTGGTGGCTCGTCTTCGTGGCGCTGGGACTCTTCCTGGTGGCGGCGAAGTACCTGAAGCGCCCTTCACCCGAGGCGGCGCCGACGAAGTCCGGGCTCGGCGAGCGCGGCGCGGGACAGACGGATACCCCGTCGTCGGAGGACCCGAGGGTGGCGCGGGTGGATGCGCTGTGCGCGAAGCTGCTGGCCGAGCTGGGGCAGGGGCCCGAGGTGCTGCGCGAGGTGGTGCACGCGCCCGAGCGCACGGTGGAGGCGCTGCGCCAGGGGTGTCACGCGCTGGCGCGCCGGGAGCGGGAGCTGCGCGCGCTGGTGACACCGGAGGAGACTCGCCGGCTCGAAGAGGAGCGGGAGCGCCTTTCGACGCGTGTGGCGGCGGAGAAGGACGCGGTGGTGCGCGAGCGGCTGCAAGGCGCGCTGACGGCGCTGGACGCGCAGCGGGCGCAGCGGGCGGAGCTGGCCACGGCGGCGGACCGGCTGGAGGCCGAGCACACGCGGCTCTACTACACGCTGGAGGGGCTGTACGCGCAGGTGCTGCGGGTGCGCTCGGCGGACGCGGCCGGCGAGGACATCGCCGGGTTGGGCCTGCGCCAGAGCGTGGAGCAGCTCGGCGCGGAGGTGGAGGCCGTGACGCAGGCGTTGGAAGAGGTCCACCGCCCGTCGGATGGCCGGGTGCGCACGCGTTGAGGGTTACTCGCTGAGGGCGCGGCCCTTGGGCGACGACTCGCCTCCGGAGGTGCTGGCCACGCGCACCGTCTTGGCATTGAGGAACTCGTGGATGCCCAGGTCGGCCAGCTCGCGCCCGTGGCCGGAGTGCTTCACGCCGCCGAAGGGCAGCCGCGCGTCGGAGACGACCATCTCGTTGACGAACACCATGCCCGCCTCGACGCCGTCGATGAACTGGCGCTGCTCCTCCGCGTCCTTCGTCCACACGCTGGCGCCCAGGCCGAAGGGCGTCGCGTTGGCCAGTTCAATCGCGTGCGGGACGTCCTTCGCGCGCAAGAGCGTGGCCACCGGGCCGAACAGCTCGTCATGGAAGGCGGGCGCCTTCGGGGGCGGATCCGCCAGCACGGTGGGCGGGTAGAAGTTCCCCGGGCGCTCCAGGGGCTTGCCTCCGAGCACCAGGCGCGCGCCGGCCTTCACGCTCTCCTCCACCTGCGCGTGCAGACCCTTGAGGATGCTCTCGGTGGCGAGCGGGCCCAGGTCCGTCTTCGGGTCCATGGGGTCGCCCACGGTGACGCGCTTCATGCGCTCCACGAAGCGGCGCTCGAAGTCGGCGGCGATGGACTCGGCGACGATGAAGCGCTTGGCGGCGATGCAGGACTGGCCGTTGTTGATGAGGCGCGCGGACACCGCCGTCTCCACGGCCTTGTCCAGGTCCGCGCTGGGCATGACGATGAACGGGTCGCTGCCGCCCAGCTCCAGCACCACCTTCTTCAGCGACTTGCCCGCGGACGCGCCCACCGAGCGGCCCGCGGCCTCGCTGCCGGTGAGCGTCACGGCCTTGACGCGCGCATCCTCGATGACGCGATTCACGTCGGCCGTCTCGATGAGCAGCGTCTGGAAGGCGCCGGCCGGGAAGCCCGCCTGGAGGAACAGCTCCTCCAGCGCGAGCGCGCACTGGGGCACGTTGTGCGCGTGCTTGAGCAGGCCCACGTTGCCCGCCATCAGCGCGGGCGCGGCGAAGCGCACCACCTGCCAGAAGGGGAAGTTCCACGGCATGATGGCCAGCACCGGGCCCAGCGGCTGGTAGCGGACGAAGGCGGTGTCGCCGCCCACTTCGATGGGCCGGTCCTTGAGCAGGCCCTCCGCCTTGGCCACGTAGTAGCGGCAGGCGGTGGAGCACTTGCGGGCCTCGGCCTTGGCGGCCTCCAGCGGCTTGCCCATCTCCTCCGTCATGATGCGGCCGTAGCGCTCCGCCTCCGCGTCCAGCAGCTCCGCGGCGCGGCGCATCCACCGGGCGCGCTCGGCGAAGGACGTCCGACGGTAGGTGTTGAACGTGTCGGCCGAGAGCTGGAGCTTCATCTCCAGCTCCGCCGGGGTGAGGGCGTTGAACGTGCGCAGCGTCTTGCCCGTCGTCGGGTCGATGGTGGCGATGGCCATGGGAAGCTCCTTCCGGGGGCCCCGTGATAGCAGCCGGGCGCGTCCGGACAATGACTCGGGTGGAGGGAGCGTCGTGCCGCGTACGCGCCCGTGCTCCGCATTCCTGATATGCGACAGAGTCGCTCCGCTCCCGCCATGCCCCAGCTCCTGGTCCTCCCCGACGGCCGCCGTCTCCCGCTGGACAAGCCCGTCATCTCCGTAGGCTCCGATGCCACCTGCGACGCCGTGCTCACAGCGCCTGGCGTGAAGCCGAGCCACGCGCTGCTGTTCCGCGACGCGCGAGGCTGGAGCGTGTCCCCCGCGGGCAAGGGCTGCGACATCAAGGTCCGAGGCAAGCGCGTGGACCTGGCGCCGCTGGAGCCCGGGGACCGCTTCCGCGTGGGCACGGTGGAACTGGAACTCGTCGACGCGGTGGAGTCCGCGCCTCGTGACGCGGCGGAGGTGGCGCCGCGACAGGAGGGCCGGCTGGTGGCGGTGCTCGCGGAGCTGTCCTCGCGACTGCTGGTGCAGCGCCCGCCCCAGGAGTTGTTGGAGGTGGCGATGCGCGGGCTCGCCGAGGTGGTGGGCGCGGACGTGGGCTTCCTCGTCACCGCGGATTCGCGCGAGGGGCCCCGGCGCGTGCTGTGCGCCACCGGAGCGAAGCCCGAGGCGGCGGTGGTGGACAGCCTGGTGGACCGGGTGCTGACGTCGGGCTCGCCGGTGCGGGTGGCGGACGTGGAAGCGGACGCGGCGCTGGCGCGGGCACCGAGCCTGGAGGCCCTGCGGTTGGGCTCGGCGTTGGTGGTGCCGCTGCGCGTGGAGTCGGTGCCGCTGTCGGTGGTGTACCTGGGGCGACGCTTGGGAGCCCCGGCCTTCTCGGCGGTGGAGCTGGAGGAGGCCATGGCGCTCTCCGCGCTGACGGCGCTGCTCTTGTCGACCCGGCGCGAGCTGACGGAGCTGCGCGCGACAGTGGAGGGTCTCACCCGCCGCATCGAAGCGGCGACCTTCGAGGGGCTCATCGGCGAGTCGCCATCGATGCGCGCGCTGTACCGGCAGGTGGAGCGACTGGGGCCCACGCCGCTCAACGTCCTCATCGAAGGAGAGACGGGGACGGGCAAGGAGCTGGTGGCGAGGGCGCTCCACCGGCGCAGCGGGCGGCGCGGGCGACTGGTGGCCATCAACTGCGCGGCGCTGCCGGAGAGCCTCATCGAGCGCGAGCTGTTCGGCCATGCGCGCGGCGCCTTCACTGGCGCGGGTGCGGAGCGGGCGGGGCTGGTGGAGGCGGCCGACGGAGGCACCCTCTTCCTGGATGAGATTGGGGACATGCCCCTGTCGCTCCAGACGCGCCTGTTGCGCGTGGTGCAGGAGCGCGAGGTGACGCGGTTGGGTGAGCACCAGCCGCGCAAGGTGGACGTGCGCGTGGTGTCGGCGACGCACGTGGGGATGGAGGAGGCGGTGCGACGAGGCACCTTCCGCGCGGACCTGCGCTTCCGACTGGAGGAGGTGCGCGTGGACGTGCCCCCGCTGCGAGAGCGCGGTGACGACGTGCTGCTCATCGCCCACCATGTGCTGACGCAGGAGTCGCGCAGGGCACGAGGCTTCACGCAGAAGGCCACGGAGGCGCTGCGCGGGCATCCCTTTCCCGGCAACGTGCGGGAGCTGGCGTCGCGCGTGCGTCGCGCGGCGGTGCTGGCCACGGACGAGCTCTTGGGGCCCGAGGACCTGGAGCTGGGCGGTGACGCCACGCCGATGATTCCCCTGGAGGACGCGCGCGAGGCGTTCGTCCAGCGCTACGTACGCGAGGCGATTGCGCGCTGTGGTGGCAGCAAGAAGGACGCGGCGGCGGCGCTGGGCATCGGCCTGCGCTCGCTGTTCCGCTACCTGGGAGAGGGGGACTGACAGGCCGCCTCCCAGGGAGGCCTGTTCCGCGTGCCAGTCCTGGCACGTTTCCCCCGGCGCCGGGCCGTCATCGGGGCTGAGGCGTCACGCAACCCCGTGGAATCGGGGCGGTTCGGTGTCTCGCGAGGTCGCGGCACGCACGTTGCGATGGGGCTGCCCATCGCACGCTGGCGGAGAGCCGCCACGGTGCAACCGAACCTCGGGGAGACGCACATGAAACATGTCGTGATGGGATTGTTCCTGGCGCTGGCGGTCGTGGGTTGTGGCAGCACGAAGGACGATGACGGCGGGGGTCCCGACGACAACCCCAGCCAGCAGGACGCCGCGCTGTGCAGCGCGAGCAAGGCCTGTCCCTCCGGGCAGTTCTGCTTCAACGGCCTGTGTGCGCTCGGCTGTCAGACGAACGCCAACTGCGCGGCGGACCAGTACTGCGACGCCGAGGACACGGGCACCCTGGCCTCCTACTGCAAGAGCAAGAACGTGCCGACGTGCACCTCCAACAGCCAGTGCCTGAGCAACCAGGTCTGCATCGAGGGCCTGTGCAGCCTGGCGCCTCCGGCCAACCCGCCTTCATGCAACCCGGAGACGAGCGACTTCAAGGACGGCTGTGACAACTACTCCGTCTGTCTGGACCCGGATGACGACGGCTCGCGGCAGCCGTACTGCGCCAGCTTCGCGCCGTGCGCCGAGGACGGTGCCTGCCCCACGGGCCTGGGCGGCGCGGTGTGCAACGACGGCTACCTGGCCAACAAGGGCCGCTTCTGCATGCAGGGGATTTGCCGTGACAACTCGAACTGCCCCTCGTCGTGGAGCTGCGTGAAGCCCGTCGTCGGCGCCGTCCTGGGGTTCTGCAGCCCGGGGGCCTTCGGCTTCCCGTGCACGGAGAACGCGCACTGCAAGAGCGGCCAGTGCTTCGCCGCCCCTGGCGTCATGGGCGCCTGCATGTAGTGGGCGGAGGTGGCCCTGTGTTCTCGAGTCGGGGGACACGGGGCCCTTCTGTGTAGGGGCTGCGCTTCGAGCGTCCCTCCGCATAGAGTCGACCGGGCCTTGGTGATGCGCCGCCTTCTTCCGCTCTCGTTGTTGCCCGTGCTCGTGTTGCTCGTCGCGCCGGGCTGTCCGCTCGACATCCGCATCCGCTGTGACGAGTCCCAGGAGTGTTCCCAGGGACAGGTCTGTGTGCGGGGAGGTTGCGAGCCCGTGGACGCGGAGCGGGTGGGGGCGGCCTGTGGCGCGGATTCGGACTGTGGCGAGGGCCTGTCTTGCGGCCTGGGCTTTCCGGGTGGGTATTGCCTGTTCGAGTGCTCCGAGGCGAAGGACTGTCCTCGAGGCACCGTGTGCGCGACGGAGTTGGGGCAGTGCCTGCGGACCTGTGGCGAGGACTGTGCTCGCTCGGGGTACGGCTGCGGCGCGGTGCCGCAGGCGGGCGAGCCGCTGACTGCTTGTGTGCCGGTGATGACGTCCGCGGATGGGGGCTGCACGGGGACTGCGTGCGAGGTGCCGGACGCGGGTTGCACGGGCTCGGGATGCGGTGTACCGGACGGAGGCTGCAAGGGCACGGGGTGCGGGACGCCGGACGCGGGGTGTTCGAGCACGGTAGCGGTGGGAGGCCCGTGCTCGCGGGCGTGTGAGTGCGCGGACCCGGCCGCGGCCTGTGAGGACTCGAAGTGCACGCTGACGTGCGTGTCGGACTTCGCGTGTCGGGACGGGCGACGGTGCTCGAATGACGCGTGTGTCGTGGGGCCTCGGCTGGGAGATGCGTGCACGGACTCGCTCGACTGTCCCACCTTCGCGTCGTGTCCCAGGGAGCGGATGCGGTGCGAGGAGAAGTGCAATTGGAACGCGGGTGGCGGCCTCTGCGAGCCGGGTTACCAGTGTGCTCCGGACGGGCTGTGCGTGCAGGCGTGCTCGGGCACTCCGGCGTCGGTGGGAGAGGTCTGTGAGAACTCGATGGACTGCTCGCCGTGTAGCGTATGCCTGACTTCAGGGGCGGCCTTGCGGTGTCGGCAGCCCTGCCGGTTGGACCGGGATTGCCCTGGGGGCGCGGTGGGGGCCTGCGAGCAGGTGGGGGACACGAAGGCCTGTCGGCTGTCGCTGTAATCCTCCGGGTTGCTCGCGGAGGCGCGCTCCCGGAGAATGCGCGGGTGATGACGGGTGAGGTGCTTGCGGGCCGCTACCGACTCGAGCGCGAGTTGGGGCGTGGGGGAATGGCCACGGTCTTCCTGGCCACGGACCTGCGGCTGTCGCGCCCGGTGGCGCTGAAGCGGATGCACCCAGGAGACGGCACGGGCCGCGCCGAGCGCTTCCGCAGGGAAGCGGAGCTGGCTGCGTCACTCCACCATCCCAACGTCCTGGAGGTTCACGACTACGGCGAGGACGGGGAGCACGGTCCTTTTCTCGTCTGCGAGTGGGTGCGGGGCGAGGACCTGCGCGCGCTGGCGGGGAGGCTGTCGCCGGTGCCGCCCGAGGCGGTGATGGTGCTGGGCTGGGAACTCGCCCGGGCGCTGGCGGCGGCCCATGCGCGAGGCATCGTCCACCGCGACGTGAAGCCGGACAACGTGCTGGTGGCGGAGGGAGGTCCGCTGAAGCTGGCGGACTTCGGTCTCGCCGCGCTGGAGGACCAGGAGCGACTGACGAGCACCGGGGCGGTGACGGGCTCGCTGCCGTACATGGCGCCCGAGCGCATCGACACGGGCGCGTACTCGCCCGCCTCGGATGTGTATGCGGTGGGGGTCATCCTGTTCGAGCTGTGCTCGGGGACGACGCCGCACGCGGGCAAGGGCGCGGCACATCTGGCTTTGTCGGTGATGACGAAGGAGGCGCCGTCGCTGACGGAAGTGGTGCCGGGCACGCCCGAGCCGCTGGCGTCACTGGTGGCGAGGTGTCTGGCGAAGGATGCGCGGGACAGACCTCGTGACGGGGCCGTGCTCGCGGCGGCGCTGGAGGAGTTGCTTCAGCGCGGGGTCGGGCCGCCGGCCGAGGTGGCTCGGGAGTTCTTGAGCAATCCGGTGGCGGTTGTTTCCCGGTGGCGTCGGGCACGGTTCGAGCGGTTGCTGGAGGAGGGCCGTGGACTGCTGGCGCGCGGTGAGGGAGCGCGAGCCGCGAAGGTGCTCAACGCCGCGCTGGTGCTGGAGCCTGCTTCCGCCGAGGTGGTGGCGCTGTTGCGCGAGCGGCCGAGGCGCTCCGGGTGGCGGGCTGGTGCCGTGGGCGCGGGACTCGTGTTCTGCGCGGCGGTGGGGTGGGGTGGCTGGTCGCTTGTTCGACGGAGCGGGACTGAAGCCTCCGGACGGGTCGTGGCGAGCGCCAACGTGCGTTCGGGCGAGGTCGTCGCGGCAGGCCGGGTGATGTCCGCACAGTGGGACGGTGAGAACTTCGCCGCAGTGGCGATGATTCAGGAGCGCGAACGAGAGAAGCCGTCGCGTGGCGCGGAGTCTCCGTCAGGGCAGGTGTCCCCGGAGCCGGTGCCTGTCGATGACGCCACCGCCGCCGCCGAGCAGCCCCGCGTTCCCACGAGCGACAATGAGTCACCTCTTCCGAGGACAGACCCCTCCACACGGGATGCCTCGCGAGGACGGGGGCGTTCGGAGGAAGTGGCTTCGGTGAAGCCCGGTGGGGCATCTGCGCCGACAGGACGTTCGGACGAAGTGGCTTCGACGAAGCCTGTCGGGTCGCCTGTGCCGAAGGGACGTTCGGAGGAAGGAACTCCGGGGAAGCCCGGCGGGTCGCCTGTGCCGACGGGACGTTCGACGCGAGGGGAGCCCGTTGGTGCCTCCCAGTCGCCGGTGCCGACGACGAGCCCGGGCGTGGGAACCACTGCCCCCGCGCGTCCCGCCGTGTTGAAGGTGACCGCGCGCCCGTGGGCGGAGGTGTTCGTGAATGGCGAGAGTCGGGGCTACACGCCTCGCGTGCGTGAGCTCTCGCTGCCAGCGGGGACCTACCAGCTGCGCTTCGTCAACCCGCTCTGTGACGAGGTCGACCAGGAGGTCACGCTCGCGCCCGGAGAGACGGTGGTGCGCGACGTGGTGTTGTCGTTGCGCAAGGCGGAGGTGCTCATCCTCGCGCCTGCGGGTGCGCGGCTCTTCGTGGACGGCCGGGAGGTGGGCGTCGCGCCCCTCTCTGGCCCGGTGGCCGTCGAACATGGGCGACACACGGTGACGGCGCGCCGAGCGGGTGCTCCTCCCTTGCAGCGAGAGGTGGACGTGGTTGCCGGTCGTCGTCTCGAAGTGACGTTGGACGTGACGCCGTGATGGGCGCGGCCTTGTTGATGACGGTGCTCGCGGCCACTCCGCTCGACGGCGCGCGCGGTGCCTACCAATCCGGCGAGCTGTCCCAGGCGCGCGCGGAGCTGGAGTCCCTGCTCTATCCGCTGCGGCTCGACGGAGACGCGTTGGAGGCGGACGTGCACCTGCTGCTCGCGGCCACCTACCACGCACAGGAAGAGCTCGCTCGGGCGGAGGACGAGGTGGTGCGAGGGCTGGCCGTACACGGTGACGCGGTGTTGGATCCGCTGCTGTATCCGCCGGACTTCCTCGCCTTCGTGGAGCGTGCGCGTGTGCAGCATCAGGCGCGCATCGCGGAGCTGCGCGCGGAGCGACGTCCTCGGTTGCTGCCACCACCGACGCCCATCGTCGACCCCGTGGGCCAGGTCGCGGTGCCCGCTTCGCCGACGCGGGCCTGGTATCTGGCGCCGTTGGGGGTGGGGCACTTCAAGCATGGGCGCTCGGGAATGGGAGCGGTGATGGCGGTGACGCAGGGGTTGGGGCTCGCGGTGGCGGGCGTCTCGCTGGGGACCTCGCTCTCGATGCGCGGAGCGGATGGCCGCTACAGCGCGAGCGACGCGGGGAAGGCGCGGACGCTCAACGTGACGTACCTGGTGGGCGCCTATGCCTTCGCGGCCGCCTATGCGTATGGTGTCCTGGATGGGATGGTGCTGACGCCCGCTCCGGTCGCTCGCCCGGTGCCCTGAGGGACGGGCGGGATTTTCGTTTCGGGGAGCCCGCTTTTAAGAGCGGAAGAATGGAGGCCGACATGACCACCGACATCATCCGTGAGCGCCGCTTCAACCCCCTGATTGCGGGAGTGTTGTCGTTCTTCATCCCGGGCCTGGGCCAGCTCTACAAGGGGCAGTTGTTCCGAGCCATCCTGTGGTTCTGCTTCGTCGGCGCGGGGTACTGGTTCTTCCTCATCCCGGGCTTCGTGCTGCACTTCTTCTGCGTGTTCGGCGCGGCCCTGGGCAGCGCGGGACAGGACCGGCTCCGGCTTCGCAGGTAGCGGTGAGCACCGCGTCGTGACGGAACGATGACCCGACGCGGGACGTCCGCCCGCCAACGGGTCTTCGTGCGCGTGTACCACTGTGACTGTCCCTTCCAGCAAGGAGCAGTCGCGCATGGGCATGTCCAGCGGTGGTGGCCGGGGTGGAGTGAAGAGCGACATCAACGTCACACCCCTGGTCGACGTGGTGCTCGTCCTCCTCATCATCTTCATGGTGGTGACGCCCATGATGAAACGAGGCAAGGACGTGGAGCTTCCCCAGGCGAAGCATATCGAGGAGGAGGACGGGCCCGACCCGTTGATCCTCTCGGTGACTCCTGACCGGAAGCTGTTCGTGGAGTCCGAGGCCTATCCGGACGAGCGCGTCCTCCAGGAGAAGCTCAAGGCCGAGCTGAAGCAGGAGCCTCGGCGGCGGTTGTTGCTCAAGGTGGACCAGTCGCTCACGTACGCGGACGTGATGAAGGTGATGCGACTGGCGAAGGACTCCGGAGCGGAGCGGGTGTCGCTCGCGGTGGTGAAGCCCGAGATTGCGGCGAGCGCGGGCACGCCGTCCCGTTGACACCCTGAGGACACGTCCGCGGGTTCCGGTGCCAAGGCCGGAGCCCGCGAGACGACAGTCCTCACGTCATGCGCGCCTCCGTGCGTGGGCCCAGGCATAGTGTCGCGGATATGTGGCGAGGCTTGTGGGCGAGGATGTCCCAGCAGAACGTGGCGGTGACGCGGCTCATCGGGATGCTGCTGTTGCTGGGCGTGTGCTGTCTGGGGTTCATCGCGTTGTCGGACGAGGTGTCAGAGGGGGAGACGCAGGACTTCGACGAGCGGGTATTGCGAGCGCTGCGAAGTCCGGAGGATCCACTGGTGCCGAGGGGCCCCTGGTGGTTGCGGCTCACGGCGGAGGATGTGACGTCACTGGGGGGCGCGCCGGTGTTGTTCCTGGTGACGCTGGCGGTGTGCGGCTTCCTGGTGCTGGTGCGGCGCTACCGGACGTTGCTGCTGGTGCTCGTGGCGACGGTGGGCGGGACACTGCTGAACGGGGCGCTGAAGCAGTTCTTCTCCCGGCCTCGGCCCTCGGTGGTGCCGCACCTGAAGCAGGTGATGACGACGAGCTTCCCGAGCGGACACGCGATGTTGTCGGCCATCGTGTACCTCACGCTGGGAGCGCTCCTGGCGCAGCTCGCGGAGAGCAGGCGCGTGAAGGCCTACATCCTCACGGTGGCGCTGTTGCTCCCGCTGCTGGTGGGGCTGACGCGGGTATACCTGGGGGTGCACTACCCCACGGACGTTCTGGGCGGCTGGGTGGCGGGGCTCGCATGGGCTCTGCTGACGGCGCTCGTGGCGCGTGGCCTGCGACGGCGCAGCCCGGCCCTGCGTGAAGAGACGCGGCGCGAGATGGAGTGACGTCTACGCCGTGGATGTCGGCCGGTGGCTCATCCTCTCCGTGCAGAAGTAGGCCAACGACTCGTCCAACAGGGCTGCTCGGTCTCTGGGAGACCGAGAGGGCATGAGCCCCCAGCGTCGGGCACGAACGCATCCCCACTCCAAGCCGCACGAAAAAGCCCCCACGCGGCGCTCGCTGGGCGAAAGTCGTGACCCCGTGCGCTGTCTCTCCCGTCCCTCCCCACAGCAACTGCTCCCCGCTCCCGTGAGGTTCGCGGCATGAGCGTGTGGAGCTGGCTGGGGCGGTGGTTCCCCGCGCTGCGCGGCGAGCACGTCCCCATCTTCTACGACGAGGACTACCGACTCCCCCTCACCGGCATCGAGTCCACCGTCGGCGTCGAACCTCGTGGCGTGGACTTCACCACCTGGTACCTGCTGGAGAAGCACGTCGTCCGCCCCTCGGACGTGTACCGGCCCAGGCCCGTGAGCTACGCGGAGATGTCCCGCATCCACGACGCCGCCTACCTGGAGTCACTCAGCCTCCCGGAGACCCTCGCTCGCATCTACGCCGTCGACCCGTCCGAAGTGCCCGTGGACACCCTCCTGTCCAACGTGCGCCTCGTCTGCGGAGGCACCCTCGGCGCCGCGCGCCTCGCCTTCGGCCGCCGAGGCCCCGTCGTCAACATGTCCGGCGGCTTCCACCACGCCGCCCCCGGCCGGGGCGGTGGCTTCTGCGCCGTCAATGACATCGCCGTCGCGCTCGCCTCCCTCAACGCCGATGGCTACGAAGGACAGACTGTCGTCCTCGACCTCGACGCCCATCCTCCCGACGGCACCGCCGAATGTCTCGCCGGACATCCCAAGGTCTGGATTGGCTCCCTGTCCGGCAGCGACTGGGGCTCACTGCCCGAAGGCGTCGACGAGACACGAGTCCCCGAGGGCGTCACCGACGACGGCTACCTCGCGCTGCTCGAGGCCACGCTGTCGCGCATGCCCAAGCCCGACCTCGCCTTCGTCATCGCCGGCTGTGACGTGCTCGCGGGTGACCGCTTCGGACGCGTGGGCCTCACCGTGCAAGGCGCGCGGCGCAGGGACCAGCTCCTGGCGCGCGCGCTGCGCGGCGTGCCGAGCGTCTGGCTCCCCGGCGGCGGCTACCACGCCGAGTCGTGGAAGGTCTTCGCCGGCACCGTGCTCGTGCTGTCCGACATGGGCGGGCGCCGCATCAAGGACCGCTATGACCCGCTCAGCGCCCGCTATCAGCGCATCTCCCGCCTCCTCTCGCAGGAAGGCGAGCCGCTCGATGAGCCGCTGACGCTGGAGGACCTGGAGGGCTCGCTCGGCCTGGGCGGCGCGGTGCAGCCTCGCGTGCTCGGCTTCTACACGGCGCAGTCCCTGGAGTACGCCCTCTTCCGCTACGGCCTCCTGTGGCAGGTGGAGCGACTGGGCTACAGCCGACCTCGCGTCGAGGTGGGCACCACCGGCGTCGGAGACCGCATCAAGGTGCTGGGCCGCGCGGGCGGACAGGAGCACCTGCTCGTCGACGCCGTGGTGGAGCGACGCACCATCGCGGGCGAGCCCTTCTTCTTCGTCAACTGGCTGAGCCTCCGTCACCCCCGCGCACGCTTCAGCGAGCGCCGCCCCCAGCTCCCGGGCCAGGACGTCCCCGGCCTCGGCCTCGCGCGTGAGGCCACGGAGATGTTCGTGCTCATGGCCAGGCGCCTCGGCCTCGCGGGCGTCGCTTCGCGTCCCATGTGGTACCACCTCGCCGTGGTCGCCCGGGCCCGCTTCCGCTTCGTCGACCCCGCGCGTCAGGGCCGCTTCGAGGCGATGATGAGAGACCTCGCGCACCTGCCCCTGCTCGAAGCCACGCGCGCCGTGGCCGAGGGCCGCGTGTCCCTCAACGGCGAGCCCTACCGCTGGGAGCCGGACGACCTCGTCCTCCGCCTGGAGCCCGTCCCCGTCGACACCGACGCCATCGCCGCCGAGCGCGAGCGTTGCCACTTCACCGTGGAGCCCCGGCACGGTTGAGCCCCCGGGCGCTCGCCCACCCCGAACCCCCAGGGCTCATGGTAGGCAGGGGCCGTGGACCTGGACGCGCTCCGCCGTGAGCAGCACAAGCTCCGGCTCTCGTGGATGCCGTGGCTCTATTTCTCCCTCAAGCCCCGCCACCGCGCGTGGGCGGACGCCTGGCAGCGCGAGGTGCAGGACCTCCTGCGTGAGCTGGAGACCGTCGAAATCGCCGAGGGCTGCTTCATCGCCCCGCAGGCCCGCATCTTCGCCGAGCCCGGCCGCACCGTCGTCATCGGCCCCGGGTGCAGCATCGCCGCGGACGCCTTCGTCCATGGCCCCGTCGTCCTCGGGCCCCGCGTCAGCCTCAACGCCCGGGTGAGCCTGGACGGCGGCGCGGGCGGAATCCGCATCGGCGAGGGCACCCGCATCGCCACTGGCGCCACCCTCTACGCCTTCGACCACGGCCTCGCCCCGGACCGGCCCATACGAGACCAGCCCGTGACTTCCCAGGGCATCACTCTGGGCGCGGATGTGTGGATAGGTGCCAACGCGGGCGTGACGGATGGCGTCACCGTGGGCGACCACGCCGTGGTGGGCATGGGCGCCGTCGTCACTCGCGACGTGCCTGCCTGGGCCGTCGTCGGAGGGGTGCCCGCCCGTGTGCTCGGCGACCGTCGGGAGCGCCACCGCTCGGGGGCCCCAGGCGGGTGGGAGCCGGGCGACCAGGAGTGAACCTTCTCCGGCTTCATTGACTTCCCGACATTCGCCGGCTCTATGCTGGAGAAGACGTCGCCACCGGGAGGGGCACAGGGTGTTGGACAGGCTTCCGGCGGCCATGTGCGCTGCCCGGGCGCTGAACCCCCGCCGAGGGCGCAGGAGGCCGAAGTGGCAGACGAGCGGCGGGACGTGGGGCGTGTCGAGGCTCCAGGACCGATTCCCGAGGCGACCGAGGGTGGCCATTCCCCCCGCGCACCCTCGTCCTCCGCGGACAGCGGAGCCGCGATGGCGCGGCGTCTCCAGGTGCTGGAGGGGCTGCTCAGCGAAGTCGTCTTCCAGCTCGACGCCGAAGGCCGTGTCACCTACCTGGGCCCCGGCTGGGAGAAGCTGACGGGGACGCTCAGGGCGGTGTTGCAGGGCCACCCGCTGTTGGAGGCCGTGCACCCGCCGGACCGCGAGGCGGCGAGGGCGCTGCTGGAGTCGGTGTCCACGCAGCGCCTGCCCGACGCGCGCCAGGAGCTGCGCCTGTCGGTGGGCAACGACGCGCGCTGGGTGGTGCTCACCGCGCGAGGCGTGCCCGGGCTGCCCGGTGAAGTCGTGGGCACGCTGCTGGACATCGACTCGCGCCGTCGGGCCGAGGAGGCCGTCGCCACGCGCGAGCGCTACCTGGAGACCATGGTGGAGGTGCAGCGGCGGATGATGCCGCACCAGCTCCCCGTGGACCTGTATGCCTCCGTGGTGGAGCCGCTGGGCCGCGTGTCCGCCGCCAGCCGCGTCTACGTCTTCGAGATGCACCGCGGTCCGCAGGGCGAGCCGCTCGCCTCGCAGCGCGCGGAGTGGTGCCTGCCCGGCGTTCCTCCCAACCTGGAGGACCCGAACATGCACGGCCTGCCGCTCCTGGAGGCGCTCCTCCCCGAGCAGGCCTCCGCGCTGATGCAGGGCGAGCCGGTGCAGGGCTTCCCCACGAGCTTCACGCCCGTGCTGACGCCGATGCTGGAGGCGCAGGGCGTGCGCTCGGTGCTGCTCCTGCCGCTGCACGTGCACGGGCAGCTCTTCGGCGTCATCGGCTTCGACAACTGTCGCGAGGCGCGGCCCTGGGGGCCCATCGAGGTCAACCTCCTGTCGGGCGCGGCGGGCACGCTGTCGCTCGCGCTGGAGCAGCGCACGGACAAGGCGCTGCGCGTGCGCACGGAGACGACGCTGCGGCGCACCGAGGCCGGCGTCCACCTCCTGATTGAGGCCTTCCCGGACCCCGTCATGGTGCACGTGGGGGACGGCGTGCTGCTGTCGGTGAACCCGGCGCTGGTGCAGTACCTGGGCTACCGGGACGCGTCGGAGCTGGTGGGCCGGCACGTGCTGGAGCTGGTGCGCGAGGAGGACCGCAGCGCCGCGCAGCTCTACCTGGGGCAGGCGCTGGAGGGGAAGCGCTCGTCGCGCGCGGTGGAGGTGCCGCTGGTGCGCCGCGACGGCGAGACGGTGGTGGCGGACCTGGTGACGCTCGCCGTCGTCTTCGACGGGACGCCCGCGTGGGTGACGATGGCGCGCGACTTCACGGAGCGCAAGCGCTCCCAGGCGCAGCTCATCCTCGCCGACCGCATGGCCTCCATGGGCCTGCTCGCCGCCGGCATCGCCCACGAGCTGAACAACCCGCTGGCCTACGTGCTCTCCAACCTGGACTTCCTGCACGCCACGGTGGGCCCGCGCGCGCGTCCGCTGACGCCCGATGACCTGGTGGAGTGCCGCCAGGTGCTGGACGACGCGCGCGAGGGCGCCGAGCGGATGCGGCAGATTGTCCGCCAGCTCCGCGTCTTCTCCCGCGTGGAGGACAACCGCGAGGAGCCGGTGGACGTGCACCGGGTGCTGGACTCGGTGGCGCAGATGGCCGCCAGCGAGGTGCGTCCCCGGGCGCGGCTGATAAAGACCTACGGCGTGGTGCCGCTGGTGCGCGGCAACGAGGGCAAGCTGTTCCAGGTGTTCCTCAACCTGGTCATCAACGCCGCGCACGCGATTGAGGAAGGCCAGTCGGAGACGAACGAGATTCGCATCACCACGCGGCCGGATGACGGCGAGCGCGTCCTGGTGGAGGTGCGAGACACCGGCGGCGGCATCCCTCCGGAGCACCTGCGTCGCATCTTCGACCCGTTCTTCACCACCAAGTCCGCGGGCCTGGGCACGGGCCTGGGGCTGTCCATCTGCGACACCATCGTCACCGCGCTGGGCGGCCACATCTCCGTGGAGTCGTCCGTGGGCGTGGGCACCACCTTCCGCGTGGCCCTGCACGCCTCGTCTCCGCTGGACTCCGTCGCCCGTCACGGCCTGTGAGCCGTGGCGGTGGAGCGGGACTCCCCCTCGCGCGCGCGTGTGTCGCCCGCGAGGAGGTGTGGCTCCTCGGAACGCGCGTCAGCTGCAGATGCCCAGGGGCTGTGAGCCCTCGATTCCCAGCAGGGTCCGTTGGTGCGTGATTCCGCCCCACTGGGCGATGGTCACCCACCAGGTCTTCTTGAAGAAGAGGAGCCGGACGCGAGCAAAGGCCTTCAGGGTTCCGGAGAGCGTGTTCAGGTCCAGGTCCGTCTTCAGCTTCCAGTCGAGCGAGCAGGCGGGCCAGAAGACCTCGCCCGAGGTGGGCAGGGTGGCGTTGATGAGGGCCAGGCCGCCCTCCACGCCGAAGGCGACGATGAGGACGTCCACGGACGCTGACGCCGCGACGTTGGACCAGCCGCCCGGAATCGCCGACAGCCGCGCCACCGTGGGGCCGACGAGTCCCTGCACCGCCAGCTTCACGCCGCCGGAGAGCGACGCCTTCACGGTGATGGGCACCGGGCCCACCATGAACGTCTTGGAGGCGGAGAAGAACGTCCGGCTCCAGTTGATGGGAGGCGGGGAGTACGTGGCATAGAGGCTGGTGGACCAGACCTCCTGGCCCAGCACGTAGAGCGCCGCCAGGCCGCTGTTATCGCCACCGTTCTGCCCCACCACCTGCGCGCGGCCGCGCACCAGGTCGTGCTCCGAGGAGAACACGGCGGCGAACAGCTTGCCCTCCGCCACCGCGACGACTTTCTTGTCCGCGTTGACGGTCGCCGTCTCGGCGGTGAGCACCGCGTTGAGGTGGTAGCCCGCGCCGAAGAGGCTGTTGCCGAACTTCTCCGTGCGTACGTAGGACTTGTTGAACGTCTGCGACGGGTTGGTCCACGGCATGATTTCCGTCGCCGGAGGGACCTGGTGCTGGAACGCCTCCGGGATGACCGCCTGCTGGATGTCGATGTTGTGGGTGTAGTCGGACAAGTCGAACTGGAGCTGGCCTCCCGTCCGGTTCGCCTCGTCCTGGAGGATGGCGTACTCCTGGTTCGTCGTGTAGCTGGCGCCCGGGGAGAACGGCGCCACCTGGGACTCCCACGCCACCGCGTTGTTGAGCGACGTGCCCGGGGCATAGACGGCGAACGGATACTTCGAGGGCTGGACGACGTAGGGACTCGGGTCGACGTAGCTCTGCGCGGCGACGAGTCCTGGAACCACGGCCAGCAGCGTCGCGACGATGCGCGACAGTGCCCTGTTCATGTGGGCCTCCCGGGGGGATAGGTGGAAGGGTGCTTGTTTACTCCGGGTGAAGTGAATGGATGTGTTTGAAGCGTGGAAACACGTCACGGGAGTCGTCGGTGTGTCTGACTTTCCACGGTTCGTCGCGTCAACGTCAGTGCATGGGCGTTGGTGCTGACTGAGAAGTGACAGGCGTGGTGGGAGTTTCCACGTACGTGGTGGCCATGCGTCGGATGTCGGGATGGCGCTCGTGCTGGCTCGCCCAGCGCAGCAGGGCCAGGGCGCCGGGCGTGGTGCCCCGGTGCTGGCCGAGCAGCTGGACGATGTCGGAGCGCACGCCGTCGGACACGTCCTCGCGCAGCGCCTGTCCGAGCATGGGCAGGAGCAGCGGCTCCAGGGGGCGGAAGCCGCAGGCGAAGACGGCGCCACGGCGCACCTCGGAGGCGGAATCGTTCGCCAGCCGCTCCATCAGCAGGCGGTCCGCCTCCGGGCCGGGAAACCCGCGCAGCGCCACCATGGCCGCCTCGCGGACCTTCACGGAGTCGGAGCGCAGCGCGTCCATGATGGACTCGAGCGCGCCCGGTGCGCGGGTGTTGCCCAGCGCGCGCAGGAGCAGGGAGCGCTGGTCCGCGTCCCGCGCGGCGCGGTAGTCGTTCTTCAGCTCCTGCACCAGGGCCTCGGAGCCACGCCCGTCGGTGTCATTCAGCTGCATCGCCGCGTTGCCCATCGCCAGCGTCGCGGTGCCTCGCAGGCGCGGGTCCTCGCTCCGGGACACCTGCCGCAGCGTGTCCACGCCCGCGCGAATGGGGTTGTCCGCCATGCCCAGCGCGGAGACCGCGTCCATGCGCACGTCCGTCGTCAGCGCGGTGTCGACGGTGGCCGACGCCAGCGCGCGCAAGGACTCCGGCGTACTGGCCGCGGAGAGCGCGCCCAGCATCGCGCTGGCGGCCAGCGGAGACAGGCCCTTCTCGCGCAGCAGCGCGGGGATGCGCGCGGCCTCCTCGGGGCGGAGCAGGAGCAGGGCGCGGAGCTGCTCCAGGGCCCGCGTCCTCGCGTCGTCCCGGGCTTTCTCGTCCGCGGGCAGCGCGCGCAGGTCCGCGAGGATGTCGTCGAACGTCCGCGAGCCGAGCACCTGGCGATGGTGCGCGAGCGGGTCCGTCGCCTGTCCCTGGAACGAGGCCAGCGCCGCGGTGGTCAAGAGGCCCGAGCGCGCGGCGAAGGCGCCCCGCAGCGAGGCGTCTTGTCGACGCTCCAGCAGGCGCAGCGTCAGCTCCGTCGCGTTCGTCACCGTGGGCAGGCCCTCGCCCGACTCCACCGTGAGCTGCTCACGCGTCTGGAGCGTCTGGAGCCACGCGCCCTCGCCCAGCTCGAAGGTGGAGCCGCCGCTGACGCTCATGCGCGGGGACGTGCCCAACGGCTGGAGTCCTTGAGGCGTCGCCACGGCGGTATAGGCGCGCTTGCGCTTCTCGAAGCGGCTGGCGCCCTGGCGCTGGTACTCCGCGAGGTACTGGCCGGAGGTGTCCTGCTCCTCCGTGCTCCAGGTCGTCCCGGGCACGCCGTTCACCACGAACTGGGACGACGCCACGACGGAGCGCAGCAGCCCGCGCGCCAACTCGTCCACGCCCTGCTCGAAGTGCGTCAGCGACACCGCGCCCGTCCTGTCCAACGTCGCGAAGAAGGGCAGCGACAACGCCGCCACCATCGCCTGTCGCTGCTCGGGCGCCAGCGCCCCCTGTCCCTCCACCTGCAGCTCGAAGCTCGTGGGACGCAGCTGGAGGCGGACGAGCACCGTGTCGCCCTCGGCGGAGACGATGCCCACGTCCCACTCGCCCTGGAGGGCGAAGCGCATGCCGGGGCCGGTGGGTGCGTCGGGCGCCTTCTGTTGGCCAAAGGACACCGTCAGCCCCAGGCTCAGCGCGTGACGGTGGAGTGAGCCCGGCACCCACGCCCGTCCTCCGGCCGCGTCACGCGGGGCCTCGGAGGGCGGTGGAGGCTCCGTTGCCCGCACGGAGGACGCCGCGTTTCCCACCGGGGCGGAAGATGCTTCCCCCGCTTGCTTCCACCACACCGCGCCCAGCCCCAGGAGGAGGAGGAACGCTGCCAACCCGACGACGTGAAGTCGCTTGAGGCGCATGGTGTCTCCCAGGGACGCTTCCTTGACAGGGGGATGTGTCCCAACCCACGCTTGTCATTGAATGACTGGGAACGCCAGGGCTCCGACAATATAGCGAAATCCCGTATCGTGGGGCTGACATGCTGACTCGACACCGCTTTCGTCATCTCATACCCGGAGTGTGCGAGTCTCGAACGGCCTCGCGTCCGGAGCCGTGGCGGTGGCTGGTGGGGTTCTCGCTGACGTTGCTCGCGGCCTGTGGCGCCTGGGAAGAAGCGCCACCGTCCAGGGTGCTCGACACGCAGGCTCAGGCGGTCCGCACGTGTCCCGTCGCCCAGGTCTCCTCGCTGTCCGGCTCCTGCATGGGCTCATGCCATCTGGGGTGCGGGGACGGCTTCTGTCAGGTGGGCGCGGAGACGGAGGCGACGTGTCCGAGCGACTGCTGGTGTGGTGATGGCGTCTGCACCGCGGAGACGGTGAACACCTGCCCCGTGGACTGTGGGTGTCCCGGTGGGCTCACCGTGGCCTGCCAACCCGGAGACCCCTCCTGCTCCGTATCCCTGGGGGACCCGTTCGCGGTTCCTGACCTCCAGCGACAGGAAGCACCATGAGCCGCCGTTTCCACCACCTCCTGCTGGGCTGCTGCGCGGGCCTGGCATGCACGTCCTCCACCATCTCCCCTCGGGCCTTCTCGGACGTGGAGGTCGAGTGGCTCGGCTTCTCCGAGACGCGGGCGACGCTCCAGGCGGGGGGCTCCAAGGCGCGAGGGCTGCACATCGCCGACGTGGACGATGATGGAAGAAAGGACCTGGTCCTGGTCGCCTCTCAGGAGGAGCAGGTCTGCATCCTCCAGGGCGAAGGGGGAGGGCGCTTCGCGGCGGCCCGGTGCCTGGCCGCGGGGACCACGCCCATGGACGTGGCCGTCAGCGACGTGAATGGCGACGGACGCCAGGACCTGCTCATCGTCGGCCACTTCTCCAACGCCCTCACGGTGCGCCTGGGCGGCGCGGGTGGCGCGTTCCAGGAGGGAATCCCCTACTCGCTGGGCAATCACTCGCAGCAGGTGCGGGTGGCGGACCTCGACGGGGACGGGCACCTGGACGCGATTACGAAGAACGCGGGCTCGGCGGGCTTCTGGAACATCACCTCGCTCAAGGGTCGGGGCGATGGCTCCTTCGGCGAAGCGGTGCCTCACTCCGTCACCGGACTGCCTCGCGACTTGATGGTCGCGGACGTGAATGACGACGCGCTGCCCGATGTCCTCGTCCTCAACACCAACAGCTTCACCGTGGACATCCTGCTCGCGCGCAAGGACGAGAGGCTCTCCGCCGCTCCGCCGCTGAAGCTCAGCGGGTCCGCGGACGACGAGCCCTTCCGCCTCGCGCCCGTGGACGTGAATGGCGACGGCAAGCTGGACCTCGTCATCACCCATGGCCTGTCGGACAGCGGCTACCTCTCCGTGCACCTCGGTGACGGCCGTGGGGGCTTCACCTCCACCTCGCCCATCCTCGCCAACGAGCCGGGAGAGGTGGTGGTGGCCGACTTCAACCAGGACGGGCGCAGCGACATCGCCCACGCGGGGATGTCCGGCGGTGTCTACCTGCTGCTCGGCACGGCGGACGGTCAGCTCGGCGCGCCGGTGCGAGTGGCGTCCAGCGTGGCGCCCACGTCCCTGGTCGCCGAGGACCTGGACGCGGATGGCTTCCCCGACCTGGCGTGGACGACGCCGGACACCGTGGAGGTCCTCCTGGGCTCCACGGTTCGCCGCGAGCCCTAGGCGAGCACCCAGGCGCAACGCGGTCCTTCTCAGTTCGCATCCATCGTGGAGGTTGGCATGAAGCAGCTCTGGCTCATCGTCGGTCTGGTCGTCATGGGCTTCGCGAGCCCCTCCCAGGCGCAGCTCAGCGGCCGGTGCGGCGGTGACGACAACCTCACGCCCCAACAGGTCCAGGGACGCAACGCGTGGGCGCGCAAGTGCGGCTACATCTCCGCCGCGAAGGAGGCCATCCTCAACGCGGACAGCGAGTACCAGGTCTTCGCCAACGGCTGTTTCCAGTACCCGTGCTCCACGAACAGCTGTCTGTTCTTCGTGCCCGTCTCGCCCAGCGCACCCTGTGTGACGGGGCTCGTCAATCTCGGGACGTGCATGGCGAGCACCGTGGCTCCGCCGCGCGGCTCCGTGCTGGCGTACCTGGAGGACTCTGGGGCCGCGTGGCCCGCGTGGTGGCTGTGGTCTGAGGCCCGGCGCGTCTCGGCGGGCCCCACATGAGCACGGCGGCGACCGGCCGCCTCACCATCGTCCTATGGGCCTGCCTGACCTGGATGGCTTGCGGCGTCGTGGCTCCAGAGGGCTCGGGTGAAGCGCTCGGCGAGTCCTCCCAGCCGCTCCCCGCCTGTCAGTGCCCGCTGCAGTATCTCCAGGCGGGCGAGGGGGTGGACCCGCTGCGACCCCAGTGTCCCTATTACGAGTGTGAGAGCTACTGCGGGGATGGCTACTGCGCCGCGGGTGAGGACTCGTGGAGTTGCACGTGGGACTGCGGCTCACCCACCTGGTGCGGAAACGGCTCCTGTGATTTCGGCGAGAGCGAGGGGAGCTGTCCGTCCGACTGCTACTGCGGAGACGGCTGGTGCAATGGCGAGACGGCGTACACGTGCTCCGTGGACTGTGGCTGTCCCAACCCCTGCGGCGACGGGACGTGTGGGCCGGGCGAGTCCACCGCCACGTGTCCCGGTGACTGCGGCTCCGCGTGTGGAGACGGTGCCTGCACGGTTGGAGAGGACGTGTTCTCCTGCGCCACGGACTGCGGCTACTGCGGGGACAACTTCTGCACGGGCTCGGAGACGTGGAGCAGTTGTCTGAATGACTGCGGCTTCTGTGGGGACGGCCTCTGCGCCGGCATCGAGAACCGCTTCCTCTGCAGCCAGGACTGCGGCTTCGCGGCCCCGTGCCTGAGTCCCGCCGAGTGCCCCATTCCACAGCTTGCTCCCTGACGGAGCGGCTGGGACTCCGGCGATGTACGGGCCGGAGTCCCAACCTGGAGGCTTCAGCGCGCGGGACTACAGGCCGCTGACGTCCACGTCGTCGCGCAGGGACAGGCGGTAGTCGTCCTGGGCCCACTCGTTCTGGAAGCGAACGGAGCCGGTGAGGAAGCCCTCCGCGTTCATCACGTTCTCCAGCTTCACCTTGCTCTCCGGCCGGACGTTCCAGACCTGGCCCTTGAAGTTGAAGACGGTGACGCGGTTGAGGTGCAGCTTCACGCCGTCGGCGCCCAGCAGCGTGTCGCCTGCCTTCAGCGTGCGGGCCTTCACCAGGGTGCCGTCCTCGAGGACCATCGGGTGCTCCGCCGTCACTTCCAGGCGGCGACCCTCCTGGGTCTCCAGGGTGAAGATGTCCTCCTGCGTGTCACCCGCGACATAGCTGCGGATGGTCTGCTCGCCGTAGCGCAGGAAGCCCGCCTCCGAGTCGGGGCTCAGCGCCGTCACCGTGGTGAGGCCGGACGCATACGCCTCCGGCACCGGCAGCATCCGCCCACCGAAGGCGACCTTCTGGCTGGGCGTGGTGCAGCCGGCGACGCAGGTGCCCAGCTTGTTCAGGCCGGAGATGCACGTGGCCGACTCCTCGGCCGGGACGAAGAACGAGCAGGTCGAACCCGCGGGCACGGCCGGGTACGCGAAGCAGCCGTTGGTGAAGACCTGGTACTCGTTCTCCGTGTTGAGGTACGCCTCGCGCGTGGCGGTGATGAGGCCGCACTTGCGGGCCCAGGCGTTGCGGCCCCGGGCGAGCTCAATCGTGACGAGCTGGTCGTCCTGGAAGCAGCGCGTGGACAGCTGCGCCAGGGCGGTGCTTGAGAGACAGACAGAGAAGACAGCGACTGCGATGAAGACATTCTTCATGGGTTCTCCTTGAGGTGGTTGGGGTGTGGATTGCGCTGACGTGGCCTACGGCACGCCCGCGGCGCTCCAGGCGTCTCGCACCGCGTTGACGACGGAGGCGTCGTAGCGGTCCGCCGCGGCCTGGATGGTGTAGGCCTTGGCCTGGGACATCGTCGTGGTCGACGTGTAGTAGTTCGTCGCGGCGAAGTAGAAGGTCTGCGCCGCGCGGTTCATGCCGACGCCCGTCACGTTGACGGGGGACTTGCCGCGCGGGTGCGTGCCGCCCGTCACGAGCAGCTTGAAGACCAGGTTCTGGATGCCCGAGTTCCAGTGCACACCGCCGTTGTCCGCGGTGCCCGTGTAGCGCTCGGGGTAGAAGTCCCTGGACGAGCCGTCTCGCGTGGGGCTGTCCATGTAGCGCAGCGCATCCCCGCCGATGTTCGGCGTCCAGATGTCCTCGCCAATCTTCCAGACGTCCGCGTCGATGGCGCCGCCGCGAGTCCAGCTCTCGCAGATGGCGGCGGCGATGTCCGACAGGCTCTCGTTGAGCGCGCCGGACTCGTTGCGGTACACGAGCCCCGACTCGTACTGCGTCACGGCGTGGGTGATTTCGTGCGACACCACATCCAAATCCAGGCCGAGCTGGCCCGAGTTCACCCCGTCGCCGTCGCCGAACACGATTTGGATGCCGTCCCAGTACGCATTCACGTACGCGGAGCCGTAGTGCACGGTGCTGGTGATGGTGGCGCCCCGGTCATCGAACGAGTCGCGACCGAAAATCGTCTCGTAGCAGGCGTACGTGGTGCCGACGTGGTCGTAGTTCACGTCGATGTGGCTGTCGCCCGTGGCCGCGCCGAGCTCGATGCGGCGCAGGGTGCCGGGCGTGGTCCACTGGTTGTTGGCCGAGTGGAGGCGCCGGTTCATGGCGGAGTGGATGAGCGGCTGCACGTCGAGTACCCGGCCCGATGACGCGTCCACGTAGACGCGGTCCCTGGCGGGCGCGTCCTCGCGAGTGCCCGCGCGCGTCACCTCCCAGGCGGAGGCCAGCGTGCCCTCGGCGCCCAGGAAGTAGACGAAGCGGGGCTCGCCCTCGACGACGAGCGTGTCGAGTCCCTCCAGCGCCGCGCGCTTCACGTCGTCGATAGGGAGCCGCGCGAGCGTCGCGGGCTCACCAGCGCCACGGGCCGAGCCATTGGCCGCGTACACCAGGCCCGCCGTGTTGACGTGCAGCACCAGCTCGCCACCGACGACGCGGGTGCCCTGGCGCGTCTGGTCGTAGCGGATGTGCGTGAAGCCCAGGTCGTCCACGCGGCTGGAGCGCACCGTCAGCTCCTCCGCGCGCAGCCCGAACACCGGGGCGATGGCGCGCAGCGCGGGCGCGAGCGCGTCACCGGCCCTGAGCGAGACGAGCGAGGCATCGGCCGTGCCCAGCCGGCCCCGGATGAAGCTGGGGGTGCCGTCCTTCCCCACGTCGACCACTTCCACGCGGCCCAGCGCGGCGAGGGCGTCCTGGCGCGCCTGCCGGGTGCTGTCCCGCGCCTCGGCCGGGTCCGCCGGGACGTCGCCGCACGCGACGCTCAATACGGCACAGCACGCTCCAATCAATCCCTGTTTCCAAGTCCGAGTCACGACGCGCTCCTGTCTTCTGGTGGGTGTTGCTTCACGGCTCCAGCGCGGGTGCGTCCGATGGACGGGCGCACCCTCCTCGCTGGCACTGCGGGCGCACGAGGCCCCGTCCGCCCTCGGCAGACAGGGTGCTCCTGGGCCCATCACGGCCGCGGATTAGAGGTGGGCTGTCATCCGCCGGACTTCGTCGGGAGGGGCTCCCGACTCCGCCAGGCCGGCGAACAGCGCCTCTCGCAGCAGGTCCTTGAGTCGGGGGTTCTCCAGCTTCGAGTACGTGTCGACGGCGAGCTGCCGGTCCACCTGCGCGAGCCGGAACAGCAGGTCGTACTTCTCTCCGACGAGCCCCTTCTTCACCGAGTCCGGCAGCGAGCTGTCGATGGGCGTCAGCGCCAGCGACGTCATCGCCTCGCGAGCGGTGGGCTCCTGCGGCGCCAGCTCGAAGAGCAGGTCAATCATCGCCATGCGCTCCAGCACGGGCTCGGGCTTGGTCTCCAGGAACTGGGCGCCGGGTGGAAGCTGCTGGAGGGCCGTGGGGTCCGCCAGCTCGTTCCGCAGCGCGACGATGCGCGCGCCGCCTTCACGCGTCAGCTCCTCCACGAAGACCTCCTTGCGGAAGAACGCGTTGAAGCGCCCGGCCCGGTACTCGCGAGCGGACTGACGCGCGGCCTCGCGCTGCTCCTTCGCGACGCGCGCCTCGTCCTTGCCGGGCTCGGTGACTGCTGGCGCTACGGCGGGAGTCTCGGCGCGCTTCGTCGCGAGTGTAGTGGGCCGCGGCGCGGGTGCGTGCGCCTGGGGCATCGGGGCGCCTGGGGGCGTAGTGGCGGAGGGCGCGGCGGTCGTCCTGGAGAGGAGTCCATAGAGGCCGGTGCCTCCGAGGACGAGCAGCGCCAGCCCGGGTCCCATCATCCGCCAGCGTCTGGGAGGCTTTGGCTTGGCGCTCTCGGGAGGATGTCCGTTCATGGGGCCTTGGCTCCTTGTCGATGACGACGCGATTCGATGAGAGAGTCAGAACAGCCAACGCGGTGGAGGCGGCTCGTCGGAGATGCCGAGGAACCTGCGATTGACCACGCGGTTCTCCGGGTCCACCGTCACCTGGAGCACGGGCTCCGGGAAGGGCACCGTCACCTGCGACGTGTCGGACTCGGGCTCCAGGCCGTAGTCGAGCGTGACGAGCCTGCGCTCCGTGGCGCCTTCAAGCAGCACGTCGACGGAGACGGGATAGCGCGTTCCGGAGAGGGAGCGCTGGATGCCGGTGACAATGACTTCACCGTCCTCCTCCTCGGTGCTCACCTCGAAGTAGGGCCAGTCCGGGTCCCCCGCGCCGTGGACCCAGGCGTCGAAGTACGGACGCAGGTTCTCTCCTGACGCCTGCTCCAGCGCGACGCGGAGGTCCTCCACGCTCCTGTCTCCCGGTTGGGACAGGAAGCTCTTGATGCCTCGGAGCACCGTGTCCTCGCCGAGCAGCGGCTCCAGCTGGAGGAACAGAATCATGGGCCCGGTGCCGTAGACGTCCGACGCGAGCGAGAGGAAGACGGGGGGAGGGTCGTCCTGGGGCTGCGGGTAGTACGCGGCGGTGCGCGCCAGCCTGTCCCAGTACGCGCGCGTCTGCTCCGCCTCGCCCGGGGGGCGCGCGCGCAGCTCGTACAGGTACGTGAGGTATTCGGTGATGGCTTCCTTCCACACGAAGTCGAAGGGCCGCGACAGCGTGGTGCGATTGCCCGCCCACTGGTGCACGACCTCATGCATCAGCGTGTGCATCGTCATGTTCGCGTAGTCGCGCCGCAGGTCCGGCAGGTCCTCGCGGAGGATGAGGTTGGCGGGGTGCTCCACGCCGAGCCAGTCCGTGGGCGCGCCCGCGACGCGCAGCTCCGTGCCATAGGGCAGCGGCCCCAGCTCGCCGATAATCCAGTGCAGGTACGCCGTCACGTCCCCGCCGTTGAGCGAGGACGCCAGCTTGCCGCCGGGAACCTCGTAGAACACCAGCTTGAACTTGTTCGACACCTCCGTGAGTGTCTTGGACACCCAGGCGGGGTTGGAGGCCACGGCGAAGGACGAGTACGTGGGCGCCCGGGTGAGCCCCGTCAGCGTGCACTTCGTCGTGGTGTCGTCCGGCCGCGTGCGCTGGCCCGGGCACAACACCCGCTCGCTCCGCGCGTGCTTCACGGTGAAGACGTATTGCGCGAGCAGGTCCGTGCGGTCGTCGCAGGGGCCGAACCTGTCACAGCCCTCCACCCAGTTGAGCAGGTAGGAGAACGTGTTTCCCGCCTTGTCCTGCCGACGGGAGAAGCCCACCTGCGTGAAGTCGTACGTCTGGAGGGGCACGGTGAAGCGCGCCTCCAGCTTCACCTGGCCCGCGAAGATTCCAGGGCCGCAGACGCGGATGCCGTCCTCGACGGACTCGGACCGCAGCGGGGGGTTCCCATTCCAGCGGACGTCGGTGAGGCCCTCGGGCGCCTTCACCACGACGCAGTCGCCGCCGGGAGGATAGACGTTCAACAGCAGCGTGGACTTCGCCGCGCCCGTCTCTGTCGCGAACTCGTATTCGTAGCGCGTCACGTTGAGCGTGAGGTCGCCCTCGGGCATCAGCGGCTCGAACTCGAACGAGTTCGCCCGCGTCCCGACGATGGCCGCCTCATCAGGGGAGGGGTCCTCCGTCGGGCCACACCCCGTGAGCGCCACGGCTCCCCAGGCCAGTGTCACCACCGAGAGAATGCGTGCCACCTTGTCCGCAAGCCATCCTGGGATGCTTCGCATGACGTCCTTGTCGTGAAGTGACGAGCGCGATGGGACGACGCGAGAGCCCATGTCCCCCGAGGGGCTCTCGCGTCGGCTTCGACGGGGACCGCCTAGAGGCCGTCGACGCTGGCCTCGTCACGCAGCGACAGGCGGTAGTGGTCGTCCGCCCACTCGTTCTGGAAGCGCACCGAGCCCGTCAACAGGCCCTCCACGTCGAGCACGTTCTCAATCTTCTCGTGGCTGACGGGCTGCACGTTCCAGGTCTTCCCCTCGTACCGGAACACGGTGACGTCGCGAATCTCCACCTTCTCGCCCGTGGTGCCGAGCAGCAGGTCGCCCTTCTGGAGCGTCTTGGCCTTCACCATCTCTCCGGTGGCGGTGACCATGGGGTGCTCGGACGTGACTTCGACGCGGCGGCCGTCCACCGTCTCGATGGCGAACACGTCCTCCACGGTGTCTCCCGCCACGAAGGCGCGGATGGTCTGCTCTCCCGTCGTCGGCGCGACGAGCGACGCGTCCTTGGTGAGCGCCGTCACCGTGCGCACGCCCGCGGCGTAGGCGTCCGAGATGGGCCAGTACTCACCCCCAAAAGACACCTTCTCCTTCGCCGTGTAGCAGCCCGTCACGCAGGTGCCGAGCTTCACGAGGCCGGGGATGCAGGCCGCGGCCGCGTCCGCGGGGATGAAGAAGGTGCAGCTCGCGGAGGGCCCCGTGGTGGCGAAGGAGTAACAGCCGCCGGAGAACACCTGGTACTCGCCTTCGGAGTTCAGGAAGTCGCGCTTCGCCGCGGTGATGTAGCCGCAGTTGTAAGCCCAGTTGTTGCGACCCTGCGACAGCGCGTAGGTGGTGAGTTGATCATCCGTGAAGCAACGCGTGGACAGCTGCGCCGACGCCGTCGTGGAAAGCACCGCGCACGCAAGGACAACCAGATACGACAGTCGCTTCATGGGCTTGCTCCTGAAGGCTGATGGAGGGGCTCTGTTTGAGGAATCAGGGGATATACCTGGGTTCACTCACGGTAAAGTGTAAATCGACCTATCGTGGGAATCCCTGACTGGAATGTTGGGTGTAATTGATTTGCTGTGAACGCGGATAATTCCAGCCACGGGTCGCCAGGTCTGGGGTGGGCGTCGGCTCGAAAACCACTGATAACTCAGTGGGTTGGATGCAGGACCTGTCCAGGTTCGCGATGCAGGGAGACAGCCCATCGCGTCAGGAATTGGCGGTCCCGAGCGGGCGACGGCCGTGCATGTCGGGTTCCGGATGGGGGTGGGTGATGTCCGAGGGAGGGCGCACTCCGGGTGTTGATTGTGAACATGTAGGTGCGAGGAGACGGGCGAGTCCTTATGAGGGGCACGGCTTTGAGCCTGGAGCGGCGCCCCTACGCGCCTTGGAGGAAGGCATGCGCGCACATGGGTTCTGGTTTGTCGTGGCGCTGTGCCTCGTCCTGGGGACGGAGGTCACCGCGGCTCCGGTGCGGGGTGATTCCTGTGCGGGCAACGCGCGCTTCCTCATCGGCGCGGGCATGGGGGACATCACCGGCCCCGCCGCCGAGGTGGGGATGATGGGCTACGGCCAGCTCTCCCAGCAGACGGCGGGCATCCACCAGCGCCTGCGCTCGCGCGCCTTCGTCATCGTCTCGCCGTGCAACGGGCGGCGCGTCGTCTTCGTCAGCGCGGACCTGGGCATGGTCTTCCAGGCGGTGAAGACGCAGGTGGTGGAGAAGCTGCGCGCCCGCTTCGGCGCCGTGTACTCCGAGGAGAACGTCCTCATCAGCGCCACGCACACGCACTCGGGGCCGGGCGGCTTCTCGCACCACACCCTCTACAACTTGAGCACCTTCGGCTTCGTGCCGCAGAGCTTCGACGCCATCGTCTCCGGCATCGTCACCTCCATCGCCCGCGCGCACGCGCGACTGGGAGAAGGCTCGCTGCGCCTGTCCGCCGGAGAGCTGCTCGGCGCCAGCCGCAATCGCTCGCCGGAGGCCTACCGCCTCAACCCCGCCGCCGAGCGCGCCCGCTACGCCCACGACGTGGACACGCGGATGACGCTGTTGCGGCTGACGCGAAAGGATGGACGCGACGTGGGGCTCATCAACTGGTTCGCCGTCCATGCCACGTCCATGGGCAATGACAACCACCTCATCAGCGGCGACAACAAGGGCCTCGCTTCGTACCTCTTCGAGCGGGCGCATGACGCGGGGGACACGTTCGTCGCCGCGTTCGCCCAGTCCAACGCGGGGGACGTCACGCCCAACATCCTCGGCGGTACGAACGGCGGCGGTGCCGACGACTTCGAGTCCACCGAGCTGTCCGCCCGTCGCCAGTACGACTCCGCCACGCGCCTTTGGACGCTCGCCACCGCGCCGCTCACCGGAGGCGTGGACTTCCGACACACCTTCGTGAAGCTGGACGCGGTGGACGTGGCGCCCGCGTACACGGATGGTCAGCCGCGCCGCACCTGTCCCGCCGCCATCGGCGTGTCGATGCTCGCGGGCGCGGAGGACGGGCCCGGCTATGGCGTGGAGGGGGCGACGTGCTCCGTCATCCATGACCTCTGGAGCCAGTTCACCTGCGCGCTCACCACCACGCCGTGTCAGGGCGAGAAGCCCATCGTCCTGGAGATGGGCAGCATGCTGCCGCACCCGTGGACGCCCAACGTGCTGCCCCTGCAGCTCGTCACCGTGGGCTCGCTCGCGCTGGTGGCCGTGCCCTTCGAGGTGACGACGATGGCCGGGCGTCGCCTGCGCCAGACGGTGCTGGAGCGGCTGGCGCCCGTGGGTGTCACCGAGGTCGTCATCGCGGGCCTCGCCAACGACTACGCGGGATATGTCGCCACGCGCGAGGAGTACGCCCGCCAGGCGTATGAAGGCGCGTCCACGCACTTCGGGCCCTGGACGCTCGCCGCGCTCCAGCAGGGCTTCGACGGGCTCGCTGTCGCGCTGAGGGATGGCCAGTCGGTGTCGCCCGGCCCCACGCCTCCGGACCTGCGCCACGCGCAGACGAGCCTCCAGCCCGGGGTGGTGTTCGACGACAAGCTGCTCTGGGTGGAGTTTGGCGAGGTGCTCACGGACGCGCGCCCGGCCTACTCGCGCGGCGACACGGTGCGCGTCACGTTCTGGGGCGCGCATCCGAAGAATGACCTGCGGCTGGAGGACACGTACCTGCGCGTGCAGCGCAAGGGCTCCATCGGCGCGTGGGTGGACGTGGCGGACGACAGCGACTGGGAGACGCGCTACCGGTGGGAGCGGGAGAACTGCGTGCCCACGCTGGGGTGCTCGCACGTCGTCGTGGAGTGGCACATCCCCCGTGATGCTTCGCCGGGCACCTATCGCATCCTTCACGAAGGCGAGTGGAAGTCCGGCTGGGATGGCCGTGTGCGGCCGTACTACGGCGCGTCGCGGGCCTTCACCGTGAAGTGAGCGGCTCGGAGGCGGGGCGGTCCTCGTGACGCGAGCTGCGTGCGCGCGAGAGGAAGTCGCGCAGCTGGGGTGAGGGCGGCAGGAGCTGCACGCCGATGCCCGCTGAGACGCCCCACGTGCGGGCATGCGCGAAGTCGACGTGCCGCACCACCTCGCCCTCGCAGGCGAACTCCTCGCCGGCCAGCCGCAGCGTCAGCTCCAGCCGCGTGAAGAGGGGAGGGAAGGGCTCCGCGCAGCTCAGGAAGAGGCCGCCCTTGCCCAGCTCCAGGCCGTGCACGTCCACGCCCTCGGGCGTGCGAATCCACACGTCCCAGGACCAGGGAGGGGCCTCTCCGGAGCACTCGCCTCCGTGCGGATGGGATTCGCCGAGCAGGGAGGTGCCGTGGCGTGCCCGGGGGACGGGCGTGCACGGCGAATCCACGGAGTGGTCCGACAGGCAGCGCGAGCAGTGCATGGTCGCCTCGAGCAGACACCAGGGGGTGCTGACTCCGCGGGGGCGGAGGGCTCACCCGTTGCTCTATAGACCGGGCGGGAGTCCGCATGCCGACGGCCCCAGGCACGCCACGCGGGTCCAGGTGCTTGCGATGACGGCTGGCGCACAGACCCCGCGGAGCGGCTGGCCCGCACGGGTGCGAGGGACACCGTGGGCTCCTGGAGCAGGAGCGGGGCAGTGGGGTCGCCGCGCTCCCGCTTCACGCCCGGACAGGTCGACGCCGAGGCGGGCGTCGTGCGCGCTTCCCGGGCTCGGGCACCTGCCGCCCAGGCCCAGGGGAGCCGCCGTCTTTCAGCCCTTCGCCTTGAACGGGGCCGCGTCGATGCGCACGCCGATGTACGAGGGGAAGCGCGGCACGCCGTCGTCGGACAGCTCCTGGTAGCGGAAGGTGATGAGGGTGCCGATGGCGGGAGGCGACCCGCGCTCGGCGTCCGACAGGCCGGTGCCCACGCTGAAGCGCTTGCCGTTGCGCAGCTCCACCTCCAGCGCGCCCAGCCGTCCCTTGTGCCTGCCCGCTCCCGCGACGTGGCCGATGACGACCGCCTCGTCGTCCTTGAAGCTCTTCACCTTCAGCAGCGTGTGCGAGCGGCCGACCTCGTAGCGCGAGCCCGGCTTGCGCAGCATCAGCCCCTCGCCGCCCAGCCCCTCCACGCGCTCCAGCTCCGAGCGCAGGTGGGGAGTCCCCTGGCAGCGCTCGTGCGGATGCCACTGCGCATATGGGTGCTTCGCGTCATCCAGCCACTTGCGACAGTGCTCCAGCCGCTGCTCGAACGCGGCATCGAAGCTCGGCGCGTCGAACACGACGAAGAGCAGCTCCTTCCAGTCCTTGCTCTTGTCCTGCCGGCGCACCACGCTCACCGTGCGCTGGAAGCGCTTGCGCCCACCGAAGAGCTCTCCGTCGAGCGGGAAGTCCGGCAGTCCCGCGGTGAACCAGTCCGGCGCGAAGAACTCGTTGCCCAGGCGCGACCAGAAGCGCTTGCCGTCCCAGTACGCGCGTACGCCGTCGAGCTTCTCGCTCATCCACCAGTCCGTGAGGTCGACGTCGTTCTCCCACGGGTGGGCCAGGAGCAGCGGCGGGGCCTTCTCGTCGGCCGCCTCGCCCTCCGCGCCTTCGGAGGGGGCCTTCACGCGCGTGGCCTTGGCGGGAGGCGGAGAGGAGCCGCCGACGCGGGCATCCTCGGCGGCGTCACCGCGCACGCGGCGCAGGTGCTTGCAGGTGCGCCGTTCAATGGCGATGGACTGGTTGCGCCACGCGGGGCAGGAGCACGAGTAGACGCCTCCCGTGTTCTTGAGGATGTAGGGCTTGGAACCCGAGCCCTGGACTTCCACCTGCTCGCCGTCCGCGATTTCCGCCAAGTGCCGACCCCTCCGTGCCGCATCCGTCGCGGCGATGAAGAGAAGAGTACCCCCGAGGTCTGACATTCCCAAGACTCGGAGAGTGACTTCGAGCACGTGACGGAGCCTCTCGGCTCTCGGGAAATCGAGCCGTGACGGAGTCGTGCGTCTCGGTGTCTGGCATTGCCGGGAGCTGGTGGGGCTGGCCGGCTGCCCGGTCCTTGAGCCCGCCTTGCTGACGTGGAACGGTGGGCATTTCCCCCAGAAGGGAGTGGCGCTCCGACAGAGGGAGTCGCAACCTGTCCGGAGGTCCACGGTTCGAGGAGGCCGCACCGGATGGTCGTCATCGTCATGGGAGTGTCGGGCGCCGGGAAGACGACGGTGGGGAAGGCCCTGGCGGAGAGCCTGGGCTGGCGCTTCCTGGACGCGGACGACCTGCACCCCCAGTCCAACGTGGCGAAGATGGCGGCCGGGGTCCCCCTGACGGACGAGGACCGCTGGCCCTGGCTCGACCTGGTGCGCGGCCAGCTCCAGACGGCGTTGGAGCGAGGCGAGGACCTGGTGCTGGCCTCGTCCGCGCTCAAGAGGGCCTACCGGGACCAGTTGGAGGTGGACCCGAAGCGGACGCGGTGGGTGTATCTGAATGCGCCGCGCGCGGTGCTGGCCAGCAGGCTCGCGAAGCGCCATGGCCACTTCATGCCGCCGTCGTTGCTGGACAGCCAGCTCGCCACGCTGGAGGTGCCCACGCAGGCGCTGGAGGTGGATGTCTCGCCCCCACCGCCAGAGGTCGTGGCGCGCATCCGCGAGGGCCTCAACCTCTGAAGCGCTTGCCCTGGATTCCGTCAGGAATGTCAGACCGCTCCTGTAAATGTTGACCCAGATGCACATGTAGCTCGGGTTGCACGAATGCTGTCCCGCGCCTCGCGGGGCGCCGTGCCCGACTTTCTGGAGAGACATTTCAATGTCGAGACTTCCGGGGATGAAACATGTCTCACGTGGTTGTGTCGTCGTGGCGCACGGCCTGCTGGCCCTTGGCGCGAGTGGCTGTGGCGGTGACGCCGTTGCTCCAAGCGAGAGCATCCGACAGGAGCGAGCCTTCCCGGGTCGCACGGGAGAAGTACATCGCGCGGACTTCCAGGTGGGTGGAGGGCTGCGTGCGCTCGCCTACGAGCGCATCGACGGCGAGCGCGTCTTCCAGGGAGACATCCTCCTGCCGCCCGAGGTTCCTGCGGGACGGCTCTCCGCGCAGTCGGTGGAGGCGCAGGGCGCGGTGTCCACGCGAGCGATGACGCGCTGGCCGGGCGGGGTGGTGCCCTTCACGTTGGACCCCGCGCTGCCGGACATCGGACGCGTCGCGGGAGCCATGGCGCGGTGGGAGGCGCTCACGCCCATCCGCTTCGTGCCACGCACCACGCAGGCGGACTACGTCACGTTCCGACCGGGCACGGGCTGCTCGTCACACGTGGGGCGCATCGGCGGTCAGCAGTTCGTGACGCTCGCGCCGGGCTGCACCACGGGCAGCACGCTGCACGAAGTGGGGCACGTGCTGGGGCTCTGGCACGAGCAGGCGCGCACGGACCGGGACCGGAATGTCCTCATCCACTTCGAGAACATCGAGGCGGGGTACGCGCATGCCTTCGAGACCTTCGCGCAGGAGGGCGCGGCGGGCCGCAACCTGGGGCCGTATGGTTTGGATTCCATCATGCATTACGCCCCGGAGGCGTTCTCCGCGAATGACTCGCCCACCATCACCCGGTTGGATGGTTCGTACTTCACCGCGAACCGCACGGCCCCGACGAACGCGGATGCCTGCGCGGTGAAGCGCCTCCACGGCTACGGGCGCCGCTCCGACGTGAACGGAGATGGCTTCGCGGACCTCGTCGTTGGCGCACCGGATGAAGACGTGGGCACGGGGGTGGACCAGGGCGCGGTCAGCCTCGTGCTGGGCTCGGCCACGGGGCTGGGAGCGGCGGGCTTGTGGCTGCATCGCGACGTGTCGGGCGTGGAGGACACGACGGGGCCCGGTGACCACTTCGGCGCCGCCGTGGCCGTGGGTGACTTCAACGGAGACTGCTTCGCGGATGTGGCGGTCGGCGTTCCCGGGGACGACGTGAATGGGATTGTCGACGCGGGCTCGGTGCACATCTTCCTGGGCTCCGCGCAGGGGGCGGAGTTGAGCTCCGACAAGGTGCTTCACCAGAACAGCGCGGGGGTGCCCGACAGCGCGGAGGCGTTCGATGGTTTCGGCACCACGCTGGCGGTGGGTGACTTCAATGGCGACGGGTATGACGACCTGGCCGTGGGGGTGCCCGACGAGGACTATGGTTCATCGGCGCTCGACTCCGGCCTGGTGACGGTGTTGTTCGGCTCGGCCTCAGGGCTCACCGGCACGGGCGCGCAGAGCTGGAGTCAGGCTTCGGCGCATGTGCTCGAAGTCACGGAGACGGGAGACCGCTTCGGCTCCGCGCTGGCGGCGGGCGACTTCAACGGAGATGGCTTCGACGAGCTGGCCGTGGGCGTTCCCACCGAGGACGTGGACACCGCCGAGGACGTGGGCGCGGTGAACGTCCTGTTCGGCTCACTCGATGGTCTGACGAGCACGGGAAACCAGCTCTGGGTTCCGGGAAGCGAGGGAGTGCCCGGTGTCGCGAGCGCGGAGCTGCGCTTCGGTGCCGCGCTGGCGGCTGGGGACTTCAACGGGGATGGCCGGAGCGAGCTCGCCATCGGCGCACCGGGACAGACGGTGGGCTTCATGGCGAAGGCGGGCGCGGTGACGGTGCTGCGCGGCGGAACCGCGGGACTCCAGGCCACGGGGGCCATGGCCTGGAGTCAGGACTCGGCGGGTGTCTCTGACGCGGCCGAGGAGGGAGACCGTCTTGGCTCCTCGCTGATGGCCGAGGACTTCGATGGAGATGGCCATGGGGACCTCGCCATCGGCGTGGCCTCGGAGAGCGTGGAGGGCATCGCTGGCGCGGGCATCGTGCACGTGCTGCACGGCGCGCCGGATGGATTGTCCGGTGCGCGCGAGCAGCGCTGGTCGCAGGTGGGCTCCGCCGTGGATGAGGGCGCGGAGTACCAGGATGGGTTTGGGTTCCGGCTGACGGCGGGCGACTACGACGGCAATGGCTTCGTGGACCTGGCGGTCGGCGTGCCCTACGAGGACGTGGGGAGCGCAGCCGATTCGGGTGCGGTGCACGTGCTGTACAGCGCGGGAGGCACGGGGCTGTCGCGCGCGGGAGAGCAGCGCTGGTCCCAGGCGCCGTCGACACAGACGGACTCGGTGGAGACGGGAGACCGCTTCGGCGGAGGTCTCTAGGTCTTCCTTCGTGCCGGCTTCCGCCGGGAGGATTTGCTTCGGTTCTCCTCGGCGGACAGCCGCTCGGGGATGCGCGCGACGAGGATGTCGATGGCCGCGCGCACCTTCGAGGGCAGGTGCTTGTTCTGGGGCCACACGGCGAAGAGTTCATTGCCGTGGTGGCCCTCGTTCTCCAGCAGCATCACCAGTTCGCCCCTGTGCACCCGCTCGGCGATGAGCCAGCTCGGAAGCCATGCGAGCCCGGCGCCCTGGACGGCGGCATCGGCGATGGTCTCCAGGTCATCGAAGCGCAGCCGGCCCTGGACGGTGATGAGTCGCTCGCCGCCTTGTCCATCCGGAAAGCGCCAGGAATTGCTGACGCCCGCGCGCCCGTAGTTGATGGCCTCGTGCTTCGCCAGGTCCTTGAGCGTCCTGGGCCGGCCGTGTCGGGCGATATACCGGGGTGAGGCGCAGACCCCCATCATCTGCACGCCGAGCCGACGCGCGGAGGGGTCTTGCGTCAATCGCGTGCCCGGGTCTCGTTCTTCTTCTTGATTCCGAAGATGTGTCTGACATTGCCACGTAGGTGGGCCCGTTTGCGTTTCACGGCTGGCTGTTTGGCCCTTGGGTATGTGCGGGGACGTGGAGAGGTGGGCACTTGCCGAGGATGGGAGTGGCGCTCCGTCGGAAGGCGTCGCAACCTGTCCGGGGGTCCACGGTTCGGGGAGGCCGCGCTGGATGGTCGGCACCATCATGTGAGTGTCGGGCGCCGGCTGGATGACTGTGGGCGCGCCCTGGCGGAGAGCCTGGGCTGGTGCCTCCTGGATGCGGATGATCTGCACCCCCGCTCCAACATGGCGAAGATGGCGGCCAGGGTCACCCTGACGGAATGAGGACCGCGGGCTCTGTCTCGGCTTTGTGCGCGGCGAGCTCCAGGCGACGATGGAGCGAGGCGAGGACGTGGTGTTGGCCTAATCCGCGCTCAAGCACCCCTCTCGGGACCATCTAGAAGAATAGAGCGTAGGTGTGCGTCTTGACGGTACCAGCCTTCAATCCTTTCTCTATTCCAATGCTCCCTTCCCTGAGGATGGGACTCCGGCCAGACGAAAGATCTTGCGGTGTGTAGGAATTGCGTGACGCTATCCGCCGCGCAGCTCCTTTAATCTCTGTGACGTTGGATGACGGGAGATTGTTTCAACCATTTTCTCTTCACCAGAGCCAGCAAAGTATGCAGCCCATTCATGCGGTCGATCAATGAAGCTGCCTCGAATTTGGCGCAGAACCTGGGGTGTTGGATCGATCGATCGAGCAGCGTTGATGGCGTGTGAAAGCAACGTCTTGAGGGCAATACCTCCTCCCCCCCAGGTCGTAGGCCAACCCTTTGGAAGCTTGCGTCCTACGCCAAGCACTTTCCTCACCGCGATTTCGTCCTCGAAGAGGGCTTCGAACTCCGGATCCATGCAGACGGCGAGTAGGGAGCCTTTGCCTAGACGAGGGGGCGCGAGGCGTTCTGAAGGAGAGGTACGCGCCTCCAGCTCTGCAAGACGCTCGCTCGCTCGCGTACGGAATTCCTCGGGAAGACGGGCCGAGTTCTTCATCGACCGATAAAAGCGCAGCGTCTCCTCCCATCGACAGACCATGGCGTTCGTGTCCCAAGGAGGTAAGAGGTCGAATGCAACGATGCCAGCGTCAAAAGGCTCTCGCGTAACTTCGATGCGGATGAGCTCATCGAGACCGACATTCATCGCAGGTGAACGGCGCAAGCCATCCTTTTGATCCAGCGTTGTTAGTTGACCCTTGTGGAACGGAATCACGCGCACGAACGGCTTCAGGCCGAGAGCGCCAGCTAGCCGGTCGCGCCAGAGAATGTCCAACCAAGGTCGGCCCGACCGATCCTGCTCACCGAGACTGCCCTCCACGAATAGTGCCACCTTGAACGTCATGAGGACTGCTCCAGGTTCACGTACCGAGCCCCGGGGGGGATGTCAGCAGAGAACGCTTTGAACTCCTCCGTGTCGGCTGCTCGGTAGTAGCGAGTTTCGCCCACCTCGCGTTTCACCAGGAGAACATCCGACATGGGCACGTGATCGAGGAGCCAAGGAGAGTGAGTTGTCACAATCACCTGGATGCCATTCAGCGTTGCCGCTCGTAGCTTTCCCAGAACATTGAGGGTCGTCCACGGATCGAGTCCGTTTTCGATTTCCTCGACGCAGAGTAGGCTTGGCGGCGGATCGTGGTTGAGGAGCGCGAATAATGCGGTGATACGGCGAGTTCCTTCCGAAAGCATCCACGCTGGGATCTCGAACGTACCCCGTCCCTTGCGTCCGACGTACGGCATCTCCTCAAGCAACGAAAAGTGAACCCGCTCTTCGCGAGATCTACGAGGTTTCGTGACGCGAAGTCCCTTGATGTCGTGCAGCACCTCGTTGACATCCGCGACCACTCGTTTGAGCTTTGCTGCCGAGAGTTCGGACAGCAGGGCGGGCAGCATGTGGCCCTCTTCATCGAGGAGTGGTTCGAAGGAAGCCCGTCGCGCGAGCGACCCTCCGGCAAGGCTGCTTGGGCTCAATCGGAGGAACACTGCGCGGTCCCAAAAATCCTTGAGCCGTTGGAGTTCTCCTAGCCCCCCTGCCTCGCTCGTCCGCCCGAGACGTCCGAGGACGAGACGGTCCGGATCGTCGAAGACACCCTTTCGCAGCTTGTCCTTCGGTAGAAGTACGCGCTCACCGGGCCGGAGCAACGCCGCATCGCCTTCCCGCGTGGTGTCGATGAGAGGAGTTCGGCGGCCCTGTGCAATGGCCGTTAATTTTTCCCTGTGAATTAACGGAGAGGCATCTTTGCCCTCATCAACTTCCAGGAGGTAACGTAGGGTGTTGGTCGACTCCTCCTGCTTCTCCCATGTCATCTCAAGGCCGAAATATCTGCGCTTCGTCTGAGACCGCACATTGATGATGTCGTGAATGCCTTGGTAGCGCTCACACGCGCGACGTGCGTCTTCTCTTAGCGTGCGATCAACCCACTGGAGCGCTTCCAGAAAGGTGCTCTTGCCAGAGCCGTTCCGCCCGATGACGACCGTGAACGGGGTGAGCGGAATCGGATCTGGCGTGAACGCTGCCTTGAACCGCTCAAGCCGTACCTCGCGAAGGAGGAGCGGCTCGGTTTTCTTCCTAGCCATGAACAAGACCTCATCTGAGCGACAGGGAGGGACACGATAGGCGCGCGCTCTTGCCCGAACAAGAACGCTGTTGTCCTCCTGCGTTCAGATCTAGTTGTTCCCCTTGCGCTGCATATTTGTGCTGCGCTATTGCGAATGGTGGCGCTTGTTGTCATCCAGAACGAACCTGCAGATGGATGATAAACCTGATCGCCTTGTTACTTCTCCATCCTCCCATAGAGCTAATGGGAGGCCCGTTGAGGGGATGGGATGGTTCTGATCCTCCAGCCAGGCGAGCTCTAGCCCACGGCATCCATCGGCGCCAGACTCCGGACTGGGAGAATGCGGTGGTGGAGCTGACGGGCGGGCGCGGCGCGGACCACATCCTGGAGATGGTGGGCGGTGACAACCTCGGGCGCTCGCTCAGCGCGCTGGCACCCGCGGGACGTGTCACGCTCATCGGCGTGCTGGACGGCTTCGACATGCGCTTCCCGGTGCTGCCGTTGTTCCAGACCCAGGGCACCATCCAGGGCGTGACGGTGGGGAACCGGCGCGGGCTGGAGGACTTCGTGCGCGCGGTGGATTCATTGCGCCTGGAGCCCGTGGTCGACGCGACGTACGCGCTCAACGAGTTTCCGAAGGCGCTCGAGCACCTGGACCGCGGGCCCTTCGGCAAGGTGGTGATTCGCGTCCGCGAGTGAGCGCGGCGGTGCGGCGTCTACCGGAACGCGGGCCAGGTGAAGGTCGGTGTTCCCGCCCAGCGCTCCACTAGTTGCTCTTCCAGCGCGGCGAGGGTGCGAGAGAGGGCGGGGACCAACGTCGTGGGCCCGCGCAGGACGCGGGAGCGCGCGAGGTGGCGCAGCAGGGCGGCGCGCTCGGTGTAGCCGGGCGCCCAGTCCCTGTCTCTCTCCAGCGCCTTGGGCGACAGCCACTGGAACATGTTCACCGTGCGCGCCGTGGCAACGAGGGCGCGCGCGTGCGTATAGGTGGCGTCCGTCTGGGCCGCCTCGCAGACGGGGGCCAGGGTGATGCGGTAGGTGAGGTCCGCGCGGGTGACGAGCTCGTCGGGCAGGGGCACCACGAGCAGCCACATCAGCGCGTCGTACAGCGCGTGGCGCATGCCGCAGTACTCGAAGTCGAGCAGGCGCGGGCCGCTGGGAGTGAAGAGGGTGTTGCTCGGGGCCATGTCCCCGTGGGTGAGCGCGAGGAAGGGACCGGGCTCGGCCAGCTCCCGCGCGAGCTGCTCCACGTCTTCCTGCGTGCCGGGGACCAGGGGCGTGCCCACGGCCTCCGTCCAGCGCCGCAGCCGGTCCGCGTGGTCCAGCAGATAGCGGGCGTTGTCGATGCGGACGCGCAGCGGGCGCGGGTTGAGCGAGTGGCGGAGCAGGTCGAAGTCACCTTGCAGGCCCCGGGTGCGCGCGTGGAGCTGGCCGGTGAGGCGGGCCACGGCGAGCAGTCCTCCGGTGGCGGCGCTCGCGTCATCGGCGTTGAAGAGGTCTTCCAGGCTGGGGCCGCTGCCCAGGTCCTGGAGGACGAGCAGGCGGGAGTGGATGTCTCCGGCGATGAGGCCCGGGGCGGTGGTGAGGTTGTGGCGGCCGAGCAGCTCCAGACCGGCCCACTCGTCCAGGCCGAGCACGGGGTCTTCGTGGAAGTGCTTGAGGATGACGGTGGGCACGTCGCCGCCGCGCACGCGGGCGCGCACGACATGGCAGCGGGACTGGGTGCGGAGGACCTGGGGCTCCGCGAGGAGCACGGGGCGTCCCCACGCGGCGGAGAGCGAGCGAGCGCCGTCGGCGAGCAGTTGCTCCAGGTCCAGGGCGCTCAGGGGAGCCGCTCCACGGTGGCGCCCGAGCGTTCCAACAGCTCGCGGTACCACGCGAAGGCGCGCGCGGTGCGGTCGCCCAGGCTCTTCGCGCCCCAGAGAATGGTGAGGGTGCGGCGCGTGTCAGCGTTCGTCTTGGTGCGCTGCGCGTCCTTCACCGCGTTGGCGCAGGGGCCCTCCGCGTCGAAGAGGCACAGCAGGCCCGCGAGGTCGATGCTCTGCCCGGAGGCATTGAAGACGTACTGCGCGCCCTCGGGAGCGATGGCCACGCGGAAGGGAGCCGTGGCGCGGTCCAGGTCGACGACGCTGACGGGCAGCCCGCTGTGCAGGGACACCGCGTTGCACAGATCCACCGCGGTGTTGATGGTGCCGAGCGAGCCGTCGCCCGCGGCGCGCACCAGATACTCGGAGGCGGGCTTGCCTCGGCCGGTGGGCTTGTAGCCGCCGTGGCGGAGCATGTCGCGCACCGCGCTTCGCACGGAGTCGTCGCTGGAGAGCGGCGCGGAGGCCGCCGACTTCAGCAGCGCCACCAGCCACTCCGGCGAGGGAAGTGAGCCCAGCGGTGCGGGGAAGGTGGTGGTGAAGGCCAGGGTGTCCAGGGACGGATGCGGTTCGACGGTCAGCACGGCCGGGCACTCTACGCCACACGGCGCGCCCGTGCTGGCGGTGGTGAGCGCAAACGGTGGTGATGCCGCCTAAGCCACATGCGGAGCCTGTCTGTGCCGGCGGCGGTGCGTGCACATGGCGGTGATGCCGCCTAGGTCACATGCGGAGCCTGTACCGGTGGCGGTGCGCGCAAACGGCGGTGATGCCGCCTGCGCCACATGCGGAGCCTGTGCTGGAGGCGGTGAGTGCAAATGGCGGTGATGCCGCCTGCGCCACATGCGGAGCCTGTGCTGGCAGCGGTGCGTGGCCACGGGCGCGAGGCCCATCCCTAGATGCGTGAGCGACCGGTGTCGCGCCGCCAATGAAGGAGGACTGGCACGGAGCCAGTTTCGCAGTGCGAGTCGTTCCAGACCGCTCGGCGCTGAACCGGTGCGGTGGGAGTGTCGTCCTCGCGCCAGAGTGGAAGGCTCGCGTGGAGGCAACGGGCGCCCTCGGGTGTGCGTGGTACGGTCGCGCCTTCCGAGCTTTGGCGCCCGCTCGTGCCCCACGACGCGTGGCGAGGAGGAACAATCGATGGCAGACGCGAACCAGCGGACGATGCGGGCGGCGCGCTTCGATACGGCCGCGCGGACGTTGACGGTGACCGAGGTCCCCGTCCCCCAGCCGCGTCCGGGCGAGGTGCGAGTGCGAGTGAAGGCGTGCGGCATCTGTCTCTCGGATGCGCATCTGCTTGACGGCTCGCTGCGCTCCCCGCTGCCGATGGTGACGCCGGGACATGAGTCCTCGGGCGTCATCGACGAGGTGGGCGTGGGCGTGCCGCGCTGGCAGGCGGGACAGCGTGTCGCCATGGCGGGTGGCAAGCCCTGCGGTCGCTGCGCGAAGTGCTCCAACGGCCAGCCGACGGACTGCCTCGACTTTCAAATCATGGGTTTCCACTACGACGGCGCGTGGGCCGAGTACGTCGTGGTGCCGTACTTCGTGCTGTCGTCGATTCCGGACCACCTGCCTTTCGAACAGGCGGCCATCCTCGCGGACGCGGTGGCCACGCCGTACGCGGGCCTGCTGGACAGCGCGAAGCTGAAGCCCGCGCAGTCGGTGGGCCTGTGGGGCATCGGTGGGCTCGGCGTCCACGCGGTGCAGATTGCCCGGATGATGGGAGCGACGCCCATCATCGCGTTCGACACGAACGAGGCCGCGCGCAATCGAGCGCTGGAGTTCGGCGCGGACGTGGCGTTGGACCCGCGCTCCCCGGACGTGCGCGCGCAGGTGCTCCAGCACACGCATGGACTGGGCCTGGATGTGGCGGTGGACCTGGTGGGCGCGAACTCGGTGCTGGCGCAGGCGGCGCTGTGCCTCGGGCGCTACGGGCGCGTGGTGATGGTGGGCCTGTCACCGGAGCAGATTCAATTGGGCGCCGGCGTGAACTTCGGCCTGCGCTCCCAGACGCTGCAGGGACACCTGGGCTACGAGAAGAAGCACCTGGACCAGCTCGTGTCGCTGGTGAGCACCAAGCGCCTGGATGTCTCGCGCTCCGTGACGGCGACGCTGCCGCTGGAGGACGTGGCGAAGGGCGTGGAGCGGCTGGTGAAGAAGGACGGCAACCCCATCCGCCTCGTCATCACGCCCTGAGGCACGGCTGGGGAGCGGGCGGCCGGGCACCTGGGACGGTGTCCGCCCCTCGTGTGGATCCGCTCACGGTGGAATGAGGGCGACCCATGTAGGTCTCCCTCCCGGCTGCGAGGCGAACGCCCCCCTGGTGGGCAGCCCTCGGGCATGGGAAGCGGAGGTCGAGGGTTCGGAACAGTCCTCCTTCGGCGTCCCCCATGGCATAAGGGCGCCGCGCCCGCCTTCCGGGCAACCCCCTACGCACATGATTCGTCTCGACAACATCAGCAAGCAGCACGGCCAGCAGATTCTGTTCATCGAGGCTTCGGCCGCTCTCCACAAGGGGGAGAAGGTCGGGCTCGTCGGCCCCAACGGCGCCGGCAAGACGACGCTGTTCCGGATGATTACCGACCAGGAACACCCCGACGAAGGCCAGGTGGCCGTCGACCGTGGCGTCACCATCGGCTACTTCAACCAGGACGTCGGCGAGATGTCCGGCCGCAGCGCCGTGGCCGAGGTCATGGACGGCGCGGGCCCTGTGAGCTCGGTCGCCGGGGAGATGAAGTCGCTCGAAGCGGACATGGCCGACCCGGACAAGGCCGACGACATGGAGAAGCTCGTCGAGCGCTACGGTCTGGTGCAGGCGCGCTTCGAGGAGCTCGGTGGCTACGCGCTGGAGGGCCGCGCGCGGGAGATTCTCGCGGGCCTGGGCTTCAGCGAGGAGATGATGGACGGCGACGTCGGCGCGCTGTCCGGCGGTTGGAAGATGCGCGTGGCCCTGGCGCGCATCCTGCTCATGCGCCCGGACGCGATGCTGCTCGACGAGCCGAGCAACCACCTGGACCTGGAGAGCCTCATCTGGCTGGAGGGCTTCCTCAAGGGGTACGAGGGCGCGCTCCTGATGACGTCGCACGACCGCGAGTTCTTGAACCGCATCGTCACCAAGATGGTGGAGATCGACGGTGGCTCGCTGACGACGTACTCGGGCAACTACGACTTCTACGAGCAGCAGCGCGCGCAGAACGAGAAGCAGCAGCAGGCGCAGTACGAGCGCCAGCAGGCCATGCTCGCCAAGGAGCTGAAGTTCATCGAGCGCTTCAAGGCCCGCGCCTCGCACGCCGCGCAGGTGCAGAGCCGCGTGAAGAAGCTGGAGAAGATTGAGAAGGTGGAGCCGCCCAAGCGCCGCACGACGGTGCTGTTCGAGTTCCAGCCCGCGCCGCGCTCCGGTGACGACGTGGTGAGCCTGAAGGCCGTGCACAAGGCCTACGGCAAGCGGACCATCTACGAGGGCATGGACTTCCTCGTGCGCCGCGGCGAGCGCTGGTGCGTCATGGGCGTCAACGGCGCGGGCAAGTCCACGCTGCTGAAGCTGGTGGTGGGCTCGACGACTCCGGACACGGGCGCGGTGACGGTGGGTGGCAGCGTGAAGCTGGGGTACTTCGCCCAGCACGCCATGGACCTCCTGAACGGCGAGCGCACGGTGTTCGAGTCGCTCGAAGACGCCTTCCCCCGCGCGGGCCAAGGCTCGCTGCGAGCGCTGGCCGGGTGCTTCGGCTTCTCCGGCGACGAGGTGGAGAAGAAGTGCCGCGTGCTGTCGGGTGGTGAGAAGGCGCGCCTGGTCATGGCGAAGATGCTCTTCGACCCGCCCAACTTCCTGGTGCTGGACGAGCCCACCAACCACCTGGACATGGCGACGAAGGAGATGCTGATTACGGCGCTGGCCCGCTACGAGGGGACCATGCTCTTCGTCTCGCACGACCGTCACTTCCTGGGCGCGCTGTCCAACCGCGTGCTGGAGCTGACGCCGGAAGGCATCCACCAGTACGGCGGTGGCTACACCGAGTACGTGGCGCGCACGGGCCACGAGGCGCCGGGCCTGCGCAGCTGAGCGACGGCGAGCGGCCGCGCTCCTTCGGGATGCGCGGCTACTCGAACAGGCGGCTGGCCAGTCGCGCCAGCTTCCGCGCCTTGCCGGTGTACGGCGGGAAGAACAGGTTCGCCAGCGTCGTACGGCCCTGGCGAAGCACCGCGCGCTCGTGGCTGAAGGTCCTGAAGCCCGTCTCGCCGTGGTATGCGCCCACGCCGCTCGCCCCCACGCCGCCGAAGGGCAGGTTCGGGTTCACGTTGTGCAACACCACGGTGTTGATGCACGTGCCGCCCGCGCTCGTCTCCTGGAGCAGCCGCTCCACCGCCGCGTCGTCGTGGCTGAAGACGTAGAGCGCCAGCGGCTTGCCGCCCGCGCGCACGTGCGTCACCACCTCGTCGAGTGACTCGTAGCGCAGCACCGGCAGCACCGGCCCGAAAATCTCCTCCTCCATCAGCGGCGCATCCGGCGCCACGTCCGCCAGCACCGTCGGCGCGATGAAGCGCGTCTCCGCGTCCACGCCGCCGCCCACCACCACCCGCGCCCCCGTCGCCACCGTGCGGTCCAGCAGCCCGCGCACCCGCGCGAAGGCGCCGTCATCCACCATGCGGCAGAGGTCCGTGCTCGCGCGCCGCGCCTCCTCGGAGCGTCCGTAGAAGCGCTCCAGCGCCACCTTCAGGGCCGCGAGGAACGCCTCCTCCTTCGACGCATGCACCCAGACGTGGTCCGGGGCGATGCACGTCTGCCCGCCATTGAGGAACTTGCCCCAGGCCACGCGCTCCGCCGCGGCCTCGATATCCGCCGTCGCGTCGACGATGGCCGGCGACTTGCCGCCCAATTCCAGCGTCACGCTGGCCAGGTGCTTCGCCGCCGCCTCCATCACCCGCCGCCCCACGCGCGGCCCTCCGGTGAAGAAGAAGTGGTCGAAGGGCAGTCGCAAGAGCGCCTCGCCCACCTCCGCGCCGCCCTCCACCAGCGCGACTTCATCCTCGGGGAACACGTCCCGCACCAGCGCCGCCAGGAAGCGCGACGTGTTCGGCGTCTTGTCGCTGGGCTTGCACAGCACGGTGTTGCCCGCCGCCACCGCGCCTATCAGCGGCAGCATCAGCAGGTTGAAGGGGTAGTTCCACGGGGCCAGCACCAGCACCACGCCGCGCGCCTCGTGGCGCACGTGGCTGGAGGTGCCCGTGAGCACCAGCGGCGTCGTCACCTTGCGCGGCTTCATCCACGCCTTGAGGTGCTTGCGCACGTGCTCCAATTCCATGAGCACCGGGAGGATTTCCGTCGCCTCGACCTCCGCGCGGGGCTTGCGGAAGTCCGCGTGGATGGCGTCCGCGAGCGCGTCCCGCCGCTCGATGATGCGCGCCTTGAGCTGCTCCAGCTTCGCCAGTCGCTCGTCGGGGCCACGCCGCGCCACGTCCCAGCGCCGGGCCCGCAGGCGCTCGTACGCCTCCTGCAAGCCCCGGGGAATCAGCTCCTCCTCCTGCTTCACCACGCGCATCCCGGCTCCTCTGGCTGTCTGGCCTACTCCAACAGCCGGCTGGCGCGGGAGGCCCATTCCTGCGCCTTTCCGCGGTACGGCGGGAAGAACACCGCCGCCAGCGACTTCATCCATTGAACCGACACGGCGCGCTCGTGACTGAAGGTCCGGAAGCCGTAGACGCCGTGGTAGTGCCCCAGGCCACTCATTCCCACCCCGCCGAAGGGCAGGTTGGGGTTCGCCACGTGGATGAGGACGTTGTTCACCACCGCCCCTCCGGACGTCGTGTTGCGGAACACGTCCTCGACGGCCCGCTTGTCCTGGCTGAAGACGTAGAGCGCCAGCGGCTTGTCCCCTCCCTGGATGTGCGCGTACACCTCGTCGCGCGAGCGGTACGTCATCACCGGCAACACCGGCCCGAAGATTTCCCCCTCCATGACGGCCATGTCCGGCGTCACGTCCGTCAGCACGGTGGGCGCCAGGTAACGCGAGGGCCCGTCCGCCACCCCGCCCACCTCGACCTTCGCCCCCGCCGCCACCGTCCGGTCCACCAGGTCCTTCACCCGCCGCCACGCCGCCGGGTCCACCAGCCGCGAGAAGTCCGCGCTCGCCTGACGCTCCGGCTCGGTGGCCCCGTAGAAGCGGGCGATGACCGCCTTGAGCGCGTCGATGAAGGCCTGCTGCCGTGACTCGTGCACGAAGACATAGTCCGGCGCGACACAGGTCTGTCCGCCGTTGATGAACTTGCCCCACGCGAGCCGCTCCGCCGCGGCCTGCACGTCCGCCGTCTCGTCGATGATGGCCGGCGACTTGCCGCCCAGCTCCAGCGTCACGCTGGCCAGGTGCTTCGCCGCCGCCTCCATCACCTTGCGGCCGATGCGCGGGTTGCCGGTGAAGAAGAAGTGGTCGAAGGGCAGCTCCAGCAGCGCCTCCGCCGTCTCCGCGCCACCCTCGAACAGCGCGACTTCGTTCTCCGGGAAGACGTCCCGCACCAGCCGGGAGAGGAAGCGCGCGGTGTGCGGCGTCTTCTCGCTGGGCTTGCAGATGACGGTGTTGCCCGCGGCGATGGCGGCGATGAGCGGCGCCATCAGGAGCTGGAAGGGGTAGTTCCACGGGGCCAGCACCAGCACCACGCCGCGCGCCTCGTAGCGCACGTGCGCGGAGGAGCCCGCGAGGAGCAGCGGCGTGCCCACGCGCGTGGGCTTCATCCACGACGACAGGTGCTTCACCGTGTGGTTCAGCTCCTCCAGCGTCGGGTGGATTTCCGTCAGCTCCACCTCCAGCGCGGGCTTGCGGAAGTCCTGGTGGATGGCCTCCGCCAGCTCGTCGCGGCGGGCGATGATGGCCTCGCGCAGGCGCTTGAGCCGGGCGATGCGCTCGGCGGTGGTGGTGCGTGACATCACCCAGCGGTTGGCGCGCTGGGCCTGGAAGGCGGCCTGGATGCGCGCGAGGTCCGCGGCGGGCTTCGACTCGGTGGTGACGGGGACGAGCTCCAGCATGGTTGGCTCCTGGGGTGTGCGGGGTGCTTCAGCGGGCCTCGAGCCCGCGCAAGAGGGTGGTGAGCGCCGCGGTCAGCTCGGCGGTGAAGTCGATTCGCAGGGGGGCCATGTGCGGCGAGGCCAGGACTTCGCGCGCCACGGGCGCCACGTCCGCCATCTGCCGCAGGCCCGTCACCAGTGCGTGCAAGTGCACCAGCACGCGGGGGCCCTCGCCGGGCCGCAGGAAAGACATTCGCGATTCCAAGAGCGCGCCGATGTGCAGCATCGCCTGCAGCAGCCGCTCCTTGAACCGGCGCGCCTGCTCCACCGTCACGTTCTGCTCCAGCACCGTCTGGAGCATCGCGAGCAGCCGCGTGAGCGACGTCTCGCCCTCCAGCGACTCCGCCACGGTGCGCGCCAGCCACGGGCCCGTCCACGGCGCGTCCGGCTGACCCAGCCGCGTGTCCAGCCGGGCGAACCAGGAGAAGAGCAGGTCGTCCAGGAGCGCCAGGAACAGCGCCTCCTTGGTCGGGAAGTAGAGGAACACCGTGCCCTTGGCCAGCCCGGACCGCTCCGCCACGTCCGCCATCTTCACCTCCGCGTAGGAGGTGGCCTCGTAGAGCGCCCGCGCTTCATCCAGCAGCAGGCGCCGCCGCGCTTCCTTGTCCTCGTCCTTGCGCGCCCGCTGCGGCGTCGCCCGTTCCGCCTTCACGCCCGGGTTGCTGACCATGGGTCATCAATAGGTGACCATGGGTCAGTCGTCAAATGACTGGAAGTCAGTTTCCCCGGGTTAACAACGGCCCCCGACTGGAGGGTGGTGGGTATGTGTGTGAGGATGTCTCCATGCGTCCCATCCAGGCGGAACTGCTGTCCGGCAGCGAGCTGTACCGGGAGGTGGTGCTGGAGAAGCTGCTCCACGCGCGCGAGTCGGTGTGGATTGCGACGGCGAACGTGAAGGCGATGTACGTGGAGTCGAAGGGGCGCTTCGTTCCGCTGGTGGAGGTGCTGGATGGGCTGTCGGCGCGGGGGTTGTCGCTGCGGCTCCTGCACGCGGAGCTGCCGAGCCGTCCGTTCCGCGCGGCGTTCGACGAGCGGGCGCGGCTGGTGGCGGGAGGGCTGGAGCTGAAGGTGTGCCCGCGCGTGCACTTCAAGGCGGTGGTGGTGGACGGGGCGTGGGCCTACCTGGGGAGCGCGAATCTCACGGGGGCGGGCCTGGGCGCGAAGGGCGACGCGGTGCGCAACTTCGAGCTGGGGTTCGTGACGGAGGACTTCGACGTCATCGACCGGGTGACGGCGCTCTACGAGGCGGTGTGGAGCGGGGCCGAATGCAGGGGGTGCAAGCTGCGGGCGGTGTGTCCGGACCCGATAATCCCCGCACCCAAGGGGTTGGGGGAGATGCGAAGCTCTCGCGGCGGCGTGCGGCTGGGCAAGACTCGCCGGCTCAAGCGACACACCTCGGAGTCCCGACGACGATGATGAAGCTCTACTTCGCCCAGAAGACGCGCGCCACGCGCCCCCGCTGGCTGCTCGAGGAGCTGGGCGTCCCCTATGAGCTGGTGCCGGTGGATCTGCTCCAGCGAGAGCACAAGAGCCCCGAGTACCTGCGCGTGCACCCCATGGGCTCCATGCCCGCGCTGGAGGATGACGGGCACACCGTCTTCGAGTCGGCCGCGATTCTCCTGCACCTCGCCGACAAGTTTCCGGAAGCGGGCTTCGCGCCGGCGCTCGGCACCGTGGAGCGCGCCGAGTACTACCAGTGGATGATGTTCTGCATGGCCACCATGGAGCCGCCCCTGTCCGCGTACTCCGCGCACAGCCGCTTCCTGCCGGAGCACGAGCGCGTGCCCGCGGAGGCCGAGCGGGGCCAGAAGCGCTTCACGGACATCGCCCGGATGCTGGAGGAGAAGCTCAAGGGGCGCTCGTTCGTGGTGGGCGAGCGCTTCACCGCGGCGGACGTGGTGATGGCATCCATCCTCAACTGGGGTGGGGGCATGGGGCTGCTGGAGGACTTCCCCGCCCTGCGCTCCTACGTGGAGCGGCAGATGTCCCGGCCGGCAGCGCAGCGCGCCCAGCAGTAGGAAGTCCTCCGTGCATCAATCCGTCGTACCCGGTCCTCAAGCCTTCGAGCTCGAAGCCCATCTGCGCTTGAAGCGCCGGGGCTTCGCCGTCTCCGCGGGGGTGCTGCTGCTCTCGCTGGCCACGCACCCGTTGCTGTTCGGCGCGTTCGTCCCGGAGGTGGCCCTGGTCCATGTGGGCTGGGCCGCCATCCTCGTCGCGGCGGCGCTGGTGACGGGCGCGTCGTGGATGCCGCTGCAGCGGGCCAGCACCCTGAGCGGGGTGTTCAGCCTGGCGGCGATTGCGTTGGACATCCACTTCACCGGAGGGCTTTCGAGTCCGCTGTTCCCGCTGCTCTTCGCGATGCCGCTCATCATCGCCGTCTTCACGCCCGGGGACCTCATCACGCTGTGGGCGACCATCGTCCTGACGCTGGTGGGCGTGGTGGCGGCGACCTGGCTGTCGGGAGGTTCGGAGCGGCAGGTCATCGGTCAGGTGACGGTGTTCCTGTTCATGGCGTGGATTGCCGTCTTCGGCGGGAAGCTGTTCCGCCGCATGCGCGACACCGAGCGCGAGGCCGTGCAGGCGCGGTTGTCGGTGCTGGAGCGACTGGCGCACAGCGAGCGACTGCGGGTGGACGCGGAGCGCAGCCGCGCGGAGATGGAGCGGCTGGCGCTGGTGGGACGGCTGGCGGCGGGCGTGGCGCACGAGGTGAACAACCCGCTGGCGTACGTGAAGTCCAACCTGGGCTACCTGGGTGACGTCATCGAGGACGCGGCGCCGGACCTGGAGGAGATTCGGCGCGTGCTGGAGGAGACGCAGCAGGGCGTGCTGCGCATCCAGCAGATTGTCACGGACCTGCGGCGCTTCTCCCGGGACTCGGCGGACGCCGAGGAGGCGTGCGGCGTGGTGGATGCGCTGGATGAGGCGGAGCGGCTGGCGTCGGTGCGGCTGCGGAGCCTGGGGCAGGTGGTGCGCGAGGTGGAACCGGACCTGAGCCGGGTGCGGCTGGGGCAGCGCCAGTTGGTGCAGGTGGTGCTGAACCTGCTGCTCAACGCGGCGGATGCGGTGGACTCGGCGCAGCCGCCGCGTGCCGCGCGCATCGTGCTGCGTGCGCGTGAGGAGCAGGGAGGCGTGAGGCTGGAGGTGGAGGACAACGGCGCGGGCATTCCGGAGGCCGTGCTGGCGCGCCTGTTCGAGCCCTTCTTCACCACCAAGGCGCCCGGCAAGGGCACCGGCCTGGGGCTGGCGCTGTGTCGCGAGTACCTGGCCCGCGTCGGAGGAACGCTGTCTGTGGCGAACCGTCCCGAGGGAGGGGCGTGCTTCACGTTGCACCTGCCCTCGGCGCCCGCGGCCACGGCGCCGGAGACGCATACGAACCCGAGCTGAGCGGGCGGCGCGGTTACTCGCTCTGGGGCCCTTCGCCGCGATTCGCCGTGGCGGCGATGGCGGGCTCCTGGGCCGGGGCGCTCGCCTCGGCGGACGCCTTGCCCTGCTGTCGCTCGCGCCACGAGCTGGGGGAGTCGCCCACCAGCTTGCGGAACAGGCTGCTGAAGTGCTGGAGCGACGCGCAGCCCACCTCCACCGCGACAGCGGTGAGCTTCATGTCCGTCTCCAGCAGCAGCGCCTGCGCCATGCGCACCTGCACCGAGTTCAGCTCCGCCTGGAAGGACGTCCCCGCTTCCTTCAACCGGCGCTGGAGCGTGCGCTCGGACATGCCCATCTCCCGGGCCACGTCCGACAGGTTGATGTCCGGCAGCTTGCCGCGCATCGCCTGGTGCAGCTCGCGCAACAAGGGCGACTGGCCCGTGGCCTCCGCCACCAGGTCATTCAGCTTGGACAACAGCGGCGCCGCCCGGCCCTCCGGCTGGCCCAGCCACGCGAGCGCATTCGCGGGGTCCGTGAACACCTTGCTGGGATAGGCGCCCGTCAACAACGTGTAGAACCCGCCGACCACCGCGCCCGCCACGCCCTCCGGACGCACCAGGGCCTGTCGCTGCACGGAGGTGCTGAACGACTTCTCGCGCGCCTGCATGTACTTCACGAGCACCGCGAAGGCGGCAGGGTCTGCCGCCTCCAGTCGCCGCGCATCCACGAGCGACGCATGCGGCGCCGCGGGGGCCAGCTCCACGTCGAGCACATGCACCAGCCGGCGCACGTGAGCCTCGGCCGGCCGGCCCCACAAGATGAAGCCGCACAGGTCCGCCGAAGCGTACCAATGCAGGAAGCCTTCCCCGACTAGGTAACGGCCGTGGGGGTCCCTGAAGTAATCGTCGACGCCGTCTGCCGATCGCACGGCTCGGCAGAATAGCGCTTCGCCACCTTGGCCACCCAGAAGGGATTGATGGGGGCCAGCGAAGTGACCAACTCCGCCCGGACCAGCGCCGTGCCAGCCAGCTCGGCGGTCACCACCGGCAGCTCCCGCCAGGCCACCTGGGGCTTCACGTGGTGGGCCTGGTGATAACCGGCATTGAAAAAGAACAGGTTGTACAGACGGGAGGTGGACGTGGTGCCCAGGGCCGCCTTCTGGGTGGAGTCCGTCTCGAAGTGGGCCGCCAGGTTGAGCCAGTGGATGCAGACCTGGCCCACCAGCAGCACCCCCCACCACGCCAGCCCCAGGGCCGGGCGCCAGAGGATGACCGCGAGGATGCCCCCGTCCACGACGAGGAAGTCGAGGACGAGCTCCGTGCGCTGGTTGCGCTTCTTGGCCCACCGCCACACGTTGGCCACCGCCTCGAACGGCCAGAACCACGGCGTCAGCGCCGAGCGCAGGCAATAACGCAGGGCGCCTTCACCCGGCCGCCGCTGACCCCAGTCCCCCGGGCCGTCGTTGTACCGGTGATGGTTGAAGTGGTGGATGTAGTAGCCCCGGTAGGGGAACCCACACGCCAGGCCGAGCGTCCGGGACACGACCCAGTGCAGCACCTTGGGGCGCGCCATGGACACGTGCATGTGGTTGTGCAGGACGGCGTAGTTCCAGAACAGCACCGCCCAGCCGATGACGCACATGCCCACGCGGCCCCAGAGGCCCAGGTGGTCCCAACTCAACAGGAAGGAAGGGAACCACACCCACCACAGCGCGTGTACCGCGAGCTGCGGCAAGTCGAGAGCGGGGCCGGGGGAGGGGCGAGTCATGAAGCACGAAGGTAGGCTTGCGCCTGCCTCGCCGCTTCATTCCATGCGCCAAGCGCTTGCGAAAACGCGCAACCTCGAGCGTCGTCCCCCTCAATCCGTTGCAACCCGGGTCCACCCGGCCCCGGTACTGATTCCGCCCGCGCTCGCTGTCTTCCACGGATGAGGAATGGAAGCAGCGCGTCGCGGGCGTGCTGCGGGGTTCACGTCTCGAGCGCGTTGGCGACCTGGCCCAACAGCCGGAGCCGGGGCGCATCCAGCTTGCGCACGGTGCGCAGCAGCCGGCGCACCTCGGGACGCTCGCGGTACTCCGGAGGGTCCTCGGCGAGCGTGGGCGCGCCTTCGACGCCGGACATGCCGAGCAGCACGTCCGACGAGCAGTTGAGAACCAGACACAGCTTCCTCAGCGTGCGGACGCTGGGGAGCATGTGGCCGCGCTCCAGCCGCCCGTACACCTCGGTGGCGATTCCCACGCGCTCGGCCACGTCGGCCTGCGTGAGCTCCAGCCGCTGCCGCGCCGCGCGAACTGCATTTCCAATGATGGTGGCCAATCGTTGTTCCATGGCGTGCGGAAACCTGTCGAAAAGAGGGCTTCACCCCCCGCGCTTCGGCGGAGAGGTACCGGGGAGAAGTGCCTGCGGGCTCCTGACCTCGTGGAACACAGACTACGGGTGGGGTCTGACATTCAGGTGCATCCAGAAGGGCGTGCGAAAGCGCTTGAACGCGAAGGTGTTTCGGACCCTGTCGGGACACGTGTCCGAGGCCCCTCGCGGAGGGCTCCGGAAGTGGGGTTCCGGCGTGCTCGGGAGGCACCGGGCGGGCGGTGGACGCGGAAGGCGTCGGATGCCGCGGGAGGCCGAAAAATCGGCTCCGGGGAGATCGGCGCCTGTCGCGTGTGGATCAACACGGCGCGCGTGCGGGTGGGCCTTCACGCGGAGCGTTTCCAGGACGCGTCGGGCTCACCGCGAACGTCGCTCCGACGTGACGTCCGGTGCTTGACGTCACCCGCCGCGCGGCCGCACTCACGGTGCAGGTGTTCAGCGGGCCTGGCGCGTCCGTTTGCGGGTGGCGCGAAGACGGTGTTCACCGCCGAGGCCGAAAAGTCGGCCTGCGCGGCGTTGTCAATGGAGAGGCCGGGAGTTGCAGGGAAAAGCCCTGGTGTTTCCGTGGTTTACGAAGGCGGGACGTCTGACGTAGGGTGGGCGCCCCCCGGTGGGTCGGGGGTGCACCGCGCTGCCTCGCGGGGAGGGCCGTTGAGGTCGTGAGCGACGAGCGTCCGGACGCGCTGCTCAAGAGCGCACTCGAGAAAATTGTCTACTTCGAGGCGCGCGCGGAGCAACTGCTCAGCGAGCTGGGTTCGACGCGCGAGGAGATGGAGCACCTCAAGCGTGAGCTGGCGGAGGCGCATCAGCGGGAGCTGGAGCTGCGCCGCGAGGTGGCGGCGCTGGAGGTTCGCGCCGGGCGGTTCCAGGCGGAGCGCGAGGAGTCGGTGCGGCTCACGCAGGCGCTGCGCGGCGAGCGCGACCAGCTCATGGACCGGTTGCTGAACGCCAGTCGGTTGCGCACGTCGACCAAGGACGGCGAAGACGAGGATGACGACCTGGGGTTCGACCTGGCGTCGTTCATCTCCCAGCTTCGCAGCGAGGCGCTGCTGCATGGGGAGTCGCAGCGCGGCGTGGCCTCGCCGGTCGTCAAGCTGCCGATGCGCGGGCCGGCCGTGCCGCTCGCGGATGGTTCAGCGAAGGCGCAGGCCGCCGCGGCTTCCGCTCCGAGCACGCCCGTTCGAGCCGCGTTGCTGGAGCCCTTGTTGGAGGGGCTGTCGCCGGTGGCTCGCGAGGCCCAGCGCTTCTTCCAGGCGGGACGGCTCGGCGTCAGCCAGGCGCAGCTCGCGGAGCTGTCCGGACAGGGTGGCGTGGGGGCCGCGACGGACGAGACGCTGTTCGGGTTCTCCGTGCGCGAGCTGTCCGCGCCGGACCCCGCCGCGCGGATTCGTGCCGCCGAGCGACTGAAGGCGCTGTCCCAGCCGGCGGCGGCTCCGGCGCTGGCCAGCGCGCTGCACGCGGAGACGGACTCGGCGGCGCAGGTGGCGCTGCTCCAGGCGTTCGCGGCGCTGTGCCGTGAAGAGGGCGCCCAGGTGGTGTCGCCGCTGCTGGCGTCGCCGGTGCCGGAGGTGCGCATCGCGGCGCTCAAGGCCCTGCTGACGCTGGCGCCTCGGGACGCGGCGCCGCACCTGGCGCAGGCGATGAAGGACCCGGACCGCTCCGTGCGTCGCCGGGCGTCGCTGCTGGCGCTGGGGTTGGAGGGTGAGACGGCGCGGCGGCTGGGCGAAGAGGCCATCCACGACACGGACTCGGAGGTCCGTTCGCTGGCGGCGCTCGCGCTGGGCGCGGGGAGTGGGGAGAACGCTCGCGCGCTGTTGCTGGAGGCGCTGGGCGACCGCGAGCCGCGCGTGCGCAAGGCGGCGGCGCAGAGCCTGTCGCGGATCCTGGGACACGACGTGTCCGCGGTGGTGTCGCTGGATGACACGCACCGGCGCCGCGAGATTCGCCGGCTGGCGACGCTGCCCGTGAAGCCCGTGCGAGCACGGCTGGAGGATGCGACGCGCCCGATGGTCGCGCGGTCCCTGGTGGTTCCGGTGCAGGCGGTGGCTCCCGTGCAGGTGGCTGTGCAGGAGATGGCCTACGCAGGAGCTTCCGTCGCTGCGCCGCAGGCGGTGGCCGTGGTGGGCGCTCGGCAGGGCGCGGCTCCGGCCTTCGTGGGGCAGGGGGGCGTTCCCCTGGCGCAGGGCGTTGCTCGCGCTCCGGTGCAGGCCGGCGGGCCTCCGTCCTCGGCGCTTCCCCCCACCGCGCAGTCCGGCCAGCGCTCGCCGGGCCAGTCCGCGACGGGCACTCCCTCGCAGCCGACGGCCGCGCCGACGTCACAGGCCCGGCCCGCCGCTCCTCGACTCTCCCCTGTCCAGGCGGCCCTCGTGGCCATGGGTGCCCCGGCGCCCGTGCCCGCCGCCGCTCCTGCTCCGCCCGCGCGAGCCGCGGAAGCGCGTCCCCCCTCGGGCCGCCCGGGTGCCTCACCCGTCGAGACCCTCTGTGGGCAGATGCTGATGGAAGTCCGCGTCGCGGTTCGCGGTCGCTCGCTCGCCGAGCTGACGACCGCCCTGGGGGCCCCCGTGGAACTCGCCCAGGAAGCACTCACCCTGCTATCAGCCCGAGGTTCCGTGGTCCGAAGGGGACACAAATACTTCGCCGCTTGAGGCAAGGTCTCCGTCCCGTACGTCTTTCGAAGGGTCGTTCATGGAAGCGCCGACATACAGCTCGAAGCAGGTGGCCGAGATGCTCGGCGTGTCTCCGAAGGCCATTCCGGAGGACGCGAGGAAGGACGTGTACACCCCGGACGACGTCTGGGATTTGCGCACCACGCTCAACCGCTTCCCGGACAAGATTGGCCACCGCCGTCAGCTCTTCCTGAACTTCAAGGGCGGCACCGGCAAGACGTCCCTGTCCACCTCGTACGCGTGGCGAATCGCGGAGCTGGGCTACTCGGTCCTCCTCATCGACCTGGACAGCCAGGGCCACGCCACCAAGTGCCTGGGCTACGAGGGCGAGGACTTCGAGAAGACGCTGCTCGACGTGCTGGTGCGCAAGACGCCCCTGGCCAAGGTCATCCAGAAGTCCTCCCTGCCCAACCTGGACTTCGTCCCGTCCAACCTCAGCATGTCCACCATGGACCTCTCGCTGATGCCCATGGCCGGCCGCGAGTTCAAGCTGCGCAACGCCCTCAAGGACGTGGAGGCCCAGTACGACGTCGTCGTCTTCGACGCGCCCCCGTCCTTCGGCCTGCTCAACCTCAACGCGCTGATGGCGGCGAACGACTTGTTCGTCCCCGTGCTCGCGGACTTCCTCTCCTTCCACGGCCTCAAGCTGCTGTTCGAAACGGTGCAGAGCCTGGAGGAGGACCTGAATCACGTGCTCGACCACGTCTTCATCGTGGTCAACTCCTTCAACGCCACCTTCAAGCTGGCGAAGGAGGCGCTGGAGGCGCTCCAGAAGCACTACCCGGAGTTCCTCCTGCCGACCATCATCCGGCAGTGCACCAAGTTCGCCCAGGCCTCCAGCGAGGGGCGCCCCGTCTTCGTCGCGGACCCCACGTCGAAGGGCGCCAACGACATCCAGGCCATGATTGACAACGTCCTGCCGCGCCTCGTCGCCGCGGCAGCCGCCGCCCCGAAGAAGGGCACCCAGCAGGCCGGCTGAGATTCGCCATGAAGAAAGCCTTCGAACAGAACGTGTCTCGCGCCAAGCCGCGCCTCCGCTTGGGCGCGTTCACCGGCGTCGCCGACCCGGCCGAGTCCTCCCCCTCCGAGTCCCCGGAGCAGGAGCCCTCCGCCTCGGCCCCGCCCGAGCCTCCTTCCGCGGACCTGTCCGCCGAGGTCCGCGCCCGAATCGAGCGCGCCCGCGCCCCGCGCCCCACCGCCGCCGAGGCGATGGAGGTCGCGTTGGGTGCGCAGGAGCCGCCGCGCGCCCGGGAGCCGGTGTTCACCTCGCAGGTCTCCGAGCCCGTGACGTACGCGTCTCCAGCGCCGGAGTCGGCCCGCTTCGACGACGAGCTCGGCGAAGCGCACGTCACCTTCGCGGCGCCCCCCCCCACTGCGTTCCATCTGGACGGCTTCTCTGCCGGGCACTCCCAGGAGGCCCACCCCATGACGCAGGGCTCGTCACACGCTTCGCTTCCCCATGTCACCGCGATGGTCGCCGAGCCGGTGGCGCGCGTCGAAGCTCCGCCCCAGGAGGTGGAGGTGCAGACGCCCGCGCCTCCGCGTGAAGAGGATGACTCCGACGCGCGCCGCGAGCGGCTGAAGGCCCGCCTCAAGGCGGTGCGCGAGAATCCGCGTCCGGAGCCCCTGCCGGCGACGGTGGCCGAGGCGGGTCAGCGCGCGGTGGAGCGCATCACCCACCTCCAGGCGGAGCTGGTGAAGGTGAAGGCCGCCAACCTCTCGCTCACGCAGGAGCTGGAGGTGGCGCGCCGTCAGGCGGAGAAGGCCACCGAGGAGGCCCGCCTGCGCATGGACGAGGCGCGTCGGCTCTCTTCCGAGATGGAAGGCCGCGTGAAGCTGCTGGCGGACCTGGAGCGGGAGCTGGCCGCGCTGGAGGGTGAGCGCGACGAGGCGCTCCTGTCCCTCCAGGAGAACCGTCAGGCGCTCCAGGCCTCCGCGAAGGAGCACGAGGTCCTCGAGGAGGCCGTGGCTCGCGGCAAGCAGGCCCTGGTGGACAGCCTCGCCGAGGAGGAGCGGCTCGCCGGTGAGCTGGAGTCCGCCAAGGACGAGTCGACCTCGCTGCGCCGGGCGGTGGAAGCGCTCCAGGGCGAGCGGGACGTGCTGGCCCAGCAGGTGGCCTCACTCACCGCCGAGCGCGCCGAGCTGCTCGAGGCGCGCAAGGCCCTGGAGGCCGTGCACCGCGCGCTGAGCCAGGCCGCCTCGCGCTGAAGTCGCTCCAACCCGGGGCGCCCTTTTTCGGGCGCCCCGAAGGAGCCCCTACTTCCCGTCCTTCGCCACACCGCCGCGCGAGGCGCTCTTCAGCGCGGCGACGAGCTCCGGCTTGAGCGGCGGGTTGTGCAGTCCCTCCAGCGACAGCTCCGCGAACTGCCCCTGCGTGGGCTTGAGCCCTGCGAGGAACGTGACGAGGCGCTTCTCGCGGTCCGCCTTCTTCGGGTGCCGTGAGCCCAGGCTCGAGCTGTCCGTCGTCTTGCGCAGCAGCACGAGATACGCGTTCGGGTCATAGCCGGCGGAAATCATCATCCGCGCCGCGAGCTGGTCCGCCGCGTACTCCTGCTCCTGGTCGTTCCCGCTCTCCGCGAGCTCGATGACCTTCTCCGTCAGGCTGCCGAGCAGCGCCGAGTCGCCGTCCAGGTCCAGGTTGCCGCCGCTGTCCGTCGAGGCGATGAGCTGGCCGGAGCCCGGAAAGCCGGCCTCCATCGTGACGGCCGTCTTGCAGAGGCTCACCTTGGCGGAGTTGTACTGCTGGATGGAGTGCTTGAGCACGACGTGGGCAATCTCGTGCGCCAGCACGCCCGCGAGCTGCCCCTCGTTGTCCAGCTCCGACAGCAGCTTCCGCGTGACGAAGACGTAGGCCCCGGGCGTGGACACGGCGTTGAAGTTCTGGTCGTCGTTGAGCACGCCGAACGTCCACTCCAGCGTGGGCCGCGAGGACTGCGCACCCAGGTTCTTCCCCACGACGTTGAGGTACGCGTGGAGGTCGTGCACCCCGGTGCCCTTCGCGCCGTCCGTCGGCGCCATCAGCCCGCCGGCCCCCTGCACCCAGTGGATGGCCATGGCGCTGCCGATGGCGTACTCCTCCGTCACGGTGGGCTCCACGTTCAGCTTCTCGCAGGAGGCGCGCTCCTTCGTCGCCGAGGCCGAGTCTTTCGCCACCGTCCCCGCCTTCTGGGCGACCCGCGTCCAGTCCACCCCCTTGCACGACGAGGCCAGCAGGCCCAGGCCCGCCAGGGCCACCGTCTTCCAGTGCGCGCGCATCACGTGCCCCCCTTCGACTTGCCCTTGGACGCACCCGACTTCGCCGTGGCCTCCGCGCCGACGACGGGGAACAGCCCCGCCTCCGTCACGTGCTTCGCGATGTCCGCGGTGGAGACGCCCTTGGCCTTCTTCTCCAGGCTTTGCAGCTGCGCCACCGCCTGCTTGTGGTCGCCGCCCTTCTTGTTGCCGTACTCGACGGCGCCGGGGCTGAGCGCCTTCACCGCCGCGCCGCTGGCGACGAAGCCCGCGGGGTTCACCTTGCGCTTGCCCTTGTCCTCCACGACGAGCTCCATGTCGGGCGCGGTGGTGGACAGGTTCGACTGGAAGACGAAGCCCTTCTTCCCCGTCGCCGTCTTCACCTTGTGCCACTGCTTGTTCTTCGCGTCCGCGCCCTCCCACTTCACCTGCTCCCCCGGCTGGAGGATGACCACCGCGTTCGCCGTGGGCGACGGGCTCTCCATCACCCGGGTGTTCTTCGCCTTCACGTACAGCGAGCCCCCCACCGCCACCGCCGACGCGAGGCTCGGAAAGCCCAGCGCCAGCATCAAGGCCACCCAGGCCGCCCTCGTTCTCATCGTCATGGCTCCGACTCCTTTCCCGCTCACTTGTCCAGGCTCGCCACGCCGTCGAAGTCCGGCGGCGGCGCCTTCGCATACTTGTGACAACGCTCCAGCAGGGCTTTCGTCGGACCGTCGTCCGGGTCCTCGGCCCCGAGTGTCTCCAGCATCGACGAGGCCTCGTCGAACCTCGCCTCGCGATACAGGGCCAGCGCTGCGTGGTAGCGCTCCACCGTCGCCCGCTTGCGCGCATCCAGCCCGCCCTTGAGCGACAGCAGCTCATACACGGTGACGGCCTCCGTCTTCCCGGCCACCCGCACGCGGTCCAGCTCACGCACCTCGATGTGCTCGCGCGCCAGCTCGTACGTGCGCGGGCCAATCATGATGACGGAGCCATACGCCTTGTTCGCGCCCTCCAGCCGCGCGGCCAGGTTCATCCCGTCGCCGATGGCGGTGTAGCTGAAGAGCTGCTCGCTGCCGAAGTTGCCCACGAAGTTCACCGCCGAGTTGACGCCGATGCGCGTGTAGACGTCCGGCAGGCCCTTGGCGCGGAACTCCTCGCGCATCCGGTCCACCTCCGCCTTGGCCGCCAGCGCCCCCCGGCACGCGCGCACCGCATGGTCGTCCTGGCGCATGGGCGCGCCGAACAGGCACACCACCGCGTCGCCGATGTACTTGTCCAGGCACCCGCCCTCCTTCAGCAGCACGCCGCTCACCCGCGTCAGGTACGTGTTGAGGATGCGCACCAGGCTGCGCGGGTCCTCCTTGAAGCGCTCGCTGAAGGTGGAGAAGCCTCGGATGTCGCTGAAGAAGGCGCTGATTTCGACGTTCTCTCCGTCGAGCCTCGGCAGCTTGCGCTCCGAAATCATCTGCTCCACGAGCTTGGGCTCCATGAAGCGACTGAAGGCGGCGCGGACGAACTCCGTCTCCCGGTTGGCCACCAGGTGGTTGAAGGCCACCGCCGTGACGCTGGCCAGCAGGCCCGCCATGGACGGCAGTGCCGTCAGCACGTGCGTCCCGGACGACAGGAAGCGCCCCGTCACCAGGTACATGCCCAAAAGCAGCGCCACCGGCCACGCGATTTCCAGCGGCGTCCAGCGCGTCGTCATCAGCAACACCACCGACACCAGCGCCACCAGCAGCGTGAGCGCCAGGTCCACCGCCAGCGGGGCCCGGGTGATGAAGCGCCCGTTGCCGAGCAGCGTCTCCAGCACCGCCGCCTGCTTCATGACGCCGGGGACCTCCGCCTGGAAGGACGTGGCCTTGATGTCGCTGAGCCCCAGCGCGGTGCCGCCGATGACCACCACCTTGCCCTTGAGCGCCTCCGACGGGAGCCCGGAGGGCAGGCCCTTGTCCCGGCGCACCCAGCCGTCGAGCACGTCGAGCAGGGTCACGGTGCGGAAGCGCTCGTGCAGCTCTCCGCCGCCGTAGTCAATCGCCGCGCCGCCGTCCGGGTCCACCGCGTAGGCCCGCTTGCCCACGCGCAGCCTCCTGTCGGACAGCTTCACCTCGCTCGCGCCCAGCAGGCCCGCGGCCACGCGCACCGGCAGCGTCGGGTACGTGTTGGCGCCATCCGTGTACGCGAAGCGCGTGCGCCGCATGAAGCCGTCGGGGTCCGTCTCCGTGTCCACCAGCCCGAAGCCGTCCACCGCGCCCACGAGCACCGGAATGGGCGGCACGGGGTGGCGCAGCGTGTGCGTGGGGTGCTCGGCGGTGGACTCGGCCGTCTCGCCCGCGAACTCCCGGCCCTCCAGCCTCGGCAGGAGGAGGTCTCCGGTCCGCACGGGGTAGGCGAGCGCGTGCGCCATCTCTTCCGGCGTGACGGAGGCGACGGCGCCGTTGTCAGGTGTGTCGGCGAACTCGCCGCCGGCCGCTTCGGGGAACGTCTCCTCGCCGCCTTCCTTCGGGAAGGTCTCCCCACCCGCAGGCAGCGCCTCCTGGGGAAGCGACTCGCCGGTGGAGGCCACGGGGGACGCCACGGGCTCGGCCGGGAGGGGGGCGAGCGGGGAGGCGGGCGTCTTGTCGAAGTCCGCGCGCGGCAGCGGCTGCGCGTTGGCGTTGGTGGAGACCCCCAGGAAGAACGGGACGCGCGTGTCGCGCAGCATCTGCGCGAAGGCCAGGTCCATGGACTCGTCGGAGGAGCGCTCGTCCATCACCGCGTCGAACACGACGGCGCGCGCGCCCTCCGCCTGGAGCTGCTCCACCACGCGGGCCCACAGGTTGCGGCTGTAGGGCCAGCTGCCGAAGTTGAGGGTGTAGCGCTCATTGGCGCGGATGCCGTCCAGCGACGACTGGTCGATGACCACCACCGACACGGCGGGAGACTTCCCGCGCCCGTCGGTGAACGTGGTGAGCGCCTGGTCGTACGCGCCGCGCTCCAGGTCGTCGAGCCAGCCGCGCCACCACGCCAGCATCGCCAGCGCGGTGGACAACACCGCCACGCCCAGCATCAACCGCCAGTGGTCGCGCCAGCGCAGCCGGATGATTTTCCAGGTGTCCCCTGCCACGGCCCCCTCTTGCGATGTGCGTGGTTCGTGTTTCGTCACACTAGCCCAAGCCTTGTTTCGCGAGGCACCTGCCCTTGAACCCCTGAATTCCCGATGGACGGGGCTGGCGGCCCCGCGCGCTCCGCAGCCTGCCCTCCAGACGCGAAGTCGCGGGCTCTATTCTCTCGAGGCCTCGGCGTTGCAATTCATCGCACCCATCCGGACCTTGTGCGTCATCACGGCAGGCTCGTTGCCTCCCGTCTCACGCACTCCAAAGGAGCCCGACGTGGCCTTGGACATCTTTCAAGAGAAGGGCGTTCCCCTCGACCGACAGGTCTTCACGTGGAAGGACCTGGTGCGCCGCCCCTACAGCAAGCTGGATGACGACGCCTTCACCCGCGTGCGCGTCATCTACATGAACGGCATCATGGCGGACGCGCTCCGCACCAAGCACATGATGGCCCGCATCAACGGCTCCCTGCGCGAGCCGCTGGCGAGGATTCGCCGGGTGGAGCACTTCGAGCAGACGCTCATCAACTGGCTCAACCCCCCGGACCAGAACCCGCTGGAGACGACGCTCGGCTTCGAGCAGGTCGCCATCGAGGTGACGGCCAGCGTGGCGCTGCGCGAGCCCGACCCCTACCTGGCTCAGACGTATCGCTTCGGCCTGCTGGAGGACTTCGACCACCTGTACCGCTACTCGGCGCTCTACGACAGGCTGGAGGGCAAGGACCCGAACACCATCACCCAGTCCTATACGGACATCATTCCGGGACGGGCCACCTCGTTGGAGCACCGCCATCCCCTGGATGACCTGCGCCGTCCCTACGACAAGACCACGGCGCATCCGCTGTCGAAGATTCACGCCATCAGCATCACCGCGGCGGAGAACCAGACGCACGACTACTACATGACGGTGGGGCCGTTCTTCACGGACCCGGCGGCGCGGCAGCTCTACGCGGAAATCGCAGCCATCGAGGAGCAGCACGTCACCCAATACGAGTCGCTCCTGGACCCGAGCGAGACGCTGCTGGAGAAGTGGCTGATGCACGAGGCCGCGGAGGTCTACAACTTCTACTCGTGCCTCGCGTACGAGGGGAACCCGCGCATCAAGGAGGTATGGCAGCGCTTCCTGGACTACGAGCTGGGCCAGCTGCACTTCGTGAAGGACCTCTTCGAGCGCGTGGAGGGCCGTGACGCGGCGTCGGTGCTGCCGCGCACGCTGCCGGAGCCCGTGGAGTACAAGCAGCACCGCGAGTTCGTCCGCAAGACGCTCAACGCGGAGGAGGACCTGGCCACCAACGGTCCGGACTTCGTGCCCAGGGCGGACCTGCCCGCGGACCACCGCTCGCTCGTCTACCGCGACCAGCTCAACTCGGAAGGCTCGCCGTCGGAGACGGTGGCGGCCGGCTACCAATGGACTCCTGGCACGGAGCTCGCCGCGCGCGTGCAGCGCATGGGCTCCACGTCCGCGGGAAGGAAGGTTCACTGACATGAAGAAGACCACCAGCGACATGGGCCCCAATCGCACGGGCATCGCCATGTCACCCATCGACAGCGCTGACATCTTCCAGGCCGCCCAGAAGCGGGCCCCCACGTCACCGGGCGACGGCTCGCTCCTGCTGGAGGTGCGCAAGCAGTACGCCCTGGAGTCGGGTGGCGTGGGCCACGTCCCGCCTCCCGCCAACCTCAAGGGCGTGGCGAAGACGGCGGTGGAGTTGCTCAAGGGCGCCAAGCCCACCGTCTTCCTCGACAAGCTGGGGGAGCGGCTCGCCTTCGAGCGCTCCGGCTCCCGGCTCTACGAGGGCGCGCTCGCCAAGCTCGACGTCCACGGCTCCTGGGAGGATGGCCCCACCCAGGAGGGACTGGAGCGCATCCTCAACGACGAGCTGTCCCACTTCGCCCTCCTCTCCGAATCGCTGACGAAGCTCGGCGCGGACCCGACGGCGGTGACGCCCTGCGCGGACCTGGTGGGCGTCATGTCCATGGGCCTGCCCGCCGTGCTCGCCGACCCGCGCACCAACCTGCGGCAGTCCCTGGAGGCGCTGCTGGTGGCGGAGCTGACCGACAACGCGAGCTGGGAGCTGCTCATCGAGCTGGCGCGCGGCCTGGGCCATGACACCCTGGCGGACCGCTTCCAGCTCGCCCTGGACGCGGAGAGCGAGCACCTGGTGCTGGTGCGCGGCTGGCTGGCCTCCGGCATCACCCTGGAGGCCCGCGCCGCCAGTCCCGAGGAGCTCGGCGCCCCGGCCTAGCCTCGCCGTCCGCGCCCGTCCTCAGAAGGATGAACCCGGCTCCTGGAGGAAGCGCGCTTCCTCCGGGGTCGTGGGCCGGCCCAGCGCATCGTTGCGGTGCGGGAAGCGGCCGAAGCGCTCGATGACATCCAGGTGCCGCTTCGCGTAGTCGAGCGGCTCGTGGCTGCCGGAGTGATGCAGCGTCAGCATCTCGAACAGCGAGACGGACAGCCGCTGGTCGTGGAGCTCCTCGCTGTGCTCGAAGGGCAGGTACATGAACCACCGCCACACGGACGGCAGCGTGAGGTCCAGGCCCCGCGCCAGCGCGTGACGCGCCACCGAGCGCGCGTGGCCATCCGTGGCGAACGCGCGGGGCGTGCCTCGGAAGATGTTGCGGGGCACCTGGTCCAGGAGCAGCACCAGCGCCAGGCTGGTGCGGGGCTCGTCCCGCCAGGTGCTCAGCTCCCCGGCCGCCGCCCGCTCGTGCGTGTCCAGGAAGCGGTCCCGGCACTCCGCATCGAAGGCCGCGTCGCGCTGGAACCACTCGGCGCGAGGACGAATACAGGCCGGGTTTCGAGCCGGGTCCGCCGGTAGACCGAACCAGAAGTCGAGCACTTCGTCCGCGCTCACCATGTCGTTCCTCCCCAGGGTCTCGATAGAGCGCCCACCCGCCGACAGTCAACAGGGGTGGCGGGTGATGCGGGCCATCACCACCTTGCATCGAACACTGGCGCGCGATGCGCACTGGGAGACAGTCCATGCAGCAGACTTCGTGGGAGCCCTCGACGCGAACGGTTCCGGGTCCGGTGAAGCGCACCGCCCTCAACCCCACGCTGCGCACCGAGTCCGTCATCGCGCTGGGGGCCTTCAGCGCGCTCACGCTGGGCGCGGCGGTCCTGGGCGCGCGGCAGAGCTCCGCCGACACCCGCTGGTACCGTCACCTGCGCAAGCCTCCCTTCCAGCCGCCACCCAAGGCCTTCGCGCCCGTGTGGACCGCGCTCTATGCCCTCATCGCCATCTCCGGCTGGCGGGTGTGGACGGCGCCCGCGGGGCCCTCGCGCTCCCAGGCCCTGGGGTGGTGGGGCGTGCAGCTGGGCCTGAACGCCGCCTGGTCCTGGCTCTTCTTCGGCCGCCATCAGCCCCGCCGGGCCCTGGCGGACAACGTGGCCCTCTTGGGAAGCATTGGTGCCTACATCGCCGCCACGCGAGAGGTGGACCGGCCGGCCGCGTGGCTGGTGGCGCCGTACCTGGCGTGGGTGGGCTTCGCCAACGTCCTCAATGGCGAAATCGTCCGGCGCAACCCCCGGGCGGAGCACTGACGACCGCCCCTCCAAGGGGGGCCCCGGCGTGGGCTGGAAAATCCGCCGATAATTCGTTCGGGAAGATGGCGGGAGGGCGGCGTTGGGTAGGGCGACCGCCATGGATGCTTTCGCCCTGCAATCACCTGCCTTGCTGACCCGCCGAGCCCGGTCTCGGGGCTTGACGGGCCATGACGCGGCGGTCCAGCCTGCACCCCCCGTGGAAAGCAGGCCCCTCTCAACGCCGACCCTCGACAGCCGCTGGTTCGCGGCGTTCATCCGGGAGCATGAGGCGGCACTGCGCGCCACCGCGCTCCGGCTGTGTGGCAACCCGACGGACGCCAGGGATCTGGTCCAGGACACCTACGAGCGCGGACTGCTCAACCTGGCCCGCTACCGTCCCGGCACCGACGGGCGCGCGTGGCTCTTCACCATCCTCCACCACCTCTTCATCGACCGGTGCCGCTCCAAGGCGCGTGAGCGCCGCTCGGATGTGTCGGCGGAGGAGCTGGAGGAGCGCATCGCCGCGCCGGAGCCTGAGGCCGCTCCCGCGTGGGCCGCCATTGGCCCGGAGCAGCTTCGCGAGGCCCTGGAGCGCATCCCCCAGGAGTTCGCCATGGTGTACCGCCTCCATGCGCTGGAGGGGCGCCCCTATACGGAAATCGCGGAGCGCCTGGGCATCCCCAAGGCCACCGTGGGCACGCGCCTCATCCGCGCTCGCCGCAAGCTGAAGGAGCTGTTGATGCCCGCTGGCACCGACAAGGTGGAGACGCCATGAGTGCTCCAGAGCCCATGGAGGTCCACGACCTGGTGCATGCCTTCGCGGACGGCGAGCTGTCCGGCGAGGAGGCCGACACGTTCCGCGAGCACCTGGGCACGTGCGAGGCGTGCCAGGCGGAGCTGGACGACATCCTCCAGCTCCAGGCGCTCGGGGGGCAGCTGGCGCAAGTGGAGGCGAAGTCCGCCGTGCAGGGCGTGGTGACGCCGCCGGCCCAGCGCCAGGCCTCGGAGACCGCGCCCGTGAGGGCCTTCCGTCCCGCGTGGAGCCGCCGTCGCAACTGGGTGGCCGCCGCGGCGCTGTCCGGCTCGCTGGCCGCCGTCTTCGCGGTGGTGGTGCTGCGCACCCGGAACCCGGGCGGTGATGAGACGCAGATGCTCGCCCTGGCGCCCACGCGCTCCCTGGAGGCCCGGCTGAGCTGGGCGGGCGCGAGCGCGCACCGTCCCTACGGCGTGCTGCGCTCCGGCGACGAGCGGCCCCGGGAGATGGTGCCGCTGCAGGCGCTGGCGAAGCTGGAGGCGGAGGGCGACCTCCAGGGCCTGGCGGTGGGACACCTGCTGCGCGGCGAGCGCGAGCAGGCGGCGGACTACCTGCAGCGCGCCTCCGCGTCTCCGGACGTGGACAGCGACCGGGCGGTGGTGGCGCTGACGAAGGGCGAGCTGGAGGCGGCCCTCACCCTGCTGGATGGCGTGCTGGAGAAGCACCCCCGACACCCGCAGGCGCTGTGGAACCGCGCGCTGGTGCTGCGCGAGCTGGGCCTGGACGCGCTGGCTGCGGAGGCCTTCGACACGGTGGCGCTGCTCGGCGAGCCGGGCTGGTCGGACGAGGCGAAGGAGCGCGCGGCGGTGCTGCGTCGGCAGCTCGACGGACGCAAGGGCGCGTGGGACTCCGCGCAGAAGGCCGGCAAGGCGCTGGCCCTGGAGGGCACGCCCTTCCCCGAGGACGTCGCTCGCGCGGTGCCGGGCACGGCGCGCAACTGGTTCAACATCGCGGTGTGGTCCGCCCCGTCCGCCGAGCGCGTGAAGGCGCTCCTGCCCCTCGCCCACGTGCTGGATGCGCACTACGGCGGAGAGACGATGGCGCGCTACGCCGAGCGCGTGGCCGGGCTGGACTTCCAGCGCCGCGCGCCGCTGGCCGCCCGGTTCCGCGAGGTGCTGCTGGGGACGTTCGACCGCGCGACGCTGGCGCCGCTCGCGAAGCAGCTGGCCGGCACGGAGCACCAGGACATCCTCCTGGGCGTGCTGCCCCTGGCGGGCGGACTGCCGGCGCGCCTGGACACGTATGAGCAGGCGGCGAAGTCGCTCGGCGATTCGTGGCTGACGCTCAACGTGGAGCGCGAGCGCGCCCTGGCGGAGTATGCGCGGGGCGACCTGGCCGGCGCCGAGGCGCGGCTCCTGCGCGCCGTGGCGGCCTGCGGGAGCGCGAAGGCGGACTACCGCTGCGGTCAGCTGGAGCACCTGCTGGCGCACATCTACAAGGACGAGCACCGGCTGGTGGAGTCGCGCGAGCACGCCCTGGCGGGCCTGCAGTGGGCGCGGCAGTCGCAGGAGTGGAAGCTCCAGGCGGACCTGCTGCTGGTGCTGGGTGACCTGGCGCGCTTCCGCAACGCCTTCGCCCTGACGCGCGCCTACCTGGGCGAGCAGGCCCTGCGTGACAGGAGCTGCGCGGCCACCCGGCATGTCCACGAGAGCCTGGCGTCGCTGCATGTCTTCGCGCTCCAGCCGCAAGCGGCGCGCGCGGAGCTCCAGAAGGCGCCGGCCTGCGAGGTGCCCATCTTCCTCAACGGCGCCTTCGTGCTGGCGGACCTGGCGCGCCTGGACCCGAAGCCCGGGGACGTGGAGCAGGTGCGCGACGGCCTGAAGAAGCTGGATGCGGCTGGCTGGCTGCGTCCGGGCGAGCGGGTCGTGGCCACGCACATCGAGGGACGCGCCGTCATCGGCTCGGACCGCGAGGCGGGCCGCGTGCTGCTGCGCCAGGCCATCACCGACGGCACGCGGCTGGGTGCCGGAGACCCGGTGGCGGCGAAGGCCCGCGCCTACAGCTACTCCTCCCTCATCCTGGACGCGGGCTCCACGGGCGACTGGGCGGGTGCGCTGGCCCTCTTCGCGGAGGAGAGCGGAGTCGCCGCGCCCACCCGCTGCGCCCTGGGCGTGGAGGTGCATGACGAGCGCATCCTGGTCGCCGCGCGCGGCCCCGGTGGAGAGCTGCTTGGCCACCAGGACGCGAGCCGACGCTCCCCCGACTTCGACATCACCGCGCTGGTGCCTCCGGCGATGTCCGCCGCGCTCAAGCCCTGCGAGCACGTGCATGTGTTCGCGCGCTACCCGGTGCATGGCCAGGCGGGCCTGCTGCCGCCGGAGCTGGCCTGGAGCTACGACACGGGCCGGAAGGCCCAGGCGCCCGCGCTGTCCGCGCCGCGTCCGCTGGTCGTCTATGACGTGGAGGCGCCGGCCGCGCTGAACCTGCCCCGGCTGCGCAGCTGGGAGCTGTCCGGTGGCCCGTCCCCGCGCCGCGTGGAGCTGACGGGCGCCGCCGCCACGCCGTCGCGACTCCTGGCCGAGCTGGCCGAGGCCACCGAGGTGGAAATCCACGCGCACGGCCTGGTGAACCTGGGCGTGTCGGACGCCTCGCTGCTGGTGATGGCGCCCGAGGCCGGTGGTCGCTACGCGCTCACCGCGGGCGAGGTGCGCAAGCAGAAGCTCAAGGGCGCGCCGGTGGTGCTCCTCGGTGCGTGCCAGGCCGCGCGCTCGGCGCCGTACCTCCACTCGCCGTGGAGCCTCCCGGTGGCCTTCGCCGAGGCGGGCGCGCGCGCCGTCATCGCCTCACCCATCGACATCCCGGACGCGGAAGCCGGGCCCTTCTTCGCGCGGGTCATGGAGCGAATCCGCGCCGGCGCCAGCGCCGCCACCGCGCTCCGAGATGAACGCCTGCGCGAGCTGTCCGCGCGGCCCGACAGCTGGGTGAAGACGGTCGTCGTCTTCGAGTAGCCCGGCTCCCCACCGCTTCACCTTCACCGCAGTCGCCGTACAGGCGACCTCGGCTCCCCAGGGCCGTGGACGCTCGACGTGTCACTTCACACCGAGGCACACACCATGAAGAACCTCCGCTCCGCGCTGCTCTGCATCCTCTCGCTGTCCACCGCCGCTTGCGGTGGTGACCCCTCCGAAGTGTTGGCCTCCGAGGACCTGTCGTCCCAGGGCTCCGCCGAGCAGCGCGCGCTCCCCGCGCCTCCGTCGCTCTCCAACTACTGCCCGGGCCTCATCCCCGGGACGCCGTACGCGATGCCCACCGCGCCCACGCCCCTGTCGAGCATCCCCACCGGCACGCCGCTGTACCCGCACAGCCCCTACCTGCTCAGCGCGCACACCGTCATCGTCACGGACCCGACCAACGCGGGCGCCTTCTACGCGTTCGGCTTCGACGTGCGCGCCCACCGCATCATCTTCTGGGTGTCCGGTACCAACGCGGAGATTCGCCGGTTCAACACCCAGCTCGCCACGGACATCACCCTGATGGAGACGTCCACGGGCGTGGACATGGGCTTCACGTGGGGCACCAGCGGCCAGATTGGTGGCCCCCTCATCCCCCTGCCCGGTGTCCACGATGGTGCGTGGAAGGTCGCGTACAACAACTGGTACCAGCTGGACGCGTACCTGGTCAGCCCCCCCACGGGCCCCCTCGGCGTTGCTCAGTGACGCAGCTTCGAAGCGGGAGGCGGTGGATTGAAGGCCAGCACGCCCGCGATGTAGCGCGCCTGGCCTTCGGTGGTGCAACGCACCTCCTGGATGCGCCCGCCCACCTTCACGCGCACCAGCCAGCCGTCATTGTCGCGAGTCCAAGCAGCCGTTTCCGTCGTCATGTGCCTGCTCCTCTCGGGTTGCTTCTCTGACTTCCGGTAGAGCAGCCCGCGTGCCAGCGCCTGGGACGTGCGAATCCAGGCGATTGGGGCCCTGGGATGCAAAGAGGTGGACAGACGGGCCTGTAGTTCTTTCGGAAGCGGGGGTGGCGGAGCTTCAGTGAACGTGCTGGTCCGGCTGGGTGGCGGGCGGGTGGGCGGAGGTGCCACTGAGCAGTGGCAGGGCGATGTGGAAGGTGGACCCCTGGCCCACCTGGCTCTCCACCCAGATGCGGCCGCCGTGGCGCTCGACGATGTCGCGGCTGATGTACAGGCCCAGGCCCAGGCCGCCGTACGAGCGCGAGGAGACGTTGCGCGCGCGGAAGTAGCGCTCGAAGAGCATCTGCTGCTGGTCCTCGGGGATGCCGATGCCCGGGTCCTTCACCGACAGCAGCGCCAGCTCTCCACGCGTCTCCAACGTCACCTGGATGACGCCGCCGTCGGGGCTGTACTTGAACGCGTTCTCGACCAGGTTGGAGATGACCTGCTCCAGCCGGTACGGGTCCGCGAACACCTGCACGGCGTGCTCGGGGCGCACGTAGCGCAGTTCGTGGCCGGCGCGCTGCGCGTCCATGGCCTGGAGGACATGCTCCACCAGGCTGTCCATGCGCGTGGCCTGCGGGTGCAGCGCGAGCCGGCCGGCTTCGATGCGCGACGCATCCAGCAAGTCATTGATGAGCCCCGTCATCCGCAGGAGGTGCTGACGCGCGTGGCGCAGGGTGGTGAGGTCCACGCTCTCGCCCCGCTCCAGCTTGCGCTCCAGGGTCGCCAGCCGGAGGCTCAGCGGCGTGAGGGGGGTCTTCAGCTCGTGCGAGGCGATGGACAGGAAGTCGTCGCGTACGCGGATGGCTTGCTGGGCCTCGTGAAACATCTTCTCGCGCTCCTCCTCGGCCAGCTTGCGCAGGGTGACGTCCTCCACCAGCACGCCCACGCCCAGCACGTGCCCGTCCGGGGCTCGCACCGGATAGCAGTTCCCCGCGAGCAGCCGACGGGGGCCCGGCAGGTTCATGGCCTCGGTGTCCACCTCCTGGTCCACCACGGGCTCGCCCGTCTCGAGCACGTGCCGCAGCATGAGCTCGACGGGAGGGCCGCCAGCCCCCAGCACCTCGTGGGGATTCTTTCCCAGGTGCTCCGCGGGGGACCTGCCGTTGATGTCCGCCAGCCGCTCGTTGACGCGCACGTAGCGCAGCCGCGTGTCCAGGAAGCCCAGGCCCACGGGCGCGCTGTCGAAGAGCGTGGTGAGCAGGGCCAGGCTCTCGTCGCGCTCCCGCTCCACGCGCCGCCGCTGGGAGACGTCCTCGACGATGCCCACGCCGCCCTCGACGACCCCCGCATCGTTGTAGCAGGGCGCGAAGCGCACGTGGACGGGCGTCACCTTGTGGCCGGTGACGGAGGCGTAGTTGCCCTCGTAGTCCGCGCCCCGGCCCGCGAGCGACTCGCGCACGCAGCGCATCATCTCCTCATCGCGCAGGGACAGGAGGTTGAGTCCGACGATGATGCGCTTGGTCGACCCGAGGATGGTGACCAGGCGCTCGTTGCAGGCGGTGATGACGGGTGAGGTGTCGTAGTGGAAGATGCCCAGGGGCGCGTTCTCCACCACCAGTCGGTAGAGGTCATCGCCACGGGCCCGCGTCTCGACGAGCGTCGCCGCCCCTTCGTGGCGAGGGTGCTCCAGCGGCTCGCGGAGGGTGTCGATGACTTCGTGCAGGCGGCGGAGGCTGATGACGATGCGCTCGTCGTCCCCCTGGCCTGACGTGCCCACGGTGAGCTCGACGAGGACCTCCGCGCCGTCGCGTCGTTGCGCGAAGACCCGGGTGGGGCGGCCTTCCAGGGCGTCCCTGCGCGATAGCAGGTAGCGCACCAGGCTCTGGCCTTCATGGTGGCTGATGCGCTCCGGGAAGAGGCGGGAGACGGGCTGGCCCTGGAGGTCCTCGCGCTTCCAGGCGAACAGCCGCTCGGCCGCGCGGTTGAGGAGGTACACATGTTCGTGCGAGTCGCAGGCGACCATCGGGTCGACGGCGGCATCCAGCCAGGCGCTGAGCTCCTCGTTGGCTCTGGCCATGTGTTCCCCTGGGGCCCTCGTGGGGCCCGTCCCGCTTCCGTCACGGGTTCCCACGACGTGTCTCCCGCGAGGGATTGCTTTCTCTTTTCCTACAGGTAGCCATCAGACGAGGCGGGCGCGCCCAGGACCTGCCCGGGAAGCACACGCCCGGCATGTCCGTGTGCCGGGCGGCCGTCGGACGGGTGAAGGAGCTCGACGTGCGATGGCGGCCGGAGTGCGACGGCGAGAACTCGACGGCGGCCAACGTGTGACGGCGGCTGGCGTGCGACGGCGGCTGACGTGTGACGGCGGCTGACGTGTGACGACAGCCGCTGTGCGACTGCGGCTGACGTGACTGCGACGGCGGCCGACGTGCGTGAATCCTAGCGTCGTCGCCCCCCGGCGCCGGGCTTGCCCGCCTTCTTGCGAGCCGAGGCCTGCTCGCTCGTGCGTGACGAGGCTTGCTTGCCGCGGGGAGAGGACTGCTTGCTCGTGCGCGGCGAAGCCTGCTTGCCACGGGGAGTGGCCTGCTGGCTTCTGGGCGCCGGAGCCTGCTTCTTCGCGCGGCCGTGCGCCTTCGGGCCCGCCATGTCACGCGCGGGAGACAGCACCTCCAGTCGCTCCCGCAGCGCACGCGTCACGTCCTTCAGCGCGTCCACCTCCTCGCGCAGGGCGGCCAGTTCGCGCGCTTGAGGCTCACCCTCGCGCAGCGCGCGCACCGTCTCCCGGGCGGCACGGCGGGCGCGGGCGTCGCTCAGCGGCGTGCCCTCCAGGGCCGGGACGAGGCGCCGGTCTCCGAGCGTCCTCGCGGCCTCGAAGACGCCCATCTGCACGCGGAACATCGAATCCCGCAGCAACTCCGTGAGCAGGTCCACGGCCTCGCGCTGTCGGCCCGCGACCTCCGCGAGCTTCGCCACGGCCTGGGTCGCGGCGCGGCGCAGGAAGGCGGGCTGACCGTACGCGGTGCGAGCCTCCACCAGCGTGAAGGCGGCGGGGTCCTGTGACTCGGCGAGCCCGTCCATGGCGCCCACCGCGATGACGTCCTGGAACGACGCGCGCGTGGAGGCCGTCTCCAGCACCGTCAGCGCATCCGCGGCGCGCAGCTTGCCGTAGCTGCGCGCGGCCTCTGCCTCCACGAAGTAGCTGGTGTCTCCAGATTGCAGGAGCGCGCGGAGGAGCGCGATGACCTCCGCGTCGCGGCGGAACTCGCCCAGCGCGGCCACCACGGCGCGGCGCACGCGGGGGTGCTCGGCGCGCAGGGCTCGGAGCAGTCGCGCCCGTGCCTCGGGCGTGCGGATGCGGCCCAGGGCCCTGGCGCTGGCGGCGCGGGTGCCCCAGAACAGACGCGGGTCCGTGAGCGCCGCGCCCAGGGCCTCCACGGCGCGGAAGCCTCCATCGCGACCCAGCGCATGCGCGGCCTCGGTGCGCGCGCGGGACTCCGGCGCGGCGCGCAGCTCCTCCAGCCAGAGGCCCACGGACTTGTCCACGTCCAGCGTGCCGAGCACGTCGCGGCGCGGGTCCACGCGCACCTGTGAGGGAGCGGCGGCGCACGGCAGGTGGAAGAAGTGCTCCGCGTCCGTCACATCCAGGCGGTGCAGGGTGTCCTGGCCGTCGGCGGTGACGCGAACATCCAGCGGCAGGCGGAACAAGGGCGTGCCGGCGTCGGTGCGCTGCGTCTGCCGCACCTTGAGGCGCAGGCGCCGGTCCTCGGCCTCGTAGCGCACCTCCACCTTGAGCTCCGGGTGGCCGGGGGCGAAGACGTACTGGTCGAAGAACGCGTCCAGGTTGTGGCCGGTGGCCTGCTCGAAGGCGCGCGCCAGGTCCACCGTCTCCACCGAGCCGTGGCGGTGGCGGGAGACGTAGTGGCGCAGGCCCCGGAAGAACAAGTCATCGCCCAGGCGGCGGCGCAGCTCGTGGAGGACCAGGCCGCCCTTCTCGTAGAGATGCCGGTCGAAGACATCCAGCGGCGCGTGGAAGCGGCGCGAGACGATGGGACGCGCGTAGCGCTCCTTCACCTCGCCCAGGTACGCCTCCAGGTCCGAGAGGCGGTGCTGGTCGGCCTCGTCCTGGCTGTCGGCGCGCTCCTTCCAGAGCACCTCGAACCAGGTGGCGAAGCCCTCGTTGAGCCAGCCGTGGGGCCAGTCGCGGCAGGTGAGCAAATCACCGAACCACTGGTGCGCCAGCTCGTGGGAGATGAGCGGCTCCGCGTTGTAGTCGGCGTGGGCGCGCGCGTCGTGGAGGACGGAGTCGGTGAGGCTGGTGGCGGTGGTGTTCTCCATGCCGCCGAAGATGAACTCGGTGAGGAACACCTGCGCGTAGCCGCTCCAGGGGTAGGGCTCGCCGGTGGCCTCCTGGAACACGCGAATCATCTCCGGGGTGCGGCGCACACAGCGCAGCGCGTCCTCGCGCCGGCCGCGCGGGAAGAGGTAGCGCAGCGGCACCGTGCCCGACGTGTCGGTGAGCTCCTCGAAGTCACCCACGGCGAGCGTGACGAGGTAGGGCGCGTGCGGCTGCTCCATGCGGAAGTGCTGCGTGCGCCGTCCGTCCTGGACACCGTCACTCACGAGCACGCCGTTGGACAGCGCCGTCAGTCCCTCGGGGAAGGTGGCGATGAGCTCCGAGGTGGACTTCTGCGCGGGCGTGTCCAGGCAGGGAAACCAGCAGCGCGCGTCGGTGTCCTGGTTCTGCGTCCACGCCTGCCGGGGCCGGTCCGGATAGGCGGCTTCGGGTCCCCAGAAGTAGAGGCCCCGGCGCGGGCGGGCGGCGTAGTGCACGGCCACCTCCACGGCGTGGCCCGGCTCCAGCGGCGAGGGCAGGTCCACGCGCACGTGCGTGCCGGAGTTGGAGAAGCGCGCGGTGCGCCCGTCGACGAGGACGCTCGACACCTCCAGGTCCACGGCGTCGAAGGTGAGGGTGGACAGCGAGCGGACGGCGGAGACGCGGGTGGTGCAGACGCCCGTGATGGAGCCTTGCTCGAAGTCGAGCTCCAGCTCGATGCGGACGTGCTCGGCGCGGATGGGACGCTCCGCGGCATAGTGCTCGGCGGCGCCAGGGAGGCCAAAGGCGCGGGACTGAGGGAGGGCGGGCTCGGAGGAGTGACGGTGGCAGCAGCGCATAAGCAGCCCGACTCTTTCCCAAGCGCGAGCCACCGTCGAGACGGTGTTTCGTCGCACTGTTCCACCCTGCACCCTCTCGCGAGGACGCCGGACGTATCGCCTGCCGGCAGGGGGCGCTTCGGACTACGTTGTCCACCGTGCAGTTCGTTCTCTTCTTCTCAGACAAGCAGGTGCGCGAGCAGCTCTTCGCCCATGTGGACGGGACGCGAGGGTTGTTGCTCGTCACCGGGGTGCGTCATGGACCGGCCATGCGCTCCCCGGAGGCGCGCGAGCCCTTCGCCACCCTGGAGTTCCTCCACGGCCGCGTCTTGACGCAGGTGCTCGTGGCCGACGAGGGGACAGCGGACGGCATGTGGAGGGACCCGCTGGGCGACCTGGGCGACAGGCTCTACCCGGAGAGTCGGGACGACGCGTACGCCGTCACCAGTGGTTACCTGCTGCTGGAGGACGGCCGGCCGCGCACGGTGGTGCGCAAGCACGGCCTGCCCGCGAACGACTTGTGGTTCCTGGAGGACGCGCTCAGCCAGCTCACCTCGCGAGTCCCTCCGCCGGACCCGGCGAGGAAGCCCGGCACGAAGCGTCCCGAGCGCGCCCCCCGGTCTCCCCGGCGCCCGGCGAGCACCGGAGCTCCCTCTGACTCCGACGCGTCAAGAGGGCCACCGGACGACGGAGGCTGGAGCCAGCGCGCGCGGGGCGCACGCGCCCCGGGAGGCAGCCGGCGCGTCAGGCCCGAGCAGGCGTCCGCCTCGGAGTCGTCGAAGCCCTGGGATGATGCATCGGGTCATGACCCGCGAGAGGCGCACGCGGAGGACTCGGAGGCGACACCGCCTCGCGGCACCCGCGCCCCCTTGCCGCGCAAGGACGCGTGGGCGGTGCTGGGGCTCGCGAGGGACATGACGCTGGACGAGGCGCGCAAGGCGTTCCGCGCGCTCATCGCCGGGTACCACCCGGACAAGGTCTCCCACCTGGCGCCGGAGTTCCAGGAGCTGGCGGAGCGCCGCACGCGCGAAATCCTGGCGGCGTGGGAAGAGGTGGAGGACGAGCTGAAGTCCGGCCTGTGAGCGCGCGCGTCAGCCCACGTCGGACGCGGGCGCGCCGGGCAGGGCGAGGATGGCGGGCGCGGACTCCAGGGCGAAGCGCGCGACGATGGGCATGTGGTCCGACAGCCCGTGGAAGCGGCTCTTGAGGTCCCCGAAGGGGCTCGTCTCGTGGGTGTCCAGCCAGCGCACGCCGCCCCCGGAGAACATGTGGTCCAGGTGCATGCGCATGTGCATGAAGCCCGCGGTGGGAAAGCCCCGCGACACGGTGGGGTCAATCTGCCCGACGGCGGCCTGGGCGCAGGTGAGGCGCACGTCGCCGGTGAGGTAGCGGAACACGGGCGTGGCCGGCGGCGAGTTGAAGTCCCCGCAGACGACGAAGGGCTCGTTGGCGGAGAGGATGCCCACGAAGTCAGCCAGCTTGCGCGCCTCGTGGAGCTGGTTGACGCCGCAGCCCATCTTGTCCTTGGTGGACCAGAACTCCCGGGCGAAGGGCGTGGGCAGGCTCAGGTGCGTGTTGAAGACGTGGAAGGGACGGTTGTCCTCGCGTCGCAGCAGGCGCATGTGCGCGCAGATGCGGCTCTGCTTGCGGTCCTTGAGGCGCTGCACGTGGTGGTGGGTGATGGACTGGGGCGCGTCCACGTTGTGCTTGTCCACCAGGAGGGTGCGCTTGTTGACGAGCACCGCGAGCCCCGTGGTGTAGAGCGACACCTCGCCCAGCTTGTAGTGGTGCGCGCGGAAGTAGAACGCCTCGTAGGGCATCTCCCGGCCCTGGGCCGTGAAGATCTCCTCCATGCGCCCCATGAAGGCCATGAGCTGCGTCTCGCCGGGCAGCTTGGGCCGGTGGGCGATGGTGCTGCGCAAGGACGTCGTCTCCACCTCTTGAAGGCACACGACGTCCGGCAGCGGCTCCAGCGCCGCCAGCGCGGCGGCCACGCGGCGCTTGGGCCCCATGGTGCTCGCCAGGCCCCGGAGCATGTGCCCGAAATAGCGGACGTTGTACGTGACGATTCGCAGCGAGGAGTCGGGCATACGCGGGTCCGTGCCCGTCCCGGGCACAGGCAGAAGGTACTCACATCCTGGCGTTCGCGCCCCCCATTCCTTGCTGGCGGGCCTCCCGTCAGACAGTCGACCCTTCGGCTCGCGCCCCGTGAATTCCCCCGCCGCCGACGCCGTGCTTTCCTGCCCCCGAGACGATGACGATGAAGGCGCCCGCCTGCCCGACAAGGTGGCGGACATCCCACGCGCGCAGGGCCGGCACGGGTGACGTGGGGCATCCCTCCAGGAGGACCATCGATGTTCAAGGCCGTGGGGACGTGGGGCTTGCCGCTGGTGCTGGTGCTGACCGGCTGCGGCTCGTTCGAGCAGGAGCAGTACGACATCACGCTGGACCAGGCCCAGGCCGAGGCCGTCCCCTACGCGTGCACCGACAAGACGCTGGAGGACCCCGAGCCTGTGCCGGGCACCGGGGGGCCCTCGGGGCTGGCCCTCCAGCAGCGCTGGATTGTGCGCGCGGAGCGGTACGGCGCCACGAGCCTGGAGGTGCCCGACTTCGCCTTCACCCTGCCGGGAGGAGACCTCGCCACCCTCGACGATGATGGCGGGCCGGACGTCCTCGGCGGGACGACCTCCGACAGCGGGCCATTCCAATACATCAGCATCTTCACCCGTCCGTTGGAGGGGGAGGAGGCGACGTCGGTGAACTACGTGGTGCGCTTCTACATCGCCAACGACTCGCTGGAGGACGACTCCATCGAGGGCTTCATCGACGTGCGACGGACGACCTCCACGGGCGCCGGCACTGACGCGGTGGACCTGGAGGAGTGCACCTCCAAGGTCCAGTTCACCGGGCGCCGCGTGAAGTAGGCACCCCGCGTGCGTGTCACGGCGCGCGCTTCACGCGCACCATGGTGTCCAGCAGGTGCTCCAGGGCCTGCTGGGGCTCCTGGCTGAGCCCCGAGTGCACCGGCCCCGTCTGGAGGATGGTGCTGCGCGGGGCCACCAGCCAGTGCCAGCGCTCCTTCTGCGGGAGCTGGCCGATGGGGCCCGCGTGCTTGCCGCCCTCGCAGACGCGGCGGAAGCTGTCCAGGTGGCAGCGCACCGTGTCCACGTCCACGTCGGGCGAGAGCGCCTTCAGGCGGGCCTCGTCCAGCTCCACGCGGGCGCCGAGGAAGCGCTGCGTGGTGCAGAAGAGGACGACGCCCACGTTGATGAACTCCCCCCGCTCCACGCGAGGGACGACGCGGATGATGGCGTAGTCAAACGAGCTGTGCGCGGGCACGGGTCGCCTCCTCGATGAAGGCCGGCAGGGCCTCGATGCGCTTGCTCAGCCAGGTGACGTAGCCCGCGCGGTGCGCGTCCACGGTGGGGAAGGGGGACTCGGCGGCCTGGAGCCAGCCTTCGGGGATTGCCGCGACGGTGGCCTCCATCAGCTCGCGCGTGAGGCGGGCCTTCAGCGCGGCCTGGGCCTCAGGTAGCGCGTTCGCCCACGGCAGCAGCACGTGGTCCTTGATGGGGGCGAAGCGGCCCTGGCTGCGCTCCTCCCAGTCCACCCACGCGTGGTGGAAGTAGAGCGAGGCGCCATGGTCGATGAGCCACAGCTCCCGGTGCCAGCACAGGAGGTTGGGGTTCTTCGGCGTGCGGTCCACGTTGGTGATGAAGGCGTCGAACGCGACCAGGGCGGACGCCACGGCCGGGTCCGGCGCCGGGCCCGCCACCGGGTCGAACGTCACCGAGCCCGGCAGGTAGTCCAGCGCCAGGTTCAGCCCCGCGCTCGCCTTGAGCAGCTCCCGAATCTCGCTGTCCGGCTCGTTGCGGCCCAGCGCCGGGTCCAGGTCCACCAGCACCATCTCCGGCACGCGCAGGCCCGCCGCCTTCGCCAGCTCCGCGGCGATGAACTCCGCGATGAGCGCCTTGGCGCCCTGTCCGGCCCCCCGGAACTTCACGACGTACAGCCCCGCGTCGTCCGCCTCGACGATGGCGGGCAGCGAGCCCCCCTCGCGCAGGGGCGTCACATAACGCGTGGCGACGATGGTCCTCGGCATCCTCCGCTCCCGTCCTCACTCGGGTCGGCCTTCCAACCCGGGCCCGAGGGCCGCCCTCTACCACGCCACCACGTCCCTGAAGGGTTTCACCGATAGTGGAAAAAGCAATCCCGAGGAAACTGCCCCTGACGAGGTGAGACAATGGGTGACAGGCCGTTCGATTCAGATCCCCCACGGAGCCTCATCATGACCGTCACCCGCAAGCCCTCGTCGCTCCCGTCGCCCATCACCCGTACCGGGGAGGCCACCCGTCCGGAGACTCCCGCGACGACCGAGTCCCGCGTGGTGGCCCGGCCCGGAAAGAACGGCACGGACGGCTTCGACTCCGGGAAGACGGCGGCGCGTCCCACCAACTTCGTGGACCGCCCCAAGGGCCAGCGTCCGGACCCGAGCGCCCCGGTGCTGCCGGCCACGGCCTTCGCCTTCGGCCCCGGCAAGCTCGCCCTCGCGGGCCGCGAGGCATCCACGCCCGTCACGCTGACGGCCTCCGCCACGCCGAACGCGGCGGTGAAGGACCTCCAGACGGTGACGTCCACGGTCAGCTTCGACCAGGACGTGGCGCTGGACTCGCTGAAGCTGAACCTGGACCTGGCGCACACGTACAAGGGCGACCTGGTGGTGAAGCTGACCAGCCCGTCCGGCAAGACGGCGACGGTGTCGGACCGCCAGGGTGGCAGCGCGGACGACGTGAAGGGCTCGTTCGACTTGAGCACCGCCTTCAAGGGCGAGTCGGCCAAGGGCACCTGGACGCTGTCGGTGGAGGACAAGGCGCGCGCTGACACGGGCACGCTGAAGAGCTGGGGCCTGGATGTCGCTGGCAAGACGGCGGGCCCGGGCCCGGTGGACCCCAAGCCCCCGAAGCCCACGGGTGAGCCGATTGTCGCGGTGTTCGACGGCGGCGTGGACTTCAAGCACGCCGACCTGGACAGCGCCATGTGGACCAACCCGGGCGAGGTCGCCGGCGACGGAATCGACAACGACGGCAACGGCGTGAAGGACGACATCCACGGCTACAACGTCGGCTTCAACAGCGGCGACGTGATGAAGGGCCAGGGGACGGACCACGGCACGCACGTGGCGGGCATCATCGCCGCCGAGGACAACGGCCAGGGCAACACGGGCATCGCCGCGGGCAAGGCGAAGGTGATGAGCATCGGCGGCCTGTATGACGGGGCCGACCTGCTCACCAACTTCGAGCGCGGCGTGGACTACATCGTGAACATGAAGCAGAACCACGGCGCCAACATCCGCGCCCTCAACGCCAGCTTCGGTGACGAGTACCGCGACGCGGCCTCGCAGAAGCGCTGGACGGCGGCGGTGCAGAAGTTGGCGGACGCGGACATCCTGCTCGTCGCGGCGACGGCCAACGGCAACGGCAGCAACATGAACAACGTGGCGGACATGCCCGCCAACCTGGACCTGCCCAACGTCATCACCGTGGCGTCCATGGACCGCAACAACGACAAGCTGGCGCGCTTCTCCTCGCACGGCGACAAGGTGGTGGAGCTGGCCGCCGTGGGTGAGGACGTGCTGAGCACCGTGCCCGGCGGCGACTGGGAGAAGATGAGCGGCACCTCCATGGCCACCCCCACGGTGGCGGCCGCCGCGGCCCTGATGTTCGCCGCGAACCCGGACCTGACGGCCGCGCAGGTGCGTGACCTGCTGGTGAAGACGGTGGAGGTCGACCCGGACCTCAAGGGCAAGGTGAGCACCAGCGGCAAGCTGGACATCGCCGCCGCGGTGAAGGCCGCCACGGAGTTCGTCGCCACGCCGCCCACGACGGTCGCCGAGCGCTGATTCCCGGCGCGCCTCGCCCCAGAGGGTGAGCCCAAGGTCCCCGGTCGCCGCCAGCTTCGCGGCCCCGGGGACTTTTTTTGGGTCCGATTTGATTGCGCGCAATTTAATTGAGCCCTAATCATAGGGCATGGCGCAGGACGCGGTGGCTGTCGGGGACGGGGTGGCCCGGTTGTTGGGGGTTGAACGGAGCGGGCCGGAAGTCGCGGCGAAGTGGCTCCCGCCGTTCCGTGTCGCCGCTATCTGAGTCCGCCGTTTCGCTTTTTCGAACCCGAGCAGGAATTCCAGGAGAGAGAACCATGGCCCCGGTCACGATTTCGCCGCTGTACACCGCCCACGCCACCACCCACGGAGGCCGCAACGGCAAGGTCCAGTCATCGGACAAGGTCATCGACCTGCCCCTGTCGATGCCCAAGGAGCTCGGCGGCGCGGGTGGCGCGTCCACCAACCCCGAGCAGCTCTTCGCGGCGGGCTACTCGGCCTGCTTCGAGAGCGCGCTGCGGCTGGTAGCGGGCAAGGGCGGCAAGAAGCTGGGGCCCGAGGTGGGCATCACCGCGAACGTCACCATCGGCAAGACGCCGGACGGCGGCTTCGGGCTGGCGGTGGAGCTCCAGGGCATCCTCCCGGGCATTCCCCGCGACGAGGCGGAGAAGCTGATGCACGCGGCGCACGAGGTGTGCCCGTACTCGCGCGCCACGCGCGGCAACATCGACGTGAAGCTCTCCGTCGCGGAGTAGTGGAGGGTCCGTGCCGCCGCGGTGCGTGAGTGCACCGTGACGCGGCGGTGCGTGAGAGCTTTATCGTGCCGCCGCGACGCGTGAGTGCGCCGTGACGCGGCGGTACGTGCGTGCTTCATCGTGTCGCCGTGGTGCGTGAGTCCGACCGTGCCGCGGCGGCACGTGCGTGCGCAGTTACGCAGCGGCGCCTGCGTGTGCCGTTACGCAGCGGCACGTGCGTGCGCCGTTACGCAGCGGCGCGTGAGTCCACGGTGACGCAGTGGCACGTGAGTGCTCCATCGTGGTGCAGGGTGCTCCACTCTGATGCGGGAGTGCTCCAGGCTGGCGCGGGCGCATGCGCCCCCGTGTCGCGGCGGCCACGATGTGCACCGTGGTACTCGCGGGGTTTCCCCTAGAGAGGCCCTGGTGTCCGCGTGCTGGTGACACGCGAATGCGTCACGCCTCGACGCGCCCCCTCTGGGCGACCCACCTGGCGCGCCCCGCACTGGCTCTCTGGCATGCCCCTTGAAGTCGGGTAGTGCTCGAAGGGGGGAAGTCAGCATGCGTGAGCGACAGCTCATTCCGATGGAAGTGGCAGGGGCAGCTGTGTCGGGGGCAGCGCGGATGTTGTTGGAGGAGCCCGACATCGAGGAGTTCTTCGGCTGGCTGCGACCGGAGGCAGGAGGCAATCCTCCTGGCCGGTGGAGCGCGGCGGAGGGCACACGGTTGTTCGCGGTGGCGGAGCGAGGCTCGGGAATCATCGGGCTCGCGGCGCTGACGAACATCCGCCGGGAGGAGCGCTACGCGCGGGTGAGCTGCGCCATCGCACCGGAGTATCGCCGGGAGGGAGTGGGGCGCTGGACGATGACGGAGCTCATCCGTCAGGGCGTGCGGCTGGATGGGCTGCGCCACCTGGAGACCTGCGTGCGCGCGGGGCGGGGGACGTCGCTCCAGCTCATGGAGTCCCTGGGCTTCCGCGCGCTCGAGGTGCCTGGCTTTCCGCCGATGGAGGCCCAGCCCGGTGGCTACGTGTACCTGCGTCTGGATCTACCGGCCGAGTCCCGGGGACAGGTTCCGCAGGTACTCCTGCGCAATCTTTGCGCGTGACGTGCAAAAGGCCCCTGAGTTGAGCAACCGGTTTGTCAGGCTGTCATCTTGATGGGCTGGTGTGTCATTCGGGCGCGGCCTCCCGTGAACGAATCTTCAGCATTTTCATTCTCCCTAGACGTAGCCCTTGGCTCATCTCAACCTCAGGGGGGCGACCGAGGATTGTTGATGGCGGGTGGTTGATGGGCTCGCCTGTGAAGCCCGGGTCACAGGGGCCCAGCGTCCATCGACTGAACCGCGACGCGCGGATGCTCCCGTGAAGGACTTGGAGTGAAGCCGGCTTGCCTGATTGAGAAGGATTGGGCGCGCATGCTATACACGGCTGTCTTCCATCGTACAGTTGCTGCTGGATGGTTTCGCGAAGAGAGGGATAGTGACGTTCCTGGATCGATGCATGGAAGCCTGTGTCGTCGTGGTGGTTCTGATGTTGGGGTGCAGCGTGGAGGAACCAGCGCGTTCCGTGGAGTCGCGTCGTGGAAATGCCCCCGCTGTTTTCGGTGAGCACCGCTTCAACGGAGCGACCCAAAAGGGCCTCGGAGAGGTGGGCACGGACTGTGAAACAGGTGGGCAGGCCGAGTGCTCCTCCGGTCTATGCCTGCACACGGGCACAGCGCCAAGTAAAGGCTACGTATGCAGCAAGGTTTGTGTGGCGGCGGCCGACTGCCCCTCGGATTGGCGTTGCATCCAGGTGGGGGCCGGTTCCTCTTCGCGGGTGTGCATCCCTCCCGCGCGCTGAGTGTCGTCCAGTGCCTTTCTGCAATAGAGTTTCCTTCTTCAATTCCTATCTCTAGCTGAATCCATAGGTCGATCTTCCAATGCCATTGGCTTTCATCAGGAGCTTGCTGCTCCTCGTCATTCTCTTTTCCGCCGAGTCCGCGCATGCCCAGCGTTGCTCTGGCACAGGCATGCGCTCGTGCGTCACCGATGGTCTTTGTGTTGGACAACAATTCTGCATACAGGACCCTGATAGCCCCGGTCAGGGGGAATGGAGTGACTGTTCTCCGACCTATGCCCATCAGCCTTGTGGAGAGTGCGGCGCAGGTGGGTATGCCGTCTGTAACCAGGAGGGAGTCCTGGATCCATGTCGGCCGGTGACGCCCCTGGGGGGAGAGATCTGCGGCAATACCTGTGACGACAACAGCAGTGGTGACGCGGACGAGGGGTGCGCGGGCTCAGAGACCTTCGACTACTGTGAGCCGAAGTCTGGAGGCGGCTATACGCGCTGGACGTGTGCGTGTGGTGACGGTCTCAATGTCGGTTATTGCCTGGGCTCGGCGGACTCCCAATATTCGTGTGGCGGTGCGGAGGGATGCATGAAGGCGCCGGCCTTCGGGAGTAGTGGAGCCTCGCAGGTAGGTGGCAACTTCCAGTGCTGTGTCTCCAGCCTGCCATGCACCAACTCGGGCTATGTCTCGGAAGAATTCCATTGCGGCTACGGCGGTAGCCAGTTGCTTCGCTATGAGTGTGAGCCCAGAGCCTCCTGCGCTGATGGCAACCAGTGTGGTAATACTTGTGAGGGACTGGTTCCCACATTTAATACAACGACGGGAAAAGCCACGGGGCATGGGGCGGTGTGTCGCCCGGGCGACCATCTGAACGACTGTACTGCCGCGCAGGGCGGGCTGGGTTCAGCCAGTACTTCGGGGGGCGTCCAGGCTCAGAGAGATGATCAAGCCTGTGTCGAGACCCTCCTGGAGGGAGAGTTTCAGAGCAATGCTTGCTCCGACATGCCCTCCTCCACGTTGCCCGCGCCCGGCTATACCCTGCACTACAACCGACCTCGGGGCGGCGCTGGACCCCGCTCCAGAGGAGGAGGAGGAGGAGGAGGAGGAGGAGGTCGTTCTGTAAGCAGGGCTGTTCCGTCTCCGAACCAATGTGCGGCGATGGCCGGAGGTGTCACGGGCTCCGCGCTGGCACAGGCGCAAGCGCCGGGAATCGCACTGAGCGACTTGACCACCCGATACTCGCAAGTGGATGTCAGCCTTCAGGGCTCCGTCGGTGGTCTTAGCTTCGTGCGCAAATACATCTCGAGTGACTCGACATGGAAATACATGTCCATGCTGAGTGCTGGTAAGGCCCCCTTCCTGCCCAGTCCATTCGGTGCCAGTCCGACCTTCCGCAACTCCCTGCGCTGGTGGCATGGCTTCTACAGCTTCGTTCGTCCCAGAAGCTTCATTCCAGGACTGAGTACCTGGGCTGTCCGGGATACCGACGGCGCCATCCTCGAATACACCGCATGTGACCCAGGCTCGACTGGCTGCTTCGCCACCCCGCGCCCCACGACGCAGTGGTCCGGTTCGCAGCTATTCTGGACTGGAGGCACGCCCGGGAGCTTCATCCTCACCCAACCTGGGCTGGGCCGCTTCGTCTATGCGGCTATCTGGCAATCCCCTCTTTCCCACTATCCGGCTCGGTACTTCCTGACACGTGTCGAGGACGAGGTCCTTTCCGGCTCAGGCGCTCCTCGGGTGCGCTTGACGCTTCAGTACGCCGTACCACCGGTCGCCGACTGTCCTGGGCTGAGTGTCCTAGGCAATGGGGTGCCCTATCTTGACACGGTGACGACGGCGGATGGGGCTCGACTCAAGCTCTATTACAAACAGGTGAAGAGTCACCACAAGGACCAACTGGACACGGCGGTGGGGCCGCAAGGCAAGGAGTGTGTACTGGACAGGCTCGCGCTGCGCAATGACCCAAACTCGGGCAGCACGGCTGAAACCGTCGTGGCGAGCTTCAACTATGTCAAGATTGGAGGTAAGCGTTCAGGGGGGATGGGCGGCTGCAGAAGGAGCAGGCCAGCAGCCGGCGGGAGGCTTGTCGCTCGCTGACGCGGCGTGAGGCATGGGACACGACACGTCGTGGCAAAGGTCGACCCCAAGGATGCGCGCATCGCGGAACTCGAGCGACAGGTCGAGGAGCTGACTCGACTGGTGCGGGAGTTGCGGGAGCAGTTGCGGCGCAACTCGGGCAACTCGAACCGGCCGCCGTCGAGCGATACACCGGGGCAGAAGGCCGAGCGGCGCA
>NZ_JAKCFA010000050.1 GCF_024198215.1 Myxococcus qinghaiensis
TCGGACAGCTCGTCCCAGTCCTCCTTCCGCACCAGACTGGCGCCCTCCTCTGCGCCCCACATCCGCAGTCGCACCGGCGCGCCCAGGTCGAGGTGGAGCATGCCCGGCTTGACGAGTTCCAGCCGCGGCACCACCTGCAAGAAGCCTTCGTCCCTTCCGGCCCCTCTCCGCGGCAGCAACATCCACGTCGTGGTCTCCAGGCTCAGCCGGTTCGCCCAGCGAGAGCCCGAGCCGGACGAGGCCGGCTCCTCCTCGACCAGGGCGTCACCCTCGTCCATGGAGGGCTCGAGCTGCTCGTCCACCTCTGGCTCAAGGAGGACGGTGTCGTCCTCGACCTTCGCCAGGTCGTCTTCATAGGCAATCTCCTCCGCCCACCCCACTCCGGGTAACACCAGCAGCAACACGACGGCCCAGCGCATGAACATCGACGTCTCCTGTGAAGGCCCCAGCAACGGGGCAATGGACAGAGGCTTCCCGTTCAGTCCGGCAGGGCGCCGGGCTGCGGGGTGAGTGCATTGCACTGCGGGAGTCGCCGGCAGGCCGACTGGGCCAAGCCGTGGGCAGACGTGTCACGTACCGGCGCCAGGAAGCCCCAGCGCAGTCCAAACAGCAGACAGACGTGTCACGCCACGGCGCCAGGCGAGCCTGGATCCGTTCATGACTCCAAACGAATGAATAGGAATGACTGAGGAAGGGCTCCTCAGCGCCCTTCAGGGCGGCCGCCCAACGAAGCGCAGACGGCTACTCGGCACATAGCGCAACGCCAGCACATGCCACTCAAGGACGTGCCAACGCTCCGCACTGACGACCGAAAGCGCTGTTCAGCTCAGTGGAGGGGAATCATGAGGGCGGCTCAGGGGCGTCGCTCCCGGCTCTCAATCTGCCGCCACTACGACAGTGGAGGCGCACAGGTACTCGCACACACTCCAGCACCACGAGGGTCATTTCGCTCTCCAGGGTCCAGGGACGACACTCAAAAAGTGCAATCCATTGAACCTGAAAAGTACAACTCCCACAAGCCCCCAAACGCAAGGAAACCGCGAGAGGGCACGGCACCAACCACTTCCGAGCTATGGGAACGTGACGTTGCCCAGCGTGACGGTGCGGGGGCCGTCCGCTTCCCATAACTTCAGGGTGAAAGGCCCTCGAACAGCATCCGCCGTTGATTCCGCCTCAATAGCAACCCTGCGGCTCTTTTCCGACGTCACCGATACGTCCTGCCACACTTGCAGCACCTTCATCTCTTCGCCCGACTTGCTTCTGATCGACGCACCTTTTGCAATCCAGGGCTGCGAGCCATCAGGCAGTTCCAACCAGACCTCAACAGCCACCCTCCGGGCAGTGCGAAAGCTATATACAGCTCGTGCCATCAAGGCGCTCCCAGGCGCCTGAGTAACAGCCCTCCCCAGATCGCGACGCTCGACCCCCTGAGTCCCCATCAACTCCATGGAAATAAGTCCTGCCAGCCCACCCGGCCCCCGGCACTCTGCCCTCATGCGCTTGAGTTCATCCCTGAGCCGCTCGGCTTCTATTCGAGCCTCATGCGCCTCCTGTCGATACGTCTCCACCGTTCGCTTCTTGCGGTATACCTCGACGACCATCTCGGGCTGCGCGGGCTGCACAACCAGGACAAAAGCCCCGAGTCCTGGCTCTGCCCCATCCCGGAAGCGCACCATCAGTCGAAGTCGCTCTCCGGACAAGATGCGCTCTGACGGGACCAACCTCAAGGTGCTCTGTCCTACGTCCACAAGTGCGAAGCGCTCACGCCCATCTAATTCCAAACCATCGCGGAGCAACTCCGAATCGAAATTAAAGACTGTGGAGAGCCCCGGGCTTACCATCACCTCAGCAACCGCTCGCGCAGCCTCTGGTGCCAATTCAATCCGGCGTGCTCCCAAGCCACCAGCGGCAGGGCTCACTTGAGCGCTGGCAGCTTCGCCCATGAGGATTAACGCCAGGAGAATGAGCGGCGAGTACGAGGGCAAGCTGATTGTCACTCCTAGAGGGGCGAGCAATAGCAATGGGGACCAAGAACCATCATCATTGGAAAGTCTCACTCAAACTCGCGCACCGCCCTCACTGCAACTGTCGAAAAGACGCGCCCCCCTTCTGAACCAGAACCACCATTCTCCAGTTCCAGCCCGCGCCCCCCACTTCCCGACAGCACCTCCAAACAAACGGGAAAGTTCCCCTTGCTCGTACGAGCCCGCGTCAGACGTCCATAAACACGGTCACCCACGAAAAGCCGTCCTGACAGAACAGCGCCGCTAGGCATGTCCTCCCAGTCCCCCACCAGTCGCAACTGGGATGCACCCTCCTTCACGGAGATTACTTTGGGCGGCCCCTTGATAGGGAATGTAGCAGGATGCTCATACCCAACTCTGATGCCCAGATTCTCCATGGTCTCGACAGCCCCATCAGGGCACGGCTCAGGGTCAGGCGGCGGACGTACCTGAGAGCCAGTGCAAGCGAGCGTCGTGCAGACGGCGGCGGCCGTCATCACCTTGCGGATGCTGCCAGTGCCCTTCGCCGGGGACTGCTGTAGAGGCAGGGTCTCACTCTTCTTCGTCGTCACAATAGCCACGGTGGCAGAAACCTCGGGGAGCGTCGCGGGAGAAGCGACGGCCGCAGGTGTTGCCTCCGGCCCGGTGGGAGCTGCGGCTTGGCCAGCTTGAGGTTTCTTTCCATATGCCGCTACTTCCTGGCGCAGCGGGCCGGTCTGCACTCCCCTCTGGGGCGCCTCTCTCTCGCCCCAGAGAAGCACCGCCACTACTGCAACCCCCAGAATCCCCATCCCGACGGTCGCCCATCGTCTACCGCGACGGGCCGGACGACGCGGACGCTCCTTCGCTTCGGCCCACGGTGCCGCCTCCGCTGGTAACTCCGGAGCGACATCCCCTTCGTGTCCTTCAGCGTGAGGTAGGACCAAGCCATCGAGACCAAACTCGGCGTCCTGTTCGGCAACGGCCTCGGCGACAGCGGGCCTGGGCCTCTTGCCACGACGAGGCCGATGCAGCGGGTCATTCACCCACTTCGCCAACTCGTCGAGGTCTCCTTCCGTCGTGGCCGTGTCCGGGCCATACGTGTCACAGAGGGGGACGTCCCACGTCGTGTCTGCCCCCGCGAGTGCCGCCTCCAGCGCCCCGCACAGCGCCAGCGCGTCCGGGTAACGGGCAGTCGGGTCCTTCTCCAAGAGGCGCATGCACACGTCGCTCAAGGACTGCGGCACGCGCTCATTCACCTCCTGCGGTGGCACGGGCGCATGGGAGATGACGGCGTTGATGAAGGCTTGGTCATCCTCCGCTTCGAAGGGCACCCGCGAAGTGAGCAAGTGGTAGAGGACAACGCCCAACGCCCACAAGTCGTCCGCCGGGCTGGGGATGTAGCGGGCCCCCCGCACGCCGGAGTGCGCTTCGAGGTACAGCCAAGCCTCGGGAGGGCGGTACTCGGGCGTCCCTGGAGGAAGAATGGAGAGGGTGACGCCAGGGGCACCCTCGTAGTCCCCGACGCCGTAGTCCACCAGCACCGCCAGGCCGTCGGAGGCGCGCACCATGACGTTGGCCTCCTTCACGTCCCGGTGCACCACGTCAGCCTCGTGGGTGGCCGCCAGCGCCCGCGCCACGTCCAACACCACCCTCAGCACCTGCCGCGCGGAGGGGTTCTCCTCCTTCGCCCACGCGTCCAGTTGCCGCCCCTCCACGTACTCCATGGCGATGAAGGCAAACTCTGGCGCCGCCGCGGGCCAGTACCCGAAGCCACGAATCCCCACGACGTTGGGGTGCCGCAGGCGCAGGAGAATGGAGACTTCCCTCTCCACTCGCCCGCCCGCGCGAGGCAGGTGCAGCAACTTCAACGCGGAAGGCTGGCCCTCGCACGTCGCGCGGTACACGGTACCGAAGCCCCCGCGTCCCAGCTGCCGCTCTACCGTGTAGCCCACCACCACGTCCCCGTGGGACAGGACGGCCGGGGGACCGTCGTCCCTCATGGCGCCCTCCACCTGTGCAATGCGGACTGAAAGACTGCACCTGGCCGCATGCGGCTTCGCCCTCCCGGCAGGGGCACCACGCTACCAAAACCTGGAAGAGCAGTCCTCTCCTTCAGACGCCTTGACTACCCGCCAGGTTGCAAACGGCGTGCATTACCTCATACATTGGAATGACACCTCCTCGCGCCACGACACTCCCATGCCCGCTCCATCGCCAGACAGTCCCCAGGACGAGCAGCCGCCCACCCTCGCGAGCACCATTGGCACCAACGCCCGGGCGGCGCGGCAGCGCCTGTCTCTCACCCAGGCCGACGTCGCCAAGAAGGTGGGACTCGTCACGGAGGTCTACAGTCGACTGGAGCGCGGACGAATGTTGCCCAGCGTCCGCACGTTGCACCAACTCGCCACGGCGCTCGACACCTCGCCAGACGTCCTCATGGGCCACGTCCGCCGCCCCACGCCTCCGCCTGACTCGCCCTCCGTGCGTCAGCTGGTTCAGCAAGTCCGCAAACTGGAGGAGCGCCAGGTGAAGGCCCTGCTGCATCTGCTCCCCGCCCTGCGGTGACGGCTACCAACTGCCTGAGGACGTGACTTCTCAGGTACACTGCGCCTCACCTCATGAACCAGGAATTGGCAGTCACCATTGGGACAACAGCCCGGGCCGCCCGGGAGCAATTGGGGCTGACCCAGGCGGACGTCGCCGAGCGCGTGGGGCTGGTGCCCCCCGTGTACAGCCGCCTGGAGCGCGGGCAGATGCTGCCCAGCGTCCCCACCCTGTACCGGCTGTGCACCGAGTTGAAGGTGTCCCCGGAGGAACTGCTTGGCCTCACGGAGGCAGCCCATGCGGGGAAGGGGCCTCGCACAACGGAGGACGACGCCCCCTCCCTGCGCCGGCTGCTGTACGTGGCGCGAAAGCTGAATGAGGCACAGTTGGAGGCCCTTCTCCACATGGCCACCGTGCTGGCGAAATGAAGGGCCGTTAGCCATCGCCACACAGCCACAACGCCTCGCGCACCTCGGACAGTCGAGTCTCCAGCCGTTGCAACTCCCGCTGGAGTCGTGACACCTCATTCGCCCCGTCCTCCTTCGACAGGGACGTGCGGTGAGGGGCGTCGGCCACGGCCGCCTCGCACACCTCAATGGTGACGGTGTCCCCGGGGCGCACTGGGCCGTCATGCCACCCCAGAAGCGACTCACCCTCCGAGCCGCCAATGCTGAGCGTCACGTCGGACACGTGCCGCAGCTCGGCCTCTTCGAAGTGCGCCCAGTGCAGCATCGCCGTGACGACGCCAAACCCGGGGAGGCCTGCCGTGGTGAGGCGCTGGCCATTGAGGGAGACGCGCAGACACAACATGGCGGGCTACTCCTCTTCCAGGGCCGCCAACTCATGCGCGTCCAACCCCTCCGGGTAGAGGCCCGCCTCGCCGAACTCCACCTTGTCGCGCATGCTTCCGCCCTCAACCAGCACCCGCGCCGCCTCCTCTGCTACCTCCGGCCTGCCATAGGACTGGCCTCGCAGGGACTGGGCCGCACGTAGCGCGTCACGCACCTCCGCTGCGGACGAGAAGCGCTCTTCCGGGTTGGCGCGCAGGGCCTTGTGGAGAATGGCCTTCACCTCCGGCGCCAGCGCCTCCACCGCCTTCTCGACGAAGGCCGGGCCGAGGGTGGCGAGCAGTGCCCGCATCTGCTTCAAGGGCAGCGACGGAATGCCCTCCACTCGCGGCGGCTTGCCCTGGGGAGCGCGCGGCACCGCGTCCACGTCGAAGAGGTGCTTGCCGGTGAGAAGCTCCACCAGCAACACGCCCAGGCTGAAGACGTCCGAGCGAGGGGTGAGGGGCTGGCGTTGGACGTACTCCGGCGACGCGTAGGCCACGTCTCCCCGGACGAGACTCTGCGGGGACTCCTCGCGCCCCACCAGCAGCGAGTAGGCCGCGCCGAAGTTCATCAACTTCACCTCGCCGTGCAGGCCCACCACGACGTGACGGGGGTTGACGTCGCGGTGGACAACGCCCAGGGGGCGCCCGTCCTCGTCCTGCAACGTGTGCGCGTGGTGCAGCGCCTCCGCCAACTCCGCCCCCACGTAGAGGGCGAAGGCCTCGGACATGGGGCGCCCGCGCACCACACCCGCCGTCACCAGCGTCTCAACCGAAGGGCCGGGCACGTACTCCATGACGACGTGCGGCGCGTCGTCGTAAACCCCCAGGTGCAGCACCTGGGCAATGGCTGGGTGCTGGAGGCGGAAGGCCAGCTGCACTTCCTCCACCAGCCTCTGCCTGCGCATATAGGTGCTGGGACTCGGCAGGCGGCGGACGAAGCAGCGGCCCGCCAACGCCTCCTTCCGAACACGGCGTTGGGCCAGCAGCAGCACCTCTCCTGACTGCCGCCTCTCCAATTCCTCAAGGGCTTCATAGCGGACCTCCCCCACATTGAAGAGGAAGTGGGGTTTGAAGGGCAGAGTCCGTGAGGACTGGCGGCCCGGAAGCTCTTCAGTGCTGACTTCATCCGCGGTAATGGCCATGTGTGACACTCCATCAACGAATGAGAGGGACAACGTCACGGCAACACGAAGCCCATCGTGCGGTCGCCTGGGGGCGCGCAGAGCCGTGAGAGAAGGCGGCGGGGCCGCGCCGAGAATGCTACCTTAAAAGTTTAGTCAGCCTCACCTTTAAAGTACCATTCCCAGCCAGCAATGGGAAGTCGGTGCGCACGCAAAGGCAGCGCCCTCCAGGAGATGAGGAGCGTGCTCGCCTTGGAAGTCGTGCCCCACTATCGCGCCCTCGCCCAGGGGCAGTTCGACGACATGGCCGACGAGTCGTAACGACGAGCGCGGAGCGCCTTCAAGCAGCGGCGTGCCGGGCGAAGGCGTCTCGCGCGCTCATGAGCTGCTTGCCGCAGGAGCGCCCTCCTGCGAGGGCGCTTCGTGGCCCAGACTCAGGCGGGCGTTACCTTGTCGAAGGGGCGCACCACCTGCTTGCCGTCGGAGACGCGCTCCATCGTCACCGTCTTGGCCTTCGCGTCGACGGCCTTCACCTTCGCCGTGAAGGCGCCCCGACCCTGCTTGTAGCGCACCTCCTGCCCCTCCTCGTATGGGACGGGCGTCTCCGGGCTGGGGCTGGTGGCTGCGACCGTCGCTGCACGTCCCGCCCCGCGAGGGCGCCCGCGACTCTTCTGGGGCGCGGGGCCCGCCTTCGCAGGCTTCGGCGCGGCCTGCGGCCTCACCCTCTTCCGCACGGGCACCGAGGACGGACGCTTCCGCGCGGGCGCAGGCACGGGCGCAGGCACGGGCGCGGGTACGGGGGTGCCCTTCGGCGCGGACGCCACACGAGTCGGGCCCGGCTCAATGCCCAGGAACTGAGCAATCTTCTCCAGCAGCTCCAACTGCCGGCCCATCGCCTTCCCCACCTCCTCCGCCACCGCAGCCTGAATGGTGCTCTTCATGTCGTTCTGCATGTGCTTCCGCTCGCTTTCCTCGCAGGCCACTCGGCCCGCCGATTCTTCAACACCCAATACAGCCACTTGCACTCACGTTACACCAAGGAGTCCGAATACTCGGGCTCCCGACTCAGAATGAAGCCTTCAGCTCGCGCCAGCGCTGACGCTGCGCTTCCCACGTCCCCGCGTGTACAACGGCTCGGAGGACTCTCTCGCCGAGGGGCTCGTCTCCATCCACCGCCTCGAGGAACAGCAGCTCCTCCTGGATGTCGGGCGCCAGCAGACGCAAGTCCAGCAGGTACGTCAGACGCGCTCGGGTGAGTCCCAGTTGCAGTGCCACAGTCGCTGCGTTCCGCATCTGCCCCCGGTTGATGGCCGCCTCCAGGTGGTGAGCAAGGGCCACCATCCGTGCGACATGGGACGGCCGCCTCGACTCCTCGCGCGGGGGAGGTTTGGGCCCCTCGACGAACGTGACGCCCATCCGGCGGACGCGGTGAAAGTGCGCGCGGAGGAGGCTCACCTCCGCTGGCAAGGATTCGAGGCTCGTGCTCACGCCGCTGCATCCCCGCGCGTGGCCGCAACACCGTCACCGGCCTGAGCAAGGTACACGTCGACGCAGCCCGTCACCTCATTCGCCACCACTCGACTGATGAGCGCGCGCAGCAGTCTCCCCCGATTGGATGCGACGAGGGCGTCCCACACGGCATCGAAGTCCGCGAGGGCTTGAGCAACCCACGCGGCTTCCAACTTCTCACCCTTCGTGGCGTCCAAGCTGCGCTCCACCTCCGCCAGTCGCTTCTCCAGGCCCATGGCCTTCTCCTCCGCAGCTATCAGCTTCGCCTCGACAACGCGCCGGGCAGGCCCCTCCAAGTGAGAAAGCGAGTCGACCCACTTCGCCGACTCCTTGGAGAGCCGGGCCAGCTCCTTCGGCAACTGCGCGCGCTCGGCACGGAGGGCTTGGTGCTTCTCCTCCAATCGTGCCGTGAGGCGGGCGTATACATCCCCTGCGAGGGGGCCGCTCACCGAGGCCTCGCGGAGTCGCGCAACGACGAAGTCCTCCAGGGCCGGTGCCGCCATGGGGGCGGACAGACAGGCACTCCGCCCCTGTTTGTCCCGGGTGGTGCAGCGGTAGTAGCGGTACTCGCGCGTGCCCTTGCGGCTGCTGCCGGGCGTCATCGCCGCCCCACAGAGGCCGCAGTGCAGCAGGCCACGCAACACGTAGTCCGGGTTGCGTCCGTGAGACTGGCCGCCGAAGCGACGTCCCTCCAGCATCGCCTGAGCCCGACGGAAGGCGTCCTCATCCACGATGGCCGGGTGCTCTCCGGGGTGCGTCTCATCCCCATATGACATCAGGCCGACATAGAGGGGGTTGCGCAACAGGCGCAGGGCATCCTGCGTCGTCCAGGGACGAGCGCCTTGTGCATCACCGCTCCGGTTCTCGTACCGCTTCGTCTGCCGCCCCTTCTCGTTGAGGAGCTGAGCCACGCCCGAAGCCGTCCCGTGTCGGAGGTACAAGTCAAAGGCCTCCTTCACCACCACGGCCTCAAACTCATTCACCGCGAGGCGTCTATTCACGACGTCGTAGCCCAACGGCACGCGCCCACCAGTCCACTTGCCCTTGCGTCTCGCGGCGGCAATCTTGTCCCTCGTCCGCTCGGAAATCATCTCCCTCTCGAATTCAGCGAAGGACATCAGCATGTTCAACGTCAGGCGCCCCATCGCGTCCGCCGTGCTGAAGTTCTGCGTCACCGAAACGAAGGAAGCGCCTGCCGCGTTGAAGCGCTCCATGACTTTCGCGAAGTCGAGGAGGGAGCGCGAGAGACGGTCGACCTTGTATACGACGACGACGTCCACCAGCCCCGCGTCGACATCCTGAAGCAGCCGCTGGAATGCGGGACGCTCCATGTTGGCGCCGGTGAAGCCGCCGTCGTCATACCTCTCATCCACGAGAGCCCAGCCGGGCTGGCGCTGCACGTAGGACACGCAGGTTTCGCGCTGGGCATCGAGGGAGTTGAACTCCAGCTCCAAGCCCGCGGCGGTCGACTTCCGGGTGTAGACGGCACAGCGCTTCGCGTCCGTCGGAACCCGCGTCGGCTTGCGCTTCCTCATTTTCCCTCCGAGTCCCCTGGTGGCGGAGTCTCCGCACCGGCGCTCGAGGAAGGCAGCGACCTTGCGAAACGCTCGGCCACAGCCACCAGTCGCTCCACGTTGTCGTTGAGGCGCTTCAGCTCACGGACGAGCCCCGGCATCGTCCCCTCGTAGAACCGCTGCCCCATGTGCGTCTGAAAGAAGGAGGGGCCGCTCATGACTTCACCGCCTCCGAGCTGCCGGCCTTGAGGCCGAAGAAGGTGAAGCCGTTCCAGGCCGTCCCCGTCACCAGTTTGGCGATGCTGGAGAGGCTGCGGTGCAGCGTGCCCTCGTACTCGAAGCTGCCTTCCCGCACCGTCACCCTGAGCTCCGTGCCTCGGTATACACGCGTCAGCACGGTGCCGGGCGGCGGCAGCCGGGCGTCGCGGCCGTCGGGTACAGCGGGCAGGAGGCCAGCGGGCTTCTTCTCCACCTCCGCCTGCCGCATCCGCCAGCTCTCGGGCAGCGTGTCGCCCAGTTCCGCGATGCGTGCCACGGCGCGCGTGGAGAGGCCCCCTTCGGCCAGCTCCTGAATACGGAAGGCCAGGCGCTTCTTCAAATAGTCCCGGTTGCGGCTGCGCGTGGGCTCGCCGTACAGCTCCTGGTACTTCTCCGCCAGCTGCGGCACAGACATGCTGGCCAGCGCGGCCAACTGCTGTGGCACGTCCGCCAACTGCTTGCGCGCGGCGCGCGCAGTCCCATTCTTCGCCATGGTGGTGTCTCCCTCGTCCGGGGCGACAGGCCCTCGGGCGAAGTCCATGGACGCTCTGTCCCCAGAAGAAGACAAGACGAGAGTCAGCGTCTCAGCCATGCGTGTCTTCCTTCTCGGCTTGCTTTTGCGTAGGCCGCGCGTGCTGGCGCACCCACAATTCCCAGAGGGCCTCGGTCAGGACATCCACCGCATCCTCGCGGCGCAGCCGTTGCGCCTCTGCCTTGTCGCGCGTGACGGCTGGCGGCAGTAGACTACGCATTGAGGTACTCCTCCCCGCTACGTGCGCCAGGCCCTCTGTCCACCCGAGGGAAGTCGTCGGCCGAGACGAGGGTGGTTCTGGCGAAGTCCACGAGGAAGGCGCGGCGGCGACTCTCCACCCCGGCGAAGCAGACGCGCTCCCCCAGGGCAGCAACGTAGCCACCCTGGCGGTGGTTCTCCTGCAGCATGCGCCGCAGGGCCTTCACGTCCGCCACCTCGCCTCGGTAGTCAATGCGCTTGCAGTGCGCTCGAAACGCGTCGTACGCCGACTCCAGGTGGACGCACAGGCGCCCTTCCTTGTCGAAGGTGTAATGGACGCGGTGTTTCACCTCGCCCTGAATCGCCATGACGGACAGCAACTCCAGAAATGCGTCGAGGGCATTCTTCACGCCTGTCTCCGTCTCGAGGACGTCCGACAACAGCACCTCCACCGCCTCCCGGGCCCCCAAGTCCTCGGGCAGCGCGCAGCCGCACTGCTTCGCGAATTCCTCAAAGAGGTGAATGCCCAGCAGCATGGCCGTCACGTTGTCGGCGACGCGGGGCGGCACCTGCCTGCCTTCCAGGAGGACGTCCGCCACAGCCCGCGCCACGCGCATGTCCGCGTCGAAGTCCCGGCCCAGGCAGAATTGAATGTAGCGAGGGGCGAAGAGGGGCAAGTCCACGGCCTTCAGCTTGCTGAAAGCTGTCTTGCACTCCGGCCGCTGTACCGTCGCCTTCTCGGGCATGGCCGTCAGCATTCTCTCCACCAGGGCGGCTTCCTGGGGGCGCGTCTCCCCAGCAATGCACAGCGGGGCATGCAGCGGGTAGCTATTCACCTTCAAGTCGGGACGTCCTCTCTCCTCCGTCTCCCCGCGGTAGAGGCGCCGCATGTAGCGGTGCAACTGGTGGAGACGGTGTTGCGGCATGTCGTGGGGTTTGTATTCGTCCACCACCACCGGCACCGAGGTGGTGCAGGACAGCAGCTTCACCAGCGCGAATTCCGTCTCCGTCGCGCTGAAGGCGTCCTTCTGCACCACGCCGAAGAGTCGCCAGAAGACTTCCGTGCACAGGGAGGACTTTCCGCCGCCTTGCGTCCCGTGAATGAAGAGGAGAGGGAAGGCCCCGGCCGCCTCCATGAGACGCGGCTTCAGCGGCGTCGCGAAAAACCAGCCCAGCATGGGCAGCAGTACCTGGGGCGTGTTGACGCGGGGCAGGTACTCGAAAACCACGCGCGCCACCTCGAGGAAGGCGTCGTCGCTGGCCTCCTCGTAGCGGACGTGGGCTTCGAGTGTCGCCCCATTCGGCAGGTACGCGACGGGTGAGGGAGAAAGGAAGCCCTCCGGGCCCAGGGTGCACCGAGGCGTCAGCCACAGCGGCTTTCCCTGGTGCCGGTGGTAGCCCAGCATTCTCGCCGCCGGCAGCCTCGGCACCGCCTTGCGCGTCAGGAGGCGCAGCACGCCCTGCACGTTGTTGTCCGTCCCCACCCACTGCATGTCCCCCACCGGCAGGTGGCGAATGAAGTCCCGCTTCGAGTGGAAGGCCTTCAGCGGCAGCTTCAGCCCCTTCAACTGCGTCCCGTTGTCCGTGCGCGCGTCCGCCAGGTACACCTCGTCGTCGGCTGTCTCCAGGCGCGCCGTCAGCATGAGGACGAAGGAGGAGACGCGCTTCTCCTCGTCGTCGTAGCCCTTCACGTAGTAGCCGTCCGGGCCCTCGAGGACTTCGCCCTCCAGCGTGTCCTCTGAGTCCTCGTCTCGCGAGGCCTTGGCAGGGGCTTTCCGGGCGCCTGTCACCCGGGCCAGGGCACGGCGCAGCTTCTCCTCCTCGAGGCCGAAGCGCTGCTGGAGGGACTCCAGGTAGAAGTCATGCAGCGCCGGGTGCCGGTGGGCAATGGCCTCCAGAATCGGCTTGAGGCGGTACTCCACCTCCTTCGCGGGCGCGTCGGCGGGCACCCTCTCCACGGCCTTCTCAATATCGAAGACGAAGTCGTACAGCTCGCATCGCACCTCCGGCGCGGTGTTGACGTGGCAATAGCCGAGCTTCTGCAGTGAGTGGCACGGCGGCGCCACCGTGCCGTCCTCACGCGCGGTGGCCACCACCTTCTCGTAGGCGTTGCGGACGTAGGCCTTGCCGTCTCGCCCCTTCAGCTTGCCCAGGCCGCGCTTGTCGTACTCGAGGACGAGGGCTGTCACCTCATCGAGGCCCAGCCCCTTGTGCGCGAGAAAGCGGACCATGTCGAAAATGGCGAGGCTCCTGTCCTCCGCGCCCTCATTCCACAGGCGCTGCACCGGGCCGCACATCTCCACCGGGTGCTCCCAGTCGTACCCTCCCTCCGGCGTGCGGCGGGCCTTCGTCGTCCCGGGGGGCGTCGCTCCGGGCGTGGCCAGGGGCAGCGGCCTGCTGGTGGGGAGGGGCAGTACCTCGGGGGCCGGCAGGACCTTCGTGAAGCGCTCGGCCAGGAGCGCGTCCTCCACGCGCTCGAAGCCCGAGAGGGCCCGGGCCACCCGGTGTGGCCTCTCGGCTGCCCCCTCCCCCTTCCGACTCACCGTGCCCACCACTTTGATGATTCGGGCCACATCGTAAATGGAGTCCACGTGCACGCGCCCGGACTGGAAGCGCGCACGCACCTCGGCCTCGAAGGCCCGCATGGCCGCCTGGACGCGGTCTGCGTGCGCGCCCTCCAGGGACAGCGGAGGAAGGGCGAACCAGAGCTGGGCCCCGTTGCCGCTCATCATGAGGCGCGGGCGGGACAGCCCCTGGGCCTCGCACCAGGCCGCAGCCTCCTCGGCCACCTGAAGGGTGTGGGCGAGCTCGTCCTCGGTGCTGGCCGTGTCCTTGGGACGCACCGGGTCCAAGTCGATGACGGTGGCCGTCACCACCGCTATGTCCTGACTGCTTGCGCCTTTCTTGAGGGGCCGGAGGACATTGGGGGCGAGTTCCAAGAAGCGCCGGGGCCGTGGCTGAATGCCGACGTACACGTTGCCGGCGGCGTTGGCCTCCACGCAGGCAGAGGTGAAGGCGTCCTCGTCGTCGAAGAAGCCCAGGCCGACAAGGCCCCCGCCTCCCGGGCGAATGACGCGGACTTCACTCACCCCGTGTGCCGCATGGGCCAGCCACCGCCACGTGGAGCGGATGGCGTCAGCTTTCGGCGTCGGAGTGGCACCAGGGAGCGTCACGGGTGCTCATCCCCCAGCGGCACGCGCCAGGCTGGTGGCCGGGGCCGAGGTTCCGCCCAGTACCTGGGCGTACTGCTGCTGACGCTCGGCATGGTGCCGCCGGAGAAGCGGCACCCGTCCGTCGACGAAGTCGAAGAGGACGGCGCTCTGCTTCTCGGGGTGGGGACGCATGAGGCGGCCCATCCGCTGCACCGTGCGGCCCTTGGCGCGGCTGGGGTGGACGAGGAAGACGCGGGACAGCCGCGGCAAGTCGAGGCCTTCGTCGGCCAGGCTGGTGGCCACCAGGACGGGCAGACTTCCCTCCCGGGCCGCCTCCAACAAGGCTCGGCGCTCGGCCTTCGGCACCGCGCTCGTCAGGGCGGCGGCCCGAATCCCCCGGGCGAGGAGGCGCCGCGCCAGGGCCTCGCAGTGCTCCACCCGCCCGGTGAGGACGAGGCACACGTGGCCCGCCCTCGCCTCCTTGGCCACCGCATTCACGACGAGGGCGTTGCGCGCGTCGTCCCCGGCCAGCGCCTCCAGCATGGGCGCGTAGTCGTCCGCCCCGGAGTAGGGGTAGTCGAAGGCCGTCTCCACGGCCCGCACCTCGGGCGCCACCAGCACGCCCCGCGCGACGAGTTCCTCGTGGGAGACGACGGCCAGGGTGGAGCCCAGGTACAGGCGCAGCAGCGGCGTCAGCCCGTCTTCCCTCTCCGGCGTCGCCGTCAGCCCCAGCCGGTACCGGGCCGGGCAGCGGTCCACGAGGCGGTAGAAGGCGCTGGCGGCCACGTGGTGGGCCTCGTCCAGCACCAGGAGGCCGAAGCGCGCGAGGAAGGCGTCCAGCTTCGCATCACTCCACCGCGCCAGGGCCTGCACCATGGCCACGGTAACGGGCTGGGCTGCCTCTTCTCCCGCGCCCACAAGGCCCGCCTCCAGGCCCAGGCGGGTGCGAATGTGCTCTCGCCACTGCTCGGCCAAGTCCAACGTGTGGACGAGGACGAGGGTAGGCGTGCGCAGGCGCGCCATGGCCCCCACGGCCAGGACACTCTTTCCCGCGCCACAGGGCAGCACCACCGTGCCCTGCGTCCCCTTCACCAGCTTCTCCACTGCCACCGCCTGGTAGTCCCGAAGCGGCACGGCGGGCAGTTGGGTGAGGCGCTCTCGGGGCAACGTCCGCGCGTCCTCCAGGGCCAGGGTCAGGCCCGCCTCCGACGCCAGGCGCCTCAGGAGGTGAATGGCCCCGCGCGGCAGCCGAATCTCCCGGCCCTGCTGCTGGAGGAAGTGCAGCTTCTCAGGCTCGCTGCCTGGGCGTTTCCCCAAGCGCACCAGCTTCCAGTACGCGGGGTTGGGGAGACTGAGGGCCCGCAGCAGCCCCTCCAGCACCTTGGGGGGCACCTCTCCCGCGGCGAGGCACAGCCCCGAGCCCACGCGCACACGCAGCGTGGCGGCCTCCGGGCGGGTGAGTGCCACCGGCTCCTGGGGCAGGTCGTCATTGGGGCGCGGAGAGGACAAGCCCCTCCCGTCCCCGGTGGTTTCGGAGAAGTCGTTCTGCATTGGAGTTCCTTGGAAAGGCGCGCAGGCGCCGTTGGGCGGCGGCCCACGCACATTGAGTCGCGACTACGAAGCGGGCTTCAGCTGGCGAAGGGGTCCACGTCCGCGGGTCCCTCGCCCGAGTACTCCGCGACGAGCCCCTCGACGAAGGTGCGCGCTTCCTCGCCCCTCGCAGCCGGCACCTCCCGAATCCGCTGCACGCCGAAGCGCTTGAGGAAGCGGTCCACCGCCTCGCGCGGCAGCGCCTTCAGCGCGGCGGCAATCCCCTGTGCGAGTTTCACGTCGACGGGCTCATTCGCCTTCGCGCTGGTGGCACTCGGCGACGCTCCAACGCCTCCTTCCGCCTCGGCTGCGTAGAGCTTCGGCAAGTCGTGCTGCCGCAACGCCTGGAAGGCACTCACCTCCTCCGAGGTGAGTTGGCGCTCGGGCAGAATGGAGTACGTCGTCTTCGGGTCCTTGGCGGCCCCGTGGCGCTTCACTTCAAACGCCCACTTCTCCAGTCCGTACTTCGCGCGGAGCTCCCTCAGCGTGTTGAAGAAGGTGACGGCCTGTTCCACCACCTTCACCTCTCGCGTGTCCGCGAGGGCGACATTCAGGGCCACGCGCAGCGAGGGCTTGAGGCCCTGCGCCCGCAGCTTCTCGTCGAAGGGGAGGTACTTGTTGTTGAGGAAGCACACCTCCTGCGGGTACGGCTCGCCCAGGAAGACGACGACGGCGGTGTCCCCGTCATTCGCCAGCTTCAGCCAGACGCCCCCTGCCTGCTCGTGCCGCTTCGCCATCTCCTCCGTCTGTTCCCACATGTTGGCCATGGTGACTCAGCCCTCCCCTTGGCCCGAGGCGGACGCATTCTCGCGCCGGTACACGGAAAACAACTCCGTGCCGTCCTCCGCGCAGCCCGCCGCCTCAATGTGGAAGTCCGCGTCCGTGTCCACCACCTGCTGAAACTCCCAACGGCGGAAGAGGCCTGGCAGTCGAATGAAGTCGCTGTCTTCGGGAATCCGCCACTCGCGCGCCGCCTTGGCCTTCGCGCTGTCTTCAGCGCGCGTGTGGACGCCTTCCGCTGTCCGCGAATCCCCGACGGGGACTCTGGCGAATGCCAGGACACTGGTACCAATCAGCATTGTCATGTTCATGAGTGCCTTGGAGGGCTGACTGACTTGGGTCCCTCTCCATTACAAATGCGGTGTTTCGCGCCGTCGTGGGACAGCCGACATTTCTCATTGAATTCTTTTCGTGTTTCAGCGGGGCTTGGGCCGTGTGCCCGCTGGCACCTTCTCCTCCTCAGGAGTCGGGCCGCCCTCGGCTTCCACCTGCTTGCGAATGCGGAGGAGGGCTCGCTGGAAGCGCTTTCGCGCCACCGCCGGCGTCAGCCCCTGCCGTGCCCCGGCCTCCGCCTGGTCCTCGTCCAAGAGGAGGACGGACAGCACCAGCTTCATGTCTCCACCGCGAAGAGGGCGAAGCCACTTCACCAGGGACTCCACCTGCATCCTCGGCGAGAGGCCCACCTCCGCCAGGGCCGCGGGCAGCACTGCGGCCTCCGCGGCCACCGCCTCCTCCACTTCCTGGTACCTGGCGTGCTGGACATCTTCGCACCGGGCTCGCCGCCAGGCGTCCATGACGTCGCGCTCCGTGCTGCGCACCAGCGTCGCCGCCACGCGGTGGGTGGTGTGCAGGTTGACGCGCTTCACCAGGGCGGTGAAGGCCGCGGCCAGGCAGGAGGCGAGCTCGTCCGCCGCGCCTGCGAAGTGCTTCAGCCGCCGCTGGTAGACGGAGTCCAACCCCGGCCACAGGCCCAGCCACAGCAGCGCCCAGGCCACCTCGGACGCGGGCGTCCGCACCAGCCTCACCAGCTCCGCGAAGAGGCCATTCTTCTCCTCGGCGTCCACCTCCGGGTTGGCGAGGTAGCTGACGAGGGCCTCGGGACCATCGAAGGCAGCAAGGCACGGCTGGTGCAGCTTCATCTCCTCGAATGCGCGCTTTGCCTGGACTGTGCGGAGGGAGGCTTCCAGCCCCTCGTGAAGAGTCTTCCAACGCCGTCTCACTGTGGAATGCCTGTCCTGCCGGGCGTCCTGCACGTGGCGGAGGCCGGGTGAAGTGGAATGGAGGCGCTACCGCCTCGTGGTGGCCAACGACAGCCCTCGCCAGTCGCCTGCACGTGGCAGGGCGGCGGAGCGCGTCGCTTCGTCTGCGAGGGAGCCGGCTACGGTAATCCGCGAGGCTCGGCGGGGCCGCAGACGACAGACATGTCCACTGGCGCGGGCCACCCGCAAAGCGGAGGACAGCGGAAGCGGAGTCGCATCGCCTCGCCCGCTAGCACTCCTTGAGACTTCGGACTCACGAGACTCCCCTCCTTCGTCACTGCGGCGGGCTTTCCCCTATGAGTGCATGGCAGGGCACGGCACGCAGTTGCCGCTGGCCTCCGTCACGACAAAGTCCCCGGGCCCATTTCGGGGACATGTCCGCGCCGGCCATCTGCGACATCCATGCCCAGTGACTCGTAGTCCCACATTGCCTTCCTGTGGACGTCTCATTCACACCCTGCGTCGCGAGTTCAACGACAGGCCCCGGGACATGAGTCCACGCGGGCGGACGTGCGCTACGTGAAACATCGTTGTCACCATGTCTCAGCCAGCCCCGGTGAGTCGGCCAGAGTAGCGGGGCGACAACTTTACACAGAGGGCGCCGCTGGCTTTCCAGGCCATGCCTGACTTCAAAGCCTGGGCCACCTTCGCTGACTCGCGTTGGAGTCGCCCGAAGGGCGTCGGCCGCTCGTGGCCAGGGCCTTTTCCTGAGGACGGACTCAGCGGGAGGCGTGCCTCTTCACACTCCTTCCACCAGCCGCCCGTCTGCCGCGGAGCCCTCCCCTGCTGGTGCGGCCTCCCTCTGGCCGGTTCCGGCGTGGACGGCCGTGTGGACACCGTGGACAACACCGGGACAGCACCTTGTCCACCCCTTCTCCTCTCTAACTCTTGATTATATTTATGTATTTATATTGTTAACTATGAAGTGGACACTGTGGACAGCTTTCTACGGGTACCGCTATTCACGCAGCTCCCCACCGGAATGAAGCTGAGAATCCGAAAGGCTGGTCGCGTGGAGGTGGGCTTACCAATGTGGCATTACCCCTCAAAATGCTGTCCACCTGTCCACTTCGGCCTAACTTTGCGCCGTTGTTGAGGAATTCGACGGACACACCACCGTCCCGCAAGTGGCCAGGTGGACAGCACTTCGTGGCCCCTCGTGAAGGCGCACGTGTCCATGTCCCCGAATTCGAGGACACGGCCTTTGTCCTCGCGTGACGTGTATCAACCGCTCGGGCTGGCCCTTCGGCGTGAGTCCACCCGCCACGAAACTCGAAAAGAATTCCGTCGAAATCGTCCCGTGTCCCACTTCGCTTCAAGCCACCGCATTTACCTGGTAGCGGCCACTCCACATGCCGCTGGACAGCGCGGATGGCCCTCACACACCACCTCTCCACCACGACTGCTGCCCAGCGCCCTGCCGGTGTGACGTGTGAGAAGTACGTCCCCGGCGAGGGGAGGCGCTGCCTGCGCTACCTCTCCCACGGCGGCTGCACCCTTCCTGGCGTCTCCAGGTGCACTGAGTGGCTGAAGGCGAACGGCCAGGCCGCCCCTCGTCGTGAAGTGGCCGTGCCGTCACCTGCCCCAGTGGATTCTTCATCGCCGCGTCCGGCCACCGGCACCCTGGACCTCTTCGGCCACCCGCTGCACGGCGCAGCTCCGAAGCAGGCCAGGCCGGCAGCTCCTCCTCTCAACGTGAAGGCGCCGAGCGAGCCGGACACCGTGTCCTCTCTCCCGGACTTGCGCGGCCTCACCACCGAGGACATCGCCAGCTTCAAGGCTCTCGGCGCCGAGGTGTGCTTCCGCTCCGAAACCTACGGAGAGGTGTGGCTCGTCCCCGCGTACACAGGGCAGAGCCGGAAGGAGCTCACTCCGGAGCACGCCGCCACGCTGGTGCGCGTCCTGTCCGCCTTCCCTGGCTCACGCGTCATGTCCTTCGAGAAGCGGCCGGCCTCCGCGGACGAGGTGTCGCCATGAGCGTGCCCCGCGCCTGTGAAACACACGCAGGAGGCCACTCTGCCTCCCCGCTTCGACTTGATGTGTCTCTCGAAAAGAGCGTGATGACTGTCTCACGACACGCCACTGCACTGGCCCGGAGGCCCACGTCATGAGCGCCCTGCGAAACGAGCATTTGTCATACAGCCGGCTGAGCCGCTTCGAGGCCTGCCCGCTGTCCTACCAGCTCCACTACCTCGACAAGCACACCGCCGAGCCCGGTGTGCCCCTGAGCTTCGGGAAGGCGCTGCACGCCGTCCTCGAGCGGCTCCTCCAGGAAGTCATCGACACCGAGTACGCGGGCCCACTCTCCGAGGAGCGCGCCCTCCAGCTCTACCGTGAAGAGTGGGCCGCCTCGGGCCTCGCCGGCCTGGATCTCTTCCAGCAGGGCCTCGGCATCCTCCAGGACTTCGTCCGCCAGCAGGGGCGTGTCGACGCCCGCGACATCCTCGCCGTTGAGAAGGAGTTCCGCTTGCCGGTGGGGCCCCACACTGTCCTGGGCTTCATCGACCGCGTCGACTGGGTGGACGACGAGACAGTCCACGTCATTGATTACAAGTCCAACCACCAGCTCTTCACCCGCGAGGAGCTGGACTCCAGCCTCCAGCTCAGCCTCTACGCCCTCGCCGCGCGCCGCATGTGGCCCTGGGCGAAGAAGGTGCGCCTGTCCATGTGGATGCTCCGCCACGGCGTGCTGCAGGAGACGACGCGCACCGAGGCGCAGTTGGACGCCGCCCTCGCCTACGTCGAGACGCTGGGCCAGCAGATGGAGTCCTCGGAGTCCTTCCCCGCCCGCCTCAACCCCAACTGCGTGTACTGCGACCACCGGCGCAACTGCCCCGCCTACGCCCGAGCGCTGACGGGCCAACGCGAAGTCGTCTGCGAGGACACCGCTGACTTGGAGTCCGTCGCCCGCGAGCGCCAGGAAGTCGCCCACCTCGCGAAGATTCTCGGCGCACGCAAGGCGGAGCTGGAGGGCGTCCTCCGCGCGCACCTCGCCGAGAAGGACGAACTCGTCCTCGCCGGCACGCGCTACCGCATGTTCAACGTCGCCAGCCTCGACTACCCGCTGGAGCCCACCGTCGCGGTGTTGGCCCGAGCCACCGGCCTCCCCCGTGAGGAGCTGATGCAGCGCCTCGCCAGCGTCGAGAAGAAGGCCCTCGATGCGCTGCTGAAGGACGCGGGCAAGCGCCTGGGCACCGCGCGCGTCGCGCTGCTGAAGGCCGAGCTGGACTCCCTCGCCGCCAAACACCACTCGCCCAGGTTCTGGGCCAAAGAGGTCGCATAGTGCTGCTCGCTCACCCTGCTTCCGACACCACTCCTGTCTCTGCGCTCCGCCAGCCGCTCTTCCCCAGCCTCCCGCCGCACCTGCGGACGCTCGCCTTCATCGACCTGGAGACGACGGGGTTGGACTCCTCCCGGCACGAAGTGCTGGAGGTGGCCATCCTCCGCGTCGACGCCCGAAGCCTCAAGGTGCTGGCGGAGTACGAGGCGCGCGTGCAGCCCACGCGGCTGACCGACGCCGACCCCGCAGCCCTGGCCGTGTGCGGCTACTCCGACGAGGAGTGGCGGGACGCCCTGCCCCTACGGGAAGTCTTGGCCACCGTGACGCCGCTCTTGGCAGGCACCCTCGTGGCTGCCCACAACACCAGCTTCGACTGGGGCTTCCTCGTCGAGGGCTACCGCCGCACCGAGCTGCCCCTGCCCTCCGTCGACTACCACCGCCTCGACACCGCCAGCCTCGCGTGGCCGCTGCTCGCCACGGGCGAGGTGGAGTCCCTCTCCCTCAACGCCCTGGCCAAGCACTTCGGCATCCACCGCCCCACGCCTCACCGCGCCATGGCGGACGCCCGCTGCGCACTGGAGGTGGCTCGCCGCCTCGCCGTGCGCATGAGCCGTGGCGGGCACATGGAGCGGCTGCTGGACGAGGGCGGGGGCCTCTCATGAGTGGCGCCGCCTCCCGTCGAAAGGGCGCGGACTTCGAGCGCGCCCTCGTCCACCGCTTCCGCGACGCCATGCCGCAAGCGCTCATCCGCCGCGGCCTCCAGTACCGCACCGGCCAGGAGGTGTCTGACGTCGAGGTGCCGTGTTTTTGGCTGGAGGCGAAGGCTCACCAGCGCACCAACGTCCGCGAGGCCATGCGCCAGGCGGTGGAGACGTGCCCGCCGGGCCGCTGGCCATTGGCTGTGTGCAAGGACGACGGGCAGACGCCCCTCGTCACCATGCAGCTGGATGACTTCCTCGAGCTGGTGCGCGAGTGGTGGGAGGCCCGTCCTCGGTGAGTGACTTCTTCGGCCACCTCCTGGGCCTGCTGCGTGTGGAGGCACTCTCCCCCCGGCACCAGGCCGTCTTCGCGACTGCGCGCACGCGGCAGCCCGCCTTCGCGCGCCACGCCACGCTCGAATCGGTGCTGGTCGCGTTGGCTGACGCGCGCGAGGAGACGTACCCGGAGCGGGAAGCCCTCACCCGGGCCCTGGTGGCCGAAATACAGGCCTCCTCCAGCCCCGCGTGGACGGCGGGCCTCGCCGCCGCCTACGCCCCCATGTTGCGGCGCCTGCGCCGCCGCCTCCTCGGCAGCGCGGTGCCCCGGGAGGACCTGGACCAGCTCGTTCTTGCCACCTTCCTCTCTGTCGCACGCGCCTTCCCTCTCTCCCGCTGGGGTGACTGGACGGCAGTCCGCCTGCGCCAGCAGACGGCGCGCGCGGTGTTCCGCTTTCTGCGCAAGGAGCGCGCGGAGCAGCACGAGACGTACACGCAGCAGCAACTCGCCGAGTGGCTGCCGGACACCCGTCACGCCACGCCGGTGGAGAGCCCCAGGCGGCTCAGCGCCCGCCGCAGCTTCGTAAAGCGCGACGCCGTGCTGGCGCACCTGGCCCGGAGCACCCTGCCTCACAGCGACGTCGAAGTCCTCATGGCCACCGTCGTCCGGCGAGAGAAGCTGCGCACCTACGTCAGCCGCCTAGTCGAGGGCGACACCACCGAGGTCGAGCGGGTGTACCAGCGCCTGAAGCGCCAGCGCACGCGGCTGATGCAACGCCTGCGCACCCAGGCCGTGGACACCGCAGCGCAGCCCTCCAGTGGCTGCTGAGAGAAGGCATGGCCCAGAAGAAGCCCCTCAAGAAGCTGGGGCGCCCCACCAAGGCCGAAGGCCCCCGCTTTCCTCCCGACACAGTGGACCGACTCCTCGTCGAGGGCGAGGAGGTGCCCACCACGCGAGGCCGTGTGAAGAGGCGCTTCCCCTCCTTCCGCGAGTTGGCCCAGCGCTTCGGCGTCGCCCACAGCGCCATTGCCCGGTACGCCGAGCACCACGACTGTCTCGGCCGCCGCAAGCGCCTCCTCGCGGAAACGTCACGCGCGATGCTGGTGCGTGCCGAAGCGCATCCTCCGCTGCTGCCCGCGCAACCCGCGTCGCCCGCACCTGCCGAAGCGCTACCGCCTCCCGCGCAACTCGCGCCGCCCGCGCCTGCCGAAGCGCAACCGCCTCCCGCGCAACTCGCGCCGCCCGCGCCTGCCGAAGCGCTCCTTCCCCCGCCGCCGTCCGCGCATCCCGAAGCACTACCTCCCGCACCGCCTACTGCGCAGCGCAAGTTGGGACGCCCCCTCAAGTCCGAGGAGCCCGCCCTCCCGCGCCAGGAGCTCGACAAGGCCCTCGTCTTCGGCGACGTGAAGGCTCTCCCGGACGGCTCCACCATGACGTCCTACGCCTCGTACCGCGAACTGGCCGAGCGCTTCGGCGTCGCCACCTCCCTCATTGCCAACTACTCCAGGGAGCACAACTGCCTGCGCCGCCGCGAGGAGGCCAAGACTCGCATCGCCACCAAGGCGGACCAGAAGCTGATTGAGCTGCGCGCCACCGCCATCGCCGTCTCCAAGGACGACGCCCTGAAGATGATTGACGGCTACCTCCTCGGCTTCGAGGAGGCCCTCGCCGAGGGCCGCGTGCGCGTCGACAACCCCACCGACTTCAACACCATGGTGCGCTTGAAGGAGTTCGTCATGGGCGGCGCCGACTCCCGCCAGGAGCTGCACGCCAGCTTCTCGCTGGAAGGGTTGCAGGCCCGGCATGCGCATGCCCTGCGCGCAGCGCGCGAGACGACCTCCGCCGAGCGCGGCGAGGTGGATGCAGAAGTGGCCAGCACTGTGGATGATACTGATTCCCCTCAGCACCGGGCCGAGCCGGAGAAAGGGAACCAAGTCCACAGCCTAGAGCCTCTTCTTCAGGATGAAGCTTCACGAGTCGACTGACAACGGTCAAGTACCTTTGGACCCCGCGCACCGAAGGGCCTTCGTTCTCCCTCAACAAAGTCGTCCCCCGCAGAATGGCACAGAGCGCTATGCTCTCGACCATGCCCCATCCTCCCATTCCCCGTTCCATGCATGAGCTACAAGCACTCGCCGTGCAGGGAGAGCGCCGAGAAATTGAGTTCAAAGAAAGCGTTCATGACAAGCCAGCAGCTCGCAAAGTCATTAGGGCCGTGGCTGCGATGGCAAATCTCCGAGATGGTGGGCTCGTCGTGCTCGGCATCGAGGACAAAACCGGTGCAATCCGCGGACTGAGTCCCAGTGAGCTTTCACAATGGAGTGACCGCGACAAAGCATTAAACACCGTGAACGCTCAACTCGACCCATCCGTCGATCTAGAAACGCACCAAATTGGCTCCTGCGTCGTCCTGGAGGTTCGTCCATTCTCTAAAGTACCGATTGTAGCCCGAACGAGCAAAGGCGAAGCCCATCAACCTGACGCGCTCGTTGAAGGAGCCCTACTCTATCGCTCAAGCGTGACGATCTCCTCCTCACCTATTTCCCGTCTTGAAGACTGGATTGAGTTACGCGAAACACTCCTCATTCGTGCATGGGCCGGTGCAAAACGCCTTGAGGACGAGCGAAAGCGGGCGGAGCGAGCTGCCGATGAAGAACGTGTCCGGGAAGCGCTGCGTGCAGCGCGAGACGCATTCATTCCTCCCGTGGTTAGAGACATCAAGCCCCAGCGAGGACTATTCAAAATATTGAGTGGAAACTTCCGACTCGCCACGATTCGCACACACCAATCGGAAGCCAAAACAAACCTAAAAAGCATCTACACTGCCTTTGTTGCTTACTCCGGGGAAACTGATCGATTTCCGCCTTCACTTGAGACCGCAGGCTTCAAGCCTCGGCCTGGGGGGAAGTACGTTTACAGAGCGGTCGACGGAGAGATCATTGGCGCCGAGCAGCGAACGGACCGTCCTGAACTCGTAGCAGCAGGTCTCAGATGCCTTGCCCGCTATGACGCAAGACCCCACATTAGCGAGCGCACGTTTCTGGTAATGGCAGTAGCGCGCATCGAGCCTGAAGGCCTCATTGATGTTTGGATCGTCGACCGTTTCGGAGATCCTCGCTGCCTCACTCCCGAAACAACCGACGCGGAAGCCCGCCGCTGGAACGAACGCCTAGATGCAATGCCGTTCACTTTAGGAACGGACGCGACGTAGGGGCCTGCGGGAGCGTGCTCGACGGACCGGGCGGGGACGCTTCCGTGGGTAGCTGCTCATCTTGATTTTCACCGCACGCGGATACCGTCTG
>NZ_JAKCFA010000051.1 GCF_024198215.1 Myxococcus qinghaiensis
CTTGGGGTCGACCTTTGCCACGACGTGTCGTGTCCCATGCCTCACGCCGCGTCAGCGAGCGACAAGCCTCCCGCCGGCTGCTGGCCTGCTCCTTCTGCAGCCGCCCATCCCCCCTGAACGCTTACCCTTGAGCGGGTTCCAGTTCTCCTTGAACTCGAGCCGCTCCCACTCGACGGCGTGCCCGTGAAGAATGTCGGTGATCGCGATCGGCAAGCTCACGGCGAAGACCTCCCAGCGCGCCTGCTGGCGCTGGTCGAGGGCGTCGGGCTCCTTGTCGTCGCGAGCACGGCTGGCAGCACTCGCACGTCTCTTACTTCGGTCGCAACCGCAAGTTCGTCAGGCGGAGCAATGATGCACGCAAGGTGTGTGCTTCTCATGAGCCGCTCGGGGTGGTGGCGTCTTGCTGCTTCGCGGCCTCGCTCAGGGCGGCCTCGATGTTCTGTCGGACCTGTCCGGCTTGGCAGACGAGAATGAGGCGGTGACGAGCCCTCGTCCAAGCCACGTAGAGGTCGGTCGGAGAAAAGAAGGTGCCGAACGCGTTGAGGCCGTAGGCGATCACGATGTCGGCCTCGAGCCCCTTGAAGGCGCGCGCGGTCGTGACGAGTATGCCTCCACCGCGTCGCCAGTCAGCGGCGTCATCGATGAGCGGGATACTGTCCACCTCCGTGTGCTTGGCGAGGGTGCCCTTGGAGTGTGTAGCGGGGCCGATCAGCGCGAGTTGCTTCGGCTCGATTCCCTGTTGAAGCAGTTGCCTGACCTCCGAGAGCAGAATGCCTGCCTCGGCTGCGGCGGACGGCGCGCGACGGACCGCAGGTGGCTCGCCGACAGGCGACCCAGGGAGCAGTCGCACGTCGAGTCGTGCGAGCGACGCTCCGCTCCTCGCGATCGTCTTTGTGTTTCTGCAGTTCGTGGTCAGGTGGAACCGCGTCGCCAGCGAAACCGACGGGAGCTTCGCGGTCCCCCGCAAGCTCTGGTTCAAGTCGAGGAACGCGTAGAGACGACCGTCACGGCCAGCGCGGGAGAGCGATTCGATGGTGACCCACCAGTCAGGCGCAAAGTCCTGAGCCTCGTCGACGACGATGGCGTCAAACTCCTCCGCTTGTCCACGCGTCCGTAGGACCTCGATCGCCTGCTCCATGACGAGCGGGACCTCGTCATCCCAGAACGACTGCTCGCCCGACTCCGGGACGTCAAAAGGCACGCGAGCGCGCTTCGCGAGCCCGCGGGCGTAGGCATGGAAGGTCGAGATCTCCAGCCGGGCGCCGATACTCTGCGCCCGTGGATCATGCTTGGCCTGCTCTTGAAGCCACGCCGCGAGGTGCCGGTTGAAACAGAGGAACAGCGCACGCTCGCCGCGCGCCGCGAGGGTGAGCGCGAACTCAAGGGCGAGCAGCGTCTTCCCCGAACCTGCCGTGCCTTCAACGAGCACGCGCGCGTTCTCCATCAGGCCGAGCATCGTCGCGCGTTGGTCGAGCGTGATCTGCACAATCCTCTGGCGCTCTGCGGCGATCTCAGCGCCTTCGCAGCGCATGAGGCGCAGCTTGGGCATCAGTGCGTCGAGGAGTTCGGCGAAGACCGGCGGCGGCAGGCGGGTCTCACGGCGAGCCCACGCCTTGAACGCCTCCTCGATTCTCGTCGGGAGCGAAGAAACTTCTGGAGCGTCGACGACGATGCGTGGCTCCGCGTTGAGGGGCAACGGCCCTGCGAACCTAGCGTGAGGGAACACCACGACGTCGCCGTGCGTGAAGAGCGCTCGGTTTACCCGCTTACGAGTGCGCTCCTCCACGGCGTCGAGGAGCGCGTAACGACTACGTCGAGCCTGTTCGAACGGGTCTCGCATCTCCTTGCCGTCGCGAACCCACACCCGCCCTGACAGCTCTGGTTGCCCACCCTTGACCTCGAGCACCAACAGCCCGTTCTGCGGGTGCAAGATGACAAAGTCCGCCTCACCTTCTCGGAGCGGCTCGCCCGCGAGATCTCGTGTCGGGCGAAGCCACGGGAGCGAGTGCATCACGACGAAGCCCGTCGGCAACGCGCGCAGCGCCTCGTACACGACTCGCTCCGAGTCGTGCATGATGTCCTCTCGCGCGACGTCGGGGATGAAGCGGGCCATCAGGTCGCCTCATCCGCGTGGCTCACGATCGTCGCGGCGAGCGTGAGCTCCGCGCGGTCGATTCGCTGCGGACGGAACTCCTTCCCCGTCGCGCTGCCATAGGAGACCTGGAGTCGCGGCGGCGTCGCCTCGTCACCGGGAAGCTCCTTCACGTGGGCGATCGTCCAGTTCGCGCCTGTCGCGCCGAACTTGCCCCGCGCCCTCAGCACGACGATCCAGGCGTCGGGCGTGAGGTCCTTGGTCGCGACCGGACGGAGGACAAGCCAGCCGCCAGCGGCGAACCCTACGTTCTTCAGCCCCGGAGCGGGGACGCGCGCGGCGAAGGCGTCCGAGTTGGGAGCGACACCGGCGTGGAGGCGTACCTTGCCGTGCGTCGCGGCGTCATCCGCCTGGCGGAGATCCTTTATCCGCAGCTCAACGACCTGTCCCTTCGGGACCGTTGGCGTGGAGGCGCGTGGCGGCGGTGCCCCCGCTGGGCCACTCAAGCCGGTGGCGCGTTGATAGGCAGACGGCAGATCGTGCTCGACGAGGTAGTCGGGCAAAAGGACGCGGACGGCGTCGCTCGATGGTGCCGTCGGATGACCCAGTTCGGCGACGTCGCTCGCCAGCAGCGCCGGGTATACGCCGACCGTAAGTGCGCGTTGTCCGTCGGCGCGTAGGGCGCCGGTCGGCTCTGTCGTAGTCGTCCATCCCTCCAACTCGAGGAAGCGTTTCAGCGGACGCAGTGTCCATGCCTGCTCCGTCGCTGTGGGGAAAGAAGGTGCCTCCCCGGTGCGGAAGAAGCGGAGGAACTGCAGCGCCAACCGTCGATCAAGGCGACTGTGCAAGAAGCGGTTCCCATAGTGGCGGAGGCACTTCGTGCAGGACCGCTCGCACCCGCCAGGGCAGTTGCGCAGCAACTCCTCCGTCTTGTCGAGGACCTGCTGCAGTTGCGCACCGGCGTCGGCTGCATAGCCAGCGCCGCCAGAGGACGTGTCAAAGAGGTAAAGCTCCGCGATGCCCTTGTCGCCGTCAGTGAGCGCCGGTAGTTCGCGGAAGCCCGCTGAGAGCTCACCGGGATCGATGTCGAGGTGGAGGCTCGCGCCCAGCGCGAGCGCCTCCGCCAGCGTCGACAGCGCGTCGTTGATCCAAGGTTGGCCCGGCTGATAGTCGAGCGGCGCGCGAAACGCGCCGCGCAAGAGCAGCAGATCTGTTCGGAAATCGTGGACGAGGAACAGCCCACGCCGAACATCGCCGTTGCACCGCTTAGGCGCGCCGTCTCTCTCAAGGACGTGATTCGAGACCAGGAACGGGCGCACGTGCGCCCCCTCAGGCTCCTCACCGTCGAGCCACGCACCGCCGCAGCTCTCACAGACGCTGAAGCCAGCGGCATCCTTACCCTTGTTCGCGACGACGAGGAGGATGTCCTCTCCGTATGCGTGGCTCAGGTTGACGCCCGGCCCTTCATGCCAGTCAAACTTGTTCTGCTCCGCGATTTTCAGATCGGGGAGCTGCGCCGACGACGCGAAGGTGATGTCCTGCTCTCGATCTCCTTCTCGAAGCGCCCGCGCGTCCTCCGGAGAGAACGCCGGCGGGTCCAGGTACTCGCGCACGAAGAGCGGCGTTCGACACACCGGGCACGGGGCCCCCTCGATCGTCCGCGCTGAAGCGCCGCCTTCGATTGAGATGAACGAGCAGCGTGAACAGCCTACGTAGCGGCTGAGCGGCTGCGCGAACAACGCCGCAGCGGGCGCGGCCGACGGTGGGCCGTCGATGAAAATGCCACCGACGCGGTACGTCTGCTTGTTCACGACGAGGAGGCGCCCGGGTGCGTACTCGCTCAACGCCTGCGCCTTCGCCATCTGAGGGCGCTCCTTCACGTTGACCCGCCAGCGAGAGTTCGTCTTGTCCCACTCCTGAATGACGAAGCTACAGAGGTCGGTAGGGAACGCGTAGGACGGGAGCAGCCCACGGTCGAAGCAGACGTCGAGGAGCCCACCCTCATCCTCCGCCACGGAGACATCTTCGCTGTCAGGCTCCTTGCTGGACGGTGCGCTGCGGCCATCGCGGAGCTTCGTAAGCGTGCGGAGCAACGCCTCCGCGATCTCGCGGACGAACCTCCGCTTCGCCTCGACGAGCTTGCCCTCATCGACCTTGAAGATCGCGCGCGGGAGCCAGGCTGCGACCTCGTCGACGACCCCGCTCTTCGGGGTGAGCACGTCCCCCTTCATCCATCGCTCGAACTCCACGAAGGAGAACTCGCCGGTCCCGTCGAAGAACTCGGCGGCGTCGCCCAGCGCGCTCATGATCCCAGGTCGGCGCGCGGCGATCTCCTCCTGCTCGTCCTCCGAGAGCGCGTCGAGCCGCGAGTGAAAGAAGGTCTGGAGCAGGTGAGAGTTCACGTGCCGCCGCGCGAGGCGCGGGTTGTCAGCCTTCAGACGAGGTTCGCGCGGTGGTCCGCTGATGATCGCCTTAGGGTTGGCGAAGTAGTGAGCGTCGTGCGCGCCGCCCTGCGCGAACATGAGGACGGACGAGACCGACGTCCCGCGACGACCAGCACGCCCAGCGCGCTGCTGGTAGTTCTCGCGCTGCGGGGGCACCGTTCGAAGGCCGACGGCGGTGAGTGAGCCGATGTCGATGCCGACCTCCATCGTCGTCGTGCAGCTCAGGATGTCGACGGGAGGCTTGTCTTGACCGAGCGGCACGTCTTGGAATCGGAGTTCGAACTCCTCGGTCGTCGCGTAGACGACGCCCGCGTCACGCTGTGAGAGCTGCGCGGTGTGCTCCTCCGCTGTGATGTGGACAGGGCGTTCTCCGCGAAGCACCGCGCGCAGCGGCTCCCGGAAGAAGCCCTTTCGGGAGCGCATGTACTCGTGCTCAGGTGCGCGCTTCTCCAGACGCTTGTCCTGACAGTTGCCACACGCGCCGAGGACTGGCTTCTCTTGGAGGTGTCCGCAAACGACGCATTGCAGCCAATCCGCGTCGAGCGCGAGGCGCATCGCAACTCCGTCAGTGAGGACGAGGCGACCGGAGTCGTCGCCAGCGGTGCCCTCACGCGTGAAGACCTCGAACAACTCGTCTCGCACTTTGTCAACGTCGGCGGCGCTGAGGCCGGACCGCGTCCGGAGGACGTCGAAGAACTGCTTCATCGCGTCGGCGGCGCGGAGCGGCTGAAAGAAGCCAAACTCGTCGAGGCGCGCGTCCTTGCTGAGCGCAGGGTCGAACGCGTACTTGCCGAGCATCTCACGGAGCCAAGCGTTCGCGATGTCCTCGACCAACTGCGGCGAGCCAACGCCAGAGAGGCGCTTCTGCAGGAGCTTGAGCTTCGACGGAGACGCCTCAACCACCGCTGCACAGGCCGCCGCCAGCGAGTAGTACGGGTCGCCAATCTGACGAATCAGGGCGGTGCGGAATCTGGTCGGTGGCGCGGGACGCCACTTGCCGGCGAGCGCCGTGTCGAGGTCGCCGTAGTCCTTCCGAAAGCGCGCGCACTCCTCGATGAGGGACTTTTGATCATGCCCATCGAAGAAGTGGAGATGGTGCCTCGAGCACACCGCGACGAACGCCGCGTAGAGGGTCTCATCGAGGACCGCCGGTTGTGGCGGAGATAGGTCGGTCAGCTCTTTGCACGCCAGCACCAGCGCTTCGCGGAAGGAGTCGCGCTCCACCTCGCGAGGCAGGTCTCGCGCGAGGCGCGCGGCCTTCTGGCGACCGTCACTGAAGAGGAGCGCCTTGCGCCCCCCGTTCGGGTGCTGCTCGTTCGGTTCCTTCGTCGCGAACTGCGAGACGAACTGCTCTCGAACGAGGTTAGCGAAGGGCTGCTCGCCCTTCGTCGCGAGATCCATGATCTTCAGAGCCCCCCCCGACTGCGTCCGGCGGGTACACGCTGGGCATTCGCTGAAGGTCGTCGTGTTCCTGACCTTCTCGGCGGCGACGAGCGCGCGATAACAGAGGCGCAGCCCAGGCTCCTCCGTCGTAGTGACGGGGAGGACACGTCCAGTCTGGACGTCGACGAGCATCGGCGCGACCTTTCCGCGCTGGTCTGGATGCGGCTCTTCGAGGAACAAGTGAAGCTCATGGAGGGGCTTTCCGAACTCCGAGAGCGTTCCACCTCGTTCGTGCCATAGGAAATTGGAGTTTGCGCTGGTCGCGAAGGCGCGGAGGTAGGCGGCCCCGCAGTCTCGATGCGTGAGCAGTTCGAAGACGCGCGCGCCGCAGTCGCACTGCGTGCGCGGCTCTGTATAGAGGCGACCGAGGAGCGGCCTCCCGGGAGTATTCCGCCGCACTGTGCAGTTCGAGTTGATGCAGGCGTAGAGCGGCGGTAGGCCGCGAAAGAGCAAGTGGACACGCGTCGGCAGCAGCGGCTGCTCTTCACGCCCTGTCTCAACGCGACGCGCGAAGGTCCCGAGCGCAAGGAGTCCATCCGTCGCGCGCTCGGCTTCGGCCACCTCGCTCTTCGGGAACAGCATGCGGGCCAACTCGGCGAAGTCCGTCGCGTTGCCCGACGCTTGCTCCAACAGCAACTCCAACGGACCGAAGCCCGTCAACGCTCGGCAAACTTGCTGCTTCGCGGCGAGTCCCTCCTGCTCGGTGATCTTCGGGAGCGACGACCAACCAAGCTCCTTTGCGACGTTGGTGAGCACGACATCGGCTTCGCTCGGCGCAACGGCAGCAGCAGCCAAGGCGTTCGGGCTCACCACCGCGAGGGCGCGCGCCTCGGCAGGTGTTCCGGCGCGCGAACCAGAGCGCGCCTCGCGGGTCCCTCTGACGATTTCGAAGCTCTTCTTCGGGGTCTCGCCCGTCAGGTCGCGGGCGAACGCCTTGCCGGCGGCCACCGCCTCCGGGCCATCGCCCAAACTGGCGCTCGTGAGGATGCAGCGAAGCCGGTCACGCCCGATGCCGAGACGAGACAGGAGCCGACGGATCAGGAGCCCCACCTCTGCGCCGCCGACGCCGCGGTACATGTGGGCCTCGTCGAGGATCAGCAGGAACTGGTTCTTCGGGTCGGCGGCCAGCCACGCGCGGGTCTGCGCGAACAGCGACCGCTCGATGGGTCTGAGCAGCATGTACTCAAGCATCGAGTAGTTGGTGATGAGGAGGTCTGGAGCCTGTTCCTGCATCTCGTGACGCGTAAGTAGTTCGCGATCACCAGGCTGCGTCAGGAAGCGCTCGTCCCAATGTCCGAGCGTGTTCTCTTTGCCAGCGCGCTTCCCGCTCTTCACGATGACCTTCTCCTCAAGGTCTCTCGCGTAGAACCGCACGACGTCCTTCGCAGGCCAGCGGCCTCGATCCTTCAACGCCGCTACGAGGAGTTGATCCTCTGGCTTAGAAGACGTCTCAAGGCGCTCGTAGTAGCCGAGCAATGTGTCGAGGTGACGCTTGTCCTTGGCCCCCTTCCGCACACCGGGATACGGGGTGCGGCTCGTATACATGCCGAAGCGAGCGCGGCGGCCCCAGCGCTCCTCCATCAACTGCGCGAGGCGCTCGTTTCCGAGGAGCCGCCGGAGCCGCGCGGTCTGGTCGCTGACGAGGGCGTTCATCGGGTACAACAGGAGCGCGCGCACTCCGTGGCGCGCGTACGACGCGCGTCGCTCCGTCCCCTCGAGCGCGAGGGCGCCCAAGATCGAATAGAGGAAGGTCTCCGTCTTTCCAGAGCCCGTGCCCGTCGCGACTACTAGGTCGTCGCTGTCCGTGCCCTTGGCGAAGAAGTGCTCGAGCGCGTCTGCTTGGTGCCGGTACGGCGGGTACACGCCGACTCCCGGCTTCCAGCCGCTCAACTCCTGCAGTAGCCCCGTGACCGGCGCGGGCACCTTCAGCCCAGAGAAGCTGCCGGAGACCGCATAAGACGGCGTGACCTCGATGAACGGGCGTTGGGAGATCCCGCCCGGCTCCTTGAGCAGCATCTCTCGCTCTTCGATGAGCGCTGAGTTTCGGATGTGGTACTGGGCTTCGAGGTAACGGCGCAACCGCAGATGAATGCGCTGCGCGATCTCGTTGACGCCAAGCTCGACCTGGTCGCTCATGCTCGATTCTCCAGCGTGATCCCGAGCTCTCGGAGCATGCCGAGCGCGAGTTCTTCATTCCGTACGAAGGTCCAGCGCCTCTCGAAGGGACGCTCATCCGGGATCGTCAGCATTCCGCACGCGGCGAAGGTGCGTTGCTCAGCGCGCGGCAACTCGCTCATAAACAACCACTCAGCGCGCTCTCTGTGGAGGCGCCTCGCGCGGACGGGATTCTTCGCCGCGAGATCCAGCGCGTACATCAGGCGGCGCACGTCCACGCCTTCGAGGTCGCACGCGCCGACGATGTGCGCGGCGCGCACGTCCACGAGGCGGTACTCTCGCGCGCCGTAGATCCGCACTCGGCGAGCGAGCATCGTCGTGGTCTTGGGGCCGGGGTTGTCGCTCCAGCGTCGAAACTGTGGGGTGCCAGGCTGAGCGCTCGACGGCGTATAGAACTCGAAGGACTCCGCGCTCGTCGGAGAGTAGGGCTGACGCTCGAGCGACTCGATCACCTCGCGGGCCCACTCTTGGAGCGGGGGGCTGGGGCGCCGGGACCATGACGAGAGGTCTTCTTTGGGCAACGCGGCGGCGAGTTCCGGCGCGGGCTTCGCGAGGTGCCGGTGCGGTCCGTGATACTCGAGCGCGTCGGGAAGGAGCGGCAGCAACGACGACGGGACGCCCCCGATGAGTAGTCGCCCCGAGTCGGCCGAGAACTCGACGAGGCGCGCGGTCGCTGGGCCCCAATAGCCGCCGGGCAGTTGCAACAGGTCGCCCGCGTCTTCCAGATCTGTCAGCGCGGCGCGCAGTTCCGCCCGGAGCGTCTCCTCGCTCGCGGCCGCCCGCCCAGTGAGGAGTCGCCAGACCGGGAGGGCGCTGGAGAGGATGCGGTTGATGTGGACCCTGCCGCTCGGCGCGGCCATGCCCCATACGGTCGCGCGTAAGATCTCGAACTGGATCGAAGACGCCGGGCATGAAGCCGGGAGGCCTAGCGCGCGTTGTCCGAGGTCCGCCGCTCGTCGCGCGTCGCTGATCTCCTCGACGCCCATCAGCAGAGCCTCCGGCGAAGTCGCACCAGCGCCTTCGCGAGTTCGTCAGTGGCCTTCGCGGTGCTCAGCGCCTCGGCCTGCTCCTCGACGTTCAACGACGTGGCGATGTAGGGGAGGACTAAGCCTGAGAGCAACGCGTCGGCGATGCGCTGTTCGTCCTTCTGTACCTCGTAGAGGCGCGTCAACGCTGCCCCCAGCCGCTCCAGCGCCGGGCGCAGTTCGCTGCAATCAGGCCATGATTCGAGGAGCGAATCGACGATCTCCGTGGGCGGATCGCCCGGAGTGAGGAGTTCGCTCGACAACGCGAGCGCGCCAGAGGTCGACGCGGCCTGCTTGTTCGCTGTGGTTGGTGCAGGGTACACGGCAGTCGCGTAGCTCCACATCTGCGAACTGACAGGCACCGTCGTCGCGCCTGCGACCAGCGTGGCAGAGAGGCGAAGGCCACGCGCGGGCGCGAGCGGTGAGAGCCCAAGGTCCAGCATCTGGAGCAACGGCACGACGGAGCCCTCGATCGGCGAACGGTTCGCGCCCTCCAGGACGACGAGCGAAAGTCCTTCGATGTCCTTCGCGGCGCGCACAGCCTCCAAGAGGCCACCACCTGGCGGGTCGTCGAGATCGCGCGGTTGGAGTGCGCTCGGCGAAACGTGAATGACCATAAGGCGCCCACTGCAGGCGCCGTCCGCGTACGCAGTGAGCGCCGCGAGCGCGGCGGGGCCGAGCAGGACGGGCGTGAGCCCCGCCGCGATGGCGGCGTGGATTTGCAGCATCATTGACGGGTCAACACCTCGGGCGCGCGCCGCGCTCGTGAGCGCCCGTCGGAGCGCGACGACATCCTTGAGCGGTTCGCTGGGTGTGCGGTGCGCGACCGAGAACGGTGTTGGCTGGGCGGAGAGCTTCTTGGCGGGCGCCGCGCCCTCCGTCGCCTCAGACAGCTTGGAGGAGAGGTCTCGGATCTCCTTCTCCAACTCCTCCTTCGTCCGTGAGAGCTTGGTGTTGAACGCGTCCGCGACCGTCGCGCGCGCGGCGTCCGTCGCGGTCTTGAGCGCCGCCTTCGTGGACGCCTCGAGGCGTTGGATCTCCGACGTCAGCGTCGATGTGGAGACGGAGTCCTTGGAGCCTCCCTCAAGCGCGTTCAGGCGCGCTCCTCCTCGCCGAACCTCGTCGGCGAGCGCCGCTACAGACTCCTCCAGTTTGTGCGCGGCATCGGTGAGTGTTTTTTGCGCGCTGCGCGTCTCGGCCTCGGCCTGCTCCGTCCGTTCGATCTGCTGCCTCAACGCTGCAGCTTCAAGGGCGCTGGCCGCGACCGCCTTCTTCAACTCTCTGACCGCAGTGGTGGCGGTCGCAAGTTGACGTCTCTGGAGGGCGTCCTCATCGGGCTTCATCCAGTCATCGATCGAGGTTTCGAAGTCTGGAGTGCGCTCGATTCCCCACAAGTCGTAAAATCGAAGCACGTCGTCTTTGGAGACTTCGTACTCCGTCGCTCGACTACACGTCAGCTTAAGCGCCTCCGTGACGCTGAGCGTATCGGGAGCAGGGACTTCCGATAGCAAGGTGTCGAGCGTCACCAGTTCTGCTTGCATGTAGAGGATGGCGGCTTGTCTATAGATGATCCACGCGTTCTGCTTCTTAGGTCCTTTGCCCAGCCAGTCGATAAGTATCTCGACGGCTCGTTTTCGATAGAAGGGCGTACCTGGACGAGTGCCCTTGATGGACTCACGCTTCTCGAAGCCGTTGAGGAACGTGTGTGTTCTCGTCGCGTAGCTGCGGAACACCTGCGCGGGCAGGCCGTCTTTGGACGCCACTGCCTGTGAAATTCGAGTCTCCTGATCTTCTGGGAACTTCCGCTCCCCGAAGAAGTCTCCGAGCTTTCTCAACGCTTGCCTCCAACTTCATAGCGCCGACGGGAAGCCAGTCGACCGCGAACGAGCGCGGGGCCCCCGACGCGTCGCACCGTGAGTGACGTCGAAGCGCGCGGATGCTTGAGGAGCGTCGTCGCCGTGTACTGTTCTGGCGACGTGGCTAGGCTGGAGACGTGGTCGAACCAACCCATCCTATCGCGCGCGGTCGCACGGCTGACCCCCTCGCTCGAGACACGCGCTGGGGTAAGTTCGACTCGTCCGAAATTGTCGGCGTCCAGTTCGATGCGCGAGGCTACGGGGAGCGCCTCCGCGATGACCCTCTCCGCGTTGCGACGATCGAGACCTCGAGCCGTCCGACGCTTCCCGCTCTCCCATATCGTCACGCATGCGCGGGCGCTCTCCGAGCCTAGGTCAACGCGCACCTCTGGCAGAGAGGGTTGGATCGGAACCTTCTTCGATGAGTCCTTCCACGCCTCGATGAGCACATCGCCGAGCCAGATCCTCACGCGTGGCGTCTTCAGCAACTGCTCGAAGAGCACCTCGCGAGGTGGGCGTGCGACGAAGACGACATCGAGCTTAGCGCTACGCTCGGCAGCGACCGTGAGGTTCGCCGGCCCGACCTGCGGCGAGGTGATCGCTATGATGGCGTCCCGCAGTTCGCTCGCCGTTACGCCGACGCTGCTCGCGCTCGCATCGCTTCTTAGCGAAACGGTCGCCGACTCGCGACGTCGAGGAGATGCGAGCGCGACCAGCGGCGCATCGGTGACCCAGAAGCTTGGCGCGCCGTTCTCGTCCAACGCGCGGGGAGGCGTCGCGAGGTCGAGGCTCCACGGCCTCGGGATGACCGTGTGGCCGAGTCGGTGCAGCCAGTCGAGCACGTTCGCGTCGGGCTCGGTCGGGAGTTGAACCTCCCAATAGGTCCAGCAGGAGTCGCCACCGACGAACACCCGTGTACGGAACTCCGCGGTGATCGGGGCTTGCGGGCGCGAAACGCCGAGCACGACGAGTCCTTCACCTTCGTGTACACCTGCGCCGTTGCGGAGCCTCGTCCACTCTCCGCGACGGAGGCGGAACAACGTGCCCTTGGCTTCGAGCCCTCGGGACGCAAGGAGCCACCGCTCCTTGGCAACCAAGGCCGGCCACGAGCCAGTTGCTTGCGTTTGAAACGCCTGAAGGCTCGGCACCACGTCAACGCGCGCTGCTCCTACGCCAGGGCGCAGATCCAGCGCGCTGACTCGAAGCAGTTGGTCGCGCCCCGCGTAGATGTCCACGAACGCAGACCGCAGTTCTCCGAGCGACGTCTCCCCCAACTCATCGTTTGGAATCTCCGGCAGGCGGAGTCCTAAGCCCCAGCGCCCATCGAGTTGGGTGAGCAATAAGCCTAATTCCGACGGGTCGTCCTCGACCTCAGAGAGAGACCGCGCGACACTATCACCACCGCCTCCAATGCTGGGGAAGTACTCGTCGCATGCAGGCGTGCCTTCTCCAGCGCGGTGGGCAAAGTGCGCTCGTCGGTTGCCGCCGTCACGAAGAGAGACGCGACCACCGCAGCCGGGGCAAAGCCACTCGTAGAGTCGCCCCGGCTTGGCATCTTCAGCCACGATGGTTTTTCCACTGCGTAGGTCCCTTGCGTAGTCCACGCTTCCCCAGTCGCGTCAGAAATCCTCGAACTACCCATCATCGTCAGCGCCAATAGTTCCAGTTCGGCGCCAAGCCAGAAAACCCCGCCGGCATCGTATTCCAAGATGCCACAGCAGTGAAATCAGGACGAGGTACGTTCGGGGGCTACTGGCTCGCAGGCAGCGCAGGTCTTGCGGGACACCGGCGTCGAACAGCGCTTGGGCAGGTAACGCACGGGATCGGGGCGAGGTGCATGCAGTCAGCCTCGGCCGCCCGGCGGTTGGCGATGCTCATAAACAGGTACATCGCCTGCTGGACCAAGCGCGGGTTGTAGGACTGTAGCGCGCCGTCGAACTCGGTCAGGTCGATGCCCCGCGCGAGTTCGCGGACGAAGTCGCGGCGGGCATCATAAGTTCCGGTCCCCTTGTACCCGATTGACGCAAGGAAGAGGTCGACGTTGCTGTCGACGACGACGTAGTAGCTCCAGTCGATGCCTTGTGACCACGGCGCGAGCCCCCGGGAAAGGTCTGGGTTCGTAACCATGGAGAGGAACATGCTCGCGATCTTCTGGCTTACTCGCCAAGCGCGAGAGAGTTCGCGCTCAAGCGCTTGGGCGCGCGCCAGCGGGTCTCGCTCTCTCTCCATCACGAGTCGGTGCAAACCGGAGAGGTCCTCCGCGCCGGACTCTCTGACCATCAGGGCGATCGACGTCGGCACCTTCCCGAAATGGCCGTAGCGCTTAAGGAGGACAGTGTGTCGCTTGAGGTGACAGTTGACGCTCGGGTTTGCGCTGCAACATCCCTTGCGCGTCTGTGGATCCTTGTCGAGATTACACGCCTCCGCGAGGGCCTGCGTCGTGCGCATATTCGCGCAGTCGCTATCGTCGACTAGCGCAAGGAGCTTTGCTGCGTCGGAGATCTCGGCCGCGTCCGACGCGCCCATCCCTTGCAAGATGCGGAGGATCTGCACGTCCTGTCGACGCTGAAACATCGCGGTGGCGACGAGGAGGCGAAAGAGCGCTCGGCCATCGCCCGCACGCAAAGCAAGACGGTCGACGGCGAACGAGCCGACGCGTGAGGGCTCGCAGAACATCTCGACCACGCCAGGGTCAGAAGGCTGGCGGAAGTGCTGGTCTAGGTACCACCGCACCACCGCCTTCGCCGCAGCGACTTGAGTTGCGCGAGGCCGCGCGGGCTTCTTAGGACTCATGAATGGTCGGTGAACATGGGCTGCTGGGTCGAAGCGCGCTGGTGCGGCACGCGCGCGCCGTGGGTGACCGGATGCACCCGCGTGTGCCGCGCGACCTCCTCAAGCACTTGGTCGGAGGTAATCCGATGCCTGAGCCACCGCTCTCGCCACCACGTACCAATCGCAGCAGTAGAGGCGGCCGCGTCTGCGGGGATGATGTAGTCCGGCTGCCTAGCGAGGCCGATGAGGTAGTCAGCGAGGTTCCTGACCAAGCTCACCGCGTAGACAATGCGCGGGCGGTGGTGATGTAGGAGCATGCCAGCGGGTAGGCTCAGCAACTCGAGTGCCTGCCTCACCTTGCGTAGTTTGGGGCTGGCGCCTTCCCCGAAGATGCTGTTCACCCTCTGCGCGTCGGACTGCTGCACGAGATCGACGAGCGCGTCGACGGTCTCCTCTGAGTAGTGCGACGTGCCGAATGCTGCGGAGCGCCCCAACTCCTCGTAGCGGATGACGTCTTTGTCGGCGCCGCCGAGGCGGTGGGCGGGGATCTTGATGCGGTTGTACTGGCTCGACCCGACGCCATAGAGCGACGTCGTGCCGAGGAGTACAAGCTTCGATGCGCGGACAATGGGCCGCCCCGCGACGGAGGACGCGATCTCGCTCTCCGCGCCCGCGTAGCGACGACGGTACTGGTGCACGACCTCCGGGCTCGCCGCCAACATCGCAGTGAGCTTGCCGCCGAGCAGCGCGTTGTAGGGCTGCACGGCACCGCACACGGAGATGTCCGCGACCGCGATGCCGACGCGATCGGCCTTCGCCTTCTTGAGCACCCTGCGGATCGCGTCGCTGCCGTAGCCCGTCGCGGCCAGCGCAGCGAGTTTCTCCGCCGTCGGCTTGCCCTGGAACGCCTCGTTCAGGACCGCGCGCGCGCGCAGGAACGTCGCGAGCGCGAGCGCGCGCTTGCTGCGGAACAGGTGCGTTCGAGCCTGCGCGACCCAGTACTCATCCCCCGAGAGGTCGGCGCGGCTTCGCTTGAGGTCCCGTGTGCGCGCGTAGCGATGGTGCAGCCGACGCTGCTCCGCTCCCTCATTAAGGAGCCGGTCGAGCGCGGCGTCGGACGGGGCGGTGAGGTCACGCGTCGAGAGGACTTTGTCCTCGAGTAGATCCGCGACGTAGATCTCGTCGATGGCAGCGTCGAGGGTGTCCACAAGCCATTTCGCGAGGTCTCGCGTCGGCTCTCGGCGTACGCGCTCAAGGAAGGTGTCGGGGTGCCACCCGATCCACGAGTCCCGCTCACGGATCTGCATGATTGGGCTGCTCAGCGCCCCGATCCCCATCACCGGATGGTTAGCGGCCGCGCGGTCGCGGACGAGGAACAGCATCGTCCGTCCGGGCACGCTCGTATGCTGGTTCGTCCACGTGTGGCGGAAATAACGCCAGACGTCCATGAGGCGCAGCCCGGTGTACGCGCACGTGGCGGCCTCCTCGGTGACGAACTGAAGGTACGGCTCGACCAGGTTGGAGAGCACGTCGGCCCACCCGTTGTTGAGGTGCGTGCGCGCCTCCCGAAGTCCCTCCGCGAGTTCGCGTCCGTCCCGCATGAGCGAGTAGATCGAAACGTACGCCCCGTTGTGGAGCCGTTGTCGCTCCATCGAGTCCAAGAAGCGCTGGACCGACGATTGTCGGAGCTGAGCGTTGCGCTTGACCAACTCCTGTCGACGGATGCGCGCCTTCTCGGCGACCCTGTCGGCGACAGGCTCCGGCGGCCTGATCTCGACGCGTTCGCCGCGCACTCGCATTAGCCACCCTTGCGTCGCGAGGTCGCACAGCACGAGCCCGGCCGCGAGCAGCGCCTGCCGGTCGGCGCGGCGCGACGCCTTGACCTCCGCGACGAACTCGGCGCGGACCTTATCGAGGACCTCGTCGGCGCGCTCATCCCTTCGCACCTTCGCGAGCGCGCGCGTGTGCTCCACGAATGCATCTCGCGACGCCTTGCTCGGGAGCGCCGGCTCTAGCGTGGTCCAGGGCATGTCGGGCGCGTTGGTCATTTGTCGTTCAGGAACGCGGCCAGGGTGTTACTCCAATCAAGCCGATGTTTCGCGAGCGCGGGGACCTTTCCGCGGGTGGCCGCCTCACTTCGCGCCGCCGCGAGGAGGAGCAGCTCAAGCTTCGCGCGGAGCTGTGGATCTCGCGGAGCCTCCCCCTCGGACAGGGGTTTGTAGATCTCTCGATAAAAGGGGTGGTCAGGGTTGAGTACGAGGACGAGCCGGTCCCCGTCATGCGCGAGGGTGAAGAACGACGTGTCCTTCACGGAGTGCTCGATAATGCTGTACCGGTCTTTCTCATCGGCGCGCTCGCGCAATTCCGGGTGGCTCGCCGCCAACTCTCGCATCAAGGCCTTGGCCGTAGGATCGGCGCTGCGAGGCAGCGGACGGAGGAGGTGGTCACGCTCGTTGGCGATGCGCTCCGCCTCGGAAAATCGATCGCTCGCCTTCACTGCCATGTGCGCCTTGCGCGCGCGGCCGCTGAGCGCGCGCGCGGTCGCCTCCAAGTCCGGCGTGAGCGCCTCCATGAGGTGCGCCTGCGGCCGAGCCTGCTGCTTGGTGTGGGTGATGCCGAACGCCTCATCGAGGATGGGATCGAACTGGATCTCACAGCGCCACCAGTCGTCGTAGTTCTCGCGATGCTTGCTCCCCATGAAGAACCAGCCGTAGTCCACCTCGCGACCGCCGCGCACGATGGAGACGCCAGCGCCCTTAGACAGTCCGATGCGACGCTTCTCCTCGTTGGAGAGTTTGTGCCACGCGTGGACGGGCAGTTCCGTGAACCGGACCCGCACCCACCCCGTCTTCCGTGGGTCGACCGGGTCGGCGCGGACCTCGAAGCGCATCTCCTCGCCGAAGAGCTGCGCGCCCGAAATCTCGGCCTCCGGGTTGAGGTAGAGCGGGTCGAACGCCTCCAGCGTGTCCCCGTTGACCGTGATGTGGAGGCCCTTCCAGATGAAGTGCCGAAACCGCCGCCCGAGTTCCACCTCGAGCTTTCGCACGATCGTTGAAACGCGCCGGTTGTCGAGCCTGTCACACTGCGACCAGCAAACGAGGGTGCCGGAGTGCCCGGTGCACGAGGACGACGGCGCCTTCACGATTTCGGGCGCAGGGACCTCCACCATCTCGCCGCGCACGATCTCGTCGACGTCCAAGTAGGACGAGTGCACGCACGGTGACACAAGGCGTCCTCGCGGTGCTCTGCTTTTGCCGTTCGTCGCGCCGGGCTGCCACGTGTAGATGGTGACCCGACGCGCCTGGCTCAGCGACGCGTTCGGGAGCCCCATGCCGTACCGGCCGAGCCCTCGACGATCACCGAAGCGGGTGCTGCCGCCGAAGCGGAGCGCTTGGCGCAACGTTGTTGGGTCCATCCCGCAGCCGTTGTCGAGCACGGAGATCTCGATCGCCGTCTCCTCGTCGTCGCTGGCCTTGGCCTCGACGGAGAGCGCGATGCGCGTCGCGCCCGCCTGGATCGAGTTGTCGACGAGTTCCGAGATGGCGCTGGCGGTGCCCTTGTAGCCCGAGTCCCGCGTCGCTTGGATGAACTTATCCAGCGCGATGATCGAGCAGTCCTCGCGTCTCGTTTCGTGTGCTGCCCTCGTCATAGCGCCACTCGCTGCCCAGAGACCTTCAGTGGCATCATGCGTCCCCCTTCGGCGCCGCAGTTGAGGCGCCGCCTTGTCGACGAAGCGGGGGCGAGTCCGCGGGCTCGAGACGGTTCGAGTACTCGCGAATGGTGTCCACCTCCGCGCGCGTGAAGACGATCGCCTTGTTCCGGTAGCGCAGCCCCTGCGGAATGGCCCGGGCCCTTCGCCACCGCCACAACGTCTGCCGAACGACGCCGACATCCCGCTGGATGTCCGTCGCGGTGAAGTACTCGACGCCTTCGATCTCGATCGGCATCACACTGCTCGGATGTACAGGTTGCACATCGTAACCATGCGTCTCGCTCGTCTCTATTGGGTGCAGACTATCGCTCATCGTCACGGAACATCAAGTATGGTCACGCAGTGTCATGCCACAAATCCCGTGGAGTTTCAGGCGACTAGCGGATGCAACCCCACGCCCGCCGCTGGTCGGCCCGCGTCCCGACGCCGGCCGACGCCTGGAAGGGGGCGCTCAGCCAGGGGCCCGACGCCGTCGACGGCCTCAAGCGCCAAGACCGCGTCGTGTAAAGCCCGCGCCCGTATCAAAGGGGCGAGGAGTTCCGTGCCCTGGGGGCGCGTGGGCCCGGGCTTCCACGCGATGACGGTGCGGTCGGCGACAAGGCGCCAGTCATGCCGTGTCGCCCGTGCCGGCGACAGCACCAAAGTTCAGCAACTCGGTCTCGCAGGCGCCGGAATCCTTGTTCAAGCACCACCGCGCCACACACGCCGGTCAACACGGCTTGGCACGCAGGCGGGCAGTGTCGATCCCAGGAGGAGCGATGCCGCTCCACTTCCCGAATGAAAGCTGAGCGGGTGAATGGTCCAGCAGCAACGGGCGGGACGGCGTGTACCAGGAGGTGAAGCAGGAGCCGTCAGGCGCGCCCGTCAGCACGCGCCCACACACCTCCTGTTTCTGCCTCGAACCTCACAGCCGCGAGCGGCCGTCAGGGCCCGTACCGCTCAACCTCATGGAAGAACTGGGTGAGCGAGTAGTCCAGCAGCGACTGGCGGGACTGCATGTACCGGCGGGCGCGGAGGAAGGGCAGCCAGACGCGCTTGCCCACCCGCACCTGGGACTCTTCCATCTTCTGCCGCAGCACCCACGTCCCTCCCAGTCGCCGCACCAGCACGTCCCCTAGGTAGGCGCCTAACGCCGGTATCGTGTGTCCGTCGAGGACATCGCGCGTGTAGCGCTCGGGGAAATGGGTCTTCCAGAAGTGGAAGTCGAGGTCCGTCAGAGACTCAGGCGTCTCCTCCATGATGGAGGGCACCTCCGTGTGAAGCACAGCCACAAGCCCTTCGGACAAGTCTCCGTAGGATTCGAGGACGCGCTCCGGATTTGCCACGTCCGAGGGATGAGCGACAGGGAGCCACTCTTCCGGCACAGGAGGTTGGAAGGCGTTGAGTTCGGCGATCTTCCGCTGTCGAGTCGTGACACCGGACTCATCCGTAAGCCGAGTCAAGAGCGGCGCCACGTCCGGATGGAAGCGCGGCTCGACGGGAACGAATGCAGCACTGCGCTCCTTCAACGTGCGCAGCACGGTGTCGAAGTCGAGGTCGGGCCGCAGGTGGACATGCGCGCGGGCCTGCACGACACGCGACTCCTCACTGTCAAAGTCGGCGGCAGTAGGCCGTAGCAACAAGAGGACGGAACCATTGGGAAGTTCCTCCACGAGGTGCGCAGGCGTCGAGAGCATCCGCTCTCGACCTACGGACGCCACCAATTTGGGGCCGAAGATGTTCAACCAGAACAGCTCATAAATCTTGTCGAATCCATCCCGCATCCACGTATCCCTTTCGCGACCGAACGAGGGGAATTTCGCGAGATGCATATCGGCATCGCTGTGTGCCACCGCATAGTCCGTCGGATACTGGGAGGCCCATGCCCGAGCGGCTTGCACGAAGTTGCGACAGCGCTCCACCTCACCAAAAAACGTGAGTGGCTGCACGCTAAGACTGGCCTTCAGCATGGGCCGTTCCCGCGCAGGCCCGAGGTTGAGAACCAACGACACGGCGGGCTCCTCTGGGCGAACAAGCCCGATGATCGTCCCGTACTCCTGGCGCCGCTCTTCCAGCGCACGGACTACCGCTTCTCGGGAGTACTTGCGCGTCCGACTGGCCTTGATGAATGTCGGCATCCATCCGTCTGCATACGACTCCAAGGATTCCAGAAATGGCACGACAGATTGTTCCAAGCCATTCCTTGGGTCATAGGTCCCGTCAATAGTGAAACGAAAATTGTTCTCCTTGTCCAAGTCATGCAAGGTCAGCGTTTTCATTGGAACAGTACCTCCACGCCCTGAATCGAACTCTGCGCGTCCATGGCCGCACTATCCAGCCCGCTTCGATTCTCGGGCAACAGCTCTCCGCCCTCATAGACAAGGCGCACTCGCTTCACATTCGCCTGCTGTCGCATACCGTCCCGAAGAATTTTCAGCGTTCCACCGTAGAACTTCATTGCGTTACTGGCGTCCGTATTCACCTGCACAGGCAGCGCATCTTCTCCCAGGGCGGCCAAGTTTCGACTCTTGAAGCTGAACGTCTCCACCCGAGGTGGCTGGCCCGGTGGGGGACGTTCCTCGATGACGAGGACGTCGGCGTACCGGAAGTCCACCTTCGACACGCCCACGTGCGTCTCGATGCGGGGCCGCTCGAAGTCGCCGAGCCACCGCCGCTGTGCGCGGGGCAACGCAGCGTCCGCCTCCAGTATGGCGATCATGGTCCTCTCGAATGCCATGCCCCGAGCATAGTAGGCGCGCATCCCCCCGTAGCCCTCCCACTTCAGGGGGCCCTTGACGGCGTCACCGTCCCGAATCTCCTTCAGCCGCCTCTTGCGGTAGGCAACGTACTCCTGCCAGAGCGGAGCCCCCTTCTCGACCCCCGGCGGCGGCTCGTCCAGCTTGGGCGCCATCTCCTTCAGCAGCTTCACGTCCTTCGGGAGACGGGGCCCCGAGGACTCCAGCTCCGCCTGGAACAGCTTGGCCCTTGCGGACTCCTTTGCGCCGACCTTGGCGTCCTGCGCGAAGAGGTCCAGGTTGACGTACCGATTCCCGCTTGCGCCCCGTGAAGCTGCGGGTTGCGCGGACTCGCGACTCGCGCCTCCTCTCGTCGCCGCAGCCCCGGACGACTCGCGGCTGGCCGCCTGCGCCTCCGCAGCGGACACCTCGGCGTTCTGCTCGAAGAGGTCCAGGTTGACGGGCCGCTTCCCTGCAGAGCCCCTGGTGGCTACGGACTGGGCGGGCTCGCGGCTCGCCGCCTCCATCAGCACCGCCTGCGCCTTCGCGGGGTTTCCGCGCGCCTCGTACAGCGCCAGCAGCCCTGCCTCACCCCACTCGGCGGCCACCAGCGCGCCCTCGCGGCTCGCCTGGAGGTAGCGCAGCAAGTCGCGCGCGGCGGTGATGCCGAGTTGCTCCTCCAGGCGCGCCATCAGCGCCTTCATGCCGGCCACGTCGAGCGCCGGCATCTGGAGGCGCCGCAGCCCGCCACGAGACTCCACCAGGGCACGAGCGCCCTTGCCCCCGGCGTACACCACCACCGCCAGCGCGGCCGGCGCCAACTCGCGCGTGGCCTGCTCGTACTTGCCCTGCGCCAGCGAGTACGCCCCGTGCCCCGTCCCCACCGCCAGGTGGTAGAAGCCCACCGGCACTCCGAAGGTCAGAGAGTCAAAGGCCCCCGCCGAGACGCTTCCCGGCGAGTAGTGCCTCTCCATCAGGGCCTTCTCCACCTCATCGATGGCTGCTTGGTAGGGCGACGGCATCTGCCCACGCATCGCCATGAGCTCCGTGTACCGGGCCTCACCGCTCACCAAGGTGCTGGAGAGCATGTCCCTGCCCGCGCGCCCCAGCCCCCGCAGCACGTCGCGGCCCTGCTCTCCCCGCTCCGGGAAGCCATCCAGCGCCAGGCCCCGCCGCTTCAGTTCCTCGCGGACGGCGGCCATCGCGCCCAGCGTCTCGCCCAGTTGCTTGTCACGGGCGAGTCGCTGCACCACCTCGCGCAGTTCGTCGTCGAATGCCGAGTGCAGGACGAAGAGGGCGAACACCTCGGCATACGGCACGCCGTACTTCTCCACGGACGTGACGATGAAGTCCGCGCGCTTGCGACTGAGGGTTGCCGAGGCGTCTTCGTCCATCGGCCCCAGGGCGCCCAGCCGGACAGCGTCCCAGGGATAGAGGGACTGCACCACCGCGCCCATGTCCCCCACCCCGCGCTGCATGGCCACGAACTCCGCGGGCGAGGCACACGCCAGGAAGGGCGCCAGCACCTCCCGGCTTTGGGCCAGGCGGGGCCAGCCCGGAGGCAGGGCCTTGCCGCCACAGACGAAGACGCCGCCCTCCCTGTCTGAGCCTCGCGCCCCGTCCCTGTCGACGACCACCCCCTGGAGCCCGCGTCGCAGGCCCATCGGCCCTATCTCGGGCGGCCCATCCGCGGAGCCTGACTCCTCCCCCCGATACACACCTGCCGCCGCACTCCTCGCCGCATGGGTGGGCACTGAGAAGGGAGTGAAGGCAAGGGTGGCGCTTCGGCCCGCCTGGCCCGGCCTCGCCGGCAACGAGGCGCACCCGGAGGCCAGAAGGGCCAGCACCAGCACCAGCGCCAGGCCAAGCCCGCCGCACCAAGGCCGCTCAGCGCGCATTGTCCACCCCCAGCCCCACCGAAGCGAAGGCGCCTGGCCGCAGCGTCCCTTCCGCCGTCGGGAACAGCAGCGTGCCC
>NZ_JAKCFA010000052.1 GCF_024198215.1 Myxococcus qinghaiensis
TCTCTCCTCCTCGCGGCCCCACCGAAGAGCTCCTCTCCCTTCTCTTCTCCCAGGTCCTCGGCCTCGACTCCGTCTCTCGCGACTCCGACTTCTTCTCCCTCGGTGGCCACTCCCTCTCCGCCACCCGCCTCGTCTCCCGCATCCGTCAGTCCTTCGGCGTCGACCTTCCCCTCGCCTCCTTCTTCGCCTCGCCTTCCATTGCGTCACTCGCGGCGCTCCTCGAATCCCACGCGCTCGCTCGCGTCCCACAGCTCCCGCCTCCGGCGCCCAGGTCTCCCGACGCTCCGCTGCTGCCGACGTTCGCGCAGGAGCGCCTCTGGTTCCTTCACGAGCTGCTCCCCGGTCTGCGCGCGTATCTCATCCCCGAGGCTGTCGAGCTTCGTGGCCCGCTGGACACAGGCGCGCTGGAGTCCGCGCTGCGACTGATGCTGGAGCGACACAGCTCCCTTCGCGCGTACTTCACTCCTGATGGTGACCGGCCCACGCTTCGGCTGGGACCCGTACCGGCGCAGGTGCTCCAGGTCGAAGACGCGCCCTCGTCACTGGACGGTGAGTCGCTTCGTGACTGGGCCCGATTCCAGGAAGAGTCCAGCCGCGCCTTCTCGCTCTCCGAGGGGCCGCTGTACCGCTTCCGCCTGTTCCGACTGGGCGCCGAGCACCATGTGCTGCTGCTCGTGTTGCACCACGTCCTCGTCGACGGACTGTCCCTCGACATCCTCCTGCGCGAGCTGGCCGTGGCCTACTCCGCGCTCCGCCAGCAGCAGGTCCCCGTCCTTGCTCCCGTCGCGCTCACCCAGGCGGATGTCGCGACGTGGCAGCGGCTGCCCTCGGTCCGCGCCCATGAAGAGGCGCACCTCGACTACTGGAAGCGCCAGCTCGCGGGAGCCCCGTCGCTGCTTGCCCTGCCGCTCGACAAGCCGCGCCGCTCGGTCGTCGGAGATGCCGGAGCCGTCAGTCGCATCCAGCGCCTGTCTCCCGCGCTGACCCGCGCCCTGAGCACGCTGTGCCGTCAGCAGCAGGTGACGCCGTTCATGGCGCTGTATGCCGTCTTCGCCACCCTGCTGCACCGCTACTCCGGACAGGAGGAGCTGGTCGTGGGCAGTCCCACCGCGGGCCGTGTCCACCCCGCCACCGAGGACGTCGTCGGCCTGTTCCTCAACACCGTCGTCCTGCGCAGCCACTTCACCCCGGGCCTGACGTTCTCCTCCCTCCTGTCGCAGGTCCGCACCACGTCGCTCGAGGCCTTCTCGCATCAGGCCGCACCGTTCGAGCGGGTCGTCCAGGCGCTTCATGTGGAGCGAGGTTCGGGTCACCTTCCGCTGGTGCAGGTGATGTTCGACATGGGCCGGGCGGTGACGGAGCCGCTCGCCAGCGCCTTCCAGGGGATGACCGCGCGGGAGCTGCACGTCGACAATCACACCAGTCAGCTCGACCTGACGCTCCATGCCACGGAGGTCGCCGACGGCTTCGAGTTCGCCTTCACGTACAGCACTGACTTGTTCGAGCCCGCCACCGCCGAGCGGATGCTCACCCACTACCTCCAGCTCCTCGAAGGCGCGCTCCAGGCTCCGAGTGCCGAAGTCTCGCACCTGCCCCTGCTGACGGATGACGAGCGAGTCTCCGCACTGCGCGGTGGTCGCTCGGCGCCCACGGCTCCTCCCGAGACGTGCGTGCACGAGGACTTCGCGGCCCAGGCCCTGCGCGTCCCGGAGCGCATCGCCCTGTCCTTCGATGGCGGACAGTGGACCTACGGCGAGCTCGCGGCCTGGACTCACAAGGCCGCGCGGAGGCTCGCGGCCCAGGGCGTGGGACAGGAGACGCTGGTGGCCGTCATCGGGCCCAGGGATGAGGCGCTCGTTCGGACCATCCTCGCCGTCCACACCGCCGGCGGCGCGCATCTCCAGTTGGATGCACGGCTGCCTCCCGCGCGCGTGGCGCAGCTTCTCGCGGAGAGCCAGCCGCCGTTCCTCATCGCGTCGGGGACTCAGGACGGCGGACTCACCGAGGCCCTCTCCCTGGTCCCAGAGTCCCTGCGTCCACGGGTGTTGACGCTCGACGGTTTGGAGACACAGAGCGCGGAGCCCCTCATGCGGCGGGCTTCACCGGAGGCGCTCGCGTACGTGCTCTTCACGTCGGGCTCCACGGGTGTGCCCAAGGGCGTGATGGTCCACCACCGGGGCCTGCGCAATCACATCCTCGGCATGGTCGAGGGACTGGGCATCCACGAGGGCGACGTCATCGCCCAGACGGCGTCCCTGAGCTTCGACATCTCCGTGTGGCAGATGCTCGGTGCGTTGACGCTCGGTGCCACCACGCACCTCATCTCCGATGATTCCGCTCGGGAGCCGCAGCGACTCGCCTCGGAGCTCGCTTCGTCCGGAGCCACCGTGGTGGAGCTGGTCCCCTCGGTACTGCATGCGCTGCTGGAGGACACCGCCGCCAGCGCGCCCGCGCTTCCCCGGCTGCGGTGCATGGTCACCATCGGCGAGGCCCTGCCACCCTCCGTGTGCCGTGCCTGGTTCGAGCGCTACCCGAACATCCCACTGGTCAACGCCTACGGCCCCGCCGAGTGCTCCGACACCGCGACGCTCCAAACCCTGGTGGCCCCGCCGCTCGGAACGAGCACGCCCATCGGCCTGCCCAAGCGGGGAATGGAGGTCCACGTGCTGGACGCCTCCATGAACCCCGTGCCTCCGGGTGTCGTGGGTGAACTCTACATCGGTGGCGTCGGCGTGGGCCGAGGCTACCGGCACCGCCCCGAACTCACGGCGGAGCGCTTCGTGCCCCATCCCTTCTCGGAGGAGCCGGGCGCGCGCCTGTATCGCACCGGAGACCTGGGACGCCGCCTGTCCGACGGGCGCCTGGAGTTCCTCGCCCGCGCCGACTTCCAGGTGAAGGTGCGCGGCATGCGCATCGAGCTGGCGGAAGTGGAAGCCGCGCTGGCCGCGCTGCCGTCCGTGCGTGCCTGCGCCGTCACCGCGTGGGAGCGCCGTCCTGGAGACAAGGAGCTGGTGGCCTGGGTGGTGCTCACGGGCACCGAGGCGCCCGCGCAGCTGCGCGAGGCCCTGAGCCAACGGCTGCCGCCCTACATGGTGCCCGCGCGAATCATGCCGCTGACCGCGCTCCCCCTCAGTGCCAACGGGAAGGTGGACCGCAAGGCGCTGGCCCAGAGGCCCCTGCCCCTGTCCGAGGAGGCCGAGGGAGAGCTGCCCCAGGGCGCCACGGAAGAGTACCTGGCGCGGCTCTTCCAGCAGATCCTGGGCGTCGAGCAGGTGTGGCGCGACTCCGACTTTTTCGCCCTCGGCGGTCACTCGCTGAGCGCGACTCGCGTGGTGACTCGCATCCGGCAGGAGCTGGGCGTGCAGTTGCCGTTGAGCACGCTGTTCACCCAGCCCACCGTGGCCGGGCTCGCGCGCGCCATCGCCGGGGCTCCGCGCATCCAGGAGTCGCCGACAGCGCCGACCGTCTCTCCGACAGGTCCGCTACCGGCGGCGCCCGTGCAGGAGCGCCTGTGGTACGCGCTGCAGTTGCCGGACGCGCCTCCGTATGTGCTCAGCCTCGCCATGGTGCTGGACGGTCCGCTGGAGCCTTCCCACCTGGAGGCCGCGCTCGCCGCCGCGCTGGAGCGCAACCACACGCTGCGCTCCGTCTTCCTCCAGGAACGCGAAGCGGTGCTGGTCCGCGTGAATCCGACGCTCGCCTCCGTGCTCACTCAAGTGGACTTGTCACACCTCTCGCCCACCGAGGCGTTCGAGGCGGCGCGCGCGGCGGTGTCACGGCAGGACCACCTGCCCTTCGATGTGGCGCGGGGTCCGCTGTACCGCTTCGAGCTGCTCCGCCTGGATGCGACGGGCACCCGCCATGTCCTTGTGCTCGCCGTGAGCCACCTCGTCTCCGACGGCTTGGGGCTCCACGCGTTCATGGACGAGGTGGCCACCGCCTACCAGGCGGCGCGGGAGCACGTGACGCCCCTGCTTCCACCGGCCCCGCTCCAGTACACCGACGTGGCGCGGTGGCAGCGGAGCGAGGAGGCCCTGCAACGGGAGACAGAGTCGCTCGCGGCGTGGAAGCAGGCGCTGGCGAATGCGCCGCCCGTGTTGGACCTGCCCTTGGACTTCCCGCGCCGGGCACCCGCGCTCAACGCCAACATGCGCCCCGTTCGCGTGGCGTTCTCTCCCGCGCAGGGAGACGCTCTCCGCGAGCTGTCCCGTCGCGAGCGGGTCTCCCCCTTCACGTCCGTGCTGGCGCTCGTCCAGACCTGGCTGCACCGGCTCAGCGGCCAGGGCTCCGTCGTCGTGGCCTCGCCCTTCTCCGGGCGCACCCTGCCGCAGACGGAGCGGATGGTCGGCTACTTCGCCAACGTCCTCCCCCTGTGCACGGACCTGACGGGCAACCCGTCCTTCCGACAGTTGCTCCGACGCGCCCAGGCGGTGGTGGCCCACGCCACGACCCATCAGGACGTCGCCTTCAAGCGAATCTCGGATGCCGTGGTGCCGGAGGGTCCGCGCACCTCTCAAGCCCTGGCGCAGACGTTGGTGATGTTGGATTCGGCGGGCACGCTCCGCATGGACGGTCTCGCGGTGGAGGAGCTGGACGCCCCCGGCGTCATCCCCGCGTATGACGTGGTGGTCAGCCTCGTCGAGGAGACGCATGGCGGGCTGGAGGGACTGCTCGCAGTCGACGGCGCCCTCTTCACGGCGGAGTCCGGCGAGCGCATGGCCCGCTCGTTCGAGCAGTTGGTGGACTCGGCGCTGCGGGTTCCCGACGCACCCCTGTCCCGCCTGTCGCTGCTGTCCGACTTGCAGCGCGCGGAGGTGCTCGCGTCGCTGGACGGAGGGCCGCAGGAGATTCCCACCGGGGCCTGCATCCACACCCTCTTCGAGGCCCAGGTGCCGCGCTCTCCCACGGCCGCCGCCGTGGCACATGGCGCGACGACGTGGAGCTACGCCGAGCTGAATGCCCGCGCCAACCTGCTCGCCCGCGAGTTGGTGAAGCAGGGTCTGCGGCCCGAGGAGCGCGTGGGCGTGATGATGGAGCCCTCCGCGCAGGCCATGGCGGTGCTGCTCGGCATCATGAAGGCGGGCGGCGCCTACGTCCCGCTCGACGCGGGCTGGCCCGACGCGCGCAAGCAGGCGGTGGTGGAGCGGGCGGGAATCCAACGGCTGTGGTTGGACGAAGACGCACGGGCCGCGAACGAGTGGCTCGTGCCCCACGTCGCGGTGCCACGCCAGCCTGAGGCTGTTCCGGAGGACCTGACGCCCGGACCGCGTCGCGTCGCGGACTCCCAGGTGGCGTACATCGTCTTCACCTCCGGCTCCACGGGCGAGCCCAAGGGGGTGATGGTGGAGCACCGCTCGGTGGTGAACCACAACCTGGCCATCGTGAAGCGCTTCGGGCTGCGAGCCGGGGACCGGATGCTCCAGTTCGCGCCGCTCACCTTCGACGCCGCCGCCGAAGACCTCTATCCGCCGCTGGCGGTGGGAGCCACCGTTGTCCTGCGCAACGGGCTGGTCCCCGCGCACGCGATGACGCCGTATCTGGAGGAGACGGACATCACCCTCATCAGCCTGCCTCCCACGTACATCGAGGAGTGGATTCGGCAGATGGAGTCCTCAGGTCAGCGGCTTCCGCGCCGCCTGCGCCTGCTCGCCCCCGGAGGCGACGTCCTCAAGCGGGAGACCTATGACGCGTGGGTGCGCGTGGGCGGTGCTCACGCGCCGTGGGTCAACGTCTACGGCCCCACCGAGTGCACCATCACCTCCGCCACCTGCGACATCCCCGGCGTCGAGGGCCTGGGCACCGAGGCCACCTTCCCCATCGGCCGGCCCATCCCCCGCGTGCGCATCTACCTGTTGGATGACCACCTGGCGCCCGTCATCCCGGGCCAGCCCGGCGGCGTCTTCATCGGTGGGGCGGCGCTCTCGCGAGGCTACCTGGGCGCGCCGCATGCGACGGCGGAGCGCTTCATTCCGGACCCGTTCTCCGAAGCGCCCGGCGCGCGCATGTATCGGACGGGAGACCTGGCGCGGATGCTGCCGGATGGACGCCTGCGCTTCCTCGGCCGCGCGGACCACCAGGTGAAGATTCGCGGCTTCCGCATCGAGCTGTCGGAAATCGAGACCTGCCTGCGACGACACGCGGGAGTCGAAGAAGCAGTCGTCGTCGCGCGGACCGCCGCCGCGGGCGTGCAGTCACTCTGTGCCTATATCCAGGCGCCCACTTCCGTGGAGGCGGATGCCCTGCGCGCGCACGTGGCGGCGCTGCTGCCCGCGTACATGGTGCCCGCGGACTTCGTGGTGATGGAGCAGCTGCCCATCAACGCCAACGGCAAGGTGGACCGTCAGGCCCTCCCGGCTCCCGAGTCGCGTCCGGCCCCCGTCGTGGAGACCTCGGCGTCGGCGCGCATGGAGACGCCGTTCCGCACCACGCTGGAGATGGTGCTCCACCGGCTGTGGCGGGAGGTGCTGGAGAAGCCGGGTGTCGGCGTCGAAGACGACTTCTTCACCATCGGCGGCGACTCCATCCTCGCCATGCGCCTGCTGGCCCGACTGGAAGACGAGCTCGGCATTCCCCTGCCGCTGGCCGTCCTCTTCCAGAACTCCGTCCTCCAGGACTCGGCGGAGGCCATCCAGGAGTACTTCCGCGAGGGGCCCTCGCGCTCCAGCGTCCTTCGACTGGCCAGCCGCGACGTTCCGGCGAGCGCGACGCCGCTGTTCCTCTTCCACGCGGGCGACGGCGAGGTCTACCACTACCGCGAGCTGGTCCCCGTCCTGGAGCCGCACTTCCTCTGCTACGGCATCCAGGCGCCGGAGACGCTGACGCCGGACCAGCCGCTCGGCTCCTTCGACGAGCGCGTGGAGGCCTACGCCCGGGACATCCGCGCCACGCAGCCCCATGGCCCCTACCGGTTGATGGGCTTCTCCTACGGTGGTTATCCGGCCATGGGCGTGGCCGCGCTCCTGGAAGCGCAGGGCGAGCAGGTGGAGCTGCTGGCGGTGGTGGACACCCTCACCTCCGAAGTCATCCAGGCGGAGATGCCCGCGCAACGGCTGGAGTCCGTGCTGGCCATGGCGGATGTGCTGGGCGTGTACGACGCCACCCTGGCGGGCGCACTGGAGGGCATGTCGCTGGAGGCGAAGTGGGAGCACGTGGCCGAGCGCGCCCGCGCCTCGGGGATGGCCTCACCCCACTTCCGGGGCATGGACGTCGCTCGCGCGTGGAAGGTGCTGGGAGAGGTGCTGACGCCGCAGGCCGCGCAGTGGCAGGTCAAGGCGCCGCGCCAGGTGCGCCCCCTCATCATCCGGGGCGCCATGACGCTGGCCGAGTTCCATGACGAGACGTTCGGCTGGGACGCTCACCTGCCCCGGGAGCAGTTGGACCTGGTGACGCTGCCGGGACAGCACTCGGACCTGCTGCGCGAGCCCGGAGTGCGGGAGCTGGCGCGGCTGCTCATCCAGAAGAAGGGATGAGCAGCGAGGGGAAGGACGGCCGTGCGCCTCAGCGCACCCGTCCTTCCAGCCACGTCTTCGTGAACATGTTCGGGTTCAACGCCTTCAGCGTCACGTCGTCGTAGCGCACGGTGAATTGCGAGCCGGAGGCCTCTTCAATCTCCAGCACTTCCTTGTAGGGATAGACGACCTTGCCAGCCAGCGGGTCCTTCATGGGCTGGTAGCTGCGGATGACGTCGGTGCGGAGGACGCGGCCGGAGGGCGCATAGCCGATGCGCTTGACGATGTTGAACGCCGGGTCCACCCAGATGCGCAGCTGCACGTAGGAGACCTGGGCGCCGTCCTTCGAGGTGAGGTGGAGCTTGCGGAAGGAGGTGCCGCTGACGACCTCCTCGCCCTCGTCCTTCACGTCGTAGTTCTCCGCGAGGCGCGAGCGGTCGAAGTCCTCTTCGCAGGAGACGGTGTTGACGATGTTGCCGCGCTGGGTGGTCCGTTGCCACTGGCCCGTCGACGCCTCGTACTCCCAGAGGTTGCGCCCCATGCGCAGGTAGCCGCCACCGGCGAGGTGACGCGGCTTGGTGATGTAGATGAGCAAATCTCTCGACGAGTCGCGCCGGTAGACTTCCAGCTCCATCAGGTTCTCGGTGCCGTCCTTGCGCAGCTCGCGCAGCCGCACCGTGCCCTTGTAGTCGCTCTGGAAGGCCATGCGGTCGTCGATGAGGCGCAGCACCTCTTCGCCCGAGGGCTTCGCCACCTTGTCGGCGCTGGCCAGGGTGGGAGACAGCAACAGGGTGAGCAGCGTGAGGAAGCGGCGGGCAGGCACCAGGTTCACAGCGACTCCATGGCGGAACGAGGGGACAACCAGGCGGCGCGCAGCGAGGGGACCACCACCGCGAGCACCGCACAACACGTGACGAGCACCACGGCGACCACCGCCGAACCCACGCTCGGCTCCAGCGGCAGGTGGGTGCTGAAGAACAAGTCGATGAGCGGCTCCGGCAGGGGGACGCGGCCATGCAGCAGCGTGCCGAGCCCCAGCGCGACGACGGCGCCCGTCACCGCGCCCACGAAGCCCAGGAGCAACCCCTCCAGCATGAAGAGCACCGCCACCCGGGGGCGCTGCATGCCCATGGCGCGCAGCGTCCCAATCTCCCGGGTCCGCTCCCGCACGGCGACACTCTGCGCCATGAAGATGCCCACCAGGACGACGCCCAGCACCACCAGGCCCAGCAGCACCGTCAGCGCGCCCAGCCCGTCCGTGACGAAGCTGAGGAACGCGGACTCGTCCTGCCACGTGGAGACGTCCAGTCGCTGGCCGCGCCAGCCCTCGCGCAACATGGGAGAGAGCTTGTCGCCGTAGGCCTCGTGCAGGGCCGGGAGCACCTCGAAGCCCGCGGTGCGCAGGGCCTCGCGCCAGGAGTCCCCCAGCGCATCCACGTCCAACATCCCCGTGCTTCCCGAGGCACAGGCGAGCTGGAGCACTCCCGCGGCGCCGGGGCGGTAGCCCTCCAGCTCGCGCAGCGTGTCGTTGGAGACGAGGATGCCCGAGGAGCCTCCGAGCAGGCCCGCCCGCTCCATGATGGCCACCACCTCCACGTCCAGCGCGTTGCGGCGCAGCGTGCCCACCGACTCCGCGAAGAGCGTGGCCACGTCGCCCATGCCCACCTGGAGTCGCTCGGCCATCGTCGTGGAGAGCACCACCGTCCGGGGCCGCGACAGGGCCGAAAGGCTCCCTTCCTTCATGCGCAGCGTGCTGAGCGCGCCCTGCTCCGCGGCGACGTCCAACGACACGAGATAGGACGAGAAGCGGCGCCGGGAGAAGCCCACGGTGGCGCGGCCGCGTCCCCGCTCGCGCAGGTGACAGTCCGCCGGCACGAGCGGCGCCACCACCTCACGCACCGGGCCCGCGCTGCCCATCACCGGAGAGATGCTGTCGGGGTGGACCTTGAAGTAGCCACCGACGTTGAGCTCGCCGCTCAGGAACGTGGTGATGGCCTCGCGGTGCGCGGAGGCGACTCCCGCCGTCAGGGCCATCGACAGCACCAGCACGCCGCTGGCCGCCGCCACCACGGAGAACAACAGCAGCATGCGCTCGCGGTGGGCGAAGAGGTTGCGCAATGCCATCTGGAACAGGACGGGCATGGCGTCAGTCCTCCCTCTTCAGCATCGCCACGGCGGGAGAGACGGAGCTGCCTCGCCACGCGGGCACCAGCGCCGCGGCCACCACGACGACGACGACTCCGAGGCCCACGGCCAGCACGTTGCCGGTGGACAGGTGCGGCCTGAGCACGGTGCCACCCATGTAGAACTGGAGCGACTCGTCGTGGATGCCGACCCCGTCTCCCACCAGGAGCTTCAAGAGCAGCGCCCCCAGTCCCAGCCCCAGGCCCGCGCCGGTGATTCCCAGCACCAGCCCCTCCACCAACAACGTCTGGAAGACCTCCCGCCGCTGCATTCCCACCGCGCGCATCGTCCCCACCTCACCCACCCGCTCCCGAGCCAGCAGCAGCAGCGTGCTCGCGGACACGAGCACGACGAAGAACGACATCAGCACGGCGATGGCCACGAGGACGACCTGGGCGATGCCCACCACGCCCGCGAGCATCCCTCCCGCCACGGACCAGTCCACCGTGGCGATGGGGAGCCCCGCCTCGGCGGCCAGCGCGTCGATGCTCGCGGCGACGAGCTCCGGCTTCGCGTCGGGGGAGAGGACGAGCGCGGCCTGGAGCACGCTGCCGCCCCGCTGCTCCGCCTGCGTGAAGGTCTCCGGCCACGCGGGACCTCTCTTCTCGGACGGCGCCTCCGGGACGACCGCCTCCACGTTGGCGACAGGCTCTTCCACGAGGATGGCGGGCTGGAGCGCCATGTCCACGGGCTGAAGGGGCTTGGCCAGACCGAGCGCCTCCACGTCCCTGCGGACCTCGTCCACCTCCGCCTGGGTGCGCCGGCCGGACAGGTAGCGCGCGGTGACCAGGTCCACCATCCCGAGCGTGTTGACGCGGCTGGAGTCACCTCCGAGCCCGGCGAAGCGGAAGGTGCCCCAGACCTTCACCGGCACACCGATGCGACCCAGCGAGCCGAAGGCGCTCATCATCACCAGCGTGTCCCCGGGGCGCACGCGGTACAGCGGCAGCAAGGGCGCGAGCTCCCCCTGGAACTGAGCGAAGCGCGTGTCGAAGTTGGCGTCGTCCAGCGTGAGGAACTCGCGCAGCAGCGGCTCCACTTCACCGGTGTGGCCCAGCAGCTTCGCGAGCACCTCCACCAGCTTGACGGAGCGCTCCGCGTCGAGCCGCGCCAGGAGGTCCGGCAGCTCCGCGAGGCAGCGCGCCGCCCGCGTGCGCAGCGACTCGTCCGCGGCGAAGGTGGACCCGCGCTGCCGTTCCACCTGGAGTTCGTCGAGCAGCGCCGCGACGGGCAGCTTGAAGTTCTGCTCGTAGAGCCCCTGCCCCAGCAGCAACCCACGCTGTCCCGGCGGCGGCAGGCTGCCACTGACGAGCTCGAAGCGGGGAAAGGCGCGGGGGAACTGCTCCAGGTCCGAGGCCAGGAACTCCACGTCGATGGACTCGCCCTCGCCCACCTGCCGGGCGACGCGGTTCTCCAGGTACTCCAGCGCCTGCAGGGGCTCCGCCCGGAAGCGCGTCCAGAACTCCGGGGTGCCCACCTCGTCGAGCGCGCGCCGGTCCTCGCGGGCCTCGTCCTCCTTCAGGAAGGCGAAGGCCTCCGTGCGCCGGCCGTCATCCTTGACGACGTCCCGGAGGGTGCGCTCCAGGTCCGTGGCCAGCCGCTCCAGCCGTGCGTCACGCGACGCGGACGGAGGCTCGCGGGCGACCGAGCGGGCCGCGGCCAGCTTCTCGTCGAGGTAGTTGCCGCGAAACACCCAGCCCCAGCCCACCTCCAGCGGCACCACTTCCTGAACGCCCTCCACCGCCTTCAGCTTCGCCTCGATGGCGGGAAAGTCCGGCAGGGGCTGGAGCTCCGATGCGCCGCCATGGTCCAGCACCACCGTGGGGACGCCCTCGGACTTGGAGTGATAGAGCTGCAGGTGCCCGGTGCCGCTCTCGATGAGGCTGCGCCGCGTGCCATCCGAGACGCCCTCCAGGAAGGCGACACCCAGGGTGAGCAGCAGCGCACTCCCAGCGGCCAGAAACCCCACAATCCAGCTTCGAGGCCGGCTCCGGACGCTCTGGAGCGCCAACGACGCGAATGTCACCAAGGGCTCCTCGCACTGCGTTGACGGCGGCGAACACACCAGGGACTGGCGGGCGCGCTCGACATTCATCCGGGGAGTCAGGACGATAGAGAAGCAGCCTGGGACGAGCAAGCCACCTGCCTCACGGTTGCGAGTCCCGAGCCTCGCGGATGAAGCTACCCCCCCCCACCGCATTGGAGAGCCTGAATGACGGCGTCATCGAGCCCCTCACTCGCGCAGTCACTGCATGTCTGGGCCCGTAATGCCTCCAATGAATCAGCCCTGCTGAGGACCGCGCTGCGCGTCGGGCTCTTCGACGCACTGCCCCTTGAAGGCACGGCGGCGCCAGTCTCCCTCGACGCGCTGGCCCGAAAGCTGGGCACCTCCGCGCGTGGCACCCGCTCGCTGCTGGAGCTGCTGGTGTGCCTGGGCTTCGCGCGCATGGATGACGCGAACGGCTTCTCGCTGGCGGCCTCCACCTCGGCGTTCCTGGCCGACGCCGGCTTTCGCGCACGGCTCCAGGCCGAGCTGCCTTGGTGGGAGCCCATGGGCCTGCTCGACGAGGCCATCAAGCGGGGTGAGCCCGTGGAGCATGCGGGCGCTCGCTGGGACGTGCTCCAGCACTACCGGGAGCTGTTCCTGGACCCGCAACCCAGCTCGGCCACGCCTGGGGCGGAGGACTTCTTCGACCGCTTCGCCCGGGGCGCGGCGCGCACGCAGTTGCTCGTCACGGCGGGTCGGCTGGGCGTGCTGGAGCTGCTCGCCACCTCCCCTCGTTCGCTGACGGAGCTGGGCGCGGCCACGTACCTGAGCACCACGGGCCTGCGCGTGCTGGTGGAGGTGTTGGCGAAGCTGGGGCTCGTGCAGGAAGAAAGCGGAGCCTGGAAGCCCTCGGAGGAGGCCCGGCCCATCCTGGAGGGCAAGGCGCTGGCGTACCTGGTCCGCGCGCTCTCCGTGTCCGCGCGGTACTGGGAGGCGCTGGGGCGGCTGGAGGAGACGGTGCGCACGGAGCGCTTCATCCTCGACCTGAAGGACCCGGAGACGAGCCGGCTCTTCTACGCGGACAACTCGCAGCAGATCACCGCGGTGTTCGCCTCGCACTTCCAGCTCAGCCGCAAGGCCGCCGAGACGCTGGCCCAGGTCCGAGCGATGGACGGGGCGCAGGTGCTGGATATCGGCACGGGCTCGGGCGTGTGGGGCGCTGCCTTCGCGCGGGTGACGCCGACGTCGCGCGTCACCTACTTCGACCAGGCGGTGGTGCTGGAGCAGGTGCGCTCCAACCTGGAGCGCCTCAAGGTCGCGGACCGGGCGCGCTTCTGGCCGGGAGACTTGTTCACCCACGACTTCGGCACCCAGGCCTTCGACGTCATCATCCTGCCCCAGGTGCTCAACGTGCTGCGGCCGGAGACGCTGCCGGACCTGTTCGCCCGCGTGGCTCGCGCCCTGAAGCCGGACGGCGTGCTGCTCATCGCGGAGTACGTGCTGAACGAGCGCCGGGATGGGCCCCTGGAGCACCTCTACTTCGGGCTGCGGCGCTTCATGACCAACGAAGGCGACCTGCTGTCCGCCTCCGAGTACGCCAGCCTCCTGAAGGACGTGGGGCTGACGAGCACCGTCTGCATCCCCCTGCCCACCCAGGAGATGATTCTCGCCTCGCGCGAGGGCGTGACGCTACCCACCCGCCTCGCGGCCTGAGCGCGCGAGGCTTTTGGACTCAAGCGGCCGGCGTGGCGGCGTCGGCCCAGGCGACGTCTCCCCGGTGGGCGACGACGACCTGTTGGATGGGCATCTCGAAGCCGCGCGCGGACGTCAGGCCCACCGGCGTCAGGAGCGCGCGGAACTCCGGCATCGACAGCACGTCGCCCTCGTTCGACACGTACCGCCGCAGCGCGAAGTAGAGCGCGTCCAGCGGACCGTCGCGGCGGTCCGTCAGCAGATAGCCGGAGATGAGCAGCAGCCCTCGGGGCCGCAGCGCGCGCGCCAGCTTCGCGAAGAAGCCGGGCAGCGCCTCGGGTGGCAGCGCGGGGATGATTTGCGGCAGCAGGATGACGTCGTACTCGGCCTCGCCGTACTCCACCGAGAGGCAGTCGCCCTCCCACAGCCGCGAGCGCCCCTCCAGCTTCAGCTTCGTCAGGTGCGGGCGCACGGAGCTCAGCACGTGTGGCGAGTCCAGATAGGTGACATGGGTGGTCGGGTCCGCCAGCCCGAAGGCCGCGCCCCACACGCCCGAGCCCGTGCCCACGTCCAGCACCTTCGCCCCTGAGAGCGAGCGCAGCGAGGCCGCCAGCTCCGCCGCCTTGCGACTCAACCGGAGATGAGAGGCGAAGATGCTGGAGATGCGCGAGGCGTTCTCCTGGTAGATGCGGCGCGCTGTCTCCGGGTCCCTCAAGTCCAAACGGAATGTGTGCTCACGCACCGCCTCGTCCAGGTGCCCGAAGGCCTCCCAGTAGGCCATGGTGGCAGGCAGCGCTCGCTGGAAGTACGGCAGGCTGGTGGCATCGAGCATCCGCGCCGCCGCCTCGGTGAAGGACCAACTCCCCGCGTCCTCGCGTGAGATGCCCATCTTCGCGAGCACGCCGAGCAACACGTCCAGCCCTTCCGGCTTCGCGTCCACTGCGCTCGCGAGCGCCGCTGTCGACGTGGCTCCCGCAACCAGTCGCTCCAGCACGCCAAGCTCCGCGGCCGTCACCAGCGCCTGGGTGCGCGCGAAGTTGCGCGCGTAGCGGTCGAAGAAGTCCTCTGCCTCCGCGCTGGGGCACCGTGGCGAGGGCTCGAGGAAGAGTGAGCGGTACCACCCCAGTACGTCCCGCCCCTCCGCCGGCGCTCCCGTGCGCACGGCCCGAGGCAGCAGCGCCACCGCGTGCCACCACTCGCGGACCTCGCGCAGGCGGGCGGTGAAGGCGTCATCCGACAGGAACGCCGCGGTGGCCTCCGCGAGCAGATAGCCCCGCCCCTCTTCCAGCTTCACGAAGCCGAGGGCGACGAGCGGCTCGATGACGGAGCGGACGCCCCGCGCGTTGGAACCCAGCTGCTGGGCCAGGGCCTCCAGCGTCACGGGCCGGGCACCCGGGCCCGACGGAAGCTTTCCCAGCAGGCCGAGCGAGAAGGCGGCCTGGAGCGCCGCGGACTCGTTGCTCGCGTCGCGCCCCAGGAAGTTGAGCTGTTGGACGAAGTTGGACTCGGACACGGGCACTCCTTCAAACCCAGCGGAACCAGCGGAGGGTCGCCACCATGGGGAGAATGGTCCAGACAGCGAGCACCGCCAAGGGTGCTCCCAGCGTCAGCACCGACGTGCCCTCCAGCATGATGGAGCGCAGTGAGTCATTGAGCGCTGTCAGCGGCAGCACGCGGATGAACGGCTGCATCCAGCCGGGGAAGTTCTCCGACGCGAAGAAGACGCCGGACAGGAACATCATCGGCATGGAGACGAGGTTGACGAGTCCTCCCACCGACTCCTCGCTGCGCGCCCGGATGGACACGAGCAGCGCCAGGGAGGCGAAGCACATCGCCCCCAGCAGCCCCACCCCGAGCAGGGCGAGGTAGTTGCCGAACATGGGCACGTCGAACAACCAGCGGGCGAAGGCGCAGAAGAAGGCGACCTCCAGCGCGGCGAAGACGGTGCGCGCCAGGAGGAAGGCGAGGAAGAAGTGCGCGCGGGACATGGGCGTGCCCGCCAGACGCTTGAGCAGCTTTCCACCGCGCATCGCCACCAGCGGGAGGGCCAGGGCCCACAGGCTGGAGGACATCAACGACATGCCCAGCAACCCGGGGATGAGGAAGTCGACGTAGCGGTTGCCCGGCTCCGACACGGGCGTGGCCTTCACCGCCTCCAGTCGAGGCATGTCCGGCGTGGCGGCCAGGGCCTGCGAGACGAGCAGCCGCGCGGTGCGCCCCTCGGGCTGGCTGGGGTCCACCAGCGCCTCGGGATTCGGGCTTCCGGGCAGCAACACCAGGGACACCCGCCCTCGCGCCAGTTGGCGTCGCGCCTCGGTGACGTCCAGGGTGCGCGCCTCCAATTCCGGCACGCCCTGCAGTCGGGCCAGCAGCGCGGGAGCTTCCGGACCGTCCGCGACGGCGACGCGCACGGGCTCCAGCGCGCTGTTGCGGAAGGCGAGTCCCAGCACCAGCGTGGTGGCGACGGGGAAGACGAACGTCCAGAAGAGCACCTCGGGCTGGCGCCACAACACGCGCAGCCGCATGAGCATCAACTGTCCCAGCGAGCCCATCACGCCGCCTTCTCCTCTGCGCCCTCGCGCAGCGAGCGTCCCGTCAAGCCGATGAAGACATCATCCAGCGTGGGCCGGCGCGTGGACAGATGACGCAGCCGGCCACCCGCCTCCTCCACCTCGCGCAGCACCGAGGGCAGGGCCACGTGCAGCTCCTTCACCCGCAGGGTGACGCGGTCCGCGTGGCGCTGCGCGGACACCACCGCGGGCAGCGGGCGCAGCCGCTCCAAATCCAGCGCGGGCTCCGCCTCCAGCTCGATGACCTGCTCGACGCCCAGCGAGGCGACGATGTCCTGGGGCGTCCCCCGGCTCATCACCCGCCCCCGGTCGATGATGACCAGCCGGTCGCAGAGCACCTCGGCCTCGTCCATGTAATGCGTGGTCAGCACCACGGTGCGCCCGCGCGACTTGAGCTCCGCCACCACGTCCCAGAGGGCCCGGCGCGACTGGGGGTCCAACCCCGTCGTCGGCTCATCGAGGAACAAGAGGTCCGGGTCTCCGGCCAGCCCCAGCGCCAGGGCCAATCGCTGTCGCTGCCCACCCGACAGCTTTCCCACTCGCGCCTGCCGCTTCTCGCCGAGCTGCACCATTCCAATGAGTTCCTCGATGGGCAGGGAGCGAGGATAGAAGGACGCGAACATGCGCACCGTCTCCTCGACGGTGAGCTGGTCGACGAGGCGCGTCTCCTGGAGCGTCAGGCCGATGCGCTGGCGCAGCTTCGTGGCGTCCTTCTTCCAGTCCAGGCCGAGCAGCCGCACATGGCCGGAGGTGGGCTCCTGGAGGCCCTCGAGAATCTCGACGGTGGTCGTCTTGCCGGCGCCGTTGGGGCCGAGCAGCCCCATGCACTCGCCGCGTCGGATTTCCAGGTCGATGCCGTCCACGGCCACGACGTCACCGAAGCGCTTGACCAGGCCCTTCACCTCGATGGCGAGTTCGTCTGGGGGAGTCATGAGGGGATGGGGTCAGTATGGCCCAAGGTGGGGCTGGCACCCAATGCACACGCGGTGGAAAGCGGCGGGCCGCGGCGGGGAATGCTAGGTTGCCGCGCCGTGGCCCTGAGCGACGGATTGGATGCGCGGGTTGACCGGCTGGAGCTGCCGTTCAACGAGTATGGCGTGGACCCGTACGGAATCTCCCGGAAGCACGTGAGGGACGCCCTGCGCCTCTTCGGGCTCATCTACCGGTACTACTTCCGGGTGCGCTGCCACGGCATCCACCACATTCCCCAGCGAGGCCGGGGGATGCTGGTGGGCAACCACTCGGGCGGCGTGGCGGTGGACGGCGCCATGGTGCTGACCTCCACCATGCTGGAGATGGACCCTCCCCGGCTGGCGCAGGGCATGGTGGAGCGCTTCCTCCACAAGTTCCCGGTGTCCTCGCTGTGGGCCAGTCGCACGGGACAGTTCACGGGGTTGCCGGAGCATGCGCGGCGGCTGTTGGAGGACGACCGGCTGCTGATGATCTTCCCGGAGGGCGCGCGGGGGACGGCCAAGCTCTTTCCGGACCGGTACTCGCTGGTGGACTTCGGGACGGGGTTCATCCGGCTGGCGCTGCAGACGCGCTCGCCCATCATCCCGTTCGCGTTCCTGGGGGGAGGCTCGGCGATTCCCACGGTGTTCAATGCCTATACGCTGGGCAAGTTGCTGGGGGTGCCGTACGTACCCCTGACGCCGTACCTGTTGCCGCTGCCCCTGCCGGTGCAGCTGGAAATCCATTACGGCGAGCCGCTCGTCTTCCAAGGCACGGGGGATGAAGACGACCACGTCATCGAGGGATATGTGGCGAAGGTGAAGGAGCGCATCGCGGGGCTCATCGAGCTTGGCCGGGCGGGGCGACAGGACCGCGGGCTGGCGAGGAAGCTGTTGCCATGAGGGTGCTCATCCCAGGGATTGCGGGCGGCATCGCGCGGAAGCTGGCGCTGCGGCTGAAGACGGCGGGGCACGACGTGGCGGGGGTGGACATCCGCCCGTGGGAGAACGCGCGCGAGGCGGGCATCGAGGTGTTCCGGGGCGACGTGCGCAAGCGCGTGGCGGAGGACGTGTTCCGGCGCTGGAAGCCGGAGGCGGTGGTGCACATGGCCACGGTGACGGCGTTCACGGTGCCTGGCGCGGAGCGGGGTCGCATCAACCTGGACGGCACCAAGGCGGTGTTCGACCACTGCGCGGCGCATGGCGTGAAGCAGGTGCTCTTCGTGGGGCGGCACACGTTCTACGGGGCGGCGCCGGACTCGCCGCTGTACCACTCCGAGGACGAGCCGCCGCGCGCGCTGGAGGCGATTCCGGAGCTGGCGGACCTGGTGGCCGCGGACCTGTATGCGGCGATGGCGCTGTGGCGATTGCCGGAGATGACCACGGCGGTGTTGCGGTTGCCGTACACGCTGGGGGCGCCGGGCACGGGGACGCTGGCGTCGTTCCTGAAGGGACGGCGGGTGCCGCTGGTGCTCGGGTATGACCCGCTGTTCCACGTGTTGCAGGAAGAGGACGTGGTGACGGCGTTGCAGTTGGCGTTGGAGAAGAAGGTGCGAGGCATCTTCAACGTGGCGGGGCCGTCGCCGATTCCGTTGTCCGTCATCGTGCGGGAGACGGGGCGGATGGGGATTCCGCTGCCGTCACAGGTGCTGTCGCTCCTGCTGGGGCGAGCGGGGTTCCCTCGGCTCTCGGTGGGGGCACTGGACCACCTGCGCTATCCCATCGTCGTGGACAACCGGCGCTTCCTGGAGGCCACCGGGTTTGAGTTCCAGCACAGCGTCGCGGACATGCTGCGCATCTACCGCGAGTCAGCTCCGGTGCCGACGTCGGCGGGGTGGCTCTAAGCGGGGCGTAAACCAGGCCACACTGCGGTTCCCACGGGGTGACCAGCCCTTCGCTTTCATGGTTCGGTCCGTGCATGGACACGCTGACGCCCAAGGAACGCAGCGAGCGGATGGCGCGGGTACGCCACAAGGACACGAAGCCGGAAGTGCGCATCCGGCGAATCATCTCGGAGATGGGTTATCGGTACAGGCTGCAGTACAAGAAAGTCCCAGGGCGGCCCGACCTCGCGTTCCCCGGACGGCGCAAGGCCATCTTCGTCCACGGATGCTTCTGGCACCGGCATCCCGACCCGACCTGTCCCCTGGCTCGCATGCCGAAATCCCGTCTCGACTTCTGGATGCCCAAGCTGGAAGGGAACCGAGCAAGGGACCTGCGCAAACTTGATGAACTCCAAAAGATGGGGTGGGCTGCGCTCGTCATCTGGGAGTGCCAGCTTCGGAATGAAGAAGTACTCAGAGCGAACATCCGTGACTTCCTCGGAGCACCTCCCCAACCTGGCGACAAGCCGACCGCGAACTGAGTCCTCGACAACCGCGATGCCGCTGTCGACCACAAGCCTCTTGAACTTTCGCGTCACTCTCGTCATGGAGCATCGTTCATCATGAACTCCATCGAGCTGTTCACGGGGGCAGGTGGATTGGCCCTGGGCACGCACCACGCGGGATTCCGCCACCGTGGCCTTGTCGAATGGGATGAGGACGCCTGCGACACCCTGCGACAGAACGCGAAGGCCAACTCCGTTCCGGGCATCCAGGATTGGAGAATCCACCACACCGACATCCGGCTCCTCTCGTTCGACATGTTCGGGAACGGGGATGTGGACCTCGTGGCGGGTGGAGCCCCCTGCCAGCCCTTCAGCTTGGGCGGCAAGCACCGTGCGCAGGACGACGCTCGCAATATGTTCCCCGAGTTTGTTCGTGCGGTGCGTGAGCTCCAGCCACGCGCCTTCATCCTGGAGAATGTGAAGGGGCTCCTCCGAGCGAGCTTTCAGAACTATTTCGAGTACATCAAGCTGCACCTCACCTATCCGACCGTCACGAAGAAGCGGACCGAGGACTGGCCTGTGCATCAGGCTCGGCTCGAGGACGTCCACACGCGAGGACGGTTTCAAGGTGTCAAATACAACGTCGTTGCCCAGCTCCTTAACTCCGCCAACTACGGAGTTCCTCAGCAGCGGGAGCGCGTTTTCATCGTGGGATTCCGCGCGGACACGGGCCTGGAGTGGCACTTTCCCGAGCCGACCCATAGCGAAGACGCACTCATCTGGGACAAGCACGTCACCGGCGAGTACTGGAAGCGCCATGGCGTACGCGCTCCACTTTCGGGGAAGCCGTTCGCGCTCAGCAGTGTGCGCATGCGCGACCTGGAGAACGGCCCTCCCCTCAGAACGAAACCCTGGATGACCATCCGCGACGCCATCGCGGGCATGCCCGAGCCACGCGTGGACCGAGATGCGAAGGGGTTCGCGAACCACAAGCTCATGCCAGGCGCCAAGGTCTACCCAGGTCACACGGGGAGCCCGCTCGACATGCCGTCCAAGACGCTCAAGGCGGGGGTCCACGGCGTGCCCGGCGGCGAGAACATGATCGCCTTCGAGGATGGCTCCGTGCGCTATCTCACCGTCCGGGAAGCGGCGCGGATCCAGACGTTTCCAGATAGCTGGCGATTTGAAGGCGCTTGGTCCGAGGTCATGCGGCAACTTGGGAACGCGGTCCCCGTGGGATTGGCCGCGGTGGTGGCACGCAGCGTCGCCTCCAAACTCAATTCCGCGGAGAGCAAAGAGCCCTCACTGACGGACGATCAACGTGCCGCACCAGCACACTGACAAGGTGAGCTGAACTCGACGCGCGATACAGGCACGAGGAAGTTGTCGGCAAGGCGAATCAGGAATGTCATTGGAGATTTGCCGCCTCAACCGTCCAGCACCAACATGGTCCTCGGCTCGCTCCTAAACCCAGCCAAGGCACTGAATCCGCGGAATCAGAGAATTTCAAAACCGGGAGTGCTAGAATTTCCGCGTGTCCTCCTCAAAGCCCACGTTCTTCGCCACGGACTTCAAGCTCAGCATCACCAAGGCACTCGCCGACCAGCTCGCCGAAAAGCTGGACATCAACGACGGTCCCTTACGAAGAGCGCCGCTCACGAAAGAGAATATCGACAGCCTTGAGCCACGCCCTGGCGTGTACCTGCTGTTCCACAATGGCCAACGCGTCTACGTTGGGAAAGCACAGAAATCGCTGCCCAGCCGGCTTCTGAACCATCGAAAGAAGCTAAGTGGCCGAAAGAATATCTCCCTCGAGGAGATCAGCTTTATCTGTCTCTATGTAGACGAGGATCTCGACGCCGCCGCACCTGAGCGGCTCCTGATCAAGAAGTATCGACAAACAGGCGAATCAGCGGCCAACGGGGTTCCCTGGAATACGAACGGCTTTGGGAACAAGGACCCAGGAAAGAATCGCGATACGAGCGAAGTCGCTTCAAACCATTTTGACGCGCAATATCCAATCAATCTGGCATTCAGGGTACAGGGGCTCGAACTGGGGGACACGACTCTCGCCGAGTATCTCTCCCAGCTAAAAACCAACCTTCCCTACAATCTGCGCTTCGAAAAGAAGGGCTCCGCGAAACAGGCATACAAGGCGAGAGTACACGTTACTCAAACCATGCCAACCGCCCAAGAGGCAATTGACCTCGCGATCCAGGCACTACCTGAGCAGTGGCAAGTAACAGCGCTTCCCGGCTACCTCATTCTCTACCCCAATCCCAAACAAATATCTTATCCAAGCGCGACATTTCGTTGGATTCGAACGCGAGAGGGAGTGGACGCCCAAAGCCAAGAGATGAAACTTGCCCCTGTCGCCGAATTCGATGAGCGCGAGACCGACCCACTCGACGAAGATATCGACTGAAGAGCCCCATACTCCGAGCGGCTCTCAAATCAATACCTACCTCAGGGGAGTCGTATCCGACCCCTTTTCACGGGTTGTGCGCCATTGAATGGAGGCCCCTAGTACTACCCGGTCACTTGAATCCAGGTAGCGGTCATGATCTACGGTCGGGATGACACCCGCACATCTGCGCAAGCTGGATGAGGCGCTGAGCGCCTACCTCGATGAGATGGTGGTCGGCATGGG
>NZ_JAKCFA010000053.1 GCF_024198215.1 Myxococcus qinghaiensis
TCCTTGGGGTCGACCTTTGCCACGACGTGTCGTGTCCCATGCCTCACGCCGCGTCAGCGAGCGACAAGCCTCCCGCCGGCTGCTGGCCTGCTCCTTCTGCAGCCGCCCATCCCCCCTGAACGCTTACTAGGAACGCGCCATGGTGTTGGTGGCCATGTGGGAGGTGCCATGAATCGTGTCTATGCGAATGGCCGTTCGATTCTGCATAAGGGAGATGGCAATACTCACACGTCGGCCGCCCCCGATGTCTGCAAGGTGCCAACGCCAGGAGGGCCGGTGCCCACGCCCTTCGTCAACTCGGCACAGGACGCCATGCTTTCCAAGGGCAGCACGAGTGTGACCATCGGCGGACACCCTGTGGCACTGACGAACTCCGAGCTGAGCACCAGCTCCGGCGACGAGCCGGGGACGGCTGGGGGCCTCATCTCCTCCAAATTCAAGGGGAAGATGGCATGGGGTAGCGGCAGCGTCGACGTGAAGGTCGAGGGACGCGGAGTGGTTCGCTACCTCGACGTCACGCTTCACAACGGGAACACCTTCAACACCACGTTCATCTCAGCAGGCGGAACGGGGCTGGCGTATGGAGACGACGCGCAGTGCTCGGCGTGCGGCAAACCGCTTGATGACCACCGCGTGCATGAGACCCCCGAAGTAGTCGCTCACGTGGAGACCGTGTTCGCGGAGTTGATGGAGCGACTCCACGCGCAGCGGCCGCTCATCGACGAATTCCTTCGGCTGAGAGAGCGCCGAAATGCGTCGGAGCGGGAGTCCCTTGGGCGCTACAAGGACGCCCTGGCCCACTTGGAGCCTCAAAAGCTGCGGCGGAACGAACTGCTGACTCACCTCAAATCCCCCGCCGCCGAAGGCAGGACGACGATTACCAGCGAGCTCTCCGCTCTTCAGGAGGAGTTGAAAACAAAAGAAGAGGGCCTCGCCAGGCAACGGTTCGAGGAGCGCAAGCACGTCCAGGCAATTGAGCAGGAGATGAACTCAATCAATGCGCGGCTCAAGGGGATGAGTCCTGTGTTGCGGCCGGACAAGAATATCAAAACATATGTCCAGGGTTGCATGTTGGGCGTGTGCGTCTGCAAGTGCCCACGAGCTCCCCGAATGCTGGCGGCCTGTTCGGGCGAAACGGCACCTGGCTTCGAGGAGGCTGTGGCAGCTACGCCGTTCACGCTGGTCCAGAGCTTCAGGGCGAGCGAGAGTCAGATGAAGGAACTGCTGAGTCAGGGACGCGATAAATGGGAGTGCGCCGCCCCCAAGATCATTCAAGCAGGTGGAGCATCGGGCCATCAGGTGAAGGCCATGTCTGAGCGCTATTTCTCCCCCATCACGAATGCGACGGTGGGAGTGACGTTCAGCTTCATGGATGCCAACGGGGCGAGGAGCGTGGAGAAGCAGTTCAGTCATGGCGAGTCCGTCCCCTCGTGCGACACCTGCCAGACGCTGCTTCCCGAGATGCTGTGCAACCACTCCAAGGAATGCGCCTGAGCCATGGACGAACTGCTCACGCTGCTCGAGCGATACGCCCCAGGGTATCGCGACCACATCGAGGGGTATCCTGCTCCGCTCCTGGATGAACTCGAAGAAGCTTTCGGACGAGCACTCCCAAGCAGCTATCGGCAGTTCGCCGAGTGCCTGGGGGCAAGAGGCGGGGCACTCCTCGCGACGGTCGAGGCCTATGACCCACTCTTGGATGTCGCCGACTTCTATCGGGTCATGCCGATGGAAATGCCGCCTCGCAGGTTCCTCTATCTCTTCGGTGATTCTTCTCCCCTGTGCCCCACGCCGTACTGGCTCGACCTGGAAGCTCCCTCCGAGGAGGGGGACTGTCAGGTGGTGCGGATGCCTTTGGGAGAGCACACCTGGAAGACGAAGTTGTCCAGGGACTACGTTGGCCTCAAGGAACTGCTGTTCCTCTGGGCGATGGAGAACATCCATCTGCCGAGCTTTCCTCATCAGGCTCGGTACCAGTGCGGTCAAGGAGAACAGCCGGCGACAGCCGAGAACGTGGCCCATCTCCTGGAGCAGATGGGCTTCGCCAGACTGCCCTATCCTCGGCACAGCCTGCTCTTTGAGCGGGACGATGCGGCCCTTCGTCTCTATCGTCCCCCAGGGAACTCGCACTTCGAGATTCGCGTGGGCATGCGCAGCCCCGACAATCTCAAGCAGCTCCAGGCGGTCATCGAGGACAACACGGACCTCGAGAAGTCCGTCTGGAGTTTCCCCTGACGCCGTTGCCTAGGGCGACGGCGCGGCGGGAGCGTCCATGTCCTCCTGCAAGGCACGCCGCAGCGCGCTCGCGCCATCCGAGAGGATGGGCTCTCCGTGCGCGAAGCAGACGATGTCCACGACGGCCAGGTGGTCCAGGATGCGCTGGACACTCTGTCGGGTGCGCAGGGGCTCGTCCTGGTACTGGCTGGCGATGAACTCCGGCGTGCCCTCGCCCTCGTGGGTCAGCAGGTCGGAGATGAAGGCGATGCCGCGCGGATGCTTCTGCATCCACAGCGTGTACATGGCCACGGCGGGACCCGGCGTGTGGAAGGGGAGCAGGCCGCCCGGAAGCGTGTCGCCCGCCACGTAGATGAAGTCGGGCTTGTCCTCCAACCCGTAGGCATTCTCCGGAGCCCACACCGGCGCGCCGAAGGCCTTGCGGAAGCGCCAGGCGGAGCGTTGATGGTTTCCCGACGTCAGGACGATGGCGGTGATGTCGCCCAGCTCCCGCAGCTTCGCCTCGTCGATGGGCAGCGGGTCGATGAGGGTGACCGCCCCAGCGTCATCCACCACCGCATAGGCATCGCTGCGCGCACCGCCGAGGCGGCTGTCGTTCAGGGTCCAGTGATGGACGCCAGGCGCCAACTCGACCAGCTTCTTTGCCTTCCCCTTCGGCTCGCTCATGCCGTGAAAGCTAGGCACCCCGCTTCGATGTCCAGGGGGGCTCTGGAGATGCCGCGCTTGCTCGCTCGCCACCCCGGCCCCGGAGCGGCCATTGCCTCCGTGCGCGCGGGCAGCCATCTCCACCCGCCGCCCCCATGCTTCATCCATGGTGGGTTCACACACGCACGCGCGTGTCTCCGCCTTCGGGCGACTCACGCGTCCGCCGCCGTTGCTGCTCTACGACGCTGACTGTGGCTTCTGTCGCCGCTGGGTGGCGCGCTGGGCGCAGAACGTCGAAGGCCGCGTCCGTTTCCTCCCAGGTCGACGGTGGCTCCTCCTGCTGCTCGGCATTCCCAAGCGGGACATGCGTCGCGCCACGCAGCTCGTGGAGCCTTCGGGCCGTGTGTCGCAGGGCGCGGAGGCGGTCTTCCGCGCGCTTGGCCGGTCGCCACGCAGGCTGACGCGTGGCGTGGCGAGGCTGGGGTTGCTGCCCGGAGTGCTGGGCCTGTCCCAGCGCGTCTACGGCCTCATCGCTCGCAACCGTCGCACGGCCTCGCGAGTGGACCGCTGGCTCTTCGGGCGCACCGTGGCACCGCGTGACTTGCGCCAGGTGCGCTGGGTCTTCCTCCGGTTGATGGGAGGCACGTTCCTCATCGCCTTCACCTCGCTGCGAGGACAGGTGCCAGGGCTGTTCGGCTCGCGAGGCATTCGTCCCGTGAAGGACCTGGTCAGCGAGGAGCGGCGGCAGGCGGAGCCCGCTCGCGAGCGCTGGCGTCAGCTGCCCACGGTGTTCTGGTTCGGCGCTTCCGACAAGGCGCTGATGCGCGGCTGCACGGTGGGACAGTTCCTGTCCCTCGCGGTCCTCTTCAACGTGGCACCCCGGAGCGCGCTGGCCCTGCTGTGGGGCCTGTACCTCTCCTACGCGGCCGTCGGCCGGGAGTTCCTCTCGTTCCAGTGGGACGTCCTGTTGCTGGAGATGGGCCTCCTGTCCGCGCTCACCGCTCCGCGAGGACTTCGTCCAGGCCTGGGTCGAGCGTCGCCTGGCGCGTTCGACGTGTTCCTCTTCCGGCTGCTCGTGTTCCGGCTCTACTTCGGCTCGGGCATCAGCAAATGGCAGTCGGGGGACAGGACCTGGCGCGAGCTGACGGCCTGTCGGCACTACTACGAGACGGCGCCCCTGCCCACGCGCGGCGGCTGGTACGCGCACCACCTGCCCGAGCGACTCCAGAAGGCCTCCACGGCGACGGTGCTCGCGCTGGAGGCCGCGGTGCCCTTCCTCGTCTTCGCCCCCCGTCGACCGAGGCAGCTCGCCTTCGGAGCCTTCTCGGCCTTGCAGGCCGCCATCGCCGCCACCGGCAACTACGGCTTCTTCAATCTCCAGTCCCTGGTGCTGGGCGTGTGGCTGCTGGATGACGCGGCCCTGCGACGGCTGCTCCCATTTCTTCCCGAGAGCCCACCTCCGTCGCGCTCACGAACCTCCTGGAGCCGTGTCCTGCTCACGCCGTTCCTGGTGCTCGGCGCCGCCGACATCCTCCTGCGCTTCGAGCGAGGTGCCCGGCTCCCGGAGCGCGTCCTCCGTCCCCTGTCGTGGCTGCACGGCTGCGCGCGCCCGCTGCGCTCGGTGAATCGCTATGGCCTCTTCAGCGTGATGACGGTGGAGCGTCCGGAAATCGTCGTCGAGGGCTCCAACGACGGAGTGCACTGGGAGCCCTATGGCTTCCGCTACAAGGTGGGCGACGTCGACCAGCCGCCGAGGCAGGTGGCGCCGCATCAACCGCGCCTCGACTGGCAGATGTGGTTCGCCGCGCTCTCCTCGCCGCCGAGCTGGTTCATCGCCTTCCTGGCGCGACTGCTGGAAGGCGCTCCCGAGGTGCTGGGACTGCTCGCGCACAATCCCTTCCCGGATGCGCCGCCCCAGCAGGTCCGCGCGGTGCTTCACGACTACCGGATGACGGGGCTGGAGGAGCGTCGGCGCACGGGGGCGTGGTGGACGCGAGCGCGGCGCGGGCTCTACGTCCAGCCGCTGGCCCTGGCTCCGGGGCCTCGGCCCACGGGCAGAATCCCGCGCCTGCGATGGCTCGCGTCGGGGGCGTAAATGACACCCGGTGTCTGATGTCCCGCAGGCGGCAATGGAAACTGGCGGGCGCCCGGGGCCGCTGACTACGGTGCGAGGAGGATGATGTCCGCCAGCGGCTCGGTTCCCCTCGTCTTCGGCCGCTATGCGGTGCTGAGCCGGCTTGCCGTGGGAGGCATGGGCGAAATCTTCCTGGCGCGCCAGGTGGGCGTCAGCGGCTTCGAGCGGGCCGTCATCCTCAAGAACCTGTTGCCGGACCTGCTGGAGCAGGAAGGTTCGCTGGAGATGTTCCTGGACGAGGCGCGCGTGGCGGGGCGCCTCAACCACCCCAACGTCGTCTCCGTGTTCGAGGTCGGCGAGTGGGAGGGAACCTTCTACATCGCCATGGAGTACATCGAGGGAGAGAACCTGGGGCGACTGGCTCGCGCGGCGGTGCGTGCCGGCGCGGCGCTGAGTCCGGCGGTGTGCGCGGAAATCATCCGTGACGCCGCGCTCGGGTTGGACCATGCGCACCAGGCCGTGGACGTGCAGGGCGCGCCGCTGGATTTGGTCCACCGCGACATCAGTCCGCAGAACATCATGGTGCGGCTGGATGGCGTGACGAAGGTGGTGGACTTCGGCGTGGCCAAGGCCAGCAACCGCTCCACCCGCACACGCACAGGCATTCTCAAGGGCAAGCTGCGCTACATGTCGCCCGAGCAGGTTCGAAACCAGCCACTCGACGGACGCAGCGACCAGTACGCGCTGGGCGTGGTGCTGTGGGAGTTGGTGACGCACCGCCCGCTGGTGGAGACGGACAACCCCGCGGAGGCGATGCGGCGCGTCGCGCTGACTCCCGCGCTCAAGCCGTCGATGCTCGTCGACGGCGTCTCCCCGCTGCTGGACAACATCATCCTGCGCATGCTGGCCAAGCCGCGCGAGCAGCGCTTCGAGCGCTGCGCCGACGTGGCCCGCGCGCTCCAGCAGTACCTGGACGAGAGCCCACGAAAGCCCGAGGACGGCGTCTCCGCGACGACCGAGCGACTGGTGGGTGAGGTGGTCCGCGCGAGGCTGCGCGAGGCGCCGGCGGCCCTGGGCAGCCTCGTGCCGCGCGCGGGAGGCCCCAGTGTGACGTGCCCCCGGTGTGGCCAGTCCACCAGCGGCACCAGTCGCTTCTGTCCTCATTGCGGCAGTGCGCTCAACACCCCCTCCGGGCCCCAGACGCGCAGTGGGCTCACTGGAATGGCGGCACTCGCCTCGGAAGTGTCCGAGGTCACCTCGGGACACCTCATCGACGCGGAGGCCCCTCCGACGGAGCTGCACGTCCCCTCCGCCACCACACCGACGCTGGAGGCGCAGGGACTCGACGCCGCGCCTCCGGACGCCACGGTGCGGATGCGAGGGCGAGAGGCGGGCGCGCTCCGGCGCAAGCTCGTCATCGTCACGGTGGAGGTGGAGGGGGCGGAGGCGCTGCGACGAGCGCTGGGACCCGAGGAGGGAATGGAGGTGGTGGGGCAAATGCTGGACCTCGCGGCCTCCATCGCCGAGCGACACGAGGCGGAGGTGGTGCAGCTCACCGAGTCCCGCTGGAGCCTCGCCTTCGGCCTGCCGGTGTCGCGTCGCGACGACCCGCTGCGCGCGGTGCGCTGTGTGCTGGAGTTGCTGCGCGCGGTGGAGACCCTGGGGCTGTCTCCCGCGCCGGTGTCGCGGGCGGGCCTGGAGTTCGACGCGGTGCTGGTGAGTGGCGGCGGCGGGCGAGTTCCCTGGCGGGTGACGGGCGCGGGGCTGGAGCGCTCCGCCGCGCTGGCGCAGGCCGCGTCACCAGGGGAGGTGCTGGCGGGAGCGGCGGCGAAGGCGCTGCTGGAGGAAGGGGTGCGCTTCGGCGCGGAGCGAACGCTGTCGTCGGGCGCGGCGTGGCGCGTGGAGGCCCTGGGCGGCGTGGTGCGTGGAGTGCCCTTCGTGGGGCGCTCGGAAGCGCTGGCGGCGGCGCGGGCCGTGGTGGACTCGGTGCGAGCGGGGCAGGGAGGCGCCAGGCTCTTCGCGGGCGCGGCCGGGGTGGGCAAGAGCCGACTGCTGGAGGCCGTGGCCGAGAGCGCCTCCCACGTGGCCTCGCTGCGCGTGGTGCGGACCAGCGCGGAGGACCTGCGCGGCGCGGGGCCGATGGGCTTGATGCGCTCGGTGCTCACGGGGCTGGCTCGCGCGCTGGGGCTGGTGTCGGAGGGCGCGCCCCTTCAGTCACTCGGTGTGCTGGGGCTCTCCGCGCAGGAGGTCGCCGCGCTGTGGCGGAGGCTGTCTCACGGTGGGCCGTCGGGACAGCTCCAGGCCGGCGACGCGGCGGTGACGGAGACGCTGCTGCGCGCGGCGCGTCCTGGTGGCGTGCTGCTGCTCGTGGATGATGTGCACCACGCGGACGTGGCCTCGCTGGAGCTGCTCGTGTCGCTGCTGAGCGCGCCGGGCTCGCGGGTGGGCCTGGTCGCCACGACGGTGCCGGACGTGCTGCCCGTCGCGCTCGCTTCGCTGCCGCTCTCCGTGCTGGAGGGAATGCCTCGGCCGGAGCTGCGGGCCCTGCTGGGCGCGGCCTTCGGGGCGCTTCCTGGCGCGGAGGTGGAGAAGCTCGTCGTCGAGCGTGCCCAGGGCAATCCCTCCTTCGCCCTGGAGCTGATGCGCGCCCTGGTCGAGCGCGGCGCCGTGCAACGTCTCGGTGGCTCATGGCAGGCCACCGCGCCCCTCGGGGAAGCGACGCTGCCCGACAGCCTTGGCCTCGCGCTGGGGGCCCGTCTGGACCTGCTGCCACCGCAGCTCCAGCGCTTCCTCTCGCGTGCCGCTGTCGAGGGCTCTGTCTTCTCCTCCGCGCTGGTGCGCGCGTCCCTTTCCACCGAGGACGCCGTCGAGGACGTGGCGGAGTTGCTCGTCGCGGATGGCTGGCTCGCGGAGGTGGCCGAGCGGCCGGGCTGTCTGCGCTTCATGCAGGAGCTGTCGCGTCAGGTGTTGCTGGAGCGGTTGCCGGCGAGCGCGCTGCGCCGCTCGCATCAGGAGCTGGCGGAGGCGCTGGGGCAGGACGCCTTCGCCGCCGAGCCCGCGCGTGAGGTTCGTGTCGCCGACCATCTGGTCGCCGCCGCTTCGCCCAACGCCGCCGCGGCCTGCGAGCGCGCCGGTGAGCGACTCTCCGCGCGAGGTGAGTGGCGCGCGGCCTCCGAGTACTTCCGCCGGGCGATGGGGGATGCCCTGGGGGCCACGCCCGCGGCGCGACTGTGGCAGCTCGGCATGCTGACGCGAGCGTGCACCTGCCTGACGCAGGTGGACCCCACCGCAGTGGAGCCGCTCGCCGCGCCCTGGCTGGAGAAGCTGCCCGACGCGGAGTCTCTCGCCGCGCGCGCGGAGGTGGTGCGCCGTGTCGCGGCCGCGGACCTGAAGCTCGGCCGTGTCGCCGCCGCCGAGGCGCGTCTGCTGGCGATTCGTACCGCCGCCGCGGCGGACCCGGAGGTCCTCGCGTGGGTGCTGGGTGAACAGGCCCGCGCTCGCGAGGCCCGGGGCGACGTCGCCGGAGCTGTGGAATTGCTGACACAGTCCTTCCAGCGCATGGGCGGGCGCCCCGCTCGCGCGTCTGACTTCTACTGGGAGCACCTCAACCTGCTGGGTCGTCTCCAGCTTCGACTCCAGCAGCCGGAGAAGGCTCGCACCAGCTTCACCCATGCCTCCGAGCAGGCTCGCGCCACGGGACATGTCGTGGGCCAGGCCCGTGCCCTCTCAAACCTCGCGGGCCTGCGCGTCCTCTCCGGTGAGCACGCGGCGGCGCTCGTCGAGCTGGAGAGAGCGCTCGTCCTGGCCGAGCAGGGAGGCGATGCCCAGGAGGCCGCGCGCATCCACTACAACGTGGGGCGGCTGCTTGGCGCGGGAGGTCGGGTCACCGAGGCACGTGAGCGATTGGAGCGGGCCCGGGAGCGTGCCCGACTCGCTGGGTGGCGCGAGGGAGAAGCCCTGGCGACCCAGGCCCTCGGAGCGCTGGGCGCCACCGTGCCTCGTATGTGAAAGACAACGTTCATTTGGCGGGGCTTGGATTCTGGCTTTAGTGTTCCGCAAGGAATTCAATGCATTGCCAGCCATGCCCGCTCCGACTCCCGCACCCAGAGGCCAGCCAGCGACCCCGAATCCGGTGGGAGCGCCCGTGCTCTCGCCAGAGGAAGCCGCGACGGAGGTAGGCCATGCGCTGAACAAGGTGCTGGGCGCCTATCGCTTCTACGCGGAAGGGCATGCCGCGCTGGTGGAGGTACAACAGCGCTTGAGCGAGGCGGTGCGGCGCTACCACGAGGTGACGAGCGAGGCGGTGGTGCTTCACGTGCGCTCCACGGTGCTGCTCCTCGGCGACGTGGTGCTGGTGGAGTCGACGTCGGCGAAGGACTCGGTGACGCGGCCGCTGTTCCTGGAGGGCGTCCAGGAGGTGCTGCTACAGCCGGGGTTGGAGGTGGAGGAGCTGGGCGCCTTCCTGGGCATGTGGCACCGCGCGCTGCAGCGCACGCTGCCTCCAGAGTACGACTTCTACACGTGGTTCTGGGAGCACGGCTTCGAGGACATCGAGCTGGTCGTCGCGGAGGTGCCCGCGTCGACGGAGACGGGGGAGTCCGCGCAGGCCGAGGCGCAGCTGGCCGAGCGCGAGGAGCAGCTCTTCGCGGAGCTGACGCGGCGCCAGGCCTCCGGCTCCGGCCGTCGTCGTCCCGTGGGACATGACGAGTGGTTGGCTCGACTGGAGGCGGAGGTGCTGGCCCCCGTCAGCGCCCAGGACCTGGTGCGCTCTGGTGCGCCGGCCTTCGCGGGCGCCAGCGACACGGAGGTGGCGGAGCTGCGGGCCCTGCTGGAGCGCGAGCGGGGCGGCGAAGGCGTTCACGAGCGGGGCCTGTGGGTGGTGTGGGACCTGCTCGCGGTGTGTCGGGAGGAGGAGCGCGGAGAGCTCCTGGCCTGGATGGAGGAGCTGCTCTCCGGGCTCGTCTCTCATGGCCGCTGGGCGGAGCTGTCGCAGGTGGTGCAGGGCATGACGAAGGATGCCCGGGCCGCTGGAGCGCGCGCGCCGGACCTCTATGCAGTCACGCGGCTGTTCTTCCGGGAGAAGGTGCGCTTCGCGCTGGCGCAGGCCACGGTCCAGCCGGGCGTGCTGCTGCGGGTGTTGGAGTTGTTGAGCGCGCTGCCGCGCGACACGCTCCAGGGCGCCACGGACCTGCTCTTCGAATTGTCTTCGCCCGAGGCCCGAGGAGCGCTGGCGAAGCTGCTTGTGCGCCGGGGAATCTCCCTGGGCGTGCTGGTGACGCGGGCCTCGTCCCTGGGTGAGGCGGACCTGGACTGGGTGCAGTTCCTGCGAGAGGGAGGGCCCGAGGCGCTGCCCCTGACGGCGGCCCTGCTGGCACATCCCAAGCCGGAGGTGCGCGCGGCGCTGCTGTCCCGACTGAGTCCTCGGGACGTGGAGGTCCAGCGCTCACCGCTCCTGAAGCTGCTGGCGGACCCGGCGGCGGGGGTGCGCGGCGCTGCGCTGGTGTTGCTGGTGCGCCATGGTGTGGAGGCGGCGGTGGGGCCGCTGGTGTCCCGGCTCGACACGAAGCTGGAGCCTCGCGAGCGCATGGCGGTGCTGCGCGCGCTCGCGGACCTGGGTGGGCCCATCGCTGGCGCGGCGTTGCGCTTGGCCTTCGAGCGAGAGCAGGACACCGAGCTGAAGGCGCACTGCGCGCGTTGCATCGGCATCCTCGGAGACCCGAGGGCCCGGCCATTGCTGGAGGCGGTGGCGAACAAGCTCTTCGCGCCGCGCAACTTGAAGCAGGCGTGTCGGGAAGCGCTGGCGCAGCTGGCTCCGGTGGGCTGAGGCCACGGACGAGACGTCGGGGGAACACGCAGACATGGCGACGGCGACGACACGGGAGGACGCGGCACTGGTGGGGCCGAGGCTCATGGGCCTGGTCGTGCGGTGTCTGAACACGGTGTCCCTGCACGACGTGGACAACGCGGGCGTGAAGGAGGCGCTCGAGGAGCTGGGCACGCTGCTGGACGCGGAGCTGCGGGGACAGAAGTCCGTGGAGCTGCAGTGCGTGGGCGGAATCCCCTTCCTCAATGGCTCGAGGATGAAGCTGGGCGAGGAGCACCTGGAAACGGCCATCTCGCTGCGGCGCTACCTGGAACACCTCCAGGTGCAGGAGATTTCGTTCGGCTCGGGGCTGCGTCGCGAGCACCTGCGAGGTTTCCTCGTCGCGTTCCAGAAGCACCGGCGCGCGCAGAAGCCCCAGGCCATCCTCCAGGAGAAGCTGGGGCCCATCCGCCTGCGCGACGTGCTGTCCTCCACGCACGTCCTGACGCCGCGCGAGGTGATGCTGCGCTACTACGCGCGGCTCGTCGTCCTGCTCAAGCACGTCATCAGCACGGGAGGGCAGGTGCGCGTGGAGCGCTTCCGCCGTGTGCTGTTGCGGCTGGCCGAGTCCTCCGTGGGACACGAGTCGCTCCTGGTGGGCCTCACGCGCTTTCGCCGGACGGACGTGGACGGGGGGCAGCACGGCGCGGCGGTGGCGGTGCTGGCGCTGTTGATGGCGCGGCGGATGGGGCTGTCTCGCGCGCAGCAGCTGGACCTGGCCCTCAGCGGGCTGTTCCATGACCTGGGGCGGGGCACCACCACCCTCCCGCCGGAGCAGGAGTTCGACCGCGCCTCCCACGAGCTGCTGGCGCGGCGGGGGCCCCTGAAGACGGCGCTCCGACTGTTGCAGCGTCCACTGGACACCAGTCGGCTGGAGCGAGTCGTGGCCGCGCACGACTGTCTCCAGCCGGCCTGGAGTGGACCCGTCCAACGTCCGGTGGGGATGGCGGGACGGCTCCTGGCGGTGCCCTGCGCCTTCGACCTGCTGACGTTTCCCGCGCCGCCTCACCCAGGGCTGGCCCCGGACACGGCGCTGCGGCTCATCACCCACCGGGCGGGGACCCGGTTCGACCCGAGGGTGGTCCGCCTCTTCACCGCGGTGGCCGGGTTCTATCCGGTGGGGACGCTGGTGCGCCTGTCGGGCGGGCAACTGGGCGTGGTGATGGATGTGCCCACGGATTCGGCGCAGGCAGCCAGACCCCGAGTCCGGGTCATCCAGGGGGCCGGGAAGACCAAGGCGGACTACGTGGTCGACCTCGCGGAGCCCGGGCAGCGGCTCCACATCGTCGCGTCCCTGGATTCCACCGAGAGTGACTTCAACGTCCCGCACTTCCTCTTCTCCTGAGGGGCCGGGCGGATACCGCCTGTCTGGACGAGTGCCTTGCGGACGGCACCGTGCGCGAAGGCGGTGAGAAGAAGGTCTCGCGGCTCACACGTGGAGCGAGGGGCGTGGTTAAAATGGGCCTCACTCCCACCCCGTTCCGTTGTCTGTCTCCGCCGCCGTGAAGACGCCGCGTTTCCTATTTCGTTCCGTCGTTGTTCTCTCGCTCGGCTTGCTGAGCGCATGCGGGCCGTCGCCCGAGTCGCTGACGTTCCAGCCGCTGGAGTCGAAGTTCCTGCGCACGCCGGGGCAGAACGTGAAGCTGGACTACACGGTCCTCGACGCCGAGGGCCAGCGCATGTCCGAGCCGAAGCTGCGCTGGACCAGCTCCGCGACGGATGTGGCGCTGGTGCAGGACGGCGTGGTGACGGTGCGCAAGTCCGGGAAGACCATCATCGGGGTGACGGGAGGCAAGGTGCGTGAGGCCCTGCCGTTGGACCTGGTCATCCTGAACTCGCTCGACGTGCGCGCGCCGGGGGCCGACTTCCTCGAGGTGGGGCGCACCATCAAGCTGCGCGTGGTGGCTCGCAATGAGCAGGGCGCGTCGCTTCCCGAAGCCACACCGGAGTTCCGCTCGACGGACGAGACGGTGGCGCGGGTGGAGGACGGACAGGTGGTGGCGGTGAAGCCCGGCTCGGCCACGGTGAGCGCGAACCTGGGGCACCTGACTCGACACATCGCCGTGCAGGTGGTGCCGGCGGACTTCGCGCGCCTGGGCCTCAACCTCACCCACCATCAGTTCGCGCGTCCGGGCCAGTCGGTGTTGCTCCTGGCGCGGGCCTTCAACCGCAACGGCGCGGTGCTCGACAGCGTGCCGCTGGAGTGGTTCTCGTCGGATGCCGCCGTCGTGACGGTGTCCCAGGATGGCCGGGTGACGGCGGTGGGCTCGGGTCGCGCCGTCGTCTCCGTCGTCGCGGGCCGGCGCCGCTCCGCCGCGGAGTTCGTCGTTCCGTAGCGGGGCGGCGAAGTGCCCGCTCCGGTGGCGCGGGCCGCTGCTGCCGCCTGAAGGTCCGAGGCACCGCGCCCGAGGCTCCGGAGCGGTGAGCTGAAAACGCTGCCTGCGGACCGCGTCTGCGACTTTGGAGCGGCAGGCAGACGATGCTGCCTTGAGACCCGGCGTCGCGCCGAGGCTCTGCGCGGCGAGGCGCAAATGCCACCTGGGCGCAAGGCGCCGCGCTGAGGACATCAGCGCGGCGAGCCGCGGACACCGCTTGAAGACCGCGCCTACGGCTTCGGCGCGGGGCTGGCCTTCGGGCCCGGTGCCTTCGTCCGAGAGGGGCGCTTGCCCTTCTTGTCGGACGGGTCCTCGGGGCAGGGGGGGCGCGGGCCATCGCTGGGCGGCTGGATGGTGAACTCGACGCGGCGGTTGAGCGCCATGCCTTCTTCCGTCGCGTTGTCGGACAGCGGCCGGCTGCGGCCGAAGCCCTGAGAGCACACACGCTCCGCCGCCACGCCGCTCTGGATGAGGAAGCGCATCACGCTGGACGCACGCCGACGCGACAGCTCCAGGTTGTACGCATCGCTCGCGCGAGCGTCCGTGTGGCCCTCCACCAGCACCCGGTCCATCTCCGGGTTCTCGTTCATCACCCGGGCGACCTCCTCCAGAATCGGGAAGGACTCGGAGAGGATGACGTCCTGGTCCGTGGCGAAGTTCACCTGCTCCAGGATGACAATCTTGTTCCCGTCGCGGCGCGCAAGCGGGCAGCCATCACGGCCCCGGCTCCCCGCCGGCTGGTCCGGGCACCGGTCGAGCCGGTCCACCGTACCGTCGCCGTCGCGGTCCGTGTCCGGGCAGCCCGCGTTCTCGACGGGGCCGGGCACCTCCGGGCACTTGTCGCCCACGCCAATCACCGAGTCGCCATCCGGGTCCACCGGAGGAGGAGGCGGCGGCGCCGGCTCGGGCGGCTCCTTGAAGCGCTCCAGCGCCTCCCACTCGCGCGTCTTCGCCGGAATCCAGATGATGGACGTGAAGAAGCTCAGCGTGGGCGACGCGAGCGAACATCCACAGCCCGCGCCTCCGCCGAAGGTGAACGTCACGCCGGTGGAGCTGTACCAGCGCAGGCCGATGAGCAGCTCCGCGGGAATCTGCCGCTCCGTCCCAGGCGCCTTCTTCAGTCCCACCGCTCCATTCACCATGGCGAGCGCGGTGATGCCGCTGCCTCGGAGGATGGGCACCTCGGTGCCCAGGCCAAAGGGCGCCATGTCCCCCAGCGCCACGCCGTCGAACACGCGGTCCGGCCGCTTCCAGAAGCCGCCGTTGAACGCCAGCAGGATGCCGTTGCCGAAGCGGTAGTCGAGCACGAGCCCGGGGGCCCACGTCAGCTCTCCGTCACCGGCGAACGCGTCCTGCGCGCCCGTGGGAAAGGACACGTTGAGCGTCAGCGCGGCGCCCCAGCCCTTGCCCTCGGCGGGACGGCGAAGACCTGGGATGGCCACCTTGCCGGAGAGGCGCAGGTCCCCGAGTACGAAGCTCTCCACGCTTCCCTCGGTGCCGATGACCTCCAGGTTCTGTCCGCCCTGCGCGAGGATGAGCGGCAGGTCCACGCCAATCTCGCCCCAGTCGAACAGGCCCACCATGGCCATGACGTCGAGCTGGAGGCGGTTGCCGACCAGGCTGATCTTCTCGAGGTCTCCCCCCTCGGGCACCAGCGTGAGCGGGTTGAGCGAGTAGCTGAAGTACGGGCCGAAGGCCACGGACATGTGGGACAGCGGGCGGGACTGGGTGACGACGACCAGGTCCTGCGGCGCCGCGGACGGGCGGAACAACTGCACGTCGAAGCGGGCGTCCGGCTGTGCGGAGGCGACGGTGGCCCCTCCGAGCGCCAGGAGGAGGAGCGGGAGGTGGAAGGGTTTCATCGGACGCGGCGCTGGGAGCGGAGGAGCAGGAGGCCCGCGGCGAGCAGGACGAGGATGGTGGCGCTGCCGGCCGGAGTGGCATCGGCGGCGGTGCCGCAGCAGAAGGCGCCGCCCTGCGGGTCGGTGCCGGGCTTGCGTCGGCCTCGCTCGCACTCCTGCGTCTTGGCCGAGCAGTGCTGCACGCCGAGGCAGTCGCCGCTGTCCTCGCAGGAGGAGGAGCAGGTGTTGTTGGTGAGGTCGCAGGTGCCGCCGCAGGGGCAGTGGGCATCGGCGAAGCACTGGACGCAGGCTTCGCCGTCGCAGACGAGGCCCGCGTCACACGTCACCGCGCAGGCGCCGGCGTTCTCACAGGTGCGAGTCGTGGGATTGCACTGGCCGCTGCCGCAATCCTCATTGCTCCGGCAGCCGACGCAGGTGCTGTTCTGGAACGAGCCGTCCGACAGACAGAAGGGCGCGTCCGTCTCGCAGGCCTCGCAGCGCGAGCCGCAGTGACGGTCCGTCGTGCACGAGCTGCACTCGCCACTGAGGCAGAACTGGCCATCGCCACATTCCAGGTCGGTGCGGCACTGAACGCAGACCTCGCCGTCGAGGCAGAAGGGCCGCTCACCGGGGCACTTGGCGCAGGCAGGGCCGCAGGCATCGGCGGTGTTGCACTCGGGCAGCGTGGTGACGCAGGTGCCGTTGAGCGGATCGCACTTCTGGCCCTCAGCGCACTGGGAGTCGGCGGTGCACTCGACGCAGGAGGGCGAGCCACCGGGCGTCAGCGCCGCGCACTGAGTCCCGTTGGGGCAGCAGTTGCAAGAATTGCCGGCGCAGGAGTCATCGGTGGCGCAAGCGGTGCACTGGTTGTTGGTGCAGACCTCGCCACGCTCGCACTGCGAATCGTCGTTGCACTCGCGGCACTGGTGGATGTCGGTCGCGCAGACCTGGCCGTTGGGGCAGTGCTCGTCATCGGTGCACGGAACGCAGGTGGCGGTGGGCTCGTCGCACACGGCGCCCGGGCAGTCCGCGTCGTCGTTGCAACCCGAGCACTGGTTCGTCCCGAGGTCACAGCGGCCGGTGGACGGACAGTCCTCGTCGTCGTTGCAGCCACGGCAGGTGTTGTCGCTCAAGTCACAGCGGCCGTTGGGGCAGTCGTCATCGCCGTTGCAGCCACGGCAGGTGTTGTCGCCCAAGTCACAGCGGCCGTTGGGGCACTGGCCATCATCCGTGCACTGCACGCATTGCGTGTTGCCGTTGATGTTGGCGCAGTAGGGCGAGGACTGACCGCAGGGCGAACAGGAGGCGCCGCAGAAGAGGGCGGAGTCACAAGGCGCGCACAGGGCCGCGGCGTTGCAGTGGAAGTAGGAGGCACATCCGCCGTTGTTGGGGGCGTTGACGTTGGAGCGGCTGCACTGCTCGCAGCGGTTGGGGTCCGTCGAGAAGGAGGGGAGGCCGTTCTCCGTCTGGAAGAACTGCGCGGGCTGGAGCAACTGGAAGCCGGAGCTGTACAGGTTGATGATCGGCGGCTGGTTGGCGGCGCGCTCGAAGTCCGTGAAGGTCCCGGTGAACAGGGACATCTCAAGCGCGGCGTGCTCCGTTACCTGCGCGTACAGAATCTCCACGGCGTAGAGCCCCGCCTGGACGAAGGTCACGCTGTTGGTGGTTCGCCAGGTGGGCGCACCCAACTGAGGCGGCCTGTTGATGACCGTATAGGATTGAGACCGGTCGTAGATGACGAGGCTGACGGCATCGTCTGAGTAGTAACCCAGATGCAGTGTCTGACCCGCGAGGCTCGCGGGGACGTTCAAGTAACCGCGGAAACGCGAGACGAACGGCGTGAACGCGTCGCCATCGTTGATGACGTTGAAGCTGCAGCCACCCGTTGAGCAACCCGGTGCGGAGACCTGGCTCACGAAATCGCCGTAGCTCAGCGTGCGACCATCGTTGAGGTTGTTGGACAGGTCGAACGGCGTTCGCATCACGGTCGTGACGCGGTTCTGCTTGCTGACAGGTTCCTCGAAGTAGCCGTTGATGACGTCGAGGTACGTGCCACGAGTCTGCGGAAACTCGTTCAGGGTTCGCGTCCACACGTTGGAGGCGACGCACATGCCTTGCCCATTTCCGCTCAACGCGGGGGCAATCGGGGGGCCGGAGACGATGACGTCTGCGAGCTTCTGGCCCCACGCAGGGGAAGCCACAAGGCACACGGCCAGGGAAGCGAGCGCGAATCGCGCGATGCTGAACAAGAGGGATTTCAAGGCGGCGCCAGCATGCGGGAAGCCCCTGACAAACTCAATTCTCAGGCCATCTGGGCGTCAGGCGCACTTTGTGACGTGGCACGTCGGGCTTCTGACGGCAAACCCGTACTCCTGTCGACACACGGCTGTATCAGTTATCCGGAACAGCTCGAAAATCCCGCCCCTGTGTCATGTGTGTAGCGCACCTACCGGGCGATGCGATTCACTGAAAACGCGTCATCAGTGCCCGAGCCCAAGCGCCCCGCTGGCTCTAGCATCGATAAGAACTCCTCAGCGATGCGCTTGGACGCGAAGCGCTCTCTTACGAAGCGGGCTCCTGCCGCGCCCATCGCCCGTCTGCTGGCTGGCGTCATGTCCACCATGTTCAGCACCGCGTCACGCCAGGACACGACGTCTCCAGGAGGAACCAGCCTGCCGGTCTCCCCCTCCCGAAGGGTTTCTGGCAATCCTCCAATGTGGCTGGCGCGCACGGGGACGCCGCACGCTTGGGCCTCGATGGAGACGCGCCCGAAGGGTTCCAGCCACTCGGATGGCATGGTGGCCACGTCCATGGCGGCATAGAGAGAGCGCATGTCGCTCGTCCATCCGCGCAGGAGATGTCGCTGATGGAGTTCGGGCGTGAGAGCCGCTCTCAATCGCGGATGCGCTGCCTCCTCGCCCACCCACAGTGCTCGCAGGCCAGGTCGAAGTGGCATGGCCTGATTGAGGGCCTCGGCCAGTCGGAATGCCCCCTTCTCGGGCTTCAGCGCGCCAACGAATCCGATGAGCACCTCGTCGGCGCCCACGCCAAGAGCGCGACGGGCCTCGGCCCTTCGTTCCTCGTCAGGGCTGAAGTGCTCGATGTCCAATGGATTGTAGAGAAGCCGAACCCGTTCGAAGGCAACGCCTTGCTCCACCAGGTTCGAGCGCATGGACTCCGACACCGCGATGAATCGGTGTGCCCAGCGCGGTAGCAGCAGGCGGGACATGGGCTTGAGTCGGCTGTTGAGATGGCGGAAGAGCGCGACCGGTGTGCCTGTCATCCCCCCCAGCATCAGGAGCGGCCAGTACTCATGTCCGAAGCTTCCCACCAAAACCATTGGGGCCGAGTACGGCGGATAGCGCGCAGCGTGCTGCGCATGCCTCTTACATCCGCCGCGTTTCGGAAGATGCCGGGCTCGACGGCGAGCCCATGGGACTTCAACTCTCTGGCGATGAAGCCGTTCTCATGTGCGACGGTGACCGCACCATGGCCAGCCTGGACCATTGCCCGCACCAAGCTGACCAGGTGAGTCTCTGTTCCCCTGGCCCCAAGGCTGGTGCCCACGAAGACGAAGTTCATGGCTCCAGCACACCATGGGTCCCCCTCTTTTTCGAGGAGAACGAAGGCTCATGTTGCGAGTAGGGCGCGACTCAGCCCTCTCCTCACTATTCCTTGATGTGCACGCGAACCACCTGCATGCGGTGGTCTGAGAGCCTGTTGAATTGGAGCGCTACGCGAGGCGGCGCAGCATGAGGCCGGTCATCGCGATGTGGATGAAGGTTTCGGACGAGTGCTCGTGACGCTCGTAGTCGCGAGCCAGTCGCCGCTGGCGC
>NZ_JAKCFA010000054.1 GCF_024198215.1 Myxococcus qinghaiensis
CTCCATCAGCTCCTTCGCAGCGCGCAGGCCGCCCGGGTCGCGGACGTTCTCCATCAGCTCCTTCATGGCCCGAATGCCGCCTGGGTCCCGGAAGCGCTCCATCAGCTCCCTCGTGGCTCGCAGGCCGCCCGGGTCCCGGAAGCTCTCCGTCAGCTCCCTCTCGGCGCGGATGGCCTCCGACAGCCAGGTCACCCCTGCCTCCGGACTGATGGGTGCTTCCGACATCACCGCAGGCGCTGCTGCTGAAGGCGCCTGACCCGCGGTGGATGCTGCCTCCAACCTCTCGCCGTCCGCGGTTACCACCGAAGGCTGCTGGCCCGCAGCGTCTGCAGGTTCCGGCTTCCGGTCGACGTACCCCAGATCGGACGAATGGGCGTTGCGGAGGTGCTGCAGGGCGGACTGATACGACTCCCCATTGCGGGCCGCCCGCTCTCTGGCGCGACGCTTCAACTTACCTGTGCTGCTCATGTAGTACCTCGTCTGGACAAGGCAAGGCCGATGGTCCGTGCACCTCGCCCCGCAGTCCATCCGGAGGTACAGCATCTTGGGACTGAGTCCCTTCGCCCTCGCAATGTCGGCTCCGCACGGAGAGCCAGAGAAGGTCAGGCGTAGACGACGCCAGCACGCTCACGATGCCACGTGGCCATCCCTGGATCAATCGGGGCCACTCCCTCCTCACTCTGGGTGCGACCCTGCCCGTTCTCCGGCTCGCAGGCCACCAGCAGATCGGCACCGTTGACGAGAGGTCACCGGCAGTGTAGTTCGCGGAGATTCAATCGGTCCCCGATTGAAGGGCTCCATCAGCCCCTCCTTGAAACCACTGAATATTGCTCGGCTTTCGGCCCTCAGAGAGGTTGAGTCCTCTCAGAGAGAAGCCGAGAACGAGTTCGCGCAGGGCTTCGTTCGGGGAGCTGAAAAACGAAGGCCCTGCCAGTTTCTGGCGGGGCCTTTTTGTTTAACACGGGCCTCGTGATGAACATCGCGGGGCCTTTGTGCTTAAGCCGCTGAATCCCAAGGGATTCTGGCTCGCGATGCTGTCGAGACGCGGTTAGCCGCCGACCCTCGTTCTCCGGGACGGTAACCCGGGCGCTCACCTGTCCACGGAATCGGCTCTTCCCCAGATGCGGGTGACGCTCACTCAGCGGTGTCGGATGCAACCTAGCACGCGGAGACTGCCACGGGCGGCACCCGCTGGGGACGGGGCCGCCCCAGGCGGAACGTGAGCATGCGTCCCGTGGCGGGGCAATCCACACCACGGGACGCAGCTGGCGCGAGGTGGCCCAGGTTCTACATGTGCCCAGGCTGACACCTGGGCACTGAGTTGGAAGGACTCCGCAACGCAGAGTCCGACCTTCTCTTACCGAGCAAACTTCTCTGGAAGCTCCCAAGCAAAAACAGCAACACACCCAGCTTCGCGACTCACCACCACGCGAAAGCTGTCGGCAGGAAACTCTGCGACATCCCCAGCGGCGAGCTGAGCGACCTGCGTGCCAAATTCAATCTGGCAGTGCCCAGCCAACACGTAGCACGTACCGGCCCGCATTTCGCCACCGACATCTGCCCCCGGCGAATACCGTTCAACGCTCACCCGATACTTCCTCGCGGGCACGTGCAGAGCACGCACACTCTCTTCCGAGAGTGGTTTGCTGGAGAGTTCGGACCAGCGTCGTACCGTGAGCTGTTTGGGTTCCATCATGCACCTCATTTCGGTTACCGGAAGGTGATGCCAATCTTGGCGAACGCTTCCCGAGCATACGCCAGGCTCTCCGTAGTCGGCATGAAATGGCCGCTTTGGTTGTTGATACTGATGCCAAAGTACGTGCGGCCGTCACGGGCAATTTGAGCCTCGCCCGCGGTAAGAACCGCGCGCCCACCGGATAGCACTGCGTGCTTGATCTCCACTCCCAGGTAGGTGTGAGGAGCGACGATGAGCTGACCAGACTCCAGCACTACGAACTTTAGCCTCTCACCACTGTCGACAAGCGCTTTGAAACCACGAGCGCCCACCTCCATGATGGGGGCCTTCACACTCATCGCGTCTGCTATCTCCCCCGCGAGCCTCTCGGGCATCGTATTTGGGAACAGCCGTCTCGCAATCGACGAGATGTTGTGAACCCACGCGGTGGACTCGCCCACGAAATACGTGTGAGCGTCTTCCACCTCGAAGTTGAAGACCGGCTTGCGCTCCGCGGAGGTCGCGACGGAGACCACGCGCATGCGCTCTTCCATGGCGGATTCAACCTCATCCCCCCACCTGAGCGACTGAGCCTCCGTCCAGCCTCGCCCCACGACGCCGAATGGATGTTCCGCCGTCACCCCGAACTCTTCACGGGTTCCATCGGGTGATTCCAGCGTGACTTCGAGCACGACCATCGCGGGCTTGATGAAGGTTTTCGACACCCGGTGCCAGCCTGGCACCCTCGTCTCCTCATCCCAGGCCCACACCCAGTCTCCCACCGCCACTTCCTCGATGGGCACCAACCCCTTCGCAGTAAGAACGGGTGTGCCCGCGATGAAGCAACCTCCCAGCGCGAGTCTGGCAACGATGCCCGCTTCCGCTTTGACCAGCAGAGGGCGTGTCGCGGCCACGACGACAGGTGCCACCCCCTTGATGACGCCACCTATCACCTTCCCCCCGACAAAGGAGAGCCCCACCTGGGCCACGTCGCTGGCCAGGTCGTCCGTCTTGCCGCGCATCAACGACAGCATCACGTTGAGCGTCGACGTGGCGAGCCCCAAGACAGGTGCGTAGGCCCACTTCGTCTCACGCATCCAGCCCTGCAGGTCGTCCATCTGCTTGTCGCTGAAGGCAAACAAGCCTCGTCCATCCCCCACACAGAACCGGCAGGAGGACTGCACGCCCCCCGGAGCGACTCCTCCATTCATGTCGGCGCCACCCGCGATGGCCGCGGGGCTGCTGTCTCCGCCATCGGAGCTGTTGCCAACTTCCGTCGCCGCACCGTTTACCGCGCCCGCCGTCGAAGAGATGCAGTCCGACGGATTGGGAGAACCGCAGATGGCCGTCATCTCGCCATTGGCGGTGGGGCCCGTCCACATGACGCTCGAGATGGCATCCTCTCCCGAGAAGCCCGACGGATCGACGTACCGCAGTGGGTTGTTGAAGACGTAGCTGTACCGGTTGAGGCCCTGGCTCGAGAACGGCGCCTGCACCACCGCGTCCGGCGTCAAGAAGCGCCCCACCCTCGGGTCATAGAGCCGGCCCCTCATGTTGACGAGCCCCGCCTCTTCGTCCCACTCATGACTCGTGAAGCCCAGCCGCACGACGCTGGAAGTCGTGGCCGGAGCCAGCGTCGGGTCATCCACGCGGCCTCGCGCGCCGAAGGGCTGGTACTTGCGCTGCTCCAGCACAGTGCCGGCCGCGTCCGTCACCGTCTCCACCGAGCCCAGGTAGTCATTCAGCAGGTACGACGTGACGGGCGTGGCGCCACTGCTCGAGTCCTGCGTCACCTGCGCCACCGCACGCCCCTCCGCCAGCACCAGGAAGACGTGCGAGTCCACGCCTGACTCCCGCCGCTTCTCGTAGACGCCTCCCAGGTAGAGGGTGGAGTCCCCGTTGATGTTCTGCTTCAGCGTCCGGCGCTGGAAGGCGTCATAGGTGAAGCTCAGCGTGCCCTGCTGCGTCTGCAGCGTCGCGGGCAGATTGAAGGACGTGTAGCTGATGTTGCGGAAGCGCCCTGTCCCCGCCTCCGCGGCGTTCGTCTGGTTGCCCGCCGCGTCGTAGGTGAAGCTCTCCGACAACGTGCTGAAGTTCGCCGTTGTGCTCACTCCCGTGAGTGCGTGCCGCGGCGCCGTCTGCGCCCCGTACTGGAAGTACAGCCGCTCTGTCTGGGTGCCATTGCGCACCACCTTCCGGGAGGTGAGGTTGCCCAGGAGGTCGTAGTCGTAGTCGGTGACGGTGTTGTCGCACCGGGCCTGCACCGTCCAACGCGTCAGCCGGTCCAAGCCGTCATACTGGAAGGACTCCGACACCTGCTTCAGCGTGTCATGGCGGCTGCGCAGGCTGTTGTTGGTGTTGTAGCTGTAGGACAACGACTGGAGGGGGCTGCCCGCCGTCGTCGGGCCCACCCGGGACTCGATGAAGCGCAACCGTCCTCGGTTGTCATACCGGTTCCACGTCGTCAGGACGTTCGCCCCGCGCGCCTCGCTGAGCAGCCGCCCCACCGCGTCGCGCTCCTTCGCGCGCCAGTACTCGGCGCCAGTGGACGCGTCCTTCACCGCCAGGGGGTAACCCGTCGCCGTGTATTCCTGCTTCGCCGTCAGCCGGGTGCCTCCAGGGCCCGCCGGGTACCAGAGGGTGTCCGGGCGGCCGACGCTGTCGTAGCTCTGGTCCAGGAGGTACGTCGCACCGCCCAGGGTGAGCGACTCCTGGATGGGTCGGCTCAGCGGGTCATACGTATACGCCGACACCACGTCATCCGCCGTCGTCGTCGCGCTGCGCTCATTCACCGCCTGCGCCAGTCCGCCAATGCCATACGGCGTGGTGTCCCAGACGAAGCGCGTCTGCCCATCCGCGTTGCTGACGAGCACTTCCCGGCCGAGCCTGTCGTACCCGAACGTCGTCAGCCGAGCTCCCGCGTCCATCTCCTCGCGCACGTCGCCGAAAGCATTGTACGCCGTGACGAGCGGCCCAAGCTTGGGCTCCATCAGCTTCGTGCGGCGCCCCAGGACGTCGTACTCCATGGAGGTGACGCCGCCACTGTCGTCCCGCACCGACTCCAGCAGTCCGAACGGGCCATAGGCGTAGAAGGTCGCCACCAAAGTGGCGGTGGCCCGCGACTCCTGCTCCTCCACCACCAGCGGCTGGCCCAACGGTGAGTAGAGGATGGCCCACCAGTTGCTCAACTCGTCGAAGTGGCGCATCGCGCGACCCTGGTAGGTCCACTCCTGGAAAGAGCCGTCTGGCCCGGTCGCCTTCAGCGGTCGTCCAAGGTTGTCGTAGGTGAAGGTGGTGACCTTCGCAGGCTCGGCTTCAAAGCGTGGTTGCGTGGTGCGGGCAGGGCGACCGAAGAAGTCGTACTCCGTGGTGGCGTACGTCCAACGTCCGTCTGCCGCCTGGGTGCTGACGGAAATCGGCCGCTCCCACCTGTCCAGCCGCTGGACGACGGTGGGGCTTCCAGCGCGCTGCACCGTCACGAGGGTGTCCAACCCCACGAGCGCATAACCCACCAACACGGATGGGCCAGCCGAAGCCCCGCCTTCACGATAGGGCGCCGCCTCGATGCGCAGCCGGCCGAAGCCGTCATAAGCGCGGCGCGTCCTCACACCATTGGCATCCTCGGTGAGCGCCACCACCCCCAGCGCCGGGTGATAGGCCGTGTCGCTCCGGTGGCCCTCCGCGTTGATTGCCATGGTGGGGAAGAGCTTCTCGAAGTTGTCGTAGGAGACGCTCTCCTGGCGCGAGGGTGCGGTGCCCCCATGCGTGGCCTCCGCGGACGTCACCTGGCCGGTGGCGTCTCTCGCGTAGGTGACGACGAGTCGCGTGTCCACGCTGCCCTCCGGCTCCGTGACGGTACGCCAGACGAGGTTCGATTCCGGGCAGGGCTCGCTGGCGCAGTACTGGTACGTCCTCGTGCGAGTAGACTGTTGGCCGTTGGGGAAAAGGTCTGTTGCCGGCGACGTCGACGTGTCCGTTACCCTCCGAGGAAGGCCCAGCACCCAGGTGCTGGGATGGTTCTCCACCTGGAGGGTGCGTTGCAGCCGCGTGCCCGTCGTGTCGGTGGCGCTGAAGCGCACGAAGGTGTCCTGCGACGCCACGTTGCCGTATGCGTCACACTGCTGGTCCAACACCGAGAAAGAGATGGCGCCATGGACGCTGTCCGTCTCGGACACCGTCGTCTTCACCGGACACAAGAAGCGCGTGACGCCCTCGGGCGCGGTGCGTGCTTCCCGAAGGAAGGTGGTGACGCGGCTGTGTGTCCCTAGTTCAAGGGGGGTGCTGACGGTCTCGGACTTGGGCGAGCCGGCATGCAGGTAGAGCGTCCCGGTGCGAGTGACGTTGTCATACACCGTCGTCGTCGTCGCGTTCGTCGACGTGTCCGTGACGACGCGACGGCCGAAGCCCAGCCAGCCCCGGCCTCGCAGGTCCGTCCTTCCCTCCGCATAGCTGACGTCGTACCGACGGGTAGACGGTCCAGGCCCGTTGTCCTGTCCGCTGTCAGTCACGTACGAACCGACGACCCACATTCCGCGCGTGCCGCAGTACTGCGGATAGGTGCAGGTGCCGGGCGTGTACCGCCCCGCGTCCTGCAGCGCACGCAGCGGGACGTGCTCGAAGCGGACGAACTTGCCATTCCCGTCGACGACCTCGTGCAGCAGGTCCGGTTTGCCTCCCTGGCGCAGGTGCACCAGTAACCTGGGGGGCGTGGAAGTCGTGGTGTCGAACGCCACCTGGACGATGTCCTGCAACCCATCGCCGTTGATGTCGCCGACTCGCGTCAGCTTCTGTCCCCAACCCGAGCCCTCCGCTCCTGCACCGGCGCCTGAAGGTGACTGGGTTCCGTCCCCCGTGGCCCGGCCCACTGCGATGTCAGAGAGAATCTTGGTCGTGAAGCCCGTGCCCGTCGACAGCAGCACCGTGAGGTGCGCGCGTAAGGTCCCCCGGTCGAGGTAGTACTCGGTAAGCAGCAGGTCCTGCCGCCCATCCATGTTGAAGTCGAGCACGCGCAGGCCGTTGTCGATGAGTCGGCCCCCCTCACTCCACTGAGAAGGCCCCGGCATGCTGCCAGCGGGGAGGTCGAGAGTCTGGGGCGGCAAGAAGCCATTGCCGGTGTTCACCGCCAGCTTGAGCAGGCGGGGAGCGTCTGCACGTGGTTGTGCCTCCCGGTGCAACGTCAGGGCATCCGCAAGACCGTCACCCGTCACGTCCACCAACCAGAGGTTGAGGTAGTGGTAGGGCTGCGCCAACACGTGGTCCCAGGGCAGAGCGGACAGCGTCGTCGCCACTTCACGCACACTGCCGTCTGAGTTGATGCCCACCGCCGTGTAGTAGTTGGCGAAAACGTCGGGAGCGCTGGACTGGGGCTTGCGCAGCAACAGCTCCGACGCACCATCGCCATCCACGTCCACCACGAGGCCCGCGTGCTCCGGTCCAGAGAGGATGCCGAGCGGGGTGTAGGCGGGGAAATTCAGCGTGCCAGTCGTGCCCAGCGGGTTGAGACGCCAGGCCCACTCCGCGGGCGTGACCTCGGTCGCGTTGACGTGACGCCAGGAGCGGATGAGGTCCGGCAGGCCATCGGCGTTGAGGTCCGCGGTCTGCAGGCCCGTGGGACGGCGGTTGGCCAGAGGCGTATTGCAGACGGCGTAGGTCTCACTCCCATCGTTGATGGTGGGAATGAAGTTGGTGCCGTTGAACCGGTAGAGCTGGTTGTGGCCGCTGAGGTTCGTGTCGCAGTGGGTGCGTTTGATGGCCAGGATGTCCGTCTTGCCATCCATGTCCATGTCCACGGGGGCCAAATCATCCAGCATATCGCCCACCCTCGCGGTGGGGAGGTTGACGACCATGAACTCGCCGAACCCCGAGCCGGTGCTTAGCCGCAGGCGCCACTCCGGTTCCGGAAAACCGCCCGAGGGGCCAAAGCGAGTGTACCGATAGAGAAGGTCGTCCTTGCCGTCTCCGTTGACGTCCACGAGCTGTATCGTCCAGTAATCGCGGGCAACATAGGGGTGCAAACTGTCGAGCCTGGCGTCATTGTCGATGATGTCAGGGATACCCGTGTTGATAGTCGTAAAGGACTCGGAGCCCATCCCCCAGTGGAAGGTGGTGGGGGACTTGCACACGTTGCGACCGTCACACTCCGTCAGGGTCTTGAGCAGGCTCCTGCCGGAAACACTCCTCTCACTGCCTTCGCGGTACTTCAATGAATAGGAGCGCCAGCTGACGACGGCGCCCATCTGTGTCTGGGACACGGGCACGTCCGGCGCGAACATCTCGATGCGCTCCAGACGCTTGGAGGTGCGCAGCTTGAATCCCGCGACATAGGACTCATCCACGTCGCCCGGCTCGTAGTTGAACACCACGCTGCGCTGCGGTTGGGCTACGGAAGCATCGGTATGGGAGCCGGTGTAGTCGATGCGCGTCAGTAGGTGCTCGAAGCCCGTCGTTTGGGTGCCCTCCTGGGAGTACAGCAGGCGCATGTAGTTACCCTGCCGGTCCTTCACCTCGGAGAGGGCCCAGGCGAAGCGAACCGTTTCGAGGGTGCTGGTGTTGACGCCCGTGGGCGGCGCCTGCTGGGGAATGACGCGAGCACCTTCCAGCCTCGCGGCATACGTGAGGATGCGTCCATTCTTCTGGCGAACCTCGAAGGAGTCCGGAGGGCCGTTGGCGATGCTGGAGGAGAGCTTCACCTTGGCGAAAGGTAACTCCTCGCCGCGCCCCGTCTGGTGCGGCGAGGATGTTCGTGGAAGGGCGAAGCGAGGTTCAGCGAAGCGGCGCGCGCGCCTCGGCACGCAGAGACACTTCGCCGTTCGCCCGCTGGCGGAGTT
>NZ_JAKCFA010000055.1 GCF_024198215.1 Myxococcus qinghaiensis
AGACTCGCCTCGCCGCCATCTGGGCCGAAGTCCTCCATCTCGACTCCGTCAGCGTCACCGACGACTTCTTCTCCCTTGGCGGCCACTCCCTGCTCGCCACCCAGGTCGTCTCTCGCGTCCGCAAGGCTTTCGACTTCGAGCTGCCCCTGCGCGCGCTCTTCGAGGCGCCGACCGTCGCCACGCTCGCCGCTCGCGTCGATGCCGTGGGTCGCGGAGACCTGTCGCTCCAGCGGCCTGCACTCGTGGCGGTGCCTCGCACGGGTCCTCTGCCGCTGTCGTTCGCACAGCAGCGTCTGTGGTTCCTCGACAGGCTCCAGCCGGGCAGCCCGTTCTACAACATCCCTTCGGCCATCCTTCTCAACGGCGGGCTGAATCTCGCCGCGCTGGAGCGCGCGATTCAGGAACTCGTGCAGCGCCATGAAGCGCTGCGCACCTCGTTCCACGTCCAGGCGGATGGCGAGGCCGTCCAGCACATCCATCCTCGCGTGGAGCTGTCCGTTCCCGTGACGGACCTGGAGGGCGTGCCTGAAGCCACGCGAGACACCGAGGCGCTGCGGCTGGCCCAGCTCGAAGCGCAGAAGCCGTTCGATCTCTCCCAAGCCCCGTTGATCCGTGCTTCGGTGCTGCGCCTCAGCGAGCAGCGCTACATCCTGCTCGTCACGGTCCACCACATCGTCTCGGATGGTTGGTCCAACCGCATCCTCACGCAGGAAGTCGGCGCGCTCTACGCCGCGTTCTCACAGGGACTCCCGTCGCCGCTCGCGCCGCTGGAGCTCCAGTACGCGGACTACGCGGCGTGGCAGCGAGGCTGGCTGCGCGACGAAGCCCTCTCTCATCAGGTGAGCTGGTGGCGAGGTCAGCTCTCCGGCGCTCCGCACGCCCTGGAGTTGCCCACCGACAGGCCGCGTCCACCCGTCCAGACGGCGAACGGCGGCACGTTGCCCATCGACCTGGGCTCGCAGCTCACCGCCGAGCTGCGCGCGCTGTGCCTGCGCGAAGGCGTCACGCCCTTCATGGCGCTGCTGTCCGCGTTCCAGGTGCTGCTCGCGCGGTACTCGGGGCAGGATGACATCGTCGTGGGCTCGCCCATCGCGAACCGGCAGCGCTCCGAAATCGAAGGCATCGTCGGATTCTTCGTCAACACGCTCGCGCTGCGTGCGCGGCTGACAGAGAAGATGACGTTCCGCGAGCTGCTGGCCCAGGTGAAGGAGACGACGCTCGGGGCGTACACGCACCAGGACGTGCCCTTCGAGAAGCTCGTCGACGAGCTGAAGCCCGAGAGAGACCTGAGCCGGTCTCCGCTCTTCCAGGTGATGTTCGCCCTCCAGAACACGGGGCGCTCGGTAGCGCCGCAGGAGGGTGAGGACACGGGGGCGCTCCAGCCGATGCGGGTGGACAGCGGCACGGCCAAGTTCGACCTGTCCCTGCTGTGCGGTGACTACGGCGACGACATCGGCGGTCTGCTCGAGTTCAACACCGACCTGTTCGACCGCGGCACCACGGAGCGAATGGGCAAGCATCTGGTGAGCCTGCTGAAGTCCGCGGTGAACAACCCCGGCCAGTCACTCTGGCGGCTGCCGCTGCTCGACGAGCAGGAGCGTCTCCAGTTCCTCGTCTCCTGGAACGACACCTCACGGCATGCGCACGCCGTCACCACGATGCACGGCCCCTTCGAGGCCCAGGTGCTTCGTACGCCTGACGCCATCGCCATCTCCGACGGCACGCACTCGCTCACCTACGCGGCCCTGGATGCACGCGCCAATCAGCTCGCCCGTCACCTCGCCTCTCGCGGCGTGACTCCGGGCCTCGCCGTCGGCATCTGCCTCGACAAGTCCCTCGACATGGCCGTCGCCGTCCTCGCCACCCTCAAGGCCGGCGCCTTCTACGTCGCTCTCGACCCCAACTACCCCGCAGAGCGCCTCGCCTTCATGCTCGCGGACACTCGCGCTCCTGTCGTCCTCACCCACTCACTTCTCGCCTCCGTCCTCCCGGAGAGCACCGGCGCGCGCTTCGTCCTCATCGACTCCGAGGCCGAAGCCATCTCCCGCCAGTCCACGCAGGCGCCTTCCGTCCTCGTCTCCACCGAGGACATCGCCTACGTCATCTACACCTCCGGCTCCACGGGCATCCCCAAGGGCATCGTCATGCCCCACCGCGCCCTGAGCTTCCTCCTCGCCTGGCAGATTCGTCAGTCCCCCAACCCTCGCGCGGTGACGCTCCAGTTCGCCTCCCTCAACTTCGACGTCTCCATCCAGGAGCTCTTCGCTTCCTGGTGGGTGGGTGCCCACGTCGTCCTGCCCACCGGAGGCCTGCGCCAGGACATCCCCGCCCTGCTCGACTTCATGCACCGTCAGCAGGTGGAGCGACTCTTCCTCCCCTTCGTCGCACTCCAGGCCATGGCGGACTCCGTCTCTCACGGCGCCACCCTGCCTTCCGCCCTGCGCGAAGTCGTCACCGCCGGTGAGCAGCTCCAGGTCAACGCCACGTTGGCGTCCTTCTTCGAGCGGCTCCCGGGCAGCGTCCTCGAGAATCAGTACGGCCCCTCGGAAGCGCACGTCGTCTCCGCCTTCCGTCTCCAGGGTGCGCCCTCCGCCTGGCCTCGCCTGCCTTCCATCGGCTCGCCTGTCGGCCACACCCAGCTCTTCGTCCTCGACCCTCTCGGCCAGCCCGTCCCCATCGGCGTCGCGGGTGAAGTCTTCGTTGGCGGTACCCACCTCGCTCACGGCTACCTCGCTCGCCCTGACACCACCGCTCAGGCGTTCGTGCCGAATCCGTTCTCGGGTGTGCCCGGCTCTCGCCTCTACCGCACCGGCGACTCCGCTCGCTGGAAGGCCGACGGCACCTTGGAGTTCCTCGGCCGCCTCGACTTCCAGGTGAAGGTGCGTGGCTTCCGCGTGGAGTTGGGTGAAGTCGAGTCCGTCCTCCGCACCGCACCGGGCATGCGTGACGCCGCCGCTGTCGTCCGCGAGGACGTCCCCGGCGACAAGCGCCTCATCGGCTACGTCGTCCTCTCTCCCGACTCCGCCCTCGACTCAGAGGCCCTGCGCACCTTCCTCCTCAAGCGTCTGCCTGAGTACATGGTGCCCTCCGCCTTCATCTCCCTGGCGGCACTGCCTCTGACTCCCAGCGGAAAGCTCGCTCGCAAGCTGCTTCCCGCTCCCGACGCCGACACCCTGCGTGGCGACTCTTCCTTCGTCGCTCCTCGCAACCCCGAGGAAGAGAAGCTCGCCTCCCTCTTCGCCACCGTCCTCCGCCTGGAGCGCGTCGGTGTCACCGACAACTTCTTCGCCCTCGGTGGCCACTCCCTCCTCGCCACCCAGGTCATCTCCCGCATCCGCTCCTCCTTCGGTGTCGAGCTTCCTCTCCGCGCCCTCTTCGAGGCTCCCACCGTCGCCTCCCTCGCAGCTCGCATCACCGCGGCCTCCCAGGAAGGCTCCAGCGCTCAGCCTCCTCCCATCCTCCCTGTCCCTCGCACCGGCCCGCTTCCTCTCTCCTTCGCCCAGCAGCGTCTCTGGTTCATCGACCAGCTCCAGCCCGGCTCCTCCACCTACAACATGCCCTCCTTCGTCCGCTTGGACGGGCATCTCGACATCAACGCGCTCCAGCTCAGCTTCGATGAGCTCGTCCGTCGCCATGAAGCGCTTCGCACGACGTTCATCCAGCGCGACGACCAGCCCTTGCAGGTCATCGCGCCGCATGCCGAGCTCCCCGTCACTCGCGTGGACCTCCGAGGCCTCGACGCGGAGGGTACTCGTGCGGAAGTCGAACGCAGGCTGATGGAGGAATACCAGCGGCCCTTCAACCTCTCCACGGGTCCGCTCATCCGCGCTCAAATCCTGGAGCTGAGCGACACCGAGCACGTGCTCGCGCTCAACATGCACCACATCGTCTCCGACGGTTGGTCCATGGGCGTGCTCATCCAGGAGGTCGGCTCTCTCTACGACGCCTTCTCCCACGGCAGGCCGTCACCGCTCGCGCCGCTCGCCATCCAGTACGCCGACTTCTCCATCTGGCAGCGCGGCTGGCTCCAGGGAAGCGTGCTCGACGCGCAGATTGCCTACTGGCGCAAGCAGCTCGCGGACCTCACCTCGCTCGAGCTGCCGCTCGACAAGCCTCGGCCCGCCGTGCAGACCACCGCGGGCGGAAGGGTGTTCGTCAACCTTCCGCTCGCGACCGCCGAGAAGCTCAAGAGCCTGTGCCAGCGCGAAGGCGCCACGCCCTTCATGGCGCTGCTCGCCACGTGGCAGCTCCTGCTCTCCCGCTACTCCGGCCAGGACGACATCACCGTCGGCTCGCCCATCGCCGGTCGCCACCGCTCGGAACTCGAAGGACTCATCGGCTTCTTCGTCAACACGCTCGTGCTGCGCGCGCGCATCGACTCCCGTGCGTCCTTCCCGCGTTTGCTGCGGCATGTGAAGGAAGCCGCGCTGGGTGCGTATGCCCACCAGGACATTCCCTTCGAGCGGCTCGTCGAGGAGCTCCAGCCCGGCCGCGACATGAGTCGCAGTCCGCTGTTCCAGGTCCTCTTCGTCCTCCAGAACACGCCAGCATCCGCCATCCAGAAGACGGAGCTGACGCTCAGCCCGGTGGAGGTCAGCGGAAGCACGTCGAAGTTCGAGCTCCAGCTCAGCCTCGTCGAGACGCCTGACGGCATCTTCGGAGCGCTTGGCTACAACTCCGACCTCTTCGAGCGCGCCACCATCGAGCGCATGGCCCGTCACTTCGAGCTGCTCGTCGAAGCCGTCGTCAACCGACCCGACGTCGCTGTCTCCGCCCACTCCATCCTCACGGAGGCCGAGCGCCGCGATGTCCTCGTCGACTGGGCTTTGTCCCCGGTCATCACCTCGCCCGACTCCACGCTCCCCGAGGTCTTCGCACGCGTCGTCGCGCGTTCTCCCGACGCAACGGCCCTCCTCTTCGGTGAGGATGTCCTCACCTATCGCCAGCTCGACGCCCGCTCCAACCAGCTCGCCTGGCACCTGCGCGCCCTGGGCGTCTCCACCGACTCCCGCGTCGCGTTCTCGCTGGAGCGCTCCTTCGACCTCGTCGTCACGCTCCTCGCCATCCTCAAGGCCGGCGGCGCCTACGTCCCTCTCGACGCCAGCTACCCCCGCGAGCGCCTCTCCAACATGATGGAGGACGCCCAGCCGCTGCTCATCCTCACCTCTCGCGCCCTCGCATCGAAGCTCCCGACGGAGGGCCTCACCACCCTCGTCCTCGACGACGTCGATTTCTCGTCTCAGCCCACGGGCGCGCTGCCGCCAGCGGCCCTGCCCCTGTCCCTGGCCTACGTCGACTTCACGTCCGGCTCGACGGGCCGGCCCAAGGGTGTCGGCACTCCGCACTCCGGCGTCCTTCGCACGCTCGTCGGCCCCGACTACACGCGGTTCGGTCCTCAGCAGACGCACCTGCTGCTCGCGCCCATCTCCTTCGACGCCGCGACATTCGAGATCTGGGGCGCGCTGCTTCATGGCGCGCGGCTCGTCGTCCCGCCGCCGCACTCGCTATCGCTCGAGGAGATCTGGCAGGCCGTGTCCCGTCACGGCGTCACCACGCTCTGGGCCACCATTGGTCTCTTCACCCAGCTCGCGGACTCCGGGCTTCCGGGCTTGAGTTCGTTGCAGCACGTCCTCACCGGCGGCGACGTCGTCTCGCCACTCCATGTCCGCAAGGCCCTGAGCACGTGGCAGGTGCCCGTCACCAACGCCTATGGCCCGACGGAATCCACCGTCTTCGCCACGACCTTCACCGTCACCCGGCCCGAGGACGTTGGCACGACGCTGCCCATCGGTCGCCCCATCCACGGCACGCAGCTCTTCGTGCTGGACGCCACGCTCCAGCCCGTTCCCCCTGGCGTCACGGGTGAGCTGTTCATTGGCGGTGAGGGCCTCGCGCGCGGCTACCTCCTCCGCCCCGACCTCACCGCCGAGCGCTTCATTCCCCACCCGTTCAGCACCACGCCCGGAGCACGCCTCTACCGCACCGGCGACCTGGTCCGCTGGCGCGACGACGGCGCGCTCGACTTCCTCGGCCGCTCCGATGCCCAGGTGAAGCTGCGCGGCTTCCGCATCGAGTTGGCCGAAATCGAGGCAGCGCTGCGCTCGCACCCCTCCGTCACCGGGGCCATCGCCCTGCTGCGCGAGGACGCGCCGGGCGACAAGCGCCTCGCCGCCTACTACACGTCTTCGGCCCCCATCGACTCGGCGGACTTGCGCTCGTTCCTCAAGCTCAAGCTGCCCGAGTTCATGCTGCCGTCGTTCCTGCTCCACCTGGACGCGTTCCCGCTCACCGCGAACGCGAAGCTCGACAGGAAGGCCCTCCCGGCTCCCGACACCTTCGCGTCCTCGAAGTCCTTCCTCGCGCCTCGCACTCCCGCCGAGGAGCTGCTCGCGTCCATCTGGGCCGACGTCCTTCGTCTCGACAAGGTCAGCGTCTCCGACGACTTCTTCGAGCTGGGCGGTCACTCGCTGCTCGCCACGCAGGTGGTGTCGCGCATCCGCAAGGCGTTCGAGGTCGAGCTGCCCTTGCGCGCGCTCTTCGAGGCGCCGTCCGTCGCGCAATTGGCCACGCGCATCGCCGCCGCTCGGCAGGAGCATTCGAGGCAGGCGCCTCCGCTGGTGCCCACGCCTCGCACCGGAGAGCTGCCGCTGTCCTTCGCGCAGCAGCGGCTCTGGCTCGTGGATCAGCTCGAGCCCGGGACCTCCGCGTACAACATCCCCTCGGCGCTGCGGCTGAGGGGAACGCTCCACCTCTCCGCGCTGGAGCAGTCCTTCACCGCGCTGCTCGAACGCCACGAATCCCTGCGCACCACGTTCGTCGCCCGGGACGGCGAGCCCGTGCAGCACATCCACCCGGCCGAGCGGTTCTCACTGCCCATCGTGGAGCTGGGCATGCTGTCCGCCGAGGAACGCGAGGAGCACGCGCGGAGGCTCACGGCCGAGGAGGCCCAGCGTCCGTTCAATCTCGCCCGAGGGCCCGTGTTCAGGGCGATGCTGCTTCGCCTGGCGCCCGAGGACCACGTGCTGCTGGTCACCATGCACCATGCCGTCTCGGACGGTTGGTCCATGGGTATCCTCATCCAGGAGCTGGCGGCGCTGTATGCGGCCTTCGCCTCGGGCGGAGACGCTCGACTGCCCGCGCTCCCCATCCAGTACGCGGACTTCGCGACCTGGCAGCGCTCCTGGTTGAAGGGCGACGTTTTGGAGCAACAGCTCGGGTACTGGCGTCGTCAGCTTGGCGCGCTTCCTCCGCTGCTGGAGTTGCCCACGGACAAGCCTCGTCCTCCGGTTCGCAATCCTCGCGGAGCCTCTCAGCCCGTGCGGGTGTCGAAGGAGCTGACGGAGCGCCTGATGACGCTCTGCCGCCAGGAAGGAGCCACGCCGTTCATGGCGCTGCTCGCCGTCTGGCAGGTGTTGCTCGCACGCTACTCGGGACAGGACGACATCACCGTCGGTTCGCCCATCGCCGGCCGCACCCGGACGGAGACCGAGGGGCTCATCGGCTTCTTCGTGAACACGCTCGTGCTGCGCACGCAGGTCCGCCCCGGCCTGCGCTTCCGCGAGTTGCTGGCGCAGGTGCGCGCCACCACGTTGGGCGCCTATGAGCATCAGGACGTCCCGTTCGAGAAGCTCGTCGAGGAGCTGAAGCCCCAGCGCAGCCTGAGCCACACGCCGCTGTTCCAGGTGATGTTGTCACTCCAGAACCTCCCGGTGGCGAACCGCACCGTGGAGAGCACGTCCGATGACAGCGCGCCGCTGTATCTGGAGTCGTTCGCGCAGGAGCTTCAGGTCACGAAGTTCGACCTGACGCTGACCTTGTCACAGACGCCGGAAGGACTGGCCGGTGGGCTCAGCTACCGCGTGGACCTCTTCGAGGAGGCCACCATCGCCCGCTGGGTGGAGCACCTGAACACCCTGCTGGAAGCGGCCATCACCGCCCCCGACACCCTCGTGGGTGAGCTGCCGATGCTGCCAGCGGAGGAGCGCCGTCAGGTGCTCGTCGAGTGGAACGACACCCGCCGCGAGCTGCCCTGGACTGGCGCCTTCCACGAGCGCTTCGAGGCCCAGGCCGCCCTCACGCCCGACGCCCTCGCCGTCCTCGACGACGCCTCCTCTCTCTCCTTCCTCCAGCTCAATCAGCGCGCCAACCAGCTCGCCCACTTGCTGCGCTCGCGTGGTGTCGGGCCCGAAGTCCGCGTCGCCTTCTGCCTGG
>NZ_JAKCFA010000056.1 GCF_024198215.1 Myxococcus qinghaiensis
CCCGGAATCGGTGCTCGACATGCCCGGAATGCCTGCTCGGCATCCCCGGAACTGCTGCTCACCTTGCTCCGGAATCGCTGCTCGGCTTGGCCTGGAATCGGTGCTCACCTTGCCCCGGTACACGCAGGCATGAGAGCCACTGGAGTCTGAACCTTCGTGAAAGTGTCATGGGCCACCTGGGGGGACGCGTGGCCGCGGGCGGCCGGCGGAGTGCCGGCGTGCCACAGCCGCGCCATCTCCCGCCCCCAGAGCAGCCGGCGTGCCACGCCCCGTCGCCTGGGAGGCACGGAGAGCGGGCCGCTGGGGCGGCACTTTCGCCGCGTGGAGCCCTTGGCTTCCACGCGTGGAAACCGCATCCGTGCGCTTCCTCGGACAGGGCGGCAGGTGGGCGCGCGCCGGCGACTGAGGGCACATGCGCCGCAGCCACGCCCAAAGAAAAAGCCCAGCAACCTCTCGGCTGCTGGGCTTCTCACTGTGGAGGCGGAGGGAATCGAACCCTCTGCACGAGACAACCCAATTCCGAGGCAGGATCGCCTTGACCCGCGATTTTCCTGGGGATTTTGGACCTCCGCCATCCCGCCCCGTACCGTCCCGTTCCGCCAAATTCCCCCAGGGAGGGGCTATATGGGGGCAATGGGCATGTCCCCTTTCAGGGCTCGAAGCCGCCCGCGTTGTGGAGCCGGGTAGCGGGCGACTCGGCCCCTCTTGTTCCTACGGTTGGGCTCGGAGGGGATTCAACAGCCCTGCTCGATCCAGCAGCTCTCGCACCCGCTCAGCTAGCGCCACATGCTCCGGATTGCTCACAGTGAAGCGCTCAGGGGTGAGGACAATTAGCGTGCCCTTGTCGTCCACTGGCTCGATGCGAACCGGAGCAGGGAGGGGCGGCACTTTGCCTATGCGGTTCGAGAGGTACGTTATCCACCCCAAAGAGAAGGGCGCGGAGCCGGGTTCCGGATGCGTGGCCTCGTAAGAGTCCGATGTGGCAAATGCCCAATCCGGCTCCCATGGGAGCACCATGCTGCGCACAACATCCGTCAGTACGGGTGCCGTCAGAATCCGCTCTGCGCCTGCCCCTTTTCTTGGCAGCGGCATCACGCATGAGTTGGAAACGGCCTCCGAATAGGCCCCACACTTGATACGTAGGTCCGCACTGTCCGGCCCCGTTTCGCCGTTGCCGAACCAGAAACTAAAGCCGAGATCCTCAAAGACTGGTCCTCCCCGCTCTCGGTTAACCCCACGCCTGAACAGTTCAGTGAGCGTGGATAGATCGGGCGGCATGAGCGAGTGCTTACGTGCATCCTTGAGAGACCGGGAGGGCTTATACCACTGGGCCAGGATCGGGTCGCACGGAGCAAGGAGGTTGAGAAAGTCTGCCGTGCGTCGAGCACATTCCTCGGGCGCTTCCTTGCGAGGCCCCCAGTATGCGCCTGCATAGTAGGTCTCGGGGTATACCGTGGCTTTTGGTTTTGCAGTCACAGTTCACTTTCCTCAAAGCGCCGGGGTGTGGACGACTTCGATGTCCTTGAGCTTGCTGCCGCGCAACAGCTTCCGAATGGCGTCCGCTGCATTCTCTTCTGCGACGTGCCATCGGATACGTGTGCCATTGGCTGCCCTAAGCTGCCTATCCGCCTGCTCAACAAGTCTCTTGGCGCCCGAATGGCGGAACCACACTTTCGGGTCGAGCCCCTCGAAGAACTTGGCATAGCCCGGTCCCTTCGCCTCCAGTAGCAGGCCATCCTCGAAGCCATCGAACTTCACTCCTCCATCCTTCGTGCTCATGCCTCCGACCCAGTATGCATCGTCGGCGGTGTGGCCCGTGATTTGTTCCTGGTAGCGCCGAGCACGGGGCTTCATGGACTCTTTGGCAGGCCCCCACTGGCCGGGCCCCTTGGAAGGTCCCCCCTGCTTCGCCGCCGTGGCCGCACGCTGGAGGATGATGGCGGCTCCTGGGCCGCCGCTCAGCACCGCCGCCGCGCGCCCCACTGGCACCGCCACGCTCTCCATGGCGAGCGCCCCTTGCGCGGACAGCGACAACACCGGCACCTCGGCTGTTGCGAGCGTCGCACCTTGCAGCGTTCGCGTTGCGGCTGACGCTGTGCCCCATGTGGCGATGAGGTTCGTCACCAGCTTGGAGACGACCTGAATCTGCTCGCCTCGCGTCATGTACTGGAATCGCTCCAGGTACTCAGGCGACGAAGCCAGCAGCGCGGCCACGGCGGCAGGCATCTGTCGGAGCGCTTCGAGGTTGTCAGAGGGCGACGTCGAGAAGAACTGCCCCACCGCCAGCGCCAGCCCGACGAAGGCTTCTTCCGCCCCGTCCAGCGTGCGACTGATGACGTCGGCATCGTCGTGGACGTCCGCGATGGCGAAGCCGTTGACCTCCCGAAGCTCGTCGTCCAGCGAGCGGAAGACACCCGTGCGCCCGTCGTAGAAGCGTCCCAGTTCGAAGCCGTGCGCTCGGAAGCTCCCATCCCGCCACTCCACGGGGGCCACCCGCTGTTGCGTCCTGCCACTGCGCACCCATGCGAGGCACCCGTCAGGCCGGAGCACCGCCAGATGATTGAAGCGCTCCACCCTCTGGACCAGTTCGGCGCGCGACACCTCGCCCGAACCCAGCACCTCGCGCAGCATGAAGCCCACCGCGAGACGTGCCGGGAACTGCCCCAGCGTTACGTCCTTCCCCAGCAGAGTCGCGAGTATCTTCGCGGCCTGGGTCGGAGTGAGCGGGCCGCCCGGAATTGGACGCTCGTCCCGCGCCGCAAGCCCCGCGTTCGTCAGCAGAGACTCCCACGCATCCAAATTAAGAGGCAGGCTCGCGACAGCTCCTCCAGCGGCCACCCCTACGGTGCTGTCCTCCTGACTTGATGTGTCTTCGCGGAAGACCCGATGGCGCCGTATCCGCCCGTCGTCGTCCGAGGACGAGGCCATCGCATGTGGCGGGGTGATGTGCCGGGGCTCCCGGGTGGGCTCCCTACTGGACACGCGCGCCGCGAAGCCAATGGTTCCACCACGCCCGGGAGCGCGCGACACGGAGGCACATCCCGTGGCAAACAGGACCACGGCAAGCAGCAGGGGGTTAGCGCGCATTGTCCACCCCCAGGCCCACTGATGCGAAGGCGCCAGGCCGCAACGTCCCGTCCGTCGTGGGGAACAACAGCGTGCCGCCCGTCCCGAGCGCGTAGAACTTCCCTCCCAGGAACCGCCAGCGCACTTCCGCCGCTCCCAAGTACCGCGCCCCGGGCTTGCCAGCACCCACGGCGAGCCCCTTCACGGCCACTTCCAGGCTGCGCTCGAAGAGCTGCACCGCCATGCGCCCGTCCATGTCGAGACGCCCCCAGGAGAACACCTCGGCGCCCAGCGACAGTTTCAGGTGCTTGTAGAGCCCCCCGTAGCGCACGGCATCCCAGCCCACTTCCGCTTCACCGTATGCGGAGTAGCCATCCGGGAAGGGCGCATCCGCGAGCGGCACGCCGGCAGGGCCCACCGCCTGGAAGCGCGCCAGCTCGTAGTCCGGCCCGAAGAAACCTTGCCGGAAGCCACCGTGTTGCCGTCGCGCCTCCAGCCGCAACGCCATCTTGAGCGTCGGTGTGATTGCATCGGCTCCCGCGCCCGCCACCGCGCCCCACGCACCGCCCACACCCGGCCGGCCGCCCCCGCCCGCGAAGACGTGCGCTTCAAACCCGGGCCGCACCACCAACACGGCTACCGCGTCCATGTGCGCCAGCGTCACCGAGGCCGCGCGCCCACCAGCACGTCCCCAGTCATGCACCGCAGACAGACCCAGTGTGTAGCGGCCCTCCTGTTGGGGCTTGCCGAAGAGAACGTGCTCCAGGTCCAGCTCCGCTTCCGCCCCCATCAGCCGAGCACCGAGAACGTCCGAAGAGAACGCCTCGACGTAGACGGGCCCCAGCGTGCCTGTCAGGACGCCTGCCGCTGGGTGGTAGTCCGGATTCGCGCGGTGGGAGTAGCGCCGGACGAGATGCCCGTTGAGAAGGCTGTAGCTCTCGAGCTTCCCGAACCACACGCCCAGCGGCGAGTTGTCCGAGCCCAGCTTGAGACTCCTCACCAACTGTCCCCAGTCGGAGAGAGTGTCCCAGTCCTCGCGCCGGACAACCCCGCCATCCTTCGGCCCCCACACGCGTAATCGCAGCGGAGTCCCGAGGTTGACGCCAAACTCCGGGCTGCGCTCGAAGACGAGGGTCGGTTCCACCTGGAAATAGCCTTCATCCGCGCCCATGCCCGAGCGGGGCAGCAACGCCCACGTCGCGGCCTCCACTCGCAGCAAGTTCGTCCAGCGCGCAGGCCGTGAGACCTCACCTCGTTCCGGGGCGGGTGGGCTCTCGGCATCTTTCGGCGGGCTCTCGGGCGACGTCTCCTCCTCTATCTCGTCCACCTCCTCGGGCAATGGCGGGTCCGCAATCTCTTCCGCCCAGGACACTCCAGGCAGAACCAGCAGCAGCGCGACAACCCAACTTCGCTTCCTGCGCATACACGCCTCCTATGCGTGCCCCGGCATGAGGCACGAAAGACACACGTCTCCCGGTCGGCTCAGCGACTTGAGTCGGGCCGGTGGTGAATCAGCAGTGGTGAGGGGAAATAGGTGCCGACGTCAGGCCGTCGGCGGCGCCTTCACAGCTCGACGAGTCGCGGGAGTGGGGTCCGTCGTCAGCTCGTCTTCGTTGCGTGTCAAGGACCGGGGTCATGGACCGCGTGAGGGTCGGCCAAGCGGATCGCCCTGGTGAGCTCGTCAGGGAGCCGTTGTTCGAGTTCGCGGCGTTGACGAGGTTGGGGTCGGCCAAGCGGATCGCCGGGTGCCTAACGCGCCTCGGTCGCGGCGGGCTTCCGGCGCCGGACCGGTGGCGGATTGCGGTAGCTGTCGCCTTCGATGACGAGGACGTGGGCGTGGTGGAGCAGCCGGTCCATGGCGGCACTCGCCATCAGCGGGTCGCCGAAGAGCGGCGGCCACTCCTCAATCGCCCGGTTGGAAGTGATGACGGTGCTGCGGCGCTCGTACCTCTGGCGGACCACCTCGTAGAGGTCCACCGGCTCGTCCTGCGTCAGGCTGCGCAGGCCGAGGTCATCAATGATGAGCAGGTCGGGCGAGGTGAAGCGCAGCAGGCGCTTCTCGTAGCTGCCATCGCCCCTGGCGGCTCGCAGCTGCATGAGCATCTCGTGGGCACCGAGGTAGAGGGCGCTGTAGCCGGCACGGCAGGCTCGGTGGCCGAGGGCCTGGGCCAGGTGGGACTTGCCGACGCCGGTGGGGCCGACGATGAGCACGTTGTCGTGGCGCTCCAGGAAGCCGCACGTGCCCAGCTCCAGTACCTTGGCCTTGGGCACGCTGGGGTTGAAGTGGAAGTCGAAGTCCTCGAGCGTCCTGGCGTGCTCGAAAGACGCGCGGCGCACGCGCTGGGAAAGCTGCTTGGAGTCGCGACGCTCCACCTCGTCGCCCAAGAGCCGGTAGAGGAATTCGGAGTGAGAGAGGTTGTCGTCCACCGCCTGCCGGGTGCGCAGTTGCAGGGATTGGAGGACACCGGACAGGCGCAGCTTCTTGAGCATGGGAATGAGCTCGTCAGTGGGACTCAATTTCGGGCTCCTGGGGCACGGCGGGGTGGTGCAGCAGCTCGGCCACGCTGCGTGCGAAGCGCGGCTGAGCAAGTGAGGCCGTCGCCGGGGAGGCGAGCGCCAGTGGCAGCGGCTGCAGGTCCAGCCCCTGGCGCAGGATGTTCTTGAGGCCCCCGTAGCTGTATGTGCCGTAGTAGTGGGCGCGCCGGGCAGCCGCGCGTGCGCGCTCGGGCGGGAAGGTCTCCAGGTGAGCGACAATGGCCTGCACCGCGCGCAGCTGCGACAGCACGTCGTCGGAGTCGAAGACGGCACGCACGTAGGTGAGCACCTCCTCTCCCAGCAGCGCCGCGCGGCCTTCCCAGTAGCCGCGGCTGCGGTGGCGCAGGTCGGCGCGGTGCTGGGGCAGGTGCTCCTCGCAGGTGCTGTACAGGCCACTGCCGCGCCGGGCGTGTGTTGCCACGCGCACGTCGTCCGCGTACGCCTCCAGGCTGGCGTCGGTGACGCGCAGCCAGACGTCGCTGCCCACCAGGCGCCAGGGCACCGAGTAGAAGCGCCTGTCGAAGAGGACGTGGCTGTCCTGGTGGACGCGCGCGGACTTCCAGAGGACGGGCGTGAAGCGCCGGGTGGGCAGCGGCCGCAAGGCGGGCAGCTCCTCCTCACGGAAGACCTCCACGGGGCGCCGGCCCGTCTTTCCGTGCCGTCGGACGTTGGCCACCTCGGCCAGCCACTTCTTCAACTCCGCGCGCACGACGTCGACGTCCTGCCCCTCGCGGCCCTTGAAGAAGTTGGACTGGACGTATTTGACGCCCGCCTCCACCTTGCCCTTCTTCTGGGGCGCGTACGGTGGCGTCGGGTCCACCTTGAAGCCGTAGTGACGGGCTACCTCGCGGTAGCTGCGATTGAGGGCGGACGGCTCGTCCGGGGTGAAGGCCGCGCGCAGCACGGCGGCCTTCAAGTTGTCGGGCACCACCGTCTCCACCACGCCGCCCAGCTGCTCGAAAGACTCCACGTGCAGCCGCAGCCACGTCGGCAGCGACTGCTCGAAGACGACATCGGCCACCAGGTAGCGGCTGTGCGCCAGTACCAGCACGAAGACCCACGCCTTGCGCAGCACCTTCTCTCGCGGGCACAGCAGCTTGCCCACGTAGCCGAAGTCCACCTGCGCCACCTCGCCAGCCGCCGTCACCACTGGAATCGCGACGTCCTCGGCCCTCACGCCCCGCGCCTTGCGCAGCTGCCGCACCATGCGCTTCACCGCCGAGTAGCTCGCCGTGAAGCCCTCCACCTCCAACCGCAGCCTGTCGTGGATGGCGCGGGGCCCCAGTCCCTGCCCGAGCAGCCCCTCCACGCGCTGCTGCCAGGGCACCAGCGACGAGGTCTGCTGCGGTGGCAGCCTCGACGGCAGGTGCGCCTGCACCAGCGCCTTGAGCACCTCCAACTCGGGCACCTCGTCGGCTGGGCCCTCCAGCACTCCGGCCGCCGAGAGCGCCGCGCGGTACGTCCTCTCCGTATTCGGGCCCATGCCCAACAGCCGTGCCACTTCGCGCGCACCCGTCCCCATGCGGTGCAGCCGCACCAACTCTCTCAACCTGTCCATGTCGACTCTCCGGTAGCTCATCCGCGCGCGTCCCTGGGCGCACCGCGGTGGCGGTGCTCGTGGACGCGCGAGGATGCACGGGATGACCGGCCGGGTAGGCACTCAGCCCACCTACTGGCCGCGTTTCTTCCAACCGTCTCCAGGGTGAACGGACCGCCGCCCCAACTGCTCCGGACTGCGATCCGCTTGGCCGACCCTGGTGCGATCCGCTTGGCCGACCCCGCTACGAACAGCTTGGGTGACCCGTCTGCGATCCATTACCCCGGCCCGTCACATTGCGTGCTTCGGGCTGCGTCTCGACATGGTCCGGGTGCGCCCGCCAGTCGGCCGGAACGAAGCCCCCCTCGTCGTCCAGCAAATTCAGCTCTTCCATCGCATCGCCCGCATCGGCGAGAGCTTGCTCGACTTCTTTCACCGCATCCTTCGGGCCGAAAGGGGGCAGTTCATCCGTAACTCCTCGCCGCGCCCCGTCTGGTGCGGCGAGGATGTTCGTGGAAGGGCGAAGCGAGGTTCAGCGAAGCGGCGCGCGCGCCTCGGCACGCAGAGACACTTCGCCGTTCGCCCGCTGGCGGAGT
>NZ_JAKCFA010000057.1 GCF_024198215.1 Myxococcus qinghaiensis
CGGCCCCGCTCGCCGCTCTGTCTTCCAGGGCGGCAGTGGGGCCGTCCTGCGTCGATGACCCGATTTCCGCACCCAGTGATGACCACCTACGTGACCAGATTCCCGCGCTCCTCGATGACCGCCAACAAATGGTTCGATGCGACTTGGCGGGAGGTGAAGAACGCGTGCAGCGGCTCCGACGCGGCGCTCGCAATAAGCCGTATCCGGAGCAACCTGCGGCAGTCGCGCGTCTTCGACAGCGTCCGGAAGCCGGGGGGAAGCGCGAGCGATGGGGAGACCATCGAGCTCATCCGTCGACTACACGTGCTGCCCACGGACCTGCAGTTCGCTCTTTCCGAGACCGAGAGCCAATCGACCGCACGATGCCGACGCCTTCTGGAATCCGGCGCTCCTGGCGAAGCGGAAGCGCTCTGGAAGGATCTCATCAACGTAGCGACCGAAACGCGACTGCGGAAGGGTACCGTTACTCTTCAGGACCTCTGGTCCCGTCTGCGGATCCGGTTCGAACTTCGCCAGCATCCGGACTTCACGCGCGATTGGGAGACGCTCTCCAACATTACCTCCGACCAGAAGGCGCGGATAGCGACGGCGCTCCCTTCGGGATATGCCGTCCTGCGGACTGCGGAGAAGGCATCGTTCCAGACGGCTGTCGTCAAGAATGCGGTGACCGTGGTCTTCGGTGAGTCGGGCTGCGGCAAGTCGGCCCTCGTGAAATCGGTGCTCGACGCCAATTTCCCATCCTGGAACCAGGTGTGGTTCGGTCCGGTAGACCTCAAGACGGCGCTGAGCGCGGCGCGGCGGGGAACCCTGCCCCTCCGGCATGAGTTGTCGCGTGTCCTCAACGCGACCGTCAAGCCAACGAACGTGCTCGTCATCGACTCGGCCGAGCGGATCGAAGCGACCGAGTTCGTCGTCATCCGTCAATTGCTCCAGGCCATCCTGCCGGCTGTCGGTCAGGCCGAAGCAGCATGGCGAGTCGTCGTCGTCACCCAGACCCAAGGCTGGGCCGAAGGTGAAGAGATGATGCTCGAAGGGCGAAAGGCCGAACTCGTCGAACTGGAGCAAGTCACGAGCCGTGAAGTGAAACTGGCGCTGTTGCCGTCGCCGACGCTGGGCTGGTTAGCGGACCACGACGACACCATCGTGGCGCTGACCAACCTACGGACCCTGGGGTGGGTCATCAAGGCTGGCGCTGCGCTGGGCTCGAGTGCCCGCGGTCTCGCGTCGCACACAGCAATCGCGGACAGGCTGTGGAAGTACTGGACGCAGGACCGCGCCGACGTACAGGCGCTGATGATGCGTCTCGCGCAGCGGGAGGCATCGTTCGAGCGCAGCTTTGCGCTGACCGACCTGAATCCCACCGACACTACAACCTTCGCGAATCGCCCGTCCGAACTTCCGCTGCGGCAGAACGAACGGACGAATAGGGTCGAGTTCGAACACGACCTCGCCGCCGATTGGGCGCGCTTCCAATTCCTGAAGCAGGTTTGGACGGACGCCCCGCAGTGGACCCCTCTCGCTGAGAACCCGCTCTGGACGAACGCGCTACGGATGCTCGGGCAGTTCCTGCTGCGGCAGCCCGCTGATGTCGGAACAGCGTGGGACACGACCTTCGATGCGGCCGTGACAGCGAAGAACGCATTGGCTGGCGACATCCTGCTCGATGCACTGTGTCTGGATCCGGAAGCTGAGCAGTTCCTGCACAACCGGGTCGAGTTGTTGCTCGCGAACGAGGCCAGGGTCTTCACGCGGCTGCTCCTGCGCTTCCACCACATCGCGACGTTTCCGGCCGGGGGCCCGCTGGCGCTGGACTCGGCGGTCGGGCTTTACATAGAGGCCCAGTACCGATCGCCCATCTTCGGACGGTGGCCGCCGCTCCTTCGCTTCCTCATTGCACAGCGCGAACGGCTGGGCGGGCTCGTCTCGTCCGCTCTCGCCAAGGTCATCGAGACCTGGCTCACGAAGACGCCGCGCCAAATGAGCGACGGCTCGCGGATGCCATTCCGGCGGGAAATTACGAGAATCGCGCTGGCCATGGCGCGAACCGTGCAGACCCAGAAGAGGCTCGGCGTCATGTACGTGATGCAGGATCACTCGCTTTGCACGGCCCCTCTCGCGGGTGCAGCGGACCTCCCCGACGACGTCGGCAACTGGGCCATGGAGTTGGCAGGGCGGCGCAATGTCGATGCGGACGTCAAGCGGCGAATAGCCCAAGGGAGACGAGAGCAAGCCGCGGCTCACTCCAAGCGCTTGGAGACGGACCTGGAATACAGGGCCCGGAATGAGCGGCAGCAGCAGATGTCGCACTCTATCAGCTCGTCCAGAGAGCGTTTGCCACCCTGGCCGCTCGGGGCAGACGGCGAGGTCGATGGGGACTTCCGCGCCGTCTGCCTCAAAGGGACTGGTATCCAGCCGTTGATGCGTGCACGGCCAGAGTTGGCGGCGGAAGTCTTGCTCGCCCTCATCATCGAGGACCAGCCCGCACGGGAGTACGGGGCGGCCCGCTCCGAGATGGACTTGGGTCTCGACTACTCGAAAGACGCTTACCCGACCGCCTTCTGGAAGAGCCCGTTTTTTCCGTTCCTGCAAATCGTGCCGGACGTCGCCCTGGGTGCGCTCATCGCGCTTGTGAACTTCTCGACTGAGCGCTGGGGCGCGGAAGTGAAGCGGCGCCACGAGGGAAAACTGCCCGGCGTCACCCTCCAGTTCGAGGGTGGGTCGGAGAAGACCTTCCTTGGCTGGTGGGAGGTGTTCGACTGGCCGCAGTCCAACTCCATGCGCAACGGGAGCCTTTTCTGCGCGCTCGACGCGCTGGAGCGGTGGCTGACGGTCAAACTCAACGCCGGCGAGGACGTCGCTGTCGCCGTCGAGCGGCTGCTGCACGAAGGCAACTCCGCGGCGCTCGTCAGCGTGCTCCTCAACGTGGCGAAGTACCAGCCGTCGCTGCTCTCTGGATCGCTCGCGCCTCTGTTGACGTTTCCGAGCCTGTTCTATTGGGACAACATCCGCGTCGGGCATATCAACTACAACTTCGTTGGATCGAGTTGGCTCCGGGGCGGACAGGCGATGTACGACTTCGCCCTCAGTTGGACGCTCGCACCGCATCGCCAGGAGAGCTTCTTGGATGTCGTCGTCAAGCTCCTGTTGGCCGACGACGGCGTCGCGCGGCACCTTCACGCGCTGATACCGACGTGGTCGCTCCCCGAGGACCCGAAGGAAGCGCTTGAGTTCAAGCTGTTCTACGCCGCTCTGGACCGCACCAACTACCAGGCCGCGACGGACCCCAAGACCGGCGCGAAGACGCAGAGGTTCGTATGCCCCGGCGCCCTGAGCCTCGAGGTCCAGTCGTGGCAGAGCGAAAAGGCGCAGCCGCTGACGTACCTTCTCGTGCCGGAGCGCTGCGAGCGGCAACTTCAAAGAGGACAGACGCTCACCGACGAAGAGGCGGCGTATCTCTACGGACTGCTCAAGTCCTGCGAGGCCGCCACGATGGACGATGAGTTCGGCAAGTCCAAGTGTAGGCTCGCAACGGCAGCGACGTTGGTCGTGCTGGGCAGGGAGTGGTTGGCGAAGACGCCAGAAGCGCAGACCCGTGCGCATGCGGTCGTGCGCACTGCGGTCTCGGAGCTCCCGTCGACGGGCGAGGAGATTCGCAATCGGCGCGTGGGGAGCATGCGCGACGAACTGAAGTTCGCTGCGCACGCGGTGATGCACCTCTGGTTGGCGGGTGACGCCAGCCCTGAACTGGAGACCGACGTCCTTCGCCTGCTGACGAGCGGGGACACGCGCGCTGCTGCGGCCGTGGTGGGCATCGCCTACGCCAACCGGGAGCAACTGGGGCCGGCGTGGTGGCGACTTCTGCAGGCCGGGGTCCTATGGTCCGGCCTCATCCTCCTCGTACCGCATCACGGAGATGGAGAAGGCGCGGAGCGCGCCTGGAGCGGCTGGCTCGCGCGGCTGCGGCGCTTCCCGCTGCGGGGCATGAATGCGAACGCGGACAGCCTCGACTTCGAGCAGGTCGCGGCCGGCTGTGGCCGGCTGGGATTCTCGAGGGAGATGCGGCTCTACGCGTCCGGCGACCGGACGTGGCGCCAAAAGCCCGAGCAGCGGCCGGGAGTCTCCCTTGACGGCGATGTCCTCCAGGTCGTGTTGGGTTGGCTTATCGACGGCGGTGGAACAGGCGACCGGCAATTGGATACGCGCCTTGCTCTCCGCATTTGGGACTACGACGCCTCGCGCGCGAAGGCGTGTGGCAAGACCGACAAGTACGGCGAGTACGGCCTGCCCACGCAGAACCTAGGCTACGATATCCTACTGAAACTCGCGGCCTTGTCGCTCGCCGCGCCTGACAATGAGAGTCAGGCTGTCTGGGAGCCTGTGCTCGCGCATGGGCCGGCGGCGCACCACGCGCTGCAGCACTTCATCCGCGGCCTCTTTCTGCGTCACGGCAAGAGCAATGCCCCAGCCGCATTCGAGCGTGTCTGGCGGGCGGCCGCGGAGTACGGACTGGCAGCGGATTGGTCGAAGCCAGGCCTATGGTTCTACGGCGAGCGGCTGATTTGCGAGCTACTCGGGTTCGGAAATGAGGACGCTCTCGTGCTGCTCGCGCCGGGAGCCGCGCTCCGCATGGAGGACGTCTACGAGCGGTGGGCGCAAGGGCACCTGGATCGTGACGAAGAGTGCTTGACCCGATTCTCGCACTTCCTCACGACGCGCTTCGGCACCCCGCTTCGTCTGGACGGCCTTCGCTGGATTGCCGCGATGCTGAAGGCGAAGAACCCGTCCAATCACTGGTATCGCGAGGAGACCGGTAACGCGCTGGTCGAGCTCGTGGCAGTGGCATTGGGTGCGGACGCCCATGCGCTGTCCAAGGACGCTGACGCGCGGCAAGCACTTGTCGAACTCGCGGCAGCGCTGGCCGCCAAGAACACACCTGCCGCGCTTGCTCTGCAGGAGCGCATCAAACGCTTGCGCTGATGGAAGAGCAGGTTGGGAGCGGGCACGTCGCAGGAATGGTCACCCGCTACGGCGCGCTCACCTTCTTGCCGGAGGAGGCAGTCTGATTGCGGCCAACCTGGTGTTTCAACAATCCGGTGCGGTACAGGTCCCCGCGCTACCCGATGGTAGCCCCTGCGTTCGATACATGATTGTGACTCCTTCCCCAAAGCATAGGACGGATAGGAGCCCTGTTGAGGGCGGCGGGTTGGTGAAGAGGGGCCAAGAAGGGCCGCTGGAGGGTGACACGCGGGCTGTGCGCCGGGCCGGAGCAGAGGCTGTGCCGCCCCTACGACCTCGGCGGACGACCACGCGGCCCTGGAGGCCATTGTCTTCGTCCTCAGGTGCGGCATCCCGTGGGAGTTGCTGCCGCGCAAACAGTTTGGCCTCTCAGGGATGACGGCCTGGAGCAGGCTGGAGGAGTGGACTCGAGCGGGTGTGTGGGAGGAACTCCAGCGCCGGCTGCTGGATGAACTGGGCCTGCGCGGCAAGGTGGACTTCTCCCGGCCCTCCATTGACTCCTCTGCCGTCCGGGCCTCAAAAAGGGGGTCCTCACGGACCCGAATCCGACGGACCGAGCGAAGGCGGGCAGTAAGCATCATCTTCTCGTAGACGCGCAGGGACCCCCCTGTGTCAGGGAAGATGTCGCCTCGGCTGACATGCCGAGCTGACCACCCGATGGGGGCGAGCGCAGGCGGTTGAAGTGCCGTACACAGACGCATTCAAGGCGCAGATGGTGAAGCGGATGATGGGGCCGAGCGCGGTGAATGCCTCGACACTGGCCCGGCAGGTAGGAGTGTCCCAACCAACGTTGTCGCAGTGGTTGCGAGCGGCGAATAGGGTAGCGGCCATGACGCCCCCGTCCGAAGAGAAGAAGCCCGCCCCGCCCGCTGGGCCCAAGAAGTGGACGCCCGAGGAGAAGGTGCGCGTGCTGGCGGCGGCCCAGGAACTCAAAGGCGAGGAGTTGGGGGCGTTGCTGCGTGGAGAGGGGCTGCATGAAGCGCAGCTACGGGAGTGGCAGCAGGCGGCCGCAGGGGCGCTCTCCGGGACGGCGATCGAGCCGCTACCGGCCAAGGAGCGCAAGCGGCTGGCCGCCGCCGAGAAGCGGGTGAAGGAGCTCGAGCGGGAGCTGCACCGCAAGGAGAAGGCGCTGGCGGAGACGGCGGCGCTGCTGGTGCTCGAAAAAAAACTTCAGGCGATGGGGTGGGACGAGAGGCACCTGGCCGACGAGGACGACGTAGCGGACGAGAAGAGCGAGAAATGACGCTCGCCCACGTCGACGAGGCCTTGGAGAGGGGCGTGCGCCTGGAGGCCATCTGCGAGCGGCTCGGGGTGGCCCCGCGCACGATTCAACGCTGGAGGAAGCCAGCCACGGCGGAGGACCGGCGGTGCGGACCGCATACCCGTCCGGCCAACCGGCTGTCGGAGGCGGAACGGCGCCGAATCCTGGCGGTGGCCAACAGCGAGGAGTTCCGGGACGCCTCGCCCAAGCAGATTGTCCCCAGGCTGGCGGACCGGGGCGAGTACGTGGCCAGCGAGGCGAGTTTCTACCGGGTGCTGCGCGAGGCGGGGCAGTTGGTCCACCGAGGCCATGCCAAGGCGCCCACACCCAGGCCCCGGGCCGAGCACACCGCCACCGGTCCGGACCAGGTCTGGAGTTGGGATATCACCTATCTGAAGGGACCGGTGAAGGGTGCCTTCCTCTACCTGTACCTGGTGGTGGACGTCTTCAGCCGGCGCATCATGGGCTTCGCGGTGCACGAGGAGGAGTCGTCCGAGCATGCCTCGGCCCTCATCCGCCGCTCTTGGCAGGAGGCCGGCTGCCCCGAGGGACTGGTGCTGCATGCGGACAACGGCGGCCCCATGAAGGGCGCCACGCTGCTGGCCACCTTGCAGTGGTTGGGAGTCACCCCGTCCTTCAGCCGGCCCCGCGTCTCGGACGATAACCCCTTCTCCGAAGCCCTCTTCCGTACGCTGAAGTACCGTCCCACCTTTCCTCGGCGTCCCTTCGCGTCCGTCGAGGCCGCGGGCTGCTGGGTGACTCGCTTCGTGGCTTGGTACAACACCGAGCACCTTCACTCCGCCATCCGCTTCGTCACGCCCGACGACAGGCACTTCGGTCGCGAGGCCTCGCTGCTGGCTCGACGCCACCGGGTGTACCAGCGCGCCCAATCCCGTCACCCGGAGCGATGGAGCCGCGTCACGCGCAACTGGACTCCCGCGGGCTCCGTCCGCCTGGGCCCCTCGCCCAGCCTCATCCCGGCCGTGCAGGAGATGAAGCGCATCGGCTGAACCCTCTCACGCGACATCTACCTTGACGCTCACCGCAACCGTCCTCCGCCTCCGCGCCTGACTCCTCCTGAACCCACCCAAGCCTTGGTGACCAGGACCTCCATGCGCGGCTACCATGCGGCGCGAGTGGAAGGGTGCATCCGGCGGACGCCACCCGTCGGTCGGTTACCTCGTTCTTCTCGTCCGCTGCGACGTCCTCGTTGGCCAGGTGCCTCTCGTCCCACTCCATCGCCTGAAGTCTTTTTCGAGCACCAGCAGCGCCGCCGTCTCCGCCAGCTGCGTGTACCGGGGCAAGGTGAGCACCGATTCCAGGCCAAGCCGAGCAGCGATTCCGGAGCAAGGTGAGCAGCAGTTCCGGGGATGCCGAGCAGGCATTCCGGGCATGTCGAGCACCGATTCCGGG
>NZ_JAKCFA010000058.1 GCF_024198215.1 Myxococcus qinghaiensis
CTTCCGCATCGAGCTCGGTGAAGTCGAAGCCGCCCTCCTGCTCAACCCCTCCGTCCATCAGGCCGTCGCCACCGTCCGCACGGAGGCCATGGGCGACAAGCGCCTCGTCGCCTACGTCGTCGCCGACTCCGACGACACCATCGACGTCCTCGCCCTGCGCGAGTCGCTGAAGCTGCGCCTGCCCGAGCACATGGTGCCGTCCGTCATCGCCGTGCTCGATGCGCTCCCCCTCACGCCCAACGGCAAGGTGGACCGCAACGCGCTGCCCTCGCCCGACGCGTCGCTCTCCGCTCCAGTCCGCGAGTACGTCGCGCCCAGGACTCAGGCCGAGGTCCAGATCGCCGCCCTCTGGGCCGAGCTGCTCCATGTCGAGCGCGTGGGTATCGACGACGACTTCTTCGAGCTGGGGGGTCACTCCCTGCTCGCCACGCAGTCGGTGTCTCGCCTCCAGGCCGCCTTCGGCGTGGACGTGCCGCTGAGGGAGCTGTTCGAGGCCCCCACGGTGGCGAAGCTGGCCGCGCGACTCGAAGCGCTCGCTCAGGCGGGCGTGGGTGTGGCACGGGCGCCGGAGCTGGTGCCGGTGCCGCGCACGGGCGAGCTGCCGCTGTCCTTCGCGCAGCGGCGGCTGTGGTTCCTGGATCAGCTCGAGCCGGGCACCGCGCTCTACAACCTGCCCGCCGCCCTCCGGCTGGACGGCGTGGTGGACGTCTCCGCCCTGGAGCAGGCCTTCGGCGCGCTGGTGCGGCGTCACGAGCCCCTCCGGACCACGTTCCCCGCGAACGCCCAGGGCAGCCCGAGGCAGGCCATCGCCGACGCGGTGGAGCTGAAGCTCACGCGGGTGGACCTGTCCTCCATGCCCGCGGAGCAGCGTGAAGACGAGGCGCGCCGCCTGTCGCTCCTGGAGGCGCAGCGACCCTTCGACCTGGCCCGAGGCCCGCTGCTGCGCGTGACGCTGCTCCATCTGGACGAGCGGGTGCACGTGCTGCTGCTGACGATGCACCACATCGTCTCCGACGGATGGTCCACCGGGGTGTTGGTGCGCGAGGCCGCGGAGCTGTACACCGCCCTCCGCGAGGGACGTCCCGCGTCCCTGCCGGAGCTGCGCGTGCAGTACGCCGACCACGCCGCCTGGCACCATCAGTGGCTGGAGGCCGGTGAGCTGGAGCGTCAGCTCACGTACTGGATGACCCAGCTCGCGGGCTCGAACCATGTGCTCGCGCTGCCGACGGACCGCCCTGTTCCGGCGATGCAGACCCAGGCCGGTTCGACGCACCCCGTGCGCCTGTCCCCGGCGGTGTCGTCCGCGGTGACGACCTTCGGTCAGCGCATGGGCGCCACGCCGTTCATGGTGCTGCTCGCCGCGTTCGAGGCGCTGATGTACCGCGCCACGGGTCAGGACGATGTGCTTGTCGGCTCGCCGGTGGCCGGTCGCAACCATCCAGAGACCGAGGGCCTCATCGGCGTGTTCATCAACACGCTCGTCCTCCGTGGGCGCATGTCCGGGGACATGACGTTCCGCGCGCTCGTCGAGCAGGCGCGCGAGACGGCGCTCGGCGCGCTCACGCACCAGGACGTCTCGTTCGATCAACTGGTGGAGGAGCTGCAGCCCGCGCGCAGCCTGAGCCACTCGCCGCTGTTCCAGGTGATGTTCGCGCTGCAGAACACGCCCGTGCCCTCGCTGTCGGTGTCGGAGCTGAGCTTCACTTCGGCGGACGTGGACGCGGGCATCGCGAAGTACTCCCTGTCCCTCGTCCTCCAGGAGACGCCGGACGGGATCATGGGCGGCTTCGAGTACAACACCGACCTGTTCGACCTGGAGACCATCCAGGCCATGACGGGCCACTTCACGCGCCTGGTCGAAGCGGCGGTGACCACACCGGACCTCACGCTCTCCGCGCTGCCCCTGCTCTCCACCGAGGAGCGGCAGCGGCTGGTGGTGGAGTGGAACGACACCCGCTCCGACCATCCGCGCGACACGTCTGTCTTCGCGTGGTTCCAGTCGCGCGCGGCCCTGAGTCCCGAGGCCGTGGCCCTGGAGTGGAGCGACGGGCAGCTCACGTATCGCGAGCTGGAGCGGAAGGCGCTCGCGCTGGCGGAGGTGCTGCGTCAGCGAGGCGTCAGGCCCGAGGTGCGCGTGGGTCTGTTCGCGCGCCGCTCACCGGAGATGGTCGCCGGAGTCCTCGGCATCCTCGCGTCAGGTGGCGTCTGGGTCCCGATTGATCCTTCCTCGCCGTCCGAGCGACTGGCGATGATGCTCGACGACACCGCGCCCACAGTCGTCCTGACGCAGCGCTCGCTGCGCGAGGCCCTGCCCGCGGGGACGATGGGTGTCCTGGTGCTCGAAGAGGTGTTGGCGTCCGAGCCGGTGGCGAGCAGCGCCTTCACGGCGCCGGCCATGTCCTCCGAGTGCGCGGCGTACATCCTCTTCACGTCCGGCTCGACGGGACGCCCCAAGGGCGTGGTGGTGCCGCATCGCGCCCTGGCCCGCCACACGGCTTGGTTCAGCACGAACCTGGGCCTGGGCCCGAGTGATTCCGTGCTCCAGAAGACGGCCCCGGGCTTCGACGCCGTGGTGCCGGAGCTCCTCTCCACGCTGGTCAGCGGTGCGCGGCTGGTGCTGCCGCCCGCGGCGGCGGACCTGGACATGGACGCGCTGCTGACGGTGCTCGCGCACCGGCGGGTGACGGTGCTCCAGCTCGTCCCCTCGCAGCTCAGCCTCTTCATCGAGGCCGAGCGCCTGGAGCGCGCCTCGGATCTGCGCGTGCTGGTGTCCGGCGGTGAAGCGCTGTCGGCCGAGCTGGCGCGGCGCCTCCGCGCTCAGTGGCCGGCGACGCGGCTGGTCAACTGCTACGGCCCCACGGAGACGGCGGTCGACGCCACGTCCTGGACGGTGAGCGGCCCCATCCAGGGAGCCACCGCGCCCATCGGCGGACCGATTGGCGACACGCAGGTGTACGTGTTGGATGTGCATGGGCAGGTGGTGCCCGTGGGTATCACCGGAGAGCTGTTCATCGGCGGCGAGGGCGTGGCACGCGGCTACGTCGGCCAGCCGGCGATGACGGCCGAGCGCTTCGTCCCGGATGCCTTCTCCTCCGTGCCCGGCGCCCGGCTCTACCGCACGGGAGACCAGGCCCGCTGGCGTCACGACGGGGTGCTGGAGTTCCTCGGCCGCGCGGACGACCAGGTGAAGGTGCGCGGCTACCGCATCGAGCTGGCCGAAATCGAGTCCGCCCTGCTCGCGCACCCCGAGGTGCGTGAGGCGGTGGTGCTCGTCCGCGAGGACCGCCCTGGCGACAAGCGCCTGGTGGGCTACGTCGTGGGTGCGGCTTCGCTGGAGGCCCCCGCGCTGCGAGCGTTCATCGCCCAGCGTCTGCCCGAGTACATGGTCCCGTCCGCGCTGCGGATGATGGACGCGCTGCCCCTCACCGCGAACGGCAAGGTGGACCGCAAGGCCCTGCCCGTGCCGGAGCAGTCGTGGCTCACGGAGGACGCGTCCCAGGCCACGCCGGGCACGCCCACCGAGGAGCTGCTCGCGGGCCTGTTCGCCCAGGTGCTCGGGGTGCCGGGTGTCAGCACCACCGTCAGCTTCTTCGAGCTGGGCGGACATTCGCTGCTCGCCACGCAGCTCGTCTCGCGCGTGCGGTCGGCGTTCCAGGTCGAGTTGCCCCTGCGCGACCTGTTCGAGTCGCCGACGGTCCACCTGCTGGCCCAGCGCATCGACGCCGCCCTGAGCGCGGGTGCCAAGCTCCAGAGGCCGCCGCTCGCCGCGATTCCGCGCGAGGGTGACGCGCCCCACGCGTTCGTGCAGTCCTTCGCGCAGCAGCGCCTGTGGTTCCTGGACCAGTTGGAGCCGGGCAGCCCGTCGTACAACATGCCCATCGCGCTGCGGTTGGAGGGCGTGGTGGACACGAGCGCGCTGGAGCGAGCCTTCACGGAAGTGGTCCGGCGCCATGAGGTGCTGCGCACCACGTTCCGCGCGGGACCCAAGCAGCTCGTCCACGCGCCGATGCCCGTGTCGGTGCCCGTGGTGGAGCTGTCCGGCCTCGACGAGGCGGAGCTTCAGCGGCGCGTCGATGAAGAGGCGCGTCGGCCCTTCAACCTCGCGCACGGCCCGCTGCTGCGCATCACCCTGCTGCGGCTGGGTGAGCAGCGGCACGTGCTGCTGCTGACGATGCACCACATCATCTCGGACGGTTGGTCCATCGATGTGCTCGTGCGTGAGACGGCCGCGCTCTACGCGGCGTTCTCCTCGGGCCAGCCGTCGCCGCTGCCCGAGTTGTCGATTCAATACGCGGACTACGCCACGTGGCAGCGGACCTGGCTCCAGGGCGAAGCGCTCGACACGCAGATCTCCTGGTGGAAGGAGCACCTCGCTGGCGTGGCTCCGCTGCTGGAGCTGCCCACCGACTTCCCGCGTCCGGCGGTGCAGGGTTTCCGAGGCGCGAGCGTCTCGCGCATCCTGCCGCGGCAGCTCGTCGACTCACTCCACACGCTGTGCCGTCGTGAGGGCACCACCCTGTTCATGGCCCTGATGGCGGGCCTCCAGGCCGTCCTGTCTCGCTACTCCGGCCAGGAGGACTTCGTCATCGGCACCGGTATCGCCAACCGGAACCAGGCGGAGACCGAGGGCCTCATCGGCTTCTTCATCAACCAGCTCGCTCTGCGCGCGCGGTTGGGTGGCAACCCGTCCTTCCGCGAGCTGCTCGGGCGCGTGAGGAAGGACACGCTGGGCGCCTACGCGCACCAGGACCTGCCGTTCGAGGAGCTGGTCAAGGCCGTCAACCCCGAGCGGAGCCTCGCTCACGCGCCGCTCTTCCAGGTGGCGATGGTGTTCCAGAACCAGCCCGAGGCCGAGCTGAAGGTTCCGGGCCTCACGTTCCACCTCCAGCCGTCCAACACGGGCACGGCGCGGCTCGACCTCACCCTCGCCCTCCAGGAGACAGCGCAGGGCCTGGGTTGCAGCATCGAGTACCGCACCGACCTCTTCACGGCGGAGACCGTCGACAGGCTGCTGGTCCACCTCGGCGCGCTGCTCGAAAACGCGGCGGCCAGGCCCGAGGTTCCGCTCTCCACGCTGTCCCTGCTCTCGGAGACCGAGCAGCGACAGGTCCTCGTGGAGTGGAACGACACGGCACGGGACTTCCCCCGCGAGTCCACCGCGCACGCGCTCTTCGAGGCCCAGGCCGCGCGCACGCCGGACGCCACCGCGCTGCGCTTCGAGGGCGAGTCGCTCACCTACGCCCAGCTCGACGCTCGCGCCAACCGCCTCGCGAACCACCTGCGCTCGCTCGGAATCAGGGCCGAGGTCCCCGTCGCGCTCTGCCTGGAGCGCTCGCTGGACCTCGTCGTCTCCATCCTCGCCATCCTCAAGGCTGGCGGAGCCTGGGTCCCGCTCGATCCTTCGTACCCCGTCGAGCGGCTCTCGTTCATGCTCCGTGACTGCGCCGCTCCCGTGCTCGTCACGACGGAGGACATCGCCGACGAGCTACCCACGAGCGCGCAACAACTCGTGTTGCTCGACGTCGACGCGAGCTTCATCGCCGCGCAGCCCGAGTCCGCTCCGGTCTCCGGCACCTCCGCCGACAACCTCGCCTACGTCATCTACACCTCCGGCTCCACCGGCACTCCCAAGGGCACCCTCCTCCAGCACCGCGGCCTCTCCAACACCGCCCTCACCGCCGGCCGCGCCCACGGCTTCACGCCCTCTTCCCGCGTCCTCCAGTACGCCGCCTTCGGCTTCGACGCCTCCGTCGCTGAAATCTTCGGCGCTCTCCTCGCCGGCTCCACCCTCGTCCTCGCTCCTCGCGAGCGCCTCCTCCCGGGCGCTCCCCTCCGCGACTTGCTCCGCGACGAGTCCATCTCCGCCGTCACCCTCACTCCCTCCGTCCTCGCCCAGATGCGCCCCGAGGACCTCCCCTCTCTCCAAACCCTCATCTCCGCCGGTGAGGCCTGCTCTCCCGAGCTCGTCCAGCGCTGGGGCTCCCGCCTCCGCCTCCTCAACGCCTACGGCCCCACCGAAGTCACCGTCTGCGCCTCCATCTCCGAGC
>NZ_JAKCFA010000059.1 GCF_024198215.1 Myxococcus qinghaiensis
CTGCCCCAGGTTCGACGTCGCCTTCAGCACCTGCTGCTGCGCCGCATCGGCCATTGCCCGCTGTGCCTCCGCAGACTCGGAGCTCGCGCTCCTCCTCTCGGGCCGTCCCGCATCTGATCAAGTAGTATTAGGACTTGTTTCGGTAGGGAAGAACGTGCGCCTCCTGCCGTGTTGAAGCGGCAGGAACTGGCTTCCAAACCAGACTCTCTCTCGATGCATTGCCGTCGGTGCACCGGAGAACCTTGAGTCCTGGGCCTTGCCGGTGCTCGCCTCCAGACGCGGAGGCGAGCACCAGCGATGGAACGAACGACAGCCGGGACTCTACGGAGAGACGCTCGTGCGCGTCAGCGTGTCCACCAGAGGCAGCGTGTCGAGCGTGCTCGCTATCCAGGGCAGCTCTTCGACATAGGTCCCGTCATGGAGCAACTGCGAGTAGTGCATATAGCGCTCGGAGAGCGCGCCCAGTCGATCATACGCGCCGGCAATCATGCAGTCGCCCACGGGGTCATCCCCCGTCACGCCGGGGAGGTTCGCGGTCGACAGGCGACAGACCATGGGCGTCGTCGTCGGCGGCTTGGGCCTCCGGGTATCGAGGTGGGGCTGGTCCACCAGCGGATGGAACACTCCGCCCTCACAGGGCTTGCCCACGGTCGAGACGGGCGTACAGGCGTAGGCATTGAGCGCGGTGACGAACGTGTTGCTGAGCTGAGGACTCAAGACCATGTCGACTGGCACGGAGCGCTGGCCGAAGAGCAGGCCCGAGAGCAAGTCGTCGCTGCTCAGCGCGACAGGGAACCCCAGGCGCGTGAAGGCCTGGAGCTGACGCGCCGCCCGGGTCATGTCCGCGGCGGCCACGTTGAGGGGCGTGTTGGCATTGACGAGCGCGGACACGGCCTTGGAGAAGTACTCCCGCTGCCGGCCCTGGAGGAAGGCGGTCATGCGCGTCCGCGCCACGCCCAGGAGGGTTGCGTCGTTGGAGAGTGTCGCGGACTGCTCGAACAGCGCCCTGTCGCGAGGCCAGCGCTCGATGAGGGCCTGCTCCAGCTCGACGGGCGGCTCGGGGTTCGAGCAGTTCGGGATGTGGGGGTTCCAGCACTCGTAGCTGACGCGGATTTCAGGCCACGTGTAGGTCGCGGTCCTCGCGTTCACCCACACCTTGTCGGCATGGATGGGAAGGGCGGGACCGGTGGCCCAGCGGAAGCGGGTGTGAATCGAAAGCCGGAGCCTGGCGTACTCCGAGCTGGAGGTGGACGTGGTGACGGTTCGCGGGTTGACCCAGGCGATGTCGTAGCACTGGAACAGCTCCGGCAGCATCGAGGTGTTGGTGGACGCCGCCACCGGTGAGTAGGCGTAGTGCGCGAAGCGCAGCTCGGTCGGCAGCGTCTTGTAGGTCACGTTGGAGGGACGTGAGAGCTGCGGGTTCCACGACGTCGGCGTGCACTTGGAGAGCGTGGTGCGGTCCACCGGCAGGGTCGACTCGGGGATGGCCTGGCTGGCGGTGGAGAAGACGCCGTAGTCCTTGGGGATGGAGAGATAGGAGGCGCCCGAGGAGTCCAGCGGCTCCTGGCGCTTCTCAATCTCCTGGACTCGGATGGCGGAGAGGCTGTTGCCGAACCGCTCGAGCGCCGCGCGGTAGTCCGCGATGAGGCTCTTGAAGATGGGGTTGGTGCGGTTGCCCGCCCTGTCGGGAAACGCCGGACGGCTGAAGCTCGAAGCCACGTCCAGGATGCGCAGCCCCTCCAGCCCTATCTGCGCGGTGCGAGACGGGTTGACCTGGCTGGCGTAACCGGGATTCTGCAAGGCGAGCAACGCGTAGGCCTGGGCGGAGAAGTTCCAGACCGAGGGGTTGGCGAAGACGTTGGTGGAGGCGGGGACGCGTGCGTCGCGGAGGCTGCCCAGCCGGGCCAGATAGCTGAGCGCGTTGGACTCGCCGTAGTTGTTGAGGATGTTCGTCGGACTGACGGCCGGGTCGGTGGCGAGCGCGGGTGACACCACGAAGGCGGTGTGGGTGGCGACGCCCGTCGCCGCGTAGTGGAACTCGTTCTCCGGGCCCGTGTACACACCATAGGTCGGAATCGGGACGCCGTAGTTCTCGACGTGGCCGATGTACCTGTTCACCGCCACCCGGGTGTCGTGCAGCTCGACGTCGCCGATGGCGGTCAGGATGGTGGCCGCCACGGTCTCCAGCCGCAGCTCCTGCTCGGCCAGCTGGTTCTGGACATCGATGAGGGCGGCGGTGTTGCCAGCGATGGCGACGTTGAGCCGGTCGAACTCGTTGAGCATGGTGGTGAAGATGACGTTGAGGCTCTGTCCGATGATGTCGAAGCGCGCGCGCATCTCCTCGTGCAGTGCGCGCACCTCCTGACGCAGCGCGAGCACCTGCTCCAGGATTTGCTGGTCGAGCGAGGGGCCGCTGTCTCCCAGCAGTCCCACCAATGACATCACCGCGCCGAGGATGTTGCCGGCCAGGACCAGGGAGGCGCCGGAGGAGAGGGCCCCCGCCACGCTGAGGCCATCGATGGCGGTGTCGAACTTGTTGATGGCGGTGATGATGGAGAACCAGGCGGTCGCCACCTTTTCAATCTTCTCACCCGCCTTCAGGTCGGCGATGCGCGCAAGGCCCCCCAGCAGCTTGGCCGCGACCGCCGCGGCATCAATCTCCTTCTGCTCCGCCTGAGCGGTGGCGGCGGCCGCCGCGCGTTGCTCCGGAGTGCAGGAGGGGGTGGTCGAGACGGGACAGATGCTCGTCAGCGCCACCAGTCGGGCACGGGCCTGCTCGCTCTCCGCGGCGAGCGCGGCCGCGACCAGCTCGAACTGACGGCGGATCTCCTGCAGGAAGGCCGCCTGTGACGTCTGCTGGGCCAGGAGGGCGTCGATGTCCACATGCACCAGCAGCTGCGGGTCGGCCTTGAGCTGCGCGAGCGTGGCGGTGGCGTTGAGGTTCACCGGCTGACCGAGGCTCTCGTTCCAGCGGAGCGCGAACGTGGCATCCAGGGCCGCCAGCCGGCGGACTGCCGTCCACACGGCGAGCTCGACCTCGCTTCGGGCGCTCAGCCAGGAGGTCATGCGCAGGGAGCCATTCACCAGGTCTTCCCGCGTGTCGAAGGTGGACAAGGAGGCCCCCAGGGTCCTGTCCACGAGCAGGCGAAGCTGGGGGGACGTGGCGGCGGCGCTCTGCGTGTCCTGGACGAGGAGGGAGACGAGCTTCAGCGCGTAGTCGGACTCGGACCGCATCGCATCCGAGGGCAGGAGGGCCGCCGTCAGGCGCTGCTGGACCCCACTCAGGTGCAGGGCGACGTCCGTCGAACTGGCGGTCGGGTTCCTGCGCCGCCATTCGACGAGCTCGGCGGAGAGCACCAGGCGCACCAGCCCGGGCTTGCCGCCCTCGCGCACCTGCACCTGCGCCGAGAAGAGCTGTTCGGACAGGGTTTCGGGGTCCACCTGGAATTGCAACGGCGCGGCGTGGGCGGACAGGCCCACGCCACAAATCAATACAGTGACCATGGCAACGACTCTCATGGTCCAACGATAGATGCCAAGCATGGTGCCCTCCTGGGCGGTCCAACGCGGGCCGCACACTCTCCATGGGCAGTGGAGGCGTTGCTTCTGGTATCGCGACAAAGACGTTCACGAGCGCGACACGCCTGCGATTATCCACGGAGTCATGGAGGCCCCTTGCGCCGGGGCCTCCCGCCGTGGAGGCACAGGGGTCAGACCGGGAGCCCCTCGGCCGCGAGCGCCTTGCGCACCGCCGGACGCGCGGTGACGCGCTCCATGAACGCCATCAGATTCGTGAAGCCGGACAGGTCCACCTTCACGTAGTTCGCCCAGCGGGTGACGGTGTAGAGATAGGCATCCGCGACGCTGAAGGTGTCACCAAAGAGGTAGGCGCGCGTGGCCAGGCGCTCCTCGAGCAACTTGTAGCGCTTGAACAGGTACTCCGTGCGCTCCTCGCGCGTCGCGTCCGGCGTCGTCGGCCTGAAGAGCGGAGCGTACGTCTTGTGCAGCTCGGAGTTGATGTAGCCGAGCATCTCCAGCACGCGGTAGCGCTCGCGGCTGCCCGCCGCGGGCATCAGCCCCGCCTCGGGCCGCAGGTCCGACAGGTACTGCACCAGCGCGGGGCCCTCGGTGAGGACCTCACCCGGCTCCAGCTCCAGCGCGGGCACATAGCCCTTCGGGTTGACCTTCCAGAAGTCGCCGCCCGACTTGAGGACCTTCGTCTGGGTGTCGACCTGCTCGAGTTGGAGCTCGAGCCCCGCCTCGTGCGCGACGATGTGGGGAGACAGCGAGCAGGCGCCCGGGGAGAAATAGAGCTTCATCGGCTTCCTCGTGGTGGATGGGAACGACGGCCCATCACTAACGGGCCCGGGTTACCTTTGGATAGCAGCACGAGTAAGGTAAGCGCACTTTCCACTCACCTCGTGGTAACTCCACTCACCTCGCGGTAACCGCCCATGTCCCTGAAGCTGAGGAAGAGCAAGGCCCCACCCCCGCCCCCGGGCTGTCCCATGCACGCCTGCATGTCGTTGCTGGGCGGAGCGTGGTCCACCAACATCGTCTGGCAGCTCTCCGGGGGTCCCCGGCGCTTCGGGGAGCTGCTCCACGACATCCCCGGCATCTCACCCAAGGTGCTCACCACGCGGCTGCGAGAGCTGACGGCGAAGGGCGCGGTGACCCGCGAGGTGCTCCCCACCTCTCCGCCCTCCGTGGAGTACACCCTGTCCTCGCTCGGCCTGGAGCTGTTGCCGGTGATTGACTCCATCGTCCGGGTGGGCACCCGGCTGCGCGAGGTGACACGGGCCCCGCCTCACCACGACAAACCCACACGTCGTTCCCGACGCCAGGCCTGACCTCCAGCGGGAGCGACACACCGGGCAGAAAACTCCGAAGACACCGGCTCGCGACGCCTCTCTGTCGCGGGAATCCCCGGGTCCAGCACGCACCCATGGAGGCCTGTTTCCGGTGTCGGCGAATACCCTTACATTTTCATGGCCCGCCATGGTTGTCGTTCAGCAAGCCAATCACTACCCTCCCGCCGCCACTCACAGGAGAGGTGTCATGCACCGTTCGCTTGCTGGAGTCGCTGTCGCCGCCGCGATGTCGCTGTCCTCCGCGGCCCTGGCCGAGGAGTCCCATACGCCCGAGCCTCAGGGCCTGAATGTCTCCAACGCCATGCCCGCATGCTACGTGGACACGTGGAACTGGGATTACCTTTCCGCCTATGCGTGCTCCGCCTACGGCAGCGACCCCACGTCGATTGTCACCTGGGGTGTCCTCGGTCTCGACCAGACAACCGACCGCTACATCATCCAGTTCCTGGACCCCTGCTACGCACATGGCTACTCCCCAGCCGAGGGCTGGAGCTGCCTGAGCGTCATCGCGAAGTACCAGACGCTGTCGCAGCGCATTCGCGTCTATGACAACTGGACGGGACAGTGGTCGGGGACGCTCACCGTCCAGGCCTCGTATTACGGCAACGACTAGCCACAATGCTGATCAGTTAGGTAGCCCTTGCATGGGGCTACCAAGCTGGTTGAGGGTGTGGCGATCTCGCTCTTGGAGATCGCTACATGGGGCTGGCTCAGGCCGTCCAGGGCGCCGCGTTGGTGGCTC
>NZ_JAKCFA010000006.1 GCF_024198215.1 Myxococcus qinghaiensis
CCGCCCCATGCCGACCACCATCTCATCGAGGTAGGCGCTCAGCGCCTCATCCAGCTTGCGCAGATGTGCGGGTGTCATCCCGACCGTAGATCATGACCGCTACCTGGATTCAAGTGACCGGGTAGTACTAGAGCCCCCTCGTAGAACATCGTGCCATTCGGGCGGGGCTTGAGGCCAGGCTTTATCAGTACGTGTCTTTGACGTCGGACGGCGACTGAGCAGTCAGGAGCGTCCGAAGCGCCCTCCGGGACACTCTCTGCGAATCCTTGCGCCACTTGCAGAGAGATGACCATGGGTGTCTGGAGGGTTCCGTCTCAACAAACATTTTGATGCACATCAACATCCTCGCCGGCTACCAGGATCGCTCCTTGTGTCTGGCAGAAACTGGTTTGGACTGCATTCAGGCTGGCAGTTCGTGCACACCGGAAATCCCGTCGGAAAATCCAGACAGAACATCCCACGCGAGCCCTCTTTCAATAAGGCAGCGCGAGACCATGCTCCCCGAGCGCCGCCTCGTAGCGCGCCTGCGCATCACGGAGCTGCTCGACGGCATCTCGGAGCAACTCCTGGGCATTCGATGTGTTCCCCTGCTCAAGGGCCGCGAGAGCCTCGGACGCCGTGGACACCAGGGAATGCAGTGTGTCGCCCTGGATGACGACGCCTGGAAACCTCCGACCCGGGAGGCGAAGGACAGCGTTGTTGCCAGGCTGCGTGAGCAGTTCGGCTTCGACAAGCATCATGGAAGGAGATCCCTCCTGAAACTTTTCGACTCAGTCATCGACGACGCCCCTCAGCTCGGCGACCGGCTCGTCCCGGTCGGGCAAGCTCGCAATTGTTGCCACTTGCTCACCTCACGCCGAAGTCATGCGCACCACTTCGTCAAAAGCAGTGAGCCCCTGCGCCAGCTTGCGCACGGCGGCCTCGCGCAGGGTGCGCATGCCTCCGCGCCGGGCCACTTCCACCAGCTTCTCGTACGGTGCCTCGCGTGCAATCTGCTCGCGCAGCTCTCCGCCCGTGGTGACGATTTCGAAGACGCCCGTGCGGCCCACGTAGCCCGTGCCTCGGCAGCGCACGCAGCCTGCCCCCTTGAGCAGGCGCACCCCACCCGGCAGCAAGGGCAGCGGCGCCTGGAGCGCGAGCAGCTCATCCGGCGTCAGCGTCGCCTCCTCCGCGCAATGACTGCACACGCGGCGCAACAGTCGTTGGGCCATGACGCCCAACAAGCTCTGCGCCAGGAGGAAAGACGGCACTCCCAAGTCCCGCATGCGCGCCACCGCGCCCAACGCGTCGTTGGTGTGTAGCGTGGACAGGACAAGATGTCCGGTGAGCGCGGACTGGATGGCGTTCTCCGCCGTCTCCTGGTCACGAATCTCACCCACCATGATGACGTCCGGGTCCTGACGCAGGATGTGGCGCAGCGCGCTCGCGAAGTCGAGCCCCAGCTTGGGCTGCACCTGCACCTGGTTGAAGGCGTCCCACACCATTTCAATGGGGTCTTCAATCGTGGTGACGTTGACGTCCGGCCCCGCCAGCGCCTTGAGCGCCGAATAGAGCGTCGTCGTCTTGCCACTTCCCGTTGGCCCCGTGACGAGGATGAGCCCGTGGGGCTGGTCAATCCACGACTCGAAGGAGTTCTTCTCGTCCGGCTCGAAGCCAAGCTGGGCGATGTCCTGCACCAGCGTCTCCGGGTCGAAGATGCGGATGACCACCTTCTCGCCAAAGGCCGTGGGCAGCGTGCTGACGCGCAACTCCACCTCGCGCCCGTCCCGCTCCGTCTTGATGCGCCCGTCCTGGGGCTTGCGCTTCTCGGAGATGTCGATGCGCGAGAGCATCTTCACGCGCGACACAATCGGCGCATGCACCTGCGCCGGCAGCGAGTACACCGGGTGCAACACGCCGTCGATGCGCAGCCGCACCACGCTGGTGGAGCGCTTGGGCTCGATGTGGATATCCGAGGCGCGGTTGTCGAAGGCGTAGCGCAGCAGATAGTCCACCGCCTGCACCACCGGACGGTCAGACGCCTCCAGCTCCTGCGTGCCGCTGAGCGACACGAGCTGCTCGAAGTTGGAGAGCTGTCCGCCTCCCACCGCCACGCTGAAGTCATCCGCCGCGCGGGCCAGCGTCCTGCCGAAGCCGTAGATGTCGGAGATGGACTTGAGGATGTCCGCCTTCGCGCTCAGCACCGGCTCCACTGGCAGGCCCGTGAGGCGGTGGAAGCTCTCGAACAGCTCCCGGTCGAACGGGTTGGCCACCGCCACCAGCAACCGGCCCTGCACCGTGCGCTCCAGCGGGAGCAACACGTGCTTCTGCGCATACGGCCGCGACACCGTGCGCGTGGCCAGCGTCATGTCCAGCTTCAGCGGGTCTATCTTCCGGTAGGCCATGCCCGCGGCACGCGCGGCGGCCTCCGTGACGCGGTCCTCGTCCAGCACGCCCCGGCCGTTGGCCAGGGGCACCTGGAAGGCAGCCACCACCTCGACAGGCGACACGTCGTAGCGCGCCGCATCCTTGCCAATCGCGGCCGTCTGCGCCTTGAGGACCCGCGCTCGCGCGGCCCCCTCTTTCGCGAGGACCTCCTGGGCCTGCTGGGGCGTCAACAGCCCCTGCCCCACCAGCGCCTCCAGCACGAAGAGCGTGGTGAAGTCATCCCGGCTCTTCGGAGGAGGATTCCCCGGGCCGCTCACTGCTTGTGCCAAGTCCGTCTCCTTCCCGCCACCAGCAGCAGCAGGACCAACCCACCGAGGAAGGCCGCCGCCGACACCGGCGCGCCCGTACAACCACAGCCATCCGGCCCCGTGGTGCTGCCCGTGGGCGGCCCCGCATCCACGGGCGGCGGCGGCTGCGAGCCACCATCGTTGCACAGCGTGCAAGGCCCGGCGTCCGGCCGCGCTTGAGGATCGTAACAGGTGCCTCCGCTCGCGCAGAGCATGTTGGGCGCGCAGTCCTGATTCGTCACACAGACAGGCAAGCAGGCGGAGCCGCCCTGCTCCACCGAGCCACACCGCAGCGTGGAGGGGCACGAGCTCGCGGAGCACGCCCGGACGCAGGCCCGCTCACCGTCCTTGTTCACCACCTGGCACGACGTGCCTCCAGGGCAGGAGCACGCGGAGACGGAGCACTGCTGCGCGCACACGCCCTGCGTGCCGCCCTCGGCGAAAAGACAGTACTGGTTGGTGCCACACTCGGCGTTCGCGGTGCACGCGTCGCCCACCTGCTTGCCCGCGGCCTGCTTCGGAACACAGACGCGGTCACACGTCCGGCAGACGGAGTTGCTGTCACAGTCCAGGTCGCCGTAGCAGCCAGGGACGCAGAGGTTGCCCTCGGGCCGGGCCTCGCACGTATAGCCAGGGCGGCAGTCGCTGCCCCCGAGCGTACAGTCCTTGAGACAGATGGAGCCCTGTCCCGCCACCACGGAGCATGCCGAGCCCGCGGGGCACGAGTTCGAGCCGCTGCACGTCTCGGTGCAGTAGCCCTCGTCCCACCGGTCGAACTCGCCATTGCCCGACGGCGCGGACACCGGGGCGATGCAGACGCCATTCGTGGTGTTGCAGCTCCTCGGGCCAGGGGTGCACTCGCGGCCCACTGGCGTGACTCCATCGGGAAGGGCCGGCAGACAGGCCCGGGTGTACCCGGAGACCGCGGAGGACTCGCGACAGACATAGGGGGCCGGACACTCGGCGGTGGCGTTGCCGAAGCAGCCCTTCGCACAGACCTTGAGGTCCTTGCCGGAGACGGTGGACGGCGCGGTGACACACGTCAGGCCGGTGGTGCACGCGGCGGTGTCACAGGGCGAACCGACAGCGCCCGTCTTCGGATAGAAGCGGCACAGCGCCGTCCTGTCGTAGTCCGCGAGGTTGCGCCGGCTCTCTCCCGCCGGAAGGTCGAAGAACATCACCGCGCCAATGGCCTCGAAGGAGTCACCCAGGCCCAGGCAGTGGCCAATCTCGTGCGTCAACACGCTCTGGATGTCGTAGTGGCCCGCGGGCGTGGGCGTCGTCGTGGACCACTCGAAGTCCACCGCGTTGAGGAAGATGTCGCACTGGTACACGTAGCCGCTGAACGTCAGCGGGCGCGCGGCGGACTGCCGGTCTCCACCGTTGAGCGTGTCCGAGTAGCGCGGGTCACTCGCGCTCGTCACCCAGACGGGCACCACGTTGAAGCGGTCCCCCGGGTCATTGACGTTCGCCATGGGCGAGCCCGTCGTGGCCACTCCGCCATCCGGGAAGGAGAACGTCGGCCAGGAGCAGCTGACCTGCCACGTCTGCGCGGCCGCGCGACTGGCCGCCACCACCAGGTTGAGGTCATTGCCCCCGGGCAGGGCCTGTCGGCCGTCCACGTAGAAGACGAAGGGGTCCGCGGGAGTGCTGAGCACCCGGTGGCCCAGGTCCTTGTATTCCAGCACCTGTTGCGCCGCCGCCGTGACGGACAACAACAACCCGAGTACGACGGCGCTCCGCTGCGAACCCCGATTCATCGAAAACCCCTCCGCGTCGTCCAGCACCGGGCATGCATTCGCCCGGACTTCGACGGGAAGGGCAGTCTACCCGCGAACAGCGCGTCGAGCCGCATCCCCCACTACTTCACCGGGGGCGCTTCCGCCTGGCCGCGAACCGCGCGCACCGTCGCATCCACCAATGACTCCGGCGTGGGCCTCTCCGCGACGGCCGTGGCCGGCAGCCCCAGTTGCTCCAGCGCCGACGCCGTGGTGGGCCCAATCGCCACCACCCGCGCGGGCCCCAATCGCTCACGCCCCGCCGCGTCCAGGAAGGCCTCCGCGGTGCGCGGCGAGGCGAACACCGCCACGTCCGGCGGTGACTCGGCGAGCAGCGCCAGGGCCTCCGGGGGAACCTCCGCCGCCAGGGAGCGATAGGCCGTCACGCGGGTGACGAGCACGCCCGCGTCGCGCAGCGCCTCCTCCAGCTCGCGCCGCCCCTCCTCCGCCGCGGGCAACAGCACCTCGTCACCCGACTGGAGTCCGTCCTTGAGCATCTCGAAGAGCGCCTGCCCCGTGCCCTCGTCCGGCTCCGCGGCGACGTCCAGGCCATAGCTCCTCATGGCGCGCGCCGTCCGAGGCCCCACCGCCGCCAGCTTCACGCGGGAGAGCCGCTGCGCCGTGCCCGCCTCGCGCAGCGCGTCCATCAGCGCGTCGACAGCGGAGGGACTCGCGAACACCACCCAGCGATAGCGCTGGATGTGCTCGGCGGCGGACGCCAGCGGACGTGGGTCCTCCGGCGGACGCAGCTCCAGGAGCGGAAGGCTGAGCACCTCCGCGCCCTCGTCCTCCAGGAGAAAGCACAGCTCCTCGGCCCGCTCACGCGGGCGCGTCACCAAGACTCGGATGCCTTCCAGTCGCCGTTCCACGCGGGCGGCAGTCTAGGGCCGCGCGTCCGGGCGGCGAGCGAAATCACGCAGGATGTCCGCCGCGCCCTGCGACAAGAGGTCGTCGGCCAGGGCCTCGCCCAGCTCCCGCGCCTGCGCCACCGGCCCACGGACCTCGCCCCGCACCACCCGTGCGCCATCCGGCCGGCCCACCAGTCCGCGCAGGTGCACGAAGCCCTCGGACACCGTGGCATGCCCCGCCAGCGGCACCGTGCAGCCGCCCTCCAGCTTCGCCAGCAGCGCGCGCTCGGCCGTCACCGCCACGCGCGTCGTCGCATCCTCCAGCGGCGCGAGCAGCGCGCACACGCGCGCGTCGTCCCCTCGGCACTGGATGGCGAGCACGCCCTGCCCCACCGCGGGCAGGCTCACCTCGGTGGACAGCACCTGGGTGATGACGTCTTCCAGGCCCAGGCGCTTGAGCCCCGCGTACGCCAGCACCGCGCCCGCGAGCCCCAGCTCCTTCGTCTTCTGCAAACGCGTCTGCACGTTGCCGCGCAGGCTGACGATCTCCAGGTCCGGCCGCCGCGAGCGCAGGATGCAGCTGCGGCGCAGCGACGACGTGCCCACGCGCGCACCCTGCGGCAGCGAATCCAGCGTCTGGCCCGCAAGGCCACAGAAGGCATCGCGAGGGTCCTCGCGCGTCGGCACCGCCGCGAGAATCAGGCCCTCCGGCAGCTCGGACGTCATGTCCTTCAGGCTGTGCACCGCGAGGTCCGCGCGGCCGTCGATGAGCGCCTGCTCGATTTCCTTCACGAACAGGCCCTTGCCGCCCACCGCCGACAGCGGCGCGGACAGGAAGCGGTCTCCCTCGGTGGTCATCTCCACCAGGGACACCTCCAGGCCCGGATGATGCGAGGCCAGGAGCGCGCCCACGTGGCGGGCCTGCCAGAGCGCCAGCGGGCTCTGTCGGGTGGCGATTCGCACGGTCTTCATCGCTTGGCCCCCGTGGCGACCTGCTGCGGAACCGGAGCCAGGGAAGAGGCCTCCGCGTCCGCAGCCTCCATCTCCGCCTCCAGGAGTCCGAAGAGCTCCGCGGCCGCGCCCGCCAGGCGATTGCCCTCGCCCTCCGGGCCCACGGCGCGCAGCCGCGAGGTGGGCTCATGCAACAGCTTGTTCACGATGGCGCGCCCCATGGCCTCGATGCTCTTGCGTTGCTTGTCCGTCAGCCCGTCGCCCAGCGACGTCAGCGTGCGCTCCACCTCCGAGCGGGCAATGGCCTCCGCGCGCTGGCGCAGACGCGCGAGCACCGGCATGCCCTCGCGCAGCGCGCGCTCCTTGACGAAGCGAGCCACCTCCTGCGCCACCAGCACGCCCGCCTTGTGCGCCTCCTCGGCGCGCGCGGCCGCGTTGTCCGCGACGAACTTCTGGATGTCGTCCACGTCGTAGGCGTGCACCCAGTCCAGCGTGCCCACCCCAGGGTCGATGTCTCGCGGCACCGCCAGGTCCACCATGAACAGCGGCCGGCCCTTGCGCCCCTTACCCACCGCGCCCACGTTCTCCCGGGTGAACAGCGGCACGGGGGACGCGGTGCTGCACACCACCACGTCCGCGGCGCCCAGGAGCGAGAACAGCTCCTCGAAGGGCCGCGCCACCCCGCCCACCTCCGTCGCCAGCGCCTCCGCGCGAGCCAACGTCCGGTTGGTGATGAACAGCTTCGTCGCACCCGCCTGCTGCAGATGGCGCGCCGCCAGCTCTCCCATCTCCCCCGCTCCCACCACCAGCACCGTCTTGCCCTTCAAGCCGTCGAACACCTTGCTGGCCAGTTGCACCGCCGCCGACGCCATGGACGTCGCCGCGCGGCCGATGGCCGTCTCCGTGCGCACCCGCTTGGCGCACCCGAACGCCGCCGCGCACGCCCGCGTCAACTCACCCCGCACCGCCCCCGCGCCCTGGCCCCGCTCGAAGGAGTCCTTCACCTGCCCGAGAATCTGCGCCTCGCCCAGCACCATGGAGTCCAGGCTGGAGGCCACCCGGAACAGGTGGATGAGGGCCGCCTCGCCCCGGTGCTCGTAGAGGTGGTCCAACGCCTCGTCACCGCCCAGCGCCCGCAGCTCCGACACCGCGCGCTCCCGCGCGAGCATGCCGTCCGGCGCGGAGAGATAGACCTCCACCCGGTTGCAGGTGGACACCCAGAGCACCTCCACCGGCGACTGGGCCAGCCGCTGGAGCACCTCCACCTGACGCGACTCGGACAGGGCCAGCCGCTCGCGCACCACCAGGGGCGCCGTACGGTGGGACAGGCCAATGCAGACGAGCTCCATACTCAGGGAATCCTCATGGCGGCCGCCGTGCTCGCAGTCACGTCGTACGAGGTGAGGAACGACACCAGCACCAGACAGAACCCCGCCATGGTCAGCAACGCCACCCGGCGCCCCCGCCAGCCCGCGAAGATGCGCGCGTTGACGATGGCCGCGAAGACGGCCCACGCCACCACCGTGGCAATCGACTTGCCATCCCACTGCCAGCCGATGGTGGAGGCGACGAAGAACGCCCCCGTCGCCAGGGTGATGGACAGCGCGATGAAGCCCCACACCACCAAACGCCGATTGAGGGTGTCCAGGAACTCCAGCGAGGGCAGCCGGGAGAAGAGCAGGCCGAAGCGCTTGGCGCGCACCTGCCGCTCCATCAGGAGGTACATGACCCCCACGCCCGCGGCCACCGCGAACGCGGCCAGCCCCAACAGCGCCAGGGTGATGTGCAGCGGCAAGAGCGGCTGTCGCACGCCCGGTGGAAGCGGCGACTGCCCTCCGTGCATCAACAGCCCGGGTATCAGCACCGTCACGGCCAGGGGCGTGAGGAACGCGCCGATGACGGGGCGGCGGTAGCGCACATCCAGCGCCAGGAAGATGGCCAAGAGCAGGAAGGCCAGCGTGGAGAAGCCCTGGGCCATGCCCACGGGCCGGCCGGACTGGGCTCCGAGCAACTCGAAGAGGGCCACCCCGTGCAGCACGAGCCCTCCGCCCACCAGCACGCGCCCGGCCATGGCCAGCGCGTCCGACTGGCGGACGAGGTAGGCCAGATAGGCCACGGCGGCGATGCCGTAGGCGTGGCAGGCGAGCGATACGAGCGTGTGGCTCATGGATTCAGGCAATAACCGTGACAGACAGGCGAATCAGCCCATCTTGTTGAGAAGGAACGCCGCCAACAGGTCGGTCTCCGAATCGGGTTTCTTGCCCGCCGCCTCCGGCTTCGGCGCCCCGGAGGGCACGTCCGTCACATACCCTGGAACGACCTCGTAGGCGGACTCCCCCACCAGCACCGAGTCGGCCATCTGCTCGGCCCCCAGGCGGGAGAGCTGCTCCTCGGTCTTCACCTTGGCCACCAGACCGTGGGTGTCCTCGCCCGACACGAGTTGGAGGAAATGCACCGCGGGGGAGACGGCGAAGGCGGTGCCGCCCTCGGCCATCACCACCAGCCGGCCATCCCGCACGTCCGCTTTGTCGGCCAGTGCCCACTCCTCGAGCTGGGACTGGGGCAGAAAGAGCTTCGTCACGTCCGCCAGCCTACACCAGCACCGGGCTTGAGGGGGGAGCCGTTCGGAATGAGGGGTGAAACCCGCGCGTCCCCACCGCATCATTTCTGGCAGATCGGCCGACGGTCCGCCGATTCTTGCAGGCTCCCGGGGCACGTACTAGACGACGCGCCGTGCAGGCCGGAGAGGGCCCGAAGGAGACACCATGGCAGGCGACAACGTGACACAGGTCGGAGATGGCGACTTCAAGCAGCTGGTGCTGGACTCCCAGGAGCCCGTGCTGGTGGACTTCTGGGCGACCTGGTGCGCGCCGTGCCGCGCCATCGCCCCGTCCATCGACGCGCTCGCCACCCAGTATGGCGGCCAGGTGAAGTTCACCAAGATGAACATCGACGACAACCAGCAGACGCCGCAGGACTACGGCATCCGGTCCATCCCCACCCTGCTGCTCTTCAAGGGCGGCAAGGTCGTGGAGCAGATTGTCGGCGCCGTCCCCAAGGCGCGCATCGAAGACGCCATCAAGAAGGCGCTGTAAGCCGCTTCGCCGGGCCCGCGCGCACGTGAGGACTCCTGGCCTCGCGCGCGCCTCGCCCGGCGCTTCTGTTTGTCGACGCGGGGCGCCAGCGCCCCACTCGCTGTCCGGCCGCGGGCTCAAGCACCAACGCCCCCCGGAGCGCCTGTCGGCCCCCCCGGCGCAACCCTCGTGAGCCCTCCGGTTCATGGCTTGTGAGCGGATCCTTCTCGCGAGCCCGGAACCGTTGGAGCAGCGGCTTTGCCCGTCCACGTCCTGACTCAACTCAACCCAAGTCTCGGGCGAGCCTTCAGCGATTTCTCAGACTCCGCGTCATTTTCACCCCTGCGGACAAATCCAGCGCAGATACCGAATCGCCGTCCTGCTCGCCTGTGGGAAACACGTATCCCTTTGCAGTCTTGTCATCAATTTTCCGCGCGGGTTTTGCGAGTCAGACGAGACCCCTCCCTGGTTGTATTGACAGCGTTGACATCCACCGCCAAATAGGCGCATTGGATGCCTTGTTTGTTTTGACTGTTTTCACGGGAGTTTTCATGGCACGACCACGTAAGGAGTTGTCGAAGGTCCCCCTGACCCCCGCATTGGTGAATTGGGCGGAAGCGCTTGGCGATGCGATTGGCCGAGGCGTCCTCCGGGCGATGAACCAGGGCATGCCCACGGGTGGCAACAGCAACGGCGTGGCGGCGAGCCGTCGTCGTGGCCGTCCGCCCAAGGCACTTGCGGGCAACATGGTGGCGTCTGACCGGCGCTGCACGATGCCGGACTGCACGCGTGAGCAGCGCTCGAAGGGGCTGTGTTCAGCGCATTATCAGGCCGAGCGGCGGCGTCTGCTGGCGGGTGGCAAGCCCGCCTGAGACACGCGGTTCGAGGTGGCGCCCACGGCCCTGGGCGAGCGCCTCAATCCATATCCCCCCCACCCTCTCATGGCTGGCCGGCCCGCGAGTGGGAAGTCAGTCGTTATTTGGCCTGCCAGGGGTCCGCTTCGGTGCTCGTGGCCTTGAGCAGCTCCCACGCCGAAAGGACATCCACCACCCGCTCCAGCTCGTTGGGCAGTGAACGCGCCCGCTGGGAGCTCAAGTAGTCCTCCGCGAAGGCTCTCAGCCGGGCTCCCACGAAGAGTCGCGCCAGGGCGACCTCCGTCTGGCCACTGAAGTCGAGGAAGCGGATTCCAAAGCCGCTGCGGCCCTCGGGGCCGTCCCCGCGCTCCTCACGGACGATTTGCGCCCGCGCCCGCACCGGCGAGGCCCCCGGCTCCAGGATGAAGCTCACCCCCAGCACCGTGCCCATGGGCAGGTAGAAGGTGCTCTCCAGGAAGGCCCCGCTGACGCTGACGTTGATGGAGGCCAGGCTCGCCGCGAAGCGCCGCCCGCCCTCCTCGTCATCCACCCAGACCTCGAAGCGCGTCACCAGCTGCGCCCGGGGGAACTCCCGGTGCTCGGATTCACCCTGGTTGCGTTCGATGATGGGAGCGAACGTCGGCAGCAGCGGCGCGGAGGCCACCGGCCGTCGCACCTCCTCCTTCGCCACGACGGGGGCCCTCGCCACGGGCGGTGGCGCCGCGGGCTTCACGTCCCTCGCCGCCACGGGAATCTCCGCCACGCGGACACTCCCACTCACCTTCTGCCCGACCTTCCTCTGCATGCCTGACCTCCACCGGCCCGAGAGGGACTCGCCCTCCCCCCGGAATTGGTGGGGTGATTCATACACCACCCGCGACCCGCCGCCAGCGCCCCGCACCATCTTCGGAGCGCCTGCTTCAGCGTCGCGTGTCGCGCCGTCTCAGAACATGTGACGCCGCATGCTGATGTTCACCAGCAAGCCAATGCTGAGCATCACGGACATCATGGAAGACCCGCCATAACTCATCAGTGGCAGGGTGATTCCCGTCACCGGGAGCAGGCCGATGACCATGCCGATGTTCTCGAACACCTGCCAGAACAGCATCGCGACGACGCCCACGGCCACGAAGGCGCCGAACCTGTCTCGGGCGTTGAACCCCACGCCCAGGCCGAAGATGAAGATGGCGCCGTAGAGCACGAGCAGCACCGTGCACAGCACGAAGCCGTGCTCCTCCGCCCACACGGAGAAGATGAAGTCGGTGTGCTGCTCGGGCAGGAAGCGCAGGCCCGTCTGGGTGCCCTCGCGCCAGCCCTTGCCGGACACGCCGCCGCTGCCCACCGCGATTTTCGACTGGGCCGCGTGGTAGCCGCTGCCGCGCAGGTCCGCCTCCGGGTCCAACCAGCCGGAGATGCGCTGACTCTGGTGCTTCTTCAGGTGGTGCCGGACGATGGTGGGCCGGGGCTCCGGCACGTCGCGCACGTAGTCGTTCCAGATGACGATGCCGCCCGCGAGGATGGCCGCGACGAGCGTGGCGACCAGGTACCAGCGCACCTTGCCGAAGAGGATGACGGTGAGCGAGGACAGGCCAATCATCAGCGCCGTGCCCAGGTCCGGCTGGACGAGCACGAGGACGAAGGGCACGCCCACGACGAGCAGCGGCTTCCACAGGCGGACCAGGCCGTAGGACGGCTCATTGGGGCGGAAGTCGTCGTGGTAGACCTTGGCCAGCATCAGCACGACGCCAATCTTCATGAACTCCGCGGGCTGCAGGCGGAACGGGCCGATGACGAACCAGCTCTCCGCGCCCTTGGCCGTGTGGCCGATGAAGCGCAGGGCGATGAGCGCCAGGATGTTGGTGACGTAGATGGGCAGCGCCATGCGCTGGATCCACCGGTAGTCCACCAGGCACACCACCAGCACGGCGACGACGCCCAGCCCCAGGTACAGCGCCTGGCTGGACCACACCGGCGCGAGCGGAGGCCGCGACGCCGAGGCGAGGTTCCAGATGCCCAAGAGGGACACGCCCAGCACACAGACGATGAGGCCCCACGGGACGTGGGGCACCATCCGCCGCTCAATCCTGAGTTGCATGGGTGTCCTCCGAAACCTCTTCGTCGCCCGGCAGCAGCTTCGGGGGCTTCACGCCGCGCGTCAGGGCCGCCTCGTCCGGAGACGGCGCGCGCAGCACTGACGGGGTGTAGGGCTGGTTGGGACGCGGCGGCGGCGCCGTGGCGTCCAGCTTCTTCAGGTCCAGGTACTTCTGGATGACGGCCATCGCCGTCGGCGCGGCGTCCGAGCCACCGTGGCCACCGTGCTCGTTGAGCACCACGACGGCTATCTCCGGCTTGTCCGCCGGGGCGAAGCCCGCGAACCAGGCGTGGTCTCGCTCGAAGAAGCTCATCTGGTGCGTCTTGAGGCGGATGGCGCCCAGGCGCGCGACCTGGGCCGTGCCCGTCTTCGCCGCGACGAGGACTTCCTGGTCGCGCATGTACTTGAGGCGTGAGCGGTAGGAGGTGCCGCCCGGCTCGTGGGCGACCTTGACCAGGCCCTCGATGACGGCCTTCAGGTGCGTGGGGGACAGCTCCACCCGGCGCACGACCTCCGGCTTGAACTCCTGGATGACCTGGCCGTCCAGGTTCTCCAGCCGCTGCACCATCTGCGGTTTGTAGAGCGTGCCGCCGTTGGCGATGGCCGCGTACATCAGCGCGAGCTGGAGCGGCGTGACGTTGTTGTCGCCCTGGCCGATGGCGCTGTTGAGCGCCATGCCCTTGGTGTAGCCGCCCGGCGAGGCCTTGTCGTGGTACGCGCTGGTCGGCATGATGCCGGGCACCTCCGCCACCACGTTGATGCCCGTGGGGCTGCCCAGGCCCAGCGACTTGCCCATCTCTCCGATGGGGTCCAGGCCGATGGTGTCAGCGACCTTGTAGAACCACGTGTCACACGAGCTCTTCATCGCATCCAGGCCGTTGACCGGGCCGTGGCCCCGGTCCAGGTGACAGCGCCACGTGCGCGCGCCCAGCCGGTAGCCACCGGGGCAGTTCACCACCGTCTCCGGACGGAACACGCCGGACTTGAACGCCGCCAGCGCGGTGACGACCTTGAACGTGGAGCCCGGGCTGTAGTGCTCCGCGGCCACGCGGTTGACCATGGGCTCCAGCGGGTCTCTGGACAGCTGCGCCATCTGCGTGGGCGTCACGCGGCCCGTCAGGAGGTTGGGGTCGAAGCCGGGCCGCGACACCAGCGCGCGGATGAAGCCCGTGTTCACATCGATGGCGACGACGGCGCCCGTCACGCCGGGGAAGGCGCGCTCGGCCTCTTCCTGCAGGCGCATGTCGATGGACAGCACCAGGTTGCTGCCCGCCTGGGGCTGCACCACGGCGTTGTCGCCCAGCTTGACGTTGAGCTCTTCAATCTTCTGGCCGCGCGCGTTGACGACCTCCTTGCGCACGCCGTCCTGGCCGCGCAGGCGCTGCTCGAAGTAGCGCTCCAGGCCGCGCCGGCCGATGTAGTCCCCCAGCGCGTAGCGCGAGCCGTCGCCGTTGAGGCGCTCCAGCTCCTCCTGGGTGATTTCGTTCATGTAGCCCAGCACGTGCGACAGCACCGTGTTGGTCCGGTAGTGGCGGTGCGGCACGGGGGCCACTTCCACGCCGTCCAGGATGTCGCGGCGGGCGGCCAGCCGGTCGTACTCGTCCCGCGTCAGGTCCACGCGCACCGGCACCGGCTGGAAGGGCGCGTTGCGGCGGCCCTGGCGCACCAGGTCCTCCACCTTCTTCGCCTGGTCGGCGTCCCACTGGAGCAGCTCCGCCAGCCGGGGGATGACCTGCTCGGAGCAGTCGGTGCAGAACGCGGGCGTGACGACCGCGTCGAAGGACGGGCGGCTGTCGACGAGGATGGTACCGCGCGCGTCCTTGATGACGCCCCGGTCGGCGCGCAGGCGCACCTCCTTGACGAAGTTGGCCACGCTCTTGGCGGAGTACTCCTCGCCCCGGGTGATTTGCAGGCGGTAGAGCTGGATGGACAACAGGCCCAGCCCCACCGTCATGGCCAGGCCCAGCCAGAGGAAGCGCCGGCGCAGCTCGCGGCCCGGCGTCGTGTTGCCCAGCGTGGGAGGCGTCACCTCAGCAACCCCGCCGGACGGTCCTGCGCCGCCTCGAAGCGCTTGAGCAGCGGGAAGAGCGCCAGCGCCGCGACCCCCGTGAGCGCCACCTGCAGCGGCAGGCCCGCCAGCGCCGGCCCCGAGCCGCCGTCCTTCACCGTCAGCCAGGTGAAGAAGGTCGCCAGGAGGCCGTGCCCCACGTCCGCGCCCATGGCGAACAGCGCGAAGGACAGGCCGCCGCGCACGTCCACGAACGTCGACACCAGCCGCCCCACCAGGAAGGTGAAGACGGCGAGGAAGGTGAACAGCCCCGTGGGCTGTCCGCTCATCAGGTCCAACAGGTAGCCCACCGCGAACGCGGAGAAGGCCCCCTCCAGCAGCGTGGCGCGCAGGGCGAGGAACGCCACCAGCACCACGGTGACGTCGATGCGGCCGAGCACCAGGCCCGCCTGCTTGACGACCACGGACTCCAGCGTGAGCAGCGCCAGCGCGATGCCCACCGTCACCAGGAACTTCATTTCGACGCACCCTCCGCCGCGCTGCCCTGCGCCATCGCGCTGTAGGGACTGCCCACCACCAACACCTCTTCCAGCTTGCTGGTGTCCACCGCCGGCACGATGTCCCCACCCTGGAACATGCCGTGCTCCTTCTTCTCTAGATGGGTCACCCGCCCCACCACCAGCCCCGGTGGGTAGATGCCATCCGTGCCCGAGGTGATGATGAGGTCGCCGTTGTCCACGTCCTCGGTGCGCAGCATGTTCTCCAGCTTCAAAGGTCCGCTGCCAGCACCCGACGCCGTCCCCCGCGCCCTGGAGCGCTGCACCCTCACCGCCACCCGGCTCTGCGTGTCCGTCACCAGCGCCACGTCCGAGTAGCTCCCCGTGGCCCGGATGACCTGTCCCACGATTCCATCCGGCGTCACCACCGACATGCCCCGGAAGACGCCCTCCTTCTCCCCCGCGCTGATGCGCACCGACAGGAGCTTGGCCACCGGGTTGACGCCCACCACCCGCGCCGGAATCTCCGGCCCCGCCGCCGCCTCCGCGTAGCCCAACAGCTTGCGCAGCCGCTCGTTCTCCGTGCGCGACTCGCCCAGCGCCTGCACCGAGGCCCTCAATTGGAGGTTCTCCAGACGCAGGGTGTCATTCTCCTGCCGGACGCCGCGCAAATCCAGGTAGTGGCGCACCGCCGACACGGAGCCTTCGATGGAGGCCGTGAGCACCTGCTGGACGGGCGACGTCACCGCGATGACCGCCCGGTCGATGGGGTTGGGGTCCCTGACCTTGCGCCCGCTGAGCAGGAAGGCGACCAGCGGGTAGAGCAGCAGGACGCCGACCAGGAGGGGGCGCCGATATCGCTTGAGGAGCGACAGCACAGAGGGGAATTCCGGGGTGGGAGGGAAGTGCGGAGGGTGGGGGTCTGCGCTAAACTCTCTAAATCGCTTGCATTTTCCGGTGCAGTGTCCTAGGCAGTCAAGGCCCTGTGACGGGGGTGGCCGCAGGTCAACCACCCTTCGGCCGGGCTACCAACAACACCGCGTCGCGAGTCCTTCCGCACGACTTTTCTCGGCGCGTTTGCTCTCGAAGTGACGACAATGGACGGTCTGAACCCCCGGAAGGTCTTTTCCCTGCTGTTCATCATCGGCATCGCGGTGGTGTTCACGCTTTCGTTCGGGCCGGGCAGCTCCGGCTTCGGCGCCTCTGGAGCCGCCACCACGGCTCCGGGCTCGGTGGCCAAGGTGAACGGCAAGGAAATCCCGCTGCGCGACTTCGCCACGGCCTGGGCCCGGCAGATGAGCTTCCTGCGAGCGCAGGGCAGCCCCATCCCCGAGTCCGTGGCCCGGCAGTTCGGCATGCACAACCAGGTGATGGACAGGTTGGTGAACACGGAGCTCCTGGCCCAGGCGGCCGAGCAGCGTGGCATCAACCCGTCCGACGAGGAGCTGCGCAAGCTCATCCACCAGAACACGGACTTCCACGCCAAGGAGGGCGGGTTCGACTTCGCGCGCTATCAGCAGGTCCTGCGCGACTTCTATCGGAAGACGCCCCAGGAGTTCGAGACCGAGCTGCGCCGCCAGCTGGCCGCGCAGAAGATGATCGAAGTCGTCCGCGCCAACGCGGTCGTCTCCGATGACGAGGTCCGGGCCCGCTACGAGAAGGACGGCAACCAGGCCAAGGTCGTCTTCGCGCGCTTCCTGCCCACCATGTTCGCGGACAAGGTGCCGGCCCCCACGCCCGTGCAGCTCGCGGACTGGAAGAAGGCGCACGAGAAGGAGATCAAGGACTACTACGAGGCCAACCGCTTCGTGTACCAGCAGCCGGAGCGCATCCGCGCCCGCCAGGTGCTGGTGAAGCTGCCCCTGGAGGCCACCGCCGAGCAGAAGGCGGAGGCGCTCAAGAAGGCGGAGGCGCTCAAGAAGGAGATCGACGGCGGCAAGGACTTCGCCACCGTGGCCCGCGAGAGCAGCGAGGACCCCGGCAGCAAGGCGCGCGGCGGCGACCTGGGCTGGGTGGAGCGTGGCAGCTGGGAGCCGGCGCTGGCGGACGCGGCCTTCGCGCTCACCGCGGGCGGCGTCACGCAGCCGGTGGAGACGAAGTTCGGCGTGCACCTGGTGAAGGTGGAGGAGAAGCAGCCCGCCCAGGACAAGAAGCTGGAGGAGGTCTCGGATGAGATCGCCACCACGCTCTTCAAGCAGGAGCGCGCCAAGGACCTGGCCAAGGCGGAGGCCCAGAAGGCGCTGGCCTCCGTGCAGGGCGGCAAGACGCTGAAGGAGCTGTTCCCGCCGGAGAAGGAGCAGCCGGCCATCCTGCGCTTCGAGACGGAGACGCGTCCGGAGGCCGTGGAGACGGACAGCTTCACCGCCGAGGGTGAGGCCGTGCCGCACCTGGGCCCCGCGCCCGCGCTGGTGAAGGCGGCCTTCGCGACCACCGCGCCCCAGGTGCTGGGCGAGACGTTCCCCGTGGGCGAGGGCTTCGTGGTGGCGCAGGTGGTGGAGCGCCAGAAGCCGGACGCCGCGGGCTTCGAGGCGAAGAAGGACACCCTGCGCGCCCAGGCGCAGCAGGCCAAGCAGATTGAAGTGACGGAGTCCTTCCTCAAGGCGCTGAAGAAGAACGGCGACGTCGTGACGAACACCGAGGCCATCGACTCGGTGGTGGGCGCCGGGTAGTCGTCTTCCCGCACGACGCAGTCCCACGAGGGCCGGGCCGAGGGTGTTCCCCTCCCCGGCCCTCGGCCGTTGCGGGGTGCTCTCTCAGCTTCAGCGCGCCGGGAAGTCGGAGCCGTTGCCGTTGCCATTCCCCGTGTCGGGAGGGGTGGACTCGGCGACGCAGATGGCGTCCCGGCCCCGGGCCTTGGCCCCGTACATGGCGAAGTCCGCCGAGCGGATGAGGTCCAACGCGGAGGTGGCGTGGTCCGGGAAGGTGGCCACGCCCACGCTGGCGGTGACGCGCACGTCCAGGCCGTGCTCCTGGAGGAAGGAGCGCCCTCGGAACGCCTCGCAGATGCGCTGGGCGATGAGGGCCGCGCCGTCCTGGTCCGTCTCCACCAGGAGGATGGCGAACTCGTCGCCTCCGTAGCGGAAGACGGCGTCCAGGCCGTTGCGCCCCAGGGCCATGAGCAGGTCGCCCACCTCCTTCAGCGTGGCGCTGCCCATCAGGTGCCCGTGCCGGTCGTTGACGCTCTTGAAGTGGTCCAGGTCCAGGAAGACGAGCGACAGCGGGTGGCGGAAGCGCGCCGAGCGCTTCACCTCCGTGTCGAGCAGCGCCCGCAGGTGCCGGGCGTTGTAGCAACCGGTGTGCTCGTCGGTAATCGTGAGTTCCTGCACCCGGCGGAAGTTGCGCGCGTTCTCAATCGCGATGGCCGCGTAGTCGGCGATGGCGGTGAGGGTGGTGAGGTCGTCGTTGGAGAACGGCGGATCCGTGGGGCCGTTGACCAGCTCGATGACGCCCAGCACGTGGCCCCGGGACAGCAGGGGCACGGCGAGGATGGAGCGGGTGTGGAAGGCGGAGGCCGCGTCGAAGCGGGGCGAGAAGCTGGGGTCGCCGCCCACGTCGTGGACGAGCCGGGCCACACCCGAGGAGAAGACGGCGCCCGCGATGCCCTCGCCGGGGTTGAGCTGCAGGCCCTTGAGGACGCCTGCTCCCTCGCCCACGGCGATTTCGAAGTAGAGCTTACCCGTGCGCTCATCCTGGAGGATGAGGGACCAGTTGCGAGGCAGCAGCAGGCTGCTGACCTTCTGCATGACCAGCGCGAGCACCTCGCGCAGCTCCAGCGTGGACGTCAACGCCTTCGCCATCTCGTTGAAGGCGGCCAGTTGTTCCACTGTCCGCTTCATGGCCGACAGGAGGTCCGCGGGATTCATCCGTAGAGTCCACTCCGAGGCGCAGGTCTGCTAAGGACGCGACGCCTGGAGCCGTAACATGCACACGCACGCTGATCAAACGTTGCTCGTCCTGGCCTCGGGTTCTCCCCGCCGCAGGGACTTCCTGTCGCAACTGGGTCTCACTTTTACCGTCTCCGCGGCGGACATCGACGAGACGCCCCGCCCTGGCGAGGAGGCAGGCCCCTACGTCCTCCGCCTGGCGCGCGAGAAGGCCGCCGTCGTGGCCGCCCGCTACCCCGGCGCCTGGGTGCTGGCCGCGGACACCACCGTGGCCCTGGGCTCGGAGCTTTTGGGCAAGCCCCAGGATTCGGCCGAGGCCCGCGCCATGCTCGGCCGCCTGTCCGGGAAGACGCATGACGTCCACACCGGCGTCGCGCTCGCGGGCCGTCACGAGGAGGCACTCGTGGTGCGCACCCGCGTCACCTTCCGGGAGCTGAGCGCCGCCGAGATTGCCTGGTACGTCGGCACCGGAGAGCCGGTGGACCGGGCGGGCGCCTACGCCATCCAGGGCCAGGGCGGCTTCCTCGTCGCCTCCGTGGACGGAAGCCCCACCAACGTCGTCGGCCTGCCGCTGGGAGAGACGCTCGCGCTGATGGAGCGCGCCGGCGTGCCCCTGGCCTGGAAGCGCTGAGCATGGGCTCGGACCTCGCGGAGCGGCTGGAGGCGGTGCGAGCGCGGGTGGCCTCGGCGTGCGCTCGCGCGGGGCGACCCGTGGAGTCGGTGACGCTGGTGGCGGTCTCCAAGCTGAAGCCCGCGGGGATGATCCGCGAGGCCTACGCGGCCGGTCAGCGCGACTTCGGGGAGAACTACGCCCAGGAGCTGCGGGACAAGGCCGTGGAGCTGGCGGACCTGGAGGGCCTGCGCTGGCACGCCATTGGCCCGCTGCAGACCAACAAGGTGAAGTACGTGGCCAGGGTGGCCAGCGCCTTCCACGCGTTGGACCGGCTGGAGGTGGCGCGCGAGCTGTCCAAGCGCCGCGAGGGCATGACGCCCCTGCCCTGCTTCGTCGAGGTCAACGTGGGCGGCGAGGCCACCAAGTCCGGCCTGGAGCCCTCGGCGCTGCCCGACTTCCTGGCCCAGGTGCGCGAGCTGCCGGGCCTGCGGCTGGTGGGGCTGATGTCCCTGCCCCCGCCCACCGATGACGAGGCCCGCGCGCGCGGCTACTTCCAGGCGCTGCGCGAACTTGGGCAACGCCACGCGCTGCCCGAGCTGTCCATGGGCACCACGCACGACTTCGAGCTGGCCATCGAGGCGGGCGCGACACAGGTGCGCGTGGGCACCGCCCTCTTCGGCGAGCGGACCTGAGGGCGACCGGGCAGGCCCGCTGGCCCCTCAGATCTCCTTGAACTTCATGCGGCCTTCCGCGCTGACGCGGACGCTGTACTCGCAGCCGCAGTAGTTGCAGCGCAGCTCGTCACCGTCACCGAAGCCGTCAGGCACGGGGTTGTTGGCGTCGCAGCCCGGGCAGTCGAACTCCTTGTTCTTGCCGCCGCCCTTGGACGACTCCTTGATGTCGTCGTCGTCGAAGTCGTAGTTGCCGGACATGTTTCCGTGCCTCCGTGGCAAGGCGCCGCCTACCTGTAGGCGCCGGGACGGAAGGCTATCAGCGGTGTCGGCCGGTGGACATGCCCGGCTCGCTGGAGGGCGGCCGGGCCTGGGCGGCGAAGAGGCGCCAGGGGGCCCTCGCGTGCGAGACTGCGTCCCCGCTCGGCCCCGGCGTCGCCCCCACGGCCAGGGAACGAGCGTCCGTTGAATGCCCGGGGGACGGGCACGTCCATGGAAATGTGGAGTGGCGGGAATGGTTCGGGGGCAGGGCCTGGCAGGTGGCAGGCAGGCTACTTAACTTCCTAGCGATGGAGCTCAACCGATGCGTGCGCAGTCCAATTGGGGTTTCGCGGCGATGCTGGCGGGCCTGGTCTGGTCGGCATCGGCCATGGCTCAGGAGCCTTCCGCGAACCCGGCGTTCGGCCCCGGTGAGCAGGCACAGTATCGCGTGAAGTACCTCGGCGTGACAGCGGGCACCGCGCAGGTGACGGTGGGCTCTCCCATGAAGCAGTGGGGCGAGGACGTGTGGCCCATCGTCGCGGTGGCGCGCTCCGACGCGCTCATCGGCGTGTGGCCCATCAAGGACAAGTTCGTGTCGTACTGGAAGGCCGGAACGCAGTCCGTCATCGGCAGCGACTTGCACGCGGACGAGAACGGCAAGCGTCGCCGCCAGCGCATCAAGATGCAGGCGGATGGCAAGAGTGTCTTCGTCGTCAAGCAGAAGGAAGGCGAGGCGCCGCGCGAGTCCACCGCCGAAGTCGTCGCGGGGACGCTGGACGTGACGGGCGCCACCTTCGCGCTGCGCAACCGCGAGCTGGCGGTGGGCAGCGAGTTCTCCTACCCGGTGTTCACCGGCAGCAAGAGCTTCACCATGCGCGCCAAGGTGGAGGCGCGCGAGACGATGAAGACGGAGCTGGGCACCCAGGAGGTCTTCAAGACGCGGGTGCAGGCGGAGTTCGGCGGCAGCCTGACGTCGAAGCGGGACATGTTCGTCTACTTCACCGCGGACCCGAGGCACGTCCCGGTGCGGGTGGAGGCGGAGTTTTCGCTGGGCACGGTGGTGGCGGAAATCACCGACTACCAGCCCGGGCGCACCATGGCGGTGGCGAGCGCGGAGAGCGGTGGATAGCACCGCTGGAGAGTGACGGGAGCGGATGGGCGCGGGTTGGGCGTGGGTGGTGCTGGCGGCGATGGCCGCCACACCGGAGCCAATGGTGGTGTCTCCCCTGGTGAAGGTGCGGCCCGGCGCCGCGCTCCAGGGTCGGCCCCAGGCCCGCCTGAGCGTCGCGCGCGGTGAGTGCGAAGGCGTGCAGGTGGTGCTGCCCGGCACCGTCCAGCAACTCAAGGTGACGCCCCTGTTCCTCGGCGGCCCGGGCGAAGCGCTGAGCGCGGCCGTCTGGCGCGAGGGCTATCTCCCCATCCACCTCGCCTCCAACAGCGAGGGCGCCCAGGGCCCGTGGCCAGATGCGCTGCTGCCGCTGAACGCGCCCGTCCCCGAGAACTCCCGGAGCCTGCCCGCCGTCCTCTACGTGGAGGTGTGCGCGCCGGAGAGCCAGTCACCGGGCACCTACCGGGGCACGCTGCGCGCGCGCTTCAACAAGGTGGAGCACGTCGCGGTGCCCTTCACGGTGGAGGTGCAGCCCTTCGTGCTGCCGGCGACGTCCTCGCTGCCCACCAGCTTCGGCATCTCCCTCTACAGCATCGCCCGGGGACACGGGCTCGCCCCCGACTCGCCGGAGGCGCGCGAGCTGCTGCGCGAGTACGCACGCGTCCTCCTGGAGCACCGGGTGAGCGCGCACGGCATGAGCATGACGCCGCCTTCCGTGCGCTTCGAGGAGGGCAAGGCCCTTCTTGACTGGAGCGAGTACGACGCGGAGATGGCGCCCTTCCTCGAAGGCACCCTGCTCTCCTCCGGCGCCCGCTTCACCACCGCCGAGGTGCGCGACAACAAGCACGCCGTCACCGAGGACGAGAAGGTGGCGTACTACCGCGCCTTCGCCGAGCACTTCCGACAGAAGGGCTGGCCCGCGCAGCTCTTCTTCTACGCCAAGGACGAGCCGAAGCCGGAGGACGTGCCCTTCGTCCTCGCGCAGTCGCGTCGGGTGCGCGCCGCGGGGGGCAGCCGGGTGCTCATCACCAGCCCGCTCGACGACACGCTCGCGCCGGCCGCGGACATCCTCGCGCCCACGCTCAACTGCTTCCATCCCCGCTCCGGCCCCGTCACCTGCCCGGCCGTGCATGAGCTCGCGGAGCTGCGCGCGAAGCTGCCCGCGACAACCCAGGTGTGGTGGTATCAGAGTTGTAATTCCCACGGGTGCAACGGCGGCCCCTCGCAAGACTCCGCGCAGGAGCGGGCCTACAGCGGCTGGGCCTCGTACATGGTGGACCACCCTGCCCCGCTCAACCGGGCCATGGGCCCGCTGGCGTTCGCCAGCGGCGTGGATGGCGAGCTCTATTTCGACACCGTCTTCGCCTACAACACGAAGGAGGACCCCTGGAAGGACCTCCTGGAGTTCGGCGGAAACGGCGACGGCACCCTCTTCTATCCAGGCACGCCCGGCCGCCTGGGCGATTCCGGACACCACCCGGTGCAGTCCCTCCGGCTCAAGCACCTGCGAGACGGCCTGGAGGACTTCGAGTACCTCCGGCTCCTCTCCGAGCTGGGAGACCAGGCGTTCGCCCGAGACGCGGCACGTCACCTGGTGCGCACCGGTTGGGACATCCGCCGGGATGCGCGAGAATGGACCCTGGTCCGCCAGGTCGTGACTGCCCGGCTCCGGCAGCGATGGTCCACGTCCGAATTTGCGAAGCGTCCGGGCCGTCACACGCCCAAGAGCACCCCGTAGTCACTTGTGGAAGGAAGAAGGATGAGCTCCCTGCGCACCCTCCTCGCGGCCTGCCTGATGCTGTCCTCCGGCGGCACCGCCTGGGCCCAGCTTCCGGACACGGAGGCCGACAAGCCCGAAGCCGACAAGCCCGCTGACGCGAGCGCGACGGCGACACCCGAAGAGCCACCCCTCACCGTGGAGCCCTGCGCCCAGGCGCTGCCCGCGCTGCGCATGCCGTTGGCCTTCATGCCCGGCGAGGTGCTCGAGTTCGACCTGGACGCCATGGGCGCGCAGGCGGGGAAGATGACCCTGCGCGTCCAGAAGCAGCAGGACGGGCAGATTCCCGTGCTCGCCGAGGCACAGACCAACTCCTTCTTCTCCAAGGTCCGCCGCGTTCGGGGCAGCGCCACCACCTGGCTCAACCCCAAGACGCTGCGCCCCAAGCGCTACGTGGAGGACGCCACGGAGAACGAGATGCGCCGCAAGGTGGAGGTCGCCTTCACCCACAAGGACCGCGCCATCAAGGTGGACTATCAGATCGGCCAGCGCGCCAAGGGCCAGTACAACTACACCTACGACAAGGACGGCCTGGACGTCGCGGGCTCCATCTACCTGCTGCGCCAGCTCCCGCTCGAGGAGAACATGTCCGTCTGCTTCGACGTGTACGGCGTGCGCCGGCTGTGGCGCATGCAGGGCCAGGTCCTCAAGAAGGAGCAGGTGACGACGCCGCTGGGCCAGTTCACCGCGTGGCACCTGCAGGGCACCGCCGTCCGGTTGGACCGTCCCAAGCAGAAGCGCGAAGTCCACGTCTGGCTCTCCGACGACGCGCGCCGCCTGCCCCTGGCCGCCGTGGGCACCCTGGACCTGGGCGCCGTGCGCGCCACCCTCACCTCCGTCAGCCGCCCCGGTGAGAAGCGCCAGGAGGCCGGCCCCGGCAAGGAAGAGATGAAGTGGTGACGAGGGGCTGAAGTCCCCTCGTGAGAGGCCCGGTGGGCGGTATTCCCGGGCCTTTCGTGTTGAACACAAATTGATTCTGGTTTGCAAAATCAAAATCCCGAGCGTAGGGTGCGCGCCGCTCCGATGCGCCCACGCTCTTGCTTCGTCCGTAGCTCCCTGCTGCTCTGTTCCACCCTGCTGCTCTCCGCCTCGGTGACCCGGGCCGAAACTCCGGCCGGACCCCAGGCGACGCCCCCAGCACCTCAGGCCGAGCCCGCCGTGGAGCCGCCGTCCGCGTCCACCGCGCCCCAGGCCGAGCCCGCTCCAGCGCCCGCGCAGCCTGCTCCGGCCGTCGCGCAGCCCGTGCCGGTGGCTCCCGCCGCGCCGCCGGCCTCTCCTCCCCTGGGGCCTCCGCGTCCGAAGATTGACGCCTACGTCACGGCCTACGGTGAGCTGCAGTTCGCGTACTTCAACTACGGCCTGGACCAGAACCGGGCGGGCGGCGCGCAGCGCGACTCGCGCATCGAGTTCGACACCAACCGCTTCGTGATTGAAGTGAAGGGCGCCCTGCCCGACTACGGCCTGGAGGCGGAGGTCGAGGTCGAGTTCGAGCACGGCGGCACCGGCACCGCGATGGAGCTGGAGTACGAGGAGTTCGGCGAGTTCGACCAGGAGCTGGACAAGGGCGGCGAAATCCTCGTCGAGGAGATGTTCCTCTCCAAGAAGCTGGGGGCCAACGCCGCGCTCGCGGTGGGCCGCTTCTACGTGGCGGTGGGCACGCTGAGTGAGTTCTCTCGCCCCACCGACTACCTGGGCACCAACCGCGACGAGGCGGAGACGGGCATCATCCCCAACACGTGGGACGAGATGGGCCTGCGCCTGCGCTACAAGTTCCCCTGGGGGCTGCGGCTCACGGGGCAGTTGGTGAACGGCCTGGACTCCACCGGCTTCAGCTCACAGCTCTGGGCGGTGGGTGGACATCAACGCCGCTTCGAGGTGCAGCGGGCCACGGACATGGCGTTCGTCGTCCGGGCGGACGTCACACACTTCGACGGGTTCACCTTCGGCGTGTCCGCCTATCGCGGCGACACCACGCGCAACCGCCCCAAGGCGGACCTGGTGAAGAGCTGCGAGGAGGCGAACCCCAGGGAAGTGGCGCCGTGCGGCTACGTGTCGGCCCCGCTGACGCTGCTGGACGCTCACCTGTCCGTGCGCAAGGGCCGCTGGAGCGCGAAGGCGCTGGTGATGTACGGCCACCTGAAGAACGCGGAGCTCGTCTCGCAGCGCAACGCGCGCCTGTCCAACCTGCTCGGGGTGATGCGCACGCCGGTGTCCGACAACGCGTTGGCCGTGTGGGGCGAGCTGGGCTACGACATCGCGACGGGGGTGGGGCTGAGCGACTCGCACCACCTCTTCCCGTTCGTCCGCTACGACTACGTGGACACGCAGTTCAAGCCGCGCGAGGAGCTGTACGACAACCCGCGCTTCCGCCGCTCCATCTACACGGTGGGCCTGGCCTACAACCTGATGAACGTGGCGTTCGCGAAGGTCGACTTCGGCCATCGCCGCCTGGGCTCCTCCGACTTCCGGCCGGAGAACACCCTGCGCTTCGCCACCGGCTTCAACTACTGACGTCGGCCCGCGCCGGCGTCTCCCAAACCCCCAACGAAAGGTCAGTCATGAAGCGTATGTCCCTGCCCCTCCGCCTGGCGCTCGCGCCGGCGCTCCTGTCCAGCGCGCTGTTCCTCGGTGCCTGCGGCGACGACGACAACAACCCCACCGAGGACGACTCCAAGGTCACCCAGGAGCTCGTCGTCACGTTCGCGGACAAGGTCGTGGTGCCGACCTATGCGCGGCTGGCCACGCGGCTGACCGAGTTGGACGCGGCCTGTGTCGCGCTGGCGACGGCGCCCACGGCGGAGAGGCTGACGGCGGCCAAGGCGGCGTGGCGGGCGTCACGCATTCCCTGGGAGCAGAGCGAGGGCTTCCTGTTCGGTCCCGTGGACAGCTTCGGCTATGACCCGGCGCTGGACAGCTGGCCGGTGAGCCACACCGAGCTGGAGGCGGTGCTGGCCAACAACGATGCCCTCACGCAGCAGTACGTGAGCAACCTCAAGAACGAGCAGAAGGGCTTCCACACGCTGGAGTACATCCTCTTCGGCAACAATGGTGGCACCAAGACGGTGGCCCAGCTCACGGCTCGTGAGCTCGAGTACATGAGGGCGCTGTCCGCGGAGCTCAAGTCCGTGGGCCAGGCGCTGCACGGCTCATGGGCCGAGTCGCTGGGCGGCAACCCGCCGTTCCGCAACACGCTGGCGACCGCGGGCCAGTCGGGCAACACCGCGTACCCGTCCGTGCAGGCCGCCGCGCAGGAGATGGTGGGCGGCATCACCACCATCCTGGACGAGGTCGCCAACGGGAAGATCGCCGACCCGTTCACCGCCGAGGACCCGGACCTGGTGGAGAGCCAGTTCGCATACAACTCGCTGGAGGACTTCACCAACAACATCCGCAGCGTGGAGAACGCGTACCTGGGCCACCTGCAGGGTGAGCCGAAGACGGGCTCGTCGCTGCGCGACGTGGTGGGCGTGGACAGCGCGCTCGACGTGAAGATCCGCCAGCAGATCGCCGCGTCCATCACCGCCCTGGCCGCCATCGCCGAGCCGTTCCGCGAGTCCATCACCAACGACGCGGAGAAGCCCAAGATCGTCGCGGCGCAGGAGGCCATCCGCACCCTGCACGACACCTTCCAGGGCGAGGTGCTGCCCCTCGTGACGAAGTAACGTAGGGTAGCGAGTGAAGGTGAGCGCCATGCGACGTGCCGTGATGATGGGGGCCTTGCTGTTGTGGACCGCCGGATGCGGAGAGGAGGCCCCCCAGGTGCCCTTCGCTCCGCCGAGGGCGGGCGGGGCCACCACCGTCGACAACCGCACGTCGCTGGCGTTCGCCCAGCCCGCGGCCAATCTGCGCCCTGAGAATGACAGGCTGCACCGGGACGGCGACGCGGCCTTCGAGGCCATCTTCGTCCCGGCGCCTTCTCGTCTGAATCCTGGGCTCGGGCCGACGTACAACAACGTCTCGTGCAACGGCTGTCATCTGCGCAACGGGCGCGGCATGCCGGTGATGGGGCCGACCTCTCAGCGCACCCAGCTCCTCGTGCGAGTGAGTCTCCCAGAGGGCGTGCCCGAGCACCCGCACGGCGCGGTGCCTGTCCCGGGGCTGGGGCTGCAGGTGAGAGACCAGGCCGTCTACGGCACCACGCCGCCGGCCTCGCTCACGCTCTCGTGGGTGGAGAGCACCGGGCAGTACGCGGATGGCGCGCCGTACTCGCTGCGCTCGCCGCGAGTGATTATCGCCCCGTCGGATGGCTCCGCGTTGCCGGAGAACATGCTGATGTCGCTGCGGCTTCCGCCTCCCGTGTTCGGACTGGGGCTGCTGGAGGCCGTGCCGCTCGACACGCTGCGCTCGCTGGAGGACCCGGACGACCGGAACGGTGACGGCATCTCCGGGCGGATGAACGAGGTCTGGGACGCTGCGCTGCACACGCTCGTTCCCGGGCGCTTCGGGTGGAAGGCGAACAGCCCCCACCTGCTGCAGCAGTCCGCCGAGGCGTACTTCAATGACATGGGCATCAGCAGCCCCCTCTTCCCGGAGCCCGACGGGACGCACGAGCTCACGCCTGAGTTGCTGGAGGCCGCCGTCTTCTACTCGCAGTCGCTCGGCGTTCCCGCGCGAGCGGCCCTGGAGGACCCTGTCGTCCAGCGCGGCGAGAAGCTGTTCCGCTCGCTGGGCTGTGAGTCCTGCCACCGTGAGACGCTCGAAACAGGCGCCTCCGCCTACGAGGAGCTCGCGAGACAGGTCATCCATCCATACACGGACCTGCTGCTGCATGACATGGGGCCGGAGCTCGCGGATGGAAGGCCGGATGGCGCGGCCACCGGCACCGAGTGGCGCACGCCCGCGCTGTGGGGCCTGGGGCTGACGCACACGGTGCTGCCCTACTCCGGGTTCCTGCATGACGGCCGCGCCCGGACGCTGGAAGAAGCAGTGCTGTGGCACGGGGGCGAGGCTCTCGCCGCGCGCGATGGCTTCCGCGCGCTGTCCAGCGAGGACCGCGCCGCGCTGATGAAGTTCCTCGGCTCGCTCTGACAGCGGGACGTCCGCCGCCACTCCGGCTCAGGGTGGCAAGGGGCGCTGCTTCAGTGACTCCATCAGGAAGTCGCGGAAGGCGGCCACCTTGCGCGGCATGTGTCGCTCGGCGGTGGAGACGAACCAGACGCTTCCCCCGGGCATGCTCCACTTCGGCAGCACCGGGACGAGGCGTCCCTCGGTGACGTCCGGCTCCGCGAGCATCGTGGGCAGGAAGCCGATGCCCGCGCCCAGGCGCAGCGTCTCCCTCATGAAGAACATGTCATCGCACCGGATGGAGCCGTTCTGCGGGACGCGCATCGTCTCCCCGGGCCCCACCAGGGAGAAGGGCAGCGCGCTCCGGAAGGAGACCCAGCTGTGGCTGGCGAGGTCGCGCGGATGGCGAGGAGTTCCCCGGCGCGCCAGGTACGAGGGTGAGGCGTAGAGGCGCAGCGAGAAGAGCCCCAGTCGACGGGCGCGCAGGGACGAGTCCTTGAGCGTGTTGGAGGACAGCCTGAGCGCGGCGTCGAAGCCCTCGGCCACCAGGTCCACCACGCGGTTGTCCAGGTGCAGGTCCACCTTCACCGCTGGGTAGCGCGCCACGAAGCGGGTGATGATCTCCGCCAGCACGGTGGTGCCCCAATCCACCACCGCCGTCAGCCGAAGCTCGCCCGAGGGCTCCTCCTCCAACTCCGGCAGCTCCCCCACCGACTTGCTCAGCGAGGCGAGCATGGGAGACACGCGCTCATACAGCGCCTGCCCCGCGGTGCTGAGCGCCACCCGTCGTGTCGTGCGGTGGAGGAGCTGCACGCCCAGCGAGGACTCCAGGCTGGAGATGCCTCGACTCACCGAGGACTTCGGCATGCCCAGCTTCTTGGCGGCGGTGGAGAAGCTGGCTCCTTCCGCGACGGCGACGAAGAGCGCGAGCTGATTGAGGTCCATTGTTCCTCCCGTGGAACAGTATGCTCCAGAAGGAGACATTGTGCAGGACGCAGTCCGGGGATTAACCCATGGGCCGAAGCTGAGTTCACCTCGCTGCCCCGGAGAGTCCCCATGTCCGCCACCCTGCTCGTCACCGGCGCGTCCGGCCACCTTGGCCGTCGCGTCGTGGAGTTGCTCCTGGAATCCCACCAGGGCTCGCTCATCGTCACCACCCGGGAGCCCTCGAAGCTCGCGGACCTCGCGGCTCGGGGCGTCACGGTGCGCAAGGCGGACTTCGATGACGCGAAGTCGCTCGACGCAGCCTTCGCGGGCGCGGAGCGGCTGTTGCTCATCAGCACGGACTCGCTCGATGTGCCGGGTCGCCGCATCACCCAGCACCAGAACGCCGTGGACGCCGCTCGTCGCGCGGGTGTCCGGCACGTCGTCTACACGTCGCTGACGCGTCCCGAGCCGGGCTCTCCCGTCACCTTCGCGCAGGACCACTGGCAGACGGAGCAGGCGCTGGCGAAGAGCGGGCTGGGCTACACCGTGCTGCGCAACAACCTTTACGCGGACCTGCTGCTGCACAGCCTCCCTCAGGCCATCGCGACGGGGCAGTTGGTGGCGGCCACTGGCACGGGTTCGACGGCGTTCGTCACCCGCGAGGACTGCGCTCGCATCGCCGTCGCCGCGCTGACGTCCACCTTCGATGGCAAGCGCACGCTGGAAGTCACGGGGCCCTCGGCGGTGAGTCACGCGGAGCTGGCGCGACTGGCGGGCGAGCTGTCCGGTCGTCCCGTGCAGTTCGTTCCGGTGGACGTGGAGCGCCTCAAGGCGGGCATGGTGTCCCACGGACTGCCGGCATTCGCGGCGGAGCTCTATGCCTCGTTCGACGTGGCGGTGGCCCAGGGACTCATGGGTGAGGCGACCGGAAGTGTCGCGGAGCTCACGGGCAAGGTCCCCACCAGCGTGGCGAGCTTCCTGACGAGCCACGTCGAGACGCTCAAGGCCGCGGCGCGCTGAAGCCCTGGGCACCAAGGGCGGGGGTGGGAAAATTGACGGGGTGCTACGGGCCTGTAGCGTCGAGGCCATGCCCCCTCTCGCCCTCGCCGCCCCCGTGCTGTCGCGCCAGGCCGACCCGGTCCGAGTGGCCGCCGAACGACTGGCCCGCGCCCTCCCCGCCCGAACCGATGCGACGGTGCTCGTGGAGCTGCTCGAGGACGACTTGAGGGAAGGACTGGATGCGCTCGGCGACGTGGAGGCCCACTTCTCGGACCTGCTTGGCACGCTGCGCACGGGGCCGCTGACGCCGGTGAACCTGGTGAACGCGGGGGATGACCCGCGAATCATCGAGCGGCTCGACTATCTGCAGCACCTGGTGCTCCAGCTCCGCAAGCGCCTGGCCCAGGCAGCCGCGATGGCGCGGCAGACGCCCCCTTCGCGCGCTCGCTGAGCGCCGCCCGCTCTCCAGGCCTCGACACTGTCGACCAGGTGACATGACCGGCGCCCGCTCACGCGCGGCGTCAGAACCGCTCCACACGCGAACCTTCTACAGGAGGCGCGAGACGCATTCAGCGGACGCCTCGGACTGTCGCCCTTCATGAAGGAGTTTCGCGGCCCTCGGTTCAAGGGAGCTGCCGCTTCCGCTGGCACATTCGCGAGACGCATTCAGCGGACGCCTCGGACTGTCGCCCTTCGTGAGGGAGTCTCGCGGCCCTCGGCTCAAGGGCACTGCCGCATCCACCGGCACATTCTCTCCCGAGGCCAGTGCGCGGCTCGGGCGGCCCTGGCCTCGGAAGCATCGCCCTTCGCGCCCCTCAGTTCGCGGGCGTCCCCGCCGGTGCTGCTGGTCCCGCCGCGGGTGCCACGGTGGAGCCCACGCCCGTCGCGGGCGCCGCATTGCCCGGCAACGGCGTGGCGGGCAGCCCGATGGCCGGCGCCGCGTTCAGTGGCGTGGGAGAACCCAGCAGCGGCGGCGCGGACGCGGAGTTGAGCGGCGCGGGAGCCCCCAGCAGCGCGGCGGGAGGTGTCGCGGGGTCGGCGTTGAGCGGCGGCGCGGTGCCGATGATGCCCGGGCTCACCTGCGCCGTCCCGGAGAACGCATCGAAGCTGGGCGCCGCCGTCAGCGCCGGCACGGAGAACGAGCCCGTCGTCGACAGGTTCGCCGGAGTCCCGAAGACGCTCGTCGTCGTGTTCACGCTCGGGGCCGCCGCTCCCGGCGCCACCGTCGTGAACCCCGGGCTCAGCGCGGGCGTCCCAGGCACCACTGTCGAAGTGTTCACCGGTGGATTCGGCGTGCTCGAAATCGGGGAGACACCGCTCGTCACCTCGGGCTCTCGCGGCGCCACGAGGACATTCGCGCCAGTGCCCAACGCGGCCCCGCCCTCCGTCACCACCTGGCCATCACTCCCGCCCACGCGCACCCGGGTGGTGCCGTCGGGAATGACCAGCGACGCGTCCTGCCCGGCCGTGGCCGTCGTCGACAGGCCGCTGCCTCCCGTCGCCTGCTGCGGCACCGGCGCGGGTGGAAGCAGGGGCGGCACGCCGGGATAGACACTCGCCGGCACCGGCGTCAGCACATACGGATCACCCGTCACGTTGCCCGTGTTCTCCACCACCTCCACCGAGCGCACGGACACCCCATCCACGTTGATGGCCACGTCCTCGAAGATGAACTGGAGGAACCCTCGCGGCTCGGCCTCCGGCGGCAGGTTCCACACGAGCACCACCAGCTCCGTGTCCCCCACACGCGCCTGGCGCAGCATCCGGTGCGTGTCGTCGTCGGCGAACGCCCCCGCGTCCAGCGCCCCGACATGCACGAAGGCCGTGTCCGTCAGCAGCCGCCCGTTGCGCCACACGCTGCCCACGCCCCAGACCGCCACCGCGGCATGGGTCCGGGTCATCGCGGACCACCCCAGCCCGCTGTTGCCGTAGAGGGGGACGTTCAGCAGCACGCCGCCGCCCACCGTATGCGGCGGCGGCTGAGGAAGCGGCCGGGAGGGCGCCTGTCCAAGGGCCTGGGAGGGCGGGAAACCGGCCTGGGACAGCTCCACCCGGTAGTCGGTGGCCCCCAGTTGGAACAACGCGGAGAAGGCCGCCTTGTCGCCGTACGTGGCTCCCGGCAGATCCACCCGGTCTTCGACAGTGAGGTTCGCGCTCCCTCGGCCGGATTCGGCCAGGTCCGTGAAGGGAAGCGGCCCCTGGATGAAGAAAGCGTCCGGCTGCTCGGTCCTCGCGCTGGCCTGGCGGCCCTCGAACGTGAACCCGCCTGGCCCCGCGGCCAGCAACCCGGACAACAGAAACGTGGTGAGAGGTCCCGCCATCGACGCTGCCTCCTTGTGGAACAAGGTAGGCAGCGGAGCGGGGAACGGCAGTCCCCTCTCCCCAAGAAGACTAGATGAGGCCTCGAGCCCGGCGGATCTGCTCCACCGTCTTGTTGTACTCGATGTCGAAGGCGCTGGTGCCCTCCTGCAGGTGCTTCAGGCGGGAGCGGGCCTCCTTGTCGATCTCATCGTCCACGTCCAGGTGCCGCTTCATCACCGCGAAGACCTTCTTGCGGATTCCCTCGTCCCCGGCGAAGACCTCCTCGACGTTCCGGCTGATGAGGAGGAACTCGATCATCTGGTTGATGACGAACTCGATGCCCTCGTCCCCCATCTTGAAGCCGCGGACATCCGCCATCTCGCGCTTCACCTGGTTGAACTTGGAGTAGTCATATCCGCGACGCTCCAGGGCCTCTCGCGTCGCCTGGTTCACACGCTCTTCGTTCGCCAGGTACTCACGCATGATCGCCGACAGGTCCATCTCGGCGTCCGCCACGCGCATCGGCTCCACCTCGATGTCCCCTTCCTGCATGAGCTGCTGAATCGCCTCTCGCGAGATGATCGGGATCACCTTCGGATACAGCCTCATGTCGGTCCCTCGCCCTCTTTGGACGGCTCGAATCGTCAACCGCTATAAATCAGCGCCGAGCCCAGTCGCAATTAAAAACCCCAGGAACGTCGCGGTTCCAGCGCACTTCCCCCGCAGTCCGAAGTGGAAATTAATCACGCGGCACCGGGTGGCGACCCTCCCTGCGATTTTTCGTTCGCCGGTTCGACGGCGTCGTCGAGGGATGCTTCCCGGACAGGGTCCTCGGCCTCTTCGTCAGGGTGTCCGTGAAGCCCCGCATGGACACGCTCAGCGACGGCCGGGCCCACCACTTCCGCCAGCTCCTCGATGCTCGCCTCGCCCACGCGCTTGAGTGAACCGAAGTGCCGCAAGAGCGTCTTGCGCCGCACCTCCCCTACCCCCGGAATGTCCTCCAGGGCCGAGCGCACCCGACTCTTGCGCATCACCTGCTTCTGGAAGGTGATGGCGAAGCGGTGCGCCTCGTCCCTCATGCGCGTCAGCATGAACATCTCCGCCGAGTTCTGAGCCAGGACGATGGGGTCCTTTCGCCCCACGACGAACACCCGTTCGGGGCTGCGAGCGCTCTCCGCATCCCGGTCGAAGACCTCCAAGTCCCTGCTCTTTGCCAGGCCCACCACGTCGACGGAGTCCACCCCCAGGTCCTTCATGGCGGCGTGAGCGCTGGCGAGCTGCCCCTTGCCGCCGTCGATGACGAGCAGGTCCGGCAGGTCTCCGTCCTCCTGCCCTCGTTTGAGGCGCCGCGTCACGACCTCGTACATGCTGGCGAAGTCGTCCTGCTTCTCCAGCGTCTTGATTTTGTACTTCCGGTACCGGGACTTGTCCGCTTCGCCGTCGGTGACGGCCACCTGCGAGGCGACGATGGCCGAGCTCTGGAAGTGCGAGATGTCGAAGCACTCCATGCGGCGCGGAAAGTTCTTGAGGTTCAGCCGCTGTTGGAGGCGCGAGAGCACCTGGTCCGTCTCGTCCTTGGTGCGGCGGCGCTCCAGGAAGGCCTGCTCGGCGTTCTTCACCGCCATCTGCACCAGTTCGTGCTTCTCCCCTCGCTTGGGGACCAGCACGCGCACGCGCTCGCCCTTCCGCTCGGAGAGCAGGCCTTCCAGCCCCTCGGTGCCGTCTTCGGGGTCCAGCGGCAGCAGCACCTCCTCCGGCACGAAGCTGCCCTGGTCGTAGTAGAGGTTCACGAACGAGGCGAGCAGCTCCTCGTTGGGGAACTCCTGGTTGCCGAAGGGGAAGGCCTGGCCGCCGTTGAGCCGGCCCTGCCGCACCCAGAGGACGTAGAACATGATGCGGTCGCCTTCGCGGAACAGCGCGAAGACGTCCTGGTCCTTGAAGTCCGTGGTGGCGATCTTCTGGCGCTCCAGGCTGCGCTCAATCGCCAGGAGCTGGTCCCTGACCCGCGCTGCCTCCTCGAACTTCAGCTCCTGGGCGGCGCGCTTCATGCGCAGGCGCAGGCCCTCCACCAGCTCGCTGGCCTTGCCCTCCAGGAACATCACCACCTCGTCCACGCTGCGGTGGTAGTCGTCCTCGGGCACCGGGTGGACGCAGGGCGCCGGGCAGCGGCCAATCTGGAACAGCAGACAGGGCCGCTTGCGGTTGGCCAGCACGTGGTCCGTGCAGGTGCGCAGGCGGAAGTAGCGGTTGATGATGCGCAGCGTCTCGCGGATGGCGCCCGCGCTGGAGTACGGGCCGAAGTAGCGCGCGCCGTCGCGCTCGTACTTGCGGACGACTTCCAGGCGCGGATAGGCGTGGGTGCGGTCCAGGCGCAGGGAGATGAACTGCTTGTCGTCCTTGAGCAGGACGTTGAAGCGCGGGCGGTGCTTCTTGATGAGCTCGTTCTCGAGGAGCAGCGCCTCCTTCTCGTTGTGGACGAGCACCGTCTCGAGGTCGCCGAGCAGCTCATCCAGCAGCGACACGAAGACGCGCGTGTCCCCGGTGCGCGTGAAGTACGAGCGCACGCGGCTGCGCAGGTTGATGGCCTTGCCCACGTAGATGATCTGCCCCCGGCGGTCCTTCATCAGGTACACGCCGGGCTCGGTGGGAAGGGCGTCGAGCTTCTCCTGGAGCTTCACGTCCATGGCAGACGCCTCCTAACGGCGCCCTCGCGCCCGGCCGCCCTTGCCCCGTCCCCGTTTCGGCGCTTCATCCGGCGCCTTCGCCGGCCCCTTCAGCAGGAAACGCGAGGCGGGCTTGAGCCCCAGGTCCATGTCCTTGAGCAGTTGCACCTTGTCCCGGTACTCGGCGGCCTTCTCGAACTCCATCGACTCGGCGGCGCGCTGCATCTCCTCGGTGAACTCCTTCACCAGCCGCTTGATCTCCTTCGTGTCGAGAACGTCATCCTCCCCCTCGGCCGCCATGGGCAGCGTGCCGCCGCCCTCCGCGTCGTAGGCGTGGTCGGAGAAGTTGGTGATGTTGCTCTTGATGGAGCGAGGGGTGATGCCGTGGGCCTTGTTGTGCTGCCGCTGGATTTCGCGGCGGCGCGTCGTCTCCTCCAGCGCCTTCTTCATCGAGTCGGTGATGGAGTCCGCGTACATGATGACGCGGCCATTCAGGTTGCGCGCGGCGCGGCCGATGGTCTGGATGAGCGACACGTGGCTGCGCAGGAAGCCCTCCTTGTCCGCGTCGAGGATGGCGACCAGGGACACCTCGGGGATGTCCAGGCCCTCGCGCAGGAGGTTGATGCCCACCAGCACGTCGAACTCGCCTTTGCGCAAATCGCGGATGATGGCCATGCGCTCAATCGCGTCGATGTCCGAGTGCAGGTAGCGCACGCGCACGCCCACGTCCGCGTAGTACTCGGTGAGGTCCTCCGCCATGCGCTTGGTGAGCGTCGTCACCAGGACGCGCTCGTTGCGGCTGACGCGCAGGCGCACCTCCTCGAGCAGGTCATCGACCTGGTTGCCGACCGGGCGCGTTTCGACCTCCGGGTCCGTCAGGCCGGTGGGGCGGATGATCTGCTCCACCACGACGCCCTGGGACTTCTGGAGCTCGTACTCGGATGGCGTGGCGGAGACGAAGACGGCCTGGGGTACCAGCTCCTCGAACTCACCGAACTTCAGCGGGCGGTTGTCCAGCGCGCTGGGCATGCGGAAGCCGAAGTTGACCAGCGTCTCCTTGCGCGCGCGGTCGCCGCGGTACATCGCGCCAATCTGCGGCACCGTCTGGTGGCTCTCGTCGATGAGGACCAGCAGGTTGCGCGGGAAGTAGTCGATGAGGCACGGGGGCGGCTCCCCCGGCGCGCGGCCCGAGAAGTGTCGCGAGTAGTTCTCGATGCCGTTGCAGTAGCCGACCTGCTCAATCATCTCCAGGTCGAACATCGTGCGCTGCTCCAGCCGCTGCGCCTCCAGCAGCTTGCCGTCGCGCTTGAACGTCTGGAGCTGCTCGGACAGCTCGTCGCGGATGGTCTGCAGGGCGCGCTTGCGCATGTCCTCGCCCGCGACGTAGTGGCTGGCGGGGAAGATGACGACTTTGTCGAGCGTGCCCAGCGTGACGCCGCGAAGCGGGTCGAACTCCGTGATTCGCTCCACCTCGTCGCCGAAGAAGCTGATGCGCACCGCGCGCTCCTCCTCGTAGGCGGGGAACACCTCCACGGTGTCGCCGCGCGTGCGGAAGGTGCCTCGGTGGAAGTCCATGTCGTTGCGGTCGTACTGACCTTCGACGAGGCGGCGCATGAACGCGTCGCGCCCCATCTCCCCGCCCACGTCCACGCGCACCGCCAGGTCCACGTAGCTGCGGGCCGCGCCCAGGCCGTAGATGCAGGACACGCTGGCCACAATCACCACGTCGTCGCGCGTGCGCAGCGAGTGGGTGGCCGAGTGGCGCATCCGCTCGATGTTGTCGTTGATGGACGAGTCCTTCTCGATGAAGGTGTCCGACGACGGGACGTAGGCCTCGGGCTGGTAGTAGTCGTAGTACGAGACGAAGTACTCGACGGCGTTGTTCGGGAAGAGGCCCTTGAACTCGCCGTAGAGCTGCGCGGCCAGCGTCTTGTTGTGGGCGATGACCAGCGTGGGACGCTGCACGTTGGCGATGATGTTCGCCATGGTGAACGTCTTGCCGGACCCCGTGACGCCCAGGAGCGTCTGGTAGCGGTCGCCCCGCTGCACGCCCTCCGTGAGCTCGCCAATGGCCCTGGGCTGGTCACCCTCGGGCTGGTGGTCGCTGACGATCTGGAACTCAGGCATATCCGCGAGGTTTAACACCCTCGCGGGGCGAAACACTGGACATTTGTACCCGCCCGTCGAGCGGCGGACGGAGCGCTTCCCGCCCTACTTCGATGCCCCCTCGGAGGGGGGCGTCCGGGGGGCCTTGAGTGCCTCCAGCGCCTCCAGACGAGCGGCCTCGAATTCGTCCCCCTTGTTCCAGCGCGGCAGCTCCGTTGCGCGGGCGACATGGGCCCCGAGCAGGAAGAACAGGCGCGCGTCCTCCACCGCGCCCGTCATGTCCCAATCCGGGCGCAGCTCGTCGGAGGGCTGGTGGTAGTGCTTCGCCTCCCAGGCCTCGCGCTGCTGACGGCCCCAGCCTTCCGGGCGGCCAATGAAGTCCATGCCGCTGCCGAAGTACGCGGCGGGGATGCCGCGCCTGGCGAAGTTGAACTGGTCCGAGCGGTAGAAGAAGCCCCGGTCCGACAACTGGTCCGCCTTCACCACGCGGTTCTGCGTCTTCGCCAGCGCGGTGATGACGCCATCCAGGCTGGACTTGCCCAGGCCGATGACGGTGATGTCGCGCGTGCGGCCGTGGATGTTGGCGCCGTCGATGTTGACGTTGGCGGCGATGCGGCCGGCCGGCACGGGCGGATGCTCGGCCAGGTACTGCGAGCCCAGGAGGCCCTGCTCCTCGGCGGCCACGGCGGCGAAGAGGATGGAGCGGCGCGGCGCCTGCGGCATCGCACGATAGGCCCGCGCCACCGCCAGCATCGCGGACACGCCCGCCGCGTTGTCGAGCGCGCCGTTGTAGATGGTGTCCTCGCCCGGCTTGCCGCCCTCCTTCTTGCCCAGGTGGTCATGGTGCGCGCTGTAGAGCACCACCTCGCCGGACAGCTTCGCGTCGCTGCCGGGCAGCATCGCCAGCACGTTGGCCGTGGGACGGCGACGCACGTCGTTGGCGAAGCGCGTGGACACCGTCACGCCCAGCGGCACCGGCCGGAAGTCGCGCGACTGCGCGGAGGCCCGGAGCGTCTCCAGCTCCCGCCCCGCGAGCTGCAACACCTTGCGCGTGGCGTCCTCGGTGGCCCAGGCCTTCACCTGGAGGCGCGGCCCGGACGACGCGGGCAGTTCGAACTGCTCGCCCGTCCACGACGACTGCACCACCTGCCACGGATAGCCCGCGCTGGCCGTGGTGTGGAGGATGATGGCGCCCGCCGCGCCGACTTTCGCCGCCTGCTCGTACTTGTAATCCCAGCGGCCGTACCAGAGCCGCGTGCGGCCCGCGAAGAGGTTCGGATCATCCTCCGGGTCGCTGTTGAGGATGAGCAGCGTCTTGCCGCGCAGGTCCATCCCCTTGAAGTCATCCCACGCGTACTCGGGCGCCTGGATGCCGTAGCCCACGAAGACCAGCTCGGAGGCTTCCAGCTTCGACTCCGGCACCTGCACGCCAGACACCGCGATGAAGTCCTCGTGGAATTTCAGCTCCGTCGTGCCCAGCGGCGCGCGAATGGACATCGCCTCCGGATGGCCGGTGACGCCCACCAGGTCGAACGGCTGGAAGTACGTGCCGTCCGTGCCCGCGGGCTTCAGTCCCAGGGACTCCAGCTGCGCGGCGATGTACGCCTGCCCCAGCGCGTCGCCCCGGGTGCCGGGGCCCCGCCCTTCGAGCAAGTCATTCGCGAGGAAGCGCACGTGCGCGCGCAACACGTCCGGGTTGATGCTGCCCGCGGCGGCCTTCTCCGCGGGGGTGCTCAAGGGCCCGCGCTGCGCGAGCGCGGGAACGGACGTCAGGGCCAGGAACAGTGACAGCAGGTGCTTCATGGTGCCCCGAGCCCTAACACGAAGGCCCGGGGCGCCGCAGCCCTTCAGCCCTGAGCGGCCGCCACCTTCCACGAGGTGCCGCCCACCGTATCCATGATTTCCACGCCCTTCTCCTTCAGCGTGGCCCGCACGCGGTCCGCCGCGGCGAAGTCCTTCGCGGCCCGAGCGGCCGTCCGCTCACCGAGCAGCCGTTCGACTTCCGCCACGTCGATGCCGCGCTCGCGCACCGCGCGCTCACGACGGCGCAGGAGCCACGCGCTCGGGTCGTCCTCGAACAGGCCGAGCACGCCTGACACCTTGCGCACGTCCTCGCGCAGCGCCTGGAGCGTGCGCCCCACCATCGGCTTGTCCTTCACCGGCGGCTTGTCGGTCAGCTCGTTCATCAGATTGAAGAGGCCCGACAGCGCGCTCATGCCTCCCGCGCTGTTGAAGTCGTCGTCCATGGAGGACTCGAACTCCGCGAGGAAGCGATGCGGCTCGCCGTGGAGCGCGCCGGTGCCGAAGTCCTTCCCGGCGATGCGCTCGTCCACCTTGCGCAGCGTCTCGTAGAAGTACTCCATGCGCGCCTCCGCGTCGGCCAGGGCCTTGTCGGAGAAGCTGAGCGGATGGCGGTAGTGCGTGGAGATGAAGAAGAAGCGCAGGGCCTCCGCGTCCACCTTCTCCAGCGCGTCGCGCAGGCGCACCACGTTGCCCAGCGACTTGGACATCTTCGCGCCTTCGAGGTCCAGGAAGCCGCAGTGCATCCAGTACTTCGCGAACTCCTGCCCGTTGGCGGACTCGCTCTGCGCGATTTCGTTCTCGTGGTGGGGGAAGATGAGGTCCAGCGCCCCGCCGTGGATGTCGAACGTCTCGCCGAGGTACTTCGCGCTCATCGCGGAGCACTCGATGTGCCAGCCCGGACGCCCGGGGCCCCACGGGCTCTCCCACGCGGGCTCGCCCGGCTTGGCGGCCTTCCACAGCGCGAAGTCGAGCGGCTCTCGCTTCAAATCTCCCGGCTGCACGCGCTCACCGACGCACAGCTCGTCCAGGTGCCGCTTGGACAGCTTCGCGTAGTCCTTGTCCGCGCTCACCGAGAAGTACACGTCGCCGTGGGACGCGTAGGCGAAGCCCTTGTCCACGAGCTTCTGGATGATGGCGATGATTTCGGGGAGGTGGTCGCTCACCTTCGGCGCCACGTCCGGCTCCTGCATGTGGAGCGCCTTGGCGTCCTCGCGGAAGATGTCCACGAAGCGCGAGGCCAGCGCCACCGGGGCCTCACCCGTCTCGTGCGCGGCCTTGATGATTTTGTCGTCCACGTCCGTGAAGTTCCGGACGTAGCGAACCTTCAGGCCCCGGTACCGGAGGTAGCGGACCACCACGTCGAAAGACGTAAAGGTGCGAGCATTCCCGATATGAATGTAACTGTAGACAGTCGGACCACAGACGTAGACCCCGACGCAGCCCGGGACAGCGGGCTCCAGCAGCTCCTTCTGCATGGTCATCGTATTGAAGAGCCGGATGGGTGGGGGAGTCACTTGCGCCATTCCTCCTGGGGTCCGTCTTTGTGCGTGTGGCCGCCACTCTAGATTCGCGGTCCCTGAACAGGCCAGCATTCACGAGGTCCTCGGTGGCGGGAAGCCCCCGGAATCCACCGGACCTGGACAACTTCGGACGACCCGGGCCTGAGAACCTTCCAGCCGGTCCTCAATCAGCGAGAATGGTGTTCATGGCTCCACCGAATCCCAAGCGCCCGCCCCGCCCTCCCCGTCCGCCGGGCACGCAGGCGCCGAAGGAGCCCGAGGTGGAGCTGCCCTTCGACGACGATGAGGTGGCGCCCCTCCAGGCCGACGACCCCCGCCCCCAGCGAGTGCCCCAGTTCCCAGCGGGCTCGCGCAAGGGACGCTCGAAGAGCGGCGGCAAGGGCCGGGAGAAGAACGACCGGGAGCTGTCCGGGCGGTTCGACTGGGGGCGCGAGTACTCGAACCCCGGCCACCCTCCGGCCTTCCTCTACGTCGAGCGCGGTCCCGGCGTGGGCCAGCTCGTGCCCGTGCAGCAGGGGCCGTTGGTCCTGGGGCGCTCGTCCTCGTCGGACCTGCGGCTCCAGCATCCGTCCATCAGCCGGCGCCACGCGCAGATCACCCGGCAGGCAGACCAGGTCTTCATCAAGGACCTGGGCAGCCAGAACGGCACCTTCCTCAACCGCAACCGCGTCACCACCGAGGTCGAGGTGATGTCGGGGGACGAAATCACCCTGGGCAACGCGATGCTGCGGCTGCGCGGCCCGGGTGGCACGCCCGCCGCGGGCATCCCTGCCCTGAGCGGAGCCCTCTCCGAGCCGCTTCCGCGCAAGCGCGGACTGGGGCCCTGGGGCGTGGGGCTCGTCGCCGCGGGACTGGGCTCCACCGTCGCGGCCCTCATCACCGTGCTCGCGGTGGGACTCAGCTCGAATCGGACGGGGGCTTCCGACGACACGGGGCGCGCGGGTGACTCGTCGTCCACGCGGGGACAGGCTTCGCCGTCGGAGAAGCTCGCCGCGGATGATGATCGTCCCCTCCTCGTCGACACGGGCAATGCGCGTCCCACCGGGACCGCCACGGACCGCGTGCAGACTGGCGAACCCCTGGTCGGCGAGACGCAGGCGGGGACTCGGCGAAGTGGCGGCGAGGAGCCTCGCGCCCCCCTCCGGGATGAGAAGGCACGGGCGACCGCGTCGGGGAGCGACGACTCCGTCAAGGTCCGCGCGCCCCAGGGTGGCGCGGCGACCCCCACGGGACTCAGTGCTCGGGACATCGCCGCTGGCGCCACGCGGGCGTCACGGACCGACACGTCCACCGCTCCCCCGGAACCGCGCGCGGCGGCGCTGGCCACGGGCTCCACGCGAGCGACACAGCCAGACACCTCCGCATCGACCGCGAGCCTCAGCGCCAGGGACCTGGCCACGGGCGCGGTCCGCGCACCCGTGCGTGGGAGCCGCGAGGCCACGGAGGAAGTGGCCGCGTTCCAGTCCTTGTCCGATGACGACTCCGCGTCCGCCGAGAAGATCGTCACGAACACGAAGGTCCGCGACAGCAAGCCCCGGGGCCCCGCGTCCGAAACGGAAGTCCTCCGGCTCTACGAGGCGGGCGACGTGACGTCCGCGATGGAGATGGCGAAGTCCGGTCGCTTCACCGCCCTGTACGCCCAGCTCGCCCGCTTCGACTCCGCGGGCAGCGAGGCACGCAAGGCCCTGGCGAAGGGCGACACGGCTCGCGCCATCTCCCAGCTCACGGTCGCCGTCAAAGTCGACCAGGAGCTGTCCAAGGGCTGGAGTCGACTGGGGCCCCAGCTGCGCACGCAGCTCTCGACGCTGTACGTGCGCTCGGGCGCGGACCACCTGAAGGCCCAGGAGCCGGACGCGGCCCGCGCGGACTTCGAGCAGGCCCTGAAGTACGACTCGGGAAACCGCAGGGCCACCGAGGGACTCAGGCGGCTCCAGCAGGGCCCTTGAGGGCCTTGTAGAGCAGCACCGCGTTGAGCACGGCGAAGGCGAGCAGCGCCAGGCAGGTCAGGATGCGCCCACGGTCCTCGCCCGGCCGCTCGCCCTCGATGAGCAGCCACAGCCTGCCCTCATGGGGCTGCACTTCACCCATGTTTCGCAGCAACGCGAGCGCATCGCGGTAGCGCGGCGCGTCCTCTTCCGACAGCAGGCGCCCCCGGATGCCGAAGGGCCGCGAATCGGGCGGAGGCGGTGGCCGTCCGGGCACCCAGTCCTCGCCGGGCAAGGCGGGCCGGCGCACCACGAAGGGCGACTCCCGCAGGCCCACCAGCACGAGCAGCGCGCTTCCGTCCTGCTCGTAGGCGCCTCGGGCCGTGGGCACTCCGTGCACCTGCGCGTAGCGATTGGAGGCGAGCGCGTCGAAGCGGTAGTCCCCCTCCACCCCCAACGTCAGGGGCACCGGGGAGGAGAAGAAGTACTCCAGCTCCCGCCGCTGCATCACCAGCAGCGCCAGGCTCACCAGGATGCCGACCCCGGATGCCAGGGGCCTGACACCCACGCGGCGCCGCGCGAGCCGTGACTCGAGCTCGGCGATGCGTGCGTCCCGCTCGGCCTGGGCGAGGGAGGAGGAAGGCGACTCGTTCATGACGTGAAAAGACGAAGCCCCGGACTCCCTACGAGGGAACCCGGGGCTGGAGTCTCGGGCAGGAGCCCGTGACGCTCAGGCGAGATTGAAGATCTTCTTCAGGTCCGACTCAATCTCTTCCTCGGTGCAGTCCTTGGCCAGCGACAGCTCCTTGATGAGCAGCGAACGCGCCGTGTCGAGCATCTTCCGCTCGCCAAAGGACAGGTCCTTGTCACCCTTGAGCAAGTACAGGTCGCGCAGCACTTCGGCGATCTCAAAGACGGAGCCCGTCTTGATCTTCTCCATGTACTCCCGGTAGCGCCGGTTCCAGGTCGTGGAGTCGACCGAGATGTCCTTCTCCTTGAGGATGGAGTAGACCTGCTTGACGTCCTCCTCGCTGATGATCTCCCGGAGGCCGACCGATCCGACCTTGTTGATCGGGATCATGATCCGCATCCCGTTCTCCAGGATGCGCAGCACGTAGAAGGACTGGCGCTGCCCGGCCACTTCGGTGTGCTCGATACCCATCACCTCACCGACGCCCTGGCCCGGATAAACCGCCTTGTCACCAGTCTTGAAGCTGGTCTGCACTAACTGCCTCCTTGAAAGACTCGCTCCCGGCCTTCCATCACCAAGCCGGGCACTACTACCACAAACCACATCCACGGGCAACGATATCGCCTTGACCACCCAGGACGCGCCCGACTACGTTGTCGGTTTTCGTACGCGGTATCGCTCGGTGTACGAGCCGGCGTGACGGACGGTGTTGGGCGGGGTGGCGGGTGGATCGTTACGCGTGGCGCGATCTGGGGACGCGTCCTCTTTTCTTTCCTTCGTTGAGCTTGCTGCTAGGCGCTCTCTGGTCTCCCGGAACGGACGGCCCGGCCGAGCTATTTCTGGTCTGCGGGGTTTTGCTGGGAGTGGTCGGCCTGGCGCTCGCCCGGCTGCCTGGTTCCCATCTGGCGGTGCTCGGCGCACTCTGGATGGCTGGAGCCGGGCTCGCGCAGTGGGAATCCCGGGTCCAAATCCCGCGAGCCCTGGCGAGGGGCGGCGAGGCCGTGGTGGAGGGCGAAGCCGAGCGGGTGGACCGCCTGGATGAAGCCACCCGGGTGCGACTGGCGGTGTCGCGCGCGGGGCCCGAGGACGGAGCGCTCCAGAGCGCTCGCTTCAAGCTGAACCTGACGCTTCGCGGAGCAGCGCCGCCGCTGCTCGCCGGACAGCGCCTCAGGGCCCGGGTTCGCCTGACTCCCGACGCGCCCGCCGCCAATCCCGGCGAGAAGGATTTCACGTCCGTCCGTCGCCGGCAGGGCGTGGCCTTCACGGGGGTGGCGGACGCCGGACGCGTGCTGGTGCTGTCCCTGGCGTCGACGTGGCGGTGGTCGATGGAAGACACCCGGGAGCGACTGGCCGAGGCGACTCACCGCGTCGCCCCCTCGCGAGACTCCGCGGCCCTCTTCCTCACGCTGGCGGCGGGGCGGCGCGCGGAGCTGGATGCGGCGTGGGAGGAGGCCTTCTCACGGGCGGGCCTCGCGCACGTGCTCAGCGTGAGCGGCCTGCATGTCGCGGCTCTCGCCCTGATGACGCTCGCGCTGCTGCGGAGGCTGCTGGTACGGGCCGGCGCGCGGTGGCGGAAGCTGGATGCCCGGCGGGTGGCGGCGCCCGCGGCGGTGCCGTTCGTCTGGGCCTACGTGTTGTTCACCGGCAGCCAGCCTCCGGCGGTGCGCTCGGCGGTGATGGCGACGGTGGTGCTGTTGGGGCTGGCGTGGTGGAAGCGCGCGGATGGGCTCAATGGCCTGGCCGCGGCGGCGCTGGTGCTGGTGATGTGGGCGCCGTCCAGCGTGGAGGACCTGTCGCTGCGGCTGTCGTTCCTCGCGGTGTTTGGGCTGGTGCTGCTCGTGCCAGCCCTGCGCGGGGCCCTCCCCTTCGCGAAGCCGGACCCGGGTGAGCCGCGCCGCTGGGCCCGACTCTGGGGACAAGGACGAGAGACCATGGCGCAGACCTTGTGCGCGAGCGCCGCCGCCACGCTGGCGGGACTGCCCGTGGCGGCCTCGGCCTTCGGGCGGGTGAGCCTGGCGGGGCTGCTCTCCAACATCATCGCCCTGCCCCTCTGCGGCCTGCTCACGGGCCTGGCGGCGGGTGGCGCCGCGCTGTTCGTGGTGGCGCCCCCGCTGGCGATTCCCGTGCTGTGGGCCGGAGCGTGGGCGTCGGAGGCGTTGCTTTGGATTACCCGTGTGTTCGCGGCCATGCCCCTGGCCTCCGTGGAGGTGCCTCCGCTCGGAGGCTGGGCCGCGCTGTATGCCTTCGGCCTGCTGACGTGGGCCCTGGGCTCGGGGCGATGGCGCGCGTGCGGGTGGCTTGCTCCCGTGGCGCTCGTCGCGGCGGCCCTCGCTCCCAGGCTCACTCCCGAGCCGGGCCTGCGCGTCACCTTCCTCTCCGTCGGACAGGGCGACGCGGTGGTGCTCAGCTCGCGTGGACACCACGCGCTCGTGGATGGAGGCGGCTCACCGAATGGCGCGGACACGGGCGTCCGCTTCGTCCTCCCCTATTTGCGGCACCAGGGCATCTCCACACTGGAGCTGGCGGTGCTGTCCCATCCCCATCCGGACCATGCGCTGGGGCTCATCTCCACGCTGAAGGAGGTGCCCACCGCGCGGCTGTGGCTGCCGGCCGGCGACGAGGGCGGACCGCTGTCGCGTCAGGTCGTCACAGCGGCAGGCGAGGCGCGCGTGGAGACAGTGGAGGCCGGACATCCCTCGCTGCGGCTGGGTGAGGCGACGCTGGAGGTGCTGGGCCCTCCAGGCGCCGAGGAGCGCGAGCTGCTCGAAGGGGTGAATGACCGCAGCGTCGTGCTGCGCGTCCGGCACGGAGACGTCACGGTGCTGCTGCCTGGGGACATGGAGCACGACGCCGAAGCGCTCCTGGCGGACACCCTGGCGCCGGTGACGGTGCTGAAGGCGCCGCACCATGGCTCGCGCACGTCGTCCACCCAGGCCCTGGTGGACCGCATCAGGCCCCGGCACGTCGTCTTCTGTGTCGGCCGGCGCAACCGCTTCGGCTTCCCTCACCCGGAGGTGGAGGCGCGCTACCGGGCCGCGGGCAGCGAGTGTTGGAGGACTGACATCGACGGCGCCGTCACGGTGGAGAGTGACGGTCGGGATGTCCGGCTGGTCCCCCACCTGGCGCGCGAGCCAGCCGAGGAGGCGCCTCGACTTGCCGTTGATGCGAGTCATTCCCATCGTTGAGTCGATGAATCCCGAGGACATCGACCTGCGACAGTTGACGGCGGACCTGAAGGACGCGCTGGGCCCTGGAGAGCCCGTGGGCTACCTGCGCGGCAAGTCACTCATGCGTGACTTGCTCGTGGACCTCAAGGGCTTCTCCCAACAGGAGTCCGAGGAGCTCATCGACACGCTGGAGCTCCAAGGCTACCTCCGCTTCCTTGGGGACCCTTCGGAGCGCTCCGTGGCGGATGCCCAATGGGACATCACTCCACACGCGTGAGCGCGCGAAGCCTGTGCCTCACTGGAAGGTGAGCCACGCGAAGCGCGGCAGCGCATGGAAGTCGCCGACGAAGAGAGGGGCGAAGGCCTGTCCCTCCACCGTGCGCCGACCGTGGTGCTCCAGCCGATAGAGATTGAAGCGCCAGCGCTCTCCGGAGCGCGGCGGAACGTTCGGCACCTCGGCGAGCTTCGCGAAGGGAATCCGCAGCTCCACGGACCACCCCTCGTCCTTGTCGGACGCGTCATCCAGCGTGCCGCGGACCTTCACCGCCGACGTCATCCCCGAGTCCCAGGACAGGTCCATCCCCTGCCGACGCGCGGGGAAGTACGCGTCGAAGTTGACGTTGTGCGGTGACACCTGGAGTTCGTTGTACGTGCGGCCATCCGCGTTCGCGTCGAGGAAGATCTCCACCACCTCCTGCTCGTAGATGGGGTCATCGCGCTTGCGCAGCGTGCCCCAGACGTCGGGGTCCTCGCAGTCGAAGGCCACGTAGAGGAATGCGTCGTCATAGGCGAGCCGCGCCTCGGTGCGCAGCTTCACCGGACGGCCGTCGAAGCTGCCCTGCAACACCACGGGCGTGGCCCCCTTCCAGACCGCGTCGTCGAGCACGCCGTCAATCGTGGGAGCGGCGCTCGCCTTGCGGACGACATACTCGGGCAGCTCCGGAGGCGCGCCGCCGAGTTGCGGGCCGAGCATCCGGTGGGAGCCGTCATGAGAGGCGGCATCATCCACGGGCAGCCGCTCGTCGCCGCGCCAGAAGCCCAGCATGGCGCGGGAGGGCACGGGCGGCATCGGAATGGAGTGGACGTCCTCGATGACCTTGTCCACCGGCCACGAGGCCAGCGGCGCCGCGCCGTCCTGAATCTCATGGTCCGCGTTGACGAGCATCCCGCCCGTCGCCACGTCGACCACGTGGACGAAGAAGCCGTACCCCTGCGGAGGCGGTCGCCGCGCCTGGAAGTAATGCGCCAGCCGAACCTGCTCGCCCGGGGCGGCGTTCGGGGGCGTCACCTTCGAGCCCAGGTACACCACCGAGCCCCCCGCGAACGTGGCACCGCTGCGGAACGTCAGGTCCGAGGGCGCGGCGTCCAGGACGCGGGCCTTCGCGGGCTCGGGCAGACGGGACGGACGCGGCTTGGGGCCCGCCTGTTCATCGCGGCACGCGGCCACGAGGCACGAGAGGGTCAGGAGGAGGACGGTGAAGGGGGTGCGCATCGGCGGCGGGCATCCTAGCGACTTCACGGTGGGGCGTGGGCCCGTTCGCCACGGGAAGCCCTGGCGACCCTCCACGCACCCGTCCGGCCGAGACCTCTGCGTCCCATTCGCGAGGAGCAGGCTCCATCTTCCCTCCGGCACATCATGGAAACAGACACGCCTCCAACGATTCCGCACGAGCTCCGGAAGGAGTTCGCCGACGCGCTCCTCCACCTCCGCCCCGAGCACGAGCGGCGCCGGGAGTACGTGCTGGAGCTGCTGGCCACCGTGCTGCTGGCGCTCGCCACCGTCGGCTCCGCCTGGACGGCCTACCAGTCGACGCGGTGGAGTGGTGAGCAGTCCTTCCAGTACAGCAAGGCGAACGCGCTGCGCGCGGAGTCGGTGCGCGCCTCCACCGAGATGGCGCTGCTGGTGGAGATAGACACCAGCCTCTTCGAGAGCTGGGCGGACGCGTGGAACGACAACGACACGCGACGGACCGAGTTCTTCGAGCGGCGCTTCCGGGAGGAGTTCCGGCCCGCCTTCGAGGCCTGGCGCGCGGAGGCCACCCGTCCGGATGAGCCGCCGGAGGGAACCCCCTTCACCCGCCCCGAGTACCATCCGGCCCCGGGCGACCGGAGCAAGGAGCTGGCCGCGCAGGCCACGGCGTTCTTCGAGAACGCGCGGCAGTCCAACCAGAACGGCGACAACTTCACCTTCTGCGTCGTCCTCTTCGCCTCGGTCCTCTTCTTCGCGGGCGTGTCGACGAAGCTGCTCCACCCGTCGCTGAAGGTCTCCCTCCTCGCCCTGGCCACCGTGATGATGGTGGTGGCGATTGTCTACATGTTCTCCCTTCCACAGAACATCGGCTTCCGAATCCAGTAAGCCCGGGTTCGAGCGACGCCGCGCGAAGCGGGACAGCGGGACTTGGAGCGCATTACGAAGAGCGCATGCGCCCCTTCCTCACGGCCACGTGGCGGTACCTCGTGATGCTCAACTACGAGATGGACCCGAAGGTGCTCGCGCCGCTCGTGCCGCGTGGCACGGAGCTGGATACGTGGAACGGGAAGACCTTCGCCAGCATGGTGGGCTTCCGCTTCCTCGACACCCGCGTGCGGGGGCTCGCGGTGCCCTTCCACCGGGACTTCGACGAGGTGAACCTGCGCTTCTACGTGCGACACCTCGGCCCCGAAGGCTGGCGGCGCGGCGTGGCCTTCGTGCGGGAGCTGGTGCCCCGGTGGGCCATCGCCACCGTGGCGCGCGTCGTCTACAACGAGCCCTATCTCGCGCTGCCCATGCGGCACGTCGTGGAGATGGAGGGCGCCGAGCAGGGCACACCGGGTCGGCTCGAATACGCCTGGAAGCACGAGGGACGCTGGCACCGGCTCGCGGCACGCACGCGCGGCACACCCACCGCCAGCGCCCCGGGCTCGCAAGAAGAGTTCATCACCGAGCATTACTGGGGCTACACGCCACAGCGCGACGGCGGCTGCGCGGAGTACCGCGTGGAGCACCCGCGCTGGTCCGTGTGGCAGGCGGAGGACGTGGCCTTCGAGTGCGACGTGGCGAGTCTGTACGGAGACCGCTTCACGTCCGTCCTGCGCGGGGCTCCCGCGTCGGCGTTCGTCGCGGATGGCTCGGGCGTGTCGGTGCATCCCGGGACGCGGCTTCCCTCTGTCGGGCCCGTGCTCGCCTCCGCCGCGTGAACCGACCCTGCGGGGTGCATCTCACGATGGGGTGCGTCTCACGGTGGGGATGGACTGACTCCGGCGCGGACGCTCGCGCACGGTAAGCGCGCGATTCCCTGTGCGCCGTGCCGGTCCGCGCGTTGCTCCATGGCGGGCCATGCGCTTCGAATTCCAACACCTGGGCACCACCACGCCCTTCGAGCTGCCCGAGGGACATCACCTGCTGGGCGGCGGACCCGATGACCACATCCGCCTGGAGGCCCTTCCTCCCCACCTGCTGACCCTGCGCATCGAGGGGCCCCGGCTCATGGTGGAGGCCACGCGGACCTTCACCGTCAACGGCGTGCTCGTGCCGCCCGGTGTCTCGCGACTGGTGCTGCCCGGCGAGGTGCTGGGCCTTCCCGACACGATGCTCCTGAGCGTCCTGCCCGAAGCGCCCGTGGAGCGGGGACTGGGCACGGTCGCCGTGCTCAAGGGACTGCTCACGGGACTCGAGGCCCCCGCCCCGTCCCGCGCCGCCACCCTCACCTGCCTGACGGGACTGGACGTGGGCCGCACCCATGCGCTCGCGGAGTCCCGCACGAAGCTGGGTCGCGGCCAGGAGGCCACGCTGCGCCTGAGAGACAGGGCCGTCTCACGCAGCCACGCGTGCGTCCTTCACGACGAGGGCGGCTTCACGCTGGAGGACTTGGGGAGCCCCAACGGCGTCTTCGTCAACGGTCAGCGGGTGACGGAGCCGGTGCCCCTGGCCGACGGTGACGTCCTGGAGCTGGGCCGCACGCTCCTGCGCTTTCAAGCGCCGCTGGAGGAGCTGGCACCCGCGCCCGAGCCGACGCCCGAGCCCGTGCCTCCTGCGGCCCCTGCCAGTGCGGAGGGAATCGTCGAGGGGCCGACATCGGGAGGTGGAGGGGCGGTGGCGACGGGGCCCTCGGAGGCTCGGCTCACCGCGCGCCGGGTGCTTCCGGAGTGGTGGCTCATCGGCCTGGGGAGCGTGGCGGCGCTGGCGGGACTGCTCGTCACCTACGTGCTGGCGACCGGTTAGGTCACCCCGGCATCGGCCCCAGTCCGGCGCGTTCGACGAGAATCCGGGCGAGCGTCTGGTGGTGCCGGAAGAAGCTCGTGAAGTGTACGAATCCCCACTGTCCACGAATCGCGTAGACGGTGACGGGCCCGGGCAGGACGTCCACGTTGCGGATATCCGCGAAGGAGAACCGCCGCGTGCGCACCATGCCCCGGTAGGTGATTCCCCGGGCATCCACGACGATGAGCGTTCGCGCGTAGTAGGTGAGCGAGACGGCGAAGAAGAGGATGAAGAAGCCCGCGGAGAGGAAGGTCTTCAGCGGGACCCCTTCGAAATTGAAGAGGTAGAGCAGCACCGCCACCCAGAGCAGGCCAGCCACCGCCATCGCGGCCGCCAGGCCCCGGCGGGGGCGAAAAAACTGCCGATCGTCCATCCCAGCGTCGCGCCCGGCCATGGCTACAAATTAGTGCCTGGGACTGACAGGATCCACCTGCCCCGGCGCCCGCCTGCCAGCCGGTCAACGCAGCTTCGTGGCCTTCTGTCGAGATTCCTCCTGGAGCTGCGGCCGGACATCCGCGGCGGACGAGGCGGCATAGCGCTCGTAGAGGCCACGAGCCTCGGCGTTGCGACCGAGGGCGCGGTAGGACTCGGCCAGTCCGTAAAGGGGCGAGGCCGACTGGGGCTCCAGCTCCAGCGCGAACTGGTAGTCCGCCGCGGCCTCCGCGTAGCGACGCAGGCCGATGTTCGCGCTTCCTCGCGCCGTGTACGCGACCGCCAGCATGGGCTCCAGTTGGATGGCCTGCGTCAGATGCGTCAGCGCGGTGGAGAACTCCCTCGTGCCAATGCGCTGCACGCCCTGCTCATAGGCGCGTCGGGCCTGGGCACGTGTCGGGTCCGCGACAGGACCCGAGCCAGGAGCCTGCCCCGCCGCCTGCGGCGAAGCGCCCACCTGGGCCAGCTTCGCGCGAGCCCGGGTGATGTTGTCCTGCGCGCTCTGCCGGATGGCGGTGTCCTGCGTGAGCCGCGTCGCCGTCTCCCACTTCTCCACCGCCTGCCCGTAGTAGCCCAGCACGGCCAGCGCGTTGCCCAGCTTGAAGAGGGCCTCCACGTGGCCAGCGTCCGCGTGCGAGGCATCCAGGAAGGCGAAGGCCGCCTCACGGTAGCGGCGCTCCTTCATCAACGCGTCGCCATCGCGGATCCGCGCGGCGGCGAGCGCCGGATTCGACGTGCGCTCCTGCACGACGTCCGAGGCCGCGCGCGTCGAGGGGAAGGGCAGCGGCTCCTGCTGCGCGCTCGCCGGCTGCGAGGCACTTCCCGCCTGGGCGAAGCTCTCCGGCTGCGAGGCACTGCCTGGCGACGAGGCCGCTCCCGCTGGAGCCGCGCTGGCCACCTGAGGGGCATTGCCCACCGACGAGGCCGTGCCCGCCGCAGCCGAGTTCCCGACCTGCGAGGCATTGCCTCCCGACAAGGCCGTGCCCGCTGGAGCCACGCTTGCCAGCTGCGAGGCCGTTCCCGTCTGGCCCGCTCCCGGCTGCGCGGCACCCGCCACGGGCATGGCGCTCGGAGTCGCGCCCTTCTCTCGCAGGACACCATTCGAAGGCTCCGCGCCCAACGCTGGACGGGCCGCCTCGTTCGCCGGCAGGGGCTGTCCGCCCAGGGCCTTCAGATGGCCTCGCGCCTTCTGCACCCAGATCTGCTCGGAGGGCCGCCGCTCGCGGGCGATGTAGCCCTGATACGCGGCAATCGCCTGGGACTTGTCACCGAGTTGCCGATGGCTCTCCGCCAGCCCGTAGTAGCCGTCCGCGTCGTCGGGCTCGAGCTGCACGTAGCGCGCGTACGCCCGCGCCGCGGTGGCGGAATCCCCGGCCTTGCGCGCGGCATAGCCCAGGTTGAAGAACGCCATCTTGTGCTGGGGGTCCGCTTCAGCGGCCTCGGTGAAGCGCGCGATGGCGTCCTTCAACTGGCCCTGGCGGAACAAGACGCTGCCCAGGCCATTGAGCGCGGGGGCGTACCCCGGCGTGGCGGACAGCGACTCGCGATACGCGGCGGCGGCTTCATCCAAGCGACCGCTGGAGAGCGCCGACTCGCCGCGCGCGAATGCGGCCCGGGCGGACTCGGAAGGCTCCGCTGCGCCGAGCAACAACAGCGCGGACAGGGCGATGACGGACCTGCGCACGAAAACCATGACGTCCCCCAGGGGGTGGCTCCTGGCTGCCGTAGCAGAATCCAGGGACGGCGTCACGGCGGTCCCGCACCCTCGGTGGGAAGATTCCTCCGAGGGTGCGCTTCCCAGCCTCAGCTCCGGAAGGGGTTCTGCAGGAGGACCGTCTCACCGCGGTCCGCGCCCACGGAGACGCACACCACGGGAACGCCGCTGATCTCCTCCACGCGACGCACGTAGCGCTTCGCGTTCTCCGGCAGGTCATCGAAGCTGCGCACACCGGAAAGCTTCTCGTCCCAGCCGGGCAGCGTCTCGTAGATGGGCTTGACGCGCGCCAGGTCCTCGTAGTCACCGGGCAGCTCGGTCACCTTCTGACCGTCCAGGTCGTACGCGTTGCAGAGCTGGAGCGACTTGAGCCCGCTGAGCACGTCGAGCTTGGTGAGCGCGATGCCCCACAAGCCGTTGACGCGCACCGCGTAGCGCAGCACCACGCCATCCAGCCAGCCGCAGCGGCGGGGACGGCCCGTCGTCGCGCCGAACTCGTCACCCACCTTGCGCAACTGGTCGCCAATCGCGTCGGTCAGCTCCGTGGGGAACGGACCGCCGCCCACGCGCGTGGTGTAGGCCTTGCTGATGCCCATCACCTTGTCGATGGCCGTGGGCCCCAGGCCCGAGCCCACCGCGGCGTTGCCGGCCACGCAGTTCGACGACGTGACGAAGGGATAGGTGCCGTGGTCCACGTCGAGCAGCGTGCCCTGCGCGCCCTCGAAGAGGATGCGCGCGCCCTTGCGCACCTGCTCCGCGAGGAACAGCGAGGCGTCGTGCACGTAGGGCTTGAGCCGCTCGCCCAGGCCGGAGAACTCGGCCAGCACCTGCGGCACCTCGAGCTGAGGCACGGGGACGCCCGCCTTCGCGCACAGCTCCTTCAGCTCCTCCAACGCCTGCGGCAGCCGCTCCTCGATGCGCTTGCGCAGCCGCTCCGGATTGAGCAGGTCACGCATGCGGATGCCCCGGCGCGCGACCTTGTCCTCATAGGACGGGCCGATACCGCGGCCGGTGGTGCCAATGGCGCTGTCTCCCCGGGCCTTCTCGCGGAAGCTGTCCAGCAGCTTGTGCCACGGGAAGATGACGTGGGCATTGTCGGAGATGAGGAGCTGCGAGTCCTCCTTGAGGAAACCGCGCGCCTTGAGCGCATCGATTTCACCCACGAGCACCGCGGGGTCCACCACCACTCCGTTGCCAATGACACACGTCTTGCCCGGGTGGAGGATGCCCGAGGGAATCAGGTGCAGGACGGTCTTCTGCCCCCCCACCACCAGCGTGTGGCCCGCGTTATTGCCGCCCTGGAAGCGGACGACCAACTGGGCATGCTCGGTAAGGAGGTCGACGACCTTGCCCTTACCCTCATCTCCCCACTGCGCTCCGATGACGACGACGTTCGGCATGGTGCCCGCCGCTTAGCACGCGGAAGGGGCCGGGTGACAGTGTTCCGAGAAGCCACAATGCAGGGCCTGGCAGGTCGCCCTCTCTCGTCCCGCCCAGGTCCCACGGACCTCCCCCCGGGCCAGTGCACGCGCCGCGCCCGCGAGCCGCCCGGCCGCCTCCTCCTGCCCCGCCCCGTCCACGCTCCACTCGGGCTCCGGACGCGCCTCGCCCAGGAAGACGACGCCCACACGGACGGGGACACCCGGCCGCACCATCCGTCGAGCCGCCAACGCCAGCGCCGCCAGTTCATGGGTGTACGCGGCTGCGCCCAACGGATGTCGCCCACCTGACTTGTAGGCCAGCACCACCGCCTCGCCCCGCGGCGACTCCCACAGGACATCCACCGCGCCCTCCAGGCAGACGCCGTCCTCCAGCACCAACGAGAAGGCCAGGTTCCGGTGCACCGCGCGCGACGGCGACTCCGCGAGCGAGCGAGCGAAGTCCGTGGAGAGGAAGCGCTCCACCGTGCCCAGGACATCCTCCATGCCTTCCTCGTCGGGGAGCGCGCCCGCCTCGCGAAGCAGGCCTTCCAGATGGGCCCGGCGCTCACTCGCATCCACGTCACGCGCCGACGCGAGCCGCAGGTCCGCTCCGCGCAGCAGCTCGCGCACCAACTCCGCTGGACTCTTCGCGGGCAACCAGCCATCCGGGTCGACGAGGAGCGGCTCCTCTCGCACGGGCACTTCCCACGGCCAGGGCGCGCCGCGAAGGCCCAACCGGTGCAAGTAGTGGAAGCGGCGCGGACAGGCGAGGAAGTCCTGCACCGCGCTCACCGGCGCGGAGACACCCGCGGGCGACTCGCCCAGGTCCAGCAGTCCGCCCCGCACGCGCAAGAGCGCGGCCTCCACGCGGGACTTCGCGAGGACGAGCGCCTCCGGCCCGGGAGGCTCCGGGTCGGCGGGCGGAGGCAGCTCGTCCACGTCCACGTCGTCCACCAGCTCGCGCGTGGCGACATCTTCCAGGCGGGCATCGATGAGATGCCACCACGACTCCTTGCTCGACCGGGGCTCCTCGCCGCCGGCGAGAATCAACAAGTCACGTGCACGGGTGAGGGCCACGTAGAGCAGGCGGCGATACTCGGCGGCCTCACGCGCCTTGATTTCCTGTCGCACCGCCTCGAAGCGGTTGGAGGTGTAGTCCTCCAGCGAGTCAGGCACCCACGGCTGAAGGGCGATGCCGTGCGAGCGCTCGAAGTGCGCGCGCCCTGAGGTGCTCCGCCGCCTGCTGCCCATGCCTGGCACCACGACGATGGGCCACTCCAAGCCCTTGGCGCGGTGGATGGTGAGCAACTGCACCGCGCGCGGGTCTCCCGCGTCCAGCAGGTCCGCCTGCGCCTCGTTGGGCTTGGACTCGGCCAGCATGCGCAGCTCGCGCGCGAAGGCCACGCAGCCCCCCGTGCCGCGCTCGTCCCGCCGCGACGCCAGCGCCAGCAGCTTCTCCACGTTGGCGCTCGCCTGCTCCGCATAGGGAGAGCCCGCCAGGGCCTCGCGATACCCCGTCATGTCCAGCGCCGCGAGCAGCAGCTCCCTCACGCCCAGGCGGTCCCGCTCGCGACGCAACACCGGCAACGCCGCCAGGAACTCCGACAGGCGCATCCGCTCGCGCTCCGACAGCTCCGTCAGCACCGCTGCATCCGTCAAGCGTTCGGACGCGAGTGACAGCGGCTGCTCTCCAGCGAGATGGAACAGCGACGCGTCCGACAACCCCACCAGCGGCGAGCGCAGCACGGCCGCAAAGGCGAGCGCGTCCTCCGAGTCCGCGAGCAGCGCCAGCAGCGAGGCCAGGTCCAGCACCTCCTGCGCTCCGTAGAAGCCGCGTCCGCGCAGCACCCGGTGCGGCACGTTGTGACGGATGAGCGCCTGGCGGTAGATCTCCAGGTGCGTGAAGGTCCGGAACAGCATGGCCACGTCACCACCGCGAGCGGGCCGGGCGCCTTCACCGTCCTCGCGTGCCACGGTGGGAGCCGCGCCTGGCGCGAGCAGGATACGCAGCCGTCGCGCCACGCAGTCCGCGTCCAGCCAGCGCAGGTCGCCCGCGGTCTCCTGCTCCTCCAGGTGGAGCCGCTCCACCGCCGCTGTCTCGGAGAGCGAGGTCCGCCGTGGAGACAGGTCGTCCTCCTCCGGAACGTAGATGACCTCGAACGGACGCGGCGCCTGGGAGTCCGCCGCCACCAGCACCCCGGCGAAGGCGTGGTTGAAGAAGGCCAGGAGCCCCGGCACCGAGCGAAAGTTCTGCTGGAGGAAGCCTCGCGTGCCGCCCTCGTCGACAATCTTCTGCGCGAGCACGGTGAACACGGAGACATCCGCGCCACGGAACTCATAGATGGACTGCTTGCGGTCTCCCACCGCGCAGAGGAACGCGGGCTCCAGTGGCAGCGCGGACACCAGGTCCACGTCCGGTGGCAGCTCGCGCGGACCTTCCTCGCGCCGCTCCGCGAGCAACAACACCAGCTCCAACTGGAGGCGGTTGGTGTCCTGGAACTCGTCCACCATCAGCGCGCCCACGCGCTCCTGCGCCTGTCGGCGGAACTCGGGATGGTCCCTGAGCAAATCCCTCGCCTTCACCAGGAGCGACGTGAAGTCGAAGACGTTGCGCCGGGAGAACTCCGCGTCGTGCCGGGTCTCCACGCGGCCCAGCAGCTCGCGGAACGTGGCCTCGAAGGGAGCGGTGTGCCACGCGGCCCAGACATCCACCAGCATGCGCACCGGAGCGTCACTCTTGCTCTTGCGCTTGTAGATGCGCCAGTACAGCTCCTTCACGGGAGTGGCGGCGCCCTTGCTGAGTCGAGCGATGTTGCGGGTGTCCGTCGCGAAGCAGGCGCGCAGCCAGGGGTAGCGGTCACCTTTCTGGAAGTTCTCCGCCGTCATTCCATGGAGCGCCTTCTCCAGCGCGCCCACCAACTGGCCCCACTCGCCCTTCGCATCCAGCGCGCGGGCGTCCGCGCACAACCGCAGGCATTCCGTCACCGCGTCATCGAACTCCGCGCGCGCCTCGGCCGCGTCGCCGACCGCCGCGGAGGCCGCCTTCAGCCCCTCTTCGCGCAGCTTGCCGTAGACGGACACCAGCGCCGCCACCAACCCATCGGAGAAGCCCGAGTCGGAGAAGCCCAGCTCCTGACACAGCTCGCGCACCTGCGCGTCGCCCGCCTCCAGCGCGTCCAGCACCACGCGCTCGGCCACGTCCTGCACCAGGCTGGAGGCCTCCAGCTCGTCGAGCACCTCGAAGCTCGGGTCGATGCCCACCGCCGGAGGGGCCCGCCGCAGCAACTGGCCGCAGAGCGAATGGAACGTGCCCACCGTGGCCGCGCCCAGCTCCTCGCGCATCTGCCGCCACTCATCGGGCAATGGGAAGGGCCGGCCCAGCCGCTCGAGCGACTCGCGCAGCGTCTCTTCCTGCTCCAGTCGGACATCGCCCTGGGCCAGCCCATCCAGGCGCTGACGCACGCGGGAGCGCATCTCCGCCGCGGCCTTGTCCGTGAAGGTCAACATGCACAGCCGCGCGGGGCGAATCGGAGCGCCCGCCTCTCGCGCACCGGCGAACAGGTGCAGCGTCATCGTCACCAGGCTGTACGTCTTGCCCGCGCCGGCACCCGCCATCAACGCGAGGTTGCGCTCCAGCGCCAGCAGGGAGGGCTCCGCGCTCATCCCCCCTCCTCCGTCATCTGGCGGTCGGTGATGCGGCACACGGCGCGGAAGCCACACGCGCCGCAGTCCTGCGGACGCGCGGGGAACTGGCCCGCTCGCAGCGTCTTCACCAGCGACTCCACCGCGTTGGGCAGGTTGCGTCCGCCCTCCTTCGCCGCGACCTTCGCCCGCACCTCGGGGTCCGTCGACAGCAGTTCCTCCAGCTCCTGCGCGGGGACGACCTCCGACAGGTGGATGGTGTTGCCGGTGCGCAGCGAGAACCACGCGGCCTGGCTCGCCGTCGCATGCCCGCTCTCCCGGGCCGCGAAGAGATACAGCGGCAACTGGAAGTCCGACGTGAGCAGCTTCTTCTTCAGCTCGTTCTTGTCCAGGCGCCCGGACTTGTAGTCGATGACGCCCACCTCGGAGCCCGCGACGTCGAGCCGGTCGATGGTCCCCTCGAAGACGATGGCGTCCCCTTCGATGGGGAGGATGACGCTGCGCCAGCGGTCGTCCTGGGCGGCGGGACCGAACTTGAGCTCGAAGCCCTCCGGCAGCATCCGCTCGAATGGGAGCCCGCGCCGCTCATCCACCAGGATGCGACGGGCCATCGCCCGCGCCTTCTCGTGCGCCAGCTTCCACAGCGCGGGGTGCCCCACGTGGTGGAACCTCTCGAAGTGCGCCACCGCGGACTGGAGCGCCGTGTCGAGCACCTCGTCCGGCACATCCTCCGGCGCCTTGCCCAGCAGCTGGTGCTCCTTGAGCGCCTGGAACACCTCCTCGACGACGCGGTGCCAGAAGGTGCCACGCCCTCGCGCGTCGAACTCCTCACCCGGGCGGTCCGGCTCGGGCACCTTCAGGCCGTACGTGAGGAAGCCCTGGAAGCCACAGTTGCCGAAGCGCGCGAGCGCGGAAGCGGACAACGGCCGCGTGAGGTCGAACCGGAACGCCTCGCGCAACGACGCGCGCAGCGTGTTCCTGTCCACCGAGCCCGTGTAGTTCCCCGGCTGCTTGTCCTTGTCGCCAAAGAAGTACAGCCGCTCCACCTCCACCAGCGACAACTCCCTGGCGCCCGAGTACCAGGCCTCCTTGTCGAAGTGGCTCTTGAGCAGCGACGCCGCGGCGTCCGGCTCGGTGACGCGCAGCCGAGGAGGCGACAGGGCCTCCAGCGCGACACAGCGACGCAGCTCGAACTCGGACAGCACCTCGTCGAGCGGAGGGATGGGCGGCAACGAGCGCGGCTGCCACGTCAGCGCGGTGAGCCGGCGCACCTCCTCCAGGAACGAGGACGGCACCTGCTCCTGCCCTCCCGAGCCCTCCATCGAGAACGACAGGCTCAGCGTCTCCTCCGCCGCCGCGAGCGCGCTGGCGAACAGCAGCCGGTCCTCGGTGAGCCGCCATGGCGCGCGCTCCTCGAACTCGCCGCCCGTGAGCCGGAACACATCCCGCCCCAGGTGCTGGTTGAGCGCCGAGCGCTCCGCGTCCCCGAGCAGCGGCGAGGGCGCATTGCGGCCAGGGAAGCGCCCCTCGGTGAGCCCCGCGAGGAAGAGGTGACGGAACGAGCGCCCCGGGACTTCGGCGGCCTCCAGCACCTCCACCGCGGCGCCACGAGGTCCCCGCGCGGGCAGGTGCGCGTCCACCATCGCATCGCGCAGCCAGCGGCCGAAGGTGCGACGGCGCAGCACCGGACCGCCCCCCACCGACTTCATCGTCCTCAGCAACCCCTGAACGCGCTGCCGGAGCGCCTCGCGCGCGGCCTCGTCACGGGCTCGCGCATCCAGGGCGCGCGCCGCGAGCCCGCCTTCGTCACGAGCCTCCAGCACGCCCTCGGAGTCCATCAACCCCAGCCGCTCCACCACGTGCCACCACGTGGCCAGCAGCTCCGCGACGGTGCCCTTCTCGGGAATCCGTCGGCAGTAATCCACCAGCAACTGGCAGCGCTCGCGCAGCAGGCGCACGGCGTGGATGCGCGCGTTCGCGTCCTTCTTCTGCGCGCTCTGCAACGCCTGGAGGCGACGCGCGAGCCCCTCCAGGCGCACGTCATAGGCACCGCGTCCGCGCGAGGCGCCCAGCCGGTCATCGCGCACGGCCGCCAGCGCGAAGAGGCTCGCGGGAGCCTCCGGACCTCCGCGCGACAGCGTCGGCGCATAGCGACTGCCGACGAGCTCCGCGACGCGCTCGGCCGGAAAGCCATCCTCCACCAGGAGCGGCAGGTCCAGCGCCAGGCGCACCGGCCCCGCCAGCGCGAGCGGCTCGCCCCAGGGCAGACGCACCGGCACGCCCAGCTCCCCAAGGGACTCCGCGAGCCACCCGGCCTCCGGGCCCAGCTCACGGTAGGCGATGGCGATGTCCGCGGGCGACGCGCCATCGGAGATGAGCCTGCGCACGTCCCGAGCGACCAGCCGCGCCTCGTCGCGGGCCGTGGCCGCGCTCCACACGCGAGGCTGGAACTGCGCGTCCTTCAGCACGTCGCGCGGCGCGCGGGGCGAGAAGACGAAGCGCCCCAGGTCGATGAAGGGCCGGGCCTCGAAGGTGACGTCCGCCTTGAAGAGGTCCACGTGCGGCATCGTCTCGCCACGGTTCTCGAACGCACGGAACAGCGAGGCCAGCGCCGCGTCCGCCACCGGCGAGCCACCCACCGGCGTCTCCACCCGCAGCGTCACGCGCCGCGACTCACACGCGGCCGCCAGCGCCAGCAGCAGTTCCAGGCCCGAGGGCCGCACGTCGTAGACGCCGTGCAGGACGAGCGTGCCCACGCCATCCCAGCTCGAGGGCCACTCGCCGCGCCCCAGCGCCTCGCGTGAGCCCCGGAGCACGTCCTCGCGGTCGGCGAGCCCCAGCTCGGCGAGCTTCTGCTCGTACAGGTGGTACAGCCGGGCGAGCACCCGCACGTGCTTCTGCCGTTCGGGCGGGAGGACCTCCACCGCGTCCTGCAGCTCGCGCGGCGACAGGCGCCCCGCCTTGAGGTCCAGCAGCACCTCCAGCCCCGCGCGCGCGAAGGCCGGCTCCCGGACGTACTCCCCGAAGTGCGTGGGCCCCAGCAACGGGCCCAGCGAGGCCAGCACCGCACGCGCGCCCACCGCCGGGCAGGGACGGCGATTCAGCTCGCGTGCGCCGCCCAGGGCCCCCAGCAGCTCATCCCAGGTGAGCAGGTCCGTCCCCAACGCCAGGCCCCGAGCGTTCCGCTCCGCCCGCAAGGCGGCCTGACGCCGACCGGCATCGGGGAACACGTGGAGGGTGCGGACGGGGCGGGCCATGGATGTGCGGAGTGTAGAACGACCAGAGGGGTCGCTTTCATGCTCCATTCCGCGCTCGCCGCCCAGTGTGTTCGCGAGCCCGCCTGCCTGCCCACCTGATTCACCCGATTCGCGAGTGAATCTCACCTCCGTGCCGGGTTTATCCCGAAGCCCCGGAGCATCCGGGCGCCGGGCTCGTCACTCGGGACGCCCCCGGAAGACGTCCTGACCGGAGGCCAGGGCCTCCATCTCGGGGGCCAGGCGCGGCGGACTCTCCGCCAGGAACTCAGGGAGGATGGCTTCCTCCCGCTTCCGGCGCTGCTCCTTGGGCGAACTCCTTCTCATCGTCACCCCGACTCGAATGACGTTCGAAACAGCGCATGGGGAGCGAAGGTCGTTCGGTAGCCGACGAAGACCCGCCTCGCCCCGCGCTGGACCTCCCGGCACCGACCTACCCTGACGCCTCCAATGCGCCGCGCGCCTCACGGGGGGACGCCGCAAGGGAGGACCCAATGGCCACCACCGTGGGCGTCAACAAGATGTCTGTCGTGACCAAGGACAGCGACGGCGTCAGCGTCGCCATGCCAGACCTCTGCAAGACGCCGAGTCCCGGCGGACCGATTCCCATCCCTTATCCCAATGTCGCCCAGTCCTGCGACACCGCGAAGGGAAGCAAGCAAGTCAGCGTCGAAGGCAATCCCATGTGCCTGAAGGACTCGCACTTCAGCACGAGCACCGGCGACGAGGCGGGCACGGCCGGCGGGGGCGTGGCGTCCGGCAAGACGAAGGGAAAGGCCGAGTTCATCAACTTCTCCTTCGACGTGAAGGTGGAAGGCCAGAACGTCGCGCGAGCCTTCGACTTGATGCTGCACAACGACAAGAACACGCCGCCCGTGCCGCTCATCCAGCCCCCCGCCGTGGCCCAGGGAGGCACCCAGGAAGAGCCCAGGTGTCTGTGCTGCAGGAACCCCGTCGACGAGTGATGACCTCCCATGCCTTCCAGGCTCCAATGGGAAGTATTCGAAGACCATCTCCACGAGGCGGGCTTCCTGCTCACCCAGTGGGAGCGGGCGCTTCACTCGCCCAGGTTCACCCTGGAGGAAGTGGCAGCAGGAATCGAGCGTCGCTTGCTCGCGCACCTCGACGCCCTCGCTCTGGGCGGACCCGAAGTCGCGAGGAGGCTGCTCTACCCCGCACTCGAACAGGAAGACACGGAGACGCTCACGGCCTCTGCCCTGGTGCTGTTGGCCACAGGCGCCGAGAGTGACAGGCACTGCGTCCTGGAGCACTTCGAACACGCGGAAAATGAAGAGCGGGCGTGCTTCCAACGGGCGCTCGAGCTGCGTCCCCTTCCATGCTGCGTTCCTCGCCTTCACGCCTTGCTCGAGTCGAGTGAACCGCACCTCCAGGCCGCCGCGATGGAGGTGCTCGTAGCCTGGCATGCCGAGCCCGGGCCGCTGTTGAAGTCACTCCTGGTCCATGCCTCGTCCGAGGTGCGCTGCGCCGCCCTGAAAGCCGCGCGCTTCACGAAGGAGCCCGTTGAATCCAGGGCCGTGAATGTGGCCCTGGCTGGGGACAATGAACTCCTGCGGGACAACGCCCTCATCACCGCGCTCGTTCTTGGCGTGGACGCGGCATGGGCACACTGTCGGAGGCTCTCCGTCCCCACCCAGGAGGGCGGTGCGTTTCCGCGACTCCTGTTGGGACTCGGAGGTGACGATGCGGATCTGCGCTTCCTGCTGGAGCGCGCCTCGTCCGTGGACATCGGCCCGTCGTGCTTGTGGGCACTGGGTTTCAGCGGTCGAATTGAAGCAGCCGAGCAATGCCTGGAGCTGCTCTCACACGAGGCGCTGGGGAGTCGGGCGGCGGAGTCCTTCTGCGCCATCACCGGACTCCGACTCGAGCAACACTTCCTGGCCCCCACTTCCGGACGGGAACTCGACGACAGCGAAGTCGAGGCGAGCAGTCCAGAAGACGAGCTCCCGTTCGCCGCCCCCGAGGCTGTCCGTCACTGGTGGGAGACACACCGCTCGCGATTCCAGAAGAACACCCGATACCTCCTGGGGAGGCCGCTGACTCCCGCCGGGCTCTTCGAATCCTATTCCTGGGTGCCCATGAGGCGATGTCATGTGCTCGCCCAGGAGATTCACTTGCGAAGCCGAGGCCGGCTTCAAATCCCCTCTCGGGCCTTCTCCGACAGCCAGCGCGCGGCGCTTCAGGATGCGCAAGCCTTCGACAAGAAGCTGAACCTGAATCGCCCACTCAAGGAGCTCAGCGACACCGCGCGCCCCGCGTTCGAGACGCCCACGCCGCGACGCATCCCGGAGTCCCACACGCCGAATCGACGGCTCAACGGGAAGCTCGGCATCACCGCGCTGGGAATGGTGTCGTCGATTGGGGATGGCGTCGTCGCCAGTTGCGCGGCCAGTCGAGCGGGCGTCGTCCGCATCAGCGCCCTGGAGGACGTCCAGCTCTGGGACTCGGAGCACCATGAGCTCGAGCCCGCCAGAGGCCACTCCATCCCCTGGGTCACCGAGGGATTCTCCGGCCTCGCGCGCCTGACTGCGCTTGCCTCGCAAGCATTGCTCGACCTACTGCCGCGCACGGGGCTTCACGCGAAGTCACGCTGCGCGCTGTTTCTCGCGGCGCCCAGCGACTTCTATTGGCAACGGTTCGAGGAACGGGAGGAGCTTCCCTCACGCCACACCTTTCGCCGAGAACAACTCCAGCACGGGCTGCTTCAGAGAATCCTCGCGACCACCCCGCTTCCAGCGCCTCTTCAGGAACAGTCCCTTTTCTTCGGGGAGGCGGGATTCGTCCAAGGACTCCAACACGCCGCGCACCAGCTCGAGGCGGGAGCGGTGGACAGCTGCATCGTCGGAGGGGTCGACAGTCTGGTGGAAGCACGGCACGCCGAGGCACTCGACGCGCTCGGGCTGCTGAAGGGACCGGACAATCCGGTGGGCTTCCTTCCAGGAGAAGCCGCGGGCTTCATCCTCCTCGAACGAGCCGAGGCCGCTCTTCGTCGCGGAGCCAGGATTCTGGCCATCCTCGACTCTTCCCATGGGCATGCCGAACCCTTTCACCGCCTGTCACGAACTCCCAGCCTGGGACGGGGTCTGGCGAAGTGCATCCGCGATACGCTGGAGCCATTGCCGGACCATGGTGAAGCGCCTCGGCTCGTCATCGCGACGCTCAATGGTGATGCCTACCGCGCCAACGATTGGGGGCACGCGCTCGTACAACTCCGTGCCAACAAGGTCCTGAATCACTCCCGCGAGTGGTACCCCGCAGCCACCTTCGGGGAGCTGGGCGCGGCGAGCGGCGCGGCGGGAATCTGCATGGGCGTACGTGGCCTGGAGCGCGGCTATGTCTCCGAGGAAAAAGTCCTGTTCTGGGTCAGCGGCGACGATGGCAGCAGAGGTGCGCTCCATCTCAGTCGCCCGTGAATGCAATCGAGGTGTGCCAATGACGTCCAGCAAGCACTGGCGGGAACTCGACGCCGCGGAGAAGCACCCCAAGAAGGACTCCTCCACGGGCTGTCTCTACAAGCACAAGAACGACCACAAACCCAGCAAGCAATACCCGGCCTGCGCCTTCAAGGCCAATGGCTATGACGAAACCAAGGGGCTCAGCGCCAAGAAGAACCTCTACGAACTGGACACCAGCGACCCCAGGAAGGGCGCCTGGAAGACGGGGCCTGGGACCTTTCGAACCGCCGCGGAGCGACTGAAGGGAGTCACGTTCGCAATCCAGGTGGCGGAGGGGCGCATGCCCAAGAGCGGGAAGCGGGATGAGCACCAGCCCGTGAACCCAACGGACAAAAAGGGCGCATGGGACTTCGAGGGTCAGAACTACAAACAGGCCATCCGCCCGTTCTTCAACGAGTACCACCACATCCTTCCCGCTGAGACCGTCTTCGAGTGCCTGGACCACGATGAGCTCGTCATTCTCCAGGACGAGGTCAAATACAACCTGAACTCCAGAAAGAACATCATCATCCTGCCCTGCACCCAAGCCATCGCCGAAGTGCTCGGACTGCCGGTGCATCAAGGCCGCCACGGAAAGGATACCCAGTACGCTCAGCGGTGCACGACCAAGCTGAACGAGTTCAAGAAGAAGCTCTCCGTCATCAAGGACACGGGCTGCAAGAACACCAAGAAGCAGGTCGCCGCCGACATGAAGTCCGCACTCGAGAAGTGGCAACAAGAGGAGTACTGGCTCATCGTCAGATATGGCCGGACCCATCTCGGAACGCACATCAACGACCTGCCCACCGCATTCAAACGGTGACACCTTCCATGGGCGCGACGAACATGAACTGGTTCATTCTCGAAGGCGACAGCACGAATGAGGCCTTCTGCCAGATCTGGAAGTTCCCCACAGCGCTGCCCAAGTTTCATCGACCCAGCCGAGGCATCGCCATGGGCTCGGAGTATCCGGCTGGCCTGCGATTCCAGATGGCCCCCGAGGTGAAGGGGAACCTCATCGCCGATGTGGTGCCCAATGCCCTGGGCTACTTCATGGTGTCGAAGCGGATGAAGGAGCTGCTCTCCCAGCACGCCACCGCGGACATCGAGTACCTCCCCTTCTCCCTGCTCAACACCAAGGGCCGCGTCGTGGCCGACGACCTCCATATCGTCAACGTCCTGGGGACTCGGGATTGGGCGGATATCGACCGGAGCTTCGGTGCCCGGAGGACCAGCCTCGAGGGGGAACGCGAGTTCGAGCGCATCCGGCGCCTCTATCTCCGGGATGATGCGGTGGACCCTTCCACCAACCTCTTCCGACTCGGAGCCATGCCCAAGCTCATCCTCATGCGCGAGGACTTGCGAGAGCATTTCGAGCGAGCCGGCATGACGGGCGCCGTGTTCCACGGCTTGGGCGTCAAGGTCGATATCCAATGAGGCACGACCCCCTCGAGCTGGCGCAGACCAACGCCCTGTTTCAGCTCCGACGTGCCCTCGCCACGACAACACAAGGAAAGGAAACCGGAGACACGTTGGCGTCGATCTCCGTGGCCTATCGCGTCCTCGCCCTCTGCGCGTTGTTGCGCGAGGCCGATTCAAATCGATTCGGGGAGCTGCTGTGCAAGGCAGGCCAGGTCCGACTGCATCTTCTGGAGCGCTCGACCACCGGCTTGCAGGTCAGCCCCAGGGCCATGGCCGCAAGCAACGATGTGGGCTTCCTCGCCTCACTCGCGGCGGGCGACCTGCAAACAGCCCGGCGCATCGCGGCACTCTCCCCAGGCACCGCCACCCCCGGCTGGGAGGATGAAGAGGACTTCATCTTTTTTCACTGCCTTCACAGGATGGTCCACCCCGCGCCCGAAGAAGCGGGACTTCGTCAGGTCCTGATGCGCTGGCGGCAGCTCGAAGCAGACAGCCCTTCGCCCTTCTTCCAGGTGTGCGAGTCGCTGCTGGAGAACGAGTCCACCCGATTTCACGCCTCGTTCACGCAGATGCTCGACGCACGGCAGACCCTCATGCGCGAGTACCGGAAGCAACTCGACTTCGACCGCGAGCTGTACGCCACGGAGGGCAAGGTCTACATCAACGGGCTCGCGCTCCTTCGGCTCGCGGAGTCGCGGGGGTTGCCAGGCCGGGAGCATGATGTCCTCATCCCGCGACTCGCGCTCCTTTCGAGCTTCAAGCCTCTCCCAGAGCAAGCCTGGCGCGAACCCTGAGGCACACTCACTTCGCGTCCGCCGAAAAGTCGAGCTCGAGCTCCCACTGAGACAGTGAAGGATGCGTGAAGCCCTCCCCCAGGAAGAAGCGCTCGCACAGTCCCTCTGGGACGATGGCACCCACCGACACTGTCTTGCCCGGGTGCGCGGCCGCCAGGGCCCGCAGCAACCTCCGTCCCGCGCCCTGACCTCGTGACGCGGGCTCCACCACGAACGACCGCAGTCCCAGCGCCGGCGCGGACACATCCGCCACCACCGCGCAGGCCGGCCCCAAGCGGAACGCCTTCACCGGAGACGACAGTCCGTGCACCGTCGCTGCCTCGAGCTGCCATGGCAACCCGTCCGGCAGCAGCCTGGCGCACTCACTCAAGGCCACTTCCTCCAGTGCCCCCGCCTCCGGCGTCGGCATCCCCACGAACCCGACGAGTCTCCTCACGCGACGGAAGCCCAGCTTCTCGTAGAGCTTCATCGCGGGCGCATTCTGCTCGATGACCTCCAACACCATCCGCGAATCCCCTCGAGCCCTCGCCGCCTCCAGCAACGGCCGCAACATCGCACCGCCCAGGCCCTGTCCGCGTCGGCTGGGAATGATGCCCATGCCCGCGACGCGACTGACCTGCCCTCTCCTCGCCATCAACACCAGCCCCGCGAGTTCACCGTCCACACGGGCGACCCGACTCTCCAGGAGCGAGATGTGATCGCTCCGCACCCGCGCATCGAAGGCCTGCGGTGAGTCGGGAATCGGGACGAAGTAGCCCTCGAACGAACGGGCAAACAACGTGGACAAGGCCAGGAACGGAAACTCCGCGGCGGGAATGAGGTCCATGAGAGGTCGCTCGAACTCCGGGAGTCGCGGTCCATTCCGCGCCACGGCGATGACGCTTCCGGAATCCGGCGGCCCCAGTCCTATCACTCACGCGCCCGCCCACCGAGCGCCGTGGAGCGCCCCTCCTCCCACGGTTCACCGGCGAGCCGCTCCGCCATGAAGGCGACGAACGCCCGTGCCTTCGACGCCACCAGTCGCCCCGGCGGATGGATGGCGAACACCCCCACCTCCGGTATCGACCAGTCCTCCAACACCTTCACGAGCCGACCTGCCCGCAGATCCTCTCCCACCAGGAAGGTCGCCAGCGCCGAGACACCACAGCCCCCCAGCGCCGCGAGCCGCAGCGCCTCCGCGTTGTCCGCCCTCAGCGCGGGCCTCACTCGAACCGTGGCGCACTCCGCCCCCTTCGCAAACGTCCAGGTCTCCCCGTCCGCGAAGTGGCTGAACTGGAGGCAGGGATGCGACGCGAGGTCCTGTGGCTTCACCGGCGCTTTTCGCCCTCGTAGATAGCGAGGCGACGCCACCAGGAGGCGCCGCACCGTGGCCAGGCGTCGAGCCACGAGGCTGGAGTCCGGCAACGCGCCAATCCGGATGGCGACATCGATGCCTTCCTCGACGAGGTCGACGTAACGGTCCTGGAAGGTCAACTCCAGCTCGATGCGAGGATATCGCCGCATGAAGTCCGGGATGAGCGGCGCGAGCTGGAGCTGACCGAAGAGGTTGGGCAGGGCCACGCGAAGCCTTCCCTTCGGGTCACCTCCGAGCCCGGACACGAGCGCTTCCGCCTCCTCGACGCGCTGGAGCACATCCGTGCAACGCTCCAGGTACAGCGCGCCCGCCTCGGTGAGCGAGACACGGCGAGTCGTCCGGCGCAGCAGCGCGGTGCCCAGCGCGGCCTCCAGCCGAGCCACCCGCCGGCTCAGCGTGGAGGAGCTCACCCTCAGCTCCCTCGCCGCATCCGCGAAGCTCAGCGCCTTCGCCACCGCGGAGAAGCCCAGCATGTCCTCCAGTCGGTCCCTCAACTCCAAGCGCTCCACGCCCGACCTCCGATTGTTGCGACTTCCGCACGAGTCTAGTGCGCCCACTCTCGATGATGGGACGCCGCTCCCGGGTTACTTCCTTCCTGTACCCGCGAGGCACAGGACACACCGTCCTCACCTCCAGCCACGCTGTGGCGAAGAAGCACGGCGGTGCCCACGGGCCTTGTGCTCCTCCGCGAATCCGCACGGTGCGGCTCGACGAAGTCCCCTCTCCTTGCCTTGGGAGTCCCCGGATGTACTCGCCACTCGCTGGTGCATTGACCACCCTGCTGCTCACCTCCACTCCGGCGGCGCCGCCTCTCGCGTCCTCCACCTCGGCTTCCGGCATGAGCGCGAGACCGCGTCCCTCCTCGTCCGAGCAACTGCCCCTCCCAGCCGGCTTCACGATTCCGAACGGCATCGCCCACGCACAGGACGGGACGCTCTACGTCGGCTCCGTGGCGGATGGTCGGGTGCTCCGACGCGCGCCCGGCGGCGCATGGACAGAGCTGTTTGCCGGCTCGGAGCAGGTGTTCTCCGTGACGAGCCTCCGCCTCGATGCGCCTCGGAACCTGCTGTGGGGGACATCTCCCGATGCCATGGGCCTGCTGCGCCCCAAGGGTGCCGTGGGTGCGCGCACGGCTCGAATCTTCGCGCTCGATGCCCGCACCGGTGAGCTGCGCAAAGTCGTCTTCCTGCCGGAAGGCGCGCTCGGCAATGACCTCACCGTGGCGCCGGATGGCGGCATCTTCGTCACGGAGAGCGTCCGTGGCTCCGTGCTCCATCTGCGGCCCGGGAGTGAGCATCTGGAGACCTCGGTGACCGACCCGCGCTTCAAGGCGCAGGGCACGGGCATGAGCACCGTCGGCCCCGCTGGCATCGCGCTCGCTCCAGATGGGCGCACGCTCGCCATCAATACCTTCGGGCCGGGCCGGCTCTTCTTGATTCGGCCCGGCGCGTCGCCTGGCGTCACCGAGGTGCAGCTGCCTCGTCGTCTCGAAAACCCGGATGGGATGCGCTTCGCACCGGATGGACGACTGCTGCTCGTCGAGGGTTCGATTCAGAGCGGCGACGGACGGCTCATCCGCATCGACGTGCTCGGGAAGTCCAAGGGCCCGAGGATGCTGGAGGTGCTCGCCTCGGGACTGGAGTCGCCCGTCAACCTCACCGTGTCGAACGAGGGCACGGTGTGGGTGACCGAGGCCCGCCTGCGCGACCGAATCCTCCGAGGAACCACGGCGCCATTGCCCAAGCGCTTCTGGGTCTCTTCGGTGTCACTGCCTCGCTGAAGCCCACGACCGCCTCCACCGTCCCGAAGGACCGTGGAGGCGGAGGGCGCGGCTCGCCGCTCAGGTGGTCAGCGAGAAGGTGATGCGGATGCCGCCCAGCAGGTACTCCTCACCATCCGCCACCTGCCGACGGCTGATGCGGGTGTTGTCGAACCACGTGCCGTTCGAGGACTTGAGGTCCTCGATGAAGACGTCGTCACCGTCTCGCAGAATCGCCGCGTGCTCGCGGGACACCCTCGCGGACTTCACCATCAGGTCCGCGCTCGGCCCACGGCCGATGATGAACCGCTCTCGCGCGACGAGCACGGGCTCGCCCTCGTCGAGCTTGACGGTCACCTTCAGCTCAGGCGGTGCCTGGACGATGATGGTCTTGTCCGGCCTGACACCAGCACCTGACTTCCGCTCGTCCTTCGCCTGGGTCACCAGTTCGGAGGAATCCTCATCCGCCAGCGCAGGAGCAGCGGACGCAGCGGCGACCTCGCCGGTGTCCTCGTCCTCGTCCCCCGACGCCTCATCATCGGAGTCGCCCGACGACTCATCCGCGGCCTGGTCGTCGGAGTCCTCGCCCGAAGCAGCCTCGTCCGAAGCCCTTGCTTCCTCGTCGTCGGAGTCCTCGTCGTCCGCATCAGCCGAGTCGTCGTCCGAGCTCTCGTCGTCGGAGTCCGCGTCGTCCGAGTCGTCGTCGGAATCCGAGTCCGCGTCATTCGCGTCGTCGTCCGAGGCCTCTTCGTCGGAGTCGTCGTCCGAGTCCTCATCATCCGAGTCCTCGTCCGAATCCTCCTCGTCCGAGTCGACCTCCGGCTTCGCGTCCACGGGTTCGACCCATTGGTCCGCGTCGCGCACGAGGTCCCGGACTCGATCCGCGACCGCCGCTCGCAGCGCCTCCACATCGACTGGCGCCTCCGCGACGACAGCCGCCGTCGACTCCTCCGGCGCCACATCACTCGCGGCAGCCTCATCCACCACCGGCGCGCCTTCATGCTCCCCGGTCTTGGACTCGTCCTCCTCCGCATCCGCCAGTTCGACGGGCGCGGGCGCGGGCTTCGGCTCCACCTTCTGCTCGACGTCGCGGACAAGCTCCCGGACGCGCTCGGCGACCTCGACGCTCGGAGGCGTGCCCTCGCTGGCGGCGGGCTTCGCCTCGACCGGTACCGGCTCCACGGGCACGGGGGCGACGACAGCCACCGGCCGAGCCACGGGCGCGGGCGCGGCGACAGCCACCGCATCCGTGAGGCTGATCTGCGTCGGCTGGATGAACCCGAACTGACGCGCGAGCGAGAAGACCGCCTGGTTGACGAGGACGTCGCGGTCCACGCCCATCTCCCGGCTCATCGTCTCCAGCGCGGTCCAGAGCGGGTCCGCGATTTCGACCTTTCGAGGAGTCCTGTTCATGACTCAGCTCCCCCTCAGGTTGTCCTGCCAGGGAGACACATTGTCGCTGTCAGCCATCCAGTAGAACATCGCCTGCACCTCGCCATATTGCTGCTCGACGATGCCCACCAGGTTGGGGTGGACCTCGTCGATGTCGATTCCCTCGAACTTGAAGCTGGCGGCGCCCGATGCCTTCGCGCCCCGGCCACCCGTCACGCGGCGATCCCTCGCGCGCCACAGTCGCTGACTGGCCATGCCCGCCGCGTGGCCGAAGTCCTTCGGCGGCGACAACTTCCGAGGCATCGCGAGCTGCGTCTCACCACACGCCCACAGCAGCCACGTCAGCGCGGCCCAGTCCGCGCGAGCCGTGCGCACCAGGTCCGGCAGGCCCAGCGTCGTCACGGCGAGCGACTCGTCCACGGAGACCGAGTCCTCGCCAATCTCCACTTCATCCTCCGCCAGTTCCACCGGCCCGTCCGGCAGCAGCGCCGACACGTCCGGCGGCATCCAGGGCATGGACGCGCCCGGCTTGAAGCGCTTGAGGAGCTCCGCGCGGAGCATCTGCAGCCGCGTCGCGTACTTCTGGATGACGCGCTGGATGGCCTTGAGCTGCTGCGCGGGCTTCTCCGGCAGGCTGTCGTACGTCGAGTGCGGCGTCTCCTTCGCTGGCCAGAAATCGAACCGGGGAAAGAGGCAGCGCGCATAGGCCCGCAGGAAGTCCGCCGTGCGAGGCTCCACCTTCGCCAGCCCGTCGGCGTCCAGCAGCGCATGCTCGTCCAGCCCCAGGTTCAGCAGGATGAGGCCGCGCGTGAACAGGAACGCCGTCTGCGTCGGGTCGAACAGCAGCGCCGCGTTGATGAAGTCCAGCGCCGCCCGAGGCCGGTCCGTCTGGTCCAGCAGCACCGCGTAGCCCCGCAACAACATGGCCACGTCGCCACCGTGGACCAGCGTCTCCGACATGGCCGCCCACGAGCCCGACGCCTTCTCCAGCACCTGACCCGCCGTCGCCCGCGCGTTCTCCGGCGTGCGCGGCAGCGCCACTCGCTCCACCCACTCCTTCAGCGGCCCCACCTGCTGGTCGCTCGACGCCGCGCGGGCCAGCGCCAGGAGGGCCTCGCGGTACTTGCGCGCCGCGATGCACGTGCCCGCGTACTCGTGCCACGCCTCGGCCGACCGGGGCAGGTTGGAGAAGACCGGCGAGGCCTTCATCTCCTCTTCGCCCTGGGCCACTCCCAGGTCGCGCGTCAGCACCACCTGACGGTCCTTGTCGAACAACGTCCAGGTGCCGCAGGCGTCGTCGCCCTCGAACCGCCCCTCGTCGAACATCACCCGAGGGTCCAGGTACTCGTCCTTCGCCAGCGAGCGGTAGACGCCATGGCGATTGCCATCGACGAACTCGCCCTCCCAGAGCAGCTCACCGTCAGGCGTCCAGAACCGCGCCAGTCCGTGGCGCTCGCCCGCGGCGTTCAGGTGCACGTGGGACCACTGGTTCAGGTCCTCGCGCAGCTCCGCCTCCACCGGAACCCCGGCGGGACGGTCCGGGTACAGCTCCCCCGTCGACGGCACCACGCGGCGGTCCTCGCCGTCGAAGTGCTGCACTCCGACGACGCGGCCATGGTCATACGTCATGACCGTCTTGCGCACCTTCTCCGAGACGCCGTTCTCGTGCATGCGCTCGGTGGTGAACTTGTCCGAGGCGAACCACGTGCGAGGGCCGTGCAGCTCGCCCTTCACGAACTCGCCGTCCTGGGACACCTCGCCGCTCTCGTGGAAGCGCTTGAAGGGACCGTGCGGCTTGCCGTGTTCGAGCGTGCACTCGTTGCAGAGCGTGCCGTCCGCGCGCCAGTACCGATAGGGCCCGTGGTTGCGGCCCTTGGCGTCCTTGCCTCCGTGGACCCACTCGCTGTCGCCGTCATCCCATTCCGCGTCGGGATGGACGCCGGGAGGGACGATGCCCTGCTCGGTGAGCTTCTTGTTCTCCTCGGCCTGACGGGCCACGGCGGCGTCCAGCGTCTTCAGCGACTTGACCAGCATGTCCAGCCGCGCCGGCGACATCGCGCCGCTCGAGCGGTGGACCACGGCGCCGTCCTTGAACGCCATGAGCGTGGGAATCGACTGAATCTCGAACCGGCCCGACAGCTCCTGCTCCGCTTCGGTGTCGACCTTGCCGAACACGACGTCCGGGTGCTTCGCCGCGGTGGCCGTATAGGTGGGGGCGAAGGCGCGGCAGGGGCCGCACCACTCCGCCCAGAAGTCCACCAGGACCAGACCCGGCTTGCCAGTCGTCTGCTCGAAGGTCTCGGCCGTCAAATCGACGGGGTGCTCACTCACGATGGTGCCTCGGAATGCGAATGGAAGTCGGCTGCTTGTAGTCAAACCCATTGCCTTGCGCCAGCGACGGTTGCCCCTCCCACGCTCGCATCCGGTTCTTCGAAATCGAGACGAAGCCCCTTATGCTGCGAACCGTGCGCCCGTCCTTTTCCAGTCTCGCGCTGGCTGTCCTCCTCGCGCTCGCTCCCTCCACGCAAGCCCTGGCGCAGTCCGCCAAGGATGCCCCCCGTCTGAATGAGCTGCGGTTCGACTGGGCTCGAGATGGCGTCATCACCGGCTCGGCCGCCGTGCTCTGGATTTCGAGCGAGGCCTTCTTCAAGAGCGACCTGGCGCCGGCGACGTGCCGCTGGTGCGACCGGGCACCGGATGGGACGGACACCCTCAACCGCGTGGACCGCTGGGGCCGGGGCCTCGCGGGAGACACGGAGGCCTCGCGACACCGGGCGGGGACGTGGAGCAACATCCTGGGCTTCGGCGTCCTGCCTGTCGGAGTGATGGGCCTCCAGTTCGCGATGGGGCGCGCGTCGGACAGCCCGGACCGGTTCTTCGCCCAGGACGCGACCATCATCCTGGAGAGCGCCATGCTGGCGACGCTGGCGAACCAGACGGTGAAGTTCCTCGCCGGTCGCGAGCGCCCCTTCGTCCACGTGCTGCCGGAGGACCAGAAGGGCCTCACCGAACACCCGAGCGACAACAACCTGTCGTTCTATAGCGGACACACCAACCTCGCCTTTTCGCTGGTGGTGTCCGCCGGCACGGTGGCCGCGCTGCGCGGGTACGAGCATCAGGGGTGGATCTGGGCGGTGGGGATACCGCTGGCGACGTCCGTGGGCCTGCTGCGCATGGGCGCGGACAAGCACTACCTCACCGACGTGGCCACCGGGGCCGTGCTGGGCGCGGCCTTCGGGGTGGCGGTGCCCCTGCTGCTGCACGGGCGCACCGGCACCGTGGAGGCCGATGCCTCTCGCAAATCTTCGTCCGCCGCCCGGTTGATGCCCGTCGCCGGCGCGCGCATGGCTGGCATCTCGGGCATCTTCTGAGTCCCGTTGCCCCAGAGGGACGGCCCCGCGCCCAAGCTACTCGCCTCGCGTGGCTCGGAGGCCTGGCCGCGCTGCTGCTCGTGACGGGCTGTCAGTCCGCGCGACAGTTCGCGCCCACCTACCTGTTGGTCCCTCCGGAGCCGGTGGCGGTGACGCCGCCCCTCTGGGGCACGCTCGAAATGGGGCCGTGGAACGTGGGCCTGCGCCTGCGGCCCATCCCTCCGGACACGGCGGACGCGTCGCCGCTCCAGCTCACCCTCTGGTATCCCGCGCGCGGCGGAGACCCGGCGCTCCGCGTGCACTACAGAGACTACGTGGGACTCAGCAGCACCGAGGAGCATCCCGAGGCCACGGGCGACGCGCGCCTCGCGAACGACGCGGTGACGCAGTACGAGCAAGGCCTCATCGACCACGGCGTTCCCGAGGAGAGCACCAGCGCCTGGCTCGACTCGCTCATGGCCGCCGTGCCGGATGCGCCGCCCGCGCCAGGCCGCTTCCCGCTCGTGTTGATGGTCCAGGGGAGAGACCAGTCCGCCCATCATCAGGCCGTGCTGGCCGAGTACCTGGCGAGCCACGGCTACGTCGTGGCGACCACACCGTCGACGACACGTCGCGCGCCACCGGGGCCGGACCTGGACGTGCTCGCCACCGCGCGGGCCCAGGCGCACGCGCTGGAGCGGGTGCTGCGCTTCCTCCAGTCGGACAGCCGCATCGATGCGTCACGCGTGGCGGTGGTGGGACACAGCCTGGGTGCTCGCGCCGCGTTCCTCTTCGTGCTCGCGCATCCCGAGTCCGCCGCCCTGGTGAGCCTGGACGGAGGGCTCGCGAATCACACGGGCAAGGACTGGCTGACGGGCCTGCCGGAGTTCCATGCGGACAACTACCGCGTCCCGCTGCTCCACGTGTACCAGGAGGGGGATGCCGCGATGGTGCCCGACTTCGGGTTGCTGGAGTCACTGCGTGGCGCGGAGCGGTGGCGGCTTCGAATCACGGGGATGCGCCACCTGGACTTCACCAGCGTGGGCGCGGCCTCGGTGCTGACCCCGGGCCTCGCACCCGCGGGGGCCGCCGAGGACATCGCCCGGGGCTGGGCCACGATGGCGAGTGCCACCCGTGGGTTCCTCGATGCGAACGTGCGACGCAGGCCCATCATCCCCGGCGCCCCGCCGCCTCCGCCGAGCCCGCTCGCGGCGCCGGATGCGCAGTGGTCGCTCACGCACTGGGACGTGGGACAGCCCTGAGCGGCGCTACATCACTCCAACGGGAGCGTCATCGCCGTTGGACTCGCTCTCCACGGGAATGGGCGGCAGCGCCGACATGTCCCAGCGCTGGCCTGCTTCCCATGACACCTGGCCGGAGGTGCCCCACCCGACGCGCTGGACGGTGGTGCCCTCGTACTCCAGCCAGAAGACCGACTCTTCCGGGCGGGTGGCCTGGTCCAGACAGGCGATGCGCGTCGCCGGCCGCCCGACGCCCTCCAGCGTCACCGCGAAGGACTTGTGCGAGTGGCCACACAGCAGCCACTTCGGCTGCACCGTGTCCACCAGGCGCCGCGTCACGGCGTTCCCAATCCAGTACGAAGGCAGGGGCCTGGGGGGCGTGGGGTTCTCCTCCCGGGCGCGCTGGACGATGCCTCGGGGCCACTCGTGGACGAGCATCAGGTCCACGTCCCGCATCGCCATCACCCGCTCCACCTCCGCCGCGCGGAAGTACCCCGCCTGCTTCATGAGGTCCTGGGTGATGGGGCGCTTCAGGGGCTGGTCGATGAAGCGCGGCGCGTGGATGCCGGAGAGGTAAGCCACGCGGAGCCCACATAACTCCCGCAGGCCGGCGCGCCCCAGATAGGAGACGCCCGGCGCCAGCTCGCCTCCGTCCAGGAAGTCGTGCAGCGCCTCGAAGTCCTCGTTGTTGCCGCCGATGAAGTACAGCGGTCGCTTCACGAGACGCAGGCCGTCCGCGTACTCGGCGAACTCCGCGGGCATGGTCCGCTTGGCGGCCTTGCGGCGATGGTCATCCGCGCGGCGGAACGCCTCCACGTCTCCCACCGCCAGCACCATTCCCACGCGCCGCCCACGCGACTCCTCCAGCGCGTCCAACCACGTCTCCACGCGGTGGAAGCGACCGTGGACATCACCCAGGGCAGCAACCAAGAGGGTCTCCGGCATCGCGCCCGAAAGGGTGCACCCGCTCACCCACCCTGTCGAGTCATCCGTGCCCCAGGGGACCGACCGCTGACAGAAAACCCACACTTCAGGGCGCGTGCCCCCCGTGAGCCCTACCTCCGGCCCGGGGCTCAATCACAGACAGATACAATGTTTCACGCACCCTTTCACCCGGTAGACGTGGCCCGGAGAATTAGTGGCTCAATTTTCCTCCAAGAAGCCACAACCCACTGGATTCACTGATTTTCTCCATTCCTCCGGGGGATTGGGGGCGTCGTGAGAAACCTCACGGACACACGAAACAATTATTCGCACTCTATCGACAAACATTCCAAACACTCTCAGCGGAGCACGAAATGACCATCCGTTCCCTCCTTCACCCTGTTGCCGCGCGTCCCGTGCGGAAGCCGTCCCACGACACGTCGACTGCGTCCGGAAGGGCGCCCGCCGGACACCCCGCGCCGAGGCATCGCATGGATTCCTTCGATGCCCGGGGGCCGGCGCCGCGCAAGACGGAGGACCTGAAGCACCTCGCGCGCACCGTGGGCCCGGAGCTCCGCGAGGCCGCCGAGCGGGCACGACGCGACGAGAAGCTCGAAGATATGGGCGCGGCGGTGCGAGCCAGGCTGCTCCTGGGCGCGGCGGGAAGCGGGAAGCTCGACGACCTCAAGAGCTCGCTCCAGCAGCACGCGCTTCGCGAGGCGCTCAGCGATGCGGGAGGCGAGAAGCTCAAGGCCCTTGAGACCGCGCTCCAGCGGCACGCACTTCGCGAGTCACTCGGCGATGCGGCGGCGGGAGGGAAGCTTGAAGAGCTCAAGACCGCGCTCCAGCAGCGCGAGTTGCAAGCGGTGGGCACTCGCGTGGCCGAGGCGCTGCGAAACAACCTGGAGTCCTCCGCTCCCGAGGCGCAGACCACCGACTGGCAGGTACAGCCCGGCGACACCGTGGGCGACATCTCGTGGAGCCTGATGCAGCAAGGCGTGCCGGGCCCGGTCGAGGACATCGCCCGGCAGATCGTCGAGCTCAATGGCCTGGAGAATCCGGACCTCATCCACGCTGGCAGCACGCTCCAGGTCCCCGCGCCTCCGACGAGCCCCGAGGGTGTCCCCGCTCCCGGCGTCCCCCCACAGGACTCCGCTCCGACTCCCGGCTCCACTCCCCAGTCCCCCGCCACGCCGGGCGAGCGCTACCCCGTGCCGTACATCAATCAAATCAACTCCGAGGGCGCCGAGGACGACTGGAACCGCTTCTCCAACTGCGGCCCCACCACGATGGCGATGATTCTCAAGGGCTTCGGGCTCGGCGCCGGCATGTCCGACGGCGCCTTCATCAACCAGCTCGCCAACTCCATCGGCATGGGCGCGGAAGGCACCGGCTACGTCGGCATCGAACAGATGGCGGCGAACCAGGGCCTCACCTCCGAGACTCGCGCCGGCTCCGATACGGCGTGGATTCAGCAGCAGCTCGAAGCCGGCAACCTCGTCGCCGTCAACGGCGAGAGCAGCGTCATGCTCGCCAACGAGCAGCCGCCCAACGCCTCCGGCAACTTCTCCGGCGGCCACTGGATTGCCGTGACGGGCATGACGCCCGAGGGCAACTTCATCGTCCACGACCCGTCCAGCACCTGCCGCGTGCTGACTCCGGACCAGCTCTCACGCTTCCTCGCCGAGCACCACGCCGGCGGCTTCGCCACGGCCATCCGCCCGCCCCAGGGATGACTCGACGCGGTACGTCGTCCACCCGGTCCACCACCGCTCAGTCCCTGGCTCTCGCGCCTCGGACTGGAACAGGAGCCAGCGTTGTACACTCCCAGGGACATGGACCTCCCCCGCCCCGACGAGGACGCGTACCTCAGGGCCAGCTCCGCCTGGCCCGGCGTGGAGCTGAATCGGGACGTCTTCCGCTCCCATCTGAACGCACGCGGCGGGACGACACCGGGCCGCCACGTGGAGGACCTGTATCTGGCGTGTGCCTGCGCTCGCGGGCTCCCGGCGGCGCTCGCCCACTTCGAGCGTCGCCTCCTCCCCACCGCGCGTCAGGCCCTGACCCGGCGGCACATGGCCCCCGACGTCGTGGACGAAGCGATGCAGCGACTGCGTGAAAGGCTGCTGCTTCCCCGCGAGGGTGCCCCGCCCCGTCTGGCCGAATACGACGGGCGCGGCCCCTTGGAGACCTGGGTCCGCACCGTCGCCCTGCGGCTCGCGCTCACGGAGCTGCGTGAGCGCGCCGCCCGCCCCATCCCCCTGGAAGAAGCGCTGCTGCCCGTCCAGGACGCCTCCTTCGCCGCGCTCAAACACCGCCACCACGCGGACATCGAGGCAGCCATCGCCGTCGCCCTCGCGTCGATGGAGCTTCGCGAGCGCGCCTTCCTCCGACTGCACCTGGTGGAGAACGTGGGCGTGGAGGACATCGGCCGCGTGCACGGCGTGAGTCGCGCCACGATGACGCGGTGGCTCAAGGCCGCCAGGGACACGCTCGCCGAACGGACCCACGCGGAGCTGCGCCGGCGACTCAAGGTCGAAGACTCCGAGCTGGACAGTCTGGCCCGCACCCTCCTGAGCGGCCTGGACTTGAGCGTCAGGCACCTGCTGCGCTGAGACCATGGACTGCCCCGACGAGAACACCCTCCTGGCGTACTGCGAGCGTGCCCTGGGGCATTCCCAGGCGCAGGCGGTGGAAGCACACCTGGACCAATGCTCGGCGTGCCTCGCCCTGGTGGGTGAAGCGGCCCGAGGCCCCGCGCAGACCACGGTGGTGGACGTCCCCGAGGCGAAGCCCGGCACCGACAAGCCGACAGCCCCCGCGTCCGCGCCCGGACGAGGCACCCAGCTGGGCCGCTACGTGGTCCTGGACCGCGTGGGCGCCGGAGGCATGGGCGTGGTGCTGAGCGCCTATGACCCTCGACTGGACCGCAGGGTCGCCCTCAAACTGGTGCGCGCGCTGGACGGCGCGGGCGCCAGGGAGCTGGAGCAACGCCTGCTTCGCGAGGCCCAGGCCGTAGCCCGGCTCTCACACCCCCACGTCATCACCGTCTTCGACGTGGGCACCGTGGACGGCCGACTCTTCATGGCGATGGAGTTCGTCGAAGGCCCCACGCTGCGCCAGTGGCTCAAGGAGACCCCTCGCACGTGGCGACAGGTGCTGCACCTGTTCAAGCAGGCGGGCCAGGGCCTCGCCGCGGCGCACGCCGCGCAGCTCATCCACCGCGACTTCAAGCCCGACAACGTGCTCGTCGATGCCCAGGGCCGCGCCCGCGTGACGGACTTCGGACTCGCGCGCCTCCAGGACACCGCGCCCGCCCTGCCCACGCCTCCACGCGCGAACCTCCCCGACGACGACGCCGCGCCCCTGACTCGCACGGGCTCGCTGGTGGGAACACCGGCCTACATGCCGCCCGAGCAATGGAGCGGCGAGCCCATGGATGCCCGAGGGGACCAGTTCAGCTTCTGCGTCACCCTGTACGAGGCGCTCTTCCGCATCCGCCCCTTCGCCAAGGGCCACCCTCCCGACTTCCAGCACCTCCAGTCCCCCGCGCATGACACGGACGTCCCCGCGTGGGTGCGCCGCGTGGTGCTGCGCGGGCTGAGCGTCTCGCCCGCGGACCGGTATGCCTCCATGGATGCGCTCCTGGAGGACCTCGGGAAGGACCCGGCCCGGCGGCGCACCCGGCTGTGGGCCACCGTGGGCGCCGTCGCGGGACTGGCGGCCCTCGCCACCCTGCCACGGCTCTTCGCCGAGCCCGCGCCCTGCACCGGCGCCAGCGCCCGCCTCGCCTCGGTGTGGAGCGCTCCCCGCGAGGCACGGGTGCGCGCGGCGATGCTCGCCACGGGCGCATCCCTGGCGGGGTCCACCATGGACGCGGTGGCCCGACACCTCTCCGACTACGCGCGGGCCTGGGAGGCCGGCTACACCGAGACGTGCGAGGCCACCCACGTGCGCCACGAGCAACCAGAGAACGTGCTCGCGTTGCGCATGGCCTGCCTGGACTCCCGCCGCCAATCCCTTGACGTCCTCGCTGACGCCTTGGAGCGCGCGGACGCGGCCCTGGTGCAGAAGGCCGCCGAGGCCTCGCTGCGACTTCCCCCCGTCTCCGACTGCTCACGCGTGGAGTCCATCCTCTCCCTCGCACCCGAGCCCCAGGACCCCGCTGCTCGCGCGCGGCTGGAGCAGACCCGGCTGCGGCTGTCACGGGCCCAGGTGCTGCTGGAGACGGGGCGCTACGCGCAGGGACGGACGGAGGCCACGGCCGCGCTGGAGGAGGCCCGTGCGCTCGGCTACCGCCCGCTGGAGGCGGAGGTGCTCCATGTCGCTGGCTGGCTGGAGCACCGGCTCGCTCGGAACGAAGAGGCCGAGCGCTCCTGGACCGAGGCCGTACGGGCCGGGCTCGCCGGGCGCCATGACCGGCTGGCCCTGCGAGCGGCGACGGACCTGGTCTTCGTCATCGGCTACGAGCTGGAGGACATGAAGCGCGGGCTGGAGCAGGCCGCCCAGGCGCGGGCGCTGATGGAGCGCGTGGGCTCGGATGACGAGAGCGCGGGCCGGCTGGAGAACAACCTGGGCCTGGTGTACTTCGGCGAAGGCCAGCTCCCCCAATCCCTGGAGCACTACCAGCGCGCCCTCGTCCTGCGCGAGCGCGTCCTCGGCCCCGAGCACCTGGACACCGCCAAGGTCCTCACCAACCTCGCCCTCGTGCGCACGCGACAGGGAAGCCCCGCCGACGCCGTCTCGCTCTACGACCGGGCCCTCGCCATCCAGCGACGCCAGCTGGGCGCGGGACATCCCCTGGTCGCCAACACCCTCATCCTCCTGGGAGATGCCCGCCGACTGCTGGAGGGCCCCGAGGCCGCGGTCTCCTTCTACGAGCAGGCCCTCGCTCTTCGCGAAGGCACGCTCGGCGACACGCACCTGGACACCATCCGGCTCCACAATGACCTGGGGCGCCTGCATGAGCAGTTGGAGCGTTTTGATTCGGCCCGGGTGCACCACGAGAAGGCCCTGGCGCTGACGGCACGCGCCTTCGGTGAGGAGCATGCGGAGTACGCCAGGTCCCTCCAGGCCCTGGCCTCGCTCGAGGACCGACAGGGCCACTTCGTCGCGGCGCTGAAGGGGTATGAGCGGACGCTGGCCCTCCAGACGCGGCTGCTCGGGGAGAAGGACGCCTCCACATTGCGCACGCGGGAGGAGCGAGCGGCGGTGCTGCGCAAGGCGGGCAGAGCGCGTGAAGCCCTGGTGGAGGTGCAAGCGGTGCTCGCTCGCAAGGAGGCGGATGGCGGCCCGCGTCAGCCCCGGCTCGTCACCTCGCTCGTCGAGCTGGCGCGCACCTGGCTGGAGTTGAAGCAGCCCGAAAACGCCCGCGTCGCCGCCCAGCGCGCGCTCGACATCATCCAGCCGCTGGGGTGGAGCCCCACTCGAAGGGCGGAGCTCCAGTTCACCCTGGCCCAGGCCCTCTGGGCCACGAAATCCTCACGGCCCCAGGCGCTCGCGCTCGCCGACGAGGCCCTCGCGGCCTTCACCTCCGCGGGCAAAGCCAAACAAGCCCAGGCCCGCGAGGTGGCCCTCTGGAAACAAGCCCGCTCCAGTCCTTGAGCGCGCATCGGCAACTCTCCGCTTGGTTTCCTGGAGAATGAAGCAAGCCTGAATTCCGAAGTCAGGAGCTCCCCCATGTTGCCTCCCTTGCGTCATGCGGCGGTCGCGCTGCGGCGTCTCGCCGTCGCGGTGAAGCCGCCTCCGAAGCCCTCCCAGCCAGCCGTGGACCGGCGGCAGCACGGAGCGGCCCCGCTTCGACAGACACTGACGGGCCGCTCGACGGTCGACTCTTTCGCGCGCGTCGCACGGGGCGGAGACCCCAGCACGGATGGCGACAGCCCCACCAGCTCGCGCCCCCAGGGCGGTCCCGTGATTCCGCCCTATATCCGGATGTTCCTCGAGAGGGTCTTCCCCAATCTCTTCCCGCCCCAGGAGACGGCGCGCTCCGACCCGAGCGCCGACCCCGACAGCCCCAGCAGCAGCCGGGGCATGGCGGACGGTGGGACGGGCGACCAGCAGATGGCCTTCCGCGCGGGTCCGAAGAAGCATGCGTGCCGCAAGACCCCCGACGGCGGCGCGGACGGCTCGAGCCCCGAGAGCGCGAGGGGCTCAGGGCACCGAGACAATCCGGACGAGCTCCTTCGCTGAAGCCCTGTCGGCTCCGGCAACGAGGACCCTGAGCAAGCCCCTGCCCTTGGAGCAGCCAAGGGCTTCCTGGTCGGGTCAGCTCCGCCGGACGGAGCAAGTCACGTCCGAGGCGACAGGACTCGAATCAAGCATGGCAGCCACGTCTACGGCGCCAGGAAAGGCCAGGACGACCATGGGATGTTCATGCGCTGATTCCGACTCCCCGCACAGAGACGAGAGGCAGGTCGCCGACCTGCTCGCGTCAGTCGGCTTGAAGGAAGTCATCGAGCAGGGCCAGGAGGTCATCGCCGAGGCGGGGCGAGCCTTGGAGCACCTGAATCGGTCAGACCGGGCCCAGGTGCTGGGCTTTGGAGTCGAGGTGGCCCGGATGCACCATGACGCCGCGGTCCGGTCCAACCACCGCGCTTCGTCTTCTCCATGCTGTGCTGCAACGCCATCCCCTTCTGCTGGTGTTGCATCGCGCCGGTCATCTTCGCCGCCAGCCTCCTGCACACGTTCCTCTGCGTCGACCAGTTCGAGCGACGGTGCAACGCGTAGCGAAGCCCCTGACGCGAAACGCCGCGCCCCACCCGGAGGTGAAGCGCGGCGCCGTCACTGCCTCGCGAGCAAGTCCTAGTTGCAGCCCAGCGGGTACGTCACCTCCACCAGCGAGCCCGGCGCGGGCGCCGCGTCACGGTCGAAGATGACGGTGTTGGTGCGAGCATCGTAGTGCCAGCCGGACGTCACCTGCACGCCGTCCACCTCGACGACGATGCGCGTGGAGTCGGCGGGCATCTCCGACAGCGGGAAGTTGCGGTTGGGACCGAAGGCGCTGTTGGAGAGCTTCTCCAGCGACGCGGCCCAGTTCGGCGTGCAGATGCTCTCCACCACGCCGCCCGTCGCGCTCGCCAGCTGGATATAGCGGCTGCCGGAGCTGCTCGACGTCGGGCAGGTGGCCAGGTCCATGGGGCCGACAATCGCGTTGATGCTGAGCTTGGACTTGTCGTTGCCCTTCAGCGCCAGGAAATACGTCTCGTAGAAGGACACCGGCTGCGAGCTGAAGTCCTCCTCGTCCGAGAGGAAGATGATGGCCAGCTTCGCCTCCTCGCGCAGGAAGCCACCGTTGCCGTCGTTGGGCAGCGGGGTGCGGCCGTCGTCCTGGTTGTAGAGCAGCGGGTCCGACAGGGCGCGGTGCGCCGCGTCCAGGCCCTGCTCGTTCCAGTGACACACGCCCACCTGCGTGTTGGCGGCGAAGACTCCCGCCGCGTCCGGCGTGTCCGGGGTGATGATGCGGGCCCGCGAGCCATCCACCGGGAACAGGCGCCCGTTCTCTCCGCCCTGCGCGCCACCCGGGCACTCGGACCAGCCCCCCGGAGACGAGTCCAGGCCCGTCGTGGTGACGCCGATGCGGTAGTCCACCGCCGCCGCGCTCGCCGCGCTCAGGAAGGCCGCGAAGTTCTGCCCCAGGCTCTGCTGCTCCTCCATCATCGAGCCGGAGTTATCCACCACGAAGAGCACGTCGACCTTCGCCTTCGACTCCTGGAAGAAGCGGTCCGTCTGCTCCGCCTTCGTCACGCCCCGGCCCACCAGGCCCGCCGTGTACTCGCCGCCATCCTCCAGCCGGAAGCGCACGGCCGCCGCGTCATCCCCGTCGTCCACCGGCGTGTAGCGCGCCGTCAGCTTCACCCGGGCGCCCGCCGCGATCGTCGCAGGGAAGGGACTGGCCGACGACACCTCGAACTCGCTGCCCGTCTGCTCCAGCTCCATGCCCGCGACCTTCACGGGACCGATGCACTCGTTGATGGCCAGGAACTCCCGCGTGCGCGGACCACACGACAGCTTGGTGATGCCGAAGTCCACCGTGGTGGGCTGCACCGCGAAGCAGCCCTTCACACCCTCACCCACCAGCGTCACCAGCGGGTGGCCGAGCGACGGGTGGTTCACCCACGCCTCCGCGAGCCCCTCGAAAGCGCCCTCCGCCTCCGGCTTGAAGCGCACGACGAGCGTGGCCTTCTGGTTGGGCAGCAGCACCCCGTTGGGCACCGCCGTGGCCACGAAGGACGGGTCCGAGCCCGCCACCAGTTGCATGGACGCCAGGTAGCACGCCTCCGTGCCGGTGTTGCGCAGCGACACGCCGAGCGACACCTCCGCGCCCACCGGCACCTTGCCGAAGCGAAGCTGCGACGGCAGCGCGTACTGGCACGGCTGGAAGGCGCGCCCCTCGCCCTTGAGCGACACCGCCTCCGTGGACGTCGTGCTGCCCGCGCGCACCGTGACGGCGAGCTGGCCTTCACTGACGCCCACCGAGCCCACGCGAGGGCTGAACGTCACCCCCACGAAGGCCGACTGACCGGAGAGCACCGTCACGCTGGCCGGCGCCTGCGCCAGGGTGAAGTAGCCGCCCTGCGCCGTGTCCAGCCGCAGGTTGTTGACGAGCACGCTGTCACGGCAGCGGTTGACGACCTCCACCGAGCGCGTCGCCGTCATGCCTTCCGCCACCACGCCGAAGTCCACCTTGCGCGGCAGCACCGCCACGCACGACGTGCCACCCTCGCCCGTCAGCGACACCTTGGGGCCCGGCGCGGTGGAGCCCTGCTCCCGCACCCCCACCTCCACCCGGCCCTCACCCGCGCGCCCCAGGACGACGGGCGTGAAGGCCACGCGAATCTCCACGCTGGCGCTCGGCGCCAGCATGCCGCCGCTCAGCACCGGCTCGCTCACCACGCGGTAGACACCACCGGGGTTCGCCTGAAGCTCGACGCCCGACCAGCGCAGCGGCTCCGTGCCCTGGTTGCGCACGGTGATGGACTGCTCCGCGCTGGCCCCCAGCGCCACGCGCCCGAAGTCCAGCCGCAGCGGCGTCACCTCCAGCTTGGAGGCCACGCCCGTCCCCTTGAGCGGCACCACGGCCGGCTCACAACCCTCGCACACGACGACGCGCAGCTCCGCCGTCGCCGAGCCCAGCCGCCGGGGCGCGAAGGCCACCGACAGCACGCGCTGCTCACCCGGGGCCAGCATCTCCGGCTCGCCGCGCTCCGCGGTGAACTGGTCCGCGTCCGCGCCCTGGACGGACACCGCCAGCGGCGTGTCCACGTCCGACGTGTTGCGCACCGTCACCTGCCGCATCTCCACGAAGCCCATGGACACGTTGCCGAAGTCCAGCTCCGTGTCAGGCACCTCCAGGAAGGCCTTCACGCCCCGCCCGGACACCGGCACCTCGCCCCGCGAGTCCGCGTCGGTGATGAGCTCCAGCGAGCCCTGCACCGAGCCCTCCACGTCGGGCTTGAAGTGCACCTCGATTTCGCGCTCCGCGCCCGCGCCCAGGGTGAAGGGCTCGAACGGCGGCACCGACACATTGGGGATGCTGGAGAGGGCGCCTTCCACGCGGTACGCCGCGCGGCCACCGTTGGTCAGCTTCAGCTTGAAGCTCTTCGTCCGCCCCAGCGCCGCGGCGCCGAAGTCGATGGTCTCTGGACGCACCAGGAAGGCGCTCTTCGCGCGCTGCGACGACGGGCGCTCACAGCCCATCCCCAGGACCAACGCCGCCGCCACCCACGCCACCCAGAACACACGTCGCATACCAGCCTCCCCACGACTTCCCCGAGCCCGGACCCGCGCGATCTCGTACCGCGCGATTCCGGCGGAGGGGGCGCTTTGCAACCCGAGTGCCCGTTCATGGGGGGGTGGCGAAGTCCACCGGCCAACGTGGCAAGCCTTGGGCCTGCCTGGGAAACGGAGTTCCCCGCGGTGGGAACGACATTTCCTCGTGCGCGGGTGGGACTGAATTTCTTTCAGGAACGGCGGGTAGCAATCAGGAGAAACCGGTCCCCCGCCCGCGGCTCACGGCGCGGTGCGGGCCGGCGTCGAGCGCCAGCGCTCCAGCATTCCCGTACCCCAGAGCACACCCACCATGCACACCAGGGCACCCGTGACGGCCAGCGGCGAGACGGCCTCGCCCAACAGCACCGCGCCCAGCACCCAGGAGAAGACGGGCGTGAGCTGCGTGGCGACCCCGCCCGCTACCGCGGTGACGTAGCCGAAGGCATACGTGAAGGTCATCTGCGCCACCACGGAGGTCAAACCCACGCCCAGCAGTGGAAGCGCGACATCCCAGCCGAGCGGCCTCCAGTCGTGCAGCGCGAAGGGCAGGCTGAAGAGCAGACCGAAGAGACAGAAGGAGAGGAACACGGTGGCCGCGTCCGTCCCGTGGCGAAGCGCGCGCACCACGACGACGGCCGCGCCGCCCAGCACCGCCGAGCCCATGCCCGCCCACGCGCCCAGCCCCAGCGACAGCGACACCCCGCCCTCCATGGTGCTCCACATGACGAGCCCCGCGCCGACGGTGGTGAGCACGAGCCCCGCGAGCAGCGCCCCCGTCACCCGCTCCTTCAAGAAGACCCATCCAATGATGGCCGCGTAGATGGGCCAGCACGCGTTGAGCAGCACCGCGGGGCCCACCGTCATCCGGTCGATGGCGACGAAGTACAGGTAGACGGCCGCGCCGCCAAAGACGCCTCGGAGCACCCACAGCGGCAGGCGACCGAAGCGCGGCCTGCGCCCCAGCACCGGGTAGTAGGCGGCGAGGAAGAGCAGGCCGATGAGGAAACGGCCGGACGCCACCTGCCCTGGCGACAGACGGCCGGAGAGCAGGCGGGTGCACAGCGCCATCACCGCGAACAGCACGCTCGAGAAGACGAGCAGCGGCGCGCCGCGATAACGCACGGGGAGGACCCAGCGGGGTGTCATGGAGAGCGCCCCCTCTATCGGATTCCCGGCCCGCCCTCCAGTGCGCCAGAGCCGGCCGTCCGGTGTCCTGCCCAGGTGGGAGTGTGGGAGCAACGCCGCGCGTTGAGGACCATCTACCCACCCTCCCGAGTTTTCCCACTACCGGAACACCTATTCAGTGGTAGATCGCCCGCCCATCATGTCCGAGCCCGACGTCATTTCCCTGAGAGGCGCCAAGGAGCACAACCTCAAGAACGTCTCCCTGGATATCCCAAAGAAGAAGCTGGTCGTCTTCACGGGAGTCTCGGGGTCCGGCAAGAGTTCGCTCGCCTTCGACACGCTCTACGCGGAAGGTCAGCGGCGCTATGTCGAGAGCCTCTCCGCCTATGCCCGCCAGTTCCTCGGGCAGATGGAGAAGCCCAAGTACGACACCATCCGGGGCCTGTCGCCCACCATCTCCATCGAGCAGAAGGCGGCCAGCAACAACCCGCGCTCGACGGTGGGCACCGTCACCGAGGTGCACGACTACCTGCGCGTCCTCTATGCCTCCATCGGCGTGCAGCACTGCCCCAACTGCGGGCGCAAGGTGGGCAAGCAGAGCGCCCAGCAGATTGTCGACGAAATCCTGAAGATGCCCGCGGGCAGCAAGGTGCAGGTGCTGGCGCCGCTCGTCACCAACCGCAAGGGCGAGCACAAGGATTTGCTCACCGAGGCGCAGAAGCGCGGCTTCTCCCGCGCCCGTATCGACGGGAAGCTCAAGAGCCTGGAGGAGCGGGTCGAGCTGGACAAGAAGTCCAAGCACGACATCGAGCTGGTCATCGACCGGCTGGTGCTCAAGGCGGACATCAAGACGCGGCTCACCGACTCCGTGGAGACGGCGCTGCGCGAGGGCAAGGGCACCCTCATCATCACCGACGAGACGGGCGCGTCCACGTCGGACCGGGTGATGAGCGAGCTCAACGCGTGCCCCGCCTGCGGCATCTCCTTCGGCGATTTGACGCCCGCGTCGTTCTCCTTCAACAACCCGCTGGGCATGTGCACGGACTGCAACGGCCTGGGCACGCGGCCGGAGATGGACCCGGACCTCATCGTCCCGGACCCGTCTCGCAGCGTCCGCGACGGCGCCATTGAACCCTGGGCCAGCGGCATGAATCGCGGCGAGGGCTGGACGGCGGACTTCGTGGAGAGCCTGGCCAAGGCGTTCAAGATTGATTTGGACGTGCCCTTCGCGAAGCTGTCCAAGCGCGAGCGCGACACGCTGATGTACGGCGGCAAGGGCAAGAGCTTCACCGTCGAGTGGGGCGAGGGCGGCCAGTACAAGATGGAGTGGGAGGGCCTGGTCGAGCGCTTGATGCGCAACTTCAAGACGACGACGTCCGAGGCCCGGCGCACCGAGCTGCAGAAGTACTTCAGCAACAAGCCCTGCCCCACCTGCGCGGGCGAGCGCCTGCGGCCGGAGAGCCGCGCGGTGAAGGTGCACGGGCACTCGATTGTCGCGCTGAGCCGGCTGACCATCTCCGACGCGCTCGGGTTCCTGGGCGAGCTGGGGCTGACGGCGCAGGAGCGGAAGATCGCCACGGAGCTCCTGAAGGAGATTCGCAGCCGCCTGTCCTTCCTGGTCGACGTGGGCCTGGGCTACCTCATGCTGGACCGCACCGCGTCCACTCTGTCGGGCGGGGAGAGCCAGCGCATCCGGCTGGCGTCGCAGATGGGCAGCGAGCTGACGGGCGTCATCTACATCCTGGATGAGCCCTCCATCGGCCTGCACCAGCGCGACAACGGCAAGCTGTTGACCACGCTCAAGCGCCTGCGCGATTTGGGCAACTCCGTCATCGTCGTGGAGCATGACGAGGAGACGATGGAGGAGGCGGACTGGCTGGTGGACTTCGGCCCGGGCGCCGGTGAGCTGGGGGGCGAAGTGGTGTCCCAGGGCACGCCCAAGCAGGTGATGGCGGACGAGAACAGCACCACGGGCGGCTACCTGTCCGGACGGCTGGAGATTGAAATCCCCGAGCAGCGCCGCGCGCCCAATCCCAAGCACCAGCTGGTGATTCAGGGGGCGAAGGAGAACAACCTGCGCGACGTGGACGCGGTGATTCCGCTGGGCGTCTTCACCGCCGTCACCGGCGTGTCGGGCGCGGGCAAGTCCACGCTCATCAACGAGATTCTCTACCCCGCGCTCGCCAAGCACCTGTACGACAGCCGCGAGTCCCCCGGGAAGCACAAGGCCGTGCTGGGCTTCGAGCACCTGGACAAGGTCATCGACATCGACCAGCGGCCCATCGGCCGCACCCCGCGCAGCAACCCCGCCACGTACACCAAGCTGTTCGACGCCATCCGCGAGGTGTTCGCGATGACGCCGGAGGCGCGCACGTTCGGCTACGGCCCGGGCCGCTTCAGCTTCAACGTCAAGGGCGGCCGCTGCGAGTCGTGCGAGGGCGACGGCGTCAAGCTGGTGGAGATGCACTTCCTGGCGGACGTGTACGTGCCTTGCGAGGTGTGCGCCGGCAAGCGCTTCAACGAGGCGACGCTGCGCGTGCGCTACAAGGGGAAGAACATCGCGGAGACGCTCGACATGAGCGTGCGCGAGGCCATGGAGCACTTCGCCGCGCACAAGGACATCATGCGCGTGCTCCAGACGCTGGGTGATGTGGGCCTGGGCTACATCCGCCTGGGACAGCCCTCCCCCACCCTGTCCGGCGGCGAGGCCCAGCGAATCAAGCTGGCCCGGGAGCTGGCGCGCGTGGCCACCGGCCGCACGCTCTACATCCTCGACGAGCCCACCACCGGCCTGCACTTCGAGGACATCCGCAAGCTGTTGTCCGTGCTCAACCGGCTGGTCGCCGCGGGCAACAGCGTGCTCGTCATCGAGCACAACCTGGATGTCATCAAGAGCGCGGACTGGCTCATCGACATGGGCCCCGAGGGCGGCGCGGGCGGCGGACAGGTGCTCGCCGTGGGCACGCCGGAGAGCGTCGCCAAAGTCCCGGGCAGCCACACCGGCCGCTACCTGGCGCACGTGCTGGGCAAGTCACGCCGCGCGCGCGTCGGAAAGCGCGTGGACGGCTCCACGCCCCTGAAACACGGCGCGCTGGGCTGACCACTCCAGCCGCTTCTTCCAAGACATGGAGCGGGGGGCAGGGGTGCCTTCATTCACCCCAACCCCCCGTCCACCTTGGAGGAAGCCTTCACAGGAGGGGTCTGAGACGCGAAATCAGTTTCAACCGTGTGTCTCATTCTAGGCCCCTCTCAATTCCTGTCAAACCAGCGCAGACCGCTTAAGGTGTATCGATAAAGACGCACTGTCACCGGAACGCGGCGTTGGACAGCCAGGAGATTTCCGGTGCGACTGCGTGGTGGCGAGCAAGCAGGGAGCCCGCACCGGCTGAAGGCAGGCGGACCGCGAGGCCGTCTGGGAGCCGCCCTGGTCGTGGAGGGGCGGGCAGCCGGCCTGGACGTGAGGTTGCGTCATGAGGGGCTTCGGTGGAGTCCGGGCCTCGCGTTGGGTAGGGTTGGGCCCCTTGTCATCTTGGAGCCCCCACCTTTCTCCACCAGGGAGCACCCCGTCTCATGGCTGAGAGTCCCGCCGCGCAGAACAACAAGTTCCCGCCGCAGATACCGTTCATCATCGGCAACGAGGCGTGTGAGCGCTTCAGCTTCTACGGGATGCGGAACATCCTCACGGTGTTCCTCATCGACTACCTGCTGAAGAACGCGGTGCCCGACTCCGGGCTGCGTGAGGCGCAGGGCAAGAGCCTGATGCACACCTTCATGGCGGGGGTGTACTTCTTCCCGCTCATCGGTGGCTATCTCGCGGACCGCTTCTTCGGGAAGTACCGCACCATCCTCTGGCTGAGCATCGTGTACTGCGTGGGCCACGCGTTCCTGGCCTTCTTCGAGAACAACGCCACGGGCTTCTTCGCGGGCCTGACGCTGATTGCGGTGGGCAGCGGCGGAATCAAGCCGTGTGTCGCGGCCATGGCCGGCGACCAGTTCAATGAGTCCAACAGCCACCTGGTGAAGAAGCTCTTCGCCATCTTCTACTGGACCATCAACTTCGGCTCGTTCTTCGCGTCGCTGTTCATCCCGCTGCTGCTCAAGAACTTCGGGCCGTCCGTCGCGTTCGGCATCCCCGGCGTGCTGATGTTCATCGCGACCATCATCTTCTGGCTGGGCCGGCGCCACTACGTCATCGTCCCGCCGACGGGGGCCAACCCGCACTCGTTCTTCAAGGTGGTGGGCAGCGCGCTGAAGAACCGGGGCCAGGGCGGCCACTGGCTGGACGGCGCCAAGACGGCGCACCCGGCGGAGTCGGTGGAGGGCGTCAAGGCGGTGTTCCGGGTGAGCGGGCTGATGCTGCCCTTCGTGCCCTTCTTCTGGATGCTGTTCGACCAGAAGGCGTCCACGTGGGTGGTGCAGGCGCGCTCCATGGACCTGAACGTCCTGGGGTTCGCCTTCCAGCCCAGCCAGATGCAGTTCATCAACCCGCTGCTGGTGATGCTGCTCATCCCCCTGCTGACGGCTGTGGTCTACCCGCTGTTCCAGCGCTCCGGCTGGGAGCTGACGCCGCTCAGGCGCATGCCGCTGGGGCTCGTGTTCGGCGCGGTGTCGTTCATCATCGCCGGCTTCTTCCAGGTGGCGATGGAGGGCGGCACGGTGCTGAACATCTCCTGGCAGATCCTCCCGTACATCGTGCTGACGCTGGGCGAAATCCTGATGTCCACCACGGGCCTGGAGTTCGCGTACACGCAGGCGCCCCGGGAGATGAAGGGCACCATCCAGAGCGTGTGGCTGGTGACGAACACGCTGGCCAACGTGGCGGTGGCCATCTCCGCGGCGCTCAACATCTTCTCCGGCTCCGGCCAGTTCTTCTTCTACGCGGGCATGGCGCTCATCGCCGCCGTGGGGATGATGCTGGTCGCCCGCCGCTACGTGGTGCGCGACTACTTCCAGACGTCCGCGCCCCTCCCCACCGAGGAGCGCAACGCCGCGGGAATCACCGCCCGGTCGGCCTGAGAAAAGAGCAACGCCGGAGCCCTCGAATCCTGGAGGAGCTCCGGCGTCAGGTGCTTCAATCCGAAGAGGCGCGCTTCCCATCGAAAGAGCCCGGGAGCGCGCCTCTGTTCGTTTCGACTCAGGCCGCGGCCACGGAAGAGCCACCCTGCGTCGACTCGCCCTGGGACGCGGGCGGCTTCTCTTCATCCGTGCCGTGCATCATCCGTTTCAGGATGGGTGCCACGCCCAGCAGGATGAGGCCCGAAACGCCCGTGCCCAGGCTGATGTAGAGGAACACGTCGAACTCACCCAACTTCTCCGAGTACGCGCCGATGACGCCGGAGAGCTTGTTCGCCGCCGCGTTCGCCAGGAACCACACGCCCATCATCGCGGAGACGATGCGCGCCGGCGCCACCTTGGACACCATCGACAGGCCCACCGGCGACAGGCACAGCTCCCCCATGGTGTGGAACAGGTAGGCCAGGATGACCCAGTGCGCCGCCGCCTTGCCCATCGTCTCGCTCTGGCTCGACGCGCCCAGCATGAAGACGAAGCCCGTGGACAGGAAGACGAGCCCCAGGCCCATCTTCACCGGGATGCTCGGCGCCTTGCCCCGCATCGACAGCCAGCTCCACAGCCCCGCGAACACCGGCGCCAGCGCGACGATGAAGAACGAGTTGAAGTTCTGGAACCACGTGGTGGGAACCTCCCAGCCGAACATCGTCCGGTCGACCTTCTCGTTCGTGTAGAGGTTCATCAGGCCACCGGCCTGCTCGAAGCCCGTCCAGAACGCCACCACGAACGCCGCGATGATGAAGATGACGACGATGCGGTCAACCTCGTCCTTGGAGAACCCCTTCTTCTCCGCGGTGCCCTGCGCCCGCTCTTCAACGGTGGGCTTCACCGGCGCAAGCCCCACGGGCCCCAGCAGCTTCTTCTGCATCAGCATGAAGACGACGAGACCCAGGAACATGCCCACGCCCGCAGACCCGAAGCCCCAGTGCCAGCCGTACTTCTCACCCAGGGTGCCGCAGATGAAGTTGCCCAGCATCGCGCCCAGGTTGATGCCCATGTAGAAGATGGTGAAGGCGCTGTCGCGACGACCATCCCCCGGCGCGTACAGCCCACCCACCATGGTGGAGATGTTCGGCTTGAAGAAGCCGTTGCCGATGATGAGGAAGCCCAGGCCCGCGTAGAACATCGTCACGTTGGGGAGCGCAAGGACCAGGTGGCCAATCATCATCAGCGTGCCGCCGAGCACCACCGCCTTTCGCTGGCCGATGAACTTGTCCGCGATGAAGCCGCCGAGGATGGGCGTCAGGTACACCAGGCCGGTGTACGTGCCGTAGAGGCTGAGCGCCTCGCCCGTGGTCCACCCGAAACCACCGTTGACCTTGCTCGTGAGGAAGAGGACGAGCAGGCCTCGCATGCCGTAATACGACATGCGCTCCCACATCTCGGTGAAGAACAGGAGATACAACCCTCGCGGGTGCCCCTGGCGGGCAGCGCCCGCGGCTACGGTTCCTTGCATGCCGTGGTTTCCTTCGCTTCTGTGGTCGGGTGTGACGGAAAGAGCACTTGACTGTAGCAGACAGCGCCAGAGCCGTGCGCAAGTGGACAGCAGAGGCGGCCGAGAATTCCCCAGTCCCCTGGGCCGCCCTGCTCGCGTCGGGGCGCGTCGAGGAGCCCGCAGCTCAGCCGAGCCGGCCCACGCGCGACTCCCCCTGCCCGTCCCCGCCATTGCCTGACGAGGAGCGGCCCGGGGGCCGAAGAGGCAGGTGCACCTCCACCTGGGTGCCCTTGCCCGGCGTGCTGTGGACCTGAATCCGGCCGCCGTGACGCAGGATGATGCGGCGGCTCAGGGCCAGCCCCAGCCCCGTGCCCTCGCCGGCGGCGCGGGTGGAGAAGAAGGGCTGGAAGAGCCGCTCCATGTCCTCGGAGCGGATGCCCACGCCGTTGTCGCTGATGGTGACGACGGCCTCGTCGCCCTGGCAGGCCGTGGCGACGCGGACGCGGCCGTGCTCGCCCACCGCGCGCAGGGCGTTGTCCAGCAGGTTGAGCCACACCTGGTTGAGCGAGCCCGGGTCTCCCTGCACGGGCAGGGTGCACTCGTAGGCCCGCTCCACGACGACGCCCGAGGGCACCTTCCACGTCAGCACGCCGAGCGTGGAGTCCAGCAGCGAGTCCAGCGACAGCATCATCGGCGTGTCGGAGGTGCGGGTGAAGGACAGGAGCGACTCGGCGAGGTGGCGGATGCGCTGGCCACACTCCTCCATCACCTCCACCATGGCGCGGCTCATCTCCGCGTCCGGCGAGTTGCTGTTGTCCGCGAGCACTTCCTTCAGCGGCGCCAGCGCGTTCATCAGCCCGTTGAGCGGGTTGCGCACCTCGTGCGCGAAGCCGGACGTCAACAGGCCGATGGCCGCCAGTCGCTCGTTCTCCGCGGAGCGCACCGCCGCCTCGCGCAGGCGCAGCTGCGTCTCGATTCGCGCCAGGAGCTCGCGCGGGCTGAAGGGCTTGCCCAGGTAGTCGTTGGCGCCCGTGCCCAGCGCCTCCACCTTCGCGGAGACCTCCTGCCGCGCGGTGAGCAGGATGACGGGGATGTCCACCGTCGCCGTCTGCTCGCGCAGGGCCACCAGCATCTGGAGGCCGGACAGCACCGGCATCATCACGTCGGAGACGATGAGGTCCGGGCGCTCGGCGATGGCGCGCTGCCGGCCCTCCTCGCCGTTGACGGCCTCCATCACCCGGTAGTGCTGCTTGAGCAGGCCGGCGATGAAGCCGCGAATCTCCACGTCGTCCTCCACCACGAGGATGCGGGGCGCATCCGGCCCCGGCCCCGCGTGGTCCCTGGCTGGAGCCACCATGGAGGCGCGGCCGTTGTCCGGCACGCCCGTGTCCAGCGAGGGGAACGAGCCGGAGATGCGGCGCTCCCGGCGCACCGGCATCTCCGCGCGGCGTCGCTCGCGCAAGTCCTCGCGGATGTGCGCGCGGCCCTTGGGCAGCCGCACCCGGAAGATGGAGCCCTTGCCCAATTCGCTCGTCACGGCGATGCCGCCCGAGTGCAGCTCCAGCGTCTCCTTCACCAGCGCCAGGCCGATGCCCGTGCCGCCGAAGCGGCGCGTGCCGCTGTTGTCCGCCTGCGCGAAGCGGTCGAAGATGACCTGCGTGTCCTGCTGGGAGATGCCCTGGCCCGTGTCCTCCACGTCCACCAGCACGTCCTTCTCGTCCTCGAGCACGCGCACCGTCACCCCGCCCGTCTGGGTGAACTTCAGCGCGTTGGACAGCAGGTTCTGGAAGACGATGTCGATGCGCTCGTGGTCCACCTCCACGGGCGTCACCTCGCGCCCCTCCAGGCGCAGGAACACCCCCTGCCTGTCCGCCATGGCGTGGAACGGCGGCAGCACGGTGCTCAAGAAGCCGTTGAGCTCCAGCGGCTGGTAGCGCAGGCGCGCCTTGCCCGACTCGAGCTGCGCCAGGTCCAGCAGGTTGTTGATGAGGCGCAGCAGGCGCTGGGCGCTGCGCTCCATGGTGGTCACATGCTGCAGGACCACCTCCGGGTTGATGTCCTCGGCGCCCCGGCGCTCCAGCGACTCCAGCGTCAGCAGGATGAGGGTGAGCGGCGTGCGCAGCTCGTGGCTGACGTTGTCGAAGAACTCGCTCTTGAGGCGGTCCAGCTCCTGCTGGCGCACCAGCGCGTCGCCGAGCTTGCCGTTGGCCTCCTTGAGGGCCTGGGTGCGCTCCGCGACGCGGTCCTCCAAGGCCACGTTGGCGCGGAAGATTTCGTCGTAGCGCTGCTGCAGCTCCACCAGCGAGCCCATGATGGCCTGGTTCTGCGAGCGCAGCGCCTCGTCCTTGCGCTTCAGCTCGCGCCGGCCGTCCAGCCAGCCGCCCATGGAGAAGCCCGCGGCGGCCAGGGAGGCCACGCCGAAGAGCGGGTGCGCCCAGCCCAGCGCGCCCACGACGAGCCCGCTCACCGTGCCCAGCAGGAGGCCCAGGTGATGGCCCCACTGCGACATCGGGTCCGCCCACGACAGGTGATAGCGGCAGGCGGGCGCGCCCAGCACCTGGCACTCCGACTCACGCACCTCCGCGGGCAGGAGGCCCCAGATGGTGGGGATGGAGGCGAACTGCCCCATGCGCAGCTCGCAGATGTTCCGGTTCGTCTCCGGCGTCTTGCTGGAGTACGTGAGCACCAGCTGCTTCTGCTCCAGGAACTCCACGTGGAAGCTGCCCACGCGGTTGTAGCTGGGCGCCAGCTCGATGGTCTTCAGGTAGCACATGCGCGGCGAGCCGAACGCCCGCAGCAGGTAGAACGCGAAGCCCATCGCCTCCGGCGTGGCCAGGAAGAGCCCCGCGTTGCGCATGAAGTGCGGGTCGCCGGACTCCTTCATCAGCAGCGTGGAGAACCGCTCCAGGAAGCGCAGCGAGATGTAGTTGGCGTGGGTGCGCAGGTACTCGAGCGACAGGGAAATCTCGTTCCGGGCCCAGAGCGCCTGCAGGCGCTCCGCGCCATAGGTGCGCTCGAAGTACAGCAGCAACGTGGACGTCGTGCGCACGCTGACTTCGGGGGCATTGTCGGGCGCCTCCTGCCCTCCGCCTGACACGGCTTCCCCTATCCCTTCGCTCAAGCACGCACTCCCTCGGTGACGACCAGCACCGAATACTTGAGCGTATCTGGATCCCGCAGCATCCGCAGGTACGCCCGGCAGAACTCACCATAGGCGGCCTCGGAGCCGAAGGCCGGCGTCACCACGGGCGCCAGCGCCGCGAAGCGCGTCTCCCAGTCCGCCAGGAAGCGGTCGTCCGCCGTGCCGGCGATGACATACTGCGGCGTCACGTGGACCTGGACGTCGCGCAGGCCGGCACGACGGAACGCCTGGAACAGCTTGCGCCCGACGAACAGGTCGAAGCCCTGGGAGGCAAGGCCCCGCTCGAAGCACCGCGCGCCCTCCTCCAGCCCCTCCGGGAGCGGCCAGTTGTTGAGCCCCTGCCCGTCGATTTCGGAGACGACCACGCGGCCTCCCGGCCGGGTGACGCGGATGAGCTCGGCGAGCGCCGCGTCCCGGTCCGACAGGTACTCCAGCACGTACTGGCTCCAGGCGTAGTCGAACGAGGCGTCGGGCAGCCCCGTGCGGCGGATGTCGCCCTTCATGAAGCGGGCCTGGGGCAGCCCGGCGCAGCGCTGGACGGCCTCGGCCAGCCGCACCTCGCTCATGTCCACGCCCACGACGCTGCCCGAGGCGCCGACGATGCGGGCCATGGTCCGCGAGATTCCGCCCGGTCCACAGCCCGCGTCCAGCGCCCGCGCTCCCGGCGTCAGCCCGGTGGTCAGCAACAACGCGCGGGCGTCATCGACCTCCTCCTGGAGGAGGAGCCGACGTGTCTCCGCCTCCGACTCCATGATGTAGCTCACGCCTTCACCCGCGCCGCGCGCCCCCGCGCTCGCGCCTCTCCTCCGGTGCGCTGGACGCGCTCGAAGATGGAGCGGAACAACTCCACCCACCGGCGCACCATGGAGCGGTGGAAGAACCACTCGGAGAAGCGGCCGTGGGACTTGAAGCCCGCGGCCTCCAACGCCGCCATGTCTTCATCGGCCGCGAGCGCCACCGCGGCGGCGCGCCCATGCTCGCGGGCGTGCTCCACACAGCGCTGGATGAGCGAGCGCACCGCGGCGCCCTCCCCCGGATGCCCAGGCTCCAGGACGACGAACCAGAACGAGTTGGTCTTCTCGATGAGGTTGATGCCGGGGCTACCCTCCTCCTGGAGGGCCATGGCCAGCGGGCCGTGCTCCCCGTCCACGACGAAGACGCGGCGCAGCCGGTGCAGGCCGTGGGCGGCGTAGCGCGACGACAGCGCCTCCAGCCGCATCTGGTCCGCCTGCAGGTCCTCCGCGAGCACGCGCACCACTTCGCCCTTCTCCCGCAAGAAGAACTCCAGGCGCGCGCAGTCCACGTCCGAGGCCTCGCGCACCGCGGGCAGCGCTTCCGTGGGAGACGGCGGCTCGGTGCCGTCCAGCTCCAGGCGCATGTACTGGAAGTGGCGCAGCCAGCTCAGCCCATGGCTGTCCATCACGCGCAGCAGCCAGGTGCCGAGCCGGCTCGGCCACCGGTTGTCCTCGCGCCAGGAGAAGCGGATGAAGTCGATGTCCTCGTGGGCCTCGCCCAGCTCGATGGCCAGCGCGGACAGCTCGTGCGCAATCTGGTCCTGCCGGTGGAAGCCCGGCCGCACCGCCAGGTGCTGCACCAGCCACGTGCGCGAGTGGATGCGCAGGCCCGCGACGTGCCCCTGCACGCCGTCCGCGTCGTTGTAGACGAGCGAGCTGCCCAGCTCCCCTGACGCGCACAGGTGATGGTGCGTGCGCTCCAGCGCGTCGAGGTACTTCGCCTCGCCGCCGAAGGGATAGTCCGGATGGAACCCGTAGTGGGCCGCCTCCATCATCCGCCAGATGTCGCGGAAGGCGAACAGCCCGCCGTCCGCCACCGTCTGGTTGCGCGCGGAGATGAAGGCGGAGTGGACCGCGCTGCGCACCGAGGCGGGGACCTCCAGGAAGCGGACGCCGCAGCGGTAGGGCCGCAGCGGGTTCTCCGCGCCCTCGCCAGAGGAGACCCCATCCACCGAGCGGACCTCGGCGCGACAGGGCACCTCGCTGCCGTCGGGCAGGAGCAGCGACATGTCCAGCTGGGAGCCCGCGGGCAGCACCTCGCAGGAGGCGTCGAACGCGAAGGACAGGCCGCGGCTGCTCAGGTCCAGCACGGAGCGCGTCATCGGCTTGCCGCTGAAGGGCGCGCTGAAGGACACGAGGAAGCGGTGGTCGGGCCCGGGACGGAAGCGCTGCAGGCCGCGCCGGTTCTGCACGCCCAGCGTGCGCGGAACGCTCAGGGTGACGTCGCCCCGCGCGCTGTACAGGACGCTGGTGACGCCCAGGTAGCTCTGCCCGCTCACCTCGAAGGAGAGGTTCAGCACGTCGCCACCGGAGACCGGACAGTCGCCGACGTTGGCGCCGCGCAGCACCGAGCGGCCATCGACCAGGTCCACCTGGGGCGACTCCAGTATGAACTGCACCGAGGGGGTGTCGGGGTAGTGCACCCACAGGGCCGAGCCGCGGCGCACCGCCTTGCGCAGCGCGGCCAGCACGCTCACGGGGTCCCTCACCACGGCGAGGGGCGTGGCGGAGGTCTCCTCCAGGGCGCCCGTCCAGGACAGTCCCAGCCGCAGTGCGTGCTCCGCGCCGTTGCGCACCGGGCTGACGTGACGCACCAGGGCCCGGCGGGACTGGAGCACCCAGCGGCCGTCGCGTTCGATGTGCAGGTCATCCAGCACGGCGCCGGGGAGGAAGGCCCCAACCGATGCATCCATGGGGACCTGCAGCGCGGCGCCGAAGTTGCCGACGTCCAGACAGCGCGCGGTGTAGCCCCGGCCCTGGAGCCGGAAGCCCGCCTCCATGCGCGAGTTGGGCGCCACCCGCGCGGAGGAGCGCAGTTGGAGGATGTTGGTGATGCGCCGGCCCAGCTCCGTCGTGCTGAGGCCGTCATCCAGCGTGTTGAAGACGTGCCCTTCAGCGGCCGTCTCCACGAGTTCCTCCAGTCCTTGACGGTCCGACTGCGCGCACACGAAGACGCGCACGGCCTCCGGGGCCGCCCGGTCGACATGTCTCAGGAAACGTCGCGCGTTCTCCGGTGGGGCGATGATGAGGGTGGGCGCGTTGGATTCCATCCTCCGCGTGGCTTCCACCTGGGACTCCACCGCCACGACACGGTGGACGCCCAGGACCTCGGCCAGCGCGGCGCGCCGGCCCTCGTTCGGATGCACAATCAGGACGTCCTGAGTGGGGACACTCATGCTCTCTCCTCAACGGGAAAGGCGTTCAAATGGAGAAGGGGCAGCTTCAACTGCCTGCCCAAGGCCACAGGTCCGGTGCCGCCCCCTCTCCACCAGCCGATCGCGTGTTCTCGACCCCGAATGTGTGGCTTGTCCAAGCTTGACAGCAAGGCGACTGCCTCCCTCCGGGCCGACCCGGAGGATTGCGCGCAGTCTACCCTCTCCGCGCCGTCAGGTGATGCGAGCATGCATCGCGCTTGCACGAAGGGGGACGGTGGCAGAGTCGACCCAGGGGACGCCAGCGCCCGCTGTCCGTCCGCCCGGCAGCCGACTTCCGACGATGTGGCCTGGCCCCGGCGGCCGAGTTAAGTGTCGACCAGGCAAGGAGGTGCCATGAGCACCGAGGTGGATTACGCGCAGGAAATCCAGGAGCTCAAGCGTTCCATGAACGCTGTGATTCTTGCGCATTACTACCAGGAGAGCGAAGTCCAGGATGTCGCGGACTTCGTCGGGGACAGCCTCGCGTTGGCGCAGGCGGCGGAGCGCACGGAAGCGGACGTCATCGTCTTCTGCGGTGTGCACTTCATGGCGGAGACGGCCAAGATCCTGAATCCGACCCGGCAGGTGCTGCTGCCGGATTTGAAGGCGGGCTGTTCGCTGTCGGACCGGTGCCCTCCGGCGGCCTTCAAGGTCTTCAAGGAGAAGCACCCGGGCGCCTTCGTGGTGAGCTACGTGAACAGCTCCGCGGCGGTGAAGGCGATGAGCGACGTCATCTGCACGTCCTCCAACGCGGTGCGCATCGTCAACCAGGTGCCCAAGGAGCGGCAGATCCTCTTCGCCCCGGACCAGCACCTGGGGCGCCACGTGATGAAGGAGACGGGCCGGGACATGGTGCTGTGGCCGGGCAGCTGCATCGTCCACGAGATCTTCAGCGAGAAGAAGCTGGTGGGGCTCAAGGTGGAGCACCCTGACGCGGAAGTCGTGGCCCATCCCGAATGCGAACAGTCGGTGCTGCGGCACGCGGACTTCATCGGCTCCACGAAGGCGTTGCTCGAGTACGTCATCAAGAGCCCGAAGCAGAAGTTCATCATCGTGACGGAGGCGGGAATCCTCCATCAGATGAAGAAGGGCGCGCCCCAGAAGACCTTCATCCCCGCGCCGCCCGACAACGGCTGCGCGTGCAACGAGTGCCCGTACATGCGGCTCAACACGATGGAGAAGCTCTGGAAGTGCATGAAGGACCGGACGCCGGAGCTGACCATGCCGGAGGGCTTGCGGGAGGCCGCTCGTGCCCCGTTGCAGCGCATGCTGGAGTGGTCCAGATAGAGCGGAATCCGTAGCGCGGAATGTGTCGTCGCAGCGGACATTTGCCAACTCGCGTCTTGCGCCGGAAAGGCCGGGGTGCAATGGAGCCATCCGTGGCCTTCCGATTTCTCGCAGTTCCGTCGCACCGGCTGGTGGACCACCCCCAGTCGCTGCCGGTAGATGAGCGCCTCGAGCCGGACCTGCCGCCGGTCCACGAGGCGGTGGAGCGCGCCCTGGCGGGCGCCGAGTTCCGCGATGTCCGCGCCAAGGACCGCATGCGCGCCCTGCTTCAGGGCGACAAGCCGCCCAAGCTGGGAGCCCCCGAAACGGGGTTTGGTCCCTCCGCGGTCTTCGCCCAGCCTCCCCAGGATTTGCCCGCGCTCTTGAGGTTGGCGGACGAGCTGGAAGGCCTGGCCCGGCGCGAGGCCGGTGAGCGCGCGCTGGTGTGGAAGTGCGGCGACTGCGGCGCCCGGTACGCGGTGCCCGTGGCCCTGGTGCGTCAGGTGTCCATCCGCTGTGAGCGGTGCGGGACGCCGGTGGAGCTCAACGCCACCCGCAGCCTGGGCGAGGAAGCCCTCATCGACCCCTTCCAGGGCGCGGTGAACCACAGCCGCAAGGAGCTGGCGTCGTTCTTCCGCGAGGCCATGGCCCGAGGCTGGCCCGTCCTGGTCGCCGAGGACCGTCGCGTGCTGGCGGACCCGGGCCCGTCGGCCTGAGCCGCCGCCCGAGGACCGCCGCTTACACCTCATGCGGCACGCGCTCGTCCAACTCCTGCGTTGTCCCCGCTGCCGCCGTGGCGCCCTCCGTCCGGAGGCGCCCGCGCCGGTGCTGATGTTCGGGCCCCTTCGCTGCCCGGAGTGTCGCGCCAGCTATCCGGTGGCCGAGGGCGTCGCGGACCTCCTCCTGGAGCACGCCGCCGCCGGAGGACTCCAGCGCGGCCTGGAGAGTCGCTGGGTGGCGCGCTCCTACGAGCGCTATGTCCGCCCCGCGCTCCAGCGCGCGCTCCTGCGCCGGCCGCTCGACACGGACAGCGAGTACCTCCTCTACCGCAGCCTGCTGGGCACGCCCGAGGGGCCGGTGTTGGACCTGGGCTGTGGCACGGGCCTGGTGGCGCGGCGGCTGGCGCGAGAGCCGGCCTTTCCCCTCGTCGTGGGCCAGGACGTGTCCCCCGCCATGCTGGAGGAAGGCGTGGCCCAGGCGCGAGAGGCGGGCGCGACGGTGGACTTCCTGCGCGCGCAGGCGCCCGCGCTCCCCTTCCAGGACGGCACGCTCGGCGCGGTGTTGATGGCCGACTCGCTGCACTACCTCGAGGACCTGGGCCGGCTGATGCTGGAGGTGGCGCGGGTGCTGCGTCCAGGGGGCCGCTGGGTGGCGAGCACGTATGCGCCGCCGGGCTCCGCTTCCGGTGTCCTGCACCGCCGCGTGGGACTTCACCCTCGGGGCGAAGCGACGCTGCGCGCGGCGGCCAGCGCGGCGGGACTGGTGCGCTTCGAGCGCGTGGCCCTGCCGCCGCTGCTGGTCCTCAAGGCGGAGAAGGGCTCCGCCGAGGTGCCCCGCTGAATCAGATGAAGATGCCGGCGGAGGCGTCGTAGCGGCGCGCCTCGTCCAGCTTCAGCTCGGCGGGACGGCCGCGCAGCGCGTCCATCACCTGCCGCTTGGGCTTCTGGCACTTGGAGCACTCGCACGAGCCCTTCTTGCAGGTGCAGTCCGCCTTGCTGCCACACTGACACTTCGCGGCCATCAGTGAGTCGAGCGCGTCCAGAGGACGGTCCACCTCGCCGCCCGGGGCCCGCGCCTTCTCGGGGGCGGGAGCCGCCTCGGGAGCGGGCTTCGCGGCCTCCTCGGACTTCGCCCGTGCCGCCTGGGCGTGGGCCTCACAGGCGCTCGCCGCCCGGGGGGCGAGCAGCAGCAGACCGCTGGCCAGCAGACCCGCGGCCACCATCGTCGCGTTGCGTGTCATGTGTGCTCTCCTTCGGGAGACTCTCGGCCTCGGCTCCCGTTCATCGGCGCCTATAGCGCAGCCCCCGTCGACTGCCAAGGTCGACGGCCATACCTTTGTCTACCCCGACGCGGTGGGCCAGAGCCCTCGTGTCGGTTGCTCGCCGGGCAGGGAAGCGGCGCATACAGTCCGGCACCTCTCGTGACGAACCCCAACGCTCGCTTTATTCAACTCGCCGCCTTGGTGCTGGGAGCGCTGCCCCTCTGGGTGTCGAGCCACCTGCCCATGGTGGACCTGCCACAGCACCTGTACCTCATCTCCGTGCTGCACCGGCTGGATGACCCGAGCACGCTGTACCCGCAGCTCTTCGAGGCGCGGCACGCGCTGACGCCCTACCTGGGCTACTACTACCTGGTCAGCGCGCTGAACTGGCTGTTGCCGCTGGACCTGGCCAACCGCGTCTTCCTCACCGCGTACGTGGTGGGCCTGCCGCTGAGCCTGGGCTTCCTGCTGCGTTCGCTGAAGCGGCCCACGTGGCCCTCGCTGCTCGCCCTGCCCTTCGCGTACGGCGACAGCTTCGGCTGGGGCTTCATCAACTACTGCGCGGCCCTGCCGCTGACGCTCTTGTGCTGCGGCTTCTTCGTGCGAGCGCTGGAGGACGTGCCCCGACGGCGCACCTGGTCGTGGGCGCTGGCGGGCTGCCTCGTTGCCGTACTGCTGTTCCATGTCCAGGCGTTCGGGTTCCTCGCCTTCGGGCTGCCGTGGCTGCTGCTCACCACGGCCGTGCCGGAGGATTCCGCCGCGCGGGGGCTCGCGGCGCGGCTGCGGCCCCGGGTGCCGGCCCTGCTGGGCGTGGTGCCCGGCGTGGCGCTGTTCCTCGGCTGGGTGGTGCTGCGCTTCGGCGAGCCGCCGGACATCCAGCCCGGCGCGCCGTGGAAGGCGTGGGGCCCCACGTTCTCCCCGCAGAACCTGGGGTGGAAGAGCTTCGCGCAGAACCGCGCGGAGCTGTTCGACGTGCTCGCCAACACGCTGCGCGACGGCTCGGACCGGTGGGCGCTGTACGCGGTGGGCGCGGTGGCGCTCGCGGGCTGGGTGGCGGCGCTCGTGCGTCCGGGCTCGACGGGCACTCAAGGTCCGGTGGCGCGCGCGCGGCTGTTGGGGCTCGGCGTGCTGGCGCTCGCGCTCTACTTCCTGCTGCCGTTCGATATCCGCGGCTACGTCTACTACCTCAACACGCGCTACGCGCACCTGGCCGCCGCGCTGCTGGTGGCCACCGCGCCCGCGACGATTCCGGAGTGGCGGGTGCCCCTGAAGTGGGCCGCCGCGGCGTGCGCGCTGGTGCTGGCCTTCACGCTGGGCCGGGGCTTCCGGGCGTTCTCCCGCGAGGCGGCGGAGTGGGAAGGCCTCGTCGCGGCCACCGCGCAGAAGCCCCGCGTCATGGGCCTCATCTACGACCCGGGCTCGCGCGTGGTGCGCTTCCCGGTGTTCATCCACTCGGCGGCGGTGCTGGCGCGCGAGCGCGGCGGCGTGCCGAACTTCACCTTCGCCTCCACGCCGCACTCGCCCCTGCGCTACCGGGGAGAAGTGCCCCCCACCTTCCCGTCCGAGTGGCGCCCCCAGGACGTGAACCTGGACACGCAGGGCGCCTGGTACGACACCTTCGTGGTGCGCGGCGTCCACCCCTCGCAGGTGTTCGGCGCGCGCCTCCAGTCCGAGCTGTCGGTGGTGGGACAGTCGGGCCGGAGCTGGCTGGTGCGCAGGCGCTGAGGCCGCGCGCGAGTGTGGCCTGGTGGGCGGGGCACCCGGACAGGTGATGCCTCGGGGCCTTCATCACGGAGTAGAAGTCCCCGCATGAAATCCTCCGCTTCGGACCCTCGCTCCCTGCTGGACGCGCTGCGCGCAGGCACCTCGCTGCCCGACTTCCCCGCCGACGCGGTGGAGTCCGCGCGGGCCCTCGCGAAGGACCTGGGCACCGCCACGCCCGCCCGCGTCGAGGCCCTCCCGGAGCCGCTCGCCGCCGCCCTCCTGGAAGCCGCCGTGCTGGACGGACAGGCCGCGCTGCCCGAGGCGCTGGCCGCCTCCGCCGTGAAGCCCCTGGCCAAGCTCGCCAAGAAGGCGCTGTACCGCCTGCGCTCACGCGGCGTCTCCATCCCCGAGTCCCCCCGCGCGGCGCCTCCGGAAGCCCCCCGCCCCGCTCCCACGCCAGAGGCACTGCCGGCCCTGACCAGCACGATAACGGGCCGAGGAGAACGGGCCCTCGTCCTGGGCCGCGTGCTGCGAGGCGGTGGCGTGGAGATGGCGCAGGCCCTCCTCTCCGACGAGCAGGGCGTCCTCCAACTCGAGCTCCAGGAGACGAGCCGGGGCACCTGGCGCCGCATCATCAAGGATGGACTCGAGCAGGGAGGCGCGGTGGAGCTGCCCCTGCACGAGGCCGCCGCGTTGCTGGCCGAGGCCGCGGGCCTCAACCTGCGCACTCACACACCTTTTCCCGAGGGACTCGACGTAGCGCTGCGCCACTTCGGCGTGCAGCCCCAGCTCGAGCCCACCACCCTCCCCCCGCCCGAGCCGGAGGACGTCCGCCGCGCCATGGAGGGAGACGTGCTGCACGAGACGCCGGAGCTGGCCGCGTGGCTGCCGCCCGAGTCCATCACCCAGCGCCTGCTCGCGAAGCTGGACGAGGTCGTGGTGAGTCCCCTGGCCCTCAGCGACGTGCAGCGCCAGGAGCAGCTCCAGGGCGCCGTGCGCGCGGTGACGCAGGAGTACTTCACCCCCGACATGTCCCGGCGCTACGCCCTGCGGCTGTGGAGGATGGCGGACTTCTTCGAGCGGACCGGCCGTCCCCGCGAGGCCGACGTGGCCCGGGGCGAGGCCCGGCGCCTCTTCCACGGCGCCACGCAGCCCTACTCCCGCTTCGCCGAGCACCTGTTCGAGAAGGTGGTGGGCCTGGTCGCCGCCGCGGGAGCCCGGCAGCAGGCCGCGGCCCGGCGAGAGGCGGGCGCGCCAGGCACCCGGGCCCCCTCGCCCGCGGAGGCCGCCCCCACCCAGGAGCGGCGCAGTCCCGGTGGCCTCATCCTCCCCTGAGCCCTGGGGAGGACGGGCCGCCAGGCGACTTCAGTCCGGCGAGACGCGGGCGCGCAGCAGCAGGTCCAGGTTCTCCTGCTCCCACGCCTGCGCCCGCGCGTAGTCGTGGAAGCGCTTCTCGTGCTCCATCAGCTCCGGCGGGTGGATGCAGCGCCGCCCGTCGTCGCCCTTCCGCGTCCGGTAGATGTGGTGGAGCATCTCGTGGAAGACGATCCACTCCACGAAGTAGCGGGGCACCACCGGCTGGTCCAACGCGGGATGGATGCGGATGACCTTCGAGTCCGCCGAGTAGGAGCCCATCTTGATGCTCTTGCGGGGCCCCTTCACCCGAGGCGCCGGGCCGTAGGTGATGGCGGCGTCGATGGGCCGGGTGCTGAAGTAGCGCTCGTTGAGCCGCTCGAAGATGCGCTCCAGGTCATGGTGCTGACCCAAGGGCTCCAGCCGGATGCGCTTGCGCATCTGCGCGGGCGACAGCCGCCGGATGTACATCTTGTTGCGCTCGATGTAGCGGTCCAACAACACACTCGCCTCCGGGTCCCCCTTGCGCACGAAGCTGGCCAGGGCCTGGACGATGTCATCCGGCGCCGCCAGGAACATGTGGTGCAGCCGCAGCCGCCACATCGTCCTGTGACGTTGGAAGGTCAGCATCGTGTGCGTGTTGTCGTGGACCTCCACCGCCACCTTCGCGCGTAAGCGCGTGCGGAGGCGGCGCTCGAGCACGCGTCTCCAGACCTTCACCAGCCGGTTCGGCTCGGGCGCGACAGGCAGCTGTCGCACTACCCGTCCGGCCGTGTAACTCCTCTTCGTCACGATGTTTTTCTGCTTCTTGAGGCGCGCCATGGAGCGCCGGATTCTACGGCCCCGTCTGACATGCGCAATGCGCGCGCGACTCGGAAAAGCTAGGAAATCCAACGACTTAAGGGCACTCAAGCCCACCCAGTCCCACGTGTCCGTTCCAGGGGGAGGCCCGCGCATACGGGCAAGTGCCCGTCGGGACTAGCGCCGTGCCTTGCAGGGGACCTGGAAGACCTGGGGACCGGGGCTTGCCTGCTCGATGAGGTAGGGTACTGACCCCCTGGGTGCGCGCCGTCCTGGGCAGTCGTAGGCCACCTTGATGGGACCCGGCGGCAGCGTCAGAAGCCTGTTGACAGGCAGGCGAGAGCCCCCCTCCTGGCGGAGGACTGTCTTGGCCGGAGCCTCGAACCGCACCTCGACCAGCGAGGGAGCGGCGGGAGGCACGTCGGCACCCCCGTTCGGCGGGCCAGCCACGGGAGCTGGCGTCGGCTCCGGCGACGAAGGCATGGCCTCGGGGATGTGCGGAGGCGGCGCGGGCGCCGGGGTGGCGACGACAGGCTGTGCCTGGGGCGTCGGCGGAGTGGCCCGCACCGGCGGCGGATTCCCCTGCTGCTCCTCGAGGGCCCGCCTGGACAGGTCCTGCGACGACATGGGCACGGGGCCGCGGAACCGGCTGTAGAGGACCCAGATCAACACGGCCCCCAGCACCAACAGGAGCAACCCGCCGACCACCGCCAGCAGCAGCCCGCGCGAGTTCGTGCGCGTGGGCGTGGCAATCGTGGACGGGTAGCCGTAGCCGGCGTACCCGGCGGTGGACTCGTCGTCCTCGCCGTCATCGCGGAGCGAGGCCGTGGGGCTGGTGAGCGCACCCGACATGCTGGAGTCGGTGTGGAAGTGGTCGTCCTCATCGCCCACGGCCGGGCCGCCCCGGGATGCGGGCATCATCGGCCGGGAGGCATGGCGGTGGCTCACCGTGGCCGGGGTGATGGAGACCGACTGCGAGGCCTCCTCCACGTCCACCGACGACATGCGCCGCATGGGCGTGGTGAGCGAGATGGACTGGGAGGCCTCCTCCACGTCCACCGACGACATGCGCCGCATGGGCGTGGTGAGCGAGATGGACTGGGAGGCCTCTTCGTCCAGCGGCGACATCCGCCGCATGGGCGTGGTGAGCGACACCGACGCCTCCACGTCCAGGATGGACTGGCGGCGGATGGGCATCGTCATGTCGCCGGAGAGCTCGCCCATGTCCACGTCCCGAGGGTCCTGCGGCACGGGCGTCGGGACTCTGCGAGGCGACGCTGCGGCGGACGCCGGCTGAGGCGACGGGCGGCGGTTGCGCGTATCCACCGGCGAAGGGGGCGTCTTGAGGACGGGCGCCTCCGCGAAGACGGCCGCGCGAGGCGACGGTGGCGGCTCCAGCGGAGCGACGGCACGCGGCGGCTCGGCGGGAGACATGCCCGAGCGGCGCACCGGCGTCGGCGGCGCGGTGAGGGGCTCCACCACCGACGGCCCTCCTCGTGGCGTCGGAGGGAACTCCATGTTCGTGCTGGAGCGCCGCACCGGCGGGCCCGGAGGGGGTGTGACGGGGGCGCGGCCCCGGCCCCGCTGGGGAATGGTGGACTCCCCGTCCCCCGCGTCCTCTTCATCCGGATCCACCAGCACCGAGTAGCCGGTGGGCGCGGTCCGGACGGCGGTGGACATCTCCGAGTCCTCGTCGTCGCGCGCTCCCCCCCGAGGCCCGGTGGGCAGCTCTCGCGGGCGCGCCATCTGCGTCGCGGGCTCCGCCTCGTCCGCGTAGCGCGCCGCCGGCACGGCCTCCGCGGAGACTCGGCGCGGAGTGGGCCGCGCGGTGAGGCCCGGCACCGCCGTGACGGAGCTTGGAGCGGGCTCCGCCATGGGCGTGGTGGACGACAGCGTCGGCGCGGTGACCTCCAGCGGAGCCAGTCGCGGCGGGGGCGCCGACAGCAGCCGGTTGGCCACCAGCGGCACGGTGGCCTGGGTGCGGCCCACGGGCTTGGACACGGGGATGTGGAGGATGGTGCGCTCCTCCTCCTCCCCCATCAGCCGGGCGATGTACTCGGACACGTCCAGGCTCTGTCGCAGCTCGCCCGACTCGAGGAACGCCTCCAGTTCCTCGTGCACCACCGCGGCGCGCGGATAGCGGAGGTTGCGGTCCTTCGTCAGGCACTTCATGACGATGCGCGACAGCTCCAGCGGATAGTCGGGCCGCAGCAGGTGCGGCGGCGTCGGGTCCTCGAAGCGGATGGCGTAGAGAATCCCCTCCGTCGTCGGCTTGGAGAAGGGCTGCTTGCCGGTGGTGATTTCGTACAGCATGGTCCCCAGCGCGTAGATGTCCGCGCGGTGGTCCAAGCGCTCCTGCGACACCTGCTCCGGCGCCAGGTAGAGGAACTTGCCCTTGATGACGCCCGGCTTGCTGCGCTCCATGAACGCGCCGGCCTTGGCGATGCCGAAGTCGACCAGCTTGACGCGGCCGTCATAGGCAATCATCACGTTCTGCGGGCTGACGTCCCGGTGGATGAGCTCCAGCGGCCGGCCATCCACGCCCCGACTCTGGTGCGCGTAGTCCAGCCCCGCCGCCACCAGCGAGCAGATGCGCGCCGCCACGCCACACGGCACCGTGGCGCCGAACTTCAGCTCCTCCATCACCACCTTGCGGAGGTCCACGCCCTCCACGTACTCCATGGCGATGAAGATGTTGTCCCCCTCCTTCCCCAGCTCATGCACCTGCACGATGTTGGGGTGGCTGAGCTGCGCGGCGATGCGCGCCTCGTCCAGGAACATCTGAACGAACTCGGGCTCCTCCGACAGATACGGGAGGATGCGCTTGAGGACCACCAGCTCCGGATCCGGCGGACGGTGCGCCAGGAACAGCTCCGCCATCCCACCCACGGCGAGCCGCTTGATCAACAGGTACTGTCCGAACGGGATGGCCGTCTGGGGGGAGTTCACGGAAGGAACGAGGCGACTGACAGGGTGGGACAGGTTGGACTTTTCCGGAGCTTACCCACAATCAAACGCTTGGGGGAGCCGGGGGCCCACATCGACTGGTAGCGGACACCGACCTGGGGCTCGCGTCCAAAAAGAAGCCGCCCCTCCCGACACGGGCGAGGGGCGGCGAACTCAGCGGATCATCCGAACGGGGATGAAGGCCTGAATCACGGCGCCGCGGAGCCGACCATGTCCGGGTCGCAGTTCATCGGGTAGACGACATAGGTGTAGTCGTTCGTCGTGCCCGGGATGATGCCCTCGCCGTACGCGTTGCAGCGGAAGCTGCTGCCGCCGTCGGCCGCCACCACGCCACCGTCGGTGCAGGGCGGGTTGGTGTAGGTCTCATACACGCCGCGGATGCCGTTGGGGAACGTCACCGTGCCGCCGTCCTCGGCCGTCACGCGCAGGTCGCAGGAGGAGAAGGTCTTGTAGTTCCCCACCAGCACGCCGCCGGTGACCTCGAAGCCCAGGTACGTGCCGCTGTCCGGATCCTCCGGGCGCTGCTTCATGGCGAAGGGCGTCGCGTTGGTGATGGTGAGGGGGCCCGGGATGTGGACGCGCGCGCCGGCATAGTCGGCGTTGGGCTTGGTCGTGCCGCCCTCGGAGTTGCCGAAGTTCGCCGGCAGGTTGGTGACGTCCGGCAGGGCCGGGCCGGAGCTGAGCTTGGTGATGGTCACCTTGCCGCTGCTGCCCTGCACCGCGAGCAGGAAGTCGTTCTTCAACACGGGACGGTACGCGTCGCGGTTGTTGGGGAGGTTGTCGGTGGCGTCCGCCTTGAAGCGACGGAACACGCCGGACACGGTGAGCACGTCACCCACCACGGGCTCGTAGTTGGTGGTGACATCCGTGAAGTACTTGTCGACGTACATGCCCTCCTTCGGGAAGCAGGGGTTCACCACCCAGAAGCGGGCGATGTAGTCACCCAGGCTGCCGCGGGACACGTTGCTGACGGCCGTGACGACGACGTTGGTCAGGGTGGCCTTGTCGCCACGCTGGCCGGTGGTGCGAAGGGTGCCGATGGGGCCGACGGCTGGGAGCGGATCCGGACAGTTCAGCGTGGTGGGGCCGCCGTCCGTGCCAGCATCCGTACCGGCATCCGTGCCGCACGCGCCGGTACAGCCCGGGCCGGAGTCAGGCGTCTCACCGTCGTCATCATCACGACCGGAGCAGCCCGCCGCCGAAGCAAAAACCGCCGCGGTGATCAGCGCCGCCGCGCCAAGAGTCTTGCGCAGTTGCATGTCTAGTCTCTCCATTCTTGTCGCGGCGTCACGAGGGTTGAAGTCGACGCCGGTCGGTCCGAGGATGTCGGCCTTATACCGGCGGCCAGCGGGGGCCGGCAAGGAAGCCCCCCCTCCGGGGTCGGTCACACCCGCGTGAATTCGAGGAAGCCATGAATGCCCTTCCCGCCTTCCTCCGAGGACTGCGGCCTACGCTGCACATCTCGCACCGAGGAGGCGCGTCGCTGGCCCCAGAGAACACGCTGGAAGCCTTCCAGCAGGCGGTGGAGGGCTTCCGCACGGACATGCTGGAGTTGGACGTACACGTGACGCGGGACGGCGAAGTCGTCGTGGCGCATGACGACACGCTGGAGCGCTGCACGGATGGCTTTGGCCCGCTCGCGGGGCACACGCTGGCGGAGCTGAAGAAGCTCGACGCGGGGTACGGCTTCACCCTGGACGAGGGACGGACGTTCCCCTTTCGGGGCCAGGGCGTGCGGATGCCCACGCTGCGCGAGGTGCTGCGCGCCTTTCCATCACTGCGCCTCAACGTGGAGCTGAAGCCAGACGTGCCCGGCCACGAGGAGGTCTTCGCGCGGCTGCTGGAGGACGAAGGGGCGGTGGAGCGCGTGTGCATGGGCAGCGAGCAGGACGCGGTGGGCGAGCGCCTGGTCGCCCGGCTGCCCCACGCGTGTCACTTCTATCCCCGCGACGCGCTGGCCGCGCTCGTCATCGCGCTGCGTGGTGGAGAATCGCCGCCGGAGGACCCTCGCTTCACCGTGCTCGACATGCCGCTGTACTTCGGCGAGGTGCGGCTGGTGGACGCGCAGTTCCTGCGCGACTGCGCGGCGCGCGGCAAGTGGGTCAACGTCTGGACGGTGGATGACCCGGACGAGATGCGCGCACTGCTGGAGGAAGGCGTCGGCGGCATCATGACGGACCGGCCGGACCTGCTGAGGCAGCGAATGGACGACGCTACCAAGCCGGGTTAAGCCCCGGATCCATGCCTCGTACCACCTCGCGCTCGCGCCCGTCCCCTCCTCCGGCCGCCGCCCCGAAGCCTTCTCCGGAAGCACCCGGGCGCGAGGCCCCTGCCTCACGCGCCAAGAACTCGGTGAAGGTGAAGGAGAAGACGAAGGTGAAGGCGCCCAAGGGACGGCGCTTCGTGGCGCTGTCGGGCAACATCGGCGCGGGCAAGACGACGGCGGCGAAGATGCTCAGCCAGAGCTTCGGCTACGAGCTGTTCGACGAGCCCGTCATCGACAACCGCTTCCTGCGCGACTACTACTCGGACATGTCGCGCTGGTCCTTCACGCTCCAGCTCGAGTTCCTCATCCGCCGCGTGGAGCACCACGAGCTCATCCACTCGTACCGCCGCAGCTGCGTGCAGGACCGCACGCTGTACGAGGACCCGGAGATTTTCGCCAAGTACCTGCACGGCCTGGGGCACCTGACGAACGCGGAGCTGGACCTGTACTACGAGTACTTCCAGCGCCTGTCGCGCCACATCATCCGCCCGGACAAGGTCATCTGCTTCGAGGTCGGCAGCGTGGACGTGCTGTTGGACCGCATCCGCACCCGGGGCCGCGAAGAGGAGAAGGGCATCCGCCCGCAGTTCCTCCGGGGCCTCAACGGCTACTACGCGTCCTTCCCCCAGGTGCTCCAGGAGAAGTACGGCGTGGAGTGCCTGGTGATGGATGTGTCACGCCAGGACATCCGCCGGGGCCGGGGCCGCGAGGAGTTCCTGGACCGCGTCTCCACCTTCCTGGCATGAGGCACCGGGGCCCCACGCACGTGGCCCCAGTCCCAGGATGGAAGGTGTGAGATGGCTGACATGACGCCCAAGCGAGCCAAGGACACGGAGGTGGTGATGACCCAGCTCATCCTGCCTCCGGACGCCAACAACCTGAACGCGGCGTTCGGCGGGAAGGTGATGGAGTGGATCGACATCTGCGGCGCGGTGGCCGCCCAGCGTCACTGCCGGCAAGTCGTGGTGACGGCGTCCATGGATGACCTGCACTTCCACGCGCCCATCAAGGTCGGCTGGATTGCGCTCCTGCACTCGCGCGTGCTCGCCGCCTTCCGCACCTCCATGGAGGTGGGCGTCACGGTGCACGCGGAGAACCCCCTCACTGGCGAGCGCACGCTCACCACCAGCGCGCTGCTGACGTTCGTCGCCATCGACAAGGACGGAAGCCGTGTCCCGGTGCCGCCGCTGCTGATGGAGACGGAGACGGAGCGCGAGTCGTTCCGGGAGGCCGAGGCGCGGCGCGCCCAGCGACTCGCTCGGCAGAAGGAGAACCAGTCCTGGTTGAAGGTGATGCAGCCCATCGCCGGGGCCTGAGCAGGCCCGCGCGGCGCGGGAGGAACGCGAGGGAGGGCGGTACACCCACCCTCGCGGACCTGAGTCATCCGGCGACTCGAATCAGGTGGTGAACGAGGTGCCGCAGCCGCAGGAGGACTTCGCGTTCGGGTTGTTGAACTTGAAGCCCGCGCCGGTGATGGCGGAGACGTAGTCGATCTCCGTGCCGGCCAGGTACTGGGCGCTCATGCCGTCGGTGGCGAGCTTCACGCCGTCCTGCTCCCAGACGCTGTCGCCGGCCTTCGACTCCTTGACCAGGTTCAAGTCGTAGCCCAGGCCGCTGCAGCCGGCCGGCACGACGCGGATGGAGAAGAAGTAGCCCTCGAAGCCCTGGGCCTTGATGACCTCCTTCACCTGCCGGATGGCGCCTTCCGTCAAACGCACGGCCTCGGGCGGGGCGGACTGGGGGGCCGTCGTGGTGACCGGGGCGGGGGTCGTGGTCGTCGTATCCATGTCGGGAAAATCTCCTCTCGAACGGCCCTTTATAACGCCCGGGGCCGGAAAATCCATGGGACCGGCCGCCCGAGCGCCCAGGACGCTTCATCCCACGCGGAAGCCGCCCGGGCGTCGGGTTATACCCCGCCCCATGGCGCCTACCTTCCGTGAGCTTCTGGCCGGTGTGAAACAGGAGATTCGCGAAGTCACCGTGGACGAGGTGAAGCGGCTGCTGGACAGCCGGGCCGCCGTGAAGCTCATCGACGTGCGGGAGGCGGACGAGTACGCGGGCGGGCGGCTGCCCGGCGCCGTGCACATCCCCCGAGGCTACCTGGAGCTGCGAATCGAGGAGCGCGCCGGCCGCGACGAGGAGCTCGTCGTCTACTGCGCTGGAGGGACGCGCTCGGCGCTGGCGGTGAAGAGCCTGAAGGAGCTGGGCTACACGCGCGTGGCCTCGCTGGCGGGGGGCTACAACCGCTGGAGCGACGCGGCGCTGCCGGTGGAGAAGCCTTTCGTGCTCAGCGCCGAACAGAAGGAGCGCTACCGCCGGCACCTCATCCTCCCGGAGGTCGGCGAGGAGGGGCAGGCGAAGCTCTTGAAGTCGCGCGTGCTGCTGATGGGCGCGGGCGGGCTGGGCTCACCGGCGGCGCTGTACCTGGCGGCGGCGGGCGTGGGGACGCTGGGCATCGTCGACTCGGACGTGGTGGACCTGAGCAACCTCCAGCGACAGGTGCTGCACACCCAGGAGCGCCGGGGCCAGCCCAAGGTCGTGAGCGCGAAGGCCGCGATTGAAGCCCTCAACCCGGACGTCCGCGTCATCCCCTTCCAGGAGCGGCTCACCTCGCACAACGTCCTGCGCGTGCTGGAGGGGTTCGACCTCGTCCTCGACGGAGGAGACAACTTCCCCACCCGCTACCTGCTCAACGACGCGTGCCTCATGAAGGGCCTGCCCAACATCCACGGCTCCGTGTTCCGCTTCGAGGGCCAGGTGACGACTTTCGTGCCCGGCCAGGGCCCGTGCTACCGCTGCCTCTACCCCGCCCCACCGCCCCCAGAGCTGGCGCCGTCGTGCGCGGAGGCCGGCGTGCTGGGCGTGCTGCCCGGCATCATCGGCCTCCTCCAGGCCAACGAGGCCCTCAAGCTGCTGCTCGGCCAGGGCGAGACGCTCGTCGGCCGGCTGCTCACCTTCGACGCGCTGGCCACCCGCTTCCAGGAGCTGAAGCTGCGCCGGGACGCCGGGTGTCCGGTGTGCTCACCGGGCGCGAAGGTGGAGCTCATCGACTACGAGCGCTTCTGCGCCGTGACTGCCTGACGAAAGCCCCCATGCCCATCCCCGAAATCACGCCCGCCCGCCTCGCCGAGCTGCTCGCGGGCCCCGCCGAGTCCCGCCCCGCCCTGCTGGACGTGCGCTTCCCGCACGAGAACGAGTACGTCGCGCTGCCGGAGTCGGTGCTCATCCCCCTGCCGGAGCTGGACGAGCGCGCCGACGAGTTGGAGGCCCTGCGGGGCCGGCCTGTCGTCGTCTACTGCCACCACGGCGTGCGCAGCCTGGACGGCGCGGCCTACCTGATATCCCGTGGGTTGCAGGCCGTGTCGCTGCGAGGCGGCATCGACCTGTACTCGCTTCAGGTGGACTCGAGCCTGCCCCGCTACTGAGGCGGGGCGCGGCGGCTCAGCCGAGGAACGCGGACAGGTCCTGCGTCTCCCGGTTGATGCTGTTGGGCTTGATGTCGACCTCGAAGTGGAACGGCTCCTTCAGCGGGCCACCGTTCAGCTCGAGCTTGTGCTTGCCCTCCATCAGCTCGATTTTGAGGCCCTTGCCGTTGCCGCCCTGGTACAGGCCGACGTCCTGGTCTCGACGGCGCACGGTGATGCCGCGCACGCTGTCCGGCTTGAGCAGCAGCAGCAACTGTCCCCGGCGGAACTCCTGGGTGAGCACCTTGGCCTGACCCGGCTCGCCGAAGGCCAGCGTGTCGGTGTCCTCCTTGTAGATGCCCTGCTGCTCGTTCTCCAGGATGAGCGTGTCCTGCAGGTGCGCGCCGGACACCAGCGTCAGCGGCGTCATGCCCAGCTCGGTGACGAGCTGCGAGCCTCCGCAGCCATTCGTGTGGCGCACGGAGACCTTCACCCGCTCGTTGGTGTTGATGGTGAGCCGCACGCCCTGCCCGTCCGACGCGGTGGCGCTGAGCACCGCGAGGATGGGCTTGTGGAAGATGGCCACCACCGCCAGCAACCCCACGATGAAGCCCAGCGTGGCCACGTTGCGCGTGGCCATGGTGCGGCGCGTGCGGCGGGAGTCGTCCGAGATGGCGCGGTCGACGTCGTCATGCACCCGCACCGCGGGCGCAGCGGAGAGCGAGGCCCGGGAGCGCGTCGGCGGCGGCGCGGGCATCTCCGCGCGACTGGAGGTGCGCCGGCGCGGCGGCGGCTCCGGCGCGGACACCTGCGACTGCATCCCCGTGCGGCGGCGCGGCGGCGGCGAGGGCTCCGGCGGCGGAAGCATGGTCCGCTCGTCGTCCTCGTCGTCCTCCATGCGCGTGCGCTCGTCCAAATCCAACTGCGCGGACGTGCGCGATCGCGGCGGCGGGGGCGGATCCACATCCACCACCGGCGAGGCCCGCGTCATGGAGCGGCGCGGCGCGGGCGGCGGCTCCCCAGGATTGGTGACGGCGCTGCGCAGGTCCGAGCGGGAGCTGGTGCGCGCCACCTGGGTGGCATTCGCGCTGCTGGGCCGGCGCATCGAGTCGGACGTCGCGGGCCGGCGGCGCGGCGGCACCTCGACATCGCCCGAGGGAGCGTCCCACTCGCCCGGGTCCTCTTCGATGACAGGCTGCGCGGACGCACCCGTGCGACGCGGAGGCGGAGGCGGCGCGGAGCGCGAGGGCGGAGCACGGCCTCGCTCACGAGGCGCGGACGCCTCACCCGGAGGCGCATCCCAGCTCATGTCCGCGGACGACGGACGGCCCCGGCCCCGCTCTTGAGGAGGCGGAGGCGGCGCCGGCGAGCCGCCCGAGGCATCGTCGTCCACCGGGACGACCTGACCCTGGGCCTTCTCGTCCGCGAGCCGGTCCGCGAACAGCGTCTCCATCAGCTCGGAGATCTGCACCGAGCCCGCCACCCAGCGCTGGCCGACGAGAATCTCCTCCAGCGCCGTCTGGAACGTCCGCGCATCCCGGTAGCGGTCATCCGCGTTCTTGGTGACGGCCCGCATCACCACCGGGTCCATCTCCTCCGGCACGTCCGCCACCTGCGACGGCGGCTGGATGGCGCACTCCATGGCGGCCTGGAGCGTGGCCAGTTCCGAGTCCCGCTTCAGCGGGCGCACGCCCGTGAGCAGTTCGTAGAGCACCAGGCCGATGGCGAAGATGTCCGCGCGCCCGTCCAGCGGCTTGCCGGCGGCCTGCTCGGGCGCCATGTACGCGAACTTGCCCTTGATGGCGCCCGACTTCGTCAGCGACGCCTGGTCCGCGGCCTTCGCGATGCCGAAGTCCACCAGCTTCACCGAACCGTCAAAGCTGATGAGGATGTTCTGCGGCGAGATATCGCGGTGCACCACGCGCAGCGGCCGACCCGCGTCGTCCGTGCGGCTGTGGGCGTAGTACAGCCCCTCGCACGCCGCCGCGACGATGCGGATGGCCAGGGGGCGCGCTATCCACTGGCCCGCGCTGGCCGCCTTGCGCATGACCCGGCCCAGGTCCTCGCCGTGGATGAACTCCATGGCGATGTAGTAGGTGCCGTTCGCCTCGCCGAACTCGTAGACCTGCGCGATGTTCGGATGGTTGAAGCGCGCCGCGATGAGCGCCTCGTTCCGGAACATCTCGACGAATTCACGGTCCTCCGCCAGATGCGGAAGGATGCGCTTGACGACGAGGTTCTTGTGGAACCCCTCGATGCCCGACTGACGCGCCAGCCACACCTCGGCCATGCCGCCGGTGGCGAGCTTCTTCAGGAGCTGATATTTCCCGAATGATTGAGGGTTCATCCCGGTACTCTGGCCGGGGGAGTTGGCTCAGATGGAATGCGCTAGGGGTCGCCATCTTAGGGGACAGCGGCCGCCGAGGCAAAGGTGGCTCGCACGGAATTCGGTCGGCGCGCTGATTGCCTGCCTGCTGGCTACGGGTGCGCTCGCAGTCACTCCGGGTGCGGATCAACTCCGCCTGGAGAGGCGCGGCGACGTCCTGGAGCTGCGCTGGGCGGATGCCGAGGAGCGCCTGCAGGGTACGCTTCACCCCGCCCTCCCCCGTGAGGGCGAGCCCGCGCTGCTGTCGCTCCACGTGGGCGCGTTCCAGGGCGCCGAGTTCACCGGCCCGCTGACGCTGACGGTGCACCTGAAGGACTCGCCCGCCCAGGTGACGAAGACGCTGACGCGCGACGGCGTCAACTGGCACACGGAGCTGACCTTCGACGAGCCGGGCCTCTATGAGCTGGAGGTCCGCTACCAGAACACGCACCTCAAGGTGCTGACGGGCTACGTCACGGTGGCCTCGCAGCCGCTGCCGCAGGGGTTGAGCTGGGGCCTGCTCGTGCTGGCCTCCGGCACCGCGCTCGTGTGGGGTGTGCGGGGCGCGATACGGCGGCTGAAGGGCCCGACCTCGCCCGCGAGCACGCCCGACAGCGCCGAGGCGCAGGCGCCGGCGACCTCGGCGGAGCCCACCGCACCCACCGGGTCGAGCGACTCCACCGCCCCGGCGGCGGATGCGGCGTCCAACCGGTAACTCCTTCCACCGGTTGATCGACATTCGTACAGGCCCGGCTGCCCACGCAGTGGAACTTTCGTTCCCACCCGTGGGCAGGTAACGACCTCGTCACGACGTTTTCGCGCCCTGGCACGGGCGCTCGCCGTCCACCGCCGTCCTGCACCCGACGTTGTCGCTTCGGGCACCGCAGTTGCACAAGGGCTCTCCCGGCTGCGATGGGGAGGCGGGGAACATGGGCGGGTGGCGGTTGGATGATCTGGGGAGGCGGGGCCTCCTCATCGCGGTCCTCCTGAGTGGACCAGCGTTCGCGGAGGCCCAGGCCTCGGCGAGCGGCATGGGGCTGGACACCGGTGATGCGGTGGCCGTGGAGGATCCGCTCTCGGGCGGCGTGGTGGATGGAGTCGACGCGCCCGAGAGCGGACCACCGGAGGGCTCCGAGCCCCTGGAGCCCTCCCAGAACACCCTCCCGGAAGGAGCGCTGGCGCAGGCGATGCCGCCGCGAATCCAGCCGGGAGACCCGAGCGACGCGGTGAAGCCGGTGCCGCCGACGGGCGCGCAGCCCACGGCCGCGCAGCCTTCGCCGGAGGAGAAAAAGAAGAAGAAGAAGTCGAAGCCGGGCGCGCAGCAGGAGGACTCGCTGGGCGAGGACGCCACCGCGCTGGACGACACGCCCGCGGACGAGGTGCAGACGGTGCGCGTCTTCGGCCGCGTCTACGCACGCGCCAACGCGGACGAGCGCTCGAAGTACCAGCGCACGCTGAGCATCCCTTCCGCGCGCGTGGGCGTGGGCACGTCGCTGCCCAACCTGGAGGCCGAGGTGAGCGCGGACCTCGCGGACTCCAACATCCTCAAGGACGCCTTCGTGCGCCTGGCGGATGACGGCAAGCGCTTCCGCCTCTATGGCGGCCAGTTCAAGGCCCCCTTCCTCCAGCGCCGGCTGGAGGGCTCGTGGAGCCTGCCCATCCAGGGACGCGGCTTGGTGGAGGACTACCTGGGGGACGTGCACGAGCTGGGCGGCCGTCGGATGGGACTGATGGGCGAGGTGCGGCTCAAGAGCCTCTGGGATGTCCGCGTGTCCGCGGGCGTGTTCCAGGGCTCCAAGGACGAGCTGGGCGTGCGCACCAAGGAGGACCTGGCCGGGCGCGTGAGCGTGCGTCCGCTCAAGAAGATGCTCACCCTGGGCGTCAGCACGTATGTGGCGGAGGCGCTGGACAGGGCGCGTCGGCACGCGGTGGCGGCGGACGCGGAGCTCAAGTTCGGCGGGCTGAACGTGACGGGTGAAGTCGTCACGGGACGGCTGCCCGTGGGGCCGTTCACCGCGCAGCTCCTGCTGGCGAGCTGGACGGTGCCGGTGACGACGGAGTGGGCGCTCCAGCCTGTTGTCGGAGCGGAGGGGTTGCAGTTGAGAGGGGATGTGGAAGGTCGGGGCCACTCGCTGCTCGGGGGTCTCAACCTTCTCTTGGGGAGTCGTTTTCGGGGGCAGTTCCAGGTGGAGCGCGCGTTGCGGCCGGGAGACGAGGCGCCGGGCCTCGAGTACTCGCTGCAGCTCGCCACCCGCTTCTAGTCACGGAGACACGTCATGCTCTCGTTCGCCGAGGGAGAAGTGACCCGACTCCGGCGTGAGTTCAAGCTGGTGCTCGGGGAGCAGACCGCGCTCGCGCTGTGCGCGCGGTTGTCGATGGAGCTGGGGGGACAGGCGCCGTTGCCCACGCGCATCGTGTCCGTCTATTTCGACCGGCCAGGTTGTCCGTTGGCGTCGCGCGCGCTGCGCTCGCCGGAGGACTGCCTCAAGGTCCGCACGAAGGAGTACTCGCCGGACGTGGGCTCGGGCGGCGTGGAGCGCGTGGTGCTGGAGGTGAAGCGCGAGCGTCACGGCCTCACGCAGAAGCGTCGGGTCTGGGTGCCGCGCTCGGACCTGGGGCGCGTGTTGCGAGGGGGCGCGCGCCTGTTGCCGCTCATCACTGGAGGCAGCCTGATGCCGGTGCTGGCGGTGACGTACCAGCGGCACGTGTATCAGGCGTCGCAGGCGTGGCGGGTGACGGTGGACCGGGACATCGGCTACCACCACATTGCCCCGGAGCTGGCCATGTCCCAGCTTGCCCTGACGACGGAGCGACTGGGACCGCCGCTTTGGAACGAAGAGCGCGTGGTGGTGGAGGTGAAGCACCTGGGGCAGGAGCTGCCCGACTGGCTGTCGTCGCTCAATCCGGGCGGCGCGCCGACGTACAGCAAGTTCGCTGAGGGGATGGCGAGGGTTCACGCCTTCGCCGCGGATGGGGTCGCGAGGGGATAAGGCACCGTGTTCATCGACTTCGAGGGGATTGACGGCAGCGGCAAGACGACGCTCTCCAACCTGCTGGCCGGGAGGCTGAAGAAGCTCGGCTACCGGGTGGCGCACGCACGGGAAGGAGGCGAGCTGCGCTCGTCCACGGCCCGGCGCGTACGGGAGCTGACGCGCGATGCGCGCCTGCTGGAGATGTCGCCACGCGCGGAGTTCTTTCTCAACCTGGCGCGCGACGCGCAGCAACTGGAGGAGGTGGTGGCGCCCGCGCTGTCACGGGGCGAGGTCTGCATCACCGACCGTTACCTGTACTCGCAGCTCGCGCTGAGCGGCGGTGGCCGGGGACTTCCCATGTCGGAGCTGCGGCCCGCGTGCGAGCTGGCCTCGCAGGGGCTGTGGCCGGACCTGGTCATCCTGGTGGATGTGGACCCGGACCTGGCGCGGTGGCGCAAGCGGCTGGGCAAGGCCCAGTCGGGGCGAAGCGCGGACGGAGACAGCCGCAAGGGGCTGGCGGGCGCGGGCCTGGCGGTGCGCGTGCGCGAGTCCTTCCTGGCCCTGGCCAAGGAAGACCCTCGGCGCTGGCTCATCCTGGAGAACAACGACGCGCCGCTGCACGTGCTGGAGCAGCGTCTGGTGGAAGCGGTGGTGGCGCGGCTGGAGGGGCGTGACACGCCCGTGCAGCGCATCGTCCCCGTGCCGACGACGCCCGTGCACTCGGGCCCCGTCGCGGTGGAGGACGTGGAGGCGCGCTTCTTCCAGGCCCTGGACACCGTGGAGGTGCGCGAGCCGTCGCTCGCGGTGTGGATGCTGGGCGGCCTTCCCGGGCTCATGGCGCACCAGCGTCGGCTGGCCTTCGTGGAGCGCTTCCCCGCCCTCACCGCGCGGGGCCTCCAGGGCCTGAGCGACGACGCCGCGTGGACGCTGCGCGAGGTGCTGGCGCCGCTGTCCCCCGCGCAGGTGGCGCTCGGCCTGGCGGGAATCACCGGCGCGCGAGCGTCGATGATGCGCGAGCGGCTGCATGCCCAGGCCCCGTCGGAGGTGCTCCAGGGCCTGAAGGGCGACAGCTCCCCCCAGGCGTGGGCGCTGCGCGAGCGTGGCATGAAGGACGGACGTCTGGTCGACGTGCTGCTGGGGCTCTCCGGCGTGGACGGCGAGGAGTCCTGGCTGGTGCGCGAGGCCGGAATGCAGCGCTCGCTGTACGCCGAAGTGGCCCGCAGCCTGGGAGGTCTGACGGACGCGCGGGCGGACGCGCTGCGCGAGGCGCTCCTGCCGCACGACAGGCTGGCGGTGCTGCGCGGCACCCAGGGGCTGGACACGCCCGTGGCGCGCGGACTGCGCGAGGCGCTGGCGGGCAAGGCGCTGAAGCTGGTGCTGCGCTCGCTGACGGGGCTCGACTCGGAGGAGGCCTGGGCGCTGCGTGAGCGCGGGGCGAAGAAGACGAAGGAGGCGCTGGACTCGGTGGACGGCATGAACGACCCGCGGGCGTGGAAGCTGCGGGTGGAGCATGCGAAGCGCTGGCCCGCCACCGTGCTGTCCTCGCTCAAGGGGCTGCCGCTGGGGCCCGAGGCACGCACGCTCATCTCACGGGTACTGGAGGCACATCCCACGAGTCTGCCGGTGTTGCGCAACGCTTATGCGGTCATCGCCACGGCGTCGACGCTCGACGCCCGGGGCACCACGGTCCGCCCGAGCCGCGTCGTCGCGGAAGCGGCCACACAGCTGGTCGAGCTCTAAAGGAGCCCCGACATGGAGGCCACGATTCCGGCGCTCTTCGAGAGCGCCAAGGCGGAGCTGAGTGCGTTGTCCATCACCGTGATGCTGCCGCGGATGCTCGCGGCGGCGTTCATCGGCACGGTGCTGTCGCTGCGGCCCTGGCGGTTTCTCATGCGCCGGGCGCTGCCGAAGGCGGACATGATTCAGGCGCAGGTGCTGTTGTGCGCGGCGGCGGCGGTCATCACCGCCGTCATCGGCGACAGCGTGGCCAAGGCCTTCGGGCTGGTGGGGCTGGGCGGCTTCGTGCGCTTCCGCTCCGGCCTCAAGGACCCGCGCGACGCGGCCATCCTGTTCCTGATGATTGGCCTGGGCATGGCGTGTGGCCACGGCAGCCTGGGGCTCGCGGGCGTGGGCACCCTGTTCGTCGCGGCGCTGCTGTTCGTCATCGACCTGTTCAACCGGGAGGCGCCCGCGGCGCCAGCGAAGCAGCGGCTCCTGGTGTCCGCGCAGGCCGATGACCTGGTGGGCGCGGAGGCGTCGCTGAGGAGCGCGCTGGGCGAGCGCAATGTGCTGGTGAAGAGCTGCGCGCTCGACTTCGACGGGCGGCGGCTGGAGCTGGAAGTGGAGGAGCCCGTGCCTGGCTCGCTGACGGCGGCGCTGGGACGGACGGAGGGCACGCCCCTGCGGGGGCTGCGGTGGACGGCGGTAAGCCCCAAGGGGACACGGGAGGAGCTGACATGACACGCAGGTGGGTGGTCGCGCTCGCGGCCGGATGGTTGCTCGTGGGTTGTGGTGGGGGCGGGAGCCTGCCAGGCGGAGATGGACCGGGTCCTTCGGGGCCGGGCGGAGACGTGGGTCTGCCGGGCGACAAGGACCCGAACGACAACGGCCCGGATGACGCGGCCTCGAAGACGCTGTGGCCGCTGACGACGGGCTCCACGTGGGTCTACGACATCCAGGACCCGGTGCATGGCAACTTCCAGAAGCACGTGACGGTGCAGGGGCCGCGCGAGGTGCCGGGGGCTCCGGCGGGAACGACGGGCGTGCTGGTGCACAGCAAGCAGGACCGCGTCGCCACCGGCGTCCTCTACGAGGAGTATTCCTGGCAGGCCGAGCAGAGCAACGGGCTGGTGGTCCGGCTTCGCGAGGAGGACCACCGGGACGGCGTCCAGGTGCGCACCACCACGTGGGCTCCCGCCACGGTGAAGTCCCTGGCGCGCGCGCCGAGCGCCCTGCCCTGGTCCTTCACCAGCGCCGTGCAGGAACTGACGGTGATGGGGGACGGCAGCAAGGAGGACAGCGACCCCACCTATACGTGGCGCGTGCTGGAGGTGGGCGTGACGGTGCAGACGCGCGCCGGCACCTTCACCAACGCCATCAAGGTGCGCCGCGACAAGCTCAACGACGCGGGCGAGGTCAAGGAAGGCAAGGAGCGCACGTACTGGCTGGTGCCCGGCGTGGGCAAGGTGCGCGAGGAGGGTGAGCGCACCGAGGACCTCGCGTCCTACGACATCAAGAAGTAGTGCCCGGTGGGACAGGCGTGGGGCGAGCGAGGGCCTGCCTCGCCGCCTGGCGCCTGTTCCCCTCACCGGATGAAGGTCGTTGAGTGAACGGTTGGGCCTCCGTCCCGAAATGGTTCGGGAGGAGGCTGCATGCATCGGAAGACCCGCTTCAACCCGCTTCCCCTGGCCGTGGCCCTGACCTTGGTGTCGGGCGTGGCTTCCGCGGGCGTCCTCGCCCGCGACCCCTACCTCCAGAAAGTCGGACCGGACACCGCCCTGGTGGCGTTCCGACTGGCGGCCAACTGCTCGCCCGAGGTGCGGTATGGCGTGGGAGCGGTGAGCGAGGTCGCCCGCTCGGAGGCCTCCGGCCGCGTCCATGCGGTGGTGCTCACCGGCCTGAAGCCCGCCACGGAGTATTCCTACGAGGTCAGCGCGTGCGGCCTCAGGACGCCCACCAAGCGCTTCACCACCGCGCCCGAGCCCGGGACGCGCCGCGTGCACTTCGCGGCGGTGGGTGACTTCGGCACGGGTGGCTCGGACCAGAAGGCGGTGGCCGCCGACATGCTCGCGCGCAAGCCGGAGCTGTTCGTGGCCCTGGGCGACAACGCCTATCCGGATGGCACCGAGGCCGACTTCCAGGACCACCTCTTCGCGCCCATGGCCGCGCTGCTGGCGGAGGTTCCCCTCTTCGCCTCGCCCGGCAATCACGAGTACGTGACGGACCAGGGGCAGCCGTACCTGGACAACCTCTACATGCCCACCAACAACCCGGCGGGCTCGGAGCGCTACTTCTCCTTCGACTGGGGGCACGTGCACTTCGTGTCGCTCGACTCCAACTGCGCCATCGGCCTGTCGTCCGCGGAGCGCTGCTCGCTGGCGGACCAGAAGGCGTGGCTCCAGACGGACCTGGCCGGGACGACGCAGCCGTGGAAGGTCGTCTTCTTCCACCACCCGCCCTGGTCCAGCGGCGAGCACGGCTCGCAGCTCACCATGCGCCGCCAGTTCGGCCCCATCTTCGAGAAGTACGGCGTGGACCTGGTGCTGACGGGGCATGACCACAACTACGAGCGCAGCAAGCCGATGCAGGGTGACGGCGTCGCGTCCTCGGGCGGCATCCCCTACCTGGTGGTGGGCGGCGGTGGCGCGACGCTGCGCGCGTTCTCCGTGGGCCAGCCGAGCTGGAGCCAGGTGCGCGACAACAAGGCGCACGGCTTCCTGGACGTGGAGGTGGTGGAGGGTGTGCTCACCGCGAAGCTCATCACCACGGACGAGAAGGTGCTGGACAGCTTCACGCTGCGCAAGGACCTGCCCCCCGTGGAACAGCCGCCCCCGGCGGATGCCTTGTCCGTCACCGTGGAGGGCGAGCGCGGCGTGGCCCCGCACCGCGCCCTCTTCCGCGCGGCGACGTCCTCGGACGTCCCGGTGACGTGGGACTTCGGCGACGGCGGCACGGCCGAGGGCACGACGGCGGAGCACACCTACGCCAAGGCCGGCCAGTACACCGTGACGGCGACGGCGGCCTTCGGCGCGGTGACGCGCACGGCGACGTCCGTCGTCACCGTCAGCGCGGCCTCGGGTGGCGAGACGGGTGGCGGCACCGACGCGGGGACTCCCTCGACGGGCACCCCGAACGACCGCCCCTCCCCTCCGACGACGGGCACGCCGGGCACCGACGACGAGGAGGGCGGCTCCGGCGGAGGCTGCGCCGCGGGTCCCACCGCCGCCCTGCTCCCCGCCGCGGGCCTGCTGGCGGCCGGACTGCTCCGTCGGCGCCGCGCCAGCCGGCGCCCCTGAAACCCTCCCTCGCTCCCCTCGGGTGAGCGAGTTCCCCGCCCGGGTGTGTCGGTGGACCGAGCGTCCCCGACCACCCGGGTTTGCTTTCCCCGCTTGTCAACCCGCCCGGGGGATGCAAAGGCCCCTGCAGCCATGGCCCAGAAATCCAAATCCCGCCCCACCTCGCGCTCGTCCGCGACCTCGCGCCCCTCCTCCGGGACCTCGCGCTCGTCCGCGACCTCGCGCCCCTCCTCCGGGCCCTCGCGCTCGTCGGGGACCTCGCGCCCCTCCGGGACCTCGCGACACCACACCGCGAAGAAGTCCACCAACGAGCGTCCGCACAGCAAGAAGCCCACGCTCAAGGAGCAGGCGCGCTCCCCTCGGGCCGTGAGAGAGGACCTGGTGCTCCAGGCCTGCCTGGAGGCGTACGCGCTGGTGCGCCATGAGGGGCGCCTGTCGGACCGGGCGCTGGACTTCACGCTGCGCCGCAAGACGAACCTCTATTCGTCGGAGCGCCGCGCCGTCGCCGAGCGCGTCTACGCCCTGCTGCGCCGCCAGCGCACGGTGGACTTCCTGCTGTCGCGCGCCCACTTGAGCTTCGAGTCGCTGGACTCCACCCGTCAGGACGTCCTGCGCCTGGCCACCTCGCGCGTGCTGCACGGGGACCCGCTGGGGGAGGTGTCGCGCACCTCGTCGCTGACGGCCGCGGATGCCTCCGCCCTGAGCGCGCTGCCCCAGGCCGCCGCCGCGCTGGAGGCCCTGCCGGAGAAGAAGCGCTTCCCCATCGCCGCCTCGCTGCCGGACTTCCTCGCCGAGCGCTTCCTCGCGCTGTACGGCAAGGACGCCGCGCGCGCCGCCGAGGCGATGAACGAGCGCGCCCCCCTCACCGTCCGCGCCAACCTCCTCAAGGAGGACCGCGACGCGCTGGCGAAGCGCCTCTCCGCCGAGGAGGTGGAGTCCAAGCCTTCCCCGCTGTCGCCCATGGGCCTGCACCTGGAGACGCGCATGAACGTCTTCTCGCTGGAGACCTTCCGAGAGGGCTTCCTCGAAATCCAGGACGAGGGCAGCCAGCTGCTCGGCATGCTGGTGGACGCGCCCCCCACGCGCGTCGTGGATGCGTGCGCGGGCGCGGGCGGCAAGACGCTCCAGCTGGCCGCGCAGATGAAGAACCGCGGAGACCTGCACGCGCTGGACATCGACACGCGGCGCATGGAGGACCTCAAGAAGCGGGCCCGCCGCGCCGGGGTGCACAACGTGCGCGCCCAGCTCATCGCCGCGGAGGGGCCGGAGGCGGACACGTCGCTGGACTCGCTCGCGGGCAAGGCGGACCGGGTGCTGGTGGACGCGCCGTGCAGCGGCACCGGCACGTTCCGCCGCAAGCCGGACGCGCGCTACCGCCTGACGCCCGAGCAGCTGGCCGAACACGTGGCCCGGCAGAAGGCGCTCCTGGAGCGCTTCTCGCGGATGGTGAAGCCCGGCGGCCGGCTCATCTACGGCACGTGCAGCGTGCTGCGCGAGGAGAACGAGGACGTCATCGAGGACTTCCTCTCGCGGCACCCCGAGTACACCGTGCGTCCGGTGGCGGAGCTCCTGGGTCCGGAGCTGGGCGCCAAGGTGGGCCCCGGCCCGTTCCTGCGCCTGGCGCCGCACCTCCACGGCACCGACGGCTTCTTCGGCGCCGTCCTCGTCCGAGCGAAGTAGCCTGCCTGGAAGAAAGGCCCGGCCATGTCCCCTAGCGTCCGCTACCGCGTCACCCTGCCCCGGCCCCACTCGCACCTGGTGGATGTGGAGGTCACCTTCCCGGCGGGCCCCACCGTCCTGGAGGCGCTGATGCCGGTGTGGACACCGGGCAGCTACCTGGTGCGCGAGTTCGCGCGGCACGTCCAGGACGTCACGGCGACGACGCAGGAGGGCGCGCCGCTGACGGCGCGGCGCGTGGACAAGCGGACCTGGCGCGTGGATGCCGGGGGCCATGCCGTCACGCTGCGCTACCGCGTCTACGCCAACGAGCTGACGGTGCGAACCAGCCACGTGGACGGCACGCACGCGTACCTCAACGGCGCCACCGTGTTCCTCTACACGGAGGCCACGCGCGGCCTGGAGCACCACGTCACGGTGGAGGCCCCCCAGGGCTGGAGCACCTTCTGCGCGCTGGGCCAGCGCGGCGGCGCCTTCATCGCGCCGGACTACGACACGCTGGTGGACAGCCCCTTCGAGGTGGGCCCCCACACGCCGCTGAGCTTCACCGCGGCGGGCGTGCCGCACGACATCGTCGTCTGGGGAGACACGCCTGCGGACCCCGAGCGGCTGTGCACGGACTTCCAGCGCCTGTGCGAGGTGCAGGCGCGCCTCTTCGGTGGGCTGCCCATGCAGCGCTACCTCTTCCTGCTCTACCTGACGGACAAGGGGCGCGGCGGCCTGGAGCACCAGGCCAGCACCGCCCTGCTCTTCCCGCGCACGGCGCTGTCCACGGGCCGGGGCTGGGAGGACTTGCTGACGCTGGCCGCGCACGAGTACTTCCACCTGTGGGTCGTCAAGCGGGTGAAGCCCCGGGCGCTGGTGCCCTTCGACTACTCGAAGGAGAACTACACCTCCCTGCTGTGGGCCTTCGAGGGCACCACCGCGTACTACGACAACCTCATCGTCCGGCGCGCGGGGCTGATGTCCGCGCAGCGCTACCTCACGCGACTGGGGGAGACGCTCACCGCGCTGCACTCGACGCCGGGCCGGCGCACGCAGACGCTGCTGGAGGCGTCGCTGGTGAGCTGGGTGAAGCACTACCGGCCGGACGAGAACTCGCCCAACAGCGCCATCTCCTACTACCTGAAGGGCGAGGTCGTCTCGGCGCTGCTGGATTTGGAGATCCGCCGGGCCACCGGCGACGCGCGCGGGCTGGATGACGTGCTGCGGCTGTTGTGGCGGCGCCACGGAGACGGCTCCGGAGTGACTGAGGACGGCGTGGAGGCGGCGGCGAGCGAGGTGGCGGGGGTGGACCTGACGCCCTTCTTCGACCGGGCGCTGCGCACCACGGAGGAGCTGGACTACTCCGTCCTGGCGCACGTCGGCCTGGAGCTGAGCTTCCGCACCCGGGAGTCTACGAGCGACCGCGGAGGCACCCCTCCCAAGGGCAAGGAGTCCAGGCCGAAGGGCTGGCTGGGCATCACCCTCAAGGGGAGCGCCACGGTGGCCACGGTGCTGGACGGCTCGCCGGCGCAGGAGGCGGGGCTGTACGCGGAGGACGACGTGGTGGCGCTCGACGGCTGGAAGACGGACGGCGCCGCGCTGATGAGCCGCTGCGAGGACCGCAAGCCCGGGGACACGGTGCGGGTGACGGTGTTCCGCCGCGACAGGCTGCTGGAAGTCCCGGTGGTACTGGGCGCCAAGCCCGCGGAGGCCGTGTGGCTTTCGCGCGTGGACAAGCCTGGCGACGCGCAGAAGGCCGCGTACCAGGCCTGGCTCGGAGCCCCCTGGGACGAGGCCCCCGGCACGACGTAGGCTGTCGGGCAGATGCCCGCCTCCGCCGCCCCGTCCCGCTGTCAGCGACATCCCAAGGCCCTCGCCGGCTGGCGCTGCCAGTCATGCGGCGCGGCGCTGTGCCCCGAGTGCGCCGTGGGGCGCCGCATCCAGACGGTGGAGCTGGTGGGGTGCGGCCTGTGCGGCGGTGACGCACAAACCCTGAGCATCCACCGGGGCGTGGTGCCGCTGTCGCACCGACTGAAGAGCGCCTGGCGCTACCCCTTCTCCACCGCCGGGCTCCAGCTCCTGGTGGCGCTCAGCCTGTTCCTCACCGGGGTGAGCTGGCTCACGGAGATGTCCTTCCTGTTGATGCGCGCGCCCCTCATCGCGCTCTACGGGGGCCTGTTCTGGGCCACGTTCTTCGGCCTGGTGCGGGAGTCCGCGCGCGGCGACACGTCGCTGGACATCCCCGACTTCAGCGACGTGTTCCGCGACGCCATCGTCCCCGGCCTGCGCGGGCTGATGGTCTTCGTGCTCGCGAGCGTGCCGGCGCTGGCCTACGGCTACCTGGCCCACGGCGCCACCCACGCGACGCTGGACGCCTTCGCCTGGTTCATCCAGTGGAAGCCGCCGCCGGGCCTCGTCTCAGACCCGGTGTTCTGGGGCCTGCTGCTGCTGGGAGGCCTGTGGCTGCCCATGGGGCTGCTGCTCGCCGCGACGGACCAGCCGCCGTGGCGCATGCTGGACCCGCGACTGGTGCTCGGCCTGGCCCGGGGCCTGGGCTCCGACTACCTGCTGACCACCGCCACCCTCGCGGCGCTGGTGCTGCTCCAGGGCGTGGCCCATGCCGTGGCAGGCGGGCTGCGCGCGCTGGAGTGGCTGGTCATCTCCCGCTTCCTGGCGGAGTGCGTCACGCTCGTCGTCCCCTTCCTCGCGGCGCACGTGCTGGGCCTGCTCCTGTACGTCCGGGGAGACCAGGTGGGCTACGCGGCTGCTGGGGACTACATGGAGCCCGTGCTGGGGAGCACCCGGCCGCTGCGGGACGCGCCCTCGCTCCATGCCATGGGGGGCTTGACGGGGCCCGACGCGGAACTGGCTTCGCCTCTGGAGGAAGCCGGAGCGGCACGCCTGGGCGCCACCGAGCAGCTCTCCTCCCTGGCAACGGCGGTGGAGGCGCGCGACGTCCCCCGGGCCCTGGAGCTCTATGCCGTCCTGGAGCAACTTCCCTCCTCGCGAGTGCCCTCGGAGCACCACCTGTTCATCGGGCAGGCCGCGGCGGTGGAAGGAAACTTCCCACTGGCCGTCACGGCGCTGGAGCGGGCGGCGGACGTGGCGCCGGATTCCCCCACCGCGCCCCGCGCCCTGGTGATGCTGGCGCGCGTCCTGGGCGAGCGGATGAACGACACGGCCCGCGCGGAGGAAGTCTACCGGTACGTGCTGCACCGCTATCCCGACACCAGCGCCGCAAGGTACGCAGGTGAACGCACGAGGCTCACTTCGGACTGAGTCAAGTATTGCCGCGCGCGCCGGCCATCATCACATTCCTCGCATGATTCGGGTGCGTGGACTCTCATGGCTCATCGGACTCAGCCTGCTCGCGGGATGTGATGACGCGCCTCGCATGGAGCGCGGCGTCGACGACTGCGAGGCGACGCTGATGGCATTGCGCGTGGCCGTCGTCTCGGCGGACGGCGCGCGGGTGCGTGGCGCCACCGTCACCGCCACCAACCTCACCTCCAACGCGAGCGTCTCCGGCGTCACCGACGGCGACGGCGTCACCACCGCCGTCAACGAGCGGCTCGCCCCCAGCCCCGTGCGGGTGGTCGCCACCGCCGGCTCCAAGGTGTCGCCCGCATCCCGCGTGGAATGGGTGTGTGACACCTGCAACTGCGTACCTGAACCGGCCGAATTGACGCTGGAGCTGAGTCCGTAGGAACTCATCTGGCCTCCAACTTCTCCGGGATTCGCGAGGATTTCCTCGGGAGAATGCACCGGGGAGGTTGAATTGAGCCGGTCGCCTGCGGTACGGCTGTCAGCATGCGTCAGACCCGCATGCCCGCCTCGTCGCGTCATTCCCCCGTCCTCGGAGCCACCCGCCAGTCGGGCGCTCCCGTGTGTACGGCGGTGGGGACGTGTTGTGGTGGGAACCGCGTTCCCCCATCGGGGAGTCCTACCGTTCCGGTAGCCGCTCGGGTCCGCAAGCATGTCCATCGATAGCCGGGAACAGTGGCTGCAGTGCGCCCTCGGTGAGCTGACCGAGCGCTTCGTCACCCAGGCGAACCCCGTTCCGAATGGCCTGTTGGAGGCGCTCGACGCGGATCCGCGACGGGGCGCCCAGGCGCTCGCCCGGCGCATCCGGGCCCGCCAGGAGAGGAACCGCTCCGAGGGCCAGCGGCTGCGCCACCTGCTGCGCTTCGAGACGGAGCTGTGGGAGCAGGGGCACACGCACATCGCGGGCGTGGACGAGGCGGGCATGGCACCGCTGGCCGGCCCCGTCACCGCCGCCGCGGCGGTGCTGCCCAAGAGCTACCGGCTCAAGGGGCTGGACGACTCCAAGAAGGTGCTGGACGCCGAGAAGCGCGAGGCGCTCGCGGTCGCAATCAAACGCGACGCCGTCGCCTGGGCGGTGGGCCACGCGGAGGTGGAGGAGATTGACCGCCTCAACATCTACCACGCGGGGTTGCTGGCCATGCGCCGCGCGGTGGAGGGCCTGGGGCTCAAGCCCGACTACGTGCTGGTGGACGCTCGGACGATTCCGCAGTGCCCCTCGCCCCAGCGCGGCATCATCAAGGGCGACACGCTCTCCATGAGCATCGCGGCGGCCTCCATCCTGGCCAAGACGACGCGCGACAAGCTGATGGCGGAGCTGGATACGCGCTACCCGGGCTATGGCCTGGCGGAGCACAAGGGCTACCCGACGGCGCGCCATGTCCAGGCGCTGAAGGAGAAGGGCGTGCTGCCCATCCACCGGCGCAGCTTCGGCCCGGTGAGAGAAGCGCTGGGTCTGGTGACGGCGCCTTCCGAAACTTCCCCCGTGCAGGCGGAGCTGTTCGCCGCCGTGCCGTCTCCCACGAGGAGAGAGTCATGAGCACGGACCGAGACATCGACGGCTGGCTGTCGGACCGAGGAATCACGCTGACGGAGACGCGCGTGCGCGCCCGCAGCGTGCTGGAGGATGCGGGCCTCACGCGTCCGGGCAAGGTGCGCATGAGCGAGCCCAAGCTGCTGAAGGCGGCGGAGGTGCTCGACGGGCGCTTCTTCCCCGTGTGCGCGGATGGCGCGTGCCTCAAGGTGGCGCAGGCCAGTGGCCGCGAGCCGCTGCGGGTGGAGCCTCGCAGCCACTGCGCGCGGTGCGGAGGTTCGGCCAACCACCGGGCGGAGGTCGCCTTCGTGGAGACGTGCAACCGCCTGGGCGTGCGCAAAGTGGTCGTGGTGGGCGGCTCTCCGGCGGTGCGCGAGGAGCTGGAGGCGAAGCTGGGCCACCACATCGACCTGCGCATGGTGGACGGCACGGAGCGGCGCACGTCGGACCGGGCCCGGAGTGATTTGGAGTGGGCGGACCTGGTGCTGGTGTGGGGCGCCACGGAGCTGCACCACAAGGTGAGCGGGCACTACACCCATGGAGGCCCGGCCTACAGCCGCAAGGTGGTCCACGTGGTGCGCCGGGGTGTGGCGGCGCTGCTGGAGGAAGGCATGACGCACATGGAGCGGGCGCGCTGAGCCGCTGACACGTCACGCACGGAGTCCTTGAACTGCCTGGGGCCTGTCGTCAGGCTTCGGGCATGAAGACCGAGCTCATCCTGCTGCGGCACGGCGAGACGGAGTGGAACGCCCTGGGGTTGCTCCAGGGCCACCGGGACAGCCCCTTGAGCGCCGAGGGGCTGCGTCAGGCAGACGCGCTCGCGGCGCGGCTGGCCACTGTCTCCTTCAGCGCGCTGTACAGCAGTGATTTGGGCCGGGCCGTGCAGACCGCCAGGCGCATCGCGGCGAGGACGGGGCATCAGGTCCACGCGGACGCGCGGCTGCGGGAGCGCGGGCTGGGAATCCTGGAGGGGCTCACGCGGGAGGAGGCGAACCAGCGCCACCCCGAGGTCTTCGGGCCGTACTCCAGCAACGCGCCGGACTACGTCGTCCCCGGAGGAGAGAGCACGTCCCAGCGCCTGGGCTACGCGGTGGAGTGCCTGGGAGAGGTGGGCAGTCGTCACCCCGGGGAGCGCGTCGTCGTCGTCACTCACGGGGGCGTGTTGAGCAGCTTCTTCCGCCACAGCCTGGGGATTCCGCCCAACACACCGCGCGCCTTCTCGGTGCTCAACGCCTGCTGGAACCAGTTCGACTACCACCAGGGCGCGTTCCGCCTGGTGACGTGGGGCGATATCACGCACCTGCGCTACGACAGCCTCGACGACACCTGAGCGTCACGTCTGGCTTCGTGGGGCCGCACGAAGCCGCGCACCTCGACACCCGGCGCGCGCGATTCAGAATCAGCACACCCGCCCGACTCGGCACGCGGGCATCAGAGCTCAGCGCGCATGCCGGACTCGGCGCGTGCCGTGAACTCAGCACACCCTCCCGACTCGGCACATGCCTCGAACTCAGCACACCCGCCCACGCGGCGCATGCCTCGAACTCAGCGCGCTTGCCCGACTCGGCGCGTGCATCGAACGCAGCACACCCGCCCGACTCGGAGCGAGAGACTCAGACCTCGGCGCGCTTCCCGGTCTCGGCGCGAGCCACCCGTAACGGACTCGGCTGAGGCGCGGCGAGCAGTGCCTTCGCCTCTTCGACGGCGGTGAGCACCACCTCGGCGCCCTGCTTCATCTGCTCCACGGTGTGCGACGACATCACCTGCATGCGGAAGCGGGACTCGCGGATGCGCACCGCGGGGTACTCCACCAGGTTGGGGAACACGCCGCGCTCGAACACCAGCTTGGATGCGACGCGCGCCACCTTCGGGTCGCCCAGCGGCACCGGCACCACGTTGGACGGCTCGCCCAGACACTTCACCCCGCGCTCGGCGAACGCGGCGCGCAGCGCGAGGATGTTCTCCATCGCCTTCGCGCGCAGCATCGTCCCCTCCTCCGAGCGGACGATGCGCAGCGACTCCATCGCCACCGCGGCCTGAACGGGCACCAGCGCGTTGGAGAAGATGTGCGGCCCACCCATGACGCGCACGAACTGGCGCACCGCCGCCGAGCGCGTCGCCACGAAGCCACCGTTGGACGAGAACGTCTTGGAGAAGGAGCCCACCACCAGGTCCACCTTCCCGAGCAGGCCCTGCGCGCCCAGGCTGCCCGTCCCCCGAGGCCCCAGCGCGCCCAGGTCGTGCGCCACGTCTACCAACAGCGTCGCGCCGAACTCGTGACAGATGCCCTGGAGCTCCTCGATTCGAGGCACGTCCGAGTCCATGGAGAACAGGCCCTCGGTGACGACGAGGATGCCGTTGGCCGTGTCGGTGGCGCGCAGCTCCTGGAGCTTGCGGCGCATCGCGCGGTTGTTCAGGTGCGGCACCCGGCTCACCTTCTGCGTCGCCGCATTCGCTCCCTGCTGGAGGCTGGCGTGAGACAGCGCGTCCAGCACCACGTGGTCCTCCGGACGCACCAGCCCGGCGATGGCGCCGAAGCCCGCGCCCCACCCCGTCGCGAACAGCGCCACATGCGGCATCTCCAGGTGCTCCGCGAGCGCCTGCTCCAGCTTCAGCGACGGCGCCGTGTTGCCACCGAACATCCCGGAGCCCGCGCTGTGCACGCCGAAGTCACGGATGGCCCGGTGCGCCGCCTCCACCACGGACGGATGCGTCGACAGCGCCAGGTAGTCTTGCGAGCCGAAGTTCAGCCCCTGCCGCGCAACCCCTGTCTCGCTGCGCACGCCACACTCCGCCGTGGGCGCCCCCTCCAGGCTCCGCGAGTACGGCCACAAGCCACTGCGCCGCCGCGACTCCTGCCACTCGAAGAACGCCTCCGTGCGACCCAACAGGTCAGGCCCCGTCGGGTGCGTGTAATTGGCGATGAAATGGGTGAACAGCGGCGAGTCGAGCTGATCGCGGAGATCCATGAACACATCCGAGGGGGGAGGGATGACGACGCGGAAGAGAACCTGGGGCGTCGGCTCGGGGGGGGTCGAGCGCGGCCTTTAATGCCCCTGCAAACTTCCAGTGTCAACAACTCCTCAACACCTGAATATTTCGGATTATGAGCGCGGGTTCAACTTCGCACGTCGAGTGAAATCCAGACGGTGTCCGACCTGAGTGGTTCCCCTTATGACACCCGAGTTCCCACGTCCCATCGAGGAGGGCGGGGCTCGGAGGGAGCCCCCACCCTACCCGTCGGGTGTGTGGCTATTCGTCGTTCTGCTGGAGCGAGGCGAGGACGTTGAGGTCCTCGAGCGTGGTGGTGTCCTGGGAGGACTTCTTGCCCGCGGCCACGTCGCGCAGCAGGCGGCGCATGATCTTCCCGGAGCGCGTCTTGGGCAGCGCCTCCGCGAAGCGGATCTCATCCGGCCGGGCAATCGCGCCAATCTCCTTGGAGACGTGCTGGGCCAGCTCCTTCTTGAGCTCGGGGGACGGCGCGTGGCCCTGATTCAGCGTGACGAAGGCCACCAGCGCGGTGCCCTTCAAGTCGTCGGGGCGGCCCACCACGGCGGCCTCGGACACGCGGGTGTGCGAGACGAGGGCGCTCTCCACCTCGGCGGTGCCCAGGCGGTGGCCGGCCACGTTGACGACGTCATCCACGCGGCCCATCAGCCAGAAGTAGCCGTCCGCGTCGGTGCGCGCGCCGTCGCCGGTGAAGTACTTGCCGGGCAGCTCGCTGAAGTACGTGCGCACGTAGCGCTCCGGGTCGCCGTACACGGTGCGCAGCATGGAGGGCCACGGCTGGGTGACGAAGAGCAGGCCGCCCTGCCCCTTGGGCACCACGTTGCCCTCGCGGTCCAGAATCTGGGCGTGGATGCCCGGCAGGGGCAGCGTGGCGGAGCCGGGCTTGGTGGGCGTGGCGCCGGGCAGCGGCGAAATCATGATGGAGCCCGTCTCCGTCTGCCACCACGTGTCCACGACGGGGCAGCGTCCGCCGCCGATGACGTCGCGGTACCACATCCACGCCTCGGGGTTGATGGGCTCGCCCACGCTGCCCAACAGGCGCAGCGAGGACAGGTCCTTCTTGCGCGGGTGCTCGTCGCCCAGGCGCATGAAGGCGCGGATGGCGGTGGGCGCGGTGTAGAGGATGGTGGCCTTGTAGCGCTCGATGATGTCCCAGAACCGCTCCGGCCCGGGGTGCGTGGGCGCGCCCTCGTAGATGACCGTCGTCGCGCCGTTCATCAGCGGCCCGTAGACGACGTAGCTGTGCCCCGTCACCCAGCCCACGTCGGCGGTGCACCAGTAGACGTCCTCCTCGCGCAGGTCGAACACCCAGCGCGTGGTGAGCGACGCCATCACCGAATAGCCCGCGGTGGTGTGCAGCACGCCCTTGGGCTTCCCGGTGGAGCCGGAGGTGTAGAGGATGAACAGCGGGTGCTCGCTCTCCACCCACTCCGGCTCGCAGGTGTCGGACTGGTCCTTCACCAGCGCGTCCCACGCGACCAGCTTCGGGTCGTTCAGCGTCAGCGAGTCGCCCGTGCGCCGCAGCACCACCACCTTCTCCACGGTGGTCATGTTCTTCAGCGCGCCTTCCACGTTCTTGAGCAGCGGCACCACCGCGCCCTTGCGCCAGCCGCCGTCCGCGGTGAGCACCACCTTGGCGCCCGCGTCGTTCATGCGCTCCTGGAGCGCCTCCGTGGAGAACCCGCCGAACACCACCGAGTGCACCGCGCCGATGCGTGCGCACGCCAGCATCGCCACCGCGGCCTCGGGCACCATGGGCAGGTAGATGCCCACGCGGTCACCCCTCTTGACGCCCAGCGACTTGAGGCCGTTGGCCAGCCGGTTCACCTGCGTGGCCAGCTCTCCGTAGGTGATGCGGCGGCGGTCTCCGGGCTCGCCCTCGAAGAGGATGGCGGGCTTGTCGCGGCGCGTGGCGAGGTGCCGGTCCAGGCAGTTGTAGGCCAGGTTGGTGCGCCCCTCGACGAACCAGCGCGCGTGCGGCGGCTTCCAGTCCAGGACTGTCTTGAAGGGCTCCTTCCAGTACAGCTCCTCGCGAGCGCGCTCTCCCCAGTACTTGTCCGGATTGCTGGCGGCCTCGTCCCACAGTCGCTGGTAGTCCTCCATGCTCCGCAAGTGGGCGCGCTGGGAGAACGCCTGGGGCGGTGGGAAGACGCGGGACTCGGTCAGGACCGAGTCAATCTGTTGGTGCGTTTCAGCCATGGGCTCCTCCACGGAGTGGGCGACAGCCCCTCTGTTCTAGGAACCCGCGAGCCCAGGCTCAAGCGCGCTATTCGCAGCGCTTCGCTTCCTTGACGGCTTCAAAACGCATCCACAGCTCGCAGGCGCACTCGGCGGGCCGCTGTGTCGTCTCGTAGCGCACGCGCATCACCCCGTCGAAGCGCGTCGCGCACGTCGTCGTGGCGTCGATGTGGATGTTGGCCTCGTCGAGCAGGCACTCCTGTCCCCGCACCCTGGCCGACGCATTCACGATGGTGCCATCGATGGCGAAGTCGTCGCCCTCGGCGAGGAAGTAGCCGATGAGCTGCATGTCGAGCAGTCCGAAGTCCAGGCGCACGACACGCCCCGTGACTTGGAGGGCACCGTGGAACTGGCCCTGGTTGGCGGGGAACAGTCCGCACTCGTCGCGGAAGATCTCCACGGGAGTGAATTCGTATTCCCCCCCGTCCTGGTTGAAGGGCAGACAGCCCGACATGGCGCTCACGAGGAGGGCGGGCAGGAGCAGGCGGAAGCGTCTCACGGTGGACACGGGGCGCACCATACTCCACGGACGCATCGAGTGAAGTACGGACGTGGCGGTCGGGTTAGAGTGGGGACCATGCCCGAATACCGCAACCCCACACCCACGGTGGACTGCATCATCGAGCTGCCCGGGGAACGCATCGTCCTCATCCGTCGCGCGAATGAGCCCATCGGCTGGGCGCTGCCGGGCGGGTTCGTGGACGAAGGCGAGCCGCTGGATGCAGCGGCCATTCGCGAGGTGAAGGAAGAGACGGGGCTCGACGTGAAGCTGGTGGAGCAGTTCTTCACGTACTCGGACCCGAAGAGAGACCCTCGGAAGCACACGCTCTCCACGGTCTACATCGGCACGGCGGAGGGCGAGCCGCAGGGCTCGGATGACGCCGCGGAGGCGCGCACCTTCACGCTGGACGCGCTGCCGACCGACTTGTGCTTCGACCACGGCACCATCCTCTCCGACTACCGCGCGTACAAGCGGACCGGACAGCGGCGGAAGTTGTAGGGAGCGCCAGTCCCGGATGCACTACGCACTTGTCCTGCTCGCCCTCGGGGCGCTGTTGGCCCTGCACGAGCTGGGGCACCTGGTCGCCGCGCGGCTGCTCGGCGTGAGGGTGCCTCGGTTCGTCTTCGGGTTCGGCCCTCCGATGGCGTCCTTCCGGCTGGGAGGGACGCAGTTCGTCGTGGGCGCGGTGCCGCTGGGCGCCACCGTGCACATCCAGGGGATGAATCCGCACCGCGCGGACGCGGACGAGGCCGTGAGCTTCCGGGCCATGGGGCCTCTGCGACGCGCGCTCATCATCCTGGCGGGGCCGCTGGCCAACTACCTGTTCGCGTTGGGGGTTCTCTTCGCGCTGTACACGTCCGGCACGCACGTGGTGGTGCCGCTGACGGTGGGCACGGTGCGGCCCGGCTCGGAGGCGGCGCGAGCACAGCTGCTTCCGGGCGACCGCATCGACACGGTGGACGGGCAGCCGCTGCGCACCTGGACGGAGTTCGTGGAGAAGGTGGCGGTGGGCGTGGGCCGCACGCTGGAGCTGCGGGTGAACCGGCACGGGGAGTCGCGCACGGTGAGCGTGCGTCCCCGCGCGGATGAGCGCGGCGAGGGACGCATCGGCGTGAGTCAGCAGTACGTCTATCGCTCGCATGCGCCGGGCGAGGCGCTGGGCCACGCGTTCGTCCACACGATGAACCTCGCGTCGGAAGGCGTGGCGATGTTCGCGCGGCTGGTGCGTGGCGGCCAGCCGCATGGAGGCCCGACGGGGCCCGGGGCGCTGGTGCGGCAGGAGTCGTCGGATGCGGCGTCCTCGGGGGTGGACTCGGTGCTGCGGGCCCTGGTGGCCGCGTCGATGGCGCTGGCGTTGCTGACGCTGTTGCCGGTGCCCGGGTTGGATGGTGGGCGGGTGCTGTTGCTGATGATTGAAGTGGCGAGCGGTCGGAAGCTGCCGCCGCGCGTGGAGACCGTGGCGCAGACGGTGGGCTTCCTCGCGATTTCAGCGGTCATCGTCGCGGTGGCCGCCGCGGAGATTCGAGGCGCGGTGCCCGAGCGCTTCAGGTGGGGCACCCAGTCCGCCACGGCGACGGCGCCGGTGACGGGAACGCCCTCCACCCCTGGGACGGGCGCGCCTGCTGTCACGGGCTCGACGACGTCACCCCCTGGCACCGGAGGAATCGCCGCACCTGTCGTCGCGGGCCCTGGAGGTCCGATGGTGCCGGGGGTCGCTGGAACAGGCACGCCTGCCGTCGCAGGAGCAGGTGCGCCCATTCCATCTGGTGTCACCGGTGCGAGTGGAGCGGTTGCACCTGCTGTGACTGGCGCGAGTGGAGCGGTTGCGCCTGCTGTCGCGGGAGCTGGTGCGCCCGTTCCGCCTGCTGTGACTGGCGCGAATGGAGCGGTTGCGCCTGCCGTCGCAGGAGCAGGTGCGCCCATTCCATCAGGTGTCACCGGTGCGAGTGGAGCGGTTGCGCCTGCTGTCGCCGGAACGGGTGCGCCCATTCCACCTGCCATGACTGGCGTGAGTGGAGCGGTTGCGCCCGCTGCGACTGGCGAAAGTGGAACAGCCTTGACCGGTGTGGTTGCGCCTGCTGCCACCGGTGCAGCCGGTCCCTCGGGCCCGGGCGGCCTCATGCCCGCTGCCGGCGGAACCACTCCTTCCTCCGACGCGGGAACGACAGGCTCCGTCTCACCCGCCATCACCGCGCCAGGTGGGCCGAGTGCCCCCGCGACAATCGAAACGAATCCACCCTCCACCACCAAGGGCGGACCTGGGGCGCCTGGAACCACCGCCCCCCAGGGGCAGAACGCTCCGGGCGCCGCCACGCCTGGCGGCTCGAGTGCCCCCGCGATGAGTGGGAAGAATGTCCCGCCTGCCGCATCGACAGCCGTCGGCACGACGGCCCCTGCACCCGCGCCCGAGTCTCCCCCGAGAACAGGCGCCCCCACATCTCCAGGGCCCGCGGGTCCGACGCCCCCCGCGACACCGTCCCCGAGCGCCCCGCTCCCCACGGGCCCGGCTGGAGCGAGCGCCCCTACGTCCCCGTGAACTGGCGGGCCGGGAGAACCCCAACCCTCCCTCGGTTGTCCGGCAGGCGGGCGGACGTTTCATGTCCACCGGTGGGCTTCCGCACCCGATGACGCGGCCGAGAGGCGGCAGGACGCATATGCTTGCAGGCGAGATGAGCACCAAGGCGGACGGCGGGCTGTATTTCGAGCTGTACTGGGGAGAGAACCTGGCCGAGGCCTGGAGCTACGGGCCCGAGCAGGCGAAGGTGCTTGCCGCGCCCGATGAAAAGGCGCCCCTGCCCCTCTACGGCTTCACGCTGCCGGAGGAGCCGTTCCTCATGGCCGAGCGCACCGCGCGCGGTTGGCGCATCCACCTGCCACCCAACGTCCACGTGGAGCACAAGGCACGCGGCGACGCCTTCACCTCCCTGCCGGACAACCAGCGCGTCCAGGACCAGGGGCGGACCTCGGTGGCGCTCGCGGACGGCATGACGCTGCGGCTGACGGAAGGCCACCTGTCCCTGATTGTGCAGAGCTCCGTCGTGAAGGAGCGCGTCGGCCCCCTCCAGTGGAAGGACATGGGCTGGCTGGTCATCGTCGCCCTGCTCTTCCTGAGCCTCCCCGTGGGCTTCCTCCTCGCGGGCCCCACGCCGGAACGCGCCGCTGAATCCAACGCGCGCGCGCTGCAACAGGCCGCCGACAAGGAAGCCGCGCGCCGCAAGGCGATGGGCCTCGACACGCCCATGCGCCCCATCACCGACACGGAGCGCTCGCAGCAACAGACCGACGCGGGCCCGGAGGTCCACATCCCCGCGACCTTCCGCGCGCGCTGAGACGTCAGGGCCCCAGCCCGACCCAGACCTCGCCGTCCTCGAAGAACTCCTTCTTCCAGATGGGCACGTCCTGCTTGAGCCGTTCAATCGCGTGCTCACAGCCCCGGAACGCTTCCTTGCGATGCGGGGCCGCGGCGGCGATGACCACCGCCAGCTCTCCGGGCACCAGCGTGCCCACGCGGTGGACAATCGCCAGCCGCACGCCCGGCCACTGCGCCGTGGCCTCCGCGCCAATCTCCGCCAGCTTCTTCTCCGCCATGGGCGCGTAGGCCTCGTACTCCAGCCGCAGCACGCGCCGCCCCTTCGTCTGGTCGCGCACGGAGCCGCTGAACGTCACCAGCCCGCCGTACGAATCACCGCCAACCGCCTCCACCACCTCGTCCAGCCGCAACGGCCGGTCCACCACCCGGAACAGTCCGGGCGAGCCACCCGCCACGGGAGGAATCAGCGCCACCTCCGCGCCCGCGCGCACCGGCGCCTCCGCGCTCACGAACTCCTGGTCCACCGCCACGCGCAGGTGCGGCAACAGCACCGCGAGCCCTGGATGCGCCGTCGCGAGCAACCCGAGCACGTCCTTCACCGTCGCGCCCTCGGGCACCTCCACGGACTCACGCGCCCTTCCCGTCCGCTCACGCGCGGCGGCGAAGTACAGCACCGTGACGCTGCCCCCCGCACTCACTGCCAACCTCGTCCCGTCCGCGCATCCTCGCGAAGCCGCAGCTCGCCCTTGAGCCGCGCGCCCCCTTCGGCGAGCGAGAAGTCCAGGAAGGCCGAGTCCAGCGGGGTGACGCCCTCCAGCACCGCCTTGACGAGCGCCTGGGCGGACGCGAGCCGCTCCGGCGACACCCCGGGCACGGACTGCTGCGCGTCCAGGTCCGCGCGGAGCTGGCCCAGGTCCGCCATCACCGCCGTGTGCCCGGCGCCGAACGCCTCACCGCCCAGCCGCTCGCGCAGGGCACGGCCCACGTCGCCACGCGGCCGGCCGTCCAGCGACTCGCCCGCGACGAGCGTCGCCCGGTCCGGCCCCACCTTCAGCTCGAGGGGATACCCCCGCATCATCGTCCGGTAGACCTTGCCTCCGGGGACCTTCTCCGCACTGAAGCGCAGCGACGTGCCCTCCAGCCGCGCATCGAGCAGCCGCAGCACCGGCTCCGCCGACGTGAGGCCCGCGTCGATGAGCAGCGTGCCCTTGGGTTCCGGGCGCTGCTTCTGGACGAAGTTGCGCAGGAACGCGGGCGCGTCGAAGTACACCAGCATGGCCACGTCGCCGCGCAGCGCCTTCAAGAGCGCCTCCGCGTCCAGCCCCCGCGAGCGCCAGCGCTCCACGGTGCGCTCCCGGTGCGGCGAACCCGGCGCGCCGAACACCAGCTTCGCCAGCTCCTCCGGAGGCACGGAGAGCTGCGCGGCGGCCACCGGCCCCAGCGCGCTGTCCCGAAGCAGCGCCGACGCGGGAGCATCCGCGCCCTGCAACAACGGCCGCGTGGACGACAGGAAGCCATCCAACGACAGGCGCTCCGGCTGCACCGTCACCGACGCGAAGAACCCACGCACCGGCCCCGCCTCCTCCCCTTCCTCGTCCCGCTGCAGCGCGCCCGAGTACAGGTAGACATTGCCCTCGGCCACCTTCGGCCGCAGCTCCGTCAGCAGCGTGGCCTCGGAGAGCCCGGGGCCGGACAGGCCCTTCACCGCGCGGCGCGCCACCTCCACGTCGCCCACCACCGCCGGAGCCTCCTCGGCCTGGGCCAGCACCTCCAGCGTCTCGCCCGGCTCGGGCTCCGCGTCGTCATCCGCGCTGTCCGGAATCGCGAGGTACAGATAGCCCCGGTCGACGAATAGCAGCATCGCCGCGCTGGAGTCCAGGGGCATCACGCGCATGGCGCCGTCCCCGGTGGGAGTCACGTCGTGCCCCACGCCCTCCAGCTCCTTCGCCACCGCCGCCAGCGCCGCCTCGGGCTCCGTCACGCCCAGGAGCGCCACCACGCCGTCGAACGCGGGCACCATGAAGAGGCCAAAGCCCTCCTCGGGGTCCACCACGCTGCCGGAGCCGTTGGTCAGGCTGCTCAGCACGAGCGACACCAGCGGAGCCTCCCGCAGCGCCTGCTCCGCGTCGTCGGGGCCGACGAGCCGCTCGTAGAAGTCCACCAGCGGCTCCACGTTTCCCTGCAGCCGGGGCACCCACAAGAGCGAGCGCGCATCCGAAGGCACCGCGCGCAGCAGCGGACGCGGCACCACGGTGAGCCGCACGGTGCCGACCTCCTGGCCCTCGTGCAGCGCCCGAACCGTGTACGTGCCCGCGCGCGCGAAGGCATGCGACAGCCGCGTGCCCTGCGACGCGGGCGTCCCGTCACCGGGCTCCCAGGTGAGGGCCTGCGCCCCCGCCTCGCCCGAGCCCAGCTCCACGGGCACGCCCGCTTCCACGGTGCGGTCCGCGCCCAGGTCCGCCCGGACGACGCGCCGGCAACCGGAGGCCCAGGGGCCCACGGCGACCATCAAGAGGAGGAGCGCGACGAACGGGCGGAAGGAGCGCGGAAAAAGCGGCATCCGCCGCTAATAGTCCAGCGCGAGTCCGAACATCCAGCGTCGGCTGGAGAGCACGAAGCCCGGCTTGCCGAAATTGTCCACATCCGAGTAGGTGTACTCGGCGAACAGGTAGCTGTGGTTGATGCCCAGCCCGGAGTCGAAGTCGCGCGCGAAGCGCGGCTGCAGCACGTCCAGCAGGAAGGACACCCCGCCCGTCGCGCCCCAGCCCCACTTGCCGCCCTTGGCGGGGATGCCGTCGACCACTTCGTCGTCGGTGCCCTTCGTCACCCACCACGGCGAATAGATGAGGCCCAGCTTGCCGTACGGCACCAGCGGGATTCCCCACTCGAAGGCGGCGTAGTCGAACTTGTAGAAGAGGTTGAGCCCGAGCGGCACGACCTTCAGCGCCGTCTGCTCCGCCGCGTCGACTCCGCTCTCGAGCTTCGCCGCCGCGTACTTCTCTCCGTAGCCGGCCGACACACCCACGCCCGCGGTGCCGATGCCCTGGTAGAAATAGCGCTGCAGCTCCAGCTCCACGAGCAGGAGTGACGAATCACCGAACGTGTCCTTGAACGGCGTCTTCCCGTTGAGCGCCTTCTCGTCGTCCAACAACGGCTTGTAGCCGCCCACACGGACGATGATGCCGCCGCTGCGAGGCGACTCGAACTGCTCGGTCGACACCACTCCGACGTCCTGCGCCCATGCCGGCAGCGCCGCGACCATCATGGCCACACTCACGGCCCATGCCCGACTCATGACAGCTTCCTCCTCGACATCATCCAGAACCCCAGGGCCGCCACCACCGCGCCCAGCGCGAGCCCACCACCGCCCGCTCCACACCCGCCCGTCTCCTGACCACCCGCCTCGCGATAGGCCGCGTAGAACCCGTTGCTCGGAATCGGCTCGCCGGTCGCGAGGGTCGACGGATCGCTCTGATTGCCCGCCTTGTCGATGGCATAGGCGAACACGCCGTACAGCTTGCCGTTCTCCAAGCCTTCCATCCGGAACACCGTGTTATCGGTGGTCTGGACCTTCGACACCTTCTCTGCGCCTGCGGTGGGCGTGCCGCCGTCGTCTCCGCTCTGCACGAGCTCCACCACCTGCACCTTCATCTGCGACGTGTCACCAGGCACCGTCACACTGACGCTCAGCGCGCTGTCCAGCCCCGTCACGGTCGGAACCGCTGGCGCCAGGGGAGCGACCGGGTCCAGGGTGAAGACGATGGTCGGCGTGCCGACGCCGGAGGCCGTATCGTCACAGGCCAGAAGCGAGTCCTGCTTCTTCGTCGACGCACAGACCCTGTAGCTCTTGTTCGTCGCCTGGGTGTCGCAAGAAAGGTTGGGGGTCGCGGCGAGCGCGTCGCTCATCTTCAGTTCGAGCGTGCCGGACAGGGTCGTCGTGTTGTTTTGGGGCACCTCCTCGGAATCGAGCACCAGGTCCCCATCTCCCGGATCCCCCGAACAGTTGCTGTCCGACGACAGCCAGAAGACGAGCGAGCTGCACGGAAGAGTCCCCGTCCTCGACCAGGTGACGGTCCTTGTGTCGCCACAGGTGGCTTTGGAGACAACGATTTCGGTGCCCTGGGAGGCGCCGGGGACTGCGAAGTTCACGACCGGGGCCGTCTGCCCCAGGGCGGTCGACGCGAAGAGCAAGAGCACGGCGAATGTGAGGCGCATGGGTAAACCGCAGGCTAGCAAGCGGGAGGCCACACTCAAATCGTTCCCGCATGCCTACTTTTGGCCCTCGCGGGCCGTCCTGGAGAGCCAAACAGGCAGGACGGCCGCGGCCCTTGTGCCAATTTGTCAGACGGCGCGCTCAGCCAGCTTGAGGCCGGCCTCCACCAGGTTGAGGGCGGCGCCCCGGGTGGCGTTGTCCACGGCGGCGAAGAGCGTCACCCACTCCGGGGCCTGGGGGAAGGCGCGCACCCGGCCCACGTGCACCGTGGGGTCCGACGTGACGAGCATGGGCATGGGGTAGATGCGCTCACCGGGGGTGTCCAGCACCTTGAGGGCGGGCGACGTCTTCAGGGCCGCGCGCACCTGCTCCACCGGGCCCGCCTTCTTGAGCTGCACGTTGAGGGTGAGGCCGTGGCCGTAGAAGCTGGGCACCTGCACCGCGGTGCCGGCGAGCACGGGCGCATCCCCCCGCGTCGTCGCGAACAGCCGCGCGGCCTCCAGCGTCCAGCCGCCCTCCTCCTCCGTCCACGGAGAGCCCACCATGAAGCCGCCCACCTGCGGCACCAGGTTGTAGCCCACGCGGTGCGGGAAGACGCTCGGGTCCGGCTCGCGCCCGGACATCAAATCCGCGGTCTGCTTCTCCAGCTCCGCCACGCCGCGCACGCCCGCGCTGGACACGCTCATCATCGCCGTCACCTGCGCGCGCACCACGCCGAAGGCCCGACGCAAGGGCTCGATGACGTGCACGGAGGCCGTCGTCACCGCGCTGGGCAGGCACACCATGCGCCCCTTCATCGTCGCGCCCAACAGCTCCGTGTTGAAGCCCGGCAGCACCAGCGGGACGTTGCCGTCTCCGCGAAAGGCGGAGCTGACATCCACCACCCACGCGCCCGCGGCCTGCGCGGCCGGAGCCAGCGTGCGGGACGCCTCCGCGGGCGTGGCCAGCAGCACCAGGCCCATGCCCCGGAAGGCCTCGGGCACGGCGCGCTCCACGTCCAGCGAGTCCTCGCCGTACTCCACCGACAGGCCCTTCGAGCGCTCGGAGCCGAAGGCATGCACCTGCTCCGCGGGCACGTCGCGCGCGTGCAGCGCGGCCAACACCTCACGGCCCACCACGCCCGTGGCGCCCACCACGGCAATCTTGAAATCGTCTTTCATCGCGCGTCCTTTGGCATCGCCCGAGCGCGTGAGCGCCGGACGCTTCAGTCGTCCTTCAACCGCGCCGTGGGCACCGGCCCCGGCAGCGGAGGGAACTTGGGGTTTCGCTCCGGCTCGGAGGCGCGCACGTAGTGCGGCTCCATGGCGAAGAGCGCCTCCAGCGAGAACGTCTCCGGCATGCGCGCAAGCCGCGTCAGCTCCACCGCCGAGGGGAACTCCGCCCCCGAAAGCAGTCGCTCCGGCGCCACGCCGTGGGACACCAGCGCCGCGCGGTAGTCCACCAACGCCGGCCCCAGCGCCACCGCCCGGGGCTCCTCGGCCATGCGCGCGGCCACGTCCTTGGGCGACATGGCCGTCTCCGGCTCCAGCGCCTCCACGGTGGTGCCGCGCCGGACGTAGGCGCCCAGGTACAGGTCGTCCTTGCGCGCCACCGCGAGGCAATACAGCGGCACGTCCTCCGGGCCCTCCAGCGCCACGGCCGCCAGCGAGGACGCGCCGGCCACCTTGAGGCCCGTCGCGTACGCCAGCGACTTCACCGTGGCCAGGCCGATGCGCAGCCCCGTGAAGGAGCCGGGGCCCAGGCCCACCACGAGCCCCTCCAGCTCCGCCAGCTTGAGGCCATGACGGGCCAGCAACTCACCGACGACACCGGGCAGGGCCTCGCTCTGCTTCACGGGCGGGCGCACCACGGAGTGCTCCACCGCGCGCACGGCGCCGTCCGGACCGCGCTCCACCAGGGCGAGCGACATCGTCAGCGTGGAGGTGTCCAGCGCGAGGAACATGGGCGCTCCCTACACCGGCGCGGCCCACATTGCGCGGGGAATCTCCGACACGGCGTCCTTGCAGCGATACAGCCGCACGCGCACCACGCCCTTGTCCAACATGCCCAGCTTGGAGGCGGCGGCCTTCGAGACGTCGATGATGCGCCCGTCCACGTACGGCCCCCGGTCATTCACGCGGACCTGCACGGAGCGGCCGTTCTCCATGTTCACCACGCGCAGGCACGCACCGAAGCGCTCCTTGCGGTGCGCGGCCGTCAGCTCGTTCTGGTTGAAGCGCTCCCCGCTCGCGGTGGGACGGCCGTGCAGCCCCGGGCCGTAGAACGAGGCCAGCCCCTCGCCCACGTAGGAGCGCGGCATCTGCTCGCGCCTCGTCACGCCCGGAGACGACGGCGAGGGGTTCGACTCCTCGCGCGAGTCCGGCTTCGCCGCGCGCGACGCGCAGCCGGTGGCAAGGCCCAGCGCCAGCAGGATGACGACGGTGCTCGCGCGCATGGGTCCTCTCTAGCGGGTGATGTCGTTGGTGAAGACCAGGAGCATCAACAGGATGAGCAGCGCCAGGCCCACCATGTTTGCGGCCTCGCGCACGCGCACCGGAATGGGGCGGCGGCGGATGCCCTCCCACGCGGCGGACAGCAGCGCGAACCCGTCCAGCACGGGGATGGGCAACAGGTTCATCACCCCCAGGTTGATGGAGATGATGGCCATCAGGTTGAGGAAGGAGTCCAGCCCCTGCTCCGCGCTGCGGGCCGCCAGCTGGTACATCATGATGGGCCCGCCCACCGTGCTCAGCGGCACGTCGCGGGTGATGAGCCCCCCGAGCACCTTCACCATCTGCCCGACAATCTTCGGCACGACGACGGCCGCCTGCTTCAGCGCCGCCGCGGGCCCCAGGTGCACCGTCACCTCGTCCGCCTTGGCCACATCCGCGTCCACCAGCGTCCAGCCGCGCGCGCCCAGGGCCAGCTTGGAGAGCTGCTGCCCCATGGCGTCCTCCACCATCAGCGGCGCCTGCGAAATCGTCTGCGTGTGCTCTCCGTCCGCGCTCCGCCACGTCAGCGAGAAGGGCTTGGCCTCGGCGCCGCTGAGCTTCACCTCCAGCAGCCGGAAGGACGCGAGCGCCTCGCCGTCGAGCGAGATGATGCGGTCACCCTGCTTGAGCCCGGCCTTCTCGGCCGCGCTGCCGGGCATCACCATCGCCACGTACTGGTCCGCCGGCTCCGCGCCCAGCGCCGCCAGGCCCGCGCCGGGCTGACGCGGCACCGTCACCTCCACCACCCGGGCCACCTGCCCCTGCACCACGCCCGCCGCCACGGTGTCCATGCGTCGCACCACGACCTTGAGCGGCTCGCCCTCCGGGTGCCGGCCCAGCTCCTGGTACAGCCGCGCCTCGTCCGGGACGCTGGCGCCGTTGACGCTCAGCACGCGGTCGAACGTGCGCAGTCCCGCGGTCTCCGCCACGGAACCCGGGGGCACGCCCACCAGCGGCGGCTTGGCCAGCGGCAGCACACCGATGAGGCCCCGCTCCACCGTGTCGATGGGCGACGTCTCCGTGTTCTTGATGGGCTTCACCGTCAACGTCACCGGCTGGCCGTCGCGCTCCACGACGATGGGAATCGCCCGCTCGAAGCGCCCGACGAAGGTGTCCCGCATGTCGTCGAAGGTGCGCACCGACTCGCCCTCCACGGACAGCACCCGGTCTCCGGGGCGCATGCCGGCGGCGGCGGCGGGCATTCCGGGCTCCACGTAGCCCACCAGGGTGGACGTGGCCTGGTGCGGGCCGAGGAACACGAAGAAATAGACGATGACGGGGAAGATGAGGTTGAAGGCCGGCCCCGCCAGGACGATGAGGCCGCGCTTCCAGGGGGGCTGGGCCAGAAAACCGCGCTTGGCCTCCTCCGGGCTCAGCTCTTCATGGGGCAGGTCCCCCGCCATCTTCACGAAGCCGCCCAGGGGCAGGATGGCGATCTGATACTCCGTCTCGCCCTTCACGAAGCCGATGAGCTTGGGCCCGAAGCCGATGGAGAACTTGAGGACCTTCACCCCGCAGGCTTTCGCCACGAGGAAATGGCCGAGCTCGTGCACTGTCACGAGCACGCCAAGCAGGAGGATGAAGAACCCCAGGTTCTGAAGTGAGGGCATGGCGGCAACAGTAATCGTGAGCCCCCGGACGGACAACGCACATCCGGGCCCGCCAGCCAGGCGGGCGAGCGAAATCTCACGATTCTACGGCAACAGGCCGCGCACGAACTGCACGTAGACGAACACCAGGGGGGCGTTGAAGAGCAGCGCGTCGATGCGGTCCAACACCCCGCCGTGTCCCGGAATCAGGAATCCCGAGTCCTTCACGCCATAGGCGCGCTTGAGCATGGACTCGCACAGGTCGCCCACGGGGCCGAGCAGGCCGCCGGCGATTCCCAGCAGCACGCAGTCCCACACGGTGAAGACGGGGAAGAAGAACCCCCGGGCGATGAACATGCCGCCCACCGAGCCGACCATGCCGCCGAAGAAGCCCTCCCACGTCTTGTTCGGGCTCACCTCGGGGTACAGCTTGTGGCGCCCCATGAAGCGGCCGAAGAAGTAGGCGGCGGTGTCGTTGGCCCACGTAATCGTCAGCGCGCAGATGACCCACGCGAGGCCATGGTCCGGGAGCAGCCGCAGGGCGGACAGGGCGGTGAGGCCCACGGCGCCGTAGAGGAAGCCGTTGACCAGGTGGGCCGTGCGCGTGGGGGCCTCCGCGAGCGGGCCCTTGAACAGGTGGAATATCCACGCGAAGAACGAGAAGACGACGGTGAGCCAGAAGGCCGTCTCTCCCGTGCGCGCGGCGTCCTTGAGCGGCAGGAACGGCATCACCGCGGCGAAGGCCATGCCCACCCAGGCGGCGGCGTTCAGCCGCTTCTGGACGATGAGGTAGTACTCGCCCACGCACGCCGCGGCGGCGAGGCCCAACAGGCCCGCGCTCCACACACCGCCGAGGAAGAGCAGCAACACCACGAGCGGCAGCAGCGTCAACGCCGTCACGATGCGCACGACGAGGTTCTTGTTCTTGTCGTTCACGCCTTGGCCCGCTGGGGGGTGTCCTCCCGCTTGACCTGCGCGGAAGTGAGACCGAAGCGCCGCTCTCGCTGCTGGTACTGAGACACGCAGCGGAGAAACTCGTCGGTGCGGAAGTCCGGCCAGAGGGCGTCGGTGAAGCACAGTTCCGCGTACGCCATCTGCCAGAGCAGGAAGTTGGACACGCGCTGCTCGCCGCTGGTGCGCACCACCAGGTCCAGCGGGGGCAGCCCGTTCGTCCACAGGAAGGACTCGAAGTCGGCCTGTTCCACCCGGTCCGCCAACAGCTCGCCCCGGGAGATGGCCTCCGCCATCCGGCTGGCGGCGTGGAGGATCTCCTCCCGGCCGCCGTAGGACAGCGCCAGCGACAGCACCATGCCGGTGTTGTGCGCCGAATCGGTGATGAGCCTGTCCAGCGGCTCGCGAACGAACCGGGGCAGGCGCCCCACGTCACCCACCGCGTTCAGGCGGATGCCGTTGTCGAGGATTTCAGCCCGCTCGCGCTCCAGGTAGTCGCGCAGGAGGTCCATCAGCCCGGCGACCTCTTCGGCGGGGCGGGCCCAGTTCTGTGAGGAAAAGGCGTAGAGAGTCAGAGCCTGGATGCCCACGCGACGGGCGGTGCGGGTCACCTCGCGCACACTGGAGCTCCCCTCGCGGTGGCCCTCCAGCCGGTCCAGACCCCGCGACTCCGCCCACCGACCGTTGCCATCCATGATGATGCCCACGTGGCGCGGCACGGGCCGGGCCTTGACCTGATTTTCGAGGGCGGAAACCACTAGGGGGCGTTCCATTCGAGCCGCGCACCCTACCGGCGGCGAGGGGCCACGTCCACGAGCGCGTGGCCCAACCGTCGCCCGAGCCCCCTGGCCGGTCGCCTGCCCGGTGCGAGCGGCCCGGGACTCCCGGGCCATGTAGGCCCAGGTGGGCGGGCTCGCCGGTGCGGGCGGGGTGCGGGGGCGTGGGGCTCACTCGAGGGGCCAGTTGGGCCGGACGATGTCGATGGGGCTGTTGTGCCACGAGGCGTAGGCGGCGGCGTTGGCGACGCTGTAGGGCGCGCGGTAGGTGCGCTCGAAGTGGTCGGCCCAGTGGGGCTGGGAGCCGTCCAAATCGGTGAAGCCGTACTCGCGGGCCAGGGCCCAGGAGCTGTGGACGGCGCCGGCCTTGGTGGCGACGTTCGGGTCGGCGGCGAGCGCGGCGACGGCGCGGCCGACGTAGGCCGGGGACTCGGAGGCGATGAAGTCGGGCTCCACTTTCGCGCCGTCGCGCCAGGTGGCCTCGGTGACGCCGAAGTTCTCCAGCATCTCCTCGGAGCGCAGGAAGCCGGGCGTCACGGCGAGCGCGGTGACGCGGGTGCGGCGCAAGTCACGTGACATGGCGAAGGCCAGCCGGATGACGCTCATCTTCACGACATCGTAGTTGACGCTGCCCCGGTAGCCGAAGTGGTCGCCGTCGGTGATTTCGACGACGAGGCCCCGCTCCTGCTCCAGCATGAGCGGCACGGCGTGGCGACTGGTGATGATGTGGGTGAGCACGGCCCGCTCCAGCATGGTGCGCGCGTGGTCAGGGGACTGCTTCCAGAAGGGCACGCCGAAGTCGGAGATGTTGTCGCAGCCCCAGATGTCGTTCACCAGGATGTCGAGCCGCCCCTGCTCCTTCTGGATGCGCTCGCACAGGGCGGCGACCTCCTCGGTGACGGTGTGGTCGCACCGGATGGCGATGCCGTGTCCGCCCAGCGCGGTGACCTGCTCGGCGGTCTCTTCGATGGTCTCCGGGCGCTTTGACCCGGAGGCGGGACGGCCCCGCGTGCTGCGGCCCGTGCAGTACACGGTGGCACCGGCCTCGCCGAGCCTCGTGGCGATTCCCCTGCCCGCGCCCCGCGTGGCTCCAGCGACCAGGGCGATGCGTCCTTCGAGTGGCTTCTTCATGGTGTCTCTCCTCGGACCGGCGGTGGTGGGGTGTGGACTGGCCGGTGATGGGAACACCCTACGGAGGGAATCATGACACCTGTTGTCATGATGGCCCGCGTACAGTGCACGGTGGGGTTTCCGACATGCGCGCCGACCGACTCGTCAGCCTGATGATGTTGTTGCAGACCCGTCCGAAGCGGACGGCGGGACAGCTCGCGCGCGAGCTCCAGGTCTCCGAGCGGACCATCCACCGGGACCTCGACGCGCTGTCGGCGTCCGGCGTGCCGGTGTACGCGACGCGCGGCTCGGCGGGAGGCGTCTCGCTGCTCGAAGGGTGGAAGACGCAGCTCACGGGACTGACGCGCGCGGAGCTGCAGGCGCTGGCGGCGATGAGCGCCACGCCGGGAGGACTGGGCGACCTGGGCCTGTCCGCGCCGCTGAGCAGCGGGCTGGTGAAGCTGGCGGCGGCGCTGCCGGCGTTGCAGCAACCCGCGCTGGAGTACGCGCGACAGCGGCTGCACGTGGATGCGTCAGGCTGGTTCACGGAGCGGGAGTCGGTGCCCTATCTGGAGGTGCTGCGCGAGGCGGCGTGGCTGAACCGGAAGGTGTCGCTGACGTATCGGGACTTCGACGGGAAGCGCGGGCGGCGCCAGGTGGACCCATACGCGCTCGTGCTCAAGGCGGACCGCTGGTACCTGGTCGGCGGGACGGAGAAGGGAGTGCGGGTGTACCGGGGCTCGCGAATCGAAGGAGCAAGACCGCGAGAGGAGACCTTCGAGCGGCCCGCGCGGTTCGACTTGCCCGCGTTCTGGCGGGAGTGGTGCGCGCGCTTCGCGGAGAAAAGGGCCCAGTATGAAGTGACGGTGCGGCTGACGACCGAAGCGGAGGCGGCCTTGCGACGGATTCGTCCGCCCGCGGACGCGCCACGGTTCGACACGGGGACGGTGGAGGACGGGCGAAAGACTGTCGTCGTGGACTTCGAGCGGGAGTCCATCGCGCTGGGACAGCTCTTCGAGGTGGGGAGCGGCTTCGAGGTGGTGGAACCAGCGTCGCTGCGCACCCGAATGGTTGTCTTGGCAACAGGGGTCCTCGCGGCGCATCCACACACGTAGACGGATGCGCTGCGGTCCCGCCCTCGTAAGGCCTTGCGTCGACACAGCCCTCTCACAGGAACTCATGCTATCGTTGCCAAGCATGGATAAGCCCTCATTCCCAAGACTTATCAGTGTCATCCCACTGATGAGTCTCACACTGGCCCTCGCTGGAGAGGCCACGGCGCAGCCGGTCGTCTCGCGGGCGATGCTGATTGCCGCCGCGCCCGATGCCTTTCAGGGACGGATGCGCGACGCGGCACGGCTCTACGAGGAGCTGGAATACGAACAGGCATTGCTCGCGCTCGCGGATGCCAAGGTCCTGGCGAAGACAGAGGACGAGCGAGCCGACGCGTTGATCTACCAAGGACTGGTGCTGGCGGACCTGGGCCAGCGACCCAAGTCCCTCCTGGCCTTTCGCCAGGGATTGACGTTGCGTCCCCTGGCCTCGCTTCCCGTGAAGGTGTCCCCCAAGGTGCAACGCGACTTCGAGGACGTGCGCCAGGAGGTGACGAGGGCCCGTGCGCAAACCAAGCCTGGCGGTGGGGACGGCACCGCTTCCGTCGCCACGCCGGAGACGGAGGTTTCTCTCTCGGATCGCCCGGAGCGACCCGCCCAGGAGGTCCCCGAGCTGGCCCTGGTGCCGCTCCATCCCACAGAGGCAACGGAGCTGCGGCTGGAGCCCACGAGCGACTCGCGGTCTCGGCTCCGCCCCATCTCGATGGTCCTCGCGGGGGCGGGGCTCGTGGCGGGCGGGGTCGGGAGCTACTTCGGACTTCGCTCCCAGGGAAACATCCAGGATGCCCGCGCATCCGCCGTGGTCGACACACAGAACAAGCACCTGGACTCGGCCCGGGGTCAGGCCCTCGCCGCCAATGTGCTGTTCGGTGTGGCGGTCACCTCCGTCGCGGGCGCGGTCATCACCTACTTCACCGGCTCCACACCCGAGAACGAGGAAGTGCATCCATGATGCGCCCTGCCCTCCTGTGCCTGCTGTTCGCCACGTCATGCACCGTGCCGAGCCTCGACGAGCTGTATGCCTGCGATGAGTCGCTCGACCTCGCGCGGGTATTCGAGGGCGGCCCCGCCCATGCCGTGCTGGGCGACGACTACTCCTGTCGACGCGTCAACCTCACCGTGTCCTTCGAGGGCTTCATCCCCGGCTGTGTTCGCGTCAGTGCGCGGAATGGCGCGAGTGATGCGGCCTTCTCGACGGAGTTCTCGCGAGAGGACCTCCCAGGAAGCAGTGGCGCCACCAGCCTCACCCTTCGGGTGGCCGTGCTTCCGTCCAAGAACTGGGGACCCAACCTCCAGGTGGAGGCCCGTGCCTTCGCGGAAGGTTGCACGGGGCACCTCATCAGCAGCATCAACGCGAACGTTACGGTGACCCACGAGCAGGTGGTTCCCTTCACGCTCCGCATCCAGGGCGTGGATGAGGACCAGGATGGTTACATCGCCACGAGCGCGGGTGGAACGGATTGTCGCGATGACCGGTCCGACATCAACCCTGGCGTGGTGGAGCGATGCAATGAGGTGGACGACAACTGCGACGGCATCAGCGACTCGGTCCACTTCCAGTTGGGCCATGCCTGCACGGCGTCGGTGGACTGCGCTGGCGTGTTCCGCTGCAACCTGACGGACAGCATCCAGTACTGCGACACCCCGCCCAGCAGGAACGTGTATCGGGACGAAGACCAGGACGGCCATGGGAAGAAGGACTCCATGCCCCTCGCCGTCTGCGGCCTCACGCCCACCGGCTACACCAACGCGGCTCCGGATGACTGCAACGACACGAACCCCAATATCCGCCCGGGGCTCACCGACCTCTGCGACACCGTAGACAACAACTGCGACGGAGAACTGAACGAAGGTTTCCCTACGCTCTACACGGCATGCACGGATTCGTTCCAATGCCAGGGAACCCACCAGTGCAACGGGCTCCAGACGGCGGTGGAGTGCGTGACGTCATCGGTGGCCACGTATTGGGCCCCGGACGAGGACGGTGACGGCTTCGGGAGCACCAGTGGCGCAGTGCAGTCCTGTGTGAAGCCCGAGGGCCTCTACGTCGCCAACAACACGGACTGCAACGACGGCAACCCGCGGACCTACCCCGGCGCGCCCGAGCTATGCGACGACCTGGACAACGACTGCGACGGCCAGAAGGAACGCACGAGCCTGTGTCCGGGAGGAGTGAGTCCCACGTGGGCTGGAAACACGGTGGGCAACATCAGCCAGACGTGGCTCTCGGCCTCCTCCTGGGTTCAGGGCGGCGTCTGGGTTGGTGGCGCCGACAACCGTCTGGCACGACTCCTCCCCGCGCAGGTGTCGTTCACCGTCCTCTCGAGCATCAATTGCGGCGCGGCGGAGTCGGCGTGGACCAGCGTCTGGGCGGACCCTGGCTCAGGCCGAGCGTGGATTGGCTCCATCGATGGGAGGAAGGCCTGGCAAGATCCCGCGGCTTCGACCTGCGCCCTGCGGCATGACGACGACCTGTGGGTCTACGGCATGGTGGGAGTGCGGCACAACAACAACCTCTCACTCTACGGCGCGACCGCCAGCCTGTCTTCGAACGAAGGCGCGGGCTTCGTTTGGAGCGAAGTCGGGGCTCCAGTCTACAACCACGTCGACAACAACTTTCACTATGTCTACGACGTGCATGGAGCGACGGCGGACACCGTCTTTCTCGCGGGAGGTCCTGCGACGGACGCGCGCATCTATCGCTTCGACCAGAACACCGGTTGGTGGCAGACCGAGGCCGTGGAGGACGTCGCACCAGACCTCGACACGCTCCGGGGAATCTGGGTGGCGAACGGGCGGGTTGCCTTCGCCGTGGGGGACTCCGGCACCGTCCTGCGTTGGCACCTGGGACAATGGACCAGGCTGCCGTTTCCCAACACGCATGACCTGACCTCGGTCATCGCCTTTGGCGCGGCGTCCGCCTATGCGACCTGCGCGAGCGGACACATCTATCGTTACGATGGAGCTGCCTGGCAGCAGATCCATTCCACGGGCGGAACGCGCCTCAACGACATCACAGGCACCGGCCCCGATGACCTCTGGGTCGTGGGCAACAGTGGCCGAATCCTCCACTGGCCCTCCTGGCCACAGTGAGCCCCGTGGCCCCCTTCGGGTCCACCGGGAGCCGGAGCGGCTCACGGCCACAGACGAGCAGCGCTCCCTGCGTCACTCCGAATCCTTGCTCGCGTGCAGCCCGTACTTCTTGAGCAGCTTGCGCACATAGAGCCGCGCGAGGCCCGCTTCACGTGAGGCCCGTGAGATGTTGCCCCCGCAGCGCTCCAGCAGGTTCTTGAGATAGTCGCGCTCGAAGCCATCGATGAGGCGCTCCTTGGCCTCCTTGAAGGGCATCTCCAGTTCGGCGCTGGTGAAGCGCGCCCCCTCCGCGGCAGACATCTCCGGCAGCGCCTGCTCTCCCAGGTTCACCACGCGCTGGACCACGTTGCGCAGCTCGCGCACGTTGCCGGGCCACGGGTACTGCTCCAGCAAGGCCCGCGTCTGCTCGGACAGCGCGCTGGGCGGCCGGCCCAGCCGCTCCAGCATCGTGTCCACCAGCAGCGGGATGTCCTCGGGGCGCTCGCGCAGCGGCGGCAGCGTCACCCGCAGCACCGCGAGCCGGTGGAACAGATCCTCGCGGAACCGGCCCTCCTTGACGTCCGCCTCCAGGTCCCTGTGCGTCGCCGCCACCACCCGCACGTTCACGGTGCGGTACTCGTTGGCGCCCACCCGCTTCACCTGGCGCCCCTCCAGCACTCGCAGCAGGCGCGGCTGGATTTCCAGCGGCAGCTCCCCCACCTCGTCCAGGAAGACGGTGCCTCCATCCGCCTGCTCGAAGGCCCCAGGCCGCTCCGAGTGGGCTCCGGTGAACGCGCCCTTCACGTGGCCGAAGAGCTCGGACTCCACCAGCGACGGGGTGATGCCCGCGACGTCCACGATGCTGAACGGCCCCCGGCTGCGCGGGCTGGCCGCGTGGATGCCCGCCGCGCACAGCTCCTTGCCCGTCCCCGTCTCGCCTTGGATGAGGACGTCCGCGTCCCCCGCCGCCAGCCGCTGCAGCAGCGTGAAGACCTCGCGCATCCTCCGGCTGCCCCCCACCAGCGCCCCGAACCGGGTGTCCGACGAGAGCGGGATGATGTGCTCGCGCACCTCCTTGGGGACGACCTTCAGCTCGGTGGCGCCCAGCCTGACGATGGCGCCCATGCGCAGCTCCAGCTCCCGGAAGCGCATGCGCTCGCAGAACGAGCCGTTGCGAGACCCCAGGTCCCGCGCCAGCACCCGATCCTCTCTCACCTCCAGAGACAAGTGCTGCCGGGAGACGGTCCGGTCGTTCAGGACGATGTCACACGCCGGATCCGTCCCCAGCCGGTAGCTGCGGACCTGGAGCGAGAAGCTGCGGCCGGCGTCGCTCCCCGACAGGATGACCAGCTTCCTTCGAAGCATGGGCAGCAGGACCTCCGGATCGGGGGTCGTGCTCATCATCGACGACGGGCTCTTGTCATCCGGGGCCGGCACCACTGGTAGTGGGGGACGCTACCACCCGGAGCCGACCCAAGAAAACACCCTCCAAGCTGAACTCCCAGTTTTTCGAGGGTCGTCTCCTGGCTCGCTCGACGGCACGGCGAGCCAGGAGCCCCTCCGTTGGAGCCTCAGGGACTGACCAGGCCGACGCCACCTCCCCCGGGGAAGGTGATGCTCCCATCACCTGGGAGGTTCGTCACGAGCACCGGCGTCGGGCGCTGGGTGGTCGTCCCGTCGCCGAGCTGGCCGGTGGCGTTGTAGCCGCAGGCCCGGACGAAGGCGTCCTTGCGCAGCCCCATCATGTGGCTGCCGCCCGAGGAGAGGTCCACGACAGAGCTCAGGAGCGTCGCGGTGGGTGAGCTGCGCGAGGTCGTCGTCCCATCTCCGAGCTGGCCGTTGTAGTTGTAGCCAAAGGCCCACACCGTGCCGTCCCGCTTCAACACCGCCGTGGAGTAACTACCCGCGGCGAGCGCGATGACATTGTTGAGCCCGGGAACCTGCACCGGCGAGGAGCGCTGGGTGGTCGTCGCATCGCCGAGCTGGCCGGAGGAGTTGGAACCCCAGGTCCACACCTGGCCGCTCGCGAGCAGCGCCACCGTGTGGTAACCGCCCGCGGCGATGGCGAGGGCATGACCGAGTCCGGAGACCTGCACCGGCACGGAGCGGTTGGTGGTCGTCCCGAGGCCCAACTGCCCTAGGGCGCCGTAGCCCCAGACCCACAGGGTGCCATCCGCCTTCACCGCCACCGTGTGGAAGTGGCCCGCGGAGATGGAGACGACATTCTCGAGGGACGGCACCTGCACCGGCGAGGAGCGATGGGTGAAGGTCCCGTCTCCGAGCTGGCCGTAGAGGTTGGAGCCCCAGGTCCACACGGTGCCGTCCGCCTTCAGCGCCACCGTGTGCGTGGAGCCCGCGGCGATGGCGGTGACGCCGTCCAGCTCCGGCACGGACTGCGGTGTGAGCTGGTTGGCGTTCGTCCCGTTGCCGATTTGGCCATAGGAATTGGAGCCCCAGGCGGCCACGGTGCCTTCCGAGCTCAGCGCCACCGTGTGGTTGACCCCCGCCACCACGTCGATGACGCCGCTCACGCCCGGGAGCTGCGTGGGTGTGACGACGGAGGTGGTCGTCCCGTTGCCCAGCTGGCCATAGCCATTGGAGCCCCAGGTCCATACCGCTCCACCGCGCCCCAGGGCCACCGAGTGAGCATTGCCGCCAGCGGTCTTCGCGATCCCGCTGACCACGACGGCCGTGGGAGAGGAGCGCTGGGTGGTGGTCCCATCACCGAGCTCGCCGTTGGCGTTGTAGCCCCACGCAAACAGGGTGTGCACCTGGGTGATGATCACCTTCTTCCGCTCGGCCACGGAGGAGTAATAGCCCGCACCGAACGTGCGCACCCCCGCGAGCGGGACCTGCACCGGCACGGAGCTGCTGGTGGTGTTCCCGGTGCCCAGCGCGCCGTAGAAGTTGTCGCCCCAGGCATACAAGGTGCCATCCTGCCGCCTGGCCAGGGTGTGATAACCGCCCGCGTCAATCTCGACGGCTTGGGTGAGCACTGCCACCTGCACCGGGAGGGAGCTGTTGGTGGTCGTCCCGTTGCCCAGCTGACCGGCGCTGTTGTAGCCCCAGCTCCACGCAGTGCCGTCCCACTTCAGGGCGACCGTGTGGACGACGCCTCCGGAGAGCGCGCGGACGCCGGTGAGGCTCGCCACCAGCACGGGCCTCAACCTGTTGAGGGTGGTCCCGTCCCCGAGCTGTCCGTAGGCGTTGTTCCCCCAGCTCCAGGCGCTTCCGTCCTTCTTCACCGCCAGCGTGTGCCACAAGCCCGCGGCGATGCTGGTGACACCGCTGAGGTTGGGCACCTGGATGGGGGACACGCTGTTGGTGGTGGTCCCATTCCCGAGCTCTCCTGAGGAGTTGATCCCCCAGGTCCACACGGTCCCATCCGCCTTCAGCGCCACCGTCCGCGAGCCGGCGGCTGCCACCGCGACGACGTCGCTCAGCTCCGGCACCTGCACAGGCACCGCGCGCATCGTGGTGGTGCCGTCTCCGAGCTGGCCGTAATAGTTGGAGCCCCACGTCCACACGCTCCCGTCCTCTGTCACCGCCACCGAGTGCTCGGCTCCGGCCGAAGCGGAGACGACATGGCTCAAGCCCCTCACCCGCGTCGGCGCGTTACGCTGGGTCCGCTGCCCATTGCCCAGCTGGCCAGAGTAGTTGTAGCCCCAGGCCCACACGTTGCCGTCCGACTTCACCTCCAGCGTGTGGGAGACGCCCGGGTTCACGCTCTGGCAGAACTGGACGAAGTTGCGGAGCACCTCCCGGGAGATGCCGCATTTGGAGCGGTTGCCATTGCTGTCGATGACCATGGGGGAGGCCTTCACCACGAAGGAATGCACCCCACAGCCGAGTCCGGCCGCGGCCTCGCTGAAGAACCACTCCCCCTGCTCTCCCACGCGCTCATCGAAGCCGTGGTCCGCGCCGTCCACGGAGTACTCCAGGTACACCGCGTTGGCGCCGTTGCCCACCACCCAGGAGCCTGCTCCCGCCAGCTCTCCCGCGAAGGAACTCATCCCCTCCACCTCGAGCGAGTCGAAGCTCACCCCCACGCACAGCGCCGACTCCTGGGTGGCCAGCGTCACGTCCGACACGCTCACGTCCTCGCCGGCGGGAACACCACACGCCACCACGAGCGCAAGGGTCGACATCCACAACACGTTCCAGCTCTTCATCGCTTGGGTCCTCATCAGTACTGGCCCTTCAAGGTGGTGGTGTAGGTGGAGAAGGCTCCCAGTTGGATGAGCCAGGTGCCCCCCGCGGGGTTGTTCACCACGCAGGTCTCGTTGTTGCCCTTGCGCAGCGGACGGCACTGGTAGGCGTGCAGCTCCGGGAACTGGCCGTGGCGGATGTAGAGGTCCGCGTCCCCGGTGCCCCCGGAGATGGAGAACGTCACCGAGGGCCGGCCCGCGGGGACGTCCAGCTTGAAGTTGCGCCGGCCGCCCGTGACGTCGGACACGCTCACGCCCGCGCCGTTGACAAGGGGCGTGGCGTGAGGGCGCTTGTACAACAACCGGTTGGGTGAGCTCGTGTCACCGAAGTCCAGCTCCACCTGCCCCACGCTCGCGTCGTTGATCAGTCGCGCGGGGATGTCGGCGGGAGCGACGCCGTTGGCCAGCAGGACGGCCGCCACGCCGCTCACGTGTGGCGCGGCGAAGGAGGTCCCCTCGAGCGGGAAGAAGGTCGAGTCTGTGTCACTGGTCGAGCTCACGGAGCGGAGGTTCGCGCCCGGAGCCCAGAGGTCCAGACACTCGCCCTTGTTGGACGCGTTGGTGACGCCCACCCAGCGCGCCTGGCTCTCGTCGATCGCGCCCACCGTGATGATGCGCGTCCTGAAGGGGTGGACCGCATCCGGCTGGAGGCGGGCCGGCGAACAGCCGCAGGCGTCGATGTTCGCGTTGCCCGCGGCGATCACCACGACGAGCCCGGGGTTCATCGCGACGACATCCACGGCGGCATCGATCGCCGGGATCTCGCTCGCGGCGGTGAAGCTCAGGTTGACGATGGCCGGCGTGACGGCGTTGTTCGCCACCCACTCCAGCGCCGTCACCAGGCGATCCACGGTCGTCCCGAACTCGTTGAACGCCTTCACCGCGCGAAGGTTGACCTTCTTGGCGACGCCATGCGTCTTGCCACCGATGATCCCCGCGACGGCGGTGCCATGCCCGGTGACGTCATCCCCGGTCTGGTTGGGGACGGCGTTGAACACGACCTGGGCGCGCCCCTCGAACTCCAGGTGTGATGCCCGGAGGCCCGAGTCGATGACGTAGACGTTGACGCCCGTCGCGTCCTCGGCCAGGTAGCTGTTGTCCAGCGGGCGGGCCTCCTGGTCTATCCGATCCAGGTTCCAGTCCGCGGGGCTCTGGACGCCCGAGGGCTGGACGATGCCATTCTCCAGGACGTAGTCCACCCGAGCATCCTCCGCGAGCGCCTGGGCCTGCTCCTCGCTGGCGGAGACGAGGAAGCCACGGAAGGCGGTCTCGTGGGTGGTGAGGACGCGCGCGCTGTACTGCCTGGCCAGCGCGCCCGCCTTCGCCGCCATGCTCGACAGACCGCGCCCGGGCTTCTCTTTCAGCACCACCAGGTACTCGCCCGTCACGGGGTTGTCGGCCCGCATCAACCGGCCCGGCCCTGACTTCTGAGGCGGCGCGGCGAGCACCCCCACCGAGGCCAGGACGAGGCCCAGGGTGATAAACCTGCTCAAGCTCTTCACGCTTCGCATCTGCTCTCCCTTTCAACCGATGAGTTGGCGGCGCGGCCCATCAGGGCGTCACGCCACGGCGCGCCTGTGCATGAACGCTCAGCTCCCGCTCCTTCACGAGTCGACGCTGGTTGCGCGCGGCGAAGTGCCGCACCAGCTTCTCGAGCGGCGTCCCCTTCGCGGCCTCGACCAGGGCACCCGCTCTCTCGGGCTCTTGAGCCGCGAAGATTTCGAAGAGCTCCATCCGGGTCGCGGCCATCGAGCGCCTGGCGCCCGGCGACAGCTCCGCGGTGAACGAGTCCTCCAGGATGATGCGCTCGACCGTGGACACCAGCTGCGCGCGCGCCGGGTTCTGCCTCCAGGCCAGCGCCTCGCGCAGGTAGTCGATCTGCATCAGGCGCTTGAAGCTGGACTCCAGCGTCTCCTCGACCTCCGTCGAGGCGCTCAGCGCCCGGCGCAGCTGCTCATGCATCCGCGTGTCGGCGAGCAGCGCCTCGTAGTCCTCGCGGCCGTTGGAGTCGAGGAGGACATGCTCGCGGAAGGAGTCGAACCGAGCCAGCTCCGGCTCCGTCTTGAAGATCTCCGCCTTGACCCGGTCGGTGGTGGTGGTGAACTCGCCGGGCTCCCCGTCGTCCCCCGGGGCTGCCGCCGGTGCCGCGGACAGGGGGGACGGGCGAGGCGCGGGGGTGGGCTCCGGCGCCGTGTCACGAGCCAGCGGGGTGGGTGCGGGAGAGACCTGCGCAAAAGCCGCCGTCACGGGGGCAGCGTCCTCCGCGCCGTCGAGCGCCGAGGCGATGAGCACCAGCCCCGCGAGCCCCGCGATGACGAACGGGTAGAGCGGGCGCTTCATGGGCTCTCCACCTGGGGGAGCACGTCGGCGGGAATGCTCCGGTAGAGGATGATGCGGTTGAGGTAGCCCACCTCGTCGTTCTGGAACCGCACGGAGCCCACCAGGTAGCCCTGGGCCACCAGGATGTTGGACACCCGATCCGTCGTCACCGGCGCGAGGTTGTAGACCTTGCCGAAGAAGGTGGCCTTCTGGATGTCCACGATGGGATCCAGGGTGCCGTCGGCCTTCACCAGCGCGTCGCCCACCTTGAGGGTCTGCGCCTGCACGATGCGGCCCTCGCCGGTGATGACCGGGTGCTCGAGGGTGAGGCGGAGCTGACCGCCAGACCGGGCGGTGATGACGGAGAGCGTGTGCTCCGCGTCCCGGAGCTCTCGCGTGTAGCTGTAGGTGAGGTTCGGTTGGAGCTGGAGAGCATCGAACGTGGAGTCCGGCGTCAGCGTGATCAGATCCTCACGCAGCGCCTCCATCGCCTCACGGATGGGGAGGTCGCCGTCGGCGAAGAGGATCTTCTGCTCGGCGGTGTAGCAGGCCGACTCGCAGTAGCCGTTCACATGGAAGGCGGTGAAGGCCGGTTGGGTGCTCTCCTTGTCGAAGTAGAGCCTGCAGTTCGCCAGCTCGTTGTGAGGGAAGAGCTGGCGGTTGTCCTCATCGGCGATGTCGGGCGTCGTGCCGAACGTGGGGTAGAGCGGGCGTCCCTTCCTCCGCCACGAGTCGCGTGACCACTGCAGGTAGCCGTCGGTGTCCAGCGCCTGATAGGTGGGGCCCGCGTTATAGAGCGCGAACATGGCCGCGTTGTTCACCTGGAAGTTCGAGCCCGCGAACGAGCCCTCTCCCACCGGGTTTCGATTCAGGTCCGAGTCCAGATAGTCCTTCAGCGTCCCACCGCTCGCGGAGCTCAGGCCCGTGTTGAACGCGGCCCCCGGGTGCCCGACGTTCTGGTTCAGCGCGCACTTGCGAGCCCACTCGACTCGCAGCTTCGCCGCGTCACTCGTCGACAGGTTGTCGACGGTGCATCGGCCCAGCAGGAGAGGCTGCGCCTGCACCTGTGCTGGCAACACCATCGCCACCACCACCAGGGCCATGGCCCCCCAGATCTTTCGCGACATCGGGATGTCCTTGCTTGTTCATGCCGCGCCATGCGGCGCGGGAAGCCGGTGAGTGTTCGTTACGGAGAGGCGAGCGGAGTGGAGTTGCTCGTCGTGGGCGTGTTGACGAAGACCGCGGCCGCCCGCCGGAGGTCCGGGTTCGCGTCGTGCTGGCTGGCCCAGGCCAACAAGGGCAGGGCCTCGGGCACCAGGGCCCGCTGATCTCCCAGCAGGTGGATCACCTCGTTCCTCACCCCGTCCGCGGGATCCATGCGCAGCGCCTGCGCCAGGGCGGGCAGCAGGGGCGCCAGGGGCCGGAAGTTGCTGGCGAAGACGGCGGCCTGGCGGACCTCCGGGGCCGGATCCTTGAGCAGGTGCCTGGCGAGGAGCTGGTCAGCGCGAGGATCCTGGATGATGCGCAGCGCATTGAGCGCGGCCTGGCGCACCCGGGGATCCTGCGACCCGAGCGCGTCCTCCAGCGTGGCGAGCGCGCTCGGCGAGCGGGTGTTGCCCAGGCTGTTGAGCGCCCCCGCCCGCGCCTCCGCGGTGGAGGCGGAGCGGTAGTCACGGGTGAGCTCGCCAACCAGGTCCTCCGCGCCCTTGGGGTCGGTGTCGGTCAGTTGGGCCGCGGCGTTGCCGAGCGCCAGCCTGGCCGTGTCGCGCAGCATCCCGTCCTCTTCGCCCGCCACGCCGCGAAGGGCCTCGAGGCCCTCCGCCGTGGGATCCTTCGCCACGCCCAGCGCGGCCACCGAGTCCATGCGGATGTCATGGGGGATGGAGCGATCACCCGTGACCTCCGCCAGGGCCTGAATGGCCTCGCGGGTGCTGGCCGCGGAGAGCGCGCCGAGCATGGGGCTGGCCGCGAGCGGATCCATGCCCGCGCGGATGATGTCGGGGACCTTCGCGGCCTCGGAGGGGTGGAGCATGAAGAGCGCGCGCAGCCGCTCCAGGGAAATGGAGCGCACCTCGTCACGAGCCGTGGGCTCCCCCGGGAGCGCGCGCAGCTCCTTGACCAGCGTGTCGAAGTCCTTGCCGCCCAGCACCTGGCGGTACTGATCCATCGGGTCCTGCTCCATGCCCTGGAAGGCGGACATGGCGGCGGAGCTCAGCCAGGCCCGGCGCGCCACGAATGCGCCAATCAACGTCGGGTCCACGCGGCGCTCCAGCAGGCTCAGGCTCAGAGAGGACTCATAGGTGGTGGGGGGCATGGTCTGGCCCGCCTCCACCTCCACCCGCTCCTGGGCATCGAGCGAGCTCGTCCAGAGGTCCTGCGCCAGCGCGAAGGTGCTTCGGGCGCTCACGTCGATGCGGACCTGCCCGCCCAGCGGCTCGAGCCCCTGAGGAAAAGCCACGTGGGAGTAGGACAGCTTGCGCTTCTCGAAGCGGCTCGGCTCCAGGCGCTGGTACCCGGCGCTGTACCGCCCCGTGGTGTCAAACTCCTCCGCCTTCCAGGTGGCGCCCGGCGCTCCGACCACGACGAACTGGGAGCTCGCCACGATGGACCGGAGGATGCCTCGCACGAGCGGGTCGGCCACCTGCTCGAAGTGCGTGAGCGTCACCCGACCGCTCTTGTCGTGCGTGAGGAAGAAGGGGACCTGCAACGCCGTGGCAAGGTTTTGCTGGACGTCGGGGGCGACAGGGCCATTGTCGCCGACCTCCACCGTCAGCGAGGAGAGCTGCAGGCTCACCCGCGCGTCGACGCGCTCGGCCTCCGCGGAGACGACCCCCACGGTCCACTCACCCCGGAGGATGAACCTCATGCCGGGCAGCACCTGCGCGCCAGGCTGGGCGGGGCGGAAGGAGATCTTCTGCTCGGCGTTCAGGGCGTAGCGGTAGAGCACCCCGGGGATCCACGCCCGCGTCCCCGCTGAGGGACTGGGAGACACGCCCTGGGGCTGCGTCAGGCCCGCCACCGCGGGAGCGGCCTGGGGGGACCGCGACGTCTCCGAGGGGGCCACCGCTGCGGACCGGGAAGCCCCCGCCCAGAGCCCCAGCATGCTCACGAGGAGGAGGGGGAGCCCCACCCCGAGGACCTTGCTGAAGGGCTTGCCGCCCACGTTCACCGACTTCCCCGACTTCCGCATGGGAAACTCCCGAGTCAGCGGCCCTGGCCGCTTCAGTTCTGGTTGGAAGGGCGGGCACGGTCTCCTCGGCCGATTTCTCAGCCGAGGAGCCAGCGCCCGGTCATCCCGCCCCGCGCGCGGCCAGCGCCTCCGGGGCGCGGCGGCGCGGTGGCAGGGTCAACCCGGCTAGCAGCCCGAGGCCGAGATGGAGCCGGAGGCGTTGTACAGGACCAGGCTCCTCACGATGCCGGACCAGTTCGCGATGGTGACGTTCCAGGTCTTCTTGAAGAACAGGAGCTTGATCTTCACGAACCCCGTCAGCGTGCCCGAGAGCGCGTTCAGGTTGAGGGTCGCCTTGAGCTTCCAGGAAGCCATGCAGAAGTTCCAGTCGAGGCTGGCCAGGGCCTCCACCGTGGCGTTGATCAGCCGCAGGGTGCCGGTCACGCCAAAGCTGGCGATGGCGACGTTCACCGCGGCGGAGGCCACCACGTTGGCGAAGCCGCCCGCGGCGCCGGTGAGCGCGGCGACCAGGGGGTTCACCTGGCCATTCACGCGCATCGTCACGCCGCCCGTCAGCGAGGCCTTCACGGTGAGCGGGACGGGGCCGACCATGAACGTCTTGGACACGGAGAAGAAGGACCGGCTCCAGTTGATGGGGGTCGGCGCGAAGTTGCCGGCGAGGCTGGTGCTCCAGATCATCGCGCTCATGGCGTACAGCGCCGCGGTGCCGCTGTTGCAGCCGCCCTGCTGCCCGCAAACGGTGGCGCGACCGCGCACCAGCTCCTTCTGGATGTTGAAGGCGGTGCCGTGGACCCGGCCCTCGGTGAGCGCCTCCTGCTTCTTCGCCGTGGTGCCGGTGGCGGGCGTCGCGGTGATGGCCGCGCTGACGTTGTAGCCAGCGCCGAAGATGTTGTTACCGAACTGCTCGGTGCGCTGGTAGCTCTTGGTGACGGGCCCGGTGAGCGCCGCCCCCTGCTCCGCGGAGCGCAGCCCGGACAGCTCCTGCGGCGGCACCGTCTCCGTCGGCGGCGGCACGTTCTGCGTGGCGGCCTCCGGAATGGTGGCCTGGCCGTACTGCAGGTGCCTCATGCCGTCATTCATGTCGAGATAGACGGGCGCGTTGAGCAGCACCGACTCGCCCTGGACGACGGCGTCCTGCTCCGGCGGCGTATAGGTGCTGCTCGGGTTGAACGGGAGGACCGGCGTCTCCCACGGAGTCTTGTCGTCCAGCTGGGTGTTGGACGGATAGAGCGTGTACGGGTACTTCGCCGAGTCGACGACATACGGCGTGGTGTCCTGGTAATCCTGCGCGGACGCGAAGGTGGACGCAGTGAGCGCCAGGATTGCCAGGGCCTTGGATGCTGCCTTCATCATGGTGAGCCTCTCCAGCGAATGGTTACGGCGCGCGGCCCTTGTGCACGCAGCGCGCCACCCTCGCTGGGATGGCTCTATTTCCGCAGAGCCCTTTGATTTCCTGGGGTTGGCTTCTTCCAGAGCCCTGGTAACAAGTGTTGTCACTGATAACGCGTGTGCCCAGGGAGGGCCCTCGGCGTGATCACACCCGTTTCCAGCGCCTCGACACACCAGCGGCCCTGAACGCGGCGGACGCGTGGATGAGCCCCCGCGGAGCGGGCTCCAGGCACGGGTCTCTCGCGTGTCAAAGCCGCGCCCTGGTAACAACAGGTACCACCCGTCATCGGTCCCTGCGCCTGGATCCAGTAGTATCCGCGCCACGCCGCCGACCGGGCTGGAGGGGGCAGCATGTACGGGGAGAGGCGGCAATGAGGAACGAGCATTGGGAGAAGGCCTCTGACGGCGGGCATGCCGAGGAGGTCCCTTCCCGCGAAGGGGAGCCACTGCCCAGGCTCGAAGACGGGGGGCCCACCACCTGGCCTTATGAAGGGGAGCCCACGAAGGCTCCACCCCTCGAGCCCGGCTACACGCTGCTGGGTCGCTATACGGTGCTGGGCACGCTGGGCCAGGGCAGCATGGGGGTGGTCCTGAGCGTGTATGACGCGCGGCTGGATCGGCGCGTGGCGCTCAAGCTGCTGCGCCCCTGGAGCGGAGGAGAGAGCCGCCGCGACGAGGAGCAGGCCCGGTTCGTGCGCGAGGCGCAGGCGATGGCCCGCCTGAGCCACCCCCAGGTGGTGGCGGTGTACGACGCGGGGACCCTGGAGGACGGCGCGCTCTTCATCGCCATGGAGTATGTGGAGGGGCAGACGCTGCGCCGCTGGCAGCAGGGGCGCCCGTGGAGCGAGGTGCTGGCGCAGTACCTGGCAGCAGGACAGGGGCTGGCCGCCGCCCACGAAGCGGGCCTCATCCACCATGACTTCAAGCCGGACAATGTGCTGGTGGGCCAGGACGGGCGGGCACGGGTGACGGACTTCGGCCTGGCCTGGCTCGAGTCCGCCTCGGTGGACGAGCCGCGCGAGGTCCCCGCGCAAGTCCTCCCCGCGCAGCCGGCCGTGGCGCTCGCGCCGCTGACCACGCGCTCGAGCCAGTGGATGGGGACGCCGAGCTACATGGCGGACGAGCAGTTCCGAGGCCAACGGGGAGACGCGCGCAGCGACCTGTATGCCTTCTGCGTGTCCCTCTATGAGGGGCTGTACGGCCAGCTCCCCTTCCAGGGCAACACCGTGGCGGAACTGCGCGCGGCTCAGCGCGCGGGCAGGGTGGAGCCGCCGGAGGATTCCCAGGTCCCCGCGTGGGTGACGCGCACGCTCCTCCAGGGGCTGAGCACCGATTCGGCGAAGCGTCCCTCCTCCATGAAGGCGCTGCTGCACGCGCTGGCGGACGACCCGGAGAAGAAGCGGCGGGCGAGGCCCTCGCGCTGGGCCCTGGTCGGCGCGGTGGCGGCGGCGGCGGGGCTGGCCTTGTGGGTGTGGGCTCGCCCGCAGGAGCAGGTGTGCGGTCGCATGGAGCTGCGGCTGAGCGGAGTCTGGGATGCGGCGGTCAGGGCCCGGCTGGAGCAGGGGCTGGTCGCCACGGGGGCCCCCTACGCTCGGGCCACCGCCGAGCGGGTGGTGCAGGGGCTGGAGGCCTATGCGGGAGCCTGGGTGAGGCAGCGCACCGCGCTGTGCCTGAGCGCGAGCCAGGAGGGGCGCCCGAAGAACTCAGGGCTGCTGATGCTGGAGGAGGCCTGCCTGGAGCGCAGGCGCGGCCAGCTGCGCGCGCTCACCGAGCTGTTGTCCCAGAGTCCAGACCCCCCCCTGGTGAGCAAGGCGGTGGAGGCGGTGCAGGCCCTGCCGCCGCTGGAGTACTGCGAGGACGCCAAGGCGCTCACCGCCGCGGTGCCACCGCCGGAGGACCCGGTGGTGCGCGGGAAGGTGGAGGCGCTCCAGCAGCAGGTCGACTCCTTGCGGGTGCTGCTGGATACCCACCGCGTCCAGGAGGGGCTCGCGCTGGCGGACTCCCTGCTCCCCCAGGTGAAGGCGGCAGGCCACGCTTCGCTGGAGGCGCAGATCCTCTACCTCGTGGCATGGATGAGAGAAGGGACAGGCGACTACCGAGCCACCGTGGAAGGCCTGCGCGAGTCCATGGAGGTGGCGGCCCGTGGCAGGGACGCCTATACGCTGGCCCAGGCCTCGAACTCCCTGGTCTGGGTGACGGGCAATCGCCTGAGGCGGCCGCACGACGCGCTGCAGATGGTGCCCATGGCGCAGAGCATGGTGGAGCTGGCGGACGATGACCGCATCCGCGCCTTCGCCTCCAACAGCGAGGGCACCATCCTCATGGCCGTTGGCAAGCACGAGCAGGCACGGCAGGCGTTCGAGCACGCCCTGGCGCTGAGGAAGAAGGTGTGGGGCCCCGAGCACTGGGAGGTGGCCTCCACGCTCCACAACCTGGGCCTGCTGTTCCAGAGCATGGGCCGGGTGGACGAGGCGCTCGAGGCCCATACCCTCTCGCTGGAGCTGAGGAAGAAGGTGTTGGGCCCGGAGCACCCACGGGTGGCCGAGTCCCTCAGAGACCTTGGCACCACGCTCCAGGAGATGGGCCGGTTCGAGGAGGCGCTCGAGGCCCAGGCGCGCGCCCTGGCGCTGAAGCAGAAGGTGCTGGGCTCCGAGCATCCGTCCGTGGCCGACTCGATCGGCGCGCGAGGCCACGTGCTCCGCGACATGGGGAGGGCCGAGGAGGCGCTCGAGGCCTACACGCGCGTGCTGGAGCTGAACCTGAAGCTGCTGGGCCCCGAGAGCCCGCTCGTCGCCTGGGCGCTCACTGACCAAGGCGAGGCGCTGGTGGAGCTGGGTCGCCACGCGGAGGCGCGGGAGAAGTTCACGCGCGCCATGGCCTTTCAGGACAAGGTCCTGGCGCCGGACGACCTGGGGCGCCTGTGGCCCCTGCTGGGGATGGGCCGGCTCTGTCTGGCCGAGGGCAAGCCCGCCGAGGCCGTGCCTTTCCTCGAGGGCGCCCTGAAGCTGACCTTGATCAATGAGAGGGCGCGGGTTCAATTCCCGCTGGCACGCGCGCTCTGGGACTCCCACGGAGACAGGGCGCGCGCCATCGAGCTGGCCACCCAGGCCCGCGACTACTGGAGCGGCGTGGGCCGAAAGGCGGACGCAGAGCGGGCCTCCCAGTGGCTGAAGCAGCACGCCCCGTTCAAGCCCTGAGCGACGGCGCCTGTCGCGAGCCGGAGGGCACACCACGATTGGACTCTCGCCAGGCTGCTACGCAGGACGGAAAGCGCTGGACGTGTTCGCTTGCTCGAAGTGTGGAAACAGGAGATGCGCTCATCCAGCGCGCCTTCGCCGCCCTTTCAAAATGTCTCGAGGAAGGTCTTCATCTCGCGCAGCACCTCGTCATGGTTGGTGAGCCAGACGTAGTGCTGAGCGTGCTCGAGCTTGATGCCCTTCCAGTTCGGCATGCTCATCACGCTCAGCATTTCGGCGTCCCGCTGGAGCGCCCTGGTGCTCAGGTTCCTCAACTTCTCCTGCACGGGAAGGTCCATTTGGGAGAAGCCTGGGAGGTCCTCCGGCCGCCCGGACCGAGGCTGATCCACGTAGAGGAAGAGCACGGCCGCCGTCACGGCCGCGAAGTCCACCTTCGAGAAACCCCTCATCACCCGCTCCTCCGCGTGCGGCCACCTGCGGGCGCGCAGGTAGTGCCCGGTCTTCGGATCGAACTCGTTCGCCTCGTCGATCTCGTGCGTGGGGAACGCTCCTCCGACGTCACGCGCGAGCGCGGCGGCGACCGCGGCGCGTGAGGCCACGTCCTCGGGAGCGGGCTCGCTCGGAGGAGGCATGGGCAGAACCGAAAGGAGCTCCGCCAGCAGGTCACCGTTGGTCCTCACGTCCAGGTAGACCACCTTCTCCACGCGCTCCGGGTGATGGGTTGCCACCCAGGTGAGCTCTGGCCCGGCGGCGGAGTGGCCCACGAATGACGCCTTCGCGATTCCCAGCCCCTCCAGCACCCGGACGACGTCCTCGCCCAGGGTGGCGGTGTCGTAGCCCTGCTCGGGCCAGTTCGACGAGCCAAACCCCCGGCGGGTGACGGCGTAGACGTGATGGGCCGCGGTGAACTCCGGCGCGAAGGTGTCGAACACGTGGCCCGTGTTGCCCAGGCCCGACAGGAAGACGAGTGCGGGTCCCTGGCCTCCGAAGTCGAGCAGTTCGAGCTCGACCCCCTCGGCCACCTTCACCCGCTTCACCTGATGCAACGCGCTGGAGTCGGCAGAAGCCGGGACCGGGACGGACTTCGTCGTCACACAGGCGAACAACGGCAAGCAGAGGAGGAGGAGTTTTCGCATCGACTGACTCAACTACAGGAATGCGGAGACCACCAGGGAAGCCCCTGGGTAACAGCTCGCCGCGCCCCATCTGGGTGAGCTGCCCGGCCGGCTACTCATCGAGCAACATTTGGTACGGTGAGTCCGGATGTTCCTGGACGGTCAACGTCGCGTATCTGACCTGTCAGAGAACCTCGCCCCCGTATGACAGCTATGAGGCGGGAGAGTTCGCTCGACAGTGCGGCGAGTGCCTTTGAATGAGTCACTACCATGTGAAGCAGTAGTACGGACTGGGCAATCCGACCGCTCTCCGAGGAGTTCTTCTCCTCGAAGTCCCGCCTGAGAGGGAACGCCTTGTCTCAATCCGTGTTGAAGTTGAACTTGAAGGTGTTGTTCTGCCCCGCCTTCACTTCGAACTTTTGCGTCTCGTCTCTCTTCAGCTCGGGATTGACGAGCCTGATGGTGTGCTTGCCTTCAGGCACCGAGACGGGCGCCATCGGCGTATTCCCGATGTCTTTCCCATTCAGGTAGACCGTCGCATAAGGGCGGATGCGGAACTCCAACATGCCCGTGGCCACCACCTTCGCGGGTGCGCGCGGGCGCGGAGCCGCGCTCTTCGCGACAGGCTTCGCCTCTTGCGGCGCGGGCACGACTGGAGCATCAGCGGCGGGCACGACGGCCGGCGGAGCCTTCTCCACGGGCTTCTCGGCCACGACCTCCGGCGACGGCACAGGCGCGGTGGCCGGAGGGTCCGCCTTCTTCACCTCCACCACCGGGGGCACCCGTGCCACCACCGGCGCATCCCCGCCCGCGACCCGCTCCGGCGCTGGAGAAGGCTTCACCTTTTCAACCCGCTCCGTCGTCGGCGGGAGCTTCGCGTCGGGCTTCTTCGCCAGGGGAAGCGGAGGAGGCACCACGACAATGGGCTGCTCGCCCCGAATGGACACCAGCGCCACGCCCCCCACCCCCAGCACCGCCGCTCCCACGAGCGCCGCGAGGAGCCCCGCCGACGCCTTGCGCGCCTTCGGAGCACGCACCTGCGCACCCGTGGCGATGGCGTCCTCGTCCGACCCACCGCCATTCGTCGGGACACGCTCCTCCGCATCCCGCTCGGACTCCGGTGACTGCCGCGCGGGCGCCTGCGCCCCAGCGATGCGCGACGGGCTCCAATCCCCACCCGTGCCGTGCGCCTCGGACGCCACTCCCGCTTGCGCCGGCAACATCGGACGCGGTGCCGGCTTGCGCCGCGCCCCCGCCGCCGCCTTCGCCGCCCGCTCAGGAGCCTCCGCGCCCTTGCTTCCTTCATTCGCCGGAGCCTGCGGACGCACCTCGTCCGCCACCCCGCGCATCGACAGCGGCATCGGCGTCGTGGGCGACGTCGAGTCCACGGGCGGAGGCGGGGGCGCCGCCATGGACTTCGGCGCGCTCCCAGGCTTCACCGGCGTAGCACCCGCCACGGGCACAGGCGAAGGCACCACCGGCCCCGACACACCCTCCGCCCCCAGCTTCGCCACGAACTGCGAGAGCTGGTACGCCCCCACGGACTCGCCGGACGTCAGCAGGAAGCGCTCCAGGTCCGCCTGCAGCGCGCGGCAGTCCGGGTAGCGCCTGTCGCGCTCCTTCGCCAGCGCCAGCTCGAGAATCTTCTGGAGCGCCACCGGCACGTCCGGCCTGCGCTCCACCACCGGGACGAACGGCTCGAACAGGATGGCCTGCATCGTACTCGCCTCGGTCGTCGCGTCGAAGGGACGCTTCCCCGTCAGCAGCTCGTACAGCACCACGCCCAGCGCGTACACATCCACCCGCTTGTCCACCGACAGCGCCCGGAGCTGCTCCGGAGGCATGTACGCGACCTTCCCCTTCACCATGCCCGTCTGCGTGCGGTGCCCCTGGCCGGCGACCTTCGCCACCCCGAAGTCCACCACCTTCACCGCGCCCTGCCGCGACACCAAGATGTTGTCCGGACTCACGTCGCGGTGGATGAGCCCCAGGGGCACCCCCGTCGCCGCGTCAGAGAAGTCGTGCGCGAAGGCCAGGCCCTCCGCCGCGAGCGACACCAGCTTCGCGCACATCATCGGCGGCAACGACTGCTCCGCCGCGCGCTTCACCAGCCGCCGCAGCGTGGGCCCGTCGATGAACTCCATCGCCAGGAAGTAGCTGCCGTCCGCCTCGCCGAAGTCGAAAATCTGGACGATGTTCGGGTGCTCCAGCTGCGCCGCCAGCCGCGCCTCCCCCAGGAACATCTCCACGAACGCCGGGTCTTCCGCCAGGTGCGGAAGGATCCGCTTCAGCACGAGCGTCTTCTCGAAGCCCATGGGGCCCGCGGCCTTGGCGAGGAAGACCTCCGCCATGCCCCCCGAGGCAAGCTTCCGGACGAGTTGATACTTCCCGACTTGCATTTGATGAAGGGTTCTCCCAGGTTTCCCTGGAAAAGTGAAATGCCCGCGCCACTGTCCTCCCCAGGACCATGCAACCAGGCATCATCCAGTTTGACCGTGACGCGACGGGGTCCGTAGGATCCGCGCCACGCATGCCCCCGAAGGTCATCGGTCCCTACCGCGTCCTGGAGACGCTCGGCAGCGGCGGGGCCGGCACCGTGTACCGGGCCCTGGACCGCCGCAGCAACGACGAAGTCGCGCTCAAGCTGCTCTCGGCCGGCCCCGCGCTGGACGAGCGCGCGGCGCGACGACTCGCGCGCGAATTCGAGACGCTGGCGGACCTGTCCCACCCCAACGTGGTGAAGGTCTTCGAGGCCGGGGTGCACCAGGGCTGGCCCTACCTGGCCATGGAGCTGATTGAAGGGCTCACGCTGCGCCACTACCTGGACATCCGGGGTGACGATTTGATGTCGCCCATCAGCGTCAACACGCCGCGCAGCCTGCTGACGGTGCGGCGCACGGCGGACGAGGACTTCGGCCCTGGCAGTGACAGCATCTCCAACGCGGACGCGATGGGTGACTCCCGCTCCGCCACGGAGGGGCTGTTCAGCATGAACGCCTTCAACGAGGAGCCGCCCAGCGAGGACCTGGAGTCCTATGGCGCGGGAGAGGACGAGCTGGGCTCGGGCTCCGGCTCGGACGACTCGATGGACGGGTTCGATGCGCCCCTGCCCTCGCCTCGCAAGGCGGTGGACGACGGCCGGGCGCCGCGCGAGGAGGACCTCAACCGTCCGGAGCGCATGGGGCGGCTGAAGGACACCATGCTCCAGCTGTGTGAAGCGCTGGCCTACATCCACGGGCATGGGCTGGTGCACCGCGACCTCAAGCCGTCCAACGTCATGGTGGACGAGGACCGGCAGGTGCGGCTGATGGACTTCGGGCTGGCCAAGTTCCTCGCGGACGACGTGGCGATTACGGAAGCCGGGAAGCTGGTCGGCACGTACCGCTACATGGCGCCCGAGCAGATTCTCGGGGAGCCGTTGGATGGGCGCTCGGACCTGTACAGTCTGGGCGTCATCCTCTATGAGCTGCTCAGCGGGCGGCCCCCCTTCGATGCGAAGACGCCGCACGAGCTGTGGCGGCAGGTGTTGGAGACGGAGCCTCCGCCGGTGCTGGCGCTGAACCTTCATGGGGACCCGCAGTTCGCACGCGTGGCCCACCGCCTCATCCGCAAGGAGCCGGACGACCGGTTCCAGACGGCCGAGGAAGTCTACGAGGCTCTTTCCGAGTGAATCCCTCCAAGCTGCACACCTTCACCGTGGACGCCGACAAGGCGGGCCAGCGGGTGGACCTCTTCGTGGGCGAGGCGCTGGGCCTGTCGCGCGCGCGCCTCAAGCGACTCTTCGATGCGGGCGCGGTGAAGGTGAACCACCGGGCGGCGAAGAAGGGCCTGACGTTGGTGGCCGGGCAGCAGATCTCCGTGGTGGTGGAGGAGGAGACGCGCGAGGCGGTGCCGGACGAGGAGTTCCCGCTCGTCGTCTTGCACGAGGACGCCGCGCTGGTGTTCGTGGACAAGCCCGCGGGCCGGGCCTCGCATCCGCTCCAGTCGGGAGAGACGGGCACGGTGGCCAACGCGCTGGTGGCGCGCTACCCCGAGTGCGCGCAGGCGTCCGTGGACCCGCGTGAGGGTGGGCTGTGCCACCGGCTGGACGTGGAGACGTCGGGCGTGGTGCTGGCGGCGCGCTCGCGCACGGCGTGGGAGGCGGTCCGCGCGGCGTTCGGTGAGCGGGCGGTGGACAAGCGCTACCTCGCGCTGGTGACGGGGCCGTTGGTGGACGAGGGCGACATCGAGCTGCCGCTGCGCCACCACCCACGGCACCCGGACCGGGTGGAGCCCGCACCGCACGGTGCCGAGGACGCGCGCGAGGCGGTGTCGCGCTTCCGCGTGCTGGGGCGCGCGGGCGAGCACAGCCTGGTGGAGGTGCGCATCCTCACGGGGGTGTTGCATCAGGTGCGCGCGCACATGGCGGGCATTGGAGCGCCCATCGTCGGAGACACGCTCTACGGCGGGCGCGAGGCGCCGGAGCTGGGGCGCTTCTTCCTGCATGCGCGGGCGCTCGGGTTGACTCATCCGGAGACGAAGAAGCCGATGCACGTGACGAGCCCCCTGCCCCAGGAGCTGCGCGCGGAGCTGGAGCGGCTGGGATTGCAGCTGCCTCGTGGCGAGGGTGAGAGCCCGGCGAGCTGAGGGGGCGGGTTACCTCTCCAGCGTCTTGAGCATGGTGCGGACCTCGTTGGCAGACGCCCCCGAGGGCTCCAGCATGAGGACAAACGGGCCGGCGCCACTCAACATGCGCACCAGCCCATGCGGTTAATCAGACACCTCCTGGGTCAAGGCTTCTCGGGCTCCGTGGGTTCCTGCTCCTCGGTCGCCTCGCAGTCCTCAGTCGGAATGGGGCCACCCACACCCAACGGAGCAAGGACACTCACCCCGCCATCACAGGCGCGTCACCCCAGCGGCAGCGATTCCCGCGTCGGAGACTCCCGTATCGCGCCCGGCGTCGGCGACTCCCGCGTCGGCGACTCCCGCGTCGGCGACTCCTGCGTCGCGCCCTGCGTCGGCGACTCCCGCGTCGGCGACTCCCGCGTCGCGCCCTGCGTCGGCGACTCCCGCGTCGCGCCCTGCGTCGGCGACTCCGGCGTCGGCAACTCCCGCGTCGTTCCCGGCGTCAGCGACTCCCGCGTCGCTCCCCGCATCGTGCACGCCGCCATCCCAGCCCGCATCACTCAGCCCTCCGTCGTATCCGGCATCGACGCCCGCGTCCGTGCCGGCATCCACGCCCGCGTCGGGAGCCAGACAGACGCCCGTGCGCTGATAGAGCGCCTGACAATGAAAGCTCTCCGGGTCACCTTCATACGTCACCTCCGGCAGCTCGGCATCCGCTCCAAACCAGTGGCGACTGCCGCGCGTGCGGAACTGACAAGTTGTGCTTCCGCCATCCGCACAGGGGCAGCTCTCCGAGACCTGCCACCCGACGAACTCGAGCAGGTCATGGTTGTCCGCGTAGGCATACCGCTGCGGCGTGGAGAGCGTCACCAGGTCCCCTGGCTCCACGTTCAGGGACGACTCGTGAGGCCCCGGATACGGCGACTGGGAATGACTGGCACACGCCATCAACGGGTCGCCGTTGGGTCCCTCCGTGAGCGTGGTGATGTTCCCCTCCACATCCGTGCGCTCGATGGAGAAGCTCGCACAGAGCGGTGCGGTGAAAGGTGACGTGCAGGAGCTCTCTCCATAGCCTCGCGCGGCGACGACGATGGGCGCGATGCTGACCCCGAGCGCCACCACTCCCGTCGTTCCATCCACGCACTTCTGCGCCCCGGGCATGAACCCCGCCGCGCCCGTCCCCTGGCGCTTCTTCGTCAGGTCCGTCAAGTCGGTTAACGTGGAGCAGCCCAGCTTCCACGGCGTGGAGCAGCAGCATTGGATCGCCTTGATGTGGTTGTCATAGAGCGTGTGGAACTCCGCCTTCGTGGCGGGGAGGACTTCCGGCATCCAGTGACTCTTCGGCCACATGCCATTCGCCGCGTTGCGCCCGGGAATGGGCTTCTTGTCGACGGACTTGGGGAGCCAATCCGAGCACGTGTTCTTCGTGCCGATGCGGTGACAGGCGGTGCACTCCTGATTGCGGACATCCCCAGCACCATCCTTCACCCGCGCCGTGGTGACTGTCTCCGGCTTGGGCCAGCCACTCCCTCCGTTCGTGAGATAGGCCTCTTCGACGAGCTTGTACTTCCCCTTCTTGAAGCCCGTGGGCAGCCCATCCGCGCTCGCCGCCACCTGGTCGATGTAGGGCGAGTGCATCCAGGGGTCACTGTCATGGCACTTCGAGCAGTGCAGACTGGAGTTGTCCCGGAGTCGCTGGGGGCTGATGTAGAACGCCTTGGCCGCGGTGGCGGCGGTGCGCTCCGCCACATCCGCGGAGGCCGGGTCCGCCATCGGGTTGGGCACGTTCTTGCCATTGAGGTCCGGCCCCGAGCCACTCAACGCCTGGAAGTAGCACGTGGCTCCTGACGTCTTGTTGGCGACGACGATGGCGACGTCCTGAAAGCTCTCCGACGTGTCCAGCCCCGCCTTGTAGCGGCGACAGATGACCCGCGCCTCGGTGTTCGGATTGCTCGTCTTCAGCTTCAAGAGGCGTGCGTTGTCGACGCAGTACTTCCCTCCCAAATCGAGCCACACCGGCTTGTCGCAGTCCGCGCCGTCGGGCGTGTTGGTGGTGTGCAGCAGCGTCCCGTCCCGGCAGTTGAACGTGGCGTCCGTCAGTCGCCCCAGCTCCGCGCGACACGATGCGGCGTACTCGGTGATGTTGCTGCCATCCACCAACCCCCGGCCCTGTCGCTCCAGGACGACGCCCTCGAGTGGCTCGGGAAGCTCCTCCGCCCCTCCTCCCGTGCAGCCCAGGAACACGGAGGAGAAGACGAACAACACACCGGCAACGGCAGACGTCGCTGCACGACACGCTCGCATGAGGGCTCCCAGGGGTGAGAGCCGGATTCAAGCAGAAAGCAGGAACGCGTCGCCCGCACCGGAGACGCTCTGGCGACGGGACTGTCAGCGAGCGGACCCGCCGCGCCGCATCCGAGCGGCGCTATTCGCCCATCACCTTCACGATGACGCGCTTGCGACGCTGTCCGTCAAACTCCGCGTAGAACACCTGCTGCCACGGCCCCAGGTCCAGCTTCCCGGTGGTGATGGGGATGATGACCTGATGGTGGACCAGCATCGACTTGAGGTGCGCGTCGCCGTTGTCCTCTCCGGTGCCATGGTGGCGGTAGTCAGGCCCGAACGGCGCGAGCTTCTGGAGCCACTCCCAGATGTCTTCATGGAGGCCGGACTCGTCATCGTTGACGAAGACGCCCGCGGTGATGTGCATGGCGGAGACCAGGACCATGCCCTCCTGGATGCCACTCTTGCGAACCAGCGAGGCCACGGTGTCGGTGAGGCGGACCAGCTCGCGCCGCTCTTTCGTCTCGAACCACAGGTACTCGGTCAGGGTCTTCATGCCCTGCAGGATAGACGCCTGCGGGCTCAGCGGAACAGTCCTCCTCCCCCGCAATGCCTCTCTCGCCCGACAGCAACGACGACAAATACATACAACGTTGCGCAAGCCCTCCGGCGTCTCCATCATACAAATGACATCCTTCTTCGGCGCCCCCCCCGCGCAGGCACGGCATTCGCGACGCGCGAATCCGGCCCGACGTCACGAACTCGTGCGGACTCATGCCGAGAGCCATGGGAGGTACACCGTGCTCGAGAATCGCTCCGCCCAACTGGAACAGCTCCGAATTCCCACCATCACCTTCCCCTGGGCTGGCGAGTGCGCACCCGACGTCGAGCCCCTGGAGCAGGAAGCCAGGCAGTGGGCGGCGAGGCACGGCCTCATCCCCTCCGAGCAGTATCTGGCACGCATCACGCGGACGAAGTACGGCTGGCTCGCGGCCCGTTGCTATCCGCACGCCGACCGGGAGCTGCTTCAAATCATCGCGGATTACTTCACCTGGTTCTTCATCACCGACGACCTCTTCGTGGACCGGGTGGAGACCATCAGTCGCGAGACACTCCCGAACCTCACGGCGATGCTGGACGTCCTGGACCACAATCGCCTGGGTGCTTCGCCCGTCTTTGGCGAGACGGCGTGGCTGGAAATCTGCCAGCGACTGCGCCACCGACTCTCCGGGGAGCACTTCGAGCGTTTCGCCCATGGCATGCGGATGTGGGCCTCCACCGCCGGACTTCAAATCGTGAGCCACCTCGTGGAGGAGCCCTCTTCCGCCATCCGGCCGTATGAGGCGATTCGCCGCTACACCAGCGGAATGAACCCCTGCATCGACTTGATCGACACCGCCAATGCGGGGCCGCTCCCCGCGGACGAGTTCCACCGCCCCGAAGTCCTCGGCCTGCGCCTGCACACCAACAACGTCGTCTGCTGGAGCAACGACATGCAGAGCCTGCCCATGGAGGCACGGCAACCCGGGCAGTACCGCAACATGGTCATCCTCCATGCCGCCCAGGGGCACACGCTCCAGGAGGGCATCGACTACACCTTCGAGAAGGTCCGCGCGGAGATTGACGCGTTCCAACAGGAAGCCAGCCAGGTGGAGCCCCACGCCAGCAAGAGGCTCCGAGGCTTCATCACCGGGATGCGCGAATGGATGCGGGGCTATCAGGACTGGGTGGACCTGGACACACAGCGCTACTCCCAGCAGTTCCTGGAGCAGGACGCCAACGACAGCGGCGTGCTCCACGCGTCGGGGTGAGGGGATTCGCCGGCGAGTTTCGTTGGGGGGGCATGACGTCACGTAAACCCTGGTCCTTGCCCCTGCTGTCCGCCGTGCTCCTCTCCGCCTGTGGCGGTCCACCCGAGGCCTCGACTCCCCTCCCTGAAGGGACCCAGGAGCAGCCCGCGCTGGTAAGCGACATCGCGGACGCCTGCGTGACTCCGGACACCACCGGCCCTGAGTCCCTGTCGACAGCGTCAGGAGGCGCGCTGGAGGAGTGGCGCGAGGCCATCAACGCCCTTCCCGCCTCCGCGCTGCGCACGGACCTCCAGGGGCGGCTCTTGACGCACCTGCGGGGCCCCTCCACCGCGTTCCCCGTCGCGGCGGACGCCCAGGCGTTCCTGCGCGGCATCCGCGCGCCCCTCCCGCTGCGGCTGCCCTTCACCGCGAACTCGCCGGTCATCTCCGGCACCGAAGTCAGACTGGGCCACGGCTGGCGCTACAACGGCGGCGGCATCCACCGAGGGCTCGACATCAGCCGCGCCAACACGCCGGCGGACAAGGACTCCAGCTTCGACGTGCTGGCCATCGCCGAAGGCAAGGTCATCGGCATCTACTTCGACGGCCCGCCGGGGGGTGGCGGCAACACCATCGTCATCGAGCACACCGGCGCCAACGGCAAGAAGCTCTACAGCTTCTACATGCACCTGCGAGACGGCCGCGCCCATGACGTGGCCGCCGTCAAGGCGATGACGTGCCCCTCCGGGGACGACGAGTGTGCGCGCTACCAGCTGATGGCGCACAACTATCCCAACCACCCCTCCTGGGGCACGGAGGCGGATGCCATCCCCGTCACCCTGGGCCAGTGGGTCTCCAGCGGGCAGAAGATCGCCAAATCCGGCAACACACTCACGCCCGGCTCGCTCGCCGCGGACGGCAAGCCCGCGAGCAATCACGCCAACAATCACTTGCATGTCTACATCGGCATGCCCATGCCGACCCAGCCGCTGGTGGCCGTGGAGGTGGACCCCTTCGGTGTCTACGAGAAGGTCTCCACCGGCTGCTACACCGGCTTCCAGGACACCTTCTATCCGCGCCTGTGGATGCCCCACTACCCGGACTTCCACGGCGCCACGTGGGAGACCTTCACCGAGCAGCCCGAGTACTACCGGGGCATGAGCTACCGCCCGGAGACGCTGACCTTCTACGAGCAGGACTCCGTGCTGCGCGTCGCGGGCTCCTACCAGTACTCCACCGACACCGCCTTCGGTGTGCAGGCGGGCCTGGACAGCGCAGGGTTCAACACGCAGGTGGACCTGTGGCGGCAATCCAATTACGTGCCTCGGGAGACCCGCATCCGCATCAACTCCTCCGGTCAGGCTCGCTACAACACGACGTACGGCAAGCTGCGCGCGGGGGAGCAGGCCCACTTCGAGCATCGGCTGACGCAGGCGAGCCTGGACTCGTTCTACCAGGTGTATGTGCTGAACCTGGGCTGGCGCGTGGAGGACTTCTTCCCGTACCGGGAGAATGGCGTGCAGTACTACGCCGTCCTCTTCAGCAGCCATGACCTGGACGTGCGTTACCTGCGCTACGGGCTGTCAGAGGCCCAGGCGGTGTCGGAGCTGGCCGCGCTCCCTGGGCAGGGAATGCACGTGGAGAACCTGGTCGCCGACCCGACGCACAATCCGCCGCGCTTCTCGTACACCGCCAACAACGCCAGCGGTTGCCTGACGCACGCCTACGTGGACGCCGCCATGTCCCAGTACCAGTCGCTCCATGGGACGGAGTCGGCCCAGGGCTACCGGATGAAGAAGCTCCAGATCTACAACAACGGCGCGTCCTTCACGGCCGTGTTCGGCAAGAACTGTCCTTGAGCTTCGAGTGCCCAGGACACCGGGCCGCTGGAAGGAGACCGACGGCCCGCGGAGGTGCTGCTCCGCGGGCCTGAAAGCCGTCTTCAGTAGGCGTAGTAGACGGGCGGCGTGGTGCTGGTGAAGTAGTTGTAATACGTGGCCACGTAGTTGCTGCCGCTCCCCGTCTCGCCCGGGAGCGGGCCCGTCTTCGTGCCGTAGACGACCAGCGTGGCGCCGGCGTCCGTCTTGTCCAGGTTGCAGACCGGGACGTTGCCCGCGCCGAAGTTCACCACGATGGTGTCGTCACGCACCTTCGCGAGCGTGGCCGCGTCGATGTGGTTCACCCTGCACTGCGTGTTGGCGCTACCGCTCGGGGAGCCTTTCGTCGAGTAGGCCGTCGCCAGGCCCACGCCCGTCCCCAGCACGGCGATGTGCGGCGTGTTGTAGGAGCGGCCCAGTTCCACGCTGCCCGCGGCATACGGACACGTGCCCGAGGCGGAGCGCGTCAGGGTGATGGCATAGCGCGGAGGCAGCTCTCCAGGAATGATGGCCGAGGAGATGGTGAACGAACAGCCTCCGAAGGAGCTGGTGGTCAGCGCGGCCTGCTGCTCGTCCAGCGAGTCCTGCGGCGCGGAGCCTTCGGGAAGACCTCCACCACAGGCGGAGAGAGACACAGCGGCGCAAGCCAAGGCAAGACGCTTGAAGACAGTCATGGTGAACGACTCCGTTGGGGAAAAGGCACGTGACTCTATCGCTCTCCCGCAACGGCTCACAACACAGACCGTCGAAGCAGAATGCAACACACCGGCGCCATAATTTGCCAGCGCCAGCTCTCATCTCCAGGCGTCGAGAAGCACCAGGTGTCTCGTTTGACCACCGCCAGGGCTCGCGGGTCATGCGCGCTCCAGGCCCACGCCGGAGCGCGTCATGCGCGGCTCAATTCCTGTAGCAGTACGGCAGGTTTCCCAAGGAGCAGTCCTCGGGACATTCCTGCATGGTCTCCCAGCAGCAGAGGTGGTCGCCGCAAACGGGTGGGCAATCCTGGGGACAGCCCACCTTCTCGCTGACGACGCAGATGCCATCTCCGCAGACGCGAGGAGGAAGCCCCGTGGAGCTGACCTCGGCCTCCAACTCGGACTCTTCCGCGACCTCGACGAGTTCGGGGCCACAGCCCAGCAGACCGCCCAACAGCAAAGCACCCAGGAAAACCCAGACAGGCCTCATGCCGACACTCCTTTCACCGCGCGTCAAAGATAGACCTGGGAGTCTGCCCTTCCCACACGCCGGCTGAAAGCCGTCAACTTGGACCTCATCCCCGCGCTCGGCGCCCGCGCCACGCCGGCCCGCTCGCGCCAACCACCGCACCCAGGGACCCTTCCGGTCCACGAGGGCCCGGGCCACCACCACGCCGACAGACCTCCCGTTCCACATGGGGCCCAGGGTCCGCCTCCGCGCTGACAACCCTCTCCGTTCCACATGGGGCCCATGGTCCGCGTCCGCGCTGACAGCCTGCTTCGCTCCACATGGGGCCGTGGTCCGTCTCCACGCAGACGGCCTCCCTTCCGCTCCGCGTCGGCTCCGGCATCCCCCTCCCTACGGCTCGCGGGAGACACCCTCCGTGAGCCCGCTGCGCACCGAACTCGCACGGTGGGCTTGACCCGAGGCCTCGGTTCACGGTACTGATCCTGATATTGATAGTGATTATCAATTTCAACTGAGCTCGACAGCATCGAGCCGGATACGGAGGGAAGACGTGGCACGTGACTTGGGACCGAGGGGAAAGATGTGCCGGCGACTGGGGATTCCTCTCTCGCGAATCACCGCGAAGGACCCCGACAAGGACCCGGTGCTGCGGCGTCCCTACCCGCCCGGCCAGCACGGCGCCACGGCGCGCATGGGCAACAGCGACTTCTCCCGGCGGCTGCGGGAGAAGCAGAAGCTGAAGCTCTACTACGGCCTGCTGGAGAAGCAGTGCCGCCGCGCGTTCATGGAAGCGCGCCGCTCGCCGGGCAACACGGGCACGGTGCTGTTGCAGTTGCTGGAGAGCCGCCTGGACGCGCTGGTGCTGCGCGCGGGGCTGGCCACGAGCATCCGCCAGGCCCGTCAGTTCGTCCGCCATGGGTACTTCCAGGTGAACGGCGCCGCCACGGACATCCCCAGCTTCCGCGTCAAGCCGGGCAGCGAGGTTCGCTACCACCCCGCCCACCAGAAGCTGCTCATCGTCCGCGAGTCGTTCGAGCGGATGAAGGGGCGCAACGTGCCCGCCTACGTGCAGGTGCTCGGTGACGGAGAGGGACTGCGCTTCGTGCGCACCCCGGAGCGCGAGGAGATTCCCGTCGATGTGAACGAGCCGTTCATCGTCGAGTACTACGCGCAGCGCAGCTAGAGCTCGAGCCCCTCCAAGGCATGCCGCGAATGGGTCCAGCCTCCGGGCCGCCCATTCGCGGTGTCGAGCACCGCCCTCCGCTCAAGGCAGCAGCACCGAGCGCAGCTCCGCGAGGGAGTGCACCATGTGCGTGGGAGCGTGCCGCGCCAGCGCCTCCGGCAGCGTGTAGCCCCACCCCACCGCGGCGGACGGAAGGCGCGCCTCTCGCGCGGCCTCCAGGTCGCGAATCTCATCCCCCACCGACAGGGCCTCGCCCGGTGGCACCTGGGTGCGCTTCAGCATGCGGCGGAACTTGGCGGCCTTGCCGAAGATGGCGGCGCCACAGTCGAAGTGCGTCACGGAGGCCGCGAGAGGCCCCAGCACCGCCCGCACCGACGCCTCGCTGTCCGAGCTGATGATGGCCACCGTGACGCCGGCGTCCTTCAGCGCTCCGAGCAGCTCCGGCACGCCCGGGAACAACGGCGTGGTGGCGGCGGCGGACAGCTTCTCCTTGCGCATGTACTTGACGATGGCGGGCAGCCGCCACATGGGCACCTTGGTGCGCGCCATGAGCTCGCGCCCGGACATGCCGCGCATCGCCTCGAACTCCGTCGGCGTCAGCCGCGAGAAGCCGAAGCGGTCGGCCATGTCGTTGAAGACGGACCGGAACCACGGCAGCGAGTCCGCCAGGGTGCCGTCGAAGTCGAAGATGACCAGGCGATAGGGGGGCATGAGGCGCCGCCCGTTCATACCAGAAACACCTCCTGGCGCACCTCACAGGCGCCGCGTCAGGGAGACCACCGCCTCCCGGACGAAGCGGATGGCGTCGTCATCCTCGGAGGCGCTCCGCCAGAGCAGCTCCATGGGCGCGCCCCCCATCGAGAAGGGCGGCTTCATCGCTCGAAGGAATGGACGCAGCGCCATCACATCCCGAGCGACCATGCCCGGCACCGTGGCGACCAGCGTGCTGTCCTCCAGGATGGCGCCCAGGCCATGGAAACTGGGAATCGACACCCTCACCCGCCGCTGGATGCCGTACAGGTCCTCGACAACGCCGCGCAGGTCCCCGTTGTACGAGACGATGACGTGCTCCTGCTCCAGGTAGCGCTCCAGCGTGAGCGTCTTGCCCAGGCGAAGCCGCCTCGCATCATGCAGACACGTGAAGTGCTCGGTGAACAGCTCGCGCCGCTGCATGCCCGACGGCAGCTCGTCCGCCACCGTCACCGCCAGGTCCACCGCCGACGCGCTCAACAGCGCCCCCACGGTGCGGAACTGCACCGGCAACACGATGAGTCGCAGGCGCGGCGCCTCGCTCGCAAGCAACTGGAGCAGTCGCGGCAGGAGCCAGGACTCGCTCGCGTCGGAGAGGCCGATGCGCACCGTGCGCTCACTCGTCCGGGGGTCGAACGCCGCGGGTGCGAGCGCGGCCTCGACCAGCGCCTCCAGGTGGGGCCTCGCCGTGGCCAGCAGGCGCTGCCCTCGCGCGCTCAAGGCCAGGCCTCGCCCATCCCTGACGAACAGCGGAGAGCCCACCGCCGACGTGAGGCGCCTGAGCGCCGCGCTCACGGCCGGCTGCGTGAGGTAGAGCCGAGCGGCCGCCGCGGTGACGCTGCCCAGCTCCGCCACCACGACGAAGACGCGCAGCAGGTTCAGGTCCAGCGACTTCTCATAGATGGCGTTCATGTCCGGGTTGCATCCTATTGATTGGATTTCAGGATGGCGATTCGCGAATCCTTGTCACGTCCACGAAGACAAAGGGAGACGCGATGAGCACGCACGAAGCAAGGCAGACACCGCACAGGGTGAAGCTGGGTGACACGGGGCCCCAGGTCTTCCCGCTCGGCCTGGGCTGCATGGGCATGTCCGGCATGTACGGCACCACCAGCGACGAGGAGAGCCTCCGCACCCTGCACGCGGCCACCGAGCGAGGCGTCACGCTGCTCGACACGGGTGACTTCTACGGCATGGGGCACAACGAGCTGCTCGTGGGGCGCGCCATCTCCGGGCGCCGGGAGCAGGTCCAGCTCTCCGTGAAGTTCGGTGCGCTGCGGGGGCCAGATGGGAGCTGGCTCGGCATGGACCTGCGCCCGGCCGCCGTGAAGAACTTCGCCACGTATTCACTCAAGCGACTGGGCGTCGACGTCATCGACATCTATCGCCCCGCGCGGTTGGACCCGAACGTCCCCATCGAGGAGACCATCGGCGCGATTTCGGACCTGGTGAAGGCGGGGTACGTCCGCCACATCGGCCTCTCGGAGGTCGGCTCCGAAACCCTCCGCCGCGCGCACCGCGTCCACCCCATCGTCGACCTGCAAATCGAGTACTCCCTCGCGAGCCGAGGCCCCGAGGCGGACATCTTCCCCACCCTCCGGGAGCTGGGCATCAGCGCGACGCTCTACGGCGTCTTCTCCCGGGGCCTGCTGACCGGGAGAAAGCCCACGGGCGCCGGTGACTTCCGCGCCCACATGCCCCGCTTCAGCGGAGAGCACCGCGAGAAGAACGAGGACGTGGTGGGTTCACTCCAGCGCTTCGCGCGCGAGCGGCAGCTGTCGCCCGCACAGCTCGCCGTCGCGTGGGTGCTGGCCCGACAGCCCGGGTTCGTTCCCGTCATCGGCGTGAAGAACATCCGTCAGCTCGACGACGCGCTGGAGGCCTTGAATCGGCCCCTGGCGAGCTCGGACGTCGCCGCGCTGGAGGCGCTCGCGACCTTCTCCGGTGAACGCTATGGGCCCGAGCAGATGCGCTTGCTGGACAGCGAGCGGCGGTAGCGCCCGCGCCCATTTGGAGGCCCTGCAACGTCAGACAGAGCCGTTAGAGTGGTGGGTGCATGCGAGCCATCATCCACGTGGACATGGACGCCTTCTATGCGTCCGTGGAGCAGCGGGACAACCCGGCCCTGAAGGGCAAACCCGTCATCGTGGGCGGGCATGCCCAACGGGGCGTCGTTGTCGCCGCGTCCTATGAAGTCAGGCCCTTTGGCGTGCGCAGCGCCATGCCCATGGCGCGCGCGGTGAAGGCCGCGCCGCATGCGCTCATCGTGAAGCCCCGCTTCGCCGCGTATGCGGAGGCGAGCGAGCAGGTCTTCGCCATCTTCGAGCGCTACACCCCGCTCATCGAGCCCCTGTCCCTGGACGAAGCCTTCCTGGACGTCACGGCGTCGGTGGGCCTGTTCGGCTCTCCCGCGGACATCGCGCGGCGCATCCGCAAGGACATCTCGGATGAGCTGAAGCTGCCGTCGTCCGCGGGCATCTCCACGGTGAAGTTCGTGGCGAAGATCGCCTCGGACCTGGCCAAGCCCAACGGGCAGCGGGAGGTGCGCGCGGAGGAGACGATGGCCTTCCTCGCGGGCCTCCCGGTGTCTCGGCTGTGGGGCGTGGGGCCGAAGACGGAGGAGTCCCTCCAGCGCTCGGGGCTGAAGACGATTGGCGACGTGGCGTCGAAGAACGTGGAGTGGCTGGAGCAGCGGCTGGGCACCAGCGGGCGGCACCTGTGGGAGCTGTCACAGGGCATCGACATGCGCGAGGTGGTGCCGGACCGCGCGGCCAAGAGCGTGGGCGCCGAGGACACCTTCGAGGAGGACCTCGCGGGCGTGGAGGCGCTCAAGCCCCACATCCATGCGCAGGCGCTGCGCGTGGCGCGACGGCTGCGACGCGCGGGGGTGAAGGGCCGCGTCGTGGTTCTCAAGCTGAAGCTCGCGGACTTCACGCTCCTCACCCGCCGCACCACGCTGCGCGAGGCGACGGATGACGGGCAGACGCTCTATCGCACCGCGCTGGAGCTGATGGAGCGCTCCCACGAGGGCAAGCCCATCCGCCTCACCGGGGTGAGCGTGCAGCTGGACGACGTGCCTCCGCAGCTCGGCCTCTTCCCCGCCGCGCCGCCCCGGACGGCGAAGCTGAACGCGGCGTTGGACAAAATCGCGGAGCGCTTCGGCAGCAAGGCCATCACCACCGCGGACATCGCGGGCAGCGACGCCCCGGGTGGAGACGAGCACCGCTCCGAGCGTCCCGTGGACAAGGACAAGCCCAGGCGCTGAGCCAGGCTCAATCCGCGGCGGGCACCATGTCCGGAGGCGGCGGCTGACGCGCGGCCTCGTCCCGGGACATCACCAGCACGCCCACCAGCGCCAGGCCTCCGCCCACCAGCTGCACCCAGTCCGGCTTCTCGCCCAGGAGCGGCACCGCCCACAGCGTGGACAGCACGGGCTCGCCCAGCGAGGCCACCGCGACGAAGGGCGCGGAGAGGTGGCGCACGGAGGCGTTGAGCAGCGAGTGGCCGATGAGCTGCGGCACCAGGGCCAGCCCCACCAGCACCATCCAGGTGCTCGGCGTGAAGCCCGTCAGCGGCGAGTCGACGAAGCCATGCGCCAGCATCAGCGCCACCGCCGCCACGGAGTAGACGATGCCCACGTACGTGCCCAGCGACATGGACTCGCGCACGCGGCGGCCCACCACGAAGTACACGCCCGCCATGACGGCGCCGGCCACCGCGAGCAAATCTCCCCAGAGCGCCGTGCCCCCGGCCGCGAAGTCCCGAGCGCCGATGAGGACACTGCCCGCCAGACACAGCACGAGCGCGGCGAGTCCCCGGGCGCCCACGCGCTCCCCCAGGGCGAGCCACGCGAACAGCGTCACCCACACGGGCTGCGTGGTGACGAGCGCCACCGAGCTGGCCACGGTGGTGTACTGGAGCGACGCAATCCACGTCGCGAAGTGCAGCGCCAGCGCGAGGCCAGACAGCACCAGCCAGCCCCACGTCTTCGCGGAGAGCGATGTCAGCTCGGAGCGACTCCGAAGCAGCGCCAGCGCCAGCAGCGGCACCGAGGCGAACGTGAGGCGCCACGCGGAGATGGCCAGCGACGGCGCCTCCGCGAAGCGGATGAGTGGCGCGGCCCAGGAGACGGCCACCACCCCCAGCACCAGTCCCCCGTAGATACGCGCCCGGGGGACCTCCGCCTCGACGCGCGGGCTCACGCCTCGCCGGCGCCGGAGCCGGATGAAGAACCCGCCGAAGCGGAGCCCTCTCCACCGGAACGACGACGACGACGACGACGACGGCGCTTGCGCTGGCCGCCGGCCTCGGAGCCCTCGCTGTCGGAGGCCTCGGGACGCGGCGTCGGCACCTCGCCGGCCTTCCACGCGTCGAGCTGCTCCCGGTGCTCGCCGGTGGCCTCCACCGTCATCTCGAACACGGTGAGGGCCTCGCCGAAGAGGGGGTGACGCCGGAAGGCGGCGCTCTTGCGACGGCGCTCACCGGACAGCGTGCGCTGCGCGAGCAGCAGCATGCGGCAGCGCTCGGCGATGCGGCGGGGCAGCCGGGCCGACTGGACGAAGCCGGCGAGCAGCTCCTCCACCACCTGCGACACGGAGGGACGACCGCCCTCCTGCGGCTCGGCCGGCGGACCCGAGTGGCTGATGGGCACCAGCAGCGCCGCCAGCAAAATGGCGTCGTCGAGCGGCTCTCCCGCGGCCACCCGGCGGTCCAGCGCCTGGGCGAAGGAGTAGAAGGTCTTCTCACCTTCCTTGCCGTGCTGCTTCAGGTACGCGTTCACCGGAGGCAGCAGGAACTTCATCGCATCCAGCGCGTCGAGCAGCTTCAGGGCTGGCGCGGACACACCGCCCCGGATGAGCCGGAAGGTCTCCTCCAGGAGGCGCGCGGGCGCGCAGCGCGGCAGGTCCTCCACCGCGCCCTCCATGGCCGCGTATGTGCGCGACTCGATGTCCAGGTCCAGCTTCGCGGCGAAGCGCACGGCGCGAAGGATGCGCACCGGGTCCTCGCGCATGCGCACTTCCGGGTCGCCGATGGTGCGGATGAACCGCTCGTCCAAGTCACGCCGGCCGCGGACGTAGTCGATGACCCGTCCTTCGCTCACGTCGTAGAAGAGGCCGTTGATGGTGAAGTCGCGGCGGCGCGCGTCCTGCTGCGCGGTGCCGAAGACGTTGTCGTGGGTGATGAGCAGGTCATCGCCCCCGGCCTCGCCCTCCTCCTCGGGCACGGAAGGCGCCGCGGCCTCCAGCTCCGTCGGGTTCGCCCGGAAGGTGGAGACCTCGATGATCTTCCCACCCTTGAAGTAGACGTGCGCCAGCCGGAAGCGCCTGCCGATGAGCCGGCAGTTGCGGAAGATGGCGCGCACCTCGCCCGGGTGGGCGCTGGTGGCCACGTCGAAGTCCTTGGGCTTCTTGCCCAGGAGCAAATCGCGCACGCAGCCGCCCACCAGGTACGCCTGATGGCCGTGCTGGTGCAGCCGCAGCACCACCTTCAGCGCGTCCGGATCCAGCTCGTCCGGGTCGATTTCCGCCGGCTCGCCGGTGGACCGCACGTGGGGCGCGTGCAGCGCGCGCTCGTAGGGGGTCGGGTCGGGCTCGGGCTCGAGCACCGTGGGCACCTGCTCGATGTCATCCTCGGCGGCCTCGGCGGCGTCCTGCGCCTCGGCGGCGGCGAGCACCTCCGCGGCGGCCAGGCCCGTCTCGTCGAAGACGGCGTCGAGCGCGTCGACCTCGTCGTCGTCATCGGACTCGTCGTCGTCGGCCTCGTCCTCGGACGGGCTCAACCGGCCATTCGTTTCGGAGGCTGCCTCGGTGGAAACAGGGAGCTGGGGGGACACTTCGTCGGAGGGGGCCGATTCGGCCACGGACTCGGGGGCACTCGCCTGTTCCGAGGGGGCAGTCGTCAGCTCCAGATTGGAAGACATGGAAACCTCTTGAGCACCGCGCTCGGAGCCCACTGCCGCCTCGGATGAGGCAACCTCGCGCGCGTCGAATCGGGCGCAGGTGGCAGCGGACCGCCGGCAGGCGGCGTTTCAGTCAAAACTCGCGTCATCACCGTGGACGTCCCGACAGGGGCGCTTCAGGGGCAGCCGTCTATAGCGCATCCGCCCTGGGGGGGTGTAGCGCCCTTTCTGCGGGTCCACCGGACAGGTGGAGCGCTTCCACCCCACCCGTCCCTTTTCCAGCGAAAAGGGGGTCGAACGTGCATTCGGGGAAGCGTCGAAGGGCATCCAGTTCCAGGCTCGCTCCAGGCGGTGAAAAAGAGTCCGCCACGAGTATCGACCCCATGGCCGGAAGCCGGCGGCAGGGACCCGCTCTCCCGGGAGACTCTGTTTCGTATCAACACTGGAGACGCCAGAAACGTTCTGGAAACTGCCCAACCGCCGCACACCAGCCCGCCCGGGCGGCGCCGTGACGGGCCTGGGCTCGGCCCCACCCGCCTGGTCGTCTGCTCCAGGACCGAGCGTCCAACCTCCCCGCTGGCCATATGCCCGGATTCCAGGCTCCGAGACGCGGACGTCCGGAGACCCCGAAGCTCACGGCTACGGCTTGGTGCGGCCCTTGTGGTTGCGCGGCAGGGCGTGGTGGATGAGGGAGACGTAGTCCACGGCCTGTACGGGCGGCGGGGGCGGCGGCGTGCCCAGCGCGACGAGCCGCTTGCTGAACGCGGCGAGGATGTCCGGCATCGGACGCATCGCGGCGAGCAGCTTGTTGGGCCCCTCCAGCGCCTGCGACAGCGCCACCGCCGCCTGCTGGAGCGGCAGGCCCCGGCGCAGCAGGTCCTGGAAGGAGTTGGAGAGGGTGATGATGTTGTGCCCCGCCGTCTGCACCATCTCCACCGCGATTTTCAGCACCTGCGGCGCGGACAGGTGTCCGTCCGCCAGCAGCACCAGCGCGGCCTGGAAGTAGTTGAAGATGGGGACGACGCGAGGCCCGTACGCCGTGAAGTGCGCGGGCGGCGTCAGCTTGTCCAGGTGGATGAAGATGCGCCGCACCGGGTCCGCCACCGGAATCTGCTTCCACGCCGCGCGCACGCGCTCCGCGTCGTCCGGGTAGACGCCGCCCGCCTCCAGCACCTGGGACAGCACGCGCTCGTCCACGCGGCCGGCAATCAGGTCCGCGAAGAGCGAGTAGATGAACGCATCCGCCTCCGCGTCGTCACCGAAGAGGACCTCTTCGGCCTCCGCGGGCGCCTTCACCCGGCTCTCCAGAATCGCCGGCAGCTTGTAGCCCACCTGTCCGCGCAGCGCGCGGAAGCGCCCGCGCAGGAGGTTGCCGATGTTGTCCTTGAGGACGAACTCGTCCCAGCGCACGCCGTCCAGCTTGAGCTTCTCCTCCAGCACGGCGCGCATCTGCTTGGGGCTGCCGGAGACGATGCACAACCGCGAGTCGCCGTTCTCCGACAGCTCGCGGATGAGCGCGCTCGCGCCTGGGATGGCGACCTTCTCGTGCGCCTTCTGGAAGGCGGTGCGCAGCAGGTCCTTGAGCGAATCGAAGTCCGTCTGGAGGTACGTCTTGTCCAGGTCCCAGCGGTAGATGCGCCGCGGCGGTCGCGGGTCGATGCGGTCCGGCAGACTCACTTCTGAAGACCTTCCCGGATGGAGCTCCCAAGGTTGTTCGCCACCACCTTGGCGGCCACCTTGCCCGCGTTGGCGATGGCGCGCGCCTTCGAGCGCCCGTGCGCCTTGATGAAGATGCGGTCGAACCCGAGGATGGGCGCACCGCCGTACTGGTTCCAGTCGGTGATGTCCTTGATGCGCTGAATCCCGCTGGACAGCATGGCCAGGCCCGCGCGCCAGCGCAGGCTCTCCTTGTAGGCGTACTGGGCCAGCTCCACCACGGTCTCGTGCACGCCCTCCAACATCTTCAGGCACACGTTGCCCGTGAAGCCGTCGGTGACGATGACGTCCGCGGTCCCCTTGGGAATGTCGATGCCCTCCACGTTGCCGATGAAGTTGATGTCCTTCATCTCCGACAGCCGCGCATGCGCCTCCACCACCCGGGGCGGGCCCTTCTGCGGCTCGATGCCGTTGGACAACAGCGCCACCTTGGGCCGCTCGTTGCGGGAGATGATGCGCGCGTACTGCGAGCCCATGACGGCGAACGTCACCAGGTCATCGGCCGTGGCCTCCACCGTCGCCCCCACGTCGAGGATGAGGGAGAACGGGTCCTCCTTGGCGCCTCGCACCGAGCGCGTCGGATACACCGTGGCCAGCGCCGCGCGGCGCACGCCGGGGATGAGCTGGAAGTGACGCGCGCACGCCAGCACGCCCGCGCCCGTGTTGCCCGCGGACACCAGCGCCTGCGCCTCGCCCTCCGCGACCAGGCGCGCGGCCACCGCCACGGAGGCGTTGGGCTTGCGCGCCAGCGCCTCGCCGGGTTTCTCGTCCATGCCGACGAAGTCCGCCGCGTGCTGGACGGAGATGCGCTCGCCGTTGTGCTTCGTCTCCGCGAGCGCGTTGTCGATGAGGGTGCGGTCCCCCACGAGCAACGCATGGATGTGGGGTGAGTCCAGGGAGAGCTGCGCGGCGCCGCGCACGACCTCCGCGGGCCCATGGTCCGTCCCCATCACGTCGAAGGCAATCGTCACGGGCTGCGGCTGTTTGACCACCATGGCCCCCATCTTACGACCTTTGTCCGGCCCTCGCGCCTGCCATTCTCGCTTGGGTCACGAGGCTGGCCGCCACCACCACTCCCACCACCAGCATTCCCGCCGCCGTCCCGTAGGGCGCCCCCGGTCCCAAACGGGTGAAGAGCCACCCGCCCAGCGCCGGCCCCAAAATCCGCCCCAGGGAGCCCGCCGCCTGGAAGCCCCCCAGCGCCGCACCGAGTCGTTGGGGAGGCGCATGCAGGGAGACCAGCGCGGACAGGCACGGGTTCGTCAGGGCCGAGCCCACCGCCAACAGCCCCATGACGGGAAACAGCCACCCGTAGGTGGGAGCCACCGGCAGGAGCGCCAGGCCCAACGCCGTGAAGGCGAAGCCCGCCATGGCCACCTGGGCCTCGCGCCCCGAGCCCCCGCCGCCCTCCCCGCCCACCAGCCGGCGCACCACCCCGCCCTGCACCAGCGCGCTGAGCACGCCCACGACGGCGAAGAGCCAGCCCGCGCGAAGGCTCGCCTCGCGCAGCACCGCCGCGTCCGTCACCACCGGGTGCAGGAACAGGCCTCCCTCCAGCGCCACCGGGCCCAGGGAGAGGAAGCGCGTCAGCAGGTAGACGGAGAACGTCCCCTCCATCTGTGAGAACGCGGTGGTGAACAGCAGCATCAGCACCAGGCAGCGCGCGACGACGGGCAGCCGCAGCGCCTGGACGGCGCCCTTCAGCGTGCGCACATGCCCCTCCGGCCCGCCCTCCACCCGCGACTCCGGGAGGAAGAACCAGGTGCAGGCCAGGTTGACGGCCACCAGCCCCGCCGCGAACAGGCCAATGGCCAGGTTGCCGCCCCAGGCACCCAGGAAGCCGCCCAGCGCGGGCCCCAGCACGAAGCCCAGCCCGAAGGCCGCTCCGATGACGCCCATGCCCCGCGCGCGCTCCTCAGGACGGGTGATGTCCGCGACGACGGCCTGCGCGGTGGCGATGTTGCCGCCGGAGATGCCGTCGATGACGCGCGCCAGGAAGAGCAGCGGCAGCGAGTCCGCCAGGGCGAAGAGCAGGTAGCCCAACAGCGAGCCCACCTGACTGAGCAGCAGCACCGGCCTGCGCCCGTACCTGTCACTCAGCCGACCGAGCACCGGCGCCGCCACCAGCTGCATCAGCGAATAGACGGAGATGAGCAGCCCCACCGTGAAGGGCGAGGCACCGAACTTCACTCCGTACACGCCCAGCTGCGGAATCAGGATGCCGAACCCGATGAGGTCCAGGGACACGATTCCGAAGACGACGCGCAGTGACGCCGTCCGGCTCACCCGTAGCTCCCTTGCTGGAAATGAAAAACCGCCGGAGCGCGGAAGATAGCGCCCCGGCGGTCTGAAAGGCGCGGCAACTCCGCGCCCCGCGACGATTTGACGCTCCCGACTACATCGCCTCGGCGGACTGCACGTTGCGGTTCGCCGTGTCGCGGTCGATGCAGCCCTTGGTCAGCGTGTACTGGTACGTGCCCAGCTCGTCGCGCCAGTACTCACCCTCGTACGGCCAGTAGAGCTCGTCATCCGGCACCGCCACCGAGAACTTGTACTTCTTGACGATGGACGTGCGCCCGCCCGCCTTGAGCTGGTCCTCGAGGAACTCCTTCTCCTTCGTCGTCGTCTCGAACTTGATGCGCAGGCCGTTGGCCAGCAGCTGCTTGAGCGCGACGAGCTCCGTCTCCAGCTTGCCCTTGGCCATGATGCCCGCCTTGGAGATGAGCTCGGTGCGGTGGACCTTCAGCTCCTCCAGGAGGCTCTTGGAGAGCTCGGAGTACTTGAAGGTGTCACCGCGGCTGGCGAACGCGTCCATCTCCCCTTCCAGCTCGAGGATGGAGTCGTTCGTCTTGCGCAGGTCCTGGTCCGTGAGGGCCAGACGCAGGATGCGCTCCAGGATGATGTCCGTCTCGTTCTTCTCCAGGCCGTCCTTGTTCTTCTTCTGCACCTCCGCGAGCACCGTGTAGTACTCGCCCGCTTCCATGTTCTTCTTCACCAGCGACTCGAGCTGGTCATGGACCGGCAGGTACGTGCGCTCGAAGTCCTGGAGGATGATGTTGGACTCGCGGTAGCGGCAGTTCTCGTAATAGATGACCGCCTTGAGGATGAGCGCCTCCGGGAAGTACTCCTCGCGGAAGAAGGGCGACGACAGGGTGATGAGATTGCCCAGCGCCTGCTCGAACTGGCCCACGCGGTAGTTGGCCCAGCTCGCCTCGAAGAGCGACTCCAGCCACTGCGTGTTTCCGCGCTCCACCTTGCCCAGGTAGAACAGCGCGAAGCGGTTCTGCTGCATGCCGTAGTGCGTCCGGGCCAGCTGCATGAACGCCAGCTCGCGCAGGGACTTGTCCGCCTTGGCCTGGTCGGCGGACTTGCCGGCCATGGGACGGGTGAGGCGCACCACTTCCTTCATCGCCTCCACCGAGGCCAGCATCTCCCCGGCGCCGCGCTTGGCCGCCGCGTCCTTCTGACGGCTGCCGTTGCGGAACGAGGCCAGGCCGTCCAGGTACCGCGCGCGCGGGTAGAACGGGTCCGTCTTGGGAATCAGCAGCGTCAGCCGCTGCACCTCCGCGAAGCTCTTGTCCGCGTCCGCGTTCTGGCCCACCTGGTCCAGGGCGCGACCGCGCACGAAGTGGTAGCGCGCCAGCAGGTAGCGGAACTCGTTGCGGTACTTCTCAGGGAACTCCTGGTTCGCGTGACGGGCAATCTCGTCGAGGATGACCGTCTCGTTCTTCGTCTTGCGGCTGATGAAGAACAGCCACTCCAGGCTGGTCTTGAAGAACTTGGTGGAGGGCCCCAGCGCGAGCAGCTTGGAGAACTCGCCCAGCGACGAGTGGTACATGCCCATGCGGTAGAGCGACTTGGCCAGCACGTAGCGCGCCTCGGTGTGCAGACCCGCGAGCTTCGGGTCCGCCAGGAGCTCGTGCGCCGACATGGCGGCCTTCTCGTACTCGTCGTTCTTGAAGAGGCTGACGGTGATGTCCAGCCGCTGGCGGTCCGCCGTCTTGCCGGACACGTCCACCGCGTCGAAGGACATGGTGGGCGCGGGCGTCTTGGGCGCCTCCTGCGTGAGGTCCATCCCGAAGCCGCCGTTGTTGGCCGGAGCCGGGGGCGGCGTGGGCGTGGGGGCCGGCGCGGGCGTCGCGTCGGTGGACGCGGCGGGGCTCGTCACGGCGGCGGGAGCAGTCCCGGGGGTCGGAGCGGGAGTGAGGGCCGCTTCATCCGGGCCGTCCTCCTCCACGGGCGCGGGGGCCGTCTTGCCCTTCGCGCCGCGCGTCGGCTTCTTCTTCTTGGAGGACTTGGAGGAGGAGGCGCCCTTCTTCTTCTTCTTGGACTTGGACTGACCACCCAGGTCCAGTCCCTCGAAGTTCTGGGCGAACGAAGGGGCCGTCCACACGAGCGCGAGCCCGAGGACGGCGAAGCGGATGAGCCTGAAGGAGCGCAGCATCATCGTGACTCGGGGTTGGACGACGGGAAGAAGAAGGACACGCCCAGCTCGAACAGCAGTTGGTTGCGCAGGTAGTTGTCGGTGCGGCCCTTCTCCACGTAGATGAGGTCGCGCACCTCCGTGCGCAGCGTCACCCAGCGGTTGAAGAAGAAGCGAAGGCCCACGCCCACGTTGCCGCCGGGGGTCATGTAGTCCTTGGCCAGCAGGCCCGTGGTGTCATCCAGGTCCGGTCCCCGGTACTGGATGACGGAAGCGCCGACCACGCCGTACAGGTCGAAGTGGACGAACTTCTCCGCCAGGAGCGACAGCTTCCCGTAGATGGGCGCCCACTGGAGGTCCACGCCGCCCATGAGCTTGAGCTGGCCGGGAGCCCGCCCGTCCAACTCCCCCTTGGTGGGAGAGGAGCAGCCGCGCGTGGAGCCGTCCGTGCCGTCGGAGAAGGTGCAGATCTGCGCCGCGCCCGACACCGCGTTGAGCGCGTAGCCCGCCCGCAGGCTGACGCCAATCGTCTCCACGGGGTGGTAGGTGAGCACGCCGCCGAAGATGTACTTGGTGAAGAAGGCGTCGCGCAGCGACAGCGTCGCGGACGGGCTGAACTCGAAGCGCCCCTTCTTCAGGAACACGTGCCCGGACACGGGCCGCACGCGCTCACGCAGGGGGCCGAGCCGGTCCTTGTCCACCTCGGAGACGTCGCCGGCCTCCTCCTCTTCGGAAGTCGTGGTCTGCGCGCTCGCCAGCACGGGCATGACGAGACAGAGGGTCAACAGCCAACGGAAGACGGGCTTCATTCCGCGTCCCTCCCCGTCGAACGGAAGGGCAGGAACAGCGAGATGCCGGCGTTGAGGGTCATGACGTTCTGGATGGCCCCCTTGGCGCTGCCCAGGGGCTGATCCACATAGGAGGTGTTGATGAGCGCCACGTTCACCGCGATGAAGTCCTGCGCCACGAAGCGCATGCCCAGGCCCAGGTCCGCGGCGGGGTTGAGGCCGCGCCCCGGCAGCGACGAGGTCTCCGTCTTCACCACGCCCGCGCCCGCCAGCAGGTAGCCGTCGAAGTGCAGGATGGAGTTGAGGAAGGCCACCTTGCCGTACAGCGGGCTCCACTCCACGTCGCCCATGGCGGACCACTCGGGCACCGAGTTGTAGATCTTGCTGTTGAAGGTGCGCTTGGCGGTGCGCACGTCGTCGGACGGCACCACCTGCATCAGCGAGCCGCGCGCGGAGATGGCCAGCGTGTCCGCCAGGTAGTACGCGCCGCGCAGGGACGCTCCCACCTTGGAGTAGAACGGATCATTGACGGAGACGCTGATGAGCGGCGTCAGCTCGAACCGTCCCTGCTTCCGGTACACCTTCCGCTGGACGCTCTTCACCCGGTCCTCCTGGGTGATGTCGGTCAGCGGGGGCAAGGCCTCGGGAGGTGGAGCCTCCTCTTCGACGGGGCGGGTGGCTGTGCTCGCGGGCGCGGCCTCCTCCGCCGGCGGTGGCGTGGGTGATTCTTCGGACTTGGGCTGGGTCTCTTCCGTGAGGTCGAGTCCCATGCCCTCCTGGCTCTGCGCGGGTGCCAGTGCGGGCACCAGGCACAGCGCGAGCAGCAACGTGTGGCGATTCAAACCGGGGGCTCCGTGGGGGAGGGGGGGAAAGACTCCACCGGGGGTTCAGCGCGACTCTTCGCTTCGCCATCCTATCGGCCGTATTCCCGAGCGGCAACCGCCCCTGCGTGCCTGTCTACTCTGTATCTCTCCGGTATTCCTGCACAATTCTAGACTGGACACCGCGCCGCGCGAGCGTTGGCAGCCCCAGGTGCTGTGCTACCCTGGAAGGGCTGGTCGCGGGCCCCCCCGTGCCCCCTCCCCCTTTGTCGAGGTCTCATGAAGATGTCCCTGCGAGCCGCCTTCCTCGTGTCCACCGCGCTGTTGCTCGGGGGATGCAAGGTCAGCAGCGAGATTGGCAAGCCGTGCACCCTGGTCCGGAAGGCGCTGCCCGAGGAGAACTCGCCGACCAAGACCATGCCCGTGCTGGAGAGCGAAGTGGCGGACCGCCAGGACTTCATCTCCTTCGGCTCATTGGAGTGCGAGGACCTCATCTGTGTGCGGGATCAGGACTACCCCCGCGCGCGCACCGCGGAGGGCGAGGTGGACCTGACGGCGGCGGCGATGGGCTACTGCAGCAAGCCCTGCGTCGAGGGCTCCAACGCGTGCGAGGTGAAGGACACGTCCGACGTGGAGCCGAACCTCCCGGGCCGGATGGCCTGCCGTTCGCTGCTGCTGGACCAGGACACGCTCGACGCGCTGCGTTCCGCGGATGAGGGCTTCTACCGACGGACCTTCGGCGAGAACAACTCGCCCTTCTTCTGCGCCGGGAACATCTGACGCGCGGGGTGGGTGACACTTTCGTGCGCGGGGGCTAGACCTTTTCCCGCGCTTGATTCGTAAAGGCAGGGCCCGCGTCGTCCGCGCAAGGAGCCCTGCCTCATGAATCGTACGGTCCTCTTCCTGTCCCTGGCCGGTGGCCTGGCCCTCACCGCCCTGGTGTTGGGCCTGCCCCAGGTGACCCGCCCGAGGACGGAGCCCGTCGTCGCGGTGAAGACGCCGCCTCCGACGCCTCCCCTCCCCGTGCAAGGCACGCCCGGCTCGCTGACGATGACGAGCCGCCTGTCGCATCCGTATGTGCCCGCGGGCAGCTCGGAGGTCTTCGCCACGGTGGACCTGATGGGCGCCGAGGTCCCCGGCTCCAAGCGCCGCCCGGTGAATCTGGCGCTGGTCATCGACCGCTCGGGGTCCATGAGCGGCTACAAGCTGGCGCAGGCGAAGCAGGCCGCGCGGCACCTGGTGGGGCTGCTGCGGGACGAGGACCGGCTGGCCATCGTCCACTACGGCTCGGACGTGAAGAGCCTGCCGTCGGCGCAGGCCACGGCCGCGCAGCGCGAGCGGATGCTCCAGTACGTGGACGGCATCTGGGATGACGGCGGCACCAACATCTCCGCGGGCCTGTCCGCGGGCCGCTACCAGCTCTCCACCGCGCAGGAGGGCTTCGGCGTCAACCGCCTCATCCTCTTGAGCGACGGCCAGCCCACCGAGGGCATCACCGACGACGAGGGCCTGACGCGGCAGGTGCGCGAGCTGCGCGCCACGGGCATCACGGTGAGCGCCATCGGCGTGGGCACCGACTTCAACGAGGACCTGATGCAGGGCTTCGCCGAGTACGGCGCGGGTGCCTACGGCTACCTCGAGGACGCGGGCCAGCTGGCGGCGCTCTTCCAGAAGGACCTCCAGCAGGCCTCCACCACGGTGGCGCGGGACGTGACGCTCACCTTCACGCTGCCCACGGGCACGGTGCTGGGCGAGGTGCTGGGCTACAACGCGCGGCAGTCCGGCAACCAGGTGATGGTGTCGCTGCCGAACTTCTCCGCCGGCCAGTTGGAGCGCGTCGTCGTGCGCCTGTCGACGACGGGCGACTCGGTGGGCCAGACGGTGCGGGTGACGGACCTGACGCTCAACTACACCGACCTCATCCGCAACGTGGGCGTGGAGAACGGCGCCGCGCTGTCCGCGGTGGTGACGGACCGGCAGGAGGAGATTGTCGCGAAGCAGGACAAGGACGCCACGGTGTACGCGGTGCGGGCGCGCAGCGCGCAGAACCTCCAGAAGGCCGCCGAGGCCCTGCGCGACGGCCGCCGCGAGGAGGCCAAGGGCTACATCCAGCAGAACCAGGCGATGTTCAACGAGGCGAGCGCGGTGGCGAGCCCGGCGGCGGTGGCCTCGGACCTGGCCGAGCAGCAGGCCACGCTGGACGAGTACGAGAGCGCCGGCAGCGACGAAGAGGTCCGCTCCGCCGCGAAGAAGTCCAAGGTGAAGGCCCTGCGCGGCTTCGGCAAGGTGGGCTCGACCTACTGACGGACCCGAGGCCCGCGCGTCTCACGCGGGCTCGACACACACCACCCCGCTTCCGCACGGTGCTCACGAGCGCCGGATGGAAGCGGGGTGTTTCATTTCAGGGGGCGGCTAGTAGCAGAGGTACGAATCCATCCAGTACGCGTGTTGATCCGACGGCTCCGCGAAGGGCACGGAGATCATGTTGGCGTAGCGGCCCATCGGCGACCAGGTGAACCGCAGGGCGGAGGTCGGCGGCACGCAGAGGTAGTTGTCATCCCACCCTGTCGACGCGGGCTCCGAGGGCATGTAGATGCGGGTGCAGCGCATGCCGGAGATCGGCCCGCCCAGGCTCCAGCGCAGGCCGACGTCGCGGTTGGCGCACAGGAAGTTGTCGTTCCACGTGCCCGCCGTATCCGACGTCTCCAGGAGGGCCGTACACGCCTTCCCCGGAATGGCCCCGGTGGCGGAGAACTGAAGCCCCACCGGCACCTCGTGGAAGCAGAGGTAGTTGTCGTCCCAGGTATAGGGGTCCTCCGCCTCCAGCAACTGGGTGCAGAGCCGGCCCGGGAGCGGCCCCGCCTCCGAATAGGAGAACATCGCCTCCGCCTCCGGAGGCACGCACAGGTAGTTGTCGTGCCACGTGTTCCCCGCCGGCTCCGTGGTCTCGTGAATCTGGGTGCAGCGCATGCCTGATATCGGCCCGCTCATGCTCCAGCGCATGCCGATGTCCTTGTTGGTGCAGAGGTAGTTGTTCCCCCACCCGCCCGAGAGGTCGGCCAACTCATCCATCAGCGTGCAGCTCATCCCGGCGATGGGGCCCGACGCGCTGAAGGACATCACCAGGGGCGCCTCCAGGCAGAGGTAGTTGTCGCTCCACCCGTTAGGGTCCTGGGGCTCGTTGAAGCTGACGCACTCCTTGCCCAGCAGAGGCCCCGCGCTGGACCAGGTGATGGTGAGCGGCGAGTCGTGGGGGATGCACAGATAGTTGTCGATCCACCCCGTACCGGAGCGCTCCGCGGGCTCCCTCACGTGGGTGCAGCGCAGTTCGGGCACGTAGTCGTCGTTGCGCCAGACGAAGCCGAGGTCCACGGGCGAGCACAGGTAGTTGTCATCCCAGCCATGCGGGTCGCCGGGCTCGTTGATGGCGATGCAGTGCATCCCCGGGATGGGGCCGCTCGCGCTGAAGACCACCCCATGGAAGCTCGTGAACACAGGGGAGGTGTCGAGGGGCGACAGCACCGCGCCCTCCGCGTGCGCGGGCGGTTCGGCGTCGTCGACCAAGGCCTGACAACCCATGCCTCCCAGGACACAGAGAAGTCCGAGAACGAACGCTCGATGAACGACGACACGATGGCGGGGGATTTCCATCGGAATAATCTGACATAACTGAATTGCAAGTAGCCAGCCGAGCGCGCGGGCGCGCGGGGTGACTTCCAGGTTGACCGTCGGAATCGCCCGGCCCTATCTCCGCGTTCCTCCCGCCTTCGGCTGGAGGCACGAAAGCGTGGACCGAATGGCGAGCGGCAACACCCCTTGGGTCGGGGTCATCATGGGCGGCAAGAGTGACCTGGAGTACCTGCAGCCGGGCATCGACGTGCTGAAGGAGCTGGGCATCCCCCACGAGGTGCGGGTGGTCTCCGCGCATCGCACGCCGGACTGGATGATGGAGTACGCGTCCACCGCCGAGTCGCGGGGCCTGTCGCTCATCATCGCCGCCGCGGGTGGCGCGGCCCACCTGCCGGGCATGGTCTCCGCGAAGACGCTCCTGCCCGTCATCGGCGTGCCCATGCCCACCACGCTGCTCAACGGCATCGACGCGCTGCTCTCCATCGTCCAGATGCCCAAGGGCGTGCCCGTGGGGACGCAGGCCATCGGCAAGCCGGGCGCGGCCAACGCCGCCCTGCACGCCGCGGCCATCCTCGCGCTGAAGTACCCGGAGGTGCGTGAGCGGCTGGCCGCGTGGCGCAAGGCGCGCACCGACGAGGTCATGGCGCACCGGGAGCTGTCATGAGCCCACGCGTGGTGCTCCCTGGTGGGACGATTGGAATCCTCGGCGGGGGGCAGCTCGGGCGGATGATGGCGCTGGCCGCGCGCACGCTCGGCTTCCAGGTGCAGGCGTTGGACCCGGACGCGACGTGCCCCGCACGCAACGTCGTCGACCGCTGCCTCACCGCGTCCTTCGCGGACATCGCCGCCGCCGAGGAGCTGGCGAAGGGCTGCGACACCGTGACGCTCGAAATCGAGAAGGTGCCGCTGGCCACGCTGGAGGCAGTGGCGCGGCACACGCCCATGCGTCCGGGCGCGTCCGTGCTGCATGTCATCCAGCATCGCGGTCGACAGAAGGGCTGGCTCGCCAAGGGCGGCTTCCCCGTGGGGCCGTGGCGCGAGGCGCACTCGGCGGACGAGCTGGCCCAGGCCATCCAGGCGCTGGGCGGCCGGTGCTTCGTGAAGTCCAGCGAGGGTGGCTACGACGGTCGCGGTCAGGTGGAGGTGAAGACGCCCGCCGAGGCCCCCGCCGCGTGGCGCGAATTGGGTGAGCGCTCCGTCGTGGTGGAGGCCGCGCTGGACCTCCAGTCGGAGCTGTCGGTGCTCGTCGCTCGCAGCCCGAAGGGAGAGCTGGCGGTGTATCCGCCCGCCTTCAACCACCACGAGGAGCGCATCCTCGCGTGGTCGCTGCTGCCCGGCCCGCTGCCGGCCCATGTCGCCGAGCGCGCCACGGAGCTGGCGCGCGACATCACCCAGGCGCTTCAAGTGGAGGGCCTGCTGGTGCTGGAGCTGTTCCTGCTGCGCGACGGCACCGTGCTGGTGAACGAGCTGGCGCCGCGTCCGCACAACAGCTTCCACTCGACGGAGGTCGCCTGCCTCACGTCGCAGTTCGAGCAGGCGGTGCGCGCGGCGTGCAACCTGCCCCTGGGCTCGGTGGAGGTGGTGCGTCCGGCGGCCATCGTCAACCTGCTCGGGGATTTGTGGCTGCGCGAAGGAGGGCCCCGGTTCGAGGACGCGCTGGCGCTGCCCGGCGTGCGGCTGCACCTGTACGGAAAGCGCGACGCGCGCAAGGGTCGGAAGATGGGGCACCTGTCCGCGGTGGGCATCTCGCCCGAGGACGCGCTCGCACGGGTGAAGGCCGCGGCCGCGGTGCTCGGAGTCTGAGGTCATGAAGACGAACGCCGCGCGGCTGCTCGACTCGTTGGGCGTGAAGTACTCGCTGCGCGACTACGAGGTGGACCCGGAGGACCTCTCCGCGGAGTCGGTGGCCGCCAAGGTGGGCATGCCCCCGGAGCAGGTCTTCAAGACGCTCGTCGCGCGAGGCGACCGCACCGGCGTGCTGATGGCGGTGGTGCCCGGCAACGCGGAGCTGGACCTCAAGGCGCTGGCGCGACTGAGCGGAGACCGCAAGGTGGACACCGTGCCGCTCAAGGAGCTTCAGCCCCTCACCGGCTACGTGCGCGGCGGCTGCACGGCCATCGGCGGCAAGAAGGACTATCCCGTCTACGTCGACGAGACGCTGGAGCTGTTCGACGAGGTGGCCGTCTCAGCGGGCGTGCGCGGCACGCAGCTGGTGCTGGCGCCCGCGGACTATCTGCGGGTGACGAAGGCGAAGGTCGGCCCCATCTCCCGCGACAAGGCCTGAGCGGCCTTCACACCATCGACCCCTGCTCGGGCATGAAGAGCACCTTGCCGGACGTCATGTCCGCCGAGGCGATGCGCACCGCCTCCCCCGCCGACTCCAGCGGCAGCCGCGCGCGCACGGGCGTCTCCAGCTCGCGTCCCACCAGCGACGGCACGCCCATCAGCGCCTTGAGCTGCTCGCGGCCAAAGCCCCGGCGAGCCCACTCCGAGAGCGCGAAGCCGTCCACCGTCTTGCGCCCGAAGATGACGTCGCCCGGGTCGAAGCGGCACTCCTGCTCCGACAGCGCGCCATACACCGTCACGCGTCCGCCCTCCGGCAGCGCGCTCAACAACTGGCCCGTCAGCCGCCCCGCCACCGCGTCGAAGGCGAGCGTCACCTTGAGTTCGTGACACATGAGGCGCAGGCGCTCCTGGAACTCCGGCTCGTCGCTGCTCAGCACGTGCTCCGCGCCCAGCCCGCGCAACAGCTCCACCTGCTCCGCGCGCCGCACCACGTGCACCATGGGCACGCCCCGCCGTCGCGCCAGCGCGCCCAGCATCCGCCCCACGCTGCTCGCCGCGCCCGTCTGTGCCAGCGCCGCGTGCTCGCCTTCCTTGGCGCGCTCCATCAGCACCCACGCGGTGAAGGGATTGACGAAGAGGCTGGCGCCCTGCTCGAAGGTGATGTGCGCGCGCAGGGGAATGCACTGCTGGAGCGGCACCACCGCGTACTCGGCCCACAGGCCGTCACCTCCCACGGGCGCGACGCACGCCACGCGGCGCCCCACCAGGAGCTGCCCCGCCAGGCCGCCCGCGGCCACCACCGTGCCGCTGCCCTCGAAGCCCGGCACCGTCGGCAGCTCGTTGCGCAGCCCGTACTGGCCCCGCACGAACTGGAGATCCGCCGGGTTGATGGGCGACGCCGCCATCCGCACCAGCACCTGCTTCGTGGTGGGCCGGGGCACGGCTCGGCGCTCCACCTGGAGGGACTCCGGCCGCCCGTCATAGGCCTTGAGGACCAGCGCTCGCATCACCACGGGGACAGGGGGGGCTTTCATCCGGCAGACCTTTTAATTCGGCCGCGCGTGAAAGGGGGAGCCCCCTTGGCCTTCCTCCGGGTTCGGAGCGTCGATGAACGCCACCATTTTGCAGTTGCACCACCGAGAAGCCTTTGAGCGCACCGTCACGCGTGCCCTCGCCGCGGGGGCCGGCGCGGGCCTGCTCCAGCTCGTCACCGCGAGAATCGGCCTGCCACTTCCCCTGGCCTGGCTCGTTCCCGCGGCGGTGGTGCTGGCCTGTGCGCAGGGAGACCGGTGGGACCGCATCCTCCTGGGGGGGCTGGGAGTGGTGCTGACGGCGGTGCCGTATGCGCTGGGGATGGCGCCCGCGTGGACGGTGGCGTGCAGCGCGGCGGCGGCGGGCTCGCTGCTGGTGCGCGCGCGGCTGAGCGAGAAGGGCGTGGAGGGACAGGTGGCGGAGGCTCGCCCCACCCTCGTGCACCTGGGGCTCGGCGCGCTGCTGGGCGCGGGACTCACCCTGGGCGGCGTGGAGATTGCGCGCGTGTTCTCCGCGCGCCTGGCGGACCTGGCCACGCCCGCGCTGCTCGCGGCGGGCGCGACGGGCGCGATTCTTGGACTCTTCGTCGGCTTGAGCTCCGTCGCGGCGCACCTGGCCCTCACGGCGGACCCCGTGGAGGCGCGCGCCGAGGAGCTGATTCCAAGACTGGCCGGAGACTTCCGGACGCAGTGCGAGCGCGCGCTCGCGCTGTATCGCCAGTGTGGACAGTCGCTCGCGCTGTTGCCCCGGGAGCCCGCGCGCGAGGAGCTGGCCCGCACGTTGGCGCGCATCACCCGTGACGCGGTGGAGCTGGCCTCCGAGTGGGCCGGTGTGGAGGCGCAGCTCGAGGAGCGCGCGCAAGCCGAGCTTCAAGCGGAGCGCGAGGAGCTGGAGCGGGGCGCGAAGGCCAGCACGGATGCGGTGGCGCGGCGGCAGTTGGAGGCGGCGGCGGCCTCGCTCGCGGAGGAAGTCGAGCGGCTGGGCGAGCTGAAGGTGCGTCGTGAGCGAATCCTCGCGAGGCTGCGCGCGGAGGTCGCATTGCTGGAGCGCGCACGCGTGGCGCTGCTGTCGCTGCGCAGCGGACAGGCCCAGCTCAAGGCCGTGGAGTTGGCGTCGCTCGCGCGTCGCTTCCGCGCGCTGTCCTCCGTGCAGTGGGAAGAAGGTCAGAGCCTGGACGCGGTGGCCACCCAGGCGACCCTGGCCCAGGTTCCCGAGCCCATCGCACCCGTCCAACCCGCTGAGGAGGCGGCCTCCACGCAGGGCGAAATTTCTCGAATTCGCGCCCCATGAGCGGGATTCCCCGGATGTCAGGGGCGACCAAGCCTTGGAGAGGCCGTCCACTCGTACGCCGAGTAGGAGTTGCTGCGGTAGTGCGCAGGCATGAACTGTAGACGTGGGTACCATCAGGTAACATTTGCCCCGTCATGACCCACCCCCTCGTCCGACAGCCCGGTCCGATTCCCCTCTGGTTGTGGAACGGCTCCGAGCCCGGGGTGACTTCCGCCTTCCAACCGATCGTTGATTTGAGGGATGGCGAGGTCATCGGGCACGAGGTGCTCTCGCGCGGACAGGGAACACTCGAGTCTCCGAACGAGCTGTTCCTGCATGCGCGGGTATCCGGCTACACGTGGGAGCTGGAGCGCGCGTGCTGGACGTCCGCGCTGCGCCGCATCGCCACGTTGCCGGAGGACCAGCGGCGCGCGCCCTTCTTCTTCAACGTGAGCCCGGACGTGTTGAGCGACCCGCGCTTCGGGGATGGCTCCACGCTGGCGCTGCTGGAGCGACACGGGCTGGGGCCTCGGCACCTGGTGCTGGAGCTGACCGAGAAGGCGGTCATCGAGGATGGGGCACTGCTCCAACGGCTCACGCGCGAGTGCGCGGAGCAGGGCTTCGGGCTCGCGCTGGATGACTTCGGCGCGGGGCACTCGGGCCTGGTGACGCTGGTGCACTGCGTGCCGCGCTTCATCAAGCTGGACCAGGCGTTGGTGCGAGACATCCACCTGCACGACTACCGACAGCACCTGGTGAAGTCGTTGGTGGCGTTCTCCTCCAGCGTGGATGCCATCCTCATCGCCGAGGGCGTGGAGACATGGGAGGAGATGATGGTGCTGCTGCGGCTGGGCATCCGTCACGCGCAGGGCTATCTGCTGGCCCGTCCCGCTCCGGTGCCCGGACGTCCCACGGAGGCATTCGAGTCGCGGCGTCGCGAGGCGATGCGTGCGCTGCTCCTGAGTGAGCCCGCGGATGACAGCACGGTGGGCGGACTGGTGATTCGCCGCGCCACGGTGGATGCGGCGGCGCCGTCCGAAGTCGTGAGCAACCTCTTCCGCGATGCGCCGCAGGTGGACCACGTGGTGGTGCTGGACGGTGCGCGGCCCAAGGCGCTGGTGACGCGCCGAAGCCTCGCGTCGGGCAATGGGCAGAGGGAGGTTCCGCTGGTGGTCGAGGACCAGATGGCGGTGACGGCGCTCGTCGGGCTGGCGATGGCACGTGCGCCGGAGGCCGTCTACGACCCGGTGGTGGTGATTGATGCCCAGGGCGAGTTCCTGGGCACCGTGACGATGAAGCAGTTGCTGCTGCGCGCCAGCGAGTTCGTGGAGCGCCACTCGGCGAAGTAGGCCCGCCTCATTCCCACGCGAGGTGGAGTCGACCGTCCTCGAAGATGAGGCCCGCGTCCTCCAGTCCCGTGGAGCCATTCTCCACCTGAGGCAGCACGTTCCTCGGAGGCGCGAGCAGCGTGTCGCGGCCCTTCGTGAAGCCCTGCTCGCGGACCAGCACCATGTACGCGCGGCCCAGCGCCACGGCCCGCTCACGCGAGGGTGTCAGCAGCCACGCGAGGTCCTTGTCGCCTCCGGGCGCGGCGCGACGCACGGACTTCTCATCCACGGCGCCGCTCGGGAAGAAGCGCGTGAGCAACTCCTCGTTCGCGCGAAACTCGTCACCGCCCTTCACCCGCTCGAAGTACGTCAGCACCTCCGGCTTCGCGTGGCCCGCCTGCGGCACATCGCGGAGGCCGCGCAGGTCTTGATGGCGCCACCCTTCCCTGCCCGGCACCTTGCGAGGGAAGCCGAAGGTCTGGTCCACCGTCACGCCCAGGTTGGTGTGGCAGCCCATGCAGAACGCGTGCTCCTCCAGCGTCTGCACGCGCAGGCGGCCCTTCCCGTCCTCGATGAAGCCCTGGAGGCGCCAGCCGAACTCGTTGATGAGGCCCAGCTCGGGCGTGCCCGGAAACGCGGGCAGCCGGTTGCGCATCTTCTTCTCCTGCTCCGCCGCGTAGAAGGCCATCACCTGCTCGCCCGTGTATTCCTCGTCCTTGCGCGAGTAGCGGACCTCCTTCATGCGCGCCGACAACAACGTGGGCGCATCCGGGTCCACGTACCGCACGGTGTGGAGGAACTCGACGCCGCGCGGATAGAAGTCCCTGCGCACGGCGACCTTCGCGGCGCCTCCCGCGTACGTTTTCGGCAGGCCGCGCACCTCCTCGACTCCCGCCGTGAGCACGCTGTCTCCATTCACGTCCACGCCGCCCGAGCGCTCGTCCACCGGCTCCACCCGTCGCACTGCTGTCTTCACCTCCAGCAGCGCGGGGTCCACCGTCATCGCCGCTTCGAGGATGGCGAGGTTGAGCCGATACACGTCCAGCGAGAGTCTTCCCTCGGCGTCGCGTCGGAATGCATCGGGAAGCCGGATGAAGATGTCATCCGTGTTTCCATTCGTCGGCCAGAACGTGCCGAGGAACGGCTTGTAGCGAACCGCTCGCCAGCCGCTTCCGTCTAGCGCGAAGCCCTCCGCGTCGAAGCCTCGCGCGAGGTCCAGGTCCGGCACCCAACCCTTGAAGCCTCCGGGACGTTGGAGCAGCGACTCACGCAGGGGCGCGTAGTTGTCCTCGCGGATGTACTGGAGCACCTCGTCGTCGGAGATGTCCGCCAGCGCGGCGGTGCGGTCCGCGAAGAGGTTGCTCCACTGGTTCAGCAGGCCCACGTCGCTGAAGGCGTAGTCGGCCTGCAGCGACTCGTCGTCCATGACGTTGAAGCCGACGCCGCCGGTGTGACACGTCCAGCAAGGGTTCGAGAGGCCCTCCGTCTTCGTGTAGCACATGGACGGAATGGGAGCCTCGCGGTTGGCCACGGTGCTCCCGCTCGCCAGGGCTTGCGCGAGCGGGTCGAAGGGAGGCTCGGGGATGCGCGGCGCGGCGCGCTGTCGCCACACGACTCCCGCGGAGGCAAAGAGACTTCCCAGCGCGAGGCACAGGGCGAGGACAGCCCTGGCGCCTCCCTTCGACATGATGGACATGAGGTGGCGTTCTCCTGGAGGGGCGCGCGACTACGGCCAGACGCTGTAGCTGTCCTCGCCCGGGTGCTGGACGCTGACGAACAGGGTCTTCATGTCCGGGCTGAACGCGGGGCCGGTGGCCTCCGCGTCGCTCGGCATGGACAGCACGCGGAAGGCCTTGCGGTAGTACGCGCTCTCCCGATGCGCCGGGTTCTGGTTCAGGTAGTAGATGCCGTCGGCCACCTTGTTGACACCGAAGTTGCCGTCGGTGCCGAACCACACGCCGCCGTCACGGTCGATGGCGATGTTGTCCGGCTTGGCCGCGGAGAACTCGGGCGTGACGCTCGTCGCCGCCGTCTCGCCCTTCCACATGCGGAAGAAGGTGAACGTGCGCGAGGTGCCCGGCGCCGCCGTGTTGGCCTCGCGAATGCCGAAGATGGAGCCGACGCGGTCCGTCGCGCGGTTGTCGGTGGCGGCGCGAGCCTTCGTCCCCCAGACGCCCTCCTGGCTCCGCGTGGCGGTGGCGACGCGGCCCTGCTGGTCCAGCGCCGTCGGGTCACCGTGCTCGGTGAAGGCCACGTACAGGAGCGGCGTGCCGCTGGGGTCCTTCGGGTTCCACTCGAGGTCCTCGGGGCGGTTGAGTTCCATGACGCCGACCTTGTTCGCCGCGGTGAACAGCAGCTTGCGCAGCTGGTCGTCGTCGGTGAAGCCGCCGATGGCGTTGTAGCTGGCATCGCGCAGCGCGGTGCCCACCGTCATCGTCGGCTGACCGAAGGCCTCGCCGTTCGGCGCGAGGTCTGTACTGTCGAGGCTCAGCGCCACCCAGCGGCCCTGTCCGGGCACCTGCTCGGTGGGAATCGCGCCGCCCACCAGGGTGTCACCGGTGCTGTTGTCCAGGCCCGCGAAGTGCGCGGCGTAGAGCGTGCCCTGGTCCAACAGCGCGCGAGTCTCCGCCTTCGTCATGCCCGCCGTGTACGGACGGCTGGAGACGAACTTGAAGATGCGACCGCCGCGACGGTCATCACCGCCGTAGATGACGATGGGCTGGCCCGCGAGCAGCTTCCAGTTCGCGTCGACGACGAAGGCCGCGTTCTCCCAGTGGGCGCGGCCCATGATGCCCAGCTTGCGGTGGCCCGCGCCGGGCTTGGACGCGTCCTTGCCGTACCAGAGGTCGGCGGGCTGGCCCGGGTCGATTTCGGTCAGGTAGCCGTAGCCGTCCTTCCGGTGCGACGAGCGCGCGTCGGAGCTGACCATGTCGCCCGACGCGGGAGCCGAGAGGTCCGGCGCGAGGGGGGCGCCGGCGACCATGCCGGGCGCGTTGGGAATCCAGTCGTTCTTCCCGGTCCACAGGCTGCCTTCCGGGTCGCCGTAGACGCCCTGCACGTTCTCCTCGCCGGTGAAGATGGTGCCCCACGGCGTCTGTCCACCGGAGCAGTTGGAGTGCGTGCCGGCGACGACGCCCACGGGCAGGTCGGCGCCGGAGTCATCGCGGTCCACGCCGGACAGCGTCACGCCGACCACCTTGGCCAGGGTCGCGCTGGAGGCGTCGTAGCGCAGGTTGCTCGCGGTGCGGTCCACGGCCCACTCGCCGGTGGCGGGGTCCTGCACCACGCGCATCCAGGTGCCGCCGACCTGCTTCTTCCATTCCTTGTTGTAGGTGGTGATGGCGTCGTCCTGCCACGAGGTGCCGTCCGTGACGGTGTTGGACAGGGTGCCGCTGTTGCGGAGGAAGCGCGCGAAGTCCAGGTGCTGGCCGATGGGCGCGGTGCCGACGCGAGGCTTCGTGCCGGAGATGTACTCGTGGTTGATCCACATCCAGCCGGCGGCGCTGCTCCCTCGGAACTGGGGCGCGTTGTCCTGCGCGGACCAGCCGTCACCGAAGAACGCGATGTAGTCCACGTTGGCGCCGAAGCGCGGGCCCGTCTTGCTGAAGGTGATGGGGTCCATCCACTTGATGACGGTGGAGGAGAACAGGCCGGGCACCGTGCGCACGGAGTCGGTGGACGCGGAGGACAGGGGGAAGACCATCGGCGTCGGCAGTGAGCCGGCGACCACCTGGTCCACGCGAACCTTCACGTACTCCGCGAGGTTCGTGGCGCCGGTGCCCAGGTCGCCACGGAAGGTGAGCGCGATGACGGAGGACAGCGGCGTGCTGGCTTCGACGCCGGGCGCGCGCGTCACGGCGCCGGGGCCGGGCTGGCCTTGTGTACCGGGGCCCGAGGGACCAGGCTCACCGTTCTCACCGGGGGCGCCATCGTCACCAGGGGCGCCGGGCTGCCCGTCCGAGCCATCCTGTCCATTGGAGCCAGCGGGACCTGAGGGACCGGTGTCGCCCTCGCAGGCGGTGATGGCCAAGGAGCTACCCAGAAGCATCGCGCCGGTCGCGAGCCGCAGCAGTCGTGAAGACATGAAGCACTTCCTCCAGGGGTTTCGCGCCCGCCACGTGAGGGCACGAGCGCGAGCGCATCCTGCGGAGGCTGTGTGGCGGCAGCTTGTTCAGTGCGTCACTTCTTCATCACGTCACGCGCGAGCAACGTCACGCACGGGCAACGAACGTGGCGCTGCGCTACGAGTCCCGCATCGGCAATTCCTGAAAAGAAATCCCCTCCAGCTCCAGCCGACGCACCGCTTCCATGAAGCGCTCGGTGCCAATCATCATCGTGGCGAAGTTCCCCACGCGAAACAGGTCCAGTTCGGCAGGGAGTGACGCCGCGTCCAGGACAGGCTCGTCCGGCCGACTGATGCCGTAACGGCCGCACGTCGGACAGGGTGGCGGCACATCCTGGGGAATGCAGTCCGGATGTAGCCGACCGTGTGGCGCCACCTGGAGTTCCAACATCTCAGGCGCATCCTTCTTGCGGTATCGCAGCTCGGTCCGACAAGGGAACAGCCCCCTCACGCCTTCCGCCTCCAGGCGTTCCAGTGCATCCCGACGAAGGAGAAGCTTCAGCATCCCCACCCATGTGATGGGCCCCAGCTCCCCAGAAACCTGTCCCACCAACGGGCCAAAGCCCGTGCCAGGAGGCAACTCCGCATGCGGAGGCGCCAGAGGACGAACCAGCTCACGCAGACGCGCGAACTCAAGGAAGGGCTCGGGCCGAGCCCTCTCGAACTCATGGCGCTCGGGAAGCTGTGACAGGTCGACGTTGGGGTATTGATGGCCGACGCTGGTCCACGTGAAGCCACACACGTGGCACCGCGCGCCGGGCAGCGACTGCTTGTGCCATCCGTTGACCTCGCCACCGTACTTCGCCGCGACCACCCTGTCCTCGGTCAGCCAGAAAATCCGGGGCATCCGTCCTCACGCTCCTGGGCGCGAATAGTAGGGCTGAATGGGACCATCGATGAGCTGGAAGCGATGGATGAGCTCTCCCGCATGCCTGTAGATGGCCTCGGGCGGAGCCGAGGGGTGCATGAAGATGAACTCGCGCCAGGCGTCGTTCCAAGCCCCACCTCGCCCTGTTCCATCGTGGATACGCCGGTGCAGGTCACGCGGAATCGGCATGGTGTAGTCGTGGATCTTCACGCCCTGGGCTTCGAACCACATCGCCAGGTCCTGCGCCTGCGGGAAGATGTGATGCTTCTCCCATCGGCCGGGCGTGAGCTGCCGTGACGGCGGGATGATGCGCTCGGGAGCACCGTTCCAGTTGGGGAACGTCATGACCGCGCCGCGCGGGAGGTTCTGTGCTCCTCCCCAATTCCGTCGAGGCCCCTGCCCTGGTGCCGCTGCCGCCGCGGGTGGACGCGCGGGCGGGAAGAGGGCCCGCTCGATGTCTCCGGAGAGGTCGTCCTCGCAGCGATAGAAGCCGCAGGCATCTCCCAGACAGAGAAGCTTGACGCACTGGTCACTCGCGGGGGTGTCGCACTCGCGGACCGCGGCGTCCGCCTGCGCAGCAGGAGATGCGACGGTCGCACAGCCGAGCCACGTCACGACAGAAAGGGCCCACCACCACACCGGACGGATTCGCATGACGCGCAATCCTACCGGCCCTACACCGTCAGTCACGGCACGATGCGGATGTTCGACACGCCCTCGAACTCCACCGGCGAGCCCTTGCGCACGCCCATCTTCTCCGCCCAGCCCGCTGGCACTTCCAGCACGTACTGGCTCGGCGCTCCCACCGAGCGCGAGTCGAGCGTCTTCGGCACCGCGCGCGACACCACTCCCGCGATGTGCAGGTCCGAGGTGATGAAGATGATGTCCAACGAGATGAGCGTGTTGCGCATCCAGAAGCCCTGCATCTCCTGCGTCGGGAAGAGGAACAACATGCCCTTCCCCTCCGCCAGCTCCGTGCGCCACATCAACCCGCGCTGACGCGAGTCCGGCGTCGCCGCCACCTCCACCTCCACCCGATGCACCCCACCGAACGCGTCCTTGAGCCGCACGTGCGCACGCGGCAACGGCGGGCTCACGTAGTCCTTCGCGGTGACGTCGGTGACGGGCGGTCGCACGGGGGCCGGAGGCGTCGAAGGCTGTCGACCCTGCGCTTCCTGCTGGCAGCCGCCCAGCAGCAATGGAAGCAGCAGGACCGCGAGCCGACGCGTCGTCTTCATGGGTGCTGGGGATGCAGCGGCTTGTTGAGCAGCTTCTCGGTCAGCTCGGGCCCCAGGCTGTCGGACATGAGCCGCTCCACCACCGTCTCGAACTCCACCCGCTGCGAATCACTGCTGTAGATGAAGCGGATGCCCATGCCCGGCTCGTCGCCGTCCGCCTTGGACCACACCACCTCGCCCAACAACTCGAAGGGCGCCTCCCGGTGGGGCACCGTCAGCTTGAAGAGAAACCGCGTGCCGATGGGCAGCGGCTTCTTCGTCTTGATGAACGTGCCACCCTTGCTGATGTTCTTCGTGTAGTCCGCGAAGAACGAGTTGAGCTTCTTGTAGTCGACCTTCAGCTCGATGGGCGCGCGCCCGTGCTGGCGGTGCTCGGGACCTGTCTTCTGTTCGGACATGCGGCTGGGGAGTATAGGGGAGGCCATGGAGCAAGTCCTCAACCGTGCCCGCGCTCTGTCGCGCCGCCCGGCCGTCCTGGCCCCCCTGCTCCTGCTGGCGGGCGGCGGCTCGGCCCTCGTCCTCCTCCCCCTCTTCGGGGTCCCCGGCTTCGAGCTGAGCCTGGCCCTGGCCATCGCCGTGGGCCTGCTCGGCGGGGGTCCAGGCGTCGCCGCCGCATTCCAGGAACGCCGCATCATTCTCGGCCAGGAGCCCCGCCTCCCCACCGCCGCCGTCCCCCAGAGCCCCGGCGCCGCGGTGGGCCGCGCCCTGGGCACCGCCGTCCTCCTCAACGTCGGCGCGCTCGTCCCCCCCTTCCTCGCCTCCACCGTCTTCGCCTGGCTGCGCACCTCGTGCGACCCCTTCGAGCTGGTGGGTTTCTATCCCATGCTCACCCTCCCCTCGGCCGTCCTGGCCTCGGCGTCGGGCGTCCTCTGCGGCTTCAAGGCCCGGCGGCCCTCCCGAGGGGTGGGCCTGCACGTGCTCCTCGTCCTGCTGTCGCTCATCCCCACCGTGTGGCCCATCGTCGCGGGCCCCCAGGTCTTCGCCTTCAACCACTTCCTGGGACACCTGCCCGGCCCCCTCTATGACGAGGCCTTGGTGATGACGCCCGCGCTGGGCTGGTTCCGCCTGGAGACCCTCCTGTGGGCGTGGGTGCTGGTGGGGCTCGCCGCGGCGCTCTTGGACGTCGGAACCGGAACCCTGCGTCGCGCCGGCCTGCGTCCCTGGGCCCTCGTCCCACTCGTGCTCCCCCTGGCCGCCATCCTCTTCCTGGAGGTGAAGGGCCCCCAGCTGCGCACGCGCATGACGGACGCCTACCTGGCGGACACCCTGGGCGGCGTGCGCGACACGGAGCACTTCCGCCTCCACTACCCCCGAGGCAAGGCGCGCGAGGACGTGGACCGCCTGGCCCGCGACATGGAGTTCCGGTGGATGCAGGTCCACCGATTCCTCGGCGTGGCCCCCACCGAGCGCATCCGCGTGTGGCTCTATCGCAACGAGGAGGAGAAGCAGCGCCTCGTGGGCGCCGGCCGCACCCAGTACGCCAAGCCCTGGCGCTACGAGCTGCACATCCAGGACAAGCCCTTCCCCCACTCCACCCTGCACCACGAGCTGGCGCACGTCATGGCCGCCCCCGCCGGCAGCGGCCCGTTCCGAGTCACCACGCGCCTGGGACTCTGGCCCCTCATGGGCGTCATCGAGGGCTTCGCCGTCGCCGCGGACGGCCCCGCGCAGGGAGACCTCACGCTGCACCAGTGGGCCTCCGGCATGCGTCGCCAGAAGCTGGCCCCGGACATGCGCACGCTGATGGGACCGCGCGGCTTCTACCAGTCCGCTCCCGCGCGCGCGTACACCGTGGCCGGCTCCTTCCTGCTGTACCTCGCGGACACCTACGGCGCGGACAAGCTGCGCGCGCTCTACGCCCACGCGGACTTCGACGACGCGTACGGACGCCCGCTCGATGAACTCGTCTCGGAGTGGGAGCGCTACGTGGACGCCCTGCCCCTCGACGACACGGCCATCGCCCGGGCCTTCGCGCGCTTCCGCGCCGGCAGCCTCTTCAGCCGCGCCTGTGCCCGCGAAGTCGCCCGCCTCACCGAGTCCGCGCGCGCGTCCCTCGTGGGTGACCCCGAGGACGCGTTGGAGCGCTACACCCGCGCCGCCTCGCTCCAGCCCGAGGAGCCCTCGTTCCGCCTGGGCGAAGCCGCCGCGCTCTCCTCACTGGAGCGCTACGACGAGGCCACCGCCGTGCTCTCCACGCTCGCCCATCAGGTGAAGGCCCAGGCCGTCACCGCGGCCGAGGTCGCCATGGCCCGCGCGGACGTGGAGGCGCGACGCCAGCAGCCCGAGCAGGCGCGCAAGTACCTGGACGAGGTCCTCTCCCTGGACGCCACGCCCGAGCTGACGCGCACCGCCCAGGTGAAGCTCGCCGCGCTGGACTCCACCGCGCGACGCGAGGCCATCAACGCCTACTTCCAGTCGACGCGCGAGGAGCTGCGCCTGCTGATGCTGACGCGCGCGCTCCAGGCCGTGCCCCATGACGCGTACCTCAACTACCTCCTGGGCCGCCGGCTCCAGCAGGTCGGCTCGCCCGTGCTCGCCGGCGAGTACCTGCAACGTGCGCTGGCGGACGATTCACTTCCGGAGGCCCTCCGCCGGGAGGCCTTGCGCGTGAAGGTGGAGGCTTCCTATCTCTCGGGAGACTGCGGCGCGGTGCGCCACGAGGTCGGGGTCCTTCCGGACTTCGGGACGGCCTTCAAGGCCACCGCCCAGGAGTGGCAGGAGCGGTGTGATTTCGAAGAGAAGACCTTCCGGGGAGCCCTGGTGCCACGACAGGCTTTCCGCTAGCCGCGCTTTCCGCTAGGCAGGCAGCCCACACAGCGGCGACGAGCCAGGCCATCAGGAGGGAAGCGATGCGGTTCGAGACGAGGCAGCGAATCCAGGGGACGGTGGACGAGGTGGAGCGCGCGCTCCTCGACGAGCGGTACTTCGAGTTCCTCCTCAAGCACCACGGCGTGTTGCTGGAGCTGGCGCCGATTGAAGTGAAGACGGAGGGGGACCTGGTGAAGCGCAAGGTGCGCTACCGCCCCAAGCCGGTCATCGAGAGCATCGGCCCCAAGCGCGTGCCGCCCGAGTGGTTCGCCTTCATCGAGACGTCCACCTACGACAAGCGCCGCAAGGAGCTCACGTTCACCAACACGCCCACGTCGGGCACCATCTCCAAGATGCTGGTGAACACCGGCACCATGCGCTTCCGTGACTTGGGCGCCGGGCAGACCGAGCGGTCGATGGACGGCGAAATCTCCCTCAAGCTGCCCTTCCTGATGAAGCCGCTGGCGCTCATCGGCGAGAAGATCATCCAGGGCGAGGGCCTCAAGATTCTCGACAACGAGATTCCGGTGCTCAACCGGTTCATCTCCGAAGTCATCCGAAAGGGCTGAGGCACGCGGAGTGCAGGTGGGGCCCGGGGAATGGGTTGACTTCTCATCCATTGTCTTCGTAAGGCCCCGCCATGCTCATCCGCTTCCTCGCTGTCTGCGCCCTGACCCTCCTGGCCGCCTGCGCTCCGAAGCGCATCCCCGGCACTGAAATCGACGACACCTCCGATACGCGGGCCATTTTGTCAGTGATGGAGCAGTACCGGTCTGCCATCGAGGCACGCGACGCGAACGCCATCCAGGCCCTCGTGTCCAAGGACTTCCGCGAGGACGGCGGCACGCCCGGCGACCCCGAGGATGACCTGAACGCGACCAACCTGGTGCCCTACCTGGAGGCGCTCTTCCCGCAGCTCCAGTCGCCCAAGGTGGAGATTGACGTGCGCCGCGTGCAGGTGGGCAAGGACGTGGCCACCGCCATCTACTACTGGAAGGTGAGCTGGCGCATGCCCAGCCTCACCCCCCGCCCCCAGAAGGAGGCGGAGCTGGAGCAGATGGTGTTCCGGCTGGAGGATGGCCGCTGGAGGATCCTCTCCGGCATCTGAGTCGTCCGAGGCATCCAGGCTCTTCGGGGCGCGCGCCTTGCGCCCCGAGAGCTCACAGCCCCAGCAGCTTCGCGTAGCCCGCGGGGCCCATCGTCGACAGCGCGCGCGCCCGGGTGAGGTAGGTCCGGTAGTCCTTGCGCACCAGCTTGTCCGCCGGCAGCGGGGACAGGTGGTAGTCGCGGATGCGGCTGGCCGTGAAGCGCACCGCCCCGAAGAGCGCGTGGCCGAAGAGGTTGGCCCGCTCCACGGGCGCCAGCGGCCGGATGTCCTGGTAGCCGCGCACCAGCGCCTGGCACAGGTCCGGAAGGTACGCGCCGCCGTCGAAGCACCAGGCGTTCAGGGTGATGACCACGTCCAGTCCGTAGGCTTCCCGGCAGGCCATCTCGAAGTCGAAGAACGAGCCCACGCTCGCGCCCAGCCACTTCACGTTGTCGGTGAAGAGGTCCGCGTGGATGACGCCGAGCGGCTCCAGGCCCTGGCGCTGGGACTCGGCGGTGGCGAGCAGGCGCTCCAGCTCTCCTGCAATCGCGACCAGCGTCGCGTCCGGGTGACGCGACAGCTCCGCCAGCCACCCGCGCACCACGTCTGGCGAGTAGGGGTTTGCGCGCGCGCCGCCGAAGGACTGCGTGTCGCGGTGCAGCTTGCCCAGCTCCGTGCCCAACCGCTCCAGGTGCTCGGCGGTGAGGTTCGGGTGGCGCAGCTCCTCACCGGCCAGCCAGCGGAAGACGCTGACACGCCCGCCCTCCAACTCGACGAAGGTCTCTCCGTCGCGGGTGGGGAGCTGCACGGGCGAGGGGAAGTGGTGGGCGGCCAGGTGGGCGAGCAGCGCGGACTCGAAGCGCAGGTCGTCCGGGGAGCGCACCGTCGTGTGGCGAACGAAGTAGCGGCCGGAGTCCGTCTCCAACCGGTGGTTGGTGTTGATGGAGCCCTGGGGGATGGGCGTCACGCTCCGCACACTCCCCAGCCCGAAGGTGTCGGCGACACGAGTGAAGACGTCGGGGGACAGCGCCGTGTGGACCGCCATTGCTCACTCCTCCCATGCTCGGGGCCCGCTCCATTGACACCTGGGAGGGGCGTACCTAATAGCATCCAACTCCAGCGCGGGGAGATGGGTCCATGGGCACCGACGTTCAGGGCGACTGGAAGCGGCGCGAAGGTTGGAAGAGCGCGCTGACGCAGGTGGCCGTGGTGGCCGTGGTGCTCGCGGGCGCCGTCACCTACTTCGTCCACCGGGGCTCCGTCCGAAAGGAGACGGAGGAGCGCATGCGCGCGGCCCGCTCCGCCGCCCTCCGGGGCAACCCCGCCGACCTCGCTCGCGCCATGGCGGAGCTGGAGACGCTCTTCCAGGTGGACGCCCAGGCCCGCGACGGCCAGGCCCTGGCCGCCGACATCCAGACGGTGCTGTGGCTGGAGCACCACCAGCCCGGCGCCGACACCAAGGCGCGTGAGTACCTCGCCCGCGCGGAGGAGCTCGACTCCCGCTCCGGCGAGCGCTACAGCGCGCGCGCCCTCCACCTGCTCGCGGCAGGAAAGACGGCCGAGGCCGAGAAGTACCTCGCGGACCTCCAGACCCAGGGCGCGAGCAGCCCCCGGCTGACGCTGGCCCTGGCCCTCACGCTCCAGGCGAAGGGCGACCTGCCCGGCGCGCGGCAGGCCTTCGCTCGCGCCGCGGAGGGCGCCTACCGGGACACGCGCTTCACCACCGCGTACGCGGAGGCCCTGCTCGACGAGGGCCAGTACGCCCAGGCTGTGGAGGTCTTCGAGAAGACCACCAGCGTCAACCCGGACCACCTGATGGCGCGGCTCGGCACCGGCCTCGCGTACGTGTACCAGGGCAAGAAGCTGGAGGAGGCGCAGCGCGCGCTCACCACCGCGTCGGAGAAGGAAGTCGAGCTGACGCCCTCGCTGCGCTCGCGACTGGGCGCGCTGAAGGCGGAGCTGGCGCTGACGCGAGGCGCGGCGGACGAGGCGCTCCAGGAAGCGGACACCGCGCTGAAGGCGGTGCCGGATGACGTCTACGCCCTCTTCGCGCGGGCGCGGGCCCTGTCGGCGCGGAAGGTCCCCGAGGCGCGAGCCGCCTTCGAGGCCGCGGTGGCGAAGCGACGCACCGCTCCCCTGCTCTACCTGGATGGCGCGCGCAGCCTCCAGGCCTCCGGAGACGCCACCGGCGCGCTGGCCCTGCTCGACGCGTACGAGGGCACCTTCGGCGCCATCCAGGTGGCCTCCGCGGACGGCAAGAAGGTGGGCCTCTTGGAGCAGGACGGCCGCTACTGGCTGGCGCGCGGTGGACTGCTGGAGGCCGCGGGCCGGCAGGACGACGCGCTCGGGGCCTATGACAAGGCCATCGCCGCGAAGGGCGTGGGCCTGGCGCGAGCGCAGTACGCCAAGGGCGCGCTGCTGGTGCAGCGCAAGGACTACGAGGGTGCGAAGGCGCTCTTGGCCACGGTGGCGCCGGACACGGGCGCGGGCACGCTGCCGGAGGCGTACACCGCCATGGGTGACCTGCTCTTCGCGCAGAACGCGTACGCGGCGGGCTGCCAGCACTACTACTTCGGCCTCGTGCGCGCCCGCTCACAAGGCGCGACGCGCGAGGAGCTGGCCTCGCGCATCGACACCGTGAAGAAGGGCCTGGAGTCGTCCGGCCAGGGCGCCATGGCCAAGGCGTGGATGAACGAGACGGGCGTCCTGCTCCAGTAGCGCCGCTCTCGACTACAGCAACTCCGACGCCTCCAGCGGACGGTACTTGGCGCGGACGATGCGCCACTCACCGTCCGTCTCCTTCTCGAACGTGCCTTCGATGAGGTAGGCGTTGAGCACGCTGTCCGCCGCCAGGTCCTTCAGGTTGTCCGCCTGGGAGCGCCCGAAGATGAAGCGGGCCTGGAAGTCGCCCTGCGAGGGCGAGACTTCGTGCACCTCCAGGTTCGTCGTGAAGATGCGGACCCACTGGCCGCGCAGCACCTGGCCCGTGAGCACGCCCCGGACCTGCCGGTTGTCCCAACCACCGTCCGTCTTGAAGCGCTCGGACACGCCCTCCATCACCCCGGAGATGTCCTTCTGCTCCGCGGCGCGCGTCATGGTGATGACCTGCCGGGTGATGGCCTCCGGGACGCCCGGCTCCCGGCGCGGCCAGAAGAAGAGCACCGCGCCGGCCGCGACGAGCGCCAGCGCCACCCCCACCACCTTCGAACGCGACAACATCACCATGTGCTCCTCACGCCGCCTCGGGCTCGAGCACCAGCTCGTCCGCGTCGATGATCTCCAGCGGCCGGAGCGCCTCGCCAATCTGCTTCAGGCGGCGCTCCGACAGCTGCTCCAGGTACGTGCGGATGTGCGGGAAGGTCCGGACCAGCTCGTGGAACGCGTTGCGCTCCAGGAAGGCCGCCGCCGTCTTGCGCGTGGCCGCCACGGTGGCGGACGCGCGCAGGCCCGACAGCAGGGAGATCTCCCCCGCAACATCGCCCTCGCGCAGCACACCCAGCGTCACCGTGCCGCCCGCCGGGTCCTCCTTCTGCACCACCAGCTCGCCGGCCAGGACGAGGAACAGGCCCGGCGAGTGCTCGCCCTCCACCAGCACCTTCTCGTTCGGCTGGAGCGCGCGGAAGGCGAAGCGCTGGAGCATCGCCCCGCGCTCGGACTCCGGCAGCGTCTGGAACATGGGCGAGGTCGCCATCAGGTTTCGCGCCATGCGCTGCTGCGCGAAGTCCGCCAGAATCTGCGGGACGGCCGGGTGAGTCTTGGCCACCGCGTTGAGGTGCTCGCGGCGAATCTCGAAGACCTCCGTGTCCGACACCGCGGCCACCGTCGCGGTGGGAGTCGCGCCCGTCAGCAGCGCAATCTCGCCGAAGATGGAGCCGCCGCCGAGGAAGCCCAGCGTCCTCGCCTCGCCGTCCATCTGCCGCGTCACCTCCGCCTTGCCCGCGACGAGCACGTAGAGGTGGTCGGTCGGCTCGCCCTCGCGGCTCACGACTTCCTCGGGCCGCACCCGGCGCCAGGCCATGCGGCCCACCAGGTCGATGAAGGCCTCGCGGTCCAGGTCCGCGAACAGCGGCAGCGGGGGCCGGCTGTTGGGGTCCGCCGAGCCGCCCGGGTCCGGCGCGGCCAGCACCTCGATGGCGCGGTTGGACAGCTCCTCGCCGACGAGGCCCATCAGGTCCGTCTCCACCTTGCCGTCGTACAGCGTCTCCGGCGGCAGCGGCGGGGGCACGGCGGCGCGGCCCGGGGCGCTGCGCACCGCGCGCGAGTGGACGCGAATCAACGTGTCCTTCAGGCGCCGCTCGTTGGGAGCCAGGTCCAGGGCCTGCTTGCACGCGGCCATGGCGGACAGCAGGTAGTCGCGGCGCAACAGGCCCTCCGCGCACGCGTGGTACGACGTGACGGCGCGCTCACGCTCGCCCAGCTCCGCCAGACACCGGGCCGCCATCATCCGCGAGCGGTGGTCCGCGGGGACGCGACGTACGGCCTCCGCGAACACGGCGAGGGCGCGCTCGAACTGGCGCTCCTCGATGAGGTCCATTCCGAGTTCACGCAGCGACGACTCGCTCATCCCATCTCTCCACGAACCTTCGTTGTTGAGGCAGGGCCGCTCACGGCTGCATCTCGCTCAGGTACATCTCGGCCTTGCGCTTCGTATCCGAGCCGTCGGGCGCTGTCTCGATGACAATCTTGAACTTCACCGCCGCGGACGCGGGGTCCCTGTCGCGCTCGATATACGCGCGCATGTAGAGCTCCTCCACCTTCTTCTGCAGCTCGTCCAGGCCGTCGCGGGCCCGCCGGTCCCCGGGGTTGAGGCGCAGGGCCTCGCGGAAGTTCATCCCCGCGCCGGACAGGTCGCCCTTCTTCAGCGCGGCCTGTCCCGCCGCCAGGGCCGCCGACGCGAGCTGCTCATCCAGCGTGTTGCCCAGCGAGCCCTGGAAGCCAATCTGCCGGTACAGCTCCGCCGCCCGACGCAGGGGCTTGGACGCGGACTCCAGCGCGTTGGACGCCAGCTTCTTCTGCGCGTCATCCAGCGAGCGCTGGAACTGGGGGATGAGCGTCTTCAACTGGCGCGCCCGCTCCTTCACGTCCTTCTCCGCCTTGTACTTCTCCACGACGCGGTCGCACTCGAGCACCGCGCGCGTGTAGTCCCCGCCGTTGAAGCGGCGCTCCACATCCGTGAAGGCCTCCTCGAGGAAGAGCTTGCGCTGCTCCTTGGCGTTCATCGCGGCGCGCTCGCGGTTGGCGCGGTCTCTGCGCGCGCCGTCCGCGGACTCCTTCGCCAGCTCCGCCTCCAGGTCCAGGAGCTTCTGCGAGTAGGCGGGCCGGTTCAGGTCCGGCACCTTCGCCAGCAGCGGCCGGGCCGCCTCCGGGTCTCTGGCCGCGAGCGCCTCCTCCATCTGCTGGATGCGAAACGCGGCGTCCTTCTCCTCCAGCTCCGTCTCCAGCTTGCGACGGATGTCGTCCATCTTGGCCGTGCCCTGCGGCGCGGCCTCCAGCTTCGCGCGAGCCTCGTCGAACTGGTTGGCCGTCATCAGCGCGCGCACGGAGTCAAAGGCTTGGATGACTTCCAGCTGCTTGCTCGCCGCCCGGCCCAGGCCTTCCTCGTCCGCGCCCGGCCGCAGCTTCTCCGCCTCTTCGACCAGCCGAACCGCGTTGGCGTAGTCGTCCGCCCGCACCGCCTCGCGCGCCTTCTGCATCAAGAGCTTCGCGCGCTCGATGTTCGGGTCGACTGGAGGAGGAGGCGGAGGCGCCGAGGGCGTCAACAAGAGGCCCATCATCAGCAGCACCACCAGGCCACCGCCCACGCCGATGAGCAGCTTCGTCTTCGAGTTCGCCCCACCACCGCCCGTGACGGCGCTCCGGGGAGGCGGCCTGGGACGGGGGATGGCGATGGCGCCCTTCCCCTTGTTGTTCGCCCCCTTGTCCTGGAGGGACTCCGGCACCCGGTAGTTGGCGTTGGTCATCTCGTTCAGCCGGGGATCATTCGGATCCACGTCCGTACCCCGCGCCGCGCCCGCCGCCTTCCGGGCTTCATCCTTCTCCTTGGCGGCCTCCTCGCGCTCGCGCTTCTCCTCCGCCTCGCGCGCCTCCGCCTGGGCGCGCATCTCCTTGATCTGCTCCGCCTCGTCCACGAAGCGCAGGCGCGTCTTCCCCATGGCGATTTCGTCGCCGTGCTTGAGGAGGCACTCGTCCACGCGCTGGTCATTCACCTGGGTGCCGGAGATGCTGCCCAAATCCCGCATCGCCACGCCGGCCTGGCCGTAGACGAGCTCCAGGTGCCGGCGCGACACCGACTGGTCGTCGAGCACGAAGTCGCAGTCCTTGCCGCGCCCCACCACCATCCGCACGCCCTGGAAGCGCTTCTTGCGCCCCCGGTCCGGCCCGGCCAGCACCAGCATCTGCACCGGCGGCCCGGCGCGCGTGGACTCGGAGTTGTCGTCATCGTCGTCGCGGCGCGACTCCTCCTCGCGCGACTCGGGCACGGCGCCCACGCGCGTCTCGTCCGTGCGGGAGCGCGGAGGCTGCGCGTCACCGTACAGCTCCGGGTTGGCGGGGCCATCGGGGCCATCATCCCCGGAAGGAGGTGCGGCGAAATCCTCGTCGGCGGGGGACGCCTCGCGCGGAGGGCGAGCCTGGGCTGACGGCTTCGCCGATGGAGAGTCCGCCCCCGCGTCACCGCCGGAACGGCCGGCGCCAGCGCGAGGAGAGGATGGAGGACGAGCAGGCATGGGGTGGGGTCCAGGTTCCGAAACGCTCGGCATCTTAAAGCGGCGCACCCACGGTGGGAATGCGACAGGCCCGCCTCTGGGGAAAGAACGGGGGCCATTGTCCGTTGCTCCGGGAGATTTCCCCTCCTATGTAGGTTTCCACACCCCCAACGCTTCACCGAGGGAGTTCCCGAATGCCCCGAGCGTCCGCGCCGACCCGACGCGCCCCTTCTTCCCAGCTCGCCCCCCCGGCGGTCCGGCAGCCCTCGCCTGCCCCCCTGCTGCCCCAGGCGCTGCTCGAGCGGCTGCTTTCGGTGGCCATGGAGCGCGGGGGTGACTTCGCGGAGGTCTACGTGGAGCGCACCCACAGCACCAGCGTGGTGCTGGAGGAGTCGCGCATCAAAAGCGCCCAGACGGGCCTGGTGCAGGGCGTGGGCGTGCGGGTCATCTCCGGCGGCAAGGTCGGCTACGCCTTCTCCGACGACTGGGACGAGCCCGCGCTGCTGCGGGCTGCCTCCACGGCGGCGATGATTGCCCAGGGCCAGGGCTCCGAGCGCGCGTTCCCCGTCTCCCGCGTCGCGGTGCCCAGCCACTACCGCGTCCCCACCCCGCTGTCGGACGTGGAGGTGTCACTCAAGGCGTCCCTGCTGACGCGCGCGGACCAGGCGGCGCGGGCCTTCGACTCGCGGGTGACGCAGGTCAACGGCGGCTACGTGGACCAGACGCGGCGAATCGCCGTGGCCAACACGGAGGGCCGCTACTCCGAGGACACCCAGGATTTGTGCCGCATGTCCATCCAGGTGGTGGCGCAGGGCAAGAAGAACGAGCGGCGCACGGGCTCGTACGGCGGCGGCGGCCGGGTGCCGTTCACCCACTGGGCCACCTTCCCGCCGGAGGACGTGGGGCGTGAGGCGGCGCGGCAGGCGGTGGCGACCATCGGCGCGGTGGACTGCGCGGCGGGCCCGCAGACGGTGGTGCTGGCGCCCGGCTGGAGCGGCATCCTCCTGCACGAGGCGGTGGGCCACGGCCTGGAGGCGGACTTCATCCGCAAGGGCACGTCGCTGTTCGCCGGCAAGCTGGGGCAGAAGGTCGCCTCCGAGCTCGTCACCGTCATCGACGACGGCACGGTGTCCAGCGGGCGCGGCTCCATCAACATCGACGACGAGGGCACCCCGGGCGAGCGCAAGGTCCTCATCGAGAACGGCGTGCTCAAGGGCTACCTCTACGACAGCCTCAACGCGAAGCTGATGGGGCAGCGCTCCACGGGCAGCGGGCGGCGCGAGTCCTTCCGGCACCTGCCGATTCCTCGCATGACGAACACGTTCCTCGCGCCGGGCAACCACCACCCCGACGACATCCTCAAGGAGGTGAAGCGCGGCCTGTACTGCGCGACCTTCGGCGGCGGGCAGGTGGACATCAGCAACGGCAACTTCGTCTTCGAGGTGAGCGAGGCGTACCAGATTGAAGACGGCAAGCTGGGTCGTCCGGTGAAGAACGCCATCCTCATCGGCGTGGGGCCAGAGGCGATGAAGAACGTGTCCCGCGTGGGGAATGATCCACAGCCGGATCCGGGCATGGGCGTGTGTGGGAAGAACGGGCAGTCGATGCCGGTGGGCGTGGGGCTGCCCACGGTGCGCATCGACAACGTCACCGTCGGCGGAACCCAGGTCGGTTGAGAGAGAGCGCCAGACACCATGGACTACCAGAAGCTCGCGAAGAAGATTGTCCAGCGCGCCGTGAAGAAGGGCGCCCGTCAGGCCGAAGCGTTCCTGGAGGTGAGCCGCCAGAGCAAGGTGAGCGTGCGCGAGGGACAGATTGAAGACCTCACCCAGTCCACGTCCAAGGGCGTGGGCCTGCGCGTGGTGGTGAAGGACCGGCTCGGCTTCGCCTTCACGTCGGACTTCGAGCCCTCGGGCCTGGACCTCCTCGTGGACCAGGCGCTGAAGCTGGCCGAGGCCGCCGCGCCCAACAAGCTCAACGGCCTGCCCGGCGTGAAGGAGCTGGGCCGCTTCGGCGACACGGGCGAGCTGTATGACCCGGCCGTGGCGAGTCTCCCCGGCGACTGGAAGGTGAAGGCCGCGCTGGAGATGGAGAAGGCGGGGCGTGATGAGGACTCGCGCGTGACGACGTTCAACGCGGTGGGCGCCGGGGACTTCGTGTCCGAGGTGTACGTCGCGTCGTCGGAGGGGATGACCGGGGGCTACTCGGGCACGTACGTGTACCTGTACGCGCTGCCGGTGGCCGCCGCGGAGGGCCAGCTCCAGAAGGGCTACTGGCTGGACTACAAGCGCTTCCTCTCGGACCTGGCGTCGCCGGAGTCCATCGGCCGCGAGGCGACGCGGCGCGCGGTGCGGATGCTGGGTGCGAAGCGCGTGAAGACACAGCAGGTGCCGGTGCTCTTCGACCCGCTCGTCACCGCGTCCTTCATGTCGGGCGTGGCCAGGGCGGCCAGCGGCAACGCCGTGCACCAGCAGGCCAGCATGCTGGCATCGCTCCAGGGCAAGCGGCTCGCGAGCGAGCACGTCACGCTGGTGGACAACGGCCTGTTGCCCCGGGGCCTGGCCACCGCGCCCTTCGACGGAGAGGGAGTGCCCACGCGGCGCACCCCCATCATCGACCGGGGCGTCATGTCGAACTTCCTCTACGACGCCTTCACCGCGCGCAAGGCGAAGGCGCGGCCCACGGGCAACGCCAAGCGCGGCTACAGCGCGCTGCCCTCCATCGGCACCAGCAACCTCTATCTGGAGGCGGGTACCACCCCGCCCGAGCAGCTCATCCGCGAGGTGGACCGGGGCTTCTATGTCACGTCGCTGCTCGGCCACGGCGCCAACCCCGTCACGGGCGAGCTGTCCGCGGGCGCCAACGGCCTCTGGATTGAGAACGGCGAGCTGACGCACGCGGTGCAGGAAGTCACGGTGGCCGGCAACGTCCTGAAGATGCTCCAGGACATGGACGGCGTCGGCAACGACTTGCAGTTCCGCAGCGGCACGGTGGGCGCCCCCACTGTCCGCTTCCGGCAGCTCACCCTCTCGGGAGAGTAGCCCTACCTCCCGCGTCCCCCTAGCGTGGACGACGCGGGAGGCCACCCTCCCCCACTCGGTGGGGGAGGCGCATGTCAGGGCCTCCGGCTACACCTTTCGTCCGCAGCGCAGGAGGGCGCACCCATGGCAGCGAAGTCCGCACGGAAGAAGACGGCCGCCGCCCCGAAGGCGAAGCCGGCCACCCCCAGCACCCCTCGCAAGCCCCGCCGCAAGAAGGCGGTCCCCAAGTCCCGGGGCCTGACGCCCGCGGACGTGGCCAGCGACTCGGTGGAGTACCCCCTCGAAATCCTCGAGGCCGTGCGCACCGATGGCGGCGAGGTGCTCGGCGTCTACCGCGAGCCGTTGGGCGGCCACCCGGTGGTGCTCGCGGTGCTGCCCATCGACCTGGTGGAGCCCACTCCGTACCAGCGGGACTTGTCCGAGCCCCACGTGAAGCGGCTCGCCAGCGCCATGGAGCGGTTGGACCGCTTCCTGGACCCCGTCATCGCCGTGCGCAAGGACGGCAGGTACTGGACGCCCAACGGCAACCACCGCCTGCACGCGAGCAAGCTGCTGGGCGCCAAGTCCATCGTCGCGCTGCTGCTCCCCGACGAGGACGTGGCCTACCAAATCCTCGCCCTCAACACGGAGAAGGCCCACAACCTCAAGGAGCGCTCGTTGGAGGTGGTCCGCATGTACCGGGGCCTCGTGGGCGCGGGCCGCGCAGGCAAGGAGACCGCCTTCGCGCACCTGTTCGAGGAGCCCGCCTTCGTCACGCTGGGCGCCGCGTACGAGAAGCGCCCCCGCTTCTCCGCGGGCGCCTACCACCCCTTCGTCAAGGTGGTGGAGGACTTCCTCGACAAGCCGCTCGTGGACGCGCTCGCCCTGCGCGAGGCCCGGGCGGACCGGCTCCTGGAGCTGGACGACGCCGTGGTGGCCGTCGTCAACGGCCTCAAGGAGCGGGGCATGCAGAGCCCCTACCTGAAGAACTTCGTCGTCGCCCGCATCAACTTCCTGCGCTTCCGCAAGAATGGCGGCAAGCCCGACTTCGACGAGACCCTGGACCGGATGCTCGCCAGCGCGCTCAAGTTCAACCTGGAGTCCGTCAAGCGCGAGGACATCGGCCGGATGGGCGGTGGCCCTGTTGAGTCGGACGAAGAGCACGGCTAGGGAACGGGGATTGCAAGAAGCGGCGCCCAACATGACCACCTCCACCGTTCTCGTCGTCGATGACGACCGCGCCAACCTCGACTCCGTGACGCGCATCTTCCAGCGGGAGAACATGGCCACGCTGTCGGCCGCCAACGGGACGGAGGCGCTGGAGCTCTTGCGCCGGCCCGAAGTCACGGTGATGGTGACCGACTTGATGATGCCCGGCATGGACGGGCAGGAGCTGCTGCGCGCGGCGCGCACCATCCGCCCCGACGTGGAGGTGGTGCTGATGACGGCCTACGGCACGGTGGAGACGGCCGTGGCGGCGATGAAGGACGGCGCCTACGACTTCATCACCAAGCCCCTCAAGCGCCACTCGCTGGTGAAGGCGGTGCAGAAGGCGCTGGAGAAGCGGGCCCTCGTCTCCGAGAACCAGACGCTCAAGGCGAAGCTGGCGGAGATGAGCGCCGCGGGCGGGCGCACCATGGTGGGCCAGTCCCCCGCCTTCCGCGCCATGCTGGACACCATCCGCCAGGCGGCGCCTTCCACCGCCACGGTGCTGCTCCTGGGCGAGTCCGGCACCGGCAAGGAGCTGGCCGCGCGCTCGGTGCACGAGTTCTCCAGCCGGGCCAAGGGCGCCTTCGTCGCCGTCAACTGCGGCGCGCTGCCGGAGAACATCCTGGAAGCGGAGCTGTTCGGCGTGGAGCGCGGCGCCTTCACCGGCGCGGTGGCCCGTCGCGAGGGCCGCTTCGAGCGCGCCCACGGCGGCACCCTCTTCCTGGATGAAATCGGAGAGATGCCGCTGCCCGCCCAGGTGAAGCTCCTGCGCGCGCTGGCCGAGGGCGAAATCGAGCGGCTGGGCGGCACGCAGATAGTGAAGGTGGACGTGCGGCTGGTGGCCGCCACCAACAAGGACCTCCAGAAGGAGGTGGCGGAGGGGCGCTTCCGCGAGGACCTCTACTACCGCCTCAACGTGGTGGAGATCCGCGTGCCCGCGCTGGCCTCGCGCCGGGAGGACATCCCCCTCTTGGCGGACGCGTTCCTGCGCCGCTTCGCCGTGAAGAACGGCAAGGTGCTGCGCGGCTTCTCCCCAGAGGCGCTCCAGACGCTGGAGAACTATGCCTGGCCCGGCAACGTGCGGGAGCTGGAGCACGCCGTCGAGCGCGCGGTGGTGCTGGCCCGCAGCGAGGTGCTGGAGGCCAGCGACCTGCCCGAGTCGGTGCGCAAGGGCCCGCTCGGCGCCGCGTCCCAGCTGGTCATTCCCATTGGAACACCCATGGAAGAGGTGGAGCGCCGGGTGATCCACGAGACGTTGCGCCACACCAAGGGCGACAAGACGCTGGCCGCCCGGCTGCTGGGCATCGCGGCCCGCACCATCTACCGCAAGCTGGAGCGCGAGCAGTCCAACGGCGGCGAGCCCTCCACCGGCGGAAGCGAGGACTGACAGGCCGTCACAAAGGCCCCCACCTGGCTTTGACAATTTGTCCCAAGGCTCGGGGCAGCTCGCTCAGTCGCCCGGAGCGGCCCTTCATTCCGGAATAATTTCGAGCGCTTGGCCGTCCCCCTTGATTGGCCCCACTGGCCCGCGGTGGCACCTGGCTTGCTCTCCACGGGTTCGGCTTTCTCTCGGAAGCGTGATGGAACTCTTCTTTCGAAAATACTTTTGGACGGTGAACCTGCTGTTCGTCCTCCTCGTCGCGCTGTTGGCGGCGAAGACGGTGAACCTGTTCGTCGAATCCGCCATCTCCCCGGTGCCTACGTCGGGGGCCGCTTCGCGCGCGCCCGCCAACACCCGGCCAGCCCAGTCCGCACTGGCGCTGCCGGACATGGAGCAGCTGTCCCGGGTGACTGGCATCAAGATTCCGGAGCCGGAGGTCGCGGTGGCGGAACCCACCGCGCCTCAGGTCGACCCCAACGCGGCCCCGGTGAAGAGTGGACTTCGCGTGAAGCTGCTCGGCACGCTCGTCGCCGGCAACCCCGACTGGTCCTTCGCTTCCATCCAGGACATGGTCACCCAGCGCTCGCAGACGTACATGGTGGGCAATGCCCTGCAGGGCGCCACCGTGCTCGAAATCGAGCGTGAGCGCGTCATCATCGTCAACGGGGGCCGCAAGGAGTTCATCGACGGCAACCCGGGTGACGGCGCGCAGGCCTTCACGCCGCCCACGCCTCCGGTGGCGCAGACGAACACCACGTCCACCAGCGGCATCCGCGCGGTCAGCGACAACGAGTACGAAGTGCCGCGCGCGGAAATCGACAAGACGCTCAACAACCTCAACGACGTCGCCATGCAGGCGCGCATCGTCCCCGCCTTCAAGGACGGGCAGGCCGTGGGGTTCAAGCTCTTCTCCATCCGCCCGGACTCCATCTACTCCAAGATTGGAGTCCAGAACGGCGACGTCATCCGCCGCATCAACGGATTCGACCTCAACAGCCCCGAGAAGGCGCTCGAGGTCTATTCGAAGATGAAGGACTCATCCCGCATCGAAATCGAGATCGAGCGCAACGGCGCGCCGATCCGCAAGTCCTACAACGTCCGTTAAACCCCACGCCGCGCCCGCTCCTCCATGAAGACGCTCCCGTCCTGGATGCTCTGCCTTTGCCTCGCGCTCGCCGTCCCCGCGCAGGCCCAGCGCCGCCCCCCTCCGCCCGGCTCCTCCGCGCCTGCCGCGCCGGGTGAGCGGACCATCACTCCCCAGTCGCCGCCCACGGGCGCCGACGAGACCAACCAGGGTTCACGGCGCACGCCCACGTGCGAGGAGGCCCGGCGCAACGCGCGCTACGGCATCTACTTCGACAAGGTGGAGATCGAAAAGCTCGTCCAGACGGTCGCCGACGCCACCTGCCGCACCTTCATCCTCCCGGAGAACGTGCGCGGAAAGATCTCCATCATCGGCCCGGAGAACGGCCGCGTCGAAGTGGACGCGGACGCGTTCTACTCCGCCTTCCTGGCCTCGCTCGACGCCAACGGCCTGGCCGCGTACCAGTACGGCCGCTTCATGAAGATCGTCGACAAGCGCTCGGCGAAGCAGAACCCCATCCCGACCATCGTCGAGGACGGCCAGCCGTACACGACCAACGAGCAGATGATCACCAAGCTGTTCCGCATCCGCAACGTGGAGGTGGAGCCGCTGCGCGGCGTGCTGCAGCAGCTGGTGTCCAAAGACGGCGACACCATCCCGTATCCGCCGGACACCATCATCGTCAACGACGTGGGCTCCAACATCCACCGCCTGGAGCGCCTCATCAACCAGCTGGACACGCGCGCGGCCAGCGACGAGCTGCGCGTCATCCAGGTGCAGTACGCGTCCGCGCAGGACGTGGCCACCACGGTGCAGCGCCTCTTCGAGGCCAAGGGCGCACGCCCCGGTCAGCGCCCCGGGACGTTCACCCCGGGCAGCACGCCGCCGGGTCAGCCGGGTGGTGAGGTCATCGCGCAGCCCGCCTCGGGCGGCCAGGAGGCCTCCGCCGGGCCGGTGACGCTGTCGCAGATCATCCCGGACGAGCGCACCAACAAGCTCATCATCGTGGCCAGCCCCGCCGCGTTCGAGCGCATCCAGGACATCGTCACGCAGATCGACATCCCCTCCGGCACGGGCGGTCGCATCAACGTCTACTACCTGGAGAACGCCAACGCGGAGGAGCTGGCCAGCACGCTCCAGTCGCTGGCCCAGGGCACCGCGAACCGGCCGCGCTCGCCGATGCCGAACATGCCCCAGGGCGCCCCGCGTCCCACCGGCACCACCCAGGCCGCGGAGCTGTTCAGCGGCGAGGTGAAGATTTCGGCGGACAAGGGCACCAACTCGCTGGTCATCGTCGCCAGCCAGACGGACTACAAGAACATCGTCCAGGTCATCCAGCAGCTCGACACGCCGCGCCGCCAGGTGTTCGTCGAGGCCGTCATCATGGAGGTGAACCTGGACCGCAACGCCGAGTTCGGCGTCAACCTGCACAGCGGCTTCGCGCTCCAGACCGACCGGGGCGCGGCGCCCGGCCTGATTGGCACCAACAACGGCGGCCAGGGGCTTCCGCCCTCGCTGAGCCTGGCGAACCTGGCGTCCTTCGGCGGCTTCCTGGCGGGTCTGCAGGGTCCGGTGATTCCGGCGCTGGAGAAGCTGGGCCTGGACATCCCCGCCTTCGGCGTGGTGCTGCACGCGATGCAGCAGAGCTCCGACGTCAACGTGCTCTCCACCCCGCACATCCTCACCAGCGACAACGAGGAGGCGGAAATCACGGTGGGCCAGAACGTGCCCTTCCAGTCCGGCTTCTCGCCCTCCTCCCTGGGCTCCCAGGTGGGCGGTGCTGGCGGCGCGGCCGGTGGCCTCAACCCGTCGCTGCTCGCGGGCCTGGGCGGCCTGGGCTCGCTGTACGCGCCCATCCAGCGCCAGAACGTGGAGCTGAAGCTGACCGTCAAGCCGCAGATCAACGACAGCGACTACATCCGCATGGTCATCACCGAGCAGACGGAGGAGATCGCCTCCAATGACCCGGTGCTCGGTCCGACGACGAGCAAGCGCAGCGCGAAGACGACGGTCATCGCCAAGGACCAGGAGACGGTGGTGCTGGGCGGCATCATGCAGGACCGCACCATTGAGTCCGTCACCAAGGTCCCGGTGCTGGGCGACATCCCCATCATCGGCAACTTCTTCCGCGAGACTTCGCGCAAGAAGACGAAGACGAACCTGCTCCTGTTCCTGACGCCCTACATCATCCGGGGCCCGGAGGACTTCCGCATCATCTTCGAGCGCAAGATGAAGGAGCGTCAGCAGTTCGTGGAGCAGTTCTACGGCCAGGTGCCGGGCTACGACGTGGCGGTGGACTTCAGCCGCAAGCCCGGTCCGCTGTCGCGCATGAACCAGGCCGTCATCCGGGAGCGCAACCGCGCGGAGAACGGCGGTCCAGGCCTGAACGGGGAGCGCATCATCGGGCCCGGCGCGGGACAGACCCCGGCGACGCCGCCTGCTCGCCAGAACACCACGCAGCCCGCGCGGCCCACGCCTTCCCAGTCGCGTGAGCCGGAGGTGCGGGAAGCAGCACCGCCCGCCGGGGGTTCCGAAGAGTCACCCCCCGCGGCCCCGACGCCCGAAGCGCCGGCTCCGGAGTCCTCCGGAGACGCGTCGCCAGAGCGCCTGCGCATCCAGCCTGAATCGGGGAACTAAGAGCCCATGAACGTGACCGCCGACCCCACTCTCGCCACCATGGCATCTGGCGCGACCGCCGCTCGGAACGACTCCACCCAGGTCGTCTCCCACGGGCAGGCCTTCCTCTGCGGAAGGCCCCTGGGGGAGATCCTCCGCGCGCTCGTCCCCTCGCTCACCGAGGAGAAGCTGCGCGAGGCGCTCGCCGCCCAGGAGGAGAAGGGTGGGCGCATCGGTGAGGTGCTGGTGGGCCTCAAGGCGGTCTCCGAGGAGGACGTCGTCAAGGCGCTGGGGCACCAGCTGGACCTGCCCTACCTGGCGCGCATCTTCACGGAGGAGGTGGACGCGGAGCTGGTCAAGCGCATCCCCATCAACTTCGCCAAGCAGTCGCACATCCTCCCGCTGTCCGTGGAGGGTGACGCGGTGGTGCTGGCGGTGGCGGACCCGCTGGACACGTCCACCATGGACCACGCGCGGCTGCTGTTGGGGCAGAGCATCAGCCCCCGGCTCGCGCTGGCCTCCACCATCACCGACGCCATCAACAGCGTCTATGACCGCTCCATCAACGAGGCCGAGCAGCTGGTCGACGAGATGGAGACGCAGGACCTGGACGCGCTCGCGCACGAACTGGACGAGCCGCAGGACCTGTTGGACACGGACGACGAGGCGCCGGTCATCCGGCTGGTGAACTCCGTGCTCTTCCGCGCCGCCAAGGAGCGCGCGAGCGATATCCACATCGAGCCCATGGAGCGCGAGCTGCTGGTGCGCTTCCGCGTGGACGGTGTGCTCCAGGAAGTCATCAAGCCGCCCAAGCGCTACCAGAACGCCATCGTCAGCCGCGTGAAGGTGATGGGGCAGCTCAACATCGCGGAGAAGCGCCTGCCGCAGGACGGCCGCATCCGCATCAAGCTGGCCGGCCGCGACATCGACATCCGTCTGTCCACCATCCCCACCACGAACGGGGAGCGCATCGTCATGCGTCTGTTGGACAAGACGGCGACGCTGCTGGACCTGGCGGAGATTGGCATGAGCCAGGTGACGCTCCACGCGATGGAGGCGGTCATCAAGCGCTCGCACGGCATCGTCCTCGTCACCGGCCCCACGGGCTCCGGCAAGACGACGACGCTCTACGGCGCCCTGTCGAAAATCAATACCTCGGACCTGAACATCCTCACCGTCGAGGACCCGGTCGAGTACCAGCTCAAGGGCATTGGCCAGATGGCCATCAACCCGAAGATTGGCCTCACCTTCTCCCAGGGCCTGCGCTCGTTCCTCCGCCAGGACCCGGACGTCATCATGGTGGGCGAGATTCGCGACAAGGACACGGCGGAGATCGCCATCCAGGCGTCCCTCACGGGCCACCTGGTGCTCTCCACGGTGCACACCAACGACGCGGCGGGCGCCGTCACCCGTCTGGTGGACATGGGCGTGGAGCCCTTCCTGGTGGCCTCGTCGCTCACCGGCATCCTCGCCCAGCGACTGGTGCGCCGGGTGTGCCCCGACTGCCGCGTGGCCTACCAGCCCACGGACGTGGAGCTGAAGGAGCTGGGACACTCGCTGGTGTCGTTCAAGGCGCGCTACGGGACGGACCGCATCTACAAGGCCGTGGGCTGCCCCACGTGCAACCGCAACGGCTACCGCGGCCGCACGGGCATCTACGAGTTCCTGCCCGTGGACGACGACGTGCGCCAGCTGGTGCTGAAGAACGTGGACGCCTCCACCATCAAGAAGTCCGCCACCAGCAAGGGGATGATCACCCTGCTGGAGGACGGCGCGCGGAAGATTGCCCTGGGCGAGACGACCATCGCCGAAGTGCTGAGCATCACCCAGGAGGACATGTAACCGACAGCTCCTCCCTGGGAGGAGCCGGGGTCATCGAGCCATGCCGGTCTTCGAGTACAGAGGTCTCAACTCCGCGGGCAAGCAGATCAAGGGTCTGCTGGAAGCCGACTCGCCCAAGACGTTGCGCTCCAAGCTGCGCGCGGACGGCGTGTTCCTCACGGACGTGCTCGCCCAGGCGGAAGGCAGCCGGGGCGCGGTGTCCAAGGGCGCCAACGCGTCTCAGGTGGCGCGCGACATCGACCTGCGCAAGCTGGGCCGCGGCCGCGTCAACACCGACGACGTCGCCATCTTCACCCGGCAGCTCTCCACGCTGCTGGGCGCCGGCGTCACGCTGGTGGAGTCGCTCACCGCCCTGGTCGACCAGGTGGAGAAGGAGCGCTTCAAGCGCGCCCTCTCCGACATCAAGCAGCGCGTCAACGAGGGTTCGACGCTGGCGGACGCGCTGGGGCAGCACCCGAAAATCTTTCCCAACATCTACGTGAACATGGTGCGCGCGGGCGAGGCGTCCGGCGCGCTGGACGCGGTGCTCACGCGCCTGGCCGACTTCACGGAGAACCAGGCCCGGCTGCAGCAGAAGATCCTCAGCACCATGCTCTACCCCGCCATCATGATGGTGGTGGGCGGCGGCATCCTCGTGGCGCTGATGGTCTTCGTCGTTCCGAAAGTCACCAAGATTTTCGAGACGATGAAGGCCACCCTGCCCCTGAGCACGCGGATCCTCATCGCCACGAGCAACTTCTTCCAGAACTGGTGGTTCGTCGCCGTGCCGGTGATGGCGCTGGGCGTGTGGCTCTTCATGCGCTGGACGAAGAGCCCCAAGGGCAAGCCGAAGTGGGACCGCTTCGTGCTGAAGGCGCCCATCGTCGGCAGCTTGGTACGCCTGCTGTCCATCTCCCGCTTCGCCCGCACGCTGTCCACGCTGCTCAAGAGCGGCGTCCCGCTGCTGGCGGCCATGGACATCGTCAAGGCCATCATGACGAACACCGTGCTGGCCGAAGTCGTGGAGAAGGCCCGCGACTCCATCCGCGAGGGCGAGAGCATCGCCACCCCGCTCAAGCGCTCGGGTGAGTTTCCGCCGCTGGTGTACCACATGGTCGCGATTGGAGAGCGCTCCGGGCAGTTGGAGGACATGCTCACCAACGTCGCTGACAACTACGAGACGCAGGTGAACGTGCGCATCGGCGCACTCACCTCGCTGCTCGAGCCCCTGCTCATCGTGGTGATGGGCGCGGTGATTGCATTCGTCGCCCTCTCCATCCTGTTGCCGATTCTCCAGGTGAACTCGGCCATCCGGTGAGGTGCCAGGGCCATGACGAATGACACGCTCGACCGTTGGATACAGCGCGCGACGCTCGCGGCGATGATTGCCCTCGCGGCGGCGCTGGTGACGGTGGGGGCCCGACTCTACGGGCCCCGGGCCGCGGTGCCGCCCGCCGGGGTGGTGGACGGCCCCCGGGCACCCTGACAGGAAGTCCTGAACACGAAGCGGTGGCTTGCCAGAAAGTCACCCCGAGGTGAGAGCAGACATGAGCCAGAACACCCACTCGCAGCAGCGCCGCCGCAACCGCAACCGCCGCGGCATGACCCTCATCGAAATCATGGTGGTCATCACCATCCTCGGCCTCATCGCCGCCGCCGTCGGCGTGGCGGTGATTCCGCAGCTCGAGGCGGCCCGCAGGGACAGGGCCTCGCTGGACATCAAGAGCATCCAGGGTGCGCTGAAGCTCTATTACACGAAGAAGGGCAAGTACCCGGACACGTCCTCGGGCCTCAACGCGCTGGTGGAGACCCAGTCGCTGGAGCAGATGCCCAAGGACCCGTGGAACAACGACTACGTGTACCTGAACGAGGGCGGCAAGCCCGTCATCATCTCCTACGGCGCGGACGGCACCGCCGGCGGCGAGGGCAACGACGCGGACATCTCCTCCGCGGACAACGCCACCGCCAACAACAAGTGAAGAAGTAGCGCACCCCGCGTGTTGACAGGGCTTCGGGCATGAACGTGCAAACCTCACTTCCATCCCAGATGCCCTCTCCCGCGGGGGCCCTGCGCTCCCAGACGAAGGGGCGGCTGCTGCTGGCGGCCATCTTCGTCGTGGCCACCGTGCTGGCGTTCGTCCTCGTGTACGTGACGGACGACCGCTCGCTCGCGCCGGAGCAGCGCCGGGCGCGCGGAGAGATTCGCAAGCTGGAGGGCCTGTTCAAGGCGCACCACCGGCTGATGGGCTACTTCCCGGCCAAGGAAGAGGGCTTCACGCCGCTCATCGAAGCGAAGCTCATCAGCGCCGTGCCGTCGGACCCGTGGGGCCACCCGTACGTCTACTGGATGGACGGCAAGAACGGCGCGGTCCTGTCCTACGGGGCGGACGGCAAGAAGGGCGGCGAGGGGCTGGACGCGGATTTGAGCAGCGGGGGCGTGCTGGCGGACTGGGGGCAGCCATGAAGCGTGTGACGACGGTGACCCGGCAGCGCGTGCTCCACCGAGCCCAGCGCGGCCTGACGCTCATCGAGATCTCCATCGCCATCATCATCGTCGCGATGTTGTTCTCCGCGGCGGTGATGGGCATCGGCTCGCTCACGGGCGCCAAGGCCAAGGGCGCCGCGGGGGAGCTGGCGGGCACCATCCGCTCGCTCTACGACTCGGCGGCGCTGCGCGGCAAGACGTGCCGGCTGGTGTTCGAGATTCCGGACCCCAAGGAGGAGAAGGCCACGCGCTACCATGCCGAGTGCGCGGAGAGCGCGGTGACGACGGCGAGAGACCGGGACACCGCCCTGCGCGACGAGAACCGCGAGCGTGAGCAGTCCAAGCGCTCCAACCGGGGCAGCACCCAGGGCAACGAGGAGCGCCGCAGCTACCTGGCCTCGGGCGGAGAGACGCCCAGCGCGCAGGAGCTGATGGACGGAGAGAAGGAGCGCGTGCAGAACGCGGCGAAGTTCTCGTCCTTCACCTCCGAGGAGGTGCCGGCCCGTGATTTGCCGGCGGACGTGCGCGTGTCCGTGTGGACGCGCCAGCAGAAGGAGGCGGTCGACAACGGCGTGGCCTATCTCTACTTCTTCCCGCAGGGCTACACGGAGAAGGCGTACGTCTACGTGAGCCAGGGCGACAACGCCTGGACGCTGGACGTGTCCCCGCTCACCGGGAAGGTGAACATCGCGAACGACATCCTGGAGGTGCCGCGATGAAACGCACGGGAGGCTTCACGCTGCTGGAGGTCGTCGTGGCGCTCGCCATCCTCGGGCTCGCGCTGATGGCCATCTTCGATTTGAACGCGGGCGCGGTGTCCAACCACGTCTACACCAAGCGCCTCACGGTGGCCTCGCTCCTGGCGCGCGCGAAGATGACGGACGTGGAGCAGAAGCTCTACGACGACGGCTTCTCGCCCGACGACGACGAGGAGTCCGGTGACTTCTCCGACGAGGGCTGGTCCCAGTTCAAGTGGAAGGCGCGCATCATCGCCCCGAAGCTGGACGGCGTGTCGCCCGACCAGCTCATCGGCGCGCTCTTCAACCTGCCCATCGGCGGCGGGGACTCGGACGACCCGATGAGCGGCATCGCCAGCCTGTTCGGTGGCGGAGCGGGAGGCGGCAAGGACGGCGCCTCCAGCGGACCGCAGCCCGCGGGCGGTGGCCTGGGCGGCGCGGCCATGGGCATGGCGCAGCCCATGTTCACGCAGATGGTGCAGCAGCTCACCCAGACGGTGCGCGAGGTGCACCTCACCGTGTACTGGCAGGAGGGCACCCAGTTGGAGAACATCGACCTGGTGACGCACGTGGTGTCGCTCGGGCCGGGCTCGGACCGCAACGGCGGCTTCACGGCCACGCAGGGCACCACGGCGGGCGCCGACAACCAGTGGGTGGACCCCGACAGCTCGGGGCTGATTGTCCAGAACCCCATCCCCGGCCCCAACGGCACCATGCTCCATCCGCAGACGCGCAAGCCGCTGATGCAACGCTCGCAGTGGCTGCAGCAGGCCAATGGTGGCAACCCGCAGCAGCGCGGCGGCAACGGCGGCATCGTCCCGGGCGGTGGTCAGGGCGGCGGGATTTTCGGAGGCAATCGCCCGTCGATGCCGAACTTCCCCGGCACGAGGAACAACCGATGACGGCCCGGCGCGCGCGTGGCTTCACGCTGATGGAGGTCATGGTGGCGGTGGCCATCACCGCCCTGATGGGCACGGTGGTGGCCATGGCCTTCCAGACGGGCCTGACGGCGAAGGAGTCGGTGGAGACGGACGCGGACCGCTACCGGCAGGTCCGGGTGGCCATGAACCGGATGGCGCGGGAGATCGGCTCCGCGTACGTGAGCGACAGGTTCGACCTGAAGCGCTTCCGGGACCAGAACGACCGCCCCACCAACTTCGTGGGCGAGAGCGACCGGCTCCTGTTCACCACGTTCGCCCATCAGCGGCTGTACACGGACGTGAAGGAGTCCGACCAGGCGGTGGTGGAGTATTTCATGGAGCCCTCCGACGACCGGGCCGCCAAGGGCCGCCTGGACATCAAGCGCCGCGCGAATCCCAACGTGGATGACCGCATGGACCGAGGCGGCACGACGGACGTGCTGTTCGAGGGCGCCAAGAAGCTGGAGTTCGAGTACTGGAACTCCGAGAAGAAGGAGTGGGATGACGAGTGGGACACCCGGCGCACGGAGCAGAAGACCATCCTGCCCACGCGCGTGCGGATGACAATCACCGCCGTGGACGAGACGGGCAAGGAAGCGCGCTACTCCACCCAGACGCGCATCATGTTGAACACCGAGCTGCCGAGGTACTGATGCCCCTGCCCTTCTTCCAGCAGGCGCCCCGGCGGCGCCGTCCCGGTTCCAAGGTCCCCGGTGGGGAGCCGCGCTCGCGTGGCGTGGCGCTCATCATCGCGGTGGTGTCCATCGCGCTCCTGACGGTCATCGCCACCGAGTTCGCCTACAACAGCCGCGTGGATCTCCAACTCGCGGCCAACCAGCGGGACGAGGTGCGCGCGTACTACATGGCGCGCTCGGGCGTGGCGCTGTCGCGGCTCCTGCTTCGCTTCCAGAAGCAGGTCGACCAGACGCCCATCCCCAACCCCGCGGCGCTCCTGGGCAACCTCCTGGGCAACCAGGGCGCGCAGGGCAACACCCCGCAGCCGGCGTCGCTCAACCTCCAGCTCTGGAGGATGGCGCGCGTGGACTGCCACATGCTCAAGGGCATGGTGAAGAGCGAGGGTCAGGAACCCGAGAACGACGCGCCGCCCCTGGAGGCGGTGGACGAGGACGACCCGAACTTCGACATGAAGGACGGCGAGGACCCGGCGTCGCGGGAGATGTCGCAGCAGATGACGCGCCGCTCGTTCGGCGGCTTCGAGGGCTGCTTCCTGTCCACCATCTCCGACGAGGAGGAGAAGCTCAACGTGCACCGGCTGGTCGCGGGCGCGGGTGACGCGCTCCCCACGGCGCTGCGGATGATGGACATGCTTGGCGACAAGCGCTTCGAGTTCCTGTGGGAGCGCGACGACGCGAACAAGGTGCGCAGCAATCCGCAGGACGTGATGCTGGCCATCAAGGACTGGGCGGACGACGACGAGACGGGCTCCACCATCAACCCGACGGACCCCGTCAACCCCATGCCCTCCGGCTTCTCCGACGAGGGCTCGCCCTACAGTCGCTACGAGCCGAACTACGAGCCGAAGAACGCGCGCTTCGACAGCATCGACGAGCTGTACCGGGTACACGGGGTGAATGACCAGTTCATGACGGCGTTCCGTGACAGGCTCACGGTGTACCCGGACATCAACTCCCGGCCCAACATCAACACGGATGACCCGGTGATGATGGGGCTGGCCATCATGTCCGTGGCGGACCCGGCCAGGCCGGACCCGCGCCTGAAGGACCCGGTGTTCCTCAACGAGCTCATCACCCGCATCCGCAGCGCGCGCATGTTCAGCTTCTTCGGCATGGGCGTGCAGGACTTCGTCGCCGTGGTGGAGAGCGCGGGCATCGTCGTCAATCCCGCCGTGAAGTCCAACGTGGCGGGCAATCGCCTCATCGGCGACAAGAGTCAGACGTTCACCATCAAATCCGTGGGAGAGGCGGGCAGCGTGCAGAAGACGCTGACCGCCGTGGTCCGGCTGGACGACACGCTGGGCAGGCTCCTGTACTGGAGAGAGGAATAGCATGGCCCGCATTCTTGGCCTCGACCTGGGCAGCCACTCCGTGAAGGGCGTGGTGCTTGAGGCGCGGACGAAAGGACACGCCACCCGAAGCTACGTGGAGGTGCGCCGCGCCCAGGAGGGCGAGCGCGCCGACACGCTTCGCGCCGCGGTGCAGGAGCTGCTTGGCAAACTGCCACCCGGTCACCCCGACCAGGTCGTGGTCGCCCTGCCCGGCCCCGCGCTCATCACCCACACGCTGGGCCTGCCGTTCTCCGACGGGAAGCGCATTGAAGCGACGCTCCCCTTCGAGATTGGCAGCCTGCTCCCGTTCGACATCTCCGACGTCGTCTACGACTACCAGATCGTCGGACAGAAGGAGACGGACGGGAAGGAGAAGGCCAGCGACCTCATCGTGGGCGTGGTGCGCCAGCAGGAGCTGAAGGGGCTGCTGGAGCTCCTGGGCGAGCTGAAGGTGGACCCGCGCATCGTCACGCACCCGGCGCTGGCCTACCAGAACATGCTCCAGCAGGCCGCCGGCCTCTTCGAGGGCACCGGCGAGGGCAACGTGGTGGCGGTGGTGGACATGGGCCACGAGCGCACCTCGGTGGCCATCGGCCGGCCGGGCACGGGGGTGCAGTTCGCGCGCACCTTCGCGGGCGGCGGCAAGGACTTGAGCAAGGCGCTGGCGACGGAGTTCCAGACGTCGCTCGCGGAGGCACACCACTGGAAGGAGCAGCATGGGGCCCTGGCCAGCGCGGCGCAGGGGCCGGACGCGGAGCGCGCGGCGGCGGCCTTCGTGCGCGGGCTCCAGCCGGTGCTGCGCGAGCTGCGCCCCACCTTGAAGTCGTACACGGCGCGCAGCCGTCAGCAGGTGGGCGCGATTGTCCTGTGCGGCGGTTCGGCGCGGATGCCGGGCCTGGCGGAGCAGCTCTCCCGCGACTTGAACCTGCCGGTGCGCGTGCTCGCGCTTCCCGCCGACACGGCGGAGGCCATTGCTCCCGCGGAGCAGCCGTCCGCGGCTCAGGCCTACGCGCTGGCGCTGCGTGGCAACGCCTCCGGGGCTCGCGCGCCGCGCTTCAACTACCGACGGGGCGAGCTCGCCTTCAAGGGTGACTTCGACTACGTGAAGGACAAGCTGGGCCTGCTGGCATCCTTCGCGGCCACGCTGCTCCTGCTGCTCATCGCCTTCGGGGTGGTGCGCAACTCGGTGCTGTCGCGGCGCGAGGCGCAGGTGGACGCGGCGCTGTGCGAGACGACCCAGCGCATCCTCGGGAAGTGCGAGAAGGACTACAACCGCGCGCTGAACCTGCTCAAGGGCGTGGAGAGCCCGGCGGCGGCGCTGCCCCGGATGTCCGCGGTGAACCTGCTGGCGGAGGTGACGCAGAAGGTGCCCGCGGACCTGCCGGTGAAGTTCGACCGCATCCAGATAGACACGGACCGCGTCATCCTCCAGGGGGAGACGGACTCCTCCAAGCAGGTGGACACGCTGTCCAACGCGCTCAAGAACCACGCGTGTTTCAAGGAAGTGAAGCAGGGCAAGGTGGAGCGCACCCGCGACGGGCAGAAGGTGACGTTCCGCCTGGACGTCCAGGTGCAGTGCCCGGGTGCGGAAGGGGGGGAGAGCTAGTCATGGCCAACAAGCTTCAGGAAGTGCTCGCGCCGGTGCAGACGTGGTTCGAGCGGCTGAGTGACCGCGAGCGGCGGATGGTGTCCATCGCCGGCGCGGCGGTGGCGGTGTTCGTGGTGTTCGCGGTGCTGATGACGTTCGCCAACAGCGCGTCCGGCTATCGCAAGCGCACGCAGGACAAGCTGACGAAGCTGCAGGAGGTGCAGGCGCTGGCGGCCAGCTATCGCGAGGCGCAGGCGTCGCGGCAGGCGGTGGAGACGCAGCTGACGTCCAGCAACGTGCAGCTCATCTCGTACATCGAGGACAAGGCCACGGCGGCCGGGCTCCAGGTCCCCAACATGACGCCCAAGGGCGACGTGGGCGTAGGGGACGGGAAGATCATGGAGAGCTCGGTGGAGCTGACGTTCTCCGACGTGGACCTGCGCAAGCTGACGGACTTCATGCGCACGGTGGAGAGCGGGCCGGGCGTGGTGAAGGTGAAGTACCTGCGCATCGAACCGAGGCCGAACGACACGCTGACGGCGTGGACCACCGTGGCCACCTACCGGATGAAGCAATAACCCATGTCCTCTGACACCAAGCCCGCTCGCTGGAAGGTCATCCTGGGCTACGGCGCGTTCGCGCTCGTGGCCTTCATCCTCTGCCTGCTCCTCACCTTCCCGTACGACACGGTGCGCACGCGCCTCGTGTCCGAAGCGGCGCAGGCGGGGCTCGCCGTGCGCATCGGCTCGCTGCGGCCGGGGCTTTCGGGTGTCACGGCCACCAATCTGCGGGTGAGCAAGCCACCCCAGCCGCTGAGCGCGGAGACGCTGGCGGCGCTCGTCAGCGGCGAGGGCACCCTCCCGGGCGCCGCGGAGCTGGGCGAGGCGGTGGTCATCGACAGCCTGGCGGTGCGCCCCACCCTCTTCCCTCCGGGCCTGGCGGTGCGCGCCAACGCGCTGGGTGGCACGGTGGTGGGCTCCATGGGCTGGCTGGGTGACATGAAGGTCCGCGCGGAGATGGAGGGGCTCAAGGCCAGCGGCGGCAACCTGCCCGCCTTCCTCGGGATGGACCTGGACGGTGAGCTGAACGGCGTGCTGTCGCTGACGCTGCCCAAGGGCAAGAGCCCGGAGCCGGACCTGTCCCAGGCGAACGGTGAGCTGACGCTCGACTCGCAGGGGCTCATCATCAAGGGTGGCAAGGCGTCCATCCCCATGGGCGGGGGCAACTCGATGCCCATGGACCTGCCGCAGGTGGCGCTCGGCGCGCTGGTGGGCCGCATCAACTTCGAGAAGGGCCTGGGCACGGTGCAAGAGCTGAGGCTGAAGGGTGAGGACGTGGAGGCGCTGGCCACCGGCACGCTGAAGCTGGGCAAGCGGCTGGAGTACAGCGAGCCCGCCATGGACGTGAATCTCCGGTTGGACCCGGAGGCGCAGAAGCGGCTGGGTCTGCTGGCGGCGGGCATCACCATCTTCCCCCCGGACAAGAAGGACCCGAGCTTCCGGGCGGCCAGGCTTGGCGGCTTCCTCAACCGGCCCACCTTCCTGCCCCGTCGGTAGGCCGCGGCCCGGTGAAGCGCCCGACCCGACGCGTGGGGTTGAAGTCAGCGTGTCGGGACGTGTAAAGCGCGGGCGCACAGGAGGGTCGCGGGATGCCGGAGCTGGTGTTTTTCCGTCGTGGCGAGGAGGTGTTGAGGGTGGGCGTGGACCGGGCACGGTTGGTGCTCGGGCGCGGCGAGCAGAGTGACGTCGCCATTCCGGACCCGGAGGTGAGCCGCCAGCAGGTGGCCCTGCTGTGGGACGGGACGCGGTGCCGGGTGCAGGACCTCTCCGGCAAGGGCACCGTGGTGGGCGGCACGTCCGTCACCGAGGCGGAGCTGCCCGACGGCGCGGACCTGGTGCTTGGCCAGTGGCGCGCGGTGTTCCGGCTGAGCGGCGGCGGTGAAGGCGCGGATGTCGCCACCGAGGTGGGCCACACCACCTCGATTCAGAAGGACGTGCAGGCGCCGCGCTGGCAGCCCGCGCAGGTGCGCGTGAAGCAGGGCCTGAACGAGTCGGTGCACCGGCTCACTGGAGACAGCTTCACGGCGGGCAAGGACCCGGGCTGTGATTTGGTCCTCCAGGACCGGTTCGCCTCCAGCAAGCACCTGAAGGTGACCCGGCGGGAGGGCACGTTCCACGTCGTGGACCTGCGCTCCACCAACGGCACCTGGCTGGGCCCGGTGCGCCTGTTCGAGGCGGAAGTCACGCTGCCCACCACGCTGCGCGTCGGTGAGACGGAGCTGGTGCTGGAGGTGGCGGCGACGGGGTCCAAGAAGGAGGTGGCCTCCTTCCACGGCATCATCGGCAACGACGCGGCGGTGAAGGGGCTGGCGGACCTCATCGAGCGCGTGGCGCCTTCCACGGCGGCCGTGACGATTCTGGGCGAGTCCGGCACGGGCAAGGAGCTGGTGGCGAAGGCCATCCACCAGTGCTCGCAGCGGGCGAACAAGCCGCTGGTCCCCGTCAACTGCGCGGCCATCTCCAAGGAGCTCATCGAGAGCGAGCTGTTCGGCCACGAGAAGGGCTCCTTCACGGGCGCGGCGAACGCGCGCAAGGGCGCCTTCGAGGAGGCGGACGGCGGCACCCTCTTCCTGGACGAGATTGGCGAGCTGCCGCTGGACCTGCAGGCGAAGCTGCTGCGCGCGCTGGAGAGTGGAGAAATCAAGCGCGTGGGTGCCAGCCGGCCCATGCACGTGGACGTGCGGGTGGTGGCGGCGACGAACCTGGACCTGCTCGCGGCTGCGCGCGAGGGCAAGTTCCGCGAGGACTTGTACTACCGCCTCTGCGTGATTCCGCTGCACCTGCCGCCCTTGCGCAGCCGCAAGAGTGATTTGTCCGCGCTGGCCGAGCACTTCGTGAAGGTGTACGCGCCGCGAGGGCAGACGGTGAGCTTCTCGACGGCGGCGGTGGAGCGCCTGCGGGGGCACACGTGGCCGGGCAACATCCGCGAGCTGCGCAACGTGGTGCACCGGGCGCTGCTGTTCCGCAAGGGGCCGGTCATCGACGCGGCGGACCTGACGTTCGACCAGGAGATGAACAAGGAGACCGGCATCGCGGTGCCGGAGCTGCCGCCTGGGATGACGTTGGAGCAGATGCTGGAGAAGCTGGAGCGGCAGATCGTCGAGGCCGCGCTGCGCCGGTACAACAACAACCGCGAGCGCGTGGCTCGCGAGCTGGGCGTGGCCCGCTCCACCCTGTTCAAGCGCCTGAAGGACTGGGGCCTGACGAAGCAGGACGAGCAGGAGTAGTCGCGGGCTGCCCGGCTTCGGGGTCGTTCAGGGGTGAATCGTTGGTGGAGCCGCTCCAACTGGAGCGGCGTCAGGGCGCGCGCCCCGTGAGCCGGGCCAGTTCGATGGAGACGGAGGCGGTCTGCCCGGGGGCCACGACGACAGTCGCCGTCCCCTGGGCGCCGCTGCTCGCGGTCACGACAATCCTCAGTCGCCCTGCGGGGACATCGACCCACTCGAATTGGTCTCCCCTGAACTGCATTCCGTCCATGCCATCGGAGCGAAGTTCCTCGAAGTGCTCGGACCTGATGGTGACCTGGAGCGGCTCATCGGTCCTCCAGTCTCCCCTGACCGTCCCCCTCACTCTCGCCCCTTCCGTGAGACGAAGCGTCAGTCCGGTGTCGGGCCGGCTCAGAATCACGGCACTCCGCCCTTCGCGAAGCGCCCTCACCTCGAACTCGCCATCCCCCGGGACATAAAGGGAGAACCGACCGAACGGATCCGCGACCCTTCGGGCCTCGAAGGCACTTCCACGAACCAGGATGGCGGCACCGGCAGCGGGAGCGCCCCCCGGCCCCACCACGACGCCGGCGAGGGCCCTCACCTGGTGCGGGAGCATGAGCGCCACCGTGGACTCACTCCCGGAGCGCACCGCTGCTTCGACAGAGGGGCCGAACGCGCCGTACTGGCCCGAGGGGTACGCACGGAGGAGGTAGGCCCCCTCTGTCACTTCCAGCGAGAAGGCACCTTGCTCATCCACGGGGACTTGAGCCAGCACCGCATTCCCGCCCTGGGAGGACGTGAGCCCCACCATGGCACTCCCGGGCCAGGCTCCATCCGCATCCCTGACTGTTCCAGAGACTCTTCCCGTGGAGCGCAGGGAGAGATCCCGGCGTGTCACCTTGCCTGGCTCGATGGAGAACACGTCGCTGGAGAGAATGACACCCGTGGCGGAGCGAGTGGACACCTTGATGGTCCCTGCCGGAATGCGCCCCGTGGAGAACCTCCCCGCAGAGTCTGGCTGGATGATGATTGGCTCATCGGCACCAAGCCATCCCACCTCGATGCTGACTCCCGTGGCGCCGACACCTTCGACGGTGAGCAGCCGGCCCTCCAGCACTCCCATCCGGCGCAGTGCCAACACGGGGCGCGCCGTCTGTCCGGCGCTGACGGCAACCCGAATGGCCTCGTCCGTGAACCCCTCCGCCGTGGCGGAGAGGCGGTACTCGCCGGGAAGCAGGTCCTCGACCGAGAAGCGGCCCTCCGCGTTCGTCACGGACAGACTTGCCGCCGGCTGGATTCGGACACGCACTCCTTGCAAGGGAGTCCCGCTTTCGGCCTCCACGACCCGCACCTCCATCCGCCCTGGCCGGCCAAGCTGGATGATGGGGCAACGCGTGGTCCCTCCCACCTCCACGACTTGCGGCTCATCGGCAACGCCCATCTGGCTTCCCAGGGCCGCGGTCAGCCGGTAGACCCCGGCTGGGAGTTCCAGGGAAAAGACCCCGTTGGCGTCGGTAACGTCCCCTCCGGCCCCCTCCGAGACCCGGACCGTCGCGCCCACGACCCGAACGCCCTTCGCGTCGACAACGCCGCCCTCGAGGAACCCGTGCGGAGCGAGCTCGAGTTCGAGTTCCGGGTGTGGCTCCCCTGCCAGCAGGACCACGCGAGTCTCCGGCTGGAAGGAGGGGGCCTGCGCGACGAGTTCGTAGGTGCCCTCGGCGAGGTCGCGAAACTCGAAGCGTCCCAGTGCATCGCTGGAGCCAGCGTGTCTGAGGTCTCGCTCAAGCTCGCGCGGAAATGCCGAGAGCACGCGCCGCAGCTCCAGGGATGCCATGGGGATGGGCTCCTGCGCACCCTTCCGGACCGTGCGTCCTCTCAAGACCCGCGCGGGCTTCAACGGAAGAGACAGGACCAGCGATTCCGTGGGCGGGCGGGTGAATTCGAGGTGGCTCGGCGCGAAGCCGGGTGCCGTGACGAAGACGAGGCAGTGACCGGCCGCTTCGGGCATGTCGAGACGACCGTCAGGGAGGGTGCTCCGCCTCGCGACCAGGCCCCAGGAAGAGACCGGGCCACGCCGGCAATAGAGGCTCACCTCGCAAGAGCCGGTGGGGCCGAGGACCTGGAGACGCAAGACAGGAGAAGGCTTCGCGGGAGACAGAGCTCGCGGCGGCGGGTTCTCCACCAGGGATGGCGCCTCATCGCGCGCGGCGGGCGGCGGCGGCTCCGGCTCGGAGTAGAGCCGATTCCCAATCAAGACCCCGACGCTGAACCCAACGATGAGGATGTACAGCAACCACCAACGATGTCGCATGGTCGAGGGCTGGGTCAGAAGGTGATGGGGTACTCCAGGCGGAAACGAGGCCCCGGAGTGTCAGCGCCTCTCGCCTCGAACTCCCGCGATTCGAAGGCCTCTGCCACGCACCGAGCCGCCGCCTCGTCTGCGGCACCGTGCCGCTGGACCTTCGCCTCCCTGACGACGAGCAGGTCTTCTTGGGACTCGATGTGAAGGACCAGGACGGTACGCTCCGTGGGGTGGTGGATGCCCGCCTCGAGCATGCCCGCCAGGCATGTTCGCACCCGCTCACGCACCTGTCCGTCAATGCCCTCCTGGAGGTGGCGCATTGCCCTGGAACCCAGCTCGCGAGGGTCGGCAATAAGAGGGACGTCGTCCCATGCCGTGGTGGCCACGGCCCCTCCACTCACCGGCGTCTCTGGAGGTTCGGAGGCGCCGTTCCCTCCTGGCCGACTCCCAGTGGACGCTTCCGGAGCAGGCCTGGACTCCACCACGGCCCGCGTGGCACCCGCTTCGGGGCGCTGAGTCCCACGACGAGCGTCTTCGCGAGCGTTTGAGACCTGTGCGCCCGGCCGGGTCAGCATCACGCCGGCTGCGATGGAGATGAGAAACACGCCCACCATCTGCAGGTACCTGCCCCAGGAATGCACGAGGTCTCCTCCTGTTTCCCGTCAAGCCACGAAGGCCAGCACCCAGGGAGGCCATTCGTGCAGTGGGACCGGCGTCTTGTATCTCCCACTCAACAGCTCCGACTTGAACCCATGGAGCTGTGACGGAGCAAGGTGAAGACCTTGGCGGCTGCGCCGGGACACGGCATCACCTGAAGGCAGTGAGCCCTCGCGCCTTCAGGGCCTTGAGGTACGCCATGGAGCGCATCTCCGGACAGCCCATTACCGCGGCCTGGAACTCGCGTGGCGGCGCGTACCCGTGCGCGTCGATGTAGTGCACGACCGACGTGGGAGCGACGAAGACGCGATCCGCACCAGGGACGAAGACGTTCGCGCCCCCGAATGACACCGTCATGTCGCGGTACACCAGCGTCCCCGGCCCACCCGAGAAACGGCACAGTGAGCACTCGTGCCGACCCGCGAACGCCACGGGCTGCCATGGATTCACGCACAGCCGGACGAGCGCCTCGAAGAAGTCCTCACTCACCACGCCCTGCGTGAATGAGTGCCCTTCCTCAAGCCACCCCACCGACAGCAGGACGTCCTGCCCCGCTGGAAAATATGAACACGGGGCCAGGTCCGCGAAGTACGCCATGTCAGCCTCATCGGAGCCAGGTAGCGCCCTGAACATCCAGTCCCAAGCGCGCTCCAGGCCCCCCTGAGCCTACCCACCTTCATGCCCTGAAGTACGAGTCGGGACCCCGCTCCGGACACCCCTGCGCCACCCACGACGCGCGGTGAAAAAATTCCGCCGTCGCGGGCGGATAGACCCTTTTCGCGGCCGGTTCGTTCCAAAGGAGGTCCCCGCTGGGGTGTCCAGGAGCCCACCCGTGATGCACGCCGCCGCCATCGACCTCCCGCCTCTCACTCAGCTCTACAACGAGCACCGTGCCCGCGCTCTCGCCATCGCCCGCCGCATTGTCGGCGACGCGGACGATGCGGAGGACGTGGTGCAGGACGTCTTCGCCCGACTCGCCTGGAAGTCTCCCGGCTACGGCGGACGCGCTGCCTGGACCACGTGGCTCCACCGCGTCATGGTCAACAGCAGCATCAACTGGCTGCGCGCACGCAAGCGCCGCGAGCGCCTCAGCCTCGAACCCTCCGAACCCCTCACGCCCGAAGTCCAGGCCGCGGGCGCGGAGCTGCAACGCCACTTCACCGACGCCATGCAGGAGATCAACGAGCAGCAACGTCAGGTCCTCCACCTGCGAGAGGTGCGCGGCCTCAGCTACCCCGAAATCGCCCGTCTGCTGCGCATCCCCGAAGGCACCGTGAAGAGCACCCTGCACCGCGCCCGGCAACGCACCTTCGGCCTCATGGAAGAGCGCGGCCAACACCCCTGAGGCGCCCGGCGGCTACTCCAGCGCTCGGAGCTGGAGCTTCTCGCGAGCCTCCAGCCACGACGCGGGAATCGCCGCCCTGCCCGTCACGAGCACGACGATGCCGCCCACCATGGCGCACGTCGTGTCCATGTCACCCCGCCCAGACACCGTGGACCACAGCGCGTCCTCGTAGTGCTCCAGGTGCCGCACCGCGCACCACACCACGAAGGGCACCGTGTCCTCCGACAGCACCCGGAAGCCACTGCCCAGTTCCTTCGCCGCCGCCGTCGGTGTCGTCTCCAACGACCAGCCCCGAGCCTTCTCCAGCCCGCGCCGCGTCGCTCCGTTCGGCGTGTACTCCAGCACCACGTCGAAGAGGTTCCGCGCGGGCCCACGCGCCGCCGCGTCCTGACAGGCCCACGCCGCCGCCACCGCGACGGCCATGGCACCCGCCTGCCCGTCCGGATGGTAGTGCGTCACCTCCGCGGACAGCCGCGCCTCGTCCGCCGCGCGCCGCAAGTCGCCCGCGAAGTACGCCCCCAGCGGCGCCACGCGCATCGCCGCGCCGTTGCCCTTGGACCCCGTGCCGTCGAAGACCTGGGACGACGCGGGCAGCCAGTGCATCCCCAAATGGATGCGCTCCAGGATATCCAGCGCCGTGCCGCCATAGCCCCGGTAGCGATTGGCGCGGTAGCGCTTGCCGAAGAGCTGCGCGAGCCGCTCCTGCTCCACCTGTCCGTGCTCATCGAGCACCTGGACGACGGAGAGCGCCATCTCCGTGTCGTCCGTGTACGGCCACGGCGCGGAAGGCGGCCTGCGCGCCTCCACCTCTTGCGCCACCAGGCTCCGAGCCGCGAAGAACCGCTCCCCAAAACCATCCCCCACGGAGAGCCCCTCCAACGACAACAGGGCTCGCGACATCCGCTCCGCGTGGTCCGCCACTCTGACAGTCGAGGACATGGCGCCAGTCAACACCCGGCGCCGTCTTCGTGTCAAATAGACACTATCAACTACTCATCACCCTTCGCGCCAACGAACTGGTCGCCCTTGTCCTTGAAGAGGACGTTGAAGTTGGTGAGCGAGCCGTAGACGCGGGTGATGTAGCTCTGCATCTCCACCTTCTCCGCGTCGGTCAGCTTCGGGTGCGCGTTGAGCTTCTGCTCGAGCACACGGAGCCTGTCGCGCACCATGACGACCTTGTGGAACAGGCTGTCGATGGGCAGGTCCTTGGCCTGAAGCTCCGGGTTGCCGGGCACCAGGCGCACCGTGCCGCCCTCCCACTTGCCCGCGAGCGGGGGCGAGTCGGTCAGGCCGGACGCCTCCCGGAAGATGTCCATCAGCTCTTCACGCGTCATGTTCAACCCTTCCAGGTCCACGACTTCGTTGGGGTCCACCCGGCGGCGAATCACCACCGGGGCCACGCTGCGCGCGGTGCGCTCTCGCGCGGGAGAATGCGCCGCCGGGGCCACGGCCGTGCCTCGGGGCGCGTACTTGTCACAGATGGGGGCGGACGGCGGGAACATGCCCCGCGAGGACTGGAGCCGACACGGCCCCACCCAGCCCCGGCGCTCTTCCACCGAGTGAGGGCTCCACAGCTTGCAGTTGCCGCACACCTGCTCTTCCGGCCGGAAGGTGGGCAGGGGCGGAGCGGCGTCCGCCGGGTCTGTCATCAGCGCGTCTCCCCCGCCACCGGCGGGCCCTTGCGCACGCCCAGCTCCCTCAAGAGCGTGTCCGCGTTCTCCACCTGGTCCAACATCCACAAGACATACCGCACGTCCACGTTGACGTTGCGGGCGACGTCCGGGTTGTAGCCGAAGTCGTTGGCCACATTCTCCCAGACGCGGTCGAAGTTGACGCCCACCAGCTGCCCCTTGCCGTTCACCGTGGGACTGCCGGAGTTGCCGCCCGTCGTGTCCGCGTCCGCCAGGAAGTTCACCGGCACGTCCTTGAGCTTCTTGTCCGCCCACGCGCCATACCGCTTGGACTCGGCGACCTTCGCCACGCGCTCGGGCACGTCGAAGGGCTCCTCACCCGTGTGCTTGTCCAGCATGCCCGTGAGCGTCGTCTGCGGCGTGTACACGGCCCCGTCGCGCGGTGAGTAGCCCTGCACCTTGGCGAACGTCACCCGCAGCGTCCCGTTCGCATCCGGCGCCACCGGCTTGCCCGCATGCGCCAGCACCGCCTTGCGCCAGTCCGGACGCAGCCGCAGCGACATGCCCTGGCGGCGGTCTCCCACGTCATCCAGCGCCTCCAGCTCCCGCGCCAGGTCCAGGCCGAACGCCAGCAGCGGGTCCTTGCGCGCCTCCAGCTGCGCCACCGTCTCCGTCGCCATCTTCATGCGCTCGGCCAGCGTCAGCACCTGGGTGACGGCGTAGAGCGAGTCCACCTTCGCCGCGACGTCCTTCTCCACGAACACCTTGCCGAAGTGCTTGTCCACGGCGGCGATGCGCTCGTCCGCGCCCAGCGCCTGCGCGCGCTTCACGTAGGCGATGAGCAGCCGCTTCTCGGCCGGGACGAACACGTTCTTCTGCTCGCGCTCCAGGCGGTCCTTGATGCGCGCCTGCTCGCGCTCCATGTACTCCGGACGGCGCTCCAGGTCCGGCTTCGCGCGCTCCGCCGCCAGCCGCGACAGCGTCACCGCCAGCGCCGGGCCCCGGGCCAGCCGAGGCGCCGCCCCGAGCAGGAACTCGCGCTCGAACACCTTCGTGTTGGCCTTCTGCTCGGCCAGCAGCGCGTCGCGGGCCGACAGGGCGCTCGCCCACTTCGCGCCGTTCTTTCCGGCCCAGGCGGCCACGTCCGCTTCGGCCTGGTGCTGCTTCTCCACCAGCTTGCCGCGCTTGAGTCCCGCGAGCTGCCCGCCCGCGTTCTTGTACACGTTGTGCAGGCCCTTGACGGTGGACGCGACGGCGATCTTGCCGGCCGGGTCCTTCTCCCCTTCCTCCTCCAGGATGCGGATGGCCTCGCCGAACACGTCGCGCATGCGCGGGTACAGCCGCGACTGGCGCTCCGCGAACTCCTCCGCGAGCAGCGCGCGGTAGGTGCGGCCCGGGTAGCCGAGCACCATCACGAAGTCGCCCGGCTTCACGCCCTCGGTGGCCAGCGGGAAGAAGAACTCCGCCTTGAAGGGCACGTTCTTCTCGCTGTACGGCGCCGAGGAGCCGTCCGGCGCGCTGTACGCGCGGAGGATGGCGAAGTCACCGGTGTGGCGCGGCCACATCCAGTTGTCCTCCTCACCGCCGTACTCGCCCACCGCGCGCGGCGGCGCGTAGACGAGCCGCACGTCCACCAGCTCCACCGCGTCCACCAGCGTGTAGTTGACGCCGCCGTCGAACGTGGACACCTGGCAGCGCGTGGCGGGGCGCTTCTCGCACTCGGCCACCAGCTCCTTCTGCTTGCGCTCGATGGCCTTGTAGCGGACCAGGTCGTCCGCGCCCTGAGGCACCGCGGCGAGCACCTGCGCCGTCACGTCCGTGAAGCTGCGCGGCACCTGCACCCGCGCGCCCTTGCCGGGCAGCTCTTCCTTGCGCTCCGAGGCGAGGAAGCCCTGGGTGATGAGGTCGCGCTGAGGCGTGCTGTGCTCCTGGATGACGCCGAAGGCACAGTGGTGGTTGGTGATGACCAGGCCCGTGGAGGAGATGAACGCGCCGGTGCACCCGCCCACGTTCACCGCGCCCGCGAGCAGGCCGGTGCCCCGCTTGGGGTCCCAGAGCTTCTTGGGAGAGACCTGGAGCCCCTGGGCGCGCAACCACGCCGGGTCCAGGTCCAGCACCTGCTGGGGGGTCCACTTTCCTTCCCCGGCCAGAGCCGGGGCAGCCACGAGCGAGAGCAGGAGGAGCGCTTTCTTCATGGAGTCCTCCCTACCCCGTCCGGCGCCCGCACGCGACTCCCACGGTGTGTCCGACGCTTCGCGGCATGCCAGGAGTTTCCCGGGAAGAGGGACCGAGCTTAAGTGTTGGGGTGTCTGATGGAGGGGAGGCCCTGAAAACGATGAGGACCGCCAGCGGAGCAAAGCTCGACTTCGGCCGCCTGGCCCTCCTGCTCGTGATGCTGGGGGTCGGCTGGTTCTTCTGGGACTCGCCCGTCCTGTGGCCCCTCAAGGTGCTGGTGGTGATGATGCACGAGAGCGGGCACGCGCTCGCCACCCTGCTCCTGGGCGGGTCCGTGGACCGCATCCACCTCATGGCCGACGAGGGGGGCCTGTGTATGTCCCGCCTCCCGCCGGGCATGCTGCGTCAGGTCGTCCTGTACTCGGCGGGCTACCTGGGAAGCGCGGTGGCCGGCGCCGGGCTGCTCATCGCCACCTTCCGGTTCCAGCTCCGGCGGGGCGTCCTGGTGGCCGCCTCCGCGTGGCTCGTCATCATGGGCCTCCTGTATGGGGGAGACCTCTTCACCCTGGCCTTCTGCGTGGGCACCGCCGTCGTCCTCGGCGCGTGCGCGAAGTGGCTGCCGGATGGCGCGGTGGACCTGGTGAACCTCTTCATCGCCGCCTTCACCGCGCTGTACGCGCTGTTTGATTTGCGCTCCGACCTCTGGAACAGCACGGTGCGCGCACAGAGCGACGCGGCGCTGCTCGCCGACGTCACCTACGTGCCCTCCGTGGTGTGGGCCGCCCTGTGGACGCTGATGGCCGTGGGGCTCCTGGCCATCGCCGCCTGGTGGTCCCTCCACGCCCGCCCCAAGGGCCTCCAGATGCCCCCCGTGGGCACCCGGGCCCGACGGGCCTGAGTCAAACGGACACTCCGCAACAAACGCAATCCTGGAACAATTACAAAGCGCCTACTAGAGTGGGTCAGGTCGCACTCCCCGCTCGAGAGGTGTTCCATGAGAAGCGTCGTACTCAGCGTCGCCGTGGCGGTCCTGGCGGCGTGTGGTCCCGCCCCCGAAGAGACGTCCTCCCAGGAACTCGGCGCTCAGCGCTCCGCGGTCAGCATCACCGTGGAGAACCAGATTGTCACCCGCCTGCCGAGCGCCTCGGGAGCCACGCTCGGGTACTCCGAGTACCTGCCTCCGGGCTATCTGACGTCGCCCACGCAACGCTATCCGACCATCATCCACCTCAACGGCATGGGGGAGCTGGGTCAGGCGACGACGGAGGCGCAGCTGTACGACATCACCACGAGGCACGGCGCGCTCGCCAACATCCGCGCGAGCGCTACGTGGAAGACGTACTTCGGCACGAAGCAGGTGATGGTCTTCACGCCGCAGAGCCTGGACAACTACTCGCCGACGGAGCTGCGTCCGTTCGTGCAGTTCATCGTCGCCAACTACCGGGTGGACCCCACGCGCGTGTACCTGACGGGCCTGAGCATGGGCGGCTGGGGGACGTGGCGGTACGCGAACCTGTACGGCGCCGAGCTCGCGGCCATCGCCCCGTTCGCCACCAACATCGGTGCGCCGGGCCCCACCATCACCGCCCTCAAGGACGTGCCCATCTGGGCGTCGAGCAGCTACGGCGAAGTCCTCGCGCAGCAGTCCTGGCTGACCGGCTACACCAAGAACTACGACGTGTCGCAGATGGTCAGCGTCACCAGCAGCACACAGAAGCTGACGTACCTGTTCGACAAGACGACGAAGCAGTGGACGTCGCAGACGGGCGCCGTGAGCACGGGGTCAGCCGTGGCCCGGCTCATCGTGATTCCCGGCTCGGCGCACACCGGCTGGTCGGAGTCCTACAGCACGCAGGCGTTCTGGGACTGGATGCTGGCGCAGCAGCGCGGCGGGACGCCGCCCACGCAGTACACGCTGACCGTCAACAGCGGCTCGGGTGACGGCCAGTACACCAGCGGCACGCAGGTCACCATCACCGCGGATGCGCCCGCGTCCGGCTACGTGTTCGACCAGTGGACCGGCGCCACGGTGGCGAGCAGCACGTCCGCGACGACGACCTTGACGATGCCCGCGGCGGCCACCACCGTCACCGCCACCTACCGCGTGTCCACGCCGGGCCTGCCCATCACCACCGAGAACCAGCTCGTCGGCCGGCTGACGAGCGCCACTGGAGCCCCGTACGCCTATGCGGAGTACCTGCCCCCGGGCTACCTGACGTCTCCGACGACGACCTATCCCGTGGTGCTCCAGCTCCACGACTCCGGCGAGGCGGGCACCACGAGCACCGAGGCCCAGTTGGTGGAAGTGGTGTCGCGCTACGGTCCGCTCAAGCTCATCCGCGACAACCCCACGTGGAAGACGTACTTCGGCACCCAGCAGGCCATGGTCTTCGCGCCGCGCGCCTCCTCGAACTGGAACGTCACGCAGCTCGACGCGCTGGTCGACTTCATCATCGCCAACTACCGCGTGGACCCGTCGCGCATCTACGTCACGGGCCGCGTCCTGGGCGGCTCCGGCGCGTGGAACTATGGCTACAGCCACGGCAACCGCATCGCGGCGCTCGCACCCGTGGGCGCGAACCTGGGCGCTCCCGGCCCCGGGCTCACCCAACTGGTCAATGTCCCCGTGTGGATGGTGGACTCCTGGCAGACGGCCGACGCATGGACGGCCCAGCACTCCTGGCTGCGCGGCCTGACCAAGGCGTACGGCTGGGACCAGTACCTGACCTTCGCCGCGCCCGCCGCGACGCTCACGTACGTGTTCACCTCCACCAACGACACCTGGTCCACCCAGTCGGGAGCCTATGCCGCGGGGACCTCGCCCCTGCGCTTCACCGTGCACCCGCAGGGCACCGACTTCGGCACGCCCACGTACGAGAACGTCGCCTTCTGGGACTGGATGTTCGCCCAGCAGCGCCCGTAACCGGACTCAAGGCCGTCGCCCCGGAGTGACAAGACAGGCCGGAGTGTCTCCTCCGCGCCTGGCTCTCCCTCGGGAGCGACGGCCCCCACGACCTCAGCCACGCACTCACTCGGAGGGGGTCTCGGCCGCCACGGTGTGCCACCGGTCATCGTGAATCCAGCCGATGGTCCGGTCCGCGAGCGACCACACACCATCCTGGGCGCCGCGCAGTCCGGTGAAGCGCAGCGAGCCCGCCTTCGCGATGGCCAGGCGCTTGAGCTTGTCGCCGACCACGTGGTCGATGCCGCCCAGGTGCGCCGCGTAGACGTGGCCCTGGTACGTCGCGATGCCGTAGTACTCGCGCTCGGTGTCTGGAGGCCGGATGACGCGCCAGTCGTCGCCGCTTCCCAACAGGACGGCGCCCTCATTACCGCAGAGGGCATAGCCATCCTTCATCGTGCACACGCCGTTGAAGCCCGTCTCCAGGGGAAGCGAGATGCGGCGCCAACGCTTTCCATCGAAGTGCGCCAGGTGCCCCTCGGAGGTGACGGCCATGAAGTCGTCTTGGCCGTGGCCCGCGAGGTCCTCGAGGGTGACGTCCTCTCCGTCGATGGTGAGCTGAGGCAGCGTGCTGAAACGCGCCTTGCCCAGCACGTAGGCCTGCCCCACCGAGCCCACGCAGACGACGTCGTTCCCCAGGACGCGGAGCCGGCGCAGCGGCCCGAGGTCCTCGACGGCCGCGTTCTTGAACACCTTGCGAGACGCCTTCAGCGCATCCCGAGTCCGAGGCGTCTTCCAATCGAAACGAATCACCGTCCCGTTCTCTCCGAGGACGTAGGCGAGTCCCGCCTCGGTGGCATCCACGGAGAGGACCGCCTCACCGGACACCCCGAACTCCAGCCACGCGCCGTCCCTGCGCACGCCGATGCGATTGCCCGGGTTGTCGTAGTCATCCCCCACCGTGCAGGCGGCGATGACCACCCCAGGGAGGGGGCTCAGTCCCTCCTGGATATAGGCGTCGCGCAGGAACTCCGCATCCGTCAGCTCACTTGGCTTCTTCACGGCGTGCTCATTTCCTGGGGCGCATCCGGAACGCGACGAACGAGGCCACGTCGGGGAAGGCGAAGTACGGGTTCTTCTGGCGCACGTCTCCCAACGGAGCCACCGGCACGTCCGCGTAGTCGTGCCCCGGCCACAGTCGCGTCGAGTCAGGGACCTTGAGCAGCACCTGCGACAGCGAGCGGTACATCGCCTCCGGGTCTCCCCCGCTCATGTCGCACCGGCCGCAGCCGTTGATGAACAGCGTGTCCCCAGACACGAGCGAGTCACCCGCCAGCAGGCAGTGCGAGCCCGGAGTGTGTCCCGGCGTGTGCAACGCCTGGAACACCTCGGCGCCCACGGGCACGGAGTCACCAGGGCCCAGCGGGCGCAGCGCGTCCTTCAGCTCACGCAGCTCCGCGGAGAACTCCACCTCCGCGCGCTGCGCGTAGACGGGCACGTCATGCCGCGACAGCAAATCCGGCAGTCCGTTGATGTGGTCGAAGTGGCAGTGCGAGACGAACGCTCCCGCGAGCCGCTTGCCGTCCTCCGCCACCGCGCGCTCAATCGCATCGACGTCCCACGCCGGGTCCACCACCACGACGTCGGGCGAGTCGGCCGCGCCCACCAGGTAGACGAAGTTGTCCATGGGCCCCAGCTTGAGCTGGCGCACGTAGGGAATCCGCATCTCTCACACCTCCCAGGAAGACTCTAGCGCTTGAGACTTGATGCCACGGCCTCTTCCCTCTTGAATGGGCGTCTTTTCCTCGGAGGTCCACACCCCGTGAAGCGCTCTCTGCCGTTGCTCGTCTGCACCCTCCTCGCCGGCTCGAGCGTCGTCGCCAAGGAACGGTCCACCTTCAAATACACGGCGCCCGTGGATGGTGAGCGGCCCGTCGTGGTTGACGCCGTCATCGCGCCCCAGGGCAGCGACTTCGCCATGCGGCTGCGGTTCGACAAGGAGCCCTGGGGCGAGGCGTGCAAGAGCCGCTGCGCCAACGCCACGCTGCTGATCGACACGGACAACAGCAAGCAGACCGGACTGCGGCTGGCGCAAGGCGCTCCGGGCAACGGCGCGGACCTGGCCGTCATCATCCAGGGCGTGCGCGACTACGCGTCGGAGGGTGGAAGTGCCCAGACGTGGCTGCGCGTGAAGGTGCGGCTGCTCGGCAGCGAGGCGAGCACCATCGATGACGGTGAGCTCCTGGCCGAGCTGAGCCACAAGCACGACACCGACCGCATCCAGTCCGACGGCAAGACGGTCTACCTGCTCATCGACACCACCCACGCCTCCATCCCCTCCGCGCGCAAGGCGCGGGTCATCTACCAGCCTCCCGGTGGCAAGCCCCTCCAGGCCAACATCCCCGGCATGATTGGCGGCGGTGGCGGCAAGGGCGTGCGCATCTTCAAGGATGGCAACTGGGGCAAGGCGCCCAAGGCCACGCCCTGACCGCGCGCGGCAGGCAGAAGAATCAGCGGCGCTGAGCTGGCGCACCGGGCCTCCGGCGCGCCGCGTCGGAGCCCAGGCAAGGGAGCAGGCGCACCCTGCCCCACCCGCCAGGTGTCCTCCGACAGGCAACCCGGCGTCGCGTCCTACCCGCACCCACCGTCCCGCCCACAGGTGAGTCCTACAGGCCCTGGCCCTCGGAATTCCGCAGGGTTACAGGGATGTTTCACTCGGACGCAGAACTGGACGTGCATTCAGGTAGGATGCTCCCGAGGATGCGCAACCCCCCGAATTCGTTCCAATTGTCAGGGGGCCATGGTAGTCCCGCCGCTTTGTTACAGAACACGGAACGTGGAATCCGTGTTCGGGAATCGGGTCACCGATCCGAGATTCGATGGCGCGGAGTGCGCAAGTCACGCACCGCGTTCGGGTACGAGACGTTCTCACCTGGGTTTGAAGAGCATGCGCGCAGAAGCCGAAAAGAAGACGCCGAAGAAGCAGGGAGGCGCGGGTGGCGGGGGTGGAGCCTCGGGCTCGGCGGGTGGTGGTGACGGGTATGTCCCCGCCTCCCTCGCTGACGAGGCGCGTCGCCGGTACATCAACTACGCCCTGTCGGTCATCACCTCGCGCGCCCTGCCGGACGTGCGCGACGGCCTCAAGCCCGTACAGCGCCGCATCCTGTACGGCATGTGGAACGACCTGAACCTGTCGTTCGACACGAAGTACCAGAAGTGCGCACAGGTGGTCGGCGCCATCATGGGTCGCTACCACCCGCACGGCGACGCCTCCATCTACGACGCGCTCGTGCGCATGGCGCAGGACTTCTCCCTGCGCTACCCGCTGGTGGACGGCCACGGCAACTTCGGCTCGCTCGACGGCGACTCCGCCGCGGCCTACCGCTACACCGAGTGCCGCCTGGAGAAGCTCGCCACCGAGATGCTCGGTGAGCTGGAGCGCAAGACGGTCGACTTCCGCCCCACCTACGACGGCACGCGCAACGAGCCCATCGTCATCCCCTCGCGGGTGCCGCAGCTGTTGATGAACGGCACCACGGGCATCGCCGTGGGCATGGCCACCAACATCCCGCCCCACCACCTGGGCGAGCTGGTGGACGCGCTGGTGGCGCTCATCGAGAACCCCGCGCTGCTCACCAAGGACCTGCTCAAGTGGATCAAGGGCCCGGACTTCCCCACCGGCGGGCAGATCCTCAACGACAAGAAGGAACTGCGGGACATCTACGAGACGGGCCAGGGCAGCGTCCGCATCCGCGGTGAGTGGGACACCGAGGAGCTCAAGCGCGGCGGCACGCAGATCATCGTCACGTCCATCCCCTACACGGTGAACAAGTCCACCCTCGTCGCCAAGATTGGCGACCTGGTGCGCGAGCGGAAGCTGCCGCTCATCGTCGACGTGCGCGACGAGTCCACCAAGGACGTGCGCATCGTCCTGGAGCTGAAGAAGGACGCCAATCCCGAGCTGGTGATGGCGTACCTCTACAAGCACACGCCCCTGCAGACGACGTTCGGCGTCAACCTGACGTGCCTGGTCCCCAGCGACGACAACCCCGAGGTGGGCACGCCGCGCCGGCTGGACCTCAAGAGCATCCTCCAGTTCTTCCTCGACTTCCGCTTCGGCATCGTCACGCGGCGCTACCAGCACGAGCTGGGTGAGCTGCAGAAGCGCGTCCACCTGCTCGAGGGCTTCGAGAAGGCCTACGACGCGCTGGATGAAATCATCCGCATCATCCGCCAGTCGGAAGGCAAGCAGGACGCCGCCCAGAAGCTGATGAAGCGCTTCCAGTTGGATGAGCTCCAGGTGGACGCCATCCTGGAGATGAAGCTCTACAAGCTCGCCCGCCTTGAAATCCTGGTCGTCCAGAAGGAGCTCAAGGAGAAGCGCGCGGAGATCAAGCGCATCGAGGGCATCCTCAAGGACAAGAAGAAGGTCTGGAGCACCGTCAAGGACGAGCTCGGCGAAATCAAGGGCCAGTACAACGACAAGCGCCGCACCAAGATTGGTGGCGCGGGCTCCGAGGAAGTGGAGTTCAACGCCGACGCGTTCATCGCGGACGAGGATGCCCACGTGGTCCTCACCCGCGACGGGTGGGTCAAGCGCGTGCGCGAGGTGAAGGACCCGTCCTCCACCCGCCTGCGCGAGGGCGACGCCGTCATGGCCGTGCTCGCCGGCAGCCTGAAGGCGAACCTCGTCCTGTTCAGCAACTTCGGCACCGCCTACGTCACCCGCTTCAACGACATCCCCGCCTCCACCGGCTACGGCGACCCGGTCCAGAAGCTGTTCAAGTTCGACGACGGCGAGCGCGTGGTCGCCGCCCTCTCACTCGACACCCGGCTGCCGAGCCCGCAGAAGCTGCTGGGCGTGACGAAGCAGGGCATGGGCATGCGCTTCCTCCTGGAGCCGCACCTGGAGATCTCCACGCGCGCCGGACGTCGCTACGCCAAGACGGGCGAGGGCGATGAGATCATCGGCGTGCAGGCCGTGGGCGAGAAGGACCTGCTCGCGGTGCTCACCAAGAAGACCAACGCCCTGGTGTGCAAGGCGGCGGAGATCAACGAGCTGGCCGGCCCCGGCAAGGGCGTCACCGTCATCAAGGTGGATGAGGGTGACCAGGTGGTGGACTTCCTCGTCACCGCGCCCAACCACAAGGACGCCAAGCTGGATTTCGAGACGCAGAAGGGCCGCAAGCTGCAGCTCGCCCCCGCGAAGTACGGGGTGACGGGCCGCGGCGGCAAGGGCCACGAGATGTCCAAGCGCGACGCGGTGGAGGACGTGGCCCGGCCCGTCGTCTTCATCCCGTTGCCCGAGAAGAAGGACTAGCCAGAGGACGCCATGGCGACGAAGAAGGAAAGCTACACAGGCGCCGACATCCAGGTCCTCGAGGGCCTGGAGCCGGTGCGCAAGCGCCCGGCCATGTACATCGGCGGGACGGACGGCACGGGGTATCACCACCTGTTGTGGGAGATCCTCGACAACTCGGTGGACGAGGTCATCAACGGACACGCCACCACCGTCGAGGTGACGCTCCACAAGGATGGCCGCAGCATCACCGTGGTGGACAACGGGCGAGGCATCCCCGTGGACATCATGCCCAAGCTCAAGAAGCCCGCCGTGGAGGTCATCCTCACGACGCTGCACTCGGGCGGCAAGTTCGAGCAGGGCAACTACATCCACTCGGGCGGTCTGCACGGCGTGGGCAGCTCCGTGGTGAACGCGCTCTCCCGCAAGCTGACGGTGGAGATCAAACGCGACGGCAAGCGCCACATCCAGACGTACGCGCGCGGCAAGCCCACCAGCCCCCTCAAGGCGGACGGCGGCGCGCGCGGCACCGGCACGTCGATAACGTTCGAGCCGGACCCGGAGATCTTCGGCGAGAAGCTGAAGTTCGACGCGGAGCTGGTGCGCGAGCGGCTGGAGGCCAAGAGCTACCTGCACAAGGGGATGACGGTCGTCTGGAAGGACGAGACTTCCAGCCCCTCCACGGCCGTGACGTACAAGCACGACGGCGGCATCGCCGAGTACCTCACCAAGGTGGTGACGGAGCGGCAGAAGCCGCTGGTGCCGGTGGGCAGCAGCACGTTCTACCACTCGCGCGACAACGGGGTGCGGCTGGAGGTGGCGCTGGGCTGGACGGAGGCCACCGACGAGCACATCCGCTCGTACGTCAACGGCGTCCCCACGCCCATGGGCGGCACGCACGAGGCGGGTCTCAAGGGCGCCGTCGTCAAGGCGGTGCGCAACTACATCGAGACGCACGACCTGACGCCCAAGGGCGTGACGCTCACCGCGGAGGACATCCGCGAGGGAATCACGTCGATTCTGTCCGTCTACGTGGTGGAGCCCCAGTTCCAGGGCCAGACGAAGTCGCGCCTCAACAACCCCGAGGTGGCGGCGCAGGTGGACGGCGTGCTGCGCCCGGCGCTGGAGAAGTGGCTCAACGACAACAAGAGCATCGCCGAGGCCGTCATCGCCCGCATCATCCTGGCGGCCCGCGCTCGCGAGGCCAGCCGCGCCGCGTCCCAGGCCGTCAGCCGCAAGACGGCCGTCAGCCACCGGCTCAACCTGCCGGGCAAGCTGGCGGACTGCTCGTCCACGGACCCGAACCTGAGCGAGCTGTTCCTCGTGGAAGGTGACTCGGCAGGTGGCTCCGCCAAGCAGGGCCGCGACAGGCGCACCCAGGCCATCCTCCCCTTGCGGGGCAAGGTGCTCAACGCGGAGCAGGCGTCCACCGACAAGGTGGCGGGCAACAAGGAGCTCCAGGACATCGTCAGCGCCCTGGGCTGCGGCATCGGCGCGGACTTCGACATCACCAAGCTGCGCTACGGCCGCGTCTTCCTGCTGATGGACGCCGACAGCGACGGCCACCACATCGCCACGCTGCTGCTGACGTTCTTCTACCGGCACCTGCGCCCGCTCATCGAGAGCGGCGCCATCCACATCGCCCAGCCTCCCCTGTTCCGCGTGGACATCGGCAAGGAGACGTACTGGGCGCTGGACGAGGCGGACCGGGACAGAATCATCCGCGAGAAGGTCAAGGGCAACGCCAAGCCCAACATCATGCGCTTCAAGGGCCTCGGTGAGATGACCGCCGACGAGCTCAAGGAGACGACGTTGGACCAGAAAAACCGGATGAGCCTGCGAGTCACCATCGACAACCCCATCGAGACGGACCGCGTCATCAATGACTTGATGGGCAAGGACGTGAGCGCCCGCTTCAAGTTCATCATGGAGCGAGCGGGCGAGGTCGAAGCGCTGGACGTCTAGCCATCGGTCATCCTGCCGAGGGTCCCCCCTGCCCCGGACTGCCCCCGGGGCGGAGGCGGGGGACCGTGACGGGGCTCCCTCTGCTCGGCTAGATTCCCCGGCGTGAATACGTTCCGCCGAATCGCCCTGCTTCTCACCCTGCTGCTGGCCTTCCTTCCCGCTCACGCCCAGACGACGCGCAAGAAGTCCGCGCGCAAGAAGGCCGTGCCCACCAAGTCGGTGAAGAAGAAGAAGCCGGTGCGCGATGTGAAGAAGGCGCCCGTCGTCGAGGACACGGACTCCGCGGACACCAGTGACGTGGCCTCCCCGGAGCCCATGGTCTTCGGAGATTCCGACGCCGCGTCGCCCGACTCCGACAAGCCCTCCGCGCCCCCCGTGAAGCCCGCGCCCCCCACGGTGGCCACGCCCGTCGCGCCGCCGCCTCCGAGCACGGGAGCGCCGGAGAAGCCCTCCACGAGGCCGTCGCTGGCGTCCACTCCCGCCGCGTCCACGGGCCCCGTGGCGCTGTTCTCCGTGGCTCGCTCGTCGGCCGCTGCCGCGGCGGCGCTCAAGCTGGAGACGGAACTGACGCGACACCTGCGGCGCGGGGGTGATGTGCAGTTCGTGGACCTGGGCACGGCCTTCCCGCCTCCGGAGCCGATGCCGCTGACCAAGGCCGACGGCCTGTTCGAGGAGGGCCGGGCCGCCTACGACAACCTGGACCCGGAGGTCGCCGAGGCGAAGTTCCGCTCCGCGGCCGAGGCGTATGAGAAGTCCCCCGGCGAGCTGCGGCCGGAGCGGCTGGGCGAGGCGTTCCTGTTCCTCGGCGCGTCCCGGATGCTCAACGGCGACACGGCGGGCGCGAAGGAGTCCTTCCTGCGCTCCGTCGTCGCAGAGCCCTCCACCCGCCCGGACAAGGCCCTCTTCGGCCAGGATGTGCAGAAGGCCTTCGAGGAGGCCCGCGCCGAGGCGAGCACGCGTCCCAGCGGCACCCTCATCGTGGACTCCCAGCCCGCGGGCGCCCAGGTGCGGGTGCGCGGCCAGGACGTCGGCGTGACGCCGCTCAAGGGCATCTCCGTCCCCGCCGGCCACCACGCGGTGGTGGTGTCGTCTCCGGGCTACACGTCCTTCGCCCAGTACACGGAGGTGAAGGCCAGCGGGAGCGCCGAGGTGAAGGCGACGCTGGAGGCCGGGCCGGGCCTGTCCGCCATCCGCGAGGCCTCCGTGCGCGCCGGATCCAAGGAGGCCTTCGACAGCGAGACGCTTCCCGCCGAGACGGGCGCCATCGCCGAGCGCCTGGACGCTCGCTACCTGGTGCTGGCCGCGGTGTCCCAGGACAAGAAGGGCCGCCTCCAGGCGGAACTCCAAGTCTGGGACGTGCGCACCCAGGCGCGGCTGCGCGGCGTGGAGATCGACCTGTCCGGCAAGGACCGCGAGAAGGGCCCCGAGGCGGCGGCCCAGCAGGTCCGCGACTTCATCAACGGCGCCATGTCGCCCCGCGTCGCGGAGAGCACCGGCTCCGGCATGTCCCTGCTGAAGCGGCCCTGGTTCTGGGCTGTCGTCGGCGGAGCGGCGGCGGTGACGGCGGGCGCCGTCTTCGTGGCGACCCAGGACAAGGGCCGGCCCTTCAATCCCATCACCGGAGGAACAGGCTTCTGAGCCACGGGTTGAATGACGGATCGCCCGCTCGCGTCGCTCGTTTCTGAGGTTACCCCATGAGAGCCCTCGTCCTCGCCCTGCTTCCCTCGCTCGCCCTGGCGGCTGCCCCCGCCCCGGCTCGGCGCGTCACCAGCCTCCTCGTCCCCATGGACCCGGCCTCCGAGGCCAATGCCGTCCAGATGGAGGGCTACATGAACGAGGCCCTGGGGAACTTCGCGGGCTTCACCGTGCGCAAGCCCGAGGAGCTCTTCGGGCTGCCGGGAGACCCCGCCGCCCAGTCCGCGCTGGAGCGCGCCCGCAAGGGCTACTCGGAGAGCGCCGCCGCCTTCGACAAGAAGGAGTACGACGAGGCGGAGGCGAAGGTGCGCGCCACCCTCAAGGAACTCAACGGCGCGCCGTCGTCCATGCGCGGCTGCTCGCCCCTGTGCGAGTCGCTGGCGCTGTACGCGGCGCTGCTGCACCTGCGCGGCGACGTGGAGGAGGCGAAGCTGGTCCTCATCGACCTCATCGCCGTGTCGCCCACCTTCGAGCTGAACCCCAAGCGCTTCAGCCGGGAGTTCATCTCCCTGCGCGTGCAGGTGGCCACCGGCCGCACGTCCCTGCTTCGCGGCAGCGCCACGGTGAAGTCGCGGCCCTCCGGCGCGCGCGTCTACGTGGATGGGGAGATGGCCGGCTACACGCCGGTGACGATTCCCACGCTGGCGGTGGGCAAGCATCTGTTGCGCATCGAACGTCCGGGCTTCCGTCAGTACGGGCAGCTGATGGAGGTGACGCCGGATGACGTGGAGGTGAGCACGGAGCTGGTGCCCACGGCCTCGTACAAGGCCTACGACGCGCAGCTGGACCGCGTGGCCAGCGAAGTCTCGCGCGGCATCGCCCAGGCCAACGGCGTGGCGGGGCTGGGCAAGTCGCTGGGCCTGGAGCGCGCCATGGTGGGCACCGTGAAGGCCTCGGGCGAGGGCAACGAGCTCATCCTCGGCTACTACGACTTGCGCAACGGCAAGAAGCTGGGAGGCCGCCGCGTGGTGCTCCAGGGCGACGAGTTCGGTCAGCTCAAGGCGGAGATGGAGCGCATGGTGAATCAGATGGTGAACACCAGCGACGGCGGCGCGGAGAAGGTGGTGCGCAGCTCGGATCCGCTCGACAACCGGGGCGGCACCGAGGACTGGGGCGCCGAGGACCGGGGAGGACGCACCCGCTCCGAGGAGAAGAAGAAGAAGAAAGCGGATGATCCGCTCGACGGGGTGTCCGGAACCGAGGACTGGTGACACGCGGCGCTTGTCCCCGGGCGGGCGCGGCCTAGAGTCCTGGCGCGTATGCGCCTGCTCGCCCTCCTGCCGCTGCTCTCGTCGCTCGCGCTCGCTCAAACGAGCACCATCGTCCAGGCCCCCGTCCCCACGCGGGGGATGACGCTGCCGCCCACCGGCGCGGCGCTGGTGGACGAGGCCACTTCCCTCTCGCTCAACCCGGCGGGCCTGGGCTTCGTCAACGCCGGGCAGCTCTTCTACCTGCACGAGCGCAACCTGGAGCGCGACAGCGTCGCGGACGGCGTCTTCCTCGGCGCGAACCTGGGAGGCCTGGGCCTGGGCGGCGCGATGGAGTGGATTCGCGGACGCCACGAGCCGCACTACCGCCGCACCTCGCTGGGCCTGTCGCTGGGCTCGCCCACGCTGCGGCTCGGTGCCTCGTGGCACGGCTTCAGCTCCAGCGACGACGACATCGACGCGCTGGATACGTTCGACGTGGGCCTCACCGCCCGCCCCCTGCGCGCCCTGTCGCTGGCGGCGGTGGTGAAGGACCTCAACGCGCCCACGGAAGGCGCCCTTGAAATCAAGCGCGGCTACGACTTCGGCCTGGGCCTGCGCCCGTTCGGCGAGCGCTTCACGCTGGGCGTGGACTGGCTCTTCTCCGAGGGGGCGTTCCGCGAAGGCCAGGCGACGTACACCCTCCAGGCGGAGGTGATTCCGGGCGTGCGGCTGGGCGGCGGCGTGTCGCACGGCTTCGTCAGCGGCGTGCCCCTGGCGCTCCAACTGGCGGCGACGGTGGACACGGGCCACCTCGGCGTCACGTACGCTGCAGGCGGCGGCGAGGACGGCACGGACCACGTCATCGGCGTGCGCCTGTCCTCGGAGAACTATCGCTCGCTGCGTCCGCCCGGCGGCGTGGTGACGATGCTGGACCTCAACGACGTGCTGGCCGGCGGAGGCAGTCCGCTGCTGGCGGTGCTCGGCGTGAGCGAGGCGGACCCGTTCCTGCGGCTGTCGCGCTGGCTGGACCTGGCCGCGAAGGACGAGCGGCTGTCGGGCGTGGTGCTGAAGATGGAGGGCCTGCCCGGAGTGGACTGGGGCAAGGCGGAGGAGCTGCGGCAGGCGGTGCTGCGGCTGCGCGCGTCCGGCAAGCGGGTGATGGCGGTGCTGCTGTCGGTGGACGACATGGGCTACTTCGTGGCGACGGCGGCGGAGCGCATCTACGCGATGCCGGAGTCCATGCTGAGCATCAATGGCCTGGCGGCGCACCTGCAGACGTTCGGCGGGACGATGGACAAGCTCGGGGTGAAGTGGGACGTGGCGCGCGTGGGCAAGTACAAGACGGCGCCCGAGCAGCTCACCCTCAGCGAGCCGAGCGACGCCTCTCGCGAGGCGGTGGGCGCGTACCTGGACAACGAGGTGAGCTGGTACGAGCGCGCGGTGACGGAGTCGCGCAAGGTGCCGGTGGAGAAGCTGCACGAGCTGTGGACCGCGGGCCTTCCCACGCCGAAGCGGGCCCTGGAGCTGGGCTTCCTGGATGGCCTCATCCACCCCTCGGAGCTGGACGGGAAGGTGCGGGAGCTGGTGCCGCGGGGCCGCTTCAGCGCGGCGTACTCGCCCCGCGACGAGCGCGAGGGCCGCTGGGGCCAGCGCCGCCGCATCGCCGTGGTGCCGGTGCTGGGCACCATCGCCGGAGGCACCAGCCGCGAGGATCCGCTGGGCTTCAGCCGCATCGCCGGCGCGGAGACGGTGGTGCGCGCGCTGGAGTCGGCGAAGTCGGACCCGTCCGTCGTCGCCATCGTCCTGCGCGTGGACTCGGGCGGTGGCGAGGTGCTGGCCTCGTACATCATGTATCAGGCGGTGCTGGACGCGGCGAAGGAGAAGCCCGTCATCGCCTCCATGGGCGACGCGGCGGCGTCCGGCGGCTACTACGCCGCCATGGGCGCCACGGAGCTGCTGGCGCTGCCCACGACGATTACCGGCAGCATCGGCGTCTTCTACATCAAGCCCGCGCTGCAGGGCCTCCTGGGCGACAAGCTGGGCATGAACCAGGAGACGCTGAGCCGCTCGCCCATGGCAGACGTCTTCGGCACCTGGGAGCCCTGGACACCGGAGCAGCAGACCGCCGTGCAGCAGTGGGTGGACGCGTCCTACGACATGTTCATCACCGAGGTGGCCAAGGCGCGCAAGAAGGACAAGGCGGACATCGACGCGATTGCCCGGGGCCGCGTGTGGAGCGGCACGGACGCGCTCGCGCGGGGATTGGTGGACCGGCTGGGCGGCCTGCATGACGCGGTGGAGTCCGCTCGCAAACACGCGGGCGTCGCGCCCTCCGAGGAGCTGGACCTGGTGCTGATGGGCGAGGCGCGCGGCTTCTTCTCCGGCCTGGGCGGGGAGCCGGGCGTGCGAGCGGCGCTCGCCCTGCTCCCAGCGCCCGCCGAGCCCTTCCCGGCGGCGCTGAGCCACCTCGCGCGCGAGGCCGGGGTGAACCTGGAGCTGTTGCGCCCGGGGATGAAGGCGATGATGCCCTTCACCCTCACCGTTCGCTGAAGACGTGTTGGCGGGAGGGAGGTCCGCCCGCCAACACCCCCTAGAAAAAACGGGAGCGCGCCGGGCGTCCTCTGTTAGTGTTCCTCATGCACACTGGTCGGCCTTCGGGCCGCCAGGGTGTTCCAGGGACCGGCGGTTCGGCCTTCCGTGTCTCAGGGCCCCGCGCCCGGCTCCCTGTCCCACAGCCTGAGTCACCCTGCGTCCCCCCGCCCTCCCCTCGGGATGGCCCGTGTGGGGCGCACACGGTCTGGAAACCTCATGAGCGAAAACTCCGATAACCGCGACCCACGTGATACCCCGCCGCCGCCAGCGGTTGCCCGCCCCGTCCCTCCTCCCGAAGCGGACGACGATGGCGGCGATGACGGCGACGACGAGGGTGGAGACGAGGGGGATGGCCAAGGCGGTGGCGCCTCGGCCAGCGGTGGTCCCGGCGGCCAGCCCGGTCAACCCGGGGGACGCCGTCGTCGTCGGCGCCGTCGTCGTCGTGGCGCGCAGGTGCTCTTCACGCCGGAGGGTCAGGCGTACCGGATGCAGCCGGGCCCGGACGGGCAGCAGGTCCAGGTCTTCCTGACGCCCCAGGAGCTGGAGCAGCACAAGCAGCGCCAGGCCCAGCAGCAACAGCAGCCGGGTCCGCAGCAGCCCCAGCAGGGGCCGCAGCAGGGCGGCCATGGTGGCGGTCAGCAGCATCAGCGCCAGCACCACGGCGGTCAGCAGGCCCAGGCGGCGCAGCAGTCCAACCTGTCGCCCGTGGAGGGCGTGCTGGACACGGAGGCCAAGGGGCCCAACGCGTTCCTGCGGCAGGTGAAGAAGAACCTCCTGGCGGCGCCGGATGACCCGGAGCTGCCCAAGAACCTGGTGCAGAAGCTGCGGCTGCGACAGGGCCAGTACCTGACGGCCTTCGCGCAGATGCGCGGCCACAAGGGCATCATCCAGAAGGTCGACACGGTGGATGGCCGCCCGCTGGAAGGCGCCCCCCGGCTGCCGCACTTCGCGGACCTGACGTCGGTGGACCCCACCGAGCGGCTCAAGCTGGAGAGCGGCCACAAGGAGATGGTGACGCGGGTGTTGGACCTCGTGTCGCCCATCGGCAAGGGCCAGCGCGCGCTCATCGTCGCCCCGCCGAAGACGGGCAAGACGATCATGCTCCAGCGCATCGCCCAGGCCGTCATCTCCAATCATCCGGAGGCGCACGTCATGGTGCTGCTCATCGACGAGCGGCCCGAGGAAGTGACGGACATGCGCCGCAGCATCAAGGCGGAGGTCGTCGCCTCCAGCTCGGACCGGCCCACCGCGGACCACCTCAAGGTGGCGGAGCTGGCGCTGGAGCGCGCCCGCCGGCTGGTGGAGAACGGGAAGGACGTGGTCATCCTCCTGGACTCGATTACGCGTCTGGCGCGCGCCTACAACAAGGAGATCGACAACTCCGGCCGCACCATGTCCGGCGGCGTGGACAGCCGCGCGCTGGAGCGCCCCAAGCGCATCTTCGGCGCCGCGCGCGCCACGGAGGAGGCGGGCTCGCTGACCATCATCGGCACGGCGCTCATCGACACCGGCAGCCGCATGGACGAGGTCATCTTCGAGGAGTTCAAGGGCACCGGTAACTCCGAAGTCACGCTTGACCGCCTCCTCGCGGAGAAGCGCGTCTTCCCGGCGGTGAACATCGCCCAGTCCGGCACGCGCAAGGAGGAGAAGCTCTTCACCCAGCGCGAGTACGAGAAGGTGAAGAAGCTGCGGCAGATGCTCCACGCGGTGAAGCCCGTGGAGGCCATGGAAGCGCTCGTCAAGCGGCTCTCCCGCTACACCTACAACGACGAGTTCCTGGACGAGCTCTAAGGCGAGCTCCGAGCAGGTTCGCGGGGGTGGTACAGCGGGCCCGGGTTTGCGTAAGGTGGCGGCATGATTCAGGGCTCGGGCCGCTGCCACTACCACCCGGAGCGCGCCGGTCTCGGCATCTGCGTGGAGTGCCGGCGGGTCATCTGCCGGGAGTGCACCACGCAGTTCGAGGGCATCAACCGCTGCGCGAGCTGTCTGGGCCAGCGCCTCAAGGCGCTGGAGGGCCCGGGTGAGCGGCGCGAGTGGACGGTGGGCAACGGGCTCCTGGCGCTGGTGGGCCTGTTCCTCGTCTGGGGCGGCTTCTACATGCTCGCCTCGCTGGCGGCGAGCTAGCCCATGGCCGTCTCCGCGCTGGAGCTGCGCCCCCGCAACGCCGTCGCGCTGATGGACGCGGCGCTGCGCCTGTGCGCCCGGAGCACGGGCGTCTGGGCCCTCACGCTGCCCGGCGGCGCGGCCGTCATCGCCGCCATGCTGTACCTGGCCGAGGCGGTGCGCATGGGGCGCTCATTGGCCCTGCCGACGCTGGCGCTCACCCTGGCCTGGTTCGTCCGGGGCGTGTGCCAGGGCGCCGCGTGTCACCACGTCCAGGCGCGGCTCCTGGAGGGCCAGGGCGAGCCCTCCACGTGGGATTCGATGAAGGCCGCGCTGGGGCGCCTGCCCTCGCTCCTCGTCACGGTGGGCTACCTCTTCTGCTTCAACTGGCTCGTCGTGACGCTGACCCTGGGCGTCGGCTTCCTCGTGTTCTCCGCGCAGGGCGTGGGCTACGCCGCGGTGATGCAGGGCCAGGGGAGCGTGCTGCGGCTGTACGGGTATTGCTCGCGGCTGTTGGGCCCGGCGCGCGGCACCGCGACGATGGTCCGCCTGCTGATGGGCGTGCAGGTCCTGGCATTCTTCAACCTGCACATCGGGTTCAACTTCCTGCTGACGATGGCCCGCAAGCTCGTTGGCGTCGACCTGACCTTCGCGGAGCGCTTCGCCTCGCTGGACAACGTGCCCTGGCTCCTGTTCCTCGCGGCGGCGACGTTCGCCCTCTTCGAGCCCGTGCGCGCCGCCGCCGCCACGCTGCTGCTGGTGGATGGCCGGGTGCGGCAGGAGGGGCTCGACCTGATGGCGGCCGTGCAGCAACTGCCGACGCGCGACTCCGGCAGGCCGCTGGGCCCTCGCAGCGCGGCCATGCTCGTGGTGGCGCTGGGGCTGGGCCTGCTCGTCGGAACTCCCGCCCGGGCGCAGGACACGGAGCCCAGGGCCCCCGTCACCTCCGGGCGCGACGCGGCGAAGCGACTGGGACAGGTGTCGGAGACCTGCGAGGGGGGCGCCCCCTCCGAGGATCCGCGCTTCGAGCGCCTGGGCTCCCTGAGCGCCGGTGAGCGCGGCAAGCTGGACCGGCTGGTGCGCGCGGTGGAGCGCCAGGCGTACGACAACGAGGACTGCGACTCGGCCCTGGCCACGCTGGAGCAGGGGCTGGAGCAGGCGACGGGGACGGTGGAGGCGCAAGCGCAGGCGGACGCGCGCGTCGCCTCGGCGCGGGCTCGCGACATCCTGGCGCGGCCGGAGTTCGCGGTGGCGCCCCTCAAGGAGGTCGCGGAGGCGCCCGAGGCCACTCCGCCCCCGGAGCCACCAGGCTGGTGGCGGCGCTTCATCGACAAGCTGTCGGAGTGGCTCAAGGAGTTCTTCAAGCGCGACGAGGCGCCCGAGCCCATCTCCACCACGCCCCCCGTCGTCAGCGGCGGCGCGGTGGCCAATGCCCTGGTGGTGGTGCTGGTGGGGCTGACGGTGGTGGTGCTGGCCATCGTGCTGGTGCGCGCGCTGCGCAAGTCCCAGCCGAGAGCGCGCGCCGAGGGGCTGGAGGTATCCACCCTGGATGCCGCCACCCTCGCCGGAGACCCGGCGCACGCGCTGTCACGTCCGCCGGAGGGCTGGGCCCAGCTCGCGGACGAGCTCGCGGCGCGCGGGGAGTACCGCGAGGCGGTGCGCAGCCTGTACCTGGCGCTGCTCTCCCGACTCCACCGCGACGGCGCCATCCTGTACGACGTGACGCTGTCCAACTGGGACTACCTGCGCCAGTTCAAGGGCCGCTCGGAGTGGAAGCCCCGCTTCCGCGAGCTGACGCTGCGCTTCGACTTCGCCTGGTACGGCAACACGCCGGTGGGCCAGTCCGGCTACCAGGAGTTCCGCACGCTCACCGCGCCCATGCTGGCCGGGCCCGCCACTCCGGAGGCCGCCGGTGCGTGACCGCTTCCCGTTGCTGGTGGTGGGCGGCCTGGTGCTCACCGTGGTGCTGGGCTCGCTGCTCGTGAAGGGCGCGAAGCGCGGCGAGTTCGCCGACACCCTGTCCACCTACCGCGCCCAAGAAGACGGCTCGCGCGCCCTGTTCCTGCTGGCCGAGGAGAGCGGCCTGCCGGTGACGCGCCGCATGGCGGACCTGCGAATCATGGGAGAGGGCACCTCGACGCCGGTGCTGCTGGCGGTGGAGGTGGAGGGCTCGCGCGAGGATGACCTGGAGCAGACGCAGCTCGCCGCCGAGCCCGATGCGGGCCTGGGCGACGAGCACGTGCCGCGCGTCGGCTTCAATGCCTTCCGCGCAGGCCACCTGGACGACCGCGAGGTGACGGAGCTCCTGGAGCGCGTGGTGGCGGGCGGCACGGTGGTCTACGTGCCGTGGGGCTCGCGGGAGAATCCGCTGCTCGACGCGTTGGGCGTGAAGCTCACCAAGGCGGACACCACGCTGCCCATGCGCACGCTGGTGCCGCCCTTCCCTTCCCCGTACACGCTGGGCGTGGAGCGGGTGGAGGTGAAGGTGCAGGCGTATCTGGAGCTGCCGGCCAACGCGGTGCCGCTGCTCGAGGACGAGCGGCTGGGGCGCATGGTGGCCGCGGTGGTGCCTCACGGCCAGGGCCGGGTGCTGGTGGTGGGCGCGCCGGAGCTGGCGATGAACGGGGCGCTGGCACGCGCGGACAACGCGCAGTTCTGGCTCTCGGCCCTGCGCGCACTGGGCCCCGGCCCCTACGAGTTCGACGAGTTCCACCACGGCTTCACCAACGAGCGCTCGGTGGTGGACTTCGCGCGGCGCTACGGACTGCAGTTCGCGGTGCTCCAACTGCTCGTGGGCGTGGCGCTGTGGTCCGTGGCGCTCAAGCGCTTCGGCCCGCCCCGCCCTCCTCCCGAGTCCGCGCGCGTGGGCGCCACGGACGCCCTGTTCGCCATGGCGCGGCTGTACCGAGAGGGCCGGCACCACGCCTTCGCCGCGAAGCTCGTCTCGCGCGGACTCACCCAGGAGTTCGCCCTGCACGCGGGGCTGCCCGCGCACGCGACGCCCTCCGCCGTCTCCGACGCGCTGAAGGAGCGCGGACGCGAGGACCTGGCGCGCGGCCTGAGGGAAGTGGCAGGCCGCGCGGAGACCGCGCAGAACGACTCAGACCTTCAGCAGCTCACCGCTCGCGCGGCGGGGCTGCGCCAACGACTCCATTCCGCCGGCACCGCCCGGCGCGGCACTCCCGGAACCCCATGAACGCGAATGACTCCGCCTCCTCCCTCGTGCCCACTGGCTCCGCCGTGCAGGCAGCCCACGCCATCCGCGAGGGCGTGCTGCGCGAGGTGCGCAAGGCCGTCGTGGGCCAGGACGAGGTGCTGGAGCTGATGCTCTGCGGCCTCATCGCCGGTGGCCACGTGTTGCTGGAGGGCGTGCCCGGCGTGGCCAAGACGCTGATGGCCAAGGCGCTGGCGCGCAGCATCAGCTCCGACTTCAAGCGCATCCAGTTCACCCCGGACCTGATGCCGGCGGACATCCTGGGCACCAGCGTGTTCGACTTGAAGACGCAGGGCTTCGTGCTGGTGCGCGGCCCCATCTTCACGGACCTGCTGCTGGCGGACGAAATCAACCGCGCTCCGGCGAAGACGCAGTCCGCGCTGCTGGAGGCCATGCAGGAGCGCGGCGTGTCGCTGGAGGGCCGCAACCTGACGCTGTCGCCCCTCTTCACGGTGTTCGCCACGCAGAACCCGGTGGAGTCGGAGGGCACATACCCGCTGCCCGAGGCGCAGTTGGACCGCTTCCTCCTCAAGATTGACGTCGGCTACCCCGCGCCGGAGGAGGAGGACGCGATTCTGGCGTCGGTGCACCGGGGCTTCGACTCGGGAGACCTGTCGCGCGCCGGCGTGAGCGCCGCGGTGACGAAGGACGGCCTGCTGGCCGCGCGCGCCGCGCTCAGCGAGGTCAACGTGGAGCCGCCGGTGCTCAGCTACATCCGCAAGCTGGTGTCCGCGACGCGCGCCTCCAGCCGCATCCGACTGGGCGCGGGCCCTCGCGCGGGAGTGCACCTGCTCTTGGCGGCCAAGGCCCTGGCGGCGCTGCGGGGACGCAACTTCGTCACGCCGGACGACGTGCGCTTCCTCGCGGGCCCCGTGTTGAAGCACCGCCTGCTGCTGTCGCCGGACGCGGAGCTGGATGGCGCCACGCCGTCGGACGTGCTGCGCGAGGTGGTGCAGGCGGTGGAGGTCCCCCGGTGATTCCCACCGGGCGCCTCTGGGGGCTGCTCGCGCTCTTGGCCCTGCCCATGATGGCCGCGGGTTTTCTTCCCGGCCTCGGCGGCGCCGTCATCGCCCTGGATGCGCTGGCCCTGGCGCTGGCCCTGCTGGACTTCTTCAGCGCCCGCTCGGCGAAGCTGGAGGCGCGGCGCGTGCTGCCGCAGCGGCTCAACGTCGGCGTGCCCAACAAAGTCGAACTGCGCGTGGTGCACCGGGGCGGCCGAAAGGTGCGCGTGCGCCTCAAGGACGGCGTGCCGGAGTCCTTCACCGCCACGCCCGAGGAAGCCCCACTGGAGCTCAACGCGGACAGCGAGACGCGCTGGGTGTACCGGGTGACGCCGGCGAAGCGCGGGCGCTTCGAGTTCGGGGACGTGTATGTGCGAGTCCAGGGGCCGCTGGGCCTCGTGTCCCACGAGCGCGTGTTCCCCGCCGCGCAGTCCATCTCCGTGTACCCGGACCTGCGCGGGGCCAACCGGCTGCTCCTCTCCGGCGCCGCGTTGGACCTGGTGAACCTGGGCCTGCGCCAGCTCCGCCGCGACGGACGGGGAAGCGAGTTCGCGCGCCTGCGCGACTATGCCCAGGGCGACAGCGCGCGTGACGTGGACTGGAAGGCCACGGCCCGGCGAGGCAAGCCGGTGACGCGCGTGCTGGAGTCGGAGCGCTCGCAGTCCATCCTCATCTGCGTGGACGCAGGCCGTTCCATGGCGGCGCAGGTGGACGGCCTCACCAAGCTGGACCACGCGGTGAACGCCGCGCTCTTCCTGGCCTTCGTCGCCGTGCGCAATGGAGACCGCGTGGGCCTGGCCGTCTTCGCGGACGGCGTGAAGACGTACCTGCCTCCCGCGGCGGGACGCGGGCAGTACCGGAAGATGGTGGACGCGCTCTACTCGACGACACCCAGCCTCACGTACGTGGACTACCTGGCGCTCTTCAAGGAGCTGAACGTCCGCCTCACCCGGCGCAGCCTGCTGTGTGTCTTCACGGACTTCCTCGACGAGGAGCAGGCCTCCACCATGGTGGCCCCGCTGCACCGGCTCGCGCGGCGCCACGTGCCCCTCTGCCTGTCGGTGAAGGACACCGCGCTGCAGAAGCTCTTGCGCACGCCACCGCCCGGACCGGAGGAGGCCTTCCAGCACGCCGTCGCCTCGGAGCTGCTCTCGGACCGCGAGGTGCTCAAGGCGCGGGTGAGCCAGGGCGGCGTGCAGATGCTGGATGTTCAACCGGATGACTTGAGCCTCGCGGCCGTCAACCGCTACCTCGACATCAAGGCCCGGGGCGTGCTGTAGCGGCCGGCACCATGAGCCCCCTCTTCCAGGCCCAGGTCTCCTTCACCGCCGAGCGAATCGAAGACGCCGAGGCCGAGCGGTTCCAGCCGCTCCTGGAGCGCTGCGAGGACTTCTTCCAGCTGTGCTACGGCCGCCCCGCGCGCCCGGACGAGGGACGACAGCTTCCGCTGGAGCGTCCTCCCGGCCTGCCTCCCCACGCGGGCCACCTCATCGCGGTGCGCGACGCCTCGGGCCAGTGGGTGGGCGTCCTCGAAGGACTCCAGGGCTTCCGCAAACCGGGCGAGGCCTACCTGGGACTCATGTTGCTCGCGCCCCACGTGCGCGGCCTGGGGCTCGGCGCTGCGGTGCTCCACGGCTACGAGGACTGGCTGCGCTCCGAGGGCATGCACGTGCTGCGCGTCGGAGTCTCCGAGCCGAACACGTCGGCGCTGCGCTTCTGGCGCCGCATGGGCTTCGAGGAAGAAGAGTGGGTGGGCCCGCTTCAGTACGGCGAGCTGAGCTACCGCGTGCTCAGGATGCGAAAGACGCTGACGTCACCGGCAGCCAGCCCGTGAAGCGCGTGTCCGTCACGTTGCCTCGCACCAGGTGCAGGCCGCGCTTGAAGAAGGCGTAGACGCGGAAGAACGACTCCAGGCCCAGACGCTCCGCCTCGCTCAGCTCGCCCGTGCTGCAAATCACCTTCGGGTCGCCCCGCCCCGAGTCGATGAAGCCCAGCACCCCGACGACGGGCACGCGCACGCGCTGGCCCCGAGGCAGACGGGCACCGAGCACCACCGCGTCGAGCGGGTCTCCGTCATCGGACATCAGCCCCGGGATGCTGCCGTAGTTGTACGGGCACGGCAGGGGCGCCACGAAGTCCACCGTGCCGTCCGCGCGTCGCTTCACGAACGAGAAGCGCGGGCACTCGATGACGACCTCGGGTTCACGCGGCAACAGGGGCAGGAGCAGCGGCTCGGACACGCCTCCCGTGTAGCACGCCCCGAGGGCGGGAGGGCTCTGTCAGCCCGGCCGGGGGGCCTCCAGCCGCTCGTCCTCCGAGCCGGCCGAGCTGGCCGAGCCCGCGCCGCGCAGCCAATCCGACATCAGGTACGAGTAGACGCCGCTGCCCACCACGAGGGCGAAGGTGACCTTGAAGGCCACCGACAGCTTGGGGGGATGAATCTGGGACACCGTGCCCTCGATGAAGCCCGCGAGGACGAAGAGCACCAGCGTCCCGAAGAGGAGCTTCACCGCCGTCACCGCCTCCATGCGCAGCGCCTCTCCTCGCGGCAGTCCCTTGGGCGCCACCAGGCCGCGCGCGATGACGAGGCCCGCCGCGCCCGCGATGCAGATGGCCGTAATCTCCGGAATGCCGTGCGGGAGGATCCACGCCCAGAACCAGCCGGCCATGCCCTTCGCCGCGTACACGTGCGCGAGCGCGCCCAGGAACAGGCCGTTGACGAAGAGCATCACCGCGGTGCCCAGCCCCAGCGTCACGCCCAGCGCGAAGCACAGGAAGGCCACCTGGATGTTGTGGGTGAAGAGGAACGAGGAGAAGTGCGCCTGCTGGCCCACCGACATGCCGTCCCCGGACGCCTCGTTGGCGGCGCGCTGCACCGGGTCCAATTCCAGATGTTCGGCGGGCACCAGGTAGTGCGCCGCATCCGGGTCCACCATCATCCCCAGGTAGCCGAAGCCCGCGCCGGCCAGGAAGAGCAGCACCGCCGCCACGTACATGCGCCACTCGTGGCGCAGGAGCGCGGGAAAGCCTCGCGCCACGAAACCCCAGACATCCGCCAGCCTCGGGCGGCGTCCCGGATAGGTGAGCGCATAGGCACGCCCCACCAGGTCATTCAGATACGCGCTGACGTCCGCCGAGCCGCTGCGGGCCCGCACCCAAAGCAAATCGCTCGACACGGCGCGGTAGAGCTTTCCGAGCGTCCGAGCGTCATCCAGGCTCAGCCCTCGCAGGCCGCCCACCTCGGACTGGTCCAACAGCTTCTCGAGCTTCTCCCAGCGAGGCCGGCGCGACTCGATGAACTCCGCCATCTCCATGACGCCAGTCTAGCCCAGGAGGGCGGTACGCCCACCCTGCCCTACGGGCGTCGGTTGTGGGAAAACAGGGGCATGACGTGTCGGCTGGCGTTCCTGGGGTGGTTCTTGGCCTGTTTATCGGGATGCAGCTCCATGCGAGCGCTGTGTCCCCTGGAGGGCGGCCGCCCCTGGGTGGAAGTGCGCAGCCCCCACTTCAGCATCCGCACCGACTTGGACACCGAGACGGCCGAGGACGCGGCGCGCGAGCTGGAGATGCTGCGCCAGGGCTTGCTCCAGGCGTGGGGCGGCAGCTTCGACCCGCCGGGCACGGTGGAGGTCATCGTCCTGCGCAACCGCCGGGAGCTGTCGGAGTTCACCAACGTCGGCATCGAGGGCTTCTCCGCCACCACGTCCGAGGGCCCCCTGCTCGTCATGGCGGGCAACAGCTACGCGCTCAGCGAGGACGCGGCGGACATCTCCACCCAGGCGCACGAGCTGACGCACTACCTCTCGCAGTTCGCCCTGGTGCGCCAGCCGCGCTGGCTGTCGGAGGGCCTGGCCACCTATCTGGAGACCATCACCCTGCGGCCGGAGCGCAAGGAGGTCATCCTTGGCACGCTCCATGACCCGTTCCTGTCCCACGTCAAACGCAGCGGCTGGCGCACGTTGGACGAGCTGTGGGAGTGGGACCGGCGCGGGCTGATGAGCAGCGCGGAGTCGCGGCAGTACTACGCCTCCGCGTGGCTCTGGGTGCACTTCTTCATCAGCCAGCACTCCGAGCGCTTCGAGCGCTTCCAGAAGCGCCTCATGCGCGGCGAGGAGCCGAGGAGCGCCTGGGAGGCGTCCTTCCGGGGCGTGAGGGACATCGCGGGCCAGGTCCACGCCTATGCCCACGGCGGACGGCACGTGCACTACCCGCGAATCACCGCGCCGCTGGTGCCCGTCTCCAGCGACATCCGCACCCGTCCGCTGGAGCCCGCGGAGGTGCACGCCGTGCGCGCGCGCCTCATCCTGATGACGCCCGGCGCCGCGCCCGCCGAGGTGCGCCTGGAGAAGGCGGAGTGGGAGATGGCGCAGGCGCTGAAGGAGGACCCGGGCAACCTCACCGTGGCGCTGCTGCGCATCCGCTCCATGGGAGACCCGGACCAGCAGCTCGGCTTCGCGCGGGAGCTGGTGAGCCGCAGGCCGGAGAGTGGCCTCGCGTGGGACGCGCTCGCCCAGGCGCTGGACGCGGCGGGCTATGCCACCGAGGAGCAGGAGGCGGCCCGGCTGCGCGCCGCGGAGCTGGTGCCCGACAGCGTGGGCACCCAGAACGGCCTGGCCCGCTACTACGCACGCACCGCGCAGCCGGAGAAGGGGCTGGCGGCGGCGCAGCGTGCCGTGGCCCTGGCGCCCGGCAACGCCAGCGTGCTCGACACCTACTCCACCATCCTCTTCCAGCTGGGCCGCTGCCAGGAGGCGCTCGCCACGCAGCAGCTCGCGGTGGAGGTGCTCTACGAGGGCACGCCGGAGCGGCTGCGCCAGACGGTGCACGACACCCTGGCCCGCTACGAGGCGGTGTGCGGCTCCTCTCCCGCCGCCGCGTCCTCGCCCGCGGGCGGCGAGTAGCGTCCGGAACGACGAAGCGCCGGTGAGCCCTGGAAGGGGGCCCGACCGGCGCCTCGGAGACCACGCGGACCGCCGTGGGTTACTTCAGCTGCTTCTCCAGCGGCTTCTTCTCGTTGGAGTCCAGCTGCTTCGTCCAATCCACCACCGGCGTCTGCCAGGCCATGCCCGTCTCGGTGGGCTCGGGGGCGAGCTTCTCGAACTCGAAGCCGTCACCGCCGAAGTACAGGTACTCCACCGTGGCGACGGAGTACTCCTTCTTGGGGTCCAGCGGCTTGCCCTTGGCGTCCTTGAACTTGTTCTTCCCCGCGGCGGTGAAGCCGGAGATGAGCGCGTTCGGGTTCGCGAGCTGCTTGGCCAGGTCCTCGCCCTTGAGCTTCACGACGAGCAGCGAGTTCTCGAACGGCATCACCGAGTAGATGCTGCCGCGCGTCACCGGGCCGGCCGGCAGGTCGCCGCGGATGCCGCCCTTGTTGAGGATGGCCGCGTCCGTGCCGAGCGACTCGCGCACCGCGCCGCCAATCCACTTCGCCATCTGCGGGGAGGCCTGGGTGATGCCCGTCTTGGTGAAGCCGATCTGCTGGCCCAGCACCTCGTCGAGCTGCGCCTTCCACTTGGCGACGAGCTGCGCCGTCTCGGCGTCCGGCGTGCCACCGGCCACGTCGACGAGCTTGCCCTCGATGTTGGTGACCTTCTCGCCAGCGGGCTTCGCCGGGTCGAACTGAATCTGGGCGCGCAGGTACTTGGCGAAGCCGCGGTCCAGCGACGCGAAGATGACGCCGTTCTCCTTCGAGTAGACCTGCTCCGGGCAGCGGCCACCGGCCACGACGGACAGCTTCCACTCGGGGTGCTTGGCGACGACGGGCTGCAGCTCCGTCACGCACGTGTCGGCCACGACGACGATGGTGTCGGCGCCGGCCTTGCGGGCCTCGGGGATGGCGCTGTTGAGCGCCTCCTCATAGCCGGTGACCTCCAGGCCCTCGGCGCGGCCGGCCATCGCCGTGCGCACCGTCTTCTCCGAGGCGAGACCCACGACGCCAATCTTCAGGCCCCGGCGGTCGAACACCTGGAACGCGGGCAGGGACATGTCACCCGCGAGCGCCGGGTCCTTCACGCGGACGTTGGCGGCGAGGAACGGGAAGCCGCCGGAGGCGCGGTTCTTGAGGAAGGCCTCCTTGCCGAACGCCAGCTCATGGTTGCCCATGGCGGAGGCGGCATAACCCATGCGGCCCATGACCTCGGCGGTGGGAGCGCCCAGGAAGAAGGACGACAGGGCCGGCCCGTTCCAGTGGTCGCCCGTGGCGAGCGCCAGGGTGCCGGAGTCGGCGCAGGTGGCCTGGCCATCCTTCACGGGGCCGGGACAGTGCTTCTCGTCGTTGATCCAGTGCCCGAGCAACTCGGCGGCGCCACCCTTGCCTTCGACGGGCTGAAGCTGACCGAAGGTGCCACCGGTGACGAGCACCGTCACCTCGCTGGGCACCGCGGGCTTCGCCGTCGCGGCATCAGGCTGCTCGGCGACGGGGGCGGTAGGGGGAGGACTGCTCTTCTCGCAGCCGGCCAGGGCGCCGAGCGCGAGGACCAGCACGCCGGAAAGGCGCGACTGGCGGGAGGGACGGGGGCGGTAGCAGGGGTTCGAGCTCACAGCGCGCCGTTTAGCACAACTCGGGACGTGATACGGTGACTGGCGTGTCGGATGAACAGGACCCCAAGGGCCCACCCTCACCGCGAGGGGAGCAGCAGCAGGACGCCGTGAGCGGAAAGCACCAGCCCGGCCGCGTACTTGCCCAGCATTTCTGGGAAGAGCTGCAAAAAGGCGCCACGCACTTCGAGGAGCGGGGTTCGGCGGCGGTTCCTCAGGGCCGGGTGAGACAGTTCATCCATGGACTGAGCCTTCCGTTTCATATTGCCCGGGCCCTGCTGAGAGACCCGGTGGCGCGCGGCCAGTACCTGCGCGTGGGGCTGATGCAGACCACGGTCGCCCTGGCGCTGTGCCTGACGTGCATGGGCTCGGCGGAGAAGGCCGCCGACGCGGTGGAGGACCGCCGGGACGAAGCCGTGGCCGCCGAGGTGTCATCGGCGCTCAAGAAGGTCGCGACGGCGGTGGCGGCGGAGAACACGCGCAAGGCGGAGCGGGAGGCAGCCCGCGAGCTCCGCAAGCAGCGCCGGAACCAGAAGGCCCAAGTGGACGCGGCCCGAGCGGCGGAGCGGGACTCGCACGTCAGGCCCGAAGCGGGTACGGCGGCCGCGGCCACGGACCGCGCCGTCGACACCGGGGCGGGCTCCGTCGCCCTGGCGCCGGGCTCGGACGAAGACGCCCAGGCGCAGGCCGGGAAGTCGGACACGGACGAGGCCAGTCCTCCGGATGGGGACGCGGAAGACGAGGCGAAGCCCTCGGAGCCGACCGCTGAAGGCAACACGGTCGCGGCCCCTCCCCTGGAAGGCAGCCCCGCCGCGGCAGAGGAGCGCCCAGGAGAACCGTCCGAGGCCGCGTCGGCCGAGGAGGACCCGGAGGGCCGCATCGCGCTGAACCTGGAGAAACGGGTTCGCGACATCGAGGCCGCCGCGAACAACCCGGACGCGGGCACCTCGGTCTCCGACGCGGTCATGGCCCTGGTGGTCGAAGCGGTCTCCAGTGCTTCCTCGGACGCGTCCAGCGTGAAGCCGAAGAAGAACAGAGGCACGCCCGAGGAGCAGGACACGCCCGGGTCTGAGCCCCAGGAGCCGACTCAAAAGGCGCCTCCTGAAGACAAGGCCCCCGCGGGCCCGACGTTCAAGGGCTTCGCCCTGCTCGGCCTCCCCTTCTGGGTGAAGCTGTTCGCGCTGATGCAGTTGGCCCAGTGGGTCATCATCGCGTTGTCGCGCGACTACCACGACGTCATCTCCCGGGAGGCGAGCCTGCTGACCCGCGTGGCACCGGAAGACGACGCCATGACGCCGCACGTGCGCCTCAACGTGTCGTGGATGAGGAAGAAGGTGCACCGCCGCATCCGAGCGATGATCCTCTTCGCGGTGGGCGTGCCGGCGGCGGCCTTCGTGGTCTCGCCCCTCTTCTGCCTGGGGCTCAGCAGTCCGGTGATGGCCACCATGACCTCGTTGTGGGGCGGGTGGTGGTTGATGGTGTTCACCGCGGCCAAGAGCGCCCAGGCCTGGGAGCCGATGGCCGGCCAGCGGCCGCCCTGGTTCCTGCGCACGTGGACCTGGCTCACCACCCGCGTGCCCGGCCTGCGGTGGCCGGTGTTGCAACGCTATGGCGCGATGTGGGGCAGGCAATCCACGGAGGTCTTCGTGCCAGTGGCCGCGGTGGAGCGCCATCCGTGGGCCTACGCGGGGCTGTCGCTGGTGCGCTTCGTGGGCTCGTTCGCGCCGCTGAAGTTCTTCGTGCGCCCCCTCATCCCCGTGGCGTCCGCCCACATCCTCCGGGAGGAGGCCGAAAGTCGCGCCCGTGAAGGACGGGGCACGGACTCCGGTTCGAGCGCCCGGGTCCCCGGTCAGCTCGAGGACTCCATCCGCGCCTGAACGCCTCGCGTGACGCTCAGGCGTCCTTGCCGCGCGAGCGCTTCTCGGTCGGCTCGGGAGAGTCGGGCGCGGGGCCCGTGGGCAGCGGCGGGGCCGTCGGAGGAAGGGGCGCCGTCATCTCCAGTCGCTCCCCTGTCTCGCGCGAGTCGGGCAGCGCGATGAGCGCCTGGAGCTGGAGGCTCACCGCGCGGAAGAAGCCGGTGAGCAGCTCGGGCCGGTCCGCCAGCAAATCCAAGAAGTCGCGCCGGTCGATGATGAGCACGCGGGTGTCCACCGCGGCCACCATGTCCGTGGGACGCGGCGCACCGTCCAGCAGGCTCACCTCACCGAAGGCCTGCTTGCCCTGGAAGCGCAGCACGTGCTCACCGTCGTGGAACGCGTCGATGGCGCCCTCGACGATGACGTAGAGCGCGTCACCCGGGTCGCCCTGCGCGTAGATGCGCTCACCCGCGCGGAAGGAGCCCTCGCGAGCCACCGCGGCAATGGCCGCGATGTCGTCCACGTCGCTCTGCGAGAAGACGCTCACGCCCTCCAGGGCGAACATCCGTTGGACAATCCGGTCGCTCAACTCACCCTCCTGCGGGAGCACATCCAGCCCATTCACCCGAGCGACATGGCGAGCACACGCGCGCAGCACCACGTCCTCGCTCTGCACCAGCGCCGCCAGCCTGCGCCACAGTCGCCCCGAAGCCCCGAGCGGCAACTCGCGGTGGTGCGCCTCCACCTGCTCCATCACCAGCTCGCGGTCCTCCTCCGAGAGCAGGTTCTCCAGCAGCTCCAGCGCCAGCGCGCGCCGCCGCGCATCCTGCCCCACCAGGTTGTAGTGGATGCCGCGCATGCGGTGCGACGAATCCAGGAGTCCCAGCAGGAAGAACGACAGCTCGAGCGCCTGGTCCAGCCTGTCTCCTACCGCGCGAGTCAGCAGGGAGTCATCCCCGAGCGCCGCGCGCACGTCGCGGTAGGCGCCCACCAGCGCGCGGTACACGTCGCGCCGCCGGACCAGGGCCTCGCGCACGCGGTCCACGTCCACCGGGTGCTCGGGGTGCTCGTCCCGCAGCCGCGACAGCTGCGCGCCGATGCGGAAGTGCAGCGACGCATCATCCCGCACGTTGGAGAACAGCAGCGCGTCCAGCGCCGCCGGCGTGCCGATGCCGCGCAGCACGCGAGGCAGTTGCAGCCGCATCGCCAGGGGCGCCTTCTTGTTGTTGAGGTGCTCCTCCACCAGCGGCGTCACCACGTCGCCCAGCGCCACCAGCGCTTCGCGGGCCGTCTTGCGCTCCTCGCGCCAGGTCAGGAATGGCAACAGCCGGGGGGCCAGGTCCACATAGCCACCCTCCCCCACCGCGGCCAGCGTCACCCGGCGCACCGTGCTGTCCCCGTCATCGAGGTAGCGCGCCAGCGCGTCCGTGAAGCGCTGGTCCTGGAGCCTGCCCAGGAGCTTCGCCACCTCGCGCCGCTCCGCGACGGGCGCACCCTCGCCCCGCGCGAGCAACTCCTGCAGCGACGCCAGCGCCACCGCGCTCCCGGTCGTCTTCACCAGCGCGCCAATCGCCGCGCACCGCAGCCCGATGTCCGGGTGGTTGAGCAGCGCCGGCAGCAGCCGCTCGGCCCGCTCCGGAGACAGCCGCGCCAGGGCCCAGACGGCCTGGTCCCTCGGGCGTCGGGGCCCCTCCTCCACCAGTCGCTCCAGCACCGGCGCCAGCTCCCGCGCGTCCAGCTCCAGCGCCAGGGCCACGCCCCGCTCCAGCACCCGCTCGTGCGGGTGGCGCAAGAGCGCGGGCAGGTGCTGACGCAGCGACACCTCGGCCTGCTCCATCAGGTCCACCGCGCGCAGCACGCGGTCCGGCGTGGGCGCGGACAGGGCCTCCGCCAGGAGGCGCTGCTCCTCCTCGCCATCCAGGGCGACTTCCTCGTCCTCGGCCGCGCCCACCTGCTCGCCCAGGGCCGCCACATACGCGGGCCTGAGGCGCACCAGCAGCAGCACGAGCCCCAGGCACATGCCCATCACCGCCAACGCCATGGTCGCGCCCGTGGCCGCGCGCCCCGCGCCGATGAGCAGCAGGCCGGCCACCACCACTCCGCTCTTGCGCAGGAGCCCGTCCACCGCGACGCGCAGGCCCTCACGCTGGTCATCCGGCACCGCCGCGTACAGCAACTGGATGCCCACCGGGAGGATGGAGTAGCTCACCGCCGTCTCCACCAGCCGCAGCAGGTGCACGGGCGCCAGGCTCGGCGTGACGAGCGTGGCCCCGGCCAGCGGCGCGAGCACCAGCGGCACCAGCGCCACGTAGCGCAAGAGCCCCAGCCGCCGCAGCAGCGGCTGCGTCAGGAGCAGCTGGAAGGCGACGCAGAACATGCCAATCCACAGCTGGAGCGAGCCGAAGAGCGCCGTCAGCGCGTCCTCGCTCAGCGTGCCCTCCAGGCGCAGGCGGAAGAGGTAGTCCACGAAGGACGACAGCACCGCGAAGGAGATGCCCAGCGCCGCGAGCACCTGCGCGTACGGACTCTCCGCCAGGTAGCTGAACGCCATGAACGACGTGGGGGCCGGACGGCCGCGCGGAGGCGGCGGAGGCACGCCGCGATACAGGTGGTGGAAGATGGCGCCCGCGGCCAGCAGGCCCAGCGCGCCACTGACGACGATTGCGGGGGTGCCCAGCCGCTCGGCCAGTCCCTGCACCAGCAGACCGCCGACGATGCCGCCGCCCATGGCGAAGCCGTTGAGCGCCGTGAAGGCCCGCCGGGCCTCCCGCGCGTCGAAGGCCGACGCCATGCGCGCCCAGAACCGGAAGGACACGAAGGTGGAGAAGGTGTCGGCGAACAGGTACAGCGCCAGCGCCGGGGTGCGCTGCCCCGCGGACAGCGCCGCCGCCAGCCCCAGCGCAATCACCCCACCCAGCCCCGTCAGCACGCCCGGCGACTCCAACGGCGAGTTCGGCTTGAAGCGCGGCAGCACCGTCAGGGCGGCGGTGATGAGGGCGCCCAGGAGGTACAGGTAGGGCAACGCCTGCGACTCGAAGCGCGACAGCACCAGCGCGTTGGCCGCCGTCTTCAGCTGCGTCACCCCGGCGATGAGCGCGAACTGGAAGGCAGCCGCCGGCCACAGGCGACGGTTCCAAGATGAGGTGTCGGAGGGGGGCACGGATTCGCGAGGGGCGGGGAGGTTACCCCACCACCCCGACAGCCATGATTAACACAGTCGCCCGTCTGCCCGCGCCCCCCATGGGAGCCCCTTGTCTGGTGCTCGGGCTGGCGCCGGGTGCCAGGTGTTCCGAGCTCAAAGGGGTGCCGTGCTCCCAGGTGTCAGCGGCACGCACCTGGAGGCACTTCGACGTCCCCCCATGGGCCCGGGGACGCGGCTACAGTGCGCCGGGTGACGATGGCCACCGACACGCTGCTGGACGGCACCCACACGGTGCTCACCCCGGAGTACGTGGAGTTCCGCTTCACCCTGGCGGGGCTGTACTCGCGCTTCCTGGCGTGGCTGCTCGACTCCATCATCGTCCTCACCGTCAGCCTGGCGGTGATGATGGGGCTGGGCGTCGTCATGGTGGCCTTCCCGGGCCTGGCCAGCGCGCTGGGCATCGTCGTCTACTTCCTGGTCGACTGGGGCTACGGCATCACCCTGGAGACGGCGTGGAGCGGACAGACGGTGGGCAAGCGCGCCCTCTCCCTGCGAGTCATCCAGGAGAGCGGCGTGCGCATCGGCTTCTACCACGCGGCCCTGCGCAACCTGGCCCGTCCGGTGGACCGGCTCCCCTTCTTCTACCTGGTGGGTGGCGTGGCCGCGCTCGTCTCCGGCTCGCAGCAGCGGCTGGGGGACATGCTGGCCGGCACCATCGTCGTGCGCGAGCGGCGGCTGAAGGTGCCCTCCGCCATCAACGCCTCCGGCGAGGAGGGCCTGCTGGCCGATCCGCTCTTCGTCTCGCGCGTGAAGAAGCTGTCGACGGAGGAGCGGGAGCTGGTGCTCACCGCCGCCCTGCGCCGCGAGGAGCTCAAGATGGAGGCCCGGCTGCGCCTGTTCGCCACGCTGGGCGCCCGGCTGCAGGACGCGCTGGCCATGGAGAAGCCGGACCACCTCTCCGACGAGAAGTGGACCCTGCTGGTGGCCGCCGCCCTGCTGCCTCCCAAGGCCGCGCGCGGAAGCCCGCCTCCGCGCGCCCGGGCCCTGGGCTCCAGTCGCTAGAAGTACGCGGAGATTCCCGCCGACAGCGTCAGCGACGCCTGCGTCTTCTCGTTGAGGGCGATGTAGAAGTTGTACTGCGCCCGCAGCCCCAGGCTCACCGAGTCCGACGTGAAGAAGTCCACGCCCACGTTGGGACCGATTCCCACGAAGTTGCTCGTGCTGTCCTTGAAGACCACGAGGTAGCTGATGTCGGAGCCGACGTAGGGGCGGATGCTCTCCTCCAGCAGCAGGTAGCGGATGCCCAGCGACGGGGCCAGCGCCACCACGCGCTTGTCGTTGGCGCGCGGGAAGGCGACCTTCGACAGGGACACCAGCTCGAAGCCGCTCTCGATGTAGAGGCTGGCGTCGATGCCCACGAAGAACGCGTTCTCCAACCCGTTGGTGTTGTTGAAGTCCATGTAGCCCAGCGACAATCCAAGGCTGCGATTGGCGAACTGGGCGTGAGCCGGGGCGGCCCCAAGCAGGGCCAGGGTGATGGTGAGAGTGCAGAGCAAGGTACGCATGGGCGTCCACTCTAACCGGTGCAACCCCCGGAAATCAGCCCGGATTCAGGCCCGCCCGGCCGTTGCACGGGAGGGGGGCGCTCTCCTACACTCGCCCGGCCATGCGTCTTGCCCGCCTTGCCTCCGCGCTATCCCTGGTCTTCACACTCCCGCTCGCCGGCTGCCTCACCACGCCGCCGCCGCATGAGCGCGCGCTCATCAACAACGAGTTGTGCGCCCAGGAAATCAACAACGGCGACATGGTCCGCGCCGACGTCTATTGCGACCTGGGCCTGGAGTTCTCCCCCCAGTACGCGGACCTCTGGGCCAACAAGGGCCTCATCTCCATGGCCAACGGCAACAACGACGAGGCCAAGAAGCACTTCATCAAGGCGCTCCGCTACAACCAGGAACACCTCCAGTCCTACCAGAACCTCGGCGCACTCTATAACCTGGAAGGCGCCTACGGAAAGGCGCACGACAACTTCCGCCGCGCCCTCAAGGTAAATCCGGATAACCTGGAAACGCGCTACAACCTGGCGTACACGCTGATGAAGATGCGCAAGTTCACGGAGGCCAAGAAGGAGCTGCGCACCCTGCTGGCCGTCAACCCGAACCTCGCGGCGGCGCACCACACGCTGGGCATCATCGCCTTCGCGGAGGACCAGTTCGAGGAGGCGGCGGAGTCCATGGGGCAGTCGGTGGCGTTGGACCCGAACAACCCCGACGCGTGGCATGACTACGGCAACACGCTGATGGAGCTGAGCCGCTTCGCGGACGCGCGCGAGGCCTTCTCCAACTGCACCCAGCTCAACCCCAAGGCGACCAACTGCATCAACAACCTCGCCCTGGCGCAGCGCAAGGCGGTCCTCACGGACGCGGCCTTCAAGGAGGTCAAGGACACGCAGCAGGCGGAGAACTCGGCCCCGGCGCTCTTCATGCTGGCCCGCCAGTTCCGCGAGAAGGGCCTGTTGGCCGAGGAGGAGACCACCTACAAGAAGTGCGTGAAGCTGGAGGCGAAGTTCGCCCCCTGTCACTACGGTCTCTTCGAGCTCTTCCAGGACGCCAACAAGCACGAGCACGCTGAAATCGCCTGCAAGAACTTCCTGAAGTACGCGACGTCGGAAGAGTTCCCCACCGAGTATCAGTCGTGCGAGAAGTATCTGAGCAACGCGACGTTCTGATGCCCCGCCGGTTCCCGCAGGTACCACCCCCTCGATGAGCGTCCGTCTCACCGTCACGCAGCGCAGCGAGGCCGGAGCCAAGGGCACCGAGCTCGTCCTCGACGATTCGGTCATCACCCTGGGGCGGGAGAAGTCCTGCCAGGTGGTGCTCGCCCAGCAGGCGGTGTCGCGCAACCACGCGCGCATCGTCCAGGAGGGCAACCTCTTCTTCCTGGAGGACCTGGGCAGCGCCTACGGCACGCAGATCAACGGCAAGCCGCTGCCCAAGGGCGAGAAGCGCCTGTTGCGCAACGGCGACGTCATCGCCATTGCCCAGTACGACGTGAAGTTCGACCGGATGACGGAGCTCAACGGCGACGTCAACTCGGAGAAGACGTCCTTCATCGCCCGAGGCAACCTGAAGGACGTGATGCGGGGGCTGTCCAGCGCCGAGGAGCGCTACCTGCGCATCATGAACGGCCCGCGCGAAGGCGAGCGCATCGAAATCGCCGACGCGAAGGAGCTCGTCATCGGCCGTGACGAGAAGGAGGCGGACATCGTCCTCAAGGACGACCTCACCTCCCGCAAGCACGCCAAGATTCGCCGCGACTGGTCCGGCACCCACGTCGAGGACCTGGGCAGCCGCAACGGCATCAAGGTCAACAAGAAGCGCGTCAATCGCAAGGCGCTCAAGGACAACGACGAGCTGGAGGTCGGCGGCACCCGCTTCCTCTACGTGGACCCGAGCGAGCCCGCCGAGGAGCAGGTCCAGCTCGCCACGGACATCAAGAAGGCCCCGCCGCCGTCCCCCCAGCGCCCCGCGCCCGTGCGCAAGGAGGCAAAGCCTGCTCCGGAGCCGGAACCCGAGCCCGCGCCTCCCGAACCGGAGCCCGCGCCGCCCGAGCCCGAGCCGGAACCCGAGCCTCTGCCGCCCGAGCCGGAGGAGCCCATCCAGCCCTCCGCCGAGACGGCCCTCCCCGACGAGGCGAGGGGCGGAGTCATGGCCGCGCTCAAGGACAAGCAGAAGCTCGTCCCGCTCGTCGTCATGGGCGTGGTGGGACTGGTGTTCCTGGTGCTGCTCATCGCCGTGGTGGCGGGCGCCTGACAGGCATGGGCAGGGAGCGCCCGGGTTGAAGGCGCCCCTCGCTGCTCCAGCCCCTCGGTGAGCCGTTACTTCTTGGGCGGGGACGCCGGGCGTCCCTTGCCCTTGATCTGCTCCGCCTGCGTCTTGAGGGCGAGCAGCGTGGTCCGCGCGCGCTGGGTGGAGCGCTTCTTGAGCGCCGGATCCAACTCAATCGCGCGGCTCAGGTCCTTGAGCCCCTCGGGGATGTTGCCCCGGCGCAAGAGCAGCTCACCGCGGCCCACCAGCGCGTCCCCGTTGGAGGCATCCACCGCGAGCGCTCGTTGGTAGGCGTCGAACGCCTCGTCGGTGCGCTCCAGCGTCAGATACGTGGCGCCCAGCTGCGTGAGGAAGGCGGGCTCCTTGGGTGATGCGGCCACCAGGCCCTGGAAGATATCCAGGGCCAGGCGGGTGCGGCCGGCCTGCAGCATCTTGTGGCCGGCGGCCGCGTAGCCGAAGAGCCGCTCGCGCGTCATCCCCAGGAACTGACCCAACTGGAGCTCACCCTTGATGAGCTTCTCCGTCAGGGCCTTTGGAATCCGCACGTTCGACGGGTCGCCACTCTCCGGTCTACCGCTCACGGCCACCTCGCGAGGGGCCCCGGGAGGGCCCCTCTACCTACGGGTCAAGGTCAGAAGAAGATGTTCCGAGGCTTGACCATATCATTCAGCGAGTTGATCTCATCCAGGGCCTTGAAGAGCTTGGTGACCGACGTGAAGCGGTCGTCCAGGGGCTGCTCCTCCTCGGACTCCTTGGGCTTGCCCAGCTCCGCGATGGCGCGGTTGACCTGGTCGTTGATCTTCTTCATCAGCTGGTCGCGCTCGGCGGACACATCCGCCTTGGACGCGTCCTTCTTGTCCGCGGCGGGCTCGGGCAGGAGCGTCAGCAGCGACGGGGTCTCCTTGTACTCGAACTCCAGGTCCTTGCCGTGCTTGAAGGTGGCGCCGCCACCGTCGTCGCCCACGACTTCCTTGTTCTGGTTGGCCCAGTCGTCGGAGTTCTTGCCCATGACGAGCAAGTCCCGGCTGTTGTTCTTGAACGTGTCGTCCCACTGGAAGGCGACCTGCGTCTCGTAGCCGTCCTTCTTCAGCTCGCTGACCTTGCCCTTGCCCTTGTCGATGTCCGTGACTTCGATGTGGTCGGCGCCGTTGGTGATGTTCAGCTTGCCCGTCACCGTCATGCCCGCGTTGCCCCAGGGCACGGTGGTGCAGCCGATCTCCGTGCCGTCCGGCAGCTGGAACGTGGTGTTGCGCTTGAAGTCGAACTTGCCGCCGTCGCTCTCGTCGACGTGCGGATCACCCCAGATGCGGGTGCTCTTGCCGTCCGGGCCGGAGATCTTCCACTCGAACTGGCCCAGCTGCTCAATCTTGTAGCCGCCAGGGGTGGTGATGGTGCCCTTGTCGTCCACCTTCAGCTTGTCCGGCGGGCGGAACGTGTCGGCGGTGATGACCGGCTTCTCCGTCGGGAACGCGCCACCGGTGCCCGCGCTGGAGGCCGTGTCGCCAGGACGGGGCGCCCCGGCCGCGAACGAGTTCTCGTTGAGCTGGTTCAGCGCCTTCACAGCGGACTCGATGTCCGCGAAGGCGCTCTCCACCGTCTTCTCGATGAGGCCGAGGTTCTTCGTCAGCTCCGTATCGCTCAGCCCGACCTTCATGCTGCCGGTGCTGGTGGTACGGGGAGCGTTGCCGGCCTGGTTGACACTCGTCATGACTTCCTCCCGAATCTCGGGGAATCCCACGCTTGAAAGCGCACATTCCCGCCGTACTTTCATTCTCGACGGCCTGTGTCGGAAGTTGCGTTGAAACGCGAGGATTCCGATCAGGACGGCGACGGGTCGGTGGTGACCGACCCTGGGGCATCGTGACTACCGGGTGGAGATGCGCGCCACGGGCTGGATGTTCAGCTCGGGCGACAGCTCCTGGTAGCTGAGGACGGAGAACGAGGGGTTGAACTCGTACTCCAGCAGCTTGCGGACGTAGCGCCGGATATCCATGGCGGTGAGGATGACGGGGCGCTGGGCGCTGGGCGGCAGGTGGCCGCACTCGGAGCGGACGGCCTGGACGATCTCCTGCGCCAGTTCCGGCTCCAGCGCCAGGTGCGCGCCCGCGGACGTCCGCTTGATGGAGCCTCGGATGGCCTCCTCGATGTTCGGATCCAACAGGTACACGACGAGGGTGCCGCTGCCGCGCGCGTACTTGTGGGAGATGTAGCGGCGCTGCGAGGCGCGGACGTGCTCGGTGAGCATGACGTTGTCCGCCTCCACCTGCCCGTACTCCGCCAGGGCCTGGAGGATGCCGCGCAAGTCACGGATGGAGATCTCCTCCTCCACGAGGCGCTGGAGGATGTCGGTCAACTTCAGCACGTTGACGACCTTGGGGATGACCTCCTTGACGATGGCGGGGAAGGCCTTCTCCAACTGCTCCAGCATCGTCTGCGTCTCCTGCACGCCGACGAACTCCCGCGCGTTGCGCCGCAGCACCGCGGCCACGTGCAGGATGATGTAGCCGGGCACATCCCACGTCGTCAGGCCCGCGGCCTCCAAGGTCTCCCGGTGCTGCTCGGGCACCCACGCGGCCGGCTGGCGGGTGGCGGGGTTGATGGCCTCGAAGCCCTGGATGTTCATCAGGCGCAGGCGGTCCACCGTGTCGTTGACGAGCACGTGGCCCAGCGTGGCCTGGCCCGTGACGACGGGCACCTCGTTGATCTGCACCTGGTAGGCGCCCGGCGGCAGCGACGAGTTGCCGCGCGCGCGCACGCCCGGGAAGCGCACACCGAGCTCGATGAAGAGGCCGTCGCGCATGAACGGGATGAGCTCGAAGAGGAACTTCCCGCTGTCCTGACGCGAGTCCACGTACGGCACCAGCGCGTCGGAGACCTCCAGGACGATGGGCGTGACGACGGGGATGAAGAGCTCGGAGTCCGGATTCATCGGCTCCTTGGGCGCGGGCTCCGAGGACATCGGCGTGCCCAGGTCCGACTCCATGGCCGGACCGGCCTCCTCCACCATCTCCGATTCCTTCTTCTTCTTGAGCATCGTCCACGCGCCGAAGCCCGCGCCGCCGCCCAGGAGGAAGAAGGGAATCTTCGGCAGACCCGGGACGAGGCCCAGGACGACGAGCATGCCCGCGGCGATGGCGATGGCCTTCGGGTACGCGGTGAGCTGCGACCCGATGTCCTTGCCCAGGTGGGCCCCCTCCTCCTCGCCACCCACGCGCGTCACGATGATGCCGGCGCAGGTGGAGACGAGGATGGCGGGAATCATGCCGACGAGGCCGTCACCGATGGTGAGCAGCGTGTACTTCTGCGCGGCGTCCGCGGCCGACATCCCCTTCTGCGTCACGCCGATGATGAGGCCACCGACGATGTTGACGACGGTGATGATGATGCTGGCGATGGCGTCGCCCTTCACGAACTTCATGGCGCCGTCCATGGCGCCGAAGAGCTGGCTCTCCCGCTCCAAATCACGGCGCTTCTTCTTGCCCTGGTCCTGGTCGATGGAACCCGCGCGCAGGTCCGCGTCGATGGACATCTGCTTGCCCGGCATCGCGTCCAGGGTGAAGCGCGCGGCCACTTCGGCGACGCGCTCCGAGCCCTTGGAGATGACGATGAAGTTCACGATGACGAGGATGATGAAGAGGATGGCACCGACGACGAAGTTGCCCTGCACCACGAAGTTGCCGAACGCCACCACCACTTCTCCCGGGTCACCGGTGAGGAGGATGAGGCGGGTGGTGGAGATGGTCAGCGACAGCCGGAACATCGTGGTGATGAGCAGCAGCGTCGGGAACACCGACAGATGCAGCGCCGCTGGCACGTAGAGGGACACCAGGAGCAGCACCACCGAGATGCTGATGTTCAGCGTCAGCAGCACGTCCAGCAGCAGCGTGGGCAGCGGGACGATCATCATCCCGACGATGAACACCACGACAATCGCGAGGACGATGTCGGAGTACTTGGAGAGGAAGCTGTTCGGATTGGAGGCGGACATCAGCGGGGAGCCATCCTAGTCCGCGCCCGGCCCCGGGCCCAAGGGGGGCCTCACGAGCCGGGCGGGGTGTCCGTCGGAAGAGACAAAGGGAGCGCTTAGCGCCCGTCCGGACCGGAGTCGCGCTCGGAAGCCCCCTGGGCCTCCTCCACGCTCTCCAGGGCCGCGGCCGCCAGCATGCGCGCCCTCGCGCTCAGCGGGTCCTTGCCCTCGGGGTCCAGGGACACCGCATGATTGAAGTCGTGGGCGGCCTCCATCACCTTGCCCTGGCGCAGGTGGACCTCTCCGCGGTTGACGAACGGCGTCAGGTCCGTGGCGTCCAGCTCGATGGCCCGGTTGAAGTGGGCCTCCGCCTGGTCCAGGTTCTCCAGCGCCAGATGGCAGGCGCCGAGCGCTGTCTGGAAGTAGGCCTCGGAGCCATCCATGGCGGCGAGTTGCTCGAAGACGGCCAGGGACTCCTGGAACCGGCCGTCTTGAAACAGGTCGAAGCCCTGAGTGGCCCGCTCGAGCAGCTCCGGGCCGGACAGCGGCTTCCCATCATTGTTGGAGACCGGCGCCTTGGCTTGGGTCGTCGTCATCTGGACTCATTCCCGGGGCGAATATGGAGGCGGCCTGGAGTCTAGCCCGCCTCCAGCGAGCCCACCAGTCAGGGGACGCCGAGAAGCGCCTACTCGTCGAAGCCGTCACGCGTCTTCTGCAGCTGCTTCTTCAGGCTGGCGATGGCCATGTCCACGCCCTTCTGGGCCACCACCGCGCTGAACATCTGCTTCTTGAAGCTGTCGTCGACGTGCTTGTCGATGTCCTTCAGGGACGCGTTGGGGTTCTGCTTCAGGTAGCTGGCGATATCCCCATCCAGCTTCTTGGCGATGGTCTCCGACACGGAGTCGTCGAAGAAGCCGAGGAACGGCTTGTTCTCCAGGATCTTGTCCGTGCCCAGGGCGCTCGCGTAGTTGTCGCGGTCCGTCCCGGTCAGCTTGCTCTCGTCCTTCTTGCGGATGCCATCCAGGGTGGCCGCCTGCTTGGCCCGCTCCGCGGCCGGATCCGAAGGCGCCTGGGTGGAAGACTCCGACGCGGTCTTCTGCGTCGAGGAGGTGTAGCGGGGACCGCCATTGACGGGAGCGACCATGGATTTCTCCAAAAGGGTGGGGTTGAAGGAATTCTCGCGGGGGGACGCGGAAAGTTTCGGACAGCCGCACACGGCGTGTCCACCGGCGGCCAGAAATGAACCGGCCCCGCAGCAGCTCCAGGAGCTGCTGCGAGGCCAGGGTGCTGCGAACCGCGCTGAAACGATTAGCGCATGTTGCCGATGATGGAGCTCTGCATCTTCTCGATGGCCTTCATCGAGGTGGAGATGAGCTCGACCAGCTTCGCCTCGCGCTGCATCTGCTCCTGCGCGCGGAGGAAGGGCTGCTGATCCGCCGGGGCCGCCGCGATCATGTCGTTGGAGGCCTTGGAACCAGCCAGGATGCTGCTCGCAGCGGCGTTGAAGTTGGCAGAGACAGTCATGTTCGTTCTCCTGAGATTAATTCGTGGGTGCTGCGTGGCGAAGTGCAGCGGCGGCTACAAAAAGATTATCGGGGGAGGGGCTCGGAAGTTTCCTGCGAATTATCCGGGATCATTTCCGGCATTTTCGCGAGGCCCGAGACCCTCCGGGAAACGGGCCTAACCCTTCAATTTTCCAAGGCTCGGGTTCTTCATCCAGGCCTTGAAGGACTCGAGCTGCTGCTGCTCCTTCTTGGGATCCGCGGGCGGCGGCGGGCTGGCCTCCGGGTCCAGGGACAGGGAGCGCTTGTTGGAAGCGCTCTCGAAGCCGTCCTTGGCGGCGGGAGCCCCCGAGGTGCGGGCCGGGGCCGGGGGGGGCGCCGCGGGAGCCGCCGCGCTCGGAGGAGTGAACGCGAGCTTCGCGTGCATCTCCGGGTTGGCCTCCTTGACGGCGTTCTGGATGGTCATCCCGTAGGTGCTCAAGCGCTCCGACAGGTACGAAACCACCATGCCCAGCGTGGGGGGCACGGGGAGGACGGGGTCGGCCATGAAGCGCTGGAGGGCGCCGGACACGTCACCGTAGAGCCTCTCGTCGAACGGGGTGCCCGGGGCCGTGGAGGCCACCAGCATCTTCATCGTCCGAACCACCTGGAGGAAGGTGCCCTGGGCCGTCTTGGACTGCGACTCCAGCTCCGCCAGCAACTTGTCGCGCTTCTCCACCAGTTCCGAGGGCTCCGGAGGCAGCGCGCCCATCTTCGCCTTCTGCGTGCTCATTGACTGACTCCACCTCTCCACAAAGAGGGGTTGGGGTTTATTGAGACGAGCCTAACAGACTGTTCCGGGCTCACCTACCCGGCGTCCGGCCAGAACCGGACGCTGGGACGGGCTTGTATCAACGCCGCTGGAGCGCGGTGAGCATGGCGCCCGCCTTGCGCACCACCGGATCATCCTGCGGCGTCATTGCCGCAGCGCGTCGGAGGTCATCCAGGGCCTGCTGCTTCTGGCCCAGGGCGAGCTTCACCTCGGCGCGGCCGACATAGACGGAGGCATCCTGGGGGGACAGCTTGGCGGCGACGTCGAAGGCGGCCAGGGCGCCCGTGCCGTTGCCCGCGGCCATCTCCACCACGCCCAGCGCCTTGGCGAAGTAGCCGTCCGTGGGATTCACGGCGTACAGGCCCTGGAAGAGCGTGCGGGCCTCGTTGATGCGGCCCTGGTAGAAGAAGAAGTACGCCGTCTTGGCGATGGCGTAGAGCTCGTCGTTGGAATAGCCGCGCACCTCGCGCAGCGTGGCCTTGCCATCCGCCCAACGCTGGAGCCTGGCCGCGAGCTGGGCCTCGTCCTGAGGATCCTCCGGCATGCGCTAGTAACCCTCGTCCTTCTGCTCGGCCCACATGCGCCGGATGATCTCCTTGGTCTCCTCGTTCACCTGGTCCACCAGGGTGAGCATGGAGGACTCCCGCTGGAGCAGCGCCTTGAGGCGCTCCAGGCGGTCCGGGGAGGCGTTGATGCGCGACAGTCCCCGGTCCATCAGGTGGCGGGATTCGTCGCTCCCCCGCCCCGCCACGCTGGCCAGGTGGGGGCGGTCGCTGAAGCCCTCCAGGTCCGCGTCATGCCCGCCGGGATGAGGCGGCAGGGGCAGGCGCAGCTCCTCCGACGAGTGCGCGGGACCGATGAAGTCCAGCAGCGCCGTGGAGGCGAGCGCGGGGTTCTTGGGGTTGCCCGTCTTGCGCAGCTTCTTGCGGTCGACCTGGGACGGGTCGACCAGCCGCTCACGGACGCTGCGGGGTCCCCCCCAGGGCCACAGGGGTGCCTTGGGAGGCTGATTGTTGATTCTGGCCATCGTGAACTCCGAAGCTCACTCCAGGAAGGGGGGGGCCGTCCAGCCCCCCTCCCCTACCGCCCTCCGGCGGCCGCGTGTTCGCGCTGGATTTCGTAGATGAAGTTGAGGACCTCGGCGACGGCGTCGTAGAGTTCCTCCGGCACTTCCTGCCCCACCTCCACCCGGTACAGGGCATTGGCCAGGGGCACGTTGCGCATGATGGGGATGTTGTGCTCCTTGGCGATGGCGCGAATCTTCTCCGCCTTCAGCCGCAGCCCCTTGGCCACCACGCGCGGCGCGGTGTCCTTGTCCTTGTCGTACTTCAGCGCGATGGCGATTTCGGCGTCGTCACTCATGGGGCGCTCCGCGAACTCCTGCCGATGATAACCGCTCCAGGGCCGCTCACGCGCGGGCCACCGGGGCGGGTCCGCCGTTCTTCAGGTCGTAGACGAAGTTGAGGACCTCCGCGACGGCGTCGTAGAGCTCCTCGGGCACCTCGTGGCCCACCTCCACCCGCAGGAGCGCGTGGGCCAGGGGCACGTTGCGCAGCGTGGGGACGTCCTCTTCCCGGGCGATGCCCTTGATGCGCTCGGCCTTGTGGTCCAGGCCCTTGGCCAGCACCCGGGGCGCGCCGTCCTTCTCCCGGTCGTACTTGAGCGCGACGGCGACGTGGTCCGGATTGGTGACGATGACGTCCGCGTCCCGCACGGCCTCCATCTGCTGTCCCTCCATGATCTCCTGGTGGAACTCCTTGCGCTTTGCCTTGTGGTGCGGGTCGCCTTCGCTCTCCTTGTACTCCTTCTTCACCTCGTCCTTGGACATCATCATGTCCTTCATGAAGGACTTGCGCTGCCACCAGATGTCGAAGATGGCGAAGAGCACGAAGAGCAGCGCGACGCGGGTGGCCACGCGCGTCACCAGCTCTCCCATGATGGTCATGATGACGCGCGTGTCCTGGCGGATGGTCTCCATCACCATGGGCATCGCGTCGCGCACCACGCCGTAGACGACGTTGGCGGTGATGGAGATCTTGATGAGGTTCTTGAGCAGCTCCACCAGCGACTTCTTGCTGAACATGTTCTTCAACCCGGCCAGCGGGTTGAGCTTGTCCAGCTTGGGCATCAGCGGATCCAACGTGAACAGGGAGCCCACCTGCAGGAACTCCATCAGCCCGCCAATCACCGCGCCGCCCGCGAGCACCGGCAGCGTCACCAGGAGCAGCGTGCGAATCCCCAGGTAGATGAGCTGCGCGGTGGCATCCCCCAGGTCATCACCCCGGGCCAGATGGTCGAAGCTGAACATGAAGAGGCTGGAGATCTCCTTCTCCAGGTTGTCCCAGGTCGCCTTCACGGCGCCCAGCCCCACGACGAGCACGGCCACGCCGCTCATGTCCTTGCTCTTCCAGATCTGCCCCTTCTTGCGAGAGTCATCGAGCTTCTTCTGCGATGGCTCTTCTGTCTTGTCTCCACTCTCGTCGGACATGGGCGCGCGTTCCCGGGAGGAGGCTCAGGCCAGAAGCCGCAGGGCGTCGGTGAGCACCCGCAGCATGTGGGCCAGTTCGACCTGCATGCGCGACAGCAGCGCCCCCAGCACCAGGAAGGTGATGAGCACGCCGACGAGCGGCTTGATGGCCATGGAGATGAAGAACACCTGGATTTGCGGCGCCACACGGTTGATGGCGCCCAGCGCCACGTCCGTGAGGAAGGTGGCACACAGCGCGGGAGCGGCCAGGGCCAGGCCCACCTTCATCATGTCGGCGAAGACTCGCACCAGCACGTCGAAGAAGGTCCACGAGCCATGGCTGAAGCGCGGGAAGCCATCCAGCGGCACCGTGGCCAGGCTGTCCGCCAGGGCGCGGATGACCACGTGGTGCCCGTCCAGGGTGAGGAACAGCACCACCGAGAGCTGCACCTTGAGGTTGGAGAAGAGGGAGACCTGCTGGCCGAGCTGCGGGACGTAGAGCTGGGCGTTGTTGCTGCCCGCCATGGTGTCGGTGACGGTGCCTGCGATGCGCGCCGCCTCGAAGGCGCTGTTGATGATGAACGCCATGCAGAACCCGATGAAGACCTCCTTCGCCATCAGCGCGATGTAGGGCAGCGCCGTCAGGGGGATGGTCGTCACGGTGTGCGCGATGGAGGGATAGAGCACGATGGCCAGCGTCAGCCCGATGCCCATCTTCATCTCCGTGGGCACCACTTCACCGCCGAGGAACGGGCTGAAGATGAGCACCGGCATCACCCGGCACATCAGCAGGGCGACCGTGAAGATGGCGGCGGAGAAGTTGGTCCGAGCGGCCAGCTCGGACACGAGGTCCGCGGCGTTCATTTGATGAGGGCGGGGAACCGGTCGAAGACGTGGAAGGTGAAGCGCACCAACTGGCTTCCAATCCACGGCCCCGTCATGGCCAGCACGCCAAAGACGATGATGACCTTGGGCGCGAAGGTGAGCGTCTGCTCCTGGATCTGCGTGGTGGCCTGGAACAGGGAGATGATGAAGCCGACGATGAGGCTCATCAGCACCGGCGGGGCTGACACCACGAGCACCAGGAACAGCGCCTCCTGGGTGATGACCGTGAGCTGGTTCATGGGGTGCCTTCTTCCTACAGGTAGCCGACGACCAGGCCCTTGGCGATGAGGTACCAGCCGTCCACGAGGACGAACAGGAGCAGCTTGAAGGGCATGGAGATGGTGGTGGGCGACAGCATGTGCATGCCCAGCGCGAGCAGGATGTTGGCCACCACCATGTCGATGACGATGAAGGGGACGAAGAGCAGGAAGCCAATCTGGAAGGCCTCCTTCAGCTCCGACACCACGAAGGCCGGGATGATGACCATGAAGTCCTTGCTGTCCACCGAGTCCCGGTCCTCGCCCTGACGCATCTTCTTGGCCAGGTTGTAGAAGAGCGAGCGGTCCTTCAGGGTGACCTTCTTCATCAACCAATCGCGCAGCGGCTCCTTGGCGCGGTCCGCTCCCTCCAGGAGGGTGCCCACCTTCGCCGAGGAGAACGCGCCGGCCCCCGAGGAGTCCCAGACGTTGAGCTCCGAGGCCCGGTACATCGTCATGCCCACGGGGGTCATGATGTAGACGGTGAGGATGACGGCCAGCCCGGTAATCACCTGGGTGGGCGGAATCTGCTGGGTGCCGAGCGCCGAGCGGACGATGGAGAGCACCACCGAAATCTTCACGAAGCTCGTCACCATCATCAGCGCGAAGGGCACCAGGCCCATGGCCGCGAGCGCGAGGATGAGGATGAGCGGCCGCGACGTGAAGGTGTCGGCGCTCACCGCCTCATTGGCGACGGAGTCGGGGATGTTGCCGGGGCGCTTCTTCTGCGCGAGGGCGATGAAGGGATGCAGCGACACCGCGGCCGCGAAGAGCCAGGGCGTGACGCGCGGGAGCAGGGAGCGGGCAGGAGTCTGGACGTTCACGGGACAGGTGCCATCAAGCGCCGGGGGGCTGGGACGACGAGCCCCCGGAGCGGCGGGAAAGGAGCTTCTGAAGGAAAGGGCTCAGGGGAACCACGTTCGTCTGCGGGCGCTGCGCGGCGCGGATGCGCTCCACCGCCTCCAAGTCCAGCTTCGACAGCAGTTGCAGGCCCGCCTCGCCACCGCCCAGGAGCAGGTACTCGTCCGCGGCCTTCACCACGAAGAGCACGCGCTTGGGGTCCAGCGTCAGACGCTCCACCACGGAGACGACGGTCTGCTTGCCCGGCACGGCCCCCTGGAGGCCCATCAGCCGACGCAACCCCACGTTCAGGGTGAGGTAGATGGATGCCACCACCGCGCCCAGCACGAGCAGCGTGCGGATGAGCATCCATCCCATGCTCTCCGGCTCGGCCTCCGCCTCGGCTGCGGCGGCTCCGATGGTGGGGTCCTCCCAGCGAGGCTCTTCTTCGGGCGACTTCTGACGCGTCGCGGCGGGAGCTTCTGGGGCGAGGCCAGGTTCCGGCACCACCGACTCAGGCGCCTTCGAGGCACCATCAGCCGGAGTGGGGAGTGCCGTGGCGCTCGGGGTGACGGCCGGCGCCGCTTTCCGGGCGCTGTCCGCCAGAGCACCGGGGGCGGGCGCCGTCGCTCGAACCGTTTCCGCCGAAGCGGGAACGGCGGGAGTCGTGGCGCTCGGCGCCGGCTTCTGCGCCCGGTCCGTCGCAATGGGCGCCGTGGCGCCTGGCGCCGACTTCTCGGCCCGGTCCGTCGCGGCGGGAGTGGCGGGGACCGACTTCTGTGCCCCGTCGGCCGAGGCGGGCGGGACAGGCGCGGCCGTGGCGCTCGGCACGGGCGTCGCGGGCGCCTGAGCCAGCACGGTGGAGGACGCGAGCAGCAGCGCGGCGCCCAGGGCGCGGCGCATGAGGGGGTTGCGGAGGACTGCCATGGATGGGGGCGAGGCTAGTTCAAAGGCCGGAGGACCGCCACGGGCCCCCGTCCGGCGGCCCGCTCCCGCCCGCTTGCTTCCGTCCTGGATGAAGACCTCAACTCAGCTCGCCAGGGTGGTGACGCGCACGCCGAGCTGGCCTTCCATCTCCACCAGCTCACCCCGGGCCACCACCTTGCCGTTGATGGACAGCTCCACCGGCTCGCCAGGGCCCCGGCTCAGCTCGATGACCTGCCCGGCCCGCATGCCCACCACCTGCTCCGCGGTGACGGGGATGCGCGCCAGCTCCACGGCGATCTGCAGCGGTACGTCTCCGAGCAGGTCGCTTCCGTCCGGCTTGTTCACGTCGTCCAAGGGCGCCCCTTCAAGCTCCGGAGGAACGTCCAGCTCCGGATTGGTGAAGTCCTCTTCCTGTTCCCGCCCCCCACCCTCCTCGGTGGCCGAGCGCGGGTTCCCCGACTCCCCGGGGATGATTCCTGTGATTCGGGCCTTGTAGCGCCCGTCGTCAACGAAGACCTCGGCCTCCGCGTGCCCCGCTCGCCCCGCGCCCACGCGCAGCTGCGCCGTCCCGGATTCACCCCGGTCCGGCCGCGCCGACAGCACGTCCACCAGGACGACGTCCTTGACGCGCAGGCTCGCCAGGTCGCTGGTGGTCAGCTCCGCGGTGCCAATCTCCGCCCGCAGCCAGCTGCGCACCGCCGACAACCGGCCCGCATGTGCCGCCAGGTCCGCCTTCGCGAGGGCGCGCCGCTGGGCGCTCTGCACCGCGGGCTCCGCCGCCTCCAACACCGCCGAGGGCACCACCAGCCGCACCATGCCGCCATGCGGCCCCAGCGTGGCATTCAGATGGACCGTCAGCATGGGCCCGTCATCGCCCAAGCGCGCGGACACCTCGTCCACGCCGCGGGCGACTCCGTCCAGCCTCGGGCGAGGCACCCCGGCCTGCATCGCGGGCACCAGCACCCGCAGCACTTCCAGGATGACGTAGCCCATCACCCCTTCTTCGATATCCGTCAGCGGGCGCAGGCCCACCGTCTCGCCCGCGCCGCCCAGCAGCAGGTCCACCGCGGTGTGGGCCAGCGACAGCTCCACCTCCAGCACCGCCCTGCCCTGCAGCGCGCCCGGCGCCAGCACCGCGAGGAACGTCGGGTCCCCCAGGAACCGGCGCAGCTCCGCCATGGGCCGCACCTGCACGGACTCCAGGGACAGGCGCACCTCCGCGTCGAACAGGCCCTTGAGCCGCGCCGACACCGCCCCCAGCGTCCCCGCGTTCGGCGTCAGCCAGCGCAGCCGCTCCGCCAGGAGCCCCTGCGCCCGGGACACCTTCTCCAGCCCCTTGAAGGTGAAGGGCCGCCAGGCGCTCCGGTCGACCCGCTCCGGACGCTCGCTGCGCTCGACCTTCTCGGGGCGTTCCACCTTCTCGGGACGCTCGGTCTTCTCCGGCGGCGGACGCACCGGCTTGAGCTGGCGGAGGTCCACCAGCATCGTCCGCTCATGCACGCCGGGGCCTTCGTCCTCCGGCTCCAAGCTCATGTCTTCGCCTCGAAGCGTACCGTCTCGAGCTTCAGGCCACGGCCTCCCAGCGCGGTGCGCAGCCCCTCGCTGTGCTCCTCGAGCATCTTCAGCACGTCACGGTTGGTGCCGCTGAAGGTCGCCGAAATCTTCCCGTTCCTCGCGCTGACCTTGATGGACAGGCCGCTGAGCACGTCGCCGCGCAAATCAATCTGGAACTCGGCGAGGCCCGCGGCGTTGGTGCCCACGCGCACGCGGTCGACAATCTTCTGGGCAATCTCGCTGGCCATGGCGCGCAGCCGCTCGGAGCCCGCGGTGTCCTTGGGCTTGGCCACCGGCACCGGCGCCATCAGTGCGGGGTTGAACCGGAACCCCGGCGCCATCTCCGCGCCGCCGCCGCCTTCCTTCTTGTCCTTGCCGCCGCCACCGCCGCTGCCCTTGCCGCCGCCCGCGTCGGCCTCCGCCCGGATGAGCGCGCCCTTCTCCGAGCTGACCTGTCCCAGCGCGGACTCGGCCTTGCTCATGTCCTTGTCGCGTCCCTCGGAGGTGCGCTTGTCCTCCTTGGAGTCCGCGGCGCGAGAGCCGGAGCGAGCCTCCGTGGCCCCGCTGTCCGGCCGGCGCTGCGTCTGCGCCAGACCCGCCGGGTTGCCACCGAGTTGAGGCTGCTGGGCCTGCTCCCCGAAGGTCTTCCCCTGCTGCGTCGCCTTGGCCAGGATCTGCTTGGCGAAGGCGCCCGGCGTCTGCGGGGTGGGCGCGGGGGCCGTCGCCTGGGGCTGGGCCTGGGGCTGCATCAGCTTCTGGAAGGCGCTGGCCCCCTCCGTCCGCTTCTTCGCCTGGCCCTCGGCGAGCTTCTTCTCCAGCATGATGCGCTCGGCCAGGCGCGCTGTTTCACGGTCGTCGTCGACTCGGCTCATGACATCGTTCCCGAGGGAAGGGGTGGCGGCAGGTTACTTGCGCTGCCGAGCCAGGAACAAGGCGTTGCCAATCTCCTCCTGGCTCAACTCCTCGCGCTGCTGGCGCTCGTGCTTCACCTGCTTCTGCCAGGTCTCCTTGTGCTTCTCGATGGCCTTGAGCTCCTTGGCCGCCTCGGCCATCTCCCGCCGCCGCTGCTCGACCAGTCGCTCGGCCACCTTCACCGCTTCCCGCTGACGCTCGACCTCCAGCGCCACCTGCGCCTCTTCGTCCTTCAGGCGCTCCTCGAAGCGGCCCATCATGTTCATGCCGTTGATGCCGGAGCCCTTGGCCATCACCTCCTTGAGGTAGGCGGCCACCTTCTCCTTGCGCTCGCGCTTGCGGCGCTCCAGCTCGTCCATCAGCCGCTGGAGCTCCACCTTCTCCTTCTCGAGGGCCTTGATGGCGTCGGAGAAGGCCTGCTCGGCCTCCTCCTTGGCCCGGGTCCGCATGTCCAGCAGGGTTTGCAACCGGTACGGGGGCATGGTCCCCCCATCCTACCCCGGATTTCCCAGGGTGCACCCCTGTCCAGTGGGCCAGGAGTCGTACCCCGACGCCCCAGGGGGGCCCGGCTCACTCCTCGAAGAGGGCGATCAACTGTTCCACCGTCTCCTCGAAGCCGGAGTTGGAGTGGGTGTCCTGCTTGAGGAAGTCGATGATGGCGTCGTACTTGTCGATGGCGTAGTCCGTGCGGGGGTCCGTCCCGTACTGGTAGGCCCCCAGCAGGATGAGGTCGCGCTGCTTCTCGTACGTGGCCAGCGTCTCGCGCAGCTTGCCCGCCGCCTTCTTGTGCTCCTTGGAGACGATGCCGCTCATCACACGGCTGAGGCTCGCGAGCACGTCCATGGCGGGCCACTGGTTTCGCTCGCCCAGGGCGCGGTTGAGGATGAAGTGGCCGTCGAGAATACCGCGGACCTCGTCCGCGATGGGCTCCTCCATGTCACCGCCGGCCACGAGGCAGGTGTAGATGGCGGTGCACTTGCCCTTCTCCGAGTTGCCCGTGCGCTCCAGGATGCGCGGCAGCATGGAGAACACGCTCGGTGGGTAGCCTTGACGGGCCGGGGGCTCGCCCACCGCGAGGCCAATCTCACGCTGGGCACGCGCCAGACGCGTCACCGTGTCGAGCATGAAGAGGACGTTGCCGCCGCGCTCCCGGAAGTACTCGGCGATGGCGGTGGCGACGTAGGCGGCGCGCAGACGCACGAGGCTGGGCTGGTCCGAGGTGGCGCACACCAGCACGGAGCGCTTCATGCCCTCCTCGCCCATGGCGTCCTCGATGAACTCGCGGACTTCGCGACCACGCTCGCCGATGAGGGCGACGACGCAGAGGTCGGCCTGGGTGTTGCGCGCTATCTGTCCCATCAGCGTGGACTTGCCGACGCCGGAGCCGGCGAAGAGGCCCACGCGCTGGCCCTCGCCCACGGTGAGCAGTCCGTCGATGCAGCGCACGCCCAGGGGCAGGGGCCGCTCGATTCGCTGACGGGTGAACGGGTCCGGGCAGTCGCGGTCCACGGACCAGTCGATGAGGCCCTCTTCCGGCAGGGCGCTGCCGTCCATGGGCTCGCCGATGCCGTTGAGCACGCGCCCCAGGAGCGCCTCGCCGCACTTGATGCTCAGGGGCTTGCCGGTGGGGATGACCTCGCTGTCCGGGCCGATGCCGTACAGCTCGCCCAGGGGCATGAGCATCACCTCGTCACCCTGGAAGCCCACCACCTCCGCCTTCACGGCGCCGCGGCCCCGGCTCTTGATGAGCACCAGCTCGCCCACGCGGACGTTGGGGACGCTCGCCTTGATGATGAGGCCCGTCAGCTCGGTGACGCGGCCCCGGACGCGGACCGTCTGGGCTTCCTCGATGAGGTCGAAATAGCGCGAAAGGTCGATGGCCATGGACGTGGTCCTGTCCCGGCTAGGCCGGGCCTTCCTTCGGGCCGTTCTGGTCTGGCAGCAGCACGTTCTGGAGCATCTCCAGTTGCGTGGGCAGCTGGGCATCCACGGTGCCGAACTCCGTCTGGACGATGCAGCCCACCGGAGCCACCTCCGGGTCCTCCTTGATGGCCAGGTCCACCGCGCGGCCGATGAGCTCCATCAGCACGGGCTTCTTGGCGCGCAGCACGGCGGCGGTCTTCGGGTGCACGCGCAGCGTCATGGCGCGGGCGCTGCGCAGGTTGTCGATGGCGGACGCGCACAGCTCCAGCATCAGGTCCGGGTCCTTCTCCAGGCTCCGGCCGATGATCTTCTCGCCCACGCGCAGCCCCAGGGCGATGATGTCCTTCTCGTAGGTGCCCAGGAGCTCCCCGGCCTGCATCTTCGCGCGGAGGATGATCTCCGTGGCCTGGGCCAGCCCTTCCTGGCGCCCCTGCTCCCGCGTCTTCACTAGCAGCTCTTCGCGCTCGCGCTGGGCCTCCGCCAGGATGCGCTCCTTCTCGCGGTGCGCCTCCTCCAGGATGCCTTGGGCTCCCTGGCGCGCCTCGAAGACCTCGGCGTTCATCACTCCCGCGCGAGGAGGCCGCAGCATCGGCCGCTCCGACACGAGAGACGGCTCCGCCGTCCCGTCACCCTTGATCACCTTGCCGATCGCCATGCGCCGCTCCTTGCGGGCCGGATGCTAGCGCGTTCCGCCGCGCGGTCCACGCCCGCCGGAGCCCGGAGGCACCGGCTTGTCCGTATCCGACGGCGAGCGAGGTCGGCGCTGCACCGACGTGCCCTCCTCCCGACCCCCCGGCCGCGGCGCCCCCGCGGGAGGGCTCGCTCGCCCGGCGAGCACTCGAGGGGACCGCTCCTGCTGGCCTCCACCCTCGCGAGCCGGGTCCGGACGCACCGCCTTGACGCTCACCGACGAGCGCGAGCGAAACACCCGAGAGCCCTCCGGGTCCTCGCGAGGCGGCGCGGCATCGGCGCGAGGCCTCACGCGGGAGGAACGGGACAGCTCCTCGGGAGGACGCTGCACGCGAGAGGACTCACCCGCGGGACCTACCCGCGAGCCGTCCCCCGCAGGGCCTACCCGCGAGCCGTCCCCAGCGGGGCCCACCCGCGAGCCATCCGCCGCGCGCCCCACGCGAGAGCCGTCCGAGGCCGGGCCCACCCGCGAGCCGTCCGCCGCGCGCCCCACTCGTGAACCATCCGAGGCCGGGCCCACCCGCGAAGCCTCCGCCGAGCGGCCCACCCGAGAACCATCCGAGGCCGGGCCCACCCGAGAGGCGTCCGCCGAGCGGCCCACCCGAGAACCGTCCGAGGCCGGGTCCACCCGAGAACCCTCTTCGGCGGAGCTCACCCGCGAGCGCTCCCGCATGGGGGGCGCCTCGGCCTCGCTCCCAGGTGTCACCGGCCGAGGCCGGGGGCCTCCCAGGCCCAGACGCGAGGGCGGAGGACCGATGCGAGCGCCCTCCGGGTCCGGCCTCGAGGGACGACCCGGCCGGGGCTCGGGCCCTCCTGGCTCACGACCCGCTCCCGCTGACGTGCCCTCTCGACGCGGGGCGCCCGGTGCGGCGGGGTCTCGACGCGGGGGAACGCGATGGACCGAGGAGCCATCCGCCGCGCCCTCCTTGGGACGCGAGACACGGGAAGGATCCCGCTCCCGGCTGGACATGGCGCCCGCGCTCCTCGCGGCGCGCTCTGCCATGAAGTCGCGCTTCACCGCGGGCTCGGCGCCAGGGGGCCGACGGGTGGCGGTGCCCGGCTTGCCCGGCTCGCGAGCCACGCCCGTGCCCTCCCGAGGCGGACCCACGGGCTCCCGGTGCACGGCGGAACCACCCGCCTCACGAGGCACCGGCGCGGCTTCACGGGGCGGCGCGGGCTCGCGAGACGCTTCCACTGGCGCTTCACGGGGAGGGGCCTCACGCGCCGCGGCGGAGGCGGCGGCCTTGCGCGCACCCGGCGGGGGCGGCAGCACGGCGGACTGACGCGGCGGCGGCGGGGTCGCCAGGCGCACGGGGCGCTCGATGAGGCCCCGGGTGGCCAGCCGCTCCAGGTCCATGACGATGTCCGTGCGGCCACCATCGCCGCGCGCGGTGGGACGGATGCGCTCCTCGCGCACCCACTTCGCCACCAGGCTGCCGAACTCACCCCGGTACTTCTCCAGCATGCGCGCGGCGAACTCCGGCGACTGGGCCACGCACGCGCGCGCCAGCCGCTGGACTCCCGCGCTGCGGATGGAGCCCGCCGGGTTCTTCAAGCCGTCGTGTATCTCCAGTTGGGCGCGGGCGTCCTCCTCCGGGAGCTTGCGCGGCGCATTGGCCGCCACGGACTTGCTGGCCAGCAGCTTCAGGTCCGGAGGCAGGGCCTCCAGCAGCGTCTCCCGCTCCGCGTCGGGGAGCCCCGCCAGGGCCGGGCCCAGCACGCGCGCACCCAGCCTGTCGCTCACCGTGAGCAGCTCTCGCTGCTGGAGCATGAGCACGTCGGAGAACTTGAAGCCCGCCGACTGCGAGGCGCTCGACTCCCGCGCCAGCGCCTCCTCCAGCTGCCACCGGACGATGTCCAGGACCTGAGGCCGCACCTCGCGGGTCAGCTTCACGCGAGACGGCGGCAGGTGCACCCGCACTGCCTCCGCCATCGCGGAGGGCAGCGCGCGCAGGACAATCTCCATCAGGGCCCCCCGCTCGCGTTGCAGCAGCGCGGCCAGCCGCTCCGGCTCCGCGGTCCACAGCTGGCCGCGCCGGTCCTTCACCAGCCGCTTGATCTCCTGCACCAGCGCGGGGATGCGCTTGTCGCGGGGGATCTGCAGGATCTCCTGCGCGCGGTGGCGCAACAGCTCACCTTCCTCCGTCGGGAGGTGCTCCATCGCCCCCAAGCTCTCCTGGCCGCCGAAGGTGACGGCGGTCAGGAGCAACATGCTCTGACGCTTGTTGAGCGAGGTGAAGAACGAGTCCAAACGTCACCTCGCGGGCCCCACCGACGCCCGCTGGGAGAAAGGAGGCGCCCCCCTCTCGGCAGGGGCGCGAAGGCGTCAGGCCTCGGGCGGACGGACGCGGGGACGGGAGCCGCGCGCGGCGGGAGCGCCACCGGGAGCACGCATGAACGACCAGCCCGTCAGTCCCATCATCCCCAGGATGAGCACGAAGGCCCCCACCAGCATCATCTTGAACTGGCTGGCGCTGGAGGCCGTCATCCGCAACCCCAGCACGTCCTGCTGCCGGTTCTCGTCCGTCTTCTCCGCCTTGGGGCCCTGCGCCGCCGTCATCAGCACCGTCACCGCCTCCGGCCGCATCTCCGGCACGGCCGTGGCCACGAAGGCCTTCACCGCGGCGACTTCAATGGGCGCCTTGCCGCCCTCGACGATGCGGTACTTGATGAACACCGACGCGGACGGCATCGGCTTGTTCTCCGGCTGCGTCAGGTCGTTGTTCTCCGGCACGCTGACGATGGCGCGCGCTTCCAGCACGCCGTCGATTTGATTGAGCGCGTTGGAGACCTCGCCCGCCATGGCCTTGAGGAGCATGGCGCGCTCCTCCGTGGCGGTGGGCACCATGCTTCCCTTGGCGAAGTGCGACAGCCCCTTCTCCACGGGCCTGGGCAGCGAGTTGAGCTTGAGCAACTCCGCGGCCTCGGCGGCGTCCGTCTTGGGCACGGTGATCATGAACCGCACCTCGTTGCCGCCTTCCTCCTTCTCCTTCTTCGCGTTGATGCCGTTCTTGCTGAGCAGGACGTAGATTTCGTTGGCGTCCGCTTCACTCAGCTCATGCTGCAGCTCGATGTGACATCCCGTCACGAGCACGAGGGCGAGGAGCGGGGCGGCGAACGCATGCGGTCGGCGAATCATGGGCGGGAGTGAGCTTACCTGGGCCTCGGAAAACGCGGAAGGGCGCCCCCTCCAACTCGGAGAGGCCGCCCTTCGACCAAGCGCCACCGAGGACGGTGGATGGAAATCAGACCTGCGTCTTGACGACGTCCTTGAGGCCGGTGGTGGCCTTCTCGACCACCTTGCTCGTCAGGTCCAACTGCTGGGTGTACTGATACATCGACGCCTGGAGCGAGAGCAGCTCGGCGTTGGAGAACTGCTTGCCGCTGGAGGCCTGGGAGATGATCTTCTCCAGGTTGCCCTGGCCCTTCTCCAGGTCGCCAATCACCTGCGTCATCATGTCGGAGGCCTTGCCCGTCTTGCCCGTCTCCGTCTTCGCGGCGACCGGCTCCGCGGCCTTCGCGGAGACAGGCTGGGTGGCGGTGGCGCTGACCTTGTTCAGGGCCGCCTTCTCCGTCTTGTTGACGGTCTCCACCTGACGCACGGCGTCCGTCTTCTGGGTCGCCTGCGCCGCCTGGGCCTTGTTCACGCCCTGGGCCGCGTCCACCTGGCCGGCGCCCTGCGCCTTGTCAGCGAGAACTCCGTCGAACTTCGACGCTCCCGCCTTGTTCGTCTGCTGGACGCCCTGATCCTGCAGCTTTTGCTGCGCCACCTGTGCCGCGGAGATGCCCGCCATCGGACCCGCCATGTGACAGCCTCCTTGCATCCGTCGAGGTAGGGGGAAGTTCCTCCTCCTCGTTCAAGAGTTCCTTGAGGCGGTCGATGGCCCGCGCATGAAGCCGCGACGCCCAGCTCTTCGACTGCCCGATTTCCGACCCCGCCTCTTCCAGCGTCCTGCCCTGGAAGTAGTACCCCTGAAGAAGCTTTCGCTCCTTCTCCGGGAGCTTCTCTATCGCCGCCCGCACCCGCGTCTTCAGCTGCTCCTGCTCCAGCCGGACGTCCACCGGCAGCGACTCGTCGGTGTACCCGCCGTTGTCGGCCCCCTCCAGACTGGAGGCGAACACCATCGCCAAGCCCTGCACAGCATCCGAGATGTCACTGACATCATCGTCGAATGAGCTGCCCCGGTTGCTTGAGCCCGACTCTCGGTCCGACAAATTGCCGAGATACGCCGCCGCCCGCTCGCCCACATACGCGTTGCGGGCGTCAGAGCCCCTCAACACCCCCATCTTCCTCAAGCCGTCGAAGATGGCGCCCTTGATGCGGTAGTGGGCAAAGGTGAGGAAGTTGGCTCCCACCTTCGGGTCGAATCGTTCAGCGGCCTCCAGCAGTCCTATCTGTCCGTACGCCACCAGCTCATCCAGTTCGAGCTGGGCGTTGAACTGCTTGCGCACGGTCGCGGCGAGCGACCGAACGTAGGGGCCGTACTTGGTGAGGATGGCCTTCCTGTCTTCGCCCAGTGGCAAGCGCTGCTCACTCGGCCTTGGACCACAGCCGCTCGAGTACCTGGTTCAGCCTCGGGTCATCCTGCAGTGCGTCCGCGATCTTCGTGGTGAGGGAGGAGGACTTCATTCGCAGCTTCTCCTTCAGGACTTCTGCGACCAACGCCCGGGTCGCCTCTTCCTTGCTCTTGAAGCCCCCGTTCTTCAATCCGCGGGCAATGGCCATCGCCTGAGCGGCGACCGGATCCGCGGCCTGGGGGCCCTGGACGTTGCTGGAGCCTACCAGACCCGAAACGCCAACAAGAGACTCCGCCTTGTCCACCTTGGCGCCAAAAGCCGTGCCACCCGTGGGCGCCGCGGACGACGCCCCCTTCGCGCCACCGGCGCGCCCCTTCCCACCACCGCGTCCAACGCCACCGACAGCCATGGGCGAAGCTCCCCTCCTGCCTCTACTTCTTCGCGGGAGGCAGGACTCCCGCTTCCTTCGCCTGGAGGAGCGCCTGCGCCAGACGGGCCCCGTCACCTTCGGGCTCCAGGTCGATGGCGGCCTTGAGCTCCTTGAGCGCCTCCGGCACCTTGCCCAGGAACAGGAGCGCCTCGCCCACGTGCGCGCGCGGCAGGGACGCCTGGGGCGCCAGTCGCTGCGCGGAGCGGTAGGCCTGCAGCGCCTTGTCGTGACGGCCCTGCGCGAACTCCACGGCGCCCAGGCCCAGCTGCGGAACCTCGCTCTTGGGCATCAGCGCCGCGGCGCCGGAGAAGATCTCCTTCGCCTTGTCGAACTGCCCCATGTCCAGCCACAGATAGCCGGCCTCCAGCAACACCATGGCCTGCTGGCGCCCCAAGGGGACCAGGCTGTTCGAGATCTCCGAGACGCTCTCCGCCATGGACTTCGCTCTTCCTTTCCTGGTCCGGCCTGGAGGGAAGCGGCGCCGCCTCCCTCCCCTCCGGACTTCCGCCCGCCACGCCCCGAGGGCTTAGCGGACGTTGCTGATGGAGTTCTTGATGCAATCGTGCCGCGACTTCATCACGTTGGAAATGGCCGTGAAGGTCTGCGACTCCTGCTGGATGGCCGCCTGCAGGTTCAGCAGCTTGGAGTTCTCCGCCGCCATCTGGTTCAGCGAGAAATTGCCGCCGACGGTGTCCGACGTGCTGGTGCCGAGCGCGCCCGTGCCGGGACCCGCCACGCCACCACCGACGCCACCCGCCACGCCGCCGATGCCGGCCGCGACGCCGCCACCCATGGAGGGGGCCACCGTGCCGCCGCCCATGCCCACCGCGGTGCTCATCACGCCCGCGTAGGGCGCGCTGCCGGAGCCCGAGTTGTTGGACAGGGTGTGAACCGAGGAGACCGCCGCGGACACAATCTGACCGCCCGGAATCATGCCCGCCACCGCGCCGACGCCCGTGCCCACGGCGCCCGCCGCGCTGTTGAGGCCGTTCTGAAGCCGCGCGCCAAAGCCCGTGTTCGGGGTCTGCCGCGCCGTCGTGACGTTGGTCGAGAGCCGGACGCCAGGACCCATCATGTTGTCGATCTTCGCCATTTCATCCTCCAGGCGCTGCGAGAAAAAGACAGAGCTCCCGGATGATCCAGTGCTCTTTCCCTGATTATCGTCCCGTCCCTCCGCCAGTTGCCTGCCCGTGGCGAAAAACCGCGACGACTCAGGAAAACCCCGTCATTTCCGGCCCTTGGAACCCTTCGATTCGGCGATCAGCCGCTCGCGGGTATCCACCAGCAATTCCAGCAGCTGCTCGGCGTGGGTGAGCGCGGCCTGGGCCTTCTTGCCGACCTCCACCTTGGGCCCCTTGAGGGCGGCCAGGCTGTCCTTCAGCGGATCGAACAGCGCCCGGACGTCCTCCGCGGGGGTCGCCTCGAGCAGCGACTCGATTGCGGGGTACGAGGGCACGGGAAGCTCCTGGGCCGAGGGGGGAGCGGACGGCTTGGCGGACGGGGGCATCGCGGAGGGGGTCTCCTGTCGGGCCAGCGGCCGGAGGGCCGATGGACGCTTGCCGGCGTGACGCTAGGGGAAAAGCCCGCCCGGCCACAAGCCATCAGAGGTCTGCCCTCGGGTCCACCCTGCCCTGGCCCCACCGGCAGGGGAGGGACCGGGCACGCGCCGACCTTGCCCCCCCAGCCCTGTCTCCTTCCACCGTCGCACCTAGCTTTTGGAACAGCGGGGGGACCGACGCACCACGCACACCCCTCCGTCGCACTCACACAGGAGATTCTCCCATGAAGAAGCTGGTTGGGGTTTTCGCGGCGATGGCACTGCTGGGGTCGGGCGCGGCGTTCGCGAACGACGACAAGACCAAGCCGCAGCAGGACAGCGCGGCGCAGGGCGGTTCAGGTACGACGGGGAGCACGCAGGGCGGGTCCATGCGGCAGGACAGCTCCATGGGCGGCTCCGGCTCCACGATGGGCTCCACCAGCCCCTCCATGGGCACCAACGCCATGGGCCAGAAGGAGCTGAGCGGCAAGGTGGTGAAGGCCGAGAGCAGCAAGGTCTTCGTGCAGGACGCGCAGGGCGCGGTGGTGACGCTCGACATCGACAAGAGCACCACCTTCACCGACCCGACGCTCAAGAAGGCCAAGGACCTCAAGGAGGGCCAGGAGATCCGGGCCAGCTTCGAGGTGAAGGAAACGAAGAACATGGCCAAGAGCATCTCGCTGTCGGGCACCGGCGGCGCGGGCACGGACGTCATGACGCCGGACCCGTCCATCAACGAGGGCACCATGGACACGCCTGCCACTCCCGCGCCCATGGATGATCCGGGCACGGGGGGCTCCGGCATGGGGACTGACAAGAGCAAGGACCTGGGCACCGGGGACAAGAGCACCAGCCCCGACACCCAGTACTGAGCCTGGGGCCACGGACTCGCACCCGTGAGACACCGGCTCCCCCGGACGGGGATGCGAAGGGCCCGCGGCCTGCACAGGCTTCGGGCCCTTCGTGCGTTCACTTCATTCAGTATTGACTGAATGGTCTGAACGAACTAGATGCCGGGCGCCACCCAGGGCCCCGGCGGAAGTCTGTCGCGCGCGGCCTCCTCGGGGTGACGGAGGTTCGTGAATGAAGGAGCCAGGCGCCGCGGAGCAGCGCTTCATCGAGTCGATGGGGCTGTACTTCGAACGGCAGGGCAGCACGCGCATCGGCGGGCGCATCCACGCGCTCCTGATGCTGACGGACCAGCCGCTCTCGCTCCAGCAGATTGCCCGCGTGCTCAAGGTGAGCGCGGCCTCCGTGTCCACCAACATCCGCGCCAGCATGGCGATGGGCCTGGTGGAGCCGGCCAGCATTCCCGGAGACCGGCAGCACTACTACGTCGTGAACAGCAACGGCTGGGAGAGCCGGCTTCGCACCGCGGAGGACAGCGTCAAGGCGTTCGTCCGCGTGTGCCAGGAGGCCCTCTCCGCGCCGCAGCTCGCGAACAAGCAGCACCTGCGCGAGGCGGCGGACTTCTGTGAGTTCTACCTGGCCGAAATGGCCGGCATCGCCGAGCGGTGGCGCGCCTCACGCGCGGCCCGCCCCTCGCCCCGCACCCCCAAGGCATCGAAAGGACGCACCGCATGAACGCCGCAGTCGCGCAATCTCCCATCGTCTCCATCACCAACGTGACCAAGGACTACACCCTGGGCAAGGTGGTCGTCCCGGCGTTGCGAGGCGTGGATCTCCAGGTGCATCCCGGGGAGTTCATCTCCATCGCCGGCCCATCCGGCAGCGGGAAGACGACGCTGCTCAACCTCATCGGCTGCGTGGACACCGCCACCTCGGGCGTGGTCAGCGTGGCGGGCCAGGACACCAAGCAGCTCACGGAGCGCCAGCTCACCCACCTGCGCCTGCACACCATCGGCTTCATCTTCCAGAGCTTCAACCTGGTGTCGGTGCTCAGCGTCTTCCAGAACGTGGAGTTCCCGCTGCTGCTGCAGCGCAAGCTGGACAAGAACCAGCGCCGGGAGCGGGTGAACCAGTTGCTGGAGCAGGTGGGCCTGGCCCATCACGCCAAGCACCGTCCCAACGAGCTGTCCGGCGGCCAGCGCCAGCGCGTGGCCGTGGCGCGCGCGCTCGTCACCCGGCCTCAGCTGGTGCTGGCGGACGAGCCCACCGCCAACCTGGACTCGGTGACGGGCCAGCACATCATCGACCTGATGAAGGAGCTGAACCAGAAGGAGGGCACCACCTTCATCTTCTCCACGCACGACGCCAAGGTGATGAGCCACGCGAACGCGGTGGTGCGGCTGGCGGACGGCAAGTTCCTGGACCGGCTCAGCCCCTCCGAGGCCAAGCGGGCCATGGCGGCAGGCGCGGAGGGTCACTGACATGGGTCAGCTCCGGTTGCTGATGCAGGTGGCCTTCCGCAACCTGTTCACCAGCAAGATCAACATCCTCATCGGCGGCATCATCTTCTTCGGCACCCTGCTGGTGGTGGTGGGTGGCGCGCTGCTCGACAGCATGGACAGCGCGATGAGCCGCAGCATCATCGGCAGCGTCGCGGGCCACCTCCAGGTCTACTCGGACGACTCCAAGGACGAGCTGAGCCTGTACGGCGGCATGAGCGGCGAGCCGGACCTGGCGGTGCTGGACGACTTCAGCCGCATCAAGCCGTTCCTGGAGAAGCACCCCAACGTGAAGACGGTGGTGCCCATGGGCACCAGCGGCGCGCTCATCTCCTCCGGCAACACGGTGGACCTGACGCTCGCGCGCCTTCGCGACCTCTACAAGAAGCGCGCGGAGGAGGGCGAGTCCCCTGCCCTTCGCGCGAACATCGACAGCGTCAAGTCGCACGTGCGGCAGATGGTGTCGCTCATGGAGGAACAGCGCAACAAGAGCCGGGAGCTGCTCAGCTCCGCCGCCGTGGACCCGCTGGAGGCGGAGGCCCTGGCGCGCGCGCGCACCGACGCGTTCTGGGACACCTTCGAGAGTGATCCGTTCGCCGCCCTGGAGTTCCTGGAGAACCGCATCGCCCCGCAGCTTCCGGACGGCGACCTGCTGGACATGCGCTACGTGGGCACGGACCTGGATTCGTTCCAGCGGACGTTCGACCGCATGGAGATTGTGGACGGCCAGCCGGTGCCCCAGGGCAAGCGCGGCATGCTGCTGTCCAAGTTCTATTACGAGAACTTCCTCAAGCTGAAGACGGCGCTGCGCCTGGACAACATCAAGCAGGAGAAGGACCTCAACCAGAAGCGCATCGACACCGACCCGCAGCTGCAGCGCTGGGTGAAGGAGAACCAGACGCAGACGCGCGAAATCCTCTTCCAGCTGGACCCCATCAAGACGCGGCAGGCGGTGGAGCGGCTGCAGAAGGTGCTCGGCAACCAGGAGCCCTCCCTGGAGAAGCTCCTGTCGGAGTTCCTCAGCACCACCGACGACAACTTCGACACGCGCTACCAGCAGTTCTACGCGGAGCTGGCGCCGCTGCTGGACCTGTACCGCATGCGCATGGGGGACAACCTCACCATCACCGCCTTCACGCGCACCGGCTACGTGCAGAGCGTCAACGTGAAGATCTACGGCACCTATCAGTTCAAGGGGCTGGAGAAGTCCGCCATGGCGGGCGTCATCAACCTGATGGACCTGATGTCCTTCCGGGAGCTGTACGGCTACCTCAGCCCGGACCGGAAGGCGGAGATCGCCGAGCTGCAGAAGAACAGCGGCCTGAAGGCCGTGGACCGCGCCAACGCCGAGGAGGCGCTCTTCGGCGAGGAGAGCGGCAACTCGCTGGTGGCGGAGGCCACGCCGGGACTCATCGAGGACTCGAAGGCGTTCGAGGGCGCCCTGGGCTCGCTGCGCCGGGACGACCTGGCCGCGCGCGTCTACTCCCAGCAGGAGATTGAGCAGGGCGTGGCGCTCAGCGCGGCCATCATCCTCAAGGACCCCGAGCAGCTCCAGCAGACGATGGAGGAGCTGAAGCAGTCCGCGACGGCCGCGGGGCTGAAGCTGCGCGTGGTGTCGTGGCAGCAGGCCGCGGGCCTCATCGGCCAGTTCGTGCTGATGGCGAAGCTGGTGCTCTACTTCGCCGTCTTCATCATCTTCATCGTCGCGCTGGTCATCATCAACAACGCGATGATGATGGCCACCCTCCAGCGCGTGCGTGAGGTGGGGACGATGCGGGCCATCGGCGCGCAGCGCTCCTTCATCCTGAGCATGGTGCTGGTGGAGACGGTGCTGCTCGGCTTCGTCTTCGGCGCGGGCGGCGCACTGCTCGGCAGCGGCATCATGAGCGCGCTGGGCAGCGCCGGCATCCCCGCCGGCAACGAGGCGCTGTACTTCTTCTTCTCCGGTCCCCGCCTCTATCCCACGCTGAGCGCCAGCAACCTCATCGCGGCCTTCGTGATTGTCCTCCTGGTGTCCGCCATTTCCACCCTCTATCCCGCGTTCCTCGCGACGCGGGTATCGCCTCTCCAGGCGATGCAGACGGACGAGTAAGGCCATGTTCCAACTCTTCCTCATCGCATTCCGAAACCTCGGCACCCACCGGCGGCGCACGGTGCTCCTGGGCGGAGCCATCGCGGGCGTCACCGCGCTGCTCGTCATCCTCATGGGCCTGTCCACGGGCATGAAGGAGACGATGCTGCGCTCCGCCACCACGCTCGCCACCGGCCACGTCAACGTGGGCGGCTTCTACAAGGTCACCGCCGGACAGGCAGCGCCCGTGGTGACGGCCTACCCGAAGATTCTCGAGCAGGTCCGCAAGGCGGTGCCGGAGCTGGACTACGCCGTCCAGCGCGGGCGCGGCTGGGCGAAGATCGTCAGCGAGTCCGGCTCGCTGCAGGTGGGCGTGGGCGGCATCGATGTGAAGGACGAGCCGGGCTTCCGGCAGGTCCTCCAGATCCAGGAGGGCAACCTGGACGGGCTGAACGAGCAGTCCACCGTGCTCCTGTTCGAGAAGCAGGCCAAGCGGCTCCAGGTGAAGGTGGGCGACACCGTCACCATCTCCGCCCCCACCATGCGCGGCACCAACAACACGGTGGACGTCCGCGTCGCCGCCATCGCCACCGACGTGGGCATGATGAGCGACTTCAACGTCTTCGTCCCGTCCGGCACGCTGCGCTCGCTGTACCAACTGCGCGACGACACCACGGGGGCGCTCTACCTGTACCTCAAGGACGTGAACCAGGTGCCCCACGTGCAGGCGCGGTTGCGCACGGTGTTGGCGGACGCGGGCCACCAGCTGATGGACAATGACCCTCGCGCCTTCTGGATGAAGTTCGAGGTCGTCAACCGCGAGGCGTGGACCGGGCAGAAGCTGGACATCACCAACTGGGAGGATGAGCTGTCGTTCATCACCTGGACGCTCACCGCGCTCAACGGGCTGACGGGCATCCTCATCTTCGTGCTGCTGGTCATCATCGGCGTGGGCATCATGAACACGCTGTGGATCGCCATCCGGGAGCGCACCCGGGAGATCGGCACGCTGCGCGCCATCGGCATGCAGCGCACCCGGGTGGTGGTGATGTTCCTGTTCGAGGCGATGACGCTCGGGGCGCTGGGCACCCTGGCGGGCGCGCTCATCGGACTGGCCGTCTGCCTGGGCGTGGACTCCGCCCACGTGGGCGTCCCGGAAGCGGTGGCGATGTTCATCATGTCGGACCGGCTGCACCTGGTGGTGAACGCGGGCTCCGTCGTCGGCGCCATGGTGTTCATCACCACCTGCACCACGCTCATCTCGCTGATTCCCTCCTTCCTCGCCGCGCGCCTCAAGCCGGTGACGGCGATGCACCACATCGGATGAAATCCATGAGCCTCAAGAACCTGTTCTCCGCCGCGGCGCTGTCCGTGGCCCTGTTGTCCGCACCCGTGGCGCTGGCCCTGGAGCCGGCCGCCATGACGCAGATCCTGGCGACCATCGATGACCGTCAGCGCAACGGCGGCGACTACAAGGCGCTCATCTATCTGGAGCAGAAGGAGAAGGACAAGACGGACAACGTGCGCGAGGCGTTCATCTACCGGCGCGACGCGGACGACAAGCTGATGATCCTCTTCAGCAAGCCCAAGACGGAGGCCGGCAAGGGCTACCTCCGGATGGACAAGAACCTCTGGAGCTACGACCCCAACGTGGGCAAGTGGGAGCGGCGCACCGAGCGCGAGCGCATCGCCGGCACCGACAGCCGCCGCGCCGACTTCGACGAGTCCCGTCTGGCCGAGGAGTTCGACCCGACCTACGAGGGCGAGGCGAAGCTGGGCAAGTACTCCGCCCACAAGCTGCTCTTGAAGGTGAAGCCCAACGTGGACGTGGCCTACCCCGTGGTCAAGCTGTGGGTGGACAAGGACACGAACAACATCCTCAAGCGCGAGGACTACGCCCTGTCCGGCCGGCTGATGCGCACCGCGCTCTACCCGCGCTGGAAGAAGGTCTTCAGCGAGTCCAAGGGCGCCGACGTCTGGTACCCCGAGGAGATCCGCTTCTACGACGAGGTGGAGAAGGCCAACTCCACCATCGTCCTCATCAAGTCCGTGGACCTGCGCGCGCTGGAGGCCAACCTCTTCACCAAGGCCTGGCTCGAGAGCAAGAGTCGATGAACCCGCGCACCCTCACCCTGGCCACGGCCTTGTCCGTGGCCCTCGCCGGCACCACCGCGCTCGCGCAGGCCGCGCAGCGCGACGAGAATGCCCTCTTCGGGGGCGAGGACGACAAACCCGCCCAGGCGGACACCCCCGGGGAGGCTCCGACAACGGGCCGCCCCAGTGACGACGAGGTGTTCGGCGAGGACCCCGCGCCGTCCGCGGACGCCGACGCGAGCAACACGGGCGATGCGACCGAGCGGCAGCCTCCGTTGACGTCGGCGCCGCCCGAGCCGGGAGACCGGGACTCGCAGGCGCTGTCGGGGCCGGAGACGCGCAGCGCCTTCGACTCCGAGGAGGCGGTGGACGACCCGCTGAAGATTGGCGGGCAGTTCTACCTGCGCGGCTTCGCGGCGGCGACGGAGGGGACGTCGTTCGGTGACACGTCGTTCTCCGCGCCCACGCTGGTGGACGGGTACTTCGACGCGCGGCCAATGGACCGGCTGCGCGGCTTCGTGGTGGGGCGGTTGAGCTACGACCCCACCGTGGCCACGCAGACGGGCACCACCACCAACAACACGCCGTCCAATCCGCGCGTGCTGCTGGACCAGGCCTGGCTCCGGTTCGACATCGCGCGGACGGTGTTCCTCACCGTCGGCAAGCAGCATGTGAAGTGGGGCACGGGGCAGATCTGGAACCCCACCGACTTCCTGTCGCCGCAGCGGCGCAATCCGCTGGCATTCGTGGACCTGCGCACCGGTGTGTCCATGTTGAAGGTCCATGTCCCCTGGGAAGCAACGGGCTGGAACTTCTATGGCATCGCGGTGATGGATGACCTGGGCACCGACGCGGGCGCGCTGCTCGACAACACGGGCGGCGTGCCTCGCGCCGGAGCGTCTGACCCGGTCAACCGCCTCAGCCGCATCGGTGGAGCGCTGCGCGCGGAAGTCGTGCTGGGGCCCGCGGAGCTTGGCGCGAGCGCCGTGGCCCAGCGGGGCCGCAAGCCGCGCTTCGGGTTGGACTTCTCCTCGGCGCTGGGGCCCATCGATGTCTACGGAGAGCTGGGCATCAAGAAGGGCACCGAGCGCCCCCTGTACCGCATCCCCGAGGGCACGACATTCGAGGAGATCCTCCAGGACACGTCGCTGGTGGAGGCCTATGTCCCCTCGGGTCTCACACCCCAGGTGACGACCGGCGCCAACTACAGCTTCGCGTATGGCGACAGCGATATCGCCGTGCTCGGCGTGGAGTACTTCTACAACTCGACGGGCTACACCAGCTCCTTCGGCTATCCGTACCTGATAGCGCAGCAAGCCTTCCAGCCGCTGTATCTGGGGCGCCACTACGGCGCCGCGTACCTGTTCCTGGACCGGCCCGGTTCGCTCGAGCGCACGTCGTTCAACTTCTTCACACTCAGCAACCTCTCGGACAAGTCGTACATCAGTCGCATCAACGTCACCCACCGCGCCCTCAGCTACCTGACGGTCGAGGGGTACGGCGCGGTGCACTACGGCCACAAGGGCGGTGAGTTCCGGCTCGGCTTCTCGGTGCCGGACACCGTCATCAACGGGCAGCCTGTCCAGGGCTTCAAGCTGGCGGCGCCCACGTTCGAACTGGGCGCGGGCCTGCGCATCAGCATCTGACGCGGACCCCCACTCGCTGGGTGATTCAGGGACCGCGCCTCCTATTCCCAGGGGGCGCGGTCCTTCGCGTTTCGGGGAAGGTCGCCGCCCTGGCGGGCCGTCGAGGGGCGCTCGGGCCGACGAGGTGCCGGAGAATTCATGCAGTGAACATCCTGACGGCATGAACCTGTGGATCGCCATCGCCGCTGGATTGAGCCTCGCGCAGGGACAGAGCGCGTCGCCCTACCCTTCTCCCACGGACCCCTCCGTCAGAGACCCGGCAGCCTCGGCTCTGCGGGATGCGAACGAGCAGGCCGCCGAGGCAGCGGATGGCGCATGGCTGCCTCCGAACTACGTCATCCGGCCTCCGATGGCGGATGGGACCATCCCGTATGGCGGCTATGGCTACGGGTACAACATCACTCCCGTCCTCCCGGATGGAGAGGCGCCTTCGACGTCCGGGCAGGTGGCCGCCGATGAGACGTATCAACGCTACGAGCCCATCCCCGCGCAGGTGCAGGAAGGCACCGGTGGCAGCGGGGCGGAGGACTCCGACGGGACGACGAGCGGTGATGACACGGGGACCGGCGTCGGCGGTTCGGGCGGCGTGACGACGGGACAGACGTCGACGGGTTCGGACAATTCGGGCGATGCGCGAGTCACGCAGCCCGGGGGCTCGAACACCGAGGCCGTGGCTCCGTCGCCGGCGTCGCAGCCTGGCGGAATCGACGGACCGGGGGCGATGGGCACCACGTCGCAGGGCTCGACCAGTGGCTCCGGAACGACGGCCCCCACCCAGGGGACGGGGTCGGGCTTGTCGACACAGCCCAGCACCCAGGACGCGACTGGTGGCTCGGGCTCGATGGGGACCGGGACGACGGGGTCCTCGGATGTGACGGGGACAGGCACTCCCACACAAGACACGGGCGGAGCGGGCACGAGCACCACGACGACGCCGCCTGACAATCAGAATGCGACGGGCGGTTCGGGCACCAGCACCTCCCCGACTCCCGACAATCCGAATGGAACTGGCGGTTCGGGCACCAGCACCTCTCCGACTCCCGACAATCCAAATGGAACTGGCGGTTCGGGCATCTCACCGACTCCCGACAACCCGAACGGGATTGGTGGCTCGGTCATCTCACCGACTCCCGACAATCCGAACGGGATTGGTGGCTCGGTCATCTCCCCGACTCCCGATAATCCGAACGCGACGGGTGGCTCGGGAACGGGCACCTCGACTCCCAACAATACAAACGGGACTGGTGGCTCAGGCACCACGACCCCTGACAACTCAAACGGGATGGGTGGTTCAGGTACCACGCCCCCTGACAACTCGAACGGGACTGGTGGCTCAGGAACTACGACGCCCGACAACTCGAACGGGACTGGTGGCTCGGGCACCGGCACCACGGCGCAGCCCGAGAATCAGGACTCGCTCGGCGGCTTCGGGCCCACCGAAAATGAGCAACTCGACGGACAGGGCGGCTCGGGCTCTTCGACGACCACACCCGTTCAGCCGCAGCAGCAGTCCTCCGTGAGCGGGCAGCAGACCGGTAACGCCGCCGTGACTGCTTCAGCCCAGGCCCCCAAGCCCACCGCCACGGACGAAGAGGTGGCTCAACTGAAGGCCCGCCTCCAGCAAGTCGAAGAGGAGCTCAAGGCACGCGACACCCAGATTGAACAGAACGCCCAGGCCACCCAGCAGCAGGTCGACACGTTCGGCGAGCGCGCCGTCGACACCGAACGCTCACGCCAGCAACGCCTCTCCGCACTCCAGAGCGCGGGCGAATGGATGCTCGCGGCTGACGCGGCGCTTCAACAGGGTGAAGACGACGTGGGCAACGCACTCGACATCGCCGACAGCGCCTTCGCCGACCTTCGCGACAGCGCCGCCGAGTTCGGCCAGGGCACCGTCATCGTTCACGCCGAGCGCGCCCGCGCCCTGCTCAACCTCGCACGCGACGCGGCAGGTCGAAGCGACACCTACTCCGCGCGACTCGCGCTCCAGGATGCGGGCGTCGAACTCAGCCTCGCTCGCGGCGCCAGCCTCGGCAGGTCCGGCACGGGCAACTCCCTGCTCACTCCATGACGCGATGCAGGAGGGGCGCCTCACACACCAGGCGCCCCTCTTCCCTCAACCGACGACGTCGTGACAGCCCGTCACGGAGCCGCAGGAGTCTCGCGGAAGATGAGCAGCCCGCGTGACGACTCCGTCGCGTACACGTACCCGTCCCCAGGCACGCTCACGCTGTTGAGCCCGTCGAAGAACGAGACACCGCGGCCCGTGTCCGCCTCGCGCCAGGTGTTGTAGTACGCCACCTGCCGGGGAACGCTCGGGTTGCTCACGTCCAGCACGCGCAGGCCGTCCTGATAGTGCGCCACGTAGAGCTTCGTTCCCGCCAGCGTCATCGCGCGGATGGAGACCTCCTGACGGATCCGGAACTCGCCCACCTGGAGCACGCTCGCCGGTGAGGCCACGTCCAGCACACTCAGGTGCGCGCCCCAGTCCTCGCCACCCGTGAAGGCCAGGATGCGGTCCCCCACCGTGCCCACCGCCGCCGTGCGCGCCGGCCCACCGGCGAATCGTCCCAGCAGCTTCGGAGTCGACGGCGTGGTGATGTCCGACACCGACAGGCCGAAGGTCCAGTTGCTCACGTACAGCCGGTTGCCCATCACCGCCACGTCCATCGGCACTTCACCGCTGAGCGGCTCCGCGCCCTCGATGAAGTAGCGGTCCAGCAGCTTCGGCTGCGTGGGCGTCGTCACGTCGAAGATGAGCACCTCGCCGTTGGGCGAAGGCGACGCGGCGAACAACAGGTTGCCCTCCAACGCCAACGACGACACATCCACCGCGGGGTCCGCCAACGCGCGCAGGAACGCGGGCTCCGCCGGCTTCTCCAAGCTGTAGAGGGAGAGGCCGCTGCCCTGCGTCGCCACGAAGAGCGTCGTGCCCTTCACCAACACGTCGTTGTAGACGTCGGTGTTGCGCTTGGCCGCGCCCACCTGCGTCGCCTCCGCCGGGTTGCGCACGTCGTAGACGAAGAGGCCCTCGATACCCGCGGGCACGTAGGCGTAGCCCCCGGACACCACCAGGTCCTTGGCGAGGCCGCGCGGCACCACCAGCTCCTTCACCAGCTCCAGGCCCGAGGACTCGGCCTCGCCGGTGTTGCGCTCGATGCGCGCGCCCGCGAAGGTGCCCTGCAGGTCCAGCTCTCCGTCCACACACCGACGGAACGTGCCACCCAGCTTCGTCGGCGCGGTCGCGGAGCACCCGGTGAACGAGTACCGCACCGTGCGGCCAAACGTGTCCACCACGTCGGCGGCCATATAGAAAGTGTCTTCCGTGAGCTGCTGCTCCGTCACCGGCAGGCCCAGAATCTGCGCGCCGGAACCGCCCGACAACTTCAGCGCGCCCGCGGAGCCCGTTCCGTCGTTCAGTTCGACATTGACGTTCCACACCCCAGAGGCCTGCACCGTGGCCAGGGTTGAACGCTGACAGGACGACAGGTTGATGGCGGCAAGATGACACTCCGCCTTGTTCTTGGAGTCGTCGTCCTTGCCGCAACCCAGGGCGAGGACCAGCGTGCTGCTCAGTAGGAAGAAGCGTCTCATGGCCCGTATGCATACCGGGCGTTGGAACCCAACGAAAGCCCCTCCCTCTTTCTCCCCAAGGGAGCGGCGACGTCCACCGCCCGGCAAGTAAACGGAAAGAAATTATCCAAGCGCTTGTATAGGCTCGCTCTTGAGAGCGAGCCTCCCAGGAAGCACCTGTCTCGCCAGTACCCCACCCCAGAGGTGACCTTCGTGAACCCCCGTCTCCTCGCTGCCGCCGCGCTGACCCTGCTCCTCCCGGAGCTGGCGTTGGCCCAGGTCTTCGTCGTGCCTCGTCGCCCGGGCAAGACGCCGGTGAACAGCTTCGAGTTCGAGTGGCGGCACGTCGACATCCTCGTGGGCCCCGCCGCCACCGGGGTCGCCAAGCCGCCAGAGAGGACAGCGCATGAGCAGCCGCCCGGTGCCCAGGGTGGCGCCAACCCGGACGCTCCCACCACCCACCCGGATACCGGCGACACCAAGTCGGTCCCCGCCGGCCCGCCTACCGGCTCCGAGCCCTCCACCAGCCTGTCCCCCAGCCCTCCGCCCCTGCTCGCGGAGCAGCAGGACGGCGGCACCCCTCCGGATGCCCTCGCGGGCAATGAGGACGGAGGTACGCCCCCTTCAGGCGCGACGGCGGGAATCGGAGAGGACGGCGGCACGCCCCTGAGCAGCTTCCTGGGGGATGGCGGTCCGTCGGCGGGCAGCGGCCCCGCGCTGGGCAGTGGCCCGGCCCTGGGCGGCAGCCCTGATGGTGGATTCAGCTACACCTACGCGAAGACGCTCGGCGCCAAGGCCGGCGGCGTGCGCTTCTACTTCTACGAGCGGGAGCGCGTGGTCGCCGAGCGCGCCGCGCCGCTCATCGAAGAGGCGTACCGGTACCTCGTGGACACGTTCCAGTACGTCCCCACGGAGACCTTCCCGTACATCCTCTACAGCAGCTACCAGGAGTTCCTTCAGACGAACCTCTTCCCGCTGTCCGAGGGCACCCTGGGTGTCACCAGCACGGAGGACCTGAAGCTCACCCTGCCGTACCTGGGTGACCACCGACTCTTCGAGGAGATCTCCACCCACGAACTGGCGCACCAGTTCACCATCCAGAAGGTCCGCACCGTGGCCGAGCAGGCCAAGGTGTTCGGCGAGCCCCTCCAGGCGATTCCCCTGTGGTTCATCGAAGGTATCGCCGAGTTCTACGCCAAGCGGGGCATGGACCCCGAGGCGGAGATGCTCGTGCGCGACCTGCTCGTCAACCCGGACCTCTACAAGGGCTACGCCTTCCTCGACTTCTTCTCCCCCGGGCCCTACGGCTACCTGTGGATCTACAAGGTCGGCCAGGTGCGCGTGGCCTTCCTCGAGGAGGAGTACGGCAAGGGCTTCATCCAGCGCGTGCTGGAGGACACGCCCCGGCTGGTGGGCGGCTCCAAGGACTCACCGTCCATCAAGTTCGAGGAGCTGCTGGAGCGCCTCACGGGAGATGATCCGAAGCGGCTGTCGGCGCGGTTCGAGAACTGGCTGAAGCGCCGGGCGTACAAGACGTACCTCGGCTCGGAGCAGTCGGCGCCCGCGTTGGACCTGCTCGACAAGGCGCCCGGCTACATCACCGCCATGGCCAGCTCGCCGGACGGCACCGTCCTGGCGATGCGCACCATCGTCCCCGAGACGGGTGAGAGCCGGCTGTACATCATGGACCCGCGCGCGCCGGACAAGTCGGTGAAGGTCGCCGGTGACGGCGTGCCCGGTGTGGAGTCGCTGCACCCCATCTCCGGCCGCAGCTTCGCGCTGGCCAAGGACAAGCTGGCCTTCGTCGCCGAAATCACCGGCCGCGACGTCATCTACGTGCAGGACTACAAACACACCGTGGAGAAGCGCGCCAACGACGTGCTGGTGCGCCGCAACCCCATCCGCACCGGCATCGACCGGGAGGTGGGCACGACGGTGCAGTTGGACGTGGGCGACCGCAAGGCGTACCGCATCGACAAGCACGGCATCCTGGCGGCGTACTCGCCGGCCCTCTCGCCGGATGGGCGCTACGTGGCCTTCATCGGCATCCAGGACGAGGGCCTGCGCGACGTCTACGTCATCGACCTGAACGCGAGCCCGGACGCCAAGCCCCTGCAGCTCACCGACGACGTGTTCTCCGAGCGCCAGGTGACGTGGGGCCCCGCGGGCATCGTCTTCACGTCGGACGCCACGTCGCACCGCAAGTTCAACCTCTTCCGCGTGAAGCTGGACGCGCCCCGCCAGGTGGAGCGGCTGACGAGCGAGGAGCGGGACCACGCGGATCCGCTGGCCCTGGCCGATGGCCGCGTGTTCTTCACCGCCTTCAACAACAGCAGCTCGGATTTGCACGAGCTGATGGCGGACGGCCGCATCGTCCGCCGCACGGACCTGACCACCGGCGTCTTCGAGCCGGGCGCCGGCCCCGAGGGCGGCCTGTGGATGCTCTTCCACGTGTCGGGTGAGCGGAAGCCCGCGGTGCTCAGGCCGCCGCGCATGCTCGCGCTGGACGTGCCGGCGGAGCCTCCGCCGGAGCCGCCCAACCCGCTGGCGGTGCGGCCCCTCACGGATGCGCAGGCGTATGAGCCCTTCTCGCGGAAGAACCTGGAGTTCGGCCCCATCTTCGGCTTCGCGGGCGCGGGCGGCGGCGGCTTCGTCGGTCAGCTCTTCGCGGCGGCGAGCGACCGCATGAGGGATCACCAGTTCATCCTCACCCTGGCGGTGTACGGCAGCTTCGATTTGACGGACGGCTACATGCTGTACATCAACGACGCGGGCCGGACGACGTGGGGCGGCGGTCTGTTCCAGTCGCTGCGCTTCCGCGTGGACCAGACGTTCGAGGACTCACCCGTCTTCTTCACGTCGGCGGAGCGCTACTTCGGCGCGCTCGGCAGCCTGCGCTATCCGCTCAGCACGTTCTTCTTCGTCCAGGGCGACCTGAGCATGGGCGGAACCAAGTACTTCCTCGATGACCAGACGGAGTTCCGCCTCTTCTTCCCGGACCGCAACGAGGCCAACCGGGAGCTCCTGTCGGAGTGGAACGCGAAGAACGGCTCCATCCGCTTCCAGACCGAGCTCAGCGGTCAGGTGGGCTACGACAGCCTCAAGTACCACTACGCCACCGGCCCGCTGTCGGGCAGCTCCGCGTTGCTGGAGATGACGTTGGGCGTGCAGCCGTTCGACAGCCAGGCGTACGGAAACCTGCGGTTGGATGCGGAGCGCTACTTCCCCATCTACGGCCGCACCCACCTGTTCCTGCGCGGCGGCGCGGGCACGACGCTCGGCGGACGCTACGCGCGCTCCTACTTCCTGTCGTCGTTCGACACCCTGCGCGGCGTGAACTTCGGCGACGAGCGGTGGCTGCTCGGCCGCAACTTCGCCTTCTCCACGCTGGAGCTGCAGCTGCCCCTCAACGACATCATCCGCGTGGCCTTCCTGAGTGATTTGGAGGCCATCGCGGCGATGGACGTGGGTGGCGTGGGCAACAGCGCCGAGGACCTGTGGGACCACCGCGTCCTCAACGCCGTCGTCGGTGTGAACCTGGCACTGGGACCCCTGCTGCTGCGGCTGCACTTCGGCAGGCCGCTCGACATCGGCGCCAAGGCCGGCAAGCCGGACTCCGGCTGGGTGACGAACTTCTCGCTGGGCATCGCCGGCCTCAACGGCTTCTTCGACCAGGGGAACACCGGCGCGACGAATGGCGCGACCCAGCCCGCCTCTCCGGCGCTGATGCCCGCGCAGGGCGGTGGCTACACCTCGCCTCGACACTGAGGCGACACAAGGCCGCCCCCGCTCCCTTCATCGGGTGAGCGGGGGCCTGGCGAAGCACGAAGGCACGGGCGTCAGGACTGCGCGGCCACGAGCGCCGCGTTGGCCTTGGCCATGGGCCCGCCATCATTGGGGATGCGCTCGAAGTCACCGCGCAGCGCCTTGATGGCGAACTTCTCCAGGTCGATTTCCCGGCGCGAGCGGATGCCCAGCGCGCGCAAGGGGGCGGACAGGGGCCCGAAGCCGAAGACGCCGTGCTGGAGGAGGACTCCCGCGGCCACGGCGCTCAGCACCCGCCACCGGCCGCCGTCCTTCTTGCCCAGCAACAGGCCCAGCGTCCCCAGCGCGGCCGTGCACACCATGACGGCGCGGTTGAGGTCCCACTCTCGCTCCAGGCGTTGGAGGTAGCGGCTCATCTCGGGGCGGTCCGCGTGCGTCGCCATGTGTCGCACGCACGCCTCCACATGCTCGTCGATACGGCGGTTCACCATCAGCGGCGTGTGGTTGCGGGCGGAATCAGACGACTGGTTCCAGGTCTCCATCGCGGGCGTCTCCCTGTCGCGGCGCTCCCCTCTTCCTCTAGAAGCTAGGCCCGACGTTCCGCGTCGGGAACAGCGGTGGGAAGAAGGGAAGACGGCTTCCTTGCCTGCCCGCCTGCCCCACCAGGGAGGCTCGCGGACGACGTGTGGCTCCTCGCGAAGCCCCCACGCCGACACGGGGGTCGACGGGTCCCCTGCCCTCCAGGGTGAAGCAAATGACCGGCCCAGGAAGGGAAATCCCTTTCATCAACTACCCGCCCCACGGCGTCTTGGGGCACTGGCAACGTTCACTTTCGGGCGTCGCACGTCTGCCTTCATGAGGCATGAGCCTTGCTCACCCCCCCCGGATGACTCGCTCACGACTCTTGCTCTGCCTTCCGGTGATGTGGCTGTGGGCTTGCGGTTCTGGAGCCCCACCCGCCCCCATCACCCAGCCGCCTCCCATCGAGCAACCCTCGCCGCCTGACACGGTGGATCCCCCGCCTGTCGACCCGCCACCCGTCGACCCTCCTCCGGTGGACCCGCCGCCTGTCGACCCGCCGCCCGTGGATCCGCCTCCGCCGGTGACGCCGGAGGCCCAGCGGCCCTTCGTGATGCCGACCTTGCAGGCGAGCGTGCCCGAGTACGAGCTCATCATCCCCGAGGAGGCGATGAAGAAGTTCGAGGCGGACGTGTGGACGCCGGAGCAGGACGCCGTCTTCAAGGCGGGCGGGAAGACGTACGCGGTGAAGGTGCGGCTGCGCGGGGCCTCCGCGCGCTACTTCGTCAAGAAGAGCTGGAACGTGAGCTTCGACAAGGACGTGCGCTTCGAGGGACGCACGTCGCTCAACCTCGTGGCCGAGTTCGCGGACGCGACGTTGCTGGCGGAGAAGATGGCGTTCGACCTGATGGCCGCGATGCGCGTGCCCGCGTCCAAGGCGACCTTCGTGCGCCTCAAGCTCAATGGCCACAACGAGGGCGTGTTCCTGGATATCGAGCAGGTGAACAAGGCCTTCCTCAAGGCCCATGCCTTCGCGGACGACGATGCGACCATCTACCGGTGCGGCTGGAAGGACTGCGAGCTGAAGACGTGGAAGGTGCCCTACCAGGGTGACTGGACGAAGAAGACGAACGAGCAGCAGCCGGACGACGGGCTCTACGCCGTGCTGGACGTCATCAACTACACGCCGGAGCCCGAGTTCCCGGCCGCGCTGGAGAAGCACCTCCAGGTGGAGCACTACCTGCGCTCCATGGTGCTGGACGCGCTGATGTCCAACAACTTCGTGGAGGACTCGGAGAGCTACTTCATCTACGACCGGGCCGTGGCGAAGTGGTCCTACGTGCCCTGGGACCTCAACAACGTGGACGCGCGCTGGTGGTACCTCAACCCCGCGGAGGCCATGAGCACGAGCAGCAACAACATGCGCCACCCGCTGTTCAACTTCACGCTGACGGACGCGTGGACGGAGAGGATGTACCTGCAGCGCAAGGCGGAGACGCAGTCCTATCCCGGCTACCTGCCCGTCTTCTCCAACCTGGGCACGCGCGTGCTGGCGAACCCGGAGCTGCGGGAGCGGCTGGGCGCGCGGCTCGACAAGGCGCTGGACGAGTTGTTCACGCCCGAGGTGATGAACCCGTACATCGACGCGATGCACGCGCTCATCAACCCGTACATGAACGGGGCGCCGTACATCGACTACGCGCAGTTCAAGTCGGGTCGCGACTACATGAAGCGCTACGTGAAGGAGCGCCGGGCCTTCGTGGAGAAGGACTGGGCGCGGATGCAGGCGCAGCGCCCCACGCTGGTGTTCGAGGCGTTCGACCCGGTGGCGGGCTGGGTGGACGTGGGCAACCGGGGCACGGCGCCGCTGTCGCTCCAGGGCATGGTGCTGACCACGAACCTGCGGGTGAGCCTGGCGCAGAGCGACCATGCGCCCACGCAGGTGAAGGCCCCCATGGGCGCGGTGCTGCCGAACGTGACGGTGCCCCCGGGCGGGAAGGTGCGCCTGAAGACCTCCGAGCTGGGCATCCAGCTGGCGCCCCGAGGAGAGCTGGGCCTGTTCGACGGCAAGTCCGTCGTGGGCGTGAAGGACTTCCTCTTCTACGGCGCGCTGCGCTCGGGGCAGCAGTACGAGCGCGGTGACAAGGGCTGGGAGGTCCGCTGAGCGAAAGTGCCCCGGAGGCCCGGAGACGGGCCTCCGCGCACGCGCTCAAGGAAAGGTGCGGATGATGTTCTTCCCCTCGATGGTCCGGTACCAGATTTCATCCGGCTGCGGGTTCTCCCCCTGGTAGCGCTGATGCACGTTGAACTGCCCCTCCATCGAGCTGAAGGTGCGTTGGGGCAGCCAGCCAAAGCGATTGGGAGCCGGAGGGACCCAGCCCTTGGGCCAGACGACGAAGACGGAGAAGCTCCCCACCCGGTAGCTGTGAAACGAGAAGTTGCCCTCCGTCCGGATGTGGCCCGAGTAGCGGACGGACCAGGGATTGTAGGTCTCCGCGACGTCGTCGTTCACCTCCCAGTCCACGACGGCATGCGACGCGGGAGGGTGGTCTCCGTGGAGCTGGTTCGGCGCGAGCTGTCGGTCACCCACCGACGTCTTGGGAGCGCTGTTCAGGTCCCTCTCGAGAAAGAGCCTGCGGCGTTCCTCCTCGGGGTCGACGACCACCTGAGGCGGCGGCGCCACCGTCTGTGACGACGTCGAGATTGATGGGGACTTCAAGTGGTCGAAGTACTTCATCAGCAGCTTCCCCGCGAGCTGCTTGTCCTTCTCCGGATTGGCTCCGCACTCTCCGCGGAAGTGCATCAGGTTGATGATGGACTGCAGCCCACAGTACGGGCACGTCTCGTGTCGGGAAGCCATGCACGCGCCAACAGCAACGGATATGCCACGCTGCAACCCCTGATGCTTCCTCAGGAAGGGTTGTCGCGACGCGGCTCCCCTGCGTTCGGCCACACCTGGAGTGCGTCCGCGAGGAACGCGCGGCTCGCGGACATGCGGGCTAGCGCCGCTCGCGGACGACGAGCGTGCGCTTGGCGCTGAGTCCCCGGTCATCCGTGACGAGGATTTCGTGGGAACCCACCGAGGGCTTCCACCACATGCGCTCATCCGCGCGCGCGGTGCCCAAGAGCGCGCCGTCCACGAACCAAGTGAGCGCGCGCTCGTGCGAGGCCTCCGCCTCCAGGGGCATCTCCTGCTGCTCCGGAGGGACACCGGGAATCAGCAGCGCGATGTGGCCCTGTGCGGGCGAGACGATGGTGGGGGCGGCGCGCTCCCCCCCGAGCTCGCAGCCGGGCGCCAGGGAGGGAGGCTCGGGCAGGCGGCGGTGCTGCTCCTCCAGCCAGCGGCGGATGGTGGCGGGCCAGGTGACGAACACGCGTGACTCCGTCTTCCGCCCCGCGCGGCACGTGGGCCCCACCGCGAGCCCGGAGGCCACGTCGACCTCGACGTGCTGGTGGTAGGGGCAGTGCGCGGTGGGCACCGCCGAGCGCCGCGCGTAGACCGCCTTGCGCTGCGTGCACGCGTCCGTCGGCAGGTGGCCCGAGTACGCGCAGACCTCCACGCGCATCAGGTCCTCCGGCGGCGTCACTTCATCCTCCGGCAGCGAGCGCCCTCGGGGACCCACGCCCTCCAGGATGTCGAACAACAGCGGGCCCGCCGCGTCCGCGCCAACCAGATGCACGCTCGGCGTGTGGTCGAAGTTGCCCAGCCACACCACCGCCGTGTGCCGGGGCCCTGAGCCCGCCGCCCACGCATCCCGGTGACCGAAGCTCGTGCCCGTCTTCCAGTGCACGCGCGCGGGCAGGCCCGTCAGCCGGCGCCGCTCCGGAAAGTCCGGCCGGTCCTTCAGCGACAGCGCCTTGCGCGTGAGCCATGCGGCCCCCGGAGACATGACCTCCGCCGGGGACGCCACCGGTTGCCCTTCCTCCAGCAACCGCAGGGGCCGCGTGCGGCCATCTCCCGCCAGCGCCACGTACACGCCCGCCAGCTCCAGGGGCGTCAGCTCGATGCCGCCCACCGCGGCGGACAAGCCGTAGTGGCCCGGCTCGGAGACCAGGCTCGTCACCCCCGACGTCCGCAGCGCGCCCAGGAAGCGCTCCACGCCCACGCGCTCCAGCAGCCGCACGAAGGGCATGTTGAGCGACTGGGACAGCGCGTACTCCAGCCGCACGAGCCCCAGGAAGCGGCCGTCGAAGTTGCGCGGCGAATAGCCGCCGTACGACATGGGGATGTCGGCCACCAGTTGCTCCGGCCCCGCCAGGCCCAGGTCGATGCCCATGGCGTACAGGAGCGGCTTGAGCGCCGAGCCCGGGGAGCGCGGCGTGGCGAAGCCGACAATCTGTCCGCCGTGCTTCTCGTCGAAGAAGTCGAAGTTGCCCACCAGCGCGAGCACCTCGCCGCGCTCGCGCTCCACCACCACGGCCGTGCCGTTGTGCACGCCTCGCGACGACAGGTCCTTCGCCCCGTCCTTCATCACCCGCTCCACCAGGCGCTGCGTTCCCGCGTCCAGCGTGGTGCGCAGCCGCGTCTGCCCCGGGCGCTGCGCCCGCAGCCACACCGCCGCGTGAGGGGCCTCGCGGGGAAACGCCTTCAGCTCCAGCGGCGCGGAGGAGGCACGCACCTCCGCCAGCACCTGCGCGTCCGTCACCGTCGCTCCCTCGGGGCCGCGTGGGAGGGCGCGGGCCTCCAGCAGCCGTCGGGCCACGTCATCCCGGGCCGCGCGCAGGCGGGCGCGGTTCTCCGGCGTGGGAAAGCGACGGTTGGGGTTCTGCGGCACCGCCAGCAGCGTGGCGATTTCGGCCGGGCTCAAGTGGGCCGCCGTGTGGCCGAAGTACGCGAGCGCCGCGGCCTCCACGCCCTCCACGTTGCGCCCGTACGGAACGAACTGGAGATACGCGCCCATGACCTCCTGCTTCGTCAGCCGCAGCTCCAACTGCACCGCGCGGAAGGACTCCACCAGCTTCGAGGTGAAGGTGCGCGGGCGCGGCTCCAGCATGCGCACCAGCTGCATCGTCAGCGTGGACGCGCCCGACACCCGGCGCCCCCGTGTCACGTTGAGCACGGCGGCGCGCGCCACCGCGAGCGGGTCCACGCCCGGGTGGGAATAGAAGCGCTTGTCCTCCAGCGCGAGCAGGGCCCGGAGGTAGGCCGGGTCGATGCGCTCCGCCGGAGCGGCGATGCGCCACCGCTGGTCCGGCGCGAGGAAGACATGCGCCGGAGTGCCGTCGCGGTACTCCAGCACCACCGAGGGCGGTGAGGAGAGCCGCGACGGCAGCGGCAGCCACCACGCCGCCGCCACCCCCAGCGCCGTGAGGCCGACGAGCCCCACGGCGAACCATCCGAGCTTCTTCAGGAGGTGACGAGCGCGGCGCATGTCAGAGCAGGCTGTCCTTCCACGGGCCGGACACCTGCACCGTGCCGCCCGCCTCGCGCGCCCAGATGCGCGGGTCGTACATCGCCTCGGCCTCCGCCGTGGGCAGGGTGAAGGCCCCCGCCGTCACCGCGCGCACCGCATAGACAATCTTCTTCGCCTCACCCGCGCCGAGCGCGCCGAAGACCTCCATCCGGTCATCGCGGATGTTGACGTAGTCCGGCGTCCACAGCGCGTCCGCCGCCACCCAGTCCACCGAGCCCCCGCGACCGAGCCGCGCGTTCTCGATTTCCCAGCCCGCCGGCAGGCGGTCCACCAGGGCGATGTTCTGCACCCGCTCGCCCGTGGTGTTCTTCAGCTCCAGCTCCACGTACACCAGCTCCGCCAGCGCCAGCGGCGACGACTTCAGGTTCAGCTCCGAGCCGTCCTGCTTGCGGTAGGTGCGGGTCAACTGGAGGCCCTCCCCGCCCGTGCGCGGCTGTCCGTCCGTGCGCACGCCCTCGCTGCTCAGCACCAGGTACAGCTTGCCTGAGTCCTTGGACTTCACGTCGAGCTGGAGCTGCTTGCGCTCGCTGGCCCGCGCCAGGGACCACGTCCTGTCGGAGCCGCGCGCGTCCTTCGCCTTCGGCGTCGCCACCTCCTTGCCCTCCACCGTCAGCACCGGCGCGGTGAACTGGGAGGCCGCGCCCTGCAGCCGCTTGCCCAGGCCCGTGATTCCCCACACCAGCTCCTGCGTCGTGTACCAGTTGCTCGAGTGCGTCTGGAGCGACTGGGCCACCATGGCCGCCAGGGGCTCGCCGTCGGCGCTGTTGCCGAAGAGGTCCTGGTAGGTGCTCAGCATGAAGCCCCGGCGCCGCCGGTCCGAGTAGAAGGACCAGTTGTTGTGACGCTCGTCGGTGACGGGCGACAGGTCCGGGGTGCGCAGCTCCTTCTCGTAGCGACGGTCTCCGGCGAGGTAGAGCCCCGCCTTGAGCATGTAGTCGACCTCACGCGCCTGTCCGTTGAGCGCGCCCTTCTTCGACTTCTCCGCCAGCGCCTCCACCAGCTTCAGCATGCGCGCCTTGCGGCCCTTGCCGGCCAGCGACAGCACGTAGTGCATGTAGGCTTCCTCGCTGTCGACCTGCCCGTCCAGGCGCACCGCGGCCTGGCCCTCGTAGGCGCTCATGCGGTTGCCCATCCACGTCATCGCGTCGTTCAGGCGGTCCTGCGACACGGGGTACTTCAGCTTCTGCGCATCCAGCAGCATGTGCGTCGCGTAGGCGGTGCCCCAGTCCACCGGCTCCGTGGCACCGGGCCAGTAGGAGAAGCCGCCCGAGGACGTCTGCATGGACATCACGCGGTTGATGCCCGCCAGCACCATGTCCCCCACCGAGCCCTCGCGGGTCAGCGACGGGTCCACGTTGTCCACCAGCTCCGACACGAAGAGCAGCGGGCGCGTGGAGGACGTCGTCTGCTCGATGCAGCCATAGGGGTATCGCACCAGGTACGAGAGGTGCTGGAGCGACTGCGCATAGGGATTGGCCGTCACCCACAGCGTGGAGCGCTCCGTCGTCGGCACCCAGCCCTGGAGGTACTGGGAGACGTCCGTCACGCCCTGCGCCAGCTCGATGCGCTGCACGCGCCGCTCGCGGGGACCCGCCGGGGACAGCGGCACATCCAACGTCTCCTTCGACGTGTAGCCTCCGCCCTCCACCACCACGCTCAGCCGCGCGGCGCCCACGGCCTGCACCGCTCGCGCCTGGAAGACGAACGTCGTCGACTTGCCATCCTCCAGCCGGGCCCGGCCCTCGCTCTTGCCCAGCAGTTGGAGCGGAGAGGACGCCGCGGCGGGCATCGTCAGCCCCGGCACCGGCAGCGACTCCGCGCCCAGCGTCACCTTCACGTCCTGCGCCTTGCCGGACAGGTTGGTGATGAAGACGGGCACCTGGATTTCGTCGTTCTGCGTGAGGAAGCGAGGCAGTGTCGTCTGGAGCACCAGCGGGTCTCTCACCAGCACCTGCGCGCTCGCGCGGCCCAGGCGCTTGGGCCCCGCCGTCACCACCATCACCCGCACCGCGCCCCGGTACTGCGGAATCTGGAAGGGCAGGCGCAGCTTGCCGTTGGCCGGCACCAGCACCACGCCGCTCCACAGGGCCACGGGCTTGACGGGCTGCACCCGGCCGCTCGCGTCCCCTTCCGCGTCACCACCGGTGGAGCGCGAGTTGCCGCCGGGCGGCACCAGCAGCGTCCAGCCGATGGTCTCGTAGGTGCCCACGCCGAGGGCGCGCTTGGTGAAGATCTGCTTGAGCGGATCCGGGCTCTGGAAGCGCGTGAGGGAGAGGATGCCCTCGTCCACCACCGCCACCGTGGCGAAGGTCGGCCCCTCCAGCGCCCCCAAATCCAGCTCCACGTTGAGCGTGTCGTTGGAGCGGACCTCCTTGGGCACGTTCAGCGTCACCGACTGGGTGAAGTCCACCGGCTCCAGGGTGATGTTGGCCACGCCGAAGGCGCGGTCCGGCATGAACGCCTCGCGCGACTCCAGATGCGGGTCCTTCACGAGGAAGGTGCTCACGTAGACGTTGGGCGCGAACTGCTTGGGCGTGAAGGTCCACGTCACCTCGCCCGGCTCCACGGCCTTCCACTCGGTGGCGAGCACGCGGTCCGTCTCCGCGGTGAAGAGCATCCGGCCCTTGTACGGGGCCTTCACCTTCACGGTGATGGCCTGGCCCACGCGGGCCTGCGCCGGCGCCGCGACGTCCAGCGAGGTGGGCTTGAGCGGACGCGGCGTCTGGTCCACGCGCGAGCCCTCTCCCCACCAGTAGTAGCGACCCTCGCCCTCCAGCTCCAGGTCCGTCTGCGCATTGCCGGAGCGCACGCGCACCAGGTAGCCCGCGGCGTCTCCGCCCGGCGTCACGTTGAGGGAGAAGCGGCCGTCCGCCACCTTCGCCGTCGCGGTGCCCTCTCGAATCGGACGCAGGTAGCGCTGGTAGCGGTCATACCCCTCCGCCTCGTCGTAGTAGTACCCGTACTCCTCCTCCAGGCGGACGTACTCCACCTGCACCGACTTGGGTGACAGCGAGCTGGACGTGACGACCTTGCCATCCCAGTCCACCACCACGCCGCTCACCGTGAAGGGCTTGCCGGCCTTCACCTTCCCCACGCTGGCATGCAGGCCCACGTAGTAGCGCTCCGGGTGCACGGGCACGCTGGCCTCGTTCACCGTGGAGCGGCCGCTGCCGGACTCGAAGACGCTGACCAGCGCGCTCAGCTTCGCCGCGCCGCGCAGCCCGCCCATGGCCGCCTGCGCCGGGCAGTCGAGGACCGTCTGGCCCTTCGCATCCAGCACGCCCTTGGCCTGTCCCAGCGTGACGGGGCGCGGCTCCTTGCCGTCCTGACGCCACAGGCCGTAGGTGAACTGGCCGTTCTCCTTCGGCTTGAAGTCCGACGGCAAGAGCCGGCAGTTGAGCTCCACCGGGCTTTCTTCCGCCGAGCCGCCGAAGAGATAGGCGGCCTCCACCGCGACGGGCAGCTCCACGCCCTGCACGTAGCCGGGGGCTTCGGTGGTCGCCGTCACCTTCATGCGCTCGGGGACGAACTCCTCCACGCTGAACGCGTAGGAGGCCACCTCGCGGTCCGCGACCTTCAGCGTCACGCGGTAGCGGCCCGTGTCCTGGAACGCCTCGAACGGGAGGTCGAGCGCGACGAGCCCCGCCTCGTTGGCCTTCAGCGGCACCTTCTTCAGCTCGCGCTCGCGCGGGTCCACCACCACCAGCTCCACGGGCATGCCCGCGGGAGGCGCCAGGTCATCCTGGCCGCGCAGCACCGCGGCGACGTGCGCGGTGTCTCCCGGCCGGTACACGCCCCGGTCGGACCAGATGGAGGCGCGGTAGGCCTTCTCGGAGCGGTACGGCTCGCCCTGCACGTCCGAGTTGGCGATCTCCATCTTGAGCTCGCTGTACTTGAGGTACGTCAGCTCCTCGCCTTGACGGGCGATGAGCGCGAAGGGCTCGCTGTCGTCCGCGCCCGCGGCGGGCACCTTGAGCATGCAGCCCTCCGCGCCCTTGGTGACGCAGCGGTCCACGGCCTGGCCGCTCTTCTTCACGAGGGAGACTTCGACGCCGTTCACCGGCTCGGTGCTCTCGATGCCGAGCGCCCAGACCCACACCTCGCCCCGGTCCGTGGTGCCGGGCGCGGGGCCACCGCGCTTGGCCACGAGGCTCAGGTCCGTGAGGAGGATGCGCGAGGCGGCCTCCAGCTCATTGCGCTTCACCGAGACTTCCACGAGGCCGCGCGTCGTCGACGGCACCAGGGTGGCCACGTCCACGTAGGTGGTGGCCAGTGTGTCCTGCGGCGACTGGAGGGACAGCGTCTTCTTCAACACCACGTTGGACGTGCGCTCGTCGGCCACTTCGCGCTGGTCGTCGCTCATCCAGAAGACGAGGTTCTCCGGCGGCACGTTGCGGATGGTCAGCTCGACGCTGTCGAGGTTGAGGTGCTGCAGCGGCAGGTTGCGCCACGCGCTGCGCGGCAGGTAGCGCCCCGCCGAGGAGAACGAGAGCTGCGGCTGGCGGGCCGGAATGGAGACGCCTTCCTCGAAGTCGGACAGCAACGTGCCATTGCCCGTGGACGTCGCCCCCGCGTCGATGCGCAGCGAGTACGTGCCGCGCTTGAAGTCGCCGAAGATGCGGAAGCCTCGCCGCGAGGGCGCGACGGACACCTTCACCGGCGGCGTCAGGTGGATGGCGGCCTCGGCCGTGGCGTCGTCCAGAATGCAGCCGCGGTTGTTCGAGTCCCAGTAGTACTCGTCGTAGTCCTGGTTCTGGCGGGGGCTGGGCGGCGCGGCCATGTCCACGTCGCGGCAGCTCACCTCCAGGTAGTGCCCGGAGGCGCCGCTCTGGCGGGTGACGCCGGTGATGTCCATGCGCTTGCCACCGCGCAGGACGAAGGACGACTCCGCCGCGGGAGCGCGCGCCTTCGCGTCCGACGCCGAGACGAGCCCCGCCTTGAGGACGAAGCGCACGGCGGCCCCGCCCTTGAGGCCCGGGTGACCGAGCTGCGCGGTGACGACGTCACGCTTGCCGGGCACGTTGCGCCACTTCACGTCGCTGATGGCCTGTCCGCCCACGTCGAAGGCGCTGCGCGAGCGCAGGGCGCCCGTGTCCACCGGACCGGAGAACGCGATGTCCACCTCGACGCGGTTCTTGAGCAGGTCGGCCTGCTTGGGCTCCACGCGGAGGAAGCGGAACGACGGCGTCGTGAAGCGGTGGGTCCAGGCACCCTCGGAGGTCGGCTTCACCACGCCCGCCTCCGTCTCCACGGACTCCACCGTCACGGTGTACTCGGTCTCGAAGGCGAAGCCGGCACCGGAGGCGTTGAACGTGAGCGTGGACGGTCCGCTCCACTGCAGGTTGCCGGCGACGCGGGGCGCGATGTTGATGACGGTGCCCGGCTTCACCTCGTGGTCGGGCGGGCGCAGGGAGCGGGCCAGCTCGATGACGACGCTCTGGGGCAGCACGGTGTCGGAGCCGGGCGCGCTGATGATGGGCGTCACGGCCTCCGGCTTGACGGGCACCGGCGGCGTGGCGGACGCGCTGCCCGCGACAGGCTTCGTCGTGGTTGGAGCCTCGGTGGTGACGGGGGGAGGTGGGGTGGCGGGCTCCTTCTCCTTCTGACAGCCCGCGAGCGAGGTGCCCACCAGCAGCACGGCGAAGAGCCAGCCCGCGCGTGTCGCGCGGTGCGGCGTGGTCAGGACTGCGGACTGCGAACCCATGGTTCCTCCGGAGGTACCAGCTGTTCTTCACGTGACGTGCCGACGTCGTGCACGCCTGGAATCGAGGGGGGGTGCGGTCGAATGCCCACGGCCGGAACGCGACCCCCACGCGTCCCCGAGCCCACATGGTGTACCCGGAGCCACACTCCCGGTGGCCTCCGCGCCCTCACCTGGCGGTCGATGCCGCCACGCTATAGGAGGGGCCCGAGCCCAGGTCAACGACCCAGGCCCTGGCCCTGGAAGACGCTAAGGTGCCCCGCGCATGGTGCTGCCCGTCCGTTTCGTCCTGATGCGTCCGCGCAACGCGGAGAACCTGGGTGCCGCGGCTCGGGCGCTGAAGAACTGTGGCCTCTCGGATTGGGTGTGGGTGACGCCCGAAGTGGAGGATTTGACGCCCGCGCGCCGGCTGGCGGTCCATGCCGAAGACGTTCTTGAAGGGGCCCGCCGCGCCGACACGCTGGAGGAGGCCATCGCCGACTGTGTCTGGGTGGTGGGAACCAGCTCGCGCAAGGTGGAGGGCAAGCGACGGCTGCCGCCGCGCGCGGTGGGCGAGGAGCTGGTGTCGCGCGCGACGCAGGGCACGGTGGCGCTCGTCTTCGGAGATGAGCGCAGCGGGCTCACCAACGCGGAGGTGGAGCGGTGCCATGACTTGTCCGCCGTGCCCACCGCGCCGGAGCAGCCGTCCATCAACCTGGCGCAGGCCGTGCTGCTGTATGCCTACGAGGTCCGCGTGGCCACGTTGGCGGAGCATGCGCCACCGCCGGGTCCGCTGCCCGTTGCGGCCACGGACACGGAGCTGGCGCGGGTGGAGTCGACGTTGGGGGGCGTGCTCAGCTCGGGTGGGTTCCTCATCGACGAGCAGCCGGGGCGCACGGCCTTGAGGGACTTGTTCGCGCCCCTGCGCCGCTCACGGCTCACGCGCAATGAGGCAAGGCTGTGGCTGGCCGCGCTGCACACGCTGCGCAAGCATCGCCCCTAGAGGGAGCGGGCGGAGCGACGGGGGCGTGACGACGACGAGGGCGGGCCTCGGTGCTTGCGCGACAGGCGCACCGCGACCCACGCGAAGACGGCTGCGGCGATGACGAGCAGGGCCACCCAGTACCAGTAGCTGGGGCCGCTGGATTCCGCGGGTGAGAGGGACATGTCCTGAGGCACCTGTGCCAGCGCCATGAGCGGGACCAGCAACGCGAGCAATGGGGTCAGGAGAAAGGGCATGAGTGTCCTCGTCAGGAGAACCTCTCCATCGCGCTCGGTGACCACAAGCGCTCGCGCCCGCTGTCCCTCCAAGAGGAATTCCCAACGCTCGGGTGCTCGCTCCCCGAGCGGCTCACTTCGTGGGCTTGGGGCCGGTCAGCCGTGAGAGGAGCTTCGGGTCGTCCGGGAGGAGCCCGGCCGCGGGCAGCCGGAGGACGAGCTCCCGCCAGCGAGGGTCGGCGGCGTACGTGCGCTGGAGCAGCGGGAGGGCGGCGTCCACGCGGCCCACGCCGACGAGGGAGATGGCGTGCCAGAAGACCATCTCCATGTTGCCGGGCGCGAGCTTCTCCGCCGAGGAGTAGGCGGCGAGCGCGGCGTCGGTGTCCTTGCGCTCCAGGGCGAGGTCTCCCTCGTTCATGAAGTTGTAGGCGCGCTGGAGGGTGACGAGGCGACGCAGCTCCTTGAGGGGCTCCGGGTGGTCCTCGACGCGCAGGTCGAAGCGGCGGTCCATCCAGGGGCGGCCGGTGGACTTCGCGGAGACGACGATGAGGGCGGCGGACTGCTTGCCCCGGATGTCGCCGCCCTGGCCTTCCGCGGCTTCGAGCGCGGTGAGCATGCGCTCGGCGAGGTCGCCCCTGGCTTCGCGATAGGCCTGGGACATGGCGGGCCAGACGGTGGCCTTGTCCATCATGTTGGCCTGGACGGAGAAGCCCTCGCCGACGACGTGGCCGGCGGCGGCGATGCAGCTCTTGCCGGTGTGCGCGGAGACGCGGCCTTGCGCGTCCACCATGGCGACCTGTCGCACGCTGTTGGCGGAGTCGGCGGCGAGCAGGCCGTTGAGGGCATCGGGTGCGCTGCGTCCCGCGCGCATGAGTTCGAGGCCCAGGCGGCCGTAGGACGGGTCGACGAAGGACTGGGTGGCCACGGCGCCGACACCGGCCTCGGCCCAGGGCACGGCGGAGCCCACGGAGAACCAGTGGGACTGGACGGCCACGCCCAGGTCTCCCGTCACGGGGTCCCTGGCGACGATGGAGTACGTGTGGACGGGACGGCGCGGGGTGGCGGGAGGCTCGGCTGCCACGGCGGTGAGCGAGAGGAGGGCGAGGCAGACGGCGAGTCGGGACATGGCGGCTCCAGCGGGCGAGGAGGCGCAGGGTGGGCGAGCGGGCAGGCGACCGCAAGGCCCGGCGCGGCACGCCCGGGGGACGGCCCTACCTTTCGGGAGGAGTCCTGAACCCGCGAGAGGGGGACGCATGGATCACATGCCTTACGAGTCGATGGTGGTGGGCGACGACGAGCCGGGGCGTGGGGGTGGCCAGCCCAGGAAGGACGAGCGCGAGAAGGAGGACCCAGGCCGCACGCCGAAGAAGGCGGAGGGTGGTGACCAGGAGGAAGAGCGCCGGATGCCGCAGGATGAACCGGGCAAGACTCCGGGCGTGTCCGAGGGCGAGGACCCGGACAAGATCCGTCGCGAGTAGCCTTTCCGACCGACATGGCGGACTGGCTGCGTCAGCTCCAGGTCATCGGAGTGTTCGCCGCGGGCCAGGCGAGGTTCGCGAACCCGCACCTGGCGCCGCGACCGTAGCGACTACTTCTTCTTCGCCACGCTCAGCGGGACGGAGACCTGGGTGTTCTCCCAGGCGAAGTTGAGTGCGGGGGCCTTCTCATCGAGGGTGATGGTGAGGGCCTCGTAGGTGTCCGGGGACTTCTTCGCGGGCACGTCCACGCGCAGCACGTCCTTCGACTTGTCGTACTTGTACGCGCCCCACTGGCCCACGTCCTTGTTGACGATGAGGGTCCACTTGTCGGCCTGGGGAATGGCGAAGAGCGCGTAGGTGCCGGCCGCGAGCTTCTTGCCGGCGAGCTCGATGTCACCCGTGGTGGTCAGCTCCGTGGCCTGGTTCGCGCCCAGGCGCCACACCTCGCCGTAGGGGACGAGCTTGCCGAAGACCTGGCGCTTCTCGCCCGTCTTGGGGTCCTGGATGCGAGGCGAGTTGTACGTCACCTTCACGTAGGTGTTGTCGTCCAACTTCTTCGCCGTCATGGCGAGCGGGCTGACGGGAGCCTTCTCGGGAGGAATCGACTTCTGGGCAGCCGCGGGCGTGGCCGCGAGGAGGAAGAGCGCGGCGAGGGCGGGGATGCTCAGGTGCCAGGTGAATCGACGGTTCGTCATAGAAGCGTCCTTTGCGTGTGAGTGGGCCCGGAGGAAACAGGACCCGGCGCCACCCTAGCCGCAATGCCGGGCAGCGAGGGCGAAGGCGATGGCCCCGCGTCTTTGAGTCCACTGTCGGATGGAAGGAGCCGTGCCGCGCTGGTGGGCGCGAGTCCACCCGAGCCCGCCGTCACACCCCTGAGCGATGAACCGCGTCGCGAATCGCTCCGCGCAGCGCCGCTCCCGACGTGAAGAGCGCGGAGATGTGCCCCGCGTCCAGGATGCGCAGCTCGCTTCCCACCCAGTGGGCATGAAGCGCCCGCGCCTCGGACATCGGGACGAACGCATCCCTCGCGCACGCGACAATGACGGCGGCGCTCGGCTTCGCGGGCGGCGGCAGGAGACACGCGTTCGCCGCGTCCAGAATCGTCGCCAGCCGGAGCCGCGCCTCTGCTTCATCCGGCGAGCCTCCTAGCTTCTTGAAGTCGATGGAGCGCCCATGCACGCCCTTCGTGAACACGGGCGCGGGCGAGGCTCCCGCCGCGAGCGCCGCGACTCCCACGGGCTCCGGCATCGTGGCCGCCGCGAGCGCCGCCATGTAGCCCCCCATGCTGTACCCCGCCACCGCGACGCGCTCGTACCCTTCCCGCCTCGCATGCGCCACGAGCGCCCGCGCCTCCTCGATGCTCGCGATGTTCATGTTCAACTGCTCGCTCACCGTGCGGATGTGTGGCCCCTTCTGCCCCGTCGCCCGGCGCGTCCCGTAGAAGGGATTCTCCAGGAAGTAGAGGTCCACCCCCTCGTCGACCAGCGCAGAGAAGAGCCACGTCCTCAGCCGGTACCCCTCGTCTCGCGACGAGGCCAGCACCACGCACGCATCGCGTCCACGGCCTCGCTTGGAGGAGTACCACCGCACCCTTCCGCGACGGACCTCCGGAGGCAGCGCCGCCCAGGGCGAATCGAACGTGCCATCCCGGAAGCACCGCCGCCCTCGCGCCTGCTCCGCCTCCCAGCTCATCGCGAGCGGGCCAGGCCGGGCGCAGAGCCGGTCCGACAACCCCGGCCCCGTGAATGCCTGCTCGTCCCCCCAGCCGTCACAGAACAGCGAGTGACTCGCCAGCGAGGCGACGAACCCATCCAGGGGATGCATCCGGATTTCATCCCGGACAGGCGGTGTTCCAACACGCGAGGTCATGCCCGCGACTCTACGACGACCGTCCCCGGACGGCGGCGGCGAGATGCACCACGTCGGGGAACTGGTGATGATATGACGCCGCCCTCGCGGCGGGTCCACGACACCCGATGTTCCCGACCCGCCCCGCGTCACCTGCCCCCTGGAAGCCCATGCCTCGCAAGTACGACAAGCCCAAGCCCCCGCAGCAACACCAGCGCTGGGAGGGCAAGGAGAAGCCGGACTGGCTGTCGCGCGCGCTCGCCCGAGCAGGCGTGTTCCCCCAGAAGGAAGCCGACGACGCCATACGCGCCGGCCGCGTCACCATCAACAGCCGCGTCGCGCTCATGCCCCTCGCGCCCGTGCCCCCCGGCTCCGTCGTGCGCGTGGACGGCAAGGTCATCCCGCTGTCGGCCCCCGCCACGCGCGTGCTCGCCTTCCACAAGCCCGCGGGCGTGCTGTCCTCCACGGTGTCCCAGCATCGCACCGGCACCGTCTTCGAGGTGCTCCTGCGCCAGCTCCCCCCCGACCTGGCCGGCTACACGTGGCACGCCGTGGGCCGCCTCGACGTGGACTCCACGGGCCTCCTGCTCTTCAGCAATGACGACAAGTTCGTCGCCCACGCCACCTCCCCGGACACGCAGCTGCCCAAGCGCTACGTGGCCACCGTCTTCAGCACCCCCGACGAGGCGCGCGTGGAGCCCCTCCGCCAGGGAATGACGCTCGACGACGGCCCCGCCCGTCCCGCCATCGTGCGCATCCGCGACGAGCACACCGTGGAGGTCACCCTCACCGAGGGACGCCACCATCAGGTGAAGAGGATGCTCGGCGCCGTGGGCCTCCCCGTGCGCGCCCTCCACCGGGAGGCCGTGGGCGGCATCGACGTGCTCGACATCCCCGAGGGGACCTTCCGCCTCCTCAGCGACCAGGAAATCCAAGAGGGCCTGCGCTACTCGGGCCGGCCCCCACCGAGCGAGTGACGTCGTCGCGCCAAGGCGCCGGCTGACGCACCCCGCGCGACACCGGCTTTGCTCGCGGTGAGTCCACGCTCCGGGCAGAATCCGGCGCATGAACGCTCTCCTCCGGACAAGGTCCTGGGCTGTCCTGCTGCTGCTGTGCATCGCATGTGGCGGAAGTGACGACGACACCCGGGACGACGCGGGAGCGGGCACGCCTGATGGCTCCGGAGGCCCTGTCGACAGTGGCACCCGCGAAGACGGCGGCACCCAGGCCGAGCCGGATGGGGGCTCGAATGCGAACCCCGACAGCGGCACCATCGCTCCCGACGGCGGGATGAACAGCGCCGACGCCACCGTCCCGGGGGCCATCACCCTCCCCTTCCCGACGCTGCACCACCTGACGGTGGAGTGGGCCTTCACCGGTGACGCCAACGCCAACGGCGTGGTCTCCGTCCGCTTCCGTCCCACCGGCACGAGCCCCTGGCGACAGGCGCTCCCCCTGCGTCGAATCACCGCGGGCACCAACGAGGGCTTCAGCTGGGCCCTGCGTCACTCCGGCAGCCTGTTCGGCCTCCAGCCCGGAACGAGCTACGAGTTGGAGCTCACCCTCACGGACCCGGAGGGAGGCTCCACCACGCGCACGGCCACGGCGACCACGCGCGCGGTGCCCGCTCCCATGGCGGGCGCGCCCATCAAGGCCGTGACACCCGCCACCTTCGCCACCGTCGCGGCGAGCGCGCAGCCGGGCGACATCCTGGAATTGGCCGCGGGGACGTACAGCGCGTTCGACTGGTCTCGCAGCGGCACCGAGGGCAAGCCCATCGTCCTGCGAGGCACCGCCGGCACCATCCTCACCGGCCCCATCAACCTGTTCAACCAGAGCCACGTCCACTTCGACCGGCTCACCATCAACGGCCGCGTCCGCTTCAACGGCTCGAAGCACTTCGTCCTCACCCGCTCCACCGTCAACGCCACCACCGCGAACAATGGCGACGCCGTCGTCACCTTCCTGCGCGCGGAGAGTGCCTATATCGCCGACAACGTGGTGACAGGTGTCACGCAGTGGGCGGAGTCGTCGCTCGGCGTCAGCGGAAACAACCAGGGCGAGGGCATCTGCGTCACGGGCCCGGGGCACGTCATCCTCAACAACCGCGTCACCGGGTTCCGCGACGGAATCTCGCTGATGGAGGACGACGCCGCGGTGGACCAGTACAGCATCGACATCCTGAACAACGACCTCATCGGCAACGCGGACGACGGCGTGGAGGCGGACTTCTGCTTCCACAACTGCCGAATCGTGGGCAACCGCCTCACCAACAACTTCATCGCCCTGTCCTCGCAGCCGAGCCTGGGCGGCCCCACGTACTTCATCCGCAACGCCATCTACAACGCGGTGCACATCGCCTTCAAACTGTACCGGGGCAGCTCCGGCGACGTGCTGCTGCACAACACCGTGGTGAAGCATGGGGATGGGCTCGGCATCGCCGCCGGCAGGCCCGTGGCGAACCTCTACACCCGCAACAACCTGTTCATTGGCGGACCGGGCGGCTCCTTCAATGGCTACAGCAGCGGCAACGCCAACGGGCGCGTGCTCTACATCCCCGACCTGGTGACGGCGAGCGCCAACCTGGACCACGACGGCTTCGGCACCACGTCCGGCAACTTCACCGCCACGTGGGCAGGCAGCGCCCTCACGGGGCTGAGCGCCCTGCGCGCCAGCACCACGGAGAAGAACGCGGTGCAGGTGGACCTCGGCGCCTTCTCCGCATCCGTCGCCTACCCCTCCGCGCCCATGACGCTGTACGCGGCGCCCGACCTGCGTCCGCGCACGGGCTCCGCCGTGGAGAATGCGGGAGCGCCCCTGCCCAACATCAACGACGGCTTCAGCGGCGCCGCGCCGGACCTGGGGGCCTACGAAGTCGGCGCCCCCCTGCCCGCCTACGGCCCTCGCCCCTGACGGACGGGTTCGACTTCAAAGGGCGCGTGGCCTCGCGTACCTTCGCCCCATGGTGGACTTTGACCTGGTGGTGATTGGCTCCGGACCGGCCGGCGAGTGGGGCGCGGTGCAGGCGGCGATGGCGGGCAAGCGCGTCGCGGTGGTGGAGCGGGAGCCCGTACTGGGAGGCACGGCGGCCAACACGGGCACCCTGCCCTCGAAGACACTGCGGGAGACGGCGCTGCACCTCTCCGGCCTCAAGGCCCGGGGCCTCTACAGCGTGGAGACGACGCTGCGCCACGCGGCCACCGTCTCCGACTTCCTCTACCGCGAGCGCCGCGTGAAGGGCATGGAGCGCGAGCGCATTGGCCACAACCTCCAGTCGCACGGCGTCCAGGTGATTCAGGGGGTCGGCTCGTTCGTGGACCCGCACACCGTGCTGGTGCGCCGACAGGGCGCGGAAGACATGCGCCTCACCGGCTCCGTCATCCTCATCGCCACCGGCTCGTCGCCGTACCGGCCGCCGCTGTACCCCTTCGGCGACGTGCGCGTGCATGACTCGGACGAGGTGCTGGAGATTGGCCGGCTGCCCAGCTCGCTCGTCGTGGTGGGCGGCGGCGTCATCGGCTGCGAGTACGCCTGCATGTTCGCCGCGCTGGGCATCCCCGTGACGCTGGTGGAGGTGAAGCCCGAGCTGCTCCCCTTCCTCGACGACGAAATCTCCACGCTGCTCGCCCAGCGCATGGAGGCGCTCGGCATCCGCCTGCGCTTCGGCCAGACGGTGGAGAAGGTGGACGTGCCCGCCGCGTGCGAGGTGCCCATCCGCCTGACGCTCTCCTCGGGCGAGGAGGTGGACACGGACCAGGTGCTGGTGGCCTCCGGCCGCTCGGCGAACACCCCGGGCCTGGGGCTGCAGGACATCGGTGTGAAGCTGGGCGCTCGCGGCCAGGTAGAGGTGGGCCCCAGCTTCCAGACGGCGTTGCCCCACATCTACGCGGTGGGCGACGTCATCGGCTTTCCCGCCCTGGCCTCCACCTCCATGGACCAGGCACGCATCGCGGTGGAGCACGCCTTCACCCTGGAAGGCCCGCAGGCCCTGGCCACGGTGCTGCCCTACGGCATCTACACCATCCCCGAGGTCTCCATGGCCGGGGAGACGGAAGAAGGCCTGCGCGCCAAGCGGGTGCCCTACGTGGCCGGCCGCGCCTCCTTCGCCACCAACCCACGCGGGCAGATCATCGGCGAGATGTACGGCCTCTTGAAGCTGCTCTTCCACCGCGAGAGCCTGAAGCTCCTGGGCGTGCACGTCATCGGCGAGCAGGCCTCGGAGCTGATCCACGTGGGCCTGGTGGCCATGCTCACCGGCTCCACCGCGCGCCTCTTCGTCGAGACCTGCTTCAACTACCCGACGCTGTCGGAGGCCTACAAGGCGGCCACGTTCGACGCGCTGGACCACCTCAAGCGCGGCACCGGCTGAAGCCGCTTCAGCGACGGCGAGGGGGGTTCACGCTCCCCACGCTCTTCAAGCTGCCCACGGTGAGTCCGGAGGGGCTCGGCGCCGTCTCGTGGACCTCGTCCGCGGAGGCCCGGGCCAGCGCGCGCGGCGCGGCCCCTGACTGCGCGGCCGTCCCTGGAGCGCCACGCAGGAGTTCCCGGGCGCGCTGCCAGCGGACCTTCTCCTCCGCCATCAGCCGCGTCAGCTCCTCGCGGGCGGGGCCCTCCGGCAGCTCGGCCGCGGCGGCGGCCACCTTGTCCAGGAAGGGGAGCAGGTAGCCGAAGTCCTTGTCGAAAGCGCTGGGGTTCGTCGCCACGTCCATCCTCCTGAGTCGCGCCACCCTAGCCCATTCCCTGGGGCCAGCGGCCGTTTCAACCGTGGTACACGCGCGAGGCGACAATCCGGCCCCCGCGCACCTCCAGCACCTCCGCCACCGGCATGGGCGCCTCGCCCGGCGCATGGCGCAGGTACTCCATGAAGACGCGCTCTCCATCCGCCGTCAGCGCCGTCTCCTCGTAGCGCAGACCAGGCAGCCGGGCGATGGCCTCCCTCCACCACTTCGCCAGGGCCGGCCGGCCGATCAGGAGCCCCCCCGTCTCCGGGTGCAGCACCCGAATCTTGGGCGAGGTGTGGGTACAGTCCTCCGCGTACAGCGCCACCAGCGCGTCCACGTCATGGGCATTGAAGGCGTGCAGCCAGGCCCGGGCCACGGAGAAGTTTTCGCTCGCAGTCATGGTTAGAAACCCTCGAAAGAATTCAGCCCGAGGCCGCGAACCTGCGCGCGCCCGAGCTGCCCTGTATATAAGGTGGAGCCCAATTTGTAGGCAAAGGTGAGATTAACAGACCTCACCCCCATGCGGATTTGGCTGGAAACCAAGTCCCGTGGGAAGTAAGGGCCCCGCCTGCTCTGTTCCCTCAGGCACTTTCAAGAAAAGAAGGACCGGATCGTGGCCGCTAACGCACCCATCGACAAGATTCGTAACATTGGTATCTCTGCCCACATCGACTCGGGCAAGACGACGCTCTCCGAGCGCATCCTGTTCTATACGGGCAAGATCCATGAGATCCACGAGGTCCGCGGCAAGGACGGCGTGGGCGCGGTCATGGACTCGATGGATCTGGAGCGTGAGAAGGGCATCACCATCCAGTCCGCCGCGACGTACGCGATGTGGGGCGACTTCAACATCAACCTCATCGACACGCCGGGACACGTGGACTTCACCATCGAGGTGGAGCGCTCCCTGCGCGTTCTGGACGGCGCCATCCTCGTCCTCTGTTCCGTGTCGGGCGTGCAGTCCCAGTCCATCACCGTGGACCGGCAGATGAAGCGCTACCGCGTTCCGCGCATCGCGTTCGTCAACAAGATGGACCGCGCTGGCGCGAACTATGACCGCGTGGCCGCTCAGCTGAAGGAGAAGCTGAACCACCACCCGGTGAAGCTCCAGTACCCCATCGGCGCCGAGGACCGCTTCCAGGGCCTCATCGACCTCATCCAGATGAAGGCGTTCTACTTCGACGGTGAGAACGGCGAGAAGGTCCGCGAGGAGGAGATCCCCGCCGACATGCTGGACGAGGCCAAGGTCCGTCGCCAGCAGATGATCGAAGGCGTGGCCGAGGTCGACGACCAGCTCGGTGAGCTGTTCCTGTCCGACGCCGCCATCCCGAACGACCTCATCACCGCCGCCGTTCGCCGGGCCACCATCGCCCTGAAGATGACGCCGGTCATGTGCGGCTCCGCCTACAAGAACAAGGGCGTGCAGCTGCTCCTGAACGCGGTCTGCGGTTTCCTCCCGAACCCCAAGGAGGCGACCAACGAGGCGCTGGACCAGAAGAACAACGAGGCGAAGGTCATCCTCGAGTCCGACCCGGAGAAGCCCTTCGTCGGTCTGGCGTTCAAGCTGGAAGATGGCCGCTACGGGCAGCTCACGTACATGCGCATCTACCAGGGCCGCGTCTCCAAGGGAGACTTCATCTACAACCAGGTGAACCAGAAGAAGGTCAAGGTCCCGCGCATCGTCCGGATGAACTCCAACAAGATGGACGACATCAACGACGCGACGGCCGGCGACATCGTCGCGCTGTTCGGCGTCGAGTGCGCCTCCGGCGACACGTTCACCGATGGAACGGTGAACTACACGATGACGTCCATGCACGTCCCGGACGCGGTGATTTCGCTCGCCGTGTCGCCCAAGGACCGCTCCACGCTGGCCAACTTCTCCAAGGCGCTCAACCGCTTCACGAAGGAAGACCCCACCTTCCGCGTGCACCGCGATGAAGAGTCCGGGCAGACCATCATCCGCGGCATGGGTGAGCTGCACCTGGAGATCTACATCGAGCGCATGAAGCGCGAGTACCAGTGCGAGGTCCAGGCCGGCAAGCCGCAGGTGGCCTACCGCGAGACCATCAGCCAGAAGGGCGAGTTCTTCTACACGCACAAGAAGCAGACCGGCGGCTCCGGTCAGTTCGCGCGCGTGTGCGGCTACATCGAGCCGCTGCCCGCGGACGCGGTGCAGCAGTACGAGTTCGTGGATGACATCGTCGGTGGCTCCATCCCGCGCGAGTTCATCCCCGCGTGCGACAAGGGCTTCGCCGAGGCCGTCAAGAAGGGCAGCCTCATCGGCTTCCCCGTCGTCGGGTTGCGCGTCGTCATCAACGACGGCGCGTTCCACGCGGTCGACTCGTCCGAAATGGCGTTCAAGACGGCCGCCATCATGGGCTTCCGCGAGGGCTACGCCGCCGCCAAGCCCATCATCCTCGAGCCGATGATGAAGGTGGAAGTCACGGCGCCCGAGGACTTCCAGGGCTCCGTCGTCGGTCAGCTCAACCAGCGCCGTGGCACCATCCTCTCGACGGAGACCGCCGAGGGCCAGGTGACGGCGGTGGCCGAGGTTCCGCTGAACGCGATGTTCGGCTACTCCACGGACCTTCGCTCCGCGACGCAGGGCAAGGGCGAGTTCACCATGGAGTTCGCCAAGTACACGCCGGTGCCGCGCAACGAGGCCGAGGCCCTGATGGCGCAGTACAAGGAGAAGCTCGCGGCCGAGCAGGCGGCGCGCAAGTAGTCCGCGCCACCGCGACGTCGAGGTTGTAAGGAAGGCGCTCCTCATCAGTGAGGGGCGCCTTTCGCCTTTTCAGGAGTCAGAACACCGTGACGCTGCTTCGTGCCGCCAACGTCCAGCTCAGCTTCGGCAGTCGCACCGTCTTCCAGGGCCTCACCGTCACCATCGAAGAGGGTGAGCGCGTGGGCCTGGTGGGCGTGAATGGCTCGGGCAAGACGTCCCTGATGAAGATCCTCGCCGGGGCCGCCAAGCCCGACACGGGCGAGCTGCAGCTGCGCCGGGGCGCCCGCGTCACCTACCTGCCCCAGGAGCCGGAGTTCGCCGAGGGCGCTACGGTGGCCTCGGAGCTGTCCGTGGCCCAGGGCCCGCTGCGCGAGGCGATGGCCGCCCAGGCGGAGCTCGCGCAGAAGCTGGAGTCCTCGCCGCCGGAGGCCCACGAGAAGCTGATGGAGCAGCTCGCCGTGGTGTCGGACCGCATCGAGCAACTTGGCGGCTGGGACACCGAGCACCACGCCAAGACGCTGCTCGACAGGCTGGGCGTGAAGGACTGGGACCGGCCGGTGGCGCAGCTCTCCGGCGGCCTGCGCAAGCGCGTGGCCATTGCCCGCGCGCTCCTCACGCGGCCCGACATGCTGCTGTTGGACGAGCCCACCAACCACCTGGACGCGGACACGGTGGACTGGCTGGAGGAGGAGCTGGACAAGCTGCCCGGCTCGCTGCTGCTCGTCACGCACGACCGGTACTTCCTGGACGGGCTGGTGGACCGCATCGTCGAAATCCAGCCGGGCGGCGGCGTCACGTCCTATCCGGGCAACTATCAGGCGTACCTGGAGCAGAAGCTGGTGGCGCAGGAGAACGCCGAAGTCTCTCAGCACAAGCGCGAGCGGTGGATTGCCCAGGAGGTCGCCTGGCTGCGCCGGGGCCCCGAGGCGCGGCGCACCAAGAGCAAGTCGCGCATCGACCGGGCGCAGAAGCTGATGGCCGAGAAGGGCTTCCAGCGCCCCAAGGTCGCCGACCTGCGGGTGATTGCCGCGCCCCGGCTGGGCCACACCGTCATCGAGTCGGAGGGGCTGCAGAAGTCCTTCGGCGAGCGCAAGGTGCTGCAGGGCGTGGACTTCCGGCTCCAGCGCGGCGAGCGCGTGGGCCTCGTCGGCCCCAACGGCGTGGGCAAGACGACCTTCCTGCGCGTCATCCTGGGGGAGCTGCCTCCGGACGGCGGCAAGCTCGTCATCGGGAAGAACACCAAGGTCGCGTACTACGACCAGAACCGGGCGCAGTTGGACCCGGAGATGACGGTGTACGACGCGGCCTCGCAGGGCGAGGACTGGGTGGACCTGGGCGACCAGAAGGTCGCGCTGCGCGACTACCTGGACGACCTGCTCTTCCCCGTGCCCATGCAGCGGATGAAGGTGAAGGCGCTGTCGGGCGGCGAGCGCAACCGGCTGCTCCTGGCGCGCCTGTTCCTGGAGGGCGCCAACGTGCTGGTGCTGGACGAGCCCACCAACGATTTGGACATCGTCACGCTCAACGTGCTGGAGCGGCTGCTCTTGGACTTCGGTGGCAGCACGCTGCTCGTCACGCACGACCGGTACTTCCTCGACAAGGTGGCCACCAGCATCGTGACGTTCGACGGCAACGGCCGCGTCACGCGCTACGAGGGCAACTACGCGATGTACCGGCGGCTGAAGGAGCAGTCGGATGCCATGGCCGCGAAGGGCGCGGCGAAGAAGGACGAGCCCGCCCCTGTCGTCGCCCCTCCTCCCGCGGCGAAGCCGGAGGCGCGCAAGGCCGTCAAGCTCTCCTACAAGGACCAGCGGGAGCTGGACGGCATGGAGGCCACCATCGAAGTGGCCGAGACGCGCAAGGCGGACCTGGAGGCCCAGCTCGCCGACCCGACCATCTACAGCAAGAGCGGCAAGGTGGCGGAGGTGCAGAAGGAGCTGGACGCAACCGTCGCCCAGATAGACCGCCTCTACGCGCGCTGGCAGGTCCTCCAGGACCTCGCGGCCGGCTCGACCTAGACGCTCGCGACACCGACGTGGTGGGCCCCGTCCCTCAAGCTCAGTCGTACTTGAGCGCGATGATGGGGTCCACGCGCGAGGCCCTCAGGGCCGGCAGCCACGTGGCGACGAGCCCCACCGTGAGCAGCACCAGCGGCGCGATGACGAAGGCCCATGGGTCCAACGCGCTGACGCCGTGGACCATCCCGGAGACCAGCCGCGTCAGGCCCAGCGCGCCCACGAAGCCCAGCGCCACGCCCGCGCCCACCGAGCCCAGGCCCTGGAGGAACACCAGCCGCACCACCTCCGCCCGCGTGGCGCCCAGCGCCAGCCGCACGCCCATCTCCCGGGTGCGCTGGCTCACCAGATAGGACAGCACCCCGTAGATGCCCACCGCGGCCAGCCCGAGCGCCAGCGCCGCCATCAACCCCAGCAGCACCATGTTGAAGCGCTCGGAGCCCAGCGTGCGCGCCACGTGGTCTTCCAGCTTCAGCGACTCCGTCACCGGCTGCCGCGCGTCCACCGCCCACACCTCGCGCTGCACGGACGCCACCAGCGCCGCGTGGCCCCCGGAGCCTCGCACCAGGAGGTTCTGCGGCAGCATGCGCACCAGCATCCCGTTGAGCACCGGGGCCACCTGCCCCGAGGCCACGTACAGCACCGCGGGCGACTCCCGGTCCAACCCGTTCTCCCGCACGTCTCGAACCACGCCCACGATGACGCGCGGCGCGGTGTCCTGCAGCGACGGCACCGTGTAGGCCACCCGCAGGCTCTTGCCGATGACGTCCTCACCCGGCCAGTACTTGCGCGCGGCCGTCTCGTTGATGACCACGACGTGGGGCGCCCCCGCCACGTCCGTGTCCGCCAGCAACCTGCCTTTCACCAGCCCCAGTCCCAGGGCACCGAAGTACCCCGGCGACACCGGCCGATACTGGCCAAACCCCACGCCAGGGCCGTCCAGGCGGCCCTCGAACTTGCCGTCGATGGCGAAGCCCATGCTGGGCCCCAGCTCCATCGGCAGCGCGGGCGTGAAGCCGACGGCCGTCACCCCCGGCAGCGCCCTCACCCGCTCCTCCACCTGACGGTGGAAGCGCTCCAGGGCCTCCCGCTCGCCATAGCGTCCCTCCGGCAGCGACAGGCGAAGCACGTGCACGTCGCTCGCGTCGAAGCCAGGACGGACGACCTGGAGCGCGCCAAAGCCCCGGATGAGCAGCGCGGCCCCCACGAGCAGCACCACCGCGAGCGCCACCTGCCCCACCACCAGCAGCTTGCGCGTCCTGCCGCCCCCGGGCCCCGACGTCGCCCGCTGCGCCCCTTGCCTCAGCGCATCCTGGAGGTCCGGCCGCGACGCCTGCCACGCGGGCAACAGCCCGAAGAGCACCCCCGTCAGCAGCGACACGCCCACGGAGAACGCCAGCACCGCGCCATTCAGCTCCACCTCCGCGCCGCCGGGCACGGACAGCTCCGCGGGCGCCAGGGACAACAGCGCGGGCAACACCGCCGAGGCCAGCAGGATGCCCAGCCCTCCGCCCACCACGGACAACAGCAGGCTCTCCGTCATGAGCTGCCCCACCAACCGCCGGGGCGAAGCCCCCAAGGCCGCGCGCACCACCAGCTCCCGCTGTCGCGCCGCCGCCCTCGCCAGTTGGAGGTTGGCCAGGTTGACACACGCGATGAGCAGCACCAGCCCCACCGCGCCCAGCAACACCCAGAGCGCCAGCCGCAGGTCCCCCGCCAGGAACGTCCGCAGGTCCTCCGCGACGAACTTCTCCTTCCCTCGCAGCAGGTTCGGCTTGTCCGCGCGCAGCCCCTCGGTCAGCGTCTTCAGGGCCGCGCCGACGTCCTCCGACGACAGGCCCGCGCGCACCCTCGCGACCACGTGGAGGAAGTTGGAGTCATCGGTGTTGGTCAGGTCCAGTTGGAGCGGCGTCCACAGCTGCGCCTCCCGAGGGTGGTGGAAGGACTCCGCCGCCACGCCCACCACCGTGTAGGGCTGGTCATTCAGCGTGAAGGAGCGGCCGATGACGTCGGGAGCGCCCGCGAAGCGCCGCTTCCACAACCCATGGCTGAGCACCACCACCCGAGGCCCGCCCACCACGTCCTCTTCCGGCAGGAAGCCGCGCCCCAGCACGGGCCGCACGCCCAGGGTCTCGAAGAAGTTCCCCGTCACCCGCATGCCCGACAGACGCTCCGGGAGCCCATCCCCCAGGATGTTGAAGCCCGTGGGCAGCAGCTCCGACGCGGCGACCTGGGAGAAGGGCGAGCCCTCCGTCGACAGCCAGACGTATTGCGCGATGGCCTGAGAGGTCGCGCGCCCGTCCTCATCCTGGCGGAACACCTGCACCAGCTGCTCGGGCTCCGGGTACGGCAGCGGGCGGAGCAACACGCCGTGCACCACGCTGAAGATGGCCGTGTTCGCCCCGATGGCCAGGGCCAGCGTCAGGATGGAGACGACGGTGAAGCCCCGGCTCTTGAGCAGCAACCGGACGGCATAGCGGAGATCCTCGAAGAGGACGGCCAAGGCGACTCCAGGTGGGGGACGCCTGCCCTACGCGCCACCCCCGTCAGCCATTGCAATGGCTGCCTGCTTTCCCATCCATGGGACAGCAATGACTTCACCGGGACAGGGCAATGACTTCACCGCAAGCCAGGGAGAATCCGGACGCGTCACACGTCAAGCCGTTCGGCGGGGCGAGCCGCCGATACTTGCCTGGAAGGGGGGACCTGGAGGTGCGCTTGCGTTGACTTCGTCGCCATGCGACTCCTGCGCGCTTGTCCAATGAGTGAAGGAGTCGTCGTGTCGTTCCGGCCCGCGCTTGCCTTGTTGTCGGCGCTGTTCTGTGTCGCCCTGGCCCTCCCCTCCACTGCTTCGGCGCAGTCGGGCTCGCTGCCTGGCTTCAACCTGCAGCGGTTGGAGATGGACCCGGCGGGCCTCGGCTCACTGCTCGTCAGCACCGGCCGCACGCTTCCTGCGGGCATGGTGCGCGTGGCCGTCCAGGGCCACTACGAGCAACTGCCCTTCCACTTCCAGACGCGCTGGGAGCCGGGCGGCGGCTCGGGCCTGGTGGAGAACAAGTTCACCATGGACGTGACGGCCGCCATCGGCGTGCTGGACTGGCTCCAGGTGGACGCGGAGGTGCCCTTCATCGTCACCCAGGGCGGCACGGCCTTCATGAACGTGAACGCGCCGGAAGGTCAGGGCCTGGGCTCGCCGTGGCTGGGGGCTCGCGCCGCGCTGGTGCGGCCGGACTTCGGCCTCCAGGTCGCGGTGGACCTCTCCGCCGCCCTGCCGGTGGGCAAGAAGGAGCTGCTGGCGCGCGACGACTACGCGGTGCACCCCAGCCTCCAGCTCGGCTTCCTCGCGGAGACGTGGCAGCTGGGCGCCGAGGTGGGCGTCCTCCTGCGCGCGAAGCAGGACCTGGGCTCGCTGTCCGCTGAGCCGGCGGACATCATCGGCAACGAGCTGCGGCTGGCGGGCACGGTGACGTCGCGCGCCGGGGAGCTGACGCGCAGCGAGGTGAGCATGCTCGTCGGCGTGCCGCTCCAGGGAGGCCGCCTGGGCGCGGAGCTGATGGTGGCCATCCGCCGGCACACCACCTCCTGGATGGACCTCTACGTCATGGGCGGCCCGGGCGTCGGCGCGGGCCTGGACACGCCCACCTTCCGCTTCCTCGCCGGGGCCTCGTTCGCCACCGGCCGCGTGGACTGAAGGAAGCAGGACCCAGGCGCCTCGCGCTCCCCTCCCGGGGATTCGAAGCGAGGCGCCGCGCGCTTCAACTACTTGGGCATCACCCCGAAGGCCTTCGCCATCGCGATGCCGATGCCCAGCAGGCTCTCTCCCGCGATGAAGCCCGAGGACACGGGCAGCACGGTGTCCTCGGCGAGCTTCGGAGCCTTGCGGCGCATCACCTCGGCGATGGCGGAGCCCAGGAAGAAGGCGATGGAGCTGGAGCCGGGGATGACGATGGCCAGCCCGAAACCCGCGGGTGACGGCACGTAGGCCTTCAGCTTCGCCGGCGCCCACCGCTCCAGCAGCACCAGGAGGATGCCGAGCGTCCCGCCGCACAAAGCGCCCCAGCGCGCGGTGACGGGCATGGCCGACACGCCCGTGGCGAGCAGCTTCGACACGCCGGCCCACACCATGGTGGCGGGCGCGGGGAACTCCGCCGAGCCGAGCACGTCCGGGCTGGGGATGAGGATGTTGAACACCGGCACCACCACCGCCGCGCCGGCCACCACGCCGAACAGCTGCGCGACGAACTGCTGGCGCGGGTTGGCGCCCAACAGCCAGCCGGACTTGAGGTCCGTCAGCAGGTCCGCCGAGTGCAGTCCCACGCCACCCGTGGCGTTGGCGCTCATCACGTTGGCGGGGATGTTGCCCGGCGCCAGGCCTCCGAAGATGAGCTGCGTGACGGGCCCCAGCGCCTTGGTGGGCGTGGTGTCCGTCTCACCGGTGACGCGGCTGGCGATGACGCCCATGACGACGGCCAGCGGCATGGCCAGCACGCCCGCCCACCACGGAATCTGGAAGAGGTACGCCATCAGGAAGATGGCGATGGGGCCCAGCACCGCGAAGCCCAGGGGGAACCAGGACGGAGGACACTCGATGCCCGCCAACGGGTCCGCCGCCTCCTCCTCCTTCGCGCTCTTGCGGCCGAACAGCCCCGACAGCGCCTTGAAGGAGCGCGCCACGCTGCGCCACTGGAAGGCGAACGCGAGCAGACCCGAGGACACCAGCAGCGCGGAGCCCGTCCACACCATCCACGTGTTGATGGCCCGGTACGTCACCTCCGGAATGGCGCCCTGGGTGACCATGGCCGGCGCGAGGAAGCCGTACGTCAGCACCGCGCCCAGCAACATGGACCAGCCCGTGCGGAAGCTCACCAGCGCGCCCGCGCCCACCAGGAGGAGGCTGAAGTCGAACGACAGCGTCCACGCGGAGGCCTTCTTGCCCAGCAGGGTGAACGGCATGCTCACCTTCTCCGGGATGTTGGTCAGCCACGAGAAGCGCGCGTCGCGCACCAGCACCAGCAGGGCTCCGATGAGGCCCGCGCCCGCCAGCAGCTTCGACTTGCGCCGGGCCACCTCACCGTGCCCATGCAGGGCGCGGATGGTCTCCGCGGTGGCGGTGCCGGTGGGGAACGGCAGCGCCTCGATGTTGATGAGCTGGCGCTTGATGGGGATGGCCGCGAAGACGCCCAGCGCGGAGATGACGGCGAACCACGCCACCAGCCAGCCGGCGGGCGGCAGCGCGCCCGTGAGCATCAGCAGCGCGGGGACGGCGGCCATGTTGCCACCGCCCGTCATGTAGCCGGCGGCCGACGCCACCGAGCCCATGGCGTTGTTCTCCAGCGCGGTGAAATCGTTCTTCAACAGCTTGAGCGAGCGCAGCGTGCCGAACACCGCGAAGGCCAGGATGCAGGCTGTGATGGTGACGCCCAGGCTCCAGCCCGTCTTGAGGATGACGTACAGGTTGGACAGGCACATCACCGCGCCAATCAACATGCCCGCGATGACGGCGCGCACGGTGAGCTGGCGCGAGCCGCCCTGGTAGACATTCTTGAGCCAGTACAGCTCCGGGTCCTGCGTCGCGGAAGCACCCGGCTCGCCCGCGTGCGAGTCTGTGGGCTGGAGGCGAAGCCCACTGGGGCTCGGAGTCTGTTGAGAGGGGGACTGGCTCATTGGGGCGGCAAAGATAGTGCAGGCCCCCTCCCCGACGAAGAACTCCCTCCGGCAGGCAAGCGAAAGGGGCGAGGCATTCCGGCCCCGCCCCTCGGTGTCGCCGCAGGGCGTCACGCCCTGGCGTCAGGCGTGCTCGTGACCGCCGGGCCCGTGGACGTGGCCGTGGGTGAGTTCCTCCGAGGACGCCGGGCGGATGTCCTTCACGGTGACGTCGAAGTGGAGCGTCTTGCCGGCGAGCGGGTGGTTCAGGTCGATGACGATGTCGTCGCCCCGCACTTCCTGGATGCGCAGGGGGATGTCGCCCTGCTCCGTCTGGGCCATCAGCGTCTGGCCGGGCTGCGGGGTGAAGCCAGGGGGCAGCATGGCGCGCGGGACGACGCGCACGCCCTCCGGGTCATGCTCGCCGTAGCCCTGGGCGGGCTGCACCACCACCTGCTTGCTGTCGCCCTGCCCCAGGCCCTCCAGCGCGCCCTCCAGGCCGGGGACGATTTGACGGTGCCCGTGCAGGTAGGCGAGCGGCTGATCCGGTGCGCTCTGGTCGATGACCTGTCCGTCACCGAGGTGCAGCCGGTACTCCAGCGAGACAATCGAATCCTTGGTGACCCTCATGCGGGCTCCTCTGTCGGGTGAGGCGGTGAGACGGCTTCCGGTGGGAAGGATGGGACGGCTTATGCCCGGCGTCAGGAGGTGGTGGGGCCTGTCGCTCGCTCGACGTCCGTGCGAGCGGGCGGTTCTCCGCGCGCCACGTACACGGCGGCGGCCAGGTCACCGGTGACGTTGAGGGTGGTGCGGCACATGTCCAGGAAGCGGTCCACGCCGAGCACGAGGCCCAGGCCCTCCACCGGAATCTTGAACATGCCCAGAATCATCGCGATGACGGGGATGGAGCCCGCGGGCACGCCGGCGGTGCCGATACCGGCCAGGATGCAGATGAACATGATGAGCGCCTGCTGGGACAGGTCCAGGTGCACGCCGTACACCTGCGCGAGGAAGAGCACGGTGACGCCCTCGAAGAGCGCGGTGCCGTTCTGGTTCATCGCCGAGCCGGCGGTGAGCACGAAGCGCGACACGTTGGGCGGCAGCTTGAGGTTCTCCTCGGCGACCTTGAGCGCGGTGGGCAGGGTGGCGCTGGAGGAGGACGTGGAGAAGGCGGTGACGATGGCCAGGCGGCTGTCGCGGAAGAACTCGATGGGGTTGCGCCCGCCGAGGAAGCGCACCGACAGCGAGTAGACGATGAACATGTGGACGGCGAGCGCGAGCAGCACCGTGCCCACGTAGGCGGCGAGCTGCCCGAGGATGCCCAGGCCCAGCTTCGCCGTCATGGCGAACAGGAGCGCAGCCACGCCGAAGGGCGCCAGCTTCAGCACGCCGTCGATGAGCTTCATCATCACGTCGTAGAGGCCTTGAATCGTGTCGCGCAGGTGCCGCACGGGCTCGCCGGGGGTGAGCGCCACGCCCAGGCCGAAGATGAGCGAGAAGACGATGAGGCCGATCATGTCTCCGTCAGCCGCGGCCTTCAGGGGGTTGGTGGGCACCATGGACATCAGCACCGCGCCGAAGGACGTGTCGGACGGGGGCGGGGCCGCCTTGATTTGCGTGCCGCTCCGGGCGAGCGCGCGGGCCTCGTCGCTGAGTCCCACGCCGGGCTGGATGAGGTTGACGAGCACCAGGCCGATGAGGACGGAGATGGTGGACAGGACGATGGTGTAGCCCAGCGTGCGGGCGCCCAGGCGGCCCACCTGCTTCAGGTCCAGCTCCGCCACGCCCATGACAAGCGCGGCGAAGAGCAGCGGCACCACGAGCATGAGCAGCAGGCGGATGAAAATCTGGCCCACCGGCGAGGCCACGTTGGTGACGGTCCAATCCAGCCAGGGGGAACCGCCCGCCAGGGCATTGGCGGCGAGTCCCGCCACCGTGCCGGTGACGATGCCGATGAGCATCTTGTGGTGAGCCTTCATCGAGCAGTCTCCGCGTGCCTCCGGTGGGGAGGGCAATGGGGCGCGCAGCCTACCGGCAAAGGAAGGTGGCGCCCACCCTTCGCATGGGACAAAGCTGCGCTCTCCCGTGGAAACCCTCGTCCAGCTCACCGAAGGCGCAGTGCCTCCTCCCCTCTTCCGGCGCCTGTTGCGGCGGCTGGGCGTGCTCGGCCGCGAGCGGCTGAAGGACACCTACCAGACGACGTTCTGGTACGACTTCGGGCCTCCGACGAACGTGGTGGAGGACGTCATCTCCAGCCTGAGGCCCCAGGTCGCCGGGCGGAGGAGAATCGCCGGGGTGGAGTGGTGGCTGTCGCGGATGTACCCGACGGACGTGCGCGTGGACTTCCACCAGGACCGGGACGAGAAGCTCGCGCTGCGCACGGGGAAGCTGGTGCATCCGCGCATCAGCAGCGTGTTGTTCCTCAACCGGGTGCGCGGCGGGGCGCTGGTGGTGACGCGGGAGAAGCCGGACGAGGGCAACCCGTCGCTCGCGCCCGCGCGCATGGACACCGCGGACCTGGTGACGCCGCGTCCCAACCGGCTGGTGCTGTTCGACGGCACGCTGACGCACGGGGTGCTGGACGCGGAGAACCAGATTCCGGACGGGAAGCTGCCGGGGCGCTCGCGGCTGCGGCGCACGCTGGTGATGAACTGGTGGGGACACCGGCCCACGGACGTGCCGCGCTGGTCGGAGACGAAGCTCTACCGGGCGCTGGGGGGCTGAGCGAGCGCGGCGGCCGTCTCGCGCAGGCGGTGGGTGACGCGCTCGGCCCACTCGGGTTCGATTTCCAGGCACGCGGGCTGGCGGCCCAGGCGCAGGGCGGCGGCGGGCAGCGAGCCACTGCCGGCGAAGGGGTCCAGCACGGTGTCGCCGGGGCGGCTGTACGTGCGCACGAGCGGCTCGACGACGGAGAAGGGCTTGTGGTGGGGGTGGCTGCCCCAGCGCGTGGCGTCGCCGTCATCGTCATAGCCGCCGACGACGGCCCAGACGGTGGGCAGGTCACCGGGGGCGAGGACGGGCTCGGGGGTGCGGGCGATGACGAGGGCCACTTCGTAGACGCGCAGGGTCTGCTCGTTGGCGTTCTTGTCGGTGGTGCGCTTGCCCCAGGTGAACTCGCCGCGCAGGTGGGGATAGCCCAGGGCCCTGGCGGCGGTGAGGATGGGCTCCTTGCCGAGCAGGTTGGTCCAGATGACGAGCGGGGCGTCTGGCGTGAGGTGGGCCAGGGCGCGGGAGAGCCAGGCCTCGGAGAAGACGCGGTAGTCGCGCACGGTCTCGAAGCGGACGATGGGGTTCTGGTCGATCTTCTTGTGGGCGCGCGGGTCCCTCAGGTCACCGCCCTTGCGCCGCCGGGTGAGCAGGCAATAGGGCGGGTCGGTGAGCAGGAGCGAGGCGCGGCGCTCGCCCAGGGCGGCGCGGTAGCCCTCGGGCTCGCGAGAGTCGGCGCGGATGCAGCGGAGGGCGTCGGAAGGGGGCGGGGAAGTCATCGTCCGGAGCGGCACCCTACACGGAGGGCCGCGAGGCTCAAGGCCCGACGTGGGGACATCGGCTCCAGGTAGCATGTGAAGCCGTTGATGGGCCGACGGCAGTGCCCCCTCCTGGTCACGCCCGGAGGCCTGTTCCCATGAGCGAGCACTTCCTCATCAGTGATTCCAAGGGCGTTCCCGAGTTCTCCTTCAGTGACTCGGGGGCCCCCTGGAGGTCCCCCCGAGCGCGTGCGTGAGCTGGCTTTCAGCCATCCCGGTATGGAGATCATCAAGGAACAGTCACTTCAACGAAAGCCCTTCCAGCGTCACCGTGCGTCCCTTCGCGTCCCACACCTTGAACACATAGCGACCCGACTCCACCTCGGTCGCGGGCTCCACGAAGACCACCAGGGTCTGGTCCACGTCGTCATGCAAGGGACCGGTCTGCCAGTGCGACAGGACCTTGTGGCTTCGCCCACCGCCATCCGTGAGCGACGCTCCCGTGGCCACCCAACCCACGCCCCCGGCCCGCGCTTGCAACGTCAGACGAATCGCGCGCCAGCGGGGGGGATGCACCACGAGCTGTGTTTTCAAGACGGACACATCGGGATGAGTCACCGCCTTCGTGTAAGTCACACTTCGTATCGAAAGACCATGGGGCTCACCCACCGAGGCCACGAACGCCTCGAGCGCTCCCGACGACCGGCCCTCCAACTGAAGCCTGTCCAACTCGAACTGGACCTGAGACAGACGCCCCCTCAGTTCGTCCACTTCCTGCCGGTAGGACTCCACCGAACGGGTACGGCGATAGACCTCCACCTGAGGCTCACCCAGCGCCGGATCCACCACCAGCACGAACGTCACCCGCTCCGGCGCCGCGCCATCTCGGAAGCGCAATCCCAGGCGCAGCCGTTCACCCTCCCGGAACGCACTCGATGGAACGAGGACGAGGTGGTCCTCGGAGAGCCCCAGGCGCTGAAACCGCTCACGCCCCTCCAAGGAGATTTCGTCCGGCAGGATGTGCGCGTCGAAGAAGAAAGTCGTGGAACGCCCGGGAGCGATACGAATCTCAGAGGCAGGCACACGCATTTCCGCGCCCACTTCGATTCGACGCACGGGGGCCAACTCCCCCCCCAGGGCCACCATCATTCCCCACGCAAGAACGAGGACCGAAGGCACGGCAGACAAATCACAGCCTTCCCAGATGAGGCGTAGCGACAACCTCTAGGGCTGCATCAATCTTCTTTCCTTCAGGGCGCTCAACGTAGGTCATTCCCAACGCATCTTTGGCATTCTCGGTGATCGTAAAGCACAGGGGGATGCGCTTACCATCGGGGAGTTCGGCCTCGGTGAACCAACCGAAGAAGCGCTCTGTCCCAGGAAGACTGGTGCCGTGGAAGCGGGTGTTTCGGGGAAAGATCACAACGCCGTCATAGTTTTCGATGTTCTGGCCGGCGTAACCAGTCAAGGGCCCTTCCGGCGGAACCAACTGCTCTTTTTGCTCCGTGGTGAAAAGGTGTCCGGGGACGAGCCAGATTCTCGAGCCGGTCACCACTTTAGATAACCGAATACCCAGCTTCGTCATGGCCTCGATGGCCTCCTGCGGACACTCCTTCTCCGGAGGCGTCGTCCGGACTTGAGGCGTCCCTCCCGCACAAGCCCCCGCGAGGCATGCGACCGCCACTGTCTTTCCCAGGGTGCTGCTCACGGATGACCGCTTCTTCGCGGCGACGGCCACCTCGCCAGGAGCCTCCACGGTGCGCTCGGCCGGCAAGACAGGCGCCTGCGGCGGGACCTCGGGGGCCACCTCGACAACGCGAGGCATCGACGGAGAAGCGTCTGTATCAGGGGTGTGAGGGGAACGACTCGTCACGACGGGACTTCCTTTCTCAGCAGGAGGTGTGAGGGGGACGACCGCCTGCATGGAACTCGGGGGCGGCTCACGGCGGGCCAGGCCCAACGCCGCGAAGCAGACGACGAGGAGCGCGACGACTCCGACTCCGAGCGGCCAGCCTCGCGACCTTCGCATCGGGGCCCGCTGCTCGGACGGCGGTGGCTCGACGGGCGGGACACTCCCAGACGCCGCGGCCAGCGAGTCCTCGGCGCGAGGGGAGACCAGGACCGCTTCCGCGACGGACTCACGAGGCGGCGGTGGCTCCTCCAACCCTGACGAAGCCGAGAGTTCCTCGGAGTGAGCGGCCCGCACGAGCTCCGGCACCATGCGCACCCGAGGCGTGTCCGCATCCACATCCCGCGGAGACTCGGGGTCCGGAGGTCGGTCGAGCGACACCTTCCACGCCGGCTGCCGCTTCTCCTTCGCGACCTCCCAGAGCGCCTGCAACAGCGACTCGGTGCCCGCGTAGCGGTCTTCAGGGCGCTTGGCCAACAGTCGCAGCGCGATGTCTCCCAGCGCGGGGGGCACCTTGGGATTGACGACGTGCGGAGCGCGGGGCGTCACCGTCTCGATGGCCGGCAGCAGCCGGTCATACGGGAGCCTCGGGTCGAACGCATAGCCATCCGTCAGCGACTCATACAGGAGCGCGCCCAGCGCATAGAGGTCACCCGGAATGCCCGCGTCGAACCGCGCGCCCTGCTCCCATTGGCCCTCGCGCAGGAAGGCCACGCACTCGGGCGGCAGGAGGTGCGGCGAGGCCGGCGCCACGCCCACCGTCAGCGTCGTCGCGCCCGGCATCCGCACCGTGCCCAGGTCGATGAGGAACGGGCGCTCGTCCTCGCGACGGATGAGCAGGTTGTCACCCTTCACGTCGCGGTGATGCAGCCCGCGCCGGTGCAGGTCCGACACCGCGCGCACCACCTCCGTGAACACGGACAAGAGGTGCGCCGCCGACGGCTTCACCCGCCAACGCCACTCGTGGAAGGTCTCTCCGTCGATGTAGTCGGTGACGAAGAACAGGTACCCCTCGGGGGGCTCCGGCCAGCGGTCCACCGCGTGGACGCGGGGCAGGTTCGGGTGGGGCGCGCAGGCCAGCAGCGTGGCCACCTCGTGCGACAGCCGACCGTTGACGTCCTCCTCCTCGGACACCTGGGGCCCGGCGGGACGCAGCGCCATCTTCATCGTGTAGAAGCGCCCTCCCCGCTCGACCTTGAACACGCGGCCGAAGCCTCCCGCGCCCAGCGAGGCCACCACATTCCAGGGCCCCACCGCGCTTCCTGGCGCGAGCTGGTCAGGATGGAATGGCGCGGACCTCACGGTGACGACTCCTCCCGCGAAGGTCCGCTTTCCTTGAAGCTCCCCACTCCGTCCACGCCGGAGCGCAGGGACGCCCACGCCTCAGCGCGCGCGGCGCCCTGTGGAACAGGGGTCTCGGTGACCACCCAGGGAACGGGGTTGAGCAAGGGTAACCTCCAGGGTTGACCCTAGCCTTTCTTCATGAGCTGTCACGAATTAAACCCACCCGGCAGGTGGGCATGCCCTGGCTGGAAGGACCCAACTCGCTCCGTTGGCTCTCCGGCGTCCTCCCCGCTCAGTCCGCGTCGTGCTCGAGCACGTCCACCTCGTCGCTCTCGGCCACCGCGAGCGCGGCCTCCGCCCAGCGCCCGCGCAGTCGGGACTCGGAGGCCAGCGCCTCCTCCCAGGAGGGGCCATCCGGGAGCAGCCGCGTCGACTGCGTCAGCACGAGCCGCTCCAGCGCCAGCTCCTCACACAGCGCGCGCAGCCCCTCGGCATCCAGTCCATTCGCGACCAGCCACGCGTCGCGCCTGCGCACGGGCACCGCGCGCTCGCGCCACCACGCGGCCTGCGCCTCCTCCACCTCGCCCGCCGTGGGAGACAGCCCCATCGTCCGGGCCCACCCCGCCAGCAACGCCCGCCGCAGCCCCGCCTCCGCCAGTGCCCGCGCATCGGGGGCCTGGCTCAGCACCTCCAGCACCTGCCCCGAGGGCACGACGGCGCCAGGGAGCCGGGTCACGTCCTCCACCAGCCGTCGTCGCCGCACCAGGGACGAGGGAGACCGCCGAACCCCAGGCACCGAGGGCGCTCGCGAGGCCACCCACTCCGCGGCGGCCTGGATGCAGGCCCGCGCGTCCCGCCGCTTCAAGTCCTCCATGCCCTGGGGGAACCAGCGCTCCCAGGCCTCCCGAGTGGCCTCCGACCACCCTTCCCTCGCGCGCTCCATCAACCGGGGCCACGTGCGCTCCTGGTAGAAGAGCGCGCTCGCCGCGTCCACCAGTCCCCGGGCCAGCCGCGCATTCAACACGCCCGCCTCCCGCGCCCGCTCCGCGACATGCCGGACGTTGACGAGCGGCACCGTGAGCGGCCGCCAGCCGTGCTCCGCATCCGCGTGCAGCAGCGCCACCTCCGCGTCGTCCGAGATGACGCCGTCGCGATACCACTCGAAGATGCGCCCGACACCCACCATGCCATGGGGCCCGAGCTCCACCGCGCGCAGCGCTCCCATGCTGGAGCCGCCAAAGACGGCCACGCCCGCCTCCAGCGCGGCCAGCAGCTCGTGGTGCCACACGGATGGCTGCGCCTCGAAGACGCCATCCACCAGCGCAATCGCACGCGGCCGGGCGCCGAGCGCGCGCCACACGTCCCCTTGTCGGGCCGGAGGCAGCACCACGCAGGGGGCCAGCTTCCGAGCCTCCTCCGCGGGCAGCGACGGCCCCAGGAAGACCACCAGTTCCTCCGCGCGCCGCTTCATAGGAGCTCCGAGATGAGCATGCCCGGCACCACCACCCGTCGCACGTGCAAGCCGGGCACGGGCGCGTCCAGCTCCACCGAGGCCACGCGCGCAAACCCCGCGCGCTTCAACCGCGTCAGCACCCGTCGCACGGCGGCCTCCGTGGGCCCCCGCGCCACCGCGCCCAGGTCCGGCAGCTCCCCGGCCCGGCGCCTCGCGCGCACGCCCGCGCACGCCTCCGCGAAGTCCCGAGCCGCCTGCCGGTCCACCGACGCCACGTCCTCGCGCGCGCCGTGGATGTCCGTCAGCCGCGACTGCGCGGCCTCCAGCAACGCCTTCAAGAGCGCGGTGTCACGCTCCAGCGCGCAGGCATAACCGGCCGTGAGCGGCACGGGCCCTTCCTCCAGGTCCACCAGCACCGCCGCGCCCACGGGCAGGCCCACCGCGCCCGGCGTGCGCGCGGACGGTGTGGCATCGAACAGGTACACCGCGAAGCCACGCTCCCGCAGCTGCTCGGCCAGCGCCGCCGTCCGAGGCACCGCCTTCGCCAGCTCCGCCGTCCGCAAGAGCCGCCCCCGCACGGCCTCCTCCGTCCACCCCTCCGGAAACACCCGGGCGAGCTGATCTCTTTCAACGGCCTCCAGCAGCGCATGCAGGAGCGCCTTCGCCGCCTCCGGATGCGCGCCCGAGCCGTTGCTCGTCCACGCCGCCGCCACCGGCCCCAGCGACGGACCTCCCGGCGGCGTCACGTGGACTCCTTGCGCGGCGACCCAGACCGCCTCGCCCGAGCCCAGCTCTGTCGCCTCGCGCCACGCACACCGCACCCCGTCTCCCCACAGCCGGGGCTCCACGAGCGCGCCGGCGGAGCCCAGCGAGTCCGCGCCCCACAGCGTCCCCAGCCGTCCCTCCAGCTCCGCGCGAGCCCCCCATGCAAGCCTCCCCGGCACCACCGTCTCCGCCGCCCAGAGCTCCGCGGTCTCGAACAGCGCGCCCCACGCGGCCTCCTCCGGAGTGAGGCCCTTGCCGTTGCATACCTGGAGCACGTGCCCGCCCGGGCGCACCGCGCAGGCCACTTCCACACCCGTGCGGTCCAGCCCGGTGACGCGCGCCACCCGCGTCACCCCCATGGCCCGGGCCAGCCGGGACGACGTCATTCGTTCGAAGGACACCCCCGGCGGATAGCACCTCGGCAGGGCAAGGTCAGCAGCGACGCGTGAAGCCCTTGCCCTTGTTGCGGTGCTCGACCCACGCGGCGCCCCATCTCCCCGCCTTAATCGGACTTAATTCCGCTTAATCCCTGGCAGGCGAAGACGTCTGGGATAAGGCCCCCACTCGCCGGACGTGCCGGGCCTGGTCAAGGCAGACACCGGTGGCCGGCGAGCAGACACACAACCGATGGAGTCGAACCATGTCGAAGCACTTCGTGCGTTCGTTGTTCCTGGGGGCGGTAGTGGCTTGCGTGAGCGCTTGCGGCGGCGCGGCGACCGAGACGCCGGAAGCCGAAGTCGTCGTGGGTGACGTGGAGCAACGGGCCTGTGCGGTGGGCACGTTCACGAACAATTGTCGTGACTGGGGCTCTGGCGGCTACTCGGATCCTGCCTGCACCGGAGGCACGTTCCGCTGGAAGTACTGGGCCTGCAAGCAGTACCAGGCGGGCACCCAGAAGTACCGCCAGGAGTGCGGCTCCGAGCAGTACGTCTGCGGGAGCAGCGCGACGGTCCGCCCGTCCTCGAGCGTTTCCGCGTGCGTCCAGAACTGCTAGCCGTCTGACTCACCGCCAGGCGAAGGCGGCCCATTCGCCTGGCGTGGGAGCTGAAGGCCATGAGCGCCGCCAGCCCATGCCCACTCCGCTTCGCCTGTCACGCTTCACGGAATGCGCTATCATGCCGGCGCTGCACAGACATGAGTGCTTCTCCGGGAGGTCACGTGCGAAGAGTGCCTTTGATGGGTGTCTCGTTCCTGGTGGCGGGTCTGGTGATGGGCTGTGGTGGTCTGGAGGCGGAGGTGTCAGCCCCCGCTGCCGCCGGGCAGGAGCAGTCGCTCGCGCCCAGCTGCCCCGCGGGCTTCACGGAAGTGTATCTCTGGGGTTGCAATCGACTGGCGGCCCACCAGCCTCCGTGCAACTACGCCGGGCCCGGGCACTACAACGTCCTGCATCTGTACTGTCAGTCGGCCACGCAGTTCTACGACGCGGGCCCGACGGGCGACTACGCCTGTGGAGCGTGTTTCTAGGGCGAGTAAAGGACAGACGGGCCCGTGTCGTCTCCGGGCCCGTCGGCTCCGATGGAGGGTGCGCGTCCGCTTCCGTGGGCGGCTCTCACTCGCGGACATACTGGTCGAAGTTGACGTGAGGCATCGCACGGGAGAGCTCCGCGAGCAGGGCCGCGCCCGCATCCGGTTGTTCCTGGAACCACCGACGGGTGAGCCCCAACTCCTCGACTGACGCCGCCCAGGGCGCCGTGGTGAATCCGCGCAGGACCTCCTCCGTGTGAAGGTTCCCGGAGAGGTTGAGTGACTTCAGCCCCGAAAGGTGTGGGGCCGCCGCGAGGGCGCTCATGCCCGCTTCCCCAATCTCGCCCTGGAGGAGATTCAGCGTCCGGAGTCGAGAGAGGTGACGCGCCTGGGCCAGCGCCTGGGCACCTCCGTCCCTGATTCGATTGATGCTGAGGTCCAACGCGGTCAGATGCTGGAAGTGCTCACCGGCGGCCAGCGCCCGGCATCCCGCCTCATCGATGAAGGTCAACGACAGGTTCAGCGTCGACAACTGACTCAAGGAGGATGCGCCGCCGAGCGCGCACGCCCCTTCCGAGCCGATGGGATTGCCGCCGAGATCGAGGGACGTCAATCCCGCCATCGACGGTGAGTGGGCGAGCGCCCTCACGCCCTCGGGACCGACTTCATTGTGAGAGAGCATCAAGGTCTTGAGCTGAGACAGGTGGGGGAGGCTCGCGAGCGTCCGTGCCCCCTCATCTCCCACCGCGGAGGAGAACAGCCACAGCTGGCGCAGGCCCGTCAGGCGGGGCGCTTCAGCGAGGGCCTGGGCGGCTCCAGGCCCATTGTCGCCCAGGTCGAGCGACGTGAGCCGGCTCAACGACGACGTCACCACGCGCATCCCCGCGAGTCCGAGCCCGTTGATTCGGATGTCCAGGTACTCCAGCCGCGTCATCCGCTCGAACAGCGCGCGCGCCCCATGGCTGCGCACGTCGTTCCCCGCCATCGACAGCTTGCGCAGGTCCGCCAGATGGGGCGCCTCCGAGAGCAGCCGGGCCCCCTTCTGGGTGAGCCCGCTCCACTCGAGTCCAAGCGCCCTCAGTCGTGGCATGTGGGTGGCCCGGGCCAGCACATGAGCTCCCGCATCGCCGAGCAGTCCGTCGGACTCGTCATCCCCCCGGTACTGCCAGGACCCCAACCCCAGCTCGCGCAGGTTGGAAAGGGACGACGACTTGACGAGAGCCCGGGTCCCACCGGGGCCCACGCCGTTGTCGTACAGGTCCAGCTGCGTCAACCCACTCAGCCCCGGCGCGGAGGCGAGCGCCCGCGCCCCCTCGAAGCCCAGCGCGTTGCCCTTCAATTGCAACTCACGGAGTCGGGTGAGGCCCTGGGCCCTCGCGAACACGTCGCCTGCGTCCGGCCCCAGCCTGCAGTGAGCCAGGTCGAGCACTTCGATGGCGTCGAGCAGGGCAGAACCCAGGGCCTGCCCCAGCCGCTCGGCGCGCCTGTCGAGCCCCCTCAACTTCAGCGTCCGGACCGGCTCGCCGCGCAGGAGCCGGGGGCCCACCTCCTCGAGCCGCTCCGGTGACAGCGTCACCTCGTCCACGAAGCCGCGGGCCCACTTCACCTCCCGGCGTCGCAGGCCCAGGGGCGCCAGCCACTCCTCCTGGTGCTTCGCCAGCAGGGCCTCGGAGCGGGCGAGGAGGGTGTCCCGCGTGAGGGTGTCATCCGGATAGCGGGCGAGCGCGCACTGCATCTCGATGAACTCACCTCTCGGGTCTCCCCGCGCGGTGAGCGTGCTGGCCAGCGCGAGGCGGGGCGCGTCGTCGTCCAGCCGGTCGCGAATCGCGGTGAGGCCATCGAGGTTCGTACCCAATGCGTCGGACAATAATGTAGACCCAGTTGTAGTTGCCAACCGGCCACCCATCATCCCAATCAAGGGCGCGCATCCGGCCAGGCTCCGCGAGGCGGGCGCGAGACTCACGGCCCCGGTGAGGGAAGCTGACATCGAGGTCCACTGTCAGACCCGACTGCTATTCCTGTGATGCCTCGAATTCATCGAGACACGTCGAGTCGACCGGGACAGCCACTGACACAGACCTCATGACGGGGCATCGCCGGGGAGTTGCATTTGTACCCGGATGTATAAACGCCTCGCGAGGCTCACCCTCAGCGTCACCCGGAACGACTGACACCGCGCTGCAGTGCCTGCCACCCAGGAGCCTGAGTTCATGCGCCGTCCCCTCACGGATGCGTACCGCCATCCCCTTGTCTTCGCCGTCGGCTTCACCCTCTTCGCGACGGGAGCACTCGCCCGTCCAGCAAAGCCTCCCCCCGCCGAGTCCACGTGGAGAGTCCACGGGCTGGAGCACACCCATCGCCGCATCCAACCCGCCGAGCGCGAGCCGGATATCGCCCCCGAGCTGTTGCGTGAAGCGCCAGCCCCCACTGCGACAGCGCGGTCCCTGCTGGCGTGCGACACCGGGGCCTTCGCGGTCGCCACGGGCCCCCAGCTCATCACCCTGGTGAAGGGCTCAACGGAGGCGTGCCTCAACACGCTGTTCGGTGTGACGGGCACCCAGGCCGCGCAGGTCTTCGCCGAGAGCAAGATGGTCACCGTCGCCACCGCGCTCACCTCCAACGCCCAGCAGTACGCGGGCGACAACACCGCCCAGACGCTCCAGCTCCTCCTGTTCCTGCGCGCCGGCTACTACGTGCAGTTCTACCAGTCCGGCGTGGTGGGCAGCTACGGCACCGCGCTGCGCAATGCCATCCGCCCGGCGCTCGCGGCCTTCATCGCCAACAGCCACTTCACGGACGTCAACGACACGCACGGCCCGGTGCTGCAGGAGTTCGTCACCCTCATCGACAGCGCGGGGGAGACCGCCTGGAACCTGGATACCCTCAGGGGCCTGCTGGACCGGTTCAATGACACCACCGTGGCCTCGTCATCCATGCGCGGCGCCACCAACAGCGTCTTCAATGGCCTCTACCGGGGCCAATACAACGCGGACTTCGTGACGGCCGTGCGAGCGGACCCGTCCATCCTCGACTCGCTCGAGTCCTTCATCACCCGCACCCGACACCTGCTGGCCACCTCCAACCAGTACCTCACCGTCAACGCGGCGCGAGAGCTGGCCCGCTTCCTCCAGCACTCTGGAAACCTCCAGACCCTGACGCGCTTCAAGGTGAAGGGGGTCTTCGACAATCACGCGATGACGGGCCCCACGGCGGGCCTCTGGGTGGGCACGGCGGAGATGGCCGAGTACTACGACAGGGCGAACTGCGCCTGGTACGGCATCTGCGACTTCCGCCGGAGAGTGGAGCAGACGGTGCTCGGCACCACGCATACCTGTGGCGCCACGCTGCGCCTGCGCGTGCAGGACATGACGGCCTCGCAGCTCACGCAGAGCTGTGCGCAGCTCGCCACGCAGGAGTCCTCCTTCCACGACAAGCTTCAGACGAACCGCGTGCCCGTGGCCAGCGACAACAACACGTCCCTGGAGGTGGTCGTCTTCGACAGCAGGTTCGACTACCAGACGTACGCCGGCGTGCTGTTCGGCGTCACCACCAACAGTGGCGGCATGTACCTGGAAGGAGACCCCGCCGCCTCCGGCAACCAGGCCCGCTTCATCGCCTACGAGGCGGAGTGGCTGCGGCCCACCTTCGAAATCTGGAACCTGCGCCACGAGTACATCCACTACCTGGACGGCCGCTTCAACATGAAGGGTGACTTCCCCACCAGCAGCAGCCAGCCCACCATCTGGTGGATTGAAGGCCTGGCCGAGTACCTCTCGAAGCAGGAGGACAACGGCAGCGCGGTGACGTCGGGCACGAGCAGGGCCTTCCAGCTCAGTCAAATCCTGCGCAACGACTACAACAGCGGCGCGGACCGCGTGTACTCGTGGGGCTATCTGGCCACGCGCTTCATGTTCGAGCGGCACCCGGACCAGGTGAACGCCTTCCTCGCGCAGTTCCGCGCGGGCAACTACAGCGCGTATCGACAATCCCTGGATGCGTTGGGCACGGCGAACGACGCGGAGTTCCACTCGTGGATTCTCTGTGTCGCGACAACCACGGACCCGAGCACCTGCGTGCCACCCGACTCCGGGCCCCCGCCGGGCACGACGCCGCCCTGCACGGCGGCCAGTTCGCAGAAGCTCGACAACGGCTGCTACCGGGGCCCGCTCGCCTCCACCGGCAGCGCGCTCTATTTCTATCTCTACATGCCCCCCGGCGCGACCCACCTGCGCTTCAAGGCCAGCGGAGGCACCGGCAACGCGGACCTGTACGTCCGCGCCGGCACGTGGCCCACCGCGACTGAGTATGACCACCGGCCCTACCTGCCGGGCAATGAGGAGTCCGTGGAGATCCACACCCCCATGACGGGTGGCTACTACTACCTCATGCTCGTGGCCCGAACGCCCTACTCGGACGTGAAGCTGGAGGCCCACTTCGACGGGGCGCCCTGAGACGAAAAGTCAGGCTCCCGGGTGGAGGGTGAGTCCATCCTCCAGCCGGGGGCCCACGGCGCTACCTGCGGGACCAGTTCACCGAGGTGAGGTGAACACCAATCTCCACGAGGTCCTTCGGATCAAACCCCTTCGCATACTTGCTGATGTCGGGCGGCTTGGGCTCCGCCTTCGGCTTGGCCACCTGCACCGTCCCGGGGAAGCCGTGATTGCGGAAGGTGAGGTAGTTCATCATCTTGGGGGCGCTCGCCGAGGGCTTCTCGGGCACCTCGCGATGCACGTGGACGAAGTGCTTGCCGGAGCGCGTGGGAGGCTGGGAGATGACGATTCGCTCGTAGCCCAACCCGATGGCATGCCAGTGGGTCATGCGCGAGGCGCCCCAGCTCCCCACCTCTTCCATGTAGCGCACCCAGTAGCCCATCAGCGCCATGGCCTCGAGATTGCCACTGCGCATCCCCAGGTGCCGCGTGTCAGCGACACGGTGGAGGTACTCGTACAGCTTGAACTGGTCCATCCGGTTGCCACACCACGTGCGAGAGGTCTCATCCTCCCAGAAGCACGTCAGGTTGAAGGCCCGGCCCTTGCCGAGGTCCTCACACATCTGGTCGAACTTGTGTATCCGCTTCTCCGGGCTGTCCACGCCCCTGTGGACGATGGGCTTGTCACCCGCGATGAACACGAAGTCGAAGTTCCATGCCCTGAAGGCCCGGTCGATGAGCTGCCGGGTCCCCTCGAAGCTGGTGTCGTGCTCGAGATGGATTTCGCCCTTCTTGCCCGTGAAGCGACTCCAGATGACCAGCACCTTCGAGCGGTCCAGCTTCCTCACGGGGACCTGGTGCCGCTTCTCCAGCCACGCCGCGAGCGCCCCCTGCTTGCTCGGAAACCCGCCCACGTCGCTGACGCCCCAGGTATTGCGGATGCGGTTGCGCAGGTCCGAGCCGCTCCACAGCTCCCGCCTGTTGAGGAACCGCGTGCCCAGCTCATAGCCCTTGAGCCAGCAGATGCAGTTCGCCTGCTGCATCCAGGCGAAGGCCTCCTTCCGGATGGTCTCGCTGACGCTCTTCCCCTTGGGAAGCACCACCTTGCGAACCCGGCCGCCGCCATTGACGCAGGCGCTGGTGAAGGCGACCAGGGAGTCCGAGTGGTCGAGCGGGTCGTCCTTCTGGGTGACCATGAGCAAGGAGTTCGGCTTGGCGATGAGCGTCGCGCCAATGCCAAACATGTCACCACTCATCTCACCGCCCAGGATGCCCATCAGCGGCAGGTCGACCACGATTCGGTCCGAGAGCTGCTGGACGAACAAGCCGTAGGCTGCATCGTCGAAGCGCTTGCGCACCTCCTCCACGACGAGCAAGAGGTGGGTGTAGCGCTTGAGGATGCCGGCGAGGCTGGCGCGGGATTGCTTCATCTGGGCGATGAAGCAGTCGGCCAGGGCCTTGGCGAAGGCCGACACCTGTCCCTGCATCTGGGGCGGAAAGCCATCCAACACCGGCCACCAGTCGGAAGAGTTGATGCCGAAGCCGACGTCGTAGAACCACCTGCGCACCAGGTCGGGCAGCACCTGATTGACGACGTCCTGGGGCAGCCGGCCGAAGCCCGGAATGTGCTCCTCGAAACCACGGCGCAGGCGGGCCAGGAACGTATGCTCCGACCCCGTCGCCGCCTTGGCGATGTTCGGTGTCCATGCGGCGAGCAGGCGCGACTGAGGCATCGCGAGCACGGTGGGGCTGAGCCGGACATCGGATGCGCGCACGCGGATGATGTCGTCCTCCCCTCCTCCACCCAGGCGGATGTCGTAGAAGCCGGACTCGTAGTGGACGATCTGCCCGTACCAGGTCCCACCGTCGTTCTGGACCTCGACGTGGGCGCCCGAGATGTAGCGCAGCGAGGGATGCGCGTGGAGGTGCCCCAGCGAGACACGCACCAGCGAGTCCGTGCCACCGATGCGCACCTCGAAGTCCTCGCCCGCGATGTGCCCGCCGCCCCTCAAGTCGCGGACAATCTGCCCATACACCGAGGGCTGGTTTGGACGGCGAATCTCGACGTGGAGGTCCTCGAACATGGGGCGCCGACCTTTGGGGAGGAATGACTCGGAGCCGTCATTCAGCAAGGGGTGTGCCGCGCCTTTCCTCCTCCGTCGCCTCCGCTGGCGGCTCCCCGCGGACCAGCGGCCTCTCGCCTGGAGAGGTGCTCTCCACGAGGGCTGCGTTCGCGGCAGACGCCAGTGCGTCCTCATGGCACGCGGTGATGCGTGTCTGTCGTTGAGGGCGTTCAGGTAGAGTTCCTCACGCCTGACAGGGCGGGACTGGCAGCTGGCGCGAGGAATGAATGGCGATGGGACACTTCGACGTCGCGGGGAAGGTGGCGCTCATCACCGGCGCCTCACGTGGGCTGGGCAGACACTTCGCCTTCATGCTGGCCCGTCAGGGCGTGGCCACGGCCCTGGCGGCGCGCGACACGGAAGCCCTGTCGGGCGTGGCGCGGACCATCCAGGCCGAGGGTGGCAAGGCCCTGGTGGTTCCGCTCGACGTGACGGACTCGCGCCGGGTGCGCGCCGCGCGCGAGGAGGTGGAGGCCGGACTGGGGCCTCTCTCCATCCTGGTCAACAACGCCGGCACGGTGGATGCGCTCCCCTGGAACGAGCAGGACGAGGCCGAGTGGGACCGGGTGATGGACACCAACCTCAAGGGCGTCTGGTTGATGGCGCAGGAGACGGCGCGCCACCTCATCCGCCACGGCCGAGGAGGCACCCTCATCAACGTCTCCTCCATCCTCGGCAGCGTGGTGGAGAAGGGGCTGCCCGCCTATTGCGCCTCGAAGGCGGGCGTCAATCACCTGACCCGAGCACTCGCCGTCGACCTGGCGCCGCATGGCATCCGCGTCAATGCATTGGCGCCCGGCTACTTCGAGACGGACCTCAACCGGGAGTTCCTCGCCACCGCGGAGGGCCGGGCCATGGTGGAGCGCATCCCCCAGCGGCGCACCGGTCACTTCGAGGAGCTGGATGGGCCCCTGCTGCTGCTCGCTTCAGAGGCCTCTCGCTACATGACGGGGAGCGTGCTCACCGTGGATGGTGGCCACACCAACGTCTCCGCGGGATAGACAGTCCATCGTCCACCCGCGCCCCACATGGTGAAAGGTGAGCCTCGGCGGGCTGGGACGCAGCCGCGTTCCCGGAGGACGCGAATCCGATGACTCGCGCCGTGTCTCCCCATGGGCGCTCACGCGGTATGCCACTTGCTCTCGCACTCCTTCTTACGCCCAGGCAACAAGCTGCCCAGGCTCAGCCGAGGAGCCCCATGCCAGATCCAAAACTGCAAGAGGAGCAGCGCCGCAGAGCCCTGGAAGCCTACGAGCGACGCGCCACCGCGCAGCGCGAGCGGGGCATGCCCCGGCTGCGACACGAGCGGGAACAGCGGGAGCTCGCGGCGGAGATGGCCTTCGACTTCAAGCTCATCTCCCTGTCGAAACAGCAGCGGTATGACCTGCTGGGGCCCGCCCAGAAATGGCGCGAGCACATCGACGGCCGCCATCAGCACTGGGGTGAGAATGTCTACATCAGGGGGCATCACCGACTTCACCAGGATCCCCACGCCCGGCCCCAGGACGTCGCCGACCCTGAGTACAACGCCAGGATGATGAACGCGGACCGCTTCGTCAGCTCGACCTTCAACTTCGGCAACTTCGACAGGGAGGCCTACGCCAGGCTCCATGGACTCGTCTCCAGGGACCAGTACGATTTTGGCGCCCAACCCCGTGTCGGAGAGCTCACGCTCACGTTCAACCAACTCCATGACAGCGCCCAGGAGTTGATGGATGAGCACGACCCCTTCATCGCGCGGATCGACATCTCCACTCCCGGGACATGCCGCATCGTCCTCGCGGCGGTCAAAAACCCCTTGGAGGAGGTCGACAGGCTCCTCCGGGAGCACTACCAGGCCATGCGCTTCGTCTTCGACCCGGATGAGGCGTTGCTCAGCGTGGCTCGAACGCACAAGGCGCTGGAGAACCTTCATGCCTACGTGGACTACAACACCCGCACCAACCGCCTGGTGTTGAACCGGCTGCTGGTCGATGCGGGCCTCACCCCCTCGGTCCTCGACAGCCCGCTGAACGTCCATCACATGACCCTGCCCCACTGGGTGGAACACATCCGTGAAGGACAGAAGGTCTGGCAGAAGCTCGTCACTGAGACGGGCAACCTGGACGCGCCGGATGCGGCGTGGGTGGACTTCAACCGTGAGCAGGTCCTGAGGAGGCGCTTGGGCCTGCTTTAGTCCGGGACCTCGTGGCCTCCGGCTCCAACCCACTCCCGCGAACCTGGGGCGGAAGGGCGAAGCGGGCGACCTCGACGTCCCGCTCCTTGCGCGGGTCGATGCCTTCGTCCTTGAAGCGCTGGAGGACCACCAGCGCCTGGCCCTTGCGCACCAGCTTCACGTCCGAGCCCCCGCCAGCCCACCAGACGCTGAAGGCCTGCGTCATGTCCTGGGGCACCTCGCCATTGGAGAACTTCCCCACCTCCCGAGCGTCATGGACACCGCTGGAATGCCCAGCCTCGCGACAGCCCGACATGCTCCTGGTCTCCGTCCTATGCTCCGCGTGGAGCAACCCGAGTACATGGCGAGGAGTCGAACGAAGTGAACGGTCCGGACAGTGGGATGGCGATCGCGGTGTTGCTGGGCATGTTGCTGCTGCTGGTGATGGGCGGTGGCGTCGGCCTTGGCCTCACCCTGCTCCTCAAGAAGCTCTTCAAGTTCACGACGCCCGTGGCCATTGGCGTGGGAGTCGTGTTGCTGGTGGTCGGCGCGGTGGGGCTCTTCGCGGTGGTGTTCGATGACCTGACCGCCAGCTGGTGGGAGGCGCGCACCGCGAAGACCATCCACTTCACCGTGCCCAAGGGCTTCAACGGCCAGCTGCGCCTGGTGTTCGACCCGACGGGCCCCTCCGTCACCGAGGTGAACGGCAAGCTCGAGGTGAAGGTCAGCGGCGCCAAGGCCCAGAAGGTGAAGGCCGGCCTGGGGCTGGAGAACGACTACGCCGAGGTCGAAGCCCATGACACCGAGGGCACACGGGTCGACGTGTTCCTCGACTCGAGCGGCCAGCGCGACGGTTTCAAGTACCGCGGGTTCTGGTTCGGCGACCAGGCCGGACGGACATACGACGACTCGCCCATCGTCCTGCCGGAGTGAGGCGGGGGACGCTCAACACTACTTAACACCCCATGGACTCCAACCATGCGATGGAGGACGCGCCCCCCTCGGGGACTCGGGAAGGACACAGTCCCGACGTCGAGGGGCCAACGGGTGGCGGCATGCGGGGAAACGGTTCCCGGACTCGCTCGGAAAACGTGGTACCGGTGGACCGTCGCGGCCACCAGCAAGGGAGCTGTCGGAATGCTCGCCATCGGAGACCTCGCGCCGGACTTCGCCGCCACGGACTGCCATGGCGCGCCCCTGAGCCTGTCCGCGCTCCGGGGCCGCCGGGTCGTCCTCTTCTTCTTCCCCAAGGCCTTCACGCTCGGCTGCACCATCGAGAACCGGGCGTTCAGGGACAACCACCACCGCCTCCAGGCCCTGGGCGCGGAGCTGGTGGGCGTGTCGGTGGACACGCAGCGCACCCAGTGCGCCTTCGCGCAGAAGGAAGACATCCACTTCACCCTGCTCGGAGACCCGGACCGGGTCATCAGCCGGGCCTATGACGTGCTCTGGCCCGTGCTCCGGGTGGACCGCCGCGTCACCTTCATCATCGGCCCCGACGGCCGCATCGAGGACATCATCCGCCACGAGGTGCGCGTGTACCGCCACCTGGACGACGTCCTGCGCTACCTCGAGTCCACCCCGCTCCCCATCCCCTACGACACGGCCGCCTGAGGGCCCGGGCGTCAAAACCAGGAGCAGTGGTACTCGCAGTGGGAGGCGCCCCGGGCGCGGCACATCGGGTGCGTGATTCGCGGCGCCAGGCCCCCCGACAGCTCGATGGCGCGCTCGTGCCAGCCGATGATGGTGAGGCAGTCCGCCTCCGTGACGTTCTCCGCGCTGAAGGTGCGCAGCACCGCGGACCGGGGGCCCGTCCATTCGTACGTGCGCGAGCCCACCGCGTAATAGAACCGGTAGATGCGCGCCGCCTGACTCAAGAGGAAGTGTGGCTCCCCCGCCCTCACGAAGGTCTGCTGGGGGCCGTTCAGCGACTCGTCCGCGGACGCACGTCCCATGTCGATGAAGGCCCGGCCCTCGTCCTCCGGCGACAGCACCTCCGCGATGGCCGTGTCCAGCCGCAGGTTCAGCTCCAGCGGATACCAGGCCACCGGCAATATCGACTTGCGCAGCAGCGCCTGGTCAGACGGAGGCAGCCGCCCGAGGACTTCGTCGACGCGAATCTGCCCGCCGTGTCGGCGCAGCATGTTCAGCCGCGATATGAGCACGCCCCCCTTGATGCGAGAGCCCGAGCCTTCCAGAACCATGAGAAGTCCGTGGGTTGCACCAGCCGCGGCCATTGTGACAGCGGCTCGGCGAACAGGGCAAATTGATGTCCCCACCAACTGTCGCCCAATTTGCTGTCATTTCCTGAGATTCTTGAATTCATGCGACACGGACAACCCGGTGAAAAATAACCTGCGGCCGGCTCGGGTGTTGAAGGCGTCGTGAGCATCAGGGAGACAGGCGGCCGGGTGGTGGCGATGCCGTCTCGTCGGCTGGCCCTGGAGCGGGCGCCGGACGAGGTGCTCTGCCATGCCTTCCTGGACGGCGAGGAGGCGGCCTTCGAGGTGCTGGTGAGGCGGCACCGCGCGCTCGTCTTCTCGCTGGTGCGCCGCTACACGACGCGGCCCGAGGACGCGGCGGACCTGACGCAAGCGGCCTTCCTGCGCGCGCTGGAGGCCTCGCGCCGGGTGTTCGCGCGCTTCACGCCGGCGGGCCCGGCGCCCTTCCGTGCGTGGCTGGTGCGAATCGCCCTCAACCTGGCGAAGAACCACGCGCGGCACGGCCAGCGGTGGCGGCCGGTGCTGGTGGAAGCGGCGAATGACGAGGTGGCGGAGGCCCCTGGCGAGTCCGCGCAGGAAGGCCTGGAGCGGGCGGAGCGGGCGCGGCGGGTGCGCGAGGAGGTGCTGACGCTGCCCCGGCGCCAGCGCGAGGTGCTGACGCTGCGCGTGGACGCCGGGTTGGCGTTCAAGGACATCGCGGAGACGCTCGGCATCACCGAGAACAATGCGAAGGTGCAGTTCCACCATGCGGTGAAGCGCCTGAAGGCGCGGGTGGGCGAGCCCGAGGAGATGAGCTGATGGCTGCATGCCCTGACCAGGAAGCGCGGCTGGATTCGCACGCCGCGGGGGCGCTGGACGCGTCGGAGACGGCTCCCCTGCTCCGACATCTGGAGTCGTGCGCGGGGTGCCGCGAGGCCTTCGCCGCGTCGGTGGAAATCCTGTCGCTGATGACATTGCCCGCGCCGACGACGGCGGAGAAGCTCGCCCAGGAGGCCGTGCCCGAGCGCGCGCTGGACACGTGGAAGCGAGAGCGCACGAGCCAGGCCCTGCGCCGGCGCACCGTGGGCTCGCTGGTGGCCGCCGCCGCGGCGGTGGCGGTGATGGTCCTGGTGCCAGGCCTTCCGCGGCCGTTGGCGCCGAGCACGCCGCCGGAGCCCAAGGACGCGCCGGTGGTGGAGGAGCTCGCCGTGGAAGCGCGCACGCTGGCGGACTTCGAGGCGTGGGCGGGGCTGGAGCCGCTGGAGTCCGGCGGCGAGCTGGAAGACGAAGAGGCCCTCGACGACGTCGCGGGCTGGGATGAGGAAGATCCGCTGGGAGAGATGCTGTGAAGACAATGACTCGCACGTCGTGGGTGGCGTTGACGGTGGTGCTCGTGCCCTTCCTGGCGCTGGCCCGGCCTGGCAACAAGGAGGGTGCGGAGCCCAGGCCTCGCGATGCCGAGCGGATGGAGCGCCTGGAGAAGCGGCTGCGGCTGCGGCAGGTGCTGACGTTGTCGGAGGCGCTGGAGCTGGACAACGCGCAGGCGCTGAAGATGGAGGAGACGCTGCGCGGCTTCGACGAGAAGCGGCGCCCCTTGCGGGAGCAGGTGCGCGACGCGGCTCGCACGCTGCATCAGGCGGCGCGGGGCGACAGCGCGGCGCTGGCGCAGGTGGACGCCGCCGCGCAGCGTGCGTTCGAGGCGCGGGAGCGCATCGCGGCGTTGGACAGGGAGATGTACCAGGCGCTGGCCAAGGAGCTTGCTCCGGAGAAGCGGGCGAAGCTGGCGCTCGCCCTCGCGCGAGGGGGCCTCAAGTCCAAGAGCTTCTGGAAGAACGGCCCACCAGGGGACTCGCGGGGCGACGACTGACGCCCCACCCCGGGGATGAGACTGGGGTCTGGGACGGACAGGCAGTCGCCCTGGGGGCGACATGGGCCCCGTGCCTACCGTCAGGGAGCCGACGGCGCGTGGAGCGCCGCCACCGAGGAGGCTTCCATGCGTCTACTGCCCCGACTCGCGCCCCTGTTGATGGGCCTGGCCCTCACGGCCTGCGCGAGCATCGACGTGAGCAGCAACTACGACCCCGGCGCCGTCCAGCAGCTCGACGCCTACAAGACCTATGCGTGGCTCCCACAGCCAGAGGGGAGTGACAAGCGCGTCTACAATCCCATCGTCGGTGGCGAGGTGCAGCGCGCGGCCGACGACTACCTGCAGTCCCACGGCTACCAGAAGGTGGGGATGGGGGATAACCCCGACTTCCTCATCGGCTGGCATGGGGCCATCGACAACAAGATTGAAGCGGACACCGTCAACTCGTACTACGGCTATCCCTACGACCCGATGTGGGACCCGTTCTACGGCGGTGGGCCCGTCGTCATGGCCGCGCCGGAGACGTATGTGCGGGAGTACGAGCAGGGCACCCTCCTGCTCGATATCGTCGACGCCCGGTCCAAGAAGCTCGTCTGGCGCGGGCAGGCGCAGTCGGAGATCGACGACAGCGCCAAGGCGGAGAAGCAGCAGTCGAAAATCACCAAGGCCGTGACGAAGATGCTGGAGCGCTTCCCGCCGAAGCCGGGCAAGAAGTGACGTGCGGGGTTCGTGTCCGGCGCCACCGACGTATGGGAGCGTCAGGCGCCGGACACGGGCTTGTCCCCGGAGCAGAGTCGTCGCGGCGAGCGGGAGTGAGCAGCTTGCGCGGGCTCCATGTCCCGCCTCCGCCGCATCGCCGGCTGCCTCTTGCTGCTCGCGTGCCTTGACGGCTGCTCCGTCTCCGCGCCGCGCTCGGAGCTGGTGCGACGCGTGGGCCGCTCCGACTTGTCGGTGGCGGCGCTGCGCATCCGGGTGCGGGACATGGCGCGGCGCTTCTCCGGGCTGCTGGAGATCTCCTCGGATGAAATCGCGGCGCGCTCAGGCTCCGAGTCCGTGCGCGAGGCGATGACCACGTTCAAAATCAATTCCGTGCCGGCCATGCAGGCCGCGCTGCTCCAGCCCGACCCCGTGGCGGCGCTGGTGGATGCGTGGGCCCTGCTCGCGCAGCTCGAGCTCGCGCTGCCGGCGTGGGCCGTGAGCGCCGGTGCGACGCCGGAAGTGACGGCCAAGGCCGAGCGCATGTTGCGCGAGCAGGAGGCCGAGGTGGAGGCGCTGTGGAAGGACGTGTCCGGAAGGGAGGACACGTCCGCCGCGCACCAGCTCGTCCATGAGTGGGCCGCGAAGAACCCGCTCGTGGGCTCGCTCGTCGCGCGGGTGTCCACCGTGGGGCTGCTCGCGGACGTGACGTCGCAGTCAGGACTCAGCGCGAGGGCGACAGCGGGGGCGCTGGTGGAGGACGTGAGGGACCTCACGGCGCGCATGGACCTCTATGCCGCGTCCCTGCCCCGCCAGGCCCGATGGCAGGTGGAGTCGATGGCGCAGGAGGCCCTCCAGATGCTCCCCGCGCAGGAAGCCATGAAGGACCTGGAGCGCGTGGTGGACACGCTGGACCAATTCGGAGGGCTGGCGGCGGGGACGCCCGCGCTGGTGGCCCGGGAGCGAGCCGCCGTGCTGAGCGCGCTCGACGCGGGCAGGGAGGCGCTCCAGCGCTTCATCGAATCGGAGCGGCAGGCGCTCATGGTCGACGTGAGAGGAGAGCGGCAGGCCATCCTCTCGGCGCTCCACACCGAGCGCGTGGAGACGCTCCAGCAGGGCGAGCGCATGGGGTACGGACTGGTGGACCACGCCTTCCAGCGCGCGGCCATGCTCGTGGACCGCGTCTTCCTGTGGCTGCTCGGGCTGACGTTGCTGGGCGTGGTGGGCGCCATCGCCGTCGCATTCCTGCTCACGCGCGCATGGCGACGACGCCTGGGCTGAGCGTTGCGAAGCGGCAGCCACTTCAGCGCGGCCTGAGGCCCTGGCAGACCTCGCCAGCGCGGCGTCGACGCCTGGGCTGAGCGTCGCGCAGCGGCCTCGACTCCTGCACGCGGCCTCGACATCCTGACGCCTCCGGTTGACGAGCCTTGCCAATCTGTCAGGCGGGCCTCGCGCCGAAATTGGGAATCCCCTCTGTGCAGGGCGGGCTTCGTGATTGCATTCGTTCCAGCCATGGACCCGCGCTCGCGTCAGGACCTCATCACCGGTGCCTTGCTGGGAACCCTCGTGGGAGATGCGCTGGGGCTGCCCCGGGAGGGACTCAGCCCTCAACGCGCACACCGCATGTTCGGCGGCGCGCCGCTGCGACACCGGCTCGTGCTGGGCCGAGGCTTCGCGAGTGATGACACAGAGCACGCGTGCATGACGGGCCAGGCGCTCCTCGCGCAACCCGAGGACGCGTCCCTCTTCGCTCGCGACCTGGGGTGGAGATTGCGCGGGTGGTTCCTGGCGCTGCCAGCGGGCATCGGCTGGGCAACGGTGCGTGCCATCGCGAAGCTCTGGCTCGGCTTCTCACCCGAGCGCAGCGGCGTCGTCTCCGCGGGCAATGGCCCTGCGATGCGCGCGCCGCTGCTGGGGGCCTGTCTCGCCACGCATCCAGAGCGGCTCGACGCCTTCGTGCGGGCCTCCACGCGACTGACACATCGAGACCCTCGGGCCGAGGATGGTGCACGACTCGTCGCTCGGGCCGCCGCGTACGGCGCGCTGCACGGGCCCGAAGGCGTGAAGGACTCGGCGGCCGCGCTGCGGATGCTGCGCGACACCACCACCACCGCCGAGTTTCATGCGGTGCTCGACACGCTGAGCGCGCACCTGGCACGAGGTGCGTCCCTCGTGGAGCTCACCCAGTCACTTGGGCTGGAGCGAGGAGTCACGGGCTACGTCATGCACACGGTGCCCGTGGCGCTCTATGCGTGGCTGCTCCATCCGGACGACCTCCCTCGCGCGGTGGAGGAGGTCATCCTGCTCGGCGGAGACACGGACACGGTGGGCGCCATCGTCGGAGGCATGCTCGGAGCCACCGTCGGCGCGGGCGGCATTCCTCCCACCTGGTTGGACGGAGTCGCCGAGTGGCCCCGCTCCACGCAGTGGATGCGCACGCTCGCCGAGCACCTGGCGCGACAGTTCCCGACCGGCGAGCCACCTGTCGAGAGGACAGGCCCGCTCGCCCTCTTCTGGCCCGGGTTGCTTCCGCGCAACCTGGGAGTCCTGGCCATCGTGCTGGCGCACGGCTTCCGCCGCTTGCTGCCGCCCTACTGAGCGCCTCGCCCCGAGAGACCTGCCCAGACCTTCTGCATGGCGCTCCGAACGAGGCCCTCATGAACACGCGGAGGTCCGCGCCACCTCGGCCACTCACACGTGCGTATCGGCCGTGGGCTGCTCGGCCGCCGTGCCCCCACCGACGCCGCGGGCCGCCTTCAGGCTCTCGGGGATGATGAGCGGCCGTTCCAGCCGATCCCGGTCCCACTTCCCCAGGTCCGCGCACGCGTCATAGGACGTCTGGAGGAACTCGAGCAGGTACGCCCTCGGGTCCCTCGAGCGGCGCACCGACTCGTACGGCAGCAGGAACTCCTTGAGCCTCGGGTCGTACCCGCCCTCCGCCGGCTCCACGCGCGCGGCGGAAAAGCCCGTCGGCTCCGGCGCGGCGTAGCAATAGAAGGCCGCGCCTCCCAGCGCCTCGGTGCCGGGCCAGAAGCCCGCGCTGCAGACCTCCTCGCAGTACGCTTCCGCGGTCACCGCGTCCGCGCCTTCCTTCATCGGCGCGGGCCGACCCGCGAAGCGCGTCACCGCCAGGTCGAAGCTCCCCCAGAAGAACTGCACTGGACTGCACTTGCCGGTGAAGCGCGCGCGGAACTCCTTCAGGACGAGGTCCGCCTGGAGCAGGGCCCGCCACCAGCGCCGTGCGTGCTCGGCCACGTAGGTGTCGTGGTGCCGGTCCTCGCTGAATGGCGTGGTGTCGTCCGGTATCTCCACCGGCTGCTCCCAGATGCGCACCTCGATGCCCAGCGAGCGCAGCGTGGCCATGACGTCCCGGTAGAACTCCGCCACCGGGCGAGCCGTCAGCTCCATGACGCGCACGTCTCCCCGACTCGTCAGGAAGCGCAGCTCACTGGCGAGGAAGTCGAAGTCCACCTCGAAGCCGCCGTTGCCATAGGGGATGAGCGTCGTCGTCAGGCCCCTCGCCGTCACGCGGAACGACACGTTCCACCAGTGGTTCTCCGGTGGCGTCAGCGCCAGCCGCACCTTGCCGAGCACCTGGGTGTACCGGTGCAACGTGGCATAGGTGTCCTTCCACTCCGCGAAGGGAAGCGCGGGCCACGCCTCCTCCCGCGAGCTCCATCCAGGTATCGACGCGATGGCCATGCGGCTCCCTCCTCAAGGGCCACGTCCACCACGACGGTGGCCTCCTGGAGGCCCGCATGCCAACCCCCTGCGGACGACACGACACCGGCCCGGGTGGATGCTCGCTCCGGGCCGGCGAGAGGTCAGGCGAGGGCTACGGCTGGGCGAGCGCGGCGTCGACGGCCTTGCGCAGCTCGTCGCTCTCCGGCGTCACCTTGCTGGGGAAGCCCGCCTTCACCTGGCCGTCCTTACCGACGACGTACTTGTGGAAGTTCCACTTGGGCGCGTCGTGGTTCTTCGCGAGGAAGGCGTAGACGGGGGACTGGCCGGCGCCCTTCGTCTCCACCTTCTCGAACATGGGGAAGGTGACCTTGAAGCGCAGCTCGCAGAACTTCTTGATGTCCTCCGAGCTGCCCGGCTCCTGCCCGCCGAAGTCGTTGGACGGGAAGCCCAGCACGACGACGCCCTTGTCCTTGTAGTCCTGGTACAGCTTCTCCAGGCCCGCGTACTGCGGCGTGTATCCACACTCCGACGCGGTGTTCACGACCACCAGGACCTTGCCCTGGAAGTCGGAGAGCTTCTCGGCCTTGCCATCGAGACGGTTCGCGGACAGGTCATGCAGGGACATGGGCTTCTTCTCGCTCGGGGGCTGGGACTTCGCGGGAGTGGAGGGCTTCGTCGCCGTGTCCCCGGCGAGTGCCGGGGTGACGAAAAGCGCCGTGGCGACAGTCAGTACACGGAGGGTTCTCATGTGGCCGCAAGGATGCCGAAGCCCCGCCCCCTTTTCACGGCCTTCTGTCCTGACTTCGACATCCCACCCTCACCGACTCCCCGCCGCACCGCGACGCGACGCGGGGCGCTCCTCGCCCGAGAAGAGTGACTTGAGCACTCGCCCGGTGGCCGTCTTCTGCTTCGCCACCTCGCGAGGCGTGCCCTCCGCGACGATGAGTCCACCCTCGTCGCCACCCTCCGGCCCCAGCTCCACGACGTGGTCCGCCGCGCCGATGACGGACGGGTGGTGCTCGATGACCACCAGCGTGTCGCCCCGGTCCACCAGCCGGCCCAGGAAGGTGATGAGCTTCTCCACGTCGCCCAGGTGCAGGCCCGTCGTCGGCTCGTCGAGCACGTACAACGTGGGCTCGTGCCGCGCGGAGGCCGTCAGCTCGGAGGCCAGCTTCAGTCGCTGCGCCTCGCCGCCCGACAAGGTGTTGGAGCCCTGCCCCAGTTGGAGATAGCCCACGCCCAGGTCCGACAGGCATTGCAGCGGCGCGGCGACCTTGGGAATGGAGCGGAAGACATCCTTCGCCTCGTCGGCGGACAGCCTCAGCACGTCACCGACGGACAGGCCGTGGTAGCGAATCTCCAGCGTGGCCGCGTCGAAGCGCGCGCCGCCGCAGGCCTCGCACGGCGTCACCACGTCCGGGAGGAAGGACATCTCGTGGGAGATGGAGCCCTGCCCCTCGCACGCGGTGCACCGTCCACCCGCGGCGGTGTTGAAGGAGAAGCGCGCGGCGGAGAAGCCCCGAATCTTGGCCTCGGGCGTCGCGGCGAAGGCCCGGCGCAGCTCGTCCCAGATGCCCAGGAACGTCGCCGGCACCGAGCGCGGCGTGCGGCCGATGGGCGACTGGTCCACCGACATCACCCGCTTCACCGGGTCCACGCCCTTCAGCGACTCGAAGGGTCCTGGCTTCGAGGACACCAGCTCCAGCGCCTCGCGCAGCGCCGGGTAGAGCACCTGGCGAATCAACGTGCTCTTGCCGGAGCCCGACACGCCGCTGACGACGTTGAGCCGGCCCAGGGGCAGCCGCAGGTCCACGCGCTTCAGGTTGTTGGCGCGCGCGCCCTTCAGCTCCAGCCAGTGCTTCGGCTCGCCACGTCCGGACGGAGGCCGCACCTGCGCCTCACGCAGCGCCCGCGCCGTGGGGGAGTCGCTCTGCAGCACCACGTCCGGAGGTCCCTCCGCGAGGATGCGTCCGCCTCCCCTGCCTCCCGTGGGCCCCAGGTCGAGCAGGTGGTCCGCCGCGCGGATGGTGTCCGAGTCGTGCTCCACCACCAGCACCGTGGAACCCGTGTTCACCAGCGCGCGCAGGTTGTCGAGCAGGCGGTGGGTGTCGCGCGGATGCAGGCCGATGGTGGGCTCGTCCAGCACGTACATCGCGCCAGTGAGGCCCGCGCCGAGCTGCGCCGACAGCCGCAACCGCTGCATCTCACCGCCCGACAGCGTGGCCGCGTTGCGGTCCAGGGACAGGTAGCCCAGGCCCACGCGCTCCAGGAACTCCATGCGTCGCAAGAGCTCCTGGCGGGACGGCTCGCCGAGCAGCGCGCGGTCGCCCTTGAACTTCCAGCCCTTCACGCGCTCCAGCGCGGAGGCCACGGACTGCTTCACCACCTCGTGGTAGCGCGCGCCTTCCAGCCGCACGCCGCGAGGCACCGGGTCCAACCGGCTGCCACCGCACGCGCGGCACGGCGCCGTCTCTCCCTCGGCCTGCGCCGCCGGCCCACCCTGCACGCCCGTGCCCTCGCACGACTCGCAGCGGCCCTGCTTCGTGTTGAAGGAGAACCAGCGCGGGTCCAACTCCGGCACGGCGGTGCCGCACTTCGGGCAGGTGCGCTCGGTGGACAGCAGCGTCTCGCCCTTCGACGCGCGCAGCTTCAGCGCGCCCTGGCCCCAGCCCAGCGCCTTGTCGAACACGTCACGCGGCAGCTTCGAGAGCTTGCCCTCGTACATGACGAGGTCGATGTCGTGCTCGCGCGTCTTCGCCAGGCGCGGCGGGTCATCCGTGGACGCGAGCTGCCCGTCGACGATGGCGCTGGTGATGCCCCCGCGCGCGGCGGCGGTGAAGACATCCAGGTACGTGCCCTTGCGAGAGCGCACCGCGGGCGCCAGCACCGTCCCGTCCCCCTTCATCGCGGTGAGCTGCGCGAAGAGCAGCTCCGGGGAGATGGAGGTGATGGGCGTGTCGTCCTTGGGGCAGTGCGGCTCGCCCAGCTTGGCGAACAGCAGGCGCAGGTAGTGGGCCACCTCGGTGACGGTGGCCACCGTGCTGGTGCCACCCGCGCGCGAGGTGCGCTGCTCCAGCGCCACCGTGGGAGGAATGGAGCTGACGCGCTCCACGTCCGGCCGGGGCATGGTGGGAAGGAACTGCCGCGCATAGGGGCTGAGCGTCTCCAGGAAGCGCCGCTGTCCCTCCGCGAACACCACGTCGAAGGCCAGCGAGCTCTTGCCCGAGCCACTGGGCCCGGTGACGACGGTCATCTTCCCGAGCGGAATCTTGCACGACACGTCCTGGAGGTTGTGCTCGCGCGCGTGCTCCACCTCGATGGCCGGCGCGGCCTCCTTGCCCGGCTTGCGCAGCTTCACCGCGCGGCCCAGCGGCTTGCGCTCGCCTCGCAGCGCCTCCGCCGTCGCGCCCTGGCCCCGCGCCACGTCCGTAGGCGTGCCCTCGGCCACCAGACGGCCGCCGTCCTTGCCACCCACCGGACCCAGGTCGATGACCCAGTCCGACGCCTTCATCACCGACACGTCATGGTCCACGACGATGACGCTGGCGCCACGGTCCACCAGCGCGTGCAGCGCGTCGATGACGTGACGCACGTCCTCCGCGTGGAGGCCCGCGCTCGGCTCGTCGATGAGGAACAGCGAGCCCTTCGACTCGGAGGCCAGCGCGCGCGCCAGCTTCAGCCGCTGCGCCTCGCCGCCCGACAGCGTGGACAGGGGCTGTCCCAACGGCAGATAGCCCAGGCCCAGCCGCGCCACCGGCCCCAGCGCGCGCTGGAGGGCCGCGTCGCTCCCGAAGTGCTGGAGCACCTCCGCCACCGTCATCTCCAGCACCTGCGCCACGCTGAAGCCCTGGTGACGGACGGCGAGCACCTCTTCCTTGAAGCGCCGGCCCCGGCACACCGCGCACAGCAGGGCCACGTCCGCGAGGAACTGCATCTCCACCGTCTCGTAGCCCTCGCCCGAGCACGCCTCGCAGCGACCCTTGTCCACGTTGAAGGAGAAGTGGGCCGGCGTCAGTCCTCGCACCTGCGCGTCGGGCTCCGCGGCGAAGCGCTCGCGCAGCCTGTCCCACGCCTTGGTGTACGTGGCCGCGTTGCCGCGCGACGTGCGCCCCAGCGGAGACTGGTCCACGAAGGTGATGGACTTCACCGCCTCGGCGCCCTCCAGCGCGTCCACCGCGCCCGGAGCCTCCACGTCCTTCACGCCCAGCCGCCGCGCCAGGTGCCGGTAGAGCACCTCGTCCACCAGCGTGCTCTTGCCGGAGCCGCTCGGCCCCGTCACCGCGCACAGCACGCCCAAGGGCACGCTCACCGACAGCGCCTTCAGGTTGTGCTCCCGCGCGCCCCGCACCTCGATGGAGCCCGTCTTCGCGCGCGGCGTCCTCGACGACTCGCCGGTCCCCGCGAGCAGTCGTCCGGTGGGCAAGTCCTTGCGCTTCGCCAGCGCCTCCGGCGTGCCATCGAAGCACAGCCGCCCACCCTCGCGGCCCGCGCCAGGGCCCAGCTCCAGCACGCGGTGCGCGGAGCGGATGACCAGCGGGTCATGCTCAATCACGAGCGCGATGTTGCCCCGCTCCGCCAGCTCCGCGATGGCCTCCGTCAAGGGCGGCACATCCCCGGGGTGCAGGCCCACGGTGGGCTCGTCCAGGACGAACAGCGAGCCGGTGAGTGACGTGCCCAGCGCCGCTGTCAGCGACACGCGCTGCGCCTCGCCTCCAGACAGCGTGCGCGCCTGCCGGTCCAACGTCAGGTAGCCCAACCCCACGCGCCGCAGATAGCTCAGGCGTCCGGACAGCTCGCGCCGCGCCAGCTCCCCCTGCCCCGTCGTCGTGCGCAGCGCCTCCAGTCTGGACACCGCCTCCGTCAGCTCCAGCCCGTGCCAGCCCGGCAGGTCCAACCCACCCACACGGTACGCCCGCGCCTGCTCGTTGAGCCGCGCGCCGCCACAGCTCGCGCACAGCGAATATGCGCGGTAGCGCGCGAGCAACACGCGCACGTGCATCTTGTACGTGCGGCCCTCCATCCACCGGAACCACGCGCGCACGCCCGGGTACGCCCGACCCTCGTCGTAGTCCCCCGCGCCCTGCAGCACGGACTCCTGCTGCGCCGGCGTCAGCTTTCCCCAGGGCGCGTCCATGGGGATGCCCTTCGCGCGGCACCAGCGCTGGAGCATGCCCCGCTCCCACTCCGTCGACGCGCCGGACCAGGGGCGGATGGCCCCCTCCGACAGACTCAGCGCCGGGTTGGGAATCACCTTGTCCCAGTCGATGCCGATGGTGCGACCGAAGCCCCGACACGCCGCGCACGCGCCCACCGGCGACTGGTAGCTGAACAGGCCCGGCCGCGCGGCCTCGAACTCCCGCGCGCACTTCGGACACACCAGCCCCCGGCGCACCCGCTTCGGCTCGGCGCCGGCCACCAGCACCACCGCCTCGCCCTCCGAGCGCGCCCACGCGTCCTCCATCGCCTGCGTCACGCGCGACAGCTGCGACGCCGACAGCTTCACCCGGTCCACCAGCACCCGCGCCACGCCCGCCGCGTCCGTCGCCTCCGACGGCTTGAGCGACTCCAGCTCCCGCACCTCACCCTGCACCACCAGCCGGTGGTGTCCGTCCTTCAGCAGGCGCGCGCGCACGTCCAGGAACGCGGCCGTGTCGGCGATGCGCAGCGGAAAGGCGATGAGGGCCTGGGCGTCCGGCGATTCACGCAGGAGCGCCGCCGCCGCGACGCGCGCATCCGTGCGCACCGCCTCCACGCCACACGTGGGACACACCGGCATCGCCTCGCGCGTGAAGAGCGCGGACAGGTACGGCTCCACGTCCGCCAGCGTCGCCACCGTGGAGCGAGAGCTCTTCACCGGCGCGCGCCGGTCCACCGCCACGCCCGCGGCCACCGGCTCCAGCGCGTCCATGGGCGGCCGCTCCAGCCGCTCCAGGAACTGCCGCGCATACGGGCTGAAGCTCTCCACGAAGCGCCGCTGCCCCTCGGCGTACAGCGTGTCGAGCGCCAGGCTGGACTTGCCCGCTCCAGACACACCGGTGATGCAGACCAGCTCCCCTTCCGCCAGGTCCACGGAGAGGTCCTTCAGGTTGTGCGTGCGCGCGCCTACGAGGTGGGTCTTGTGCATTTCGGGTCGGAGGTTTAACGACCTGACACTTCAACGCCACAGACAAGTGAACCAACGGGCCTTGGAATGCCCCCCCTGGTTGGGTGAAGGGCGAGCGGCTTGCTACAACTGGGGTACAATGAGCGCGCGGGGGCGGCGCCCGGCCCAGGTGCCCAGATGCCCCGCGATGCAGGAGTTCCCCATGGCCGAGGGAATCGACAGGTCTCCCCCCCGTGACGCGCTGGTCCATGCCTGGCCCTCGCTCGTGCTCCTGGAAATCGACGGCCACACAGCCTCCGCCTTCGTGGCCACCGGACAAGGACACCTCGTCACCAGCCTGCATGCCGTCGCCGGCGCGCGGCTCATCCACGCGGTGATGGCGGATGGAACCCGCGCGGAGGTGGCTCACGTGGCCGCCATGGATGACCGCCGTGATTTGGCCATCCTCCGATTACCGGGGACGGACCTGGCCCCACCCCTGGGGCTCACGCCCGCACCCCTGCCCGCCGAGGGGGACACCGTCTATGTCCTGCGACCCGGCGTCGGCCCCGCACCGGAGGTCCGCTCCCAGCAGGTGCGGGCCGTGCAAGTGCTCGGCGACTGGCTCACCCTGCTGGAATTGACGCGCACGCTGCCCGAGGAGTCCTCCGGTGGCCCCGTGCTGGATATGAGCGGCGCGGTGGTGGGCGTGGCCACGGCGGCGCTCGCCAACGGCCGCTCGCTGGGACTCGTCATCCCCACGCGCTACATCGCGCCGCTGCTGCGGGGCTCGGCCGCCTCGCCGCTGTCCGCGCTGGAGGCACCGCGCCGCAGGGCGGGCCGCGTGCGTCAGGTGCCGCAGCATCCGCTGAGCCTGCTGGAGGGCGCGACGACGGAGACGCTGGAGTCCATCGCCACCACGCTCGGCCACGCCATCAACGCGGGCGCCCCCGCGTACAACCGCGGCGACGTGGACGGCTGCTACCGCCTCTACGCCCGCACCGCCGAGCGCCTCATCGACACCTGCCACCCGTTCCCCGGCGCCCAGCGCGCGCTGCGTGACGGCCTCACCCGCTGCGTGGACCTGCCCGACTCCGACGACCGGGCCTGGGCCCTGCGCGACACCTTCGACGGGCTCCTGGACGTCATCGGCCGCTGGCTGCAAATCCGCCCGGAGGCCTCCCGCATCACCCGGCCTCCGGCCGCGCCGCTGCCCAAGCGCTACCTCAACTAAAACGCCGGCTCACGCCTCGTCCCAGCGCACGCGCAGCGCGTAGCCGGACGGCTGCCGCTCCAGCACCTCCACCCGAGGCTCCACCCGGGTGCGCCGCAGCACGCCCTCCACCACGCCCGCCACGAAGTCCGGCAGCGGGTCTCCGTCCACCACCCGCACGCGCCACTCGCGCTCCTGCACCGGCTCCAGGACCATCTTCATGTCCTCGCGCCCCGCCTTGAGGTACGTGGGCAGCCGCGTCAGACAACGCTCGGTACCCAACAGTGGCGCCGCGGTGGCGAAGATGCGCCCCACCAGCGTCTGCGCGAAGCCCTCCACGTAGTGGTGCCCCAGCGCCCGGTTGGCCTCCTCAGCGGGTTGTCCCGCGCACGCGAAGCGCCGCGCCACACCCAGCGCCGCGCGCCACACGTTGAGGGGGTAGTACTCCTGCGACGCCTCGGTGTCGTAGCCGATGTCCCGCAGCGACTGGGCGAACGCACCGGAGGGTTTCAGCGCATGGACGAACAGCCCCTCGAAATTGCGCCGAGGCACCTGCACTGGCACGTAGGGCGCCTTGCGAAGCCCCACCTCCGCGTCCTTCGAGCCCCGACGCTCCATGGCGTTCCCCCCTCCGAATCCGCCGGTCCGCACCGGCCCGGTACCACTCTAACAGCCCGCGGCTCTCACGGCTTTGCTTGCCCCGGGAAACTAGCGCCTCAGCACACTTTTACAACACGAGGGCTCGTGCAACGATGGTCGTTTCGATGCGAGGAGTCCCATGCGGGTCCTGATAGTCGCTCAGGGAGGGGCGGACCTGTCGCCACTGGAAACCCTGCTGGAAGCCAGGGGGAACACGGTGGTCCATGTCGCGCGCGACGTGGACGTTCCGGCGGCCTGGCGCGCCGAGCCCTGTCCTCTTGTCGTCCTGGATGCGCGCGAGCCGGGCTCGCGCATTCCCCTGGTGCGGGCCCTGCGCAGCCTGCCGGGTGGCCCCTCGGCGGTGGTGTTGCTGGTGGGACGACGCGGCGGGCTGCACCTGCTGGAGCCCGCGCTGGAGGACGGCGCGGACGAGGTTCTCGCCTGGCCCATGGAGCAGGAGGAGCTGCGGCTGCGGCTGGACATGGCCGAGCGCCGCTACCTGCGCCGCGAGTCCCGCACGGGCGTGCCGTTCGGCGACGAGCTGCGGGACACCATGCTGGCCGTCAGCCCCGTGCCCACGTCCATCACCACCCTGGGAGAGGGCCGCGTCGTCGCGGCCAATGACGCCTACTTCCGGGCGTTCGGCTACTCGCGCGAGGAGATGCTGGGGAAGACCACCGTCGAGCTGCGGCTGTGGGAGCGGCCGTTCGACCGCTCGCACGTCATGGAGCGGCTGCGCCAGCACGGCTCGGTGCGGGGCGTGGACGCGCAGTACCACACCCGCACGGGAGAGGTGCGTCACACGCTCCTGTTCATGGGGCTGGTGCCCTACGCGGGCGAGCCGCACGTCATCTCCTTCTTCCCGGACATCACCCCGCTGAAGCAGGCGGAGGAGGAGGTCCGCCGCTCCGAGGTGAGCTTCCGCACCCTCATCCAGAGCCTGCCGGACCTGGTGGCCGTCTTCGACCGCGACGCGCGCGTGCGCTACGCCAACCTGAAGGTCGCCCGCGCCCTGGGCTACTCGGACGTGCGCGAGCTCATCGGCAAGCACATCTCCGACATGATTCCCCCCGAGGACCTGGCCTCGGCGGACGCGCGCATGCACGAGGCCCTGCGCACCGGCCGCAACGCGCTTCAGGAACGGCGCATGGTGCGGCGCGACGGCGGCATCCTCCACGTGGAGTCCACCACCTTCCCGCTCCACTTCGACGGCGAGGACTCCATCGTCTCCGTCGCGCATGACCTGACGGAGCGCCACCAGATGCAGGCGCGGCTGATGCTCGCCGAGCGCATGGCCTCCGTGGGCACGCTCGCCGCGGGCGTGGCGCACGAAATCAACAACCCCCTGGCCTACCTCACCGCCAACCTCGCCTTCGCCCGCGAGGAGCTGTCCAACCTGCCCGTCCCCGGCGCGCCCGGCGTGGACCCGGCGCTGGCGGAGGCCCTGGCGGATGCGCAGTCCGCGCTCGCCGAGGCCCAGCAGGGCGCCGAGCGCGTGCGCACCATCGTCCGCGACCTGAAGACCTTCAGCCGGGTGGACTCGCTCGAGGACGCCGTCGTCGACGTGCGCCAGGTGCTCGACTCCACGCTGAACCTGGCCACCACCGAAATCCGCCACCGCGCCCGGCTGGTGAAGTTCTTCGAGGACGTCACGCCCGTGCGCGCCAACGAGTCGCGGCTGGGCCAGGTGTTCCTCAACCTCCTGGTCAACGCCGCGCAGGCCATCCCCGAGGGCTCGCCGGACCGCCACGAGATTCGCGTCTGCGCGCGCATGGGCGACGGCGGCCGCGTCATGGTGGAGGTCTCCGACACGGGCGTGGGCATCGCCGCGGAGCACCTGCCCCGCCTGTTCGACCCGTTCTTCACCACCAAGGCCCCCGGCGTGGGCACGGGCCTGGGCCTGTCCATCTGCCACAACCTGGTGACGGCGCTCGGCGGGGAGATTCGCGTCCGCAGCTCCCCCAACCGGGGCTCCACCTTCCAGGTGCTGCTGCCCGCCGCCGAGCGCCCGCGCGAAGTCGCCCAGCCCCCGCCGCTCGACACCCCCGCCGCGGAGAAGCGCGGCCGGCTGCTCGTGGTGGATGACGAGCCCCTGGTCTGCACCGCCCTGGGCCGCACGCTGCGCCCCCACCACGACGTCACGCTCGCCACGCGCGCGCAGGACGCCCTGGAGCGAATCGAAGCCGGCGAGCACTACGACGTCGTCTTCTGTGACTTGATGATGCCCGGCATGAGCGGCATGGACTTCTACTCCACGCTGATGAAGCGCTATCCGGACCAGGCCCGCCGCGTCGTCTTCCTCACCGGCGGTGCGGTGACACCCCAGGCCCGCGCCTTCCTCGAAACCGTCACCAGCCCCCACCTCGAAAAGCCCTTCGCGGGCCGGGAGCTGCTGTCGTTGGTCCAGGAACGATTGGCCAGGGCCTGATCCGGGTCAGGGTCCACCTGGGGAGGAATCGGACAGGCTCACGCGCCGGCTGTCCTTCAATTCCCCAGCGCTTCCACGGCCTTGCCCAAGCGGCGTCCCGCGACGCCCTCGCAAGCCCGCAGATTCATTGACCTCAAACTAAATCCTCCGAGTAAGCGCTCGCGATTCCTGAAGATATTCCAGGGACGAACGACTGCGTCATGGGCTGGTACGCGTGTTGCTCAGGGCTGACGCGCCGCACCGTGGAAGGCCTTGCGGGGTGGCGGCTCGGGCGAGGTCCGGAGGTCTTCGGGGTCCGCTCGGCACATCGGTTGACTGGGAGACATCTGGCGTGACGGCGGACAGGAACAAGCTCGGTGGGACGCTCGCGGGGTGCGTGTGGTGGCTGGGCGTGGCGATGGTGGCCACGGCTGGGACCGCGTGCGCGGCGGCGCCCTCCCCGTCGTCCATGTCCCCGGCGCGCGGCGCCACGGCCTTCACCGCCGACACGGTGGTGGAGCGGGCGCGGGCGAAGGCGGCCCAGGCGTACGTGGAGCCCGTGTCGACGCTGCCGGAGTCCTACCGGACGCTGGACTACGACGCGTACCGGGACATCCGCTTCCGTCCGGAGAAGGCGCAGTGGCGCGAGGCGGGGCTGCCCTTCCAGGCGCAGTTCTTCCACCCCGGCTTCTTCTTCCAGTTCCCGGTGGCGATGAACGAAGTGTCCGGCGGCAAGGCGGCGCCGCTGCGCTTCTCGCCGGAGTTGTTCACCTACGGCCCGCTGGTGAAGCCCGGCCCGCTGAAGAAGGCGGACGGCTACGCGGGCATGCGGCTGTCGCATCCGCTCAACCGCTCGGACATCTTCGACGAGTTGGTGGTGTTCCTGGGCGCCAGCTACTTCCGGGCGCTGGGCCAGGGCAACCTGTATGGCCTGTCCGCGCGCGGGCTCGCCCTCGACACGGCGACGTCGCGCGCCGAGGAGTTCCCCGCCTTCCGTGAGCTGTGGCTGGAGAAGCCCGCGCCCGGCGCGGACCGAGTCGTCGTGCACGCGCTGATGGACAGCCCCAGCGTCACCGGCGCGTTCCGCTTCACCGTCATCCCCGGGGCGAACACGGTGATGGAGGTGGAGGCGACCGTCTTCGCGCGCAAGGCCGTGGAGCAGCTCGGCGTGGCGCCGCTGACGAGCATGTACCTCTTCGGGGAGAACGACCGGGGCGACTACGACGACTTCCGGCCGGAGGTGCACGACTCGGACGGCCTCTTCGTCTGGACGCGCACGGGCGAGCAGCTCTGGCGCCCCCTGCAGAACCCCGAGCGCATCAACGTCTCCAGCTTCCAGGTGGAAAGCCCGCGCGCCTTCGGCGTCCTGCAGCGCGACACGGCCTTCAACCACTACGAGGACCTGGAGGCGCACTACGAGCGCCGCCCCAGCGCCTGGGTGGAGCCGGTGGGCGAGTGGGGCCCGGGCGTGGTGCGGCTGGTGGAGCTGCCGACGCCGGACGAGACGAACGACAACATCGTCGCCTTCTGGGTGCCCCAGAAGCCGCTGGCGGCGGGGGACTCGCTGCGCGTCGCCTACAAGCTGCACTGGGGCTCGCGCTCGCCGTGGCCCGTGACGGGCGCCACCGTCGTCAGCACGCGCCTGGACGCGGGCGACTCCTGGAAGGGCGCCCGGCTGAAGGACGCGCGCCCCATGCGCCGCTTCGTCATCGACTTCTCTCCCGTGCCGGACCTGAAGGAGAGCGACACGCCCGTGGAGCTCGTCGTCAGCGCCGCCTCGGGCAAGGTCCTTCGCCCCATCGCCGCCCGTCACACGCCCACGGGCGGCTGGCGCGCGACCTTCGAGCTGCACCCCGCATCACCCGCGGTACCGACCGAGCTGCGCGCGTTCCTGAAGCGCGGCTCGGAGACCCTCACCGAGACCTGGAGCTACCTGTGGATTCCGTGACGACGCTGACCGCCTGCCCCTCCGTCCCGTCCACCGTGTGGGCAGTCCCGCGTTCTCGCGCGGCACTCGACACCTTCTTCCGCGGCTTCGGCTTCAACGACGAGGCGGACCTGTCCGCGCTGGCGGCATGGGTGCTGGACGGCTACAGCGCCCATGGTGGCCAGCCCCAGGCGGCGGTGGCGCTGGCCCGTGCGCGCATGGAGACGTGGCTCTCCAGCGTGCTGGGCCTGGAGCACGCGGGTCCGGGCTTGCTGGCGCGAGGCCGCGCGGCCTTCGTCCTGTGCGACGGCGCGAGCCGGGGTGCCCGGCTGCTCACGCGGCCCGCGGCGCCGGAGGACTTCGTGCGCGCGGTGCGTGCGGCGGTGCCGGTGCCGGCGCCCGCGCAGGTCAGCGCGGTGATGCCCGAGCAGCAGCTCGTGCTGTGGCCGTTCGGTGAGCTGCTGCGCCGCTGGTGGCGTGGGGCGGCGCCGGACGTCTCCATCTCCCGCTGAGCGGGGGAGCTCCGGAGCCTCGCGATGGAAGCCCACTCGTTTTCGCCCGAGAGCGCCGGCTTCCGGCGCGCCGGAGTCCTGGGCCTGGCGGCCGTCACCACCGTCGTGGGGACGCTGGAGATGCACCGCCTGCTGAGCGCCCAGGGCACGTCGGCTCCGGAAGTCGTGTTGGTGTTCCTCTTCGCGCTGTGCTTCGGGTGGATTGCGCTGTCCTTCTGGACGGCCATCGCGGGCTTCCTCCAGCTCGCCCTCGGGCCCCGGCTGCCCGGGCTGCGCTACCCCTCGGTGGACGAGGAGGCCCTGCCGCTGGCGTCGCGCACGTCGGTGGTGATGCCCATCCACAACGAGGACCCGGCCTCCGTCTTCGCCAACGTGCAGGCGACGTACGAGTCCGTCGCTGCCACCGGGCACCTGGACGCCTTCGACTTCTACGTGCTGAGCGACTCCACGCGCGCGGAGGCGTGGGTGGCGGAGGAGCTGGCGTGGTCGGACTTGTGTCGCCGGGTGGGCGGCCAGGGGCGCATCTTCTACCGGCGGCGCACGGACAACACGGGCAAGAAGGCGGGCAACCTCGGCGACTTCTGCGAGCGGTGGGGACGCCGCTACGACTTCACGGTGGTGCTGGACGCCGACAGCCTGATGGACGGCCGCACGCTGGTGAAGATGGCGCGGCTGATGGAGCTCAACCCGCGCGCGGGCATCCTCCAGGCGCCGCCGCTGAACGTGGGCCGCACCACGCTGTTCGCGCGGCTGCAGCAGTTCGCGGGCCGGGTGTACGGGCCCATTGTCGCCGCGGGCGCGGCGGCGTGGCAGCTGGGCGAGTCCAACTACTGGGGCCACAACGCCATCATCCGCACGGAGGCGTTCATCAACCACTGTGGCCTGCCGGTGCTGCCGGGCAAGCAGCCCTTCGGCGGACACATCCTCAGCCACGACTTCGTCGAGGCGGCGCTGATGCGGCGCGCGGGCTACACGGTGTGGCTGGTGCCGGAGCTGGGGGGCAGCTACGAGCAGCCGCCGCCGAACCTGCTCGCGTACGCGCAGCGCGACAGGCGCTGGTGCCAGGGCAACCTCCAGCACCTGAGCCTCGTCATGGCGGGGGGCCTGCATCCGTTCAGCCGGGGCCACTTCTTGATGGGCGTGATGTCCTATGTCGCCTCGCCGCTGTGGCTCTTGTTCCTGCTGTCGGGCCTGGTGGCGGCGCTGCATGACCGCTTCTTCTTGGACGCGCACTCGCTGGACACGGCGAGCCTGGCGTTCGATGCGCCGGGCTCGCTGCGCCTGTTCGCGGTGTCCATGGGCATGTTGCTGACGCCCAAGCTGCTGGGCCTGACGCTCGCGCTGGTGCGTCCGGGTGAGGCGGCGAAGATGGGCGGCCGGGTGCGGCTGACGCTCAGCGTGTTGCTGGAGAGCGTGCTGGCCTCGCTGCTGGCGCCGGTGATGATGCTGTTCCAGTCGCACTTCGTCTTCGGGACGATTCTGGGCTACCGGGTGAACTGGTCCAGCCAGCAGCGCGAGGACGCGGACCTGCCCTGGGCGGAGGCGGCGCGGCGCCATGCGGCGCACGTGGCGGCGGGCGTGGGGCTCGTCGCGGCGGCGGCCCTCGTGAATGCGTCGCTGGTGGCGTGGCTGATTCCTGTGGTCGCGGGCCTGCTGCTCTCCGTTCCCCTGACGGTGCTGACGGCGCGCTCCTCGCTGGGGCTGTGGACCGCGCGCCGAGGGCTGTTCCTGTTGCCCGAGGAGACGGAGCCGCCCGAGGTGCTGGAGCGCGCGCAGTCCATCACCGAGGAGCATGGGGTGGAGCCCGTGTCGGACGCGGTGGAGCGGGTGCTCACCGACGCCAAGACGCACGCGCTGCACCTGGCGCTGCTGGAGTCGCAGCCGGGGCTCGCCGAGAGCACCTCCTCGCCCGCGGCCCTGGAGTCCGCGCGACGCAAGCTGCTGGGCGGCAGCGCGGAGCCCCTCTCCGCGCAGGAGAAGGTGGCGGCCCTGCTGGACGTCGGCACGCTGAGCGAGGCCCGCGAGCAGCGGCTCACGCGCGCCCTGTCCTGACCTCAGGCGGCGGCGAAGTCAGTCCTCGTCGTGCAGCACGAGGTCCAGCGTGGGGAGCGCGTGGCCCTCCAGGGAGGCTCGGCGCACCTCGCGGTCCTCGAACCGGCGGGACATCAACGCGCGCAGGTTGAAGCGCGCGGCCCGGGCCAGCCGAGCGGCGCGGGCCTTGAGCGCGCCACGCGACACCCGCTGCCTGGAGGTGAGCCCCACGAAGACGCGGTTGGCCGTTGTCTGCGAGTCGAACGCATAGAGTTGCACGAAGCTCGCCCGCCACGTCTGGAGCATCGCCGGGTACTGCGGATTGGGCGAGCGGTGCACGTTGCTCACCATCACGCCCTCCGGAGCGAGTCGCGCCTGCGCCGCCTGGAGGAACTCCCACGTCGCCAGCGCCTTGGGCATGCCCCGGGGGCCATACGCATCCAGGAGGATGACGTCGTAGGCGGGCCCGGGTGTTTCGATGAAACGGCGCCCGTCGGCCACGTGCGCATGCAGCAGCCCGTCCTCGCGGAAGCCGAAGTAGCGCCGGGCGACCTGGAGCACCTCCGCGTCGGAGTCCACCGCGTCGATGTGCGCCTGGGGCAGCGCGGCGCGCAGGAACATGGGCAGCGAGCCTCCCCCCACGCCAATCATCAGGATGCGCTGGGGGATGGCCGAGAAGGCCACGCCGCCAATCATGCCCTGCGTGTATTCGAGCTCCAGGCGCAGCGGGAAGCCCTGCCCCATCACGCTCTGGTAGGCGCTGTCCCAGCCGAACTGGAGGTAGCGCCGACCCTCGTCGTCCTCGCTGACGATGCAGCGGTGCGAGCCGGCGAGTCCCACGTGCAGCACGGTGCGCGGCTGGGAGAGCCAGCGGAAGACTCGCGCGAGGTAGCGCCGGGAGCGCTCCACCCTGCCCCCGGGAAGGGAGAGGCCGAGCGGTGCGCCCTGGCGGGGGAGAACCCGCTTCCAGGGCGCCTCGCACCACCAGGGACCTCCCGCGCGCGGCCAAGTCACACGCGAAGGTCTATCATTTCCCCGGCCGGCTTTTGACAGCTCCCGCTCACGCGAAGAGGCGACGCAGCACGGCCACCATCGCCCCCACGTCGGACGCGCACGCCATCTCCCGGATGGAGTGCATGGACAGCATGGGGTTGCCCACGTCCACGGTGCGGATGCCGAGCTGTCCCGCCGTAATCGGGCCGATGGTGCTGCCGCATCCCAGGTCCGTGCGCGTGACGAAGTGCTGCGGCGTCACCCCCGCCTCGCGACACAGCGCGGCGAAGTACGCCCAGGACTCGCCGTCGGTGGCGTAGGACTGATTCACATTCGACTTGATGACGGGCCCGGCGCCCATCTGCGGCTGGTGCTTGGGCTCGTGCAGCGACGCGTAGTTGGGGTGCACCGCATGCGCCATGTCCGCGCTGACCAGGAACGACTGGGCCATGGCGCGGTGGAACGCGTCCGGCTTTCCGTCCGAGAGGCTCAGCGTGAGGCGCTCCAGCAGCGTGCGCAGGAAGGGGGACGCGGCGCCCTGCGCGCTGCGGCTGCCCACCTCCTCGTGGTCGAACAGGATGACGCCGCTGGTGGCCTCGCGCGAGGCGGGGCCGGTGAGCAGCGCCGTCAGGCTCGAATGACAGCTCGCCAGGTTGTCCAGGCGCGGCGCATGGAGGAACTCCTCATGCACGCCCGAGCGCGTGGACGGCTGCAAGTCATAGAGGCACAAGTCGTAGCCGAGGATGTCGGCGGCCTCCGCCTTCACGCCGCCCTTCGACAGCTCCTTCACCAGCAGGGCGCGCAAATCGAACGCGCCCGCGCTCTCCAGGCCCAGCACGGGGACCATCTGCTCCTGCGGGTTGAGCTTGAGGCCCTCCGTGTTCACCCCCCGGTTGAGGTGGATGGCCAGGTTGGGCACGCGCAGCAGCGGCTTGCGGAAGTCCACCAGGTGGCCCCGGGGCTTGCCGTTCTCGAGCAGCACCACGCGGCCGGCGAGGGACAAGTCGCGGTCCGTCCAGGTGTGCAGCAGCACCCCGCCGTAGATTTCGACGCCGAGCTGCTGGTAGCCGTTCTTGGTGACTGGGGCGTTGGGCTTGAGCCGCAGGTTGGGCGAGTCGGTGTGGGAGCCGACCAGCCGGAAGCCCGCCCGGTCCACCGGCGCGGTGCCGAGGTGGAAGGCGGCGATGCTGGTGTCGCCCCGGGTGACGTAGACGCGCTCACCGGGCTTCAGCGTCCAGGACTCGCGCTCGTCCAGGGCGCGGTAGCCGGCCTGCTCCAGGCGGCGGGCCGTCTCGCGCACCGCGTGGTACGGCGTGGGCGAGGCATCGATGTACGCGAGCAGGTCATCGGCCAGGGCATCGGTGTCGGTGGGGCTCATGTGGGCCCGAAGCTAACCGCTGGCGGGCGTCCCGCCACCTCCGAATCACGTCCCCCGAGCGGGCGGCCGGGCCCCTGTCCCCGGCGGAGGGACGGTGGAGGACGGCCGTGCCTGGGGGGCGGCGTCGAGGAACGTCCCCAGCAGCACCCACCGGCGGGACTGGTCCTCCTGGCCGCGCCGGGCGAGCAGCGGCGTCGTGTAGTGCCAGAAGGGCAGCCGGTACACGGTGATGCCGCCCACGGTGCTCACGCGCGTCATCTCCGACAGGTGCCCGTCCTTCTCGTAGACGAGGTACTGGTGGTCCACGCCGGGCATGGTGAGGCTCACGTGCATGTCCACGTAGCCGTCGCGGGCTTCGACCTCCTCCGGGTGGTGGTCGTTGTGCGGGCCGGAGTAGTCGCCGGGGCCGTAGCACAGCACCTGGATGCCCCACTTGCGGCGCAGCACCCGGCCGCTGACGGAGGCGGCGAAGGCGGCGAAGGTGTCCGAGCGGAGCATGGTGGTGAGGCCCACCGCTTCCGCCGCGCGCCAGGAGCGGGAGCGCCGGTTCTCCAGCAGCGCGGTACGCACGCGGACCGTCTTGGGCAGCAGCTCCATGTAGTTCATCGTCATCCCGGAGATGGAGTCGAAGGGGATGGGGTCCTCCATGCGCACCAGGGTGTCGTTGAGCGCCGTGTCGAGCGCATCACGACAGGCGGCGGCGCGAGTCGCGTCCACCACGCCCTGGAGCGAGACGAAGCGGCGCGCGGGGTCCAGCAGCGCGCCCGACACCGACGTGTCGCGCCCGTCCAGGATGCGACGGCCCTTGGCGGTGAGGAGGTCAGCGAACTCGGCGGGGAAACGCTTCATGGCGCCCCGAATACGGCTTCACGGGCCGGTTGTCCTGCGGAATGCGCGCTGCCTTCGAGGCGGGACGGGCTCCGGTGGAGCGACTCATGACATGCCGCGTCACACAGGGAGTACGGCTGGAGTTCCGCTGGGCGGCAACCTTTACCGAGATCCTGCGATAACCTCCTGATTCGTCGAATCCCGGAGAGTCCCCCCAGCATGGATCCCATCCGCAACCGCCCCCGCGTCGTCACGTCGAACCCCTCCACGCTCCAGCCGCAGAAGGAGGCGCAGCAGACCGTGGCCCCGGCGAGGACCAACGCGGTGGGGCATGCGCAGCTGAGCACCTTCGAGGCGAAGCTGGCGGCGCCAGCCGCGGCGACGCAGCCGCTGCCCGGCGCGTGGCGTGGCGGGCCGGACACCGAGGTGGGCAAGGCGGTGCAGGCCATCTGGGAGCGGATGAAGACGATGCCGGGGGCGGATGTCACCATCAAGGGTGACACGCCGGCGTCGCTGTTGGGCCGCGCCATCCTGGACGGCAAGAAGGTGTCGAACGAGCAGATCATCGCGATGTCGAAGGTGACGTTGGATCAGCTCGCGACGGATCCAAAGGACCGGGAGAAGGTCCTGAAGAAGGTGCCGAACGCGCGCGAGCTGCCGGTGCACAAGTTCACGGTGGCGATGTTGTCGGCGGCGACGGGGATTGATCCGAAGAAGCTGTCCGAGGCCTGTCCCGACCTGGGCCTGACGGGCGCGCCGGGCACCCCGCTGCTGTACGCGGCGGAGGGACAGGGCATGCAGCGCTCCACCGCGCTGCACGACTTCACGGACTACCTGCGCGGCGCGGGCCTCAAAGGCATGAACAAGGCCGTGTGGGGCGTGGAGAACCGCATCCTGTCCGCCATCGTCTCCGCCGTGGGCGGCGGACGGTACTGAGCAGACCGGGGTTCACGCCGTGAGGCGTGTCAGGGCCGTGTCCCGAACAGGGGCACGGCCCTTCGTCTTTCAGGGGGCAAGCTTCGAGGGTGCGACGCTCAAGGTCCGGGCCTGTGCGCGGCTGGGGCAATGGCTCGCATCCACGAACATCTCCGTCAGGTCGCACGCGTGGCGGTCACCGCGAGGCACGCACGTGAGTGCTGAGGTCAGTCGCCTCGTTCCAGCGCTGCGCCCATGAGCTTCGCGCGAGCGGCTTCCAGCCGTTTGGCCCGAACCTTCCCCGCGACGCCGAGCAGCTTGCGGTCACGCGCCCAGCGCTCGCGGGTGGGCGCATCGACCTGGGCCCACAGGTGCTCGCTCTCTGCGAGCGTGCGCTGTACCTGGGCCAGCGCGCCGCCGAGCGCCACATGCGTGGCGGCGGAAGCAGGGTCCGCCTGGGCGAGTCCGCGCATCATCACCGCGAGCGAGAGCAGCTCCTCGCGGGTGGAGTCGGGCCAGCCACTCCGTCGACCGAGCTGGAGGAGCCAGCCGAGGAGCGCGAGCTGGACGTGACAGTCCTCCACGGTGCGGAAGGGCTTGAGGTAGCGCGTGTAGCCATCACCCGGGAGGACTTCATCCTGGGACACAGCCACGTCTTCAAGTCGCAGCTCCGCGTGGGGAACCTCTGGCACGAAGGGAAGCTCGGGAAGTTCGGTGACGTGGATGCCCGCGCGCCTGGCGTCCACGGAGACCAGCCGGAGCCGGTTGCGGCCCTGCTCGTCCTGCCCCTCGGAGGCAACGATGAGCAACACCTTCGCGAACGAGCCCAGCGTGACGAAGGTCTTCTCGCCCGTGAGCGTCCAACCCGTGGCTGACTGAGCCAGGCGAGTCTGGATGGCGGCGGGATGTCCACCCATGGCCTCCGTGGCGCAGAGCGCGACGGGCTTGTCGGCGGGGAGCATGGGGAACAGGAAGCGGAGGGCGGCGTGGTACCCGGAGGCGAAAGCAAAGCCGAGCCGGTCCGCGCGGAAGCCTCCCGCGAGCGCGAGGTCCGCGGGTGCCGGGAAGCGGGACACGAACTCCAGATGCCGACGCCACCACGTCTCGACGGAGTCGAGGGTGACGGGCTCGGGGGGCTCGGTGAGCAGGTAGGAGAGGACGTCGTTCACGGACTCACTCTATGCCATCCCTCCATCGAGGACTGTGTCGGGGACATGTCGCCGACATGTCCTGGACGTGTCCAGACACAGTCTGCCGCCACCTCGGCCTCGGACTGGCTCGCAAGCAAGCCTACATATGACCTGGCACATGTCCTGCTCATGACAGCTTCGGCGTGAATGACACGCCATTCTCCAAACCCAGGACGAAACAATGGCTTCCTATCCATGGAACGATGGCCGCCTCTTGACGCTGTCCCCTGGCGACACCGCCACCTGCCAGGGAGGGCTCAATCAGCAGCAGATCTACTGTGTCTTCTTCTACAACAGCGCCCAGAACGACACCGGTGCCATGCTCAACGTGGCCTGGAACAACTCGAATCCCCCCTTGTCGGTGACCGTCCCGGGAACCACGATGAATCTGGGCCTGGCGGCCATGCTCTTCGTCTCCGGCAATGACACCAATACCCTCTCGGTCTCCATGATCCCGAACCAGCCGGGAGCCCAGGTGCAGTGCTTCATCGGCAGCGTCAAGATGCCGATGAATTACTCCGGCGGCATCAACAACACGCCCCTGGAGGCCGACGGACAGCTCCACCCGTTCAATGCCTTCACCCGGTACTACGCCGTCCCGCAGTCCCACTGGTATTCGGCCCAGCTCCAGAGCAACGTCAACCAGTTCGTCTCCGTCCAGTTCACGCAGCAGACGGCGCAAGTCATCATCGTGAACGCGCCCAGCGACCCCTCGCCCACCCTCTACTACGCGGGGACGACGGCGAAGGGGCAGGTCAAGGTCAACTTCACCTACAACCAGACCTACCAGTGGTACCTCCAGGGCAATGGCGAGCAGATGGTGTGGATCAACGCGGACAGCATCCAGAACTCCCTGTCCGCCTCCATCTCCTTGCAGTCCCTGAGTTCGCTGTACCAGCCGCACAAGCCCTAGCCATCGTCACGCGCGCGGCAGGCGTGGCTGGGGATGCGGGAACTCTCCGTCCCCAAGGGAAGCCGGGTAGACTGCCTTTCAGTGTCCCGGCCCCCTCTCTTTCCTCCCCAGCCACACCCGGTCACCGCCGACGTCTCGACGGCCGCTGAACACGCGCAACGAGGCGGGGGGACGCCACCCCGCCTCGCGCCGCTGCTGACAATCGTCGCCCATCCCCAGTTGGCGCGTGTGGGAGAGCGCCTCCTGCTCGATGACCTGCTCACGGGACAGGAGTGGGCCCTGTCGCGCAATGCCCCTGACTTCACGCGCCCCAGCACCGCTTTCGGCGCGCCCCTCGGGGACCCCTTCTTGAGTCGCAAGCCCTTCCTGCGGTTCAACCGCTCGGGGCCCGGGATTCGAGTGAGCGTGGGGCCCGAAGGCAAGTGCTCGTCGAACGGAGTGCCCATCCAGGACTCGATGGAGTTTGCTCCCGAGGCCTTGCTGCGCGGCGTTCCCTTGGAGCTGGCCGGGCGGATGGTGTTGCTCCTGCACCTCACCGAACCAGAGCACCCCGCGCCGCTGTCCTTGCCAGGAATGGTGGGAGAGAGCGCCGGCTTGCGACGGGTGCGCAAGGATATCGAGCGCGTCGCCGACCTGAACCTCTCCGTCCTCATTCGAGGCGAGACGGGCACCGGGAAGGAGCTGGTCGCCCAGGCGCTCCATCAACAGAGCCCGCGCAAGAACCAGCCCTTCGTCAGCGTCAACCTGGGAGCCATCCCCAAGGAGCTCGCGGCCGCTGAGCTCTTCGGAGCCGCCAGGGGTGCCTTCACCGGAGCGCACCAGAGCCGCGAGGGCTACTTTCGCGCCGCCCAGGGAGGCACCCTCTTCCTCGACGAGATTGGCGAGGCCTCCGCCGAAGTGCAGGTCATGCTGCTGCGGGTCCTGGAGTCGGGCGAGCTGTACCCAGTGGGAGCCAGCACCCCGGTCAGCACGGACGTCAGACTCGTGGCCGCCACGGATGCCAACCTCGAGGCCCACATCCAGGAGGGGCTCTTCAAGGCCCCGCTGCTCCACCGCCTCGCGGGATATGAAATCCAGCTTCCGCCCTTGAGGGAGCGCCGCGCGGACATCGGCCCGCTGTTCCTCCACTTCGCTCGCGAGGCCCTGGAGTCCATCGGAGAGGCACACCGCCTCGCCCCCGGCGACCCGTTCGCGGAGCCCTGGTTGCCCTCGGCGCTCGCCGTGCGACTGCTCCTCCACCCCTGGCCCGGCAACATCCGCCAGTTGCGCAACGTCGCCCGACAGCTCGTCATCGGAAGCCGGGGCCAGGCTCGGCTGGAGCTGGGACCCCGGCTCCTCCAGGAGTTCGAATCCCTCCACACGGCAGGCAGCCTGCCGTCGCCGCGCCTCTCACCGGGAGCCGAGCCTCCCACTCGCCGCAAGTCCACCGACGTGAGCGAGTCGGAGCTGCTCGCGGCCCTTCGCGCGCACGACTGGGATGTGAAGCGCGCCGCCGACCACCTGGGCATCCCTCGCTCCTCCATCTACAACCTCATCGAGCGCAGCCCGGACATCCGCCTCGCCGGAGACCTGAGCGTGGCGGAAATCACTCGCTGCTTCCAGGAGTGCCAGGGTGACCTCGACGCCATGGTCCGCCGCCTGGAGGTGTCCCGACGCGCGCTCAGCCGCCGCATCAAGGAACTGGGGCTCGTCTGACTTGACGAAGGCGGCACCCACGCAGGCCCGTGGATTGCACTACAAAGCCATATCTCTCGAAGCGGAGGCATGGATGCGCATGGCAACTCCTGTTCGGCCGTTACTGGAAACCATCGACTATATCAGGGCCACGAAGGGCGGCTGGACACGCAACGGCAATCTGTGTCCCAGCAACGCCATCCATGTCCTGGCTGGAAGCGACGTCCTCCTCCAGTTCTCGGCCGACCCAGACTTGAGCAAGCCCGAGATTCATTTCGAGTACACCCCCCGGGAGACTGGCGTTCCCATCAACATCATCATCCCCATGGGTGTCCCTATTCCAAACATCCTGCCCTTCGGCACCTACGCGCTGGTCTGCCAGACGGCCGACAAAAGCCCGATGTCTGACATCCGTGGCACGCTGAACGTCGGAACGGGCCCTGAGGATTCACGCGGGGACGCTCACGAGGACTCGCCCCTTACCGAGTGAGCGTTGCACGCGGAAGGGCTCGCGGGCCCGACCAGCGCGCGACAAGATTGGGATTGCGGGAGAGCGCCATCTCCAGCTCTGCTTGAGCTTGGGCCTTCAGCTTCCCCGCCTCGTCTTCCTGACGCGGAGCCAGGTCGGTCCGCGCCAGGAGCAGTCCGGCGCGATGGGCATGGGCCTCGGGCCAATCAGGTCGAGCCGCCAGCGCCTCCTCCACTCGCGCGCGGCCGCGCGCCAGGATGGGCTCGGGCTGCCCTCCCAGTTCGACCTGCAGCGCGGCCCAATCCAGACAGAACCGGGCGAACGCCAACCGGAAGTCATGGCGCTCGGGCTCCAACACCAGGGCCTGCTCGAAGGCATGCTCCGCCTCCACGAAATCCTCCGCCCGTCCCTGGCCTCGTCCCGCCTTCCAGCGAGCGCCGACAGCTCGCGCTTCGCCCAGGCCCCGCCACGCCTCGCCTTGTCGGGGGTTTCTCTCCGTCGCCTTCTGGAGCGCGGTCTCGGCTCGCGCCAGGGCGGGGCCCGGGTCCAATCCCCGCTCCAGGGCATGGGCGGCCCTCAACACTTCCACGGCCCCCAGGTTGGACCAGGGCTGCGCATGCTCCGGGGCCTGCGCCGTCGCGCGCTGATAGGCCTCCACCGCAGCCCGGATGCTCGCGCCTGGGTCCTTGCCAAGCTCGCGCAGGTGCCAGGCGCGCACCGCGTGCACCTCTCCCAGGTTGTTGAGCGCGGGAAGCCAGTTGGGAGCCGAGGCGAGCGCCTGCTCGTAGCTGGCTTGAGCCTGCTTCAAGAGCGCGTCGGAGGAATCTCCACGCTCCCAGGCGTCCTCCGCCTGACGGCGAAGCGCCATCCCCACGCCATTGTGGAGCTGCGGAAGCTTGGGATTGATGAGCAAGCCCTCGCGATACGACTCGAGCGCGGAGCTCAGCGCGGGCGCCGGGTCCCCACCGGTGTTCCGACGTCGCGCCGCCATCAGGACCTGGACCTCGCCCGCGTAGAAGAACGTCACCACATGTCTGGGATTGCGACCCCGGGCCTCGGCCAGCGCATCCCAGGCCCGCGAGAGGTCCGCGTCCTGCTCCGCCCCGTGAGCCCCTGTCGCGCGGGTGAAGTACGCGATGCCCAGGTTGATCCACGCCTCGGGCGCGCGCGCGTCGAGCGCGATGGCCTCGCGATAGGACTCGATGGCCTTTCCACGTGCATCCGCGGACGGCAGGCCCGCCTGCTCCTCGTACTCAGCCCACTCCTTGAAGACCAGGCCCCGCTGGTTGTGGAACCCATGGTCCCGGTCGCCCGGCGACACCCCCTCCCACATCCCCAGGGCCTCGCGAAATCGCGCCCGGGGGTCTTCTCCGCGCTCTCGCGCCGACTGCCCCCACTGAAACAGGAGGTTGCCCAGCTCCCGGCGCGCCTCGGGCCGATTCGGCGTGAGCGCCATCGCCTGGCGAACCACGGTGGAGGCCTTCTGGAGCAGCGGCTCCACGTCCACGCCATGACGCCCCCGGTCCTCCGCCTGGCGGCGATGGAAGCGGGCCTCCAGGACGTGCGCCTCGTAGTCATCGGGCGCGGTGGCCAGGGCCCTCGAGACGGCCGCCAGCCCTCGTTCGTAGGCGGGCCGCACGTCTCCCTGCCCATAGAGCTCCATCAGCAGCACGGCATATTCGAGCTCGCCGAGCGCCCGGTGCAGCGCAGGCAGACTCTCCGCGATGGCGATGGCCGTGGAGTAGGCCGTGCGGGCGGCCTCGAAGTCGGCCAGCGCCTCCTCGCGCGCGCCGGAGTTCCCCCGCCGCGTCGCCCGCGCCACCAGGATGTCGCCCCGCAGCATCGGCGCCTCATGGAACCAGGGCTGCTGGGTGCCCAGGGCATCGAGCCTGCCGAGCGCCTCGTCCAGCCGCCCTTCATAGAAGGCCAGCAGCGCGCTGCCATACTCGGGGGCGGGCACCTCCGCGCCCTGACTCTGGCGCAGGTACGCGAGCGCCGGCTCCCGGTAGTCGCGCTCGAGGTCGCTCAGTCGGGCGCGGCGCTGCTCGGGCGAGCGCAGGCGCTCCGCCTCCAGGAGTTGCGCCCGGTAGAGCTGTCCCATGACCAGCGCCAGCGCATGGGCCACCCGCGGCTCCCTGAACCCCTGGGCCCACGCGGACTCCAGATAGCGCCGAGCCTCTCCGACGTCGCCCAGCGCGAGCGCGCCACGTCCCAGCGCATAGTGGCCCGCGCCCAGCGCGCTTGGACCGCCATGCTCGATTTCCGCCGCGAGCACGTCCATCCGCTCACGCAGGCGCCGCCGGTCCTCGCGCGTGTCGTGCAGCCGGGCCAGGGCGGAATATCGGGCCAGGGATTCGATGCGCTCCACCTGCTCAGTGAAGCGACGCGCCAGCCGCTCTCGCTCATCGGCTTCCTGGAGGGCCTGGCGCGCCCGCGCGGCGGCCTCGCGGCGAGCCAGGGCCGCCCAGCCCAGGGCGCCTGCCACGACCAGGACCATGGCGGAGACCAGGGACACCCGACGCCAGTGTTTGCGCAAGCGCTTGCGCAGCAGGTAGCCGGGGCCGTGACGCGCGCGCACGGGTTCGCCGGAGAGGTAGCGCTCCAGGTCCTCGGCCAGCGCGCGGGCGGAGTCGTAGCGAGCGGAGCGGTCCTTCTCCAGACACTTGAGGGTGATGGCTTCCAGGTCCTCGGGGACGGTGGGGTCCAGCAGGCGTGGCGGACGCGGCTCGACGTCGCGGAGCTGATGCAACACCTCCAGTGCCGTGTGTCCCGCCAGCGGCGGCTGCCCGGTGAGGATGAAATAGAGGCTGGCTCCCAGGCTGTAGACATCCGCGCGGCGGTCCAGCTGGGCGTGCTCGCCCCGGGCCTGTTCTGGAGCCATGTAGTGGGGCGTGCCCAGCAGGGTCCCCTCCACCGTGGCGCTCGCCGACCAGTCCCGGGCCAGGCCAAAGTCCATGACGTAGGTCTTCAGCGCCCCGTCGCCGTCGCGCTCCACCATGATGTTGGAGGGCTTCAAGTCCCGGTGGATGAGGCCCACGCGGTGGGCTTCGTGCACCCCGAGCGCGGCGTCCCGGAGCACCATCACCTTCTGTTCGAGCGGCAGCGTGCGTCCGAGCCCGCTGAGCGGCTGTCCATCGATGTACCGCATGGCGATGAAGACCCGCTGCTGGACTTCACCGACCTCGTACACCTCGCAGATGCGCTCGTGGTTCACCCGCGCCTGGGCCCGGGCCTCCGCGATGAAGCGACGCGTGAGCCAGGGGGACTCGTCACGGACGAACTTGAGCGCCACCTGGCGCCGCAAGCGGGGGTCCCAGGCCAGGAACACGCGCCCCATTCCACCCTGTCCGAGCAGCCGCAGCGGCTGGTAGCGCTCCCAGCCCGGCAGGGGAAACGACTCCGCGCCAGGCCCCGCCAGGTGGGGTTCATCGGCCGGCGGCCGGGCGGGTGGCACGGTGACGGTCTCTTCCGACACCGGGGCGACAGGGGGTGGACCCGGCTGAGGCGACAGTCCCTTGCGAAGCTCCTCCAGCGTCTCTGGAGAGAGTCGTCCAAGCTCCTGGAGAAGCTGTGGCATCCCCTTTCCAGAGCGGAGTGCCTCTTCGCGGAGTGCCTCCACCTCTTCCCGGGTGAGCAGGCCTTCGGCCAGGGCACACCAGAGCAACTGCTCATCACCATCCTGAATGGTCATGGGCCCTCGCGGATGGGAAGCGTCAATGACAACCGCCATCGGTCTAACATGCCCTGGCGGATGAAGGCAGGGGCGGGGACCCGCTCCACACGCGGGCGCCCATGCGCTCCACGATCCTTCGCATTGCTCGGGGACAGAGGCCAGACGGACTCACCTGGCCTCGAATGTCACCCTTGGAGCGCGCGTGGCACCGCGTGAACCCCCATCACCCCGCCAGACGCTTGCGCCCGCCCGTGGACTTCTTGCCCTTCACGGGCTTCGTCGCGCGCTTCGTCCCCTTCACGGGATTCTTCGCGGAGCGAGACTTGGACGCGGACTTCTTCTTCGCCCCGGCCTTCTTCGTGGCCTTCTTCCGGGCGGGGGCCTTCTTCTCCGGCGCCAGGATGGTGCCCCGACACGTAGCGGCGCCACAGCGGCACACATAGAGGGACTCGGAGTCCGGCCCCATCTCCTCGGTGCGCTCGTAGGCGTAGTCGTAGACCAGCTCCTCCCCCACCTCGAGCGCGCGCAGGGCGAAGATGTAGATGCCCCCCTTGTCGATGAGCGCCTCGCAGTTGGGCGCGCACGAGTGGTTGATGTAGCGCGCCTCGTTGTGGAGGGTGCCCGCGTCGAGCACCGTCTTGGGGTCCAGGTTGAACAGGAAGGTGTGGTGCCGACCCATGGCCTCGTCGTCGTAGCGACGATCCGCCTCTGCCTGCGTGATGCGCTCACCGACGTACTCGATGATGCGCTCACCCTTGCGGATGCGACGGGTGGCGAAGGCGCCCGTGCCCTGGATGGACGACGGACGCAGCTCGAAGGGAATGGGCTTGGAGGAAGGAGTGAAAGTGGAGGATGTCATGCGGGTATGAGTGGCCCGGAGTTCACGTCGGCCAGGACGCTCCATCAACGGCGGTGTAGCGTGCACCAGACGGACTCTCGATGAAAGGCGTTCGATGATGCGGTGGTGGCTGGTACTCGGTGCGGTGAACGCTTTCCTGTCCGTGGCCGCGGGAGCCTTCGGCGCTCATGCGCTCAAGGCCCGGCTCCCACCGGACCTCCTCGTCATCTTCGAGACCGGCGCGCGCTACCACATGTACCACGCGCTCGGACTGCTGGCGGTGGGACTGCTGGCCCTGCTGCGCCCCTCCTCCCTCCTCAACGGCGCGGGCTGGGCGATGCTCGTGGGCATCGTCCTGTTCTCCGGCAGCCTCTACGCGCTCGCACTCTCCGGCGTGCGCGTCCTGGGCGCCGTGACGCCCCTGGGCGGCCTGGGCTTCCTCGCCGGTTGGACTCTCTTCGCCATCGCCGCCTGGCGCGCCACGCCCTAGTCACAGGACTGGTGTCACTCCCGAACCAGCGGAGGCATCGGGTACACCAGGTCCAACTCCCGGTTGTTGCGGATGCCGCAGGCCTCGCGCTGCACCATCAGGTACCAGCGCTGAAGCTCCGCCTCCTTGCGCAGCACCCGGTAGCGCTCCAGGCGCACCACCCGCGCGGGGCCTCGGGCCATCAACAGCTCCCGCTCCGCGCCCTCCAGCGCGGCCAGGGCCTTCTCCAGCTTCTCGCCGGTGCGCCTGAGCGCGGAAGCCCTCTCCTTCTGGAGCTCGGCCTCCACCGGCAACAACGCATTGACGCTCTGTTCTCGGGCCATGCCCTTGGGTTTAACCACCCCCCACGGGCGCTCGCAGCGCGAGGGATGAGCCTGGCTGAAGCTCCCTCTCAGTCCGGCTTGCCCTCCAGGGCAGTGAGCGGCGAAGTGGCTGCCATCCTGCCCCCGCGCCATCATCCCCTCCCCCACACCCACGCCCAGGCACCGCCATGCGCGCCCTCCTCCTCGCCCTCGTCGTCACCACGGCCTCGGCCCAGCAGACGGGAGCTTCGGCTCCTGCGCCAAAGTCGTACCTGCTGCGCCCCACGAGCGTCTTCGACGGCGTCACCCCCAAGCCCCATGCGGGCTGGGTCGTCCTCGTCACCGGAGAGCGCATCATCGCCGCCGGGCCCGAAGCCCAGGTGAAGCCACCCGAGGGCGCGGAGGTCATCGACCTGGCGGGCACCACGCTGTTGCCCGGCCTCATCGAGGGCCACTCGCACCTGTTCCTCCACCCGTACAACGAAGCGACCTGGAACGACCAGGTGCTGAAGGAGTCCCTGTCCCTGCGCGTGGCCCGCGCCACCCAGCATGCGCGCGAGACGCTGCTCGCGGGCTTCACCACCGCGCGCGACTTGGGCACCGAGGGCGCGGGCGACGCCGACGTCGGCCTCAAGCAGGCGATTCAGCAGGGCATCATCCCCGGGCCCCGACTGCTCGTGGCGACGCGGGCGCTGGTGGCCAGCGGCACCTACGGCCCCAAGGGCTTCGCCCCCGAGTGGCACGTCCCCCAGGGCGCCGAGGAGGCCGACGGTGTGGATGACCTGGTGCGCGCGGTGCGCGGACAGATGGGCCGGGGCGCCGACTGGGTGAAGGTCTACGGCGACTATCGCTGGGGCCCCTCGGGCGAGGCCCGCCCCACCTACTCACTGGAGGAGATGAAGCGAATCGTGGAGACGGCGAGCGACGGTGGCCGCCCCGTCTCCGTCCACGCCAGCACGCCCGAGGGCATGCGCCGCGCGGTCCTCGCCGGCGCCCAGAGCATCGAACACGGCGATGGAGGAACGCCCGAGGTCTTCCGCCTCATGGCGCAGCGCGGAGTCTTCCTCTGCCCCACGCTGGCGGCGGGCGACGCGCTGTTTCGCTACCACGGCTGGAAGAAGGGCGTGGACCCGGAGCCCGCCTCCATTCAGGAGAAGCGCACCAGCTTCCGCGCGGCGCTCGCTGCGGGCGTGCCCATGTGCGTGGGCGGAGACTCGGGCGTCTTCACCCACGGGGAGAACGGGCGCGAGCTGGAGCTGATGGTGGAGTACGGCATGACGCCCGTGCAGGTGCTCCAGGCGGCCACGTCCGGCAACGCGAAGATGCTGCGCCGCGAGGACCGGCTCGGGCGGGTGAAGGCGGGGCTCTTCGCGGACCTCGTCGCCGTGGAGGGAGACCCCACGCGGGACATCTCCGCGGTGCGCAAGGTCCGCTGGGTGATGAAGAACGGAACGCCCTACCGGCGCTGACTCGCCAGGCCGATTCCCGCGGGCTCCCCACAGGCCGCCTCCACCGACGCGGGCAGGAAGTCCCGCTCCGACGACGCCGTGGGCGCCACGTCATCCGAGGCCACCCGCCGCCACGCATCCCGCAGCAGCAGGTAGCCCGCGACGAACAGCATCCCGTTGCGCGCCAGGAGCAGCAGCGTCTGGGGAATGCCCAGCCCGTACTTGTACGAGGGGCCCACGAAGACGCCTCGCGACAGGACGGCGGCGACGAGGATGAGCACGGGCACCGTGCGCGAGCCGGACAGGAGCGCCAGCGCCGCCGCGCCCATCACCCACGTCAGGAACTGCGGGCTGAGCACCGGGTTGAGGATGATGAAGGCCACCAGCGGCCCCAGCGCCAGCCGCGCCAGGTCCTCCACCCGCTCCGGGGCGCGGCGACGCACGGACCACACACCCACGGCGGCCATGCCCAGCGAGCCCACCACCCACAGCCACCGGCTCACCGCCCTCACGCCCTCGGCGGCGGCGCCGTGCAGTTCGTACGCCGCGGGCGCGTGAATCCACACCACGCCCTGGGCAAGGCCCAGGTGATGCGCGGCCCACAGCAACGAGGCCCCGAACGACTCCACCTGGAGCCCCCGGTCCACGTGGAATGACGCGAAGCCCCACCAGGGCCACACGGCGCTCAGCGGCAGCAGCGGCGCCACGCCCAGCGTCAGGCCCACCACCAGCTTGCCCAGCGTGCCGCGCTTCCAGGCCACGGCCAGGGCCAGCGGCACCAGCACCACCGGGTAGAGCTTCGTCACCACGCCCACCGAGAGCGCCAGCCCCGCCACCGTCTCGCGACGACGCGCCAGCGCGAAGAGGGCCGCCATCGTCAGCGCCGCGGGGATGAGGTCATAGCGCTTGAGGTAGTAGAGCGCCGCCATCCACGACGTCACCGAGTACGCCAGACACGGCACCACCGAGCGCCACGTCCTGCCCCACTTGCGCGCGCCCTCGGTCAGCAGCACCCACTTGATGAACCCATCCATCACCGCGAGCTGGAGCCCGAAGAGCGGGATGAACTCCCACTGCGTGGAGCGCACCCACGCCGCGGGGATGAACCACAGGAGCGCGTAGGGCGGGTACTCGAAGCGGAAGTCCTGGTTGGGCGTAAGGCCACCGAGGAAGGCGCGCGCCGTCTTGAAGTAGAGGTCCAGGTCGCCGATGCGAGGCGAGAACGCGTACACCACGAGCGGCGTCACGCCGACGAGGAACGCGACCCAGTGCCAGGGCCCGAGACGGGCGGAAGCGGAAGTCGAGGGAAGAGGGGGTGTGGAGGCGGACACGCGAGCGCACTCTGTCCAATCCCGGCTGCTCTTGTCGCGGGGAAAGAGAGACACGGCGCCCCCTCCCCTGCTCAGGCACCACCCGAGGAGGCGAAGTCTACCCGGGTCGGCGTTACAGCGTGCGGGCCAGCGGCACGGCCACCACCCGCGTGAAGAGCCGCTCGACGTCCGCCCGAGCGCACAGGTCCGTGCCCTGGGAGAGCAGGGCCGCCGTGCCGGAGGCGATGCCCCAGCGCAGGGCGTCCTCGTACGACTGGCCCCGGGAGAGCGCCAGCGTCAGCCCCGCCACGAAGCTGTCACCCGCGCCCACCGAGCTGTGCGTCTCGACAGGGGGAGGCGAGGCGCGAAGCTGCGTGTCCCGAGTCGTCAGGAGCGCGCCGTCGGCGCCCATGGACACGGCCAGGACTTCCGCGCGCCCTCGCGCCACCAGCTCCCGCGCCGCCTCGGCCTGGCTGTCCAGGTCCTCCGCCTTCATGCCCGTCAGCTCACGCAGCTCGCGGCGGTTGGGCTTGGCCAGGAACACGCCCTCCTCCAGCGCCACGGAGAGCGGCGTCCCGCTGGTGTCCACGACGGCGCGCACGCCCAGCCCCTTCGCCAGGCGCGCGACGCGCGCATAGAAGTCCTCGGGCACGCCCTGGGGCAGGCTCCCGCTGGCCACGATGAACGCGGCGCCCGTCGCCACCTCGCCCACCGCCGTCAGACAGCGCTGCCACTCGCGCTCGGAGAGCACGGGCCCGGGGAGGATGAAGCGGTACTCGCGGGCGCTGGTGCCCTCGGCCACGGTGAAGCTCTCGCGCGTGGAGCCCTCCACGGGGATGGAGCGGCGCAACAGCCCCTTCTCCTCCAGCAGCTCCTCCAACATCAGCCCCGTGGCGCCGCCCCGCGTGTAGACGGCGATGGACTCACCGCCCAGCTCGCGCACCACGCGCGCCACGTTGATGCCGCCGCCACCCGGGTCCCTGCGCACCGAGCCACAGCGCAGCTTGTGCTCCGGGGTGACCTCCGGCACCGACGTCGCGACGTCGATGGCGGGGTTGAGCGTCAGCGTCACGATGTGCGCCATGTGCCAGGTCTCCAGCGGTGGGGAGTGGACGTCCGTCTCGGAACGAGAAAGCGCGCAGCGTGCCCCACCCGGAACGTCCCCGCCAGCCCGGGCGTTGCCATCCCCGCGCGGCTGAGGCGAGATGCGCCCATGCCCTCGCCACGAGGCCCCACGCGGGAACAGCTCGACGCGGCCATTGGCCGCACCATGCCGGACATCCTCTCGCGCGGCCTGCGCGTACTCTTCTGCGGCATCAACCCCAGCCTCTACTCCGTGGTGATGGGCCACCACTTCGCGCGCCCGGGCAACCGCTTCTGGCCCACGCTGCACCTGTCGGGCTTCACGCCCCGGCAGCTGCGTCCCTCGGAGCAGGCCGAGCTGCGCGAGCGCGGCCTGGGCATCACCAACGTCGTCGACCGCGCCACGGCGACCGCGGACCTGCTCGACAAGGCGGAGCTGCTCACGGGCGCTGTCTCGCTGGAGGCCAAGGTGCGCCGCTACCGCCCCCGCTTCCTCGCGGTGCTGGGCATGGGCGCGTACCGCACCGCCTTCGCGCGGCCCAAGGCACAGCTCGGGCTCCAACCGGAGACGATGGGCACCACTCGGCTGTGGGTGCTGCCCAATCCCAGCGGGCTCAATGCCCACTATCAGCTCCAGGATTTGGCCCGCCTCTACGCGCAGCTGCGTCAGGCGGCCGACGAGGGCTGAGGCCCGCGTCAGTCGATGAGCTTCGCCTCGCGCGCGAAGCGGGTGACGACGGGCTGCACCTTCGGGAACGCGGCGGCGTTGCAGGCCAGCAGGCCGCGCAGGTTCTGGAGCTCGGAGCCGTCATAGCGGTACGGCGTGCCGCCCAGGTCCGTGAGGATGCCCCCGGCCGAGCGCAGCACGGCCTCCGGCGCGCAGTTGTCCCAGCGGTAGCTCTTGTCGCTGACGTGCAGGTAGAGGTCCGCCTTGGACTCCGCGAGCAGGCCGCACTTGACGCCCACCGAGCCGGACTCCTGCTCCCGGGTGATGCCCAGCCGCGCCACCACCTGGTTCGTCAGCTTGGAGCGATGCGAGCGCGACACCACCAGTCGCAGCGACGCGGGCTCCGCCTCGTCCGACACGCGCAGGGCGCGGCGCGTGCCCGCCGACTCCACGAAGCCCCCCTGCCCCACCACGCCCGAGTAGAGCGTGTCGCCCACCGGCCGGTACACCACGCCCAGCACGGCCTCGGTGCCGATGGCCAGGCCGATGTGGATGGCGAACTCGCCGTTGCGGTTGACGAACTCCTGGGTGCCGTCGAGCGGGTCCACGAACCAGCAGCGCTCGAAGCGGCCGGCGACGGCGCTGTTGTCGGACTCCTCGGCCACCACGCCGTCACCAGGGAAGGCGCGGCGCAGCGCATCCACGATGAGGGCGTTGGCTCGGGTATCCGCCTCCGTGACGGGCCCCTGGCCGCCCGCCTTGTCCTCGACGGAGAAGGCGGTGGCGTAGACCTGCAGCAAGAGGGCGCCTGCTTCGCGGGCGATGCGGCGGGCGGTGTCGAGCTCGGTGTCGAGGGATGGCATGGGCGGACAGTCTGCCCTCGAATGGGGCCTGGGTGGGAAGTCGAACGTCGGGCAAGGCTGGGGCGAACCGCCCCACGCGGGGCGAAGTGCCCCACGGGGTTCGGCGTGCTCGCGAGGGAAGTTGGTGGCGCGGCTTCTGCACTGCACGAAGCGAACCGTGAGTGCTCGGGGAGCGGGCCCGCACCCAGGCCCCCGAGACACCGTGAGGACAGGCCGAGATGATGAAAGTGTTGCTGACAGGGTTGATGCTGCTGTGTGGAGCGATGCTCGCCTTCGGAGGCGGGCGCATGTTGTACCGGGCCCATGCGAGCGAGCGCTGGCCCACCACCGAGGGCACCGTGGTGGCGTCGGGCGTGGAGACGCTGCGCAGCCGGCGCACCACCCGCTTCCATCCCGAGGTGCGCTACGAGTACGCGGTGGGCGGCCACACCTACTCGGCGGACACCATTTCGTTCGGGGGCAATGACACGGGTGCGCTGCCGGATGCCCAGCGCCTGACGCACCGGTATGCCTCCGGCACGAAGCTGCCCGTGCACTACGAGCCGGACGACCCGGCGGTGGCGTGCGTGGAGTGCGGCGGCGCGGGCATGTCCAGCTACGTGGTGATGCTGGGAGGCCTGGCCGTCGCCGGAATCGCTGGCGCGGGCATGGTGGACATGGTGCGCGCGGACGTGCGCGAGAAGCGCCGCCTCAAGGGACAGCGGCTCGCGCGGTAGCCTCAGCGGCGTCGCAGGGTGAAGACGGGGCCATTCTGCGCGACGACACTGTAGCCCCCCAGGTCGCCGTCCACGTCCTGACCAATCACGAGCGGATCCGGGAACGTGGCTTCGTCGAAGTAGACGAGGAGCTTCTCGCGAGTGTCGACGAGCTCCAGGGGCCCCAGGGGAGCTGTCGCGAAGACTTGTGCCACCGGGTCTGGGGCCAGCTCCTCTATCGTCTTGGTCAGGCTGACCGCCCACTCGTCCCGGTAGGACTGGATGCGCGCCTTGAGGTTCTGGAGGACGATGGAGCCCCGGGCGGGATTGGCGTTCATCCGGTGCTGGATGCGGGCCTGGCTCCAGTGTGCCTCGAGGAGGAACAGCCGCTTCTTCGCCTGGCGGACATTCTCCGGCGTGCCGTTTTCGACCTTCGACAGGGCGATATCCGTGCAGAACTGCGCATGAGACATGGACCGCATCGCCTCCAGACAATGGCCGAGCGAATACTTGCCCGCGTAGCTCTGATACACGCGGACCTCAGGTCGAACTTCTCGACGACCTCCTCGAGGTCGCTCGTGGTGGAGCTCGCATAGGTGGCGAAGGGCTCGCACACGAACATCTCGATGCGCGTCCCCCCGGCACGCCGCCGCGTCTGCGCGGCACGCGAAACAGCTTCGTGCACGCTCGCAGCAGGGCCACTCGCGCACGAGAGTGAACAGGACAAAGCGGGAGCAAGGACACAGAGCAAGGAAGACGACGCTGGACGACGTCCATTCACGTCCAGCACTCCACACACCTCGGAGTGGAACACCGTGCGGACCCGAGGCCCTTGTGTGAGGCTCCCGGCCCCCTCGAAGGAGACCCCGCATGCCCGTCACCCTCCGCCCAGCCCAGCCCTCGGACGAGCCCGCCCTGGGCCGCATGGGCGCGGCGCTCGCCCGGCTCCACCATGAGTTCGACCCCCAGCGCTTCATGCTCCCGGACGACGTGGAGTCCGGCTACCGCTGGTGGCTGGGGCGCGAGGCGCGCAAGGCGGACGCCGTCGTCCTCGTCGCGGAGCTGGACGGTGAAGTCGTCGGCTACGCGTACGGCCGCGTGGAGGACGTGGACTGGAACGCCCTGTTGGACCGCTCCGGCGGCTTCCATGACCTCTGGGTGGACGAGAAGGCCCGCCGCGCGGGTGTGGGCCCCCTGCTCGCCGAGGAGCTGATGCGCCGGCTGACCGCCCTGGGCGTGCCGCGCGTCGTCCTCCACACCGCCGCGAAGAACGAGCCCGCTCAGCGGATGTTCGCGCGCCTCGGATGGCGCCCCACCATGGTGGAGATGACCCGCGAGGCGACCTCCACGCCCGACGCCCCCAAGAAACCCTGACGCCTCCGCTCAGATGTCGATGATGCCCCGCCGCACGGCCACCACCACCGCGTGCGTGCGGTCCTTCGCGGAGAGCTTCGTCAACACGTTCTTCATGTGCGTCTTGACGGTCTCCTCGGAGATGCCCATCTGCACCGCGACCTCCTTGTTCGCGTTGCCTGCGGCGACCCGGCTCAAGACATCCCGCTCGCGCGCCGTCAGCTCGTCGTCCGCCATGTGCTCGGCCATCTCCGACGCGATGTCCGCGGAGATGCGGCGGCGTCCGGCATGCACGCTGCGGATGGTCTCCACCAAATCCTTGCGCAGCATGCTCTTGAGCAGGTAACCGGACGCGCCCGCCTTGATGGCCCGCAGCGCCTGCACGTCTCCCTTGTAGGTCGTCAGCACGATGATGCGCGCCGCCGGGAACTCCGCGCGAATCGCGCTGATGGCGTCAATGCCATTCATCCGCGGCATCTGCACATCCATCAAGGTGATGTCGGGCTGGTGGGTCCGGAAGGCCTGGAGCGCCTGTTCGCCATTCTCCGCCTCGGCGACCAGCTTCATGTCCGGCTGACCCGCAATCATCCCGCTGAGCCCTTCACGCAGCAGCGGATGGTCATCGGCCACCAGGATTCGGATGTTCGACTCCATCGCATTCATGGCGTGAAGAATACCACTTCGCGCGGCCCTCACCTCGCGCCAACCCATACCCAGGCTCCCAGCGGATTCGCCGCACGGTGACCGAAAGCTCCCCCGAACGAGGGATGAACTGACGGTGCTTCCGGGTGTTTCATCCTGAGCGCTCAATTCCCACCCCCGAGGAGCCCTCATGCCCAACGCCAGCCCCACCCCCGGAAAGAACCTGCTCACTCCGGACAACCACGCGCTCATCCTCGTGGACCATCAGTCGCAGATGGCCTTCGCGACGAAGTCCATCGACCTCTCGCTGCTGCGCAACAACACGTCGCTCATCTCCAAGGCGGCGGCTGGCTTTCGCGTCCCCACCCTCCTGACCACCGTCGCGGAGAAGAGCTTCTCCGGCCCCCTGTTTCCCGAAATCAAGGAGGTCTTCCCCGAGGCCAAGGTCCTGGACCGCACCACGATGAACGCGTGGGAGGACTCGCAAGTGACGGACCAGGTCAACCGCTTCGACAAGGAGCGGCTGGTGTTCGCCGGCCTGTGGACGGGCGTGTGCATCGTCGGTCCGGTGCTGTCGGCCATCGACCAGGGCTTCAAGGTCTACGTCATCACCGACGCCAGCGGAGACATCTCCGAGGAGGCCCACGAGCGCGCGGTGCAGCGCATGATTCAGGCAGGCGCCATGCCCATGACGAGCCTCCAGTACCTGCTGGAGCTGCAGCGGGACTGGGCGCGCGGCGCCACCTACGCGATGACCACGGGCATCGCCGTCAGCAACGGCGGCGGCTACGGCCTGGGCGTCCAGTACGCCAAGTCCATGTTCAACGCCTCCGAGGGCGGCGGGCACTGACGCCGCAAGCGCCTCGTCGTACCCCGGCGATGGACGCGCGCCCACGGTCACCCGGGCCGCGTCCGTCGTCGTGTCGTTGTCCGCGTCCCTCTTCCGCGCACGAGCATCTCCATGGCCGACCTGATTGTCCGCAACGCCCGCATCACCACCCTGGACAGGGACCATCCCCAGGCCCAGGCCCTGGCCGTCTCCGGGGGCACCGTGGAGGCCGTGGGAGACGAGGCCTCCATCCTGGCGCTCGCCACGCCCGGCACGCGGGTCATCGACGCGGGCGGGCGGCGGCTGATTCCCGGCCTCAATGACAGCCACATCCACCTGATTCGCGGCGGGCTGAACTACAACCTGGAGCTGCGCTGGGACGGTGTGCGCTCGCTTTCGGACGCGATGGCGCTGTTGCGCCAGCAGGTGGCCCGCACGCCCGCGCCGCAGTGGGTGCGCGTGGTGGGTGGCTTCAGCGAGCACCAGTTCGTCGAGAAGCGCCTGCCCACGCTGGAGGAGCTCAACGAGGCCGCGCCGGAGACGCCCGTCTTCATCCTCCACCTGTATGACAGGGCGCTGCTCAACCGCGCCGCCCTGCGCGCGGTGGGCTACGGCAAGGAGACGCCGGACCCGCCTGGCGGACGAATCGAACGCGACGCGCGCGGCAACCCCACGGGCCTGCTGCTGGCCAGCCCCAACGCGCTCATCCTCTACGCGACGCTCGCCATGGGGCCCCGGCTGCCTCCGGAGTACCAGCTCAACTCCACGCGCCACTTCATGCGCGAGCTGAACCGGCTGGGCGTCACCTCCGTCATCGACGCGGGCGGCGGCTTCCAGAACTACCCGGAGGACTACGACATCATCCAGAAGCTGCACGCCGACGGCGAGCTGACGGTGCGCATCGCCTACAACCTCTTCACCCAGAAGAAGGGCGCGGAGGTGGCGGACTTCGAGCGCTGGACGGGCATGCTCACCCCGCGCCAGGGCGACGACATGATGCGCCACAACGGCGCGGGCGAGATGCTCGTGTTCTCCGCCGCGGACTTCGAGGACTTCCGCATGCCCCGGCCGGAGCTGCCCGCGGGCATGGAGGGAGAGCTGGAGGCGGTGGTGCGCCTCCTGGCCCAGAAGCGCTGGCCGTTCCGCATCCACGCCACGTATGACGAGAGCATCAGCCGGGTGCTGGACGTCTACGAGAAGGTGAACCGGGACGTGCCGCTGGACGGCCTGCACTGGCTCATCGACCACGCGGAGACCATCTCCGAGCGCAACATCGAGCGCGTGCGAGCGCTCAGCGGCGGCATCGCCGTGCAGCACCGCATGGCCTTCCAAGGCGAGTACTTCGCGGAGCGATACGGCACTGACGCCGTCCGCCGCACGCCCCCGGTGCGAAAGATGCTGGAGCTGGGCGTGCCCGTGGGCGCCGGCACGGATGCCACGCGCGTGGCCAGCTACAACCCGTGGGTGGCGCTTTACTGGATGGTCACCGGACGCACGCTGGGCGGGCTGGCCATGTATGGCGAGGACAACCTCCTGGAGCGTGAAGAAGCGCTGCGCCTGTGGACACACGGCAGCGCGTGGTTCTCCCACGAGCAGGAGCGCAAGGGACTCCTGAAGCCCGGCTACCTCGCGGACTTCACCGTGCTGTCGTCGGACTTCTTCCAGGTGCCGGAGGCGTCCATCCTCGACATCACCAGCGTCCTCACCGTGGTGGGTGGCAAGGTGGTGCACGGCGCTGGAGACTTCGGCCCGCTCGCGCCCCAGCTCCCCCGGCCGATGCCGGACTGGTCTCCGGTGAACCGGTTCGGCGGCTACCAGGGCGGCACCGTCGCCCAGGCCCGGGCCGCCTTCCAGGGGGCCTCGCATGCCCATGGAGACTCCTGCGCCATGCATGGCCATGGCAGGACTCACGCTTCACGCCACCAGGTCCCCACGAGCGATGACACCGGCTTCTGGGGCGCGCTCGGGTGCCTCTGCCATGCCTTCTGAGTCGAATGTCGTCGCGGCCTCGGCGGCCATCCCCGCGCCGGAGGTCGGTCCCCTGGCCCCGCTGCGCCACGCCACCTTCCGGATGATGTGGCTGGCGGTGCTGGCCAGTCAGGTGGGCACCTGGGTCCATGACGTCGCGGCCGCCTGGTTCATGTCCGAGCGGACCGGCTCGCCGCTGATGGTCGCCGCGGTGCAGTCCGCGACGACGCTGCCCGTCGTGGTGTTCGCGCTCTTCGCGGGCACGCTGGCGGACATCGTCGAGCGGCGGCGCTACCTCATCATCGTGCAGCTCTGGATGCTCGTCATGGCGACGGTGCTGGCCTGGTGCTCGCTCGTCGACCGGATGGATGAGTGGGTCCTGCTGGGGCTGACCTTCGCGCTCGGGACGGGCGCGGCCATGGCCATGCCGGCGCAGGCGGCGACCACCACGGAGCTGGTGCCGCGTCCGCTGCTGGCGCCCGCCGTGGCGCTGAGCTCCATCGGGATGAACATCGCGCGCTCGGTGGGGCCGGCCCTGGGCGGGTTGATTGTCGCGCGCTTCGGCGTCGGCTGGGCCTTGTCGCTGGACGCCGTCTCGTACCTGGGCGTGGTGCTGGCGCTGTGGTTCTGGCGGAGGGAGAAGACAGTCTCGACGCTGCCCTCGGAGCCCTTCGGTATCGCCCTGCGCGCGGGGCTTCGCTACGCGGCGCGCTCCGGGGACTTGCGCTCGGTGTTGCTCAAGTCGGCCTGCTTCTATGTCTTCGCGAGCGCCCTGCCCGCGCAGCTCGCCATCGTCGTGCGCAAGGAGCTGGGCGCGGGGGCGGGCACATATGGCCTGCTGCTGACGTGTATCGGCGCGGGCGCTGTCTCCGGCGCCATCCTGCTTCCCAAGCTGCGGTCGCGACTGGGCGTGGACAGGCTGGTGTTCGGCGCCACGCTGCTCTACGCGCTCACCATGCTCGTGGTGGCCCACGTGCGCCTCATGCCCGTGCTGGGTGTGGCCATGGTGTTCAACGGCCTGGCGTGGATCAGCGTGCTGTCCTCGCTCCAGACGGCCGCGCATGTGTCGGTGCCCACATGGGTCCGCGCCCGCGCGCTGTCGCTGTACATCGTCGTCTTCTCGGCGGGCATGGCCAGCGGCGGCCTCTTGTGGGGCTCCGTGGCCCAGCGCTTCGGAGTTCCCCTCTCATTGACGGTGGCGGCGGTGGCCGCGGTGCTCGCGGGGGCCTTCTCGCTGCGCTTCAAGCTGAGCGCGGCCATGACGCGCAACACGGCGCCCTCCGCGCACTGGCCGGCGCCGGAGCTGACCGAGGCCATCGAGCAGGACCGGGGCCCGGTGCTCATCACCGTGGAGTACCGCATCGCCCCCAAGGACCGCGCGGCGTTCCTGCCCCTCATCCGCCAGCTCGGCGACACCCGGCGACGGGACGGGGCGGTGCAGTGGGACGTCATGGAGGACACGGCGGAGCCCGGGCGCTTCCTGGAGTACTTCGTCGTGGGCTCGTGGATGGAGCACCTGCGTCAGCACGAGCGCGTCACACATGAGGAGAAGGCGCTGCAGGACACGCTGCGCGCGCTCCACCAGGACAGCCATCCGCCGTCCGTTCGTCACTTCGTCGGCGCCGCGCCGATGAGTCCCCGTCTCACCCCCTTGGAGAACGACTCATGAACTGGAAACTGTGTGTGGGCCTGCTCCTGGGCCTGGGTATTGGATTCGGCTGCCGCTGGTTGGGGGTGCCCGCGCCCGCGCCGCCGGTGCTGGTGGGCGCGCTGCTCGTCGTCGCGATGACGAGCGGCTACACGCTGACCGACAAGCTCCTGGCGTCCCGTCCCGCGCGCAACCACGTCAACTGCGGGGGCCCCACCGGCGAGACGCAGGGGACGCGCTCATGATGCTGGCCCTGCTGGGATTCGCCCTCGCGCTCCTCATTGGCGCGGGGTGCAGGCTGCTCGACATTCCCCTGCCCGCGCCGCCGAAGCTCCAGGGCGCGCTGCTGGTGGTGGCCATGACGGTGGGCTTCCTCATGGGGGAGCGGCTCCTGGGCTGAGCCCCGGCGTGCGCGGAAGGGGCCATGATTGGACATCCTCCCGCGCCTTGGGTGGGCGTCAGAGCTTGGGGATGAGGACCACGTCCTCGTCCTGCTCCAGGCGATACACCCCGTCCGGGCCCCGGCAGCGCTCGGTATGCAGGCGCAGCTTCCGGTCGAGTTCGCGGGCCTGCTCCGGGCTCATGGCCGCGAGCTGCTCCGCGGTGAAGCAGCCTTCGAGGACGAAGAAGCGGCAGAGCGTGTACATCTCCTCGAAGGTCTGCGCGACGAAGCCGCTCATCGTCGGAAGCACCTCGTGGGGCAGGTGCTTGCCGCGCACGGTGTCCAGCATCAGCTCGCCGAAGTTCAGCGTCTCCGCGAAGTCACGGCACAGCTCATAGGTGGGCCCCCGGGCGGCGGCCATGATGAGCAGACAGTAGCCGCCGGGGCGGACGAACGAGAGCAGTCTGTCCATGAAGGCGCCCCAGTCGGAGAGGGGCACGTGGTACAGGACGTGTGAGCACAGGACGAGCTCGTACTGCTCGGAGGAGTCGAAGCGCTCCAGGGGCTCGACGAGGACCCTGGCCTTGTCGAGCTTGAGTCCTGATATCTGTTCGCGGTTGGGCTCGAGCAGCGTGAGTGAGCCGAAGTGCGGCGCGAGTCGCTCGGCCACCTTGCCAGACCCGGCGCCCACGTCCAGCAGCGCGCGCTGGAGCGGAAGCCCTGGGAGCATCCGCTCCTCGACGACCCGCGCGATGTTCTCGGGGTGGCGCGCCGTGGCGGCCAGCAGCCGAAAAGCCGTGGCGTACTCCTGCGGCGACATCGTGATTCCCATGTCAGACCCCCTGCTCCTGTTGAGATGCCAGCCCCAGTGCTCCGCGCTGGGATGAACACCAGCGTATCGCCGCTTCGAGCAAGGAGCACCTGGCTGGGTACGGGGAAGGTGAGCACCAGAACGAGTACGTCCGCGTGACGGGCGATGCGACGTACCACGCGGACGTGGCGGGCCATCTCGCCGCCCGCCTCCTCGAATGACTCAGGCCCCGAGAAACCCGTGGGCCGCGGTCGTCATGACGAACCGCGGAACCAGACGGTCGGCACCTTCACCCAATCCCATGGCGTGCATGGCCATGAGATTGTCTACCCCGCCGACTGCTTCACCGTGATGAAGAACACGCTCGCCCCGTAGCGTGGCGGGGGTGGGCCGCCAGGGATTCCGACGGCGCGCCCCGGGCCTCACATGCCCAGCCGGCGCACCAGCTCCGCCGACACCGGATAGACAGCCTCCTTCGGCAGCAGGCGGGTGGCCTGGTCCGCGCGACCTTCGTCCAGGTGCTTGCGCAGCTTCTGCACCAGGGGCGTTAGGTCGGTGATGGAGACCACCCAGTCATCCACGAAGCGCTGGATGATGCCGCGCCCCAGGCCCACCTGGATGCTGTCGTGGGACAGGCCCGCACCCCGCACCGTGCGCTCCGGGTCCCACTGGACGTGCACGGACGCGCGCTCGAAGGCCTGGCGCCAGGCCTCCGGAGAGCCATGGGCCCTGGGCTCGTAGCTCGTGAGCACGCCCTCCCCCAGCGCCGCCTCCCAGCCGCTGCGCCGAAGGCGCACCGCCAGCGTCCGCTCCTGCCCGCTCTTGCGGCCCCAGTTGGAGCGATGCATGAGCCACAGGAAGCTGGGTTTGATCCACGTCATCCGCCCTATGGAGAACGGCGGGCCGAACTTCTGCTGCCTCACCGCCACGTCCGCGATGGCGTCCGGGTAGGCCTGGTAGACCACCAGGGACGCCCGGTCGAAGTCGGCGCGAATCTCCCGAGCCGGACTCACCGCCAGGTACCCCCAGGGGCACGAAGGCTGTTGCCATCCGTCCTCATGTCTCGCACATTAACACAGGGTCCTCGCCACCCCGCGCCGCCAAGTAGTCCCGGGCTGATGACCCACAGAAAATCTCAACACCTGGCACACTGTGACAGAAAATGTCACACTCCTCATGCATTGCGGGAAATGCAATGAAGTTGCTCCTGTCGACTTGTTCTTGAACTGCCTTTGGCTTCACCATGGCGACCTCATCATTCGTCCGGGGGAAGCGCATGCTCTTGAAGCGAGGTCGCGGAGTCGTAGGTGCCACGGTGCTATGCCTGACATTGGGGGCCAGCGCCGAGGCCAGCACACCCAAGGACGGAAAGGATTCCGTTCCCCACTTCGTCAGCGGACAGTTTGGCGCCGCGCCGACCAGCGCCGCCGCCCTCCGGGGACTCCAGCCAGCGACGCTGGCGCCCGTCATCGAGCGGGTGGCCCCGCTGTTCAAGGTGAAGCCCGAGCAGCTCTTCCTGAAGAAGGCCTACGTCAGCTCCGACGGGGAGGCCCACTTCCGCTACGGCGTGCGCCTCAACGGCGTGGAGGTCATGGGCGCGGAGCTGCGGCTGCACGGACGCGATGGCCAGGTCCTCCTCGCCAACGCCATGGCACGCACCGACCTGCCCGCGCCGGTGGGCGCCACCGTCTCCGCTGAGCTGGCGATGGAGTCCGTTCAGAAGGACCGCGCCACCCCGCCCAAGGCCGTCATCGCCGGCAAGCCGGAGCTGGTCTACTGGCGCGACGGCGACCAGTACCTGCTGGCCTACCGGATGCGGGTGACGGGTGTGCAGGCGGACGGCCTGGCGGTGGACGACACCGTGCTCGTCAACGCGCGCTCCGGAGACCTGTTCGAGCGCTTCACCAACATCCACTCGGCGCTGGTCCGCCGGGTCCATGACGGACTCAACGGCACCACCCTGCCTGGGCCCCTGCGCCGCCAGGAAGGCGAAGCCCCCGTCTCGGACCCCATCGTCAACGCCGCCTATGACAACCTGGGCGCCGTCTACAATTGCTACCACGACCTCTTCGGCCGCGACTCCATCGACGGCAACGGCGCTCCGCTCATCTCCACCGTTCACCACCGGGTGAACTATGTGAACGCGTTCTGGAACGGCACGCAGATGGTGTTCGGCGACGGCGACGGCGTCACCGCCATCAACCTGGCCCTCGGCCTGGATGTGACGGCGCACGAGCTGACGCACGCGGTGACGGAGAACGACTCGGACCTCATCTACTCCGGCGAGTCGGGCGGACTGAACGAGGCGCTGTCCGACATCTTCGGCGCAGTGTGTGAGTGGCACGCGGAGAACAAGACCCTCAACGCCGGGACGTATCTGGTGGGCGAGGACATCTGGACTCCCGCCATCGAGGGAGATGCCCTCCGCTACATGCCCAACCCCACGCAGGATGGGGACTCGCTGGATGACTACGGCGACTACACGTCGGGCGTCGATGTCCACTACAGCTCAGGCATCGCCAACCTGGCCTTCTACCTGCTCGCGCAGGGCGGAACGCATCCGCGTTTCCCCGCGCGCCCCGCGGTGACGGGCATCGGCATCGAGACGGCCGCTCGCATCTTCTACAAGGCGAACCGGGACTACTTCCTCCCCGCCACCAACTTCGACAACGCGAAGATTCTGACAGAGCAGGCCGCCGTGCAGCTGGGCTACGACGCGGCGACCGTCGCCTCCGTCACCGCCGCGTGGAAGGCCGTGCAAGTGGGTGTCGTCTTCGAGCCCCCGAACCCGCACACCCTGACGCGCAACGTCCCCATCGTCCTCTCCGGCGCCCGGGCCTCCAAGGAGTATGGCTTCGGTGAGGTGCCCGAAGGCGCGACGAACCTGCGCTTCACCCAGTCTGGCGGAACGGGCGACGCGGACCTGTACGTCCGCTTCGGCAACTACCCGACGACCGCCTCCTACGACTGCCGCCCGTACCTCTCCACCAACAACGAGGCGTGCATCTTCGCCACCCCGGCGCCCGGCAAGTATTACTTCATGGTCAATGGCTTCACCGACTACGCCAACGCGTCGCTGGTGATGACGTACCAGGGCGGCTTCTTCCCCATCGAGCCCAACGTGCCGGTGGGTGGCCTGTCCGGCGCCACGAACGACTCGAGCGGCTTCTTCGTCCAGATTCCGGAGGCCCCGGAAGGCGGCTATCGCAACGTCACCGTGAAGGTCGAAGGCGGAACGGGCAACGCGGACCTCTATGTCCGCCGTGGCGCCATCCCCACCCACAGCGACTACGACTGCCGCGGCATGAAGGAGACCAACGTGGAGCGCTGCGACCTCAAGTACGTCGAGGGCGGCAAGTACTACGTGTGGCTCTACGGCGCGAAGGGCGGCTATCAGAACGCGTCGCTCACCGTCACCTATCGCTGACACGTGAAGAAGTGAGGCTGCCCACCCGACGCGAGGAATGATTCCTCGGCGGGTGGGCAGTCGCCGTTTGGACGCCCGTGAGCCCTGGCCGCCTGTTCTCAATTCCTGGCATCACGTGACCTGAAATGTCTCACGCGCCGCGCCGTCCCATGTCCTCACATTCGACAGATGAAAGACCTACAGCGTCGAGCATTCTCGCCGGGTGATTCCAGACCTGCCTGACGCATGAAATGCAATGAAGTCGCGGGTGGTGGCTTGTCATTGAACTGCCTTTGGCTTCACCATGGCGACCTCATCATTCGTTTGGGGGAAGCTCATGCTTTTGAAGAGAGGTCGCGGAGTCGTAGGTGCCACGCTGCTGTGCCTGACCATGGGGGCCTGCACCGAGGCCACCCCTCCGAAGGACAGCAAGGAAGCGGTGAACGAGAAGACCTCGGAGGCGCTCACGGGCGCGCACCAGGTCCTCGCCGTCGACAAGGACTCCGTGCCCACCTTCGTCAAGGGGCCCTTTGGCGCAGCGCCGACCAGCGAGGCCGCCCTCCGGGGACTCCAGCCCGCGACGCTGGCACCCGTGCTGGCGCAGGTGGCCCCGCTGTTCAAGGTGAAGCCCGAGCAGCTCTTCCTGAAGCGGGCCTACGTCGGCGCGGATGGGGATGCGCACTTCCGCTATGGAGTGCGAGTCAACGGCGTCGAAATCATGGGCGCGGAGCTGCGGCTGCACGCTCGCGACGGCCAGGTCTTCGCCGCCAACGGAGATGCACGCACGGACCTGCCCTCCTCGTCAGCGGTCGCCACCGTCTCCTCGGAGCTCGCGGTGGAGCAGGCCCTGAAGGACAAGTCCTCGCCGGCTGACGCCACCCTCGTGGGCAAGCCGGAGCTCGTCTACTGGCGCGACGGCGGACAGCTCCTGCTCGCCTACAGCCTGCGCATGAAGGGCGAGTCACTGAAGGGCGAGCCCGTGGACGACACCGTGCTCGTCAACGCGCGCTCGGGCGACGTCTTCGAGCGCCTCACCCACATCCACGGCGCGCTGGACCGCCGGGTCTACGACGGCAGGCAGGGCCCGGGCCTTCCGGGCACCGGGAGCCGCATGGAGGGAGACCCTCCGGTCCTCGACCCCATCGTCAACGCGGCCTACGACAACACGGGGGCCGTCTGGCGTTGCTACAAGGAGCTGTTCAACCGCGACTCCTACAACAACGCGGGCGCCCCGCTCATCACCACCGTTCACCACCGGGTGAACTACGTGAATGCGTTCTGGAACGGCACGCAGATGGTGTTCGGCGACGGCGATGGGAACACCGCCACCAACCTGGCCAATGCCATCGACATCACCGCGCACGAGCTGACGCACGCGGTGACGGAGTACGAGTCGAACCTCATCTACTCCGGCGAGTCCGGCGGCCTGAACGAGGCCATCTCCGACATCTTCGGCGCCGTGTGCGAGTGGCACTCGGAGGGGAAGGTCATCGACGCGGGGACGTTCATGATTGGCGAGGATGTCTGGACGCCGGAGATTCCCGGCGACGCGCTTCGCTACCTGTTCAACCCCAAGCTGGATGGGGCCTCGCTGGATGACTACGCCGACTACACCTCCGGCGTGGACGTCCACTACAGCTCCGGCATCGCCAACCTGGCGTTCTACCTGCTCTCGCAGGGTGGCACGCATCCGCGCTTCCCCGCGCGTCCCGCGGTGACGGGCGTCGGCATCGAGAAGGCCGCCCGCATCGTCTACAAGGCGAACACGGACCTCCTGCTTCCGTCCTCCAACTTCGAGGCGGCGAAGGTCGCCACGGAGCAGGCCGCCATCCAGTTGGGCTACGACGCGGCGACGGTCGCCTCCGTCACCGCCGCGTGGAAGGCCGTGCAGGTGGGCGTCGTCATCGAGCCCCCGGACGCCATCCCCCTGACGCGCAACGTCCCGGTGAGCGTCTCCGGTGCCCGTGGCGCCAAGGCCTACGCCATCGGTCAGGTGCCTGAGGGCGCGACGAACCTGCGCTTCGCCCTGTCGGGTGGAACGGGCGACGCGGACCTGTACGTCCGCTTCGGCAACACCCCCACGACCTCCCTCTACGACTGCCGCCCCTACACCTCCGGCAACAACGAGACGTGCACCTTCGCGGCGCCCACGAACGGCACGTGGTACGTGATGCTCAACGGCTTCACCGCCTACACCAATGCGTCGCTGGTGATGACGTACGATGGCGGCTACCTCCAGCTCGAGCCCAACGTGGCGGTGGGTGGCCTGTCCGGCGCCACCAACGGCACGAATGGCTTCTTCATCCAGATTCCGGAGGCCCCGGAGGGCGGCTACCGCAACATCACCGTGAAGGTCGAAGGCGGGACGGGCAACGCGGACCTCTACGTCCGTCGCGGCGCCTTCCCCACCCACAGCGAGTACGACTGCCGCGGCATGAAGGAGACCAACGCGGAGCGTTGCGACCTCAAGTACGTCGAGGGCGGCAAGTACTACGTGTGGCTCTACGGCGCGAAGGGCGGCTATCAGAACGCGTCGCTCACCGTCACCTATCGCTGACCCGCATAGCAACAAAGCTGCCCACCCGACCCCCAGGCGTCTGGCCTCCTCGGGTGGGCAGTCGCAGGAGTCCATGTCGTCCCCGTGAGGCCCCACGCGAGCCCCCCTTCCTCCAGGACGGGCACGCGGAGCGAGGGCCCCAGGGACACCTCGCCGCCGCTTCGCGAGAGCAGGCCCTGTCGCCTCATGAGACCTGACCACTTGTTCATGCCGCGTGTGCTCGGCCCCCTGCCCTCCTGACGGAGCCTCGAGCAACTTCACGCAAGCATGCGCAATGTGGAGCAGGCGACACATGTCTCGCGGGTCGCGGATGTGTCCCAAGTCCGTGCAATTCCCAGGATGCGACAGAATATTGTCGCCGACACAGGCCTTCATCCTTGAAGTTGAGGCCTCGCCCTTCCCCCCTGCCGCGTCCTGCAAGCAACGAAGTGTGGGGCGATGACCGACTCTGATGAGCCACTCGACCCAACGTCCTGGGACAGCGCGTTCCGACCTACACCCCGTGGCCGCGGCGGTGCTCGCCGGCGGAGGCGAAATGGGTGCGCTCATGCGCGCCACCGACTGGTCGAAGACGGCCGTGGGGCCTCCTGAGACCTGGCCGCAGTCGCTGCGTACGGCGGTCAGCATCGTGCTCGAGTCCCACTTCCCCATGTACATCGCGTGGGGGCGGCAGCTCGTCCAATTCTACAATGACGGCTACCGGCCGGTGCTCGGCGCCACGAAGCACCCCTCGGCCATGGGCACCAGCGCCCAGACGACGTTCGCCGAGAGCTGGCACATCATCGGCCCGCTGTTCGACGGGGTGTGGCGAGGCGCGGCGGTCGGCTCGGTGGACTGGATGCTGCCGTTGGACCGGAACGGCTACCTGGAGGAGTGCTACTTCACGTACTCCTACAGCCCCATCCGGGACGAGAGCGGGGGCGTCGGAGGCATCCTCGTCACCCTGACGGAGACCACGGGCCGGGTGCTCGGCGAACGACGGCTGCGGACCCTCCGGGACCTCGCGGCGCGCGCGGGGACCGTCAAGCGCGAGGAGGACGCCTGGCGCGAGGCCGCGCGGGCCCTGGCCGGCAACGCCTACGACGTTCCCTTCGCCCTGCTCTATCGCCTGGGTCCCAGCGGCGAGCTGTCCTCCGAGTTGATGGAGGCGACGGGCTGGGAGACGAAGGCCCGGGCCGCCTCGCGGTTCGGCGACCTTCCGCCCGGCGCCACCTGGTCCCTCTCCGAGGCCCTGGAGGCCCGGGGAGGCCACCTCATCCCCGACGCGCGCACCCGCTTCGGCGACCTCCCGGGCGGCCCATGGTCCGAGTCCCCCCACTCGGTCCTGGTGCTGCCCATCTCCCGCCCCGGAGCCGAGCGCCCTCATGGCTTCCTCGTCGCGGGCGTGAGCGCGCGGCGCGCCCTGGACGACGACTACCGGGGGTTCCTCGGGCTGGTGACGGACCACCTCGCCACGGCCGTCAGCAACGCCCGCGCCCACGAAGAGGAGAAGCGGCGGGCGGAGGCCCTGGCGGAGATCGACCGGTCGAAGACCGCCTTCTTCAGCAACGTCAGCCACGAGTTCCGCACGCCCCTCACCTTGATGCTCGGCCCCGTCGAGGACGCGCTGATGGATGCCGAGCATCCCCTCCCCCCGCCGCAACGCGAGCGCCAGGAGATGGTGCGCCGCAACGGGCTGCGGCTGCAGAAGCTGGTCAACACCCTGCTCGACTTCGCCCGGCTGGAGGCGGGCCGCGCCCGGGCGTCGTTCATCCCCACGGACCTGTCCGCCCTCACGCGCGACCTGGTCAGCAGCTTCGACTCGGCGATGACCACCGCGGGGCTGGAGCTGGTCGTCGCCTGCCCGCCGCTGCCCGACTCCGTCTACGTGGACCCGGAGATGTGGGAGAAGGTTGTCCTCAACCTGCTCTCCAACGCCTTGAAGTTCACCTTCAAGGGCCAGGTCCACATCGCGCTGCAGTGGCTGGATGACAGCGTGGAGCTGACGGTGCGGGACACGGGCATCGGCATGCCGGAGGAGGAGCTGCCGCGCATCTTCGACCGCTTCCACCGCGTCGAAGGCGCGCAGGGGCGCAGCCACGAGGGCACGGGCATCGGGCTCGCGCTGGTGCGGGAGCTGGTCAAGCTTCACGGTGGCACCGTGACGGTGACGAGCGCCGTCCAGCAGGGCACCACCTTCACGGTGCGCCTGCCCACGGGCTCCGCGCACCTGGACCCGGAGCAGGTCGGGGCGGCCCGGACGCTCGACTCCACGGGGATTGGCGCCCGCGAGTTCCTGGCCGAGATTTCCCAGTGGAACGAGCCGGTGCCCTCCCTCACCGGACCCGCCCTCTCCCACTCCGAGGCGCGCATCCTCGTGGCGGACGACAACGTCGACATGCGCGGCTACCTGCTGCGGCTCCTGTCACCCCACTGGCGCGTGGACGCGGTGAGCCATGGCGCCCAGGCGCTCGCCTCCGCGCGTGAGAATCCCCCCGACCTCATCCTCTCCGACGTGATGATGCCGGGCGTGGGCGGCCTGGAGCTGGTGCGGGCCCTGCGCGCCGACGAGCGCACGCGCTTCATCCCCATCCTGCTGCTGTCCGCGCGGGCCGGCGAAGAGGCCACCATCGAGGGGCTGCGCAGCGGCGCGGACGAGTACCTGGTCAAGCCCTTCTCCGCCAACGAGCTCAGGGCACGCGTCAACGCCCTGCTCACCGTGTCCCAGCTCCGGCAGGAGGCGCTCCGCGCCGAGCGCATCCACGCGGAGGAGGCCCGAGGCCTGCTCGAGGAGGCCCAGCGCGCCACCCGCTTGCGAGAAGAGACGCTCGCGGTGGTCAGTCACGATTTGCGCTCGCCCCTCACCACCATCCGCACCGCCGCCGAGCTGCTCCAGCGAAGCTCCCGGGAGGGCGACAAGGGCGCGCGCGTGCACAAGCAGGCGGAGTCGATTCACCGCGCCGCCACCCGGATGAACCGGCTCATCGACGACCTGCTCGACCTGGCGAGCATCGACACCGGGACGCTCTCCGTCGACCCGCGGCCGCAGCGCGTGGAAGACCTGGTGCACGAAGTCCAGGAGCAGTTCGAGCCCCAGGCGGCGGAGAAGGGCCTGTCGCTCGACAGCGAGGTGACGCCCGGACTCATCCTGCAGTGTGACAGGGAGCGCTTCCTCCAGGCGTTCGGCAACCTCATCTCCAATGCCATCAAGTTCACGCCGCCCGGGCCGGGAGGCCGCATCCACCTGCGGGCCGGACACGCCCCGGGGATGCCCGGCATCCGCTTCAGCGTGACGGACAGCGGCCCAGGCCTTTCACCCGAGGCCCAGCGCCACCTCTTCGACCGTCACTGGCACGCGGCCCAGAAGCGGCGCGACAGCCATGGCCTGGGGCTCTCCATCGCCAAGGGCATCGTGGAGAGCCACGGCGGACAGCTCCTCCTGGAGGCCACCTCCGACACCGGCAGCACGTTCTCCTTCTGGCTCCCCGCCGAGCCGCCCTCCGGACAGCTCGCCGTGGCCCCGCGCCCGGTGCCCGCGAAGGACGCCTCGCGGGAGCAATTCATCCTGAGCGGCGGCGACATGGGCGCCCTGATGCGCGCCTTCGACTGGCGGACAACGGCGCTGGGGCCGATGGAGCGCTGGCCCCAGTCGCTGCGCACCTCGGTCAGCACGATGCTGCGCTCTCCGTACCCCATCATCCTGTTCTGGGGGCCGGAGCTGAACATGCTCTACAACGACCCGTTCCGGCCCATCCTCGGGACGAAGCATCCGCTGACGCTGGGCGCGCGCGGCTCGGAGGCGCTGGCGGAGGAGTGGAAGCTGCTGGGCCCCCTGATGCAGCGCGTGCACGAGACGGGAGAGCCGCTCTTCATCGAGAACGGCAACGTCAACTTCGCGCGGCGGCCCGGCGGCCTTCGGGAAGAGGCCTACTTCACCTGGTCCTACAACCCCACCATCGGCGAGTCGGGGGAGATCGCCGGCCTCTTCGCCATCGCGAGCGAGACGACGCGGCAGGTCGTCGGAGACCGGCGCCTGGCCATCCTCCGGGAGCTGTCCATCCGGGCGGCGCTCAGCGCCAAGGTCGATTCGCTCTTCGTCGCGCTGGAAGAAGTCCTCACGCCCGCCGGCCACGACCTGCCCTTCGGCCTGCTCTACGTCGTCCGGGGCGAGCAGGCGCAGCTCGTCACCTGCGCCAACCTGCCCCGAGGCTCGCCCGCGGCGCCCACCGCGCCACGCCTGGACGAGACGAGCGCGTGGCCGCTCGCCAGCGTCGCCCGCGAGGGGAAGGAGATGCTGGTCGACGACCTGGCGACGAGATTCGGTCCCCTCCCCGGCGGCCCCTGGCCCGAGCCCACGACTCGCGCGCTGCTGCTTCCGGTGCCCATGGGCGCGGACGCGGAGCTGATGGGCGTGTTCGTCGCCGGCATCAGTCCGCTGCGGGCGCTGGATGACGAGTACCGGAGCTTCCTGCAGTTGCTCGCGCGGCAGCTCGCCGCCAGCTTCGCCAGTGCCCGCGCCTACGAGCAGGAGCGACTGCGCGCCGAACAGCTCGCCCTGTTGGACCAGGCCAAGACGGCCTTCTTCAGCAACGTCAGCCACGAGTTCCGCACGCCGCTCACGCTGATTCTCGGGCCCATCGAAGACGCCATGAACCGGGAGCCCAAGGTCCTGGAGTCGGAGCAGCTGGACCTGGTGCGCCGCAGCGCGCTGCGGCTCTACAAGATGGTCAACACGCTGCTCGACTTCTCGCGCATGGAGGCCGGACGGACGCAGGCCACCTACGTCCCCACGGACCTGGCCACCTTCACGCGCAACCTGGCGAGCACCTTCGAGTCCGCGGTGGGCAGCGCCGGGCTGCGGCTGGTGGTGGACTGTCCCCCGCTGCCCGAGCCCATCTACGTGGACCCGGAGATGTGGGAGAAGGTTGTCCTCAACCTGCTCTCCAACGCGGTGAAGTACACCTATGCGGGCGAGATTCGCGTGGGCCAGCACTGGCGCGACGGGGGCGCGGTCCTCACGGTGCGGGACACCGGCGTGGGGATTCCCGAGGAGGACCTCCCGCGCATCTTCGAGCGCTTCTACCGCGTGCGCGCCACCCAGGGTCGGAGCCACGAAGGGACGGGCATTGGCCTCGCCATGGTGGAGGAGCTCGTCAAGCTGCACGGGGGCGAAGTCTCCGTGACGAGCCGGTTGGGCGAGGGCACCACCTTCACGGTGCGGCTGCCGGGCGGCTCGGCCCACCTGCCCGAGGAGCGAATCGACCACAAGCCCCGCTCGCGCTCGTCGGCGGCCTGGGCCGCGCCCTACGTCCAGGAGGCGCAGCGGTGGTCGGCCTCGGACACGCCCCTGCTCCAGTCCGCGACGACGGAGAACTCTGACGACGCGCAGCTGGACATCCCCGAGTCGCTGACGTCCTCGCGCATCCTCCTGGTCGACGACAACGCCGACCTGCGCAGCTACGTCTCGGGGTTGCTGGGCCGCCGCTTCTCCCACGTGGAGACGGCCATGAACGGCCGTGAGGCGCTGGAGCGGGCGCGCCTCCAGCCGCCCGACCTCATCCTCTCCGACGTGATGATGCCGGTGCTGGACGGCTTCGGCCTCGTGCGCGAGCTGCGCGCCGACCCGCGCACGCGGGCCATCCCCATCATCCTGCTCTCCGCGCGCGCGGGCGACGAGTCCACGGTGGAGGGCCTGTCGAGCGGCGCGGATGACTACCTGGTCAAGCCCTTCTCCGCGCGCGAGCTCATGGCCCGGGTGCGCACGCAGCTGGAGATGGTCAGCGTGCGGCGGGAGGTGACGCGCAAGGAGCTGGAGAAGGAGGCGCTGCTGGACTCCGTGCACCTGCGTGACGAGTTCCTCAGCCTGGTCAGCCATGAGCTGCGCACCCCGGTGAGCGTCTTGACGCTCAACATCCAGACCCTGTTGCGCAACCTGGACCGAACGGACACCCAGCTCTCACCCGAGGAGCTGGTGCGGAGCCGGGCGCAGACGACGGAGAAGCAGCTCCAGCGCCTGACGCGGCTGGTGGAGCACCTGCTGGACGTGTCCGAGTTCGTCACCGGCCGCCTGGCGCTGGTCCGCCAGGACGTGGATGTGATTGCCATCGTGAAGGACGTCATCGAGGGGTCGCGGGAGAAGGCCGCGCGCGCCGAGTCCGCGCTCGCGTGGACCGCCCCGCCCGCCGTGGTGGGCCGGTTCGACCCGGAGCGGCTGCGCCAGCTCGTGGAGAGCCTGGTCGACAACGCCATCAAGTTCGGCGCGGGCAGGCCCATCGAGGTCAGCGTGGCCTCCTCGGCGGGCAGCGTCCGCATCAGCGTGGTGGACCATGGCCCCGGCGTCGCCTCCGAGGACGGCGAGCGCATCTTCGGCCGCTTCGAGCGCGCCGTCTCCGCGCGCAACCACGGAGGCTTCGGGCTGGGCCTGTGGATGGCGCTCCACATCGCCGAGGGGCACGAGGGAGGCATCCACCTGACGCCCACGGAGGGCGGCGGCGCCACCTTCACCGCCGAGCTGCCGCTGACAGCGCCGGAGGGCTGACGGGGTTCCTCCCGGTCGACAGTGCGGCCCCCGGCCCTGCTAGACTGCGGGGCATGGTGCCGCTGATCGACCGAACCCGAACCGCCCTGTCTGCCGAGGAGCGGGAGGCCCTGGAGCGAGAGCTCGGGCCCCTCACCCTGCTCCAGGACGTGGTGCGCTGGGGCTTCGCCAGCACGCCTCCGCGCGACGTGACGGAGGTGGTGGTGCAGGACGAGTTCACCCACGACGTGGTGCTGCCCTGGAAGGACGGCGGCTACCTCGTCTTCGACACCACCTGACTCGGCGGAGTCAACGCGGTCTCCGTGTGGGACCGTCGACCCAGCGCTGATGACCTGCTCGACGCCCGGCTCGCCGAGGGCTGGACGCCCACGCCCACCGGCACCGTCGACGGAGACGTCATCATGGGCCATGCCGCGTGCAGGGTGCCGCCCGCCAAAGGCAAGGCGACACCCTGAGCGACAAGGGGACTACTTCCCCTTGCCCTGCTCCTTCACCCACGAGTCCTTCAGGGTGACGGTGCGGTTGAAGACGGGCTTGCCCGGCTGCGAGTCCTTGGGGTCCGCGAAGAAGTACCCCAGCCGCTCGAACTGGAAGCGGGACTCCGGCGTGGCCTGGGCAAGCCCCGGTTCGATTCGCGCGTTCCGGAGGACCTCCAGGCTCGCCGGATTGAGGAAGGTGGTGAAGTCCTTCGCGTCATCCGAGTCCGGGCTCTCCACGGAGAAGAGCCTGTCGTACAGCCGGACCTCGGCCGTGGGCGCGTTGCCCGGCACCCAGTGCAGCGTGCCCTTCACCTTGCGGCCATCCGGCGAGTCACCGCCGCGCGTGGCCGGATCATAGGTACAGCGCAGCTCCGTGATGTTGCCGGCCGCGTCCTTGATGACCTCCTTGCAGGTGATGAAGTACGCCGAGCGCAGGCGCACCTCCTTGCCCGGCGCCAGGCGGAAGAAGCCCTTCGCGGGGACCTCCATGAAGTCCTCCGCCTCGATGAACAGCTCGCGCATGAACGGCACCTTGCGCGTGCCCATCTCCGGCTTCTGCGGGTGGTTCTGCACCTCCAGGAGCTCCTCCTGGCCTTCAGGGTAGTTCTCCACCACCACCTTCAGGGGGCGCAGCACCGCCATGGCGCGAGGGGCCGTCTCGTTCAGGTCCTCGCGGATGCACAGCTCCAGCACGCCCATGTCGATGAGCTGCTGCGTCTTGCTGACACCCGCGCGCGTGGCGAAGTCGCGGATGGAGGCCGGCGTGAAGCCCCGGCGGCGCAGGCCGCTGAGGGTCATCATCCGGGGGTCATCCCAACCGGAGACGTACTTCTCCGTCACCAGCTTGAGCAGCTTGCGCTTGCTCATCACCGTGTAGTTGAGGTTCAGCCGGTTGAACTCGTACTGGTACGGCCGGTCCCCCTGGATGAGGCTGTCGACAATCCAGTCGTACAGCACGCGCCGGTTCTCGAACTCCAGCGTGCAGACGGAGTGGGTGATGCCCTCAATCGCATCCGACAGGCAGTGCGCGAAGTCGTAGAGCGGGTAGATGGGCCACGCCTCGCCGGTGCGGTGGTGGTGCGCGTGGCGGATGCGGTAGATGGGCGGGTCCCTCAACACGGGGTTGGAGGAAGTCATGTCGATTTTCGCGCGCAGCGTGTGCTTGCCGTCCGGGAACTCTCCGCCGCGCATGCGCTCGAAGAGGTCCAGGTTCTCCTCCACGGAGCGGGTGCGGTACGGGCTGTCCCGGCCCGGCGTGGTGAAGTCGCCGCGGTACTCGCGAATCTCGTCCGCCGTCAGACTGCACACGTACGCCTTGCCCTGCTTGATGAGCTGCACGGCGAAGTCGTAGAGCTTCGGGAAGTAGTCGGACGCGTAGAACTTGCGGTCGTCCCAGTCGAAGCCCAGCCACTTCACGTCGCGCTGGATGGCCTCGACGTAGTCGGTGTCCTCGGTGACGGGGTTGGTGTCGTCGAAGCGCAGGTTGCACACGCCACCGTATTGCTTCGCCAGCCCGAAGTTCAGGCAGATGGACTTGGCGTGGCCGATGTGGAGGTAACCATTGGGCTCGGGCGGGAAGCGGGTGTGCACGCGACCTGCGTGCTTTCCCGCGCGCCGGTCTTCCTCGATGATCTCCTGGAGGAAGTTCAGGCCCTGCGTTTCGTTCGTCGTCGTCATGATGGGGGCGAATCCTCGTGAAGCCGCCCGGGGCCGGCAAGCGATTCCTTGCACCCTCGCCGTTCCCAGCGGGCCTCCAAGCACAACATCCGGGCCGTGGGACTCCTTCCGCCCCCGAAGCAACGGGGCGCCCGGGGGCCTCCCGGAGGCCCTTCTAGAGGGACGCCAGCAGCGCTTCCCAGGCCCCCAGGGCCCTGGACGCGGACAGCTCGTCGGCCCGGGCCCGCGCCCTGCGGGACAAGTCCTTGCGGTGGACTTCGTCGGTGACGACGCGCCCCAGCGCCTCCGACAGGGCCTGGGGGTCCTCCACGGGCACCAGGACGCCGTGGCGGCCATGCTCCAGCACCTCCCCCGGCCCGGAGGGACAGTCGGTGCTGACCACCGGGCACCCCAGGGCGAGCGCCTCCAGGAGCACCATGGGCAGGCCCTCGAAGCGCGAGGACAGGGCGAACACGGCGGCCCTCCGCATCAGCGCGTGCGGATTGGAGGCGAACCCCGGCATGAAGACGGTGGACTCCACGCCCAGCGAGCGCGCCAGGGCCTTCAATTCGGCCTCCAGCGAGCCCACCCCGAGGATGAGCAGGTGCTGGTCCACGCCCCGCTGACGCGCCAGGGCATGGCTGCGGATGAGGACGTCGAAGCCCTTCTGGGGCTCCAGCCGGCCCACGGCGATGACCACGGGCCTGGCGAAGACGGCCGGTGCCCAGTCCGGCAGCGGCCCTTCGGCGGCGGCGCGCACGGTGTCGCCGTCCACGAAGTTGGGGATGACCTGGAGCCGGTCCTCGGGCACGGGCACCAGCGACCGGAAGGAGCGCGCGGTGTCATGGCCGCAGGCGACGATGCGGTTCATCCGCGGATACAAGAGGCGCAGCCCCCAGAGCTGCCGGCGCGGCTGCTCACGGTGGAACGCACCCCAGTCGAAGTGGATCATCCCCACCACGGGCTTGTCGAGCAGCTTGCCCGCCAGGCAGGCCAGCAGCGCGGCGCGACCCTCCTGCCCCGCGACGATGACGTCGGCCTCGCGCGCGTGGCGCAGCAGGTGCCAGAGGTACACCGGCAGGCTCTGCCGGTGGTAGTCGTAGGAGTCCGTGGCCCAGACGACCTCGGTGTTCTTGGGCAGCCGGTCCTCGCGCCCCGGAGGGGGCCTGTGGTGGAAGAACAACCGGGTGGCGAAGCGGCGTGGATCCAACCCCTCCAGGATGTTGCACACGGAGCGCTCGATACCGCCCCCGCCCAGGAACACGAGCGTGAAGAGCACTCGCTTCCGGATGGGGTCTTTCGAGGCGTCTCGTGGCACTGGTTGCAGCATCAGCCCCCACTCCCAGAAGGCGGGTGCACCGTAGTCCAAGCAGCCATACCCGCCAACAGAAGGCGCCCGGGGCCTGTTCTCTAGAGAGCCAAGCCACCAGCCTGACGCGGGTCGACAGGGGGCTCGACTAGAGTGGCTCCGCCCCACGCCTCCTTGCCCTTCCCGTGAAAATCCCACTCCGCCCGAGCCGTGTCCTCCTCCTGCTGTCGCTGCTCGTGCTGGTCGCCGTCGCCGGCGCCCTGGTGGTGCGCGGACACCGCATCGGACTGGGGCTGCTGCATCCGCCACACGTGCCGGTGGAGCGGCCCGAGGTCTCTCCGGAGTTCGCGGGCCTGGAGGACGTGACGTTCTCCAGCGCGGACGGGCTGACGCTGCGCGGCTGGTATGTGCCGTCGCGCAACCGGGCGGCCGTCGTGCTGGTGCACGGCTTCGCGGACAACCGCGCGCAACTGCTCTTCGAGGCCCGCGCCCTGGCCCGCGCAGGCTATGGCGTGTTGCTGTTCGACCTGCGCGCGCATGGGGAGAGTGGCGGAGACCGGGTGACGTGGGGAGACAGCGAGCGGCGCGACGTGACGGCCGCGCTGGACTTCGTCTCCGCGCGGCGGGACGTGGACCCGACGCGGCTGGGGCTCTTCGGCTTCTCCATGGGCGGCACCACCGCGCTGCTGGTGGCGGAGACGGACGCCCGCGTGAAGGCGGTGGCCGCCGCGGGCGCGTACCCCGCGCTGGAGGCGGACGTGTACTCGGGCTACGGCCGGTGGGGTGCGTTCAGCGCGGAGCCGGTGCTGTGGACACTGCGGCACGCGGGCGTGGACGTGGACGCGGTGCGCCCCATCGACGGCATGTGCCAGCTCCAGGGCCGGCCCCTGCTGCTCGTCAACGGCGACGTGGACCCGGACGCGCCCGCCAAGCTCCAGGCCAGCCTCTTCCGCGCAGCCTGCGAGCCCAAGGCCCTGTGGGTCGTGGAAGGCGCGGGCCATGGCGGGTACGCGCGCGTCGCCCCAGAGGAGTACGCGCGCCGGCTGCGCGAGCACTTCGACCGGGCGCTCCTGAGCGCGGGCTGACACGCCTTCGGCTACGGGGTGCCTGAAGGCTCGGCGGTGGGCTCGGGCGCCGCCGGAGGCTCCCACGCGGGGAGCGCGTTCAGTGCGGGCCGTCCCACGAGCAGCTCGTGCGGACGGAAGCCGCCCTTGTAGCGCAGTGACGCGCAGGCCTGGACGCGGTAGCCCAGGTACACGTGGGGGATTCCCCGCGCCCGCGCCAGCTCCACCTGGAACACCACGTTCGCCGTGCCCGGAGACAAGGCCGCGTAGTCCGGGTCATAGAAGAAATACACCGCGCTCCACGCGCGCGGCGTCTCGTCGCAGATGCCCAGCGCCACCAGTCGGGGGCCGCCCTCCGCGCCGTCGTCGTAGTACGCGACTTCGCGCGCGGACGGATGCGGGAAGGAGAACTGGAGCGAGTACTCGCGCGGGGTGAGCGGCGAGGGGTCCCACTCCCGCGAGGACTCGCGCTCCGCGTGCCACGCCCGGTAGAGCGCCAGCCGCTCGTCGTCCACGCGGGGCACGCCCACCTCCACGCGCAGGTGCGCGCAGGCCGCCCGCGCGCGGCGCTGGCTGCGGTTGGGGCGGAAGGACTCCACCGGCAGCCGCAGCGAGACACACTCGCCACACGAGGCGCACGCGGGCCGGAAATACAGCGGCCCGAACCGGCGCCACCCGCGCATCAACAGATGTTCGTACTCCTCCGGTGACACTTCCTGCATCACCAGGTTTTCTAGTGAGGCCTGCCGCTCCGGCAAATAGCTGCACGGGCGAGGGGCTTCGACTTCATGTGCCAGCAGGAGAGCCATGTCCGTCCACGTTCCTCTCCGGAGGCCCACCCGACGTCAAGTCGGCCGCGGGTGTCAGGACGCCCCGCGGCCAGGGAGCCTCGCCCCGCCAGTGTCTCATGCCGAGCCCCTGGCGCGTCTCCTACGCGAGGGCATGGCATGGCGACTGCAGCCATTTCCCCCCGACTCCCACGCAAAAGGCGGAAGCACATGGCCCGAGACTGCCTGCAGCCCTGGATGGACCGGCTCGCCCATGCCCAGCTGGAGGCCGCGGCACTCGAGCGCCCTTCCCCCTTCGGAGGGGACACGTGGGGCGAACAGTGGCTGGACGCCCGGATGCTGAACGCGCTTCGCTCGAACCCGGACAGTCGTGTCCTGCCCTCACGACCTTCCTGGCAGGTCGTCGTAGACCCCGGGTGGGAGGCGGAAGACTTCGAGTCCGGGGTGGCGAGCTATTGAAGGACGCGTCACGTCCCGACGACGCGGCGTCACTCGGATACGCGGCTTCTCAACCTCATCCATTTTGAGAACACGTTCCCCCCGCACGCCTTGCGCGGCGGGCAGGCGGCCGCGCAAGCCTCGCGCGCGGGCTGGAACGCCAAGGCGTCTTCCCGGCCCCCGGCGCCAGCGCGTATAAGTCTGACATGTCCGCAATCGATGTCTCGGTGGTGATGCCCACCCACCGACGAGAGAAGGAAGTGGTGGAGGCCATCCGTTCGGTGCTTCGCCAGGAGGGCGTGCACGTCGAGGTCATCGTGTTGGATGACACGCCGGAGGGCACCGCCCGGGCGACGGTGGAGGGGCTGGGCGACGAGCGCGTGCGCTACGTGGTGAACGACCCGCCCTCCAAGGGCCGTCCGGCGGTGGTGCGCAACCACGGCGTGACGCTGGCGCGCGGGCGCTACCTGCACTTCCTGGATGACGACGACATGCTGGCGGACGGCGCGCTGCACGCCATGGTGAGCGCGCTGGACGCGCGCCCCGATGCGGGCGTGGCGGTGGGCTGGGTGGTGCCCTTTGGCGACGACGCGGACTGGCTCAAGGACAAGAGCGAGTACTTCGAGTGGGCCGCCAAGGTGGGCGCCTCCACGCCCAACAGCGCGTGGACGGTGGCGCACATCCTCTTCCGCGGCACGCTGTACGTGAACTCGGCCTGCATGGTGCGCCGGGAGCACTTCTCCGCGCTGGGCGGCTTCGACGCGTCCATCCCCGTCTACGAGGACGTGGACTTCTATCTGCGCGGCATCCGCGCCTTCGGCCACGTCTACGTCAACCGCCCCATCCTGCACTACCGCACCGGCCGGCCCTCGCTGATGCACAACCTGGGCAAGGACGGCACGCTGGTGATGCAGTCCAACGAGATGATTCACGGCAAGTATCGCAAGACGAACGGCGTGCTGGAGTACCGCGCGCTGCAGTTGTTGATGCGGGCGCTGCCCTTTGATGTCGCCAAGCGGCTGCCGCTGCGGTTGCCGAAGCAGGGCCGGGTCTCATGAGCTTCAAGAATCGCCTCGTCGGGACGGCCAAGCGTCAGGTGAAGCAGACGCTGCGGCCGGTGCTGCAGCGGGCCATGGCGCCCGCGCGCACGGAGATTCCCGCGTCGTACTGGGGGCTGGAGCAGCGCGCCGGTCAGGGCCTGTGTCTGGAGGGCGTGCCGCTCAAGGACCTGGTGAAGCGCTGGGGCTCGCCGCTGCACGTGGTGCAGTTGGCGGCGCTGCGCCGCAACGTGGAGCGCTTCCTGGCCGTACCCCAGGGACGGGCGGGCGGCTGCGAGGTGTTCTACTCGTACAAGACGAACCCGATTCCCGGCGTGCTGGAGGTGCTGCACGGGCTGGGCGTGGGCGCCGAAATCATCTCCGCCTATGAGCTGTGGCTCGCGCTGAAGCTGGGCGTCGCGCCCGAGCGCATCGTCTACAACGGCCCGGTGAAGTCGGAGGCCTCGGTGCGAGAGGCCATCTCCCGAGGCATCCAGCTGCTGGCCGCCAATCACGCGGAGGAGCTGGGCACCTTCGCGCGCCTCGCCGCGGAAGTCGGCAAGCGCCCGCGCGTGGCGGTGCGGGTGACGACGGACAGCGGCTGGGCGGCGCAGTTCGGCACGCCCATCGCCGGGGGCGCGGCGCTGCGGGCGTATGCGCAGGCGCGCGCGTCGTCGCACCTGGACGTCGTGGGCCTGCACGCGCACCGGGGCGCCACCATCCGCACCGAGGGCGAGTTCACCGGCTTCGTGGAGGCGGTGCTCGCCTTCACGGACACGCTGCACCAGGAGCTGGGGTTGGATTTGGAGGTGCTGGATTTGGGCGGCAGCCTCTGCACCCCGTCGGTGGAGCACATCGCCGAGCGCGACTGGCGGCTCAACCTCACGTTCTTCCGCGACGTGCCCGCGCCGGACCCGGAAAGCGCGCTGGGCATCTCCCGCTACGTGGCGCTCGCGGTGGAGCTGGTGGAGTCGCACTACGCGCGGCGGGGCCGCAAGCGTCCGCGCATCTTCCTGGAGCCGGGGCGCGCCATGACGGGCGACACGCAGCTGCTCCTGGGCCGCGTGCACACGCTCAAGGAAGGCGATGACCGGACGTGGGCGGTGCTCGACGCGGGCGTGAACCATGCCGAGTGCGTGCGCAACGAGTACCACCAGCTCTTCCACGTGGACCGACCGGACGCGCCCGCCTCGCGCGTGTACACGGTGGTGGGGCCCATCTGCACGCCGGGCGACACGCTGTATCACGCGAAGCGACTGCCGGAGCTGGCCGAGGGCGACACGCTGGCCATCATGGACGCGGGCGCCTACTTCGTGCCGTTCGCCACGTCCTTCTCGTATCCCCAGCCCGCCATCATCGCGTTGGACAACGGGCAGGAGCGGCTCTTGCGCCGGGCGGAGACGTTCGAGGACCAGCTGGCCCTCGACACCGTGGCGGCGACTCCGGGCAAGCCCGAAGCCGCCTGAGTCCGCCCCCGCGCCCGCGCCTACCGGTTGAGCACCATCATCCGGAGGAAGGCGCGGGGGTGGCGCGCGGAGCCGTAGAGAATCTGGGCGACCTCCACCGCCGTGGGCATCATGTCATCCGAGTCGATGAGCGGATCCACCGCCACGTCCCGGTTCTCGCCCAGCCAGCGCCGCCACTGACGGGCCTCGTCGACGGGGAGCGCGCCCGACAGGCGCTGGAGGTTGAGCAGCATCTCCAACGCAATCCGGTTGCAGAACACCTCGCCCTTTCCCGTCCACTCGCGCGCCGCCTGCACCACGCGCTCCAGCGCGGGCTTGTCGCCCAGCGCCGCGTGGTAGGCCATCAGCGGCAGCGGCAGGCCCCGGGCGATGTCGAAGCCCATCTGCCCGTAGTAGCGCGGGTTGAAGTCGATGAGCAGGAAGTCGTCCTTCGTCTGGATGAACTCCACCTCGAAGACGCCGTGGTAGCCCAGGCGCTTGCACAGCCGCTTGAGCCCGTCCGCCAGGTCCTGGCGCACCGGCGCGGACTCGAAGCACACGCCCACGCCCAGCCGGCGCGGACGCTGGAGCACCTTCATGGCGCCCCGCACCTCGAACAGCTCGCCGGACTCGTCCACGAAGCCCGACAGGCTGTAGATGCCCTCGGCCGCCTCCGGATGGAACTCCTGCACCATGGGCCGCGCCACCGCCGGGTCGAACTTCACCAGCATGTCCGCGTACCCGTCGCGCGCGAAGGACCGGTACTCCTCCACCAGCTGCGACGGCTCCGCCACCGGCAGGCCCTTGACGTGCGTGGAGTAGAGAATCTGCGTCGTCGGCTTGATGAGGACCGGGAAGCGCGCCTCGCGGGAGATGGCCTCCAGGTCCGCCTCGGACTCGGGGAACCAGGTGCGCGGCAGCGTCAGCCCCACCGCCTGGCCCGCCTCGAAGAGCTTGCGCTTGTTGAGCAGCCCGTACACGGACTCCACGCCCGGGTCATAGAGGTGGAAGTACTTCGACAGCTCGCTGGCGTGGACCGACACCAGCCACGCCAGTTCGTCGCTCGTCGGGTACAGCACGTGCCGGCCCGGCTCCCTGCGGCCGAAGTCCAGCAGCCACTCCATGAACGCCTCGGGCTGGGACTCGGGAGGACACTGCACGCGCCGCCCGACGAAGCGGGACCAGCTCGCGGGGCCCAGGCGGCCGGGGTCCGCCACCGTGACGTCAATGCCATTGCGCCCGAAGCAGCGCGCGGCGGCGAGCGTGCCGTAGAAGCTCGCGGAGAAAAGCAACGCGGACGGTCGCCCCTCCACGCGCTGGCGCGCCGCCTGCTCCACCTTCACGTCTTCTGCCTCCACCTGAGCCGTCTCCAGTCTCTCCACTTCCTCCAGCCTGCGGGGACGCGGGGGCGTCCTTCGGGCTGTTGCCTGGGCTTGCGCGCCGACACCTGAAGCCTGCGTCGGAGCGGGAATCGAGAGACCCGCGGCGAGCCCGGCGGTGAGGAGTGAGAGGATGTGTCGTTTCATGCCTTGGACGCTCAACATAGCCGCCCCCCCCACCATTTGCCCCTGTCCACTTCGAGTCCCTTGTTCGGAGCGCCAACGAACTCGGCCCTCCCGGCTCACGCGGACCCAGCCGGGTCCGACGCGACGACCCTCCGGCACGCGGCGACCCATCAGGGTGTGAGAAAACCAACGCGCGCGCCCTGGCGTGAGCAACTGGCCCCGCGCGTCAGGGACTCACACCACCCTCCGGCCGCCACACGAGGTAGCCCGAGTCGAGCAGCCACGGCTCGTTGGACACGCCGCCAATGCGCGCACCCAGGCGCGTGACGGACTCGCGGAACGCGTCGGCGGGCGAGGTATGTCCCGCCTCGCGCGCCTGTCTCCAGGCCTCTGTCCACTCCTGGAAGAAGGGGTGCATGGCCTCGCCGGGACGGACGCGGCGGCGCAAATCCCGGGGCAGCCAGTCGCGGAACAGCAGGGGCGCGAAGCCGTTGCGGAAGTCGGTGTGGAACAGGAGCGCCTCGCGCGCAGGCGGGACCTCCGGGTCCGCGGAGGACCGACGCAGCAGGTGCGCGGTGAGCACCGAACCCTCCGGGTCCGAGCTCCCCTCCACGAGCAGCCCCGAAGGGAGCAGGAAGCGACCCAGGGCGCGGTGCACCTCGGAGACGCGCTCGGCCGGTCCCTGACGCAGCAGGTTCATGGCCCGCACGAGGCGGACGGGCTCCTCCGAGCGCGCGAGGGGCAATTCGAAGCCCCCCTGCCGGAAGTGCGTGCGGGGTCCCGCATGGGCCTGGGCCGCCAGGGCGCGCGCCTCCTCCAGCTCCACGCCGATGACGGTGAGCTCCGGATGGAGCGCTCGAAACGCCTCCGCGCTCTCCAGCGTCGTCCAGGGGTGCTCGCCGAAGCCCACGTCCACGAAGACGGCGTGGGCCCAGGCGCCGTCCACGCGCGTCAGCAGCTCGCGCTCGAAGCGGCACAGCCAGGCATCGAGCGCGCGCAGGCGCCCTGGCGCGGTGCGTCCCCGTGTCTTCGCATCCAGCGTGGACATGGCTCCCACTTCGTCGAGGCCCACAGCGCGCGTCAAGCCTCCCCGTGTTTCCTCCGGCCCGCGCGGGCCGGTAGGCTCCCCTCGTGCGCCCCGCGTCCGCCCTCACCTGCCCCGGCTGTCAGGCGCCCCGCGTGGAGGGGCCGGAGTGTCCCCGCTGCGGCATCATCTACGCCCGCGCGGAGGCCCGTGCGGCGCGCAAGGCCGAGCAGGAACGCGCGGCCGCGGCGGCGGCGCCGCCTCCGGAACCCGCGCCCTTCGAGGTGGACCCCGCCTGGCTCGTGCCGCCGCCGGACCTGCGCTCGGACGTGCATCCGCTGGAGACCGCCGCGTTCCACGCCGCTGACGAGCAAGCCGTGCATGAGCTGCGGCTGCGCCTCATCGTCGTCCCCGCGGCGCTGCTCCTGGGCTACCTGGGGGCCACCGGCTCGCTGCGCTTCATCGTCCGGCTGTTCACCATGCTCGTGCACGAGGCGGGGCACGCCATCACCGCGTGGCTGTGCGGCATCCCCGCCGTGCCGTCGCTCTGGGTGACCTCCATGGGCACGGAGCGCTGGTACTCGCTGGCGCTGCTGCTCGCGGGCGGGCTGGGGTCGCTGACGTGGATGGGCTGGAAGCTGCGTCGCCCGGCGTGGGTGGCGTGGGGCGGGGTGCTGCTCACCGCGCAGCTCTTCTGCACCCTGCTCCTGCCCATGGCGAGCACGACGCCGCTCATCGTCTTCGGCGGCGACGCGGGGATGTTGGTGCTGGGCACGGTGCTGATGGGGTGCTTCTACGTGAGGCCCGGCAGCTACCTCCACGTGCGGGGACTGCGCTGGGGCCTGGTGCCTATCGGGGCGCTGTCCTTCTGGGATTGCTTCTCCACCTGGTGGGCCGCGAGGACGAACACGGAGGAGATTCCCTTCGGCCGCATGGAGGGCGTGGGCCTGAGCGACCCGAGCCGCCTGGTGGACGAGCATGGCTGGCAGGAGGGCGACCTCATCCGCCGCTATGTGATGCTGGGCGTGCTCTGCCTCGTGGCGCTGGCGGTGTTCCACGCCCTGCACCTCTACCGGGGACGCAGCCGCCTTCGAGAGGCCTTGCGAGCGCGGCGCTACCAGGACCCGTGAGGCGACGTCGCGGGTTGTGACAGCGGTGGAGAACGCCAGTACCCTTCGCGGCACATGGCCCCCTCCGTCCCGCCGCTCCCCTCTCCGGAGCCCGCCCCGTCCTCGATGTCCGACGCCCCCGAGCAGGTCCAGCAGCGCTTCGGCTGGCTGCCGCCGGTGGGGACGTGGAAGTACCACCTGCTCTTGAGCGCCGTGGCCCTCTTCATCCTCGGGCCCCTGGGTGGCATCGCCGCGTCGTACATGAACTTCAGCGTGGGCTTCTTCGTCGGCGGGCAGGTGCTGGCGGGCATCCTCGGCAGCGCCGTCACGTACGGCTACGGCGCGGAGGGCAAGCACGGCGCCAACTACATGCAGACGATGGCCGCGTCGGTGGCCTCGCTGTGCGCCATGTCCGTGCTCATCCAGGCCATGGTGTGGCTGGGCATGGAGCTGCCCCCCGCCTGGCACCTGATGCTCTTCGTGGGCTGCGTGGGCATGTTCGCGGTGGGCGTGGGGATGCTCTACACGCCGCTGCTCGTGGACCGGCTCCAGCTCGACTACCCGTCCGGCTTCGCGGTGGCCAACATCCTGCGCGCGCTGACGGACAAGCGGCTGCTCAAGGCGTCCATCTCCAAGCTGGGCGGCGGCACGCTGCTGGGCGCCATCGCCGCGTGGATGACGGAGAAGATTGCGTTCGTCGGCGCCATCGGGACGAGCGCCGCCACGCTGGGCGCGGGCATGATTGTCGGCAGTCGCATCACCGTGCCCGCGGTGCTGATGGCCGTCCTCGGCGCGTGGCAGTTGCCCTACATGCGTGAGCTGGGGTGGCTGGGCGCGGCGGACCCGTTCCGCAAGGTGGGCTTCCTCATCGGTCTGGCCATGATTTGCGGCGCGGCGGCGGTGGACCTCTCGTTGCTGGCGATTCAAGCCGCCGCGCGCATCCGCGCCCGGGCCGACGTCGAGCAGGGAGAGGAGCCGGCGTGGAAGAAGGTCAACATGCCCCGGCTGCTGGCGTGGGTGGTGGGCTGGGGCGCCGCGACGCTGCTGGTGGGCACGTACGTCCTGGGTCAACCCCTGGCGTGGCTCGCGTTCGGCCTCGCGCTGGCGCTCCTGTTCGTGCTCATCAATGGCATCTCCTACGGCATCACCGACCAGAACCCCATCTCCAGCGCGTTCGTCATCTCCATCATGTTGATGTCGCTGATGGGCCTGAAGAACCCGCTGGTGGGGTTGATGGCGGCGACCATCCTGCTCATCTCCACGTCCGTGGGCTGCGACATGCAGCAGGACCGCTCCACCGGCTGGCGCCTGGGCACCAATCGCGTCATCCAGTTCCGCTATCAGGTGATGGGCGTCATCATGGGCGCGCTCTTGTGTGTGGGATTGGCCAAGGTCTTCATGACGGCCTACCCGGCGCTGACCGTCAACCAGCTCGACAATCCCAACGTCCCGGTGGGCCAGTGGGGCTCGGCGATGACGTACAAGCTGGTGGGCGCCATCCGGGATTTGGGCTCGCTGTCGGACGCCAAGATTCAGGCGATGTTCTTCGGCCTGGGGCTCGGCTTCGGCATCCAGGTGCTGCGCAAGCTGCTCCAGCGTCACCAGGGCTACCAGCGCTACATCAAGAGCTCGCGCGCGGGCTTCGCGGTGGGCTGGACCATGGACTCGCTGGTGCTGGCCAGCCCCTACGCGTCGTCCTTCGGCGGCTTCGTGGCCTTCCCGGTGGCGCTATGGTTCGGCGCGGGCGGCGTCATCGCGTCCGTGTGGAACACCGTGACGAAGAAGCGCGCCCCCGCCGCCGCGGGCAGCCCCGGACAGGGAGAGGCGCTCCCCGAGGACATGAGCACCATGTCCCTGGTGGGCGGTGGCCTCATCGCGGGCGAGTCCCTCTTCTTCCTCATCGCGGGGTTGATTGGATTGGCCAGCCTGCTGGCGTGAGTAGACAGTCGCGGACAGAAGGGCGCGGGAAGACTCGACACGCGTCCCTGCTTTCATGGGAAAACCGGTGCGCAATCCCTGCTCGTGGGCGGTCCACGCAGGGCACTCCAGGGGTTCCCATGAAGCGCGCATTCGTGATGATGGTGGCGGTCCTCGGTCTGTCGTTGCTGGGCTGTGGTGGAGCGGACGACCTCGCGGCGTCGACCGATGAGGTCGTGTCGTCCGACGAGGTCCAGGACGTGTCCCAGGAGCTCGCGACCTGCACGGCCACCTGCTACGGCGGCACGTCAGTCTCTTGCACGGGAACGACGTGCAGCTACATCAACTTCCAGAGCGTGACGTGTGATGGCGTCGTCACCAACTGCCCTCCCACCGTCTGTCCTGGCGAATACCGCGCCTGCTTCTCGCTCTCGGGCCGGCGCTGCAGCCAGCACGAGCCTTGCTGTCGGGGGGATGTCGTCTCGTCCTGCCTCTGCCGCGACGGCCGGCTGACCTGCTGAACCCCTTGGCATCAGGCCAGGGGCTGTCCGGCGGGTCCGGTTGACAATTACCGGGCCCGCCTGCATTTTGTTCTTCGTGAGCTTCGCCAACTTCTCCACGACCACGCGCACCACGACTCGCTACGGCGGGTGTGGAGCAGTGCGCGTCGCGAAGTAGGCTGACGACCGCACGGCTTTCCGCCCCGCCTTCTCGGCCGGGGCAGCCGTGCACTCACTCAGTGCTCCGTCCGGCAAGGCATTCAACCCTTCCGTCTCTGGAGTCACTGCAATGCTCGACGAACAAGACCACCGCTCCCTGGGCCATCGCCTGGACCTCTTCCATCTGCAGGAAGAGGCGCCGGGAATGGTCTTCTGGCACCCGCGCGGCTGGATGCTGTACCAACTGCTGGAGGAGCGCGTCCGCCAGCGCATGAAACGCGAGGGCTACCTCGAGGTCCGTACGCCGCAAATCTACGCGCAGCCCCTGTGGGAGCGCAGCGGCCACTGGGAGAACTTCCGCGAGAACATGTTCCTGCTCCAGGACGGCGAGCGCCACCTCGCCGTGAAGCCGGTGAGCTGCCCGGGCCACATCGAGCTCGTGCAGCGCATGGCGCCCAGCTACCGCGACTTGCCCCTGCGGCTGTGCGAGTTCGGGCTGGTGCACCGCAGTGAGCCGGGAGGCGCGTTGCATGGCCTGTTCCGGCTGCGCCAGTTCACTCAGGACGACGGGCACATCTTCTGTGCCCCCGAGCAGGTGGTGGACGAAGTCGTGGCCTTCGCGCGCTCGCTGAAGGAGTTCTACGCGAGCTTCGGCTTCGACGAGGTCCAGGTGGCCTTCTCCGGCCGGCCCGCGTCCCGAGCCGGAAGCGACGAGGTATGGGACCAGGCCGAGTCCTGGCTGGCCGCCGCCGCGAAGCAGGCGGGACTCGACTGCAAGCTCCAGCCGGGCCAGGGCGCCTTCTACGGGCCCAAGCTGGAGTTCGTGTTGAAGGACAGGCTGGGGCGCGAGTGGCAGTGCGGGACGATTCAGCTCGACCTCGTCCTGCCCGAGCGCTTCGACCTGCGCTACCAGGACGCCTCGGGTGCGCGGGTCCGTCCGGTGATGCTTCACCGTGCGCTGCTGGGCAGCCTGGAGCGCTTCATCGGCGTGCTGCTGGAGCACCACGGGGGCGCGCTGCCCGCGTGGCTCGCGCCGGAGCAGGTGGTGGTGGCGTCCGTGGGCGAGGCGGCCGTGGAGTACGCGGAGCGCTTCGCCGCCAGCCTGCGACGCGCGGGCTGCCGGGCGCGGGCGGACGCGCGCAACGAGTCGCTGTCGCGCAAGGTGCTGGACTCGCACCAGGCAGGCGTCCCATGGCTCGTCGTCGTGGGCGGGCGTGAGGTGCAGGCGAACAACGTCAGGCTGCGCCAGCGGGACGGAGCGCAGCGGGACATGTCGTGGGACGCGGGGCTCGCGGAGCTGGTGGCCGCGTGCGGGCCGGTGGCGGACGCATGATGAGCGCCCGAGGGGCGGGGCTGGACCTCCCGGCTCCGCCCCTCGGGCGTGCCTACGCGTGCATCAGGTGCTCCAGCACCGCGCCGGCGCGCACCACCTCCGCGGGCACGGTGGCCAGGTCATCCAGGCTGAGGATGCCCAGGGGCCTTCGGGCCTCGTCCACGACGACGAGCCTCCGCACCATCTTGTCCTCCATGAGCTGCTCGGCCACGCTCAGCGTCGCGTCCGGCGAGCAGGTGATGAGCGCGGTCGTCATGGCCTCGCGCACCCGCGTCTCATTGGGGTCCTGTCCCATGGCCGTGGAGCGGACGGTGATGTCCCGGTCCGTCAACATGCCCACGAGCTGCCCGTTCTCGGTAACGGGAAGCGAGCCGATGTTGCACGTGCGCATCCGCAGGGCCGCGACGCGCAGTGACTCGTCGGCCTCGATGGTCTCCACATTCTTCGTCATCAGCTCGAAAATCTGCATGGCGCCTCCGCTGATGGGGGGGATGAACGATGGGCTACGCCCTAACGTGGCGTCAGGGGCGCCTTCGTGCCCGCCCTGCCCCGGGCCCGGTGGAAGGGAGGGCGAGCGGACAGGGGGCGACATTCCAGGTTGGCCAGCAGGCGCGACGATTGGGCAGGATGCGCATCCAAGAGAAACCCCGGGCGTGGACCCGGACAAAGGAGCGTGACGGCATGGTCGACAAGCTCACCCTCAGCGATACCCAGTGGCGCGAGCGCCTGACGCCGGAGGAGTACGACGTCCTGCGCAAGCACGGGACGGAGCGCCCCGGCTCGGGGTGCTTCCTGGGGACCAAGACGCCGGGCACCTATGTGTGCGCCGGCTGTGGCAATCCCCTCTTCAAGTCGGGGACGAAGTTCGAGTCCGGCACGGGCTGGCCCTCCTTCACCCAGCCGCTGAACGGCGCGGACTCGGTGACGGAGATCAGCGACCGCTCGTACGGCATGGTGCGCACCGAGGTGCGCTGCGCCCGCTGTGACGGGCACCTGGGACACGTCTTCCCGGATGGACCGCCGCCCACCGGGCAGCGCTACTGCATGAACTCCGTCGCGATGAAGCACGTGGAAGAAGGCCAGCCGCTGGAGCTGGTCCGCGCGTAGGCGGCACCTGTGTCGCCCCGGCCTCGGCTGCTGCTTCCGAGGTCGGGGCCCTCATCCCGCGTCGCTCAGCCCAGCCAGGCGCGGGCGTTGCGGAACATCCGCATCCACGGGCCGTCGTCGCCGGTCCACTCCCGGGGCCGCCACGAGTGCTGCACGGTGCGGTGGACGCGCTCGGGATGCGGCATCGTCACGGTGAAGCGGCCATCCCGCGTCGTCACACCGGCGATGCCATGGGGCGAGCCATTGGGGTTGGCCGGGTACGTCGCCGCCACCTGGCCCCGGTTGTCCACCCAGCGCGTGGTGATGAAGCCCTGCGCGTTGACGCGCGCGGCCTCGGCGGCGTCGGAGAACTCCGCGCGGCCCTCGCCGTGCGCCACGGCGATGAGCATCCGGCTGCCCTCCATGCCCTGGTAGAAGAGCGAGGGCGTGCGGGCAATCTCCACCGTCCCCAGGCGCGCCTCGTACTGCTCGGAGGCGTTGCGCACGAAGCGCGGGAAGTGCTCCGCGCCGGGGATGATGTCCTTCAAGCCAGACATCATCTGGCAGCCGTTGCAGATGCCCAGGCCGAAGCTGTCGGAGCGCGCGAAGAAGCCCGCGAACTCGTCGCGTGCACGGGGGTTGAAGAGGATGGACTTCGCCCAGCCTCCGCCCGCGCCCAGCACGTCTCCGTAGGAGAAGCCGCCGCAGGCCAGCACGCCGTGGAAGTCCTTCAGTGACACGCGCCCGGCGAGGATGTCGCTCATGTGCACGTCCACCGCCAGGAAGCCCGCGCGGGTGAAGGCCGCCGCCATCTCCTGCTGGCTGTTGACGCCCTGCTCGCGCAGCACCGCCACCCGGGGACGGGCGCCCTTCGCCACGAACGGCGCGGCGACGTCCAGCCCCACGTCGAACGTCAGCTTCGGCGACAGGCCCGGGTCCGTCGCGTCGCACTTGGCCGCGTACTCCTGCTCCGCGCACACGGGGTTGTCGCGGCGCTTCTGCAGCTCGTGGCTCACGCGGGACCAGATGCGCCGCAGGTCCATGGTGCCCTCGGCCAGCAGCACGTGGGCGCCGTGGCGTACGCGGACCTCCAGCGCGGCCGTCGGCCGGCCCAGTTCGTGACAGGACGCCGCCAGGCCATGCTTCCCCAGCACCTCGCGCACCCGGGCCACGTCGGCCGAGCGCACCTGCACCACCGCGCCCAGCTCCTCGTTGAAGAGCGCCGCCGTCGCGTCGTTCCCCAGGGCCGCCACGTCCACGTCCACGCCACAGTGGCCCGCGAAGGCCATCTCGCACAGCGTGGCCCACAGGCCGCCGTCGGAGCGGTCGTGGTAGGCCAGGAACCGGCCCTCGGCGTTGAGCGCCTGCACCGCCGCGAAGAAGCCGCTCAAGAGCGCGGCGTCCTCCACGTCCGGGACCTCCGGGCCCACCTGCGAGTGCGTCTGCGCGACGATGGAGCCGCCCAGCCGCTGCTTGCCCTTCGCCAGGTCGATGAAGACGAGGCGTGTGTCCTGCTCCAGCTCCACGAGCTGCGGCGTGAGCGACTGGCGCACGTCCAGCACCGGAGCGAACGCGGAGATGATGAGCGACACCGGCGACGTCACGGCCTTGCGCGCGCCCGCCTCCTCCCAGACGGTGCGCATGGACATGGAGTCCTTGCCCACGGGGATGGTGAGGCCCAGCGCAGGGCACAGCTCCATGCCCACCGCGTGCACGGCGGCGTAGAGCTGCGCGTCCTCGCCAGGGCTGCCGGCCGCCGCCATCCAGTTCGCTGACAGCTTCACGTCGGAGAGCTTGTCGATTCGCGCCGAGGCGATGTTGGTGAGCGCCTCGCCCACCGCCATCCGCGCGGAGGCCGCCGCGTCCACCACCGCCAGCGGCGTGCGCTCGCCCATGGACATGGCCTCGCCCGTGGTGCTCGTCACCGTGGACAGCGTCACCGCGCAGTCGGCCACCGCCACCTGCCACGGGCCCACCATCTGGTCTCTCGCCACCTGGCCCGACACCGAGCGGTCGCCGATGGTGATGAGGAAGGACTTGTCCGCCACCGTGGGGTGGCTCAGCACGCGCTCGGCCAGCGCCTTGAAGTCACCGGGCAGCGCCAGCGGCGCGTGGGCCAGCGGGCGCGACTTCGCGTCGCGGTGCATGCGCGGCGCCTTGCCGAACAGCACGTCCATCGGCAGGTCGATGGGCGGCGTGCCCAGGGCCGAGTCGGACAGCTTGAGCACCTGCGCCTCGGTCGCCTCGCCCAGCACGGAGAAGGGCGCGCGCTCGCGCTCGCAGAAGGCGGTGAAGCGCGCCAGGTCTTCGGGTGCCACGCCCAGCACGTAGCGCTCCTGGGCCTCGTTGCACCAGATTTCGAGCGGGGACATGCCCGGCTCCGCGTTGGGCACCGCGCGCAGCTCCAGCCGGCCTCCCAGCTCGTTGTCGTGCGCCAGCTCCGGCAGCGCGTTGGACAGGCCGCCCGCGCCCACGTCGTGGATGGAGCGGATGGGGTTCTTGTCGCCCAGCGCGCAGCACTGGTCGATGACCTGCTGACAGCGCCGCTCCATCTCCGCGTTGTCGCGCTGCACGGAGGCGAAGTCGAGGTCCGCCGCGCTCGCGCCCTGCGTCATGGAGGACGCCGCGCCACCGCCCAGGCCGATGAGCATGGACGGGCCACCCAGGACGATGAGCTTGTCACCCGGCTGCAGCCTGCCCTTCTGCACGTGCGGCGCGCGGATGTTGCCGAGCCCGCCGGCGATCATGATGGGCTTGTGATAGCCGCGCACCTCCACGCCCTCGGGCGTGGCGACCTGAGACTCGTAGCTGCGGAAGTAGCCGCACAGGTTGGGACGGCCGAACTCGTTGTTGAAGGCGGCCCCGCCCAGCGGACCGTCAATCATGATGTCCAGCGCGGACACGATGCGGTCCGGCTTGCCGTAGGGCTGCTCCCAGGGCTGCTCGTAGCCGGGGATGCGCAGGTGGCTGACGGTGAAGCCCGTCAGGCCCGCCTTGGGCTTCGCGCCGCGTCCGGTGGCGCCCTCGTCGCGAATCTCTCCACCCGCGCCCGTGGCCGCGCCGGGGTACGGCGAAATCGCCGTCGGGTGATTGTGCGTCTCCACCTTCACCATGATGTGGGAAGGCTCGCGCACCGTGCCCCACTCGCCCGTGTCCGCGTCCGGGAAGAAGCGGTCCACCTCGAAGCCCGCGATGACCGCCGCGTTGTCCTTGTAGGCGGAGAGCACGCCCTCCTTGTGCTGGGCGTAGGTGTTCTTGATGGCCTGGAAGAGCGAGCGCTCCTGCGGCTTGCCATCCAGCGTCCAGCTCGCGTTGAAGATCTTGTGCCGGCAATGCTCGCTGTTGGCCTGCGCGAACATCATCAACTCGACGTCGGTGGGGTTGCGCTTCAGCTCCTGGAAGCGCGCCACCAGGTAGTCGATTTCGTCCTCCGCCAGCGCCAGGCCCAGCATGCGGTTCGCCGTCACCAGCGCCGCGCGGCCACCGCCCAGGATGTCAACGGTGGTGAGGGGACGGGGCGAGTGCTCGGAGAAGAGGACGGCGGCGTCCTCCATGCGCTTGAGCACCGCCTGCGTCATCCGGTCATGCAGCACCGGCTCCAGGCGCTCCACCTGAGCGGGCTCCAGCGCGCGTCCCTCGGGACCGGCCACGTAGTACGCGAGCCCGCGCTCCAGGCGCTTGATTTTCGCGCCCAGGCCGCAGTTGCGGACGATGTCCGTCGCCTTCGAGGACCAGGGGGAGATGGTGCCCGGGCGGGGCACCACGAGGAGCAGGCTGCCCGCCCGCTCTCCCGAGGGCACCTTGGGGCCGTACTCCAGGAGACGGCCAAGCATCGCCTGCTCGTCCTCGGAGAGGGCGTCCGGGGTGTCGAGGAAGTGCACGTGCTCCGCGTAGACGGACGACACGGCGGGCACCTGCTCGCGGCACTGCGCGAGCAGCTTGGCGAGCCGGAATTCAGAGAGGACGGGAGCGCCGCGCAGGAAGTGCATGCTGGACATGGGGATTGGGTGTGGCCCTGGGTAACAGCCGGGGCGTCCTTATCACCGTGCGTCACGCGGGCGAGGACAGAGTTCGCCCCGGCCCGCTCGCTGTCCGGGCGGACAGGGGCCACGGTGGGAGTCCCTCACACGTCAGAGCTTGCGCGGGGCTCGTGACAGGCGGGGATACACAGCAACCCTGAAGAGGTCGAGGCCCACGGCCACTCGCGACAGCGCGACGCGGCGTCCGCTTGAGTCATGGCCCAGGCAAGGAGGACTCTGTGTCGAGAACCAGGCCCGGGCCATGAATGAAGGGCGCTACCCGCCCTGTCCCGAGGCCGCTGGAGCCGGCGACGTGGCCGGCTTTGGGTCCTGGGCCTTGGGCTCCGCCTGGGCCTTGTGCCACAGCGCGAGCAGCTCCGCCTCGCGCTCGGCGGGCAGTCCCGCGCGCGGCTTGTTCCGGCGCTCCTCGGGCAGGCCCTTGAAGTAGGCCAGCGTGTCGCGGACGGTGACGTCCACGGGGCGGAACTTGAGCCCGGCCTTCACCGCCTTGGCGTTGCTGCGCAGGTGCGTGCCCAGGCTGGTGCCGGTGGGCGGCATGTAGATGGGGAGGCGGACATCGCCCGTCTCGCCGTGCTTCTCCAGGAACTCCGCCGACACCCACGTCACCTTCGTGTCCCGCCCCGTCACCTTCCGGCACGTGTCCAGCATCGCGCCCATCGACCACGGCTCCGCGGGGCCCACCGCGTTGAAGACGCCGTTGACCTGGCCTTCGATGAGCAACACCAGCCACTCGGCCAGGTCTCTCACGTCGATGATCTGCAGCGGGTCCTTGGCCGTCCCCGGCGCGAGCATCTCCCCGCCCTTGTCGAAGCGCACCGGCCAGTACGTGAAGCGGTCCGAGCGGTCATCCGGCCCGACGATGTAACCGGGACGGATGTTGGCCACGCGCCCCGGCAACGCGGCCTCGGCGGCCTCCTCGCACGCGCGCTTGAGGCCTCCGTAGAACTCGAAGTCCTTGCCCATCGTCTCCACGTTGGGGTCCGAAAGCGTCGCAGTGGGGCCGCTCTCGTCCTCGCGCGGCGTCTTGTCGCTGGCGTACGCGGACACGCTGGAGATGAAGACATACTGTTTCACGTTCGGCGCCAGCAGCGCGGCCGAGGCGCGGACCATGCGCGGGTAGTAACCGGACGTGTCGACGACGGCGTCCCACTTCTTGCCCTTCAGCGCCTTGAGGCCCTCGTCCTTGTCCGGGTCTCTATCCCCGCGCAGCTTCTCCACGTCGGGGAACAGCTCCGGGCGCGTCTTGCCCCGGTTGAAGAGCGTCAGGGAGTGGCCTCGCGCTCGCGCGGCCTCCACCACGGCGGGGCCCAGGAACCCCGTGCCGCCCAGGATGAGGATGCGCTTCTTCGCGCCCTTCTTGGGCGCGGCCAATGCCTCGGGCCCGAGCGCGAGCAACGACGCACCCGTGGCGGTGTACTGCAGGAACTTCCTTCGCGAAGTCTTCATGACAACGGCTCCAGGGGCCGTGGTGCACTCGGGGGGGACGCGCGCGAAAACCCGGCGTCTGGCGTTTCATTCCCGAGACAACCCGACCGTCAGCGATCTCCCAAAGCGACACCAAAGCCGAGTGTCCACGCGAACCCATGGGTCCACTCCTGGGTGAACGGACGCACGCCCTGGTAGCGCAGCTCCGTGCTCGCGACGAAGGGCCCACCGAGCAGGGCACTCGCGCGCAATCCCACCGGCACGCCGAGCCGCGCCCCACCCTCCTGCGAAAACAACCCCACGCCCAGCGAGGCCCGCACGTCCACGCCCACCGCATAGGCCGGCCGCCACGCCCACAGCGGCGGAGACAGCACCGCCAGGCTCCACCCACCCGCGGGCAGCGGCCTGCTTCCCAGCCCCAGGCCCCGCGTCCACTCGACCGACAGGCGCAGCGCATGGGGCAATGGCAACCCCGCACGCAGCCCGGCGATGGGCGTCGCGCCTCGCGAGTCCTGAGCCATTCCGCCCAACCCCTGGAGCGACAGCTCCGGAGACGGGATGAAACCTCGCGCCGTGAAGGCAGGTGCGTCGGGCCCGGCGACCTCCTCGAAGCGCTGGGCCGCCCACGTCAGGAACGCCTGGGAATACGCCACCGCGGCGGCGGCCCGGTCCGCCATGAAGGCGTCATAAGTCTCCGGCGACACGCGGTGCGAGCCCTCCTTCCAGCGGGGCTCGGCCTGGCCGAAGGCATTGCCCACGCTGCCGTAGACACCGAAGGAGCCAGGACGCCGCGCATCCGGCTCCGACCAGAAGGTGCTCCACGGAAGCTCGACTCCGTCCTCCGCGCGAAGGAACTGGGAGCGCACCGCCTCCAGCGTCTCGCGCGCGAGCGCGTGCTGAGCCTCCGTCCCCGGCAGCGGCTCCACCTGCCGCGAAGGCAGCCGCTTCAGCACGTCGCGCAGGCCCCAGCGCTCGAAGCCATCCGCGAAGCTGTGATTCACGGGCACGACATGCGGCGGCGAGGCCACGTCCTGGATGTGGTGCGCCAGGTGCCCGGCCCTGTCCCACGCCCGCGCCAGGTCTCCTCCGCGCGCGGCGTCGAGGGCCTCTTCCCACAACATCTTCACCCGCGCGTCGGAGCCCGCGCGCAGGGCGGAGGCCAGCGCGCCCTCCGGCCGGTAGAAGTGGTGCCACCCCGTCCACTTCACGTGGAGGTTGAGGTCCTCCGCCGTCGCGCCGTGCAGCACCGCGTCCCGGTGCGCGGCCAGGGAGGGGGAAGCGCCCGCCGCCAGGGCCCGCTCGAGCGCGGCCTGGGTCAACGCGTGGTGGTCATCCACCCAGAACGCGCTCGCGCCCGACGGTGCAGCCACGGACAGCCAGGCGGCGGCGAGCGCCAGGCGCGGCGCCTTCAGCATCCGCGGCGGCCTCCACGCGCGAGGACGGCTGTTGCCTCCAGGAGTCCTCGCGGCGGGCACGACGTCACGCCTCAGGCGGCCTCCGCCCGGGGAGGCTCTTCGAGCGTCGCCAGGTGCGCGCGGGCGATGTGCAGGTTGTCGTTGTCCAGCGGATGGAAGGACGGCCGCAGGTACTCCTTGAGGCCACGCCAGAGTACGCGCACCAGCACCGGGTCCTTCGCGTGGGCCCGGCGCAGCTCGCGCCACATCCCTGTCCACCCCAGCCCGGGCTCCTGGCGCAGCAGCGTCACGGTGGCCGCGAACCACAGGCCAAACAGCGCGGTGATGGCCGCGAACATCCCCGTCACCCGCAGCGCATAGCCGGGCGCCACCTTGCGCAGCACGTCGAAGGCCACGGCCTTGTGTTCAATCTCCTCGGCGGCGTGCCACTCGATGAGCGCGCGCATGGCCGGGTGGCCATCCGCGAACACGCCGAGCGTCAGCGTGTTCTCGCCCATGATGGCCGTGTAGTGCTCCAGCGCGGCGGCGATGGACAGCCGCAGGAACGGCGGGAAGTACTTGTAGATGAAGCCCCAGACGATGCGCTGATAGGCCCGCATGAAGCCGGAGATGACGTAGCCCTGGGACTCCAGCAGCTCGATGTAGTCCTGGTGCTCCCGCGCGTGCTTGCCCTCCTGGGCGAAGAACGCCTTCACCTGCGCGCGCAGCTCCGGCGCGTCATCCAGGGCATGAAGGTAGTGATTGACGCTGCGCACGATGAACCGCTCTCCCTCGGGGAAGAGCACGTTGAGCCCGTTCCACAGCTGCGTGGAACCCACCCCGTTGTGATGCCACACGCGGGGGAACGTGGCGTCGAAGTGAAACTTCAGATTCAGTCGCGGGACGATGCGGCCAGGGTCGGGGGGATTGACCATGAGTGGGGGGAACTCGCTTTCGCCGGAGGGGACGGCGGGTCAGGGGTGAGAGGATATCGGGGGACGGGCTCGAAGCAGCATCTCGCGCTCGAGTTCCGTCCGAAAAGCCGTGAGCCGCTCGCGGGCGGTGAAGGGGCCGCTCCCAGCGATAGCGCCGAAGAAGCGCTTGCGCACGCCCTTGCGCGTCGCGCACAGCACTTCCGTCACGCAGAGGGCCACGCCGCCCCCCACCGCGGGCAACGGCCGCATGGTGTTGAAGTAGATGGGAAGATGCCGCTCCAGGGCGGCCTCGTCCTCCACCTCGACGGTGATTTTCGACAGGAGCGCATTGCCACACAACGCGGTGGCGACCTGTCTCAATCCCGGCGTGAAGGCGAAGCCGTGGGTGGTGAGCGACGGCATCCACCAGGGCAGCGCCGGGGAATACAAGGTGGAGAAGATGTCCTCCAGCACCCCGCCCTCCCCGCGCGTGCGCTCCAGCAGCGCGGAGACCTGCTCGGGCGTCACCGGCCCCTGGCTCGTGCGCGAGGGAATCACCGCGATGCGGATGCGCCGCCAGGGCCGCGCCACGGACGCGGGCGCATCCGGCAGCACGGGCACCAGCATGGTGGGGTTGTCACTTCTCAGCAGGCCCGCGCCGGAGCGCTCCAGCGCCAGCAGCGAGGCACACGCGAGGTTGCGGAAGTCCAGCCGCTCCGGAAGCTCCACGCGCAACAGCGGCGTGGGCTCCTCGGCCCCCGTGAGCCACTCGTCCGAGGACGTGCGGTCCACGCGGGGCATGGCGGCGGAGATGGCTTTCGACACCTCCATCATCGCGGTGCCATCCATCACCAGATGGTCGAACGCCAGCTCCAGCGAGCCCGTCCCCGGGTCCACCCGCGCCCCCAGCCAGGCGCTCGTCGTCAACAGATGCGAGGTCCAGGCGCTGCGCCCCCGCCCCGCCACGTCCACCACCACCTGCGGGTGAAGCCCGGCCCGGCGCGCTTCGGAGGGCGTGCACGGCGCGGACGCGGCCAGCAGCCTCGCCACCGCCTCCGGGTTCAGATGCGAGTCCTCCAGGAGCAGCCGCGCGATGCGAAGGCCACCGCCCTCATCGGTGACGGCCACCGTGAGCACGCTGTCATCGGAGACGCGCTGCCGGGCATCCAGCCCCTCGCGGCCCAGCCCCGCCAACCAGACGTCCGTGGGCTGGTTGTAGCGGCGGCCCCGCGTGTCCCGGTGCCACCGCGCCACCTGGGCGAGCAGCACGTGCGCCCAGGCCCCCGTCGCGCGGTCCACGCCCAGAGGCTGCACCGTCAACATGACACGGCGCGAGCGGGGCTCGGTGGAGAGGAAGCGCTCCCAGGTCGTCAGCTCCCGCACCACGCCCGAGGCCCGGCTCGCCGGGAAGGTCCGCTGCCAGCCATCACAGAAGCCCACCAGCGCGGCCAGCGACTGGCGCGCCACCGGCAGGAAGTGGGGGAACTTGTGCGCCATCGACTCCCGCACGCGAGACAGAGCGTCCTCGCCGCGGCGCACAGCGAAGAAAGGTAAGGAACCGGAGCCGTCCATGGCACGTGTCCCGCGCAAGCCCACCGGTGAGGTGACCCACAACATTGGCCGTGCAGTGTAGCGGACACTTCTCCGTCGCGGTGACGCTGTTGTGCCCTCCGGCGCGCGGGCTCCACGCACTCATACGGGTGGTGAACGACTCACGCCCTCACCCACACCTCCTTCGCCGACGGAGTGCGTCGCGAATCACCGCCCCCTGCTCACCGGCTCACGCACATGCAGCGAGAGTCTCTCCAGGTCCGCGCCTCGGCTCGGATGGCGGGACAGCAGACTTCCACTCCCAGCGGCCCTACCTCCTGGAGCGTGCCCGGTCAGCAACCGACGAGGCACGGCGCGCCACGCGGACTTCACGCCCCCCGCTTCGCCTCCACCGCCTCGCGGACCCCGACACCTTTCAATGGCCACACACCCGCGCGCGAACGCTCATCACCTCGCGACGCAGGCCGACGTGCGGTTTCCACGCAGCTCATCACGTGACAAGGCTTCAGCGCTTTCACATGCGCGCCACGCAACGCCGATCCGTGGCGCTGTCGTGACAATGCGCACGGGACATCACCGTGACATGAGTTTCTTCTCTCGCGTCGAGCGCCCTTTCATTGCCACGCACGCGACACGGAAACGACAGGCGGCTCCGCTGGACCCCTCGGGAAACCCCAAACAAAATCAAACCTGATTTCACTGACAGAATAACCTTTCAAGACAAAGTCGATTTACCTCGACCCGCACTGGTAGTCCGACCCGCAATCGGTAGGATGCGACTGTCCAAGTCCAATCATCGCCCTTGGACACATGGGGGGGAGTCCAGACACAGCATCCGGAACGGCCACGGTCCCCTCGCGCGAGCGGTGGGGCACCGCGACGCCAGTACGCGGTTCGTGAGCCCTCGGCTCGCGGGCACGGGAAGGGTGCGCCCTCAGCAGTCCCCACGCCTCGCAAAGGAATGCAACTCATGAAGAAGTTCCTGTCTGCCACTGCCGCGGCCGCGCTGTCGCTCACCGCGACGCAGGCCCTCGCCGCGCCGATGTCCCCGTCCGCCAAGCCCATGGCGCAGCACTTCTCCCCCACCGTGCAGGATGCCTTCACGCTGCTGGGTGACACGGACAACAACAACCTCGTCTATTACGTCCCGCGCCGCGGTGGCATCGCCGTCCAGTCGCCCGCGTCGACCAATCCCATCCCCCGCTTCCAGATCTCCGGCTTCGTCCCCATCTACGGCTGGTTCGCGGGCCTGGAGCTGGCGAACCTGGGTGGCTCGTTCTCCACCACCAGCGACCTGGGCGCGCTGAACCTCCTGTCCACCGAGGCCGCCGCCAAGGGCTTCCAGATCGCCCCGGCGCCCGCCGCCCGCTCCACCACGCAGTTCCTGCTCTCCGGGTTCGCGCCGGTCAACGGCCGCGTGGAGATCGACTGCGAGTTTGAAATCCTCATCGTCAACGGCCGCGAGGTGAAGGTCCCCAACTGCTTCACGCACCTGGACCCGACCCAGCCGTACAGCCTCGACACGAACGTGATGTACAAGTTCAACACGTTCCCCACCGTGGGCGGCAGCGTCGTGGCGCAGGACGTCGCGTTCCAGGCCACCACCCTGCCGACGTGGAGCAACCAGCTGCGCGCCCTGATGGCCACGGGCGCCCAGTGGGACAACATCATGACGGCGCAGGTGGACTGGGACATCAAGACCCACAACCTGACCCGTCAGGCGCGCTTCACGGTGAACTGGCGCTCGCTGTTCGAGCAGGCCAGCGCCTTCGCGGCCTTCCACCTGAGCTCCTGCGTGGACATCGAAGTTCGCGCCTTCTTCGAGCGCCTGGTCACCTGTTCCTCTGAGAACGCCTGCGGCATCCGCATCGAGTACCTCGGCAGCAACGGCGTCTGGGGCCCCACCGCGCCCAACGATGCCAACTTCATCAACGTCGTGAACGCCGTCCAGGCCCGCCTCCAGGACGAGCTGTTCAACGAGGTCCGCCGCTACACGACGCCGGTGAACGGCCAGGTCTCCAACCAGACCAACTCCATCTTCACCATGCGCGCCAACTACGAGAAGCTCATCCTGGAGCGCAACGAGGTCACCTACATCCAGTACAACCCGGGCCCCACCGACTTCACGGTGAAGACGAACCTGAACGTCACGTGCCTGATGGACGGCTTCGAGATGGGCCGCGTCCGCTGGAACATGGATGACCCGGGCTGCAGGGCGCTGCTCGGCCAGCCGTAATCCCGCTTCGCCTTGATTCCAGGGCGGAGGCCATCTTCCGGGTGGCTTCCGCCCTTCCTTTCCTTTCTCGAACCAGGCCCTCTCTCCATGCGATTGCTTTCGCTCTGCCTTGCCGTCGTGTCGTGTCTCGCCGTTGCTCCCGCCCAGGCCCAGACCGACACGCCGCCTCTCGACTATGCGCGCACCCTCCGCGAGTCCGAGATGGTATTCGTTCCCTACATGGGGATGAATCGCGGTCCCGTCTTCTATACGCAGTACACCCAGGTTCCGACGGACTCCGCCGCCTCCGTGGCTGGCATGAGGCGGTTCTTCGTCAACCTGTACCCCACGGCCCACCAGAACGACCTGTACAACGGCTTCATCTCCCGCAACGGCATCACCGACGCGCGGCTGCTCCCGATTCCCTCGGCCGGCTCGTGCCAGCCCTCGGCGGGAATCGCGGACCTGCTGCGGACCATGCCGACCAACTACCGGCCGACCGTCGTCGGCGGCAACTATCCGTTCATCTGCGGCCTGAGCATCTACGTCTTCCCCGCGGAAGAGGCGGCGGTGCGGGCCTATATCGCCGCCAACTCCGTCATCACCCTGCGCGCCACGGTGCCGCTGTGCGCGACGAACAGCCCCCTGCTGAACGTCCCCGCCATCAACCAGCGGCTGGTGACGGACGGCGTGCTCCAGACGTCGTCCAACCTGGGCGTCGAGGGCAACAGCTGGAACGTGCTCTTCGAGTCCGCGAAGCTCGCCCAGCTGAGCCCCTCCCTGTTCGTCACGTCCGACCCGCAGGTCGGCTGGGAGACGTACATCAAGTCCTTCACGCTGAACCTGACGGCGCAGACCGCGACGATGTCCCCCGCCGCGGCCAGCAACTCCGCCGCCATCTGCACGCCCACGCCGCTGGTCATCAACTTCGGCTAGCCAACCCGCGCGCGACGACAAACCCATACACACCAGCAGCCGGGGGCGACCATGGCGACGGCCAGGACGCTCCCGGCTCGGGAGTTTTTCAGGATGAAGCCAAGGGTCTGGGTCCTGGTGGGACTCATGGGATGGACGGCCTGTGCCTGCTCGGGAGAAGACCCCGATGACTCAGGCCAGACACCGGAGCAGCGCAAGAAGCAGGTCCAGGAGTGCATCGTCACCCGGGTGCCGCCTCCGGCCGGCTCCGCCGAGGCCACGTGGTCGGTGTCAGGGTATGCCCTGGTCAGCGCCTACCGGGCCTGTCAGGCGAAGCAGGAGGATGCGACGTCCGAGGACTTCCGCGAGGTGCTCCGGGGCCTCGCCGAGCCAGAGGAGGACCCCTCGCGCGTGAGACTCACCCGGCCTGGAGGGAGCACGCCGTGAGATGGGTCGCCTTCCTCGTGCTGGTCCTGGGAGGGCTCGCCTCCGCCAGGGGCGTCGTGGCCCAGGAGTGCACCGGCTGCCACACGTCCAAGCGCACCGAGCCCCAGACGCGCTTCGCCAATGGCCTGGGCCGGTGGACCGACAGCCAGTGCTATGGCTGCCACGCCGAAATCAACGACGTCGCGGTGAAGCGCCAGAAGCGCGAGCCGGACCCGCGCTACTTCGCCATCCCCGTGCGCGAGGACAAGCTGGCGCACCTGGCCAGGACGCCGCTGGCCTACATGAATGCGCCGGAGGTGCTGGAGCATCCGGGACAGAAGACTCCGCGCATCTCCGCGCGAGGGCTGGCCGCCTTCCTCAAGCGCCCCAGCAACCTCTCCCAGAAGGAGGGCAGCCGCGCGCCCCGGATGATGGCCTATCCCAGCCTCCAGTCGGGTGACGTGAAGGACGTCGCGGCGCTGCTGTCGGTGCGGCTCCCCGCGCGGGAGGCCCCCGCCGCGAAGCTGTCCGCCGCCGAGCGCAAGGACGCCGACGCGCTCTGGAAGGCGCGTTGCGCCAGCTGCCACGCGGGTGAAAAGCCCCTCTCCGGACGGGACGGCGTGTCGCTCTCGCTCTACACGCCCGAGTGGACGTACGAGTACTGCCGCGAGCAGATGCCCTACGCGCGCGTGGACAGGCAGATGCCGGAGGTGCCGCTGTCGCTGGACGAGGCCAGGCTCCTGCACCGCCTGTTCGACCAGATGCGGGTGGAGAAGGAGCGCGAGCTGGACGCGCGCGTGACGAAGCTCGCGCTGAAGGACGCCGCCCTGCCCGGCGCGGTGCCTCCGGCGATGCTCGCCTACCTCTGGGGCCCCTTCTTCCGGGAGGCCACCTGCGTGCATTGCCATGCGACGAGCCCCCGCGCGGCCAGCGCCTTCACCGCGGACGCGGAGGGCCTGAAGAAGTACCTCCAGAAGAAGTCGGGCGAGGAGTACTGGCGCAGGCTGGAGACGCGCGCGCTGGAGGCCGAGCACGGCCTGGTCGCCGCGAAGCCCGGCATGCCCATGGCGGGAATGGAGCTGCCCGTGGAGCTGAGGCGGCTCATCGCCCGGTGGGTGGTGGACGGCTGCAAGGATGCCGAAGGCAAGGCCTGGTGCCGTCGCTGACGGCGCATACCGAGGAGAAGCCCATGAGCCTGAATGTGTCGCACCTGTCGTCGAGGATTGGCTGGACGTGGGCGCTCTTCATCGGCCTCTGGCTCTGGGCGGGCTGCGGCGGCGAGGGCCCCTCCCCCCAGGACCTGGCGCGGCGCCAGGCGCTCGCGGGCCGCGCCTCCGCCACCCGGCTGTCGCTGGGCCAGTACCACTCGGTGGGTGTCCACTCGGACGGCACCGTGTGGGCCTGGGGCTACAACCGGCAGGGACAGCTGGGCAACGGCCTCTTCACGGACAGCCCCACGCCGGTGAAGGTGAGGAACCTGGAGGACGCGGTGGCGGTGGCCTCGGGTGACTACCACTCCATGGCGCTGCGCTCGGACGGCACCGTCTGGTCCTGGGGCGACAACTACTCGGGGCAGCTGGGCAACGGCACCGTGCTGGCCAGCAGCGAGCCCGTGCGCGTCCAGAACCTGTTCGGCGTGCTGGCGGTGGGCTCGGGCTTCTCCCACTCGGTGGCGCTGCGCTCGGATGGCACGGTGTGGGCCTGGGGCGACAACCGCTCCAAGCAGCTCGGCACGCTGGCGGCGACCACCAGCACCCTGCCCGTCCAGGTGCCCGGCCTGAGCAACGTCATCGCGGTGGCGGCGGGCGGCAACAGCTCGCTGGCGCTGCGCGCGGACGGCACGGTGTGGGCCTGGGGTGACAACCGCAGCGGCCAGCTCGGCGATGGCACGACGACGACGCGTGGCACTCCCGCGCAGGTGCAGTCGCTCGCGGGCGTGGTGACCATCTCCGCGGGCGCGTCCCACTGCGTGGCGCTGCGCTCGAATGGCACCGCGTGGACGTGGGGGCTCAACTCCACGGGCCAGCTCGGCGACGGGACGAAAATCAACCGGCCCTACCCGGTGCAGGTGGTGCTGACGGACGTGCTGGCCGCGGTCGCCGGCAACTACCACTCGCTGGCGGTGCGCTCGGACGGCGCGGTGTGGGCCTGGGGTGACAACCGCTATCGACAGCTGGGCAACGGCACGCTGACGAGCAGCAACCTGCCCATCCAGGCGGGCCTCAGCGGCGGAGTCACCCTGGTGGCGGGCTTCAAGCACTCGCTGACGCTGCGCGCGGACGGCACCGTGTGGTCCTGGGGCGACAACGCCTTCGGCCAGTTGGGGGACGGCACCTTCCAGCCGCGCATGTCGCCGGTGCGCGTGGGCAACACCACCTTGGGCAACCCCGGGGTGGCGTCCGGCCAGTTGCACTCCGTCTACCTGGACGGGGCGGGGAACCTCTGGAGCTGGGGCGACAACGAGGATGGCCAGCTGGGCAACGGCCTGGGCGCGGACCGGCTCGTGCCCGCGCGCACGGGCCTGACGTCCACCGTGGCCGTGACCGCCGGACACCGCCACACCGTGGTCCTCAAGGGCGACACCACCGTGTGGTCCTGGGGCGTCAACGTGCGAGGCGAGGTGGGCGATGGCTCCAACACCAACCGCTCCCAGCCCGTGGCGGTGTCGGGCCTGTCGGGCATCACCTCCATCTCCGCGGGGGCCTACCACTCGCTCGCGCTGCACCGCGATGGCACGGTGTGGGCCTGGGGCTTCAACCGCTACGGGCAGCTGGGTGACGGGACGACGGTGGACAGCAACCACCCCGTCCAGGTGACGGGGCTGGCGGGCGTGACGGCCATCGCCGCCGGACACAGCCACTCGCTGGCGCTGCGCTCGGACGGCTCGGTGTGGGCGTGGGGCTACAACTTCGATGGCCAGATTGGCAGCGGGACGAACTCCTGGCACATCCTGCCGGTGCAGGTGGTGGGGCTGTCGGCGATGACGGCCATCACCGCCGGGGGCTACCACTCCATGGCGCTGCGCTCGGACGGCTCGGTGTGGTCCTGGGGCTACAACGGCTCGGGGCAGCTGGGCAACAACTCCACGCTGAGCGTGAACGCGCCGGTGCTCGTGTCGAACCTGAGCGGCGTCGTCTCCATCACCGCTGGCGACTACCACTCGCTGGCGCTGCGCTCGGACGGCACGGTGCGCGCGTGGGGCTTCAACTTCGACGGACAGATTGGGGATGGCTTCCTGGAGAACCGCCATGTGCCGGTGATGGTGGCGGGCATGACGAACGTCGTGGCCGTCATCGCCGGAGACCACCACTCCATGGCCCTGCGCTCGGACGGCACGACGTGGGCCTGGGGGGCCAACGCGGAAGGCCAGCTTGGCGACGGCACGCGCGACGACAGCATCATCCCCGTGAAGGTGGAGCTGTTCTGAAGCAACTCGACAAGGAGACACCCATGCTCACCCGTACCCTGAATCGTTGGGCCTCGCGCACTGTCGCGGGCGCCGCCCTCGCGCTCGCCCTGATGTCCGGCACCGCCGCCCACGCCTTCACCGAGGAGCACGTCATCATCCTGTTGGACCGCAGCGGCTCCATGATGACGACGCGCGCCTCCGGGCAGACGCGCTTCGCGGATGCGCTCGTGCGCGGTCGCGACTTCGTGAACATGGCGAACGCGCTCCCCCGCCTGTTCGCCGTCTGGTCTTTCGAGGGGGCCAGCTACCGCCGTGAGCAGGGCTTCCAGGACGGCCCGACGACGGTGGCGACCCTGAGCCGGCTGACCTCGGGCGTGGGCGCGACGCCCCTGGCGCTCGCCGTCTGCGACGCCGCCGACGAGCTGCTCCAGTTCGGCCCCGGCATCGACGCGCGCAAGGTCGTCCACCTCATCTCCGACGGCGAGGAGAACAGCACGCCGGAGACCACGCTCTGCTTCGGCCCTCCGAGCACCACGCGCTACCCCGACCTGACGGAGGGCTCGTGGGAGTGGAAGGTGCGCAACATGCTCAAGACGGGCGACCCGCTGCGCGACAGCCCCAACCCCTTCCAGCTCATCTTCGACGCGGACGTCTTCTTCAACCACCTCACGCTGGCGCCCGAGCCCTTCTTCCTCTCATTCGTCCAGGGCGTGACCAAGGCGTCGGGAGGTCGCTACACGCCCATCGACGACGTGCGCCCGCTCCCCATTCCCGGCGACACGGATGGCAACGGCTGCATCAACTCCGTGGACTACCGCTTCATGCTGGACAACTACGGGCTGAACGTCCCCCCGGGCAGCCCCGCGGCGGACTTCAACGGGGACCGCGTCATCGACTTCACCGACTACGCCATCGTCATCGCCAACCTGGGTCGGGGCTGCAACGCGGTGCTTCCGCCGCTGCTGCCCGTGCACGAGGTCCGCGAGTAGTTGTCGACAGGACTGGCCTCCGGAGGTCGGCTCCGGGGAGAATGCGCGCCCGCCGGCCTGGCCAGGCCGGCGACACTCGGGGGCACGAGCGCATGAGCCAGGAGCGCGTCATCTTCGGCAACACGGTGGACAGCCTCTACCTGAAGACGCTCGACCGGGACTTGTCCTACGAGCTGCGCAACCAGCTCCGCGAGCTGGGCATGGACCTGGATGCCCCGCTCCAGGCCGCCTATCCCCACACCGTGTGGGTGAGGTGCCTGGACGAGGTGGGCCGCGCCCTCTACCCGGAGAAGCCCCTGGAGGAGGCCCGGCGGCGGCTCGCCCGGCGGATGATTGAGGGCTACGCGCAGACCGTCATGGGCTCGGCGGTCCTCACGCTGGCGCGCGTGCTGGGCCCCATGCGCTCGCTGGGCCGGATGACGCACAACTTCCGCAGCGGCAACAACTTCACGCAGACGCGCGTCAACGTGGTGAACCCCACCACCGCGGAGCTGTGGTTCAACGAGCCGGAAGTCACCGAGGGCTTCGTGGAGGGCGTGCTGGAGGAGGGCCTGCACCGCATCGGTGTCCGGGGCCTCACCATTTCCCGCACCCGTCACGACGCGGAGTCCTGTACCTATCGCATCGAGTGGTACGACCCCTCCGCGCGCTGAACACCCCTCCCCAGAGAGCCCCCGAGCCCCATGACCCGCCTCCTCGACAGCCTCCCCGAGCTCTACCGCGACCTGCTGCCGGACTTCTTCCGCCAGGACGTCCCCGAGGAGACCAAGGCCACCTGCTCCAAGTGCGCCATGTGCAAGGAGAACGCGGAGGGCGCCGTCGACTCCGTGGACGGCGTCAGCCGCTTCTTCCGTCCCGACACCAAGTGCTGCACCTACTTCCCGCGCCTGCCCAACTACCTCGTCGGCGCGCTCTTGTCGGATGACCGCCCGGAGCTGGCCGAGGGACGCCGTCGCATGGAGGCGCGCATCGCCGGCCGCATCGGCGTGACGCCGCAGTGGGTGAAGCCCCCGGCGAAGTTCAACTTCCTCTACAAGAACGGGCACCAGTTCTTCGGCCGGGCCGCGTCGCTGCGCTGCCCCTACTACGGCGAAGCGAGCGGCGGCTGCACCATCTGGCCGTACCGCGAGGCCGTCTGCTCCACCTTCTTCTGCAAGTACGTGGCGGGCGCCGACGGCCGCAAGTTCTGGATGTCCCTCAAGACATACCTGACGCTGACGGAAATCCAGCTGTCGCGCTGGACGTCGCTCCAGCTGCTGCCCGACTACGTCCTGTCCGGCAAGGACCGCCCCGAGCTGAACAGCGTCCCCTTGGGCGTGGAGGATCTGGACGACGCGCCGCCTCCCGCGAAGGCCTACGCCGAGCTCTGGAAGGAGCACGCGGGCCGCGAGGTGGAGTACTTCCGCGCCTGCTACCAGCTGGTGCGCGGGCTGACGGCGGAGGGGCTCGACAAGCTGCTGGGCCTGGACGGCGTCATCGAGCTGAAGGCGGTGGAGAAGCTGTTCGCGACGTCCGTCTCATCCCAGCTGCCGCGCACGCTGCGCTTCAACCCGGACGCCACCGTGCAGTGGCTGCCCGACGGCAGCGTGGCCCTGGGCGCGTACAGCGACTTCGACGCGATTGCCCTGCCCGGTGAGGCCTACGGACTGCTCGTGGAGTTCACCGGTCGGCAGCCCGTGGAGGCCGTGCGGCACCACCTGCGCGAGCACAAGCAGGCGGACCTGTCCGAGGACATCCTGGTGGAGCTGTACCGGCACCGCATCCTCGTGGAGGCCTGAGGGCCTCCGGTCGCGCCTACGGAGGACCCGACAGCGCGCCCAGCTCCTGGAGCAGCCGGCTGGAGGCATGCGCCTCTCGCCAGGCGGGCACGGACGCGGAGAGGTGCTCGGCCAGCCACGCGCAGAAGCCGGGGTCTCCCGCGCCCAGCCACTCGGCGGACTCGGACAGCTCCGCCTGCGCGGCCTCCCAGGCGCGACGGTACGCGCTCGCCGCGGCCATCACCTGCGTCACCGAGTGGGTGAACGCATCCAGCGCGGCCCGCAGCTCCAGCGCCGCGGTGGGGTCCATGCCCCGCGACTCCCGCAGGCGCCCCAGGTGCAGGAGCAGCCCGTGCTCCAGCGCGGCCGTCGTCCCCAACCGCGCCTGTGCGCCGCGCAACAGCAGCTGCAAGTCCCCATTCAGCTCGCGCAGCAGCTCCTCGGTGGAGCGCGCCACCGGCCGCCCCAGCCGGGTACAGACGGCCTGCCACAGGTTGCTGAACGCGAGCAGCTCGCTCACGCCCCGGCGCACGTGGGGAGGAATGCGGTCCAGGAACTCCAGCGCGGCGCCGCGCGCCTCGGCGGACAGCGCCCCGGGGCCCTTGGCCAGCTGAAGCAGCTTCCACGCCCAGGGCAGGGCCTGCTCGGTGCAGCGGAAGAGCGCCTCGCAGCTGGAGCTCAACGCGCCCGCATGGCTGCTTTCCTTCAATGCGGTGGGAGCCACGGGCCTCTGCTCGCGCTCCGGTTCCCCGGGCTCAGGCACCACGGTCCGCTCGTCCCCGCGCCGCGCTTCACCGGAGACCTCGTCGCGTTCCGAAGAGCTGTCGTCCAGCCACATGCATCTCCTCCAGCCTCGTCGGCGGACCCCTGGTTATCGCACGCCGCACCCTCAACCTCCAGGCCCCATCCGTCCGCCGTGAGACCCCCGACGTCCGACCCCTCCCTGGCGGTCTATATCTTCGGAAGAAGGCAGCGCCGGCTGTGACGCGGTCAACGCCCGGCGATTCACCCGGCCGGGCGCATTCCTGGAAGTTGAGAGTGCCAACAAGGGCGGCCCGGAGTCGCGACGCGCGCGGCCCGGGCCGGGGAGCTTCCCACCTGTCACGTCACCTCAGTGGAGGGTGTGCTTCAGGTGACTGAGCTTCTTGTGGGTGCTCTTCTGCGCGGGCAGCAGCTCCATTTTCACGAAGCGCCGCAGGTCGCCGTTGACCTTTTCCGCGTCGCGCTCGTAGTCGCGCAGGCCGTGGTCCTCGCCTTCCTCCAGCGCGGAGATGGCGGACTTCTCTCCCAGCACGTCCGCGCCCCCCTGGACGATTTTCGCGAAGGCGCCCCAGACGCCGGAACCCTCCGCCGGCTTGCCGTCGAGCTGGACAATGCGCTCGCGCAGCTTCTCCACGCGGCTCTCGTGGTCATGCAGGCACTCATCCAGCGTGCGACGTCGCACGTCGTCCTCGATGTGACCAATCGCCTGGCGGTAGGTCTCCACCGCTGAAATCTCGCCCCGGAGGAAGGAATTGAGCGTTTCGACATCCTTGTCGGTGTTCGCCATGAAGGCCTCCTGGAAGTGGTGAACGGGTTGCTGAGCAAGAAGGTGGGGCGTGCCCGCCCGCTCGCAACGAGGGCCCCCTCCCCCGCCACCTCCCCTGGGCCATACCCTCCGTCCGTGCTTCAGCGGGTATCAGCGCGACTGTCCGGGTAGTCTGTTTGCAAGAATGCGTCAGGGCTGTGAAGCTGATCCAGGAGTGCCCCAGTTCCAGTGCCGTGCCCCTGGCCAGTGGGAAGCTCGCCAGCCAACCCAGCTTGTATCGTCACGCCGAATGACCGCCCCGTCGCCTGCTTCGCCGTCGCGCCCGCTCTTCACCTTCGGCCTCGTGTGGCTGGGGCAGTTCATCTCCCTCTTCGGTTCGGGGCTGACGTCGTTCGCGTTGGGTGCGCACGTCTACCAGCTCACGGGCTCCACGACGCGCTTCGTGCTCATCTCCTTCTGCGCCACGCTGCCTTTGGCGGTGCTGTCCCCGTTCGCCGGCGTGCTGGTGGACCGGTGGGACCGCAGGAAGGCGATGTTGTGGAGCGACGTGGGCTCCGGCGTCACCACCGCGCTCATCTGGATGCTGCTGGTGGCGGACGACGCGGGCCAGCTGGAGTTCAAGGCCTGGTACCTGTACCCCATCGTCCTGTTGGGGGGCTGTTGCACGGCGTTCCGCTGGCCGGCGTGGACTGCCACGACGCCGCTGCTCATCCCCAAGCGGCACCTGGGGCGGGCCAGCGGCATGGCGGAGCTGGGCGCGGCGCTCAGCCAGATTGCGTCGCCCGTCTTCGCCGGCGTGCTGGTGGGGAGCATTGGCCTGCACGGCGTGCTCTTCCTGGACGTGCTCAGCTTCCTGTTCGCCGCGGGCGTGCTGGTGGCCGTGCGCTTCCCGCCGACGCCGGGGGCCTCCGCGCGGAGCACGGCGCCGCGCTCCATGCGCCGGGAGCTGGCGGAGGGGTGGCGCTTCCTCCGGGAGCGGCGGGGCCTGTCGTACATCCTGGCCTTCACCACGTTCACCAACGCGAGCCTCGCGCTGGTGCTGCTGCTCTTCACGCCGCTGGTGCTGGCCTTCACGGACCTGAAGAACCTGGGCCTCATCGGCTCCATCTCCGGCATGGGCATGCTGGCCGGAGGCATCCTCACCAGCGTGTGGGGCGGCCCCAAGCGCCGCATCCTCGGCATCGCGGGCTTCCCGGCCATCGCCTCGCTCATGCTGCTGTTGGCCGCGCTGCCGCCCAGCGTGCCGTTGCTCGCCACGGCGGCGGCGCTGTTCCTGTTCTCCATGCCGCTCACCACGGCCAACTCGCAGGTCTTGTGGCAGCTCAAGGTGCCGCTGGAAATCCAGGGCCGGGTGTCCGCGCTGCGCAAGACGGTGGGGCAGTCCGCGGTGCTGCTCGTCACGCTGATTGCGGGCCCGCTGGCGGACCGGGTCTTCGAGCCGTGGATGGCGCCAGGCGGCGCGTTCGCTGGCAGCGTGGGCCGCGTGCTGGGCACGGGCACCGGGCGTGGCATCGCCTTTCTTTTCGTCGTCCTGGGGCTCACGGTGCTGGGCGCCGTCGGGCTCCTCCTGCTGTCTCCTCGCGCGCGGCGCGTCCAGGAAGAACATCCGGACGTGATTCCCTCCCAGCCGCTCGCCCTGACTCTTTCCTCCGAACCGCCACCGGCAGGCGCCGTGTCCGAGAGTCCGCTCTCGGCGACGGGAAACTCCCCGTCCTGAGCACGCAGCGCCCCGGCCCCGCGCAATGAACTGACTGGAGTACCTCGTGAGCACGCGCAACGACTCCCCGACGTCCGTCGGCCCCGTCCCCCCATCCGACGCGAGCCCGTCCGCCTCGCCGCTGGTGCCCCTGCGAAAGGGGAACGACACGGCCCGTCCGCTCTTCCTGGTGCATCCGATGGATGGCCGCCTGGACTGCTACGCGGAGCTGGTCCGCCAGGCGCCCGCGACCCAGCCCGTCATCGGCCTCCAGGCGCGCGGCGTGGACGACGGGCGCGCGCCCATGGAGTCGCTGGAGGCGATGGCCGTCTTCTACGTGGAGGCCCTCCGCGCCGAGCACTCCGAGGGGCCGTATCAACTGGCGGGCTGGGCGCTGGGCGCGGTCATCGCGTGGGAGATGGCGCGCCTGCTCCAGCGCGATGGCCATGTCGCGAAGCTCACGCTCCTCGAGCCGCCGCCCGCGTCGCCAGACCGGAGCGTCTCCGCCACGGCCCTGGCCGCGCATGCCGCGCTCTTCGCGAAGGAGCTGGCGCTCCAGGCGGGCGTCTCTCCGTTGGAGCTGCCCGCCGCGCTCACCCCGGGCAAGGACCCCGAGCCCCTGCTGCTGCACCTGCACGCGGAGGGCACGCGCCAGGGCTTGCTGCCCGCGTCCATGACGTTGGAGGTGCTGCGCGCGCGCTTCAAGGTCTTCTCCGCGCACGTGCGCGCCGCGCGTCGCTACGTCCCCGAGGCGTTTCCCGGCACCGCGCGCATCGTCCGCGCCGCAGAGGTCGTCGACGCCGCGGACGTGGAGAAGGACAAGGGCTGGGCGGTGCTCGCGGAAGCAGGCGCCCAGGTCGAGGACGCGCCCGGAGACGGGTATTCGCTCTTGCGCGAGCCCCACGCGAAGGAGCTGGTGACGCGCCTCTTCGAGTCGGCCCTGTCCCTCACCGGCCCCATCCTCACCGGGCATGGCGACGGCGCTCCGCTGTCGTACGCGCAGCAGCGGCTCTGGTTCCTGGACCAGCTCCAGCCCGGCAGTCCCGCGTACAACATGTTCTACGGCCTGCGCTTCACCGGCCCGCTGGAACACGCGCTCTTGGAGCGCGCCTTCACGGAGCTGGCGCGGCGCCACCAGACGCTGCGCACCAGCTTCCGCTCGCTGCAGGACGGCCCCGTCCAGGCCATCTCCCCGCCCGCGCCCGTCACCATCCCCGTCGACGACCTGCGCGCCCTGCCCGCGGGGGCCCGCGACGCGGAGGCGCAGCGAATCGCCGACGCGGAGGCGCGCACGCCGTTCGACCTGGCCACGGGACCGCTCCTGCGCGCGCGGCTCTTGAAGCTCGACGAGCACGAGCACGTGCTGCTCATCGTCATCCACCACGTCATCTCCGACGGCTGGTCCATTGGCGTCATCACCCAGGAGGTCCCCGCCCTCTACCAGGCCTTCGCGCTGGGCCGTCCCTCCCCGCTCCCCGAGCTGCCCGTGCAGTACGCGGACTTCGCCGTCTGGCAGCGCGGCTGGCTGACGGGTGACGTGCTCGAGTCGCAGCTCGCGTACTGGAGGACCCAGCTGGCCGACGCGCCGCATGCGCTGGAGCTGCCCACCGACAGGCCCCGGCCTCCCATCCAGTCGCTGCGCGGGGACATGCTGCGCGTGGAGCTCCCCGCCTCGCTCGCCACCAGCGTCTACGCGCTGTGCCGGCAGGAGGGCGTCACACCCTTCATGGTGTTGATGGCCGGCTACCAGACGCTGCTGGCGCGCTACTCCGGGCAGGACGACATCATCGTCGGCTCGCCCATCGCCAACCGGATGCGGTCGGACCTGGAAGGGCTCATCGGCTTCTTCGCCAACACCCTGGCGCTGCGGGCCCGGTTCCATCCGGGGATGACGTTCCGCGAGCTGCTGTCCCAGGTGCGCGAGACGACGCTGGGGGCCTATGCGCACCAGGACGTCCCCTTCGAGAAGCTGGTGGACGAGCTGCGCCCCGAGCGCGACCAGAGCCGCACGCCCCTGTTCCAGGTGATGCTCGCCCTGCTCAACACGCCGAAGTCGGTGGGAGCCGAGGACCCCGACGCGCCGCTCAAGGTCCGCCCGCTGGACGCCATCAGCGGCACCGCCAAGTTCGACCTCACGCTGCTGGCGTCCGACGACGGCACCGTGTTCAACGCGGTGTTCGAATACAACACGGACCTCTTCGACACGGCGACAGTCCAGCGCATGGCGGACCAGCTCGTGCGGCTGCTGCAGTCCGCCGTCAGCGACCCCAGCCAGGCCGTCTGGCGCCTGCCGATGCTGGAGGAGCCCGAGCGTCGCCAGGTCCTCGTCGACTGGAACGACACCTCGCGCGAGCCCTTCAGCCCCACCACGCTCCACGCGCCCGTGGAGGCCCAGGCGCTTCGCACGCCCGACGCCGTGGCGGTCACCGATGGCACCCACGCCCTCACGTACGCGGCGCTGGAGGCGCGGGCCAACCAGCTCGCGCAGCACCTGCTCGCGCGCGGGGTGACACCGGGGAGCATCGTCGGCATCTGCCTGGACAAGTCGCTCGACATGGCCGCCGCTGTCCTCGCCGTGCTCAAGGCGGGAGCCAGCTACGTCGCGCTCGACCCCAGCTACCCCGCTGAGCGCCTGGCCTTCATGCTCGCGGACACGCGCGCGCCCGTGGTCCTCACCCACTCCCAGCTCGCGGCGTCGCTGCCCTCGAAGCATGGGGCGCGCTTCCTCTTGTTGGACGTCGACGCGGCCCACGTGGCCAGCCTGTCCCAGCGCGCGCCGGGTCTCGAGGTGTCCACGGAGAGCCCCGCGTACGTCATCTACACGTCCGGGAGCACGGGGGTGCCCAAGGGCATCGTCATGCCCCACCGCGCGCTGAGCGCGCTCCTCACCTGGCAGCTCGCGCGCTCGGTCCAGCCGCGTGCCACCACGTTGCAGTTCGCGTCGCTCAGCTTCGACGTCTCCATCCAGGAGCTCTTCTGCACCTGGTGGGCGGGGGGCACCGTCGTGCTTCCCACCGGGGGACTGCGCCAGGACATTCCGGCGCTGCTCGACTTCATGCACCAGCAGCGCGTCGAGCGGCTCTTCCTGCCCTTCGTCGCGCTCCAGGCCATCGCCGACGCCGTCTTCCACGGCGCCACGCTGCCTGGCTCCCTGCGCGAGGTCATCACCGCGGGTGAGCAGCTCCAGGTGAGCGACACGGTCGCCGCGTTCTTCGAGAAGCTCCCGGGCAGCGTCCTGGAGAACCAGTACGGCCCTTCCGAGGCGCACGTCGTCTCCGCCTTCCAGCTCCAGGGGACTCCCACGTCCTGGCCCCGGCTGCCGTCCATCGGCGGGCCGGTGGGCCACACGCGGCTGTATGTCCTGGATGCGCTCGGCCATCCGGTGCCCATCGGCGTCTCGGGAGAGCTGTACGTCGGCGGCACCCACCTGGCGCACGGCTACCTGTCACAGCCGGACGTCACCGCGAAGGCGTTCGTTCCGGACCCCTTCTCGACGGTGCCGGGCGCGCGGCTCTATCGCACCGGAGACGCGGCGCGGTGGCGCCCGGACGGCACGCTCGACTTCCTGGGGCGGCTGGACTCCCAGGTGAAGCTGCGCGGCTTCCGCGTGGAGCTGGGTGAAGTCGAGTCCGTGCTCCGCTCCGCGCCGGGGCTCAGTGACGCCGCCGCCATCGTTCGCGAGGATGTGCCGGGCGACAAGCGCCTGGTGGGCTACGTCGTCCTCGCGCCCGAGGCCACGCTCGACACCGAGGCCCTGCGCGCCTTCGTACTCCAGCGCCTGCCCGAGTACATGGTGCCGTCCGCCTTCGTGGCGCTGCCCTCGCTGCCCCTGATGCCCAGCGGAAAGCTCGCGCGCAAGCGCCTTCCCGCGCCCGACGCGGAGAGCCTGCGCGGCGCCGCCGCCTTCGCCGCGCCTCGCACTCCGCTGGAGGAGAAGCTCGCCGCGCTCTTCGCCGACGTCCTGCACGTGCCGCGCGTGAGCGTCACCGACAACTTCTTCGCGCTCGGGGGGCACTCGCTGCTCGCCACCCAGGTCGTGTCGCGCGTGAGGTCCGCGCTCGGCGTGGAGCTGCCGCTGCGCACCGTCTTCGCTTCGCCCACGGTGGCGGCCCTCGCGGCGAGCATCGACACCATGTTGATGACGTCGCGGAACCGGCAGCCTCCCGCGCTGGTTCCGGTGCCTCGCACGGGACCGCTGCCGCTGTCCTTCGCGCAGCAGCGCCTCTGGTTCCTGGACCAGCTCCAGCCCGGCGGGGCGACGTACAACATGCCCTCCTTCGTCCGGCTGGACGGAGAGCTTCACCTGTCCGCGCTGCAGCGGGCCTTCGACGAGCTGGTGCGGCGCCACGAGGCCCTGCGCACCACGTTCCTCCAGCAGAACGACGAGCCCTTCCAGGTCATCGCCCCGCACGCGGAGGTGCCGGTGACGCTGGTGAAGGTCCAGGGACAGACGCCGGAGGCGACTCGCGCGGAGGTGGAGCGACTGCTGGGCGAGGAGTACATGCGCCCGTTCAACCTCTCCACCGGCCCGCTCGTCCGCGCCGTGCTGCTGGAGACGTCCCCCACCGAGCACGTCCTCGCGCTCAACATGCACCACATCGTCTCCGACGGTTGGTCCATGGGGGTGCTCGTCCAGGAGGTCGCCACCCTCTACGCGGCCTTCTCGATGGGGGCACCGTCGCCGCTTCCGCCCCTGGCCCTCCAGTACGCCGACTACGCCGTCTGGCAGCGCGACTGGCTCAAGGGCGACGTGCTGGAGCAGCAGCTCGCCTGGTGGCGCGGCCGACTGTCCGGAGTCGCCACGCTGGACCTGCCGCTCGACAAGCCTCGGCCTCCGGCGCAGACCTTCGCTGGCGCCCAGGTGCCCGTGACATTGAAGCCGGAGGTCTCCAAGCGGCTCAAGACGCTGTGCCAGCGAGAGGGCACCACGCCCTTCATGGCGCTGCTCGCCGCGTGGCAGCTACTCCTGTCTCGCCACAGCGGACAGGACGACATCGCCGTCGGCTCGCCCATCGCCGGCCGTCAGCGCGCGGAGCTGGAAGGGCTCATCGGCTTCTTCGTCAACACGCTCGTCTTCCGGGCGCGCATCGACCCGGGCGCGACGTTCCTCCAGCTCCTGCGGCAGGTGAAGGAGAACGCCCTGGGTGCCTATGCGCACCAGGACGTCCCGTTCGAGCGGTTGGTTGAAGACCTCCAGATTCGCCGGGACATGAGCCGCAGCCCGCTGTTCCAGGTCCTCTTCGCGCTCCAGAACACCCCCGGGGCGGCCTTCCAGGGCCCCGCCGATTCGGCGCCCCAGAAGCAGGAGCTGTCACTCAGCCCGGTGGAGGTGGAAGGCACCGTCATCAAGTTCGAGCTGGAGCTGAACTTCGTGGATGGGGGCGCGGACGGACTCTTCGGCGCGCTGACCTACAACACGGACCTGTTCGAGCGGGCCTCCATCGAGCGGATGACGCGGCACTTCGAGCTGCTCGTCGAGTCCCTCGTGGCTCGCCCCGAGGCTCCGGTCTCCGCTCACGCCATGCTGACCGTCGAGGAGCGGCAAAGCGTCCTCGTGGACTGGGCCTCGGCTCCCGCGCACGTCTCGCCCGACTCCACCCTGCCCGCCGTCTTCGCCGACGTCGTCGCGCGCGCGCCTGACTCCGTCGCCGTCCTCTTCGGTGACTCCTCCCTCACCTACCGCCAGCTCGACGAGCGCTCCAACCAGCTCGCCTGGCACCTGCGCTCCCTCGGCGTCACCACCGACTCCCGCGTCGCCATCGCCGTCGAACGCTCCGTCGAGCTCATCGTCTCCCTCCTCGCCATCCTCAAGGCCGGCGCCGCCTACGTCCCCCTCGACACCAAGTACCCCCGCGAGCGCCTTGCTTCCATGCTCGAGGACGCCCGGCCCCAGGTCCTCGTCTCCACCCGCGCCTTCCTCGACAAGCTGCCCGCCGACGGACTGACGTGTGTCCTGCTGGATGAGGTGTCCCTGGCGGACAGCTCCACTGGAGCACTTCCGCCTTCCGCCCTCCCCGCGTCGCTCGCCTATATCGACTTCACCTCCGGCTCCACCGGCAAGCCCAAGGGCGTCGGCAGCACCCACAGCGGTGTCATCCACACGCTCATCGGCATCGACTACACCCATTTAGGGCCCGAGCAGACCCACCTCCTCCTCGCCCCCATCTCCTTCGACGCCTCCACCTTCGAGATTTGGGGCGCCCTGCTCCACGGGGCTCGCCTCGTCGTCCTCCCACCTGAGACACCTTCTCTGGAGGAGCTCTTCCAGACGGCGGCGCGCCACGGCGTCACCACGCTCTGGGCCACCATCGGACTGTTCTCCCAGCTCGTCGAGAGCCGGCTCCCCGCGCCGCCTTCCCTCCAGCGCATCCTCACCGGTGGCGACGTCATCTCCGCGCCGCACGTCCGCCGCGCGGTGCAGGACTGGGGCGTCTCCATCACCTGTTGCTACGGCCCCACCGAAAACACCGTCTTCGCCACCACCTTCCCCATCGCGCACGCCGACGATGTCGGGCCCTCGCTTCCCATCGGCAGGCCCACCAACGGCACCCGCCTGCGCGTCCTCGACGCCTCGCTCCAGCCCGTTCCCATCGGCACCACTGGCGAGCTCTTCATCGGTGGTGATGGCGTCGCGCGCGGCTACGTCGGCCAGCCCGGCCTCACCGCCGAGCGCTTCGTCCCGGACCCCTTCTCCTCCGTCCCCGGTGCGCGCCTCTATCGCTCCGGAGACCTCGTCCGCTGGAACAAGGATGGGACGCTCGCCTTCGTCGGTCGCGCCGATGCGCAGGTGAAGGTGCGCGGCTTCCGCATCGAGCTGCCCGAAGTCGAGGCCGCCATGCTCGCGCACCCGTCCATCCGCGACGCCGTGGCCATGGCGCGTGAAGACGTCCCCGGAGACAAGCGCCTCGTTGGCTACTTCGTCGGTGACGACCTCGATGCCGTCTCCCTCCGCGCGTTCCTGAAGTCACGGCTCCCCGAGTACATGGTGCCGTCATCCCTGCTCCGCCTGGACGCGCTCCCTCTCACCGCCAACGCCAAGATTGACCGCAAGGCACTGCCTCCTCCGGAGGCCGTCCTCGCCGCCCCCTCAACCGGATACATCGCACCGCGCACGCCCACCGAGGAGCAGCTCGCCTCCATCTGGGCCGAGATCCTGCGCGTCCCCCAGGTTGGCATCTCGGACGACTTCTTCGCACTCGGCGGCCACTCGCTGCTGGCCACGCAGCTCGTCTCGCGCATCCGCAAAACCTTCCAGGTGGAGGTGGCGCTGCGGGGGCTGTTCGAAGCGCCCACCGTCGAAGCGCTGGCTGAGCGGCTGGATGCGGCAACCCTCGTGGGCAAGGGAACGGTGCGGCCTCCGCTCGTCCCGGTGCCGCGTACTGGCGAGCTGCCGCTGTCCTTCGCGCAGCAGCGCCTGTGGCTCATTGACCAACTCGAGCCCGGGAGCCCCACCTACAACATCCCTCTCGCCCTGCTGATGCAAGGGCCGCTCGATGTGACCGCCCTCGAAGGCGCCTTCACCTCGCTCGTCGAGCGCCACGAATCCCTGCGCACGACGTTCCTGACGCGTGACGGAGAGCCGTACCAGCACCTCCACGCGCCCGCGCCGGTGAGTGTGTCGCTGAGGGACCTCCAGTCCCTCCCCGAGGACACGAAGCTCGCCGAGGCCCAGCGCCTGGTGAGCGAGGAGGCCGCTCGGCCCTTCAACCTGGAGCACGGCCCCATCTTCCGCGTGCTCCTGCTGCGCCTGGAGGAGCAGCGCCATGTCCTGGTGGGCACCGTCCACCACATCGCGTCCGACGGCTGGTCCATGGGAATCCTCCTCCGCGAGCTGGCGGAGTTCTATTCCGCCCACGCCACCGGACAGACGCCCCGGCTGGAAGCCCTTCCCGTGCAGTACGCGGACTACGCCGCGTGGCAGCGCTCCTGGCTTCGTGACGAAGCCTTGGAGCAGCAGCTCTCCTATTGGAAGCAGCAGCTCACGGGGGCTCCTCCCTTCCTGGAGTTGTCCACCGACCGGCCGCGTCCGCCCGTCCAGTCCAACCGCGGTGGGGCCTTCCCCGTCAGCCTGCCTCCCTCCGTCAACGAGCGGCTCCTCGCCCTCTGCCAGCGCGAAGGCGTGACGCCCTTCATGGCCTTGCTCGCCGTCTGGCAGCTCCTCCTCTCCCGCTACTCGGGTCAGGACGACATCTCCGTCGGCTCTCCCATCGCAGGACGCACGCGCTCGGAGACTGAGGGCCTCATCGGCTTCTTCGTGAATACCCTCGTCCTGCGCACCCAGCTCCTGCCGGGACTCCGCTTCCGCGAGCTGCTCGCGCAAGTGAAGCGCACCACCCTCGCCGCCTACGAGCATCAGGACGTCCCCTTCGAGAAGCTCGTCGAGGAGCTCAACCCGCTTCGCACCCTGAGTCACTCGCCCCTTTTCCAGGTGATGCTCGTCCTGCAGAACGCACCGACGACTCGCATGGAAGTGCCGGGCAGCACGGTGGAGACGTCCCCTCTTCGCCTGGAGTCCTTCGACTCGGGAACGCCGAGCGCGAAGTTCGACCTCACCCTGACGCTGGGCGAGGGCCTTGAAGGCGCTCTCGGCTACCGCACTGACTTGTTCGAGGAGTCCACCATCGCCCGGATGGTCGCCCACTTCTCCACGCTCCTCGAAGCCGTCGTCTCCGCCCCCGATACCCTCGTGGGTGAACTGCCGATGCTGCCAGCGGAGGAGCGCCGTCAGGTGCTCGTCGAGTGGAACAGCACCCGCCGCGAGCTGCCCTGGACTGGCGCCTTCCATGAGCGCTTCGAGGCTCAGGCCGCCCTCACGCCCGATGCCCTCGCCGTCCTCGACGACGCCTCCTCTCTCTCCTTCCTCCAGCTCAATCAGCGCGCCAACCAGCTCGCCCACTTGCTGCGCTCGCGTGGTGTCGGGCCCGAAGTCCGCGTCGCCTTCTGCCTGG
>NZ_JAKCFA010000060.1 GCF_024198215.1 Myxococcus qinghaiensis
TGACGGCGAACGGGAAGGTGGACCGCAGGGCATTGCCGGCGCCGGAAGACGTGGCGCAGGCAGCGGAGGAGTACGAGGCGCCGAGGCCGGGGACGGAAGAGAAGCTGGCGGAGGTCTTCGCGGAGGTACTGGGAGCGAAGCGAGTCGGGAGGAAGGACGACTTCTTCGAGCTGGGAGGGCACTCGCTGCTGGCGACGCAAGTCGTGGCGAGGGTGCGCGCGCTGACGGGCGTGGACCTCCCGCTGCGCACGCTCTTCGAAGCTCCTACGCTCGAAGCCCTGGCTGTGCGCATCGACTCCTCGCGCGAAGCAGGTCCGTCGTCCGAAGCGTTTCCCTTGGTCGCGCTGCCGCGCACGGGGATGCCGCCGTTGTCCTTCGCGCAGCAGCGATTGTGGTTCTTCGATCAGCTCTCTCCGGGCAGCGCGGCCTACAACATCCCCATCCACCTTCGAGTGGAAGGCGCGCTGAACCTCGATGCCCTGCAGCGCGCGTTCTCCGCACTGGTTTCCCGGCATGAGGCGCTCCGCACCACCTTCGCCATGCATGAGGGCGAGCCCGTTCAGGTCATCCATCCCGCCACGGACTTCCCGCTCACGGTTGAAGACCTCGGTGGGCTGGCCGAGTCGGAGCGAGAGGCCGAGGTGCGCCGTCGAGCCGTCGAGGCCTCGCTGCGTCCGTTCGACCTGGGACAGAAGTGGCTCGTGCGCGCCACGTTGTCGCGGCTGGAGCCCGAGGTGTACGTGCTCTCGCTGGTGATGCACCACATCATCGCGGATGGCTGGTCCCTCGGTGTGTTGGTGCGCGAGCTGGGTGCGCTCTATGTCGCCTTCTCCGAGGGCCGTGCGTCACCGCTCGCCGCGCTCCCGGTGCAGTACGCCGACTACGCCCGCTGGCAGCGCGAGTGGCTGAGTGGTGCGCGACTGGAAGAGCAGTTCGCCGGATGGCGCAAGCGTCTGGCGGGAGCACCTCCTCACCTGGAGCTGCCCACGGACAGTCCGAGGCCCGCGATTCAGTCCCACCGTGGCGCCACGGTGCCGGTGCGGCTTTCGAAGGAACTGAGCGACGCCATCGGGACACTGGCCCGTGCGGAGGGGGCCACGCCCTTCATGGTGTTGCTCGCGGCGTTCCAGGTGTTGCTGGCGCGCTATTCGGGTCAGGAGGACGTGAGCGTGGGCTCGCCCATCGCGGGCCGGAGGTATGCGGAGACGGAGGGCCTCATCGGCTTCTTCGTCAACACGCTCGTCCTGAGAGCCCAGGCGCGGCCTCGGGACACGTTCCGCGAGCTGCTGGCCCAGGTGCGGGAGACCACGCTGGGATCCTACGAGCACCAGGACCTTCCGTTCGAGAAGCTGGTGGAGGCGCTCCAGCCCGTGCGCGACTTGAGTCGCACCGCGCTGTTCCAGGTCCTCTTCGTCCTGCAGAACGCGCCGGTGGAGGCCCTGGAGCTGCCCGCGTTGTCGCTGAAGCCGCTGCCCACCCAGGGCACGGAGTCCGCGCGCTTCGAGCTGTCGCTGAACCTGAGTGAGACGGCGGAGGGGTTCGAGGGGACGCTGCTGTTCAACTCGGACCTGTTCCTGGAGTCCACCGCGGCCCGCATGGTCTCTCACCTGCAGGTCCTTCTGGAGTCCATCACCGCGAACCCGGCGCAGCGCCTCTCCGCGCTGCCACTGATGACGGACTCCGAGCGTCGACACGTCCTGGAGTCCTGGGCCACCACGACGGCGGAGGCCCCGTTCGAAGCCGCGTTGCTGCACCAGCTCATCGAACGACAGGTGGCTCGCACACCGGACGCGCCGGCTGTGCGCTGCGAGGAGGCGGTGCTCTCGTATCGGCAGCTCGATGCTCGGGCGAATCAGCTCGCGCACCATCTGCGGGCCTTGGGCGTGGGACCGGACGTTCCGGTGGCGCTGTGTCTGGATCGGAGCGTGGAGCTGGTGGTCGCGTTGCTGGCGGTCCTGAAGGCCGGTGGCGCGTATGTGCCGCTGGAGCCGTCACAACCCGCCTCGCGTCTGTGCCTGATGGTGGAAGAGGTCGCCGCGCCCGTCGTGGTGACGGAGTCGCGTCATGCGGCCTTGTTCCAGGCTTGTGCAGCGCGGTGCGTGCACCTGGATACGGAGGCCGAGCAACTCGCCCGCCAGCGAGTGGATGCTCCGGACCCTCAAGGTGCGTCGGAGAATCTGGCGTACGTGTTGTTCACCTCGGGAAGCACCGGGCGCCCGAAGGGTGTGGCCGTGTCGCATGCGGCGCTCGTCAACTACGTCCAGGCCGCGACGGAGCGGTTGCGATTGCGCGAGTGCACCAGCTTCGCGCTGGTGTCCACGTTCGGCGCGGACCTGGGGAACACGGTGTTGTTCCCCGCGCTGTGCACGGGAGGGGTGCTGCACGTGCTCACCTCGGAGCGTGCGGGAAATCCCGTCGGGGTCGCGGAGTACTTCCAGCGTCACGGCGTGGACTGCGTGAAGATCGTCCCCGCGCATCTCTCCGCGTTGTTGACGGCGCCGGACCCGGCTCGGGCGCTTCCGCGCAAGCGACTGGTGCTGGGAGGCGAGTCGTCCACCTGGACGCTGCTGGAGCAGGTGCGTGCCCTGGCCCCAGAGTGCGAGGTGTTCAATCACTACGGCCCCACGGAGACGACGGTGGGCGTGCTCGCGGGTGGGGTTGCTACGGGCGGGGCGGTTCTCGCGACTGACTCGACGACAGCTCGAGCGGAGGCGGGCCCGTCGACCCGACTGGCCACGGTGCCACTGGGGCGGCCCCTGGCGAATGCTCGGGTGTATGTGCTCGACGGTGAGCTGCGGCCGGTGCCAGTCGGGGTTCCGGGCGAGCTGTTCATCGGGGGAGCGCAAGTCGCGCGTGGCTACCTGTCGCGCGCGGAGCTGACGGCGGAACGATTTGGTCCGGACCCGTTCAGCGCGGTGCCGGGGGCTCGGATGTACCGCACGGGAGATCGCGTGCGGTGGCTCGCGGATGGGCGTGTGGAGTTCCTGGGTCGCTCGGACTTCCAGGTGAAGGTGCGCGGCTTCCGGGTGGAGCCGGGAGAAGTGGCCGCGGTCCTGCGAGAGCATCCCTCGGTGAGCGATGCGGTGGTGGTCGCACGCGAGGACACGCCTGGGGACCAGCGCCTGGTCGCGTACGTCCTCGCGGGTTCGGGGCAGGCCGTCGAGGTGGCGGCCTTGCGAGGGTTCCTCCAGGAGCGCCTGCCGGCGCACATGGTGCCAGCGGCCTTCATGTGGCTGGACGTGTTGCCGCTGACGCCGAACGGAAAGTTGGATCGTCGAGCGCTGCCAGTGCCCGAGTCCGGAGCCGTGGTGTCGGGAGCCGTGCATGTCCCGCCCGCGACGCCGATGGAGGAGGCGCTGGCTTCCATCTGGGCAGAGGTCTTGCGAGTCGAGCGGGTGGGTCGACACGATGACTTCTTCGCCTTGGGAGGGCACTCGCTCGTCGCGACGCAGGTGGTGGCTCGTCTGCGTGCGTCGCTGGGAGTGGAAGTGCCCCTGCGAGCGCTCTTCGAGGCGCCCACGCTGGAGGCGTTGGCGAGGAAGGTGGACCAGGTCGCGCGAGCCGTCTCGTTGCCGGCGCTGCGGCCTTCGCCTCGGAAGAGCGTGTTGCCGTTGTCCTTCGCGCAGCAGCGACTGTGGTTCCTGGATCGACTCGAACCGGGGGGCGTTGCGTACAACGTTCCGACTGCGCTCCGGTTGGATGGGTCGCTCGACGTGGATGCGCTGGAGCGAGCCTTCGCGGAAGTGGTGCGCCGTCACGAGAGCCTGCGCACCTGCTTCCCTGATGAAGGAGGTGTCCCCGTCCAGGTCATCCAGCCTCCGACGGCGTTCCAGCTTCAGCGAGTCGAGCTGCCCGAGGATGAAGCCACGGTGCTGCGCTGGGTGGGTGACGAGGTCGCAAGGCCCTTCGACCTGACGGTGGGGCCGCTGCTGCGAGTGACGTTGGTGAGGTTGTCAGCGGAGTCACACGTGCTGGTGGTGGTGCTGCACCACATCGTGTCGGACGGGTGGTCGACGGCGGTGTTGGTGAGGGAAGTGGCAGCGCTCTACGAGGCGTACGCGGAAGGCAAGCCGTCACCGTTGGGCGAGTTGCCAGTGCAGTACGCGGACTACGCGGAGTGGCAGCGAGGGTGGTTGCAGGGTGAGGTGCTGGAGCAGCAGGTGGAGTACTGGCGCAAGCAGTTGGAGGGGGCGCCGAGGGCGCTGGAGTTGGTGACGGACAAGCCAAGGCCGGCGGTGCAGAGCTTCCGGGGAGCCATGCTGGAGAGGCGGTGGCCGAAGGAGCTGTGGAGGAAGGTGGAGGAGGCAAGCCGGAGGGAGGGGGCGACGCCCTTCATGGTGTTGCTGGCGGCGTACCAGGTGGTGCTGGCGAGGTACGCGGGGCAGGAAGAAGTGGTGGTGGGGTTTCCGATAGCGGGGCGTACGCACGCGGAGACGGAAGGGCTGATTG
>NZ_JAKCFA010000061.1 GCF_024198215.1 Myxococcus qinghaiensis
TGGGCCTCGGCGAGCTTCGTGTCCTCGGGGAGGGACTGGAGGTCCCTCAGCGACACACTCACCGGCGCGGGCGCGTGGAGGTGCTGGTACGGCTCTCCGTCACGCGTCAGGAACGTCGTGCGCAGGGCCTCGTGGCGCTCGGCGAGCGAGGTGAAGGCGCCTTCGAGGGCGGTCACATCGAGCGGCCCTTGCATCAGCAGGGCGAGAGGGATGTTGTAGGTGGGGCTCCCGGGCTCGAGTTGGTCAATGAGCCACAGGCGCTGCTGTGCGAAGGACAGCGGCAGCTCGCCAGTACGCGGCACCGGGACGATGGCGGGCGCGCGGGCGCGTGGAGCTGTACTTCCGGACTCGCCGATACGGGTTGCGAGCGCGGCGATGGTGGGCGTCTCGAAGAGGGCGCGGAGCGGCAGCTCCACGTCCAGTGTCCTGCGCACGCGGGAGACCACCTGCGTGGCGAGCAGGGAGTGGCCGCCGAGCGAGAAGAAGTTGTCGTTGATGCTGACCTTGGCGAGTTGGAGCACCTCCGCCCAGATGGCGGCGAGCGCCTCTTCGACCGCGCTCCGAGGCGCGACGAAGGGGACGTCTTCCGAGCCTTGCTCGGGAACGGGGAGCGCCTGACGGTCGACCTTGCCGTTGGGCGTCAGCGGCAGCGCATCCAGCCTCACGAAGACCGTGGGCAGCATGTACTCGGGCAGCCGCTCCCGCAGCGCTGCGAGCAGCGTGTCCGTGTCGAGCTGCGCGGAGACCAGATAGGCGACGAGGCGGTGCTGGCCGGGGACGTCCTCGCGAACGAGGACGATGCTGTCGCTCACACCGGGCCGCGCGCGGAGGGCGGCTTCAATCTCTCCCAGTTCGATGCGCAGACCGCGCAGCTTCACCTGGAAGTCGGTGCGGCCGAGGTACTCCAGTCGCCCTTCCGCCTGCCACCGGACCTTGTCCCCGGTGCGATACAGACGCGCTCCGGGCGTGGCGGCGAACGGGTCGGGGATGAAGCGCTCCGCGGTGAGCGCGGGCCTGCCGAGGTAGCCCAGCGCCACCTGCGCACCGCCCAGGAACAACTCTCCCGGCACACCCGGCGGGACGGGCCGTAGGGTGTCGTCGAGCACGTAGGCCCGCGTGTTCGCGACGGGGCGACCAATGGGAATGGAGACGCCCGCCGTGTCCGCCTCGACGACGGTGAAGGTCGAATCGATGGTGACTTCAGTGGGGCCGTAGAGGTTGACGAGGCGGGCCTGGGGGAGCCGCTCGCGGGCGAGGGACGCGAGCGAGGCGGAGAGCGCCTCGCCACCGCAGAACAGCCACCGCAGGGACGTGGCGCGTGCCAGCGCGGGCTCGTCGAGGACGAAGCGCAGCAGGGACGGCACGAGCTGGAGGACGGTGATGCCGTGCCGGACGACGCAGTCGAGCAGCATCGCGGCGTCGCGGTGGGCGTCGGTGGGCGCGAGCACGAGCGGCGCACCAGCGAGGAGCGGCGCCCAGCACTCCCAGACGGACGCGTCGAACGCGAGCGGCGTCTTGAGCAGGACCTTGTCCTGTGTGGTGAGCGGGAAGACCCGGAGGAACCAGGCCATGTGGTTGGCGAGCGCCCGGTGGGGGATGAGGACGCCCTTGGGCTGCCCCGTGGAGCCGGAGGTGTAGATGACGTACGCGGGCGCCTCGGGCTCCGGCTTCGACGGGAGCGGCTCCGTCAATGCGTGGGAGAGTGCCTCCGCGTGCGACGCGGAGTCGAGGCACATGACGTCCAGTCCGTCCGGCAGGAGCGAGACGAGCGCCTCCTGTGACAGCACGAGGCGCGCACCGCTGTCGCGCACCATGAACGCGAGGCGCTCACGCGGGTAGTCGGGCGAGAGCGGCAGGTACGCGGCACCCGCCTTGAGGATGGCGAGCAGGGCGACAGGGAGCTGGGCCGTGCGGTGCGTGAGCAGGGCCACGAAGTCGCCGGGACGCACGCCGCGCGAGGACAGCACCCGCGCGAGCTGATTGGCGCGCGCGTCGAGCTGGCCGTAGGAGAGCCACTCGTCATCGGAGAGGACGGCGAGGGCCTCGGGCGTGAGGCGGGCCTGCTGCTCGACGAGGCGATGGACGAAGGGCTCGGTGGCGACGTCCGTGTCCGTCGCGTTCCAGTCGAGGAGGACCTGCCGCTGCTCCTGCTCGGTCAGCAGCGAAACGGAAGCGATGGGGGACTGGGGACGCGAGACGAGCGCTTCGACCAGGGTGGTGAAGTGGAGGGCGAGCCGCTCGACGGTGGCGTGCTCGAACAGGTCGGAGTTGTAGCCGAGCGAGCCCGCGTAGCCGTCCGGCAGCTCCACGAGGTTGAGGTTGAGCTCGAACTTGGACGTGACGTCGTCGACGTCGACGGGGCTGAGCGTCAGCTCCTGCTTCTGGATGGCGGAGACGGGCGTGTTCTGGAGGGAGAAGAGGACCTGGAACAGCGGGCTGCGGCTCAAGTCACGCGCCGGCTGGAGCACCTCGACCAATCGCTCGAAGGGCATGTCCTGGTGCTCGTAGGCGCCGAGCGCGGTCTCCTTCACCTGTCGCAGCAGGTGCTGGAAGGAGGCCCGTCCATCGATGCGCGCCCGGAAGACGAGCGTGTTGACGAAGAAGCCGATGAGGCCTTCGAGCTCCGCGCGCTGGCGACCCGCGATGGGGGAGCCGACGGTGAGGTCATCCTGCCCTGAGTAGCGTGAGAGGAGCACCTGCCACGCCGCGAGCAGCGCCATGAAGGGCGTGGCGCCCTCCTGCTGGCAGAGCGCCTTGAGCTTCTCGGCGGTGGCGGCGGGGAGGAACACTCCGACGTTGCCACCGCGCGAGGACATGACGGGAGGACGCGGCTTGTCGATGGCCAGCTCCAGCGGCGCGACGCCGGAGAGCTGGTTGTGCCAGAAGGTGAGCTGACGTTCGGTCACATCCCCCTGGAACCAGGCGCGCTGCCAGACGGAGTAGTCGGCGTACTGGATGCCGAGCGCTGGAAGCGGTGACGGCCTGCCATGGGCGAAGGCGTCATAGAGCGCGGCGACCTCCTGCACGAGCACGCTCATGGACCAACCATCGGAGACGATGTGGTGCATGTTGAGCGCGAGCACGTGCTCGGTCGCGGACAGCTCCAGCAGTTGCGCGCGGATGAGCGGTCCCGTGGAGAGATTGAAGGGGCGGGCGAGCTCCTCGAGGAGCAGCCGCTTCACTTCGTCTCGCGCGGCGGAGGGCTCCAGGTTCCGGAGGTCCACCCGCACGAGGCGCAGCTCGCCGTGCGGCGCGATGCGCTGGTAGGGCTGGTCGTCCTGCTGGAAGAATGTGGTGCGCAGCGCTTCGTGACGCCGCACCAGCTCGTCGAAGGCCCGCTGGAGCGCCGCCGTGTCGAGCGGTCCCTCCATGCGCACGAAGGACGGCATGTGGTAGGCGGCGCCGCCGGGCTGGAACTGGTCGATGAACCACAGGCGCTGCTGCGCGAAGGACAGCGGCACCAAGCCATCTCGGGGCACGGGGACGATGGGCGGCGCGAGGGACTCCGCGCGACCCACGGCCTCGACGCGAGCGGCGAGTGTGGCGACGGTCGGCGCCTCGAAGAGCGCGCGCAGGGGCAACTCGACGTCGAAGGCCTTGCGGACGCGAGAGACGACCTGGGTGGCGAGCAGGGAGTGGCCGCCAAGGGAGAAGAAGTCGTCGGTGACGCTGACGGAGTCGAGGTGGAGGACCTCGGCCCAGATGGCGGCGAGGCGAGTCTCGGTGGGGTTGCGAGGAGCGACGAAGGAGTCGGTGGGGCCGGAGTCGGGCGCCGGGAGGGCCTTCCTGTCGAGCTTGCCGTGGGTGTTGATGGGCAGGGCGTCCAGGGCGACGAAGGCCGAGGGCACCATGTACTCGGGGAGGTGGAGCAGCAGCTCCGCGCGCAGGGCCGAGGCGTCGACGGAGGCCGGGGTGACGTAGGCGACGAGGCGCTTGAGGCCCGGGACGTCCTCGCGGACGAGGGCGGCGGCGTGGTGGACGGAGGGAAGGGCCTCGAGAGCGGCCTCGACTTCACCCAACTCAATGCGGAAGCCGCGCAGCTTCACCTGGAAGTCGATGCGGCCGAGGTACTCGAGGTGGCCGTGGGCCAGCCAACGCGCCTTGTCACCGGTGCGGTAGAGGCGAGCGCCGGGCACGGAGG
>NZ_JAKCFA010000062.1 GCF_024198215.1 Myxococcus qinghaiensis
TGCTCCACCAGGTGCTCGTGGACCAGTCGTTCAATCTTCGATTCCAGCGTCGCAGTGGGTTTCGTTTGCATCCGCCACGGGTTGCACACCGCGACGACGGCCTCAACACCACCCCTGAACGGTTACCTTGTGGAGTTCATCGACGACTTCCTGAATGCGGGCCTGGAACTCGGTAGGGCTCAGTTTAGTGTGTGCCGCCCCGTAGGCATCGAATCCTTCCCAGAGGTTGTACCCGGAGGCCTTCGCCATGATGAGGAAGGAACCACCAAAGCAGCGATTGATTGGCCGCGCCCCGTCGGGGAGTTTCCGCGGATCTCCTGCCTCATCGACGCCGTAGTAGCCCTCATCCCAGTAGAAGCTTTCGACGTACTCACCGGGAGCCAGCTCGAGGACGAACTCGAACGCCTCATCGGGGCCGTTCTCGTAAACGCCCGACGGTGCGAGTTTGCCCGTCTGGAGCAGGAAATAGGCCCACTCACGCAAAGGGTCTCGCTCTGGCATGACGAACTGCAGAGAGTCGGGGCGAACGATGCGGGTGACGCCGCCGAAGCCGAGTTCAATGCAATGAGCTTCCTGGCTGTGGATGGCACCTTCGAAGTCGAGGCCTCCACCAGAGGGGAGAAAGACGTGGTTCAGAGGAGCCTTCTTCCCGACGTCTTCGAGGACGTCGATGATGTCACTGACTTTCGTCCAGGTGACGCTGGCGCTCTTGCCGGAGAACCCCTCCGTCACGGCACGCCACGCTGACAGGCTCTCCTCGCGGAAGCTGCGACGGCGCTCTTGGTGGCCGAGTGGTACTCCGCCACGGGGATGGGCAGCAGCTCCTGCCCCTCGTGCCGCGTCTTCAGCCTCAAGGTTGCGCTTCGCTGTCGTGAATGGCTCGCCCGTTCGCTCCATGCGCGCACGCACGCGGGCCTTGAACTTCTTCTCGTCGGTCATCGCAGACTCCACGCCAACGCGGTCTCATCCCCCACCTGAGCCTGTTGGCTAGGAATCGCGACAACCGCCCGAGGTCTGGTGGCCCCTTTGCCTCGCTCTCAGGTCCCGTGGGGGGAGACCAGTGCGGGTCAGGCGGAAGGCGACCGCCCGAAGTGAACGTAGTGCGGACGATGGAGGGACGCAACAATCCTCCCCGGGTGGTGTCGAGCTAGTGGAGTGTCCACGAATTTTTTGGACATAATCGGGCAAAGTGCCCTTCCACCTGCTCCGTGACTATGTCCACGTACTTCGTGGACAGGCCACTAGCCGGTCGGATCGAGGGCGGCTCGCCGTCGGCGAGCAAATGGACTGGAGTGACCTGCCCGTCGCGTGGTGAGAGACCAGCGCCATCACGTCAACGCGGTGGTTAGGTGCCGCTTCATTCGCTCAAGCAGGGATTCGCCCGTGACATTCGAGCCCTCCTCACGGACATCCTTGACCCACGTGGGTTCCGTCGCGATGGTCACGGCGACTGCTTTGCGCACCAAGCGGTAGAAGGTAGTCGGGTCGTCCGGCTCGATTGCTCTTTCCGAATGGAAGTAGTCGAGGTCGATGTCCAGGACGTAGGGTTCGGCCTCGACCGCCAACACGCCGTCCTGCGCCGCCATGGTGTCGAGCGCCTTAAGTCTCTGGTCGAGGTAGACGGATTCCAGCACCTGAGCTGAGTGGAGCGACGCGCATTTGTCATCGTGCAACGCCTTTATGCAGCCAATTGCGCAGAACGAACTCGTCTCGTAGAGAACGCTGTGTTCGCTGGAGTTTCCGTGGGAGAGGTTTATCACAAAGCCGCGAGACACGATCCGGGCCTTGATCGCTGTCCAAACATGCTCGTCGTTGTGGAGCTTGTCGATGGCGTGCATCACCGACGCCTCGTCGTCATAGCGCAGATTGGCGATCATCCCGGGTAACCTCGCCTCCATGGCCGCTACATCAAGAGGCTGGAGTAAATAAGGTGTCTGAGAGCAGTTGACCTCCGTAGTCAGCCTACGCGTGGCGTCCGCTCGGTGCCGGTAAAACGGTTCTTCCGTGTCGGTGTGGTGGTCGAGCGTAAGCAGCACTGGTGCGGCGGTGAGGGACCGACGGATCTCCGCCCATGACTGCAGGACGTGGTGGTGCGACTTGACGACGTAGACGTCTTTACCGCCGATGGTGGTCTTCTCGTGGGGCATGATGGGATGCTCGCTTGCGGGAGAATCAGGATACAACGCCAGTGCGAATCACCCTCCGGGGAGCGGGGCGGTCGCCCGGGGCTCGGCTACAGTGTGCTGAGTTCCGGCGAGACCGAGCCGCCCGAACTGTGTGCTAGGCCCGTACGCTAGTGGCCTGTCCACGAAGTACGTGGACATAGTCACGGAGCAGGTGGAAGGGCACTTTGCCCGATTATGTCCAAAAAATTCGTGGACACTCCACTAGCTGCGCCAGGCTGCCAGCGGCCCAGCGCAGTCGTTGTTGCGGTGGCTGCCTCGGGCGTATGTCCACCACGTTCACCGCTGTCGCCTACCCCCCTGGGGTGATTGCCCCCGCCCGCGAGCCCGACGCCTACTGCTGTCGGAGGAGGCCCTCCATGCGGATGCGGCTGACGCAGGATGTGGAGCAGGAGGCCGACGGCCGGCGGGAGCTGACGGTGGAGGTATTCGTCCACGAGCGGCGGGGCGGCGTCTCCGAGTTCCAGCCCGCGGGCGCTGAGTGGCGCGTGCGGTGGCTGCGTGGGACGGCGGACCTCAACCGCCAGGGCAGCGGCACGGCCACGGTGCGGGTGGCGGCGTCTGGCCTGTACTGCGTGCGGAGCGTTACGGATGCCCGGCGTGCCCGGGAGCCAACGTCGAGGTGACCGAGGCGGATAGCGACCTCCGCGCCACCGTTCTCGGGGGGAATGCGCAGGGGCCACGCATGACGCGGCCCTTGTCCAGCCCCTGGAAGAGCGCTTCGGAACTACCTCAGCCCCGGCCGCACGCGCGGCCGGCGGCGTCATGCGGCTGACGACGCCCGCGCGCGCCTCGCTCGTATTGACACTGTGCTTGATGCGGTCGTGACGCACCCATGACGCAGCGACAGGGTTTGGGTAGGCACAGGATGGCATCTCGACATCGGCATCCAGCGCGCAGGCAGTTGTCTACGCCCGAGACTGCTCCTGCGCGATTCCAGATCTACGGTGTAGAGTGGCGGCGAGCGGCCTTGATGGCATCGACGTCCTCATCGTCAATATCCTCGTGGCCAAGAGTCATGAGCGCCTTCTGAGAAATTCCTCTCAGGATGTCCTGGACAAGCTCCTTCCTCATAGGCGTGTCCTTGAGGAAGGTCGCTGCGGTCAAGGCGAGGTCCCAGAGGGCTTGCTTGAGCTCGTGGACATCAGCGCCGCCCTGCGCGTCGTCTTCCAATTGATCATGGACGGAGTCTGGGGGCTGATTGAGGACCACCGACTTCTTGCCGCCACCGAAGTGCACATTGGTTGCCTCTCCTCCATTGAAAGATTCGAGGACATCGACAGCCTTCTTGCTGAGGTAGACGACCTCCCCGTTGAGACTTCCAAACCGAACCATAGATGAACCCCTATCCGGAGCCGCTGCTCCAGAGTCGGTGCTAGCAGGGTTGCAGGGAGCATCCACGCGCAAAGTGAAATCACGGCGCCTGCACGGAGAGTGGGACGTGGTGTGCGGAGAAGGGAGCCAATGAGGGCTTCTTGCTGTAGGGCTTGGTGCGACTGTAGATGCAGGCACTCCTTGTGGGCGAGTGGTCACTTTTTGAGGCCTTCGCTTCTGCGGTCCGCCCCCGCGTCGACTCGAGCGCGGCGCGGTGGCGTAAACTGTCGGCAAAGGGGCGGCGGCGAGGCCTAACTGGTCGTGTCCCTATAAGTGTGTAGTCGGCGAGCAGGGATGAGCGTGAAAGAGGGAAGCTCCTCGGTGAAACCAACCGAGACGGTCTCCCCCTGGCAGGGGAGCCGAGGAGTTCCCGCCGTGGACGAT
>NZ_JAKCFA010000063.1:0-2500 GCF_024198215.1 Myxococcus qinghaiensis
CTTCTCTGGGCTTGCTGTTTGGTTTTGAAGGACTGAGTGCGCGAGAAAGACGCGGCACCAGCTCTTTGAGAATGAAGGATGCTGTAGAATCGACGCGGTAGCTCCTGGGCCTATAGCTCAGCTGGCTAGAGCGCGCGCCTGATAAGCGCGAGGTCGGTGGTTCAAGTCCACCTAGGCCCACCATTTCCGCAGGCGAAAGCCTGGGCAACGGTGACGCACCCAGCTAAATTGGCCCGGACACACGGGGCTGTAGCTCAGTTGGGAGAGCGCCAGCTTTGCAAGCTGGATGTCGTCGGTTCGATTCCGATCAGCTCCACACAAGTTTTCCCGAAGTCAGGGAAACGTTCTTTGACAAGTGCATACGAAGGGTAAGTTGCAATTTCTGCTGAGTAACAAGTTCTCGCAGAAGGCGCGCAACTCCCCACCAAAACCGACGCCGTGAGGCGAAGGGGGGGTGTGAGAGGGTTGGCGCTAACTACAAGCGTAGAGTGATTTTTTCCGGGCCTGCTGCGAAGAGCAGGGGTCTGGGCCTTGGTTTCGAGTTTCGACAATCCGCCGGGAGGCGGGCGTTAGACAAGAGATTAGGGCAAGTAAGCTACTAAGGGCGTGCGGTGGATGCCTAGGTGCCAAGAGGCGATGAAGGACGCGGGTGGCTGCGAAAAGCTTCGGGGAGCTGTCAACCAAGCGTTGATCCGGAGATGTCCGAATGGGGAAACCCAGCACTGCGAATAGCGGTGTTACCTCCTACTAAATACATAGGTAGGCAGGAGCTAACCAGGGGAAGTGAAACATCTCAGTACCCTGAGGAAGAGAAAACAATGAGTGATTCCCAAAGTAGCGGCGAGCGAAATGGGAACAGCCCAAACCGATGTCACGCAAGTGGCAGCGGGGTAGAGGGTCCACGGTAGGACTTTGACTGGCTAGCGGAAGTCTCTGGAAAGAGACACCAAAGGGCGTGATAGTCGCGTACGCGAAAGCCGGTTGGAGCTGAGTGGGTTACCCAAGTAAGACGGGACACGTGCAATCCTGTCTGAATCAGCCGGGACCATCCGGTAAGGCTAAATACTCCTTGGCGACCGATAGTGAACAAGTACCGCGAGGGAAAGGTGAAAAGAACCCCGGCAAGGGGAGTCAAAAGAACCTGAAACCGCATGTCTACAAGCAGTCCGAGCACTACGGCGCAAGCCAGTGCGAGGGCGTACCTTTTGCATCATGATTCGGCGACTTAATATACGTAGCGAGGCTAAGCCGTTAGGTGGAGCCGGAGCGAAAGCGAGTCCTAAAAGGGCGAATTAGTTGCGTGTATTATAACCCGAAGCGGGGTGATCTACACATGGCCAGGTTGAAGTGCGGGTAACACCGCATGGAGGACCGAACTCATGAAAGTTGAAAATTTCTGAGATGAGCTGTGTGTAGGGGTGAAAGGCCAATCAAACTCCGTGATAGCTGGTTCTCCCCGAAAGATATTTAGGTATCGGCTCGGGCAATTCAATACTGGAGGTAGAGCACTGGAACGGCTAGGGGTCTCACCAGATTACCAAACCGTACCAAACTCCGAATGCCAGTAATTGTTAGCCCGGGACGCAGTCAGTGGGTGATAACGTCCATTGGCAAGAGGGGAATAACCCAGACCGACAGCTAAGGTCCCCAAATCTAGTCTAAGTGAACACTAGAAAGGATGTGGCAGGTCATTGACAACCAGGAGGTTGGCTTAGAAGCAGCCATCCTTTAAAGAAAGCGTAATAGCTCACTGGTCAAGACAGGCCGCGCCGAAAATGTAACGGGGCTCAAGACTAGTACCGAAGCTTCGGGTCACACGCAAAACGTGTGGCGGTAGGGGAGCGTCCCAGTTGCAGCGAAGGTCGACCGAAAGGGCGGCTGGAGCGGCTGGGAGTGCTGATGCCGAAATGAGTAGCGATAAAGGGGGTGAGAAACCCCCTCGCCGTAAACCCAAGGTTTCCTGGGTCAAGTTAATCTTCCCAGGGTTAGCCGGAACCTAAGTCGAGGCCGAAAGGCGTAGATGATGGAAAGCAGGTTAATATTCCTGCGCCATCTTGTAAGCGTTGAACTAAGGGAGGACGGAGAAAGCTAGACGAGCTGACCGGCGGTTGTGTCAGTCCAAAGGCGTAGGGGTGTCGCGTACGATTAAAGGCGCGGCAGCTATCCCCGAGACCCCATGGCGCCCCGTAAGGGGTAAGTCGTTGATGCTCTGCTTCCAAGAAAAGTCCCGTAGGGAGCTTGCAGGGTGTCCGTACCGTAAACCGACACAGGTGGGTGAGGAGAAAATCCTAAGGCGCTTGAGAGAACTCTCCTCCAAGGAACTAGGCAAATTTCCACCGTAACTTCGGAAGAAGGTGGGCCTCTGGTAGGTGAAGGCGTACAGCCGGAGCCGAGAGAGGTTGCAGAGAAATGGCGGTAGCGACTGTTTACCAAAAACACAGGACTCTGCGAAGGCGACAAGCCGACGTATAGGGTCTGACTCCTGCCCGGTGCTGGAAGG
>NZ_JAKCFA010000064.1 GCF_024198215.1 Myxococcus qinghaiensis
ACGAAGGCTCGCAAGCAGGTGAAGTGAGAGAACGTCCCAGCGTCGCTGACGCTCCGACTGCTCGCCATGGCCGGAACGGCTGCTCGGCTTGAGCTGGAATGGGTGCTCACCATCGCCGGAATACGCAGCCAGCGCCTTCTCCTTGCGCTGCTGCCCCCCCGCTCGAACTCCTTCAGGCTTGGTCATCGAAGGCGACAGCTATCGCAATCCATCCCCTGCCCGGCGCCGCAAGCCCGCGGCCGCAGAGGCACGTTAGAGAACAGCGTGGATCCGCTTGGGCGACCCGCTACGAACAGCTTGGGCGACCCGCCTGCGATCCATTTCCCCGGTCCGTTACACCGCCACGAGCTGCGCGAGGTACTCCGCCTGCGTGCCCTTCGGGAAACGCAGGAGCATTCCTCTCGGCAGCGCCATCTTGAGCATGAGCCCTTCTCGCGCTCACGGTGCGGGGGAGGCGACAACCTCCAGGGGAAGGAACGCCGCCTGTCGCCTGACGGCTGATTCGGACCGTCGTCCCAGAGCAGGCGTGGACTTCTTGTACAGCCAGCATTGAAAGGCGCCGAGCGAGACGTCGTGCCTGGCTACGAACTCCTTCTGACTCTCCCCGCTCGCTTCGTACTCCGCCACCAGCTGCTTCCACTCATCAGGACTTGGTTGTCGCATGCCGGAATGAACTGGCGAATCCACCCCTGTTCAGGACGCCAGCCGTCGGTTGGCTACGCGCGTCCCATCGAACAACACAGGAGGCGGGCCTCCACGGGACTCCAAGAGACAACGTCCGTAGATCGAGATGGGCGTCTCGTTTCTTGGACAGAGCCATCCCCCAGACTCAGAATAGATAGGGGGGGGTGGCACGCCGCTTGCTCCCGTTGGAGGTCTCGCTCACAGAAGAGGCTCTCTATGACACAGGCCACACTCGCCCTGATGGTCCTTTTGCTTGCGATAGCCCATCGACTCAGGTCCGAGTCTACGCGGTGCGCGCATATGGAAATGTATGGCGCGAGTGGAGATTTGCCCGTCTTCATGGTCATTGTCAGCCTATCGTGCTATTTGCGACAATAGGCTGTGGTGCCGGTTCGTCTCAGATCAAGGCCTCCGACAATCCCATAGAGCTTCGCCGCAGCATCCTTGATCTCGCCATGAACGAAGCTGCAGCTCATTCTCAACTGATTGGTGCAGCGATGTTGGCGTCGGCCATCTCGTAGTCGCGAGAATATTTCGGACTCAGCGGAGTTTTTGATTTGCCGTTGTGGCGCATGGGCGAGTGCGCCTGCTGCTTTAGGGTTATGTGGGTCGCAGCTCAGCGATGAGCAGCAGCGTTGGATGGACTTGGCTGGGTCGAAAAATATGAACACACCATTCAGTGTCGCGGCATGGACAGTCATTGTGCTGCTTGCGCCTGCCCTGTCCTCAGGGGCGGAAAGGGTGATTTCCCCGGAGGAGGGTGCCCAGGCGGCATTGGGTAAAGAACTCTTCTTTGATGAATCTTTGAGTGTAGATGGAAAGGTGGCGTGCGGCACCTGCCACTTGTCAGAGGCTGCTTTCGCAGGACGCGATGCGATTGCGCATGGGGCATTCGGGAAGGCGGGTACACGCAATGCTCCAAGTCTCCTTGGATTGACATACGTAAGCGAGTTCTTCTGGGACGGTCGCCGCGCCTCTCTTGAAGCGCTTGTCCTCGACCCGCTCATCACTGTGGTGGAACACGGCTATCCTGATATCCAGTCCGCGCTTTCCGCAGTCCGGGCACGACATGCGGCTGGCTTTGCGCGCATCTTTCCAGTTGAAGGAGTTACCCCAGAAACAGTAGCTGCGGTCCTTTCCGCCTATGTACGCAGCCTTGAGTCTGGCCCTTCTGCTTTCGAGCGTTACTCGACCGGAGAGGCGAATGCGCTCAGTCCCAGCCAACGCCGCGGATTTTCCCTATTTATCGGGCGTGCAGCTTGCTCTCGCTGTCACCACCTTGACGGGGGACGGTTTACTGACGGTGCGTATCATGTAGGTGAGATGGCTGCGGACCTCGCCTCGCGGCTGGCTGCCGCAGCTCAAGACATCTCTCACATGTCCCTGGAAGAGCGTCAGGCGAGAATCCTGGAGCGTGTGGATGTAGCGGCGCTAGGGCGCTATGTCGTAACGCTACGGCCGGCAGACATTGGTCGCTTCCGTACTCCGTCACTGCGAAATGTGGCTTTAACAGCCCCCTATATGCACGACGGCAGTGTTCCCACGCTGGCTGGGGCCGTCGAGCGTGAACTGTACTACCACGCAGGCAACGGGGTGCGGGTGGGTGATTTGACGCCTGCTGACCGCGCCGATCTCGTTGCCTTCCTGCAGACATTGACGAGCTCTGAAACTCCAAGGGCAGCAGCTGTAGTCGGTCCCCCCACGCATCCTTCTCCTTCAAAAAGGACTGCACAATGAAGCGAGCGCTCATTTTTCGCCGCGTCGACATTCTCGCCCTTTGGTTTTTCCTCCTGCTCGCAGCATGCGGTGGAGAGGGAGTTGTTCCGCAGCCAGACGCAATGCCCGCGGTGGCCAGTGTATCAATGACCGCCGATGCCGGCCCTCCCATCCAATACGCCTACGATGAGGTAGGGCGGCTGATTGTTGTCTATGACAAGACGGGGGCGAGCGCTCACTATGTCTATGACGAGGGTGGTAACACTCTTGAGGTTCGGCGAGTAACTGCCTCGGACTTGGCCATCTATGACTTCGCACCCAAGTCCGGTCCGGTTGGCACGCAAGTGACAATAACGGGATCGGGTTTCAACACCACACCCGCCAACAATACGGTCAAGCTCAATGGGCTGGATGTCATCGTGAATGCCGCCAACTCGCAACGACTGGTGGTGACCTTGCCAACGGGAGCCGCGACAGGAAAACTGAGTGTGACAACGGCAGGTCAGACAGAAGTCAGCCGAGAAGACTTGGTCATCGCCGACCTTCCTCTCGCTCCATCTATATCGGGGTTTTCCCCTCAGAGCGGTCAGGGAGGGGCGCAACTGACAATTAGCGGTACTGGATTTAGCCTGGACCCCATCAACAATCGGGTCTTTGTTGGAGATATTCAGGCGCACGTCACCTCAGCGACTCCCACTCAACTGGTGGCAACAGTCTCTTCGGTAGGTGCTACGGGCCGCGTGCGTGTTTCGACGCCACACGGCAGAGTCACAAGCTCGCAGGACTTTATCATGGTTCAATCAAATGACGTGCCGAGTAGCACGGATTTGAGCCTACAGGCTGTCGTTGATGGTCCCTCCATGGATGTCGAAGTGGCGGATGGGACACGCAAGGCGCTCGTCGTATTTCACGTATCACGCAGTGAGCAGGTCAGCATTGCCGTGACGGCCCTGACGCTTGGGGGAAGCTCATCGGCAAGCCTCCGCATTTACGACCCGGCGGGTACGCTTGTCAGCACATTCAGCGTCTATGCTCCTGGCGCGTTTGACCTGCCTCCAGCACAGAAGCATGGGCTTTACACCGCAGTACTGCAACCAGGCAGTGGCGCCGTGGGCTTCCGCGCATCACTCTCCTGGACGCGTGAACAACGGGGCGCCATCATTGTCGACGGTGCGGTCGTCAGTCTCGCCGGTCGCTCAGGACGGAATGGGCGCTATACCTTCTCCGGCACCGCGGGCGAAAAGCTGGGCCTTGGCGTAACCAGCCTCACCACCACGCCCAGCGGCCAGAATATCAGTATCACCATCCTCAAGCCCAATGGCGCGCAGCTTACCAACTGTTTTTCTCTCACCGCCGCAGGCAGCTGCAATCTGCCCGCGTTGCCTGAAACAGGCACCTACTCCATCTTCATCGACCCACCTGGTATTACGACTGCCTCACTGGGGCTACTGCTGTCTCGCACGGTGGAGGGCA
>NZ_JAKCFA010000065.1 GCF_024198215.1 Myxococcus qinghaiensis
CTCGCTTCGAACTCCTCCGCGACGCGCACCCACTCCGGCTTCTCAGCTCTCTTCTGCATCCGTCGAGGGATGACCTGCCCCGCTCATCCCGGCAACGCCCGCAGCACGTCGTCCGTCGGACGGATACCTTGGTCCATACCCCCCAGGGGTGAGATCCGGGCGGCCGGTAACTCCTCGACGCCCCATAAAGGGCTCGCTACTCTCTCCCAGGGAGAGGATAGCTCTTGATGCCGCCATGACACAGCACGTGGAGAAGGCCGCCCGCGGCGATGACTGGCGCCCGCTGTAGACATGGGCGCTTGAGGCGGTGCAGTCCCTGACGCCGCCCACCTCAAGAGACTAGATGACGATCATCGAGATTGAGGGGGTAGCCGCAGCATAGAACCACTCGGCTGCATCCTGATGCCGCGGGCCCGGCTCGCACGGCTTCTTGGCGTGGCCTCACGCACCGTATACTTACGAACTCAAAACGCCGGCGTCGGTGTCCGGCACGGCCGTGCATCTGCACGTTGATAGGAGCGGCGATGACGAACGAATCGATGCCAATACCGGAAAAACTCGCGGCACTGCATACATCCTACGTCCGAGCATCGAGCGTCAGGGAATCCCTGCTGGCGCAGCTCAAAAAGGTAGACGGTCTCCCCAGCGAAACGCCTGACCAGCGAGCGACCTCAACTGCCGAATTCCTGACGGGGTTCCATCTGATGGAGGTCTTCTACGGACTGATCTTCGTCGTGGCCGAAGGGCTCCAGGCCATGTACCCGGAGGATCAAGTGCTATCCCCGTACTTCACGAGCCCGAACATGGGACTACTTAAGCGCTACCGAAATGCGATCTTCCATGCTCAGCCTGAGGTGCTCAGCCTGAAGCTGTATGACTTCCTCACAGCCAAAGATACTGAGGAGTGGATTAACGGCTTCTGGAGAGTGCTCAACCGCTGGTTCAGAGACAACGTTGTAGTGCCACATCACCGTCATCACGCCCGCATGGTAGAGTCACTTCAAGGCGAACAGGGAGAGACCGAGGACGTTCAGCACTACGCGGCATTCGTAAATCTGATGAAGCGGATACCACGCCCTCCACAATGACCTCTTAAGGAGCCAGCATGAAGAAGTGGGTACCTATCGATATGGACGCGAACATTCACAATGCCCGCCAAGCGCTGGAGAGTTTACCGGAGGGCAAGTTTGCGGAGGAAATGGAGGAGGCCCTCGGCGCGAATGCGTCGGAGCTGGAGAGGCAAGGCTTCCCCGCCGAAGCTGCGACGCTCAGGTCGTGGGAGAGGAAGGTGAGTGCACACCGCAGGGGCGAACCGATTCCGGACGACGAGGAGTAGGAATCACCGCCAAGTACACCTAAGCCAAGAGAGCCAAGCTCCTTGTCACGCATCGCATGAGATGGCGGCCTGGACAGGCGTGTACGACAAGGGGGCTGTGCAGCATCTCCATCCGTCTGGCGCCCTGCTCGGGCAGCACCTGCCCGAAGCCATACTCGGCATCCAGCCCTGCCCAGCCGCCGCAGTCAGGGCCGGTACCGCTCCACCTCATGGAAGAACTGCGTGAGCGAGTAGTCCAGCAGTGACTGACGGGACTGCATGTACCGGCGGGCGCGGAGGAAGGGCAGCCAGACGCGCTTGCCAACGCGCACCTGGGACTCTTCCACCTTCTGCCGCAGCACCCACGTTCCGCCCAGCCGCCGCACCATCATATCCCCCAGATAGGCCCCCAGCGCCGGAGCAGTGTGACTGTCGATGAGTTCGCGCGTGTACCGCTCCGGGAAGTTCTCCTGCCAGAAGTAGAAGTCCAGGTCCGTGAGGGACTCGGCCGTCTCGTCCATGATGGAGGGCACCTTGGTGTGCAGTGCCGCCACGAGGCCTTCGGACAAGTCGCCGTAAGACTCGAGGACGCGCTCCGGATTCGCCACGTCCGAGGGATGAGCAACAGGGAGCCACTCCTCCGGCACCGGAGGCCGGAAGGCGTTGAGTTCGGCAATCTTCCGTTGCCGCTCGCTGATGGCGAACTCGTCCGGCAGCCGAGAGAGGAACGGCGCCACGTCAGGGTGGAAGCGCGGCTCGACAGGTACGAGCGCGGCGCTGCGTTCCCTCAGCGTGCGCAGCACCGTGTCGAAGTCGAGGTCCGGCCGCAGGTGGACATGGGCGCGGGCCTGCGCCACGCGCGCTTCCTCGCTGGCGAACTCGGCGGCAGTCGGCCATAGCACCAGGAGGATGGAGCCATTGGGAAGCTCCTCCACGAGGTGTGCGGGCGTCGAGAGCATCCGCTCTCGGCCTACCAACTCCACCAGCTTCGGACCAAAGATGTTCAGCCAGAACAGCTCATAGACCTTGTCGAACCCATCTCGCTTCCATGCCGTATTGTCACGACCAAAGGTGGGGAACTTCGCGAACTGCATGTCAGCAGCACTGTGCGCAGCAGCATAGTTCGCGGGATACTGAGCAGCCCAGGACCGTGCCACTCTTACGAAACTGCGACAGGTTTCTATCTCAGAGAAAAAGGAAAGCGGCTGCACCGTGAGACTAGTGCTCCAGAGGGACCGCTCCTGTTCAGGCCCGAGAGTAAGCACCAACGATACAGCAGGATTCTCTGGCCGAACCAATCCAATGACTGTCCCATACTCCTCGCGACGTTCCTCAAGCGCACGCCGCACCGCCTCTTGGGAGTATTTACGACTCCTGCTGGTCTTGACGATTGTTGGCATCCAACCATCGGCATTTTGCTCAAGTGCATCGAGAAACGGTACCACGCTGCTCGCCAGCCCATTCCTAGCATCAAAGGTCCCATCGAACGTGAAGCGCAGACTATCCGCTTTGTTCAAGTCGTGCAGTGTCAGCGTCTTCATTGGAATAGCACCTCGACGCCCGCAATCAGGGTCTCTGTGTTTCTCACCGCGTTATCCAACCCGCTTCGGTCCCTGGGCAAAAGCTCCTTGCCTTCATAGACGAGCCGCACTCTTCGGATCTCCGCCTGCTGTCGCATCCCATCCCGAAGAATTTTCAGCCGCCCACCGTAGTACTTCATTGCATTGCTGGCATCCGTATTCACCTGCACAGGCAGTGCATTCTCGTCCAGAGCGGCGAGGTTCCTGCTCTTGAAGCTGAACGTCTCCACCCGGGGCGGCTGGCCTGCTGGTGGGCGCTCCTCGATGACGAGGACGTCGGCATACCGGAAGTCCACCTTCGACACGCCCACGTGCGTCTCGATTCGAGGCTGTTCGAAGTCTCCGAGCCAGCGGCGCTGAGCGCGGGGCAACGCAGCGTCCGCCTCCAGGAGCGCAATCATGGTCCTCTCGAATGCCATGCCCCGAGCATAGTAGGCGCGCATCCCCCCGTAGCCTTCCCACTTCAGGGGGCCCTTGACCGCGTCACCGTCCTGAATCTCCTTCAGCCGCCTCTTGCGGTAGGCGACGTACTCCTGCCAGAGCGGCGCGCCCGTCTCGACTCCTGGCGGCGGCTCGTCCAGCTTCGGAGCCTGCTCCTTCAGCAGCTTCAAGTCCTTAGGGAGACGGGGGTAAGCGTTCAGGGGGGATGGGCGGCTGCAGAAGGAGCAGGCCAGCAGCCGGCGGGAGGCTTGTCGCTCGCTGACGCGGCGTGAGGCATGGGACACGACACGTCGTGGCAAAGGTCGACCCCAAG
>NZ_JAKCFA010000066.1 GCF_024198215.1 Myxococcus qinghaiensis
CGCCTGCGCGCGCAACGTCTCCCTCATCTGCTCCAAATCCATACCGTCGCTCCTCGTCCCACCCATGGAGCGACAACCTCCTCACCTCATACCCCGCTTGTCACGACGGGCTCCGGCGAGGAGTTACTCTCAGCCTCGCTTCGCACGCAGCGTGGCCGAGCTGCTGCACCACCCCGCCGTACCCCAGGAGCCCGAAATTGAGTCCCACTGACGAGCTGATTCCCATGCTCAAGAAGCTGCGCCTGTCCGGTGTCCTCCAGTCCCTTCAACTGCGCACCCAGCAGGCTGTGGACGACAACCTCTCCCACTCCGAATTCCTCTACCGGCTGCTGAGCGACGAGGTGGAGCGTCGCGACTCCAAGCAGCTTTCCCAGCGCGTGCGTCGCGCCTCCTTCGAGCACGCCAGGACGCTGGAGGACTTCGACTTCCACTTCAACCCCAGCGTGCCCAAGGCCAAGGTGCTGGAGCTGGGCACGTGCGGCTTCCTGGAGCGCCACGACAACGTGCTCGTCGTCGGTCCCACCGGTGTCGGCAAGTCCCACCTGGCTCAAGCCCTCGGTCACCGTGCTTGCCGTGCTGGCTACAGCACTCTCTACGTCGGCACCCACGAGCTGCTCATGCAACTCCGCGCCGCACGGGGCGACGGTAGCTACGAGAAGCGCCTGTTGCGCTTCACCTCGCCAGACCTGCTCATCATCGATGACCTCGGCCTTCGCGGGCTGACACAGGATGAGCCGGTGGACCTCTACGAGGTCGTCCGCCAGAGGTACGAGCGCAAGAGCACCGTCATCACCTCCAACCGGGCGATTGAAGAGTGGCCTCCGCTCTTCGGCGACCCGCTGATGGCCAGTGCCGCCATGGACAGGCTGCTCCACCACGCTCACGTCCTGGTCATCGAAGGCGACAGCTATCGCAATCCACCCCCTGCCCGGCGCCGCAAGCCCACTGCCGCGGAGGCTCGTTAGACACCAGCGTGGATCCGCTTGGCCGACCCCAAACTCGTCACCGCCGTGAACTCGAACAACGGCTCACTGACGAGCTCACCAGGGCGATCCGCTTGGCCGACCCTCACCCGGTCCATGCCCCCGGTCCTTGACACTCCGCGCTTCAACGCCTCCGTCGCGTAACGCACCGCGAATCCCCGCAGCGTCTCGGGGTAGCGCACCGAGCTGCGCACCTTCCCCGCCTGCAGCCTCGTCACCTCTTGCCGGAACCGCTCCAACTCCGCGTCCATGTCCACCTCCTCGTGTGTGGCGACAGGACGTCTCACGACTCGGTCGCGCTGGTCACGACGGGGGACGGCGAGCTCTTACCTTCTTGGCGTGGAGGCTGTCGCCCAGTTGTACGGGAGCGTGGTGGAAACCACGGCGGAACCTGAGTGGCATCTACGCGGGGAAGGGCTCACCGCGTAGCTCGAAGGAGCTCTCCTGAGGAAGGGAGACCAAACGCGAGGGCGCACGACCAGCATGGCTCCTCCCCATGGGAGGTCCAGGAGGGCACCTACGAGAGGACCACTGGCGCGACGGTGAGATTGTCGCGGCGAAGGAAAGGGGGGGCCCCGCCCTTGCGTGCTCTGTTCGTTCCCCATGGCCGGAGGGAGCCCTTCCTGAAGCCCCAAAACGTCGTGGCCAGGGGATGGGCGCCGAGAAGAGAACACTCCGCCGGAACGGGCCTGCGAATGGCCGCCAGGTGCGAGCACCTGTTCTCTCTGGAGGAGCTGGGGCCTATCCGGCAGCACAGGGAGGACAGTAGTGGAGCTGTTTCGGCACGAGGATGCGGGCACTCGGCGCCGGGGCGCCCGCGAGCAATCCAGAGAGTCCGCTGCGGCATGCCGGGGGAGAGGGGCTACATGCCCGCTTTGTCCGGGCGGTCTTGAAGGCACTGCCGCAGAGGTGTTGCTCCAGGGCGGGAGCGAAGGACCGGACCCGTATCCGTGTGTAGAAGAGAAACTCGGCGACATCCTTCCTGGAGCGGGCGCCCACGAAGCGACGCCGTGTGAGAACCCGTTTTGCTGGCGCGAGCTCGTCGAAGAACGCCGCGGAGCACGGTCGGTAGCTCGATGAGCGCATCCGCTTTGGACTGGACCTTGCCAGAGGGGGCTCCGTGCTCGTTCTCAAGGGGGAGTGCCCCTGCCCTGGCAAACTCTCCTGCGGCGAGCAACACGCCCACCGCAGTCGAACGCGCGAAGAGCCGACGACGTGTAGGGACGCAGTCCAGCGCAGGCCCTTCAAGGCCCGGGAGGGACGGCCCGGATGGACATCACCTGGTACGCGGTCTCGAAGGCTGGTCCTCCAGGCGCCACTTCCAGAACGGCTGGCGTCCCCTCTCGAGTGAAGTCGAGCCAACCCACCTGTGCACTCCGGAGCTCCCCACCTCGGTCATGACGAGCCGCTCTCCCTTTCGAGGGGCCTGTCGTGCGGCCAGCCCTGAATGCTCCGGTCTGGCACCTGAAGAAGGCGACCAGCCGCTCCTGCCGAAAAGCCCCTGCCTCCAGGAAGTGAGCCGGTGAGCACTGAAGGAGCTGCTCATCTGGTTCTATGGAGCTGGGCGCACACTGACTCGCCTAGCAAGCAGGCGGTAGGCGGGTTCGCTGCCTGCATGCTAGAGGCCCGAGCGGATCCTCAAGGTAGATCCGCGAGGTCGCTGCTCCCACCCGAAGAAATCCGACGCCCTGCGATCAGAACGCTGGTGTTCGCCGAATCCCGATGGTACAAGCCGCCCCCCCTCGCAACGAAGCCCGCGCACTGGCGCGGAGCACTCCGTGGTGAGGACGTACCGACAGCACGGAATACAGCGGTCAACGAAGCAGGTTGACAGAAGACGCGGCGGTGGTAGAAGCCGCGCCCCCGACGACGAAGCCCGGGCAGCAGCAGGGCGGAAGCGGCGAGGGAGTCAACGAAGCGACAGTTGACACGGGATGCGGCGGAGAGATAGAAGCCGCGCCCTCCCGAAAGAAGCAGCGGAAGCCACTGGGCGGCGCTGGAGACTTCGGGAAGCAGCAGAGAAGAAAAGCAGAAACTGGGTGGTTGACAGCGGACGCGAAGATGAAATAGAAGAGGCGCCCCGCTGACGCCGGAAAGAAGTTGAAGGCGGCGGCAAGGTAGCAGGAAGTCGCGGTTGAAACAAGCGACTCGGTCTTTGAAAACCAAATAGCAAGCCCAAGAAGAAGAGAAGGATTGCGGAAACCGCAGTCAATCTTTGAGAAGGCACCAGCAAGGGAGCGCTGAGAAGCGCATACCAGCAGTGCCTGCAGTGAATCAGCGAGTTGAGGTTCCTTAGCCGGACCTCGACTGACGCCGGTTCAACCTTCAAATTAAAATTGGAGAGTTTGATCCTGGCTCA
>NZ_JAKCFA010000067.1 GCF_024198215.1 Myxococcus qinghaiensis
GTATCCGTCCGACGGACGACGTGCTGCGGGCGTTGCCGGGATGAGCGGGGCAGGTCATCCCTCGACGGATGCAGAAGAGAGCTGAGAAGCCGGAGTGGGTGCGCGTCGCGGAGGAGTTCGAAGCGAGCGGGCTGACGCAGCGGGAGTTCGCCGGACGCCGGGGGTTGAGGCTGAGCACCGTGCAGTCGTGGGTGTACCGCCGTCGGCGACAGGTGAGCACCGAGGCCGCGCCGCCCGTGCGGCTGCTCCCGGTGCAGGTGAGCAGCGTGCCCGCGTTCGAGGCGGTGACGCTGGAGGTGGTGAGCGCCACCGGAGTGCGCGTGCGTTTTGCGCCTGGCACGGACGTGGGCTACGTGGCCCGACTGGTGGCGGCGCTGGAGCGCGCCGCGTGCTGACACTGCCGGCCTCGGTGCGAATCCTGCTGGCCACCGGGCCGGTGGACATGCGCAAGTCGATTGATGGCCTCATGGCACTGGTGCGCACCGGCTGGGGCGAGGACGTCTACTCCGGCCACCTCTTCGCCTTCGTCAGCCGACGAGGAGACCGGGTGAAGATTCTCACCTTCAGCCGGGGCGGCTTCGTCCTGTACTACAAGCGCCTGGAGACGGGCCGTTTCCGCCTGCCGCCAGTGGACGCGGACGCCCAGTCGGTGCAGTTGGACGCCACGCAGTTGGCGATGCTGCTGGATGGCATCGACGTGGCCGAGGTGAAGCGCCAGCCTGCCTGGACGCCCCCGGGGCGCACAGGGACGTGAGGCCGTCACTCGGGCACGACCCTACCCGCCGCGTTGTTGAGTCCGGGTGCCACGCGTCCTCCCACTCGACCACCATTGCCCCTGGCGAGAAGAAGCCGAGGAGTTGAAAGGTCGGCTGACCTCGCTGGAGGGGAAGATGGCGGCGCTGGAGCGCCACGTCTTCGGCAGGAAGACGGAGCGGATGCCGACGGTGGCGGCCGAGCTGCGCGGGGAAGTGGTGGGCGAGGAGTCGAAGGCGGAGCGGGACGAGGCGGCCAAGGTGAAGCGGCGCGAGCGAGCGGCGCGCAAGGCCGAGCAGTGTCCCACGCGAGAGATTCGCCATGACGTCCCCACCCAGGAGCGGCGTTGCCCGGCCTGCGGCAGCGAGGAGTTGAAGGCGCTGGGCAAGGGACGCACCACCGAGGTGTACGAGTACCTGCCAGCCCGTTTCGAGCGGCAGGTGCACGTGCGGGAAGTCCTCGCGTGCCAGTGCGGCCAAGGCGTGGTGACGGCGCCCGCGCCGGCCAAGGTGGTGGACAAAGGCGAGTACGGCCCCGGCTTCCTGGCGCACGTGGTGACGTCCAAGTGCGCCGACGCCATGCCGTTGCACCGGCTGGCCCAGCGCATTGAGAGAGGCGGCGTGCCCATGAGTCGCAGCACGCTGACGGACCTCTTCCACCTGTCCGCCTCGGTGCTGCTGCCGCTGTCTTCGCACCTGCTGCAATGCATTGCGTCCGCCGAGGTGGTGTGGGCCGACGAAACGCCACTGCGCGTGCTGGACGTGAAGAAGACGCGTCTGGGCTACCTCTGGACTTTCCTCACCCAGAACCAGAAAGGCGAGTGGCTCATCGGCTACCGCTTCAGCATGGGGCGCGCGGGCAAGACGCCCAGGGACGTCCTGGGAGGCACGACGGGCGCGCTCGTGGTGGACGGGTACACCGGCTACAACGCGGTGACGCTGCCCGACGGGCGCACCCGCGTCGGGTGTTGGGCGCATGTGCGTCGCCGCTTCTTCGACGCGCTCGCCACCACTCCCGAGGCCCGCGAGGCCCTGGACTTCATCCTGGCGCTCTACCGGGTAGAGGCCCAGGCGCGCGAGGCCGACGTGGTGCGCACGGCCGCCCACCGCGAACTGCGCCAGTTGCACAGTGCCCCCATCCTCGCGAGCCTGCGCGCCTGGCTTGAGGACCAGGCTCCGCGGCATCCCCCGAAGGGGCCGCTGGGAGGGGCCATCTCCTACGCGCTGAAGCAGTGGGAGGCGCTGAGCCGATTCGTCTCCGACGAGCGCCTGCCCTTGGACAACAACCGCAGCGAGGGTGCGCTGAGAAAGGTGGCCCTGGGCCGCAAAAACTTTCTCTTCGTCGGCCACGAGGCAGCGGGAGAGAGTCTGGCCGGCCTCTACGCGCTGGTGGCCACCTGCGAGGTCAACGACATCAACCCCGAGGAGTACCTGGCCGACGTGCTGCTGCGCGTGCAGACTCATCCGCAGTCACGCATCGGCGAGCTGCTGCCGCACGAGTGGAAGCGCTTGCGCACAGCCGATTCCTCCTGAGCGCCATCGCTCGGCTCCCTCTCCTCAACCCACTCACGTCCAGGCTCGCGACCACCGCCGAGCACAACTCCCGTCCGCCCTCAACCAGTCCGGCACGGCGTTCACCGGACGGATACG
>NZ_JAKCFA010000068.1 GCF_024198215.1 Myxococcus qinghaiensis
ACCAAGGGAGCCATGGAGTTGCGGACCGCCGAGTCCGCAGGGTAGGAGTCCCCACCTGTCTCGGTCCTCTCCCTTTGGCCGGTTTTGAAGGGACCCTCTTTGGCCGGTTTTCACCTGACCATTGAGGCGTAGGGCAGGGGCGTGGCGGGGACATGCTCGCGCAGCTACACGGGCCGGGTGGCGCGCGTAGCTGGGCCTCCAGGGCCTCGATGTCCGCCGCCGTGTACGCGGTAGCGAGGTTCCGCCGAGGCAGGGCGAGGATGCGGCCGAGGTCCGCCGAGTAGCCCACTGGGGAGCGCCCGTAGACGGGGGCGCGCTCCTCGGGCGGCGGGGGGCTGGAGGGCGTGGACGTGACGCCCAGTCGTTCAAGTAGCCGCATCTCGAGCCCCTTCAGCGAGCACCGCGCACGAAGTCACCGGGACCGCACAGGGGCTCCAGGGCCTCGACGGCGAGTTGCAGCAGCTCCGAGTGGGCGAGGCCGAGGGCGGCGTAAGCACCGGGGGCCGGCGGCGCGTTGCGGATGGCCATGGAGAGCGCCCCCTTCCACCTGCCGAAGCCCAGCGTGCTCTCGGCTCCCGCGAAGCGCAGGTCCGCCACGCCGCCGGCCTCACTCACCTGGGCGGCCACCTTCGCCACGTACTCGGACAGGGACTCCGCGGGCATGTTGGGAACGCAGTCCACGAAGAGGCGCAGGCGCTCTCCCTGGGGGCTGGTGGCGGGCTCCTGGTGCTCGACACGCGGCGTGGCGACCGGGACGTCCAGGACCTTCGGCTTGCGTCCACGGCGCTTCGGCGCGGCGTCCGTGGCGATGGTGGGCGATGCGGGCGGTGCGTCAGGGGGCAGTACGGCGGCCACCTCGGCACCAGGGCAGGACACATGCAGCACGTCACCCGAGCGAAGCTTGCTGGTGTTCTCCGGCGTCATGGCCTCGCCGCACCTGTCGCATGTCCCCAGCGGCTCGGGGATGACCTGGTGGGGCACGGTGAGCTGGAGCTGCGCAGCGGTGTCGGGGGACTGGGGCTTGGGAATGAAGCGGTTCAACAGGGACATGGTGCGTTCTCCTGAAAGGCACTGCGCTTTGAAGGGGCACCCGCCGTACTTCTCGCAGGCACCGAAGTTGGGCGGCGCGTCGGCGGTGCGCATGGCGCGGGCCACCTCGCGCATGCGGCGCACCATGGGGACGACCTTCTCTGTCCACTCGCGCGTGACGTGCTCCACGCCCACCGTGGCCAACACGCTCTCCGCTCGCTTCGCGCCGCGCGTCTGGAAGTAGAGGTGCTCCAGCTCCAGCACGCGGACACCTGGGAAGCGCGCGTCGGAGAGGGCAGCCCAGACGCCGTAGCCCACCATCTGCAACCCGGCCTCGGTGCTCGCGTCCACCAGCTGCGTGGGCGTCGCCCCGTAGCGCGCCACGTTGGAAGAGAACTTGTGGTCTGTGACGCGCAGCACGCCTTCCGCGAGGCGGCGCGGGTTTATGAGGTCGATGTGGCCGATGAACGGGACACCGTCCGCCGACAAGGGCGACGGCGTGCCTAAGGACTCTTCAACCAGGAGGTCCGCACCCGGAGCTGGAAGCAGGTGGCGCCCCGCCCGCGCGATGTCGCCCAGGACGTCCTCGCCCGTGCGGAGGTAGTGCTCCAACTGCGCGTGCCCCTCGACGCCCAGGGCTTGCGCCTTCGTCTCGGGCTCAGGCAGCCGCAGCACCTTGGCGAAGTGCCAGCGGCGCGGACACAGGCTGAATTGCTTCAGCTGCGAGACGGAGAGGAAGTTGAGGACGCCCCCGTCCACGGCTCGACGACGGGGGCTTTCGACGGGCTGAAGTGCAGGAGCGTCCACACTCTCTTCAATGGGGACGCTTTCCGCGAGTGGTTCACGCCAACGCGGTTTTGTTGAGCCGCGTGCATGTCGAGAAGCTTGCGGAACCGAACATGGGCGAACTGCGCATGCTGCTTACTCGTCCGCGCCAGTGTCTATCCGCTGGAGTTGGTTGGTTCTCGTGTCCAGCAGGTACACGGCGTCGAAAGTCGATGTGACCTTGAGCCCCTCTGTCAGCGCTGAATCTGTCGCCTGGACCCATGATTCGCCAGTGACGAGAAGAAGGTAACTCCTCGCCGGAGCCCGTCGTGACAAGCGGGGTATGAGGTGAGGAGGTTGTCGCTCCATGGGTGGGACGAGGAGCGACGGTATGGATTTGGAGCAGATGAGGGAGACGTTGCGCGCGCAGGCG
>NZ_JAKCFA010000069.1 GCF_024198215.1 Myxococcus qinghaiensis
TGTTGCTGAGCACGGTGGTTGAGGGAGACCGGGCGGATTTCGGACCGGCTCGTTGATGGGGAGCGGGCACGAGCAGACGAATTGCCCATCAGCGAGCCGGTTTCTTGCGCGTCACCGTCGTTGAGGTCCGCTGGCGCGCCTTGGGAGAGGGCGGGGCGCAGCATGGAGCTGCTACCGCGGCTGGAGCGAGCCGGCGGCGAGTAGGCGGTGGGAGGGGTGTGGCGACACCCCTGCCCACCAATGCCCCGCGAGAAGACTGTGTGGAGAGTTTCGCGGAGCCCCCGAGGAGTCATCCGAAGTCAGAGAGGAGTCAAGTCCTGGGCCGAGGAAGTGCCCTCGGTGGAAGCCGTGCGTCCGGCGCGCTGCCCGGAGTGCGGAGCGGCCAGCAGGCCCGTCGGGGGTGCGCTGGGGCTGCATGGGCACGGGCTGCGTCAGCGGCAGGTGCTCGGGCCTCTGGAATGGGGAGACGCCGCGCAGGCGCGAGTGGTGGCCGTGCGCCGCTTCCGCTGCACCGCGTGCGGGGCGACGTGTACCGTCTGCCCGCGGGAGGTGCTGACGCGACGGCTGTACGCGGCCACGGCCATTGGGCTGGCGCTCGCGCTCTTCGGGCTGCTCTGGCGCCCGGTGGCCGGGGTGCGTGCGCAGGTGAGCCCCTGGCGCGTGGTGGGGCCGGGCAGCGAGGGCCGCTGGTGCGCGCTCGCCGCGTGGGTACGGGCGCTGCCGCGAGGGGGGCTCTTCCGGGCGCTGCCCCCGTGCCCGGAGGACTGGAGCCCCCGGCGCATCGCCGCGCGGGCGGCGGCGGCCCTCGCGGCGCGTGCACCCGAGGCGGTAGGCACCAGCCCTCCACCGCTGCACGTCCTGGCGCCCTTGGGGGCCGCGCACTCAGCATGAGGGGCCGCACGGCGTGCCGCGTGCGCGCCGTCCCTGTTTTCGCGTCCCACCCGACAGCCCCGCTGCGCACCCTCCTGGGGCCCCGGCACCTTCCCGGCCCAGGCCCGCCCTCTCATTCCTCGCGGCGGGCTGCCTGGAGGAGTGCATGGAGGAGTTGTCTGCCGTCTCCCACGCCGAGGCCGTGGCCGTCTTTCGCCATGGTGTCATCGGCGCCCTGACTCAAGCGGAGCTCGACCGCGGCCAACTGGCGGCGGCGCTCGCGCACCTGGCCACCCAGCGCTTCCGGCCCCCTGGGGCGGACGCGACGCGCAGCTTCTCGGTGCCGACGCTGGAGCGGTGGTACTACGCCTTTCGCAGGCGAGGCCTGGCGGGACTGACGCCCCAGCCCCGGCGCGACAAGGGAAGGGCGCAGGAGGTGCCGGGGCCGCTGCGCGAATTGCTCTGCGCCATCCGCCGCGAGCACCCTTCGGCGTCCGTCGCCCTCATCCTGCGCACCCTGGTGGCCGACGGGCGCATGCAGGAGGGCGTCGTCTCCGCTTCCACCGTCCGCCGTCTCTTCCACCAGGAGGGCCTGGACAGGGTGGCCCTGCGCGACTCAGCGGGGAGCCGCACGCGCCTGCGGTGGCAGGTGGAGCGCCCCATGGCGCTGTGGCATGGGGACGTCTGCCACGGCCCCGCGCTCGAGGTGGGCGGCAAGTCCCGTCCTCTGCGCGTGCACGCCCTCTTGGACGATGCCAGCCGCTACGTCGTGGCCCTGGAGGCCCACCACTCCGAGCGAGAGGTGGACATGCTGGGCCTCTTCGTGCGCGCGCTGCGCCGTCACGGCAAGCCGGACGCCCTCTACCTGGACAATGGCGCCACCTACCGGGGTGACACCCTGGCCACTGCGTGTGCGCGCCTGGGCATCAGCCTCTTGCACGCCAAGCCCTACGACGCGCCGGCGCGCGGAAAAATGGAGCGCTTCTGGCGCACGCTGCGAGAGGGCTGCCTGGACTTCCTGGGGCCGGTGGCAAGCCTCCACGACGTCAATGTCCGGCTGTGGGCCTTCCTCGACACGCACTACCACGCCGCCGCGCACTCGAGTCTCGTCGGCCGCACGCCCGCGTCCGTCTTCGGGGCCCACCCGCGCGCGCCAGACGGCCTGGACGAGAAGGCTCTGGCTGACGCGCTCACCGTGCGCATCCGCCGGCGCGTGCGCCGAGATACCACCGTGGCGCTGGACGGAGTGGACTACGAG
>NZ_JAKCFA010000007.1 GCF_024198215.1 Myxococcus qinghaiensis
GGTGGTGCGCCAGTTGGTTCGCCCGCTCGTTGAGCTGCGCGTACGTCAGCGACTCCTCGCCGCACTCCACCGCCACCGCGCCCGGCGTCTTCTCCACCTGGGCTTCGAAGTGGGCCGCAAGCGTCTCGTCCCTGCGCGCGCCTCTCTTCTCTCGCCCACTCCACTCGCGTACCAGTCGCCGCTGCTCCTCCTCACCCGCCAGCGGCACCTGCCACACCTTCTTCTCCAACCCCTCCACCGCCCCCTCCAACACCCCCCTCACGTGCTCCACCAACCGCTGCGCCGTCCCCTCCTCGTACAAGTCGCTGTTGTAGTTCAGCGACACCCCCACCCCCTCCGCGTCCTCCCCCACCAACAACGAGAAGTCGAACTTCGACGTCTTCGTGTCCGCCTCCAGCCCCTTCAGCACCAACCCCTTCCCCAGCTTCACCTCCACCCCAGGCGTGTTCTGCAGCGTCAGCGACACCTGGAAGAGTGGACTGCGGCTCATGTCCCTCTGCGGCAGCAACTCCTCCACCAACTTCTCAAACGGCACGTCCTGGTGCGCGTACGCACCCAACGTCACCTCCCTCGCCCTCCCCACCAGCTCCCGGAAGCTCTCCTCCTCACGCACTCGCCCCCTCAGCACCAACGTATTCGCGAAGTACCCAATCAGCCCTTCCGTCTCCGCGTGCGTACGCCCCGCTATCGGAAACCCCACCACCACTTCTTCCTGCCCCGCGTACCTCGCCAGCACCACCTGGTACGCCGCCAGCAACACCATGAAGGGCGTCGCTCCCTCCCTCCGGCTTGCCTCCTCCACCTTCCTCCACAGCTCCATCGGCCACCGCCTCTCCAGCATGGCCCCCCGGAAGCTCTGCACCGCCGGCCTTGGCTTGTCCGTCACCAACTCCAGCGCTCTCGGCGCTCCCTCCAACTGCTTGCGCCAGTACTCCACCTGCTGCTCCAGCACCTCGCCCTGCAACCACCCTCGCTGCCACTCCGCGTAGTCCGCGTACTGCACTGGCAACTCGCCTAGCGGTGACGGCTTGCCTTCCGCGTACGCCTCGTAGAGCGCCGCCACTTCCCTCACCAACACCGCCGTCGACCACCCGTCCGACACGATGTGGTGCAGCACCACCACCAACACGTGCGACTCCGCTGACAGCCTCACCAACGTCACTCGCAGCAGCGGCCCCACCGTCAGGTCGAACGGAAGCAACACCGCCTGTTCCACATGACGACGCGCCTCGGCCTCGCGACGCTCCTCGGGAAGCCCTTCCAGATCGACGTCGTGCAACACCACCGGTGACTCCGGCGAGACGAACTGCACGGCGACGCCGTTCACACTTCGAAACGTGGTGCGCAGCGCTTCGTGACGTCGAACGAGTTCCTGGAACGTCCTGGCCAACGCATCCCTGTTCAGCGGCCCCGTCATCCGCACCGCGCCGGGTACGTTGTACGAAGCGCTCAACGGTTCGAGCTGGTCCAGGAACCACAGGCGCTGCTGCGCGAAGGACAACCTCGGCGGCCGAGTCTTGTCTTCCCTCGGAACCAACGGCGGCACCACCTGCAAAGCACCCGCTCGACTCAGTCGCTCCACCCGACTCGCGAGCTCCGCCACGGTGGGCGCCTCGAACAGCTCGCGCAGCGGCAGCTCGATTCCGAACGCGCTCCGCACCCGGGAGATGGCCCTCGTGGCCAGCAGCGAATGGCCTCCCAGCTCGAAGAAGTGGCCGTGCAGCCCCACCCTTTCGAGCCCGAGCACCTCCGCGAAGAGCCCCGCCAGCAAGCCCTCCGTCGCGGTGCGCGGAGCCACATAGGCACCCACTCCCTCGGGCCCCACTTCCGCCATGGGCAGCGCCTTGCGGTTCACCTTGCCACTCGGTGTCAGCGGCAGCGCGTCCAGTGTCACGAACACGGACGGGACCATGTACTCGGGCAAGCGCGCCGCGAGATGCGCGCGCAGGGCCTCCCGCTTCGCCCCCTCCGACTCCGAGAGGACGACGTACCCCACCAGCCTCCGGTCCCCGGGAACGTCCTCACGCACCACCACGGCCGCATCGCGAACACCGGGCGCGGCACGCAGCGCTGCTTCCACTTCGCCCAGCTCGATGCGGAAGCCTCGCAGCTTCACCTGACCATCCAGGCGCCCCACGAACTCCACCGTACCCTCCGCCGTCCACCGGGCCAGGTCCCCCGTGCGGTACAGCCGAGCTCCAGCCACCTCGCTGAACGGATGCGGAACGAACTTCTCCGCCGTCAGCTCCGGCCGACCCACGTACCCGTGCGCCAGGTGCGCGCCACCGATGAACAGCTCTCCCGAAATCCCCACGGGACAAGGCTTCCCCCACGCATCCAACACGTAGAGCTGACAGTGCGGCAGCGGCGCGCCGATGGACGGAAGCCGCGGCCACGATGACGGCGCTCCCGACAGCCGGTGCGCGGAGACGACATGCGTCTCCGAGGGTCCGTATTGATTCTCCAGCACGCACCCGGGGAGCCGCTCGAAGAACGCGACCAGCGAGGGCGTCACCTGGAGCTGCTCACCCGCGGTCACCACTTCGCGCAGCGCCCTGGGTACCGTCGCGCCCTGGACCGCGACTTCCGCCAGCGCCTGAAGCGCCACGAACGGCAGGAAGAGCCGCTCCACCGCGTGCCTGTCCAGGAACGTCAGAAGCGCCGACAAATCCTGACGCACGTCCTCCGAGGGCAACACCAACGTGCCGCCAGCCCACCAGGTGGAGAACAGCTCCTGGAAGGACACATCGAAGCTAAGTGCCGCGAACTGCAGCGTCGTCGCGGACGGATTGACGGACCGCTCGAGCTGCCACGCCAGGAGGTGTGACAGCGCCCGGTGCGACAGCGCCACGCCCTTGGGCCGCCCCGTGCTGCCCGAGGTGTAGATGAGGTAACACGCCGACTCCGGCGGCACCTCCCGAGCCAGCGCCACGGTCGGCTGACGCGCCAGGGCCTCTGCCTCCACGTCCATGAACACGCGGCGTGCACACGAGTCCACCGGCAACACCGCGCCCAGCCGCGAATGACTCAGCACCACGGCGGCGCCCGAGTCCTCCAGCATGAACGCCAGTCGCTCCGCCGGATAGCGCGGATCCAACGGCACATACGTGGCCCCCGCCTTGAGCGTGCCCAGCACGGCGACAGCCAGGTCCAGGCTCTTGTCCAGACACAAGCCCACCTTGCTCCCGACGGAAACTCCCAGCGACTCCAGGTGGCGCGCGAGCTGATTGGCCCGGGCCTCCAGCTCCGCATAGGTCAGCGTCCGCGTCCCATCGCTGACGGCGATGGCATCGGGCACCCGGGCCGCCTGGGCCTCCACCGGGCGGAACACCGCCACGGGCACGTGAGCCGCGCGCGCCGGGGGATTCCACCCGGCGAGCACCTGTCGTCGCTCTTCCACGTCAAGCAACGTCAGCTCCGACAACGGCTGCTCCACCTTCTCACGCAGCTCGCGCAGCACCTGACGCAGGTGCGCCAGCATGCGTCGCACCACCGTCGCGTCGAAGCGTCGGGCGTCGTAGGTCAACCGGAGCAACAGCTCGTGTCCGGGCAGCGCCATCAAGGTCAGCGGGTGATGGTCCACCTCCATCGAGGTGGGGTTGCGGACCACCAGCTCATCCGACGGCGTGGAGAGCCCCGCCTCCATCGGATAGTTCTCGTAGATGACGAGGCTCTCGAACAGCGGCTCACTCGAAGGCACCTCGCTCCAGCGGCGCACCTCCACCAGCGGCGAGGACTCGTACTGACGCGCCTCCTGCAACCACGCCTGCAGCGCCTTCAGCCACGGCCCCACGGCCCGCGAGGCGGGCAGCTTCACTCGCACGGGGATGGCGTTGATGAACATGCCCACCATGGTCTCGATGCCGGAGAGCTCGGGTGGCCTTCCGGAGACCGTCAGCCCGAAGACCACGTCATCGCCGCCGCTGTAGCGCCCCAACAGCACCGCCCAGGCCCCCTGGAGCAGCGTGCCCGGCGTGAGCCCCTGCTGTCGGGCGAAGGCGACGAGCGCCGACGTCTCCTCCGCTCCGAGCCGCAGCTCCTGGTCCCCGCGCTCCCCCTGCCCCCGAGGCACACCGCCCACGTTCAACCGCGTGGGCTCCGAGAAGCCCGCGAGCGCCTTGCGCCAGAAGTCCCTCGCGGGGCCCTGCTCCTGCTGCTCCAGCCACGCGATGAAGTCCCGGTAGGGACGGACGTCACCTCGCGGCGGCGTCACTCCACGACGCAGCGCCTCGTAGCGGGTGAACACATCCCGCGTCACCAGCTGCGTGGACCAGCCATCCAACAACAGGTGCGTGACGCTGAACACCACGCGCCACACCCGCTCGCCCGTGCGCAGCAGCGTCAACCGGAACAGCGGCGCGACAGAGAGTTCCAGACCTCGTCGTCGGTCCGCCACGAAGAAGGCGGAGACCCGCGCCTCCAGCTCCTCCCGTGGCACCGCGCGCCAGTCCTCCACGGAGACGGTGGGCTCCACGTCGCGCATCACCGCCTGCAGCGGCGCATCCAGCCCCTCCCAGAAGAACGCCGTGCGGAGGATGGTGAAGCGCTGGGTCGCCTGCCGCCAGGCCTCCGTCAGCGCCTTCACGTCGAGCGCGCCATCCAGCTCGAAGGCGATCTGGTTGAAGTAGGGCTGGGTCTCCTCGTCCTGGAGATGATGGAACAAGATGCCCTGCTGCAACGGCGACAGGGGATACAGGTCCTCCACGTCGCGCAGGCGTCGACCCTTCGCGGCCATCCGGTCCGCGAGTCCCTCCAGCGCGCCCTGCCCCAGCTTCGCCAGGGGAAAGTCCGACGGCGACAGCCCACGTGGATCCTCGGACGTCCCATGCGCGATGAGCTCACGCAGGGCCGCTCGCAGCGCGTGGGCCAGCTTCTCCACCGTCCCTGTCCGATGAACCCCCGAGCCATGGGTGAACATCAGCCGCATCCGTCCACCACTGACGGCGCAGTCCACGTCGAGCAGGTGCGCGCGCAGGCCTTCCGGTGCACGCGTGGGCCCCACCGAGCCCTCCGACAAGCGCAGCGGCGCCGTGGCGGGCAGCACGTTGTCGAACTGTCCCAGGTAGTTGAACCCCACCTCCGGCGCGGGCAGGGCGCGCAGTCGCTCTCGCAGCTCGCGGTCCGGCGACAGGTAGCGCAGCACGCCGAAGCCCACGCCCTTGGACGGCGTGCGCCGCATCGCCTCCTTCGCCGCGCGCACCCAGGCGCCGGGCCCTTCGCCCATCGACTCCACCAGCACCGGGTACATGCTGGTGAACCACCCCACCGTGCGCGAGAGGTCCACCTCTCCGAAGAGGTTCTCGCGCCCGTGCCCTTCCATCTCCACCCGCACGCACGACGTCCCCGTCCACTGGCGCAGCACGTGCGCGAGCGCGGCCAGCAACAGCTCGTCCGGCTTCGCGCGGAGCGCCTTCGCCACGTCCTGGAGCAACACCTGCGTCTCCGCGGGCTCCAGCGACACCTCGACCAGCCGCGCCGCGCCCTCCGTGTTGGCGGAGCCTCCGTCCACCTCGCGCGGCAGCGAGCCCACTCGAGTCCAGGGGAGCCCGAGCCAGAACGTCGCTTCCTCCCGCGCTGACGGCGTGCGCGCATGCTCCACCAGTCGCGAGGCCCAGGACTGATAGGACAGCGTCTTGGCGGGCAGTCGCACCGGCTCGTCCGCGCGAAGCCACTGGTAGCTCGACAGCAGGTCCTCCAGCAGCACCCGCCACGACACCGCATCCACGGCCAGATGGTGGATGACGAGCAACAACTCCTGCGGCGCCTCCGGTCCCAGCTCGAAGAGCACCGCTCGCGCGACGTCTCCCGTGGAGAGACTCAAGCGCTCCTGGACCCGCGCCGAGTGCGCCTCCACCTCGGCGGCCCTCGCCTCCGGTGCCCACCGCGAGAGGTCCACCGTCTCCAATGGCAGGGCTCCTTCCAGGCCCGCCATTTCCTGATGCCAGCCGCCCTGGCCGTCCCTCGTGAAGCGCAGGCGCAGGGCATCGTGGTGCTCACGCACGAGTTGGAGGGCGCGGTCCAGATGTTCGGCCACCATCCGCTCGCGCAGCGTGAAGCGCAGGGCTTGATTGAAGTGGTGCGCCCCTGACAGCTCGCGCTCGAAGAACCAGCGCTGGATGGGCGTCAGCTCCACCGGCCCTGTCACGGGCCCCTGGGTGATGACCTCCCGGGGCGCCTCGGAGACCACCGCCGCCAGTCGCGCCACCGTCGGGTGGTCGAAGAGCTGCTTCGCGCTCAGGTGCAGCCCCGCCTGTGCGGCGCGCGAGATGACCTGGATGCCGAGGATGGAGTCGCCTCCCAGCTCGAAGAAGTCATCGTGCACGCTCACCTGGGGACGTCCCAGCACCTGGGCCCAGATGGTCGCGAGCGCGGTCTCCTTCTCGTCGCGCGGAGCGACTTCGGCGGTCCGCTCCACCACCGACAGCTCCGGCGCCGGCAGGGCCCTGCGCTCCACCTTGCCGTTGTCGGACAGCGGGAAGGCATCCAGCACGACGAAGGCGGCGGGCACCATGTACTCGGGCAGCCGCTCCTCCAGGAACACTCTCAGCGCGGCGGACTCCGGACGCTGGGCGCCGGAGGGCACCACGTAGGCCACGAGCCTCGCGCCCGAGGGCCCGTCCTCACGCACCACCGCCACCGCATCTCCTACCGAGGGATGCGTTCGCAGGACGGACTCGACCTCGCCCAGCTCGATGCGATAGCCGCGCACCTTCACCTGGAAGTCCGCGCGGCCCAGGTACTCCAGCCGTCCGTCGGCGCGCCAGCGCACCCGGTCTCCCGTGCGATACAGCCGGGCCCCCGCCTCCGCGCCGAAGGCATCCGGGATGAAGCGCTCCGCCGTCAGCTCCGGCCTCCGCCAGTAGCCCCGCGCGACGCCCGCGCCACCGATGAACAGCTCGCCCACCGTCCCCACCGCCACGGGGCGCAGGCTCGCATCCAGGACATACAGGCGCGTGTTCGCGATGGGCCGACCGATGGCCACCGGGCCACTCACCGGGTCCGCCGCGCTCACCGTGTACACGCAGCACCCCACCACCGTCTCCGTGGGGCCGTACTCGTTGATGAGGCGCGTGTCGGGCGCGTGCTTTCGCCAGAAGGCGATGCCCTCGGCCGTCAGCGCCTCGCCTCCAATCACGAAGGCTCGCGCGCGGCCCGCGGCCTCCTCGGGACGAAGCTGCGCGGCCAGCATGCGCAGGTGCGTGGGCGTCAGCTTCACCAGACTGAAATGGCTGCCCGCGCGCAGGGTCTCACCCAGGCCCTCGATGCCCGCGTCTTCCGGGACCAGCACCACCGGCCGCCCCGCCACCAGGGGCGCCACCAGACTCGTCACCGTCAAATCAAACGACAGCGGCGAGTGCACCGGCGAACCGCTGCCCTCCGCGAGCCCATACGCCCGCAGCGCCCAGGTCAGGTAGTTCACCACGCCCCGGTGCTCGACCATCACACCCTTGGGGCGTCCCGTGCTCCCGGAGGTGTAGATGAGATACGCGAGGTCTTCCGCTCCGGCCAGAGGCTCTGGCGGCGTCACGGGCTCGCGGCCCGCGGTGTGCGCCCACTCCGTGTCCAGACAGAGGAGGAACTGGGAGGTCACCGGCAGCGCATCCACGAGCGCATCCTCGGTGAGGACGACGGGCACACCGGTGTCTTCCAGGAGGAAGGACACGCGGGTCGACGGCCAGGCGGGGTCGATGGGCACATAGGCGCCCCCGGCCTTCAGGACGGCCCACAGGGCCACCACCATGTCCGGCGAGCGACGGAAGCACAGGCCCACCAGCGTGCCACGTCGGACGCCCAGGCTCCTCAGGTGGTGTGTCAGCTGGTTCGCCCGCGCGTCCAGCTCGCGGAAGCTGAAGCGCGCTTCACCCATCGACACGGCCAGCGCCTCCGGGGTGCGCGCCACCGCCTCCTCGAAGAGGCCATGCACGGTGGCGTGCTCCGGGAAGTCCGCGCGCGTGTCGTTCCAGGTCACCAGGAGCTGGTGACGCTCGGCTTCAGACAGCAGGGACAGGTCTCCCAGTCGCCCGTCGGGCCGCGCGGCGATGGCCTCCAGCACGAGGGCCATCCGCTCCAGTCGCGCATCCGCGAACGCCTGCGTGAAGCGCGTCTGGTCATAACGCAGGAGCAACGGGAGCCGCGCCCCCGGCGTGGAAATCACCGTGAGGCCGAAGTGGTCCGCCTCCCGAGCCCGAACGTCGCGCACCTCCAGCGCGCGTGAAGCGGAGGTGAGCGCCGCATCCAGCGGGTAGTTCTCGAAGACGACGAGCGTGTCGAAGAGCGCGGTGCCCGCGGGGACGTCGCTCCAGCGCTGGACCTTCACCAGGGGCGCATGCTCGTGCTGGCGCGCCTCCACCTGCATGTCCTGGAGGCGGCGCAGCCACGTGGACCACGCCAGGTCCTGGGACCAGCGCACCCGCACCGGCTGGGTGTTGATGAACAACCCGACCATGTCCTCCACGCCCGCCAGGTCCGGGGGACGACCAGAGACCGTCGTGCCGAAGACGACGTCCTCGGAGCCGGAGAGCTGCCCCAGCACCAGCGCCCACGCGCCCTGCACCAGGGTGCTCAGCGTGAGGCCGTGCCGACGCGCGAAGGTGTTGAGCGCCGCGGTGGTGGACTCCGACAGGTGGCGGGTGCGCGTGATTCGCCCCGTGCCCTCTCCCGGCCCCTCGCCCGTCGGCGTGGGCTCGTGCACTCCCGCGAGCTCGCGGCGCCAGAAGTCCTCCGAGTCCTTCAGGTCGTGCTCGGCCAGCCAGCCCAGGTAGTCACTGAACGGACGCGGAGAAACGAGCCTGGGAGAACGGCCCGCGAGCGAGCCTTCGTACAGCGTGAAGAAGTCGCGCACCACCAGCGGCACGGACCAGCCATCCAGCACCAGGTGCGAGTGACTGAAGACGAAGCGGTACACGTCCTCCGCGCTTCGCAGCAGCGTCAGGCGGATCAACGGCGCGCGCGACAGGTCGAACCCCTCGCGACGCTCCTGCTCCAGGAAGGTCGTCAGTCGGGACTCGAAGGCGTCAGCGGACAAGTCCCTCCAGTCTTCGGCGCGCACGGGCAGCTCCACCTCGCGCAGCACCACCTGCACCGGCTCATCCACGTCATCCCAGACAAGCGCCGTGCGCAGCGCGGGGTGCGCCGCCACCACGCCCCGCCAGGCCTGGATGAAGACTTCCACGTCCAGCCGTCCGCGCAGCTCGCAGACGAGCTGGTTGAAGTAGAGCCCCTGGCCGGGCTCGGAGATGGCGTGGAAGAGCATGCCGCCCTGCAGGGGCGACAGCGGGTACAGGTCCTCGATGTTGTCGCTCATCGCGTCTTCTTTCCGAACCGCGCCGCCAGCTTGTCGAGCTGCGACTGCTTCACCTTCGCGAGCGGGAAGTCCGACGGGGAATGTCCCCCCGCGTCGGGCGCACGCGAGGCCGCCACCAGCGCCACCAGTCGCGCCACGAAGTCCTCCGCCACGGCCACCACCGTCTCTCGCCGGTGGACCGCTTCGCTGAAGGTCCACGTCACCTCCAGCCGGCCCTCGCGCACCACGCTCGTCACATCCAGCAGGTACGGCCGCCGCGAACTCGCCGCACGCTGCCGCAGCCCGTCACTCTCCGGGGCCAGCGCGAAGGGACCTCCCGTCCCGACGATGCCGTCCACCTGCCCCAGGTGATTGAAGCCAATCTCCGCCGAGGGGAGCGCCGCCAACCCAGCGTCCTTCGCCACGTAGCGCAGCAGCCCCCAGCTCATGCCTTGCGACGGCACCGCGCGCAGCGACTCCTTCACGACGCGCAGGGCCTCACCAGGGCCGGTTGCGTCGCGCAGGTCCAACAGCGCCGGGAAGACCCGCGTGAACCACCCCACCGTGCGGGAGACATCCGCGCCGGGCAGCACCTCTTCACGGCCGTGGCCCTCTACGTCCACCAGGGCCACGCTCCGTCCCGTCCAGGTCGTCAGGGCCTGCGCCAGCGCGGTGAGCAAGGGGTCCTGCGCCTGCGTGTGCCAGGCCTTCGGCACATCGTGCATCAGCGCCTTCGTCTGCTCGGCGTCCAGCGACACCTTCACCGTGCTCGCGGTGGCCTCGGTGTTGAGTCCCTCCGGGAAGTCCCTCGGCAGTCGAGCGGCTTCGGCCCAGGGCCGCTCCAGCCACCACGCGCGCTCCGAGACGAGCTTCTCCGAGCGGGCCAGCGCCTCCAGGCCCCGTGCCCACACCTGGAAGGAGGTCGTCTTCGGGGGCAGCCGCACCTCGCCTCCCTCAGCGAGGCTCGCGTACGCCGTCGCCAGGTCCTCCAGGAGGATTCGCCAGGACACGGCATCCACCGCGAGGTGGTGGACCGCCAGCATCAGCCGCGTGGACCGCCCAGGCCCTCGTTCCAGCAGCGCGCCGCGGACGAGCGACGACTCCAGGCTCAGCGACTGCTGAAGCTCCAGGGCGCACCGCTCCAGCGCGGGCCCCATCGCTTCCGGTGACATGGTCGACAGGTCCACGCGCGCCACTTCCACCGGCGCGCCCGGAGCCACGGACGTCTGATGCCAGCCGTCCTCCTTCCTGGCGAAGCGCAGCCTCAGGGCATCGTGGTGCTCCACGACTTGCGCCAGCGCGCGCTCCAGCAGCGAAGCGTCGAGCCCCGTCCGCGCCTCGAACATCAGCGACATGTTCCAGTGGTGCGGCTCCTCCAGCCCCAGCTCGAAGAACCAGTGCTGGATGGGCGTGAGCGCCACCGGGCCCACCACGGGCCCCTGCTCGGCCTGCACCGTGAGCCGTGTCCCCGCCACCGTCGCGAGTCTCGCCACGGTGGGGTTCTGGAAGAGCTGCTTCGGAGACAGCTCGATGCCGGCCGCTCGTGCGCGGGTGACAATCTGCAAGCCGAGGATGGAGTCGCCTCCCAGCTCGAAGAAGTCGTCGTGGATGCCCACGCGCTCCACGTTGAGCACCTGGCGCCACAGCTCCACGAGCCGCTCCTCCACTTGCGTGCGAGGCGCCATCGCCTCCGCGCTCGAGGACTTTGACGACTGGACCTCCGGTGCTGGCAGCGCGCGGGCGTCCACCTTGCCGTGACGCGTGCGCGGCAGCGCGTCCAGCGTGACGAAGGCGGACGGCACCATGTAGGGCGGAAGCCGGGAGAGCAGCCATGACTTCAGCGCCCCCGCGGTCAGCGCCTCGACTTCACCTGGCCGCTGCGCCACCACGTACGCGACGAGCCGCCTGGGTCCGCTCCCCTCCGCCCTCGCCACCACCGTCGCCTCCCGTACCTCTGGGTTCGCGAGCAGCGCGGCCTCTACTTCGCCCGGCTCGATGCGGAAGCCTCGCACCTTGACCTGCGCATCCGCGCGGCCCAGGAACTCCAGCGTCCCATCACGGCGCCAGCGGGCCACGTCTCCTGTCCGGTACATGCGAGCACCCGGTCGCGAGTCGAACGGGTCCGCCACGAAGCGCTCGGCGGTGAGGGCGGGCTGGCCCAGGTACCCTCGCGCCACGCCAGGCCCCCCCACGTGGATTTCACCCGGCGCGCCAGGCAGCGCGAGTCCGCCTCGGCCATCCAGCAGGTACACCCGAGCACCCGGCACGGCCCGACCGATGGGCACATGGTCCTGCTCGTCCCTCCGGACCCGGTGCACCGTGCTCCAAATGGTCGCCTCCGTGGGGCCGTACTCGTTGAACAACGGCACCTCGGGCAGGGCCTCATGATGCGCGCGCGCCAGCTCCAGCGTGCAGGCCTCTCCGCCCACGCTCACCGCGCGCAAGCCGACCAGTCCTCCCGCGGGCGCCGCCGCGAGCACCTGGGCATAGAGCGCGGGCACGGAGATGAGGTGCGTCACCCGGGCCCTGGCCACCAGCTCCGCCAGCTTCCTCGGGTCCTCTCGGTCCTCCACGTCCGGGTAGCGCAGCGTGCCCCCGTCGAAGAGTGACCAGAGCAGCCCCGCCAGCGAGGCATCGAAGGTGAACGGCGCCAGGGACAGCACGACTCCCGGAGCGCCATAGACGGCTCGCCGCGCACGCGTCGCGGAGATGAGCTGACGGTGTTCCAGCACCACGCCCCGGGGTCTTCCAGTGGAGCCGGAGGTGTAGACGATGCACGCGGCATGGTGCGGCTCGGGCTCCGCGCCTGGCGCCTCCACGCTCGCCGGGAGCGCCTCCAGCGTCACCCGCTTCAGGCCCTCACGCGAGGGGACCCGTGCCGCCCAGGCGCCGGACGTCACGACAGCGAGCGCCTTCGTGTCCTCCAGGATTCCGGCCAGTCGCTCGGTGGGGTGCTCCAGGTCGAGCACCACCACGGCCGCTCCCGAGCGCAGGATGCCGAGCAGTCCCGCCACCACCTCGGCGGGCTGCGCGAGCGCGAGCGCGACGATGCTCCCCGGGCCTGCTCCCACGGCCTTCAGCGCCCCCGCGAGTCGCGCGGACAGCACGTCGAGTTCGCGGTAGGTGAGCTGGCGCGTGCCATCGTCCACCGCGACGACTTCGGGGGATGAGACAGCGCGCGCCGCGAAGCACGCGGTCACCGTCTCGCCCGCCGACGACGCAGGCGCGGGAGGAGAAGCCCACTCCACCAGGAGCTGATGGCGCTCGGCTTCGGACAGCAGGGACAGCTCCGACAGGCGTCGCTCGGGATGCGCGGCCAGTTGTTCCAGCAGTCGCAGCAGGTATCCCGAGAGGCGGGTGATGGTGTCCGCGTCGAAGAGGTCGGTGTTGTATTCGAGGCCACCGGACAAGCCTTCCTTCGACTCGACCAGCTCCAGCATGAGGTCCAGCTTCGTGGCCCCCGTGTGGACACCCTGGCTGCTCAAGCGCAGACCGGACATCGTCAGCTCGATGGGCGGGGTGTTGTGCAGCACCAGCATCGTCTGGAAGATGGGCGTGTGACTCAGGTCGCGAGCCACATGGAGCGCGTCCACCAGCTTCTCGAACGGCACCTCCTGATGCGCGAAGGCCCCCAGCGAGGCGCGGCGCACGCGGCCCATCAGCTCCGTGAACGTGGGGTCGCCGGACAGGTCGGCGCGCAGCACGATGGAGTTGATGAAGCAGCCGATGAGCGGCTCGATTTCAGGCCGATTGCGTCCCGCGACGGGAGTGCCCACCGCGAAGTCCCGCTGACCTGTATAGGCGTGGAGCAGCATCTGCCACGCGGTCATCAGCACCATGAACGGCGTGGAGCCCTCTCGCCGCCCCAGTGACACCAGCGCGTCGGTGACGGAGCGAGAGACCGAGATGGGCAGTCGCGCGCCCGGATACGTCTGCACGGGAGGCCGGGGGCGGTCCGTGGGCAGCCGGAGCACGGGGACTTCCGCCAGCACATCGCTCCACCAGGCCTGCTCGGCGGCCAGCTCCGGGCCTCGCATCCATTCGAGCTGCCAGGCCGCGTAGTCCGCGTACTGCACCGTGACGGGCGGAAGCGGAGACGGCTGGCCCGCGAGGAACGCGGCATAGAGGCTGGCCAGCTCGTGGAACATCACACCGGAGGACCAACCGTCCGACACGATGTGGTGCATGGCGATCAACAGCACATGCTCGTCCTCACGCACGCGCAGCAGCGAGGTGCGCAGCAACGGCCCCGTCTCCAGGTCGAAGTGCTTGCGCGCCTCTTCGCGAGCCCAACCCTCCACGCCCGGTGTGCCGGCCTCGTCCATCGTGGAGAGGAGGAGCGGCACCTGGAGCGACTCCGCGATGTGCTGCACCCCGCCCGTTTCGGACATGGAGAACCGGGTCCGGAGGACCTCGTGACGTCGCACCACCTCGTTGAGCGCGCGCTCCAGCGCGGCCACGTCGAGCGTGCCCTTCAGCGAGAGCATCACCGCGTTGTTGTTGGCCACATTCCCCGGCTCCAGCCGGTCCATGTACCAGAGCCGCTGCTGCGCGAAGGAGAGCGGCAGCGGACGCTCGCGGGAGACCCGTTGAATGGGCGGTGGGCCCTCGCGCCGAGCTGTCCCACCCGACTGAGTCACGGCACGCGGCGGCGTCGGACGATGCGTCGCCATGGGCAGCGGAGCCAGCAGTTCGAGCGAGCCATCCAGGCGGCGGCGCGCCCTGCGTCCCATCGCGAGTCGAGGCCCTGCGTCTCCCTCCGGAAGCAGTCGGAGCGCGGCGGCAGGTGGCGCATTCCAGAGCCTGCGTGGCGCCTGGCCTCCCGTCACCACCAGCTCCCCGACGACACCCACGGGCACGGAGCGGCCTCGTGCGTCCACCACGTCCCAAGACACGGCGTCCTTCGCTGAAGGCGAAGCCGCGCCGGACCGCAGCCACGCGCCCAGCCCGAGCATCGGCTCGCGGCGCGATATCCCGGCCGACAGCGTCCGCGACAGCGCCTCCGCGACCTCCGGCTTCGCCTCTTCCAGCAGGACGTGCTGAACCGGACGCAACGCCTCCGAAGCCTCGGGCAGCGAGGACAAGGCTCGCGCCAGCGTCGCGGTGAGGTGCAGATGCGTGGCCCCCGTCTGGCGCACCAGTGACAGCAGCGCCTCGGCGGCGCTCGGCCCTTCGTGGAGCGTCACGGTGGGCACAGGCGACGTCGACGGTGGCACGAAGCGTCCTCGCAACACGTCCAGTTGCTGGAGCGAGTCGAGGGTCGCCTCCACCTCCACGCCGAAGTCCACGAGGCAGGCCACCTCATCCACATCCAGGCGCTTCACGCGCTCCACCACCGGTCCACACGTGTCCGGTGTTCCGAAGAGACCACCGTCCTCCACGTAGCGCGTCAGCCCGTGTTCCAGCAGGGAGTCCATGTCCCCCGGCGTCAGCGAGCGGAAGTCCCCCTTGAGGCCCAGGCTGGCCACGAAGGCCTGGAGGATGTCCACCGAGCTGCGGAAGTACTCGAGCAGGGGCTTGCGCACGCGGCGGCGGACCTCCGCCTCGTCCTCGCCCATGAACGCGTGGAGCATGAGGCTCACGTGCCCACGTCCCGCGTGGCCATGCTGCCGCCAGGCTTCGCGATAGAGCGCCACCTTCGACGACAGGTCGTCCAGGTTCTGCCCCATCAGGTTCGTGAGGACATACGCCCCCATCTCGCCCGCCATGCGGAACGTGTCGGGGCTCCCCGCCGCCGTGAGCCAGAACGGGAGCTCCTTCTGCACGGGACGCGGCCGAAGGAACACCTCCACCTCGTCACCCGCGCCGTTGCGCCTGAGCACCGAGCCGCCACGCCACAGCGTGCGCACCTCCTCGATGCCCTTGAACATGACCTCCTTGCGCTTCGCATACCGGTCCGGCGCGAAGACGAAGTCGTTCGCATGCCAGCCGGAGGCGAACGACACGCCCACGCGGCCGTCGGACAGGTTGTCCAGCACCGCCCACTCCTCCGCGACGAGGATGGGGTCATGCAGCGGAAGCACCACGCTGCCCGCGCGAATCCCCAACCGCTCCGTCACCGTGGCCACGCCCGCGCCGACCACCGCCGGCCGGGGATACAGCCCGCCGAACGCATGGAAGTGCCGCTCCGGCGTCCACACCGCGGAAAAGCCTCGCGAGTCCGCGAACTTCGCCGCCTCCAGCAGCAAGCGGTACTTCTTCCCGCCCAGGGAGTCCTCGTCGTTGGCGAAGAAGGACAGGCTGAAGTCAGGTCCGGGGCGTCCCCCCGCGACACTCGACGTCGTCAACACGAGCCGGGCACGCTCCGAGGGCAGCACCACGCGAAGCCCCCGCGTCAGCGCCCACAGCAGCTCCAGTCCCGTGCCCTGCGCCCCCGCGTCCTCCGCGGAGAGCCACGTCCCCGCCGTCACCTCGCCCGCCGCGTCGAGTCGCTGGAACAGCGCGTCCACCGTGCGCGCCGTATGCACGGCACGCAGTCGCGTGCCCGTGGGTCCTGCCAGCGACTCCAGACAGACCATCGTCTCCGGCGAGAACGCCGTCCCACGTCGCGCGGTGGATTCTCCCGCCACGAGTCCGCCTTCCGAATCCACCCACGTCGAGAGCCCCGGAACGTGGATGACGCGAGCCGGGTCCAACGGCACGCTCGTGTGCAGGCGCGCGTGCGTCAGCAGCAAAGGCGGTGCCCCTCCCTCGGGTGCGAGGGTGGCCAGCTCCCGGAGCTGGGGCACGGAGAGCAACACGTAGGCACCACCCGCCTCCAGGACCGCCCAGAGCGCCATGACGCGTTCGACGGATGGCTCCAGGCACACTGCGACGAGCACGTCGGGTCCCACGCCCCTCGTGCGCAGCTCGGACGCGAAGCGAGTCGCCTCCGCGCGCAGCCTCCGCCACGTGACGTCCTGCTGCCCCTCCATCGACAGCGCCACCGCCTCCGGCGTCCGCGAAGCGCGAAGCTCCAGCAGCGTGGAGACCGTGCGCGGCGGTGAAGACGAAGCCTCGGAGGAAGAAGAAAGGAGGGCCTTGGGCCCGTCGGCCTCCAGACGCAGTCCGGAGAGCGGCTGCTCGGGGTCCGCGAGGGCCGACGTGAGCAGCGACGTCCAGTGCGACAGCAGTCGGTCGATGGTCTCCGGCGCGAAGCGCTCCACCGCGTAGTCGAGCGTGCCCGCGAAGCCCCCGGCGTCCTCGCCCATCGACACGGACAGGGGCGACAGCACCGCGCCGAAGCGAGGCGGGCCCTCCTCCACTTCCACCAACTGCATCCGCAGCCCCGGCGCCTCCAGGGTCGCATCGAAGCGGGGGTGCAGCACGAAGAGCGCATCGAACACGCGCTCGCGGCCCGGGGAGCGCGTGGGCTCCACCTCCCGGATGAGGTGCTCGTAGGGCACGTCCGGCTGCGAGTACGCGTCCAGCGTCACATCCCGCACGCGACCGAGCAGCTCGCGGAACGTGGGGTCTCCGGACAGGTCCGTGCGCAGGGGCACCGCGTGCGCGACGTAGCCGATCAACGGCTCCAGCTCCGGACGGGTCCTGTTGCCAATGGGCGTCCCCACCACGATGTCGTCGCGTCCCGCCCAGCGCGCGAGCAGCGCCTGCCAGGAAGCGAGCAGCACCATGAAGGGAGTGATTCCCTCGCGTCGCGCCAGGGCATGGACCGCGCTCGTCAGCGACTCCGAGAAGCCGACAGCGCGCCGGACTCCGCTCAACGCGGGCCCCTCGCCAGGAGGCAGGTCCACGGGCAGGTCCAGCCGCCCGGGGAGACCGGCCAACCGCTCGCGCCAGGCCGTCGCTTGCGCGGCGAAGGCCCCCGACTCCAGGGCCTTCCGCTGCCAGGCCGCGTAGTCGATGTACTGAATCGCCAGCTCCGGCAGGGGTGAAGCCTCGCCGCGCGTGAAGGCGCCGTAGAGCGTCCCCAGCTCACTGCTGAACACCACCAGCGACCACGTGTCACAGACGACATGGTGGACCGAGATGACGAGCAGATGCTCCCGCTCCTCCAGCTTCAACAGCCGGGCTCGCACCACCGGCCCGTGCGTGAGGTCGAACGGATGGGACATCTCCGCGAAGACCCGCTGGCGCCACTCCACCTCGCGCGCCTCCGCCGCCATCCCCGCGAGGGAGTCGATGACCAGGGGGACTCGCACCTCGGAGGAGACGCGCTGCACCCTGTGCCCATCCACGTGGGGATACGTCGTGCGCAGGGCCTCGTGACGCCGAACCACTTCCTCCAGGCTCCGCCGCAACACCGCGACGTCGAGCTGGCCCGACAGCCGCAGGGCCACCGACATGTTCAGCGCGGGGTTGCCCGGGAGCGCATCCTCCAGCGCGCAGACGCGCTCCTGCACCACCGACAGGGGCAACACGCCCTCGCGAGCAATGCGCACCAGGGGCGGCAGCGCCCCCTCCTTCGACCCCAGTCCCTCGGCGCCCAGTCGCGCCTGGATTCGCGCCGACACGCCCGCCACGGTGGGCGCCTCGAACAAGTCGCTCAGCGGGAGCTGAACCGGGAAGGCCTCGCGCAGGCGCGTGAGCATCTGCGCCGCCATCAGCGAGTTGCCACCCAGCTCCAGGAAGTCATCGTGGATGCCGAAGTCCGAACGCCCCAGTCGCTCGCGCCAGATGGCGAGCACGCCTCGCTCCACCTCCGTTCGCGGCCCCGCCTTGTTCGCGGGGACTTCCACGGCCACGGGTGGCTGCGCGAGGACAGCCTCAGATGCGGAAGCCACGCCGGGAGACACCGAGGAGACAGGCGTCGTCACGAGCACCGCGGGCGAGTCCAATGCGAAGCGCCGACGCTGGAACGGATACGTGGGCAGCGACACCCTGCGACGTCGCTCGGTCGCGTAGACGCGCGTCCAGTCAGGCTCCAGCCCTGACTCCCAGAGCGCGCCCAGCGCCTCCATGAGGACGCCATGCTCACTGACCTTCGAGCCGGCCCGAGGCAGTGAGGCCACCGCGCGCCCCGCGTGTCCACGCAGTCCCAGCCGAGCCAGCGCCGTCAGCGCCTGGTCCGGTCCCACCTCCAGGAAGAGCGTGAAGCCACTCTCCTTCAGTGTCTCCAGTCCATCCCCGAAGCGCACCGGGGCCCGCATCTGCCGCGCCCAGTAGGCAGGGTCCGTGGCCTCCTCCGGACGAATCCAGGTGCCCGTGACACTGGAGACGTACGGCACCCGGGGCTCGGCGAGCCGCAGGCCCGCCACCACGCTCGACAGCTCGTCCTTCAGCGGCTCCACGGCCTCCGAATGGAAGGCGTGTCCGGCGGGCAGTCGCAGCACGCCCACGCCTCTGGCCACCAGCTCCCGCTCCAGGGCTTCGACTTCCGCCGTGGGCCCCGACACCACACACCGCTCGGGCCCGTTCACCGCCGCCAGGGCCAGCGCTCCGGTCAGCAGCGGGCGCACCCCCTCTTCCGCGCAGCCCACCGCCGTCATGCTTCCCGGGGGCAGCCGCGACATCAGCCGTCCGCGCGCCACCACCAACGTCAGCGCATCCTCCAACGGCAGGACGCCCGCGATACACGCCGCCGTGTACTCACCGAAGCTGTGTCCCAGCAGCGCTCCCGGCTGGATGCCCCACGACTCCCAGAGCTTCGCCAGCGCGTACTCCACACAGAACAGCGCGGGCAGCGCGTGACGGGGGTCACCCAGCGCCTCGCGCGCCGCGTTCTCCGCGCCCGGTCCGGGCAGCAGCACGTCACGCAGCACCTTCTCCAGCGCGGGCCCCAGCTCACGCAGACACGTGTCCACGGCCTTCCGGAAGCCAAGCTCCGCGCCGTACAGCTCGCGCCCCATCCCCAGCGACTGCGCGCCCTGGCCCGGAAACAGGAAGGCCACGCGCCGCTCTCGCGCGGCGGCCACATCCTCCAGCACGCGTCCATTGCTCGGCGTCCGCAGTCGCGCGAGCAGCTCCGCCCGGTCCCTGGCCACCACCGCGAGCCGATGCTCGAAGGCCCCTCGCCCCACGTTGCGCGTGAAGGCCACGTCCGCGAGCGACACGTCCTCCGAGGCCGACTCCAGCCACTCCGCCAATTCATGTGCGGACGTGGTGAGCGCCTGCGCCGAGCGCGCGGACAAGGTGACGAGCTGAGCCGGCCGTGCGCTCGAACCCGAGGCGTCATTGCGCGGCGCTTCCTCCAACACCGCATGGGCGTTGGTGCCACCGATGCCGAACGAGCTCACGCCCGCGCGCCGTGGCACCTCTCCCCGAGGCCAGGCGCGCTTCTCCGCGACGACGGAGAAGGGACTGCTCGCGAAGTCGATGGCCGGGTTGGGTGACGTGAAGTGGAGCGTGGGAGGAATCACCTCCTCGGAGAGCACCAGCGCCGCCTTGATGAGCCCCACGAGCCCGGCCGCGGTGTCGAGGTGACCCAGGTTCGTCTTCACCGAGCCCAGCCCACAGTAGCCCTTGCGGTCCGTGTCCCGCCGGAAGGCCCGCGTCAGCGCCGCCACTTCGATGGGGTCTCCCAGCGCCGTGCCAGTGCCGTGCGCCTCGACGTAGCCGATGTCGTCCGCCGTCAGGCCCGCATAGGCGAGCGCCTCGCCGACGACATCCGCCTGTCCCTCCACGCTGGGCGCCGTGTAGCCCACCTTCAGGCCACCATCGTTGTTCAGCGCGGAGCCTCGGATGACGGCGTAGACGTGGTCTCCGTCCCGCAGCGCGTCCGCCAGCGGCTTGAGCACCACCGCCGCGACGCCATTGCCCGGCACCGTGCCGGCCGCGCGCGCGTCGAAGGCACGGCAGTGTCCATCCGGAGAGAGGATCATCCCCTCCTGGAAGAGGTAGCCCGTGCGCTGCGGCAGCGAGACACGCACCGCGCCCGCCAGCGCGATGTCGGACTGGCGCAGCAGCAGGCTTTGACAGGCCATGTGGACCGCGACCAGGCCGGTGGAACATGCCGTGTAGACGGCGAGGCTCTCGCCCCTCAGCTTCAGCTTGAACGAGGCCTTGGTGGCCAGGTTCTCGCCGGACGTGCCCATCACCTCGTACAGCGAGGCTGGGTCCAACTGCCCCTGCCCCAACATGCCCAGCGTGTGCAGCGACGGAGCCGCGCCCGCGTACAGGGAGATCTTCCCCGAGTAGCGGGTCGGGTCATAGGCGGCGTCCTCGAGCGCGGCCCAGGCGCACTCCAGGAACACCCGCTGCTGCGGGTCCATCCACAACGCCTCGCGCGGAGGCACGTCGAAGAAGTCGGCGTCGAAGGTGTCCGCCCCCTCCAGCACTCCGGCCACGGGCACGAAGTCCGGGTGCTTGCGAAGTGCTTCGGGCACCAGTGGCGAGGACTCCAGCGACTCCAGTGGCAGGCGGGAGACCGACTCCACGCCGCCGAGGAGATTGCGCCAGAGTTCCCGCACCGTCGCCGCGCCGGGGAACCGCCCGGCCATGCCGATGATGGCGATGTCGTTGCCGCTACCGCTCGTCAAATCCTGGTCCGCCATGGTCTCAGCTGTTCCTTCCGCCGCGACGCTGGAGGGCCTGACGACGGGCCTCCGCACGCTCCTGGTGCTTCACACTTTGCGTCCCCGGCTCCGACTCGGAGGTCAGCCTCCGCGCCAGCGCGTGGACAGTCGGGTGCTCGAAGAAATGGGTGACGGGGACATCCCGGCCAAGCACCTCGCGCAGCCGGGCGCACGCGCGCACCGCCGACAGCGAGCTGCCGCCCAGGTCATCGAAGAAGTGGGCATGCACGCTCACCGTCGGATACCCGAGCGTCTCCGCCCACGCCTGGACCAGCGTCTCCTCCAAGGGCGTGCGCGGCGAGCCCTCGGACGGATCCGCTCGCGTCGGAGCCGGCAGGGCCCGCGTGTCCACCTTGCCGCTGGACAACAACGGCAGCGCCTCCAATGCGACGAGGTCCGCGGGTATCAAGTGCTCCGGCAGACGCGCGCGGAGACTCGCTCGCACCTCGCCTGGAGTCGGCATCCCGCCTTCGGGCGGCACCACGTACGCGACCAGCCGAGGCTCTCCTCCCGCCTGCGGGCGCCACACCCGGACGTGGGCCTGTCGCATCCCCGCCAGTTCGCGCAGGGCCACCTCCACCTCGCCCGGCTCGATGCGGAACCCGCGCAGCTTCACCTGTGCATCCAACCGGCCCAGCAAGTCGATGTGGCCGGACGGACGCCAGCGCGCCAGGTCTCCGGTGCGATACAGGCGCGCTCCTGGCACGGAGCCATACGGGTCCGGGATGAAGCGCTCCGCGGTCAGGTCCGGGCGGCCTTCGTAGCCGCGCGCGACGGCCAGGCCTCCCAGGAACAGCTCCCCCGTTACGCCAGGAGGAACAGGCCGCAGGGACTCGTCGAGCACGTAGGCCTCGACATGCGGCAAGGGCGGGCCGATGTCCGGCGCCCCGGTGCCCACGACACACGTGGACCACGCCGAGCAGACGGTGACTTCGGTGGGGCCATAGGCGTTCAGCATCACCCTGCCAGGGGCGAAGCGGGACACCAGGTCCTCCGGACAGGGCTCACCCGCGGAGACGAGCGTCTTCAGGTCTGGAAGCGGCGTGTCCGGCAACAACGTGCAGGCCGAGGGCGGGAGCGTCACCAGGTGGATGCGTTCCTCTCGCAGCACGCGGTGCAGCGCCTCACCCGCCAGCACCTCGCCCGCTGGAGGCAGGACCAGCGTCGCGCCCGTCATCAGGCCCTGGATGTATTCCCAGACGGAGACGTCGAAGGCCGGTGAGGCGAACTGGAGCACCCTCGCGCCGGGGCCCAACGCGAAGCCCTGTCGAATCGTCGCGACCAACTGCAGGGCGCTGCGATGCGACACCATCACTCCCTTCGGACGGCCCGTGCTGCCGGAGGTGTAGATGATGTACGCCGTGCAGTCCGATGAGGGCAGCGCGCGCGGCGCGTCCGGCGAGTCCCCGTCTCGGGCGTCGCGAGCACCGTGCTCCTCCCAGAGGAGCATCGTCACTTCCGGAGGCAGCGTCAGCCGCCGTGCGAGCCGCTCCTGGACCAGCAGCCAGCGCGCGCCGGAATCACTCAACATCCAGGAGACCCGCTCCGACGGATAGCCCTGGTCGAACGGCACCACCGTCCCACCGGCCTTCAGCACCGCCAGGAAGGCGATGAGCGCCTCGGGCCCTCCGCGCTCCAGCTGCACGCCGACCCGGCTCTCGGGGCCCACACCCTGAAGGCGCAGTCTCGCCGCGACCCGATTCGACCAGTCATTCACCTCGCGGTACGTCCACCGCGACGCGCCCGCCGCCAGCGCCTCTGCGTCTGGCGTCCTGGCCACCCAGGACTCGAAGGCCTCGTGAAGCCCCGTCAGCGCCAGGGCCTCGGAGGTCGCGCGACCGCGCCCCGCCGACAGCGCCGCTCGCCGCTCTTCTTCGTCGAGCAAGGGCAGGTCCAAAAGGGGCACATCGGGAGTCCGCGATGCCGCGTCCAGCAAGGCCGCCAGGTGACGGGCCATGCGCCGGGCGATGTCCGTGTCGAACAGGTCCGTGCAGTACTCCAGACTCGCCGCGAAGCCTCCTCGCGACTCCGCCATCGACAACGTCAGGTCGAAGGCCGCGGCCTGGTTTTGAAGCGGGAAGGACTCCAGCTCCAGCGCGCCCAGTCGGACCCGCGTCCCCTCCCCTCCGAGCGCGAAGGGAGCGAGGGCTTCGCGCCCCGGACGCCCCGAGTGCAGCACGAACATCGTCTGGAACACGGGGGCGCGCGACGCATCTCGACGAGGCTGGAGCCGCTCGACGAGCCGAGCGAAGGGCAGCTCCTGGTGCTCCAGTGCCTCCAGCACCACGCCACGCACCTCGGCCAGCAGCGCGGAGAACGACATTCCCTTCGTCACGGTGGCGCGAAGGGGCACGGGGTTGACGAAGTAGCCCACCTGCCGCGCCAGGTCCGCGCGAGCCCGGCCCGCAGTCGGCGTCCCCACCAACAGGTCCTCGTGTCCGGTGTAGCGGCGCAGGAAGGCGAGGTAGCCCGCCAGCAGCACCATGAACGGCGTAGCGCCGCGTGCGCTCGCCAGCGACAGCAAGCGCGTGGCCGTCTCGGGCTCCACCCGGAAGGGCACGGCGGCGCCTCGGAAGGACTGGAGCCGGGGCCGCGGGCCAGAGGTGGGCAGCTCCAGCACCGGCAGCTCGCCGCTCAGCTTCTCGCGCCACCACGCTTGAAGCCCATCGCCTCGCGCCCCCGTATGGAGTGCCTCCTGTGCACGGAGGATGGGGGCGACAGGGGCCGGCGGTGGCGGCAGCGCCGCGGGGACACCTTGGAGGCCGGCGGTGTAGAGGAGCCCCAGCTCCTCGGCCATCACCTCCAGCGACCAGAAGTCGGTGATGAGGTGGTGGAAGACGAGCAGCAGCACCGGGCCCCCCTCGACGTCGGTGAAGACCCGCATGCGCATCATCGGCCCGCGCTCCAGGTCGAAGGGGCGGTGCGTCTCCGCGTCCAGTCGCTCGCGCAGGGCCGCCTCCGTCCATTCCCGAGCGGACTCGCGCTCCAGCACGGGCGCGGCGGCGGGACGGAGCACCGGCTCACCGCGCTCCTCGGGGAACGCGCACGCGAGCGCGGGATGGCGCGTGACGAGTCCGGAGAACGCCTGCGCGAGGACGTCCAGGTCCACGTCCCGCGACAGCCGCATCGCGCGCGCGATGTGATACGCGGTGCTCCCAGGCGCCAGTCGCTGGAGGAACCAGAGCGCGCGCTGTCCGTCCGAGAGATGCGGCGTCGCGTCCCCGACAGCCGGAGCGTCGGCCAGGGCCTCCGTGGGCTCCACTCCCGCGCCACGCACGCGCTCCACCCATGCGGCCACGTCGCGCAGACTCGGCCCCTGGAGCAGCAATGTGGGCGGCAGCGACACGCGCCACGTCTGCTGCACCGCGTGCATCACATCCAGCCCACGCAGCGAGTCCAGCCCGTACTGGGTGAGCGGCGCGTCGGCATCCAGCGTGCTCGCCGCGACACCGAGCCTCCGCGCCACCTCGCTGGAGAGCCACGAGAGCACGTCTCCGGAAGCCTGCGCCTCGGACGCGGTCGCCACCTCGTCCCTCGCGAGCACGTCCGCGCGGCTCTCCTTCCACGCACTCACGACCTCCAGGTCCTCGGCGACGAACGCCTGCTTCGTCACGCGCCGCTGCACCTTGCCGCTGGACGTCTTGGGCAGACTCCCCGCCGTGATGAGCACCACCGCGTGCGCGGCCACGCCGTGCTCCTCGACGAGCGTGGCGCGGATGCGCGCGAGCGCCTCATCGAGGACGCCTCCCTCCGCCGCCTTCCCGGAGACCTCCTGGACGATGACGAGCCGCTCCTCGCCCTCCGCCTCCACCGAGAACGCGACGCCACACCCCGGACGCAGGGCCGGATGGCTGCGCTCCACCGTCAGCTCCAGGTCCTGGGGATAGAGGTTGCGCCCGCGCAGGATGAGCACGTCCTTCAAGCGGCCCGTGACGAAGACCTCGCCGTCCTCGACGATGCCCAGGTCTCCCGTTCGCAAGAAGGGCCCCTCCCCCGTCCCCGCGAGGCGGCCCTGAAAGTCGCGCTCCGTCTCCTCGGGACGCTGCCAGTAGCCCTCCGCGATGCTCGGCCCCCGCACCCACAGCTCGCCCACCTGCCCTGGCGCCTTCGGCTCACGCGTCTGGGGGTCCACCACGCGCAACTCCTGCGCTCCCAGCACCTCGCCACTGCCCACCAGCACCGCTCCGTCGTCGGCACTCCCAGGCGCTCGCGCCTCGCCCCGCTCCAGGCCCTCGCGCGAGAAGCGCTTCACCACCAGCTCCACCGGCCGCGCCGCGACGCGCTGGCGGCCCGTGACGATGAGCGTCCCCTCCGCGAGCCCGTAGCAGGGATAGAGCGCGTGGCGTCGGAAGCCCGCGGGCGCGAAGGCCTCGGCGAAGCGGTCCATCGTCTCCGCGCGCACCGGCTCCGCGCCGCAGAACGCCACCTCCCAGCGACTGAGGTCCAGCGCGGCGCGCTCCTCTGGCGTGCTCTTGCGCACGCACAGGTCGAACGCGAAGTTGGGACCTCCGCTCACCGTGCCGCCATGGCGCGAGATGACGTCCAGCCACCGCAAAGGACGCTGGAGGAAGAACATCGGCGCCATCAGCGACGCATGCATGTCCCGGAACAGCGGATGGACGATGCCGCCGATGAGCCCCATGTCATGGTACGGCGGCAGCCACGAGACGAACCGGGGGTTCGGCTTCGCGTCGAAGTTCCGGGAGATGAGCTCGCAGTTGTGCATCAACTGCCGGTGGGCCAGCACCACGCCGCGCGGCGAGCCGGTGGAGCCCGACGTGTACTGGAGGAACGCCACCGTGTCGTCGCGCACGCCCGCCTCGCGCCACGACGCGGCCTCGGACAGCGGCACCGTGTCCGTGGACAACCAGCGCAGCGCGCGCAGGTCCTCCAGTCCCTCGGTGAGCGGCCCCACCAGCTCCGAGATTCCGGACGTCGTGAGCGCCACGCGCGCGCCGCAGTCCGCCACCAGCGCCTGGAGCCGGGGCAGCGTGCGCCCCAGTCGCAGCACATCCGGCGGATACGCGGGCACCGCCACCACGCCCGCATACAGACACGCGAGGAAACCCACCACGTATTCACGCCCCGGTGAATACATGAGCAACGCCCGGTCTCCCGGGGCCATCTCTTGCTGGAGCCGCGCCGCCACCGCGCGCACCTGGGCGTCCAGCTCCGCATAGGTGACGGTGTGCTCCCCTTCTTCGTCGACGAACGTGAAGATGGAATCTGTTGGCTGAGACACAGCCCGTGAGCGGCACACGTCGACGAGGGTGGCGCCTTCAGGACGAACGAATGCGGAGGCGGGGGCAGCGCGAGTCGGCAGGTGCATGTCGAGTGTCCCGGGGGGGATTTTTCAGCGGGGCGGCAGCCGTTTCAGCCCGGCACACACGCGTCCCGTAAACCCGGGGGCGAAGTCCCTGCTGCATCAGCTGACGCCCCCTGGATTCGCCCTACTTTTAATGGATTCTGGGCATCCAGAAAAGTCGCGTCATCAAGATTGACCCAGCACAGCCGTATTGGCCGGATGCATATTCACGTCCCGTCGTGGCGATGTGCCGCGCGACACCCGACGAGAGGAGCCTCTCCCATGAAGTACACCCAACTGGGCCGCACCGGCCTGAGCGTCTCACGCCTGTGCCTGGGCTGCATGAGCTACGGCACACCTTCGTGGCGCCCGTGGGTCCTCAATGAGGAAGCCTCGCAGCCGTTCTTCCGCCGCGCGGTGGAGATGGGCATCAACTTCTTCGACACCGCGGACATGTACTCGCTGGGTGTCAGTGAAGAAGTGACGGGCCGCGCGCTGCGACGTTATGCGCGGATGGAAGAGGTGGTGGTCGCCACCAAGGTGTACTTCCCCATGGGGGACGGGCCCAACATGCGAGGGCTGTCCCGCAAGCACATCATCCAGGCGTGCGAGGCGAGCCTGAGGCGCCTGGGCCTGGAGACCATCGACCTCTACCAGATTCACCGGATGGACCCGCACACGCCGCTGGAGGAGACGCTGTCCGCGTTGGAGCAGCTCGTCCGCCAGGGCAAGGTGCGCTACCTGGGCGCGTCGTCCACGTATGCGTGGCAGTTCGCGCGGGCGCTGGGCGTGGCGGACCTGAATGGCTGGTCCCGCTTCGTGTCCATGCAGGACCACTACAACCTCGTCTATCGCGAGGAGGAGCGGGAGATGCTGCCCCTGTGCGAGGCGGAGGGCATTGGCGTCATCCCCTGGTCTCCGCTCGCGCGCGGGCTGCTGTCAGGGACGCGCAAGTCGCTGGGAGACCGGGAGGCGACGCCGCGCGCGCAGACGGATGCGTACGCGCCGGTGCTGTATGACCAGCCAGGAGACTGGGACGTGGTGGAGGCCACCAGGCGGGTGGCCGAGGCGCGCAACGTGCCCGCCGCCCAGGTGGCCCTGGCGTGGCTGCTGTCACGGCCCGTGGTGACGGCGCCCATCATCGGCGCCACGAAGATGGAGCACCTGGAGGACGCCGTGCGCGCGGTGGACCTCAAGCTCCAGCCCGAGGAGCTCCAGGCCCTGGAGGCGCCCTACCTGCCCCACGCGCTGCGCGGCATGTGAGCCGCGCGGCGGAACCGAGTCGACCTCAGAGGTCCACCTGGCTGGAGGGCTCGCGCGCCTCCACCGGGGCCGGAGCCGGGGCGGGCATGGGCAGCTCCAGGAAGGCGGCCCGGGGACCGGCGCCACCATAGGCCAGCGCCTCGATGCGGTTGGTGCGCGGAGCGCGGGGGTCTCTCGGCATGCACTCGGCCTCGGTCTCCTGGAGCTTCAGCTCCGGACGGGCCTGCTCGAGCCGGTCGATGCGCGGCGGCACGTAGTTGACGGCGTCCTCGAACGCATAGCGGGAGAGGATGCGCGTCATCGGCATGGACCCGCAGCGGGTTTCAGGGGACGACGTCGTATAGGTCTGGGTGCTGAGCGCGAAGGCGCCCTGAGGGGCGTGGAGTCCTCCGCGGATGGCCTCCACCACCGTTCGGGACACCACGACCTGCTGGCACACCGTCATCATGTCCGGCACGGGGCGCAAGACGAGCCGCAGCGGGGCGTACTCCCCCGCCTTCATGGCGGTGCGGACCAGGGCCTTCCACGGAGGCACGCTCCCCTCCGGCATCAGGTGCGTGCGGCACTCCAGCTCCGTGCCCGCGTCGTTCGCCATGAACACCACCTGGACGTTGCTGACGTAGCGCGCCCCCGACGTCTCCGCGCGCTCCAGGAACTTCAACACCAGCGCGCTGCCGTCCTGCGCGTGGCCGAAGGGCATGGAGATGGCCCAGGGCTCGAAGCCGGACTGCTTCGCCAGCTCCGGCGTGGCGACGATGACGGGAGGCCCCTGACGCACCAGGGTGGAGCGCGCGCACCCGGCGGAGAGGAGCAACAACAGGGTCAGCGTGGAGCGACGCATCAGTGGTCCCCTTGGTGGGCTTTGCCTTCCCCGTAAAATACCACCGTCGCGACAAGCCGGTGCACAGCGCGGCCCAGGGAGCAACCATCTCCCCACGGGCCGATATGTCCGGGGCCTCCGGGCGTTACCCGCGCGCCCCGGCCAACCTGAGCCACTGCGCCGCGGAGCGCAGGTCCGCCTCGAAGTGGATGCGCAGCTCCGCGCGCTCGCGAGGGTCCGTCCGGCGCAGGACATCCGAGGGCGCGAAGGTGGCCATGGCCCCGCGGGCCCAGGGCGTCTGGACGAACTGTCCCCGGTTCAGGTGGAGGCGGAACCCCGGCCCCAGCACGGCCTGCCCCGCGACGGGGCCCAGCGCGAGCATCAGCAGCGGGCGCACCGAGGCCACCTCCAACGCCAGCGCTTCGCGGAACGCCTGCGCCTCCCGCCAGCCCGGAGCGTCCGCGTCCCCTCCGGACCAGGGCCCCCGCGAGACATGGAGGTCCTTGGGCTTCAGCCCCGCACGCGAGAGCACCACCTCCAGAAGCCGCCCCGCCGCCCCCGCGAAGCCCGGCACGTCCCCGTCCTCTCGCGTGTCGGGCACGTCTCCCACCATCATCACCGGCGCGCCCGCCTGGCGTTCCTCTGGAGGCGCCTGGAAGCGCGGCGCGCCCGGGCTCCGCGTAGGGCCTCCGGTGCGTGGCGGCGCCTCCCACGCCAGTCCCGCGCCGTAGCTCAGGCGCGCCAGGTCCCAGTGCGCGCTGGCGTCCGGGGTGAAGAGGCTCCAGCGCAGCGTGGGGAACCGCCCCACGAGGAAGGGCGCCGCCAGCCGGACGACGAGGTGCTCCGGCCGGTACCAGGCGACATACCGCTCCGCGCCGTCGGAGACCGCGGGCCGGAAGCGGACGCGAATCACGAGGCTCCGCACGTCCCGCCGCACCGCGCGCTCCATCCGCCGCAGGCGCTGGACGTCCCGGTCCACCTCCCGCTCCAGCAGGCGCCGCTCTCCATGCGTCAGCCGCCAGAGCACGCGGTACAAAAGCGCCCAGCGCTCCGGCTCCCGGTGACACACCACCTTCTCCGCGAGCCCCAGGAAGTCCCGGGGCACCACCGGCAGCGCCCCAGGCGCCATGCCACGCAGGAGCGCATCCACCCGGCCCTCCCACGGGCCCCGCGCTTCCTCGAAAGACACCCGCTCCGGAGGCAGTCCCCGCGCCAACAGCCCCCGCGACACTTCCCGAAACGATGCCAGCTCCGGCGCCACGCTCACCCGCACCTGGACCTCCTGGTCGCTCAGCGACACACGCCGCGAGCCACCTGTGAGGGTGCTCGCGCGCGTGGAGGGGTTCTACCCTCCAGGTCTGACATCACCATCCCACCCGCGACGTCGCGGAGCCCTCGCGGGCTATTCCTCCTTCGCGAGCGCGTCCACCTGCTCCTGGAGTCCTCCCAGCTCCTCGAAGAAGGAGTCCACGGGCTGGGCCCGGGCCAGGCGGAACGCCGGCGGCAGCAGCGTGCGCGGGAAGTCCAGCGAGGTGCTGAAGGGCTCGTTGCCCAGCAGGTCATTCGCGCGGGACAGGGCGCCGAAGGTCAGCGTCACCACGGCGAGCACCCGCACCAGTCGCCCGGGCTCCCACCGCGCCACGTAGCGCAGGTGCCAGAACAGGCCCCAGCCCATGAGCAAGAGGAACGTCGCGTGGTACAGCCAGGACAGGCCCGAGCCCAACCCCAGGCTGAAGCCCAGCGCCGACATGAGCGGCGGCAGCGCCACCGCGCCCAGCAGCACCAGGCTGCCGATGGTGGCGTGCGTGCGGTAGTGGAACCTGCGTCGGGAGATGCGACTGGCGACGGCCCAGCCGCCCGCCCACAGCAGCGTCAGGGTGAGCGGCGTCACCACCGCCACGGTCAGCTCGCCCCAGTCCGTGCGGCCGTAGTTGCCCAGGTGCGTCTCCAGCGAGCTGACGAAGAGCAGCGCCAGCATCGCCACCGGGAAGGCGCGGGCATGCTCGAACACGCGCTCCTTGGGGGCGACGGCCGCGGTGATGACGGTGCCGGGCACCGCGTGGTCCCTGCGCCGGAAGCGCAGCACCGTGTCCCCCACGGCCACGCGCGTATCGGGCGCCAGCTCCAGTTCGGCGAGCCGAGCCCAGGGCTCCACGCGCCAGGTGCCGTTGTGGCTGCCCACGTCGCGCACCACGAGCGCGCCGTCCTCGCGCCGCTCGATTCGCAGGTGCTCGGGGGAGACCTTGGGGTCGTCGAGGATGACGTCGTTCGAGTACGCCCGGCCAATCGTCGCCGGGAAGCGCTCCAGGCGGTGGCGCTCGTGGACGGAATCGCCTTCCAGCACCTCCAGGAAGATCATTTCGTCCATGACAGCCCCTCCAGGTAGCGGCGCGCCAGCTTGCGCGCGTTGTCCGCCGTGAAGCCGCCCAGGGTGAGGCTGGTGTCCACGCCGCTGGTGCTGGCGTTGAGCGCGGCGGCGCGCAGCACCAGGTCATAGAGGCCCGGGAAGCGCTTGTAGGCGCGCAGGCACATCGCGGCGCGCACGGGCAGGCCCTCCACGTCCACGAACTCCGTGGCGCAGCGGAAGTTGGTGACGTCCTCGCGCGAGGCCTCCACCGTGTCCGGGTCCTGCGCGTACAGCGCGCTGTACAGCGAGGAGAAGCGCAGCGCGCCCAGCTTCTGGCTGGAGGCCTGCTGGTGCAGGAAGGCCACCACGCCCGTGCGGTGATGCGAGGACAGGTAGATGTCCTCCTCCGAGGAGCACTGGTAGTTCGTCACCGTGTAGGGCGCCTCCGGATCATGCGGCGTGTCGCCCCAGCACTTGAGGAAGGGAATCCACCGGCCCGGGACCTGGTAGGCGCCCAGCTTCTGCTTCGGCACCGGCGCCGCCAGCAGCTGCTCGGTGAGGCGCTGCTGGTTCTCCAGGAGCTGCGCGCGCACGCGGTCCACGAGGCTGACGGCGGCGTCCTGCTTCGCCTCCATCGCCCGCGTCAGGAGCGCGCTCGCGTGCTTCACCGGGACGAGGAAGCCGAGCTGGTTGCCCATGGTGGCGACGTTGACGCCCACCACGCGCCCCTGCCCCGTGAGCGTGGGCCCACCGCTCATGCCGGGGTTGATGGCGCCGCTGAAGTGGATGCGCTCGTAGAGCGAGTCCTGGATGAAGCCGTTGTAGGTGCCCTCGACGATGGTGGTTCCCAGGTCGTGGGGATTGCCCATGGCGTACAGGCGCGCTCCCTGCGGCGGCTCGCGGTCCTCCAGGGCGATGAACTCCTTCACCGCGTCGTCCATCTGGATGACGGCCAGGTCATGCACGACGTCCACGTCCACCAGTCGCACCGGCACGGGCTCGCCGCCGGTGCGCAGGACGAGCTCCGCGGTGTAGTCCTCCGGGTGGAGCACCACGTCGGAGACCACGTGGTAGTTGGTGATGGCGTGCCCGGTGGCCGAGACGAAGAAGGCCGAGCCGATGGACGAGCGCGTGCCGGAGCGCCGCTCGATGATGCGCACCTGGGCGACGCGGTTCTGGATGCGCTGGAACAGCTCGTGGGTGGCCGGAGGCAGCACGGCCGGTGGAGACTCGGGCGCGGGCGCGGGCGCGGTGTCGGGTTCGCTTCGGGCGGGAGGCAGCACACCCGGTTCCGAGGGAGCGACCGACGGCGCCTGCCCCAGCACGGCGACGAGGAAGAGGACGAACATGGATGGCGCGCACGCTATCCCAGCGCCGCGCGCGTGGGCACAGCGTCGCGTCAGGCATGGGGCCCGCGTGCGCTCGCTGCCCCACCTGCCCTGTCGGCGGCATGCCCGCCAGCGTCCGGGTTCCGCCCCGCTGAAGAGGTGCCGCGCGAAGGTGGGCCGACTCACGCCTCGGAGGTGGGCCGCCTCATGCCTCGGAGGTGGGCCGCCTCATGCCTCGGAGGTGCGCCGCCTCACGCCTCGGAGGCGCCCCGGCCCGCTCGCATCCGGCGCCAGGCCGCGTACGACGCCACCAGCGCACCCGCCAGGGCTCCCGCGAGCGCGCCCAGCACCCTGCGCGGCACCACGCCCGGGGCCGTCGTGGCTTCCAGCCGGAACGTGTCCAGCGACGCGCGCACGCCCGGAGCCAGCGACTCCCAGCGCACCGCGGGCGCGCTCACCACCACCACCGCGTGCCGGCCCTCGGACGCGAGCCCCGCCACCAGCACCGTGCGCACCTGTCCCGAATCCCTCAGCGTGCCCAGCACCTCCACGCGGGGAACGACTCCCCCCACCCGGTCCACGCGCTCCGGAGCCAGCGTCACGCCCAGCTCCCGCTGGAAGTGCTGCATCACCGCCGACGCGAAGTCATCCCGCTCCGAAGGGCTCGCGGAGAAACTGCGCTCCACCACGGAGACGAGCATCGTCGCCGCCTCCGGCCCTTCTCCATCCGCCAGCGCCGCGGACAGGCTCCGCGTCGCCTCCGCATCCAGCGACACCGCCCCCGCCACCGAGCCCGCGTACGGCTCCCACCGCACCATGTGGAAGCTCTCGGGAGGCCTCAACACGTAGCCGTCCCGACGCAGCTCGGAGCCGAGCGCGCCCGACAACAGCAACCAGCCTCCAGCCATCCCCACGAGATTCACGCGAGCGAGCATAGGCCCCCCGCGTCACATCCGCAGGCCAGGCCATGGGTCCCGAGAAACGACGAACCCACGGATACCCCGTGCGCCCGGGCGCGACGAAGTCACCGCTCGCATGCCTTCGTTGTGACATCCCCCAGCGGCGCGGGTAACCTCGCGCCCAGATGACTCCTGCAGCCCGGGTGGAGATGGAGACACGCGCCGACCGAGCCCTGCGCCGTGGCGAGCTCGTCGAGGCGGTCGACCTCTACGAGACGCTCACCCACGCCTTCCCGGAAGACGCCTCGCTCGCCGACAAGCTCGCCAACGTGCGCGAGTCCCTCCTCCCCCTGGAACTCCAGACGTTGGAAGCCATCCGACCGCCCGAGGAGCCGGACGTTCCGCTCGGTCCCTCCTCACCCGCCCAGGAGGGTGAGCGCCTGTTCGCCCTCGGGGACTACGTGGGAGCCGCCGCCGCCTACCGCCGCGCCCTCCAGGAGCGCCCGGACAACGAGCTCTTCAAGGAGCGACTGCTGGAGATCTTCCACATGGCGAGGGAGATGCCCCTACAGTCCCCGACAGACAAGGCGCTCCCCAAGTCCCCGCAACCCCGCCTCCAGGCGCTCCTGGACCGGGTCGCCTCGCGTCGCCGCCTCAAGCGGGACTGATGGAAGCTCGCGTTTCCACTCGGAAATCCGACCTCTGATTTGATTCGCGCGTTGCACCCCGACTCCGGGGCCTCCTATCATCAGGTCCGACGTCGCTGTCATGGTGGGCCTCCCCCCCTCTGACACCCGCGTCCGACCTCTATGGCCCGTTCCCTGAGACTCGGAGTCCTCACCGGTGGCGGAGACTGCCCCGGGCTCAACGCGCTCATCCGTGGCCTCGTCAAGCGGGGCACGCACGAGTTCGGCCATGAGTTCGTGGGCATCGAGAACGGCTACATGGGGCTGGTGGAGCCAGACCTCACGCGTCCCCTCACCGAGGAGGACACCCGAGGCATCCTCCCCAAGGGCGGCACCATCCTCGGCACGTCCAACCGCGCCAACCCGTTCCTCTACGCCTTCCGTGAGGGCGAGCGGTGGGTGGAGCGCGACGTGTCGGACGCGGTGCTGCGCCGCTGCGAGGCGCTGAAGCTCGACGGGGTCGTCGCGGTGGGCGGCGACGGCACGCTGTCGATTGGCCACCGGCTGAGCGAGAAGGGACTCAAGGTGGTCGGCTGTCCGAAGACCATCGACAACGACTTGAGCGGGACGGATCAGACGTTCGGCTTCGACACCGCGCGCCTCATCGTCACGGAGGCGTTGGACCGGCTGCACTCCACCGCCGAGGCGCATGACCGCGTCATGCTGGTGGAGATCATGGGCCGCCATGCGGGCTTCCTGACGCTGGAGAGCGGCCTCGCGGGCGGGGCGGACGTCATCCTGCTGCCGGAGATTCCGTACCGGGTAGAGGCCATCGTCGAGAAGCTCCGCCGCCGCGCCACCCGCCGCCGCAGCTTCTCCATCATCGCCATCTCCGAGGGCGCCTTCCCCGTGGGCGGCACGCTGGCCGTGCTGGACAAGGCCGAGGACATGCCCGGGAGAGGCGTGGTGAGGCTGGGCGGCTCCGGCAAGGTGTGCGCGGATCTGCTGGCGCAGCACATCGAGGCGGAGATTCGCGTGAATGTGCTGGGCCATCTCCAGCGAGGAGGCAGTCCGAGCGCGGCGGACCGCGTGCTGGCCACGCGGTATGGTTGTGGGGTGCTGGACCTGGTGCGTGACGGACAGTGGGACCACATGGTGGCCCTGCGCGCCGGACAGCTTGTCGCGGTACCGCTGAGCGAGTCGCGCAAGGAGCGCCGGGTGGACCCATCCGGCGAGCTGGTGCGCTTCGCCAAGAGCATGGGCATCAGCTTCGGGGACTGAGGGAGGGGGAGGCACGTACCGCCGCACGTCATGACGCTCGTCGGCCGCCATATCGGTCGTTATCGCATCCTCGAGCAACTCGGCTCGGGGGGCATGAGCGTCGTGTACAAAGGGCTCGACACCGCCCTGGACCGTGAAGTCGCGGTGAAGGTGCTACACCCGCATCTGGCCGGCAAGGACGAGTCGCGAAGGCGGCTGGCCCGCGAGGCCCGCGCCGTGGCGAAGCTCCACCACCCCAACATCCTGGAGGTGTTCGACTTCTCCGCCGCGGACGCGCAGGACGCGTTCATCGTCACCGAGTACATCCGGGGCCAGACGCTGAAGACGGTCCTGGACGAAGGCCCGTTGGATCCGCCGGAGCTGGCGGCGATGGTCATCCACGAGCTGGCCGCGGCCCTCGCACACGCCCACGAGGCCGGCGTCATCCACCGCGACCTCAAGCCCGAGAATGTCATGGTGCGCGAGGACGGCCTCCTCAAGCTCATGGACTTCGGCATCGCCCGGCTGCTCGATATCGAGGAGCGGATGACGGTGACGGGCACGCTGGTGGGCTCGCCCGCGCACATGTCCCCGGAGATCATCGAGGGCCTGGAGGCCGGCCCCGAGGCCGACGTCTTCAGCGTGGGCATCATGTTCTACGCGGCCATGACGGGCCGGCTGCCCTTCTCCGCGCCCAACACCACGGCCACGCTCAAGCGCATCCTCGACGGTGACTACGAGGACCCGCGCCGCCGAGTCCCCGCGCTGTCTGACGAGCTGGCGGACATCTGCGCGCGCTGCCTCCAGAGAGACCCTCAGCAGCGCTACCCGGACGCCGGCAAGCTACGAGACGCGCTGGCGGATTACCTGGCGGGCCTGGGCTTCTCGCGCGTGGGCGAGGAGCTGGTGTCGTTCTTCGCCGACCGGCCGTCGTACCGGAAGCTGTCGCGACAGCGCATCGTCGCCGGGCTGCTGGAGCGCGGGGAGCGGCTGCTCGCGGAGAAGCGCACGCCGCGCGCGCTCGGCTGTCTCAACCAGGTGCTGGCGCTGGACGCGCAGAACGCTCGCGCGCTCGGGCTGCTCAAGAGCATCCAGCGCGCCCAGCGCGTGAAGACCTGGCGGCGGCGCGGCATCCGGTTGGCGGTGGGACTGCTCACCGCCACGGCCGTGAGCATCGGGGGCTACAAGGCGTACCACGCACGCGCCGACGCGGCCCCCGTTGGCCCCGAGACTTCCGAGCGCCCCACGGACGGCGAGGGCGTGAACACCAGCGGCCCCCAGGCGCCGGATGACGCCACCGGACGCGGCGGCGAGGGCACCAACCGAGGCACCGGAGAGACGGGCCGCGCTGGAAACATCGGCTCCGGAAGCACGGCGGGCGAGGACCCGGGCCCTGGCGTGAAGAACGCGGGCACGGACTCGCGCAAGCCCGTTGGCGTGGGCTCCGTAGCCCTCCCGCCGAACAGCCGTCCCACTCCGCCGACCGACGCTCGCACGGGAAGCGCGGTGACCTCACGCGAGGCCCTCGGCGCCGTCACCGGTCGCCCCGACACGCAGTCCCCCGGTCCGGGTGGAAGCCTGTCCCGCGCGAGCACGGCGCGTCCGGCGGGGGGCGCCGTGGATGACGCCCACTCCCTCACGGGAGGACCCGGAGAGGACCGCGTCGCCGGCCGGAAGTCCGCGTCGAAGAAGTTCATCGTGTCCATCCTCGTGCGCCCCTTCGGCATCATCCGCGTGGACGACGGCCCGCCCAGCGCCGAGGCCCGCGCGGTGCACGACGTGGAGCTGAGCCCGGGCAGTCACGACATCACCATCTCCTGCGCCTTCTGCGAGGACGTGGTGGAGACCATCGACGTCCAGCCCGACGGAGAGAAGCAGTTCCACCTGCGCGCCCAGCCCAGGTCGGTGCCGCTGTCCGTCGAGTTCGAGCCCGGCGAGGCCACCGTGCGCGTGGGAGACCAGGTGCGCACCGCGCGCGACACCCTCCTCAATCCGCTCGAGATTCGCGGACCGCGAGGGCCCGCGGGCTTCAAGCACACCGTCACGGTGGAGATCTCCCACCCCGGCTTCAAGACGGAGCGACAAGTGGTACAGCTGCGGCCCGGCGAGCCCCAACGTCTGCACGGGAGCCTGCTTCCCGAATGACTCGAGGGTTCGCGCTCATCTCGCTCTGGCTCGTCTTGTGGACCCCGGCCGCCTCGCTCGCTCAGGAGAGCGGAGACCCGGAGGTCGCCGCCCTGCGCGCCAGCTTCGAGTACGGCAAGTACGCGGAGGTCCTGGACCGCGCGGGCACCCGGGTGGACCGGGGCGGGCTCAACGAGGACGAGCTGGTGGAGCTGCACAAGCTGGCCGGGCTCGCCGCCTTCAACCTGGGGCGCTCCGAGGAGGCCTCGCGCCACCTGCGCGCCCTGCTCCGGTTGGACCCGGACTTCAGCCTGGACCCCTTCGTCGTCCCGCCTCCGGCCGTGGCTTTCATGGAGAGCATCAAGGACGACATGACCAACGAGCTGGAGTTCCTCCGCCAGGAGCGCCGGCTGCGCCAGGAGCGCGAGAAGGCCGAGACAGAGCGCCGCGAGCGCGAACGCCTGGAGGCCGAAGTCCTGCGTCGCCGCGCCGAGGAGCTGGCCGGTCAAGTCACGGTGCGCACCGTGGAGAAGCGCAACTTCCTGGTCAACTTCGTCCCCTTCGGCGCGGGCCAGTTCCAGCAGGGCCGCAACAGCCTGGGCATCGTCTTCGCGGCCACCGAGGGCGTGCTCGCGGTGACGAGCATCATCTCCTACTTCGCCTACGAATCCCTCTTCGAGGAGCGCCCCATCGAGCTGGACAACGTGCTCGACGAGGACGGCAAGGCCTCCATCACCATCCGCTACATCCCCACCAACCGCGAGCGCCAGCGGGACACGTGGCAGCTGCTCAAGCTGGCCTCGGCCGCCGGCTTCTACACCATCTATGCGCTGGGCGTGGTGGACGCGCTGTACCACCACGAGGATCAGGTGGTACGCACCTCGGTGGAGACGCGAGACACGCCCTCCTCCGATGCGCCCCGCTCGGAGTCGCAGCTCCAGCTCCAGCCCCGCGCAGCCGCACCCCGACCCACCGCGCGGTTGGGGCTGTACCCCACCTCCGGCGGACTCGGCGCCGGTCTCACCCTCTCCTTCTGAGCCTTTTTCTCCAGGTACGTGAAGCCCTATGGCCAGCCTCACCGTCCGCAGTCCTGATGGCAAGGTCCGCGCGGTCGCCCTGCACAAGCGCATCACCAGCATCGGTCGGGGTCCGGACAACGACATCCCGCTCGAGGACTCCGCCGTGCCCGACAGCGCCCTGCACGTCACGTTCGACGGCACGCGCTACGAGGTCGGCAGCCTGGGCGCCACGTTCCACGTCAACGGCAAGAAGCGCGACTCACACGCGCTCGCCACCGGGGACGTGGTGCGCGTGGGCGGCACCGAGCTGACCTTCGCCCGCGAGGACGCCCCGCGCGCCCCTGCGCCGTCCGCCCTCACGCCGCACCGCGACGCGGTGGCCAGTCCGGAGACCGCGGACTCGCACACCACGGAGCTGCCCGGCGTGCCCGGCCGCGAGCTGGCCATGCTGCGGCGGCTCACCGCGTTCAGCGAGCGGCTGCTGGGCCTCTACGACGTGGACCGCATCCTCGAGAGCCTGATGGACGAGGCCATCGAGGTGACGCGCGCCGACAAGGGCTTCCTCATCCTGATGGAGAGTGGCGACCCACGCGTGAAGGTGGCGCGCAACGTGGCCCGGGAGAACATCGAGGACGCGGTGGAGAAGCTGTCCGACTCCATCATCGCCAAGGTGGTCAAGGACCAGAAGCCGCTCATCGTCGCGGACGCCGTGGACGCGCCCGAGTTCAAGGCCAGCGAGTCCGTCGTCAATCTGCGCGTGCACTCCGTCATGTGCGTGCCGCTGATGCACAAGGGAGACCTGTTCGGCGTCATCTACGTGGGCAATGACCGGCTGGTGAACCGGTTCGAACCCAAGAGCGCGGACATGCTCACCATCTTCGCGGCGCAGGCGTCACTCGTCCTGCAGAACGCGATGCTGGTCAACGACCTCAAGCTCGACGTCACGGAGCTGCGCCGCAAGCTGGAGGACCAGCGCTACGGCGACATCGTCGGGGCATGTCAGGGCATGCGCGACGTGTACAAGCGCATCGACAAGATCGCCCCCACGGACATCTCCGTGTTGATTACGGGCGAGACGGGCACCGGCAAGGAGCTCATCGCCCGGGAGCTCCACCGCCGCTCGCCCCGGGTGAAGGGCCCCTTCATCACCATCAACTGCGGCGCCATCCCGGAGAACCTGCTGGAGAGCGAGCTGTTCGGCCACGTGAAGGGCGCCTTCACCGGCGCGGTGGCCACCAAGGCGGGCAAGTTCCAGGCGGCCATCGGCGGCACGCTCTTCCTGGACGAGATTGGGGAGATGCCCCTGCAGCTCCAGGTGAAGCTCCTGCGCGCGCTCCAGGAGAAGATCGTCTACAAGGTCGGCGACAACCGGGGCGAGCCGGTGGACATCCGCGTCGTGGCCGCCACCAACAAGGTGCTCGAGGACGAGGTGAAGCGGAACACCTTCCGCGAGGACCTGTACTACCGGCTCAACGTCGTCACCCTGAAGCTGCCGCCCCTGCGCGAGCGCGGCGAGGACGTCGTCGTGCTGGGCAAGTTCTTCCTCCACAAGTACTCGCGCGAGTTCGGCTCCCGCGCCAAGGGCTTCACCCCGTCCGCCGCCGTCTCCATGAAGAAGTACGGCTGGCCCGGCAACATCCGCGAGCTGGAGAACCGCATCAAGAAGGCCGTCGTGCTGTCGGACAAGCCGCTCCTGGGCCCGGACGACCTGGACCTCAAGCCGGAGAACCTGGAGCCCATCATGCCGCTGCTCCAGGCCAAGGAAGAATTCCAGAAGCGTTACATCAACGAAGTACTCGCGCGAAACAACGGCAACCGGACGAAGACGGCCAAGGACCTGGGCGTGGACCCTCGCACCATCTTCCGCCACCTGGAGAAGCTGGAAGCGGAGAAGACCGGCCGGCCCCTGCCCCCCGAGGAGGGCGACGAGCTGCTCTGACGCGGCCCCTGACGCACTGGTGATGGACACGACGACGCGGCGACACGTCAGGGACACGCGCTCCGGCCAGGGCTGGGCGACGTGTGTCCTGGCCGTGGGCCTGGGCCTGCTCGTCGGCTGTCTGTTGCCCCAGGATGACACCCTGCTCGACGAGCCCCCGCGCTTCATGAACCGCTCGCCGCGCATCATCGAGTCGCTGGTGCTCCCCCAGGAGCGCATCATCCAGGACTTCGGCGCGAGCCGGTGCGAGCTGACGTTCGAGGTCGCCGTCGAGGACCCGGACGTGGATGACCGCATCAAGGTGCACTGGTTCATCGACTACAGCCCGCAGGACCCGCGCGGCCCCTACCGGGAGATTGCCCTCACCAACAACGGCGAGGCCCGCCGTCCAGACCGGGGCACGCTGCGCATCAACCTGGCCTCGGCGAACTCGGTGCTGAGCACGCCGGGGCAGCACCTGGTGGAGGCGCTGGTGAGCGACGCGGAGCTGACGGACCGCCAGCCGGAGTCGCAGGTGGTGAACCTGCCCGACGGCGGCTCCATCATCGACCCGGGGTTCGTCATCAGCTACTCCTGGGTGGTGACCACGGTGCAGGGAGACTGCCGATGACGGGCCGCCACGCGCGGCTGCTCGTCGCGCTGGCGCTCTCTTGCGCCACCGGCTGCGCGCTGCTGGAGGAGGAGCCCGGGGACTCGCTGCTCGTCTGCCGCTCGGACGCCGACTGCGCCGCCAACGAGGTGTGCTTCGTCGACGGCTGTGGAGACCCGGGCCAGGACATCGTCGTGGAGGTGACGCCCAACCCCGCGCTCGGCCAGTACGCCCAGGACTTCCCGGTGGGCAAGCTGCGCGCCGAGCAGAACCTCCAGCTGTTCGACATCGCCTCGCTGCGGGGGACGACGCTGCGCTCCACGGCGCCGCCCGCGTCGTCGAGCACCGCGTCCCGCCCCTACTCCGAGCCCCTCGTCGTGCGCGCCATCGGCTCCAGCGCCCTCATCCCCGGCGTGGCCCGCTACCATGAAGCGACGCTGGTGCCGGACAACGGGCAGTGGACGCTGCCGGTGGCCAGCGGCCAGTACGCAGTGACGGTGCTGCCCGCGGATCCGCTGGTGCCCCCCCTCACGACACCAGGCACGGTGTTCCCGGGCGAGGCCCTGTCCCTGGAGTGGCTGCTTCCCTCCGCCGCCAGCGTGCTGCCCGTGCAGGGGACGGTGACGCGCTCCGGAGGCGCGCCACCCGGCGCGGACCTGGCGGTGGAGGCGCTGGACACCGAGCTGCGGCCGCTGTCACAGCGCGTGGCCGTCTCTCCCAGCACGGGCGCCTTCACGCTGGCCCTGCCTCCCGAGGCCGCGAGCGCCTCCACGGTGCTCTTGCGCGTGACGGCCCGGGACGCGGCCGCGCTCCTGCCGCAGCAGACCTTCCCGGTGAGTCCGGGCGTCCCGCTGCCCGGCCCGCTGGAGCTGGGTGACTTCGGCGCGCCGGTGCGGGTGTCGGGGCGCGTCGTCGCCCTGGACGGCCGGCCCGTGGTGGCCGCCACCGTGTCGCTCCAGGGACGCGTGGGCGGAGGCGGCAGCTTCCAGAGCGCGGTGGCGACGACGGACGCCGAAGGCCGCTTCGAGCTGCGCTCCCTGCCCAGCGCCACGGAGGCCCCGCTGGAGCTGGTGGTGGTGCCTCCGGCGGCTTCCGCGTCGGGGCTCACCCTGTCCTCGGCCGTGGTGCCGCGCGAGGACACCGTGCTGCCGGACGTGGTGTGCGTCAACCGGCGCGTGGTGCGCGGAAGGCTGCTCCAGCCGGACAACAGCTCCCCCGCGCCGGGCGTGCGACTGGTGGTGGAGCCCGTGGACGTCGTCCCCGGCCGGCTGCTGCCGCCCGACCTGGCGTCGGAGACGCTCACGGACGCCAACGGCGAATACGTGCTGCGGTTGGACCCCGCGCTGTACCGCCTGGACGTGGTTCCGGGAGAGAACCTGCCCCGCGTCAGCCGCTTCGTGTCCGTGCTTCCCACCGACGACGGGGCCGAACAGCCCGTGACGGCCTTCGCCCTCCAGCGCGGCCGCACCCTGCGCGGACGGGTGCTGTCGTCCACGCGGGAGCCGGGCGTGCCTCCGGGCCTGCCCTTCGCGTCCATCCGCTTCTATCGGGTGGTGAACGTAGAGGGGCGTCCCTCCTCCGTGCTGCTGGCCCAGTCAGTGACGGACACGCTGGGCCGCTACACCGCGCTGCTGCCGGTGCGCTGACTCACGGCTGCTGGGAAGCCTTCGCCGCGGGACTGGCGCTGGCGGCCTGGAAGGCGGCGTGGAACGAGTCCACCGTGCCACCCACCTCGTCCGCGTACTGCACCGCGTGCGTGGTGTAGAGGTCCAGCACCACCTCCAGGCGGCGGTACACGGTGCGCAGCGGGGCACGCTCGCGGGCCTTGAGGTCGCACTCGGACTCGCGCTCACGCAGCCGCGTCAGCCAGGACGTGCGGAAGCGCATCCATTCCTGGTCCGTGTCCCGCGCGGGCGACACGCGCACCAGCTTCTCGCGCCCCGCCTCCAGCTCACCCCAGAGGGACTGGGCTCCAGCAAGGCACTCCTGGAAGCTGAGGATTCTCGCCGCGGGGGGCAGCGCCTCCGGAGTCATGGCCGCCACCGAGCGGCTCACGTTCACGATGATCCACAGCGAGAAGAGCGTGGTGAGCGCGATGTAGATCCCATACGCGGCGGCACGATAGCGGCGGAAGCGGGGATCTTTCCGGGGGTCGGGAGCGGACACGGGGTCCAGGTCTTATGACTGTGGACCCCGCGTGGCAACGCTTCCGTGTGAAGCCCCACCCGGACAGGCGGGCGGGGGTACGGCAAACGACTACTGGCCCGCGGGGCTCGCCACCTGGGCGGGGGCGGCCTGGGCGGGGGCGGCGGGCGCGGGGCCAGCGGCCTCCGTGTTGCCGCTCATGGCGCGCTTCACCATGGCGATGCGGCTGCGGAACTGGGGCTGGTACTGGCTGTTGAGGTAGGCCCCGGCCGCGTCACGCGCGGTCTCCAGCGCCTTCTCCATCTGGCCGACCTCCTGGTACGACTGGGCCAGCAGCAGCATGGCGTAGTCACGCGTCTTGGAGCTGCGGTCTCCCTCCACGAAGCGCGCCAGCAGCGGCACGGCCTTGTCGTGCTTGCGCAGCTGGTTGTACGCGGTGCCCAGGAAGAAGGACGCGTCCAGCGACTGCTCCTGCGGCGGGTTCATGGCCAGGAAGCGCTCCATCTCCGAGACGACCTGGTCCATCTCGTTCTTGCGGAAGGCAATCTTGCCGCGCTCGAAGGCGGCGTCGCCCGTCTCGCGGCGCAGGGACGTGGCCCGGTCATTCAGGGCCTGGCGCTCCAGGGTGCTCAGGCGCGAGGTGTCCAGCTTCATCAGCGCGTCGATGCCCTTGAGCCGCTCGTCACCGGGCAGCGAGGTCATCATCTTGTAGACCTCGGAGGCACCACGCTGCGCCGTCTGATGCGCGGAGGTGTCCGAGCGCTGCTTCTCCAGCTGGCCCGTCAGGTCCGCGACCATCTTCTCCAGCCGCTCCCGCTCACCGGTGGCACTGGAGCTGCGCGCGCTGGTGATCATCACCGCCGCGCCCACCGCGATGACCGCGAACAGCACGTAGGCCGCCGCGGACGAAATCCACTGCCGCTTCTGGAAGTCCTCGTGACGCTTGCCTACCGCCTTCACCTCCGCGTGGAGGTTCTTCAGCAGGTTGTCACTCTTGATGACGAGGTTGCGGGCCTCGACGACTTCGCGGCGGAGGTCCGCCAATTCCTTATCAATCTCGGTCTTCGCCTGCTCTGGCATGGACATCTTCCTGGGCCCGGTAACGATCTCGGCCGATTCGCGCATCGTAAGGAGTTCTCCCGGTCATACGGCGACAATTTCCGCACCGGAACAACACGGAGGCTCTGTCACATTTCCGGGAGCAAACAACCTTCCAATGTCCACGCCTGCTCGCTCTGCGAGGTTACAAGCCCGAGCCCGGCAGTCCGCGGGATGGTTCGGGCGGAAAAGTGTACGTCACGCCTAGCGACAGCCAGTTCCCGCCCATGTTGAACGAGCCGAGCTTCGCCGACTCGGGGCCCACCGGTCCGCGCAGGAACATGAACCGGTATTCGGCGGTGAGGCCCCAGCGAGGAGACAAGCGCCACGTCGTGCCCAGGACCCCCGCCCAGGCCTGCGTCGTCTTCTCCCGCACCTCCTCATCCTGGCGCTTCGAGCTGATGAGCGTGGGCCCGGTGGACAGGCCCAGGAAGGGAACGAGCCCGTACGGGCCGACTTCGGGGAGCACCGTCTGGAAGCGCAGGCCCAGCATCGCGCCGTAGGCCAGGGTGTCGATGCGCCGCTCGAAGGGCCCCACTCCCTCCGCGCCGGGGTCGGTGACATACAGACGCGAGCCGGTGGCGAACAGGTCGATGCCCAGCTCCAGCAGGTCCGACAGCGAGTACGCGAAGGTGGCGACGCCGAACGGACCGCCCGCCGTCCTCTTCGCGCGCGAAAGGCCCGAGTTGGCCTCCCTGGCGTACCAGCCCTCGTAGAAGGTCTCGTTGGAGGTCACGCGCCAGCCGGCCTGCACGGTGATGCGGCCCACTCCGTCCAGCGAGGAGGGGACGTCGTCGTCTTCTTCCTGGGCGAAGGCGGGGGCGGCGAACAACAGGGCGAGCAGCGGCGGGAGTCGACGGAGCATCGAAGCGGGGACTCGGGGGCGAAGGTCAGGGGCGCTTGGGGCGCACGGCGATTTCGAGGAACGTCGTCCGCTGGCGGCGCAGCGAGGCGACCAGGCAGCGGACGACACACAGCGCGCCGAACTCACGGAGCACTACGCCCAGGTTGCACACCACGTCCCGCAGGGTGATGACTCCGCGCATGGGGTCGCTCCCGTTTCCGGCCGTCCATGCCCGGTCCGCCGCGTGTGCTACAGGCGTGTGGCCCACCGTAGCAGCGGCCTCCCACGGGTCAATTTTCCAGTCGCCCAAAGGCGCGGAGGGACTGGGAGATTCCCCTTCAGCGGGCGCGGCGCTCCAGCTCCAGCAAGGGCATCTCCAGCACCACCACCGTGCCGTGGATGCAGGGCGGGTGGAAGTCGGCCCGGTCCAGCTCGCCCAACAGCGCGCGCAGCTGCGCGTCCGTGAGCGGCACGGCGCCCGCCTTCCGCGCGGCATGGCACGCCATCACCCGCACGGCCTCCGCGAGCGTGACGGAATCCAGCGCAGCGCCCTTGGGCGGCAACGCCCGCGCGAGCGCCTCCAGCAGCGAGCGTGCCTCCGCGCCCTCCAGCCCCGGTGGCACCGTCTTCAGCGCCACCGTCGTGCCGCCGAAGGGCTCCACGTCCACGCCCAGCCGCGCCAGGGCCTCGCGCCCTTCCACGAGCGCCTTGGCCACCTGCACCGGGAACTCCAGCGTGGTGCCGAAGAGCGAGGGCGCGGGAGGCCCCTTCGCGTCGTCCAGCGCGCGCAGATATGACGTCAGCCGGGTGCGCTCCAGCGCCGCGTGCGGGTCCAACACCACCAGCGTGCCCCCGGGTCCTTCGCACAAGTGGAAGCGTCCGCCGAGCAGGCCCATGGGGCGCAGCGCGGCGAAGTAGCCCGGCGGAGGGGCCTCGTTGAGCTGGGGCTGCGCCTCTCCGAACGCGGGCGGGCGCCCCACCGCGCCGAAGGGCAGCGGCGAGGGAATCCCCACAATGGGTCCGGGTGCGCCGGACAGGGCTGAAGACGGGGGGCTGCCGGCGGCGTCCATCGTGGTGGGCAGCGGCGCGCCCCAGGAGGCCTCCTGGGCCCGGGTGAGGAAGCGCTCCACGGCGAGCGCGTAGTGCGCGGCATCTCTCGGCTGGTTTCCGCCCGGGCCATTCGGGTCCGCGCCCGCGCCCAGCCACGGGGCGGCACGCAGCATCCGGTTGAGCGCGGCGCTGATGGCCTCCTGCACGCCCCGGGCGTCGGAGAAGCGGACCTCCAGCTTCTGCGGGTGCACGTTGACGTCCACCGCGATGGGGTCCACGTCGATGTGCAGCACGACGACGGGCTGCCGGCCCGCGGCGAGGAAGTCCTGGTACGCGCGCTGGATGGTGCCGATGAGGCCCCTGTCTCGCACGTAGCGGCGGTTGACGAAGGTGTAGAGCCCACGCGCGTTGGGGAAGGTGAACTCGGGCGAGGCCGCGTAGCCGGTGACGCTGACGCCCAGCCGGCGCTCCTCGACGGGGAACAGGTGCGGGTGGGCCGCGGGGCCCAGCGCGGCGGCGATTCGCTCGCGCGGGTCCTCCGGACAGGCGGCGCTGGAGAACAGCTCGTTGCCCTCATGGGTGGCGAAGAAGCCCACCTCCGGATTGGCGAGGGCCAGGCGGACGACGGCCTCTTCGGCGTGCTTCAGCTCGGTGTCGCCCCGGCGCAGGAACTTGCGGCGCGCGGGCACGTTGAAGAAGAGGTCCTCCACGGTGATGACGGTGCCGGTGCGCGGCGGGGCGTCCTCGATGAGCGGATCCACCCCACCCTCCAGCGACACCCGGGTGCCCACGTCCGCGCCCACCTCCGCGGTGTGCAGGGAGAAGCGGGAGACGGAGGCGATGGCGGGCACGGCCTCACCCCGGAAGCCCATGGAGTCGATGTGGAAGAGGTCGTCGAGCTCCCGCAGCTTGCTGGTGGCGTGACGCTCCAGACACAGGGTGGCGTCGTGGCGGCCCATGCCGTGTCCATCGTCGGACACGATGATGCGGTCCACGCCCCCACCGGCCAGGTCGACACGGATGGTGCTCGAGCCCGCATCCAGCGAGTTCTCGACCAGCTCCTTCACGACGGACGCGGGGCGCTCCACCACCTCACCGGCGGCGATCTTGTTGATGAGGACGTCAGAGAGACGTGCGATGCGAGCCATGGCAATCGTCCACCCTCCGCCACGCAGAGGACGTTGTCCAGCAAACCAAGACGGGTGCAGGCTGACATTCCCAGGCGGCTGGGCTAACAGGAGACCTTGCGTATGGACGTGTCACGACCAGGCAAGGGGCGGTTGCGCGTCGCGGTGACCGGAGCCAGCGGCGAGTACGGGAAGCTGTTGCTGCCCCGGCTCGAGCGGGATCCCGACGTGGAGAGCATCCTCGTGCTGGACGTGGCGCGTCCAGAGGGTGCGAAGGTGGAGTTCCATCAGGTGGACCTCACCCGGCACGACGCCGAGAGCGAGCTCACCGACGCACTGGCCGAGCGCCCCGTGGACGCGCTCTACCACCTGGCGTTCCTCTTCGGACCCATCCGCAACGGATCCCTGGCGCACGAGCTGGAGGTCATCGGCACCATGAACGTGCTGACGGCGGCGGGCCGGGCGAAGCTGCCCAGGCTGGTGGTGCCGTCGATGACCGCCGTCTACGGCGCACGCGGGAACAATCCGGCGCTGCTGCGCGAGGACTCGCCGCTGCAGGGCTGTCCGCTCAGCCGCTTCGTCACCGACAAGGTGGAGGTGGAAGGACAGGTGCGAGCCTTCCGCGAGCGGCACCCGGACATGCGCGTGCTGGTGCTGCGCTTCGCGCCGGTGCTGGGGCCGACCTTCGAGAGTCCCGTTTCGCGGCTGCTGACGCGCACCTCCGTGGTCCCCACGCTGCTGGGATTCGACCCGTTGTGGCAGGGGCTTCACGAGGAGGACGCGGGGCGCGCGTTGCATCTGGCGCTGCGGGCGGAGGCGTCTGGGGAGTTCAACATCGTGGGCCGGGGTGTGCTGCCGCTGTCCGGACTCATTCGACAAGCGGGAGCTCGTCCGCTCCCCCTCCCAGGGCCTTTGTTCCGTGGCGCACTCCACACGCTGGATGTGGTGGGAGCGGATACGTTGCCCGTAGCCCTTCTCGACTACATCCATTACTCGTGGGTGGCGGACGGCGAACTCGCCGAGTCCGCCCTCGGCTTCATCCCCTTCCACCACGTCAGGGACGCCGCAGCGGCGCTCAAGAGGAGCTAGAGATGGCCAAGGGTGTCCTCGGGAACGATCCCTTCCAGCGCGGAGCCGCCTCCCGCGATGGCGCGAAAGCGAAGCCCGGCACCCAGGCGAAGCAGGACCGCTCGCCCTCCGAGCGCGGGACCTCTGACGACAAGAAGAAGACCCCGTCCACCCGCGCGGCGCATGCCAGCGGTGGCAACGGCACCTCGGACAAGGGCCAGGCGAAGAAGCCCACCCGTGGGAAGCCCGCACCCGCGAAGTCGAAGGGCGCGCCGTCCGCGCGTGGCGCCGCGAGTGCGAAGGCCAGCGCCCCCGTGAAGCAGGGCAAGGCAAAGCACGGACAGGGTGCCCACGCAGGGAAAGCTCCGGCCCGTCCGCAGGAAGCCCAGGGACAGTCCGCTGCGAAGGGTGGCGCGAGTACGTCCACGGCCAAGGCCTCCGCGCCGGACAAGACCGAGGCTGAACTCCTGCGCGTGCCCACCGCGGCGAAGGAACAGTCCGGCACGAAGCGCGGAGCGAATGCATCCGCAACCAAGGCGTCCGCGCCGGTCTCGGCCGAAGTCGAGCCCCTGCGCGAGCCCGCCGCGCCCGTGACTCCGCGCGAGCCCCCACCCTCGCGAACTCCACCCGTGGCGGACCCGCGCACGGAGCGGACGCCCGAGCAGAGAGAAGTGGACCACGCGCTGGCGGAAGCCCTCGCCGCGGAGGTGGCCGAGGTCACCGCGAAGCACGCCGTGGACGTCGCGATGGACCGCCGCGACGGAGCGGACGAGCCCGTGGACAGGCTCCTCGCGACGGAGCTGGCCACCGAGCTGGCCGAGGCCGCGGTGGAAGAGGTCCTGGACCACAGCCCCTCCACCCGCCGCCCGGAGCGCGAGCGTGAACTCGCCGCCACAGTGGCCGAGCAGGTCGCCGAGAGTGCCGCCGAGCTGGCCGTCGTGGAAGTGATGAATCGCCGCGACAGCGCGCCTCACGCCAGGGACGCACTCGAGGAGCGCGCCGCCAACAACAGCCTGGACGAGGACGACACCCAGGAGCGCTCCAACCTCGACGCGCCCCACGAGGACCTCGCGGGCGCCGTGCTGGAGCTGTCCGACCTCGACGAGACGCCGGACGAACCCGATGACGCATGGGAGCGGTCCGCCCTGCCCCTCTCGACAACCCGCTCCGCCTCGGAGCCGGAGGCGAAAATGCCAGACGCGACGCGCGACGAGGTCCCTCCCAGCCGCCGAGGCCCCCTGTCCCTGGTGCCCACCTCCGGTGAGGACCATGCGGCGCGCGACGCATCGTCGGATCCAGACGCCCCTCGCCCGCTCGCGCAGCGCGCCACCGGCATGCTGTCCCTGGCCCGGGAGATCGCCGGACAGGCACTGGCCAGCGAGGGCCTGGGCCGCGCATGGGGCGCGATGAACGGCATGCTGGACGCCGTGCGCGCCGGACTGGGTACGGGCGGTGGCTCCCACCTGGACGAGTACGGCAAGGACCCGTCGCTCGTGCAGCGCCTGGAGCCCGTGCTGGAGTTCCTCTATGGCCAGTACTGGCGCGTCGCCGCCCAGGGCACGGACCACATCCCCAGGGGCGCGGTCATCCTCGTGGCGAATCACTCGGGCGCCCTTCCCTATGACGGGCTGGTGATGTCGCTCACCCTGGCCCGCGAGCGCCCCGACCTGCGTGAGTCGCGCTGGCTGGTGGAGGATCAGATCTTCCACGCCCCCGTGCTGGGCACCCTCTTCAACCGGCTGGGAGCCGTGCGAGCGTGCCCGGAGAACGCGCTCCGGTTGCTCGACGAGCAGCGCCCGCTGGTGGTCTTCCCGGAGGGCTACCAGGGCCTCGGCAAGCCCTTCGCGGAGCGCTACCGGCTCAAGCGCTTCGGACGCGGCGGCTTCGTGAAGCTCGCCCTTCGCACCGGAGCGCCCATCGTCCCGGTGGCCATCGTCGGCGCGGAGGAGACCTCTCCCCTGCTCGGACGCATCCCCGCGGGCTTCCTCGGGCTGCCCTACTTGCCGCTCACGCCGCTGGGCCCCCTTCCCGCGAAGTGGAGCATCCGCTTCGGCGAGCCCATCGCCATGGACGGCCTGCCTCCCGAAGCCGCGGAGGACCTGGGCGAAGTGGGTCGCCTCACCGAGCGCACGCGCGAGGCCATCCAGGGGATGATCCACACGCTGCTTCGCGAGCGCCGCTCCGTCTTCGCCGGCTGAGCCGAACCCGGGGCCGCCGCGTCAGGCGACGACGCGGTTGCGCCCGCCCGACTTCGCTTCGAAGAGCTTCTCGTCCGCCGCGCGCACCAGGTCTCCGGGCTCGCGGTGGTGCGGGTCCAACACGGCCACGCCCAGGGAGATGGTGACGGGGATGGGCTGGCGATCAAACTCGAAGCGCTGCTTCTCCACCAGGCGCCGCACCTTCTCGGAGAGCTGTCGCGCGCCGACCAGGGCCACCTCGGGCAGCAGGATGGCGAACTCCTCGCCGCCATAGCGCGCGAAGACGTCCTCACGCCGGATGCGCGTGCGCACCGTGGACGCCAGCTGCTTGAGCACCGAGTCTCCCGCCAGGTGCCCGAACTTGTCGTTCACCTTCTTGAAGTGGTCGATGTCCACCAGCACCAGCGACAGCACGCGCTCGTAGCGACGGCTGCGGGAGATCTCCCTGTCCAGCTGCTCGTCGAAGTAGCGGCGGTTGTAGATCTGCGTCAGGCCGTCCATCGTGGTCAGCCTGTAGATTTCATCGTGGTACGCGGCCTCGATGTTGCCGCCCGCGATGTACTTGAAGATGGTGCGGCCAATCTTCACCAGGTCGCCGTTGCGCAGCTCGCGCTCGCCCTCCACCAGCTCGTCGTTGATGAACGTGCCGTTGGTGGAGCCCGCGTCGCGAATCCTCACGCCCTCGCGGGTGTTGGCGATGGCCGCGTGGTTCCGGCTCACCGACTCCTGGTCAATCTGGATGTCACACTTCGACGAGCGACCAATCAGCGTCTCCTCGCCCGTCAAATCGAACTTCCGACCCAGGTCCAATCCGTAGATCACCACCAGCGCCGCGTCGAGGTTGACCGGCCGGTCGGAGATCTTCGAGATGACCGTGACGACCGTTTCCTTCTGCACCGCTCCTCCAGCGACCGACCCACGAGACGCTACCACCCTGCAAATCCAGAAAGCGAATCACAGGACGAGACTCCAGGTAGGGAATCTTCGCCCTTCGACGCCCAACCAGCGACGTCGTCCTCCATCCCCCGCTAAGGGATGTCCACGGCCCGCGTGACGGAGACGGGGGGCCGCAGCAGCGCGCCGTCGGCGTCCTCCAGCGCGGCGATCAGCACCACCCCCGTGCCGGAGCAGCTCGCGGGGAGCTGGAGCTGCACCTCGCCCGTCGCGGACGCGGCGGAGTCGCTCACCAGGACCTCTTCACACCCCTTGGCGCCCCCCCGTATCAGGACCCGGACGCGGCCATCGGCCTCCGCGCCCACGCCAGGGCGGAAGCCCGTGACGCGCACTCGCACGGCGCTGCCCCGGCTGAGGCGCTGTCCCTCCAGCTCCGGATAGAGCCACATGACTTCCGGGCGCCCCACGTCCAGCGACGACGCCGCGCGCGTCAGGTCTCCCACGTGGTCCAACCCCGGGCCGTCCGCCGCCGCCAGTCGCGAGGGCCCCAGGACATCTCGCGCATCCCTGCCCGTCACCTGGAGCACCTCCACGCGCAGGAGCGCGCGCGAGCCCAGGTGGTCGCCGAAGTAGGTCCGGTCCTCCAGGCCCACGGGAACCCACGGGACGCGGATGCCGTCCTCCACGTCCTCGGGAGACGCCAGCACCGTCCATCGGCGCCCGAGGCGGTCGGTGAAGACGACACGGACGAGCGTGGCGGGCTCCTCGACGTCGGCGCGCAGCTCCCGGCCTCGCAGGCCCTGGGACTCGCGGTCATCGAAGTTGTAGCGGGCGTCCTCGGGGATGGGGAGGAAGTCCACGCCAGGATCCACGGGGCGCTCCCCCAAGGGGTCGAAGCTCAGGCCCGGCAGGTCCGCCACCACGAAGCTGGACGCCGTGCCCGCGGCGGCGTCATCGCGGGCCGCGCGGGACATGGCCCCCACCAGGAGCCGGTAGGGCTGTCCCTCCAGGCCATGGTGCGCGGGTGCCATGCGCAGGGCGATGACTCCGGAGCGGCTCAGCCGACCGTCCGCATCCGTGTTCGGATCCGCGGGCGCGACGTTGGCTGCGGCGCCCAGGCCCAGCGGCACGAGCCCTCGTCCCGGCGCCACCACGGTGCTCAACACATAGGCCCGGTCCAGGTACGCGCCCCGATAGCGGGGAAGCTCCGGGACGCGCACGGCGAAGGGGAACGCCAGTCGCACGCCCTCGAAGTCCAGGGACACGCGCTCGGAATACGTCACGGTGTCCGGCCTCGGAGTCCCCGTGTCGAGCCCCGGCGTGGGGACCAGGTGGAAGGCGGCATCTCGCGCCACGGACGAATAGAAGCGCGGGGACAGCGGCAACAGGCGCCCCAGCGTCAGCAGCGGATCCGCGCCGGGCTCCAGCGCATTGAGGGGCAGCTCCGCCACCGGCACGCTGCCCGTCAACGCCCAGGCCGAGCGGGTGCCGCACGTGCCCGACAGGATGGCCAGCTCCGGCTCCAGCACCCCGGACAGGGAGGAGTCACAGACGCCCGCCGTACCGGGCGCGAAGGCCGGAGCCGGAGCGCCGCCCTCCAACCAGAGCGAGGTGCCCGATGGCAGCGGCAGGCGCCGGGTGCCGCCCGCGCTCACCTCCACCTCCCGCTCGAAGCCCAGCAACGTGCCCGACGACAGCTCGGAGAAGAGCCCCGGCACCGACATGCCCGTCATTCCCAGCCGCAGCGTGGGCGTCACGACGTTGCCCGTGCGCGGCGCCTCGGCGAAGTCGACCCGCACGCCTCCGGAGAAGTCCACCGGGTTGCGCCGCAGCGTCATCCGGACGTCGCGGTGCTCCTCCACGTCATGCCGGGCCAGCGTGAGGTAGCCGAAGTCCGGGTGGAAGGCGGACAGCGCCACGGTGCCCGAGGCGGGTACCCACACGGCGCCATCGGGCCCCGTCAGCGCGGAGCCCTGGGGCTTTCCTCCCACGTCCGCCACGGCGACGGTGGTCAGCGGAACCGGGCGCCCCGTCAGCTCGTCCACCACCAGCACCCTCACCCCACCCTCGGGCACGTCCGGACTCAGCACCGCGACGCGGGCGCGGCAGACGACGGCGCCGACCCGCGCCTCCACCCCGTCGCGCTCGGCGCCAGACTCCCTCAGCGTGAAGGCCGCACGGGTTCCGCTGCCGCCGCCCGTCACCATCGGCGACAGGGCGGACCACGTCGCGCCCTCGCGAGGCACCACCGGCTTCCCCGCGGCGTCCTTCACCCACACGCCGAAGACGACGGACAGCCCCGGGCTGCCCACGATGACCTCCGGAGTCACCTGGCACGACGCGGCGACCTCCTTGGCCGGGGGAGCGACACACGCCCCATCGCGGCAGACCTGGGCCCCGCCACATTCCACGTCCGTGGCGCACAGCCCCACCACGCACCGGTTCATGTCGCACTGGCAGCCCATCGGGTTGTCGCACATCGCCAGCGCGTATTGCTGGCGCCGGTCCTCCTCACAGTCGGAGCGACTCCGACAGGCGGGCTCACAGCGGGACAGCGCGGTGTTGCAGAAGAAGAGCGCCGGGTCGGGACAGTCCTGGTCCACCGCACAGGGGCCTGGCAGCGGCTTGTTGTCGCCTGGGATTCCGAAGGGCGTGTCGGAGCTCATCCCGCAGCCGGCCAGCACCCCCAGGGCACACACGAGGGCTGTCAGCAGGTGGGGACGAAGCGAGGGGCTCATACGGTGCGGCTCCCGGGGGGCGGAACGCCCAAGACCATACAGGTACGACGCGCGTCGCGCGACGGCGCGCAAGGGCCCTGAAGCCCTCTCGCTGGACACCGTCGGACCCGGCCGCCCGCTCTTCGCCCTCGTCACGCAACAGGAGGTTGGCTTTCAGGTTCTCACGAATCATCATCGCGCGCGATGGCCCGTGGCGAGCCCAAGTCCCTGGAGAGTCTGCTACCCCGCGTCCTGGCTCGCCTCGCGGGGGAGTCGGGCCGGGGGCATGCCCTGGCCCCCGTGTGGGCCGCGGTGGTGGGAGCACACATCGCCCGCCACAGCTCCCCCCGCGCGCTGGAGGGCGGCACCCTCCTCATCGCCGTCACCAGCGCCGAGTGGGCCCGCACCCTGGAGGTCGAGGCCACGTCCCTGTGCGCGCAGCTCAATGAGCGACTGGGCTCGGGCACGGTGAAGGCGCTCTCCTTCCGCTGGGACAACCGATGAAGTTCGTCCTCGCGCTGGCGGCGCTGCTGGCCGCCGCGCCCAGGCCCCCGTCCCCCGCTGGCCCTCCCGCCGCGCCCGCCCGCTCGGCGGTGGAGCTAAGAACCCAGCCCCCGGAGCGCAAGGCCCCGCTGACGCCCTCCGAGTCGATGGAGCGGCAGGCCGCCCAACATGTCGTGCGGGAGTTCGAGCGCGTGGGACGTCGCGCGCCTGCGGAGGACCCCGCGCTGAGCGTGGCCGCGCGAAGGCTGGCCGTCGACGCGCTCAGTGGCGCCTTCACCGGAGCGCCGGACCTCTTCACGCTCACGGAGGTCATCAGCGACGCGGGCGCGGCGGATCCCGCCCCCCGAGCGCTCGTCATCCGCGCGTGGGCCCACGCGCATGCGCTGGAGTCGCTCAAGGCCCGGACCGACCTCAACACGGAGCGGGCCTCCCACTTCGGCGTGGGCGTGGCCCTGGTGGACAAGCGCGCCGCGCTGGTGACGCTGCTCACGGACCGCAAGGCGGAGCTGAAGCCGTTTCCCCGCGTCATGCCCGGCGAGCGCGCGGTGCAGACGCTCTGCGGAAGGCTGACGCCCCCGCTCCAGGCGCCGGAGATCTACGTCACGCGGCCGGACGGCGAGGTGAGCATCGTTCCCCTCACCCGGCGCGGGACGGGGGGCTCCGACTTCTGCACGCGCCTGGACTTCCTCAAGCCCGGCACCTACACGGTGGAGGTGGTCGCCCGGGGCGACGCGGGGCCGGAAGTCACCTCCCTCTTCCTCACGCAGATTGGCGACGTGCGCCGACGCGGCGAGCGAGAGAACAACGTGGAGCCCACCACGGTGGAGGAGTCGCGCACCGCCCTGCACGAGCGCATCAACGCCCTGCGCCGGGCGCACGGGCTGGTGGAGCTGATGCCGGACCCGGTGCTGGAGCGCGTGGCCCAGGGCTACAGCACCCGCATGACGACGGAGGGCTTCTTCGCGCACATCGCGCCGGACGGGAGCACGCTCACCCGTCGCCTGCCGCCGGGCTCGCGCTACGGCCGCGCCGGGGAGAACCTGGGGCAGGCCGCGGGGCCGCTCGCCGCGCACTTCGGCATCGAGCACAGCCCGGGCCACCGTCGCAACCTGCTGGACCCGGGGTTCCGCTTCATGGGCGTGGGGGTTGTCCTGCGCAAGGTGGCGGGCGGCCGCTCGGAGGCCACCGTGACGGAGGTCTTCACCGCCGCGTCGCCCGCCTCGGCGGACCCGGAGAATCCCCAGCAGGAGGCCTATGACGCCCTGGCCCGGTGGCGCTCCGCGAAGAAGCTGCCGCCCCTGGCCCGCAGTCAGGTGCTGGAGTCCCTGGCGCTGGCGCACGCGAAGCATGCGCTGGAGCTGGACCAGCCCGCGGCCCAGCCCGGCGAGGCGCCCCTGCACGAGCGCGTGTTCCAGGTGCTCCCGGACGCGGGGACGGCCTCGGTGGATTTCTTCGTGGTGGGGGACCCGGCCTCGCTCCCCGAGTCCCGCAGCGTCACCGAGGCCACCAACAACCGGGTGGGCGTGGGCGTGGTGCGGGGGGATTCGAAGCGATTTGGCGCGAAGCAGTACTGGGTCGCCGTCATCTACGCCGCCGTCCAGTGAGGCGGCGGGTGCTGCCCGTGTGGGGCGCCCCTCTCTATTACGGGGCCTCCCCTCACACGGTGAAGCGGCTGTGAATCAGACGGGACGGCGCTGGGTGGCGTAAGCCTCGAGGCCCATCTGCGGCGGCGCGGCGTGCTGATACATCGGGCACTTCATGCACGTGAAGGACTGCCACCCACGCCGGACGGCTTCGTCCAGGCAGTTGTCATATTGGTGGCAATTCAGATTGCGATGCGTCTCGACGCCGGCACGCTTCGGCCCGGCCTCGGGATTGATGGTTTGCGGCAGATCGGCTGGACACGGCTTCATGGAGCCCTCCCTCTGTGCTGTTTCCCCCCCGAGCGCTGTGAACGAGCAGTGTTACCGGACGACAGGTCCCGCCTGGACGACGACGGACCGGGGTAGCGTGCAACGGCCGCGCAAAGTAGTGATGCACCCCGGGTGACGCAATGGGCCGACTTCAATGACCCAAGACCACGTAATCGCCTGAACGCTTTCAGCGAATGCAACGGGTCAAGAACAGTTTTTTGGACTGGCCCGATGGCGCGCGGATTTAGGACTTGTCGGCCCCGCTGTCAAACCACCCCCCTGGCGTGAGAGGGGAATGATTGCGGCAGCCGTCTCGTTGGCAGGCCGCAAAGCCGCGTGGTGAAAGGAAGAACACATGAGCTGGCTGGTGACAGTCACGGGGTGGGCGCTGGGGGTGTCCCTGGGACAATCCCCGACAACCCTGGAGGCCGTGCGACTTCATCAGACCGAGGCGACCTCGCTGGCCGAGCGCGAGTGGGCCACGTGTGTGCAAACAAAGTGTCCGGATGCGGGGAGGCTCGGCCTGCTGGCGGGCACGCTGGCCCTGTCCGACGGGAGGGCGGCCGAGGCGCGCGACATGCTGGCGGCCGGCCCTGCTCCCGCCCTGCTGGAGCCCTACCGCGCCTTCTACCTGGGTCAGGCGCGCTTCTACGCCGGGGACGCCGCTGGGGCCGCCCTGGACTTCACGCGCGTGCTGGAGGCCCCTGGAGCCCCCCTGGACCTCGTCACGAGGGCCCGGGCTCGCCTGGGTGAGTCGCTCCTGAAGGCGGGCAAGGCGAAGCAGGCGGCGGGCGTGCTGGAGGCGGCGGTGAAGGCCACGCCCATCCCGGAGCTGCTCTTCCAGCGGGCCCAGGCGCGGGGCGAGTCGGGCAATCGCGCCGGGCAGCAGGCGGACCTCATGACGGTGGCGCTGCGCTTTCCCACGCACCCGTACGGCGACGAGGCGGTGAAGTGGCTCACCGAGGTCCGCCGCCCCGCGGTGCGCCTGGGCTTCGCGGAGCGCACGCAGCGCACCGAGGGCTTCCTGAGCGGCGGCGCGTCGCAACGGGCCCTGGAGGAGCTGGCGACGCTCGACGGCGAGAAGCTCTCGAAGGACCAGGCGGCGAAGGTGTCCCTGCTGCGAGCCAAGGCGCTGTTCGCGCTGGGCCGCGCGGAGGAGGCGAACCAGGCGCTCGTCCTCGCCCAGAAGGGGCCCGCGAGTGTCGCGGCCGACGCGGAGCTGCTCGTGGCGCGGCGGGCCCTGCGCGCGGACGACAACGAGAAGGCCCGGACGTTGATGGCGGCGTTGGACAAGAAGTACGCGTCGCAGTCGGCGGGTGAGGAAGGCGCCTTCTTCGCGGGCTGGCTCGACCTGCAGGGGGGCCGCTTCGCCGAGGCAGCGAAGGCCTTCACCGCGCATGGGGAGCGTTATGCGCGCTCGCGGCGGCGGGACGAGGGCCTGTGGTTCCGCTCGCTCGCGTACCTGCGACTGGCGGACTACGCGCAGGCCCGCGCGTCGCTGGAGTCGCTGGTATCCACCTTCCCGAAGAGCAGCCTCGCCCCGCAGGCGCGCTACTGGATGGCGCGCAGCCGCGAGCTGGGCGGCGCGGGCGCGGCGGAGGTCAGCCCGGAGTACGAGCGCCTCATCACCGTGGCGCCGGCGTCGTTCTACGCGCTGCTGGCTTCGGAGCGACTCAAGGAGCTGGGACGCGTCGCCCCGGCCAGCTTCCCGCGTCCCCCCTTGTCGCTGGAGCTGCCGCGCCCGCCCGAGCTGGCGCTGGCGGTGGAGCTGACGCGCGCGGGGCTGTTCCGCGACGCGGCGGAAGAGGTGGAATCCCACGTCGCGCGTCTGCGCTCGGCGGACCAGGCATTGCCCTTCGCGCACGCGCTGATGGGCCTGGGCGAGTTCGGCCATGCGCACACGGTGGCCGCGCGCCACCTGTGGGGCCGGGCCTTCGGCGCACGCGAGCCGGATGCGCTCGCGGCGTTCTACCCTCGGGCCTTCTCGAACGCGGTGGAGCAGGCGGCGACGGCGCACAAGGTGGACCCGTTCCTCGTGTGGGCCATCATGCGGAGGGAGAGCGCCTTCAAGCCGGAGGTCATGAGCGCGGCGGACGCGCGGGGGCTGATGCAGATCATCCCCAAGACGGCCACGGAGATTGCACGGAAGCTCGCGGAGCCGGACCCCGCGCCCGCGGACCTCTTCTCGCCGGACCGGAACATCCGCTACGGCGCCTGGTACCTGTCGCGGTTGATGGAGCGCTTCTCGCATCCAGTGCTCGCCGCCGCCGCGTACAACGCGGGGCCGAGCGCCGCGGCGAAGTGGGCCCAGGAGCGAGGAGACCTGCCGCTGGACCTCTTCGTGGAGTCCATCCCCTTCCGGGAGACGCGCGGCTACGTCAAGCAGGTGGTGGCGGACCTGTTCCTCTACCACGCCTTCTACGACGCCCAGGGCGCGCAGCCCCGCCTGTCGCTGGTGGTGCCCGCCCCCTTGAAAGAGGGCGTCACCTTCTGAGCAGGCCCGACGCGGGTGGAGCGCCGAGCGCCCTACCCGCGCGCAACCATGAGAGGGAGGGCGTCACCGTCTGAGCACGCCCGACGCGGGTGGAGCGCCTGAGCGCCCTACCCGCGCACTGCCATGCGAAGGAGGGCGTCACCGTCTGAGCACGCCCGACGCGGGTGAAGCGCCTGCGCGCCCTACCCGCGCGCCGCCATGCGGCGGAGAATCTCCGCCTCCATGGAGTGCACCACCTCCGACAGCGGCAGGCTGCTGGAGTCCACGCGGATGGCGTCCTCCGCGGCCTTCAGCGGAGCCACCGCGCGCGCGGAGTCATCCTTGTCGCGCTTCGTCTGGTCCGCGAGCACGTCGTCGAGGCTGCTCTCCACGCCCTTCTGGAACAGCTCCTCGAAGCGGCGCCGGGCGCGCACCTCGGGGTTGGCCTCCAGGAAGAACTTCGCGTCCGCGTCCGGGAACACCACCGTGCCGATGTCGCGACCTTCCAGGATGGAGCCCTTGGTCGACTCCAGCGCCAGGCGCCGCTGGAGCTGGAGCAGGCCCGCGCGCACCACGGGACGCCCGGACACCTGCGACGCGGCCATGGAGATTTCAGGCGAGCGGATGTCCCCCGACACGTCCTTGCCGCCGAGGAAGACGCGGTTCTCCTCACCCACCACCTGGAAGTGGATGCGCACGCGCTCCAGAAGCTCACCCAGGCGCGCGTCGTCGTCGTAGGGGATGCGCTCGTGCGTCGCCATCAGCGCCACGCAGCGGTAGATGGCGCCCGTATCGACGAGGGCGAAGCCCAGCCGGCGCGCCAGCAGCTTGGACACCGTGGACTTGCCAGCACCGGCGGGCCCGTCGATGGCGACGATGAAGCAACGTGCGCTCACGCGAGCACCTCTCTCAGTGCATTCACGCACCGCTCGTTCTCCGACGCCGTCCCCACGGAGATGCGCAGGCAGGTGGGGAAGCCCCCGCCCGCGAAGGGCCGGACGATGACGCCCTTGCGCAGCAGCAACTCGTACAGCTCGGTGGAGGAGCGGCGGAAGTCCGCGAACACGAAGTTCGCGTGGCTCTTCGTGAGGGAGATGCCCAGCTTCGGCAGCTCCGCCTCGAAGTAGCGCAGGCCCGCGCGGTTGTTCTCCCGCGTGCGCTTCACGTGCTCGGTGTCCTCCAGCGCCGCCAGGCCCGCCGCCTGCGCCACCACCGTCAGGTTGAACGGCATGCGCGTGCGCTGCAGGTACATGGCGAGCTTCGCGTCCATGACCCCGTAGCCCAGGCGGATGCCCGCCAGCCCGTGAATCTTGCTGAAGGTGCGCAGCGCCACGACATTCGGATGGCGCCGGAACAGCTCCACGCCGCTGACGTAGTCAGGCCAATCGACGAACTCGAAATAGGCTTCGTCGTAGGCAATCAGCACCTCCGGAGGCACCGCCGCCAGGAACGTCTCCAGCTCCTTCCGGCCGAACGCGGTCCCCGTGGGGTTGTCCGGATTGGCCAGGAAGATGAGCCGCGTGCGCGGCGTCACCGCGCGGGCCATGGCCTCCAGGTCATACTGGAAGCCCTCGCGCATGGGCACCTCGACGAAGGGCCGCCCGTGGGCCTGCGCGGAGATGCGGTACGCGGAGAAGGAGTTCTTGCACAGGAGGATTTCGTCCTCCGGCGTGGTGAAGGTGCGGATGAGCAGCTCAATCAGCTCGTTGGAGCCGCTGCCCAGCACCACCTCCTGCGGCTGCACACCCAGGGACGCGGCCAGCCGGCGCACCAGGTGGAAGGAAGTGGCATCCGGATACAGATGCACCTGGGTTGCCGCCAGCCGCATGGCCTCCAGCGCGCGCGGGGAGGGCCCCAGCGGGTTCTCGTTGGAGGCGAGCTTGATGACGCCCGTCAGGCCGAACTCGCGCTCGGTCTCCTCGATGGGCTTGCCCGGCACGTACGGCTTGAGCGTCTCGACATGGGAAGGAACGAGTGGTCGCATGGTGGTGGAGGCCTTGGAGTCGTGCCTCAGCGACCGGAGAACACGCCGAGCGCGCGGAACTTCGCGTAGCGGTCCTTGACCAGGCCGTCGGGCGACAGCTCGGCGAGCTGGCCCAGGTGCTTGCGCAGCACCTTGCCCAGCGCCTCGGCCGCCTTCGCGGGGTCTCGATGCGCGCCACCGGCGGGCTCGGGCACCACCTCGTCGACAATCTTCATCTGGAGCAAATCGGGCGCGGTGAGCTTCATCGCATCCGCCGCCTTGTCCGCCTTGGTGGCGTCACGGAAGAGGATGGAGGCGCAGCCCTCCGGGGAGATGACGGAATAGACGCTGTTCTGGAGCATCAGCACACGGTTGCCCACGCCAATGGCGAGCGCGCCGCCCGAGCCGCCCTCACCCACCACCGTGGAGATGATGGGCACGCGCAGCCCGCTCATCACCTCCAGGTTGACGGCGATGGCCTCCGCCTGTCCTCGCTCCTCCGCGCCGATGCCCGGGTAGGCGCCCGGCGTGTCCACGAAGGTGAGGATGGGCTTCTCGAAGCGCTCCGCCAGCTCCATGAGCCGGCGGGCCTTGCGGTAGCCCTCCGGGCGCGGCATGCCGAAGTTGCGCGCCATGTTCTCCTTGGTGTTGCGGCCCTTCTGGTGCCCCATCACCATCACCGGCTTGCCGTCGAAGCGGGCGAAGCCTCCGACAATCGACGGGTCCTCGCCGAAGTGCCGGTCTCCGCACAGCTCCACGAAGTCGGTGAACAACAGGCGGATGTAGTCCAGGAAGTAGGGGCGCGCGGGGTGGCGGGACATCTGCACCACCTGCCACCGCGTCAAGTCACTGAAGATCTCCGTCTGGAGCTTCTTCGCCTTCTTCTCGAGCTTGGAAATCTCCGAGGTGAAGTCCGCGGAGCCACCCGTGGACAACGCCTTGAGCTCATCGATCTTCTTCTCCAGCTCGATGAGCGGGCGCTCGAAGTCGAGCGCGTAACTGATGCCGGTTGCCATGGCGCGGAACTAGCACCAGGGTAAGGCACCTTTCAACGCGCAAGCGGTTACGCACCGCACCGTGTCACGCTGCCGGACACCTTCTGTCCCATTCGGAGCGCCATGTTTCTTGCCCTGCCGCTGCTCGTCCTGGCGCTGACCACCCCTCCGGCCCCACCGGCGCCCCCCTCGGCCAAGGCCCTCAACACGGAGGGCTTCCGCCTGTACCAGGCCGGCCGCTACCCGGAGGCGCTGGAGAAGTTCCAGGCGTCCGCCAAGGAGGACCCGGCGTACGCCCTGCCCCGCTACAACGCCGCCGCCACGCTGGGCGTCCTGCGCAAGAAGGGCCAGGTGTGCGAGTACGGCGCCCACCGGGACGTCATCGTCGAGCACCTCTCCCAGGCGGTGCGGCTGGACGCGCGCCGGCTGGCCCGCGCCCGCCAGGACACGGACTTCGACGGCATCCGCGACACGCTGGGCTGGCAACGGCTGCAGGGGCGCATCCCGGAGCGCGAGGCGGACGTGCCCTTCCTGCTGCGCGCCGTGTCCTGGTACGGCCCGGGCGTCGGCGTCTACGGGAGCACCCAGGCGCTGAGCTTCCGCCCCCGAGGAAAAGTCGTCCTCCGCACGCGCACCGTGGACGCAAGCGGCCAGGCCCAGCGAATCGAGCTGGGAGGCACGTACTCGGTGAAGGGCCGCCAGGTGGAGCTGCGCCTCAAGGGAGAGGCCCCTGTCACGGGAACGCTCACGGAGGCCGGAGCGCTCACCTTCCCCAAGCTCGGAACGTTCACCGACGCGCCCTCGGAGTGCGACGCGTGAGCCGTACCGCGCCCGAGTGCTGACCAGCCACCACTCGGAATGACGGGCCTCGCACGCCTACACGGACGCCTGGAGATGAGTGCTTGGCCCGCTCGGGTGAGAGGGCCAAGGTGCCAGCGGGGGCGGACGGGAGCGGGCCTCGGCGGGCGTCTACAGGTGGGAGGCCACCAGCATCATGGCGGGGCCCCCACCTCGCTCTTTCAGGCAGCCTTGATCTTCGCGGCGGGCGGAGACAGCGCGTACCACGCCGTCCGGAACGCCTTCAGCTCGCGGAGCCCGGCCGGGTGACGGCCGAGGGCCGGCGCCATGGTGACGGGCAGACCCAGCTTCTTCTCGATGGCCTTCGCCGCGTTGAGCTCCAGCTTGCGGCGGTTCTCGCACTTCTCGCAGGTGGACTTGGGACCCACGCGGTTGACGAGGATGCGCTCCACCGGGAGCTTGCGCTCCTTCAGGTACTCCACCACGCGCTCGGTGCGGGACGCGGCCAGCTCCTCGCCGCGCGTGACGACGACGAAGCGCGCCTCGGTGGGAGACGCCAGCGCCTCCTCGAAGCGCTTCGCGTGCTTGATCATCCCCGCGATGTCGTCCGCCAGCTCGCCCAGGCCCTTGGCCCGGTGCTTGTTGAGCACGGTGTGCAGCGCGCCCAGCCACGTCTTCGCCGTCTCCGCCAGCTCGACGACGCGCACGGAGTTCACCACCGGCGACGAGTCCACGACGATGCGCTTGAAGCGCTCCTGCACCAGCGCGTCGGTGAGCACGCTCATCGCCGCCAGCTCGTCGATGCCCGGGGGCGCGCACTCCAGGAGATTTCGCAGGTAGAGGAGATCCGCGGGCACTTCGCTGCCCGCCTTGGGCGCGCCCTCGAAGGCCTTCTCCGCCTTCTCCTTGAGCCGCTTGCGCAGGGCGTTGAACCAACCCGCCATGTCCAGCTCGCGCGCGTACAGGCCCTTGGTGCCCTTCACCTGCGTCTCGGTGTCCGTCAGCCGGCTCTGGAGCACGTCCGACAGCGAGTGCGCCGGATCCGTGGAGATGAGGAGCACCGGCCCCTCCTTCTCCGTCAGCGTCACGGCGGCGGCGGCGGCGCAGGAGCTCTTGCCCACCCCGCCCTGCCCCACGAAGAAGATGAGCCGGGTGGGCGGCAGCGGCGGCGCGGCGATGGGCGGCATGGACGGCGCGCGCACCAGGGCCGGAGGGCCCTCCGCGGCGGCGAACTCCAGCGCCTTCGTCTCCTTGCCACCCGCCCACGCCTTGGCGAGCAGGCCCACGCCATCCAGCCCGCGCGGCGCCACTTCACGACGACCCAGCAGGTGGACCGGCACGGCCTTGTCCAGCGCCTGGAACTTGCGCACGTGCGGCGCCTGAAGACCCCGGCGGCCCTGACACGCGGGGCAACCCTCGTGGTCCTCCACCTGGTTGACGACGATCTCCGTCACCGGCAGCCCGCGCTCACGCAGCTGGGTGAAGAGCATGCGCGTCTGCGCCTCGGGGACCGGCTCCGCCAGCGCCACCAGGTGGAACGCGGTGCGCGCGGGGTCCTTCAGCAGCCCCAGCAGCTTCTCCGCCTTCTGCCCCAGCGCTTCCAGGTAGGTCGGCTCCGCCGCGGCGGCTTCGGCCTTCTTGCCCTTGCCCGTGGACGCCGCCGGCTTGTCGCCGCCCGCCTTCACCAGGCCCAGGAACTTGCGCAGCCCCACCGGCAGATCGAACAGGCGCAGCGTGTGGCTCGTGGGCGAGCAGTCCACGACCACCCGGTCGAAGTCCTCACCCTCCAGCAGCGACACCACGTGGAAGAGCCCCACCAGCTCCTCCAGCCCGGGGACGGCCTGCTGATACAGCGAGCCCAGCTCCTCCTCGGAGAAGTGGGTGCCCTTGCCAGCGGCCTTCTTCAGCGCGGGCAGGTAGTCCGCCAGGAACGGCTTGAGCAGCGCGGCCGGCTCCAGCTCCAGGGCCCAGACGCCACCCTCGCCCTTGCCCGCCACCAGCTTCGAGGGCTTCGCGGAGAGCTTCTTCTTCAGCAGATCCGACAGGGAGCGCACCGGATCCAGCGAAACGAGCAGCACCCGTTCCTTCGGGACCTCCTCCGACAACCGCAACGCGTACGCCGCCGCGAGCGTGGTCTTCCCGACACCGCCCTTGCCGCCGAAGAAGTGAAGAACTCGCGCGTCGCTCATTGCGTTGTGGCCTTCCTTGTGCCCCCCCGGTGGCACTCTGATGCACACTCCTGATTTGCCGTGAAGAAGGCGTCGGAGTTTGCCCGGTGCGTCGACCTGTACGGCCGGGCCATCCCTGTGGGTGGGAGTCGACCACAGAATCCCTTGTCCAGAGGTCAAAAGTCAAGAATTGACGCGGGGTTTCGCGGAGGGTCGGCCCCTCTCGGCACCTCCTGCCAAGGCCTTCTTGACGCCCCCTCCGAGCCGCTCCAACAGCGCGGAATCCGGAGGGGATTTCCTACCCGTCAGGTCAGCGGGCGACCAGGTTGTGGGCGCTCAGGGGGCCATCGCTTCCCTGTCCGCCCATGGGCCCGCTGTCGCGCGAGGGCCCGCCTTGCTGGGTGCGCGCCTCCGCCGCATAGCGATTGAGCTTGTTGTAGAGCGTCTTCTCGCTCACCCCGAGCACCTCCGCCGTGCGCGCCTTGTTGTTGCCATTGCGCTGGAGGCTTCCCAGGATGTACTCGCGCTCCACCGCGTCCAGGCTCAGGCCAAAAGGCAGACGGAACGTGTGTCGCTCCGGGCCCTTGCCCGCCATGTCCGGCGGCAGGTGCTCGCGGGTGATGAGCTCCCCGTCGCAGAGGATCACCGCGCGCTCCACCGCGTTGCGCAGCTCGCGGATGTTGCCCGGCCACTCGTAGTTCTTGAGCACCTCCATGGCCTCCGGGTGCACCCCGGACACGCGCTTGGCCGAGTCCCCGCGGAACTTGTCCACGAAATGCTGGACCAGGATGGGCACGTCCTCGCGCCGCTCGCGCAGGGGCGGCAGGTGGATCTGGAACACGTTGAGGCGGAAGTAGAGGTCCTCGCGGAACCGCCCGTTCTTGATCTCCTGCTTCAGGTCGCGGTTGGTGGCGCACAGCACGCGCACGTCCACCTCGAGCTCCACCTTGCCACCCAGCCGGCGCAGACGGCTCTCCTCCAGCACGCGGAGCAGCTTGGCCTGCAGGTCGATGGGAATCTCTCCCAGTTCGTCCAGGAACAGCGTGCCGCCGTGGGCCAGCTCGAACACGCCCGGACGGCGCTGATCCGCGCCGGTGAAGGCGCCGCGCTCGTGGCCGAAGATCTCCGATTCGATCAGCGTGGCGGGGATGGACGCGCAGTTGATGGCGATGAAGGGCTTGTCGCGGCGCAGGGACAGGTTGTGGACGGCGCGGGCCACCACTTCCTTGCCCGTGCCGGACTCGCCGCTGATGGACACGCTGGCCTTGGACGGGGCCACCTTCTCCACCAGCTCGATGACCTTGCGCATGCCCGCCGACTGGGCGATGAGGTCGGAGGAGCCCAGCTGCTTGAGGCGACGGCGCAGCGTCTGCACCTCGCGCAAGGTCTCCTTCTTCTCCAGCGCGCGGTCGATGCAGACCTTCAGGCGCGCGGTGTCGAGCGGCTTGACGATGAAGTCATACGCGCCCTCGCGGATGGCCTCCACCGCCGCGTCGATGGTGCCGCGGCCCGTGAGGAACACCACCGGACAGTCCGGCAGCTCCTCCTTCAGGTTGCGCAACAGCCACAGGCCGTCGGTCTCCGGCATCGCGAGGTCGGACAGGACGACGTCCGGTCGGAACTCGCCAGCCTTGCGCAGAGCGTCGTGCCCGTCGAAAGCCGTCTCGACCTTGTGGCCCCAGGTGCTGAGCATCTCCGCCAGCGCCTCGCACGTGTCGCGTTCGTCGTCCACGGCCAGGATTCGTGCGCTACCCAAGATGAAGACCTCCGGTGCTGCGTCGTGACGCGAATGGGGGATGACTTTGAAGGAGAAGCCTGGCGCCCGGTACAGCCCTCAAGCGCGAGGAAAGATGAGTCGGCAGGAACCACCACGGACGTGAAGGTCCACGCCCAACTGCGAGCAGCGCAGCCCCAGGGCCGCCACCGCATCCTCATGCGCGGGCGAGCTGTCGCCCCCGGTGTCCTCCACCTCCAGCACCGCCACGGAGCCCTCCGCGCGCACCGTCACGCGCACCGAGCCCCCGCCTTCAGCCCGCCGGAAACCCCGCAGCAACGCCTGGATGACGAAGAAGCCCAGCTCCGAGGTGTCCGCCAGGCGCACCAGCACGCCCGCCTCCACCGCCACCTGCACCGTGGCCCGCCGCTTGCGTCCTTCGTGGGCCACCACGCCCAGCGCTCGCGTCGTCGCGTCGGACAAGTCCACCTCGCCCGCCGTACCACCCCGAGTAACGATGAAGTCGGAGAACTGCCTCAAGATTCCGTCCACGCGCTGAATCTGGTCGCGCAGCGCCTTGAGGTTCTTCTCCTGCGACGGCGGCACCTGGCCGGTCTCCGCCTTCAACTTCTCCGACAGCACCTCCAGGTGGATGGCCATCGCATTGAGGGGGTTGCGGACGTCGTGCAGCAGGCTGTCCATCAGCGTCTGCACGGCGCCATAGCGGGCAGCGCCCACCACGGGATCCGTCGCTTCCTGGACACGCACCACGCTACTGGACACAGCCGTCGAGCTAACCAACGGAAACTCCTCGGGTTTTTCGTCTCCCTCTCCCGCCGCCACCCCACCGCCGGGCAAGAGTTAGGGAGCCTGTTCCACAACGTCAACCCTGGGTCGGTAATTCTTGCCGGACTTGGCAAATTCCCGAGTGGAGTCAACGACTTGCGATGACTCCTGAGTGTTGCGCAGGTGACGTTTTCCGAGGTGCTCGCCGGCAGCCCGTTCAGGTCGAGGTCGCGGGAGGACGCGCGCCCTCACCCAGGCCCACCAGCTCCAGCTTGAGCTGGGAGGCGACCTCGAAGATGCGAGGATCCCGATAGAACTCGCCGAAGACGATGCGCACGAGGCCCGCGTTGGCGATCAGCTTGAAGCAGGGCCAGCAGGGGCTCGCCGTCGTGTAGATGGTCGCCCCGTCAATCGCCACGCCGTTGGTGGCGGACTGGATGATGGCGTTCGCCTCCGCGTGCACCGTCGCCACGCAGTGTCCGTTCTCCATCATGTGGCCCACGTCATCGCAGTGCGCCAGGCCTCGGATGGAGCCGTTGTAGCCGGTGGACAGGATGGTTCTTCCACGGACGATGACGGCGCCCACGTGCTTGCGATCACACGTGGCCCGCGTCGCCACCTGCTTGGCGATATCCATGAAGTACTGGTCCCACGAAACACGTCCCGACATCCGCTCGCCTCCTGGCCCGAGCAGATGTAGCGCGCACAGGACAGCTGTCGACAAAAAGGCGGCTCAGCGCCCCGCGGCGTGAGCGACGCCTCCCTCGCCGGGCAGGCTGCGCTCCAGCAAGCGCCCGAAGCCCTTGGCTTGCAGGAACTGTCGCACCTTGGTGCTGGGCGCGGCGAACGTCTCACCGGGCATGGGCACGTCGAAGCTGTAGCTCTCCTCACGCACCGCGAAGTCCACCTGCGCGGTGCGGTAGCCCTCCACGATGGCCAACAGTCGCCCTGTCTCCAGGCTGAAGATGCCGCCGCCTGACGCGCCATAACCAATGGGCGCGTCCGTCTTCACCATCCTCGGACGCCGGGACTCCCTGTCCCACTCCACCTGGGACAGCATGCCGCCAGACAAGGACAGCGCGCGGCCATAGGGCGACGCCGCCACGACGACGTCCTCTCCCAGCTCCAGCTCCGCCTCGTCCGCCAGCTCCACCGCGGGCAGCGACAGCCCCGGCACCTTCACGAGCGCCAGGTCCAGGTCCGGCACCTGGCCGGTGGCCACCACCTGGCCCACGTGCGTCTCCACATCCGCGCGGCGGTCCACCAGCACGTTGAGCGTCGGGGACTTCAAGTCGTCCATCACCACCGCGTGCGCATTGGTGACGACCCAGGCCACCACGCCGTCTTCACTCCGCTCGGAGCCCACCACCACGCCGGAGGCCGTGCGCCGCACCTTGTCCGCCTCCGTGATTTGCAGGCGCACGTTGTGCGGGAGGATGCGGCGCACCATCTCCTTGCGCGTCGGCCTCGCGGGCTCCGGCGTGGACACCCGCACCACCTCCAGGGGCGCCTGTGGCGCGGAAGCGCTGGCGGGAGGCGGCGACGCACCGGCACACGATGCGAGGGCGAGCAGGGCGACGGGGGCGCCCAGGAGGAAGCGGGTCATCGACTCTCCGGGATGAAGGACGGCGCTGAGACTGCGAACTCGCTTGCGACGTCCATCTTCCCCACGCCCTGTCCCCATTGGAAAGCAGACGCCCTACAGGGGCCGGTCGCCTGCTCGCTCGCGCATCACGCGTAGCGCTTCTTCATCAAGAACAGGATGGCGTCCTTCGCGCAGTACTCGCAGTAGCCGTAGCGCTCCGCCATCGTCTTCAGCGTGCTCTGCACCTGCGTCTGCTCGCGCGTCGACAGCTGGTTGCGGTCCTCGGAGAGGTACTTGAGGACGTTCTCCTTGTTCTTGCGCAGCACCCGCTTGCGCTCCTCGAAGTAGTGGTCTCTCAGGCGCTTGAACATGTCCGGGAAGATGCGCGGGTAGTCCATGGCCAGGTCCGGGTTGTCCAGCCGGTGCGCGCCGATGGAGGAGATGAGCCCGCGGCGGAACTCGGAGACCTCTTCGCCTCGCGGCATGACAATGGCCTCCACCTCCTGCATGCGCTGCTCGTCGGGCTTCTCCATCTCGCCCGTGATTCGGTTGCGCATCTTCTCGCCGCGCACCCAGTGGCTGACGCCCTGGATGTAGCGCTCCACCAGCTCGCGGTACTGGCCCTCGGAGACCAGGCCCATGGACTCACGCACCTCGGTGTCCACGCGGTCCAGGTACTCCGCCTCGACGACGCGCACGAACTCCTCATGGTCGTGGTACCCATCCACCACCTCCTGGAGCAGGAACTCGTAGACGCTCTTGTCCTTGCAGATGGACTCCAGCTCCTCGAGCACCGCCAGGCCGTTGAGGCACTTGTAGTCGGGGTTCTGCGCGGCGTTGAACAGCGCCGTCTTGATTTCGCGCGCGCTCGCGCCCATGCGCCCCTCGTAGTTGGGGTACGAGTCCGACTCCGTGAAGAGCTCCTCGCGCAGCTTGCGCAGCTCCTTGGTGTTGGCCAGGCTGAGCCGGTCCGGCGGCGCGCCCTCCTCGTACAGGTGCAGCTTCTCCACCGGCGTGACGTGGTCGATGAGCTCCTTCACGTCGCTGGGGTAGCGCTCCGGAATGGGCTTCTTCAGGCGCGTGAGCACCGCCCACATCGCGGCCAGCGCCGTCGCGTGCGGCGCCACGTGCTTGCCCACCGTCGTCGCGGACACCTGCGTGTCGTAGATCTGCTGCTCGGTGCGGTAGCGGCGCAGGTAGGGCACGCGCACCAGCTCGATGCGCCCCTTGAACGACGCGAAGTCCGGCAGCTCCTTGAAGGCGCCCAGGTGCTTCTCGTTGGACGACGCGATGAGCACTTCGTCCAACTGGAGGACGAACGGCTCCAGCGGCACCTCGCTCGTCTCGCTGAAGCCCAGCAGGTACTTGAACGCCTCCAGCGGGCGCTTGAGCAGGTCCGAGTACTCGATGAGGCCGCGGTTGGCGTGCACGAGCGGTCCGTGGGGCTCGAAGAGGACGGTGCTGTGCAGCGGCGCGGGCACGTTGAGCTGGGTGCGGTCCGCGGTGATCTGCTGGACGACGGCGTCCACGCTCATCTGCGGCTCCACCGTCACCGTGGCCACCTGGTAGCGGCGCGACACGTAGAAGCGCTCCACCTGGACGTGGCGCATCACCTTCAGCCAGTCACCGTTGTAGGAGTTGAGCAGCGCCGTGTAGATGCGGCGGCACTTGGAGCACAGCTCCCCGTCCCGCACGTAGTCGGACAGGATGAAGTCCCCCGACTCCCCGTCCCCGTTCCCCAGCCCCTTCTTCTTCAGGGCCGCCTCCAGCACCTTGCGGCGCTCGCCCGGAGGCATGGCGAACATCGGATGGTCTCTCAACTCACACGGCATCCGCAGGTCGATGGACTCCGCGTCCAGGTGCGCGAAGGTCGTCAGCTCCCCGTTGCTGTCCGTGCGCTCGCCGAAGCCGATGGAGCCCTTGATGAGCTTCTCCGAGGGGAACACCCAGGCGATGCGGTACAGCGCGCCCTGCGGCAGCCAGGAGTACGTCTCCATGCCGGACTTGAGCGCGTTGACGAGCGTGGACTTGGCGCTGCCGTTGGGGCCATGCAGGAAGATGAGCTTGTTGATGCGGCCGGCGCGCACGAAGTTGCCGAGCACCCGGTAGATGGCGTTCTGCACCTCCTCCTGCCCCGCCACCCGGCCATCCCTGTCACTGCCCTCCGCGTCGAAGACCTTGAAGCGGCGAATCGTCCCCGTCGGGTGCGGCACCGTCTCCGTGCCGAAATGGTCCATCACGTCCCGGAGGTACTGCGCCGCGTTCCGCGCCTGGGCGCGCGGATCGTTGATGAAGAGCGACAGGTACTCCTCGAAGGACAGGATCGAACGGTTCTTGACGAAGTCGGCGTTCACCTGCGTGCCCACTTCCTGCAGATAACCCTTCGCGTCCACGGTGGCTCTCCTCGTACGGGTCAGTTCTCGCTCGTAACGCCCCCGGTGCGCCGCTGCCGCCGGTGGCCCTCCCAAGACATTTCCGCCCGGCCTGCTGGAAGTCCAGGGCCCTTTGACGTCATGTCATCCAGCCCACGCGCTCGCGCCACTGCCCGCTCACCAGGGGAGAGAGTGGCCGGGTTGGACTTTTCGCTCGACATCGTGCGGGGTTCCAGGGTTTTGCCAGGAGCCAGCCCGGAGGCGGCGGGCCCGCCGGGTGTAAGCATACTCGCGTGAGGCCCGGGGGTGAGATACGGTCCAACCCTTCTCTTCGGTGCCCACCCGGAGTCCAAACACGATGCACAAGGAGCCCATCATCGGCATCGACCTCGGCACGACGAACTCGTGCGCGGCGATCGTCGAGGACAGCGGGAACGTGAAGCTCATCCCCTACAAGGGCGGTGAGTACACCATCCCCTCCATCTTCGCGATTGACGACAAGGGGAACGAGCTCATCGGCTACGAGGCCAAGCGCCAGTGGCAGCTCAACCCGCGCAACACCGTCTACGGTGCCAAGCGTCTGGTGGGGCGCACGTTCGGCAGCGACGTCGTGGAGACGATGAAGAAGGTCGTGGCGTACAACCTGCGCCCCGGCAAGAAGAACGAAGTCACGTTGGACGTGGGCAAGAAGGAGTTCACCCTCCAGGAAGTCAGCGCGAAGATTCTCGGGAAGATTCGAGAGGTCGCCTCCAACTACCTGAAGACGCCGATCAAACGGGCGGTGGTGACGGTCCCCGCGTACTTCAACGACCGGCAGCGTCAGTCGGTGAAGGACGCCGGCAAGCTCATCGACCTGGACGTCGTGCGCATCATCAACGAGCCCACGGCGGCGGCGCTCGCGTACGGCGTGGGCAAGGGCCTGAAGCAGAAGGTCGTCATCTACGACTTGGGCGGCGGCACCTTCGACGTCTCCATCATCGAGATTCGGGACCGCGTCTTCGAGGTGAAGGCCACCGGCGGCGACGTCTTCCTGGGCGGCATCGACTTCGACAACGCCATCATCCACCACGTCCTCAAGGACTTCGCGGCCAAGACGGGCATCGACCTGGCGACGGACCCGGTGGCGATGCAGCGCATCAAGGACCTGGCCGAGCGCACCAAGATTGATTTGTCCGCGCGCGACGAGGTGCCCTTCAACATCCCCTTCATCACGATGACTTCCCAGGGCCAGCCCCTGAACATCGAGATGAAGTTCACCCGGAAGATGTTGGAGCAGCTCACCAACCACCTCGTGGACCGCACGCTGCAGATGGTGGCGCGCGTGCTGGTGGACTCGGGGCTGTCGACCCGGGACATCGACGAAGTCATGTTGGTGGGCGGACAGACGCGCATGCCCGTCGTCCAGGACCGGCTGACGAAGTTCTTCGGCAAGCCGCCCAGCAAGGGCGTGCACCCGGACGAAGCGGTGGCCATTGGCGCGGCGCTCTACGCGCACTCGCTCCAGGACGACACCAACCTGCGCATCCAGCTGCTGGACGTGATTCCCATGGCCATTGGCCTGGAGAAGGCCGGCGGCGCCTTCCACGTCGTCTTCCCGCGCAACGCGCCCATCCCCAACGCCAAGCAGCTGATCGCCACCACCAGCATGGACAACCAGACCGAGCTGGCCATGCGAATCTTCCAGGGCGACCACGACGTGGTGGTGCGCAACGACATGCTCGGCGAGTTCACCTTCTCCGGCATCCAGCAGGCCCGCGCCGGCGGGGTGCAGGTGGAGATCACCTTCGATGTGAACATCGAAGGCATCCTCACCATGCGCGCCAGGGACCCGGCCACCGGCCGGGAGATGAACACCACCGTGCGGGTGACGCAGAGCTGAAGCGCCCCGCCGTCCCCGCTCCTACCGGGACGGCAGCGCCGCCAGCCTCGCCTCGCGGGTGTCCTCGCGCTTCTCCGACACGATGAACGGCGTGGAGTCCTCGGGCGTCACGTCCCGGGGCGCCTCGCCGCGCAGCAGCTCGTAGACGGTGAGCGACGTCGTGGCGCCGTGCAGCAGCTGCTCTCCCAGCGGCGCGTAGACGAAGGGCTCCTTGGCCCGCGCACGCGTCCTGTCGCTGAGGAGCACCTGCCCTCGCCGCGCCAGGCCCGCGAGCTTCGCGGCCGTGTTCACCACCTCGCCCAGCACCGTGTAGTCGAGCCGCCCCGACGCCTTGGCGCCGATGCTCCCGGCCACCAGGTCTCCCGAGTCCAGGCCTATGCAGACGCCGTGCGCATAGGGCGCATGGACGCCGCCGCGCGTGGCCAGGAGCTCCAGCTGGCGGCGGATGGACAGGCACGCCTCCATCGCCTGGTCCACGTGCCCGGGGCCCCGGAACACGGCCATCACCGCGTCCCCGACGAACTTGTCAACCGTGCCGCCGCGCGCGAGGATCTCCGGGACAATGGCCTCGAAGTTGGCGTTGAGGCGCCGCAGCGACTCCGGAGGCGCCTGCTGGCTGAGCACGGGCGTGAAGCCGTCCACGTCGATGAAGACGACGGTGCCCTCCACCCACTCGCCCGCCATGTCCTCGGTGCCCTGCAGCATGGGGGGAATGCGCTCCAGCACGCCGCCGGGGACGAACATGCGCAACAGGCCGTTCTCCTCCGTGTAGCGCACCGTGCGGCGCAGCTCGCGCACGTGCTTGAGCGTCTTGACGAGCGTCGCCTCCATGTCCGGGAAGTCGATGGGCTTGGTGATGAAGTCGAAGGCGCCCCGGTTCATCGCCGTGCGCAGGTTGCTCATGTCGCCATACGCCGAGACGATGACCACGCGGGTGAGCGAGCTCACCTCACCGACGCGGGACAGGAAGGTGAGCCCGTCCATGCGCGGCATGTTGATGTCGCAGAGCACCACCTCGGTGTCGGGATTCTGGCGCAGCTCCTCCAGCGCCTCCTCGCCGTCCGAGGCGAAGAGGAACTGGTACACCGAGCGGCGGATCTGCTTGCGGAAGCTCTGCTCCATCAGCACCGCGACATCCGGCTCGTCGTCCACGACGAGGATTTTCGCCGGCCGTGACGGACGCCCGGCCTCCATCCGCGCGATGAAGTCCGAGGACAGCTCGTGCGCGGACTGGAAGCGCCGCGAGGGCTCCACGTCGAGCGCCCGCGCGAAGAACGCGTCCACCTCCGTGCCCAGCCCGGGCACCAGCGTGGACGGCGGCACGGGGGCCGGAGGCACGTTGCCCAGCCGGAGCTGACGCAGCGACTCCAGCGGGAACGGATGCTGGCCGGTGAGCGCGCGGTAGGCCACCACGGCCAGGGCCCACAAGTCACAGCGGTGGTCCAACCGGGGCGACAGGCCCCGCAGCTGCTCGGGGCTCATGTAGCGCGGCGTGCCCGCCATCTCCTCGTCCGGGTGCGGCTGGGCCGCGCCGCCTTGCGTCAGCAGCGCGAGCCCGAAGTCGAGCACCTTCACCACCTCGCCAGCGGTGCTGCGGGACAGGAAGAGGTTCGCGGGCTTGAGGTCGCGATGGATGACGCCCGCGGCGTGCGCGGCGGTGAGCGCGCGCGCGGCCTGGGTGAGCAGGCGCTCCACCATGGCGAGCGACAGTCTTCCTCGCCGGTTGAGCAGCGCTTCCAGGTCTTCACCCTCCAGCAGCTCCATGACGATGTAGGGCGCCTCGCCGGAGAGGTCGCAGTCGTGGACCTGGATGACGTGGGGGCTCTGGAAGCGGGCGATGGCCTGGGCTTCCCACTCGAACTGGCGGAGCGCGTGCGGGGTGGGCGCGCAGTGGCTGGCCATGAGCTTGAGGGCGACCAGTCGCTGGAGCTTGGGATCTCTCGCCACCCAGACGGTGCCCATTCCACCGCCCCCGAGCACCCGCTCCAGGACGTATCGCCCGCCGATGATTCGTGGCTGAGACATGTCTTGTTGGTTCATGTTTGGTGGCCCCGAGCGGCGCGATGATGGCACATGGGGTCCACACCCGGTACCCCGTCGCGGCCCCTCCCTACCCAAGCGGACGGGCCAGCTCATGCGAGGTGGAGAGGCCGCGCGTGTTAGCGTGCCGGCCCCGTTCCCCCGACACGATTTGCACCTCCCTACCCGTGGAGGCGTCCATGCACGAAGCGATCAAGCCCCCTCTTTCTCCCCTTCCCCACGCCGCCGCCCGCGACGACGAGCCCGCTCCCGCGCCGCCGCACCTGCCGGACGGAACCACCTACCCCGGCCTCGTCGTGCATCCGGGCGTGCGCCCGGGCATGCCGCGCAACGCGATGACGTCCGATCGGACGCCGTATTCAAAGGAGCCGCTGACGGTGCTCTCCGGCAAGCTGCCGCCGGATCTGCATGGACATGTCTTCGTCGCGGGCCCCAGCGTCCATGCGGGCTCGCCCGCGCTGGCCTCGGATGGGCTGGTGCTGCGGCTCGACTTCGACGGCGCCGAGGCGACCTTCAGCTCCGCCATCATGGAGACGCCGTCGTTCTACGCGCGGGAACCGGTGAACGCGGGAGCGACTTCTCGGGGCCCCATCACCCGCTACCTCAACGAGTTCCGTGAGACGACGCTCTCCGACGTGAGCATCGCGCTGGGCGCGCAGGAGGCCCCCAACACGGCGCCGTTCCTCGTGGAGGGTGAGAACATGTTGCTGGTGACCACGGACGCGGGGCGCCCGTGGGCCATCCACCCGATGACGCTCAAGGCGTACACGCCGCTCGGCTATCTGCGCGAGTGGAAGCCCGCCATCCCCACGCCCTGGGCCTTCCCGCTGCTCCAGAGCACCGCGCACCCCGCGTTCGCGCCCGAAGTGGCCGAGCCCATCTCTCCCCGGGAGACCGAGTCACAGCAGAAGCCTCGCCTCTTCTTCACCAACCACGCCCCCAAGTGGCCGCTCGGTGAAGGCTGGACGCACCTGTCGAGCTGGGACACGTGGGAGAACCGGCTGCACCACTGGGCGCTGATGGACGCGGCGACGGGCAACCCGGTGGTGGCGCAGTCGCTCCATCAGATCGCCGTCACGCGCGACTACGTCGTGCTGCTCGACAGCAACTTCCCCATCAACTTCTGGACCATCGCGGTGCAGGCGGCGCTGCCGGGGATGACGCGCGTGCAGCGACTGGTGGATAGATTCACCTCCGAGCGCGCGTACCCGCAGGCGGTGTTCTGGGTGGTGAAGCGCTCGGACCTGCGGCCCTCCCCCGGAACGCTGTCGCGGGACGACCCGCCCCGGATTCCGGCGCATCGCTTCCAGTCCGGCGGGGGCGGCCTGCACTTCGCGGCGCGCTACGAGAACCCGGACGACGTCATCACCCTGGTCGCGGGACACTCGCCGTCCGAGGACCTGTCCCACACCATCAAGGAGGGGGACCTGCTCATCAATGGCCGCCGCGCGCAGGCCTACCAGGAGGGCATGCCCACGGCGGTGCCGGTGACGCGCAGCTCGCTGGGGGTGCACCGCATCGACATGCGCAACCGGCGCATCGAGTCGCGCCTGCACTCGCACGACAACTTCACCTGGGGCCTCACCGTCTTCTCCAACGCGGGCCTCGTCAACGGCGAGCTCGAGACGAACCTGCGGCTCTATCTGCGCCAGAAGTGGCGCTCACCCACACCCGACGACAACGACGGGGCGGAGCCGAACTGGGTCATCCCGGATGACGAACTGGCCATCTACTTCAACTCGGATGGGTTCGCGGCGGACATGGTCCCCGAGTACGTCTACCAGCTCTACAAGCCCATCGTCGGAGACAAGAGCGGCCTGCCCATCCAGGAAGGCCGGGCCGCGAGCTTCTTCAAGTTCTACGTCAAGTCGGGCCGCTTCGACGGCTACGTGTTGCCCACGGGCTGGTTCGGCTTCGCGCCGCAGTTCGTGCCCAGCATCAAGCTGCCGAAGGTGCCGTACTGGAAGGGCTACGTCGTGGCGCTGGTGGTCTCCGACCCGACGCCGGACCTCCCCGAGAACTCCACCGGTGACGAGGTGTGGATCTTCGACTCGGAGAACATGAGCAAGGGGCCCATCTGCCGACTGGGCAGCAAGAACTTCGACGTGGGCATGACGTTGCACACCACGTTCCTTCCGCCCGGGCTGGGAGAGATTCTCGACGGCCACGTGCCGGAGAATGGAGGCCCGCAGTACTGCGTGGACGTTCGCGAGGACTACAACGTGGACGCGATGAAGAAGGCGTACGCGGACTGGCTGCCGGGCCTGTTCCCCCGCGTCCCGAGCGTGCTCTTCGCGCCGTGGAGGCTGGGAGTGAGGTGGGCGCTCAACTTCCCGAAGCTGCGCAAGGTGTTCGAGGAAGAGGTGTACCCGAACTTCCCGCTCCAGCGCCCGCGGTCGCCTCCGGGCAAGGGTGGCAAGAGGGACTGAGTGTCACCCGGCCTGGAACGTGTCGGGCTCCGCCAGCTCGAAGTCTCCCTCGGGGGAGACGAGGACCGCTCCCCCGAGGCACTCGATGTAGAGGCGGCCATCGGAGAGCCATCCGGAACACTCGGGCGCACCGGGAAGCTCGCGCCAGAACTCCGCGCCGAAAGTCTCTCCCTGGGGAAACACCCGGTACAAGCGCCCTTCGTTGCCGCCAAGATGGGCCAGTCCCGTCACGACGATGATGTGTGGCCCCAGGCGATGGATGCCCCACACATTGCGGTGGAAGACATGCGTTTCCGTGGCGTCGTCCCGCTGGTGAACCAGTTCTCCACCCCACTCTCCTCGCTCATCACCCAGCAGGTATCCATCTGAGACCCGCAGGCCGCAGCGGGGCTTCTGGCTGACCAGCTTCATCCGCCAAGGATGTTCGTTCGTGTCGAGCACCTTGGCGGCATAGATCCGCTGCGCGAGCGAGATCGCGGGAAGCTCGTCCGGGCCCAGGTCGAGAAACGGCCTGGAGGGGACCTTCAGGCGTTCGCCCCTATGCACATGCCAGAAGAACTCGGAGGTAGATGGCTCCTCGGGATACGACGCCTCGCCGCGGATGACCCGGATGGCCTGAGAGGCCGCCTCTCGCACTGGCGGATACCAATGCCCCACCGCGAGGCGCTCAAGCGGCCTGAGGGCCCGCTCGGCATGGAGCCGCCCAAGAGCGCGGGCCGAGGCTCTGACGCGCCGCCAGTCGGAGACCTCCGCGAGCTGCGAGATGAGGACGTCGGTGGCCTCGGCGTATTGGATGAAGCCGAGCGTCAGGGTCGCGGCGACTCTTACCTCCCAGTCGTCGCTGGCCAATGACTCGACGACGACGACCCCTGCGGGGCGCGCATGCACACCGAGCTTCGCGAGGTCGCGCAAGCTGCCTTCTCTGTCCTTTCCCTCCTTGAGCTTCTCGATGAGTTCTTGAGTCCTGAATGAGCGTCTTTGCGCGCCCCAGGTGAGGTTCTTCCGGACGAAGGTGCCCACTGCCGTGAACAGGGTGGAGCCCAATTCCATATCTCCCATGGGAGTGGCCGGCCAAATCCTATCACTTCGGTGCCCCTGGGCGCGAAGCCTTGCCGCTGACTTGTCCTGGCGGGAGCGCTCCCACTAGTCTCCGCGCGCTGACCCAGACACGGAGGCAACACCATGCGCTGCATGCTTTCGCGGTTGACGTATGGGCTCTTGGTGGTGGTCGGGTTGATGGGATGCGGAATCGAAGACCCTGAAGCGACTCCCGAAGAGGAGTTCCAGGGGTCGGTGGAGCAGCCCATCTACAACGCGCGATGCCAGACGGATCACGCGGGGTACCAGACGGGTCGCTGCCTCGACGTCATGTATCTCAACTCGTGTCAGTACGTCCTGTACACGTCCGCGAGCACGAACTGCATTACAGGGATCAAGCACAACAGCCAGTTGAAACCGCTGTGCGACATCTACCTGAACTACAACTACTGTCAGGACCCCCAGGAAGACTGAGTGCCTCACCCGAGCGCCACGCGAGTCCATTCCGTGCGGCGCTCGCGCTTCACTCACTCGCCATGACGGTGCGGGTCGCGTTCTCGAAGAGCGCGTCGGGCACGGAGGCGAGGACTTCATCACGGCCTCCCTCCACCCAGGCCCAGCGCGCGCCCAGCTTCGTCACCAGCCCCAAGGTTCCACCCCGAAGCCGCGCGATGAAGTGCCGCGCCTGGCCCTTGCCACCATCGACACGCCACAGCACCGTGTCGAGGTCCGGCGAGGGCGTGCCCGCCGTGAGCAAGGGAGCAATCGCGGCCTGACACTCCAGCCGGAGGATGCGCGCGTCCAGCTCCACGAGGAAGTCGTGCACGCGCAAGTCACCGCGCGTCTCCGGCTCGCTCAGGTACTTCACCACCCGAGCCACCGCCGCGGTGAGGTGGACATACGTGTCCTTGCCGCGACAGAGCGCCGCCGCCGCGCCCGCCGTGCGCCGGGCCACCGCGAGCGCATCCGTCTCCTTGGGTTCGGAGCGGGAGTCCGCGATGAGCCGGTGGTAGGCGCGGCCCGCGTGGCTGGTCAGTTGCTTCTGATGCCCGAGCGAGAGGGACTCCTGTTGCGTGAGGCGCGAAGGCTTCGCGAGGAACTCACGCACATGGTCCAGCACGCGTCGCGCGACGGCCTCCTCGAACCGGTCCGAGAGGTGCGGCGCGACGAGCGAGGAGAACCACAACCCCAGCTCCACCTGCCCCGCCGCCGGACACACGGGACGCGGCCCGCCCAACGCCCACGGACCCGTGGGCCGGTCTTCCGGGCTCGCGGCCTGGAGCGCCGCCTTCAGGATGATGTGACAGTGGGCCAGCTCGTCGACCGCCGCCATGCACGCGCTCCTCCGTGGCCTGATTCTCGGGTACGTGCTCCCCTGCCCTCAATCCCTTCGTGAGCGCCCCGCCTCCGCGCGCTCAGGCCCCGGCCATGACGGTGTCGACAATCTTCGCGGAGCACAACACGGCGGGCAGCCCGGCCCCTGGATGCGTCCCCGCCCCCACGAGGTAGAGCCGGTCCACGTCCTCGCTCTTGGCCTGGGCCCGGAGGAACGTGGTCTGCATCAGCGTGGGCGCGAAGCTGAACGCGGCGCCCAGGAAGGAGCGCAAGTCATCCCGGAAGTCCTCCGGCGTGAAGACTCGCGACGTCACCAACTCCTGCGCCAATCCGGGCAACACCGTGCGCGACAGCCGGGCCTCCAGCTTGCGACGGAACACTTCCGCCCGAGTCTTCCAACTGGCCCCGTCTCCCAGGTGCGGCACCGGCGCCAGCACGTAGAACGCATCGTGGTCCGGTGGAGCCAGTCCCGCGTCCGTCGCCGTGGGCCGGTGCAGATACAGCAGCGGGTCCTCGGAAGGCAGCCCCGGCCCGGCCAGTCCGGAGAACATGCCCTTGAAGTCGCGACCGAACAGCAGCGTGTGGTGCGCCACCTCCGGATACCGACGCCGCGTTCCGAAGTACCAGAGGAACACGCTCATCGAGTACCGCGCCTGCTGGATGCGCGTGTCCGTCCAGTGACTGCGCACATGCCTGGGCAGCAGATACCGGTACGTCCAGGCCGCGTCCGCGTTGGACACCACGGCCTCGGCGGGAAGCCACGCACCATCCCCGAGCCGCACGCCCGTCGCCTTGCGCCCCTCCACCGTGATTTCCGACACCTCGCTGCCGTAGCGGACCTCGCCGCCCAGCGACTCCAGCAAGGACACCAGTCCCCGCACCAGCGCGCCCGTTCCTCCCACCGGAAAGAACGCACCCCAGCGCCGCTCCACGAACTGGATGGACGTGTACACCGCGCTCGCGGGCGTGAAGGGACTGCCGCCGATGAGCAGCGGATGGAAGCTCAACGCCTGCCGGAGCCGCTCGTCCTTCACGTGACGCGACACCAGGCCGTACATGCTCCGGAACGCCTCATCGCGAACCAGCGCCGGCGTGAAGGGCGCGAGGCTCAGCACGTGCGGCACCGGCGCACTCATCAGCGGACCGATGCCCGCTTCGTACATGCGCTCGACGCGGGCACTGAGCGACAGGTAGCCCGCTTCGTCTCCAGGCGAGAGGCGCCGCACGGCCTCCAACATCGCTTCCTTGTCCGTGTGGTAGTCGAACGTGAAGCCATCCGGAAAGCGCATCCGGTACAGCGGCGTCACCGGCCTGAGCTCCACATGGTCGGCCAGCTTCCGTCCAGCCAGGGCCCACAGCTCCTCGAGCAGGTGCGGACAGGTGATGACCGTGGGCCCGGCGTCGAAGGTGAATCCGTCTTGCTGAAACGCATGGGCCCGACCTCCAGGGCCGTCCCTGCGCTCCAGGACGGTGACGCGCCAGCCTCTCGCGGCCAGTCGAACCGCCGCCGCCAACCCGCCAAAACCACTTCCAATGACGAGGACGCGCCTGCCGTCTCGCCGCGCGTCGGGTTCCACCCTGGCCGAAGGTCGCATCACCGTGGAGGTTCCATGGCACACCCGGGCCGCGCGCTCCACTCCAGCGAGCAGGCAACCCAGCCGGGCGAAGCGACCGGGCGCTGTTGCGAGCGTGGGGGGGCACAGCTAGCCTCCCGCGTCCAAGGCCTCCACGGGGGGGTGCCGCGCCCCTGCGCGCACGGGTTGAGCAATGATTGAGGTTCCTGGCTACCGTAGCGACAGAGCGCTCTCCGCCTCCGGCTCCTTCCAGCTCCTCCGCGCCACCCGCGCCGAGGACGGGGCCCATGTCACCTTGAAGGTCGCGGAGCCCACTCGGCCCCCTTCCCTCACGAACCGCCTCCGCCACGAATTCGAGCTCACCCACGCCCTGCGCCTCGACGGCGTCCTCCACCCCTTGTCCCTGGAGGAGTCGCGCCCCGGCATGTCGGTGATGGTGCTCGAGGGTTTCGGAGAGACGACCCTCGCGCAGCGGCTCGCCTCGGGCCGCATGGAGGCCCGCGCCGGTTGCCGGCTCGCCGTCGCCATCGCCCGCGCGGTGGGCCAGCTCCACGCCGCTGGCATCCTGCACAGGGATTTGCAGCCCGCCTCCGTGCTGCTCAGCGCGGATGGCAACTCCGTGAAGCTGACCGGGCTCACCCTGGCCACGCGCCGCGCTCGCGCCGAGGTCGCGCCAGTCGCTCCCGAGCGCCTGGAGGGCACGCTCGAATACCTGTCGCCCGAGGGCACTGGACGCACCCACCGCAGCGTCGACTCGCGCAGCGACTTCTACTCGCTGGGCGTCATGCTGTTCGAGCTGTTCACGGGCCGTCGGCCCTTCGCGGACACCGATGCGCTGGGGCTCATCCACGCGCACGTGGCGTTGCCGCCGCCCGCTCCGCATGACCTCGCCCCGGAGCTCCCGCGTCCCCTCTCCGCCCTCGTCCTCAAGCTGCTCGCGAAGTCTCCCGAGGACCGCTACCAGAGCGCGTACGGTCTGGTGGCCGACCTTCAGCGCTGCCTCGATGCGATGGAGGAGTCGACGGGCTCGGTGCCCGACTTCGAGCTGGGCACGAAGGACGTGCCCGAGCGCTTCGCCGCGCCCGAGAAGCTCTATGGCCGCGAGCCGCAGCAAGCCGAGCTGAGGGCCGCCTTCGAGCGCGCCGCGTCCGGTCGCTCCGGCTTCGTGCTGCTCACCGGTGCGGCCGGCATGGGCAAGTCCGCGCTCACCGGCACGCTCAAGCGTCCCGTGTCCGCGAAGCACGGCCTGTTCGTGCGGGGCAAGTACGACCAGCTCCTCCGCGACACGCCCTACAGCGGCATCTTCGAAGCCTTTCGCGAGGTGGCGCGGAGCCTGCTCGGCGAGGAGCGACTGGAAGACTGGCGCGCGCGCCTGCTGGAGGCCCTGGGCGGCATGGGGCGGCTGATTGTGGACGCGGTACCGCGCATGGCGCTGGTGCTGGGCGAGCAACCTCCCGTCGCCGAGCTGGGCCCCGCTGAATCCGAGCTTCGCTTCCAGCTCGTGCTGCGCAAGCTGGTGGGGGTGCTCGCGACGGAGGAGCACCCGCTCGTCATCGTGCTGGATGACCTCCAGTGGGCCGACAGCGCCAGCCTCCAGTTGCTGCGCCTGCTCTTGTCGGACCGGGGACTCAGTCACCTGCTCGTTGTCGGCGCCTGCCGTTCAGAGGAGCTGGGCCCCGAGCACCCCGTGGTGGCACTCAAGCAGGCCCTGCACGACGCGGGCACGCCGGTGCAGCGCATCGACCTGGAGCCACTGTCCCCCGAGCAGATCACCCAGCTCGTGGCCGACGTCTTCCCCGCGGCGGCGGGCCAGCCGGACACGCAGCTCGACGCGGTGGTACTCTCGTTGACGGAGGGCAATCCGTTCTTCGCCGTGCAGCTCCTGCGCGCCTTCTATGAGCGCGGACTGGTGCGCTTCGACGCGGAGGGCGGCGGGTTCCGCTGGGATGGCGGAGCGCTGCGCGGTCAGGACTTCAGCGACGGCGTGGTGGCGCTGCTCACCGCGCGGATTCGCGAACTGAGCCCTGGCGCCCAGGCCCTGCTGCCCATCGCGGCGGCCCTCGGCCACACCTTCACGCTGCGCAACCTCGCGGTGGTGCTGGAGCGCTCGCCCGAGCAGGCGGAGGAGGCCCTGGACGAAGTGCTCCAGGCGGGCCTGGTGGCACCGGTGGGTGAGCGGCTCGCGGACACCGAGAGCGGCGACAGCTTCCAGTTCGCGCATGACCGCGTCCAGCAGGCCGCGCTGGAGCTGACGCCCGTCAGTGAGCATCCGGAGGTCCACGCGCGCATCGGCCGCCTGCTGCTGCGGCACACGCCGCCCGAGATGCTGGACGAGCAGCTCGCGGACATCGTCACCCACTTCCACCTCGCCCTGCCCGTCCTGAAGGACGCGGAGGAGCGCCACCGCGTGGCGGAGCTGGACCTGCGCGCGGGACGTGGCGCCAAGTCACGCGGTGCTTGGGCCGCGGCGCTGCGGCTGCTGACGACGGGACGACAGCTCCTCGGGGACGAGGGCTGGAAGTGGGACCGCTCGCTCGCGTTCGATTTGCACGTCGAGGCGGCCGAGGCGGCGTACCTCGCGGCGGACTTCGAGCAGATGGAGCGACTGGCCAGCACGGCGCTGGCCCACGCGGCGGACCGACTCGAGCAGGTCCGCGTTCATCTGGTGCGGCTGCAGTGTCACTCGCACCGGGGCGAGCACGAGCGCGCGGTGGACCTGGGGCTGAAAGTCCTGGGGACGCTGGGGCAGCACCTCCCCGCGAAGCCCAAGCAGGCGCACGTCCTGGCCGCCGTGGCGAAGACGAAGATGTACCTGGGCCTGCGCAAGCCCGAGGATTTGGAGTCGCTGCCGGAGCTGACGGACCCGCTGCTGCTCGCCACGCTCCGGGTGATGATGAAGCTGGCCACGGCCGCGTTCATGGCCCGGCCGCTGCTGTTCCCGCTCGTCGTGCTGCGCAACCTGCAGATCTCCATCCGTCACGGCGCCACGGGCACCGCGGCCTTCGGCTACGTGGGCTACGGCCTGATGCTCAGCGTCCACCTGGGCAACCCCGAAGAGGGGTATCGCTATGGGCGGTTGGCGCTGAAGACGTTGGACCGCTTCGGCGCGGAGAGCCTGCGGTCGATGGTCCACTTCGTCTTCAACCTCTTCATCCGTCACTGGAAGGAGCCGTTGTCGCCGTGCATCGACGACTTCTTCGCGGGCGCGGGCAAGGGCCAGGAGACGGGAGACATCGAGTACTTCGCGTACAACGCGAGCGCGGGCTGCGCCGTGTCGCTCATCGCGCGGGACGGACTGGCGGAGCACGGTCCACGCGTCGACCGCTTCATGGATGCGCTCGCGTCGCACCGGCACCAGAACGTGCCCTTCCTCCAGTACACGAGGCACACGCTCGACGTGCTCACGGGCGCCTTCACGGGGGACGTGGAAGCGCGTGAGCGGGACATCGTCGCGCCGTATCACCAGCTCGGGTACGCCAATGGCATCGCCACCTGCGACGTCATGCGCACCATGCGGCGCTGGCTGTGGGGTGATGCGCGCGGTGCGCTGGAGAGCGCCGCCGCGGTGGACGCCCGCGTGGAGTTGATCGCCGGGCAGATGTACCTGCCCTGGTACAAGTTCTTCCAGGGCCTGGCGCTCCTCCAACTGCATCCCTCGCGAGGGCCGGTGGAGCGAATCCGCTCGTCGCGCTCCATCGAGGCTTTGCGCAAGCAGATGCGCGGCTGGGCCCGCATCGCCCCGATGAACTACGGCGCGCGCGCGGAGCTGCTGGACGCGGAGCGCGCACGCGTGGACGGACGCGCGGAGATTGCCGCGGATGGATATGACCGGGCCATCCGGCTGGCGCGCGAGCACGGGCTGTCGCTCGATGAGGGCGTGGCCTGCGAGCGGGCCGCTCACTTCCACCTGTCCACGGGCCGCGAGCGGGTGGCCCGCTCGTATCTGGAAGAGGCCCGGAGCGCGTATCTGCGCTGGGGCGCGCGGGCGCTCGTCTCGCGACTGGAGCGTGAGCATCCGCGCCTGTTGACCTCCGCCGCGCCGGAGCCGGTGAGGACCGAGGAGTCCGGGGGCACTCCGCTGGCCGCGCTGGACTTGGAGTCCGTGCTCAAGACGGCACGCGCGCTGTCCGGCGAAATCGTCCTGGACAAGCTGTTGCGCAAGTTGATGACGCTGCTCATCGAGAACGCGGGCGCGCGGCGCGGCTTCCTCATCCTCAAGAAGCCCGAGGGCCTCTTCATCGAAGCGGAGGGCTCCGTGGACGGAGCCCGGGTGCTGCAAGGCCAGGCCGTGTCAGTGGAGTCCTCCACGGCGCTGCCGGCCTCCATCGTCCACTACGTCGTCCGCACGGGCGAGACGGTGCTCCTGGATGACGCCACGGCGGAGGAGCCCTTCTCCGAGGACCCCTACGTCCGCGAGGCGAGGCCGAAGTCCGTGCTGTGCAGCCCGCTGCTGAAGCAGGGCTCGCTCACCGGCGTGCTGTACCTGGAGAACGACGCGACGCGAGGCGCCTTCACGCCCGAGCGACTGGAGGTCTTGCGTCTGTTGTCCTTCCAGGCCGCCATCTCCCTGGAGAACGCCGGCCTGTACGCGAGCCTGGAGGAGTACAGCCACACGCTGGAGCGGCGCGTGGAGGAGCGCACCGCGGAACTGCAGAGCAAGAACGTGGAGCTGGCGGGCACGCTCAGCCGCATCCAGGAGATGCAGCGGCAACTGGTGGCCCAGGAGAAGCTGGCCTCCCTGGGCTCACTCACCGCGGGCATCGCCCACGAGCTGCAGAACCCGCTCAACTTCGTGAACAACTTCTCGGAGCTGTCCGCGAAGCTGGCGGACGAGCTGGACTCCACGCTGCGCGGAATGGCTGACAAGTTCGACGCCGCCATGGCGGAGGACGTGCTGGAGACGCTGGAGGACCTGAAGCAGAACTCCAAGCGCATCCAGTCCCATGGGCGGCGCGCGTCCAACATCATCAAGACGATGCTGCGGCACTCGCGGCGCTCGGAGGGTTCGCGCAGCCGCGCGGACCTGAACATGTTGATTCGCGACAGCGTCAACCTGGCCGTGCAGGGGCTGCGAGCCCGGCAGGGCGCCGCCACGGTCGAGACGGACACGGAGCTGGACGCCTCCGTGGGCAACGTGGAGGTGGTGGCCGGCGACATCAGCCGCCTGCTCATCAACATCCTCGACAACGCCTTCTACGCCACGGTGCAGAAGCAGCAGAAGGCCGACGCGGGCTTCGTCCCACGCGTGCGGGTCTCCACCCGCCGCCAGGGTGACCGCGTGGAGCTGCGCGTGCGCGACAACGGGCCGGGCATTCCGCTGGAGATTCGCGAGAAGCTGTTCGACCCGTTCTTCACCACCAAGCCCGCCGGCTCCGGCACGGGCCTGGGCCTGTCGCTCTGCCATGACATCGTCCAGGAGCACCAGGGCGAGATTCGGGTGGAGAGCGTCCTGGGCGAGTCCACCGAGTTCATCGTCTCCATCCCCGCGTCTCTTTCGAGCAGTGCCGCCACCGTCGACTGACGCCGGACATGAGAAGGCCCCTCGTTCCACACGGGAAGGAGGGGCCTTGAACCACGGACGAAGAAGCGAGGACGGCTAGGCCGTCTTCTTCTCCTTCTCCATGACGAGCTGGGGTGCCTCGTGACGGGTGATGACCGTCTCGGTGATCTTGCACTCCTTGACGCCCTCTCGGAACGGCACGTCGTACATGATCTCCAGCATCGCGTCCTCGAGGATGGCGCGCAGGCCACGCGCTCCGGAGTGACGGCGCATCGCCTCGCGAGCGATGGCGCGCAGCGCCTCCTTCGTGAAGGTCAGCTTCACCTTCTCCATCTCGAAGAGCTTCTGGTATTGCTTCACCAGCGCGTTCTTCGGCTGGGCGAGGATGGTGACCAGGTCCTCTTCCTTCAAATCATTCAGCGTGGCGATCATCGGCAGACGACCGATGAACTCGGGAATCATCCCGAACTTCATCAAATCTTCCGGCTCCGTCAGCGCCAGCAGCTCGCCCACGCTGCGGTCCTCGCGGTGGGAGATTCGCGCCCCGAAGCCCAGGCCCTTCTCGCCCACGCGGCGCTTGATGACGCCGTCGATGCCGTGGAACGCGCCGCCGCAGATGAACAGGATGTTCGTCGTGTCGACCTGCACGTACTCCTGCTGGTTGTACTTCTTGCCACCCCTCGGGGTGACGTTGGCGCGCGTGCCCTCGATGATCTTCAAGAGCGCCTGCTGCACGCCTTCACCGCCCACGTCGCGGGTCGCGCTGGGCATGTCGCCCTTGCGCGCGATCTTGTCGATTTCGTCGATGTAGACGATGCCGCGAGCCGCCTTCTCCACGTCGTAGTCGGCGTTGTGGAGCAGGTTCTGGATGATGTTCTCCACGTCCTCACCGACGTAGCCCGCCTCGGTGAGGCTGGTGGCATCCGCGATGGTGAACGGGACGTTGAGGAAGCGTGCCAGCGACTGGGCCAGCAGCGTCTTGCCGCTGCCCGTGGGGCCGATGAGCAGGATGTTGCTCTTGCTCAGCTCCACCTCCTCGCCCGACGGACCCTTCACGCCCGGGCGCGGCCTGGCCGCTGGCTTCTTCTGGTAGATGCGCTTGTAGTGGTTGTACACCGCTACAGCGAGTACCTTTTTGGCCTGGTCCTGCCCGATGACGTACTCATCGAGGAACGCCTTGATTTCAGAGGGCGTTGGCAGACTGACCTGAGGCTTGCCTTCTTCACGCTCGTTCTCATCCGCGATGATGTCGTTGCAGAGCTTGATGCACTCATCGCAGATGTAGACCGTAGGTCCCGCAATCAGCTTGCGGACCTCGCGCTGCGATTTTCCGCAGAACGAGCAGGACAGGTTGACGTGGTGCTCCTTCTTCACTGCCGCCTCCGAGTTCGCCGACCCCGGATCCCCCGGAGCCACTTCGCCGTCCACCGCTCCCCTACCCAAACGGCCTGCCCACGTCTCGAACAGCCGCCAGGCCCCACCTACATGGGGCCCACAACCACTATAGGGCCCTCCCCCCTGGGCAGGAAGCCCAACGGTGCGGGCCCGTTACGGAGCGTACAGCGTCCGCGACGGGTGAGCGTTCAGTAACAGTGGGTCAGGCGTCCGTCACGCCCGAGGCGAGCTCTTCGACGTCATCCGCCAGGGCGGCTGCCCGCTCGGCGACAGCATTCGGAATCTTGCGGCACCCCGCCAGCTCGCTCGCGAGCTTCCGGGCCATCGACGCCAGCTTCCTCACCTGGAGGCTCTCGGGCGGCGGCTCGGGCGGAGGACGGGGGAAGCGCTCGGTGAACTCCTTCTTCAGCTCCGTCGGCGACTTCTCCGGGCTCCAGATGCTGTCACGTAGGGATTTGTATTCAGTGGGAGACAACTGGCCCCGTTCCTCGGCGTCGGCCAGCACTTCAATCACTTCGAAGGCAGGGGCCTTTTCGGGGAACTCCTGCGCCCGCAGCTCCTCCTCGGGCTCATGCTTGGCCAGGAAGCTGAAGGAGCGGGTCAGCTTGAGGGCCGTCTGCTTCTTGATGTGCAGTTCCTTGAGGCAGTAGGCCTCGAAGGTGGGGTGGCCCCACTCCTCGAACTTCGCCTCGTCCCGGACCGTCACGAGCAACTTCCCCAGCTCGGCCCAGGTGGACTTGAAGCGCTTGGCGGCCATCAGCACGGTGTGACGGAAGGTCCCCGGCGGAACGCTCAGCGCTTTCTTCGCGATTTCGGTCTCTGCAACGGATGCGGCGGACATGGCCCCGGTATGGGGCATGCCCGGGAGGTGGGCAAGAAAGTGGCCCTAGCCCTTCCTGCCGATATTGAATGAGAGCCCCACCGTCGCCCGCTCTCCGTCGTACGCCCGGAACGGCCACTTCTGCAGCTCCACGAAGAGGCAGTCGTAGAGTGGACCTTTCTTGAACTGGGGGTTGTCCACCCACAGCTTGTTGACCTTGCCGTCGTTGCCGATGACGAACTCCAGGGGGATTTTCGCGGCCAGCCCGGGGCTGCGCTCGGCCTCCTCCTTGAAGCACTTGAAGAGCGTGGACTTGTTGCCCGCGACGATGCGGTTGATGGCGCTCTGGTCGAACTGCTGGGCGACCTCCATGCCCTCGGCGTCCGTATTCACGCTCCCCGAGGGACGCGGCGGCTTTCGGTCCTCCGTACGGGAGGCGGAGGCCACGGCCGTGGGCTTGCTCGTCCCCGTGGCCGGCTTCGTCGTGCCGGTGTCGGCGGGCCTGTTCGGCCGGGCGGTGCCCTGCGTGGGGTACTCGAAGAGTTCCTCGTCGTCCTGACGCGCCTGCGCCACGCGGATGACGGGGGCCTCCATCTCGATGCCCTCGAATTCGTCCTCGCCGAACCAGCCGTGCACCGCGGCGTTGCGCGCCAGGAACAGGCCCGCGGTTCCGAGCACCAGGGCCAGCGCGCCCGCGACGCCGCCGAGCACCATGACGCGCTTGTGGTTCTTCTCCCGCTCCACCTGGACGGCCGCGTCCACGCGCACCCGCGCCTCGGAGAGCGCGACATGCACCTTGAAGGGCTCCACCTCCTTCATGGGGTGGAAGTCCCGCTCGCCGGCCAGGGCCAGGGGGGAATCGGGCGTGAGTTCACCCGTCTTGAGCTTCTCGACAATCTGGGAGCCGCTCACCGGTCCGAGGACCAGGTCTCCATGTCGGAAGAGCCACTGCCCATCCACGTCCGCCGCGAGTTCTTGTCCAGCCGCCATTTCGCGCGCGATTATCCCGTGTTACCCCGCGCCCTCGCAACGCCGTGCTTTCTTCGACCTCCAAGCGGATTCCCGTCGCACTGTGGATCTGGTACCGCGGCGGAAACTTCCGCGGCTTCCAGCGCCAGCCGGAGGGCCCCACCGTCCAGGAGGCCCTGGAGGGGGCGCTGCGCTCGGTGGGGGTGCCCGCGACGGTGATGCCCTCGGGGCGGACGGACCGGGGAGTCCATGCCCGCATGCAGGTGGTGAGCGTCCGGCTGGAGGCGGGAGATTCTCCGGAGTCGCTCGCGCAGCGGTTGCCCGCGCACTTGTCGCCAGGGCTCGGCCTGTGCCTGGTGCGCCGCCCCGGCTCCTTCCATGCCCAGTGGAGCGCGAGCGGCAAGGGGTACCGATATCGGATGCGGCTGGGCGGCGGCGCGCCGGAGCCGGAGTGGGCGCCCTACTCGCTCGACGTGGCGGGCGAGGTGGGGCTCCACGGGCAAGGCGCGACGGTGAAACCCGAGCGTGTGGCGGAGCTGCTCGCCATGGCCGCGGGCACGCGGGACTTCATCGCGTTCCATGAGAAGTCCAGCCCCCGCAAGCCGCGCACGCTGGAGTCCGCCACCCTGCACGAGCGAGGCGGTGGGCTCTATGAAGCGAGGCTCGTTGGGGACGGCTTTGCCCGCTACCAGGTGCGCTACGTGGTGGGTGGCGCGCTGAAGGTGGCGGCGGGGCTGCTGCCAGAAGAGGCCTGGCTCGCGGCGCTGGAGACAGGGGCGGCCATGGAGGGCTTCAAGGCGCCCGCTCACGGCCTGATGCTCTGGGAGGTCCGCTACCCTCCGGGAGTGGATCCCTTCACCGCCCCGGAGCGTCTCCACCCTCCAGGGCTGCCGCTGGAGCCACCCTTCCTGCCCGGGTGACGCGCGGCGGATCAACGCTTCACTGCTTCAGTCGACGAGACGCTCTTCGTACTTCGCCAGCAGATCCGAGATGGCCTCCCGGAGGTACTCGCTCTGACGGATACGGGTGGTCCGCGACAGCTCCTTCAGAGCGTCGAGCTTCTCGCGATTGAGCCGGAAAACCACCGAAGTGAGACGGGGATTCATGTCCAAGTGCGCAACCTCCTACAGATGCGCACACCATCTCACAGCCCTTTTTGATCGCAAGATTTTCACTCGGATCCGCCTACCGGGAAGATCCACTGCAGCCCGGTGAAGCCCTCGGCATCGGCGCGGAGGCCGGATCCGAACCCGAGCGTGAGCCCGAGTCCCCCGTACACCGCGAACCGCTCCGAGAAGGTGTGTCGCAGGCCGAAAGCTACGCGAGGCCCCACCCACGGCCCAGAAAACGGCCGCACGACGGCGCCGAGATCCACGAAGGACTGCCACGACTCGTCCCCGAAGAAGCTGCGGAAGCCCCCCACCAGGGAGAGATCCGGCTCCCGGAGGCTGCCGCGGATCACCACGAAGACCTCGTCCCCGTCGTGGCCCACCGTGAGGGAGGCCCCCACGTCGAGCAGTGCATCCAGCCCCTGCACCGCCTCCCCGTCCCCGTCGTTGATCAGCTCCGTGTACGAGGCCCCCGGTCCGAGGATCAGCGAGAAGGCGCGCCGGTCCTGGTACGGAGAGTCGACGTACTCGGCGGCCGGTGAGGTGCTCGGAAGGAGCATGGTGATCAGCACGGCGGTGCTCCCCCAGGCGCACGTCAGTCCCGAGAGCCCTCTCCACGTCACTGTGCGGTCGCGAGCCATTTTGCGATAGGGGTTCTACCAGCCCCGAGGCTCACGCGGATTCGACACGCGACACCCCACCCGTTTGCCCGGGCCCATCCGTACTCCTACGGTCAACACCCTGCTGGAGACCATGTCCATGAAGAATTCAAGCCTGCGCGCATTGCTGCTCGCCCTGCTCGTCGCGGCCTGCGGCGGGACGTCCGACCCGGGATTGACGGGCGGTTCCGACTTCGAGGGCGTCATCCAGGTGCCGTTGCTCTCCACGGGGGCGGATGGGCAGACGTTCCGCTTGGTGGGCGCGACGTTCAACATCATCGGACCGATGAACCACACCATCACCGACACGTCCGCAGACACGGTGGCCGTGCAGCTTCCAGGGGGTGGGTACACCATCCAACTCCAGGGCGAGTGGCACATCGAGCGCGTCGACGCCCCCGGTCAGGCGATTGCCGCGACGCTCATCTCCCCCAACCCCCTGGGCTTCACGGTTTCAGATGGCAAGTCGGTCACGGTGCGCTTCCTGTTCAAGATACCCACCGAGGGCTTCACGGACACGGACTTCATGGGCCCGTCGCCGTCTTCCAGCCCCGGAGTCCAGTCGGAGTCAGTTTCCCAGAGCAACACCGCCGCACGGAGCGCCTGACCATGAAGACCTCAAGCCTTGGCACACTCGCGCTCGCACTGCTCGTCATCGCGTGCGGGAGTCCCTCCGAGCCTCCCAGTGAGTACGAGCCGGGAAAAGGCGCTGTCCAGTTCCCGCTGGTGACGACCAGCCCGGAGGGGAAGACCTACCGGCTGGTAGGGGCCACCTTCGAAATCACCGGGACGGAGAACCGGTCCCTCACTGACACCGGCGAGGACACGCTCTCCATCCAACTTCCGATGGCCATGTACAACGTCGAAATCAAGGGCGACTACCACCTCGAGGAGTTGACGCCCAACGCACCTGGGAAGCGCGTCCGGTCGACGCTGACCTCTCCCAAATCCGTGCGTGTCGCGGTCATCGAGAATCGGTCGACCACGGTGCAATTTCTCTTCAGGGTATTGGAACCTGGCACCGCGGAGGTTGGCTTCAGCGTGGACAAGGGTGGGTGGCTCATCGGACAGATGGAGTTCACCAAAGTGCACGTCGGTGGCCGGCCCTGCTCCTGCACCTATATGGAAGGCCAGAGCAGGCCCTTCGCCTTCGGCTTCGAATCCGTGACGCTGACTCGGCTTGCACCTGGGCCAGATGGGACTCTCAACCTCGAAGTCACCACGGGTCCCCTGACGGCTCAGTTCGGGGGGGACTATCTCGAACCCCTGCACTACAACGTAGGCGGCGGGCTCTCAGGGCACACCATGACATTCAGGCTGTCCGCACAGCCCGACAGCCATTCGGTGTCCCTCGCAGGACTCATCGCCAATTCAAGCTTCGGCTTCAGGGCAGGCCCCGTCAGCCCAGCCTTCACTGGCTCAGTGGACAGCCAGGGGTACCCCACCCCTCAAGCGTTCCAGTTCGATACGACCGTCGAGCTCGGAGCCCTCGGTTGGACCCCGACCTCCTACAACAGCAAGGTCGAGGGCCGGATGGTCGGCACCGGCTTCATCCCGAAGCCCTAGCTCACGACGGGCAGCGCGAAGCCCCTGGACTCTGGGGTCACGGGCTTCGTCACGCCAGCAGCCTCGTTCAGGCGGCCGGAGCGGAACGGCTCCAGATCCAACGACACGAACTTGAACCCCAGCGCGAGGAACGCCGTGTTGATCCGCTGGCGCACGTCCGCGACGAGGAACCGCTCGTACTCCTCGGCGGCCACCTCCAGCCGCGCCACCTCGCCGTGGTAGCGCACGCGGAACTGCCGGAAGCCCAGCTTGCGCAGCTCCGACTCGGCCGCGGCGATCTGCAGCAGCCTGTCCCGCGTCACCGCCGTGCCGTACGGAATCCGCGACGCCAGGCACGCCATCTGCGGCTTGTCCCACGTGGGCAGCCCCAGCGACTGGCTCCAGGCGCGAATCTCCTCCTTCGTCAGCCCGGCATCCGCCAGGGGAGAGCGCACCGCGTGCTCACGCGCCGCCTTGTGCCCCGGCCGGTGGTCCTTGAAGTCGTCCGCGTTGAAGCCGTCCACCACCACCGCCAGGCCCAGCTCCATCCGCTTCGCCTCGCAGATGTCGTACAGCTCCGTCTTGCAGAAGTAGCAGCGGTTGGTGGGATTGGCCGCGTACTGCGGGTTGGCCAGCTCGTTGCTGCCCAGGACGACGTGCCGGGCCCCCATCTTCTCCGCCAGCTCCCGGGCCTCCTGCGCCTCCTCCGGGGCCACCGAAGCCGACAGCGCCGTGAGCGCCAGGGCCCGCTCCCCCAGCTCCTCCACCGCCACCTTCAGGACGAACGTCGAGTCCACGCCGCCGGAGAACGCCACCAGCGCACTGCCATGGGCCCGCAGCGCGGCGCGCATGGCCTCCAGCTTGGGACGCGACGACTCACACAGGGCCTGGATTCGCTCGGGGCTCAGCATGGGGCACTCCTAAAACGGAAGGGCCCCGGATTGCACGCGCATCGCGCGGCAACCTGGAGCCCTTTGACGTGAGGTGGAACAAGGGCCGTGTCCGGCCCCCTGCTCAGCGGGCCTTGCTCTTCGAGGACTTCTTCCCCGCGGGAGCCGGCTTGGCGACCCGGGCGGCGCGCGTGGCGGGACGCGACTTCGCGCCCTTGTCCGCCTTGTCGGCCTTGGCCGGCTTCACCTTGGCGGCCACCTTCGGCTCCTCCGCCCGACGGGCCTTGGCGCCGTTGCCCTTCTCGGGCTTCTCCGCCTTCTCGGCCCGCTCACCCTTGGCCGGCAGCGGGTTGGCCTTCATCTTCTTGCCAGTGATGATCTTCAGCTCCTCGGTGGTCATGTAGCCGAGGTCCAGGAGCGACTGGAAGATCTTCGCGGCGCCGTCCTCCACCGACTCCACGTCGGAGTGGATGGTGACCTCCGGAGAGTTGGGCGGCTCGTACGGCTCGGTGATGCCGATGAAGTTGGGGATCTCCCCGTTGAGCGCCTTCTTGTAGCGGCCCGTGCTGTCGCGCTCGATGAGCTTCTCCGTGGGGCAGTCGACGTAGACCTCCACGTAGCGGCCGATGGCGCGGCGGTTCTCCTCGCGCTTCCCCTTGTAGGGGCTCACGCAGGGCACCAGGGCGGCGACACCATTGCGCGTCAGGACGTTCGCCACGAAGCCGAGCCGACCGGCGATCGTGTTGCGCTCATCCTTCGAATCACCCAACCCCGCCCACAGTTCGTCGGCGAGCTCACCCTCGTCGAGGATCTCCACATTGCGGCCGACCTGTCGGAGCCGCGCCGCGATGTAGGCGGCAGTGGTGCTCTTACCGGTACCGGACATGCCGGTCAGCCAGAGGGTGAATCCAGTGTTGGAGGCCATAAGGGTTTTCAACTCCCATGCGTCCGGAGCGCTTCTTGCACGCCGCGGTGGACGCCGCAGATCCAGAAGATGGACGACGTTATAGACGAAAACCCACGCACTTGACAATTCAGGCGCACCTTTCCGCAGGTAGGGGTGACAGGCAGTCAAGTGCTTGGGCCTACTGGGCTTTTTCGTTCTTGCAATGGTCTTTTCAGACCCGTTGCGTCTGAAAATCTCCATCGGCCCACCCATACTCGGACACCCAGGACACACAGCCCCGATGTACGGATGCGATGAGATAGGAAACTCCCGGTAGCAGCGGATGCCCGGCCGGGGCCGCCAGGGAGCGATCTTCCGCCGAAAAAGTGGGAGGTCCGTCTACATGGGAGTGGAACACCCCCTTCACCTGCTCGCCCCGTGAATCCGCCTGGAGGCACACCGCCAGCCAGTCCTCCGGAGCGAAGGCATAGGCGAGCGCGGGGCGCGGCGACACGTTGCGGAGGGGGCACACCCGCCAGGAGCCCATGTCTGGGGCGTGGAGGATCACTCCGCAGCCTTCCAGCGGGTAGCAGGACTCCAGGTGCTGGACGACTTCCCGGCGAACCGCTTCCGGCCAGCGTGGATCAGCCCAGGGGTTCACGGCGCGGGAGGCTCGGCTCGCGCGGCACATCGTGAGCATCGGCGCACGTCCATCTCCTCCAGGCCGCCCGGAGGCACCAGCCAGCGACCTCCGAGCGTCGGCCCCAGGCCCAGGCGGAGCCGCTGGAACACCATGGCGCCCACCGTTCCGAGCGCCACGCCCAGGGCTCCGTCTGGCGGCGGGCCCAGGTGCCGCACCGTCTCGCCGAAGCACCAGACGCACCCCTCCGCGCCCCGAAACACCACGCCAGCGCGGGCGCCATCGCCGCAGAGCGCCACCCAGGGGGCCTCTCCGCTCCAGGCCGTGGGCAGCTCCGCCAGCAGTCCCCCACTCCGCTCCGGGTTCGCCGCGTCCGGGTTGAGCGCGGACACCTCTCGGGCCAGCGTCGCCGCCATGGGCTGGCCGACGTCGGTGGCCGCCATGAGGAAGCCAGGGGCCCAGGGGCCCAGGGTGAGCGCGCCCACGCCGGCCACGGGTGTTCCGCCTCCCGCCAGGTACGCCGCCGCCGTCATCCCCGAAGCGCCGGTGGCGTCCACGCGCGCGGCTCCGGACAGGAGCGACTCCTGGCCGCGACCGCCCACCTCGCGCAGGAGGATCTGCCGGGAGTAGCGGAGGATTTGATCTTCACGCAGGGCCATGCGGCGTCACCCTCCCGCCATCGCGGGGATGAGGGTGAGGCGATCCGCGTCCTTCACCGGCGTGTCCAGCTCCCGCAAGGCGCGGATGTCCTCCTCGTTGAGGAAGACGTTGACGTAGCGCCGGACGGCGCCGCGGTCGTCCAGCAGTCGCGCGCCGATGCCGGGGTAGCGGGCGTCGAGGTCCGTCAGCACCTCGCGCACGGTGGCGCCGGAGGCACTGACCTCCGCCTGGTTGCGCGTCAGGGTCCGCATCGTCGAGGGAATCCGAATCGTCGCCATCACTCACCTTCCCTGCTTGCGGAGTACCAGTCGGTGCGTTCCATCCTCGCGCGGCTCGAGGGAGACGACTTCGTGCCCCTCCTCGCGCGCGCTGCGGGGAACGTTCTTCAGCGGCTCGGTGCCCCGGAGCAGCACTTCCAGCAGCGCCCCTGACTCCAGCACCTCCAGCCGCAGCTTGGTGCGCACGTAGGTCATCGGGCAGACCTCGCGGGTGATATCCAACGTCGCTGTCACCTCGCTCATGGCCGTGTCTCCGCGCTCGCCATGCCTGCGAGCACCGCGACGAGCCTCAGCGCGCGCATGCCGCGCCCTCCTCGGGAAACGTCGGAACGGCGGTGATGCGACAGCCCGGACAATCCTCCGCTCGCTCGACACGCGTGCGCCGTCCTAGCAGCGTGTTCCCATCCAGCACGTGCAGCGTCGCCTCGCCCGGCACCCGGCGCGCGGCGCCCGCGAGCAGCTCCAGCACCAGCAACGCCTGCACCGAGCCCACCAGCCCCGCCAACGAGCCGAGCACGCCCGCCTGTGCGCACGTGGGCACCGAGTCCGGAGGAGGCGGCGACTCGTAGAGACAGCGCAGACAGGGGCCCTGGGGCTCCACACGCATCGCCTGCCCCTGCATCCGCAGCACGCCGCCGTAGACGAGCGGCACGCCCGTGAGCACCGCCACATCCGAGAGGAAGAACTTCGTCGCCACGCCATCCGTGGCATCGATGACGGCGTCGTGCGCGCGGAACAGGCCCTCCACGTTGTCGGCGTCCACGCGCTCCGCGAGCACGTCCGTCGTCAACGCCGGGAAGGCCCGCAGGAGGCCCGCGGCCGCGGACTCGGCCTTGTTGCGCCCCACGTCCTCGGCGCGGTGCCAGAGCTGCCGGGGCAGGTTCGTCACGTCCACGCGGTCCGGATCCGCCAGCGTCAGGTGGCCGACACCCGCCTGTGCCAACGCCAACGAGGCCGGACAGCCGAGCCCGCCTGCTCCCACGACGAGCACCCGCGAGCGCTCGATGCGGGAGGCGTGAGGAATCCGGGGATGGTGGTGCTCTTCTGGTCCGTGCATCGGTTGCTGCTCCGCGAGGGCGGATCCGAATAACGTGCGGGACCCTGCGTCGCACCTGACAACAGTCGGGCGCAGGCGCCCTTTCCACAGCCAGGACATATGAGAAACCTGACCGGCGTGCTCGTCTTTTCCACCACCCTGCTGCTCGTCCACGGGTGCCACAAGAACACCGGCGAGGCCCAGGGCCCCGCGGACGCGTCGGCTCCCACCACCGTCCCCCAGAGCCCGCCCGAAGCAGCTCAGTTCCCCTCCGACAGCGGACAGGCGCTCCAGGAAGGCGCCCCCGTGGAGACCCAGAAGGCCGGCGTCGACTCCGGCACGCTCGCGTCGGACACGCCCGACGCGTCCACTCCCACCCAGGGCAGCCTCAAGGACTCCGGCACCTCCGACGCCACCAAGTCCTCCCAGGGCAACCTCAAGGAGACCAACACCCCGGAGGCGCACCGGGCCGCGCTCGAGTCCTGCGTGGACCGCTGGCTCAAGAAGCACGGCCTGGACTCCTTCGGCAACGCCGAGGGCACCATGTATGCGGGCGGCACGCCCCTCTTCGACGAGCGCACCGGCGAGTCCACGGACCGCATGGCCTACGTGTTCAGCCAGAAGCCGGAGGCCCGCAAGGTCTGCATGAAGGGCTCGGCCTCGAAGTAGACGCGGTGGTCCCGCATGCCTCCCCGCCCGCCGGGGAGGTGGGCGAAGCACCCCAGGGATTCCCGCACACCCGGCGGCTCCCGTAAGCTGCCCCCCAATGAATTCGAATCTCGCCCTCGGCGAGGAGACCCCGGCGGCCAATGACCTCCGCGCGCGAGTGCGCGAGGTCCTCCTGCGCCGCAAGCTGACGGACAGCGTCTCCACGGAGCAGGCCACCGCGTCCTGGGAACAGGACCGGTTCGTCGCCCGGGCCCGCGCCCTCTTCTACGCGCGAATGATGTTCCTCACGCTGGGACTGCTCATCCTGGCGGTGCCCACCTGGAGCGGCTACTTCGGTCTCACCGGAGCCTTCTCCTTCCTGGGCTACTTCACGATGCTGCTCTACAGCGTCGCGAACCTGCTCGTCATCGACCACCCCAAGGCCGGCCGGTGGGTGACGTACACCACGCTGTGCCTGGACCTCCTCATCCTCGTGGTCCTCATCGCCAAGCCCGCGGTGGGCGGCGGTCTGCAGAGCCCGCTGCTCGCCACGCAGCTGCTCTTCACCACCCTCTTCTCCATCCTCTACCCCAAGCCGCTCGCCATCCTGCCGCCGCTGCTGGCGCTGCCGATAACGACGCGCCTGGACCTGCTGCTCAACCGCTCCGTGACGGCGGTGGAGTTGCTCACGCTGCTCTGGTACCTGGCGCTCAACTTCATCATCGTCTACGTGCTCGTGTACCTGAACGAGCGCGAGGCCGCCGCGCACCGCGAAGTCGTCGCCCTCCAGGGCGACCTCAAGGAGCTGGCCGTGGTGGAGGAGCGCAACCGGCTGGCGCGCGAGATTCACGACGGCCTGGGCGCTTCGCTCTCGTCGATGATCATCCAGGCGGAGTACATCCTGAACCTCGCGCGCGAGGACGGCCTGCGCGAGGAGATTCGCGAGCTGAAGACCACCGCCGAGGAGTCCATCGAGGAGCTGCGCCGCAGCCTGCGGATGATGCACGAGGACTTCGAGCTGTCGCAGGGCCTGGAGGACTACGCCAAGACGTTCCAGGAGCGCACGGGCATGTCCATCCAGTTCGAGCGCACGGGCCTGCAGCGCAAGCTGTCCCCCGACGCGCAGCTCGCCCTGTTCCGAATCCTCCAGGAGTGCCTCTCCAACGCGGTAAAGCACGCCGAGGCGAAGCTCGTGCAGGTGAAGCTCGACTACGCGGAGGACCGCGTGCACCTCATCGTCCACGACAACGGCAAGGGCTTCGACCCTCAGCGCACGCCGCGCGGACACTACGGCCTGCTGAACATGCGCGAGCGCGCCATGAAGCTCGGCGGTCAGCTCATCGTGGATTCGTCACCGGGCTCGGGCGCCCAGGTGGCCTTCTCCCTCCCCTGCCCCCCGACATGACCGGAGCCCCCGTGGATGCCCCGCAGCCTCCTTCCACCCCCGCGCAGCCGCCCATCCGCGTCTTCGTCGTGGAAGACCAGACAAAGATCCTCAAGAACCAGCTCCGCCTCTTCGAGGGTCACCCGGAGATCGACATCGTCGGCACCGCGCTGTCCGGCGAGGCCGCGCTGGAGGAAGTCCCGCGCCTCATGCCCGACGTCCTCCTGTTGGACCTGGGCCTGCCGCGCATGAGCGGCATCGACGTGACGCGCGAAATCAAGGCCGTCTACCCGAAGATGGAGATCCTCATCTTCACCATCTTCGACGAGGAGGACAAAGTCCTCGAGGCCGTGAAGGCCGGGGCATCCGGTTACATGCTCAAGGGCTCGCCGGTCGACAAGATCATCGAGGCCATCAAGGAAGTCCGCGCCGGCGGCACCGTCATCCAGCCCAACCTCGCGCGCAGGCTCTTGCGTCACTTCCGCGTCGACCCGGACGCCGCCCCCGTCCCTTCCGAGCCCGCCTCCCCCCCGCCCGCGCCCGCGCCCGCGATGAACCCCTCTCCCGAGGAGCCCCCTCTCAAGCCGCTGTCGGACCGCGAGCGCGAAATCCTCCAGCTCATCGCCAAGGGCGTCTCCAACAGCGAGGCCGCCCGGCTCCTCACCCTCAGCAAGGCCACCATCCGCACCCACCTGGAGCACATCTACCGGAAGCTGGAGGTGACCAACCGCGTCGAGGCCGTCACCGAGGGCATCCGCAAGGGCCTCATTTCGGTGTGACGCGAGTTTTTCAAGCAAGCTCCAAAACCCGACATTCCCCGCTTTATCCCACCAAAGCCGCAACTCGCGGACATGGGCGCCGATAACCCTCTTGTACGAAGCCTTCCGCCTTCGGCGAGAGAAAGAGGCCCTCCATGCTCCAGGTCGGTACGCGCGGTTCGGATGTGACGCGGCTGCAGAAGACCCTGGCCAAGGCCGGTTACAACCCCGGCACGGCGGACGGAATCTTCGGTGCGAAGACGAAGGCGGCGGTGGCGGCGTACCAGCGCAAGCACGGGCTGGAGGCGGACGGAATCGTGGGCAACAACACGGGCCGCTCGCTCTTCAAGTCGCGCAACCAGGACATGTGGGACGGCAAGCCGGATGGCGCGAAGGGCCCCGGCGGCGTCCCCGGCAGCTTCCCGGTGAACGGCACCAACCGCCAGAAGCTCGACTTCGCGTCGAACCTGGCCCGGCAGATGGGGCTCACCATCACCTCGACGACGGGCGGCAAGCACACGCCGGGCTCGTACCACTACAAGGGCCGCGCCATCGACGTGGCGGGCAGCCCGGCGAAGATGGCCGAGTACTACACGCGCCTGGCGGGCACGAAGCCCACCGAGCTCTTCTATGACCCGAAGGGCGGCATCAAGAACGGCACGCCCATCGGCGCCATCGGTGGCCACGGCGACCACGTGCACGTCGCGTACTGAGTCCCGGCCCCACGCAGGACACTTCAGGCCCGGTGGGAGGACGACTCCCGACCGGGCCTTCGTGCATCAGGGCTTCGCCGCGCCTGCGGCCTCGACAACCAGGTCCGCGTAGCGGTTGGCCGGGTCCTCCGGCCGCGTGCCGTCGCGGAAGTAGAACGTGTGTTCGTCCCACGCGTCGGGCCGGGCGTCGTTGGCGAACATCCACAGCGCGCCGGCGCCCACGCCTGACTTGCGCATGCACTCCAGCCAGCCGCGATACAGCGCGCGGCGCTGAGACAAATCCAGGGCCCCTTCGTTGCGCAGGCCCAGCTCGCCCACGAACAGCGGCTTGCCCAGCCCCCGGGCGATGGCCGCGTGCTCGCGAATCCACCGCGCGCCCGCCTCGGCCATGTCCGCGTCGTCCAGGCCCCACGACTCCGGATAGAAGTGCACCGACGCGAAGTCGATGTACGGCGACGCGGTGTTGCGCGTGAAGCTGGAGCCGGGCGTGCGCAGCAGCGTCGTGCCCGCGCGAGCCCAGAAGGCGCCGTCGTAACCCTCCGACGACGGCTCGAAGCCCTCCTCTCCCGTGCCCACCTGGTGGCCCGGCGCGCGGGACTTCACCTCGCGCGCCACCTCATCCACCCACGCCCGCATGCGCGCGCCCTCCGCGTCCAGGCCCCGGCCGCGCGGCTCATTGAGCAGCTCCCACGCGAGCACCGCGGGATGGTCGCCATAGCGGATGCCATCCTCCGTGTTCACCCGCTCCAGCATCCGCGCGATGTGCTCCTTGTAGAGCGCCACGACGCCGGGGTCGGTGAAGAAGCGCGGGTCGCCCTGGATGGGAGAAGGCAGCCCCGCCCACGTCACGTACTGGCGCGTACCACCGTAGGCATCCCAGTAGTTGCCGAGCGTGAGCACCAGCCTGACGCCATGCACGCGCGCGCGGGCGAGCACCCGGTCCAGCCCTCGAAAGGCGACCTCGTCGTACTGAAGCGGCCCCACCTGGATGGTGCTGTCGCCCACCTTCTCCGGTGCTTCGTTGTGGCCGTTGGTCCGCAGCGCCACCGCGCCGAGCGCCGCCGCCTTGGCCAGCACCTCCTCGACGACGGGCGACTCATGCAGCCCGCGGCGCACGTCGCGCGCGGCTTCCTCCTGCAGGAAATAGGAGTTGAGCACCATGCTTCCCACCGGCAGACGCTCCAGGCGAAGGGGCTCGGCGCTCCCACAGTCGGCCGCCGTGGCTTCCAACATGACGGGCTCTCCCTCACCACACGCGCACACCAGGAGGACGGGCGCGAGACAGGGACTCCAGCGCGGCGAGAACATGGAGCGCATGGTAACGGATGGGCTAGGTTGATGCCCGACATGGAGCTCCGACTCGAAGGCGTGTCCAAGACGTATCCCAATGGAACGCGGGCGTTGCACGACGTCACCCTCACCATTCCGCGCGGCATGTTCGGACTGCTCGGCCCCAACGGTGCCGGAAAGTCGACGCTCATGCGCAGCATCGCCACGCTGCAGGACGTGGACGGCGGGACGATGACGTTCGACGGCATCGACGTGCGCCGCGACAAGGACAAGCTGCGCGACGTGCTGGGCTTCCTGCCCCAGGACTTCGGCGTGTACCCCAAGGTGACGGCCTGGGACATGCTGGACCACCTGGCGCAGCTCAAGGGCCTGTCGCAGCGCGGCCCGCGCCATGACGCGGTGAAGGCGCTGCTCACCAAGACGAACCTCTGGGAGCACCGCGACAGGCGCCTCGGCGGCTTCTCCGGCGGCATGAAGCAGCGCTTCGGCATCGCCCAGGCGCTGCTGGGAGACCCCAAGCTGCTCATCGTCGACGAGCCCACCGCGGGCCTGGACCCGGCCGAGCGCTTCCGCTTCCACAACCTGCTGGCCGAAATCAGCGCGGACGTCGTGGTGCTCCTGTCCACGCACATCGTCTCGGACGTGGCGGACCTCTGCCAGAACATGGCCATCCTCGCCCAGGGCAACGTCGTCACGAGCGGCCACCCGCTCCGGCTGGTGGACGCGCTGCAGGGGCGCGTGTGGAAGCGCTTCGTCACGAAGCAGGAGGAGCTGGACGCGCTGGCCAAGGAGCTGGAGGTCATCGCCGTCCGGCGTGTGGCGGGCCAGCGGCTGGTGCACGTCCACGCGGAGAGCGCACCGGCCGGCTTCGAGCCGGCGACTCCCGACCTGGAGGACGTCTACTTCCACGCGCTGTCACGCGCGTCGAAGAAGGCGTGAGCGAGGACACCCCATGTTCAGCGCTCTCGTGACTTTCGAATTGCGGCGCCGGGTCAAGATGATCTCGACCTGGGTCTACGCCGCCGTGCTGGCGGGCGCCGGCGGCCTGTTGATGATGGCCAGCGGCGGAGTCTTCCGCAGCGTCTCCGCCAGCTCCGGCTCCGAGCGGGTCCTGGCCAACAGCCCGCACAACCTCCTGGGCTACACCACCACCATCGCCCTCTTCGGCCTCTTCATGGTCGCGGCCATCTTCGGCCAGGCCGCGCACCAGGACTTCGGCCACGGGACGTGGATGCTCATCTTCACGAAGAACGTGAAGAAGGCGCCGTACCTGCTCGGCCGCTTCCTGGGCGCGTACCTCTTCAGCGCCACGCTGATGCTGGCCATCGTTCCGGGCCTGCTCGTGGGCGCGGGCGTCGTGTGGCTGGTCGACAAGACGCAGCTCGTGCCACACCAGACGATGGCGTACGTGTGGCCGTACCTGGTGGGCGTGTGGCCCACGCTGTTCTTCGCGGGGACGGTGTTCTTCTCGCTGGCCGCGCTCACGCGCCGCATGGCCCCGGTGTACGTGGGCATGGTGGTGCTGGTGTTGGGCTACCTGGTCATCAGCTCCGCCATGTCGGACGTGGCCAACCAGGAGCTCGGCTCGATTCTGGACCCGTTCGGGTTCACCACCATCGAGACCGTGACGCGGTACTGGACGCCCGCGGAGCGCAACCAGGACTTGATTCCGTTTTCCGGCTGGCTGCTCATCAACCGGCTCTTGTGGAGCGCCGTGGGCGCGGCGCTGCTGGGCGTCACCGTGGCGCGCTTCCGGACCACCGTGGAGGAGCACAGCGGCGCTCGCCCCGCGGCGCGTGAAGAGGCCCCGTCCGTGGCCGTGGCCATCCCCACCACGCGGGCCGAGCCCACGTTTGGAAGCTGGGTGCGCACCGCGCTGTCCTCCGCGTGGCTGGCGTTCCGCGACGTGCTGCGCTCTCCGGTGTACTGGTCCTTCGTCGTCGCGGGCCTGGCCTTCGTGACCATCGCCTCGCTCATCTCCAAGCAGCTCTTCGGCACCGCCACCCTGCCCGTGACGTGGCAGGCGCTGGAGACGACCACGTCCGCCTTCCACCCCTTCGTGCTCATCACCCTGACGTTCTACGCGGGGGAGCTGGTGTGGAAGGAGCGGGACGCCGGCCTGGGCGACATCGTCGACGCGACGCGGGCCCCGACGTGGGTCGGCTACTCCTCGAAGTTCGGGGCGCTGCTGCTGGTGGTGCTGTCACTCAAGGCCGTCGTCGCGCTCGCGACGGTCATCTCCCAGGTGAGCCGGGGCTTCTTCGACATCGAGTGGTGGCTGTACTTCACGGACATCCTGCTGCTCGACTTCACGCACAACATCCTCCTGTGCGTGCTGGCCTTCTTCGCGCAGGTGCTCATCCACCAGAAGTACGTGGCGTACCTGGTGATGGTGCTCTACTTCGCCTCGCAGGCCGCGCTGGGGCTCTTCGGCATCGAGGAGCCGCTGGTGCGCTATGGCGCGGAGCCGTCCGCGCCCTACTCGGACCTGAACGGCTATGGCCACTTCCTGGCCGCCGTCGCGTGGCACCGCCTGTACTGGTACGGCCTGGCCACGCTCATGGTGGCCGCGGGCGCGCTGCTCGTCGTCCGGGGACGCGGGACGGCCTGGAAGGAGCGGCTCGCCGAGGCGCGGGCCCGCCGCACCCGGGCATGGACGGTGACGGCCACTGTCGCCGTGCTCGTGTTCGTGGGGACCGGCGCGTTCATCACCTACAACACGCGCTTCCTCAACCCCTACGTCACCGCGAAGGACAGCGAGCGCGCGACGGCCCGCTACGAGAAGGAGTACAAGTCCTTCGCCGCCCTGCCCCACCCGCGCGTCACCGCGGTGGACGTCACCTTCCACATCCACCCGGAAGAGCGACGCATGGAGGCGCTGGGCACCTATCGCGTGCGCAACAAGACGGAGCAGCCCATCTCCAAGGTGCTCCTGTCGCTGCCCCGTGACGCACGCGTGCGCAAGCTGTCCCTGGCGGGCGTCGACCGGCCCGCGAGCCACGACGAGCCGCTCGGCCTCTTCGTCTTCGAGCTGCCCACGCCGCTGACGCCCGGCAACGAGGCGGACCTCGTCTTCGACCTGGAGTTCGCGCCGAGCGGCATGAAGCATGGCGCGACACGCACGGACATCGTCGAGAACGGCACGTTCTTCAACAGCGACAACCTCCCCACCCTTGGCTACCAGGAAGACGCGGAGCTGGTGGAGGACGGTGACCGCAAGGAGTACGGGCTCGCGACGAAGGAGCGCCTGCCGGACCGGGATGACCCGAAGGCCAAGGCGAACAACTACATCACCCCGGACGCGGACTTCGTCAGCTTCCAGGCGACGGTGAGCACCTCGCCGGATCAGCTCGCCATCGCTCCCGGCTACCTGGAGAAGGAGTGGACCGAGGGAGGTCGTCGCTTCTTCCGCTACAAGATGGACCAGCCCATCCTCAAGTTCTACTCGGTGCTGTCCGCGCGCTACGCGGTGGCGCGGGACACGTGGAAGAACGTGGCGCTGGAGATCTACCACCACCCCAAGCACGTCTATAACCTGGACCGGATGATGCGGGGGATGAAGGACGCGCTGGAGTACTGCACGGAGAACTTCGGGCCGTACCAGCACCGGCAGGCTCGCATCCTGGAGTTCCCCCGCTACGGGGCCTTCGCGCAGTCCTTCCCCAACACGATTCCGTACTCGGAATCGATTGGCTTCATCGCCCGCGTGCGCGACGGCAGCCCCGATGACGTGGACTATCCGTACTACGTCACCGCGCACGAGATTGCCCACCAATGGTGGGCCCATCAGGTGGTGGGCGCGCGCGCGCAGGGCAGCACGATGACGTCGGAGACGATGTCCCAGTACACCGCGCTGATGGTGATGAAGCACCGCTTCGGCGCGACGAAGATGAAGCGCTTCCTCAAGTTCGAGCTGGACGGCTACCTGATGGGCCGCGCGCTGGAGCGGAAGAAGGAGCTGCCGCTGTCCCGGGTGGAGAACCAGCTGTACATCCACTACCAGAAGGGCAGCCTCGCCATGTACGCGCTGCAGGACTTCATCGGCGAGGAGCGCGTCAACCGCGCCATGAAGCGCTACGTGGAGAAGGTCCGCTTCCAGGGACCACCGTACACGGGCTCCACGGAGCTGGTGGGCTTCCTGCGCGAGGAGACGCCGCCGGAGTATCAGTACCTCCTGGAAGACCTCTTCGAGACCATCACCCTCTACGACAACCGCGCGGTGTCCGCGACGATGCGGCAGAACGCCCAGGGGACGTGGGACGTCACGCTCAAGGTCATCGCGAAGAAGTTCCGCAGCGACGACAAGGGCAACCAGACGGAGCTGGAGTTCTCCGACTGGATGGACGTGGGCGCGCTCGACAGCAACGGCGAGGCGCTGTTCCTGGAGAAGCGCAAGGTGGGCAAGGGGGAATCGGAGCTCACCTTCACCGTGCCGGTGCAGCCGGCGGAGGTCGGCGTGGATCCCCTCAACAAGCTCATCGACCGCCAGTCACAGGACAACGTGACGGAGCCCAAGGTGGGCGCGGCGGTCGCGATGGGGAGCCCCACCCAGCCCTGAGCAACCCGTCTGACGAGGGCTTCACCAGCGGATGCGCAGGTCGAAGCCCTCGTTCTCATACCGCTCGACATTCACCGTGACGCTCAGGGCGCCCGCCTGCTTCAGGGCGCCCTCGCACGTGCCGGCGGCGGCCTCCGCGGGGAACGGGTACCCGCGGAATTTCACCCGATAGTCCTGGGGCGCCAGCAGCTGGGTCTGGATGTCCACCGGCTCGAACACGGAGCTGAAGCTGAGCGCCACGCGCCTCATCGCCCGCTCCGGGCCGGCCACCTTGAGGGCCATGCCCACCACGCGGCCCACCAGCGTTTCGAAGTACTGGCGGAGCAAGTCCCGTCCCAACGTCCGCTGCGCCTGCTGCAGCGGGAGTCCCCCGTACGTCGTGCGCAACACCACCCCCTGGCAGGCGATGAACACGGAGCTGGGGTAGCTGGCCCGAGGCTTGTCCACGTCGTAGCCGGCGGCGAGGAACTCGGCGCGCATGGCCGCATCGGGATTCGCGCAGCGGACCAGCGACTCGAACAACGTGGACTGGACTTTGACCTCGGTCGGCATGTGGGACGACACCCTAGGGGAGCTGCGTCATCCGGTCATGACGCGGTGATCCAAGAAGGGGTTGGAGCTCCGCCCTACCCGCGTCCGATGACAGCGAGGCCCCCCGCAGCCGCACTACGAGTCCACGCGCTCCTGGACCTCGAAGCCCCCCGCGGTGACGACGTGCTTGTCCTCCACCACGAGCTTCGCGGCGCGCAACGTCCCTCGGACCTCCAGTGCGTAATCGTTGGCCTGCACCTGGACGTGCATGGCCTCCAGGTTGCCGCCGATGATGACCGGGCCCTGGGACTTGAGTGACTCGCAGGTGAAGTCACCGCCGACGAAGAGCGAGCGGCCCTGGAGGTTCTCGACGGGGCCCCTCACCGTCAGGTTTCCCGTCACCATCAGCGAGTTCACCGGCAGCTTGCCTTCGACCTCCAGGTTGCCGTGGTGGACGTAGCTCGCCTTGGAGACCTTCTTCACCTTCTTGTCCTTGGGGGCTTCCGCGACGGCCGCCTGGATGAGCCCGATGCCCGCGAAGACGAGGTCCGGGTTCATCGCGGCCTGCGGTGCAGCGGCGTGTCGTAGTGGTATGGCGCGAGGAGGTCGGCGCCATACTCTCGCAGGAGCTGGAGGAGTTCTACGTTGTTCTGGGTGACGGCGAGCAGCACCGGCGTGTGGTGGTTCTGGTCGACGAAGTCCAGGCTCACGCCCGCGGCGAGCATCTGGCGAATCTTCCCGAGCGTCACCTCGTTCTCCGCGCGCTCCTTGCCCAAGCGCTCATCGAAGCTGTCCGCTTCGTAGACCTGGACATGGTCCTCGAGGTGTTTATGGCTCTGGACTTGCCTGATGAGTTTGGTCAGCGCGTACTGCTGTTCCGTCATGGTGCGTGGCCTCGAAGCTTCGCGAATCCATCGCGTGACCCGAGCGCGAATGCAACCCCGGACACGGCTCGCGCCTCAGTCCGCGCGCGTTCCACCCAGCGAGGGCAGTTGCCGACGGAGGAACTCGCCAGGAGGGCCTCCGGTGAATTGCCGGAAGTCGCGGATGAGGTGGGCCTGGTCGAAGTAGCCCTGCTCCAACGCGAGGCGGGCCCAGCTCTCCGCCGCGCCCGACTTCAGCACCTGGATGACGCGGTCGAAGCGGATGAGCCGCGCGAGCAGCTTGGGCGTCAGGCCCAGCTCCTGACCGCAGCGCGCGATGACGTGCTTCTGACTGAAGCCCAGCTCCCGGGCCAGCTCGCCAATCTCCACCTGACCGCCACTGGCGCGCAGCCGCTGCCACGTCCAGGTGATGACGGGCGACACCTCGCGCGCCGCGAGGATGCGCGAGAGGAGGAGCTGATCCACCAGCGCGAAGCGGGCCTCCCAGGACGGAGCCTCCACCAGTCGCTCCGTCAACAACGGCGCCTCCGCGCCGAGCACCGACTCCAGTCCGACGACCTGCCGCGCGAGGTGATGCAGCGGCATTCCGAAGAACAGGCGCGCCCCCACGGGCGTGAAGTTCACCTGCATGCCGTTCATCGAACCCGACGTCTCGGTGACGGAGTACGTGTCATCCAGTCCCGCGACGAAGCCAACCGGATGTCGCCCGAGGGGCCGCCCTGTTCGAGGGTCGACGATGCGCAGCGGAGGTCCGAAGTCGATGATGAGCACGACTTGCGGCGCGGGGAGCTCGCGACGACGCACCGGGCCAGGGGTGGACTCGCGATAGCCGCAGTAGTTGTGGACGTGCTCGCGCAGTCGGGCGTCGGGCGTGCCGTCCACCAGCTCCCAACCGCCCTGCTCGGAGGCCTGCCGGACCACTCGAGCATGGGGGCTTTGCGTGGTCATGCGGCACCCTCCGAAGACACGCCTTGTTGACGCCTTAGCATGGCCTCCGGTGCCAATAAGGGACTTCAGGTGCCCGCCAACAAGACCCGGGCTCACCTCGCCATTGCCGCGGCCCGTTTTTGCGCCTATGGGACGGGAACGGCCCGTCCCACGGTGCCACTCCCCTGCGAGGACACAGCATGTCGCAAGTGCCTCTTCACATCGCCACCGAGTTCCCGGCTCGCTCGCTCGAAGAGTGGCGCCGGTTGGTGGACAAGGACCTGAAGGGAAAGCCCTTCACGTCGCTCCAGTCACCGCTGGATGGCGGACTGACGCTTCAGCCCCTCTACGCTTCCCAGGATGCCGCGCCGCCGCCGCCCCCGGGCGTCGCGCCGTACGTGCGAGGCACGCAGGCCCTGGGCCACACCGAGGGTGGATGGCTGGTGTGCCAGGAGTACGCCGAGCCCGACATCGCCATCGCCGCCGAGGCCATCCGCAATGACCTGGAGCGCGGCACGCTGGCGGTCTGGCTCTGCCTGGGCCCCACTCGCGGCATCCCCGTGAAGGACGAGGCCACGATGGAGCGGCTCTTGTCCTCCGTGCTCCTGGCCCGCACTCCCGTACACATGGAGTCCGAGTCGGCGCCCGTCTCCATGGCGTCCCTGCTGCTGGGCGTCGCCACGAAGGCCGGTGTTTCGCACCAGGCGCTGAGCGGCTCGCTGGGCATCGACCCGCTGGGCATCCTCGCTCGCACCGGCGCGCTGCCGGGTGGCGTCGACGGGACGTTCACCGAGGCCGCGCCGCTCGTCACGTCGCTGCGCGAGAGCGCACCGGAGCTGCGCGCGCTGCTCGTCTCGACGCGGGCGTACTCGGACGCGGGCGCCACGTCGGTGCATGAGCTGGCATGGGCCATCGCCACGGGCGTCGAGTACCTGCGCGGGATGGAGCGCGCGGGCGTGTCTCCGGACGTCGCGGCGCGCTCGGTGCAGTTCGCGCTGTCCGTCGGCGGACAGTTCTTCCCGGAGATTGCAAAGCTGCGCGCCGCGCGGCTGCTCTGGGCCAAGGTCGTCGCCGCGTCAGGCGGTTCCCCCGAGGCGCAGGCCATGCGGCTGCACGCGCGCACCGCGAGCGCCACGAAGACGCAGCGCGACCCCTGGGTGAACATCCTGCGCGGCACGGCCGAGTCCTTCGCCGCCGTCGTCGCGGGCGCGGACAGCATCAGCACGTCGCCCTTCGACGAGCCCCTGGGTCCTCCCGACGAGGGCGCGCGCAGGCTGGCGCGCAACACGCAGCTCATCCTGCGCGACGAGTCCAGCCTCAACCGCGTCGCGGACCCCGCGGGCGGCAGCTACTACCTGGAGCAGCTCACCACCGAAATCGCGCGCGCGGCCTGGACGGAGCTGCAGCGAATCGAGGGACTGGGCGGCATGGAGAAGGCGCTTGCTCAAGGCGATATCGCCCGCGTGCTCACGGAGACGCGCGCGGCGCGGGACAAGGCCGTGCGCACGCGCAAGCAGCCCATCGTCGGCGTGAGTGAGTTCCCCTTCCTGGGGGAGACGCCCGTGAAGCGCGAGGCCCGCAAGGCCCCTGGCACCCAGGCGAGCGCGGAGGCGAGCAAGAGCGTGGGCCTCAAGCCCTCTCGCCTCTCGGAGCCCTTCGAGCTGCTGCGCGACGCGAGTGATCGCACGCTCGCGGCGAAGGGCCAGCGCCCCGCCGCGTTCCTCGCGAGCCTGGGCGCGGTGGCGGAGCACACGACGCGGTCCATGTGGGTGGTCAACGCGCTGGCCGCGGGAGGCATCGAGTCGAGAGAGAAGCACGGCTTCGCCGACCCGGCCGCCGCCGTGGCCGCCTTCGTCGAGTCCGGCACATCCCTCGCGGTCATCTCCGGACCCGACGCGATGTATCCGGAGTGGGTGCCCGCGCTGACCCGCCAGCTCAAGGCCAAGGGCGCGCGAGTGGTCGCCGTGGCGGGTCGTCCTGGTGACAACGAGGCCGCGTTCCGCGCGGCTGGTGTGGACCTCTTCATCTACGCGGGAGCGGACCTGTTCTCGCTCCTGTCCTCGCTGCACGCGCAGCTCGGAGTGGCCTGATGCGCACCCACGTCCCGAACTTCTCCGGCATCGACTTCGACGCTCCCGAGACGCAGCCTCCTGCTCCCGCGCTCGACGCGCAGGGCAGCCAGGCGGACACCAGCCGGCGCGATGCCGAACGCTGGGACACGCCCGAGGGCATCCCCGTCAAGCCCGTGTACACGCGCGAGGACCTGGCGGACGTCGAGCACCTGGGCTCACTGCCGGGCCTGCCGCCCTTCGTGCGCGGTCCCTACTCCACCATGTACGTGCAGCAGCCGTGGACGGTGCGCCAGTACGCGGGCTTCTCCACGGCCGAGGCGTCCAACGCCTTCTACCGACGCAACCTCGCGGCCGGTCAGAAGGGTCTGTCGATTGCTTTCGACCTCGCGACGCACCGGGGCTACGACAGCGACCATCCGCGCGTCGCGGGCGACGTGGGCATGGCGGGCGTGGCCATCGACTCCATCAAGGACATGCGCATCCTGTTCGACCGCATCCCGCTCGACCAGATGAGCGTGTCGATGACGATGAACGGCGCGGTGCTGCCCATCCTCGCGCTCTACGTCGTCGCGGCCGAGGAGCAGGGCGTCAAGCCCGAGCAACTCAGCGGGACCATCCAGAACGACATCCTCAAGGAGTTCATGGTCCGCAACACGTACATCTACCCGCCGGGCCCGTCGATGCGCATCATCGGCGACATCTTCCGCTTCACCGCCGAGAAGATGCCGCGCTTCAACAGCATCAGCATCAGCGGCTACCACATGCAGGAGGCGGGAGCGACGCAGGACCTGGAGCTGGGCTACACGCTCGCGGACGGCGTGGAGTACGTGCGCGCGGGTCTGGCGGCGGGCCTGGGAGTGGATGCCTTCGCGCCCCGGCTGTCGTTCTTCTGGGCCATCGGCATGAACTTCTTCATGGAGGTGGCGAAGATGCGCGCGGCCCGGATGATCTGGGCCAAGCTCATCAAGGGCTTCAGCCCCAAGAGCGACAAGAGCCTGGCGCTGCGCACCCACTCGCAGACCTCCGGCTGGAGCCTCACCGCGCAGGACGTCTACAACAACGTGGTGCGCACGTGCGTGGAGGCCATGGCCGCCACCCAGGGCCACACGCAGAGCCTGCACACCAACTCGCTCGACGAGGCGATTGCTCTTCCCACCGACTTCAGCGCGCGCATCGCTCGCAACACCCAGCTCTATCTCCAGTTGGAGAGCGGGACGACGCGCGTCATCGACCCGTGGGGCGGCAGCTACTACGTGGAGCGGCTCACCCACGAGCTGGCGCAGAAGGCCTGGGGCCACATCCAGGAGGTCGAGGCGCTGGGTGGCATGACGAAGGCGATTGAAGCAGGCCTGCCCAAGCTGCGCATCGAGGAGGCCGCGGCCCGCACGCAGGCGCGCATCGACTCCGGCCGTCAGGCCATCATCGGCGTGAACAAGTACCCGCCCGAGCGTCCGGACAACATCGAGATCCTCAAGGTGGACAACTCCGCGGTGCGCGAGGCGCAGATTGCCCGGCTCAAGGAACTGCGCGCGGAGCGCAACGCGGAGGAAGTGCGGCGGCGGCTGGACGCGCTGACGGAGGCGGGCCGGCGCAACGAGGGGAATCTGCTGGCGCTGGCCATCGACGCGGCGCGGGCGAAGGCCACGGTGGGGGAAATCAGCGACTCGCTCGAGAAGGTCTTCGGGCGCTACGAGGCCACGGTGCGAAGCGTGTCCGGCGTGTATTCGAGCGAGGCAGGCAAGGACTCCCAGGGCATCCTCCAGGCGCGCGCCGCGGCGGACGCGTTCCTCGCGCGGTTCGGCCGTCGGCCGCGCATCCTCATCGCGAAGATGGGGCAGGACGGGCATGACCGGGGACAGAAGGTCATCGCCACGGCCTTCGCGGACCTGGGCTTCGACGTGGACATCGGCCCGCTGTTCCAGACGCCGGAGGAGTCCGCGCGCCAGGCCGTGGAGAATGACGTGCACGTGGTGGGCGCCAGCTCCCTGGCCGCCGGCCACCTCACGCTGGTGCCGCAGCTCAAGCGCGCCCTGGCCGACCTGGGCCGCGAGGACATCATGGTCGTCGTCGGTGGCGTCATCCCGGCGCAGGACTACGACGAGCTGCGGGCCGCGGGCGCCGCCGCCATCTTCGGCCCGGGCACCGTCATCTCGAAGGCCGCGGTGGAGCTGCTGGAGAAGCTCTCGGCGGCGCAGGAGGAGGCGTGAAGCTGCTGACGGCGGAGGCCTATGTGGAAGGCGTCCGCTCGGGCGACCGGGCCGTGCTGGCTCGCGCCATCACCCTGGTGGAGAGCGGGCATCCGCGCCACCAGTCGCTCGCCCAGGAAGTGCTCACGCGTCTGCTCCCTCACACGGGGGGCAGCCGACGCGTGGGCATCAGCGGCGTACCCGGCGTGGGCAAGAGCACGTTCATCGACGCGCTGGGCATGCACCTGGTGGGCGCGGGGCACCGGGTCGCGGTGCTCGCCATCGACCCGTCGAGCACCATCTCCGGAGGCAGCATCCTCGGCGACAAGACGCGCATGGCCCGCCTGTCGCGCGAGACGGCCGCCTATATCCGTCCCAGTCCTTCCAGCGGCACGCTGGGCGGCGTGGCCCGCAAGACGCGCGAGACGCTGCTCCTGTGCGAGGCCGCGGGCTTCGACGTGGTGCTGGTGGAGACGGTGGGCGTGGGCCAGTCGGAGACGGTGGTCGCCGACATGGTGGACTTCTACCTGGTGCTGATGCTCGCGGGCGCGGGCGATGAGCTCCAGGGCATCAAGCGCGGCATCCTGGAGGTGGCGGACATGCTCGCCATCAACAAGGCGGACGGGGACAACAAGCCCCGGGCCGAGCGCGCCCGCGCCGAGTACCGCGCCGCGCTGCACCTGATGCGCCCGGGCAACGAGCCCGTGGTGACGACGTGCAGCGCGATGGAGGGCACGGGCATCGATGCGCTGTGGACCTCGCTGGAGGCCCAGGTGGCCAGACGCGTGGCATCGGGAGCAATGGAGCAGCGCCGGCACGCGCAGCAGGTGGGCTGGATGTGGTCCATGGTGCAGGACGGCCTGCGGGCGGCCCTGCATGCGAACCCCATGGTGGCCGCCCTGGTGCCGCAGCTGGAGAACGACGTGCGCGAGGGCCGCGCCACGGCGACCTCCGCCGCACTGCGCGTCCTGGGGGCATTCCTCCCAGAATCGAGGGCTTGACAGTCCGCGTCGAGCCTCGGCGGGCCCCGCTTCAATCGCTTGCCCGACACCCACCGCGCTCCTACTGTACGCGGCGTGAGAAACGTTCAGTTGACCCCGGTTCCCGGGCCCTACAAGCCGCGATTCCATGTGCGAATCGTGACGGCCGCCTCCCTGTTCGACGGGCATGACGCGGCCATCAATGTCATGCGCCGGCTGATGCAGGCCTCGGGCGCCGAAATCATCCACCTGGGACACAACCGCTCGGTCTCCGAGATTGTCGACTGCGCCATCCAGGAGGACGTCCAGGGCATCGCCATCACCTCCTACCAGGGAGGCCATGTCGAGTTCTTCAAGTACATGATCGACCTGCTGAAGCAGCGCGGGGCGAACATCAAGGTCTTCGGCGGCGGTGGCGGCACCATCCTCCCCTCCGAAATCGATGAACTGCATGCCTATGGCGTGACGCGCATCTACTCCCCGGACGACGGCCGCTCCATGGGCCTGCAGGGGATGATCGACCACCTCATCCAGGAGTGTGACTTCGAGAAGCGCCCCGCGGATTACGGGCCGGCCGTCGCCGCCATGCCGGTGCGCGACTCGATGAAGATCGCCTCGCTCATCACCATCGCGGAGAACTTCGCGAGCGCGGGTGATGCGCTGCGCGACGCGATGACGAAGCTGAGCGCGAAGCAGCCGCGCGTGCCCGTGCTGGGCATCACCGGCACCGGTGGCGCGGGCAAGTCCAGCCTCGTGGACGAGTTGGTGCGCCGCTTCCTCACCGACTTCCCGGACAAGACGCTGGCGGTGCTGTCCGTGGACCCGTCGAAGCGCAAGTCGGGCGGCGCGCTGCTGGGCGACCGCATCCGGATGAACGCCATCGACAACCCGCGCGTGTACATGCGCTCCATGGCGACGCGGCAGAGCAACCTCGCGCTGTCCAAGCACGTGGGCGACTCCATCGAGGTGTGCAAGGCCGCGGGCTTCGACCTCATCGTGGTGGAGACCTCCGGCATCGGTCAGTCCGACACGGAGATCATCGAGCACTCGGACGTGTCGCTGTACGTGATGACGGCCGAGTACGGTGCGGCGACGCAGCTCGAGAAGATCGACATGCTCGACTTCGCGGACGTCATCGCCATCAACAAGTTCGACAAGCGCGGCTCGCTGGATGCGCTGCGCGACGTGCGCAAGCAGTGGAAGCGCAACCACAACGCGTTCACCACGGCGGATGACTCGGTGCCCGTGTACGGCACCATCGCCTCGCAGTTCAATGACCCAGGGATGAACCAGCTCTACCGGGCCATCGTCGACACGGTGGTCCGCAAGACGGGCGCTCCGCTCCAGTCGCACCAGGAAGCGACGCCGGGCATGAGCGAGAAGAAGTGGATCATCCCGCCCGAGCGCACCCGCTACCTCGCGGAGATTGTCGAGACGTGCGAGGCGTACGACAAGTTCGCGCGCTCGCAGGCGGCGGTGGCGCGGCGGATGTATCAGCTCCACGGCACCATCGAGGCGCTGCGACAGAACGTCGGCAAGAAGCGCCTCGAAATCGTCGAGCCGAAGGACACCTCCGACGTGGTGCACGTCACCGAGCGCGTCGAGGGCGAGCCCGCGTACCTGAGCGAGCTGGTGGAGCTGTACAAGGACCTGGAGTCCCGGCTGGATCCGGACTGCCGCCGGCTCCTGAGTGAGTGGCCCGCGACGAAGCGGCGCTACGCGGCGTCCAAGTACCAGTACCAGGTGCGCGACAAGGTCATCGAGCTGGACCTGTTCACCGAGTCGCTGTCACACCTGCGCATCCCGAAGATCGCCCTGCCCCGCTACGAGGACTGGGGCGACATCCTCATCTGGCTGCTGAGGGAGAACGCGCCGGGCGCATACCCGTTCACCGCGGGCGTCTTCCCGCTCAAGCGCGAGGGTGAGGACCCGGCGCGCATGTTCGCGGGTGAAGGCGGCCCGGAGCGCACCAACAAGCGCTTCCACTACGTGTCGCGTGGACTGCCCGCGAAGCGACTGTCCACGGCGTTCGACTCCGTCACGCTGTACGGCGAGGACCCGGACCACCGGCCGGACATCTACGGCAAGGTGGGCAACTCCGGCGTGTCCATCGCCAACGTGGACGACGCGAAGAAGCTCTACTCGGGCTTCGACCTGGCGGACCCGGCGACGTCGGTGTCGATGACCATCAACGGCCCCGCGCCGATGCTGCTCGGGTTCTTCCTGAACGCGGCGGTGGACCAGCAGTGCGAGAAGTGGATTCGCGCCAACAACAAGGTCGACGAAGTCGAGCAGAAGATCGACGCGCTCTACCGGGAGCGTGGCGTGCCCCGGCCCCGGTACCAGGGCGACCTGCCTCAGGGGAATGACGGGCTGGGCCTGCTGCTGCTCGGCGTGTCGGGCGACGAGGTGCTGCCCCGCGACGTCTACGAGAAGATTCGCGCGGCGACGCTTCAGCAGGTGCGCGGCACGGTGCAGGCGGACATCCTCAAGGAGGACCAGGCGCAGAACACCTGCATCTTCTCCACGGAGTTCGCGCTGCGGGTGATGGGCGACATCCAGCAGTACTTCACCGACAAGAAGGTGAGGAACTTCTACTCGGTGTCCATCTCCGGCTACCACATCGCGGAGGCCGGGGCGAACCCCATCTCCCAGCTGGCCTTCACGCTGGCCAACGGCTTCACCTTCGTCGAGTACTACCTGTCGCGCGGGATGCACATCGACGACTTCGCGCCCAACCTCTCGTTCTTCTTCTCGAACGGAATGGACCCGGAGTACGCGGTGCTGGGCCGCGTGGCGCGCCGCATCTGGGCGAAGGCCATCCGCGACAAGTACGGCGGCAATGACCGCTCGCAGAAGCTGAAGTACCACATCCAGACGTCGGGCCGTTCCCTGCACGCGCAGGAGATCGCCTTCAATGACATCCGGACCACGCTCCAGGCCTTGCTGGCGCTCAACGACAACTGCAATTCGTTGCACACCAACGCGTACGACGAGGCCATCACCACGCCCACGGAGGAGAGCGTGCGGCGCGCGCTCGCCATCCAGCTCATCATCAACAAGGAGTTCGGGCTCTCCAAGAATGAGAACCCCAACCAGGGCGCGTTCATCATCGATGAGCTGACGGACCTGGTGGAGGCGGCGGTGCTCACGGAGTTCCGCGCCATCTCCGAGCGCGGCGGCGTGCTGGGCGCGATGGAGCGCATGTACCAGCGGTCCAAGATTCAAGAGGAGTCGCTGTACTACGAGATGCAGAAGCACGACGGGACGCTGCCCATCATCGGGGTGAACACGTTCCTGGACCCGAAGGGCTCTCCGACGGTGACGCCGCCGGAGGTGATTCGCGCGACGAAGGAGGAGAAGGACTACTCCATCACCGCGAGGGACGCCTTCTGGAAGCGCAACGCGGCCACGGCTCCGGAGGCGCTGGAGGCGGTGAAGCGCGCGGCGCTCGACAACGGCAACATCTTCGCCGCGCTGATGGACGCCTGTAAGGTCTGCACGCTCGGCCAGCTCTCCCGCGCGCTGTACGAGGTGGGCGGGCAGTACCGGCGCAACATGTAGTGCTCAGGGGCCCCGCGCGAATCGGGGCCCCTGCACTGCGGACGGACTCATTCGCGGCGAAGCTCCCCTTCGATGGCAGGCGCGAGCAATGTGAGTCCCTGGCGTCGGATTGCATAGAGCGCGTAGCCCAAGGTCCAAATGGCCAGGAGCGGCTCGAACGGATTCGGCAGAGGCCCCGGGACGAGGCCATCAGGAAGAGCGAGCCTTCCGCCCACGGCACGCCAGGCGGCATCCAAGGCGAAGTCGACACGAGCCTCCGCGCGGACATTGAACCTCGATTTGAACGCCGTGCGGGACTGGGTGAAAGCGCGATTGTACTCCGCCGAGGCCACGGCATCCGCGAACAGCGTGCGCTGAATCAAGCTGCGCGCGGGGTCCTTCGCGGGGCCGATTCGCGAAGGGTCAATGACTCGCCAGGCGATCCTCATCGGAATCGGAGCACCCCAGGGCGCCAGCCGTCGAGCCACTTCCGCCGCATGAACTTCCGCCTGGGCAATCCCAATGGGGTCTCCCGCTAGGGCGAGGCACTCGTCCACCGTCATGGGGTGCTCGAAGGCCTCTCCCCCTTGAACCTTGAAGACCCGGTCCTTTCCCATTGGCTGGGCCAGTCCGCATGCGACGAGTGCGCTCCACGCGGCATGCACATCCGCCAGTCCTCGCACGAGCCTGCTCGCCTCAGCCAACTGGGAGCGCTCTGGGCGAAGTACGCGGTCAACGAGCGTAGTAACAGCGGTCTCGGTCAATGCACCAGGAGCCATCGGCTTCACTAACGTCGCACGGACACGCCCGCAGTGTCAGCCCACCGGCGCCTCGTCGCCGCCCAGTCAAACGAACCAGGGGAGACGATGAAAAAGGGCGGCGCCCTTCTCCACCTCGTAAAGGAAGCCACGCCGGACCGGGTCCTCATCGGCAACGCGCTGGGCAGACTCAGCAACTGGGCCCGACATTCCGATGTCGTCGGATGTGTCACCAGAATTCCTCCTCGATCCATCGAGTCTTGAAGCAGGTCTCACGTAAGCCCACTCACCGAGCACTGCTCGCTCCCGCATCGAAGGATCCCACCTACCGCGTGCCCGCGTCAGCAACTCCTGCGTCAGCCCTTCCAGAATTGCCCGTACCCGCATCGCCCGCTGCTGCGTCAGCGGAATCACCTGTGCCAGATCCTGCATCATCCGCTCCAGCATCACCCGGTCCGGCGTCTGTCGCGGCAGATGACTTGAACGCCCCTTCGGCATACTTGATCATCATCAATCGAGCCTGGGTGTTTGCCTCCTGCCGATCTGAAATCCATTGACTTCGTGCCGCCATGCAGATTGCAAAGGCCGCATCAGAAGACTGACTGGCCATACCCAGCGAAGCGGTAGACGAGGCCTTGGCGGCGGAAGAGCTTCTCTCCAGACCGAAAATCCCGATACCCAGGGCAACGAGGCTACCTCCCAGTGTCGCGAAATCTTCGAATGTAGCCTTGCCCTCCGTCATCATCTTGGTTCCCGCCACCGAACCAGCCAACCCTGCCCCCAGAAAGACAATCCCCTCAGCAGCCCACGCATTCGATGTACGCGCGGCATGCTGTTCGATGTTTCGACAGTACGCCCAGCCATCGCGCATCGGGTACCGAATCCGCTTGGAGTCATAGACAACCCCACCATCAACACCGCCATCCAAGCCCCCCACGACAACGACAGTTCCCGCATCCAGGAGCACATCCCCACCGTCCGCATCAACGCCATCCGGATAGAGCGCAAAGTAACGCGCTGCCAGCTGTCGCTCATCTGGAGTCGGAGAATCAATCACTGGAACAAAGTTCGGGAATGGCCCATGAATGCTCTGGAACCAAGAGCAGCCAACACACGCAACCGAGACACCCAGGCTCAGCAGGACTTTGGCTCGATAGTGCATCACACCCCCATGACATGCGCTGACGCATGAGTATCACGCCCACGCCAAATCATGTCCATACCCGCACCTCCGGGTAAACCCGACCCCTGTCATTTCCCACCCAGCCAATTAAACGCATACATCCAGCCCGATCAACGAAGGGAACGCCGAACGCCAGCGAGTGCAAACTCACGAGCGTCTGCACCTCCTGTGACAGGCATCACTGCCGACGCTCATCGTCCAGGCGACTTCACGATCGTGACCGCTTCTCCACGGACTGCCACGCGGCGCGCGCAAGCACCGGAATGGCCGCACGCAAGTCCGTCTTCGTCCGTCCCGCGAGCCAGTCGCGCACCAGTTCTTGTGCCGGCCCGCGAAGGATGGCGAGGAAGAGCTCGAAGGGCATCTCCTCGAATGCGCCGTCCCGGACGCGCGCCTGCCACCACTCCTTCAGCTGCCGGAAGAAACCCTTGTTCTGCTCGCGGATGCTCGCCTCGGCCGCGACGACCGCTTCGACGCCTCGCGCGCCCATGAGGAAGCGCGTCGCATCCGGCCGCGCCAGCGTCCACTCCAGGTGATGCCGCACGAGCGCCTCGACGCCCTCACGGGCTCCTGGCTGTGACTTGAGCACCTCCACCACTCCTGACTGGTACTCGCCCAGGACCTCCAGGTAGAGCGCCGCGGCAATCGCGTCCTTGCTCTCGAACAGGTGGTAGATGCTCCCCGTGCTGGCCCCCGAGCGCTCGCGGATGGCCGCCAGGGTCGTCCCCTCGACGCCCCGCTCCAGGAAGCACTCCAGCGCCGCCTTGAGGACCTCTTCTCGCCGGTGACCCGGGTTGCGCATCCCTCCACCTTACTTTAGAACATCATTCTAGAACGATATTCCAAACAGCGAGGAGGTCGCCGTGGAGTCACTGATGGAGATGGGTCAGCAGGTGCTCAAGCAGCAGGCGTTCAGCACGCTGATGGGGACCCGGCTGGTGCATCTGACGAAGGGCGAGGCCGTTCTGGAACTTCCGCTGCGCGCGGAACTGGGCCAGCAGCACGGCTTCGTGCACGGGGGCGTGCTCAGCTACATGGCCGACAACGCGCTCACCTTCGCGGGAGGCTCGGCGATGGCTGCGCCCGTCGTCACGTCGGAGTTCAAGATCAACTACGTGCGCCCCGCCCAGGGCTCCATGCTCATCGCCAGGGCTCGCGCGCTGCACGCCGGACGCAGGCAGTCCGTCTGCCACTGCGACGTCTTCGTCGTCACCGAGAAGGGAGAGACGCTGGTCGCCGTGGCCCAGGGCACCATCGCGGCCATGGCACCTCGCGAGGAGTCATGAACTCCGCCACGCAGCCCGCGCCCAAAGGCCCACCGAGCACAACCCCAGCGCTGCACGAGCAGTGGCGCCAGGTTCGTCAGTTGTTCTCCAGGGCCTTCGCCAGCTCCCTGCACTTCGCCATCGCCAGCGTCGATGCGCGCGGAGCACCGCACGTGACGCCCATCGGCTCGGTGCTACTGGGTGAACCCGGACGGGGCATCTTCTTCGAGGTCTTCGCGCGACAGCTCCCGACGAACCTCACGAAGGACTCCCGGGTGAGCATCCTCGCCGTGGACAGCGGCAAGCTGTTCTGGCTCCGCTCACTCTTCGCGGGGCGCTTTGCTCGCCCACCCGCACTGAGACTCGTGGGGCACGTGCTCGGCCCACCCCGACGCGCCACACCCGAGGAGCAACAGCGCTTCGCGCGACGTGTGCGGCGGCTCCGGTGGCTCAAGGGCCACGCGCGACTCTGGAGCCAGCTCGACCATGTGCGGGATTTCGAGGTCGAACGAATCGAGTCCGTCCACCTCGGGGCCATGACGGCGGGCCTGTGGTAACGGCCCACCCGTCACCGCCAACAATCACCTTCGGGGCCCCGTGAGCACGTCGAGCGCGCATCACGGGCCCTCAAGGGGACTTTCAGCTCACAGCCACTTCGACGTCTGACGACGCGCGGGCGGCTCGGCGACCTTCGCGGGAGCCGGCGCCGGACCCGAAGAGCGCGACGGAGCGCTGCCCCCACGAGATGGAGCATTGCCACCGCGCGACTGCTGTCCACCGCCACGACCCGAACCCGCGGAGCCGCCACCACCCCGCGCGGAACGGCCCCCTTCGGCACGTCCCTGGCCTCCGCCACCACCCCGGCGACGACGCGACGAGTTGCCGGGCTGATTGCCACGGCCACCGCCACCACCGCCCTGCCCGCCCCGCGACTGCCCACCGCCGTTCGAGCTGCGCGCGACAGGCTCGTCCACCGAGGCCGAGGCCCCAGGACGCGGCGCCGCGAGGCCCGAGCGGTACGGATGCTCCTCCACCACCGGCACGCTGCGGCGGATGGTCCGCTCGATGTCGCGAAGGTACGCGCGCTCCTCACCGTCGCAGAAGGACACCGCGGTGCCCGTGGCGCCCGCGCGGCCCGTGCGGCCGATGCGGTGCACGTACTGCTCCGGCACGTTGGGCAGGTCGTAGTTGACGACGAAGCTCAGCCCGTCGATGTCGATGCCGCGCGCCGCGATGTCCGTGGCCACCAGTACCCGGAGCGAGCCGTTGCGGAAGTCGTCCAGCGCACGCTCGCGCGCGTTCTGGCTCTTGTTGCCGTGAATCGCGGCGGCCGTGACTCCGGAGCCCTCGAGCTGCTTGGCCACCCGGTTGGCGCCATGCTTGGTGCGCGTGAAGACCAGCGCCCGCTCAATCTTGCCGTCCTTCAAGAGGTGCGTGAGCAAGCCGCGCTTCTGCTCGCGCTCCACGAAGTACACCTGCTGAGCGACAGTCTCCGCCGTGCTGGAGACCGGCGTCACCTCCACGCGGATGGGGTCCGTGAGGATGTTGCGAGACAGGTCGACAATCTCCGGCGGCATCGTCGCGCTGAAGAAGAGCGTCTGCCGCTTCGAGGGCAGCGCCTTGATGACCTTGCGCACGTCATGGATGAAGCCCATGTCGAGCATGCGGTCCGCCTCGTCGAGCACGAACACCTCGAGCGAGCGCAGCGACACGTAGCCCTGGTCCATCAGGTCGAGCAGGCGGCCAGGCGTCGCCACCAGCACATCCACGCCACTCTTGAGCGCCTGCACCTGCGCGCCCTGGCCCACGCCGCCGAAAATCACCGCGTGGCGCAGCGGAAGGTTCTTGCCGTACGTCGCGAAGCTCTCGCTCACCTGCCCCGCGAGCTCTCGCGTGGGAGTGAGCACCAGGCAACGCACGGGACGCGCGCCCCCGGTCGGCGCCTTGGCGGACAGACGCTGGAGAATCGGCAGCGCGAAGGCCGCCGTCTTTCCCGTGCCCGTCTGGGCCACGCCGAGCACGTCCTTCCCAGCCAGGGCGTGAGGAATCGCCTTCATCTGGATGGGCGTAGGAGTGGTGTACCCCTCCGCCTTGACCGCGCGCAGGAGGGTGTCGTGAAGCTGCAGTTCGTCGAAAGTCATGGATTCCTAGTCGAAGTGAGTCTGCTTCCTCGCAAGGCAAGGAAGCCCGCGCAGCGAGCCCAATCGAGTTCAATATCGAGGGCACCTGGCGGTGCGCGGTCCGGCCCGGCCGGCCGACCCGCTTGAGAATGTCGGAGAACAGGGGGGTCCTCCCTCCCATTCCACGCATTCGGCCGCGGACCCTGCCCTCTCCCGGGTCGGATGTCCCGTGAAATCGAGCCCTTGACAGCCGGTTTGTGGAATGGCGGGCGAAAAAAGAGGGCCCCGAGTCATCCACCTCGGGGCCCTCTTCACCCTCCGTCACGCCCGCGCTTCGGACAGTGACGCCTGGAGCACGTCTGGCAGGGGCTCATACGTCCCCAGTCGCATGCTCGCCTGGGCCCGGCCCTGCGTCCTGCCCCGCAAGCCCGTCACGTAGCCGAAGAGGCTGGCCATGGGCACCCGCGCGGACACCACGCGGGCATTGCCCCGCGTCTCCATCCCCAGCACCCGACCTCGCCGCGAGGCCAGGTCTCCCAACACCTCGCCCACGTACTCCTCGGGCGTGGTGACCTCCACGTCCATCACCGGCTCCAGCACCTGCACGCCCACCCGCCGCACCGCCTCCTGGAGCGCCAGGGAGCCCGCCATGGCGAACGCCTGCGGGGTGGAGTCGCGCACGTGCGTGTCTCCATCCACCAGTCGGACCTCCACGTCGACGAGCGCCACGCCGTCCCGCACGCCGCGCTCCATGGCCCCCGCGACACCCTTCTGGATGGCGGGCACCAGCTCCCTCGGAATGCTGCCGCCCTTCGTGTCGTCCACGAAGACGAGCCCCGCGCCTCGCGCCGCCGGAGCCACGTCCAGCACCACGCGCGCATACTGTCCGGGCCCGCCCGTCTGACGGACGTGCCGGTACTCCTGACGCACGGCGCGCTTGAGCGTGTCGCGGTAGGCCACCTTGGGCTGTCCCACGCGAGCCTCCACGCCGTACTCCGTCCTCAGTCGGTCCACGACCACCTCCAGGTGAAGCTCACCCATTCCGGACAGCAGCACCTGGCCGCTCTCCGGGTCCACGCCCACGCGCAGCGACGGGTCCTCCGCCGCCAGTCGATGCAGGCCCTCTTCCAGCTTCGGCAGCTCCGCGGGCGACTTCGCCTCCACGGCGAGGTGCACCACGGGCTCCGGGAAGCCGAGCGACTCCAGCACCACCGGTGCCTCGGGGTCGCTCAGCGTGTCTCCCGTGCGCACGTTCTTCAGGCCGAGCGCCGCCGCGATATCTCCCGCATGGACTTCCGAGACCTCCTCCCTGCGATTGGCATGCATGAACATCAGCCGACCCACGCGCTCCCGCTTGCCCGTGGCGGGATTGAGCAGGACGGTGCCCGCGCGCAGCGTGCCCGAATAGACACGCAGGAAGACGATGTTGCCCACGTTCTTGTCACTCATCATCTTGAACACCAGCGCGGCCGGAGGACTGTCGTCCGCCGGTTCACGCGAGGCACGTTGCTCCGTGCCCGGCACCAGTCCCTCCACCGCCGGAAGGTCCGAGGGCGCGGGCAGGTAGTCGACGACGGCGTCCAGCAGCATCTGCACTCCCTTCTTCTTGAACGCCGAGCCGGCGAGCACCGGCACCAGCGTGCGCGACAACGTCCCCGCGCGCACCGCCCGCACCAGGTCCGCTTCCGTGATGTCTTCCAGCCGCCCGTCCACGAACTTCTCCATGACGCCGTCGTCCACGTCCGCCGCCGCTTCAATGAGCCGCAGGCGCAGCGTCTCCACCTGCTTCCGGACCTCCTCCGGCACGGACTGCTCCTCGTGGTACTCGCCGCCCTCGCCGTCGAAGCGGAGCGTCTTCATGCGCACCAGGTCCACGAGGCCCTGGAACTCCGACTCACTGCCGAGCGGCCACTGCACCGCCACGGCGCGAGCGCCCAGGCGCTCACGGATGGACTCCAGGCTCATGGCGAAGTCCGCGCCCACCTTGTCCATCTTGTTGATGAAGGCGATGCGCGGGACGCCGTAGCGGTCCGCCTGACGCCACACCGCCTCCGACTGGGGCTCCACGCCCTGGCTTCCGTCGAACACGGCCACCGCGCCGTCCAGCACGCGCAGGGAGCGCTCCACCTCGATGGTGAAGTCCACGTGTCCCGGCGTGTCCAGGATGTTGATGCGATGGGGCGTGCCCGTGGAGGGCCCGTGACGAGGAGACCAGAACGCGGTGGTGGCCGCGGAGGTGATGGTGATGCCGCGCTGCTTCTCCTGCGGCAGCCAGTCCATCTCCGTGGAGCCGTCATGGACTTCGCCCGTGGAGTGGATGCGACCGGTGAAGAACAGGACGCGCTCGGTGAGCGTCGTCTTGCCCGCGTCGATGTGCGCCATGATGCCGATGTTGCGATACCGCTCGATGCGAGTGCTGCGGGACATAAAGGACTCCTGTTCCCGTCGGGCAGCGAGGCCCGCGGGTTGGAAAATGATTGAGGAGCCGGTTGGAGACACGACGGGCGTGGAGTCGTCAGGCGCACGCACGCGCGACTTGCCGGAGGGGCTCGAAGGGCCCGCTCAGGGACGCGTGAGGACACACGACGGCTCAGACGGAGCCATGGCGGAACCGGGCTTCACGACACGCGGGAACCAGCGACCCGCGCACCGGAAGGACTCCGGCCCGCCTGCTCAAATGTCGAGCAGAACCTCGTGACGGGGGGAAAGGCACACGTCCGCCGCCGGCGCGGGGAAGCGCGCAATCAGCAGGGCAGTGAAGGAGACGGGCCTCATGATGCGTATGAGTTAAGACAGACGACAGCCATTGTCAACTCACGCCCCTGGATGCTCGGCGCAACCGCGTGCGCAACGCGGGTGAGCGATGCGCATCGGCCCGGTCCGGCTCAGAGTTCCGCGTCCTTGCACAGGTCGTCCTGCAGCTCCGTGAGCGCCTTGCGGGTGCGCATGGGCTGGCAGGTGTTCGCCAGGAAGGAGGAGGAGGCGCCCACCGTGGCCGCCTTGAGCTTCGCGCCCAGCGCCGCCCAGCACCGCTCGAAGGCCACCTTCCTCGCCTCCGCCGCGCGAGCGTCGTCCTTGGGCAGGTCCAGCGCCGCGAGCACCGTCTCCCCGAGCGCCTCGTCCTTGCAGGCTTCGGAGTCCTTGCGCTCCCCCACCGCCAGGGCGAAGAGCGGCATCGCCACATACGCGAAGCGGCCCTGCCTCACGAGCCGGGCGGCCTTCAGCGCGGACTCCGGCCCGGTGCCCACCGCGAGCTGTTGATACGTCTCGACACAGTCGCGCCCCTCCTTCGCGAGGCAGCGCTCCAGCCCCTTCACCGCGCTCGCGTCACGCACGGCGGTATAGGCCGGGGCCTTGGTGAGGAAGGCATACCGCTGGCCCAGGGTGTGCGCCTTCCGCGCCGCTGCGAACGGCTCCTTGTCCGTGGGCGTGACGGCCTCGACCTCCGCCGTCGCGGCCTCGGTGACCAGGCCTCGCCAGGCCTCCGTGCGCGTCGCGGGGGGAACCTCCTCCGCGCGCTCCAGCAGCTCCGCCCAGGCCTGCTGGGAGGACAACGCCTGGAGGTCCGCGAGCGTCGCCGGAGGCTTCGCCACCGCCACCGTGGACATCAGACAAGCCATCACCACCGCGTGTCGCTTCATCGTCCAAGCCTCCCGCCGAGAAACGCCGCCCCGGTGGCCGCGCCCTCGCGGACCGTGGTGAAGATGAGCGTGGAGCCGCTGCGCTCCAGCGCGAGCGCCGGCCCGAAGCGACACGACAGCACAGTGACGTCCTTCAGCGCGGCACAGCGGGTCCGCGCCTGGGTGAGCAGCGGTGCGCAGGCGGCCCAGACATCCACGTCGGCCATCACCGTGTCATCGAAGGTCTTCCAGTCGAAGCTGAAGCTCGCCGACGTGCCACAAGCACCACGCAGCGCCGTCAGGGACTCGGCGGCGCGCGCGGTGTACTTCTTCTCCAAATGGGGCCACGCCTTCTTCTCGAAGGCGGCGACCCTCCCGGACTCACGTTGCAGGGTGTGCGCGGTGAGGACCTCGGAGGCGGACGCGGCATCCGTCGCCTCTTGATTGAACCGCACGCGGAAGGCGGGCTTGCCCGGCACATAGACCTCGAAGACACCGCTCTCACGCTCGGACGCCAACACCCAGTCCGCACCGCGATGACGGGCCACGTAGTCGACACCGGCCCGGGTGCTCCGCGCCTTGCAGCGCACCGCGAGGCCATCATGTTCGGAGTCGGCACCGCGAAGCTGGAGCACCGCCGCCGCCGACTCGCGAGGAGCCAGCATGACGACCTCCAACGTCTGTCCGTCCTTGCCCCGGTAGACCTTGAGCGACAGGGCCTCCAGGGACTCCGCCTCCACGGCCGCCTGGGCCACGAGCAGCGCGAACATCACCGCCAGCCTCCGCGCCATGGTCAGTTCAGCGCCTTCTCGAGCACGGCCTTGGTGTTGTCCTCGATGTTCGTGTGGTCCTTCCCCATGCGGTACGTGAGGGTGCCCTTGTCGAGCGAGATGTTCGCCTGCGTCGCCCCGTTGACGCTGGTGTCCTTCTTGTCCGCGGGCTTCACGCCACTGAACAGGCACGACAAGCTGGTGACCTTCTTCGCGATCGACTTCTTGTACGCCGGGCGCTCACACAGGCTCGTCACCCCGTTGATCGCCGCTTCACAGTACGAGCTGAAGCTCGTGCCCGACCAGTCCTCCGGCTTGAAGTTCTGGAAGTCCGTCTTCACGGCGAGCTTCGTGCCGCACTTTTCGTTGGCGGCCTTCAGCGCCTCGGCGGTCGCCTCCTCGAAGGAAGCCTTGGCCTCCTCCTGCGCGGGCTTCAGGTCCTCTTCGGCGAAAGCGGACATCGACAGCAGGGTCACGACGGCGAACACGAGCTTCGAAGACATGCGGAGCTTCTCCTTGGAGATAACGACATCCGCGAGTTTCGAAGTGTCCTGCTCCTGACGCAAGATTGTCCCAGCTCAACCCTACCGGCGGAGGTGTTTCTCTCAGGCGCTGAGAGCCCGAACGCGTGCGGCGAGGTTCTGGGTGAAGAGCCGGTAGATGCGCAGCGCGGCGGCCTCATGCGTGTCCAGGTAGTGCTGGAAGCCCGCGCGGGTGATGCGCAGCGCGCGGACGGCGGTGCGCGCTTTGACGCGGGCGGACACGGGCGCGTCCTGGACCAGCGAGATTTCTCCCAGATAGGCCCCGGGCCCGAGCGTGTTGAGCCGGCGCGCGTCGTCCTCCGTGCCGCTGAAGACATCCACGGTGCCCTCCAGCAACACGAAGAGGCCCACGCCCGCGGCGCCCTTCTCCAGCACCACCGCGCCCGCGGGGATGAGCACCTGTCGCGCCACGCGATACAGGTCCTTCATGTCGTCCAGCGACAGCTCGCCGAAGATGGGAATCGCCTTGAGATACCCGTAGCCGTTCGCCTCGGGCGACGCGCGCTGGGAAGGCAGCCGCGCGATGACGGCCTCCGCCTCCGCGTCCATGCCCATGCGGCGCAAGAGGCGCGCCTTCTCCGCGGCCAGCGCGGGGTCGCCCCGAGCGACCTCCGAGCCCCGCATCGTGTCCGCGAGCAGCGCCAGCGCCCTGCGCGTGAAGCCCTCCGCGTCCAGCAACATGCACATGCGCAGCACCGACTCCACGTGCCGTCCATCGCCCGCCGGCACGCTGCCCAGCGCCTCCACCTCCGCGTGGGGCTGACCCAGCTCGCGGTAGATGAGCGCCGCCTCGAAGGGACGGCCCAGGCGGACCAGGCACTGCGCCACCGGCTCTCGCGCGCCCAGGCCCCGGTAGACATCCAGCGCCCGCTCCAGCGCGCCACCACGCTCGAAGGCGGCGGCGGCACGGTCCGCTTCACCCGCGCGCAGCCAGGCCTCCGCCGCGTCCACGTACTGGCCGCCCTGGACGTAGAGCGCCGCCATCCGCGAGTCCTCGCCGCAGCCCACCAGGAGCCGCGCGGCGCCGGAGAAGTCCCGCGCCCACCGCAGCACCTCCGCCAGCTGCTTGCGCACCTCCGGAGGCGTCGCCGCCGCGTCGCGCAGCAGCCGCTCGCGCTGCGCGGAGCCCAGCTCCTCGTAGAGCCTGGCCGCCGTCGCGGCCGACTCCAGCCCCATCAGGGATTGCAGCGCCTGGAGCGTGCCTTCCGCACTGGCTCGTTCCCCGTTCGACTCGGGCACTTCCGCCTCGGACCCTGACATTGCGCGTCCCCCTGGCCGGGAGATGAGACCCCCACATCGGCAACCCTACCCGAGGGCCCCGACGTCCCGGCAGACGTGCGCCGCCTATATCACCCCTCGCCGGCTCCCGAAGAATCCAGGCCGGCGAGGAGCCTCTCGTCAGCGGACGAGGATGAGCTCCGTGTCGAAGACGAGCACCGAGTACGGCGGAATGGCGCCCGAGCTGCCCTGCGACCCGTACCCGAGCGAGGACGGGATGACGAGGCGGCGCTTGCCTCCCACGCGCATGCCGGCGATGCCCTGGTCCCACCCCTTGATGACGGCCCCCTGGCCCAGGGTGAAGTCGATGGGGGACTTGCCCGCGGACGAGTCGAACTTCTTCCCGTCCGGCAGCCAGCCCGTGTAGTGCACGTAGACGCGCTTGCCCGAGGTGGCCACGTCACCCTCGCCCGGCGCTCCCAGGTCCTGGGTGTAGAGGCCGCTGGAGCTGAGCGTCATCGCCGCCAGGTCCACGTTCAGGCTCTCCGCGTACGTCACCTTGGTGGGGTCGCCATTGTCCGGGTTGCCCGTGTCCGGCGTCGGCGTGTCCACTTCATCGCTGTCGCAGCCCGCGAGGGGGAGCATCAGGGCGGCGCAGAGCAGCAGGGAGCGAAACATGGGGGCCTCGGAAGGAGTGTGCCGGAGTCCGGCGCTGAACGGACCCCCAGCCTGCCCCGGAGCGCCTCCTCACGAAAGCAGAAGCGTGACCGCCTGCCTGCCGACAGGGCCCCCGGAGCGAATTGCACGGGCGCCCCCGGCACGCTTCCGCTATGCAGGAGCACGATGCCACGCTGGCTCAGCCTCCTCTTGTTCCTCGTCCCGGTCCTCGCGGTGATGGCGACCGCGCACGTCTACCTCTACCGCCGGCTGGTGCGCGACCAGACGGCGCGACGCGGGCTGCGGCTCGGCGCCCAGGTCCTGTTCGGCGTCGGCTTCCTGGGGGCCGTCGGCTTCAGGCTCCTCGGCGGCCTGTTCCCCTCCGAGTTCGGGCGCATCATCGGAATCGGCCTGCTCGTGTGGATGGGGCTGGTGCTGTACCTGCTCCTCTTCACGCTCGCCGTGGAGCTCGGCCAGCGCGCCGTCTCACGGTGGCGCGCGCGACGCACCGCACTCGCTCCCGAGCTTCGCTCACAACCGCCCTCCCCCGAGCGCCGGGCCATCCTCACCGGAGGACTGGCCGTGGGCGCGGGGCTCGCGGGTGCTGGAGTGAGCACCTTTGGCGCGTGGCGCGCATTCCACCCTCCCGACGTGCGCGACATCCCGGTGCGCCTGCCCCGGCTGCCGCGGGCCCTGGATGGGTTCTCCCTGGTGCAGCTCACCGACATCCACATCGGAGACGTGCTCCAGCGACACTTCGTGGACGAGCTGGTGGCGCGCACCAACGCCCTGAAGCCGGACGTCATCGCCATCACCGGGGACCTGGTGGATGGGAGCGTGGAGCGTCTGGGTGCCTACGTCGCGGGCTTCGGCGCGCTGCGCGCCCGGCACGGCGTGTTCTTCGTCACCGGCAACCATGACTACTATTCTGGCGCATCGTCATGGGTGGCCTACCTGGAGCGACTGGGCATCACCGTGCTGCGCAACCGCGCCGTGGACATCGGCGAGACGGGTGCGTCCTTCACCCTGGCCGGAGTCGACGACTGGAGCGCGGCCCGGATGGGCGAGCCCGGGTACGACCTGGACGCGGCGCTGCGAGGCGTGAATCCGGACCGGGCCTCCGTCCTCCTGGCACACCAGCCGTCCAACTTCGACGAGGTCGCCCGGCGCGGGGTGGGCCTCCAGGTCTCCGGCCATACCCACGGGGGGCAGATGTTCCCTGGCAACCTCATGGCCGACGCCATCTGGGGACAACGCAACGCGGGACTCAGCCGCACGGGCGACTCGCAGATCTACGTCAGCCGGGGATGTGGTTTCGTCGGGCCGCCGATGCGCGTGGCCGCGCCGCCGGAAATCGCGCGGCTGGTGCTTCAGCCCGGGTGAGCACGCCCGGCATCGTCCGTGATTACGACGGGTTGGGTGGCGTGGAGCACGCGGGTTCCAGGCTGGAAACATATTTCAGGGCGGGCCGTCCATGAGCCGGGTGATGGGGAGTCCCTCGGACGAAGAGCTCATGGAACGGTTCTGCGATGGAGCACCAGACGCCTTCGAGGCCCTCTTCGCGCGCCACTCCGGCCGCGTGCAGGGCTTTCTGACGCGCATGGTTCGCGACGGCTCGCTCGCCGAGGACCTCTTGCAGACCACCTTCCTGTCCGTCATCCGCGCCCGGGGTCGCTATGAGCCCGGCACCCGCTTCGTCCCCTGGCTGATGACCATCGCCGCCAACGCCGCGCGCGATTCGCTGCGTCATCGTCAGCATGTGGAGTCCTACTCCTCGGGCGAGGGCACAGGCGCCCCCACATCCGTGCCCCCACCCTCCGGGGACCCCGCCCTCCGCCGCCACCTCCTGGACGCGCTGCAGAGTCTTCCGCCGGACCATCGCGAGGCGGTGGTGCTCAGCAAGGTGGAAGGCTGGTCGTTCGAGGAGATTGCCTCGCTCCGGGGCATCAGCGCGGGCGCCGCGCGACTGCGGGCACACCGTGGCTACGAGAAGCTCCGTGAGCTGCTCAGCGGGCTGGGAGAGGCGTGATGAAGCCGCCCATCGACATCGACGCCCTTCTCAAGGAAGCGCCCCCCGCGCGGAGCAGCGCGCTCGAACGCGCCCTCGCGAGCGCACGCGGAGAGCTGGCCCTGCGCGAGCCGGTGCGGCCCTGGCGCACGCAGGCCGTCTGGATGATGGCGTCCTCCGGTGGGCTCGCCGTGCTGGTGGCCTGCGTCATGTTGGCCATTGGCGCGCTCACCCCCCCGGCCCTGCTGGCGCGCGTTCCCCTGCTGCTGCTGTTGCTCCTGACCAGCGCCGTCTGTGCCTGGGGCGCGCTGTCCCCGCGTGGACGGGGTCTGCGTCGAGCCGGCGTGGGGTTGGCCATGGCCTGCGCGGCGACGTTGGTGCTCGCGCGGGGCTCGCCCAGCACGACGCCGTCCCTGCCTGCCTGGGTGTGCACGGTGAGCCACCTGGCCGTGGGCGCGGCGCCGCTCGTGGTGGCGCTGTGGATGCTGCGCGGCGCGGCCTTCCAACCCCTGCGCGCCCTGTGCGCCGGGTTGTCCGTCGGCACGACGGGAGCCTTCGTCGGTGAGCTGGCGTGCGAACAGGACTGGCGTCACGTGGCCACCTACCACCTGTTCGCGTGGGCGCTCATCTGTGGGGTGGCCCTCGTCATGTCTCGCTCCCTCAAGCCCCGCTCCTACGCCCCATGACCCTGGACCCCTCTCTCATCGTGAGCACGGACGTGGACGGAGCACCGGTGCGAATCGGAGAGCACGTCACGGTCGTCAGCACTTCCTCGGACGGCACCATCAGCCCGGGGTTCCTCGGTCGCACCGGCACCGTCGTGGCGCTCGTCTACGACGACCCCAGCCGCCAGTACCCCGCGGATCCGCTCATCCAGGTCCGAGTGGAGGGGCTGGGTGAAGACCTCTTCTTCCCGGACGAGCTGGAGGCCCCCTGGGTGAGGCAGCGCGTCCCCCGCCAGCGCGGTGAGGACCGGGAGCACGCCGAGCCCCGCCTGCACCGCGTGCAGTAGCACCCGTCGTACTCGCGGCGACGCGCCAGCATTCGTCTGAAGCAGCGGGCATAGTCCAGCGGTGGTGACCTCCCTGGACGACACTCCGCGCCCCCTGGGTCGCAAGGCCTACGGTTCGATTCCGCACCTGCCCGGCTCCCGCACGGGGCCCGCGGACAAGCACCTGTCGTTGGCGCTGGCGCGCATCTGCACCGAGCGTCTTCGCGACGAGAAAGACCACGTCGTCGTCCTGGAGAAGCTGGACGGCTCCTGTGTCGCCGCCGCTCGGCTGGGAGACGATATCGTCGCCCTGGGCCGCGAGGGCCGGCTCGCCGCCCACTCTCCCAATGAAGCCCGCCAGCTCTGGTCCGCCTGGGTCGCCACCCACACGGAGCGCTTCCTTGCCGTGCTCCAACCTGGCGAGTGGCTGGTGGGAGAGTGGCTCGCGCTCGCGCACGGCACCCGCTATGCGCTGACCCATGAGCCCTTCGTCGCCTTCGACCTGATGCACCAGGGCACGCGCCTGCCCTGGGCCCAGCTCACCTCCCGCGTCCAGGCAGGCGGGTTCATCACCCCGGGCGTCATCCACAAGGGCGGAGCGCTGGACATCGACACCGCCATGGCACGCCTGCCAGCAGGCGGGTTCCACCACGCGCTGGACTCCGTCGAAGGGGCGGTGTGGCGACTCGAGCGCCAGGACGGCGAGGGTGTCAGGGTGGAGCTGCTGACCAAGTATGTCCGTCGCGACAAGGTGGACGGGAGCCTCCTGCCAGAGAATACGGGGCGGCCCGCCATCTGGAACTGGCGCCCCTCGGCGCGCCCACCCAAGGACGTGCTCCCGTGACTCGGGCCATCTTCGTTACCGGCAACCAACACAAGGCCGACGAGGTCTCCCGGCTGCTCGCGGGCCTCGACATCATCTGGCAGAAGCGGGCCCTGCCTGGGCTCACCGCGGCGGAGGATGGGACTTCCGCGCCGCTGGACCTCGCCACCATCGCGAAGCGCAAGGTGCTGGCCGCCCACGCGCAGCTTGGCGTGCCGTGCTTCGTGGAGACCACCGCGCTGGAGCTGGACGACGGCGAGGCCTTCACCGGTGCCCGCTTCAAGAAGGAGCTGCTGGGGCTCGGTGAGCGCGCCTTCCTCGCGAAGAACGGCGGCCGTCGGGGCCGCACCCGCGTGGCCGTGGCCTTCTCCGAGGATGGGCACCCGGACCGCGTCGCCCTCTTCGAGGACTCCATCGAAGGCATGCTGCTCACCGAGCCCCGGGGCGACGGTGGCTATGGCTGGGACGGCGCGTGGCTACCGGACGGCTACCAGCGCACGCTTGGGGAGATGGCCCGCAACAAGTTCTTCCTCAACATGCGGCACCGTCCCTACCTGGAGCTGGCGGACCGACTGCGCGTCGCGTCTCCCGGTGGCGCCTACGAGGCCCACCTCACCGTCTCCGCCCGCACCGAGGAGGACCTCCAGCGCTTCCGCGCGTTCTGCGACGCGGCCTCGGCGAAGTGCATCTTCATCGAGCTGGGCCGGGGTGCCGAGCCCTTCCAGCCCATGACGGCCTCCTACCACCACGGCACGCTCCGACAGGCCCTGGAGGAAGTGAGGGGCATGGCGCGCGCGCTCGCGAGCCAGGGCTTCGACGTGACGCGCATGAAGCTGGAGGCGCTCGGGAAGAACCGCGACATGCCCGAGGACGACGAGACAGCGTGCGCCCAGCCCGCCAACTACTTCGAGTTCCATGTGAAGGCATTGATTCCCACCAGCGGCGAGGGCCTGGATGCCCTACAAGCCCGCTGCACGCGGCATGGCGCCCACCTGTCTCGCAACGCGCGGAAGATTCGCGAGGACGGCGCCAGCGAGCGCTTCGTCACGCTGCGCGTCTATCACCTGGGCAAGGCGAACGCGGATGCGCGCTTCAACGCGCTGCTGGAGGACCTGTCCGGGCTGGGCCTGACGCTGACGCAGCGACTGCGGGAGTTCACCGTCTACGACTCCAACCTCGGGCTGGACAGGGGCTGGCTGGAGGCCTCGCCGTGAGCGCGCATTCACTCTCCCTGCGCGCGGGCATCGCCGTCCTGTGCTCCAACCTCGGGCTGGACCGGGGCTCGCTGGAGACCTCGCCGTGAGTGCGCACTCGCTGCCCCTGCGCGCGAGCGTCGCCGTCCTGCGCCGCCTCGCGCGCTCACCAGAGGTCTCCACGCTCATCCTCCGGGGCGGGCTGATGATGCGCCGGTGGAGCGGCCCGGTGCCTCGTCCCGTCGAGGACCTGGACTTCCTCGCGAGCTTCCCCTTCGACAAGCACGCGAGCGTCGACCGGATGGAGCGACTGCTGCGCGACGACGCGGGAGATGGCTTCACCTTCGGCGCCCTGCGCTCCGAGGTCATCTGGGAGGAGACGGAGTTTCCCGGCGTGCGCATCCACGTGGAGACGCGGCTGCCCGGGGTGGAGTCGGCCTTCGAGCTGCGCATCGACCTGGGCTTCGGCGACCCGATGGACCCTCCGCCCTCGTGGATTGACTACGAGTCCTCCGACGCCGCGCCCGCGCGCGTCCTCGCCTGTCGTCCGGAGACGCTGCTCGCGTGGAAGGTGCACGGCCTCTTCGAGCGCGGCAAGGGCCGGTTCCGCCCGAAGGACCTCTTCGACACGTACCTCCTCACGCGGTACGCGCCGCTGGAGGCGGAGCTGCTGCCTCACGCGCTGCGGCTCGCCTTCGCCGCGCGCGGAGACTCGCTGGAGGTGATGGAGCGGCTCATCGGTGGCGAGTTCGGCCGCAGCCCGTGGAGCCTGGAGAAGTGGGCACGCTACCGGGCCAGTGAGCCGGAGGGGCGCCCCGAGCAGCTCGCCGACGTGGTGACGGCCGTCGCCCAGGCGCTGCGTCCCATCTGGGAAGCGGCGCGAGAACTTCCGCCCTCGCGCCTTGAAGCCCGCCGCGTCAGTACGACGCGGTGAGGCCCCAGTGGATGCTGGAGTACGTGTCCTCGGCCACGCCTCCGTTGTCCCAGCCCGTCCGCGTGCCGAGGCCGCTGAAGGTGTCCTTGTAGCGCGACACCTTGAAGCGCACCTGGTAGCCGAACGGGCCCCACAGCTCGCCGGCCACGCCCAGCTCCGCCTCCCAGCCGAACGTCGACACCGAGGTACCGTAGTCACTCACTTCCAAATCCAACGCGCCGCCCTCGTCGTCGAAGCCCTGCCCCGGCTTCGGGCTGATGAAGAGCTGTCCCGCGGCCTCCAGGCGCACCTGACGAATCAGCGGCACCGACACCTCCAGGCCCACGGCGGGGTACAGGCGGTGCGTGCCGGAGAGCGGGCTGGCGGCGGACTCGTCCACGTCGAAGGAGCGCGTCAGCAGGCCCGCGCGCGCGCCCGCGTAGCCGAGCTGCTCATGTGCCGAGCCCAGGCCGAAGTAGTAGCGGTACATCGCCTGCGCGGTGAGCACCGAGTCGGTGGCCACGACTTCGCGCGTGACGGACTGCCCCGCGTCGTTGAACAGCGTCACGTTCGTGGACGCATACCCGCGCCGATAGCCCAGCACCGCACCCAGGCCTCGCAGCGGAGAGGTGTGTCGCGCCAGCGGCAGCAGCTCCAGCTCCGCGGAGATGCCCAGGTACGGCACCGATGACTCGTAGTCTGAGCGATCTCCGAGCTGCTCGTCCTCGCTCTTGCGATCAAACTCGTCACACGACTTCACGCCCGGGCGCGCGCAGTACTTGCGCCACGTCGTCGTGCCGCCCAACGTGAGCCGGGCCAGCGGCGGACGCACGGGCTCCTTGCCCACGGTGCCACCCGAGCCCGTATCCAGCGCCACCTCCAGGAACGGATCCGTGGAGGTGTGGGACTCGGGGTCCTCCTCCATGGGAGGCGGCCCGTCCGTCGGCTGCGGGGCGATGGCCAGGGCCTCCGGCGTCTTCGTCTCGGGCACCTTCGCGGGGGGAAGCGGCTTCGGCGACTCGATGGGCCGCTCCGCCACGGGCGCGGGCTCCACCGGCCTGGGGGCCTCCATCGGAGCTTCCTCGACCTTCGCGGGCGGCTTCGGCGGCGGGGCCTCGGCGACGACGGGCGGAGGTGCCACCGGCTCCGCGGGCTTCATCGGCTCGGTGGGCGTGACGCCCGCGGGAGGCTCGAAGGCGCGCGTCGGAGCCGACAGCGACTCGACGACGGCGAGCACCGCGCCCTTCGCATCGGCCGAGGACAGCTTGCCCTTCGTCAGCTTCACGTCCTGCTCACCCAGCACGGCGCCGCTCGCGTCCAGCACGCGCACCGTCAGGCCCGACGGACCCACCGTGCCGGTGACGGCCGCGTCCAGCTTCATCCTCGGCGCCACGGCGGCCAGACCCTGGTCCGTGAAGAGGGCGGCGCCCTTCAGCCCGTCCTTCTTCGCCAGCGTCGCGTACTGCTTGAGCGATTGGACCTTCACCTGCTTCGAACGGCGCAAGGCGGACTCGAGCTGTCCGCGCACCTTCCCGCCGCGATCACCCTCCAGCGTCAGCACGACGAGGCGCTTGGGCTCCTCCTTGGGAGTTGCCCCCTTGGGGGAAGTCGCCCCCTTGGGCGCGGCCGCCTTCCGAGTCTTGACGGCCTTGGCCTTGGGCTTCGCCTTGGGCGCCACCACCTGGGCCGGGGCCGCGCGCTTCCTCTTGACGACCTGCGCCAGCGCATCCGGAGAGGCCAGCGCCACCGCCACGAAGAGCACCAGGCCCCAGCGAACCATCGCGTGTTGGGTGTTCATCATTCAGGAGTGGAAGGTTCACCCACCCCGCATGCGAAGTCCAGGCTTGCCCGGCTGTCCGGTCAGGCGTTGAGGTGCGCCGGAGCCCCCACCACCGTCTGGCCAGGCACGGGGGACGACTCCGAGTCCATCCCACGCTCCTCCTCCGAGCGGTCCACCTCCGCGACGTACTGCGCGCGGCCGATGCCCAGGAAGTCTCGCCGGTAGATGCGCACCATCGCCATGAAGATGGAGGCGATGAGCGGCCCCACCAAGAGGCCCATCATCCCGAACACCGCCAGCCCGCCGAACATCGACAGGAAGACGAGCAGCGGGTGCAGGGCCATGCGCGAGCCACACAGCCGGGGACGGATGACGTTGTCGATGCTCCCCACGAGGAACGCTCCCCAGGCCAGCAGGAAGACGCCCTCGCTCACCTGGCCCACCGCGATGAGCACCGCGCCGATGGGACCCCACACCAGCGCCGTACCGCCCACCGGCACCAGCGCCACCAACACCATGGCCGCGCCCCATACCCCGGCGTGCGGCACCCCGGCGATGAGCAGGCCCACGAAGCCCACCGCGCCCTGGACGATGGCGGTGATGGTGTTGCCGTAGACAATCGCGTAGGCGACGTCGGTGAACTCGCGCGAGAAGGCCTCGAAGTAGCGGCGATCCAACGGAATCAACCGCGTGACTTCCGCCACCAGCCGGCGACCATCCAGGAAGAAGTAGTACATGGCCACCGTCATCAGGAACATGTTGATGACCAGCTCCGTGCCCGCGCCCACCAGGTCCTTCAGCAGCGCCGCGCCGCCCGTCACCGCCGCCATCAGCGAGCGCTCCGTCTCCGCGCTCTCCAAGTCCAGGCGGATGTAGCGGCTCAGGCCCCGGGGCAGACTGGACGCGAACTGGTGACGCAGGTCCACCCGCTCCAGCAGGTCCTGCGCCTGCCCCACGAACTGGAACACCTCGCGCGCCACCATCCACCCCACCAGCGCCAGCGGCGCGAGGATGAGGAAGAACACCGTGAGGGTGGACAACCCGGCGCAGAGGGGCTTGCGGCCCCGCAGCTTCTGGCACAGGTAGTCCTGGACCGGCATGAACAGGACCACCAGGAAGCCGCCCAACAACACGGGCATCAAGAACGGCAACAGAATCCTGGAGAAAAGAATCAGCGCGAGCGCAAACAGCGCCGCGAACACGTAGTTCGACCACCGCCGCGAATCAGCCACCGCCCCACCCCACCCCGCCCGACGAGCCCACTGCCCACCCCCAACCTAGGAATCGCGCTTCCCGCCGGGAAGTCCGACACCCCCCACATGAAAACACCCGCTCTGAATACTGGACGTTTGACTCTCACCGGCGTCGCCGCGCTGGCCCTCGCCCTGGGACTGGGCGCCCCGGGCTGTGGAGATGGCGCCTCGCCCTGCACCGATTGTCCGCCCCTGGAAGGCCGCTACCGGATGAACTTCGGCGACGGCGGCGTCCCGGCCGACTGCATCCTGCTGGGCGTGGAGCTGCCCCGGGGCAGGCCGCTGGACATCACCCGCTCCGGAGACCGCCTCATCGGCAATCTGGAGGGCGTGGGGCTGCTGGGGAACGTGTCCGCGGAGGGCTCGTTCACCCTCGCCGGCTCACTGGGCGGAGCCATGGATGGCGGGAGGATGGACACCCTGAGCCTCGCCGGTCGCTACACGTCCTTCGAGGGGGACGGCGGCACGGCGCGACTCGATGGGACGTATACCGGCAACTACTCTCGCCCGAGCGGAACGGCGCCCCAGCGGTGCAGCCTCATCACTCCGTTTTCGGCGACCCGGGAATAGCGCCACGGGCCGCCAACGGAGGCGACGGGACTACTTCTTCTTGCTCTCGGCGGCCTTCGCTTCGGCCTTGTTCTTCTTGGCCCGCTTCTTCCAGGCCTGCTTGATCTTCATCTGCACGCGGCGGTGCTTGCTCTTGCTGCGGGCCATCGTTGACTCCTGTGCTCCGGTATGGAGACGTGAAAAGAGGCGCTTAACTATCAGAACCCGAGGGGCTGCCGGAAGAGGAACCCTCAGAAGGGCCTGAAGGGGCCTGCTCGGCCCCAGGCCCCCCCCCGGGTTCCACGTCCGGGGCGGGCCGCGTCGGGAAGGGAATCCCCTCCGCCCCCCGGACCTGGGTGGGTCTGGCGGTGGACACCGTCACCTCCCCCTCCCGGTCCTCGTCGGTGGGCCGCTCCCGGGAGGCGGGGGCGCTGCTCTGCTGGGGCCGCTTCTTCACCGAGGCGAAGATGGGCTTGCAGGCGTCCACGAAGCGGCGGACCTCGTCCAGGGGGAGCGCCGGGCAGTGGTTCCCGTTGGCCCCTGTCATGGACGTGGCCATGCAGATGGCGTTGAGGATGGCCTCCTCGGTGGCCTCCATCACCGCCTCGTAGAGCGGATCCAACCGCTGATCCAACAGGAGCTTGAGCTTGTAGACCATCTTCTGCGTGCGCCGCGGGATGATGTTCGCGGTGGAGAAGCCGACGACAATCTCCCCCGAGCCGTGCGCCGCGTAGCTGCCCACCCGGCCAATGCCCAGCCCCACCCGCTTGCACAGGCGGTTGATTTGATGACTGAGCAGCGGCGCGTCCGTGGCCACCACCGCGATGATGGAGCCGTACGTCTTGCCCCGGGTGGGCGCGCCCTTGAACTTCTCCGCCAGCACCTCGCCCACGGGCAGGCCGCCCACGCGAAGGTTGTGCATCTTCCCGAAGTTGGACATCACCAGCACGCCCAGCGTGTAGCCGCCCAGGACTTCCGGCAGCTTGCGCGAGGACGTGCCAATGCCGCCCTTGAAGTCGCACGTCACCATGCCGGTGCCGCCGCCCACGTTGCCCTCGGCCACCGGGCCGGAGGCGGCGTTGCGGATGGCCTCGAAGACGTGCTCCTCGCGCACGTGCCGGCCGGAGATGTCGTTGAGCCAGGAGTCGTCGCACTCGCCGACGACAGGGATGATGACGTCATGCTCGTCGCCGATGCCCGGGTAGCGCTCGACGAGGTGGCGCGCCACGCCGTCCGACACCGCGCCCACCGCCATGGTGTTGGTGAGAAGAATGGGCGTCTCGATGAGGCCCCACTCCATGAGCTGCGTCATGCCGGAGACCTCGCCCGCGCCGTTGAGCACGAAGCCTCCGCCCGTCATCCGCTCCATGAAGATGTTGCCCTTGTTGGGCATGATGGCCGTCACGCCCGTGCGCACCGGGCCGTGGCCCGGTCTCAGCGGGCCGTCGCCCTGGATGAGCGTGCAGTGGCCTACGAGCACGCCCTCCACGTCGGTGATGGCGTTGTATTTCCCGGGCTTGAAGCGGCCCAGCGGAAGACCCAGCTCGCGAGCGCGAACCCGCGGTCCCTTGTACTCGGGGATGTGCACCATGCCGGGCACACTAGCGGACCATCACCCACCGTCAACCACTCCGAACGCGTAATATCTTCAGGCTCGCGAATGAGAACGCGGCCTCGCTCCACGTGAGAACGGGAGCGGGCCGCGTGTGAAGGAGCAAGGCCCCGAGCGTCGGGGCTTGTCGTCAGGCCTTGGCTTCGATGCGCGGGGGCACGTCACCGTGCGCCGACGCGTCGTTGCCACCCGTGCCGTTGCCGTTGCCACCGTTGCCACCAGGCGCCGCCGTGGTGGCGGGAGCGGGCGTGACGGTCGCCGGGACGAGCGCGCCGGCCTCGTCGAGCGAGGGGCCCTTGTGGTGGTGGTGAGACACGGTGGAGGCGTGCTCGGTGGCGGCGCGGCGCGCCTCGCGCTCCTTGTAGCGGCGGATGGCGGGGGCCATGATTTCGCCGATGAGCGCGCGGTAGTCCATGCCCGCGCCCTGGGCGATGAGCACCAAATCGCTCCAGCCCGGCGTGAGGCCCGGCAGCGGGTTGCACTCGATGAAGTAGATGCGCCCCTTGTCGTCCATGCGGAAGTCGATGCGCGCGACGTCGCGGCACCCCAGCGCCATGAACGAGCTTCGCGCCGCCGTGCGCAGCTTCTCCAGCAGCGCGGGCTCCAGCTTGGCGGGCGCGTCGTAGCGGATGCGGTCCGTCCAATCGAGCTTGTGCTGGAAGCTGTAGACGGGGTTCTTCTCGCCCTTGTCCAGGAAGACGATCTCCATGGGCGGCAGCACGCGCGGACGGCGCTCGCCGAGCAGGCCCACGGTGAACTCACGCCCGCCGATGTACTCCTCGATGAGCGCGGGCTGCTGGTACTTGCTGGCGATTTCGCGCACCACTTCGCGCAGCTCCGCCTCGCTGTGGCAGACGCTCTTGGTGACGACACCCTTGGAGCTGCCCTCCGCCACCGGCTTCACGATGAGCGGGAAGGTGGTGAACTCCTTGTTGAGCCGCTCCTTGCCCGTGGCCATCAGCTGGAAGTTGGGCGTGAGGATGCCGGCCTGGCGGACAATCTTCTTCGCCAGCGCCTTGTCCAAGGCAATGGAGAGCGTGGCGGGGTCGCTTCCCGTGTACGGGATGTCCAGGAGCTCCAGCATCGCGGGCACCTGGCTCTCGCGGTTGCGGCCCTTGAAGCCCTCGGCGATGTTGAAGACGATGTCGAGCGGCGTGCTGGACAGCACCGTGGGCAGCTCCGCGGTGGCCTCCAGGTCGATGACCTCGTGGCCCCAGGACGCAATCGCCTCGCGGATGGCCTGCAGCGTGTTGGGCGAGTCGTACTCCGCCTCGCTGTCCTCCACCGCCTCCGCGTTGGCCATGGGCTTCACGCGCTTGACGTTGTAGGTGAAGCCCACGCGCAGGGGCCCCGTCTTGCGAGCGGGCTTGCCCTGCCGCCGCGCGGAGTCCTTGATTTTGTAGCGCTTGGCCGCGCTCTGGATGATGGAGTTGATGACCCCGTCCAGGTGCAGGCCGTCCAGCTCCGCCGACGCGTAGATGCCCGCGCCCGGCTCCAGGCTGGGCAGCGCGTTGATCTCCAGGAAGTACGGCACGCCCGCGTCGCTGAGCCGGAAGTCGATGCGGCCCAGGTCGCGGCAGTCGAGCGCCTGGTAGATCTTCTGCGCCATCTTCCGGACGTCCTCCGCGGTGCGCAGCGGAATCTGGGCGGGGGCGCGCACGCTGACGGCGCTCTCCTTCTTCGTCTTCAGCTCGTAGTCGTAGATGGCGTACCGGCGGCCCGCCGTCACGGCCGGGTCCACCACGTACTCCACCGGCGTGAGCACGCCGTCGTAGTCGTTGTCCAACGCCGCCAGGAAGGGCACCGTCAAGTCGCGGCCGGAGATGTACTCCTCCACCAGCACGCCCGCGGGGTACTTCTCCAGCGCGATGGCCACCTTGGCGCGCACCTCGTCCAGCGTCTCCGCGATGGAGTCCTGGGTGATGCCCTTGGAGGAGCCCTCGAAGTTGGGCTTCACGATGACGGGGAAGCGCAGGTTCTCCGCCGTCAGCTCGCTGAGCTTCTCCACGTACTGCCAGCCCGGAGTGCGGATGCCCTGCTTGGCCAGGACGAGCTTGGTGAGCTGCTTGTCCAGCGTCACCGCCAGCGCGTACGCGTCCGAGCCCGTGTACGGGAAGCCCAGCTCGTCGAAGAGCGCGGGATAGAACGCCTCGCGGAAGCGGCCCCGGCGCCCTTCCGCGGTGTTGAAGATGAGGTCGGGGCTGTAGGCCTCCAGCCGCGCCACGGTGCGAGAGGCCGGGCCGCTCACCTCGAAGCGCTCCAGTCGATGCCCCAGCCGCTCGATTGCCGAGGCCAGCGCGTTGACCGTCTCCTGGGTATCGAACTCCGCTTCTTCTTCCGAATCAGACAGCCGCAGGTTGTGGGTCAGCGCGATGCGCACGGGAGCCCCCTTCTCTTCTTCAGCGAGCGACCGCGGCGCACCTTCGCCGCGGACATGAGTCTCCCCGGTGCACGCTGATGCGCCACGGGGTCGCGGGCTGCAACGGTTGCGCCCGCCACAACCTTCCCATCCACCACTTGCGTCTGCGCCCAGGTGTCACCGAGCCGCCAGCCGAGCGGATCCCTCACCACGCGCCACGCCTCGATGCCGCCAATCGCCACGAGCCCCGCCGCCGCCGCCACCGGACCCAACGGCTCCGGCATCATTCCCAGGAGGACGATGAGCGCCAGCGGCGCGTTGCGAAGCGTGCTGTCGCGGTGCCGCGCCGCCGAGCGCGTGGGCAGGTGCATCACCTTCACGCCGAAGATGCGCTTGCCCACGCTCTGGCCCTGAATCATCCCGTCGGCGAGCAAGAGGAACAGCAGCGCGACGACGGCGCCCGCGGCGCCACACACCACGTACAGGCCCCACGCCACGCCCACGTCCACCACGCGCGCGCCCAGCCGCAGCCACAGCGACGCCTTGGGGTACGGAGAGCCCGGGGCGGAGTCCTCCACCACCAGCCTCAGCGCGCGCCCACCCCGGCTGGAGGTCATGAAGAGCCGCTCGCGTTGCGCGCTCACTCCTCGGGCTCCAAGGTGAGACCCTCCTCGTGGGGTTCCGGCTCGTCCAGTCCCGCCAGCCGCGCCAGCCGCTCATGCGCGCTCAACGGATGGAACGGTGCCTGGGAACCCGAGCCGGGCGCCCAGTCATTCCCCGCCGCCGTCGGTCCCGACTCGGACAGGCGCAGGAGCTTCGAGCGCGCCGCGTCCACGTCCGGCTCGACGGCCACACCTTCACGCGTGAAGAAGAGGAACGCCATGGCGGGCCGCTTGGAGGACTCGCGCATCGCGAACTGCACGCCGTCCAGGTTCCAGCCCTTCGCCGTCCACTCGTTCAGGGTGCGCTCCAGCGCTCCCTCGTCCACCGTGGACAGCTCCACCACTTTGTACTGCAAGGATACGGAGGTACGAACCACGGGGGAGCGCCCGGTGCCGGGGCGCTGAGCCTTGCCGCGCCGGCGTTGGGGCGGGGGCTTCTCCGACTTGCGTCTGGGACGCTTCTTGGTGGGCATCGTGCGCGGGCTATTTGGGCGCAACACCCGCGGCGGATCAAGCGGCAACCCGCACGCGGGGCTGGCGGATGTTGCCTACAGGAGCTTCGCGGCTTCCAGCGCGTGGTAGGTGATGATGAGGTCCGCGCCGGCACGTTTGATGCCGGTGAGCGTCTCCAGCATGACGCGCTCGTAGTCAATCCAGCCGTTCTGCCCGGCGGCCTTGAGCATCGCGTACTCGCCGGAGACGTTGTAGGCGGCCAGCGGCAAATCGAACCGCTCGCGCACGGCGCGGATGACGTCCAGGTAGGCCAGCGCGGGCTTGACCATGAGCATGTCGGCGCCCTCCTCCACGTCCAGGGCGACTTCGCGCAGGGCCTCGCGCACGTTGCCCGGGTCCATCTGGTAGCCCTTGCGGTCGCCGGCCTTGGGCGCGCTCTGGGCGGCCTCGCGGAAGGGGCCGTAGTAGCCGGAGGCGTACTTGGCCGCGTAGGAGAGGATGGGGATGTCCGTCAGGCGCACCTCGTCCAGCGCGCGGCGGATGGCGCCCACGCGGCCGTCCATCATGTCCGAGGGCGCGATGATGTCAGCGCCGGCCTGGGCGCAGGTGACGGCCATCTGCGCGAGCAGCGGCAGCGTGGCGTCGTTGACGACGTGGCCGCCCTCCAGCACGCCGCAGTGGCCGTGGTCGGTGAACTCGCACAGGCACACGTCGGCGATGACCTGGAGGTCGGGCTCGGCGGCCTTGATTTCACGGATGGCGCGCTGGACGATTCCGTCGCGCGCGTAGGCCTGGGAGCCCTGGGCGTCCTTGTGGTCGGGGATGCCGAAGAGGATGACGGAGGGCACGCCCAGCGACTTCGCCAGGCGCGCCTCGGCGACGGCGTGCTCCAGCGACAGGTTGAAGATGCCCGGCATGGAGGCGATGGGACGGCGCACGTCCCGGCCTTCCACGACGAAGAGGGGGTAGATGAAGTCCCCCGGGTCCAGGCGCGTCTCGCGGACCATCTCACGCAGGACGGGCGAACGGCGCAGGCGGCGGGGGCGATGGACGGGATGGGCCATGGTGGACGCCGATATAAACCGACGACGCCCGGCCTTCATCGTTTCCGTGGGGTCGCCCGGCCGCTCACCCTGCGGCGAGCCGCCAGCTGTGCTGATGGCGCAGCCGCTCCCGGGCGTGGCGCTGGGCCCGCACCTCCGCGATGTCCGCCTCGTGCAGAGCCCGCGCGTAGCGCACCCGCGCCGCTTCGGTGCCCGCGGCCAGGCCCTGCTCGGCGGCCGCCAGCTCCCTCCGGGCTTCCTCACGCTGCTGCTCGACGCGATCTCCGTACGTCATCATTCCTCCTGCCTTGGGGTGTGCGGCGGGGGACTGCATGCGACGGACCACCCAAGCCCCCACCGCAAGGGGGCGAAACGACGAGGTGTCGCGGCGCGGCAGGGACAGCAGGCGTGCGAAACCCATTTCCCAGGGCCGCGAAAACACCGTCGCGGAACACCCGCGGCGTGCGCCCGCTCGGCCGCCCCTTCCGACCGTCCGCGCGGAAGCAATCGCTGTCCAACCCGCTCGTCTACAGTGGTGACCGTGACAGCCAGCACACCCGCCATCGAAGTGACGAACCTGCGCAAGACGTACAACCGCGCCTTCCGGAAGACGGGGAACATCGCCCTCCGGGGCATGGACCTGTCGGTTCCCCGAGGAAGCGCCTTCGGGCTCATCGGCCCCAACGGCGCCGGTAAAACCACCTTCATCAAGAGCATCCTCGGCATCGTCCAGCCGACGGAGGGCACCGTGCGCGTGCTGGGGGGCTCTCCCGAGGACCCCCGCATCCGCGCGCGCATCGGATACCTGCCCGAGCGCCTGCACCTGCCGGGCTCGTGGACGCCCACCGCGTTCCTCGCCACGGTGGGCCGACTCAAGGGCCTGCCGCCGGACGCCGCCGGACACTTGAGCCTGCTGGAGCGCGTGGGCCTCGCGGACGCCGTGGGCCGGAAGATTGGTGGGTACTCCAAGGGAATGCGGCAGCGGCTGGGCCTGGCGGCGGCGCTCATCGGGAAGCCGGACCTGTTGGTGTTGGACGAGCCCACGGACGGAATCGACCCGATGGGCCGCATGGAGGTCCGGCGCATCCTCCAGGAGGAGGTCCAGCGAGGCACCACGCTCTTCCTGAACTCGCACCTGCTGGCGGAGACGGAGCGGGTGTGTGACAGGGTGGCCATCCTCGCGGACGGGCGGGTGGTGCGCGAGGGGAAGCTGGAGGACCTGGTGCGCGGCGAGTCGCGGTGGGTGGCGCGCTTCGCGCCCGGGGTGAGCGTGGAGGCGCTGGGGAGCGCGGGCTTCGTGCCGGCCCGTGCGGACGGCGTGTTCCACGTCGAGGCACCGGACGCGACGGTGCTCAACGCGGCGTTGGACCGGGCGCGGGCGGCGGGGGCGTTGCTGGTGGAGCTGCGGCGCGACGGAATGGATTTGGAGGCGGTGTTGCTGGGGACGGTGAGCGCGCAGGCGATGCGAGCGGCGGAGGTGGCGGCGTGAGTCCGGTGCTCGGTATCGCGGGGTACGTGCTGCGGGAAGCGGCGTCGCGCAAGTTCATCATGGCCTTCATGGTCGGCCTCACCCTGGTGCTGGCGGTGGTGGCGCTGGGAATGCGCATCGACGTCATCGACGGCGCGCTCGCGGCCTCGCGCCTGTTCGGCCAGGAGGTCCGCGCGACCATCCAATCCGTCGACGTGGCGCTGCGGCCCGTGTACCAGGCGTCGGCGTTCATCGTGTTCTACGGTGGCATCCTGTTTGGAATCGTCGCGTGCTCGGACTTCGCGCCGTCGTTGATGTCGCCGGGGCGAATCGAGCACCTGCTCGCGCTGCCGATTCAACGCTGGCACCTGCTGGCGGGGACGTTCCTCGGGGTGATGACGCTGGCCCTGGGCGGGACGCTGTATGGCACCACGGGGCTGGTGCTCATCTTCGGCGTGAAGACGGGGTACTGGACGGTGGGGCCGCTGGTGGCGGGGCTGATGGCGTGCGTGGGGTTCGCCGCGGTGTATGCGGTGATGCTGACCATGGCGACGCTGGTGCGCAGCGCGGCCTTGTGCGCGGCGGCGGGCTTCGCGGTGCTCGTGGGCGGCATCATCGCCGGACACCGGCAGGACATCGCGAAGGCCTTCGAGGAGGGCTTGAGCCGGAGCCTGTTCCAGGCGGTGACGCTGGTGCTGCCGCGCCTGTCCGCGCTGGCGGAGGCCGCGGGAGACATGGCCGCGTCGCTGCCCCTGGAGGTGCGCTCGCTGGGGACGCTGCTCGTGGGGGTGTTCGTGTTCGGGCTGGCGGCGCTCGTGGTGGGGTTCTGGCGGTTCGAGGGAAAGGATTACTGACATGGAGAAGCGCCAGAAGCGGCGGGTGTGGTTGGTGATGGCGGCGCTGCTGTTCGTCGCGGCGGCCGTGCTGATGTTCGCGGGCCAGGGAGAAGAGCCCGCGCCTCCACCGCTCGAAGTGGAGTTCCCCCGGCGGATGCGCCAGCCGGACCGCGAGCGCGCGGAGCGCCGCAGGACGCAGGTGCTCCCCACGCCCGTGTCCGCGGACTCCGGCACGGTGGCCGAGCGCCCGCGTCCCAGAGACCCGCTCCTCGCCGCGCTGCCTCGCGGTGAGGGCAAGACGGCGGTCATCATCGAGGCGAACGCGCTGAGGCACTCGCCCATCGGCGGGCTGCTGATGGACTGCCTGATGCGGGACGGCGGCAAGCAGCTCAAGGAGTTCCGCGAGAAGAGCGGCGTGGACCCGCTCCAGGACCTGGACCGGCTGGTCATCACGGACGAAGGGATGATGCTGTCGGGCAACTTCGAGAACGCGCGGTTCAAGGAGCTTTTGGGCGAGCGCGTGTCCGCGGACTACGGCGAGGGCGCGCGGGTGTACGAAGCGGGCGAGAACAGCGTCACGCGCCCGGATGGCACCACCGTGAAGCGGCGGGACACCTCGGCGATCGCGACATGGAACAACCAGCTGCTCGTGGTGGGCAAGTCGCCGGACGAGGTGAAGGCCGCCATCGACCGCGTGGAGGGACGCGGGCCGGACGAGCCCCCGGCCATCTCCGAGAGCAGCACGTATGGAGAGATGTACGGCGTGCTCTCGGTGGAGATGCTCTCCCGGCTGATTCCGCCGGAGCAGGCCGCGCTGGCCCAGCGACTGCGCGACGTGGCGAAGAACGTGGAGCTGCACCTGGACGCAAGCTCCGACGTGGCGCTGGTGGCGGAGGTGCGCGGCCCCAGCGCGGACGACGTGACGGACCTGGGCAAGTCCCTGGGCGCCGCGCTGTCGCTCGCGCGCATCAAGGCCCAGGCCGGCGAGGACAAGGACCTGGCCCAGTTGCTCGACTTCGCCAAGGTGAAGCCCGACGGTGACTCCTTCACGCTGGAGATGGCCGTTCCCCTGGAGGTCATCCGGGAGCGCCTGGCCATCTGCCGCGAGAATCGACAAGACGCCGAGAACGCCCTCGACGCCAAGGAAGCGCCCCAGGAAGCGGGGGTCGAGCAGGCCCCGGTGCCCGTGCGGTAGACGGGCGCCGGCCCACGGCGAGCCCTCCTCGGCCCCGGAGCCTCCGAGCGGATGCCCCCCGAGCGAACGAGGGGGCACGTTCGGTGGCCAAGGCGCGGCGATCTCTGCGAGACTTCGCCGCGCCCGGCCTGCCCCACTTCTCGAGGCAGCCCAGTCCGACGAGAGAACGGCTTGATGATTTCGCGTGTGTCGAGGGTGGCCCCGCTGCTGTTCGGCTCGGGGCTGTGTGCCCTTGTCTACCAGACGGTGTGGCTGCGGGAGTTTCGTCTCATCTTCGGTGCCAGCACGGCGGCGTCGGCGGCCGTCCTGGCCATCTTCATGGCGGGCCTGGGCCTGGGGGGTGTCCTCCTCGGCGCTCGCGCGGACCGCCAGCCGCGTCCCCTGAACTTCTACGCCAACCTGGAGCTGCTCATCGCCGCCACCGCGGCCCTGAGCCCCTTCCTCGTCGAGCTGGCGCGCGCCGTGTACATCGGCGTCGGTGGCACCCCCGTCCTCGGCATCGCCGGTGGCACGGTGGCCCGGATGATCCTCTCCGTGCTCGTGCTGTCGGTGCCCACGGTGCTGATGGGCGGCACCCTCCCGGCCGCCGCGCGCGCGGTGCAGTCGGATGACGACCCGGCCCGCCGCCACCTCGCCGTCCTCTATGGAGTGAACACGCTCGGCGCCGTCACGGGCGCCACGCTCTCCACCTTCTTCCTGCTGGAGGTCTACGGCAACCGCACCACCCTGTGGATCGCCTGCCTCCTCAACGCCGCCGTCGCCATCACCGCGCGCAGCGTGAGCCGGTCCATGGAGCCCGAGGGCGCGACGCCGCCCAAGCCGGAGACCCAGCCCGCCGAGGTCGCCGCCCCCGTGGCCGCCAGCCCCGCCGCGCCGCTCTCGGTTCCCCTCTCCGCCGCGCGCCACTCGCCCAAGTTCGCGCTCGTGGCCGCGATGCTGGTGGGCTTCGCCTTCCTGCTGATGGAGCTGGTCTGGTACCGGATGCTCGGCCCGATTCTCGGCGGGACGACGTTCACCTTCGGCCTCATCCTCGCCATGGCGCTGTTGGGCATCGGCCTGGGCGGCGCGGCCTACTCCATCGTCTTCCGGCACCGCCCCGCGACGCTGGCCGGGTTCGCCCTCACCTGCGCGGCGGAGGCGCTGTTCATCGCCCTGCCCTTCGCGCTGGGAGACAGACTGGCCGTCGTCGCCGCGCTGCTGCGCCCGCTGGGCGGCATCGGCTTCGCGGGGATGATGATGGGCTGGGCGCTGGTGGCCGCGGTGGTCATCCTGCCCGCCGCGTTCATCTCCGGCATCCAGTTCCCGCTGCTCCTGGCGCTCGTGGGCAAGGGCAGCCACGACGTCGGCAAGCAGGTGGGCCAGGTCTACGCGTGGAACACGGTGGGCTCCATCGTGGGCTCGCTGGCGGGCGGCTTCGGCGTGATTCCCCTCCTGACGGCGCCGGTGACGTGGCAGCTCGTCGCGGGAATCCTCGCGGTGCTGGGCCTCGCCTCCGTCGCGCTCTCCTTCCGGGTCGAGCGACTCCGGGTGGCCATGTGGCTGCCCGTCTCCGTGGCCGCGCTCGCACTGGTGATGTTGTCCGCGCAGGGTCCTTCCGCGGCGTGGCGGCATGGCAGCGTCGGCGCGGGCCGCGCGGGTTTGAACAACCCGACCATCAATCACATCGACGCGTGGATGCGCGCCAAGGCTCGCGGCATCGTCTGGGAGAAGGACGGCGTGGAGAGCAGCGTCGCGCTCAGCTCCACCAACGGCCTCTCCTTCGTCGTCAACGGCAAGACGGACGGCAACACCATCGGCGACGCGCCCACCCAGGTGATGAGCGGCCTGCTCGGCGCGCTGCTGCACGCGGACGCGAAGAACTCGCTCGTCATCGGCCTGGGCACGGGCAGCACCGCGGGCTGGCTGGGCGCCATCCCCCACATGGAGCGGGTGGACGCGGTGGAGATTGAACCGGCCATCCTCGAGGTCGCCCGTCGCTGCCACGCGGTCAACGCGAACGTGATGGACAACCCGAAGGTCCACCACTTCATCGGCGACGCGCGCGAGGTGCTGCTCACCACGCGGCAGCGCTACGACATCATCTTCTCGGAGCCCTCCAACCCGTACCGCGCGGGCATCTCCAGCCTCTTCACCCGCGACTTCTACCAGGCCGTGAAGGAGCGCCTGGCCGAAGGCGGCATCTTCGTGCAGTGGCTGCAGGCCTACGAGGTGGACTCGCTCACGGTGCAGAGCGCCTACGCGACGCTGTCCTCGGAGTTCGAGTCCGTGGAGACGTGGCAGGTGCACTCCGGCGACCTGCTGCTCGTGGCGACTCGCAAGCCGATGGTGCACGACATCGCGCGGCTGCGCGCCCGCATCGCCGAGGAGCCCTACCGCACCGCGCTGCGCGCCACCTGGCGCACGGACGAGGTCGAAGGCGTGCTCGCGCGCTTCGTGGCCAGCCCGGCCTTCACCACGCGCGTGGCGGAGGAGAGCCAGTCCCTCATCAACACGGACGACGTGTCCTTCATGGAGTTCGCCTTCGCGCGCAGCCTGGGGCGCGACGCGGGCTTCTCCATGAGCTCCCTCTGGACGACGACGCACAACCTGGGCACGGGCCGGCCGCAAGTCGCGGGCGAGGTGGACTGGGACCGCGTGGCGCAGCACCGCCTCTGGAACAGCACGCCCCTCTCCCGCGCGGAGGCCGCCAGTCCCGCCGTGAGGAAGTACGCCCCCTTCATCGAGGCGTACAACCGGAACCAGGCGCCCGTCGCCCGCGCGCGCTGGCTGCACGAGCGCTTCGAGCCCAAGGGCCCTCGCGAGTTGCTGGCGGTGGCCCGGGTGTTCGCGAACGCGGGTGAGGAAGAGACCTTGAAGTACACCGTGCCCATGCGCGCGACGATGCCCGTGGAAGCGGACATGCTGGAGGGCCTGCTGCACCTGCGCCAGAAGCGGCTGGAAGAAGCCACCACCCTGTTCGAGCGCGCGTTCATCGCCCTGCGGGAGAACCCGTGGCCGGCACGGGAAGTCACCTCCTCCATCCTCCCCGAGCTCATCCACATCGCCCGCGCCGACAAGAAGCTGGGCAAGCGGCTCATCGACGTGCTCGCCAAGCCCTTCGCGGCGGAGTCCCTGACGGTGGCACGCGAGGAGACGCGTATCGAAATGGCCCAGGTGGTGGACTGGATGGGGCTGTGCGTGGAGGTGCTCGCGCCCGTCGAGCCGCTGTCGGTCTGGGACAGCAAGCAACTGGATGACCGTCGCCGCTGCTACGAGCACCACGGGCACCCGATGGCGGCCGTGGCCGCGGCGGACCTGGAGCGGCTGCTCTCCCAGGCCCCCACGGTGTTCATGGTCCAGACCCTCCAGATTCCGGGGACGGAGGCGCCTCCCTCGGAGCCCGCTCCGTCCACGACGCCCGCTCCGCCCCAGGCGGGCGAGTCCGCGCCGTGAGGTCCTGAGGCACTCCGCGCCGCGCACGCGTCCAGGGAGGTCCTCCTGGGCGCGCTGTCGGCGCGGCGCTCCTCACACCACCATCGACCGCACCTCCGCCGTGAAGGCGTGCGCGTCATCGGCATGGACGACCAGGGGCGGCAGCACCACCAGGTCGGTGCGGCCCCCCTTCACCGCATGCAGCAGCACCAGCTTCGCGGGACGGTCCGCGCGCGGATGAATCCACCGCACCGTGCGCGGCTCCAGGCCCCGGGCTTTCAATGCCAGCACCAGCTCACTGAAGCGCGACGCCGGATACACCATGCACAGCCTTCCCCGAGGCTCCAGCAGGTGCGCGGCGGCCCTCGACACATCCTTCAGCTCACACGCCAGCTCATGCCGGGCGAGCGCCTTCTCCATGGACAGGCTGCTCCGCCCCGTGGCGCGAGCCCGGTACGGCGGATTGCACAGCACCTGCGCGTAGCTGCCCGCGGGGAACTGCTCGTGAGCCCGGCGCAAGTCGCCCTGCACCAGTGTCACCTCCCGCTCGCAGCGGTTGAGGAACACGTTGCGCCGCGCGAGGGAGAACAGGCCGGGCTGAAGCTCCAGCGCGGTGATGTCCGTGCGTCCCAGCCTGCACGCGAGCACCAGCGGGATGATGCCGCAGCCCGTGCCCAGGTCCATCAGCCGGCCTCTCGCCGCGCCGCCCTCCCCCGCCGCGAAGTGCGCCAGGAGCAGCGGGTCCAACGTGAAGCGATATCCCAGCCGACGCTGGAGCACCCGCACCGCGCCTCCGCAGATGGCGTCGAGCGTCTCGCCGGGGCCCGCCTGGAGCTCCAGCGGAGAGCCCCGAAGCGCCTCCGACGAGCCTGGCGTCAGCACCCTCACGCGCGGCTACGCGTCGGTGTCGAGGAACAGGAGGCCGGCGGGCGGCAGCGGGTCCACCCGCAGCGTCCCCGAGGGCAACGTGGCCTGCGCCTCCATCACCGCGCGGACCTCCCAGACAGGGGGCGGATTGAGCGCGAAGCCCACCTGGAACGTCCCCGCCTCCACGCCCTTCACCAGCGACTCCAGCCCCTGCACCGGGAAGACGTGGGGATGCCCCGCCGCCTCGGGGTCCTGGATGCCCAGCACCGTCCTCAGCACCAACGCGTTGAGCAGCGCCAGGTCCAGGCTGCGCAGCGTCGGGTTGCGCGGCGCGCCCTTCAGGTGGGCCAGGTCCAACCCCTGACGGAACCGGAGGATGCGCCCCCGTCCCCCGGGCAGCACCAGCAGCACGGCGTGGTGGCCTGAAATCAGCGTCGCCAGGCGCTCGCGCGCGGCCACGAGCCCACGAGGCGTGTCGAGCGGCTCGTCCAGCTCGTACACGCGCGCGTAGGCCGTCACCAGCGTGAGGAACGTCTCTTCCTTGAAGGTCGCCACGCCCTTGAGCGCGCGGTGGATGGGCAGCAGCTCCAGGCCCGGGTCCGACAGGGGCACCACGGCGGCCAGCGTCGGCCCGCTCTCGGCCAGCGCGGTGAGCGGGCGCATGGGCGCCTCGTCCAGCACGGCCTGGATGCGCTTGGACACGGGGGACGGCTCGATGCGCCGCAGCGCAATCGTGCGGCCGTCGTAGTCGCCTTCCCACACCAGGCTGGAGCGCTCGGCCGCCTCGGCGAGCAGCCCTCGGAACACGCCATGGTCATCCGCGGTGAGGGTGACGGCGGGCTCGGCCTCCCAGGAGCGGGGGCGATACGGGTCATGCTCCAGCGGAGTGCCCGCGTCCTGACGCAGCGCACACAGGAGGTAGCGCACCGGGGGGCCGCCCAGCTTGCCCGCCTGGCTGTGCACCTCCACCAGGTACAGCGCGGGCCGCGCATCCCTCAGCAGGACGCCGGAGTCGCGCTGCCGCCGCAGCTCCGCGGACGGGTTGGCGGCCTCCAGGAGGGGCCGGACGTGGGAAGGCTGGGGCACCGCGTTGCTGCGCGGCACGTAGCCGCTGGGCTCGAGGGTCCGAGCCAGCGGGGTCAGCAGGGCCGTGAAGGGATGGACGCGCGCCATGTCGACGGAAGGTGGTGTCTGCCCTCCCCCGTTGCCACGGCACGTGCTTGCCCGCCTGGGGGCCCGTCTACCACCAGACGTTGCGGTAAGGCCGGTCCTTCGCGTGCTTCAGGGACGAGCGGTCCACGCTCTCCTCCCACAGCAGGCTCACGGTGGTGATGGCGCCCGCCGAGCCGAGGAAGGACAGCACGTAGGGCGTGGACTGGTCGAACCCGCCCAGCACCAGGCCGGAGATGAGCAGCACCGCCGCGCCCACGCCCGCGCCGAAGAAGTCCGCCCGGAGAATCTGCGAGGGCGTCGGGTCATACCGCATGGTGGCCAGCGCCAGCGCACCCGCGCCAATGCCGGGAGCCAGGAGCAGCGCGTCCCGCCACGTCTTCGAGGAGATGTCCGTGCCGGAGAAGTGGATGACGGCCATCAGCAGCGCCGCATAGGCCGCGCCCCAGCCCGCGCCGGAGGCCATCAGCAGGCCGTCGTTCAGCGGCAGCTGTCCGCCCCCGAGCCCCGCGGTGAGCCACGCGCCCAGCTCCGCCCCGAGGAACGCGGACCAGGTCAGCACGCCCGCGTCCTGGGTGAAGAGGTCCATGAAGCCGGCCATGAACATGCCGCCCACCACGGAGTTGCCCATGCCGAAGGTCGACATCGGCCGGTCCACCCAATTGTTGAATTGCCACCACGCCGAGGCACCGAAGCCCAGGCCCGCGCCAATCAGCGTGCCGGCCAGCATCGCCTCGCGCGAGCTCTGGTCGAAGCTGAAGTCATTGGCGAACGCCTGCGTGAAGAAGCCACCCAGCGCGCCGAGCGTGGTGTGGTGGGCGATGAACTTGAAGCTGCCCGGCCCGGACAGGAAGGGCCCCAGGCGCTGGCGGCCGTCCAGCACGGCGCCGCTGTCCACGTAGTCGGCCTGCACGGGCGTCGACGCCGGGGACAGGGTGGGACGCAGGCCGTCCTGCGTCACCGGCGCCAGGGGCGAGGTGCGCGACGTGTCCGGCTCCTGGGCCAGCGGCGCGTCCCGGGTGGGGACCTCGCCATCCACGGGCGGCGCGGCCTGCTGCTGTGGCTGCGCGGAGCCGGGCTGTTCGTAGCCCGGCTGTGCTTGGGAGTCGCCGGGCTGCTGCTCCTGATACGCGGGAGACGTCGGCTGCGAAGGCGCGGCCTCCTGTGAGGGGTACGAGGGCTGCGCCTGGGACGGCTCCGTGTACGGATACGAGGAGCCCGTCTGGGCGCGCGCGGCTCCGGGAGAAGCGAGCACGAGCGCGAGGACGGCGGGGAGGCAGATCCAGTTTCTCAGAGGTGACACGCAAGCAACTCCTTGGGTCCGTGCGCCACAAGACCACAACCCGCGCCGCCGTGGTGGTTTTTGCATGCACCCGGGCCCACTCGCCACGACGGAGGCGCCCGGAGTGGGCGAAGCGTCACGCGCACGGCACTCCTTGCGCGCCTGCTTCAATTCTTTCGCGACGCGGAACGCGCTCAGGCATCGGTGCGCATCATGCCCAACGGGTTTTCGTGGTCCGAGCTCGACGTCGACTCCGCGCGCCTCGTGGTCATCAAGGACGTCCCCCTCCCTGACTCCGGTCGCGACTTCGTCCTGTACTGGTGCATGGTGAACCATCGCGCGGAAGAGAACCACGCGCTCGACACGGCCATCGCCCTGGGCAACCACCTGAACCTGCCCGTCGTCGTGTATCACGCGCTGCGGCCGGACTATCCCCATGCCTCGGACCGGCTCCACGCGTGGGCGATGGAGGGCATGGCGGACATGACGTCCGCCTTCGCGTCGCGCGGGCTGCCGTACTGGGTGGAGCTGCCACGCCACGCGCGTGAGCACCACCCGCGCCTGGCGGAGCTGGGCAAGCGCGCCGCCGCCGTGGTGGCGGACTACTTCCCCACGTACATCATCCCCGGACACCTGCGCGGCGCGGCCAAGGCGCTCCACGTGCCGCTGTTCGCGGTGGATTCATCCTGCGTGGTGCCCATGCAGCGCATCCCCACGCTTCAAGCGGGCGCGTACACCCTGCGTCCGAAGCTGCAGAAGCTGTGGCCGGAGTACCTGGGACGCACCCTGCGCTCGCGTCCCGTCAAGGCCGCGGCGGCCGGGCGCGAGCTGACGCCGGACTTCGACGTGGCCGACCCGCGCGAGGCCCGGCAGTCCCTGGCGAGCTTCCACATCGACCACGCGGTGACGCCGCTGGCGGAGCGCGGCGGGCGCAAGGCGGGCCTCAAGGCGCTCGACGCCTTCCTGCACGAGAAGCTGGAGGGCTACGACGACGGGCGCAATGACCCGGGCCGCTCGCACCAGTCGGGCCTGTCTCCCTTCTTCCACTGGGGCAACCTCTTCCCGGGCGAGGCGGCCCGCGCCGCCATCCGCGCGCGCGGCACCGATGACCCGAACGTGCGCGGCTTCCTGGAGGAGCTGCTGGTGCGGCGCGAGCTGGGCTTCAACTTCTGCTTCCACACCCCGGAGGCGAAGCAGCTCTCCGTGGAGTCGCTGCCCGGCTGGGCGCGCGAGACGCTGTCCACGCACCAGAAGGACCCGCGCGAGCACCTGTACTCGATGGAGCAACTGGAGCACGCGCGCACCGGGGACGGCCTGTGGAACGCGGCCCAGCGCGAGCTGGTGGAGCGGGGCCGCATCCACAACTACCTGCGCATGCTGTGGGGCAAGAAAATCCTGGAGTGGAGCCGCACGCCGGACGAGGGCCTGCAGCGCATCGCCCACCTCAACGACAAGTACGCGGTGGACGGCAGAGACCCGGCGAGCGTGGCCAACTTCATGTGGGTCCTGGGGCTGCACGACAGGCCCTTCCAGGAGCGCAAGGTGCTGGGGAAGGTGCGGCCCATGAGCTCGCCGCGCACCGCGGAGAAGTACGACCTGGCGCCGTACATGGAGCGCTGGGGGCAGCCCGGAGACCCGCCGGTGAAGCTCAAGCGCTCCCGGCGAGTGCCCGCCCCGTGAGCAAGGCTGTTGACATCCGCGCCTCCAAAAGTGACACGGCAATTCCCTTCTCGTCCCACCGCCACTAAACGCAAGGGTGGGACACCGACGCCAGGAGCCGTGCCATGGGCATGATGAAGTTCGATATTCCCCACTCCCTTCCGAAGGACGAGGTGAAGAAGCGCGTGGAGCAGCTTCTTCAGTACTGGGGAGGCAAGTACGGAGTGAAGGCGGACTGGCAGGGCGAGGGCGCCAAGATTGTCGGCAAGGTGATGGGCATCCAGTTGGACGCGTCCTTCAAAATCACCGACAAGGCCGTCGAGGGCGAGGGCACGGACCCCGGCATGCTGCTGCGCGGTCAGGCCAAGTCCTATCTCCAGAAGAAGTTCGGGTCCGTGCTGGACCCGAGCAAGTCGCTGGACCAGGTGAAGAGCACCCTGGACTGAGGGCGCCGGCCTTCAGTGCGGAGGCTGTTCTTCCAGCGCGGCGAGGGCGTAGCGCGCCGCGCGGGAGATGGCCTCCGCCGAGTCCGGCATCTCCGGGTAGTGCCCCGCCAGCGTGCGCTGCGGGAAGCGCAGCTGGGCAATCGCGTTGCGGTAGCTGCGACGCGCGGCCTCCGAGTCGTGGCTGCGCTCCTGCACCTGCGCCAGCAGGTAGTGGCCGATGGCCAGCGTGGGCTCCAGGAACAGCGCCTTGCCCAGTTCGGAGCGCGCCTCCTTCAGCTCTCCGGCCTGCAGCGCCGCCACGCCTCCGAAAATGCGGGCCTCCACGCACAGCGGCTCGCGCTGGATGGCCTGGGCGAAGGCCTCGCGCGCCTCGGGGATGCGCCCGGTGAGCGAGAAGAGGTTGCCCAGCGTCAACAGCGCGTCCAAGTCACTGGGCTCGTCCACCAGCAGGCGCTGCACGCCGGAGATGGCGCCCGGGAAATCCCCCTGCGTCATCTTCCGCACGGCCATGGCCAGCCGCTCCGCGGGCGGCAGCAGCTTGGGCCACGCGGAGGGCACCGCCAGCTCTCCGGTGACGGTGCGCGCGGGCGCGGACACCGCCGGAATCTCCACGGTGGGCCGCATGCGCGAGGCGTCGGGGGTGCCCACGGCGGGCAGCTCCATGGTGATGCGCGGGCGGCCCAGGTCATTGACCCGCGTCGTCGTCGAGGACGTCGACGCCGGGGCCGCTCCGGGCACGGGCGAGGCGGCGGGCAGCGGCCCCACGGCGGGGAAGGAGCCGGTGAGCGAACCGGGTCCCCGGGCGGAGGACGCGTCCGACGAGGCCCCGCGAGGACGGGCGCCGAAGGCCCCTTCGATGGGGGGCCGCGCGTACACGGCGGGAGAGAACGGCTCCGGCTCCGGGGCGCGCTGGGCCTGCTCGGCGGTGCCGGGGTACGGATGGATGCGCAGGGGCGGCGGACGGTAACCCTTGTCGCTCGGAGGGCGCCGGTACACGAAGGCGCCGTCGACTTCGATCATCTCGAAGCGGTCATAGACCTTGAAGAGGCTCTCCGAGTACCCGAGGAAGAGCAGTCCTCCGGGCCGCAGCGCGCTGAGGAAGCGGTCCATCAACCCGCGGATGGTGGGCAGGTCGAAGTAGATGATGACGTTGCGACAGAGGATGAGGTCCAGCGAGTTCAGGGCCACCTTGTCGAAGACGGGCACGGCCAGGTTCTGCCCGTCGAAGCGGATGTACTCACGCAGCGCGGGCAGCGCCTCGAAGCCGTCCTCGACGGGACGGAAGAACCGGGACAGCCGCTCCTGCTGGATGCTGATGCTCCGGCGCAGGGAGAAGCGGCCCTGCCGGGCAGCCTCCACCGCGGCCAGGTTCAGGTCCGTGGCCCACAGGTCCACCTCGGAGGACAGCGCGCCCAGCTCCGCCAGCACCATGGCCACGCTGTAGGGCTCCTCGCCCGTGGCGCAGCCGGCGGACCAGACGGACACGCGGCGCATCTCCCGCCGCGCGCGCGCCAGCAGGTCCGGCAGCACGCTCTTCTCCAGCGCGCGGAACTGCTTGCCGTCGCGGAAGAACTCCGTGTGCCCCACCGTCACCAGCGGCAGGAGGGAGCGCAGCTCCTCCTCACCACCGGGCCCCGCCAGTCGCTGGAGGTAGCGCTCCGGCTCCTCCACGCCCAGCGCGGGCATGCGGGTGGACAAGGCCAGCCGCAAGCTGTGGAACCCATCCGGGGTGATCTTCAGCCCCGCGCGCTCCAGGAGGAGCGCCGCCAGCTGCTGAAGCACTTTGTTGCTCACATTCAGCACGCTTCCACCCACTGCACCAACGTGGGGCCAATGCGCTCCAGCGGCAGCACTTCCTGCGCCGCCCCGAGCAGCACCGCCTCGCGAGGCATGCCCCATACCGCGGACGTCCCTTCATCCTGAGCGATGGTCCGCCCTCCCCGCTCCCGGATCTCCTTCATCCCCCGCGCACCGTCCCGCCCCATCCCCGTCAGGATGACCCCAACGCAGCTCGAGCCGAAGGTCTCCGCCGCCGAAGTGAGCAGCATGTCACACGAAGGCCGGAATCCTCGGAGAGCCGGTCCCGAGTCCAGCTCCAGCCTGCCCTCCGGTCGCACCAAGAGGTGGCTGCCCGACGGTGCGATGTAGACCGTCCCGGGCACCATCACCATGCCGTGCTCCGCCTCCGTCACTCCCAGCGCCGTCTCCATCGTCAGCCAGTGCGCGAGGCCCTCCGTGAAACCCTCGCTGATGTGCTGGCAGTAGGCGATGGGCGCGGGAAAGTCTCGTGGAATCTTCCGCAGTACCTGTGCAACGGCCTTCGGGCCGCCCAGGGACGCGGCGATGGCCACCAGGGGAAAGGGCGGCGGGGGCAGTTCCTCCTTGGGGGCCCGGGTGACGGAGCGCGTCTGGCGCACGGCCTTCACCTGGGCCAGCAGCACCAGCTTGCGCGCGATGTGGGCCCAGAAGTCCGCGCCGGGGACGGCCGGGCGCTCCACCACGTCCAGGGCGCCCAGGGCCATGGCCTGGAACGCGTCCTGGCCGGACAGGGCGCCGGGGTGCAGCGCCAGCACGGGCACGGGCCGGCCCACCATGACGTCGTCGATGGCCTCCAGGGATTCGATGCCCGTCAGGTCCACCAGCACCACGTCCGGGAAGTGACGCTGCACGGCGACGAGCGCGCCGGGGAAGTCGACTTCGGCGGGCCCCACCGGGACGAGCGACTCGCCGTCGAACAGGCCCCGGGCCGCGAGCGCGCGCAGCCCCTTGCCCACCATGAGCACCCTGAATGCCATCCCCGCCGCAGCCGTGCCGCCCAAACGTGGCTCCTCAGGTCAGCCTGTCGATTGCCTGCGCGAGCACTTCCACGCCCAGCTCTCCCTTGACGAGATAGGCATCCGCGCCCGCGTCCAGGCCGCGCCGCTTGTCCTCGGGAGAGGCGAGCGACGACAGGATGATGACGGGGATGCGCGCCACCGCGGGCGTCGACTTCAGCCGCCGCGCGAGCGAGAAGCCGTCCATCTTCGGCATCTGCACGTCGGTGAGGATGAGGTCGTAGGTGTTGTTCTGCACCTTGACGTAGGCCTCCTCGCCGTCCTGGGCCTCCTCCACCATGTGGCCCAGCGCCTTGACGAGCGCGCCCTCCGTCGCACGGGCAATGGGGGAGTCGTCCACAAGCAGCACCCGGAGCCGCTTGGCCGCCGGCGCCTGGGTGACGGGCCGCGCCATGCGACGCACCTCCGTCATGATGTCGGGGACGTGCAGCAGCACGGCGATGCGGCCGTCCTCCAGCGCGGCGGTGCCGGCGATGAAGGGCGCGCCCTTGAGGAACTCGCCGCCGCAGGGCTTCACGGCGACCTCGCGCTCGTCCACGAAGCCGTCCACCACGAGGGCCGCGTGGTCCTCGCCGTGACGGACGACGACGGCCGGCGGGCGGTCGAAGCGGTTGCCACCGTTGAGGCCCAAGAGCGGCCCCAGCGCCACGAGCGCGGTGGGCTTGCCCCGGTGCCGCACGGCGAGGGTGCCGAAGATTTCCAGCCGGTCATCCGGCTTGACGCGCATCACCGCCTCGACGTCGGCGGCGGGCATGCCGTAGACGTCATCGCCCAGGCGCACCAGCAGCACCTTCATCAACGCGAGCGACTGCGGCAGCCGCAGGGTGATGGTGGTGCCACGGCCGATGCGGCTGTTGACGCCCACGGAGCCGCCGAGCGTCTCCACCTTGCGCTTCACCACGTCCATGCCCACGCCGCGGCCGGACAGCTCGCTGACCTGCTCGCGGGTGGAGAAGCCGGGACGGAAGATGAGCTCGATGGCCTCGCGCTCGGACAGGGCGGCGGCCTGCACCGCGTTGATGAGGCGCTTGTTGACGGCCACCTGGCGCAGACGCTCGGGGTCGATGCCGCGCCCGTCGTCCTCCACCTCGATGTGGAGCATGTCGCCGTCCACGCGGACGCGGATGCGGACGCGGCCGGTGAGCGGCTTGCCGAGCTGCTGGCGCGTGTCAGGCGACTCCAGGCCGTGGTCCACCGCGTTGCGCAACAGGTGCACCAGCGCGTCGCGCACGTCGGCCAGCATGGACCGGTCCACGCCGATGTCGGCGTTCTCGATGACCAGGTCCACTTCCTTGTTCTGCGTGCGCGCCATGTCCCGCACCGCGCGCGGGAAGGCGTCGAACACCGTGGACAGCGGCACCAGGCGGGCCTCCGCCACGTGGTCCGCCATCTTCGCCAGGTTGCCGTGCAGGATGTTGATGCCGTCGTCGTTGCGCCGCACGAAGCGGAACGCGTCGTCGCGCAGCATGTGGAGGTCGCTCTCCACGCGGTCCAACACCGTGCGCACCTCGTTGGGGATCTCCACCTGCTCGGCCAGCCGCAGGAAGCGGTCTCCCAGGCGGCTGAAGCGCTCGAACAGCGCCTCCGTCTCCGAGCTGCGCAGCCGACCCCGGGCGCTCTCCACCAAGAGGTCACCCGCGAGCAGGCCCAGCGAGTCCAGCACCTCCACGTTCACGCGAATCGTGCGGTCGGCGATGGCCGACTTCGCCGCGCTCGGAGCCTCCTCCTCCCCACCTCGGGCCGGAGCGTGCGCCGAGGCCGGAGCCTCCGCGGGCGCCGGCCTGGGAGCCGCCACGGGGGCGGCTGCCACGGGGGGCGGCGCCGTGACGACGGGCGCCGCCACCGGCGGAGGCGGCTTGGGCTTCGAGCCATGAATGACGGGCGCGGCCTGGCCGGAGACCTCCGCCATCGCGCGCACGATGTCCTCGCTCGCGGACGTGCCGGTGTTCGCACCGGACAGGTCCTCGATGAGGTCGGACAGGACGTCGCAGGCACGGAGCATGACGTCCGTGGCGATCTCCGTGGCCGTGCGTCCCTCGCGCTCGGCGCGCAGGACGTCCTCCGCCGCGTGGGCGAGCTGACCGATGGCGGCGAGGCCCAGCATGCGGGCCTCTCCCTTCATCGTGTGCAGCTCGCGCGCGACGTCGTCCGCGGCCTGATCCGCGGTCTCCTTCTCCAGGTCCAACACACCCAGTTGGATCTTCTGGAGGCGGTCGGCGGTGACCTCCTGGAACTTCTTCAGGAGGGATTTCTTGAGTGCCTCGGTATCCATGGGCGGTGAGCGCTGCGCACCCTCCCCTTCCCAAAAGAGCTAGTCGGCCTTGAAGCGTTTGATGAGCTCCGCCAGCCGTGCGGCCAGCTGCGTGAGCTCCGCCGCCGCCCCCGTCGCCTGCTTCGACGCCTGGGTCGTCTGACGCGTCACATCTTCAATCTCCGCCATGGACGCCACCACCTGCTCGGTGGCCGTGCGCTGCTGCTGGGTGGCGAGGTTGATGACGCGGGCCGCGTCGCTCGTCTCCTGCACGCCGGCGAGGATGCCTTCCACGGCCTGGGCCGCGACGGCGCCCAGCTTCTCACCGGACTCGGTGGCGGACTTGGACGCCTCGGCGGCGCCCGCGGCGGCCGCGGTGGCCTCGCGAATCTCCGTGATGAGGTTCTTGATCTCCTTGGTGGAGTCCAGGACGTTCTCCGCCAGCCGGCGCATCTCCGCCGCGACGATGGAGAAGCCCTTGCCCGCCTCACCCGCGCGGCTGCCTTCCAGCGCCGCGTTCAGCGCGAGCAGGTCGGAGCGGTCGGCGATCTCATCGATGACCTCGACGACGGTGCCGATGCGCTCCACGCGCTTGGACAGCTTCGCGATGGAGTCCGCCACGGCGACGCCGTCGCTGCGGATCTGCTGCATGGCCTGGATGAACTCGCCAATGGCGCCACGGCCCGCGCGCGCCGCGCCGAGCGTCTCTTCCGCCACGCGCGCCACGCTGCCGGCGTTCTCCGCGATTTGAGCGGAGGCGTGCTTCAACTCCTCCATGGTGGCGGTCGTCTCGTGGATGGCCGCCGCCTGCTCCGTGGAGGACGTCTCGTGCTGGGTGGACGCCGCCAGCACCTGGTTGGCGGACGAGGACAGCCGCAGCGCCGCCTCGTTGATCTCCCGCACGAACGTACGCAGCGTTTCAATGACCTTGCCGAAGCCCTCCAGCAGGGGCCCGAGCTGGGGGTCCTCGGTGGTGGTGTTCCACCGGGACAGGTCGCCTTCGCGCACCAGGCTGATGAGCGCGTCGAGCGCCTGGTCGATCTCCTGCGCCGCCACGTGCTTGCGGTGCTCGGAGCTGGCGAAGTTGTCCAGCACCTGGTTGAGCAGGTGGGCCATCTCCTCGCCGCCGGCGCCGACCAGCTCCTTGGGGACGCGGGCCTGGAGGTTGCCGGCCAGCACCGTCAACAGCGTGTCGGTGAAGGCCTTGAGGGGCGCCGGCGGCGCGGCGGCACTCGCCTTGTTGGCGGGAGCCTTGCGCGCGGAGCGGGCCTTGGACGTGGGCTTCTCGTTGGGGGTGTCCAGGGACATTGCGGTCAGTGCCTTCCTTGAGAATCTTGGGTCCTGGCGGTCTCCACCAGGTCAATCAGCAAAACGGTGCGGGCTTCTTCCAGGCACACACCGACGGCATAAGAGGCCGCGCCCGCGGCGGGGGGCATGCGGCGAAGCTGCGTCACGGGGATGGGGCGCACGCCCCGGACGATGTCCACCTTCAGGTGGCCTTCTCCTTCCGGAGTGTCGAAGACGATCGCCCGGTGGCCTCGCTGCAGCAGCCCCAGCTCCGGCAGGGTGATGTCCTCCGGCAACGAGCGGTCGATGCGCAGCACCTGCGACGCGTCCGCGCCGAAGGTCTTGCTGCCGATCTCGAAGAAGAGGATGTCCACCTCTTCGACCTTCTCCTCCACGAGCGACTCGTCGTTCATCGAGCCACCGCCCGCTGCCGGGCCGTCTGCAGCAGCTTGTGGAAGTTGAGGAGGTTGATGCCGTCCTGGGTGGAGGTGCCATGCACCACGCCCAGCAGGTGCTCGGCGGCGGCGTCTCCCCCGAGCGGCGGCGGGAGGATTTCGGAGACGGGGATGCGGCGCAGGCCCAGCACCGTGTCGGCGACGACGCCGGCGACGATGCTGCCCGTGACGCCGATGAACAGGCGCGTGCGGGGACCGATGCGCGCCTCTCCCTTGGAGAGGAAGCGAAGCAGGTCGACGACGGGGAGGACCTCACCGCGATGGCCGGTGACGCCCATGATGAAGGAAGGAGTCCTGGGCAGGGGGGTGAGCAGCCCGGCGCGGAACACCTCGAGGACGTTCTCGCTGGGCACCCCGAAGCGCAGCTCTCCCACCCGGAAGCAGAAGAACTCCTGCTCCGGCCGGGCCTGGGCGGCCACGGCACGGTCCGGAGCCATCCGGAGTGCTCGCTGGAGGGGAGTCGTGGTCGTGGTCAAGACGGCCGAGTATCCGGAGGGGACGAAAACCGGTCAAGAGGAGGTCGCATGGAGGCCGCCCGCTCGCCGTTTCGATGGTCCGCGCTGAACCAAAGGTGTAGGGTTGCACCCTGAATCCTTTGAGGAGGACGATGTCGCGCGTACTGGTCATTGATGACAGCCCGGTGCTGGTGGAGCTCACCGTTCGGGCCCTCACCGCCGCTGGCTACCAGGCGAGCGGGGCCCAGGACCTGGCGAGCCTCGAGAAGAAGCTCTCCGAGGGGCCGTTCGCGCTCATCCTCATGGACGTGAACATGCCGGAGATGTTCGGCGACGATGTCGTCGAATACCTGCGGATCCAGAAGAAAGTCACAGCGAAGCTGGTCCTCTACTCCGATATCTCGGAAGCGGAGCTGGCCGGCAAGACGAAGGCGTCCGGCGCGGACGGCTACATCCTCAAGAGCGGTGGCCTGGAGGCCGTGCTGGGCGGAGTGATGGGACTCATCGGGGCTCCGGCCCTCGGGGTCCCCGCCGCCGTCCCCCCTCCCCCGTCGTCCGCCCCGGCGTCGGAATCACCCCAGGCCGCCCCGGCGCCCGCCCCTGTCGCCTCGACGGGGCTCAAGGCCGCGCCCACCACCGGTGGCCGCAAGCCGCGCATCCTCATTGTCGACGACAGCGAGATGACCGCCCGCATCATCGAGGCGGACCTGGTGGGCAAGGGCTTCGAGGTCCACGTCGCGGACACCGCCGACAAGGCCACGAAGATCATCCTCAAGAAGCAGACGCGTCCGGACCTCGTGCTGCTCGACGTGCGGATGCCCAATGTGAACGGCGAGCAGTTCTGCCGCTTCATCAAGAGCAACAGCCTCTTCAAGGGCATCAAGGTGCTCTTGTGCTCCGGCGAGAACGTCGAGGAGCTCCAGCGCATCTGCCGCGAGGCCGGCGCCGACGGCTACATCCCCAAGGACGCCGTCATGGGGAACCTGGTCGCCAAGGAGCTGATGCCGCCGGGCGGCGAGTAGGCCCGGCGAGCAACTTCAGGTGGCCCGCCCTGCTTCGACGGGCCCCGAAGTTCACTTCCCCGCGGCGTTCTCCCGCTCCTCCAGCCCGCGCGCGAAGTTGCCGATGATGAGCCCCGGCCGCGCCGCCTTCATGCGCTGGAGCAGCTCGCGGATGCCCACCGGCTCTCCGCCCGCGCCCACGTCCCGCGCCGCCTCCAGGTACTGGAGCGGGTCGATGGCCAGCGAGCGCGTCTGGACCTGATCCACCTTGTACTTCTTCACCAGCCGCTCCAGGGCACGGACCTCGCCCTCGCGGTCCGTGACGCCGGGGAACAGGAGCAGGTTGAGCGCCAGGTACGCGCCCCGCTCGCGCGCGAGCGCAATCGACGCCTCCACGTCCTCCCAGCCGTACTTCACCGGCTTGTAGTACGCCTCGTAGAGCCCCTTCGACGCGGCGTTGAGCGACACGCGCACGGCGTCCAGGCCCGCGTCGAGCAGCGCCTCCAAGCCGCGCGTGAGGCTCGCGTTGGTGTTGATGTTGATGGAGCCCTTGTCCGTGCGCGCGCGCATGTAGCGGATGGATTCGGCGATCTGCTTCCAGCGCGTGAGCGGCTCGCCCTCGCAGCCCTGGCCAAAGCTCACCATGGTGCGGCCCTGCGCGTTCTCCAGGTGGAACAGGCCAATGGCGCCCATCTCCTCGGCGGTGGGCCCGTCATCCATCCGCTCGTGTGACGCGGGAGGCCCACCCGCCGGCTGGTCGGAGATGCAGCCCACGCAGCGCGCGTTGCACATGACGGACGCGGGGATGGCCGCCTCGTCGCGGACATAGAAGGTGTTCTGCGACGTGAAGCACCGGTACAGCATCGCGCACGTCTTGAGCTGCTTGAGCACGCGGTTGTCCGGGAAGCGCGCCAGGTGCTTGTCCACCAGCGACTTCATGTCCGGCGTGGAGTAGCGCTCCGGGTCCCAATGCGAGCGGCGGTCGGTGTGGATGGCCCACGCCACCGGCCCGTCCTTGCCCCACGCCGCCGCCGTATAGGCCCACTGCGGCAGCACCGGCCCGTTGCCCTTCACCTCGCCCGGCAGGAACGTGCGCGTGTAGCCCGGTGGCAAGAGCGCGCCCACCGCGTTGGGGGTGAACGTCTTGCCGCCGATGTTCATCTCCCGCACCAGCTCCAGCTCCCCCGTCCTGGGGTCCTGCCCCACCGGCAGCCTGCCCGGCAGGTGGACCAGGCGCCCGGCGGACGGCAGGGGGATGGGCTTGTCCTGCGGAGGCACGAGCTCCTCGCCGCTGCGCAGCGTGGCCAGCAGGTAGGGATGCTCCATCACCTTCCCCTTGGGGTCGGCGAACAGCAGCTTGGGCGCGGACGTCATAGGACGCTAACTACCACTGGCCCCCCTTCTCTTTCGACGTCGAAGCGCGATGAGACGCGCTGCATTCAACGCCTCGCGTCATTCCCCAGGGGTAACAAGGGCTCACCGGAGACATGTGTCCTGCTTCGGGTGCCGCCTTGATTCCCTCGGGGGGCCTCGTTACGGTCCGCGCGCTTTTTTCAGTCCCTTTCGGAGGCAGTCGTGATCGTCGGAGTTCCCAAGGAGATCAAAACCCGTGAGTACCGCGTCGGCATGGTGCCTGCGGGCGTGCGCGCGCTCACGAGCGCGGGCCACACGGTGTTGGTCGAAACGAACGCCGGCGTCGGCTCAGGCATCCCCGACTCGGAGTACCAGCGCGTCGGCGCGCAGCTCGTCGCCAGCGCGGACGAGGTGTGGAAGCGCGCGGAGATGATCGTCAAGGTGAAGGAGCCCATCGCGCCGGAGTACGAGCGCATCCAGCCCGGGCAGATCATCTACACCTACTTCCATCTGGCCGGCGTGGACCCGGAGCTGACGAAGACGCTGGTGAAGAAGAAGGCGGCGGCCGTCGCCTACGAGACGCTGCAGTTGGATGACGGCAGCCTGCCCCTGCTCAAGCCCATGAGCGAAGTGGCCGGGAAGATGGCCATCCAGGTGGGCGCGGCCTCGCTGGAGAAGGCCCACGGCGGCAAGGGCATCCTCCTGGGCGGCGTGCCCGGCGTGCGCCGCGGCCGCGTCGTCATCATCGGCGGTGGCGTCGTCGGCCTCTGCGCCGCCAAGGTGGCGGTGGGCATGGGCGCCGAGGTCACCATCCTCGACGTCAACCTGGAGCGCCTCACCTACCTGGACGACGTGTTCCTCGGCCGCGTCAGCGTGCTGGCCTCCGACACGGAGTCCATCGCCACGTCCGTGCGCGAGGCGGACCTCGTCGTCGGCGGCGTGCTCATCCCCGGCGGCAAGGCCCCCAAGCTCGTCTCCGAGGCCCTCATCGCGGAGATGACCCCGGGCTCCGTCGTCGTCGACGTCGCGGTGGACCAGGGCGGCTGCATCGAAACGTGCAAGCCCACCACCCACGACAACCCCACGTTCGTCGTGCACGGCGTCGTCCACTACTGCGTCGCCAACATGCCCGGCGCCGTGCCCCAGACGTCCACGTACGCGCTCACCAACACCACCCGCCCCTACTCGCGGAAGATCGCCGACATGGGCCTGGTGGAGGCCGTGAAGTCCGACCGCGCCCTGGCCCGTGCGATGAACACCTACAACGGCCACGTCACCTACGAGGCCGTCGCCAAGGACCTGGGGTACGACTACCGCCCCATCCTGGACGCGCTCAGCGGCAAGTAGCCTGTAGAGCGGCCTGACAGCCGAGGCCCCACCCGGAGGGGAGACGCGGATGGCGACATCCCGTCTCCCCTTCGTTATTGAAAGTGGGGAATAAAGTCTCCCGTCGCGAGTCTGCCGTACCCGAAGCGACCGGACGGGCGGGTGTGACTGGGAAGCCGTTGTTGCTACTTCTGTTCCCGTGCATACATTGATGGGCAGGCGACAACTCATTCCCCAATTGTTTCGGGCCTTTGGAAGGCGGGACATGTTGGATTTCAGACAACCCAACCGGACGAAGCAGGAATTCGAGGAACTGGCGCTGGCCCACCTGGACCCGCTGTACTCGGCGGCCCTGCGCCTGACGAAGAACGAGAGAGACGCGGAGGACCTGGTGCAGGACACCTGCATGAGGGCCTACCGGTTCTTCGACAAGTTCGAGCGGGGCACCAACATCAAGGCCTGGCTCTTCAAGATCCTCACGAACACGTTCATCAACCGCTACCGGCGGAAGGTGAAGGAGCGCACGGTGGTGGAGGGCGTGGAGCGCGAGGCGGTCCACGAGCGCTTCGTCAGCCGGGACGCGACGGACTTCGCGGCCAACCCGGAGCAGTACTTCTTCGACAGGCTCCTGTCGGATGACGTGCTGCGCGCCATCGACTCGCTGCCCATCGACTTCCGACTGGTGGTCATCCTCGCGGACCTGCAGGAGTTCTCCTACAAGGAGATCGCCGAGATTCTCGAGTGCCCCGTGGGCACGGTGATGAGCCGCCTGTTCCGCGGGCGCAAACTCTTGCAGAAGACGCTGCGCGAATACGCGGTGGGCCAGGGGGTCTTCCGTCACGAGGGTGACGGGGCCGATACTCCGGCGAATCTCGAAGAGTATCGTCAAAGGAAGAAGACGGGGTAGAAACAGGTTCCTACCGCGCGCCCATGACCTGCCAGGAACTCGAACGGCTTTTGTACCCGTATCTCGACGGCGAATTTCAGCCGGAGGAGCGGGTCGACCTCGAATCCCACCTCGCCACGTGCGCCGCTTGTCAGGGGCGCGTGGAGGACGAGCGGAACATGCAGTTGGCCCTTCGCAGGGCCGCACGTGACTCCGTGAGGCAGATGCGCGCGCCGGACTCCCTGCGCGCGGGAATCACCCGAGGCCTCCATCAGGAGCACCGCCGCGCGCAGTATGGCGTGTGGCTGCGCGCCGGCGCCGTCGCCCTCGTCGTGGTGACGGTGACGGGGGGCTGGTACACGTATCAAGCCGGAGAGCGGCAGCGGCGGGCGCGGGAGGAGATCATCAAGCGCCACTCGCGCGGGCTCCCCTTCGAAATCGCCTCGTCCGCGCCGGAGCAGCTGGAGACTTGGTTCAAGGGCAAGGTGGACGCGCGCGTCGCCCTGCCCCAGCTGCCCAAGGCCAAGCCCCTGGGTGGCCGCATCTCCATCCTCAACGGGCGTGAGGTCGCGTACATCAGCTACGAGACGCTCCCCGACGAGGGTGAGCCCACGCGCCGGCTCGGCGTCTTCGTCCTCCCCGATGAGGACGGCGCCAGGCCCCAGGCGCTGCCCGCGGTGGAAGTGGACTCCGCGCAGGGCTTCAACATCGTCACCTGGCGGGACCACGAGGTCGTCTACGAAATGGTCACCGACATGGACGAGCGCGACATCCTCCGCATGCTGGATGAGCGTGAGCACGGCACCACCGTGGCGAGCACTCCGCGCACGCTGGAGTCGGCTGACGGGAATTACTCGTATCAAACACTCCCGAGGCCGCAGCGCTCGCGCCCCGCCGTCTCCGCCGAGCCCGCTTCGTATCCCTGAACACGTCGTGCCTTGCATGCTCGCAGGGCCCTTCATGTAGCGCGCTGATCGCGGCTGCCCGGCTGCTTGGCGGGCGGATTTTCGTGCGGCCCGAACATTTGACGGTCCCTGACATGGCCGATAGCCTCGATGGCACTTCTTTCCTCGCGTGCCACCGTCACTCGTGGCGCCCGCGCGCGCCGCACCCAGGTCGGGCCGTTCCTACATGTCCAAGAAAATCCTGATCGTCGAAAAGAGCGACACCGCCCTCGCCGCCACGCTGCGGCCCGTCCTGGAAGGACGCGGCTTCACGGTGGACGACACCGCCGACGGCAAGGGCAGCGTGGAGCAGATTCGCAGGGATCGCCCCGACCTCGTCGTGCTGGCGGTGGAGCTGTCCGCGGGACAGAACGGCTACCTCATCTGCGGCAAGCTGAAGAAGGACGATGACCTCAAGAACGTCCCCATCGTCATCGTCGGCAACCCGGATGGTTTCGCGCAGCACCGCAAGCTGAAGGCGCACGCGGACGAATACGTGGCCATGCCGGTGGACGGCCAGCTCCTGACGGAGCGCGTGGGCGCGCTGATTGGCTTCCCGGAGCAGCCCGTCTCCGAGGACCTCGTCGACGAGAGCCTCACCCTGGACGCGCTCGGCGATGAGCCGATGACGGCGGACTTCGGCGAGGAGATCTCCGTGGACACGGGCGAGGAGCCCGCGGTCGCCGGAGAAGAGCTGGATTTGGACGCGGCCTTCAACGACATGTCCTCGCCCGAGCCGGAGGAGCCCGTCGCGCTCGTGGACGAGGAGCCCGTCGAGGCGCCGCCCGACGCCGTCGTGGAGGGCGTGGAGGAGGACTTCTCCAGCCTGGACGCGCTCGGCTCGGACGCGGATGACGCCCTGGACGCGCTGGATGACTCGGAGAAGACGGTGGTGGGCTTCATGCCCGTGCCCGCCGCCACGCCTCCGCCGCCGCTGAGGGTCATCGAGCCGGCGAAGCCCACCACCCCGCCGCCCGCGCGCACGCCGCCGCCCGCGCCTTCGCGTCCCACCGCCGCGCCCGTAGCCGCCACCCCGGCCGCGCCCGTCACGTCCGCCGCTGACGCCTCCGAGCTGCGCAACCTGCGCGCCAAGGTCGCCGAGCTGCAGGCGTCGCTCGAGGACTCGCGTGGCGTGGCCGCCCAGGCCGAGGACCGGGTCCGCGAGCTGGAGTCGGAGCTGGAGGGCAAGGCCACCGAGCTGGAGACCGCGCGCGCGTCCGTCGGGAAGAACGACAAGGACACCTTCGCGCTGCGCGACGCCGTCAACAAGCGCGACAAGGAAATCCTGCGCCTGAAGACGGAGCTGAACCAGAAGGACCAGGAGATTGTCGAGCTGAAGGACCAGCACCTGGAGCTGGAGCAGAAGTCCAGCACCGCCGAGTCGGAGATGGCCCGGCGCGACGCGCAAATCAAGACGCTCACCACGCGCGCGGACACGCTCGCCTCGGAGCGCAAGCGCGTGGACCAGCAGCTCGCCACCTCGAAGGAAGAGGCGCGCGGCGCCACCGCCAGGCTCTCCACCCTCCAGGAGGAGTTGGATCAGCAGACGGCGCAGGTCGCCGGGCTCAACGCCGAGCTGGAGGAGCTGCGCAACCGCACCGGGCAGCTGGAGGCGGACGTGCAGGCCGCGCACGAGGAGGCCGAGGGCCTGCGCGCCCAGGTGGACACGGCGCAGCGCGAGGCCGAGGAGCTGCGCGGCCAGTTGGAGCAGACCCAGTCGGAGCTGTCCGAGCAGGGCACCCGCGCGGCGGAGGAGGCGGACGAGCTGCGCAAGCGCATCTCCGAGCTCGAGGCCACCGCGGTGCGCAACGAGGAGCGCGTGACGAAGCTCTACGCGCGCATCAAGAACGACGAGAAGCTGCGCGAGAAGACGAAGAAGGCGCTCGTCATCGCCCAGCAGCTCCTGGAGGAGCCCGCCTCCGCCGTGGCCGACGCGGACGAAGCCGCGGCCTGAAGCACCTTCAGCACGCCCCGGGAGCACCTGGTGCCCGGGGCGGAGTGACACCGGGGTCGAGCCTCCCGCTCAGGAAGGCTCCCCCACCCCGCGCCTACTTGTCGTCGGTCTTCTTGGGCGTGCTCTTCTTCTCCAACATCTTCTTGGCGAACCCCTGCACGGCCGCGGGCACGTTCTTGTCGCGACTGAGGTCCTTGATGTCGTTGTCGCGCAGCGAGTTGAGGAACTTCATGGTGACGGTGAGCGGAATCTTGGGGTTCTTCACCAGGGCCAGCTTCACCTTGATGTTCTTCGTCCACTCGCGGTTGCTGTAGATGACGCGCAGGACGTCATCCATCATCGCGCGGTTGGCCGCGAAGGACAGCACCTCGCCGTCGGTGATTCGCGGGCTGCGGATGACGGCCACGGCCACCAGCTTGTTCGTCTCGCGGATGAGCGCCGTGCGGGCCTCCTTGTTGCCCAGCGTCGCCAGCTTGATCTTCTCCGCGATGGACATCTTCATCAGCCGCTGCGCCAGCGTCAGCCGCTTGCCCTCCTCCAGCGGCGCGGCGTTCTCATCCGCCACCGCGCCGCCCATCTCCTGGAGGACCTGATCCGCGGTGGGGCCCGGGTCCGGCGGGGCCTCGGCGGCCTCCGGGCCGAACAGGCGCACGCGCGCGGCCTTCATCTGCGGCACGTCCGCCAGCACCAGGCCGCTGCGCACCGCGAAGTCACAGACGCTGTCGATGAGCGACACCTGCGCCTGCGCGTTGGAGCAGAGGTTGCGAAGGATGTCCTCGTGACGCAACAGACGCAGCTGGTTCTGGCCGATGGTCTCCGCCAGCTTCGCACTGCAGTCACGCGCCACCGCCGCGACGGCATCGTCGGGCGTGTTGGAGTTGAGGATGAGCATCTCCGCGTAGGCGTCCTTCTCCTTCAGGATGCCCAGGAAGAAGCCCAGCACCTGGGGCTGCACGTCCTCGTCCCGCAGCGCGGAGCCGAGAATCCGGTCCGGCAGGCCCGCGGACGTCTTCGCCGCCGTCTCGCGCACGGCCGCGTCCGGGTCGAACGTCAGCATGTACAGCGCGCCCAGCATGTCCGACGGGCTGAGCGGCACCAGCGACTTGGCCGCCATCATCCGCAGCGGCACCGGCGCGGCCGGGTCCACGTGCTTGCGCAGGTTGGGCGGCAGGAACTCCGCGTTGAAGGGGCAGCCCGGGGGCGGCGCCGGAATGGTGTTGGGGGCGGCGGTGGTCATGTCGCGTGGTTCCTTCCGTAGATGATGCGCAGGCCCTCGAGCGTGAGGAGCTCGTCCACTTCGTGGATGGCCTTGGATTCACTGGCCACCAGCGAGGCCAGGCCTCCGGTGGCCACGACTTTCGCGGGCTGGCCCAGGTCCACCTGCATGCGCGCGCAGATGCCGTCCACCAGCCCCACGTAGCCGTACACGAGGCCCGACTGCATGGAGTGCACCGTGTTGCGGCCGATGACGTGCGGCGGCCGGGCGAACTCCACGCGCGGCAGCTTGGAGGCGTTCTGGAACAGGGCCTCCATGGAGATGTTGATGCCGGGGCAGATGCAGCCGCCCAGGTACTCGCCCCGGGCGGACACCGCGTCGAACGTGGTGGCGGTGCCGAAGTCCACGACGATGATGGCGGAGCGGTGCTTCTCGTACGCGGCCACCGCGTTGACGATGCGGTCCGCGCCCACCTCTCGCGGGTTGTCGTAGAGGATGGGCATGCCCGTCTTCACGCCCGGGCCGACGAACATGGGGCGCAGCCGGAAGTAGCGCTCGCTCATCTTCTCCATGCTGAACTGGAGCGGCGGCACCACGCTGGACACGGCCACCGCGCCGACCTTCGCCGCGTCGATGCCGCTGTGGGAGAAGAGCTGGCGCACCAGGATGCCGTACTCGTCCGAGGTGCGCCGCGTGCTGGTCTCCACCCGCCAGTGGTCGAGCAGCTTGCGGCCGTCGAACACGCCGAGGACGGTGTTGGTGTTACCAACGTCGATGGCCAGGAGCATCACACCCGCACTCTACCCCGAAGGTGCCTCGTCGCGGGCCGACTTGCCCTTCGCCTACCGCGTGCGCGGCGCCTGCCTGGGCCGCAGCTGCTCCACGTCTCCCGCCAGCACGCGCTCCACCTGCCCGGACTCCGTGCGCACCAGCAGCGCCCCCGAAGGGTCGATGTCCACCGCCAGCCCCCGCAGCTCGTTGCGGTCCGTACGAACCAGCACGTCCTGCCCCAGGGTGGAGGACAGCTCCTTCCAGCGGGTGCGCACCGCGTCGAAGCCCGTCTCCAGGTACAAATCCAGCCACTCCTCCAGCCGGGTCCAGAGCTGGGCGGCGAACTGGGCGCGGTGCACGCGCTCGCCCCGGGCCAGCGACACCGAGGTGGCCACCTCCCGCAGCTCCTCCGGGAAGTGCTCCGCCTGGCAGTTGAGATTGACCCCCACCCCGACGATGACGAAGTGGACGCGCTCGGGCTCGGCCGACAGCTCGGTGAGGATGCCCGCCACCTTGCGCCCCTCAATCTGGACGTCGTTGGGCCATTTGATGGCGGCGTCGGTGCCGAACTCGCGCAGCGTCTCCGCCAGCGCCACGGCGGCCACCAGCGTCAGCTCCGGGGCGCGCTGGGGCGGCAGCTCCGGGCGGAGGATGGCGGAGAAGTACAGGTTGAGCCCCGGCGGAGACACCCACACCCGTCCCCGGCGGCCCTTGCCGGAGGTCTGCTGCTCGGCGACCACGATTTCGCCGTGCTCGGCGCCGTCCTGCGCCAGCCGGAAGGCCACCTCGTTGGTGGAGCCCAGCACCGCGTGGTGGTGAAGGGTGCGCCCCAGGTCATGAGTGTCTAGCAGCGGAGCCACCTCCAGTGAGGTGAGCCGGTCCGGCACCTCCACCAGCCGGTAGCCCCGGGCGGGGATGGCCTCGATGCGGTAGCCCTTGGTCCGCAGCGCCTCCACGCGCTTCCAGACGGCCGTGCGGGAAAGGCCCAGCTTGCCGGACAGGGCCTCGCCGGAGGTGTAGTCGTCACCACTCTCGGAGAGGAACCCCAGGATGAGTTCCTCTTGCGTCTGGTCAGTCGTTTCAATGGGCACGGCGGCACCTCGCACGAGGCGCAAGGGTACGAAGCGGCAAACGGGCTTTCAACTCGCCCACCCGAATGCCTTCCCTTCCCTGTTCACCGACCCGGCGGTCAGCCGGCGGGAGGGGTGCTCGGGCCGGGGGGACGGCTGCCCTCCAGTTCGTACTTCGTCAGCTCCAGGCGCGTCTGGGGGATGCGCTGGTTGGCCGTCTCCAGCGCCGTCTCCAGCAGCACCATCCCCACCCCCGGGGCGAACGTCATGGTGTTGATGAGCGTGGCCTGGGCATCCACCCGGTTGCGGCCCTCCACCTGCACACAGGACGGGAAGCTGCCCGCGGGCGTGTCACACGAGGCCCCCGCCTGGACAATCTGGTAGCGCTCCGTGGAGGACACGGACACCACGTTGGTCCACGAGTGGCCCGTTTCCAGGGGGCCGCGCAGCAGGTAGCGCTTGGGGTCTCTCAGGCCGTAGGCGTCCACGGAGAGCTGGCCGCCCTGGTTGTCATGGAAGTAGCCCTCCTCCTGCTTGAGGATTTCGACGGTGACAAGCTTGTCGGCGCGGCCGTTGACCCGATACGTCCACCGGTTGCCCACCGCGAGCGGGTAGTAGTCCGAGACGCTGCCGGACGCGGCCTGCTTCTCCGGCTCCGCCTCCACGCGCTTCGCGCAGCCACTGCCCAGCACCAGGGCGCCCAGAAGGACGGCGCCACCCACTGCGAACGAACGCGTCATCTCGATGTCAGTCCGCGTGGTCCCGGCCACGCGCCTCCGCGGTGATGTGCTTGCGTGATGCGTAGAGCGTCTCCAGGGCCTGCTGCGCCGCGGCCTGCACGGCGGGCGCGTCATGCCCCTGAGCCACCGTATACAGATAGGCCTCCGCCTCGGGGCCACCAATCTCCCCCACGGCGAAGACCAGCTCCTGCACGAAGCCGTTGTCGCGCCCGCGCGCCAGGTCAATCAGCGCGGGCACCGCGACGCGCGCCTTCATCTCCACCAGCGCGCCAATCGTCTTGCGCAGGACGTCCCCGTCGGAGGACTCCTTCAACCGCTCGATGAGCAGCGGGGCCGCCGCGGGGTGCTGGCGTTCGGCCAGCGTGCGCAGGGCGAACTCGCGGATGCGCGTGTCGTCGGCGCGAAGCTCCTGCACCAGGACCTCGTCGGTGCGCTCCAGCGCGCCGAGCTGCAGCGCCGCCGAGTCCGTCACCTGCCGCAGCACGGCCTCCAGCGCGGTGCGCATGGCGGCCTGTCGCCCGGCGGGAGTGTCCTCCAGCACCGGCGCCTCGCCCAGGCCGACGACTTCGTAGTGCTGGGGCAGCTCACCGCCGAAGCGCTCCAGCACGAGGTTGGCGCCCACCTCGGCGAAGCTGCGCGGGTCTCCGTCCTTCAGCACCTCGCGCGTGAAGGGGACGTCCAGCGTCAGCCGCCAGGGACGCACCTCGCGCGGAGCATCCTCGGCCTTCAGCTCGAAGCGACGGGAGGACTTCAACGCCTGCGTGAACAGCGTGGCGACGCTCTCCGGCGCCAGGCCCAGCAGGGCGTTGTCCCGCACCGTGGCGCCGGACACGTCCACTGGCGCCACCGGGTAGCGTGGCGCCTGCGACCGGCAGGCGCCAACGAGGACGACGCAGAGGGCGAGAATCAGGGCCGGCTTCATCGCTCCCCCAGGCTAACACCCGGAGACAGCCCGTGCCGGCCAATCCCACCCTCCGCGACGAACCGTGTCAGCCCTCTCCCCCTTCGGACGGGCTGCGAGTCGACGGAGGCGCGGCCTCTCGCACCTCGTGCGCCTCACCTGCCTGCGTCGACTCGGTGGCCGGCGGAGGCGGAGCGATGTCCTGGTGCGACTCGGTGGGCGCGGCCTCGGCGACAGGCGCGGCGCGCCTCTCATCCGTGGACTCGGCGACCTCCGGAGGAAGGGCGGGAGCCCCGCTCTCGGAGGTACTGACCGGAGCGCCATCCGCATCTCCCGAAGGAGCGGCGCTGGCCTCACCCTGGGATGTGGCACCAGCCTCGCCTGAAGGCGTGGCACCCTCGCTCGAAGGCGCGGCGCCCGCTTCGGACGGAGTCGCGGTGGCACCCTCGCCCGAAGGCAGGGCACCGGCCTCACCCGGAGCCGCGGCGGCACCCTCGCCCGAAGGCGCGGCACCCGCCTCACCTGGAGCAGCGGCGCCCCCCTCGGTGGCCCGGTTGCCACGCCCGCGGCGACCGCGACGACGACGGCGGCGACGCTTGCGGTCACCCTGCGCGGCATCGCCACCCTCGGCGGCTCCGCCCTCCGGACGGGCTCCCACGAAGGCGCTGGCGGCCTCGAGGTCATCATCCTCGTCGTCGTCCCCGTCCTCGCCCTCGTCGTCCTCGGAGCCCGAGGACTGCGGCGGGGACACGGGTGCGGCGGGGAAGCTCTCACGAGCCTCGGAGGCGGACTCACCACCCGCGCGCGCCTCGGCGCCCTCGGAGGACACCTCGACCTCGTCACCCGAGCGGGCCTCGCGCTTGTCGCGGTCCCTCTCCCGGCGACGCTTCTCCCGGGGCGGACGCTCCGGACGCTCAGGCCGCTCCGACGAAGCGGCGGCGGCGGCGACCTCCGGAGACTCGTCCTCGCCCTTCTGCTTCTCGCGCTGACGCTCCTCGCGGCGCTTCTGGGCCTCCTCGGCGTCCAGCTTCGCGGCTTCGAAGAAGCGCTCGTCCACCTCGTACAGCTCCACCCGGGTGACGGTGACGGCCGTCTCGGCCTCCAGGAACTTCTCTCCCAGGGCGTCGCCGCACCACAGCATCACCAGCGAGCCGCTGGCCTGCGCCTCGGTGCGCGCGTCTCCGCGCACATCACCCGCGCTCACCAGCAGGCCCACCTGCGCCGAGTAGTGGCTCAAGTCCCTGCGCAGCTCCTGCACCGACTTGCGGTCGATGGCCGGCGCGCCCTTCAGCATGCGCACCGCGTAGCGCAGCTCCACGCTGCCCTCGCGCTTGCGCGCGGTGAGCAGGGGGCCTTCCTTGGAGCGCTTGGCCACCTTCAGCTCGCGGAAGCCCAGCCCGTGCATCATCTTGACGACGGACTTCTCGAACGTGCCCACGTCCGCTTCGCCCAGGCGCTTGCGCAGCCCGCGCGCCACGGCCCGGCGCGCGTCCTTGAGCGACGTGCGCAGCGTGGCCAGCAGCGCGGCGTCCACCACCGGCTCGCCCGCCACCGCCGTGGCCGCCGTCCGGGCCAGCACCGGCCGCCCGGCCTCCAGCGGAATGCCCAGCGCCTGCGCGAACGCGGCCTGCAGCTCCAGCGACGGAGCCTCGCTCGGCGAACCCGCGCGCTCCAGCGTCACCTCTCCGGAGTCCTTGTTGAACGCGTACTGCGGACGGCGACCCGCGTCGATGCGACGCTGGTTGTCCTCCAACAGCGCCGTGAGCACCGCCTCCACCGTGAGGTCCTCGGCGCACAGCTCCTTGCTCCGAGCGCGCTCGATGATGACCTCCGTGCGCAGCCCGGCTTCGGCGTCGCTGAGGATTTCGAACACCACCTCGGGCAGCGGCGGGAAGCGCTTGCGCTTTCCACCCCGCTCCTCGTCCTCATCCCTCCGACGCTTGCGCTCGCTGCCTCTGCCCGCCGCACGCACATTGTCCGTACGCGGCTCCGGATGCCGCTCCGCGGGACGCAGCGGTGGCAGGTCCTCTTCCGGATTCGGCTCGATTACGCCAGTCTGCGCCAGGGCCTCCACATCCTCGGGAATCGACCAATCCACCAGCGCGAAGGTGTCCTTCGCGGTCACAATCACCTTGCGGTCCCTCGTGCGACGCGCCATGGCGGCGAGACGCGAGAGCATCGTCACCTCAGGCGTCTTGCCGACGTGGGAGAGCAGGCTTTGTTGGATGGACTTCTCGGTGATTTCAAGGAAGTGGAGGGGACGACCTTCGCTCTCCAGGATACGGAGCGCGGCCTCGTAAAATGTCATCGAGTATTCCCCAAGAATTCCGAACGGTTACAAAAATGTAGGTCCGTATGGGCGGCGGATGCTAGCCATCGGTAAACTGGCTTGTCAACGAACCGAAGATGACCCGCATACGCATCGGACAGCGTTGGAAACGCGAACCCTCGGCCTCCCCGCTGGATTCCATCGCACTGGAACTGGATGGAGTGGACCTGCTGTCCGGCGCGGTGGAGGAGTCCTTAGCAGAAGTCGTTCCCGCTTTGGTGCGCGCCGTGGCCTCCTTGCACACGGGGGGGCGTGGGATGGCCCAGGTTTCCCTGGCGGAGGCCCACCTGGAGCTGGTGCTCCGCAGGGTGGGCCCCCAGGTGGAGCTGCTGGTGGCGAGCCTCGCCCGACCCGCCCGGTTGATGCGGCCCCCTGTGAGGGTGGACGCGGAAGAGCTGACCGAGGCCGTCCGGGGCACCGGCACCCGCTTCCTGTCGGACGTCTCCCGCGTGGCGCCCAAATCCGTCTCCGGCCCCCTGGCCCAGGCCCTGGCGGAGCCCCTGAAACAGCTCGGTCGCCCGGCGAGGCCCCCGGATGAAGAGCCCGCCCGCCCGTCCGTGAAGCGGGTGGAGCCGCCTGATACCCCCGGCTTCGGCTTCGAGCTGAAGGACTCCGGTGCCCGAGCGGGTCGTGAAGGCGCGAAGCGCGGCGCGTCCGGGACCCTGGCCCCCCTGCTGGGCGCGGGCGAGGTGTGGCTGGCGCTGCCTGGCCGTCCCGATGCATGGAAGGTGCAGGCCCCGCCCTTCCTCACCGTGCTGGAGCTGTCGCGGCAGGCGGTGGAGCTGACGCGGGCCGTCGAGTTGGGCGAGGCGCGCTTCGAGCTGGAGCCCGCGGGCGCCCGGACTCCCCTGCTGCTGGACCTCAAGACGGGCAAGGCCCGGACGGGGCGCACGGGCACGCCCTTCTCCTTGACGGGCACCACGTTGGCCACGGCCCTCTTCCACCTGGGCGAGGCGCTCGCCGCCACCTTCGCGGAGGAAGACCGCGCGCAGGTGAGCAACCCCTATCTGGTGGAGCTGGCGGACCGGTGCCGCGAGGGCCTGTCCCACTTGCGCGGCGCGGTGGCGCCCCCGGAGCAGACCGGCGCGGCGCGGGAGAAGCGCACGCGGACGCCCCTCGGGGTGTCGAAGCCCCTCAAGGTGCCCGGGCGGCTGCGGCGGCTGCGGTTCGACCGGCTGTGGGAGCAGCGCGGGCTGGAGGACGCGGAGGAGTCCCGGCTGCTGCTGGGGCGCCATGGCCCGGTGTGCTGCTCGCCCCAGGCGACGGTGGCCTTCTCTCGCAAGGACGGCTCCAGGCTGTGGAAGCGCGCGGCGGCGCTGGGCGTGGCGGCGTCCGCGGACGGGCACGCGGTGGCGGCGGACCTGTCGCGCGTGTACGGCTTCACGGGCCGGGGCGCGGGCGCGCGCTGGCTGCATGACCACGACGGCATTCCCCTGGGGCCGCTGCTCCTGCGCAAGGACGGGCTGCTCCTCACCCTCTCCGAGGACCGCACCGTCGTCGCCTTCGCGGAGGCCACGGGCCGCGAGGTGTGGCGGCTCGCGCCTCCGCGCACGCAGCGAAGCTGGCTGACGACGCAGGGACACCGGGCCCTGGTGACGACGGACTCCGGCTACGTCTACGGGTTGGATTTGGAAGACGGACAGGTGCGCTACCGAATGCGCGCGCCCATGCCCTTCCATGGCGCCCCCGTGCCGTGGGGACGGCGCTTCCTGGCGCTCCTCGGGCGCGGCTCGCACTGGGCCCTGCTCCTGGCGGACGCGCACACGGGCGAGGCGGCGTGGACGCACGAGCCCAACCTCACCCACCCCTCGGCGCCGCTGCCGGTGGGCTCTCGGGTGTTCATCGCTGGAGAGCGCGAGCGCGAGGGCATGTTGTTGTGCCTGGACGCGAAGGGGCAGCGGGTGTGGGAACGGCCGCTGAACCTGGGCCCGGGCCCCTATGCGCTGGCGCCCATGCCGCGCGCGGTGGTGGTGACGAGCGCCTCGGGCGCGGCGGCGCGGGTGGCCTCGTCCGGCACGGTGGACTGGCGAGTGGGTGCCGCTGGAGAGCCGCTCATCGGCGCGCTGCCGGCACGCACCGCGCGCGGCGTCACGCTGCTGGCGGGCGAGAAGGTGCGCGCGGTGGACCCTCGCGGGGGCCAGGTGCTGGCGGAGGTGCGCGCGGGGCTGGGGCTCGTCGCGCTCCAGGCCGACGTGCGCCTCAACCTCTACTTCCTGGACGACACCGGCACGCTGTCCGCGTACCGACTGGGCTCCCACTTCACCGTCGTGGAGTGAGGGCGCGAAGACCTCCGCGCCCCCTCCTCCTCACGAAGGCCGCTAGTTCGCCGCGGCCTTCTTGCTCGGGTCGATTTCGTCCTCGGGGCGCTCTTCCTGCGTGGCGCCTTCCCACGTCTCGCCCGCACCCAGCTTCCACTCGGAGGGCACGTCCAGCTTCCACACGTACGTGGCCGTGGCGTCACCGCCCGAGGCCGCGCGCGAGGAGATGTTGATGGTCATGTCCAGCTTCGCGACTTCACTGGGCATCAGGTCCAGGTCGTAGTGGCCCAGCACCATCTGCGGCGGGAACTCCGCGATGAAGCGCTCCGGGTGGTCGATCTTCATCGACGGGTCCGCGCCGCGCATCTCGCCCAGCAGCTTCCCCTTCGCGTCGGTCAGCTTCCACACCGTGTCGAAGGTCGCGCTGGTGATCATCTTGCGCACCTTGCCCTCGTCCTTCAGCAACCGCTGGGCGCCCCACAGCGCGAGCTGCAACCGCACCTGCGGCTTGCCCATCACCATGATGACGTCCGACGACACGACATCCAGGCGCATGCCCTTGTCCGTCGCCGTCCACACCGGGCGGTAGCGCCCCTCACGCAGGCTGTCGAAGACCTTGCGCGTGTAGTCGTAGAACGCCTTGCGGTCCGCGGAGCGCTCGTCCTTGCCAGACTCGGCGCGCTTCTCCAGCTCCTGGAGGTAGTTGTCGAAGTTCTTGTTTCCGTTGAACGCCTTCAGGTGGTCATCCACCTGCTCGAAGTAGCTCTTGAAGAAGGGCTTCAGCTCCTCCCGATACGCGTTGTCGTCAGGATTGACTCGCATCCAGGAGACGCGCTCCAGATAGTCGGCGTGGATGCGCTGGATGTCCGCCTCGCGCTGCGCCTCCTTGGTGCGGGCTGTGGCACTGCGGTAGCTCATGATGGCGCCCAGCAGCACACCAGCGACGAGGACAATGACTCCGAAATAGCGCTTCAAGCGGCAGTCTCCTGTGCGGTGGAGCAGGCAGTGATATGAAAATTCCCCAACGTGATCCAGGCCACCGGCACCCACCTGTTCAACTCGCTGCTTCCTCTGGAGGAGGGAGAGCTGTTGCGCAACCCCCAGGTGGCCTGGGAGGCCTACGGGGAACCGTGTGACGGCAAAGCGGTGGTGCTGCTGCACGACGTCTCTCACTCGCACCGGGCGCTGGGCCCCGTGGAGGACTCCGCGTACCAGCACGCGGGCTGGGCGCGGGAGCTGGTGGGCCCGGGGCAGCCGTTGGACCCGGACATCATGCCCGTCATCGTCCCGAACCTGCTGGGCAGCCCCTTCGGGAGCACGTCTCCGGCGACGGTGGACGTGGAGACGGGCGAGCGCCTGGGGCTGAACCTGCCACCACTCACGGTGCTCGACATGGCACGCGGCGTGTCCGCGCTGCTGCGGGCTCGCGGGCTGAACCGCGTCCGGGGCCTGGTGGGCGTGGGGCTTGGGGGACAGGTGGCGCTGCGACTGGCCGCGCTCTTCCCTGAGCTGTCGGACTCGGTGGTCGCCATCGGCGCGGCTCGGGCGCTCCCGGAGGGCGTGCGCGAGAAGCTGGGACTGGCGTGGCAGCTGCTCCGCGCGGACCCGGACTTCCGCGAGGGCCTGTACGAGCCGGACGCCTGGCCTCGCAAGACGATGCGACGGCTGCGGCTGGACTTCCAGAAGCTGCTGTATGGACGGGAGTACCTCTCCCGGCACTTCGCTGACGCCGACGCGGCGCGGGCCGCGCTCGACGCGGAGGCGGAGTCCTTCGCCGACACCTTCGATGCCTCGTCGTGGGCGACGCTGTGCTCGGCCTATGCGGGCTGCGACGTGGCGGACTGCTTCTCGCAGATTCGCGCGCGGGTGCTGCTGCTGGCGGGAAGCTCGGACGTGCTGGCGCCGGTGAACCGGGTGCGGGACACGTATCATCTCCTGTCCGCCGCGGGAGTGAGCGCGCGGATGGTGGAGCTGCCCGGCCCCGGAGACCATGGGGCGCTCTTGACGGAGCCGGAGCGACTGCACGCGCCGCTGGGAGACTTCCTCCGGCGCGTGGGCTGAAGACGGCTACTCGCGGGGCTGCGGCGCGGAGAGCTTCCCGCGCAGGGCACCCACCAGCATGCTGATGGCAATCTCGTTGTTGCCGCCGTGCGGGATGATGATGTCCGCGAAGTGCTTGGACGGCTCCACGAAGCCCATGTGCATGGGGCGCACGTGGCGCAGGTACTGGCTCACGACGTGGTCGAAGTCGCGGCCCCGGTCCTTGATGTCGCGGGTGAGGCGCCGGAGGATGCGCAGGTCATCGTCCGCGTCGACGTAGATCTTCACGTCCATCTCGTCGCGCACTTCCTTCATGTGCAGGACGAGGATGCCCTCGATGAGGATGATGTCCCCCGGGTCCACGCCCATGGTGCGGGGCTGACGCGACGAGGTGACGAAGTCATAGACGGGCTTCTGGATGGGACGTCCGGCCTTCAGCTCCCGGAGGTGCTTCACCAGCAGGTCCGTGTCGAACGCGTCCGGGTGGTCGAAGTTCACCTCGCGGCGGTCCGCGATGGGGAGGTCCTTCAAGTCCCTGTAGTACGAGTCCTGATCGATGAAGGCCACGCGACAGTCGGCAAGCGCCTCACGGACCTTTCGCGCGACGGTGGTCTTGCCGGACGCGGTGCCACCCGCGATGCCGATAACGAGGGGTGACGACGTCATTGCGGCGCGACCTACCTTACCGGACGGTCAGGCGCAAGGGTTCGGTCCACTCCTGGGGTGTCACCCAGGCGGATCAGCCGGTGATGGAGCCCCTCCGCCAGCAGGGCCGGCGCCACCAACGCCGCCTCCCGAGGCCGGGACGCCAGCTCCCGGAGCAGCTCCGCCAGGCCTCGCGACACGCTCAACAGCTCATGTCCCGGGGACTTGCGTCGCACCGCGAAGGTCCAGGCCGCCGCCCCCGGGCGCCGAGCCACCTGCGCCAGCGCCTCCAGTCCGGACAGCTCCAGCTCCCCACATGCCCACGCACGGGCGGTGAGGTGCCGGCGCACGGCCCGAGAGGCGAAGAGCAGTTCGGACAGGTCCGCCGGAAAGCTCCCGGGTCGGACCTCGTCCACCAGGCCCACCTGCCCCGGGCCCGGGGTGGGCACCGCCTTCATGAACGCGGTGGGCGCCATCATCTCCAGGCTCAGCGCGGCGGAGGCCCCGTCGTCGGGCCGCTCGCGCAGCCGCCGCATCGCCCAGGCGGAGAAGGTCTGCGCCAGCGAGCGCCCTCCCCCGCCGAAGAGGTTCCGGTACTCGCGTGAGCTGGTGAAGGCCACCAGGTCCTCGCGCGTACCCGCCAGCAGCAGCCGGGACAGCGGCCAGTCCTTGTCCAGCGTCTCCGCCACCACGGCCAGCCGGAAGTCCTGGTCCGCGAGCGTGCCCTCGGGGTCCTCCGTCACACCCGTGGGGACTCCGCCGTGGCCCGCCTCGAACAGCTCCCACGGCCGGCTCTCCGCCATCAGCGGCGGGGTCGTGCGCGGCTCGGGTGGGCGAAGGCGCAGCGGCGCACGCTCCCCCGAAGGAATCATCGCCCGCAGCCGACGCAGCGACACCTGGGCCACCTCGGGAGGATGACCATCCCCCTCGAAGGTGACGGCGCGCAGCGAGGGACAACGCGGTAGCAAGGACTCCAACAGCTTGAACAGCTCCTCGCGCACCGGTTGGGTGTGGTCATCGACGTAGAAGCCGCGCGCGCCCCGCCTTGTCACCACGCCGCCCGCGATGTGGATTTCGACGACCTGCTCCAGCGGGAAGCCATCCAGCCCCGCCTCCAGTGGCAGCCCGGAGGCGAGCTGGTGACTGAAGAGGTGCCCCAAATCCAGCAGCAGCGGCAGGCCCGTGCGCGCGTGCAGCTTCGCGAGGAAGTCGAGCACGTGCCACTCACCCCGTCGCGCGAGCACCGCGGGGTTCTCCAGCACCAGGGGCATGGAGAGGTGCGACTGGACATGGAGCGCATGCGCCACGCAGTCCGCGAGCCCCGCCTCGTTGAACGGAGGCGTGATGTAGAGGTAGCCCGGGAACGGCTGGCCTCCCACATGCCACCAGCCCACGTCATTGCCCACCCACGGGCTGCCCACGGCGCGCGCGTGCGCGTCCAACTCCTTGAGCACGGAGGCGGGCTCCAGCTCCGGCCCCCAGAGATTCAGGTGCACGGGATGGAAGAGCACCGGCACGTCCGCGCGGCGGCTCCACATCTCGGGGAACAACGACGCCTGGGTGCGCGCCTCGTCCAGGGACAAGGGCGCGCTGTACTCGACGAAGTCGAAGAGGCCCGGTGACGCATCCAGCAGCCGGTAGGGCTGCGGTACGTCCGCCGCGCTCAGGTTGCTGCTCAGCCCCAGCCCCCGCCAGGGCAACGTCCATGCGTCCGAAACGGCCTGCGTCATGCGGCGGACCCTAGACCACCCCTCAGCCTTTGTGTTCGGGGTTCATGGGCCGCCGAGCAAGCCACGCCAACCATCCGAGCGGCGCGCCGCCTGGGTTCTCCCGCGCGTACGCGTGGAACTGCTCGATGAAGGCCCGGCGCTCCGCGATGTACGGCGCCTTGCGGCTGGTGGGGTCCGCCGCCTTGCGAAGGTCGTACCCCCCGAGCCGCGCCTGACGCGTAAGCAGCGCGTCCAGCGAGAGCCGCTCGGCATTGCGCAGCATGTCCAGCAGGCACATGAACGTGGCGGTGCGCCCCTTGCCTCCCCGGCAGTGCAGGTGCACGTGCGCTCCCTCGTCGAGCGAACGCACCTTCTGGATGAAGCGCTCCACCGTCTCATCGCGAGGCCGCGTGTGGTCGGTGACGGGCAGCCGCACGTAGCGCTCCGGAGGAAGCTCGAAGGCGCGGGCCTCGTCGTGGACGTCGCGGCACTCCCACTCGGTGGAGACCAGGGGCTCACGGCGCTTCACCGTGCCGGCATCCCCTACCCTCACCATCCGCGAGCGCGCGAGCAGCCGCAGCCGTCCGGCCTCCAGCGCCAGGGCCTCCTCGTCGGACAGCCCCGCCGCGCCCCAGTTGGACTCGGCGTACCAGCTCACCGCGGCGCCATTCAGGAAGCCATGCGACTCCTGGCGCAAATCGAACACGTACAGCGACTCAGCGCTCACGCCCTCGAGTCGCCGAACCAGATCACGAAAGCCCGCCACGGAGAGCTGCGCGCTCCCCGAGCACCGCAGCTCCGCGAGCCCTTGTGCATCCAGCCCCACCAGGTCCGGCGGGCGTGTCGTCGTGCGCAACAGACGCGCCTCCTCACCCCCGTCGTCGAGCACGAGCACAGCGGACGTCGCATCGGGAGCAAGGGACGGGATGAGCATGGGTCAATCAGACGTGCTCTTCGTCCGTGATGGGAGGAAGAGCCTGCTGCGGGCCGGCAATCGCCAGGGTGGGCCCGGCATTCCCCTGGGCGAGCTGATCGAACAACGAGCGGATTCTCTGAACCTCGTCGTCGCGCTTCCGCTTCTCCTCCTCGTCGGTCGTCTTGTCGGAGGCGTTCGTGACCAGCCATTTGTGGAAGAGCTTCTTCATCTGCGAGTCACCCAGGTAGTTCTGCGCGCCAATCGCGGCGGCGATATCCGCCTGGAGGGTCAACCGCTGAGCGGGCTGGAGGATGGGCGCCTGCGACTGGTGCAGCACGACGGCGTTCATCGACGAGCCGCCCACGAGCCGGGGCACGGCCTCGCCCTCCGTCAGACGCCGCCACACCGCGTACTCGCGAAGGACCTCCTCGTTCCTGTCACCGGCCCAGACGTCCACCTCGGTTCCCGTGCGGTCCACGTCGCCCGTCGTACTCCACCGGGGAATGACCGCGCCCGGGCAGGCCTGGAGGACCTGTTGACGCGCCTGGGCCGCCTGCACCTTGAGCTCGCGGCCGAGATTGCGACCTTGCCGCCCGTAGAGCGCCAGGCAGTCTCGCCAGAACGACCGCACCTGCGTCCTGCCGTTGCGTGAGCGGTTCAGCGCGGCGTTCCACACGTCGTCCCCGGCGACTTGCGCGATGCCACTCAAGTCCCGGACCGTGTCGTCGGCATGCGAGCCCTGGAACGTCTCGAACAGCGTGTGGAAGCCGCTCACGCGCTTGTCGTAGTAGAGCCGCCAGAGCACGGAGTAGCCGGCGGAGATGACCAGCCCCAACGGGATGTTGGCGAGCGCGGGCAAGGTCGGAACGAATGAGAGCCACGCCCTGATGCGTCCCTGGTTGTGGCCGGACGTGCCCGCGTAGAGCGGCGCGAGCATCAACCTCGACGAGACGACGTTCGAGCAGTACTCGTTGCGCGTCCACCCCGTGGAGAAGGGGAAGGCCTGTCCCGGGTCGTGGGGCGTCGCGCCCGCATGGACGCGCATCGACACCGGCCACCCGTCGTAGCCAGCGATGTTGCCGGGCAGTCCACCCAGCGTGAGCGGGTCGAACTCCACGCGGATGTGGGGGCTGTGCTGCTTGCCTCCTGGAAGGATGCGCGCCAGGTCGCTGATCAACACCTGATACCGCGCCACCGGCGGCAGCATCCGCCAGCGGCGGTACTCCGCGCCGCCCGCCAGGGCCTGGAACGCACCAATCAACCCCTGATCCGCGATCGCCCGGGTGTCGAGGGCGTCATTCAAGCAATCGTGGAGTGCCCCGAGCACGCGAGGTTGCGCGGTCCCCGTGTCCGTGGGCTCCAACGGGACGCCCCGCAGGTAGTACGGAAGGTACTCCCACATGGTGTAGTTGGCCGCGATGGCGCCGTTGGCCAGGCCGGTGGCCACGATGGAGAGCATCCGCCGCTGGAGCGCGCCCAACCCCGGGCTGCGCAACAGCGACAACACCGTGATCTTCTCGATGGTGCGCGAGGGCCAGGTCGTCACCTCACCCACGAGCGCTCGGGCCGCTTCCGTCACATTGCGGTAGATCTGGATGCGATCTCTCCGGCCGGCGACGTTCAGCTCGCTGAAGAAGGGCAGCAACACCAGGTTGCGCAGCGTGCCCTGATTGAGGCCATGCAGGCTCCAGAGCCGCGCGTACTGCTCATCCACCGTGGAGCGATGCGCGTTGCGACTGCCCAGGTTGCCTGACAGCGGGCTCAGCCAGACCTTGAGCAGCTTCAGATATTTGTTCTGGACCTCCTCCGTGACGAACGCTCCCGCGTTGATGGAGAAGTCCAGGCCCCAGACCGTGGTGGCGCGTGCGATGAGCGCGCGGCACACGGGGTCCGCCGCCGCCACGGTGAGCAGGCGCCTTCCGAACACCACGGGGTCCGCGTCGATGGAGTACCAGGGGACGACGACTCGGGCGCCGTTGGCCACCCTGGGATAGGTCGCCGCGTAGTCCGCGAGGACGACGGTCGGATTGGCCGTCGTGATGACCGCGTCGGCCTGGGCGTTGGTTCGCAAGAAGATCAACATGGTGTCGTCACCCCTGGGGCGCCGCCATGAGCAAGGAGCGTACCGGCGCGCGGAACGCGCCATGCGGGCAAGGGTCGCCGACGACCACGGCGCTGGCGTCCCAACGTGACGCGGCTGCGTCTGAAAGGAACGCGCGGAACCTTTCGCGCCTGCCTGCTGTCCGAAGCAGGCGGCGATTCCAAGGCACGGAGGCAGCAGATGAGGCGGAACCCCAGGGCCGTCACGGGTGTCGTGTGTGCACTCGCGGTGGGAAGCATGATGTTCGCGTGCCGTTCGAGCGAGGACGCCAACAGCACCCCCGCGATGGCGAAGGCACAGGGCGACACGGCGGGAACCCACGCGCTCGAAGCCAGCGCACAGCCCGCCATGAAGTCCGAGCCCTCGAAGACGGTGCCAGCACCAGCGGCCGCCGCACCCAAGACCCCGGCCCCTGCCCCCTCCGCGAAGGAGACCAAGGCACAGGTCGGCCTTGGGATGTTCGGCACCGGCGCGGGCGGCGGTGGCATTGGAGGCAGGCTGGGCCCTGGCCCTGGCATTGGATCCATCGGCACGAAGGGCCGCGGTGGAAGCAGCATGAACTACGGCTCCGGAATCGGCTCGGCCCAGGCCCCTTCGGGATACACGGGCTCTGTCCGCGTGCATCCGAACGTCGCGCGCCTCACGGGAAAGAAGGACACCTCGCTCGAGGACAAGCCTTCCACTTCGGACGCGGAGCCCTCGCGCAAGGCCGACGTGAATCCCTTCGTGACGGCGGCGGAAGACCGGCTCTCCACCTTCGCGGTGGACGTGGACACGGCCTCGTACACGATGACGCGGCGCCACCTGATGGAGGGCGCGCTGCCACCGCACGACGCCGTGCGCGTGGAGGAGTTGCTCAACTACTTCCGCTACACGTACCCGGACCCGACGCCGAGCGACGGCCCCTTCGCCGTGCACATGGACGCGGCCCCCTCTCCCTTCACTCCGAATCGACACCTCTTGCGCGTGGGCGTCCATGGCAAGCGCCTGAGCATCTCCGAGCGCAAGCCCGCGCACCTCACCTTCCTCGTGGACGTCTCCGGGTCCATGGGTTCCCCGGACCGGCTGCCGCTCGCCCAGCGTGCACTGCGCATGCTGGTGGACAACCTGCGCGACGGCGACACGGTGGCGCTCGTCACCTACGCGGGCAACGTGCGGCGGGTGCTCGCCCCCACGGGCCTGGAGCGCAAGGCCCTCATCCATGCGGCGATTGAGGACCTCACCGCCGGAGGCTCCACCGCGATGGGCTCGGGAATCGAGCTGGCCTACCAGGAGGCGATGAAGACGCTGGATGGGGCGTCCTACTCGCGCGTCATCGTCCTCTCCGACGGCGACGCCAACGTGGGCAAGACGTCACACGAGGACATCCTGAAGACCATCCAGGGCCACGTGAAGGAAGGCATCACCCTGACCACCGTGGGCTTCGGCATGGGGAACTACAAGGACACCACGATGGAGCAGCTCGCGAACAAGGGGAACGGCAACTACTTCTACGTGGACTCGCTGATGGCCGCGCGCCGCATCTTCCAGGAGCAGCTCGGCGGCACGCTGGAGGTCATCGCGCAGGACGTGAAGCTCCAGGTGGACTTCGACCCCGAGCAGGTCGCGCGCTATCGCCTGGTCGGCTACGAGAACCGCAACATCGCGGACCGCGACTTCCGCGACGACAAGGTCGATGCGGGTGAGCTGGGCTCCGGCCACACCGTCACCGCGCTGTACGAGCTGGAGCTCAAACCCGGCGCGGGCGCGGGACTGGCCACGGTGCACGTGCGCGCGAAGAAGCCGCGCGGCGTGAATGCCTCCGAGCGGGCCTATCCCTTCGTGGCCAGCGCGCTCGCGGGCACGTTCAAGGCGGCCAGCGTGGACCTGCGCTTCGCGACGGCGGTGATGGGCGCGGCGGAGCTGCTCCGCGCGAGTCCCCACGCGGAGCACTGGAGCCTGGAGACCGTGCGAGAAATCGCGCGCGCGGCGACTCCGGCGGGCAACGCGGAGCGTGAGGAGTTCCTCGCGCTGCTGGAGAAGGCCCGGCCGCTGATGCGCGGGGTGGCGGCGCGCTGAACAGAAATGGATGGATTCAGGGGCCCCGCGTTTCCATGCGGGGCCCGTGGGGTACACTCGGCGGTCCACCCCTTCCCTGGAGCCCCTCCATGCACTCCGCGACGCAGGCAGAGATCGACGAGTCCCATGCGCAATTTCGCGGCGCGTGGCGGAGGATGGCGTTGGGGGCACGCTCGGGAGAAGTCGTCGAGCGCCCCGAAATCTACATCGCCGCGAGCCACGTCTCGTGGGCCCTGATGAACGCGGCCTTCCTGCGCGCCCCTGCTGACACCGAGCAGGCCCTGGCGACCTCCGTCGCCTCCGCCGCGCGCTACTTCGCCACGGGCAAGCATGCGTGGACCTTCGTCATCTCAGACGAATGGCTCGCGCCCCAGGTGCGTGAGCGCGCCGAGTCCATCCTCGCCTGGTACAAGCTCAAGCCGCTCGCCGTCCTCTCCGGCATGGTGTGCGACCCGCTCACGGAGCCCGTGCGCCCCCTGCCCTCCCTGGAGGTCCGTCCCGTCCAGGACACCTGGGGCCGGCAGGCCGTGGCCGACATCAACGCCCGGTCCTACGACGTGTCCCGCGAGACGGGCCGCGAGGCGTTCGACGTGGAGAGCCTCTACGACGCCGACACTCGGGGCTTCGTCGCCTGCCGGGGTGATGCGCCCGCCAGCAGCACCGTCGTCACCCGCGTGGAGGGAGTCGCGTACATCTCGCTCGTGGCCACTTCGCCCGAGCACCGCCGGGTCGGCGCGGCGGAGTTCATCATGCGGCGCGCGCTCCAGGAGGCCCGGGACGCTTGGGGCATCCAGCGCACCGTGCTCCACGCCTCCGAGGCCGGCGAGCCCCTCTACACCCGCATGGGCTACCGCTCCGTGGCGCGCTTCCGCGTCTACAAGGCGCCAGCCCCCGGGACGACCTGAGCCCGCGCGTCACTCCGCCGACTCCACGCTCTCCGCGGAGATGACGCCCTGTTCGATGGCGAGCGCCCGCAGCCGCGCCTTCACGCGCTGGAACTGCTGGCGCAGCGCCGCGGCCCGTCGGTTCAGCGCCTCGCGCGTCAGCGGCTCGTCGGACTCCACCATGACGCGGGCAATCTCCGTCCACGGCTGACGCTGGTCCACGCGCAGCATCAACAGCATCCGCTCTTGAGGCTCCAGTTGCTCGCGCAGCGCGCGGAAGCGCTCCTTCACGGCGGTGCGCTGCCAGGGGTGTGTATCCGTGCGGTGCCGCTGCGGCTCGTTCGCCGCGGGTTCGCTCACCGGTTGTTCTCGCAGGGCTGGCGAGTGGAGCTGGTGGTAGCAGGCGTTGCGCGCGAGCCGGTACGCCCACGTCCGGAAGGAGCTCTCCCACCGGAAGCCCGGAAGCCCCTTGACCAGGTTCTCGCTGAACAGGCCGAACGCATCCTTCGCCAGCTCCGGGTGATGGAGCACGGAGGCCATCAACCTCCGCAGCTCCGGCCCGTAGGTGCGCATGGCCAGCTCCACCGCCGCCCCATACTCGCCACGCGTGCAGAGCGCGTGCAGCACCTGCTCCGCCTGCTCGCGAGGCACCGGGGCCTCCGCCTCCGAGACTCCCCCTGGCTCGACGTTCATCGACACCATCACATCACGCTCCTGCATTGGACCTGCCTGGAGGAGTCACCCACTCCGCGCTGTGATGTCCCTCGCATCACGGTCCAGGCGCGGGCTCCTCTGCTTGAAGGTCCTGCACGAGAGGAAGCTCGACCAGCGGATGCCCCAGCCTCCGCTCCCGCACCAGCCGACCGTAGCCCAGCGCACCCTGGGTCTCCGCGACGCGCAGGGCGAGGATCCGCGCGGAGAGGGACTCGTCCTCGCGCCCCAGCATGGACAAAGCCTCCGCCTCCAGGCCTCGCAGCATCACCTCGTAGGAGCGCTCGCCCGTCGTCCCGGCCTCTCCCAGGGCCTCGCGCAGCGCGGAGAGTGCCTCGCCCGGCTGACCGAGCAGCAGGTGGATTTCAGCCAGCATCCCCAGGTTGTGCGGCAACCCCGCCTTGAAGCCGGAGCGTCGCCAGTGCACGAGCGCCGCTTGCATCAACGCGAGCCCCTCCCTCGGGCTGCCCGACAGCGCCTGCGCCCAGGCGCGGATGAGCGTGGACCAGCCCAGCCACAGCCGGAAGTGGTGCTCGCGGGAGAGCGCGATGTTCCTGTCACACAGCTCCAGCGCCTCGCGAGGCTCGCGACGAAGCTGGGCGGACAGGGCCGCGTACAGCAGCGCGAAGGCGGAGGTGTTCGCATGGCCGATGTCCATCGCCAGCCGCAGCGCCTGTCGTGCGTGGTCGCGAGAGGCCTCGGGCGCATCCATCACCGCGTGCAACACCGCCGCGTACGCCAGCGCCGCCACGCGAGGATTCACCCAGTGCTTGACGGCGAGGACCTGGTGTTGCTCCAGCTCGAAGTCCGAGTACGTCAGGGCCAGCTCCACGTTCTCCAGCGCGGAGGCCAGCCGGCCCCACGTGAAGAAGTCCGTGGCCCGCATCCGGTAGCCCAGGGCCAACAGCTCCCGCTGGCCATTCCGGCGCCCCAGTCTCACCAGTCGCTCCGCCACCTCGTGGGCCTCATCCCAGTGCGCTCGCGCGAAGGCATGCGCGAAGGCCACCCAGTGCGGCGGCTCCAGTCGGGGCAGGTCGTCCTCCAGCTCTCGCATCAGGAAGCGGACACGTGCATGGACGGACTCGACCTCCGGCGCGGAGTACCCCTGCACCTGGACCAGTGGCAGCGCCAGGCCGAGGAGCAGCTTCAGCTCCTCGCCATCGAGCGCGCGGGAGGGCGGCTGCGCGCGCAGCAACGACAGGGCCTGTCGCAAGTGGCTGATGGCCTCCACGTTGGCCATGCGCCGGCTCGCCATCTCCCCCGCTCGCGCCCACCACCGGATGGCCGCCTCCGCCTGCCCCGACTCGGTGTAGTGCCACGCCAGCAGCTCCGGCTGCGCTTCGGCCATTTCAGGAAACTGCTCCGCCAGCACGCGGGCGACGCGACGGTGGTACTGCCGCCGTGACTTGCGCGGCAGCGAGTCCGCCGCGGCGTCTTGAATGAGCGCATGCCGGAACCCGTAGCTGGGCTCCACTGTCTCGGCCGGCTGCAACAGGCCCTCGTCCACCAGGCCGGAGAGGTCCGCGCGCAGCGAGGTCTCCGTCCGTCCCGACAGCGCCGCGAGCAGCGCATGGGAGAAGCTGCGTCCCACCACCGCGCAGAGCTGCGCCAGCTCCTTCTGCGGGCCAGGCAGTCTGTCCAGCCGCGTGAGGAGCAGCTCGCGCAGCGACACAGGCACCTCCACCGACGGGGACTCGCCCCCTCGAGGCTCCTCCACCACCCGCCGCGTCAGCTCCTCGGCGAAGAGCGGGATGCCGTCCGCGCGGCGCACCAGCCGGGAGACCAGCTCCGACGAGAGCGGCCTGTTGCCCGCCGCCTTGCGCACCAGCTCTCCCGCCACGGGAGGCGCCAGCCGCTCCAGGCCGAGCCGCTGCACGCGCGCATCGTCGGCCCAGGGTGGAGGCAACGCGCCGCGCGACGTGAGCAACAGGCAGACGCGCAGCTTCGGCAAGCGGTCCAGGAGGAAGCCCAGCAGCTGCAGCGAGGACGGGTCCGCCCAGTGCAGGTCCTCGACCTCCAGCAACACGGGGCGTTGCTCGGACAAGCGCTTCAGCACATGCACCAGGGCATCCAGCGTCTCCTGCATGAGTCGCTCGGGGGCGTAGCGCAGGTGTGGCGCGCCCTCCTCGCCGGAGAGCCCCACCAGGCCCGACAGCAACCGCGTGCGCGTCTCCCCGAGTCCGAGCATGCCCAGGGCCGCTTCCAGGCGCGCGCGGTGCTCCTTGGGCGTGCCCTCGACGTCGAGCTGGAACATGCGGCGCAGCAGGTCGATGGCGGGCGCGAAGGAGCTGGTGGTCGACTGAGGCCAGCACTGTCCTCGGAGCAGGTGAGCCATGAAGGGAGGCACGCGCTCGCGCACCTCGCGAACCAGCCGGGACTTGCCGATGCCTGCCTCGCCCGTGACGAGCACACACGTCCCCCGCCCCGCGCGCGCCTCCTCCCATTGCTCCAGGAGGAACCGGAGCTCCGCGCGCCGCCCCACGAGGGGCGTGAGGTTGCGCGACACGAGCCCCCGGTCGAAGCGACTGGTGACGCGCCGTGGCTGCACCAGGCGGTAGGGAGTCACGTCTCGCACGCCCGACAGGCCCGTGAAGCGCAGCGGTGGCAGGGCCTGTGTCACGAAGGCCCCGCGCGTCAGCACATCCGTCGAGTCACTGAGCCACACCGTGCCCGGCGTGGCCTGTCGCGCCAGCCAGGCGGCCACGCGCGGCGCCTCACCCTGGATGGAGGCGTCATCCAACACCACCGTGTCCGTGTGCACGCCCACCGTCACCGTCAGCTTCCGCTCCGGAAGCGATGCGAGCGACTCATGGAGCGTCGGTGCCACGGTGGTGGCCAGTCGCAGCGCGGCGCGCAGGGCCCGCTCGGAGTCGTCCTCTCTCGCCACCGGGTGACCGAAGCAACCGAGCACCTCTTCGCCGACGGACAGGACGACCGTGCCCCCGTGCTGTCTCAGCACGTCCGAGCAGCTCCGATGGAACGCGGCCTCCAGCTCGCCCAGGTCCTCTGCGTCCAGGCGCCCGGCGAGTCCGGCCAGGTCCGCCAGCCGACAGGCGACCAGCGTCACCTGCCTTCGCTGAGGAGGCCTGCCCCGCCTCGGCGCGTGGCGTGGAGCCAGCCCCTCTTCCACCTCGCGCAGCCGCTCACGCAGCTCCATCGCGGAGCGCAGCCTTGTCTCCGGTGTCTTCGCCAGCAGCTCGGCCAGCAGTCCGTCCACCGGCTCGGGCACCTCGGGCGCGCGCGCGCGGACCGAGGGCATGGGCCCTGGAGACGTCACGCGCTCGCGAATCGCCTCCGGCGTGCCCAGGACGGGAGGCTCTCCCGCGAGCATCTCGTACAGCAGCACGCCGGCCGCCCAGAGGTCGGTCCGGGCATCCTGCGCCTCACCCCGCCACTGCTCGGGCGCCATGTACGGCGGCGTTCCCGCGGTGGAGAGCAGCACGTCGGGTGCGGTGCTCGCGGCCACCAGCCAGGACAACCCGAAGTCGAGAATCTTCACGACACCCGAGCGCGTGATGAACACGTTGCTGGGCTTGAGGTCGCGGTGGACGATGTGCCGCTCGTGCGCGTGCGCCAGCCCCGAGGCCACCGCGTCGAGTATCTCCATCGCCCGTCGGTGCCCCGGCCGCCCTCGTCGCAGCAGGGACGACAGGGACTCGCCCTCCAGGCACTCCATGACGAGGAAGGGAACTGGCGGCTCCCTCGGCTCGCTGCTCCAGAGGTCCACGTTGAAGATGCGGACGATGTGCTCGTGGTCCAGTTGCGCGATGGCCCGCCCCTCCTGCCGCAGCAGGGAGATCATCGGTGCCTCGGCAATCGACTCATGAGGGACGAGGAACTTCAGCGCGACGGGCCGCTGAAGTTCCGTGTCGAGGGCACGGAAGACCTGCCCCATGGCCCCTCCGCCGAGCTCCTCCAGCACCTCGTAGCGCTTCCCGTCCCGGTCGCCCACGCGCATCCCGGGCACAGGCAGGCGAGGAGGCACCGAAGCCTGAGCCACCTCGCGGAGGAAGGCGTCGTCGAAATCGTCGTCCTCGACGGCGCCCAGCTCGCGCTCCAGCATGGAACCGTCGCGTCGCTCCTCGTCCTGGCCGCTCTCAGGCATCACCGAGTCCCCTGGATGTCCCCGCGTCCGTTCTCCCCCCTGGGTTCACCTTAGGAACGGCCGTCCCCAAGTCCCAGGCCCCTACGACTCCCGCCTGTCCACGAACCACCGGGTGGGACGAGCGGGCGAAGCCCCTGGCCCCACTCTGGTTCTCACCCACCCGGCCCGGCGCCACCTCATCGGGAGCCGCGCGCCCAACGAGGGAGGTGTGAATGCGCCATGGCACATCGACCGTCATCACGCGTGTCCTTCCAGGCAAGCGCGAGGCACTGGATGACTTGCTGAGCTCGGTCGCCAAAGCGAGGCGAGAGCTCTTCGCGGGAGTGCCAGGACTGCACTTCGCGCGATGGACCGTCATCGACCTGAGCCCCACGACGGCGCCCACCAGGGACCCGCGACTCATCTTCGGCGCGGATGCCGTCGTCGACACCCGGAGCACGAAGGCGAAGGCGCTGGACCGCGAGGTGCTCCGCGCCCTGGTGCACTGGTGGGGCACGCTGCATCAACGCGGAGCCAAGGCCGCCCATCTGTTCGATGCCCTCTATCGGAACTGCGCGGGATATCCCGAAGCGGGCCTGGCCGAACCCGAGGCCGTGGAGGACTACCTCGTCCGCCACCGCGCCACCGCCGTCACCCGGCACGTGGACTTCGCCTACCGCTTCCAGGCGCCCGAGGACCTGCGCGCCTCCGTGAACGCCCTGCGCGCGGTGAACGAGCACCTGGACACGCGCGCCCCGCTGCTCGCGCAGACACCGTGGAAGGGACGTCCCCGCGACATGCCGGACCTCCATCACGAGCTGCGTGATGTCGCGCGAGCCGCCGCGCCGGGCCTGGATGATGCGGGCTGGAAGGAGCGACTGGCGACCGCGCGTGACTCGGCGGCGCTGTCCACTCTGTCGTATGCCGTCTATCGCCATGTCTGGGCGCTTCCCGGCATCTACCTGCTCAAGGCACGGATGTGGCTGCACGCGAGGAAACACCCCGACGCGCGTCCGACGTCGTGGCCCGCGCACGGCATGGGCGACATGCCCGCCATTCCGCAAGTGAGCGACGCCATGGTGCAGAACCCCATGGTGCACGTCGCGCGCATCGTCGATGACCCGGGCGCGCTGGCGCTGGCGAAGCTCGCGCTGCGCAGCGTGAATCTGCGCTTGAAGCGCTACGTGGTGGGCCTCAATCACGTGCAGACCATCCACTGCGCGCGGTGGCTGGTGTACAGCGACGAGGACGGACGGGGACCGCACCACCTCATCTTCTTCAGCAACTACGACGACACCTGGGAGTCGTACATCGACGCGTTCGTCGACCACGCGGACGTGCGGGGCTTCCTGGAGCTCATCTGGAGCCGGACCGAGGGCTTCCCCACGAAGACGCGAGGCATCGACCCGACGATGCCCAAGAAGCGCCTCCCGGTAGAGCCCTTCAAGCACTGGCTGCGCGCGCACGAGGTCCCTACGCGCGTCTGGTACAGCGCGGCGCTCGACGGCACCCCCCGCCAGCGGCACTCCGTCCTCCTGTTGCACAACGCGCTCCGGCTGCGCGAGCTGCTCACGCGCGAGCGCATGGACCAGCTCCTGAAGGACCGGGGAGCACGAAAGGCCCTGGCCGCGTTCCTGTCGCGAGGGGCGTGCGACCCTGGTCGTCCGCTGCTGCGCCCTCTCGCCCTCGTCGTCCACTCATTGTCCGCGTTGCTCGCCCCGCTCCGACAGGGATGGCGAGGGCCCCGGAGGAAGCACCATGCGCACGTCCGAGCCGAGACTCCCGACTTCGCCCACGCGGAGCCCGCCCCCGCCTGAGCCTGCGACGGAGGTGGACCTCCGCGATGTCCAGGGCCTGCTGCTGCACGGCTACCGACACATGGGCGAGCTCACTCTGCTCTTCTTGCGCATCGACGACGCGGAAGGATGCCGACAGTGGCTGCGCGAGCTGACGAGCGACGGGACACTCACCCCCGCCGACCGGGCTGAGTTCCAGCTCCGCCTCCAGGACTCCGCGCGCAGCCAGACGCGCGTCAACCTGGCGCTGTCCCATGCCGGGCTGATGGCACTCGGGATGCCGGAGGACGTGCGCGCCACCTTTCCCCGCGAGCTGCGCGAGGGCATGGCCCTGAGGGCCCGCGAGCACCTGCGCGACGTGGACGAGAATGACCCGGACCACTGGAAGCTCGGTGGGACGCGGCACGAGGACACGCTGCAAGTCCTGCTGCTGCTGTATGCGACGGACACCGCGCACATGGAGCCCCTGCTCCGCGAGCACCTGGCGCGAGCGCACCGGAACGGGCTGCGTGAGGTCTTCATCCAGCGCGGCCAGCGACGTGCTCGCGAGGGAGATCCGCCGGGCTACTTCCGCGACCACTTCGGCTTCCTGGATGGCGTGTCGCAGCCTCGCATGGAGGGGCTCGATGACCCGTCGACACATCCACGGGACTACGACAGGCCCGTGAAGCGCGGAGAGTTCCTGCTGGGCTACGCCAACGAGTACGGCGAGTTGCCCCTGTCGCCCCACGTTCCGGAGCACCTGCCGGGAGCGAGCGCACTGCCACCCGTTCCGGGACTGCCGGGCAGAAGAGACCTGGGACACAACGGGACGTTCCTCGTCCTGCGCAAGCTGGAGCAGGACGTGGCGGCCTTCGAGGGCTTCCTGGACGAACAGGCCGGGCTCGCACCCGAGGGCACTCCCGAAGAGCGACGTGAGTGGGTGGCCGCGAAGCTGGTGGGACGACAGCGCGACGGCACACCGCTCGCGACGCCGCGACGACACCGCTTGCTGCGCAGACTCCTTCCCTTCCTGTTCCAGAAGGACGGCACGCCCGCGCGCGCGAGCGGGACAGGTCCATCGCATCCCGACAACGACTTCCGCTATGCGCGAGATGACCCGCACGGCCATGGCTGCCCCATCACCGCGCACACGCGGCGGTGCAACCCTCGGGATGCGCTGCCGCCCTCGCCTCGCGTGTCCACGGATGTCACACGGCGGCATCGACTCCTGCGGCGCGGCTTCAACTACGAGGACGCGGAGGGCAAGGGGCTCCTCTTCATCGCGCTCAACGCGCACGTGGGCCGTCAGTTCGAACTTGTCCAGAGAAGCTGGGTGCACTTCGAGCAGCTCGGAGGCATTGAGGGCGCCGAGGACCCACTGGCGGGAGACGGTGGGGGACGCCTGATCATCCCCGCGGAACCAGTCCGGCAATGCGCGACATCCCTGCGGAAATTCGTGACGACGCGGGGAGGCGGGTACTTTTTTCTGCCGAGCCTGAAAGCGCTCTCGTTCCTGGGCATGAAAGAGCGCGTGGAGGATGACGGAAGCGACGTCGCTCGCTCGTGAAACCGCGTGGCTGTGGCAGACTTGTTCCTCGGGGGTTCGACGGATCCATGAGGCGCCGCGGTACACGGGAGTCTGCAAATGGCGACGTGGAATGACCTCATCCAGGCGACGCCCCGGCAGGTCGGGGGCAAGTTCCTGGAGGAGGGTTCGGCGGTGCTGTTGGAGGCGCTGCTGGGGACGGAGGGAGAGCAGTTGGTCCTCCTGGGCCATCTGCATCGGGAACCACATCTCTTGAGGGAGGGGGCCTTTCATCAAGGCCGGCTCCACCTGGAGGAAGCGACGCGGCCCGAGTGCACGCGGGAAGATCACCTGGAGTTGCTCAAGTCCGCGAGCTACTGCTTCACGGAGGCGCTGGCCGTCGAGCGGGACACCGCGCGCGTCTCGTTGATCTCCTTGCATCTGGGAGTGTGCCGGTTGCTGCTGGGCAATCCGAAGGACGCCCGGGAGTGGACGGCGATGGCGAACCAGGCGGCGGCGGAGACGCTGAAGGACATCCTCACGGAGGCGACGGGCGAGCAGGGCTTCACGCGCAACCGCTACCTGGGGGGAGTGCTGAACTTCGTCATCTTCTTCACCAGCTCCGCCACCCTGGGCGCGGGCTACCTGGTCTGGGATCGCGTGATGAGCAAGCGCTCCGACAAGGTGCTGCGCCGGGCGCTGGCGCGCATGGAGCCGCTGGTGGGCTACATCGAGGCCATCCGAGAGATGCGGCTGCGGCTCGGTGAGGCCGCGTCCACGGTGCCGCGCTATGTGGTGACGCACGCCGTGGATGACAGTCAGTGCCTGTCGCGCATCACCATCCGGGCGCTGGTGGGTGAAGGCGAGTCCGTGGACTTCAACGGGCGCGAGACGCGGCGCGTGTCACGCACGGGGTCCGAGCGGATCACGACGGTGATTCGGTAGAGCCAACGCCAGTCTCACTCCTCGTAGATGAGTGCGGCTGGCCTTCCCTCGATGAGGGCCGTGAGTTCCTTCCGGCTCTTGACGAGGAAGGTTGAGTAGGTTGCCTCCACCCCGTCGTACAGCTTTGTCACCTCCGAGGGACCAGGAACAGCCGGGTCTGCGGTACAGGACACCACTTTCCTGACCCCGCCGAAGAGCATCACCGCGGGCCGCCCATTCAACGTGAGTCCCTTGTGCGATTCCTCGGCCCGGCCGAGTTCCTCGGCGCGCATCCGGGCTTCGTCGAAGCTCCGGGCGGCGATGAGGAAGACGTTCTCGTGAACGGGAAAGCTCCTCTGCCGCCCCTTCTTCAACTGGATGTACATGACGACGCTCGCCGCGTACCACAGCCTCTTCTGGCGCTTCATGGACAGTCCCCTCTGCCTACTCTGGATCCAAGGCCCAGGTGCCTTCCTCCCAGCGCTTCAATGCCTCGGAGGCCGCGAAGGAAACGAGGCCCTCCCCCTGCGCTGCCTCATTCAAGACAGCCTTGGCATCTTCAGTTCCATGGGCGGGATGGCGACAGTCATCCGGTAGCGGGGCCCCCGCGAATCGACCTTCCCGCGAAGCTCATTCCCAGCGATGCCATCTGGCACCGTCGAAGGAGAGCACATTCTTCTGTCCTATGGACCAGAGCACGCCCTCCGCATCGGTGAGCTTGTAGAAGGTCTTCGGAGCATCGCGACCGAGCTCGACGGGGGCAAGTGAGTCTCCGGCAAGCGTGTACAGAGAGGTCAGGGTCGCCACGTAGAGGCGGCCCATGAACCAGCGAAGGTCCCAGACGTCTTCAGTCAGCCCCGTCTTCAGGGCCTCCCATCGCGTCCCACGCCCCCGCAGCAGCGTCCCCGACTGACCGCCGGCATACACCTGCCCGTCGCCAGCGCAGCAGAGGGCGGACAGGATGACGCGGGACGGGCTCGGACACCGCGACCAGGCACCCCTGTCGCAGTGCCAGAGCTCTCCCTCCCAGCCCGCCGCGTAGAAGTCGTGCTCATCGAAGCCGTCGAGCGCCTCGAACCCCACGACCTCCTCGCCCTGGGCCTTGGGGCCATGCATGTCCCGCCATCGCCCCTCCCCATCGCGCCGGAAGACCTCTCGGTTCATTCCGAAGGCATGGGCATGGCCCGCGATGCTCACGCACCCACGAAGCTCCCAGGGCTTGGGGATCTGCTCGGTGGTCTCCTTGCCGCCGACATAGGTGAAGACCTTTCCATCGCCGGAGACCACCACCAGTCTTTCGCTCGGCCGCTTCACGACGCACATGCCCGCCTCGGTCCAGCTCAGGTCCTTGACGTTGGCGAGTTCGCCTTCGTCGATGCTCCCCAGTCGCGTGTGAGCGGCAGACTTCTTGTGCAGCTTCTTGTCCTGCAGCGCCAGATAGACAAGGTCCTTGAACCGCGCGGCGCCGCGAGAGATCAAGTTTTCCTTCGAGACACCAAGGCTCGCCAACGCAGTGCTCCTTCACGGCCCGCCGCGACGAATGTCCGGGGCGCGGACGTCACATAACACGGCCGCGATGCTGCTCTCTGCGACAGAACGAAGCGCGGAACGTTGGAGAGGTACGGGACGTACCAACCGCTCACGCATGTCCGTGAGCCCCATCTCCCCGCTCGAGGACTCTCCATGCCCGCTCACCGTGCTCCCCTCCTCTCCACGCTGTTGCTCGTCACGCTCTCCGGCTGTGTCCCCGGCCTCGCGACCTCCAACCCCACCTACTTCAGCGGAGGGAAGTGGAGCGGCCTGGACAAGCCCTACGCGCTCACGCCGCTGCTCGCGTGTGCCGAGCCGGCGGACAACAACGACAAGGTCATCCGCAACATCGAGGACTACGTCGCACCGGCACTCTGGAGTGCGTACGGCCAGGACGTCGCCAACGCGAAGGTCAAGAAACTGAAGGGGGACAGCGAGTGGTGTGAGGCCCTTCCGAACATCGCCACCGACAAGTTCAACGTCCCGCCGAGGATGAAGCAGGATCTCGCCCGGTACGTGAAGGAAGCGGGCGCCAAGGGAATCATCATCCCGGTCGCGACCCTCTACCGCTCCCCCATTCAACGGGAACTCCGGACCGAGGACGGGACCCCGTTCGCGAGCGTGGACACCGACCGCTTCATCGCCGACGGCACCGCCCTGTTCTACGTGCACTACATCAACGAGAGCGGAGAGCTGCTCCACACCGAGCGCGCGGGCAGCGGCGGCGACGGAGCGTTCGATGATCGGCTCAAGTACATGCGAGACAGCGCGGCGGCGGTTGCCAAGAGGCTCACCCAGGGAGCCCCCCCGGTCGACCTCCAATAGCCCCCCGAATGATCACGGGCGCCCGTCCTCGAAGTCTAGAACGGGCCCTGGCTTGCCGGTGCCCTGGGAAATTGAGCAAGCATTGCCCAGGGCAAGGATGCACAACAGCGGCAGGACGGGTGCAGCCAGTGGATCGATGTTTCCCGCCAGAACCTCGGCGCGGAGCGATTCACAGCGGCAATTCCCGCTGATTGGAAGAAACGATAAGGCCCGCATGAAGATACACATGCGGGCCTGCCGACTGGCTTTGAGCCATCCCTACCCTTGCTCCACTACGGCGCGGGAGTCGAAACCACGCACAGGAAATACGATCCGGAGCGGGTCCCACCCTTGGGGTCGCGCGCCGTCATCGTGATGCTGCAGTTGTTGCAGGCGCCCGCGGGAACCGCGGACGGCGTGAAGTTCGACGTCTGGCTCGTGGGCGAGGAGAACGTCCCCGCGCAGGACGACGTCCACTGATAGAACACCGTCCCAAGGTCCGGGTCATGCACATTGGCGCTCACCGCCGTGCTCTGGCCCAGCACCACCCGGCCCTCGCTCGCCGTCACCAGGAGGATGAGCGGCGGCGCGTTGAAGCTCACGGAAATCGTGGCACTGCCGCCCACCTCCAGCGCCTCCGTCACTTCCACCGTCACGCGCGCCCGGCTGGTGCCGTTGCGCTGATCCCGCACCGTCAACGTGAGCGTGACGGTCTGCGCGGACGACGGCGCTGTCCACGTGGGGTTGGCGATGGTCGTGCTGCTCAGCGTTCCCGCGGAAGCGCTCCACGAGTACGACACCAGGTCGTTCGGCACCGGGTCATGCGCCGTGGCGCCCAGCGTGAGCTGTCCACCGGCCTCCACCGTCGTGGCCGACAGCGTCACCGAGTCGATGATGGGCGCGTCGTTGTTCGTGTACTGCGGCAGCGTCACGTCATGGAGCGTCACGGCCACGAGCGCCGTCTCCCCTTCGACGATGGTGACCTCGGTCGCCTCGCCCCGGAACAGGAGCGAGTTGTTCGACGCATAGGCGGAGACCACGATGACCCGGTTCGTCCCAGCGGGGATGCCAGCGATGGTGCCGCCCCAGGTGCTGCCCGTCTTCACCAGATCCTGTTCGATGTCGGTGAGGCCCAGGCCGGAGACCACGACCTGGATGCGCGTGACGCTGGACTCGCTCGCCGCGAACTCCTGGTCCGCGATGACCATCTGTACCGCACCCGAGCCCGAGGGCAATCCCTCACCACAGCCGGCGACGACCGCCAGCAACAACCCGACGACGGAAAGACGACCCAAACCGTGCATGGATGTTCCCCTCTCGCGCGCTAGCGGAGATTCGCTGATGTGGCGCGAGGACTTCGGCTCACATCAAATACAAGACATTCCACACATCCAACTGAGGCAGGTTCGACACCCGAGCACGGGACGCGGGTTCCTGACGTGACTCGCGAGAGCGAGTCTCCCGAGACGGCGGGCGGGTCATTCCAGATGCCCCCATCTCGTTTTGTCACGCGATGATGTTTCACGAGCCCCTCACCGCCCCTGGAAACACGGAGTGGGCAGACGCACAGAGAGTGCGCCGATACCCACCCTCGTGCTAGAGACATCCGCCGAACCATCCACCTGGGAGTCTCTCTCCATGACCTCGGCCCTCCGAAAAGTCCTCGCCCTCGCCCTGTTCTTCGCATCCACGTCCGCTGTCGCCATCGAGCAGTGGGCGGACGGGCGCGCGGTGCTGCACGCGTGTGTCTACGCCCACTCCTATGAGGCGGAGATCCGGATGTCGTACCGGAACTACACGCTGCCCTGGGGCACGTCCGTGTCTCTCATCCACGGCTGGGGCGGGCTCGACAACGGCGTCGCCATCACCTGGGACAACACGCAGACGGTGGCCGTTCCCGCGTCCTCCCCGTGGACCTGGACGGTGACGGTCCGGAGCATCATCTCCACCCGCACCACGCCCAAGTGGTACGAGCACTTCGACTACGTCTGGAAGGTCGTCCTCCCGAACGGCACCACGTTCTACGAGAAGGGCAACGGCTCCACCTACGGCTACTACTCGGCCAACCTGAACGACATCACCAGCCGCCCCTGCACGTCGGACGGCTCCTTCATCGGCGCTCCGTTCGCGCTGGGCATCACCTCCGTCGAGCAGTGGTAGTCCGCCCGCCCCTGGCGAGGCACCTCCAGGCACGGCTGCTCCCGCGGGCGGCCGTGCCCGGCTTCACGTCCACGTCACCCCTGGCCACCCGTCGCACCTCATTCGCGTGACGTTCGTTCCAATCAAAACCAACAAAGACTCACGCCCCGCCTCCTGGACTTGACGGGCTCGCGCCAGTGATAGGGTTGAAGCGCGGTCCTTCACCCGAATCACGTTCCAGGAGACTCGCATGACGACGAAACTCGTGGCAGCGACGGTGATGGGAGCTGGGTTGCCCTTGATGGCCTGTGGTGGCCCCGCCGACGAAGTCCCCGGCACCGAGGCCCCGGACACACTGGGAACCCACAGCGCGGCCCTGTCGGCGTCGGTCGCCTGCACCCAAGGGTTCAGCGACGTCACCTGCACGGCGACTGTCTCGAGCGGCGTCCCGCCGTACACCTACTCCTGGACCTATCAGCAGTACGTCTACGCCACCAACCGGACCTACACGACGGCTGTGGGCGCGGGCGGAGCCAGCCAGGACTTCAATTGTCCCGGGCCTGACGGCACGGGGACCTTCCTCTGGAACTTCAGGGCGAGGGCCACGGTGACGGACGCCACGGGAGCCTCGGTGACCACGGCCTACAGCACGTACATCCCCTGCTCCTGAGCCGCTCCCTCCCACCTCTCCCCATGGCCCTGGAGTCCAGGCTCTTTCAGGTTTTCCTGGAACGGCACGTCAGACCCTCTCGCCATAGTCCAGAGAGGAGGAAGACGGTGACGGCTCAAGCGTTGTTGGTGTTCGTTCCGGTGGTGCTCGCGCTCGTGGCGGCGGCGGCCATCCGGCGTCCGCGGCGGAGGACGCGTCGAATCAAGGCTCGCGAAGGGTACCCGCCGTACCCTTCGCCTCAAGTGACTGGGTGAGCCGGGGCTCGGACTGACACCCCGGCTCGACCCGGACGAGCCCCTCCCCCGAGGTCGCTCGTCCCTTCGTCACGCTTCAGCGGTCAGAGAGACGGGTCCCCACGCCAGCGGTAGATGAATTGACGAGCAGCCGAGTCAGCGGGCGCGGGGAACCGAAAACGGTATGCGGGGTTATCGACCTCCCCTTCCGCCAGTTGCGTCCGGTGACAATAAAAAATACGACTGCGACGGCAAGTCCCTGAAGTGGGGTGACGAGGCTACACTCCGCGTCTCGCCCTCTCCTTTTTCCGAGCGTCCCGTGGCCGAGCGTCTCACCGTCCTGGTCGTCGATGATGATCCGCACCTGCGGGACATCGTCCGCTTCGCGCTGGAGCAAGGCGGCTTCCGGGTGGAGGAGGCCGCGGACGGACGGGCGGCGGTGGAGCAGGTGCGGCGCTCCCCTCCGGCGCTCATCGTCCTGGACATCATGATGCCGGAGATGGACGGGCTGGCGGTGTGCCGGGAGGTCCGCCGCGCGCATGAGCTGCCCATCGTCTTCCTGTCCTCGCGGGACGACGAGGTGGACCGCATCCTCGGCCTGGAGCTGGGCGGCGACGACTACCTCACCAAGCCCTTCAGCCCGCGCGAGCTGGTGGCGCGCGTGAAGGCGGTGCTGCGCCGCGCCCGACCCGCCACGGAGGCCGCGCCCGCCTCGACTTCGCCCAAGCCGCTCACGCGGGGCCCGTTGAAGCTGGACGAGGAGCGCTTTCGCGCCTGGTGGGGCGAGCAGGAGGTGGTGCTCACCGTGACGGAGTTCCACCTGCTCGCCGCGCTCTTGCGCGTGCCCGGCAAGGTGTTCACCCGCGACGAGGTGATGACGCGCGTCTATGACGACGGCGTGGTGAGTGACCGGACCATCGACAGCCACGTGCGTCGGGTGCGGCAGAAGTTCGCCGGGGTCGGCGGAGAAGTCATCGAGACGGTGCATGGCCTTGGCTATCGGCTCGCCATCCCCTAGGCCCCGGGCGAGGCCCCGGCTGTGGATGGTGTTCGTCGCCGTGGGGCTGGCGGGCTTCGTGCTCACGCTGGGCGGGCTGTCCTTCGTGCGCGTCTATGACAACCAGCTCATCCGCCAGACGGAGACGGAGCTGCTCACCCAGGGCGCGGTGGTGGCGGAGGTCTACCGGTCCATGCTCGCCGAGCGGGTGAATGGCCTCGACTACGGCAAGCCTCGCACCGCGAAGTGGCCCTTCCCCATTCCGAGCGACGACCAGCTTCGGCCCATCCTCCCCTCTCTGCGCGCCTCGGACGAGCCGCTGCCGCCGGACGACCGGCCCCCGCCCTCGCGCGTGCCCGGGGAGCCCCTGGCGCAGGACGTGGGCCAGAGGCTTCGGCCGCTGCTGGAGAACGTGAGGGCGGCCACGCTCGCCGGCATTCGCGTCGTCGACGCCGGGGGCGTGGTGGTGTCCAGCAGCAGCGCGGAGCTGATGGGCGCCACGCTGGCCGACCGGACCGAGGTGCAACAGGCTCTGCACGGCATGCCCACCAGCGTCTTGCGCCGCCGCCACGCCGAGCCGGAGGACACGCCGCTGGCCTCGCTCAGCCGCGACACCGGCATCCGCGTGTTCGTGGCGCTTCCAGTCATCCAGGGCGGGCGCGTCTGGGGCGCGGTGGTGCTGGCGCGCACGCCCATGACGTTCGCCAAGGCCATGTACGCGGACCGGTGGAACCTGTCGGCCACCGGGCTGGTGTCGCTCGGCGCGGTGGCGTTGATGTCGCTCGCCGCCGCCGCGCTGCTGGGCCGGCCCGTGCGAGCGCTGGTGAAGCAGACGCGCGCAATCACGGCGAGCGCCCCCGAGGGCTTCGAGCCCGTGGCCCGCCCCGTCGTCGCGGAGCTGGCCGAGCTGTCCGAGTCCCTGGCCGGCATGGCCACCGCGCTGCGCGACAGGAACCAGTACATCCGCTCCTTCGCCGCCAACGTCTCGCACGAGTTCAAGACGCCGCTGGCCTCCATCCAGGGCGCGGTGGAGCTGCTGCGCGACAGCGCCGAGGTGATGACGCCGGAGCAGCGCGCGCGCTTCCTCTCCAACATCGACGCCGACGCGAAGCGCCTCACCCGGCTGGTGCAGCGACTGATGGAGCTGGCGCGCGCGGACTCGATGACGGCCCGGCCCGCGCAGGTGGAGCTGGCGCCCCTGCTGACGGCCCTCGCCACCCGGGCCGCTTCGGAGGGACTCGCGCGCGTCGACGTGAGCCCCGTGCCGGAGGGGCTCACCGTGTCCCTGCCCGCCGAGGTGCTGGACGACGTGCTCTGGCAGCTCGTCACCAACGCGAGGCAGCACGGCGGCGAGGACGTGCGCGTGTCCCTGTCCGTGGAGACGAGCGGCACCGGGCCCGCGCGAGTCATCGTGCGCGACACCGGCCGAGGCATCTCCGAGGCGAACCGGGCGCTCATCTTCGACGCCTTCTTCACCACCGCCCGCGAGCGGGGCGGCACGGGCCTGGGCCTCACCATCTCCCAGTCGATGCTGCGCACGTTCGGCGCGGGACTGGAGCTGCTCCCGGCGCGGCCTCCGGAGCCGGGCGCGGCTTTCGCCGTGGCGGCCCCGTTGGTGCGCCGCTAGGGTAGGCAGCCCCATGAGAACCATGCAGGAGTGGAAGACGACGCTTCGCGCCGCGCTGAAGGACGCGCTTCGCACCCGAAGTGCCCCCGCCGCGGCCGTGCTGCGTGAGGTGCTGGCGGCCCTCGACAACGCGGAGGCTCCCGACGTGAGCACCGCGGCGCCACCGCCCGTCGAGGGCACCATCGCCGGAAGCGCCGAGGGCCTGGGGAGCGGTGAAGTGCCCCGCCTGGCCCTGACGCCCGAAGCCGTGAGCGCCATCATCGAACGCGAAGTGCAAGAACGGCGGGACGCGGTGGCCCTCTACGTCAGCCTCGGGAAGAACGACGAGGCCCACGTCTTGAGGGCCCAACTGGACGTGCTCCTGGAGCTTCAGCGGAAGTAGCTGTCGGAGATGTCCACCGAGTAGCCCAGCTCCAGCGTGGGCGAGGACGCGGCCACCAGGTACTGCCGGAAGTGCAGCACCTTGCCCGGCAGGGGCGCGCTCGCCGTCGCGGCCACGGCGTCGGCCGCGTCCACCTGCTCCAGGCTTCCACCCTCGCGGCGGTAGTTGAACACCGCGGGGAAGTGCGCGCGGGCCCGCAGCTCGGCCACCGGCCACGACACACGAGGCAGCGCCAGCTTCAGCCGACCCGACAGGTGGAAGACGCCCAGCTCCCGCGCGAGCACCACCTCCAGCGCGCCGCTCGTCTCACCCAGTCGCGACGGAGCGACCTTCAGCTTCAGCACACCCTCCGTCGCGTCCTCCACGGGAACGGGCACCGCGTTGAGCGTGACGCGCTCCAGCTTGTGTCCTTCCGGCACCGTCAACTCCAGCGGCTGCTCACGGTCCAGGTTCAGCGTGTAGCTGACGCGCAGCGAGGCACGGCCCTCGAGGGTGGACACCCAAGTCGCGGTGGCCTCGGCGATGCGCGGCTCCATCGGCGGGCGCACCTGCGGCTTCGCCGACTGCGACACCGACGAGGCGGAACGCCACCCCACCCGCACCACGCCCTGCACGGGATAGACGGCGTAGCCCTCACCCGAGGTCGGCAGCGGCTCCATCAGCGTGAAGATGGAGGTGTCGGCATCCAGTTGGAGCGGCACCGAAGACGCCTCCGGCCCGAAGCGAAGTTGCGCGCGGCGCTCAGGCCCCGTGCCCGAGGCGCGCACGGTGAGCCCCACTTCGAAGGCATGGCGCCCCGCCTTGCGCGTGAGCAGGCACAGGAAGCCATCCACCACGCCCACCGTGGCGTCCTCCAGCGTGGGCAGCGCGGTGGGGTACGTGTCCGCGTCGAGGTGGAGCAGTCGCACCTGCGTCCAACGCCCGTCCGCGAGCACCTCCACCTGGAAGCTGGCGTCCACCTGGAGGGCGTCGGTCGACAGTCGGCCCTTGAGCTGGCTCTTCACCAGCGCCTCGGTGGGAGGCGGAGGCACATACGCCTGGCGCTGCGTGTACAGGGGAATGAGCTGGTCCAACGGCACGGTGGCGGTGCCCGAGGGAGAAGGCGTGGACAGAGCGGCGCCCGTGGCCAGGGCCTCCGGCGCGAGCAGCAGCAATCCGACGACGAGAGAAAGGGTCCGCATGGTGGCTCAGCTCGCTTCCGGGGTGACAGGGGTGGCGACGGCCGCGCGAGGAGCGCCGCCGTTCTGCGACAAGTCCGAGAGGAAGGCCCGCACACCGGTGCGGGTGGAGAGGACCATCAGCCCGAGCAGGCCGGCGAGGATCTCCAGCGTGTAGATGAGGCCCGTGTAGCCATCCAGGATGACGGCGGCCGTGGGCACCAGCAGCGTGGCGGCCCAGACTCCCGCCAGCACCACCGTGCGCTCCTTCGGGAACAGCCAGCGCGCGTAGGCCACCACGGCCGCGCCGAGCCCCAGCGCGCTGAGGACATAGGCCACGTAGAAGTTCATGAAGGCGGCCAGGTACGCCAGCAGCACGAAGAAGAAGCCGTACACGGCGGCCAGCAGATACGACTCATGCAGCGCCAGCTGTCGCTTGTGCCGCAGCCCCAGCGCCGCGAGCAGCGCCACCAGCGCCAGGAAGGGCACCCACGCGCGCCCCGCCATGCGGGACACCATGGAGTCGAACGTCTTCTCCGAGGGCAGGATGACGCCCAGGTTGACGCCGGACTCCAGGGACTGGAAGGCCCAGTCCAGGGTGACAGCGTCGCTGCCCGTCTGCACGGACGAGGCGGACAGCACTCCCGACGGGTAGTCGAAGTTGTCGCCCCCCTCCACGGCGAAGTGCAGGCGGACGTCACGCGCGGAGAGGTTCGGGTCCAGCTTGTAGACGAAGGAGTCGAGCCCCCGCGCGCGGTAGCGGATGACGAAGCGGGCCGTGGCGCCCTTCGCGATGCGGCCCGTCCACACCAGCCGGTTGCCGGACTCGCCCAGGTCCAGGCTGGACTCCTTGCCGTCGACGAGGAACTGGAGCTCCGACAGCAGCACCTGCGACTTGTTCATCTCCATGGGGAAGATGAACGCCACGTCGATGTCGTGGCCCTCGCGATTGACGACCGCGTACTCGGCGCCCAGGTTGAAGTCGAAGCCGGAGAAGTAGCGCAGGCCGCGCTTGCGGTAGTTCATCTTCGCCAGCACCTCCACGTGCTGACGGTCGAAGGCCAGGGGCTTCAGCTCGGTGAAGATGGTGCCGCTGTGCACGTAGCGCAGCGAAGGCGCGGGCTGGACGACGGGCGCGCCCCACCGGTCCTCCACGCCGGCCGCCAGCTCCGACGTGGCGAAGTCCGTGCGGTCCGCCACCTGGCCGGCAATCACCGCCGTGGCGAAGACGACGATGAGGAGACTGCCGAAGACGTGGTGGGCGACCAGCCACCGGAAGGCCCCTCGGATGGGACCATCGGACGTCCTCTGAGGACGCGGCGCGGAAACGGGAAGGTTCATGGACACAGACTGGCCCCCCGGTGTGCAACCCGGATGGCCAGCCCGTGCGCTTCATGAGGCATGTTTGTGCGGAATTCGTGCAGGCCCGGGGCATGTCCTCCCGGCCCCGTGCTTCACGACGTCAGTGCACCGCGTGGATGCGCCTGTCGAACGCGCGGGTGAGGCAGGACTGGTTCGCGGTGGAGTCCAGGTGCTGCGCGCGGTCCCGAATCTCGAAGAACGAGCGCACCGTGGTGCCGTCCACCGGGTCCGTCACGTTGAAGGGCAAGAGCGGGTTCACCATGCCCGTGGACAGGAAGCCCGACAGCGAGCCCGCCTCGTTGATGTGCGTGAAGAACGTGTTCGTCTCGCGCGCGTGGCAGCCGTTGCAGGTGTTGAGCGAGAACTTGTGCCGCGCGGTGTTGTCCACGATTCCGGTGGCACGCCAGAACGTGGTGGCCGGCGTCGGGACGCGGGGGTTGGCGCCCAGGAAGTTCACGCCCGCGAAGATGGCGGGAACGCCGTAGGTGTTGGCCAGGATGGCCGCCTGGTTCGTGTTCACGAAGTCACGCAAGAGCGTGGTGTTGTTGCGCAGGTCTCCCGGCGTCAATGCCACCGTGGTCTCCGACAGGAAGTTCGGCGTCGGGCCCGTGTCGAAGAGGTGGAACTCCCGCAGCTCCCAGGGCCTGTCGAGCATGAAGTCGTTGGTGCGAATCTGGTTGATGGCGTTGCCGTTGGGCTTGGTGGGCGCCGCGCCCGCGACGACGACCTGCTGCGTGAGGGCCTCCAGCGCCGCGTTGTAGGCGGGGCTGCCCAGCGTCATCAGCGGGTTCGACAACTGCATCCACTGCTGCGCCCAGCTCTTCACGTTGAGGCAGCCGTTGATGGGCACGCCGTACTCGAAGATGACCAGCAGCGGCCGGACGACGCAGCCGGCGCTCTTGTCCACCGCGGCGAAGACGAAGCGCAGCTCGCCGCCACCGCTGGAGCCGCCGTAGCCCACCGGGCCTTCGCCCTTGCCCAGGTCCAACCGGTTGAAGATGGCCACCAGCTTGAACGCCGACTTCGTCATGTCGAGCGTGCCGGCGACCTTCGGCCACGGGTTCAGGATGCGCGGCACCACCTGCGTGCGCGCCGGGACGGTCCACCCGTTGAGCGTCTGGTTCGCGTTCCACTTCAGCAGCCACTGCTCGGTGAGGGCCGACGGCGTCACGAACGTGCTCGCCATCTGCGTCATCAGGTGGTTGAACGTCCACACCCCGTTCGGGTTGCCGGAGTTCGAGCACGGGTCATACGTGCGCGTCGGGTCGTTGATGACGCGCGGATGGGTGATGATGAGCGAGTTGGCCGGCTTCACGTCGCTGAGCAGGCCCACGGGCGTCACGGGGATGGGGACGCGCGGCCGGAAGACGGACGACGACAGCGCCACCACCGGGCGCTCCTCCACCAGCTCGCGGTTGTTGAAGACGGCGAACGTCAGCGGCTCGTTGGGCTGCTGGTTCTGCGCCGCGGTGATTCGGTTCTGCGTCTCGCGGAGCGTGTCGAGGTCGACCTCGGCGAAGCCGGAGAACACGCCGTCACCCGCCTGCTCGTCACCGTCCGTGCCCTGGTCCCTGAGCACCACCGGCTTGCCCGTGTCGGACACCACGGGGACCTGGGTGAACAGGCCCTGCTGATTCTGGGCGAGCCGCACCCGCACCAGGCTTCGCGTCCGGGAACCCAGCACGTCGTCCTGCGCCACCACGTCCATCGACTGGATGACGGGCGAGGGCTGGCTCGCGGGGTTCGGCTCGGTCGCCGCCGCCTGGGGCTGGGCCTCCACGGGCGCCGGAGCCTCCAGCGCCTCACCACCACCACAGCCCGTCAGACACAGCGAGAGTACGAGCACACCGGACCCAGCCCACTTCAGGCCCAGGGCCCTTTTCGAGGACCACTTCGTCATGGATGTTGCCTCCAGGGGATTCGACAGCGAGGCCCCAGGTGCACCCCCCAGGCCACGAAAGGACTCAGGGAGAACCCACCCACACACCGCGAGGATGTGTCCCCCCGGGCAACAGCCGCAGCGGCGCTGTGACTTTCCGCGCTACAGCGCCTCTCCGCGGGCGAGAGGGGCCCAAAGTTGTACGGCAGGCAGGAAACCGGCTCAAATCCAGGAAATGGAGAGAGTCGAGGAGATCTACCAGGGCTTCGTGGTTGATCATCAGCTCGAGCGCGCGGGCCTCTTCGAGCTGCTCCGCGAGCGGTTCGTGGCGGTGGACACGGTGCTGTATCCGGGGTGCTTCGTGCACATCACCCCGTCGTTCTTCTTCCAGAACGTCGTCTACGTGGACCGGAACGACCTGGCGCAGGGCTTCTTCGCCAACAAGGACGGCGTGCTGAGGAAGATCGGCTCCCGTCAGCAATATGAGCAGCAGGCCTCCGTGCGCTTCGTCGCCCAGGACTACCTGCAGCCCATCCCCGCGCTGGAGGAGAGCTTCGACCTGCTGCTGGCGCTGTATGCCGGAGGCATCTCCCGCGCGTGTGGGAAGTACCTGAAGGTCGGAGGCCTGCTGGTGACGAACGACCACCATGGCGACGCGGCGGAGGCGGCCGCCGAGGAGAACCTGGAGCTCATCGCCGTGGTGAAGGAGCAGCGGGGGACGTTCACCTTCAGCGACCAGGAGCTCTCCTCGTACCTGGTCCCGAAGATTCCGCCCCGGGGCCCCGCCGCGCGCGACACCGCGGGCGCATCCCACTGGGAGCGCCCCGCCGACTACTACCTCTTCCGCAAGACGCGCCCGAGCGCCATGACGCTGGAGCCCGGACGCTTCTCCGCCCCTCACTGAGGCGACACAAGAGGCGGCTCGCTACTGGGCCTCCAGCCGGAACTGCTGGCAGTCGTTGTTGGACCAGGTCCACTGCTGGATGACGGTGCCGTTGCCGCTCGTCCCGCAGCTCGTCACGTCCAGCACCTTGCCGCTGTGCCGCGCCTCGATGCGGTGGAACCCGCCGGTCGTCGCCACGGTGCGGAACTGCTGGTTGCCGCCGTTGGACCAGGACCACTGCTGCAGCCCCGCCCCGTCCGCGGTGCTGACGTCGCGCACGTCCAGCACCTTGCCGCTGTACTGCGAAACGATTCGCACGTAGCCGCTGTCGGTGGGCTCCAGCACCCACTGCTGGCTTGCGCCGGTGTGGCACGCCCACTGGTGGATGGTGGCGCCGTCCGCGGTGCTGGGCCCGTTGATATCCAGGCAGCGGCCGGAGCTCTTGTTGATGATGCGGTAGCGGGTGGCGCCACTCCCGCCCTGCGCCGCGTTGAAGATGGCGAGCAGCAGCGACGTGTCATTGCGCGTGTCCTGGGTCAGCTCCCAGATCATCACCCCGCCGCCCTGCTGGAGCCCCAGCCGCGTCTTGGCCTGGATGGTGGCGATGCCGTTGTAATAGACGTCACCGACGTTGTCCTTGTACGGCGCCTGCGAGTCGCGCGCGACCAGGTCCGCGTAGCCCACGTACGACGACGGCGAGCGCCCGTAGAACGGCACGCCCAGGACGGCCTTCGACGCCGGCAGGCCCCGCCCCTTCCAGTAGTTGAGCGACTGGACGGCGTAGTCATACGTCGAATGCGGCTGCCCGCCGTCGTACGCCATGATGTTGAGGAAGTCGAAGTCGGCGAACGTCGAGGTGGGGACGCCCTCGCCGTAGTAGCCGTTGGCCACCACCGCGGCGGTGAGCAGCTTGCCGCGCGAGCGCATCGCCGCGCCCAGCTCGCGGATGAGCGCCGCGAAGTTCTGCGCGGAGGCGCCCGGGTCCGGGTACTCCCAGTCGATGTCCACGCCGTCCAGCCCCGCCGCGTTGACGTAGTTGACCAGGTTGTTCACGAAGGCCGTGCGCGTGCCCGCGTTCGCCGCGAGCGACTCGAAGCCGCTGTCGTTGCCGTCGTTCCACCCGCCCACGGCGATGAGCACCTTCACGCCTCGCGCATGCGCGGCGGTGACGAGTGAGCGCAGCCGCGCGTCCGTCCCGCTGGGGCCCGTCAACCCACCCTGCGCGGTGGGCACCACGAAGGCGTAGTTGATGTGCGTGAGCCTGTCGTAGGGGATGGCGTTGACGTCACCCGCCCACGTCGGGAAGTAGCCGACCACGCGCGTCGCCAGCGCCGCTCCCTCCTGCCGCGCCAGCGGTTCGTCGGCGGTTGTCTCCACGTCCGGCGCCCCGGAACAGGCCAGGACCAGGGCCGCCAGCGCGGCCTCCAACACCAGGGCTCTCAACGGCAACACCATGCGCGACATGCGGACTCCATGAGGTGAGCCCCCGCCCCCAAAACGGAGGCGGATGGGTCGCGCACCTGTAGCGTCGCCCTAAACCCGCAACAACAGTTTTTCCAGAAATCGAAGGAACTCTATCCAGTCCTGTCGGACAGTTGGGAGCCCCCTGCACGCGCTTGCGCCGCCGTCCGTATTTTCGGCGCGGACTGCAAGACGGCACGACGCGGCGCGAGGACAGGCGCCGCGTCGTGCGAGAAGACTCAGCGCGCGGCGGGGACGCCGGGCAGCGGACTCACTTGGAGCTGCTTCGAGGCGAGGAACTCCGCGTTGAAGACCTTGGAGGCGTAGCGGCTGCCGTGATCACACAGCAGGGTGACGATGCGCAGGCCCGAGCCCGCGTGCTGACGGGCGACCTCGTACGCGGCGCGCACGTTGAAGGCCGCGGACGTGCCCACCACGAGCGCGTCCTCGCGGGCCAGGTGGTAGAGCGTGTCCAGCATCTCTCCGTCGCCCAGGCGCATCGCCTCGTCCACGCGCGAGGCCTGGAAGTTGGCGGTGAGCCGCATGATGCCGATGCCCTCGGTGATGGAGGTGCCCGTCGACTCCAGCTTCCCCTCGAGCACGTAGCTGTAGAGGCCGGAGCCCGGCGGGTCCACGAGCACCACGCGCACCGCGGGGTTCTTCTCCTTGAGGAAGCGGCTGACGCCGGACATCGTCCCGCCGCTGCCCACGGAGACGACGACGACGTCCACGCGGCCCTCGCACTGCTCCCAGATTTCGGGCCCCGTCGTCTCGTAGTGGAAGTCGCCGTTGGCCGTGTTCTCGAACTGGTTGGCCCAGAACCAGCCGTGCTGCTCGGACAGGACGCGGGCCTGGTGGAAGAAGTGGCCGGGGTTGGCGAAGGGCACCGCCGGCACCTTGCGGACCTCCACGCCCATGGCCTCCAAGAGCTCATACTTCTCGCGCGCCTGGTTGTCCGGCATCGTCACCACGACACGGTAACCGCGCTCGCGGCCCAACAGCCCCAGGCCGATGCCCGTGTTGCCCGCGGTGCCCTCGACGATGGTGCCGCCCGGCTTCAGGAGGCCCTGCTCCTCCGCGCGGCGAATCATCCCCTTGGCGGCGCGGTCCTTGATGCTGCCGCCAGGGTTCATGAACTCCGCCTTGCCCAGAATCTCGCAGCCGGTGAGGCGGCTGAGCGAGCCGATGCGAAGCAACGGAGTGTTTCCCACCGAGTCCCAGAGCGAACCGATGCGTGGCGCCATCCCCCTCCCCTAATGGAGTCCAGGGAGGGAGGCAACCGACGACGGGGCCGAACCGCTACTCGTTGCGCATCGCCTCGACGGGGTCCAGCTTCGCGGCGCGGGCGGCCGGGTAGATGCCGAACAGCAGCCCCACCCCGCAGCTCATCGACAGGGCCAGACCCACCGCCCAGGGCGGCACGGACATGGGGAAGCCCACCATCCAGTCCCCCAGGAAGACGAGCCCGAAGCCCAGCCCCACACCCAGGCCGCCGCCGAAGAGCGCCAGCAGCACGGCCTCCGTCGCGAACTGCCCGAGGATGCGCCGCCGCTTGGCACCCAGCGCCTTGCGCACGCCAATCTCCCGCGTCCGCTCCATCACCGACACCAGCATGATGTTCAGGATGCCGATGCCGCCCACCACCAGCGACAGCAGGCACACGCCGATGCCGGCGATGGTGATGACCTGGGAGAGCTGGTTGAAGGACGCCGTCACCGACTCGTTGGTGTGGATCTCGAAGTCGTTGGGCTGGTCCGGGTCCAACCTGTGCCGCCGCCGCATCAGCGTCGACACCTCGTCCTGCGCCTTGCGGAACAGCCCGGGGTCCTTCGCCTGGATGTCGACGCCCAGCGACCACTCCTTGCCATAGAGCTGCTGGTACATCCGCAGAGGGATGATGGCCTGGTTGTCCATGCTCACCATGCCCAGGAAGCTGCCGCGCCGCTGGAGCACGCCAATCACCCGGAACGGCCGGTTCTGGAGGCGCACCTCGAAGCCCACCGGGTCGATGCCGGGAAAGAGCGAGTCCGCCACGTCCACGCCCAGGAGCACCACGCCGCGGCCGTCCAGCGCCTCCACGTCGTTGAAGAAGCGGCCGGACTGCACGGAGACACCGCTCGTCAGCGGATACGCCGTGGTCGCGCCGATGATGCGCACCGACGGCCGCGTCTCCGCGCTGGCCGTGGAGATCTTCTGCCCGCCCGCGTCATCCGACGGCGCCACCATGCCCACCGACGGACAGAACATCTCGATGGCGTGCACGTCCTCCATGTCGATGTCCGGGCGCTTGGCGAACTTCGCCCAGTTGAAGCGGCCGAAGCCACCCGAGGGCCACTTGGTGAGCTGGAAGGTGTGCGCCCCCAGCCGGCCCAGGTCCTTGTTCACCTTGGTGCGCAGGCCCTCGATGAGCCCCATCATCGTGATGACCGTGGCCACGCCGATGACGATGCCCAGCAGCGTCAGCAGGGAGCGCAGCGGGTTGCCCAGGAACGTCCCCAGGGCCAGCCGCAGATTGTCCAGGAAGGCTCTCATCGACTCACTCGTACCGGAGGGCTTCCACGGGGTCCAGGTTCGCCGCGCGCGCCGCCGGCCAGATGCCGAACAGCAGGCCCACCAGCGCCGCGAAGAACACCCCGCCCAGCACCGTGGTCGTCTGCACGTCCGCCGCCAGCGGCGTAATCAGCGACACCACCTTGGCGGTGCCCAACCCCACCGTCGTTCCCAGCAGGCCTCCCACGGCGGACACGCTGGCCGCCTCCATGAGGAACTGGACGACGATGGTGCGCTTGCGCGCCCCCAGCGCGCGCCGCACGCCAATCTCCCGCGTCCGCTCCCGCACGGACACCAGCATGATGTTCATGATGCCGATGCCGCCCACGAGCAGGGTGATGAGCCCCACGCCCACGGCCACGCCGTACAGCGCGCCGGTGAGCTGCGCGTAGGTCTGCGCCATGGCCTCCGGCTTGTTGATGTTGAAGTCGTCGGGCTGGCCCGGCTCCGTGGCGCGCAGGCGCCGGAGGATGCCGATGAGCTGGTCCTCCGCCATGCGCACCTGGGACGCGTCCGCCACCGCCATGGCGATCTCGAACGGACGGCCCTTGCCGAAGTTGCTGTAGAACGTCTTGAAGGGGATGAGCACGAGCAGGTCCATGCTCTCGTTGACCACCTTCCCCTTCCGGCTGAGCGTGCCCACCACCTGGAAGGAGCGGTTGTCCACGCGGATGGTCCGCCCCACCGGGCTGATGCCGGGGAACAGCCGCTCCGCCACGTCCGCGCCCAGCACGGCCACCGGACGCGTCACCTCTTCATCCGCCTCCGTGATGAAGCGGCCTCCGGTGATGTCGAAGCCCGCGATGCTCAGGTACTCGTGGTTGACGCCCTGGATGCGCACCGACGACATCTGCTCGCCGCCGTACGACACGTCCGACATGCGGGAGACGGACGGGGACAGCGCGGTGATGAACGGCGCCATGGCGCGCAGCCGGGGGAGCTGGTCCAGGGTGAAGTTCTTCCGGTTGCGGTACTTCCACCAGTCTCCCTTGATCATCCACGGGAACTTGGAGACGTAGAGCGTGTTGGCGCCGAAGCTCGCGAGCTGCTTGTGGAAGGACGTGTTGAGCCCCTGGATGATGCCGACGATGGCCAGCAGCGTGGCCACGCCGATGCCGATGCCCAGCGTCGTCAGCACCGTGCGCAGGCGGTTGGCGCGCAGGGAGAACAGGGCGATGCGCGCCCCCTCCAGGACGTCCACCCGCAGGCTCGTCACGCTCTTCATACGCCCGCCACCATCGGGCCCGCGACGGCCATGGCCACTTCACGCCCGGAGCCGTCGGCGACAATCGAACCGTCGCTCAGGCGGATGGCCCGGGGGCAGCGCGCCGCCAGCTTGGGCTCGTGCGTGACGAGCACCAGCGTGTGGCCCGCCTTGTGGAGCTGCTCGAACAGCCGGACGATCTCCTCGCCCGTGGCCGAGTCCAGGTTTCCCGTGGGCTCGTCCGCCAGGAGCATGGAGGGCTCCGACACCAGCGCGCGGGCAATCGCCACGCGCTGACGCTGACCACCCGACAGCTCGTTGGGCCGGTGGTGCATGCGGTGCGTGAGCTGCACCTTGTCCAGCGCCGCCTTCGCCCGCTCCTTCCGCTCCTTCGCCGCCATGCCCCGGTACACCAGGGGCAGCTCCACGTTCGCCAGCGCCGTCTCCTTGGGCAGGAGCTGGAACGTCTGGAAGATGAAGCCGATCTCCACGTTGCGGATGACGGCCAGCTCGTCGTCGCTCATGCGCGACACGTCCTTGCCGTTGAGCATGTAGCGGCCGCTGGTGGGCGTATCCAGGCAGCCCAGCACGTTCATCATCGTGCTCTTGCCGGAGCCGGACTGGCCGATGATGGCCACCCACTCGCCCCTGCTGATGCCGAAGGTGACGCCGCGCAGGGCACGCACCTCCTCGCCACCGACATGGAAGACGCGGGTGATGTCGTCCACCTGGATGAGCCGGCCGTTGCCGGCGCCGCTGCCGTCACTCACGACTTCTGACCGCCCTTCGCGCCAGGAGCCTCGCCCTGGTCGGGCCCCTGGACATTGTCTCCGTGGTTCAGCTCCTTCGACAGCGTGCGGTAGGGACCTTCCACCACGCGGTCCCCGTCGCTCAGCCCGGAGAGGATCTCCAGCTCCGTGTCGGAGGCGATGCCCGTCTGCACCCGCCGCACCTGCGCCTTGTTCGCCGCGTCCACCACGAACACCACCTTGGCCAGCGTCTCGGTGCGCTTCGCCTTCAGCCCGCCGCCCTCCACCGACTCCTTGTAGTCCGGCAGCGAGCGCTCCGCGCGCACCGTCACCGCCTGGATGGGGACCAGGATGACGTCATCGTGCGTCTCCGCGGAGATGCGAGCCTCCGCGCTCATGCCCGGCAGCACGCCCGGCGGACGCATGTCCAGCGCCACCGTGACGGGGAAGCTCGTCACCTCCGCCTCCGTGCCCGGGTTCTTGATGAGCGCCTTCTGGGCGATCTCCACCACCGAGCCCTGGAACGTCTGCCCCTCCAGCGCGTCCAGCGTCACGTCCGCGGGCTGGCCCGGCTTCAGGTGCACCACCTCGTGCTCGCCCACCTCGAACTTCACCTCCATGGCGCTCAGCGCGGCGATGGTCATCACCACGTCCTCGGCCAGCTCCGAGCCACGCACGCGCTCACCCACCTCGCGCGACAGCTCGATGACGTTGCCGTCGATGGGCGACGACAGCGTCGTCCTCGACAGGTCCGCCTGCGCCTGCTCGACGATGGCGACGTTGCGCGCCAGCTGCTGTCGCGACGACGCCAGCCGCGCCTCCGCCGTGTTCTTGCTCGCCTTGGCCAGGTCCAGCTCCGCGCCGGACGCCAGGCCCTTGGTCACCAGGCCCTCCACCCGCGCCAGCTCCGACGTGGTGCGGCCGACCTCCACCTCCGCCACCTGGGCATCGGCGCGGGCGGCGTTCTGCGACGCCATGGCCTGCTTCATCGCGGCCTCGTAGATGCGCTTGTCGATGCGCCCGAGCACCTGGCCCTTCTTCACCGGCTCGCCGTCCTTGACCAGCAGCTCCACCAGGTCTCCGGAGAGGCTGGAGGAGATCTTCACCGTGGTCGCCGCCTGCACCTTTCCCGCGCCGGTGATGGTGCGGGTGATGGTGCCCTTGCGGGCCTTGGCGATCTGCACTTCCTGGGACGGTGGCGGACGCTCCTTCAGCCCCCCAGCCGTGATGGCCGCGGCACCGAGGAACAGCGCACCGGCAATCGCACCCTTCCACCACTTCATTTCGTCTCTCCCGGGCTCAGGGCGCCCATGGCCCGCAACAAACTGAAGCGGGCGATTTCGACATCAATCCTGTTTTCCAACAAGCTGAGCTCCGCCTGCGTGAGGCTGAGCTGGGCATCTCGCACTTCCAGCGTGGAGCCCGCACCGGCCTTGAAGCGCTCCTCCGCCAGCCGGAGGCCCTGGATGGCGGCCTCCTTGTTCTCGGCGGACAGGCGGGCGGCGACAATCTGCGCCTCCAGCGACTGGTGCGCGGCGCGCACCTCGCCTTCAATCTCCCGCGCCGACTGCGCCAGCGTGAGCTGGGCCTTGCGGATGGTGGCCTCCGCGCGCCGCGTCTGGGCGGGCGTGATGAAGCCGTTGAAGACGTTCCAATCGAGGTTGATGCTGCCCAGGAAGTTGTTCTGCAGGCGCGGCTCGGTGAAGACCTGCTCGGCGTCCGGACCCTGGCGGGTGTAGAGGCCGCGGGCCGACAGCACCGGCAGGTAGTCCGCGCGGGCGATGGAGCGCTGCAGCTCCGCCGCGCGCACCTGGAGCTGGAGCGCCTTGAGCACCGGGCGCTTCTCGCGGGCGGAGTCAATGGCCTGCTCGATGGTGGGCGCGGGGGCGGGCTCCTCGTTGAGCACGCCCGGGTCCACCGCCTCCAGGGGCTCGGTGCCCGGACGGGTGAGCCACACCGCGAGCTGCGTCTGGTCCGTCACCAGCTGCGTGTAGGACTGCACGAAGCTGATGCGGTCATTGCCCAGGTTCACCAGCGCGGAGATCTCCTCGACCTTGCCCACGCGTCCGGCCTGGAACAGGGAGCGCGCGCGATCCAGCTGCTCCTCGCTGCGCTTGACGGTGGCCTCCAGCACCTGACGGGTGGCCTGGGAGCGGAAGAGCGTGAAGAAGCGCCGGATGGCCTCCAGCTCGGAGGTGTCCGTCTCCTCCTGCGCCTGGCTCTTCTGCGCGTCGCGCAGCACGCCGCTCTGCTCCAGCTGCTTCCAGCGCGCCCGGTCGTAGATGACCTGATTGAGGATGAAGCCCAGGTCGTAGTCGCCCGTGCTGGTGGGCTTCGACTCGACGGGGATCTGCACGAACTCGCCCGGGTTGTTGACGTCCGGCACCAGGTTGAAGGACTTGCGGCGACCGAACCAGTTCTTGCCGACCGACGCGTTGACAGACAGCTGGGGCAGGAGCGCCGAGCGCGTGACGTAGACGTCCTCCTGGGCGACCGCCAGGTCGAGCGCGGCCTGGAGCGCGGTGGTGCTCTGCCGGCCCTGGGTGCGGACCTCTTCCAGCGTGAGGCGCGTGGGCGCGGGGGAAGGCGCGGCGGTGAGCAGCGCGGCGACGATGAGCGCGTTCATTGCGCACCTCCCGCACCGGGAAGACCGACCATCATCACACCCGCGAACATGACGTAGAGCGCCAGGGCCAAGAGCAGCGCGCGGTTGCGCGACATGCCCGTGGCGGCGGCGAAGCCCAGGCCCAACAGGCCCGTGCTCCAGAGGTTGAAGAAGTCCACGGTGGACGCCACCCGCGCCATCTTCGGGCTGAGGCCCCCGAGGACGACGCCCAGGTGCGCCGGCACCAGCTGCGCGACGCGCGCGACGGAGATGCTGTGCTGCGCGGCGATGCAGATGGCGAGGACGGCGTGGTACAGCGCGATGGGCAGCAGCGCCAGGGCCGCCACGGACATGAGCTGCTCGAAGTGAGCGGGCCGGTCGAACAGCCAGGACACCACCCAGAGGATGGCGGCCAGCAGCAGCGCGACCATGGGCATCACGAAGACGCCCTTGGCGATGCCGCCGACGAGCGCCTTGCGGGTCGTCGTCTGGATCTTGTCGCTCAGGTCGGCCTCGGAGATGGTCGCCATCTCCCCGGACGCCTGCAGCTCACGGATGACATCCGGGGTCGCGTCCCACCGAAGGGAAAACAGCGTCCCGGAGGCGGACACACAAAGGGCGAGGATGAGCAGGGGCCAGACCCATCGGCGGGCTTCGACGGCGGCGGGCGTTCCCTCGACAGGGTCGATGAAGACGCGCACGGGTTGGACGAGAGAGGTCATAGAGTGAGTGGTCTCGGAGGGATGTACGGCGCCCCCCTAAGGCAATTGCTCGGCCAGTCGTAATTTTGCGGCGGTGAACGGGCAGCCGACCAACCTAATTCCATCCTCATGGAAGGTGGCGCGGCTTTCTACCCCAAGGATTCCGCAGACCTGTAGCAACCTGTTGCGGAAATTTTGCCGTCGGGATCGAGAGGGTGTATTCCGCTCGGCTGCACGCTTGCCGGAGCTCGAATGGTCGAAAGCACGGATCTCGCCCAGGTCCTCCAAGAAGCGAACGACATCGCCCGGAGCGTGGCCCAGAAGATTACTTCGGCCCACGTGCTGTTGGCGCTCTTCACGGTGGAGAACCGGGCGCAGCTCCTGCTGAAGGAGCGGGGCGTGGACGAGGATGCCCTCCTCCACCTGCTCACCGCCGCGCCGGCGGAAGCGGACGGCCACGTCCGCGAGCTGAGGGAGAAGGCCCGGGAGATCGCCACCAGCTGTGGCTCCCAGGAGGCGGACTGCCTCCACCTGCTCATCGCGGTGACGCGGGTGCGCTGCGTCGCCCAGGAGCTGCTCACGCAGACCGGGCTGGATCTGGCGACCCTGCGGACCACGGCGGTCTCCTACTTCGTCAGTGGGCGGATGCCGCGCAAGCTCCAGCCTGGCCGCACGCATGTGCTCGGCGCGCGTCCCGCCGTCCCTGCCCGACCGCTCGGGGCGCCTCCGTCTCCCCTGCCCGCCTCGGCCGTGGCGGTGAGCCTGCCGCGCACGCTCCCGACGCCGCCCCCGCTGCCGCCTCCGCCGCCGCGCGTCACCACCCCCGCCCTCTCTCCGAGGGACCTCATCGACGTGGACGACGACGAGGTCCAGCAAGCGCCCCCGCCCAAGGCCGCTCCGCCACCGCCCGCGCCCGCTCCCGTAGCCCGCGCGGCGCAGCCTCCCGCGCCGACGCCTCCTCCTCCGGCGCCCGTAGCGCGCCCCGCTCCGACGCCCGCACCCGCGCCGGTGGCCCGAGGTGCGTCGCTGGCGTTGGACCCCAAGGCGTTTCCGATGTTGACGTCGCTGGGCCGCAACCTGAGTCAGCTGGCCCGCGAGGGTCGGTTGGACCCCGTGGTCGGCCGCGCGCGGGAAATCGAAGAGGTCATCGACGTCCTCGGCAAGCGCCGCACCAACAACCCGTGCCTCCTGGGTGAGGCGGGCGTGGGCAAGACGGCGGTCGTCGAAGGCGTGGCGCAGCGGCTGTTGAGCCTGCGCGGGAGCCTGGCGGAGAAGGTGTTGGTGGAGCTGGACATGGCCTCGCTGGTCGCGGGCACGCAGCTGCGAGGCTCCTTCTCCGAGAAGCTCAACACGTTGAAGGAAGAGGTCCGCCGCGCGGAAGGCCGCATCATGGTCTTCATCGACGAGATTCACACCCTGGTGGGCGCGGGCTCCACGGGCGACGGGCCGCAGGACGCGGCGAACGAGCTGAAGACGGCGATGGCGCGCGGTGAGTTCCCCTGCATCGGCGCGACGACGCACGACGAGTACCGCAAGTTCATCAGCGCGGACCCGGCGCTGGAGCGGCGCTTCACGCCGGTGGTGGTGCACGAGCCGTCGGTGCCGGAGACGGTGGAGATTCTGCGCGGCATCATCGGTCGGTACGAAGAGCACCACGCGCTGCGCTATCGCCCGGAGGCGCTGGAGGCCGCGGCATCGCTGGCCAGTCGCTACGTGACGGACCGGTTCATGCCGGACAAGGCCATCTCGGTGGTGGACCTGGCGGGCAGCCGGTGCCACCGCGAGGGGCGGGACGTGGTGGAGGTTTCGGACGTGGCGCGGGTGGTGGCGAAGCTCGCGGGCGTGCCGGAGGAGCGGCTGTTGATGAACGACTCGGCGCGCCTGCTGCGGTTGGAGCAGGACCTGAGCGAGCGGGTCATCGGGCACGAAGAGGCGATTGCGCGCATCGCCCGGGTCATCCGTCGCAACTACGCGGGCTTCGCGTCGCGGCGGCCCATGGGCAGCTTCCTCTTCCTGGGCCCCACGGGCGTGGGCAAGACGGAGATGGCGCGCGGACTCGCGGAGGTGCTGTTCGGCAACCGCGATGCGTTGGTGCGGCTGGACATGAGCGAGATGTCGGAGGCGCATGGGGTGTCGCGCCTCATCGGCTCACCGGCGGGTTACGTGGGCTTCGGCGAGGGTGGCCAGCTCACCGAGCCAGTGCGGCGGCGGCCCTCGTCCATCGTGGTGCTGGATGAAATCGAGAAGGCGCACCGCGAGGTGCAGATGCTGCTGCTCCAGGTGCTGGAGGAGGGGCGGCTGACGGACGGCAAGGGTCGGCACATCGACTTCTCCAACACGGTCATCGTGATGACGACCAACCTGGGCGCGGAGGCGTTCTCCCGCACGGGTCGTCCGCTGGGCTTCGGCTCGGAGGGCTCGGCGACGACGAACGCGCTGGAGCTGGCGGCGTCGGCGGCACGCAAGGCCCTGCCCCCGGAGCTGTGGAATCGCATCGACGAGCGACTCCCCTTCCGTCCGCTGGAGGAGGAGGAGGTCGCCCGCATCGCCACGCTGTTGCTGGAGGAGAGCAGCAAGCGGCTCTCCACCGAGCGCGGCATCGAGTACTCCGCGGGCCAGGACGTGGTGGGCCACCTGCTGAAGTCGGGCGGCTTCGACCCGCAGCTTGGCGCGCGTCCGATGCGGCAGATGGTGCAGCGGCTGGTGGAAGGGCCGCTCGCGGAGCGCATCCTCTCCGGTGAGTTCGGCGCGGGCGACAAGGTGCGCGTCGCGTTGCTCGCCGGTCAGCTCGCGTTCCAGCGGGTGCGATGAGTCCCCACGTCCCACGGACGCGGAGTGGCAACGGGGCGGGGAAGCCCGCTCCCGCGAAGGGCACGAGTTCCCCGCGCAACCGTGCTGCAAAGGGAGCTGGGAAACCCGCTGCCATGCAGGGCACGAGTTCCTCACGCAACCGTGCTGCAAAGGGAGATGGGAAACCCGCTTCCGCTCGAGCCGGAAGAGCCTCGCCGCACACGACCCGCCCACCGGTGGTCATCATCGGAGCGGGAAGGCTCGGCGGCGCATTGGGCCTGGCACTCACCGCAACCGGCTGGCCCGTCCGCATGCATTCACGCGGAGAAGAGGGACGCCTTCGCGCCGAAGCCCTCGGCCTGAAGGCCGCGACGCCCGAGGACCTGCGGCGCGCGCGCCTCGTGCTCCTCTGCGTCCCCGACGCCGAAGTCTCACGCGTCGCGGAGGAGCTCGCCCCCACCCTGCCCCGCTCCGTCGCCTTCGTGCACACCGCAGGCGCATTGTCCCTCGACGCCCTGGGACCGCCGCGAGGCCGCGCGCTGGGTTCCTTCCACCCACTCTGCGCGGTGTCCTCCGCCCGGGACTCGCTCGCGGGCCACACCGCCGCCATCAGCACCCGCTCGCGCGCTCTGCGCGACGTGCTCCGGCACATGGCCGTCGACGTGGGACTGGACACGCTGGAAGTGCCCGAGGGCCACCGCGCCGCCTATCACGCGGGTGCGGTGATGAGCGCGGGCCTCATGGTGGCCCTCGCGGATGCCGCCGTCGCTGCGCTCGGTGCCGCGGGCATCGACCCGAAGGACGCCCTGCCGGCCCTGCTGCCGCTGATGCGCTCCGCCCTGCGCGGCATGGAAGCCCGGGGCCTCGCGGGAGGCCTCACCGGACCCATCGTCCGAGGCGACGCGGGCGTGGTGGCCGCTCACCTCGCGGCCCTCCCCGACGACGTCGCCCCCATCTACCGACTGCTGTCGCGGCGCGCCTTGAAGCTGGCCTCGGAGCGTCTGCGCCCCGAGTCGCGCGCCGCGCTGGAGCTGCGACTCAGGTGATGATCAACGAACCCTGAAGGCCCTTGCGCACCGAGCCGAGCGCGCGCTCCGAAGCGGCCTCCGCCTCCGTGAGCCGACGCAGGCACAGCTCGCCCTGGCCCGACGCCACGCCGCGCTGCAGGTCCGACAGCAGCGTGAGCGAGGCCTGGAGCATCTCCTTGCCCTGCGCCGTCTCGTTGACCGGCTTCTCGGCGGCCTTCGCCACCGCCTCGCCGAACGCCTTGATGGTGCCCCCGAGCTTGGCCGCGTCGAAGCTGGTCAGCAGCGGCTTGATGCGCGTGGGGTCGATGCGGATGAGCCGCAGCGCGCCCACCCGAGCGAAGCCCGGGTGCAGCAGGCCGATGTCGCTCATCTCGAACGCGCCCAGCAGGCCCTCGTCCGGAGCCGGGTGCGCGTGCGGCACCACGTCCACGAAGAGCGGCAGCGCGTCAGCGCCCTGGCGGTACAGCTCGATCTCCTCCTCATCCAGCGGCGGGAAGGAGGTCGGCGCGCCGATGAAGAGCAGCGGCAGCACGATGTCGTGCCAGAAGTCCTCGGGCGCGGAGCCCGTGCCGTTCACCGTGGCGAACAGGTGGACCATCAGCTCGGCCAGTCGCGGGGCGCGCTCGGCCTGCTCGATGAGCGTCTTGCTCGGGTCCAGGCGCTGGAGGGACTGGACGATCTGCCCCTCGAACTGCTGCCGCGCCTCGGCCGGGAGGTCCTGCGCGCGACCCAGCGCGTTGCGCACGTCGCGCGCCAGCACGTCCGGCTTGGTCTCCAGCGTGGTGGTCGCCTTCTTCGGGTCCACGACGACGAACTGGAGGAAGCCCGGGTCGAACAGGCGCTGGTAGTCCACCGGCGTCAGCTTCGGCGCCTGACCGCCCAGGGCCTGGGCCGGGTTGGTGCCGAAGCGGGCCTGCCCCAGCGAGCGGCGGATGTCCGACGCCAGGTCATCCAGCCGGGCCAGCTTGTTTTGACCCAGTGCGTCCATCGCCGCGCCGAAGGGCGACAGCATGATGATGGCCTCCGGGAAGCCCAGGGTGGCGCCCTCCGGGGAGTCGCGGTTGGGGAACCAGAACGCGTTGTGCTCCAGGATGAGGCGCATGGCGAACGCGCCGGCCAGACCCAGGGCGATGGTCTGGTGCTCGGGCTTGTTCACCTGGAAGGGGCCGCCGAGCACCTTCGCGACGGCCTTCTCCACGTCCGCCCAGGGGGCCTTGACCAGGTCAAGCGGCTTGCCCTCGGCCTTTTCGAGGGCCGCGGCGACCTGAAGCTGCGCCTGGTGGACGTGCTGGGGGACAGGATGCGCCTGGGGTTCCGGTTGGGACATGAAGGAATCCGAAATCGAAAGGGAAGCGGTGGGCCTCCCCTTACCGTGAAAAACGCGTTCGTGGCTACGATTTGTGGCCAGTAGGATGGCCCGCATGCCTGCTTCCCGCTGGCGCTTGCGCTGGCATGCCGTGGCCGTCTGTTTCCTGCTGACAAGCTGGGGGTGTGCTTTCGTCACACCTCGTTTTCCCCAAGACATCCAGACGTCGTTCGCGCGCGACCCGATGCGCAAGCTGACGACGGAGTCCCTGGAGCTCTACTACCCGGAGCAGCTCCGAGGCCCCGCGCTGCGCATGGCGGCGCGGCTGGAGGGCTGCGTGGCGCAACTGCGCGCCCAGACGTGGCGGAAGGAGCCCCGGGACAGGCTCCTCGTCTACATGACGAGCGCGGACTTCAACAACGCGTACGTCGTGCCGGACTACGCGAGCATTCCTCAGCAGATGGTGGTGCCGGCGCACGTGACGCTGGAGCTGTTCCACTTCTTCGGGTTGGGCGAAGTGGACATCGGCGACGTCGCCTGCCACGAGGCCGTGCACTACGTCCAGCTCCAGCAGACCAACGGCCTCTGGGGCTTCCTCAACACCTTCACGGGGGGCCTGTTCCAGCCCAACACCTTCACCGAGTCCTGGTTCCTGGAAGGACTGGCCACGTACTACGAGGGCCGCTTCGGCAAGGACACCGGGCGGCCGCACAGTCCGGTGTGGCGGGGCTGGTTCGATTCGGTGGTGCAGGCGAAGAACGGGAAGCTGGACCCGGGATACCTGTCTCCTGAGAACCGGGCGTTGGATCCGTTTGGAGGCAACTACCTCACGGGCATGCACTTCGTGGAGTACCTGGCCACGAAGTATGGCGAGGCGAAGCTGTGGCAGTTGGTGGACAAGCAGGGCACCACCGTCATCCCGCCCATCGCGGTGACGCTGCGCTTCAAGAGCGTCTATGGAAAAGACATCGGCTCGCTGTTCGCCGAGTTCAGCAAGGACCTGCACGAGCAGCTCATCGTGCGGGAGCGGCCGGAGTCGCAGCGCGTCTGGCTTCCCGAAGCGGGATACTTCTCGCGGCTCGCCTCGCATCCGTCGAGCGGCGTGACGGCCTTGGTCAGCGTGGGGCGGGAGCAGTACTCGCGGCTGACGGTGCGGGAGCCGGACGGGCGCGTGCGGTTCGAGCGGCCCCTGGTGGAGCTGCTGCCCTTCCGCCGCTGGGTGCTGGGGTCGTCGACGCTGGTCAGCGGCATGTCCTTCAGCTCGGACGGTGCGTGGCTCTACCTGGTGATGGCGGACCTGAACGCGGTGGGGGCGTACGACGCGAAGCTGTGGCGCGTGGACGCTCACACGGGTGAGGTCGTGCGCGTCTGGGATGACGTGAAGGGAATGGGCGGGAGCATCACCCCGGATGGCGCGGCGTATGTCTATGTCCGCGTCGAGGGGGACACAGCGAACCTGCGGCGGCTGGAGCTGGAGACGGGGAAGCAGGAGCCGCTCACCCAGTTCGATGCGAGCGCCCCTCTGGGCCCTCCGGCGGTGTCACCGGATGGGAAGCGGATGGTGTTCCCCATGGCGGGGAGCCAGGGTTGGGACCTGGTGGTGCGCGAGGAGGATGGAAGCCTGCGCTGGCTGACGCGAGATGGGCTGTTCAACTACTCGCCACGCTGGCTGGACGCGGACCGCATCGTGTTCCTGCGCGAGGACACCGGACGACTCCAGGCACACGTGATGACGGTCTCCACGAGGGAGCTGGCGCGAATCACCGATGCGCCACACCTGGTGATGGACGTGAACCCCGTGGGCACGGGCGAAGTGCTCTTCCTGAACCGTGCCGGGACGTCCTTCACCATCGACCGCTCGCCCGTGGTGGCGATGACGGAGCAGGTGGTGAGCAACGCGGTGGCGCCGTCCAGCACGGACGCACCTCCCGCCCCGCCCGGTATCGAAGCCCCCCTGCCCTCGCGGACAGACACGGCGCCGGTGAGCCCGCCGCCGCTCACCGCCGCGCCCGCTGTCGTGACACCGACGGACCCGACGACGCCTCCGCCCGAGGAGCTTTCAAGCTTCCCTGGCACCCCGCCGCCTGGAGGGCCGAACACAGGCATGTCGCCCGAGGCACTGTCGGCATTCCCCGCCACGCCCTCGTCGAGCACCCCGGATGCGGGAGCATCGCCCGACACGCTCGCGGTGCGCCCGGACATGGGCCCTTCAGGTGGACAGGATGGGGGCACCTCGCCCGATGCTCGCCCGGGCACCAGCGCCACGGCGGGACAGGACACGGGCGCACCGGACTCCGGGGCAACGGCCCAGGGTCCGGGCACTTCTGAAACAGCACCGGGAGGCTTCACCGCCTTCCCGCCGGAGTCCACGGACGCGCCCGTTGCACCCGCGCCAGTGGCCTCACCGCTCGCGACCACCCCTCCGGTGGAGCCCATCGCAGTGGCCGAGGGAGCTCTCGAAGCGCCCGTCGTCGCGCCGCCTCCCGACCCGGGCAAGCCGGTGACGGTGCTCACCGACGAGCCCTACTCGACGCTGGAGGGCTTCCTCATCCCCGAGTTCCGACTCCCGTATCTGTGGGTCGCGACGGAGAGCACGGAGAACGAGGACTCGGATGACTTGTTGTTCAGCGGTGGGTTGTCACTCGCGGGACAGGATCGGCTCGGCTTCCACGCCTACGCGCTGAACTTCACCTACAGTACGCAGGACGAAGAGCCCAACGTGTCGCTCGCGTACGGCAACGCGCAATTGGCGCCCTGGTACCTGCAGGCCTCCGTCGCACGAGTGCGGGACAACGACCGCACGGACCTCCAGGCACTGGCCTACGCGTCCCGCACGTTCTGGACGACGCCGGTGACCATTGGCGTCTTGGCGCTGCGGCGCGAGTTCGACGCCTTCGGCAGGTTCCCCCGCCTCATCACGCGGTTGATCGGCCCGGAGGTCTCCGCGTCCTACTTCGCGGGTGACAGCACGTCCTACGGTGGCCTCCAGCGCGGCCTGGGAATCTCCGTGAGTGGCGCCGTGTATCCCGGAGCGTTCGCGCTCGACTCGACGGTGGGCGACGTCCGCGTGGGCCTGGACGGCTTCTTCGGCGGGCCCTGGAGCGGAACGGACAACATCCAGCTCACGGCGGTGGGGCGCTACCTTCCGGGGGCACCCGAGGGACTGCTCGAGGTGGGCGGGTTCAGCGCGGGGCAGGTCTGGTACAGCAACCGAAGCTCGACGGAGACGGCTCGCCTTCCGCTTCAGCTCCAGCCGGGCATCGCCTTCAGTGAGTACCTGCGCGGCTATGAAGACATCACGATTCGCGCGAAGAACGCGCTGATTGGCGGCGCGACGTACAAGTACCGACTCATCATCGACCACGGCTGGGCGTCCACGCTGTGGCTGCTGCCCTCGCTCTTCGTACGCAACGCGGAGCTGGACCTCTTCGCGACGCTGGCGCGCACGGACAACCGGGACAACCACGGCGCGTTCGGCGCGGCCATGTCACTCCAGTTCACCATCGGGCAGGCCGTGCCCTTCTCCCTCTTCTACCAGTTCGCCCGTCGCTACGACGATGGCCTGGGCGACCTGCACCTGTTCGGAGTCGGCCTCTAGGCCCGCGCTACCTCCCGCGCCCCAGGCCATAGAGGCCGGCGGCGCGGGCATGCGCCAACACGCCGGAAGGCACCAGGTCCGACGGCTCCGCGCCCCGCGCCAGCAGCTCGCGAATCACGGTGGAGGACACCTCGGCCAGGGGCGGGCCCACCGTGTCCGGCGCCGGGTAGCCCGCGCGGTACAGCACGATGACGCGCGACATCTCCTGGATGCGGTGGAAGTCCTTCCAGTGGGGCAAGTCCCTCAGGATGTCGCTGCCAATGATGAGCGACCAGCGCACGCTCGGGTGCCGCTCCACCAGCAACGCGAGCGTATCCACCGTGCGCCCCGTCAGTCCGGGCTCGCTCTCCACACGCGTCGTCTTCATCCAGCCCGACGTCTCGCGGCACATGGCGTCGCACATGGCGACCCGGTGCTCGAACGCCTCCATCTGCTTGCCGAACGGGTGTTGCGCGGACGGCATCACCCACACCTCGTCCACGCCTTGCGTCGCGTGCACGTACGAGGCCGCCATCAGATGCCCCACGTGCGGCGGATTGAACGAGCCTCCAAGGAGCGCGACCTGCACGTCAGGGCCTCACGTCACTTCAAGGTCAGCTTCGGGGACTTCTTGTCCAGCACCAGCACCTGCGGCTCCAGCACCACGTGCCCGTCCAGCCGGTACGCGGAGAAGCGCAAGTCCCGGTCCACCTTCTCCAGCAACGCGCACGTCTGCTCCGCTGCGCCCACCAATCGTCCCGGCGTCAGGAAGTAGCGAGGACCAATCTGGACCACTTTCGGCTCCGGGTCCTTGCCGTGGACGAACACGAGCGCGTTGAGGAGGTCCTCGCGCGTCAAGTCGTTCTTGTCGTGCACCACGCAGCACAGCGTGTCGCCCAGCAGGTCCATCGCCTTGTTGTTGATGGAAGGGTCTCTGTACTGGAGCGACTCGCGCTCCGGCACCCGCACGAAGCGCTCCATGACCAGGCGCCGGTCCTCCTCGGAGGCCACGTCCGCCGGCGCCGCGCCCCGCGAGGGAGTGCGTGGCAGCGCATCCTGGCTTCCGAGCCACTGGCTCACGTCCGCAAGGAAGTCCGCGTCCGAGTACTCCCGGCCGCCCCGGCTCTTCTGCCGCCGCCAGAGCAACCACTCGTCCAGGTCCGTGTAGCGCGCGCCCGTGAAGAGGAAGCGGCGCGCGCCCAGGGAGCGCAGCAGCGCATAGGCCGCGTCGAAGGCTTGCAGGTCGCCGTGGCTGTCGGAGAAGACACCAATCACGTGGAAAGTCCCACGCTCAAGCGTACAGCAGGTAGGGCTCCCTGTGTCCGGCGAAGCGCTCCGCCTGGGCGGAGAACCCCTCCATCAGCCTTTCCAGGCTCCAGCCCGCCTCGATTCCCCGGCGCACCTGGTCCGTCCCGCACAGCAAATCGAACGCCGGGACGTCCTCGACGAACTCGTACGCGTCCGCCCGCCAGTCGAACTTCCCCGGGCCGATGTCGTGCAGGGCCTGGAAGATGGCCACGCCGGTGCGCAGCGGAAGGAACGCCCGCCGGTCCGTGACGTGGATGAAGGCCCCGTTGCAGGACTCGCCCCGGTACTTGTCGAACGTCGGAGTGAAGCCCACGGCGCGGAACGCCACGCCCGGCAGGTCCTCCTTCGCCAGCCGCGCCAGCAGCGCGTCCGTGTCCACCCACGGCGCGCCGAACTGTTCGAAGGGGCGGCACGTCCCACGGCCCTCGGAGACGTTGGTCCCCTCCCCCAGGCACATGCCCGGATACACCAGCGCCGTGTCCGGCGTGGGCATGTTGGGCGACGGGGAGATGAAGGGCAGGTCCGTGTCGGACCAGAAGTGCTCGCGGCGCCAGCCCTCGCAGGGCACCACCGTCAGCGCGCAGCCGAAGCCCTCCTGCGCGTTGAACAGCCGGGCCAGCTCTCCCGCCGTCATGCCGTGGCGGTTGGGCAGCGCGTACAGGCCCACGAAGGAGCGGAAACCCTCCCCCACCAGATTGCCCTCCATCGCCTGGCCGTTGAGGGGATTGGGCCGGTCCAACACGTAGAAGGGCACGCCCGCCCTGGCGGCCACCTTCATGGCCAGCGCCATGGTGTAGACGTAGGTGTAGTAGCGGCTGCCCACGTCCTGGATGTCGAACACGAGCGCGTCCAGACCCTTGAGCCACTCGACGCGCGGGGACAGCGACTCGAAGGTGGAGCCGTAGAGGCTGTGCACGGGCACGCCGGTGCGGCGGTCCTTCGCCTCACCCACGGCCACCATGTACTGCGCCTCGCCGCGCACGCCGTGCTCCGGTCCGAACAGCGCGCCCAGCGTCACGCCCGACGCCTGGGACAGCAGGTCCGCCAGGTGGCGGAACTTCGAGTCCACGCTGGTGGGATTGACGATGGCGCCCACGCGCTTGCCCTTCAGCGCCGAGAAGCCCTGCTCCACCCATACGTCCAGTCCCGTCTTCACCTTCGTCACGGCGCTTCCTTCCTCGCAACAGGCCTCGCGGGCCCGTCGTCAATCCTTGAAGCTCTTGAGCGCGCTCTGGGCGGACAGCTTCGAGTCGCACTTCCCAAATCCGAGGACGCCGCCGGAGCCGTCATCCTCCCCACCGTCCTCCGCCAGGTCCTCCAGCGCTCCCACCGCGCTCGCCAGCTTGAGGGAGCGGACCGTCTCCGCGGCCGAAGCGCGCACATCGCACTTGGGATGCGACAGCAACTGAGTAATGCGTTTCTCCGCGTCGGAGCTGCCCGCCTTCACCGCGCGCGCGTAATCGCCGAGGGCACGCCGGGGCTCCTCCAGCGCCTCGTCCAGCCGCCCCTGGAGGAAGTGACGCCGCCCCGTGTCCTTCTCGTCGCCGATGAGCCTCCGCGCTTCCTTGGCCAGCGGCTCGCGCTCGCTCTTGGGCGCGCTCTCCACCGCGTCGATGGCCCTCGTCGCCGGAGTGCCGCCGAAGGCCACCACTCCCACGCCGAGGACGATGGCCAGCGCTCCGACCATCAACAGCACGCGGCGGTGCTCGCCCAGTCTCCGCGCCACGGCCGGGAGTCCGCCTGGCGGCATCGCGTCCCGCATCCGCGCGAAGAACGAGCGCCCCGCGCGCGACGCCTGACGTCCCAGCACCACCGCGCCCGCGGCGGCCCGCTGTCCCAGCTCCGCTGCCCGCTGTCCCAGCAGGGCCACATCCACGGGCCCTTCCTGCAGCACGGACTCCGGCACGCGCGACAGGCCCAGGTTGCCATACGGCGGCATCGACTCCGAGCCCGGCGCCTCGGCGATGGCGCCCGCGGAAGGCGCCTCCACGCGGTACGGCGCGCGCGGCACCTGGAAGACGCGAATCTTCCCGGGGATGCCCTTCAGCTCGAAGGCGCCCACCTCCCGCGAAGGAAGCTCCGCCTTGTTCATCGCCAGGTAGACGGCCTCGGTGAAGTACACCTCACCCGCCTCGGCCAGTCCCTGCACGCGCGCGGCGATGTTCACCGGCTCGCCGAAGATGTCGTTGTTGTCCAGCCGCACCTCGCCCACGTTGATGGCGAAGCGGACATGGAGCTGCTCCGACTCCGCCACGGTGCGGTTGTGGTGCCACAGCCGGTCTTGAACGGCGATGCCGCAGAGCACCGCCTGCGTGGGGGACTCGAACGTCAACAGCAGCGCATCACCGATGGACTTGATGATGCGTCCGTCGAACGCCTTGACGAGCGGCGACAGCAAGGCACCGTGGACCCGCAGCAGTCGCTGGTTCTCTTCCAGCGTCTGCCGACTGGTCCGCTCGGTGAAGCCCTTGATGTCGGTGAAGACGATGGCGAGGTTGGCGGTCTTCAAGGCGCGCGCAGTCTATGCGCCACGCCCGGAGGCGCAATCGCCACGACGCACCGCGACGTCTTCCGTCAGCGACGCGACGGCTTGAGCGCTCGCATGCGCCGCTTCTCTTGTGGCTCCAGGGACTTGCGCACCTTCGCCGCGAGCTGGGGCCGCTCTGTCCTGTCGTAGAAGTCGGCCAGCTTGCGGAGCACCAGATGGCTGTCCGGCTGCACGCTCCGCGCCGCCAGCAGCTCCGTCTCCGCGTCCAGCAGTCGCTCCTGCTTCTCCAGCACGTCCGCGAGCTGAAGGCGTACCTGCACCCACTCCGGTTTGGCGCGGGCCAGGTAGCGATAGTGCAGCTCCGCCTTGAGCAAATCTCCCAGGGAGACCCAGAGGCCCCCGAGCCGGAAGCGCGCCTCTTCGTACGACGCCCGGTGCTGCACCGCCGTCTCGTAGGCCCGGGCGGCCTGGAATGCGTTGCCCTTCTCCTCCCAGAGCAGACCTCGCAGGTACCAGGCCCGAGGGTTGGTGGGGGCCACCCGCATGGCGACCTCCAGGTGGCCCTCGGCCTGCTCCACGGAGCCTCCCACCTTGAGCAGCAGCCGGGCGGCCTCCAGCCGGGGCAACTCCCACTCGGGCTTGGAGCGGACCAGGGCCTCCACGGCCTGGAGCGCGCCGGTGTCATCCCCTCCCGCCTCCAGCGCGAGCGCGTCCGTGAGGGACATGGGAGGGGGAGCCGGGGACACGGGTCGGGACTGCGCCACCGTCAGGGTGGATGGCTCCGCGGCGTCGGAGGCGCCCGCCAGGAAAGCCACCAGGAAGACCCAGTGCATGCGCGGCAGATAGCAGAGCCGAGCGGGACTCCTCAATAGATCCTCTTGACGACCAGACGGCCGCGCATGAAACCCATGACCGTGCAGATATCCCAAAAGACGCTGGAAGACCTCGGATTCGCGGAAGTACTTCGCGCGCTGACGCAGCGGTGTCGGACGGAGCCAGGAAGGGAGCGGGTGCTCGCCCGGCCGTTCCTCGACTCGGCCGAGCAGGTCGCGGAGGCCCTGGCCCTGGTGGGCGAGGCGCGCTCCCTGTCCCAGGAACAATTCTCCCTGCCGCTGGGCGGCGTGGTGGACCTGCGAATCGCCGTGGGCCACGCGGCCAAGGGCGGAATGCTGGAGCCCCGGCAGCTCATCGACTCGGCGCAGCTCCTGTTCGCCTTCGTCCGCACCCGGGAGGCGCTGGAGGAACGCAAGGAGCGCGTCCCCCGGCTGATGGAGCTGGCGCGCCGGCTGCCCATGCTGGAGTCACTGGCGCGGCGCATCGACCAGTGCTTCGAACCGGACGGAGAGATTTCCGACCGCGCCAGTCCGGAGCTGCGCGAGGCGCGTGACAGGGCCCGGGGCCTCCACCGCCGCATCAAGGCGCGGCTGGACGAGCTGCTCCATGACGAGGCGTTCATCCCCAAGCTGCGCGAGAACTACTACACCCTGCGCAACGGCCGGTACGTGGTGCCGGTGGTGTCGAACTACCGCTCGGAAGTGGACGGCATCGTCCACAACGCCAGCCAGACGGGCCAGACGCTCTTCATGGAGCCGCAGGCGATGGTGGGCCTGGGCAACGACCTGGCCATCGCCCAGTCGGTGGTGACGGAGGAGGAGCGGCGGGTGCTCCAGAATCTGAGCGAGCAGCTCGGCCGGGAGTCGGACCGCGTCCTGGAAGGCCTGGACGCGGTGGCGGAGCTGGACGAGGCGGAGGCGGTGGCCATCCTCTCCGCGGACCTGGAGGCCACGACGCCCGAGTTCGTCGGGGTGACGGACCTCCAGCTGCGGCTGTTGCGTCACCCGCGACTGGTGCTCAAGGGCACGGAAGTCGTCGCCAACGACGTGACGCTCAATGGCGGCGCCAAGGCGCTCGTCGTGTCGGGCCCCAACGCGGGCGGCAAGACGGTGACGCTGACGGGCGTGGGGCTGTGCGCGTTGATGTTGCGCGCGGGCCTGCCCGTTCCGGTGGCGGAAGGCTCGCGGATGCCTCTGTACGGCTCCGTGCACTCCACCGTGGGCGACGCGCAGGACCTGACGCAGGGCCTGTCCACGTTCAGCGCGCACGTGGTGATGCTGCGCGACATCATCGCGGAGGCGAGCGAGGGCTCGCTGGTGATGATCGACGAAATCGCCGCGGACACGGACCCGCGCGAGGGCGCGGCCATCGCAATCGCCGTGCTCGAGGAGCTGCTCGCCAAGGGCGCCGTGGCGCTCGTCACCACGCACCTGGAGGAGCTCAAGGCGCTGGCGCACATGGACCCGCGCTTCCTCAACGCGCGGGTGGGCTTCGACTCGAAGCGGATGGCGCCGACGTACCGGCTCCAGATGGGCGCGGCGGGACAGTCCTCCGCCATCGACATGGCGGTCCGGGTGGGCCTGCCCGAGCGGGTATGTGAGCGCGCGCGGGAGCTGACGCTGAACGCGGGCGGTCCCCTCTCCCAGGCGCTGGCGGCGGCCGAGGAAGAGCGCCGCAAGCTGTCCGAGGAGCTGGAGCGGGCGCGCGTGGCGGCGAAGGAAGCCGAGGCGCTGCGCACCGAGCTGGAGAAGCAGAAGCAGACCTTCGAGCGGGAGCGCCGCGCGAAGATGATGCAGTTCAACGAGGACGTGCACGCGGCCAGCGAGCACGCGGCGGCGGAAGTGCGAGAGCTGCTGGCGAAGCTGCGCTCCGAGCAGAACGAGAAGACGCTGTCGGAAGCGCGGATGCAGCTCCAGCAGCGGGCGGAGGACGCCCAGAAGCGCGCCCTGGCGGCGAAGGCGGAGCTGTTCCAGGTGGAGGCCGCCGGGCCCGCGAACCTCAAGGTGGGCGCGTGGGTGCACCACTCGGGACTCAGCCGGGATGTCGAAATCCTGGAGCTGGCGGAGGGCCACGCGGTGGTGTCCGCCGGTGGGGCGATGAAGATGCGCGTCCCCACGTCGGAGCTGTCGGGTCCCCGCACGCGCAAGCCGCAGCAGGCGAAGTTCCCGGAGCGGCAGAAGCAGGATGCGTCGCTGAAGCGGGCGGCCTCGGCGGCGCCGGCGCAGGTGGAGGCGACCAACTTCCGCTGCGACGTGCGCGGCATGCGCGCGGACGACGCGCTCGCGGAGGTGGAGTCGTTCCTGGACCGGGGCATGCGCAGCGGAGAGGAAGCCGCGCTCATCGTCCATGGCCACGGCACGGGCGCGCTGAAGCAGGCGCTGCGCGACTACCTGGCGAACTCGCCGTACATCCGGATGTACCGGCCGGGCGAGGCCCACGAGGGCGGTGACGGCGTCACCGTGGTGGCCCTGCGCGCCTGAGCGAAGGCTGCAGGTCAACAGGAGGGCCCGGACGCGCTGGGGAGACCCAGGCATGCCGGGCCCTTCCCGTTTCCACCGAGGCTCCGTCGTCAGCCCCACCCCGGGCCGAGCGTCCCCGGCCCACCGCTTCGCACGGAGGGAGGCATATGCACTGGGTCGTTCAGGACAATCTGTTCAACGAGCGCGGCTTCCATGACCTGATGCAGGCCCTGGAGCGCGGAGGCATGCCCCACACCCTGGTGAAGGTGATTCCCTTCGATGGGGGCGTGGAGCCCACCGTCGACGTGACGGGGCCCGTCGTCGTCATGGGCTCACTCAGCCTGGCGCGCTACGCGAAGGCCCGGGGATGGACGCCGGGCGCGTTCCTCAACGAGCGGTTCGACTTTCGCGTGTGGCGCGAGCACCTGGGCGAGCACCTGTTGAACGGCGACGCGCACGTGTGCCGCTTCGGCGACGTGCCTGTGCAGGCGACGCCGTTCTTCATCCGGCCGTGCCTGGACGACAAGTCGTTCTCCGGCATGGTGACCTCCTGGGAGGACTTCGAGCGCTGGCGCGAGAGCGCCCTGGCGGAGCCCGAGAACACCCAGGTCACCGCGGACACGTGGGTGGCCGTCAGCGCGCTCCGGCACATCCAGAGCGAGTACCGCATGGTCGTCGTGGACGGCCGCGTCGTCACGGGCACGCGCTACAAGCTGGGGGACCGGGTCTTCTCCTCGCCGGAAGTCGAGCCGGACGTGTGGACCTTCGCCCAGCGAATGGCGGACCGTTGGGGACCGGACCGGGCCTATGCGCTGGACGTCTTCGTCCACGAGCAGCGGCCCTACGTCGGGGAGATCAACACGCTCAACTCCGCGGGCTTCTACGGATACGACGTCGGGAAGATGGTGGCGGCACTCGAAGCGATGCGTTTCTGAGCTGGCTCACGACCCGGAGGGGGTCGCGAGCCAGCAGCCCACCGAGAGCGAAGTCCCAGGAGCGCTAGCGATTGCGCCCCAGCTTCTCGTGGCTGGACACCCACTCCTCCGAGCCCATCGTCGAGGCCAGGGCGCACCCGAGCGACAGCTCCCCGGCGAGGACGACCCCCGCGACAATCTCCGCCAGCCGGCGCACCCTGCCGCCTCCGTAACAGTCCATCAACTCGAGACACTCGCGCTGCGTGGGCAGGCCCGTGCCACCACCGTGAGTGGCCAACACGAGCGACGGCAAGGTGACGGAGATATAGAGGTCACCTTCCGGAGTCTCCTCCATGAAGAGGTGCGCGGCGGAGGACTCCGCCAGGGCCGCCACATCCTGTCCCGTCGCGATGAACAGCGCCGCGAGCGCATTGGCGGACTGACAGCCGTTGTTGTGCGAGCCCGCGAGATTCGCTCCTTCCGTGGTGAGTCGCTGCACCAGCACCAACTGGCGCACGTGCGTGCGCATCCGCGATAGGAGCAACTCCTTCGGAACGACCGCGTCCGCGACCACGCGCTTGCCTCAGGTCCGCAGGATGTTCAGTCGGGAGGACTTCTTGTCCGTGTCGATGTTCCCATCCAGGAAGCTGGCGCGGATGGCCGGGTACCGCTCTCGAATCCAGAGGAGCGCGGCGAACACGGCCTTGCCCACCATGTTCTGCCCCGCCGCATCCCCCGTCGAGAAGTTGAAGCGCAGGAAGACCATCCGATGCACCTGGTAGGACTCGATGCGCTGGAGCTTCGCCACGTGGCTCGTCGCCTCCGCCTGCTCGGCGATGGCCGCATGGTTTGCCTCCACCCATGTCGTGAATTCACGCCCCGCCTTCGCGCTCGCGAAGACAAAGACCGGCGCGCGTTGCATGGCGTCGTCCAGCACCGTGCAGGTCGCCCCTCCAGCCTCGTTGAGGACCTTGATGCCCCGGTTGTAGCTCGCCACCATCGCCCCCTCTGTCGTAGCCAGGGGGATGAGGTACGCGCCGTGAGCATGCTCTCCCATGATGGTGAGAGGCCCGGCGATGCCCATCGGCACCTGGGCCACGCCCATGAAGTGCTCGCAGGAGTTCCTCGCATGACCGGCGTCGAACGAGTGACGCGCCACATGCTCCAGCCGAGCCCCCGTCCACGACTCCACGTAGTCCCGCCGCGCCCGGACGATGTCCTCCGTGAAGTCATCCTCCGGACTGCGCGGGATGCGACTGTCGGGCTCCGGATGTGCCTCCTCGATGGCCTCCGTCACATGCAGACTCACGAGGCCGTGAAGTCCACACTCCAGCTCCACCTCTACCCGGTGCTCCCCCTCCCCGAGCGGCGGAATCTCGGCGCGCAGACACAGCGTCCCGCGCTGCTCGAAGGCAACCGGGCACTCCCGCGACAGTCGCTCGCCGCGCCACACGGGGCCCTCGACCGACACCAGCACGACCTGCTCCAGCGGAACTTCCTTCCCATCCACCCGAACTACGCCGAGCCCGATGAGCCGCAGGTCCGCCAGGTGATTGCTCAGCTCGAGTTCCACCGCGCCGCGCCGATTCCTCAGGCACCGCGCCTCCCCCGTGTTGCTCCCGACATTCCCCGTTGAAACAACCGCGTCGTTGGCCATTGCTCCCCCTGGCCCACCCAATACGCACCCTCCCTTGGCTTGACTCGGAGCCAGCGCGGCTTTTGATGGTTTCCATCCTAAACTTGTTTCACTGGATGTTCCGCCATCCGACAGGTGACAGCGGCCCGCCCCATGAGGCAGTCCGAGCCGGGTGATGAGGCGCACTCGTCCATCTGGGTGGGCCTCGTCTCAACACTCAGTGCAGTCCCACCCGGCTCACGGAGACCGAGGAGATTTGATCATTCCACGGTCCACCGGGCACGGCGTTGACCTCCCGCACGCTCGAGGACGTGGTGAAACACCGACCCGTCTGGTTCGGGTGCTCGCACAGCGTCGCCTGATACGGGCCCAGCACGGTGACGGAGCTCAGCGAGTCATCGAAGCCGACATCACTCAGCCAGCCGACGCTCGACGTCAGTCGGACGACGTTCCCCTCCTGGTTGATGTGCTCGTGCAGATACACGCCGTCGTAGGCCGAGTAGCCCTGGACCGCGTATGTGTAGTCACCCGACGACGTCTTGTAGCCCCGCCCGAAGTCCGAGTACGCCCAATTGGAGAGCCCGCCCGGAGCGCGCTTCACCACCACGGACCAGAGCTGGAACGGGAACCGCGAGCTCAGCCGCGAATGGAGCTGAGACGCCCTGTCGCCCGAGCCTCCGGACAACCCACCGAGCTGCCCGTTCACGTAGCTGGCCAGATACCCGGGGCCCACCACGCTTGTCACCGTGCGCGTCGGGAAGGCCACGTGCGTGTAGTCATCCATGGAGTCGGACTGGAAGAACGCGCCCTCGTGGTGCATCCACCCGCCCCACTCCCGCTTCAGCGCCATCACATGCCAATTGCGTCCGGGCGCGGCGTTCTGGAGGAACGCCTGCATCCCATGCCAGCGCGACTCCGCGTCGCCGCCCACCGTGTACGCCGTGTTCCGGAAGATGGGGCCGAAGTCCGCCGGCAGTCCCTGGGAGGACGGCAGCAGCCGGACGTTGAGCGACAGGATGGCGTCAATCAATCCCGCACCCGGGAAGTCCATCATCATGATGCCCGCGCGCTGCGCCCACCCGCCCACCAGGTGGTCGATGGCATAATCATTCACGCCGCGATAATTGATACCCAGGATGTTGATTCCTCCCGCCACATGTAAGGGATAGGCCATGGCGGACGAACCACTCAGGAAGTTGATGGACAGGGTGGACGGCGAGGCGCCCTGCGTCCTGTCCAGGTGCGCCCGGACCTTGTTCCACTTGTCGTCGATATCCCCGAGCTGCGACACCGTCCAGTCATCCTGGAGGTTCACCGCGCCCCAGGGAATGCCGTACGTCCCTCCGGCGAAGTCGTCGACAATCACAATCCTACCGCGCACCTCGCCCAGCGTGGGCACATGCGAGCCCCGCCAGAGATAGGGACTGTAGGCAGGCTGGTCGCGATACCACTCGAAGGTCTGCGCGAAGCCGCGCGTATTGTCCTCCTCGGTGTGCTCCCGCTTCACCCGCATCACCACCGTCTCGGTGGGATGTTCGTTGAGGAACTGGATGGTCGTCTGGAGGACATCGTCGAAGTTGACATGCAGATAGACGACGCCGTGGTGGATGGTGAAACGGTCGCCGATGTGCCGACAGCGGATATCCAGCGCCCGGATGCCCGCGTCCAGCTGCTGTCGCAGCCCCAGCGACTGCGTCTGCGTCAGATCTCCCCCATAGGATTGATAGGCCATGGTGTCGTGAGTCCCAGGCAACGACAGGGCGCCCAGCCCCGTCGAGCTGGGAACCCAGCTCATCCACGAGGGATGACTCGTCTCGATTCCTCCGGAGTGGTTGTAGTACCGCCCTCTCGCCAAGGCGGGCGCCGCACCGACGACCAGCCCCAGGGCCACCAGGAACGCCAGGGAACGAAGACCCGCGACAGGTAAAGACAGCGTGGACATGGATGTCTCTCGTTGACGTGTGAGCAAGCGGCGGCAACACACCCTTACCCACGAATGGACACACCAGAAATGAGGGCTGCGTGTAAAACAACTCTAAAACAGGAAAACCAACTTATATATCAAAACCGCTTGAAACACGAATAAACGTGGTGCAATGAAAGAGCCCCCTTCTTTAGAAAGGTCGTGCTCTTGAGAGGCAATGTCTGGAGGACGTTCTGCGCGGCGTGGGTTGGCGCCGGTCTCATGGCTTGCGGTTCAGTGCAGCCGGAAGGTGAAGCACCCCCAGCGGAGGCCAAGGACGCGGACGTCCAGGCCGCGCTGGCGCGACTGCCGGAAGTCGAGGTGGTCGGACAGCAGGAAGGAGTCCCGTTCCTGATTCGCGGTGAGCTGGGGCGCCTGGCGACGGACGGTGTGTCCGCGCAGCGGGCCCGCTCCGACTCGGGCGCCGAGGCGCGCGAGGCCCTGGCGGAGATCGCCTCCGCCTTCCGCCTGCGCAACGACGACCTGGTGTTCCGCCGCGCCACGGTGGACGCGCAGGGTCGCAAGCACCTGCGCTTCCGGCAGCTGGAGCAGGGCCTGCCCGTGGTGGGCGGTGAGCTGGTGCTCCACGCGGACCCGCAGGGTCTCATCTACGCGGCCAACGGCTCGGCTCGCGGTGGTACGGCGCCCTCAGCGAAGGCGTCGGTGGCCTCGGAGGCCGCGCTCACGGCCGCGCTCGCCGGCACGTCCGTCGAAGGCGCCAACGCCGAGGGCGCTCCCACGCTGGTGTTCCTGCGTCCCGAGGGCACCGAGGAGCTCCGCCTGTCGTGGCAGGTGCGCCTGGTGGGCACCCGCGAGGGAATGAAGGCCGATGACCTGGTCTACGTCGACGCGCAGCGCGGCGGCGTGCTGGCCACGCATCCCCAGATTCACGCGGCGCTCAACCGCCGGGTGCACAGCGCCAACAACGGCAGCACCACGCCGGGAACCCTCCGTCGCAGCGAGGGCCAGGCGGCCACGGGCGATGCCCACGTGGACATGAATTACGACCAGTTGGGGACGACGTACAACTGCTACCAGACGCTGTTCGGCCGCGACTCGTACGACAACGCGGGCGCCGCGCTCATCAGCACCGTCCACTACGGCAGCAACTACGTGAACGCGTACTGGGACGGCACCCAGATGGTGTACGGCGACGGCGACGGGGTGAATTCCATCGAGCTGGGCAAGGACCTGGACGTCACCGTCCACGAGCTGACCCACGCGGTGACGGACACCGAGTCGGACCTCATCTACTCGGGTGAGTCCGGCGGCCTCAACGAGTCCATGTCCGACATCTTCTCCGGCGTGTGCGAGAGCTGGACGCGCAGCTGGGCCACGGACGCGGACGTGTTCATGGTGGGCGAGGACATCTGGACGCCGGGCGTCGCCAACGATGCCCTGCGCTACATGGACGACCCGGCCAAGGATGACGTGTCGCTGGACTTCTACGGCGACTACTCGTCCGGCGTGGACGTGCACTACAGCTCCGGCATCAGCAACCTCGTCTTCGCCCTGCTCTCCAAGGGTGGCACCCACCCGCGCGGCAAGACGACGAACGTCGTCGCCGCCATTGGCCCGGAAGCGGCCGGCCGCATCTTCTACAAGGCCAACACGGACCTCTTCACCCCGAGCACCACGTTCGAGCAGGCCAAGGCGTACACCGTCCAGGCCGCGCAGGACCTGGGCTACAACGCGGCGATTGTGCAGGCCGTGACGGACGCGTGGGTGGCCGTCGGTGTGCCGCCCCCGCCCCCGGTGACGTCGCCGCTGAGCAACGGCGTGCCGGTGACGGGCCTGTCCGGCAGCTCCGGCAACAAGAAGTACTACACGCTGGAGGTCCCCGCGGGCCGCGCCTCGCTGGTCGTCACCACCACGGGTGGCACCGGTGACGCGGACCTGTACGTGCGCTTCGGCGCCGCGCCCAACTCCGGCACCTACGACTGCCGCCCGTACACCAGCGGCAACGCGGAGACGTGCACCATCAACAATCCGCAGGCGGGCACCTGGTACGTCATGGTCAACGGCTACACGGCCTACTCCGGTCTGACGCTGACGGGCACGTACTCGGGCGGTGGCGGTGGCGGCACGCCCACCACGGAGATGGCGACGGGCTCGGTGGCGCGCAACACGAACGTGCGCTACGGCCCGTACACCGTCGTGCCGGGCACCACGTTCTCCGTGGCGATGACGGGCACGCGCAACCCCAACCTGTACGTCCGCTTCGGCTCGCAGCCCACCACCAGCGCCTACGACTGCCGGCCGAACCTGTCGGGAGCGACGGAGACGTGCACGCTCACCGTGCCCGCGGGCCAGACGGCGGCCCACGTCATGGTGCGCGGCGCCAGCAACCAGGCCGCGACGTACAACCTGACCATCAACTACACGAAGCCGTAGCACCGGCTTCACGCTGAGCCTCACACGGCGGGCGGCTTCCCTCGGGAGGCCGCCCGTCGTGCGTTGTGCTCGGGCGAGCAGGAGGACGAGCGCATGGGCCGCCGGAGCCCCCCTTGTCGTGGGTGCTTGCGCGTTCCCATCCTGCCCGCATGCTCAAGCTCGACCACTTCGGCTTCGTGACGAAGGACCTGGAGAAGAGCGTGCGCTTCTACGAGGCGTGCCTGGCTCCGCTGGGACTTCGCCTCATGGAAGGCGGCGACGGGTTCGCGCTGTTCGGCACCGACGCGAAGTCGCCCTTCCTCTGGATAGGCACGCTGATACCGGAGACCTGGACGGACCAGCACGGGCCGGGACGCAGCCCCCTCCACATGGCCTTCTCCACGACGGACCGCGCGGAGGTGGACGCGTTCCACCGGCGCGGGCTGGCCGCGGGAGGCCGGGACAATGGCGCACCCGGGCCTCGCGTCGGCGCCTTCACGTACTACGCGGCCTTCCTGTTGGACCCGGACGGCAACAACATCGAGGCCTGCGTCCGGGAGACGTGACGCCGCTGCCTCAGGGCGCCTGTCCGGACAGCACCCGCTCCAGCGCGGCCGCCTGCTCGCGCTCTTCGGCATTCGAGCTCCGGCCCGCGCGCTGGGCGTGAACCTTCGCCCGTTCCGGCTCCGTCTTCGCCAGCGCCAACGCCAGGTCCAGGTTCGCTCGCGGATGGTCGGGGTGCGCCTCCAGCACCGGCGCCAGCACCTGCGCCGCGCGCGCGTCCTCCCCTCGCTCCAGCAGGGCAATCGCCAAATCGCACGCCGGGCCGGGCTCCGTGGGGGCCTTCGCGTGGACCAGCTCCAGCAGCTCCTCCGCCCTCGCGCGCTCCCCCACCACCTCCAGCGCCCGTGACAGCGCGTGCATCACCCCCGCATCCCCCGGGGCCTCATGGAGCGCGGCCTCCAGCAGCCGCTTCGCCTCCTTCCCATCCCCCGCCTCCAGCCGCGCCACTCCGTCGCGATACAGGTCCGTGCCCACAAGCCCTCCTTCTCACAATGCGGTGCGTTAATCCCAAGGACGCAACTTCCACCCTACAGAGTGCGACAAACCAAGAGAAGCTTTCCCCCGGGTCCTCCATGCTCGTACGCAATCCCCCCGTCGCCCCCCGCCGCCCGCTCTCCAACAGCGCTGAGACGCCGACCGCCGAGCGCGCCAACACGGCGGTTCCGGTCCGGCCGAACACCCAGGACACCTTCGCTCGCGGCACCAGCGCGACGGAGCGCACGGCCAAGGTCGGCGCCGCTCCCGCCGGGGACCACGGCAAGCTGATGAACGAGTACCTGACGGGTGCTCGTCCTCCCCCGGCCGACTTCGAGAAGGTCATGGGCTACAAGCCCTACGCCATCCAGACGAAGCACGGTCAGCGCATGCAGGACCCGCACGGCTCCGCGTCCGCGCCCGGCAAGATTGGCCCGGACAAGGAGTTCGACCCGGCCGCGAAGACGCACGACTACGGCTATGACCTGCTGCGCTACTACGACCGCAAGGGCACGCCCCTGGACGGCAGCGCGCGCAAGGCGGCCGACGCCCTGTTCCGCAAGGACCTCTTCAACTACGCCAATGACCAGAAGGGCTTCGGCGACAAGCTGAAGTTCAAGACGTGGGCGCAGATCTACGCCACCGCGGTGGAGCTGAACTCCCGCGTGCAGGGCTACGGCCCTCCGTGACGTCAGGCAGAGGGGCGCGGCGGCTGTTGTCGCTCGCGCCCCCCTGGCTTCACTGCATTCCGTAGCGCCGCAGCTTGTCGTAGAGCGTGCGCAACCCGATGCCCAGCCGCTGCGCGGCGCGCTTCCGGTTGCCGCCCTCGTCCGCGATGGCCTGGTCAATCGCCATCCGCTCCAGCTCCTCCAGCGTCTTGTCCGGCAGGCGCACGGTGCCCGAGGTGGGCTGGACCGTCGTCGCCGGCGCGCTCGTGGGGTCCAGCCACAGGTGACGCGACTCCACCACCGCGCCGTCCGCGAGGATGGCCGCGCGCTCCAGGGCATTGCGCAGCTCGCGCACGTTGCCTGGCCAGGAGAAGGCCTCCAATCGCTCGGACGCCTCTGGAGACAACTTCAGCCCCGGGCGCCCCAGCTCGTCGCCAATGCGGCGCAACAGCAGCTCCGACAGGGGACGCAGGTCCTCGCGGCGCTCACGCAGCGAGGGCATCCGGATGGGAAACACCGCCAGCCGGTGGTAGAGGTCCTCGCGGAACTCGCCGTGGGCCATCATCGTCTTGAGGTCGCGGTTGGTCGCCGCCACCCAGCGCACGTCCGCCTCCAGCGTCCGCGTGCCGCCCACGCGCTCGAAGCGCCGCTCCTGGAGCACGCGCAGGAGCTTGGCCTGCAGCTCCGCCTTCAGCTCGCCCACTTCATCCAGGAAGAACGTCCCGCCCTGGGCCAGCTCGATGCGACCGCGCCGCTGCGCCACCGCGCCGGTGAAGGCGCCCTTCTCGTGGCCGAACAGCTCGCTCTCCAGCAGCGTCTCCGTCAGGGCCGCGCAGTTGACCGCGACGAAGGGCCCCTCCGAGCGCTCACTCCACTGGTGCAGCGCTCGCGCGGCGACCTCCTTGCCCGTGCCGCTCTCCCCCACCAGCAACACGGTGGCCTGCGTGGGTGACACCTTGCGCAGCGCCTCCACCACCGGCTCCATCGACGGCGCGCCCCAGCTCAACACCACCTCGCTGGTGGACTGGCGCACCTCCGTCTTCAGGTTCAAGAGCGCGCGGCGCTCCAGGGCCCGCGCCACCGTCAGCCGCAGCTCGGCCGGGCTGCCCACGGGCTTGAGGAGGTACTCGAAGGCGCCGGCCTTCATCGCCGACACCGCGCTCTCCACCGAGCCCACCGCGGTGAGGACGACGACCTCCACGTCCGGCTGCTCCTCGCGCACCTTGCGCAGCAGCGTCAGCCCGTCCATCCCCGGCATCCGCAGGTCCGTCACCAACAGGTCCACGCCCTGCTTCGCCAGGAGCCGCGCGGCCTCTTCGCCGTCCGCCGCCTGCGTCACCACGTGGCCTTCGACCTCCAGCGCCTCCGCGATGAACGAGCGCACGCCCTCCTCGTCATCCGCCACCAGGATGCGCGCCATGGCTCAGGTCCCCCTCGCCGGGACGGTGAGCCGGAACTCCGCGCCGCCGCCAGAGTGAGTCTTCGCGCTCACGGAGCCGCCATGCAGCTCCACGATTCGGCGGGTGATGGCCAGCCCCAGCCCCACGCCGCGCAGCCGTCCGGTGACGAAGGGCTCGAAGATGCGCTCCTCGTCGCCCTTCGGAATGCCCGGCCCATGGTCCCTCACGATGAACACGAGCGACTGGCCCTCCTGCGCCACGTCCACCTCCACCGGCTGCCCGGCCGGGCTCACCTGCACCGCGTTGCGCAGCACGTTCTCCAGCGCCTGCTGGAAGCGCCCGGGGTCCAGCTCCCACTGCGCGTGGGCCGGCAGGTAGTGCGCATTCACGCTGGCCTCGCCCGTGGCCTCCACCGCCGCGCGCAACACCTCGTTGGGGTCCGTCCCGGTGCGCCGCAGCTCTCCGCTGCGCACGAAGGACAGCAGGTCATTCATCAACTGCTCCAGCCGCACCGCCTCGCCGACGATGCGGTCCGCCTTGGGACGCAGCACCTCGTCCCGCTCCACGCGCTCCGCGAGCAGCTGCGCGTGTCCCTTGAGTGAGGCCAGCGGGTTGCGCAGCTCGTGCGCCAGCACCGCGGACATGGTGCCCAGCGCGGCGAGCCTCCGCCCGCGCTCCAGCTCCGCCGCCAGGGCCTCGCGCTGCGCCAGGGAGCGCGAGAAGGCGAAGGCCAGGCCCAGGATTCCCACGCACGACACCGCGGCGATGAACAGCAGGCGCTGCGCGCGGTCCGTCAGCTCCAGCGCGGTGACAGGCTCGTACTCGTAGCCGATGCGCAGGTTGCGGCGCGGCTCCTGAGGAGTCGCCGCATCCACGGCACTGGGCTCGCCGCCGTTCGTCGCGACGGCTGCCTCCGGCTTGGGCTTGCGCAGTCGATGGATGAAGCGGCCCCGGCCCGCCTCGATGCGCAGCAAGGGGCCGTCCTGGATTTCTCCCAGCGAGCCCTCACCCGCCGACTCCAGCACCTTGCCATCCTCGATGATGGCCACGTAGCGCAGGCCCCCTTCCCGGTTCGCTTCCAGGAAGGCATCCAGGGATTGCTGGCTCGGAACACCGGTGCCCTCCCGGAAGGCCTCCAACCCGGCGAGCATCAGGACGTTGGCCATGCCTCGCACCACCAGCGAGGACGACTCCATCGCGGACCTTCGGATGAAGAGCACCGCGGACAGGAGCACCGCGCACATCAGCCCCGCCGCCACCCAGGGCATCCAGGGACCGCGCGGCCTCCAACGGGACGCGCCGCTCATCGACGATGCCCCTTCTCGAGGTGAATCCCACTCCATGAGGTGCCTCCGCTCGCTGCGAACTCTGCATGCACGGTGCGGAATCCGCACTTCCTTCTCTCATGGCGCGGCGCCACGCGGGCGACCTCTTGGCTGGTTGCTGTCGAGCCCATGTGCATGTCTTCCCGAGGGTGGGCGCGGCGAGGGGGCCGCGGCAATGGAGGTCGAGCAGGCCGCGACGCGAGCCGCGCTCACCCGACGCGGCCTCCTTGTGCAAGCACGAGGCCCAACCTTCACGCGGCGCACGTGCCCCCCTTCATGGAGCGCGGACCCCGCGCCGCGCGGCCGAGGCCGGCCCAGGCCGTGCGGACCGCATGCGGAATCCGCACTCGTGCGGCGCTTCTCGCGGGCCCGGCGCGGGTTTCCCCTGAGATTTCGATGTGTTGAAAACTGGCAAGGCGCATGCAGTCACCCTGCTTCGGAACGGCCGGACGCGCCAGATGCGCACCGGCCCTCAACGGGACAAGGCTGCGATGACGATGCTCAAGAGAGCGTGGTTCAAGAGACGGCCCCACCGGATGACGGCGCTGACGCTGAGCCTGCTGGGCCTCGTCGCGACGCCGGGAATGGGCGCGGCGCAGGCGCCCACGCCCACCACCGGCACGGAGCAGAACACCGCCCAGACGCAGAAGGCTCCGGCCGATGCGCCCACCCAGAAGGCGGCCCAGAAGGATGCCCCCGCGGCGGCCCAGGCCGCGCCCCAGGACGGCGCGCAGGCGCCGAACCCCGCGCAGAGCCTCACGGCCCAGATCGCCGCCGAAGGCGTGACTGTCACGCTGGAGGAGGCCATCGCGCGGGCGCTCAAGACGAATCCAGCGGTGGTGCAGGCCGAGGGCTCCGTCACCAACGCCGAGGCCGCGGAGCTGAGCGCGGTGGGCGCCTACATCCCATCCCTCTCGGCGAGCGCGTCTGGCGCGCTCTCGAGCAGCCAGCGCATCCTGGGCGACACGGGCACCGTCGTCTCCGGCTCCAGTGACACGTACGGCGCGGGCCTCTCCACGTCGTGGAACGTCTTCACCGGCGGGCAGCGGAGCGCCACGCGCAAGCAGACCCGCGCGCAAACCGGTGCGGCGGGGGCCCAGCTCACCGCGCAGCGCGCCAGCGCGGTGCTCGACGTCCAGCGCTCCTTCTACGAGGTCCTCCGGGCTACGGGCCTGGAAGAAGTGGCGCGCTCGCGCATCGAGCGGGCCAAGCAGAACGAGGATGCGGCGGAGCGGCGGCTCGCGGTGGGCTCGGCGACGCGCTCTGACCTGCTGCGGGCAAAGCTGGACCACACCACGGCCCGCGAGGCGCTGCGCACGGCGGAGACCCAGCGCACCTCGGCGGCCCTGTCGCTGGGACGCCTCATTGGCGAGGACGGTCCGGCCCAGGCCAAGGCCGACGAGAACCTGGGCCCCAAGCCGTTCACCCTCACGGAGACGGCGCTCATCACCGAGCTGGAGTCCAACGCGCCCGCGGTGCTGGCCGCGGCCTCCACGCTGCGCGCCTCCGAGGCGGGCGTGAGTGTCGCGAAGGCGACCTACCTGCCGAACGTGCGCCTGACGGCCGGCTATGACTGGCTCAACCAGGACCCGAGCTTCACCGGTGGCAGGACGAGCTGGTCGGTGCGCCTGGGCCTGTCCTACCCCATCTTCGACGGCTTCCTGCGCGAGGAGCGGGTGCAGCGGGCCAGGACGCAGGAAGTCACGTCCATGGCGCAGCTCGCGGACACGCGGCGCGCGGTGAGGTCGGGGGCCAGCCAGGCGCTCGCCCAGCTTCGCCTCTCGGCGGACCGCATCACCCTGTCCGAGCAGTCCGTGGAAGTGGCGCGCGAGGACCTCAAGGTGCAGGAAGAGCGCTACCGTCTGGGCGCGACCACCATCCTGGAGCTGCTGACGTCCCAGGAGAACCTGGTCCAGGCGGAGATCAACCTCGTGTCGTCTCGGTTCGACTACCGCATCGCGCGCGCGGAGCTGGAAGCGCTCGCTGGGAGGCCGCTGTGAGCACCGCCATGGAGAGCAACGCGCCGACGCGGGACATCTCGGACGTGGTCATCCGCGCGGAGGGCCTGCGCAAGGACTACACGATGGGCTCGGAGGTGGTGCGCGCGCTGCGCGGCGTGGACGTCACCATCCGCCGCAACGAGTACGTGGCCGTCATGGGCCCCTCGGGCTCTGGCAAGTCCACGTTCATGAACCTCATCGGCTGCCTGGACGTGCCGAGCGGCGGGCAGTACTGGCTCAACGGCCAGCCCGTCTCGGGCATGACGGAGAACGCGCTGGCGCGCATCCGCAACCGCGAGCTGGGCTTCGTGTTCCAGAGCTTCAACCTGCTGCCTCGCGCCTCCGCGCTGGACAACGTGGCGCTGCCGCTGGTGTACGCGCGCGTGCCCAAGAAGATCCGCCTGGAGCGCGCGGCGGCGATGCTGGAGAAGGTGGGCCTGGGCGCACGCAAGGACCACCGGCCCAACGAGCTGTCCGGCGGTCAGCGCCAGCGCGTGGCCATTGCCCGCGCCCTGGTGACGCAGCCGGCGCTGCTGCTGGCGGACGAGCCCACGGGCGCGCTCGACAGCAAGACGGGTGAGGAGATCATGGCCCTCTTCGGGGAGCTGCACTCCCAGGGCCAGACGTTGATGGTCGTCACGCACGAGTCGGACATCGCGGCGTACGCGCAGCGGGTGCTGTTCTTGAAGGACGGCGTCATCGAGCGGGACGAGCTGAAGCGGAATTGAGCCGGACCGCGCCTGGCGCGGCCACGAAGACCTGGAGGACGTCGTGAGCAAGGCGAAGAAGATCATCATCACGGGTGTCGCGGCGGTCCTGATTGGAGCGGGCGTCTGGGTCACCCAGCGGAGCACGGAGCCCAAGACGCCGGAGCGCTCGGCCGCCGTGGCGGTGGTGGAGCGCCGGGACATGGAGGTCGTCGCGGAGTCCGCCGGCCTGGTGGAGCCGCTGCGCGTGGTGGAGGTGAAGTCCAAGGCCTCCGGTGAGGTGCTGCGCGTGATGTTCGACACCGGCGACAAGGTGGAGAAGGACGCGCTGCTCGCGGAGATAGACCCGCGCGACGTGCAGAACGCGCTGGCCCAGGCCCAGGCGGATTTGGAGTCCGCGCGGGTGCGGCTGAGCACGACGTCGGCCCAGCGCCAGCGCATGGAGACGCTGCGCCAGTCCGGCTACGTCACCCAGCAGGAGTTCGAGACGACGGTGGACGCCTACGCCACCGCGCAGGCGGCCAAGGTGCGCGCGGAGACGAACCTCCAGCTCGCCAAGGAGCGCAGCCGCGACGTCACCATCCGCGCCCCCAGCGCCGGGACGCTGCTGGAGCGGACCATCCAGCCCGGGGTGATCATCGCGTCGGCCACCTCCAACGTGTCCGGTGGCAGCACGCTGTTCAAGATGGCGGACCTGTCCGTCATGCAGGTGCGCGCCAAGGTGGACGAGACGGACGTGGGCCAGCTCAAGGCGGGCCTCAAGGCGCGCGTGACGATGGAGGCGTACCCGGGCAAGACGTTCGTCGGTGAGGTCGTGAAGATCGAACCCCAGGCGCTGGTGGAGCAGAACGTCACCCTCTTCCCGGTGCTGGTGCGCCTGGACAACCCGGACGGCCTGCTGCGCCCGGGCATGAACGCGGAGGTGGCCATTGAAATCTCCCGCCGCCGCGACGCCATCACCGTCCCCAACTCCGCGGTGGTCAGCCTGCGGGATGCGCGCGCCGCGGCGCTGGCGGTGGGACTCACGGAGGACTCGGTGCGCTCGCTGATGCGTCCGGCGGGAGGCTCCGGCGAGGGCCGTGGCCGGGGTGGCTCGGGCACGGGTGGCACGAGCGCGGCGCCGACGGCCGGCGCCGAGGGCACGCCGCCGGCCGGAGACAAGGGCGCCGTGGGCGCGGGAACAGTCACTCCGGTGAACGTGGCGACGCCGGCGACGGCCGGAGCGCAGGAAGGCCCAGGCGAGGGGCGGCGCAACCGGGGCGGGCGCGAAGGCGGGCAGGCGACGGGTGACACGCGGCCGGGGCTCGTCTTCGTGCAGGGGCCGAAGGGGCCGGAGCCGCGCAAGGTGATGCTGGGCCTGAGTGACTGGGAGAGCTCGGAGGTCGTCAGCGGGCTGGAGGCGGGCGAGCAGGTGCTGCTCGTGTCGGTGGCGCAGCTCCAGCAGCAACAGCAGCAGCGCAACGAGCGGATGAAGGCGGCGACGGGCGGAATGATGCCGGGCATGGGTGGTCCGGGTGGTGGGCGCGGCGGTCGTTAGTCGGCAGTCGGTGGAGGAGGAGGCAGGTCATGGGTGAAATCATCCGGGTCGCGTTCGACGCGGTCCTCGCCAACAAGCTGCGCTCGCTGTTGACCATGCTCGGCATCGTCATCGGCATCGCGGCGGTCATCACCATGGTGGCGCTGGGCGAGGGAGCCCAGCGCTCGGTGGAGCAGCGCCTGAAGACGCTCGGGACGAACGTCCTGACGGTGCGTCCCGGACAGTCCTTCTCGGGAGGCCTGGGTCGAGGTCAGGCGACGATGACCATCGACGACGCGGAGGCGCTGCGCACCAACGCCAAGCACATCCAGGCCGTGGCGCCGGAAATCGAATCGCGCTTCCAGGTGGAGTACGGCGCGGGCAACGCGAACCTGTCGGTGGTGGGCACGTGGCCCGCCTACTTCGGCATCAACGAGTCCAACATCGTGGCGGGCCGGCTGTTCACCGATGCGGAGGACCGGGGCCGCCGACGCGTGGTGGTGCTCGGCGCGCTCGCGGGCGCGCAGCTCGGCCTGCGGGACTCCGCTGCGTTGGTGGGCGAGACGGTGCGCATCCGAGGCATCCCCTTCGAGGTCATCGGCGTACTCGCGGAGAAGGGCTCGCAGGGCTTCTCCAACCCCGACGAGAGCCTCTACATCCCGCTGTCCACCGCGCAGTTCCGGGTGATGGGCAGCGACCGCATCCGCTCCATCGCCGTGCAGGCCGCCACCGACAAGGGCATGGATGACGCGATGGCCGAAATCGACCTCAAGCTGCGCCGGGAGCACCGGCTCCGCCCAGAGGAGCAGGCCGACTTCAACATCCGGGACCAGGCCTCGCTGCTCGCGACGGTGCAGGAGACGACGCAGACCTTCTCGCTGCTGCTCGCCGGAATCGCCGCCATCTCCCTGTTGGTGGGAGGCATTGGCATCATGAACATCATGCTCGTCTCCGTGACGGAGCGGACGCGCGAGATTGGTCTGCGCAAGGCGCTGGGCGCCACGGGCACGGACATCCTGCTCCAGTTCCTCGTCGAGTCCCTGGTGCTGTGTCTGGCTGGTGGCACGCTCGGCCTCATCTTGGGCGTGGGAGGCGCGGCGGTGCTCCAGAAGCTCATGGGGTGGACCATGGTGGTGGCCCCCGAGGCCATCGTGGTGGCCATCGCCTTCTCCGCCTCCGTGGGCGTGTTCTTCGGCATCTGGCCCGCGCGCCGTGCCGCGAGCCTGGCCCCCATCGAGTCGCTCCGCTACGAGTGACGCCCGCGCCCGGGAGCACCGCGACTCCCGGGCGTCACGCCACGCTCAGCGCCCGGGACGCAGGCCCGGGTCCGCCTCGAACGCGGCGACGTCGTGGTAGTAGCGCTCCACTTCGGCGTGCGTGGACGCCTTCGTGAAGACCTCCGGACGCGGGTGGGCGATGGCGTCGAGGATGACCTCCACGGCCTCCTCGACGGGCTGGGCTCCGGGCAGCGCGCGGGAGTCCGGCCCACCGCCCAGCGCATTCGATCCGAACTCCGTGGCCACCACGCCGGGCATCACCACCGTGACGGAGATTCCCGGGTGCGTCTGGCGCAGCTCCTGTCGGAGACAGGCGCTCAGCGCGTTCAACGCGTGCTTGGCCGCGCTGTACGCCGAGCGGTGGGGCACGACAGGAAGGCGCCCCAGGGTGCTGGAGATGTTGAGAATCTGTCCGGCGTTGCGCGCCTGGAAGTGCGGCAGGACGGCCTGCATGCCGTAGAGCGCGCTGTGGACGTTGGCGTGCCACATCGACTCCAGGTCCTCGTCGGTGAGCTCGGCCACGGAGCGGGTGATGCCGCGTCCGGCGTTGTTCACCCAGACGTCGATGTGTCCGAAGCGCTTGAGCGCCGCGTCGCGAAGCCGCTCCACCTGCGCGCGGGACGTCACGTCGGTGACGACGGCGAGCGAGTCGCGACCGGAGCGATTGGCGACGACCTCCAGCTCGGCCTGACGGCGAGCGGCCAGCACCAGCTTCGCCCCACGCGCCCCCGCCACGCGAGCCAGCTCCGCGCCGATGCCTCCACTCGCCCCTGTGATGACGATGACCTTGTCCATGCGTGTCCCCTCCTGGATGCCCGCTTGTCGTGCCCGCGGAATCTACCCGCCTGGCGCGGACCTGGAGGCGACTCTGTTCAATCGTCAGGGCTCAGGAGACGTCCTGTCGACAGAGCAGTCCCAGCACGGGCACCGTGTTACCCTTCCCTTCCGTTCTCGCCTCGGGTCGCTCGCGCATGCCGTTCCGGATCTTCTCCTTCTCGATGCTCATCGGACTCGGCGCGGTGCTGGGCCACCTGTACCTCTACCGACGGCTGGTCCGGGAGCTGGTGCGGGGACGCGCGGCCCGCTTCGTGGCCATCATCGTGCTGGGGCTCCTGACGCTGCTGCTGGGCATGCGGCGCACCTTGCTGGATGCGCTTCCGGAGGGACTGGAGCGCACCGTGACGGTGGCCACGTACACGTGGATGGGCGTGGCCCTCTGCCTGGTGCTCGCGCTCCTGGCCATGGACCTGCTCCGGGCCCTGCTCGGGCTGGGCCGCTGGGTCCAACGGCGGAGAGCCACAGCCGCCCCGTCCGCGCTCACGACTTCCGTTCAGGAGACTCCGTCACCTGTCGAGCCGCTCGTGGACGAGGAGCGCAGGAGGTTCCTCGGACGCGCGCTCGCGGGAGGCGCGGCGCTCGCGGGCGGAGGGCTGGCGTCGTATGGACACTGGCGGGCCTTCGCACCGCCGCTGGTGACGGAGCTGGCCATCCGGATTCCCAAGCTGCCGCGCGAGCTGGATGGGCTCTCCATCGTCCAGCTCACGGACATCCACGTGGGCCCCTTCATCGAGCGCCGCTACATGGACGAGCTGGTGCGGCAGACGAACGCCCTCAAGCCGGACCTGGTCGCCATCACCGGTGACCTGGTGGACGGTGACGTGCCCACGCTGGGAGGCGCCGTCGCCGCGCTCCGAGGGCTGCGCTCGCGCTATGGCAGCTATTTCGTCACCGGCAATCACGACTACTACTCCGGTGACGAGGAGTGGACGGCGTTCCTCCAGTCGCTCGACATCCAGACGCTGCGCAATCGCCATGTGCGAATCGGCGACGCGGGCGCCTCACTGGACCTGGTCGGCGTGGACGACTGGAGCGGCTGGAGACGGCGCAACCAGAAGGGCTACGACCTGGACCTGGCGCTCGCGGGACGAGCGCCGGACCGGGCGGCGGTACTGCTCGCGCACCAGCCCGCGAACTTCAAGGTGGCCGCGGAGCGAGGGATGGACCTCCAGATTTCAGGCCACACCCACGGCGGGCAGCTCGTCCCGATGACGCTGTTCATCGGCTTCGCGTGGGAGCACGCGGCGGGGCTCTACCAGCACCAGGACTCGCACATCTACGTGAGCCGGGGCTGCGGCTTCTGGGGTCCTCCCATGCGCGTCGGGAGTCCTCCGGAGCTCGTCAAACTGGTGCTCACGACGTAGCGGGCTCACTTCGCCAGCGTGGCGCGGGGCGTGTAGCGCCAGAAGCGCTGGAGGTGGCCACAGCTCTGGCAGGCCAGCTCCACCTGAAGCTCTCCGCCACGGGTCGCCGTGGCGGGAACGACGGTCTTCATGGACTGCTCCGCGCGACCGCTGCACGCACGACACACGCCCACCGTCTGGACGAACCGGGCATTGCGCGTCACCACACCGTCCTCGCAGTAGCCACACCACCAGACGTGATAGTCGACGGCGCCGCTCTGCTCCTGCCGGCGCTGCTCGTCATTCAGATGGACGTCGTCCAGCTCCTCATCGAGCAGCGTCCGCGCCTGACCGCAGTGGTTGCAGACCTCCAGCTCCGAGCGCTTCGGCCCCGGGGGGACCAACGGACTCTTCGCTGAGATGAAGAGGGCCGAGGCCACGCCCAATCCCACCAACACGACGATGAGCAGGAGCGTCATCGGTTCGGCTCCAGTTCCACGGAGTGCAGCGCCTTGCCCGTCAAATCATGGATGGCGACGGTCATCACGCCGCTGGCCCCCTGGATGCGGACGCTGCCGAAGTACTGCTGGCCTTCCCACGGCGCCGCGTTCATCACCGTCGCAGGCCGGTGCCACTTCACCTCCGGACCGAAGGTCTCATCGAGCGGGCTCGGACCGAACGTGCCCGCGTTGAGCGGCCCCGCGACGAACTCCCAGAACGGGTCGAAGTCGCGGAAGCGCGCCCGGTCCGGGTGGTAGTGATGCATCGCCGGGTAGTGCACGTCCGCCGTGACGAACACCACGTTGCGCACCTTCCGCTCCTTCAAGAAGGACAGCAGCTCCGCCAGCTCCAGCTCGCGACCCAGCGGCGCACCCGGGCCGTTGGCCCACGCCTCCATGATGTGAGCCCCGTCCGGCAGCTTCTCCGCCGGGATGATGAGCCCCAGCGGCATGCTGGTCGCAATCACCTTCCACGTGGCTCGGGACGCCGCCAGCGCCTGCTTGAGCCCGTCGAGCTGCGCTCGCCCGAGGAACGCCGTCTCCGGTCCCTGCTGCTCCTGACGGTTGATGGAGTTCGGCGCCCGGAAGGCGCGCACGTCCGGGATGAACACGTCCAGGAGCGGCCCCTGCGAGAGCTGCCGATGGATGCGTCCCTCCGCCCGCGCGGCGCCGCCCACGGGCGAGTACTCGAAGAAAGCCTGTCGCGCCCGAGCGCCGAGCACCGCCTCGTCCGCGACCCGCGTATACCGAGGGTCTCCGGCGAGGCTGCGCCCCGGATACCAGTTGTTGCGCACCTCGTGGTCATCCCACTGGTAGGCGATGGGCACGTCCTTCGCGAGGGCCCGCAGCGAGTCGTCCAGGAAGTTGTAGGCGAAGTTCCCGCGCAGCTCCTCCAGCGTCTCGGCGACCTTCGACTTCGCGGGCGTCACGCGGTTGCGCCACACGCGCCCATCCGGGAGGACGACCTCCGGGAGCAACGGGTTGTCGGCGTAGATGGCATCGCCGACGTGCAGGAAGAAGTCGGGACGCAAGGCGTGCACCGCCGCGAAGCCCCGGTACCCGCCCCACTCCGGGTTGATTCCCCAACCCTGGCCACACACGTCCGCGCTCCACGCGAAGCACACGTCCCGGGCCGAGTCCGGTGACGTGAGGAACCGCCCACGCCACTCCTCGCCCGTGACGCCACCGTCCTCCGCGAGCACGCGCACGAAGACCTCGCGCCCCGCTGGCAGGCCGGTGAGGTCCACCACGCCGGTGTAGTCCGAGGCCTCGGTGAGCGCGGCGCCCTCCACGCGGTGCACACCCTTCACGAGCCGGGAGTCCTCGCTCCACTCCACCACCAGCCGCGAGGCCCGGTCCGCCTTGCCCCAGACGGTGACGGCACCGGTGCGCACGTCGCCCAGCTGCGCGCCCAGGGGCAGCGATGGCCCGGGACGCGGCGCGCGAATCGGCCGCGTCGAGGCGCAGCCCGCGGCGGTGATGGCGAGCCCCTGGAGCACGGTTCGTCGAGTGAGGACAGTCAAGGTGCGCACGCTCCGAGGAAGGAACCGGCCTTCACACTAAGGCCCCTTCCACCGCGCATCCAGCACCACCGCCGCCCCCCGGAAGCCACGCATGAATGAGGCCGCCGGACGAAATCGCGGATTCAGAAGGTGGATTCCAGCCCGCACTCGCGACGACGCCCCACCCATTTGACGGCTCCCCTTGATGACAGTCATAAATCCGCTCATGTCGAAATTCACGATTTCACAGAGAGCGCTGTTTCTCTCATTGACGCTGTGCTTCGCGCTGGAAGCCAGCGCCGCGGCCTTGAGCTCCGCATCGTCCACCGCGTTCACGGTGCCCAACGGAACCTTCGAGGTGCCCGCCCTCCCCGCCTCGCCTGGGTACGCGTACGCCCCCGCGGGCTCTGGCTGGACGATGGCCAGCGGCGCGGGCCTCTCTCGGAACGCCACGGCCTTCACCTCGGGAAATCCCAACGCGCCCGAAGGCGCGCAGGTGCTCGTCCTCCAGTCCGGGGGAACGGCGTCACGCGCGTTCAACTTCACGGCGGGCTACTACGTCTTCAGCTTCTCCACGGCGCAGCGCGGAAACGACCCGACCAGCGCCCAGAGCGTCCAGTTGCTCGTCGACGGCACGGCCCTCCTGACCGCGAGCCCCGTCGGCGCGACGTACCAACGGCTCACGGCCGGACCGGTGCTGCTCGCCTCAGGGCCCCACACCGTCGAGCTGCGCGGGCTGAAGACCCAGGGCGGGGACACCGCCTTCGTGGATGACTTCAGGGCCTCGCGCGTGAGGGACATCAGCATCAGCGGCTTCGAGTCTCCCGCCATTCCCACCAGCCCCGGCTTTGTCTATGCGCCCACCGGAGGCCCGTGGAGCCTCTCCGCCGGCGCGGGCCTCGCGCGCAACGGCAGTGCCTTCACCGTCGCCAATCCCGCCGCGCCCGAGGGCGCGCAGGTCCTCTTCCTCCAAGGCCCGGCCACCGCCACCACCGCCGTCACCATCCCGCGCACGGGCCACTACCGCTTCCGGCTGAGGGCCGCCCTGCGCGCCAATGACCCGACCCAGCCGCCGGCCAAGGACGTCCGCGTCACCATCAACGGCACCGAGGTCGGCCACTTCCGCCTCGGAAGCATCCAGTACACCGAGCACGTCTCCACGGTGCTCGCGCTGAACGCCGGGCCCGTCACGGTGAGTGTCGTCGGTGAGGACACGTCCCCGGGAGACCACACGGGGCTGGTGGATGACCTCCGGATGGAGATGGTCCACGACTGGAATGACGCCTACGTCTGGGGCGGCACGGTGCCGACGGCGGGCGACAGCGCCACCGTGGGCGTCGGCAGCGCGGTCAGCCTCCAGGGCACGCTCACCCCGGGGGCCGTCGTGGTGAACGGTGAGGTGCTCGGCGTCCAGAACCGGCCCGTGTCCCTCACCACGCGGTACGTGATGGTGATGGGCCCAGGCTCCCTGTTCGAGTTGGGTCAGGAGCTGACGCCCTACCCCAGCACCGCCGTCATCACCCTCAACGCGTCCGACCCCACGCTCGACGTGATGGAGATGGGCAACAAGTTCCTCGGCGCCATGGGCAACGCCACCCTCCGGCTGCATGGTGAGGAGCGGGTGAGCTGGACACAGCTCCAGGGAAGTGTGAGCGCGGGAAGCAACAGCCTCGTCCTGAAGCAGCCCGTGAACTGGCGGCCGAACGACGTCATCGTCATCGTGTCCAGCACCCGGAACTGGAACGAGGCCGAGCAGCGCGTCATCCAGTCCCTCGACGCCACCAGCACGCGACTCACCCTGACGAGCCCGCTGACCTACGGCCATACCGGCGTGCAGAAGACCTACTCCAACGGCTCGCGCACGTGGACCGCGGACCTGCGTGCCCAGGTGGGCCTGCTCACGCACAACATCAAGGTGCAGGGAGATTCCGCGTCCGAGGCCAGCGGGTTCGGCGGACACGTGATGATCATGGACAGCTCGCGCGCGCACATCAGCGGTGTCGAGCTCTACAACATGGGCCAGAAGGCGAAGCGGGGGCGCTATCCGTTCCACTGGCACATGCTGGGCGCCGAGGGCGCCGGGCAGTACTTCAAGAACTCCAGCATCCACCACTCCTACAACCGCGCCATCACCATCCACGGGACCGAGAGCACGCTGGTGGAGAACAACTTCTTCCATGACCACATCGGCCACGGCGTGTTCCTGGAGGACGGCAGCGAGCGCTTCAACGTCATCAAGCGCAACGTGACGCTGCTCACCCGACGTCCCGCGTCCGGACAAGAGGTCACTCCGTCCGACAACCAGCTCAACAACGTGCAGAACCGCACGCCGGCCAGCTATTGGATCACCAATCCCCAGAACACCTTCGAGGACAATGTCGCGGCGGGAACCGAGGGAACGGGCTTCTGGTTCGCGTTCCCCGACAAGCCCATGGGCCTGTCAGCGGAAGTGGACCGCTTCAAGGACATGCCCGTCCGGACGCTCCCGTTGATTTCGTTCAAGGGCAACAGCGCCCACAGCACCATGAGCGGGTTCGACATCTTCGACAGGCTGAGCCCTGACCATCGAATCGAGCCGAACCACGGCTGGTTGAACCCGGACCTCCACGTCATCGAGGGCGGGACGTGGTACGCGAACGCGCTGGCGCTCTACACGGGGATTGGCGCCGGCGGACCGACGGACAACCTCGTCTTCCGCGACAACATCCTGGTCGACAACACCGTCGGCACCATGCTGGCCAGCTACAGCGTCGTCGAACAGAGCCTGTTCGTGGCGGACTCGGGAGAGAACCTCGTGGGCGGCGAGCGGACCGCCTACCGCGTCTATGACGGCGCGGGACAGGTCCGCGACTCCCACTTCGTCGGGTGGACCGCGGCCAACGCCAACTTCCTCATGAACACGGGCGCGGCCGTCAAGCACCCCAACCACACGTTCCTCCGGAACACGATGGCCCCCGCCGGACCGCCCCGCATCCGCTTCTGCGACGAATCGGGCGCGCTGTGTGACGCCACGGGCAAGCCCACACCGGGCACCGACGCCAATCATCCCAGGCACCCTCGAGTCTGGTCCACCGTGTTGCGGGACCTCACGGGAACCATCACCGGCAAGCCCAACACGGCCATCGTGTCCAACCATCCGTTCATGCGCGTGGGAGACGAGTACCAGCCGCCCAACTGGGAGTACGCGTACCGGAGCGACCACCGCTTCGCGCTCTCCCGGCTCTCCTACTACGACGACAACAACCTGCACCTGAGCCCCAACCTCACCTGCACGCGCAGGAAGGCGGGGACTCCCACCGAGCACGTCTACTACGTCGACGGGTACCGCGAATGGCATCAGCTGCCGGTCATCGTCAGTGAGGGCTATGAATACACCTATGCCTACGAGTCCCTCCCGCCGACGAAGTCGGTGCTGATGCAGATGGAGGACGCCACCGCGGGCGACTCGTACATCGCCCACTTCAAGGACTTCGGAAAGCTGGGTGGGCTCTCGTACTTCTCCAATCAAGGGAGCTTCCCTCCCTACCCATCCCTCGCCGCGCTCCGTGCCGCCAGTTCCACGGGGTACTACGTGCAGCCGGGTGGAGACCTGAGCATCAAGGCGGTGGCCACGGGCAGGTACCAGGCGTTCGTCATCTCCTGGGCGACGAACTTCGTGGTGCCGCCGCTCGACACGGACGGAGACCTGATGCCGGACTCCGTGGAGATTCGCGCGGGCCGGCATGCCTTCGATGCCTCGGACCTCTCCGTGGAGTTCAACACGCTGGGTGACACGGAAGGCTGGGTGGGCACCCACATCGCCGGGCAGGCGGTGAGCGGCGGAGTGCTGACCGGAACATCCAGCAGCGCCGACGCCATCCTCGTGAACAGCGACTACGACTTCGACGCCACCCGCGTGGCGACCCTGCGCGTCCACATGCGGTCCTTCGCGCCCACCGGCGTCCAGTTGTTCTTCGCCACCGACACCCAGCCCGGGTTCTCCGGCACGCGCGTGGCGACCGTGGGCCACCCCGGCGGCGGCACCTACCAGACGCTCACGTTCAACATGCAGGGCGTCTCTGGATGGAACGGGACCATCACCGACCTGCGCCTGGACCCGGTGTCGGGCGCGGGCATCGCGTTCGACATCGACTGGATTCGCGCGACGGCGCCGTAGCGCTCCGCCGCCCCAGGAGAGGGCCCCCACCTGGGCAGCTCACGCAGGAGGTGCCCAGGTGGACGCGAGGTCGACGACGGAGAGTCGAACCTGACGGAGACGCGCCCGGTTGCTGATGACGTTGAACGCCGCGACACGGTCGCCTCGGAGCTCGATTTCGAGGACGAGCAGGGGTCGCCCGAGTGGCGCGACGACGACGCCCAGGGCGCCATTCACGAGGACCGGTCGAGCGAAGCGCGCTCGGCCGGAGTTGGTGAGCGTCTCCTCCGCGACGCGGCGGGCACCCCGAATCTCGGTCTCCTCCTCGCCTCCCAGCGCGGCACGGTCCGCACGGCGCACGACATCCGGCGCCAGCACGGCGAGGAGGGCCTCCAGATCGCCCGCGCGCGAGGCGGCAAGAAAGGCGTCGATGACCTCACGCTGAGCGCGAAGCTCGGCGGCGGAAACCGAGGGCTTGCCCTGCACCCGATGGCGGGCACGGCTCGCCAGCTTCTTCGCGGCGACAGGGGAGCGCTCGACAATCTCGGCGATCTCCTCGAAGGGCACGCCGAACAAGTCATGCAGCACGAAGGCGATGCGCTCGGCGGGCCCCAACGTGTCGAGCACCACGAGCAGCGCGAGTCCGACGGACTCCGCCATCACCAGGTCGTCCTCCGGATGAGCCCCGGCGTCGTGGGCGATGACGCGGTCGAGTTCGGCCAGGTCGAGCAACTCCTCACCCCGTCGCTGGCGCGAGCGCAGCCACTCCAGGCACACCCGGGCGACAACCGTGGTCAACCAGCCCGTCACGTTGACGACGGTACGGGCATCGAAGCGGCTGGCTCGAAGCCAGGTCTCCTGCACCGCGTCGTCCGCCTCGTCCGTGGATCCGAGCATGCGAAACGCGACCGCCCTCAGGTGGCGTCGGGACCGGTCGAACTGCTCGGCCAACTCGGAGTGATTCGCCATCGGTCACCTTTCATCCGCGCCATTCATCATAGCGAGAGACGCGATGAACGACGCGAGAACAAGGAGCCGGTCATGCCTGTACTGATGGTGCGTTACCAGGTGGCGGAACAAGGTGTCGCGGAGGTGACCCAAGCGGTCCAGACCGCGTTCGAGGCCGTGAGGGCACAACGTCCCAAGGGCCTCCGATTTTCATATTTTCATCGTGCGGGCAGCACCGAGTTCATCGCACTGGTGGAGCTGGACGAGGGCATCGAGAACCCCCTGTTTGGAATCGAAGCGGCCCGGGCGCTCCAAGCCGCCGTGGCCCGATGGGCCGTGGGAGAGCCGCCGAAGCCGCAAGCCGTCGAGCGCATCGGCGCATACGGCATCGTTCCGTGAGGGAACCCGAGACGACCGATTGAAGTCCCGCCTCACGCCCAGGTGGCGCGTGGCGTAAGTCCCGGCGTGGAGCCGAGGAGCCACCCCCACCCGTACCCCGAGTCACCGCCCGGGCTGGACCCGGGGCGAGGCATGGCAATCCGGAGGGAGGCCGGATGCTTGGAGGGCAAGCTCGCTTGCCCTGGGTGCCGGGACCTGGACTTCGGGTATGCTTGTCCGGCTTTCGGACCCGTGAGGCCGGGTCCCACACGATGCGCGGACAAGCAGGATGGATGGGGCCGGGGTCGACTCCCCAGGCCCGCTCGAAAGGTTCATACACATGAAGCGACTGGCACGAGTCGGTCTGGTGTTCGGAGTTCTCGCCCTGGGCGGCACGGTGGCCTGTAAAGGCGAGGAGGACGTCGGCAAGGCGGAACGCATCAAGGGCAGCAATCACCTGAGCAAGAAGGAGTACAAGGAGGCCGCCGCGGCGTACGCGCTTTCCCTCCAGGCGGACCCCAAGCAGGAGAAGGTCTGGGAGAAGAAGGCGTTCGCCCACCTCCAGCTCGGGGAGATCGACAAGGCGAGTGAGTCCGTCCTGAAGATCCTCGAGATGAAGACCACGCCGGCGGAGAAGGCCGAGACGTACCGGACGCTCGCCAGCATGAACATGCAGGGCGGCGCCACGGAAGCGGCCGAGAAGTACTTCAACGAGGCCCTGAAGCTGGAGCCGAAGGACGAAGCGTCCCTCGGGTGGATTGCTGAAATCTACGCCCAGCGCGGTGGCGCGCGCTCCATGGTGGCGCCCATCGTCAAGGCCGACCTGGAGAAGTCGATCAGCTATTACGACCAGGTCATCGCCATCAACCCCAACTCCGCCAACACGTACCTCAACAAGCGCGTGGTGATGGGCCGCCTCATGGAGTACGAGCGGCAGCAGAAGGAGATGGCGCTGTCGGAGGCCACCGAGAACGCGAAGGACCCGGCCGTCGTCGCCGAGGCGAACGCCCGCGCCGCCGAGCACCAGAAGCGCATGGACGATTTCCAGGTCCAGTTCGCGGAGATGACCAAGAAGTTCAGCGAGGCGCAGAAGGCCACCAAGGCCCAGGCCGCGGCGGGCACGCCGTAGTCCCCTCGCCTTCGTGAAGCTCCAGGGCCTGGAACCGCGCACCGGTTCCAGGCCCTTCTTCTTTTCTCGCCAGGCAGAAGCGTTTCCTGGGTGTCACGCGGTGATTCCGTCGTGCCCCGGGGGCACCGCGCGCATTACGCTGGGGCCTCAAACTTCACAGGGAGGCTCGTGTATGGACGTGCGCGCGGCGGTGGCGCTCGAGGCGGGAAAGCCGTTGAGCATCGAGACGGTTCACCTCGAGGGGCCCAAGGCGGGAGAGGTGCTCATCGAGCTGAAGGCCACCGGCATCTGCCACACGGACGAGTTCACGCTCTCCGGGCAGGACCCGGAGGGCTTGTTCCCCGCCATCCTCGGGCATGAGGGAGCGGGCGTGGTGGTGGACGTGGGGCCGGGCGTGACGACGCTGCGCAAGGGCGACCACGTCATCCCGCTGTACACGCCGGAGTGCCGGCAGTGTAGGTCGTGCCTGTCGCGCAAGACGAACCTGTGTACCGCCATCCGCGCGACGCAGGGCAAGGGGCTGATGCCGGACGGCACCAGTCGCTTCCGGTTGGGCAAGCAGAGCGTGCACCACTACATGGGCACGTCCACCTTCGCGCAGTTCACCGTGCTGCCGGAGATAGCGGTCGCGAAGATTCGCGAGGACGCCCCGTTCGACAAGGTCTGCTACATCGGCTGCGGCGTGACGACGGGCATCGGCGCGGTGGTGTACACGGCGAAGGTGGAGGCGGGCGCGCGCGTCGTCGTCTTCGGGCTCGGCGGAATCGGCCTCAACGTGGTGCAGGCCGCGCGCATGGTGGGCGCTGACCAGATTGTCGGCGTGGACATCAACCCCGCGCGCAAGGCCATGGCGGAGAAGTTCGGCCTCACCCACTTCGTCAACCCGAAGGAGGTCGAGGGGGATCTGGTGCCCTACCTCGTCAACCTGACGAACGGCGGCGCGGACTACAGCTTCGAGTGCATCGGCAACGTGAACACGATGCGCCAGGCGCTCGAGTGCTGCCACCGGGGCTGGGGCGAGAGCATCGTCATCGGCGTGGCGGGGGCCGGGCAGGAGATCAAGACGCGGCCGTTCCAGCTCGTCACGGGGCGCGTGTGGAAGGGCAGCGCGTTCGGTGGCGCGCGCGGCCGGACTGACGTGCCGCAGATTGTCGACTGGTACATGAACGGGAAGATCAACGTCGACGACCTCATCACCCACACGCTGAAGCTGGAGGACATCAACCAGGGCTTCGACCTGATGCACCGGGGCGAGTCCATCCGCAGCGTGGTGAAGTACTCATGATGGCGGCCCCCACACTGCTGAGCCAGCACCGCTGCTTCGACGGCACCGTCGGCTTCTACAAGCACGGGTCCGAGGCGTGCGGGGGTGAGGTGCGCTTCGGTGTCTTCGTCCCGCCGCAGGCGCGGGAGCGCAAGGTACCGGTGCTCTACTACCTCGCCGGCCTCACGTGCACGGAGGACACCTTCCTCATCAAGGGGGGCGCGCAGCGCGTGGCCTCCGAGCTGGGGCTGATGCTGGTGGCACCGGACACCAGTCCGCGCGGCGCGGGTTATCCCGGCGAGGACGCCTCCTGGGACTTCGGCGTGGGCGCGGGCTTCTACCTGGACGCCACCCAGGCGCCCTGGTCCGCGCGCTATCGCATGGGCACGTACGTCACCCGGGAGCTGCCCGCGCTCATCGCCGAGCACTTCCCCGCCCGGGAGGACCGTCAGGGCATCTTCGGGCACTCCATGGGCGGCCATGGCGCGCTGGTGTGCGCGCTGCGAAATCCGGAGCGCTACCGCTCCGTGTCCGCCTTCGCGCCCATCGTCGCGCCCATGCGCGTGCCCTGGGGACAGAAGGCGTTCAAGGGCTACCTGGGCGAGGACACGGCCACGTGGCGCGAGTACGACGCCACGGAGCTCATCCGCGCCGCGAAGACGCCGCTTCCCCCGCTGCTGGTGGACCAGGGCACGGGCGACAAGTTCCTCAATGAGCAGCTCAAGCCAGAGCTGCTGAAGGAGGCGTGCGACGCCACGGGGCAGCCGCTCACGCTGCGCATCCATGAGGGGTATGACCACGGCTACTACTTCATCTCCACGTTCATGGAGGACCACCTGCGGCACCACGCCGCGGCGCTGAACGCGTAGCCTCGCGGACACCGCGCGGGGGTCCGGTGACGCACACGTCCGGGCCCCCGCGAGCGAGCCTGTCTGTCCGCTCGTGGGCTTTCGCTCGGGCCCTCGCGCCCGGCTTTGACGGCCCTTTCGTCGAGGCATAGGGTGGGAGATCCGCTGGAGGGCCGGGCGATGACGGGTGCACTTCCATCCACGACGACACCGTCCGGTACGGGGCGCCTGAACCGGCCCCGCCGGCTCGCGGTCGAAGCGCTCGGCTGCGGGCTGCTCGTGGTGGCACTCGAGGGCGCCCACCATGGCGCGGAGCACCTGGGCGTGAGCGCCACCGACGGGCGCCTCTTCATGTCCCTGGCCGCGGGCGTCGTCCTCGCCTGTCTCACGCTGGTGCTCCAGCCGTTATCCGGGGCGCACTTCAACCCCGCCCTCACCTTCGCTGACGCGCTGGAGGACGGCACGCCGTGGAAGGACGTGCCTCGCTACGTGCTCGCCCAGCTCGGCGGCGGCCTGGTCGGACGGCTGGTGGCGCACCTCATGTGCGGCGAGCCCCTGCTCATCGCGACGCGCGCTCCCTCCGCCAGCTCCGCGCAGTTCCTCACGGAGCTGGTGGCCACCTTCGGGCTGCTGGTGGTGGTGCGCGGGTGCGTGCGCAGCCGTCCGTCCGCGACGCCCCTGGTCGTCGCGAGCTATGTCGCCGCCACCGTCTGGTTCACCGACTCGCGCTCGCTCGCCAATCCCGCGCTCATCCTCGCGCGCGCGGTGAGCACTCGCGCCAGTGCGCTGCATGCGATGGATGTCGAGTCCTTCGTCGCCGCGCAGATGTTGGGCGCCACGCTCGCCGTGCTGCTCTTCCGCTGGCTGATGGTGCCCACGGAGAAGCCCGCGCAACGCCCCTGGTGCGTCATCTTCCAGTGCTCGCGTCCCACGGTGGCCGAGCAGGCCGTCACCGTCTTCAATGGCCTCTCCGCACAGGACCGGGCCCGGGCCACGGTGGATGGCGCCGCCGGTGAAGGCGCCGCGCAGGGCCTTCCGCCGCTCGTGGTGCGACTCCTCCTGCCCGGTGAGGAGGAGCCGCTGTTGGAGGGGGGCGCGTCCTGGCGGGTGCCCGTGAGCGAGGACGGGACTCCGGACGCCACGCAGCGCCTCCGGGCGTCGCTGCGAGAGCCCATCCAGCGGCTGTTGCGTGAGCGGGGATGGTCCCGGCTGCATGCCGTCGGCGATGCCGCGCACGAGGCGCCGCGCCACACCACTTGAAGACTTCGCTCCACGAAGGAGAGGCACCCCCTTGATGGAAGGACTTCCGCCGGCCGTTGCGTGGCCGCCGCTCCAGACGTTGATGCGCCTGACCCTCGCCCTGGGCGTGGGCCTGTTCGTGGGGCTGGAGCGCGAGTGGCGTGGCAAGGAGGCCGGCCTGCGCACCTTCGGCTTCGCATCGTTGCTGGGGGCCATGGGCGGGCTGCTGGGCACTCCGTTCGCCATCACCGCCGTGGCCCTGCTGGGCGTGCTGGTGGGCTTCCTGAACTGGCAGTCGCTGCGCGCGAACGAGGGCGCGGAGCTGACCACCTCCGCCGCGCTGCTCGTCACCGGCTTCACGGGCGTGCTGTGCGGCCTGGGGCACGTGGTGACGCCGGCCGCGGTGGCCGTGACGAGCGCGGGGCTGCTCACGTGGAAGGAGCGACTGGCGGGCTTCAGCAGCAAGATCACCGCCGAGGAGCTGCGCTCCGCCATCCTGCTGGCCATCCTCGCCTTCGCCATCTACCCGGTGTTGCCGACCGAGCCCGTGGACCCCTGGGGGCTCATCGTGCCCCGCGTGGCGTGGGTGACGGTCATCCTCATCGCGGCGATGGGGTTCGTGAACTACGTGTTGCTCAAGCTCTTCGGCACGCGCGGCGTGGAGGTGACGGGGTTCCTGGGCGGGCTCGTCAACAGCACTGTCACGGTGACGGAGCTGGCCTATCGAGTGAAGGAGACGGACGGCCGGCTCCAGGACGTCGCGTACCGAGGCGTCATGCTGGCCACGGCGGCGATGGCGCTGCGCAATGCCGTCCTGCTCGGCATCCTGTCGTATCGCGCGCTGGTGAACTCCGTGGTGCCGCTCGTGCTCATCCTGCTGTCGAGCATGGGGCTCGCGCTGGTGAGGGCCCGTCAGGTCCCGAGCAGCGCCGCCGCCCCGCCGTCGCTGCCTCTGGAGAGCCCCTTCTCGCTCACGTCCGCGCTCAAGTTCGGAGTGATGTTGCTCTTGTTCCAGGTCGTGGGCACGGTGGGACAGAGCCTGCTGGGCCACGCGGGTTTCTATGCGGTGAGCGCGCTGGGAGGCTTGGTGTCGAGCGCATCCGCGGTGGCCTCGGCCGCGTCACTGAGTTCGCATGGGTCGCTGTCACCGACCACCGCGGGAGTCGGCGCCACCATCGCGTCACTCGCGAGCGCCGCCGTCAGCTTCGTGGTGGTGGCACGCGTGTCCGGACAGCGGGCGCTCACCGTGCGACTGGGCTGGGCGCTCGGGACGGTGTTCGCCCTGGGGCTCGCCGGGGCCTTCGTCCAGACCCGAATCGGGGGACTGCTCCCCTGAGCCCCGGAGGTTCCGGGCCTAACGACGCTTGCGCGAGCCGCCACCGAACAGGGCGAGGAGGATGCCGCCCGCCAGCGCGGCGCCACCGCCCGCGATGTACAGCGTGGTGTTCTCGCTGTACTTGCCCGTGAGGACCTGTGACGCGCGCTCGGTCAGCGACTCGCGCGCATTCAGCCCCGTCCACAGCAACACGCCGCCCGCGACGGCGAGCATCACTCCCACCAACCGGATGATTCCCACGGAGACTCCTCGAGTTGAACCTGGAGCGTTATAGCGCCCCAGGAAGGCCCTCGGTGGAAATGAGGGGCGGCGTGACGCTGGGAGGAGCCTCCCCTGGAGGTGTCGTCTACTCCTGCACGGACGACTGGGCCGGCTGCTTGGGCTGCTTCGCCAGGTCCATGAGCTTCCTCATCCGGGTCGCGGTGTCGTCCTCGGGAAGGATGCCGGCCTGCTCCGCGATGGAGTCCGCCGCCTTCCGCTGACGCTCCTCCTGCAGCGTGGCCACCGCTTCGTGGTCGGGGAGGTTCGGCCCGAGCTCACCCACGACGGCGGAACGAATCCTCATCGCCGCGTTCTTCACCACCTGCTCGTTCTGGAAGATGGAGCCCTGCGCCTCGGGCCGCGACGTGCCGGTGCCGTACGCGGACACCACGCCACTGCGGAGCGTGAAGGCCTTCATCGAGACGAGCTTTCCGCCGCTTGTCCCCACTGCGTCCTCCAACATGACATGCGGCAGGACCCACACATCCGGAGAGATACCCTTCTCACGGGCGGCGGAGATGCGCTCCTCGTCCGACGCCCCGACTCGCGTCGCGCTGGCAGGCAGGCCCTTCACCGGCACGATGCGCAACAGGGGGTCGGCGGAGAGTTCGCGTCGCAGAGATTCATCGAACTGCTTCCGGTCGAGCGACTTGGAGAGCGCTTCGGCGACGGTCGTCTCGAACACGGCGACCTGGATGGGGTCCTGGGGCGAGCGACGCGGCGCTTCGGCGATGGCCTTGGCGTAGTCCTCCTTCTCACGCTCCCTCGCGTCGATGCGGGCCTGCTCTGCCGGGTCGGAGCTGCGCACGGTCGTCTTGCCGTCGAGCCCCGTCGAGGTCGTGGTGACGGTCATGCCGGCACAACCAGTGAAGGCCAAGGCAACGAGGGCTGAGACAAGGGCGCGCGAATACATGTGATCTCCGGGGGATGAGCAGGATGCCTGGCCGAGGACACCCAAGGTCCATCGGCACGGCACGCTCAGGACGAGGTCCGCGGAGAAAAATTCACTCGCGACGTTCCCTGCGCTCCCGAGCAGGGGCTTTCCGCCGACATAGGGATGCGCGCGAACGCCGAACCTCGGCGATTCGCGCTCCCCTGCCGCACACGGCAGCCGACGCGGAGATGCGCGCGACCGCCGAACCTCAGCGCTTCGCGCTCCCCTTCCCCTTGCCTCCGGACGTCGACGATTTGGAGGCCTTGGCCGGGCGCTTCGGCTGGCTCTTGGGCGACTTCGCCTTGGCGGCAGCAGCCTTCACGGGCTTTGCCTTCGGCGCCTTCGCCTGGGACTTGGACGCCGAGGCCTTTGGAGCCTTGGCCTTGGCCGTGGACACCTTGGTCTTCGGCGGCTGAGCCTTGGGCACCTTGGCGCGTGACGGCTTCGCGGGAGCAGCCTTCTTCGCAGGCGCCTTGGCCGAAGCAGCTCGCTTCGCAGGAGTCAGCACGACAGGCATCTTGCCCACCGCCTTCGGTTTCGTGGCCGGAGTGCGCGACGCCGAGGCAACATCAACCGTCGCCTTAGGTTTCGCGGTCGGCTTACGCGACGCCGAGGCAACATCAACCGTTGCCTTCGGTTTCGCAGTCGAAGTGCGCGACGCCGAGGCGACATTGGCCGCCACCTTCGTCGAGGCAGCCTTCGAGGGCGCAGTGGCCACATCGCGCTTGACGGCTGCCGCCCGCTTCGCACGAGTCGGCGCCTTCTCGGGCACAGGCGTGACGCTCTCGGGCCGTGACTGGGTGGAGACCACGGCGGGCCGAGCCACCAGCGGCTGGGCCGCAGGCGGAGCGCTGACTGTTTCAGCCGGAGTCGACACATGCACAGACGGCTTCGAGGGAACCTCCGCCGTCCGCGCCGCCGCCACGTCGGGCGTCGAGTGCGCCACGGGCTCCTGCTGCTCGCGAACCGGCGGCTTCGCCGGAGGCTCGGGCGGAACGGAAGGCTGCCAGTTCTCCGGAGCGAACTCGGGCTTCACCTCCGCGGGCGGCTTCGGCGGCACGATGACGGACGCGGGGCGGTTGAAGCGACTGTCCTTCGACGAAGGCTTGCCGCCATGTCCGCCATGCCCCTGCCCATGCCGCGACTGGGGCTGCGAAGGCCGGCCACCCTTCTTCGCGGGCTGGCCCTGCGCGGCCAACGCACGCAGCCGGTCGAACCCGGGATGCGGCGACGACCCCGCGCTCTCGCTCGCGTCAGGCCCCGACCACGTCGGCGTGGCGGGCACCTCGGGCACGGCCTCCTCACGGACCTCCTGGGCCTCCTGCACGGGCACGCTGCTCGCGTCCGAGCCAGCGGCCTGCTCCGGCCGCACGAACATCCGCCGCTTCGGCCCCTGCGCGTCGCCCGCGGACCGAGGACCAGACTGCGTCTTCGCCGCGTCGTCCTTCCAGGGCTTCTTGAACGCAGGCTCACCACGTGAAGGCACGGCGGCCTCTTCGCGACGCCCCTCTCGCACGAAGCGCCCACGAGGACGCGAGGGCTCCTCACGCGCGGCCCAGGAACGAGCCGGTGCGCCCTGCGTCGTGTCGCGCTCCCACTGTCCAGGCTTGCCCGGCTTGGGCTTGCCGTACGGCAGCTGCTGCTCGCGCGGCTCGGGGCGACGACGCGCGGGTGCAGCGCCCTCATGACGCGTCAGCGGCGCCTCGCCCGCGAACTGGAGCGCGTCGAAGTCGATCTTCCGCGCCGTCGGATTCGCCGACAGCAGCCGCACGCGGAGCTTCTGTCCCACGCGCACGCGTCGCCCGTTCGGATACACCAGCGAGTGCGTCTGCTTGTCCAGCTTCGAGCCCGGCCCCAGCGTCTCCGCCTTCACCAGCCCCTCGACGTGCTCTGCGTCCAGTTCGACGAAGAACCCGAAGTCGGTGATGGCCGCCACGGTCGCCGCGAACTCCTCGCCGACCCGGTCCTTCATCATCAGGGTCGCGTAGAAGGACACCACCTCCCGCTCCACCTGCATGGCCGCGCGCTCCCTGTCGGAGCACTGCATCGCCATGTCCTCGAGCTTCTCCTCCTCGCGGTCCAGCATCGCCAGCGACGGCTTGCGCCCCTGCCGTGCCCAGTGCGCCTTCAGCAGCCGGTGCACCAACAGGTCCGGATATCGCCGGATGGGCGAGGTGAAGTGCAGGTAGTGCTCCGCCGCGAGCCCGTAGTGGCCCACCTTCGACGGCGTGTACACGGCCTGCATCATCGAGCGCAGCAGGAGCTGGTTCAGCGCCCGCTGCTCCGGGTGCCCCGTGAGCTGACTGATGAACGCATCCAGCTCCTTCGAGGACACGCCGTCATCAATCTGCAGCTTGAAGCCGTACGCCTGCGCCAGCGCCCCGAAGGCGGCCAGCTTCTCCGGGTCCGGCTCGCCATGGAACCGGTACACCGTGGGCAGGCCTTCGTCCTGGAAGAAGCGCGCCACCGCCTCGTTGGCGGCGAGCATGCACTCCTCGATGAGCCGGTGGCTGTCCTTGCGCTCGCGCTTGTCCATGCGCTCGGGCAGGCCGTCCTTGCCCAGCACCACCTTGTGCTCGGGAATGTCGAAGTCGATGGCGCCCCGCTCCTTGCGCATCTTCATCAGCGCGCGGGCCAGCGACATCATCTTCTCGAAGTGCGGCTTGAAGGCGTTGCGGTGCGGCACGTCCTTGCCATCCAGGACGTCCTGCACCTCGTTGTACGTGCAGCGCGCCGCGCTGCGCATCACCGCCGGGTACAGCGTGGACGAGCGCCGCTGGCCCTGGGCGTCGAACGTCATGTCCGCCACCATGCACAGCCGGTCTTCGTCCGGCCGCAGGGAGCAGATGCCGTTGCTGAGCCGCTCCGGCAGCATGGGCAGCACGCGGTCCGGCAGGTACACGGACGTCGCGCGGCGCAAGGCCTCCGCGTCGAGCGCGCTGCGCTCGCGCACGTAGTGCGTCACGTCCGCGATGGCGACCACCAGTCGCCACCCGCCCGCCACGTCCTCCACGTACACCGCGTCGTCGAAGTCGCGCGCGTCCTCGCCGTCGATGGTGACGAGCTGCATCGAGCGCAGGTCCTTGCGCTCCTCCCCGCTCGCCTCCTCCGCCGACACCGTCACGGCGTAGCGGTCCGCCTCGTCCATGACCTCCGGAGGGAACTCATCCGAGAAGCCCTGCGAGTAGGCGATGCCAATCACCTCGGAGCTCGGAGTCCCCGGCTTGCCGAGCGAGCCGGCCACCTCGCCGAAGAGCCCGCGGCCCGGCTCCAACAGGTTCGCGCCCACGCCCAGGCGCACCTTCACCAAGTCTCCTTCCTGGGCCATCTGCGTCTGCGGCACGCGGATGGGGCCGGGAAGGCTGGTGTCGGTGGGCAGCACCAGCGCGTGGCGGCCCTGCGTCGTGTAGACGCCTACCGCCAGCTCGCGGCGACGGTCGACGACGCGCACCAGGCGCCCCTCGTACCGGCCGGGCCGACCCGCCACCTCCACCACCACCCGGTCATTGTCGAGCGCGCGCTGCGCCTCGGCCGGGGGCAGGAAGATGTTCTCGCCCTCTCCGCCCACGGGATGCACGAAGCCGAAGCCGTCGCGGTGGACGTGGAGGATGCCCTCCACCGTGTCCAGCACCTCGCCGAAGGCCGCGCGACGCGGGCCTCGATGGCCGAAGCGCTCACGCCCCTCTTCGCGGCGCGAAGAGCCCGGCTTGTTGAAGTCCCGACGCTCGCGCCCTCGGGCGCCGTCCGCGCGGCCGAAGTCGCGCGCGCCACGGGCGTCGGGAGCACGGCCCTTGAAGCCGCCTTCCTGGCCTCGGGCACCATGCCCCGTGAGGCGCTCGCGCGTGGAGGGGGTATGGGGACCGGCCCGCTCATGACGGGGCCGGTGGTCGGCGCGGACGGCGACCTCCGGCACGTCAGGGACAACCGGCGGAGGCACGGCCAAGCCGTCGTCACGGCGAGGACCGGAGCGCAGGAAGCGCTTGCCCTCCTTGACGACGTGGCCCTGGCGCACCAGCTCCCGGAGGGAGCGCTTGAGCTCGGTCTGCTGGCCAGGGTGCAGGCCCGCAAGTCGCAGGAGCTCCTTGATGCCCAGCGGGTGGTCGGCTTCGGAGAGGATCTGCTGGAGAAGGTCTGAAGAAATGCTCACGGTGGGGTCGCGGCTCGGCCGCTACGGGAACGGGTAAGCCCGAAGCGGCCGGGCGGGAACCCCCCGGCAACCGACTGCTTCCCAGAGCCTTCCTCCGGGAAGCGACGTTCTTCAGGGCTTGACCGTGACGTTGATCTTGAAGGAGCGGTCCACCAGGCCCGGCGTCAGCGCCTTGGCCAGGAAGAACTCCACCTCGAAAGTCCCCGGGTTTCGGGGAGTGAAGAAGAACTCGCGGGTCGCCGGACCGCCGTTGGGACCCGGCTCGAAATTGGCTTCGCGCAGGCCCACGCGCTTGGCCGCCGTGGGCTCGATGGCCCAGGTGAACCCAGGCTGCTCGGGCAGGCGCACCGTGAGGCCGTGGTTGAGCTTCACGTCCACGGACGTGGGCACCTCGCCCTCGATATGGACCATCTCCATCTCGTCGCGAGACACCGCACGCGCTTCCGACGGACGCGGCTCCACGTTCTCCGCGGTGATGCGACCACCCCAGCCGGAGAGCTTGTCCACCACGCCCATGACCTGCAGCGTGTGGCCCACGTTCTTGCGCAGGCTCTTGACGGCGGCCTTGCCCTCGATGAGGAAGGACACCTGCTGGCGCGTGCCGCCGTTGGAGACGACGAGGATGAACTCCTCGCCGTTCATCTCGAGGTTGCCACGCACGGCCGCGAAGCCCTTGATGCCCGCGCCCATGCCGGCCGCCGTCACCATGGAGACCTCGCCGGGCGACAGGTAACGCAGCCGGGGCTCGGTGTCCGCGGGCGGCGCCTCGACGACTTCCGTCTCCGGCTTCTTGGCGGAGTACTTGCGCACGTCCACCACGCCGCCGTGGTTGGTCGTCTTGCGGATCATCCCGCTGACGGAGACCTTGTGATTCACGTAGGCCGGGAGGACCTCCTGATCCGGCCCTTGGAGCAGGAAGGTGAGCTCTCGCTTGTCGCGTCCCACCACCACCAGGTTGGGCAGCTCGTTGAGGACGACGAGGCGGCCCTTGAGGCTGCCCTCGCCCATCACGCCGCGGCCCTCGCCGGCGGTGAGCAGCTGCTCCATCTCACGCTTGGTGAGCGGCTCGCCCGGGGGCGGCAGCTTGGTGGCGCGCGGCTTCGGCTTCTCCACGGCGGGCACCGCGGGAGCGGAGGCCTTGGAACCCTTGCCCGGCGCCCCCTTCGTCCCAGCGGGAGCCTTGGCGGCGGGAGCAGCGGGCTGCTTCGCCGTGGCGGACTTCGCCGCAGGAGCGGGCTTCGCCGCTGACTTCTTGGAAGGCGCCTTCTCAGCGACCTTCTCCTTCTCGACAGCCTTGTCCTTTTCGACGACCTTCTCCTTGTCGGGAGCGGTCTCGGCGGCCGCCTTCTTCAAAGCCTTCGCGCCCTTCGCCACTGATTCCCCGACCGCCTTCACCACCTTCGTCGTCGAAGTAGCGACCCGCTTGGACGCGTTCTTGATCAGGTCCAGCCGGGCGGATTTATCCTTCTTCGCGGCGGACTTCGCGCCAGTCTTTCCAGCGGGAGTCGCCTTCTTGGCCCCGGACTTGGGCTTGGCCATCGACGCTGTCTCCTTGAGAGTTCCCGTGTACTTTCAACGGGTTGCCACGCCACCCCCAGGAGGACTGGCAGGCTTCGCGATGATTGAAGCTTGTAACGATGATCAGATGGGCTGTCAAACTAACACTTGATTTTCTCTCGGACTTTCGGTGCGAACCGGGCTGAAGATGACGCTCATGAACGACGCCGCGACGCTGCTTCCGGAAGACGAGGCCCGAGCCCGGGTGCTGGCCCTGGCCACGCCGCTGTCCGCTGAGTGGCTGGCCCTCGATGAGGGCCTGGGCCGGACGCTCGCGGAGGACGTGCTCGCCCAGCGCACGCTGCCGCCCTGGGACAACTCGGCGATGGACGGCTACGCGGTGCGCGCCGGAGACCTGGCGGGCCCCCTGCCGGTGAGACTGCCGGTGTTGGAGACCGTCTACGCGGGCGGCACGCCGCGCCAGGAGGTCCGCCCGGGCACCTGCGTGCGGATCATGACCGGTGCTCCCCTCCCCCAGGGCGCGGACGCCGTGGTCATGCGCGAGCGGGCCCGGCCGGTGCCGGACGGGGGCGCGGATCAGGTGGACATCCTGGAGGCCGTGGAGCCCGGCCAGCACGTGCGGCCTCGGGGCGAGGACGCGAAGGAAGGGGCGCTGCTGCTGGCCCGGGGCACGCCCCTGGGCATCCCCGAGCTGGGGCTGCTCTGGGCCCAGGGCATCCTGTCCGCGCCCGTCCCCCGCGCCCCCCGGGTGGCCATCCTCTCCACCGGCGACGAGCTGTGCCGCGCGGACGAGCCGCCCCGGGGCCGCATCGTCGACACCAACGCCCCGTCGCTGGCCCTGGCGGTCCGCCGCGCGGGCGGGCAGCCATCCCTGCTGGGCATCGCCCAGGACACCCGCGACTCCGTGGGCGAGTTCCTGGCGCGGGCCCAGGGCTTCGACGTGGTGCTCACCAGCGCGGGCGTGTCCGTGGGCGAGCGCGACTACGTGAAGGAGGTCCTCGCCGCCATCGGCGTGCAGCAGCACCTGTGGCGCGTGGCCATCAAACCCGGCAAGCCGCTGGTGGTGGGCAAGCGCGGCAGCACCCTGTTCTTCGGGCTCCCCGGCAACCCCACCTCCTCGCTGGTGACCTTCGAGCTGTTCGTCCGGCCGGCGATCCGCCGACTGCTCGGCCACATGGACGTGGAGCCCGCGCGAGTTCCCGGGCGCCTGGACGGTCGGCTGTCCAAGCCTCCGGGGCTGGCGCATTTCGTCCGGGTGACGGCCGCCTGGAAGGACGGCAACCTCTGGGCCCGCCCCCTGGCCACGCAGACGTCGGGGGTGCTCCGCTCCGCTGCCGCCGCCACCCACCTGCTGCACTTTGGGAGGGAAGCCAGCAGCTTGTCTCATGGGGACGCGGTGGAATTGCTACCCCTCTCCTGGGGGTCTTGAGAAACCGGATCCGCCCGTCGTGCATCTCTTCGGGGAACGTCAGGTGAGTCCGCCTTGACTTGCGCTCATGGGGGCACCAAACAGGGGGCCTCGCATCTGGAGACTGAAACAACATGTCGGACATTCGCTCACCCCAGGTTCTTCCGACCCGAAAGCCCACGCAGCACCTGGAGCGGTTCTCGGAAGCGGACATCCCCACGCAGCGGGGGCCCTTGCGGACCATCGTGTTCAGGGATCGCCGCAATGGCCGGGAGCACGTCGCGCTGGTCGCGGGCAACGTGTCGGGCGTGGAGGGGGTGCCGGTGCGAATCCACTCTGAGTGCCTGACGAGCGAAGTCTTTGGCAGCCTGAAGTGCGACTGCCGCGAGCAGCTGGACCGGGCGCTGGACTTCATCACGCAGCAGAAGCTGGGCGTGGTGCTGTACCTGCGTCAGGAGGGCCGGGGCATCGGCCTGGGGAACAAGATCAAGGCGTACGCCCTCCAGTCCAAGGGGCTGGACACGTACGAGGCGAACCGTCAGCTCGGCTTCGCGGATGATTTGCGCAGCTACGACATCGCGGCGGAGATGCTGCGCTCGCTGGACGTACGCTCGGTGGATCTCATCACCAACAACCCCCTGAAGATCGCGGGGATGGTGGAGGAAGGCATTCCCGTCCTGCGTCGAATCCCTTCCCGGACCGAGCACAATCCGCATAACCTCGACTATTTGAGGACGAAGCGCGAGCGTACGGGGCACCTGATTGAGCTCTTCGCCGAGGACGACGACACGGAAGCCAAGGCCGGCTGAGAAGACGCCAGCGCGGCGGCGCAACGCCGTCGTGCGCAATCAGGCCCGCGTGCCCTTCGAGGTGCGCTTCTGGGGAGTGCGCGGCTCCATCCCCTCCCCCGGTCCGCAGACCCAACGCTATGGCGGCAACACGCCGTGCGTGGAGGTGCGGTGTGGGGACGAGCTGCTGATCTTCGACCTGGGCTCGGGAGCGCGGGCGCTGGGCGACTCGCTGCTCACGCCGGGCTCGGGTCCGGTGAGCGGCAACATCTTCATCTCGCACTACCACTACGACCACCTGCAGGGCCTTCCCTTCTTCGCGCCCATCTTCATCCCCACGAGCGACCTGACCGTGAACGGGCCGTCGCGAAACGGGCGCACCACGCGGGAGCTGCTGAGCGGGCAGATGGTTCAGCCCTACTTCCCGGTGACGGCGGAGGGGACCTTCCGCGCGAAGCTCACGTACAGGGACTTGTCGCCGGGTGGGACGCTCCAGATAGGCCCGGCCGAGGTGCGGTGGCTGGAGCTGAACCACCCGGGAGGCAGCCTGGGGTACCGCGTGGAGTGCGGTGGCCGCTCCGTGGTTTACGCCACGGACGTGGAGCACGGCAGTGAGCTGGACCCGGTGATGTTCGAGTTCGCGCGCGGCGCGGACCTGCTCATCTACGACTCCATGTACACGGAGGACGAGTACCACGGCCGCTGTGGGCCGGCGCGCACGGGCTGGGGCCACTCCACGTGGCAGGCCGCCGTGGCCGCCGCGGATGCCGCGCAGGTGAAGACACTGGTGCTCTTCCACCACGACCCGGGGCGCGACGACGCGGCCATGGACAAGCTGCTGCGGCAGGTGCGCAAGCACCGCCCGGAAGCCATCGCCGCCAAGGAAGCGATGGTCCTCAAGCTGTAGCCGCGCGACGTGGGCGCGGCCCTGGACTCAGGCGCCGCGCCGCGACACCGCGCGCTTCACCGCCTCGCGCAGCCCGACGAAGGGCAGGCGCTCCAGCGCGGTGGGCACGTCCACCCACTCGAAGTCCTCGTGCTCGGGGCCCAGGCGGACCTCGGCGTCTGGCGGGGCGTGGACGGCGAAGGCGCTCTCCTCGGCGATGACGGGCGGCAGTGTCTCGCCGATGGCGAACGAATGGCGGTAGGCCAGGTCCTCCGTGGGAAGCCGCAGGCCCGTCTCCTCCTCCAGCTCGCGGCTGGCGGCCTGAGCGGGTGACTCGCCCTGCTCCACGCGGCCGGTGAGGATCTGCCAGAAGCCGCCGCGCTCGGGGCGACGTCGCCCGAGCAGCACGCGCGCCTCCGGACCGTGGCCTCGGACGACGGCGATGCTGATGGTGCGCAGGGGCGGCGGCGCATCCACGCGCTCGCTGTCGAACACCCCGCTGAAGCTCCGGGCGAGCGCCTCTTCAACGTCCGGGACAGGCACGGGGTGCCCGAGCTCGCGTTGCATGGAGGTGACGCCGGCCTCGCGGATTCCACAGGGCACGATGAAGCGGAAGTGCTCCATCTTCGTATTCACATTGAGCGCGAAGCCGTGCGTCGTCAGCCACCGGGAAAGGTGGACACCGATGGCGGCGATCTTCCGCGTGTCGGGCGCGCCATCTTCACCAATCCAGACGCCGGGCCACTTGGGGATGGGGCCCGCGTTGATGCCCCACTCGGCCAGCACTTCCATGATGGAGCGCTCGACATCGCGCACGTAGCGGCGGACGTCGCGGCGCGTTTCCGGGAGCAGGAAGATGGGGTAGCCGACAATCTGTCCGGGCCCGTGGTACGTGACGTCGCCTCCCCGATTGGTCTCGAAGACATTCACGGCCTCGGCGGCGAGGCTCGCGTCGGAGGCGGTGATGTTCTCCCGCTTCGCGCCCCGACCCAGGGTCAGGATGGGGGGGTGCTCCAGCAGGAGCAGCACGTCGCCGCTCAGCCCCTCTCGACGCGAGTCGCCGAAGAGGCGCATCAGGTTGAGGCCGTCCTCGTACTCCACCCGGCCGAGCCGGTAGACGGTGATGGTGTTCACGACGTTCCCTTCCGCCGGCCCTTTCGAGGGGGCGTCGGCTTCGTCACGTTCTCGAGTTCCCACGTCCCTGGGGGAACCCGCTGGAGGAGGGCCCGCATCTCGTGGCCAGCGCGGGGTGAGCGCTCGGCCTCGGCGGCGAAGGCCATGAGGACGCTGTCGGACAGCACTGTCTTGGGCTCACGCAGCGACAGTCGCGCGCGAGCCATCTCCACGTAGTCCGCGCGCGTGGGCTGACGCAGGCAGAGCAGCACCTGGACGTGCTCCAGGATGCCCACGGGGATGAGCCCGCGCACCGCGCGCGACAGAGCCTCCGTCGTGGGCACGGCGAGGCGCTCTTCGCCTCCGCGCAGGAGGAGCTTCCCCGGCTCGGCGGCGAGTCCTCGCGCGCTGAGCACCACGCGGGGACGCACCTCACGGGCCAGGAAGGTGGAGAGCACGGAAGCGTCTTCGGCGCCCAGGCGCTCCACGTCCTCGATGAACACAGGCGAGGTCGATGAGGTCTCCGTGAGCGAGGCCACCGGAGTGACGGCTCCCCTGCCCTGTCGCTGGAGCGTCTGGAGGAGGATGCTCTTCCCCCAACCCTCGGCGCCCACGAGCAGGATGCAGCAAGCACCCGATTGAAGCGCCCGCTCCAGCGCGACACGGACCTCGGGCTGCCCCACGAACTCCACTGCGGGCTCGGAGCGCACCGGCGAACCCGGCTGCCCCACGAACTGGACCGCGGGTTCGGAGCGCACCGGCGAAACCGGCTGCTCCATCGGGCGAGGAACAGGGTCCACGTCCCCGAGCAGAGAGGCGGACTCCGTCAGACACGCCTTGCAGATGAAGGCCCCGGCGGGTCCCGCGACCAGGTCGCCGACCTCCGCTCGCGGGCGGCAACAGAACGAGCACCACGCATCAAGCGCCGCATCCGCGCGAGTGGGTCCACGCTCGATGATGCGAGGTCCGCGCCGTCGTCTCGGCGTGGCTTCCTCCGACACATTCGTACCGAGGCCCTCCGCATCCGAGTCCAAGCCACGCGCATCGGCCTGCCCCGTCGACGCGAGCACCAGGTCTCCTCCGAGGGACTCCTCTCCCTCCGGCGCTCCTGGCCTCCATGCCGTCTCGAAGAGCTGATCATCCACGGCGCCGCGCGGGCGCTCCGCACGCACGAACTCCGAAGCGCGGAAGGGCAGCGCCACCGAAGCACTGTGCCCCTCGGAAGGCCCTGGCTCCACGGAGGCCGCGACGCGAGCGAGCTGGGTCTCCAATCGCTGGAGGTCTTCGCTCACGTCCGTGTCCAGCACCCAGGCCTCAAGCTCGGGGGACTTCGTCGAAGGCTGCGACTCCACGTCGCGCAGCGCCTCGTCCATCAACCGTTGCCGACGAGCGAGCTCCGGGAGCGGCACTGCCTCGATGGAGCGAACCACCTCATCCGCCAGGCGAGAGTCCTCGTCCTCCGAGGACAACGCCGTCCCCGACATCCCCTCCAGGCGATTCACCTCCTCGAGGATATCCAGGCGGCTCGTGTCCAGCCGGCGCGCATGGCGCAGCAACTGGAGGGCCCGGGGGGCATTGCCCGCGCTCCGGTAGTGCGCCGCCGCCTTCTGGAGGCACTCCACGGCGCGAGTCACGTCACCCCGCAGCTCGGCGGACTGCGCGGCGCGGATCAGCTCGCGAGGGTTCTCGGCCATACGGACAGAGCCTAACCGTCTTGGTGGACCACCGCCCGGCCTCGACGCATGCCGCCGGACGGAATGCCCGGCGAGCGGTCAGCCCTCTCCCCAGCGGCCCAGGGGCCTTCCCAGCCCCCGGAACCCGGACGAACCTTCCGCCCGGGACCGCGCGGCGTGACGTCACGCCATGGCGAGGAACAGCAGGTCCGGCTTCTCCAGGTACTTGATGACTTCGTAGACGAAGTCCGCGGCCACCGAGCCGTCGATGACGCGGTGATCGCACGAGAGCGACAGGTTCATCATGTCGCGGATGACGATCTGGTCCTTCACCACGGCCGGGCGCTTCTTGAGCTTGTGCACGCCCATGATGCCCACCTCGGGGTGGTTGATGATGGGCGTGGCGAACAGGCCGCCGCTCTGCCCCAGCGAGGTGATGGTGAAGGTGCCGCCCGTCAGCTCCTCCAGCTTCAGCTTGCGCTCCTTGGCCGCCGCGCCCAGCCGCGCCGTCTCGCGAGCAATCTCCGCCAGCGTCAGCCGGTCCGCGTCCTTCACCACCGCCACCGTGAGGCCGTCCGGCGTCGCCACCGCCATGCCGATGTTGTACTCGCCGCGAACCACCAGCTCCTGCGCCGCCTCGTCGAAGTTGGCGTTCAGGTGCGGGAACTTCTTCAGCGCGGCGATGGTCGCCTTGATGATGAACGGCAGGTAGTTCAGCTTCGTCGTGTCACCCGACGCCGCGAGCTGAGCGTTGAGCCGGGTGCGCAGCGCCACCAGGTCCGTCGCGTCCACTTCCTCCACGAACGCGAAGTGCGGCATCGTGAACTTCGAGCGCACCATCTTCTCGGCGATCTTCTTGCGAAGGCCGCGCAAGGGAACGCGCTCGTCCGCACGCCCAGACGACACGGCCGGCGCCGCGGGACGCGCCTGCGCGGGAGTCGCCACCACGTTCTTCTGCTCCCCGCCCCCCTCCAGCGCCGCCACCACGTCCGCCTTCGTCACCCGCCCCTGCGGACCGCTGCCGGGGATGGTCGCCAGGTCCAGCCCGTGCTCGCGCGCCATGCGCCGGGTCACCGGCGTGGCCAGCACCTTCGAGGCCTGCACCGAAGCGCCCGCGGCCGGAGCCGCCGCCTGGGCCTGCGCGGGAGCCGTCGCCTGCGCGGGGGCCGGAGCACCATGGCCCGAGGCCTGCGTGGGAGCCGCGCCTTCGATCTCCAGCGTGACGAGGGGGTGGTGGACCTTCGCGATGTCCCCTTCCTTTCCGTGCGTCGACACGACGCGCCCGGCCTTCGGGCTGGGGACGGTGACGGTGGCCTTGTCCGTCATCACCTCGGCGAGCACCTGGTCTTCCTTGACGACGTCGCCAGCCTTGACGTGCCACTTGACCAGCTCGCCCTCCATCACGCCTTCACCGAGGTCGGGGAGCTTGAATTCGAAGGTTGCCATGGGGGTGTCTTTCCGAGAGGAACGGGGGTTGCGTCAAGCCACGAATGAAGGCCCGGTCAGGCGAGCCGCTCGAGGCGCTCGCGCTCCATCAGGCCCTTCATGAAGAACTCGGCGGCGCGGTAGCTGGAGCGCACCAGCGGACCCGAGGCCACGTAGAGGAAGCCATAGGACTCGGCCAGCTTCTTGTACGACTCGAACTGCGCCGGGGTGACGAAGCGCTCCACCCGCAGGTGGTACTGCGAGGGCTGCAGGTACTGGCCCAGCGTGAGCACGTCCACGCCCACCCCACGCAGGTCCTTGAAGGTCTGCTCCAGCTCCTCGTCCGTCTCACCCAGGCCCACCATGACGGACGTCTTGGTGTAGAGGCCCTCGGGACGGCTCTTCAAATACTCGAGCACCCGCAGCGACTGGGCGTACTTCGCGCGGCGATCTCTCACCGTCGGGGTGAGGCGCTCCACCGTCTCCACGTTGTGGGCGACGACGTGCGGCTTCGCCTCGGCCACCGTGGTCAGGTCCTGCTCCACGCCCTTGAAGTCGGGGATGAGCACCTCGACGATGGTGCGCGGGCTCTCCCGGCGCAGCTCGCGGATGGCGGAGGCGAAGTGGCTGGCGCCGCCGTCGGGCCGGTCATCCCGGTTCACCGACGTGACGACGATGTACTCCAGGTCCATCTCCTTGACGGCCTGGGCCAGGTGGATGGGCTCCATCGGGTCCAACGGCGGGGGCGCCCCCACCTTCACGTGGCAGAAGCGGCACGCGCGCGTGCACACCTCGCCCATCAACATCACCGTGGCCGTGCCACCGCCCCAGCACTCGGCGATGTTCGGGCAGCGGGCCTCCTCGCAGACGGTGGCCAGCTTCGTGCGCTTCACGATGGCCTTGACCCGCTCGTACCCTTCGCCATGCGGCAGGCGGACCTTCAGCCAGTCCGGCTTGCGGGTGGTCTCAGTCACCTGGGGCAGCGGGAACCGATCAGGAGTCGCCATGGGTCGCGGGCCTTCTATGGTTTGGGCGGAAGACGTTCAAGCCTGAAGCCTCTAACGCGAGGCGTCAGCTCTGGCAGGCCCTTCGCGCGCGTCGTCTTCCTACTAATGCTCCCGCTCCGGCCGGGCAGCCCTGGGGAGCGCCTCGGGCCGGCCAACCCCGGCTCCCTTCAGCGGGCCCGCCCCCCAGGCGTCCACCCGTGCTTCCGAGCGCCCGGACACGAAAAGGCCGTCCTCGGAGACGCGGCTCCGGGACGGCCTGAGCGGGCTCCCATGAGGAGCCCAGGACTCACACGCGGCCTAGAAGTGGCGCGGGTGGCCCAGCGTGGCCTCGGCGCCCTCGTGGACGATCTCCGAGAGCGTCGGGTGGGCGTGGATGGTGCCCGCCAGCTCCTCGGTGGTGATCTCCAGCTTCAGCGCGACGCAGGCCTCGGCGAGCAGCTCCGTGGCGTGCGGCCCGATGATGTGGATGCCCAGCACCTCGTCGTACTTCTTGTCGGAGACGATCTTGATGAGGCCGGTGGACTCATTGGTGATGGCCGACTTCGTCACCGCGCCGAACGGGGCGTTGCCGATCTTGACGTCGTAGCCGCGCTCCTTGGCCTTCTTCTCCGTCAGGCCCACCGAGGCGACCTCGGGGTAGCAGTACGTGGCGGACGGGGTGAGGTCGTAGTTGATGGGCTGCGGGTTCTTCCCGGCGATGTGCTCCACCGCGAGCACGCACTCGGAGCTGGCCATGTGGGCGAGCATCGGCGTGGGGATGACGTCGCCCACCGCGTAGACGTTGGGCTCGCTGGTGCGCAGCATGGTGTCGACCTTGATGTAGCCGCGCTCGGTCTTGATGGACGTCTTGTCCAGGCCCACGTCCTCGGTGACCGGCGAGCGGCCGACGGCGGACAGGAGGATCTCCGCCTCCAGCGTCTTGGTCTCGTTGCCCACCTTCATGGTGACGCGCACGCCGTCCGCCGTGTGCTCCACCTTCTCCACCGCGGAGCCCGTGTGCACGTCGATGCCGCGACGGCGGAAGATCTTCTCCAGCTCCTTGGAGATGTCCGCGTCCTCGATGGGGAGCAGCGCGGGCAGGTACTCCACGATGGAGGTCTTGCTGCCCACGTGGTTGAAGACGGAGGCGAACTCACAGCCGACCGCGCCCGCGCCCAGGACGATGATGCTCTTGGGGATGCGGTCGATCTGCAGGATGGAGTCGCTGTTGAGCACGCGCTTGTGGTCCACCGGCACGTTCGGCAGGGACTTGGGCACCGAGCCCGTCGCGATGATGATGTTCTTCGCGTCCAGGACCTGCTTGGAGCCGTCCTCGGCGGTGACTTCCACCTTGCCCTTGCCGGCGATGCGGCCGTGGCCCTTGATGACCGTCACCTTGTTCTTCTTCATCAAGAAGTCGATGCCGTTGGCACCCTTGGTGACGACCTTGTCCTTGTGCTTCATCGCGTTCGGCCAGTTGACCGTCGGGCTCGACAGGTCGATGCCGAAGTCCGCCGCCTCCTTGACGTGGTGGAACAACTCCGCCGTCCACAGGAGGGACTTGGTGGGGATGCACCCGCGGTGGAGGCAGGTACCGCCCAGACGCTTGTCCTTCTCGATGATGGCCGTCTTCAGCCCGAGTTGCCCCGCGCGGATGGCACCCACGTAGCCGCCAGGGCCCGAACCGATGATCACCACGTCGAACGTCTCAGCCACGCACGCCTCCGTCATTATTTGCGGATGGAACCCGGTGGGGCTGATAACCCCCGCTCCCGGTTGGAATCAAGGAGATTGCTCGTGCGCCGTTTCCCGCTCAGGACCCTCCTGCTGATGCTCGTGGCGTTGCTCGCCTTCACCCGCCTGTGGTGCGTGACGCACCAGGATGAAGCCGCCGAGGCCCCGCCCGCGCGCCCTCCCGCCCAGGCCACCACCGCCGCCCCGGCCGCTCCCTCCACGCCGCCCCCCTCTCCCGAGTGCCGCCAGGTGGAGCGCGCCCTGGACGCCGCCCTGCGCGCCCCCCAGGAGCCCACCGCCCTGGCCGAGGCCCGCAAGCGCCTGGACGCCTGCGTCACGCCGCCTCCACGCGCCTGTGAGCTGGGGACCGCCCTGGCCGCCCGCGCGCCCTTCTCCCAGGGGGCGGACACTCCCCTGCGGGGACTGCTCGCCTCGCTCTGCGAGCACTGCCCCCCGAACGTCAACGCCTGCGCGCAGACCGTGTCCCGGGCGCTCCTGGAGACGGCCATCGGTCAGCCCGCGAACATCCCCGAGCTCCAGTGGAGCATGGATCACGCCGGGCCGGCCCTTCCGGCCGCCTGCGACACCCTCGCCCGACTGGGACTGGCGCCCGCGGCCCAGGCGGAGGTCAACCTGCCTCCCACCGTGCGCACCCTCGTGGACGGGCTGGTGTCCCACTGCCAGGGCCCGGAGCTGCTGCCCCTGTCCGTGCTGCGAGCCGCCGCCGCCCAGCAGGGCACCCAGGCCCCGGCGCTGCTCACGGCGGCCAGCGCGAAGCCCGTGGAGTCCGCGCCCGTGAAGCCGGATCAGCTCCTGGGGGCCCAGCCCGCGTTCCAGGCGTTCGATGGCGATGTCGTCACGGGCGTGGACGTGAGCAACGCGACGAAGGGCGACCGGTGGTCCGCGGATGGAGCGCTGCGCGCGGGCTATGCGCCCACGCTCAAGCACCTGATGGGGTTCCGCGTCCGAGCCCGGGGGCCGGGCACCTTGAGAGCCATCGTCCGCACGCCGAAGGGCGTGGGCCTGAATGATCCGGAAGGGGGCTTCTCGTTCGTCAATCCCACCGTGTGCCGGTTCCGAGGCACGGGCGAGTGGGAGAGCTGCCACCCCGCCGCGCCCCTGGTGGATGTGGACGCGGTCAGCGTGTTCCCCGAGAGCGCGGACGGCAAGCTCCTGGAGCTGGAGATCCTCGGCGCGCGCTGAGCGCCGGAGGGGTCAGGCGACCAGGCCGCGGTCCTTGGCGAGCTGGAAGATGGGCGCCGCATCCTTCTTCAGGACGGCGCTGACGTCCTTGACGATGGACTCGCCCGACTTCGCGACCGAGAGGAAGTTGTCGAACGTCCGGGTGAGGATGAGCACGCCGGAGATGATGACGCGCTGGAGGTTGTGCTGCAGGTCCGTGCCCTCGTAGATGAGCCACGCCTGCTCGACACACGTCTTCCTCGCGTCGACGAGGAAGTTGTTGAGGATGGTGCGCTCGTTCGCGTCGGGAACCTTGGACTTCGGGCTCACGGAACCGATGTAGATGAGACGCGAGTTGAGCCGCGCCGAGGCCTCCTCCATCTGAGCCAGCATCGCCGCCACGTCCTCCTTGGTCGGAGGATTCTGCCAGCGGGAGAAGATGACTCGGTCGATGAGCTCTGCCTTGTACGTGGTGGGGCCGTTCACGATGCCTCCGGTGAGGCGGACGGTTTCGATTCCAAGAAGCGCCCGGCCGGCGTTCTCCACAGCGCCGCGCGTCTGGATGTGTAGCAGGAACACTCCTTTCATTGAAGAGAGTCACTGCTGCACGCAATCACTCCACCGTCGCAGCCCGACTGTCCGGATGCAGCCGTGACGGACAAATCCATCCGGGTCGAGGCTGACACGGCCTGAAAACGGGGCTTGATACGTGGAATGCCCTGACAGCCCGTGTCCTCTTCACGCGAGGTGAGACTCCCTCATCCAGCAATGCTGGGAAGCGGCGTCTTCGCGGCACGACGAGCGAGGACAGCCTTCACGTCTTCCAAGGAAAGACCGAGCGGCCTCACCGCGACGAGCAGGTGGTAGAGGAGATCAGCGGCTTCCTCGGCGGCGCGTCCGGCGTCCGCATCCGCGCAGGCTGTCACCAGTTCCGCGGCCTCTTCGCCCAGCTTCTTGAGGCGCAGGTTGCGGTCCGCGAGCAGGCGGCGCGTGTAGCTGGGTTTCTCCCCGGGGACATCGGGGCGGGCGGCGCGTTCGGCGAGCGTGGCATCGAGCGCGGCCAGCGAGTCCTCGCTTCCGGGACCGAAGCACGTCACGTCGCCGGTGTGGCAAGCGGGGCCTGCTTTCTCGACACGGGCCAGCACCGCGTCTCCGTCGCAGTCGGCGCGAAGGGACACCACTTGCTGGGTGTTTCCGCTGGTGGCGCCCTTGTGCCAGAGCCCGCGCGTGCGCGAGCGGTAGTGCATCTGTCCCGTGGCGAGCGTGCGCTCCAGGGCCTCGCGGTCCGCGTGCGCCACCATCAACACGTCACCGGTGCGCGCGTCCTGCGTCACCACCGTCACCAGGCCACCGCCCTTGGTGAAGTCGAGTCGGTCCAGGTCCAGGTTCATTCGAGCTCCGTCGCGCCCAGGCGCTCGCGGGTGAGCCGGGCCAGTGCCGCGTTGGTGGCGATGCCGTTGCCGCCGAACGAGGTTCGCCGTCCTGTCCAGTCGGTGAAGACGCCTCCGGCCTCGTCGATGATGGGCTGGAGCGCGGCGGCGTCCCAGGGTGAGAGCAGTTCGTCCACCATGACCTCGGCACGGCCGGTGGCCACCAGCAGGTAGCCATAGCAGTCGCCCCAGGTCCGCGAGATGGCGGCGTCGAGGGTGAAGCGGCGCCAGGCTTCACCGCGCTCGGGGTGCTGGCGGAAGCGCTCGTCGGTGGTGAGCACCACGGCGCGGGAGAGGTCGGCCTGTTCGGACACCTTGGCGCGTTGGTCGTTCCAGAAGCACCCCTGCCCGGGTGCCGCCACCAGCAGCTCGTTCACGGCCGGGAAGTACGCGGCCCCGACGAGGATGCGCTCCCCTTCCGCCAGCGCCACCAGCGTGCCCCACAGCGGTACGCCTCGGATGAAGGTCTTGGTTCCGTCGATGGGGTCGAGGATCCAGCGACGCTGAGCCCCCGGCCGCGTCTCTCCGAACTCTTCACCGAGGATGCCGTCCTCTGGGAAGCGAGCCTCGAGCCATTCTCGCGCGGTCTTCTCGGCCGTGCGGTCCGCGATGGTGACGGGTGTTCCGTCGCTCTTGGTGTCGACGGCGATGCCACCTCGGAAGTAGCCCAGCGCTACGTCGCCCGATTTGCGTGCGACTTCCGCTGCTGCCTGCATCAAGCCCTGTGCGCTCGTCATGTCGTGCTCCGAATCGGAAGGCCGCTCGAACGGAGCAGCGACTTGATGGCGCCCACCGTGGTGAGCCCATCGTGGAGGATGCCCGCCACCAGCGCGGCGTCCGCGCCGCCGCGAGTGAGTCCATCCCGTACGTGCTCCGCGTTGCCCGCACCTCCAGAGGCGATGACGGGAACGTCCACCGCGTCCGCCACCGCGCGCGTCAGCTCCAGGTCATAGCCAGAGCGCGCTCCATCCTGGTCGATGCTGGTGAGCAGCACTTCGCCCGCGCCTCGCGCCACGCACTCGCGAGCCCAGGCCACCGCCTCCAGCTCCGTGGGCTTGCGTCCCCCGTGCGTGTGGACGCGCCAACCCGAGCCATCCTTTCGCGCGTCGATGCTCGCCACCACGCACTGCGCTCCGAAGCGCTCCGCGCACTCCGTGAGCACCTCCGGCCGCGCCACCGCCGCCGAGTTGATGCTCACCTTGTCCGCGCCCGCCCGAAGCGCTCGGCCCACGTCGTCCGCCGTGCGCACCCCGCCTCCCACCGTCAACGGAATGAACAGCCGCTCCGCCGTGCGCCGCACCAGGTCCAGGAGCGTGTCCCGCTCCTCGTTGCTCGCGGAGATGTCGAGGAACGTCACCTCGTCCGCGCCTTCCTGCTCGTAGCGCAAGGCCAGCTCCACCGGGTCTCCCACGTCGCGGAGTCCCTCGAAGCGAACGCCCTTCACCACACGGCCGCCCTTCACATCCAGACACACGATGAGTCGCCGCGTCAGCATCAGAGCACCTCCAGGGCGACGGAGCCCTTCATGCTGAACACGATGCCGGAGTCCACCATCGCATCGCGCAACGCGAGCCCCAGCGCCTTGAACGCCGCCTCGGTGACGTGGTGGCTGTCCTTCCCTCTCAACACCCGCAGGTGCAGCGTCACCTTCGCGTGCTCGCAGAACGAGCGCATCCAGTGCTCGTAGAGCCGGTTCTTCAGCGGCCCCTGGTAGAAGAACCGCCCGCCCGCATCCAGGCACGCCTGCACCAGCGCGTCATCCATGGGGAGCGTGCGCTCCGCGAAGCGCGCCGCCGTCGCCGGAATCACCCGCTGCACCGCCGTGCCCAGCGTAATCGCCACGTCCTCCATCAAGTGGTGCGTGAGGTCGCCCCGCGCGTGCAGCTTCAAGTCGAGCCCCGCGTAGCGCGCGAAGGTCGCCAGCATGTGGTCGAAAAACTTGAGTCCCGTGTCTACGTGCGTGGTTCCCTTCCCCAGCGCGAGCTCCACGCGGATCTGTGTCTCCTTCGTCTCCCGAGTGACGGTGATCATTCCGCGAACTCCCGCGCGACGTCGCGCGCATCCAGTCGTCCCGTGTACAGCGCCATGCCGATGACCGCCCCGTACGCCCCCACCGAGGCCAGCGCCCGCAAGTCCTCCAACGTCGTCACCCCGCCCGACGCGTAGAGCCGGTGCCGGCTTCGCACCACCACCTCCCGCATCAACGACAGGTCCACGCCTTCGAGCTGCCCCTCCTTGTGGACCGCCGTCACCAGCAGCCCTCCAAGCGGCAGCGGATCCAACGTCGCGAGCACGTCCCCCACCGTCCTGCCACTGCCCGCCGTCCAACCGCGCGTCACCACCTCGCGGCCTCGCACATCGGCGGCCACCACCACGCGCCAGGGATATCGCCCCGCGACCTCCGCCAACCACGCCGGGTCCTCGATGGCCCGAGTCCCCACCACCACCGCGGAGGCGCCTCCTTCCAGCAGGGCCTCCACCTTCTCCAGCTCCCGCACGCCACCACCCACCGTGAAGGTGAGCCCGGGTCCATGCGCGGTGAGCCTCGCCACGGCTTCCGCGTTGGAGCCCCGTCCCAGCGCCGCATCCAGGTCGACGACATGGAACGCGCGGAAGCCGAAGGCACGCCACCGCAGCAGCGCGTCCAGCGGGTCCTTCACCCGCACGCGCTCGTCGTCATACGAGCCTCCGACGAGCTGCACACAGGCGCCTTCACGCAGGTCGATGGCCGGAATCGCCCTCATGACGCCACCTCACGCAAGAAGGCCCGCACGAAGGCCACGCCCGAAGACGAGGACTTCTCGGGGTGGAACTGCACGCCCACCACCCGGCCGCGTCGAACGACGGCGGGGAAGCGGTCCTCCTCATGCGTCGTCCACCCCGTCACGACGGACGCATCCTCCGCGCGGCAGACGAAGCTGTGCGCGTAGTACACGGTGTCCACCTTCGCGCTGGACAACGTGCGGTCGTCGTCCACCTGGTTCCAGCCAATCTGCGGCACTCGCCGCGCAGTCAGCCGCGTCACCCGTCCAGCGAAGTAACCCAGGCCCTGGCCTTCTCCCTCGTCACTCGAATCGAAGAGGAGCTGCATGCCCAGGCAGATGCCCAGGCAAGGCAGGCCCCGCTCCAGGGCCGCGCGCATCACCTCGCGCCCGGGAGCCAGTCGCGCCGACGCGGAACCAAAGGCCCCCACACCAGGCAGCACGAGCACCTCCGTGTCCACGGCCCGCGCCGGATCCACCTCCACACGGACGTCGACTCCCTCCGCCGTGGCCAGCGCCTTGGCCAGCGAGTGGATGTTTCCAGCGCCGTAGTCGAACAAGGTGACTCTCATCGCAAGGACTCCCGCAGCGCCACCAGCGCCGTCTCCAGCAGGGACCAGGGAGCGCTGCCGATTCGGAGCGCATCCCCGACTCCGGTCAGCCCCTGGAAGGCCCGCACATTCACGTCGCGCTCCCGCATCCGCTCCGCCACCCCCGGCGCTCCGGGCAACGGGACCATCAGGAAGTTGCCCTCCGAAGGCAGCGGCTTCAGTCCCATCGCCACCAGCTCGCCCCGCAGGCGCTCCCGGTTGGCCACCGCCTCCTCCACCCGCGCGCGCACCCAGCCTGCCTCCTCGCGCAGCGTGGCGACGGCCATCGACTCCGCGAGGGTGGTGAGCTTGTAGGGCCCCCGTGCCTTTTCGACTTCGGCCACGAGCTTCGGGTGTCCCACGCCCCAGCCCACGCGCATCCCCGCGAGCCCGAAGGCCTTCGAGAACGTGCGCGTCACCAGCACGTTGGTGCGCGTGCGCGCCAGGTCCATGAAGCCGGGCCCGCGCGCGAAGTCGGCATATGCCTCGTCGATGATGACCAGGCCCGGCGCGCGCTCCACCACGCGCTCCACCGCCGCGCGCGACAGCACCGTGCCCGTGGGATTGTTCGGCGAGCACAGGTAGATGACCTTCGCCTCCGTGGAGACCAACCACTCGGGCTCCACGTCGAAGTCCGCGCGCAGGGGCACCGCCACCGTCCGCAGTCCGTTCACCTGCGCGAACAGCGGCATCATCACGAACGTCGGGTCCTGGAACGCGAGCAGCTCACCCGGCTCCAGGAAGGCGCGCAGGGCGCTGTCGAGGACGTCGTCGGAGCCACATCCCGTCGTCACCCACTCGGGCCCCACGCCGAGCTGCTCAGCCAGGGCTCCGCGCAGGTCGGGTGCATAGCTTCGGGGATAGCGCGACAGCGACTCCACGGCGGACTCGCGCAGCACTCGCGCCGCTGCGGGCGGCACGCCGAAGAGGTTGGTGTTGTCGCTCAGGTCCACCCGGCAGGGCCGCTTCGCCGGTGAATACAGCGGGATGTCCCGGAAGGACGCACGCGAGGGAATCACGCGACCCTCCAGGCCCGCGCGGCGTCCGCGTGCGCGAAGAGTCCCTCGCTGTCCGCCAGCAGGCCCACGTCGTCCGCCAGGGCCTGGGACGCGGCGCGCTCCACGCGCTGGTAGGTGGTCCACCGGTAGAAGTCGAGGAGGTTCAGCCCCGAGTAGGCCCTCGCCAGCCCCGCCGTGGGCAGTACGTGGTTGGAGCCCGTCATGTAGTCGCCGTAGGCCACCGAGGACCGCTCCCCCAGGAAGACGGTGCCCGCGTTGCGCACCCGCGCGAGGTCCGCCGAGGGCGCGGCGGTGGCGAGCAGCAGGTGCTCCGGCGCGAAGTCCGCCACGAAGGGCCACGCCTCCTCCAGCGACGTCACGCTCAGCACCGCCCCGCGTGAGCGCAGCGCCGCGGTGACGATCTCCTGCCGCTTCGCCTCCAGCGACAGGCGCCGCACCTGCTCGGAGATGGCCTCCGCCACGCCCTCGCCTCGCGCCACCGTCACACAGGCCGCGTCCGGGTCGTGCTCCGCCTGCGCCAGCATCTCCCTCGCCACCGCGTCAGGGCTCGCCGTCTCGTCCGCGACGACCAGGATTTCGCTCGGCCCCGCTGGTGCCTCGATGGCCACCGCGCCCACCACCTGGAGCTTGGCCTCCGCCACGTACGCATTGCCCGGCCCGACGATGCGGTCCACGCGGGGAACGCTCTCCGTCCCGTACGCCATGGCCGCCACCGCGCCCGCCCCACCCAGCGCGAAGACGCGGTCCGCGCCCGCCAGCACCGCCGCCGCCAGCACGCTCGCGTGAGGCAGCCCGTCCGGCCCCGGAGGCGAGCAGACGATGACTTCGCCCACGCCCGCGACCTTCGCCGGCACCACGCCCATCAACACGCTGCTCGGATACACCGCCCTGCCCCCCGGCGCGTACACGCCCACACGCCCCAGGGGGTCCGGCCTGCGGCCCACGAGCACGCCGGGCTCCGTCTCCACCTCCACCGCGCGAGGCCGCTGCGCCTCGTGCGCCTTCGCGATGTTGCGCGCCGCCCGCGCCAGGGCCCTCGCCAGCGACGGGTCCAACGACTCGAGCGCCTGCTCACAGCGCGCCCGAGGCACCTCCAGCGAGACCAACTCCGCGCGGTCGAACTGGCGCGCCATCTCGAAGAGCGCCCAGTCCCCATCCAGCCGGACCTTGGCGATGAGCTCCCGCACCCGCGCGGAGATGCGCATGTCCACATCACCACCTCGGTCCAACAGCCTGCGCCGGTCCTCCAGGGACAGGCTGGCCAGCGGTCCGCGATAGCGGAGGAACGAAGGAAGCGGAGTCATCACGCCACCAGCCTTTCGATGCGGGTGACGAGGATGCCCTCGGCGCCCAGCGCCTTCAGCGCGTTGACCGTGCGGTAGATGGTCTTCGCCGGCACCACCGCGTGCACCGCGACGAACGCCCCTCCCCCCATGACGTCCACCACCGTCGGTCCATTGAGGCCGGGCAGGACTTCCCGGACCTGGGTGAGCGCGTCCCGAGGCACGTTGGCCATCAGGTAGCGCTTGCCGCGCGCCGCGAGCACCGAGCCCAACGCCAGCTTCAGCTCGTCCAACCTCTTGCGCGCCTCCGGGACGTTCGAGTTGCTGGAGACCAGCCGCGCGCTGGACTCCAGGACCGTGGCCACTTCTCGCAGGCCGTTCATCTTCAGCGTGGAGCCCGTGGACGTCAGGTCCACCACGAGGTCCGCGATGCCCAGGTGCGGTGCAATCTCCGCCGCGCCAGAGACGGGGACCACGGTGATGCGCTGCCCCCGCTTCGCGAAGTAGTCCTGCGTCAGCCGGGGGAAGCACGACGCCACGCGCATGCCGTCGCGGACATCGTTGGCGTGGGTGATTCCGCTCTCCTCGCGCGCCGCCACGACGAGCCGACACTTGCCGAACTCCAGGTCCATCAGGTGTTCGAGCTCACGCCCCGCCTCGTTCACCAAATCCCATCCCGTGACGCCCGCGTGCGCCGCGCCGTCCGCGACGAACTCCGGGATGTCCTGGGCGCGCACGAAGATGGCCTCGAACTCGCCACCGAGCGACGCGGTGAGGGCGCGCTCTCCTCTGCCGCGCACCTCCAGACCCGCATCGTTGAAAAGCTCACGAACCTCTTCGGAAAGGCGGCCTTTGTTGGGAAGAGCGATCTTCAGCAACATGGGTAGACCTACGGGGGGCTGCGGGGGAATCGAAGGGCCGCGCGGAAACGAAAAAAGGCCCGTCCGGGGGGGGACGGGCCTTCATTCGCTGCGGCAGGTGCCGGGAGGGTGGTGCGTCTAGTGGCTCACCCAGGCATGCGCGTGGCGAACGGTCCCGTCGGGGCCGAGCCGATGATGCGCATGATGGGGATGCACGGAAGAGAGACGCACGGCCCCATGAGTAATGGCAAAGGCCCCTCGCCGTCAACTCGACCTCTCGAACCGAGGTCCAAGTTGCTTGCAAACCCTCGATGGGGCGAGCAGGAAGGAAGCCCATGCGAGTCTCGGACGTCATCATCGTGGGCGGGGGCATCATGGGCTGCGGCATCGCCCTGCGGCTGCGGCAGGCGGGCGCGCGCGTCACCGTGCTGGAGCGCTCCATCCCCGGCGCCGAGGCCAGCAGCGCAGCCGCCGGCATGCTCGCCCCGCAGATGGAGTCCGACGGGCCCGGTCCCTTCCTGGAGCTGTGTCTGCGAAGCCGCGCCCTCTACCCCGCCTTCGCCGAGGAGCTGCGCGAGCTGTCCGGCGTCGACATCGCCTACCGCCCCAGCGGCGTCCTCAAGGTCGCCTTCAGTGACGCGGCGGTGCAGCACGTCGAGGCCACCGTGCTGTGGCAGCGCGGGCTGGGCCTGCGCGCGGAGGTGCTCGACGGTGTCCAGGCCCGTGCGCTGGAGCCGCGCCTGTCAGCGAAGGCCGTGGCCGCCGCCCACTTCCCGGATGATCATCAAGTGGACAATCGGCTCCTCGTCCGTGCCTTGACCATGGCCGCCGCACGCGTGGGCGCCGAGTTCCGAAGCGGCTACGTGCGCGGCATCGTCCACGAAGCGGGCCGCGCGGTGGGCGTGGACCTGGATGGCGAGGTGCTGCGCGCGGATGCCGTCGTGCTCGCAGCGGGGTCGTGGTCGTCCCTCGTCCAGGGCGCGGGCGTGGAGGCGAAGGCCGTGCGTCCCGCGCGCGGCCAGATGATCCAGCTCCAGACGCGCCTGCCGCTGCTCCAGCACATCCTCACGTCGGAGAAGGGCTATGTCGTCCCCCGCGCGGATGGCCGCATCATCGCCGGCAGCACCATGGAGATGGTGGGCTTCGACAAGCAGGTGACGGCCTCGGGGCTGGCCCGCATCCTCGACATGACGCTGGAGCTGTGCCCGGAGCTGGGCTCCGCTCCCGTCACGGAGACCTGGGCGGGCTTCCGCCCCTGGACGGAGGACAAGCGGCCCTACCTCGGAGAGGGCCCCACCCCGGGCCTCTTCCTCGCCACCGGACACTTCCGCAACGGCATCCTCCTGGCCCCCATCACCGCGAAGCTCGTGGCCGAGGCCGTCCTCGGAGAGCGGGCCACCCTGGACCTGGCGCCCTTCCGGTACGACCGAGCGGGTGCGAGGGCCCAGGCCTGAAGGCTCGACTTCCTCCTCAGAGGCTGTCCACGCCTGCCCGGTCGCCCACCCTCCCAGGGTCGTCTTCCGGACCTGCGCACTGGACTGTCAACCTGCAAGTGGAGGAAGGTGGTAATTTCCCTGACGCATTCGCCATTGAAACCCGGAAACCTTTAGAATCTCCCGCCGTGGAAGCCATCCCCCCTGCCCCACCCCGAATCCTCATCGTCGACGATGACGACTCCGTCCGAGACGTCATCTCGGTCCTCCTGCGTGAAGAGGGCTACAACTGCGTCGTCGCGAGCGGCGCCGAGATGGCGCTGGACGTGGCTGGCGAGGAGGACACCCCGCTCGTCATCAGCGACATGAAGATGCCGGGCAAGGACGGCCTCTGGTTGCTGGAGAACCTGCGCGAGCGACTGCCGGACACGTCCGTCATCATGCTCACCGGCTATGGCGACACGGAGTCCGCGGTGGACTGCCTGCGCCGGGGCGCGGTGGACTACCTGCTCAAGCCACCCAAGCTCACCGACCTCATCCGTGCCATTGAGCGCGCGCTCGCCAAGCGCCGCATCGAGATGGCTCGCAAGCGCTACCAGAAGAAGCTGGAGCGCAAGGTTCGCGACCGCACCGCGGAGCTGCGCAGCGCGCTCCACAACATCGCCAACACCTACCAGAACACGCTCCTGGCGCTGGTGGCCGCGCTGGACGCGCGCGAGCACGAGACGAGCGACCACTCGCAGCGCGTGGTCAGCTACACGTCCGCCATCGCCGGGCGCATGGGCATCGGTGGCAAGGAGCTGGAGGAGATTGGCCGCGGCGCGCTCCTGCACGACATCGGCAAGATTGGCGTGCCGGACGCGGTGCTGCTCAAGCCGGGCAAGCTCACGCCCGACGAGTGGCTGGAGATGCGCAAGCACCCTGAGATCGGCTTCCAGATGATCCAGGCCATCCCCTTCCTCTCCACACCGTCCTCCATCGTCCTGTCCCACCAGGAGCGGTGGGATGGCGCGGGCTATCCGCGCAACCTCCAGCGGCAGGAGATCCACATCGGCGCGCGCATCTTCGCCGTGGCGGACACGCTGGACGCGATGACGAGCGACCGGCCGTACCGCAAGGGCACCTCGTTCGCGAACGCCATCCAGGAGATCCGCCGCTGCGCCAACACCCAGTTCGACCCGGAAGTCGTCCGGGCGTTCCTGGACATCGGCGAGGACGGCCTCATCCGCATCAAGGAGGAGATGGCGCTGCGCAAGCTCAACCTCCCCGTGGCGGAGGCCGAGGCGAACGAGGCCGAGGCGGAGCTGGCGCGTCTGACCGACCTGGACGACGACCCGGAGCCTCCCTCCTCCTCCGTCGCCGCCCCGCGCCCCACCCCGAGCGAGCCCGCCGAGGTGAAGGCCCCCGTCATCCGCTCGGCGACGGGCAGCGAGGGCTGAGGCCCTCACGCCGGGGGATTGAGATGAACGTCCCCCCGGCGGCTGTTATGAGGTCAGGCTCCCCGTGACGACGCCCGCCCTCCAGACGGATCCGCTCGCCCCGCCCCTGCTGGATGCGCAGGGGCGCCGCATGACGTACCTGCGGCTGAGCATCACGGACCGCTGCAACTTCCGCTGCGCCTACTGCTCGCCCGCCTCCTGGGGCGGCAAGAAGGACCTGCTGAACGCAGAGGAGCTGGGGCGCATCGCCAGCATCTTCGCCGCGCTGGGCATCCGCCGCGTGCGCCTCACCGGGGGCGAGCCGCTCCTGCGTCCGGACATCCTGGACATCGCCCGCCGCATCGCCACCCTCCCTGGCGTGCGGCACCTGGCCATCACCACCAACGCCAGCCACCTGGAGGCCCTGGCCAGCCCGCTGCGCGAGGCAGGCGTCGACCAGCTCAACCTCAGCCTGGACACGCTGTCGCCGGAGACCTTCCGCCGCATCTCCAAGCAGGGCGACTTCGACGCCATCCTCCGAGGCATCGACGCGGCGGCGGCTTCGAACTACGCCTCGCTCAAGCTCAACGTCGTGGTGATGCGGGGCGTGAATGACGGCGAGGCCCGCGCGCTGGTGGATTACGCGCACGCGCGCGGCATCACCCCGCGCTTCATCGAGCTGATGCCCTTTGGCCAGGGCGTCCCGGTGCCCACCGCAGAGCTGGTGGAGCGACTGCGCGCCGAGGGCCTGGACCTCTCCGCCGAGCCCGAGGAGACAGGCGCCGCCGCCGACTCCGTGACGTCCGGGCCCGCGCGCTACTGGAAGGCGCCTGGGGGCCGCGTGGGCTTCATCTCCCCGCTGACCCAGAACTTCTGCGGCGGGTGCAACCGCGTGCGCGTGGCGTCGAATGGCGACCTGCGCAGCTGCCTGGGAGGCCGAGCGCAGGCGCCGCTGCACCAGCTCATCCGCGGCGGAGCCACCGACGTGGAGCTGGCCCGAGCCATCCGCGCCGCCCTGGGCGACAAGCCGGAGGGCCACCGCTTCACCGAGCCCGGCAACAGCGCCACGCTGCTGTCGATGATGGGCATCGGCGGCTGAGAGCCGCGCCTGCGCTGGAAAGACGACGGGCGGGCCCGCGCGCTCGCGCAAGGCCCGCCCGAGTGGCTCCTGGCTCTTCGATGAGAGCCAGGGAAGCCTGCGCCGTGCCGACTACTTCACCAACCGGATGGCGAACGGGTACTTGTACAGCTGACCCTCGTTCGCCTTCAGCCCACCGATGATGCCGAACACCAGCGCCACGATGCCGACGATGGGCAGCAGCACCAGGCCGATGCCGATACACGACGTGGCAACACCCACGAGGCCGGCGATGAAGAGGGTGATCTGGAAGTTCAGCGACTCCACCGAGTGCTCGCGAACAAAGGACGACTCCTTGCCCTTGGTCAGCATCAGCACCAGCGGAACCGCGAAGCCCAGGCCCACGAAGTTGGCCAGGATGGTTCCCATGTGGGCGATCAGCCCCATCGTCTTCTCATCCTGGGTCGGCATCGGCGTGCCGGTGATGTACGAACCCATCTGCTCCCGCGGCGGAGTCTCCATGAAGTATCCCCTCCCGATAATCGGGGGCGCGAACGCCGCGCCCATGCCTGCCTAACATGACATGCACCCACTCTCATTGTCACGTCTCGGACAGGTGATGTAGCGGGTCGTTTGACGCCCTCGATTTCGGGTTGCCTGGCTCAGCGATACAACTCGCTGCCCGCCTTCCGGAATTCCTCACTCTTCTGCTCCATCCCCGAGTCGAGCGCGGCGGTGTCCGTGACTCCCGTCCTGGCCGCGTAGTCGCGGACGTCCTGGGTGATTTTCATGGAGCAGAACTGGGGGCCGCACATGGAGCAGAAGTGGGCGACCTTGGCGCCGTCGGCGGGCAGCGTCTCGTCGTGGAAGGCTCGGGCGCGCTCGGGGTCCAGGGAGAGGTTGAACTGGTCCTCCCAGCGGAACTCGAAGCGGGCCTTGGACAGCGCGTTGTCGCGGGACTGAGCGCCTGGATGCCCCTTGGCCAGGTCGGCGGCGTGGGCGGCGATCTTGTACGTGATGACGCCTTCCTTCACGTCGTCGCGGTCCGGCAGGCCCAGGTGCTCCTTGGGCGTCACGTAGCAGAGCATCGCGCAGCCGAACCAGCCGATCATCGCCGCGCCGATGCCGCTGGTGAAGTGGTCATACCCCGGAGCGATGTCCGTGGTGAGAGGCCCCAGCGTGTAGAAAGGCGCCTCGCCGCACACGGCGAGCTGCTTCGTCATGTTCTCCTGGATGAGGTGCATGGGGACGTGGCCCGGGCCCTCAATCATCGTCTGCACGTCGTGCTTCCAGGCGATCTTCGTGAGCTCGCCCAGCGTCTCCAGCTCGCCGAACTGCGCCGCGTCGTTCGCGTCGGCGATGGAGCCCGGCCGCAGCCCGTCACCCAGGCTGAAGCTGACGTCGTACGCCTTCATGATCTCGCAGATGTCCTCGAAGTGCGTGTAGAGGAAGTTCTCCTGGTGGTGGGCCAGGCACCACTTCGCGAGGATGGAGCCGCCCCGGCTGACGATGCCCGTCAGGCGCTTGGCGGTGAGCGGCACGTAGCGCAGCAGCACGCCGGCGTGGATGGTGAAGTAGTCCACGCCCTGCTCGGCCTGCTCGATGAGCGTGTCGCGGAAGATGTCCCACGTCAGCTCCTCCGCCTTGCCGCCCACCTTCTCCAGCGCCTGGTAGATCGGCACCGTGCCGATGGGCACCGGCGCGTTGCGGAGGATCCACTCGCGCGTCTCGTGGATGTTCCGGCCGGTGGACAGGTCCATCACCGTGTCCGCGCCCCAGCGGATGGACCAGACCATCTTCTCCACCTCCTCCTCGATGGAGGAGGACACGGCGGAGTTGCCGATGTTCGCGTTGATCTTCACCAGGAAGTTGCGGCCGATGATCATCGGCTCCAGCTCCGGGTGGTTGATGTTCGCGGGGATGATGGCGCGGCCCCGGGCAATCTCCTCGCGCACGAACTCCGGGGTGATGACGCGGGGGATGGACGCGCCCCAGGAGTGGCCCGGGTGCTGCGCGGACAGGGACGCGTCCATGCGCAGGTTCTCTCGCAGCGCCACGTACTCCATCTCCGGGGTGATGATGCCGCGCCGGGCGTAGTGCAACTGGGTGACGTTCTTGCCCTGACGCGCCACGCGCGGCTTGCGACGGTGGCCGAAGCGCAGCCCCGCCAGCCGGGGGTCCGCCTCGCGCTCCTTGCCGTACTGGGAGGTGATGCCCGACAGCTCCTGCGTGTCCTCGCGGCGCAGCACCCAGGGCTCGCGCGTGGCGGGCAGGCCGCGGCGCAGGTCGATGTCCCGCTCCGGGTCCGTGTACGGACCGCTGGAGTCATAGACGAGCACGGGGGGATTCTCCGTCACCCGGGCCTCCGGGCCCGGTCCGTGTCGGGTGGGGGTCTGACTGATTTCGCGCACGGGGACGCGCAAGTCGGGGTGCAGCTCCCCACTCACGAACACCTTGCGAGACGCTGGCAATGGGCCCTGGCTGATGCCTTCGAGCACCTTGCCATCGACCTTGAGGCTTCTGGACGCTCCGCTCATCTCTCTCTCCTCGAGGACGGGCGGGAAGGCAGACGGAAGCCCCAGAGGGGTTCCGGGCCGCTTCCCTCCGCCGGTATGACCCGGTTCAGGTTCCAAGGGTTGGCCGCGCCACGCGGCCGTCTCAGCCCCTTACGAGGGGCACCCCTAGCGACTGGGTGAGCATCTAGCGCACACCGGGACGGGCTTCAACCCACCCGGAAGCCAGGGCTCGAAGCGCGCCAGTGAACATCCCGCGCGCAAGGAATGCGGGACACCCCATGACGGCGCAAAGCTTGCGCGTCCGGGACGCGGGAATCGCCGTGGCCCGAGGGAAGCCGGGCTGGCCTCCGCCGTGCAATGGCCTCCCAGCGAGTTCAATCCAGGACCGGGAGAGCACCACACATGAAGATCGTCGGCGAACTGATGACCCGTGAGGTGGTCACGCTCAAGGAGACGCAGAACCTGGGCAAGGCGGAGGAGCTGCTGCGGCTGCACCGCATCCGGCACCTGCCCGTCCTCCGGCAGGGAAAGCTCGTGGGCCTCATCACCCACCGCGACCTGCTCCGGGCCGCGGCCACGCACGCGTCGGACCCGGCCGCGCAGCCGCTGTGGGCCGCCGACATCATGACCCGCGACGTGACGACGGTGACGCCCGAGGCGTCCCTGCGCGAGGCGGTGGAGATGATGCTGCGCAACAAGTTCGGCTGCCTTCCCGTCGTCGGGCAGGACGGCACGCTGCTCGGAATCCTCACCGAGGCGGACCTCGTGCGCTACGCGCAGCACCTCATCGAGGACAAGGACCGCCGCGAGCTTGCGAAGGAATTCAACGCCTGAGGTCCGCCTGCGTGTGACGGAGGCGAGCTCTCTTCCCCTGTCGCCTTCTCCCTGCCCTCCGTGACGGTCCGCCCCGCATGACTTCCCCTCTCGCCTCGACCAGCGAAGACGCAGAGGCCCTGCTCCCCTCGCCACCCCAGGCGACTCCGCCGCCCTCGTCGCCACGTCGTTGGACGCGGCCCGTGCTGGCGCTGGTGGGGCTCGGCGCCGTGGCGGGACTCGCGGGCTTCGGCGTGCAAGGTGACGTCGCGTCACGCACGGTGCTCGTCGCCGGCGTGTGCCTGGTGCTGTGGCTCACGGAGCTGGTTCCCCCTTTCGTGCCCACCCTGCTCCTGCTGGGCGCCACTCCCGTGGTCCTCGGTCCGCTGGGTTCGGAGTACCGGCTGTCGTCCGTGCTCGCCTGGTGCGCGGACCCGGTGCTCATCCTGTTCCTCGGAGGCTTCACGCTGGAAGTGGCGGCCATGCGCCACGGCCTCGACTCGGCCGTGGCCCGGCACGTCGTTCGCCTGTCGCGAGGCCGGCCCCGGCTGCTGCTCCTGCTGGTCATGGGCGGCGTGGCCTTCCTCTCCATGTGGATGTCCAACGTGGCCGCGGCCGCGATGATGCTCGCCGCGCTCAAGCCCTTGCTGCTCGCCTCGCCTCCGGGCGCTCCGCTGCGACCCGCCCTGCTCGCGGGCGTGGCGCTGGGCGCGAACCTGGGCGGAATGGCGACGCCCGTGGGCAGCGGCCCCAACGCCCTCGCCGTCTCCGCCGCGAGCGCTCACGCGCAAGTCACCTTCGCGGGCTGGATGGCCTTCGCCCTGCCCCTCACCCTCCTCATGCTGCTCCTGGGCTTCGGCCTCGTGCTGCTGCGCTTTCGCATGCGTGGCCTGCTGACCTTGCCCGCACAGCCGGCCCGCACGCTCGACGTCTCCGGTCGACGGGTGCTCGCGGTGAGTGCCACCTGTGTGATTGCCTGGCTGACGGAGCCGCTCCATGGCGTGCCCGCACCGGTGGTGGCCCTGGGCGCCACCGCGCTGCTGTTCGGCACCGGACTGCTCAAGCGCGAGGACCTGGGACGCCTCGACTGGTCCACGCTGCTGCTCATCGCCGGAGGCCTCGCGCTGGGGAAGCTGCTGGAACACTCCGGTCTGGTGGCTCACGCCCTCGATGGCGCCCGGCTGGAGGCGTGGCCTCGCGAGGCCCGCTTGGGGGCGCTCGTCGTCGTCGCCGCGGGGCTGTCCGCGCTGATGAGCAACACCGGCACCGCCGCGCTGCTCATGCCCCTGGCCCTGAGCATGGAGCCCTCCGCGTCCACGCCCATCCTCGTCGCCATGGGGTGCTCGTTCGGCATCCCCTTCGCCATCAGCACCCCGCCCAACGCGATGGCCGCGGGCGAGGGACTCGACACCGCCGAGCTGCTCAAGTTGGGGCTTCCCCTCATGTTGGCCGGCTGTCTGCTGGTCAGCTTGACGGGCCCCATGGTGCTACGGCTCTTTGGGCTGCCATGAGCTACCCTCGCTCGCCCGTCCGGGGCCGCAGGGCGAATCCCCGGCCCACCATGAAGCACCTTCGCGGCACACGGGTTGAAAGGGCAATGCCGGAACAGGGCCCGGCGCAAGGAGTGCCCATGACGTCCGTGATCATCACTGAGTACGAAACGCGCCTGTATTGGCAAGGCGATCGGGGTGCCGTGCTGACGAGCGACCGGGCGCCTCCCGTGCCCATCGGACTGCCGCTCGTCGAGCCCGGCGCGATGGAGGACGGACTCTGGGCCCCAGAGACGCTGCTGGTGGGCGCTGTGGAGGGACGCACGCTGCTGGCGTTCCTGGAGCGGGCACGCGAGGCGGACGTCAACGTCCTCTTCTACCAGAGCTGCGCGGTGGCGCGCGTCGTGGGCGGGCCGGGCCAGCCGCCGCACCTCACCGACCTCATCGTCCGCCCCCACGTCGCAGTCGCCACGGACCTGGACGCGGAGGTGGTGCGGCTCATCTTCTCCGAGCTGCCCGCCCACTGCTTCCCCAGCTCCGTCATCCAGATAACGCCGCGCATCGAAGCCGTCGTCGAGACGTGGCATGCCCGCGCCGCGAGCCCCCACCCCGCGCCAGACGCGCCTCTCGCGAAGCCCCTCCCCAGCATCGCCCTTCCCTGACCCCACCTCCGAGCCCCCATCCATGTCCGCACAGCGAATCCTGGTCGTCGACGATGAGGACAATGCCCGCCGCGCCATCGCCACCATCCTGAGCGAGGAGGGCTACGACGTGGCCGAGGCCGCGGATGGCGCCGAGGCCCTCGCGCGCGTGTCCGACTTCTCTCCCGCGGTGGTGCTCACCGACGTGCGCATGCCGCGGATGGACGGCCTCAGCCTCTTGCGCGCCGCGCGCGAGCAGGGCAGCGACGCGACGTTCGTCATGATGACGGCCTTCGCCAGCGTGGAGATGGCCGTCGAGGCGATGAAGTCCGGCGCGGACAACTTCCTGCTCAAGCCGCTCGACGCGGACCAGGTGCTCGTCACCCTGTCCAAGGCCCTGGAGAAGCGCAGCCTGCTCCAGGAGGCGGAGTCCCTCAGGGACCAGGTCCGCACCCGCGTGCGGCGCTTCCACGACATCATCGGCGAGTCCCCGCAGCTCCAGGGCATCTACGACGTCGTGCGCCGCGCGGCGGCCACGCGCGCCACGGTGCTCATCCTCGGCGAGTCCGGCACGGGCAAGGAGCTCATCGCCCAGGCGCTGCACCAGGAGTCGCCGCGCCGCGACAAGCCCTTCATCCGCGTGCACTGCGCCGCGCTGTCGGAGAACCTGCTGGAGAGCGAGCTGTTCGGCCACGAGAAGGGCTCCTTCACCGGCGCGATTGCACGCAAGGAAGGCCGCTTCGAGCTGGCCGACGGCGGCACCCTCTTCCTGGACGAAATCGGGGAGATCTCCCCCACCGTGCAGGTGAAGCTCCTGCGCGTTCTCCAGCAAAAGGAACTGGAGCGCGTGGGCGGGACGCAGACGCTCAAGGTGGACGTGCGCATCGTCGCCGCGACGCACCGGGACCTCGCCGCGGAGGTGAAGGCGGGCCGCTTCCGCGAGGACCTCTACTACCGGCTCAACGTGGTGAGCGTCACGCTGCCGCCGCTCAGGGAGCGCAAGAGCGACATCCCCGCGCTGGTGAACCACTTCCTGGAGAAGTACGGCGAGGCCTACGGCAAGCAGGTGCGCGGCCTGGCGCCGGGCACGCTCCAGGCGCTGCTCGCGCATGACTGGCCGGGCAACATCCGTGAACTGGAGAACGCGATTGAGCGCTCCGTCGTCCTCACCCAGGCACAGGAGCTGACGGCCGATGACCTGCCGCCCGTGCTGCGCGGCCCCCGTCCCAGCGGGACGAGCACGGGCGCGCTCATCCCCGGCGCCACGCTCGCGGCCATCGAACGGGAGGCCATCCTCCGCACCCTGGAGATGGTGCAGGGCTCCACGTCGCGCGCGGCGGAGGTCCTCGGCATCAGCGTGCGGAAGATTCAATACCGCCTCAAGGAGTACGGCGCGCAGGGCGACGGGGCCCCGGTGAAGCCCGACGCGGACGAGCTGCCCGGAGACCTGGCCGCGGAGTCCTGACGCGCAGGCGGATACCACCCCGCGCGCGACGCGGTGTTCCATCTCAGGCATCTACGACGTCCGTCGTTGACAGTTACGACGCACGTCGTAATACTTTCGCGAATGACGCCCGTTCCACCGCAGCCGACGCGCGCCGAGCTGGCCATCCTCCGAGTCCTCTGGCAGTTGGGGCCCAGCACCGTCCGTCGGGTGCATGAGTCGCTCCGGGACACGCAGGACAAGGACACCGGCTACACCACGGTCCTCAAGCTCCTCCAGAACATGACGGAGAAGGGGCTCGTCCAGCGCGACGAGAGCGAGCGCACCCATGTCTACGAAGCGGCCCTGAGCCAGAAGCGCACGCAGCGGGACTTGCTGCGGGACTTGATGGACCGGGCCTTCGGCGGCTCGGCGTCCAGCGTCGTGGCCCAGGCGCTTTCGATGAAGCGGGCCTCCGCGGAAGAGCTGGCGGAGATCCGGAAGCTGCTCGACGAGCACGAGAGGCGGGGGAAGTGATGGACGTGCTGGACTCACTGGAACAAGCCCTGCTCGCCTTCGCCTGGCAAGGCGCGGCGGTGGCGCTGGTGGTCGCGGGGCTGCTGGCCTTGATGTCGCGTCGCTCGGCGCGGGGCCGCTACGCCGTCGCCTGTCTGGGCCTGCTGACCATGGCCCTGCTACCGCTCGCCACGTGCCTCGGCGCGCTGCTGGGGACGACGGGCACCGCGGCTCCCGTGGCGGGTGGAATGTCCGCCCAGACGCTCCTGTCCGCGACGCTGCCTCCGGGCACCACGCTGGAGAGCGTGGCCGAGCCCGCGACGGTGGCGGCCGGGACGTCCTGGCTGGAGCTGTTGCGGCCGTGGCTCCTGCCGGCCTGGTGCTGCGGCGTGCTGCTGCTGTCCGCCCGGATGCTCATCTCCTGGTACGCGGCCCAGCGGCTGTCCCGACTGCACACCCAGGAGCCCGCGCCCGCCTGGCGTGAGGCCCTGGCCCAAGCGCTCTCGCGGCTGCGCCTGACGCGCCCCGTCCGACTGCTGGCCTCCGCTCGCGTCGACGTGCCCCAGGTCATCGGCCTGTGGCGTCCGCTCATCCTCGTCCCCGCGGGTGCCATCGCCGGACTGACGCCCGCGCAGTTGGAGGCGGTGCTCGCGCACGAACTCGCGCACATCCAACGGCACGACTACCTGGTCAACCTGCTCCAGGCGCTGGTGGAGACCTTCCTCTTCTACCACCCCGCCGTCTGGTGGCTGTCGCACCGCATCCGCGAGGAGCGCGAGCACTGCGCGGATGACCTCGCCGTGCAGTCGTGCGGAGACGCCTTCCTCTATGCGCGCGCGCTCGCTCACATCGAGCAGCTTCGCGCGCCGCCGTCCGCCCTGCTCGCGCTCGGCGCGGATGGAGGCTCGCTGCTCGGACGCATCCGCCGCCTGCTGGCCGTGCCGGAGGCGCATGCCCCGCGCAGGTCCTGGCGCCTGGTCAGTGGACTGGGCGGCGCCGCGCTCGCCCTCGCGCTGGGCACCTCCCAGGTCCCCCTGCCGGCCATGGCCGTTACGCCCGGCGCCCCCGACACCGTGTCCGCCGAGGCCACGCCTCCCCCGAGCCATGAGCAGGCCTTCGCGGCGGACGAGCCGCCCATCCACCGGCCGCTCGTCGCGCCCCTGCCGCGCGTCCTGCCCGTCAACATCTCCTCCACCGTGGGCCGGCCGGCCCGTGCCACCGTCAAGGCTCCGCCGAAGAAGGTGCGTGAGCCCGGCCCGCGCCCGCTGCTCATCCCGGACACGCAGAGCATCGTCCGCACGGAGCTGCCCCGGACGCCCTACTCGCTCGACGCTGAGCCGGCGACTCCCGCCATCGCCCTGGAGAGCGCGCCTGCCGCCCCCGTCCAGGTGGCCGAGGCCCCGCCCCAGGTGGAGCAGCCCCTCCCGACGCCGGTTCCCGTCGCCACCACGCCCAGACCCGCGCAAGACGGCGTCTTCACGCTCGGCCCCGGCATCACCCCGCCCCGCTTCCTGTCAGGGAGCCGGATGCACTTCGCGGACCTGACCCAGCACATGCGCTCGCGCATGTCCGCCGTCCCCAAGGGCGCGGTCGTCACCCGCTGCACCATCACCGCCGAGGGCTCCGTCACCGACTGCAAGTCGCTCCAGGGGCTCTCCGGCCTGGAGGAGGGCGTCATCCGCGCGCTCACCACGTGGCGCTACGAGCCCGCGACGCTCGATGGCAAGCCCGTGCCCGTGCACTACGAGTTCGACATCTGGTTCACCAACGAGCCCGGTGGCGGCATGGACGAGCGGCGTCAGGTCGCCAGCGCGGACAAGCCGGGCAAGCGCGCGGACGGCGCCAACCAGAGCGCCTGCATCCTCTGCGCGAGCGTCTCCGCGTCCAGCCTGGCCACGCCGCCGCTGGGCTTCTGAGCCTCACCCGCGAGTGACACCGGTGCGCGCGGGCTCGCCCTACCGCGCCACCGGCAGCCGCAGCAGGAAGCGAGCGCCCCCTCCGGGCACCGTCCCCACCTCCAGCGTCCCGCCGTGCTGCGTGACGATGGCGTGGACGATGGGGAGCCCCAGCCCGGAGCCCTGAACCTTGGTGGTGAAGAAGGGCTCGAAGATGCGGTCCCTCACCGCCTCCGGGACGCCCGGGCCGGTGTCATCCACCGTGAGCCACACCCGCCCCTCCTCCGCGCCGACAGTCAATGTCACGCGGCCTTGCGCGGGCGTGGACTCCAGCGCGTTGAGGCACAGGTTGATGAGCACCTGCCTGAGCCGCTCCTCCTCGCCGGACAGCGCGGGCAACGGCGCCTCCGGAATGACGTGCGTCAGCGCCACCTTCCGCGTCTCGGCCTGACTGCTCAAGAGGTCGACCACGCGGCGCACCAGCGCCTTCACGTCCACGGAGCCGGGGCGGAACTCCCGGGGACGGGCGAACTGGAGGAAGTCCTCCAGGATGTGGTCCAGCCGGCGAATCTCGTCGCGCACCAGCAGCAGCGGCTCCAACAGCGCGCCCTGCTGGCCGTCTTGCAGCCTGCGCACGCGCCGCTCCAGCACGGACAACTGAAGCGCGGCGGCGTTGAGCGGGTTGCGAATCTCGTGCGACAGCCCCGCCGTCATCGTCCCCACGGCGGCCAGCTTCTCCGTCACCTGCGCGCGCCGCGCCAGCTCGCGCTTCTCCGCGTGCAGCCGCACCTGGCGCATCGCCTGCTCCAGCGTGAGGAGCAGCTCGCGCGGCGCGCACGGCTTCATCAAGTACGCACACGCCCCCGCGCGCACCGCCGCCACCGCCGTCTCCAGCGTGGCGAAGCCCGTGAGCAGCACGACTTCCGAGTCCGGCGCGCCCGCCTTCAGCTCCGCCGCCAGCGCCGTCCCGTCACCATCCGGCAGGCGCAGGTCCACCAGCGCCACGTCGAAGCCCTCGCGCGCCTTCTCCCGCGCACTCCGACATGTCGACGCCGCGCGGACCGCGTAGCCCGCGTCCCCCAGCAGCTCCCCCAGGTTGTCGAGGAACGCCGCGTTGTCATCCACGACGAGGACGCGCGAGGGAGGCTGGGCCGTGGGCTCGCTCATGGCCGGGCCTCGGGGCGCTCGGCGTACTTCAACTCCAACGCGCCGATGAGCGCCGCCGTGTCGAAGGGCTTGGAGAAGACCTCCACGCCCGCGCCCAGCGGAGTCAGGTCCGGCCACGCCGTCATGACGAAGGTGGGCAGGCCGGGGTAGCGCGCGCGCAGCCTCCGGAGCGTCTCGCCATCCGGCCCGCCGGGCATGCGCAGGTCCACCAGCGCCGCGAAGGGCGCCGCGCACGAGAGCAGGTCCGCGTCCAGCACCGATGCCACCGTCACACACGAGAAGCCCCGCGCGCGCAGCACCTCGGAGAGGTTGTCGCTCAGCGCCGGGTCATCCTCCGCCACCACCACCAGCCCGTCTCTCCGCGCGCTGGCCAGCAGGCCCATCAACATGGAGATGGGCACCGGCTTGGGCAACACCGCGAGCAGGCCCTCCCGCCGCGCCGTCTCCAAGTCGTCCTCGCGGGGATAGGCCGTCATCACCACGGCGGCCAGGCCCGGGTCCACCCGCCGGATGCGCCGCACCGCGTCCGCGCCGCTCATGCCAGGCATGCGCATGTCCGTCACCAGCGCGTCGAAGCGCGTGGTGGCCACTTCGCGCAGCGCCTCGTCACCGGAGACGACGATGGTGGCCTGGTGGCCCTCGTCCCGGAGGATCTCCGCCAGGTTCTCCGCCAGCGCCCGGTTGTCATCCAGCAGGAGGTAGCGGCGCATGCGGGCCCTCCTCGGGCGTGCTGGGAAGCTGAATCACGAAGCGGGCCCCGGCCCCGGCGCGCGGCGCGTAGGTGATGGTGCCGCCATGACGCTCCAGGATGCGCCGGACGAGCGGCAGGCCCAGGCCGATGCCGCGGGCCTTCGTCGTCATCAGCGGCTCGAAGAGGCGCCCCCGGATGACGTCGCTGACGCCCGGCCCCGAGTCCTCCAGCACCAGCTCCACCCCACCGGACTCGCGCGTGGCGCCGATGAGCGTCACCTCGCCACCCGACTCCTCCAGCGCCTGCACCGCGTTCTCCAGGAGATTGACGAACACCTGGCGCAGCTGTCCGGCGTCTCCATGCACCGGCGGCAGCGCCACCAGCCCCTCCGCGCTGACGCGGACCACCTCCGGACAGGCCACGGCCTTGAGGGCCTCCTGCCAGACCTCGTCCAGCCAGACCTCCTGGTGTTGCAGCGGCCGGTCCCGAATCATGTCCAGCAGGTCGGACACGATGTGGTTGGCGATGCCCACCTGCTCGCCGATGCGGTCCAGGTGCTTCGTCGTGCGCTCGTCAATCGACGGGCCCGCGCGGCTGCGCAGGATGTAGAGCGAGGTCTCGATGACGCCCAGCGGGTTGCGCAGCTCGTGGCCGATGGAGCCCACCAACTGGCCGAAGGTCGCGAGGCGCTCGTGCTTCGCCTGCTGCGCGAGCAGGTCCTCGCGGTAGGTGTGGAGCATGATGGCCAGCTCCAGGTCCAGGATGCGCCCCAGCCCCGCGCGGGCGCTGTGGAGCGTCTCCGGCTGGTCCAGGTACGCCGAGTCGATGATGGCGTTGAGCTCCTGGCGCAGCACGTTCATCGCGCCGAACATGTAGTGCTGCGGCAAAGAGATTCGCACGTGCATCCGGCCGATGCGGCAGCGCAGGGCGAAGTACGCCTCGTCCCACGGGCCTCGCAGGAGCTGGTCCATCCACACCTGCAATGTGCCGCGCAGGTGCCCCACCTGACTCTCGCCGCCCTCCAGGGCCCGCCGCGCGCCCTCGTGCTCCAGGATGCGGTCGTAGAAGACGCGAGCGATGCGGGGGAAATGCGGGTGCGCGATGGCGTGGAGGCCGACGAGTGACTGCTCGTCCCGCGCTCCAAAGCCCACGTACCGCTTCAGCTCCTCGAACAAGGTTTCCGCCATGGTTTCAGGGCCCGAGATTAACCGCTCGCCCCGCTTCGCAGGAGGAACTCCGCAGCAAGCACCAGGCCAGCCCCATGGAGGTAAACCGGCCCCGGTGCGCGCAAGAAATGCGCACCCGCCGCCCCGGGGACGGGAGTGCGCAAATCCTGCGGGAGTGGGCATGGCGACCCGGCCGGCCGCCCTCCCTCCGAGCGTGGCGTCAGTGCGTCAGCGACTGTCGGCCGCGCCCTGTCGACAGGGACTCGCGCGTCACCGTCTCGCGCCCCGTGGCCTTGCCGCGCTCCAGCAGGGACTTCAGGCGCAGCAGGTCATCGTCCATCTGCCGCTTCGGGTCCACGCCCAGCATGCGCGCGAAGGCATGGCCGATGGCGCCCGCGGGCGGGTTGTATGAGAGGCGGATGTCCACCCGCGTGCCACCCTTCGGCGTGGGCTCGAAGTGGATGACGCCCGCGTTCTCCACGGACGTGCCCTGCACGCTCTTCCAGGCGAGCAGCTTGCCGGGCACGCGCTGCGTGACGATGGCCTGCCATTCGAAGTGGAGGCCCGCGGGGCCCTTCACCTTCCAGTGCGAGCGGCCCTCGGTGTCGACGCGAATCTCATCCACGTGCGTCATGAAGCGCGGGAAGTTCTGCATCGCGTCCCAGAAGGCGAAGACCTCCTCCACCGGCGCGTTCACCGTGATGTCCTTGTGCAGCGTCATCGCGCGAGGTCCCACACCGATGCCGGTGAGCCGCCTCAGGTCCAGGTTGCTGAGCGCGCGCAGCCCCAGCACCAGGCTTCCCGCGCCGAGCAGTCCCCCGAGGATTCCGCGCCGCTGGATGGCCCCCGACGCGAGCGACAAGGCCCCGAGCGCGCCGAAGAACCGCGCGGAGGGAGACCAGTGCGCCGGGCCGAAGGTCCGCGACGGTCCCCCGCGCGCGAGCCCGCCTTGAAGCTCGGACCGACGCGCTGAGTCCGCGAAGGGCAGCAGCCGATTCTCCACGCCGCGCACGCCGCGCACGCGCCGGATGAACGGCACCACGCGCTTGAATTCGTCGAGCAGGATGGAGCCCTCCAGCGTCACCACGCCATCGCGCGCGGCCACCTTCACGGAGCCGGGATGCGAGCACACGCGACCCAGCGCGGAGCGGACGCGCTCGGCGAGCGTCACGTCATCCACCGTCTCGGAGCGGAACCGGCCGATGGACTCCAGGAACAGGCCCCGCGAGCGCTGGGCCAGGTCCCGCTTCACGACGCCCGCCGCGCTTCCGGCTTCGTGGGCGGCGTGCACCGCCTTGCCTTGCAGGTGGGACCTGCGCCACCGACCACTGCGAGGATCCGTCCAGTACATCAACCCCACGCCCACCCCCAGCCCCCCGAGCCCCCAAATGGCTGCCTTCATTTCGTGCCTCCTGTCCGGTTTTCGATGAGCCCCATCGGGGGAAGGTGAAGGCGCTCGTGCCGCGGTGCAGCAGCCACGGGCCGGCGGCTCCAGGCCCCGAGGGGATGCTCGCCACCCATGAGCCCCTGAGGGCACAAGGCCCCGCCTGGGACCTGTTCGGGGCGGTGCCCGCCTGCCCGGGCGTGCACAGGTTGAGCGGGCGGATAGACGACCTCTTCAGGAGCACGCCACGCATGCCGACGCAGCAACCGCCGATTCCCGGAACGCCCACGCCGCTGCCGCCCACGCGCGAGCCGACGCCCAACAACCCGGTGAAGGAGCCCGACCCGCAAACGCCCCAGCGTGAGCCGCCAGTCAGGCAGCCGCCCGAGGAGGAGCCTCCTCAGCGCAATCCTCCCGAAATCGAGCCGCCGCTCCCGCCGGACATCACCCCGCCGGGCATCCACGACCCGCCAGCGCCAGGACAGCCGGGGGGCATGCCCACCATCATCGCGGGCGACGCCGGCGAGCAGCCTTCCTGAGCGCCAGGCAACCGTCCTGCCGGGAGTCCCTCGCGAAGGCGCTCCCGACGGGCGGACCTCGGAGGGCCTTGCCCTCGCTCGTCCGACGAGCGGTGAGCGGGGCAGGCCGATTCTTCCCGCGTGCTGCATGGCCAGTTTCAGCGGGAGAGGTACGCCAGGAGGCAGCCGACAAGGAGCTTCACATGCAAGGCCCTGCGTTCCAGGACCGCTTCACGGCGGGTCGAGTCCTCGCGGAGCATCTCGCGCATCATGGCCATCGCCCGAACACCCGGGTGCTGGCCCTGCCGCGCGGCGGCGTCCCCGTGGGCTACGAGGTAGCACGCATGCTGGGCGCGCCCCTGGATGTGTTCATCGTCCGCAAGCTGGGGACTCCCGGTCACGAGGAGCTCGCGATGGGCGCCATCGCCACCGGCGGCGTGCGCGTGCTCAACCCCGAGGTGATTGCCGAGGCGGGCATCCTCCCGGAGGATCTCGACGAGGTGGCCGAGCGAGAGGGCCAGGAGCTGCGGCGCCGCGAGGCCCACTACCGCCAGGGCAGGCCCGCGCTGGACGTGCGCGGACGCAACGTCATCCTCGTGGACGACGGACTCGCCACCGGCTCCTCCATGCGCGCGGCGGTGACGGCGCTCCGTGAGCTGGGTCCGGCTCGCATCATCGTCGCCGTGCCCGTGGCGCCGCTGGAGACGTGCGAGTCCATTGAAGCGCTGGCGGACGAGACGGTGTGCGCGCGGACCCCGGAGCCGTTCTTCGCGGTGGGCCTCTGGTATCGACAGTTCGAGCAGACCTCCGATGAGGAGGTGCGCGCCCTGCTGGAGCGCGCGGCGCGCGAGTCGGGGATGCACCTGGAGCAGCCGGGTCTGCCGTGAGCCTGGCGGGCGCGGAGGACCCGCCCCCTTGCTCACCGAACGACGGAGGCACCTGTCCCCAGGCCTGGCGGCGCGGTGCCGAGCGCGATTCCGGTTAGGCTCGCGCTCCTCACACCCCCATGCACGAGTTCCCCACCCGTCGTCAGATGCTGCTGGCCGTCCTCATGGCCACCGCGCTCGCCGCCCTCATCGAATGGGCGTGGGCCAGCGCGGATGCGGCGAGTCCCCTGCCCCGTGTCCTCTCCACCGCGGCCCTGGTGCTGACGTGCGCCGGCACGCCCGCGCTGCTGCTCGCGCACGCCCGGGAACGCACCCGCCGCGAGCGCGACGCCGCCCTGCGCAGCGCCGGTGACTCCAGCGCCCTGCGCGACGCCATCATGGACGTCACGCCCGTGGGCTTCGCCTTCTTCGACCGCAACCTGCGCTACATCCACGTCAACGCGGCCCTCGCCGCCATGAACGGCCTGCCCGCGGGCGGACACCTGGGCCGCCATGTGTCTGAGGTGATGCCGGCGCTGGGGCGGATGCTCGCGCCGCGGCTCCAACGCGCGCTGGAGACGGATGCGCCCGTCCAGGACACCTGCCTGGAGGTAGAGACTCCCGCCGCGCCGGGCGAACCCCGCTTCTGGTTCGGCAGCTACTCGCGCGTGCGCGGCACCGGCGGCGAGGTGCTCGGCGTCATCGCCGCGCTCTCGGAGCTGACCGAGCGCATGCGCGCGGAGCAGAGCCTCCAGGAGCACGAGGGCCTCCTCGATGTGCTCACGCGCTCGCTGCCCGACTACCTGTGGGGCGGCAAGCTGCGCGACGGCGCGCTGCGCGACTTCTACTGCACGCCCGTCATCGAGCGCACCACGGGCTACCCCGCCTCGGCCTTCGTCGAGCCCGGCCCCGGCGGAGGCCCGCCACCTCTGTGGGCGGAGATGATCCACCCCGAGGACCGCGCTCGCTACCGCGCCCGAATCGAATCGCTCGCGCCCGGCTCCGAGGTGGAGCTGGAGCACCGCCTCATCTGCGCCGACGGCCGCGTGCGCTGGGTGCGCAGCCGCGCGGCGGCCTCCGCGAAGGACAGCCAGGGCGAGCTGCACGTGGGCTGCGTCGTCACCGACATCACCGACCGCTACCTCGCGGACGAGCTGCGCCAGCGGCTCCACGAGAGCTTCCGTCGCTCCGCCCAGGAGTGGCGCCGCACGTTCGACGCCGTCACCTCGCCGCTCGTCGTGCTCGGCGCGGACGGCACCATCCAGCGCCTCAACGCCGCCGCGTGCATCCTCTTCGGCGGGTTGGACCCGTCCGGGCAGCCCCTGTCCACCGTCGCCACCGAGCCGCCGTGGTCCAGCACGCTGCCGCTGGTGGAGGAGTTGCGCCGCACGCATGGCAGCCTCACCCGCGAGGTGAAGGACCCGCGGTCGCGGCGCACGTGGGAGCTGTCCGCCGCGTGGGTGGACGAAGTGGGCGGCGAGGACTCGCGCATCATCGTCGTCGCCACCGAGGTGACGCGCCTGCTGGAGCTGCAGGCCAGCCTGCGCCGCAGCGAGACGATGGCCGCGATGGGCGCCATCGTCGCGGGCGTGGCCCACGAAGTCAGAAACCCCCTCTTCTCCATCTCCGCCGTGGTGGACGCGGTGGAGGCCACCGTCGGAGCCCGCGCGGAGCTGGCCCCCTACCTGGACGTGCTGCGCGGAGAGGTGCGTCGCCTCAACCACCTCACCCAGGAGCTGTTCGAGTATGGCCGCCCCACCCGGGGCGAGTGGGTGGAGGGCCCCGTGCGGCCCGTCGTCGAGGAGGCGCTGGATGCGTGCGCGCTCACCGGAGAGCAGTCCCGCGTGACGGTGACTCGGACGCTCGAGGAGGCCCTGCCGCCGGTGCGCATGGACTCGCGGCGGCTGTTCCATGTCTTCCGCAACGTGGTGGAGAACGCCGTGCAGCACTCGCCCGCGGGCACGAGCGTGAAGGTGGCCACCGCGCAGTTGGAAGAAGAGGGCCGCGCCTGGGTGCGGTGCACCGTGAGGGACGGCGGGCCGGGCTTTCGCGAGGAGGACCTGCCCCACGTCTTCGAGCCCTTCTTCAGCAAGCGACGGGGCGGCACGGGACTGGGCTTGTCCATCGTCCAGCGAATCCTCGAGGAACATCAGGGCGTCATTCGCCTGCGCAACCATCCGGAGGGTGGCGCTGAAGTCACACTGCTGCTACCAGCCGTGTCCTCGCCTTCCGTCAGCATGCACCTGGACTCACTCGCCTCATGACTCGAACCCGCATCCTCCTCGTGGACGACGAGCCCGGCGTCCGGCTGGGCATGAGGGGCTACCTCACCGCCCACGGCTTCGACGTGGACGAAGCCCAGAGCCTCGCCGAGGCCCAGGAAGTCTTCCGCACGCACCGCCCCGACGTCGCGGTGGTGGACTACCGACTCACGGACGGCACCGCGCTGGAGCTGCTGCCCCGCCTCAAGGAGATCGACGCGGCCGTGCCGCTCGTCGTCCTCACCGGCCACGGCTCCATCGAGCTGGCCGTGCAGGCCGTCAAGGAGGGCGCCGAGCAGTTCCTCACCAAGCCCGTGGAGCTGGCCGTCCTCAAGGTCGTCCTGGAGCGACTGGTGGCGCAGCGCCGCGAGCGCCAGCGCCTGCGCGCCGACCTGTCCCGCAATGCGCGCGCCACGGTGGACCCGTTCCTGGGCACCAGCGCCGCCATCCAGGGCCTGCGCGCCGAGGCCGAGCGCATGCAGCACAGCGACAGCCCCGTGCTCGTCACCGGTGAGACGGGCAGCGGCAAGAGCGTGCTCGCGCGCTGGTTGCACGAGGGCGGCCCGCGCGCGGACGCGCCCTTCGTGGACCTCAACTGCGCGGCGCTGTCCAAGGACCTGCTGGACTCGGAGCTGTTCGGCCACGAGAAGGGCGCCTTCACCGGCGCGGTGGCCGCGAAGCAGGGCCTGTTGGAAGTGGCGGACCGGGGCACGCTGTTCCTCGACGAGATTGGCGACATGGACCTGGCCGTCCAGCCCAAGCTCCTCAAGGTGCTGGAGGAGAAGCGCTTCCGGAGGCTCGGTGACGTGCGAGACAGGCGCGTCGACGTGCGCCTCATCGCCGCCACCCACCAGGACCTGAACGTCGCCACGCGCGAGAAGCGCTTCCGCAGCGACCTCTACTTCCGCGTCAGCACGCTCATCCTCCACGTGCCCGCGCTGCGCGAGCGCCCCGAGGACATCCTCGTGCTGGCCCGCCACTTCCTCGCGGAGATGGCCGGCGCGCGCGGACGGGGCGGCGTGGGACTGCAGCCCGACGCGGAGGCCGCGCTCACGCGCTACCCCTGGCCCGGCAACATCCGCGAGTTGCGCAACGTGCTGGAGCGCGCCGTGCTGCTGTCCGGCGGCGGCCCCCTGTCTCGAGGAGACCTGCGCTTCGAGGCCTCCACCGACGAGGCCCGCGTCGAGGACGACCTGACGCTGGAGGAACTGGAGCGCCGCCACATCGAGCGCGTGCTGCGCCGCGAGAATGGCCACGTCGAGCGCGCCGCCCTCCGCCTTGGAATCCCCCGCTCCTCCCTCTATGAGCGGCTGAAACGTTTGGGAATCAACAGATCCGGATTCCAGAAATCGGATCCATGATCTGGAAAAACCCGCCTCTGCTGGAAGGGGGTGGGCTCGCAAGTGCTGGAAAACTCGGTGAGGCCGGGTGAAATGGACCCCTGGCCCCTGACTTGCTCACGGCCCGCGCGTGTCCCAGAACCTCCTCATCGTCGACGACGAATCCGCGCTGTGCTGGGTGCTGGGTCAGTTCTTCGCGAGCGCGGGGTATCGCGTGGACTCGGCGCAGGCGCTGGATGAAGCGCTGGGGCTGATGACGACGGGCCGCTACGACCTGGTCATCAGCGACTTGCGGTTGAGCGGCACCCAATCCGAGGAAGGGCTGGTGCTGGCGGATTTCGTGCGCCGCTTCACGCCGGACACGCGGGTGGTGTTGCTCACGGCGTTCGCCTCGCCGGAGCTGACGGCGCGGGCCCGGGAGCTGGGGGTGGACCTGGTCCTCCCCAAGCCGCAGCCCCTGCCCTCGCTGGCGCTCCACGTCTCCCAATTGTTGGCGGCACGTTGATGTGGCCCGGGCCCTTCTGGCACCGTCGGGCCATGCGAGTGCATTTTCACCCCCTCCCCCCCGCCTCTCGCGGACGGAGCACGAGGACCCGGGCGCGGCACGCGGCTGACGTCGGAAGCTCCCTGATGCTGGCGCTGCTGGGTGTCCTCCTCCTGACGACGGGCACGGCCCGAGCGCAGGTCCAGGCGTCCCAGGCCATCGACGTGCAGCAGTACAAGCCCGGGCCTGGCGCCTACGACGTGCTGGGGCTGCATGGCGCGCGCGTGGGCAAGCACCTGGAGTGGAACCTGGGGCTGTCGGTCAACTACGCGGAGGATCCGCTCAACCTGTTGGATCCGCGTCGCGACGAGTTCGTGTACCGCATCGTCGACAGTCAGCTCTCCGTGGACCTGATGGGCGCGGTGGCCCTGTTCGACCGGGTGGAGCTGGGCGTGTCGCTGCCCCTCACCACGACGACGTCGCAGCCCGCGACGGCCATCTCCCCCACGCTGGCGAACGGCGCCGCTGGCACAGGCGTGGGTGACTTGCGGCTGGTGCCGAAGCTGCGGCTGCTGTCGACGGAGGGCGGCCTGCACCTGGCCCTCGTCGCGCCGGTGACGCTGCCCACGGCGGGCGCGGCGGACTACCTGGGGGCCAAGGGGCTCACCTTCCAGCCGAGGCTCGCGGCCGAGTGGGTGGGAGACTCGCTGCGGCTGCTGGCGAATGTCGGCGTGAATCTTCGCGGCGAGCAGCGGCTGCGCAACCTGCGCGTGGGCCATGAGTTCACCTACGGCGTGGGCGCGGAGGTGCCGCTCACGCAGAAGCTGTCCGTCGCGGCGACGCTGGCGGGCGCGCTGGGGCTCAAGGAGTCCAACTCCGAGGAGCGTCCATTGGAGGCGCTCGGCGCGGTGAAGTACCGCGTCACGAAGGAGCTGTCGGCGCACGTGGGCGCGGGACCGGGCCTCACGCGAGGCTACGGCACGCCGGGCTTCCGCCTGCTCGGAGGACTCGCCTGGACGGCCTCGTCGCCCGCGGCCCCGTCCTCGTCCCACTGCGCGCTGGGGCCCGAGGACTTCGATGGCTTCCAGGACGACGACAACTGCCTGGACCCGGACGACGACAACGACGGCATCCTGGATGGCCCCGACGTGTGCCCTGGCGAGCCGGAGACGTTCAACGGCTACCAGGACGAGGATGGCTGCCCGGACTCGCCCACCGAGCACACGACGGATGCCGGCTCCACTCCAGCGCCGAGCACCCCGCTGACGCTGGCGCCTCCGGCGGTGGACACCGACGGCGACGGGCTCATCGATTCCGAGGACCGCTGCCCCACGGAGCCCGAGGACCTGGACGGCTTCGAGGACACGGACGGCTGCCCGGAGCCGGACAATGACCGCGACGGCGTGCCGGACGCGGTGGATGCCTGCCCGCTGGAAGCGGAGACCATCAACGGCGTGAAGGACGAGGACGGGTGCCCCGACAAGGGCAAGTCCAGCGTGCGGCTGGAAGGCTCGCGCATCGTCATCCTCGAGAAGGTCTACTTCGCCACCGGCAAGGACGTCATCCTGCCCAAGTCCTACGGACTGCTCGCGCAGGTGTCCGCGGTCCTCAAGGCGAACCCGCAACTGGAGCGGGTGCGCGTGGAGGGACACACGGATGACCAGGGCTCGGACACGAGCAACCTGGACCTGTCGCAGCGCCGCGCGAACAACGTGCGGGAGTTCCTGCTGAAGGCCGGAATCTCGCCGGAGCGGCTGGAAGCGGTGGGCCACGGCGAGACGAAGCCCGTGGAGAGCAATGCGACGGCGCGGGGCCGGGAGAACAACCGCCGCGTCGAGTTCAACATCGTGAAGACCGCCGAGCCCTCGGCGCAAGAGGCCACGCCATGACTCGGACCCTTCCCTGGTTGATGGTGTTCGCCCTGTCGGGTTCCCAGGCCTGGGCCCAGGACACGACGCGAAGTGACGCGTGCGGCGGCCTGCGCTTCGTCAACGGCCGCGTGGAGCTGGGACGCAAGCTGGAGCCGAAGGGGCCCGCGACGGAGGCGTGCTTGAGGCACGTGGCGGAGGCGCTCATGGCGCGGCCCGCCATCCGCTCGGTGACGGTGGCCGCGCGGCTGCCGGACGCGGAGCGGCTGGATGGACAGGGCCTCGCGGTGGCGAAGGCCGCGGCGGACGTGCTGGTGTCCGCGGGCGTGGCGCGCACGCGCGTGTCCGCGGTGGCACCTCCGGCGGTACCGGGGGAGCCGGGTCAGCTCCAGTTCGCCTACGTCGAGCGTCCCGCGCAGCCCCGCGTGGCCCAGGTGCGCGCGGCCAACGGAGACGTCTCCGCGGGCCCCAGCGCCGAGGCACTGAAGCCCCGCGGCGTGGGGGACTCGCTCTACACAGGCGAGCTGTTCCAGACGAACAAGGACGCGAGCGCGGAGCTGGAGCTGGCGGACACCAGCCGGGTGCGGGTGATGGCGGACAGCCTGCTGCGCCTGGGTGCCATCGAGCTGGGAGCGAACTCGAAGCGCGTGGTGCGGCTGGAGCTGATGCGCGGCTCGGTGGAGACGGTGGCCGCGCCGGGTGGCGAGGGCTCCGTGTTCGAGGTGCGCACGCGAGGCGCGGTGGCAGGCGTGCGAGGGACTCAGTTCCGCGTGTCGGCTCAAGAGGACGGCGGCAGCCGCCTGGAGACGCTCGAGGGCAAGGTGGCGCTGGGCGCGGACCAGGGCGAGGTCGAGGTGGCCGGAGGCCATGGCTCCCGCGTGCTGCCTGGTGCCGCGCCGGAGCCGCCCCGGCCGTTGCTCACCGCGCCGTTGCTGAACGGGCCACGGGGAGGCAGCTTCACCACGCCGCCGAAGCTGGAGTGGTTCACCGTGGTGGGCGCGAAGACGTACCGCGTGGAGCTGGGCCGGACGGCGGACTTCGCCGCGAGCGCTCGCACGTACGAGGCGCAAGGCCAGGCGTTCACCGTGCCGACGGACCTCACGGGCAAGTGGTTCTGGCGCGTGCTTCCGGTGGACGCTGATGGTTTCATCGGCTTCCCATCGAAGATCTTCGCGTTCGACCTCCGCCCCTGAGCCCCTGAGTCCACCGATGCCCCCGAGCCCCGAGTCACCCGCGCGTGGCATGCGCCTCCCTCGCCCTTCCCCCGCGATGTGGCGAGGACTGGCGGGAGTGGTGGGGCTCGCGCTCGCGGGAGTGACGGCGGTGACAGGGGGCGCGCCGGGATTGTTCGAGCGCGGGCTGTATGACCAGGCCGCGAGCCGGCTCCTGCCGGGAGTCCCTCGCAGCGCGGACCTGGTGCTGGTGGAGGTGGATGACCGGGCGTTGTCCGCGCTGGGCGAGCGGTGGCCGCTGTCGCGCGCGACGTGGGCCCGGGCCTTTCGCGCGATGGCGGCCCAGCGTCCCGCGGCGGTGGCGGTGGACGTGGTGTTCGACCAGCCCGGCTCGCGGGATGCGCTGGAGCTGGGGGAGGACGTGCTGGGGGCGCTGCGTGACTCGGGCCTCGCGGACCAGCCCGCGGGCGCCGCGCTGGTGGCGGACCTGGAAGCGCGGCTGCATGCCCAGGACGGGGATGCCCGACTGGCGGAGTCACTCGCGGAGAACGGCACCGTCATCCTCGGCGCAGCCGCGCTCACCGAAGACGTGTCGCTGATGCCGCCGCTCGCGGACGGGGTGCTCGGCTCGCCGTTGCCGTTGCCCGTGGACTCGCTGCGGCTCCAGGCCCGCGAGGTCGCCGGCAGCATCGCGCCCTTGCGGATGGCGGCGCAGGGCAGCGGCACGCTGAACATGTTGGTGGACGCGGATGGCGTCATCCGCCGCTATCCCTACGTCGTCGGCGTGGATGGGCATGTCTGGCCGTCCCTGGCCCTGGCCACCGCGCTGCGCCTGATGCCCGAACAGTTCGAGTCCCTGCTGCGTCGGGCGACCCTCGACGACGGCGCGCCGCTGATGCGCCTGCCCGCGCCGGACTGGCTGCCCCGGGTGAGCCTGGCGGATGTGCTCCAGGCGGACCCGCGCTCGGTGGGGCTGGACCTGGCGCTGCGAGGCAAGACGGTCTTCGTGGGTGTCACCGCGACGGGGCTCCATGGGCAGAGCACGCTTCCAGGACAGGTGGCGGTGCCGGGAGTGGAGATTCACGCCTTCGCCCTGGACAACCTGCGCGCGGACCGGCTGATGCGCTCGTCGGGACTCGTGGCGCTGGCGGGCCTGTTGGAGACGGCCGTGGTGTTGCTGCTCTTCGGCTGGCGGTGCCGACGCTCGCGCACGCTGCGCGCCGTGGCGCTGACCGCGCTGGGGTTCGGCGTGGTGCATGTCGGGCTGGTGGGGTGGCTCGCGGCGGACTTCGGCTGGGTGCTGCCGTTGCTGCCGGCGTGCGTGGGGCTGGGGTTGATGCTGCTGGTGGACTCGGCGGCGCGCACGGAGGAGCTGGGCCGTCAGCGGGGCGCGCTGCGTCGCCTCTTCGTCCGCTACCCCCAGGCCGCCCCGGTGCCCCCGGGGGAGTCCCGGTAGGTCCGCGCCTCCACTGACACCCGAGCAACCTGGCGGGTGCGGGCCCTGTAACCAGCGAGCCGCCATCCGTGGCAGCATCCGTGAAACATGGCCCGCTACGCCCTCATCGCCGAGCCTGATCCTCACCGAGCCGCTGGATTGCTTGCCCTCGTCACCGGAGAGGGATTGGAGGGCGTGCTGGCCCGGGATGGCGCGGAGGCACAGGAGGTGGTGCGACAGCGCAGCGCCCCCGCCCTGCTCCTCACGGACCTGGCGCTGCCGCGCGTGGATGGCTTCTCGCTGCTGACGTGGCTGCGCGAGCGAGAGGACGCGGAGGCCACGCAGGTGGTGGTGGTGACGGCGTTCGACGAGCTGCGCGTGCGGGCGTGGCAGCTCAAGGACGCGCTCGGCATCCACTCGCTCTTGAGCCGCCGAGCGTCCGTGGAGACGGTGCGGGACACCGTGCGTCGCGTCCTCGCGGGCCAGCGGCCCCTGCCCTCTACCGCCGCCGAGAGCTCGACGGACGACGAGCGTCAGCGACTGGAGCGCATCGAAGCGATGCGACTGGTGGACGAGGGCCCGCCCGAGACGGAGCTCCAGGAGCTGGTCACCGAGGTGGCGCAGGCCTTCGCCGTGCCCGTGGCGCTGCTGACGCTGGTGCTGGGAGATCGGCAGTGGTTCAAGGCGCACGTGGGGCTGCCCCATGCGCTCGCGCGAGACAGAGGCACGCCTCGCGACTGGGCCTTCTGTCACCACGTGGTGATGGGCCGCGAGTCGCTGGTTGTCCCGGACGCCACGCGCCATCCGGTGTTTCGAGACAACCCACTGGTGCGCGACGGAATCGTGGGCAGCTACGCGGGCGCGCCGCTGGTGACGCCGAGTGGAGAAGTCCTGGGCACGTTGTGTGTCATCGACACGCGGCCCCTCGTGCTCGGCACGGAGGACCTGGCCGCGCTGCGTGAGCTGGCCCGACGCGTGGCGGGAGACCTGGAGCTCAAGTCCCGTGCGCGGATGGAGGCCCGCGACGTGGGGCGCTCGCGACAGGAGCCCTCGCGCTCGGAGGTCGCGGCGCTGGCGCACATCCGCGACGCCATCCAAGCGCTCGACGTGGCGACGCTGCTGGTGGCGCCTGGACGGCAGCCCTTCGCGGGCAACGCCGCGCTGTCGGAGATGCTGGGCCTGCCGCTGGAGAGCATTCCGAAGCTGACGTTCGACGCCTTCCGTCAGCACGTTGCGGGACTGACGGCGGACCCCTCCGGCCGCTCGCTGCTGCTCGACCTCGCGTCGGAGTCCTCACGGGGACTGCACCTGACGCTCGCGCTGGAGCATCCGCGTCCGCGCCGCCTCCGCTGGGTGGCCCGGCCCTTCCCGATTCCAGGAGGAACCGCGCAGCTCCTCACGCTCTCCGAGCTGGGGGGCACCTCGCCCCGGGATGACCGTGAGCGGATGCTGCGCGTGGATGCGCTCACGGGGCTGGCCACGCGGCGTGTCGGCGAGGAGCGCCTGCTGCGGGAGATTGGTCGCTGCCGCCGAGACGGCGCGCCGTGCGGTGTGCTCCTGGTGGACCTGGTGGGACTGGGCCGGCTCAACCTGCGGCAGGGCTTCGACGTGGGAGACAGCGCGCTGCGCGACGTGGCGCGGCGCCTGGAGGACGTGGGCGCGCCGACCGGCTTCGCGGTGCGCTGGGAGGGAGGCTCGCTGCTGGTGGCGCTGCCGGGCCAGGATGCGGAGGCCACGGAGGCCGTGCGCACCCGGCTCCACGAAGAGCTGGGGTCCTTCGAGTTCCACAGCGCCGTGGTGGCCGTCACGGGTGAAGAAGACCCACGGGAGACGCTGGCCCGAGCCCACGCGGCCCTGGCGCGAGCGAAGGCCGAGCACCGCGCCAGGGCGGGCACCCCGGGCTGAGTCGTGGGACAGGGGAACGGTGTAGAACTCCACCGCATGGCCCCTTCACCCGTGCCCGACCGGCTCCGACTGCCTCTCTCCTTCGACGCGGCGCGACTGCGGGACGAGCTGGCGCGCCTGCCCGCGGAGACGTGGGTGCCGCACTTCAACACCCGCTATTACGAGGGCGACTGGAGCGGCGTGCCGCTGCGCTCCGTGGGTGGCATGGAGGGGCGGCTCTACCCCGACCCCACGGCACGGCAGAGCTACGAGGACACACCGCTGCTCGGGCGCTGCCCCGCGTTTCGCGAGGCGCTCGCGGCGTTCCAATGTCCCATCGGCTCCGCGCGACTGTTGAAGCTCGCGGCGCGGGCGCACATCCGCGAGCACACGGACTACAACCTGGGCTTCGAGGATGGCGAGGTGCGCCTCCACATCCCCCTCGTCACGCACCCCGACGTGGCCTTCGTCCTCGCGGGCCAGCGCGTGGACCTCCAGCCCGGCGAGTGCTGGTACCTGAACTTCAACCTCCCCCACCGCGTGGACAACTTCGGGGACACGGACCGCGTGCACCTGGTGCTCGACTGCGTGGTGGATGATTGGCTCCGTGACGTCTTCGCGCGGGCCATGGCCCCTGGCGGCGTCCGTGTCGCGTGAGGACTTCGAGCGCTTCCGCCAGCGCGTCCTGGAGGACCTGTCGCTGCAGGAGGCGCTGCGAGCCCCGATGGAGGTGTCGGCCTTCCTCGCGCTGGCGACCCGCCTGGGCGCGGAGCAGGGCTGTCACTTCAGCGCGGAGGAGCTGAAGGACCTCATCCGGGATGCACGCCGGAGCTGGCTCGGAGACTGGGTATGAGCCTCGCGCCGGATGACGCGCGACTGGAGGGCTGGATTCCCGCGCGCATCCACGTCGATGGGGAGGTGCCTCGCGTCGACTGGTGCCACCTGGGCGACAAGCGCTTCACGGACCCGTTCTTCGACGAGACGCTGGAGCGCAGGCTTCGCAACCCGTTCGCCCTGCTCTTCCGGCACCAGACGTCGATGGAGACGCTGGTGGCGCGCCGCGCCGTGCGTCCGGGGTTGCCCGTCAAGGGCCTCGTGTTCCACATGTCCCGCTGTGGGTCGACGTTGCTCGCGCAGCTCCTGGCCGCGCTGCCCCGCCACATCGTGCTGTCCGAAGCGAGCCCCGTGGATGTCGTCCTGCGCCTGCACCTTCGGCTCCGACACGTCACCGACGAACAGCGAATCGAGTGGCTGCGCGCGGTCGTCGCGGCGCTCGGTCAGCGGCGGAACCCCGAGGAAGAGGGCGTCTTCCTCAAGCTGGATGCGTGGCACGTGCTGGAGCTGCCGCTGCTCCAGCGGGCGTTTCCCGGAGTGCCATGGCTGTTCCTCTATCGAGACCCGGTGGAGGTCATGGCCTCGCATCAGAAGCACCGGGGCGCGCACATGCTGCCTGGAGTGCTGGAGCCCGCACGCGTCGGACTTGATTCGGGGCGGCTCTCCGAGCTGTCGCTGGAGGAGTATGGCGCCCGGGTGCTCGCGCGACTCTGTGAGGCGGGGCTGCGGGCGTACCGCGAACGTCAGGGGCCCGCACGGCTGTTGAACTACCGCCAACTCCAGGACAGCGCAGTGTCGCAGCTCGTGGACCTCTTCAAGCTGGAGCCGACGGCTTCCGAGCATGAGCTGCTGGCCGCCGCCGCCGCGCGCGATGCGAAGAACCCTGTGCTGACGTTCGAGGATGACACCCAGGACAAGGCTCGCACTGTCTCCGACACCTCCCGCGCCATGGCGGAGCGGTGGGTCCGCGAGGTCTACGACTCGCTCGAAGCCGAGCGCCTGCGCGACGCCGCCGAGCCCGACCGTACGCGCTCGCGGTGAGTATCAGACGGATGGGCACGCTGAAGAGATACACGCGTGCCGCAACCGAAGCGATTGACCGACTCAAAATGCTGTCAGTTGAGACCCGTGTCAGGGCTGAAGCAGCCAAAGGCACGATACAGGGGGCTGTCTCTTCCGAAACGCGCAGGTGAGGCGGACGTTCGACTTCAGAGTGCGGGCCGTGCTCAATTGTGTCTGGGACAGACTTGCCGTGCGCATACGGCGGCTGGCCCGTCACCCCACTCACCACCGGAAGAATCCAATGAAACGGATAGGGATGGTAGTCGCGCTGCTCGTGTGCCTGAGCGAAGCTCGCCAAGCTCAAGCCGCTGCCTTGAATTCAGCGGCGCTGCGCGAACGCATCAGCGTGTCGCTGGCCGCCGACAAACGCGAGCTGGCGCTGACGCTGGCGAAGCAGGACGCGGTGCTGCGAAGGGACCTCGCCTCGCGCCTGAGTGGCGAGCACCTGGCGGTGGACTTGAAGCAGTGGCTGGGCACGGTGTCGGCCCCCTCCTCTGTCTCGGCTGTGGTGGGGCGCGCGGACCTGAGCATTCGCCAGCGCAAGGGCCTGGAGCGCGAGCTGGACAGCCTGCTCCAGCTTCGTCTCGCCAGTGCCTCCATGCTGCCGGCGCTGAAGCGAGGCGTTGAGCCCCTTTATGCATACGAGCCGGATGGGAATGACTCCCAGTGGCGATTCATCGAGGCCTTCGACCGACATGGCGGCGTGCACCGCCTGGACGTGCAACGGATGCCCGAGCAACCGGTGTTGGTGGTGGACATCGACTCGCGCAAGGACCTGGCCGCGGGCGTCAAGCTCATGCGCGAGCGCCTCGTGGCGCTCGGCCAGCGTCCCATGCCGCTCCCGACTGTCAGCGCGGCGGCGACCAGCACGCCGGTGACGATTCTCGACCGCGTCTATCTGAACGACGACGAGGAGCCGTGGATCTCCGGCGACGCGGAGGTCTATGCCATCGTCAACGGTGTCGACCCCAGCCGCGACGAGCCGCAGTTGGATATCGTCGACATGCCCTACCTGGAGACAGACGGTAGGACGTACTCGCCGAACCAGGTCCTGATCTTCTGGGACCGCTACCGCTGGGCGGCGGCGAACGTGGTCCTCATGGAGCACGACGACAACACCAACTATCAAGAACTGGTGAGCTATCTGTTCACCATCGCGAGTCAAATCCTGACGGCCATGGGCCATCCGGAGATCTCCGCCCTGGTGGCCCTGGGCAGCGAACTGGTGGCTCGCATGCCTGGTGAATGGTTCAGCAACGACGATGACTACGTTGACTCGTACTACACCTTGGAGAAGAACCACTCCTACACCAACCATGGTGGAGCACGCGGCAACGCGGTGGTGTCTCTCAGACCCTATGAAATCGCGGGCCAGTAGCAGGGCATAGGCAACGAGGGGCGCGCTGGAGACTGGAGGGGTCGAGGAAGAGCGACTCGACCCCTCACCAGGAGACGGGCTCCGGAGACAGCGCGAGCGAGTCGATGCGCGCCATGAACGACACCACCTGGTCTCGATTGGGGAGCCCCGACAGTGCCCCCAGTCGCATGGTGGCCAGGGCCGCCGTCGCGTGAGCGAAGCGCGCTGCGTCGGTGAGCGAGCGACGTTCGCCCAGGGCGACACAGAGGGCGGCGGAGAACGCATCCCCCGCGCCCGTGGTGTCCACCCAGTCCACGGGCAGGTTCGGCAGCCAGAGCTCGCTCTCGGTCCCCAGCAGCAGCGTCCCTTGAGGCGCGGCCACCACGGCCGTGCCCACGCCTCGGCGCAACAGGTTCTCCGCGGCCCTTCGCGCGGAGTCGCGGTCCACCACCTCGAGCCCCGTCAGCACCTCCGCCTCCGCGTCGTTGAGGCGGATGACATGAACGGCCTCGAGCAATTCCTCCGGGAGGGTGCTCGGAGGCGCGGGGTCCAGGACGACATGCGTGCCGGCGGCGCGAGCGATGTGCACCGCCGCGATGACCGCGGCCAGCTGAGCCAGCAGCACATCCGCGCCAGAGATGCGGTCCTCGGCGGCAATGACGTCCGCGACGCTGAGCCGCCGGTTGGCGCCCTCGGCGGAGAGGCTCTGCCGCCGTCCGCTCTCATCCACCATCTCCAGCACGACGCCCGTGGAGAAGCCCGGGTCCCTGGACACGGCGCGAGTCTCCACCCCCTCCCCTTCCAGCTGCTCCAAGAGCGCGAGCCCCCGGGCATCCATGCCCACCCGGCCCAACAGCGTGGAGCGTGCGCCCAGTCGGGACGCGGCCACGGCGGCGTTGGCACCCTTCCCGCCCAGACTCTCGAGGAAGAGATGCCCCTCCACATGCTCTCCGGCGCGCGGGAGCCGAGGCCCCTGGACGAGAAAGTCCGTGTTGATTCCACCGACCACGAGAATGTCGGCCTGTCGACGTGGAGCCATGACTGTCGTCCCCCTCCCCAACCCACTGTCCGATGACCTGACTCATCCCAGGAACATAGGAGCGGAAGCCACCTCAAGGTAGGCATGAAATCGGCCCCGGTCCTGACCTCGCCATGAATTGACAGGGACCTGTTCCCCAGTGAATCCTAATACCTGGCAGGCACGATTGAACGAAGCGGACACCAAGTGGCTGACATGCGCCGCTCCGCTCCCCAGGTACAGGCAGATGTGTGTTCCTCGAGGTTCCTGCACAATGACCCCAGCACGTCGCTCCTACTGTCTGCCCTCGCTGCTCGTGCTACTTGCGTCCGTTTCCGCGTCAGCCAATCCCCCAATGTCGACCCGCAGGTCCGACTCTCTGGTCGGGGTCATCTTCGCTCGGCAGGCTTTAGATGTGGTCGTGGATAAGGACGGAAGGTTGCTACAACTCAAGCACCAACTAGGGGAACGCGTGGAAGCCGGCCAGGTCGTGGCCGTGCTGGACACGAAGACACGCCAGCTCGAAGTCGCGATGCGACAGGCCACTCTCAACGCGGCGACCGCGGAGCAGTCCCGCTACGCGGTCCTGCTGACGCAGGCGCGCCAGAAGCTTGAGCGCGAATCACAAATCCGTGCCTTCAGCGCCGCCGAGGCGATGGAGACAGCGGAGACCCAGGTCGAGTTGGCACTGGCAGACCTGGAGCTGGCAAGGTCTCGCGTCGCGGAAGCGCGCGCGCAGCTCGCACTGGCCCAGCAGGGTCTCGAGGATGCGTCAATCCGCGCCCCCTTTTCGGGGAGTGTCTCGGACCAGTACCTTCAGCCAGGAATGCTGGTGTCCCGGGCAACGCCCATATTGCGACTCGTCAGCGACGAGCTTCGCCTGCGTTTCTTCGCGCCATCGGGAATCGCGGACGTCCTTCAAGTGGGAGTGGAGGTCCGGGTCTGGATTGAAGGGACCGACACGCCACTCGTCGGAGTAGTGGATCGCCTCTCGCCCGAGATCGACGCGAGTTCACGCCAGCAAAAACTGGAAGCACGTCTGCTGATTCCAGAGGCGTTGCGCAAGCGCGTCCGGGTCGGCCAGATCGTCCAGGTAGAGCCCGGCCCCACCCATGGCCACGCGGGACAACTGCTGGCCCCACCACCCTAGGCGGCGTTCTCCACGGAGAGGTCCTGGGTCGACACAAGCCCATGGTAGTGGCCGCGAAGAGCGAGCAACTCCTGGTGTGTTCCGCGCTCTACCAAGCGCCCCTCATGCATCACGAGGATGACGTCCGCTTCACGGATGGTACTGAGGCGGTGGGCAATCACGATTCGTGTGCACCGCAGCGAGGACAGCGCGCTCTGCACCGCCTTCTCTGTCCGGACGTCCAGCGCATTCGTGGCTTCGTCCAGTAGCAGGATGGCCGGATCTCGAGCGAGAGCGCGCGCCAATGCCAGTCGCTGGCGCTGCCCTCCCGACACTGAAGCACCCATATCACTCAGCAAGGTGCTGTACCCCATGGGCATGCGCTGGATGTCGTCATGCACCTGCGCTCGACTCGCCGCCTCCATCACCTTGTCCAGTGGCAGCTCGGGATCCGCGTAGGCAATATTCCTCCGGATGTCCCCCCGGAAGAGCATGGGATTCTGCAGCACGACTCCCACTTGACGCCGCAGTTCGTGCAAATCCAACTCGCTCAGCGCCACGCCGTCGTAGCGGATGCTGCCCTCATTCGGAACATAGAGTCCCAGCAAGAGTTGAGCGAGGCTGGACTTTCCAGCCCCTGAGCGCCCCACGATTGCCACAAACTGCCCCGGTTCTATCTCCAAGGAGACGTCCTGGACCACCCAGGGCGTCATGGGGCCATAGCGGAAGAAGGCATTTTTTACCTGGATGCCTCCACGCAGTTGGATGCTGTTACGCTGGCTGCCTGCCGGCTGCTCCAACGGAGCCTCCAGCACGTCGTCCACGCGGTCCAGGTAGCTGCCGACCAATTGGAACTGAGAAGCAGTGCCAAGAAGTCCGGACACAGGCCCCAGGAAGCCCGCGGCCAGGGCATTGAGCGCGAGCATTTCCCCCAAACTGAGCTGCCGGGTCATTACCTGATATGCCCCCGCCATCATTAGGATGAGCGGCGACGCCATTCGCAACGCCGCCGTCACCGAATCGAAGAGTGCTTCCAGACGCCCACGGTCCAACGTGACGTTGAGCATATCCACATAGAGGCTCGACCAGTTCTGGACGGCACGAAGCTCCAGTCCCATTGCCTTGATGGTCTGCATGCCCGCCAGCATCTCGACCTCATAGTTCTGGGCCGTCGCTCCCACCTCCAGACTCTGGGTCATGAGCTCTCGCCGGCGTGCGCGCACCAGAAGGAAGATGACGAGATTCAAGAAGGCCATGCCCAACGCCAGCAGCCCCAGCTTCCAGCTTCCAAGGAGCAGAAGCCCCAGATACAGAAAGACCAGCCCGCCATCGATCAATGCGGACAAGGCACCAGACGTCAGCACCTCGCGAACAGTGGTATTGCTGTTGATGCGACCCATCAGGTCGCCCACGGACCGCAACTGGAAGAATGGAAACGGCAGATGAACCAGATGGTCCAAGAAGCCCACCGTCAAGCGGGCGTCCAGGTTGGTCCGCAGGTGCAAAAGCAGGTGGGAGCGGATCAGGGACGACACCAACTGGAATACGACGATGCCCGACATGCCCACCGCCAACACCGCCAGCAAGGACATATCCCCGCCGGGGACGAGCCGATCCACCACCACCCCCGTCAACGATGGCAGAGCCAGAGCCAGCAACTGGAGGAGCAGGGACAGTGCGCCCACTCGCATCAGTAGCGGCCTGGCCACCCTGAGCGTCTGGAAGTAGCGATGCGGCCCCCTCGCTGCCTTGCCCGTTTCGAAGGTCTCCGATGGCTCGAAGAGCAGCGCCACTCCCGTGAAGGCCTTGCGGAATTGCTCCAGGGATAGATAGCGACGCCCAAGCCCCGGATCGAGCAGTTCCACACCAGTCCGGGTCATTCGCTCGAAGACGACGAAGTGCCGGAACTCCCAATGAAGGATGGCCCCCGCCTCCACGAGGTGCATCTGATGAATGTCGACCTGGACCGCACGCCCCCTCAAGCCAAAGCGTCTGCCGACCTCCAGTAGTGCGCGCGCACTGATGCCATGGGGACTCAGTCCCGCGACGCTCTGGATGTCGTCCATCCGCGTGGGACGCCCCCAATACCCCAACACCATGGCCAGACAAGCGGCGCCGCAGTCAACAGCGGTGAACTGGGCAACGAATGGGATGCGCCGACCACGCAGCCGCTCCCCCAACCTCTTCAGCGCGGGAAACCGCGCCTCCGATTCTGAGAGCCACTCAGCCAAGATCCCTCCAGAGCAATTCCAAGATGGGGAATAAGGTCAACCAAGCACTCCGCGCCCTCAGTCGGATCCACGCAGTACCCGGCATGCCCGTATAATAATGGTATGTGTGTCCATCCACCTCGAAGCTGTCGGTCGGCAAGCGCGACTCGACCACTACCACAGGGCCCTCCAGGGTGACCACGTCCGCGAGCGCGGGTCCCAAATAGCGGCGAACCTCTGCGGGCCCCACCAACTCATCACTGACAGCGTCGACCGTCAAATCGGTGTACTGGTAAGCGAAGCCTTCCAATTCGATGCGAAACGGCTGTCCCGTCCGAAGCTGAGGTCTGTAACGTCCTGGAACGAGCGACAAGGCCCTGACCTCCACGGGTCCATCGCTCACCACGGAGACCACCACTTCTCCAGCACCAAGGTACTGGCCTTCACGAATTCGGACATCCTGGACCCGCCCGCGGACAGGCGACTTGATGGAGCGCTCCGATAGACGGGCCTCATTGAAGTCCAGCTGAGCACGCAAGCCCGCGACGGACTCCTGAGCTGAGGGGCTCTGCGGATTGAGCAACTGTGAGGCGAGTCGCGCCCGGAACTCCTGGAGCGTCTGCTCACGCTGGGCCTCCTCGTCTCCCGAATAGAACTCCACCAGGTTTTGCCCAGGCGTCACCCATTCACCTCGGCTGACCAGGATTCGACTCACCCGCCCCGGTATCGTGGTGGTGACGTCCTCCTGCCCTTTGATGCGGAGAAGCAGCGGTCCCCGTGCATGGTCATGCACGGCCACGACACCGAGCACAATGGAGAACACCAGTGCTTGTGCCATGATGGCCCAGAATGTCGCTCTCACCCACCCCGGAGTGAGTCGCAGCACACTCCCCTGAATCTCACTGCGATTGTAGTGGTCCAGGGCCTCCTGACGAAAGAGCTGGCGAGGCGTGTCACTCATACCCCGCCTTCCCGTGCCTGGGCAGAACGGTACAGCCTGAGCAGAAAGTCATACAGAATGAGCTCCTGAGGCCGATGCTCGTCCGGGAGCATCCGGTTGACGTGCATGTGGAGGTAGCTGTCTATCATTTCGCCCACCGATAGCCCGAACGCGTCCTCCTGCATCCCCCGCCCCAAGGCCTCCGCCACGGGGCGAAGCTGCTCGCTGCGTCGCTGGAATGCACTCAGCGCAGGTCGCCAGGGCCCTTGTTGCGACGCGTCAGCAAGGCGCAGCGCCTCCAGGACTGGGCGCTCCTTGCGAAAGCGCTTGCTGAGTTGCTCCTCGAAGTCCTTCTTCACCTGGAACTCGGCCCCAAAGCCCGCACGTAGTCGCTCGAGGATAGCGATGCGGGCGTCTAGCGTCTGCCCCAGGTCCGTTAACAGGCAGTCCACTCCCTTGAGGCCCAGGCGCCAGCGAAGGTCTGTCCCCGAGTCTCCCGGATAGGCATTCAAGATGTCGACCACCGCCTCGCTGTCGGCGGCGAAAACTATCTCGGAGAGGGCCATACCAGGGGCCCCTCCATAGCGCTCCACCTCCCTCTCATAGGTGTCGAGCTGAATACGGCGGATGCCCCCGTTGGCCAGAAAGGGCTCGAGGGCCGCATGAAGCGAGGGCCAGACCTCCGTCAGCAGCCGGGAGGGCTCTCCCTGAAGCCGGAGCCGCAGGTGGAAGTCCGGGTCCTTGTACCGCATGAAGAACCAGTGGCGGATGGCACCCGTGGTCTTCAGTCGCCGCAACTCCTCGCGCAGGAGGGTCCGCAGCAGCCGATCCGCGGTGCCCACACCCAAGTACAGCTTGAAGAAGAGCCATTCCGAGCCGGGCGGGAAGCGCCGTGTAAGCGCGGGTGCATCTGCCTGCGCAACCGCGGGGGCTCCAGAGGCGAAATCTTCGAACGCAGACTCCCGCACGAAGGGAATCAGCAGCTCATGGACGTACCGGCCCTCTGCCCCTTCGGCGCAAAGTTCGTCGGGTCCCGGAAACATCTCCTCCAATGAGACCCGCGTTCGCCCCTTGATGGATTGGACGAGCATCTCCACGCACAGGACGTTGTCAAGGTCAACGACGAGCCGATTGTCCCCCTCAACGAGACACACCCAACGTGGCATCCGGGTCTCCTCGCGCAGGCGATTCACTGCATCGAAGCGCCCACCCTCGGGAGCTTCCCCGAGCGCCTTCAGCTCACGCGCCGTGAGGTTCCAGCGCGCCAGAGACAGCACAACCCGCCCCTGACTCACCCGGGGAAGGAAGCGGGCCGCATCCAGCGCCCCCCATTGAAACTGAAAGCCCTGCCACGGCTGGTCCTGCAGTGCGCCGAGAAACCGATAGATGCCCAATCCATAAGAGAAGTAGGCATGCGCGTTCGACAGACGCGGGATGACCTGCTTGCCCAGCCGCTTCGAGCGCAAGATGAGCCGATCACCCTCAATCCCCAGCCAGAGGTCTGACAGCTCGATGCGATCTTGCTCCGGCACCCCCGACTGCCCCATGAACACCAAGTCATGCCGCCGCAACGCCGGCCGGCAGGTGACATTGCCCACTCGCCCCTGGTGCATGTGGACGATTTCCGCGAAGACCGCCTCGGGATGAAGGGCCTCCTCATCGCGGAGGTGCTGGCGAACCCGAGCCTCAAGCGCGGCATCACCGTGACAGAAGCGACCCAGGAAGCGGGCTCCTGATGGACCATTGACGTGAAGCAGCAGGACACGAAAGTCACCGCGCGCCAGCGCCTCTTGCGAAGTCGCGGCCACAGCCCCCATCGCCGCGAAGGCCTCTGGCAGCACGCCTGGCTGACGCGCCGCCAGCGCCTCGATATCGGCTTCGGTGAGCTGGATTTCCTGTGAGCCGGTCCGAGCAGCACGCTCCAAGAGGCGAAACAGATGCTCCCGTTGGAGACTCCACTCGCTGCGCTCCTTCACGCCACGTAATGGAAAGACGAAGCCCTCCAGGAGCGGTGCCGCAGCGGTGCTCGTGCGCCCATCCGTGACGAAACCAATGCCATCCTCCTCGTCCAGGACTTCCAACAAGGGCGTCGGCCGGCCTTCATATCGCTCCAGGAACTTCTGCTTGAATCGCTCCAGCGGAGTGTCGACCGCGCGTGGAGAGATACGCTGCAACACCCTGACTCCGTGGAGGAACGATTGAACGACGGAGGGTGAAAGCATCGCCTCGTCCGGGGGACGGAACATGTCCACCTGGAAGAGGCGCGGAAGCGTGACCGGGATGGGAAGCGGCTCCAGCAGCCGAGCGATCTCGAGATAAGGTGCCTCGGTGTGCCCTCCGCACTCTCGATCAAGAGCGGCGAGCTTCGACTGCACCAGGGTCAGTTGATCCCGGAAATGAGAGAGAGCGGGAATACCATGCGAAGTGTCGAGCAGGGCTGGTATGGGCTCACGTCCCGTGAGCTGCGGTGCCCATGTTGGCACCAGAAGGTGTGACTGGATGAGGGCTTCGACGTATGCACCTGCATCCTCGCGGGTCACCCCCTCGTGGGTTTCCACCAATGCCTGTACGAGCTCATCCAGGGAGCAGCCGCCTCGGGACTGCTGCAACGTTGCTTCAAGATAAGAGGTGCCAACAACGGCGACCAGTCCGTAGGAGCGGTCGCGCCCCCGGGACCGCAGTTCCAGATATCGCCAATGCCCCCCGATTCGGTACAAAGTGGAGTTGGGGACGTAGCGAAGCTCGCGGACGACAGAAGGCTCCTGCCGCACACGCTCGATCAGCGCACAGACATAGTCCATGTCCAATCGCGTGTGCCTGTGAATCCGATCTCGACCACTTACCTGAAGCCGCGCGGACGCATTGATGAGGCCCACCGAATGTCCAGCAAACAAGCCAAAAGGCGTCGCGCGACCCGCCATCCGCCCGAAATAGCGCACCAAGGTCTTCTCGACCTTCTTGGATGCCTCGGCCTCCGGAGCGGCCTCCCACGACGGCAGGCTTTCACAGAGTGAAGGGGATGCGATGAAGAGCGCCTCTCGCACGAGAGGATCGGCGCACCACTCACGCAAGCGACCTCGCAACGCCCGCCGATCCTCCGCGAGTGCATCCTCTCGATGTCCCTCCCGTTGCCCTGGAGCAGCGAGGCTACGACCCCACTCCAAAAATGCATCGAAAGACAGCAGCGGGGTCCTGAAGGCAAAGAAGCCGGAAGATACGTACGGCAGGGGCATCTTGACCCGAGCCAGGGGCGATGACATGAAGTCTCCCAGGCGAGAAGACATGACACGACAGCTACCAGGCGGCATGAAGGGTCGCCCGGTAGCTGCACGACGTGACGCGGAACAACCTGGAGGCAACAACTGCCTCCTCAGTCAACTAGGGGGCCTGATCAGCCTCACCCTTGCTGTTGGCCCGGGTGATGCCCGTCTGCGAGTTGCACGTGCAGTTACAGTCGGTGATACCACCCAGGACTTCGTCAAGGAGCTCGGTCTCCTTGATCTCACGCAGCGTCTCCTTGTCCAGCGACAGCTTCAGGGTCAGCGTCTTCTCCATGATCTACCTCCTCTGATTGTGGGCAGGGATCTGCCCGGGCACGACAGCGGATGCGCCCGGCCCTCAAGCAAGACTCCTCGCCAGATACGTGCGCGAGAGCGCCAAGAAGCACACTTGAGGAAAGGGCATGCAAACTGCCGGAATACTAGAAAGCGTTGGGGCTCGACTTGAGTGAAAAAAGAAAGCTTTGATCCCAGTCGGGCGCGACGTCCGAGGCCGCGGCCAAGAGAGTCAGTGCGATGCCGGTGGCGCCAAAATGCAGGTTGGCGGAGGGCCGGTCCGGGTTCATCTCGAAGCAAAAGCCACCCGGGCCCACACCCGGCGTCCGCAAGGCAAGGGTGTGCTGAAGCCAGCGAATCGCAACCTCCTGGAACAGGGGCTGCCCTGTCGCGTGGTACAGCCTCATGAAGATCAACGCCGTACCCGATGTTCCACAACACAAGTTCGCATTGATTCCCGGACGCCGGTCCAACCCTTCACGTGCCACGCGCAGCGCCCAACCCGAGGTCCGCTCTTGCCATTCCACGTCCCCCCACAACCGGGCTGCCCACCACAAAACCGAGACGATTCCCGGGTTCCCCACACACCAACTGAAGCGATCATCCTCCACCGGAGTCGCCCCCTTCAGGAAGTGTGGGAAATAGGGATGCCCTTGCTGCTCCCGCGCCTGTAGGGTGAACCAGCGAAACCCGCCCCGAAGGAGCCTGTCTGCCCTTTCACGCTCGACGTCGTTGGCATGCGCCGCGGCAAGAATGGCCAGGGCCCCGGGAACGCCATGAGCCACACCCAACGAGTAGAGTCCCTGAGGAAATTCGGCCCCTTCTTCATAGATGGACCAATAGCCCCGAGGCATCGGCCAGGTACCCCCCTCCGGGGAGACCTGCGCTGTCTCATCCAGCACCTCGACGACGCGGGCCAGGAGGCGCCTCCCCGCGGGAACATGGAATCGCTGGAGGGCGTAAAGCCCGATACCGGCCAGCCCATCCCGGATATCACAGGGATGAGGCCACGGGCGCACTTGGAGCGCGGACATTAGTCGAGCATCAATGGTGGAGCAGAGCTCCTCGACATCAAGACCCGGATTGCGCGCCGCAAGGTATGCGGCGACCCACCCCAGTCCGGCAAAACCCCAGTGCAAACCTAGCGGCGCCCGTTTGTCATATGCGAAGCGGGCCGTAGCGAGCTGGAGGCTGCGCGCAATCTCTTGCGCAACATCCTGTGCAGCGAAGTTCGCGGCGGTGGAAAAGAAAAGAGCATAGCCTGCATGCCCATCCGCGAGCCGGCCAGGCTCGCCGCCTCTTTTCATTGCAGCGACATCTCTGGCGGTCGCCTCGACCACCTCTAACGCTTCAGCTTGATGCGCACCACTCAGGATGGGATGCCAGCCCTTCCTTTTCTCATGGCGCCCTGCATCATGATTCGAACACATGGAACCCGAGCGACCGGGCGAGTCCTCCACCACAGGCATGGAATCAAGGGATTGGGCGGCCATCGGGAAAACACCCTACCCCATCACAGATTTGACATACAAGACACCCTTGATTTTTTTCCGCCCTCCTCCCAGCAATCACCACACAGTCCAGGGTCAAACCTAAGCCCAACCAGGTCAACAGGAACACCTTAGTCCAAGACGACCCATGCGGAATCCACGTATAGACATCCAATGCCTGCCCGTATTACCGCAGCCCTCTCCAGCACAAACAAAGCATCACGGCATTTCGGCCTCTCCAGACAAGCTAATCATTGACTTGGAACAAGAAAGGCGGGCCCCAGAACCCCGGAGCCCGCCTCGCAATCAACACCTGACCACCGTGCTCAGCAGCCGCGACCGTGGGCCAGCATGAACACGTCGTGGTCCGCGCGGTTCACCACGCCATTGCCGTCGATGTCCGCCGTCGCATTGCCCGCGTTCCAGGCGTTCAGGAACGCCGCGCGGTCCGTGGAGTCCACCACGCCATTCGCATTGAAGTCGGAGGCGCAGAACAGCCGCAGGTTCACCGCCCACGAGCCAGACACCGTGCCATGCCCCTGTCGGGCATCCACCAGGGCGGAGACGTCACCCTGGAAGGTGTACGGCCCCGCCGGCATCCAGCCCGTCTGCGACAGCGACTCCGTTTCCCCTCCGCTGATATCAATCGACAGCACCGACGTCCCGCTCTCCATGTTCGCGATGTAGAGCAGGCTCGAGACACCGCCGAAGGGCTGCCCCGAGGTGGACGCCGTCGACGTCGCCGTCGCACGGGCGGTCACCACATAGCGCGCGCGGCGGTTCAGCTCGAACGTCAGGTACATGTCCGCGTTGCCCGTGCCCTGCCCACGAGCGGAGGAGTCGTTCGACAGGCCCTCGGCGCTGGCGGAGACCGACGCTTCAATCTGCCGGTCGGTGATGCGCGAGGACTGGGTGCCACTGCCCTTCGCATCCACGCGGCTCGGAGAGCCTTCGTACTGGGTGTTCGCATCCAGCGCGATGTGCTCGTTGAAGGGCGCGAAGGCCGTCGTGTTGCGCGAATCCGAGTCCACCACGTGCGTCACCGCATCCACCGCGGAGATGCTCGCGGACACCGAACGACTGCCCTCAATCGGGGTGATTCGCTGAGCTTCGGCCGACGTGGCGAACATCAAAGGGACGGCTCCAGCCCACAGCAGGGAGAGACGCATCGGGACCTCCGGGGGGTGTGACGAGAAGGCCCACGACGTTAGGGCGCCCGCTCGACAACCGTCGCAACGAGCGGGTCGCTCCCTCCCGGAAGCTCCAGCTCAATCTCAACCCCCTGAAACTCCTGACACTTCTCCACCCGGCCCGCGCCCCATGCTCCGCCACGCGCGTTGACACACTGCGTTTTCGCGTGCTACCTACCGGTCGGTAGGTCGGGGTTTTTGAAAAACTTACAGTCCATCAAGACGAGGGACATGTGACGACGAGCGGACGGAAGCCGGATGAGGGCGAGCGCTACAAGGCCATCCTGGAGACGGCGGCGCGGCTCATCTGCGAGCGCGGCTACGAAGGCACCTCGATGCAGGAGATCGCCGCCGCGTGCCGGATGACGAAGGCGGGGCTCTACCACCACATCCAGAACAAGGAGCAGCTGCTCTTCGCCATCATGAACTACGGGATGGACCTGTTCGAGGAGCAGGTGCTCTCGCGAGTTCAGGACATCGCGGACCCGGTGGACCGGCTGCGCGCGTGCATGCGCCACAACATCCTGCTGGTGACGCGCGGGTGGAGCAAGGAGGTCATCATCATCCTCCACGAGCACGCCACGCTCACCGGTGAGGCGCGCGCGTTCATCGACAACCGCAAGAAGCGCTACGTCGACTTCCTGGAAGAGGCCTTCTCGCAGGCCGCGCAGCAGGGGCGCATCCGTCCGGTGGACCCGACCATCGGCGCGTTCTCGTTCCTGGGCATGGTGCTGTGGGTCTACAAGTGGTTCAAGCCCGACGGGCGGCTGACGGACGAGCAGATCGCCGACGGCATGGTGGACCTCCTCTTCCCGCCCATCGTCGCCGCCGCCGTTGACGGCCAGCCCGGCGTCTCCTCGCTGCGAGTGGTGCCCCGGGCCGCCTCCGGTTCCGGCACCAGCTCCGGCTCCGGAACGGAGGAGCCGTGAAGACCGCGCGTTGGTGCTCCCTGGAGGAGGCCGTCGCGTCGATTCCCGACGGCGCCTCGCTGGCCACGGGCGGCTTCATGCTCGGCCGGGCGCCCATGGCGCTGGTGATGGAGCTGATTGCCCAGGAGCGTCGGGGGCTGCGCCTCATCTCCCTGCCCAACCCGCTGCCCGCGGAGCTCCTCGTCGCGGGAGGCTGTCTGGCGCACCTGGACATCGCCTTCGGCGCGCTGAGCCTGGAGGGCCGCGTGCGCCCCATGCCCTGCATCAAGCGGGCGATTGAGCAGAACACCCTCTCCTGGCGCGAGCATGACGGCTATCGCGTCGTCCAGCGGCTGCGCGCGGCCTCCATGGGCCTGCCCTTCATCCCCGCGCCGGACGCGGATGTGTCGGGCCTCGCGAGCGCGGAGCCGCCGCGCACCGTGGTGGACCCCTTCACCGGGGAGAGCGTCCCGGTGGAGCCCGCGTACTTCCCCGATGTCGCGCTGATCCACGCACGAGCGGCGGATGAGCGCGGCAACCTCTTCATCGAGGACCCCACCACGGACCTGCTCGTCGCGGGCGCCGCGCGGCGGGTGATTGCCACGGTGGAGGAGCGCGTGAAGCGGCTGCCTCGCGCGACGATTCCCGGCTTCCAGGTGGACCGCATCGTCCTCGCACCGGGCGGCGCGCTGCCCACCGGCTGCACCGGCCTGTATCCCCACGACGACGACATGCTGTCGCGCTACCTGGCGCTGGCGGAGACGGGCCGTGAGGCGGAGTTCCTCGCCTCGGTGAAGACGCGGAGGGCGGCATGAGCGCCACACTCGACGCCACTCCCGCGGAGACCGTGGTCTCCCTGCTCGCGCTCCAGATTGAAGACGGCGCCGTGGTGGCCACGGGCGTCGCCTCGCCGCTGGCCATCCTCGCCATCGCGGTGGCCAGGGCCACGCATGCGCCGGACCTGACGTACCTGGCCTGCGTGGGCTCGCTGGACCCGGACATCTCCACGCTGCTGCCCTCCTCCGAGGACCTGGGCTACCTGGAGGGTCGCTCGGCGGAGATCACCATCCCCGACTTGTTCGACCATGCGCGGCGCGGTCGGGTGGACACCGTCTTCTTCGGCGCGGCCGAGGTGGATGCCCTTGGCCGCACCAACATGACGGCCAGCGGGAGCCTGGAGCGCCCTCGCACGAAGTTCCCGGGCGTCGCGGGCGCGGCGACGCTACGGCAGTGGGTGCATCGCCCCGTGCTGCTGGTGCCTCGCCAGTCGCGCCGCAACCTGGTGCCGGAAGTCCAGGTGGCGACGACGCAGGACCCGCGCCGCACGGTGCGCCTCATCTCGGACCTGGGTGTCTTCGAGCTGGGCGCCTCCGGTGCGCGGTTGATGGCGCGCCACCCGTGGGCCACGGCGGAGGATATCGCCGAGCGCACGGGCTTCGAGTTCACCGTGAACGAGGCCCTGCCCGTCACGTCGCTGCCGGATGCCCGCACCCTTACAGCCATCCGCGCGTTGGATCCTCGCGGCTACCGCGAACAACTCGTCGGCCGCTGACCCTCGACATCACTCGTGTCTGGAATTGCTCTCGGAGGTATGGAGATGAAGGCTGTTGTTCTGCGCAGTTTCGGTGAAGCCGGGAATTTGAAGATGGAGAACGTCCCGGTGCCCGCTCCGGGGCGCGGCGAGGTGCTGCTCAAGGTGCACGCTTGTGGCGTCTGTTATCACGACGTCATCAACCGCCGAGGCAACCTGCCTCGCACCAGCGTCCCCGCGATTCTCGGCCATGAGGCCGCTGGCGAAGTCGTGGCGGTGGGGCCGGACACGCCAGGGTGGAAGACAGGCGACCGGGCGGCGACGCTGCAAAGGCTGTCATGTGGCGAGTGCGGGCTGTGTCGCAGCGGGCGAAACAGCTTGTGCAAGACGGACAACCGCTTCTTCGGCGAGGAGCTGCCCGGCGGTTACTCGCAGTTCATGGTGGCGCCCGTCGCGGGCCTGGGCCGGGTGCCCGCCTCGCTGCCCTGGGCCGAGGCCGCCACGGTCTGCTGCACCACGGGCACCGCGGTCCACACGCTGCGCACGCGGGGCAAGCTGCGGGCGGGTGAAACCGTGCTCATCACCGGCGCGAGCGGAGGCGTGGGCATGTCCGCCGTGCAGCTCGCCAGGCTGGACGGCGCGCGCGTCATCGCCGTGACGTCCGGCGAAGCCAAGGTGAAGCCGCTGCGGGATGCGGGCGCGGATGAGGTCATCCTCTCGAAAGGATTGGATTTCGCGGCGGAGGTGCGCAAGCGAACCAGCGGTGCGGGCGTGGACCTGGTGGTTGAGATTGTGGGCAGCGCCACGTTTGACCAGTCATTGAAATGCATCGCCCCCGGCGGCCGGCTCGTCGTGGTGGGAAACCTCGAGTCGGGCCTCGTGCAAATCAATCCCGGGCTTATCATTGTCAAAGAGCTGGAGATCATCGGCGCGTACGCCACGAACCAAGCGGAGCTGGATGAGGCGCTCCGGCTGACGGCCACCGGTGGCGTGAGACAATTCGTCACGGACGCGGTGCCGCTCGCGGAAGCGGCCCGGGCCCATTTCCGGCTGGAAAACCGAGAAGTGGCGGGCCGGCTGGTGCTGGTGCCGCCCGAAGCCTGAGCCGCCGTCGAGACAACAACCGAGGTTTGAGGCACGAATTGGAAGCGAGGAGCCCCATGAAGAAACGGGTTGGAATCGAAGCGCTGGCAGTGGCCGTGCCGTCCCGATACGTGGACATCGAGGACCTGGCGCGCGCGCGAGGGGTGGACCCGGCGAAGTTCACCGCCGGCCTGGGCGCCAGGGAGATGGCCGTCACGGACCCGGGCGAAGACACGGTGTCCCTGGCCGCCACGGCGGCGGCGCGGCTCATCCAGCAGCAGGGCGTGGACACGTCCCGCATCGGCATGCTGGTGGTGGGCACGGAGACGGGCATCGACCACTCGAAGCCGGTGGCCTCGCACGTCCAGGGCCTGCTGAAGCTGCCCCGCACCATGCGCACGTATGACACGCAGCACGCCTGCTACGGCGGCACCGCGGGATTGATGGCCGCGACGGAGTGGATTGCCTCCGGTGCGGGCGCGGGCAAGGTGGCCATCGTCGTGTGCTCGGACATCGCCCGCTACGGCCTGAACACGGCGGGCGAGCCGACCCAGGGCGGCGGCGCGGTGGCGCTGCTCGTCTCCGAGCAGCCGGACCTGCTCGCGCTGGACGTGGGCCTCAACGGCACGTGCACCATGGACGTCTACGACTTCTGGCGGCCCATCGGCCGACGGGAGGCGCTGGTGGACGGGCACTACTCCATCAACTGCTACCTGGAGGCCCTGTCGGGTGCGTACCGGGGCTGGCGCGAGAAGGCGCTGGAGCACGGGCTGGTGCGCTGGTCGGGCGCCCTGCCCGGCGAGCAGCTCGCGCGAATCGCCTACCACGTGCCCTTCTGCAAGATGGCTCGCAAGGCGCACACCCAGCTTCGCCTCTGTGACTTGGAGGACGCGGTGGGGCCCGGGCCGGGCACGCCGGAGGCTCGCGAGGAGGTGGCGAAGTCGGCGGCCAGCTACGACGCGCAGGTGGCGTCGTCGCTGGGGCTCAACGCGCGCATCGGCAACGTGTACACGGCGTCGCTGTACCTGGCGCTGGCGGGGCTGCTGCATCGCGAGGGCGCGCAGCTCGCGTCCCAGCGCATCGGCCTGCTGTCCTACGGCAGCGGCTGCATGGCGGAGTTCTTCTCCGGTGTCGTCGGGGAGAAGGCGGCGGAGCGGATGGCGCGCGCGGACCTGGACGGCGTACTGGCCCGGCGCGAGCGCGTCTCCATCGAGGAGTACGAGCGGCTGATGAAGCTGCCCTCGGAGGCTCCCGAGGCCAAGGCCCCGGCGCCCGGCGCGTTCCGCCTCGCGGAGATTCGCGACCACAAGCGCCTGTATGTCGAGGGCGGCGCGGTCTGACGGAAGCACCGTGACGGTCGCCCCGGGCACACAGCTGCCGGGGCGGCCTGCTCAAGGCGTGAACTCCTCCACGCCTCCCGACACGCGCTGTCCCCGGTGCCACACGCCGATGATGCGGTGGACGGCCTGGATGTCCTCGGCGGGGTTTCCCTCCACGAGGATGAAGTCCGCGCGCTTTCCGGGGGTGAGCGTGCCCCGGTCCTGGAGCTTCAGCAGCGCGGCCGCATCCCGCGTCGCATGGGTCAGCGCCGCGAGCGGTGTGAGCCCCGCCTGCACCATCAGCTCCAGCTCCCGGTGCTCCGCGAACCCGGGGATGCGCAGCGGGTTCGCGCCGGAGTCCGTGCCGAAGCCGATGGACACGCCAGCGTCATGGAGCGCCTTCAGGTTGCGCAGGTTCATCGCCACGGAGGCCTTGTTCCGCGCCAGGGCCTTCGCGTCCCCGAGCGCCTTCGCACGCCACGCGGGGTCCGCGAACTGGGTGGCGAGCGCGGGCTGCACTGCGTGCGCGAAGAAGGGCGTCCGCATCCACTCGGGCTGCTCGGCGAAGATGTAGAAGGTCTCATCCAGGCCGAGCGTCGGCACGTACCACGTCCCGCGCGCCTTCATCTCTCGCACCAGCTCTTCATCCACGGGCCTGTCGCGGATGCCGTGCGCGAGGACGTCCACGCCGTCGCGCACCAGTCGCTTCGCGTCCTCCAGGTAGTAGACGTGCGCCGCCACGCGGAGCTTTCGCTGGTGAGCCTCGTCGATGATGGCGGCGTAGATGTCGGGCGACATCTTCGTGGACAGGCTGCCGTGGAAGTCGTCCACCCAGATCTTCAGCAGCGCGGGATTGCGCGAGGCTGACTCCCGCACGGCGGCTCTGGCCTCCTCGACGGTGCGGGGCCGGTAGAGCTGGTCCTCGCCCACGTTCACCGGCGGCGCCGCCGACGGCACCCCGAGCCCCCGGTCCGCGCCCAGGAGGTCCGCGCCCCGCGGCGCTCCCGCGTTGAACTCCTCCTGGAGCGACGGGAAGAGCGTGGTGTTGAAGCCCAGCGACACGACGGTGGTGACGCCATACACCTCGAACTGCCGCGCCTGTCGCGCCACGTTGTCGCGCGTGTAATGGCCCGCGCCGGACTGCGTCCCGTCCACCACGCCCAGGTGCGAGTGGTTGGCGATGAGCCCCGGCAGCACGCTCTTCCCGCGCACGTCGATGACTCGCGCCGACTCCGGCACCTCCACGTCGCCGGAGGGCCCCACCGCGCGGAGCGTCTCACCCTCGATGACGAGCGTGGCGTCTTCGATGGGCGGACCGCCTTCCCCATCGATGAGCCTGGCGCCCCTCAAGGCGACCACGGCCGGGCTCGACGCGCCCTCGCCGCCGCGCGCCACCTCGGGGGCATGGCGCGCGCAGGCGAGCGTCCCCAGGAATCCAACGAGCCACCAGGACTTCGGGCGGAGATGAAGCGTCGACCAGGACACGCGGGCCTCCGGAGCGTCAGCGAAACAGGAGGCCAGGGGTAGCGCGCCCGCGCGGGCTCCGGTGAAGGGGAATGCAGGCGCACCGCGAGGAGCGTTCAGCCCTCGACATCGCCCCGCGGTAGACGCTGGCGGCGCGAAGGCCCAAGCGCCTTGCATTCTCCCCTGCGCCCCCGTGCACGCCCCGCTACCTTCGCCCCTCCGCTGACAGGAGCCAACACATGACGCAGATGACCTACCGTCGCCTCGGCCGCTCCGGCCTCACCGTCTCCGCCGTGGGCTTGGGCTGCAACAACTTCGGCATGCGCATCGACGCGCAGCAGACCCGCGCCGTCGTCGATGCCGCCATCGACGCGGGCATCACCCTGTTCGACACCTCCGACTCGTATGGCACCTCGGAGGAGCTGCTCGGCGAGGCCCTGGGCACCCGCCGCCGGGACATCATCCTGGCCACCAAGTTCGGCAGTGACGTGAAGGGCGAGAACGGCAAGGACTGGGGCGCGCGCGGCTCGCGGCGCTACATCCGACGCGCCATCGAGCGCTCCCTGCGGCGCCTGCGCACGGACTGGATTGACCTCTACCAGCTCCACTGGCCCGACCCCCACACGCCGATTGAAGAGACGCTGAGCGCGCTCACCGAGCTGGTCCGCGAGGGCAAAGTCCGCTACGTCGGCTCTTCCAACCTCTTGGGCTGGCAGGTGACTGACGCGGAGTGGACGGCCCGCACGCGCGGCCTGGAGCGCTTCATCAGCGCCCAGAACGAATACAGCCTGATTGGCCGCGCCGTCGAGCAGGACCTGGTGCCCGCGCTGCAACAACACGGCATCGGCCTGCTCCCCTACTTCCCGCTCGCCAGCGGGCTGCTCACCGGCAAATACAAGCGAGGCGCGGCGGCTCCGGAGAACACCCGCGTGAAGCAGTGGAACATGGGCGGGCTGCTCACCGACGCCACGTTCGACGCCGTCGAGCGGCTGGAGGCCTTCGCTCGCGAGCGCTCCATCACCCTCATCGACGTGGCCATCGGCGGGCTCGCCGCGCGCCCCACCGTGGGTTCCGTCATCGCGGGCGCCACCTCCGCCGAACAGGTCAAGACGAACGCCAGGGCCGGTACGTGGACGCCCACCGCCGAGGACCTCGCCGCGCTCGAGAAGGTCCTCCCGCGCGGACGCGGCATCAGCGTCAACGACGTGCTGTACAAGTAACCCGGACCTCTTGGGGACCGAGGGCTACAGCTTGACGACCTCGGTCCCCGGCGCGGCAGGCGCACCCGGGACTCGGTGTAGGGACGGGAGCCCGACTCCACCTGTCAGTGATAGGCCCGGATGATTTGGTGGACGATGTTGGGTGACACCGCCGGGCACGCGGCGCCGGTGCGCTTCGACTCCGAGTCCTTGCCGCTGACGCCTCCCGTGCAGCCGGCCCTCCCGCGGACGTTCTGCTGGACGCCCGGGGACTGGCATAGGCTGCGGGCCAATGAAACTCACCCAGCTCCGGGTCTCCGGCTTCCGCTCGCTCCGAGACGTCGACCTGCGCCCGCCCAACTTGTGTGTGCTGGTGGACACCGAGGAGTCGGCCACCCGGGACCTGACCGCGCTGCTCGCGCTGATACAGGCGATTTCGGAAGGAGGGCTTCAACAGCACCTGCTCACATCCGGCGTGCTCGACGGCCTCCAGGCAACGCAACCCGTGCGCGTGGAGCTGAACTTCTTCGACAACCACTATGGCGTGGAGCTGAAACGGCGGACGGACGGCACGTGGCAGGTGACGTGGGAGTCGGTGGACCTCAACGCCGGCGTATCGGCCCTCCTTGTCGACCCTGCCCTCGACGCGCCCCGGGCGGAGGCCTCACTGCTCGAGCTCGCGCCAGGTGTGGCCCCCTCCGAGCCCCCCGACGGGCTCAGCCAGTACGACAAGGAAGGCTGGTACGTGGGCTACCTGTTGGCGAACTGGCTGTGGTGGATGCGGTGCTTCCTGCGCGACATCCAATTCGACGACGGCCCGCGCCTGGACGCGCCGACCCTGCACTTCCGCGTGGAGCCCTCCAGGGATCCACCGCCGAACTCCATCTGGGAACAGGTCCAGGCCATGCACTCCGCCGCGCGCCTGTCCCAGGTGGTGCTCTGCACACCGTCGGAGTCCCTGGCGGAGTCCTTCGACGTCCGCGAGGTCATCCGCGTGGACATGCACGAAGGAGCCGCGCGCTTCACGCCCCTGTCGCCCTCCGCGCCCGCCTGAGCCGGAGCGGAGTCCGGGTCCTCACGGCGTGAAGCGCCACACCCGCAGCGAGCCATCCCGTCCACCCGTGGCCACGAGGTTCCCCTCGGGCCCCCAGGACACGGCCGAGACGTTGTTGTCATGAAAGCCGATGACGGTGGCCGGCAGCGCGGGCACGCTCGTGTCCCACACGAAGACCTGCCCGCCCAGCCCGCCTCCCGCGACGCGGCGCCCGTCCGCGCTCCAGGCGAGCGCCTCCGGAGAGAACGCGAACGGCGTCTGCGCGAGCTGCCTCCCCGTGGAGACCTCCCACAGGGCCAGGCCAGGACGACCACCGAAGGCGAGCTTCGTTCCATCCGGGCTCAAGGCCGCCGCCAGCGACGAGGTGTCCGCGACGGGCGCGAGCGTCGTGATGGCCTGCGTCACCGGGTCCCACACATCCCAGCTCATGCCGAAGTAGGCGACCACGAGCTTGCCCTCCGGCGTCCACGCGAGCGACAGCACTTGTCGCGAGCCGTCCGGAAAGCGGAACAACTCCGCGCCGTTCGTCATGTGATGGACCCGGATGACGCCGCGCTGGGAGGCGACGGTGGTGACACCCATGACGCTCGCCACGCGGACTCCATCGGGACTCGGCGCGACCTGGTAGACCTCCAGTGCCGGAGTCGGTTCCCGCCGGATGGGAAGCTGCGCGAGCGTCCCGTCCTCCGCGTTCCAGACGTTGATGACCCCATCATCTCCGCCCGTGGTCAGCCGCGTGCCGGCGAGGTTCCACGCCAGCGCGCGCACCGGCTGCCCGCCATGGCCGTCGAGGGTCCTGAGCGAATCACCCGCGCGATTCCAGAGCCGCACCTTGCCCTCGTCACCGCTGGAGGCCAGCACGTCACCCGTGGGGCTCCACGCAGCCGCCCGGACCGTGTAGCGATGCGGCAGGACCTCGCGTCGGCTGTAGGTCGCCGCGCCCGAGTCCACCGTGAAGACATCCAACGTCGCCGGCAGGTCATCCACCACGACGAACTGGGGCTTCGTCGGATGGAAGCGAAGCGCGTCATAGCCTCGCGCGTTGGCACCCGTAGCCACCTGGCTCGCGTCCACCACCACCGCGCCCGTGCCCGCATCGAGCACGAACAACTGGCGCGCGGGCCCTCCCACGCCGAGCCAGCGTCCATCCGCGCTCCAGTCCACCTGGGCCGCCAGTCCCCAGGCTCCCGCATGGGTGGCCTCCACGCGATACCCCGTGGTCGAATACACCTTCACCTCGCCCTGGAAGCCCGCCGCGAAGCGAGCGCCATCCGGGCTCCAGGCGAAGCCGGCTGCATCTGGCAACAGCTCCTCCGGCCCCTGTGTGCCCACGGCGTGGAACTCCACCCACCGCGAGAGGGTGCCCGCCTGCATCGCGATTCGGACGCCGTCAGGGCTCCACGCCAGCCGATGCACCTTGTCCACCGCCGTCAGCGTCTGGCCCGCGCGCTCTCCGGTGGTGGGGTTCCAGAAGTGGACCTCCTTGTTCGCATCCGTCGCCGTGGCCAGCCGCGTGCCGTCCGGACTCCACGCCAGCGCCCGCACGTTGCCGGCCTGTACGGGCCACTCCCGAAGCGTGACGCCCGTCACCGCATCCAGCACCGCCACGCTGCCCGTCGACAGCCCCACGGCCAACACGGCTCCGCTCCCGGGCTTCCACGCCACCGAGGAGAAGCGCGCGGGAGCCACCGCCGCCGTCAGTCGCTTCACACGCCCCTGCGTCGCATCCCAGACGCGCAGCACGCCCGGCGTCGACACACTCCCATCCACGGCGGCGAGCAACGTGCCATCCGGGCTCCACTCCGGCGACGCCGGCAACTGCGCCCCCGTGCGCTGCCAGGACAGCGCCGTGTCGAGGACTGGTGCGAAGCGCACCGTGACGACCTTGTCGGCATCGAGCAGCAGCTCACAGCTCCGGACCGTCCCCTCACACGCGGAGGTCCCCAGCAGCTGCCAGCCCTGCGCGGGCACGGCCTCCAGCGTGAGCCGCGTCCCGGAGGCGTGCCGGACGGAGCAGGTGCCCGGACAGTCCACGCCCGAGGGCGTGCTCGTCACGCGCCCCTGCCCCACGACTTCCACCTGGAGCCCCCGATTCCCATCGGGCGGTGGCTCTCCGACGATGAAGGTGAGCTGGGGCGACCACGCGCCCGCGGTGCCGGCCGAGTCCACCGCGCGGCACCGCGCCTGATAGGAGCCCTCCCGGGAGACGGGCACGTCCACGCCGGAGGTCGTCCCGCTGTCGACCTCCGGAGACTGGGGCAGCGTTCCACCCTGTCCCCAATCGAAGACATAGACGAGCCGGTCTCCATCCGGGTCGTCCGCCGTGCAGCGCAAGCGCACGGGCCCCCCGGGCGCCACCTGCGCGTTCTCTATCTGGAGCAGGGCCACCCCGGGAGCGCGCGACGAGGGCCCGGGCGGTTTCTCGTCGGAGGTACACGCGCCCAGGACACAGGTCAGGACCAGGGATGTGATGCGGGCGGCGCGCAGGGACACGAGACGCGAAGTCATGGGCATTCTCCCGCGCGTCCCGGCCCCCCAGATGCGCGTCGGGACGTTCCCTAATCGTCCACCCACGCGGTGTCAAAGCCTGTCCGTGGCCTCCCCGAAGAAGTCCTCTGTGGGAGACCATTCGCAGGCAGCCTCACGAGAAGTTTCCCATGCACACCCCGCCGAGGCTGTCATTGCGTGGTCATGTGGGGGCCCGACTCACGCCAGGCCTTGCTGACGGGAGCCTCCAGCGCCCTTGAAGTAGTCGGCGAGCTTGCCGCTGTTCGGCGACGCGCTGGGATTGCTCATGGCCACGGCGGGCTTGGCTCCGGTGACGACCTCCACGGCCTTCTTGAAGATGAGGGGCAGCGCGGCGCCCAGCACCAGGTACTGCCGCATGGGAATCTCGCCGTCGCCCGCGAACCACGCCCACACCGCCACGCCGGAGCCGACAATCATCAACGCGGTGATGACCCAGTAGGGAGCGGACCGCATGAGCGCCTTGTAGCGCCCCGTGCCCAGGTGCTCCCGCAGTCCGTACCAGTGCAGCAGCTCCTGCAGCGCGCTGCCCAGCATTCCAATGAGGATGATTTGAATGGCGCTCATGTCGGTCCTCCCGAGGTCTGGTCTCCACGTGGCAGGAGTCCGCTCGGCCGGAATGTGATGTGGGGCGGCCGGGCACGCGGCCCCCCCTCCGTTCGTCAGCCCTCGCGGGCACAGCGCCTGGCACGGCTGGCACACGTGTGCCAGGCACCGGCGCCCGTGTGTCTCAGTCCTTCCAGGTGTTTGCCTTTGAGCGACGTGGGCGGAATGCGCGGCATTCGCGTTGCACATGCGGTCCTGGGCACCAAGTCGGTGCTTCTTGCGAAAAAGGACCCGCTGAACATGAAGAAGACCTCGCTTCGCGCGTTGTTCTCCGCGCTGCTGCCCGCGCTCCTGCTGGCCCCCTTTGCCTCGGCCGTCGCCGGCGAGCGAATGACCTCCACCTTCGCCTGCTTCCAGAGCACCGAGGACCGGCCCGAGGCGGACTTCGACGGGACGTCGCATGGGGTGCGCAACCGGTCGGAAGGAATCAACTGGCAGTGGATCGACCTGCGCTGCCCCGTCGCGACGGACGCGACGTTCGCGCCGAACAACATCTACCAGGTCAACGTCCAGGGGTTCGACGGCCACAGCGGCCACGACGTCTATGTGATGGCCTGCACTTCCTGGAAATGGTCCACGGGAGGCCGCTGCGGCAGCGCCCTGCGCAGCGCGGCCACGGGCTATTACAACGTGACCCTGACGAGCGGCTCGGGCGTGGACGCGCTGTACTACTGGCGGACGGCGCCGTGGGACTATCCCTACGTCCTCATCCAGCTCCCGGGCCGTGGCGACGTCGGGTTCACCTCGTCGGTGGGCTACACCCTCTACACGCCGTGAGTTGAGGGCCAGGCCATGAAGAATCGCACCGTCCCCTTCCCTTCCGGACGCGTGCTCCTCGCGCTGGCGGCATGTGCCGTCGGCGCGGCGGGAGCCACGCTCACCCTCCGCTCCACTTCCGCGGTGAGTCTCTCCGACGCGGCACCGCCCGCGGTCCGTGAGGAAGCCACCCTGCGACCTTCTCCGCCGGCCCCGGTGGACCCCGCCGTGGAGCAACGGCGGGTGCTCGCCGAATACATGGGCGAGCTCCAGCGCCATGAACTGGAGCCCATCCAACCCGGGTGGGCCGTCCCCACCGCGACGGGGCTGCGTGCCGACCTGGACGCGCTGCGCACGCGCCGGCCGTTCTCCGTGCTGGGCGTCGATTGCAGGACGCACACCTGTGTCATGACCCTGGAGTGGCTCGACTACGAGCGAGCCACGCAGACAGCGTCCGCCCTGCTGCACCACCGCTTCGTGGTGCCGTGCGCGCGTACGGTCCTGATGCCGGAGCCGCCTCAGCGGGACAAGCCCTACCGCACGCAGGTGCTGCTGGACTGCATGAGCGGGTGACGACCGCTGGGAGTCAGGTGAGCTACGCTGGGGGAGTCGGGAGCCAACGCGCCAGACTCCCCTGCCGCCTTCTCAGGAGTACAGCCCTTGACCGCCCAAATCACCGACACGGTCCTCTATCGCGAGCAGACCTTCAGCCTCACCGGCGTGAAGGGCACCGGGCTCTTCATCCCAGGACAACATGGCCTCAAGCCCGTGGCGCAGTCGACCGCGTGCTGGCGCGGCTTCTTCTGCGGTTACCGCGTCACCGAGGAAGGACTGTTCCTCGAGAGGCTCCATGTCGGAGTGCACCCGGATGACACGCCGTCCGTCCGGGACGGGCAAGGCGCGCCGCTGTTCGGCAACGCGCCCCGGTATGACCCGACGCACGACGAGTGCGCCGTGTACGAGCCGCACCGTGCGCGAGTTCCCTTCACGGGGAGCCTGTTGATCGGCACCGACTTCATCCGTGAGCTGGCGGTCCACATGGGCTTCGCGCCCGCCTGGAAGTTCCGCGAGGTCCACGAGCTGACGTTCGAGGAGGGACATCTGACGAGCGCGCGGGACCACTCCAAGGCGATGGCCCACACCCGGGACCAACGCCTGGGCCGCCCACTCAGCCCGGGGTTGTCCGCCAGTCCCCAGGAGATCGAAGCGTGGATCGAATCGACCTTCCAGCAGGACTACGAGTAGCCCTCGATGCGAGCGCGGGACCTCGGGTCGGAGGCTCCGCGCTCCTCCATGTGCGGCACGTCGTCCCGAGCCACTCACGCCGTCTTCGGGTATCGCGCCTGATGGTCCGCGTAGAGCTTCCGCTCCTCGCGGAATGCCTGCGCGATGCTCGGCCGCTCCCGGAGACGCGAGACGTAGGCGACCAGGGCAGGCCACTTCTTCAGGTCCACGGGAGTCGCCGCGCACCATCCCAGCACGGCGAACAGGTAGGCGTCGGCGACGCTGAACTCCTCCAGCAGGAACTCCCGACCGCTCAGGTGCTTCTCCAGCAAGTCCAGCCGTGAGCTCGCCTTTTCCAACGCGTAGGCCTTCGCCCCTTCCGGAGCCTTGGGGTCCAGGAGCGGCGTGAAGACCGACTTGTGCAGCTCCGTGCCGACGAAACACAGCCATTGCTGGAGCCGCTCGCGCGCCCTGCGCTCCGTCGGCGCGAGTTTCGCCTCCGGCCAGCGGCCCGCCACGTGCTGGAGGATGGCGGCGTTCTCCGTGAGGATGTCGCCATCATCCGTCCGCAAGGTCGGCACGTAGCCCAGCGGGTTGATCTCCCGGTAGTCCTGGCCATCCTGCGTGCGCTTCGTCTTCGAATCCACCTCCACGAAGGCGACCTCCGCACCGGCTTCGTAGAGGGAGATGCGGGTCGCCAGCGAACAGGACAGCGGTGAGAAGTAGAGCTGCATGGTCATTCCTCCAGGACATCGAGCACGTTCCCCCTTGGGAACGCCGATGACTCTGGTCCTCGCCGCCCTATGCGTCCAACGCATCGTTCGCATAGGCTCGATGCATGAGCGACATCGCCGCCCCGCCCGCTACCCGCCTCGACATCAAGGACTTGCGAGTCGTCGTCGCCCTGGCCTCGGCGGGAACGACGGCCCAGGCCGCCACCCTGCTCCACCTCACCCAGCCAGCGGTCAGCCGCGCCCTGCTGCTCGCGGAAGACAAGCTCGGCACCCGCCTCTTCGACCGCACACACCGAGGTCTCGTCCCCACCGACGCGGGCAGACAGCTCGTCACCGGCGCCACGCGACTGCTCCTGGAGCTGGGTGACCTGGAGCGCTGCGTCCTCACGCCCGCCACCCCACCCGTCCGCCTGCGACTCGTGTGCGAGTGTTACACCGCCTACCACTGGCTCCCCTCCCTGCTCGTGGACCTGCGCAGGAGCATGCCGGGGCTGGAGATCGTCCTCGCCGTGGAGCATACGCGCGATCCCGTCCCCGCCCTCGAAGCGGGAGACATCGACGTGGCCCTCCTCACCCAGGCCACCATCCCCCGCGCCACGCTTCGGGCCCGCAAGCTCTTCTCTGACGAGATTGTCTTCGTCGTGTCCGCCTCACATCCACTCGCGGGCCGCAAGACGCTCACGCGAGACGACCTGCGCGAGCACACCCTGCTCACGTCCCAGACACCGCCCGCGGAGGCCCACTGGTTCATCACCCAGGTCTTCGGCCGGGAGCGGCCCCGCCTGCGCTACGAGCGGCTCCCGCTGACCGAGGCGATGTTCGACCTGACGCGGGCCGGCCTGGGCATCGCCGTCATCTCGGAGTGGATCGCCGGGCCGCATCTCGGCAAGGGAGACCTGGTCGCGAAGCGGCTCGCGTCAGGGCCGCTCCAGCGCTCCTGGCGCATCGCCTGGCGGCGCGAAGCCAGTGAAGCAGCGCACCGCCTGGCGACAGCCCTGGAGGGACTCGCGCCCCGCCGGCTCGCGACGGGGTGAGCCACACGCCCTGGGCTCACTCCACCGTGGGCGACGGCGCGTTCACCGGCTCGGGCGGCTCGATGGCCGGGCGGACGATGAGCTGGTCGATGGACGGCCGCTGGCGCCGCTCGAAGGGCTCGAGCTTCACGGCCCGCCCCGTGCGCGCGGACTCCTGGAGCGCGACAATCACCCGCAGGTCCGCCAGCCCCTCCCAACCCGACGGCTCCGGCTCTCGGTTCTCCAGGATGCACTTCGAGAAGTAGAGCAACTCCGGAGCGAACTGGTCCTGCTTCTCGAACGTCCGCTCCTCCGTCTTCCCATCGACGGTGATGAAGTGCTTGCGCTCGGAGTCGTACCCGAACCCCGGGTCCGCGCGCAGGTCGCCCTTCTCGCAGACGACCCGGTAGCTGGAGACCGCCGACGCCGCATGGCTGATGGCGAACTGGCCCATCCGCCCCTCGGAGAAGCGCAGCAACGCGAACGCCGTGCCGTCCACGCCCTTGAAGCGCGCGTCCGGGTCCTCCTGCGTGAAGCACACCACCTCCGTGGGCTCGGCCCCGAAGAGGTAGCGCGCGGCGTTGATGGGATACGGCCCCTCGTCGAGCAAGGCCCCGCCTCCCACGTCGGCGCGCGTGCGGATGTCTCCCGAGCGCGCCTGCTGCGTCATCAGCGCGGAGAACATCCGAGGCTCGCCCAGCTTGCCAGAGCGCAACAGCTCGATGGCTCGCAGGTTCGCCTCCTCGAAGTGGAGCCGGTAGGCGACCATCAGCCGGACGTCGTGCTCGTCCGCGACGCGAATCATCGCCTCGCAGTCCTCCACCGTCGTGGCCATCGGCTTCTCGCACAACACATGCAACCCCGCCCGAGCGGAGCGCTCGGTGAACTCGCGGTGCATCGTGTTGGGCAGCACGATGTAGACGGCGTCGACCTCCGCGTCCCGGCAGACCTGCTCGAAGTCCTCGTAACCCGCGCAGTGTTCAACACCGTACTGCTCACGCAGCGCCTCGCGCTTCGTTCGGTCCGACGAGAAGATGGCCACCAGCTCGGAATTCTCCTTCGCGTTCTTGAACGCCGGGAGGATGGCCACCTGCGCGAGATTTCCCGCGCCCACCACCGCATAACGAATCCGCCGCGAGCCACGTTGAGCCATGCGCACACCTCCTCTGGAGGACACGCTGTGCGCCAGGGCGCGGGGTCACAAGTCCCCGCCAGGGCTCCAGGCTTTCCGCACGGCTGGATGGTGGGCAGCACGGCGTCCAGGACACCGGCATGAAGACGCGGTGAGGGAAGAAAACGGGGTCATGCCGTTCAGCGATGGCAGGCCTCGGATTTCGCAGCCCGCTCCGCCGCTCGGGAGTGCCGTCTGTCGTTGTCGCACCTCCTTCCCCTAGACGACCCATGCTTGGAAACCCGCGGTTGACCCTTGTCCTCTCCGTCGTCATGGCGGTGAGCTTCTTCGGCTGCCAGAGCGCCGAGCCCCCCGTGAGTCCGGAGTCCTCGGCGGGCGAGCGCGTCGTCACCTACGGCCACGGAGCCTTCCTCGGCGAGGGCGGAAAGGTCCTGACAGCCGACCTTGGACTGGTGCGGCGCACCCAGCAGGAGTTCCTGGAGACGCTGCGGCGACAGGCCCTGGAGAAAGGCGGCCTCGACATCGACGGACCGCGCAAGGTCATCACCAGCCAGGTGGACGACGAGGTCCTCGCCAACGCGCTGTACATCGACTGGCTGAACGACACCCTGCACCCCGAGGACTACACGCGCATCCGCGCCCTCAACGGGGCCCTGCGCACGCACTACCTCAAGCGGCTGAGCACGTCGAAGGTGGAGAAAGAAGAGCAGCACGAGACGAAGGGCGTGGGCTCCGACGTCGCACGGAAGCTGGAGGCGCAGGGCATCAAGACCTTCTCCATCACGGAGAACAGCGGCGAGGCCTACATCCGCGAGTGTGCAGCCGCCGGCGTCCCCATTCCTCCGCCCATGTTCTCCGCGGGCTGGGTCAACCGGGGCGTCATCGACGACGAGTTCATCAGCACCACCGAGAAGGCGGAGTTGATGCACTACACCAGCGACAAGCCGCCGGGCGTCTGTCTCGCGCTGCCCCGCTACCTGCGTGACGACAAGTCCATCGACCTGCTCGGCATCATCTGCCTCGGCACGCTCAGCAACAAGGCGTGCTTCTGGGACAACCCCGCGAGCAAGACCTTCATCCGGGGCGTGCAGGTGGACATCAAGGACTTCGTTGGAGGCTACGCCCTCGAAGCCAACGGCCAGGGCACCTGCTCGGACTGCCACGCGGGCGAGAATCCCTTCATCGTCCACCCCGAGAAGCCCCCCTTCATCGGCTTGGACCTGTTCGGGACGGGTTGGTACGAGCCCATCGTCCACCCGAGTTGGCCGCAGAACCCGGGCCCCTCGTATCTGCTGGAGGCGGTCTCCTCCGAGGGCCGCTGCGATACCTGCCACCGCGCGGGCGGCTCCGGTCGCCGCTTCCCCGCGCTCTCCAAGGAGCTGCCCGGCTACTGCAGCATCGTCCTGGAGACGGCCGTGAGCCCGCCGTTGCCCGGGACGATGCCTCCCTACGGCGCGGACCGCTCGCAGTACACCGCGCACGTGGATGCGCTGCGCAAGGCATGCAAGGCGCCGAAGCCGACAGGCACGACGGTGCCCGGCAACATCCCGGATGACACGGGCTATCTCTCGCCGCCCGTGGTCATCGACCCGCTGTATGCCTGTGCGACGCAGGTCGCGGTGCGCGGCGCGGTGCTCGACGCGAAGGTGACGCTGACCATCAACGGCACCGACGTGGGCTCGCTCATCGCCCGCAACCCCGACCACGAGGTGTTCAATGTGCCGGCGCTGGTCGTCGGCGACAAAGTCACGGCCCGGCAGGAGAGCGGCGCGGCGGTCTCCGGCCCTTCACCGGAGATTCAGGTCCGCGACCACAAGGTCGACTACCCCGCGGGCCTGCCCGCGCCCGTCATCGACCCGACGCTCATCTACGAGTGCGCGGAGGTCATCTCCGTGCGCCACGTCCCGGGCGCGAAGCTCACCGTCACGGTGAACGGCGGCTCGGCCGTCTCATCGTCGACCAGCACGGACTGGACGGCCATCCGCCCGGGCAAGACGCCCTTCGTCGTGGGTGACGAGTACAAGGCGGTCATCGGCCTGTGCGGCGACAAGAGCCCGGAGTCCGCGCCGCAGAAGGCCGTGAAGGCGCCCGCGAGCATCCCCGCGCCCTCCTTCGACCCGCCGCAGACCTTCGCGGGTCAGCAGCTGGTGAGCCTGGGCTCGCTGACGAACGGCGCCCGGACGAGCATCGACGTGCTGGGCGTGGGCTCCGCGGGCGGCTTTTCCACGCCCATCTCCTGGTACCCGAACTACGACTTCGCCACGCCCCTGGGCCGGGCCCTGAACTCCGGCGAGGTCCTGGTCGCGCAGCAGAAGCTGTGTCAGGCGGGTCCGCCGAACCAGACGCCTCCGGCGGGAAGCTGCAAGGAGCTGCAGGCGCCGCGCATCCTCCAGCCGCTCGCGGGCACCAACTTCGTCATCGTGTTGCAGGCCATCCCCGGCGCGCGCATCCGCGTCTATGACAGCAGCAACAAGGAGATTGGCGACGGCAGCGGCAACGTCATCCTGCTGAGCCGGAACCTGGTGGCCACGGACATCCTCACGGTGGTCCAGCAGGTCGGCAAGTGCACGAGCAGCACCGCCTACCGCATCAGCGTGCGCGGCGGGTAGTCACCGCTCGGAACGCGGGAGGCTTGGGTCTCGCCAGGCAACGGGCGTGGGCCGAGCCTCCCTGCTTCCCCTCCGAAAGCAGCGGGCAAGACTCCTCTCTCCACCGAGGCATCCGTACCCTAGCCAGGACCGGTACCGAGGGGAGAGCATGCCAATGAGTGAGCAAGCCCAGGCCAGGGCGGCCGTCGTGTGGAAGAAGGGTGGGCCCTTCCAGCTCGAGGACGTCACCATCGAAGCCCCTCAGGCGGACGAAGTGCTCGTCCGGATGGTCGCCACTGGCATGTGTCACACTGACATGATTGTCCGCGACCAGTTCTACCCGGTGCCGTTGCCCGTCGTCCTCGGGCATGAGGGGGCGGGAGTCGTCGAGCGCGTGGGCAGCAGGGTGACCAAGGTCGCCCCAGGCGACCACGTCGTCATGGCCTTCACCTTCTGCGGGAGGTGCGACCTGTGCCAGTCGGGGCATCCGGCGTACTGCCGGGAGTTCTTCGCGCGGAACCTGGGCGGTGGGCGGATGGACGGGTCCACCGCGGTCCAGAAGGAGGGCAAGCCCCTCCATGACCACTTCTTCGGCCAGTCCTCCTTCAGCACCTTCGCCATCGCGACCGAGCGCAACATCGTCAAGGTGCGCAAGGACGTCCCGTTGGAGCTGCTCGGCCCCCTGGGGTGCGGCATCTCCACGGGCGCGGGCGCGGTCCTCAATTCGTTGAAGGTGACGGCGGGGCGCACGTTCGCGGCCTTCGGTTCCGGCGCGGTGGGATTGAGCGCTGTCATGGCCGCGCGGCTGGCGGGGGCCACCACCATCATCGCGGTGGACACCCGGCCCAACCGCCTTCAACTGGCGCTGGAGCTGGGCGCCACGCACGTGGTGAACGGGCAGGACGAGGACGCAGTGGCGTTCATCAAGCGTGTCACCGGAGACAAGGGCGTGGACTTCACGCTGGAGTCCACGGGAAATCCGAAGGTGCTGCGGCAGGCCATCGACTCGCTCGACCTCCTGGGGACGTGCGGCGTCGTCGGCGCACCGCCCTTCGGCACCGAGGCGAGCTTCGACGTGAATGACCTGATGATTCCCGGCAAGAGCGTGCGCGGAATCGTCGAGGGCGACAGCGTCCCGGACGTCTTCATCCCCCAGCTCATCGACCTGTACTCGCAGGGAAAGTTCCCCTTCGACAAGCTGGCGAGGTTCTACCCGCTGGAGCAGATCAACCAGGCGGCCAAGGACTCGGAGAAGGGCGATACGCTCAAGCCCATCATCCGGATGACGCGACCTGGCTGAGCTCCGCGCGTCACATCCCACGGAGGAGACGTCATGGCGGATACACCGATTGCCGTCACCGGCTGCACGGGCCGGCTCGGGGGACGCATTGCCCGTCGGCTCGCGGACCGGGGAGTCGCCCAGCGGCTCATCGTCCGCGACGCGGAGCGGGCCCCTTCCCTGCCGGGAGCCGAGGTCCACGTCGCGGCGTATCGAGACCGGGACGCGCTCGCCCGCGCGCTGGAGGGCGTCCGGACGGTGCTCTTCGTGTCCGCGAAGGAGGCGCCGACGCGGCTGGAGGAGCACTTCGCGTTCATCGAGACGGCGGCGTCGGTGGGCATGGAGACGCTCGTCTACACGTCGTTCCAAGGGGCGGCCCCGAACGCGACCTTCACGTTCGCCAGGGACCACTGGGCCACCGAGCAGCGCCTGCGTGAGCAGCGCTTCTCCTCGGTGATTCTCCGGGACAACCTCTATCTGGACTTCCTTCCCATGCTGGCCGGGGACGACGGGGTGATTCGAGGTCCGGCTGGCAATGGCCGCGTCGCCGCCGTGGCGCAGGACGACATCGCCGACGTCGCCACCGCCGTGCTGCTGAATGCACGTGAGCACCGGGGCCGCACGTACTCGCTGACCGGCCCCGAAGCGCTGACGCTCGATGAGGTCGCCGCCGTGCTCAGTCGCAAGCTGGGGCGCCCCATCCGCTACCACCCGGAGAGCATCGAGGAGGCCTATCGCTCACGCGCCCGCTACGCCGCCGAGCCGTGGCAGGTGGACGCGTGGGTGAGCACGTACACGGCCATGGCGGCGGGCGAGCTGTCGGAGGTGACGACCGACGTGGAGCGGCTCGCGGGACATGCGCCCATGAGCCTGGAGTCCCTGCCGATGGCGTGAGGCTACTTCGCGGGCTTGCGAGCGTTCACCACCCGCCGCACCTCTTCCGTGATGCGGTCGAGCTTGCCCTCCGTGTCGAAGCCCTCGCAAGTAGGGCGGTACTCGACCTCCTTCGCGCCCGGGCCCGGGATGACCCAGAGTTTCGTGCAGTCACAGCGCAGCCCGGCGAGCAGCTTGCGTCCCTTCTTCGCGCGCAGCTCCGCGACCCAGCACGAATCCGCGCAACCACAGGAGCGGTACTCCAACACCTGGGATTTGTTCTCCCAGTCGAGCGTGTAGAGCGAGTGGTCCGCCACCACACGACCTGGAAGCACCAGGAGGGCGAAACCCACCAGGCCTGGCCACGACACGGCACTCCGCTGCTGCATGGTCCGCCCTCGGCGCTCAGCGCGCTCCCGGGAACGGGCTCGCGAGGGAATGAAGCATAGCCGCTCGGGCTGTCAGGATTCAGCGCAGTAATGCCGGAGGAAAGCCGTGGCGCTTCGCCAGCCAGACGACGAGCAGCGTCGGCACCAGCAGGATGACCAGCAGCCAGGGGAAGGCGGTGGCGCCCAGCGTCTCCAGGAGCACGCCTCCGGCGATGCCTCCGCCCGCGATGGCGATGTTCCAGGCGGTGACGATCATCGACTGGGCCACGTCCGCGGCCTCACCCGCCGACTTCGCGGAGGCGGTCTGGAAGAGCGTGGCCGCCCCACCATATGCGAGCCCCCAGACCGCCACTCCGACGTAGACCACGGCGGGAGTGCTCCCCCACAAGCCGAGCGCGAACGACACCCCCAGGAGCAGCGCCGTGCTGACAAGCACCAGCTCGCGCAGCCATCGGTCGATCAACACACCGATGACCCAGATGGCGACGAGCGCGAACACACCAAAGACAAGCAGGACGACGTCGATGTCCTTGGTCAGGCCCGCCGGAGCGAGGAAGGGGGCGATATAGGTATAGAGGACGTTGTGCGCGAGCACGAACGCGAGCGTGGCGAACAACACGGACCGGATACCCGGCAGCATGAAGACCTTTGAAATCGACATGTGCCGCTCCCCGCGCTGGCCTGGGAAGTCCGGGAGCTGGGCGAAGACCCAGCCCGCGAGCAGGAGGGACAGGACGCTCATGATGCCGAAGGTGACGCGCCAGCCGACGGCGGCGCCCAGGAAGGTCCCCGCTGGGATTCCGAGCGAGAGCGCCAGTGGAATGCCCACCATGGCGACCGCCATCGCCCTGCCCTGCTGGTGCTCCGGCACCATCCGCGCCGCGTAGCCCGCGACGAGCGCCCACAAGAGTCCCGCGAACATGCCGGCGAAGAACCGCGCGCCGAGCGTCAGCACGAAGTTCGTCGACACCGCCGTCACCGTGTTGACGACAGCGAAGCCCAGGATGGCGAGGAGCAACACCGGCCGCCGCCTCAAGCCTTGCGTCGCGGCCGTCAGCGGTATCGCCGTCAGCAATGTGCCCAGCGCATAGAGCGTGACGAGCTGGCCGACCAGCGCCTCCGAGACTTGAAGGTCCGCGCTCATCCTCGGCAACAGGCCCGCGGGCAGCGCCTCCGTGAGGACGGTGATGAAGGCCGCCATGGCCAGGGCGAGCAGTCCGGCGATGGGCAGGCGCTCGGACTTCTCGGGCGTGTCGTCAGCGGAAGGGAGTGCGGGCGCCGCCTGGGCGCGGGTCGGGGTCGTGGAAGTCATGGAGGCCGCCAGTCAGCGAAGTGAAAGGACGGGGCGACCTGCGCCCAGGGGCGAGGCGACGCCCGTCGACGTCGATGGCGGAGACAATAGATTCGAGTGCCAGGCACGACCATCGCGCTACAGTTCCGAGCACATCGGACAGAATTGTCCGCAATCGAGGTGTGACGCATGGACAGCCTGGGCTCGCTCAATGCCTTCGTACAGGCCGCTGACGCGCGCAGCTTCACGCTCGCGGGGCGGCAGTTGGGGGTGTCGTCTTCGGCGATTGGAAAGGCCGTCGCGCGACTGGAGGAGCGGCTGGGCGTGCGCCTCTTCCACCGCTCCACTCGCACCATCACCCTGACGCCGGAGGGCTCGCTCTTCCTGGAGCGCTGCCGCCGCATCTTCTGTGAAATCGAGGCCGCGGAGCTGGAGCTGGCGCAGACCCAGGGCGCGCCGCGAGGCAGGCTGCGCGTCAGCATGCCCATCGTCGGCATGCTGATGATGCCCACGCTGAGCGCCTTCATGCGTGCGTATCCCGATATCGAATTGGACCTCGACTTCTCGGACCGGCTCGTCGACGTGATTGAGGAGGGCTTCGACGGTGTGGTGCGAGCGGGCGAGGTGAGCGACTCCCGGCTGATGGCGCGCGTGCTGGGCACCTTCCGGCTCACGCTCGTCGGCTCGCCGGACTATCTGGCGCGGAGGGGCACGCCGCGAAAGCCCGAGGACCTGAAGTCCCACGCGTGCCTGCACCACCGCTTCGCGACCAACGGCAAGCTGGAGCGCTGGCCCCTGCGACGAGGGCGCAAGGAGCTGGAGCTGCCAACGACTGCGGCCGTGAACACCATCGAGCCGCTCATCTTCATGGCCGAACAGGGGCTTGGCATCACCTGCCTCCCGGACTTCGCCATCCGTCGGCAGCTCGCGGACGGTTCGCTCGTGACGGTGCTGGAGCAGCACAGCCAGCACCAGGGCACCTTCCGGATGCTGTGGCCATCCAGTCGCTATCTGTCGCCCAAGCTGCGGGTCTTCGTCGACTTCATGGCGAAGCACCTCTTCGCCGGCAGCCGCTAGACTGGCTCGACATGCTCACCGATCCCAGCCGACGTACGCACAGGCTCCGAATGCGCGGGAGTCCGTCGCATGGGAATGCAACGCGTCAGGAGATTCAGAGGGCTGTCCTTTTGACCCCAGGAGGAAATCAGCCGTCGGATGCCTCTAGAGTGGCAGGCATGAACTGTCTGAGTCTTCGCGCAGCACTGTCATGGATGGCCGCCGCCCTGCTCCTCACCGCGTGTGGAGGCAGGGACGCCACGGGAGAATGTCGAGGCAACCACCTGGGCGTGTCCGTGAACTGGCCCATCGATGCCGAAGCCTCCGTTGTGGTGGACCTCACCACGGGCACCACGGTGTTCTTGACCTACCTCCCGCGCGGTCATGCGGGCCTGAAGACCTTTGGCGCGGAGATCGGCCTGGTCGATGGAGAGAGCAGCGCATCACGAACGGTGGCGCTCATCAACAGGGAGCTCCGCCTTGAACCGGAGGACAACCCGCTGGTGTTCAACTGGGAGGGCACCCGGGACACCGCGTCGGAGTCCGGGAAGGGTTTTCACGCGGAGACAGGAGTGCCGGCGAGGGGCTCCGTGACGATTGATGTGGTGGACGACGAGCACGCCGCCGGGCGCTTCGTCTACCACTATGAGAATGGCGACGAGCTGACCTGCACCTTCGACGCGCCGACGCCAGCAGCGGCCGAAGGCATCTTCGACGGTAGTGGCGACGGGGATGATGACGACTGAAGTGACTCGAAGCCAGGCGGCTTGAAGCAACGGCCGCCGACGCCACGCGATGGGCGGGGCGAGCGGTCGTCCCGGATGTCTCCAGAGGCGCGTCCTCCGCGCCTCACTCCCACGCCGACATGGGACCCAGGTTGAGGACCTGCTGGAAGCCACGCTCCTTCAGCAACTGCTCGGCGCGAGCACTGCGACCTCCACTGCGACAGTAGATGACCACGGGCTTCGCCGGAGCGCCCAGTTCCTCGAGTCGCTGGGCCAGGTCATCCACGGGGATGTTCACCGCCCCCGGCAGGTGACCGGCGGCGAACTCCTCGGGCGTGCGGACATCCACCAGCGTGGCCTCCGCGTCGACCCAACGGTGGGCTTCGTCGCGAACCGGCCGCTGCTGGCTCGCACAAGCCCCCAGGAAAACACCCGCGAGGACGGCCGCGACGACGAGCGTGGACTTCATGGGCAAGGCTCCGAGGAATGGGGTTGCAGCGGAGGTCCTTCTCCCACGAATCGACCGACGGGCAAGCCTGCTTGAGTCCAAAGAGAGCGGGCGAGCATGTGTCTCGTTGGGTTCTCCCCACGGGCAGGGAGCGTACCCCCTGCCTCCTCGGCTGCCGTGTCACACTCGGGCAGGTCGCATCCTGAAACAGAGCGAGCGTGAATCCTCAGCTCCCTCACGGCTCGCAGGGACAGGAGGCTTCGACATGATCTTCCGCCAGCTCTTCGATTCCGAGTCCTCGACCTACACCTATCTCCTGGGAGACGAGTCGACGGGGCAGGCGGTCCTCATCGACGCTGTGCTCGAACAGGTCGAACGCGATTTGCAACTGGTGCGAGAGCTGGGCCTCACGCTGACCCACGTCTTCGACACCCACGTGCATGCCGACCACGTCACCGCCTCCGGTCATCTCCGAGAGCGAACGCGGTGCAAGGTGGTGGGTGGCGAGCAGGGCGCCACATGCGCCGACGTCCAGGTCCGCCACGGAGACCACGTGCGCGTCGGTTGGCTCGACTTCCAGGTGCTCGCGACTCCGGGCCATACGGACGACAGCGTCAGCTACCTCCTGGGAGACCGCGTCTTCACCGGAGATGCCCTGCTGATACGCGGCAACGGCCGCACCGACTTCCAGAACGGGGACCCAAGCCAGCTCTATGACAGCCTCACGCGAGTCCTCTTCAGGCTCCCGGATTCGACGCTCGTCTACCCCGCCCACGACTACAAGGGCCGCACCGTGACGAGCATCGCCGAGGAGAAGCGGCACAACCCTCGCGTGGCCGGGAAGAGCCGGGAGGAGTTCATCCACATCATGGAGCACCTCGACCTGCCCAAGCCGAAGAAGCTCGACGTGGCCGTTCCCGCCAACCGTGCCTGCGGCCTCACGCCGCCGGCACCGATGGACACGGATTCACATCTCCATTCCTAGCCGCGTGGATTCACCCCAACTGATTCAAGACCGTGGGCTCCTGAGACGTCAGCGTCCGGAGCAGGTGGCCCAGGGGTTGGGCTCACCCGTTCGGGAATGAATGGGCCAGCGCGGTGTCCAGCGAGCAGGCCCGAACCGCTCAGGCGCCAATCAGGCCCTGACCGCAGACACGCACGGTGTTGCCCGTCACACCGTACGCTCCGGGGCTGGCGAAGAAGGTGACGAGTTCGGCCACGTCACGCGGCTGGCCGCCCTGTGACAGGGAGTTGAGCCGCCGGCCCACCTCGCGCGTCATGAGGGGCATCTTGGCCACCATGGCCGTCTCGATGAAGCCCGGCGCCACCGCGTTGGCGCAGATTCCACGCGAGGCCACTGTCGGTGCGAGCGCCGCCACGTAGCCGATGAGCGCGGCCTTGGTGGTCGCGTAGTTCGCCTGACCGAAATTGCCCGACACACCGCTGATGGAGGAGAGATACACGAGGCGTCCCTCGTCCCGCAGCGCACCGGAGGAGAGCAGCGCTTCGTCAGCGGCGATGATGGCGGCGAGGTTGACGGACAGCACCTGGTCCCAGGCCTCGGGCGTCATCTTGGCGAGGGTGCGGTCGCGAGTGATTCCCGCGTTGTGCACCACGACGTCCACGCCACCATGGCGCCCTTGCAGCTCCGCCACGAGACGCGCGGGCGCGTCGGCGGCCGTGATGTCGAGCGCCAGGGCCTCGCCACCGACGCGTTTCGCCGTGGCGTCCAGCGCGTCCTGGAGCGCGGGCACATCCAGGAGCACCACGCGCGCGCCTTCCTGAGCGAGGCGCTCCGCCGTGGCCGCGCCGATGCCACGCGCGGCCCCCGTCACCAGGGCCACCTTGCCCTTGAGCGCGGCGACCATGGGCGCCGAGGACAGAGGACGCACAGTGGAAGTCACACGTGCCGCCTGCCCGGAGACATAGGTGGCCTGGACGCCGCAGAAGAAGCGCACGGGCCCGGCGAGCCGGTCCTCGGCGCCGTGGGCGACGTACACGAGATTGGCCGTGGCACCGCGCTTCCCCACTTCCTTGCCGAGACTGCGCACGAAGCCCTCTGCTCCGCGCGCCACGGCAGCCGCCGCGGGCCCCTTGGCTTCCTCGGGAAGTCCCACGAGCACCAGGACCCGCGCGTTGCGGGCGAGTCGAGGGACCAACGCATGGAAGAAGTCGTAGAGGGCACGAGCATCAGCGGGAGTGGCGAGCCCCGTGGCATCGAAGAGCGCCACATCCACTCGACTGTTCTCCTCTACCGGCAAGGCGTCCAGCACCCGCGCGCCCGCACCCGAGAGCACACCCCGAGCGGCCTCCGTCGCGAAGCCGCCGGGCGCAGCACCCAGGAGCACCACGCGGTCCACGAAGGGCTGAGCCACCCAGCCGTCCTTCGCCCGTGCCAGGGGCGGAGGGGTCGGCAGCCCTAGAGCCCGCACGAGCCCTCCCGTCACCGGGTTGTTCGCCAGCGTCATCAGCTTGTCGGCCATGAGGTCGTCGCTCCCTAGGATTCGAGGATGGCGGTGACGGCCTGACCGCCCGCCGCGCAGATGGAGATGAGGCCCTTCTTGCCGGTGCCCGCCTCGGACAGCGCCTTGGCCAGGGTACCCACGATGCGACCGCCCGTGGCGGCGAAGGGGTGTCCGGCCGCGATGGAGCTGCCCTTCACGTTGAGCCGTGCACGGTCGATGGCACCCAAGGCCCCCGAGAGCCCGAGGCGCTCGCGGCAGAAGGCGTCCGACTCCCAAGCCACCATCGTGCACAGCACCACGGAGGCGAAGGCCTCGTGAATCTCGTAGAAGTCGAAGTCCCCCAGCGCGAGCCCGCGCTTCTGGAGCATGCGCGGGACGGCGTACGCGCCGCCCATCAGCAGGCCCTCGCGTTCATCGACGAAGTCCACGGCGGCGACCTCGCCCGCCGTCAGGTACGCGAGCACGGGCAGGCCGCGAGCACGCGCCCACTCCTCGCTGGCAAGCAGCACGGCGGAGGCGCCATCGGTCAGCGGAGAGGAGTTGGCCGCGGTGATGGTGCCTTTCTCGCGGTCGAAGGCGCCCGGCAGCTTCGCCATCTTCTCCAGGGTGGTGTCCGGCCGCAGGTTGTTGTCGCGCGCGAGGCCTTGGTACGGCATCACCAGGTCGGAGAAGAACCCCGCGTCGTAGGCACGCGCGAGGTGCTGGTGGCTGGCCAGCGCGAGGGCGTCCTGGGCTTCGCGGGAGATGCCGTAACGGTCGGCCGTGCGCTGGGCGTGCTGCCCCATGGACATGCCCGTACGAGGCTCGGCGTTGACGGGGATCTCCGGCACGAAGGCGCGCGGGTCGAGCAACTTCAGGGCCGCCGCGATCTTCGCCCCCTGCGTCTTCGCGCCATTGATGGCCATGAGGGCGCGCTGCATCCGGCGACTCACCGCCACCGGAGCGTCCGACGTGGTGTCGGTGCCGCAGGCGATGCCGGCGTCGATCTGCCCGAGGGCGATCTTGTTCGCCACGAGGATGCAGGCCTCCAGGCCGGTGCCACACGCCTGCTGTACGTCATACGCGGGCGTGGCGGCGTCCAGGCCGCTGGACAGCGTGCACTCACGCACCAGGTTCCAGTCGCGCGAGTGCTTCATCACCGCGCCGCCCACCACTTCACCCAGCCGGACGCCACCCAGGCCCGTGCGCTCGACGATGCCGCGCAGGACGTCCGTCAGCATGTCCTTGTTGGAGAGCCGCGCGTACGCGGTGTTACTGCGGGCGAAGGGAGTACGGAGGGCCGCGACGATGGCGACCCGGCGAGGAGGTCCGTGGTTCATGGAGCGTTCCTATCAGCCATGCCCCGGCGAGGACACACCCGCGTACAGCCGAACTCCGAGGCCTCAAGCCATGGGCAGTTCGTTCGGCCCTGTCACGCGCTCGAACGACACTCCCAGGTTCCCGACCTGTTCCAGTGCGCTCCTGATTTCCTCCGACACGATGAACGCGGTCTTGAACTTCTTCAGCCGAAAGACATGCGCGCCCTCGGTTTTCGAGGGGTCGATTCGCAGTCCGTAGATCCAGTTGTACTCCCCTTCATATTCAGGGGGGGCATCATCCTCGTCATAGTGGTGCACCTCTCGGCACCGCGCCTCGTCTATGGCATCAACCACTTTGATTGCATTGACGACGAAGTACGGTTCGGCCACTCCCTCAATTGACACTGGAAACAGTTGGACGTCATCGGGAGCGAATGTTCTGAAGACGTTCGCTAGGGCTTCGCTGACGAGAGGCGTGGCTTCAACCCCTCCAAACACAAAAGCGCGCTTCGTACCCGGATGTGAAATCTGAGATTTGATGGGGCCAGGATCTGGAAGGACGCGCCCCTCTGTGAACAGCCAAGGCTCGTCAAACGCCTCACCAGAATCCCGTATCGGCGTCTCCAAAAGCCACTGGGGCACATCGCCAAGTCCCACCCAATAGAAGTTCCGTTCCACCCTACCCTCCTACTTCACGATGAAGCTGCGTAGTTCTGAGCCCGGTGTGAGCAAGTCATCTGCAATCTTCGCGAGTTCCTTCATCAAACTGGCCCGGCAGCTCTCCGTCGTTCGGCAGCGCGAAACAGACCGATTGAGGCGCTGAAGCACCTCATTGTGATAAAATTCGGGGTGAGGCCCCTCGTGCCCGTTGAGCCGGACCTTGTTTGCAGCGTCCTCAAGAGTCATCCCAGCCTTCTTGAAGACTTCCTCGCACCTTGGCGTCCAAGGACCTCCAGTCGTGTCGGCAATGGGGTTCTTGTTCGTGCAGATATGGTGAACCGGCCCAGCCTCATCGCCAGGAAACCGCCCTTCCCCATACATCGCCAGGGCGGCAGCAGCTCCGGGTGCCAGGGTGACATTGAGCACGCCAGCAGCAGGAAGCGCGATGGAAGTCACACCGCCACTCATCGCCGCACCGAGCTGAAATCCCGCTTCAGCCTCGGCCCGAACAACCGCCTGAGTGAAACCCGGGAGCCTGGGGCCCTGAGCCGCCATCGCGCCCCTGCCCCCCAAGGCCGTAGTGACCAGCAGCACCAGGACACGCGTACCGTTCGTCCCCAGCACCCGCCCGAACCGATGCCCGATGTCCTGCAACTCGATGACGCTCATCGCCGTCCCCGAATCATCCCATAGCTGGAGGAAGCCGCGCCCCATCTCCCAGACCGGCATGACACCGAGATAAGCCACCATCGCCGCCGTCAGCGCGACCGCGATGCCCTTGGTGATGGGCTCTGGCAGGGTGAGGGTCAGCAACACCGCCAGCGCCGCCGAGGTCAACATCGCCTTGAGCACCCCAGGGTTCAGCGACTTGCCGACCTCTGCCTCGACACTCTCCCAGACAGTGTCGAGCGCGAACGAGAGCGCCATCAACGTCCGGTCCTTGCGCGAGAATGCCAGCCCCGTTCCGCCTACCAGGGGCAAACAGTCGTCAGCATCGGGGCAGAGGCGTGGGTACAACGACCTTGGCGACTCACCGGCCCCCCAATCCACGAGCCCCTTCGAGGAGGCGAACAGCGGCCTGGACCGAACCCAGCCTCGCTCGTCCGCCTCGTCCGCTTCCCGGAACGCAACGTCCATCCGCATCTCGAGAATGAGCCGAGCGAGGGCCGCTCTGAACTCCGCTTCGCTCACCTGAACCGGGTCGACGTCCACGGACGCGTGGACGACGAGCTGACCGCCCCCCTTGTCCAGGTGGACAACCCGGGTGGTCGCACATCCGGTCGCCCAAAGGCTCACAAGAACCAGCGCGATGAACCTCATGAAATCCCCCCGCCAATGCCGTCCAGGACTCAGGAAGCGCGGCATCGTGGCTTCAGGGTTGGATTCCTAGCGTCCACCCCACCAGGTTGTCCATCCGCCAGCACAGCAGCCAGGAGACCAGGGCAGGACCCACAGGCCCCGCTCCCGCCGGCCAGCACCCGAAAAGCAAAAAGGGCCGGCCGCCAGATGGCAACCGACCCTTTTCACTGTTTTTGGAGCCGACACCCAGGCTTGAACTGGGGACCTACTGATTACGAATCAGTTGCTCTACCGCTGAGCTATGTCGGCGCAAGGCGGCGCGCTGAGTACCATCGCGTTCGAGGTGGGGCAAGGAGAAATGATGTGCCCCTTCTTTTTGATTTCGGACACCCTGGTTCGAACACCAACGAACGGCCCCGTCACCGTGACAGCCATGACACGGTGCATCCGCCCCCGGTGACACAGCGCGTTGCCATAAGTCCCCGTCATCGCTCCGCTTTTCGGGATGGCCAGAGGGCGCCTCGGCGGTTGACCCCCTGTTTCGCATATGCACATAAGGGCGCCGCTATCCCCGCGTCCCCGGCCCCCTGCGGCTGGGACCACAAGGAGCCACTTTCACCATGGCCAGCGAAGAGAACTTCATGCGCGCCCCGGCGCCCACGCCGAAGCGCACCGTCTACACCGAGGCGATGGAGATCTTCCATCGGGCGGCGGACCTCATCAAGCTGGACAAGCGCGTCCGCCTGGAGCTGGAAGAGCCCGACTACGAGCACATCTTCTACGTCACGGCGAAGCTGAAGGACCGCCTCGTCCCCCTCATCCCAGAGCGGGCCAAGACGTTCGCCGACCTGCCCGAGACGCAGGTGCGCAACAAGGAAGGCCTGGAGCTGCTCGCCAACGGCAGCATCATCCTCAACGGCCGCGCCCTGCTGGGCTCCGACGTCGCCATCCGCCAGGGCCACCTGCGCCTGCCGGACGGCAAGGTGTACCAGCTGGTCCCCGGTGAGTCGCAGCGCTTCAAGGCCTACCGCGTCCAGCACAACCAGGCCCGTGGCCCCTACAAGGGCGGCCTGCGCTACCACCGCGAGGTGTCCCTGGACCTCTTCAAGGCCCTGGCCGCGGAGATGACCTGGAAGACGGCCATCGCGGAAGTCCCGTTCGGCGGCGGCAAGGGCGGCATCCAGATCGACCCGCGTGAGTACGGCCGCGAGGAGCTGGAGGCCATCACCCTGCGCTTCATGTACCGGCTCAAGAGCCTCATCGGGCCGAACATCGACATCCCCGCCCCCGACGTGGGCACCAACCCGGAGATCATGGCCCTGCTGTACCGCCAGTTCTCCGACGGTGAGCGCGAGCGCCACAACCTGCGCGGCATCGTCACCGGCAAGGACGTGCGCATCGGCGGCTCCGAGGGCCGCGGCAAGGCCACTGGTCAGGGCGTCGCGTTCTGCATCGAGGACTACTACGCGGACCGCGGCGAGAGCGTGAAGGGCAAGACGTTCGTCCTCCAGGGCTTCGGCAACGTGGGCAGCCACGCCGCCATCATCCTGGGCGGCATGGGCGCGCGCCTGCTGGCCGTCAACGACTCCGACGGCACCATCTACAACGGTGACGGCATCGACGTGCAGGCGCTGGCCGCCTACGTCCAGGACCCGAAGAACCTCAAGCGCAGCGTGCTGGGCTTCCCCGGCGCCCAGAAGATCGAGAAGAAGGACCTCTGGGACGTCCAGGCCGACATCCTCCTGCCCGCCGCCCTGGGTGGCGAAATCACCGCCGACATCGCCGAGCGCCTCAAGGTCAAGCTCATCGCCGAGGGCGCCAACGGCCCCACCACCCCGGAAGCCGACCGCGTCCTCCAGAAGCGCGGCATCGAGATGATCCCCGACATCATCGCCAACGCCGGCGGCGTGACGGTGAGCTACTACGAGTGGATCCAGAACAAGCGCATGGAGCGCTGGAGCGAGGCCGAGGTCGACCAGCGCCTGGAGCGCGCGATGAAGCGCAACTACCGCATCATCCGCGACATCTCCCGCAACACGCCGCGCAAGACGGACATGCACGACAGCCGCGGCTACTGCGCTGGCGAGCCCGTGGACACCCGCTGCGCCGCGATGATTCTCGCGCTCAAGCGCATCGAGGCCCACTACCTCCTCGAGGGCTTCTCCCAGTAAGTCGCGGGCACGCACGCCCCTGAAACACCAAGGGCACGGCTCCTCTCTTTTCGAGGACCGTGCCCTTCGTGCGTGGTGGGTGCCTCGGAAGACGGCCGTCGCGGCCCCCTGTCACGGGAGCGTCGGGCCACCCGGGCCCTTCCGGGCCCCCACTCGAAACCTCAGTGCATCACCCGCTCGCGGTCCACCAGGAGCAGGGGCGCGTCGTCGTGCGTCTCGTACGCCACGATTCGCAGGCCCACCCCGCGGCTGCTGCCCTCGCGCCCGTCCTTGCGGCCAAACGCCAGCGCCACCTGGTAGCGGACCTCGCACAGGCACGTCATCTCCGTGCCGTCCTCACCCGCGAAGGTCACCTTCAGCTTTTCTCCGAGTCCGACCTGATCCCGGACTTCCACGAACATCCCGCGAGCGCTGATGTTGCGACCGACGCCCCTCATCATCCCGTCCTGGGTGGTGAGGTAGACGGTGAAGACCTTGTCGAAGCGCAGGTGGGTACGACGCTCTTGGGGACGCTCGAACACTGGGGGTGCCTCCCGGCAACAGGTGGTGACAGGCACACCCTACATGGTAGCCATATGTAGGCAATTTATTTACCTACATCCACCCCCACCCACCTACGAGAAGGCATCCCCAGGAGTTTCCGGGACATGGCACCATCCGGCCTCCCCCAAGCCCTGGAGTTCCTCGCCTTGAGCCGCTTTCTGGTCGCCGTCGCCGCCCTCCTCCTGCCCACCCTGGCCCTGGCCGACGTGGACGCGCGCTTCGCCAAGCTGCGCGACGACTCCGAGCCCCTGGGCGGCCTGGGGGCCTTCCTGGAGAAGTACATCGGCGCGTGTGAAGGGGCGCTGGTGGACCCGCAGTGCAAGGCCCAGGCGGAGGCGTTCCGCAAGAAGTACCAGGGCAAGCAGCTGTACATGATTGTGGTGGAGGACGACGCCAGCATGCTGTCGCCGGGCCCGTACTCCCCGGTGACGGGCGAGTACACCATCAACATCACCCCGTTCTTCCCCGGTGGCCGCTACGCCATGACTCACGGCGCCCCGAAGAAGTCGGACGGCAACGGCAACCCCGTGCTGCCCTACCTCACCGTCACCGGCACGCTGCCGGACGGGTGGAACGGCCAGATCTTCTCCCGCATGTTCTCCATGCGCGGGGTGCGCGCCCAGGTCGTCTTCACGCCGCAGGGCGTGTGGTCGCTGCCGAAGAAGGGCGGCGGGAAGAACTTCGGCGTGACGGCTCGCATCGACGGGCTCATCGTCACCGAGGGCCGCACCGGCACGCAGCTGGGCCTGTGGCTCAACGGCAAGGACGCCAACGCGAGCCGCTAGCTCGCGCGTAACAGTCCGACTCCCTCTAGCGGGCGATGGCCACGTACTGGAGGGAGTCGCCCCGCTTCACCCGCAGCAGGATGCTCGCCCCGGAGCTGCCCTTGGACAGCGCCGCGCGCACGCCGGCCGCGTCCTTCACCCGCTTGCGGTTGACCTCCGTCACCACGTCACCCACGCGAAGGCCCGCCTCGTCCGCGGGGCTGCGCGGCGTCACCGCCGACACGAGCGCCCCCGCCCAGGCCTCCTGCCCCAGCGGCGCGGCCACGTCCGGCGTCAAATCCCGCAGCGCAATCCCCAGGTCCTCGTCGCTGGAGGTGCGTTGGACCAGCCCCTCCGCCGCCTCCTGCGCGGGGCGCTCCACCAGCCTCACGGACACCTCCGCCTGTTTGGCCCCCGGGCGCAGCAGCGTCAGCTTCGCCTCCGTGCCCGGCGCCAGCAGCGCCACCTTGCGAAGCAGCTGGAGGTAGGAGCCGATGGTCCGCCCGTTCACCGCCACCAACCTGTCTCCGGCGCGGATGCCCGCGGTGTGCGCGGGGCTGCCCCGGTAGACGTCCTTCACCAGGGGCGCGCGACGCTCGCCGTTCTCCCGGTCATCGTTGACGACCACGCCCAGCCAGCCGCGCTCCAGCTTCCCGTTCTCCCGGAGGTTGGGCAGCAGGTCCTTCACCAGGTTGATGGGCACCGCGAAGCCGATGCCCTGCCCCTGGCTGATGATGGCCGTGTTCACCCCGACGACTTCGCCTTTCATGTTGAAGAGCGGGCCGCCGGAGTTGCCCGGGTTGATGAGCGCGTCCGTCTGGATGAAGTCGTCGAACTGGCCCACGCCCAGCACGCGCTCCTTGGCGGAAATCATGCCGTGCGCCACCGAGTGGTCCAGACCGAAGGGGTTGCCGATGGCCACCACCCAGTCGCCCACTTCCAGCCGGTCCGAGTCCCCCAGGTACAGGGCCGGCAGGTCCCCCATGTCGGAGCCGCTCAAGCGCAGGAGCGCCACGTCCGTGGACGCGTCCCGGCCGACGACTTCCGCGGAGAACTCGCGACCATCCGACAGGCGAACGGCAATCTTGCTCGCCCCGGACACCACGTGGCTGTTGGTGACGACGAGCCCGTCCGCCGTCAGCACGAAGCCCGAGCCCGTGGAGCGCTTCATCCCCGTCAGCCCGCTCTCCCGGGGGCTCACCGTGGTGATGTTGACGACGCCCGCCTCCACCGCGCGAATCAGCGGGGCCAGCGACGTGGGCGGCACGAAGTTGGGAAGACCTGGGTCACCCGCCGGGCGCTCGCGCCACAGCCCCATGGCGCCCGCGCGGCCCTCGCCACTGCCCTGATAGGTGAACCAGGAGGCGTGCTCACGCAGACGCGCCTGGAGCCAAGGCCCCACCGGCCCCTCCTCCGCGGCGACCGCCGTGAGAGGAGACACCACCAGGACGAGGAGAACGGACAGCAATCGAGCAGACACGGAGCGGCAGCTTATACGGCGTCGCATGGCGAGCGGCGGGAACAACCCAGGTCCCCACCGTCTTCCACGTTTTTCGAGCCAGCAGCCGTCACGCCTGGGCGGGGGCCACGTACTTGGCCACCTTCACCCGGGCCGGGCGGATGACCCGGTCCTTCAGGCGGTAGGCCGCCCGGAACTCCGCCACCACCTTCTGGTCCTCGTCCGGAGAGGTGGTGATCTCCATGTCCGTGGCCTCCGCCACGTTGGGGTCATACGTCTGGCCCACGACGGTGACGCGCTCGATGCCCATGCCCTGGGCCTTCGCCAGGAGCGAGTCGCGGATCATCCGCACCCCCTGGGCGAGCGCGGAGGAGTCCTGGCCGCTCATGGAGAGCGCCCGGTCCAGCTCGTCGATGGCCTCCAGGAGGGACACGGCCACGTTGCCGCGCTCCACGTCCATCATCCGCTCGCGCTCGCGGGTGAGCCGCTGCTTGAACTCCTCGCGGTCCTTGTTCACCGCCTGGTAGGCGCGCGCCAGCTCGTCCACCCGTCGGCGGGAGGCCTCCAGGTCCGCGCGCAGGCGCTCCTTCTCCGCGTCGGCGGCCTCCGACACCACGTCATCGGCGGGGGCCCGCGCCTCGGCTTCCTCGGAACGGGCACCGGCGGCCTCTCCGGCGTCTGGGCCCGGCGGACCTCCGCCGTTGGCGTGCTGGGTTTCCTGGGTTGCGTCGGTGTGGGAGTTGCCGGACATGTCGAACCTGAAGTCGAGGTGTGAAGGCGCTCGTGCGCGGGTAGGCTTTGCTGGTCGCAACCTAACCGCGCGCGAGTGCGTGTCAACGCGAGGAGGAGCTAGTGCTCCTGTGGCGCTGGGGTCTCGGCCATGAACCCATGGTCGATCTGCCCCGTCACCTCGTCGATGATCTCCACCTGGGCGGCCCGCAGCGAGTAGTAGAGGAGCCAGCGCTCCGCCGCCGTCAAAGTCCCCGCCGGCAGTGCCTCCTCGATTTCCTGAACCGTGAGCCGCCCCTCCTTGAGCCCCTTCGCGAAGAGAGCCTTCCGGGCCATGTAGCTCTTGCCGATCCTGTTCTCCACGGCGTCGCCTCCTTTAGGTCTCAAGATAATTTCGCCCCCCGAACACCGCAGGAATGCGCGGTGGCGGGGGGCGAGGGCCAGGCCGGAGAGCAGGCGTTCGGCCGTCCGTTACGAATCCAGGGGCTTGTGCGTGTGCTGCGTCGGCGGCGGCTGCTCGTCGGTGTTGGTGTCCACCGGGTGCGCGGAGATGACCTGGCGGGCCTCGGGGTGCAAGAGCCCTCGCTGGGCCAGCACCTTGGGACCGAGGATGCTCGTCATCGTGTCCTCCTCCACCACCTCCACGGCGAGCAGCCGCGCGGCGAGGGCCTCCACCTTGTCCCGGTTGTTGGTGAGCACCTCCCGGGCGCGGTCCAACGCCTCGCTCACCAGCTTGCGGACCTCCTCGTCGATCATCCGCGCCGTCTGCTCGGAGTACGTGCGCGACTCGGGGATGCCCGCGGAGCGCAGGAAGTTGGGACCATGGTCGGCGCTCAGGGCCACGGGGCCCAGCGTGCTCATGCCGTAGTCCCGCACCATCAGCCGGGCGACCTCCGTGGCCTGACGGATGTCATTGGAGGCACCCGTGGAGATCTCTCCGATGAAGATCTCCTCCGAAGCGCGCCCGCCCATCATCCCCGCCATCTTGTCGCGCAGCTCGTCGAGCGACATGAGGTAGCGGTCCTCCAGGGGCATCGACATGGTGTAGCCGAGCGCCGCGAGTCCGCGGGGGATGATGGAGACCTTCGTCACCCGCTCGGCGTGAGGCAGCATCCAGCCCACCACCGCGTGGCCCGCCTCGTGGTGCGCGACAATCTCCTTCTCGCGCTCGTTCATCCGGCGGTTCTTCTTCTCCAGGCCGGCGACGACGCGCTCAATCGCCTCCTCGAAGTCCGCCCGCATCACCGCGTCGCGGTTGCGTCGGGCCGCGAGCAGCGCCGCCTCGTTCACCACGTTGGCCAGGTCCGCGCCGGCGAAGCCCGGCGTGCGCGAGGCGATGGTCCTCAGGTCCACGTCCGGACCCAGCTTCACGCCGCGGGCGTGAATCTCCAGCACCATCTCCCGGCCGCGCTTGTCCGGACGGTCCACCAGCACCTGACGGTCGAACCGGCCCGGCCGCATCAGCGCGCTGTCCAGGATTTCGGGACGGTTGGTCGCCGCCAGGATGATGAGGCCCGCGCGGCTGTCGAACCCGTCCATCTCCGCCAGCAGCTGGTTGAGCGTCTGCTCGCGCTCGTCGTGGCCACCGGCGACGCCCGAGTTGCGGCTCTTGCCGATGGCGTCCAGCTCGTCGATGAAGATGATGCAGGGCGCCTTGGCCGTGGCCTGGGCGAACAAGTCGCGAACGCGGGCCGCGCCCACGCCGACGAACATCTCCACGAACTCCGAGCCGGAGAGGCTGAAGAAGGGCACGCCCGCTTCACCCGCCACCGCTCGCGCCAGCAGCGTCTTGCCCGTGCCCGGAGGCCCCACCAGCAACACGCCCTTGGGGATGCGCCCGCCCAGGCGGCGGAACTTCTCCGGCGTCTTGAGGAACTCGACGATCTCCTTGAGCTCCTCCACCGCCTCGTCCACGCCGGCCACGTCCTTGAAGCCCACGCCGGTGTCGGCCTCGGCTTGCACCTTGGCGCGCGTCTTCCCGAAGCTCATGACGCTCTGCGGACCCTGGCCGATGCCTCCGGCCACCCGCCGCATCATGAAGCTCCAGAAGAGGAAGAACAGGCCCAGGGGCAACAGCCAGATCCACAAGGCCTCCCCCAGCCCCGACTGCGGCACCGCCTCGAACTGGACGCCCTTCTGCTCCAGCAGGGGGACGAGCGACTCGTCACCCTGGACCCGGTACGCCATCCACGGCAGCGCGCTGGGCTCGCCTCGCAACGGACGCTCCCCCTGCGCGGGCGGCGGTGGCTGCGCGGTGTCCTTGAGGAACCCCTTCACCCACTCGTTGGAGATCTGGACCCGGCTGAAGTTGCCGGACTCCACCGCGTCGCGGAACTGGCTGTAGCTCACCCGGCGGACGCCCGCGTCCTGGAAGACGTTCCGGAAGAGTAGGAAGCCCAGGACGAGCAGCAGGATGTAGCCCAGCGGCGAGCCGAACTTGAATCCCTTGCCCGGCGTCCCTGGCTTCTCGGACTTCTTTCCCCGCGGGCCCATACCCGGCGGGAGCTCCTGTGGCTTCATCGTCGGCACGCTCGCCCTCCCCCTCCCCGCTCATTCGGGCCCCTTGCCCGGATGGCGTCACACTTAGCCGGGCAAAGATGTTCACCTCCGCCCGACCGTCAACCCGCTGGCGCGGCTTCCCGACACGTCTCGACTGAGGAGTCGCGAGATCAGCGACAACCCACCCGCCACAAGGGTTGACCGGTGAACTCCGTGCCGAGCAGATACCCCTGGCCGTCCGCGAAGTACGCCACCGCCTCCGCCTGGGCCTGGCTTCCGGCCGGCACCTCGACGAGCGAGCCCTTCAACAACGACTCCAGGTCCTCCGCCCCCGACTGTCGCAACTCCCACACTCGCGAGTACGTGCGCACCAGCAGGCGCTGGCCGGAGGGATGGAGCGACGCGGCCGTGGAGAGCCTGTCCAACCCCTGCGACGCCTCCAGCGTGCCCAGCTTCGTCGCCTGGATGACGGTGCCGGGCCGCAGGCCGTCCAGCGCGTACAGGTCTCCCAGCGAGCGGCGCGTCTTGGTGAGCACGCCCAGCCGTCCCGAGCGCGCGTCCAGCACCAGCGACTCCGCGTCGTGAGCGCCGTCCGGGTAGGTGAACGGCATCGGCTCCACCGCCACGGAGGCATCCGCGAGCGTCTCCGGCTCCGGGAACCGGAACAGCCGCACCTGCTCGCGCACCTCGAAGTTGTCGCCGATGTCCGCCAGGAAGACACACGTGCGGGCCTCCCCCGGCGCGCACGGCCCCACCGCCACGTCCTCGACATCACGGGGCTCGGCGCCGGTGAGCTTCAGCCGGGCCCGCACCCCGCCCGCCTCGTCGATGGCGAACACCTCGAAGTCGTTGCCGGAGTCGTTGTGCGCCCAGAACACGCCCGGATGGCGGACGCTGGCGGACAGCCCGGACAGCTCCGGCAGCACCTCCGGCACCACGCCCGTCTGCTGGGGGACGCCGTAGGCGACACAGCCCGGGACGCCCGCCGCGGGCACCTGGGCGCCGGCGTCCGGGACTTCCGATTCGGAGGGAACCGGCTTGGGGCTCGAGCAGGCGAACAGCCCCATGCCCAGCAGCAGGGCCCAGGTCCGTCGGAGCGTCACGTCAGGCGTCCAGGTCCAGCAGCTTCGCCAGCGTCTTGGCGTCCGCGTCAGGGAAGCGGTACTGCGACATCTCCTCCAACGTCACCCAGCGGTGGTCATGCACGCGCAGGTGGCGGATGTGGTGCTCCGACTCCGCCAGCTGGCAGCGGAACACCCGGAAGTCGATGTCGTAGGTGGGATACTCGTGGCGGGTGTGCATGACTTGGTCGAGCACCTCGACGGCCACGCCCATCTCCTCGGCGATCTCCCGGGCGAGGGCCACCGAGTCGCTCTCGCCCTCCTCGACGCGGCCGCCGGGGAACTCCCACAGCAGGGGAAGGGACGCGGTGGGGGGACGCTGGGTGATGAGGTAGCGTCCCTGCACGTTCTCGAGCATCGCACCGACGACTCGGACATGGCGACGGGCCATTCGCTTCTCCTGTCTCCTGGGCAGGCCAACGGGGAGGGGCGGCCTAACACAGCCCCCCGCCCGTCGCCAATCCCACGGGCCCCTCCGTCAGCGTGGGCATGGCCCGGGCAGGCGCCCAGCCCCACCCCGGTGCGCTCCTCTGTTGGACATGGGCCGGGCCCCCATCCCTCAGGGCCCTGTTCAATGTTGGAGGCCATGCTTCGGACCGGGGGCATGTGGTGAATTGGGTGACGAGCGGGCCGGATGGCGTCATGCTCGCGTCCATGAAGACGAGTCGCGCGGAAAGGGCCGAGGTGCTCGGGGCAGCACTGAAGGCCGCCCGCCAGCAGGCGGGGCTCGGCGTGGAAGTCGTGGCCGAGCGCCTGGAAATGCCCCCGGAGGTCCTCGCCAGGGTGGAGCGCGGAGTCATGGTGCCGACCATCTCCACCCTGACGCGGTTGTGCGTCATCCTGAAGTTGGATCCGGACACCCTGCCGGACCTCCCCGAGATGAGCGACTGAGCCTGCCCCGGGTGCGCGCCGGGAGGTGGCCTGCCGGCCCCACCGACGTCCCTGGAAGCGGTGGCCGTTCCCCGTGGGAGGCTTCCGTCCGCGCCGCCGAGAGGCGATGCTGCGACGGGCCGCACGCACGTCGGACTTCCCTCCCCTCGCCGCCATCGATGCGCTGTCCCTCCTGCCATCGCCGTGTGGTGGATAGCTGTCCCCTCCACCCCACGGCCGCGCTTCCGCCGCGCGCGCCTCCGGCCCTCCCGTCGGACGTTCCCGGCTACCACGTGGGCCGTGCCCTGGGCCGAGGAGGCTTCGGGCGGGTCCACGCCGCGCGCCGCGATGCGGACGGCCGGCAGGTGGCGCTCAAGGTGCTGGAGCCGCTCGCGTCGGAGCGCCTGGCACGGGAGCTGGAAGCCCTCCGCCGCATCGGTCCCCCTGTCACTCCGGAGCTGCTGGGGGAGGCGCGCACGTCCGAGGGTGAGCCCGTCATCGCGATGGAGCTCATCGAAGGCCAGACGCTGGCGCGCCTGCTGGCGGAGCTGCCAGGGCCGGGCGCCCTTCCCTGGGACGAAGCGCGAGCGGTGATGGTGGCCCTGGCCCGGGCCCTCGCGAGCGTGCATGCCGCGTCGGTGGTGCACCGGGATTTGAAGCCCGAGAACGTGATGCTCGCCGGTGAGCGACTGGTGCTCGTCGACTTCGGGCTCGCGCGCGTGGGAGCGACTCAAGACGAGGCCCCTGCCCCCACGGTGACGAGGACCGGGCAGCGATTGGGCACGCACGAGTACATGGCGCCCGAGCAGTGTCACGACGCGCGCATCATCGACGCGCGCGCGGACCTCTACAGCCTGGGCATCGTGTATTTCGAGCTGCTGTGCGGCCGGCCGCCGTTCATCGGTGAGACGGCCTCGGTGCTCCAGGCGCATGTCTCCCGCAGGCCTCCCTCGCTCGCGAAGCTGGCGCCGTCAGCCGTTCCGGATGAGGTGGAGGCGCTCGTGGCGCGCCTGCTGGCGAAGGCTCCCGAGGAGCGCTGGGCCTCGGCTTCGGACGTGGCTGATGCGCTCGAACGACTGCCGATGAATGGGCAGCACTCCAGGCTGGAGCCGCGCTCAGCGGGTGGAGGTCTCGGGAGCGACGGAGCCTCCGCGCGTCGGAGCGAGGCCAGCCCGACGGGGTCGCGAGAGGTCGCCCTGCTGGGCGTGAGGACCTCGCTCGACGTTCCCACGCTGCACGGGCACCTCTCCGGCATCGGCGCGGAGCTGGCGCGTGTGGACGCGGGGCTCGCGCTCTTCGCATTTCCACATGCGACGGACGTGGAAGCAGGCGTGCGAGTCGCGCACAAGGCCGCGGAGGTGCTCGCGAGCGTGTTGCCTCCGGGATCGGCGCGCGCGGTGCATCGAGCGCTCCTGCGGGTACGGGAGCGCGGTGGTCGACTGGTGCTGGGAGGCGCCGCGCTCGAACACGTGGAACGCTGGTGGCCGTCGTCCTCCACAACGCTGCTGCTGACCCCGGAGGCGCAAGCCCGCCTTGGGGAGCCCGAGCCCGGACGCACGCCAACTCCCGCCCAGGAGCTGGAGTCTCCGCGTGCCGTCTCTCTGCGGGGACGAGAGGGTGAGCTGAACTGGCTGCGCGACGGTGTGACGCGAATCCGTGAGCGCCGCGCGCCGCTGCTCCTCACGTTGCTGGGCGAAGAGGGCCTCGGCAAGACGCGACTGCTCACCGAGTTCCATCGAGAGCTGTTGGACGCGGGCTCGGTCTCCAGCGTGTTCGTGGAGGCCCACCGCGATGAGGCCAGCGCGACCGAGAGCGGACTGGGCAACCTGCTCACCACCGTGCTGGGAATCGCGCCCAACACACCGTCCGACGAAGCCGTGAAGCTCCTGCTCCAGGGCGCGGGCCTCACGCTCGACTTCGCCACCCTGCACCCGGCGGCACGGCGGCAGCACATCGCCCGAGCCCTCGCGTCCCGCCTGCGCCAGCTCGCGGAAGTCCGGCCCGTGGTGCTGCTCGTCGACGACGCGGAGACGTTGGACCCCACGGCGCTGGACGCGCTGGAGCTGGCCACGCTCGCGGGCGCGCAGGCTCCGCTGTGCATCGTCCTCGCGGGTCGCCATCGCCTGCTGGGACTGCGTCCCTACCTCGGCGAGCGCGCCGCCGACACCGCGCGCCGCGAGCTGACACCGCTGGAGGACGGAGCCGCGAGGGATGTGCTGCGCGAGCTTCTCCATCGCGTGGACGTGCCCGCGGAAGAGACCCTGAGGGAGCTGGTGGAGCGATGTGGGGGCTCGCCGCTCCGGCTGGTGGAGCTGGTCCGCGCGCTGCGGGCGGCGGGGGCCATCCGGACGCGCCTCGGAGGCGGTGGCTACCTCGCGGCCGAAGCGCTGGATGCGCGAAGCCTGGACGGCCCGGGCCCGGACGAGCGGATGGCGGTGCGCGGGCTCGCGGCGCTTCCGTCCGGACTGCGCTCGCTGCTCCAGGTGGCGGCGGTGCTGGGCGACGACGTGCGCTGGGAGGAGCTGTCGACCACCCTCTCCCTCCTGGAACAAGAGGAAGGCCTGGACCTCTCGCTGGACCCAGGCGTGGGACTGGAGCGTCTGGCGCGCCTCGGGATGTTGGAGGCGCGAGGCCCCCGACGCTGGCGCTTCGAGCACACCACCCTGCGCGAGGCCTTCGCCGCGCAGCTCCCCGCGCCCCTGCGTCGCCGCATCTGCGGCGCCGCGTTGACCGCCCTCCCGGATGTCCCCACGCCGCGCAGGGCCCGCTGGGCCGAGGCCGCCGGAGAGACGCTCCTCGCGCTGGAGCTTCACCATGCGATGGCGGAGACCAGTCGACGCGGGCACCGGTTGTTGGAGGCGGAGCGCCACTACTCGGCCGCGCTGTCCCTGCTCCCCAGGGAACACGACATGCGCAAGCTGGAGCTGTTGTCGGGGCGGGGCCGCGTGCGCTATCGGCTCCAGCGCATCGACGACGCGCTGGAGGACCTGCGCGAGGCCCGGCGTGTCGCCCACGCCCGTGGCTCCGTGGTGAGGGAGGCGGACCTGCTCCTGGAGGAAGCCACCGCGCTCGACTGGCGGGATGACACGGAGGACGCCATCACGCTGCAGGAGCAGGCCCTGCGGCTGCTGGGTGAGCCCGTGCCCTCCGAGCTGGCGGCGCGCCACGCGCTGGCCCGGGCCCGGGTCTTCGTGCGACGCGAGGACATCGCGGGCGCCATCACTCCACTGGAGGACGCGGTGACGCTGGCGCGCGCGACCCGCGACGAGGAGACCGAGGCCATCGCCCTGGCCATGCTCGGCGCGATGCTGGGCTGGACGGGACGACTCGAGGACTCCGAGCGGCGCTTCAACGAGGCCATCTCCCTGTGCGAGTCCACGGGCGACACGCTGCACCTGGGCGTCACGCTCAACAACCGGATGGTGCTGCACGTCCAGCGGCGCGACGTGGCGGGCGCACGTGGGGACCTGGAGCGCGCCGTCAGTCTGGGACGCGAGCTGGGCAACGTGCAGATTGAGCGGACCTCCGCCTTCAACCTCGCGGTGCTCCTGGGCTACCAGGGACACGCGGCGGAGGCGCTGCCCCTGGCGCGGCGCGCGGGAGTCCTCAGCCAGCGGTACTTTCCGCGCTCCATGGCCCAGGACGCGCTGCTGGTGGCGCGCCTGTGCTGCGAGGTGGGGGACCTGGCGGAGACAGCTCAACAGCTCACGTGGCTGGAGGAGTCGATGTCGCTCGCGGGCATGTCCCCAGCGGACCAGCTCATGGCCTCCGTGGTGCGGCGCGTGGTGGATGAAGCGCTGGGCGAACGTCCCTATGCCCGAGCCTTCTGGGAGGACCGGGTGGACTCCGCCAGGACGCGGATGACCCCGGACGAGCGGATGGAGGTCCTCGTCTGGGCCGCCCGAGCCGCCCGGGCCGCGCACGATGACGAAGCCCTGCGCGCCCGAGTCTCCGAGGTCGAGGACATCGCCCACGAGGCCCCGCTGTGGACCGAGCGCGTGCGGGTGCTCGTGACAGACGGGCTCGGGAGATAGAGGGTCCAGTGGCGGACGGTGCGGGGGCCGCTCGGGCCATTGGCCGGATGGCTCCTGGCGGGGCGCTCGTGCCAAGCAGGGAGGGGAGGCGGGAGGAGCCCGGCCCGTGCTAGCAGGAACCGTGGAGAGCGGATGGCGGAGATGAACGAGCGCAATGGCGCGGGGCCCCACGGCCAGGTCTCGCTTTACGGAGATGAGCTGGAGCCGGGGGCGCTCGTCGGTCCCTGGGTGGTGGAGGCCCGAGTCCACTCCGGCGTCACCGCATCGCTCTACCGTGCCACGCACGTGGACACGCGCACCCTCGCGGCCGTGAAGGTGGTCCGCGCCCACTTCAACCACGTGAGCGAGGTCCTCAAGCGCTTCAAGCAAGAGGCCGACACGCTCCAGGCGCTCCACCATCCGCACATCGTGCGCGTGCTCGAATACGGAGAGCTGCGCGACGGGCGCCCCTGGCTCGCCATGGAGTGGCTGGAGGGCGAGAGCCTGGACCGGTGGCTCGCGCACCGAGGGCCCTTCTCGCTCGCGGAGGCGCACACGGTGATGGAGGAACTGGGGAGCGCGCTGGCCCAGGCGCATGGCCAGGGCATCCTGCACCGGGACTTGAAGGCCCAGAACGTCATGCTCCTGCCGCGCGCGGAGGGCTTCACGGTGAAGCTGGTGGACTTCGGCATCGCCAAGGTCGCGCCCGCGGAAGGCAGCGCGGGCCTGACGAGCGCGGGCGCGGTGCTGGGCACTCCCGTGGCCATGGCGCCGGAGCAGATTCTGGGACAGGCCGTGGACGCGCGCGCGGACCTGTATGCGCTGGGAGTCCTCCTCTACCAGCTGCTCACCGGCAAGCTCCCCTTCACCGGCGAGAGCGCGGTCGAAATCGAGGAGCAGCACCTGCATGCACCTCCACCCCGGTTGGGTGAGCGCGTGCGCGTTCCTCAAGGACTGGAGGCCCTCGTCCGACGCTGCCTGGCGAAGCGGCCCGAGGAGCGCTGGCCGGATGTGGCGACGTTCCTCTCTGCACTGCGCTCCGCGCTCACGCCCGTGGACGAGGAGACGTGGGCCATGGGGCTCTACCTGGACCTGCGCTTCCCTGAATCACACGAGGACCCCTCGGACGAGTCGATGGACGCGAGGGACGAGGCCCTGGAGTGGAGCCGCGCGCTGCTGGAGTCCTCGGGCTGGACGTTGGCGATGGAAGGCGGCAATGCACTCCTCGCGTGGCGGGAGCTTCCGTCGGAGGCCTCGGCGCGGGATGGCGAGCGCGAGGTGGGTCGGAGGCTGGCCCAGCAGCTCCTCGGCGGAGCGATAGGGCTCGCGGGCGACGCGCTCGAAGCGCGCCTCTATCTCCATGCGGCGCCCAGCGAGCTCTCCACGGACTCGCAGGGGGGGCGACGCCTGGTGGGCGGCCTCCTGTCCCGGCTCGAAGGCTGGGCCACGGGGGGCACGCCCGGCGTGGTGACGGAGCGAGCCACCGACTGAGGTGGCTCAGGTCCGCAGGCCGCGTCGTCGCAGCAGGCGGTACAGGTACACGCGGTCCATGTCGGCGGCGGTCGCGGCCTGCGACACCTTGCCGCCGTGAAGTTGCATCAGCGCGTCCAGGTACTCGCGCTCGAAAATCTCCAACGCCCTGCGACGCGCCTCCGCGTAGGGCTGCTTGGGGTCCACCAGGCTGCCTAGGACGCTCTGCGTACCCACCTGCTCCGTCGTGGGCGGCATGGCGTCCTGGAACACGAGGCAGCGCTCCAGGTGGTTACGCAGCTCACGCACGTTGCCGGGCCACGCGGCGTGCTGGAGCTGGTCGATGAACTCGGGCGTGCTCAGGGCCGCGACATGGTCGGGCTCGGCGCCGAACCCGGCCAGGATGCGCTGGGCGATGAGGGGGATGTCCTCGGGACGCTCACGCAGGGAGGGAATGAGGATGCGCACCACCGCGAGCCGGAAGAACAGGTCCGGCCGGAAGCGGCCCGCATTCACCTCCGCGCGCAAGTCCCTGTGGGTCGCCGCGATGACCCGCACGTTGACGGGCTGATACGTGTTCGAGCCCAGGCGGCGAATCTCGCGCTGCTCCAGCACGCGCAAGAGCTTCGGCTGGAGCTCGGGCGGCAGCTCTCCAATTTCGTCGAGGAAGATGGTGCCACCATCGGCCTCCTCGAAGGCACCGACGCGCCGCTGGAGCGCGCCGGTGAACGCGCCCTTCTCGTGGCCGAACAGCTCGCTCTCCAGCAGGTTGCCGGGAATGGCGCCGCAGTCGACGGTGAGGAAGGGGCCGGACGCGCGAGCGCCCGCGCGATGGATGGCCAGGGCCGCGCGACTCTTCCCCGTCCCCGTCTCGCCTTCGAGCAACACCGTCGCGTCACTGGCGGACGCGCGCTCCATCAGCGCGAAGCTCGCGCGGCAGACGACGGAGGTGCCGACCAGCTCACCGAAGAAGGTGCGCTCGGAAATCTGGAGGCGATTGCTCTCGGGGCTGAAGTCGAAGCGCACGCTGACGCGGCCCAGACGCAGCACGCTGCCACCGCGCAGGTATGCCTCGCGGATGTGGACACCGTCGAGCACGGTGCCGTTGAGACTGTCCAAATCCCTCACGCGCGCGCCCTCGCGGTCGACCCGCACCTCGCAGTGGAAGCGCGAGACGGTGGGGTCCTCGATGACGAAGTCATTGAGGGCGTGCGAGCCGATGGAGAAGGTATCGGCGTTGGAGTCCTTGGTCTGCCCGGGCTGCGGGCCCTCCAGGACGGTGAAGCGGAAGCGGCGGACCGCGCCGGTGAAGCCAGGGCGGCCGGAGCCGGTGGGCCGAGTCTGCTGGGCGTCCTCGCCCTTGGAGGGGGTGCGGTCCGCCCCGGGGGGCCGCTCGGAGATGCTCATGGGCGCCCCACGCTAGCACGGTAGGATGGCGCCCATGGCCTCCCTCCATTTTCTCGGTGCCGCTGGAACGGTGACGGGCTCGAAGTTCCTCCTCGAGCATGACGGCAAGCAGGTCCTCGTGGACTGTGGGCTCTTCCAGGGCCAGAAGGAGCTGCGACAACGGAACTGGGAGCCGCTGCCCCTGCCTGCTCGGGACATCGACGCCATCGTCCTCACGCACGCCCACATCGACCACACCGGCGGTCTCCCCCGGGTGATTCGCGAGGGCTACAAAGGGCCCATCTACACGACGCCGGGCACGCGCGATTTGACGGCGTTGTTGCTGCCGGACTCCGCGCACCTGCACGAGGAGGAGGCCCGCTACGCGAACAAGGAAGGGTACTCCAAGCACCGCCCCGCACTGCCCCTCTACACGGTGCCCGACGCCGAGCGCGCGGTGGAGTTGATGGAGACCTTCGGCTACGAGCGGCCGAAGGAAATCCTCCCGGGCATCACCCTCACCTTCTACCGGGCGGGCCACATCCTGGGCTCGGCGGTGTGCGTGTTCGACTTGAAGAGCACGCGTCAGCGCGTGGTCTTCAGTGGGGACCTGGGGCGCTACAACGCGCCCATCCTGAGAGACCCACAGAGCGTGGACTCGGCCACGACGCTGGTCGTCGAGAGCACCTATGGCGACAGGCAGCACCGCGACACGAAGCCCGTGGATGCGTTGTGCGAGGCGGTGACGGGCGCCTTCGACCGAGGAGGCGTGGTGGTGATTCCCGCGTTCGCGGTGGGGCGCACGCAGGAGATCCTCTTCCACCTGCGGAACCTGGAAGAGGCGAAGCGCATCCCGGAGGTGGATGTGTTCGTCGACTCGCCCATGGCGTGTGACGCGACGCCGCTGTACCTGATGCACCCGGAAGAACACGACCTGGTGATGAAGGCCATCGTGGAGCGAGGGGCCTCTCCGCTGGCGACCCGGAGGACGCGCTTCGTCACGTCCGCGAAGGAGAGCAAGCAGCTGAACCAACACCAGGGCCCCGCGGTCATCATCTCCGCGTCCGGAATGGCCACGGGTGGACGGGTGCTGCATCACCTGAAGCACCGGCTGCCGGACCCGCGCAACACGGTGCTCTTCGTGGGCTACCAGTCCGTGGGCTCGCGAGGTCGGCGGCTGCTGGATGGCGAGAAGGAGACCCTCATCCACGGGCAGCGCGTGCCGGTGGCGGCGGAGATCCACACGGTGAGCGGCTTCTCCGCGCATGCGGACTGGACGGAGACGATGCGCTGGATGGAGGGCTTCGATTCTCCGCCGCGCCAGACGCTGCTGGTCCACGGTGAGCCGGAGGCACTGGAGGCGCTCCGACGGCGGGTGCAGGCGAAGAGCTGGAACGCCTACGTGCCCCGGTATCTGGAGAAGGTGGAGCTGGAGCTGGCGGTCTGAGCTGTCCGCTAGGACTTCTCGGTGCGGGCACCTGTCCGCACCGACCAGCGGACGATGAAGTCCGGTCCGTTCCTGGCGTGACCGGACACATGCTCCAGCAACGCGGGTCGAGCGTCCCCGGTCCAGAGGCTCACGAAGTCGCCCATCCACCAGTGGGCCAGGGAGCGCGCGGCGCGAGCCACCGCCTCCCGTGACACCTCGGACAGCGAGCGCTGGTCTTCCATCAACTCACGCACGAGGCGGGCGGGGAGCAGCCAGCACTCGGCGCGAGGAATGGGCGGCACGAGGAAGAGGCAGAAGGCGGCGTCGGTCCGCGAGAGCATCCCGTCGAGCTGCTCACGTCCGAGCTTGAAGTGAGGCAGCCACTGCCCTTCACCGCGCTGCTCCAGCTTCACCACCTGCACGAGCACCGCGCGCTCCGTGCGCACGAAACCGTCGACATTCGCATCGAGGATGAAGGCCACCTCGGGCCCGGTGGTGGCACGAGTGGCCGCGCCCTTCGCGCCCCGCCTCTTCTTCGCCGCTCGTGGACGCGCTGGAGCCTCCGTCGGCGTTGCCTCCTCGACCCACCGTGCTTCGGCGGCGGAGGTTGTCACTGGAGCGAGCAACGGAGGCAGTGCTTCCGTGCTGTCGACCGACGTCACCGCTGAAGCCAGTGCTTCTTCAGTTTCGGCGAGAGACGCCTCCGCTGGCACGGCGTCCGCACCTTCGACTTCGCGCGCCTCAACACCCGCGGGTGTCGCCGTCTCAAGCGCTGCGTCCTGGCCATCGGCCGCACGAGAACCCTGCACCGCGTCCTCGAAAGAAGCCTCGGCGTCCAGCGCGTCCGCGAGAGGCGCCTCAGACAGTACGGTCAGCGGTGACGCACCGAGAGCCGCTGCATCCGCCGCAACAACATCAGCGAGTGACTCCGCTTCTGGGAGGTCCGGTGCGAGCACTTCATCGGGTTCACCGTCGGCAAGAGCCACATCGTCGCTCGCCGCAGCAACCCCGCCAGCCGTGACGGCTCCCGAACCATCGACGCTGGCCACAGGCGCATCCACCTGTCCCTCTGTCGGAGGAAGCAGCTCCTCGGACACGAGGTCCGCCACGCGGCGCACCGTCAGCTCGAAGTCCAGCGGCAGGGGCTGTCCCTGAGCCAGCAAGGTCAACAGGTCCGCCTTCACGCGGCCCAGCTCCCCGCTCAGCCCGTCCAGCAGAGAGGCAACCAGCTCCCCCGTGTCCTCGCGGAACCGCTCCGGGTATCGCGTGGCGAAGTCCGTCTCCACTCGAGTCACCGCGCCCACCAACAACTCCTCCAGGTCGCGATCTCTCAGCCACGTCCGCCCGGCCAGCGGCACCGCGCGAGTCACATGCAGATGCCTCAGCGCCTCCGTCAGCGAAGCCGGAGCCACGGCCCCCGTGGGCTTCACGGCCGGCCCTTCCTTCCCCGTGCCCTGGAGCCACCGCTGCAACGTGCGCACCCGCAGCCGCACTCGCGACGACGGGTGGTCCTTCAGCTTCCGCACCTGCCGTCGGTCCGTCTCCGTGCGCAGGAGCGACAGCACCGTCAGCTCCGCCTCGGACGACGCCGCATCCGGCGCGCACCACAGGAAGAACTCGATGGCCGCCTTGCGAAGCATGGGCTTGCGCCCCACCCGCTCCGCCACGTCCTCGCGCCACGCCGCCAGCTCATCCATGCCCGGTCGCGCATCCACCGCCACCAGCCGAGGCCAGAGGTCCGCGCACTCCTCCGCCAACCAGCACAGCTGCACGAAACCCGGAGCCAGGGGCTCCAGCTTCGCCCGAGTCCGCTTGCGCCGCTCGAACGCATCCGCCAGGCCCTTGCGCACCGACGCGCGAAACAGCCGCTCCTCCAGCCACACCAGGGCCAGCACGAGCCCGGGCTCACCCTTGCGCAGCGTGGCCTGACAGTGGTCGAGCACGAAGCGCACGGGCTCCAGGCTCGCCGCCACCTCGAAGTCGCTCCCCACCAGCGCGCCCATCGCCCCGCGCAGCCCATCCACCGGCGGCGCATCGAACCGCGCGAGCAGCTCGCACAGGTTCTCCACCACGGACGTCGGCCCGCCCACCTCCAGTGTCCGCGCCAGCAGCAAGCCCGCTCGAGCACACCACTCCGGCTCCTTGCGGCCATTCGGATAACACGCCAGGAAGCCGCGCATCGCACCGCGGCCCTCCGGTGACGTCGCCAGGGCGAACAGCCGCTCGGCCAGGACCTCCGAGGCCTCCTGCCACGGAATCCGCGAGGCACGCGTCCGGATGAAGTCCGCGAGCCTGTCCCTGCCCGCCTCGGCTGTCGCCGGCAGGAGCGCGCGAAGCTGCTCCAGCATCCCGATGGCCTTCGCGCCAGTGGCCATCACCCGCTTGAGGTCCACCTCCACCGTGTCGTGGAAGCGCAGTGCGCGCCCATCGAACGAACACGACACATCCCCCACCAGCGTCGCCAGCGAGTCCGGATGCCGCTTGAGGTAGCGCGTCAGCACCGTCGACACGGAGGCCTCGGTCTCCCGTCGGACCCGCGCGGCGACCTCCGCGTCCCCCGCCGAGCGAAGCACCTCCAGCATCTGCTTCTGCCGCGTCAGCAAGCGCTCCAGCAACCCAGGCGGCGGCGCCGCGTATGGCCACAGCAGCTCGCTGCACGAGCCCACCAGGAACAACAGCTCCGCGAGCCCCCGCTCCCCCGAGGCCACGCGTTCCCACGCCGCCAGCTGCGCCTGGTTGCGCTCCTCCAGCGAAGCCCCTCGCACCCACTGCGCGAAGGACTCCGTCCATTGCACGGACGCAGTCACGGCCTCCGCGTCGGGCGTGCCCGAGACTCCCTCATAGAGCGGCCGGAGCGACTCCGGCCACGCGGCCTCACCGGACGGCTGCATGCGCGCTCACGGTCCTCATGAAGTCGAACCCTCTGCCAGGGCCGCCGCGTCCACCGACGGCGCCACGGTGATGACCACGGACTTCGAAGCAGGGGTGCGACTCTTCTCGGCGTAGCTGTCCACCGGCACCAACACGTTCGTCTCGGGGAAGTACGTCGCCGCGCACCGGCGCGGAATGTTGTACGGCACCACCACGAACCTCCGGGCCACGCGCTTCTCGCCCTGGAAGTGGCTCGTCAGGTCCACCACCTGTCCCTCGGCGAGCCCGCGCTCCTGGATGTCCTTCGGGTGCATCAGCACGACGCGCCGCCCACCGCGAATGCCCCGGTAGCGGTCATCCAAGCCATACACCGTGGTGTTGAACTGGTCATGCGTCCGCAGCGTCATCATCAGCAACTGCCCGGGCTCCAACTCCTCGCGGGGCATCGTGTGCACCGTGAAGTGCGCCTTGCCGCTCGCCGTCGTGAAGCGGCCCTCGCGGGGCCCGTTCGGCAGGAAGAAGCCCGCGGGCTCGCGGACGCGGCGATTGAAGTCGCCGAAGCCTGGGATGACTCGGGCAATCAAGTCCCGGACGCGGTCATAGTCCTCCACCAGCGACCGCCACGGCACCTTCGAGCGTGAGCCCAGCACCGCCGTGGCCAGCCGCGCGACGATGTCCGGCTCGCTGAGCAGGTGCTCGGACGCCGGGGCCATCGCGCCGCGCGAGGCATGCACCACGCCCATCGAGTTCTCCACCGTGACGAACTGCGCCCCACCCGCCTGCACATCCCGCTCGGTGCGACCCAGGCACGGGAGGATGAGGGCCCGGCGCCCATGCACCAGGTGCGCGCGGTTGAGCTTGGTGGACACATGCACGGTGAGCCGCGTGCGCCGCAGGGCCTTCGCGGTGAGCTCCGTGTCCGGCGTGGCCGACAGGAAGTTGCCACCCATCGCGAAGAACACCTGGACCCGGCCCTCGTGCATGCCGTGGATGGTGTCCACCACGTCCAGGCCATGGTGACGCGGAGGCTCGAAGTCGAGCTCCCGGGCGAGCGCGTCCAGGAACTCGGCCTTCGGCCGCTCCCAGATGCCCATGGTGCGGTCCCCTTGCACGTTGCTGTGGCCGCGCACCGGACAGACGCCCGCGCCGGGCTTGCCGACGCTGCCTCGCAACAGCGTGAGGTTGACGATCTCCTGGATGTTGGCGACCGCGTTGCGGTGCTGGGTGAGCCCCATGGCCCAGCAGAAGATGATGCGCTCGGACCGCGCGAGCAGCTCCGCCGCCGCCAGAATCTGCGAGCGAGCCACACCGCTGCGCTCCACCACGTCGTCCCAGCTCACTTCAGCCAGGTGCGCCGCGTACGCCTCGAACCCGAGCGTCTTGTCCTCGATGAACGAGCGCGCCACCACCGTGCCGGGCTTCTGGGCCTCCAAATCCAGCAGTGCCTTGCCCAGCCCCTGGAGCAGCGCCACGTCGCCGTTGATGCGCACCTGGAGGAACTGGGTGTTGAGCGCGGTGCCCGGGCCGATGAGCTGGAACACCTCCTGCGGATGCTTGAAGCGATTGAGGCCCGTCTCCGGCAGCGGGTTGATGCTGACGATTTCACAGCCCCGGCGCGCGGCGGCCTGAAGCGTCGTCAGCATGCGCGGGTGGTTGGTGCCCGGGTTCTGCCCGATGACGAAGATGGCCTGCGCCTGGTCGAAGTCCTCCAGCGTGACGGTGCCCTTGCCAATGCCGAGCGTCTCGCTGAGCGCGGTGCCACTGGACTCGTGGCACATGTTCGAGCAGTCCGGCAGGTTGTTCGTGCCGAACTGCCTGACGAACAACTGGTACAGGAACGCGGCCTCGTTGCTGGTGCGCCCGGACGTGTAGAAGCACGCGGCGTCCGGCGTCTCCAGCGCGTTGAGCTCCTCGGCGACGAGCGCGAACGCGTCCTCCCACGAGATGGGCGTGTAGTGCGTGGCGCCCTCGCGCAGCACCATGGGGTGCGTGAGGCGGCCCTGCTTGCCCAGCCAGAAATCGGACTGGGCGCACAGCTCCGCCACGCTCCACTGGCCGAAGAAGTCGGGCGTCACGCGCTCCGTCGTCCCCTCCTCCGCCACCGCCTTGGCGCCGTTCTCACAGAACTCCGCCACCGAGCGATGTCCCGGGTCCGGCCACGCGCACCCCGGACAGTCGAAGCCATCCTTCTGGTTGACCTTGAGCAGCAGGCGCGTGCCACGCACGGCCCCCATCTCGCCCCAGGCGTGCTTCAGGGTGGAGATGACGGCGGGAATACCGCCCGCGACTTCGGAGAGGAGGCCGACCAGGGGAGGCTTTGACTCCTCGGGTGGCTGGACGGGAGGAAGCAGCGGCGTCAGCGCCGAGGCCGAGTCGCCCTGGGTCTCCTCTTCGTCCCGCTGTACTTCGGCCATGCCCCGCCCTCCGGATGCCATGCGGACGTCCGCCCGACCATGGCGCGCCCGAGTCTACCGCTCCCGGGCTTCGCGGGTACGCCTGCTCGACGCGGGCCCTTCCCGGAATGTCATTCCCGCCCGGCCCGCGCCCGGACAGCCAACGGGGCAAGGCCGCGTTGCCAGCACGGCGCGCGGTCAAAACCCTCTGGAGACAGGGCCCAAGGGCGAGCCGATATGCAAGGAGACGCAAGTCATGAGCAGGCGCCATGAGGACTCCGGCAGGCGAGGCGGAGAGCGACACAGTCGAGGGACGGCACCCCACGAAGAGCATCAGGGGAGGCCCTCCGCGGCCAGAGGGCAGGACGAGCCGCGAGGCCCACCCCGTCATGAGCACCACGAGCACCATGCGAGGCCGGCCCGGGACTCCCACCGTTCCGACTGGGACGGGCGCCGCGACTACGAGCACCCCTCGCGGGACTTCGCTCGCGACCGCGACTACCGCTCGATGCGGGGGGACCGGGGCACGCTCGACTACGAAACCGACCGGGACTTCGGTGACGCCGCGAGGGAGCTGGACAAGGCCCGGGAGTACGGCCGGGATTACGACCGCGAGCGCGAGCTGGACCGCCGCGCCCGACTCCTCGACCCGGAGCGCATCGCCCGGCGACCGGGGTTCAGCCCCAGCGGCACCTTCCGCTCCCTGGATGAGGGCGCCCAGGAAGACCCTCGCATTGGCCGGGCCGACGAGCGGCCTCGACGAACGAGTCGCTCCGAGGAATGGGGCCGCCTGGGGGCTCGTGGAGCGCCCCCCGGCGCCCATCGCCAGGGGGCCGTGGGACAACAGGGACACTCACGCCACGGCCTGCGCGGCTCGGACTCGTGGGATGAGCCCGAGGCCTGGATGGATGAGATGCGGGAGCTGCGGCCTCGCGACCGACCGGCGGAAGCGGACGTGCGACTGGGAGGCACCCAGCCTTCGGGCCATGGACCGGGCATCGAGAACATGGCCCCGCCTCAGCAGGGCTTCTCCACGAGCATGTCGCGCGCCGACGACCATGACATGGGCCATGGAGGCTTCCTTGGCGGCGGCTACCGCCCTCGCACCGCATCGGCTTCCACGGGCAAGGGCCCTCGGGGCTACCAACGCGGCGACGACCGCATCCGCGCGGACATCTGCGACCATTTGATGCGCGCGTGGATGGACTCCTCCGACGTGGACGTCCAGGTGGAGGACGGCGTGGTGACGTTGCTCGGCCGCGTGCGAGGCCGCGACGAGAAGCGCGCCATCGAGGACGTCTCCGAGGCCGTGCTCGGCGTGAAGGAGGTCCTCAACCACCTGCGACTGGACCGGAGCGAGGGGGCGCGGCACCCACCCGCGTCCCAGGCGCCGCTCAATCCCCCCGAGCAGGGCTCGGACGAGGACGGCGCGCTGCACTCCTGAGGCGTGCTCGGCCTCGCGCGTCATGATTCCAGGCCCGTCTCCCCCTGGGGGGCGGGCCTTTCGGGCCTCCAGCGGACAGTGCGGCAGGGGGCCTCACGGTGCTGTCCCCGCGCCGCGCGGGTTCGGCTAGTGTGCCGGGCCTTTCCGTCAGCCACACCTCAGGAGCCTGTTCATGTCCCGCGTCATCCGCGCCCCCCGTGGTTCCACCCTCTCGTGCAAGGGATGGGTCCAGGAGGCCGCGCTCCGGATGTTGATGAACAACCTCGACCCGGATGTCGCCGAGCGCCCCGAGGACCTCGTCGTCTATGGCGGCACCGGCAAGGCCGCTCGCGACTGGCCGTCCTTCGACCGCATCGTCTCCAGCCTGCAGAACCTCTCCGACGAGGAGACGCTGCTCGTCCAGTCCGGCAAGCCCGTGGGCATCTTCCGCACGCACCCGGATGCGCCGCGCGTGCTCATCGCCAACTCCAACCTCGTGGGCCGCTGGGCCAACTGGGAGCACTTCAACGAGTTGGAGAAGAAGGGCCTGATGATGTACGGCCAGATGACGGCCGGCTCGTGGATCTACATCGGCACCCAGGGAATCCTCCAGGGCACCTACGAGACGTTCGCCGCCGCGGGCCGCTTCCACTACGGCACCGAGGACCTCGCCGGCCGGCTCATCCTCTCCGGAGGCCTGGGAGGCATGGGCGGCGCGCAGCCGCTGGCCGCCACCATGAACAACGCCGTGTTCCTGGGCGTGGAGATCGACCCGTGGCGCGCCCAGCGCCGCGTGGAGACGCGCTACCTGGACGTGGTGGCCAAGGACCTGGACGAGGCGCTCGCCCTCGCCAAGGACGCGCAGCAGAAGCGCGTGGGCCGCTCCATCGGCATCATCGGCAACGCGGCGACGGTGTTCCGCGAGCTGTACCGCCGGGGAATCAAGCCAGACTTCGTCACGGACCAGACGAGCGCGCATGACCCGCTCAACGGCTACATCCCCACGGACCTGTCGCTGGAGGCCGCCGCCGAGCTGCGCGCCAGGGACCCGGAGGGCTACGTGCGCCGCGCGCGCGAGTCGATGATTCAGCACGTGGAGGCGATGAACGACTTCCAGCGCGCCGGCAGCCACGTGTTCGACTATGGCAACAACCTGCGCGGCCAGGCGCAGCTCGGTGGCATGGAGAACGCTTTCGAGTTCCCCGGCTTCGTGCCCGCGTACATCCGCCCGCTGTTCTGCGAGGGCATGGGCCCGTTCCGCTGGGTGGCGCTGTCCGGAGACCCGGAGGACATCCGCCGCACGGACCAGGTGGTGCGCGAGCTGTTCCCGCAGAAGGCGTCGCTCCAGCGCTGGCTGAACATGGCGGAGCAGCGCGTGGCGTTCCAGGGCCTGCCGGCGCGCATCTGCTGGCTGGGCTACGGCGAGCGCGCGAAGGCGGGCCTCGCGTTCAACGAACTGGTGCGCAAGGGCGAGGTGAAGGCGCCCATCGTCATCGGAAGAGACCACCTGGACTGCGGCTCGGTGGCGTCGCCCAACCGCGAGACGGAGGCCATGAAGGACGGCACGGACGCGGTGGCGGACTGGCCCATCCTCAACGCGCTGGTGAACGCGGTGAACGGCGCGTCGTGGGTGTCCTTCCACCACGGCGGCGGCGTGGGCATGGGGTACTCGCTGCACGCGGGCCAGGTCATCGTCGCGGACGGCACGGCGGAGGCCGCGCGCCGAATCGAGCGCGTGCTCACCAGCGACCCCGGCATGGGCGTGCTGCGCCACGCGGACGCGGGCTACCCGGAGGCCATTGAAGTGGCCAAGGAGCGGGGCGTGAAGATTCCAGGCATCACCGTGTAGCCTCCGGAGTCGCCATGCCCTACCGCGCGCGCTCGAGAGTCGTCCTGTTCCTGGCCCTGGCTCTCGGGGCGCTCGCGGGGTGTGCCCCGACGGCCGTCGGGCCCATGGTCATGCGCCTGGGCCCGGGGTCCGCCGAGCAGCGCATCCTCCAGGGTGGCATCCGCTCCGGCCCCCGGCTCAGCGCGCCCATCGCCGGGACGGAGGGGGCCAACGCCATCAACGACCGCTTCCGGGGCAACGACGCGAGCTTCTCCACGCAGCAGTGGGGACTCGCTATCGATGCCGCCATGACGTGGCCCCTCACCGAGCGGCTGCACCTGCACACCGGCATCCAGGGCGAGCTGTTCCTCCCGCTGCCCCTGCCCGGCTACGGCGTGTACGCGGGCGCGTCGTACTACCTCGGCTCGGAGCAACTGGGCGTGGCGCCCTCGCTCGCGCTGCGGGGGGCCACCGACTTCGGCATCACCACGAGCCGGGGCGGCCCGGGCAGCATGGCCGGCGCGGAGGCGACGTGCGCCTTCAGCTTCTCGCCCGAGCAGGGCGTGTCCGTGGGGCTGGTGCCCTTCATCGCGGTGCACACGCTCTCGTCCCAGGGCTCGAGCCAGGGCTCGCTGTATTACGGCGGCGTCGTGGCCGCCCGGTTCAATTGGAGCTGGATGGAATCGATGGAGCTGTCCGGCGGGTTCGGCCGGGCGAAGGTTGGAAGCAGCGCGAGCTGGAACGTTCCCATCGTCGGCGTACGCGGAGGTCGTTGAAGCAATGCAAGCGCTGGAGCTGCTGGTCCGCAACACGTCCGAGGTCCTCACCCTGGAAGGCACGCACCGCGAGCCCGCGGAAGCCGCGCTCACGCCGAAGCCTGGCGCGTGCGTGGGCGTGCGCGAGGGACGCATCGCCTTCGTGGGCCTGGAGTCGGAGCTGCCCTCGGGAGCCGTGGGCCCCGACACACAGGTGCTGGATGCGAAGGGCGGCTTCGTGGGCCCGGGCTTCGTCGACCCGCACACGCACCTGGTGTTCGCGGGCGAGCGCTCCGCGGAGTTCGACCTGCGCAACCAGGGCGCCACCTATCTGGAGATCGCCAAGGCGGGCGGAGGAATCGTCAGCACCGTGCGCGCTACCCGCGCCGCCAGCGAGGATGAGCTGGTGCGCCTGGCCCTGCCCCGCGTCCAGCGCCTGTTGGAGCAGGGCGTGACGGTGGCCGAGGTGAAGAGCGGCTACGGGCTCGACCTGGAGAACGAGCTGAAGATGCTGCGCGCGGTGCGCCGCCTGGGCGCTCTGACGCCCGTGGAGCTGGTGCCCACGCTGCTGTGCGCGCACGCCCTTCCCCAGGAGTACAAGGAGCGCCGCGAGGACTACGTCCGCCTCTGCATCGAGGAGATTCTCCCCGCCGTCGCCCGCGAGGGCCTGGCGCGCTTCTGCGACGTCTTCGTCGAGGACAGCGCCTTCACCGTCGACGAGGCCCGCCGCATCCTCACCACCGGCCGCGCGCTGGGGCTCGTGCCGCGCCTGCACGCGGACCAGCTCACCGCCCGCGGCGCCTCCGAGCTCGCCGCCGAGCTGGGCGCCGCCACCGCCGACCACCTGGAGCAGGTCACCGACGCCGGCATGCGCGCCCTCGCCGACGCCAACGTCACCGCCGTGCTCGTGCCCACCTCCACGCTCTTCCTGCGCATGCGCCCCTACGCGCCCGGACGTCGACTGCGTGACGCGGGCCTCAACATCGCTTTGGGCACCAACGTGAATCCAGGCTCGGCCATGAGTGAAAACACGGCCTTGGCGCTGGGACTCGCGTGCCTGGAGAACGGCTTGAGCGCGGCGGAGGCCTACTGGGCGGCCACGCGAGGCGCCGCCTTGTCATTGGGACTGCAACAACATGGTCGGCTGGCTGTGGGAGATGCAGGCGACCTGGTGCTGTTCAGTTGTGCGTCTTTCCGCCATCTGCCCTACCATTTAGGCGTAGGGCACGCGCGCACGGTCGTCAAAGCCGGGCGTGTCGTCGTCAGGCAGGAGCTGAATTCCTGCGGGTGAAGCGACGTCGTCTGGTGACACAGGCGTCGCACGGGAGGGCAGGAGACCTTCCCGTCGGGGCCGGCCGTTATAAGTACCAATTGCAGCCATGTGCCGACTATTTGGATTCAGATCGTCAGTGCCTTCCGCCGTCCACCCTTCGTTGGTGACGGAGAAGAACTCGCTCCTCATCCAGTCGCGCGAGCACAAGGATGGGTGGGGAATCGCCGCGTACGGCGCGGAGGCGCTCCCGCTGGTGGCCCATGGTGTGGGCCCCGCGCACAGTGACCCTGACTTCGAGCGGGTGAGCAGCCGTGTGTCCTCACACACCGTGGTGGCGCACATCCGGCTCGCGTCGGTGGGCGCGGTGGAGCTGCGCAACTCCCACCCCTTCCAGCATGGCCGGTGGACCTTTGTTCACAACGGCACGGTGCGAGAGTTCGCGAAGCACAGCGCGCGGATTGAAGAGCTCATCTGTCCCACGCTGCGCGCGGGCATCCAGGGCACCACGGACAGCGAGCGCTGCTTCTACGTCTTCCTGACCCGGCTGGCCGCCCGGTACCCCATCGCTCATGCGGTCCCCGTGGAGGGCGTCGCCCGTGCGCTCGCGGAGACCATGAGCCTGGTGTCCGCCATCACCGATGAGCCGCAGCTGCAGCCCCGCTCGGCGATGAACTTCCTCGTCACGGATGGCGAGGTGATGGTGGCGTCGCGTCGCAACCGCACCCTCTTCATCAACACCGGTGGCTCGGGCTCCTCGACGGGCGCGCTGCCCGAGGTGGGCACGCGGCTGGAGCAGCTCATCGTCTCCAGTGAGTCGCTGTGCGGCGGGCCGTACTGGACGCCCGTCAACGAGGAGGACGTCATCGGCGTGGACGCCGGGCTCGTCTTCCATCGCTGGCGCGTGCCGGAGCTGGCGGGGGACGTTCAGCCCCCCACGCCGGGCCCCACGCGTCACGCGGCCTGAGCGTCAGGGCACCACGGGAGGCTGAAGCTCGCGCAGCGCGTGAACTCGAACAGCGTCTCCCGACTCCAGATTTGAAGCCGGTATTCGCTGTCGTAGAACCAGCACTCCTCCGGCACGTCCAACACGCGCGCGCGGTCGCCGGGCGCGATGGGCCGGTCGCGGTTGAGCTCCCGAATCGCCGCGTAGCTACGCCCCATGCGCCACTCCTCCACCGTGCGTGGGCATCAAGGCAGCCACGCCGTCAGCAGCGCCACCGAGCGGGCGCCAAAGGCCTCGGCCTTGAGCGAGCGTGCATCCCCACCTGCGTGGGCCAGGGTGATGCGCAGGTGTTCGGTGGGCGCGGCCTCGGGCACGCGGTCCAACCACTCCACCAGCACCGCGCCCTCTCCGCCCACCAGGTCCATGAACCCCGTGGCGTAGAGGTCGTCGTAGCCCGTCAGGCGGTACAGGTCCGCGTGGTAGAGCGGAATCCTTCCCGAGTACGGATACACAATCGCGAACGTGGGGCTGGCCACCTCGGAGCGAGGCACGTGCGCGCCCTCCGCGACTCCGCGCACCAGGTGCGTCTTGCCCGCGCCCAGCTCACCAATCAGGCCCACGAAGTCGCCCGACTCCAGGAGGCCGCCCAGCTTCACGCCGAGCCGATGCGTCTCCTCGGGTGAGGCCAACGTCAACGTCCGCGTCACCAACTCCCCGTCACTCATCGACCCCACCTCACCCACAATTCGCAGAGGCCCTGTTCAATCAGGTCCCCCGCCACCAGGCCCAGCTGTCCACGCCGGGCCGCGGCCAGGTCTCCCGCGAGGCCATGGGCATGCACCGCCGTCCAGATGGCATCCGGCACGGGGAGGGCCTGCGCCAGCAGGGCGCCGCACACGCCGGAGAGCACGTCCCCGGAGCCTCCCGTGGCCATGCCCGGGTTGCCGGTGGTGTTGATGAAGACGCGCCCATCCGAGTGCGCCGTCAGCGTCCGGTCGCCCTTGAGCACCACCGTCACGCCCAATCCCGAAGCGAGTCGACTCACGACCTCCAGTCGCTGGGATTGGACCTCCCGGGTCGACTTGCCCGTCAGTCGCGCCATCTCTCCCGGGTGCGGCGTGAGGACCACCGGCCCCTTCGCGCGGCGCAGCACGGACAGGTCATCCGCCACGGCGTTGAGCGCGTCCGCGTCCAGGACCACGGGAAGCTCCAGGCGCGACACCAGCTCGCCGATGAGCGCGCCCGTGCGCGGTCCTCGGGGAATGCCCGGGCCCATCACCAGCGCATCCTTGCCCTCGGCGGCGGCGAGCAGCGCGTCCAGGTCGCCCAGGCCCAGGGGCCCGGCGGCCTCCAACGGGATGCCCATGATTTCAGCGGAGTGCGACTGCACGGACTCCAGCGCATCACTCCGCGTGGCCACCGTGACGAGCCCCGCCCCGCTGCGCAGCGCCGCCTTCGATACCAGGGCCGCGGCGCCCGTCTTGCCCCGGCTGCCAGCGACCACCAGCACATGGCCGTACGTGCCCTTGTGCGTGTCCGCCTTGCGCACCGGCAGCGTGTCGCGCGCGTCCGACTCCTCCACCACGAAGAGCTCGGCGCCGGAGACCTCGCGAGACGACGCGCCGCCCATGCCGATGTCCACCCGCCGCACGCGTCCGCACAGCGTCGCGCCGGGCTCCAGCACCTGGCCCGGCTTGAGGAAGCCGAAGGCCACCGTGGCGTCCGCTTCCACGCAGGGCGAGAAGGGCTCGCCCGTGTCACTCTGGAGGCCGGAGGGCACGTCCGCCGCCACGACCTTCGCCCCCGCGCGCCGCCAACGGTGGATGGCGGAGATGGCCTCCGCGAAGGCCCCCGTCGGCGCCCGGCTCAGCCCCGTGCCGAACAGCGCGTCCACCACCACGTCACCAGCGCCAGGCGGCTCCAGCGCCTCCAGGGCGCGCGCCACCCCGCCAAAGCCCCGCAGGGCCTCCAGGTTGCGCTTCGCCTCGGGTGTCAGCTTCGCGGGGTCTCCCACCAGCGTCACCGACACCTTGGCGCCGCCTTCGAGGAGGAAGCGCGCCGCCACCAGGCCGTCCCCGCCGTTGTTGCCCGGCCCGCACACCACCACGAAGCGCCCACCGGCCCCGGCCAGCTCTCGAGCCACCTCCGCGAGCCCCCGCCCCGCGTTCTCCATCAGCAGCGCGGAGGGCATGCCGTGGCGCTGCTCGGCGGCCTCTTCGGCCTGACGCATCTGGGCGGCGGTGAGGACGCGCAACATGGATTCACTCCCCTTTGTTCTGGAGGACCACCGTGGCAGCGGCCACGTCTGCATCGTGGGTGAGCGCGAGGAACGCCTCCAACCCTCGCGCCTCCATCACCTCGAGCGCCACGCCGGAGAGGGCGAAGTACGGCGCCCCTCCGTCCCGGCGCACTTCCATGTCCTTCCAGCGGATGCCCTTGGGCGCGCCCAGCGCCTTCACCAGCGCCTCCTTCGCCGCGAAGCGCGCGGCGTAGGCACTGGCGGCGTCATGGCGCTGGCCACACAGGGCCCGCTCCGCCTCGGTGTACACGCGGTTCAGGAATGGCTCCGCGCGCGGTCCATCCATGATGCGCTGGATGCGGGAGATGGAGCAGATGTCCAGGCCCAGGCCCCGGATTCCCATGGCGCGCTATCCCGGGTTGCGCATCAGGTCGAGCATCTCCCGCACCGCGCGGTCGAAGCCCACCAGCACCGCGCGCGCGACGATGGCGTGGCCGATGTTCAGCTCGTCGATTTCAGCGATGCGGGCGATGGGCTGCACGTTGTCGTAGTTGAGCCCGTGGCCCGCGGCCACGCCCAGCCCCAGCTTCGTGCCCGCCTTGGCCGCGTCGACGATGCGCGCCAGCTCCCGCGCGCGCTCCTTCTCGTTGCGCGCCTCGCAGTAGCGCCCCGTGTGCAGCTCGATGCGGTCCGCGTTCACCTTGTGCGACGCGCGCACCTGGTCCAGGTCCGGGTCGATGAACAGCGAGACGGTGATTTCGCCGTCCTTGAGGTTCTTGATGATCTTCGCGACGTGCTCACGCTGACCGGCGACCTCCAGGCCGCCCTCCGTCGTGAGCTCCTCGCGGCGCTCCGGCACCAGCGTCACCACGTCCGGCTTGTGCTCGTAGGCGATCTTCACCATCTCCGTGGTGGCCGCCATCTCGAGGTTCAGCAGCGTCTGCGTCGTCTCCCGCAGGATGCGCAAGTCACGGTCCTGGATGTGGCGCCGGTCCTCACGCAGATGGATGGTGATTTGCTGCGCGCCCGCCAGCTCCGCCATCGCCGCGGCCGTCACGGGGTCCGGATAGGTGGTGCGCCGCGCCTGCCGCAGCGTCGCCACATGGTCCACGTTGACACCCAGTCGCTGTCCCATCGACCGCACCTCGCTTGATGCGCGGTCCCGGGATTGTCGGGGGCCCCGGCACGCGCTGGCCCCTCTAATCGCGGCCAGCGTCCGGAAGTCAACCGCCGTGAACGACGACTAGCGGTTGCACGCCTTGGAGAGGGCCTCGGCGATGTCCTTCGCGTAGGCCTCGTTGCGAGCGGCGTCCTCGCCCTCGATGAGGACGCGGGCCTTGGGCTCGGTGCCGGAGAAGCGCACGAGCACCCGGCCGGAGGAGCCCAGCTTCTGCTCCACGGACTTGATGACCTTCATCACCTCCGGCATCTCGCCCAGCTCCTTCTTCTGCTTCACCACCACGTTGACCAGCGTCTGGGGCACCGGCTCGAAGATGGAGGCCAGCTCGCTCAGGGGCTTGCCCGCGCGGCACATCACCGCGAGCAGCTGGAGCGCCGCCAGCGTGCCGTCACCCGTCGTGGTGTGGTCCAGGAAGATGAGGTGGCCGCTCTGCTCGCCGCCCAGGTTGTAGCCGTTGCGGCGCATCTCCTCGACGACGTAGCGGTCACCCACGCGCGTGCGAGCCACCTTCACGCCCCAGCGCGCCACCGCGCGCTCCAGGCCGATGTTGCTCATCACCGTGGAGACCAGGACCTTCTTCTTGAGCTGCTTGCGAGCCATCAGCTCGCCGGTGCAGATGGCCATGATGGCGTCGCCATCCACGACCTTGCCCTTCTCGTCCACGACGATGAGGCGGTCGGCGTCGCCGTCCAGGCCGATGCCCAGGTGGGCGCCGTGCTTGATGACGGTGCGCGCCAGGTTCTCCGGGAACAGCGCGCCACACTTGTGGTTGATGTTCTTGCCGTCCGGCGACACGCCCAGGCTGATGACCTTGGCGCCCAGCTCCTCCAGCACCGCGGGCGCCGTCTTGTAGGCCGCGCCGTTGGCGCAGTCGACGACGATGGTCAGCCCCTCCAGCGTCAGCTCGCGCGGGAAGGTCGCCTTGAGGAACACGATGTAGCGGCCCCGAGCGTCCTCCATGCGGAACGCGCGGCCAATCTTCGTCGCGGTGGGGCGGATGGAGTCGATGGCGCCCGTGGAGAGCAGCTCTTCAATCTTGCCCTCCGTCTCGTCCGGCAGCTTGAAGCCGTCGCGCCAGAAGAACTTGATGCCGTTGTCCTCGTACGGATTGTGGGACGCGGAGATGACGGCGCCGGCGTCGGCACGCATGGACGTGGTGAGGTTGGAGATGCCCGGCGTCGGCAGCGGACCGACGAGCTCCACGTCGACCCCCATGGACGTGAGGCCCGCGGCCAGCGCCTGCTCCAGCATGTAGCCGGACAGTCGCGTGTCCTTGCCGACAATGACGCGGTGCCGGTGCGGCCCGTTGCGGATGAGGAACGCGAGTGCCCGCCCGAGCTGCATCGCCACTTCCGCTGTCATCGGGTAGACGTTCGCCTTCCCGCGAACACCGTCCGTGCCGAACAGCTTCTGCGTCGCGCGCTCCTCCTTCGGAGGCATGTTCATCCTGTACGCCATGATGCCGCTCCACCTTTCCCACGCCGGGCCTGTGCCGGTCTCTCGACGTCGGGGCTTATACCCCGCCCACCGCCGGGGCTCGAAGGTAGGGTCCCAACGCCCCCCTGGCAACGGCCCGGCCTTGCAGGCTCTATCACCCCTGAACAAGGGTGCGAAAACGATACCAGTCCCCGCCTGAATGACTCACCTCACGCGGGACCCTCCGCGTGGCCCGGCGGCCACGGACGCTCAGCGGCCGAGCAGGAGGCCCCCATCCCGGGCGGACCGGATGGCATCGGCGACAGCGAGCGCATCGCGCGCCTCGGCCACGTCGTGCACCCGGACGAGGTCCGCCCCGCCCAGCACGGCCATCGCCGCCACGGAGCCCAGCGTCGCCGCCAGTCGCTCGCCCGCCGGCTTCCCGCCCGTGAGCGCCCCCAGGAAGCCCTTGCGACTGGTGCCCACCAGCAGAGGCAGCCCCGACACGCGCAGCTCTGCCAGCCTCCGCAGCAGGTAGAGGTTGTGGTCGAACGTCTTGCCGAAGCCAATGCCCGGGTCCAGCAGGATGCGCTCGCGCGCGACACCCGCCGAGGTCGCCAGCGCCACGGAGGCCTCGAGGAAGTCGAGCACCTCGTCCACCAGGTCGTCGTAGCGGGGGGCCTGCTGCATGGTGTCCGGCGTCCCCCGGATGTGCATCAGACAACACCCGGCGTTGGCCTCGGCCACAGCGCCGGCCAGCTCCGGGTCCGAGCGGAAGCCGGTGATGTCGTTGACCAGGTGGGCGCCCGCCTTCAACGCCGCGCGCGCCACGGCGGCCTTCGTCGTGTCCACCGAGAGGGGCACGGAGGTGCGCGCACGCAGCCCCTCGATGACGGGCAGCACGCGGGCCACCTCCGCTTCGGCGGTGACGGGCTGGGAGCCAGGGCGCGTGGACTCGCCGCCCACGTCCAGCAGGTCCGCCCCCGCCTCCGCCAGGGCGAGGCCGTGAGTAATGGCCGCCTCCGCGCTCAGGTAGCGCCCTCCGTCCGAGAAGCTGTCCGGCGTCACGTTGACCACGCCCATGACGTAGGTGCGCGAGCCCCACTCGAAGGTCCGCTCGCCCAGCACCATCCCCCCAGGGGCCTTCCCCGCCTCCAGGGCCCGCTCCAGCGCGCTCGCCAGCTCCGTGAGCGCCCCGCCCTCCGCGCGTGCCAGGGCGACCAGCCGCTCGAACTGCTCACGGCGGCCCGACAGCAGCCCCGCGCCCGGCCGTGAGCGGAAATCTCCGGAGACCCACGAGGGATGCTCCTCGCGGCCCGGCACGAGCGCCCGCTCCGGCAGCGCGTGGAGAAAGGTGCCCACCTCCTTCGGCACGCCCGTGAGCAGGAGCTGCGCGTGGGGCAGCTTCTCCAGCAGGTACTCGCGCGCGGGCGTCGGCAGGCCCATGCGTCGGAAGGCCAACGTCAGGTCCTCGGGACGGTCGGCGCTGAGGGGGCGGGCACGAATCATGGGCGGCGGCTCCAGCATGACGGCCCCTCTCACCAGCGGGCGCGGCCGCCACCCTACCCCGTCGAGCCACGGGAGCAGTCGCCGGAGAAGCAGGCCCCGCAAAGCAGAAGGCCCTCCCCGACAGCGGGAAGGGCCTTCAAGACTTCAGACAGCGGCGGGACTACGCCTTGTTCGGCTCCATCTTCGGCAGCCCGTCGAGGGCGTCGAGGATCTTCCGCTTGTCCTTCTTCTCCGTCGCCTTCGGGGGCGCGTTCACGCGCGGGGGCGGACGCTCACGGGTGAGCTGGCCACCCTGCAGGAGGATGTTCACGTCCTCGGCGTCGAGCGTCTCGTACTCCACCAGGGCGTCGGAGACGCGGTGGAGCGCGTCCAGGTTCGCCGTCAGCAGGCTCTTGCCGCGCTCGTAGCAACCCACCACGATGCTGCGAACCTCGGAGTCGATCTCCCGCGCGGTGTCCTCGGAGTAGTCCTTGGACGAGTTGAAGTCGCGGCCCAGGAACACCTCGCCGTCGCTCTTGCCGAACGCCAGGGGCCCCAGCTTCTCGCTCATGCCCCAGCGGCACACCATGGCGCGCGCCGTCTCGGTGGCCCGCTCGATGTCGTTCGCCGCGCCGCTGCTCATCTCGTTGAAGAGCAGCTCCTCGGCGATGCGGCCACCCATGGCCATGGCGATCTGGTCCAGCATCTGCTTCTTGTACCCGTTGACCTTGTCCTCGGTGGGCAGGCTCCAGGTGACGCCGAGCGCCTGACCGCGGGGGATGATGGTGACCTTGTGGAGCGGGTCGCACCCCGGCAGCAGCTTGGCGAGCAGCGCGTGCCCCGCCTCGTGCACCGCGGTGTTCTTCTTCTCCTTCTCGGTCATGATCATCGACCGGCGCTCAGGACCCATGAAGACCTTGTCCTTGGCGGCCTCGAAGTCGCTCGTGTCCACGCGCTCCTTGTTCTGCCGCGCGGCCATCAGCGCCGACTCGTTCACCAGGTTCTCCAGGTCCGCGCCCGTCATGCCCGGCGTACCGCGAGCGATGACCTCCAGGTCCACCTCCGGAGCCAGCGGCACGCGGCGGGTGTGCACCTTCAGCACGCCCAGGCGGCCCTTCAGGTCGGGACGCGGAACCACGATGCGGCGGTCGAAGCGACCCGGACGCTGCAGCGCGGGGTCCAACACGTCCGGACGGTTCGTCGCGGCGATGAGGATGACGCCGTCGTTGGACTCGAAGCCGTCCATCTCCACGAGGAGCTGGTTGAGCGTCTGCTCACGCTCGTCATGTCCACCGCCCAGACCGGCGCCACGGTGACGACCCACGGCATCGATTTCGTCGATGAAGATGATGCACGGGGCGTTCTTCTTGCCCTGCTCGAAGAGGTCGCGCACGCGGCTGGCGCCGACGCCCACGAACATCTCCACGAAGTCCGAGCCGGAGATGGAGAAGAACGGCACGCCCGCCTCGCCGGCGACCGCCCGGGCGAGCAGCGTCTTGCCCGTTCCCGGAGGGCCCATCATCAGCACGCCCTTCGGGATGCGACCGCCCAGCTTGGTGAACTTCTTGGGGTCCTTCAGGAAGGCGACGATCTCCTCCAGCTCCTCCTTGCACTCGTCCACACCGGCCACATCCGCGAAGGTGACCTTGTTGTGGCTCTCGCTCAGGAGCTTGGCCTTCGACTTCCCGAAGGTCATCGCCTTGCCGCTGCCACCCTGGAGCTGGCGCATGAAGAAGATGAAGAAGAGGAACAGGAAGACGACAGGCATCCACTGACCGAGGATGGTCAGCCAGAGGCTGTTCTGCTCCTCCCGCTCATACTTGACGTCCACTCCGTTGTTGCGGAGCTGGTTCAGCATGGCCGCGTCCGGCGCCGGGCCCGTCGTGCGGAACTTCTCGCTCGTGTCGACGAACTTGCCGGAGTAGGTGTTGCCCTTGACCGCCACTTCCTTGACCTTCTTCTCTTCCACCTTCGTCAACAGCTGCGTGAACGAAGGCTCCTGGACCTGGTCGTTGCCCTGGGAGAAGAAGTTGTAGAAGGCGACGAAGAGGACGATCAGGATGACCCAGAGCCCGATGGTCTTGTAAGTCGAACGCACGTGTCAGCTGCCCTTTCGGTACTCGGCGGGATGAGGGCCGCGCCGGGAGAAACCCAGCCTTTTCAATCGTTTGCCCGACACCAGGCGAGCTCCCCTGTCATCGGACCGTATCAGCAACAGCAAAAAGCCCTCAACTATTTAGGGGCCGCGGCCGACCCCCGACAACACTCATTCCACTCTATAACGAAGGGGTCCGCTGAATGCTCGGACCCACGGGTGTCGCCCACAGGTAGTGTCCGGAAACATCCGCCCTGGGGGGCGGCGTCCACAACCCTGGAAGCCACATCACCGTGCCCGAGGCGTCCAGCACCACCGGCCGCGCATCTCTCGACTCCGCGGGCACTCGAAGATCCACCAACACATCCTGAAGCCGCCGTTGTCCCGCGCCCATGCGGACCTTGTCCCCGGGCTTGCGTGTCCGCACGGTGAGCGGCCACTTCACGTCTCCCGCCAGCGCCAGACCATGGATCCCCTCGGGCGGTGCCTGTGCCTCCACCCGAAAGGCCCACCCCGTGCCCTCCAACACACCCGAGGCCCCCGTCCCTTCCAGGAACAGCGCGGAGACGGGCCGCAGCTCTTGAGTCAGCGGCACGCAGCGCACCCGCCCGCCCGTCGCCCGCAGTCGCAGGCCACGCCCCACCGTCGCGGAGCCGCCCTCCTCCACCGCGCGCAGCACGCGCTCCACCGTGGCCGCGTCCGTCACCACGTCATGCTCGGCCAGCAGCCGGGCGAGCACCCTGCGCCGCAGCGGCGACTCCAGCGCGCGCACCGCCACCCCATCCAGACCGCCGCCTTCCGCCAGCTGCACGCGGCTCCAGGCCGCGTCCGCCAGGTCGCCCAGCAACGCGTCGTCCTCGGCCGCCAGCCGCGCGAAGGACGCGAGCCGCGCGTCCACCCGGAAGCCCGCGGCGCGGGACAAGGCCGGTAGGGCGTCGGTTCGGACCCGCACGCGGAAGAACGTCGGGTCGGCGTTCATGGCATCTGTCGAATACCCGACGCCCTGCTCGGCCAGGAAGTCCACCAGCTCCTCGCGAGTGCGCTCCAGGAGCGGTCGGACGAGCCCGGGCCGCGCTTCATGGATGCCCACCGCGCCTCGAGACGACGCTCCTCGGGCCAGGCGCATCAGCAGCGTCTCCGCCTGGTCGGTGGCCGAGTGGGCGGTGGCGACCACTGACAGGCCGCGCTCCACGCGCACCGCCTCCAGCGCCGCGTAGCGCGCCTGCCTCGCCCGCGCCTCCACGCCCGGGCCCGAGCGCAGTGACAGCTCGCGCACGTGACACGCGAAGCCCAGCTGCTCGGCGAGCGCCACCACCGACTGCGCCTCCATTCGAGACTCGGGCCGCAGGCCGTGGTCCACCGTGGCGACCTCCACGCGCAGCCCCAGGCGCTCTCGCACGCTCGCCGTGCCGACGAGCAGGGCCACCGAGTCCGCTCCTCCAGAGACGGCGCACAGCACGGAGCGGCCCTCCAGCCCCAGGCGCGCGTACGCGTCGAGCAGCGTCCTCGTCAGCAGCCGTGTCGTAGGTCCAGTGCGTGACATCTGAGAGGGGGAATGGAGTGTCGGGTAACAGGGTTACAGAGGCGCGTACGGTTGAAGGCAGGGGGGCTGGTTCTTATGATCGTCACACCGGATGGGCGCGGACTCGGACGAGGAAATATGCGCGGCCCCCGGAGTTGTTGAGGGGACGGTCGAATTTTCAAGGTGTTGGGCCTAGGGGTCCCCCCCCTCCCCCTCTGGGCCCACGGGTCCGCTGGGAGATCCACTCCCGGCGGTCCCTCTTTCCGAGACGCCCCGGTCCTCTTGTCTAGAGGGCCGGGGCGTTTCCTTTTTCGCGCACAGTTGGATACGTCAGGCTTGACTGAACGTGGCCGGGCGAGGACCCAGCGAGCGCGGAATGAGTCCTCCGAAACCGTTGACCCTCTTGGGCGTCTGTCGGATAACGGCCCCGGTGTGTTCAGGTCGTCACCTCGAATCCGCCCCGGAGACTCAAGTATGGCAGGCACCGACAAGCGCAAGCAGTCGCTGTACTTCCCCGAGGAGATGTTGAAGGAGATTCAGGAGGAGGCGACCCGACAGGACCGCTCCCTCTCCTGGGTCGTGCAGCAGGCGTGGAAGATCGCCCGCGAGCGCATCAAGGGGTTCCCCGCCGTTAACGACGTGACTGGCGACGAGCGCCAGGACCCGCGCGAGGAGTAGCGCAGGCATGGCCACCACCGACCACCGCAAACAAAGCCTCTACTTCCCCGAGGACATGCTGGAGGAGATCCAGCGCGAGGCGACGCGGCAGGACCGCTCGCTCTCGTGGATTGTCCAGCAGGCGTGGAAGGTCGCGCGTGCGGAGATTCGGAAGATGCCGTCGGTCAACGACGTGCTCAATGCGCCTCCGCCTCCTCGACCCGCCGCCGTCACGGCGAGCCCCGTGGCAGCGGCGCCCGCGACCCCACCGAGCATGGTGGCGGTCGCTCCGAACCCGGACGAGCCCAAGTCCTGAAGGGCCCCGCGAGCGGCCCCCGGCACTCACCTGCCGGCGGGCCTCGCGGGCAGTGCGCAGTTCTCGAAGATGATGCGCGGCTCCTCGGTGAGCGCCTGGACGGGCGTGGGGTACTTCTCCCGCATGTACGCCGAGGCGATGTTCGCGTCGGTGCCGCCCAGCTTTCGCGCCTGCACCGGGTTCCGGGCGGGGTCCTGACCGGCATTGCCGAACACCGTGCCGTAGCCGTCGCCGCCCTCGAGCAGGAAGCTGGGCATGGCCACGCGGTAGCGGATGGTCGTGTCATCGCGAGGAGGCAGTGCGATGGCCTGTCCCCCCACCGTCAGCGCCCTCACTCGCTCGCCCCTGGGGCGCGAGCAGTCCACGCGCACCGACGTCCCCGCTGACACGTGGAGGAACGCGCCGGAGGGCGAGGCGATGGCCTGCCCCTCCACGTACAGCGCGCCCACGCTGTTCTCCATCATCTCCACCACCTCGCGCTCGGTGAGGTCCACGGTGACGATGAGGTTCTCGAAGAGGATGACCTCGTGGAGCACGCCGTCGGTGAGCGGCCCCTTGCGCAGCGACATGCGCGTGTAGCAGAGGCCCTCGGTGCGCAGGGAGCCGCCGTTGACGACGCCCAGCACGGCGGGCCGCGCGGAGCCGTCCTCGGCATGGAGGAACGCGTCGGCGACCACCTGCGCCAGCGCGTTGTTGTCATGCCGGGTGAAGGGCTTGTCCAACTGCACATCCGCGCCCAGGTAGCCGACGACGGCATCCGGGTCCGAGACGAGCGGCTGGCACGAGTCGTTGTAGGAGATGCACCCGGACAGCGGCGACGCCAGGGCGCACGCGAGGGCGGCGAGGATGGACTTGGGGAGCGGCATCAGAAGTGGGCCCTCACGGTGAGGTAGCCGGACATGCCTTCGCGCGGGAGGCTGTTGGTGACGCGGTCCGGACGGGGCACGTCGTCGCGAAGGTCGTGGTCGAAGACGTTGTGCGCCACCAGCGACACCTCCCAGATATCGGCGATGGGCTCGCTGCGAATCTGCGCGGTGATGAGGCTGTAGGCGGGAATCTTGTAGCGGCGGACCAGCTCCAGCACGGAGCGGCTGTTGTTGCGTCGCTCCGCGCCCGTGCGCACCACCACGTCGAAGTTCACCCACGCGCCAATGGGCATGGACACGCCCGCGTTGAAGCGGGCCTGCGGCGTGTCGGTGAGCAGGCGGGACTGCGACGGCAGCTCCATGTCCTGCGCGCGGGAGATGCTCGCGTTGAACCAGGCGTTGGCGCGCTTGGAGGCCTCCAGGCGGGCCTCGCCTTCGATGCCGTACACGCGCACGCCCAGCTCGCGGTTGCGCAGCGGAACGATGTTGCCGGACGTGTCCACCGGGACGATGGGCGAGTCGAACAGCTCCAGGTACGCGTTGGCGCGCAGCCGCACGCGGGCCTCGCCGGCGGACTGGATGAGGTCGGCGCCCAGCTCGAAGGTGTCCACCGTGGAGGGCTGCAGGCGCGGGTTTCCCTCGAAGCGACCCTGGTTGTAGTCCGTGTCGGGGATGCGCTCGACCAGCTCCTGGAGCGTGGGGGCGCGGAAGGCGCGGCCATACAGGGCCTTGAGCACCAGCGCGTCCGTGGCGGAGAACACCAAGCCCACGCGAGGGTTGATGCTGGGCACGAAGCTGGTGCCGGTGATGGTGCCCGTGCCGTCCACGGTGGGCAGCTGCGTGGCGTCCACGCGCACGCCGAACGTGAGCGTCAGCGGATTGACGACGGTCCACTGGTCCTGCGCGAAGAAGCCCACGATGAGCCGCTTGGACACGGCGCCGTCGGCGAGTCCCAGCAGGTCCGTGAGGCCCTCGGGCGCGGTGAAGCCTTCCGGACGCACGCGCGCGTCCAGCGTGTAGTTGGTCTCGTAGGTGTAGTCGCCCAGCGACTGCTGCTCCACCACCGCGCCCAGCGACAGCCGGTTGTTGGGCGACAGCGCGATATCCGCGTCCACGCCTCCGGTGAGCGAGCGCACGGAGATGCTCGTCCGCTCCCGCAGGCCCTCGGCGAAGAGCTGGTTGGCCTCGGTCCCCGTCCGGAAGTTCGTGGGGGTGATTTGAAAGAGGCGGTCGGTGGACTGCTGATCGAACCCGGCGCGCGCGCGCAGCAGCACCGAGGTGCCGATGGCGCGCTCCCAATGGACGTCCGCCATGAGGACGTTCCACTTCAGCTCGGAGTCCTCGGCCACGGTGTCGAAGAGGCCCATCAACGCGGTGCGGTTCTCGGTGAGGAAGCGCACCGAGGCGCCCAGGCGGCCCGCGTCGCCCATCACATACGTCGCGCCGCCGCCCAGGTTGAGCAGGAAGCGGTCATCGCGCGTCTTGCCGGCGGGGTCCTCCACGTCGCGGAGGCCCTGCGAAATGGCCTCGTCATCCAGGCCGTCGTTGTCGATGACGTTCGAGTCGCCCGACTGGCTCCACACATCCGCGTCCGCGAAGAGGCGCAGGTCGCCGAAGGTCTCTCCGGCCGACGCGTGCCCGTTGACGGTGACGGCCAGGCGGTCGTCCTTCTCCGGGAAGCCGCCCGCGGAGACGGCCGTGCGCACGCCGTCCGAGGTGTCGGTGACGATGTTGACCACGCCCAGGAACGCTCCCGCGCCGTAGAGCGCGGAGCCCGGGCCGCGGATGACCTCGATGCGCTCCAGGTTCTCCACCGGCAGGTTCATCAGCGCCTTGCCGTCGAAGAAGTTGTTGAGGCGGTGGCCGTTGAGCAGGAACAGCACCTCGGCGTCGTTGCGGATGCCGCGCACCGCCGTGCGGTGAAAGCCCTGCACGTCGCGGCTGACGGTAAGGCCGGGCACCACGTCCAGGACGTCGGCGACGGTGCGGGCGCCCAGCGCGCTGATCTGCTCGCGGCCGAACGAGGCGGCGATGGCGGGCACCTTCCGGACCTTCTCCTCGTGACGCGTGGCCAGCGCCAGGGTGTCCTCGGCGCTGTAGAGGGCCATGTCCTCCTCCAGCTCCGAGCGCATCGCCGGGGGGGGCGCGCTCTCGCGCGTCGCGGACGACTCCCGCGAGGAGGACGATTCACGGGTGGCTGCCTCGCGGGACGACTCGCGAGAGGCGACGGGCTCGCGCACGGGCGCATCCCGCGTCGTCGCCGCTTCCCGAGGAGGCGTCTCTCGCGTCGCGCGTGGGGACTCACGCGTCGCGGGCTCGCGCGAGGAGGCCGCCGTATCGCGTGAGGTCGTCGTGCTGCCTCGCGTCGGGGGAGGAGGCTCGCGCGACGGCGGTGGGGTGCGGGTGTCTCGCGACGCGGGCTTCGGAGGAGGAACATCCGAGGGGAGATCCGCGGTCAGGGCCGCCATCGAATCATCGGAGGCGCTGTTCGTGGGCGGAGGAGGCGCCTTGGTGCGCTCGGGCGGCGGCGCCCGGGTGGGGGGCCGCTCGTCAGCGGAGATGGAGACGGGCGGCTCCGAGGGGCCGGGCCGGCTCGCCGTCGCGGAGACCTCGCCGGCCACGAACACGCGGGCGGGCCGAGCGGCCGTCTGGAAGATGGGGATGCGCTCGCCGTCGGCGGTGAGGCCCTCGACGTAGTACTCGACGCCCGGCGGGACCATGTGCTCGGCGGGGATGACGCCGCGGTAGAGGTCGCCGTACTGGCGCTCCATCAGCACGCGGGCGAAGGGCTCGCCTGGGCCGCGGTAGCGGACGTACATCTCCAGGATGCGACTGCCCTCCACGAGCGTGCCATCCAGCCGGAGGGGAAGGTTGGCCTGGGCCTTGGCCGGAGCGGAGTGAAGAAGCGACGGCTCCTCGGCACGGACAGGTACCGCCAGGAAGAGCACGAAGCTGAGGAGGGTCGCGCGCGCGAGTGTGTTCTTCAAGCTGAAGGGGATGGTCCATTGCCCCCCTCCCCGAGTCAAGGAAGGGGGCCCCGAGGCCGCGCGCCGCTGATTTTTTGCCGGGCCTCCAGGGCCGTGCGAGGGATCGCCGCACTCCATGCGCGACTCGCTCGCCCTGCACCTTGCCCTCTTCCGTCGTCAGCGGGCACAAATCGCCCGCGTGGTGGACGGGCAGACAGATGCCTTCCGCTCCTACGAGGCCCGCTATCGGCGGCGTACCGCCAGCTATCGGCGCGTCCTGCCGCTGACCGACGTGCACCAACGCGTGCTCGCCTCGGACGTGGTGTACGTGGGCGACTACCACACGCTGCCCCTGGCGCAGCAGACCTACCTCGAGTTGGTGGAGCGCGCGCTCACCTCGGGCCGCCGCGTCGTGATGGCCCTCGAGTGCATCGAGGGACGTCACCAGGCCTCGGTCGACGCCTGGCGCTCGGGCCGCCTCTCGGAGCGCTCCCTGCTGGCGAAGCTGGGCGGTGACACGGATGGTGCGGGCTTCGGCCCGGGCACTCCGCTGCGCACCCTGCTCGCCTTCGCCCGGCGCCACCGGCTGGAGGTCGTCGGCATCGACCGGCGCGCCCAGGGTGAGCGCTCGCTCGCCCTGAGGGATGCCTACGCCGCGGAGCGCGTCGCCCGGGCGGCCCGTGCCGAGGACCGTCCGCTCGTCCTCGTCCTGGTGGGCCAGTACCACGTCGCGCCGTGTCACCTGCCCGCGCAGGTGGAGCGCGCGCTCGGCGACGACACGCGTCGTGGCCTGGTGGTGTACCAGAACGCGGAGGGCGTCTGGTGGCGGCTGGCCCGGGACGGACGCATGGGCGTGGCCGAAGCGGTGGAGCTGGCCGACGACACCGTGTGCCTGCTCAACGCCTCCCCTGTCGTCTGTCAGCAGAGCTTCCTCGACTATCTGGAGGCCGAGGCCGGCGACTCGCCCTTGATGGACCGGGGTGCGTCGGAGCGCTTCCGGGAGATGGCGGCGTTGATCGGCCGCCTCGCGGGCGTGCCGGTGGTTCGCGCGCTGGAGTCGGTGGAGGTCGCCACGGTGGCGGATGGCGACGTGCTGGCGCGTATCCAGCGACGTGGGCGCTTCACGCAGGCGGAGCTGTCACAGCTGCGCCGCCACATCCTGTCGAGGGAGAGCAGCTACATCCCGCGAGCGCGGACGGCCTACCTGGCTTCGCTGTCACTGAACCACGCCGCGGAGGAGGCCGCGCACTTCGTGCGGCACTGCGCGGTGGGGAGCGCGATGGAGGCGCCGCGCACGGCCTCCGAGGCGTTCTACGCGCGGTGCATGGAGGAAGCGCTGGGCTTCTTCGGCTCCCGCCTGGTGAACCCGCGTCGCACGTGCCTGGGGCTGGCCGAGTGGGCCCGGCGCTTCGGCGAGAGTCGCGGTGTGGAGCGGCAGGTCTCCGCCTTCGTGCTGGCGCACAAGGCCGCGGAGCTGGAGGCGCCCGAAGAGGCGGTGAAGCTGCTGCCCCTGCGCAAGGACCGCCTGTTCCACGGCGTCAGCCACGCGCTGGGCTACCTGCTCGGGGACAAGCTCTACCGCGCCTTCGACGAGGGACGGCTGGCGAAGACGGAGGTCCGCGCCCTGTTCCGGGACCCGTTCGCCAACGCGCGCACCGTGTACTTCACCTGGGCCGAGCGACTGCGGGACTGAGGCTCACGGAGTTCCTGCTTCGGGAGCCTCCGCCTCCGGGGGCTTCGGCGCGGTGGGAGGGAGCGCGAAGGTGCCATCCGGGAGGAGGTCGCGCCTGGACGCGGGGTTGTCTTCCGTGACGACGCTGATGCCGCCATCCGGAAACAGGACGTAGGTCACCGCCGTGTCGACGTGGCCCACCGCCAGCGACGTGAGCTCCGGATAGAGCATCAGCAAGGCCAGCTCCGTCTCCAGGGGTCCCTTGAAGGTCTGGTGCAGGTGCGCATCCATCCGCGAGGCATCCTCGGTGATGGGCGCCACGTCGACCGCGATGACGGTCGGGTGCAGCTTCACCTGCTCGCGCAGCGTCTTGCCATCCGGAGCGAAGCGGAACCGGAAGTCGCCGCCATAGAAGAATCGCTTCGGGTCCCGGGTCCCCTGCAGCGTGTACACGGTGATGTCGCCCGACGCTTCCACGAGGACCACGGGGTTGACGCTGGGCCGACCGAAGGTCTCCACGGTGATGTTCTTCGCCCTCTTCACCGCGCGGGCCATGGGGCTGAAGTCGATGGGGAGCGTGTTCACGGGGATGAGCTCCATCCATTCGGGCTCCTCGTGCGGCGCCTTCAATGCGTAGGCCGGGATGAACTTCCCCGCGTCGTCGACCCGGCCGAAGAGGCCATACCAGGCACCGCCGTGAGGCAGCGTGAGGTGCATCTGCATCCGGGACGGGCTCAGGTCCACGTCCTTGCTCTCCATCAGCACGTCCGTGGCGCGAATGGCGGCGCGCTCCGCCTCGACGATGTAGCGGGCGCGCGCCTGGACCCGGAGCAACTCCGCGTCGTCCACGGGGATTCGCGAGGGCGCGGGAGCCGCGGCATCACCCAGGAACGCGCGCGACGAATGCGCGCCGCAGCCGACGAGTGACACGAACACCACCAGGGACAGCACCAGCCGCATGCGAGACCTCGTGCCGCGAGTCTGCGCGATTCCCCCGGGTCCGTCACGCTGGGCGTGCGGGTCGGCGACACGGTCGCTTGCTCGCGGGTCCCTCGGCTTTAGAGCAGCTGATGCGGCGCAGCCACAGACATCCGCCTCGGCAAGTCGTATCCGCCGGAGCGAGTCCGCGCCGGCTCGCCCATGGCACGGGAAGCCAGCTCGAACACTTGAGGCATGAGCCGGACGTCGCGCGTCCGACTCAGGTCTTGGTGGGCGCGTTGGACTGCACGGCGGCCTTCACCTTCTCGCGAAGAGCACGGACACGCTCGCGGGCCTGGAGGCGCTGGTCCTCGGAGAGCTGACCGCCGGCCGCGTCACGCTGGGCCTTCAGCTCCTCGCGAAGCTGGCGGGCCTCCGTCTTGAACTGGTCCGCCTGCACCTGCGAGAGACGGCCCTCGGATACTGCGCGGTCCAGGCGGTGCTCCATCCTGGCCAGCTTCCGCTCTCCCTTCATTCCCTTGTGGCCATGCCGACCACCGTGGTGACCCTCCTTGCCCTGGGGCGCGGGCGCGGCGGTGTCCTCGGCGAGCACGGGGACAGCGAACAGCAGCGAAGCAGCGACGACGGAACGCAGCAGGAAGCCTTGACGCATGGTGGGACTCTCCAGTCGGTGGAACTGGACGCGAGCGGCACACCCGCTCGCGTCCTCGTTGCCAGGAAGAACCCCGCGCGGACGAGAAGGTTAAATCCACGCCGCCGACCCCAGGTGGGAGCGAGTCCCCTCCCCTACCGCTTGCCCGCCCTCCGTGCAGTCATCACGCCCGCGTGCTCAGGGCGCGCCGGGCTTCACCGCGCGGGTGGCGATGAAGCCGTCGAAGTACTCGGAGAGCTTGTCGCCCGCGATGTGCCGGTCCTCGAAGAGGCCGGCCAGGAGGAAGCCCGCATCCAGCTGCCCACCCAACTGGTCCTGGAGCGAGTGCCCCACGCAGAGGGGCTCGCCCTTGTCGGTGTACCGACGGCGCTCGGCGTCCGTGAGGCTGGTGAAGTCCGAGTACGGCATCTTGTACTTGAGCTGCATCACCCCCTGCTCCTGCAGGTCCGGGTCGAACAGGAAGATGACTGGGTTGCTGATGCCCGACAGGAGCGCACCACCCGGGCGCAGCACGCGGAACGCCTCGCGCCAGACAGGCCGCACGTCGTCCACGAAGACGTTGGAGCACGGGTGGAAGATGAGGTCGAAGCTGCCGTCCTCGAACACGGAGAGGTCCTTCATGTCCCCCTCCACCAACCGCAGCTCCAAGCCCTCGCGCTCCGCCACCTTGCGGTCCTGACCCAACTGCGCGGGCGAGTTGTCCAGCACCGCCACCCGCGCACCCGCCGCCGCCAGCACGGGCGCCTGCTGCCCACCCGCGCCCGCCAGGCACAGCACCCGCTTCCCCGCAACATCACCGAACCACTCGCGCGGCACGGGCTTCGTGGGCGTGAGGACGATGCTCCACTCCCCTCGCCTCGCCGCGGCGATGACCTCCGGCGTCACCGGCACCGTCCACCGGTCTCCCACCGCCACCTGCCGGTCCCACGCCTCGCGGTTGTACTTCCGCACGTCCATCGCCTCAGTCGTCATGCAGCACCCTTCCTTCCATGCCTCCCGCCACGGTGATGACCTCACCCGTCACGTGGCCGGAGATGCGATCCGATGCGAGCGTCACCACCACCCGCGCGACATCCTCGGGCTGCCCCACCTTGCGCAGCGGCATGGTGCGAGTCACCCGCTTCACGAAGCCCTCGCCCTCCAGCTTGGAGCGGTTGCGGTCCACCGCCGTCCAGCCGGGGCACACCACGTTGACGCGGCCCAGCGGGGCGATGCGGCCCAGCTCGTTCTTCAGGCTGCGCACGAAGCCGCTCGCCAGCGCGCCCTTCGCAGCCGCGTAGTCGGAGTGCCCGGCCTCACCGAACAGGCCCGCCGTGGAGCTGATGATGACGATGTTGCCCACGCCCGTGGTGGACACGTGCCGGAGGAACGCGCGGCAGCACAGGAAGACGCTGTCCAGGTTCTCCGCCAGCGTCCGGCGCCAGCGCTCCAACGACATCTGCCAGACGGGCTCATCCGCAGCGGGCCACACGCCCGCGTTGCACACCAGCACGTCCAGCCGGCCCAGCGCGGCCACCGACGCGGGCACGAGGGCATCCACCTCCGCCTCCACCGTCAGGTCCGCGCCCACCGCCGAGCCGCCCACTTCTTGAGCGAGCGCTCGCGCCTGGGCTTCGCGAGTGCGGTAGTGCACCGCCACCTTCGAGCCTTCTTCGGAGAACGCTCGGACGAGCGCGGTGCCGATACCTCCCGCGCCGCCCGTCACCAGGATGCCTTTGCCCCTCAGCTCCGTGTCCATCAGATGGCTCCTCGGAAGACTTCGGGGCCCCGTCGCGCGGGAAACCGGGCAGACGGGTGGCGTCCGGCGGCTGCCGACGCGAGGGGCCCGTTATTGCTGACATGGAAAAGAAGACGCCGACGCGGAAAGGAGCGCGTCGGCGTCGGAGTGCATCAGCTCAGGCGCAGCAGCTTGCGCGCCTGCTCCGGCGTGGCGGGCTCGCGGCCGTGGGCCCGGGCGCGCTTGGCGGCCTCGGCCACCAGCTCCCAGTTGCCCTTCGCGAGCACGCCCTTGGACACGTAGATGTTGTCCTCCAGGCCCACCCGCGCGTTGCCGCCGCGCTTCGCCGCCTCGTCCACGAACGGGAGCTGGTGACGGCCCACCGCGGCCACCGTCCAGGTGCTCCCCTCCGGCAGCGAGGCAATCATGAAGTCCAGCACCTCCGGCCGCGCCTGCAGCGTGCCCGGCACGCCGAGCACGAAGTCGAAGTGCGCCGGCAAGTCCACCAGGCCCTCCTTCGCCAGATAGCGGGCCTCATCGAGCATCCCCACGTCGAAGCACTCCAGCTCCGGCCGGAGACCCAACGCGCGGATGCGCTTCGCGATGTCCCGCACCAGCGGACGCGGGTTCCAGAACACCTCTTCGCCGAAGTTCACCGTGCCCGTGGTGAGCGTGGCCATGTCCGGCCGGTCGTCCCCCGTGAGCGTCAGCGGACCGCAGCGCTGGTCCACCGTCATGCCCACCGCGCCACCGGTGGACGTCTGGATGAGGACATCGGTGCGCTTGCGGATGGCGCGGATGGCGGCCCGGAACAGCTCCGCGTCCTGGGACGGCTTGCCGTCCGCGGTGCGCACGTGCAGGTGCACCATCGCCGCGCCGGCCTCGCGACAGCGCACGGCGTCCTCGGCGATCTCCTCGGCGGTGATGGGCAGGTGCGGCGTCTGCTCGCGCGTCGTCTCCGCGCCCACCATCGCCGCGGTGATGACCATGGGCGTGCTCATCGCTGGCCTCGCTGCTTGTCCTTGGGAACCACGCAGGTGCCCGAAGCCCGGCACACGACGATGGGCTCCGGCAACAGGTCCGCCGCCGAATCGTTCACGTCCGTGCGAGGCCGGATGACCTTGCGGGCCTCGAAGCGCATCTTCCGCGACGTGTTGCCCGCACTGATGATTTCGCCCTCCGCCTCGATGAAGTCCCCCGCGTACACCGGGGCCAGGAACTCCACCGAGTCGTACGCGCGGAACAGCCCCTCATCGCCGTCCGCCCGGATGCACAGCTCCGTGGCCACGTCGCCGAACAGGCCGAGCATCCGCGCCCCGTCCACCAGGTTGCCGCCGTAGTGCGCGTCGTGGCTGCTCATGCGCAGGCGGATGATGGCCTTCGTCCCAGTGCTCACGCCGGCTCTCCCTGGTAGTGCGCGTCCTTCGGCTCCTTGCCTTCCTTCTTCAGGAGCGCGTGGACGATGTAGTTGGCCACGTCGGACGGCTTGGTGCCCGGGCCGAAGCCGGCGTCGAAGCCCAGCTCCAGCGCCAGCTTGTGGTCCACGCGCGGGCCGCCCAGCAGCAGTTGCACCTTGCCGTGGATGCCCGCCGCCTTCGCCGCGTCGATGAAGTGCCTGGAGTTGTCCTTGTGCACGTCGCGCTGCGTGACGACCTGGCTCACCAGGATGGCGTCGGCGTTCTTCGCCAGGGCCTTCTTGATGAGGTCCTCGTTGGGCACCTGGCTGCCCAGGTTGAACGCCTCGAACCCGGGGTAGCGCTCCAGGCCGTAGTCGCCCGCGTAGCCCTTCATGTTCAGGATGGCGTCGATTCCCACCGTGTGCGTGTCCGTGCCCGTGCACGCGCCGAACACGACGATGCGACGGCCGACCTTCTCCTTGATGAAGGCGTTGAGGTCATCGAAGGACATCTTCTTCACGATGACTTCCGGCACGTCGATTTCGGCGTAGTCCAGGTACATGCCCGAGCGGGCGTACACGATGAAGAACGTGTAGTTGTCGGCGGCGCGCTCGGCGGCGGCGACCTTGACGTCGGAGAACCCCATCTTCTTCGTGAAGACGGCGGCGGCCTCCTTGGCCTTCTCCGACAGGGGCACCGGCAGGGTGAACGAAATCTGCACCACGCCGTCGTCCCGCCGGTCTCCGTAGGGACGGATGATCTGCTTGCTGGGCTTCACCATCGGCTCATTTCCCCATGCCCCGCTGAATCTTCACGCTGGTGCCCACCTTGTCGGCCAGCGCGGCGAAGCGGTCCTTCTTGCGCTGCTCCATGTGGAAGACGACGGACCACGTCGTGCGTCCGTCGCAGCCGACGTACGTCACCGTGTCCACCACTCCGCCGTTCGTCGAGTTGTCCGAGTCCAGCCGCTTGGCCGCCGGCTGCCCGCCCACCGTAAGGCGCTCCCAGTTGGCGCCGCCGATGCCGGCGACAATCTTGTCCACGCAGACCTTGGCCTTCATGCCCGCCGTCTGCACCGAGCCCACGTCCACCAGGAAGTACGCGTCGCCGCTGGGCGCGGTGAACTTCATCGTCCCTTCCTCGGTGGAGCGGCTCCACGCGGCGGGCACCTGCACGCCCACGTTCTTCACCTGGAACTGCGCCAGCGCGTCCGCCGAGCCGCCCGCGGCCATCACCACGGTCAGGATGGTACCGAGCATCATGTTGCCTCCAGGATTTCCAGGAACGGGTTGAAGTAATCGGGAGCCTTCTCCATCACGCCATCCAGCCCCTTGCCGCCGGTCTCCTCGCGCTTCACGTCGCCGAAGTGACCCTTGCCAATGGCCGCCACCATGCCTTCGTCGCGGCACTCCTGGAGCAGCTTCATCGCCTGGCCGAACACGTCGCGGGCCCGGTTGGCGATCTTCCCGTCCTCGCGAACGGTGAACTCCTCGTCGATGCCCCGCGCCGCGCGGTGGATGTAGTTGGCGGACTTGAGCGCCACGAACCGGTCCGCGAGCAGCGGCGTGTGCATGGCCTCCGTCATCATGCCGAGCAGCTGGATGCCCTGCTTCGTCCAGATGGCCACCAGGTCCGCCATCACGTCGTACGCGTGGCTGAAGAAGATGTCCGTCTCCTTGTGCTTGGTGGGCGGCATGTACTTCAGCGGCGCATCCGGGAAGCAGCGGCGCACCAGCATCGCCTGTGACAGCTCCAGGAGGAGCGTGTCGTCGCGGTACGGGTCGATCTCGTACGAGTGGCCGATGCCCAGCTGCCAGTCCTTGAGGCCCGCGCGCTTGGCGAAGCACTCGTTGATGAACTGGCTGGCGATGACGGTGTGGGCCGCGTCGTACGCGTCCGCCGTGGTGATGTAGTTGTCCTCGCCGGTGTTGATGATGATGCCGGCGAGCGCGCAGATGCGGCGGCTGAAGTACTGGTCGATGAACGTGCGACGCATGTTGATGTCACGGAAGAGGATTCCGTACATCGCGTCGTTGAGCAGCATGTCCAGCTTCTCGTAGGCCGCGCAGAAGGCGATCTCCGACATGCACAGGCCGGACGAGTAGTTGGTGAGCTGGATGTAGCGCTTGAGCTTGATGCTCTCCTCGTCCAGGGCCTCGCGCATGATGCGGAAGTTCTCCTGGGTGGCGTACGTGCCGCCGTAGCCCTCCGTCGTCGCGCCGTGAGGCACGTAGTCCAACAGGGACTGCGCGGTGGAGCGGATGACGGCGATGACGTCCGCGCCCGCCTGGGCCGCGGCCCGGGCCTGGTCCACGTCGTCGTAGATGTTGCCGGTGGCGACGATGACGTACTTGTGCGGCGCCGGCGACATGGGGAACTGCTGGCGGAGCGCGTCGCGAGCGGCGAGGCGGGACTTCATGTCCTCCAGCGCGGAGCGGGCTTCCGCGCGGACCTCGGCGCGGAGGTTCTGTTCGACCTCCGGGGACAGCGGACCCAGCTTGTCCGTCGGCAACGCCGTCAGCCGCTCCACGGCCTCCAGCGGGCTCTTGGCGCCCAGATGGAGGGCCCGGCCATACCAATAGGCGGCGCCCCGGTTGAGCACCCCGGCGGCCTTGAGCTTGTCGACCATCAGGTTGGCGAGCGGCACTCCCCGCGCGCCCGCCCCGGAGATTCCGAAGAAGCGCAACACGGTGCGCTCAATCGATACAGTGGTGTTACGGCGGATGAGGTCGAAGATCGGGTTGACGATCTCCTCCGCCAGAGTGCGCGCATGCGCAATCTGCGCGTCGTCAATGAACGGGCCTGGCATGGGCGCACCTTACCCGCCCGAACGCCTACAGGAAGCGCCGAAGCATACCCGAACGCGCTGCCGCGCCGCATTATCGGTTGGAAGTCGACCGCACCGAAAAAACGGTGATCCACGCCACCGAGCCAGCGGTGTTTTCACCGATATACCGGTGAGCGCCTCGCCTCACTGCGCGACAACCTCTTGGAGTTATTGGATTCCAAGGAACGGCACGGCGCGTGCTGTGGAGCGGTCCGCCTCATCCCCCGAGAGGACGCTTCGCATGAAAACCCGTTCCCTGTTGCTGACGGCCGCGCTGTTCACTGTTCCGGCCTTCGCAGCCAATCCGCCGCCCCTCACCACGGACACCGGTGCCGCCGTGGGCACCAACCAGAGCTCCAAGACGGCCGGCCCGCGCGGCGGCATCCTGCTGGAGGACTTCCACCTCATCGAGAAGCTGGCCCGGTTCGACCGTGAGCGCATTCCCGAGCGCGTCGTCCACGCGCGTGGCACGGGTGCCTACGGTGTCTTCGAGAGCTACGGCAACTTCTCCAACCTCACTCGCGCGTCGGTCTTCTCCAGCAAGGGGAAGAAGACGCCCCTGTTCGTGCGCTTCTCCACCGTCATCCATCCGTCCGGCTCGCCGGAGACGCTGAGAGACCCTCGCGGCTTCGCACTCAAGTTCTACACGGACGACGGCAACTGGGACCTGGTGGGCAACAACCTGCCCATCTTCTTCATCCGCGACGCCATCAAGTTCCCGGACATGGTGCACTCGCTCAAGCCGTCGCCCATCAACAACAAGCAGGACCCGAACCGCTTCTTCGACTTCTTCTCCCACATCCCCGAGTCCACGCACATGCTGACGCAGGTGTACTCGGACATCGGAATCCCGGCGAACTACCGCCAGATGAACGGGCACGGCGTCCACGCCTTCAAGTTCGTCAACGCCAAGGGCGAGTACCGCTACGTCAAGTTCAACTGGGCCTCGCAGCAGGGCGTCAAGAGCCTGACCTCCGAGGAGGCCGCGCGCACCGCGGGCGAGGACCACCAGCACGCGACGACGGACCTGTATGCGTCCATTGGCGCGGGCAAGTTCCCCGCGTGGGAGCTGTCCGCGCAGGTGCTGGACCCCAAGGACCTGGACAGCTTCGCGTTCAACCCGTTGGACCCGACGAAGATCTGGCCGGAGGACAAGGTGCCCTCCATCAAGCTGGGCAAGTTCGTCCTCAACAAGATGCCGGACAACTTCTTCGAGGAGACCGAGCAGGCCGCGTTCTCCCCCGGTGTGCAGCCCTCCGGAATCGAACCCTCCGAGGACCGCCTCCTTCAGGGCCGGCTCTTCTCCTACGCGGACACGCAGCGCTACCGCGTGGGCGCCAACTACCAGTCCCTGCCCATCAACCGCTCGCGCGGCTCGGTGAACAACAACAACCAGGCCGGCAGCATGAACATCGCCAACACGAAGTCGGACGTGAACTACGAGCCGAGCATCGCCCGTGAGTCGCAGGAGGCCCCCGCCCACCTCTTCTCGCGCGCCGCGCTGTCCGGCACCACGCAGCAGCAGCCCATCGAGAAGACGGACAACTTCTCGCAGGCGGGCGCCTTCTACGTGGCGCTCGACGCCGCCGCGAAGGACCGGCTGGTGAAGAACCTGGCCGCGGACCTGCGCCAGGTGCGTGACGCCCGCGTCAAGGCGCGCATGGTCGGCCACTTCTTCGTCGCCAACGAGGAGTACGGCACGAAGCTGGCCAACGCGGTGGGCGTGAAGGTGGACGACGCCAAGGCCGCCGTGGCCCCGCTCGCCGCGCGCTGACGCTCGCAGGGCTTCACCCGGGTCCCGGCGCCAGCGTGTCGCCGGGGCCCTCCCTTCACGAGAAGACCGGGGCATGGGCGGACTCGCGGCCCGTGCCCCAGTCTTCTTCCGCTGACTTCGTCTGGAGGACGACCATGTTTCGCAAGCTGCTGCTCGGAGCCCTCGGCCTGCTGGTGCTGGTGTGCGCGGTGCTGACCGCCACCTGGTTCTCCCTGCGCGCCGAGCCCGCGCCCCAGGGTCGCCTGCTGGCCACGAGCGAGGCGGAGAACTACCTGCTCGCCGCCGCGCGGGTCGGTGACACGGAGCTCGTCACCGGACTGCTCAAGGCCGGCACGCCCGTGGAGGCACGCGACTCAAGAGGCTTCTCGCCGCTCATCCTCGCAGCGTACCACGGCCACCTGGACACCGTGCGCGCGCTGCTCGCCGCGGGCGCGGATGCCTGCGCGGGAGACAAGCGCGGCAACACCGCCCTGATGGGCGCGGCCTTCAAGGGCTACGGAGACGTCGTCACGCTGCTGAACCAGCAGCCGTGCGCCGTGGACCAGGCCAACAGCCTGGGCCAGACGGCGCTGATGTTCGCGTCGCTCTTCGGACGGAAGGAGGTCGTCGACCAGCTCCGCGAGAAGGGCGCATCACCCGAGGCACGTGATGCGAGCGGCCGGAGCGTCGACGACTGGGCGCGCACCCAGACCGAGCCCCAGGCCCCCGTCGCTCCCGCGCCCGTGGCCCCGAGCGACTCCTCCGCCGCGAGGTAGCGCGACGGAAGCGCCCGCTTCGCTCAGACGTACCGCGTGGCGAAGAGCTGGAGCAGCGCGGGCTCCGTGCGCAGCAGCGCCAGTGTCAACGAGGCGTGGCCGGGCACGTAGCCGTTGCCCACCAGCATGGTGACGTCCTTGCCCACGCCCTCGGCGCCGAGCGCCGCCGTGGTGAAGCTGGTGGCCATGGAGAAGAAGATGGCCGTGCCGCCGTCCTTCACCGAGAGGATGGTGGCCATCTCCGTGTTGCCCACGCTGGCGCAGTTCACCACCAGGTCGCAGAGCTGCCCGTCCGTGGCCTGACTCACCGCCTCCATCACGTCCACGCCCTGGGTGGCATCCACCTTCAGCGCCACGTCACACAGGCCAATGGCCGACAGCATGTCCAGCGCGGGCTGCGACACGTCCAGCGCGATGAGCTTGCCCCGGCTCTCCAGGTTGCGCCGCGCCTGCGCCAGACACAGCGCCCCGCTCTTGCCCGCGCCCAGCACCGCCACCGTCATGCCCGGACGCACGTGCCGAGCCACCAGCGCGGGCGCGCCACACACGTCCAGTGCCGCCAGCGCCAGCGTGTCCGGCATGTCCGACGGGAGCTTCGCGAAGATGCCGCTGGCGAACAGCAGCGCGTGCCCTCGGATGTCCACCCGGTCGATGTCCGCGTGCACGGCCTTCACCTCGTCAATCACCAGCGGCGTCAGCGTCAGGCTGACCAGCGTGGCGATGCGGTCTCCCACATGGAGCTGGCCCTTCGCCGGGTGCTTCGCGCCAATCTCCTTCACCCGGCCAATCAGCATGCCGCCCGAGCCCGTGACGGGGTTCTGCATCTTCCCCCGCTCCCGGACAATCTCCTGGATGCGCTCGCCGATGCGCGTGGCGTCGCCGCCGACCTCGCCCTTGATCTGCTTGAAGGACGCCGCGTCGATGTTGAGGCTCTCCACGTCGATGAGCACCTCCGAGTCGCGGCACGGCAGCGAGGGGTCCAGCTTCCGCGCACGCTGCGGCAGCACGCCCTTCTCTCCGACGACGCGAGACAGCCCGTAGAGGTCGTTGCTCATGTTCCCATCTCCCTGAAGGTCATCCACGCCCGCCACCCAAGCCACCGTGGCGCGTGGGCGCTCAGCCTCTATCCGCTCCCCCGGGGGCATGGCCAGCGCCACGTCACGCTTCCGGGGGATGACGTCACGCGGCAATCAGTCCCGGGCCCCCATGTCCGCCTTGGGGGCCACCCTGGACCGACGCCGCGTCCTCTTCACTACTCCTGTGAGAGCTTCGGCAGCAGCACCGACAGCGAGCGCTCGAAGCGATAGCTCACGCCGGAGTGGCCGTCCTCGAACTCCTCGTGCACCAGCTCCACGCCGGCGTTCTTGAGGTCGTCCGCCAGCATGCGCGTGCCCCAGCGCAGGTTGAACTCGTCGCGGGTGCCACAGTCCAGATAGACCGTCTTGAGCTTCTTGTAGGCATCCAGGAACTTGGGCACGAAGCGCACCGGGTCCTGCACCAGCCAGCGGTTCCACACGTCGAGCTTCAGCCGGCCCGTCTGCGCGTCGAAGGGCAGCTCCAGGTTGAGCGGCTCGCCCTTCTTCGGCGAGTACGCCGCCGCCATCGCCAGCGTGTTCACCACCGGGAAGTCATCGCCGCGCATCTTCGTCTCGCGCACGCGCTGGCGGAACTCACCCTGCCAGGCTTCGATGCCACCCGCCTTCAACAGCACGCTCGCCGCCTTCGGCAGGTCCGGCAGGTAGCAGTACTCGAAATACGAGTCCGCCGAGTGCGCGCCCAGGTGCGAGAAGATTTCGGGGTGGTAGCGGCCCATCACCAGCGCGCCGTACCCGCCCGAGCTGTGTCCCAGCACCGCTCGCGACGCCGCCTTGGGCAGCGTGCGGAAGGAGCGGTCCACGAAGCCGACGATGTCCTTGGCCAGGTAGTCCCGGTAACGGCCGATGGCGTCACTGTTGATCCACTGGCTGCCGCCCAGGGACGTCCAGCCGTCGGGGAACACGCCGATGACGGGCGGCACCGCGCCGGACTCGATGAGCGCGTCCAGTCGCTCCGGCACGGAGGGCGCGAAGCCCGAGGCGTTCGTCCAGCTTCCTCCGCCGCTGCCGAACGCGTGCAGGAAGTACACGGCCGGAAAGCGACGGTCTCCCTCGCCATGGCCCGGCGGCAGGTACACGGTGAGCCGGCGTCGGGCCGGGTCGCCCAACGGATTGGACTCCAACGCGGGCGACTGCACCTCGCGCGTTTCCAACAACCCTTTCATCCGAGTCTCCCCTCTCCGTGCCCCGCTACGCGCGCGAGCCCGGGTTCTTGCCGAAGATCTTCATCACGGCTTGCAGGTCCTCCCACGCCTTGCGCTTCTCCGCCGGATTGCGGAGCAGGTACGCGGGGTGGAAGGTGGGCATCAGCTGAATGCCCTCATAAACGCGCCAGGCACCCCTCATTCGGGTGATGGGCGTGGAATCGCGCAGCAACGTCTGCGTGGCGAACTTGCCCAGCGCCACGACGACCTTGGGCTGGATGGCCGCGAGCTGCGCCCGGAGGAATGGCTCGCATGCGGCAATCTCGTCCGGCTCCGGATTGCGGTTGCCCGGAGGCCGGCACTTCACGACGTTGCAGATGTAGATGTCGTCGCGACGGAACCCCATCGCCTCGATCATCTTCGTCAGGAGGTCACCCGCGGCGCCCACGAAGGGGACACCCTGCAGGTCCTCGTTCTCACCGGGTCCCTCGCCCACGAAGACCAGCTCCGCGCGCGGGTTGCCCGTGCCGAACACGATGTTCTTGCGCCCCGTGCACAGCTTGCAGCGCTGGCAGTCCCCCAGCTCGCGACGCACCTGGTCCAGCGTCGGCCGCTCGCCGTCCACACTGCCCGGCAACGCGGTGGCTCCGCTCGGAGACGACCGGGGCACGTCGAGCAACATTCCGGCGGCGACGGGAGCGGCGGGCCGGGCCAGCGGCGCGCGCGTCGCCACGGGCGCTTCGGTGGAGGGACGAGCCATCGGCCCCGAAGGCGTCGCGCGGCTCGAATCGAGAGGTCCCGACGGAGGGCCCGCGCGGCGCTCGGCCAGCGGAGGTGCGCCGACAGGAGTCGTCGCGGGAGGCGCCTGCGTGAGCGCGGGGCGCCGCTCGGGCAGCGAGGCTGGAGGCGTCGTCGCGGGTGGCGACTGCGAGGAGTCGGGGCGGCGGTCGGCCATGGGCGGCGTCGCGCTCTGCGGGGGGCCAGGTCGGCGCTCGGGTGAAGCCGCCGTGGGCTCGGCCGCGCCGCCAGGCCGAACGAACCGCGAGCGCAAGGATGGGGCAAGACGCTGGAGCTCGGCCGCCGCCTTCGCGTCGATCATCAGCATCCGACCCGCACCGTCCTCCTGCCAGAGCAGGTGACGGCGGACATCCTCGAGCACGGCGCTCAGTTCCTGCGAGACATCGGGCGAGTCGTCGTTCACGGTGCTGGATCGGTATCGGACGGCGAGACCAAGCGCAAGGAAGCGGTCGTCGGTGGGGTCCGGACGCCCATCCCCACGGTGAGCCCACCCGCCCCCACCGGGTCAAATGTCATGACGCGGCCCGCACATCGCGTCACAGCCCTGTCGCGCGGGGATTCCAACCGGACGGACGGGCTTTGCCCAGGCTCAGCCGTTCGCGGGGGGGCGCTCCGGCAGCAACAGCTCCAGGATGCCCCGAGCCACCGCGTCCTTGGTCCCCTGGAGCTCCCTGGGCGAGCCAGCGCGCGTCAACACCGTCACCCGGTTGGTGTCGGTGCCAAACCCCGCGCCGGGCGCCGTGACGTCGTTGGCGACAATCGCGTCCAGTCCCTTGCGCTCCAGCTTCTCGCGTGCGTGCTCCAGCACCCGCTCCGTCTCCGCGGCGAAGCCCACGAGCAGCGGGCGACGGGCCTGTCCCGACACCTTCTTGGAGGCCTCCGCCAGCACATCCGGCGTGCGCACGAGCTTCAGCGTCTCCGGCCCGGAGACCGCGCCCTTCTTCACCTTCTGCGCGGCCCGCGACTCCGGGCGCCAGTCGCTCACCGCCGCCGTGGCGATGAACACGTCGACGTCCCCCACCCGCCCCAGGACTTCGCGCGCCATCTCCTCCGCGGACACGACGTCCACCACCTCCAGGCCCGTGCGGTCCACCGAGCCCACCGGGCCCAGCACCACCGTCACGGTGGCCCCCAGCGCACGCGCCGCCTGCGCCAGCGCCAGTCCCATCTTCCCCGTGGAGGGGTTGGAGATGAACCGCACCGGATCCAGGAACTCGCGCGTGGGGCCCGCCGTCAGCAACACCCGCTTGCCCGCCAGCGGCCCCGGGGCGAAGCGCGCGGCCACTCCCGCGACGATGGCCGGCACGTCCGCCAGCCGCCCCTCGCCCACGTCACCGCAGGCCAGCAGCCCCGCGCCAGGACCGACGAAGGTGAAGCGCGCGTGCGCCATCAACGCCGCCACGTTCTCCTGCGTCATCGCGTTGTCCCACATCGCCACGTTCATCGCCGGGGCCAGCACCACGGGCCCCCGGAAGGCCAGCAGCGACGTCGTCACCGCGTCGTTCGCCATGCCCACGCGCACCCGCGCCAGCAGGTCCGCCGTGGCGGGGGCCACCACGAAGGCCTCCGCCCAGCGCGCCAGGTCCAGGTGCCCGAAGTTCCCCTCCTGTGAGGGGTCGAAGTAATCGGTGAGCACCGGATGCCCGCTGAGCGCCTGGAAGGTCAGCGGGGTGACGAACTGGCGAGCGGACTCCGTCATGGCCACCCGCACCTCCGCGCCCGCCCGCCCCAGCTCGCGCACCAGCTCGCAGGCCTTGTACGCGGCGATGCCACCGGCGACGCCGACCACGATGCGACGGCCCTTCAGTGCCGATACGTCCATGCGGCTTCCTAATGCGCCCGCCCGTCGGCTCGCAACCGAAGCCGCGCGCGCCAGGCGCCGCCGCCTCAACGCCCCAGCGTCAACTCAGTGCTAGAGGGCACATCCACCACGCGCACCTCCGGGCCTCCCGGGGTCTCCACATGGAACGCGCCCCACACCACGGTGTAGCGCCCGGGCGGCAGGCCCGACACGACGACCTGCTCGGAGCGCGGCTGGTAGACGAGGTGCGCCCACCGTGAGCGCATCAACTCCTGCGCGGGCGGGTTGGTCGACACGGGGATTTCTCCCGCCACGACCCAGAGCGCCTTGCCCCGCTCGGGCTTGAGCTGCACCGTGAGGGACGCGCTCCCGGGCGAGGGCCCCAGGTCCAGATGCATCTCCGCGCCTCCCACCTGGACCACCAGCGCCGGCTCCCCCGAGTACTCGCGGCCCGAGCCCAACATGAACCTGTAGCTGCCCGGTGCCACCTCCACGGAGTAACCGCCGTCGGGGCCGGTGACGATGGTGAGCGGCTCGCCGCGGTCGCCATTCACCGCCTCGACCTCGATGCCCGCGGCCGGCTGTCCTCCCGTGCGGAACACGCGGCCACTCAGGCGGGTGGCCTGCTTCAACGTCAGCTCCAGCGCCGCGCGACTCCCGCGCTCCACCGCCTGCGTCCCGCTCAACCGGCCCTTGCGCGCGGACACGGTGTAGCGCGCGACATACGGCGGACTCGCCAGCGTGAAGCGGCCGTCCGGTCCCGAGAGCACCGACTCGTCACACACCTCGCAGGACACCACCGCGTCCGCCACCGGCCCGCCGCTCGCGTCGCGCACCAGGCCGCTGATGCTCGGCAGCTTCTCCAGCACCAGGTCCCCCAGCTCGGGTGACGCGGGGCGGTCCACCATCAGCGGCTCGTAGCCGGAGGCATCCACCGCGACGATGACGCGGTCACCCGCCGTGGGCAGCGCCAGCTCGAAGCGGCCGTCCGGGCTGTCCACCTGATGCTCGTCCATCCGGAAGCGACGCACCGGCGCGCCGTCATCACCGACGACGCGGCCCCGGAAGACGTCGCGCTTCTTGAGCACGACCTTGACCGGCGGCCCGCCCGCCTTGCCCTCCGCGCGCTCAGTCTGGTCATAACCGGAGTGCTTCACCTCCAGGCGGTAGCCCCGGTCCGGACGCAGCGAGCGGAACTCGAAGTGTCCCCGAGCGTCGCTCATGACGGGCTCCGCGCCGCGCGGCACCACCGACAGCGAGGCCCCGGCCACGGGCGCGCCTTGCATGTCCACCACGTCGCCCGTCAGGGGCGCGCCAGGCTTCAGCTCCGCCTCCAGCTTGAGCGTCTGACCATCCGCCACCGTCACCTGCCGCCGCTCGGAGGGCTGGTAGTCCGGATGCGAGGCCACCATCGAGTACGTCCCTTCCGGAAGTCCGCGCATGGGCACGACGCCGTCCGGACCGGAGGGCCTGTCACTCCGGAAGATGCCTTCCTGGTCCACCCACAGCACCACGTCCGCGCCCTCCACGCGGCGACCACCGGACGACACCGTCACCTCCAGCGCGGCGTGAGGCTCCAGCGGAAGCTCGACGCCCGAGGCCGGCGCCGTCACCTTCACCTGACCACCGCCCCACTCCGAGTGGTGCGCGTGCAGCTCGTACAGGCCCGGCGTGGGCACCTGCGCGGAGAAGTGTCCTTCCCCATCCGCCAGCACCGTCGCGCCCGTGGGCTGCACCAGCACGGACACGCGGGGCGCGGGGCGGCCGTATTCGTCCATCACCCGTCCGGTGATGAGCGTGGCGCGCTCCAGCTCCAACTCCAGCGTCGTCTCGCCCTTGCCCACTCGCGCGGGGAGCTGCGTGTCGCGGAAGCCCTCCGCCTTGCCTTCCAGCAGGTACTCGCCGACCGCCAGCGGGCCCAGCTCCACCAGAGCGCCCGTGGCGGCGCGTTCACGGCGGACCAGCTCACCCCGCGCGGTGCGCAACATCAGCTCCGGAGTGGGCACGGGCTGACCTGCCTCATCCACCACGGTGACGAGCAGCTTGCCCGCCTCTTCCAGCTCCAGCGTCACCTGCGTCACGCGCGCATCGAGCGTCAGCGTCCGCGGGGCAGAACCCAACCCCGGGGCCTCCGCCGTCACCACCAGCTCGTCCGGATACAGGCCGGTGAAGCGCACCACCTCGCCTTCGGTGCGCAGCTCACGCGAGAGATGGTCGGCACGCAGGCGCACCGTCGCCGCGGCGGGTTTGCCCTGTCGCATGACGCGGACCTCGAGTGTCCGCGCGGGCGTCAACTGCAACCGCACCGGCTGAGGCCCGGCCTCGACGTGGGCCTCCACGGCGGGCAGATACCCTTCGGCCATCGCCAGCACGTAGAACGGGCCCTCGCCGAGCCCCTCCAGCGAGAAGACACCTTCCGCGCCGGACTCCGCCTCGAAGGGCAGCGGCACCCGACGCGAGACGGCGTGCACGCGAGCGCCCAGGAGCGGCTGTCCCGCCTCGTCCACCACCTGGCCGCGAATGGAGCGCAAGGGCGGCAGGTACAGCTCCACCGGGTCTCCCGGGGCCGCCCTGTCCCGGAGCGCCACGCCCAGGCCCGAGGCGCGGGCCCACACGGAGAAGGACACACCTACGAGGTGCTCGAAACGGAAGCGCCCTTCCGCATCCGTGAGCACCGTGGCGCGAGGACTGAGGAAGCCCCGCTGTTGTTCGAAGAAGGCGAGCGTGTGCAGCGTGGACTCGCGCGCGGGACAGGACAACAGGGCCTGGTCGCACTCGTCGCAGCGCACGTCCACCAGCGTCCGCTCGGCGCTGGCCGCGAGGAAGACCTCCGCGCCCGACACGGGCTTGCCGGCCGAGTCCAGCACGCGGCCGGTGAGCGCGAGCCCCTCCTGGCCTCCCGAGGAGACCTCCACCGCGGAGAACTCGGGCAGCGACTTCGGCGTGGAGTGCGGGGAAGTGGTGGACGAGGTGCTCCCAGGTCCGCTCTCGGAACGGGACCAGAGCCAGGCAGCCCCAGCCATCACCAGGGCCGACATCACCCCTATGAGAATCCAGTTGCGCATGCGCACGTCTCTCGGACCTTAGCCCGCGGCCGGGCCCGGAACGGGTGATTCCCACCGGAAATTCCGGACCCCGTCCTCTCCCGGACGCTCCCCCCATGACGCGTTCCCACCCGGTGGCCTGCGTTGCCACCGGGCTGACACCGTCATGCGCCCGTCAGTGCTTCTCGTCGTCCTCGAGCGCGGTCAGGCGCTTCTCCACCTGCTCGAAGCGCGCATTCGTCGAATCCGCCAGCGAGCCGAGTAGCCGGGCCAGGCGGCCGGCGTGAGTATCCATTCGCTGAAGTCCGCCAGACAGGGCGCGAAGCTCGCCCACCACCGACTCCACGTGCGTCATCATGACATCCGCATTCGAGCGGAAGGAATCCATGTTCCGCCACATGACGTCCATGTTCTGCCGCGTGACGTCCATGCTCTGCCACATGACGTCCATGTTCTGCCGCATGGCGTCCATGTTGGCCTGCATCGTGCCCATGTTCTCGCGCATGGCGCCCATGTTGACCTGCATCGCGCCCATGTTCTCGCGCATGGAGCCCAGGCTCGTCAGCGCGTGGCCCATCCCCGACGACATGATGCGCGTATGCGTTCGCGTGGTCTTCATCTCCTCCCGGAGCTCCGCGACCTCGCCAATCAACCGCACCATCACGTCCCGCCCCACCGCCCTCGCCATGCGACCTCCCACCACGGTTTGGCGGGAAGGTACGCGGCGGGTCTGACGTGGACGGGATGAAGCAACCGGGCCACGACGCGTGCGCTCGCTCATGGGGGCTCCCCTCACTCTTCCGCGAAGGGCTGGATGGCCTGCGCCACGGCGAGCTCCTGTCGGGCCTCGCTCAACTCCGAGTTGGTCGCGCGCAGCCGGTCGCTCAGCACCTGCACGAAGCTCCAGAGCATCTTCACCGCGAGGATGGACTCGCGCTTCATCAGGCCCATCAGGTCCGGACGGGAGATGACCATCGTCCGCGTGGGCTCCGTCGCTCGCACCGTCGCCGAGCGCGGCGCGTTGTCGATGAGCCCCATCTCTCCGAAGTGCCCACCGGAGCGCAGCTCGGCGATCTCCACGCCGTTCTTCTCGATGGCCACCCGGCCCCGGATGACGACGAACAGCTCCTCGCCCGGCTGCCCCTCCACCACGATTTCGCGGCCCGCCGGATACGTGCGCGTGGTGGCGATGGACAGCACCGCCGTCTGCTCCTTGTACGTGAGGTGACGGAAGAGCGGAATCTTGCGCAGCGCCTCCATGCGCGACTGCGCTTCGCTCGTCTCCTCGTTCGCCATGGCCGCGCTGTCGCCAGCCACCTTCACCACCACCGCGGTGATGTTGTCCTTGCCGCCGCGCTCGTTCGCGACGTCGATGAGCCGCTTGGGCAGGTCCACCGGCTGGAGCCCCGACACCAGCGGCAGCATCTCCTCGTCCTCGACGTAGCCATGCAGGCCGTCCGAACAGAGGATGAACATGTCGCCGGGCACCAGGTCCACGATGAGCGTGTCCACCTGGACCGACTCCTGGATGCCCACCGCGCGCGTAATCACGTTGCGGTACTGCGACGTGGCCGCCTGCTCCTTGGTGATGGTGCCGGCCTTGAGCTGGGCGGCGACCAGCGTGTGGTCCTCCGTCAGCCGGTGACACTGGCCGTGTCTCACCAGGTACACGCGGCTGTCGCCCACGTGGCCGATGACGGCCTTGTTGCCGCCCACCGCCAGGCACACGAAGGTCGTCCCCATGCCCCGCTTGGTCGAGTCCGTCATCGCCGTGCGGTAGATGTCCGCGCACGCGCGCTGCACGGCCACTTCCACCAGCGCCGCCGCCGCCGACCGACTGTCCGCGGTAGGGTTGTTGCCCAGGTCTTTCAGCAGATGCCGGTTCGAAGTGATGTGCTGCTTGACCACCTCGGTGGCCCGATTGCTGGCGACCTCACCCGCCGCGTGCCCACCCATGCCGTCGGCCACCACGTACAGGCCGAGTGACACGTCCACCAGCATCGCGTCTTCGTTGTGCTGCCGCTTGCGGCCGACGTCGGTCAGTCCGAAGGCTTCTGTGGTCAAGGCCACCGCGAACACTCCCGTGTGTGACTGTAGGCGACTCCGCACGTTATGCAGGCCGCTGGAGACGTGGCAAGGCTCAGGGAGCCATCCGAATCGCGAGCATCCGGACAAAGCCGCTTGCCGTGTAGAACGCCAGCTCCACCTGTCCGAAGCGCAACCGGACGCCATCCTCCAGGAGGACGGGCTTGCGAGGGGAGAGCCGAACCCCGCCGAGCCATGAACCATTCTTCGAGCCGGCATCCGTCAGCAGGATGCCCGCCTGGGCTTCATCACGGGCGAACCAGGCGTGGAAGCGCGACACACTGCCGTCATCCAGCACCACGTCGTTGTTGCCCGTGCGGCCCACCGTGATTCCCCGTCCGAAGGCGTTCGTCCGGGACTTCACCACCGGAAACACCACCGGCTCGTTCGCCCCCAGCGTCGGCGGCCCCGCGTTCGTCACCGTCTTCAACCGGTACTCCTCCTGCTCCGGCAGGCTCTCAGGCGTCGGCGAAGGCGAGAAGACGAGCAGCCCGGGCGGCAGCTGCCGCTCGAACTCGCCCCGGTTGCGCAGGTACCGCGAAACATGGGCGCTCAGCAGCTCGGGCATACGGGGGGTGCGGGAGGGGGGGGAGATTCCCGCGCAACCCAGTCTACGCGGACTTTACCGCCAATCCACGAACAACCCGACCATGGGGCCGCCCACGAAGCCCCGGCCCAGGTAGCGCCGCTTGAGGCCGAAGGGCTCGCCGTAGCCCACGGTGACACCCGTGGCGAACTGCTCGAACTGGTAGCCCACCTGGATGCGGCCTTCGATGATGCCCGCGGTGTGCTTGTCCGGAGGCGCGCCGCCGTCGAAGTGGGCGCCGTAGAAGACGGGCCCACCCGTCACCTGGAACCCCCAGTGCAGGCTGTCGGGCAGGTGGTTGCGATAGCCCACACCCACCTGGGCGGTGTGCTCGTAGTACGAGCCCAGGAACGTCTCGGGCTTGCCCGCCACCGGGTTCGGCATCGCGGTGCCCCACCCCAACCCACCTTCGACCAGGAAGACGAAGGCGTCCTTGCGGTCCTGGAAGAAGGCCCACTGCCACTGCACCTTCAGACGGGAGGTGAGCAGTTCCTCCCGGAGCGAGGCGCCCAGGACGACGCCACGAGGCAACCAGGCGGGTGTGGGCGAGACGTGCTCGCGTCGCGACCGAGACGACTGGGCCTGGGCGGTGGAAACAAGACCCAGCGTAAAAACCAGCAGGACGAAGAGCTTGCGGTGCATAGGAACCCTCTTCCCGCCATGGAGCGGAGCGCTTGTCAACGAAGTGTTGGGTTGGCTATGACGCGTTCGTTACCTGCGGATGGGTACGGAGCCAGGCCTTGCCTGGGGCCGCCCACCATGGGGCACCAAGGAGCGGGACACCGCATGCCAGTCGTGACAGTCCGGGCCAGCAGCAAGCAGAGCCAGAGCTCGGCGAAGTTCGACACCTTGGTCCGCAAGGCCACGGAGAAAGCCTCCGACCTGCTGGGCCAGAGTGATCGCGTGCTCGTCGTCTACGAGAAGGGTTGCGCGAGCATCTACTACGAGGGTGACGGCGTGCGGCCGGCCCCCGTCTCCCGCGTCTCCTAGCAGTCGTCGTGAGGTTCAGCTCAGGGGCCCGATTCGGGGGCCCCTGAGGCAGGAGGATGGAACGCGGAAAAGCGCGGGGGCGTCCTGGAGGAAGTTCGCGACTGTCCTCTCTTCCCAAGGAACTCCGTGCGCCCGCTCCTCCTCGTCCCCTTCCTCGCGCTCCTGGCGTGCTCCACCTCTCGGCCGCACGCGCGGGCGGAGGTCAGCGACGGCCTGTCGGAGCGGGGAGGAGCCCCGGGCGCGGCATTCGAAGGCCGGTCCATCATCCATCGCGCCTCCCTGCAGGTGGAGTGTGACGAGCCGGAGAAGGGCCCCACGCGAGCCGCCGTGCTGGCGAAATCCCACGGGGGCTATGCCCAGCAGGTGATGACCGAGAGCATCTGGGTGCGCATCCCCGCCGAGCGGCTGGAGGGTTTCCTGGCCGCGGTGCCCGCGCTGGGCACCGTGGAGAGCAAGAGCGTCTCCGCCGAGGACGTGACGGACACGCACCGCGACCTCAAGGTGCGCCTGGACAACCTGACGCGCATCCGCGAGCGCTACCTGGAGCTGCTCCAGCGCGCCGTCACCGTCGAGGACACGCTCAAGGTGGAGAAGGAGCTGGAGCGCATCACCCTCGAATACGAGACCCTCAAGGCGCGCATGGAGGGACTGGAGGGCAGCATCGCGCTGTCCACGGTGTACCTGGACTTCAAGCGACCGGTGAGCCCCGGGCCCTTGGGCTGGGTGTTCTACGGGCTGGGCAAGGGCATCAAGTGGCTCTTCGTCTGGGACTGACCGCGGCACTCGCACCTGCCCTCTTCGACGAGGGCAAGGCCCTCCAGGTCACGCTCGTGCCACGGCGGACAGGGACATCGTCCGGCTGAGGACGCTCGGCGCTCGGATGCGTGGGCGCTGGGATGACCTGGAGAGGGAAAGAAGGATCTGCTGGGGCTGACCTCGCGAGAGCCCGCACAAGGGACGTCATCGGGATGCGCCCGGCTTCGAGCGGGCCAGCGGTGCTGGAAACCCTCTCCGGGGCGATGAGGCACATCGCATGCCCTCGATGACGACGACTTCCTCGGGCGTCTTCGTCCAGCTCGGCGCGAGCCGGGATGGACTGGACCCGTATCTCGACGCGGCTCGCCGGCGCGGACTGCAGACCCTCCTCGTCGAGACGCCCGCGTACCTGGGCTGGCGTCAGCGACTGGGGCGCCGCCCCTTCGACCTGGAGCTTCCGGTGGAGCATCCCTCGCGGCCCGCGGAGGTCCAGCACTTCCTCGAGTCGCTCGGGATACCGGTGACGCTGCTGCTCGCGGGCTTCGAGCGGTACGTGGACTGCGCCTTCGCCCTCGCGCCCATCATGGAGCACGGGCCTCGCCAGCGGTGGCCACATGGGGCCTTCAGTCCCCTGGACAAGTGGGGACAGCGCGAGGCCCTGGCCCATGCCTTTCCCCAGGTGCTCCAGCCGCGCCACGTCAGCTTCGAGCTGGGCTCACCGGGTGCCGCCGCCGCGCTCGGGCGGGTGGGCTTTCCCCTGGTGGTGAAGCCCTCGAATGGAAGAGGAGGCCTGGGTGTCTTCCTCGTCGAGGATGCGGAGCAGCGCGACCGGGCACTGTCGGCCCTGGGAGACCTGTCCAACGACGACGGCGGGCGCTTCGAGCGGGCGTTGCTCGAGGAGTTCATCGAGGGACGCGAGCACTCCCTCCAGGGGCTCGCGCACGAGGGGCAGGCGCTGCTCCTCACCACGTGCGAGAAGCTCGTGACGCGCGAGGCGGCTCCCGGCACACCGACGCTGCGTGGGTTTCGCGAGGCAGGCCACATCGCCACGCATGGAGACCGCGCGGAGCCCGCCCTGCGCGCGCTGGCCCAGGCGTGCCTGGATGCCACGGGCTACCGCGAGGGCCCCTTCCATGTGGACCTCCTCCGCAATCCCCAAGGGGCCTTCTTCGTCGAGATGGGCTTCCGGCTCTCCGGAGGTGGGCTCTCCGGACTCGTGGATAGAGCCACGGGGACGAAGTGGGCGGAACTCGTCTTCGAGACGCACCTGGGCGAGCGGGTTCCCAGGCTCCCGCCCTTCCGTGAAGGACCTGGTGCCTATGTGGGCCAGGTGACGTGTACTTCCGAGGACGAGCTGCGGAACGGTGAGGCCTTGCGTGCGAAGGGGGTCACGGTGGAGGTCCAGCGCTTCGCCGCGATTCCACCCATGGTCGAGGCCATCGCGAGTCCCCGCAAGGAAGCGCTCGCCGCCGACAAGCCGCGCGACTCGGGCAGCGCGGGGCGCCTCGTGGTCAGCGGCGCCACACTCGAGGAAGTGCGCCACCACCTGCGGTCCTGCATCGCGGCCCGATGGGGAGCTTGAGATTGCAGCCTCTCCCCCCTTGGGCCACGACAAGCAGCCACCGTGAAACCAAGGCAGCACCCATTCATGCCGCACATGACGAAGAGGCCCCTGGCTCGATGCGAGAGCCCGGGGCCTCCGAGACTTCGAGAACGTCAGCCTCGACTACGGATGCGGGTTGCTGCTCCAGCAGGTCGCGTGGGCATTGAGGCCGCAGAAGTTGTTCGCATAGGCATTGCACTGCCCGTACGCGACGCTCTGCGTGGCCCACATCCACTCGCTGGTGCTACGGCAGCGCCACGAACACGTGCGCCCACCCTTGTCCCAGCCGGCACAGTTCGCGGTCCAGGACGCGCTCACCTCACCCGGAACGCGGTCTCTCGACAGCACCGCCGTCGAGGGGTCCGGCAGAGCGGCCTCCTCGGCCATCTCCTCGGGAGCTCCGCCGCACGCGGAGAGGCACGCCATGGACACCAACGCCATCATCAGGGGCTTCATCAGCTTCTTCATGGGAGGGATTCCTGGGGTGAAGAGGGTGTGGACGCGACTCAGGGAATGCTCCAGCAGACGCTGTACGGCTCCCTGCCGCAGTCACGCCGCGCCACGTTCTCGCACTGGCCCCACGCGACGTCGTTGTAGCCATACCAGTGACGCCAGTCGTTGGCCGTGCACTTGAACGTGCAGTGCCGCGCGCCGTGGTCATAACCCTCGCAAACACCCTGCTCCGCCTCGCCAACAGGAATCTCGGTGTCAGCCACTTCCTCCGGCGCGCCACCGCACGCCGCCAACAGGCCTCCGAACGCCAGACTGATAATCAGGGTCTTCATCTTCACGGGTGATTGTCCTTGGGGTGTGTGCCGGCGAGATGCCCGACCCCGGGAATATAACCTGATTAAGCCGACTTAATCAAACTACGAGACTTAACAGATTTACCAACCTGGACGGGATTCAACCAGACAAGCCAACGCACGCTCGGCTCGAAGAATGAAACAGTGAGCACGCTCCCTCCTGGGGTCCAGCAACCCCAGGGCGGGTCACGGGATTGGGTGCTGCTTCGTCAGGACCACGTGGGTCGCGTGGCTCGTGGTGACGTGCTCCGTGCACTTGTAGCCAAGGCTCACCGTGTCGATGCCCGCGAGGAGGTGCTCGCCACGACCGAGGAGCACAGGAGAGATGGCCAGGTGGAGCTCGTCGATCAACCCCTCGGAGAGGTACTCGCGGATGGTGGCGACGCCGCCGCCGAGTCGGACGTCCTTGCCCTGCGCCGCCTCCTTCGCGCGCTTCAGCGCGGCATGGATTCCGTCGGTCACGAAGTGGAACGTCGTGCCTCCCTCCATGGTGAGCGGCTCGCGGGCATGATGCGTGAGCACGAAGACGGGCACGTGGTAGGGCGGGTTGGCTCCCCACCACCCCTTCCAACCGTCATCGGCCCAGGGGCCACGCGTCGGCGCGAACATGTTGCGGCCGAGAATCCAGGCGCCGACGTTCGCGAAACCGCGCGCGGCGAAGTCGTCATCCGGACCACTTCGCCCCACTTCGTCGCCAATCAGCGCTCCGGCGAAGTCGCCGTGGAGTTTCTGGAACGTCCGCGTACCGAAGACCCACGTGTGCAGCGCGGTGCCTCCGACGCCCAGGGGATTGTCGAGGTCCTGGCCAGGCCCAGCGCCGTAACCATCGATTGAGATTGAGAATGCGTTGACCCGAAGCTTCGACATGAGTGCAACTCCATTCGGCCCAAGCATCGCCTGCGCCCGCGTGAGCAACCCTCTACCGGAGTGGCGACGAACGAGCCAGGGGCCCATCGACACGCCCCATCGTTCTTGACCGTCGGTGCCACCTGCAGCCAGGCCTCTTCAAGCAACCAGCAACTCGGCGGGTGGGGGCCGAGGATACCCACGCAGTCCCGTCCAAGGATCCTCTCCGCCGCGAACGACAGGTTTGCAGGAGAGCCACCTAATGTTCTATAGCCCCACTCAACCCGAGGGGGATTCAATGTCTGTTTTTCTTTGTGTCGGGCGTGCCGCGTCCCTGGTGACGACTGTGCTTGCCCTGGGAGTGTTCGCGGCCTGTGGTGGAGGCGAGAGCGCCTCGCCTCCGACGGCGAGTGCCGACGTCAAGGTCATGCTCGGCCAGGCTTTGTCTGCCGATGACGTGGCGCGCATCCGAGTGGAGGTCCAGGGCCCGGGCATCCCCACCGCCTTGGGGATGGACCTCGTCCGCGATGGGAACACGTGGAACGGCACGCTCCACGACATCCCCGCGGGGGCTGACCGCTTCTTCACGGCGAACGCGTACGACGCGGCGTCCACCCTCCTCTACGCGGGCCATGCGGGTCCCATGGCCATCCAGGCCGGCGGCGTGGCGGCGGTCTTCATGTTGCTGCAGCAGGCCTCTCCCCACCCGCCCTTCGAGAACGAGGCCCCCATCATCGACTCGCTCGCGGTGTCCTCCAACGAGGTGGAGCCGGGCGCTTCCCTCACCCTCTCGGCGGTCGCGCACGACAACAACCCGGGTGACACGCTGACCTATACATGGAGCGCGCCCGGGGGCACGTTCAGCCCCCCGTCCGCCGCGTCCACCACGTGGACCGCGCCCGCCACAGAGGGCATGCAGCGCATCCAGCTCGAGGTGCGGGACTCCAAGAACGCCACCGCCACCGTCACCGTCGACCTCACCGTGCGGAACGTGGGCCCGACAGGCCGCGCCGCGGTGACGGTGCGCCTGAACACCTGGCCGGAGGTGAGCGCGATGATGGGGGCGCCCTCCGTGCTCGCCGTGGGTCGGCCGACGCAGTTGGCGGCCTCGGTCTCCGACCCGGATGGAGACACCCCGTACTTCTACTGGACCTCCACGTGTGAGGGCACCTTCGACTCCGTCAACGCCCCCACCCCGACGTTCACCCTGAGCGCCGTACCCGTCGAGGGCCGGTGCGGCTTCAGCGTCTTCGCCTCGGACATCTCTGGCGGCCTTCACGAGGGCATCCTCACCCTCCAGGTGGGCCCCGGCCCCCAAGTGGACATGCAGCGGGTCCCCGTCGTGGACAGCGTCTCCCAGTCCTCCGAGCGCGCGGGCCTCGGCCAGCTCGTGACGTTTGGACTCACCGCGCATGACCCGGAAGGAACGGCGCTGAGCGTCTCCTGGGTGGCCTCGCAAGGCACCCTCGTGGCGACTCGCGGAAGCGGGGGTTCGGCCTCCGCGGACTGGACGGCCCCGGCCTGCTTCGACACCCCCGCCGAGGTGACCGCCATCATCACCGACGCGAGCGGCGCCGCCACGGATGTGACGTTCACCGTCCGGCCGGGGGCCAACACCCCTCCTTGCGACGAGACGACGGTGCTCGGCCACAGCTCCACGTTCTATTTCCAGGAGGACGGCTCCACCGTCACGCGTCCCACCGACCTGAGCACGACCTTCATCGTCGCCTGGGTGCCCACGGCGGAGGGGACCTATACGTCTCACTTCGGCCTCGGGCTGCGGGATGGCACCTTCGTCATCCAGGGCGTGGAGAGTGCGCCGTACCTGCTGCAGATCAACTCGGCCTACTACTGGACGCACAGCCGCACGCCGGACTTCAGCGAGGCGCTCGCGGGCCGCGCCGACCTGGAGCCGGAGCCCGAGGGCACGCGCCTCAACCTGGACCTGAGCGGGCTCGGCCCGTGGGCCTCCGGAGACGAGCTCCAGGTCAGCGCCTTCGGAGCGGGCCTCACCTACTTCAGCCTGCGGGATTGTGCCTCACCGGCCCTGGGTCCCGTGGTGGGCTCGACGGTCCTCTCCGGCGGCACCGGGTACAACACGTCCCTCGAATACTGCGGCAACCGGGTCGGTCGTATCGACGTGGCACGCGGGGACACGGTGTACGTCGGCCAGTTGGTGGCGCGCGCTCCGGTCGCCGGGGGGCTGAACGTGCTCCGGGAGGTGCGCCGGGGCTTCGAGGTCTCCAGCGGGAGCCCGGGAGGCGTGGTGTCCGGGGGTGGCGCGGTCAGCCTGACGGGGACGCTTGTGCCCCAGGCCACCTCGTCGCGGACGGTGCAGATGAATGCCTCCGAGTTCGAGGCCCTGGTGCTCGCCGCCCATCCCCGCGTCACGCTGCGCAACACCCAGGACCTGACTGTCGGAGCGCTGCCGGGCTTCATGCGCTACGGCACCTACGCCAGCTGGTTCGACCTGGCCTTCGGCACCAACCTCGTTCCAGGCCAGCCGCTCGTCACCCAGGAGCTGGAGTTCGCCGACCCCTTCCCGGCATCGTGGACCCGGTTCGCCGCCAACATCGCGGCGGGCTCGATGACCTACTCGGTGCCACGGGAGGGCGGTGGCAACACCGTGCCGACGTCGCACCGGTTCACCGTCTATACACATGCGCCGTTCCAGGAAGGCGCGCCCCTGCGGCTCAGCCCCATGGTGGGCCCGCCGCGCGAGCTTCGCATCAACGGTCTGGCCACCACGGAGGATGGACTCCAGGGCGTGGGCGAGACGCCCCTCGTGACGTGGAGTGCACCGGTCCTGGGCACTCCCACCTCGTACACCGTGCGCCTGTATGAGATCTACGCGACGAGCACGAATCAGACGGGCCGCTTCCAGCGAGCATTCTTCAGGACGACGGAGACACAGCTCCGTCTCCCGCCGGACCTCCTTTACCCCGGGGGCCACTACTTCCTCCAGGTGGCTTCCGACGTGCGGGCCGGCGGGGAGGTGGGCAGTCCCCGTTTCGACGCGCCGTGGAGCGCCACCGCCCCCGCGTTCACGGGCCGCTTCCAGCGCTGACCGAGCCCCGCCGAATCTGAATCCAGACAGCGCCCCATGACGTGAACGGGCCAGGCTCCAGGAACGCACCTGGAGCCTGGCCCGAGTCTGTTTCAGCGGCGGGTGTCGTCTCGGTTCAAGGGCACTCGCCCAGGCTCTCTTCGACGAAGAAGGGGGTCCTGCGCCCCGTGCGGTCGGGCGTTCTGCCGCAATAGCAGCGCTCCGTGCCGACCACCGTGGTGTGCGCGGCGTCGCTGTAGTAGGTGACGAAGGACTCCGTCAGACAGATGAGCCGTTGCTCCTGTGAGTCCACCTCCGGCTCCACTCCCCGGTCGGCCTCGTCCACGCCACAGCCGAACTGAAATCCGACGACCGCGAGCCCCAGAATCAAGAATGAACGCATTGCGCCTCCAGATGGGTGAGGTGCTCCAGGTGATTGCAGCGAGGACATGATGCCATGAACTCCCGCGCCAGGACATGCGGGCAGGAGATTTCATGGCACATGAAACACTTCAGGCCGCTTGGAAGAGGACTGGATACCCAGGGCTGAAGTACCCCCTCATCTACGGTGGTGTTCGTGGAGGCGAAGTTCCACGCACTGCCGCGCCAGTTGGGCTTTGAGTGCGTGGTGCGCTTCCGTGCGGAGGAGCTTGGGTGCAACAAACATTTGAGGATGCTTCAGCCCTCAACGAGGCCGGAAAACCATAACTCCAGGGACGAGTGACGCCAGCACGTTGCCCAAGCGGGCGGACACAAGTCCTGACAGCCCCCAAAGCCAATGCCAGCCAAAATTTCCATCAGGAAATACAAGACAGCGGAGTCTTGATTTGTTGGAAATGAAAAGAATACCCTTTCCGTCATGACCCCATCAAAAACACTGGCAGCGTCGCTGCTTGCCTTGTCCTTGTTCGCGGCAAGCCCGGCCCTGGCCCAGGTGCAGGTCCTCAGCATCACTGCGCCTACGACCATTCCCAATCCCTACAACATCTTCACAATCAACTACACACTGACTGGGAGCAAGCTGGGTCTGGCCACCGCCCAGATCAGGTTCTACCTCGCGCCCACCCAGACGGGGACCAGCGGCCGCGTGCTGCTGTACTCGGGGCAGATCCTCCTCGGCTCCGCGGGTGGTGGGCTCTACCGCCCGCCGGTCGGGACCCAGTCGATCTCTTTCATGCGCGCGACCGTGGATTATGCGGCACAGCCGGTGCTGGATGAGCTTGCGGCGGCATGCCAACCAGCGGGCCGGTACATCCAGGCTGAGGTGGACTCCGGCATCGTGCGAGGCGATGACACCCTGATTGGAACCACCAAGCCGGCGGATTTCGCTTTCACGGGCGGAACGCTGAGCCCCGCGACGATTCAGCCCGGAGGGACCACCTACTTCTCGTTCGACCTGAACACACGGTGCCCCGCCAATTCGGCGTCGACCGTCGGCGTCTTCCTGGCCGATGCCAACTATCAACTGCTGAGCTACCTCGGCGGGATTTCCATCAACGCGGGTTCTGGAACCTGGTCCCTGCCCGCCACCCCGCTCACCTTCTCTCCTGCCATTGCCACGGGCTCCTACAACCTCGTCCTGCTGGCGGACGTGGATGGCGTGATTCCCGAGAGCAACGAGAACAACAATGCCGGCGCGTTCTCCCTGGAGATCGTCCCCGCCCCTATCGCCGCCCTGGGTGACGACGCCACCTCGCTGACGACAGACGTCGCGGTTCCCGTCGACGCGGAAGTGCGAGCCGCCCAGCGGGCCACTGGAGTGGATGGCTCCCTCCAGGCGCGCTGAGCGCCCTCCACGCTGCGCCGGGACGCGCTCCCCACGACCCCGAGTCACTTGGGGAGCGCGAATCCCGCCAGGGTGGGCGGGAGCCTCAGCGCGGGGTGAGACACCGAAGAAGCAAGTCCGGTGTCCACCTGACTGAATTGAAGAAGCCACCGCCCCAGGGACATCAGGCCGTGTGGAAGGCCCTGGCGAAGAGGTTCTCGAGGCGCGACTTCTCGGGCTGGATGGTGCTCGCGGGCGAGGCCACGCTCGTGGCGTTGGCCAGGGCGGGACGCAGGCCCGACGCGATGCCCGGCTTGATGTGGTGACGCAGGTCCACCGCCACGTCGGACTTCAGGTGCGTACCCACTCCCGCGGCGGCATTGACGTCCGCGGCCGTCTTGAAGAAGCCGTTCTCCAGTCCCACCTTGCCGCCCGCCTGGGCCGCGGCGCCCGCCACCACGCCGCCCGTGACGGAGCCGTGCAATCGGCCCAGATGCCCGCCCGCCGTGCCGTAGGCACCCGCCGTGGCGGACGCGCCCACCTGGCCGGAGAGCATCGCCGTGGCCGTCTTCGGGTCCAGGCTCGCCACGCCCTCGGCGTAGGCGTTGGCGGAGGCCCTGGCGTCGCCCCTCACGTAGCCGCCCACGTGCCGGTTGAAGTCATGGCTCGCGCTCGCTCCCACGCCCACGCCCGTCTCCGCCTTGGCCGTCAGCGCGCCCGTGTACGCGTGCTCGTTCCGGTCCAGCGAATAACCGGCCTGTGCCTGGCCCTTGAAGCTGGTGGCGTCGGCGGTGAGCTGGCCGCTCGTCACGCCGAACCGGCCCGCGTGCGTCTTCTGCAGCTCGTAGGCGGCGCTGGGGCCGTTCACCTCGGCCTGCGCGGACTGGTAGCGCACCCCGTTGCCGCTGTAGTTCGACGTGGAGGCCTGCATCGAGCCCACGTTGCCGCTCAGCTTGCCGCCGCCGTAGGTGTCCCGCTCGAAGGGCCGGCCCGGCCTGTCGACGAGCATGTTCTGATTGGCGCCCGGGGGAGCCGTGAGCTTGTTGTCACCGCCGCTCACCATGATGTCCGAGGCCTGGCCCGTCGTCTTCTCCCAGGGGCTGTAGGTCGGGCCGCCCTCGGGCATGCCCGGGTGCTTCACGGGCTTGGACTCCGGAGCGCTCGGCGTGCTCGCGGCGGGCTTCGTCTGCGAAGGCTTCAGCGTCTGAGAAGAGGGCGCCGAGGCGGGGAGCGTGTTGGCGCGCGCGGGAGGCTTGGGCTTGGACGTCGAGGAGGAAGGGAAGGTCGAGGAACGGGAGGGGGACGAACCGAGGCGGCGGCTACGCATGGGGGGCTCCTCAAGCAGTGCGGCGGGTGGGGTCGGTCAGTGCTGCGATGTCCTGTCTGATTGCACCCGACATGCCACGCTCAAGTAGCCCGGTGTGGACAAGGCACCTCCCTGATTTCAATGGGTTGGAGGGAGGGCCGCGGAAGGCCAGGGGCGAGCCCTGATGTCTGCGGTCATCAGGGCCCTGACAGCAGTCATCCCCCTCGCGAGCAGAGCGGCGGTGAGTCCTGGCCTCAGACAGGCTCGACACCCGCGCGGGCTAGGATTCACCGCCATGCGCCTCCGAAGGCCCGCTCTCGCACTGTCCTCCACGGCCGCGCTGCTCTTCGGTGCCTGCTCGCATTCCCCCCCGGTCCTTGAGTGCGGGCCCCTGCGCAGCCACCTCGACATGTGTGTGGAGGAGTTCGCCCGGGGGAACCTGGACAGGGCTGCGGACTATTGCGATCTGGGCCTGGAGTTCTTTCCCCAGAACCCCGAGCTGCGAGCCCACAGGGGACTCATCGCGCTGATGCGGCACGACACCGCGATGGCGAAGCGGCACCTGCGTCAAGCAACCCAACAGAGTCTGGCCCAGGCCACGCGGCTCGCGCCCGAGGACCCTCTCGTCTGGCGGGACCTGGGCACCGTGTTGATGGAACAGCGGCGCTTCAGGGAGGCGGAAGCCGCCTTCCAACACTGCGCGCACCTGCGTGAGCCGCCCGCCGAATGCCAGACGGGTCGCGAGCAGTCCCTTCGCGCCACGGAGCCGTGAGGCAGACCGCGCATCCCCCGCCGACGCGTCAAGACGTGAACTGAAGCCGTCCGGCGTCCTTGCCGCACGGGACGTGCGCGAAACCTGAAGGCCCCTGGAGTGGAGCCGTCCAGCCGGGAACGATGCGGCCCGCGGCGCCGTGGTCGCGGTTCACCGCTGGGAGTTCACCGGGACAAGCTGGCTCACGTTCGCCATGCCTCCGTCCCCTCCTCCCGACTTCCAGCAACTCTTCGAGCAGCTCCCTGGCGCGTACCTCGTCGCCCTGCCGGACGCGGACTTCACCCTCATGGCGGTGAGCGACGCCTACCTGCGCGCCACCGGGACGACGCGAGAGGACCTCCTCGGCCATCCCCTCCTCGAGCTGTTCCCCGACAACCGGGAGGACCCGAATGCCGCCGGTGTCCACGACCTGCGCGCCTCACTGGAGCGCACCCTGACCACTCGCGCGCCGGACACAATGGCCGTGCGGAAGCATGACCTCCAGCGACCCGAGGCCGAAGGTGGCGGCTTCGAGGAGCGCTACTGGCGTCCCCTCACCACGCCCGTCCTCTCCCCCGAGGGCGAGGTGCGCTACCTGCTCCACCGGCTGGAGGACGTGACCGACTTCGTGCGCCTGTCGCGCGAGCACACGGCGGCCCTTCAGGGGCGCACCACGGAAGCGAAAGGGGAATCGCCGCATCGGGCCCAGACGCTCCAGGCCGACAACCAGGAGCTGCGCGCCACCCAGGAGCGGCTCCTCACCGAACGCACGCACACCGCAGAGGAGATGACCCGCGACGCGGCCATCCTTCAGGCCATCCTCCAAGCCATCCCGGATGGCCTGTACGTGGGCGATGCCACCGGCATCAAGTTGGCCAACAGGCCGGCGCTGGAGATGCTCGGCTTCCAGTCCCTGGAGGAGCTGAACCAGAACGTCGCCAGCCTGGGCGAGCGGCTGCAGAACCACTCCGCCGAGGACGGCCACCGGCTCGCGCCCGAGGAGGAGCCCTTCATGCGGGCCTTCCGGGGGAAGGCGACCACCCAGGAGGTCCGCGCGCGCCACCTGCTGACGGGCCGGGACGTGGTGGTGCGCTGCGCCGCCGCTCCGGTGTGCATCGGGGATGACATCATCGGGGCGGTCGCCGTCAACACAGACATCACCGAGCGCAAACACATCGAGGAGGAGCTGCGGCAGACGGCCGAGTTCCGCGAGCGCTTCCTCGGCATCGTCTCCCATGACTTGCGCAGTCCCCTGAGCGCCATCCTCTTGTCCTCCAACGCGTTGATGCGTTCGGAGGACATCATCCCGAAGCACCTGACGGCCGTGCGCCGCATCGCGCTCAGCGCGGAGCGCATGGAGCGGATGATCTCCGACCTGCTCGACTTCACGCGCGGGCGGCTGGGTGGCGGCATCCCCATCAGTCCCCGCCCCGCCAACCTGCGCGCCCTCTGCCAACAAGTCAGGGAGGAGCTGGAGATTGGCCATCCGCAGCGGGCGCTCCGGCTAAGCGTCCACGCGGGGCACTTCCGGGGCGAGTGGGACGCCGACCGGCTCACGCAGCTCCTCGGCAACCTGGGCAAGAACGCGCTGGACTACAGCCCCACGGACACTCCCGTGGACTTCGTGCTGCGCGACGAGGGGGAGCAGGTGTGCGTGGAGGTTCACAACGAAGGCCCGGCGATTTCCCCGGACCTGCTCCCGCACCTCTTCGAGCCCTTCAGGAGGGCGACGGACAAGGGACATCCGACGTCCGGCCTGGGACTGGGCCTCTTCATCGCCCAGCAGATCGTCCGCGCACACGGCGGGCACGTCGAGGCCCGCTCCAGTCAGGAGGAAGGGACCACGTTCACCCTGTGGCTGCCGCGCTCCGTTCCCGTTTCGAGTAGCCGAGGCCCGGACGGGACTCCGTGACCCGGCGCACCGTGGACGAGGCCATCACACCAGGGACTGGCGACAGGAGCGAGACACGTTGCTTCCCATCACCTTTCCGTTCATGGGAAGGACACCCCGGAAAAGATGACGGTGTGACCGGTGCTCGGCTCCCAGAGCTTGAGGGTGTAGGGACCCAGGGCCTGCGTTTCCGGCGCGTCCGCCTGCACCACGATGCGTTGTTCGCTTCCTCCGGGAGCCACGGGCCCGGACTGCCACACCGGCAGCGCCTTCAACTCCACGCCCTTCGGGTCTGTCAGCACAGCCTCCGTGGTCGCCCAGGTCTGAGCGCCTTCGGGGTTCTCGAGAAGCACCTCCAGGACGACCTGCCGCACGGAGCGATAGCTGAGGACACGCAACGTGACGGCTGAGCGGTCGCCTCCGCCCCTGTCAGCAGGATGAACACCAGAAGGGCAGCGGAGCACTCGGCATGCACGAAGCGAATCCTCACGAAGCAGCCATGAGGCTGCGTCACCCGAAGTGGTCGACCGGCTTCAATTCCCCCACGGGATAGACGCGGGCGGAATCAGCATCGCCACCCGGCTTTCGCTCCATGCCCCGCTTCCCGTCCTGGCCCAGCAACTCCATGCACACGGGATAGGTCGCACGACGGTCATGCGTGACGGCCGAGGTAAAGCGGCCGTACACACGGTCCCCCAGGACGATCTGGCCGGTGACCACCGAGGCGCTGCGCAGACCTTCCCACCCTTCGCCCAGTCGCACCTGCGTCTCTCCGGGGTTCACGGAGATGACATGCGGTTCACCCTTGATGACGTTGAGGACGACGCGCGTGTAGCCCGGCCGGATGCCCAGCTCCTCCATGGGCTTCAAGGCCCCCGGAGGGCACTCTTCCGGTGGCGGAGCAGGACGAACCTGGGGACCGGAGCAGGCGAGGTTGAGTCAGGCGCCCGCCACGCCCATCGCCCTCATCCCCACCTTCTTCACCACGCGCGCAGACGGCTTCGACTCCTTTTCCGGCGCCATGACGACGAGTCATTCGGGATGTTCCCTGTCACTCCTGCGCTGAATCCGTCACCGGCGAGGGCCACGAAGGCAGGACCCCGCTGGCGCTCACGGGGCGCAAGGATTGTCGGAAATCGCAGCAGCCCTCGTTGACAACGTACGATTCGAATCGTACTTTGAATCCACCATGCGAGACTGAGCAGCGTGCAGGGGCTGTCGGGGTCCACCCAGACAGCTCAATGGTTGTTCATTGTCCTTCGAGAGGTCACGCGGCCCGTGCGGGCGTGTCCAGGGTTGGTGTGTCTCGAGGCGCCCATATGGGTCGGCCTGACGGCCGAAGTCTGTCTTCACAGCGGTCATTGGAATGGAATCCATCATGAATAGCAAGACCATCAAGCACTCGACTCTCGTCGCGGCACTGTTCCTCGTCTCCAACGTCTCCTGGGCCAAGGTGCCCCAGTGGAGCTCCGTCGCGCTCCTGGAGGGTGCCGCAGCCGTGTGCACGGACCTGCCCGGAGACCTTGCCGCGGCGGCACAAGACGCTGGCATTCCCATCCACGTGGAGCAGATTGCCACGACGACCGCGGAGGCCTTCGTGTTCACCGCGGCCCCCGTGGTGGACCTCGCGTACGTTCCACCCGCGGCCTTTGCCCATGGCGTGGATGCGGCGTTCATGTATCTGAACGCACCTGCGACCAACATCCCCACGGGTTATTACCGCGTGACGGTGACGGCAAAAGCGAGCGACATCCGGGTCGGTACCTATGGGGGAAGCGTGGGGCTCTTCGCCCTGAATGGGAACGAGGTCGCTCGTGCTTCCGCGACCTTCGAGACCTCCTCCCTGACTGTGCCCGAGTCCTTGCCGTTCAGGCCCGCGCTGGTCACCGTGCGTGGCAGCCCCCACCACATCCAGGGAGGGGTGCTGCTGAACCCGACCACGCTCACCGTCTGGACGCCGACCGGTCTCATCTTCATCCACGACTTCTTTCCGGCGTAACCGGGATGCGGCTCTGATGAGGTTGCCAAAGGCAAGCTCCGGCCACTTGCCAGCGTGGAGGTGGATGTTGATGGGCTTGCCTTCGCCGGCATCAATGCTGGTTGGAATGGAATGGCGGTAGGTCTCGGGCTGATGGGCTGCGGCATTGAGGAGCCGGCGTCTCCACTCCAAGAGGAAACCCAGGGTGAAGTGGAGCAACACATCTGCGATGCACACTGTGAGACGGATACGACGGGGTATCAAGCGGGGCGGTGTCTGGAGCATCAGTCGCGGGTTCGTTCCTGCCAGTTCATCCCCTACACACGAGCCGGAGCTCATTGTGAACCTGGCGTGTACCTGCCGCCGGGCGGCCGGGCGCATGTGGCCGCCCGGCGTTCGGTGTAGGGGAAGGGAGGGCGAACAGTCCCCTGCCTGGTGACGGGCCTCAGCAGCCCAGATTGCTACCAGGGCTCACGCCAAGCATGCTGGCGATGTCCTGATATTTCTGGATGCGGCTCTGCACCTGCCCCGGGTTTCCACCGTTGCACTCCAGCGTGCCATTGATGGTGCGGATGGTCTCACCGAAGCCGTGCCCGTTGACCATGGCGCTGTGCGCGGTCATGTTCCCGGCGCCCGTCTGAGTGGTCCAGAACCAGAAGGCGGAGCGCCAAGAGGCGTTCGCGTCCTGGGCCAGCAGGTCGGGATTCGTGTGCAGCGGCAGGTTCAGCGCCGCTCCGGCCGCGCAGTAGTTGCCGTTCCAGGACAACTGGATGGGCCCACGTCCGTAGTACTGCTTGCCCGGGGCGCAGTTGCAGCCCGGCGGGCCCCAGGAACCACAGTAGGGGCCGCGAGCGATCTCCTCGATGTAGACGTAGTTCCCGGTCTCGTGGGCCGTGTTGGCGAAGAAGGCCGCCACCTCGCGCTTGCGCGTCTCCAGCGAGCCCGTGTTGGCGAAGGCCGGGAAGGTGCTCGCGGCGGCGATGAGGCTGCTGTACGTGTAGAAGGGGTTCCGGTTCGGGAACATGGCATTGAACGTGGACTCGCTCAGGATGGCCGCCAGTCCCGTGCCGCCACCTCCGTCGATGCGGTCGAACGTCCAGCGCTGGTTCGTCCGCTGCTCGTAGGGGTACTGCACCAGCTCCGTGCCGTTGGCCGTGTTGCCCCAGTACACGTCAATGGCCATGTCCGTGTGGCGCGCGCGGATGCTGAACTCGCTGCCCACCTCCTTCACGAAGCGGAACTGCTGGTTCGTCCCACCGCCGTAGCCCCATTGTTGGACGAGCGCGTTCGCCGCGGTGCTGCCGTCCTTGATGTCGAGCCCCTTGTTGCTGTTCACGTTGACGATGCTGAAGTAGCCGCCAGACGTGGGCGTGACGAGGAAGCGCTGTGCGTTGGTTCCGTTGCAATCCCATTGCTGCACCTTGGCGCCGTCCGCCGTGCTCGACGAGTCGATGTCGATGCACTTGTTGGTCATCACCGAACGGATGACGTAGGTGCCTTCGGTGATGGTGTCGACGATGGCGGCGCTTTCCACCTGCCCGACCGGCTCGAGGGCGGCGGGCGCTGGCTCGGCGCTCTCACAGCCCCCCAGAGCGCTCAGGCCCCCACAGATTCCCAGCAGGGCCAGACTGCGTGAAACGAACTTGCCAGACATGCTTGTGCTCCTTGCGGTCGAGGGTTTCTCGGGCACTCCACGCCAGGGGTGGGCGGAGGCCCTGGCTCCGGGCGACCGGGGCCGCAAGGACTGTACGGCAAGCCGTAAAACACGAATAAGCAGACTTACATGCGAGGCGAGAAGCGTTGAACAGCGGACGCGCCGCAGCGACTCAGGTTTACTGATGAGCAGTGGACGTGCCCTGGGGTAGCAAGGCATCCGAGAGCTCGGGGGCTCCCGGGGTGGCAGTGATTGGCCGCCCTGCCAAGTCGGGAGCGCCGGCGCGTGCTTGCCTCCGGGTCTTCTCAAGGGTGGCCCGCGGAGAGCCATCCACGGAGTCAGCGGGAGCATCGCCGCGAAGCGGGGCTCGCATCCACGAGCGGCACCGCCAACCTCGCACGTCGCCCCCCCAAGTCACGCATGCCCCAACTGACTACGTCCTCACGCGTTCAAACTTCCTGTGAAATTCCAGACTCGGCGCACCTCACAGTCTCAGATGGAACTTCACCCGGCAGGTTGTCCCGGGTGCTCATCAGAGGGGGAACTTCCAACATGACGAAGCAAGTTGAGACGAGGCGGGCGCCCGTATTGGGGGGCGTCCATGCCAGGCTACGTGCGCAGTTGGGTTTGGGGACGCTGTGCGCGGGGCTGGGACTCCTGCCGGGGGCAGCGCAGGCGGCGGGCATCTCCGGCAACCGGGCTTCAGCTTCCAGCTCCCGCTGCAGGACCGGGACGGCCAGCTGCCCGTCTCCATCATCTGGCATTCACGGGTCGACCAGGAGCCGGTGTCGCGGTGGCTGCGGGAACGGATTCGCGCCGTCGTCGCCACCCTGCCCTCCCCGGGTCCGCTGCCCCGGCGCAGACGCCTCGCGACGCGCAAGCGCGTGTCACGCCGCCCGTGAGCGCGCGTCAGGCGCCCTTGTCGACGGGCACACCCAGTCGCGTGAAGGAGAACACCAGCGACGTCTCGATGCGGCTCACCTCGGGACGGCTGGTGAAGGACTGGATGGTCAGCACCCGCAGGTGCTCGGTGTCGCGACACACCACGTGCACCAGGAAGTCCGTCGTCCCGCCCAGGCAATAGACGGCCACCGTCTCCGGCAACGAGCGCAGGTGGTCGCCGATGTTGCCGAAGGCCTCGCCCACATGCAGGCGCAGCTGCACGCCGATCAGCGCCTGGAGCCCCAGCCCCATGGAGCGCGCGTTGAGCTCCGCGCGGTAGCCCTGGATGATGCCTTCCGTCTCCAGCCGCTTCACGCGCGCGAGGCAGGAAGAGGGCGCAAGCCCCACCTGCGCGGCGAGCGCCTTGTTGGACAGCCGTGCATTGTTCTGGAGGGCCTCCAGAATCGTGCGATCAATTCGGTCGAGGGGGGTCATCTGGGGTTCCTGGACGAATTTCATTCGATGGATGCGACCCGAAGCTGCCTCTTATTCTGTGTCAATGACACGATACCGAATTGGAGCACTCGTTGTCCTGCTGGCGGGCACGGCCGTCGCCGCTCCTGAAACCCCTCCCGGCAAGGGCGCCTCCCTGCTCGCGCCCTGGTCCGGCCCTCACGGCGGAGCGCCCCCGTTCGACCGGGTGAAGCTGGAGGAGTTCCGTCCCGCGCTCGAGGAGGCAATGGAGCAGGAGCGGCGTGAAGTGGCCCGCGTCGCGGACTCGACCGAGCCGCCGACGTTCGAGAACACCATCGCCGCGCTGGAGGACACGGGCCGGGGATTCACTCGCGTGTTCGAGGTCTACAACGCGTGGTCCTCGTTCGTGAACACGCCCGAGTATCAGGTCATCGAGCGCGAGATGGCGCCCCGGCTGGCCGCGTTCTGGGACGAGAGCACCCAGAACCGTCGCCTCTTCCGGCGCATCAAGGCCGTCCACGACTCGGCCGCGAAGGCGAAGCTGACGCCCGAGCAGCGGCGGCTCGTCGCGCACTACCACGACATCTACGTCCGCTCCGGCGCGAACCTGGGCGCGGCGGCCGGCAAGCGCTTCACCGCGCTCAACCAGCAGCTCGCCACGCTCTACACGACGTTCAACCAGAACGTGCTCGCCGACGAGCAGCGCTTCACCCTCCTGGAAACGGAAGCCGACCTGGCGGGCCTGCCGGAGCCGCTGCGCAAGGCCGCCGCCACGGAGGCGGAGGCGCGCGGGAAGAAGGGCCAGTGGGCCGTGGCCAACACGCGCTCAGCGGTGGCGGACTTCCTCACCTATTCGGACCGCCGCGAGCTGCGCGAGAAGGTGTGGCGCAACTACGACAGCCGGGGGGACCACGGCGATGCCCACGACAACAACGGCGTCATCACCCAGATACTCGCCGCGCGCGCCGAGCAGGCGAAGCTCCTGGGCTTCCCCACCCACGCCCATCGGCAGCTCGCGACGTCCATGGTCAAGACGCCCGAGCGCGCGATGCGCTTGCTGGAGCAGATGTGGACGCCCGCCGTCGCCCGCGTGCGCGAGGAAGTCGCGGCGATGCAGGAGATGGCCCGGCGCGACGGACAGCCGGAGACCATCGCCCCCTGGGACTACCGCTACTACGCGGAGAAGGTGCGCAAGGCGAAGTACGACCTCGACGACACCGAGGTGAAGCCGTACCTGCGACTCGACTCCCTGCGGGACGGCATGTTCTGGGCCGCCGGCGAGCTGTTCGGCTACACCTTCGCTCCCGCGCCGGACGTGCCCGTCTACCACCCGGACGTGAGCGTCTTCGCGGTGAAGGAGCGCACGAGCGGGAAGCCCCTCGGGCTGTTGTACTTCGACCCCTACGCGAGGCCGGGCAAATACAACGGCGGGCAGACCGAGACGTACCGCGTGCAGGAGCGCTTCCGGGGCGAGGTGACGGGCCTGGTGGCCATCAGCATGCCCTTCGTGAAGCCGGGGCCCGGAGGAGTCGCGCTGCTGGGCTGGCGCGACGCGCTGACGCTCTTCCACGAGTTCGGCCACGCGCTGCACACCCTGAGCGCGAGCGTGACGTACCCGACGCTCGGAGGTGGCCGCGTGGTGCGCGACTACGGGGAGTTTCCCGCCGAGCTGTTCGAGCACTGGCTGTCCACTCCGGAGGTGCTCAGCCGGTTCGCCGTGCACCACGTGACGGGCAAGCCGATGCCCGCGGACCTGGTGGCCCGCATCCAGAAGGCCGCGACGTTCAATCAGGGCTTCTACACGGTGGACTACCTGACCTCCGCGCTCGTCGAGATGAAGCTGCACCTCGCGGGTGCCCGCCGCATCAACCCCGACACGTTCGAGCGCGACGTGCTCCGCCAGATTGGCGCGCCGGAAGAGGTCGGCATGCGCAGCCGGCTGCCCCACTTCGGACATGTCTTCGCCAGCAATTCGTACGCGGCCGGCTACTACATGTACCTGTGGGCGGAGATGCTGTCGGCGGATGCCTTCGAGGCGTTCACCGAGGCTGGCGGTGCCTTTGACCCGAAGGTGGCCGCGAGGCTTCGCCAGCACGTCCTGTCCGTGGGCAACACCGTGGACCCGTTCGAGGGCTACCGGGCCTTCCGGGGGCGGGAGGCGAGCCTGGACGCCTTGATGCGGGAGCGCGGCTTCCACGCGCCTCAGCGGCCGTAGCCGTACTGGAAGCCCCTTCCCTCTCATGCGCCGCGTCCTCTCCATAGGCTGAGGCGCCCGCTCAGGGCCGAGTCTCGCCAGCCAGCGCCGCGCGGTGGATGGCCACCCAGAAGTCGGCGGCCCGCCGGGCCCCTTCGAGCAGCGGCTCCGGGTGCCCGGCCCCCAGCGCCTCGCAGAGCGCCTGGGCCCGCGCGCCGTGCTCCAGGTCCACGTCGAGGTGGACGAGGATGAAGCGCGCCTTCGTCCGCTCCAGCCCGAGCCGCCCCAGCCCCTGGCGGGCCTCGCCTCCCAGGTGCCGCGCCACGCCCTCCAGCACGCACAGCGCGCCCAGGAAGGCGAGCTGCCGCTCCGGCCCGATTCCCTCCCAGAAGGCGTGGAAGTCGGCCACCTCGCGAGGCGTGTCGGACGAGGGCTCGCGCCCGAAGGCCGCGAGGTCCGCCTGGGCCAGCAGGTAGTGCGACTGCTCGTCCCCCGCCAGCTCCGCGAAGAAGGCCTTCAGCTCGGGGAGCGTGGCGCGCTCGGCCGCGAGCCGCAGCCGGTCTCCGCTGCGCCGCGTGTAGTGGTACATCATGTCGAGGAACGCCACGTAGCGCTCTGGCGTCACCGCCGGCAGCCAGCTCGCGACCTGCCGCGCCATCCCGACGGTGAGCGTCTTCAACTCCTCCTCAATCGACGACATCCTCAGTCCCTCCTTGCCGAAAGCAGCGCGCCCAACGTCCGCCGGGCATGCGCGAGGTGCGGCGCCGCCCGCTGAGGGGGCAGCTCGTCCAGGCGCACCACGCCCGCGTCGAGGAACCCCTCCCCACCGAGTCCCCGTCCACAGGCGGTGGGCACCGCGCGCAAATCCACCGGCTGGAGCACGCCCCGCGCGTCCCGGGCGAGCGCGAGCTTCAGCACGGCCCCCGTCTGGCACGCCAGCGTGGGCATGATGCTCAGGAAGTTGCCCAGCGAGTACGCGATGAGCCCCATCCGCGCGGGCCCGCCCCGGCGCACCTGCGTGGGGCAGGTAGCGTCCGCGCCGTCGATGGACACCCACTCCACCGGCTGGAGGACATGCGGCGAGGAGCCCAGGACGAGGTCCGCACCGCGCTCGATGAGCCGATAGGCGTGCTCGCGCTGGAGGGCCTCGGGCCAGTACTCGTACTCGAAGCCCCAGTGCGGCATCAGCACCACCAGGTCCGACCCCACCGCGCGAGCGGCGTCGATGAGCGCGCCCAGCCGCGCCCAGTCCGGCGCGTGGAGGGGGCTGCCCAGCCGCGTCACCGGCACCCCGGCGGGCGGCGCCCCCACCAGGTGGTTGATGTCATACGTCACGGCGGCGATGCCCATCCGCACCCCGTCCACCTCCAGGGCCGCCACCGCGTCCTCCGGCCGGGGGCCTCCCACGCAGCGCTGCTGAGACGAGGCCAGCACCGTCCCCCGGGTTCGCTCCAGCCCATCGGCGCCCTGGTCGAGCGCGTGGTTGTTGCAGAGGGAGAAGACGCGGTGGCGCGCCGTGCCCTCCCAGGCCGCGAGGTAGTCCGGCGGGGCGTTGTAGTGGAGCGTCTCGTAGACGAGCCGGGGCACGGGCCGCGCCGGGTCCACCGGCGTCTCTAGATTCGCGAAGGCCACCGCGTCCCCCGCAATCACCTCCCGGACGCCGGGAGACAGGGCGCGGTGGAAGCCGCTGCGAATCCACATCATGTCGCCCACGGCGCTCAGCCGGAGCTCCGGCGCGCCCGCGTGCCGCCAGCTCCCCGAGGCGAGGTGCCGGGCGACTCGCGCGAAGTGCTCCCCGGTTCCGGCCGAGCGCGGCTCCGGCAGGTGCAGGAGGCTCTTGGTGAGGTAGCGCAGGTTGAGGTCCCACCGGGACAGCGGCCAGCGGCCGTCCTCGTAGCGGATGTCCGCGTACAGCCGGCGCAGGGCGTTCATGGGCGCTTTCGCTCCAGGGTGACGAGTCGCACGTCCTCCTCCACCACCATGGGGCCGGCCAGGAGGGCCCGCCACATGACGTGGAGGTAGCTGTCGAAGACGGGGGCCCCGCGCGCGAGCAGCTCCGGGCGCAGCCGCGCGTGCAGCCGCGCGAGGTTGTAGCCGGGCACCCGCGGGTAGAGGTGGTGGTCCAGGTGGTGGTTGAGGCCGTTCCACAGGAAGGTGACGAGCCGGGTGCCGCGCACCGTCGTCGCGGTGTGGAAGCGGTCGCCACGCCAGACGTTGGCGTGGTGGTCGGAGATGGACTTGAGCCCGTTGAGGGGGCTGGCGAAGAGCACCGGCAGCAGCCAGCACTCCACCGCGCCCCCGAGGAGCCCGTGGCCCGCCAGGAGCCAGAAGAGCAGCGCGTAGAAGACCCCGTAGCCCATCAGCACCAGCGCATGGCGGCGCAGGCGGGCGGCGTCGAAGTGCTGCACCGGGTAGAGGACGTTGAAGTAGACGAGGCTGAGCGGCAGGCCCAACAGCACGGTGGCGTAGAAGAGTGCCCACAGCCCGGGCGAGCGGCGGCCCGCGTTGTAGGCGTCAGGGTCCTTCTCGGTGCGGTTCCAGCGGTGATGCGCGAGGTGGTCGTGCCGCATCGGCTCGTAGGCGATGCCCACGAGCAGGCTGAGCCCGTTGCCGAAGAGGCGGTTCTGCCAGGGCCTCGGGAAGAGGGTGTCGTGCCACGCGTCGTGGTCGAGCTGGATGAGCCCCATGACGCCCTGGGCCGCCAGCAGCCACAGGGGCAGCTTCAGCCAGAAGCCGCTGACGTGCGCGAGCCCCACGCCGGCCAGCCCCCACACGCCCAGGTGGAGGGCCGCCATGCCCAGCGCCCGCGCCGGGCGGATGCGCAAGAGCTCCACCAGCTCGTCGCGTGAGGGGCCAAGCCCGGCGGGGGCAGCGGGTGAAGGTGAGACGGGGGCGAGGGCGGGCTGCATGGGGCCTCAGAAGTAGCGGGGGACGCGCTGGCGGTAGCGCGCGTAGGCCTCGCCGAGGCGGGCGGAGAGGTAGCGCTCCTCCTGGAGCACCAGCCCGTGGAACAGCCCCCCCAGCACCGCGCACGTCCCGAGCGTCACCAGCGACGGAGCCCAGAGCGAGGCGCCCACGAGGTACAGGTAGGAGAAGACGTAGATGGGGTTGCGCGAGGAGCGGTGGAGTCCTCGCTCGTGCAGCACGGGCGGGGCCTCCCCCGCGTCCACGCCGATGCGGAATGTCGCGCCCATGCCGTACTGCGCCGCCAGCATGCCCACCAGCCCGAGCACGCCCAGCGCCCAGCCCACCTCCGGCGGAATGGCCAGCAGGGGCCGGCCCCAGGGCAGCTCGGACCAGCGCGGCCAGAGCGCCGCCGCCACCACCGAGCCAGCCCACACCAGCGAGGCGCCGCCGATGCGCCGCGTGAGGCGCGTGTGGACGGAGTCGGCCCCGGTGCTCCGGTAGGCCAGCGGGCCGCGGCCGAAGCGCAGGCGGTAGACGAGGCTTGTGCCCAGGTGCCCCAGCAGCACGTGCAGCGAGATGAAGCCCAGGTAGAGCGCGGGCGCGTCGCGAAGCCCCTTCATGGTCCGACCACCTCCGCCGGAAGCCCGAAGCCCGAGGACGCCCAGCCCGCGAGCTGCTCGGTGAAGTCGCGCAGCTCGCCCCGGGTCCACAGTCCCTCGAACGTCGCCGTGTTGATGTTGAGCGTGTCGCCAAAGCCCAGGCCCGTCGCGCCCCAGGTGGCCGTGTGGCTGCGCAGGGAGTGGATGCGGAAGGGCGCGTCCACGAAGTGCTTGTCGAGCCGCCCCAGGTAGGTCGCCACCAGCGTGTTGGTGCGGGGCTCGGCCACCAGCCCGGGGCGCGCGTTGCGCCGCAATACGGGCCCCGGGGCGAGCCGCGCCACCGCCATGCACTCCAGCGCCGTCGTCCAGTGCACGCCCTCGTCGAGCACGCGCCGCAGCGCCTCGCGCACCAGCGCCGCCAGGGCGGGCGCGTCCTCCAGCCGGGCGCGGACCTCCCGCAGGGGAAACTCCAGCGGCACCGTCGAGCAGCCGTTGCCCAGCATCCGCCCCAGCCCCAGCATGCGCCGCAGGTCCACCGGCACCCGCAGGCGGATGAGCCCGTCCTTCGTGGGCTCACGCAGCGCGACGCCCGCCAGCAGCGCGGCGAAGAAGACCTCCGAGGCCTGGACGTCCGTGCGGCCCGCCGGGAGTGTCAGGCGCGCCGTCGCCATCAACGAGCGGCCCGCGGTGTCTCCACTGCGGCGCAGGCCCAGGCCCCGCGGCGCGAGGAGCCGGCGGCGGGGGCTCGCGAGGCCCAGCACCCGGCCCGGCCCGCGCAGCGCAGCGAGCAGCACCTTGCCATCCGTCAGCGTCGAGGGGCCCAGCGGGGACGACTCCGACGCGCGCCCCGCGCAGTGCAGCCAGAGCCGCTCCAGCAGGTGGGCGAGCGCCTTGGCGTCCCCAATCGCGTGGTGGAGCTGGATGGCGAGCAGCCACGGGCCCGGCGCGCCATCGGCCAGGGGGTGGAGGTGAAGCCGCAGGGGCACGTCCCTCGCGAGGTCCACCCGGGTGTTGATGACCCGCGTCAACGCCTCGGGCTCGTCCAGCGGCTCGGCGCCTTCCAGCAGGGCCGCGTCCACCGCCTCGTCCGTGCGCGGCGCGGGCACCCACGCACCGCGCGCGTCGTCCCAGGCCACGTTGAGGCGCTCGCTCTCGTGCACCAGGGCGCGCAAGGCCCCGCGCAGCCGCGCCACGTCGGGCCGCGCGTCGATGCGCAGCAGCACCGTGGCCCAGATGGTGGCCACCTCGCCATCCAGCCGCGCGAGGAGCGTGTCTACGAAGTTCGCGCGCATCGCTCCACCCATCCGCTCCACAGGGCCCGGGCCGCCTCTCCGTCCAGCCGCGCGCGCCCCACCGCCTCGCGCGCCCGCTCCGGCGCCGGCAGGTGCTGGAAGACGATGTCGTCGGGCGCGTCCAGGCGCGGGCGGAGGCCCGTCGGCAGGTAGCCCGCCGCGAGGAGCACGGGCGTGGCCTCGGCCACCCGCTGGGGCTCGCCCGTGGACAGGTGGATCAGGTCCACGCGCGCCCGCGAGGACGGGAGCGCCGTGGCCCCCTGCCCTTCCCCGGCGGGCGCCACCAGCTCCCGCCGTTCGAGCCGCAGGGACTCGTTCCAGTCGAGCGGGCGCGGCACCAAGCCCCCAGCGCGAGGGCGGCGCGCAAGCGGCGTCAGCTCCACCGTCCCCGGCAGGCCCGAGGCGGCGAGGATGGACGCGAGCCACTCCCCCCACGGCCCCGCGGGCAGGAAGCGCCGACGCGGAGGCAGCGGCGCGAGCACCGTCGTCATCACCAGCGCCTGCATCGGCAGGCCCGAGCCCTCCACCCCCACCAGCCTCTCCCCCTCGGTGTAGTCGACGATGAGGCCCACCGGCACGGCCCGCATGAAGCGCGACGCGTAGCGCTGGGCCATGAGGTGCAGCGTGGACGTCTGCTGGTGCAGGAAGCCCGCGCGCGCCTTGAGCAGCTCCAGGAGGTGGCTCCACAGCCGCTCGTGCTCGGAGCGGTCCATGGCGGTGCGCCGGCTGGGCAGGGCCAGGGAGAGCCCCGAGTCCAGGGAGTCCCGCCCCGGCTTGCACCACAGCCCCGTGTGCCAGAGGAGCGAGCCCTGGGCGTCGAACTCCCCCAGGCTGAGCAGCGCGCCGGCCCTCCAGAGCCGCGAGGCCCCTCCAGGCTCATGGAGGAAGCGGTAGGAGTAGCTCCCGGCGTAGCGCGCGTGGAGCAGCTCGCGCAGCGCGGGCTCATCGGGCTCCGTCAGCCAGCGGGTGTGCTCGCTGGGCTGGGCGGCGCGAAGGCCGTCAAAAGGGGGGGCGGCGCGTTCCCGGTACATGGAGCGTCAGCAGTGCACCAACAGGGCCAGCCGGGAAGCCCCCCTCCTTCCGAGGAGATGGGCCCGGCCGCCGCCCCGCGCCCCCGCCGGGTGTGCAGCCCGCTGCACGGGGTGGAGTGCTCGGCTGCACAGGCGGCAAGCACCTGCCCGGCTGTGGATCCCCGGCGCCCTGGGTGGTGCCCGGCGCGAGCGACTCGCCAGAGACCTGGTCCTTACGGAGCCTCGAACATCCCCTTCGGCGAGATGCCCTTCAGGAAGGGCTCGACGAAGGCGTGCAACAGCTCCGTCTGCGTGATGACCGCGGTGTGTGACGTCGCGGGCAGGACCGCGAGCCGCGAGGCCGACAGCGGCTTGCCCATGTCGCCCGCGCCACCACCGCCGAGGAGCCGGAACAGGGCGACCGAATGCTCCAGGGTCGCGACGTCGGCATCTCCGGTGATGATGAGCACCGGCGTCTTCAGCGCCTTCACCTGCTCCCCCCATGCCATCGGCTCCTTCTCGAGCGCAATCAGCTTCCGGACCAGCTCCGGAAATCCTTCGGGGTTGGCGGCGAGTTTCCGGTAGTCCTTCGCGAACGGCATCTCGAGGAACATCTCCACCTTCATCTGCGGGATGAACTCCTTGAACTCGGGCTGCCAGCCCTCGACGTCGTAGGCGACCGAGGCGGCGGCCAGCTTGTTCACCTTGTCCGGATGGCGGATGGCGAGCTGCAACCCGGCGGCGGCTCCCATGGAGTAGCCGAACACGTCCGCCTTCTTGAGTCCCACCGCGTCCATGAAGGCCGCGATGTCATCCGCCAACTGGGGGTAGGTGATGGGCCGGTCGATGTCGGTGGTGCGGCCGTGGCCCTGAAACTCGAGCGCATAGACCCGATGGGTTTTCGCGAGCTTGGGGAGGATGGCGCCCATCGTCGGGATGTTCATGTAGGCGCCGTGCAGGACAATCAGCGGGTCGCCCTTGCCGGACACTTCGTAATACATCTGCATCCCGTTCACGTTGACGCGGGCACCCTTCGGCTTGGACTGGGCGCTGGCCAGGTTCGGGACGGCGAGAAGCAGCACTGCGACAGCGAGAACGGTGCGGAACATGGGGTTTCTCTTCCCGGGTCTTCGTGGGCTCGTCAGCGAAGGGAAAATCGCCCTTCGCGAAGACGACGAACGACTCAAACGAGGATCGACACCGCCGCTGTTTCTACCTTCAGTGCGCCCCCTACCTCGGCCATCACCTCGCGGATGCGCGTCGGCGTGCGCACAGGCAGGGACTGGAACGGCCATGCCGCTACGGGGCGCGCGGTGCGCTGGCGATGGAGCGGCTGTCACGCGCGGAGGACGGCCGCATCGCAAATCGAATGAAGCGACCGCTGCCGGACGGCACCACGCACCTCCTCTTCACCGGGTTGGAGCTGCTCGCGTCGCCTGGCGTCCCTGGTGCGTGGTGCCTCGGGGAGACCTCACGAGGTCCCACGGCGTCTTCGCTCCAGGCGCCAGACCGGTAGTCCCGGCCGTCCACCCGGAAGTGCTGCGACTCCACGTCCCCTCCCGCCCGCACCAGGTGGCCGGCGATGTAGTCCGCCGCGCGCTCCTGGTTCTCCGGATGCCGCGAGTCTCTCGGGTGGAACGTCTCCGACAGCATGCGCACGTGCTTCCCGCGGGCGGGCTGACGGGCCTCCGAGTCGCCGCTGACGCGTCAATCGCACTTCTGACGCGTCAAGAACCCTGCTGACACGCCAAACGCCTGGCGCGAATCCCGAGGTGCGTGTGATTGCCCCGGAGAATTGCGGCATGGCGTACTGGCATGTCTTCTGCTTGGGTTTCCGCTGTCACTGAAGTCGAATCATCACCCCAAAGGGGAGGCGCATTCGTATGAGCATCGTACAGCCAATCCAAACCGGGGGAAGCTACAACATCATCCAGACGGTGTACCAGCTTTCGAGGTTCTCCAACCTGGGCGACAGCCTGGAGGATACGGCCTCCAACATCGCGCAGCAGCTTGGGCCGATCCTCGACGATGCTTTGAAGAATAACAGTCAGCAACTGGGGGTGTGGACGCGAGTGTGGGGGCCTTGCGTCTATCAAGCCGACACGGACTGCAGCGGCAAGTCCAGGGTGTCCAAGGTGGCCGACAATGCCATGTACGCGGGCAAAGGGGACCACGAATCTGCTGAACATGCTGGATCCGCGGACGAATCAATCGCTCCAGACATTCCTGGGGGAGAAGACGTCCTATCAGGCGACGCTGGTCTTCGCCGGGCACAGCCTGGGTGGCCCGCTCTGTCCGACCTTGGCCCGCTGGCTCTATCAAAGCATCTTCGATGTGAACATGATGGGGATAGATTCATGAATATGCAGACAAACCCGAGGCGATGGCCGCCCTCTCCGGAAGTGGAGCAGCAGCTCAACCAGGACCGCGAGCGTTTCCGCAAGTGTCTCGACTACATGCGAGAGCACGCGGCAGGCGAGGTCGAGGGCGTTTACGGCCCCGACAGCATGACCTGGGTGCTCTATCGCGAGCCAGTGATCCTCCTCGGCGGCCTGCGCGCCATCCTGCTGCAACTCGCCCATCCGGCAGTGGCCTACGGTATCTCCCAGAACAGCAACTTCCGGAATGACCTGCTCGGCCGAGCGCGACGCACCTATACGGCGATGTACCAGCTCAAGTTTGGTGGCCTCTCGGAAGCGACGGGCGCCGCGAAGCGGATCCACAGCGTGCACAGCCGCGTCTACGGCGCACTTCCGGACGGCGCCGGCCCGCAGGGCGCTGGGCCCTATCGCGCGAACGATCCTTCGCTGCTGCGTTGGGTGCACGCCACCCTCATCGACACCGCCATGCTGATCTTCGACACGTTCGTGCGGCCGCTCAGCGTCGAAGAGAAGCGTCGCTACTATCAGGAGACGCTGCGCGCCGCGGCGTACTTCGGGCTCCCGCCGGAGCAGATGCCGCCCACGCTCGAGTCCTTCTACGAGTGGTACAACGGAGAGCTGGCGGGGGAGCGGCTGAGCGTGGGAGACACGGCGCTTGAGCTGGCGGGCCTGCTCTTCAATTCGCCCTTCACCCGGGGACAGTTCGATGAGGTGCTCACCGCCGGTCTCCTGCCGGAGCGCTGGCGCGAGGCTTACAGGCTGCCTTGGGGGCCGGGACAGCGGCTCACGTGGAAGCTCCTGAAGGGCACGATGCGTCGGGGAATCCACCTCACCCCGCCAAAGCTCCGCTACGTGACGGCCTGGCATCAGGCCCAGATGCGGCTGGCCATGGCTCGAGGAGAGCGGCCGACCATCATGGCCCAGGTGCTGAACACCATCGACTCCTACGTCGACGTGCCGTTCAGCATCCGGCCGGTCGCGCCGAAGGCCCCAGCGGACAAGGATTGAGAAACGAGTTGGGCGATCCGCGGCGCCAAGGAGGTCAACTTCGCCCGAGCCCACGACATCGTGGCGAGTGGTCCATTCATCCAAGCCGCTGTCATGGTTGCCGACGTCGTCCCGGCTGAGGTCACGACCACCACGAGCTCCAGAAACACGGCCCTCGTGAAATCACTCGGCGCAGATGGAGTCATCGACTACAAGCCCACCCGTTTCGAAGACCTCGCGCGAGAGATCGGCGCGCTGGTCGAACAAGGAGTGCTCAAGCCTGTCGTAGACAAGACCTTTCCACTGGAAGACTGAGTGCGCGCGCTGCACAAGCGCCGTTACTGATCCAAAACGTCGAGGACGTACTGTACTGTGACCATCCTGACGATGACTCGATAGCGAGGCACCCGGAATCCTCTCATGCAAGAGGCTCCGAGTCCTCCTCCCGCAGAAGCCCGGCTTTCCGCCCCCGCGGACACACTCGGAGGTCGAAGCCTGCGCGGAAGCCGGCGTGGGCGCGCATCGACGTCGACTCATGAACCCCTCGTCCCTGAGTTCCGACCTCTCGTCGGAACCTGCATGCCCGGCGTGTGCCCCTGAACTAGGACGGAAAGGCACCCACGAACGGGAGTACCTCTCATGCACGCCCGCAACCTCCTCGCCGCCCTCGCGCTCGCACTGACCACCTCTGTCCTCGCCGCGGAGCCACCCCGTCCCGCCGGGCCGCGGCAGCCTCCCTCGCCTGCGGAAGCGGCCGCCCGGCACCGTGAGAAGCTCTCGCCGTTGCAGGTCCTGGTGGGCAACTGGCGGGGAGACGGATGGGTCGACATGGGCCCGAGCGCGGGTGGCCGCAAGACGTTCCAGTTGAAGGAGACCGTGCAGCCGCACCTCGACGGAACAGTGCTCGTGGTGGAGGGACTGGGCACCAGCCGAGCGAGCCCCACGGCCCCCGAAATCCCCACGCACCAGGCACTCGGGGTACTCTCCTGGGATGAGGCCGCTGGCCGCGTGCGCTTCAGTGCCTACCGGCTGGGCAGCGGCGTCGTGGACACCGAAATGAAGCTGCTGGGTGATGGGGTCTTCCAGTGGGGCTTCGACATGCCTCACGGCCGCGTCCGCTTCACGCTGGAGGTGCGCGACGGGGTGTGGGTTGAAAAGGGAGAACTCTCGCTCGATGGGGGCAAGACATTCGGTCAGTTTCTCGAGATGACGGTGCGGCGCGCGAAATGAAGCCCGGGGTGCGCTGGGCGCTGTTCGCGGGCTGCACGCTGCTGCTCGCCGCGCTCGTCACGGCGTTCGTGATACTCCCCGCGCCCGCCCCGCCCGCGGAGGTCGCGCGCATCTTCGCGCTCAGCACCTTCTACGGCATCTGCATCGGCTTCCCGTCGATGGGGTTGATGCCCGCGGTGGGCCGGCGCGCCATGCACGGCCCGCCCGTGCCCGCCTTGCTCAAGTGCCTGGCCGCGTGTGCGGTCATCACGGCCGTGATGATGACGGTGGCGACGGTGACGCTGGCGGGCCTGGGCGCCTTTCCCGCCTCGGAGCTTCAGCGGCATCTGTTCGTCGACGGTGGCATCGGAATGGTTCTGAGCCTGCCCGCGGGGGTGAGCACGTTCGTGTATTCCCGGATGGCGGGTCGCATCCACGGGCGGGACGCGCGCGTGCGCGAGGCGGAGGCGCTGCGCGAGCGTGCCGAGTGGCTGGAGGCCGAGGCGCGCTTCGACTCACTGTCCGCGCGCCTGCAGCCGCACTTCCTCTTCAACACCCTCAACTCCATCGCCACGCTGGTGCGCGAGGACCCGCGCGCCGCGGAGGCCATGGTGGAGCGACTGGCGTCCGTGCTGCGCTCCTCGCTGGATGCGGGGGCGGGACGCCATGTACCGCTGCAGCGGGAGCTGGACCTGGTGTCCGACTATCTGGAACTCGAGCGTGTGCGGCTGGGGACGCGGCTGCGCTGCTCGCTCGACGTACAGCCGGGCCTCGAGCGGTTCGCGGTGCCGCCCTTCGCGGTGCAGACGCTGGTGGAGAACGCCGTGAAGTACGCCGTGGCCCCGAGGCGCGAGGGCGGCGAGGTCCGGGTGTCGGCGCGCGCGGACGCCGGGCGCGTGTACCTGGAGGTGCGGGACGACGGGCCTGGCATCACGGGGCCGCCGCCGCCAGGGCACGGACTCGACATGCTGACGCGGAGGCTGGTGTCCTCCTACGGGGAGGAGGAGGCGGGCTTGTCCATATCGAGGGGCGAGGGCGGTGTCGGCGCGTGCGTGCGGGTATGGCTTCCGCGCACGGAGGCCGCATGAGTGCCCCCGGGCTCCTTCGTGCCGTGCTGGTGGATGACGAGCCGCTCGCGCTGCGGCGCCTCGCTCGCATGCTCGAGGAAACGGGGCGTGTGACGGTGGTGGCCACGTACACCGACCCGGTGGAGGCCGCGGAGGCACTGCGCGCCGAGCCCCCGGACGCCCTCTTCGTGGATGTGTCGATGCCGGGCATGAGCGGCTTCGAGCTGGTGCGGGCGCTCCCCATGCCGCCGCCCGTGGTGTTCACCACCGCCTTCGACACGTACGCGCTCCAGGCCTTCGAGGTGAGCTCCGTTGACTACCTGCTCAAGCCGGTGGACGCGCGAGGCCTCACGCGTGCGCTGGACAAGCTCGCGCGCATGCACCCCCTGCTCGCGCAGGAGCGGCTGCGTGCGCTGGAAGCGGCGCTCCAGCCACCCACGCCGCTGTCGCGGCTCACCTCGAGGACGGGCACCCGCGTGCGTGTGGTGGAGCTCGCGGACGCCACGCACCTGTACGCCGAGGACCGGCTCGTCTACGTGGCGCGTGCCGGGCGCACCGATGTGGTGGACATGTCGCTCGCGGAGCTCGAACGGCGACTCGACCCGACGCGCTGGCTGCGCATCCACCGCGCCACGCTCGTCCAGCTTGATGCGATTGTGGAGGTCCTGGGGGGCTACGGCGACGCGCGCGTACACCTGAAGGACGGGACGGTGCTCTCCGTGGCGCGCGACCGGCTGCGCGAACTCCGCGAGCGATTGGGTGCCGCCGCAGGGGGGCGGAGTCCCGCTGGCCGTCGCTCATGGCCATGAGGGAGCAAGCCTCGGAGGGGCGCTCAAGTGCGCGAGACCGGCCCTGGGGCGGAGGAGGCGCAAGCCGCGGGGTGCGTACCCAGGGCAGCACGTCTCGCGCGAAGGCGTCAGCCTGCCCCGTCGGCCACCTCGCGATAGGGGGCGCGGACAGGACCTCCCGCTTCTCCACATCAGCCTGTGATTGAGCCACAACTGGGTTCCGTGCGAGCTGTTCGGACGAATCGTCTGCGCGCGCTAGGGTACAGCGGTGTACGAAGCCCACCTGTTCCCGGGCCTCGTGCCCCCCTGCCGCTGGAGCCGTCCCTTGATGCGCGCCATCACCTTCTACGAATACGGCTCACCCCAGGTCCTGAAGCTCGAGGAGCGCCCCGTCCCCACGCCGGGCGCAGGCCAGGTCCTCGTGCGCGTGCGGGCCTGTTCGCTCAACGCGGCCGACTGGCACATCCTGCGCGCCGACCCCTTCCTCGCGAGGCTCGCGGTCGGACTCTTCAAGCCCCGCTACAACGTGCTTGGCTGCGACCTGGCCGGCGTGGTCGAGGCCGCAGGTCCCGGCGTCACGCGCTTCAAGGCCGGTGATGAAGTGATGGGCGAGCTGGGCAGCAGCAACTGGGGCGCCTTCGCGGAGTACGTCTGCGCGCCCCAGGGCGTCCTCGCCTCGAAGCCCGCGAGCCTCGGCTTCGTCGAGGCCGCCGCGGCGCCGCTGGCCGGCGTGACGGCGCTGCAGGGTCTGCGTCGCGAGGGTCGCCTCCAGGCGGGCGAGTCCGTGCTGGTGAATGGCGCGTCGGGAGGCGTGGGGACCTTCGCCGTGCAGCTCGCCAAGGCGCTGGGCGCGAAGGTGACGGCGGTGTGCAGCGCCCGCAACCAGGAGCTGGTCCGCTCGCTCGGAGCCGACCAGGTCATCGACTACGCGAAGGAGGACTTCACGCGCAGCGGCCAGCGCTACGACGTCATCCTCGCGGCCAACGGCTACCACCCGCTGAGCGCCTACGAGCGCGCGCTCGCGCCCGGCGGCCGCTACGTGATGACGGGCGGGGCGGGAAAGCAGATGGCGGCGGCGCTCCTGCTCGGGCCGCTGCGCTCGCTCGGGAGTCGCAAGCGCCTGGGCTACCTGACGATGAAGAGCAACCTGGAGGACCTGGAGTACCTGCGCGACCGCCTGGCCGACGGCTCCGTGCGCTCCGTCATCGACCGCACCTACCCGTTCGAGGAGCTGCCCCAGGCCCTCGCGTACCTCGAGGAGGGACACGCCCGCGGCAAGGTCGCCATCCACCTGTCCTGAGGAGGTCCCTCCTGGGTCGCCCGCGCCTCATGGCGCGAAGGGGGCGATGCCCACCGAGAGGATCCAGGGCCCCCGCATCTTCTCGGGTCCCATGATGACCTTGTTGAGGTTGAGCCGGAACCGCCTGAACAGGAGCAACCCCACAGTGGCCTTGCCATAGAGCGCCACGCGGCGACCGGGCTGGCCAATGGACGAGAAGAAATCGGCGGTGCCCCACAAGCCACCCATGTTCGCCTCGGCGAACGCCGCGACGTCTCCATTGTCGATGGCGGCCTTCTGTCCATAGAAGCGGAGGCCGAGCTGGCTCACCCGAACCCCATTGTCCGAGGAGACTCCGAGCGGCTCGACGTCCGCGTTGATGAGCCCCATGACGCTCATGGAGGCGATGCTGCGCAGCCCCGGGGCGCCCGCGGGCGTCGGCGGGATGAAGGCCATCAGGGGGAGCTCTCCCGTCAGGGTCAGGTTCCCTCCCGCCTCGATGAAGTTCTCGAGATTGCTCTCCTTGGCGGTCTCCTCCGGTGAGGCGTCATTCCGGACCGTGGTCTTGTCATCGGTGATGGCGGTGTAGATGCTCAGCTGGAGGTTGTCGAAGATGCGGAAGCCGAGCAGCTTCGCCCCGATGCTCTTGCCGTCATTCAGCATCCCGTTGAACGAGAAATACTCCAGCAAGCTCAGACTCTCGTCACCGAAATAGGCTTTCGAGACGTCGGTGTCCGCGAATTCATGGACCAGGTAGAGGTGGTCGTTCGCGGCGCGTCCCACCAACGCCGCTGGAGGCGTTGACAACGAACCCGCCCCCGGCGGCGCCAGGGATTGCGCGGACACGACGCTCGGAAACAGGGCAAGCCCTCCGGACACGACCAGAGCCAAGACAGTTTTCATGACGTCCTCTGCATGGAACAACATGGAACAACAGGGAGCGGCGTGGCCGCCGTCATCCGGCGGCCACGCCCTTGAACAGGCTTCACACGGCCCCTGCGCCCCGAGGAGACACGTCCCCCCTCTTCGCGACGGAAGAACTCCGTCACGCCCCGAGGCAGCTTCCTGAAACGGATTCGACGTCGAGTGACGCCGACGGCTCAGCGGTTCTTCAGCTGCGACTCCAACTGCTCACGGCTCGGTGCATCCCCGTCACCGGCCCAACGGAAGAGCGACCATTCCCCCGTCGGTCGCTGTCGGAGGCCCACGATGCGCTGGGACGCGAAAGCCAGCACCTCGATGTCTCCCACCGAGAATCGCTCGTCCCCCACGACGTCCGGCAGGTCCCGCAGCCCCGCGGGGAGATAACCTCGGGGGAGGAAGCCCTTGGACGCCTCCTGCCCCGAATACGAGAAGAACGAACCGCTGCTGTCGCGATAGAGGGAGATGAGCGGGTTGTTCACCATCCCGCCGGATATCAAGAACTGCCTCGCGACCTCCCGGCGGAGTCCCTCGGGACCGAAGTCTGGATAGTCGAGCGCCGCGATGGCCCCCCAGACGGTTCGCCGTTTCGTGCCTGTCGACAGCTTCTCCTGCAACCCCCTCAGGACCCGGCGCCCCAGCGCCTCCGTCCCCGTATTGCACCCGAGCAGCCGGACCTCCGCCGTGTCATCGAGCAGGTCGTCCAGCCCCAGGATGTTCGTCCAGGTCGCCTCATCCTGCGTCACCACTTCCTGACCCACATCTCCCAGCGTCAATGAACCGGCGGCGCCATGCCCGAAGATGTCCAGCCGCGACAGCGGACCCGCCCGGTTCACCACCTCCTGGACAAGAGGCTTGAGCGCGGCCACCGTCTGGCAGCGAGCGAACCTCCGACGAGGATTGCTGAAGCCATCCACCCGGAAGATGACGGGCTCGATCTCCCGGTCCTGGATGGCCGAATACCCGATGATGGTCAGGTGCATGCGGTCACCGCAGCTCGTTCCTGTTCGCCTTGAGCGCGTTCACGAGCACCCTGCTGGCTTGCGCGACATCGGGCCCCAGCAGGTCGCCATTGCGTCGAATCAAACTTTCGATGAGCCCCGCCCAGAGATCCGTCCCGAACGGCCACTTGCCCTTCCCATCGGAGAAGTCCAGCGGGTTGGCGACCGTCGCGAACTTCAGGTACGCCTTCGACAGGAGCAGATAGCCATACTCCCCGGGATTGGCATGGATGGCGCTGGAGTGACCGGCCCACACATGCGCGAGGTTGGTGAGATTCACCTCGAGGCCGTTCACCTCCCTGTCCCCCGCGGGCGACACCAGGTCGAACTTGAACTTCAAGATGTCCGTGCCGACCACCCGGACCTTGAACCCGCCGTACCCGCCCTCGGCGATCTGATTGGTATCCGGCGCCCACCAGTTCACCAGCAATGCGGCGGAGGGCTGCGGCTTGTACGTGGACAGCTGGAAGTATTGCGTATCAGGCATGGAACGTTCCTCCCTTGAAACAACACATTGAGACGTCACGACCGACAGCTATGAGTCCCGGGTGAGACCGAAGGCCTTCATCAGGTTGTAGATATGCTGACGCGTGAGGTCGAGCCGCCGCGCGACCTCCGTCACACTCCAATCCGAGGCCTCCAGCTCCCGGCGCAGCAAATCCCGCTGGAAGTGGCGCGTCGCCTCGTGGAATGACACGGGCATCGCCCCCTGGGGCTCGACGCTCTCGAACAGGTGACGCGGCTCCAGGGCCACCGCCGCCTCGGCGCTCGCCCGGATGAGGGCCGCCTCCAGGCGATGACGCAGCTGCCTGACGTTGCCGGGCCACTCCGCCGTCTCACAGGCGGCATGGCAGGCCGGGGACGGGCGCAGGCATGGCAGACCATTCTCCTCCGAGAGCCGCTCCACCAACCCATCCACCAGCGGGACGATGTCCTCCCGTCGCTCCGACAGCGAGGGCATGCGCACCGTCAGGACATTGAGCCGGTAGAACAAGTCCTCCCGGAAGCGCCGCTCGCGAACGAGCTGCTCCAGGTCCGCGTTGCTCGCCGCCACCAGGCGGATGTTCGCCTTGAAGGGCTTCGGACTGGCCAGCGGGAAATACTGCCGCGACTGCAACAACTGGAGCAGCTTGGCTTGCGCCGCCAGGGGAATCTCCGCGATTTCATCGAGGAAGAGCGTCCCTCCTTCCGCGGCCTCCACCTTGCCCATCGTCCTCCGGGCCCCAGGGAAGGCCCCGGGAAAGGCCCCGAAGAACTCGCTCTCGAACAACCCCTCGGGCACCGCCGCGCAGTTGAGCTCCACGAAGGGCCCCAGCCTGCGCTTGCTGTTGAGGTGGAGCGCCTGCGCGAGCTGCGTCTTCCCCGTCCCCGAGGCTCCTCCAATCATCACCGTGACATCCAGCGGCGCGGCGACGGCGAGCTGACCGAAGACCCGCGCCAGCGCGGGGCTCCGACCGATGATGCCCTCGAGCTGCAGCCGCTCCCGGAACGTTCGCGTCGGGTTGTCCCGGTCCGCTCCCCGCCGAAGCAAGGCCCGCTCAGCCGCCGCCCCCAGGAAGCGCGCCACGGACTCCACCAGCGCCACCAATCCCTCCTCGAATGGCCCCGCCCCTCGCTTCCCCTCCAGATAGAGCACCCCGGGCAGCCGGCCCGTCAACGGCACACAGAGCACCGCCTCCAGGCGCTGGGACTTGACGCTGGCGGAGCCCGAGAAGCGCGCGTCCAGGAGCGCATGCGCCGTGTGCACCGTCCTGCCGGCCGCAATCGCCGAGGCGACGATGCCTCGCGACGTCAACGCGCGAATCTCCTCGCGCTCCAGCTCCGAGCAGCCATGGAACAGCGCCCACTCCCGCTTCGCCGTCTCGCCTTCACCGTAGAGCTCCAACCCCGCACGCTGCGCGCCTGACAGCTCGACCAGGCCCGCCAGGACATCCTGCAAGGGTGGAAGGGGCTCCGCGGCGTCCAGGACTCGAAGTACCGCGAGATACAAATCCCTCTCACGGGTCAGACGAACCTCAGGGGTGGCCATGTCAGCCAACATACCACCCGGCCGAAGCACCACAATGCTGAGGAGCCAGAGGGAGGACATGACTCCTGTCTGTATTGCAGGAGACAAGCCAACCACCGTTCCAGAGGGGGACTGGGCATCCGGACCGAGGAATGTGTCAACGCGCTTTGACGCGCCTCCCCTGCCCTGTCAATTCGGGTGGACAACGACGCAGACCGGGGCCCTCGGTCTGCTCAGGGGCCCCGCACCCGCTCCACGCAGCGCACGCCGATGCCGAACTCGAAGCGTCGGGGCGACTGGTGATTGGCCCAGACGAGCCGGTGATGCAGCGCCTCCGGGGGTGCGTCCCAGCGCCCCCCGGCGACCATGCGGTAGCCCGGGAAGCTCCCCTCCGTCGCATCGGTCGCCGTCCATTCCGCCACGTTGCCCGCGAGGTCGACCATGCCATAGGGCCCCAGGTCCTCGGGGAACGACCCCACGGGCGCCAGCGTCGGGAACACATCCTCGCCATTCAGATTGGCCGGCGGCACACGCGGGTCCTCGCCCCACACCGTCTGTCGCCGGGGCATGGGATTGGGCACACGTCCGCCCGCGTCGAGGAACTCACCGCCCCGCGCGGCCTTCGACCACTCCTCGTACGTGGGCAACTGCTTGCCCAGGAAATGGCAGAACGCCTCCGCCACCTCCGCGTCGATGGCGGAGACGGGGCGGGACGGCTCCGCCGCATGGGCATACTTCGGGTGCTTCGGGGGCGCCTCCCGCTGTCCGCCGACCTGGGGAAGGACTCGCTCCTCGAAGAGCTGGAACTGCGCGTTGGTGACCTCCGTCCGGTCCATCGCGAAGGCTTCGACATGGATTCGTGTCTCCTGCTCGGGCGTCACCTCCGGACGCCAGTATTCCCCCGCCGGAACGAGCACCTGCCCGGCCCGCGACGCGGCGCACGTGGGCACCGGGAGCCTCAACGCCTCGCGACGGGCGCGCTGGGCATAGCCCGGCAACCGCAGGAGCCGCAGCCGCGAGGGCGGACACGCCCCCCGCCACACCGTGAGCCACGCTGCCTTCGAGGGCGCCTGCACCCGCTCCCGCCAGGCCCCCTCTCCATCCACCTGCCCCGGATGGCGCGTCAGCCGGGTGGCGTCATACGCGGGCCCCTCGCCTCCAGCCTCCGCGGGCGCGAGGCTCCACCGGAGCGGAGAGGTGACGGGCACCCGCTTCCACGCGAGCGCGTCCGCGTCGTAGTCGAAGAGCTCGAGGACGAGGTCGAAGTCCCCCTGGTCCAGGGACATCAGCTCCATCTCCCGCTGCCGCCGCGTCGCCTCCCGCTCGCTCTGCTGGAGCGCGAGCACTACTGCCGTCCCGATGCCCGTCGCGAGCACCAGCAGCAGTCCTCCGGCGACGAACCCCAGCCGCCTTCTGCGCAGCCGCCCCTGCTCGCGCCGCTTCCCCGCATCGAGGAACGCCCGGGAGCGACTCACCAACGGCACCTGCCCGTCCGACAGACGACGCAACGCCTGGTCCAGCGCGCGCCCGCCCCACGTCTCCTCATCCCGGCGCCCACGCCGGTCCCACAGCTCCGAGGCCTGGTCGATTTCGCTGACGAGCTGATGCTCGTCCCGCGACTCCTGCCGCCAGCGCGCCAGCTCCGGCCACGCCGTGGCCAGCGCCTCGTGCGCCAGCTCCACCAGGGCCCCGTCCGTCTTCACGTCCCGCGAGGCCGCCACCAACCGGTGCGAGAGCAGCGCATCCAACACCGGCTTCGCCCCCGCCCCCAGCGTCTCCAACAGCTCCTCGCGCGGCCGGGGCCTCCGGGTCCCCTCGGGCGTGAGCAGCTCCAGCAGCAACAGGCGCGCCGTGTGGATGTCCCTCGCCGAGAGCTGTCCGAGCAGCTGCCGTCCCTGCGCCGCCAGCGCCCCCGCCACGCCGCCCAGCTCCGCGTAGACGGACGTCCGCAGCAACCTGGGCCCCCGCGCCCTCCGCTCCCAGAGCGCCGCGCACGTGGCCTGCAGGAGCGGCAGCCCCACCGGCTGGGCACGGACATCCGCGACGATGCGCTCGACGAGCCCGTCCTCCAGCGCATACCCCACGCGCCGCAGCGGACCGGTGACGGCCTCCGTCAACGCCGCGGGCGACAACGGCCCCACCACGAACGCATGGCCGAGGAACCCACCCAGGTGCTCCACGCGCGCGAAGTGCCCGAGGTAGTCGTCGCGGAGCACCACCAGGACGCGCCACCCGATGCCCGCCGAGGCCACCGCGGCAAGGCACCGGGCCAGGGCCACCGCGTCCTCCGGAGCGCCCAGCGTGAAGACCTCCTCGAACGCATCCACCGCCAGGAGCGCTGGCCCGGAGGCGCGTGCCTGCAGCAGCCCCACGAGCGCCCCCGGAGTCCGCGACAACGTCTCGGCCAGCTCCCGCTCCAGCCCGAGCGCCTCCACCAGCCTCGCGAGGGGACGCGCGCCCGGGCGCAGCGACACCACCTCCCAGCGCGCCAGCTGTCGCAGCCGGGGCACCACGCCCGCGTGCAACAGCGAGCTCTTGCCGATGCCGCAAGGCCCCACCACCACCACGGGCGCGTCCTGGCGCAACCGCTCGACGAGCGCCCCCACCTCCATCTCCCGCCCGGAGAAGGCCTCCGCCTCGTCCTCGGCGAACGAGCGCAGCCCATGGAACGGCGCCCGCGAGCCCTCCTCCGAGTCCTCCGGTGAGGCGCGCACCGGCTCCAGCCATTGCGTCAGGGCCTGCTCCAGGGCCCGCGCCGTGGGCCGCGCCTCGGGCAGGAGCGCCAGACAGTCCCTGAAGAGCGAGGCCCCGGGCAGATGCGGCGCCGGCCCCGGGAGCGGACGCGGCTGGAAGGCGAACGACGTCAGGTGCGCGTCCTCCACCGGCCGCCTCCCCTCCAGCAGCTCATGCAGAATCACCCCCAGCGACCACACATCCATCGCCGGCGACGGAGGCGCGCCCCTCCAGCGCTCGGGGGACATGTACGCGGGCGTCCCCGACGCGGCCTGCGCGGCGGTGCCCGCATGACGGGCGAGCCCGAAGTCCACCACGCGCAGGCGCCCATCCCTCGGCAGGAAGACATTCTCCGGCTTGAGGTCCGCGTGGATGATGTCGTGGCGATGCGCCTCCGCGAGCGCGTCCGCGATGGCCCGCCCGATTCGCAGCACCTCGCCGGGCGACAGCCGCTCGCGCGACATCCGCTCCCGCAGCGTCTCCCCCTCCAGGTACTCCAGCGCGAGGTAGGGCTGCCCCTTGAACACGCCCGCGGCGTGCACCGTGACGATGTGGGGGTGGCTGAAGCGAGCCGTGGTGCGCGCCTCCTCCAGCATCCGCTCCGCGCCGGGAGGACCGAGCAGTTCCGGCCGCAGGAGCTTGAGCGCCACGTGGCGCCCCAGCGACAGGTCCTGCGCCAGGTAGACGCGCCCCGACGCGCCCTCGCCGAGCAGCCGCAGCACCCGGAAGCCCTCCACGAGCGCCCCCGTGGAGAGCAAATCATCGGTCGCCTCCGGCGACGCGCCCAAGCCCCACTTGCTCATGTCCGCCCCACCCCCAGCGAGTCCTCAAGGTTCCCGGTCGCGGCTCGCCAAGGATGCTAGGACCAACCGGCCGACAGGCGCCATGGCCGCCGGCGCCCACCCACGGTGGGACGCCCCCCGCAAGCCGGGTCCGAATCACCACCCCTGGAGCCGACAGCGGGCGTTTCGAATCCCAGACAAGGGTTCCTTCTGCAAGGGATTGACGCCATTCATGTCGGACGAATCGATTGCGCGCGCTCGGGGACAGCGGCTCCGCGGGCGCGGCGACCGCCAGCGTGGCTCCGAACGACACAGCCGCCCCCGTGACAACGGCAAGCAATACCTGAACAGCCTGAAGGACAGCTCGGTGCCGCGTTGAATCACGAGCGGCGGCTCGTCACGTCAGGAGCTGAGAAGCGGTCACCCGGCCCCAACGCCATTCCCCCCGCCCTCGTTGAGGCTCAAGAGGCGCCCACAGGCCCAGGCTCCCGCCACGCACCTGATGGGAGCGCGGCCTGGGCAGGCGGGTGCCCCGTCGAGACCCTCGGCCGCATTGAGGCAGGGGCACAGGGGCCGGACGTGGTGCCCCAACAACGAGGGTGTCGACAGCGCGGAGGAGAGTCGTTACAAACCGCCCGTCGATGCACGAGTCCCTTTCCGCCACCCAGGCGAGCATTGCCGAGCCCAATGCTGTCATCCGAATTGTTTGAGGCCATCGTCCAGCATGATCTGGAGCGTGTTCGTGCGCTGCTGGTTCGCGGTGCAGACCCCAACCTGCCCAGGGAAGATGGCTGGCGACCCCTGCATGTCGCCATCGGCCAGATTGGCGTTGGGGGAACGATTGACTTCATCAAGCTGTTGATCGAGCACGGTGCGGACGTCAACGAATGGGATGCCCATCATCACGAGACGCCGCTCCTCAGCGCCATGGAACCTCCGGAGCTGGAGGTCGCACGGGTGCTTCTCCAAGCAGGCGCGGATCCGAACGTCCGCAGATCAACGCATGAGTCACCTTTGCAGCTGGCCGTAGAACATGAAGATCCGCAGATGACGGCACTGCTCCTGCGCCATGGGGCTGGACGAACGATGGACGAGTGGGGAGGACTTCGCGGATTGACGCCGCTCGGCATGGGCGCTCGTAAGTTCAACGTTCCCATCATCGAGCTTTTGATGGCGGAGGGGGCAGATCCGCAGGCGGTTGATGAGTACAACGAAACCGCGCTCGCCAAACTGCCACCTCGTGAAAAGCACGATCCGCAAACGTGGGACAGAATCCTTGAACTTCTTGGACGCCGACGGTCGTGAAGCAGGTACGCGAGGTTCAGACGGAGAGGGACGCTGTTGCGGAGGGCTGGATGGGCGAGCCGCCGCGCCGCCCCCAGGCCGTGTGGTGTTGAGGCTCAAGACAGCCCACAAGCGCAGGCTCCCGCCACGCACCTGATGGGTGCGCGGCCTGGGCAGGCGTGTGCCCCAAGGGGGCCCAAGCGGCCTGTCCACCGGCCTGGAGCTTCGCTCGGGCGGCCCGGGTGTAGGGGACTGACACCGAGGCGTACTTCCACCGACGGAACCTGGACGAGGTGCTGGCGCGCCGACCGTGGGCGCCTCCGTCACGGTGATGAGCCACCCGGGAGATGCCTGCTCGCGCGCTTCCGACGAATCGGATTCCTCGCGACATTCTCCGGCAAGGGCCGTTGGAGGAGGACAACACCCTTGGACTTCCCGCTCCCTGGAGAGCACAGGTCTCATGAGAACAGTCATCCTCCTCCTGACAGCGACACTCCTCGGCTTCGGAGCCGTGGGTTGCGGAGGCAAGTCCTCCGACGACTCCGCGCTCCCCGACGACCGACTCCCATCAGACGCGGGGCGTCCCGATGCGGGAGCTCCCGACACGAGCGAGGCTGACGCGGGCAACCCCGCGGAGCCCGATGCCGGACAGCAGGACGCGGGCCGCGCCGATGCCGGTCCCGCCGACGCGGGCCGGGGTGACGCGGGGACTCCCACGCTGACCGCGCCCGCGAGCGTGACGGCCACGCCGGGCATCCGGGAGATGACCGTCTCCTGGAGCTACACGCCGTCCACCACGGGCAGCGCGCTGTCCTCCTTCGAGGTCACCGGCTCGCCTTCGAGCATCAAGGTCAACGTCGGCTCCGCTGCCCGGACGGCGGTCGTCACGGGCCTGACGAATGGCACGCGTTACTACTTCACCGTCACCGCCATCTACGCTGACGGCACCCGAAAGGCCTCGAGCCTGTCAGCGGGCGTGTACACCTTCGACGTCCCGGGCACTCCGTCCTGGCACCGGTCGAAGGGCGGCAACCAGCAGGTGGAGCTGGAGTGGAGCCTGCCCTGGGACGGCGGGCAACCCATCCAGGGCTACACCCTCACCGTCGCGCCGGGCGGGCAGGTCATCCATACGACGCAGCGGTCCGCGCTCGTCACCGGCCTCACCAACGGGCAGAGCTACACGTTCACCCTGGTGGTCACCAACGCGGTGGGCAACTCCAGCCTTACCACCAGCTCCTCGATTCGGGTCGCCGCCGTTCCGAGCGCCCCCCAGAACCTCACGATGGAGCCGTACATCGGCGCGGTGATGCTGAGGTGGACGGCGCCCACGAACAATGGCGGCGCGCCCGTCACCGGCTACATCATCACCACGCATCCGACGGGCGCGACCCAGTCGGCGACCTCCTCGGCGACGAGCCACTACCTGTCGGGCCTCACCCATGGCGCCACGTACAGCTTCAGCGTGGCCGCGCAGAACTCGACGGGTGCGGGCGCCGCCGCCACCACCGCCTCCGTGACGCTTCCGGCCCCGCCGTCAGCGCCCATCAACCTCACCGGCGTCTACCACCAGGGGCAGCTCGAGCTGGACTGGCAGCCCCCCGTCAATGACGGAGGCCGGCCCGTGTCCAGCTACCGGCTGACGTCCACTCCCGCGGGCGTGGACCAGAGCTTCCCAGCGGTCCCCACGGTGGCCCGGCTCTCGGGACTGCCCGCCGACAGCACCTATACCTTCACGCTCACCGCGTATAACGGCGTGGGCACGAGCCCGCCCGCCACCTCCGCGCCCATCCTGATGCGCGCCCAGCCCCGAGCGCCCACCGACGTGCGCGTGCACTCCACGCTCGCGGGCGCCGTCGTGCGCTGGAACCCGGCCTCCGCGCCGGCCACGGACCCCGTCACCGAGTACATCGTCACCGCCACGCCCGGCGGTGGCTCCGTCACCGTCCCCGCGAGCGCCCGGGTGACGACGCTTCCCGGGCTGAGCTCCGGCACGACCTATCTGTTCCAGGTGAGGGCCCGCAACGGAGCGGGCGAGGGCCGTCCTTCCGCGCCGGCGTATCACCGCCACGTCGTGCCCCTGGCCTGCGAGACGCCGTCCTTCACGCCCGTGTCCCAGTTCGCGTACCGCACGGGAGCGCAGTTCGTGGGGGCCGGGGACTTCAACGGGGACTCGCGGCAGGACGTCCTGGTGGGCAACCTGTTCGACATCACCGTGCTCGTCAGCGGCCCCGCTCGCGGCTTCACGCGGCTGGAGAACTCCGTCAGCGCCGGCAACATCCTCAGCAGTGCGGCGCCCGTGGTGGCGGACTTCAACCGGGATGGGAAGCTGGACGTCGCGGCCGTCCTCGGGACCGACGGTGACGACACGACGGGCGGCTTCACCGTCTACCTCGGAAGGGGCACGGGCACGTTCCAGACGCCCCTGTCCACGCCCCTGGGCACCAACCTCACCAGCAGCTTCAACTGTCTCACCGCCCGGGACTTCGATTCCGACGGGGTCCTGGACCTGTTCGCCCATGTCCATCTGGGACGCACGCTGCTCTATCGCGGCAGGGGGGATGGCACCTTCTACACACCCACCACCGTCATCTCCTCCAACACCTCGGACTGCCCCGTCGTGGCCGATTTCAACGGGGACGGGCGCATGGACTACGCCCGGCTCGACACCGCCAACAACCGCATCGTGCAGGTCAACGGCACGGGAACCGGCTCGTTCAGGGTTCCCGTGTACGCCCCGTGTACCAGTTGCTACGGCAATCTGGTGGCGGGTGACTTCGACCACGATGGCGCCGCGGACGACCTGGCCCTCATCCACCCCGAGAAGGTCCGCACCTTCAGCCCGTCGGGTGGAACGCTGGCCCAGGTGTCCGAGATGCCCTTCGCCCGTCCCTTCAGTGAAACCATCAAGTACCCCTTCCTGACCGATGTGAACGGAGATGGCCTCCAGGACGTGTTCTGGATGAACACTCCGGGAGGCGAGCTCAACGTCCTGCCGGGCAGCGCCGGACCCACGCCATTCTCCAGGCCACGCAGCCTGGGTTACAGCGGCGACCACGACGCGCCTGCCGCGGGTGACTTCGATGGCGACGGACGCACGGACGTGGCGTTCCCCGGCTACATGTCCATCCAGATGTTCTGGGGCTCGGACTCGCTGAGCGAGAGCCTCCCGCTCGACGGTGCCCCGGGCGGGCTCGCCAGCGGAGACTTCAAGGCGGACGGCCTCGCCGACCTGGCCGCGGGCAGCTTCGAGAAGAACGCCATCCTCATGTCGCTGTCGGGGAGCCCGGAGCGGAGCACCGCCGCGCTCTCGCCGGTGTTCGTGCCTCCGGCGGGCAAGAAGGTCACCGCCGGTGTGCAGGACCTGGTCTCCGTGGACCTGGACGGTGACGGCCGGGAGGACCTGGCCGCCCTCACCACCTCGCTGACGCCCTCCACGGGCGTGCTGCCCCAGCTCGTCGTCTACAAGCGTCTGCCGGGCGGAGGCTTCGGGCCCGCCGAGCGCCATGACGAGGACTGGAGCCAGGCCGAGCTCATCGCGGTGGACCTCAATGAGGATGGCCGCTTCGACCTGGTGACGACGGAGCACTTCACCGCCTCGAAAATCCAGCTCGGCGTGTGGCTCAACCTGGGCAGCGGGAAGTTCGCGCCCCGCGTCACCGCGGAGGTGGCCGCCAACTACGAGGTACACACCCTCGTCCCCGCGGACCTGGACCGGGATGGACACATGGACCTGGCCCTGCTGCGCCCCGGCAATCCCAACATCGACAAGGGGGAGGTCTACGTCATCTGGGGCAAGGGGGACGGCACCTTCTCCGGACAGACGTCCTTCACCGGTGAGTACACGCACCGCGCCATGGGCCGCGCGGACCTGGACGGTCAGGGCAACGTCGGCCTGCTCATCGACCGGGGCGAGGTGGGACTGCTCACCTACGATGTGGCCCGTCAGCCCACGCTGACGCCCAAGCACAGCCTGGGCATCCGCGCCGGCCTCGGCATCTACACCGCGGACTTCAACGCCGATGGCCACACGGACCTGTTCTCCTTCGAGGAGTTCTCGGGTCGCGTGGTGATGCAGACCGCCCCCAACACTTTCGCCCCGGGCCCCCAGCCCGGCTGGGGACTCACCGCCCGGGACGGGCTCATCGCGGACTGGAACGCGGACGGCCTGCCCGACCTCGCCTTCAGCAGCGTGAACGCCAAGGCGGCGACGATGGTGCTGAACGTCTGCCTGCCTCCCTGAACCCCAGGGTCGCCCTCTTCCCTCTGATGCGCGCGCTGAAGTGACCGGTTGAGCGGCGTCGGCTGAACAAAATCGCGGAACGAAACGGACATTCATGACGATGTCCGAATCCGGCGAGTCCCCCTCCCGGCGCGGTGCTAGCCTGCACTCATGTCGACGCTTGCCACCGCCACTGCGATCCCTGACGCGCACACCTGTGAGCAGGCGCGCCTCACCCGTGACGCACGTTTCGACGGGCTGTTTTTCACCGCGGTCACCAGCACCCGGATCTATTGCCGCCCCGTCTGTCCGGCGCCGACGGCCAAGCGCTTCACGTATTACGCCAGCGCAGCCGCCGCGGAAGCCGGCGGCTACCGGCCTTGCCTGCGATGTCGTCCGGAGCTGTCACCCGGCGACGGCGCATGGCGTCGTGGCGATGCGCTGTTGGCGCGCGCCTTGAAGCTGATCGAACAAGGCGTTCTCGACGAACAGCCCCTGTCGGCGCTCGCCGAACGCGTCGACATCGGCGAACGCCAGCTGCGTCGGCTGTTCGTCGAACGCCTCGGCGTGTCGCCAACGGGGGTGCATGGCACGCGACGCTTGTTGTTCGCCAAACAGCTGCTGACGGAAACGGCGATGCCTATCACCGAAGTCGCGCTTGCGGCCGGTTTCGGCAGCCTGCGCCGCTTCAACGCCGCCTTCCTCGAAGCCTATCGAATGGCTCCGCGCGACCTGCGCAAGCAGCGAGTCGAAGTTCCCGGCGAGACCTTGAGGCTGCGCCTGGGTTACCGCCCACCCTACGACTTCGGCGCGATGCTCGATTTCCTGCGCGGGCGCGCGCTGCCCGGTGTCGAAGTGGTGGATGCCACGAGCTACTCGCGAGTGTTCGGCTCCATCGATGCGCCGGGCTGGCTGCGTGTTTCACAATGGCCCGCATCGCATCGCCTGGCGGACGACAATGCGCTGCGGCTCGAACTGCACGGCGCGCGCCCTTCGCGGTTGCTGGAGTTCGTCACTCGGCTGCGACGCATGTTCGATCTCGACGCGGATCCACAGGCCATCATCGAAGCGCTCGGCGCCGATGCGCGGCTGCGTCCGCTGCTGAAGCAGCGCGCGGGACTGCGCGTTCCGAGCGGCTGGGACGGATTCGAGAGCGCGGTGCGCGCGATCATCGGCCAACAGGTCAGCGTCTCTGGTGCACGCACGCTGGCGACGCGACTATCGCATCACTTCGGTCAGCCACTGCCCGCCCCCCTCGCGCCCGGACTCGACCACCTCTTCCCCTCGCCCGATGCGCTGGCCGACGCCGACCTCGGTGCGATCGGCCTGACAGGCGCGCGTGCGCAGGCCGTACGGACCCTGGCGCGCGCACTCCTGGAGGGCCACGTCGACTTCAAGCCGGAGCGCACGCTGGACGATTTCACGGCGCGCTGGGTCGCGTTGCCCGGCATCGGCCCGTGGACCGCGCATGACATCGCGCTGCGCGCATTGGGCCATCCCGATGCATTCCCCGCCGACGACCTGGTGCTGCGGCGCGCGGTACCCAACGATGGTTCGCGCATGAGCGCGAAGGCGCTGACCGCGCGGGCGGAAGCCTGGCGTCCCTGGCGCGCCTATGCGGTGATTCATCTATGGAAGGATTCGATGGGGGTGACCGCGTAATGCAAAGCAACGTGTTCTATCGCCACATCGAAAGCCCGGTCGGGGCGTTGCTGATTGCCGGCAATGACGAGGGCCTGCGACTGATCGAGTTCCATTCACCGCGCCACCCGATGCGTCGCAGCGAGGATTGGCATGAAGGCGACCACGCGGTCCTGAGGGACACCCAGAAGCAACTGGACGAATACTTCGCGGGCAGACGCCGGGGCTTCGAGCTGCCTCTGGCGCCGCAGGGGACGCAGTTCCAGCGCCAGGTGTGGAGGGAGCTCGCCAACATTCCATTTGGCGGCACGATCAGTTACGCCGAACTCGCGCTGCGCGTGGGCAGACCCACGGCGACGCGCGCAGTGGGCGCGGCGAATGGGCGCAATCCGATTCCCATCGTGCTGCCTTGTCATCGCGTGATCGGCGCAAACGGCAGCCTCACCGGTTTCGGCGGCGGCTTGCCGACCAAGCAGTTCCTGCTGCAGTTGGAAGGAGCGATGCCGCGCCAGGTGGATCTGTTCGCGTGACAGGGCAGAACAAGCTCCTCGCTACAAGCATCAACCCAACAGCCCGCCCCGGCGCACTGGGCGGGCCGTCTCATTAATTCCAGTCAGGCACCTGGCAGGAGCCTGCCTGGCATTTCCCCTGATAGGATTTGAACGGAGGGGCGGTGATTTTGCTTCTCGAGCATGGCGACCCATTGGGGAGCTGCACTCCACTCTTCTTCACGGCTCCACCGGCATTCATGCAGGTGACCACACAGAGTTCCTGATCGATCGAGTTGGCGTCAACCAGGGGAGTCAGGTTTCCACCGCAGGCTTTCTTCGCGGCATTTCGCCACTCCTGCCGGACGACGGGAGCTTGAGCGAGTGCGGGCGAGGAGAGGGCGAGGAAGAGGCTGGCGAAGATGAGTCGGCGCTTGAGCATGGGGCCGAGCGTACCAGCACGCGCACCGCGCACGGCATGACGCGGCCCGCGCCTGAGCATCCTCCGAAGAGTCCCCTGGGCCTGTCCCTTCGCTCCACGAAGGGACAATGGAGTGCCCTGACGCGCTTCTTGGATGACCCTTCGCTGCCCCTCGACAACAACGCCGCGGAGCGTGTGTTGCGTGCCATCGCCGCCGGAGGCGTCGCGAGGCGCCAAGCTTTCAAAACGAGGAAGTCCCGCGCCAAGCCATTGACCTGATGTGTGGGAGCGGGATAGCGCCGTCCAGTCCCTCTTCCGCTCAAAAAGGAGCGCATCTTGGTCCGTCGACTTCTTCCCTCCCTCCTACCGCTGCTGCTGGTGGCCTCCACTGCCGCGGCGCAGACCACCCCCGTCTCCATCACCTTCGATGGCGCCTGGAACGAGACGCCGTCGGTGGAGCTGATTCCCGTGGGCGGCCAGGTGGTCGTCAACTACGACACCAGCCGACTGCCGCAGTGCCGGGGCACCACCTCCTCGGGCGCCCCGACCTGGACCATCACCGGCCACGTCCAGGTGAACCGCGGCCCGGTGGTGAGCTTCTGGGTCGCCGGCCACGAACCCAATAACAACCCCACCCAGCGCACCCTGCATCTCCCCGCGAATTTGAGCGGCGCCCTGGTGCTGTGGTTCGACATCTCCAGCCCGGGCTGCCAGGCCTGGGACTCCAACCTCGGGAGCAACTACCACTTCCCCATCGGCGCGCCGACCCTCTCCTTCACCGCGAACTGGGACGAGCCCGTGGCGGGCACGCTGCGCGCCGGCGAGCCGTTCATCATCAACTATGACGTGGACCGCCTGCCCGAGTGCCGCGCGACATACAACGGCCCGGCCTGGGCGATTGTCGCGCAGTACCGCTTCGACAACGGCCCCATCCAGGAGACGGCCGTCACCGGCTCCGGCCTGTCCGCGCCGACGGCCATCACCGCTCCGGCTGGCGCCCGCAACCTGGAGCTGTGGTTCCGCAACACGGACCGCAGCTCCTGTGTGCGCTACGACAGCAACTACGGCGCCAACTACCACTTCGCGGTGGAATGAGCCGCACCGGCTGACGACTCGGCCTGCCTCCGCGCCTCGGCCGTTCACGCGTCCCCGGCGCAGGGGCCGAGCCATCCTCTGAGATGGCTCGGCCCCGCGCCACTGGCGTTGCCCCGCTACGCCGGCTTCGCGATGCCACTGGTGACCCCGGTCATCCCCCTGCACCCTCCCTCCCCCAACAGGGCCCCCTTCCCTCTGATGCGCCGCGATTACGGGCTGAGGGAGAAGCTCCCCGACCAGTAACCGTACGCGTACGAGGTGACGCCGTTGCGGCTGGTGCCCGCGTAGCTGCCCTGGCCCGGCTGGATGGTGACGGTCACCTGTCCACCGGTGGAGGCAATCACGCCCGCGTGCACGGACGCCGTGCAGACATCCGAGTCATCGGTGTAGAGGTCCGTCCCCCAGACCGACGCTCCGAGGCTCGCCGTCGGGCAGTTGCACCGGATTTGCGTCCCGTTCTGCCCACGATAGGACATGAAGTTGAAGCTGGAGCAGCTCGGCGGAGGCTGCGGAGTCTGAGCACCGACGAGGCGGAAGCTCCCCGCCCAGGCGCCGTAGGAGTTCGTGGTGACGCCGTTGCGGGTGGTTCCCACGTAGGTGCTCTGGCCCGGCTGGATTTCGACGACCACCGTCCCACCGCTGGTGGAGATGACACCCGCGTGCACCGCGGCGGTGCAGATATTCGAGTCATCGGTGTAGAGATTCGTTCCCCAGACAGGGCCTGAGCCCCCCGAGGAGCAGGTGCAGCGACCCTGGGCCCCCGTCTGCCCTCGGAAGACCGTGAGGTCGACGTCCAAGCAGTTCGGGACCTCGCTCGGGCCGTAGAGGGACTTCAGCGCGGCGATGTCGCCGCTGGTGAACTCGCCAGTACTGCCGAGGTTGGGGCAGGCGTTCATGACGGACCCGTTCAGGAAGGCGGTGGTCGGCGCCCCCGGAATCTCGATGGCGCCCACGCCCATATCGCCCTCGTTGAAGCCGTTCCCGCAGCTGATGGAGTTGTCGTAGTAGTCCGTGTGGCGCAACCCGATGGCGTGGCCAACCTCGTGGGTGATGGTGTGCTCGCTGATGTCGAGCTCGTAGTTGTTCAGCAAGACGGTCATGTAGACGGTTCCATGGGGAAGACCGTACTCAGAGCCTGTTGAAATGGAGCGAGCCAGCCAGGGCGTTGAAGAAACAAGATGCCGGACCTCCCAATGCCCTCGCGCACGCCGTACGGAACCTGTCAACGTGAATGAGACAGTGAAACTGAGAGATTAGTGCGCAGCTGTCTGTGAGCTGGGGAGCTGCGCGGGGTTGTTTATCCAGACGGCGTTCGGAAGGGCCTGGGGCTTCGGAGGGCC
>NZ_JAKCFA010000070.1 GCF_024198215.1 Myxococcus qinghaiensis
CCGCGGGAAACCGCGTGGGAGAGTAGGTCGCTGCCGGATTCTTTTTGAGAGAAGCCCTCGTCGCCTCGTGCGACGGGGGCTTTTCCTTTTGCGGGCCAGGGCGCCCCCCGCCTCGGCGGTGAGGGGCTCCAGGCCCGCGCGGGCCTTCAGGGCACCCGCAACACCACCTTGCCCACCGTCGCACGGGATTCGAGCTGCTGGTGCGCCCGCGCCGCCTCTCCCAGCCCCACCTCACCCGCAGCTCCCCTTTCGCCAAGGCATCGCCCAGGGCTCAGCGCGGGTAGAACTGCTCGATGGTGATTTCCTCGGCCAATGCGTGGAGGGGAGCACCGAAGGTCGTGACAGTGGTGAACCACTGGGTGGTGACTCCATCGACCTCGAAAGTCAGCGGAATCAGAACGGCTCCAGCGCGACCAGGCAGTGAAGGAGGAATCGCGCGGGCCCCGGGGAGCTCCAGCACTCGCTTCAGTACCCGTGAGACCTCGGAGCGAGGACCACGCAGCCGTGCGTTCTCCTGGAGTCGCTGGAGCAGGAAGCCGGCCACCTCGTCCCAGTTCCCAATCGCCGCGCGGACGGGGCCCGGAGCAAAGACCAGGTCCATCAGGTTGATTCGCCCAAGGGCGTCTCGCTCCTGTCGCATCATCGTGAGTGCCCCGGCGTTGGCGTCGAGCACCGTGGACGCTGCGTCGAGTACGAGAGCGGGGTAGGGCTCGTGCGCCTTGAGGATTATCGCCGCGGCCTGGCGGATTTCCTTCAGCTCCTCACTGTTCCAATCACTCTCACCAAACACAGGCGCGTACCCCGCGGCGACGAGCAAGGCGTTGCGCTCGCGCAGGCCCAGCGTCAGCGCCCCCGCCAATCGCATGACCATGTCCTGGCTGGGGGCGGTCCGGCCTGACTCGATGAACGCCAGGTGCCGGGGAGAGACATTGGCGTCGAGCGCGAGCCCGAGCTGGCTCTTGCCTCTCAGCGCACGCCAGTCCTTCAGCAGTGCGCCCAGCTCGCAGGGCGTCCCCGGGATGTTCTTCGGGGGGGGGCCTTGGCGGGTGCATCGTCGACATCGCGCATCACGGTCTCTTTCGTGGCTCTATTCGATTCACGCCGCCAGCGCACTTCCCTCCGAGGTCATTGCGGGGCGACTGCGTCAACATCGAGTCTTCGAGCTTCTCCGTAAGAGCTCGCCGTGCCCCCTACCGGCGGGTAGCGCTGACCATGCCGACGCGCGCTGGACGGCCAACGGTCAGTCGTGGCTCTTCGGCAACGTGACGGTGCTGGGGTTGTCGATGGCGGCGAGGGCGGCGCGCAGCAGGTAGTCCCCCGGGTCTTCGCCGCGCAACTTCGCCGTCTCAATCAGCGAGTAGAAGAGGGCGGCCACCTGGGTGCCTCTCTCGGACTTGCTGCCGTAGTGGTTCTTCCTGCCGAGGACGACGTCGCGCATCTGGCGCTCGACGTGGTTGTTATCCAGGGGCACCAGGGGGTTGGAGAGGAAGAGAGTCAGCCCGGGCCAGAGTTTGTGCATGTACTCCAGCGCCTTGCGGAAGGCGCTGCCCGGCAGACTGCGCTGCGCCAAGGCCCACGCACGGATGCTCGCCACTACTGGGGCGGACTTCTCCTGGCGCACGGCGAGCCGGTGCGCGAGGGCCGCGGTGCGCGCCTCTCCCGTGAGGGCATGGGGCGAGGGCAAGTCGGCCTCAATGGCATACAACTCCCCAATGAGGAGAAGCACCTCTTGGCAGACGGGCTTCGTCTTCTGGGCCTCCAGGAATTTTCGGCGCACGTGGGCCCAGCAGAAGGCCAGTTGGGCAGAGGCTGGGCCGTCCGCGCCGGACTTGGTGGCTGTCTGGTACGCCGCGTAGCCGTCGACGAGGACGACGCCTTCGTAGTCCCCCAGCACCGTCTTGGCCGTGGCGCCGGAGCGGCTGGGAAACATGCGGTGGTACACGGCGTGGGGACTGGCCACCGTCCACACGTACCAGCGGGTGCCGGTACCCGGTGCGTATTCCGGCGATGGTGAGCACCCATTCCAGCTCAAGCCGAGCAGCCGTTCCGGCCATGGCGAGCAGTCGGAGCGTCAGCGACGCTGGGACGTTCTCTCACTTCACCTGCTTGCGAGCCTTCG
>NZ_JAKCFA010000071.1 GCF_024198215.1 Myxococcus qinghaiensis
CCCCGGAATCGGTGCTCGACATGCCCGGAATGCCTGCTCGGCATCCCCGGAACTGCTGCTCACCTTGCTCCGGAATCGCTGCTCGGCTTGGCCTGGAATCGGTGCTCACCTTGCCCCGGTACACGCACCCGGCACCAGCAGGTGCCAGTGCGTCTCGTCGGCGTGAATGAGAGACGAGGTGAATACCTCGGCCAGCAGCGCCTCGTAGGACTTCTCCAGGTGGCGGGCAAGGGCCTCGAGTTGGTCCCAGAGAGTCTGGCTCTCCACCACCAGGCCCTCGCGCGAATACAGCTTCTGCTGGCGTGCCAGGGGCAGGTGGAAGCCGTACTTCATGAGGGCCACGTGGACGGCGAATTCCACCGAGTAGCGTCCGCCGGGAATGAGGCGCGGCGGGGCGGGCGCCGTCACCGGGGCGCAGCCGTGGCCGCAGCGGTACTTCTGCCTCTTCAGGCGGCGCAGTACGAAGCTGCGCTCCACCACGGTGACTTCCTCCGCGTCCTCCGTCTGCCCCTCCCACGCGTGCAGTCCCTCGCCGCACAGGCCGCACACCTTGTCGGCGTCGTCGAGAGGCAGCAGCACCTCCTGCACCGGCAACTCGGGCTGAGCGCGAGGGCCATGCCCACGCTGGGGCTTCGTGCGCGGCGGCTTCACCCCGGGCGCGCGGGGCAGCTTCTCGCTGGAGGTGCCGAAGTGAAGCTGCTGCAGGGCGGCCAGCTGCTCCTTCAGTTGCTCCATTTCCAACTGAAGCTGGGACACCCCGTCCACGCCCTTCAGTTGCGCATTCTCCCGCACCAGTTGCTCAATGCGCTGGTGCAGCCGGGCATTTTCCGCCTCCAGCAGCGTCGCCACCTGGCGGACGGCGTCAACGTCGGTGAGGTGCTCCAGGCGCGTCATGGCGAGTACGCCGGTGGGTGCCTTACTTCAGCGCGCCAGCGCAAGTCCTTTCTCCTCGAAGGCCGGAGGCGACAGCCGCCAACGCCCCGCCACCTCGCACCCCTCCAGGAAGAGGGACAGCTCGGCCATGGTGAGTGCGACGCACGTCGCCCCTTCCTCGGCCCAAGGCCGCGCGAAGCGCCCCTGGAAGAGGCGCTTGGAAAGCAGCACCAGCCCGGTGCCGTCGAAGTACAAAACCTTGGCCCTCTTGCGGCAGCGCCCGGTGAAGACGAAGACGTCGCCCTCCAGCAACTCCTTCCCCAATTGCTGCTCGACGAGGGCCGCCAGCCCGTCGAAGCCCCGCCGCATGTCCACCGGCTGGGCGCACGCGAAGACTCTCACCGCCCTCGTCAGCGTCAGCACCCCAGCGCCCTCAACACCGCCGCGGCCTCGCTGGGCGTCAGCCCCTCCACCCGCCAGCCCGTCGGCGCCACCACCACCGCGCCGCCCGCGCGCACGTCCGTCCCCGGAAAAGCCCGCTCCGGCTTCTCCCGTACCGCCACCGGCACCAGCCGCTCTCCCGGCTTGAGGGCCTGCGCACTGCCCTCCTTCTTCCTCCACGGAGTCCCACGCAGCCAGGCCCCCAGCGTCGGCTCGGAAATGCCCAACCGCGCCGCCGCCTTCACCCGCGACTCTCCGCTGTGACGGACCGGGGTAATGGATCGCAGGCGGGTCACCCAAGCAGTTCGTAGCGGGGTCGGCCAAGCGGATCGCCCCGGGGTCGGCCAAGCGGACCGCAAGTCGGAGCAGTCGGGACGGCGGTCCGCACACCCAGAAAACAGTTGGAAGAAACTCGGCTGGCAGGTGGGGTGAGCGCCTACCCGGCCAGTCATCCCGTGCATCCTCGCGAGTCCACGAGCACCGCCCCCGCGGTGCGCCCAGGGACGCGCGCGGATGAGCTACCGGAGAGTCGTAACTCCTCGCCGCGCCCCGTCTGGTGCGGCGAGGATGTTCGTGGAAGGGCGAAGCGAGGTTCAGCGAAGCGGCGCGCGCGCCTCGGCACGCAGAGACACTTCGCCGTTCGCCCGCTGGCGGAG
>NZ_JAKCFA010000072.1 GCF_024198215.1 Myxococcus qinghaiensis
GCTCCACCAGGTGCTCGTGGACCAGTCGTTCAATCTTCGATTCCAGCGTCGCAGTGGGTTTCGTTTGCATCCGCCACGGGTTGCACACCGCGACGACGGCCTCAACACCACCCCTGAACGGTTACAGACGGGGCCCCGAGGACTCCAGCTCCGCCTGGAACAGCTTGGCCCTCGCGGACTCCTTTGCGCCGACCTTGGCGTCCTGCGCGAAGAGGTCCAGGTTGACGTACCGATTCCCGCTTGCGCCCCGTGAAGCTGCGGGCTGCGCGGACTCGCGACTCGCGCCGCCTCTCGTCGCCGCAGCCCCGGAGGACTCGCGACTGGCCGCCTGCGCCTCTGCAGCGGACACCTCGGCGTTCTGCTCGAAGAGGTCCAGGTTGTCGGACCGCTTCCCCGCCGAACCCCTTGTGACCACGGGCTTTGCGGACTCTCGGCTGGCCACCTCCATCAGCAGCGTCTGAGCCTTCGCGGGATTTCCGCGGGCCTCAACGATGGCGACGACGCCAGCCCGCCCCTCCGTCAGCGCGGCGAAGGCGATCTTCCTGTCGCCCCGCAGGATGGCGAAGCCCTCGCGGATGGCGTCGGGGCCGAATTCCTCCTCCAGCTCCTTCAAGACGGCCTTCAGCACTTCGACTTCCGAGGCCGCGAGCCGCCGCAGACTCGCCCGCCCACCAGCGTTGGACTCCACCAGCGCGCGCGCGCCCTTGCCCCCGGCATACAGCGCCACCATCAGCGCGACCGGCGCCAACTCGCGCGTGGCCTGCTCGTACTTGCCCTGCGCCAGCGAGTACGCCCCGTGCCCTGTGCCGGCCACCAGGTGGTAAAAGCCCACCGGCACACCGAAGGTGAGGTGGTCGAAGGCTCCCGCCGAGACGCTTCCCGGCGAGTAGTGCCTCTCCATCAACGCCTTCTGCACTTCGTCGAGCGCAGCCTGATAGGGCGGGGGCATCTGCCCACGCATGGCCATGAGCTCCGTGTACCGAGCCTCGCCACTCACCAAGCTACTGGAGAGCATGTCCCGGCCCGCGCGCCCCAGCCCGCGCAGCACGTCGCGGCCCTGCTCTCCCCGCTCTGGGAAGCCCTCCAGCGCCAGGCCCCGCCGCTTCAGCTCCTCGCGGACGACGGGCATGGCGCCCAGCGTCTCGCCCAGTTGCTTGTCGCGGGCCAGACGCTGCACCACCTCACGCAGCTCGTCGTCGAAGGCCGCGTGCAGGACGAAGAGGGCGAGCACCTCGGAATACGGCACGCCGTACCTCTCCACGGACGTGACGATGAAGGCCGCGCGCTTACGGCCCAGGGCGACCGAGGCTCGTGCGTCCAGGGGCCCCAGGGCTCCCAGGCGGACGGCGTCCCAGGCTGTGAGGGACTCCACCAGCGCGGCCATGTCCACCCCGCGCTGCATGGCCACGAACTCCGCGGGCGAGGCACACGCCAGGAAGGGCGCCAGTACCTCCCGGCTGGAGTCCAGGTGAGGCCAGCCCGAGGGCAAGGCCTTGCCGCCACAGACGAAGACGCCGCCCTCCCTGTCTGAGCCTCGCGCCCCGCCCCTGTCGACGACCACCCCCTGGAGCCCGCGTCGCAGGCCCATCGGCCCTATCTCGGGCGGCCCATCCGCGGAGCCTGACTCCTCCCCCCGATACACACCTGCCGCCGCACTCCTCGCCACATGGGTGGGCACTGAGAAGGGAGTGAAGGCAAGGGTGGCCCCTCGGCCCGCCTGGCCCGGCCTCGCCGGCAACGAGGCGCACCCGGAGGCCAGAACGGCTAGCACCAGCGCCAGGCCAAGCCCGCCGCACCAAGGCCGCTCAGCGCGCATTGTCCACCCCCAGCCCCACCGAAGCGAAGGCGCCTGGCCGCAGCGTCCCTTCCGCCGTCGGGAACAGCAGCGTGCCC
>NZ_JAKCFA010000073.1 GCF_024198215.1 Myxococcus qinghaiensis
AGGGCTTGCGCGCTGCGCGCGCTCGCCCGTGATGTCCATCAAGCTGCGCGGCGCGCTGACGCGTGCCTCCAGCGATGGCCATCAACCAGCCGGCTCACCCGACCATCAACAAAGGTGCGCGGCAACACTCCGGGAAGCACGAAGCCATGCTCCAACTGTGGCGCGGGAGGGTATTCCCTCTGCCATGCAGACGGCTCCATCGGACTGTGCCGGCCCCCAGTCCCGACGAGCGAAATCACCTGCAACGGCTGTGACGACAACCACGACGGCGTGGCGGATGGGGCCCCTGGCGCTGCGGAGAACTGCAATGGGCGGGACGACGACTGTGATGGCGCCATCGACGAGAGCGCCTCAGGCATGGAAGGAGACGCGTGCCAGGTGAACGTGGCTCAGGTGTGCTGCGAGCCGACGACGTGTCAGGCGCAAGGCAAGAATTGCGGCCTCATGGACGACGGCTGCGGAAAGAACTTGGACTGTGGTGCCTGCCCGAGTGGCCAGGCCTGCGGCGTCGGCGGCGTCCCCAACGTGTGCGCGTGCGCACCCATCCCCCGGGAAACCGCCTGTCAAGGCAAGTGCGGCCTGGTCCCCAACGGTTGTGGTAGCACGTGGAATTGCGGTGGCTGCGCCAGTCCCCAGAGTTGCGGCGGCGGCGGCACTCCCAATGCCTGCGGTTGTACCCCCATTGCGCAGACAACTGCCTGCGCCGGGAAGAACTGCGGACTGGTGTCCAACGGCTGCGGGGGCACCTATAGCTGCGGAGGAGACTGCACTGGCTACAACACCTGCGGCGGCGGTGGCACTCCCAACGTCTGCGGTTGCTCGGCGGACCCCAACGCCTGCGACGGTAGGGAGTGCGGAAGCGTCGACAATGTCTGTGGTGGGACGATGAGCTGCGGAGCCTGCTTTGGGGACGCCTACTGCAGGGCCGGCGAATGCGTGGGTGGGGACCTCGAAGAGCTGAAGTCCGAGGAGGCCTCGCGATGATTCGCCTGACGAAGCCCGCCAACCCTCGTGACAGCCATACCCCCAGAAAGGGTGTCCATATGAAGCGTATCCTCTCGTTGCTCACCCTCAGCCTGTACGGCGTCAGTCTCCTGAGTTCCTGTGGCCCCACCGAGGGACTGGACGGAAATGAAGTGCTGGCGGGCTACTTGGCCAGCCGGCTCAGTGGTACCGAGCGCCTCATCGCCCCGTCTGGGACGGTGGTGGATACCAACGCCCATGCCGGCGTCACGCCGGGCGCGACGGAGGGCAGCTACTCCCTGACGGCCGACGGCGCGGCCTCCTATGGCCTACCGTTGTGGGTGCCCCCGGGGCGCGCCGGCATGCAGCCGGAGCTCACGCTCAGCTACAACAGCCGCTCGGGCGCGGGCCTGGCGGGCGTGGGCTTCACGCTGAGCGGGACGCTGTCGCGCATCACCCGGTGTCGCAAGTCGGTGGCGCAGGACGGCGTGGTGGGGCAGGTGAGCTTCACCACGTCGGATGCGTTCTGCCTGGATGGCGCCCGCCTCATCCACACCAATCCCGGAGTGGCGGGGTACGGCGCGAACGGCAGCGAGTACCGCACCGAGGTCGACACTTTCGCCGTAACTCCTCGCCGGAGCCCGTCGTGACAAGCGGGGTATGAGGTGAGGAGGTTGTCGCTCCATGGGTGGGACGAGGAGCGACGGTATGGATTTGGAGCAGATGAGGGAGACGTTGCGCGCGCAGG
>NZ_JAKCFA010000074.1 GCF_024198215.1 Myxococcus qinghaiensis
CTTGGGGTCGACCTTTGCCACGACGTGTCGTGTCCCATGCCTCACGCCGCGTCAGCGAGCGACAAGCCTCCCGCCGGCTGCTGGCCTGCTCCTTCTGCAGCCGCCCATCCCCCCTGAACGCTTACGAAATTACGGCGTGCTCGACTGGTCCAACCCGGGCTGGACGGTCGCTCCTCGTGACCGCGAGGAGCGTGGGTTGAAACTGCTCGGTGACGCGCCGGTCGACGCTGTCCACGTCGCTCCTCGTGACCGCGAGGAGCGTGGGTTGAAACGGACCGGGCCGGTGTGCGTGCGTGTTGTGGGGTCGCTCCTCGTGACTGTGAGAAGCGTGGGTTGAAGTCTGCTGCTCGGCTGGGAGCCTGTCGCGCTTGCCGCCGCTCCTCGTGACTGCGAGGAGCGTGGGTTGAAACAACATGATGCACTTCTTCGCGCACAAGGGACTGGGTCGATTCTCGTGCCCGCGAGGAGCGTGGGTTGAAACAACCGCCGCGCCTGTAACGCGTGGCGGGGCTGTCGTCGCTCCTCGTGACCGCGAGAAGCGTGGGTTGAAACCTGGAGAGTGCCATGGCCTTGCGGCGCGCGTGGCGGTCGCTCCTTGTGACGTGCGGAGCGTGGGTTGAAACCAGGAGAACCGGGCGACGCTTCCGCTAGTCATCAGTCGCTCCTCGTGACCGTGAGGCGCGTGGGTTGAAACGGAAAGGCCATGAGTGGCCCTCGCTTCGTGAGGTCGCTCCTCGTGACCGCGAGGAGCGTGGTTTGAAACTACACCGCGAAGGTCGGTGCCGGCATCACGCGTCGCTCCTCGTGACCGCGAGGAGCGTGGGTTGAAACGCCGCAGCGGCATTGAGCCTGTGCTCGGGCACGTAGGTCGCTCCTCATGACCGCGAGGAGCGTGGGTTGAAACTGCGAGGGCGTGGCGTGGCGGCGCATCTACACCGGTCGCTCCTCGTGACCGCGAGGAGCGTGGGTTGAAACTTCCAGAGCGGGGCGCTGTACGACCCCAAGGACTGTCGCTCCTCGTGACCGCGAGGAGCGTAAGTTGAAACACCACGTCGAGGATGAGGTTCACCAGCACACTCGGTCGCTCCTCGTGACCGCGAGGAGCGTGGGTTGAAACAAGTACACGCTCGACACCTGGAATCACCTGCGTTTTCGCTCCTCGTGACGGCGAGGATCGTGGTTTGAAACTTCTCTTCGAGGACTTCGTTGGACTCGAAGCCCAGTCGCTCCTCGTGACCGTGAGGAGGGTGGATTGAAACTTGGGAATGTGGATGCGGAACTCGTCGGCCTCTTGTTGCTCCGCGTGACCGCGAGAGCACCTTCTGGGTGGTAGACTCCTGAAGTCCGCTCGGATGAAGGAGCCCAGATGCAGCGACATGCGCGAAAGACGCTGATGTGCCTGATGGCGAGCTTCAGCGCGCTCGGCGTTCTGAAAATGCCGGTCGCACGTGCGGAGCCTCCCGTAACGAAGGCGTAAGCGTTCAGGGGGGATGGGCGGCTGCAGAAGGAGCAGGCCAGCAGCCGGCGGGAGGCTTGTCGCTCGCTGACGCGGCGTGAGGCATGGGACACGACACGTCGTGGCAAAGGTCGACCCCA
>NZ_JAKCFA010000076.1 GCF_024198215.1 Myxococcus qinghaiensis
ACCTCCGCGAAGACCTCCGCCAGCTTCTCTTCCGTCCCCGGCCTCGGCGCCTCGTACTCCTCCGCTGCCTGCGCCACGTCTTCCGGCGCCGGCAATGCCCTGCGGTCCACCTTCCCGTTCGCCGTCAGCGGCAGCGCCTCCAGCACCACCACCACCGTCGGCACCAGGTACTCCGGCAGCCTTCTCTTGAGGCCTTCCTTCACCGCGCTGGCTTCCAACCCCGTCCCCACCACGTACCCCACCAGCTTCTTGTCCCCTCGCTCTTCCCTCACCACTGCCACTGCTTCCTTCACCCCCACCTGCTGCTTCAGTCCCTCCTCCACCTCCCCCAACTCAATCCGGTAGCCCCTCACCTTCACCTGGCTGTCTCGTCGGCCCAGGAACTCCAGCGCTCCGTCCGCCCGCCACCGCACCACGTCCCCTGTCCGGTACAGCCGCTCTCCTTCGCCGTACGGACTCGGTACGAAGCGTTCCGCCGTCCATTCAGGACGCCCCACGTAGCCCTGCGCCAGCCCCTCTCCTCCCGCGTACAACTCGCCCGGTACTCCCACCGCCACTGGCTGCATCCGCTCGTCCAGCACGTACACCTCCGTGCCTTCCACCGGACGTCCAATGGGCACACCCCGAGCGCCCACTTCTCGCTCGTCTTCCATCCGGTAGGCCGTGGTGAAAGTCGTGTTCTCCGTCGGCCCGTACCCGTTGATGAGCGTGCCTCCCTGCCGCAGTCGCTCTCTCACTCGCTGTGCCGGAAGCACGTCTCCTCCCGCCAGCACTTGCCTCACTTGCTTGAGGGCTTCCGGCTGGTACGCCTGCATCTGCTCGAAGAGCGCCGCTGTCAGCCACAGCGACGTCACTCCACTCTTCGTCAGCGTGCGGCCCACTTCCTCCAGCGACACTTCCTTCGCCGGGTACACCACCAGCTTCGCCCCATGCAGCAACGCGCCCCATACCTCCAACGTCGACGCGTCGAACGACACCGGCGCAAGCTGCAGCCACACCTCGTCCGCTCCGAAGCGCGCGTAGCTGGCCCCCAGCACCAGCCTCGCCACCGCCCTCTGCGGCACTCCCACTCCCTTCGGCGTCCCCGTGCTTCCTGACGTGTACATCACGTACGCCAGGTTGCCTCCGCTGCCCTTCCTCTCGGGGTTGCTTCGCGGCTGGCGCGCAATCGCGGCACCATCTCCGTCCACGCTCACCACCACGTCCGCGCTCTCCGCTACTTCCTCCACCTGCGCGTCCGTCCCCGCCACCACCGCCACTCCCGCTTCCCTCTTCATCCACCTCAACCGCTCCGCTGGCACTCCCGCCTCCAGCGGCACGTACGCTCCTCCCGCCTTCACCACCCCCAGCACCGACACCAACCACTCCACTCCGCGCTCCACGCACAGCCCCACCCTCACCTCGGGGCCTACGCCCACCGCCCTCAGGTGGTGCGCCAGTTGGTTCGCCCGCTCGTTGAGCTGCGCGTACGTCAGCGACTCCTCGCCGCACTCCACCGCCACCGCGCCCGGCGTCTTCTCCACCTGGGCTTCGAAGTGGGCCGCAAGCGTCTC
>NZ_JAKCFA010000077.1 GCF_024198215.1 Myxococcus qinghaiensis
CCCTCTCTGCCAACGTGAGTGAGACAGTTCGTACCCAGCAGTTTAGTGTGCAGGGCGAGCCAGGCAGGGACGATGAATCCGGTGGTGAAAGAGGCTCGGGTTGAGGAGACCGAGGTGGTGGAGAAGGCGAAGCGTCGTCGCTTCACGGCGGAGGACAAGCGGCGCATCCTCGAGGAAGCGGACCGCTGCACGAAGCCCGGTGAGGTGGGAGCGCTGCTGCGCCGTGAGGGGCTGTACTCCTCGCTCTTGAGCGTGTGGCGACGCCAACGCGAGGCCGGAGGACTGGCAGCACTGGCGCCTGGCAAGCGAGGTCCCCCGGCGAAGGTGCCCGAGCCAGGGGCCCGGAGAATCGCCGAGTTGGAGAAGGAGCTGGCCCGCTCCCAGGCGCGGCTCAAACGCGCCGAGGCCCTGCTGGACCTCCAAAAAAAAGTATCGGAAATCCTGGGAGTGGATCTGCCCAAGCAAGACGAGGAGCCCTGATGGCGGCGGCACGAGACGCCGTTGGAGAGCTGGGAGTCTTGCCGGTGTGCCAGGTGATGGGCCTGTCGAGAGCCACCTTCTACCGGAGCCTGCGGCCGAGGCAGGGGCTGGCCCGCGGACGCCGTCAGCCGAGGGCCTTGTCCTCCGAGCAGCGGGCGGAGGTACTCACCGTGCTGCATGAGCCGAGATTCGCGGATGCGGCGCCCGCGGAAGTCTACGCGCAGCTGCTCGATGAAGGGCGCTACCTATGCTCGGAGCGGACGCTGTACCGGGTGCTGGCCGAGAACCAGGAGGTGCGTGAGCGCCGCAACCAGCTGCGCCACCCCAACCACCCGGTGCCTCAGCTGCACGCGACGAAGCCGAACGAACTCTGGAGTTGGGATATTTCCAAGCTGCACGGCCCGGGAAAGTGGACGTACTTCTACCTCTACGTCGTCCTCGACGTGTACAGCCGCTCCGTTGTCGGCTGGATGGTGGCGCACCGCGAGTCGGCCACCCTGGCCCAGAAGCTGTTGGCGCAAACCTGCGAGCGCCAGGGCATCCAACCCGGCCAGCTGACGATTCACGCCGACCGCGGCTCCTCGATGACCTCCAAGCCCGTGGCCTTGCTGATGGCGGACCTCGGCGTGACGAAGACGCACTCCCGGCCCCATGTCTCCAACGACAACCCCTTCAGCGAGGCCCACTTCAAGACGCTGAAGTACCGGCCCGACTTCCCCCGCGTTTTCGGCTGCCTCCAGGATGCCCGCGCCTTCTGCGCCGACTTCTTCCGCTGGTACAACGAGGAGCACCACCACTCGGGCTTGGGTCTGCTCACCCCTCACGACGTCCACCACGGCCTGGCGCACGCACGCCTCGCGGCCCGCGCCACCGTTCTCGAGGCCGCCTTCGCCGCTCACCCCGAGCGATTCCCCCACGGCCCTCCGAAGCCCCAGGCCCTTCCGAACGCCGTCTGGATAAACAACCCCGCGCAGCTCCCCAGCTCACAGACAGCTGCGCACTAATCTCTCAGTTTCACTGTCTCATTCACGTTGACAGGTTCCG
>NZ_JAKCFA010000078.1 GCF_024198215.1 Myxococcus qinghaiensis
CCTGCGCGCCGCGAAGGAGCTGATGGAGAACGTCCGCGACCCGGGCGGCCTGCGAGCCGCGAAGGAGCTGATGGAGAACGTCCGCGACCCGGGCGGCCTGCGAGCCGCGAAGGAGCTGATGGAGAACGTCCGCGACCCGGGCGGCCTGCGAGCCGCGAAGGAGCTGATGGAGAACATCCGGGACCCGGGCGGCCTGCGAGCCGCGAAGGAGCTGATGGAGAACATCCGGGACCCGGGCGGCATGCGCGCCATGAGGGAGATGATGCAGAGCATCCGGGACCCGCTGGGGCGGCGCCGCTCTTGATGGTGGGACACTAGATTGAACTGGGGAGACCAGCCTCGAGGTCTCCCCAGCCAGCTATGGGTCGTCGCCTAATGCACGAGCTTGGTCTGCACGTTCGTGGGCTGCATCTGTGCGCGTGGAAGATGCACCTCCGTCCTGAAAGAGTCCGAAGCCAGGAACTTCCAACTAGCCACTCCCCACCTAATCTCGGGGGGCGGCTTGAAGTGGGTGAGCGCCGCGACCAGATGGAGGTCCGTCCTTGGCGACGAAGATGCTCAAGCGCGCGTTGATGGCTGTGAACGGCCTCCATGGACGGCTGCCCAATACGGAACGCGTGGTGCTAGCTCCGGACGTCTATCTTACGACGACCTGGCCGCTCGCTCCCGTTGACATTCCTGCGAGCTTCTCCAAGCAGTACAGCCCGGAGGCGCTGGAGCCCCTGGAGTCACCAAGCTTCGTTGTGTGGGCCGAGCAGGAAGTCGACGACACGGTCATTGGCGCGGTAGACGTTGAACTCGAACGCAAGCTCGGACTCGTGGACATCGCGCTTTCGATGGTGTCCGGGTGGGGTATGGCTCACCGGGTCATTACGGTCGAACTCCACGAACCGGATGGCCAGCGCTCCCTTCAGGGCATTACTTCCCTGGAGCCATGGTCAGCTCGTGAGGGGTGGCGTCGGCTGCGCTTCGACATCGACAAGGTGCCCGCCATCACCTCGAGCCTCCTCAAGCTGACGGCCGAGGACTGGAGGGAGCGCGGGTATGACTACTTTCTGCGTGGAGTCCGGTCCTTCTTTCGAGCATGCCAGCAGGACGTTGTTGATGACCGATACGAACTGTTCTGCCGCGCGATTGAGACCGTGGTCCAAACGGAGCAAGGCGGAGGCGCACGACAGTTTGCCGAGGCAATCCTTGAACAGCAGGGCCGCTTGGTGCCGAACAAGCCGCACCGGAACCGGGCATACGAAGCCCACTACAATCGCAGGAACGCTGTAGTTCATGGCCACCGATTCCTTGAGGAGAAAAAGGATCGCCGAGCTATCGCGTTGATGGAATCAACTGCGAGAGGGGTCAAGTCCCGAATCGTGTGTAGTTGGTTCGGAGGGGGAACGAGGGAGGAAGGCTCCTTGGCGGATTCATTCAGCGGTGTCTGGGTTTGAAGTCAGCAGGGCCATGTCGAGGTAGCGGCGGGCATC
>NZ_JAKCFA010000079.1 GCF_024198215.1 Myxococcus qinghaiensis
CATCACGGCAGGCCTTCTGCCCCAGCGCGCACGCCAGGTAGCTCTTGCCCACGCCGGTGGGCCCGGTCAGCAGCACGTTCTGCTTGTCGGCCACCCACTTCGAGGTGGACAGCTCCATCACCTGCGGTTTGGTGAGGCCCCGCGCGTGGGCATAGTCGATGTCCTCCAGGCATGCCTGCTGGCGCAGCTTCGCGTGCTGCAGGCGCGAGGTGAGCTTCTTGTTCTCCCGGTACATCCACTCCGCGTCCGCCAGGAGGCCCACCAGGTCCACGGCGCTCAGGCCCTTGTCCCCAGGCTTCTCCACCCAGCTGCGCAGGTAGTTGGCCATGCCATGCAGCTTCATCGCGTTGAGCTTCTCCAGCGTCTGGTCCACCAGCATTTCTTCGCTTCCCCTTCCGTCTGTCTCAGTGGTCCGGCCGCAACTCGCCCATGAGGGCGCGCGCAGGCCACCGCCGATGCTGGGAGACTTGAGGGCCAGCACCGGCGGGAAATGTCCGCACACGGCCGTCAAGCCGCGCGTGTCGTCAGTGGTAGTAGTGGGCGCCGCGCACGTTCTCGTGCTCGGGCAGCGGGTCCTTCTCGGCCGTCTTCTCGTCGGCATCCTCGAGGCGGTGCTGGAGGATGGCGACCACGGACTTGTAGCCGACGGCGCGGTGGCGCAGCGCCCGGGCGCAGGCCTTCTCCACGCGCGGCTTGCCGTAACGCTTCTCCTCGGCCAGACGCAGCACGCCCAGCGCCGAGCGGAAGCCCTGCTGGGGATGGGGCCGCTTCGTCATCAGCTCCTCCACCAGCTTCGCGCACGAGGGGCCCACGCCTTCGGCCCAGCGGATGAGGCGAGAGGGTGTCCACTCGGCGTGCTGCCGGTGGGAGGCGGGCATGTGCTCGGGCTGCGTGGTGAAGCGTCCCTTCTCCAGGCCGCGCACGTGGCTGGCCACGCGGCGGCCCCCGAGGAAGACCTCGACGCAGCCTTCCGTGTGGCGCACCTCCACCGGCTTGCCCACCAGCGTGTACGGCACGCTGTACCAGTGGCCTTCCAGCTCCACGTGGTAGTCGATGTTGACGCGCGCCTTCTTCCAGAAGGCCAGCTCGTACGGCCTCGCAGGCAGGGCCCGCAGCGTGGCCTTCTCCACCTGCTCGAAGAGCTCCCAGCGCGACTTGCCCAGCTTGCGCATGGGCCGCGAGTTGAGCTTCTCCAGCAGCGGCTTCACCGCCTGCTGCACCTGGTAAAGCGAGGTGAAGTGCCGGTGGCGCAGCGCCGCCAGAATCCACCGCTCCGCCAGCAGCACGCCCACCTCCACCTTCGCCTTGTCCCGAGGCCGGCGCGGGCGCGCGGGCAGAATCGCGAAGCCGTAGTGCCGCGCCAGGTCCGCGTACGTGGGATTCAAGTCCGGCTCGTACCGGTGCGCCCGGGTGACGCCCGCCTTGAGGTTGTCGGGCACCACCACCTGGGTAGCGCCGCCGA
>NZ_JAKCFA010000008.1 GCF_024198215.1 Myxococcus qinghaiensis
CGACGAAATCAAGACGCACCTGTTGGACCGACAGGAAGCCATCCGCAGCCGCACGCCGCAGGGCGTGCGGCAGGAGGTGTGGGGCATTCTGCTGGCGTACAACCTGGTGCGTGTCGAGATGGAGCGATCCGCGGATGAAGCCGGCGTGGAGCCGACGCGCATCAGCTTCGTCAATGCGCTGTCACTCATCCGCAACGCGTGGCTGGTCTGGTCGACTCCGCCGCTGGCGCCCGGACGGATTCCGGAGCACCTCCTCGACCTGCGCAGGCACCTGGGACTGCTTCTACTCCCGGAACGAAGGAGCGAGAGGCGCTACCCACGAGTCGTAAAGATAAAAATGAGCAACTACGACAAGAAGTGGGTGAAACGCCCCCGCCCTAACTGACCGGCATTGGCCCTAGTCGGGAAGTGTCGACTTCCCGACAGCGCGCTCCCGGGACGACGTGCCACCAGGGAGCCGCGGGCTACTGGTCGCCTTCTCCGGCGAGGTAGCTGAGGATGACCTCGTCGAGGCTCTTCTCGGAGATGAGGTCCTCGCCGAACAGCGTCTCGACGCCGACCTCGTTGATCTTCGGCTTCTCCTTCAGGGCGCGAGCGGCGGCGACCTCGGGGGGAAGCGCGGGAGGCAGGGGCGCGACGGGAGCGACGACCACCGGCTTGGGTGCGACAGGGCCGGGCTGCATCTTCGCGTGGGCCTGTTCGGCCTCCGAAGCCAGCTGACCGGGCTGATAGTGCCGGACGGTGGACTCGAAGTTGTCGTACACGTTGTTGATGAGGTTGCGCAGCATCTCCTTGTGCTGCTCCTCCATCAACTCCCGGACGACCTCCGCCAGATTCTCCGCGTTGAGGATGTCCGAGTAGGACGTCTTCTTGGACGCGAGGATGTTACCGCCCACGAACAGGTGGGTGATGATGTGGGGGTTGTTGACGCCCGAGTCCTCGGTCTGGACGTGGTAGACCTTCCCCTTGTGCTTGATGTTGTGGTTGAAGCCGGTGACGGCCTTCTCGAAGGTTTTCGTCATTGCCGAGGGGCGGACCGTACCAGCCGCTTCCCCACGACACAAGGTAAGCGTCAACCCCGCATGTCGCGCCCTGGGGGACGGTCCGCCAGACGCGCGCAATTCTTGCGGTCGACGCCCGCCTGCCGTGCAGCCCACCCTTCGTGCGGGAACGCGACCTCCGTCCGTTGAAAAGCCGAAAGCGGCTGGGGTACGTACAGGACCTCGCGGTGCGGTGTTGAGCGGCGCCAACGTCCAGGACTCCACGGATGAAGAAGACGAACGAGATCAAGAACAAGGTTCGCCTCCAGGACGCCCAGGTCCTGGCCGGAGGCTACTCACCCGCCATCCGCGCCATGGAGATTGGCGCCATCGTCAGCTTCATCGCGCTGGAGCTGTTCCTCGTCTACCGGCTCTACAACAACCCGCATGGCGGCCCGTGGCTGCTCTTGAGCGCGGTGCTGTTGGGCTACCTCGCCGCGGACTTCGTCTCCGGCTTCGTCCACTGGATGGGCGACACGTGGGGCTCCACGGAGATGCCCATTCTGGGCAAGGCCCTCATCCGCCCCTTCCGCGAGCACCACGTCGACGAGAAGGCCATCACCCGCCACGACTTCGTGGAGACCAACGGCAACAACTGCCTCATCTCCCTGCCCGTGGCCGTGGCCGCCGTGTCCATGCCGCTCACCAGCTCCGGCTGGGTGTTCTGCGCCAGCTTCCTGGGCGCGATGATCTTCTGGGTGATGGCGACCAACCAGTTCCACAAGTGGTCGCACATGGACTCGCCGCCGGCCCTCATCGGCTTCCTGCAGCGCGTGCACCTCATCCTGCCCCCGGCGCACCACCGCATCCACCACACCGCGCCCTTCAACAAGTACTACTGCATCACCGTGGGCTGGCTGAACTGGCCGCTCAACCTGGTGCACTTCTTCCCCCTGGCCGAGCGACTGGTGACGCGCGTCACCGGCCTCGTCCCCCGCGAGGACGACATCGGCGACGAGGCCGCCCGCGCGCTCGTGGAGGCCCAGGTCGCCGCCGAGGCTCCTGTCGTCCAGGTCGCCAAGGAGCTGCTCACCAAGGCCACGACGCAGGAAGAGGCTCCGCCCGTCCCCGTCCCCACCCGCCCCTCCGCCTGAGCGGGCCCTCGGGCGGCGACGCCCGTGTCCCGGTGATTCGGGCGAGCTCCAGGCACGCGATGCGCTGGAGCCTGGACTCTCGACTGACTCGGGCGCGCTCCAGGCACGCGATGCGCTGGAGCCTGGACTCTCGACGAGTGAGGCCCGCGTGCCGCGCGGGGCGCCTCCTCCCGGCTCAGAACTTCAGGTCCACCTGCTCGGCGGAGTCGATGGGCCGGCCGAGGAACCTCGCCCCCACCTCCATGAAGCGCTCGGGCACGTCCGTCACGTAGTACGCGTGAGTCGGTCCACTCGTCGTGGCCGGAGCCAGCAGCTCCTTGCGAGCCAGCAGCGCCGCCACCGCCAGCGCGGTGGCCTCCGCCGAGTCCACCAGCGCGACGTCGGGCCCCACCACCTCCGCGATGACGCCCTTGAGCAGCGGGTAGTGCGTGCAGCCCAGGACGAGCGTGTCCACGCCGTCCCGCGCGAACTCCCCCAGGTACTCACGCGCCGTCAGCAGGGGCACGTCGCCCGTCGTCCACCCTTCCTCCGCCAGCGGCACGAAGAGCGGACACGCGCGCGCCTTCACCTTCACCTGGGGATTCGCGGCCTCCAGCGCCCGCTGATAGGCCCCGGAGCGGATGGTGCCCGGCGTGCCGATGACGCCCACGCCGCCGCCCCGCGTGCGCTCCAGGGCCGCCTGGGCCCCCGGCTGGATGACGCCCACCACCGGCACCGGCAGCGCGGCCTCCAGCGCCGGCAGGGCCGCGGCGGAGGCCGTGTTGCACGCCACCACCAGCAGCTTGATGCCGCGCTCCAGCAGGAACTCCGCGTTCTTCAGCGAGTAGCGCGTCACCACCTCGCCGGACTTGGTGCCGTAGGGCACCCGCGCCGTGTCCCCCAGGTACACCGTGCTCTCGTGGGGGAGGTGCGCCATGAGTGACTTGAGGACCGTGAGCCCTCCGACACCCGAATCGAATACGCCAATGGGACTGTGGCTGCCTTGCCGCATGCCCGGTGTCCCTATCACGTTTGATGCCAACGCCACGGGCTCCCCCGCAACGCGAAGAGGGCCGAGGCACGTGGCCCCGACCCTCTCCTTCACCCCACGAGCGAGCGGGCTTTGGCTACTGCCGCGGGAACATCGAGACGAGGGCGGCGCCGGTCGGCCCCGGGAACACATGGCCGTCGACGTTGACGAACACGCTGTCCTCCACCGAGAAGTACTCCGTGCCGTTGCCCGCCCTCGCGTACATCTCCACCTCGTAGCGGCCCGGGCGGAGGAACTCGTAGACCACCGGCGCGTCGTTGCAGCCGTGCCGGTCGCCGGTGATGCCGTACACCAGGTTGCCGGTGAAGACGTCGCGGAAGTTGATGGCCACCTCGGTGATGCCCGCCTGCGAGCAGCTCAGCGCGGAGCCACCGGAGCGCAGCTCCCACTTGATGGACGCCCCACCAATCACCCACATCGAGGCCAACACGTTCTTCGTCTCGCCGGCCTGGAGGGAGAACTGCCCGCTGTAATAATACCAGGGGTTGTTCTGCCCATCGACGGCCACCAGCTGCAGGTCATGGGTGCCGGCGTTCAGCGTGGGCGTGGTGACGCTGGCGCCCGAGCTTCCCTCCGAGCAGCTGAAGCGGACCCACTCGCCCCCGTTGATGCGGGCCTCCACGTGCGTCACTCCGGCCTGCCCGCAGCCCAGCGTGCTGGAGCCGTCCACGAACTGCCAGCGGATGGCGGCGCCGCTGCTCGAGGAGCGCAGGGTGGCGGTGTAGGACGTCGGCTCTCCGTAGCGGGTGACGAACCGGCCACTGTGGGCGTACATCGTGCGCTGCTGCGAGTCGAGGGCGACCAGCTCCAGGCTGTGCTCACCCGGGTCCAGGTACGGCGTCTTCACGCTGTTGCCACCATGCCCCGCCGCGCAGTCGAAGCGCGCCCACTGCCCACCATCCACCCGGGCATCCACGAAGGCCACACCCGCCTGGTTGCAGTTCGGGTTGCCGCTGCTGGAGTTCGCCGGGAACAGCCAGTTCACGTACGCGAAGGACGGCGGGGCTCCCAGCGGCGCGAGGTCGATGTTCACCGTCACGTCGCCATCCACCCGGAAGGTGCCGGTGGCCTCGTAGAGGACCTCGTTGGTGTAGCTGATGGCCTCCAGGTTGAAGCTGTAGATGCCCGGCGCGAAGTCGTGGAGGACGATGCCGTCGAAGCCGTTGGCCTGGCAGGCGTATTGGCCGTCGTTGGCGAGGCGCTCACCGGGAATCGTGATGTTGACCCCCTTGATGTCGCGGTCCTCGTCGCAGCGCAGACCGCCGAAGGTCCAGCGGAACGTCGCGTCGCCCGGGTAGATGGGCTCGTCGTAGCCGTCGTCGCCGTGGATGATGCAGCCGGTGGAGACCGCCGCCAGGCAGAGGAGAGCAACCAGCAGTCGGGAGTTCATGGGGGCAACCTGTCCGTGGGGTGTTGAGGTGTTCGGCCCGTTTCAGTCACCTCTGACGACCCCCTCCGGGAATTATTCATCCGTACGGCCAAGCAACTTCAAGCAGGCAACCAGCCCCCGCCCTGGTTTGTTTGACCCAGTTGTAGCGGAGTGTTACGCGCTCCAACCCATGACGCCCCACCTGCCCCTGGCGCTTGGCGCCATGAACTACGTGGAGATCATCCGCGACGCTTCCCTCATCGAGCTGGCCGTCCTGCTGCTCCTGATGGGTGTCTCCGTGGCTTCCTGGGCCCTCATCGCCATGAAGGCCACCCAGCTCTCCAAGGCTCGCGCACAGTCTCTCACCTTCCTCGACACCTTCTGGAAGGCGTCCCGGCTGGAGGCCATCTACCAGACGGCCCAGAAGCTCGACGCCTCGCCCCTCTCCAAGGTCTTCTGCGCCGGCTACGAGGAGCTGTCCAAGCTGGCCCAGGTCAAGGAAGGCGGCGCCGAGGGCGCCATGGCCGAGCGGCTGGGCGGAATCGAGAACGTGGAGCGCGCGCTGATGCGGGCCTCCACGTCGCAAATCACGGAGCTGGAGGCGCGGGTGTCGTTCCTCGGCACCGTGGGCGCGGCGTCGCCCTTCGTGGGCCTGTTCGGCACCGTCATCGGCATCCTCAGCGCGTTCAATCAAATCGCCGAGCAGGGCAACGCGACGCTGGCCACGGTGGCGGCGCCGGTGGGCAACGCGCTGTTCGCCACGGCGGCGGGCCTTTTCGCCGCGATTCCGGCCGTGGTCGCCTACAACTCGTTCGTCAGCCGCATCAAGGTGTTCGACACGGAGATGTCGAACTTCTCCGCGGACTTCCTCAACATCATCAAGCGTCACTTCTTCCGCTAGGCGGGCGCGACCATGGGCATGGGCGGAGGCAATCGCGGCGGTGGCCGCACCACGATGAGCGAGATCAACGTCACGCCCATGGTGGACGTGATGCTGGTGCTGCTCATCATCTTCATGGTGACCGCGCCCCTCATCCAGCAGGGCGTGAAGGTGAACCTGCCGGAGACCAAGGCCGCGCCCGTGGAGGCCACGGAGAAGAAGGTGGTCCTCTCCATCGACGCGGGCAAGAAGGTCTACATCGGCGACGCCGAGGTGCCCATGGAGGAGCTGGAGGCGAAGCTCGCCGCCAACGCCAAGGTGCAGGCCGATAAAGAGGTGTTCCTCCATGCCGACCGGGACGTGCCCTACGGCACCGTCGTGGAGGTCATGGCGGCCGCGCAGCGCGCGGGCATCAACAATGTGGGGATGATCACGGACCCTTCGACAGGGGCCAAGACGTCCAACACCTCGTCGACCTCGAAGAAGCCGAAGGAGGCGAAGCGCTAGCCCATGCACTCCGCGGTGAGCCACAGCCTGCTCGTCAATCGCTCCGCGCGGGTGTCGCCGTTCGTCATCGCGTCGGTGGTGGGGCACGTCGTCCTGCTGCTCGCCGCGGTGCTGTACGCGCGCTTCAACGCCTCGCCCCCGGTGGACCTCACCGCGCAGCCCATCCGCGCCACGCTGGTGCGCCTGGGCAAGCCGCGTGACGCGAAGCTGCTGCCCCGCAAGGAGCAACCGCCACCGCCGCCCAAGGAGGTGAACGCGCCCAAGCCCGCGCCGGAAGCGCCGCCTCCGCCCTCTTCCGCCGCCGTCGCGGTGCCCATCCCTGGCGTCAAGCCGGAGCCCACCTCCGCGGCCAAGCCCACGCCGGTGAAGGGCGAGAAGGAAGGCGAAGACCGCCGCAAGCGGCTCTTCGGCGCCTTCGACAAGACGGCCAAGGCGTCGCCGGACGAAGAGCCCGAGGGCGCCGAGGATGGAGACGCGGACGGCGACTCGGCCACCGCCGAGGGCGAGCGCTACTTCGGGATGCTCCAGGCGCAGGTGCGGCGCAACTACAGCGTCGCGGACACCATCCCCGAGTCGGAGCGCATGCACCTCAAGGCGCTCGTCGCGCTGCGCCTGGGACGCGCGGGCGAGGTGCTGGACGTGAAACTCACCAAGCCCAGCGGCAATGATTTGTTCGACGCGGCGGTCCTCAACGCCGTGCGCAAGGCCTCACCCTTCTCGCCTCCTCCCGACCACCTCCGAGACGCGCTGCAGAAGAACGGCGTCAACCTGATGTTCAACGCCCTATGAAAGCCCTGCTCCTCTCCCTCGTCCTCGTCCCGCTCGCGGCGCTCGCACAGACCCCGACCATCGAAATCTCCGGCGCCAACTTCCGCCCGCTGCCCGTGGCGGTGCCCGCGCCCATCACCCAGAACGAGGGCGCCAAGGCGCAGGCCAGCGCCTTCGACACGGCGTTCAACTTCGACCTCGTGGCCTCCGGCATCCTCCAGGTGCTGGACCGCAAGAGCTTCACGGCCGACCCCAAGGAGGGCATGGCCGCCGGCACCATCACCTTCAGCCGCTGGGCGGACGTGGGCGCCGAGGCGCTGGTGAAGATTTCGCTCGCGGACGACGCGGGCACGCTGCGCGGCGAGCTGCGCCTGTTCAACGTGGGCACCGGCCGCGAGGACCTGAAGGTCTCCAAGGACGCGCCGGGCAACAACCCGTCCCTGCTGGCCCACCGGCTGGCGGACGCGCTGTACCGGCACTTCACCCGCGAGCCCAGCCCGTTCCTCTCGCGCATCACCTACGTGCGCAAGGCGGGCAACAACCGCGACGTGGTGGTGTCGGACTGGGACGGCGGCAACCCGGTGTCACTCACCAAGGGCGGCATCAACATCCTCCCCTCGCTGAGCCAGGACGGCGCGCAGGTGGCGTACACGTCCTACCGGAAGAACCGGCCGGACATCTGGGTGCAGCGTCCGGGTGGCGAGGCACGCTCGGTGGTCTCCGCCGGGCAGATGGCCACCGGTGGCGCCTTCTCTCCGGACGGCAAGCGCCTGGCGTACTCGCTGGCCGAGGGTGAGAGCGCGCAAATCTACGTGTCCAACGCCGACGGCAGCGGCCCGAAGGCCATCACCGACACGCCCTACGGCCTCAACACCAGCCCCACCTGGTCGCCCGACGGCAAGCGCATCGCCTTCGTGTCCAATCGCGGCGGCAGCCCGCAAATCTACGTCATGGGCGCGGATGGCTCGGGCGTGCGGCGCCTCACCTTCCAGGGCAACTACAACCAGACGCCGGACTGGTCTCCGCGCGGCGACCTCATCGTCTTCACCGCGCGCGACGAGCGCAACGCGTTCGACCTGTTCACCATCCACGTCGAGACGGGCAAGGTGACGCGCCTGACGCAGGACCAGGGCAACAACGAGGAGCCCGCCTTCTCGCCCAACGGTCGGCTGGTCCTCTTCTCCACCACCCGGGCGGGGGGCTCGCAGCTCTTCGTGATGACGGCGGAGGGCAACAACCAGCTTCCCCTGCGGGCGGAGAAGGGCACGCTCCTGACGCCCGACTGGGCGCCGCTCGCGGACGCGCAGCCGTAGAAGTCGCGGCACGTTGACAGGGGGCGCGTGCTCGGGTCCAGTTCCCGCGCATGAGCGCCCCCTTCCGTTCCCACTGGGGACTGGACCCCGAGGTCCGGTTCCTCAACCACGGCTCCTACGGTGCGTGCCCCACCGCCGTGCTCCAGAAGCAGGCGGAGCTGCGCGCGCGCATGGAGTCGGAGCCCGTCCGCTTCCTCCACCGCGAAATCGAGCCGCTGCTGGACGCGGCCCGGGCCACGCTCGCGGACTTCGTGGGCGCGGATGCGGAGGACGTGTCCTTCGTCACCAACGCCACCAGCGGTGTCACCACGGTGCTGCGCTCGCTGCGCTTCGAGCCGGGCGACGAGCTGCTCACCACGGACCACGAATACAACGCCAGCCGCAACGCGCTCGACTTCGTCGCGGCGCAGTGGGGCGTGAAGGTCGTCGTGGCGAAGCTGCCCTGGCCGGTGACATCCGCGCAGTCGGTGGTGGACGCGGTGCTCGCGCACGTGACGCCTCGCACGCGGCTGTTGCTGGTGGACCACGTCTCCAGCCAGACGGCGCTGGTGATGCCCATCTCCCAGCTCATCTCCACGCTGCGGGAGAAGGGCATCGAGACGCTGGTGGACGGCGCGCATGGGCCGGGCATGGTGCCGCTGTCGCTGCGCACGCTGGGCGCGGGCTACTACACGGGCAACTGCCACAAGTGGCTGTGCGCCCCCAAGGGCGCGGCCTTCCTCCACGTGCGAAGGGACTTGCAGGAGGGCTTGATGCCCCTGGCGGTGAGCCATGGCCGCAACTCGCCCCGCACGGACCGCTCCCGCTTCCGGCTCAACTTCGACTGGACGGGGACGCATGACCCGTCCGCCGCGCTCTGCGTCCCGGAAGCCCTGCGGGTGATGGGTGGACTGCTACCCGGCGGCTGGCCGGAGCTGATGGCGGCCAACCGCAGCAAGGCCCTGGCCGCGCGCGCGCTGCTGTGCGAGCGCCTGAAGTCCGCCCCCGCCTGCCCCGAGGACATGGTGGGCAGCATGGCGGTGGTGACGCTGCCCCCGGGCTACCCGGTGCAACCCGAGCCGCCGCTCTACCTGGACCCGCTCCACCTGCGTCTGTTCGACGAGTACCGCATCGAGGTACCCATCACCGCCTGGCCCAAGCCACCCCACCGGCACGTCCGGGTGTCCGCGCAGCTCTACAACACGGCCGACGAGTACCAGGCGCTGGCGGACGCTTTGGAAGCGCTGCTGCGTTGAGTAGGCTTGCGCGCATGCCGCGATTCGCCACCATCGATATCGGTACCAACTCCGTGCTGTTGCTGGTCGCGGAGCGCACGGAGGAGGGCCGCTTCGAGGCCGTCCGGGAGCGTGCGGAAATCACCCGGCTGGGCCGAGGCGTGGACGCCACGCGCCAGTTGTCGGCGGAGGGGATGGAGGCCACGCTCGCGGTGCTGGAGTCCTTCGCGCGCGAGGCGCGGGAGCTGGGCGCGGAGGACATCGCCGTCTCCGCCACCAGTGCGGCGCGCGATGCGAGCAACGGCGCGGAGTTCCTCTCCGCCGCGAAGGAGCGCGCGGGCGTCACGGTGGAGATCATCTCCGGGCAACTGGAGGCGCAGCTGTCCTTCGCCGCGGTGTACTCGGACTTCGCGGGCGAGGCAGCGGGGCCGCTGCTGGTGCTGGACATCGGCGGAGGCTCCACGGAGTTCATCTTCGGCAACCCCGCGGGCCACGTGGACTTCCGTCACAGCTTCGACGTAGGCGCGGTGCGGCTCACCGAGCGCTGCGTGCGCTCCGACCCGATGTCCCCGGAGGACCGGGCCCGCATCGAGTCGCACCTGCATGACACCTTCAAGACGCTGCCGGCGCCTCCTCCCGCCTCGGTGCTGGTGGGAGTCGCGGGCACGGTGACGACGCTGTACGCGGTGCAGCACGCCATCGACCCGTATGACGCGGAGCGGGTGCACGGTGGCACGCTGTCCGTGGGCGAGCTGACCGCGCTCGTGGACCGGCTGTGCCGGATGCCGCTGGAGGAGCGACGAGCCCTGCCGGGCATGCAGCCCAAGCGCGCGGACGTCGTCCCCGCTGGGGCCATCATCCTGTTGGAGTCGGTGAAGGCCTTGGGCCTGGACGGGTGCCGCGTGAGTGACAGAGGGTTGAGGTGGGGACTGCTGGCGCACCGCTTCGGAGCCGGGGCGGCCCGTTCATGAGCGCGCCCTCCGTGAATCTCTCACCCTCGCCCTCTCCGTCTCCCTCGCCCACCACGTCGCCCGTCGCCCCCGCGTCGAATGCCGGGTACGCGCTGCTCATCCTCACGCTCATCAACCTGGTCAACTACCTGGACCGGTACATCGTCGCGGTGGCGCTGCCGGGCATCCAGAAGGAGTTCGGCATCAACGACACCCAGTCGGGGCTGCTGGGCACCATGTTCATCGTGGTGTTCATGCTGGCCTCGCCGGTGGGCGGCTTCCTGGGAGACAGGTATCCACGTCGGTTGCTGGTGGCGGGCGGCGTGTTGCTGTGGAGCCTCGCGACGGGAGCCAGTGGACTGGCCACGTCCTTCGTCGCGTTGCTCGTCGCGCGCGCGGTGATTGGCATCGGCGAGGCGGGCTATGGCGCGGTGGCGCCGAGCATCATCTCGGATTTGTACCCGCGCGAGCAGCGCACGCGGATGCTGGCGTTCTTCTACATCGCCATTCCGGTGGGCGCGGCGGCGGGCTACGGACTGGGCGGCTGGCTGACGCAGCAGTACTCGTGGCACGTGGCCTTCTTCGCGGGAGGTGTGCCGGGCCTGATTCTGGGGGCGATGGCCTTCTTCATGCCGGAGCCGAAGCGCGGGGCCATGGATGGGCCGGACGCGGAAGCGAAGCTGCCCTTCATGGTGGGGCTCAGGGGACTGGGTCGCAACGCGGCCTTCTGGGCGGTGACGGCGGGCTACACGCTGATGACCTTCTCCATCGGCGGCCTGGGCTTCTGGATGCCGACCTACCTGGTGCGTGAGCGAGGGATGGCGGGAGACAGCGCGGGCTTCATCTTCGGCGCGATTACGGCGGTGGCGGGACTGTTGGGGACGGTGGCGGGCGGCTGGCTGGGCGACAGGATGGACCGCAAGCGCGAGGGCGGTGGCCTGTGGATGTCCGGCATCGGCCTGTTGCTGGCGGCGCCGTGCATGTACCTGGCGGTCAATCTGAAGGAAGTGGGCCCGGCGCTGGCGGCGATGGGCGTGGCGCAGTTCCTCATCTTCCTCAACAGCGGCCCCATCAACGCGGCCATCGTCAACTGCGTGCCGCCCGCGTTCCGCGCCTTCGCCATGGGGCTGAACGTGTTGTGCATCCACCTGCTGGGAGACGCGATTTCGCCCGCGCTCATCGGCAACATCGCCGACGCGGCGAACCTGCGCACCGCCATCGCGGTGAACGCCCTGCCCGTCCTGCTGGGCGGTCTGGCGCTGCTCCTTGGGGCACGATTGTTCCGCGAGGCAGTGCCGCGAGCGCGCGCTACCGCCTGACGGTGGCTGCCGGGCCGCGCGCTGCCGAGAGGCGCGGCTCAGCTCGCGTCTTCCGCGAGACAGGGTGGCGCGCCGCCGAGAGGCGCGGCTCTGCATCAGTCGCCCCTCTCTTCCGCGAGAAGGAGTCGCTCGCGCTACCACCTGACCGAGAGTGCCGTGCGCGTGTTGCCGAGAGGCGCCTCTCAGCCCATCGGCCACCTCGCGTCTTCCGCGAGGCCGCACCGCCCTACCGTCTGACGGCCGCGTCGACCTTCGGCCGGTACTCTTCCGCCAGTCGCTCCACCTCGGCGGCCAGTCGCTCGCCATCGGAGAGCAGCAGCGCCTTGAGGCGCGCGCGATTGCCCAGCGTGAAGAACACGTCGATATCCCGCTTCAGCACGTCCCAGCGCTCGGCGAAGTAGAGCGTGAAGAGCGCCAGGGGCGGCACGGCGACGAAGGTAAGGACCGCCCCGATGGCGCCCGCCCACACTCCCGCGGCGACGGTGAGCGCGCCCCACCACACGAGCGCCACGACGAAGGCGGTGAGGAACTTCACCGTCGCCTGCACGTCCAGCTCGGCCTTGCGGCTGGCGGCCCGAGGCACCTGGTAGGGCAGCCAGAAGAGCGCCAGGCCCAGGGCGGCGAGCGGCAGACCGAACACCAGCGCCAGCAGGTTCTTCACGACGAAGGGGACGACATTGCCCGTGCGGTAGACGAGCGCGAGGTCCTTCGGCCCATCCGCGTGCACCAGCGCCAGACGACGTTGAAACGATGCCAGGTGCGTGCGCACGTCCTCGAAGCGCTCGGGCTCCTGGGCGCGGAACAACTGCACGCCACGCGCCCACAGACGCAGGCGATCCGCGTCCAACGTCCCGCCTTGCTTGAAGGAGAAGAGCTGCTCGGCGAGCTGCACCAGCGGCAGGTCCGCCCACTGCTCCAGGTTGAGCGTCACGGCGCGGAGCCCCTCCGCGATGCGCTCGGTGAGCGCGCGCACGGCTTCGGGCTCCGACGCGGCATCCGCGGGGAGGAACGCGGCGACGTCGATGGCGGGCCCCACGTCGATGAGGACCTCGCTGCGGAACACGTGCTTCTCCGCGTACGTGAGGCCCACGGGGACGATGCGCACCGGCGCGCCCTCCTTCGCGGCGCTCAGGGCGATGCGCGAGGCCCCCGTCTTCAGCTCCGCGAGTCCAGGCTCCGAGTGGCTCTTCCCCTCGGGGAAGATGGTGATGGCGCGGCCCTGCACGAGCGCGCCCTTGGCGGCGTCCAGCGTGCCCTCGTTGCCCCCCATCTTCGTGGGGTCATCCTGCTTGCGGTAAACCGGCAGCGCATCCAGCCCCTTGAGCAACCAGCCCAGGACGGGCATGCGGAACAGCGGCGCCTTCGCCAGGAACGTCACCTTGCGGCGCGTGAGGACGAAGACGAGAGCCGGGTCGATGAGGCCATTGGGGTGGTTGCCCACGAAGAGCACCGGGCCCTCGGGCTCGGCGCCGGGCGCATTCACCTTCACCCGGTAGAAGAGTCGCAGAAACACCGCCACCACGGCCCGGACGCACGCGTAGAACACGGCCCGGACTGTACCTCACGAGCGGACGCGACTGCTCACGGGTACTGGTCCACGACGAGGATGACGCCCGTGTTGTCCTGCACCACGGAGAAGCCCTTCATCGGGCTCGGGTAGGCAATCAGCCCCTCGCCGTCACGGTCCCACCGCGCATCCAGCAGGATTCCGCAGAACGGCACCGACATCGCGCCACTCTCCGGCAGGAACACCCGGTCATACCGACCGAACACCCGGTGCTTCGTCACGTACAACCGTCCGCCGATGCGCGCCCCGGGCAGCTTCGTCTCCCCTTCTTCCCGAGGCAGCGCAATCACGAAGCTGTAGTTGTACCGGGCCGGCCCTGGGTGGTCCTGGATGGCATCGACGATGACGGGAATCTTGTCGCCCGGCTTCAGGCCCAGCCGGTCCATCTGGACGAGTGAGCCCTTCGGACACGTCCCCTCCGGCGGCATCCACTTGGGACGCTCCGGCTTCGGCGCTTCGTCCTTCGTGTGGCCGCACCCCACCCCGCCCACCGCCACCAACCATGCCGCCAGCCATCTGGACGACGCGCGCATCCCGCCTCCTCAGAACGTACCGATGCTGAAGTGGAACTGCGTCCGCGCCTCGTTCACTTCCTCATCCGGGTCCAGGTTGAAGCCCACGTCGAAGGCCAGCGGGCCCACCGGCGTCACATACCGGAAGCCGATGCCCGCCGCGTACCGCAGCCGCTCCAAATCCAGCCGCGTCCGGTCCAACCACAGGTTGCCCGCCTCGAGGAACAGCCCCAGGTCCACCGACGTGAGCGCCGGCACCCGCAGCTCCACCTTGCCCAACGTGAAGAGCTCTCCACCCTGGCTCCCCGGCACCTGCCCCGCGAGCACCGCCTTCAGCTCGCCCGAACACCCCGACGGGCTGATGAGCGAGCGACAGTCCCGCAGTCGCTGATGCAGCGCCTCGCGCACGTCCTCCGGCAGCACGCCGTCCTCGCGGAAGCCTCTCAGGCTCGACGAGCCACCCAGGTAGAACAGCTTCGAGCCGATGGTCTGCGCGCCCGTCTCCAGCGGGACGATGGTGCCCGCGCGCGCCGACAGCGCCAGGCTCGCCCGGCGTCCCAGGGGGATGTAGCCACTCAGGTTGCTCGACAGCTTCACGCCGTTGATGGGGAACGCGGCCACGGCATTGCCCGCCACGTCCGTGGGCTTCACGCTGATGCCCTTCGTGAGCTCCGCGCTGCTGATGAGCACCAACCCACGCCGGGGGTTCGTCGGGTCATCCCGGAAGTCGAGGGTGATGGACGGACGCAGCGAGTGCAGCGCGAAGTCCCCGTAGGGATAGCGCAGCCGCTCCTGGTCGGCGCGATTGAGCAACTCCAGCACGCCCGCGCGCGAGCGCAGCCGGTTGTTCTCCACTTCGTACGACAGCGAGACGTTGAACCAGGACGCCACCGCCCAGTCGAGCGCCGCGGCCGCCGCGAATCGCGAGGACACATACGAGGGCCGGTGCACCCGCTCCGCAATCAAGTCCAACCGCGCGCCCACCTCGAAGGGTAAGAGGAAGTACAAGCGCGGCTGCGACAGCGCGAGGTTGCCACGGCCACCCAGGCCCGCCAGCCCCTGGAGTTCCACGTCGCAACCAGCGGAGGCCGCGCCTCCGGACTGCTGACAGGCGATGCGCCGGTCCGCGGACAGCGCCTCCGCGCTCCAGCCCGCGTAGTTCACCTTCCCGCGCGCGAGCAGGTTCAACCCCAGCCCATCCAGGTTGCGATACGTCGTGTCCAGGGTGATGCGCGGACCGTCGACGAGGAAGTAACCGCCGGACACCTGCCCATCCAGGCGCGCCCGCTCGTGCACCGTCACCACCACGTCCTTGGACGGCTCGCGTCGGGTCGGGTCCGCGAGCGAGACGTCCACCTGTCGGAACAGCCCCAACCGGGCCAGGCGACGCTGGCCCTCCGTCAGCGCCTCCAGCGCGAGCGGCTGCCCCTCCTCCAAATCGAGGTTCGCCATGATGAGGTCCGGGTCCGTGCGGGTCAGCCCCTGCACCAGCACCTTGCCCACCTTCACCTGGGGCCCCACATCCGCGCGGAACACCACCGTCGCCGCGCGGCCGTCTGCTCCAACGGACGACTCCGTGGTGACGCGAGCGAAGAGATAGCCCTGCTGCCCCAGCCCGCGCTCCAGGACCAGGCGCGCCGCCTCCACCGCCTCGAAGCTCAGCGGCAGACCCTTGTGCACCCCCAACCCCGCCCGCGTCGTGAGCGGCGCCGCGCCCTCTGGCAGCCCCTCGTAGCGAACCTCCACCACGCGCGCCTGCGGCCCCTCCTCCACGTCGAAGTCCGCCACCGCCGTGCGCGTGCGCGCATCCACCGACAGCCCGCGGAAGACCACGGACGAGGACAGGAAGCCCCGCTCGCGGTAAGCCTCGTTCATCTCCTCCGTGGCCTCCAGCCACGCCTCCTCCACGTACACCGTGGACGGGTCCGGCACGGGCTCCAGCGCCGCGGCGCGACGGCCATGGCGGCCCTCGGCGTCCAGCGGATCATCCTGGAGCCGCAAGTCCAGCTCCGGCTGGAGCTCGCCCGCGCGAATGCGCTCCGCGAGGAACTCCCGCAGCGTCCCCGAACCAAGCGAGGCATTGCCATGGAAGCGGACCTCTTCGACGCGCAGGGGCTGGCCCTCGTCCACGTCGAAGGCCAGCACGGCCACCTCGCCATCCGGACGCGTCACCTCGCGCGAGCGCACCTTGGCGTCGTGGAAGCCACGGTGGCGATAGAAGGACTCCACCCGCCGCGCCAGCCGTCCTGCCACCACCTCGTCGAGCGGCTCCGCGGCGTCATGCGCCAGCACGCCCTCCAGAATCTCCGCCGAGAAGCGGTGGTTGCCATGGAAGCGCAGCGAATACCGGGGGCCCGCCGACAGCGGCACCGCCACCGACGCGGAGCTCCCCTCCACCAGCACCGAGGGCGTGCCCACCTGCGCCCGCCAATGCCCCTCCTGCCGCAGCAACATGCGCAGCTGGTCCAACCCCGCATCCAGGCGCGCCCGGTCGAACACCTCGCCCGGCTGCATCGCCAGCACGCTCAAGAGACGCGGCAACGGCAGGCCCGGGCTTCCCGAGAAGCTCACCTGTCGCACGAGCGTCGGCTGACCCTCGGCGATGAGGAGCAACACCGCGACGCCATCCGTCACCGGCTCCTGCCGCGCCGTCACCTTCACGGAGTCGTAGCCCTTGCGCTGGTACGCCTGGAGCACGGAGGACACCGCGCCCTCCAGCTCCTCGCCGTCCAGAGGTCCACCTTCCAGCAGGCCGCTGGCGTCCAGCAGCTCCGCGTCCGACAGCACCACGTTGCCGTCGAAGCGCAGCCGGGCCAGCCGCGACACGGGCGTGAGCTGGAACACCAGCTTCACGCCACCGGGTACGTCCTCCGCGCTCGCGATGACGTCCGCGAAGCGCCCCGTGGCCCACAGCCGTTCCACCGAGCGACGCACGTTCCCTGGCGTCAGCGCCTGGCCCTTGCGCACCGCCACCAGCGCGCTGAGTCCCTCCGCGTCACCGCCGCCCTGGAGGTGCAGCTCCACGGCCACGACTTCTGGCCCGGGAACGTCGACCTCGCGAAGCTGGGCTCGCGCCAGCCCCGCGCACAGGACGCAGAGCCACAGCACCAGCGCCATGGCGGCGCGGGCTACTCGACCTCCCAGCTCAGCTTCAGCTCGAGCCCGAGGTTGCCAAACGAGGCTTCGCTGTTCTCGTTGTCCCACTGGGCCTGCGCGGAAAGTCTGTCGTCGAAGCGGTACTCGGCACGCGCCCGCGTTCCTCGCCCACTCACGGGTTGAGTCATACCGATTTTAAGCTGCTCGCTGAGGAACTTCGACTCCAGTTGCGCGGTGGGCTCCGCTTGACGTGTGGCGTCGTTGTAGGTCGTGGAAATCTGGAGGGACAAATCCCGCAGCACCGGATTGCTGGGGAGGAAGCGCTGGACCTGCCGGTCCAGGCCAGACACGTTGAAGAGGGCCTCGGCCGCCAGCCCGGCGCCCGCGCTCGCCGCCGTCTCCTGGTCCGACGAGGTGAAGCCCAGCGTCAGCAGGGAGACGATGTCGCCTTCCACCAGCGCCGGCTCCGAGGACAGGAGGACCTGGGGGTCCGTGGGCTTGCCGAAGGCGTGGAGCTTCACCACGTACTCGCGCACCTGCGTCTGCGCCTGGACCTCGAAGACGGGCTCCAGGCTGGTGGCGTCCTGGAACTCGAGCTGACCCTGACTGATGGTGAAGGGGTTGTTGCGGAAGAACGCCTGGCTGCCCTCCGCCAGCTCCACCCGGCCCAGCAGGCCCGGCCGCAGGTCCGTCCCCGTCAGCCGCACGTCGCCCAGCATCCGCGCCTTGGCCAGGTTGTTGTCCACGCGCACGTCCCCGAAGTGGACGTTCACATCCCAGATGACCCAGGGCTTCTGCTGCTCGCCCGTGACGGCGTTCGCCGACGAGGACGCCGCGTTGGCGCGCTTCTGCATGGACTTGAGCAGGGACTCCACGTCCAGCGCCTTCTGGTAGCGCATCTTGACGATGTCCATGCCGCCCGTGACGGTGAACCCCCGGGGCGGTCCCACCACCTGGAGCAATCCGGAGAACGTCGCCGGCAGGTCCTCCGTCAGCCGGTAGGGCACCTCGTCGAGTTGCACCGTGAGGCCCAGCCGCTGCGGCAGGAAGCGCGCGAGCCGCACGTCTCCGCGCGCCGAGATGCGCCCCTCGTTGAGCAGCCCCTGGAGGTGCTCGAGCAGCACCCTCTGCCCCGTCAGCTCCACGCGCCCGGACATGCCTCGGATGTTGACGGGCAAATCCCGCATGGCGAGGCGCATGTCCAACAGCTCCGCGCTGCCCACCACGGACGGCGCATCCAGCGTGCCCGTCGCCTCCGCGTCCACCGTGACGCGGCCCGTGGAGCGCTCCACCATGGCGGGCATGAGCGACTCCAGCAGGCGCAGGTCTCCACCGCCGCGCAGGGTGAAGGCGATGCCGCCGCGCGTGGTCATCCACCCGCCCAGGTTCAAATCGATGTAGGGCCCGAGGAAGCGGAACGGCTGCACCTCCACTCGGCCCTTTCCATAGGAGAGCGAGACGGGTGCCGCGTTCTCGCCGCGTACGTCGCCGCGAGACAGCACCAGCTTGTCCACCGTCGCGCTCAAGTGCGCCGCCTCGGGCTCCATCAGCGGCCCCTTGGCCGTGAGCGAGCCGGACACCGCGCCGGACACGCCGGCCCACAGCGGCTCCGAGGGAAGCAGCGGACGAATCTCGGGCAGCGCCAGCGTTAGCGACGCGTCATAGGGCCACGCGTCCTGCACCTTGAGCTTCACGCGCCCGTCGGCGTCCTGGAAGGGCCGTCCCCAGACCTCCAGGTCCTTGCCCACCAGTCGTCCGGTGAGGTCCATGGCACCCAGGTTGCGGTCGGCGAACGTCACGCGCGGGGCGCGCAGCGTGACGTCGACGACGGGCAGGTCGGACGTGCCGGACACGACGCCATCCATCACCATCGTCCCCTGGATGCCCATGCGCCGCGCCAGCTCCGGCTCCACCGTCTCCGCCAGCGACAGGCCATCTCCGCCGAAGCGGTAGTCCAGCCCGCCCGCGAACAGCAGCGTGCCCTCCGCCCACGTGCGTCCCAGCGGACCACGCAGCTCCGTGCGCTCCAGCACCATCGCCTTGCCATCCACGAAGCGCAGCCGCGCCGAGCCATTCCCCAGGCGACGGCCGTAGTACGTGGTGTCCTTCACGTCGAAGGCCACCAGTCCCTCCAGTCGCTCGATGGGACTGTCTATCTCCACGCGACCTGAAGCCGTGCCGCCCAGCGTGCCCTGCATTACCGCCAGCGACGGCGTCAGGCCCGCCACCACGTCGACCAGGTCCTCGGTGCGTCCCTGGGGGACATTCACCTCGAGCATCAGGTTGAGCAGCCGGCCGAAGCCCACGGCGGCCTTGCCGTAGTACTGCGTGCGCCCCTTCTGTCCGGTGAACGAGGGGAAGGCGAGCACCCCATCGGAGTAGTTCAGCTTCCCCTGCAGCACCCCCATCGAGAAGCTCCAGAAGACGAAGTCGCGGAACGACAGTCCCGACTCCACCTTCACCTCCGACACGGGCCCCGTAATCGAGTACGTGGCGTTGCCCCGCCCCGCCCACTTCAGCCCCGCGATGTGGCCGAAGTCCGCGAGCTCCAGCTCGCCCTTGCCGTGGATGTCCAGCCCCAGCCCGTTGCCGATGAGCAGCCCCACGTCGCCCTGGACGCGCGAGCGGCCCACCTCCGCTGAGACATGGTTGAACGACACGCGGTCCGCCTGAATCTTCACCTGCGCCTGCGCGCGCCCCTTGTCGAACTCCAGGATGGTGATGCCGTCGGACGACGGTGCGTCATACGCCCGCGTGGCCAGCGTGAAGCGGCCGGTGCGCAAATCCAGCGGCCCTGACAGCGAGAAGCGCGGCAGCAGGTTGCCCGTGAGCTGCGCGTCGAGCGTGGCCGGGAAGTCCACCCACGCGCCCTTGATGCCCGCCTTGTCCAGGATGCGCGCCAGCGACGCGTCCTCCGTCTTGAGGCTGAGTTCCAGGGGGAACAGCGGCGTCAGCCCCAGCTTGCCCGTGGCGCGCACCCTGCCCGCTCCCACCGGCACCACCACCTCTTCCACCCGGAGCTCGTCTCCCGAGTAGGACAGGCGCGCGGAGATGTTGGCCGGGCCGTACCTGTCGTAGCCCAGCCCGTTGCCCGACAACTCCAGCGACACCGCGGGAGACTCCGCCTTGCCGGCGATGGACACGCGGCTCCACAGGTGCCCCGTCGCGGGCTTCGGCAACAGCTTCGCCTGCGACAGCGTGCGCAGCGGGAGGAACACTTGCGCATCCAGCGCCAGGTGCGGCTGGCACAGCGAGTCCACCCGTCCCGACACCGTGGTGCTGATGTCATCCAGGGACACTTCCGCGCGCTCCAGCTCCAGCAGCGCCTCGTCGGGGTCCACGGCGCCGGCGAAGGCCAGCCGCTGCAGCGCCAGCTCCTTGCCATCCGGGCCCAAACGCACGAGGCCGCGACGGGCCTCCGCGTCCAGCTCGATGACGCCCCAGCGCTCCGTCCAGCGCACGTCCAGGTCAGCGACTTCGACGCGCCGGCCCTCGGGAAGTGCCAGGCGCAGCTCCGCGCCGGTGATGTCCAGGTGAGCAATCCTCACCCGCTCCAGCGGGTCCAGGAAGCAGCCCTCCGACTTCTTCGCCGGCTCCGTCGAGGGCTGGGACAAGTCCAACGCCACGCGGGGCCGGTCGGCGCGCACCAGCGCGAGCGTCAGCCGGCCGGAGAAGGGGCGCAGGAAGCCGAACTGCACCTCCGCGGTGTCCGCCGCCACCAGCGGCGTGTCTTCACCCGGCAGGAAGAGCGAGAGGCCGTGCACCACCACGCGCGAGCCCAGCGGATCCAACTCGCATCGGCCAATGCCCACGTCCAGCCCGAGCACGTCAGGGAGGTGCCGCCGCGCGACGGTGCAGGCCACTTCCCACGTCTCGGGCATGCGCAACGCGAGCACACTCCCCGATAGAACGAGGAGCACGAGCAGCAGCGCTCGAAGCGCACCGTTGCGGCTCTGTGTCGCCAAAGCCCCTAGAGCTTACCCAGCCCTTCGAGGTAGCGGTCTATCTCCGCCAGGTCGAGCTTGTTGTTCGACGCTCGGGGCAGGTTCGTCGCCGGGGCGGTGCTCGCTCGCTCGCCTGCTCCGGGAGCAGTCGCGTTGATGCCCTGGAGTCCCAGGTTCTTTCCGATGCGATGCACCAGCTCCGCCGAGACTGTCTCGGCGCGCGCGAGGAAGGCCTCGAAGAGCGCGTTGTCGCACAGCGTGTTGATGACCCGCGGCGAACCGGACGAGTGCTCGTGCACCGCCAGCAGCGCCTCCGGAGAGAACGGCATGCGGGGGCAGCCCGCGAGCCGGAGGCGGTGCTTGATGTAGGCCTCGGTGGACTCGGCGGTGAAGGGCTCCAGCTTGTAGCGCATGGCCACGCGCTGGGCGAGCGGCGGGTCCAGCTTCAGGTTCTTCTCAATCTCGGGCAGGCCGAAGAACACGAAGGAGATGAGCTTGCGCTCCGGCACTTCCAGGTTGAGCAGGCCGCGGAACTCCTCCATCAGCTCCCGCGTCTCCAGCATCTGCGCCTCGTCGATGAGGACGACGGCCTTCTTGCCGGACTCGTAGATCTGCAGGAGCCGCTGGTAGAGCTGCGACAGGAGCGCGAGCTTCTCCTGCGCGGGGTTCTCCACGCCCAGCTGCAGGGCGATGCGCCGCAAGAGCCAGTTGGCGGTGATGCCCGAGTGGATGATGACCAGCAGCGCGGCCTCGTACTCGGACTCGGGCAGCGAGTCGAGCATGCGGCGGGCCAGCGTCGTCTTCCCCGCGCCGATGTCGCCGACGAGGATGGACAGGCCCTTCATGTAGCTCACCGCGTGCATCAGTCGGGTGAGCGCCTGCGAGTGCTGCGCGGAGTTGTAATAGAAGCGGCTCACCGGAGCGTTGGAGAAGGGCTCCTGCGTGAGGTCGAAGAAATCGAGGTAGGTCGTCATGGGCTCGCCGGACCTCGGGGGCAACTACACGTAACCGACCTTGCGCGCCTTGGGGGCGCCGGCCGCTGGCACAGGGGGATTCGCCACCGCCGCGGCGGGTGCGGCGCCGTGAGATTTGGCGCCATTCACCGCGGTGGGTGCCGGGGTCGGCAGGGGGTCGTCTTCCGGCTCCGTACTCGCCGCGAGGCGGGACACCTGCGTGCCCACGTCGCGGTACTTCGCATCCATCGCCACCACTCGCTGGTAGTGATGCAGCGCCTTGCCAGGCTCGCCATTGGCCTCGTAGGCCAGCGCCAGCTCGAAGCCGAGCGCCTTGGCCGCCTCACCCGTCGCATGCGGGCTCGCGAGCCCTTCACGGAAGGTCTCCACCGCGGAGCCTCCGTCGCCGCGCAGCAGGTGCAGCATGCCCATCATCGTGAGGCAGTCCACCTCGCGCTTGGTGCCCGCGGAGCCCTGCCGGGCCACCTCGAACTCGTGGAGCGCGTCGTCCAGCAGGCCCATCTCCTTGTAGGCGATGCCCAGGTCGTAGTGGGTGTCCACGTCCTCGGGCTTCACCACCTTGGCCAGGCCCTTCTTGAACTCGGAGAACACCTCCTCCACCGAGTACTGGAAGTCCTCTTCCGCGGGTGCCGGGGCGACCGTGTCGTCGCCCAGGTTGTCGATTTCGCCGGCCAGCTCCGCCGCCAGGTCGAACGCGTCGCGCTCCGCGCCGGCATCCGTCACCGGCTGCACGGAAGGCACGGAGATGGGCTCCAGCGGCTCCTCTTCGGGCGCCGCCCCACCGCTGGCCTCCATCGCCTCCAACCGCTCCATCAGCTCGGTGGCGCGCGCGTGGCCCGGGAAGGCGATGGTCACCGTCTCCAGGATTTCGCGGGCCTCTTCCAGCAGGCCCTGGTCCAGGAAGAAGGCGGCCTCGTCGCACTCCTCGCCCGCGGGCTCTTCCTCGTCACCCTCGGTGGCGCCGTCGGCGACCAGCTCGGCGGAGGCCTCCTCGGGCTCCTCCACCGACTCGAAGTCGGACTCGACCTGAGGCTCCGAATCGAAGTCGGCCTCGGCTTGCGGCTCCTCCACCGACTCGAAGTCGGACTCGACCTGCGGCTCCGAGCTGAAGTCGGTCTCCGGGTCCTCCGCCGGCATGTCGTCCAGCGACACGATGGCATGCGAGGCGGTGGGCTCCTCCTCCTCGAACGGATCCCCCAGCGAGGGCATGTCCGAGCCCGGTGCCTCCTCCAGCTCGTCGAGCATGGAGGCATCCAGCGGAGCGATGCCCACGCGCGTGGGCATCTCATCCACGTCCAGCGGGGCCTCTTCCACGTACACCGGCTGCTTGCGCGTGTTCGGCGCGGCCTCCTGGAGCAGGGCCCGCGTGGGAGCGCGCACCATCGTCGGAGGCGGCTCGTCCTCGTCTCCGAGCGACAGCGCCGCCATCGACGACGACGTGGCCTCGTCGTCCGAGTCCCCCAGCGACATGCCCTCGTCGCTGGCGTACGACGCATCCAGGTCCGCCGACTCGACGAGGGGCTCGTCCTCCGAGGAGGCGAGGCCGGGCTCGTCCGTCAGCATCAGCCCGTCGTCGTCTCCGGAGACAAGCGTCTCGTCCGCGGAGTCCGAGGCCAGGTCTTCCGGCGCGGGCGTGTCGAAGACGTCGTGCTCACCCGAGGTGATGGCCTCGCCGACGAGCGCTTCCTCGCTGACGACGGTGGCGTCACCCTCATCGTCGATGACCTCGTCGGAGTCGCTCGAGGGCAGCGTGGCCAGCGCCAGCTCGTCGCCAGGCGGGTGCAGCAGCGCGTCCTCGGGAGGCGGCGCGACGAGCACCTCGTCGTCGCTGGAGTCCACGAGGATGGCGTCCTCGCCCACCGACTCCACCACCGTGGCCGACGGCACCGCCGCCACCGGGCCCTCCACGCGCAGCACCGACAGGAACGCCGGCACCTCCGGGTGGGAGGGGTTCTGCTGGAGGATGGTCGCCAGGTACGGCTGCGCGCGCGTCGAGTCCGCCGCGCGAGTGCACAGCCGCAGCACGTTCAGGAGCTGCTCGGACGCCTGCGCCGAGTTCCCGGACGCGACGTAGATTTGATACGCCTTCTCGTGCGCATCCAGGTTCTCCGGGTCCACGGAGAAGACCTTGCGCAGATGCTCCAGCGCTTTGTCGTGGAGCCCGTACTTCACGTAGACGTCGGTCTCCGTGAGCAGCTTGGAAAGCTGCTCGCGGGCAAGGCCTCCCGGCTGCTGCGCGGGCGGCGCCGCCACGGGAGCCGGAGCGGCCTGGGGCGCGGGCTGCGGCGCGGCGCGAGCGGCGGGCTGCGGCGCCGCGGAAGACATGGGCTGCGGAGCCTGTGCCGGCTGCGGCGCGGCGGGGGCCGGCGCGGGGGCACGGCGCGCGAGCAGATCCGGGTCCTGCGGATCCAACACTTCAATCTGCGTCCAGACGGCCTCGGCCTCGGTCTGCCGGCCGCGCTCCTGGTGGATCTTCGCCAGTTCCTTGTAGACGGACACCGTCTTGGAGGTCTGCCCCAGGCCCTGGAAGGCCTGCGCCAAGAGCGACAGCGTCTCCACGTCGCGGCCATCCGCCTTGAAGCACACCTGCAGCTTCGCGAGCGCGCGCTTCTGGTCACCGCGTTGCAGATACGAAGTCGCCAGCTCCTTGGCGAGCGGCAGGTTGTCCGGCTCGAGCGTGGACAGTCGCTCGGCCACGCGGGCCCAGTCGTCGCCGCGGCTGTTGCGCTTGAGGTATTCGGCGGCGCGCTTGAACTCCTGGATGGCTTCGCGCGTCATGTTCTCGCGAGCGTAGAGCTCCGCGAGTTTGATCTTCGACGCCACGTTCTCGGGGTCGAGATCCACCATCTTCTTCAAGGTATCGAGCGACGACTTGGTGTCGCCCGCCTTGTCGTAGTGGTTGGCGACGATCTGGAAGTACGCCATCGCCTCCGACATCAGCCCGAGCTGCTGGTGAAGCTCCGCCAGCTTGAGGTTCACCTCCAGCAGGTTCGGGTTGAGCTTGAGGACTTGCTTGTAGAGGGCGACAGCCTTGAGGAAGAACCCGTCGGAGGAGTAGCTCTCCGCGACCTTCGTGAAGAAGTGCGCCGCCTGGGCGTTGTCGTTCTTCTTGACGTACAGCTCGCCCATCTTCTGGAGGACCCGGATGTCTTTCGGATCAACCTCCAGGACCTTCTGGTACTCCTTGATGGCTTTGTCGTACGCGCCCTTCGCGACCAGCTTCGCGGCGGCTTCGATGATCTTGTTCTTGTCCATCGAGCGTGGGCTTCCGGAAAGCCGAAACCCCTTGGAACTTCGCGGGTTTCTATCTTCAAAAGGGGGAGAGTCGGAGGCTAACGGAATCCTCCAACGCGGGTCAAGAAACAGCCCGGCTCCCCCCAGGGCCAGCTCACCTGCTCGCATGCCCGCCCCACGGGCGGGAACGCCACGTAGGCGGACGTGTGCTACGGCGTCTCTTCAACAGCTTTTTTCAACCGGCGAGAACCCGTCTCGCTGGCCAGGAGCCGCTCCACGAAGCGCGTGTCGTAGTTGCCTTCCTGGAACGACTCGTCCGCCAGCGCCGCGCGGTGGAAGGGGATGTTCGTGCGGATGCCTTCCACGACGTACTCGCCCAGCGCGCGCTGCATGCGGCGGATGGCCGTCTCGCGGTCCTCGGCGTGGACGATGAGCTTGGCCAGGAGGCTGTCGTAGTACGGCAGCACCGTGTAGTTCTCGTAGGCGCCTGAGTCCACGCGCACCCCGTAGCCACCCGGCACGCTGTAGCCGGTAATCTTCCCGGGCCAGGGAGCGAAGGTAATCGGGTCCTCGGCATTGACACGACACTCGATGGCGTGCCCGCGCATCTGGATGTCTTCCTGCTTGAAGCGCAGCGGGTGGCCGTAGGCCATGCGGATCTGCTCGCGGACCAGGTCGATGCCCGTGACGAGCTCCGTCACCGGGTGCTCCACCTGGATGCGCGTGTTCATCTCCATGAAGTAGAACTCGCCGCGCTCGTCCAGCAGGTACTCGATGGTGCCGACGTTGTTGTAGCGCAGCTTGCGCATCGCCTGGACGGACACCTCACCCATCCGCTGCCGCAGCTCCGGCGTGAGCGCGGGCGACGGGCTCTCCTCGATGAGCTTCTGGTGCCGGCGCTGCACCGAACACTCGCGCTCGTTGAGGTGGATGACGTTGCCGTGCTCGTCGGCGACGATCTGGATTTCGATGTGGCGCGGCTTCTCTACGTACCGCTCGATGTAGAGGTCGCCGTTGGAGAAGGAGGCCACCGCCTCCGCCTGCGCGGTGGAGAACGCCTGGGCCAGCGCGCTCGGCTCGCGGACGATCTTCATCCCCTTGCCACCACCACCGGCGGCGGCCTTGAGGATGACGGGGAAGCCAATCTCCCGGGCGAACGCCTCCGCTTCGCGGGGGTCCTTCACCGTGCCGGGGCTGCCGGGCAACAGCGGCATGCCTGCCTCGCGCGCCGCCTGCCGCGCGCGGACCTTGTTGCCCATCATCCGCAGCATCTCCGGACGGGGACCGATGAAGCGGATCTTGCAGTTCTCACACACCTCGGCGAACTCGGCGTTCTCCGAGAGGAAGCCGTAGCCGGGGTGGATGGCGTCCGCGCGGGTGATTTCCGCCGCGGAGAGCAGCTGGGGGACGTTGAGGTAGCTCTCCTTGGACGCCGGAGGGCCAATGCAGACCGCCTCGTCGGCGAAGCGGACATGCAGGGCGTTGGCGTCCGCCGTGGAGTGCACCGCCACCGTCGCGATGCCCAGCTCCCGACAGGCGCGGATGACCCGCAGGGCAATCTCCCCGCGGTTGGCAATCAGCACCTTCTTGAACACGGGGGTGTCTCCTGAAACGGCCGGCTCGGGCGCGCGCCCCGCTGAACGCGGAGGCGCGCGCGCCGCGTCAGGCCGGCTCGATGCGGAACAGCGCCTGGCCGAACTCCACCGGGCGACCGTTCTCCACGAGGATCTCCGCCACGCGGCCGGACACCTCGGACTCGATTTCGTTCATCAACTTCATCGCTTCGATGATGCAGAGCACCTGGCCCTTCTTCACCACCGAGCCCGCGTCCACGAAGGCGGGCTGATCCGGCGCCGGCGTCCGGTAGAACGTCCCGACGAAGGGGCTGGTCACCACGTGGCCAGGCTTCTCCGGTGCCTTCTCCGCGACGGCGGCGGCCACGGGAGCAGGAGCGGAGGAGACCGGGGCGGCGCGAGGCGCCGACGGGGCCGAGTACTCCACGGCCGGGCCCACCTGGACGGCCTGCGGGGCCGAGTGGTGGACGATGGTCGTCTCCGGGGCGTGGCCACGACGGATGAAGAGCTTCTCTTCCCCGCGCTTCCACACCAGCCTCGTCACGTCCGAGGCCTCCAGGATGTTGACGATTTCCCGCAGGGCCTCCACGTCCAGGGACGTGTTGCCCGCGTCTCGCGCGCTCGCCGGAGCGGGCGCACGGGTGGGCGCGGACGCCCGGGTCGACTTGCGCTTGGTTGCCATTCTCGCGTCCCTCCGAGCGGAGTCTGCGCTAGCCCGCGGTGGCCACGCGGGTCAGGTACTTGCCCCCGTCGCGCGTGTCGATCTTCAGGACGTCGCCCTCGTTGATGAACAGGGGCACGTAGACCTCGAAGCCGGTCTCCAGCGTGGCGGGCTTCAGCGCACCGGACACGGTGTCGCCGCGAACGCCCGGGTCGCACTTGACGACCTTGAGGTCCACCGAGTTCGGCAGCGTGACGGCAATCGCCTTCCCGTTCCAGAACAGGATGGTGGCGTCGATGTTCTCCTTCAGGAAGTTCTTCGCGTCGCCGAGTGCCTTCTCGCTGATGAAGGTCTGCTCGAAGTCGCGCTTGTCCATGAAGTAGTAGTCGTCGCCCTGCACGTACAGGTACTGCATGTCCTTCTCTTCGATGTCCGGCTTGCCCACCTTCTCGCCGGACTTCAGCGTGGGCTGGAGGACGCGACCCGAGAGGAGGCTGCGAATCTTGGTGCGGACGAAGGCGGAACCCTTGCCGGGCTTCACGTGCTGGAACTCGACGACGACGAACGGCTCGCCGTCGATTTCGATCTTCATACCGTTGTGAAACTCGGACGTATCGATGACACCGGCCATGGGGACCGACTCCTTCAGACTCGAAATTACGGAAGCTTGAAAAGTCGGGGGTGTCTAGCCCATGCCCCCTTCCATGGGAAGGGGAAACCGGCGGAGCGGCGCGTCGTCTGGACGACTGCTTTACAGCAGGCGAGCCTACAGCTCGGCGCTCACCTTGGGGGCCGTCACGCGCAGCACATAACGGCCCTTTCCGTAGTTGCCGTCCGCGCGCAACGCCAACACCAGGAAGTACTCCGGGGACACCAGCCGCATCAGCGTCAACACCTTGTCGCTGTTGACGCTGACCTCACTGACCGTGCCCGTCTTGAGCGTCTCCGCGGCGTTGCGCAGCTGCGTGAGGAGGTTGGCGTATTCCACCCAGGCACCATTCAAATCCAGCTCGCTCGTATCCTCGCGCTGGAAGGTGTCCACGGAGATGCCATCGAAGCCCATCACGCTGCAGGCGAGGGCTCCATCCACCTGGTTGACCACTGACTCGAGGTGCGTGCGAAAGGACATGGGCTCTCAGGGCTCCTGGGAGGAAGCGCTGTTCAAGGGGTTTCGCAGGCCGGCACGGCACCGTTCTGGCCACGCGGGTCACACGCCGATGTTCTGGCCACGGGAACGTCGCCAGCCTTGGGGCAGCTAAAGGGAGCGAAGCCCACGACCAGCGGATAGGAGACCTCGTTGGTCTCGACGTCGCCGCCCGAGACCGTGTGGCCGCGAACCCGCATGGTGACGAGGAGATCAACCAGGGTCCCGCCAGAGACCGCGGTGAACAACGCGTCTTGCGCGTCACGGGTCAACAGGCCGGCCAACAAGAGGCCATCCCGGTCACCCCGGAAGGCCGAGTAGACGGGCACCGTGGCGCTGGGAATGTTGAGGTTCGGCTCCGTCTGGTAACTGAGCTCCAGCTCGGTCAGATAGACGGCGGTGCTGTCAACGTCAGCGATTGGCCCTTCCCCTACCACTATGGGCGTTTCACTCAGGTTCGAGGTGACGACGAATCCGAGGAGGTAGTCTCCCGACAGAGCCATGTTCAGCGAGCCGCTGAGCAGGGCCCGGTCATCGGGGACAGAGCAGTCCTCATCGGGGGGAGCAGCCTGGAGAAGCTGGAGACTCGGGAGGTTGTCGACACAAGACACCGTGCCGAACGCCAGCAGCGCGGCGAGATAGATGGGCTTCATGAGCGAACGCTCTCCTGCATGAAGAGGCGCGGTGCCTTACAGGCTCTGCGCGATGGTCTGCCGGTTGAGGATACGGGGCGTGATGAAGATGAGCAGTTCCTGACGCTCATCCCGCTCCGAGTAGTTCTTGAACAGGAGTCCCAGCACCGGAATCTTCGAGAGGAAGGGCACGGCATTGGTCGTCGTGGCACCACGACGGACGTAGATGCCGCCGATGACCGTGGTGTCCCCGTCCTTCACCAGCACCTGGGTGTTGGCTTCCTTGCGCTGGATGGACGGCTGTCCGTTCGCTCCCGTGTTCGACTGGTCCGGCTGGTTGTTGGAGGCGTTGATGGACATCAGGATGCTGCCGTCCTGAGTGATGTGAGGCGTCACCTCCAGCGACAGGCGGGCTTCCACGAAGGTCGTATTCACACCACCGGCCGACGTCTGGCTGAACGGGATGGACACACCCTGGCTGATGCGGGCGGTGTTGTTGTCCAGCGTCGTCACGCGGGGCGCGGAGATGGTCTTCACCGTGCCCTCGTTCTCCGCCGCCGACAGCCGCAGGTTGAGCTGCAGCGCGCCACCCGCGGAGCCGAAGACGAAGCCGAGCGCGCCACCGGCGCCCTCACCCACCGACGCCGGCAGGTTCACCGCGAAGTTCGGCGCGGCGGGGAGACCCGCGGCCGTTCCCGTCGAGCCGCCCGTGACGCCGACGTTGTTCGGGAAGATGAGGCCCGTGGGGTTGCCCGTCGCCTGGGAGGCGCGTGCCTGGCCGCCCCACTGCACGCCGAGCTGACGGCTGAAGGCGGTGCTCGCCTCCACGATGCGGCTCTCGATGAGCACCTGCGGGGTCTGAGTGTCCAGGCTGCGCACCAGCGCGCGGGCCTTCTCCGTGTTGGAGCGCACGTCCTTGACGATGAGCACGTTGGTGCGCGTGTCCACCGTGACGTTGCCGCGCTCGCTCAGCACGTCCTTCACCCGCGCGGCCATCTCACCCGCAACCGCGTAGTTGACCGGGATGAGGTTGACCAGCAGGTCCTCCTGCTGCTGGAGCGACTTCTTGCGCTCCTGGCGCAGCCGGGCCTCCTCCTCCAGCGTCTTCAGCGGAGCGATGCGGATGATGTTGCCGAACTCCTCCTTGCCCAGCTGCTTGGTGCGCAGGATGAGGTCCAGCGCCTGGTCCCAGGGGACGTTGCGCAGGCGGATGGTGACCCGGCCCGCTACGTCGTCGGCGACGACCACGTTCTTCTTGGAGATCTCCGCGATGACCCGCAGGAGGTTCTGGATGTCGATGTCCTTGAATTCGAAGGAGACGCGCTTGCCACGGTAACGAGCCTGCTGCGGCGCGCCCTCGGCGGCGTAGGCGGGCGCCTCGGCTGTGAAGCCGGCGGTGCGCTGCGCCACGGACACTTCGTCCGTCTTCACGCCCTTCACGTCCAGGCGCCAGGAGAGCGTCCCGCCGTTCTGGCTGACCTTCTCCTCGATGGCTCCGTCGGCGGCGACGACCACGCGCACCTTGCGGCCCTCACCGGGGACGCTGAAGGCGCTGATCATCTTCACCGGCGTCTCCAGCGCGCTGGTGTCCAGGCTGCGCTCCAGCTTCTTCGGCAGCCGGGCGTTGTCCAGCGTCAGCACCGCGCTGCGCGGGTCGGGACGGTCCACCTTCCAGGCGGCCGTGCCGGACAGCTTGAGCACCACTCGGCCTCCCGCCCCACCCTCCTGGAAGGACAGGTCCTTGACCTCCACCAGCGAGGCCGTGACAGGCGCCTCCACCGGCTCGGGCGCGGGGCGCAGCGGCTCCACTTCGGCCACCGACGCGATGACCTCTTGCGGCGCGGGCGAGGGCGCGGCCTTGCGGGCCACCGCGCCACCCAGCACCACTTCCAGGCCCTTGTCGGCCCGGTCCACGCGGTAGGCGGGCATCTTGCCGCGCACGTCGAGCACCAGCCGGACCTTGTCCGAGTGGGCGCCCACGCGCACCTCCCTCAACGTCGAGCCATTCACGCGGGGCGCGCGGGCGGAGAGCCCCACGCCATACAGGTCCACCGCGAGCCGCGGCGGGTCCGCCAGCTCCAGCACCTCGTAGCGGGCGATGTCGCCGTCCGCGCGGATGCGGAGCGTGTCGTCGGAATAGGCCAATTGGGTGATGCGTTGAGCTGGCTGAGCCACCTCTCGCTCATCCGCCTCGGCGGCGACGACGTTCTCTGGCAGCGCGGGCTTTTCAGCGGCGGGCTTCGCCGGCGCTTCCGCCACCATCACGGCGGCGGGCGCGACGGGCTTGACCTCGGCGACCGGTGCGGGCGTCGGGGCGGCGGGAGCCGTGGCGACAGGAGCGACAACGGGCTCCGGACGCTTGGCCTCGGCGGCGGGCGTCGCGCCATCCACCGAAATCACCACGCGGTTGCCGTCCGCCCGGACGTCGTACTGCGACGCCTTGTCCAGCGCCAGCAGCACCCGGCCGACGCTCGCGCGCTCATCCGAGAACTGCGACGCCACGACTCCGGCCACGGGGCCAGAGCCGTCGTGGTGGCCCTTGATACCCGTCGCATCAGCCGACGAGAGGTCCACCACCAACCGCTCCGGACCACTCAGCCGGAACACGGTGAAGGTGGGGGGCCGGGTTCCGGTCACCACCACCTGGGCGCCCGAGCCGGTACGGGACACATCCAAGTCCCGAAGCGTATTCAGTTCGGCGCCATTGCTGCTGGCGCCCGCAAGGACGACCGCGAAAGCGGTCGCCAACATCCACTTGCCCCTCGTCACAACGCTCCTCTCGAGCATGCGTCCCCTCACCAAAGTTGGAAGCGGGCTGCCGCCCGCGGGCGCGCCACGGGTGCGCTACTCCCCGTAGTTCTTGCCCGTCATCAGATTGTAACTAGGGTCCTGCCGGTCATCGGCCTTGAGCTGCAGAGTCACCGGATTCTTGATGATCTCTCCGTTGCCCGAGAAGACCTCGGTCACCGTCAGCGAATCGCGGAGGATTTGCGTGACCTTGCCACCCTGGCGTCCAACCCGGGTGTTGCGGCGCACGATGTGGCCTCGACCCAACGGGTCTTCGACCATTGCCAGTGGATTGGCGTCTCCCGTGACGACCGCGACCAGCTTGAGCTGGTCCAGGTCGAACGCGCACAAAGGCTCCGTGCACGTCGTGACGGGATTGACCTGGGCCACCGGGCCCAGCTCTTCCAGCGGACTGCGGAACGGATCCCGCTTCCCCACCGGGTTGTAACTGTAGACGTATGGCGCCGGCGCGGCGGCGTCGACCGGCGTGGGCGCCGTCTCCGCGGGTGCCGCTGCCTGAGCCGCGGGAGGTGGCGCGGCCACCGGCGGAGGGGGCGGAGGTGCCTCCTCGCAGGCAGCGAGCGTCAGCGCGAGCGCGGCGGTCGTCATGGTGGCCTTGAACATCTTCATCCTCAATCCCCTTGTCGCCCTACTTTCCGGACGGATCAAGTTTCTAGTTCTTGGTCTCGACGAACCGGAAAGTCGTCGCCAGGAAGCTGCTCTGCAGCACGACCTTCTCGTTCTTCAGCGTCGGCTGGCCCAGGTTGATGTTGTTGACGTTCACGATGCGGCGCATGTTCGCCATCTCCTGCAGGAACATGGCGATCTCATGGTAGTTGCCGCTCACCGTCATGCGGATGGGGATGCGGGCGAAGAACTCGCCGCCGCCCACGTACTCGCGGTCGGGCTGCACCAGGGAGATCTCCAGGCCGCTCTTCTTGCCGATGTCGTTGATCTGCGCGAGCAGCTCCTCGACGTCCTTCTTCTCCGGCAGCTCCGTGAGGGCCTCGGCGAGCTTCTGCTCCAGCACGTCCATCTCGCGCCGGCGCTCGTTGAGGTTCTGGGCGATCTCACTCTTCTCCGCCAAATCCAGGTCCAGCGTGCGCCGCTCGGTCTGCTGCCGCTGGATGTTCTCATCAGTGGGCTGGATGAGCATGAAGAAGTTGGCGACGGTCATCAGGATGATGAGGGCTGCCAAGCCGCCGAACTTGACGGCCGGGGACGCCTTGACGAATTGGTCCAGGTACTTGTCCATGGGCAGTGGCCTCGCTCAGATGGCGTAGTTCGCGGTGAGGGTGATCTTGAAGTCGACCAGGGCCGGCATGGCCAGGGGTCCGGTGGACGCCTTCGTCTGCACGGCGCTGGTCAGGTCGATGTTGGTGAAGAATGGAGTGATTTCCCCGGCGGGGAACTCCTCGATGGTGGCCTCGGCCGTCAGCAGCTCCACGCGGGACGTCTTCGCGTCCCGGCGCTGATCCACCAAGCGTCCCATGCCCTTGGGCGTCCACACCACGCCGTTCAGGCTGCGCATGAACTCGGCGACCTCGTCGTGACTGACGGCCGAGCCGTCGATGGCTACCGCGCTGGCGGACTCGACGAAGCCCTTCACCCAGACCTTCTTCGGCGTGGCGGAAGCCAGCGCGTCCATCATCCGGACCGGGCCGTTGCGGCCCTTGCGCAGTGAGTCCAGCACGGCCAACTTCTTCTCCACCTCCGTCTTGCGAGCGTTGATGTTCCTCACCTCGCCGATGACCTTCTCCAGCTCGGCGATCTTCGCGCGAGTCTGGGCAATGGCCTGGGCGTTGCGCTGGAACTCACTGTCGCGGTCGTCGTACCAGAGGTAGTTGCCCACGGCTGCGCCGATGAGCGCCAGCGCGAAGAGGACCAGGATCTGCCGGCCCTTCTGCTGGGTCTGAACCTTCCGGACGGGAAGCAGGTTGATGCGAATCATCATGTGCGTCGTCTCCAGGAAGTGGACGGTCTAGGCCAGCTTGTCGCCAGGACGCCGGAGCGCCAGTCCCACGGCCACCGCGGCCATGGGCGCCACGTCCATGATGAACGCGGGGTCGAACTTGCGGTTGTCCACTTCAATCTTGCGGAACGGGTTGAGGATCTCCACCGGCACCCCGGTGCGCGCTTCAATGGTCTTGAACAGGGCCGGAATCTTCGCCGTGCCGCCGGACAGGTAGACCTTGGTGAAGTTCGAGTCCGCCGCGGTGCCCGCGTAGAAGTCCAGCGAGCGCTGGATTTCACCGGCCACCTGCTCGGCGACGCTGGACAGCACGCGCTCGACCTCCTGGGGCACCACGGCATCCGCGTCCGCGCGGTTGCCGCCGATCTTCAGCGCTTCCGCCTCCTCGTAGGAGACGTTGAGCTGCTTCTGGATCTCCTCGGTGAACTGGTTGCCACCGATGGTGACGTCACGGGTGAAGACCGTCACGCCGTTGGCGATGATGTTGATGTTCACCACCGAGGCGCCCGCGTTGATGAGGACGACGGTCTCCTTCTCCGGCAGGTCGTAGTTGACGGAGAACATGTTCTGCACGGCGAAGGCGTCCACATCCACGACCACCGGGGCCAGGCCCGCCTCGGAGACCACCGTGGTGTAGTCGTTGATCATGTCCTTCTTGGCGGCCACCAGCAGCACGTCCATCTGCCCGGTGGCGTCGTTGCCGCCCCCGTCGAGGATCTGCGTGTCGATGTTCACGTCCTTCACATCGAACGGGATGTACTGCTCGGCCTCCCACTGGATGCTCTCCTCGAGCTCCTCCTGGGACATGCGGGGCATCTGAATCTTCTTGATGATGACCGAGTGGCCGGACACGCCGATGGCGACGTCCTTGCCCTTCACCTTCAGCTCGGACATCAGCTCCTGCACCGCCTGGACGATGGCGGTGGAGTTCATCAGCGCGCCATCCACGATGGCCTCGGGAGGCAGCGGCTTCATGCCGAAGCTCTGCAGCGCGAAGCCGACTTCGCCCCGCTTGCGCTGCTCCTTGAGCAGGATCATCTTGATGGAGGTCGATCCGATGTCCAGACCGAGTGCCAGTTTGCCCTTCGCCATGCTTGACTCCGTCGAGAGGCAGCCAGCGTAGCACTGGCCGTCAACCCCTCCTAAAAAGTGCCCGGAGCCCGCCTGCTCTCCGTTCGGCCGGGACCCCTGCGTCCAAACTGCGCCGGGCCCCCCACCACGGTCGCGGAGGCCCGATTTTCCGGCTCCGGACGCATTCCGTCAAATGCCACCCGGCGGATTCTCTCGCCTCAGCTCCGCTCGGCCTCCGCGTCCGGGTCGATGCCGTACTCCTTGATCTTGTACAGCAACGCCCTGTGGCTGATGTCCAGGACCTCCGCCGCCCGGGTCCTGTTCCCCTTCGTCCGTCTCAGGGCCAGCCGGATGTAGGACTCCTCCAGCTCCCGGATGGCTCGCTTGAGCGACAGGTCGCTACCGACCTGTGGCATCGCTCCGGTGGTGGGGCCCGTCGGTCCGGGTGCGGGTGCGGCCCACAGCCTTTCGGGCAGGTTGGATGGAAGGATGTGCGGGCCATCCGCCAGGAGGACCGCCCGCTCCATGGCGTTCTCCAGCTCTCGCACGTTGCCCGGCCAGGCATAGGCGGACATCAACGCCTCCGCCTCCGGGGACAGTCCTTCGACGGGCGACTCGCGGTTGAGCTCGCGGTTGAAGCGGTGGATGAAGGCCTTCGCCAGCAGGGGCACGTCCTCGCGGCGCTCCCGCAGGGGCGGCACCCTCACGTTCACCACGTTGAGGCGATAGTAGAGGTCCTCGCGGAACTCCCCCTTCTCCACCAGCTTGCCCAAGTCCCGCAGCGTGGCCGCCACCACGCGCACGTCCACCTTCTCCACCCGGTTCTCACCCACCGGACGGATTTCGCCTTCTTGCAGCACGCGCAGGAGCTTCACCTGCGCGGGCAGCGGCAGCTCGCCCACCTCGTCCAGGAAGAGCGTGCCGCCGTCGGCCTCCGAGAAGAGGCCGCGCTTGGCCGTGCGCGCATCCGTGAAGGCGCCCCTGGCGTGGCCGAACAGCTCGCTCTCGAGCAACCCGCCGGGAATGGCGCCGCAGTTGACGGCGACGAAGGGCAGCGCGGCCCTCGGGCTGCGCGCGTGCAGCTCCCGGGCAATGAGCTCCTTGCCCGTCCCGCTCTCGCCGCTGATGAGCACCGTGGTGTCCACCGGCGCCAGGCGCGCCACCTGCTTGAGCAGCGCATGGAGCGACTCGCTGCCCCCGAGGATGTGCCCCTGGGGCGCGGAGGGCAGACCGCCCTGCTTGAGCCGGCGGTTCTCCCGCAGCAGCCGCTCGCGCTCTTCGGCCTTGCGCAGGACGAAGACAATCTCCTCGGGCTTGAACGGCTTCTGGACGTAGTCGTACGCGCCAGCCGACACGGCCTCCAGCGCCTGCTCCTGCGAGCCATACGCGCTCATCACCACCACGGTGAGGGCAGGGTGCGCGGCCTGCGCCTCGCGCAGCAGCGTCAGCCCGTCCTTGCGAGGCATGCGCACGTCGGAGACGAGGACGTCGTAGTCGCGCGTGGCCAGCTCTCGCAGCGCTTCATCCCCGTCCGCGACGGCACGCACGTCGTAGCCCTTGTCGGTGAGCACCAACGTGAGGATGTGCCGGATGGAGGGCTCGTCGTCGGCCACGAGGATGGTGCGGAACAGGGACATGGGGGCCTTCCGGCATCATCCCCCAGTCTCGGGGAGGGAGATAGCTTCTAGCCGGACGGCGTCCGCTCACACGGCGGGCAGGGACACGGTGAAGCGCGCGCCACCTTCAGGCAGGTTCTCCGCGCCCAGGCGCCCGCCCATCACCTGCGTCAGTCGCAGCGACACCGCCAGCCCCAAGCCCGTGCCCTGCCGCCCCTTCGTGGTGAAGAAGGGCTCGAACAGCCGGGGCATGACCTCGGGAGGAATGCCCGGTCCCTCGTCCTTCACCACCAACTGGACCTCGCCCTCCTCCCGGCGGGTCACCACACTCACGCTCCCCTTCCCTCCCATGGCCTGCGCGGCGTTGAGGAGGAGGTTGATGAGGATCTGCGACAGCGGCCCGGCCTCGGCCCGGGCGAACACCCCCGGCTCCAGCGCCAGGTCCACCGACACGCCGGCGAGCTCGGGCGCGGCGCGGACCAGCCGCACACACGTCTCCACCACCGAGCCGACATCCACGGGGCCTGGCGACGACGTCTCCGGACGCCCCAGGTCCAGCAGGCCCCGGACGATGCGGTCGATGCGCTGCACTTCGTGGTCGATGCGCTCCAGGTAGTCCTTCAGCTCCGCCGTGGGCGCCTTCGTCCGCGCCAGGGAGAGGTAGCCAAGGATGCCGGCCAGGGGGTTTCCCACCTCGTGCGCCACGCCCGCGGCGAGCCGGCCCACCGTGGCCAGCCGCTCCGCGGACACCAGCTCCGTCTGGGCCCGCGCCAGGCGGGTGTTGGCCTCTCGCAGCGAGGCGACCTGGGAGCGCGTGAGGGCCTGCTCCGAGCGCAGCGCCTCCGCCAGTCGCTGCAACGCGCGCTGCATCCTCGACAGCAGCGGTCCGCCCTGCGTGGGCGTCAGGTGTGGATCCAACTCCAGGCGCCCCAGTTGTTCCACCATGGCCTCGGCGGAGCGAAGCGGACGGCCCACCGTCAGGTCCAACACCACGTACGCCAGCAGCGTGAGAGCGACCAGGTCCAGCCCCAGCGCGAGCGGAAGGAAGCCCCGCACCTGCGCCAACACCTCCGCGTCCGGAGTGCCCGGAGACACGAGTCGGCGGCCCAACTCCAACAACCGGATGAGGACGGGCTGGAGCGACAGCCAGGAGAGTCCCGTGCAGAGCGAGCTGAGCAGGAACGCCACGCTGGCGATGCGCCACTTCATCGCCCGTCCGCGCCTTTCACGGCGCGCCCCCCAGCAGCATGGCGATGTCCATGGGCAGCACGCGCGCCAGCCAGGGCCCGAGCAGCATCACCTCCAGCCCCGCCAGCGCCAACCAGGGACCAAAGGGGATGTTGGTGGGCCCGGGCACCCACTCCTCCTCCTCGCCCGTCTCGTCATCCATGGGTGCATCGGGAATCGGCTGGAACAGCAGGCACCAGGGCACCAGCAACGCGCGCTTCCAGAGCGGAATCCCCGGCCGGGTGAACTCCCACGTCATCGTGGACTCGGGCTCGGACTCCTCTGTATTCGCGGCGCCTGCCGCCGTCGCGCCAACTCCGACGGGAGGTGCATCGCCCAGCGGGATGGCAGGAGGCGCCGCACCCTCATGAGGCGTGACACGTTCGTCACCAGGAGGATGTGCTGGAGCAGGAGCCGCGCCCTCCTCAGGAGGCGTGACGCCCGAGGCTTCTGGAGGCGGCGGGGCCACGCCCTCGGGAGTCTTCACGGGCTTGGCATCAGGAGGGGTCGACGGCCCCGCGCGTCCGGTGAGTCCGAGCATGGCGATTCCCACCACCGCGCCTTGCAGCGAGGACAGGAAGAGGATGCCCAGCAACGCCCGCCAGGAGAGGAAGGCGCCCAGCAGCGCGACAAGGAATTTGTCGCCGCCGCCCAGCGCTTCCTTCCGGAACACCTTCCAGCCCACGTACTCCATCAGGCGGAAGGCGAGGAAGCCGATGACAGCCCCCAGCGTGGCGTCCACCACCGCGTCCGCGCCCCTGGGCACCGCCAGCACCAGTCCCGCCGCGATGCCTGGCACCGTGAGCGAGAACGGCAGAATCCAGTGCGCCAGGTCGATGAAGGTGAGCGGTATCAGCAGCGACACGAGCACGAGCGCGGGAAACAACTCATACGTCCACCCGAACCTGCGCAGACACGCCAGGAAGAGCAGCCCGGTGAGCAGCTCCACCAGCACGTAGCGCGGGGAGATGGGGGCGTGACACGAACGACACCGAGCCCTCAGCGCGAGCCACGAGAGGACGGGGATGTTCTCGTACCACGACAGGACATGCCCGCACCTGGGGCAGCGCGAGCCGGGGCGGACGATGCTCAGTCCTTCGGGGACGCGGGCGATGACGACATTGAGGAAGCTGCCAATACACAGGCCGAGGACCAGGAGGAAGGCGGTGAAGAGAGGCCCGGCCCAGCCCGGCACGAGGGAAAAGTCCGTCACGGAGCCGGGCATCCTAGCTTCGCGGCCCGGGGAGGACAGCATCGCGGATCGACGATTTCCGTCAGGCGCGGTGACAATTTTTGGCAACCCCGGGGACGGGCGGCTGGGATCCGACACGCCCCTTCGTGAGAATTCATCGGGTTGGGGCAACTGTTGGCCATGGCACCGTTCGTGCTATGAACGCAGGCAGTCGTTCAACCCCCCTCTGCACCTGCGGAGCACTCCCGACATGCTGAACCGTCTCCTGAAGAAGAAGGGTGGCTTCACCCTCATCGAGCTGATGATCGTGGTCGCCATCATCGGCATCCTGGCCGCCATCGCCATCCCGAACTTCATCCGCTTCCAGGCCAAGTCCAAGCAGTCCGAGGCCAAGACGAACCTGAAGGCCATCTTCACGGCCCAGAAGGCCTACTTCGGCGAGAAGGACAAGTACGTCTCCGACTTCAAGGTCGTCGGCTTTGATCCCGAGCCGGGCAACCGCTTCAGCTACGGCATCAACGGCGCGTGCAACGAGTCCGTCGAGACGACCGAGCGGCGGTACGTCCTCGGCTGCATCGGCCAAGACAAGGCGCGCTTCACGCAGGTTCCCGACCTCGGCGCGGCGCCGCTGATCGCTGGCGTGGCTGGCACCTGCCCGAACTGTGACTTCTCCGCCATCGCGGTTGGCAACGTCGACAACGACAAGAACGCCGACACGTGGGGCATCACGTCCGCGGCCACCTCTGCCACCACGCTCAATGGCACCTGCGGCATCGACAGCGACAAGATCGGCGGCGGCGAGCCCGGCAACGCGTACAACGATGTGAGCTGCTAAGCCACTCGCCAGCCCTGGCTCGACCAGGGCATCATGCGGTACTAACGGGGCGCCCGAGTTGACCGGGTGCCCCGTGTCCGTTCAAAGGAATGATGCGCAAGCTGCCTCCCGTGCTGCTGGCTGCCGGCCTGGCCCTGGTCGTCCTGCTGTCCAGTCAGCCTCGACCACCGCTCTATCTCGGTGAACGCCCCATCCTGCCTCGCGCCGGCTTCATCAAGGCGTTGTTCAAGGCGCAGCTCGGGCTCGTCACTGACTACTTCTGGCTGCTGACCATCAATCGGGTCGGCTCGGCCAGGACACTGACAGAGTACCGCGACATCTACTACTACGCGGACCTCACGACGGACCTCGACCCTCGTTTCGCCAAGGTCTACACCTTCGCGGGCATCACCATCCCCATCCACCTGGGGCGCGAGGAGTACGCGAACGTCAAGGAGTCCTCGGCCATCTTGCGCAAGGGCATCGCCAACACGCCCGAGGACAAGCGGATCCATTTCCAGCTCGCCTACAACCTCATGTTCTTCGAGCGGCGCTACAAAGAGGCCGCCGCCATCATCGAGGAGCTGGCGCGGCTGCCCGAGTCACCGGCGTGGTACTCGGGCCTGGCCACCCGGCTGTACGCGCAGGCGGGCGACTTCGGCACCAGCCTGGGTCTGGCGCAGATGCTGCGCGACGGCGCGGAAGACGAGGAGACGCGCGCCTATTACGAGCGCCGGGTGAATGAGATCCTCCAGGAACAGTTGCTCCAGCGGCTCGACGACTCCATCAAGCGCTACAAGGACCGCACAGGTAAGCTGCCTGCCAACCTGGATGTGCTCGTCTCCGCCGGAGACCTGAGCGAACTGCCCGCCGATCCCCTGGGTGGCCAGTTCTTCCTGGGAGAGGACGGCCGCAGCTATTCCACGGCCGCGCGGTTCCGGTTGGAGATCATCTACGACGAGAAGACAGGGGACGGGGAGCGCCTCGTTCCCAAACCCCTGGATGCCAAGAGGCAAGAGCCATGACTGCCATCAGCCCTGACGCCCCGCCCATCCAGGTCCGAGGCCTGTCGAAGACGTACAAGGTCGGCTTCTGGTTCAACCGTACCGTTCGAGCCCTTCAGGGACTCGACCTCGAAGTAGGGCCAGGACAGATCTATGGCCTGCTCGGTCCCAACGGCGCCGGCAAGTCCACCACCATCAAGATCTTGATGAACCTGGTGCGCCCCAGCGGCGGCACCGCGCTGCTGTTCGGCCAACCCGTGGACCGGGCGGCGACGCGGCGACTGGTGGGCTTCCTCCCGGAGAATCCCGCGCCGTACGAGTACCTCACCGGACGCGAGTTCGTGACGCTCGCCGGGCAGTTGTGCGGCATGAGCGGCCACGAGTTGGACGTCCGGGTGAAGGAGGTCCTGGGCGCGGTGGAGATGGGCGCCGCGGAGAAGCTCCAGATTCGCCGCTACTCCAAGGGCATGGTCCAGCGCGTAGCGCTCGCGCAGGCGCTGGTGGCCCGGCCAAAGATGCTCATCCTCGACGAGCCCACCAGCGGACTGGACCCGGTGGGGCGCCGACAGATGAGAGACCTCATCCTCGCCGAGCGCGACAGGGGCACCACCGTCCTGTTCTGCAGCCACATCATCCCGGACGTGGAAGCGCTGTGTGACAGGCTGGCCGTGCTCGTGGGTGGCCGGCTGGTGCGCGAGGGAAGCGTGCGGGAGCTGCTGTCCGCGCAGGTGCCCACCGTGGAGCTCGTGGTGGAGGGACTGAAGATGGACCAGGTGAAGAACCTGGGCGTGGCCCTGGAGTCCTCCCAGTCCCTGGACGGCCGCGTGCTGTTGCAGGTGTCCGACTCGGACAGTCAGCGACTGCTGAGCCAGGTGCTGGCGGCGGGTGGGCGCGTCAACAGCCTCCAGGCGGCGAAGTTCTCCCTGGAGCAGCTCTTCATGGACGCACTCAAGGATTCCGGACGAACGACGAGTGTCGGTGGGGAGATCAACACATGAGCGCGTTCGGCGCGATGGTCTGGAACGGGTTCCGGGAGGCACGCCGCAACCGCGTCACGGTGGTGGTGGGCGCCTTCGCCGCGGTGGTGCTGCTGTCGTCGACCCTGGTGACGGAAGTGACGGTCGCCACGTTCGACCGAGTGCTCACCGACTTCGGCCTGGGGATGATGAGCCTCATTCTCGTCTTCCTCACCATCTTCCTGTCGAGCGGCCTGTTGAGCCGCGAAATCGAGCGGCGCACCATCTTCCTCGTGGTGAGCAAGCCCGTCTCTCGCACCCAGTTCCTGCTGGCGCGGCTGGCGGGCAACATGCTGACGCTCGCCGTGCTGATGGTGGCGATGATGCTCATCTTCGTGAGCCAGCTCCTGCTGTTCCAGGCGGAGGTGAACTCGGTCCAGTTCATCGCGGCGGCGGGCCTGTGGTTCGAGCTGCTCGTGTTGACGAGCGCGGGCATCCTCTTCTCCAGCTTCGCGGGCCCCGCGGTGTCGGCCATCGCGACCACGGGCATCTACTTCGCCGGGCACCTGGCCAATGACCTCTTCGACATCGCCCGCCGGCTGGATGACGGCGCCGTGAAGTCGTTCGCGACGGCGCTCTATTACATGCTGCCCAACCTGGAGCGGATGAACTTCCGTCCCCAGGCCACCTATGCCCTGCCCGTCGATGCGGCGACGTTCCTCTCGGGCATGGGCTACGGCCTCGGCTGGGCCGCGCTGTTCACCGCCGCCGCCATCTTCATCTTCGAGCGCCGCGACTTCCGCTGAGCACTCGCGGCGAGTTGTCCCGAGCCCGACATCACCGGGCTCGGGCGTGAGTCACGGCGTGGCACCCGCCGCCAGTCGGGCCTGACGCAGCCCCTGACGCGCGGCCTCTGATTCCGGCTGGAGGCTCAGCGCGGTTTCAAGCGCGGGCACGGCCTCTGCCGGGCGCCCCAGTTGAAGCAGCGTGCGGCCCAGTTCCAGGTGGGAGTCCGCGCGCCGGGGCGCCAGCCGCAGCACCTCCCGGAAGCGCGCCACCGCCTCCTCCAGTCGACGAGCCCGACGCAGGGCGAGCCCGAGATTATGAATGACCACCGGCTCGTTGGGACGAAGCTGGAGCGTCCGCTCAAGTTGGGGAATCGCCAGGTCCATCCGCCCCATGAGGGCATATGCCACGGCCAGGTCACTCTGCGGCTGGTACGCCCGGGGCAACGCCGAGGCCGCGGCTTGCAATTGAGGCAGCGCGTCCTCCACGCGACGCACCTTCAAGTAGGCCGCGCCCAGGTAGGCATGGATGTTCGGCTGGCCAGGCGTCTTCTCGAGGGTGTCCTCCCACAAGGCGATGTCGTCGCGCCAGACGGGGACACGGGCAAGCGTCAAGGCGGCGAATACCGCGACGCTCCCCCCCGCCACCAGGGCCATCGCCCTCGCCTGCCCCGGCCACCGCTCCAACATCCACTTCAGCCCCACCGCCGCCATCAGGCAGAAGCCGACCGAGGGCAGGTAGAGGAAACGCTCCGCATAGGCCTCCACGCCGCGAAGCTGCATGAAGAATATGGGCAGGAGGGGCGCCAACAGCCACACCGCGCCCGCGAAGGCAGGCGCCGCCTCACGGCGCATCCGCCACAACAGTCCCAGCAAGGCCAGGAGCAATACCGCGCCCAGCACCACCTCGCTCGCCTCGGGAGGAACGCGCGAGGGAATCGTCACCACGAGGGGATGGGGCCAAAACAGCTTGCCACCCAGCTTCCCGGCGAGCGCCAGCATGTGGAGCGGATACAACCCCGTGCGTCCCGCCCCCGTCGGCACCGGGAGCGACAAGCCCACGGCATTCATCCGGAGCGCCGCATAGCCCAGCACCCCCAGACCCAACGGCGCATAACGGCGCAGCCACCCGCGCGGGCCCGGCGGCGTCATGGTGAGCCCCGTCGCCCGGTCCGTGGCCCACAGCACCACGGGGAACACCACCGCCACTTCCTTGAACAGCAGGGCCGCGAGCCACAGGAGCGCCGCCCCCACGCCCCGCCCCCACGAGGAGGGCCCCTGCACCATGACTCGCACGGCGAGCAGCACCAGCAGCGTCGCCGACACGTCCATGCAGCCGCTCACCCAGGCCACTGACTCCGTGTGCACGGGATGCACCGCGAACAGGAGTGCCCCCGCCAGCGAGGCCCACTCCCCCGAGGGTGACAGCGGCGCATCCTTGCGTCGCATGCAGGCTCGCGACAGCCAGAGGACCAGGACGGAGGCCACGGCATGGAGCACCATGAGCACCAGGTGGAAGCCCCACGCAGAGGTGCCGAAGATGGCGCGCTGCGCGAAGAAGAGCACATGCGCGAGCGGCCGGAAGTAGCTCTCCGCCGGGCTTCGGTCCGACGCAACGGTGGGCCCATCATCGAACGGGAACAGCGGGTGTTGGAACGCATTGCTCAGCGCGCGCCACGAGCCCAGCCAGGGGTTGTCCACCACCAACTGCACGTCGTCGTAGACGAACCCGTTGAACAGGGCGCCGGCATAGACGAGCACCGCCGTCACGGCGACGAGCAACACCTGCATTCGAGGCTGGAGAGAAATCGGGCGGAGGTCAGCGGAGTCCATCGGCGTCACGCGGGCCCATACTACTGACTTCACCTCTCAAGAGTGTCGCAGGCCTTGCTCGCACCGAGGACAAGGTGGCTGCCGGGCGGCGCCATGTCGGTCCGGGGCGCTTGCGCCTCCCGGGCAGGCAAGTCTTGCGAAGACGCCCGCGAGCCTGCGCCTATACTCGCGCCGCCACGTGCCCCGACGAGCGGGCGCCGTCAGGGTCCAGGTCCATGCGAATCCTCGAGGTCTCCAACTTCATGCCCCCTCACCCGGGGGGCATCGAAATCATGATCGACACCCTGTTCCAGGGACTCCAGCGGCGCGGGCATGACGTGCGGTGGATTGCGGCCTCCACGCCGCTGGAACCCGGAACGACAGGGCCTTTCGTTCGCGTCCCCGCCTGGAACTGGCTCGAGCAGAACCTCCACGTCCCCATGCCGCTCTGGGCCCCATCCGGCTGGCGGCAGCTCGACGAGCAGGTGCGCTGGGCGGACGTCATCCACGTCCACGACTGCCTCTACTTCTCGTCCTCGCTGACCACGGCGCTGACGCGAGGACGGCGCAAGCCGCTCCTCGTCACCCAGCATGTCGGCGAGGTGCCCTATGGCGGCGTGCTGGATTGGGTGCAGGCGGCGGCCTACCGGACGCTCGGGCGCACCCTGCTGAGCGCCGCAAGCGAGGTGGTGACACTCAGCCCCCACGTCGCCGAGTACTTCCGCAAAGTCGGCGTGAAGAAGCCGCTGCGCATCATCCCCATGGGCTTCGAGCCTCGCTTCCAACCCCTCCCCGAAGCCGAGCGGCTCACAGCCCGGCGTGAATTCGGTCTGCCGGAGACCACGCCGCTGATGCTCTTCGCGGCCCGGCTGGTCCCCAAGAAAGGCGTCCAGCAGGTCGCCGAGGTCCAACGGCGCCTCGCCCTCGAGGGAATCACGCTCGTCGTCGCCGGAGATGGTCCACTCGCGAATGTCGTCGAGGGCCTGCCACGCACCGTCCACCTGAGACAGGTCGACCACGCCCGCATGCACGCCCTCTATGCCTGCGCGGATGTCCTGCTTCTGCCTTCGCGGGGCGAAGGGCTGCCACTCACCCTGCAGGAAGGCTTGATGACCGGACTTCCCGCCGTCGTCTCCACGGACCCATCCTTCGTCGCCAATGTCGCCTCGGCACCCGGGGTGACGCTGGTGGATGGAACCGAGCCGTTGGCGCAGGCCATTCGCACCGCCTTGACGAGCTCACCCTCCCGCGAGCACGTCGCCGAGTGGGCGCGAGCACGGTGGGGGCTGGAGCGCTTCGTCACCGATTACGAGCGCACCCTCGAAAGACTCGCTCGCGAGCACTGAGCTGCTATGCGCGCTTCCACAGACCGAGGAACTGGAAGCGGTTGAAGATGCGCAACGGGCCCTTCTCGCACTCAGCGGGATGGATGAAGGACTGAAGCACGAAGCCCGCGCGCGCCATCACCGGCATCCAGGACCACTCGCGCTGATAGCGGTAGCGCGACGGGATTCCGAAGCGACGGTTGCCCAGCTCATCCAGTGCGCACAGCGTCAGGTACCCCGCCTTGCTCTGGTAGGTGTGGTCCTTGAGCAGGAGATACTCCCCCGTGCAACGCAGCACCTCCGCGAGCGCGGCTTCGGGGTCTGGCGCGTGGTGGAGCACGTCGATGCTGTAGACCAGGGGGAAGGACCGGTCCGCGAAGGGCAGCGTGCGCCCGTCATACAGCGTGGGCTCGATGAGCACCTGCGCCCGCCGCTGGACGTCCACGGGCACGACTTCGCGCACCCAGCCGCGCTCGACGACCTGCCGGGCGAACCAGCCATCTCCCGAGCCGAAATCAAGCGCGCGCTCGAAGGGCGGCAGGTCCGACAACACGCGCCCCATCAACTCCAGAACGTTTCCACGGTAGCGACTCATGTTGAGTGAACGCGTCCTTCGCGGCACTGGGGAACGACCCCTGGGTTGAAACTAGCCATGCTCGAGCACCACGCAGGTCAGCTTGAAGGGCCGGACGAGCCAGGGCCAAAGCCACTGCCACAACGGGGCCCTGGGCGCGCCCGTCCCCGCCCCTCTCCCGGGATTCAGCAACCGCCTGACGGCGCCGGGCACATCACTTGCCACGAGGTCCAGGAGCCGCCCGCAGGGCACCACCTCCGAAGCCCTCACTCGCATGTTCGGGAAGAGTCCCGCTAGTTCCGCCACGGTGGGACGAAACAGGGTGTCGATGGGGTCGGGGTGCCAGGGGAAGGCGTGAGGCACCGAGAGAACGAGCACGCCTTCCGGCGCCACCAGCTCCGACAGTCGACGGGCGAAGGCAACTCGGTCTTCGACGTGCTCAAGCACGCTCGTACAGCACACCGAACGCGTGCCAAGTGCCGCGAGCCGGGCGACACAGTCAGGGTCCATCAGGTCGCCCACGACATCCACCCCCTCCTCGGGTTTGAGGTCCTGATGAAGCACGGTTCCCCCTCGGCGACGCAGCGGAGCGAACAGTTCCTCGTCGATCCAGGGCTGTTGGACCTCCCGGAAGTATCGCGTGGAACTCCCCACGTTGAGCAGTGGGGATACCCGCGACAACTCCAGGACGTCGAGCTGGTGGCCAAGCCATTGGGCTTCTGGCTTCAACATCACGGTTCCTCTGGGAAGTCGCCCGGGCGCTCTCGCACCGTGGGAGGAAACGCCGCGGGGGTCGCCTTCTCCAGCGGGACGATTCGTGGCACGCAATCCCGTCCCACCGACATCAGGAACCCCGTGCGCTGAGGATAGACGGTCCGCATGAACTGTTTGTCCCTGTCGACACTGACGTGATTCACCCACAGGACCGGGTCGTCCAGGTCCGGGCTGTTGTTCTTCCGGAAGAAGACGAAGTGGTTGGCGGGCGCGGAGGTGCATGGTGCGGCGAACCCTGGAGGCACGAAAACCACCGAGTCATCGGGCACCTCACGATCGACGGCATCACGCGGACGCATGATGTCGGCGGAGAGCGACCGGAGCGTGATGATGCGGGGAGGCAGGTACATCGTCGCGCAAACACACAACAGTCCCACCACCAGGGCGGGCACGAAGGCCGCCGCCTCCCACCGTTGCGCCCATTGCCACAGCGTTCGCAAACCACCCGTGGACAGCAACACCAGGGGCAACATCAGCTCCGAGTAGTGAACCGGACCGAACGTGTCCACCCCCGGGTCCGCGACGGGAAGATGCGCGACACAGAAACCGACCGCGGCAGCCATCAGCCAGCGCGCGGGCGCCCCCCGGGCCAGGAAGACAAACACGAACCCCAGGGGCCAACCGAACGAGTCCAGGCTCAAGCGGAAGAGGGCCAGCACCAGCCGTCCCACAGCGAGGACCACGGACCGGTCGGTGAAGAAGAACAAGAAGTCACCACTGCGCACCTGGTTCGGACCGAACGAGACGAAGCGGTAGCCATTGTCATGCCCATACCGGGCAATCGCATGGTAGCCGGTCTGCCAGGGCGAGCCGTTCATCTCCTGGTTCGCGAGCAGGAACAGCACACCCAGGGGAGCCGCGGCCACCACGAAGGCCAGGCCATGCTTCCATCGCGCGGCCACCGGCCTCCGCCAGGCCCTCAGGGCCCAATAGACGAGCAACGGAGCCCCCAGCCCGAGCCCCACGGCGGGCCGCGTCCAGAAGGACAGACAAAACAAGAGTGCCACCAGGGCACTGGTGCCCGGTCCAGCCTCATCCTTCGTCAGACGCTCGACGCAGTAGAGCAGCCAGGTCAGGGCGAAGATGGCCGCGGTGTGAGACATCAGCGTGGCCGCGCCGATCATGGTCAGCGGAGACACGAGATAGAGCACCACGGCGACGCGTCCCCACCCGCTCCCCCACCATCCGCGGGCCAGGAGGAACATCCCCACTGCGGTGGCACCCGAGAGCAAGGGATTCACCAACCAGGGCACGCCGAGCTTCACCCCAAACGCCAGCAGGAAAGGCCAGCCGAGAAAGTACTGGCTGTACATCTTTCCGTCATTGAGGATGAAGCCGTTGTCGAAGAACAACTTCATCGGCGGAGAGGGAACCCAGAGCCGGAACGAGGCAAGCAGTTCCGCCGCGAACCGATAGGAGGCCTCGTCGTCGGTCACCGGACCATAGCGAAGGACGGAGGCCTGAATGGCCAACGGAACGAGCGTACCGAGGACCCCCGCCAGCAGCAGGCTTCTGCGGTCGGGATAGTCTCGCCAGGCAGCGCGCCACGAGGCCAATCTCTCGTTCGACACCGAGCGCACGCCCGCCACCGCCACGAAAGCCGCCATGGGCAGCCCGAGAAAAGCGATGAGCGCGGCCATCGCCAGCCAGCGATGCGTCGGCATGTTGATGCTGCCCAGGTTCAGGATGAAGCCACTGAACTGGGACTCCCAGAACGCCCAATAAGCGAGCGCACAGGCGCAAGCTGCGGCGAGCGGAAGTAACGGGGCTCGGTATCTGGCGGGAAGCATCGGGAGCCGTCGAGGATGGTCTGTCACGCGGAGCATTGTCCACGGAAGAGTGTCCCCTCGACACGGACATGGGATCGCCGCACGCCCGAAGGCGCAACGCGTCCTGGTCGCTTGCCGGGAAGACTCCGGGGACGTGACGAAGCCCCCCCCAGCGCGGCGACATCCTGCGGTACACTCGCGCCACTCCGGATGGTGGCGCCGCGAACCACCCGGACGGAACTGGTGCCATGCCCCCATCGCCCCCGCGCATCGCGGTCATCCTTCCCTGTCACAACGAGGCTCCCGCCATTCGCGGAACGGTGCTCGCCTTCCGCCAGGCACTCCCCTCCGCATCCCTCTTCGTCTACGACAACGCCTCGACAGACCAGACGAGTGAGGTGGCGCGGGATGCCGGCGCCATCGTTCGGAGCGAAAACAGGCGAGGGAAGGGAAACGTCATCCGACGCGCCTTCGCGGACGTGGACGCGGACATCTACGTCGTGGCAGATGGAGACGGGACCTATGACGCCTCGGCGGCGGCCCGGTTGGTGAATCTGCTCGTCGAGGAGTCCCTCGACATGGTCATCGGAACGCGTCTCCACAGCGAGAAGGAGGCCTATCGCGTCGGCCACGTGGCGGGGAACTGGCTCTTCAACCAGGTGGTGGCCCGGCTCTTCGACAAGGGGCAGTCCGACATCTTCTCGGGCTACCGCATCCTCTCTCGCCGCTTCGTGAAGTCCTTCCCGTGCATGTCCGAGGGCTTCGAAATCGAAGCGGAGATGAGCATCCACGCGCTTCAACTGCGCATGCCCGTGCGGGAGGTACCCACCCACTATTCGAAGCGGGTAGAGGGCACGGCCAGCAAGCTGAACACCTGGCGGGACGGCTTCCGCATCCTCTCGCACATCCTTCGCCTGCAGCGCCTGCACCGTCCGAGACAGTTCTTCGGAAGCCTGGGTATCGCGACCATCCTGCTGGCCCTCGTCCTGGCCATTCCCGTCTTCACGACGTTCATCCAGACAGGCCAGGTGCCGCGGTTTCCAACGGCCATCCTGGCCATGGGCATGGTCCTGTTCGGCTCGCTCATGGCCTTCCTCGGACTGATTCTGGAGAGCACCAGCCAGCTCGCCCTTGAGACAAAGCGGCTGAGCTATCTCGCAATCCCCGCCGCCTCCGCGGCATCCCAATCGGTGGGCCCTCCCGGCTCCCAGGACTCCGTCGTCCAACCTGGCTGAGTCCGTCGCCCTCTCCCTGACGTTCAACGAGGTTCCCGGTGAGCTCCTTCCACGACCATCACGGGCAGCAGAAGGCATTTTTCGAAGCATCCCCGGGGCGCATCGCGACGCGGCTGTTCGGCCATCCGTCCTTCCCCCGGACCATGCGCTGCAAGTTCACGTTCCTCGCCCGGCAGCTCGCCGGTTGCCGCGAGGTGCTCGAGGTGGGCGCGGGCAAGGGGCTCCAGCTCACCTACTTCCTGGACCGCATGCCGGACGACTGCCAGTACACCGGCGTGGACATCGCTGAGGCCCCTCTGAAAGAGGCCCGCGAGCGGCTCGCCCCCCGGTTCCAGGACCGCGTGCGGCTCCAGCCCGCGGTGGGTGAGCAACTGCCGTTCGAGGACAGCACCTTCGACGCTGTCTTCTGCGTGGACGTCCTGCACCACGCTGCCTCCCAGCCCACCATGCTCGCGGAGATGCGACGCGTCGTCCGTCCGGGAGGCCGGGTCATCTGCGTGGAGCCCAATCCGCTCCACCCCGCCAACCTCGTCTATCTCCGGGACCCCATCGAGAAAGGCCTCTTCCAGCTCACGCCCACCCACGCGCGCGAATGGACCCGACATGCGGGCCTCGTGGAGGCGCGGCTGGAGAACCTGCCGGTGTTCTTCCCCAGCTTCCCTGGCGTCCTGGAGAACGTCTACGGAACGCTGGAGCGCGTGCTTGGCCACGTTCCCGTGCTCAACCGCTTCTCCACCACGCAAGTGCTCTTCGCCTCCCGCCCCGTGGCGTGACGCGCCCTACTTCGCCTCACGCGCTGGCGGCGAACTGGCGGGCTCATCCAGCTCGTCAGTGAGGCCGTGCTTCGCCAGCCGGTAGCGGAATGAGCGGAAGGACAGACCGAGCAGGTCCGCCGCCCGCGTCTTCACCCCACCCGCCTGCTTCAGCGCCGCCAGCAAGTATCGCCGCTCGCTGTCGTCCAGATGGCGCTCCAGGTTGAAGCCGCCGCTCAACTGGGGCTCGCCGCCATCCCCCGGACGCGACACCGGCTCCGACTCGCCGCGCACCGCTGGCGGCAACGTGGACGGCCCCAGCAGGTCCGAGTCCGACAGCGTGGCCGCGCGCTCCACCATGTTCTGCAACTGCCGCACATTGCCCGGGAACGCATAGCGCTCCAGCAACTCCAGCGTCTCCGGCGCGAAGCGCAGACCCGGCCGCCCCAGCTCCTCCGCCATCCTCGACAGGAAGTGTCCCGCCAACAGCGAGATGTCCCCCGTGCGCTCACGCAACGGCGGCAGCTCCAGCGTAATCACGTTGAGCCGGTAGAAGAGGTCCTCGCGGAAGCGCCCCGCCTTCACTTCCGTCTCCAACCGCCGGTTCGTCGCCGCGATGACTCGCGCCTGGAAGGGTACCTCCGCCGCGCTGCCCACCGGCTTCACCTTCCGCTCCTGGAGCACACGCAACAGCTTCACCTGGGTGGCCAGCGGCATCTCCCCCACCTCGTCCAACATCACCGTGCCCTCGCCCGCGGACACCAACAACCCCGCGCGCTCGTGCACCGCTCCGGTGAAGGCCCCCTTCACGTGGCCGAACAGCTCGCTCTCCAGCGTGCCCTCGTTCAGCGCCGCGCAGTTGAAGGGCAGGAAGGGCTGCGCCGCCCGGCTTCCACGCATGTGGATGCCCCGCGCCACCAGCTCCTTGCCTGTGCCGCTCTCCCCCGTCACCAGCACCGTGCTGCGCCCCGGCGCCACCTTCTCCACCAGCGCCCACACCGCCTGCATCCGCGCGCTGTGCCCCACCGCCATGCCCAGTCCGGGCAACAGCCGCGCGCGCAGCGTGGAGTTCTCCTGCCGCAGCGTGCGCTTCTCCAGCGCCTTCTGCACCAGCAGCCGCAGCTCCTCGTTGTCGAAGGGCTTGCAGATGTAGTCGTAGGCCCCCTCGCGCATCGCCTCCACGGCGGCGGACGGCGTCCCGTAGGCCGTAATCAACACGACCTCCGGAGGCTCCTTGCGCGCCCGCGCCGTGCGCAGCACGTCCAGCCCACTGCCCGTCCCCAGCTTCATGTCGGAGATGACCAGGTCCACCCCGTCTCGCGCGAGCACCTCACACGCGGGCTTCACCCCGGGCACGCTCGTCACCGCATACCCTTCGCGGTGCAGCAGGAGCTCCAGGTACTCCCGCATGGAGAGCTCGTCGTCCACGACAAGGACGTGGCCCCTCACTCCACCCTCTGCTGCCTGCGCGGTCGTCACAGCGGCAACCCCACGACGAACTCCGTTCCCTCGGCCGGGTCCGAGCGCACGCGGATGGACCCGCCATGTGCCCGGACGATGGAGTGCGCGGTCGACAAGCCCAGGCCCGTGCCTCCGTCCCGCGTGGTGAAGAAAGGCTCGAACAGGTGGCCCATCATCTCCTCGGTGATGCTTCCCGCCGAGTCCCACACGCGAATCTGCGCCTCCTTCTCGCTCCTCGCCAGCCCCACCTTCACCTCCCCCTTCGGCCCCGCCGCCTGGAAGCCGTTGCGCACCAGGTTGATGAGCACCTGTCTCACCTGGTCCGGGTCCACCGCGGCCATCAGCCGCTCCTGCGCGGACACCTCCACCCGAACGTCCCGCGCCAGGGGGTCCGCCCTCAACATGTCCACCGTCTCCGCCAACAGCGCGTCCAGCAGCACCTCGCGGCGCACCGGCTCCGGCGGCCTCGCGAAGCGCAGGAAGTCCTCCACCAGCCGCGCCAGCCGGTCCGACTCGCGCACCAGGATGTTGGTGAGCTTCACCACCATCACATCCCGCGAGCACTCCTGCGCCAGCAGCTGCGCGGAGCCCCGCATCGCCGCCAGCGGGTTGCGCAGCTCGTGCGCCAGCTGCGCGGAGAGGGCCCCCAGGCTCGCCAGCCGGTCCGAGCGCTCCAGGTCCTCCTCCATCCGCCGCAGCTCCGTCAAATCCTGGAAGACGATGAGCAGCGCCCCCTGCTCGCCCTCCAGCGGCGTCACCGACAACCCGAGGATGAGGCGCCGCCGGCCTCCATCCGTGCCCACCACCAGCTCGCCTCGCGACGAGCGCGGCGCCAGCCCCGACACGCCGGGGAGCAGCGACTCCAGCGGCTGTCCCGCGCCGACCTCGTCCTCCAGTTGCAGGATGCCGCGCGCGGCGGCGTTCACGTACGTGACGCGCTTCTGGCTGTCACAGGTGATGAGCCCCGACGGCATCGAGGAGAGAATCTGCTGCTGCAGCCCGCCAAGCCTGCGCAGGTCCGCCTCGCGCGCGGACAGCGCGCCACCCGTGGCGGAGAGCTGCCGGGACAGGTAGCCCGCCAGCACGGCGATGAGCGCCAGCGCCAGCAGGTTGCTGCCCAGCACGAAGAAGCCCCGGCTGGGCAACAGCGGCCCCAGGGGCGCGACGTCCGACAGCCGCTGCATCACCACCAGCCCGGCGAAGCACACCGCCGCGGCCGCCGCCACCCAGAGCGCGCCCCGCCAGTCCAGCACCACCGCGGCGCCGATGACGGCCAGGCTGTAGAGGAACGTCAGCGGGGAGTCGGAACCCCCGCTCAGGTACACCAGGCCCGTGGCGATGGCGACGTCGCCCAGCACCTGTACCCACGCGTCCAGCCGCCCCGCCTGCTCCCGCCGCAGCCGGATGCCCACCACCACCGTGGAGATGTACGCGGCGACGATGACGGCGAGCGAGAGGGAGTCTGCCCGGCTCGGCTCCTCCAGGGGCTGGAGCAGCAGGCGACCCACGGTGATGACGAGCGACAGGCTCGCCGCCACCGTCCGGAACAACACCAGCCAGACCAGGCGCGCGCGGAGCCTCTCGGCTTCGTCCGCGCGCGCACCAGTGACAGCGAAGAAGCTACTTGATGGCACCGGCAATGGAGAAGATGGGCAGGTACATGGCGATGAGGAAGCCACCGACCACGCCGCCGAGGAACACCATCAACAGCGGCTCAATCATCGCCGTCAGCGAGCTGACGGCCGTGTCCACTTCGTCGTCGTAGAAGTCGGCGATCTTGTTGAGCATCGTGTCCATGGCGCCCGTCGCTTCACCGACGCCAATCATCTGCACCACCATGGACGGGAACACCTTCGTCTCCAGCAGCGGACCGGCGATGTTCTTGCCTTCGGAGATCTTGCTGCGCACGTAGTAGATGGCCTCTTCCACCGTGCGATTGCCGGCCGTCTTCGCCGTCACGTCGAGCGCGTCGAGGATGGGCACACCCGAGGAGATCATCGTGCCCAGCGTGCGCGTGAAGCGCGCCACGGCCACCTTGCGGAGCACCGGGCCGAACAGCGGCAACTTCAGGAAGACCTTGTCCCAGAACTTGCGGCCCCGGGGCTGCCGGTAGCTCCAGGTGAAGGAGACGACGACCGCGGTGATGATGCTGATGACGTGCAGCCAGTACGCCTCCGCCCAGGCGGACAGGTCCACGACGAACTGGGTGGGCGCCGGCAGCGCCGAGCCGAAGTCGGCGAACATCGCCGCGAACACGGGCGTCACCTTGAGCAGCAGCAGCGCCGTCACGCCGATGGCGACCAGGATGACGATGGCCGGGTAGGTCATCGCGCCCTTGACCTTGCGCTTGAGCTTCTCCGCCTTCTCGCGGTAGGCCGCCAGACGGTTGAGGATGGTGTCGAGGATACCGCCGACCTCACCGGCCGCGCAGAGCTGGATGTAGAGCTCGTCGAAGACCTTGGGGTGCTCCTTGAGCGCATCCGCGAAGGTGCTGCCCTGCTCCACCTTGCTCTTGATGGCCAGCACCACCTTCTTGAAGGTGGGGTTGTCCATCTGGTTGGCGAGGATGTCCAAGCACTGCACCAGGGGGAGGCCTGCGTCGATCATCGTCGCGAACTGGCGCGTGAAGACGAGGATGTCCTTGCCGGTGACCCCACCCATGCCCGGGATGGTGATTTCGCCGTCGAAGGCGCTCTTCTTGCGCACCTTGACGGGATTGAGGCCCAGGGACTTCAGACGGGCGTTGACGGCCTCGCTGTCCAAGGCCTCCATCTCGCCCTTCTTCGTCTCCCCGCTCTTGGTCTTCGCCTCCCAGAGGAACTGGGCGGTGTTCTTCTTGGAAGGTGATGACTTCTGGACTGCAGTTGCTGCCATGAGCTTGGCCTCCGCGAACGCCGCGCGAGTCTAACCGCTGAATCTCAAAACCAGGAACTAACGACCCGCCGCTCCCCCGGCTGGTCGCTGACCCGCTGGGAGCACCCCACCCGTGGCGAGGATGTTGCGCAGCTCTTCCGGGTCGCTGGAGCGACCAAAGGCCTCGTCCTGGGAGATGAGCCGGCGCAAGAGCAGCGCCGCCAGGGCCTGATTGAAGGTCTGCATGCCGTACTTGGCCTGACCGACCTGCATGGACGAGTAGATCTGATGGACCTTGTCCTCACGGATGAGGTTCCGGATGGCGGGGTTGGGAATCATGACCTCCAGGGCAAGGATGCGGCCCGGACCGCCCGCCTTGGCCACCAGCGCCTGGCTCATCACGCCCTCCAGCACGAAGGAGAGCTGGGCGCGCACCTGCGGCTGCTGGTACGGCGGGAACACGTCCAGGACGCGGTTGATGGTCTGCACGGCGCTGTTGGTGTGCAGCGTCGCGTAGCAGATGTGGCCTGTCTCGGCGATGGTGAGCGCGGCCTCGATGGTCTCCAGGTCGCGCAACTCGCCCACCAGCACGATGTCCGGGTCCTGGCGCAGGATGTACTTGAGGGCCGTCTTGAAGTTTCGCGTGTCCGCACCCACCTCGCGCTGATTGACGAGGCAGTTCTTGTGTGGGTGCAGGTACTCGATGGGGTCCTCGATGGTCATGATGTGCTCATGACGCTCGGTGTTGATCTTGTCGATCATCGAGGCCAGCGTGGTGGACTTGCCCGAGCCCGTGGGGCCCGTCACCAGGATGAGGCCGCGCGGCTTCTTCACCAGCTCCGCCACGACGTTCGGCAGGCCCAGCTCCTGGAAGGTCAGAATCTTGAAGGGAATGGTGCGGAAGGCGCCGGCCACCGCGCCACGCTGCATGAAGATGTTGGCGCGAAAGCGCGACAGGCCCTTCACACCGAAGGACAGGTCCAGCTCGTTGTCCTCCTCGAACTTGTGCTTCTGGGCGTCCGTGAGGATGGAGTAGCAGAGCTGCTTGGTCTCCACGGGCGTCAGCGGCGCCGTCTTCAAGGGGACGAGCTCGCCGTCCACGCGCAATTGCGGCGGCGAGCCGGTGGTGACGTGGAGGTCGGAAGCGCCCTTCTCGACCATCGCCTTGAGGAGCTGGTGCAGGTTGGCCACGGTGGGAGTGTCCTTCGGTGAGGCTGGGGGAGGGGGTGACTAGAAACGGTCCGGCGCGGTGTTGCCGACCACTTCTTCCAGGGTGGTGTGGCCGTCCATCACCTTCTTGAGACCACTCATGCGAAGGCTGCTCATGCCCAGCCGGATGGCCTCCTGCTTGAGCTCCGCAGCGGACCCGCCGTTGATGACCAGCTCCTTGAGGCCGTCCCAGAAGGGCATGACCTCGTAGATGGCCACGCGGCCCCGGTAGCCACGGTCATTGCAGTCGCGGCAGCCGACCTTCTCGTACACCGTGAAGGTGCCCATCTTGTCCGGGGGGATGCCGGCGTCGATGAGGGCCTGCTCGTCCACCTTGTCCGCAGGCTTCTTGCAGGCGGGGCACAGGCGGCGCGCCAGACGCTGGGCGAGGATGAGGTTGAGCGAGGCCGTCACGAGGAACGGCTCGATGCCCATGTTGAGCAGACGGCTCACCGTGCCTGGGGCGTCGTTGGTGTGCAGCGTGGAGAGCACCAGGTGGCCGGTGAGGGCGGCCTTGACGCCGATTTCCGCCGTCTCGAAGTCGCGGATCTCACCAATCATGATGATGTCCGGGTCCTGGCGGAGGAACGAGCGCAGGCCCGCGGCGAAGTTCAGGCCGATGTCTTCATGCATCTGCACCTGGTTGATGCCGGCGAAGTTGAATTCGACCGGGTCCTCGGCGGTGCAGATGTTGGTGCCGACGTCGTTGAGGCTGGAGAGCGCGGAGTACAGCGTGGTCGTCTTGCCGGAGCCGGTGGGGCCTGTCACCAGCACCATGCCGTAGGGCCGGTCGATGGCCTCCTTGAACCAGGCCAGCGGCTCCGCGTCGAAGCCCAGCTTCGTCATGTCGAGCTGGAGGTTGCTCTTGTCGAGCAGACGCATCACGACCTTCTCGCCGAAGAGCGTGGGACACACGCTCACGCGGAAGTCCATCTCCTTGCCGCCGCCAATCTTGATCTTGATGCGGCCGTCCTGCGGCAGGCGTCGCTCGGAGATGTCCAGCGAGGCCATGATCTTCAGACGGGAGGTGATCGCGTTGCGCAGCTTCATCGGCGGGCGCATCACCTCGTACATCACGCCGTCAATCCGGAAGCGGACCCGGAAGTCCTTCTCGTACGGCTCGATGTGGATATCGGACGCGCGCTTCTTGATGGCGTCCATGAGGATGAGGTTCACCAGCTTGACGACGGGCGCGTCATCCGCGGCCTTCGCCATCTCGTCGATGTTCTCCGTCTCCTCCTTCGCCAGCTCGATGTCGTCGCCGACGTCGCCGACGATCTCCTCCATCGAGGGGCCCTTCTCCGCGTAGTAGCGCTCAATCGCCTCGCGGATGGAGACCTCCGACGCCACCACCGTCTCGATGTTGTAGCCGGTGAGGAACTTCAGGTCGTCCACCGCGAAGATGTTGGACGGGTCGCACATGGCGACAATCAGCGACGGGCCCGCGCGGTTGACGGGAATCACCAGGTGCTTCTCGGCCACTTCCTTGGGCACCAGCTTGATGATGTCCGGGTCGACGTCGAAGTCCTTCAGGTTGATGGCCGGCACGCCGTACTGCTTGGAGAGGAAGTCGGTGAGCTTCGACTCCTCGATGGCGCCCGTCTTGATGAGCGCGGTGCCGATGCGCGTGCCGCTCTTCTGCTGTTCTTCCTGGGCCTTGCGCAGCTGCTGGACGGAGATGAGATTCTCGCGGACCAGCAGTTCACCCAATCGACCGGACATTCGTGAAGCCTCTTCCTGGTGGCACAGAAGGATGAGACGGGCGGGGGCCCGCCTCGCTCTTGGGAGACAGGGGCGTTGCCTCGGGGCCCCACAGCACCTTTGGCACGGTTCCTGACAGCGAATTAGAGGGGAGCCGCGCACATCCGTCAAGGCGCCCTCTGGGGGCCCCCGACTCGCCAACCCGTTGAACAATCACGGGAAAAATGCGTGCGTCATTCCCCGGCCCGCGCAATCACCGTGCGAGCGGCCTCCACGTCGCGTTTGATCTGCCCCGTCAGCTCCGCCACGGAGCCGAAGCGCTGCTCGGGGCGCAGGCGCTCCAGGAACTGCACGCGCAGCTCCCGCCCGTAGATGTCCCCAGCGAAGTCCAGCAGGTGCGCCTCGATGGTGACCTCGGTGCCGCCGAAAGTCGGCTTGATTCCGATGTTGGCCGCCCCTCCGTGCCAGGTCCCCACGCCCTCGCCGCCGAGGAAGCGCACGCGGATGGCATAGACGCCCGGCGCGGGCCGCAGCTCGTTCTGGGTGTCCACGTTGGCGGTGGGAAAGCCGATGGTCCTCCCCCGCCCCGCGCCCGCCACCACCATGCCGTCCAAATCGAACGGGCGGCCGAGCAGCCGGCACGCGGCGGACACCCGGCCCTCCAGGATGTACTCGCGCACCCTCGAGGACGAGGCCACCACGCCGTCCACCGTGACGGGCGTCACCACGTGGACGCGGGCGCCCCGCCGGGCCGCCGCCTCGCGCAGCGTCTCCACGGTGCCCGCGCGCGCCGCGCCGTAGGTGAAGTCGCTGCCCACCACCACATGCGCCACGCCGAGCGCGTCGAAGAGCGTGGCCTCGAAGTCCGCGGGCCCCGTGCGCGCGTAGTCGCGTGAGAAGGCCTGCACCACCGTGGCCTCCAGCCCCAGGTCCGCGAGCAGCTCCAGGCGGCGGGGCAACAGGGTAATCAGCTTGGGCGCCAGGTCCGGCTGGAGCACCTTGCCCGGGTGGGGATTGAAGGTGAACGCCGCGGGGGAAGCGTGCCTGCGCGCCTCCGCGAAGAGGGCCTGGTGGCCCACGTGCACCCCGTCGAAGTTGCCCAGGGCGAGCGCCCGGCCGATCAGCGCCCGGCCCGCCTCCGCCACTGACTGGAAGACCTTCATGTCCCCCCTATACCAGTGTTTTTCCCTGGCCAGACCCCGCTCGCCCGTGCTTGGAGCGCCCTCCTCATGCCACGCCCCCGCTTGCTGCCAGACCCCGTCGGCCTCCACCTCATCGCCCAGGAGACCCCTCCGGACTGGGACGCCGAGTTCGGCTTCCCGGGCCCCCTGGAGCTCGAAATCGGCTCCGGCGCCGGCGGCCACGCGCTGGAGTACTGCCGCCGCAACCCCACCGTCCGCTTCGTCGCCTTCGAGTGGCGCAAGAAGTACGCGCGCGACACCCAGGAGCGCGCCCAGAAGGCCGGGATGAAGAACCTGCGCGTCGTCGAGTCCGACGCCCGCTTCGCCGTCCCCCGCATCTTCGCGGACGGCTCGCTCTCCGCCATCCACCTCCAGTTCCCGGACCCCTGGTGGAAGCGCGCCCACGCCAAGCGCGCCGTCGTGCAGCCGGACTTCGCCGCCCTCCTGCTGGCCAAGCTCGCCCCCGGCGGCCGCTTCGACATGCGCACCGACGTCGAGGACCGCGCCCACAATATGCTCTCCATCCTGGAATCCGTGGGTTTCCACAACCCCCTGGGTTCCGGCGTTTTCCATCCCTATGACCCGGAGGAGGTGCCCTCGACGCGGGAGCGGCGGTACCTGGCCTCCGGGGAGCCGGTGTACCGGGCCCGGCTCGTCAAACCCGGCTGAGCCTCCAGAAGACGGGGACTTGCCCTACCCCTTGGCTTCCTGGAGTCGTCAGGAGACAATCAAAGGCATTCTGGCAGAGCGGGATGATTGCACTGGGGGCGCAACCGCATGGCGGAGGGTGATTGGAAGAGGACGCCGGAGGTAGCCCGGCGGACGGGGTCGGGCGGCGAGCTGAGCGGCCGGACGGTGCTCATCGTCGACGATGACCCGGCGCACGTGGCGCACGTGCGCGAGGGGCTGGCGCCGCGAGGGTACGTCTTCAAGGAAGCCCATGACGGGACGCAGGCGCTGTCGGCCATCCGCGAGGCGAGGCCGGACCTCATCCTGATGGACGTGGAGATGCCGGGGCTGGGCGGCGTGGAGGTGTGCCGCATCATCAAGGCGAACTCCGGGGAGGAGGGCTTCGGCTTCATCCCGGTGATTCTGATGACGGCGCGGCAGGCGGCGGGGAAGGTGGAGGGGCTGGAGCTGGGGGCGGACGACTACCTGGTGAAGCCCTTCGACATGCTGGAGCTGTCGGCGCGGGTGAAGTCGATGCTGCGGCTCAAGGCGCTCCAGGACGCGCTGGTGGAGAAGAACCGGGAGCTGGACAAGGCCAACAAGGAGCTGGCGCGGCGACGCGAGGAGCTGCTCGCCTTGAGCCGCACGGACGCGCTCACGGGCCTGTTCAACCGGCGCTGCTTCGAGGAGCGGCTGAGCGACGAGTTCGCGCGCTCGCGGCGCTACCAGTCGCCCTTGTCGCTGGTGATGCTGGACATCGACCACTTCAAGCGCATCAACGACACCTTCGGCCACCCCTTCGGGGACCAGGTGCTCAAGGCGGTGGCGCAGACGACGCGCTCGCGGCTGCGCGAGGTGGACGTACTGGCGCGCTATGGCGGAGAGGAGTTCATTGCCCTGTTGCCGGAGACGGGGACGGCGGACGCGCTCAAGGTGTGCGAGCGCGTGCGCGAGGCCATCGCCGGGCTGCGGGTGGAGCACGTGGGTGTGGACGGGAAGCGGCAGGAGGTGCGCCTGACGGCGTCGCTGGGCGTGGCCACGGTGCCCTCGGCGGACCTGGAGAGCTCGGAGGCGCTGCTGCGCGCGGCGGACGCGGGGCTGTACGCAGCCAAGGGAGCGGGGCGAAACCGTGTCCAGCAACACGTTCCGTGAGGTGGACGCACCCAAGGCTTTCCCCCGGCGCCGCTTTGACCTAAACCCCACCTCCATGCGCCTGACCGCGACGATGCCCTGGTTGCTGGCCCTGCTCCTGGTGGGCGTGGCCGGCTGCAACCAGCCCCGCTTCGGCACACCGCAAGATGCGTATACGTCCTTCCACCGGCTGGTGAAGCGCGGTGAGTTCCGCGCGGCCTGGGGCGCCTTGTCCCAGCCCACCCAGACGGCCCTGACGAAGCGGGCCCAGGCGGTGGCTGACGCCTCCGGGGGCGCGGTGAAACCCGAGCCCCTGGGCCTCTTCTTCGCGAATGTCCCCCCTCCTCCGGATGTTACGGAGGTCTCCCTGGTCCGGGAGGCGAACGACGAGGCGACCGTGCTCGTTCGCTCGTCAGGCAGCACCCACGAGGTCCGGATGGTCCGTGAGCCGTCTGGGTGGAAAGTGGACCTCTCAGCCTCCCTCCAGCCGTGAAGCCGGGCATGCCCGGGCTCCTCGCATCAGGTAACGTACGACTGTGAACGATCGGAAGACACGGCGGGTGGTTCCCGCGGTCGAAGTCATCCGGCGGCCGGCCTCGACGCCCGGCAGCGCCGCCCAGACTCCGTCCCCCTCGGAATCCGCCCCTCCGGCGCCCACGCCGCGCCCCACGCCCACGCCCCGGCCTGCCGCCGGCATGGCGCCCTCCACCCCGCCGGCCCCTCGGCCCGCGGGAGTGAATCCCACGCCCCGTCCCGCCGCCCCCACGGCGACAGCGCCGGCAGCCACCACGGCTCCCCCGCCCGCTCCCAGGCCCGCCGGCGTGGCCCCCGCCCCCTCGCCGCGTCCGGCGGGGGTGACGCCTGGCGCCCGTCCGATGGCACCGCGAGCGCCCGGAGGCCCCGGTGGACCTGGTGCCCGTCCGGGAGGCTTCGGTGGCCGGCCCGGAGGCTTCCGCTCCTCCACGCCGCGGCCTCCGCCCACGCCCGAGCAGATCCTCGCGCTGGCGCAGCGCGAGCATGTGCCCGCGCGCATCGCCAAGGGTGAGCTGGAAGGGAAGATGAAGGCGCGCATCTGGCGCAAGCTGCACGCCGAGGAGGCGAAGCGCTTCGACCAGGTCTACGAGCTGATGGGCCAGACACCGAACCTGTCGCTGGGGGATGCCTTCGGCGTGCTCCAGAGCGGCATGACGGTGGCGGAGTTCATGGCGCGCAAGGAGCGCACCCAGCGCAAGGCGGCCATCAAGCAGGCGCGCGGCGAGGTGGACAACGCCGTGGTGGCGGAGCTGCTCGGCGGGCTCATCTCCGGCAAGGTGGAGGTGTCCGTCGTCCTGGCGGAGCGCTCGCTGCTGGACACGCTCGTCGCGGAAGAGCCCATCGCCTTCACGCTGGAGCGCACCGGGCGGCTGGAGAAGCTGCAGGTGGTGCTGCTGGCGCGTCGCGCCGAGTGGGAGCGACTCCTGCCTGGCCTGGAGCGCGATGCCAAGCTGACGCAGAAGCCCTCCACGGTGGCGCGTCAGCCGGACAAGCGTCCGTACTCGGACCCGCGCGCCTTCCTGGACCACCTGGGCGACACGGTGAAGCTGGTGCTGCGCAACGGCATCACCCTCCAGCTTCCGCTGATGCACGTGGGCCGGTTCGACCTGCTGCTGGGGGAGCCGGGCCACGAGGTCTTCGTCCCGCTCCACGCCCTGCTCAAGTTCGAGCCGCTCACCGCGAGCGCTCCCGCCGACGAGGCCTGAGGGCCCGACGTCGGGGGCGCCGCCCCTTCACCTTCGCCAGTCCTTCGTTCGCTCGAGGCCCGCCATGCGCCCCTTCTTCTCCCGCATCATCAAGCCCTGGCTCGCGCTGGCCGCGACGGCCGCCATGGTGGGCGCCACGCAGCAGGGGTGCACCAAGGACGCGCCCGCCGCGGCCGGGACGCCCGCCGCGCCCACCGTGCCCGAGAAGCGGGAGAACGGCGTGCGCGTGGTGGAGCTGACGGTGACGGAGAAGGGCTACGAGCCCAGCCCCGTGACGCTGAAGAAGGGCGAGCCGGTGAAGCTGGTGGTGACGCGCAAGACGGACCAGACGTGCGCCACCGAAGTGGTGATGGACGGCTACGACATCAACACGCCCCTGCCGCTCAACCAGCCGGTGGACATCTCCTTCACACCCAAGGAGTCAGGAAAACTCGTCTACGGGTGTGCCATGGGGAAGATGATTTCCGGCGTTTTCCTGGTGGACTGAAGACGTAGGCCGAAATCTGGGCAGCGCGCGGGGAAGCGTTAGTCTCCCGGCCCTGCATGGGCGGCGCGGCGGAGCTTTTCACGCGGCATGTCTTCCTCGACCTCGAAACCACGGGGTTGGATCCACGTGCCGACGAAATCATCGAGCTGGGGTGTCTCTTCTTCGAGAACGGACGCGAGGTGGACCGCTTCGCGCGGCTCTACTCGGCGTCGCGGCCCCTGCCTCTCACCATCCGACGGCTCACGGGCCTGACGGACGCGGACCTCGCGGGCCGGCCTCGCTTCGGCACTGACATCGAGGAGCTGCGAAGTCGGCTCACGGGCTGGACGGTGGTGGCGCACAACGCGCCCTTCGAGAAGGGCTTCCTGCCGGACCTGCTGGGCCCCATCCGCGCTCCGGTGCTCGACTCGTGCGAGTTGATGCACTACCTGCACCCGGAGCTGACCAGCCACTCGCTGGAGTCGCTGCTGCGCTGGGCCGGGCTGGGCATCCGCCAGCCGCACCGCGCGCTGTCCGACTGCGAGGCGGTGCACGCCGTGCTCGTACAGACGATGGACCGCTTCGTGCGCGAGGGCCGGGGCGAGGACGTCTCGGACCTGCTGGCCACGTTGGACCCTCGGGCCGCGCGCCGGCTGGGACCTCCGGAGACGGACGGCGGCGCGTTCGACTACGAGGAGTGGCCGCTGCTGGAGCTGCTGTCGCGACTGAGCGAGGCCTGTCGTGCCGCTCCCGCGCCGCTGGCCCTGGAGACTCAAGGGTTCCTGCGTGGGAAGCCGGAGCGACGTCGCGCGGCGGGTGTCCCGTCGCTCCCCGAGCCGGAGGCCGAGGCTCCGGTGCTTCCGGTGCGGGCCGAGGAAGTGACGGCGGTGCTGGGGGTGGGCGGAGCGCTGGAGCGGATGGAGGAAGGATTCAGGAGTCGGGCCGCGCAGCTCGACATGGCGCAGGCGGTGGCGCGCGCGCTGTCGGACGGCGAGCAGGTGGCGGTGGAGGCCGGTACGGGGACGGGCAAGTCGCTCGCGTACCTGGCGCCCGCGGCCCTCTTCGCCGCACGCAACGGGCGCAAGGTGGGCGTGGCTCCGCACACGAAGACGCTCCAGGACCAGTTGCTGGAGAAGGACCTGCCCCGGCTCCACAAGGCGATGGGCGGCACCTTCGGCTACGCGCTGCTCAAGGGACAGTCGAACTACCTGTGCCGACGTCGCGCGCTGGAGGCCACGCGCGTGGAGCCAGGCATGGGGCACTCCGCGCGTGCGCCTCGCGCATACCTGCGCGCGTACCTGCGCCGCAGCGTGGACGGAGACCTGGACCGGCTGAGCCACTGGTTCCGCGAGCGCTTCCCCGTGCTGCTCGGCCTGACGCCCGCGGTGCGCTCCGAGGCCGCGACGACGCTCGGCGAGAAGTGCCCGCACTACCACCGCTGCTTCTACCACTCGGCGGTGGCCCAGGCGCGTGAGGCGGACGTGCTGGTCATCAACCAGTCCCTCGCCTTCGCGTGGCCCGCGCGCTACCCGAAGCTGGAGCACCTGGTCCTCGACGAGGCGCACGAGGTGGAGGACGTGGCCACCACGGCCCTCACCGTGGAGCTGTCGGACCTCGCCTTCCAGCGGCTCACCGAGCGACTGCACGGACGCGATGGACGCCACGGCCTCTTCGCGGAGCTGCGTCGAGCCTTGTCCGCGTCGCGTCGCGAGGAATCGCGCGCGCTGATGGGTCAGGTGGAGGACGCGCTGCGCCGGCTGATGGACGAGGCGCGGGACTTGGGCGCCCGGGTGACGGAGCTGTGTGAGCCCTCGGCCACCACCGCGGGCGAGGACCCTGACGAGGGCGCTTATGCCCCGGAGCTGCGTGTGACGGAGGCGGTGCGCGCGCTGCCGACGTGGGAGCCGGTGCGCGACGGCCTGGAGCTGGCGCGCGGCGCGCTGCAGGCGCTGCACACGCTGCTCGCGGTGCGGGTGCTGGAGGCGCTGCCGGAGCTCGCCGCGAGGATGCCCGCGCTGGAGCGCGAGCTGTCCGGCGCCACCACGGAGCTGGGCGAGTTGGCGACGCTGGCGCAGGAGCTCTCGGGCGAAGCAGCGGCGGGGCGGTGCTACTCCGCGACGGCCGAGCCTCGGCGGCAGCGCTGGAGCGTGGGCGCGCAGCCGGTGGATGTGTCCTTCCATGTGTCGCGCGACTTCGCGGCGAACAAGCGCGCGCTGGTGCTGACCTCCGCCACGCTGGGGCCCACGAGCCAGGGCTCGGGGACTCCCTTCGTTCTGAAGCGCTTGGGGCTGGATGGACGCGGTGACCGGCCCGCGCCCCGACTGCTGCGCGCACCCTCCCCCTTCCAGCTCCATGAGCAGGCGCTGGTGGTGCTTGTCACCGATGCGCCGCGCGCGCACGAGGAGGCCTTCATCGACTGGGCCTCGACGCGGATTTCGGGCCTTGCGCAGACGATGGGTGGACGGCTCCTGGGCCTGTTCGCCTCCACGCGGCGCATGGAGCGCGTGGGCGCGGAGGCCCGGACTCGGCTGGAGCCCTTGGGCATCGAAGTGCTGCGGCAATCGCGTGGACACAGCCGCTCACTGGCGGCTCGACAGGAGCGCGACACGGGCACGGTGCTGCTGGGCACGAAGAGCTTCTGGCAGGGCGTGGACATCCCCGGGCGCGGCGTGGGCTGCGTCTTCATCGACAAGCTTCCGCTGGAGCCCGCGCTGCGTCCGCTGGTGGCCGCGCGTGAAGAGCCGCTGTCCCGCTCCGGTGGCGAGTACCAGGGCTTCCTCCAGTACCGACTGCCACGCGCGTTGCTGCTCCTTCGCCAGGGCGTGGGCCGACTCATCCGCTCCACCACGGACCGGGGCGTCGTCATCGTCGCGGACCCGGGCCATCCGAGCTACCGCGCGCACCTCATGGAAGCGCTCGAAGGCTATCGCGTGGAGGCGCTCCCGTGGGCCCAGGCGCGCCTGCGCATCCACGCGGTGCTCAAGCAGACGGGGCTCACCGTGGACGTGGCCTCCCCCCCGTGAGGCTTCACAAGTCCGCTCCCGTGGACTCCTTCGTGGAGTCCTGGGACACGGTTCGCGCGCATTGCTCGCTTGCTGCTTCGCGACGCGTGCGGCCTGGGACATGGTTCACGCGCATTGCTTGATTCCTGCTTCGTGACACCTGCGGAAGTGCGTGGCGCGCGCCTTGCTCATCCACCTCGGGCATTGACGCGCGAGGCTGCCAACCCCACGCTTTCGGCGCATGGGACGGCACGCGGACAGAGTTCGTGGTGACGCCTTCCCTCGGGCTCCCACCCAGGCGGAGTGGGACGCGATGGGGCCCGAGGAGAGGGCGCAGGTGGTGGAGACACTGCCAGCGGAGGTGACGTACCGGGAGATGTCGCCGCCCGAGGGGGATTTGCATCAAGACGCGAAGTACCGGGTGCTCGATGTGCTCAGGCATCACTTCCGTCATCGGCGGCGCAAGGCCTACGTCGGCTCGGAGCTGCCTGTGTATTACCCCGGGGAGCGCCGCTTCGCGCCGGACCTGCTGGTGGTGTTCGACGTCGAGCCACATCCTCGCGAGAAGTGGCTGGTGAGCCACGAGGGCAAGGGCCTGGACTGGGTGATGGAGGTCCACTCGGGCGGCAATCGGAAGAAGGACGCCGTGGTCAACGTGGAGCGGAACGCGCGGCTCGGCATCCGCGAGTACTTCATCTACGACGCGGGCCGGGAGCGCCTGGAGGGGTTCCGGCTGAAGTCCGCCAAGGCCAGGACCTACGTTCCCCTCAAGCCGAAGCAGGGACGGTTCACCTCGAAGGTGTTGGGGCTCGAGTTCGAGGTCCGTGGCGACAAGATGTTCGTCTGGACCGGAGAGACGCTGCTGCTCGAGTCCACGGAGATGATTGACCAGCTCAAGGCCCGGATGGAGAAGGCCCGGCTGCGCCGCCAAGCGGAGGCCCGTCGACGTCGGCAAGCAGAGGCCCGGCTGCGGCGCAAACTGGAACTGGCTCTCAAGGACGCCGAACAACAAATGGCGAAGATGAAAGCCGAGCTCCGCAAGCTCCGTCCCCGGAAGCACTGACCGGGGACGGCGGCGCGAGACTCAGGCCTCCAGACGCGCGCGGAAGCGGGACTCCAGCGCGCGCAGCTCGTCGAGCGACTCTCCCGGCACGCCGGAGCGCTCCGCCGTCTCCAGCGCCTTCGCCAGCACCCGAGCATCCTCCTCGCTCTGGTCCCGCAGCTTCTGCATCATGCTCCGCGTCGCGTCGAACAAGTCCCTCAGCTCGTCGCCGTCGCGCAGACCGTACTGCGGCGGGCGCAGCTTGCCGTCGAGCACATCGCCCACCATGCGCCGGATGCGCAGGAGCGGCCCGGCCAACCGATGCGTCACGACGATGGTGGCCAGCGCCACCACGGCGATGAAGCCCACCAGGAAGGCACCCAGCACCCACCACGTCGCGCGCTGACGCCACTCCAGCTCCGCCCGCTGCGCGACGATGGCGGCCCGCTCAGCCTCGTAGGCCGCGTCGATGCCTTGCGCCTTCTCCCGGAAGGTGGCCTCGAAAGTCGGGTCGTCCATCCGCGCCAACAGCTCGTTGGACAGGGTGGCGCCGGACAGCTCGCGGCTGACCTCGGCGGCCTTGGAGCGGGCCTCCACCGCCGTCGCCGTCTCCCGCATCAGCGCCCAGGCGGAGCGCACCAGGAACACGCCCAGCAGGGCCGACAGCACCAGCGTCACTCCGACCATGTACGCGGTCAGCTTGAGCTGGAAGCTCGTATCCAGGAGGAAGTTACGCCAGCGCCGCTTCGGGGCCGCCGCATGCGCCGTCGTGCTCGTCGTCATGTCTCGTTGCTCCACTCGAAGGTTTCCGCTGCTTCCTCCACCGCGCGCGGCACCAGCGCCTTGAGGAGGTCCGCGGGCTGCGCGCCCCCGGCCTTCACGTCCACCTGCCCCAGCAGGGACAGGTCCGGGTAGCTCAGGCAGACGATAGCCACCCGCAACCCGCCCCCCTCCATCGCATGGACCTCCGGGGTGATGCGGTAGCCATGCACTCCCAGCTTCTTCAACGCGCCCTTCGCCGCGGCCTTGGACTCCTTGGCCGGCGCCAGGAGCGCCCCCCGGCGAATCAGCCGCGAGCGCAGCCGCGCCTCGGTGGACTTCACCAGCTCCGCCGGCAGCGAGCGCGTCAGGTCCTTCATCCCCTCCAGCGAGACGTAGAAGCGCGGCGGTCGCGCCTGGTACTCCTTCAACGCGCTCACCGCCTCGCGCACGGCCGCCTGCACCGTCGCGTCCGCCTCCGTCTTATGGGCCTCCAGGCAGGGCAGCGCGGAGGACTCCTGAAGCTTCGCCAGGGACTTGGCGACGGCCGCGCGCACCAGCTCGCTCGGGTCCTTCAGGGCGCCGCACAACGGCGTCACGGCCTCCGGATCCTCGGTGGCCCCCAGCACCAGGGCCGCCTGGGAGCGGGAGCGCGGATCCTTTCCCTGCGTGAGCTGGCGCCCGAGGAACGCAAGCCGGGTGTCCCCCTGGGCGAGGGCCACACCGGGAGCGACAAGCAACACGAGGAGGAGGAGGGCAGGCAGCCGCATGGCAGGGACGACGGAGAGTGTAGCGCCGTCTGCCCGCTGACGAACAGTTGCAGGAGGCCCGGTCCACGCGCACCCACCTCCCCTGCTTGCGTAGGCGGGGTGGATCCGACATGTGGCCATCCTGGGGTAACGTGCGCACGTCCAGGAGGGCATGCCCGGTGTCATTCGCTTCCCGGTTGGAAGGTCTGCTGCAGCAAGTGGGGTTGAGCGGCGTGGTGGAAGAGGTGCGTTCGCGCCTGGGCTATGCGCGCCCGCAGGCCCCTTCCCACAACGGTGTCGCCCATCCCTCCCCCCGTCAGGTGGAGCGGCGGGAGTCGCCGTCCCCTGCCCCCGTGGCCGTCGCGCCCCCCAGCGCGCCAGAGCCCACCCGCGTGGAGCGCACACCGCGCCCTCGCCCCATCGCCGAAGCGGAGGGCTCCCCCGTCGCCGAAACCGTCGCCGCCGACCCACCGGCGCCGCGCGCCCAGAAGGCGGCGAAGAAGACCCGGGGCGTGAAGTCCGCGAAGCCCGCCACCAAGGCCTCCAGCACGAAGTCGGGCAAGAGCCCGGCCCGGAGCAAGGCCCGAGCGAAGAAGAAGGGCGAGGCCGCCCCCGCGCCCCAGGCCGCGTCCTCCGCGGACACGGGACAGGCGGTGAATCAGCTGATGGAAGCGCTCCGCTCCCACCCCCGCCACGAGGAGCTGCGCTCGGCGGGCAAACTGAAGGATCAGCTGGTGCGCTCGCTGATTCCGCTCTACCTGGCCCGAGCGGTGGCGCTGGACATGGAAGTGACGTCCGGAACGACGTCCCGCTTCTGGGGCGAGCTGGGCGTCACCTACGCCGCCCCCAACGCGGCGAAGGCCCTGCGCCTGCACGCCGGCTACGCCCAGGACACCAAGAAGGGGAAGGCCATCACGCCCAAGGGCGTCCAGTACGTCGAGGAGGCCCTGAAGCGCCTGCGCGAGGAAGCGGCCTCCTGAAACGCCCGCCGTGAGCCACCGAGGCGACTGTCCGCTCGGTGGCACTCCAGGGTCATCGCGGAACCAGCAGGGTTCGCTGGAGGACGGTCTTCCAGGCCATGCGACCGAGCGGCTGGCCCGGGCCAGGAGGTCCCCTAGATTGGCGCGGAGCAATGGCCACGACGCGCCCTTCACCCTGGACGGCTTGCCTCAATCCCCCCGCTTCCCTTCCCGGGATGACGAGCGTGGGCTTGGACCGCCTCCAGGCCGAGGGGCCATCTGGCATCCGGGGGGTGGCGCGGGGTGGGGCATGGGCCCGACGGCGCTGACCTTCTACCGGGCCGCGAGGCGGCTGAAGAGCCTGGGTGTGCCCGTGCTTCCGAGCATGGTGGCCGCCGTGGGTGACCGGCTCCTGCACTGCCACGTGGACATCGACGCGCGGCTGCACTCCACCGTGGGCCTGGGCTACGGCGGCGTGGGCGTGGTGGTGGCGCCGGGCGTGGAGGTGGGCGAGGGCAGCTTCCTGTCCCAGAACGTCAGCGTGGAGCCCCGGCTCGGAGAGACGGGAGTGCCCCGCATCGGTCGCAACGTCTATGTGGGCGTGGGCGCGCAGATCATCGGCCCGGTGACGGTGGGAGACGGCGCGGTGATTGGCGCGGGCGCCCTGGTCATCTCGGATGTGCCCCCCATGTCCGTGGTGGCGGGAGCCCCGGCCCGGGTGGTGAAGCAGAAGGCCGCGAACGGACACTGAGGGGCGGACCCCACGCCAAGGCACGGGTGGCGTGTTCACCGCCCCCCACCCCTCCTGCCGTCCAGGCGTGCGCGGGCTGTCGGAGTCCCACCTCCCGGGCCGTCCGCCCCCCTCATGCAACCTCCAAGAACTCCTGCGCGGCCTCCTCTTGTGGCATATACCCACACCATGCCTTCCGCCCTGACCGCCTCCGAGATTCGAGAGGCGTTCCTCAAGTTCTTCGAGGAGCGTGGACACCGCCGCGTCCCCTCCTCCTCACTGGTGCCGGCGAACGACCCGACCCTGCTGTTCACCAACGCGGGCATGGTCCAGTTCAAGGATGTCTTCACCGGCCGCGAGCGGCGCGACTATCAGCGCGCCACCACGTCGCAGAAGTGCGTGCGCGCCGGTGGCAAGCACAACGACCTCGACAACGTGGGCTACACGGCCCGGCACCACACGTTCTTCGAGATGCTCGGCAACTTCTCCTTCGGCGACTACTTCAAGGCGGACGCGATTGCGTACGGCTGGGAGTTCGTGACGAAGACGCTCGGGCTCGACAAGGCGCGGCTGTCCATCACCGTGTTCAACGGCGAGGACGGCATCCCCTGGGACGAAGAAGCGTTCGAGCTGTGGGCGAAGCAGGGCGTGTCTCGCGACCGCATCTTCAAGCTCGGCAAGAAGGACAACTTCTGGTCCATGGGCGAGACGGGCCCGTGCGGTCCCTGCTCCGAAATCCACTACCACCAGGGTGACGACATCCCCTGTGTCGAAGAGGCGGCGGGCAAGAAGTGTCAGGGCGTCGCGTGCGACTGCGACCGGTGGCTCGAAATCTGGAACCTCGTGTTCATGCAGTTCGAGCGCAAGGAGAAGGACGCGCCGCTGATTCCGCTGCCCAAGCCGTCCATCGACACGGGCGCGGGCCTGGAGCGCATCGCCTCCGTCGTACAGGGCAAGCGCTCCAACTACGACACGGACCTGTTCCAGAACATCATCGCGAAGGTCGTCGAGGTCTCCGGCAAGCCGTACTCGCAGGAGACGGGCGCCTCCCACCGCGTCATCGCGGACCACGGCCGCGCGGCGGCGTTCCTCATCGCGGACGGCGTGCAGCCCTCCAACGAGGGCCGGGGCTACGTCCTGCGCCGCATCATGCGCCGCGCGATTCGCCACGGCACGCTGCTGGGGCTGGACCAGCTCTTCTTCTTCAAGGTCGTCGACCGCGTCATCGAGGTGATGGGTGACGCGTACCCGGAGCTGCGCGAGAGCCGGCCCTTCCTGCTCAAGGTCTCCGAGCACGAGGAGGAGAGCTTCCGGCGCACGCTCAGCCGCGGCATGAAGATGATTGAGGAGAGCGTCGCCCGGATGAAGAAGTCGGGCGAGACGCTGATGACGGGCGCGGACGTGTTCCTGCTCCACGGCACCTACGGCTTCCCCTGGGATTTGACGCAGATCATCCTGCGTGAGCACGGGCTGGACGCGGACATCCCCGGCTTCGAGGCGGAGCTGGTGAAGGAGGCCGAGCGCGGCAAGGGCGGCGAGCTCAACAAGGACAAGGCCGTCGGCGACGTCTACCTCAAGCTGGTGGAGAAGCTCGGGGCGACCGAGTTCCTTGGCTACGAGGGCGAGGGCCACGAGGGCGAGGGCAGCGTCCGCGCGATGATTCGCGACGGCGTGGAGGTCATCCAGGCGTCGCAGGGTGACAAGGTGGAGCTGGTGCTGGACCGGACGCCCTTCTACGGCGAGTCCGGCGGTCAGCTCGGCGACAGCGGCAACATCATCGGCCACGGCGGCAAGGCGGTGGCGCAGGTGAAGGACGCGCAGCGTCCGGTGCCGGGCCTCATCGTCCACTCCGTGGAAGTCACCGAGGGCACCTTCAAGGTCGGCGACATGGTGCAGACGGCGGTGGACGTGGAGCGCCGCAAGGCCATCCGCTCGAACCACTCTGCGACGCACCTGCTGCACAAGGCGCTCAAGCTGGTGCTGGGCGAGCACGTGAAGCAGGCGGGCTCCGTCGTGGCGCCGGACTTCCTGCGCTTCGACTTCTCGCACTTCGGGCCCGTCACCTCCGAGCAGGCGGAGAAGGTCGAGGACCTGGTCAACGGCTGGATTCGCGACAACGCCGCGGCCGAGACGCGCGTCATGGCGCTCGAGGACGCGAAGAAGTCCGGCGCGGTGGCCATGTTCGGCGAGAAGTACGGCGAGACGGTGCGCGTCGTCACCGTGCATCCGGAGTCCACCGAGCTGTGCGGCGGCACGCACGTGCGTCGCAGCGGCGACATCGGCCTGTTCAAGCTCTCCAGCGAGAGCGGCGTGGCGTCCGGCGTGCGCCGCATCATCGCGCTCACGGGCGTGGGCGCGCTCCAACACGTGCGCGAGCAGGAGCACGAACTGCGCAAGGCGGCTGAGCTCTTGAAGGCGTCTCCCAAGGACGTCGTCAAGCGCGTGGAGGCGGCGCAAAAGCGAGTGAAGGAGCTGGAGCGCAAGGTCGAGGAAGCGTCCGTGAAGGCGAACACGGCGGGCAGCAAGGACCTGCTGGAGCAGGCGCGCGACGTCAACGGCATGAAGGTGCTCGCCACGCGGGTGGACCCGGCGGACGACAAGGTGTTCCGCGGCATGGCGGACCAGCTTCGCGACCGCATGCGCTCCGGCGTCATCGCCATCGGCGGTGAGAAGGACGGCCGCGCCATCATCCTCGTCGCGTTGACGAAGGACGTGGTGGCCAAGGGCATCAGCGCGGGTGACCTGGTGCGCGAGATGGCCAAGGAAGTCGGCGGCAAGGGCGGCGGCAAGGCCGACATGGCGCAGGCCGGCGGTCCCGACGCGTCGAAGCTGCCCATCGCGCTGGAGAAGCTGTACGAGCTGGTGAAGGGAGCGGGCAACGCGTGAGCGCTCGCTCTCCCCTCGCCCTCGCGCCGGTGGCGTGCCTCCTGGCTGCGGCCCTCTTCATCGGGGGCTGCACGAAGGATGAGCCCTCGTCCGAGTCCCTGGGTACGGCGGATGAGCGCACGCTCCAGAAGCTGCGGCAGGAAGTGGACCGGGTGAACCAGGGTGGCCGTCCGGCCCAGGGACCCGAGGCCACCCGGGGTGCGCCAAACTCGCAGCTCGCGGGACTCGCCGCGGGACTGGAAGAGGCGGCGCCCCGGCAGTTGGGCGTGCCCGAAGGCAACAACACGGTGCACGTGGACACGGTGGCGGTGAAGCTGACCGGGCTGGAGTCCTCCCACTCCGCGAAGGGCTCCGGGAAGATGAGCGTGACGACGGAGGAGCTGTTCCTCCGGGTGCAGCTCGTCACGCAGAATGTGGGTCCGAAGCCCGTGACGCTGGACCTGGAGTCGGCCACGGTGGTGGACGCGAAGGGCGCGTCGTTCGTGCTGGCGAGGGACGCTCAGGTGCTCGCGGGCACGCGTCCCTTGCGGCGGACGTGGGCCCCTGAAGAGCGCGCCGACGTCGTCCTCCTGTTCGAGCTCCCCCCGCCGGCCCTGCGGGAAGGTGCCCTGCACCTGGTCATGCAAGGGACGGGGGGAGAGGTGCGGATCCCCCTGCGATGAGCGGGCTTGTGTCCAAGCTGCTTCCGCTGCGCATCCGCCTCCCGTACAGCACGGAGGAGGAGTTCGTCGACAAGTACGGCTCGAACGTGGCGCGCGGAGGTGTGTTCGTCGCCACGCGTGCGCTGAAGCCCGAGGGTACCGGGCTGGCGTTCGAGTTCGTCCTCGCGGATGGCAGTCGGTTGCTGCGCGGCGAGGGCGTGGTGGTGAAGGCACAGGTGGAGTCTGGCGCCGGTCGCTCCGGGATGACGGTGCGCTTCGTGAAGCTGGACGCCGCGAGCAAGGCGCTCGTCGACCGCGTCGTCGCACGTCGCGCCTCGCCCGAGCCGCAGCAGACCGTCCCGGGGCTGGTTCGCAAGACGCAGGCTCCCAGGGCCGTTGCGCCCGAGCCGCCCCCGCCCGTGCAGGTGCCGGCGGTTTCCCAGGACGTTCCCTTCGCGGCCAGGAGCGCACCGGAGGCACAGCCCCTCGCTCCCGAGAGCGACGACCTGGCTCAAGGTGGACTCTTTCCACCTGATTCCGACGACACCACGGAGCCACCGCGAGGCGACCACTTCGCTCCCGCGAGCGATGAAGGTGAGACGCCCAGCACTGCACTGAGCCAGCACGGTGCCCCCAGTGAGCAGCACGTCGAGGACACCGGCCCTGGTCTGTCGGGCGAAGTGGAATCGGCGGCGCCACCGCAAGGCGCGGGTGAACTGTCAGATGCGGCGGCGCTCGACGCGAGCACGACGGTCGCTGATGAGGCTTCGGGCTTCGGGAACACGCCTGAGTCGACGTCGCCCGCGTGGACGGAGAGTGCCGCATCCACTGAGGGCAGCGCGCCTGTCGCCACCGAGGAGCGCGAACTCGACTTCGACATCACCGCGAGCTTGTTCGATGCCGATGAGGAGTCACCAGCGAGCGCGGTGAGTGCACCGGTGTCTGGCGCGGACACGGCGTCCAACGCTTTCGCCCAGGAGCACGACACAGCCACGGAGAACGCGGCCTCGACCTTCGAGTCCTCGTCGATTGACGGGAGCGAAGCGGTCTCGAACTTCGAAGCGGAGGCCTCCAGGAGTGTCTCCGCCCAAGCTCCTTCGGACTTCTCCGGCGCGGAGACTTCGGACCCTGTCGAGGACACGTCCTCCGAAGTGCCCTGGTTCGGGACACCGGAGGTCCCAGCGTGGGAGGCCAGTCCCACCGAGGTGGCCGCCGCGACTGTTCACGCCACCTCCACCGAGCAGGCGTCAGTTCCCGAGGATGAGGGTTCGCCGTTCAGCCCACGGGACATCGTTGACGAACACTCAGAGACGGAGGGCATCTCGGCGGCACCGGTTCGCTCGGATGCACCATCGTCTCGCGTCGAGTCGACTCCCACGACGGGTGCGCAGTCGGACGTGTCTTACATCGAGGCCACGAGCGACTCAGACCCGTGGGGCATTGCGAGCAGTTCCAGCGGCACCGAAGCAAGCACCACGAAAGAGACCTCGACCTGGTCACTCGCTGAGCGTGACGAGTCCAACTTCGCCACCGATGCGGACTCGTCCACGGACCCGCTGGCTCGTATCGAGTCGACGACCGTCACCGCCTCCCCGGTCGACACGGGCCACATCGCGGCCAACGCCGATACCGATGTGGAGTCCATGGCAGCGGCGCTGTCTCGCATCGAGGACGAGGCCTTCGCGACAGCACGCACCGAGCCACTCGCCAACACCGAGGCCCGTCCATCCACGGAAGCCCCAGCTCACGCCGAGCCATCCGTCACCACACAGTCCACCACGGTGACAGCCGCGCAGGAGGCGTCCGGGGCGCTCGCCGACACGGGGGCAGCAGCGAGAGGAACAGCTACGGCACCCCTGGGGCCGACAACCGCACAGGGCTCCACCGAGCACCCCTCGACCGAGGTACGCACCGACGACAGCGAGCGCGCGTCCGCGGCGACCACGGCCTCGCCAACGGCATCCTCCGTTGAGTCCTTCGGGCCCGGCTCGACCGAGACGCGAAACGACTCCGGAGCATCCACCTCCGCAAGGGCATCAGGTGCACCGGCGACGGCTGCCGCGCCCGGAGCACCCCAGGCACATGCCAACGCGGGAGAGCCCTCCTCCGCACCGGCGACAGGTGTACCGACGACGTCCGTCGCGCCCGGAGCACCCCAGGCACATGCCAACGAGGGAGAGCACTTCTCCGCACCGGCGACAGGTGTACCGACGACGTCCGCCGCTCCCGGATTGACCGAGACACGTGCCGACTCGGGAGAGCCCTCCTCCGCACCGGCGACAGGTGTACCGACAACGTCCGCCGCTCCCGAATCGACCGCGACGCGTACCGACGCCAGCGCGTCCACCTCTGCATTGGCGACAGGTGTACCGACAACGTCCGCCACGCCTGGCTCGGCCGAGTCGAATACCGACACGCGAGCGTCCGCCTCCGCACCGGCGACAGGTGTGCCGACGACGTTCGCCACGCCTGGCTCGGCCGGAAGGCATACCGACGCGCAAGAGTCCACCCCCACAACGGCGACGGGTGCACCGGCGACGTCCTCCGTGCCCGACTCAGCCGAGACGCGCACCGACGCGCGAGAGTCCACCTCCGCAACGGCGACGGGTGCACCGACGACGTCCGTCGCGCTGGGCACCACGGAGCGCGCTGCACTCAGCTCGATAGAAGCTCGGGCCAACTCCAGCGAGTCCACTTCCTCGACGGTAGCGGCATCACCCTCCACCACGGACGAGCCCTCACACAGGACGCTGGCCTTTCAAGCCGGTAACACGGGTCCCGTCGGCTCCATCCCCCAAGCACCAGGGACCACCACACCCTCCCCTGCGCCCACGGAGCCGACCTCCCCCGCTCCGCGCCCCATCACCGAGGCGCGCACCGAGCCCACTGAGCCACCCGCCCTCCAGGACGCCGACACCGCGCGCAACCGCCGCCGTGCGCTCCTCGAAGTCCCCGTCTCCGCGCCCTCCACCTCTCCTTCCGTTCCGGAGGTAGTGCTCGGCATCGACCTGGGCACCTCGCACGCACGGGTCGCCGTCTTCCACGAAGGCGTCGCTCGGCTCGTTCCACTCCCGGGCACGGACGGCAACGAACTGCCCGCGCTCGTCGCGGTGGACGGCAATGACGAGCTGCTCGTCGGCCCCTCCGCTCAAGTCGAGGCCATGCGTGCCCCCCGCCGTGCCGCACACGGCCTCATGCGCCTGCTCGGCCTGCGCGCTCGCTCACCCCGACTCCGTGCCCTGGCCCCGCAGCTCCCCTTCCCCGTGGCCGCCGACCCGAGCGGTGATGCCTGCGTGGAACTGGGTGGACGACTCGTCGCCCCTACCCTCTTCACCGCCCTGCTCCTGCGCGAGCTGAAGCACGCCGCCACGACCTTCGTCGGCCGCAAGGCCACCCGCGCCGTCATCTGCGCCCCCACTCACTTCACGGACCGCCAGCGCGCGGCCCTCCGTGACGCGGCCACCCTCGCGGGGCTCGACGCCCAACGCATCCTCACCGCTCCGGCCGCGGCGGCCCTGGCCCACGGCCACGGACGCGGGCTGGCTCGCAAGCGCGTGCTCGTCGTGGACCTCGGCGGCGGCGGGCTCGGAGTGTGCGTGGTGCAAGTCACGGGCGATGACCTGGAGGTCATCACCACCGGCGGCGACCCCATGGTGGGCGGCCTCGACTTCGACTCCCGCATCGCGGAAGCACTCGCCAGCGACCTCGCCGCGCAGGGCATCCCCCGCCCCGAGCACCTGCTCGACTGGGGCCACCTGCGCACCGCCGCGGAGACCGCCAAGGTCGCCCTCTCCGAGCGCGAGCAGGTGGAGGTGCCGCTGTCCTCGGGCACCGTGCCTCCGCTCACCCGCGAGCGCATGGAAGCCCTCACCGCGGACCTCGCCCAGCGCGTCACCTCCGTCGTGCGCGAGGTGCTCGACTCCAACGCCCTCTCACCCCAGGGCCTCGACGCCGTGCTGCTCGTGGGCGGTCAGGGACGCACGCCCCTGGTCCGCCGCCGGCTCGAGGAGAGCCTCGGCGTGCCCGTGCGCGACGACGTCGACGCGCGAGGCGCCGTGGCCCTGGGTGCCGCGCTGCTCGGCCACGGCATCCTCCTGGCCGAAGGCGGCAAGCCCGCCGCTTCCGTCTCCGAAGTCCTCTCCGCCCCCATCGGCGTCGCCGAGCGAGGCGGCACCCTGCGCCGGGTGCTCGAGCGCACGACACGGCTGCCCGCTGGCAAGACGCTTGTCATCCCCGTCGCGCCCGGCCCCCTGGAGCTCGCCCTCTTCCAGGGCGCCTCGCCACTCGCCGCGGAGAACGAGTACCTGGGCCGGCTCTCGCTCAACGTGGAGCGCGCGGGCGAGGTGGAGCTGCACTTCGCGCTCACCGCTGACGCCGCACTCTCGCTGGAAGCCACGCTGCCCGGAGTCCGTCGCCAGCCCGTCTCCCTCTCCCTCGAGGACCTGGACGACGCGGCACGCGAGGCGCTCGTTGCCCGCTCGCCGCTGATTGGCGAGCCCGAGGCGCGTCCTGGTGGACTGCTGTCGGGCTTGAAGAAGCTCTTCGGTCGCCGCTGAGCGCCTCTCCGTCAGGCCCCTCGCGGACCTTTCGGACCACCGCCCCTCCAGTGGTCTCTCTCTGTAACCGACTCAACGGATGCCCAGCTTTGCGCTGACCCGGACTTCGAGGAGGTATGCGATGCGTCGATGGATGGTGGGAGGTGTTGCCGTGGTGGCCTTTGCACTGGCGACTCCAGCCGTGGCCGCCGTGGGAGCGCAGAACGTCGCCCGGAAGCTGGGCGTCCGGCAGGAGCCGGAGGTCGGCCTGGACGTGCGACTGGGCCTGGGCAGCTTCACGGGCGACTTGGGCGAAGACGTGGGCGTGGGAGCAACGTTCGGCATCAACGCCGACGCCCAGGCGTGGAAGTACGTGGGGCTGGAGGTCGGCTACGAGCTGCAGCGCCTTCCCATCGATTCACGTCGAATCGACGATGAAGACGCGGGCCTGTGGCGCAACAACTTCGGCATCCTCGCCAAGGCGGGGCCGCTCATCGACCAGAAGTGGCGGCCCTTCGTCGGCGCGGGCTTCGGCCTGAGCTACCTGGACCCCTCCGACGGCGCGGACGACGTCTACCAGAACGACTGGATGACGGAGATTCCGCTCGCCGCCGGCGTGGACTACCGCTTTGGCAACGTCCTCTTCGCGGGGGCCCGCGCCACCTATCGCCTGCTGGGCGGCGAGGACGTCGTCGACCGCCCAGGCACCAACAGCGCGGCGAAGGGCAGCCTCTTCAACGCGAACCTCACGCTGGGCGGCCGCTTCTAGCCGCCCCGCTTCACACGCTCGCCAACGAGAGCACCGTCTCGGGGCGTGGGTCCTTCTCCCACGCCTCGAGCAGCACCGCCGCGGGGGAGCGCTTGGACGCGGCCACCTCCGCCAGCGGGTCCAGCAGCGGAGCATCCGCCGCGTCCAGGCGCAGCAGGCCCCGGCGGGCAATCCCCACCATCTCCTCCGCCAGCCGGTACAGCTCGCGCGAGCCCAGCTTTCCCGCCAGCCCCTCGCGGCGCGCGGTGTCGTGGAAGGCCAGGTGCTCGGTGTACGTGAGCTGCGGCAGCAGCTTCTCCGCCTCGTCCAACGCCGTGGCGTCATAGAGGATGCCGCGCCACAGCGCGCCCAGCGCTCCCGTCATTCCCGCATTGCCGCAGTCCGCGCCGCGCACCTCGACGACCTTCTTCAGGCGCACCTCGGGGAAGAGCGTGGAGAGGTGGTCCGTCCAGTCCGCCAGGTCCGGCGGCTGTCCCTCGAAGCCCTGCTCCAGCAACTGTCGGAAGGTGAGCTTGGGGTGCAGGTACTGGCCCTCGCGGCGCAGGAAGAGCAGCGGCGCGTTCATCGCCCACTCGACATAGGCGCGGTACGAGAAGGAGCCGTCGAAGAACGCGGGCAGGTAGCCACAGCGCGTCGGGTCCACCTCGTCCCAGACGCGGTTGCGGAAGGACAGGTAGCCGGAGGGCTTGCCGTCCACCAGGGGACTGTTGGCGTACAGCGCGTTCATCACCGGCGACAGCCGCGCCACCACCACCGTCTTCCGGACACAGTCCGCCTCGTCCTTCCAGTCGAGCGACACCTGTCCGGTGGCCGTCATCAACATCATGTTCAGCGCCAGCTGGCCCCGCTCCGGCAGGGTGCGCCGCATCACCAGGTAGCGCGACTTGGGCATCCACGGCATCGTCCCCGTCGTGCCCGTGGGGCGGTACCCCAGCGTCACCAGCCGCAGCCCCAGCTCCCCCGCCGCCGCCTTCACCTGCTTCAGGTGGGCCAGGTTCTCCGCGTGGGCCTCGCGCGCCGTGTGGAAGGGGCTGCCGGACAGCTCGAACTGTCCCCCCGGCTCCAGGGAGATGGTGGCCTCGCCGCGCTCCCGCTGGAGGGCGATGACCGGCGACTCGGGCGTCTCCCGGAAGGGGACATAGCCGTCGGGAGCCAGCCGGTTCAGCAGGGCCCCGACTCCAGACGGCCCCTCGTACGGCACGGGAGCGTCGGAACCCACGGGGAAGAGCAGCTTTTCGTGCTCCAAACCGAGGCGAAGGTGGCCCTGGGGCTTCTCGGCGGACCGAAAACCCGACACCAGCATGTCGACGGAGGTGATCGGCTCGGAGTTGGCGCGCTTGAGGTCGAGGGACATGAGCGCGCCCTATATAACGGGTAACTCCAGAGCCGCTTTCGATTTGCACACCAGCCCCACATGTCCCCCCCATCCCCCATCCCCTCCATCTCCCCGCAGCCCCGCCTGGCCGACTTCTTCCAGGGGCTGGGCCTGCTCGGCCGGGCCTTCGGCCTCATCTTCCGCTCCCGGCGCCTCTTCGTCCTGTCCGCCCTGTGCGCCGCCGTCACCGCGGTGGCCCTGGTGGCCCTGGCGTGGCTCCTGTGGCGCTACGCCCCGGGGGCCCTGGGCTCTTTTTGGACCCAGCCGGAGTCCTGGTACGGCCGGGGGCTCTGGTACACGGTCCTCGTCCTGTCCGGACTGGTGCTCTGGGTGGTGGGGGCCAACGTCGTGCCCCCGCTCCTGCTCGCCCCCCTCCAGGACCCCCTGTCCGAGGCCACCGAGGCCCTCTGTGGGGGAGGCGACGGTCCGCCCTTCACCCTGGCCAGTTTCGTGCGGGGCATCGTCACGGGGCTTGCGCACACGCTGGCGCGGCTGTTCTTCCTGCTCGCCGGGCTGACGATCCTCTTGCCGCTCCACCTCATCCCCGGGGTGGGCAGTATCTTGTGGACGGTGCTCGGCGGCCTGTGGACCATGACCTGGATGGCGGGCGAGTACCTGGCCGCTCCCATGACACGTCACCTCTACCCTTTCGCCGAGGTGAGGCGCATGCTGAGGCAGCGCCGGGCCCTGGGCCTGGGCCTGGGAGCGGGCGTCTACCTGCTCCTCTGGGTCCCCGTGGTGAATACCTTCTTCCTGCCCGTGGCCATCGTCGCCGGGACGCTCCTGTACCGAGGGCTGCGCGAGGCGAACGTCCTGCCGCCTCCGCCCACGAGCAGCCAGGGGGCGTTGCCCTGAAATAAACGCCTCCACCGACTGTCGGTCTCTCCAAGACGGGAACGCAGTGCCCGCCAGGGACGTTCTGCCTCTTCAGCGGAGAGTCGATGCCTTGAAGCACCAGAAAGCCGTGATTAGGCTTGCCCGGCCGCTTCAATGCCCAGCTACCGTTTCAAACGTTCGGATTTTCTAGGCATTTCACGCCACACCCCGGGGCGCGGCGACGCGCTCCAGCTTGGATGAATCACATGCCGCGTTTTCTCCGCCGCATCGCCGCTGTTGCCGTGCTCCTCGGCGCCTGGGCCCTCGTGGGCAACCACCGGGCGCCGATTCCATTGATGATGGGAGCGGCCGAGGCCGGGCAGGGACAAGGCACCTGGGATGGCAGCCTGCCCTCCGCCAAGGGCGAGAAGGCACCTCACGACCTCAACAGCCTTCGCGTGCTGACCAAGGTCATCCTCTACGTGAAGGAAAACTACGTCGACCCCAAGCGCATCAAGCCGAAGGAGATGATGATCTCCTCGCTGGAGTACGTGGAGAAGAGCGTTCCGGACGTGCTGGTGGACGGCAACCCGGAGACGGGCAAGCTGGCCGTCAACGTCAACGGCAAGACGCGCGAGTTCGACATCGGCCACGTCGACTCGCTGTGGAAGATGTCCTTCGCCCTCAAGGACGTGTTCGACTTCCTGTCGAAGAACATGCGTCCCATCGAGGACACGCGCGACATCGAGTACGCGGCCGTCAACGGCATGCTGTCCACCCTGGACCCGCACTCGGTGCTGCTGCGCCCGGAGCTGTACCGGGAGATGAAGCTGTCCACCAAGGGTGAGTTCGGTGGCCTGGGCTTCGTCATCCAGATGCGCGAGGGCAACCTGACCGTCGTCAAGGTGCTGCCCAAGACGCCCGCGCACCGCGCCGGCATCCAGAAGGATGACCGCATCAAGAAGATTGGCGAGGAGTCCACCGTCAACATGGACCTCAACGAGGCCGTGTCCAAGCTGCGCGGCCCGGTGGACAGCCGCATCGTCATCACCGTGGAGCGCGACGGCTGGGACAAGCCCCGCGTCATGACGCTGGCCCGCGCGATGATCTCCATCGAGAGCGTCCAGCACAAGATGCTCTCCGGCAACGTGGGCTACATCCGCCTGAAGAACTTCCAGGGCAACACCACCCGGGATTTGGAGTCGGCGCTGGGCGAGCTGCGCAAGCAGGCGGACGCCAAGGGCGGCTTCAAGGGCCTGGTGCTGGACATGCGTGGCAACCCGGGCGGCCTCCTGGAGCAGGCCATCCAGGTGTCCGACACGTTCCTGTCCACGGGCACCATCGTCGCGACGGTGGGCCTGTCGGACAAGCTGCGTGAGGAGAAGCGCGCGCGTCCCACCGAGGGCGAGGACACCTATCCGATTGCGGTGCTCGTCAACGCGGGCAGCGCCTCCGCGTCGGAAATCGTGGCGGGCGCGCTGAAGAACCTCAACCGCGCGGTCATCATCGGCCGGCAGACGTTCGGCAAGGGCAGCGTGCAGGTGCTGTACGACTTCCCGGACGACAGCGCGCTGAAGCTGACCATCGCCAAGTACCTGACGCCGGGCGACAAATCCATCCAGGAGGTCGGCATCGTCCCGGACATCCAGCTCGTCCCCACCCGCGTCACCGACGAGCGCGTGGACGTGTTCGCGTCGCGCCGCTCCATGGGCGAGGCGGACCTGGATCAGCACTTCGGCAACCCGGACTCGGCCACCGTCGCGAAGAAGCGCGAGGACGTGTTGGATCGCGAGAAGCCGCGCGAGAGCCTCAAGTACCTGAAGGTGGACCCCAAGCAGCAGGAGAAGCTGGCCGTCGCCGCGAAGGAGGAGCCGAAGAAGGATCCGAAGGCCGTCGCCGCGAGCAAGGACGGGGACAAGAAGCCGCATGGGGAGAACGACCCGCTGCTCGACGTGGCGGGCCAGGGCGAGGACCTGGACGACCAGCTGGACGCGGAGTCCCAGGAGGAGATCAAGGAGGACTTCGAGGTGCAGTTCGCGCGGGACTACGTGCTGAAGGCCCCGGCGGCTACCCGTGAGCAGCAGCTCCAGCAGGGCAAGGGCTTCATCGAGCAGAAGCGCCGCGAGGAGGAGACCCGCATCAACGCCGCCATCGCCGCGCTGGGTGTGGACTGGAGCGCCGGTCCCACGCCGAAGAACGTGCAGCTGACGGGCACGCTGACGCCGACGCCGGACACGAAGATTCACGCCGGCGACCTGCTGGAGATGGTGGTGACGGCGGAGAACAAGGGCGCCGAGCCGCTCAAGCGCGTGCGCGCCTGGACGGAGAGCGACAACGCCTTCCTGGACCGCCGCGAGTTCCTCTTCGGCGCGCTGAACCCGGGTGAGAAGAAGTCCTGGAAGGTGAAGGTGCGCCTGCCCAAGGACCTCACCAGCCGCCGCGACGACGTGACGGTGCGCTTCTTCGATGACCAGGGCGCGCTGCCGGAGACGCGCGTGTCGGAGCTGAACTTCGCGGAGCTGCCGCGGCCGTCCTTCGCCTTCAACTGGCAGGTGGTGGATGACTGCGCCAACTGCAACGGCGACGGCACGGTGCAGCGCGGCGAGACGGTGGCGGTGCTGCTCGACGTGACGAACGTGGGCCCCGGCGTCGCGATGGACTCCTTCACTCAAATCAAGAATGGCGGGGACGCGAACATCTTCATCGAGAAGGGTCGCTTCAAGCTGGGCGAGCTGAAGACCGGCGAGACGAAGACGGCGCGGTTCCAGGTGGAGGTGAAGAAGGGCTACAAGGGCGAAACCTTCCCGCTGAAGCTGGCCATCATCGACGAGCCGCTGGAGGAGTTCGTCATGGAGAAGATGGAGCTGCCCGTGAAGGACGCGGCCGTGGCCACGCTGGAGGCGAAGAAGGGCTCGGTGCGCGTCACGGAGAAGACCGAGTTCCTCGGCTCGCCCGTGGAGGGTGGCCGCACGGTGGCGAAGCTGAACGCCACCGCGGTGCTGCCGGTGGAGGCCGCGAACAAGGGCTTCTACCGCGTGGAGCTGGAGAAGGGCCGCTTCGGCTTCGTGCGCGCCCAGGATGCCAAGGAAGTGAAGGCGGGCAAGCCCACCGCGCCGAAGCTGGCGTGGACGACGACGCGCCGTCCGCCGGACATCAAGCTGGACGCGGACCCGTCCGCGGGCGGCCTGGTCGCCAACGGGGAGAAGTTCACCCTGTCCGGCGTGGTGACGGACCCCAACGGCCTGTTGGACGTGTACGTGCTCGTCAACGACCAGAAGGTCTACTTCAAGGGCGTGGACCCGAAGGGTGGCGAGCCGAACACCCTGAAGTTCTCCACCGAGTTCACCCTCAAGGAAGGCAACAACAACGTGCTGGTGGTGGCGCGCGAGAGCACCGACTTCGCCAGCCGCCGCACCCTGGTCATCCGCCGCCGCCCGGCCGAAGTGGCCCAGAAGGTGACGGGCCAGAGCCCCGGCGGAGTGAAGCCGCAGCCGCAGTAGGCGTCTGACGACACGCGCCAGCCGCCTTCCGGGCGGCCTTTCCGGTGGGTCCTCCTCAAGAGACTCGTCGGAAGGGCCGCCCGTTTTGTTGACGCTCCTCGCGGGCTGGCGTTAGCGTCCGCCGCTGTGGGGCGCCCCCGGCCGGCGGGTTCCCGGGAGGCGGTGACTCGAATGCGGACGTTCAGTCGGTGGCTCGCCCTGGCGGCGTGTGTCTCGGGAGCGACCGCATACGCGGACGACAACGACCTGCGCATCTCGGACTTTGGTGATCCGAATGCGGCGGATGGCTCCAACGCCGCCGCCAACGCGAACTTCCGCGCCTTCGCCCGCGTCATGGGCGCCGCAATCACCTCTGCGAACCTGATGCCGCCGGAGACGACGGGGCACTCGGCCTGGGCCATCAACGCGGAGCTGTCCGTGGTGTCGCTGCCGGACAGCGTGCGCATCCCCACGGAGAACGTGGACCAGCCCTCCACCGTGCTCATCCCCTCCTTCCACGTGCGCAAGGGCCTGCCCTTCTCGCTGGAGCTGGGCGGGCGCGTGGGCTGGGTGGAGAAGAGCAGCCAGGTGGTGGCCACCGGCGAGGTGAAGTGGGCCGTCAACGAGGGCTTCACGTGGCTGCCCGACGTGGGCGTGCGCGGGCACGTGACGAAGCTGTTCGGCGCCCGGGACTTGAGCCTGACGGTGATGGGCCTGGACATCGGCGTGGGCAAGCAGTTCCCGCTGGGTGGCATGGTGACGCTGACGCCCTACGGAGGCCTGGATCTGGGCTTCGTCGGAGCCACCACCAGCCGCCTCGACTTCAATCCGACGCGCGACTACGAGGACTCGCTCGGCGACAACTCGCGCGAGGCGCTGGACGGCACGGCGAACTATTCGAAGGTGTCCTTCGGCGACAATGTGAACCAGCGCATCTACGGCGGCGTGCGCTTCATCGGCGGCGTGCTCCAGCTGGGCGCGGAGCTGTCGCTCACCCGCACCGGCAGCGTCGAGACGCCTCGCGCGGACAACCCGAACGCGCTCGAGGACCGGGGCCTGCCCGCGGTGTTCGCCTTCAGCACCACGCTGGGCCTGGACTTCTAGGCGCGGGCGGTCAGGCCGCGGCGCGCAGGGCCTCTCGCAGCGCGCCGGGCCGGTTGGTGATGAGGTAGCTGACCCCCATCTGCTCCAGCGCGCGGGCCTTCGCGGCGTCGTCCACCGTCCAGGTGGCCACGCGCAGTCCCGCGGCGCGCCAGGTGGCGACCCGCTCCGGAGTGCAGTCCTCGTAGTAGGGATGCACCGAGTGGGACGAGACGAGCGGGCTCACCGCGTACGCGTGCACGCCCCAGCGACGGTCCGGGTCGATGAGGTAGCCCCGCCGCAGCTCGGGCGCGACGGCGAGCAGGCGGAAGAGGCACAGCGGGTTGAAGCTGGAGATGACCACGCGCTCGGCCAGCCCCAGGCGGCGCACCAGCTCCGCCACCTTGCGTGAGAGGCCGTCGTCGTCGAACCGGTCGCACTTCAGCTCGATGTTGACGAGGAAGTGGGGCGGCAGCGCCTCCAGCACCTCCTCCAGCAGGGGGATGCGCGCCGGAGCGAAGCCCAGCGCTGTCCCCACGTCCGCGCGTCGCAGCTTCCACCACGGCGTGTGGCGCACCTCCCAGGGAAGGCGCGCCAGCCGCTCCAGTCGCTCGTCGTGACAGACGACCACCTCGCCCGAGCCGCACACCATGGCATCCAGCTCCACGCCGTCAGCCCCCTGTCGGGCGGCCTCCGTGAAGGCTTCCAGGGTGTTCTCGGGGGCGTCGGCGGAGGCGCCTCGGTGGGCAAGCAGGAGCATGGGCTCAGTGTGCGCTGGATGAGCCTTCCCGCGCAGCAGAAGTGCGGACGGGCGTCAGCGGGTGGACGCGCGACTTGCCTCCCCTACCCCTTTGCTGCACTGTGAGTTCATCATGTTGGGCCTTCACCTCGGCGAAATCATCCTCCTCGGCTTCATCCTGCTGGTGGTCTTCTCGGCCGCCCGGATGGGCCAGCTCGGCAACGCCGTGGGCAAGTTCGTCTACTCGTTCCGCAAGGCCTCCAAGGGCGAGGACCTGGTCGACGCGAAGTCGCTGCCGTCCTCGCGCCGGGGCTCCACGGACGCCGAGTACAGCGAGCCGGATTCAACGCGCCGCCGCTAGTCCGCCCGCCCCCTCTTCCCCCGCCATTCAGTCGTGCAGGTGACGGGTTCCGCTCACGGGCTCGGGCGCTTCCTCAGGTGCGGGCTGAAGCAGGGCCGCCCCTTCCGCCAGCAGTCGCGCGGCCTGCTCCCTCAGGGACAGGTGCAGCGCGGCGCTCGAGTGGAGCTCGCGCAAGTCACTGCTGTTGAGCAGCGGAACGATTTTCGCGCCGATTTCGGGCGGCAGGTACGGGTTGAAGACGAGCGCGCGGCGCACCGTATGGCGCACGGACCAGCGAGGAGAGCGCCAGATTTCCAGCAGCGGCTCCGGGCGGGCCGGACGGCGGGCGGCGATGCGCACCACCAGGTCCTCGGTGAGGCGCGGGTTGATGAGGACGTTGCGCAGCACGGACGGGTTGCTGACGGTGGCCAGGCGCGACAGCGTGTCCGGGTCCCTGGTGAGCCGGGCCTGTTGCTTGAGGTGCCCCAGCGACTGGGAGAAGGCGTTGGCGTCCGCGCGCGCGGCGGCGTCCGGGTTCATCTCCCGCTTCGCGGGGCCCTGGGCGAACAGGTCCGCCACCGTGTCGAGCGCCTGCACGTGCGCGAGCCTGCGCAGCTCGGTGACATGGGGGATGTGCTCCGCCTCCTGCGCCAGCGCGGCCAGGAAGTCGGACAGCACGCAGGTGGCGGGCTCCCAGCCCTGACGTGAGAGGGAGATGAGGTGCCCCACCAGCTCGTTCGCGTCGAACGGGTCGCCGCGCGACAGCTCCCTCGCGGCCGCCTTGCGGCGCACCTCGGCGCCTCCACCCAGGGCGTGGAGGAACCTGGCGACGTTGCGTGCGTCGTCCAATGAGGGCATGGCGCTTACTCCGTGGGCGCGGCCTGGGCGGGTGCCTGGGACGGCGCGGCCTCCGTGGGGGCGGGGACGGCCTCGGCGGCGGGCGCGGGGACGGCCTCCACCGAGACTTCGAGCCGGAAGCTCCCGAGGGCCGCCGGATACTCGTGGAACACGAGGAGGAAGGGCGCACGGGCCCCGGGCGCGACGGAGACAGCTCCCGCGTCCAGGCGCTTGCGCAGGGCTTGAGCCGCCTCCGCGTTGCCCACGGCGTGAAGCTCCTCGGGAGTGGCCACCAGGCCCGCGAGCCCGTCGACGGAGCGCACGCGCTGGTCACCGTCGAAGAGCGCGCCGCGCACGCGGACATGGGTCGCCGCGCCGGTCCGGTTCTCCACGTCGCCCCGGATGAAGAAGAGGGGGCGCCCTGCCTGCGTTTCGTACAGGCCGTTGGAGACGTCGAGCGCCACCAGCGGCTTGGGCTCGGGGACGAAGAGGGCGCGCAGGCTCTCGGGCGACAGCACCGACAGGTCCAGTCGACCTTCGCTCAGATAGACGCTGCCCACCGCGCCCAGTCCCACCACGAGCGCGGCGGCCACCACGAGGTTGACGAGCAGCGCCGTCACCTTGCGCGCGCGGCTCGGCGGGCGGCCCTGGGGGATTCCGACGTCCTCCGGCCGGGCCGTGGGCTTGGCCACGGAGACCACGGGCGAGGTGGACATCTGCGGGTCCAACTCGAGCACCTCGCGCTGCCCCACCCCTGCCCCGCCGATGCGGCCGAGCGTGACGCCGCCGAAGTCCTGCCCCTCGTCCGGAGGAGGAACGTCGTCCAGGAGCGAACCCGCCGAGTGCGCCTGGGAGTCGTCGAACCCGAGCGAATCATGGGACGAGGAGCCGAACAGCTCGGCGCGCCCGGTGTCGGAGGGCTGAACGCCCGCGTGCTCACCGAAGTCGCCGTCCGAGGAGTGGCCGAACAAGTCCTGGGCACCCGGAGGTGAGGCAGGGCCCAGGCCGGCGGACGGCTGTGGCGGATGACCGGGCCTCGTCGCGTCGTCGAGGTCGAGGGACGCGAATGGATCCGCGCCGCCCGGAGCCGCCTGCATCGGAGGACGACCGGGCACCGTCGCGTCGCCAAGGTCGAGGGACGCGAACGGGTCCGCGCCACTGGGGGCCGCCTGAAGCGGAGGACGACCAGGCTTCGTCGCATCGTCGAAGTCGAGTGACGCGAACGAGTCCGCGCCACTCGGAGCGGCCTGAAGCGGAGGACGGCCGGGGACCGTCGCGTCTTCGGGCGCGGAGTACGGCGCCGCGCCTCCAACTGGACGCGCCGACGGGGCGGCGCCCTGGTGCGGAGGACGCCCGGGCAAGGTCCCGCCCTCGGGCCCCAGGAAGGCAGCTCCCGCCTGGGCGGCACGCGCGGGCGATGCGGTGAGCGGGGCTCCCGCCGAACCCCCACGGGGCGCGGATGAAGCACCAGGCGCACCCGCCGAGGCTCCAGGTGGCACGCCCGCTCCCGCCGGAGCGGCACGAGGCGCGGATACAGCCCCGGGTGCTCCCGGCTGGGGCGCGGAGCCGAGCGGCGCGCGCGCATCGGAAGCAGGCACGCCCGCGACGGCCGCACGCTGCGCGGAGGCCCCCGCCGGAGCAGCACGGGCCCCCAGTGGAGCCCCAGTCGCTGCGGGCGGAGCACTCGGAAGCGCTCCACGCGCTGGAGGCGCCGACGACGAGAACGGAGGCTGTCCCGTCATCGTCGCGTCGTCGATGTCGATGGACGCGAACGGATCCTCCTCCGCACTGGGAGGAGCAGGAGGCGGAGCCTGGACCGGCGGGCTCGCCGTCATCGTCGCGTCGTCGATGTCGATGGACGCGAATGGATCCTCCTCGGCGCTGGGAGGAGCAGGAGGCGGAGCCACCCGCGCGGCGGGAGCCACGGGGCGACGGTCGGCGATGCTCGGCCCCTTCACGGGCGCGGGCAGTGAGTCGAACGGATCCTCCGCTCCTCCCGGCATCGGAGCGGACATGAAGTCCGCGAACGGGTCGTCCACCTCGGGGCCCGGTGAACCAGGGGCCTCGGGTGCGGTGCCTCCACCCTGGCGCAGCGCGGCGGGCGGAGGGGGCGGCGGCATGGGCCGCTGCGTCATCGCCCCCGGTGACGCACCGCGAGGCGAAGCGACTCCCGGGCCCGAACCACCCGGCAGGGGCACGGCGCCGGAGAACATGGCCGCGCCTTCATCGACGGGAGGCGGCACCGCGCCGCCGTAGAGCCCGGTCGAAGTGTCCACTGGTGGACGAACGGCCTCGGGCGGCGCGGGCAAGGGCACAGCGCCCCCATTGCGCACAGTGCCAACACCGGGCGCCCCCGTGGCCTGGAGCGGCGGCCGAGGCATCGGACCGATGCGGGTGGGCTCTCGGAAGACTCCGTCGTCGAGCTCCCCATCCATGCTGTTCCAGGAGGGGTTTCCAGACGGCGGGGGCTCCGAGGCCACGCGCGTGGCGGCGACGCCCTGGGCAAAGAAGCCGGGGCGTGTGACTTCCACGCCTTTCGGGTCTGGGGCGACACCGAACTCAGCGAAGGGGTCGGCCTGCCCGGCCGAGGAGGGAGGCGAGGACGCACCGGCATCCTCCCCGCCTGGTTCGCGGGTGACGCGGAACGTGTTCTGACATTTGGTGCAGCGGACCTTGACCCCCTTTTCGGTCACCTTCTCGTCGGGGATCTTGAACCGTGTCTGGCACCGCGCGCACTTGACGATCATTCAGGCCTGGGGGCGGGGACGAGTATAGGGCCACCGGGTGGGTACCGCGAGTCGGGTTCTCGCTGCTTGCTCGCCTCCAACCCCTCTGGTACGAGGTTCGCCCCTGCGAGACTCAGACATGGAAGCTGGCTTTGAGTCGAGCCCAAAAGGGGCGGAGAGACCGATGAGCGAGGCCGAGCAAGCAGGCGCTCCGAGCAAGGAGCCGAAGATCATCAAGCGGTACACGAACCGAAAACTCTACGACACCGTAGAGAGCCGGTACGTGACGCTGGATGAGATCGCCGCGATGATCAAGGAGGGCACCGAGGTGCGGATTGTAGACAACCGCACGAAAGAAGATCTCACTTCGGTCACCCTCGCGCAGATCATCTTCGAAGAGGAGAAGAAGAAGAACCAGATGCCGCTGTCGGTGCTGCGGGAGATCATCCGCCACCCCGGCGAATCCATCTCCGGCTTCATCCAGAAAGAGGTCACTCCCCGCGTCGCCTCCATCCGCGAGGAAGCGGAATCCCGGCTCGACAAGCTCCTGCGTCGCGAGGAAGCCGCCAAGGCGGGCCTCCCCGAGACGGCCGTCGAGGAGACCCCGCAGGCCGCCGCCGACGCCGCGGGAGGCCTGTCCCCCGCCGACCTGCTGAAGGCCAGCCAGCGCGCCTTCGAGGACTGGCAGCGGAAGATCGACGAGCGCGTCAAGCACGTCGTCGAGAACCTGACCGGCAACCTCCCTGCCCTGGGCCGCGACATGCAGTCGCTCACCCAGCGGCTGGAAGAGCTGGAGAAGAAGCTCGAGCAGTTCGAGCAGCAGAAGAAGCAGGAGCCCTAGTCGGCTCGCGGTGCCCGCTTCCGCTTCCGGGGAGCGGGCCCGCCGTGGATTTCGGCCGCGATGGCCGCCAGCATCCGCGCCCCCCGGCTCCTGGGCGCGTACTCGAAGATGGTCTTCCCGTGGCTCTGCGCCTCGTCCACCTTGACGTCGTAGCCCAGGGGCGTGGTGGCCAGTGAGTCCGGGAAGTACGCCCGGAGCCGGTCGAGAATCGCCGTGGCCAGGGCCGTCTTCCGGTACAGCGTGGGCACCACCTTGGTGACGCTCAGCCCGGGACGCCCCTCCGCCTCCCCCACCTGCCGCACCGTGTCCGCCACCTCCGCGCAGCCATCCAGCGCCAGGTACGTCAGCGCCACGGGCACCACCACCTCCGTGGCGGCGACCAGGATGTTGCGCGTGGTGAGCCCCATGGACGGCGGCGAGTCGAACACGATGGCGTCGTAGCCCGCCTCCCGGGCCGCCTCCAGCCTGTCCGCCAGCCGATGGGCCCGTCGCGCGTCCGCCGCCACGACCACGGGGAAGTCCGCCATCTCCTTGTACGCGGGCAGCACATCCAGACCGGGCACGGCCGAGGGGTGCACCACGTCCTGGAGGCGCACGGAGTCGTCGGTCAGCAGGTGGAAGACGTTGCGAGGCAGCGTGCGCACGTCCAGGCCCAGGGCCTTGCCGGCGTGGCCCTGAGTGTCCAGGTCCACCAGCAGCACCCGCAAGTCCCGCTCCCGCGCGAGCCACGCGGCGGTGTTCACCGCCAGCGTCGTCTTGCAGGTGCCGCCCTTCTCGTTGATGAAGGCGATGCGCCGCATGGGCCTTGGACTCCCCGGCTCGCTCCCGGGTGCTTACTTCTTCGACGACGGCGCCTTCTGCGCCACCAGGGTGTCCACCTTGCTCTCCACCGATGCGAGCAGCCGCTCCAGGTCGTCCACCTTCGAGCGGAGCTGCTCCAGGTCCGCCGTGGACGGCAGGTTCATGGCCGACAGCGCCGAGCGCAGCGCGCTGTCCAGCGTGCCTTTCGCGGCCAGCGAGCGCGACACCAGCGTCTGCACCGTGGACACGAACTTCTCGTTCGACAGGAGCTGCTGCGCCAGCTTGCCGACGCGCTCCTCGCCCGTCTCGACGAGCTTCTTCATCACCGGGTTGTTCTTGAGCATGGGAACCAGGAGCTTCACCCGCGCGGGAGCCCCCCGCCATCGGGACGTCAGGAAAAAGACGCCGCACTCTGCGAGGGGGCAACGCGACGTGTCAAGTTGGGCAACACCTCGTGGCCAAACGCGTTGACTCCTGGAGACACGATTCCTACGGTTCGCCGCTCTCTTATGGCAGGGCTCCTGGACAAGCGGTTGTGGGTCGTCTCCGGCAAGGGCGGCGTGGGCAAGAGCACGGTTGCCGCGGCGCTCGCCCTGCGCTCGGCGCGCGCGGGGCGTAGGACGCTGGTGTGCGAGGTGAATACTCAGGAGCGCATCAGCCGCTTCCTGGAGCACCCCACCGCCGGCCCCGAAGTGACGTTGCTGGAGGAGAACCTCTGGGCGGTGGACGTGCGCCCGCAGGAGGCCATGCGCGAGTACGGCCTCATGGTGCTGCGCTTCGAGGCCCTCTACAAAACCGTCTTCGAGAACCGGCTGGTGCGCTACTTCCTGCGCTTCATTCCGTCCCTGCAGGAGCTCGTCCTGCTGGGGAAGATCATGTACCACCTGCAGGAGAAGCTGCCGGACGGGCGGTGGCGCTTCGACACCATCGTCCTGGACGCGCCGGCCACGGGCCACGCCATCTCCTTCCTCAGCGTGCCGCACGTGCTCGTGCAGACGGTGCCCCAGGGGCCCATGTCCCGCGAGGCGCAGAAGATGAGGGACCTGCTGGTGGACCCGGCGGTGACGGCGGCGGTGCTGGTGGCGCTCCCGGAGGAGATGCCGGTGAACGAGGCGCTGGAGCTGCACGCCGCGCTGAAGGACAAGGTGCACATCCGCACGCACGCGGCGGTGCTCAACCAGGCCATTCCGGAGCGCTTCACGGAGGCGGACCTGGAGGCGCTGGCGGGCCACCCGGAGCTGCACCGCGTGGCGCAGGCGAACCACGACCGCGCCTCGCTGACGGTGCTCGCGGGCACCAAGCTGGAGCGCAACCTCCACGCGCCGGTGTTCAACGTCCCCCGGCTGTATCTCCCGACCTTCGGGCGGGACGCGATTGAACAGGTCATGGGCCACCTCGAAGCACTGGTGATGGGGGAGAAGTGAGCACGACGGCTCTGGGTCCCGCGCTCGCCAGGAAGCGCGTCCTCATCTGCGTCGGCTCCGGCGGTGTCGGAAAGACGACGGTGGCGGCCACCCTGGCCCTGCGCGCGGCGGTGGATGGCCGCGACAGCCTGGTGTGCACCATCGACCCCGCCAAGCGCCTGGCCAACTCGCTGGGCCTGTCCGCGCTGGGCAACGCGGAGACGCAGGTGCCGGCCTCCGCGCTGGAGCCGCTGGGCGTGACGGCCCGCGCGTCGCTCCACGCGATGATGCTGGACATGAAGCAGACGTGGGATGACCTCATCACCCGCGTCGCTCCGCCCGAGCAGCGCGAGCGCATCCTCGCCAACCGCTTCTACCAGTCGCTCTCCACCGCCCTGGCCGGCAGCCAGGAGTACATCGCCATGGAGAAGGTGTGGGAGCTGCGCCGCAAGGGCGAGTACGAGCTCGTCGTGCTGGACACGCCACCCACCGCGCACGCGCTGGACTTCCTCGACGCACCCAACCGCGTCCTGGACTTCCTGGACAACGAGGCGGCGAAGTGGCTGCTGGCCCCCGCGCTGAAGGCGGGCAAGCTGGGCCTGTCGCTGTTCAACCGCAGCGGCTACGTGCTGCGCGCGCTGTCCAAGTTCACCGGCACGGAGATGCTCCAGGAGCTGTCCAGCTTCATGCTCTCGCTGTCCGGCATGAACGAGGGCTTCCGTGAGCGGGCGCGCGGCGTGCGGGCGCTGCTGGAGGATGCGTCCACGGGCTTCGTGCTGGTGACGAGCCCGCACCCCGAGCGCATGGATGAAGCCATCCACTTCAGCACCCTGTTGAAGCAGCACCGCATGGAGGTGGTGGCGCTGGTGGTGAACCGCGTCCACCCGCTGCCCACCGAGGCCATGTGGGCCGACGCCGCCACGCTGACGCCCACCCGCCGCGCCAAGGTGGAGGAGACGCTGCGCGAGCTCCAGGTCCTGGCCGAGCAGGATGGACGCGGCATCGCCCAGCTCCAGGCCGCCTGCCCGGGCATCCCCCTGATTCAGGTGCCGCGCTTCGGACTGGACGTGCACGACATCACCAGCCTCTGGCAGACGGGCCGCTTCCTGCTCGGCGACGACACCTTCTGAGGCGAGGCCCCACGCCGAGCGACCGGCCGGGGCGGCGCGGAACAGGAGGACGCATTAAACTGGGCGCGCCCACCCGAGCGGTGGGAACTCCGAGGGACAGCGCGTTGTCCTGAGGCGGCAGGGCCAGGAGGCGCATTCCGTGACGGGAAGCGAGCGAACGTACATGTCGGTCAGCCGGTGGTGGTGGGTGGTCGCCCTGGGTCTGGGTGTCACCGGATGTCGGACGACGGGCAGCGCCGCGCGTCCGGAGTCCTCCGAGACGGGCCCCGTGAAGCAGGAGCTCCAGTTCGACGCCGTGACGGTGACGGCGGACCTGGAGCTGGACAAGCTCAACGACGAGGAGCTGTTCGCCGGGGGGACGTCGGCCTTCGCGGCCAACGACTTCAAGCAGGCGGCGCGCTACTTCGGCCGGCTGGTGGACTTCCACCCCAACAGCCAGCACCGGCGCGCGTCCCTCTACAACGCGGGCCTCGCCCACCAGCGCCTCAAGGAGTGGGAGGAGGCCTGGCACCGCTTCTCCGAGCTGGCGGACCCGGCCAGGGGCCAGGGTGACGCGCTGGACGCGTCCTTCCGCGTGGCGGAGACGCAGTACCACCTGGAGCGCTACGACGAGGCCATCAAGGTGCTGACCACCGTGGCCGAGCGCGAGGACCTCCCCGTCAACCGCCGCATCGAAGCCCGGGTGCAGCAGGGCGTCTGCGAGCTGGAGGCGGGCCGCACCGACGCCGCGGAGGCGACGCTGCGCAAGGCCATCACGTCCTATGAAGCCCTGGCCGACAAGGACGAGGTGGACGACTACTTCCCCGCGCAGGCGCACTTCTTCGTGGGGGAGCTGTACCGGCTGCACTACGAGAACGTGAAGCTGGACCCGGCCAAGGGCGCCGACAAGCTCGCCGAGGAGCTCAACTACAAGGCGGAGCTGCTCCTGTCCGCGCAGGGCCACTACCTGCGCTCCATCCGCGTGGGCAACGGCTACTGGGCCACCGCCGCGGGGGCGCAGATTGGCGCGCTCTACGAAGACCTCTACGCGCAGATGGTCAGCTCCCCGGCCCCCTCGGAGCTCAACGCCGAGGAGGCCGTCGTCTACCGCCAGGAGCTGCGGAAGAAGATTCGGGTGCTGCTCACCAAGTCCATCAACATCTACGAGCGCACCCTGGAGACGGCCGAGCGCATCGGCTCGCAGAGCGCCTTCGTGGACCGCACGCGTGAGAGCCTGGCCAAGGTGAAGGCACTGCTGCTGGCGGACGCGGAGGGAGAGCCCGTTCCGGCCCCGCCCGCCTCCGAGCAGGAGCCCCATACGTAGAGCGGAGGAGTCCCCCTGACTGGGCAGCTGGGGGCCGCGCGGCGTAGCCTGGGGCCCTCGCATGGAGCCCCTCTTCACGCCCGAGCAACTGGCGGAGATTCACGCCTACCACCTGCCCTACTACGTCCGGGCCGCGGTGGACCCCTTCGCGCGGCTGGCCCTGCTGGCGCTGCTCCTGGGCGTGCTCGTCCGGCCCTTCTTCCGCATGGCCACGGGGATGGCGGCGGGCCTGGAGCGCCGACTCGGCTTCCTGCGCACCGCGCCCGTCAGCCGCGCCTTCTTCAGCGCCATGGACCGGCTGTGGGGTGAGCCGGGCTGGGGCGCGGCCGTCATCTTCGCGTTGATGACGGACCTGTTCGTGAAGCTCGTCTACGCGCCCGTGGACATCTGGTTCGCGTACACGCTGGAACACCAGCACGGCATGTCCAACTACACCCCGGCCGCCTTCGCCCGGGACATGCTCAAGGGCCACCTGCTGGGCGCATTCGCCATCGCCGCGCTCGTCATCGGCCTGTACGGACTGGCCCGTCGCACGCGGCGCTGGTGGTGGATTCTGGGCGTGCCCGTCGCCCTCCTCCTGCTCGTCTCCTCCGCGCTGGACCCGTACCGGGGCCGCCTCTACTTCGAGCAGCAGCCCCTTCCCTCGGGCCCTTTGCGCACGCGGATGACGGAGCTGATGACCCAGGCGGACATCGCCTTCTCCGACGTGCTGGTGGAGAAGACCTCCATCGCCTCGCGCCGGCTCCAGGCGTACTTCGCGGGCCAGGGCCCCACGCGCACCATCGTCCTCAACGACATCATCCTGCAGGAGCTCACCGAGGATGAGGTGTTGGCCGCCGTGGCCCACGAGGCCGGCCATGTGCACGAGCCGAAGTGGCCCGGCCGCATCGCCTCCTCGCTGGCGCTGGTGGCGCTCCTCTTCGCCATCGACCGGCTGCTGCGCGTGGCCTCAGCGCGCGGCTGGTTCGGCACCACGCGCTTCGCGGACATCCGCACCCTCCCCCTGCTCTCCCTCCTGCTGTCCGCCGTCCTGCTCGTCGGAGGCCCCATCGCCGGGGCCTTCTCCCGCGAGCGCGAGCGCGAGGCGGACCGCTATGCCCTGCGCCTCACCCACGACGTCGACGCATTCCGCCGCATGCTGGTGAAGGCCGCCCGCGTCAACAAGATGGACCCCCAGCCCCCCCGCTGGGTCGTCCTCAAGGGCCAGAGCCATCCCCCCATTGGCGAGCGCCTGGCCGACCTGCCTCACCCCTGACACGACACGAAAAAGCGGCCGGCAGGTGGGCTCCCCCATTCCCCGTTCCCTCTCCACCCGAGCCCACCCGCCGACAGCCCCCGCCGGGCCACTCCCCCGAGCGCCGGCGGCACTTCCCCCCACCCTCCTTCCGCCCCGCTACGGCTGCTGGGCGTCCTGCTTCAGCTTCTCCACCGCCGCCAGGGTGATGGACTTCACCAGCGCCCTCGCCCTCCGCCCCGCCGCCGTCTCGCCGTGCGGGTCCACCTCCACCGCGTTGGACAGGTCCGTGAAGCCCTGCCGCTCCCCCTTGCGCAGGTACAGCTCCCCCCGATTCGCCAGCGCCACCGGATGACCGGCATCCCTCGCCAGCGCCGCGCTGTACTCCGCGATGGCTTCCTCCAGCCTCCCGAGCTTCTGGTACACGGTGCCCAGCGCCGCGTGAGCCCCCGCGTCCCTCGGGTTCCCCACCACCAGGCCCTCGAAGAGGATGCGCGCCTCCTCCAGCCGCCCCGCCGCCGCCAGGTCACATCCCACCTGCGCAATCGCCTTCGCCTCTTCGAAGGTCATCCCCTCCACCTCCGCCCATGTCGCCTCCCCCCGCGCGAAGGACTTCATCCGCTGCACCGCTCCGCTCTCCATCCGCATCGCCACCGTCGCCTCGTGTTTGATGACGCGTCCCATGGGCCCCTCAGGCGCCACGCAGGTTGGAGATGGCTGTCTTCGCCATCTCGTTGAACTTCGCCGACATGTTGCTCATCAGGTCGAACATGGATTTGCGCTTCTCCAGGAGCCGCTGAAGCCGCAGCTCCAGCTCGCGCATGTTCCCGTCGAGCGTCGCGGCCTTCTTCTTGTCGGCGTCCGACGTGCCCAGCGCCGCGCGGTCCTCTCCCGCGCTCGCCATGCTGTCCATGACCTGCAGAATCTCCGCGTCCGTCTCCGTGGAGATGGCACCGAGGATGGCCTGCACCTTGTCCTCGATGCTCATGTTCGGGTTGTCGACGATGGAGCGCGCGCTCGACACCTTCGTCGGTGACGTGCCCGGCTTCGCGCCCCCCGACAACTCCAGCTCCGCCTTCACGTCCAGCCACCCGATGATGCCGTCGCGGCCGTCGATGCCCGCCGCCATCTCCAGCCGGTCGAAGTACTCCGGGTGGTCCTTGAAGAACTGCGCGGCCTTCTTCAGCGTCGACGACGCCGCGGGATTCGCCAGCAGCGCCGCCAGGTCCTCGCGCGTGACGCGGTCATCCTTCGTTCCCGCCGCCGTGTCGAACGTGCCCCAGTTGTCGCGCAGCACCGCCACCGCCTCCAGGTACTCGCGAAAGTCCGGGTCCTTCGACGTGGGCGGCTTGCCACCGCCCGTCACCGGGCCCTGTCCTCCGCCCGTTCCCGGCGTCGGCCCCGTGCCCGGCGTGGGAGGACGCGTGCCCGGTGAAGGAGTGCCCGGCGACGGACCTCCCGTGGAAGGAGGACGCGTGCCCGGCGTCCCCGTCGAGGGCGGACACGTCTCCGGCTCGGGCTTCGGAGTCCGCGGACGCTCCGGCCGGCCGTAGCGAGAGAACTCCTCACCCACGCGCTTCAGCTCGGAGCGGACTCCCGACAACTTGATGCGGTCGTCGTTGTACAGCTTCTCCACCACCGGCATGAACCGCGCGAGCAGTCCGTTCGAATCCACCCGCTCGAACAGCGCCGCGTTCTCCGTCAGGAAGCGGGCCGCGCTTCGCAGCTGCGGAGACAGGCTCGTGTCATGGGCCGCGCGCCGCAGCTCGTCCTTCGACAGCGAGCCCGACTTCTTCCCATCCGCGAGGTCCAGCTGGTCGAAGTTCGCCTCGAGCACCTTCAGCGCGGCCTCGTAGTCCAACATCTTCGGGTCCAACGCGCTGGTGCCCGTGGGAAGGATGGGCGCATAGCCCTCCGTCTTCGCCGCGCCCCCCGTTGCCGCGTACTCCGTCTTCGCCGCCGGGTTCTTCTTCAGGTCCTCCGCCACCCCCACCACGCCGCTCGCCGCCAGCAACACGTTGCCCGTCGCCACGCCCTCCACCGTCTTGATGGAATGAGCGATGAGGGGCGTCAGCCCCCGCGTGTCACCCGCGCCCTCCACCGCCGTGCCCTCGGGGCTGGCCAGCAGGTTCGTCGCGCCCTTCAGAAAGTCCACCATGAGCCCTCCCGCGCGGCGTGTTGGAAGCAGTGCCGCGCGCTGGGCAGAGGGGGTTGCAGCGGGGATGCCGCCCGGTGGCTCGCAGGGCGTCGCAGCGAATTCCGTCGGTTAGCCTGACTGACAGGCGAGGCGCGTCCCCGACGTCGGACGGAGCGGTCCGCGACGGAGGATTGCGGTTAAGGTCCTGAGGCACATGCGCACCTTCGGTTTGGACTACGGAACCAAGACCATCGGCGTGGCCGTCTCGGATGGGCTGGGGCTCACCGCCCAGGGCGTCACCACCATCCGACGCACCTCGCTCAAGGCGGACCTCGCCGCGCTCGGCGCCCTGGCGCGCGAGCACGAGGTGGACCGCATGGTCATCGGACTGCCGCTCAACATGGACGGCTCCGAGGGCCCACGCGCGGAGGCCTCGCGCAAGTTCGCGGACGCTGTGACGCAGGCGCTCGGCGTCCAGGTGGAGCTGCTGGACGAGCGGCTGTCCACCGTGGCCGCCACCCGCACGCTCCTGGAAGCGGACGTCAGCCGTGCCCGCCGCAAGGAGGTCATCGATCAGGTAGCCGCGCAGTTCATCCTCCAGGGGTGGCTGGACGCCCGCCGTCCCCAGGAGGCGTCTGCGCACGCGGATGACTACGACGACTACGACTCGGAGCCGTCTGAGTGAAGAAGGCCCTCGTCTCAGTGCTCGTGCTCGCCGTCCTCGCGGCGGCGGGCGTGGGAGGCTGGTACTTCCAGCAGTCGCGCCACCTCTCTGAGTTCGCCGCGACGCCCACTGCCTTGCCCGCGCCCGTGACGGTGGACGTTCCTCCCGGCACGGGGCCTCGCGCGCTCGCGCGGCTGCTGGCGGACCGAGGCGTGGTGACGGACGCGGAGCTGTTCTATCGCTACCTGCGCCGGGAAGACCTTGGCCCCCGGCTGAAGGCCGGTGAGTACGAGTTCGAAGGCACCCTCACGCCGGCCCAGGCCGCGGAGAAGGTCGCCTCGGGTCAGGTGAAGCTCCACCGCTTCACCGTGCCGGAGGGACTGCGCGCGGAGGAAATCCTTCCGTTGCTCGTGGCCTCCGGATTGGGGCTCGACCTCCGGAAGCTGGAGGCGCTCATCGCCGACGCGGCCTTCCTGCGCGAAGCGGGCGTGCCCGCGAAGTCCATCGAGGGCTTCCTCTTCCCGGACACGTACACCTTCGCCAAGGGCGTCCGCGAGGAGGCCGTGCTCGGGAAGATGGTGGCGCGAGCCCTGGAGGAGTACCGGAAGGCGGACGCGGCGCGAAAGCCCGGCGTGAAGCTGGGCCTGCTGCAGACCTTCACGCTCGCCTCCATCGTGGAGAAGGAGACGGGCGCGCCCGAGGAGCGGCCTCGCATCGCCTGCGTCTTCCACAACCGGCTCCGCAAGGGCATGCGCCTGGAGACGGACCCGACGGTGCTCTACGCCATGCGCCTGTTGCGCGGCGTCTTCACGAAGAACCTCACGCGCGAAGACCTGCGGACGCTCCACCCGTACAACACCTACAAAGTCTCAGGGCTGCCGCCGGGGCCCATCGCCAGCCCGGGCGCCGCGGCGCTCCAGGCCGCGCTCGCGCCACAGGACTGCGAGGACCTCTTCTTCGTGTCGCGCAACGACGGCACCCACGTCTTCTGCCCCACCTACGACTGCCACCAGGCGCTCGTGAAGCAGTGGCAGGTGGAGTACTTCAAGAAGCAGCAGGCGACGCCCCGGAAGCCCTGAGGCCCCACGCCCGCTACGGGCGGCGACGGTACACGTGCAGCGGCGCGGTGAAGCCGTCGATCTCCTCGTAGGCGACGCCGTCCAGCGTCAGCGTGCGCCCCTCCAGCTTCACGCCGGCGTCCTTCACCAGCGAGCCCTGGTCGAAGCGCACCAGCACCTCCGGCCGAGCCTCCGCCAGCAGCTTGCGGAACGTGTCCCAGCGCACGCGGGCGATTCTCTCCTCCGGCAACCCGGAGAAGAAGGCCACCTGCAGGTCCATGTAGCCGGGGTCGTCGTCGAGGGCCAGCGAGCCCCCCTTCAGGGCCACCTGCTCCTTCACGTAGTCCGCCACCTGCATCACCGGCACCGGGTTGGTCGACGTGGGGCTCACCGGCCGCAAGGAGTTCTGCAGCCGTCCCTCCGCGCGGAACGTGTACAGGCCCATGGCCACCGGCAGCACCACCGCCAGCACCGCCGTCACGCCCAGCACCGCCTTGCGCAGCCCCTCGCCCCTGCTGCCCACCAGCGCCGCGAAGCCGAAGGCCACGAACACCGGCAGCACCGCCAGCTGCGTCACCGTGAAGCGCCCCAGCGGGACGAAGTTCAACAGCACCACCGCGCGGAACGTGAAGTACGCGGTGGGCACCACCGCCGTCGCCACCAGCCAGCGCGTGTCCGGACGCGCCTTCCACGCCTTCACCATGCCCACCATGCCCAGGAGCGCCACGCCGGGCGTCAGGGTGAGCAGCGCCACCCCAGGCCAGAAGAAGAGCTGTTGCACCCGCCATCCGATGGCGGCTCCCGAGCCCGCGGACGACAGCACCCAATCGCGATGGAACGCCTCCACCGCCTTCACGGGGAAGAACGGGTCGCCGTGCATCAGCTCGTTGCCCTGCATCCACAGCAGGGGAAACGGCAGGCACGCCAGCCCGAAGCCCACCGCGCGCGTCACCGACGCCACCTTGTCCTCGCTGCTGAAGAGCAGCGCCGCGCACATCAGCGGGATGTACATCCACGCGTCGTAGCGCAGCGCGCACGCGAGGTTGATCATCAGCGCGGCCTGGAACAGCGGCGCGAAGCGGTTCTCGTCCACGGCCTCCGCGTACAGCGCGAAGGCGGCCAGCATGAAGAACAGCGACACCGCCTCACTGCCCGCCGTGGTGGAGAACTGCAGATGCATGCCCCACGCGGCGAACGCCAGCCCGCCCGCCACGCCCGCGCGCCAGCCGAACAGCCGCCGCGTCAGCGCGAACAGCGGCACCACCGACAGCACGCCGAACAGCAGGCTCACCACGCGCCCCGCCACCTCCCTGTCGAACACCGACAGGGCCACGCCCACCAGGTACAGGTGCAGCGGACCGAACTGGTACGCGCCATCCCCGTACGCGGTGATGAGGTGCGGCTCGCGCAACCAGCGCTCCGCCAGCTCCGTGCGCACCACCGCGTCGCCGTAGAGGTTCTCGTTGATGAAGAACACCACCAGCCGCGGCAGCAGGGCCACCACCAGCAACATCCCCAAAAGCCAGCGGGTGCTCGGCTCGCGCGAGGGGGTGGGGACCGCCGCCAGGCTCGGCACGGGGGACGAAGGGTGGGAGACGGGGGTAGGTGCGGTCGCCATGACGCGCGGCAGGATACGCAGGCACGGCCCAAAGCCAAGCTGGCGACCCCGGCTTCTCCCACTCCGGGCCCTTCACCCTCGGCACGGCCCGCCCCGGAACGCGCGAAGCCTCACCGTGCGTATGCCTCCCGCGGGGCCACCCAGCGTGCGGAAACGGGCGAATGTATCACCCTCCAGGCCCGGGTCGCCCGCCTGGTTGCCGCTATTTCCTCGCACGGATGCAAACCCTGGCGCCGACATGTGGAGCGAACGGAGACGCCGCCCCACAACCAGCGGACAATTGGCGCTCGGCGGGCACCCGAACCCCCCCTCAGGCGTTCAATACCCTTCGCGTTCGGGGGGGGCACCTACCCCCTCGCGGGGGCGGCCCTATAATCTCCTCTGCCTCTTCACCCCGTGAAGGGGGCGCGCCTGGTCGGCGTCCAGCCCCTGACACGAGCGTAACGCGCGGTCCCATTCCGCGGCGGGGTCCCGAATTGGCTGCAGGGCTGTCGTGCCTGGGACCTCGGCGGGATGGTTGTGGAATGGCAATCCAGCCCTCCAGGTTCACCATTCTGGCCCCCTCGGGTGTGAACATTTCGCACCCCTGGCCGGCCCCCGAGGGAGAGACATGAAGGACGCTGAAAAGGGTTCGTGGGTCTCCAAAATCGCCGCGCTCCAGGACGCGAAGACCTACGCAGAGCTCACCTGGGAAGGCTCTTTCGAGGACTACCTCGAGGTGGTCCGCAAGAACCCCAAGGTGACACGCACCGCCTTCCAAAGGATCTACGACATGATCCTCAGCCACGGGAAGACGGAGTACATCGACAACAAGAAGAAGCTCATCCGCTACCACTTCTTCAGCGACGAGAAGTTCGGCGGCCGCGACGCCATCTTCGGCCTGGACGTGCCGCTGATGAAGCTGGTGAACGTCTTCAAGTCCGCGGCCCAGGGCTACGGCACCGAGAAGCGCGTCATCCTGCTGCACGGCCCCGTCGGCTCCTCCAAGTCCACCATCGCCCGCCTGCTCAAGAAGGGCACGGAGGACTACTCCAAGACGCCCGAGGGCGCCGCGTACACCTTCTCCTGGACCACCGACAAGAAGCTGCCGGATGGCACCACCGTGAAGGAGAAGATGAAGTGCCCCATGAACGAGGAGCCGCTCAACCTCGTTCCCCGCGAGTGGCGCGCCAAGGTCTACGCGGAAATCTCTCCGCCGGAGTCCGGCCACACGATTCCGGATGGCTCCGAGCTGTGCCCCGCGTGCCGCTTCGTCTTCAAGGACCTGATGACGCAGTACCACGGTGACTTCGCCCGGGTGATGGACCACATCCACGTCCACCGGCTCGTCTTCAGCGAGAAGGACCGCGTGGGCATCGGCACCTTCCAGCCCAAGGACGAGAAGAACCAGGACTCGACCGAGCTCACCGGCGACATCAACTACCGCAAAATCGCCGAGTACGGCTCCGACTCCGACCCGCGCGCCTTCAACTTCGACGGCGAGTTCAACATCGCCAACCGCGGCATCATCGAGTTCGTCGAAGTCCTCAAGCTGGACGTCGCGTTCCTCTACGACCTGCTCGGCGCGTCGCAGGAACACAAAATCAAGCCGAAGAAGTTCCCGCAGACGGACATCGACGAGGTCATCCTCGGCCACACCAACGAGCCCGAGTACAAGAAGCTCGAGAACAACGAGTTCATGGAGGCCTTGCGCGACCGCACGGTGAAGATCGACGTGCCGTACATCACCAAGCTCGCGGAAGAGGTGAAGATCTACGAGAAGGACTTCAACTCCCGCGCCATCAAGGGCAAGCACATCGCCCCGCACACGCTGGAGATGGCCGCCATGTGGGCCGTCCTCACCCGCCTGGAGGAGCCCAAGAAGCACAACCTCTCCCTCCTCCAGAAGCTCAAGCTCTACAACGGCAAGACGCTCCCGAACTTCACCGAGGACAACATCAAGGAGCTGCGCAAGGAGAGCAACCGGGAGGGCCTGGAGGGCATCTCCCCGCGCTACATCCAGGATAAAATCTCCAACGCGTTGGTGAGCGACAAGGGCGAGGGCTGCATCAACCCCTTCATGGTCCTCAACGAGCTGGAGGCGGGCCTCAAGACGCACTCGCTCATCAGCAACGAGGACGCGCGCAAGCGGATGAAGGAGCTGCTCACGTCCGTGAAGCAGGAGTACGAGGACATCGTCAAGAACGAGGTCCAGCGCGCCATCTCCGCCGACGAGGACGCCATCGGCAAGCTGTGCGGCAACTACATCGACAACATCAAGGCCTACACCCAGAAGGAGAAGGTCAAGAACAAGTACACCGGTCTCTACGAGGAGCCCGATGAGCGCCTGATGCGTGCGATTGAGGAGAAGATAGACATCCCCGACAGCCGCAAGGATGACTTCCGCCGCGAAATCATGAACTACATCGGCGCGCTGGCGGTGGAGGGGAAGACCTTCAACTACCGGACGAACGAGCGGCTGCACAAGGCGCTGGAGCTGAAGCTGTTCGAGGACCAGAAGGACAGCATCAAGCTCAAGAACCTCGTCTCCTCCGTCGTGGACAAGGAGACCCAGGAGAAGATCGACCTGGTGAAGGACCGGATGATGAAGAACTACGGCTATTGCGAGATCTGCTCCACCGACGTGTTGAACTTCGTGGCGAGCATCTTCGCCCGCGGCGACGCGAAGGAGTAACCACCTCAGGAGAAGGGCGAGCCGTCGTGACCTTGAAGATCCACCAGGACCACTCCCGCTTCAAACAGATTGTCCGCGGGAAGATCAAAGCCAACCTGCGCAAGTACGTGCAGAAAGGCGAGATGATTGGGAAGAAGGGCAAGGATGCCATCAGCATCCCCATCCCCTTCATCGACATCCCTCGCTTCAAGTACGGCCACAAGGAGCAGGGTGGCGTCGGACAGGGCGAGGGTGAGGTGGGTCAGCAGCTCGGCCCCGGGGCGGTGGAGCCCGGGGAGGGCCACCAGGCCGGCCAGGGCGAGGGAGACCACGCCCTGGAGGTGGACGTCACGTTGGAGGAGCTGGCGCAAATCCTGGGCGAGGAGCTCCAGCTCCCCAACATCGAGCGGCGCCAGAACGAGCGGCTCGTCACCCAGAAGATTCGCTACACCGGCATCAACACCACCGGTCCGGAGTCGCTCCGGCACTTCAAGCGGACCTTCAAGCAGGCCCTGCGGCGGCAGATCGCCGCGGGCACCTACGACGCCGCGCGCCCGGTCATCATCCCCACGAGAGAAGACCGCCGCTACCGCAGCTACAAGCTCCAGAACCTGCCGGAGACCAACGCGGTCATCATCTACATGATGGACGTGTCCGGCTCCATGGGCGACGAGCAGAAGGAGATCGTCCGCATCGAGAGCTTCTGGCTCGATACGTGGCTGCGTCACCAATACAAGGGCCTGGAGGCGCGCTACATCATCCACGACGCGGTGGCGCGCGAGGTGGACCGCGACACGTTCTTCCACACCCGCGAGTCCGGCGGGACGATGATCTCCAGCGCCTACAAGCTCTGCCGCGACATCATCCTCGCGGACTACCCGAAGAGCGCGTGGAACATCTACCCGTTCCACTTCAGCGACGGTGACAACTGGAGCGCGGATGACACGCGCCAGTGCATCGAGATGCTGCGCAACGACGTGCTGCCCAACGTCAACCAGTTCGCCTACGGACAGGTGGAGTCCCCCTACGGCAGCGGCCAGTTCATCAAGGATTTGCGCGAGGCGGTGGGAGACACGCCCAACGTCGCGCTCAGCGAAATCGCGGACAAGGACGCCATCTACGCGTCCATCAAGGACTTCCTCGGCAAGGGCCGCTGACGTCTGGCCTCCCCCACGTGCCCCTCGGAGCGACTTCCCGATGCCCAAGAGCCTCACACCCCGCCTCGCCGCGCTGAGGGATGAAATCCACGGCTACGCGAAGGAGTTCGGCCTCGACTTCTTCGACACCGTCTTCGAGATGGTGTCCTACGACGAGATGAACATGGTGGCCGCCTACGGCGGCTTCCCCACGCGCTACCCCCACTGGCGCTGGGGCATGGAATACGAGCAGCTCGCCAAGGGCTACGAGTACGGGCTCAGCAAAATCTACGAGCTCGTCATCAACAATGACCCTTGCTACGCGTACCTGATGGAGAGCAATCCGGAGGTGGACCAGAAGCTGGTCATGGCCCACGTCTACGGACACTGCGACTTCTTCAAGAACAACTTCTCCTTCCGCCACACCAACCGGCGGATGATTGATGAGATGGCCAACCACGCCACGCGCGTGCGGCGCTGGGTGGACAAGATTGGCGTGGAGAAGGTCGAGGACTTCATCGACCGCACGCTGAGCCTGGAGAACCTCATCGACCAGCACTCGCCCCACATCCGGCGCAACCCGGACCCCAAGCGCGTGGCGGACGAGCTCAAGGCCAATGAGGGCGTGGAGGGCTTCAAGGTCGGCCGCGAGTACATGCGCGGCTACATCAACCCGTCAGAGTTCCTCGACTCCCAGCGAAAGAAGGTGGAGGACGAGAAGCAGCGGGCCAAGAAGTTCCCCGAGCGCCCCCAGCGCGACGTGCTGCTCTTCCTCCTGGAAGAGGCGCCGCTGGAGCCGTGGGAGTCGGACATCCTCGCGATTCTCCGTGAGGAGGCGCACTACTTCGCGCCCCAGGGCCAGACGAAAATCATGAACGAGGGGTGGGCCAGCTACTGGCACTCCACCATCATGACCCGCCGCGCCCTGCGCGATGACGAAATCATCGACTACGCGGACCACCACTCCGGCACCATGGGCACCCGCCCCGGCGCCATCAATCCCTACAAGCTGGGCATCGAGCTGTGGCGGGATATCGAGGAGCGGTGGAACAAGGGCCGCTTCGGCAAGGAGTGGGACGAGTGTGATGATTTGCGCGCCCGCCGCTCCTGGGACAAGAAGTCGGGCGCCGGCCGCGAGAAGATTTTCGAGGTCCGCAAGCACTACAACGACATCACCTTCATCGACACGTTCCTGACGCCCGAGTTCGCGATGGAGCAGAAGCTCTTCGTGTATGGCTTCAATGACAAGCGCAACTCGTGGGAGATTCTCGACCGCGAGTTCCGCAAGGTGAAGAGCAAGCTGCTCCAGGGGCTCACCAACTTCGGCCAGCCCATCATCGAGGTCGTGGACGCCAACCACGAGAACCGCGGGGAGCTGCTGCTCGCACACAAGCACGATGGCCAGGACCTCAAGGGCGACTACGCGCGCGAGACGCTCAAGAACCTCCAGTCCCTCTGGCGCAGGCCCGTCAACATCATCACCCGCTATGACAACAAGGGCGTGATGCTGCGCTTCGACGGGACGACGCAGACGGAGAAGAAGGTGGAGCTGTAGCGCTCCCCTCCCCTCGGGCGCACTGCTCGCGCCCGGGGGACCCGAGAGGACCTCAGACCGGATTGAGCGCCGCCCAGGGGCGGGGCTCCGGCGCTGACGCGGACCTCGCGGGAGGGAACGCCGCGTCGGAGCCCGACGAGGTCAGCCGCTCCAGCACGCAGCACAGCGCGTCCGCCCGGCCGAAGCGCCTGGCGGGCTCTTCCATGAGGCAGCGCTCGATGGCCTCCGCGAAGTCGGGAGCGATTCCAGGCGTCCGCTCCGACAACGGAATGCCCGCGCCTCCCGTGACGGCGGGAGCCTGTCGCGAGGCGCAAGGCACCGTCCCCGTGCACAGCTCGTACAGCAGCAGCCCCAGCGCGTAGAGGTCGCTCTGCGGCGTGGCGGGCGCGCCCAGGCGCGTCTCCGGGGCCATGTAGCGCGGCGTGCCGACGACACCGGGCACCGCCCAGGGAGTGCAGCGGTCCGTCCCCACGAAGGCCGCGAGGCCGAAGTCGAGCAGCTTGATGGTGCCGTCGGTCTCCAGGATGGCGTTGCTCGGCTTGAGATCGCGGTGGAGCACGCCCCGCTGATGCGCGGCCCTCAGTCCCCGCGCCAGCCCCACCGCGATGTCGAGCACGTATCGCCAGGGCAGCGGCAGCTTCAGCTCCGCCAGGCTCTTGCCCTCCACGTACTCGTAGACGAGGTACGGCCGCCCCGAGACTTCCCCCGCTCGAAACACCGTGACGACATTGGGGTGTTTGATTCGGGCAATCGCGCGCGCTTCGATGGCGAAGCTCTCCAGCGTGCTCGTATCCGGCTGGAGCGCGACGCTCAGCTTCAGCGCCACCAGCCTGTCCAACGAGGTGTCGTGCGCGAGGTAGACGGCCCCCATGCCGCCTCGCCCCAACAACCGCATCAGCCGGAACTCGTCCAGCTCCGTCGGCGGCTCCCACGTCTTGCCCAGGGCAGGCCCCCGCTCCGGAGCGAGGACCGACTCCGTGGGCACCTCTCCGTGAAACGCCTCGCTGCGCACGACGGCCACCAACAGCTCACGACAGGCCGGGCACGACGCGGCGTGGTGATGCACCCGGGCCCGGGCCCCTGTCTCCAGCCGCCCTTCCATCAGGCCCACCACGTCCTCTTCACACAGGCAGCTGGCTGAAAGGATTTGGCACCCCCTGGTACACCCCGGGAGAAGCCTCGCACAAAAGGAGCTCCCTCCGGAAAACCTTGGGAATCTCCCCTTTCATGCACAAAGCCGACCTTCACCCAGACTAACCTGCATAGTCAGCAAAGTCAGAATGCGGCGTATGATGAAGAGCAGGAGGGAGGGGGGCTTGGCATTCGCAGCGTCATTCCTCGCGCGGGTGGGCTGCCACGGCAATGGGGCCCTGTCTCCCGACCGCCTCGAGCACCTGCTGCTCCGCTGCTGGCGGGCCGGGTGTGAACAGTGGCCAGACATCCCCCTGGGTGTCGACAGCTTCGTCAGCCATCTGGCCATGCACTTCCCACGGCGGGTGCCCGGGGAGGACCTGGAACAATTGCTCTCCCAGTTCGTCCCGGGGGACCTCTTCCTCGCGTGCGCCTGCGCCGAGGGCCTTCCCACGGCGCTCGCCGCCTTCGAGCGGCACCACATGGCGGGCCTGCCGTCCGCGCTCGCTCACATGCGGCTGTCCCCGACAGTCGTCGACGAAATCCGCCAGCGCGTGCGGGAGCGGCTGCTGGTGCGCACCGACAGCGCACCGAGGATCGCCGAGTACTCCGGCAGGGGCACGCTGACCAACTGGGTGCGGGTCATCTCCCTGCGCACCGCCTTGAGCCTGCTCCGAAAGACTCACGCTGAAGGCCCGATGAGCGAAGCGCTGCTGGAGCTGCTCCCCGCGCCGAACTCGGACCCTGAAGTCGAGGCCATCCGGCGGCGCTATCACGAGGCGTTCCGCCAGGCCCTGGAAGACGCCTTCGCCACCCTGCCTGGCGAACACCGGTACCTGCTCCGGCTCCACTTCGTGGACCACCTCTCCACGACGAAGATGGGCACCCTCTTCAACGTCAACCAATCCACCGTCTCTCGCTGGCTCCAGAGTGCGCAGCGGGCCGTGCACGACGAGACACGACGTCTGCTCAAGGAACGCCTGGACCTCTCCTCCCAGGAGTTCACCAGCGTGTTGCGGACCGTGGAGAGCCAGATCAATCTCAGCCTCACTCGCATTCTCAATGAAACTATTCACTCCGAGTGAAATTTGAGAATTTCTGCATAGGTTGATTCCGGCGGGCGTCATTCATTCGCGAGCGTCGCTCGGGCACTTGTCGGCCAGGTGCCATCGAGTCCCTGTGTGCGCTCGAAGCCACACGACTTCACCCCACTGAGCGGCCTCCCTCGGCCCACCGCGCCGCTCCCCACGTCAGTCCATTCCAGGAGTGCTCACCCGGCCGTCGCGGGCGGGCACCTCGCGCGCCGCCAGCGGAGACACCATGCGGACCCAGCACGGCCTTGCCCGTCGCTCTCGTGACATGAACTTCCACGCCCTGCCTCTCCTCGGGGCGCTCGTGCTGGCCTGGAGCGGCTGCGAGGAGCGGCGGCCCGAAGGCGTCGCGCCCGAAGGCCTCGCGACCACGGGCGGACTCGCTCGCCTGGGTCTTGCGCCGGAGGCACTGCGCGTCCCGGACGAGTACATCGTCGTCTTCTCCGAGGGATTCTCCGGCCTGGCCATCGACTCCGCGGCGAGCCAGGTGGCGCGCGCGGGTGGAACGAACACCCTCCTGCACCGCTACGCGGTCATCCCCGGGTTCTCCGCGCGGCTGGACGGCGCAGAGCTGGAGCGGCTGCGCGGGACTCCAGGCGTGGCGTACATCGAGGAGGACCAGCAGGTCTCCATCAACAGCGTGGTGACGAGCCCCGCGGACGGCATCGACCGGGTGGACCAGCGCCAGGGGCGCGACGGCCTGTACAACGACTACGAGAACACGGGGGCAGGCACCCACGTGTACGTGCTCGACACGGGCCTCAACGTGGAGCACTCGGAGTTCACCGGGCGGGTGGGCTCGTCCGAGAGTTTCGTGCTCGACGGCCGCGGCATCGACGACTGCAACGGGCACGGCACCCACGTGGCCAGCACCGCGGCGGGCACCCTCTTCGGCATGGCCAAGGAGGCCACGGTGCACCCCGTCCGGGTGCTGCGCTGCAATGGCCTGGGCAGTTGGGGAAACATCATCGCGGGGTTGAACTTCGTGCTGACGGACTGCCCCCGGCAGGACGGGCCCTGCGTCGTCAACATGAGCTTGAGCGGTCCGCTCTTCGCTCCCGTGAATCTGGCCGCGGCGACCCTGGTCAACGCCGGAATCCCAGTGGTGGTGGCCGCGGGCAATGACGACCTGGACGCCTGCGCCGAGTCACCCGCGAGCGAGCCCAAGGTCATCACCGTCGCGGCCGTCGACGACAACGACGCGCGGGCGGCGTTCTCCAACTGGGGCACCTGCGTGGACCTGTTCGCCCCGGGGGTGAGCATCCTGGGCGCCTGGAGTGGCGACGCGGTGGCCACCCAGGTCGAAGAGGGCACCTCCATGGCCAGCCCCCACGTCGCGGGAGCCGTGGCCCAGTACCTGAGCACCCACCGCTCCGCCACGCCCACGCAAATCATCGCGAGCCTCAAGGACTCGGCCACGCTCTCGTGCGTGGATGACCTGAAGGGCTCGCCGGACGTGCTGCTCTTCAGCGACCTGACCCAGGGCAACTACCACTGCGCGGGCGAGGCCAACAGCTGCGTGGGCCTGTGCGGAGAGGCCGCGCAGGGCTGCTTCTGCGACCCGGGCTGCCTGGAGTTCAACGACTGCTGCCCCGACTTCCGCGAAGTCTGCATGTGAAGGCAGTTCCAAGCAGAGGAGGAAACACCATGTCACGAATGCGTCGTCTTCTGGTGATGGGTAGCACCGCCTGCCTGGCCCTGTTGTCTGGCTGCAGCTCCAGTCCCCCCGCGGAGCAGGTGGCGAACTTCGGCCGCACCCTCCGGGGGCTCGGAGATGCCAGCCGACTGACTCCGGCCGAGTGGACCGCGTACCAGGCGGACCAGCGCTACCTGCATGGACTCGCCAGGCCGGATGTCCGCGTCCGCCTGAACCTGGCGGACCCGGCCCAGTATCGCTTCGCCCTGGCGCGACTGAAGCTCGCCGGCAAGACGCCGGAGAACTCGCCCTACCTCTTCGAGGCCATGGAAGCGCGCCACCGCGACCACCTGGCCCAGGGCCTCGCGCCGGGCCTGCTGTCGCCGGAGGCCCCTGGCCTGGCGGAGTCCGCCGGTCGCAAGGAGATGCACGCCATCGAGGCGGCCAATGCCGGTGAGACCACCAAGGAGGTCAACGACGGGCTCGGCGTGTCCACGTCCACCTTCCCGGGCGGCACGTACTACACGTACACGGACACCAACTACACGGACTCGACGGGACATCCGCTCAGCCAGCTCGCGTGGGCCGAGGAGTTCGACAAGGGCACCAACCTCACCGTCCCCACCAACGCGAACCTGGGCCTCACTGGCCTGGGGCGCTACCGGGTCTCCTCCTACAAGGTCGAGGACTCCGTGGAGGGGTTCAAGGACTCGTACATCTATTCGGAGTTCGGCTCCCCGCCGGGCACCACGTCCACCCGCCCTGGTCTGTCAGCGATCACCGTCCAGGCGCCCGTGGACACGGTGCTCAACGACAACCTCATCTCCGTGTGCCTCAACCGCACGTGGACGCAGGACTGCGACTACGACCTGACGGGCACGCCCCAGGCCATCAAGCTGCCCCTGAAGGGCCAGCTCTCCCTCACCACGGCCCATCTGTTCGACCAGGCGAAAATCAATCAGTTCAAGGCCGACCTGACCGCGGGGATGGTCACCTATGACGTGGGCCACCTGAAGCTCATCCTCACCAACGCCGGCGGCGGCTGCGACGTCACGGACGGCAACCTCATCGAGGCGCGGATGAGCCAGTTCTGGGACCGGGCCACGCTGAGCGCCGACCAGAAGACCTTCTCCTGGGATTTGACGGGCGCCTACGCGGCCTTCTTCGACGACGAGTGCCGTCAGGTGCAGGACGAGGTGAAGCTGACGCTCAAAATCGTCCTGCCCATCGTCGCGAGCGCGGGCGGCGCGGTGTACCAGTCCTCCGTCACGCTCAGCAATGACCGGAGCGTCCCGCGCCCGGACTACACCTTCAAGAAGATCACCGTCACCAACAGCTGCCTGGCGGCGGGGACGGAAATCGAGCTGGCCGAAGGCAAGGTCGCGCCCGTGGAGTCCCTCAAGGCCGGAGACCGCGTGAGCAACCCGCACCAGCCCACCCTCACCGTCATGGACACCGCCATCGGCGTGGAGACGGTGCCCATGGTGCGCATCCGCAGCGAGTCCGGCCGCAGCCTGCTGATGACGGAGATGCACCCCATCCAGGTGCTGGCGCGCGGCATGGTCCAGGCCCGGGCCCTGAAGACGGGTGACGTGGTGATGACGAAGACGGGCCCCAGCAAGCTCGTCGCGGTCAGCCGCGAGCCGTACGCCGGCAAGGTGTACAACGTGAAGGTCGGCTCGGACGCGGAGAAGCTGGCGCTCGCCGCGGACCAGACCGTCGTCTACGCCAACGGCTTCGTCGTGGGCGATGGCCAGATTCAGCAGAAGTACGAGTCCGTCGCCATGACGAAGCAGAACGAGAACGTGCTGGCCACGCTGCCCGCGAAGTGGCACCGCGACTACCAGCTCGCCGGCAAGCGCAAGTAGCACGCCGCACTCACCGCGGGACGCTCCAGCAGGCCCTGGAGCGCCCCGTGGCTGACGTCAGGCCCGCGTCCCGACCGCCGGCCATCCAGTGGAAGCCCGCTGGGTGGCCGTGCCCGTCACCGCTCCCCTGATTCAGCCCCGTCCCGCCTCATCCGCTCAACGCAACGGAGTGAACCTGATGCAGACGCGCAACGTCCCCCTGCTCCCGCTGGTCCTCGCGATGGCCCTGGCATGTGGCGACGCCAGCTTCCACGAATCCCCAACGCCCCAGCAGAAAGCCCAGGCACTCCGGGCCGACCTCGTCGCGGAGCGACAGCGCATCGCGAGTCGCTACGTGGTCCAGCCTTCCCGCCAGCCCACGCTCGCCACCGCCACCGAGCTGGCCACCGCCCTGGACATTCCCTCGGGCACGCTGGTGAGCGGACAGCTCACCGCGCCCGTCGTCCAGGCGGCGCAGGTCCTGCCCGCCTTCGGCGCCATCACTCCCCGCAAGGGCAACTCGCTGGTGGTCCTGAGCACCGGCTACGCCAATGACGCCGTCCGGCTGCCCGAGCCCGGCACCGACTTCGCCCCGGAGGGCACCGACGGAGACGTCGTCACCCTGCGGCTCACGTTCAACGTGCGCCCCGGCATGACGCGCCTGTCCTTCGACTACCGCTTCCTGAGCGCGGAGTCGCCCGACTTCATCGGCAGCGAATACAACGACCAGTTCACCGCGCACGTGATGGACGCGCAGGGCACCCGGCTGGCGGAGCAGACCTCCGTCAACAGCGCCCACTTCTTCGACGCCTCGACGACGCGCGCGGAGAACACCCACTTCGACTCGCTGCTCGCCGACGACCCCTCCGGCGTCGACTTCTTCCCGGCGACCTACCCGGACGGCGTCCAGTTGTTCCCGGACGCGGGCATCACCGACTTCAGGAGCGTCAACGTCGCCATCACCGGGGGCGGCCAGGTCACGCTCGTGTTCGAGATTCGGGACCTGGGCGACGGCATCCTCGACTCCACGGTGGTCATCGACAACGTGGCCTTCTCCAGCCTGGAGATGATCGACCCGAACCCCATCCTCATCGACCCGCTGCTCAAGACGGTGGAGACCAACCCGGCCCGGCTCGCCACGCTCGGCACGACCGCGGTCGCCATCGCCGCGGACGGCGTCAGCGTCATGCTGCTGCGCGCCAGGCTCCCGGGCCCCGGCACCCTGGTCTTCAAGCTGGGCGACACCCACGTCCCCGCCAACGGAGGGGTCAGCGCCGTGGGCACCGTGACGCCGCCCTCCAACACCGTCACCGTCACGGCCGAGCAGACCTCCTCCGGCCAGTACTACGCGTTCGCGCTCTACACCGCCCCCGAGGACTTCAAGCGCCCGGGCGTGCCGGGCGACGACCTGCTCAAGAAGCGCACCGTCGCGCTCTCCACCACGTTCACTCCCACGAGCGGCACCGCCTTCACGGACACGCACGAGCTCAACGTCGTGCGTCCGCCCATCGTGGCCGTGCACGACATCTGGTCCGACTGCCAGTACTGGGAGTGGCACGCGGGCATCTCCTCCAACCTCCTCTTCGACGTGACGTGCGCCGACTACTCGACGACGAGCTCGGAGAGCATCGACTCGGAGACGAACAGCAAGGTGGTCGGCAAGGCCATCCGGGAGGCGCTGCTGGAGATGCGCACCCAGGGCGTCGCGGTGACGCAGGTGGACACGCTCGCCCACGGCATGGGCGGCATCATGGCCCGCAAGTTCGCGGCCCGCACCGACTACCAGCGCGCGGACAACTTCGGAAAAGGTGACATCAACCGGCTCATCCTCCTGAACACGCCCCATGCGGGCACGGGCATCGCCAAGGCCATCGTCGACACGCGCACCCACATGAAGGCCGCCCACCCCGAGGCCTGGACCGAGTTCAGCAACGAGATGCGCCGGGACTTCAAGATAACGCTCGAAGCCGATGGAGGACCGACGGCCGTCGATGACCTGCAGCCCAACAGCGCCACGCTCACCAGCGTGGGGGTGACGGCCATCCCGACGCACGTGCTGGTGAGCCGCAATGGAAAGAACATCGACCGCACCCAGGCGCGGGCGATGCTCTTCGACAACATCAAGGTCCTCTACACCAACATGGAGGAGTACCACCCGCTCGTGGCGGCGCTCACCCCGCCGGCGTCCTGGAACCTCGTCATGCGCGCCAACATCGGGCGGCCCTCGTCCCCGAACGTCCAGCCCAGCAGGCTGTTCTGCACGCAGGACTACGACATGTTCACCTCGGAGCTGGACCAGCGAGGCGGCGCGCCCGTCGCCGCCACCACCGCGTTCGAGATGGATGCGGGCGCCCCGGACCTGGAGCACTTCAAGACGCCCGCCAACGCCGGCTACTACAACCGCATGCTGGAGCTGCTCAACAGCCCCGTGGGAGGGACGAGCTTCGCCGCGTCACTCCCCGCGCCCAGCGCGACGCCCAACTGCGGCGGTGGCGGGGCGTTCCTCCCCGGTCAAGAAGCCTTCGCGCAAGCCGAGGAGGAGCTCCCCCTCCTCCCGGCCGCGGACTGGCAGGAGCCCGCGCTCGCCCCCGGCGGAGGCATGCGCATCGTGTCGCCCGCTCCCGGCACCCTGGTGAGCCCTGGGAGCACCGTCACCGTGGTCGCCGAGGGCACCGACGGCTTCGCCCCCTCCCACGCCTATGTCACGAGCGCCGGAAAGGCGGTCTTCATCACCGAGCCGCCTTTCACCACGGCCTTCCAGGTGCCCCCGCATGCCATCGGCACGGTGCAGCTGGTCGCCACGGGCATCGACGGAGCGAAGCGGCGGCGGTCCTCGGCGCCGGTGGTGCTGTCGGTCGTCAGCTCCGCGCAGCTCAACTCGCTCTCCGTCCTCAACGACGACGGCGTGCTGCATGGAGTCGGCACGACACGACACCTGGTGGTGACGGGCCACTTCAGCGACGGAATCAAGCGCGACGTCACCTCCGCCGCCCTGGGAACGGTGTACTCGTCGTCGAACGAGAACATCGCCACGGTGACGAGCGAGGGCATCATCACCGCCCGGGGGTTGGGCATCGCGACCCTCGTGATTCGCAACGGAGACCGGAGCACGAGCATCTCCGTCACCGTCGTCGCGGCGCCCGTGGAGCACTGCATCCAGGTGCGCCTCAACGACCACAACCTCTTCGTCCTGGAGGACTACCGCCAGGGCCTGGACGTCGCGGGGCGCGTCGCCGCGGGCGGCAGCGTCTTCCTCAAGGACTTCCGGGTCGGCTGGCAGCTGCCGAACTCGGACACCGACAACATCCTGGTGGCGGGCCAGAACCTGAACCTGAACAACGGCACCGTCTGGGGTGATGCCCGGTACGGAGGACAGCTCATCCCCGGAGGCACGCTCTCCATCCTCCGGGGCGTGGCGAGCCGGGGAACGCCCATCGACTTCGCCACCGTGGGGACCTCGCTGCGCAAGCTCTCCACGGACTTGGCCGCCCTCCCCGCCCGAGGCACCGTGTCCATCGAGGGCTGGGGCGGCATCCTCCTGCGTGGCACCGACCCCAAGGTGAATGTCTTCCACGTCGAGTCAGCTGCCTTCGCGAGCGCCTCGCTGCTCTCCATCGAGGCGCCCGCCAACTCGCTGGCGCTCATCAACGTCCGGGGCACGTCCGCCACCTTCTCCAACTTCGGACATGTCTTCTCTGGTGGCATCGACGAGACGGGCGTGCTCTTCAACTTCCCCACCGTCACCACGCTCACCGCGTTTGACTATGGATTCTACGGAACAGTCCTTGCACCGAATGCCAACGTCACCTTCAACTCTGGCAGTTGGGTGGGCGGCATCTATGCGCGCTCACTGACAGGCAATGCGGTTGGCCATATCAGCCATCTGCGGGATACTGACATCTGTCGCTGAAGGCCGGGGTCCCCTCGTGGGACTGAAGCAAACCCATGGGGGGCCAAGTGCCCGAGCGTTCAAGGTGCCGTGTGTCCACCGTGGTCCTGGCCCTGGCCCTCCTTGTTGGAGGGTGCGCGGTGGAGCCCCCCATGGGCAGCCCTCCCGACTCGCGGGTCGGGGGGCCGACGGAAAATCCTCACGCCGTGACAGTCCTGTCGCGGGACACCGAGCGCGGAGTGCCCACCCTGGTGTGGGCGCGAAAGCGTGACACGACTCCCACGCAAGACACGCCCCAGGCCGCGGCGCGCGCCTCCCTGGAGCAGCAGGCGTCGCTGTATGGGTTGAGCGCCGCGGACCTTGAGTCGGTGTATGTCCATCGGGTCCATGATTCGGGTCGGGGTGGAATCATCGTCTTCTTCCGGCAGCGCGTGGGCGGGCTGGAGGTGGCGAACACCGAGCTGAAGGTGCTGTTGGGCAGGGACCTGGAGCTGGTGGCGCTCACCGGGAACCTGCGGGGCGGCGTGGCCCAGCAGGCCGTGGCCGACTTCACCTTCCCCGCGTCCGAGGCGGTGCTGCGAGCCCTGGGCGATGTCCATGGACTCTCGCTGGTGGGAGAGGTCCAGGCCCTGGGCCTCTCTCATGAGGAGGACGCGTCCCGCTTCGACCTGGCTCCGGGCGGCGCCATCCAACGCGCGGGCCTCCGGTTGGTGACTCCCGCGCGCGTCACGCGACTGTATTTCCCCGTGGGGGGCCGGCTGGTCCCCGCCTACGCCGTGGACCACCTCTCCGTGCGCGCGGGAGACGAGCGCCCCCACGGGCAGGTCCATGTCCTGCACGCGGGCAGTGGAGAGGTGCTGCTGCGCGAGGACCGGGTCGCGAGCGATGCCTATTCGTATCGGGTCTGGGCCCACGCGGACGGCACGCCCGCGGACAACCCCCAGGTGGACTTCTCGCCGCATCCCACGGGACGGCCCGAGGACCCCGAGCCCGGCTTCGCGACCTCCCGCAGGGTGACCGTGGAGGGACGGACGCACCCCGGCACTGGCCGGGTCGACCCGTGGCTGCCCTCGGGAGCGGAGGCGACGTGGGGCAACAACGTGCGGGCCTATGCGGACCACTTCGACCCGGATGGGTATACCGACGGCCAGGACCGGCGCGCCCAGGTGACGGCCGGCACGCGGGACTTTCCGCATGTCTACGACTCCGGCGCGGGCCCCATGAGCAGCGTGGAGCAGGTGTCCGCCTCCGTGGTGCAACTGTTCTACACCACCAACTGGCTGCACGATTACTTCTACGACTCGGGCTTCACCGAGGCCGCGGGCAACGCGCAGGACGTCAATCGAGGCCCCGGTGGACTGGGCGGAGACCCCGTGCTCGCCGAGGCCCAGAACCGGGGGCCCGACCCGCAGGCGCGCAACCTGGCGCTGGCCTACGTGCCGCGAGACGGCATGTCTCCCCGGCTGGAGTTCTCGCTGTGGCAGACGGCGGAGGAGCGCGCGTTCACCGCGTCGGGCACGCGGTATGAGACGGGCAAGGCCGAGTTCGGCGCGCAGCGAATCGACGAGGCCGACAGGCCACTCATCGTCGCCAGCGACGGCACGGGGACGGCGAGCGACGCGTGCGAGCCGCTCCAGAACGACGTCACCGGCGCCATCGTCCTGGCGGACCGGGGCAGCTGCATCTACGAGCTCAAGGCGGTCAACGCCGAGGCCGCCCAGGCCGCGGGGCTCATCGTCATCAACAACGTCCCCGGGGACCCGCCGCCGGAGATGACGGACGTGGATGCCACGCTCACCACTGGCCTGCCCGTCCTCTCCGTCTCCTACGAAGCCGGCCAGGCCCTCAAGGATTTGCTCACGCGGGGCTCGGTGACGGGCACCATGCTGCGGGTTCCCCATCCCGAGCGCGACAGCTCCCTCGACAACACCATCGTCGCCCACGAGTGGGGCCACATCCTCTCCCAGCGCCTCATCACCCCCTGCTCGACGCCCCAGTGCCGGGCCCTGGGCGAGGGCTGGAGCGACTTCCTGGCCCTGCACCTGATGGTCCGCGAGGAAGACAACGCCTCCGGGACGTATGCGATTGGCGGGCATGCCGCGCAGCTCTCCGGCCAGAGCGCCTACTTCGGCGTGCGCCGCACCCCCTACTCGCGTGACTTCGCCAGGAACGCCTTCCAGCTCCGCCACCTCTCCAACGCGGCGGGCCTGCCCGCGCAGGACTTCCTGCGAGACAACGGCCTGGAGAACTCGCAGATACACAACGCGGGCGAGGTCTGGGCCTCCATGCTCTTCGAGGCCTACCAGGCCCTGCTCGACGAGACTCGCCAGGGGACGCCTCGCATCGCCACGTTCGCCGAGGCCCGGCGCCGCATGGCGGACTACGCCGTCGCCGGCATGATGCTGACGCCGGGCAACGCCACCCTCACCGAACAGCGCGACGCCCTGCTCCTGGCGGCCGCGACGCGGGACACACTGGACATGCAGGTGCTGGCCCGGGCCTTCGCGCGCCGGGGCGCGGGCACCTGCGCCGTGTCCCCGGCGAGAGACTCCCGCGACTTCAGCGGCATCGTCGAGGACCTGACGGCCCACGCGGACGTGCGACTGGAGTCCGTGCGGGTGACGGAAGCGGGGCACACCGCGGCGGAGCGCTCGTGCGACGGGGATGGCGTGCTCGACGCCTCGGAGACGGGCCTGCTCAAAATCGCGGTCCGCAATCACGGCCCCTTCGCCGCGAAGGGGGCGACGGTGCGGGTCTTCAGCGACGACGCGCCGCTGTCGTTCCCCGGAGGAACCACGTTCTCCGTGGCGGAGGTCGCGCCCTTCGGCTCGGGCGAGGTCCAAGTCCCCATCGCGCTCGCCGCGACGCTGACCTCCTTCCAGACGCTGCGCTATCGCGTCGTGCTGGAGAGCGGCGACGCGTGCCAGCGGCGCGTCGAGCAGGCGCACTCCATTCCCCTCCACTACGACCTGAGTCCCTCCACGACGGACAAGGTCGAGGGGCTGCGGACGACGTGGCGCACGGAGGTGCTGGGCGGCGACGCCACGCAGGCCTGGCGCGTCACCGCGTCCCCGCTCACGTCCGGAGAGAAGCTCTGGTTCGCGGCGGACGGTTACGACTTCGCGGACACGGTGCTGGAGACCCCCGCGCTGGTCATCCCCTCGGGCTCGCCCTTCGTCCTGGCCTTCACGCATCGACACTGGTTCGACTACTCGGAGGACGCGAGGACGGGCGTCATCGACTACTGGAACGGCGGCGTCATCGAGTACCACGTGGAGGGCGAGGCCCCGGACGCGTGGCACGACATCCTCCCCCTGGCCTCCCCGGGGTACGCGGGGCCGCTCGACACCCAGACGGGAAACCCCCTGGGGGGACGCCGCGCGTACGCGGCGAGGAACCCGCGCTGGCCCCAGCCCGAGAGCGTCACGTTGGATTTCGGCACGAGCCTGAGCGGGAAGACGGTGAAGCTGCGCTTCCGCCTGGGCTCCTCCGTGGTCTTCCGCGCGCATGGGTGGGAGGTGGACGACATCACCGCGCAGGGGACGGCCAGCCCGCCCTTCCTGGAGCGCGTCGCGGACTCCACCAGTCCCTGCGTCCCGCTGGCGCAGGCCGGTGAGGACCAGAGCGTGCTCGCGGGCGACACGACGACGCTCGACGGCTCGCGAAGCACGGACCCCGGCGCCGCGCCGCTCACGTTCCTCTGGACGCAGGTGTCGGGCCCTCCCGTGGAGCTGCGCGACGCGAACACCGCCACCCCGAGCTTCACGGCGCCCGGCGTGAGCCAGGACACCGTGCTGGAGTTCGAGTTGACCGTGCAGGTCGCCGGCCTCACCGCCACGGACCTCGTGCGCGTCACCGCGCGGCCCCAGACCTCCGGGCCCGACGCGGGCGAACCGGACGCCGGCCCCACGCCCGACGCGGGTCCCATCGAGCCGCCCAAGCGCCCGGGTGAGCACACCGGCTGCACCAGCGTCGGCGGCGCGGGCCTCGCGTGGCCCCTGGGTCTGCTCGGCGCGCTGCTGCTCACGGCCCGGCGCCGACGCCGGAGCTGACAACGGGGCGAAGCAGCCGGGCAGGCAGGCCCGGGAAAAACCAGAGCCGCCAGTTGGGCAGGGGCACGGGTGTCCACTACACTCGCTCCCCGCCCCATGCGACTTGCCCCCCTCCTCGCCCTGGCCGCCCTGCTGACCGTGTCCTCCGCTTCCGAGGCCGCCGTCAGGTACGACATCAAGAACCGCCGGATTGAACCGCGCCAGACATTGGCGGGCGCGCTGCATGAGGCCCAGTTACCCGACGCCCAGGTGACAGCCGTCATCTCCGCGCTGGAAGGCGTGTTCGACTTCCGCAAGTCCCGCGTGGGCGACCAGTTCCGCATCGTCCTGCGCGACGGCGAGCTGGACTTCTTCGACTACCGCCAGAGCCTGGTCGACGAGTGGCAGGTGCGCCGCGACGGCGAGAAGTACGTGGGCAGCAAGCGCTCCATTGAAGTGGAGAAGCAGGTGTCCGTCGTCTCGCTCGAAATCCAGACGTCGCTCTACGAGGCGGCGGTGGACGCGGGCGAGGACCCGGCCATCGGCATGGTGCTGGCGGACGTGTTCGCCTGGGACATCGACTTCTACCGGGACGTGCGCAAGGGCGACACCGCGCGCGCGCTGGTGGAGAAGTTCGTCTCCAAGGGCCGCGTGCTGCGCTACGGCGAGGTGCTCGCCGCCCAGTACCAGGGCGGCCTCGTGGGCCCCAAGAAGGTCTACCGCTACGTGCTGCCGGACGGGCAGCCCAACTACTTCCAGGCGGACGGCGCCAGCGCGAAGAAGACCTTCCTCAAGAGCCCGCTGAAGTACGCGCACGTCACCAGCAAGTTCGGCTCGCGCTTCCACCCGGTGCTCCAGTACCTGAAGAACCACAACGGCGTGGACTACGGCACGCCCATCGGCACGCCCGTGTGGGCCGTGGCGGACGGCACCGTGACGCAGGCGGGCTGGGCCGGCGCGGCCGGCAACATGGTGGTGCTGCGCCACGCCAACGGCTTCGAGACGCAGTACATGCACCTGTCGAAGCTGGGGGACGGCGTGCGCGTGGGCGCCCGGGTCAGCCAGAAGCAGGTCATCGCCTACTCGGGCAACACCGGCCGCTCCACCGGGCCGCACCTGCACTTCGGCATGAAGCGCGGCGGCGGGTACACCAACCCGCTCAACCAGCAGTTCCCCCGCGCGGACCCGCTGCCCAAGACGCTCCTGCCGGACTTCCTCGCCAAGGCGCAGGAGCTGGCCGGACAGATGGAGGTCGTCTCCGTGGCCGCCGTCGCCGGACAGGCGCCCGCGGCGCCCTGAGGTCGCCGCGAGGCAGCGCAGGCCCGGCGGACTACTCCCAGACGATGTCGTAGTCCGCCGCGAAGTAGCCGTGCGGCGTGCCCACCACGGAGCCCTTGCACTGGATGGCCTTCAAGGCCTCCTGGAGCACGCCCTCGTGGAACTGCACCGGCTGCATGTCGCCGTGGAAGGACAGGCGCACGTGGCGCTCCGACACCACGGTGTAGTCCCGGCGCCCGTAGCTCACCAGCGTGGAGTAGGCGGTGGGCGCGTTGGACAAGAGGCGCTTGGGGTCGCCCTTGCCAATCAACCGCGTCAGCGTCTGGCCCACGGTGGAGGAGAAGAAGCCCGTCACCGCGGCGGCGCCACACGCACGCACCGCGTCCTCCTGGGTGCTGAAACGCCCCGCCTTCTCCAGCGCCTCCGACGTGGCGTACAGCAACCGGATGGCGTCCACGGCGGAGTACGAGAAGAAGTCCACCGGTGAGCGCTTGAAGAGCGGCTCCCGCAGCCGGGCGGCGGTGTCCGGCCCCAGTTGCTTCTCCGCGAGCGTCAGCACCGCGTTGAAGATGAGGCCGCGGACCGTGTCTTCGGGCCGCACCAGCGCGAGCCGCTGGTCCAAGTCATTCTTCGGGAAGGCCATGAGCGTTGATTTCTACATCAAACCGGCCGGCCACGGGCGGGCGTTCCACGCCAGCGCTGTGGGAAAGCAGGCGGACGGACACACGTCGCGCATCCCTCCTGGACGTCCCAGGTCCTTCCCAGGGAGCATCCTCCTCCTTCCTGGCTCCGCGCTTTCCCATGCGAGGTCCGCCAGGGCTGCGATACCCTGACAGCCCGCATCACCCTTCTTCCCACCCGAAGTCACACCCGGATGGAGACCTCTCGCGACATGGCCTCTCCCGCCTCTTCTTCCCCGCAGCCCCGTCCCGCAGCGTCGAGTGCCACTGACGATGGCGGCCGCAGCACCGGGCGCGACGCGACGTCCATGCGTCGCTCCTTCCTGGACCACGTGCGCTACTCGCGCGGGAAGAACTACGAGACCTCCACCGCGCATGACCGCTTCATGGCGCTGTCGCTCGCGGTGCGCGACAGGCTGGCGGACCGCTGGGTCCGCACCGCGCGCACGTACTACGAGAAGGACGTCAAGCGCGCCTACTACCTGTCCGCCGAGTACCTGCTGGGGAGGGCGCTGGGAAACAACCTGCTGAGCCTGGGCATGCACGACGCCGCGTCCGAGGCCATGCGCGAGGTGGGGGTGGACCTCACCAACCTGCTGGAGATGGAGCCTGACGCGGGCCTGGGCAACGGCGGCCTGGGGCGCCTGGCGGCGTGCTTCCTGGACTCGCTGGCGACGCTCGGCTACCCCGGCATGGGGTACGGCATCCGCTACGAGTTCGGCATCTTCACGCAGGACATCGTCGACGGCTACCAGGTGGAGCGCGCCGACGAGTGGCTCAAGTTCGGCAACCCGTGGGAAATCGTCCGGCCGGAGAAGGCGGTGCCGGTGCGCTTCTTCGGGCGCGTGGAGCACCACCAGGGCCCGGACGGCAAGCCCGTGGCGCGCTGGGTGGGCGGCAAGACGGTGGTCGGCGTCCCCTACGACACACCGATTGCCGGCTACCACAACGACACCGTCAACACCCTGCGGCTGTGGCAGGCGCGCGCGTCCGAGGAGTTCGACCTGCTGCTGTTCAACGCGGGCGACTACGAACGCTCCGTCGTGGAGAAGAACGACTCGGAGGTCATCTCCAAGGTCCTCTATCCGAACGACGCGTTCCAGGCGGGCAAGGAGCTGCGCCTCAAGCAGCAGTACTTCTTCGTCGCGTGCTCCATCGCCGACATCGTCCGGCGCTACCTGAAGAACCACACGGACTTCAGGGACTTCCCCAAGAAGGCGGCCATCCAGCTCAACGACACGCACCCGGCCATCGGCGTGGCGGAGCTGATGCGCGTGCTGGTGGACGAGAAGCGGCTGGGCTGGGAGGAGGCCTGGTCGATTACGCAGGCGGTGTTCGGCTACACCAACCACACGCTCCTGGCGGAGGCGATGGAGAAGTGGCCGGCGACGCTGTTCGAGCGCCTGCTGCCCCGGCACCTGGAGCTCATCTACGAAATCAACCAGCGCTTCCTGCGCCAGGTGCAGATTCGCTACCCCTATGACCAGGAGAAGCTGAAGCGGATGAGCCTGGTGGAGGAGGGGCCGGAGAAGAAGATTCGCATGGCCCACCTGGCGGTGGTGGGCAGCCACAGCATCAACGGCGTGGCCGCGCTGCACACGGACCTCTTGCGCCGGGACGTGCTGCCGGACTTCGCGGCCATGTATCCGGAGCGCTTCAACAACAAGACGAACGGCGTGACGCCGCGCCGGTGGCTGGCGTGGTGCAACCCGCGGCTGTCCCAGCTGATTACGTCCCGCATCGGCGAGGGCTGGGCCACCCACCTGGACAAGCTGCGCGAGTTGGAGCCGCACGCGGAGGACCCCGCGTTCCGCAAGGCGTTCCGCGACGTGAAGCGCGCCAACAAGGAAGACTTGTCCAACCACATCCGGGACCTCCGCTCGGTGCGGCTCAACCCGGACGCCATCTTCGACGTGCAGATAAAGCGCCTGCACGAGTACAAGCGCCAGCTCCTGGACGCGGTGCACATCGTCGCGCTGTGGATGCGGGCGCGCAGGGACCCGAGCACCATCATCCACCCGCGCGCGTTCCTCTTCGGCGCCAAGGCGGCGCCGGGCTACCACCTGGCCAAGCTGACCATCCGGCTCATCAACGGCATCGCCGAGGTCGTCAACAGCGACGCGGGCACGACGGGGCTGCAAGTGGTGTTCGCCCCCAACTACCGGGTGAGCCTGGCCGAGCGCATCATCCCGGCGGCGGACGTGTCCGAGCAGATTTCGACGGCGGGCATGGAGGCCTCCGGCACGGGCAACATGAAGCTGATGCTCAACGGCGCGCTGACGCTGGGCACGCTGGACGGCGCCAACGTGGAGATTCGCGAGGCGGTGGGCGATGAGAACTTCTTCCTCTTCGGCCTCACCGCCGACGAGGTGATTGCCAGGAAGCGCGCCGGCTACCGGCCGCGTGACGAGTACGAGAAGAACCTGGAGCTGCGCGAGGCGCTGGACCTCATCTCCACCGGCTTCTTCTCCCCGGAGGACCGCGCCCTCTACAAGCCGCTGGTGGACAGCCTGCTGGACGAGGACCGCTACCTGGTGCTGGCGGACTTCGCGGCGTACGCGGCGAAGCAGGACGAAGTCGTGCGCGCCTACCAGGACACCGAGAACTGGACGCGCAAGTGCATCATCAACGTGGCGCGCGCCGGCATCTTCTCCTCGGACCGCACCATCAAGCAGTACGCCGAGGAGATCTGGCGCATCCAGCAGACGCCCGTGGAGCCGTAAGGCCCCGCACCGCCCCCCGTTGACCGCTCCGGCGACGGGGGGCGCCCCACCCTGAGGGACGCGCGCAAGGCGTGTCCTCGGAGGGCGACGCGGCACGCAACGACTGACGCAGCAAGACGACGCACCGCGCAATCACAGACGACGCAGTGCGCCACCCGACAGACGGCTCGTCCCGTGGGGCTGACGCGGCGCGATGTATTGACTCTGGAATCAATCCTGGGGCACTGATCTCTCGTTCTTCGGGATTCGCTCGGTCGTGGGGATGGGCTGAGTCGCAGGGGTGCCTCCGCGTGAGGCCGGCTCCCGAGGTTCTGTTCCGACGTGCATCGGTCGCAGCAGGCGTTCCTCCCAAAGACAGGAGTCCCCCAATGAAGCAACAGCCGCTGTTCCTTGCAGTCCTGACGCTCGGTGTCCTGGGTGTCGCAGGCCCGGCCACCGCCGCGGAGAAGACCACCTACCCCGTCGTGTTCGCCCATGGGTTGGGCGGCTTCGACGACATCCTCGGGTACGACTACTGGGGGGATGACTACGGGACGTTCGTGGGCGACCCGTGCAACGAGCTGTTCGAGGTGTCGTGCAACGACGGCCTGAACAGCGGGCAGCGCGCCTTCGCGGCGGCGGTGCAGCCGGTGCAGAACTCCGACGTGCGCGGCCTGGACCTGGCCAATGACGTGGAGGGCTTCATGGCCTCCGCGGGCTCGTCCTACGTGAATCTCGTGGGCCACTCGCAGGGTGGGCTCGACGTGCGCAAGGCCGCGCGCGTGCTGCGCGAGCGCAAGGGCTACACGGTGGTGAAGGCGATGGTGAGCGTGTCCTCGCCTCACCGCGGCTCGCCGGTGGCCAAGTACATCCTGGACCTGGGGCCCGGCATCACCAGCGTGCTGGACGCGCTCTTCCGCTTCTACGGCGACGTCGTCTACGCCCCGGGCAATGACGGCTACGCGGCGGTGAAGGCGCTCATCTACAACGACGCGGACGCGAACGACGGGAAGACGACGGGCGCCAAGGCCTTCAACGTCGCCAATCCCATCAACGCGTCCTACGCGTCCCACTACGCGTCGCTCATCACCGCGCAGCAGGGCCTGAGCGTGAACCCCGCGTTGTTCGTGGTGCGTCAGTTCCTGTTCGATATCGACGGGGACGGCTTCTGCGCGGATGACTGCGACAACGACGGCGCCGGCGGCAAGGGTGACGGCAACAAGGCCGAGCAGGACGACGACGGCCTGGTGGGCGTCAACTCGCAGCAGATGGGCTACCGACTGCGCTACACGGAACGCCTGGGCTCGGACCTCATCGCCCAGGACTCCGCGCTGGGTTACGTGTCCAACATCAACGCGCCCAGCTCGTTGCAGTCCACGTCCATGTCCAGCGTCATCAACCAGGACCACCTGGACGTCATCGGCCTGGGGCCCGACACGTTCAGCGAGATGGAGTTCTACGCGGCCATCATCGACTACATCGCGAAGGTCGACTGACCCGCGCTGAGTCGTCCATCGCCGGGAGGGCCGTCACCTGGCCTCCCGGCGTTCTTCACCGTGCCCCAGGGAGTGGATTCATGCGACAGCGCACGAAGGTCTTGCTGGTGGGCGCGGTGGCCGTGACGTGTGGAGTGCTGGGCTGGGGACTCGTCAGGCCCACCGGGGCGGCTGTCCCGGCCGCGACACCCGCGACGACGTCGACTCCCGGACAAGCCCCACCGACAACGCCTGTCGCGGCCAGTCCCTCGGCCGCCACTCCGCCCCCGGTGATGCCCGCCCCTGCTCCGGTGCGAGGTGCCGGGGACGAGGAGCTGGAGGCGTTCGCGACGTCGCTGCGCGAGAAGTACGGGGCGAAGCTCCACGAGCCGTATCTCCAGATACGGATGGTGGAGGAGCTGATGCGCTTCTTCCAGGAGCGCTTCCCGGACCGGTGGGAGCAGGAGCTCCTGGCCTTCCTCAAGGCGAACTTCCCGGAGCATTACGACGCGCTGGCGGCGATGTTGCGCAACCGCGTGGACTACGAGAAGTGGGTCAAGGACAGCGACTCGTACCTGCGAGGGCTGAGCGCCGAGCAGCGCCGGTCCGCGACCTGGGACGCGCGCCACCGCCTCTTCGGCAAGGAGAACGCCGAGCGCATCTGGGTGTCGGAGCGGAAGAACCAGGCCATCGCGGACACGCTGCGGACGCTCGGCGCGCAGGAGGGCGTGAGCCTGGAGAAGAAGCTGTCCACGTACAAGGAGCGCCTCCAGGAGGTGCACGGCGAGCAGGCGGCGGCCTACGTGGAGCGCCACCAGCAGGAGCTGATGAACCGCTTCCTGGACCTGCCCTCGGTGCAGACGGACCTGGGCGGGATGACACCCGCCGAGCGCAACCAGAGCCTGCGCGCGGTCCGCAAGGAGATGGGCCTGGACGCCGAGGCGCTCCAGCGCTGGGACGCGCTGGACCAGACCCGGGACGCGCGCTGGGACGCGGGCGCGAAGTACATGGCGGAGCGGGAGACGCTGGCGAAGGAGCTGTCCGGGGACGCGTTGGAGGCGAAGCTGGTGGAGCTTCGCGCGCGCTACTTCGGTGGGGAGGCGGAGACGATTGGCCAGGAGGAGGCCAGTGGCTTCCTGCGCTTCTCCCGCCCCCGGCAGTGGGGGCGCAACTGACGGTGCCTCAGAGCGGTGAGTCTCCTCCCGTTCCAGGGACGGGAGGCTCCACCGGCAGCGGCAGCAGCGCCGGAGTCAGCTGATGGCGCTTCTTGAAGCGCGTCCAGTCCCGGGTGAAGCTCTTGCGGGCCGTGCTGGAGCCCGGGCGCGCATCGAGCGACACCCGCTCCATGCGCTCGTCCTGGGTGAGCGCTTTTCGCGGCGCGAGCTTTTCATCACCCTGGCGCTCCCGGAGCAGCTCGAAGGCGTGGGGGAGCCAGTCAGGGAGGCCGTCCAGGGTGAGCACTGTCTCGATGGCTCGTGCGGCCATCAAGTCCACGTTCGCGTCCACATGGCCTCGCAGGGCCATGAGCATCATGGGGAGCGCACGGTCCAGCGGAGGGCGCTCGACGAACCCCCGCGCCAGCAGCTCCAGCTGCGCGCCCGTCAACGCCAGGGGAGTCCTGTCGCGCCCGTCGTAGAACGAGCGGGCCGAGTCCCCATCGGGCACCAGCCCGTACAAGCCATCCCAGCGCGTCATGGGATGGTCGGACACGCGCACATGCCAGTCCACTCGCGCCGCATCCAGGTCCCCGCTCCCGTCCACGCCGCGCTCCTGCGCATCCCTCGCGAGCGTCACCGCGCGCCGATAGGCGTCCGCGTCGTCATTGCTCGCCGGGTAGCGCGTCCCATACGACATCGCCACGGTGCGCCACTTCCCAGCCCTGCGCTTCAGGAAGGCCACCACCGCCAGCCCTTTCTCGTAGCGAGGGGGCGCCGGACAAATCATCGGGCGCCAGTGCACTTCCAGGAGTTCGCCCTGACGGGCATTCCCCTTCCACACCTCACGGACGACCAGGCGCGCGAAGTCGCCAGACGCCCGGTCCTCCTTTTGCGCGAGCGCTCTCTCATTCGCCGGCAACGACAGCACCTCATGGACGTCCGCCCACACCACCCACTCGGCTTGCTGGGTCAGGGACCAGAGCGTCTCTGGAGGAATGGGATAGGCCTCCGCGCGAGGCCCCGGAATGAACAGCGCCACCAGGACCAGCGCCAAGGCCGTCCCGGGGCCCTTCTCGAAATCGGACTCACGCATGGGTCGCTCTCCTCTCAAGTCACCGGGAGGCTACCTCATCCACACACACTCGGAGTCATGCTCCCCCGAAAAGGCAGGGGGCCCAGACGTCAGCGGTAGTGCGTGGCAATCCAATCGCCATTGATTTGCTGGATGGCGATCTCCAAGTCATAGACAGCCCGCAGCACGTCCGGCCGCATGATGTCCTCCGAGCGCCCCTGGAACGCGACCTTGCCGTCCCGCATCGCGATGAGGTGGTCGGAGTAGCAGGACGCGAAGTTGAGGTCGTGCAGCACCAGCACGAAGCTCTTGCCCAGCGTGTCGGCGGCCGTCCGCAGCTGCTTCATCATCGACACCGCGTGCTTCAAATCCAGGCCGTTGAGCGGCTCGTCCAGGAGGACGTAGTCCGTGTCCTGGCAGAGCACCATGGCCACGAAGGCGCGCTGACGCTGGCCTCCCGACAGCTCGTCCAGGAAGCGCGCCGAGAGCGCCTCCAGGCCCATGTGCTGAATCGCCCGCTCCACGTGCTCCTGGTCCTTCACCGTGGGCCGCCCCTTCGAGTGGGGATAGCGGCCGAACGTCACCAGCTCCCGCACCGTCAGTCGCGAGGTGAGGTGGTTGTCCTGGCGCAGGATGGCCAGCCGTTTGGCGAGCACGTCTCCCGGCGTGGTGACGACGTCCAGCCCATCCACCAGGACGTTGCCCGAGGACATGGGCAGCACGCGGGAAATCATCGACAGCAGCGTCGACTTGCCCGCGCCATTCGGGCCGATGATGGAGGTGATGCCGCCCACGGGCAGCCGCAGGGAGACGTCGTCCACGACGAGCGTCGTGCCGTAGCGCTTGGTGACGTTCTTCGCCTCGATCATCCCGGGGCCTTCCTCATGAGCATCGTGATGAACACCAGCCCGCCGACGAACTCGATGATGACGCGCGGGTTGGTGTCGAAAGCGAAGACGTGCTCCAGGACGACCTGCCCCGCCACCAGCGCCACCGCGGCGACCAGCGCGGCGGCGGGCAGGATGAGCTCGTGCTTGTACGTGCGCACCACCGCGTGGGCCAGGTTGGACACGAGGAGGCCGAAGAACGTCACCGGCCCCACCAGCGCGCTCGACACGGAGACGAGGATGGCCACCAGCACCAGGATGAGCGCCACCGTGCGCTGGTAGTCCACCCCCAGGTTGATGGCCGTCTCGCGGCCCAGCACCAGCACGTCGAACGTGCGCAGCATCCGGAAGCCCAGCACCGACACGCCCAGCGTCACCAGGAACGAGACGACGAGCAGCTCCTGGTCCGGGTTGTTGAAGCTCGCGAAGAAGCGGTCCTGGAGGAAGATGAACTCGTTGGGGTCGATGAGCCGCTGGAGGAAGGACGACAGGCTCCGGAACAGCACCCCCAACACCACGCCCGTCAGCAGCACCAGGTGCAGGTTCCTCCGCGCTCCGCCGAACAGCCCCCAGTACAAGAGCCCCGAGAAGGCCACCATGATGAGGACCTCCACGCCGAACAGCAGCCGGGGGTCCAGGTTCACCACCGTGCTGGAGCCCAGGAAGAAGAGCAGGCACGTCTGGATGAGCACGTAGAGGTAGTCGAACCCGAGAATCGCGGGCGTCAGCACGCGGTTGCCCGTCACCGTCTGGAAGAGCACCGTGGAGACGGCGATGGCGTAGCCCACCAGCAGCGCCGTCGCGAGCTTCTTCCCCCGGAACGGCAGGACGAAGTCCCACTGCCCGCCCACGTCGATGAGCATGAACAGGACGGCGCACGCCGTCGCCATGCACCCGAGGATGAACAGGGTGCGCTCGGGCCTCGCCGGCACCGCGACTCGGTCAGCCGACACGGGCGTCCCTCCGCAGCAGGAGGTACAGGAAGAGCACGCTGCCCATGACGCCCGCGATGGTCGCCCCCGGGATTTCGTACGGGAAGCGCACCACCCGGCCGATGACGTCACACACGAGCACGAAGCCCGCGCCACACACCGCCACCCACGGAATGGAGCGCCGCGCGTTGTCGCCCATGAAGAGGCTGACGACGTTGGGGACAATCAGGCCCAGGAACGGAATCATCCCCACGGTGACCACCACCATCGCGGTGACCATGGAGACGATGACCAGCCCCAATGCGACGATGCGCGAGTAGCGCATCCCCAGGTTCGTGGTGAAGGACTCGCCCATGCCGGCCACGGTGAAGCGGTCCGCCGCCACGTAGGCGCAGCACGTGAGGCCCAGCGTCACCCAGAGCAGCTCGTAGCGCCCGCGCAGGACGGTGGAGAAGTCCCCCGTCGTCCAGGCGTTGACGGACTGGAGCAAATCGAAGCGGTACGCGAAGAACGTCGTCACCGAGTCGATGACGCCCGCCAGCACCAGGCCCACCAGCGGCACGACGAGCACCGAGCGCAGGGGGATGCGCTTGAGGATGAGCAGGAACAGCGCAGTGCCCGCCAGGGCGAAGCCCGACGCCACCAGCATCTTCCCGAGCACCGGGAGCTGGGGAGCGAGCACCGTGGCGGTCAGCATGCCCAGGCTCGCGGACTCCGCGGTGCCCGCCGTCGCCGGCTCCACGAAGCGGTTGCGCGCGAGCATCTGCATCAGCAGCCCCGCCACGCCCAGGGACATGCCCACCAGGATGACGGCCAGGAGCCGGGGGATGCGGCTGATGACCAGCACCTGGAGGGCGCGCTCGTCGGGGCTCGGCGAGAAGAGCGAGTTCCACGACACGTTGCCGACGCCAATGAACAGGCTGACCAGGGCCAGCAGGACGATGACGACAGCGGCGGCGACGAAGCGTTTCACGACCCGGACAGCCTACTGGGCTCGCGCGGCGTAGGCTTCCGCAATCTGACCGCGCAGGTGGTTCACCGACTGGATGCCACCGCCGATGAGATACGTCGTCATCGGGTCCAGGTAGACGACCTGCTTGTTCTTCCAGGCCGTCGTCTGGTGCACCAGCTCGTTGTCCAGCACCTGCTGCGCCCCACCCCGCTGGCCCATGCCCGCGTCACGGTCAATCACGAAGAGCCAGTCGGGGTTCTTCTCCCGGATGAACTCCGAGCCGATGACCTCGCCATGCAGGGACGCGTTGAGTCCCTCGACGGCGACGGGCACGCCGAAGTCGCCATGCAGGACGCCGAAGCGCGAGCCCGGCCCGTAAGCGCTGATGCGGCCTCCGGTGACGAGCACCACCAGGCCCTTGCCCCGGCTCGCCGTCGTCTCCTTCAGCTTCGCGATGGACGCGCGCAGGTCGGCGACGAGCGCGCGGCCCTTCTCCTCCTTGCCGAAGAGGCTCGCCAGCAGCTCCGTGTTGGCCACCACCGTGTCGATGTAGTTCGCGCCGCTCATCGGCAGGTCCACGGTGGGGGCGATTTTGGAGAGGCTCGCGTACTTCGCGCTGGAGCGGCCCCCGGTGATGATGAGGTCCGGCTTCGCGGCGTGGAGGGCTTCGTAGTTGGGCTCGAACAGCGTCCCCATGCGCGGGTACTTCGCGTCCGCGAACGGCGCCAGGTGGTGGGGGAACTGGTCCCCCGCGACGCCGAGCACGTTCACTTCCAGCGCCTGGAGGATGTCCAGGGCCGCCAGGTCGAAGACCACGACGCGCTGGGGATTCAGCGGGACGACCGAGGTCCCCTGGACATGCTTCACGGTGCGGCCCTGCGCGGCGGGCGCCGCGGCCTCGGGGGCTTCGGGAGCCTGGGCCACCACCGCCGCGGGCGACGGAGCGCCGCGCTGATACGCCACGACGACTCCGACGACGGCCAGCAGGGCCACGACACCGAGAATCGCGAGGAGGGGGAAGGGACGCCTGTCAGGTGTGCTCACGGTTTCATCCAGCCAGTGCGCGCGGAACGGAAGCGAAGGGCGCGGGACGGCGCGGCCTCACATAGCAGCCCAGGCGGGAACACGCACTACTTGATTCTGCAAATCAATATCGACATGTAGGCCCCCGCGCGGCGCGAGTGGGGCCCGGTGAAGGCGCCCCACCCTTCAACCGGCGACGCTCACGCCGCCTTGTTCAGCCACGCCTCGTAGGCGGTGTAGTCGTAGTCACGCCCCAGGAAGGCGTGCACCAGCTTCGCCGCGTCGTCGGAGCCGCCCGGCTCCAGCACCGCGCGCCGGTACGCCTTCGCGGGCTCGGGGGACAACATCCCCTCCTTCTGGAACACGGTGAAGAGGTCCTTCGCGATGACCAGCGACCACATATACGTGTAGTAGTTGGACGAGTACCCCTCCAGGTGGCCGAAGGACAGGTGGAAGTACGTGCCCTCCACGTAGGGGAACGGCGTGTACGTGCCCTGGAGCTCGCGCACCAGCGCGGTGGCGTCCAGGCCCGCCGGGGCCCTCCGGTAGATTTCCAGGCTGAGCGCCGCGTAGAACATCTGCTGACGCACCCACAGGCCCTTGCCGAACTCCTCCGCGCGACGCATCCGCGTCACCATCTCCGCCGGCAGCGGCTCGCCCGTCTGGTAGTGCTTGGCGAAGGTCTGCAGGCTCGCCGTGTCGCGCGCCCACTCCTCCAGCATCTGCGACGGCGCCTCCACGAAGTCCCACTCCGTGCGCACGCCCGACACGCCGGCCCAGCGCGTGTGGCCGCCGAAGATGTGGTGCAGCAGGTGGCCGAACTCGTGGAGGAACGTCTCCACGTCGTCATGCTGGAGCAGCGCGGGCTCCGCGCCGGGCTTGGGGAAGTTGCACATCAGCACGCCCTCCGGGAGCCGCCGCCCGGACTTGCCGCTGGTGAGGGTGAACTGCGCCGCGTGCTTGTACTTGTCCGCGCGCGGATGCATGTCCAGGTAGAAGCGGCCCTTCACCGTGCCGTCCTCCAGCACGTCGTAGGCCTCCACGTCCGGGTGCCACACCACGGCGTCCTGGATGCGGCGGTACGTCACGCCGAACATCCGCGCCGTCAAGTCCAGCATGCCCTGCTTCACGCGCGTGTACTCGAAGTACGGCCGCACCGCCTGCGAGTCGAAGGCGTACTGCTCCGCCTTGATGCGGTCCTCCAGGTACGCCTGGTCCCACGGGTCCACGCGCGCGGCGCCAGGCACGTCCCGGCGCTTGCGCTCCAGGAGCAGCCCGTAGTCGCGCTCCATCCGCTTGCCGGACGCGTCGGAAATCCGGGCGATGAAGTCCGCGGCGGCCTGCTCGTCGCGAATCATCTTGTCCTCGGTCGCGAAGGCCGCCCAGTTGCGGTAGCCCAGGAGCGTGGCCAGCTCGTGACGGCGCGCCACCATGCGCTCCAGCACGTCCGTGTTGCTGGGGTGCCCGCGCATGCGGAAGGCCCGCCACATCTGCTCGCGCGCCTTCGCGTCACGCGCGTACGTCATGAAGGGGATGATGTCCGGATAGTCGGTGGTGATGCTCACCTGGCCGTCCGCGCCGGGAGGGTGGGCGCGGACATAGTCGTCCGGCAGTCCGTCCAGCGCGGAGGGCGGCAGGGACACGGCGCGGGTGTCCTGGAGCATGTTGCGGCTGAACTCCTGGCCAATGCGGACCAGCTCCTCGTTGAGGGCCTTCACGCGGGCGCGGGTGGCGTCGTCCCGGTCCACGCCGGAGCGGCGGAAGTCGCGCAGCACCTTCTCCATCCACTTGCGCGTCTGCGCGTCCTGGCCGGAGAGGTCCAGCGAGGCGAGGACGTCGTAGACGCCCCGGTCCATGCGGATGTCGGTGGCGAGCGTCTCCAGCTCCTGCTCGGCGGACTCGGCGGCCTCGCGCATGGCGGCCTCCGGGTGGGAGTGCCGCGCGACGCTCGCGCGAGCGCCCGCGTCATCGAGCGAGGCCATGGCCTCGTCATACAGCTCCAGCACCTGGACCACGTCGAAGGGGGCGCGGAGGGCCTTGAGGCGGGCGATTCCGGCGCGGGTGGCCTCCATGGCGGCTTCGCCGGAGCGTCGGAACTCGGCGGGCGGACAGGTGATGAGGCGGACGGCGTCGGTGACAGGCGTTTCAGGCACGGGCTGCTCTCCTGGGCGTGCTGACGGGAAGTGTGCGCCGCAAAGGTAATCCGCCTGCCCTCCGCGAGCAGCAGCCTTTGATGACCGGACGGCACGCTGGCCGACAGTGGGCCAGCCAGGCCCCGCCCTCGCGAAAACAAGGAGGCCGCCCCGGCTTACAGCCAGGACGGCCTCCCCTGCCGCTCGAGGTGTCCCCGGGACTACGGAAGCTCGGTACCGCTGGCGGAGTTCTGCGGCTGGCGGGCGGCGCGAATCACGAAGTCCGCCGCGTTGTTGTTCGTATCGGAACCATTGCCCCGACTCGCGTCGGAGCCGCCCTCCGCCATGGTGGCCTGCGTGGACGTGGGCAGCGCCTTGCGCTCGATGCTGCCGCCCGCCGCCGGGTGGGACGGACCGCCGGTGGTGCCCTCCGGCGTGTTCGCCGTGCCCCACCCCAGCTTGTCCACTTCAATGGGCGAGGACGTCGTCAAGTCCCGGCCGATGCGGACATGGCCGCCCGCCGTCGTCGAGGCCGACATGTCGAAGCCGGACCACATCGCGTCCGCGGCCAGCGCCCCGGTCCCGGTGTAGCCCGTGTGCGCGAGCAGGAAGTAGCCGTGCGCCGGGATGACCTTGCCCGCGGGAATCACGAAGGTGCCCGAGTACGTGGTTCCCGTCGCCGACTTGTACTGGAGCATCCAGCCGCTCAGGTCCACGGCCTGGTTCGTCGGGTTGTGCAGCTCGACGAACTCGTCCGTCTGGGACGTCACGCCACGGCCACTGACCTCGCTGATGACCACGTGGTCCGACACGGGGATGACCTCGTCCACCGTCACGGTGCCGTAGCTCGCCGGGACGCCCGGAGCGACGACGCCGTTCTGGTCGCAGTAGACCCACGTGTCGGCGCCCGCCGGGCCGCGCGTGAAGCGGTAGCGGAAGCCGTAGAGGTAGCTCCCGTTCGCGGGAATCTGGAGGGTGGCCAACATCTCGTCGTCGTTGCCGCCGAGCGCGCCGTAGCTGGGGTTCGGCGTCGCGGACACCCACGTCCAGGACTCCGGCGCGTTGGCGTCCGTGCCATAGCCCAGCTCCGAGACGAGGTACGGGAAGTGGTCATTGCCGGACGTGCTGCGCGTCGTCACCTGCGGCTCGTAGACGCGGCTGGTGACCTCGTGGGGCGAGCCCGGTGCAATCGCCGTCGGGAACGACTTGGGGGACTCGATGGCGCAGAACTCCACGGGCGGTTGGATGACCACGCCGCACGTCTCGTTGGGCAGGCCCGGCGTGCCCCGGTCTCCGCCCGACAGCTCGTCGCTGGAGGCGCACCAGAACCAGGAGTAGCGGCTCGCGGTGCTGCCCACCAGCTCCGAGGACAGGCTCAGCGAGCGGCCCGCCACCAGGGGGAACTCCTCGTCATAGGTGACGTCGTCCATCACCACGCCCTTCACGCGCAGGGACAGCTGGCCGGTGGCCTCCAGGTCCAGGGCGTTCCCGTAGCCATGGTCCGCCGCCACGCCGCCGTTGGTGGCGAAGTCCGCGTTGCTCGCCAGCACCAGGATGCCGCGCGCCGGCAGCACCACGGCCGCGCCCGGGCCCCGGTCCACCGAGACGGTGCTCGTGTCCGAGGAGATGAGCGACAGGCCGTTGATGTTGAGCAGCGCGTCGGACGTGCTCGTCACCTCGATGTACTCCGTCGTGCCGGTGCTCGGGGAGGCCATGATTTCGGTGATGATGAGCGCGCGCTCGCCCGGCGCCGCCGCCGTGGTGCACGCCGCCTGGTAGCAGACGCCCTCCACGCCAGGGCACGCCGTCGAGGTGGGCACATAGCGGCACGTCGGCTCGCCCGCGAGCACCTCGCAGGTGGCCTCGTACGTCACGACCTCCACACCGGACTCGGAGCACTCGGAAGCGCGGGGCGCGCAGACGTGACTGCCGCACGCTCCAGGCAGGTCCAGCGAGGTGCCCGTCAGCAGGCTGGTGTTCCCCACGCCGTCCAGCACGCGCACGGCGAAGTGATACGTGCGACCCGTGGGGAGGCTCGGGACTGTCACCTCCTCTTGCGTGCCGGGCAGGCCGGGCGCGCCGGTGGGCACCAGCACCGCCACCTCGAAGTTCGTCTCGGTCAACGGCGCCAGGCTGTAGCGCAGCTGGTAGGACGCGGCCTGGCCGAGCTGGCCGTCATCGCCCGTGGCGACCCAGCGCAGCCGCACGGAGTCGGTGCCCACCACGCTCGCCTCCAGCGAGGCCACCTTCGCGGGGAGCTGGTCGTCGATGAGGGTCAGCGCGGTGGACGCGGCCGTCAGGCTCGCGCCGGACACGGAGGCCGTCAGCGTGTAGTCACCCTCCTGGACCACCGAGAGCGTGCTGAAGCGCGCCACACCCGAGACGGCCGTGGCCGTGACGTCGCCTTCGAGCACGCCGCCGCCCGAGAGCGCGAGCGTCACGACAGGCGTCTGGGAGGACGTCGTGTTGCCGAACGCGTCCTGTACGGCCACGCGCACCTCGGGCAGCACCTGACGCACCGAGGCCGAGGCCGGCACCGAGACGAAGCCCAGCCGCTCCGGAGCCGCGGCCTCCACCGTCACGTCGAGCGCCTCCGACACCGCGAGCGCCGCGTCCGAGAAGGTGACGGTCTGCGTGCCCGCCGTGCGCAGCGTGAGATTGAAGAGGTGCTCGCCCTGCTCCGCGGCGGTGTACGTGTGGGCGGTGAGCAACCCCGCCTGGGCGTCCGTCGACGAGGGCTGCACCGTGCCCACGTAGTCGCGGGACAGGTTGCCGAAGCGGTCCCTCGCGCTGACGGAGAAGGACTGCGCGACACCCGCCGTCAGCACCTGCGTCACAGGCGCCACGTGAAGCGCGGTGGCCACACCCGCGCTCACCGTCACGGCCTCGGAGGCCGTCAGCGTCGCCTGCTGCGTGTCCACGGCGGACAGCGTCGTCTCCTGCGCCTGGGCGAACGTCACACTGAAGACGTGCCGTCCCGCGTCCGCCTCGGTGAAGGTGTACGCGCCCGGGACGGAGGCCCCGGGGTCCTGCGCCACGCTGAGCGCCACCGTGCCCCGGTAGCCGGAGGCCTGGTTGCCATACGCATCCACCAGCGTCACCGTCGCCACCACCGCCTGGCCGGCGGCCGGCGTCGTCGTGGACAGCCCCAGCGTCAGCGACGCCGCGGCCCCCGGGGACACCTGCGTGTTCTGGGAGGCGGACCGGGAGCTGCCCGCTTCAGACACGGTGATGGAGTGCCCGCCGGACGTCTCCAGCGTCACGCTGAAGGTGTAGCGACCCGCGTCCTCGGCGGTGAAGACATGCTCGGGAGGCAGCGTGGCCCGGGGGTCGTCCGAGGCGAAGTCCACCTCACCGGTGTAGCCCGTGACGAGGTTGCCGGAGCCGTCCCGCACGCTGAGCGTCAGCTCGTGGCTGCTGCCCGCCGCCACCTGCGCCGGCAGCCCTTCCAGCACCAGGTGGTGGCCAGCGTCGCTCGTCACCTCCACCTCCATGAACGCCGTGAGCTGCGCGTTGGCGGTGTCCGTCGCCGTCACGCGGCGAAGCCCCGAGGTCATCAGCACCACGTCCGTGAAGACATGGCGACCCTGGTCCTGCGCGGTGAAGGTGTAGTCGGCGGGCAGCTCCGCCGCCGGGTCCGTGGACGTGAAGCGCACCGCGCCCGTGTAGCCCTGGGCCACGTTGTTGAAGTCGTCGAACGCCGTCACCTCCACGCTCTGGGACTGCCCCACGACGACAGGCGCCACCAGGCCCGTGAGCACCAGCCGCGACGGCGCACCCGCCGCGATGACGAACTCCGCGCTCTGCACCGTCAGCCCGTTGGCGCTGGCCTGGAAGCGATAGGTGCCCGTGGTGTCGACGCGAAGGCCGGAGAAGAGGGCCACGCCGGACGCGGCGGAGACCTGCTTCGGCTCGAAGCCCGTGCCCCCCACCAACGTCAGCGTCACCGGCAGGCTGCTCTCCGTCACCACCTCGCCCTGCGCGTTCAGCAGGGAGACGCCCACGTCCGCGAGCGACTGGCCCGCGGTGCCGTTCACCGGCTGCGGGGTGAAGGCGAGCTGCGTCACCTCGGAGTTCAGCGTCTGGAAGGACAGGCTGTTGGAGAGCGCGGCGTTGCCCCGGTTGTCCACCACCCGCAGCGCGACATGGTACGTCTGGTTCGCGCTCAGGCCTGTGAGCTGGGCGGACTCAGCGGTGCCCGAAGGGGCGGGCGCATTCACGCCTCCCACCGGCGTCGCCGCGTCGAACTCCGCGGCGGTGGTGATGGGGGCCAGGGAGTAGCGCAGCGTCTGCGACAGCGCGCGCCCCACGTTGCCGTCATCCCCCACGGCCACCCACGTCACCGTCGCGGAGTCCGCGCCGAGCGTTCCCACCGCGAGCACGGGCCTGGCGGGCGGCACGTCATCCACGATGGCGATGGCGGCGCTGTCCGTGGCCGTCAGGCCGGGCGCGCTGGCCCGGAGGTGGAAGCTGCCCTCCGTGCTCACGCGAAGCCCGGTGAAGCGGGCCACGCCCTCCACCGGCGCCACCGCCAGAACGCCGGAGAGGTCACCGGCCTCCACCAGCGACACCGTCACGACAGGCGCCCCCACGGCCGACGTGTTGCCGAAGCCGTCCTGGAGCGACACCTCCACCGAGGACAGCGCCGTGCTCGACGAGCCCGACGTGGGCACCTGGGTGAACGCCAGCGTCGAGGGCTCCCCCGCCACCACGCCCACGTCCTGATGACCGCTCAGCGTGGCGACGCCCACGTCCTGCACGGTGACCTGGTGGCTGCCCGCGCGCTTGAGGACGAGGCCCGTGAAGGTGAAGTGTCCCGCGTCCGTCGCGGTGAAGACATGGGACGCGGGCAGCGTCGCCGTGGCGTCCGTGGAGCGCACGGCCAGCGTGCCCGTGTAGTTCGTGGCCACGTTGCCGAACGCGTCATGCACCGTCACCTGCGCCTCGCGCGCCGCACCCGCGACGGCGGTGGCCGTCAGGCCCGCGAGCTCCAGCGAGGCCGCCTCGGCCGGCACCACGGTGAACGTCTCCGTCGTCGCGTTCTCCACGCCCGTCGCCGCCGCCAGGAGCTGGAAGCCCGCGCCGGCCTTCTTCAGCACCACGTCCGTGAAGCGCGCCACGCCGTCCACCGGCACCACGGTGAGCGTCCCCTCCAGCGTCGCGGCCCCCGGGTTCGCCGCCAGCGACAGCGTCACCGGCGCCGTCGCGCCTGGGACGAGTCGCGCCTGGGAGTCGAGGTAGCGCACCTCCAGGCTGTTGATGACCGCGCCCGCCGTGGCCTCCAGCGCCGACGTGGAGAACGCCAGCCGCGTGGCCACCGGCGCGACGAAGGTGAACGAGGGCTGCGAGGCCAGCACCACCGCGCCCCCTTCCGCGGCGACGGAGACCGTCACCCGCTTCTCACCCGCGCGCGTGGACACCACGAAGGCGACGGCGACACCCTGGCTGTTCGTCAGCCCCGCCTGCGTCACCGTGTTGCCCTCGCCCGCCACCGCCACCATCACCGAACGTCCCGCCAGCAGCGCGCCGTCCTTGCCCTTCACGATGACGGTGACCTCGCCCCGGGCCTGGCCATCCGCCAGCAGCGCCCCCGTCGGCGTCAGCACCACCGTGGACGCGGTGGCGTCCGGCAGCGTCGCGGGCGGCGGCAACGGCTGGGGATTCGAGTCATCGCCACAACCAAGCAACAGGCCAAGGCTCAACACAGCCAGCCCGAGGAGTCGGGCTGACGGGGCAAGGCGTACGGACATGCGTGTCTCCGGGATGCGAGCAGTCCCCCCAGGGAAGACTCCGCTCGCGAGGTGCGATGCCTTGTACCAGACATCGCAACCCCACGGAGACCCAGGCCACAAGTTTGCAGTTACAACAAACTTCACCCACGAGGAGGTCGTGGACGCCCCAGCCTCCTCCCGAGCCGCGAGCCCTGGGGCCCGGGCTACATCCCGAGGGCCGCCATCAGCGCGGCGCCGCCCAAGAGGGACTGGCCACCATCGCAGACCATGATGGAGCCGGTGATGTAGGACGCGCCCTCCGAGGACAGGAAGAGGGCCAGCCGGGAGATGTCCGCCTTGGTGCCGAAGCGCTGGAGCGGCAGGGCCTGGGCGAGCTTCTCGTGGCCTTCCGCGCTGGGGGCCAGGCGGCGCATGCCCTCGGTGTCCTCGATGGGGCCGGGGGTAATCGCGTTGACGCGCACGCCGGCGCTGCCCCACTCGAGCGCGAGCACGCGGGTGAGCATGTCCACGCCCGCCTTGGCGGCGCACACGTGGGCCTGCATGGCCATGGGCAGATAGGCCTGGGGCGCGGAGATGTTGATGACGCAGGCGCCGGGCTTGCGCAGGTGCTCGAAGCCGGCGCGACAGAGGTTGAAGGTGCCCAGCACGTCGATGTCCATGACGGCCTTGAAGCCGTTGGAGGACATGCCCAGCGCGGGCGCGGGGAAGTTGCCCGCGGCGCCACAGATGAGGATGTCCATTTCACCGTACACATCGCGCACCGTCTGGAGCGCCTTCTCCACGGAGGCGTAGTCGCGCACGTCCGCGGCCACGCCCATGGCGGTGCCGTAAGCCTGGAGGCCCTTCACCGCACCCTCCAGCTTCTCCACGTTGCGGCCGTTGATGGCCACCTTGGCGCCCGCCTTCACGAACGCCTCGGCGATGCCGAGGTTGATGCCGCTGCTGCCCCCCGAGATGAACGCCACCTTGCCCGCCAGCAGCCCGTCCTTGAACACGCCTTCAGCCATGACTCGTCTCCTGTGGAAGCAACCGGGCGGCGACTTGAACAGAACCTGCCGCACTGCGTCCACGGGCGCGTGTCAGGGCTCGTGTGGTAGAGGGCGGAAGCATGCGCCGTCGTCCTGAAATCCTGGCCCCCGCTGGTGACCTCGACTCGATGAAGGCCGCGCTCGCCAGTGGCGCGGACGCCATCTACTTCGGACTGGACGAGGGCTTCAATGCCCGCGCCCGGGCGGAGAACTTCTCGCTCGCAACCCTGCCCGACACGCTGGCGCTGGTGCACCGCGCGGGGGCGCGCGCGTTCCTGACGATGAACACGCTGGTGTTCGAGCCGGAGCTGCCGGTGGTGGAGGACATCCTGCGCCGCGTGGCCGCCGCGGGCGTGGACGCGCTCATCGTCCAGGACCCGGCCATCGCGCTCGTGGCGCGCGCGGTGTGTCCCCAGATGGAGGTCCATGCCTCCACGCAGATGACGATTTCGAGCGCGGAGGGTGCGCGCTTCGCCCGCGGCCTGGGCGCCACGCGAATCGTCGTGCCGCGCGAGCTGTCGGTGGCGGAGATTGGACGGCTGGCGTCGGAGACGGACATCGAGCTGGAGGTGTTCATCCACGGCGCGCTCTGCATGTCGTGGAGCGGCCAGTGCCTCACCAGCGAGGCGTGGGGTGGACGCTCCGCGAACCGGGGCCAGTGCGCGCAGTCGTGTCGGCTGCCGTATGACCTGGTGGTGGATGGAGCGACGAAGGACCTGGGCGACGTGCGCTACCTGCTCAGCCCCAAGGACCTGGCCGGCGTCATGGCGGTGCCCAAGCTCATCGAGATTGGCGTGCACTCGCTGAAGATTGAGGGCCGGCAGAAGGGGCCGCAGTACGTGGCCACGGCGGTGCAGGGCTATCGGCGCTGGGTGGACGGCGTGGCGGCGGGCAAGGCGGACACGGGCGCGCTGCGCCGCGATTTGGCCGACATGACGCTGTCGTACAGCCGGGGCTTCTCGCACGGCTTCTTCGCGGGCTCGGACCACCAGACGCTGGTGGAGGGGCGCTTCCCCAAGCACCGGGGCGCGTACCTGGGCGTGGTGGAGGCGGTGCAGGGCCGCGACGTGCTCGTGGCGGAGGACCCGGAGGGACGTCCGTGGACGGGCGGGCTGGGGCAGGACGACGCACGGACGAAGCCGGAGGCGCCGCAGGGCAAGGTGTCGTCGCCGCTGGAGGGCGATGCGCCAGTGGCCGCGGAGCTGTCCCCTCGCCCGGGCATGGGCGTGGTGTTCGACGACGGGCACCCCGAGGACAAGCACGAGGCGGGTGGACCGCTGTTCCGCGTCGAGCGCACCGGCCACGGCTGGGTGCTGGGCTTCGGCAATCCCGGGCCGGACATGGCTCGGGTGACGCGAGGGCAGCGCGTCTGGGTGACGAGCGATCCCTCCCTGGCGAAGCACACCGAGGAGCTGCTGGCCCAGGGCGAGCCCGAGGGCCGTGTCCCGCTGGCGCTGACGGTGTCGGGGACGGCCGGTGGGCCGCTGGTGGTGACGGGCACGGCGCGAGGAGGCCACGTGGCCACGGCGTCCAGCGCGGTGCCGCTGGCGCAGGCTCGCGGGGGTGGGATGGACGCCGCGCTGCTGAAGGACAAGCTGGCGGCGCTGGGTGGCACGTCGTTCCACCTGACGGAGCTGGACACGACGGCGCTGGCGCCGGGGCTGCATCTGCCGGTGTCGGAGCTGAAGGCGCTGCGCCGCTCGCTGGTGGCGGAGCTGACGGAGGCGGTGTCCCGGGGGCCGGCGCGCAAGGTGAGGGAGACGCCGGTGCTGGAGGAGGTCCGGGCCTCACAGCGGGAGCGCGTCGCCGCGTCACTGGGGGCCGAGGGAGCGCGGCTGCTGCCTCTGTGTCGGACGGACGAGCAGCTCGAGGCAGTGATTGCAGCGGGGCTGCCAGAGGTGGAGCTGGACTGGATGGAGCTGGTGGGCCTCCAGCGGGCGGTGGAGCGGGCGCGCGCGGCGGGGCTGCGCGTGACGATTGCGACGGTGCGGGTGCAGAAGCCGGGCGAGGAGGGCTACGACGCGCGCATCGCGAAGCTGAAGCCTGACGCGGTGCTGGCGCGGCACTGGGGCGCGATGATGCACTTCCTGGAGCGGCCCTTCGCCCCGGGGGAGACGCGGCCGGCGCTGCACGGCGACTTCTCGCTCAACGTCACCAACTCCGTGACGGCGCTGCACCTGCTCGGGTTGGGATTGGACACGCTCACCTTCGCGCACGACTTGGACGCGGTGCAGCTGGGGGCGATGTTGGAGCACCTGCCCGCCGAGCGCTTCGCGGTGACGGTGCACCACCACATCTCGACGTTCCACACGGAGCACTGCGTGTATTCGCACACGCTGTCCCATGGGCGTGACTTCAAGAGCTGCGGACGCCCGTGTGAGAAGCACCGGCTGTCGCTGAGAGACCACAAGGGCCTGGAGCATCCGGTGGTGGTGGACGTGGGCTGCCGCAACACCGTGTTCAACGCACAGGCCCAGAGCGCTGCGTCATTGGTGCCTTCGCTGCTGGCGCGCGGCGTGCGGAGATTCCGGGTGGAGTTCGTCCGGGAGTCGCGCGAGGAGGCCACGCGCGTGCTGGGGGCGTACCAGGAGCTGCTCGCGGGCCGCATCTCCCCGGCGGAGGCCGTGCGCCGCGCGGCCGTGCATGAGCAGTTCGGCGTGACGAAGGGGACCATGAAGGTGCTCAATCCCACGTTCACCGTTCAGCGTTAGTGCTCGCGGTGTCGCGGCACAGCCGCAACACGGCGTGGAAGACATCGTCCAGCGCGCCTGTCTGGAGCCCATCGTGTTCCGCCCACGCGTGTCGGATGTCGAGCATGGACGACTCCCGCTCCGTGTCGGGGAACGGAAGGCCGTGCTCCGACTTCACCCGGGCCGCTTCCTGGACAAGCCGAGCCCGACGCGCCAGCAGTGACACCAGCTCTCGGTCGACCTGGTCGATGCGCTGACGCACGTCCAGCAGCGCGGGGGGCGCGGCGGGGGTGCGAATGGCCTTCGCGGAGGCCTCCAACCCCTGGTGCATCTCCGTGAGCGCGTCGAGCAGCCCCGCGCGGGCTTCGCGCGCGTAGGGGTTCTCCGACTGCACGACGTTGAAGAGGTGGGGGACCTCCGTGCGTGCGTACTCTTCGAGCCGTGCCACGGGCTGGAAGCTGGGCGGAGCGAAGGGCAGGTCCTTCCCTACTCCCGCCTTCAAGAGCCCATGAGCCAGGAAGAACGTGAGCACATGGGTGCGAGCCATCAGCTCGTCATGCGCTTCCGGTGACATCTCCGTCACCGCGCAGCCGAGCCGCTCGAACAGCGCGCGGGCCCGATGCGTGGCTTCGGGATGAAGCGAGTTGGGACACACCACGGTGCGCCGGGCGTCTCCTCGCGCGAGGCTCGCGGGGCCGAAGAGCGGATGCGTGCCCACCCAGGGAATGTCACGCCCCAGCACGGAGGCGAGCACTTGCACCGGCCGCACCTTCACGCTGCCCACGTCGATGACGAGCTGGGTGGGCGACAGCATGGGGCGCAGCGCGGTCAGCGCGTCGTGCATGGCGGTGACAGGCATCGCCAGGACAAGAACCGTGGAGCGCGAGGCCAGCTCCGCGAGCGAAGCGGCCTGCAACTTCGGAGGCACTTCATCCTGCCTCGGGTCGAACACGCTGTGCGGCACGCCCGCGTCGGACAGCAGCCCCGAGAGGGCGCGACCGAAGCGCCCATAGCCCAGCAACCCAACCGTCTCCGTCATTCCGTGGGACTCCCGAGCCTCGACTTCATGGGAATCCTCGCACTGTGAGCGCAGTGGGTGAAAGCCCCTCGTGAGAGGGGCGGGGTTCACCGGCCCACGAACTTGGGGGGACGGCGCTCGGCGAAGGCGGAGAAGGCTTCGGCGAGGTCGTGCGACTGGAGGAACGCGGAGTTCCACACGGCGACGTAGCGCAGGCCATCCGCCGTGGACTTGTCCGCGCAGTACTCCATCACCTGCTTGGCGCCCTGGACGACAAGGGGCGGATTCTCCGCGATGCGTCGCGCGGTGGCGCGGGCGTGGGTGAGCAGTTCCTCGGCGGACGGGAAGACCTCGTTGACGAGTCCCATGCGGAGGGCGCGCTCGGCATCCACGTCGCCACCGGTGTAGGCCAGCTCGCGCGTGTGGCCCTCGCCGATGATGCGAGGCAGACGCTGGAGGGCGCCCATGTCCGCGACAATGCCGACCTTCACTTCGCGCAGGGAGAACTTCGCGTCGCGGGAGCAGTAGCGGAAGTCACACGCGGCGATGAGGTCCATGCCCGCGCCGATGCACCAGCCCTGCACGGCGGCGATGAAGGGCTTGCGACAGCGGGCTACGCCTTCGGTGGCCTGCTGCATGTCACCAATCAGCTTCAGGAGCTTCGTGCGCTCCAGGGCCAGGTTGTTGTCCCCGGTGAGCAGGGGCCCCAGGGACTCCATCATCCCCACCAGGTCCAGGCCGTAGGTGAAGTTGTCACCGTTGCCCCGGACAAGAACCACGCGCACTGACTCGTCTTCGTCGAGCGCGCGAATGGCTTCAGGCATCTCCCGCCAGAAGTCCGGGCCCATGGCATTGCCGCGACCGGGGCCCTGGAGAATCACTTCGGCGACTCCATCCGCCTTCTCGATGCGCAGCGACTTGTAGGTGGTGTCCATGACGGCCTCCCGCGTGAGTGGGCGAACCGTACCTCACCCACGCGGAAGCAGTGTGGTGCCGAAGCACCCCATCATCACCCGAACTCCACCACCCGCATTCCAAACAACCGGTCCACCGCCAGCAGCAGGTCGTCATGCACCTGCACCTTGAGCGACGTGTTCCCGATGAGCGCCTCCGCCTCACCGTGGAACAGCACACTCACGGCCACCGGCGTCGCCCCCGCGTACTTCTTCGCCAGCTCGTGCAGCTTGGCCACGCGGTCCTCCGTCAGCAGGTCCGCCGGCACACGCAGCTCCAGCCGCTTGGTGCGCTTCTCACGCACCTCCTTCAGGCTCTGGATGTCGTCGACAATCAGCTCTGGCGTGGGCGAGTCCTCGTCGCGCTGGCTGATCTGCACCGTCCCCGTCACCAGAATCGGGTCGTCCGACTTGAGCAGGTGCTCCCAGTTCTCGAACCCCGGCTTGGGCCCCTGCTTCGCCCACTTGCCGTCCCTGCCCATAACATTGCGCGTGCCGTCCTTGCCCGGGAAGCACACCAGCTCAATCGACCCGGACAGGTCTTCAATCGTCACCCACGCCATGCGCTTGCCCGTCTTCGTGGGCCGCTCGCGCAGCACCGTGACGACGCCCGCCACCGTGAGCTTGTCGTCCTTGCGCGCGCGCTGCACCGCCGTAATCGGCTTCGCGTAGCGCTTGAGCTCCTTGTCGTACTGATGCAGCGGATGGCCGGACACGTAGAAGCCGATGGCCTCCTTCTCCAGCGCCAGCCGCTCCTTCTCCGACCACTCCTCCACCACGACGTAGTCGTCCTTCATCGCGGCGCCACCCGACGACGGCCCCGCCAGCATGCCGAACAACGAGCTCTGCCCCGCCGCCTTGTCCTTCTGGCTGGACGAGCCGCGGTTCATCGCCCGCTCAATCGTGTCGAAAATCTGCCGGCGCGGCCGCTTCTCGAAGTCGAACGAGCCCGCCTTCACCAGCGCTTCCAACACCTTCTTGTTGACGCGCCGGCTGTCCACGCGCTCGCAGAAGTCGAAGAGGCTCTTGAAGGGGCCGTCCTTGCGCGCATCCAGGATGGATTCGATGGCGCCCTCGCCCACGCCCTTGATGGCGCCCAACCCGAAGCGAATCTTCCCCTCCACCGCGCCGAACTGCAGGTCGGACTGATTCACATCCGGTGGCAACACCTGGAGGCCCGATTCGCGCGCCTCGCCAATGTGCTTCACCACCTTGTCCGTGTTGTCCTTCTCGCTGGAGAGAAGGGCCGCCATGAACTCGCAGGGGTAATGCGCCTTCAGCCACGCGGTGTGAATCGTGACGAGGCCGTACGCCGCCGAGTGGCTCTTGTTGAAGCCGTACTCCGCGAACTTCTCCATCAGGTCGAAGATTTCGCCGGCGACCTTCAGGTCGACGTTGTTCTTCGCGCAGCCCTCGAGGAAGCCGGCCCGCTCGGCCTGCATGACCTCGGCCTTCTTCTTGCCCATGGCGCGGCGAAGCAGGTCCGCGCGGCCCAGGGTGTAACCCCCCAGGACCTGCGAAATCTGCATCACCTGCTCCTGGTACACGATGACGCCGTACGTGTCCTTGAGCACCGGCTCCAGCGCGGGATGCGGATACGACACCTTCTCCCGGCCGTGCTTGCGATTGATGAAGACATCCACCATGCCGGAGTCCAACGGACCCGGACGGTAGAGCGCGCCCGCGGCGATGACGTCTTCGAAGCAGGACGGCTTGAGCTTCACCACCATTTCCGTGAAGCCACTCGACTCCATCTGGAAGACGCCGGCCGTGTCGCCCTTGGCCATCAGCTCCCAGACCTTGTCGTCATTCAGCGGAATCTCATGCCGCGGAATGTCCTTGCCGTGGTTGCGCTTCACCAAATCCAGCCCGTGCTGAATCACGGTGAGCGTCTTCAGGCCGAGGAAGTCGAACTTCACCAGGCCCGCCGCCTCCACCTCGTCCTTGGCGAACTGGGTGATGAGCGTCTTCTCACCCGGCGGCTGGTAGACGGGCACGAACTCCCACAGCGGCTTGTCTGCGATGACCACGCCGGCCGCGTGCATGCCGGGCTGGCGGTGCAGGCCCTCCAGTGCGAGGGCAATCTCCAGCACGTCCTTCGTGGTGACGGGCTTGCCCTCCACGTCGCCGATGTTGGTGGGCTTCTCCATCATCTCCTTGAGGCGAGGCTCCATCTCGATGGCCTCCTTCAAGGTGATGTTGAGGACCTCCGGCACCAGCTTCGCGATGCGGTCGCCTTCGCTGAAGGGCAGCGCGAACACGCGGCACACGTCGCGCAGCACGCTCTTCGCCTTGAGCGAGCCGAAGGTGATGATCTGCCCCACGTTCATCTCGCCGTACTTGCGGCCGACGTACTGGATGACCTCGTCCCGCCGGTCCTGGCAGAAGTCGATATCGAAGTCGGGCATCGACACGCGCTCCGGATTCAGGAAGCGCTCGAACAGGAGGTTGTACGGAATCGGGTCCACGTCGGTGATGCGCAGCGCATACGCGACGAGGCTGCCGGCGCCGGAGCCACGACCGGGGCCCACGGGGATGCCCATCTTCTTCGCCCAGTTGATGAAGTCCTGGACGATGAGGAAGTAGCCGCTGAAGCCCATCTTCTGGATGACGCCCAGCTCCAGCGTCAGGCGCGCCTGGTACTGCTCGCGGTCGATGGGATATTTGACGGTGGCCGCAAGCTCGATGAAGCGCTCGCGCAGGCCCTCGTAGGCCAGCTCCGACATGAAGCTGTCCGGCGTGTGGCTGTCCGGCACCTTGAACGTGGGAAGCATGGGCTTGCCCAGCTTCAGCTCCAGGTTGCACTGCTCGGCGATGCGCTGGGTGTTGTGGACGGCCTCGGGGATGTCCTTGAAGAACTCCAGCATCTCCGTGGGGCTGGTGACGTAGAGCTTGTCCGTCGCGTGCTTCATCCGCTTGCTGTCCGCCAGCGTCTTGCCGCTGGCGATGCACATCAGCAGTTCGTGCGCGCGCGCGTCCTCGCGCTTGATGTAGTGCGCGTCCGCGGTGGCGCACAGCGGGAGGTCCATGTCCCGCGACAGCTGCATCAGGTTCTCGTTCGCCTTGTCCTGCTCCGGCATCCCGTTGGACTGCACCTCCAGGAAGAAGTGCCCGGGCTCGAAGATGTCCTTGTACTCCTGGGCCGCGCGGCGGGCGTGGTCCATGTCCCCGCGGAAGCACGCGCTCGTCACCTCACCACCGAGGCACGCCGTCAGCGCGAAGAGGCCCTTGCTGTGGTCCGCGAGCACCTTCTTGTCGATGCGCGGGTGGTAGTAGAAGCCCTGCATGTACGCGGTGGAGGAGAGGTAGCGCAGGTTCGCGTAGCCCTCCGCGTTCTTCGCCACCAGGATGAGGTGGTGGTTGACCTTCTCCGAGCGGTCCTCGCGACCCTTGGCGCCCGCGACGTACGCCTCCATGCCGAGGATGGGCTTGATGCCCGCGTCCTTCGCCTTCTTGTAGAAGTCGATGGCCCCGAACATGTTGCCGTGGTCCGTCACGGCGACACTCGTCATCCCCTTCTCTTTCACCGTCTTGATGAGGTCCTTCATCCGGATGGCCCCATCGAGCAGTGAGTAGAGAGTGTGCAGGTGGAGGTGGGTAAAGGACATGGCCCGAACACTACGTTCGGCCCAGGCCTCCCGCTACTCTCTCGAACGCGTCCGGGCGGCACGTCCCACAGGCCGATAAATCGGCCCCGCAAGTCGTTCTGTCGGGAGCGGAAAGGCGGAGTGGAGCCCGAAATCGGGGCACCTGGGACCCGTGGGGCCAAGCTCTCCCTCCAGGCGTCCAGGCGGGCACACCCGGGGCAAAATCCAGGGGCTTCGGGGCTTCATACTTCTTCACGCCCCGTACAAGCGCCCCATAAAGCGGCCCGGCACATTGGGCAACGTCGCCAATCACGGCGAAGCCACCCGGGCCCCACGTCGGGCCCCGCAGTCGGAGAGTGCCCCATGATGAAGAAGCTCGCCATCGCCGGTTCCGCCGTCGTCGCCGTCGTCCTGCTCAGCGGTTTCGCCTTTCGCGGAGGCCACCACGGCTGGGGCCACAACCCCGAGCGCATCAAGCAGATGGTGTCGTGGAAGCTGAACGACAAGCTGGATGATATCGACGCGACGGACGCCCAGCGCCAGTCCATCAACGCCGTGAAGGACCGCCTCTTCGAGGAGGGCGCGAAGCTCGCGCAGGAGCAGCACGCGGTGCGCTCCGAGGTCGTCACCCAGCTGGAGTCGGACAAGCCCGACGCGCAGAAGCTCCACGCCCTGGTGGACGAGCGCATCGACGCCATGCGCGCGTTTGCACACCAGGCGACGGATGCCGCGCTGGAGGTCCACGGCACGCTGACGCCGGAGCAGCGCAAGGAGCTGGCCACGGAGTTCCGTGAGCGCACCGGCATGAAGTGAGCCGCCCTGGGGGAGCGCGTCCCCCACTCAACGCCCACCCATGTCCTCGGGTAGGAATGGGTAGGCGGCGGGGAGCGTCACGCATAGGTTGCAGGTGTGAGATACACCGACTACGCGCAACGCATCCGTTCGTTCGACAACCTTGGTGAAGTGGCCGAGTACGGTCAGGTCCTGGAGGGCGGCCAGCCCTACCCCCTCTTCCGCATCACCGTGCCGGGAGAGCGTTGGCTGGTCATCACCTCGGGCTTCCACGGAGAGGAGCCCGCGGGCCCGCTCACGCTGGCCGAGCGCTTCCCGGAAGTGGTGGCCTATGCCCGGCAACGCGGCGTGGGCCTTCGCGTGTATCCGTGTATCAACCCGTCCGGCTTCGAGGACGGCACCCGCTACAACCGCTCCGGCGAGAAGCCCAACAACGACTTCATGCGCTACGAGGTGGCGCCCGGTGAGTGGCGCGGCGAGCTGAACGAGGGCCAGGACCACCTGCGCTGGGCCCTCTATGATGGCGGGCCCAAGGAGACGCGCCTGGTGCGCTCGGACCTGGCGCGCTTCCGTCCGCCGAACGCGGCGCTGGACATCCACCAGGACAACTACCTGGGCGGCGCCGCGACGTACGCGTATGTCTTTGGGGACAAGGCCGTCTATCGCCCCCTCGTCGAGGCCGCGTCCAAGCACGCGACGGTGGTGCGCAACCAGAAGGTCGACGAGCAGAACGTCACCGATGAAGACGGGCTCATCGTGTATCACGATGGCAGCGTCACCGACTGGTACATGCGCCAGGGCGTGCCCTACACGGCGACGCTGGAGACCACCACGCCCATGAGCATGGACGCGTGCCACGCGGTGAACCTCCTCTGGATTCGAGGCTTCATCGACCTGGCCGCGCGCGCAGTCCGCTGACCTGGGCTTACGCGCTCGCCTCCTCGTGACATGCTGCCGTGCACGCGTCCCGTGCACGGGGCTCGCGAGGAGGCTGTCACCGTGGAGCGCCGTCCGCTGGGAAGAACTGGACTCGAGGTGTCGGTGCTCGGCTTCGGCGCGGGCCAGGTGGGCAGTGCCGACCTGGAGGACCGGGCGGCGTCCGCGCTGCTGAATGGCGCGCTGGACGCGGGCCTCAACCTCATCGACACCGCGCCCAGCTATGGCCTGTCCGAGGAGCGAATCGGCCGGTTCCTCTCCGGGCGCAGGCAGGAGTTCCTCCTGTCCACCAAGTGCGGCTACGGCGTGCCTGGCGTGGAGGACTGGACGCCCGAGTGCATCACCCTCGGCGTGGACCAGGCGCTGCGGCGGCTGCGCACGGACGTCATCGACGTGCTGCACTTCCACTCGTGTCCCGGTGAAGTGCTCCAGCGCGCGGAGGTGGTGGATGCGCTGCGACGGGCCGTGGCCCAGGGCAAGGTGCGCGTGGCCGCGTACTCTGGAGACAACGCGGCCCTCCAGGTGGCGCTGTCCAACGGCGCCTTCGGCAGCGTGCAGACCTCCGTCAACGTGTTCGACCAGCGCGCGCTCGACGCGGCCGTGCCTCGCGCGCGGGCGCTGGGCGTGGGCGTCATCGCGAAGCGCCCCCTGGGCAACGCGGCCTGGCGCTTCGACACGCGGCTTTCCGCGCATGACGTGGGGCAGTACTGGGAGCGGATGAAGGCCATGGCGGTGGACCCGGGTGACCTGGACTGGAGCGAGCTGGCGCTGCGCTTCTCCGCCCATGCCCCTGGCGTGAGCACCTGCATCGTCGGCACCGCCAACCTGGACAACCTGCAACGCAATGTCCGGCTGCTGGAGAAGGGCCCGCTCCCCGAGGCCCAGGTCTCCGCGCTTCGCGAGGCCTTCCGGCGGAACGACGCGGGCTGGGACGGCGTGATTTGAGCACACGGCCCGCCCCTCGATGAACCGAGGGGCGGGCCGCCGTCATGTCCTCCGTCAGTGCGGCTTGCGTCGACGCTGCCGCCAGCTGCGCAGCGCGAGCAGGAGCAGCGGGAGAGGAAGCGCACCCGCGGCGCCGCATCCGAAGCCCTCGGGCATCGCCTCGTTGGCCAGGCGCTGGGCCTCGTTGGCGACGGCGACCTCATCCACGTCACCGGGCGCGGGGTCCTCCGACACCGGGCCCCAACGCTCGAAGTCCGCGAGCTGTGCCAGCAACCGCGCATCGTCCGGGAGCTCCGTGAGCACGGGCGCGACAACGGGCCCCCCGCCCTCGACGCCCTCAGGCGATGCCATCGACAGAGCCGCCACTTCGTCGGCGCCATCTCTGGCGGTGGCCCCGCCCTCGACTCCCATCGTCGGTGACATCGACAGAGCCGCCACCTCGTCGGCCTCGCCAGCGGCGGTCGTCCCACCGGGCGTCACGGTGTGCCCCAGCACCCGGAAGTCGCTGTCCGCGATGACCGTCCTCACGGACACGCGGCCCAGGTCATTGATGGCCGGCGCTCCAGTGCGGAAGACGTACTGGTTGGCGATCTGCACCTCGCTCCCTCCCGGAGGGCGGACCCACACGCTGTAGCGCTGCGCGGGCAGGTCCGCGACGAGGCGCACGTGGTACGTCTGGCCGCTGACGTAGGGCACCCGGACCAGCGACGAGTAGCCGCCGCCGTTGCGCACGTCGAAGTACCCATCCAGGTTCATCCTCACCGTCAGGTTCAGCGAGGAGTAACCCGTCACCGACGTGGAGCTGTCCGCGTAGCCCACGGTTCCATCCTGTGGAGAGGCGAGCGGTGTCACGTCGAACTCGACGGTGCGCACGCCCGTGTTCGTGGTGCCGAGCAGGTGCTGGCTCTCGAAGAACGCAATCTTCGAGTACCAGGGGTACGGCGGGTTCGGGTTGAAGCGGAGCACCGCCTCCAGGAAGTAGTAGTCGCCATAGATGAGGCTGACATCAATCTCCTGGTTGGCGGGCAGGTGTCCCACGCCGTGCAGCAGCAGGCCCGGGCTGTTGGTGCCCTGCGCGAAGTAGGCCGGCGACACCAGCGTGTCCAACGTGCGCAGCGCCGCATCCCGGTAGCGCACCTTGCGCACGGCATCCGTCTCCAGGTTGCTCAACTCCTGCAACGCCGAGGCGACGATGGCCGCCGCCGAGGAGTCCTTCTGCGTGCCCGGCGCGTCGAAGTCCCACTTGGGCACCATGTCCGCCGGCACATGGTCCAGGTACCAGTCCGTCACCTTGCGCGCCGCCGCGAGCATCCGCGCGTCCCCCGTGTACCGATACACCATGGTGTAGCCGTAGATGAGCCACGCGTGGCCCCGCGCCCAGGTGGAGTTCGTGGAGTACCCCTGGAACGTGCCCTTCGAGCGGATGGCCCCCGTCGCGGCGTTGTAGTCCACGTAGTGGAACGAGCTGCCATCCGGGCGCACCGCATCCCGCAGCGTGGTGAGCGCGTGGTTGAGGGCCATGGTCCGCAGCTCCGCGCGGCCCCCGTTCGCCGCCGCCCACAGCAGCAGCTCCAGGTTCATCATCGTGTCCGTGACGAGCGGCACGTCCCACGCCGAGTTCCAATCACAGCAATCGATGATGCCGATGCGCGAGTTGTAGCGCGTCGCGAGCGACTCGGCCGACGTCAGCAGCACGCCGCGATAGTACGGGTCTCCCGTGAGCTGGTACGCATTGCCGAAGCTCAGGAACATCTTGAAGCCCAGGTCGTGCGTCTGCCGGTTCGTCTTCTGTCCCTCCAGGGGCCGCGTCCACAGGTCCGCCTTCTGCTGCCACGAAGGCTCCAGTCCCACCTGGAACAGGTGCCACATGCTCCCCGGGAAGAAGCCCTGTGTCCACGCCACCGCGTCCGTGTTGGCCACCATCGACCACGTCCCGTCGGCCCGCGAGGCCTTCGGAGAGCGCGTCGTGTTCGGCATGGCGGTGGCCGTCCTGCGCATCTGCGTTCGCGCGAAGCCCACCACCTTCAGCGCATCCGCGTCGGTGAACGCCTGCGACGTGCTCCCCACCAGCAGCAACGCCAGCCCCAGCGCCCCCATGGCCCGCCTCGTCCCCTGAGCAGCTCTTGTCATGCACCCCTCCCATCGCCGCCGCCAAAGTGGCCGCGTGCCCACCGTGGGAACAGGGGGGCCCAGGCATGACGGCGAGCGGCCGCATGCCCGCGGAAGCAGCGCCCCCACAGCTCCTGGTCCGATTCGGTGGTGAGGTGACAGGTACGCGACGACGCGAATGTGAAGTGCCGGCCCGCGCCGTCAGTCCCCGGGGCCCGGCAGCCAGCGAGTGGCCCGCGGCGCTAACGGTCGGAGGTCAACACGCGCGACCACAGCGTCAGCAGGTCGCGGACCACGGGGCCCTCGGGAACCTCCGCCACGGGAGGCACGTCCACGCGGACACCGTGGGCGGCCAGCCTCGTGAAGGGATTCTCCGGGTCGTCTGTCTTCAGCGGCACCGCCGGGTCCGCCGGACGGAAGCCGAACGACAACGCGCGCTCCTGCACCGGACGGCTCTGCAGATAGCGCAGCCACTCCACCGCCGCCGCCTTCTGCGCGGGCGTCACCCAGTCCGCCTGGAGCACGGCGGCGGGATGGTCGCTCCACAAGGTGAGCGCCGGGTAGTACACCCGCAGCTCCCCCCACCGCCCCTGCGCATGGGAGAGCTGGGCGATGGCCAGGTTCTCGTACACCACCGCGATGTCGTAGCGGGACGGGCCGAAGCGGACCATGTCCGCCATGAAGATGCCCGTGGAGGGCTCGAAGCGGGTGACGCCTCGCTCCAGCGCCTTCATCCATTCCTGGTAGCGCGGCTCCAACAGGTCCGCCACCGTGAGCCCGCCGCGCTTGCCGTAGTACTCCAGCGTGGCCAGCAGCAGCGCCTGGAGTCCGGAGTTGGAGCGCGTCGGGTCGGTATGGCCCAGCTTCACGAACCCCCACTCCGGCTTGCCGCCAATCGCCGGCCAGCCCTGGGGACTCGTCACCGCCTTCTGCAGCACCTTCCAGGACACCGCGCCGCCACCGCTCGCCTTGCGCAGCACCTCCGCCCGGTCCTCCCACACCACGAAGACCAGCGGGGTGATGACCAGCGGACGCGGAGCCTGCTCGCCCTCCTCCGCGAACAGCGGCCCGCGCGCGGGGTCCGTGGCCCAGTCGGAGGCCAGCATGCGCAGCACCGCGCTGTCCGCCGGGCTCCACACCGTGGGCTGCTCACGGCCGTCGAGGATGGCCTGCGCCGCCTCCAGCGACCCGCGTCCCACCAGCTTCAGCCGGATGTGGGGATGCTGCTTCTGGAAGTCCGCCGCCGCGGCCTCCACCCACTCCTTCTTCTCCGTGCTGTAGAGGAAGGAGACGTCCACCACCTCGCCGGGCCTCGGAGGCCGGGGCGACGTGGGCTCGGGCGTGCCGGCCTCCTGGACGCCGCGCGTTGGCGGCTCCCGGCTGGAGGTCAGATAGAGGACCCCGCCCAGCGCGAGAAAGAGCCCGACGACGATGAGAACCCTGGGTGTCATGTGTCGATGCGCCCCCCTCGCGCCGCGTCCTGCCTCACGCCTCCAGGCGCGAGAGCCGACCGGCGAGCTGCGCATCGCTCCCCGCGTTCACACCCTTCACCCACTCCGTCAGCGAGCCACCCGACGACGTCAGCTTCGCCTCGACATGCGGACGCAGCACGCCCCAGCGCTTGCCCCAGCCCTCTTCGGACGCGCTGCCCTTCATGCCCGGCCGCTCCGCGAGCAACAGCCCCAGCCGCAGCGCCAGCTCCGGCTCACCGAGCGACTCGGCCCGCCGCACCATGGCCAGCGCCTCCGTCTCCGGCGCCCGACGCCATGCGTCCACCGCGCGGGAGAAGGCCGCCACGTCCAGCTCGCTCAGCAGGCCCAGCGCATGCCGCAGCGGCAGCCGGCCCTCCTTGGGCGAGACGACGACACGCGCCATCAGCGCATCGAACGTGGAGGACAGCTCCGCGTGCGCCGCGGGGTCCACGCCACCGAGCGCTCGCAATGCCCTGCGTGCGCTCCTGGCGCGGGACGTCACCTCCCAGCTTCGCCAGCCCAGCCGGGCCCGCAGCCCCGCGAGCGCGTCCGCGGCGGCCTTGAGCAGCTCCGGCGTGGGCTTCGCGACAGGCACGCGACGCGGCAGCGGGGCCTTCTCGGGCGCGCGCGGCGCGGCGGCGACGGGGGCGGGCGCGGCACCCTCGGCCGTCACCTCGCGGTAGCCCTCGCGCACCTTCTCCGCGACCTTCTTCTCGTACTCGCGCTCGGCGGCCGCGGCGTCGGGGAACGCCTTCTCCTTGCGCTGCCCGGCGGTGCCGATGCGGCCGAACGTCACGATGAAGCTGTTGCCCTGAACCTCCGGCTGCCAGAACTTGGAGCTGGTTCCCTCGACGAATTCGAACCTTCGCATGGCCCATCCTCCTCGCGCACCGGCCGGCCCTCCAGGCTAGCTCATGCGCACCTGTCGCGCCTCACGCGGCGCGCGAAGACCGCTCCTGGAACTCCGTCTCCATCTCCTTCAGGCCCATGGAGCGCGGCACCCGTCCTTCGTACCCCAGCTCCTGCCGGGCCTTCTCGTCGCTCACCGTCACCTCGCGTCCAATCAGCAGCACCTCCGTGCGACTGAGGGGCGGCCGGCCCGGCAGCCCGAGCGTTCCCCATGCCAGGTCCGCTATCGTGGCCACCGTCGCGGCCAGGCCGTAGGGAATGGTGCTGTTGCCCGGGTCCACGCCCTGCGACTTGAGCATCGCGGTGACGAACTCCCGGAACTCCACCGGCTCGCCGTCGGTGAGGAAGTACGCCTCGCCGCCCCGGCCCTTCTCCGCCGCCAGCAGCATGCCCTCCACGCAGTTGGCCACGTGGCAGGTGGACGTCAGGTAGCGGCCGCCCCCCACCCACTTGAAGCGCTTGCTGCGCACCGCGTCCACCATCTGCGGCAGCACCGACGTGTCACCGCGTCCCCACACCAGGCGCGGACGCACCGCCACGGTGGTGAAGTCCGCGGAGTTGACGCTCAGCACCCGGCGCTCCGCCTCGTTCTTGGTGGAGGGATAGTCGCCGATGGGGCGCTCCGGCAGCGGCCACGTCTCGTTCACCTTCACCAGCGGCGTGCCGTCCGCCATCACCGCCTCCGTGCTGACGTGCACCAGCCGCTTCACTCCGGCGGCGCGAGCGGCCTCCAGCACCCGCTCCGTGCCGCGCACGTTGGCCTCGTAGTACTCCGCGCGAGGCGCCCACGACTTCACCAGCGCGGCCGAGTGGAAGACGGTGTCACAGCCCTCCATGCCCGCCCTCAGCTTCGCCACGTCGGACAGGTCGCCCTCGAAGGGCTCCCCGCCCGCCGCCGCCACCGTCGCGATGGACTCTGGAGAGCGCGCCAGCGCCCGAGCCTCGTCGCCGCGCGCCTTGAGCGCCGCGAGAAGGTACCTGCCCACGAAACCGGAACCGCCGGTGACGAACGCCCGCATGGACTGCTCCCCTGGCAATGAGGTCTGGGGCTCCTACCACCACCCGCCCTCGGCGCGGTAGCCACCCGACGGCCTTGAGCCCCCCATTCGAGCGTCCTGGCGCTCATGGGAGGCTCCCGCCCTCTCCCTAGAACATGTCCCGCAGGGACGGCTGCGGCCCGGCGAACAGCGCCATCGCCGCCTGCACGGACGCGTCATCCGCCTCCACCAGCCCCACCGAGCGCAGGGAGGCCGCGGACTGGAAGCCGGTGTACAGCGGGCCCAGTTGGCGGATATCCAGCCGCAGCCCGCCCTCGCCGCCGCGCTTCACCCGGCCCACACCGTCCTCCACCTCCAGCACGAAGCGCCCCTGGTTCTCCGGGAAGAGCTCGTCCGTCACCTCCAGGTGCAGCGAGCCGGAGAGCCCCGGCGTCCAACCCCGGGCCTCCAGCGCGGAGACGACGTCCAGCACTCGCACCATCCAGTGCATGTACACCTTCACCGAATAGGACTGCTCGCGCAGCAGCAGGAGGAACGGGTCGTCCGGGCCGCCGTACCACACGACTTCCGTGCCCAGGGAGTGGTGGTCCCCCAGGAAGCGCAGCAGCCGGCGCGCCGCCGCGGGCGTGGTGGCCACGATGTCCGTGAGGGCCAGCTCCTGCTTCAAGTCCTTGAGTGGCCTGCGCGCCAGGTAGACGTAGCCCTCCACTCCGGCGCTGCCCTCCACGAGATAGCCGTGCACGGGCTCGGAGCGCGGGTTGCGTACGCGGCCCCAGGAGAACTCGCTCCGGTCCAACCAGCCCTGACGGAAGCGGGCCACGCTCGTGTAGCAGGCGGCGATGGCTGCCTCGTCGCGGGACTCGATGGCTCGCAGCGACAGCGAGCGCTCGCCCATCTCCAGCGCGGACATCTGCACGCGCGTCTCGTAGCGCGCTCCGGCCTGCTCGTAGCCCGCGCGGCGATAGAGGGGCTGGGTGGCGGGATAGAGGATGGAGAGCGCCGCGCCCGACTCGCGGGCCTCCCGCACCAGTCGCGTCATCAGCCGGGTCGCCGTGCCCTGCCCCCGGTGCAGCGGGGAGACGCCCACGCCGCCCACGCCGACGACGGGCACGCTGCGCCCGCCGTACCACTGGCCCTTGCGGATGGAGACCAGCGTGCCCGCCACCTTGCCGCCCTCGCGCAGAAGGCGCAGGTCGTTCGGGTCCAGCCGCTGCCTCCATGCGATGCAGTCCGCCGGCGTCATCGCATAGGCGTGCATCAGGATGTCCGCCACGGCGGACAGCTCCTGCTCATCTCTCGGCGGTCCAAAGTCGTCCGGCTTCGCGTCCACGTCCCCATCCCTCCAGGGGGTGCGCTCACGCACCCTGGGGGCATCCTAGCGGGGGGCTCACGGGACGACGCGCTTCATCTTCGAATAGAAAGAAGGCGCGAGCAGGTAGGCGAACGTCGCGTCACCGAAGCCCAGCAGGTCTCCGTCCCGCACGTGCAGCTCCCCGCCTGACTCCACCTCCTTGGCGTTGACGAACGTGCCGTTGCTCGACTTCAGGTCCACCAAGGTGCAGCCCACCGAAGGGCCCCACCAGCAGAGCTTCGCGTGACGCTTGGAGACCGAGGGCTCGTTGACCACCAGGTCGCAGTCCGGCTGTCGCCCCACGGTGAGCACGTCCTGTCCCTCCACGGGAGGCAGCGTCGCCACGGTGAGCGCGTCGAAGTGCAGCCAGAGCGCGACCTGCTGGCGCTCCAGGCTGGGGACGTCGCGGGCCATCGTCGTGCGCGCGGCCCCCATCTTCAGCGCCAGTTGCGCCATCACCGGGCTGGGCGGACGCTGCACCAGCACGAACGGCCCCACCTGCTTGCAGAAGAACGCCTCTGTCAGTCGGGAGCTCAGCGCGCGCAGTTCCTGGACGGTCATCATGGGTGCTCCCCCGAATCGCTCACGCGCGCGATTCTGAGGGGGACGCTGTCACGCGTCGAGTCTTCTCGTGTCAACGCCCCCAGAAGAGGAGGGCTCCTCTGCCCCATCAGCGCCTGGAAGGCATTTCAACCCGGGGCCTATGCCTCTTCGTCCGGCTCCACGCCGAAGCGCTCATCCCGGGTGGTGAGGATGTGGCGATAGGGCACCACGCGCACCAGCTCCGCCACCGTGGTGGCTCCGGCGTTGACCTTGTCGAGCCCGTCCTCCATCAGCGTCCGCAAGCCGTGCTTCCGCGCATGTCGGCGCAGCCGGACCGTGGGCTCACCGTGCGCGATGAGGTCCTGGAGGTCCGGGTCCACCACCAGCAGCTCGAAGATGCCGGAGCGACCTCGATAGCCCGTGTGGTTGCACGCGGAGCACCCTCGCCCGGCGCGCGAGCGCACTCCATCCAGCAGTCGCCCCAACAGCTTCACCTGCTCAGCCGTGGGCGTTGCGTCCTCTACGCACTGCTCGCAGATGCGCCGCACCAGTCGCTGCGTCAGCACCGCCAGCAGCGAGTCCGCCACGTCCACGTCGTCCAGTCCCAAGCCGCGCAGTCGAGCCACCGCGCCCACCGAGTCCGCCGTGTGCAGCGTACCCAGCACCACGTGGCCGGTGGCCGCGGCGGTGAGGGCCATGCTGCCCGTCTCCTGGTCGCGCACCTCGCCCACGAGCAGGACGTTCGGGTCCTGGCGCAAGAGCGCGCGCAGCAACGTCGCGTAGGGCATCTGCGGCGTCACCTGCTTCTGGTTCACCTTGGGGACGTAGTACTCGATGGGGTCCTCGGCGGTGACAATCTTCTTCCGCCCGTCATTCAGCCGCGCCAGCGCCGAGTACAGCGTCGTCGTCTTCCCGCTGCCCGTGGGCCCGGTGACGAGCACCAGTCCCTCCGGGTTGGCGAGCAGTTGGAGGAAGACGGCCTGCATGGCGGGCGACATGCCCAGCTTCTCCACCGGCACCAGGCCCACGCTCGCATCGAGGATGCGGATGACCACGTCCTCACCCGCGGGACTCGGCACCACGCTGACGCGGAAGTCCACCACCTTGCGCCCCTCGGGCTGCTCGACGATGGCGCGCAGGCGACCGTCCTGGGGACGGCGGCGCTCCGTGATGTCCATCCCGGCCAGCACCTTCACCCGGCTGACCACGCCCGGCAGCGAGCGAGGGTCGATGTCCGTGTAGGACTGATGGAGGATGCCATCGACGCGATAGCGCAGGTCCACGTCGTCGAAGTAGCTCTCCACGTGGATGTCGGAGGCCTTCATCTCCACGGCGCTGAAGAGCACGTGCTCCACCAGCTCCACGGTGGTCGGCGAGTGCGTGAGCTTGACGCCGGGCTTCAGCACGACGTCCGCCGTGACGCGAGGCCCCGCGCCGAAGCCGACCTCCAACGCCGACTCGATTTCGTAGGGGTTCAGCCGCACCGTGTGGAGCGGGCGCCGGAGGAACTCGGTGACGAGCGCCAGAATCTGGCCATTGTCCGGGTTCGTCGTGCCCACCGTCACCGGCGCGTCGTGGGCCGCCGGGTCCACCTTGCCCAGCACCACCACCTGGTTGCGACGGCAGAACGACTCCGGAAGCAGCCGGAGCGAGGCCCGGTCCAGGGTGAACTGCGCGAGCTCTGCGAAGGCGGGGGCGTCCTCGGACATGGCGGACGGAGGTTATCAGCCGCGAGTCGCGCCGGGCGCACCGCCATTCCTCCCCGGATTGAAGTCGCCCGGAGAGGAATGGCCGGATCGCGCCCGCGAACGGTCAGCGGACGTACGCCGCGAGGTGCTCGGCGGTCAGCGTCGACCGCGCGGCGACCAGGCTGGCCGGGGTGCCCTCGAAGACAATCTTCCCGCCCTCGTGGCCCGCGCCCGGCCCCAGGTCGATGATCCAATCGGCGTGCGCCATCACCGCCTGGTGGTGCTCGATGACGATGACCGACTTGCCGGAGTCGACCAGCCTGTCCAGCAGCCCGAGCATCTGCTCGACGTCGGCCAGGTGCAGGCCGGTGGTCGGCTCGTCGAGCACGTAGATGCCGCCGTCCGTGCCCATGTGCGTCGCGAGCTTCAGTCGCTGCCGCTCGCCACCCGACAGCGTGGTGAGGGGCTGGCCGAGCCGCAGGTAGCCGAGCCCGACATCGGCCATGTGCTTGAGAATCTCATGCGCGGCCGGCGTCTTCGCCGCGCCGGAACCGAAGAACGCAACCGCGTCCTTGACGGGCAGGTCGAGCACTTCGGCGATGTTGAGCCCGCCGAGCTTGTACTTCAGCACCGCCGCCTGGAACCGACGGCCCTCGCAGTCCTCGCAGGGCGTGCTGATGCCGGCCATCATCGCCAGGTCGGTGTAGATGACTCCGGCGCCGTTGCATGTGGGGCAGGCGCCCTCCGAGTTGGCGCTGAACAGGGCGGGCTTCACGCCGTTGGCCTTCGCGAACGCCTTGCGGATGGGCTCCAGCATGTCGGTGTACGTCGCCGGGTTGCTCCGCCGCGAGCCACGAATCGGGGCCTGGTCGACCGACACCACGCCGTCCCTGCCCGACACCGAGCCGTGAATCAGCGAGCTCTTTCCGGAACCCGCCACGCCCGTCACCACCACCAGCACGCCGAGCGGGATGTCGACATCCACCTTCTTCAGGTTGTGGGAGGTGGCACCGCGAATCTTCAGCGCTCCCGACGACTTGCGCACCGACGGCTTCAAGGCGGCCCTGTCATCCAGGTGCCGCCCGGTGAGCGTCTTGCTGGCCCGCAGCGCGGCGACGGTGCCCTCGAACACCACTTCGCCACCCGCGGTGCCAGCGCCAGGACCCAGGTCGACGACGTGGTCGGCGATTTCGATGACCTCCGGCTTGTGCTCGACGACCAGCACGGTGTTGCCCTTGTCGCGCAGCCGCAGCAGCAGGTTGTTCATCCGCTGGATGTCGTGCGGGTGCAGGCCGACGGTCGGCTCGTCGAACACGTACGTCACGTCGGTGAGCGCGGACCCGAGATGACGAATCATCTGCGTGCGCTGGGCCTCGCCGCCCGACAGCGTCCCCGACGGCCGGTCGAGGCTGAGATAGCCGAGGCCAATCTCCACGAACGAGTCCAGCGTCTGCCGCAGCGTCGCCAGCAGCGGCGCGACGGACGGCTCGTTCAGTCCGCGCACCCACTCGGCCAGGTCGCTGATCTGCATCGCGCAGGCATCGGCGATGTTGAGCTTCTTGATTTTGCAGGACCGGGCGGCGGCGTTGAGCCGGGTGCCTTCGCACTCGGGGCAGCGGGTGAAGGTCACCGCCCGCTCCACGAACGCGCGGATGTGCGGCTGCATCGCCTCCTTGTCCTTGGTCAGGAACGACTTCTGGATTCGCGGAACCAGCCCCTCATAGGTGAGGTTCATGCTCTCGAACTTCACCTTGGTCGGCTCGTGATAGAGGAAGTCGTGGAGTTCCTTCTTGGTGTACTTGCGGATGGGCTTGTTCGGGTCGAGGAAGCCCGAGGCCGAGAAGATGCGCACCTGCCAGCCATCGGCGGTGTAGCCCGGAATCGTGAGCGCGCCCTCGGCGAGCGACTTCGTGTCGTCGTACAGCTGTGACAGGTCGATATCCGTCACCGAGCCCATGCCCTCGCATTTCGGGCACATGCCACCGGCGGCCGTGAACTCGCGCTTCTCCACCTTCTTCTCGTCGCCCTTCTCCACCTCAATCTGTCCGACGCCGCGGACCGACGGGATGTTGAAGGAGAAGGCGTTGGACGAGCCGATGTACGGCTTGCCAATGCGGCTGAACAACACCCGCAACATCGCGTTGGCATCCGTCGCCGTGCCGACCGTCGAGCGGGAGTTGGCGCCCATCCGCTCCTGGTCGACGATGATGGCCGGCGTCAGTCCTTCCAGCACGTCGACCTCGGGCCGGCCCAGGCTCGGCATGAAGCCCTGGACGAAGGCGCTGTAGGTCTCGTTGATGAGCCGCTGCGACTCCGCGGCGATGGTGCCGAACACCAGCGACGACTTGCCCGAGCCCGACACGCCGGTGAACACCGTCAGCCGTCGCTTGGGGAGCTCGACGCTCACGTCCTTCAAGTTGTTCTCACGGGCACCTCGGACGCGAATCAGGTCATGGCGGTCCGCGGGAGGCTGGCTGGGGGAGGGCTTGCGCTCAGTCATGGCGTAGGTCACCAACGGCAATCAGGGGTGTGGAAATCCGAGCGGGCCTGGCCGCTCGGGCGCTCAGCTTCTACGCCGACCGTCGGTCGACGTCGACGAACATGCCTTGACGGGTATATACCTCCGTGAGTATATATCCAGCGTGGAATCATCATTCGCCATCATCGCGGAGCCCCACAGACGGGCCATCTTGAGCCTGCTGCTCTCGTCGGAGCGGTCGGTGGGCGACCTGGAGCGCGAGCTCCGACTGTCGCAGCCGTCCGTCTCCAAGCACCTGCGGGTGCTGCGCGATGCGGGGTTCGTGGAATCACGCATTGAAGCGCAGCGTCGCCTCTACCGACTGAGACCGGAGCCGCTCATGGAAGTCGACGAATGGCTTATTCCCTTCCGGCGCTTCTGGTCGAAGCACCTGGACGCGCTGGAGCAGCACCTCGACAAGATGGACAAGGTCCCCCCTGCCAAAGGAAGGAAGAAACATGAGCAGCCGTGAGCGCTACACGCCGGGTGCCGCGTCGGGCGCCCGGATTGAGAAGGAGGGAGAGAAGTGGACGCTCGTGCTCGTGCGCGACCTCTCCCACCCTCCCGCGAAGGTCTGGCGGGCGATTACAGAGCCCGAGCACCTGCGCGAGTGGGCGCCGTTCGATTCCGACCGGAATCTGGGGAGCGTTGGCACCGCGAAGCTGTCGACCGTGGGAGCGCCGAAGCAGGTGGTCGCGGAGACGCAAATCAAGCGGGCCGACGAGCCGAAGCTGCTCGAATACAGCTGGGGGGGACAGGACCTCCGCTGGGAGCTGGAGCCCCAGGGAACCGGTACCCGACTCACGCTCTGGCACAACATCAACCGGGGCTTCATCTCGATGGGCGCCGCGGGCTGGCACATCTGCTTCGATGTGATGGATCGGCTGCTCGACGGTCAGCCCATCGGACGCCTCGTCGGCCCTGACGCCATGCGGTTCGATGGCTGGCAGCGATTGAACGTCGAGTACGCCAGGCAGTTCGGCGTCGAAGCCCCCTCCTTCTGATTTCCGCCCGATATGAACATGCAACGCTCAAAAGGAATCGTCATTGGCTTCTGGGTCGTCACCGTGCTGCTCTGCCTGCAGATGGGCTTCACCGCCTACGCGCAGCTGAGCCTGCCGGAGGTGGCGCAGGCCATCGCCGAGCTCGGCTTCCCGGACTACTTCCGCAAAGGGCTCGCGTGGGCCAAGTTGATTGGCGTGGTGGTGTTGCTCGCGCCGGTGCCGGCGCGGCTCAAGGAGTGGGCCTATGCGGGCTTCGCCTTCACCCTCGTCTCCGCGCTCATCGCCCACCTCGCGATGGGTCACGGCATGGAGCGGTGGATCTATGCGGTGGTCACCGGCGTGCTCTGGGGGCTCTCGTATTTCTTCTGGCGCCGTCTGCAGGCCCCGGCTGTCGAGCTCCGCCCGGCGACCGCCTGAGCGCTGGAACTTCCAGGAGGAGACCATGAAGAAGACAGGCGCGATTGAAGGTCCTCCGGCGTCGGAGCTCATCTCACAGCGAATCGTCGACCTGGGGGGATGGCGCGGGGAGACCCTGGCGAGGATGCGCAAGCTCATCCAGGACGCGGACCCGGACGTCGTCGAGGAGTGGAAGTGGATGGGCACGCCGGTCTGGTCACACGACGGCATCATCTGCACGGGCGAGTCCTACAAGGAGGTCGTGAAGCTGACCTTCATCAAGGGTGCATCCCTGATGGACCCGGGCAAGCTCTTCAACTCGAGCCTCGAAGGAAACGCGCGCCGGGCAATCGACATCCGCGAGGGGGAGAAGGTGGATGCGGCTGCCTTCAAGATGCTCATTCGCCAGGCGATCTCCCTCAACAGTGAGGGCAAGGCGAAGCCGTCGAAGGAGAAGGCGAAGCCCACGAAGAAGGCGAAGGCCTGAGGGCTTCCGCGACCTGGACCTCGTGGACCTCCGGGAGTCACCTCGGAGGTCCTAACGGAACGGCGCGAGCTGGACGTAGGTCACGTCGGCGTCGGTGGCGGCTCCCTCGTGCATCGGTGGCACTCGCCCGCGATACGCCACAATCTGGTCATCCGGACCGAGTCGAAGCTCCATCGGGGAGATTGCCAGCCCGACGAAGAAGTTCGTCGCGCGCATCCGCACGGTGTCGCCATGCAAGGTCAGCTCGAAGCCGTAGGTGCTGCCTCGGTCCCAGAACACCAGGGGGACGGCCTGACCGGCGCGCAGCTCACGCAGGTGCGTGCGGACGAACCGGAACAGCGTCGGTCCGACGACGAGGTCCGTCCCACGGCGCTCGCCGCCCTCGAAGTGGTGCGCCTCGCCGCGTTGAGAGTGCACCTCATCGAACGCCAACAACCGGCCGTCACCGTCCTGAGTCGCCTGCTGCAACACGACCGGCGTGTTGTCGGCGAAGGTGATGTGCGTCGAGACGCGCTCGCCGTTCGCGCGCTCGACGACGCGTCGTTCGTAGCGAAAGACAGGAGCGGGGCTCCCCTCGGGCGTCACCGTTCCGACGTAGATCAACTCACCATGGCTGGCCACGGGCGCCGCCAACCGCGACGACTGCCCTGGCGCGAGGGGGACGTGCCCACAGCCAACCACACCGCACACAACAAAGAAGAGCGCACTCAGGCATTTCATGGGGTGATGATGCTGAGCCATGGGAGCCGCCAACAATGTCGCAGGCCGCCAAACCACTGTCCGAGGGCGACATCGCCGCGTGCAACGTCATCCCGGCGTTTGAAACGTCGCTCCGGTTCGGTGCCACCGAGGATGAACTGACAAGCCAGCTCGGCTGGCGCAGACAGGCGTTGCTCGAGCCTGACGCGTATGTCAGCGGCGCGTCCACGTACAAGCACATGGAGCTGATGTTCGAGAAGCCTCGCTATGCCGAGTTCGTCATCGCGGCGGCGCGTGCGTACGACGCCAAGAGCCTCGGTGTCGTGGGCCTCGCGTGCAAGAGCATGCCGGACATCGGCGTCGCGATGGCGTGTCACGCCCGCTTTCAAAAGCTGACCAACCGCACCGCGACCTACCAGACGACCCTCGCGGCAGACGGTTTGCACATCCGCGAGCACCGAGATGACCCGCGCCTCGGCAGCCAGCTCGTCTCCGACTACACCCTGCTCGTCGCCGTCCGCCTGCTCTCCCTGCTGAGCGACGCCCCCATCCCCGTGCGTGCGATGTACAGCCGCAGAGCGCGGCTGCCAGCAGGGGAGCGCGCAATCTACGAGGAGACACTCGGCGCCGCCGTGACGCCCGGCGCGACCTTCGCTGAGCTGGTCTTGGAGCCGACTGTCGCCACGCTCGGCGTGCGCAAGGCGGACGCGGAGCTGGAGAGCTACTTTCGCGGCGTCCTCGAGCGAGCCCTGCCGAGGCCCGACGATGCTCCAAGGCTGCTCGCCTCGGTGCGCGCCGTCATCAGAGACCACCTCCAGCAAGGTGCGCCGACCCTGGGCAGGGTCGCCCAGGTCTTGGGGCTCGGCGAGCGCACGCTGCAGCGGCGTCTCCAGGAGTTCGGTCTTGGCTTTCAAGAGCTGCTCGACGACACGCGCAAGGCGTTGGCGGAAGGCTACCTGAAGCAGCCGGAGCTGACCCTCGCCGAGGTTGCGTATCTCCTCGGCTTCGCCGAGCAGGCGTCGTTCTTTCGTGCCTTTCGTCGCTGGCACGGCATGACACCACAGGCCTACCGGACACGCAGCTCGGCGCCGTGACGCCCGACGCGGCGCTCACTTCCTCTGACGCTCGATGAGGCGTGAAGGGCGACTCGCAGCGCTTCGCCGCGGGGACGAATCCCGAGGCCGCATGCCGAGCCGTGGGCTGCTCTTCTTCTCCGCCCCTTCCCTGCTGCCGGGCGTGGCGATCCTCCGGCTCACGCGGGGTGAGCGTCACGCCGTTCGCGATGCCGAGGCGCTCGAGCGCGATGCGCGAGCCTTCCTCGGAGTCCACCTCGAACGAGAACGCGACCTCTCGTGCTCCCTCACGGGTCGCTCGAATCGCGGCTGCGGTGCCGAACGAGGTTTCGTCGCCGAAGAAGAACCTCGGCCAATTCATGGCGGAGAGGTCCAGCGCGGAACGAGGGCCAACGAGGAAGAGCTGCTCTCCGCTCGTCGCTGAAGCGAGCCAGTTCGACGCGATGCCGTGGCCGAGGACGTGACCGAGGGTGCCCCGGCTCGACCATCACCGGGGCGCGGCCTTGGTTTCTACGGCGTGCTCAGCACGGCGGCGTCGCAGGCGGTGAGCTCGCGGCTGTAGGTCCGGACATCGGCGCGCAGCCGCTCCAGCGCGGCCTGCCCCTTCTGGACGTCCCGGCAGGCGACCATGACCTCGCCCCCCGCCCGCCCCAGCTCCAGGGCGGTGAAGTACCCGATGCCGCTGTTCGCCCCCGTGACGATGGCCTTCCTTCCCTCCAGTCGGGGGATGTCCCGCGTGCTCCAGTCCTTCTTCATGGCGCAACCTCGCAACGTGGTGCAGTACCTGATGAGCAAGCCCGTGCCCGAGGCGGACACGCTGGCGAGGCTGCTGCTGTCGGCGGGGGATGCCGAGGTGCGTGATTTGGTGACGACGCTGCTGGAGGCGCGGCTGACGCGACCGCTCGCCCAGAGGCTGGGGCCCCCGAAGGCGGAGTCGCGCGCGGCGCTGCTGCTCGCCCTCTTCTGTGGCGTGTGGACCTTCCGAAGCATGGCGCCGATGAAGCCGCTCGCCGGGACGTTGGACCCGGCCACGGCCGCGATGCTCGCGACCATGCTCCAGGACCTCGTCGACGGCGGCTGACCGCTCGGCGCTTCGTGCCGCACCTCATGGGCGCGTGGCGAGGACTGGCGAGTAGAGCACGCACATTCGGTGGAAGGCGCGGGGCATGGATGCGGTGAACGTGTCTACCGGCGCAGCGCGGTGAACAGGTCGCCACTCCGCTCGATCTCCATCCGCATGTACCTGGCGGAATCCGCGCAGGCCCCCCGTCCGGTCTCCAGCCGCAGCACGTTCGCGTCCAGAGTCAGATCCCCAGTCGCCAGACAGCCCAAGATGTCGCTACTTGAGAGCCACTTATGAATGTCCAGTTTGCCGCCGAAGACGGCGGGATGCTCCGAGAACATCTCGGGCAATCCCGTCGACAGGCCCCGGTATTCGAAGCGCATGGGCTCGTCTGACTGGAAGGCGAACTCCAGCACGTGGGGTTTCCCCTGGTAGGTGAAGCGCGCGCGAAGCTGGAAGCTGGGGTGCTCCGGCGTCCCCGGAGCCCACCGCGTATCAATGGCGGGATAGTAGATGCGAGGGATGAACACTTGCTTGCCCTCCACGGTCAGGCCCTTGCCGGTGCCCAACTCCACGGGGCCCGGGAGGTGAAGCACGCCAGGCAGGACCTCGGGGGAGTTCTGGAGGGGGGGCGAGCCAGGGCGCCTCACGGGGTTGATACAGGACACCTCTGGAGAGAGCACCTCTTCATAGTCCTCGCAGCGGACGTGGGGCGACAGGTCCATCCGCAAGTCCGACAGCCTGAACGTGAGGGTCTCCACCACGAAGGAGAGGCCGTCGAACGAGACGAAGGTGCCTGGGTCGGTCACGAAGGTGTCCGAGCTGTAGACGAAGTCGAGCAGGTACCGGTCGGCCTCGTCGGGACCTCCGCAAGCGCAGATGGCCAGAGCGGCAGTGATGCCAACGGTACGGTGCCAGGAAGGTGACGGCATATGGGAAGGGACTCGATGCTCGGAAGAAGGTGCGTGCACCGGAGCCAGGCGCGTCGATGGAGGCCCCGAGCAGGCTCACTCTATACCGACAACCCGGGAAAGGGACCAACACCCTTGGTCATGGCGATTCTCTCGCCAGCCGTATGGCTTGACTCCACGTGTTCGTGAACTTGAGTTCCCTCTCAAGGACGTCCACTCGCATGACGACGCTTGCGGACGGCATGATGGCGAGCTGCATGTCTTTGCCCGCGCTGGTCGACTGTCTCATTTCACACGCATATCCTGTGCGCGGAAAAGCCAAGCTGGAATTCAGGCTATTTCAGCTTTTGATAGAATAGACTCAAGGGCATGAGAGACCCTTCCTTCGCACGAGTGGCGGTTTGGAGTCTGGCCATCCTGGGGGTGCTCAGCGGCGCCTGCGGGGACGCTCCCCTGCCCCATCGCGATGAAGCACAGCCCGGCCCGTCTTCCATGCTGGCGTCCCTGGCCCCGGTGGTCCCCCTCTTCGATTCCAGCACCCCGCTCGAGCACGCGGTCGTGGTGGATACGCCGACGGCGCTCATCACCCGTCTCGGAGACCGGTCGAGAGATCGCCACGCCCGTGAGGCGCAGTTCCAGAGCTACGAGCACTACCTGCCGCTGTACTTCGAATACCGCACCCACGGCATCGAAATCATCGACAGGGTCGCCAAGGGTGGCACCGACATCACCGTCAACGTCACCTCACTTCGTGCCCTGGACACACCGGACTTCCGCGCGTTCTACCAAGGCCAGGCTGTGCTCTCTCAATATTGGTTCAACGTGGACATGACGCAGGTGGACCCGCTGCACTACACGGCCACCCTCAATTACAATGCGAAGGAGAACCGGCGGATTCAAGTGGGCGACCGCATGGAGATTGAGTTCAGCCCCTTCATGCTCCCTCCCGTCGTGGGACGCGCCAACTATTACGGGACAGCGTTCCTCTACATCGTGGGCCAGGGCGGCATGGTGCCCTGGGAAGGAAGGGGCTCGAACCTGGACTCGTTTCCCCTGCCCGAGACAGCCTGGCTGGGGGGACGCACGACGCTTGGCTACAGCTACTCGAACGAGCCGGCGCACCTGTTCAAGCAGCTCGCGACGAACATGGCGCCCGGGAATGCACAGCCGTTCGTCGAGGGGCGGCGCCTGCATCACACCGACTTCGGCGATGGCTCCCACTCGGAGGCTGGCAACCCGAGCTTCACCGCGCAGCAGAACAAGCTCGGGCCCGCCTATATCGCGCGCACCTGCGTTGCCTGCCACATCAACAATGGCCGCGCGCTTCCCCCCGACCCGGCGACGTCCGTGTATGGCTTGCGGTTCTATGTGAATAACGCTCCCTGGGCGGACCTTCACTACCGGCTCAACGTAGGCTCCCAGCAGAGCTTCCGGATGGCGCATGACAGCTCCAACGCGAACACCCATCTGCTCAACACCATCGCTGCGGGGACGGTCGTCCAGTACCACTTCACCATTGGCAACTCCGCGGGGGGACTGAGCACCACGTCCCCGGTGAGCTTCACGGTGGGCGGTGGTGGCCCCAGTGGAGGAAACCCCTATGGCCACGTCGTCCTCGCGCCGCCCCTTCGCTATACCGTCAGGGTGGGAGCGGTCGGCTCCTCCGTGACGGCGCATCCGGCGCTGGGGTGGGTCCTTCAACCGCAGCGCACCACCGGGAGCCCCGAGGGCAACGTGAGCATCTCGGGTTGGACGGTGACGAGCGGCACGTTTGGAGATGGCACGGGCTATCAGCTGCGGCGCCCCGTCTACGGCTTCACAGGCCCCATTCCCACGCACCATTCGGCCCGCATCACGCCACCCCTCGTCGGATTGGGCCTGCTGGAGGCTCTCGATGAGGGCACGATTGCCGCCCTCGCCGATGCCAACGATGCCAATGGCGACGGCATCTCCGGGCGCATGCAGACGTTGGTGGATCCACAAACGGGCCAGCCGCGCGCCGGGCGCTTCGGCTGGAAGGCGGGCAAGGCGAGGCTCCGGCATCAAGTCGCGAACGCGCTCAATGTCGACATGGGGGTCACCACCTCTGTCTTCCCCACTCTGGATTGCGGCTCGGAGCAGACCTGCGCGGGTGCGGGCACCGAGTTGGCGGATGCGGACCTGGATAGGATGGTGCGCTACATCGCCCTGCTCGGGGTCCCCGCGCGCCGCAAGCTCAATGACGCCCAGGCGCTTCAGGGGGAAGGCCTCTTCGACAGCCTGGGCTGTGCCCGGTGCCATGTCTCGACGTTGACGACCAGCCCGTATCATCCCTACGCCGAGCTGCGCAGCCAGGTGATTCGTCCCTACACCGACATGCTGTTGCATGACATGGGAGCGGGGTTGGCGGACAACCTCCCGGAGGAAGGGGCCACGGGAGCGGAGTGGCGCACGCCGCCTCTCTGGGGCATTGGCTTGACGGCTGGCATCAGCGGCGGGGAGGCCTATCTGCATGACGGCCGCGCGCGCAGCCTCTCCGAGGCCATCCTGTGGCACGGTGGGGAGGCCGAGTCCGCCAAGGAGGCCTTCCGCGCGCTGAGCGGCTCCCAGCGGACGGCCTTGCTCGAGTTCTTGAAGTCTCTCTGAGGCGATGAGCTCGGTCGTCCGGCCCGGTCCCGCCCTACACACCCCGCGGGCTCCATCGCAGGGTGTGCAACGCGCCAGTTCCGAGTCGCGCTGCTACGCTCCCTTCACGCCCATGAAGCACAAGCTCCTCGACTACTTCTCCAGGCTGTCCCCGCTTTCGGAAGAGGAGGCCCGGGCGATTCTGGACAGCATGGTGGTGAGGACCTTCAAGAAGGGCGCCGTCCTCCTGGAGCAGGGGCAGGTCTGCACCGAATGCTATTTCGTCCTGGAAGGCTGCGTCCGGCAGTACTCCCTGGTGGACGGTGTAGAGCGCAGCAACGGCTTCTTCTCGGAAGAGCAGTGGGTGCTCTCCCTGCGCAGCTTCATGAACAAGACTCCCGCCGAGCACTTCCTCGCCTGTGCCGAGGACACCACGCTGGTCGTGGGCACCGCGCAGAGGGAGAGCGACCTGTACGCGCGCTTCCCGCGCTTCGAGTCCATCTCCCGGCGCGCCATGGAGCAGGTGCTCGCCGAGCAGCAGGACCGCCTGACTTCGTACGTCAATGACACACCTGAGCAGCACTACCTGCGGCTGCTCGAGACGCGGCCCGACCTCCTCCAGCGCATCCCGCAGTACCAACTGGCCAGCTACGTCGGCGTGAAGCCCGAGTCCTTGAGCCGCATCCGCAAGCGCCTCGCGTCCAGGGGCGGACGTCCTACTCCGCGGCGGAACGGGTGATGGGCCGGAACCCCTTCGCCATAAGCCAGCCGCCCAGGCCAAGCTCGAACAGTCCACCCGGCAGCGAGAGGAAGGTGCCTACGGGGAGCCCGAGGAACTCCAGGACACACCCCAGCGCCAGCAGGGCGTAGCCTGCCACTCCGAGCAGGGCCAGGGAGGGTGGCGCCAGACCGGAGCGGAACAGCAGCACACAGAACGCCACGCTGCCCGCCCCCAGCACGAACATGGCGAGTTGGTAGGCCCAGAAGTTTCCTCTCGCGAGGAGCGTCGTCAGGGTCAGCAGCTCCTGCGCCCTGGAGTCCCCGAGGCCCGGTGCGCCTTCCCAAAGGTGGAGGATGGAAAGCAGGAAGAGGACTCCCACGGTCAGCAGCAGGGCCTCCATCACCCTCGTGCAGATATAGGCCAGGGCGATACCTGGGTGGTGCCTCCTGCCGATGGGGAAGAAGAGGACACCGATGCCCACCACCGTCGCGGAGTTGAGCAGCAGGAGCAGTGCACCGGCGACATACCGGGGGCGGTGCTCGATGACCTGGGACAGCGGGTCTGTGCCCTCCAGCAATGAGCCGATGACGGCGGAGCCGATTCCGTAGGCGAAGAACGGGAGGATGAAGAGGAGACCCAGGACCCTGCCGGGTTTGTGATTGGCGGTGTTCATATCGAGGCGCGGTGCCGTGATGCACCGTTGTGGCCACGAGAGTAGAAGGGGGCCTCAGCCTGGTTCATTGACTCAGGTCAAGAAACGAAGGCCCCGCCGTGGCGGCCGCTACCAGGTCGGGCGGACTTCCGTCACGTGGAGAGGCCCTCATCGGAGGAGGAAGGCTGGACGTGGTTAGACAAAAAGGCACGTTGCTGTTCCTCCCGCTGGACGAGACTCTGCGGCTTGGTGCTTTCGCGGTCGTGGGCATGGAGGTGGACCCTGTGTGCTGAGCGTCTGCAGAGAAGTGGCGTGGGACTGGGTCAAGTCCCGAATCTTGTGTAGTTGGTTCGGAGGGGGTTCGGGGGAGGAATGCTCCTTGGAGGCATCAAGCAGCGGTGGTGTCTGGGGTTGATTTGAGCAGGGACATATCGAGGTAGCGGCGGTCGTCCCAGACTCCGGTGACTTCGAGGGCGACAGCGGTGATGAGGCGCAGCGCGATGGCGCGGTCCGGGAAGGCGCCCACGGAGCGGATGCGGCGCTTGACCTCGCCGTGGAGACGCTCCAGGCCGTTGGTGCTGCGCAGGCGCTTCCAGTGGGCCTTGGGGAAGGAGAAGAAGCAGGTGGCGGCGGCGAAGCCCTGGCGCAGACACTCCATGGCCTCGGGCACCTGGCGCCCCAGGCCCTCCTGGAGGGCCTCCAGTCGCTTCCTGGCGTCCTGGAGGGTGGGGGCCTCGAAGATGGCCGACGTCTCTTTCCCTAACCGCCCGCGCAGGCGCCAGGGCGCCTTGGCGAGCACGTTTCTGGCTACACCGTCGCACTGCTGACGCGCAGCCAGCGCCTCGTAGAGCCGATGTCGCGTCGTGATGCCCGGCGCGACGTCTTCGATCTGGCACTGGCGAAGCAGCCCGCCGATCTCGGTCCCCGTGAGACCGCCGCCCGTGTCACCAAGCACACCGCAGAGGGATTCGAGGGTGGCGCTGTCGAGTCGCTCGATCGCAATCACGTTCCTTTCACGGTGAAGCGGTGGCGAGGGGCACGACGCGCGGGGTCGAAGTCGCGCTGAACGGCATCGCGGTCGTCGCGTCCGAGGCGTGTCCACGTCGTCCGAGCGTTGGGCGCCTTCGTCGTGCCGAACCCGTACGGCATGCTGATGCCGATGAGGTCGGTGATCAGGTAGCGGTCGTGGATGTCATCCCAGAGGAAGACTTCCACCGACATCCCCGCGGTCTTGGCCGCCGTGGTGATGGCTGGCGTCAGCGCCGCGACCACGTCGCTCACCTGAGGGCGCTTGTCGTTACCGGCGCCGTACCGGGCCGCTCGATGGATCTCGACGAGCGGCTTTACCGAACGCGTACGTAGCCCCGCGAGGAGTTTCATCAGGTCGCCATACTGGTGGTGGTCCGTAGGATCGATGAACGGGTCGACGAATATGAGCGAGTTGGCATGCCGCAACACCGGTGCGAGGGCGGCCTCGTAGTCCACGAGCGTCCGCCCGAGGCGCAGCGACGGGCTCCGCGCGGCCCACCAAGGCGCGCTCGACAACTTGCTCATGGAGCTGACGATCGCGTTGCGAGTGTGCGGGATTGCAGTGGCATCGGTCGCGATCACGCCCGCGAGGGGCCGTGCCGAGTGGCTCGCGAGCGCCTCGATGCACCAGTCGGCGTCGGTCTGCGGGTTGGCAGCGCCGGCCGGATCGGCGAAGACGATCCGCTGCTGCGTCCGCAGCTTCTTCAGTAGCTCCTTGCCGCGCTGGTGCCACGGGCGCGACGAGTCGTCGAAAGTCTTGGCCCACTCGCCCGCGCGTAGGTTGCGGACGAGCCCTTCGTGGAGGAGCACGTCCTTGAGGGCTTGCAGATGGAGACCGCAGACCTCCTCGCTGGTGTAGGCCGTCACGTCGAAGACGTCGGGCGTGAGCGCATACTCGGCGAGCAACGCCATCACAGCACCTCTCCAAGGCCTTCTTCGAAGAACCCTCCGGGCCAGGCCTTGACCAGCTCTCCGCGCTCGTTCAGCGGCATCTTGCGGCTGATGCTACGCGAACCGTCCCTCTCGACGAGCACCACGGAGACATCCGCTGGCCGTACGGTACGACCACCTTCCGGCACGGTGCCCTCGTGGGTCTCGCGCATGCGCCGCATGACCCGCAGGAGCAGGTGCTCGCTGTGGGTCTCAACGAAGATGATTCGGCGCTGCCCCTCGCGGCTCGCTGCATCGAGGAGGAGATCGCCAAGCCCCACCTGCACGGCCGGGTGGACATGGATCTCCGGCTGTTCGACCAGCGAGAGACCACCGCGCCCCTCGATGGCGGCAACGACCACGGGAATGAGCTGAGAGATGCCGGAACCCACCTCCGATGGCAGCACGAACGAGCCCGCGCCGGTATCGAGCAAGAGGCGCCGCACCGTCTTGTCGACGTGACCTGCCGCGACGTCCTCAGCGTCGACGTTGCCTTCGAAGAGCTGCTGCACGACCACCCTGCAGCCGACGTTGAGCTTGCGCAGCCACTCGTTCGTCCGCTCGACGAGCGTGAGGCGGTCCGCGAGGAGCAGATCCCACGCGGCGAGGCCGTCGGCCCAGCTCGTGATGCGGCCGGCGCGCTCGTAGAGAAACCCGCGCGGCGGGATCATGCGCAGCGGCCCGATGTACTGGGCGTCACGCAGGAAGCCCGCGAGCTGAGAGGTCGTGCCGAGCACGACCATCTCCAAGAACGTACGGACCTCCCGCGCAGCGCGCTCTCGGAGGGCAATTGACGCATCGAGCGCCTCGATTTGTCGCTTCACCTCATCGGACGCGGGCTTGAGTCGCAGCGAGACGAGCTCCTCTTTGTCGCCCTCGATGTCGCCTGCCGCCACGACCCGTAGGGGCTCGCCCTGCGCAGGCAGGGCTGACGCCCGAGTCCGCGCGAGCGCGAACACCGGCAGCGAGCGGCCGTCGCCGAAGCCGCTGCCGTCGCCGAGCCCGGCGCCTGCGCCGCTTCCCCCACCGGAACCGCCTCCCTCGGCTTCCAACTCCCGGTGCAGTTCCTCCTCAGGGATGGCGATCTGCTCCCACGCTTCGGTGACGTCCGCCGGGGCGTGCTTCGCGGTGAAGGGGCGCCGAGTGCCATCGGCCTCGATGGCGTAGCCACCAGGCAGCTCCCGCGTCTCGGTCGCGAGGAGCGGGTGACCGAGGTTCACCCGCGCGTGGAGCGGCTCCCCCTCACGCATCGTCGCGCCGACCTCGAGCCACATGAGGGGCTCGGAGTCGCCATTCACTCCGATACGCACCCCGCTGACGATCGGCCCTCGGAAGGCGGTCGTGGTGCGGTGCTCGACGGTCAGCTCGAGCCACGCGCTCTCCACATCGTCGTCGAGGTCGGGGAACGGAAAGTCGGTCAGGTCGCGCCCGAAGCGCTCGAGGCCGCCGGGCGTGGCGAACTCGGCGCGCAGCACGATGCCGCGCGCGGTGTCGTGCTGGTGGACAAGCCGCGCGAAGCCGCCGAGCTCGAGCACATGGCCGCCCAGTTCGGTGCGATCGACGTCAGCCGAGCCGCGCTCGATCAGCTCGTGCAGGTAGACGAGCGCCTGCAGGATGCTGCTCTTGCCCGCGCTGTTCGCGCCGAACAGCAGGGTCAGCGGCGCGAAGTCGATACGCTGGCGAGCCCCGATGCCCTTGAAGTTCTCGATCTCAAGCGAGGTCAGCATGCGGTCTCCGCCATGGGCAACCGATGCCCGCCAATTGGTGCAAGCGCCCCTTGCACGACTCCGGTCATCGGCCGCCTCACTTCGGGCCTCCCAGCTTGCCCGGGGCGATTCGGTTGCGAGCGCTCTCGATGGCCTTGTGCAGGCGCTCCTCGAGGAGCTTCCGAGGTGGCAACTCGGTCAGGTATTCCGCCACGTGAATGCCGCGCGCGTCGAGGTCGAGGATCTCGACCGTCTCTCGCTTTTTGCCCGCACACAGGATGATGCCGAGCGGCGGCTGCTCGCTGGGCTGGCGTTCGTGCTTGTCCAGCCAGCGCAGGTACAGCTCCATCTGACCGGAGTCCTGGGCCTTGAAGTCGCCAAGTTTGAGCTCGATCGCTACGAGGCGGCGCAGGCGGCGGTGGAAGAAGAGGAGGTCGAGGTAGTGATCGTCGCCGTCGAGCGTCATGCGCTTCTGGCGCTCGACGAAAGTGAAGCCTACGCCCAGCTCCAGGAGGAAGCGCTCGATCTCGCGGAGAATGGCCGCTTCGAGGTCATTCTCGCTGTAGGTGTCGGCGAGCCCGAGGAAGGGCAGCATGTACGGGTCGCGCATCACCAGGTCGGGGGTCAGCTCGCCGGTCTCACGCAGCGCGGCCAGTTCCTTCTTGATGAGCTCCTTGGGCTTCTTCGAGAGCGCCGTGCGCTCGAAGAGCATGCTCTGGATGCGTTCACCGAGCTCGCGCACCGACCACCGTTCGATGCGGCACATCGCGAAGTAGAAGTCGCGGGCGAGCGGGTCCTTCAGGTAGGTGAGCACCTTGAAGTGGCTCCAGGTCAATTGTCTCCACGCCGTGGAGACAATCTCGCGGTCGGGGAAGGCGGTCGCGAACTGGACCATGTGCCGCAGCGACTTGTCGTTGAAGCCGCGCCCGAAGCGCTCTGCCAATTGTCTCGACACCGTGGAGACAATCTGCCCGCCGTACTCCGCGCGGCGGCCCTCGAGAACATGCGTGCGAACGTGGTGGCCGATCTGCCAGTGGAGCGCGGTGAGCGCCACGTTCGCGACGGTGGCGACCTGCTTCTGGGCCGCCTCGATCATCTCCGAGAGGTCGCGCACCAACTCCGAGGCGAACGCCGCGTCGGACTTTGCGAGCGCGCTCGAGGGTCGCCGCACGGTGGCGACCTTCTTCGAGGCCGACTTCTTGCCGCGCAAGGTGGTCACTACGACGACTCCCTGGTGTCGCGCTCGGTGTCTTGGGCGCCCCAGCGCGGCGCGAGGCGCAGGAGCGCCGCCGTCATCGCGATGGCGAGGTCTGCGTCCTCGCGGCTGAACTCCTCGTCGGGCACGCCATCGTGATGCACGGGCGACAAGAAGAGCTGCATCGCGACCTGCAATGCCGAGAACCGCTCGGCCTGCGAGAGGTTGCGCGCGTTCTTCTGGAGGAACTGCGCGACCTCGTCGGGTGCCCGACCTCCGAAGCGAGCGGTCTTGAGCGCGTCGAGCGCGATGCGGCACTCCTGCACCGTGTTTCGGTAGCGCCCGTCGTTGCGCGCGTTGACCGCGTTCACGACCCTCTGTCGCCCTACGCTGGTGGACTCGGGCCCACTCGTCGGAAGCCGCGCCTCAGTGAGGATCGAGTCGCAGTACCCGACGCTCTTGAGCACCGCGAGCCACTGCTCCTTCGGTACTTCGAACGCCCGTTGTTCGACCGTCGGCACGACCTCGATGCCGGGTGCATACCCTTCGTGTTGCGCAAGCCGTACCGGATGCGCAACCAGCGTCATGAAGAACGCGATCGAGCCTCCATCGCGCGCAGTCTCCAGCGCAACGAGTGCCTGCGTCGACAGCGCCAACGTGAAGTGAACCGAAGCCGTCGAGGAGTGGCTTGGGGGCGAGACCAGACTCGTTGGGTTCGGCAATGCGAAGCCGAGGTTCAGCTCCCCGCGAGCGAAGCGCGCCGCGACCTCGCTTGGCTGAGGCACAAGGGAGATCAGGCCGTTCTCCTTCCAGGGCCACTCGACCAGCCGAAACGCGACGTCGATGTGAAGCTGCGTGCCGCCAGCGATTCTGCTTCCGCGCACGGTGGCCCCCGTCGCATCCGCGACAATGCGCTGTCCGACTTGCCAGCTCACGACGCGAGTTCCCCGGAGAACGCACGCTGGACCGTGGTGTCGAACAGGGTCTGCGCCTCGCTCTGAGCTGCCTCCTGCCGGCGACTGAGACGCAACACGCGGTCGAAGGCCTCACCGAACTGGGCCTGCGCCTTCGGTGGAGGCGCAGGGACCAGCACGTCCTCGAGCTTCCCCTTGCTGACCATGCCCTTCATGCTGTTCGTGGACGCGGCCTGTACGAGTCGCTTTCCGACGAGGAGAAGGACGTAGAGGAATCGATAGTCGACACCATCATGAGGCGTCACGGCGTTGATCTGCTGATTGAAGGCCACCTCTCGGTCCGCGAGGGCGACGTTGCCGATACAGTCCGGGCTGCCGGCGATGCAGGTCATCAGGGTGCTGCCCGCAGGCACGGTTCTTCCGACGGCGCGTCCCTGCGCCGAGAGCCCCTCGGTCGCTCGGGTAAGGTAGTGGCTGGGCGTGTTGATGTTGTCGGACTTGATCCACTCGATGTCGTCGCCGAAGTAGGCGGGAACGCCACGCGATGGTGTGTTGCCGGTGGTCACGCGTCCGAGTTCTGCGAGCGGCTTCGCCGGCCAGCGCTTCGCGTTCGTCACCGGGTCACCGAACATCTCCAGAAATGCTGCGCGCAGCATCTCCTCGGTGAGGGCGATCACCTCCTTGCGCTTGCGGCGGATGGCGTCGGCCCTGTCGAGGATGTCGGCGACTCGGCGCTGCTCAGCAATCGGCGGTACGGGCACGGGTAGGTTCTCAAAGACCTGGCCGGGCAGTCGCTTCGTTCCATGAGACGACTCCTCGGTGCTCGAGAGAACCCTCGGTTGAAGCCAGCGGAGGCACCGCGTTAAGTAGCGCGAGTCGAGATCCGGCGCAGGGATCAGCGCTTTCACGTCCTGATTGAACGTGGCCTCGACGAGCGTGCGGCTGACGCGGAACTCGTTCGCGAGGCTCATGCCTCTCACCACAAAAAGGACGGTGCCGGGCGGCACGAGGTTGCTTCCATTCGCCGCTCCCTCCGCTGACACATGAAGCTCGCTGTCACTCAGCTCGAACGCCTTCAGCTCCTTCGAGCTGTACCAGGGAATGTGACCTTCCCAGTATGCCGCATTCGCTTTGCTGGGCGTGCCCCCGGAAAGCAGCCGACCGCACTCGGTGAGCGGACGTACGGGCCAAGGCGAGGTCGTCACAGCATCGCCTCCAGCTCACTCAGGTCTTTCGCGATCTCGGCTTCGAGCTTGCGCAGCCTGCCGATGATCCTGTTCGGCGGGTCGTACGTGACGACTTCGTGTTTCGCCTCCTTGTAGCGGTTGATAGAGAGGTCGAAGTCCTTGGCCTCGATGTCGGCCACCGGCACCATGAAGTGCGTCGCTGTCCTGTCGGCGTCCCTGTTCGCGCTCCTCTTGCGCCAGTGCTCAAGTGCGTCGGGCAGATCGTTGTCGTTCACCACGTCGCGCTTGTCGTCGAGCGAGAAGCCGTCGGCCCCGACGTCGTAGAAGAAGACGTGGTCCGTCTTGCCGCCCTTGGTGAACACGAGGATGGCCGTCGACACCCCAGCGTAGGGCTTGAACACGCCGCTCGGCAGCGAGATGACCGCTTCGAGTTGGTTGTCCTTTACCAGTATGGTGCGCAGCGCGGTGTGCGCCTTGCTCGACCCGAACAACACACCGTCCGGCACGATGGTCGCGCTCCGTCCGCCCTTCTTGAGCATGCGCAGGATGAGCGCCACGAAGAGCAGCTCGGTCTTCTTGGTCTTCACCGCCTGCGTCAGCGACGGGTGGACGTCACCCTCGTCGAGGCTGCCCTTGAACGGGGGGTTGGCGAGGATGACGTCGAAGCCGCCCGTCGCCTGCTTGGCGAACTTCTCGGGGAAGCTGTTCGACAGCGTGTCCTGGTAGTGGATGTCGGGGTTGTCGACGCCGTGGAGCATCAGGTTCATCGACGCGATGCGGAGCATGGTCGCGTCGAAGTCGAAGCCGTGGAACATGCCGCTCTGGATGTGCGCGCGGTACGGCTCCAGCTTGTCGCCGGTGTAGATGACCTCGCCGTTCTCGCCCTTGAGGCGGCCCTGCGGCGAGGTGTGCTCCTTGAGCAGGTACTGCATCGTCTCGACGAGGAAGCCCGCCGTGCCGCAGGCCGGGTCGCCGATGGTCTCGGTGGGCTTGGGCTCCAAGAGTTCCACCATGAAGCGGATGATGTGGCGGGGCGTGCGGAACTGGCCGTTGATGCCCGCCGTCGTGAGCTTCGAGAGCAGGTACTCGTAGAGATCGCCCTTCGCGTCGCCGTCGGTGATGGGCAGCTTGTCGATCATGTTCACCGCCGAGACCAAGAGGCTCGGCTTCTGGATCATGAGCTGCGCGTCCTGCATGTACTCGGCGAACGTCGTCCCGCCGTTCAGCTTGCGGAAGTGCGAAAACACCTCGTCACGCACCACGCGCAACATCTCGGCGGCGTCCTTCTGCTTGAAGTTCTTCCAGCGGCGCGGGTCGGTCGCACCCTTGAAGCGACCGTGGAACTCCCTCTTGGTGCGCTCGGCCTTGCGCTCGCCGGTGGTCTCCATCACGTCGAGCAGCCGCGCGAACATGAGGAACGAGATCTGTTCGATGACGGTGAGCGGGTTGGTGATGCCGCCGGTCCAGAACTCGGTCCAGAGCTTGTCGATGTCGCTCTTCTGCTGCGTGGTCAGGGTACTCATGCAATCACTCGTTTCGGCTCGAAGACGCTCAAGATGGCCAGCAGCTCATCGACGTCTTCCTTGTCGTTGAAGATGCCGTCCACGCTCTCGGCGTGGAGGGTGGTGAACGGCGGCTCGTAGAGGCGCTCGAGCTCGATGCCGCCGTTCTGGGCGATGTAGTTCCGCAGCACCTGCAGGAAGCGGAGCTGCTGCGACGACAGACGCGGGTGCTTGTGGACGAACTCGGTGAAGGCCTTCTCGACAGCCTCGGCTTCGAGGCCCACGAGCCCACGGAACACCGCGAGCAGCGAGCGCCGCATCGAAGGGTCGTGCCCGGCGAGGTGCGTGACGTTGGCTTTGTCGTCGACCGAAAGGACGAGGCGCGCCAGCTCTTCGAGCTCGGCTTCCTGCACCGTCTGCCCGGCGCGGATGCGCAGCAAGACGGGGTTGTTGGCGAAGTGCGCCTTGAGCACCCTCTCCACGCGCGTGCGGTACTCGACGAGGTCAAGCCCTTCGAGCTTCGGGATGTACGACTGCGCGACATGGCCATCGTCGGTCACGTCGAAGACCTGCGGCGCCACGCGCGTCGTCGTGGGGAGCTGCTGGTACTTCATCACCGAGCGCAGCTCGCTCCGCAGTCCTTCGAGGCGCTGGACCTCGACGGCGCTCCAGAAGCCTTTGTCGCGCACCTGCTTGATGGAGTCGGCCTTGGCCTTCACCGGCTGGAGGTTCTTGCCGAGCAGCTCCACAGCCTCTTCGACGCGGCCCTTCAGATCCTGCACCTTGGGCGCGCTCGGGCCGCCCTTGAGCAGCTCGATCTGCAAGCGGGTCATGAGCAGGTCGAAACGGTACGCGTCTTCGTCGCCTCGGATACTCCGGAGATGCTGCAGAGGGGCGACGATCGACAGCAGATCGGCCTTGGTGGCGGCAGCAAAGTGGTGGACGCGATCGCCGTCCGCAAGCTGTGTCAGCTCCTTCCACTTGTCGCGGGCGTCGATGGCGTTCGTGTCTCGCACCGCACGGATGTCGCCCAGGATCTGCTGCTCTGCGATCCCGATCGCGGCCTCGTCCATCTTGTCGATGGCGACCGAGAGCAGCTCCACGCGTGCCTCGAACAGGTGCTGAAGCAGCGACTTCTGCGGCGCCGGCTGCACCTCTTTGTACTTCTCGTCGAAGAACCAGAAGTTCTGCCAGTGGTCGAAGATGAGGAACTCGGTCTTGTCCTTGCCGGGTCCGAAGAGATCTTTGCGCAGGCGCGTGCCGCGACCGATCATCTGCCAGAACTTCACGTACGACTTCACCGGCCTGGCGAAGACCAGGTTCACCACCTCGGGCACGTCGATGCCGGTGTCGAGCATGTCGACCGAGATGGCGATGGTCAGCTCATTCTCGGGGTTCTTGAAGTCGTCGATGAGTTGGTCCGCCTTCGCTTCCTGATTGTCGATGACGCGACAGAAGGCCGAGCCGTACTGCGGGTAGAGCTGGCTGAAGACCTCGGCGAGATGCACCGCGTGCAGGTGGTTCCGCGCGAAGACGATGGTCTTGCCGACATGCTGCCCCGTCGCCTCGCGGATGCCGCCCTCCATCAGCGAGCGCCAGATGGCGCGTGTGGTGTCCTTGTTGAAGAAGTACTTGTCGAGGTCTTCGCTGTCGTAGTCGACGGCCTGCGCTTGTGGGTCCTGGTCTTCGAGCTGGTCGCGCTGCTCCGCGCTCATCTGCGAATAGCGGAAGCCGTCGCGTGAGAACCTGGTGCTGACCTGCATCACGCGGAACGGCACGAGGTAGGCCGGCTTGGACTCGATGGCCTGCTGGAAGTCGAAGGCCGACGTGGGATCGCCGTTCTCGCAGGCGAACAGCTCGTAGGTGTTGCGCTCGATGAACTTCACCGGCGTCGCGGTGAGGCCGACTTCCAATGCGTCGAAGTACTGGAAGAGCGAGCGGAACTTCTTGAAGATGCTGCGGTGCGACTCGTCGGCAATGATGAGGTCGAAGAAGCCGACGTCGAAGTCCTCGTACGCCTTCATCATCGCCGGGTAGGTGGCGAGGTAGATGCGCTTGTCACGGTCGTTGGCCGTCGAGGCGTCGACGATCACCCGCGGCTCACCGGGCATGAACTCCTTGAAGACGCGGTCGGCCTGGCGGCGCAGCTCCTTGCGGTCGCAGAGGAAGAGAATGCGCTTCACCCAACCCGCGCGCATCAGCACGTCACACAGCGAGATGGCGACGCGCGTCTTGCCGGTGCCGGTGGCTTGCACGACAAGCGCCTTGCGGAAGTTGCCCGTGAAGCGTTCGCACACGCGCTTGACCGCTTCGAGCTGGTACATGCGGTTGGCGATGGCGAGGTTCGGCTCGACGTGGGCAAGTGCCTTCTTTCCGGTGCGCTGGTGGACCAGGTACTCGAGGCTGTCCTTCGAGTAGAAGCCGTAGACCTTGCGGTACGGGTAGCCCTGCGCTTCGTCCCACAAGAAGACGTCGATGCCGTTGGTGAAGAACACGACGGGGCGCACGCCGGTCGCCTTCTCGAGCGCGTCGGCGTACTGGCGCGCCTGCTCGCCTCCTGCGCGCGCATCCTTCGCGGTCTTCTTCGCCTCGATGACCGCCAGCGGCTTGCCGTCGTCGCCGTAGAGCACGTAGTCGGCGAAGCCATCGCCGCTCGGCGTGGGGAGGCCCGCGAGCGTCAGCTCCTGCTTCACCTGTTCGGTGCTCTTGCCATCGACGCCGACGTTCCATCCGGCGGCGAGCAGGGACTGGTCGATGAGGCGACGGCGTGTGGTGGCCTCGTTGAACTCGAGGGCCGAGGCGACCTTCTGGCCCGCATCACGGAGCTTGGTCAGCTCGCTCGCGTTCTCCTCGGCGGTGCGCGTGGCCTCCGTCGCGGCGCGTTCGGCCTCGAGCCGCTTCTTGGTCTCCTCGTCGAGACGTTTGAGGACGGACTCGTACTTGGCTTCAGCGAGGCGCAGCTTCTCGAGGGCGTCCTTCGTCTTCGCAGCGCTCGCCGGCTCGGGCGGTGGCGGCGTGTACTTCGGCGTCGCGTCGAGCTTCCCTCCATCGAGCTGCACGAAGAACCAGCGCGCGATGTCGAAGAGCTGCGCCAAGCACTCGAGCGAGAGCTGGCTCGTAATGGGCCGTCGCGGGTGCGCGGCATGGTTGCCCGCCTTGCGCACGGAATGGAGTTTGTTCTGGACGACCTCGGGCACCGCCTGCCGGAAGGCGGTCTCGTTCATCAGATCGTTCAGGTTGTCGGAGTACGGCGGACGGAGGCGGTAGCTCTCGTAGATGGCCGCGACGGCGTGCTCCACGAAACTGCGCTGCTTGATGAGCGAACTCGCGGGGTCTTCGTGGGCGTAGCGCTCGGCGAAGCCCGCGAGATCGGCCAGCACGGCGCGGCGCGCGCGGAGGAACTCGAAGTTCACTGACTTCATGAACGGGACATCCTCTCCTCGCGCGGCGTTGCTGACCATGCCGGGCCCCTTTTCAATGAACGTGCCATCAGCCCTGCACCTCGTAGGTCTTCAGCCAGTTCGTCAACGTCTGGTAGCTCGGCAGGCCCACCAGCTCCGTTGCCTTCGTCTTGTTTCCCTGCGCCTCGTCCATCGCGCGCTCGAGGTAGTGGCGCGCGACTTCTTTCAACAAGTCTCGCAGGTTGAAGCCGCCGCCGAGGGGCCGCCCGAGCACATCCGGTCGCGCGCTCTTGGCCACGGGAAGCAGCGCTTCGCGCACGTCCTCCGACGAGATGGCGGCACCATCGCTCCAGATGGCGGCGCGGCGCAGGGTGTTGCCCAGCTCGCGCACGTTGCCTGGCCAGGGGTGCGAGAGAAGAAGGTTCCTTGCGCCTGCGGAAATCTTCTTCTCTTTGAAGCCGGGCTCGCTCTGGGCCTCGCGGTTCACCTGGACGAGCAGGTGGTCGATAAGCATGCCCACGTCGCCCTGGCGCTCGCGGAGCGGCGGGAGCTTCAAGACGGCCACGGCGAGCCGGTAGAAGAGGTCTTCGCGGAACCGACCCGAGGCGATCTCCTCGGTCAGCGTGCGGTTGGTGGCGGCGACGATGCGCACGTCGACCTTCACGGGCTTGCTCTCGCCGAGGGGCACGATCTCGCCCTCTTGAATGGCTCGGAGCAGCTTCACCTGCGCGGGCCCAGGCAGTTCGCCCAGCTCGTCGAGGAACAGGGTGCCACCGTCAGCCTCCTTGAAGTGGCCCTTCCGGTCCGAGCTCGCGCCCGTGAAGGAGCCTTTCTTGTGGCCGAACAGCTCCGACTCGACCAGTTCGGGGGGAATGGCGCCGCAGTTGACGGCGATGAAGGTCCTGTCGCGACGGGGGCTGGCCCGGTGGATGGCTCGGGCGAGCAGCTCCTTGCCGGTGCCCGACTCGCCCTCGATGAGCACCGGCACGCTGCGGACGGCGACGCGGCGGGCGCGCTCGATGAGCCGACTCATCACGCGGCTCTTGTGGATGATGTCGGCGAACTCGGGCGCCTCGGGCGGCGCGCCGGTGGCGATGTGCTTCAGGCGCTCGTCCTGCTCTCGGAGGAGATCGGGCAGGAACTCGGCCGAGAGGTCGAAGGGCACCGAGGCAGTGCGGACGCCATGTTCTCGCGACGACTCGATGAGCTCGGCGGGGAAGCGGGTCTTGCCGAGGATGATCCACACCGCCGCCATCGCGGGCGTGCCGGGCGAAAGGTGAAAAGAGAGCTGCGCGTCCTTGGCGTTGCCGAGGGCGTGCTCCACACCGCGCACCGCGGCCTCGTAGATCTCACCGAAGTTGGTAGGGCCCGAGAGCTTGTGCGGCAGGACCTCGACGCGCGTTCTCGTGCGGCCCTTGAGCCACTTGAGGTAGGGCTGGACGAGGTTGTCGTCGTAGTCGGAGAGGAGGAAGGCCTCATCGTAGTCGCGGTTGGCGAGCCCCTGCGCGATCGGCCCCTGGCCCACCGACTCACTCTCGGTGGGCGCTCGGAGGTCGGTCTTGCCAATCCAGGCGACGAGGACGTTTCGCACCTGCGGAGGATATAAGAACGCTTACTGTACAACAAGAGGTCTTGTCCGGCGCAAGAGACGTAAACCATCGAAAAGACGCGACCACGAGGGGCCGGGACGGGGTCCAGCCGCTTGGCGCGGCGGCTGCATTGCGGCCCGGCATCATGACGAACAATCATCGCATCGAGCCCCTCTCTGTCTCCGTTCTCTTCGCCTCCGAGGAGGTGGCCCTCGACCTGCGCGATCGCCGCCCCGACAGCATCGCGCTGTTCGGCGCTCTCGACGAGCCCGCGCGCGACCAGCTCGCACAAGACGCGTGGGCCATCGGCCTGCGCGCCCTCTCCAACGCTCACCAGGCGGCCCAGGAGTCGAAGCTGAAGGACGTCGGGACGGCGCTCCTCGGCGACATCGACAAGCAGCTCAAGGTCTACGTCGAGCAGCAACAGCAGACGATCGGAGCGGTGCTCACGCGCTTCTTCGACCCGAAGGACGGCCAGGTCACGCAGCGCCTCTCGGCGTTCGTGGACGATGAGGGCATCCTGGCGCGGCAGCTCCAGAAGTTCCTCGGCCCGCAGGGCAGCGTGCTCGCCGAGACGCTGGCAAAGCAGGTGGGCGAGACCAGCCCGCTCTTCAAGAAGCTCTCCCCCACCGACAGCACCGGCCTCGTGAAGGTGCTCGAGGCGCAGCTGCGCGCCGTGATGGGCGAGGGCCACGCCGAGTTGGTGCGCGCGCTTGATCCGCTTGCCGAGGACGGCGCCGTGGCGCGCTTCCTCAAGAGCCTGCGCGAAGAGCTGAAGGACGCCGACGAGGATCGCCAGCGACAGCTCTCGGCGGCCCTCGCCGCGCTCGACGCCAACGACGAGCAGTCGCTCCTGAGCCGCCTCGTGCGCGAGACGGAGCGCTCGCGCCGCGCGGTCTTGTCCGCCGTGAATCCCGAAGACCCCGCCTCACCGATGGCGATGCTGAAGGCCAGCCTGTCGAAGTTGTTGCAAGAGCAGTCGGCCTCGCAGCTCGCCCTGGTGAAGCGCCAGGAGGAGCGGCAGGTGCGGTTCGAGAAGGAGGTGCGCGAGGCGTTGGTGCGCATCGAGACCAAGCGCACGCAGGAGATGAAGACCACGCGCGGCGGGCTGGTGTTCGAGGACGCGGTGATCGCCTTCGTGCGGAGCGCGACGCAGGGGGCCCCGTGCGTGTTCGACGCCACCGGTGCCACGGCGGGCATGGGCCGCAGCAAGAAGGGTGACGCCGTGGTGCGCTTCACCCAGGAGAGCGCGTTCGCGGGTACGGGCGTGGTCTTCGAAGCCAAGCGCGACGCGAGCTACTCAGTGCAGAAGGCGCTCGACGAGCTCGACGCCGCCCGCAAGAATCGCGACGCGGCGGCGGGCGTCTTCGTCATGGCGCGGTCGCACGCCAGCGACGTGTTCCCGCGCTTCGCCCGTTACGGCAACAACGTGCTCGTCGTGTGGGATGACCAGGACCCGTTGACGGATGCCTACCTTCACGCGGCGGTGCTGCTCGGCGTCGGGCTCGTCACGCGCACCAAGACCGTCGGCGACGAAGGCGACATCACCGCCCTGCGCGACATCGAGAAGCGCATTGAGGACGAGCTGGCGCGCCTCGAAAAGATGGAGAAGCACAGCGAGAACATCCGCAAGAACGTCGACGGCATCAGCGACGAGATCCGCAAGGCGCAGAAGAAGCTCGACCTGCTCCTGCGGAACGCGCGCAGCACGCTGACGGCGCTGAACATCGAGGTGAGCGACGAGGCCACCGAACTCGAAAGCCCGATCGCCCTGCCGAAGGGCTCGTTCGACGCGGCGGTGTTGGCGCTTCCCAGCGGTGGTGAGGCTGCGTGAGACTGATCGGCTCGTAGGAGACCGCACGAGATGCCCAAGTTCCGCTGCGATGTTCAGCCCTTGCTCGAGAGGTCGATCGATTCTCTCACCCTGGGGATCGAGCTGTTCAACCGCCCCACCGACACGGCGCGGGCGCACGGGGTCCCGATGCTGCCCCGTCAGCGTGCGGGGCGTTCGGCGGAGCGACTCGACGTACGCAGCCATGCGCGCATGACGGCCTCCTTCGCCGTCGAAAGCAAGGCCCGCGAGCGACGAGCAGCGTTCTTCGCGGACCTCACAGATTGGCCTTGATGGTCGCGCGAACCGAAGCCTGTATCGGACACCCGCGGGGCGCTCCCGCACCGGAGGACGAACATGGCGAAGACGAACGGCACACTCACTACCTACGACGGGGACGAGCACTGTACCTCCGCGGGCACAAGGTCCGCATCGTAGCCGTGCTGCCGCGCGCCGCCGCGTCCGACTTCGACTCCGACCGCGATGGCGCCATCCTCCGCGATGACGACGAGGTCGAGCGTGCCGGCAGTGTCACCGCCCACGACCGCATCGAGGTCCAGCACGGGAACGAGCGCGAGCAGCGCTGGAGGTTCGTCACCAGCGACCCGCGCGCGTTCGACCGCGCGTGCTTCCGCCACCTCGACCCATACCCGCCCGGTGACCACGCCGGGCGGTCCGGCGGCGGCACCGGGCACCACCACGAAGGAGCCCAACATGAACGACACCGCCCACCGCACCCTCGAATCCCTCTCCAAGCTGCGCCTCCCGGAGCTGCAGGCGCGCTTCGCCGAGATCGTCGGCGAGCCGACGCGCTCTACTCAGCGACAGCTTCTCGACGTGCATGCTCTCATCTTGGGGCGCGGGGCGTCTGGCGCTGGGGAGCATCGGCGTGTCGAAGTCGCCATCGGAAACCAGCATCACAAGCCCCTGCATCCGCTCAAGAGGCAAGAACTTTCAGCGGAACCTTGAGGCGATGAGCAAGCCATTGCCCCAGGTGGTGGATGTACTGGGCACTGGTGCTGCCACGCTCCAGCCGCACGGCGCCCTTGGACGTGTTCAGGAACAAGGAGAAATACACCCACTCCGGCGTGCCGAGTTCCCCGGTCTCGTCCTGCCGCACCTCCAGCGACTTCACGCGGTGGCTCACGCGCACAGGCCATCCACTGCGGTACCGCAACTTGTCGAGAACACCTGGACGGATCTCCCACTCCCTCCGCGCCTGAAAAGAAGGCCAGGCCTTCAGTCCCACCCAGCCCGCAAGCCCCACCAGGGCCACCGCGAACAGCGGCCCCTCCACGGTGCTTCCATCGATGCCCTGTCTCCACATCACGACGGCCGCCGACGCCAGGAGCAGGAACACCACGCCTCCCAGCGCCCAGGCGCGTTCAATCCCACCATCCCACTCGCGGCGAAGCACCACACCTCCCCCAGGAAGCGCAATCGCTTCGCGGCCCTCGGGGACACAGTCCGTGAGCACCTTGGGCGTGACACCCAGCTCGGAGAGTCCACACAGTCGCTTCCACAGCGCCTCGTGCTCCAACTCCCCCACGCTCGCCAGCTCCACAATCTTCCCAGTGTGCAGCAGCGCCGTCACACTCCCCACCGGTTCAGGAAAAGCCGCCACGTCGGAGTACGGCAGGTGGTGCACCTCACTCCACGGGCCCCTCCACTGTCTCCACGTCACGCCTTTCGAGTCCATCGCGACCTGGTCCTCGCCGATGACCGGGCGCACCAGGAACCTCGCGAAACGGAAGCCCATCCATAGCCACCCCGTCAGCGCGGCGGACACCAGCAATCCCCCGAGCACCAGCCCCAGGGCCGGGACACCCGGCATCGAACTCCGGGCATTCATGTGCACCGGGAGCCGGAGCGCCTGAAGCACCGCGACGAGCACGTCCAGGCCCACCTTCGCTCCCGCGACTCCGATGGCACACCAGATGAGCAGAGCACCGGCGTTGAACTGCTTTCGCTGAGCGGTCGCGCGCAGCCGAAACCGCCAATCGGGCGTCCCCCTTGCGTCAGCCATGACCTGCCCCTTCCCACGCGTGCTCCAGGCCTCACCGACTTGAAAGGCTCGCCCCCCACTCAGGCACGCGGGCCTCGGGCGGAAAGCACGTCACCGCATTGTCACCCAGCCGTCGCCCCGCTGCTATCCTCGCGTCCATGAAGCGCCCCCCAGAGCAGGACGCGCCCGCGATGCCGTCGCTGCTCGTCTTCACCATCGCGGTGCTCCTCTTCGGCTCACCGCTGCGGCGTCTGTGGTTGGCGGAGGACGCGCCCGGGTACATGCCCTTCGTCGTCTGGCTGGGCGTCATCGCCCTCGGCGCCTGGGCCGCGTACCGGAGCGGTGGCCATGACGCTTGAGATTGGCTCACTCGTCGCCGCCTCCGTCGCTTATTTGCTGGTGCTGTTCCTCGTCGCCTACGCGGCCGAGCGCGGCCTCATCTCCTCGCGCATCACCCAGCACCCGCTCGTCTACGCGCTCGCGCTTGGCGTCTACGCGACGTCGTGGTCCTACTTCGGCAGCGTGGGCTACGCGGCCCGACACGGCTTCCGCTACCTGGGCATCTACCTGGGCGTCACGCTGGCGTGTCTGCTCGTGCCCGTGCTGTGGCGCCCGTTGCTGCGCCTCACTCGCGAGCTCCAGCTCACCTCGCTGGCGGACCTGCTCGCCTTCCGCTACCCGGGCCAGAGCACCGGCACCGCAGTGACGCTCTTCATGCTGGCCGGCAGCCTCCCCTACCTCGCGCTCCAGGTGCGCGCCGTCGTCGAGTCCGCCAAGGTCCTGAGCCCGTCCGCCTCGCCCACGCTCGTCGGCATGGGCTTCTGCGCGGTGCTCATCGTCTTCTCCGTCCTCTTCGGGGCGCGCCACCTCACCCCGCGCGAGCGCCACGAAGGGCTGATGCTGGCCATCGCCTTCGAGTCCGCCGTGAAGGTCGTGGCCCTCGTGGCCGTGGGCGCTTGGGCCGTGCACTCGGTCTTCGGTGGCGTGGATGGCCTGTGGAAGTGGCTGGAGGCGAACCCGGAGGCGGTGGAGCAGCTGCGCCGTCCCGCTCGCGAGGCGTCCTGGGCTCCGCTGCTGGTGCTCTCCTGCGCCGCCGCCTTCCTCACCCCGCGCAGCTACCACGTCGCCTTCACCGAGGCCCCCGAGCGGGACGCGCTCGCCACCGCGACGTGGGCCTTCCCGCTCGTCCTGCTGGTGATGAACCTGGCCGTGCCCGTGGTGCTGTGGAGCGGCGAGGCGCTGTCCCTGCCCTGGCCCGCGGACTTCCACCTGCTCTCGGTGCCCGCCTCGCGCGGCGCAACGGGGCTCGCGCTGGTGGCCTTCCTGGGCGGCGTGTCCGCATCCAGCGCCATGGTCATCGTCACCACGCTGGCCCTGGCCCCCATGTGCCTGACGCACCTGGTGCTGCCCCTGGGCTACGCGCGCGGACAGCCCCACCTCTACGGCTGGCTCCTCTGGGCGCGCCGACTGCTCATCGCGCTCATCATCCTCGCGGGCTATGGCTTCTACCGGCTCCTGGACACTCGCGGCCTGGGGCTCGTGGACCTGGGGCTCGTGTCCTTCGTCGCGGTGGCGCAGTTCGCCCCGGGCGTGCTGGGCCTGCTCTTCTGGAAGCGGGCCACTCGCGCGGGACTGCTCTCCGGCCTGGGCGCCGGGGCCGCCATGTGGATGCTCACGCTCGTCGTTCCGCTGTGGGCCTCTCCTGGCCTGGTCGCGTGGACCCACCGCGTCGCCGTGCTGCTCGGCTTCCCGGGGGACGAACCCTGGGGCTTCTCCACCTTCGCGTCGCTCACGCTCAACACGCTGGCCTTCGTCGGCGTGTCCCTGGCCACTCGACAGTCCGCGTCCGAAGCCGAGGCCGCGCGGGCCTGCACACGGGAAGCTCCGGGACTCGTCTCCGGTGGCGTGGAGGCGGGCTCGCCCCGGGAGTTCCGCGAGCGACTCGCGCCCCTGCTCGGTGTCGAGGCCGCGTCGGCGGAGGTCGACCGCGCGCTGGCGGGCCTGGACATGTCTCCTGACGAGCGCCGCCCCTCGGAGCTGCGCCGCCTGCGCGACGGCGTGGAGCGAAACCTGTCCGGACTCCTGGGTCCGGTGCTCGCGCGCCTCACCGTGGAGGAAGCGCTGCGCCTGGGGCCCGGCACCCGCGCCGCGCTGGCCGAGCAGCTCCGCTTCGTGGAGGAGCGCCTGCGCGATGCCCGGGGGATGCAGGGTCCCGTGCACACGGTGGAGGCCGTGCGGCGCTACCTGCGGCGCATCCTGGAGGACCTGCCGCTCGGCGTGTGCGCGGTGGGACCGGATGGCGAGGTGGTCATCTGGAACGCCGCACTGGAGCGCCTGTCCGGCGTGGAGGAGCACGCCGCTCGCGGCCATCCCCTCTCCGCCCTGCCCAGCCCGTGGGGACCGCTCCTCTCCAACTTCGCGGCCGGCGCTGAAGCGGACACCGAGACGCGCGTCACGGTGAACGAAGCCGAGCGCACGCTGCGGCTCCACCGCTCACGACTGACGCCGGATGAAGAAGGCGGCGGCACCTCCGAGGGCATGGCGCTGCTCGTGGAGGACCTGACGGCGCGCAAGGCCGTGGACGCGCGGCTGGCGCACCAGGACCGGCTGGCCTCACTGGGGCGCGTGGCGGCGGGCGTGGCGCACGAGATTGGCAATCCGCTGACGGCCATCGCCAGCCTGACGCAGAACCTCAAGTACGAGCTGGATGACGCGGACGCGGTGAAGGAGCGCACCCAGCTCATCCTCCAGCAGTGCCGCCGCATCGACGCGATTGTGCGCGCGCTGGTGGGCTTCAGCCACGCCGGCACGGTGGGCGGAGAGGCGCGCCCCTTCGCTCACGTGGAGGTGGGCCCCCTGCTGAGCGAGGCCGTGCAGCTCGCCCGCCTGGCGCGCACCGCGACGAAGTCCCGAGGCGTCCGCTTCGAGCACCGCAGCCCGGAGGGGCTCGTCGTCCAGGGCGACTCGCAGCGCCTGGAGCAGGTGCTGGTGAATCTGCTGACCAACGCCATGGACGCCTCACCCGAAGGCGCCAGCGTGGACCTGGAGGCGGAGGCCACGCAGGGCCGCATCCACCTGCGCGTGTTGGACCGGGGGCACGGCATTCCCTCCGAGCTCTCGCAGCGGGTCTTCGAGCCGTTCTTCACCACGAAGCAGCCGGGCGAGGGCACGGGCCTTGGGCTCGCGCTGGTGGCGGGCATCGTCCGGGAACACGGCGGCACCATTCAGGTGGACAGTCGGACGGAGGGAGGGACTAGCGTGACGGTGAGCCTGCCCGATGCGCGCGGCGTGGAGTCGAGCACGCGTCCAGGTCCGGGAGCCACCGCATGAGTCGCATCCTGGTCATCGAGGACGAGCCCATCATCCGCACGGAGCTGCGACGGTTGCTCGTGCGCGCGGGGCATGACGTGTCCGAGGCGGGCTCGGTACAGGAGGCCGCGAGCGACTACGCGCTGGACTCGTTCGACCTGGTGCTCTCAGACCTGCGCCTGCCGGGCGCGCCGGGCACGGACGTCATCGCGCTGTGCCCGGGAGTGCCGGTGCTCATCATGACGAGCTACGCCACGGTGAAGTCCGCCGTGGATGCGATGAAGCTGGGCGCCGTGGACTACATCGCCAAGCCGTTCGACCACGACGAGCTGCTGCTCCAGGTGGAGCGCGTGCTGCGCGAGGGCAAGCTCACCCGGCAGAACGCCGCGCTCAAGCGCGAGGTGGAGCAGGCGTACCCCGTGAGCGGCATGGTGGGGAGCAGCCCGCCCATGCGCGACGTGTTCGAGCGCATCCGCAAGGTGGCCCCCTCCCCCGCCACGGTGCTGGTGCTCGGCGAGTCCGGCACCGGCAAGGAGCTGGTCGCCCGCGCCCTCCATGCGCAGAGCCCTCGCGCGGACGGCCCGCTGATATCGGTGAACTGCGCGGCGATTCCAGAGGGCCTCCTGGAGAGCGAGCTGTTCGGCCACGAGAAGGGCGCCTTCACCGGCGCGCTCACCGCGCACGCGGGCCTGGTGGAGGCCTCGCACGGCGGCACCCTCTTCCTGGACGAAGTGGGCGAACTCCCCGCGCCCGCGCAGGCGCGCCTCCTGCGCATGCTCCAGGACGGCGAGGTGCGGCGCGTGGGCTCCACGCGGCCTCGCAAGGTGGACGTGCGCATCGTCGCCGCCACGCACCGCGACTTGCCTCGCCGCGTGCAGGAGGGCGTCTTCCGCCAGGACCTCTATTTCCGCCTGCGCGTGGTGGAGATTCGCATGCCGCCCCTGCGCGAGCGCGGCGAAGACCTGCCCGTGCTGGCGAAGTACCTGCTGGAGAAGGCCTGCCGGAAGCTCGGCCGCGCCCCCGCCACGCTCTCACCCGAGGCGATGCTGGCCTTGAGCGTCCACCCCTGGCCCGGCAACGTGCGCGAGCTGGAGAACGCCCTGGAGCGCGCCGTCATCCTCTCGGACGGCCCTGTCATCACCCCGGTGCTGCTCGCGCTGGAGCTGCCCGGCGGCGAGGCGAGTCCCCTCTCCCCCGACGCACCCGAGCCCGTCGAGCCGGAGGCCGAGGAGACGGGCGGCTCCATGGAGGAGTACTTCCGCCGCTTCGTGCTGGAGCACCAGGAGCACATGGGCGAGACGGAGCTGGCGAAGCGGCTGGGCATCAGCCGCAAGGCGCTGTGGGAGAAACGCCAGAAACTCGGCCTCCCGCGCACGCGCGCCTGACACACCACCTTCAGGGCAGGGACGGTGTCACCGGCCAACGGCGTTGCTTGCGCGCCATTTGTTACGACGCATTGCACGATTCGTTACCGAGGTAACGCCCACGTCACCTTCCGTAACATCCTGACGCGGCGAGCCAGCCTGCAACGTCTTGAATCTCCGCGCGGAGGCCGCTGGCCGGAGTGTTGCTCTGGGCGACGGGCATGCCCCTCCCCCCCACGCGCCCGTTGCCGCTGCTGCTCACGCTCGCGGTGGCCCTGCTGCCCCTGGGCTCCGCGCTCGCCGGGAAGCTAACCCTCGGCGAAGAGGCACACCTCAACATCAACATGTTGATTCAGCCCCAGGCCCAGTTCATCAAGGACGGGGCGCCCCTCGGAGGCGTGGGCACCGACTTCTTCCTGCGACGCGTGCGCCTGCTTGTCTACGGCAACGTGACGAAGCGCCTGTCCTTCTTCTTCGAGACGGACCAGCCCAACTTCGGCAAGGACGGCAACTACAACATCGACTTCTTCGTCCAGGACGCGTTCATCTCCTACGAGTTCGCCGACAAGTTCTGGGTGGACGCGGGCTTCCTCATCGCCCCTCTGTCGCGCCACAACCTGCAGGGCGCAATCGCTCTCAACACCGTCGACTACCACTCCAACCTCATCCGCTTCACGCCGGGCGTCGGCAAAATCTGGCGCGACATGGGCGTGCAGCTTCGAGGCTTCGTGGGGCCGCTCGGCTTCCGCGCCGCCATCCTCAACGGAGCCGAGGGCACCGTGCGCGAGGACGCGCCCACCATCAACCCGGATGACCTCCCCCGGGGCGTGGCGATGGTGCGGTGGAACTTCCTCACCCGCGAGGAGGACCTCTTCTTCCAGGGCATCTACTTCACCGACAAGCCCCACCTCTCCGTGGGGGCCGGCGTGGACTACCAACATGCGGCCGTCGCGACGGCCAGCGGCGTGCACGACTCGCTGGCGTTGTCCGCGGACGTGTTCCTGGACTGGCCCATGGGCAATGACCAGGAGCTCGTCTTCCAGACGGGCGTGTTCGCCTACCGCCAGGGGATGGACAGCCCACAGAGCGGCACGGGCTTCCTGTCGGAGCTGGGCTACCGCATCGGCCAGGTCGAGCCGCTCGTGTCCTTCGAGTACTTCAACTCGCGCGTCATCGCGCAGGACGCGTTGGTGGTGAGGCCCGGCTTCAACATCTGGTTCCAGAAGCACACCTTCAACCTGAAGACGGAGGTCGCCATCTCCCGCCTGGGCGACCTCTCCGAGGCGGAGACTGGCATCGCCGGCACCGCGCAGCTCCAGTTCTTCTACTGACACCCCCTGCTCTCCCCGAGGTCACTCCCGATGACTGCCGCGAAGGATTCGTTCGTCCCGCCGAAAGAGCACTTCTCCAGGGTCTCCCACGTGAAGACGCTGGAGGAGTACCGCGACCTCTATCAAATGAGCCTGCGAGAGCCCGACGCCTTCTGGGGCGAGCAGGCCCAGCGGCTCACCTGGTTCCATCCACCGGAGGCCATCCGCGAGGTAGACGCGGAGCAGGTGGACTTCTCCTGGTTCAGCGGCGGCAAGCTCAACGCCGCGTACAACTGCGTGGACCGCCACGCCCGCGAGCGCCCTGGCAAGGCCGCCATCATCTGGGCCCGGAACGAGCCGGGCGAATATCAGACCATCACCTTCCGGGAGCTCCAGCACCACGTCGGCCGGGTGGCCAACGTGCTCAAGGCGCACGGCGTCCGCAAGGGCGACCGCGTCTGCATCTACCTGCCGATGATTCCGGAGCTGGCGTACACCATGCTCGCGTGCGCGCGGCTGGGCGCGGTGCACTCGGTGGTGTTCGCGGGCTTCTCCTCGGAGTCGCTGCGCGAGCGCATCCTCGACTGCGGCGCCCGGGTGCTCGTCACCGCGAACGAGGGCCCGCGCGGCCCCAAGAGCGTGCCCACCAAGGCCATCGCCGACGAGGCGGTGGAGGGCCTCACCCAGGTGACGTCCGTGCTGGTGGTGCGGCGCACGTCGCGCGAGGTCCCCATGGTGGAGGGGCGCGATGCGTGGCTGGACGTGGAGATGGCGCGCCACCGGGGCGTGTGCCCCGCCGAGTGGATGGACGCGGAGGACCCGCTCTTCATCCTCTACACCTCCGGCTCCACTGGAAAGCCCAAGGGCGTGCTGCACACCACGGGCGGCTACCTCGTCTACGCGGCGACCACGCACCACTACGTCTTCGACGCGCGGCCGGACGACGTGCACTTCTGCACGGCGGACCTGGGCTGGGTGACGGGCCACAGCTACCTGCTGTACGGCCCGCTCCTCAACGGCACCACCACCGTCCTGTTCGAGTCCACGCCGTCGTACCCCGACGCGGGCCGGCTGTGGCAGGTGGTGGACGACGTGAAGGCCACCATCCTCTACACGGCGCCCACCGCGCTGCGCGCGCTCATCAAGGAGGGCGACGCGTGGGTGAAGAAGTCCTCGCGCAAGTCGCTGCGCCTGTTGGGCAGCGTGGGCGAGCCCATCAACCCGGAGGTCTGGCGCTGGTACCACGACGTGGTGGGCGAGGGCCGCAACCCCATCATCGACACGTGGTGGCAGACGGAGACGGGCGGCATCCTCATCTCCCCGCTGCCGGGCGCGACACCGTGCAAGCCCGGCTCCGCCACCCTGCCCTTCTTCGGCGTGGAGCCGGTGCTGCTGGACGACGAGGGCCGCGTCATCGAGGGCAACGGCGTCAGCGGCAACCTGTGTCTGGCGCGCTCCTGGCCCGGACAGGCGCGCACGCTGTACGGCCACCACCAGCGCTTCGTGGAGACGTACTACTCGCGCTTCCCCAACCTGTACTTCACCGGCGACGGCTGCCGGCGCGACGAGGACGGCTACTACTGGATTACCGGCCGCGTGGATGACGTCCTCAACGTCTCCGGCCACCGCCTGGGCACCGCGGAGGTGGAGAGCGCGCTCGTGGCTCACGAGGCCGTGGCCGAGGCCGCCGTGGTGGGCTTCCCCCACGACATCAAGGGCACGGGCGTGTGCGCCTTCGTCACGGTGAAGCCCGACTGGCAGGAGACGTCCACCGAGCAGATGGTGGGCGCGCTCAAGGAGCAGGTGCGCCACGTCATCGGCCCCATCGCCACGCCGGACCGTGTCGTGGTGGTCAATGGCCTGCCCAAGACGCGCTCCGGCAAGATTCTGCGCCGCATGTTGCGCAAGATTGCCTCCGGCGAGACGGAGAACCTGGGGGACGCCACCACCCTGGCCGACCCCGCCGTGCTGGATGAGCTGCTCACCAAGGGCGCGCCCGTGCGGGCCCAGTCCTGATTCCCCCTGGCCTTCCGACGTCACACTGGAGACAAGCGATGCCCTCGAAATCCCAAGAAGACGCCCTGGAAGCACTCGCCGCGTCGCGCTGGCGCGTGGCCGCCGTGCTGACGGTGGCCACGCTGGTGGCGTACTTCGGCTTCATCCTGCTGGTGGCCTTCAACAAGCCGCTGATGGGCAAGCAGCTCACTCCCGGCCTGTCGGTGGGAATCCTCCTGGGTGCCGTCGTCATCGTCACCGCCTGGGCGCTGACGGGCATCTACATGATTTGGGCGAACGGCAAGTACGACCGCGCCCTGAGCCAGCTGCGTCGCTGAGAGCGAGCCTCGAATGAATCCCACGACAACCCCAGGAACGGGCACGCAGCTGGGCCAGCCCAACAGCACGGCCATCCTCTTCTTCCTCCTCTTCGTCGGCGTCACCCTGGGAATCACGTACTGGGCGGCGCGCAAGACGAAGACGACCTCGGAGTTCTTCGCGGCCGGCGGCGGGGTGAGCGCCCTGCAGAACGGCTTCGCCCTCGCGGGCGACTACATGAGCGCCGCCAGCTTCCTGGGCATCGCCGGCCTCGTCGCCATGTCGGGCTTCGACGGGCTCATCTACTCGGTGGGCTGGCTGGTGGGCTGGCCGGTGGTGACGTTCCTCATCGCGGAGCCCTTGCGCAACCTGGGCAAGTACACCTTCGCGGACGTGGTGGCGTACCGCCTCAAGCAGACGCCGGTGCGACTGGCCGCCGCGCTGGGCACGCTCACGGTGGTGAGCTTCTACCTGATTGCGCAGATGGTGGGCGCCGGCAACCTCATCCACCTGCTCTTCGGCCTGTCCTATGAGCTCGCCGTCGTCATCGTCGGCGCGGTGATGATTCTCTACGTGCTGTTCGGCGGGATGATTGCCACCACGTGGGTGCAAATCGTGAAGGCCGTGCTGCTGCTCGCGGGCGCGTCCGCCCTGGCCGGAGCGGTGCTGTACAAGTTCGGCTTCAACCCGCTGGCGCTCTTCAACGAGGCGGCCACGCAGTATGGAGCGCAGACGCTGGCGCCGGGCGCGCTGGTGAGCAACCCGCTGGAGACGATTTCGCTCGGGCTGGCGCTGATGTTCGGCACGGCGGGCCTGCCGCACATCCTGATGCGCTTCTACACGGTGCCCAACGCGAAGGCGGCGCGCAGCAGCGTGTTCTACGCCACGGGCCTCATCGGCTACTTCTACCTGGTGACGTTCATCCTCGGCTTCGGCGCGTCGGTGCTGGTGGGCCGGCAGGCGATTACGAGCGTGGACAAGGGCGGCAACATGGCGGCGCCCATGCTGGCGGAGGTGGTGGGCGGCACGGGCTTCCTGGGCTTCATCTCCGCGGTGGCCTTCGCCACCATCCTCGCGGTGGTGGCCGGCCTGACGCTGTCCGGCGCGGCGGCGCTGTCCCATGACTTGTGGTCCAGCGTGGTGCGCAAGGGCGAGGCGCCCGAGCACGAGCAGCTCAAGGTGGCGCGGCTCGCCAGCCTCTTCCTCGGCGTGCTGGCCGTGGTGCTGGGCGTGGCATTCAAGGGACAGAACGTGGCCTTCATGGTGGGCCTGGCGTTCGCCATCGCCGCGAGCGCCAACTTCCCCGCGCTGCTCCTGTCCATGGCCTGGAGGAAGTTCACCACCTATGGAGCGGTGGCCAGCATGCTGACGGGCTCCTTCAGCGCGGTGCTGCTCATCTTCCTGTCGCCCACCGTACAAGTGGACCTGTTGAAGAACGCGAGCGCGATGTTCCCGCTGAAGAATCCAGGCATCATCACCATGCCGTTGGCTTTCGTCGTGGGAGTGCTCGTGTCGCTGTTGTTCCCGGAGCGCGAGTCCAGCGAACGCTTCGCGGAGGTGAAGCACCGCATGCACATGGGCGCGGTCCTGCCCCCTGTACCCGCCGCGGCGAAGTCGGCCGCGTCGGACCCCAGCGCGACACCGACTCCCACGCCCAGCAAGGCGTGACGCCACCGAGTAGCCCTCCTCCGTCATTGCTCCTGGGGAGGAGGGCGGGGGTGGGGCCCGGGCCTCCAAGGAGCCCGGGGCCCGCCCCTCTTCAGGACGCTCCGGCGCCCCCGCCAGTCGCTCCCGCGCTCTCATGCGCGCGGTGGAGCCGGCGCTCGTGGGCCCGCCCGCTCCCCAGCACCCGCGCCAGGCGCTGAATCCTTTTCCCGACCAAAACCCTCACCGTCAGCCCATGGCGTGACACCCTCGCACCTCGGACTCTTCTCGATAGGTGTGTCACATGAATCCGGTCCTTCTCCCCCTCCTGGGAGGCATCCTCATCGGCCTGGCCTCGGCCGTGCTGCTGCTCTTCCACGGCCGCATCGCGGGCATCAGCGGCATCACCGGCGGGCTCTTGTCCCCGGCGCCGGCCGACGTGGGCTGGCGCGTGGCCTTCCTCGGAGGACTCGCCGTGGGAGGCGTGCTGCTCGCGGTATTCCGTCCGGAGTCGTTAGGGCCTCCGGTGCTCACCAGCGTGGGCGCCACGCTCGCGGCCGGGCTGCTCGTCGGCTTCGGCACCCGGCTGGGCGGCGGCTGCACCAGCGGCCACGGCGTCTGTGGCCTCGCCCGGGGCTCCAAGCGCTCCCTCGTGGCCACCCTGACGTTCATGGCGACGGCGGCGCTCACCGTCTTCATCTCCCGACATGTGCTGGGAGGTGCTTCATGAAGTCGCTCATCACGCTGAGCGTGGCGGGCCTCGCGGGAGTGCTGTTCGCGCTGGGGCTGGGGCTGGGAGGGATGACGGACCCGGCGAAGGTGGTGGGTTTCCTCGATGTGGCGGGACGTTGGGACCCGAGCCTCGCCTTCGTCATGGCGGGCGCGCTGGGCACCTACGCGCTCTTGCGTCCCCTCATCCTGCGACGCACGCGCCCCGTGCTCGCCGAGCGCTTCCCTCCGCCGCCCCAGGCCGCGGTGGACGGTCGCCTCGTCTCGGGCGCGGCCCTCTTCGGCATCGGGTGGGGAATGTCAGGCTATTGCCCCGGCCCGGCCCTCGTGTCGCTCCCGGTGGGAGGCACCACGGTGCTGCTCTTCGTGGGAGCCATGCTGGTGGGAATGGGCGCGTTCCGCGCGTGGGAAGCAGTCCGCTCGGCCCGGATGATGAGGCAACCTGGGTAGGCCTGTAGCTCGTGGACAACCCACTTGGACGGCGGTGCGGGCTTGCGCCACGCATTGCGGGGCCCCAAATCTCAGACTTCCGGGCATGTGAAATGATTGGGATGTCACATCCGCGCGTTTGAGTGCATTTGCAAAGCTTTGGATGGATCACCCTCGCTTGAAGTGCTGGCTAGGATGAGTCCCCGATGCCACGAGCCGCGAACAGGATTCTGGACGTCGACGAAGAAAAGCTCGTCCACCAGTTCCCCGGGCTGGACCGCAAGGCGGTGGGGGCGTTCTTCACGCCCGCACCCCTGGTGGAACGCACGCTATCGCTCGCGATGGCGCACCTGGGAGCTGGACCCCTCACGGTGGTGGACCCCGCCTGTGGGGCAGGAGCTTTCTTGTCGGCGGCCTCGAAGCTCTGGCCAGGAGCCCGTCTGTGTGGGCTGGAGCTGGACCCCGCCGTAGCCCGACTCTGTCAGGCGCGAGTCCCGGAAGCCGACGTGCGCGAAGGCGACACGCTGCGAGGTGGGATGGAACCCCTGCTCGCGATGACGCCTCCGGAGCACCGCGAGCTGTGGGTGGGAAATCCCCCCTACAACGGCACGTCGCCAGTGCTGAAGGACCCGACGGCCTACGCGAAGCTGCGCGCCCTCTTGCCCCTGGCGCTCCCACCGGGCACCAGCCTCAGGGACGACTTCGCCTTCTTCCTGCTGGTGGCCGCGCACCGGCTCTCCACGCGGCCCGGCGTGCTCGCCTTCATCACCCCCGCGAGCCTCTTGGACGCGTTCCTCTACGCGCCGCTGCGGCAGTCGCTGTTGCGCATGCTGACGCTGCGCGAGGTGGTGGACCTGGGGCCCGGCGCCTTCGCGGGCACGCAGGTGCGCACGTGCATCACCGTGTGGTCCTCGCTCCCGGGCCACGTGGACCCGCCGCGCTTCGAGCGACGCGGCGTCTGGCAGCACTTCACGCCCGAGGCGCCCGAGTGGCGCCTGGCACCCACCACCCCGGAGGCCAGTGCCTTGGATGCACGTTGGAGCGCTGAAGGCGAGCCCCTCACCACGCTGGTGCCGGTGAGCCTGCCGGGGGTGAAGACCCGCTTCGACGAGCTGCTGGTGGACGCGGACCCGGAGCGCCTGCTGGCGCGCATCCGCGCCTTCTCCGCGTCACCCCTGGAGGAGCTGTCGGAGTTCGCTCGGGTGCACGGCCTGTCGGAGGAGCTGCTGCCCAAGCTGCGCGCGCTCAAGATAGGCACGCCGCTGGAGGTGGACGCCAAGCACCTGCGGCCCTTCTATCGCTACGGTGGGGCGCGGCACCGGGGCACGCTGCCGCCGGAGACTCGCGCGTTCTGCTACCTGGACCGGCGCTTGATTCCCCGGGGAGACCACCGGCTGCGCGGCCCGTATGACCCGCACGTGGGCGCGGTGAAGCTGCTCTTCAACGTGCGTGAGCTGCCGCTGTCCGCCGCGCTGCTGGAGGAAGAGGGCTGCGTCCATGACCACCGGCACGCGCGCTTCGCGCCCCTGTATGTCCCCAAGCGGCTGAGGGACGAGGGCCTGCGCGTCACCCGCTCCTCCACGTCGGCGGAGGAGCTGGGCCCGCTGGTGCCCAACCTGTCGCCGCGAGGGTTGGAGTGGGCGGAGACGCTGGGAGGTCCCCTGCCCGCCTTCCAGGCAATCGTACGCTTCCTCAATGGACCCGAAGTGCAACGCGTCTGGGCTCCGGCCTTCGGAGCGTCGCGCGTGGTGCCGGTGCCGTTGGTGGTTCCGCCTCCTGGTCAGGAGTGAGCAGGTGCGAGGCGGGGCGTCTGCCCGCCCGCACGGTTTCCCGGCGGGCTGCGGAAACAACCGCTAGTGTCCACCTTCGCTTCTCTGCTTTCCCTCAGGAGGAAGGACCTACTTCATGAAAATCCGTGCGCTGCTGACCGCCACCGTTCTCACCGCCGCTGCTCCCGTGTTGGCCCAGGCCCCCGCGGCCCCGCCGCCCGCCGAGCCCGCGCAGGCGGCCCCCGCCACGGCGCCCGCGCCCGCGAAGAAGACGATTCCGCCGGGAGAGATGGCCAAGGCCCCGGTGAAGGACGCGCAGGGCAAGGACGTGGGCGAAGTGACCTTCGAGCAGACCAAGAACGGCGTGGTCATCAAGGGCGTGCTGCATGACCTGCCTCCCGGTCAGCATGCGTTCCACATCCACGAGACGGGCAAGTGCGAGGCGCCGGAGTTCAAGACGGCGGGCGGCCACTTCAACCCGTCAAAGAAGGCGCACGGGATGATGTCACCCAAGGGCAAGCACGTGGGTGACCTGCCCAACCTTTATGTGGGCCAGGACGGCAAGGTGCAGTTCGACACGTTCGCCCAGAACGGGCTCACCTTGAAGTCGCTCTTCGACAAGGACGGCTCCGCCATCGTCGTCCACACCAAGGAAGACGACTACCAGACCGACCCCACGGGCGACGCCGGTGGCCGCATCGCGTGCGGTGTCGTCGAGAAGCAGCAGCCGTAAGCGTCCGTCCTCGTGAGCGCCCCGCCTGGAAGCAACGCCAGGCGGGCAGCGCCCGAGTCGCTCGACCGAGCCGAGGTCAGTGCACCGGCTTCGCGACGGCGGCCGGGGTCTCCTTCACGGGTGTGAAGAGCAGGTCCTGGAAGTCGAAGCTGAAGTCGGTGAGCGGCGAGACGGGCTGCATGCGCATCTCCCCCACCGTGCCGTCCGGCTTGAGCGAGAAGGACACGAAGGCATCCGCGTTGAGCGAGCGGTCCTTCCAGCGCGCGACGAAGGTGTCGTATTGCCAGTGCTCCAGTTCGCCGACGAGTCCCGGCGTGCGGCTGAAGCGCAGCACCAGCTTCTCCGCCTCACGCGTGAGCGTCACGTCGCCGTACCACGCGTCGCGGAACTTCCCCACATACGCGTCCAGCGGCAGCGACGGCTTGCTCTCCGTCTTCCGCCCCGCTTGCAGGCCCGCGACCTTCTCCTCCGCCTTGGCCTTCTTCGCGTCGTCGTCGGCCTTGAACGCGGCGACCCAGTCCGTCGCGGGCGCGCCCATGAACGCATCCAGCACCGTCCACACTGGAACCTCGATGGTGCCGCGCTCCTCCTGGTTCGTCAGCACGACGACGCCCAGCCCCAGCTCCGGCACCAGCGCCACCCGCGAGTAGTAGCCCGGCAGCGCGCCGCCGTGCCCCACCACCTTGTAGCCCCGGTAGTCGCGCAGCGACCAGCCCAGCCCATACGCCGCGAAGTTCGCGCGCAGCCCCGCCAGGGGCTTGGAGGGCTCGGTGACGGCCATCACCGTCTGCGCCGCCCACATCTCCTTCGACTGCGCCTCGCTGAACAGGCGCTTCTTGCCGTCCGTGCCGGGAATCACACCCCGGCCGAGCTGCGTCAGCATCCACTTCGACAAATCATTCACGCTGGAGTTGATGGCCGCCGCGGGCGCGTTGTTCTCGAAGCCCATGGGAGCAATCGCCTTGAGCACACCGTCCGCCTTCGCGTGCGGCGTGGCGACGTTGCCGCTCACGCGCAGGGCCTTGAAGAGCGTGCTGCTGTCGCGCATGCCCACCGGCACGAAGATGCGCTCGCGCACGAAGTCGCGCCAGTGCCGGCCGCTCACCTTCTCGATGACCTTGCCGGCCACGAGGTAGAGGATGTTGTCGTAGTTGTAGCGGCTGCGGAAGCTCGTCGCCGGGGGGATGTGGCGCAGCTTCGAGACAATCTCGTCCTCGGTGAAGGTGGACTGGGGGAAGTACAAGAGGTCTCCCGCGCCCAGCCCCAGCCCGCTGCGGTGCACGAGCAAGTCCCGAATCGTCAGCTCGCGCGTGACGTACGGGTCATGCATCTGGAACGACGGCAGGTGGTCCACCACGCGGTCGTCCCACTGGAGCTTGCCCTCCTCGACCAACATCGCCAGCGCCGCAGCCGTGAAGGCCTTGCTGTTGGACGCGATGCCGAACAGCGTGTCCGCCGTCACCGGCGTCTTGTCCCCGAGCTTGCGCACGCCGTAGCCCTTGGACAGCACCACCTTGCCGTCCTTCACCACGGCCACGGCGACGCCCGGCACATCGAAGGTCTTCATCGCCTTCTCGATGGTGGCGTCGAAGTCGGCGGGCAGTGACTGCGCGAAGGCCGGGGACAGCGGCAGGACGACGAGGAGAAGCGCGAGGACGTGACGCACGGGGACTCCAGGTTCCAGGAAGGGACTTTGGAAGCCCCCTCTCTATCGCACCTGGCGAACGCTCCCCAGCAGCCCCTATTCCGAGCTCGCGGGCACGCCCCGCGCGCCTCAGACGTAGCCGAAGCGGCGCCGCGCGAACCACTCCGCGCCGAGCAGGCCGATGAGGGCGACGAGGTAGTACCAGCGGTCCCACAGCGGCTGGTCCTTCGCGCGCCCCACCTCCACCACGGGAGGGTCCAACAGCGGCATGTCCGGCAGCCCGTCCTGGGGCAGCTTGTAGGCCTTGCCGCCCGTCACCTTGGCGATCTGCTCCATCAGCTCCGGCCGCACGGACGCGTCCGACAGCTCCGGCCCCACGGCGCGCACCGCCACCGCGTCCTCGCCCTTGCCCAGGTCCGTCTCGCCTTTCTTCGCCGTCGCGAGCAGCTTGTACGGCCCCGGGTCCGGCGGCGCGAACTCCAGCCGCACCACGCCGTCCGGCCCCGTGGCGCCCGTCTGCACCGCCACCGGCTTCTGCGTCGCCACCGAGAACAGCTCCACCCGCACCTGCGCGTCCTGCGCGGGCTGGTAGTCCGCGCTGCGCGCCTGCACCACCACCGCCACCGGACGCCCCGGCTCCACCGACGGCGGGTCCGCCGTCACCTTCAGCGTCGTCAGGTCCGGGTCTCTCACCAGCCACCGCAGCGCATTGCCCCAGAAGCGGTCATACGCGCGGCTGGGCGAGCCATCCCGGTGCGCGGCGAAGGCCCAGTACCACGACGCATCCGTGGCCATGACCAGCGCCCGGCCCCGGCCGTAGTCCCACACGGCGACGAGCGGCGCGTTCTTCCCGTTCGCCGTGAGATGCGGATGCTCCAGCAACACGGTGGCGCCAGGGCGCGCGTACGTGAGGTTGGCGCCCGGAATCGGAGGCAGCTCGCCCCACGCGGCCTCGGTGCTGGACGCGCCGGAGCCGATGGCGGTCACCGGGTGGCGCAGGCCCTCCGGCGTCAGGCGCGCGGTGAAGGGCTCCACGTTGGCGGGGCCCGCGGCGGCCACGGGCAGGGCCTCCATCAACGTGGGCATGGTGGCGCGGCCTTCACCCAGCACGCTGTCGCCGCCAATCATCACGAAGGCGCCGCCGTTGTGGATGTAGCGCTCCAGGTTTCGCTCGTACTCGGCGATGGAGAGCGAAGGGTCCGCGTGCCCGAAGTTCTGGAAGATGACGACGTCGAAGGTGTCCAGCTTCGTGTCGAAAATCTCCTCCATGGGGAACGGGATGAGGGACAGCTCGCGCTCGTTCACCACGCCCGGGTCATCCGACAGCGTGCGCAGGATGTAGAACGAGATGAGGTCCACGTTGGCGTCCTGCTTCAACAGGCCGCGCAGGTAGCGCTCGTCCCAGGACGGCCGGCCCACCACCAGCAGCACGCGCACCCTGTCTCTGATGACCTTCAGCGTGAAGGAGCGGCTGTTGTTGTCCGTCACCGCCTCGTCCGGGAAGGTGGGCACCGTCACCGTGTAGACGAAGCGGCCCGTCTGGTCCGGCGTGAAGGTGAAGGACACCGGCTTCACGTCGTCGTTCGTCTCCAGGCGCACCGTCTTGCTCGCCACCGTCTTGCCCTCCTGGCTGAGCACGACGGGAATCTCCTTGCCCCGGAAGCCGCGGCCGTGAATCTCCGCCTCCACGGTGAGCGAGTTGCGCACGAAGGCGAAGTCATCCACCTTCAAGCCCTCAATCGCCAGGTCCTTCAGCGCCTCCTGGCCCACGGTGAAGGTGGAGACGGGCACGCCCAGGTCCGCCAGCGCCGCGCGCGCACGGCCCACCACGCCCGACTTCAGCTCCGTGTTGTCAGCGCCATCGCTGAACAGCAGCACGCCGGACAGCTTGCGCGCGCCCTGCCCCGCGCCCGCCGCCGCACGCAGCGCGGCCAGCAAGTCAGTAGAGCCCGCGCGAGGCGGCTCCTTGGCCAGCGACGCGGGAGTCACCGGCGCCAGCTCCGGGTCGAACCCGTACATCTCCACCGTGAAGCGGTCCTGGAGTCCCGCGAGCGCCGGCGCCGCCTTCTCCAGGAACGTGGCCACCTCCGCGGCGCGCGTGGGGCCTCCGGGCTCCGAGGGGAAGCCCATGGACGCGGAGCGGTCCACCAGCACCGCGACGCGGTTCTTCATCCGCGCCACCTGGAGATGCCGGATGCCGGGCTCCAGGAGGAAGAAGAGCGCGGCCACGCCCGCGCCCACGCGCAGCGCCCACAACAGGACGCGACGTCCGCGCGAGGGCTCGCGACGCACGCCCCACGCGGCCAGCGCCACTCCCAGGAGCAGCCCGAGCGCGAGGAACACCAGCGCCCATGAAGGCAGGGGAGAGAGGCTGACGAGCTTCCAGGCGTTGAAGGTGGGGGAATTCATCCAGGCTCTTGGCGTAGGGCCGGTGCTTCAGCGCCGCTTGTTAAGGATGAGCTGCAGGTGGACGGCGTCGTCCTTGTAGTCCAGGCAGAGGGCGTACATGCACACGTTGATGCCCAGCCGCACCGCCAGCTCCCGCTGCGGCTCGCCGCCGGGGCTCACGTCGAACTCGTAGTCCCCGGACTCGTTGCGGCTCCAGGCCCCGGCCACGTCGTTCTGCGAGTAGAGCACCGCCGCGCGCTTGCCCAGGTTGGCCGCCATCATCTGCGGCTTGTTGAGCAGCCGGCCCGGCGCCGCGTCCAAGAGGAAGAAGGACTTGAACACCACGTGTCCGGAGGGCACCTCCGCGAGCGGACTCTGCGGCAGCACGCGCGCCATCTCCCGACGGAAGCTGGCGTCGAAGCCGTCCCCGTCGCTGCCGTCGTTGGCGTCCGCGAGCATGAAGCCGCCGTACGTCAGGTAGCGCCGGAGGTTGGCGACCTCCGCGTCGTTGAGCGGGGGAAAGCCCCCGTCGCCGCCGAAGTAGAGGAAGGGGTACTCGAAGAGGTCGGGGCTGCTCAGCGCGAAGGGCCGTGCGTCCGGCACCACTTCGACGGACGTGCGCCGCTGCAGCTCCCAGGCGATGCGCCGCAGGCCGGACAGCCGCGCGTCCCAGCGGCCGCCGTGCTTCGCCACCGCGGGGATGAAGCGATTCTTCTCGCCGAACGCATGCGCACGCCCCGCCAGCAGCGGAGCAAGCGCGGCGGAGCCGAGCAGGAGGTTTCGACGGGTCAGACGCCGCGCGGACATAGAGCGCATCTATATACCGTCGACGGGTGCTCGCATTCCCCGGTATAGAGCGGGCCCATGGCAAAAGGCGGACAGACGCCCGAGCAGCCCGGCTCCCCCGAGGTCCGGGCGGCCTGGGCTCGCAAGGAGGCGGGAGACGTCGCCGGAGCACGGCGCGACGCCGAGCGTCTGCTGGCGGGCAGTCCCAGCCCCGAGGACCGGGCCGAGGCCGAGGAGCTGCTGCGCCACACCTCCACCCCCAAGGCCCTCTACGGCTTCGCCCTGCTCGCCGCCGCCGTCTTCGTGCTGCTGCTGCTATTGGCCTTGACCCGCTACGCTTAAGCTACATCGTCGGCGCCCGCGTGCCCCTGGGGGCAACATCGGGTCCGCCGCAATGCAAGGAGTTGGAGCCATGGAAGGCCTCCTTCAGGCCCTGAAGGCCTATCAGGAGCTCAACCCGTCGGGCTGGGTCGGCATCTACCGCCTGCTGCCCATGTGGGCGGGCATCGTCTGCTGTGTCGCCGGGGTGACGCTGCTCCTGGTGGGCGGAGGCCCCCGGGTGTTCCGGGTGCTGGCCGGGCCCATCGGCGCGCTCCTGGGGCTGGTGTGGACGGGCGCCATCACCGCGAAGCTGGGCCTGCCGGACCTGGACCCGCGGGCGCCCTCCATCGTCGCGGCGGTGCTCCTGGCGCTAGGCTTCCTCTTCCCGCCCGCAATCACCTTCGTGGGCCTGGGCGTGCCGCTGGGCCTGTTGGCCGGGCAGATCGCCGGGCCACAGGACTTCCTGCTCGGCTTCGCGCCGGGGTTCATCATCGGCGGCCTCGTCGGCGCGCTCCTGCACCGGGTGGTCAGCGCCCTGGTGGCCTCCGCGGTGGGCGGGTGGGTGCTCGTCATCGGCGCGCTGGCGGCGCTGCACCAGTTCGGTGGGCTGGTGGCCGCCGTGGCCAGCAGGCCCTGGGGCGTCATCATCGCCGCGGGCCTGTTCGCCATCGCCGGCGCCGTCTATCAGCTCGCCATGCGGCCCTCGCCCGAAGAGGCCGACAAGCAGCGCGCGGAGAAGGAGCGCCTCAAGCTCCGGCAGGCGGAGCAGCGGGCGCTCGAGAAACGTTGGGGGGTCAAGTAGACGACCTCCTCCGGGAGCCGGCCGCGCTTTACCTCCAGCGTCGTGGCGCGTACATTCCGCCGCCTTTCCCCCCGGAATTCTCCCCCCAAAGGATTGATGGGCCAGGTCAGGCGCAAGGAGTCGGAGAAGAAGCAGGAGTCCCCCTCGGAGCCCGCCCCCCGGCAGGAGCCTGGCGCCAGCAGCGCCTGGGTGAAGCCGGAGGGGATGTCGCGCCGGGGCTGGGCCGTGCTCGCCGCGCTGATTCTGGTCATCCAGTTCCCCCTCATCCACTACGCCCTGTTCCGCGGTGACGCGGACGTGACGGCGACAGTGCCCTACACCCAGGACTTCGCGGACCCGGGCGTGGTGAAGCGGGACTTCTTCTCCACGGGCGGCTACTGGCGGGTGATTCAGGGCGAGCTCTTGGCGCCGGGCGTGAAGAACAACCCGCTGTGGCTCCAGGCGCCGCTGCCGGACGACGTGGCCATCGAGTTCGACGTGCGCTCGGAGCTGCCCGAGGGCGACATCCGGGTGGAGGTCTTCGGCAACGGCGTGGACCCCAGCTCCGGGTACATCCTGGTGCAGGGCGGGTTCAACAACTCCCTGTCCGTGCTGGCCCGGCTCGACATGGGCGCGCCCAACATCGACTCGCTCAAGCGCCGCGCGGCGCGCAAGGCCGGCGCCCAGGGTGAGAAGACGGACGACGGCGCCAAGGTCGAGGCCGCCGACATCGCCTCCGTGTTCAAGGACGACACCCGGGTGCGCGTGGAAGCGCGCGGCACGCCGGTGCAGGCCGGCCGCACGTACCACTGGCGCATCGAGCGCCGCGGCTCGCTGTTGCGCTGGAGCATCGACGGAGAGCCCTTCCTGGAGTTCGACGACCCCCGTCCTCTCAAGGGGAAGGGGAATGACCGGCTGGGCCTGTCCGGCTTCGAGTCCCAGATTTTCTACGACAACCTGCGCGTGGACACGCCGGACCGGCTGCCCGCCCGCGTCGCCCCCGCCGCGCCCGTGATTCCCCCGGGCCCGTACGCGGACGACTTCAACCGCGACACGCTGGGAGACGCGTGGAACGTCACCAACCCCTCGGCCACGAAGCTGGTGGACGGCGCGCTGGTGGTGGAGCTGCTCCACAACCGCCCCGTGTGGCTGAAGCGGCCCATCCCCCGCGACGCGACGATTGAGTTCGACGCGTGGACGGACAGCCCGGACGGCGACATCAAAATCGAGGCGTGGGGTGACGGTCGCTCCTTCTACGCCGGAGACCTGCGCCTGCAGTACACGGCGACGGGCTACGTCTTCATCTTCGGCGGCTGGCGCAACACGCAGTCCGCCATCGCCCGCCGCAGCGAGCACACGCCGGACCGCGTGACGCGCGACGGGGCCTCCGTGGTGCCCGGCAAGCGCCACCACTTCAAGCTCACCCGGCGCGCGGGCACCCTCTCCTGGGAGCTGGACGGGCAGCCCTTCCTCACCCTCCAGGACGCCTCGCCCCTGGAAGGCACGCGCAATCAGTACTTCGGCTTCTCCGGCTGGAAGAGCCGGGTCCACTTCGACAATTTGAAGATCGAGCCGCTCGCCCCCTAGCGGCCAAGGAAAGTCACACCGTGCGCAGAGTTGGCATCTTCGGCTGGGGCGTCGTCGCCCCCCGGTCCAGGAACATCGAAGCGTTCGAGAGGAACCTCACGTCCTCCGAGAGCTGGCTGTCCCCTTTCAACGGCTTCGGGCCGGACAACTTCCTCGTCGGCACGCCGGACTTCAACCTGGCCGACTACAAGCCCTGGATTGACGAGCGCTTCCCGGCCAACCGCTTCTCGCAGCTGGAGCGGAAGATGGGCCAGCCGACGCAGTTCGCCATCGGCGCGTTCATCCAGTCGCTCGCGCAGAACCCCGGCCTGGAGCAGGAGCTGCAGGCGCTGGGGCCCCGCGCGCACGTCTACGTGGGCACCGGCCTGGGCGACCTGCCCACCATCCAGGCCATCTCGTTGGACCTGTACCGCGCCCAGCGCCGGTGGGACCGCTTCTGGGCCGCGCCGGAGCGCAACGCGGTGCTGCGCAAGTGGCTGGAGACGCGCGAGCCCTTGGCGGGCCTGCCGCCGGAGCCGTCTTCGGTGGAAGAGGGGCTCCGCGACGAGGCCGAGGACGCGTGGTGGCACTTCTGGACGGGCCACTCCACGGAGCTGCGCGAGTACCTGGCGGAGCTGCGCGACATCGAAGCCATTGGCGTGCCGGACGGCGCGGACGTGGAGTCCGCGAAGCTGGCCGTCATCAAGGACAAGCGCACCCGCAACGCCCGGCTGCAGAAGAAGTGGAGCGCGCCGGAGCCGCCCTGGAACGCCGTCTCCTCCAACGTGCTGTGGAACATCCACAACACGCCCGCCTCGCAGATTTCGATGCTGGGGCAAATCACTGGCATGACGTTCGCCCCCGTCGCCGCGTGCTCGTCCTTCGGCTACGGGCTGAAGCTGGCCATGAACTCGCTGCAGTTGGGTGAGGCGAAGGCCGTCGTCATGGGCATGACGGACGCGGCGCCCAACCCGCTCGTCGTGGGCGGCTTCTACAACGCCCGCGTCATCTCCGCGGACGCCGCCATCTCCAAGCCCCTCACCGCGCTTCGCGGCACGCACATCGCGGGAGGCGCGGTGGTGTGGGTGCTGGGCGACTACGACTACTTCACGTCCAAGGGCTTCAAGCCGCTGGGCATGGAGCCCGTCTCCGTGGGCGTCACCGCGGACGCGGACCACATCATCACCCCGTCCAAGGAAGGCCCCACCCTGGCCATCCGCGAGGCGCTGGCCGCCGCGGGCTGTGAAGCCTCCGACGTGGGGAGCTGGGACCTGCACGCCACCGCCACGCCGGGTGACTACCTGGAGGTGCAGAACCTGCGGGACGTGCTGCCCGAGTCGGTGCTCATCACCGCGCGCAAGGGAACGTTCGGCCACGGCATGTCCGCGGGCGGCGGCTGGGAGCTGACGGCGCAGTACCTGGGCTTCGGACGCGGGCAGGTGTTCCCCACCCCGCTGAAGAAGAACGAACTCAACCAGCAGATTTCGCGCGTCCACGGCCGCTTCGTGTTCGACGAGGCCGTGGCGGCGCCCGCTGGCTGCGCGGGCAAGCTGTCCATGGGCGTGGGCGGCATCAACGCCTGCGTCATCTCCCGCCCCTGGAAGAAGTAGCGCGCGGGCTTCAGGGGTGGGCGCTCACCGCGTCCGCCTCCAGCTTCGCGGCCGAGGCCGGCTCGATTCGCTGGAGCAGCAGCAGCTCCAGCTCCAAGTCCCGCGCGTAGTTCTGCTGCGTGGGCAGCATGCCGCTGGTGGTGGCGTCCAGGCGGGCCTGGGCCTGCTCCTCCTGGGCGCGCTGGGAGCCGCCGGTGGCGATTCGCTGGTCCACGTTGCCCACGCCAATGGACTGGGACACCCGGTTGCCCCGCATCACCCGGAGGATGGCGCCGCCGTTGGCGAGCGTGAGGCCCTCCACCAGGAAGCGCGAGGACGAGGTGGGCCCCAGCGTGCCGCCGCCGGAGTCGCGCCACTCCGTCTCCAGCACGAAGCGACCCTGCATCTCCTTCCAGGAGTAGCCCTGCTCCTTGAGCAGCGCCTTCACCTCCGGCCAGAGGTCCGGCAGCGGCCGGGCGTAGACGTGGTCCGCCGCCTTGTCGCGCAGGTAGTTCTGCCGGAGCGAACTGGAACAACCGGCGAGCGTCAGCAATGCGGCGACGGCGAGACACACGCCCGAGGCGCGGAAGAAGCGGCCCATGAACAACCCCCAGGAGGTAGCGGTGGCGACAGCGGGCAGCATACCGCTCCCCGCCCCCGCCGCGCGCTCCCGCCCCCGTCAGCCCTTGGGGCTGGCCACCAGGTCGAAGTCGGGGATGTGTTCACGCATGAACTCGCGCATCCGCTGGATGAGCGCCGCCTCGATTTGCCGCGCGCGCTCCCGGCTGACGCCGTACTTGTCGCCGATGTCCTGGAGCGTCAGCGGCTCGTCGGAGGTGAGGCGGTTCTCGAAGATGAAGCGCTCCTTGCCCTCCAGCGTCCGGGAGAACTCGGAGAGCTTCTCTCGGAAGAGGGCCTTGAGCTGCTCGGCGCCCAGCCGCTCGTCGGCGGGGATGGCCCCCGAGGGCAGGTAGCGGTCCGCGCGGGTGCCTCGCGAGCCCTCGTCGTCCCCGCCCAGCGGCGCGTCGATTGACAGCTCGTCATGGCCGAGCCGCTGGTCCATCTCCACCACGTCCTGCTCGGTGACGTTGAGCCGCTCCGCCAAGAGCTTGGGGCTGGCCTCGAAGCCCTGGGCCACGAGCTTGTCCTGCTCCTGGCGCAGCTTGAAGAAGAGCTTCCGCTGGGCTTCCGTCGTCCCCAGCTTCACCATCTTCCAGTTGTCCATGATGTAGCGAAGGATGTACGCCCGAATCCACCAGGCCGCGTAGCTGGAGAGCTTCACGCCCCGCTCCGGGTCGTACTTCTTCACCGCCTGCATCAACCCGATGTTCCCCTCCTGGACCAGGTCCAGCAGGGAAAGTGGGTTGCGGTGGTACTCGTGGGCCAGCTTCACCACCAGCCGCAGGTTGGAGGCCACCAGCCGGTAGGCGGTGCGCACATCGCCCGTGTCGCGGTAGTGGCGCGACAGCTCCAGCTCCTCCTCGCGCGTCAGCAGGGGGTGGCGCTGCACCTCCGTCATGTAGGCCTGGAGGGGGTCCCGGTTGGAGAGCGCTGATTCGCTCGACTTGGCGAGGGCCCGGGTGGGCACGGGCCTGACCACCTCCACCTCGGGCTCCGCGTCCACCAGCTCGGCCAACTCCGGCTCCAAGGAATCCGGGTCTGGCGCTGTCTGAGCGCTGGGGTCCTCCACCTCCGCCTCGACGACCTCCGCCTGGGCGGGCGCGCTGCCCGCCGCCCGCTTCGCACGGGGCCGGGAAGTCGTTCCTTTGGTTCTTTTCCCTCCACTCGCCATGGGCGCTCCATACCCCAAAGTGCCGCGATTGTTGCCAGAGGGTAATGCAGGAGCTATGCCCCTGCTTGATGAGCGACATCCAAGAGCCCACCGAGCCGGGCACCCCGGCCACCGACGAAGCACCGACGCGTCCCTCCGAATACATCGCGGACGTCAGCTTCGACGAAATGAACCTGTCCGAGCCCCTCCGCCGCGCGTTGGCGGAGCGCGGCTACACCCACCCCACCCCTGTCCAGGCCCGGGCGTTCCGGCCGGTGATGGAGGGCAAGGACCTGATTGTCCGCAGCAAGACTGGCACCGGCAAGACGGCCGCGTTCGGCCTGCCGTTGTTGGAGAAGATTCCCGCGGACGAGAAGCGCGTGCGCGCCCTCATCCTCTGCCCCACACGCGAGTTGGCGATGCAGGTGGCGGACGAGCTGCGGTCCCTGGGCAAGCACAAGGGCGTGAAGGTGGCGGCCATCTACGGCGGCGCCTCCATGAAGCAGCAGGAGGACGCCTTCGAGGAGGGCACGCCCATCATCGTCGGCACGCCCGGCCGCGTCTTCGACCACATCAACCGGGGCAACCTGAAGCTGGACGGGTGCGACCACGCGGTGCTGGACGAAGCCGACGAGATGCTCAACCAGGGCTTCTACGAGGAAGTCACCCGCATCCTCGACCGTCTTCCGAAGGCGCGCCAGGTGCTGCTCTTCAGCGCCACCGTCCCCACGGACATCCAGAACCTCATCGCCCGGTACACGACGAACGCGGAGACGCTGCTGTTGTCCGGCGACGTCTTCACGGTGGAGCACATCCACCACGTCCGCTACGACGTGTCGGACGCCTTCCCCAAGCCGCGCAACCTCATCTACATCCTGGAGAAGGAGGAGCCGCCCAACGCCATCATCTTCTGCAATACGCGGGATGACACGTCGCTGGTGACGGCGGTGCTCAACCGCAACGGCTTCGACGCGGAGCTGCTCAACGGGGACCTGCCGCAGAAGGAGCGCGAGCGGGTGATGGGCAAGGTGAAGCGCGGCGAGGTGGCCTTCATGGTCGCCACGGATATCGCGGCGCGCGGCATCGACATCTCCGGCCTCGAGTACGTCATCAACTACTCGCTGCCCGAGGACCCGGCCGTGTACCTGCACCGCGTCGGCCGCACCGGCCGCATCGGCAACAAGGGCACCGCCATCAACCTCTTCTCCGGGCGCGAGCTGGCGACGTACACCGTGCTGGAGAAGAAGTACGGCATCAAGTTCGAGCGGCAGGAGATGCCCGCGCCCGAGGAGGCGATGCGCCTCTGGACGGAGCGCCACGTGCGCGAAATCCAGGAGGCCTCCGGCTCCTCCATCTTCGAGGGCTTCCTGCCCCTGGCCGCGCAGCTGAAGAACAAGCCGAACGCGGACGACCTGGTCGCCTTCCTGCTCAAGTACTTCTTCAGCCGCATGCGCATGGAGAAGGCCCAGCAGGCCCAGGAGACCGAGGGCCGCGAGCCCGTTCCCGCGCGCAAGACCGAGAGCCGGAGCGAGGGACGTGGACGCGGCGGGCGCGACGACAAGCGCGAGCGTGGCGGTGAGCGTCGCGAGCGGGGTGAGGACCGGCGTGAGCGGGCCGAGAAGCCCATCGCCCGGCCGGAGCACCCGGACCGCGAGCGACGTCCGCGTCGTGACGAGCCCCGTCGGGAGCGAGACGCGGGCGCCAGCCGAGGCGCCGCGGCGCTGGAGGCGGGCCCTGGCGAGGTGAAGCTGTGGGTCAACCTGGGCACTGCGGACGGCCTGGGGCCGGGCAGCATCGCCACGGCCCTGGAGGACGCCGGCGCGCCGCTGGGGAAGATGGTGCGCGCGGAGCTGCGCCCCACCTTCGCGTACGTCTTCGTCGCGGAGGATGACTCCCCGGGGTTCGAGGCGCTCAACGGCAAGCAGCACGGCGCCAAGACGCTGCGCGTGGAGAAGAGCAAGCCGCGCACCGAGCGTGAGCCCGGCACCCGCCCGCCCCCGTCTCCTGACGCGGGCCCCGGCGAGGTGAAGCTGTGGACCAACCTGGGCAGCGATGACGGCATGGACGAGGCGAAGCTGCCCGCCGCGCTGGAGGCCGCCGGTGCTCCCGCCGGTAAGGTGCTCAAGGCGCTCCTGCGTCCCACCTACGGCTACGCCTACGTGGCCGAGGCGGATGCTCCGGCCTTCGAGGCGCTCAACGGCAAGCTGCACGGCGACAAGCCGCTGAAGCTGGAGCGGCACCGTCCGCGCGGCTCGCGCGAGGAGCGGCGTCCCCGCATGGAGTCGCTGCCGGACCTGCCGGGCCAGGTGCGCCTGTGGGTGGGCCTGGGCAAGCAGGACGGTCTGGATGAGGCGGGCGTCACCGCCGCGCTCGAGGCCGCTGGGGCTCCCGCTGGCAAGGTGGTGCGGATGGACCTGCGCCCGACCTACGCGTACGTCTTCGTCGCCGACGAGGACGCCGCCGGGTTCGAGACCACGCACGGCAAGCAGCACGGTGAGCGCACGCTGAAGGTCGAGCGCGCTCGCAAGAAGTAGGTCAGGGGGTCCTCCCCGGGAGGCACATGCATCCCGGGGCCGCCGCGACGGCGCACTGACTCAGGTCAGGCGCCCGACTTCTCCGCGGCCTTCCTGCGCCGGGCCCGGTGGTAGTGGGCGGTGCACAGGCCTCGAGCCAGCACCGGTCGCTCGCACGTGGCCTCGCCGCAGCGCGGGGGCTCCGGTCTCTGGGGTCTCGCCGCGAGGGGTCCCGCGCTGAACATCATCTCCGCCACTTCCAGCATCCGGTCCACGTCCTGGCGTGACAGCCGGCGGTTGCGGACGAAGCCCTCCAGCCGGTGGGCGCCCGCGTCGTCCACGTCATCCAGGCGGAGCAGCTCCCACAAGGGCAGCTCCAGTGCGACGGCCACCTGGAGGAGCGTCTCGTAGCTGGGGCCGCGCTCGCCTCGCTCCAGCAGGGACGCGAAGGACACGGAGATGCCACACCGGGCGGCGAAGTCCTCCTGGGTGAGGCCCCGGCGTTCTCGAAGCGCGCGAATCCGACGGGCCAGGCCCTGCAGGTGTCCGTTCACCGTGGAAGCATCCGCAGGGCCGGGAGACATGGCAGTTTCCTATGGTAGCGCACCCCTTCTGTTAAGGTCTTTCGCGCGGGGCGGGACCTCTTGGACCCACCGCAGCCACCAGGAGCACTGCGAAACATGAGCGCCGTCGAGGGTACCAACTACTTCTTCCGCAAGGCCGCGCGGATCATGGACGTGGGCACCCCCATCGAAACGCTGCTCGCCACGCCGCTGCGCGAGGTGAAGGTCCAGGTCTCCATCGAGATGGACTCCGGCGAGATTCGCACCTTCCTCGGGTACCGGATTCAGCACGACAACAGCCGGGGCCCCATGAAGGGCGGCCTGCGCTACCACCCGGGCCTGGACCAGGACGAGGCCGCGTCACTCGCCTCGCTGATGACGTGGAAGACCGCCGTGGTGAACGTCCCCTACGGCGGCGCCAAGGGCGGCATCGCCTGCGACCCGTCCCAGCTCAGCATCAAGGAGCTGGAGCGGCTGACGCGTAAGTTCGTCGACCAGATTCAGGACGTCATCGGCCCCACACGTGACATCCCCGCGCCCGACATCAACACCAATCCCCAGGTGATGGCGTGGATCATGGACCAGTACTCGCGCTACCACGGCCACTCGCCCGCCGTCGTCACGGGCAAGCCGCTGGAGCTGTACGGCTCCAAGGGCCGCGAGGCGGCCACCGGTCGGGGCCTCCTGTACGTGTGCCGTGAAATCCTCCGGGACTTGGGCCTGCCGGTGAAGGGCACCCGCTTCGCGATTCAGGGCTTCGGCAACGTGGGCAGCCACACCGCGCAGCTCCTGTGGGAGGACGGTGGCGTGGTGGTGGCCGTGTCGGACGTGCTGGGCGGCGTGCGCAACCCGCAGGGCCTGGACGTCCCCTCCCTCTTCGAGCACGTCAAGCGCACCGGCACCGTGACGGGCTTCGGCGGCGGCACGGCGTGCACCAACGAGGACGTGCTCGCGGCCGACTGCGAGGTGCTCATCCCCGCGGCGCTCGGCCACGTGCTCACCCGGGACAACGCGAACGCGGTGCGCGCGCGCCTCATCATCGAAGGCGCCAACGGCCCCACCCAGCCGGAGGCGGACGAAATCTTCGAGAAGCGCGGCATCTTCGTGGTGCCGGACGTGCTCGCCAGCTCCGGTGGCGTCACGGTGAGCTACTTCGAGTGGGTGCAGAACCTCCAGCACCTGTCCTGGGAAGAGGACCGCGTCAACGCGGAGCTGGAGAAGACGATGAAGGAGGCCTACGAGCGCGTGGCGCAGATTGCCCGCTCGCGGAAGGTCTCCATGCGGACGGCCGCCTACATCCTGGCCATTGGCCGGGTGGGCAAGGCCACCGTGCTGCGCGGCATCTGACGCGCTCGGGCGTGCCCGTCCGGGCCGCGGCCGGGCAAGCCTGCCGCATCGCGGCAACCCGGGATGGCGGACACCCAGGCGCCGACTGTCCCTTCCGCCCGGGGCGCGCTTCCGCTACACGCGCGCCCATGGTCACCCTCCAGGACATCCTCGCCGCGCGGGAGCGTCTGCGCGACGCCATCCGCCCCACGCCCTGCCCCGCCTCGGACTACTTCACCGAGCGGACGGAGTGCGCGGCGGTGTACTTCAAGCTGGAGAACCTCCAGCGCACGGGCGCCTTCAAGGAGCGCGGCGCGCTCAACAAGCTCTTGACGCTGACGGAGGAGGAGCGAAAGCGCGGGGTCATCGCCGCGTCCGCCGGCAACCACGCGCAGGGCGTCGCGTACCACGCGCGTCGGCTGGGGGTGAAGGCGACCATCGTGATGCCGGAGCGCACGCCGCTCATCAAGGTGTCGCGCACGCGGGATGACTACGGCGCGCGCGTGGTGCTCAAGGGCGCCAACTACGACGAGGCCTACGCGGAGGCGCTGCGAATCCAGCAGGACGAGGGGCTCGTCTTCGTGCACCCGTTCAACGACCCGCATGTCATCGCGGGCCAGGGGACGCTGGGGCTGGAGCTGTTGGAGCAGTGGCCGGACGTGGAGGTGGTGCTGGTGCCCATCGGCGGAGGCGGGCTCATCTCCGGCGTGGCGTGCGCGTTGAAGGAGAGCAAGCCGGGCATCATGGTGGTGGGCGTGCAGACGTCCACCATCGACAGCATGAAGGCGTCCATTGAAGCGGGGAAGCTGGTGGAGCTGCCCGCGGCGGGGACCACCATCGCGGATGGCATCGCCGTGAAGAAGGTGGGGGAGCTCACCTTCCCCATGGTGCGCAAGTACGTGGACGCGGTGGTGTCGGTGGACGAGGAGGAGATCGCCGCCGCCATCCTCACGCTGTTGGAGCAGGAGAAGAGCGTGGTGGAGGGCGCGGGCGCGGTGGGCGTGGCGGCGGTGCTCAACGGCCACGTCCCGCAGGCGAAGGGCAAGCGCACCGCCATCATCCTGAGCGGCGGCAACATCGACATGAACGTCATCAGCCGCATCATCGAGCGCGGCCTGGTGAAGGCGGGCCGCCTGGTCCAGCTCGAAGTGCGGCTGCCGGACCGGCCTGGGATGCTCGCGCGGCTGACGTCGCGCATCGCCGACCTGAGGGCCAACGTGGTGGACCTCCACCACGAGCGCGCCTTCTCCAAGGCGGGCCTGGGCGAGGCCATGGTGGAGGTGACGCTGGAGACGACGGGCCCTGCCCACATCCGCGAGCTGGAGAAAGCCCTGGAGGAGCTTGGCTGGCAGGTGGCCCGCAAGTAGCGGGGGTCTTGCGCGCAAGCGGAGGGGCTCGGCCATACTGGGGGGCATGCGTTCCCTGTTCGTCGCGCTTCTGCTCGCCGCCTCGCCACAAACGCCCGCCCAGAAGGCGAAAGAGCTCTCCGGCCAGAAGTCCTGGGAGGAGCTGTACCTGGCCTTCGCTTCCGGCGACGCGAAGGCCGTTCCGGAGGAGCAGCGGGCCACGGTGTCCGGCGCGCTGGTGAAGGGCTGCCAGGCGCTGATGAAGGACGACACGGTGATGGCGTACTCCATGGGTGAGCGCGCCGTCCTGTTCGAGGAGTCCGCGCCGGCCCTGCGCTGCCTGGCGAGCGCCGCGCGACTGACGGAGCAGCGCGCGGCGGCCGAGTCCGCCCTGGTGAAGGGCGTGACGCGCTTCCCGAAGGACGGCAGCTTCCCGCTGGAGCTCGGCAAGCTGTTGCTGGAGGAGCAGGACTTCGTGGGGGCGCAGGCGGCGCTGGAGAAGGTCCCCCCCCGCGTGAAGGAGTCAGCCGAGGCGAAGAAGCTGCTCCAGCAGACCCGCCAGCAGACCCTGCAGGAAGACGCGGCCCGCTCCGAGGCCGCCCGCATCGAGAAGAGCCTGGGAGGAGGCCCCCGGCGGCGCGGTCAGGCGGTGCTCCCCGCCAACAGCTCGAGTGGAGAAGAAGCTTCCGTGGTGTCCCTGCGGGGTGATTTACAGCCGGGCATGAGCATCCGGACACCGGCCGTCGGCTTCGAGTCCGGGCTGGACAGGTTCGGGCGGCGCACTCGCGCCAACAACCGGTTCGTCGTCAGCTACTTCGCCAACGGGCGCGACTTCGCCCAGCGGACCGACTACGAGGGCAAGGTCGTCGAGATTCTCGACGAGGCCTACCACTTCACCCGGAACTTTCTCGGAGTGGCGCGGGAGACCCCCGTCTCGGTCGTGCTCTACACGGCACCGGAGTTCCGCGCGGAATACGGCGTGATGGCCTCGGAATCGGCGGCGGGCATCTACTTCTCCGATGCCATCCGCATCAACAACGCCGTCGAGCTGACGAAGCAGACCCGGGCGACGCTCGTCCACGAGTACGTCCACGCCACCGTCGCGGACCTCTGCGGAGGAGGCAATCGGGACGCCGAGCTGAAACTCCCGTTCTGGCTGAACGAAGGCCTGGCCGAACACATGGAGGAGCGCTACCTCGGCGTGGAAGGGCCCACCCAGGACATGCGGAGCCACATGAAGGTCGCCTCGGGCCCGAAGAAGATCTCCCTCCGGGACATGATCGACAGGGCACCCATGAGCATGTGGAACCCCTCGCTCGCCTACTCCATCTCCGCCGTGGCCGTCCGGGAGATGCTGCGCCAGGAAGGCACCCACCGTCTGGTCACTCTCATCCGGGAAGTGTGTTCGGCCCCCCCGACCCAGAAGGATCCCTTCACGGAGGCATTGAGGACCCACTACGGGAAAACCATGGAGGACCTCGACGCCGAGGTCGAGAGCGCTTTCAAGAAGAGGTAGCTGCCGGGCAAGCGCGGTCCATTTGGTTTACCCCTCCCCGGGAGTCTCCTACACTCGGAGCCCCCCCATTTGCGCTGCGACGGTAACCGGGCAGTCCGCCGTCCGCAGCAAGGTGACGGATGTCGGACACGCGCGCAGCAATGAGAGAATTTCGCTTCCTCGACGAGAAGCGGAAGCTGGGAAGCCTGTCTCCCGTGGAGGAGGCGCGCTGGGGGGAGCTGCGTGGTCTCCTCGGCGTTCAGGACACCCCTGCGTCCGACGCCTCCACCTGGCAGCAGCCGGAGGCCGCGCCCCAGGGCTACTACGGCGCCGATGGCCAGTGGTACGCCTACCCCGCCGGCTATGAGCAGCAGCCTCAGGGCTACTACGGCGCCGACGGCCAGTGGTACGCCTACCCCACCGGCTATGAGCAGCAGCCCCAGGGCTACTACGGCGCCGACGGCCAGTGGTACGCCTACCCCGCCCAGGGCTACGACCCGAACCAGGGTTATGACCCGAACCAGGCCTACGCCCAGCAGCAGGGCTACGACCCGAATCAGGCCTATGCCCAGCAGGGGTATGATCCGAATCAGGCCTATGCCCAGCAGGGGTATGATCCGAATCAGGCCTACGCGCAGCAGGGCTACGACCCGAACCAGGCCTACGCCCAGCAACAGGGTTACGACCCGAACCAGGCCTACGCCCAGCAGGGGTATGATCCGAATCAGGCCTATGCCCAGCAGCAGGGCCATGACCCGAACCAGGCCTACGCGCAGCAGCAGGGCTACGACCCGAACCAGGGCTGGCCCGCGGCGACTGGGGAGGCTCCGGCCGCCGACCCCGCGCAGCAGGCCTACTACGCGGGCTACGAGCAGCCGGCTCAGGCGCCCTACACGACTCCGACCGCGGAGCCGGAGAACCTGGCCCTCAGCTCGGACGACATCGACATCCCCGCGCTGAGCGAGCCCGCTCCGTGGATGGCACCCAGCCCCACGCCGCCTGGTGGTGCTTCCCCGGTGGCCGCGTCCGAGTCCTCCTCGTTCGAGGACGTGCTGGAGGTTTCGGAAACGGATGTCTCCTCCACGGAGACGTACGAAGACGCCACGGCCTTCCAGGATGAGGGGGCGGCGGCGAGCCACCAGGAAGTCGAACAGGGCGCGGCGCCGTTGAGCGCGGAAGAGGACTTCGGAGGGCTCGCCGAGCAGGTGGAGCCCGAGGCCGCGCGGCATGAGCCGGAGACCTCGCTCGAGTCGTCCTTCGCGGACCTCTCGCTGGAGGTCGAATCGGCCTCCGACACCGCCGTGCTCGAAGCCCAGCCGTCCGAGGAAACCACCCTCACGGCCTCCGAGTCCGAAGTGGAAGTCCCCTCTTCGGAAGTCGAGCTGCTCGACGCGACGGCCGACAGCGAGCCGATGCTGGCCGAGGACCACTCCCCCACGTCGCTCGATGCCGCCTGGGACTCCGCGCCGCTGGCCGTGGACCCGATGGAGTCGTCCGCGACGGACCTCGCTGACGCGAGTGACGTCATCGATGTCGGCGCGACGGAGAGCGCCGAGCCCATGTCGCTCGAAGCGAGCGATGTGACGGAGCTGTCTTCGACGAACGACGGTGCCGCGCTCGACATGGCCGCGGAACCGGACTTCACCGAGGCGGACACCGGTACACCGAGCGACGCGGCTTATGAGTCCTTCGAAGAGCCGGGCACAGGCGACTCCGCCTTCGCGGCCCAGGAGGCTGGCACCGAAGGCTCCACGGCAGCGGAGCATTCCGGGACCATCGGCGCGGAAATCTCGCTCGATGCGTCCGACATGGTCGAGTCCACCTCGGCGGTGGAGTTCTCGGAGTCCGCGCCGGAGTCGCAGTTCGAGGAACTGGCGCTCGACGCCACGGAGACGACCTCCGGTGGTTGGGACTCCGCGGCATCGGCAGAGAGCGCGCATGGGCACTCCGACGTCACCACGTCGCCCGCCGTCGAGGAGATCTCGCTCGACGCCTCCGATGTGAGCGTTGACGCCACGTCCGAGGGTTTCCCCTCCGGCGAGGCGATGAACGCCGAGGCGCAGGTCCCCACGCAGGAGGGCACCGAGAGCGCGGATGCCGGCGGCTGGACTGCGTCAGAGGAAGCGGGAGCCGCGTCGGAGCTGTCGGCTTCGGTCCTGGATACGGAATCCGCTCCCGAGGAGAGTTCGAGCGCCGAACCGTTCGAGGAGACAGCGGGTCAAGGCGAGCCGCCCACCTTCGAGGTGGGGGACCTGGGCGTCGAGGCGGACGCCACGTCTTCGGCGGAGTCGCCTTTCAACACGGAATCGGTGCCTTCACTGGAGCTGCGCTCCGTGCAAGTCGGGCCTGATCTCCGAGCCGACACGATTGAGGTCGACACCCACGGGTCGTCATCCTTCGCGGCGACGTCGCTCCGTGAGTCGGCTTCGGATGGATTCGACCTGAGCGGCAGTCCCGAGGAGGCCGTACCGCTCGCGACCGCGGGCGACTTCCTGGAGCATGGGCAGTACGCGGCCTCGGATGAGCGGGGCCTGGACCTTCCAGCCGACACTTCGGATGGAGAGTGGGCCACGCAGTCGGGTGAGCTGGAGCCCCTCGCGAGCAGCGCGGGCATTGCTTCAGAGCAGGCCGCGCCCGGCGAGCCGCAGCCCGAATGGGCTTCCGCGGAAGTGGCCACGACGGAGGGCACCTCGGAGTGGAACGAAACGGCCGCCGAGTCCCCCGCGCCGGGCGCTGAGGCCATCGAGCTTCAGTCCGAGTGGGCCGCTGCCTCCACCGAGGAAGCGCAAGGCAACGCTGGAGCTGAGTGGGCAGCGACGACGGAGCAAGCGCCCGAGACCGCCCAGTCGGAGTGGGCCACGGCCGAGCCGCAGTCCGAGTGGGCCACGGAGTCCACGGCCAACGCCCCGCAGCCCGCGTGGGACACGTCGACGAGTGACGCGGTCGCCACCGCGCAGCCCGAGTGGGCCGCCGCCGAGGAACTCCCCGCCGACGCCGTCCAGGCTGAATGGTCGGCGGCTTCGGGTGATTCCCCCACCGCCCAGCCCGAATGGACCGCCAGCGCCGAGGAGCTGCCCGCTGACGCCGTCCAGAGTGAATGGTCCGCGTCCACGGCTGACACCGCCGCCACCACGGCACAGCCCGAGTGGGCCGCCGCCGAAGAGCTGCCCGCCGACGCCGTGCAGGGCGAATGGTCCGCGTCCACGGCTGACACCGCCGCCACCACGGCACAGCCCGAGTGGGCCGCCGCCGAAGAGCTGCCCGCCGACGCCGTGCAGGGCGAATGGTCCGCGTCCACGGCTGACACCGCAGCCACCACGGCGCAGCCCGAGTGGGCCGCCACCGAAGAGCTTCCTGCCGACGCCGTCCAGGCCGAGTGGTCCGCCACCTCGGCTGATGCGGCGACCGGCACCGCCACGCAGCCCGAGTGGGCCGCCACCGAAGAACTCCCCGCCGACGCTGTCCAGACCGAGTGGTCGGCAGCCTCGGGTGATGCGGCGACTGGCACTGCGGCGCAGCCCGAATGGGCCGCCACGGAAGAACTCCCCGCCGACGCCGTCCAGTCCGAGTGGTCCACGCCCACGGGCGAAGTAACCACTGCTCAGCCCGAGTGGTCCGGCAGCTCCGAAGAACTCCCCGCTGACGCCGTCCAGGCCGAGTGGTCCACGGCCTCGGCTGATGCGGCGACCGGTACTGCGGCGCAGCCCGAGTGGGCCGCCACCGAAGAACTCCCCGCCGATGCGGTGCAGGCCGAGTGGGCCACGGGCGAAGCCGCCCCCGCGCAGCCCGAGTGGGCCGCCGCCGAAGAACTCCCCGCCGACGCCGTCCAGGCTGAGTGGTCGACGGGCGAAGCCGCCCCCGCCGACGCGCAGCCCGAATGGGCGACAACGGAAGTGGTTGCTCCCGCAGCCGTCCAAACCGAATGGTCGGCGGCATCCACGAGTGACGCCGCCACCGCTGCTCAGCCCGAATGGGCAGCGATGGAGGAGCTAGCGCCAGACGCGGTCCAATCTGAGTGGGCCACGGAGTCCGCGGCCAACGCCCCGCAGCCCGAGTGGGCCACGTCGACCAGTGACGCGGTCGCCACCGCACAGCCCGAATGGGCCGCCGCCGAGGAACTCCCCGCCGACGCAGTCCAGCCCGAGTGGGCGACGACGGAGACTCCCGGCGAGTCCGCCGCCACCACGGCACAGCCCGAATGGGCCGCCACTGAGGAGCTGCCCGCCGACGCCGTGCAGGCCGAGTGGTCCGCGTCCACGACTGACACCGCTGCCACCGCGCAGCCCGAGTGGGCCACTACCGAAGAACTCCCCGCTGACGCCGTCCAGGCCGAATGGTCCGCGTCTACCGCTGACACCGCCGCCCCCACGCAGCAGCCTGAGTGGGCCGCCACCGAGGAGCTGCCCGCGGACGCCGTCCAGAGTGAATGGTCCGCGTCCACGGCTGACACCGCAGCCACCACGGCACAGCCCGAGTGGGCTGCCACCGAAGAACTCCCCGCCGACGCTGTCCAGGCCGAGTGGTCCACGTCCACGGGCGAAGCCGCCACCTCTACCGCGCAGCCCGAGTGGGCCGCCGAAGAACTCCCCGCTGACGCCGTCCAGGCCGAGTGGTCCACAGCCTCGGCTGATGCGGCGACTGGCAATACCGCGCAGCCTGAGTGGGCCTCCACCGAGGAACTCCCCGCCGACGCTGTGCAGGCCGAATGGTCGACGGGCGAAGCCGCCCCCGCCACCGCGCAGCCCGAGTGGGCCGCCACCGAGGAACTCCCCGCCGACGCTGTCCAGGCAGAGTGGTCGACAAGCGAGGCCGCCACCGCGCAGCCCGAATGGGCGACGACGGAAGAGGTTGCTCCCGAAGCTGTCCAGGCCGAGTGGTCGACGAGCGAAGCCACCACCGCTCAGCCCGAGTGGGCCACCACGGAAGAACTCCCCGCCGACGCAGTCCAGGCCGAGTGGTCGACCAGCGAGGCCGCCACCGCGCAGCCCGAATGGTCCGCGACGACGGAAGAGCTCGCTCCTGAAGCCGCGCAGGCCGAGTGGTCCTCCTCCCCCGAGAGCGCCGCCACCGCGCAGCCGGAATGGTCCGCCACCACCGAGGAGCTCCCCGCCGACGCCGTCCAGGCCGAGTGGTCCTCCACGAACGAGCAGACCGCCACTCCCGAGTGGGGCGCACCCGCTCCGCAGGCCGAGTCCCCCTGGAACACGGCCGAAGCCGCTCCCGGCGAGCTGCAACCCGAGTGGGTCTCCGCGGAGCCCGAGCCCACCGCGGAGTGGTCCGAGCAGCAGCCCGTCCCCCAGACCGGGTGGAGCGCGTCATCCGACTCCGCCACATGGATCGCCGAGCCCACGGCCCACACGGACACTCCGCCCCAGCAGTCCGAGTGGAGCGAGGCCCCCGTCGACGTGGAGCCCATGGTCGAGCTGTCCTCCGAGGACTCCCTCGCCGCCGAGCCCGTCCAGGCCGAGGACGTGTCCTGGTCCGAAGAGTCCCCCACCCCGCCGAGCGCCCCCTGGCAGGCCCAGGACAGTCAGCCGTTCGGCGCCCCGGTGACCGACTTCTCCACCGCCGAGCCCGAGTTCGACACCACGCCCGCGCCGCTGGAGACAGAGGAACTCCCTGTCGAGCTCGAACAGGAGCAGGAGCTGGCCGAAATCGAGCTGGTGGAAGAGGCCGTCGAGCCTCCTGAGGCCACGCCTCCACTCGCCGCCACCGCCGTGGCCGCCGCCGCGATGAGCGCCGCGCTCAGGAGCCCCGCTCCAGCGGCCCACTCGAGCGCCTACTCGGCCACCGCGCTCCCCTCGGCACGCGCCCCGCTGGCAGCGCCCTCCCTGGCCGAGCGCCCGCAGTCGCTCGCCGCCTCGCGAGAGCCGCTCTTCGCGGTCGTCCCGCCGATGCACACCGAGTCCATCACCTCGTTCATCGAGGGTGAGCATCGCGTCATCATCCACACCGTCGAAGGCCAGGTGAAGCGCGGCACCATCCGCGACGCGGACCTGCTCGACGAGGTCATCTCCCTGGAGCAGCAGAGCGGCTACGCGCCGGAGCAGATTCCCGGCAAGCGAGTGAAGGCCATCTTCTTCATGCTCGCCGCCGGCGCACGTCAGCCGCAGGCCGAGGGTCAGAAGATTCGCGTCACCTTCAACGACGGACGCCAGGTCGCCGGCTTCTCGCAGGACTTCAAGGGAACGACGCCCGGCTTCTTCGTCATCCCCGCGGACCAGCGCACCAACACCGCCCGCATCTTCATCTACCGCTCCAGCGTGCAGGCCGTCGCCGAAGGCTGAGCAACCCCGGGGCCCGCGGCACACCCTGAAACGAAAGAGGGGCCCCCACCACCGTGGGAGCCCCTTTTTCATTCAGCGTCGATGAGCGAAGCGACGACTACTTCTTCGCCGGGGCCGGAGCCGCGGCGTCCGCCTTCTTCGTCAGGGCCAGGTCCAGGTTCACGGTGACTTCCTCACCGACCGCCACGCCGCCCGTCTCCAGCGCCTGGTTGTACGCGAGGCCGAAGTCCTTGCGGTTCAGCTTCGTCGTGGCCGTCACGCCCGTGCGGATGTTGCCCCAGGGGTCCTTGGCCTCCTTCGCCGGGCCCGTGACGTCCAGGACGACGGGCTTGGTGACGCCGTGCATGGTCAGGTTGCCGGTGACCTTCAGCTTGCCCTCGCCCGCATTCTCCACCTTCGTCGACTTGAAGTTGATGGTGGGGAACTTCGCCGTGTCGAAGAAGTCCGGCGCCTTCAGGTGCTCGTCGCGCTTGGCGTTGTTGGTGTTGATGGTCGTCGCGTCGATGGTCGCCTCGACGGTGGACTTGGTGACGTCCTTGTCGTCCAGGTTGACGGAGCCCTTCACGTTGCCGAAGGAGCCCTTCACGTTCGTCACCATCATGTGCTTCACGGAGAAATCGGCGCCGGAGTGGGCCGAGTCAATCTCCCACGTGGAGGCCATCGCGAGGGACGGCAGGGCCACCAGCAGGGCAATCGCGCTCTTCAGGGTCGTCTTCATAGGGGTGTGCTCCTCGATGAACTACGGGTTCAGGCGCGCAGCGCGAAGCTGCGCATGGACAAGGTTCCGTGATGGAAGCCCTCGAAAACTGAAGTGAGACGGTCTTCGGGGAGGGCGGCTCCGAGGACGAAGTACAGCGGCAACAAATGCTCGGCTCTCGGATGCGCGAGCTGCGCATTCGGTGCATCCAACCATGACTGGAGGCCCACGAAATCCCGCGCCTCCAGCTTCCGCGCCACCCAGGTGTCGAAAGCCTGTGCCCACGGCTCCGGGGACGCATCCTTCTGATGGAAATTCACGCGGCGCAGGTTGTGGACGATGCCACCACTTCCCATCAACAGCACGCCTTCCGCGCGCAAGGGGCGCAACGCCTCGCCCATCTTCGCCACGTCCGCCGCGCTCGCGCCCAACGGCATCGACACCTGCACCACCGGCAACGTTGCCTGTGGAAACGTATGCAGCAGCGGTACCCACGCACCGTGGTCCAGGCCGCGCTCGGAATCCGCGACGGCCTTCAGCCCCGCCGCACCCAGCCGGGCCACCACGGCGGAGGCCACGTCCGGCGCGCCCGGCGCCGCGTACCGCAGCCGGTACATCGCGTCCGGAAAGCCGTAGAAGTCATAGACGAGCGGAGGCTTCGCGCTCGCGGTGACGCGAATCTCGCCGGGCGTCTCCCAGTGCGCTGACACCACGACGACGGCCCGCGCTGTCCCCGCGCCGTCGCCGAAGGTCTTCAGCGCGCGCGGATACGCGTCCGCGTCCAGCGCCACCATGGGCGAGCCGTGCGACACAAAGAGCGCGGCAGCCCGCTCGCCCTTCGAGCCGGCGCCCAGGACGCCCGCCACGCCAGCCGCCGCCGCGCCCTGCAAGACCTCCCGCCTGTCCAGTCCGTCTCCCATGATGGGCACCTTCTACTGCAACCCCAGGACCAGGGTCCTCCTCATTCCAACCCCTTGAAATGACGAACCCTCAACATCCTTGCGTGCGTGGAGCCTCTCAAAACGATAGAGAGAGACATCACTTTGGAAGGGAGCAGGACACCGTGCCGGGGCCATTCGACGGGTTGGAATTGGGAGAGCTGCTGTCCTTCGAGCCGGGGGGCGGACTCATCCACTTCGCGGGGCAGCGGGTGCTGCTCATGGACCCGGTGGCGCTGGGGCTGCTGCGCAAGGAGCTGGTGAATCTAATGGGGGTGACGGCCGCGCGCGGCATCTTCACGCGGCTGGGCTACGCGCACGGCTGGCGCACGGCGGAGGCGATGAAGGGCGCGGTGCCGTGGAAGGACGAGTCGCTGTGGCGGCGCGCGGGAGGACGGCTCCACACGCTGCAGGGCCAGGTGCGGGTGGAGCGCGTGGAGCGCAAGCCCGAGGAGGGGCCGGAGCCCTTCGCCGAGGCGCAGTGGCGCGACTCGTATGAGGCCGAGCAGCACCTGCTGCACCTGGGCCGCGCGGACCATCCGGTGTGCTGGAGCCTCACCGGCTTCGCGTCCGGCTACATGAGCTACGTCAACGGGCGGGAAATCTACTGCACGGAGATTCGCTGCGTGGGCCAGGGGGACGCGGCGTGCCACATCGTCGGACGTCCCGCCGAGGAGTGGAGCACCGAGTGCAAGGAGGTGCTGCGCTTCTACGAGACGCAGTGCATGGAGGGCGTGCTCGGCCAGGTGACGGACGCGCTCAAGCAGGCGGAGCGCAAGCTGCGCGCGAAGCGACAGTCGCTGGCGCGCGTGGGCGTGACGGAGGACCCCGCGGGCATGGTGGCGCGCGCGGAGGCCATGCTGCGCGTCATCAACCTGGGGCGCCGCGCGGCGAAGGTCGACTCCACGGTGCTCGTCACCGGCGAGAGCGGCGTGGGCAAGGAGCGCATCGCCCGCCTCATCCACGACGAGTCCACGCGCGCGCACAAGGCCTTCATCGCCGTCAACTGCGCGGCCGTCACGGAGAGCCTGCTGGAGAGCGAGCTGTTCGGCCACGCGCGCGGCGCCTTCACCGGCGCGACGCATGACCGGCCCGGACTCTTCGAGGCCGCGCACGGCGGCACCCTCTTCCTCGACGAAGTCGGCGAGGTGCCTGCGTCCATGCAGGCCAAGCTCCTGCGCGCGCTCCAGGAGAAGGAGGTCCGTCGCGTGGGCGAGAACACCAGCCGCAAGGTGGACGTGCGCGTGGTGGCCGCCACCAACCGCGAATTGAGCGAAGAGGTGCGCGCGGGCCGCTTCCGCCAGGACCTCTACTACCGCCTGCGCGTCATCGAGCTGCGCATCCCCCCGCTGCGCGAGCGGCGCGAAGACATCCTCCCCCTGGCCCGGCTGCTGCTCGCCGAGGCCGCGGAGCGCCTGGGTCGCAAGGTGTCCGGCCTCGCGCCCGACGCGGCGGACCAGCTCCTGCGCTACGACTGGCCGGGCAACGTGCGCGAGCTGGGCAACGCGCTGGAGCGCGCGGTGGCCCTGTGCGAGGGCAGTCGCGTGGAGCGGGATGACCTGCCCGAAGAGGTCCGCGCCGCGCCGCCCAGCCTCGTCCCCTCCGGCAACCCGCGCCGGCTGGAGGACATGGAGAAGGACTACATCCTCGCGGTGCTGGCGCAGAACTCGGGCAACCGGGCGCGCACCGCCGAGCAGCTCGACATCGGCGTGGCCACGCTCTACCGGAAGCTGAAGCAGTACGGCCACCCGGAGGCGGCCCACTGAAAAGGCGCGGGACGCCGCCTCAGTTGAGGAACTGATCGCGGTCCGGCCGGTCCTTGCTCTTGGGCACCACGTTCAGGTGCTTGGACCTGCCCTTGAGCTGACGCTGCAGGCGCCAGTGCTGAAGGTGCAGCATCAACCGCTTGGGGCTGGCGCCGCGCACGTAGGCGAACACCAGCACCAGCGCGATGACGTGAGGCAGCTGGCTGGCCAGGCCCGCGGTGAGGATTCGCAGCACCACGAAGCCCGCGCCAATGCCGGCGAACGCGTTGCCCGACAGGGGGATGCCCCAGAAGTTCGTCTGCCCGCGCCCCATCGACAGGCCGTAGGCCACCCAGAGCACCGTGCCCATCACCCACCCGCCCTGGTAACCCATGGGCAGCGGCATGAAGAGGCCCACCACGCCGAGCACGAAGCCCGCGAGCGCCGTGCACCCCACCGCCACCATGAAGAGCCGCTTCGAGCCCCAGGTGCTCTCCAGTGAGCCGCCGATGCTCCACAAGAGCAGCGCTCCGAAGAGGATGCTGATGGGCTCGCTCTCGATGAAGGCGTAGGTGAGGGGCTGCCAGAGGTAGAGGTTGCCGAAGACGGTGTTGGGCGACAGCAGCAGCAACACGCTGTTGGCCGCGCCCTGGTAGCGCAGCAGGAGGTACAGCACGGACCCCGCGACCAGCCCCACTGCCAGCTTGGACGACATGGACTCCAGACCGGGCAGGCCAAAACCGCCCCCGCCGCCCCTGCCGCCGAACCGCATCGGTCGCATTCAATCCTCCACTACGGGCTCAACAGCCGACCAAAGGTGGTGGAACCCCCGCCGCTTCGCAACCCCAAACGACGAAGGGCGCTCCACCCGGTCCCGGGAGAGCGCCCTCGCACATCGACTCCGCGAGCTGCTGGCCGACGAATCAGGAGGCCTTCGCGCGGTAGAAAATCGTGATGGTCAGACAGTGGAACTCCTTGTCCGAGGACTGGGTCACCACCTTGTCCACCACGTCGACGTTGTTCAGATTCTCCTTGAGCCACTTGGTGATGTTCTCACCCATGTTCTCGCGATCACGCGCGAGCGTGGTGGAGAACACCTTGACTCCCGTGAAGCTCGTAACGCCCATTCCGACCCTCGTCTCAAGTCTCAAGCTGAGATTCTGGACGTTTACCCCGAGACGATTCCGCTATCAAGAAACGGGCCCGATTTACCGGCCTCGGGCGAGTCCGGGCACCCAGGCCCGGCCCCGCGTCCAGGGGCACATCTCCCACAGTTGCGCAGCCGACATCCGCGCTCTGCGGGCCAGGAGCCTCGCGCGTCCACCGACGCGAGGCCCCAGGGAACTCACCGCCCCGCGGCGGCCCTGCGGCTCTGACAGGACACCTCGTCCTTGCAGGCCGGACCAATGCCTTCCGGGTGGGCGGTGAGCGGCGTCTTGTCGCTCTCCTCCACGCCGCACACCACGCACTTGCGCTTGCGGTTGCGACGCTCCGCGCGGCGCTGCTCGGCGATGGCCTTGGCCCGCTCGCGGGCCGTCTTCGCGTCCACCTCGTTGCTCATCTCGCGTCCCGGTTGGAAGTCGTGTGCAGGCATCAGAGCGCCTCGACCAGCACCGCGATGCCCTGGCCGCCGCCAATGCAGGCGGAGCCGATACCATAGCGCCCACCGCGACGCTTGAGCTCATAGACGAGCGTGGTGGTGATGCGCGCGCCGGAAGCGCCCAGCGGGTGGCCCACGGCGATGGCGCCGCCGTTGACGTTGGTCTGCTCGCGCGGCAGGCCCAGCTCCTTCTCCACCGCCAGGTACTGCGGCGCGAAGGCCTCGTTCACCTCGAACAGGTCCACGTCGGACAGCTTCGCCTGCGCGCGCTCCAGCAGCTGGCGGATGGCGGGCGCGGGGCCAATGCCCATGACCTTCGGGTCACACCCGGACACGCCCCAGTTCACCAGCCGGGCGATGGGCTTCAGGCCGTGCTTCTCCACGAAGCTGCGAGTGGCCATCACCATGCTGCCCGCGCCGTCGCAGATGCCGCTGGCGGCGCCCGCGTGCACCACGCCGTCCTTCTTGAAGACCTTGGGCAGCTTGCGCAGCCCCTCCACCGTCGTCTCCGGACGGTTGTGCTCGTCCTTGGCGAAGACGGTGTCGCCCTTCTTGCCCTTGAGCGTGACGGGCGCGATTTCGTCCTGGAAGCGGCCCGCCTCCTGCGCGGCGGCGAAGCGCTTCTGGGTGAGCACCGCGTACTCGTCCACCTGCTCCTGCGTGAGCGAGTAGTCCACCGCGAGCTGCTCGGCCGTCATGGCCATGGGCTGGCCGGTGTAGCTGTCCGTCAGCGCCGTCCAGAGCATGTCCTCCAGGCTGCCCTTGCCCAGGGGCAGACCCCAGCGCGCGCCCCGGATGACGTGGGGCGCCTGGCTCATGGACTCGGTGCCACCGGCGAGCACGCAGCTCGCCTGCTCGGTGAGCATCAGCTCCGCGGCGGTGGTGAAGGCCTGGAAGCCGGAGCCGCACAGCCGGTTGACGCCCAGGGCGGGCACGGGGATGGGCACGCCCGTGCGCAGGCCCACGTGGCGGGGCAGGTAGATGGCATCCGCGCTCGTCTGCACCACGTTGCCGTACACGACGTGCTGCACCAGCTCCGGAGACACCTTCGCCTGGGCGAAGGCGGCCTTCGCCGATTCCACGGCGAGGTCGGTGGCGCTGAGGTCCTTGAGGCTGCCGCCGTAGGTCCCGAACGGGGTGCGCTTGCCGGAAAGAAAGAAGATTTCCTCGGTCTTGGACACGCTCTTCATGATGCTCGTCTACCTACTCTCAAGGGGCGCGCGGTGCACGCGCGCAGTGACGGGGTGGCGGGGTTTCAGGACGCGCGCCGCCCCAGGAAGGCGCTGGCGACGATGGCAAGCGCCATCACCGTCCACAACAGCCCTTGCAGGTTCTGCCGGCGTATCTCCTTCCGGCCGAGCCCGCGATACCAGGAACGCCCGGCCTCCACACGACCTTCCCAGGAGAAGTCCCCGGCGGGGGTGACGCCCTCCATGCGGCGCAGGTGGGCGCGCAGCAGGCGGTCGGGCGAAGCGTCCGCCAGTGAACCGCTGCGGTACACCCCGGGGACGTCCAGGGCGGGGCGGCGATAACCGGCGGTGATGACGAAGCCTTCCGGCGCCAGGGGGGTGAGGAAGTAGAGTCGGGGCTCGCCGTCCGCCGTCTGGTAGATGGTGGCGAAGACGCGCTCGGTGGGGTGGGCCCAGTCGTAGGAGAGCGTGGCGCGCTGAAGGCGCGGCTTCTCTTCGTGACTGCCGAGCGCCACGAAGCCCAGGCCCTGGAGTTGGATGGCCAGCTGGGCCAGCTCCAAGGGGATGTCCATCTGGTCCGCCGGGGCCTCCGGCTCCACACGCACGCTGTGGGGGAACAGGAAGAGGATGGCGCGCCAGAAGTTGAGCGCCAAGAGGACGATGGCGAGCACGAGGCCAGCGACGACGATGCCCAGCTCGGCGAGAACGTTCATGCGGTGAGCACCTGGGAACGTGGCGGGCGACCGGCGGCCCATCCACCCGGGGCACCCTAGCGGAAACCAGCGCCCCCAGGGCCCCCTTCAGCGACGGGAAGCGGTGGCCGGCAAGTCCTTCCACCGGGCCAGGTCCACGGCCGCCAGCGGATCCTCTCCCCGGAGGAAGCGCTCCAGGTGGCCCAGCGAGTCCACACCGAAGAACAGCTCCCCGTCCGCGAAGACGGTGGGCACGCCGAACGCGCCCGCTGCGATGGCCTCCTCCGTGTTGCGGCGCAGGCGGTCCTTGATGTCCTGCCGCTGGGCGGCGGCGAGCAGCGCGGGGGCATCCAGCCCGGCGGCCTGGATGGCCACGGCGACCTGCTCGGGCGTCTCGGCGCCCTTCCCGCCTCCCCAGACCTCCGCGTAGAGGGCGGACACCAGCCGGCTCCGCGCCTCCAGGTCGTCCACCGCGGCCGTCACGCGCAAGGGGAGCAGCGGGACGAAGGGGTGAGTGGGAGGAGGACCGAAGGGCACGCCCAGCTCGTGGGCGATGCGGAAGGTGTGCTTGAAGACGTAGCCGCGCTTGGCGGGGACCTCGGCGGGGCCGATGTTGCCGGTGGCGTTGAGCACGCCCGCGAGCAGCACCGGCACGGGCTCCACCACGCGGCCGTGGCGGGCGGCGAGCGCGGGCATGCGCGTCCACGCGAGATAGGCGTAGGGGGAGAGGTAGTCGAAACAGAAGCGCAGGGGAGCAGGGGCCATGGGCGGCAGTCTAACGCCCTCAAGCGCCGCGTTCGCGGGGGAGCCTCGCGGACGGGGCGCCCCCTGGAAATCCACCGGGTCTCCGCCTACCGCGCTCCGGTGGAACTGGCTTCGGGTGCACCGCTGGGGCGCCACGTTCGCCGACGTGCCGCCTGACACCGAGGCCACCTCTCAGGCGCTCTGCCGTGACTCCGCGCTGCGCTGAAGCGCGCCCCGCAGCGACGTCGCCTGCGCCAGGAGATTCGACGCACGTGCCTCGGTGAAGGCCGTTTCCGCCGCCTCCAGCTCCACGACGGCCGCGTCGGCCGCGGACGACCGCTCGGCGAGCGCCAGATGCACGAGCCCCGCCTGCAACACGTTGCCCGTCAGCTCCGCCAACGCGAGCGCGCGACGCAGGTGCACGAGCCCCGCTTCGTCGGGCAGCAGCGAAGCCAGTGCGCGACGCGCCAGCATCTCATCCCAGGGATTCGCCAGCACCGGGTCCACCGCGCGGGCGAGCGCCAGTTGCGCCGCCTCGTGCGCGGCCTCCAGGTGCCCCTGCTCTCGCTCGAAGCGGGACTGGTACACGCGCAGCAGCGTCTCCATCCGGATGCCGCCCTCGCGCGCCGCCGCCAGGGCCCGGGGCAAGGACTGCCGCGCCGCCGCCGCGTCCTCGAACAACACGTCCCGACACGCCTGATACGTCTGCACGTGGCACTGCAGCCACCGGTCCTCCGGCAGCACCCGCGCCAGCGACTCCGCGCGCGCCACCACGGCGGCCACGTGCTCGTGCTCGCCGCGCTCCAGGTAGTAGGGCGGCGTGAAGATGGCCAGGTTGCGCTCCATCAACCGGGGGTTGCCCAGCCTGCGCACCAGGTCCGTCTTCTCGGTGAAGGCTGGGACGAAGGCCGCGCCATCTCCCGTGAACGCCGCGCGAGTCACCACGGAGAACAGGTGGAACGCACGCACGTCGATGAAGCCGTGGGCCTCCGCCACCGCGTAGCCGTCTCGCGTCGCCTGGGCATCCAGCGGCTCGCCGCGCAGCGCCAGGTTCATGTTCATCATGTAGCCGCCCATGCCCAGCGCCCAGGCCAGGCGTCGCGGCAGTCGGCCCATCACCTCGCGCATCCCACGCAGCCGGGAGAGCTGCTCGAACTGCGCCTCCACCACGCCCGCCGAGCGGCCCGTGTACGCGCTGAGCACCGCGGGAGCCAGCAGCGTGCCCGCCCGGAACGGCGACACCTCGGGCTGCTCCTCCCGCACGCGCTCCAGCAATACGTCCAGGTCCTTCGTGCGCCCCACAATCGCCAGCGCCATGGCCTGGAGGATGCGCAGCTCCGCCTGCTTCCAGAAGATGTCCTCGGGCGACGACTGCGCGTCCGCCGCGCGCTCGCGGAACAGCTCTCGCAACCGCGCGGGCCGCTCGTCCTCCGGCGCCGCGCACGCCGCGTCCAGCTGCGCCAGCGCGAGCCTGCGGCCCTCGGCCAGGTCCACCGTGGCCGCCCAGTGCGCGAAGAGCTTTTCTGAGAAGGCCAGCGAGCTGGGCGGGTCGCTCGCGTAGCCCACCTCCACCAGCGTCACCCAGATGCGCAGCAGCAGCCTGTCCCGGCCAGGGAAGTCCGGCGCGGCCTCCAGCAGCGTGGATGCCTCCTTCAGGAGCAGCGTCGCCTCCAGCAGCGCCTGCGCCTCCATGGCCGCGCGGCCCGCGTCCAATAGCGGGCCGATGGCCAGCTCCGGCTCCGACGAGCGCAGGTAGTGCCAGCCCACCGTGCGCGACAGGTCCGGCCGCTGGTAGTAGAGCGTCTGGAGCGCCAGCGCCACGCGCCCATGCGCCGCGCGCCGCTCTTCGTCCTGCGTGCTGTCGTAGATGGCCTGGTGCACGGTGTCGTGCGTGAAGACGTACCGGCCCTCCTCCTCCTGGAGGAACTGCCGCTCGACGATGCCGTCCAGCACGGCGAACAGCTCCGACTCCGGCAGCTCCGCCAGCGCCCGCACCATGGGCAACTCCAGGCTTCGCCCCGCGGGCGCCAGCCTGCGCAGGAGCGACACCTGCTCCACCGGCGCGGACGACAATCGCTCGAGCACCGCGGCATGGATGCTCACGGGCAGGGGCCGCGTGTCGAGCCCCTCCTCCGCCGTCCACCGGCCGCCCACGCGTGTCAGCGCACCCTCCTCCACCAGCGCGCGCAGGCACTCGGTGGCGAAGAAGGCATTGCCGCCCGTCGTCGCGTGCAGGCGCGCCACGAAGCCCTCGGGGACCTCCAGGCCCGGCAGCGCCAGTCCCACCAGCGTGCCCACGTGCTCGGCGGCCAGCGGCTCCAGGTCCATGCGCCAGGTGAGCTTCTCGTCCACCGTCTGGAACGCGAGGCTCAGCCGGCTCAGCTCACCCGAGCGGAACGTGCCCACCACCATGCCGCGCGTGCCCTGCAGCGCGCGAATCAGCACGTTGAGCACCTCCAGCGAGGCGGTGTCCGCCCAGTGGAGGTCCTCGAAGCATAGCACGAACGTCATCCGCTTGCCGAGCGACTGGACCCACTCCGCCAGCGCCCCGAAGAACCCCAGCTTCTCCTCGCCGGGCACCGGCGCCACACCCGCGGATTCGGCCGACAGCGAGGGCAGCAGCCGGGACAGCCGGGGTGACAGCCGCTCCATCACCTCCGTGGGCGTGTGAGGCATCAGCGCGCGCAGCGCCTGCGCAATCGGCGTCAACGGCGCCTGTCCCTCCGCCCGGCACTGCCCGCGTCCGAAGGGCAGCTCCGCCAGCTTCGCCTGCAGCTCGAACTCCTGGAGCAGCCGCGTCTTGCCCACGCCGGCGGGAGCGCCCAGGAGCACCGCGCGCGACTGGCCCCAGTCCGCCTCGGCCAGCCCGTTCATCAGCGCCTCCAGCTCCGCCGCGCGCCCGACGACCTCCGGCACGTGCAGGTAGCTGGAGCGCGCCGACAGCGGCTCCTCCGGCATCGGCTCACCGCTGGCGTGGCAGAGCGCCTCCATCAGCTCGCTCGCGTCCTGGAAGCGCTCGCGCGGGTCCTTGGCGAGCAGCAGCAGGATGATCTCCTCCAGCTGGGGGTCCACCGGCCCCAGCGTGGAGGGTCGGGGCGGCGGGCGCGTCAGGTGCTCCGCCAACAGCGCCGCTGGCGTGTTGCGCTTGAAGGGCAGCCGGCGCGTCACCAGGTAATACGCCATGACACCCAGCGAGTAGAGGTCCGCGCGCCCGTCGATGCTCGCGCCGCGCTGCCACTCGGGGGCCAGGTACTCCAGCGTGCCCTTGAGCTTGCCGGGGCTCGGGGTGCCCAGCTGGTGCATCACCCCGAAGTCCATCAGCTTCACCGCGCCGGAGCTGGTGATGCGCACGTTGCTCGCCTTGATGTCGCAGTGCACGTACAGGCGCGAGTGGATGAACGCGAGCACCTGCGCCATCTGCAGCAGCACGCGATACAGCGTGCGCGTGTCCAGCGGCGCCTCGCGCGCCAGCGAGCTCAGGTCCTGCCCGTCCACCACCTCCATGGTGATGAAGCGGTTGCCGGCCTCCGTCATGCCCCAGTCGAAGACCTTCAGCGTGCCGGGGTGCTGGAGCTTCTTCATCGCGAAGAACTCGTGCCGGAACATCAGCACCAGCTCCTCCGTCTTGCCCGCCGTCAGCCCCGCGGGGACCTGCATCTCCTTGAGCGCCACCCGCCGCTTCTCGTGCAGGTCCTCCGCCAGCCAGATGCGGCCCATGCCGCCCTCGCCCAGCAGGCCCTCCACCCGGTAGCGCCCCGTCACCACCATCCCCACTTCCAGCGAGCGGCGCGCTCCAGCCGCGTCACCTGGCAAGGTGACGGGCGTGCGGATGCGGTCCCCCCACGTGCTCGGAGGACGGCTGCGCTCGTCTAGAACGGTTGTCTTCTCTTCGTCGCTCACGAAGGTGGGACCAGAAGGTCGGCAGAATCCAGAAGTCGATGGAATATCACGTTTCCATGTATCGGACACACTCCGTTGGAACGGAGGGAGCCCCTGTTCTCGTCGGACAGGCGACACCCACACGACGGACGGGCATGAAGCATGGTGGGGACTCATCCAATCCCTGCCCCATGCGGGACGTCGTCGGTATGGCGCACGCGCGATGAACAAGGCGGGGCATGCACGCCCGAGCAGGTCTCCACGCACGCGGTGACCTGGCCGCCCGTCCGGGGTGCCCTTCCGACGCGGACGGGCAGGGGACACCCCCTGGAGCGTTGCCCCGACGCGCCGCTCCAGGCGCTCGGAGCGGCAGCCCCCTGTACCTCGGTCTAGGGGTGGGGGCGGACCCCTTGCTACGGCGGGCGTCGAGCGGGGATGCTCCATGTCGAGGGCCGCCTCCCGTCGGGCGTGTCACCTTCACCGGAGGAGCCCGAGCATCGTGAAGCCCAAGGTCCTCATCGTCGAAAACTCCTGGACGATGCGCGAGACACTGCGCCTCCTGCTGTCCGGGGACTTCGACTGCACCGTGGCGGCGAACGGAGAGGTGGGGCTGGCCCAGGCCCTGAGCCAGCCGCCGGATCTGCTCCTCTCGGATGTGAACATGGAGGGCATGGACGGCTACGAGCTGTGCCGTCGCTGCCGCCAGGAGCCCACGCTCCAGCACATCCCCGTCGTCTTCGTCAGCGGCTACGCGCCCCGCTCGGACAGCGACCCGAGCCTGCCCGTGCCCGACGCGTATCTCGTCAAGCCCGTGAAGCCCGCGCTGCTCATCGCCGAAATCCAGGCCCTGCTCCAGCGCGGAAGCAGCCCCCCTCCCCCGGCGGCTCCCTCCCCGCAGCCCACCAACAAGGCCTGAAGCCCCTCAGCTCCCCCGGTACGTCGAGTAGCCAAAGGGGCTGAGCAGCAGGGGCACGTGGTAGTGCTCGTCGGGCGCGGCCAGCTCGAACACCACCGACACCGACGGGTAGAAGCCCTTCACGCCGAGCCCCCGGAAGTACGTCCCGGTGTCGAAGGACATCCGGTACACGCCGGGCTCGACGCGAGCGCCGGCCGGCAGGAAGTCACGCACGCGGCCATCGTCGTTGGTGACGCCGCGAGCCAGCTCCTTCCACTCGCCCGCGACCACCTGGACTTCCAATGCAATGGGGACACCGGAGGCCGGACGGCCGCGGTTCGTATCGAGGACATGGGTGGAAAGAGTGCTCATGACGCCAGCAGCTTCTCCAATCGGATGCGGGTGATTTTCGCCTGCTCGCCAGCGGCGATGCGCAGCTCCTCGTCCGGCGCGTTGCCCAGGCGTGCGCGCAAGAGCCCCAGCATCTCCTCCGCGCTCTTGCCTGTGGCGCAGACGAGGAAGATGAAGCCGAAGCGCTCCTCGTAGGCCTTGTTGCCGTCGGCCAGCCCTTGGAGCACCGCCTCGGCGGCGCCGCTCACCCCGCCCTGCTCCTGCGAGGACCAGGTGGCGGTGGACGCGAACTTCGCGCGCAGCGAGTCCACGCCGCCGATGCGCGGGTGGTGCTTGAAGGCCTCATGCCAGTCATCCGGCCCCGTCTGCTCCCAGAGCCACCCGGCCTCCGCCAGCACGTGCTCCACGTCGCGGTAGGGCCGCGCGCGCACCATGGCCTCCACCCAGCGAGAGGAGCCGCAGCAGCGCAAGAGCTCCTCCTTGGCCGCCTCGGGAGCCAGCGTGTTGAGCCGCGTCAGCGCGCTCATGCCGGCCGCCCGTGGACGCGCAGCCGGCTGACGCCACCGTCGGGGAAGATTTTCAGCCGCACGTGGGTGAAGGGGCCCTTCGCCTTCAGCTCGGACTCGAAGGAGTGCCGGTGGTCCGCCTGGAGCTTCGTGCGCGGCAACAGCTCCGTCCACGCGAGGTCATGCGCGTTGGCGAAGTCCACCACCTGCTCACGCAGGTAGATGCCCTCCAGGGATGCGCTCTCCGGGAAGTTGCCCTTGTAGTGCGCGGTGTCCACCTCCACGCGCTCCACGGAGCCGGGGACGGCCAGCTTCACCACAATCCAGTCGAAGCCCGGGAGCAGGCGCTTGCGGCGCGTCTCCCAGCCCTCGCCCATGTTGGCGGCGCGGCCCGGCAGGATGAGGTTGTCCTTCGGCCCGAAGAAGGCGTCGTTGCACGCGGACACCGTGCCGCCATTCTCCGCCGCCGCCAGGTCCACCGAGCCATTCGCGTGCGTCAGCCGCGCCAGGTCCGGCCTCACCTCGCCGTGGACACGGAAGCGCGCCACGCCACCGTCCGGGTAGATGTTGAGGCGCAGGTGCGTCCAGCGCTGCTCGCTGAGGATGGGGAAGAGGTTGCGCGAGCCGCCCTGGAGCCGGAGCTGCGGGAGGATGCGCGTCCACTTCGCGTCCACCAGCGACTCGGCGGAGGGCGAGCCTTCTACCTCCAGCGCGTCCACCGAGGCGTACTCGGGGAAGTTGCCCACGAAGTGGTTGGTGTCGACGTCCACGCCGCGCAGCACGCCGGGCAGGCCGAGCTGGAGGATGCACCAGTCGTGGCCGGGCACGCGCTTGCGGCGCGACTCCCAGCCGTCCATCCACTTGCCCTGCTCGGTGTACTTGTCGGGGATGAAGACGCCCCGGCCGGGCTTGAGCAGGTTCTCCTTGCCGGCGAAGAACTCGTCACTGGCCAGCAGGGCCTTGCCGCCGACCTTCTCCGCGGCCAGGTCGATGAGTTCGGTGAAGCCGACGCGCAGCTTCCCCTCTTCCGGTGCATGCATGGTGTGTACTCTCCAGAGGCTTCAAGCGGCGATGCGCGCCGAGGACGGGCGGCGCACCCAGGTTCCACTCGGGCGTGGGAAGGGCTGCCCACGCTCGTAGATTTTCGTCCCGCGCAGGAACGTCGTCTCCACCACGCCCGAGAGCGTGCGGCCCGCGTACGGCGTCAGCGGGTGACGGTGCTGGAGCCGCGTGGGCTCCACGGAGAAGGTGGCCTCGGGGTCGAACACCACCAGGTCCGCGTCAGCACCGGGTGACAGCGTCCCCTTGGTGCCCTGCAGGCCCACCAGCCGGGCCGGGGCTTCACACATCCAGCGGACCAGCGTCTCCAGGCCATGGCCGCGCCTGGCCGCCTCCGTCCACACGGCCGACAGGCTGAGCTGGAGCGAGGCGATGCCGCCCCACGCCGCGCCGAAGTCACCGCGCTCCAGGAGCTTCAGCGCCGGCGTGCAGGGCGAGTGGTCCGACACGACCAGCTCGATGTCGCCCCGCGCCAGCCCGGCCCAGAGCCGCTCGCGATTCTCAGCCTCGCGGATGGGGGGCGCGCACTTGAAGTGGGTGGCCCCGTCCTCGATTTCCTCGGCGGTGAAGCTGAGGTAGTGCGGACACGTCTCCACCGAGACATCCAGTCCCTCCCGGCGCGCGTCCGCCAACAGCGGCAGCGCATCCGCCGACGACAGATGGACGATGTGGACCCGGCAGCGGTGCTGACGCGCCAGCTCCACCATCATCCGGATGGCGTCCTGCTCCCAGCGACGAGGCCGGGACTCCAGATAGGCGCGGTACGTGCGCGGGCCGCCCGCGTCCGCCGCCTCCAGCGGAGACTCCAGCTCCGCGTGGACGATGAGCGGAATGCCCCGCCGCGCGAGAATCGGCATCGCCACGTCGAGCACCGCGCGGTCCGCCGGAGGAAACTCGTCCACGCCGGAGGGGCACAGGAAGCACTTGAAGCCCGCGACGCCCGCGTCGATGAGCGCCTCCAACTCGTCCGCGTTGCCCGGAATCACGCCGCCCCAGAAGCCGTGGTCCACCTGACTGGACTTGCTAGCGGCGCTCGCCTTGAGCTTCAGCGCCTCCAGCGTGGTGGTGGGCGGCAGCGAGTTGAGCGGCATGTCCACGACGGTGGTGATGCCACCGGCCGCCGCCGCGCGCGTGGCCGTCTCGAAGCCTTCCCACTCCGTGCGGCCGGGCTCGTTGATGTGCGCGTGGCAGTCCACCACGCCGGGCATCACCACGTGGTTGCCCACGTCCGTCACCGTCAGGGCCCCGAGGGCCTCACCGGGCCCCGCCACCTTCACCACCCGCCCGTCCTTCACCACCACCACGGCCTCGCGCAGGGCTCCCGCCGCGAGGACGCGACGGCTGCGCAGCCCGAACTCACCACTGCTCATGGCTCGAATTCCTTCTCGTCGAAGCACTCCAGGGCGCTGAAGAACGCGTCCCGGTCATCCACGTAGAGCTGCCGCGTCACGCCCGCCGTCAGTCGAGGCAGGCTGTACTTCATGCCAGAGATGCTCGCGCCACCGAAGCCCAGCGAGAGCAGGCACCCGAAGGTGTAGTTGAAGATGGACGACAGATAGGGCGCGCGGCCCGGGTGCTTCTCCTGCAACTCGAAGCCGGGCCCCAGGTACGGATGGCGCAGCAGGTCCGTGTGCGACTGGCCTTGGGGCGGCGTGAAGCGGTCCTTCCAGAGCGCGATGTCCTGGTGCAGGTTCGCCAGCTCCGGACGCAGCGAGAGGTCCGTCACCGTGCCGCTGCCGACGATGAGCTTGTCGAAGGTGTAGTGCCCCTGCGGCGTGGTGATGCGGACCCGTCCGTCCACGGCCTCGGCGCCCACCCACGGGCTCTCCGCGTGCAGGTGGAACTGCGGATACGCGCGTGCGCGGCGGTACGTGTCGGCGGGAGGCAGTTGCCCCATCTCGAAGATGCGGTGGATGAAGCGCCACTTGTCCGCGTCCGGCAGGTCCGCGTGGTGCTTGAGGAAGCCGACGAACTCCGCCCAGCGGTACGGGTTGACGGTGGGCAGCGTCTTGCGACGGTAGAAGAGACGCACCTCGCCCGCGCCGTGCTCCAGCGCGACGGAGGCGTTGTCGAAGGCGGAGGCCCCCGCGCCGAGCACGCCGATGCTGCGCCCCCGGAGCGCCTCGAAGTCGATGTCCTCGCGCGTCTGCGCGTACAGCTCGCGAGGCAGCCCCGCCACCACCGCCGGGACTTCCCAGCGCCCCGAGCCATCGATGCCCGTGGCCAGCACGATTTTGCGCGCGTGGAGGACCTCGCTCTGCCCCGTGCGCAGGTCCTCCAGCGGCACCTGGAAGCAGTCGTCCTCCGCGCTCCACGTCAGCGCGCCCGCGCGCGAGCGGCACCGCACGGGGATGCCCAGCGTGCGCCGGTACCAGCCGAGGAAGTCCGCCCACAGCTCCTTGGGGATGCGCTCCAGGGACGTCCAGGCGGCCTCGCCGTACTGGGCCTCGAACCAGGACTGGAAGCAGAGGTTGGGCAGGTTGTGGTCGGGGCCGGTGAGGTGCTTGGGCGTGCGCAGCGTGTGCATGCGCGCGAAGGTCTTCCAGGGCCCCGCGAGGTCCTGCTCTCCGTCATCGACGACGAGCAGGTTCGTCACCTTCTCGCGCATCAGCCCGAAGGCGGCGGTGAGGCCGCTCTGGCCTCCGCCGATGATGAGGACATCCAGCACGGGCTGGCCAGCGCGGGTGCTGCGTGGGAGCACCCAGGAGCGGCGGGGATACTCCAGCCGCTCGAGGTCCTTGCGGAGCGCCTCTTCCAGGGCGGTGAGGCCAGGGACGGGCGGCATCGCGGGGCTCGGGGGCGGGATGCGCATGCCCCATCGTAACCGCGCGCTGTGTCGCCCGGTCAATGTGCCCCCCTCGCGGGGTATGAGCCTCCGGGCGGGGTGGTGGGAAATACCCGGCGGGTCCGGGGGTTGACAGCGGGTGTCCGGGCGCTGACGAGGGCCCGCTTCCATGCTTCCCCGGTGGAGCCGGTTGGTTCATGCTCCCCCGCCTTTTTCGCCCTGTCCCGAGGTCCACCGCGTGATCAACGCCATCCCCCGCGTCCCGGCTCCCCGAAACGAGCCCATCCTGCCCTACGCGCCCGGTGCCCCCGAGCGCCGAGAGCTCCAGGCCGCGCTCAAGCGCATGGCCGGTGAGCAGATCGACATCCCGCTCATCATCGGCGGCAAGCAGGTGCGCAGCGGCAAGACGGACACCGTCCGCATGCCGCACCGGCACTCGCACGTGCTGGCCACGCTGCACGAGGCGGACGCAAGCCACGTCGAGCAGGCCATCCAGGCCGCCCTGGCCGTGAAGGAGGACTGGGCGCGGATGCCGTTCGCCTCGCGCGCCGCCATCTTCCTGCGCGCCGCGGAGTTGCTCGCCACGCGCTACCGCCCGCTCATCAACGCGTCCACCATGCTGGGTCAGTCCAAGACGGCCCACCAGGCGGAAATCGACGCGGCGTGCGAGGCCATCGACTTCCTGCGCTACAACGTCCACTTCGCCGAGCAGATTCTGGCCATCCAGCCGGAGTCCTCGCCGCAGACGTGGAACATGCTCGACTACCGTCCGCTGGACGGCTTCGTGTTCGCGGTGGCGCCGTTCAACTTCACGTCCATCGCGATGAACCTCTGCACCGCGCCGGCCATCATGGGCAACGTGGTGCTGTTCAAGCCGTCCTCCACGGCGGCGCTGAGCGCCTGGTACTTCATGGAGCTGTTGCGCGAGGCGGGCCTGCCCGACGGCGTCATCAACATGCTCAACGGCGACGGGCCCACCGTGGGCAACCCGACGCTGGCCAGCCCCCACCTGGGCGGCATCCACTTCACCGGCTCCACGCCGACGTTCAACTCCATGTGGAAGACGGTGGGAGAGAACATCGGCCGGTACAAGCAGTACCCCAGGCTGGTGGGTGAGACGGGCGGCAAGGACTTCATCGTCGCGCACGCGTCGGCGGCGGACGACGTGGAGGCGCTCGCGGTGGCCATCGTCCGCGGCGGCTTCGAGTACCAGGGCCAGAAGTGCTCGGCGGCCAGCCGCGTCTACGTTCCCGAGTCCATGTGGCCCAAGCTGAAGTCCCGCCTCCAGGCGCTCATCGGCGACATCCGCATGGGTGACGTGGCGGACTTCCGCAACTTCATGGGCGCGGTCATCGACGAGAAGTCCTTCAAGAAGGTCTCCTCGTACATCGACCTGGCGAAGCAGGACGGCGAGGCGAGCATCGTCGCGGGCGGGGAGACGGACCGGAAGGAGGGCTGGTTCGTGAAGCCCACGCTGGTGCAGCTCACCAACCCGCGTCACCGCATCCTCCGCGAGGAGGTCTTCGCGCCGCTGGTGGGCGTGTACGTGTATCCCGACGCGAAGTACGTGGAGACGCTGCGCGAGGTGGACCAGAGCGCGACGTACGCGCTGACGGGCGCCATCTTCGGCCGGGACAGGAAGGCCATCGACACGGCGATGAGCGAGCTGCGTCACGCGGCGGGCAACATCTACATCAACGACAAGCCCACGGGCGCGGTGGTGGGACAGCAGCCCTTCGGCGGCTCGCGGGCGTCGGGCACCAACGACAAGGCGGGCTCGATGCTCAACCTCATCCGGTGGACCAGCCCTCGCACGGTGAAGGAGACCTTCGTCTCGCCCGCGAAGGTGCCCTATCCGTTCATGGACAGCGACCCCCACGATGGAGGTATCTAGGCTCGTATGAGCCGAGCGTTCCACGGTATCGCCGGGTTGGAGACGTACGCGTTGGTGGACGGTGGGTGCCGCGTGGAGGTGATTCCTTCACGTGGGGCCCTCGTCTCGAGGATGACGGTGGACGGCGACGAGGTGCTCTACCTCGACGAAGCCACCGTGGCGGACCCGGCGAAGAACGTGCGCGGAGGCATCCCCGTGCTGTTCCCCATCGCCGGGCCCCTCCCGGGTGACACCTACCCGGCGGACCGCAAGTCCTTCACGATGTCGCAGCACGGCTTCGCGCGGCGGCAGCCGTGGACCGTGCGCCAGGTGGAGGACTCGCTGCTGGTGGTGGGGCTGTCCTCCACGGAGGAGACGCTGCGCCAGTTCCCGTGGGAGTTCGACGCGCAGCTCACGTTTTCGCTGGTGGGTACGCGGCTCACGTTGGACTTCGACGTGGAGAACCGCGACACGCGTCCCCTGCCCCTGCACCTGGGCTTCCATCCGTACTTCCGGGTGCCGGACGCGGCGAAGGCCGTGGCCACGGTGGAGACGGACGCGACGCACGCGTGGGACAACCGGGCGAAGCGTGAAGTGCCGTTCACGGGATTGGACCTCACGGCGGACGAGGTGGACCTGCACCTGCGGGACCACTCGAAGCAGGAGACGCGGCTGTCGCGCGGGCCAGGACTGCGCCCCATCCACCTGTCGTGGAGCCCCGAGTTCAAGGTGATGGTGGTGTGGACGCTGAAGGGGAAGGACTTCGTCTGCGTGGAGCCATGGACCGCCGCAGCGGGCGCATTGGCCACGGGCGAGGGACTGCTGCACGTTCAGCCCGAGGAACGGCTGTCGCTCACGTTCGACATCGAGGCGTGACGCGGGCCCGATTTCGAGTGCTCACGGACGTGGGGTCAGCCGGGAGGCGAACTCGCGCATCGCGGAGGCCACGGCCTCCGGGCGCTCCACCCAGGGGAAATGCGCCGCGCCCTCCACCGTCCTGTGGAGGATGTGCGGCCCCTGGAAGGCGGGCTGCGACCACGGCGTCTGCTGGACGATGCGGTCCTCGGCGCCGCTGATGATGAGTGTGGGCAGTGAGCGCGGCCACCACGTGTGGGCGTACGTCTCATCGAAGGCGCGGTCGGACCAGTCGACCGCCGCGCGGTTGTAGGGCATCCGCCGCAGCAGCTCGCGCCCGGCATCGACGCTCTCCGGCGTGAAGTTCCACTCCGCCGATGCCACCGCAATATCGCGGAGCCGCTCGTTCGTGCGCTCGGCGTCATAGCGCTGGCTTGCTGCGTCGACTTCGGGAAGGGGATGCCGCTGGGTCATCGCGAAGAACGGCGCACGCCAGCCCGCGTCTGGTGCCGTGCTCACGAGCACGAGGCCCACGAGGAGCGACTCCAACTCCGGCACGGACAGCAGGTACATGCCTCCCGTGGAGTGCCCCAGGTAGACGCAGTTCGGGAGCGCACGGGCGGCCTCGACGAGAACGCGGGGCCACACGTCGAACGGAACCTCAGGGGAGCCCGGAGGTGAGACGTTCGACCCATCTCCTGGCAGGTCCACCAGCCAGCATGTGCCGGGAACATCCAAGACGTCCGCCAGCCCGAGCAGACTCTCCGAACCAATCCCAGGCCCGCCAGGAAGCAGCAGCCAGTTGAAGGCGCCTGGGCGTGAGCTCCGCTGGCGAAGACGCACCCCCGACGGGGTGAAGAACTCTGTCGTGAAGGCCGCGTCGTGCATGGACTGAACCTAGACCAACGCTCAGGGGTTCAGGCACCCGGAAGCACTATCTTCTCGAGGCCCCCATCAATCCCTTCGCCAGGACTTGAAGCTCCGAGCGCAACCACTGACTGCGCGGCTCGCTGTCCTCGGAGCGATGCCAGTACAGGTGCAGCTCCAGTCGAGGCAGCGCGAGCGGCATCGGCAACAAGTGGTTGTCGAGCTCCGCGTTGATCTCTTCCGCGCGCCGTCGGGGCATCGTCAGCAGCAGGTCCGAGCCGGACACGATGCGGCAGGCCGTCTCGTAGTGCCGACAACGCACCGTCACCTCGCGCTGATATCCCAGACGACTGAGCACCAGGTCCTCCACCGCCAGCCCCGTGCGCCGTGAGGACACCGTGACATGGCGCGCGCCCATGTACGCCGCCACGTCCAGCCGCCTGCGCTTGCGACTCACCACGCAGAACGCGTCGTGCGTGAAGGCTGTGTGCCGCAGCTCCGCGCTCGTGGGTTGCTCCACGTCGATGGCCAGATCCAGCCGCCCGGAAGCGAGGTCCCGCTCCAGCCGTGTCCGCTCCAGCCGCACGCTGCTGATGCGCGCCTCCGGACTGCGCTCGCGGAGCCGAGCCACGAGCCGGGGGACAATGGACGGCTCCAGCATGTCGCTCATCGCCAGCGTGAAGGTGCCCACGTCCCGCACGGGCTCGAAGCCGCGAGTGTGGTGCACGGCCTGCTGCAACAGGGCGAGCGCCTCGCGAATCTCTGGCGCCAGTCGCTCGGCCAGCGGCGTGGGTGCCACCCCGCGCCCCTCCCGAACGAACAGCGGGGCCCCCAGTTGCTCGCGCAGGCGCGTCAGCGCGTGGCTCACCGCTGACTGGCTGAGGAAGAGGACCTCGGCCGCGCGCGTCAGGTTGCGCTCCCGGTAGACGACGTCGAACACCCTGAAGAGGTTGAGGTCGGGGGCCCCCGGTCGCCGGCCAGAATCATGAACTGGACTCATGACGACACATGACCAACATTCAGTGGATTCAACAAGAGTCGGGTGCCAAGGATGGACGCCTCTCGTGGAGGAGGCATCACCGTGGACTTCGAGCCCAGCGCCAGAGCCAAGGACTACCTGGAGCGCGTGAAGCGGTTCATGCGCGAGCACATCGAGCCCTCCGAGGAGCGCTACTACCAGGAGGTCATGGAAGCCTCCCGGGGCGGCGACTGGAAGACGTGGCCGGTGTCCTCCGTCATGGAGGACCTCAAGGCTCGCGCCAAGGAGCAGGGGCTGTGGAACCTCTTCCTCCCCGACGAGAAGCTCGCCCCGGGCCTCACCACGCTCGAATACGCCCCCATCGCCGAGGAGACCGGGCGCAGCCTGATGGCCCCCGAGGTCTTCAACTGCAACGCCCCCGACACCGGCAACATGGAGGTGCTGTGGAAGTACGGCACCCCCGCCCAGCAGGAGCGCTGGCTCAAGCCGCTGCTCGCGGGTGACATCCGCTCGGTGTTCTGCATGACGGAGCCGGGCGTGGCCTCGTCGGACGCCACCAACATGGAGGCCACCGCCGTCGTCGAGGGCGACGAGGTCATCCTCAACGGCACCAAGTGGTGGTCCACTGGCCTGGGGCACCCCAACGCCAAGGTCACCATCTTCATGGCGCGCACGCCCGACGCGGGGGGCGACCGTCATCACCAGCACTCCATGGTGCTCGCGCCCCTGGACGCGCCGGGCATCACCATCAAGCGCATGCTGCCCGTCTTCGGCGAGTACGACGCGCCCCACGGCCACGGCGAGGTGCGCTTCGACAACGTGCGCGTGCCCATCTCCAACATCATCGGCGGCCCGGGCATGGGCTTCGAGATTGCCCAGGGCCGACTGGGCCCCGGCCGCATCCACCACTGCATGCGCTGCGTGGGCGCGGCGGAGCGAGCGCTCGAGTTGATGATTGACCGGGGCATGAACCGCACGGCCTTCGGCAAGCCCATCATGAACCTGGGCGGCAACCGCGAGCGCGTGGCCGAGGCCCGCATCGCCATCGACCAGGCCCGCCTGCTCACGCTCTACGCCGCGTGGAAGATGGATCAGGTGGGCCCCATCGGCGCGATGACGGAGATTTCCGCCATCAAGGTCGTCGCCCCGAGCATGCTCCAGCGCATCGTCGACGACGCCATCCAGCTCCACGGCGGCGCGGGTGTCTCCAACGACACGGCGCTCGCGGGCTTCTTCGGACAGGCGCGCACGCTGCGGCTCGCGGACGGCCCGGACGAGGTGCACAAGGGCGTCATCGCCCGCATCGAGCTGGCCAAGCGCGGCTTCTCCAGGAAGTGACCCACCATGGCCACGAACGCCACGCCTTCCACTTCGCTCGACACGCCCGGCTCCATCCGAGCCGGTGAGGAGCTGAACGTCGCCGCCGTCGATGACTGGCTCAAACAACAGATATCAACGCTCGAGGGCTCGCCCACGGTGACGCAGTTCTCGGGCGGCGCGTCCAACTGGACCTACCGCCTCAAGTATCCGAACCGCGACCTCATCCTTCGCCGGCCGCCTTCCGGAACGAAGGCGAAGTCCGCGCACGACATGTCGCGCGAGTACCGCGTGCAGAAGGCCCTCAAGCCCGCCTACCCGTGGGTGCCGGAGATGGTGGGGCTGTGCCAGGACCCCGCCGTCATCGGCGCGGACTTCTACGTCATGGAGCGCATCGAGGGCATCATCCCGCGCGCCAACATGCCCCGGGGCATGAACCTCGGCCCCGCGGAGACTCGCAAGCTCTGCCTCAATGTCGTGGACCGGCTGCTGGAGCTGCATGCCGTGGATGCGCAGGCCGTGGGGCTGTCGTCGCTCGGCAAGGGTGCCGGCTACCCGAGGCGCCAGGTGGAGGGCTGGTCGGACCGCTACGAGAAGGCCCGGACGTGGAATGTGCCGAGCTTCAAGTACGTGCGCGCCTGGCTCAAGGACCACATCCCCGACGATGTCGCCACCTGCGTCATCCACAATGACTGGCGCTTCGACAACGTGGTGTTGGACCCCGGAGACCCCACCCACGTCATCGGCGTGCTCGACTGGGAGATGGCCACGCTGGGCGACCCGCTGATGGACCTGGGCAGCGCACTGGCCTACTGGGTCCAAGCGGATGACGACTTCTTCATGCGCGCCACGCGGCGTCAGCCCACGCACGTGCCCGGCATGCTGCGCCGCCAGGAGGTCGTCGACTACTACCTCCAGCGCTCCGGCCTGAAGCCCGCCAACTGGACCTTCTACGAGGTCTTCGGAATCTTCCGGCTCGCCGGCATCATCCAGCAGATCTACTACCGCTATCACCACAAGCAGACGCGCAACCCGGCGTTCAAGAACTTCTGGTCGCTGGTGACGTACTTCGACTGGCGCTGCAGGCGCCTCATCCGGAAGGGCGGTCGCTGATGGGCGTGGTGTATCTCATCCGCCATGGGCAGGCGTCGTTCGGCGCGCAGAACTATGACCAGCTCTCCGAGACGGGCTTCATCCAGGCCCGGGTGCTCGGCGAGGCGCTCAAGACGCGCTTGCCCACCGTGGACGCGGTGATTGCAGGCACGCTCACGCGTCACCAGCAGACGGCGGAGACGTGCCTCACGGCGATGGGCACGAGCCTGCTGCCCGCGCGCACGCCGGGCTTCAACGAGTTCGACCATGACGAGCTCGTGGCCCGACACACGCCGCGCTACGCGAATCACGCGGCCCTGGCGGAGGAACTCCTGGGCGCGAAGGACCCGCGCCGTGCGTTCCAGGAGTTGTTCACCCAGGCGGTGGCGCGCTGGGTCGCCGGGAAACACGACGCGGAGTACACGGAGCCCTGGCCGGTGTTCCGGGAGCGCTGTGTGCGAGCGCTCGACGCGCTCATCCAGGGCCTGGGGCCATCGAAGACGGCGCTGGTGTTCACCTCGGGCGGCCCTGTCACGGCCATCTGCCAGCACCTGCTCCAGATTCCAGACGAGCACGCGTTCCGGTTGAACTGGACGCTCGCCAACTGTGGCGTCACCAAGGTCATCTACAGTGACCGGGGCCGCTACATGTCCACGCTCAACGAGCACACCCACTTCGAGGGCGCCCAGAGCGCTCTCATCACCTACCGCTGAGGAACACGGCCATGCGCAAGAACATCCTGATTACCGGAGCGAGCTCCGGACTGGGTGAGGGCATGGCCCGTGAGTTCGCGGCGCGGGGACGGAACCTCGCGCTGTGTGCCCGACGCACGGACCGACTGGAGGCGCTGCGCTCGGAGTTGCTGGCGAAGCATCCGGACCTGCACATCTCCGTGCGTGCGCTGGATGTGAATGAGCACGAGCAGGTGTTCGAGGTCTTCGAGGCGTTCGCCAAGGACCTCGGAAGCCTGGACCGCATCATCATCAACGCGGGCATCGGCGTGGGGAAACGGATTGGCACCGGGAACTTCGCCACCAACGCGAAGACGGCGCAGACGAACTTCGTGGCCGCTGTCGCGCAGTGCGAGGCGGCCGTGGGAATCCTGCGCAAGCAGGGCCAGGGACACCTCGTCACCATCTCGTCCATGAGCGCGATGCGGGGGCTGCCTCGGCACCTCACGGTGTACGCGGCGACGAAGGCGGGCCTCGCGACGCTGACGGAGGGCATCCGCGCGGAGCTGCTGAACACGCCCATCAAGGTGTCGACCATCTATCCCGGCTATATCCACACGGAGCTGAACGCGGGGGCGAAGAACCTGCCGTTCGCCGTGGACTCGGCGACGGGTTCGCGTGCGCTGGTGAAGGCGATTGAACGCGAGCCGGTGAATGCCTATGTCCCCGGCTGGCCGTGGACCGTGGTGGGGTTCTTCCTGCGCAACCTGCCGCTCAAGCTCGTCGCGCGGATGTCCTGAGCGGACCGCAGGAACGGCCTCAGGGAGGTGAATCCACCCCTCGGCATTCCCGTAGAAGCCAAACAACCACACGTCTCTCGGCACAACTGTGAGTGGCCCCCTGGAACCTGGTCGCCTTATCGTGGCCAGACATGTGGGATCGCCCGGATGAACAGCTTCGCTGGGACGTGCTCGAAACCCACTTCGAAGAAGCCTGCTTCTTGTGGACACAGTGGGAAGGCAACCTGTCGTCCCCGCGCTACACCCTGACGGACGTCGCGGGAGGCAACGAACTCCGACTGCGGGCGCACCTGCGGGCCCTCGTCCTGGGCGGCCCACGCGTGGCCGAGCGACTCCTGATTCCCGCGCTGGGGGATGAGGACCCCGAGAAGCTTCGCGTCGCGAGCTACACGCTCCTCGCCATGGACGGGTACACCGACCTCGTGGCGCGGACGTTCAAGGAAGCGCCAGACGAACAGCGCGGTGCGATGGCACGTGCCCTGTCGCTCAGCGAGCGCCCTGGGTTGTCGAAGCAGCTCCTGCCGCTGCTCGCGGTGGATGACCCGGACCTGCAGGCCACGTTGCTCGACGTGCTTTCCTTCCGCCGGGGACTTCCGCCCGAGCCCCTCCTCAGGCTGAGCCAACACGAAGTGCCCAGGGTTCAAGCGGCTGCGCTCCGCGCGGCCTGCACGGCGAGTCTACCGGAGGACCCTCGGCTCCTTCGGAAGCTCCTCGGTTCGCCCAGCGCCGCTGTCCGCGCGGCGGGCCTGCACTGGGGCCTGGTCCGAAACAGCCGCGAGGCGTTCCTGGCGTGTCTCGATTGGAGTGACACGAGGGACGAGGCTGGCGACCTCGCGCGACTGGCGATGTCGATGGGAGGCGAACCCGCGCATCTGACGAGGGTGCTGCGGTTGCTGGATGTCTCGACGCTTCGCCGTGAGGCGCTGTGGGCCTTGGGTTTCAGCGGCAAGGTCGCGGCAGTGGAGGCCTGCCTCCCCTGGCTGAGAGACCCGAAGCACGCGAGCGTCGCGGCCGAGGCTTTCTGCGCCATCACCGGGCTGGTGCTCACGGAGCGGTTCCGCAAGGAGCGGGACGAAGAGCTTGACCTGGAGGAGGACGGCTCGGTCGAAGAGGCCCTGGATGCTCACTTGGAGCTGCCACGCCCGGAAGCCATCGAGACCTGGTGGGCCGAAGCGCGTCCCCGATTCGGGAAGGACGCACGGTACCTCTCGGGACGTCCCTTCACGACGGAAGCCCTGGTGGAGTCCTTGAGCGGTGCCGCGACGCGACGACGTGCACCCCTGGCGCTGGAACTCGCCATCCGGACCCAGGGACGACACGCGCTGGAGGTGCTCGACTTCTCGCATCTCCAGACGCATCGATTGACGGAGCTTCGCTCCCTGGGAAGCCGAGCCCTCTGGACCGGTCCCTTCCTGACGCAGATGAGCCACTGAGCACACGAGGTGTCACATGGGTACGAGTGTCGGCGTCAACAAGCTCTCGGTCGTCCACAAGGACACGGGAGGAACCACCGTCGCGATGCCCGATGTCTGCAAGACCCCGAGCCCCGCGGGGCCCGTTCCCATCCCCTACCCCAACGTCGCGCAGTCCTCCGACACGGCGAAGGGAAGCAAGAGCGTCTCCGTCGAGGGCAATCCCATCTGCCTGAAGGACTCCAACTTCAGCACGAGCACCGGCGACGAGGCGGGTACGGCGGGCGGCGGCGTGGCCTCCAGCAAGACGAAGGGCAAGGCGGAATTCGTCAACTACTCCTTCGACGTGAAGGTCGAAGGCAAGAACGTGGCGCGCGCGCTCGACCTCATGCTCCACAACGACAAGAACACCCCACCCGTCCCCCTCATCCAGCCGCCCGTGATTGCCATGGGACAGAAGGAAGAGCCCCCACCCTGCCTGTGCTGCGACGAGCCAGCGTAGCCACGACGTCTCCACTGATATGAGCCGAGGACCCATGTCTGAAAGCAATCACCTGACGGAAGCGGACACGGAGCTTCACAAGCCCATCGGGAACGCGCTGGAGGGCGGGGCATGTCTCTCAGGACACGAGTCGGACTACCACAAGAAGAACAGCTGCTCTTATCGCTATCAGGCCGTCGAGCATTCCCGAAGCAACAAGGGACGCGGTGACATCTACAAGGTCTCCGCCGACGGCCACGCGCGCATCGCTCAAGCCCATGGCGGAGGACCCATTCCGACCTCGCGATATCTCACCCGGCGCGGCTCCAGTCCGGAGAACCCCTCGGGCCAATATCCCTGGGACAGCGACTACGGCGACCACCTCACGGTGCCACAGCCGGGAGATTGGGATGTCGATGGGCCCAAGCGCGTGGGAGCCGTGGATGCCGCGGGGAAGCGCATCGCCCCCGGAATGAATTTCACCACCTCGTTCTGGCCCTATTGGAACAATGCCCACCACATGATTCCCAAGGGCACCTTGAACACCAGGATCGCGAAGGCGGATACCGACCCGAGGATCGTGAATCTCATTCGGGCTGGACTTCTCAAGGCTCCCTACAACGTCAACCACTACATCAACATGATTCTGCTGCCCATGGACACCGAGGTGGGCAGGATACTGAATCTCCCGAGGCATCTCTCATTGGATGACGGTTCGACCGCATTTGACCAGAAACCCAAGTTCGACCACATTCCCTACAATCACAAGGTCGCAACCCGGCTCGAAAGCATCATGCGCGATTTCGCGCAGAGAGCTGCGGAAATCAAAGGAGAAAACCAGGACTGCGACATCAAGAAGATGGCCCCGCTCTCCAAGGTCAAGCTCCACACGCTCTCCGATGATTGCTACAAGGCCATTACGGACTTCGGCGCAAGCAACCCTGGGGAGCCGCTCGTCGACCTGCCCAGCCTGAAACTCTCATGAACTACTTTATTTTGAACCTGGCGCCTCTGGTCGACATGTCCTACTGCACCATGGGCGACCTCCCCGACAGTATTCGCGGCAAGAGCTATAAAATAGCTCGTGGGATTGCGATAGGTGCCGACTATCCATCAAATACCGCGTGGCAGATGAGCGACGAGTATGGCGGCATCAAGCTGCCATCTCTCGTATGCAACACCAGCAGCATCCTCGTGGTCGAGCGGAAGTTGAAAGACATCATCGAGGCTACCGGCGTCAGCATGGAGTGCCTGCCCTTCGTGATGCTCAATCACAAAGGCAGAGAGGCCAGCCGCGACTACTTCATCATCAATCCACTGGGGAACCGCGACTGCCTCAACCTGGAAGCGAGTAAAATCCTGTGGGAGGGTGATGAAGTCGTCAAGCTTGAGAAAGCCGTCCTGGACCCGGACAAACTCCAGGACACTCCGGCCATCTTCCGGCTCAAGCATGACCGCGAGCAGATCGTCATCAGCCATCAACTGGCAGACGCCCTGAAGGCCGTGAACCCCACGAACATCTATCTCTTCAGCCTGCCCCAGGTGCCCACCACGAAGTCCGCAAGCGGTTCGAGCGCATGAGCGTTCCCCTATGGCTGGTGCGCAAGGACCTGGGCATCTCGCTGGGACAGGGGCTTCCCTATGTCCTCGCGCGCGATGTGACACCGCGACAGATGCTCTTCTTCTGCGGCTACTACAGGCGAATGGGCATCGCGGAGCTCTTCATGTCGGGCGAGGTCGTGGGGTTCGTCAACCACCTCTCACGAAGCGCTCACGCCTTCGCCTTCTACCTGGAAGGTGTTCCCGTCGAGCACAAGGTCACCAGTCGCTCCGAACCCTTCTTCGACGCCGTCGTGTGCGCCGATGTGAAGGCGGCCCAAGCCATTGCCCACGCTTCGCGCGCAACCTGGAACCCCGACGAGGAATATGAGGAAGACTTCCTCTACATGCGCTTGCTGATGGATGGCTTCGCCCTGGAGCGGGAACGCGGCCACCTGGATGCGCTGTTGAAGCGTTACGAGCAGGTTCTCGCGGGTGGCACAGACCTCCGCCTGGAGCTGTGCCGGGCCCTGCTCCACTCGGACCAGCAGCTCTTCGATGAGACCCTCGAGCGATTGATTGGCGAGCATCGCCGCGAGAACGAGAAGAAGCTTGAGCAGGAGCAGGTCTCTCCGAACGACATGGCCACTGTGTTCCACCTGTGGGTGGAGCTGTTGGCGCTGTTGAGGCTCGCTGAGCGGGCGAAGCTGAAGGTGGCCCGTGACTACCCACTCGCGCCTTCCGTGGCACGTCGAATGGAGTCGATCCCACTACCCGCTCCAGACGCATGGAGACACATCCCCTCTTTCGTCGACCTTGGCTAGAGACACCATGCGACTGGCCGTGACGGGACTCGGGATGGTGACCTCGGTGGGCTATGGCCGCACCGGGAGCTGCTCGGCCATCCGCGCCGGGCTGACTCGCGCATGCGAGCTTCCAGGGCTCCTGGTGTCCAGCGGAGACGGAGACGTCACCCCAGCGCGAGGCCACCCGGTCTCCGGGTTCGCCGAGGGGTTCTTCCAGGCCGGAGCCTGGGTGAGACTCGCCGCGGGGGCACTGGAGGACCTGCTCCACGAAGGGACGCGGACACCCGTAGCGCCAGAGCGCTGGCGAGGGACCGCGCTGATGGCCCTGACGCCCATGCTGGACCCCGAGCGGTTCCGGTGGCCCATCCACGAGAAGCCCGATGCGTTGGGCCAGTACTTCGTCAGGCCCCTCCAACGATTGATGGGGAACTCGCTCCCTCTCACGCACACAGAAGCGCTTGCGACAGGCCACTCAGGCTTCGCGGAAGGGCTCCAGCGCGCGGCGACACTCCTCGGCGCCCACCGGGAGGTGAGCCGGGTGGTACTCGTGGGAGCCGATTCGTATCTGGATGGGCTCACGCTCCAATGGCTGGCCCGACACCGCCGATTGAAGAGCGCCGAGGCTCCCACGGGGCTCCTGCCCGGTCAGGCCGGGGCCTGCCTCTTGGTGGAGGTGATGCCCCCACGCGACACAGGCGACGGATGCCACATCGTCTCCGTCGTCGTGAAGTCCCCACCTGCCAGCGATGCATCCAACCTGGCGAAGCGCGGACGCCTGCTGGCAGAGGCCATTCAAGAGGTCCTCGCCGCCGATGACGCAGGGCTTCCCTTTCGGGGAGAGCTGGTGCTCGACCTCAATGGCGAGGAATGGAAGGCGCACGTCTGGGGCAACGCGCAGGTCCTGCTCGGGCAGCACCTCGACTTCGACGCTTGCAGCGTCCTGGCACCGAGCGAGTCGATTGGCGAGGTGGGCGCCGCCAGTGGCGTCGTGGGAGCAGGGCTGGCGGTCCACGGATTGATGTCTCCGGACTCCACGCATGAGCGCGCCCTGGTCTGTGGGATTGCGGATTCGGGGAAGGTCTCCGCCGTCCTGGTACGTGGACCGAAACGGGCCGCGCGCGCCATGAGTCGCTCGTAGCGGGTCTACCGAGGCGCGGGCTCGAAGACTTCGTCGAGGAAGGCCCGCATCGCTGCCCAGGAGCGTCTCGCCGCGGCCGGGTGATACTGGAGCCCTGCCTGGGGGTTGTTCAGCCCTGGATAGGTGAAGGCGTGCATGGCGTGGCCATGGGCGTGGAGCTGCCAGTCCGCTCCAGCCTCCGTCAACTCTCGCGCCACGGCGAGCACGTCTGACGACGAGCCGGTCGGATCTTCCCACCCATGGAGGATGAGGACCTTCGCGGAGATGGGAGCCTGTGGCCCGAGCTGGGGCGGCGTGAGCACACCGTGGAAGCTCACCGCGGCCTTCAGGCCCGGCACCGCGCTCCTCGCGAGGTCCAGGGCACAGAGTCCGCCGAAGCAGTAGCCGATGATGGCGACTCGCTCCGGGTCCACGCGGGGATGATTGAGCGCCGCTTCGAAGGCCGCCACCAGTCTCCGTCGCAGCAGTGCCCGGTCCTCCATGAACGGCGCCATCAGTCGCGAGTTGTCGTCGGCCACGCCGCCCCGCACTCCCTTGCCATACACGTCCAGGGCAAAGGCCACGTAGCCGAGCGCAGCGAGTTCATCCGCCTTCTCCCGAATGGGGGCGTTCAGCCCATCCCAGGCATGCGCGAGCAGCACGCAAGGCCGACGGGCTTCGCTCCCCTTGTCCCACGAGACGTACGCCTCGCAGTCCGTTCCACCTTCTCGATAGTCGACGAACTCACCCTGTTCCATCGCGCTGTCTCCTCGTCATTCCAGGAGAGACAGTCTGGAGCGCATCCTCACGAGCGTATTGAATGAACGCGACATGCGCCCTGCATGAGCGGCGCCTTCAGAAGAAGTGCGCCAGTCCTTCGGGCGCGGCATCACGGGCCTGGGCGAAGTACTCGGCCAGAATCGACTTCGAGACGCGTGCGTACTTCCCAGGTGTCATCCCCAGATGGCGACGCCACTGGCGAATCTGGTGGGCCTGGTCACTGAAGCCCTGGAGCGGGTCTCCCTTTCCCGTCTGGGTCGCATGGAGGCTGGACTGAATCCGGTCGAGCCCCAGGAGTTGCTTGGGCGTGTACCCCGCGTACACCTGGAACCAGCGCTCGAGCTGACGTCGGGACACGGACACGGCCCTCGCGGCTTCGTCCACTCGTGAGGTCCGGAGCAGCGTCGTCCAGGCATGTCCGAGCTGCTCGACACCTCCGAGGGCACGACTCGCGGACAAGCGCAGCAGCAGCCAGTCATCCAGTCGCGCGGCGACACGACGTGGAGCCCACGCGGCGGCGAGGTCATCACAGAGCCGTCGCGCGGCGCCGTCTCCCAGGACTCCACCGAGTTCCAGCATGTCATCGCGACTGTCCGTGCCCAGCGCGGGGAAGAGTCGGGCGAGCCCCGGTGGTCGCAGCATCACCATCACGAAAGAGCAGCCCTCTCCAGAACTCCAGTTCCGCGGACGACTCTGGATGCCCAGGAGCGAGGAGCGAGGCGCGCCCGCCGCGAACTCACTCGAGCAGGGTCGACCGAAGTTCAGCGTCAGCACGGCACCCGCGTGAGGCGTCGTCCGGATGGGCTTGCCCTCGTAGGAGCCGTCCAGGTCCTCGATGAACCAGTACCCCATCACCAACGGGGCGAGCGCGACATGCGGTGGAAGGGCCAGGAAAGCCATGCGGGGAACCGAGGCCCGTCGTACCACGCCTGTTGCCACCGTATTCCCGAGACCTCCCCGGCGCGAGCAACAGCGCACCCGCTCAGGTAGCGTCCTCGCACGGCTCAGCAAATCGCGAGACGCTCAGCCCACCCTGAAGACCGATTGAGGGACCGATGGCTTCGAAGATTGTCGTGAACAACCGCTCACAGAAGCCTCTCCTCGTTGTGATTGAGCCATGGGCTGAAGACTATGTCCTGACTCCAAAGGAGACCCTGACCTTCACCGCATTGGAATCAGGTGACGACTTCTATTATTCGATGGTCGTCGAGCAGGACGGAGAGGTCATCCTTCTATATGCAGAAGGGGCATTCGACCGGGTCGTCGCCCATACCGACGACGGGAAGCTCATCGAGTTCGGCTACAATCGGCATCTGAACGCGAACTACCCGAAGCCTCCACCGCCCTCTTGAACCGTCAGGGCGCAATCCCTCAGCCCAGCCCCACCTGGGCATCGCGCGCGTCGCCATCCTCGTTCTTGGCCCCGTACCGCAGGGACTCCCACGCGAGCATCACCTGCTTGCGCGCGGGTCCCCACCGGTAGTCCCCGAAGACGCCCGTCTTCCTCAGCACGCGGTGGCAGGGAATCAGCAACGCCACGGAGTTGCCTCCCACCGCCGTGCCCACCGCGCGCACCGCCTTCGGCTTGCCGATGGCCCTCGCCAGGTCCTCGTACGTCGCCACCTCTCCCGGCGCCACGCGCAGCAGCGCCTGCCACACCTGCACCTGGAACGGCGTCCCCTTCACCAACACCGACAGCGGCGTGCGCTCACTCGGCGGCGCCTCGGGGAAGATGCGCTCCACCCACGGCGCTGTCTCCCGCTCGGACTCCACGAACGTGGCCTTCGGCCACTGCTCCTTCAACTCCGCCAGCGCCTCCGCCTCTGACGCTCCCGTGAGGAAATGCAGTCCGCAGATGCCTCGCTCACACACCGCAATCAGGCACGCACCGAAGGGCGTCACATGCACGCCGTGGTGCACGGTGAGCCCCTCGCCTCCGAGCTTGAACTCTCCCGGCGTCATCGCCGTCAACGTGACGAAGAGCTCGTGCAGCCGCCCGCCTCCCGACAGCCCCACGGCAAACGACGTGTCGAGCACGCTGCGCCGCTCGGCCAGCAGCCGACGCGCCGAGCTGAGCGTGTGTACCTGGAGGAATCGCTTCGGGCTGATGCCCGCCCAGCGGGTGAAGAGGCGCTGGAAGTGGAAGGGGCTCAGCCCCACGTGCGCCGCCACGTCGTCCAGGGACGGCTGCTCGCGCGCGTGCGCATCGAGATAGAGAATCGCCTGCTCGATTCGGGCGTAGTCGCTGGTCGCCATTCCCGCCTCCTGACTCAACGGTGTGTCCACCCCTCGGTATGGCCCCGAGGCCCCGCCCCTTCAACCCGCTTCTTGCGCCCCTTCCCGGCGACGACAAGACCGCAAGGACCGGGTCGCTCGCCTGGAGACAGCCGCCTACGCTGTCCCCTCATCCCCGGAGCCTCCATGCGCCTCTACGACTACGCGCCTTCCGCCAACGGCTACAAGCTGCGCCTCCTGCTCTCGTGGCTCGACCGGCCCTACGAGCTGGTCCCCGTGGACATCTTCGCGGGCGAGAGCCGCACGGAGGACTTCCTCCGCCACAAGAACCCCGATGGCCGCATCCCCGTGCTGGAACCCGAGCCGGGCCGCTTCCTCGCCGAATCCAACGCCATCCTCCTCTTCCTCGCCGAGGGCACCCCCCTGCTCCCCCAGGACGCCTTCGAGCGCGCCCAGGTCCACCAGTGGCTCTTCTTCGAGCAGAACGCCGTGGAGCCCAACATCGGCACCGCCCGCTTCTGGAAGCTCACCGGCCGCGCTCCTCGCCACCCGGAGACCTTCCTCCTGCGCATCGAAGCGGGCCGCAACGCCCTCAAGTCCCTGGAGCGCCAACTCCAGCACCACACGTTCCTCGTGAGCGAGCGCCCTACCGTCGCCGACATCGGCCTGTATGCCTATGTCCACGTCGCTCCCGACGTGGGCCTGGACCTGGGTGACTTCCCCGCGGTGTCCGCCTGGCTTGAGCGAGTGAAGGCCCGCCCCGGCCACATCGGCGCGCTCGCGCCGTACACCGCGAACGCCCACGTGACGAATCCGTGAGAGGGATTCCCGCGCCCTCGTGGAATCCCGTGACGCGGCGGCGCCGCGAGTGTCACACGGCCCTCACGCCGCGCCCTGGCTCCGTGGGTCAGCTTGACTCGCGTGGGGCGAGCGTTTATCCCTAGCGCCGATGACGTCCCTTCTCGCCATGCGTCGAATGTCGATGACAGGTGGGCTCCCGCCCGCCCGCGTCGGCTGACGTCCATCCGACCCTGGCGAGCCACCGAGCCCACCCACCCCGCGAGGGTCGGTGGGCTTCGTCGTTCCTGGCCCTCCTTCAGCGCCCTCGCGCACTCCCACAGGAGCGCAGCGAAACCGTTCCGCCCGAGCTGAACCTGGTTCCCACCCGGACGCCCCCACGCGCCCGCGACGCCACCCGCTTGCCCGGAGTCTTCCCTTGGCTTCCCTCACCTGCGCGCCCACGCCGCGCCTCTTCGAAGTGACACCGCCGGACCTGACGCTGGAAGCAGGGGCCCGCATCGCTCCCCACCTCGTACGCGGCTGGTGGTGGGGCCCCGAGGACGACCTGCCGTGGCTCCACGCACGCGCCCGGCTCCTCCCGGACGAAGAAGTCCAGGGCATCACGCCGCGCGTCGTCCGTCGCACCCTCGCCGAGCAACACCACGCCGTCGAGCGCGCCCGCCGTCGCAGCGCCACCCGCCCCTCCTCGCGGGTGCCCACGGTGCTGCTCGTGCACGCGCTCACCGGGGACATGCGCGCTGCAGGTGAAGGCGGCTGGTGGGGGCCCGTCATCGGCCCCGGGCGCGCGCTGGACCCGACTCGCGTGCGGCTCTTGTGCTTCAACAACCTCGGCTCCTGCTACGGCACCTCGGGCCCCGCCGATGAAGGCTTCCCCCGCCGCGCGGACGACTCGCGCTTCACGCCTCCGCCCACGCTCGCCAAGGGCGACCTCCGCCAGGACGAGCAACAGCTCCCCGCCACTGTCACCCCGTGGGACCAGGCACGCAGCATCCTCCTCGCGCTCGACGCGCTGGGCATCCAGGAGGTGGACCTCGTCACCGGTGGCTCGCTGGGCGGGATGATTGTCCTCTGCCTCGCGGCGCTCGCTCCGGAGCGCTTCGCGCGCATGGCTCCCATCGCCACCGCCGAGGCCGCGTCCCCCTGGGTGGTGGGCCTCAACCACGTCGCACGACAAGCACTGCTCCTGGACCCCGGCTTCCCCGAGGCACCGCATCGCGGACTCGAGCTCGCCCGGCAGCTCGCGATGCTCACCTATCGCGCCGAGCCCGGCCTGGAAGTCAGTCAGCAGCGGCCGCCGACGTGGTCCTCCCGCGCCCTCTACCCCGTGCAGAGCTACCTGGAGCACCAGGGGCGCAAGCTGGAGGCCCGCTTCGATGCGCGCGCATACCTCGCGCAGCTCGGCGCCATGGACCACCACGACCTCGCGCGAGCGCCAAACGGCGGACTGGAGCGCATCCGCGCGAGCGCCCTGTGTGTGGGCATCGACCGGGACCAGCTCTTCTTCCCCGAGCACATGGCGGCCTTGGCCCGGCGACTGCGCGCGCTCGGACGCCATGCGGAGCACGCGGAGCTGTCCAGCCTGTACGGGCACGACGGCTTCCTCGTCGAGTGGGAGCCGCTCGCGGCCCTGCTCACGCGAGCCCTCGCGCTGCCTTCCGCGCTGGAGCCCGGGGGCCCAACGCTCGCGGCCACCAACACCCCCCGCCCCACGTCCGCGAGGACGGTGTGACGTGAGCCCTCGAGCTGGAGCCAGCAGGCCTCACACTCGCGTCCACCAACGCCACCCGCCCGCGAGGACCGTGTGACGCCGGGACTCAGCCCACCTTGCGCGGCCACACCGGCGTCAGCGGGTCCTGGTGGGACCAGATGGGCGGCTCCGCCTCGTTGGCGAAGGCACGCAGGCGGCAGTACTCCGGATACGAGGCCTGGACCGTCAGCACGTCGCCAACGCGGATGACTTCGTCACCTATCGGGTGGAGCTGCTCGTGGCCATCACGCAAGAGCGACAGCGCCAGTCCACCGAAGCGGTCCCGGATGGCGGAGATGTTCACCCCCGGCAGCCCCTCGCGCGCCTCGAAGAGCGACACCACCATCAGGTGCTTGCCCAAATGGAACGAGTGGACGATGCGCGGGTCCAGGGCCGCCAGCGCCATGGCAGGCGCCGCGAGCGAGGAGCTGGAGAGCGCCTCCGCCTTGAAGGTGTCGCGCACCTTGCCGCTCAGGTCCTCGTCGAACAGACGGATGACGACGCGAATCTTGGGGTTCAGCTTGCGCGCGTCCAGGGCGATGTTGAGGTTGGCCAGGTCATCGTCCGTCGCGCAGACGATGGCGGACGCGTTCTTCACGTTGGTGCGCGGCAGGCACAGCGGGCTGCGCGTGTCGTCGATGAGCAGCGGCACGTTCTCGTCCCGCAGCGCGGAGACGAAGGCGGCGTCCTCGCGCTTCTCCACCACCACCACGTCCTTGTCCATCTCCCGAAGCTGCGTCACCACGCGGTAGCCCACCCGCCCCGCCCCGCACACCACGACGTGGCCCTTCATCGTCTCGGTGACCACTTCAATCCACTCCTTGTCGTTCTTGTGCCGGGCGAAGAAGAGGTACGCGAAGCGCACCACGCCGTCCGCCACCAGGGCGATTCCCACCGGGGGAATCACCACGTTCAGCAGCTCGATGAGCCAGTCATGCACGTAGGGCAGCGACGGCTGGCCATAGAGCAGGAAGTAGACGTGGTGCAGGGCCTCGCCGAACGAAATCGGGTCCCCGTCCGTCCCCCGGTAGCGCCAATGGAACATCAGCGGCCCCACCACGAACAACGCCACGGCCAGCACCAGGGTGGTGCGGAAGCGGCGCAGCAGCGCGCGCAGGTATCGGACGTTGGCCCGGAAGTGCCGGCGGGAACCCACCATGGTCGTGGACCCTACTACGACACCGGGGTGATGCCCGTCTCGGCCGCGTTCCGGGCCCGACGCCGCTCCACCAGCCACACCAGCAGCACGCCCAGCTCGTAGCAGAGCAACATGGGCCCCGCCATCAGCGACAGGTTCACCACGTCTCCCGTCGGGGTGATGATGGCCGCCGCGATGAGGCACACCACGAAGGCGTGGCGCTGGTACTTGAACAGCCACTTCGACTGCACCACGCCCACCACGCCGAGCAGCGCCATCACCAGCGGCAGCTCGAAGATGATGCCGAAGGCGAGGATGAGCAGCAGCACCAGAGACAGCTGCTCGTGCATCGTCAGCATGGGCCGCGTCCACCGCTCCGCCTCATGCCGCGCCTCACCCGCGGACAGCTCCTTCTCCAGCTTCCACAGGCCGGACAGCTCCTCGGAGCGCGTGGGGGCCACTCCCGCCAGCAGGCTCGCCGCCTCGTCCATGGCCACCGACGCCGCCGCGTAGTCCTGCTTCGCGTAGGCCGCCACCGCCGCCACCTTCTTCTCCACCGCCTGCCGCAACACGCCGCGCGACTGGACACCGAAGCCGTCCGCCGCCGCGTCCACCAGCTTGCCCAGTCCGTCCAGCCGGGACTTCAGCTCCACCGACTGCGAGGGCGCCCGCGTGGGCTCCGGCGACTGGCCTTCGCCATCCGCGCGCAGCGAGGCACTGGTCTCCTTGGCCAACGCCCCCGCCCGCTCCGCGTCGCCCACGCGCAGGAAGCGCAGGGCGTCATCCGCGCGCAGCCGGGCCGTGTCCAGCCGCTGCTCCAGCGCGAGCGTCTCCTCCTCGTTGAGGAGGAACTTGAACATGGAGGGCAGCACCGCGAAGTAGCAGAAGCACGCGCCCGCGATGAAGGCGAGCGAGCCGAACATGACGAACGGGGCCGCGTAGCGCCGCTCCTCCGGGAACAGGCCGGGCGAGACGAAGCCCCAGATCTGCCAGAGGATGACGGGCGTGGTGAGGAAGATGCCGCAGTACACGCCCACCTTCATCAGGACGTTCAGCTCCTCGATGCCGGACGTGTAGATGAGGGCGCGGTTGCCCTCCGGGAGCGCGTCCAGCACCGGCCGCATCAGCACGCCGAAGATGGGCTTGGCGAACAGCAGCGACACCGTCCCCAGGATGAAGACGGCCAGGGTGCACTTGAAGAGTCGACCGCGGAGCTCCGACAGGTGCTCCATCAAGCTCATCCGCAGGTCGGAGTCAGCGGCAGTCTGGGAACTCAGGGGTCAGCTCCGTTTCGGCGCGTTGCGCGCCACCGTGCCAGGCAGCGGCGCGAGGCGGGGCAGGCCATCCGCGCCCACACCCTCGGCGGCGGCGGATGACGAGGTGGAGGAAGGCGTCTCCGCGGGCGCGCCAGGCTCGGTGGGGTCGGCGGGCACGGCGGGTTCGGCGAGCTCAGACGGAGCCGAGGCCACCGCGTCGGGCTCCACCTCCGGCGCGTCCAGGCCCAGCGGGGCGCGCGGGTGCTGGGCCTCCGGCGTGGGCTCCGTGGAGTCGGAGACGGCGGCGGGGGGCAGCGCGTACGAGGCGTCGGGCGGCAGGGCCTGGGGAGCGGGCGAGTGCGCGAAGGCCGTCCCCGGGCGCACCGGAGGGGTGGGGTCGCGGTTCAGCTCGTGGTCCATGGTGTAGAACTCACGCTCCACCACGTTGCGGACCTCGTCCGTCTGGCGACGGAACTCCCGCATGAACTTGCCGATGGCTCGCGCCAGCTCGGGCAACCGCTGCGGCCCGAGGATGAGCAGCGCGGCCACCGCGATGAGCACCATTTCGCCTGCGCCGATGTTGAACATGTCCTGACGGGCTCCCGAAGCAGCCCGGTTTATCGCGCCCCGGGCCCCCTGGCGCAACCGCTCGACACATCCTGACATCCGCCCGTCACCGTGGGCGGGGGGCAACCGGGCCCCCTGGCGGACCCACACACTACTGGTGTGGGTGTGCCTGGGGCGACAGGGGGACGGCCAGGCCCTGACTGGCAGGCACCGCCAGCGCCCGGGCCTGCTCCTTGGAACGGACCTGGCGCTCCACCACCCACAGCACCGGCGGCAGCAGCAGCGACAGGCCCATGGACACGGCGGCCACCCGCCCCATTCCCCCCAGTGTGCCGTCCGGCAGGTCCGTCAGGAGCTGCGCGCTCAAGAAGGCCCCCAGGGCGGAGGCCATGTGCTGGATGGCGGACTGCAGCGACATGAAGCGCGCGCGCACCGGGTTGTCCGGCACGCGCGAGGTCAGCGTGTTGTAGGACACGTTGCGCACGCCCATGGCCGTCATGAACAGCACGAAGAGCAGCGGAATCGGCAGCCACTGGGGGTAGTGCACGAAGCCCACGTAGGTGGCGAACAGGAGCAGCACCGAGCCCGCCGTCCCGACCTTGAAGGCCCCGAGCCTGTCCACCAGCGGCCCCGCCAGTCGCAAGGTGACGAAGCTCACGATGCCGCCGACGAAGTACGGCAGCCACAGCAAGTCCCGGGGGTAGCCCAGGTTCTGCTGGAGGTAGGCGGAGATGTTGGGGATGAGGACGAAGCCCGCCATCATCACCACCGCCGTCATGAGGTACGACAGCTGCACCTCGCGGCGCCCGAGCAGCTCCAGCACGCCCACCGTCTGCACCGGCCCCCGCCCGTCCACCAGGTGTGCGCGCACCGGCGGCAGGAAGAAGATGGCGCCCAGCGCCACCAGCAGGCCCAGGCCCGCCACCACGAAGAAGGGCAGCCGCCAGCCGCCGTGCTCCGCCAGCTTCAGCGCCATGGGCACGCCCGCCACCGAGGCGATGGAGAAGGCCCCCATCACCGCGCCCAGCGCCCTGCCCCGCCGCTCCACCGGAATCAGGTCCGCGATGATGGACAGCGACAGCGACGTGGCGGGCCCGCCGAAGATGCCGGCGACGACGCGCGCCAGCAGCAGCGTGGACAGCCCCGTGGCCAGGCCCCCGGCCGCCGTGGCGATGACCAGGCCCAGCATGGACACCGCCAGCGCCTTGCGCCGGTCGAACCGGTCCAGGAAGTAGCCGCCCGCGAGCCCCGCCACGCTGGCCGCCGCGGTGTACGCCCCGCCGATGGTGCCGATATGGGAGGAGGCGATGCCCAGCCCCTTCGCGAAGTCCGGGCCCAGCGGCATCACCATCACGAAGTCCAGGATGTTGACGAACTGGACCGCGCCAATCAGGAAGACCACCCAGCGCTCGGACACCTGTCGCTCTGTCGGCATGCCGACCCTGTCCTAAGCCATTCGCGGGCGGCGCGCACGCCTACTACACGCGGAAGCGACGTACCTCGCCCCGGAGGATTTCGGCCTGTCGCTGGAGGTTGTCGATGGCCTCCTCGAGCTGCTTGACGGAGCGTGTCTGGTGCTCGGACACGCCCTTGATGGTCTCCACGGCCTTGAGCACCTGCTCGCTTCCCTTGGTCTGCTCCTTCTGGGCGCGGTTCAGGTGCGTCACCATCTCGTTGATGCTCTCGATGGACCGGGTGATCTGCTTGCTGCCGTGGGCCTGCTCCTGGCTGCTGCGCTGCACGTGGGCGGTGAGCGCCTTCATCTTCTCCGCGCTCTTCATGATCTGCTCGCCGCCCCGGGCCTGCTCGTTGGAGGCCTTCGAAATCTGCTGCACCGTCTCGCTGATGCGATGAATCGAGGCCGTCACCTGCTTGCTGCCCCGCGCCTGCTCCACGGTGGCGCGCGCAATCGCCTTCACCATCTGCGTGGACTTCTCGGTGCTGTCGTTGATTTTTCGCAGCGCCCCTTCCGCCTCGCGGCCCAGGCGCACGCCCTCGTCCACGTTGCGCGCGCCCTGGTTCATCACCACCACGGCGTTGCGGCTCTCCTCCTGGATGCTGCGGATGAGCTCGGCGATCTCCTTGGTGGAGGCGCCGGTGCGCTCGGCCAGGTCCTTGATTTCCTCGGCCACGACGGCGAAGCCCTTGCCGTGGTCTCCGGCCTGCGCGGCGATGATGGCGGCGTTGAGGGCGAGCAGGTTGGTCTGCTCGGCCACGTCGTCGATGACGTTGAGGATGTTGCCAATCTCGGAGATGCGCCGGCCCAGGCTGTCGATGACGTCCGCCGTCGCGCGGCTGGTGTCCTTGATGCGGTCGATGCCGGTGAGCGTCTTGCTCAGCGCCTCCACGCCCGTCTTCGCGTCCTCGAAGACCTGCTCGGACAGGCGCGCCGTCTCCTTCGCGTTCGTCTCCACCTGACCGATGGCGGCGTCCATCTGGCTGATGGCCGAGGACGTCTCCTCCGTGGAGGCGGACAGCTCCTGGATGTTCTTGGCGACCTCCTTGATGGAGAACGTCATCTCCTCAATCGCGCTGGTGGTCTCCTCCACGCTGGCGGCCATCGCGGTGACGTTCTCCGCCACCTCGTCGTTGGTGGCGGCCATCTCCATGATGGAGGAGCTGCTCTCCTCCGCGCTCTGGTAGAGGACCTCCACGTTCTCGGCGATTCCGCGCAGCGAGGCCATCATCTCCACCATGGAGGAGGACGTCTCCTCCACGCGGGCCTGGACGGTGCTCGCGCCGGACGACACGGTGGTGCCGGTGCGGTGGATCTGCTCGATGACACCGGCCACCACGTCCGACACGCCGCGCACCCGGCCCAGCGTGTCGCGCCAGCTCTGGGCGATGCGGTTGAGCGCCTCCGCCAAAAGGCCCAGCTCGTCTCGCGAGCCCACGTCCACGCGGCCGGTGAGGTCCGCCTCCGCCAGCCTTCGCGCCATGGTCATCATCGCGTCCAGCGGGACGAGGATGAACGCGCGGGAGATGAAGAAGGCCACCACGAGGAAGAGCGTCAGGCCGATGCCGAACGCCAGCAGCACGACATGGCGCAGCGAGGTGACGACCTCGTCCAGGGACGAGAAGTTCACCGCCACCAGCACCTGGCCCGGGCCCTCGCGAAGCACCACCGGGCGGACAATGGCCCGGTTGCCATTGTCGAAGATGGTGCCATCCAGCGGCGCGCCAGGGCTGCCCTCCAGCTTCTCCCGGAGGTTCTTCTGCAGCCACGACTCCGCGCCCGGCGGGTGGACGGCCTGCATCCGGCCATCCGCGCCGAGGACGGCGATGAGCGCGAAGTCATCGTCACCGCCGTGCAGCGTCTCCAACAGCGGCGGGAGCGTGGAGACGGACTGGTTCGCCAGATCTCGCGCGGCCTGGACCGCCCGGTCATCGCCGTGCTTCGTCAGGCGCGTCTCCAGGAAGTCCTCCACCCGGGCGGGGACGACGAAGAACAGCGTCCCCAGGATGAGGGCCAGCACCACGGCGAAGGAGCCGAGCAGGATGCTGCGCAGTCCGGGTTTCTTGAAGCGCGGAGCCAAGGCGAGGCACTGTAGGAATGGAAACACCGACAGGGCAAGGACCGGGGTGGAGCCCTCGTCCGCCCCTCCGCCCCGGCGGGAGCCTGACTTCCCCACGTCAGGATGCGTAAGGTCATACCCGATGAAGCCCACCCTGCTGTTGACCGACCCCCTCTTCCTCCAGCACGACCCGGGAGAGGGCCACCCGGAATCCCCCGCGCGCCTGCAGCGCATCCTCGGGGTGCTCGCGCGCGCGCCGGTGCGGGGCACGGTGATGGCGTCCCCCCGCTCGGCGACGGACGCGGAGCTGACGGCGGTGCACACCCCGGAGCTGCTCGCGCGCCTGCGGAAGCTCAGCGGGCACCAGGCCCAGATTGACGCGGACACCCACGTCTCCCCGGACAGCGTGGACGCGGCGCGGCTGGCCGCGGGCGCCTCGGTGCAGGCCGTGGAGGCCGTCATGGCGGGGCAGGCGCGCAACGCCTTCGCGCTGGTGCGCCCTCCCGGACACCATGCGGAGCCGGACCGCGCCATGGGTTTCTGCCTCTTGAACAACGCGGCCATCGCGGCGGAAGCCGGGCGTCGGCTGGGGGCCGAGCGCGTCCTCGTCCTCGACTGGGACGTGCACCACGGCAACGGCACGCAGGCGGCCTTCTGGGGGCGCCGCGACGTGATGTACCAGTCGGTGCACCAGTTCCCCTACTACCCGGGCACCGGCGCCACGCCCGAGGTGGGGCGGGGCGCGGGTGAGGGCTACACGGTGAACGTGGGCCTGCCGGGCGGCAACTCGGACGCTGACTACGGGATGCTCTTCGAGGAGCTGCTCCTGCCGGTGGCGGAGGCATACCGTCCCCAGCTGGTGCTGGTGTCGGCGGGCTTCGACCCGCATCAGCACGACCCCATCGGCGGCATGGACGTCACGGAGCGAGGCTTCGCCGCCATGTGCTCCGCGATGCGCGCGCTCGCCGAGCGCGTCTGTGACGGCAAGCTGGTGCTGCTGCTCGAAGGGGGCTACTCGCTGGAGGGCCTGTCCCAGTCCGTGCACGCCTGCATCGAGGTGCTCGCCGGCCGCACCGACAGCTTCCCCACCGGGGATGTCCACACGGACGCGAAGGAAGCGCTGGCCGCGAGCCGGCAGGTGATGAAGCAGTACTGGAGCGCGGTGTCGTAGTCCCGGCCCCCCGAGGACATCCCTCCAGGCCTTGGAGCATGCAGCCGCCGCTCCGTCAGTCATGCCAGGGAACATCCCGGCAGGCGCGTTTGCAGGAGAAGGACGGGGTCCCGAAGTTGGCTGGGAGTCGCATTCCAGATGCGTGGCCACGGAGGGGAGATGCGGGCAACCGTCTTTCGAGGGAGCCAGCGGTTCGGGCTGGAAGAGGTGGAGAAGCCACGCGCGGGCGTCGGAGAAGCCATCGTCCGGGTCACCCTGACGACGATTTGTGGAACCGACCTGCACATCATCCGGGGTGAGTACCCGGTGAAGCCGGGTCTCACCATCGGCCACGAACTGGTGGGCGTCATCGACGAGTTGGGCCCGGGCGTCGAGGGCTACCAGCCAGGGGACCGCGTCCTCGTGGGTGCAATCACGCCGTGCGGCCAGTGCCATGCATGCCTGTCCGGTCACCTGTCCCAATGCGGACACGGCTCGGGGTACGAGGCGATGGGAGGCTGGCGTCTGGGCAATACCCTGCCCGGCGCGCAGGCCGAGTACGTCAGGATTCCCTTCGCGCAGGCCAACCTCGCGCCGGTGCCCGCGGGGCTTTCGGACGAGCAGGTGCTGCTGCTGGCGGACATCGCCTCCACGGGATTCAGCGGCGCTGAGTCGGGCGGGGTGCGAATCGGCGACGCGGTGGTCGTCCTCGCCCAGGGGCCCATCGGGTTGTGCGCATCCCTGGGGGCCCGGTTGATGGGCGCCGCGCTGGTCATCGGCGTCGACGGGGATGAGTCCCGGCTGGCCTTCGCCCGAAAGATGGGCGTGGACGTGGTGCTCGACCATCGAAACCAGGACGTGGCGGCCGAAGTGAGGCGGTTGACTGGCGGCGGGGCTGACGTGGCCATCGAGGCCCTGGGGACCCAGCCGACATTCGAGACGGCCCTGCGCTCACTGCGTCCGGGCGGCACGCTCTCCAGCCTGGGCGTCTACTCCGGCAAGCTTCAACTGCCCTACGACGCATTCGCCGCGGGACTCGGAGACCACCGCATCGTCACCACGCTCTGCCCGGGAGGCAAGGAGCGCATGCGGCGGTTGATGGCCATCATCCAGGCGGGGCGGGTGGACCTCACGCCGCTGCTCACGCACCGCTTCGCGCTGAAGGACATCCGCGACGCGTACGAACTCTTCGGCCAGCGCGCGGACGGCGTCATCAAGGTCGCCATCCGCCCGTGAGGGCCAGGGCCCACCAGGAGCGCCCGCCAGAGGCCCGATGCTCAAGCCCTTCGAGGTGCACATCCAGGCCGAACCGCTGACGCGCTTCGAGCACGAGCTGGACGCGGCCAGTTGGAGCGGGTTCCAGGGCCAGGCCGCTCGCGCCCGGACCCTCATGGCCGGCCGCACCTTCTGGAACATCAGCTCCACCGCGAGGGGCGGCGGCGTGGCGGAGATGCTCCACCGGATGGTCGCCTACGCGCGCGGAGCGGGCGTGGACGCCCGCTGGCTGGTGCTGACCGGCACGCCCGCCTTCTTCCACATCACCAAGCGGCTCCATCACGCCCTGCATGGTTCGCGCGGAGACGGCTCCCCGCTGGGGCAGGCCGAGCACGCGCTCTATGACGAGGTGCTCCGGGACAACGCGGAGGAGCTGCTCGTCCTCGTGCAGCCGGGGGACGTGGTCCTGCTGCACGACCCGCAGACCGCGGGGCTGGCGCCCGCGTTGGCCGCGGCGGGCGCTCGCGTGGCCTGGCGCTGTCACGTCGGCCGGGATACCCCCAACGCGGAGGTGGTGCGAGCGTGGGAGTTCCTCGCGCCGGGGCTTGCCGCCGCCCGGCTCACCCTCTTCACCCGAGCCGCCTATGTGCCGCCCCAGTGCGCGGACCGGGCGCTCGTCATCCAGCCCTCCATCGACATCTTCGCGGTGAAGAACCAGCCCATGACGCCCGCGGTCGCGCGCGCCATCCTCGCCAGCATCGGCCTGCTGCGCGGAGCCGCCGGCGCGCCCGAGCCCGTCTTCACCCGCGCGGACGGGCTGACGGGGCGTGTGTCGCGAGGCGCGGACATCATGCAGTCGGGCGCCGAGCCCGACCCTGAAGTGCCCCTGGTGGCGCAGGTCTCCCGGTGGGACCCCTTGAAGGACCCAGCGGGCGTGCTGCGGGGGTTCGCGATCCTGCTGCGGCAGTCCCCCCATCTGCGCGCGGAGCTGGTGCTCGCCGGGCCCGCCGTCACCTCCGTGGCGGACGACCCGGATGCGGCGGCCACGTTCCAGGACGTCCTCGACCTGTGGCGACAACAGTCCCACTTCGTGCGCCAGCACATCCACCTGGCCTGCCTGCCCATGGCGGACCTCGAGGAGAACGCCGCCATGGTCAACGCGCTCCAGCGCCACGCGGCCGTGGTGACACAGAAGAGCCTCCAGGAGGGCTTCGGGCTCACCCTCACGGAGGCCATGTGGAAGGCGCGCCCCGTGGTGGCGAGCGCGGTGGGCGGGCTTCAGGACCAGGTGGTCCACGGACAGAACGGCCTGCTCGTGCGCGACCCCGGGGACCCGACGGAGTTCGCGGGCGCGGTGCGCTCGCTCCTGGAGGCCCCGGAGCAGGCCGCCCTCCTGGGCCGCCGCGCCCACGAGGACGTCCGTGCCCACTTCACCGCCACCCGGCACCTCGCTGACTTCGTGCGCCTCATCGAGCGCTTGGATGCACCCGGCTGAGGCGTCGCCCGAGGCGAAGAGGCAGAAGACGCCGCGGGTCGCCTCCTCGGACGCCCGGTGGAGCACGGGGATGGCGGCCCCGGGCACGACCGCGCCGTTGGCGGACCTGGACGCGTGGCCCTTGGCCCCTGGCCCGCGTGCCCCTGATGGAGGCAGGCCCCATCTTTCTCGAGGCGTGTCAGGACGGGCGCGCCGGATGCCCCTCGGCGTCCAACTGGCCCTGGGCGCGTTGCACTCCCCACCGTCCTGGGAGCCCGAGACATGGACGTTTCACCTGAAAGCAAGCAGCCCCCGCGGGCCCCGGTGCCCGATGCCGCGGAGGAGTTCCTCCTGTGGTTCGAAGCCCTGTCGCGAGAGGACGTCGCCGTGGCCGGTGGCAAGGGCGCCAATCTGGGCGAGCTGACACGCGCCGGCCTCCCCGTGCCCCCGGGCTTCGTGGTCACCGCCGCCGCGTTCCAGGAGGCCATGGCACCCGTGCGCCCCCGGCTCCGCGAGCTCTGGCGACGCGTGGACCCGGACGACCCGGAGTCGCTGGCCACCATCACCGAGGCCCTGCGAGGCGTGGTGCGCCAGGCGACCATCCCGGAGCACCTTCGCACCGCCCTGGTCACCGCCTATCACCGGCTGGGCGAAAACAAGGCCGTGGCCGTGCGCTCCTCGGCCACCTCCGAGGACACCGCCTCCACCTCCTTCGCGGGCATGCACGAGACGTACACCAACGTGGTGGGTGACGAGGCGCTGCTCGACAGGCTGCGGGCGTGCTGGGCCTCGGCCTACGGGCAGCGCGTGGTGGCCTACCGCAAGGCGCAGGGCCTCACCGAGGAGCCGGCCATCGCCGTGGTCGTCCAGGCCATGGTGGACTCGGCGCGCGCGGGGGTCATGTTCACCGCGGACCCCTCCACCGGGGACACCGGCCGCATCATCATCGAGGCCGCGTTCGGCCTGGGCGAGGCGGTGGTGAGCGGCCAGGTGGAGCCCGACACGTACGTGGTGACCAAGCAGGGGCCGCGCGTGCAGGAGGCGCGCGTGGGGGAGAAGGCCTTCCGCCTCGTGCGCGACGGGGTGGGCCACGAGCGGCGCGAAACCCTGCCCCCCGGCCAGGCCCACCAGCGCGTGCTCAAGGACGTGGAGGTGCTGGAGCTCGCGCGCCTGGGCCTGCGCGTGGAGCGACACTACGACGCGCCTCAGGACATCGAGTGGGCCGAAGAGGGGGGCAGGCTCTACCTCGTCCAGTCGCGTCCGGTGACGACGCTGGACATGGCTTCGGACAGGCAGCGCCGGGACAGCCAGCCGGCCAGGGTCCTGGTGTCCGGGCTGGGCGCGGCGACGGGCGTCGCGACGGGCCGCGTGCGCGTGCTGCGCGAGCCCGGGGAGGGCCAGCGGCTCCAGCCGGGCGAGGTCCTGGTGGCGCCGATGACGTCCCCGGACTGGGTGCCCACCATGCGACGCGCGGCCGCGGTCGTCACCGACAGTGGAGGAATGACGTGCCACGCGGCGATTGTCAGCCGCGAGCTGCGCAGGCCCTGCGTGGTGGGCACGCGCACCGCCACCCGCGTCCTGCGCGACGGAGAGGAGGTGACGGTGGATGGCTCCACGGGCGCGATTCTCGAAGGCCGGCCTCCCGTGGAGGCTCCCCCGGTGGAAGTCCAGGGGGACGTGACGGCGGCGAGGGTCGCCGCGGAGCCGGAGCCTCTCGCCACGCGCCTCTACGTCAACCTCGCGCTGCCAGCGCAGGCGCGCGAAGCAGCGGCGCTCCCGGTGGACGGCGTGGGCCTGCTGCGCGCGGAGTTCATGCTCACCGAGGCCCTGGGCGGCGTGCACCCGCGCAAGCTCATCGCCGATGGCCGGAGCCGCGAGTTCGTCGAGCGGATGTCCGAGTCGCTGCTCGCGATAACAGGCGCCTTTCGCGGCCGCCCCGTCGTGTACCGCACGACGGACTTCCGGACGAACGAGTTCCGGGGGCTGGAGGGCGGCGCTGACTTCGAGGCCACCGAGGCCAACCCGATGATTGGCCTGCGGGGATGCTACCGGTACATCCGCGACCCCAAGGTCTTCCAGTTGGAGCTGGAGGTGCTCGCGCGCGTCCGTGAGCAGACCCCCAACCTGCACGTGATGATTCCCTTCGTCCGCACCAGGTGGGAGCTGGAGGCGTGCCTGGAGCTGCTCGACGCAAGTCCCCTGGGCCGCCAGCGAGGGCTGGAGCGCTGGGTGATGGCGGAGGTGCCCTCGGTCGTCTACCGGATTGCCGAGTACGCGAAGCTGGGCATCACCGGCGTGTCCATCGGCTCCAACGACTTGACGCAGCTGATGCTGGGGGTGGACCGGGATTCGGAGCTGTGCGCGGAGCTCTTCGACGAGTCCGACGCGGCGGTGATGGACACCATCGTCCGCATCATCCGGGCCTGCCACGAGGCGGGCATCACCTCGTCCCTCTGCGGCCAGGCGCCCTCCAACCGTCCCGAATTCGCCGAGCAACTGGTGCGCGCGGGAATCACCTCCATTTCGGTGACGCCAGGGGCCGCGGCGGCGGCACGGAGGGTCATCGCGGCGGCGGAGCGGCGACTCTTGCTGGAGTCCGCGCGGGCGCGGTGATGGCACGCCGCCCGCGGGCGCGCGCGCTCAGGCGACGTGGCGCGAGAAGACGCGGTTGAGCCACACGGCGCTGGCGGAGCCGCTGATGACCGCGGTCCCGGCGAAGACCCCGTTCGTGGCCTCGGACATGCGCGCTCCCGAGGGGAGCTCCCCGGGCTGCTTCTCCACGGGATAGGGCTCCCCCGTGAGCATCGCCTGATTGACGTGGAAGTCCTTCGACGCCAACAGCCGCGCGTCCGCAGGCACGCTGTTGCCCGCGCACAGGAGCACGACGTCTCCGGGGACGAGCTCCGACACGGGCACCTCCCACGTGCGCCCATCGCGCAGGACGCGGGCCCGCAGCGCCCCCCGCTCGGAGCCTCTCGGCGGCCCGGCCAGCCGGTCGCTCCTGCACGAAGTCGAGCGTCACGCTCGACAGCACGATGACCGCGATGATGGCCGAGCTCGTCACGTCGTGGATGAACGCGGACACACCGCTGGAGACCAGCAGCACGAGCACCAGCGGATTGCGGAAACGCGCGGCGAACTCCACCCAGGGCGCTCGTCGCCGCTCCTGCGAGAGCGTATCGGGGCCCAGGCGCACCAGACGGCTTTGGGCCTCGGTGACGGACAGCCCCGTCAGCGAGCCCTGCAGGCGCGTGAGCAACACCGCGAGCGGAACCGTCCAGGCCGGGGGAAGTTCCCCCCTTCGGCCACACGCGAGGCGGCACGCCGTCCGCCGTGCCTCATGAAGCAGCGCTTCGTGGAGGCCTGTACGCCTCGCGCTCCGGAATGAGCGTCGACGGGCCCATTGCGCGCCCCTCACGAGACCGCATCGAAGAGCTCCTCCTCCTGAGCGAAGTGGAGTTGGAGGATGGCGCCCAGACCATAGAGGAGCCTGCGCAATTCGCGCTGCTGCAGGGCATCCAGCCCCTGGTCGCCCAGGTCCTCCACCCGGCGATGATAGATGCGGCCCAGGTGGGTGATTTCCCGGTGGGTGCGACTCATCGGGCCCAACGGGTCCTCGCCCCCCAGCAGTCGCGCCAGCGGGGGATAGAGCTCGGTGTCATCTCTGCGCTCATGAGGCAACAGCCGCTCGCGCAGCAGCCCGTCCAGTTCCAGCAGTTCGGACTTCTGCTGGGAAGCGCCCATCGCGTCCAGCCGGTCCGCCAGCGACTGGACCCGCTCGAGCACGGGACGCAACTCCTCGTGTTCGCGCCTCAGGTGCCCCACCTCTTGCTCCGACAGGCCGTGGCGCACGGCGGGCAGGCCATTCCCTGCCAGTGCCCGCAGGGCATTGAGGATGACGGCGACATCGATTCCCTCCTGAAGCAACGCTCCCACGACGGGCCCCAGCATGCCGGCCGCCGCGAACCCCATGGCCACCAGGGACAAGCCCATCCCGACCACGACGCTCTGCAACGCGATGGAGCGAGCGCGGCGAGCCACGAGCATCGCCTCCACGAGACGGTCCAGCCTGTCCACCAGCAGCACCACGTCCGCGGCCTCGGCGGCCGCACCCGAGCCGCGCGCGCCCATCGAAACGCCCACGTCCGCGGCCGCCAGCGCGGGCGCATCGTTGATGCCATCCCCAACCATGAGAGTGATGCCCGCGGCGCGTTCGGACAGCACTGTCCGCACCTTCTCCTCGGGACTCTGCTCGCAGAACACGGCATCCACGCCCAGCGCGGCGCCAATCGCCTCCGCCACCTCCGCTCTATCTCCGCTCACCATGACGAAGCGCTTCACGCCGGCCCGTCTCAACAGGCGCAGGGCTCTCGGCGCCTCCAGGCGAATCTCGTCCGCCAGAAGCAGGGCGCCCGCCATCCGCCCGTCCACGGAGACGAATACACCCGAAGTGCCCTCATCCCCCATGTGCCGCAGCACCCCACGCGCCCAGGGCGTGAGCACTTCCGAGCCCCCCGCCCAGGCCGGTGAGCCGAGCCGCAACGAATGCCCCTCCACCTCGCCGCGCATCCCAGCCCCGGGCTGCTCCTCCACCCAGGTGGGCAGGGTGAGTGACAGCCCCCGCTCACGCGCGGAGGCGACGATGGAACTGGCGACGACATGCTGGGACGCCTGCTCCAGCGAAGCGCTCAGCCGCAGCAGCTCCTCGGGGTCTTGGATGCCATCGGTCTCGATGGCGGTGAGCCGCGCCTGTCCCGACGTCAGGGTGCCTGTCTTGTCGAAGAGCAAGGTATGCGCCCGGGCAAGCGCCTCCAGGGCCGCGCCATCCTTGATGAGCACTCCGCGGCGGGCCGCGCGCGAGATTCCAGACACGATGGCCACCGGCGCGGCGATGATGAGGGGGCAGGGGGTCGCCACCACGAGCACGGCGAGCGCCCGCACCGGGTCGCCTGACAACAGCCACGCCGCGCCGGCCAGGACCAGGGTGAGCGGGACGAAGAGCAGCGCATAACGGTCGGCGATTCGAACGAAGGGCGCCTTGGAGGCCTGCGCGGACCGCACCAGGCGCACCACGCCCGCATAGGTGCTGTCATCCGCCGTGGAGAGGGCGCGCAATTCGAAGGGCGGCCCCGCGTTGAGGGGGCCGCTTCGCACCCGCTGCCCCGTGGGGTGGGAGACAGGGAGCGACTCGCCCGTGAGTGCCGACTCGTCCAGCACCGCCTCGGCGGAGACCACGAGGCCATCCACGGGGACCACCTCGCCTCCCTTGATGAGCAACAGGTCGCCGGGCGTCAGCGCCTCCACGGGCACCTGGACGAGTCCGCCCTCTTCAATCCGGGTAGCGACCTTGGGAGCCCGTCCGAGCAGCGAGGACAGCTCGCGCTTCGCACGGGCTCGCGCGGAGTCCTCCAGGGCACCCCCACTCGAGTACATGAGGGCGATGATGACGCCCGCGAGATACTGACCCAGCCCCAGGGCGCCTGCCATCGCGAGCAAGGCGACGATGTCCACCCCCATCGCGCCGCGGCGCAGGGACTGGATGATGGACACCGCCACGACGAGCATCACGGGCGCGGCGCCCGCGGCCCAGCAGATGTCCGCGACGTGAGGGGCGCCAAGAAGCCAGGCAAGGCCTCCCACCACCAGTCCCGCCGCGGACACCGCCAGCAGCCCCGCGCTCTTGAGCCAGGAGAACCGCATGCGAAGCGTCACCTCTCGTCCGAGCCGTCCCTTCCCCCTCCACGAAACATAGTCCCCCTGAAGAAGTTGTCTCGGGGAGCCGCCCAATCCCCTGCAAGCCAGACCGGGCCCCCGCTGGAGCGAGTCCGTCCGTGCCGGGCAGGCGGGCCGACGCACGCCGTGCGCCTCTCTCACCCGTGGCATGGCGCCGACGGCCGTCACTAGCCTCAAGGAGCTGTCGCAGGTCGCGCGCGGAGGCGCCCTTCCTGGGACTGGGGGGCACGGTCGACCGGATGGGCCAGGCGCTGGAGGTCCCCTTCCTGGTGGTTCGGGAAGGCGCGGGGCTGGAGGCGTGGGCGCGCGGCCAGCGCGCCCTGCGCGTGATGCTGGGCGTGGACCGCTCACGGTCCTTCGAGGTCGCGCGCGACGGGGTGAAGGCCTTGGCGAAGGTCGGCCCCCTGGACGTGGTTGGCGGCCACGTCTTCTGGGTTTCCGCCGACACCGAGCGGCTGGGGTTGAACCTGGTGCAGCCCTGCAATTACAGGGACGTGTCCGCCGACCTGCGCGAGGCCTTGGAGCGAGAGGTGTCCACGCTCCTGGAACCATTGCGCGCGGAGCCTCCCCGGGTGCGCGCGGTGCTGGCGACCACGGACTTCATGGCGCCTGGGGACCGCGCCGTTGCCTATGCCTTCGCGCTGACCCCGCCCGGGGGTACGGTCCACCTGCCGCATGTCGAACCCGATGGAGCGACACCCCGGGAGCGTCAGGCGGCGCGGCGCCAGTTGGAGCTTCGCGTGCCCCGGGCGGAACAGGACGGGAAGCACAAGGTCGAACTGTCCGTGCTGACCGGGGGATGACGTGGCGGAAGTCATCGCCCAGGCCGCCGAGCGTCACGACGTGGATCTGCTCTGCCTGGGGACGCATGGCCGTGGTGGTGTGGGTCGGCTGGTGCTCGGTTCGGTGGCGCGGCGGGTCATGGCGCGAAGTGGTCGGCCCGCCGTGACGGTGCAAATGCCACGCGCGTAATCCGACACGGCGCCGCGGCGGCTCCAACACACGCGCGTCGTCGCCCTGCCCCTGGACACCGAGCAGCGCAGTCCCAGCCCCTCGCCACCTGGCGCCGTGGCGTCGTCAGGTGTCGACGTGACGCTGCCCCCGGGTGCGATGCCTGGAAGCTCTCGCGTGGCTACCTCCTGACGGACCCGTCGTGCCCGGGAGGGCTTCATGTCCGTCGAAGCGCCCCAGGCGTCGCGCGCCCCTCCTTGGTTCCGCGCGCGGCGCGGCGGCTGGTGGCGGGTCCTCCAGTGGGGACTCGTCGTGGTGCTGGCCTTCGAAGCGCTGCTGAACGTGGCGCTCAATGTCGGACTGGTGCCCGCGCTGCTCGCCAGGACCACTCCGAGGACCCAGGTGGACTGGCACAGCGGCTGGTGGCTGTGGCCCGGCCCCGTGCACCTCCGAGGCTTCTTCGTGCGGCAGCGGGATGCTCGCGCGGCGTGGCGCATCGACGCGGAGCACGTGGACGCCAACGCGTCCCTCTTCGCGCTCCTGTCCCGGCGGGTGCGCGCGGAGGGAGTCCGAGCCCGAGGAGTGAGCGTGCGGGCGGAGCCCCTGCCCGCGTTGGAGCAGACGCCCGCCGGACACCCGCATGCACACCCGTGGGACATCGAGCTGCTCGACGTCACGATGGAAGACCTGCGCGAGCTGATGTTGAAGCCGGTGCGGTACGTAGGCCCGGGACAGGTGAAGGGCGCGGTGCGCGTGGTCGCGGGACAGCGACTCACCGTGACCCTGGAGTCGCTCCGCCTCGCCGATGGAGCGCTGGAGCTGGAGGGGCGGACGGTGGCGCGCGTGCGGGAGGTGTCCCACGAGCTGGCCCTCGATGCCGTCCGACCGGAGGGGGAGACGAAGCGCCGGGTGGAGAAGTTCGACGGGCGGCTGGGCGTGAAGATGGAGGTGCTCGACCTCGCGTGGCTCGGAGCGCTGGTGTCCCGGGAGCACCCGGACCTGCTGGGTGAAGGCGCGGGTCGGCTCGACGCGGAGGTGTTCATTCAAGGAGGACAGCTGGCCGCGGGCAGCCGCGTGGATGCGAGCGGGGCTCCGCTGGAGCTGCGGGTGGGCCCCGCGCGCGTGCGTGCTCCCTGGAGGGTTCATGGCGAGGTGACGGAGGACGGGTCGGCCGGGACGCGCAGCGTGCTGCGGATGCGCTTCGCTCCCGTCCACGTGGAGGGCAAGGCGGGCCATGTGCTGGAGGTTCCGGAAGTCTCGCTCACGCTGCATGGGAAGATGCATGACCCCGACGCGGCGACGCAGGTGAAGCACGAGCTGCGCGTGACGCGGAGTGGGCCCGTGGACCTGCGGATGCTCAACGCGTGGATGGGGAAGACCTTCCACGTGGAGTCGGGTCACGCCACGCTGGAGGCGTCGGACAGCACGGCCGGACAGAAGACTCCGCAGCGGTTGCGACTGGACCTCCATACGGACCTCGTGGAAGGGCGGTGGGCGGAGGCCCGCGTGCTCGGCATGGCGTCCGTGGAGCTCGACGCGCGGCGCCTGAGCCTGCACGGCAAGAGCCTGGGCCTGGATGGCTCGGCGCTTCACCTGCACCACGTCTCGGCGGACGCGCCGCACGCCACGATTCGCGGATGGAGTGGGCGCTTCGATTTGCCCCAGGCGCGGTTGACCCTCGCCCCCGCGGAGCTGGAGGCACACTTCTCCGCGCACTTCTCCAACGCGGACCCGTTCGTCGTGCTGCTCACGGCGGAGAAGAAGCTGCCGGGGTTCCTCTCGCCCTTGCTGAAGGCCAGGGACTTGAGGGTCACCGGACAGGCGCGGATGAGCGACGCGGGACTCCAGGTAAGCGCGCTGCACGCGAAGGCGGACGGGCTCGAACTGGAGGGCCGCCTGGACACGGCGCGCGGAACGACGCACGCGCTCATCTACGCGAAGGTGGGCGACCTCAGCGGCGCCGTCGAAGTCAAACCCGGTGACACCCACGTGCAGCTCAAGCACCCACGGCGCTGGTACGAAGAGCGGCTCTCAGAGCCACCTCGCTGAAGCGGACAGCGTCATGCCGGCACAACCTGCTCCGGCTCCACGATGGAACAGGACCCGCAGCGCGAGCATGCGTGAAGCAGTCACACTTCGCGGGACGGCTTCGCCGACTTCGCGCGCTGGGAGTCCTCCATGCACTCTCGGGTGCTCTCCCGGGCGTCAGGCGACAGCCCGAGCATGAAGGCGAACAACAGCCCCATCACGAGCTGCAGCGCCACGAGCAGCAGCTCGAACACACGCGCGTCGTCGCCCTGCCCCTCGACTCCGAGCAACGCCAGGATGGCCCTCGTGCCGACGAAGCCCGGCGCGAGCTGGAGCAGTCCGGGCATGATGAGCGTCGATGGGAGCCGCCCCGGCAGTCGGCTGTGGAGCTGTCCGGCCACGCCCAGGACGAAGGCCGAGATGAGCGGACTACCCTTGTCGCCGAGCCCCCCTTGGTGAGTTCCTGGACGCCCCACGCCAGCAGCACGGCGCCCACAATCCACGGCGTATCGCGGTGCCTCGCGGACATGCACACGGTCAACGCCACCCCGCCCACGGCGATGATGACCAGCACCACGGCATGCGGCAGCGCTTGCGCATTCGTCCGCAACGGGAGCGGTCCGAACAAGCCCCAGAGCGTGCCCGCGGCCGCGATGCCCACGCCCAGCATGAGGAAGCGCAGCATTCCATAGGTGAGCCGCGAGAGCCCCGCCTCCACCGACTCGCCCACCAGCTCCGCCGAGCCCAACATCACCACCATCGCTGGCACGAGCAGGGTGATTCCTCCGAAGAGGGCTCTCGCCGCATCGAACGTCGGCAGCACGAAGGTCAGGCCGAAGGCGAGCAACGTCCCCAGGAACGCCCCGAGGAAGCTCTTCTGCAGGTCCACCCGCTCGGACTTGAGCGTGCCGAAGTGAATGCCTCCCGCGAGCACCCCCACCGCGAGCGCCGCCACCAGCTCCCACCAGCCACCCCCGACGCGCGCGGCGACCGCGGCGCCATACACGCCATACGCGAGGTAGACGAGCCACTCGGGATGCAGTTGATGTGCGCCATGATGCGGTCCAGCTCGGCGCGGGCCTCGGCCACCGTGCGCGTCCCCCGAGTGATGGCCTCCGACAGCAGGAGCAGCGCGGCGGCGCGCGTCAGGTTCCAATGCGGATTGAAGGGCAGCCGGTGGAAGTCGACCCGGCGCGCCGCGCCCGAGCGCACCTCCGTCACCGCGAGCGTCTGGAGGGTGAACACGTCCACCTCCAACCCCCAGGCCCGAGCCGCTTTCCTCACGCGACTCTCCACCCCGAACGACGGCACGTAGGACAGGTGCAGCGCCCGCGCGAGGTCGAGCAGCAGGGCCACGGTCGCGTCCTCGTCGAGCAGCGTCCCGGCCTCTGGTGCCTCGCTCATGCGCGCCGCCCTCCCGGCGACCTGCCCTTCCGACTGTGTCCGTCTCCACGCGACGAGCGCGGACCGTCCATGATTGGAGCCTGGAACCTGGAGGTGGGGACCCGTCACGCGCTCGGAAAGCAGCCCTCCGGGGCGACGCCGTGTCACCGCTCGCTCGCGGCGGCGTCAACGCATCGTCGGAGCCTCGTCGGCGGTGTCCTCATCGGGGCTCTGGTCCTTCTCCACGAGCGCGAAGCTGGCGCCGATGATGAGGCTGAGCTGGAGGAAGCGGACCTTCTGGCTCCCGGACAGCGGCTGGAGGCCCGCGCGCTCCACCGCGTCGGCGAGCCGCTCCGTGGTCTGCTGCCCGAAGGCCACGTTGCCGCCCAACGTGAAGCGCGAGCGGCCCACCGTGAAATGCAGCCCGGTGGCGACGTGGTAGAGGTCCCAGCCCGACAGCAGCGCGTTCATGTTCGGCGTCTCCGTCACGCCGCTGAAGTCCGTGTGGGCACTCAGGTACGCACGCAGGCGGGAACCCAGCCGCTGCTCCACGCCCAGCGCCACGTTGACCAACGGCGCGAGCGCGAAGTCGACGTCCGGATCGATGACCTCCTGGGAGTCACGGGGAGAGAACGCCCTGGCGTCGACCAACGTGAAGCGCTTCACCCGGGCGAAGCCCTCCGCCGCGAGATACACGGAGGTGCTCCCCAGCGTCCCACCCACGCCGAGCGCCACCGCCCAGCTCGACTGGAACCTCGCCTCCAGCCCCTCCTGGAAGTCGAAGGCCGACGCGGGCAGCGACGACAGCCCGAAGCCCCGCTCCAGTATCGCGCGCTCGAAGCTCGACTCGCCCTCTCCCCACAGCGCCAGGCTCGGGGTCGTCACAGTGAGGCCCGCGGACAGATGCTCGCGCTGGTAGCTCACGCCCAGCTTCGCGAGCAGCCGCACGTGTCGCAGGTGGAAGTCCCGACCCAGCGTGGACAGCAGCGCGCTGCCTCCAGGGCCCGAGCCTTGCGCGAGCACCTGGATGTTCGTCTCCTGGTCCCTCACCGCCGCGAAGGGACTCACGCCCACGCCCACGTGTCTCCCCAAGGGAAAGGACCACGTCAGCCCCGCCCAGTACTCCCCCACGTCCTGGTCCAGCCGCACGTCCGCCGCGAGCTGGTCCATCCCCGGCACCCCGCCCAGGTTCGTCCCCGAGCCCTGCTCGCGAGACTCCAGCGAGGCGGTGAATCCCTGCCGCGTCAGCAGTGAATAGGCGAGCCGCGACTTGCCCAGGAACCCCCAGCGCAACGAGCCCGCGATGAGAGACGGCAGCACATCGAGTCTCGACTCGGTGAGGCCCTGCCCGTTCCCCTGGCCGTTCCGCACGGTGAGGCTCGTGGACTCGAAGACAGTCCCGGTCAGCTCCAGCTCCGGCGTCTGCAGGAGCGCGAGCGCGCCCGGGTTGTAATAGACGGCGCTGATGTCCCCCGGATTCGAGATGAACGCGCCGCCGAGCAGCCACGCGCGGTTGCCGAACTGCCGTGTCCAGTAGTGCGCGTCCTGCGCCCGGGCCAGGGGCGACATCAGGAGAAGCAGCAACAGTCCCCACGGCCTGACGACTGGCATCCATCCACCCGAGACTCGCGGAACGCCGCAAGGTGACCACGGGCCATCGCCCACGCCATTGCCCCGCGAATGGAGTCCGGTGTCCGCCGCGCACGAAGTCGGACCGGGCCGTTGCACCGTCGGCCTGTCCACCCGTCCGCCCCTGCTTGTCCCCCAGGGCCGCCGCGCTCACTCCTATTCCACATTCGCGCCGGGGGACTCGATGGCGACCCAGAAGAAGAAGGACGCGAAGAAGCAACCCAACATCCTCGTCATCTTCGGTGACGACATCGGCTACTGGAATGTCAGTGCCTACAACCTCGGGGTGATGGGCTACCGCACGCCGAACATCGACCGGCTGGCGAAGGAGGGCGCGCTCCTCACCGACTACTACGCGCAGCAGAGCTGCACGGCGGGGCGCGCGGCCTTCATCACCGGCCAGTGTCCGTTCCGCACCGGGCTCACCAAGGTCGGCATGCCGGGCGCCAAGGTCGGCCTCCAGCCCGAGGACCCGACCATCGCCGACCTCCTCAAGGCCCAGGGCTACCGGACCGCGCAGTTCGGAAAGAACCACCTGGGAGACCGCGACGAGTTCCTCCCCACCGTCCACGGCTTCGACCACTTCTTCGGCAACCTCTACCACCTCAACGCGGAGGAGGAGCCAGAGAACCCGGACTACCCCAAGGACCCGGCCTTCAGGAAGCGCTTCGGTCCGCGCGGCGTGCTGCGCTGCGCGTCGGACGGCAAGGGCGGGCAGAAGGTGGAGGACACCGGCCCGCTGACGAAGAAGCGGATGGAGACGGTGGACGAGGAGTTCCTCTCCTCCGCCATGGACTACCTGGAGGACGCGAAGAAGTCCGCCCAGCCGTTCTTCATGTGGTTCAACACCACGCGCATGCACGTCCACACGCACCTGAAGCCGGAGTCGCGAGGCAAGACGGGGCTCGGCCTCTACCCGGACGGCATGGTGGAGCATGACGGCATGGTCGGGCAGCTCCTCGACAAGCTCGACTCGCTGGGGCTGTCGGAGGACACCATCGTCGTCTACACCACGGACAACGGGGCGATGACGTGCATGTGGCCCGACGGCGGCATGACGCCCTTCCGTGGCGAGAAGGACACCAACTGGGAGGGCGCCTTCCGCGCGCCGTGCGTCGTGCGCTGGCCCGGCGTGATTCAGCCCGGCACGCAAATCAACGAGCTGTTCTCGTCCGAGGACTGGCTGCCCACGTTCCTCGCGGCGGCGGGCGACCCGGACATCGTGGACAAGCTCAAGAGCGGCCACGAGGCCAACGACAAGAGCTTCAAGGTCCATCTGGATGGTTACGACCAGACGGAGCTGCTGTCCGGCAAGGGGACCTCGGCGCGCACGGAGTTCTTCTACTTCGGTGACGACGGGGAGCTGGTCGCCGTGCGCCACGGCCGCATGAAGCTCGTCTTCGCGGAGCAGAACGCCAAGGGCATCGAGGCCTGGGGTGAGCCCTTCACCATCCGCCGCGCTCCGCTCGCCTTCGACCTGCGCGCCGACCCGCTGGAGCGCTCGCAGGACGCGGTCGGCTACCAGTCGTGGCTCATCGACCACGCCTTCTACTTCGTGCCCGCGCAGCAGGCCGTGGCCCGGTTCCTCGCGAGCTTCCGCGAGTTCCCGCCGCGCCAGCGTCCGTCGAGCTTCTCGGTGGACCAGGTGGTCGCCAAGCTGGAGAGCGCGCCGTCGGGCATGCACTGACGCTCGCATGAGGGGGCCCGCGTCCGTCCAGCGGCGCGGGCCTCCGCCTCACACGGGCTGGGGCTGCTCCTCCGCGGCGAGCACGTAGCGCGAGACAGCGCCGAGCAGTTGCTCCACGTCCACGGGCTTGCGCAGGTAGTCGTCCACGCCGAGCGCGGCGACCTCGCGCGCGCTCACGCCCTGCCCGGAGATGACCACCACGGGAATGGGCGCCAGCAAGGCATCCTCGCGCTGCCTGTCGCGGAACTCCCAGCCGTTGACGTCCGGCATCATCAGGTCCAACAGAATCACGGAGGGGCGTGCGCCCCCGCGCAGCAACTCCAGCGCCTCGCGTCCGCTGTGCGCCAGCAACACGCTGTGCCCCTCCAGCTCCAGCACGTCCTTGAAGGCCAGCAGGATGTCGGGGTCGTCGTCGATGGCGAGCACGCAGTTCGAGGGCGTCATGTGCGCGTTCCTCCTCGTGGAGACAAGCTGCGGACGAACAGGCCCCGTGCCATCGGCCGGCCGCCGAGCGAGCCACGCACGACAGGGCCAGCGCGTGCATGCTCGTCAACACTCCTGGGCCTTCCGACCCGGCCGGCCGGACAAGGCCCCGCATGGTTTTGTGTCCCAATTCCGCCGCCAACCGTGCGAGAAGCAGCGACGCAGCCAGGAGGAGACACCATGGCGGAGATGAGCTACCGGACGGCGCTGGTGACAGGCGCCTCGAGCGGCCTGGGACGAGGGTTGGCGCTGTGGCTGGCCAAGCGCGGCCTGCGCGTCTTCGCCGCCGGGCGAAGGATTCCGCAGCTCCAGGCGCTCGCCGACGAGGCCCAGGCCGCGGGCGCGACGGTGGAGCCGCTGGAGCTGGATGTCACGCGCACGGAGTCCCACCTGGAGCGCCTGCGCGAGCTCGACTCGGAGTGCGGTGGCCTGGACCTCGTCGTGGCCAACGCGGGCGTCGGCGGCGTGACGAATGGCAAGCGCCTGGACTGGGACAAGGTGCGTGCCATCATCGACACCAACGTCACCGGCGCAGCCGCCACGCTGACGGCCGTGCTGCCGCGCATGGTGGAGCGCCGCCGGGGCCACGTGGTGGGCATCTCCAGCCTCGCGGCCCACCGGGGGCTGGCGGGACATGCGGCGTACTCGGCCTCGAAGGCGTTCCTCGCCACGTTCATGGAGAGCCTGCGCGTGGACCTGAGCAGCACCGGCGTGCGCGTCACCACCATCTACCCGGGCTTCGTGAAGAGCGAGATGACCGCCGACAACCACTTCCCCATGCCCTTCCTGATGGAGACGGACGCGGCCGTGGAGCTGATGGGCACGGCCATCCTGCGCGGTGAGACGGAGCTGTCCTTCCCGTGGCAACTCGCCCTGCCCTCGCGGCTGGCGAAGGTGCTGCCCAATCCCCTCTTCGACGCGGCCGCTCGCCGGCTGCGCTGACCCTGCACAGGAGCTGGAACGGTGAATACCCCTGCATCCTTCGCCCAGCGCTTCGCCCGGCTCGCCGACGAGCGCTCCCCGTTCTGCCTCGGCGTCGACCCGTCGAAGGACCTGCTCGCGCGCTGGGGACTGCCCGACACCGCGCAGGGCCTCTCCGACTTCTGCGAGCGCATCGCGGACGCGGCCGGTGACAGCGTCGCGGTGGTGAAGCCGCAGAGCGCGTTCTTCGAGCGCCATGGCCCCGCGGGACTCCAGACACTCCAGGCGCTGATGAAGCGCTTCAAGGCGGCGGGCACGCTCGCGCTGCTCGACGTGAAGCGCGGGGATATCGGCTCCACCATGGACGCCTACGCGGAGACCGTCTTCGGCGCGGGCAGCGCCTACGAGGCGGACGCGGCCACCTTCTCCGCGTACCTGGGCCTGGGCGCGCTGGTGAAGACGATTGAGCGGGCGCGGGCGTCGGGCGCCTGTGCCTTCCTCGTCGTGCGCTCCTCCAACCCGGAGGGCACGTCGCTCCAGACGTCCACGGGGGCCGATGGCCGCACCGTGGCGGAGGTCCTCGCGGACGGGCTGCGCGAGCTGAACGAGAAGGCGGGACCGGGCGTGCTGCCCGCGGGCGCGGTGATGGGGGCCACTCTTCCCGCGTCGGACCGGGGCGTGGTGGAGCGGCTGGGCGGCGCGCTGATGCTGACGCCTGGAATCGGCGCGCAGGGCGCCGGCTTCGACGACCTCAAGCGCCTGTTCGCCGGGCGCGAGGCGCAAATCATCCCCACCGCCACGCGCTCCGTGCTCGAAGCAGGGCCGGATGTGGCGTCACTCCGCGCGGCCATCCAGCGCCACGTGGAGCCCGCGCGCCGCTTCCGCACGGGCGCCTGAAACGACTCGGGCCCCGCGTCCTCCCGAAGGAGGCGCACGGGGCCCGGAAATCATCCACGTCGGCGAGCGCTACTGCGCGCCCATCATGAACTGGTCCACGTCGACCGTGTTCTTGTCGGGCACGGCGTCCTTCGGCTCGGTGCCCTTCTTGAAGAACATCAGCTCCGAGCCCTTCGCGCCGGGGCTGGCAATCTTGCCCGTCTTCTTGTCGATGTGGAGCCGCACCAGGTCCATCGACTGCCACGGGTAGAACTCCGACTGCGGCCGGCCCTCCAGCGCGCGCTTCATGTAGTTGAGCCAGATGGGCAGCGCCGCGCGGCCACCCGTCTCGTAGCGGCCGAGCGGATGCGGGTTCAAGTCGTAGCCCACCCACGCCACCGTCACGAGGTCCCGGGTGTACGCCGCGAACCACGCGTCGAAGGAGTCGTTCGTCGTGCCCGTCTTGCCGGCGGCGGGCTTGCCCAGGCGCGTGGCCGGGCCACCCGTGCCCTGGAGCACCACGCCGCGCAACAGGTGCGTGAGGATGAAGCCGACCTCCGCGCTCATCACCTGCTCACCGGGCTCGAAGAGGCGCGCGTAACCTGCGGCCACGCGGTCCTGCAAGGGCGCCCACGCGTCGTCGAACGCGGTGTGGTCCTCCAGCGTGCGGCCGAAGCGGTCCTCCACCTTGCGCACGAAGTACGTGGGCTTCTTGCGGCCGTAGCGGTTGAACGTCGCGTAGGCGTTGGCCAGGTCCAGCGGGTACACGCACGAGGAGCCGAGCGCCGCGGAGAAGTCCATGTTCATGGGCGTGGTGATGCCCAGCTTCGTGCTCCACGCCGCCATGTTCTTCACGCCCACCGCGCCGAACGTCTTCACCGCGGGGATGTTCATCGAGTTGACGAGCGCGGTGCGCAAGAGCACGTCACCCACGAACTCCTCGCTGTAGTTCGCCGGCTTCCACGACACCTTGTTGTCCGGGTCGTGCTCCACAATCGGCGAGTCGACGATGACAGTGGCCTCCGTCCAGTTGAGCTGCTCCAGCGCCGCCGAGTACACGAAGGGCTTGAACGAGCTGCCCGGCTGACGGCACGCCTGGAAGGCGCGGTTGAACTCGTTGTCGTCGAAGTCGTACCCGCCCACCATGGCCGTGAGGTACTGGCGGTGGGGGTCCACGGAGACGAGCGCGCTCTGCGCCTCGGGCGTCTGCTCCAGCCGGAAGAGCTTCACGCCCTCCTCGGGGATGTCCTCCGCCAGCTTCTTGTCCCACTGCTCCTTGTCGTCCGTGAGGTCCTTCTTCGTCACGTGACGGACGACGACGAGGTCGCCCACCGCGATGGCCTTCTTCACCGACGAAATCATCATCGCCGGGTAGTAGCCCTCCGGGTTCACCTTGCGCGCCCAGCGCATGCCGAGCAGCGGCAGCCGCCCCGCATGCGGGCCCACCTGGATGTCCGCGCCCTTGCCGTCCGAATCCAGCTGCGTGACGGCGGCCACGTAGAGCCGCCCTTCCGAGAGCTCGTCCTTGCCCATGGCCTTCTTCGCGCGGTCGATGAACGCCTTCATCGCCTCCGGCGTGAGCTGCTGCACCGGCCCGCGCCAGCCCTGGCGCTTGTCCACGGAGAGCAGCCCATCCATCACCGCGTCCTGCGCGGCGCGCTGACGCTCGCTGTCCATGGTGGTGAAGATTTTCAGGCCGTCCTTGAGCAGCACGGGGTTGCCGTACCGGTCCACCACGTCCTTGCGCACCTGCTCCACGAAGTACGGGGCGAACTCGTGGAAGACGTCCTCCACGGGGAACACCTTCACCACCTCCGCATTGGCCGCGTCGTGCTCGGCCTGCGAAATCATCCCCTCCACCAGCATGCGGCGCAGCACGTAGGAGCGGCGCTTGCGGGCCGCCTCCGGGCGCAGGAAGGGCGAGTAGCGGCTGGGCGCCTGCGGAAGGCCCGCGATGAGCGTCATCTCCCCGAGCGTCAGGTCGCGCACGTCCTTGCGGTAGTAGTTCTCCGCCGCGCTCTGCACGCCGTAGCTGTGGTGCCCGAGGAAGACGTTGTTCAGGTAGAGGTAGAGAATCTCTTCCTTGGTGAGCGACTGCTCCAGCCGCAGGGCGAGGATGGCCTCGCGAATCTTGCGGGTGAGCGTCTTCGCGGTGGCGGACTTGTAGCCCTCCGCGGAGATGAGCACCGCCTTCGCCGTCTGCTGCGTCAGGGTGGAGCCACCCTGGATGCCGCCGGAGCGCAGGCCCAGCTTCGAGCCAATCGTCTTGAAGGCCGCGCGCGAGGTGCCGAGGATATCCACGCCGAAGTGGTCGAAGAAGCTGGAGTCCTCGCTGGCGATGAACGCCTGCACCAGCCGCTTCGGAATCCGCTCGTAGGGCACGACTTTGCGGCGCTCGTTGTAGAACTCGCCCGCGAGCACCGCGTCGTCGGTGTAGACCTCCGTGACGATGGGCGGCCAGTACTCGTCCACCTTGGGGATGGCCGGCAGCCCGTCCGAGTACACGTAGTAGATGGCGACCAGGCCCACCGCGCCCGCCGTGGCGCCCGTGAGGGCCAGCCAGCCACCCAGCTTCAGCAGCACCTTCCACCAGCGCCCGGGGGGAACCCCCTTCAGCACCAGCTTCGAGCGGCTTCGGTCAGTCGTCTTGGAGTCGGACATACGTGTATCGGAACCTCGCGGGCGTCACGGCCTCAGGGCAGCAATGCGGCCCGCTTGAGCACGTCTCGGAGCTCGGGGGGGATGGGGGCTTCCACGGCCACCTTCGCCCCGCCTTCGGGGTGTGGAAATTCGATGCGCTCGGCGTGCAGGAACAACCTCTTGAGCCCCCAGCGCGCCTGCACGTCGCGGTTGAAGGCGAAGTCACCGTATTTCTTGTCCCCGACCACCGGGTGGCCAATGGAGGCCAGGTGCCTTCTTATCTGATGGGTGCGCCCGGTCTCGATGGAGCAGGACAGGAGCGCCACCTCGCCCGACTGCTTGACGACCTTCCAGCGGGTGAGGGCCTCCTGCATGTTGACCCCGCGACGGGCCTTGGACTCGGCCGTCTGCTGGTGCTCCGAGAGAGGCAGGTCGATGACCCCGGACTCCTTGGGCATCTTCCCCTTCACCAGGGTGATGTAGCGCTTCTTGGAGAGCCCGTGGGTGAAGACCTCCGTGAAGTGCACCATCGCCGGGCGCCGCTTGGCGACCAGGATGACGCCGGAGGTCTCCCGGTCCAGGCGGTGGGCGGGGGAGGCGGTGAAGTCGTTGCGGACGGCCTTCGGCCCAAGGTAGGCGCGCACGTAGTCCACCAGCGTTCCGCCGGTGATGCCGCTTCCGGTATGGACGGCCATCCCGCTGGGCTTGTCCACGGCCATCAACCAGTCGTCCTCTCTCAGAATGACCAGCCGGCTGGGGTCCACCGGCGGGGGTGGACGGTCCACTTTCGGACGGTCCTCTCCCCTGAGCGTCTGCTCGTCTCCACGGATGGTGAGCACGTCTCCGTCCGCGAGCAACTGCTCGGGCTGGGCACGTTTCCCGTTCACCCGCACCTTCTTGGTGCGAATCATCTTGAACAGGTGGCTCACGGGGACAGTGGGGAGCCGTTTGCGCAGGAGCTTGTCCAGGCGCATCCCGGCGGTGTCGGTCTCGATTCGGTACTCGATCATTTGTGCTGGCGCGCGGACCAGACCATACGAATAATCCCCGGTCCATGCCGAAAGCCCCCAGTATCGAGAAGCTCCTCCAGAACGGGTCGGCCGAGTGGAACCGACTGCGCAAGGGCGGTCAGGTCCCGTCCGAGCACACTGGCGCCACCTTCACGCAACTTTTCTCCGCCAACGCGGACCTGTCGGGCCTAGGGCTCGTCGGTTCCGAGTGGGAGCGGTGCGATCTGTCGAAAATCAACTTCCGGGACACGGACCTGTCGAACGCCTATTTCCACGGCGGACGGCTCCAGGACTGTGACTTCCGGGGGGCCAACCTCGAAGGGGCGACCTTCGAGAAGCTGAAGCTGCTCCGCTGTGACTTCACGGGCGCCAAGGGCCTGGAAGAGTTGGAGATGGACGATGTGGACATGGACCGGGTGGTCGGTCTGGACGGAGAGGAAGCTCCTCCTCCGCCGCCTCCTCCGGCCCAGGGCATCACCGCGTTCACCCGCGAACAGCGGGAGAAGGCGTTGGGCGTGCAGGCCGCGGCGCTCATGCAGGGAGAGCCTTCCGAGGAGCTGCCGCCGTTCAAGCCGCAGGACCCGCCCGGCTCGCTCTTCTTCCGGGGCCTGAAGCGCATGGCGATGCCGCCGTTGTGGGTGTTGGACGTGCCGGGCTTGAGGCCGCTGGTGCCGCAGCGGATGCCTCCGGGCAGCTCTCTGGAGACGCTCTACCGCGAGGCGGTGAAGACGCGGCTGGAGAACAAGAAGCCGTCGGCGGACCCCGGCGTGGTGGAGAAGGCGCAGAAGGCGCTGAGGATGGGTGCCAAGGACGCGGCCGTGTCGGCCATGTACCTGCGCGAAGTGGGTGTGTTGCCGCTGTTCCGCTTCTCCGCGGCGCAGGTGTTGAAGGCCGCGCTGCGCGAAGAAGTGGATGTGGATGACCTGACGGGGTCCATCGACCCTCGGACGACGGGCGCGCTGTTGGAGCTGCGGCTGACGCACGAGGTGGTGGAGCACCTGCAGGAGGCTCGGCGGCGGCTGGCGGCGACGCAGCTGTACACGTCGCTGTTGGAGGCGGGCTTCAACCCGGACAACAACTGGGATGAGGCGCTGGAGTCGCAGGACGCGGCGATGGAGCTGGCGAACCTGGCCACGGGCGACAACCGCGACGAGCTGTTCGAGGGCTTCCAGGTCTTCGCGGCGCTGCCCGAGGAGGCGCGGTTGCGCCGGCTGGCGTACCTGGCGGAGTCGGTGTCCAACCTGGAGCTGGTCAGCCGGCTGCCGGAGGGGATGGAGCCGGCGTGGCTGAACGGGCCGGAGACGCGCGAGTGCCACGAGCGGGAGATGACCTACGTCCAGTCGCTGAAGGCCGAGGAAATCCCTGGGAAGGTGGCGGCGCTGGCGAAGGCGGAGCTCGGAGTGCCCGAGGGTTCGGTGCCCGAGGACAGCGACGGGGACCTGTTCATCCACCTGCGCTGTGACGTGTGTGGCAAGGAGAAGCTCATCGTTCAGTCGCCCGACGCGGAGTGACGGCGAGCTGAGTGGTGGGGCCCTCGGGGCCGCTGGAGTCCTCCTGGGGACTCGGCGGCCCCGTGGTGTTTCTGGGGCGTGCTGGCCTGGGTGGACGGGGAGCGGACGAGCGGAGCGTGTGCTCACGGAGTCCTGTCGATGCGCAGGTTCGGACGGAGACACGGGCTTGTCGCCGAGTGGGCCTCGCGGGTGGCGTCAGGACTCGTCCAGTTCGGGAGGTCCGGGCATGCCGGCGGTCGCGCACAGGACGGTGACGGTGGAGGGCCTCGAGATTTTCTATCGCGAGGCCGGGCCCGGGGACGCGCCGGTGGTGCTGCTACCGCATGGCTATCCGTGCTCATCGTTCCAGTTCAGGAACCTGTTGCCCGCGCTGGGGGACTCATGGCGGTTGATCGCGCCGGACGCGCCTGGCTTCGGGTACAGCGAGACGCCGGACGCGAGTCGGCTCGACTACACGTTCGATGGGTACGCGCGGTACCTGGAGCGGTTCGTGGAGACGCTGGGGCTCACGCGGTATGCGCTGTACCTGCATGACTACGGCTCGCAGTTCGGGTTCCGGCTCGCGTTGAGGGCACCGGAGCGCGTGGCGGCGCTCATCATCCAGAACGGCGACATCTACGAGGACGCGTTCGGGCCGAAGTACCAACCGCTGCGGGAGTACTGGGAGAACCCGACGGCGGAGGGGCGCGAGAAGCTGGCGGCGGCGGTGAGCGAGGAGGGCTTCCGGGGTGAGTTCATCGGGGAGATTCCCGCGCATCTGGTTGACCGTGTGAGCCCGGACCTGTGGACGCTGTCGTGGTTGCTGGTGCAGCGGGAGAAGCGGAAGGAGCACTGGGTCAACCTGCTCGCGGATCAGCGCACGACGCTGGCGTGGATGCCGAGGTTCCAGGCGTATCTGCGTGAGTTCCAGCCGCCGACGTTGATTGTCTGGGGACCGCACGATGGATACATGCCCGAGGAGTCGGCGCGGGCGTACTTGCGGGACTTGCCGGAGGCGGAACTGCATCTGCTCGACACGGGGCACTGGGCGCTGGAGACACACCTGGAGGAAATCGCTTTCCTCATGCGGCGCTTTCTTCAGCGCGTGCATGCGTCACGGGCAGAGGGCGCGGCCTACGTCACATGATGCGTCGACGGGCTTCGAGGATTTGATGGGCCCAGGTACGGGCATTGTCGGCTGATCCAACGTCCCACTCCCGCGCAGTTCACGCTGCCCAATCAGGGCAGCACGTACGTCACCGGCTTCGGCAACATCACGCGGACTTCATCTCCCGCGCGGATGACTCCGGGCCGGTCCACCCAGGCCACCAAGCCTCGGCGCTCCCACGCGGACTTCACGAAGCGGCTCGCCACCTTCACGTGGTCAGGATGATGCTGCTCGATGACCTTCCCCGGTCCGATGCACGGCTCGTTCTCGCCTTCCACCGCGAGCACCGCGTCCTCGGGAAAGAACAGCCGCGTCCCCGGCGGCAGGTGCGTCAGCCTTGGCACCCCCGTGAGCTCCAGATTCGCTCCCAGCCACGACGCGAGCACCTTCGGCACTCCGAGCGTCTCCGCCACCAACTCCAGCTCCTCTGTCGACACCAGCGAGAGCTGCCGCGTGTTCCGGATGGGCGTCCCCTTCGGGTACCACGGCGTGCGCACGTCCGCCGGCCGCGTGTGCCCCGCATGCCGGTCTCCGTCGATTCCCTCGAACGTCACCCGCACCTCGGACAACTCCCGAGTCACGAAGGTCTTCTTCTCGGTGCACACCAGGACGCGGACCACCTGGCCCACGAGCCGCGGAGAACGGGAAGGCATGCCCCCATTCTACTCCGGTCCACGCCCCCTCCGCCTCACAGCAACGAGAGCTGCTGCGGCTTGCCTCCCAGCGGCCGGGCATCCACCCCCGCGTCCCGCAGCGCCTGCGCCAGCTCCTCCGCGAAGCCGTGACACGTAATCACCTCGCTCGCCCCCGTCGCCTTCACGTAGGCCATCAGCGACGGAAAGTCCGCGTGGTCCGACACCGGAAACGCCACGTCCGCGCCGTAACGTCTCGCCGCGCCCGGGTCCATCGCCCACCCTGTCAGCACCGCCGTCCCTCGCGGCCACAGGTGCGCCAGCGCCCCTCCCCTTGCTTGATGCGGCGGGAAGAACAGCACCTCGCCCGGCTCCACCTTCCCGTGGAAGCACCGCAGGTTTTCAATCGGCACGCCCAGCTCCGCATAGAGCTGCGCCACCTCGAAAATCGACGAGTGCGCCACCAACGGGAAACCCTTGCCCGCCAGGAACTTCATCGCCTCCTGGCTCTTGCCCAGCGGATACCCCAACACCACCGGCACCGCGCCCCGCTCGAGCTGCCGCCGCACCCACGCCTCCACCTGCCCCCACACCTCGTCGCGCGGCGGGAAGCGGTAGCGCGGATGACCGAAGGTCGACTCGATGACGAGCGTGTCGCACTCCGCCACCTCCGTCGCCTCCGCCGTCAACGACGGCACCACGTTCAAATCCCCCGTGTAGACGACGCGCCGTCCATCCGCGCGGATGACTCGAAGCTGCGCGCTGCCCAGGATGTGCCCCGCCGGCAGCAGCTCCAACACCAGCGGCCCCAGCTCGAAGGGACGGCGATACGGCGCGGCCAGCGGCGCACTCACCGGCCCCAGCCGATGCTCCATGAAGCGCAGCGTCGCCGTCGTGGCGATGGTGCGCTCATGCCGGGCGATGTGGTCCGAATGTCCGTGACTCACGAAGCTCAGCGGCGACTTGCGCTTCGCGTCCAGGGACAGGAGGGTGCCCGTCAGGTGCAACCCGTTTCGACGCAGCTCCACGCTCATGGGAAGGGCCCGGATATAGCGCGTCCACCCGCCCGTGGGCCGCTTCTCTCGCGGCCCGCGCCCGTCCGCCTGGAGGGCGTCAGCCCGTCCCCTGCACTCCCCGTCGCCTTGACTTCCACCATGTCCAGGCAGGCGACCCCAGCTCCGCCACCAGCACACCCGTCAGGATGAGCCCACCGCCCATCGCCTCCGGCGCGCCCAGCTTCTCGTAGCCCAGCACCACCGAGTAGATGGACGCGAACACCGGCTCCAACGCGTAGATGACCGCCGCGCGCACCGCCGACGTCCGCGCCTGCGCCCACGTCTGGATGCTGATGGCCAATGCGCTCGGCAACAGTCCGCACACCAGCACCGCCGTCACCAGCGACGCATTCCACTCCACCTTGCGCGCCACGAAGGGCAGACACGCCGCGGACATCAACGCCACGCCCCACAGCTGCACCGCCACCATCCCCAGCACGCCCTCCTTCGATGCATACCGCTCGGTGAGGGTGATGTGCCCCGCGTACGCCACCGCGCAGCCCAACGACAACAGCTCCCCCACGCTCAGCCAGCCGCCTCCCTCGCCCGGCGCGGGCCGCGTGAGCAGGTAGAGCCCCACCGCCGACAGCGCCACGCCCAGCAGCGACGCGAGCTTCGGCACCCGCCGGAACACCAGCAGCGACAACACCGGGACGAACAGCACGGCCATCCCGGTGATGAACGCCGAGCGCGACGGCGTGGTGAGCGTCAGCCCCCACGTCTGGAGCGCGAAGCCCAGGAACAGGAACGTGGCCAGCACCGCGCCATGGCGCAGGTTCTTCGAGGAGAACACCTGCCGCCCCGCCAGCGCGCTCAGCACCAGCGCCCCCACCCCGAAGCGCAGGGTGAGGAAGGTGAACGGGTCGGCGTGCCCCAGGGCGTCCTTCACCACCACGAAGGTGACGCCCCAGATGAGGGTGATGAAGAGCAGCGCTCCGTCCGCCTGGAGGCCCTTGAGCCGCCCCGGGCGAGTCGGCTCGCGCCCCATGCTGTCGGGAGTCGAGATGCTCACGGAAGTCCTCACGACGCGAAGGCGCGCAAGCGGGGGCTTTTGACGCACCCAGAGCCCCCACGCAACCCCCGTGGACTCAGGGGCCGGAGTCCCGCTCCAAAACCACCAGTCGCTTGGACCGCCCCGCGGCGTCCCAGGCCTCGTTCGTCCGCCGCGTCAGCGCGTCCGAAGAACGACGGAAGCCCACGCCCTCGAACGTCCGCAGCGACGCGGCGTTGTCGTCGTCCACATCCGCCTGGACGCTCGGCTCTCCCTGTCGGTGCGCCTCCTCGACCAGACAGGCCAACAGTTGAGTGGCCACGCCCATCCGCCGGGCCTGAGGCGCCACCACCAGCGAGCGCACCCAGACACCATCCAACGGCAGCCCCTCCTGCCGATACGAGTCCACCCAGGCGAAGCCGTGCAGCTTCCCCTTCGCGTCCAGCGCTCCAGCCGCTGCCCCACGGCGCTCCGGCAGCTCCAGCCCCCACCGCTCGCGAAGCTGACGGCGCAGGAAACTGGCGGACACCACCAGCCGCTCGCTCGCGAAGGCGAGCAGCGCGTCCAGGTCCTCCGCCCGCAACAGCCGGACCTCCAGCGGCCCCACCCAGTGGCGCCGCAGCGGCTTCGACCAGCCGGAGAAGAAGAAGTCCCTCACGCCCCGATAGACTAGCCGGGTCTCGGGCCGCGCCCACGCCGTCGCCAGCGTCCGCTGCGCCGCCCAAAGCGCTGGACGGAAGGGCCGGGGCAACGGCACCCGCCACCTGCCACGCCGCAGCGCCACCACCCGCCCGAGCACCTCCCCGCCCGAGCGCTCCTCCGCGCCCAGCAGCGTGGCCGTCCTCCATGGCTCGAGGGACACCACCACGCGCGCCGTCAGCATCCGCCCCTGGCGCACCAGCACCACGTCCCCACGCGAAACGGCGCCAGGCCCGCAGCGCAGCACTCGCACCGCGTCCGCCGAGCGCAGCAGCGGATACAGGTCCTGCCCCACACCTCGCACCCAGAGCCGCTGCCCCGGAGGCAGGGCCTCCAGCACGTCCAGCAGCACGTCGGTGGACGGCGTCTTCCGCGGCGGCACGCGCCACCTCCCGGGAAGTCCGGCCCCACACGAGCCTTCCCCGTCGCTCGTCCTTCCGAATGTAGCCGCTCCCCTCTCCCACACCAACCGACGCGAGCCACCTCCAACCCGGGGCCCTATCCCCCGCGCGTCCGGCTCGCTAAGAGAGGAGCGCCGCCGGCCGGGTGGTGGCTCAAGGAGGAGTGAGGTCATGGACGCGTCGCCCGAGGGCTCGCTGGTGCCACAGCAGGGGTGGTGGAGCCGCAACTGGAAGTGGTTCGTGCCGGTGGGCTGCCTGGGGGTGCTGGCCTCGTGCGGCTGCCTGGGCTTCGCGCTGGTGGGATTCGGCTACTCGTCGCTGAAGAACATGGACGCCTTCACGGAGGCCGTGGCCATTGCCCGCTCCGACGCGGAGGTGCGCAGCGCGCTGGGCACGCCCATCGACAACGGCCTGCCCAAGCAGACGTCCGTGCAGACCGTCAACGGCGTGACGCACGCGCGGCTCGCCATTCCCCTCGACGGCCCCCAGGCGGACGGCCTGCTCCACGTCGACGCGACGAAGCAGGGAGAGGGCGAGTGGGAGTACGACACCCTCGCCGTGGAGCTGGAGGACGGCTCGCGCATCGACCTGCGCGACGACGCCCCGCGAGAGCGGCCCAACGCGTTCCCCGAGGACGAAGGCGCGGACGAAGCCCCGCTGCCACCTCCGACGGAGCCGCCCGGCAGGGAAGAGGACGCCCCGGCGCGCGGACGCGACAGCGACATCGAGCTGTAGACGCGCGCCCCGGAAGCGGCGCCTCGTCCACACCCCAGGAACGACGAAGGGGCGGCGCGGGGACAGTGCCCCACGTCGCCCCTCGTCTTCGGCCCTTGGCGGGCCGGAGTGCTACTTCAGCTTCTGCAGCTCCGAGCGCAGCTCGGGCAGGACCTTGAAGAGGTCCGCGACGATGCCGTAGTCAGCCACCTGGAAGATGGGAGCCTCGGCGTCCTTGTTGATGGCGACGATGGTCTTCGAGCTCTTCATGCCCGCCAGGTGCTGGATGGCGCCGCTGATGCCCGCGGCGATGTACAGCGACGGAGCGACCACCTTGCCCGTCTGGCCGACCTGCAGGTCGTTGGGAACCCAACCCGCGTCGCACACCGCGCGGGACGCGCCCACCGCGGCGCCCAGCTCGTCCGCCAGCGCCTCAATCTCCTTGAAGTCGCCCTTGGTGCCACGACCACCGGAGATGACGACCTTCGCCTCGGTCAGCTCGGGGCGGGCGCTCTTCACTTCCTTGAACTCGACGAACTTCGTCTTCGACGCTTCGACCTTCGGCGCGAAGGCCTTCACCTCGGCGGCGCCCTCGCCCGTACCAGCGGCGGCGAACTCCGTGGCGCGCACGGTGAACACCTTCACCGGCGTGGTGAGCTTCACCTCGGCGAACACGTTGCCGGCCCACATGGGACGGTTGAACGTGATGTCCGCGCCGGAGCCGTTGAGGCCCGTGACGTCCGTGGCCATGGCGGCCTTCAGACGCGCGGCGAGGCGGGGCAGCAGGTCCTTGCCCTGGGCGGTGGACGCCATGCCCACGTAGTCCGCCTTCAGCTCGGTGGCGAGCGTGGCGAGAACGGGGGCGTACGTCTCCGCCAGGTAGTGCTCCAGCTCCGGGGCGGCGCCCACGTGCACGGCCTTGGCGCCGGTGCCCTTGAGCTCGTCGGCGACCTTCGCGGGGTCCTTGCCGATGAGGGCGATGTGCAGCTCCGCGCCGGCCTTGTCGGCCAACTGCTTGCCCGCGGTGATGGCGTTGAGAGAGGCCTTGCGAAGGTGCCCGTCCGGCTGCTGCTCGGCGACGATGAGAACGATTGGCATGGGAGTGTCTTTCGTATCTTCCGAGAGGGTTAGACGACCTTCGCCTCGTTGCGCAGCTTGTCCACCAGCGTGGCCACGTCCGGCACCTTGATGCCGGCCTTGCGCGCGGGCGGGGACGAAAGCTTCACGATCTGGATCTTCGGGGTGACGTCCACGCCCAGCTTCTCCGGCGTCAGCTCCTCGATGGGCTTGCTCTTCGCCTTCATGATGCCCGGGAGGCTGGCGTAGCGCGGCGTGTTGAGGCGCAGGTCCGTCGTCACGACGGCGGGCAGCTGGCACTCCAGCGTCGCAAGCCCGTTGTCGACCTCGCGAATCACACGCACGGCCTTGCCGTCCGCCGTCACAGTCAGGGCGGGGACCTTGTTCTTCTCCTGCTCGCTCTCCATGGACTCCACCTTGGAGGCGAACGTGGCCTGACCCCAGCCCAGGAACTCGGCCAGGTACTGGCCCACCTGGTTCTGGTCGTCGTCGATGGACTGCTTGCCCAGGATGACGAGGTCCGGCTTCTCCTTCTCCGTCACCTTCTGGAGCAGGCCGGCGATGCCGAGCTGGTCCAACGGGCCGGTGTGGTTCACCCACACGGCGCGGTGCGCACCCATGGCCAGGGCGTGCCGGAGCTGCTCCTGCACCTCCTTGCCGCCGATGGACACCACCACCACTTCACCCTGGTGCTTGGCGACGAGCCGGAGACCTTCCTCCACGCCAATCTCGTCGAAGGGGTTGATCTTGTACTTGAGCCCCTCCTGCACGATGCCCGAGCCGTCGGGCTTCACCTTGATTTTGGACTCGGGGTCTTCCACGCGCTTGGCGGTGACGAGGATCTTCACGGCTGGGCTTCTCCTTGCGGGAGGCGTTTATGAAGGCTGGAAAACAGTCCGTGCGGGCCGCATTGACGCGGCGCGCGAACGGTCTGGGTTAATAGGCATCCGGGTGTCACGGCGGCAATGGGAAACGGCCGCCGGACACAGTTCTGCTTTTCTACCTGAACAGTTCCTTCGCGATGACGAGCCGCTGGACCTGACTGGTGCCCTCGTAGACCTGGATGAGCTTGGCGTCTCTCATCAGCTTCTCGACGGGGTACTCCTTGATGTAGCCGTAGCCGCCGTAGACCTGGACCGCGTCGGTGGCGACCTTCATCGCCATGTCCGCGGCGAAGGACTTGGCGTAGCTGGACTGCAGGGTGTTGCGCTGCCCCTGGTCCAACAGCCACGCGCTCTCGTAGGTGAGCATGCGGGCCGCGTGGGTGTTCATGGCCATGTCCGCAATCATGAACTGGATGGCCTGGTGCTCGATGATGGGCTTGCCGAACGTCTTGCGCTGCGAGGCGTACTCCATGGAGTGCTCCAGCGCGGCGCGGGCGATGCCCACGGAGAACATGGCGGTGAGCGGACGACTGTTGTCGAGCGTCGCCATGGCGATGGCGAAGCCCTGGCCCTCTTCACCGATGCGGTTCTTCACCGGGACGCGCACGTCCTCGAACGTCAGCGACACGGTGTCGCTGGCGCGCTGGCCCATCTTGTTCTCGTGCTTGCTGACGGTCAGCCCCGCGGGGCGACCTTCCACGACGAAGCAGGTGATGCCCTTGTGCCTCTTCGTCTTGTCCACCGTGGCGAACACCGTGTACTGCTCGGCGTGGCCACCGTTGGTGATGAAGCACTTGGCGCCGTTGATGACGTACTCGTCACCCTCGCGGCGCGCCGTCGTCTGCATGTTGGCGACGTCGCTGCCGGCCTCCGGCTCGGTGAGGCAGAAGGAGGAGAACTTCAGCCGCTCGGCGAAGTGGCTCAGCAGGCGCTTCTTCTGGTCCTCGGAGCCGTGGAGGATGATGGGGAGGTTGGCCAAATCATTGGCGATGATGGACGTGGCCACGCCCGCACAACCCCAGCTCAGCTCCTCCGCGACAATCGTCTGGTCCAGGTGCGACAGGCCCACGCCGCCGTACTCCACGGGGGCGGCCATGTTGAGCAGGCCCAGCTCGAACGCCGTGGCGAGGAGGTCCCTGGGGAAGGTGGCCGTCTCGTCGTAGTGCGCTGCCTTGGGGCGCACCACCTCGCGGGCGTACTTGCGCGCCGCCTGCTGGAGCGCGCGCTGATCCTCGGTGAGCTGGAATTCCATGAGATTCCTCGTGGTGCGACGACGTGTTGACTCGGAAGTCAACGAATACATGCCGCGCCGCGAAATCTCCAGCCCAACCCGCCTGGGAAAATGGTGCCCAGGGGGGCGGGCGACACCCCGGGGGGCCATGCAGGCCCTCCAGGGGACTCAGGGTGCGGCTACTTCTTCGCCTTGGGGACCTTTTCCCAATCCGCGAGGAACTTCTTGATGCCCGCGTCGGTGAGCGGGTGGTTGGCCAGCTGGGTGATGACGCTGTAGGGCAGCGTGGCGACGTGCGCGCCCATGCGGGCGGACTGGAGCACGTGCACGGGGTTGCGCACGCTGGCGACCAGCACCTGCGTGTCGAAGTCGTAGTTCTGATAAATCTCCAGGATGTTGGAGATGAGCTCCATGCCGTCCTGGGAGATGTCGTCCAGCCGTCCGACGAAGGGCGACACGTAGGTGGCGCCGGCCTTGGCGCACAGCAGGGCCTGGTTGGCGGAGAAGATGAGGGTGACGTTGGTGCGGATGCCCTCGGCGGTGAGCGCCTTGACGGCCTTCACGCCCTCGACGCCCATGGGAATCTTCACCACGACGTTGTCGTGAATCTTCGCCAGGGTGCGGCCCTCGGCGATGAGCGCGTCGGCCTCCAGGGACACGGCCTCCGCGCTGATGGGGCCGTCGACGATGGAGCAGATCTCCCGGATGGTCTCTTCCAGCCCGCGGCCGACCTTGGCCAGCAGGGACGGGTTGGTGGTGACGCCGTCCACGCAGCCCATGGCGTGGGCCTTGCGGATTTCCTCGACGTCCGCGCTGTCGATGAAGAACTTCATCTCGTCACTCTCCTGGGTGGCCCCGTGAAGGGGTGGAAAAAAGGGGGCGGCCTGGGGGGCCGGGCGAGCAGGCGCGTAACTGATGCCCCCCCACGCGTCAAGGGTGGCCACCGTGGTGTCTGGCAGGTACAAGGCGAAGCCGACGCCATGGCCCGCTCCCCTCGCTCCGCCGTCAAGAAGCCCCGTCTGCGCGCCCTCCCCGGCCGCTCCACTCCGGCCCCCTCGTCCGAGCCGGACGACGAGGCGCTGCTCGCGTGCGCGCGCGACGTGCTGGAGGCGGAGGCGAACGCCATCCTCGGCGTGACGACGCGGCTGGGCGCGCCGTTCCTCAAGGCCGTGCGACTGGTGCGCGAGTGCTCAGGCCAGGTGATTGTCACGGGCATGGGGAAGGCGGGCCACATCGGCCAGAAGCTCTCCGCCACGCTGGCCTCCACCGGCATCCGCTCCGTGTTCCTCCACCCCGCCGAGGCGGTGCATGGGGATTTGGGCCGCGTGGCGCGCGGGGACGTCATCCTCGCGATGTCCAACAGCGGCTCCACGGAGGAGCTGCTGCGGCTGATGCCCGCGTTCAAGCGAATGGCCACGCCGGTCATCGCGCTGACGGGGGATGCGCAGAGTCCGCTGGCGAAGGGTGCGGACGTGGTGCTGGATATCGGACGCATCGCGGAGGCGTGCCCCATGGGCATGGTGCCTACAGCGTCCACCGCCGCGCTGCACGCGCTGGGCGATGCGCTCACCATGGCGGTGATGCGCTCGCGGCCCTTCGGCACGGATGACTACGCGCTGCTGCATCCCGGTGGGAAGCTGGGTCGCTCCGTGCAGCGCGTCTTCGAGCTGATGCGCACGGGCCCCGCCAACCCGCTGGTGCGCGACACCGCGCCGCTGTCGGAAGTCGTCGGGGTGATGACGAAGACGCCGGGACGTCCGGGCGCGGCCTGCGTGGTGGACCGGCGCGGGAGGCTGGTGGGCATCTTCACGGACGGCGACTTGCGCCGCCGCGTGGAGCAGGGCCTCACTGACTTCTCCATCCCCGTGCGCGACATCATGGGCAAGCAGCCGCGCTGCGTGACGCCGGACACGCTGGTCATCGCCGCGACGGCGCAGATGCGCGAGCTGCGCGTGGACCAGCTCCCCGTGGTGGATGTCGAGGGCCGCTCCGTGGGCCTGCTCGACGTGCAGGACCTGCTCGCCGCGAAGTTCGTCTGAGCGCCCCGCGCCGCGCGTGAGGCCTCGTTTCCGAGGCGACTCCATCGATGGTGGCGGCAACGCTCGGAGCGCCCGCCTCGACGGGCACTCACGAGGCGGAACCGATGCCCGCTCCACCGAAGCACCGGGCGTCATCATGACGCCCGTGCTCCTGGTGACGCCTACTGCGTGAGCTTCGCCTGGATGGCCGACTTGTTGTAGTTCGGCGCGTCCGTGGCCAGCTTCTCCCACAGGGCCTTGGCGCCCTTCTCGTCGCCCTTGGCCTTGAGGGTGTCGCCCAGCTTCTCCACCGACGCCGGGTCCGACTCCACCGCCACGCCCCACACGCGCGCGGCCATGGGGCGTCCCAGGCCCACCAGCGCCCAGGCCATGCCCGCCTTCGCGCGACCGTTCTCCGGCTGGAAGGGCACCACGCGCGTGTAGTTGCCGAGCGCCTCCTGGAAGCGCCCCTTCGCCAGGTGCTCCTCGCCCTCGTCCACCAGCTTCGCCAGGCCCTGCTCCAGCTCCGGCGTGCGCTCGGTGTTCTGCACCGCGTCCACCATCTCCTTCGTCAGCGGGCGAGGCACGTCCGGCCCCTGCGCCACCGGCGCCTGCGACAGCCGGATGCGGCGGTCCTCGGCGCGCGACGCGAGCAGCTTCGCCCGGCCTCCCGCCTTCACCGTCTCGTCCACCAGCGTCGCCATCCGCTTCGCCGTCGCCGCGCGCGCGGAGGTGGGGTTCACCGCCTGCACCGCCTCGAAGCCCTCGCGCGCCTGCTTCAGCGCCGCCAGGTCCTCGCCCTTCGTCTCGAACAACACCGCCGAGCGCCCGTAGAGCGCCTCCTCGTGCCGGGGCTCCACCTCCAGCACCGCGACATACGCGCCCAGCGCGCCCGCCGCGTCACCGGAGAGGAAGAGCGCGTTGGCGCGCATCACTCCCGTCTCCAGCGCGGGCTCCAGCGCCCCACGAGCACAGGCCGCAGCGCCCGCCACGTCGCCCTTCTTCGCGCGCTCCTGCGCCACCGCGCCCATCGACTCCAGCGCCTGCCCCGTCGTGAAGCCGCAGCCCGCCGCCTCCGCCGTGGCCAGCGTCGCCTTGCCCAGCTTCTTGCGCTGCGCGAGGAACAAGTCCCTCACCGGCTTCGCGCGCTCGTCGGCCTGGAGCAGGTACGTCACCGCCTCCGCGTTGCGGCCGTTCAGGTAGTACAGGCGCCCCAACGACGCCGCGATTTCGAAGGTCTTCTCCCGCCCCTGCAGCCCCTCCGTCGAGTCGAGCTGGCGCAGCAACTCCTCCGCCGACGGAGGCGCCTTGCCGGTGCCAGACACCGGGGGATGTCCCGAGGGCAGCTCGCCCGTGGGCGCCGCGGCGGGAGCAGCCCCACCCTCCACGGGAGGATGGCCCTCGGGCAGCGCGCCTCCCCCCATGGCGGCGGACGGCTTCGCGGGCGACACCTGCGTCCCTGGAGGGACAACCGGGTGACCAGGGGGCAACGGGGAAGGCTCGGCGGCGAGCAGCGCCGCGGTGGCCAGGGCCAGGGAAAGGTTCATGTCTCGTTGCTCGGCAGGCTCGCTTCGGGCCACGCGGTGGCCTCACTCCTGCGGACATCCTGCGGGGCGAGTTTCCCGAGGAGCTCCTTCACCGTCATTCCGAGCACGGGGTGCAGCAAGGCAGGCGACAGCTCCGCCAACGGCTCCAGGGCGAAGCGCCGCTTGTGCAGCTCCAGATGCGGCACCTGGAGGTGAGGGTCCGCCACCACCTGTCCCTCGCAGAAGAGGATGTCCAGGTCGATGGTGCGCGGGCCCCAGTGCTGCTCGCGCCGCCGGCCCAGGTCCTTCTCAATCTGCTGAAGAATCACGAGCAGCCGCTGCGGCGACAAATCGCAGTCCAGCGCCACCACCGCGTTCAGATAGCGCGGCTGCGGCGGCCCCACCGGGGCGCTGTCGAAGAGTGAGGAACAACGAAGCACGGCCACCGCGTCGATGCGGGACAGCGCGGTGAGGGCGGCGACGAGGTGGGCTTCGCGGTCCCCCTCATTCGAGCCCAACCCGACATAGATGATGGTGCTCACGGCTCCAGCTCAACCGGATTGAGGAGCGTCCCGATTCCCTCGATCTCCACCTCGACCGAGTCACCGGCCGACAGCTTCCCTACCCCCGACGGGGTGCCGGTGCTGATGAGGTCCCCCGGCAGGAGCGTCATGATGTGGGAGATGAACGCCACCAGCCGAGCGGGGCTGAACACCATGTCGGACGTGCGGCTGTCCTGGCGCACCTGCCCGTTCACCCGGCAGGAAATCTGGAGGTCCGCCGGGGACAGCCCCGTCACCGCCCACGGGCCCGCGCACGCGAAGGTGTCATAGCCCTTGGCGCGGGTGTGCTGCGTCTCGCGCTTCTGGATGTCTCGCGCGGTGACGTCGTTGAAGCAGGTGAGGCCCCAGATGGCGCGCGCGGCCGTCGTCTCGTCGGCGTTCTTCAGCCGCTCACCGATGACGAGCGCCAGCTCCGCCTCGTAGTGCACCTCCTGGCTCGCCTTGGGGATTCGGATGGGCGAGCCCGGGCCGTTGAGCGCGGTGGAGGGCTTGGTGAAGATGAGCGGCTCGGTGGGCACGGGCTTGCCCATCTCCTCCGCGTGCTTGCGGTAGTTCTGGCCGATGCAGACGACCTTGGACGCGTCCGACGGCACCAGCAGCGTCACCGCCGACAGCGAGCGGCGGATGCCCGTGTCCTTGGCGCCACCCACCCAGGGGGCCGCGGAGAGCACCACCACCTCGGAGCCCTCGACGCGGCCATGGTTCGAGCGGCCTTCGTGGAGGAAGCGGCAGTAGCGGGCGGTCGTCATGAAGTCCTCTGGAAGCCGAGCACGTCGGCCATGTCATACAGCCCCGGAGGGCGGCCCACCACCCAGCGCGCGGCCCGCAGCGCCCCCAGCCCGAACTGATCTCGACTGGTGGCCCGATGCGTCAGCTCGATGCGCTCGCCCTCACCGAAGAAGTACACGGTGTGCTCTCCCACCACATCCCCGCCCCGCAGCGTCTGCACGCCAATCTCGTTGGCGGGCCGGGCGCCAATCTGGCCCTCCCGGGCGAATGTCAGGTCGTCCTGCGTGCGGCCGAGCGCGGAGGCGAGCACCTCCGCCAGCCGCAGCGCGGTGCCGCTGGGCGCGTCCTTCTTCATGCGGTGGTGCGCTTCGAGAACCTCCACGTCGAAGCCCGGCCCCAGCACCCGCGCCAGCTCCGCGGCCACGCGGATGACCAGGTTGACGCCCACCGACATGTTCGGCGCGGCGACGATGGGAATCGCCTTCGCGCACTCCGCCAGCAGCGCCGAGTGCTCCGGCGAGAAGCCCGTGGAGCCGCAGACGAAGGCCACGTCGCGCGCCGCGCACGCCTTCGCGTGGGCCACGCTCACCTCGGCGCCGGTGAAGTCGATGACGACGTCCGCCTTCGCCAGGTCGAGCGCGCGCGCCAGGTCGTCCACCACCTGCACCTCCAGCGCGCCCAGCCGCGCGGCGAGGCCCGCGTCCAGGCCCACCGCGGTGCTGCCCGGCCGCTCCGTGGCGCCCACCACCTGCAGGTCCTCCGCGTCACGCGTCAGGCGCAGCAGCGTGCTGCCCATGCGACCGGTGATGCCGGTGATGACGGTGCGAATCATGTGGCCGCGCTCCTCGGTGTCGTGTCGTGGCGCTCAGTGCTTCAAGAGGCCCAGGTGCCGCAGCTCATCGCCCAGCTTCTCCGCGTTGGGCCCCGTCATCGGCACCAGCGGCAGGCGGACCTCCGGACCGAACAGCCCCAACAAGTGCAGCCCCCACTTCACGGGGATGGGGCTCGACTCCACGAAGAGCAGCCGGTGCAGGTTGTTCAGCTTCACCTGCAGCTCGCGCGCCTTGGCGAAGTCACCCGCGCGGCCCGCGGCCACCAGGTCCGCCATCAGCCGGGGCGCCACGTTGGAGGACACGGAGATGACGCCCTTGCCGCCGCACGCGATGAAGGGCAGCACGGTGAAGTCGTCGCCGGACAACAGCGTCAGCCGGTCGCCGCACTTCTCCAGGATGTCCACCGCCCGGGCCATGTTGCCGGTGGCCTCCTTGATGGCGACGACTTCCGGGAAGTCGCACAGCCGCTGCACCGTCTCCGGCAGCAGGTCCACGCCCGTGCGGCCGGGGACGTTGTAGGCGACAATCGGGAAGCCCGGGTGCGCGCGCGCCACCGCGCGGAAGTGCTCCACCAGCCCCACCTGCGTGGGCTTGTTGTAGTACGGCGTGACGATGAGCGAGCCATCCGCGCCGGCATCACGCACGCGCGCCACGCTCTCAATCACCTCCGCGGTGTTGTTGGAGCCGGCGCCGCCCAGCACTCCCACGCGGCCCTTCGCCTCCTCCACCACCACGCGCACCGCGCGGGCGCGCTCTTCGGCGTTCATCGTGACGGACTCGCCGGTGGTGCCCATGGGCACCAGCACGCTGGTGCCGCCCTCAATCTGCTGGCGAACCAGCGCCCGGTAGGCCGACTCGTCGAGCGCGCCGTTCCGGAACGGAGTCGCGAGCGCCGTCATGGAACCTTCGAAGGTCTTCATTCCGGCGCTTATATGTTCAGGCCCGCTCGCCGCGCCAGAGATCCTCGGTGCGCTCCCGCTCCCTCACCACCCGCCACGCCTCCCCATCCACGAGGACTTCGGCCGGACGGGGGCGGGAATTGTAGTTAGAAGCCATGCTCATCCCGTACGCGCCGGCGCTGAGGAAGGCATACAGCTCGCCCGCCTGGGGGAGCACCAGGGGCCGGGCCTTGGCCAGCACGTCCGTGGACTCACACACCGGCCCCACGACGTCCACCTCCACCGCCTTACCCCGCCGCTTCAGCAGGGGGACGAAGGCGTGGTGGGCCTCGTAGAGGGCGGGGCGGAGCAGGTCATTCATGCCCGCGTCCACCACGGTGAAGTGCTTGGCGGGGGTCTGCTTGCGGTACAGCACGCGGGTGAGCAGCACGCCCGCGTTGCCCACCAGCGAGCGCCCCGGCTCCAGCACCAGCCGCGCGCCCGTGTCCTTCGTCGCGTTCAACACGACGCGCGCGTACTCCTCCACCGAGGGAGGCGTCTCGTCCGAGTAGGTGATTCCCAGGCCGCCGCCCACGTCCAGGTACTCCAGCGCGTGCTTCTGGGCCTTCAACTCCTGGTACAGCCCCGCCACCTTGCCGAGCGCCGCGCGCAGGGGCGAGCTCTGGGTGAGCTGCGAGCCGATGTGACAGTCCAGGCCCGCGGCCCGCACGCCCTTCAGCTTCTTCGAGCGCGCGTAGAGGTCCACCGCCTCCTCGAAGGGCACGCCGAACTTGGACGTCTTCAGCCCGGTGGCGATGTAGCGGTGCGTGCGCGGATCCACCTCCGGGTTGACGCGCAACGCGAACGGCGCGCGGCGACCCAGACGACGGCCCACCGCGTCCAGCGCCTCCAGCTCCTCGGCGCTCTCCACGTTGAAGAGGAGGATGCCCGCGGCGAGCGCGGCCTCCATCTCCTCCTGCGTCTTGCCCACGCCCGCGAACACCGTCTTCGCCGCCTCGCCGCCCGCATGCCGCACGCGGGCCAGCTCTCCGCCGGAGACGATGTCGAAGCCCCCGCCCAGTCCCGCGAACAACCGGAGGATGGCGAGGTTGGAGTTGGCCTTCACCGAGTAGCAGACCAGGGGCCGCGCGTCGGAGAACGCCTCCGTCACCGCGCGGAAGGCCTGGGTCAGCGCGGCGGTGGAGTAGACATAGGTGGGCGTGCCCACCGCGTCGGCGATGGCGGGCAGCGGCACGGCTTCCGCGTGCAGCACGCCCTTGCGGTATGGAAAGGAACTCACGGTGTCCCAGCGTCAACGACGGAGGTGGGCGTCACGGCCCCGCCATCCGCCGTCGGAATGATCGATGGCCCCGCAGACTCCACGCTGACGGGCGCGGTGTCCGACGGCGGCGGAGGGGTCTCCGTCGCCGGCACCGGCGCCGCGAGTGGCGGCTTGGCCGGACCCTTGATGCCGCACGCCACCAGCCCCAACACCAGGACGGTGGCGACCCCGAGCGACGTGAGGGCGCGCTTCATGGCTAGAACTTCACGCCCAGCCAGCCACGGATGCTGTGCGGCGTCTCCAGGTCGGCCTTCAGCTCGTTCGTGAAGGCCTGCAGACCGCCCATCGGGAACAGGATGCCGTAGGCGAGGCCTGCGATGAAGCCGTCCTCGGTGGTGTAGTCCACGCCCGCGTTCACCTCCACGCCCAGCGACTTGCTGGTGAAGGACGGCGTCGACTCCGCGTAGAGCGCCTGCGAGTAGATGAGGCGGCCATACAGGTCGATGCCCGGCGCCACCGCGTACTTCACGGACGGGCGCACGTAGAACGCGTCGGTGACGCCGCCAATCAGCTCGCGCCAGAGGATGAGGTCGATGCGGTAGTCGCGGTTGAAGCGGAAGTTGCGGATGGCGGAGTCGGAGCAGCCGCCACCGTCGCAGCGGTACTGCCGGCCTTCCACGTCACCCGGGTTGGTGTAGCCGTTGGTGCCCGAGCCCGTGCGGCCCGGGTAGTTGCCGAAGCCCGGCGCCTTGTCACCGGAGGCGAAGCCCAGCTCCAGGCCCAGCGTCAGCTTGTTGTCCGCGACCTTCACCTCGCCCTGCGCCACGCCGCCGAACTGCGCCACCTGCAGGCTCTGGTCGAACGTCGTCTCACCCGTGGTGAGCGCGCGGTTGCCGATGCTGCCGAGCACCGCCGCCAGCTCGAACTCCAGGCGCCAGTTGCGCTCCTCGTACCGCAGCCACAGGTCCGGGATGTACAGGTTCGCGTCGCGGGGGATGAAGCCGGACGTGAGGTCGCCGTTGGCGTCCTTCACGTTGTCGTAGTTCTGCGAGCGCCAGGCGAAGTGCAGGCCGTACTGGAGCACGCCCTGGTTGTTCTCCAGCTTGGAGCGGATCTGCGCGTCCGTGTCCCGGCGGGCGATGGCCAGCACCCAGCTGTGGGCGTCATCCGCCTGCGTCAGGTCCACCGGCTCACCCTGGGCGCCGCCCCGGTACTGCGAGCCCTCGGAGTTGAAGTCCAGCATGGGCGTCACGTACCAGCCCGCGAAGGGCTCGGTGACGAACTGGACGCGGTCCACCGTGTCGCCGAAGTCGCAGTCGAAGCAGTTGCCGTCGTTGCGCAGCATGCCCAGGCCCCATTGGCTGCCCATGCGGCCGAAGCGCAGGATGCCCACCGGCGTGTTCACCTCGCCGTAGGCGCGGCGCAGCTTGATGGAGTCCGACAGCGTGTCGCCCAGCGACTCCTGGTCCTCGGAGAAGACGGTGAAGATGTTGCGCTGGTCCCCCGGGAAGAGCGTGTCCGGCGTGGAGCCGAACACCACGTTGTCCAGGCCGTCCACCTGGAGCTTGATCTTCACCTGCTCGGACACGTTGAACGTGGGGTCCAGGCGCAGGCGCATGGTCGCGAAGGACTGGGTGTTCTCCCCCCGGCGGCCCGACACGGCGGGGAAGATCTCCTGGCCGGGGACCTTGCCCAGGTCGAACTTGTAGAAGAGCGTGGGGCGCAGGCGGAAGTAGCCGTCGAGTGTGAAGACCTCCAGCTTGCGCTTCTCCTCCGGGTACTCCTCGCTCCACTCCTCGCCGTTGAGGGACTGCTTGGCGGCCTCCGCGCGAATCTCTCCGCGCAGCTCCTGCTTGGTGGCCTCCAGGTCGTCGCGGGTGACGGACTCGCCCTCGGCGGCGGGGGGCTGCACGGCGGCGGGCGCGGCGGGCGTGACAGCCGGCGGCTCGGCGGGGGCGGGGGCGGGCGCGGCCTCCGCGGGCGCGGGCGGAGGCGTGCCCCCAGCCGGCACCTGGGCGGTGGCCGTGGAGGAAGCGACGAGCAGCGCCGCCAGCAGGACGTGAGACATGGGCAACGATCTCCAGGGCCGCTCTGGGCGGCCGGGTCGGAAAGGCGGGCGATTCAAGCCACGGGACAGGGGGGTGTCAACGCCAACCGGGACGCGAGTTCGCGCCGTGAACGACAGGACGTCCAGGGTCATTTCCCTGTCCTCCCCCGGGGTTGGCACTTCGGACAGGCATAAGTGGTGCGTCCCGCCTGGGTGAAGGACTCCACCGGCGAGGCGCACTTGGAGCACGGGCCGCCACCGCGCCCGTACACCAGGAACAGGTTCTCCGCTCCCCCATCCTCCAGGTACACGGGCTCCTCACCCGCCTGCTCCTCGAGGCCGAAGTCGATGCTGGCGCGGATGGCCTGGACCAGGCGCTTCCAGTCGTCGGGGGTGAGGGTGGAGGGCTTCCTGGCGGGGTGGAGGCCGGCGCGGAACAGCGCCTCCGCGGCGTGGATGTTGCCCAGGCCGGCGATGCGCGCCTGATCCATCAAGGCGACCTTCAGGTCCTGCTTGGAGGACGCCACGGCTTCGGCGAGCTGGCCCGCGGTGAGGCCGTCCGCCAGCGGATCTCGTCCCAGGGCCTTCACCACGTCCAGGGAGCGCAGCTCCGAGGAGGGGGCCGGCTCCATGCGGCCGAACATGCGCGCGTCGGCGAAGTGCAGCACCTGCCCGTTGTCAAGGTGGAAGCGGGCCCGGCTGTAGGGAACGACGTCCGCCTCCGAGCGGCGGACGAACTTGCCCGTCATGCCCAGGTGGCCCAAGAGGCCCCGGCCTTCCTCGAAGGCGAAGAGGAGGTACTTGCCCCGCCGGACGAGCGACTCCAGCCGCCCGTGAAGTCGCGCGAAGGCGCCACGCTCGGCGCCGCGAAAGACGCGGGTGTCATCCGCCTCCGCGCGCACGAGGCGTCGTCCATCGAACCAGCGCACCAGATTGCGCCGGGCGATTTCCACTTCGGGTAACTCAGGCATCCGCTCGGGCACATAGCACCGGCGCCCTCCCCACCCACGCATTTCTTGTGCGTGTCGGCTCGCGCACATGTCCGGGGAGGGCCTCGACGGCGCACCGGAGGCCCCAGGATGGGTATGTCGCGGCGGGGCCGCCCGCTCAGGGTGACGGCTCTCCGCCCCCGGACTCCTCCTCTTCGGAAGGCCCCTCCGGCCCCCGGGTCGAAGTGTCACCGCTCCGCTCCCGGACCTCCCGAGCCGCCATCCGGGGTCGCAGCCGGAGCGCACCTTCCATGGGCGGCGGTGGGCCCGCCCGGAGTGCGTCCACGCCACGGGCCAGCGCGCCTGGCAACGGCCCCGCCTCCGGCTCTCGCGGCGCCACCTCGGGAGGAGCCCGTCGCGTCCGGGTCCGGGCCTGGGCGCGTGCCCTGCGCTCCAGGAAGGCCTTCACCCGCTCGCGATGGACATCCGGGTAGCTCTGGGGGTCGAAGTCGGCGGAGCGCGCCTCGATGAGTCGCAGCGTCGCCGCGAGTTCACCGGGCTCGAGGGCCGGCTCCCCCTGCTCCAGCTCGGAGAGCCGCTCCTGGGACACCACTTCATCCACGGCGTGCAGCGTGGACAGCACGAGCCCCCGACCATGCGGCCGCACCAGACACAGGTGCCCCTTCTGATACAGCACCCACCGCCCCACGCCCACGCGGCCCGACTCGCGCAGGCCCGCCGCCAGCAGCGCATGCGCGTGCTCCGCGCCCCTGGCGGGCACCAGGTGGTACGACGTGTCCACCAGCAGGTCATCCACCCGCGCGGGGTCCACGAACGACTCCAGCGCGATGACCTGGCTGGCCACGGGCTCCAGCGCGTCCAATTCCCCGCTCGTCACGGTGACGCTCCGGCCGTCCGCCAGCGTGTAGCCTCGCACCACGTGCTCCAGCGGCACCTCCTCGCCGTCCGCCGCGCACACCCGCTTGTTCTGGATGCGCGCGCCATCCGCGTCATGCAGCAGGTGGAACTGGACCTGCCGGGAGACGACGGCGCCGTGCACCCTCACCGGGAGCGTCACGAGGCCGAAGCTCAGCGAGCCCACCCAGACCGGACGCGACATCACGACCTCCTCCCCTCACCCCCGAACCTCCGTACGTCGCCAGGGCGCCGCAAGGCTCGGCGGGGGCTCCGCGAGGCGCACGAGCCCTCCGGCCCCCGGGCGCCGGGAGTCGCGCGCCCCACTCATCCCGCCGGAACCCACACGAGGGACTTGCCGAGGAGGCGGACGCTGCCCAAGAGTCCGGGCAAAAGTCGCGGTCTCAACGCATCAACCGGCAAAGAAAGGCGTCCTCGGTCATGCAGCGGATTCTCTCGGCGGTATGGAGCCTGGCCCTCCTCATGGGTCTCACGACGGGCTGCACCACGCAGCGCGTCCAGGCGGAGAAGGCTCTGGCGAAGACCTTCGTCTCGGATGAGCAGGAGGAGGAGATCGGCAAGCAGGTGAAGGCGGAGCTCGAGCAGAAGGAGAAGATCAAGTACGTGGAGGACCCGACCATCGTCGAGTACGTCCGCAACCTCTCCGCGCCCATCATCAAGCAGGCCACCAAGGACCGGCCCGGCGTGAGGTGGAAGATCAACGTCATCGACGACCCGAAGATGGTGAACGCGTTCGCCACGCCGGGCGGCTACCTCTACGTGTACACGGGCCTCATCCTGGCCGCCGACACGGAGGCGGAGCTGGCGGGCGTCATGGCGCACGAGGCGGGCCACGTCGTCGGCCGTCACTCGGCGCGGGCCATGGTGAACCAGATGGGCCTGCAGACCGTCACCCAGCTCGCGCTGGGACAGAACCCGGGCGCCGCGGCCCAGGTCGCCGCGCAGCTCGTCGGTGGCGGCGCCATGCTGGCGCACAGCCGCAGCGAGGAGCTGGAGGCCGACGAGTTCGGCGCGCGCTACTCCTCCGGCGCCGGCTTCGACCCGAAGGGGCTCATCAGCTTCTTCCAGAAGCTCCAGTCGCAGGAGGGCAGCACGCCCGGCGTCATGAAGTGGCTGAGCACCCACCCCACCAACAAGCAGCGCATCAGCGACCTTCAGGACTTCATCTCCAAGAAGGGCCTGCGCGGCAGCAACAACAGCCCGGGACAGCTCCCCGCCATCAAGCAGAAGCTGGGCGGGAAGTAGCTCCCGCCCCAGCCGGGCTCAGTGCAGCGAGGACGGAGGCCCGCGCTCCATTTCCGCGGCGGTGGGCTCGGGGGACTTCCCCCGGGCCACACGGCGCTTCCAGCGCCAGAAGGCCAGTCGGGAGCGCTTCGCACTGGCGGCGCTCTTGGCGGCCCCGGGCGTCTTGATGGGAGGCTCCGCCGGAGCGGCCTCGCCGAACTGGCGCGCGCCCTTCTCCTTCCCCTCCGCCGAGGCGTGCTCCAGGATGGCGTTCAGCTCGCCACCGAGGATGAACACCAGCCCGGAGATGTAGAGCCACAGGAGCAGCACCACCACGCCACCGATGGAGCCATAGGTGACGTTGTACTTGCCGAAGTGCTCCACGTACTGCGTGAAGCCCCACGTGCTCGCCATCCACACCAGCGTGCCGAAGATGGAGCCCGGGGTGATGTACTTGAAGCGCTGCTTCACGTCCGGCAGCAGGTAGTAGCAGAGCGACAGCACCAGCATCACCAGGCCCGCGGTGAACGGCCACCGCACCCAGGACCAGACGACGTAGAAGGCCTCCTGCACGTGCAGCCGCGTCGCGAGCCACGCCCCCAGCCGGCCGCCGAGCAGGAACACGGCGAAGGACAGCGGGATGAGCAGGGTGCCGACGAGCGTCATCAGCATGGCCAGCCCCTGCGTCTTCCACATCGGACGCGACTCGGGCACGTCGTAGGCCAGGTTGAGCGCCTTGCGCAGGGCATCCGCGCCGCGCGAGGCCGACCACAAGGCCAGCACCAGACCCACCGTCAGCAGCTTGGGCCGGGGCTGGTCCACCAGCGCTGTCAGGTGCTGCGTCACCAGGCCCAGCGCGTCGCCGGGGACGAGCGGGCGGATGCGGTCCAGCATCGCGTCGACCGCGCCGGGCGCGAAGGGCAGGTACGCCACCAGCGTGACGAGGAAGAAGAGGAAGGGGAACAGCGAGAACAGCAGGTAGTAGGAGAGCTGCGCCGCGATGTCCGTGACGGTGTCTTCCTGGAACTCCTTCACGAAGCGCCGGGCAAACTCACGCCACGTGAGGTACTTGAGCCTGGGCAGCCGCATCCTTCCCTCCTCGCTCCCGACCCTCGGGTAACGGAAGGTGGGGTTGAGGACGCCCGTTGGCAGCAGGCGACCGGGCGAGCCCTCGTCCGACTAGACGACGTTCGGCGGAAGATATCTGCCCAACAGTGGACGAAGGCGGGAGCGCACCTCGTCCGGGATGCGGGAGCGCTCGGTCCACAGCGCCATCGCCAGGGCGGAGTCACAGCGACACGCGGACGGGGCCTCGGCGATGCGCGGCAGCGCGCGGCGGACGAGCGCGGCGCCCTTCGCGGTGACGGCCTGTACGTTGTGGGACAGTCGCGCCAGCAGGGCCTCGTGCTCCTGTCCTGGGGGCAGCGGCTGCCAGGAGTCGTAGTCGGTGGGCAGCGCCACCAGCGCGTAGTGCAGCTCCGCCTCTCGGGCGAGCCGGGCCTCGGGCATGGCCGTCATCCCCACCAGGTCCGCGCCCCACTGCCGGTACAGCAGGCTCTCCGCGCGGGTGCTGAGCGAGGGGCCCTCCACGCAGACATACGTCGCCTGGGTGGCCACGACGGCGCCACTCGCGGTGGCCGCGTTGGCGAGGACCTGACGCAGCGTGCCGCAGAAGGGCGAGTCCAGCTCCACGTGGACCGCGAGGTCGTCGTAGAAGGTGCAGGGGCGGCGGTAGGTGCGGTCGATGACCTGGTCCGGGATGACCAGTTGGAGCGGGGGCAGGTGCTCCTGGAGGCTGCCCACCGTGCCTGTCGCCAGCACGTGGGTGACGCCCAGCTGCTTCAGCGCGAAGAGGTTGGCGCGGTAGGGCGCCCGGGTGGCGTTGAAGACATGGCCCGCGCCGTGGCGGGGCACGTAGACGACGGAGACGCCGTCCAGCTCTCCGGAGACGAGGGGCCCCGCGTGGGGACCGAAGGGGGTTTCGAGGGTGTGGGTCTCCAACCGACCGGAGAGCCCCAACAACTGCTCCAGACCATGGCTCCCGATGATGCCCACCCTGACAGCCATGTTCCTCCTCTTGGCGCTCCGGCCGCGCTCCTGAACCATAGCGCGCCCCCCTGGCGCCGGGAGGCACGAAGACTGGTAGTTTTCGAAATTGCCATGCGTCTCCTGCCCTTCCTGCTTCTGGCCCTCGCCGCCACCCCCGCCAGCGCCCAGCGCGGCGCTGTCCCCTCCGGCTGTCAGGAGGACTACGCCACCTGCAAGGAGGACTGCTCCATCGAGTACGGCGGCAGCAGTCGCACCGTGAAGAAGCTCACCCAGTGCCTGAGCATCTGCACGGAGAACCGAGGCGACTGCAGCGAGCGTCACTCGTCGCTGCGCGGCCTGCCCGACAGCGTGGTGGCGGACCCTCCTTCGCGCAGGCGGACCACTCCGAGGCAGCCCATGAGCCGGGAAGAGGACCCCTTCGGAGACTCGGGGGACTCGGAGTCCCGGCGCACGACGAACCGCGAGGAGGACCCGTTCGGTGACGCGCGTCCGGACCGGGACTCGGTCCGCGGGCGTCGCGACAGCTACCGCGCGGACAGCGTCCCCGCCGAGGACTCGCGCCCTCCCGCGGAGGAGGTCCCCGCCGTGGCGGCGCCCGTCGACACCACGCCCGTGCCCACGGTGTCGCGGCAGGGCGTCTACCGTGCCTCCGACTCCGACCCGAAGCCCGCGAAGCCCGAGCCGAAGCCCGAACCGGAGGCCGAGCCCGACCTCAGTGACCTGGAGCCGCTGGATGCGCCCGCGCCCACGGCCGCCGCGAAGCCGCCGCCCCGGATGGAGCCGGTGAAGCCCGCGCCCGCGAAGCCCGCGCCCACCATCGCCTCCACCGATGACGACGCGAAGGACCCGCTGCTCGACGAGCCGCCGCCCGCCCCTGTCGCGGCCACGAAGAAGCCCGCGCCGCCGCCGTCCAACCCGCTGCGGCCCACGGTTCCGCCGGAGCCCAAGAACAAAGACATCTCCGAGTGGGACCCCAACGGGGACTGAGTTCCGTTTGGGGCACCGCGCGCCTCACCGCGCGCGTTGCAGCTCCAGGATGTTCCGCCACAGCGCGAAGGGCGAGATGCCCGCGTAGCCGCTCTCCTGGCCGTCGTTGCACTCGATGACAATCCAGCGGCCGGAGACCTCCTGCGCGAGGTCCACGACGAGGAAGGGCACGTCCATCCTTCGCGCCACCTCGCGCCCCAGGCCGAGCGCCTCGCGCTGCTCGGCCTCGTTCATCGTGTACGGCGTCCCCTGCCACCAGTAGGGCCCCCACCCCACCAGCTCACCGCGCCACCAGAAGGTGCGGAACTCGAACGAGGAGGGGATGCGGTCCGGCGCGCCCTCCTCCACGCGGCGCAGCGGGCGCAGCTCCCGACACACCACGCGCTGCCAGTGGAGGATGGGGTCCGTCGCGTAGGTCGCCATCGCGCGCTCGAACTGCTCGGGCCCCTCGATGATGGAGAGCGACTTGCGGTGGCGACTCGTCTGTCGCTCGCCCTTCACGAAGACGGGCCACCCGAGCGTGTCCTCCACCGTCTTCGCGGACGGCCGCGTGTCGTACCAGACGCTGCGCGGCGTGAGGTCCGTGAGGCGCGGGTACCAGTGCGGCAGCTCCGTCGCGAGCAGGTGCTGCTCCGGTGAGTGCACCAGCTTCACGCCCTCCGCCGCCAGCTCGCGGTAGCGCTCGGCGTAGTCGTTCCACACGCCCACGCGCGCCACCACCTCCAGCGAGTCGGGCAGTTGATACGGACGACGACAGGCGAAGAACCGGTCGAAGCCGAAATCATAGATGCCCTTGCCCGTGGGCGCGTTCAGCACCCACAGCAACTCCTCCACCTGGAACAGGTCCTCACCCGCGCGAAGCATCTCACCAGTGTACGCAGACGCGGGCCGTGCACCACATGGCATCCAGGCGGAAACGAATGTTCCAGCAGGAGAGCGCGAGCCTTCGCGCGTCGGCGCGCGCAGCACGACTTCGCATTGCTGACGCCTCGCGCACGGCGTTAATGGCCGCCGCGTTCCCACACCCCGAGGAGTCGTTGCATGCGAGTCGCTGTGAAGTGGTTGACCTGGACCTGCCTGGCCTTGCTGGCCGCGTGTGGTGGAAGCAGTGCGCGTGACACGCTCGACGACGAGCGCGGCGCGATTCTCCCCGATGCACAGACGCTCACCTGCGCCACCCTTCAGCTCGCGCGGGGCTCCATCGGCTCGGGGCAGGGTGTCCAGGGCCTGCACACCCAGACGCTGTCCGGGACGCAGGACCGCTGGGCGGAGTACGTGGAGTTCACCGCCAACAGCTCCGCCACCTGCACCTATCCCCTGCCCTCGGGCGTGAGCGCGGACACCGTCGTCGCGGCTGAAATCGGAGTGAACTTCCGGGGCCCGACGAAGTCGGCGATGCGCTGGCTGTTCGAGGCCTGGGACCACTCGACGGGCGCCTGGGTCATCGTCGGTGACAACGCCTTCGCGCAGTCGTGGAAGTGGTCCGCGACGTCGCTGGCCCTCACCTCCCCCGCGCGGTTCTTCTCCGGTGGCCCCGTGAAGTTGCGCTACCGCACGGAGTCCTCGGCCGATGCGTCGCTGCTGGACCTGCTGGTGGTGCGCGTGCAGGTCGCCGCACCGGACGCCGGCACTTCCAACGACGCGGGCACTCCCAACGACGCGGGCACTCCCAACGACGCGGGCACTCCGACGGACGCTGGAACTCCCACCGACGCGGGCACGTCCACGGACGCGGGCACGCCGGTTCCCTGGGAGGGCGTCAGCAGCTTCACGTACCAGCTCACCAACTATCCCCAGGGCAAGCTCGACGCGATTGCCGCCTCGAAGTTCGACCTCGCCATCGTCGAGCTGGTGAGAGACGGCTCCAGCGGCTACTTCACCGCCGCCGAGATTTCCGCACTCAAGACCCGGGGCAAGCAGGTGCTCGCCTACTTCGAGATTGGCGCCATCGAGGAGTACCGCCCCGAGTGGAGCCAGGTGCCCGCGGACCTGAAGCTGGGCCCCGTGGATGGCTGGCCCGACGAGCAGTACGTGAAGTACTGGGACGAGCGCTGGTGGCCCATCGTCCAGGGCCGCATCGACCGCGCGCTCGCCGCGGGCTTCACCGGCTGCTACCTGGACATGGTGGTGACGTACGAGGAGATTCCCGCCAACTCCGCGGGCACCAACCGCGCCGACCTCGCGCGGAAGATGGTGGCCCTCATCGCCCGCATCAGCCAGTACGCGAAGGCGCGCAACCCGGCCTTCAAGGTGGTGCCGCAGAACTCCCCGGAGCTCGTCGATGACCCGGCCTATCTGCCCGCCATCGACGGCCTGGGCATGGAGGACATGTACTGGTCCGACGACGTCGCGTGCGACGCGGGCTGGTGCGCGGAGAATCGCGCCAACGCCGCCCGGGTGCGCGCCGCGGGCAAGCTGGTGCTGTCCACCGACTACGCCGTCCAGTCCGCCCACGTCGCGGATGCGTACACGCGCTCTCGCGCCGCGGGCTTCGTCCCGTACGTCACGGTGCGCGCGTTGGACCGGGTGACGGTGAACGCGGGGTGGGACCCGCAGTAGCCGCTCAGGTCGCCGGGCGCCCCGCCACGGGAGGCAGGGGCGCCGTCGGCGGAGCGCGGGCCACCACCGTCTGGGTGAGTCGCACACCCGCGAGGACGAGCACTCCACCCACCGCGATTTCCCAGTGCAGGGACTCGTCCAGCAGCAGCCAGGCCGCGAGCGCCGTCGCGGCGGGCTGGAGGTTGGAGAAGATGGCCACCTTCGACGCCGACACCTTCGACAGCGCGTAGTACCAGAGCACGTACGCCACCACCGACGTCAGCAGGCCCAGGTAGACGATGCAGCCCTTGGCCGTCGTGCTCGCGGCCATCAGCTTGTCCGTGTTCGCCACGAAGGGGGCGAAGGGCAGCATCAACACCGTGGACATCGTCATGCACCACGCCGTCGCGCGCAGCGGACCGTGGACCGCGACGAAGGGCTTTCCCTCCGTCGTATAGACGACCCACGCCAGCACCGCGCCGAGGATGAGCACGTCCCCCAGCATGGAGCCGCGCGCGTCCGCCAGCCCTCGGCCCAGCAGCAGCACCACCACGCCCACGAAGGCGGTGGCGATGCCCAGCAACGTCCGCGCGGACGCTCGCTCCTGTCCGCGCGCGAGGCTCAACAGATAGACGCCCAGCGGCGTGAGCGCATAGAGCAGCGCGCCGTGCGCGGCGGTGGAGCGCGCGAGCCCGCTGAAGAAGAACACCTGGTTCACCGGACCCGCCAGCAGGCCCAGGATGAAGATGCGGCGCCACGCATCGCGCGGCGGCAGCTTCGGCCCGGGCAGCACCAGCAGCAGCACCACGAACACCAGCCCGCTCAGGAAGAAGCGCCACAACACCACGGTGAGCGGCGGCAGCTCCGTCATGGCCCGCTTCGCGGCCAGATACGTCCCCGCGCTGATGACGACCTGGATGAGCAACGCGGCATACACCCCGCGAAGCGGCGAAGCTTCAGCAGGGGGATTCAGGGGTCGAGCTTGCAGAGCGCCCATTGAGCGGCGGTACGTACCAATTCGCTCGAATCGCCGCAGAGCTTTTCGAGCAGGTAGCGCGAGTCCGCCTGCCTGGCCACGCCCAACGCATACACCGCGTTGCGGCGGAGCACGTCATACCGGGCGCGTGCCAACGCTGTACCGGGGATGAGCTCCTCGTACTGTGTCGGTGTGAGCCCCGCCAGCTCCAGCGTGCCCAGCTCCGCCACCGCTCGAGGCGCGAAGCGCGGATGCTCCGCGAACACGGGACGCCGGTTGAGCGGACACACCTGCTGGCAGATGTCGCACCCGAAGATGAGGTTGTCGAACTTGAGCCGGAACGCCTCCGGCACCTGCTGCTCGCGGTTCTCGATGGTCTGGTAGGACAGACACGCCCGTGCGTCCACACGGCCGTTGCCCACCAGCGCGCCCGTGGGACAGGACATGAGACAGCGGCGACACGCGCCACACCGGTCCGCCGCGGGCCCCGTCCCATAATCGTCCACCTCGGCATCGAGGATGAGCGTGGCCAGCAGCACCCACGAGCCATACGGCTCGGTGATGAAACAGCCGTTCTTCCCCACGTAGCCCAGCCCCGCGCGCGCCGCCCACACCTTCTCCATCAACGGGCCGCTGTCCACGCTCCCGTACGTCCCCAGTCCCGGAGACATCCGGATGACGGCCTTGCGGAAGGCCTTCATCCTGTCGCGCAGCGTGGAGTGGTAGTCGCGGCCCCGCGCGTACCGGGCGATGGGCGAGCCCACCGACACCTCGTCATCGCGCCAGTAGTTGTTGACGAAGGAGATGACCGTCCGGGCGCCCGGGAGCAGCCGGTCGACGTCCAACCGCTCGGCGACCCGCTCGCCCATCCAGTCCATGTCCGCCGCGAAGCCCGCCTCCAGCCACTCCATGATGAAGGTGGGCGGAATGGGCTCCGCGCGAGCGAAGCCCACGAGGTCGAAGCCAACGGACCGGGCGAGGTCGCGGAGAGGGGCGGTGGGCAGCACGACTGAAATCCGAGGAGAGCGCTAGGTCGCGGACGGCTTCTCGGGAATCCACTTCACGTCTTCCACCTGGGCGCGGTGGTTGGCCACGCGAGCCATGACGAAGAGCAGGTCGGAGAGCCTGTTGAGGAAAACCACCACGTCCTTGGGAATCGTCCCGTCGCGCAGCAGCGGGACGGCGCGGCGCTCGGCGCGACGGCACACCGTGCGCGCCAGGTGCAGCGCGGCGGCGCCCTGCGTGCCTCCGGGCAGGATGAAGTGGGTCATCTTCGGCAGCTCGCCCTCGAAGCGGTCGATGGCGTGCTCCATGTCCGCCGCCCACTCCGCCTTGAGCGAGGGGATGTGCGCGGAGGCCTTCGTGCCCGCCGGGGTCGCCATCACCGCGCCCACCGTGAAGAGCTGGTCCTGGAGCCGGTGCAGCATCGCGTCCAGCTCCTGCGGCAGGGAAGAGCCTCGCGCGAGGCCGAGCGTCGCGTTGAGCTCATCCACCTCGCCGTACGCGTCCACACGGGCGTCGTCCTTCGCGACACGACCGCCCCCGAACAGGCCCGTCTCTCCCGCGTCACCCGTCTTGGTGTAGATCTTCATGGGTTCCGGCTTGTACCGGTGGGGCGCGCCACACGTCCAATGAGAAGGCGCGTCGGTGCATGCGCGGAGACATGCGACATGGTTCTGCGCTCTAGCAGGCGTTCTCGTGACTCGGGGCTTGCCTGCCGAAGCATGGCCAACTACACGCCTCGGCCCCATGCAGCCCTATCTGAACCTGCTCGACCACGTCCTCAAGCACGGAACGAAGAAGGGTGACCGCACCGGCACGGGCACACTCAGTGTCTTCGGCCCTCAGCTGCGGTTCGACCTGACGCAGGGCTTCCCGCTGGTCACCACGAAGAAGCTGCACGTGAAGTCCATCTTCCACGAGCTGCTCTGGATGCTCTCGGGGGACACCAACGTGCGCACGCTCCAGGCGAACGGCGTCACCATCTGGGACGAGTGGGCCAACGCGCAGGGCGAGCTGGGCCCCGTCTACGGCCACCAGTGGCGCTCGTGGAACGCGCCGGACGGCGCTCACATCGACCAGATGAAGGCGCTGGTCGACGGGCTGAAGAAGAACCCCGACTCGCGCCGGCACCTCATCAGCGCGTGGAACGTGGCGGACCTGCCGGACATGAAGCTGCCGCCGTGCCACGTCCTCTTCCAGTTCTACGTGGCCAACGGGCGGCTGTCCTGCCAGCTCTACCAGCGCAGCGCGGACCTCTTCCTGGGACTGCCCTTCAACATCGCCTCGTACGCGCTCCTGACGATGATGGTGGCGCAGGTGACAGGCATGGAGGCGCACGAGTTCATCCACACGATGGGCGACGCGCACCTGTACCTCAACCACGTCGAGCAGGCCCAGGAGCAGCTCTCCCGTGAGCCCCGGCCACTGCCACGCCTGCGCCTCAACCCGGACGTGAAGGACCTGTTCGCCTTCAAGTACGAGGACATCCAGGTCGAAGGCTACGAGCCCCACCCCGCCATCAAGGCCCCGGTCGCCGTATGAAGCTGTCGGCCATCGTCGCGCTCGCCTCCAACCGCGTCATCGGCGCCCACAACCAGCTCCCGTGGCGTCTGCCCGCGGACCTCGCGCGCTTCAAGCGACTCACCATGGGCCACACGCTCATCATGGGTCGCAAGACGTATGAGTCCATCGGTCGCCCCCTGCCCGGCCGAGCCTTCATCGTCGTCACGCGCCAGCGGGACTTCGCGCCCGAGGGTGTGACGGTCGTCCACTCCGTGGAGCAGGCGCTCCAGCAGGCGGAGGCCCGAGGCGACGACGAGGTGTTCATCGCCGGAGGCGCGGACCTCTACGCCCAGACGATGGACCGCGTCGAGCGCCTCTACCTCACGCGAATCTCACGCGACTACCCGGGCGACATCTTCTTCCCAGAGGTCGACCTGTCCGGCTGGAAGCTCGTCGAGGAAGAGCAGCACCCGGAGGCCGAGCCTCCCCACGCCTTCCTCACCTACGAGCGCTGAAGCTACAGCTCCCGCGTCGCTCGCCCGCCGGGCGGCGCATCGTGCGTCCGCGGATGGCTTGCGCGCGGCGCCGTGCGCACCTCGAACGGCATGTGGACCACCCTCACCTTCCCGCTCCAGCCTCAGCACCTCATGGCCCGCTCCCTGCGCACCGCGACGCTGGCCGGTGCCACCGGGCTCGCCATCGCCAACACCGTCACGCTTGCTCGCCTCTCCCGGCGGCTCGACTCCTGGCAGGTCCGGAGGCGGCCACCGCGCGTCCGAGCCCTCCGCGCACTCGCCGTCGGAGCCAATGCCCTGGGCGCCACCGCGATAGGGGCACTTTCCGTGGGGGCCGTCGCCATTGGCGCGCTCTCCATCGGCGCCTTCGCCATCGGCCGCCTGCGGGGCGGTGACTGGCGCGTCGCCCGCCTGCGCATCCAGTCCCTGGAAGTCGAGCAGTGGACGGGCCCCGTCAACGCCACCACCGTCGCCACCATCCCTTCACGGGCTTGAAACGCTCATTTCGATATTGATTCGCAAAATTGAAACACTCGTCCCCCGCTGGTAGACGAAGGCCATGAATCGTGTGGTCTCCGTTGCCTTGTGCCTCGTGCTCGCGGTGCCTCTTTCGGCCGGGGCCAGCGAGCCAGGCGCGGAGGAGCGGACGTGGCATCGGCTGGTGGGAATCCTCCAGTACCTGGAGGCGGACTATCCGGCCGCCATCGAGTCCCAGTCGCAGTTCGAGCTGGCGGAGCAGAAGAGCTTCGCGGCCGAGGCGGTGGACGCGGCCCAGGGCCTGGGCGCGGCGGCGGCGGTATTCGTCCCGCGCGTGAAGGCCATCCAGGCGCGCGTGGACCAGTCGCGCGACGCGGAGGGCGTGAGCCGGGACTGCGGCGCGCTGGTGGAGGACCTGGTGCTCGCCGGAGGTCTGGCGCGCAGCCCGCGTCACCCGCCGGACCTGAAGCTCGGTGAGAAGCTCTTCCAGACGAACTGCGCGGCCTGCCACGCCGCGGACGGCAGCGCCAACCTGCCCATCGCGGCGACGATGGAGCCCGCGCCCGCCAACTTCCGTGACGCGGAGCTGATGGGCGGACTCACGCCCTACAAGGCCTTCAACACCACCAGCTTCGGCGTGCCGGGCACCGCGATGCCGGCCTATCCCACGCTGAGCGAGGACGAGCGCTGGTCGCTCGCCTTCTTCGTCTTCACGCTGCGCCAGCCGCCGTGCGAGGGCGCTCCGCCGCGTGCGTCCCTGGAGCGGCTGGCGAACAGCACGGATGACGACCTGGTGAAGTCGTTCGGCGCGGAGCACCTGGCGTGCCTGCGTCGCGAGCTGCCGCAAGTGGACGAGGAACGCTCGCTGATGATTGCCCGCGAAGGGGTCCAGGAGGCGATGCGGCAGGGCGCCTCGGGCAACGCGGCAGGGGCGAAGGCTGCATTGCTGGATGCGTACCTCAACGGCCTGGAGCCGGTGGAGCCCAAGCTCAGCTCGCGCGACTCCGCGCTGGTGCTCAAGCTGGAGCAGGGCTTCCTCAATGCGCGGCTCGCGGCGGAGAACGGCAGTCCGCACCTTCAGGACGAGGGCCGGGAGCTGGTGTCGCTGTTGGACCAGGCGCGTCGGGACAGCGGCAGCGCGGCGGACCTGCTGTCCACGCTGTGGCTCACCGTGTTCATCCTCCTGCGCGAGGGCTTCGAGGCCAGCATCATCGTCGCGGCGCTGCTGGCGGCCCTGAAGAAGATGAAGGCCACCGAGCACGTGCGCGTGGTGCATGCCGGCTGGATGTCCGCGCTGGTGGTGGGCGCCGGGGCCTATCTGCTCGGCCGACACCTGCTGGCCGGCGCGCAGCGCGAGTGGCTGGAGGGCGTCGCGGCGCTCGCGGCGGTGGGCATGCTCATCTACGCGGCGCTATGGCTCAACGCGCGCTCCAACATCAGCCAGTTCATGGGGGAGCTGCGCGAGAAGATGCAGGGCGCGCTCGGCCGGGGCAGCATGGTGGGCCTGTTCCTCATCGCCTTCACCGCCGTGCTGCGCGAGAGCTTCGAGACGGCCATCTTCCTCCAGGGCCTGGCGCTGGACTCGCCCGCTGGCGTGGCCTGGGGCACGTTGGTGGGGGCGGTGGGGCTCACCGTCCTCGTCCTCTTCATCAACCGGCTGGGCTTCCGGCTGCCGATGAAGACGCTGTTCAACGTGTCCACGGTGGTCCTCGTCGTCACGGCGGTGATGCTGCTGGGCAAGGGCCTGCACTCGTTGCAGGAGGTGGGCGCGCTGCCGCTGGTGCCGGTGCGCTTCTTCACCGTGGACCTGCTGGGCATCTACCCGGACGTCGTCTCGTTGCTGCCCCAGCTGCTGCTGGCCGCCGCGCCGCTCGCCTTGGTGGTGCTGCGTCGCCGGGCCCGTGCCAGCCGGGTGACCGAGATGTCCGCCAGTTGACGCGACGACACCCCCGGCCTTGCGGTAGCTTGGGGGGGTGAGGTTTTCGCGCGCGCTCTCCGCTTGGCTGGCCGTCCTGCTCTTGTCGAGCACGGGCTCCGCCTGGGGCCAGCGCGTCCCCGAGGACGAGCCAGCCCAGCGCCCCGCTCCCGAGCTGTCACCTCCCCCGCTCGTCCCTGTCTCGCCCGGAGACAGCACGTCGCGCGACGACGACGGCGACGAGGGCAAGGGCGATGACCAGCCTCCTCCCACCACCACGTCCGGTCCTGAAGTCACCGAGGCAGCCCGGCCGAGCCGCAAGGCCGCCGCGGTGGAGGACCCGGTGCCCCGCGTCGCGGTGGAGCTCGTGGGAGGAGCCGCGGGCGGAATCGCGGGCGGCGCCGTGGGGCTGGTGGTGGGCTACCTGCTCGGCGCGCCCACGGTGGGCTGTGATGAGTGCCAGGTCGTCTCGCTCGTGGGCGGCCTCACCGGCGTCGTCATCGGCATTCCCGCCGGCACCTGGGCGGGCGGCCGGCTCATGGACGGCAAGGGCACGCTGCTCGCCACCATCGGAGGAAGCCTGGTGGGCTGGGGCGGCGCGCTGCTGGGCTCGCTCATCCTCGGCGCCAACGACGACGACAAGGCGCTCGCCGCGATACTGCTGCTGCTCCCCGTCGCCGGTGCCACCACGGGCTATGAGCTGTCCCACCAGTCACAGCGAACTGTGACGCCGCCTCCGCAGGCACGGCATGACTCCGGCGTGCGGCTACTCCCCGTCGCGGGGATGACCGAGCACGGTCCCCGACTGGGGCTGATGGGGCGGTTCTGAGAGCCGCCCCTCCGGCGGCTCAAGTCCCCAGGCGGAAGTACTGCAGCGACTCCTCGCGCACGCGACCTTCGGCCACCAGCTTCTCCAGCGTGGCCAGCGCGCTGCGCTCTGCGACCGGGTGCATCAAGGGCGGCGTGTCCGCGTAGGCCCGCTCCACCAGCTGGGCCAGGGTGATTCCGTCTGGAGGCACCGCCGCGAGGATGAGCGCCTCGCGCTGGGCGCGGTGATTCAGATACTCCTGGAGCTTCGCGGGCCCGTCCGGCAACGGCTGGCCATGCGCGGGGTACAGCGTGCCCACGGGCCAGTCGCGCAGCCGGGCGAGCTGCGACAGGTAGTCCCGCATGTTGCCCTCGGGCGGGTCGATGACGATGGAGCCCACGCCGGCCACCATGTCGCCCACCACCGCCGCGCGGCTGCGCTCATCCACGAGGCAGATGTGGCCCCGCGCATGTCCTGGCGTGTGCAGCACCCGCCAACGCTGGGGCACGTCGCCCGCCAGCGCCAGCACCTCGCCGTCCTCCAGCAGCCGGTCGGCGGGGACCTCCAGCCACTCCGACGTCTTCGCATGGCACCACAGCGGAATTCCCAGCCGCTCCTTCACCGCGCGCGCGCCGCCGACGTGGTCGCCATGGTGATGCGTCAGCACCACCGCCACCGGCTTGAGCCCGTCCGCCTTGAGGCTCGACACCAACGACAGGAGCTTCGCGTACTGCTTCACATCGCCTGAGCCCGGGTCCACCAGCAGCAACTCCCCGTTGCCCAGCACATACGCGTTGGTGTGAGTGGCCGGCGGCAACGTGGGCGTCTCCAGCGCCACCACGCGCACGCCCTGCTGGAACTCGATGCGCTGGGCGATGAAGCCCGGGCAGTACGGCGGCGTCATGAGCCGCGCCCTCGCGTCCGCCTCATCGGTGAACGTGCCCAGCACCTGGAGCGCGTGCACCGCCGGCGGGTGCAGCAGCGCGCTCCCGTCACTCCAGCGCCCCAGCGCCAGCGAGGGCGACACCCACGCGCCCTCCGACAGCTCTCCGGGCCACAGCTCCGTGCGCGCGTGCGGCGGCAGCTCCACCAGATAGAAGTGCGTGTCGAAGCGCACCGGCACCGCGTGCGGGGTAATCCACCGGCCCGCGGCGCGGAAGTCGTCGGCGCGAAGCGTCAGGCCCTCGGTCTGGAGCAGCTCACCCCAGCCGCGCTGCCCCGCCAGCAGCGCCTTGCGCAGGGCATCCTGCTTCTCTTGCGAGAGCGACTCGGCGCCCTCGGCCACCAGCACACCGGTCTCCTCGAACAGCTCGCGCGCGGCGGCCGAGCGCAGCGCGGCCTCATCTCCACTGGCACCCCGCACCGGAACGTCCGCGTCCGCCGCGTCCAGCTTGCCGCCAGGGAACGCGTAGAAGCCGCCCGCGAACTTCAGCGCCTTGCCACGCTTCACCCAGTAGACCTCCACGCCAGGGCCCACGCGGCGGTAGAGCAGCGCCACCGCGGAGGCGCGCGGCTCGACGGGGACATGGCTCAGGTCCATACCGAGGCCCAGACCGGGAAGACGCTCACTCATGATTGCACCGCCTGACCGAGGAGCTGGCCCATCAGCTCGTGCGCTGCTTCCGACTGGTCCGGCCGCACGAACAAGCGCGTGAGGCGGACCGCTCCACTGTAGCGCTGGTACAGCGCGGTGTAGCGCGCCACCTCCGTCAACCGTCCGGTGGACGCGTCGATGATGAAGAGGCTCGGTCCGCCTGACGGGCCGGAGGCGTACTTGCTGAGCACGTTCACCGACTCCACGACGTAGTGCTCGAAGCCCGACGAGACGAGCGCGCTGCGCAGCACGTCCAGGTCGTACCCGGCATCCCGCTCCGTGTACTGCGCCAGCAGCTTGAAGCCTTGTCGGGTGATGATGCGCTGCGCCCACTTGTTGCGGGAGCGGCGCAGCGTGTACCAGAGCGCCGAGTCGTCACAGAGCAGGAAGGCCTCCGGGTCCGACGGAATCTCGAACTCGCCGGGCGACTCCTCGTAGTAGCGCCGCAGCATGTAGTCGAAGCTCACCGACGTGTGGTGCAGGTAGACCGAGACGAACATGTGGTAGCGGCTGAGGAGGAAGTCCTCGAAGGCAAACGCCGCCGCCCGGCTCAGCGCGAGGTAGGCCCGCCCGTCCTTCACCGCCGGGTTCAGGTTGCCGATGATCCAATCCATGTCGTACCGGCCGTAGTTGACCCCCGTGTAGAAGGAGTCGCGCAGCAGGTAGTCCATGCGGTCCGCGTCCAGTTCGCCGGAGACGATGGCGCGGAGCAGCGGCGTCCAGTCCACGCCGTCCCACGTGAAGCCCGGGTCCTTGGGCGGACGGGCGCCCGTAATCAGCGCCACCGCCGCCATGGGGGTGATGTCCCGGGCCCCGAACTCGCGCTCGATGATGGGCGTCAGCGAGCTGTCGAGCAGGATTTTCGCCGTGTAGTCCTCATGGGTGGCCTGCTCACCCTCCGCCACCGAGTCCAGCCAGCCAGGCAGGCGCAACAGTGAACGCTTCGGGGCAATGCGCTCGGAGGCATGCGACAGCGGCATGTGGCCCAGGTCATGGCAGAGGACGGCCAGGCGGACGGCGGTGCAGAAGCGCTCACGCACGTCCTCGGGGAGCGACGAGCGGGAGGCCACCGCCCCGAACACCCGCGAGGCGACGTGCATGGCGCCCAGGGAGTGGATGTGCCGGGTGTGCGTGGCCCCGGGGAAGGCCAGGTCGCCGAAGCCGAGCTGCCGCACATAACGCAGCCGCTGATAGTGGCGGCTGTCGATGACGGCCTTCTCCGACTCGCTCACCGGGATGGTGCCGTGGATGGGGTCGCGGATGCGCATGGTGCCCTTTCCATACTCCTGGATACCCCTATCGGAGGTAGTCCACCGTACTGCAAGCCCTTCCGGGAGGTAGCCCAGGAGGTAACCAACCGTCACCTGTGGACTGGGCTCGGAACGGGGGACGTGCTAACCCTCCCGGCACCTCCGAATGCACCTCATTCTGCTGCACAACCGCGACCACGAGCTCCTCCAGGATGACCCGGGACGGGAGGCCCGAGAGGACGTGGTGCGGGTCGCCGCCGCGCTCGCCGAAGCCCTCACCCACGGCGATACCGTCGCCGAGCCACTGGCCATCGAGGGTGACCGGCTGGACTTCGTGGACATCCTGCGCAGGCGGCAGCCGGACCTCGTCGTCAACCTGTGCGAGTCGCTCGCCGCTGACAGCCGGGGAGAGATGGCGGTCCCCTGCCTGCTGGATGCGCTGGGCCTGGCCTACACCGGCTCGTCCGCCCTCTCGCTCGGGCTCGCGCTGCACAAGCCCAAGGCGAAGGAACTGCTCGCGGCGCGCGGCGTGTCCACGCCCGCCTTCCGCGTGGTGGAGCGACGGGAGGACGCGCTGGCGGTGGACCTGCCCTGGCCCCTCATCGTCAAGCCCGCGCGCGAGGACGCCAGCATGGGCGTGACGGGAGACTCCGTCGTGTATGAGCGCGCCGCGCTGGTGCGCGCCTGCGAGGCGGTGCTGCGCGAGTTCCACCAGCCCGCGCTGGTCGAGCAGTTCATCCCCGGCCGCGAAATCTACGTGCCGCTCCTGGGGAACCAGCCGCGCCGCGCGCTGCCGTTGACTGAAATCCACTTCGGTCGGACCTTCGAGGACCGGCCGAACATCGTGTCGTACAGCGCCAAGTGGGAGGAGGGCTCTCCCGAGTACCGGGATACGCCCGCCGGGCCGTGCCAGGTGGATGCGGCGCTGGAAGCTCGTTGTGTGCAGGTCGCGCTGGAAGCCTTTGCAGCGCTCGACTGTCAGGACTATGGACGGGTCGACCTTCGGGTGTCTCCGGAGGGTGTGCCCTACGTCATTGATATCAACCCCAACTGCGACCTCCATCCGGGAGCAGGGTTCGCCAGGGCCGCGGCTGCCGCGGGTCTGGACTATCCAGCCCTCGCCGCCCGACTGGTGGAGGTCGCTTCCGAAAGAGCCCATGGACATCCGTCCCATCGAAGGAAAGGACCGGGAGCCGCTCGCCGCTCTGATTCGAAAGATCGAAACCTTCTCGCCGCAGGAGGTTGAGGTCGCCATCGAACTGGTCGGCAGTGCGCTGACGCCGGACAACAAGGACTACTCCATCGTCGTCGCGGACCGGGACGGCCAGCTGGTCGGCTACATCTGTTACGGGCCCACGCCGATGACGGAGGACAGCTACGACCTGTACTGGATTGCGTCCTCTCCGGAGGTGCGGGGTCAGGGTGTGGGCGCGGCGCTGGTGTCCGCCATGGAAGGTGATTTGCGTCGGCGCAACGGCCGGCTCATCCGCGTGGAGACGAGCGCCACGGAGGCCTATGGGCCCACGCGCGGCTTCTACGCGTCCATGAAGTACGGCGAGGAAGCGCGCATCCGCGACTTCTACAAGGTGGGGGACGACCTCATCATCCTCACCAAGCGGCTGTAGGCCACCGCACGGGGTGTGGGGCGGTTGAAGACTTTGACCGCCTCCCCCGTTAGAAGGGGCGTGATGACTCGCACGCCCCGACCGATGTCCCTGGCCCTCGTGTCCCTGTGCGCCCTGCTGGCGGGCGCCCCCGCCGCCTGGGCCCAGGCCCCCGCGCCCTCCAAGGCCGCCGTCACCGCCCCCACCAACGTGTCCGACGTGGTGAAGGCCCCTCGCCCTCAAGGGGGGGAGTTCTTCGGCCTGTACCTCATGGACAAGAAGGTGGGCTGGCTCTTCACGGACCTGGTGGTGATGCCCGGGGAGCCGGCGAAGGTGAAGAGCATCAACCAGCTCGTGTTCAAGGCCCTCGTGGGGACGCGCCTGTCGGAGCGCAACCACCGCGAGGAGCGCATCTACGAGGCGAAGCCCGGCGGTCGGCTGCTGTCGTTCACCGTGGTGCAGCGCGGCGACGGTGGGGACCAGACGCTGGAGGGCACGTCCACGCCGGAGGGCGGCATGCGCGTGGTGCGCAAGCGCCTGGGCTACGCGGACGAGGTGCTGCCCGTGCTGCCCGCGACGAAGGAGCGCGTCGAGGACGTGGACCAGGCGCGCGTGGCGTTGGCTCGCAAGGCGAAGGTGGACGGCTTCGTGCTGGATGGCATGGACCTGGAGACGTACGGCCTCACCACCACCGTGGAGCCCGCCGAGCAGCGGACGGTGAATGGCGTGAAGGTGAAGCTGGGCAAGGCCAGCAGCATCTCGCAGAAGGAGAAGGTGCCGGTGGTCTCCTACGTCACCCAGCGCGGGGAGATGGTGCTGGTGGACTTCGGCCAGACGATGCAGGCGCGCAAGGAGACGGAGGCCGTCGCCAAGCGCATGGACCTGGTGGAGGTGTTCGGCCTCACCCGCGTGGTGCTGCCCAAGCCCCTGCCGGAGTCCGCGCGGGCGGTGCCTGGGAGCGTGAAGCTGGTGGTGACGGGGCTGCCGGAGAAGTTCCGCGTGGAGACGTACCGCCAGAAGTTCGTCGCGCGGCCGGATGGCAGCGTGGATGTGACGTTGCAGGCCGCGGCGCCCTCGGCGACGGCGCGCAAGCCTCGCCCCGTGGCGGACCCGGAAGGTGGGAAGAACCTCAAGTCCGACCTCATCGTGGAGAGCGATGCGCCGGCCATCCGCGAGCAGTCGAAGAAGATTGTCGGTGACGAGAAGGACGCGTACCGCGCGGCGCAGAAGGTGAACACGTGGGTGGCCACGCATCTGGAGAAGGACTACGGGGCCAGCGCGGACCGGGCCACGGATGTACTGCGCCAGAAGCGCGGGGACTGCACGGAGCACTCGCTGTTGTCGGTGGCGCTCCTGCGCGCGGCGGGCATCCCCGCGAGGCGCGTGGATGGCGTCATCTACATGGTGAACCAGGACGGCGTGCCCGCGCTGTACTGGCACGAGTGGGTGGAGGCGTTCGTGGGTGAGTGGACGCAGTTGGACCCGACGTTCAACCAGCCCGTCGCGGACGCCACGCACTTCGCCTTCGGCTACGAGGGGAACGCCGAAATCACGCCCCTCATCGGCACGCTGAAGGTGACCGAGGTCAAGTAGTCCTCGGCCCGACGAGGCGCCTCGAGGAAGCACGCGGGCCTCACCGGCCCGCTCCCGACGAGGCGCCGAGTCCTCCGCGCTCGATGCTCAGCCCTGGGAGGGCATCTCCACCAGACGCTCCACCAGTTCCTTCGCGTCCGTGCGCGGACGCTCGCACGCGAAGCCCCTGCACAGGTACGCGGCGCCCTGCCCGCCCACCGGCTCCCGCCCCTCGAACAGTTCCTTGAGCAGCGCGGGCGCGGGCTTGCCGTCCTCCTTCCAGCCGAAGGCGAACGTCGGCGCATACACGAGGTTCGCCGCGCTCAAGAGCGGCGCCACCGCGTCACGCGAACCAGCGAAGGTCACCCCCGCCGCGCCATCCAGCAGCGAGTCCGCCGCGAGCCCCAGGTAGCCATAGCCCATCGCATTGGCCACCAGTCCCTCGCGCATCTTCCCCACGTACTTCGCCGGCAGCTCCAGGTGTCGCTCGTTCCCCGTGAGCGCGGCCAGCGCCACCTGCGCCTCCGTCAGCGTGGACGCACCGGACGGAAACGCGTTGTCGAACAAGCCATACGTCGCCACCACCAGGTCCTTCTGGCCACGAGGCGCGGTGAGGTACGCCCGCTTCTCTTCGTCCCAGAACAACTCCACCGCGCGCTTCACCAGCGCCTCCGCCGCCTCCAGGTACTTCACGTCGAACGTGGCCTGATAGAGCGCGGTGAGCCCCGAGGCCAAGTCCCCGTAGTCCTCCAGGAAGCCATCGATGCGCGCCTCGCCCTCCTGGTACGAGCGCGCCAGCCGCGTCCCGTCCCACATCTTCGCCAGCACGAAGTCCGCGGCGGACACCGCGAGCTTCGTCCAGTCCGGGCGCTCGAAGACACGCGCGGCCAGCGCCAGCCCGCGAATCATCAACCCGTTCCAGCCCGCCAGAATCTTGTCGTCGCGGCCCGGCTTCACCCGCCGCTCGCGCGCCTGGAACATCGCCCGTCGCGCCTCCACCAGCTCGCGCTCCACCTCCTCCACCGGCAGTCCCCGCTCGCGCGCCAGCAACTCCCCCGGCACCACCACCTCCAACACCGTGGCGCCATGCTCGAAGTTGCCCTGTGACGTGACGCGGAAGTGGCGCGTCACCAGCTCCGCGCGCTCCGGGGACAGCACCACCTGGAGTTCCTCCGGACGCCACACGAAGAACTTCCCTTCCTCCCCTTCACTGTCCGCGTCCTGCGCCGCGTAGAAGCCGCCGCCCGCGTCCGTCATCTCGCGGCGCACGTACTCCACCGACTCCTCCACCACCTTGCGCCACAGCGGCCGAGGCTCCACCTGCTGCGCCTCCGCGTACAGATGCACGAGCTGCGCGTTGTCGTAGAGCATCTTCTCGAAGTGCGGCACCAACCAGCGCGCGTCCACCGAGTAGCGATGGAACCCGCCGCCCAACTGGTCATAGATGCCGCCCAGCGCCATGCGCTCCAGCGTGAGGAACACCGCGTCCCGCAGCGGCGCGCCGCCTCCGCGTCTCCACGCGCGCAGCAGCAGGGAGAAGTTCATCGGGTTGGGGAACTTGGGTGCGCCGCCGAAGCCGCCATGCACCAGGTCCACCTGCTGCACCATTCGCTTGCCCATCGCCACCACGTCCGCCGCCGTCAACACGCCGGGCGCCGCATCCAGGCCATACTCGGCCAGCTCGCCCAGCCCCTCCTCGAACTGCTCGGCCTGCCGCTTCACCTCCTCGCGCTTGTTCTCCCACGTGTCCCGCAGCGCCATCAGCAGCCGGGGGAAGCCAGGGCGGCCGTAGCGGTCCTCGGGCGGGAAGTAGGTGCCACCGTAGAAGGGCTTCAGGTCCGGCGTGAGGAACACCGTCAGCGGCCAGCCGCCCCCCTGCCCCAAGAGCTGCACCACGCCCTGGTAGATCTGGTCCAGGTCCGGCCGCTCCTCGCGGTCCACCTTGATGTTGATGAAGCCCTCGTTCATCAGCCGCGCCGTCTCGGGCGACTCGAAGGACTCGTGCGCCATCACGTGACACCAATGACACGCGGAGTAGCCCACGGAGAGCAGGATGGGCTTGTCCTCCGCGCGGGCTCGCGCGAGCGCCTCGTCCCCCCAGGCGTACCAGTCCACGGGATTGCCGGCGTGCTGGCGCAGGTACGGCGACGGCTCCCGGGCCAGGCGGTTGGAGGAACCAGACGACGGAGGGTGGGAGGACATGCGGACTCCAGGCGAGGGACGACGTCGGCACGGCATATGGAGCCCGGGAAAACAGGGCAAGCCCCAAGGGCACAACCCTCCACTGGAGAACGGGAGCAAGGTACGCTGGCCCCAAGACGTGAGCATGGTTTCCCCCGCCCCCGCCCCGCCCACCCCCGCCGGCCTCGCCCTCAAGACGTGTCTCGCCCTCGTCGGCGTGGCCCTCGCCGTGCGCTGCGTGCTGGCGCTGGGCACCGACGTCTACTTCGACACCGCCTACTACTGGCAATGGGCGCAGCGGCTCGACTGGGGCTACTACGACCATCCGCCGCTCATCGCCTGGCTCATCGCCGCGCTCGGCATCCACGGCACCGCGCTCCTGTGCGGCGTCGGTACCGTGGCCGCCGTGTGGGGCCTGGCCCGCGACGTGTACCAGAGCCGTGAAGCGGCCTGGCGCGCGGCGGCCCTGTGGAGCGTGGTGCCCGGCGGAATGGTGGCCGGAGTCTGGGCCACGCCCGACAGCGCGCTGCTCTTGTTCTGGACGCTGGCGCTGTGGGCGCTGTGGCGCGAGCGCTGGCTGTGGGCGGGGCTGGCCTCCGGCCTCGCGCTGCTGGCCAAGTTCCCCGCGGTGCTGCTGGGCGTGGCCTTCCTCCTCACCGCGCTGAAGTTCAAGCGCCTGCCCCGAGGCGCCTGGGGCACCGGCGCGCTGGCGCTGTTGTTCCTCACGCCGGTGCTGCTGTGGAACGCGCGACACGACTGGGTGGGCATCGCCTTCCAGCTCCGACATGGCCTCGAGGGCCAGGGCGGATGGAAGACGCTGGGCGAGTTCATCGGAGGCCAGTTCGCCTTCGGAGGCCCTGTCCTCTTCCCGCTCGCGCTGGTGTACGCGCTCAAGGGGCCTCGCGAGCAGTTCCTGCTGCGCATGGCGGCCCTCGTGCCCCTGCTGTTCTTCGGCTACGCGTCGTCGCGCGCGCGCGGCGAGGTCAACTGGACGACCATGGCCTACCTCTCCGTGTGCATCGGCGTGGCGGGCATGCGGCGGCCCTGGCAACGCGCGGCGGCGTTCTCCGGCCTCGCGGTGGTGCTCGCGGTGACGCTGCACCTGTTCTTCCCCGTGGTGAGCTTCAAGCGAGATACAGCCCTGTGGCGCACGCATGGCTGGGACGTGCTGAGCGCGCTGTCCACCCCGGAGAAGCTCTTTCCCCAGATGAAGCCCGGAGACGTGGTCGCCGTGTACGCCGGCAACTACCAGCTCGCCTCCCAGATTGCCCGCTACGCGGGAGTCCCCGTCGGAACCGCGGGCCTGGTGCGCTTCAGCCAATATGACGTGTGGCCCGAGCCGCATGTGCCCCCGGGAAAAGATGTGCTCTGGGTGGAAGAGGACGGGCCACTCCCGCCCAAGGCATTGACGGACCACTACGAGGCAATGGACGAGGTCGTCGAACTGGAAGGAACTTTCCAGGGCCGCCGTCTGCATTTCTTTCGGGTGTGGTGGGTGCGGGGCAAAAAGCCCTGACCGCCCCGGGGGGCATGACAACTTCCAATCGCAGCCATCGATAACCCGGGAAACCGTTTTTGCTCCTTAAGCGGGGTCCCCCTCATGTCGACTGTGTCCAGTGCGGGTTCGCGCCGTGTCACCACTGCGGCCGCCGCTGCGTCCACGCCGCCCACCGTGCGCCAGGGCTCCAAGGGGCCGACGGTGACGACGCTCCAGAAGAAGCTGGCCGCCGCGGGCTTCAACCCGGGCCCCATCGACGGAGACTTCGGGCCGAAGACGCGCGCCGCGGTGCTGTCCTTCCAGAAGGCGAAGGGCCTGGCGCAGGACGGAATCGTGGGCCCCAAGACGTGGGGCGCATTGAATGCCGGAGGCGCGAAGCCGCCCTCCAAGCCGCCGCAGCAGGGGACGAAGGGCACGGCGGAAGCCTTCGTGCAGAAGGCGCTCGCGCAAAAGGGAGACAGGTATGTCTTTGGCGCGGAGACAAACCTGAATGACCCCAACCCGTCGAAGTTCGACTGCTCGGAGCTGGTGCAGTGGGCGGCCCACCAGGCGGGCGTCTCCGTCCCCGACGGCACGATGAACCAGGTGCCGTACTTCAAGCAGAAGGGCACCACCATCTCCGTGGCGGAGGCCCTGCGCACGCGCGGCGCGCTGCTGTACCGGCCCGGCCACGTGGCCATCAGCCTGGGCGACGGGCGCACCATCGAGGCGCGGGGCAGCGCCTACGGCGTGAACATCTTCAGCGCCAACGGGCGCGGCTGGACGTCCGGCGCGCTCATCCCGGGCCTCAAGTACGGGTGAGCCGGACACCGCGCGGAGGGTGGGCGGGCCTCGACTGAAGAGGACGAGCCTCCCTGCCCACCGGGCGACCCGGGCTTCCCTGGAGGGCCCCTGCGGCGACGCGCGTCCGTCGGCGTGCGTGGAGGACCTCCGGAGCGTCATGCGGGTGTAGAGTGCGGACCCCGGCGCGCCCATGTCGCCGGAAGTGCTCCGCATGGACCTCACCCTCTTCCTCGTCGGTCTCCTCAAAGTGGTGCTGGGCGGCCTCGTCGCCGCGCTGGGCATCTGGCTCGCGCTGCGAGGCCTGAGCCGCATCCTCGGCACCAACCCGGTGGAGGAGCTGCGCCAGGGCAACACCGCCGCCGGGCTCGTCCACGCCGCGAGCCTCGTGTCGCTGGGCCTGCTCGTGCAGCACGCGGTGCAGGCCACGTCGGACGCGGTGGACCTCACCATGCGCGCGCAGCCCTTCCATCCGGGGCTCGCGGGCAAGCTCCTCGCCGTGGCGGCGCTGCACGTGGGCCTGTCGCTGGGTGTCGGCGTCGCGGTGCTCGCGCTGGGCATCCTCCTGTTCGACAGGATGACGCCCGGCATCGACGAGCTGGCCGAGGTGCGCAAGGGCAACGTGGCCGCCGCGCTCATCCTCTCCGCCATCCTGCTGGTGCTCGCGCTCTTGACGGCGCCGGGGCTCCAGGCGGCGCTCAACGGGCTCATCCCCTTCCCCCAGCTTCCCGAGGGGACGATGCTCGCTCCCGGCTGACGGGAGGGCCCTGGCACTCCCATGTCCACCAGCTCCGGCATGAAGACGCTCTTCAAGCTGCTGCTCGGGTTGCTCGGCGTGGCGAGCTGCCTGTGCTGCTGCGGCCTGGGGATGATGAGCCAGCTGGCGGAGCTGAACGTGCGCTCGCCCGTGCCGGGCCTGCCCGTGGGCGCGGGCGCGGTGGAGCTGGGCACCGTGCTCATCCCCGCGGACACGTCACCTTCACGCGCGCGCACCTATGACTGGAACGTGGAGACCCTCCACCCGCCGGGCAACCGGCTGACGTACGGCCTGGGCGACACGCTGGACGCGTGGCTGGAGGACCAGCACAAGGCCTTTGGACGCAGGCTGCGCTACCGCTCGCTCGGCGGGGAGCGCTTCACGTACCAGCCTCCGCGCGGCTGCTCGGCCGACATGCGGTGCATCTACGAGGAGCTGATCCGCAGCAACGAGGGGCCGGTGAAGGCACTGGGTGAGCGCTTCGTCGCGTCCGCGCGCGAGCGGAACCTGGACTCCGCGCAGGCCGCGCAGCTCATCCTCAACTTCGTGCAGCGCATCCACTACGAGCTGCCAGTGGACGAGCCCTTCGGCATCATCCCCCCGGCGCTGGTGCCCGCGCGCAACAAGGGCGACTGCGACTCCAAGGCGGTGCTCGCGGTGATGCTGCTGCGGCAGGTGGGCATCGACGCGGTGATTCTCTACTCGGACCCGCTGGCCCACGCGGCGGTGGGCGTGGGCCTGCCCGGCACGGGCACCCGCATGCGCCACGGTGGACGCACCTACCAGTACGCGGAAGTCACGGCCGAGGGCTGGCCGGTGGGCATGATTCCGCCGAAGTACGACAAGCCCCGGCTGTGGCGGGTGATGGCGCTGGAGTCCAGCACCTCCGGCTAGCGAGCCTCCGACGCGGACACGGCGAGCACGTCGCGCAGATAGCGCTCGTACGCCTCCTTCATCGGCAGCTCCGAGTCCACCCCGAGCCGGCGGCGCGTCGTGAGGTGACGTGAGCCGTCTCGCGGGTCCACGCCCTCCTTCGTGTACTGCTCCCAGCGGATGGCCGAGCCCCGACGCTGCCAGAGCGCCAGCTCGTTGAAGTTGATGCCCCGCTGGAAGAGCAGCTCGTGCTTGAAGGACACCGGGCGCCCGTCCAGCTCGCGCGTGGCCTGCGCCGCGCTCAGCCCCTCCTTGCGCAGCGTCCAGTAGCACCAGCCGTGCAGCGAGCACCGCGTGCCATCCGCCTGGCGCCACGCGAAGTAGTCCAGCACCGAGCGCTCATCCGTGCCCAGCCACACCCGCCCATCGAACATGGCCGGCACGCCGAGCGCGTGCGTGAAGGTGGCGCTCGCCAGGCTCGCGGCCAGCGACACCAGCTTCTCCACCTCACGGTCGAACAGCGACCAGTCCGGCCGGAAGAGCACGGAGATTTCGTCGCTCTGCGTGTACGCGTACGCGCCCTGGAACTCCTCCAAGAGCGCGCTGGCCGTGCGCACCATCAACCGGTGGAAGAGCGGGTCGAAGGGCTTCTCGAAGCGCTCCTGCGTGAAGCGGGAGAAGCCTCGTCCATCCACGCGCACCACCACCCACGCCCCAGGCAGGAGGCGCAGGTCGTGGAACAGTTCGCCTCTTCGCATGCGTTGGGCCAGCTCATCCGGGTCCCACATCTCGCTCCTCCTTCCAGTCCTCGACGATGAAGCCGCCATCGACGGTCCAGCTCACGTGGTACAGCGAATCAAACCCTTCCTCGAGGCTCGGCCGCCGCAGCTGCTTCACCGTGGCGAACAGCGCCACCTCCGGCACCCGAGCCCGCCCCTCGCGCTTCGCGTTCCGGGCCAGGCAGTCCGCGAGCCTCGACTCGAAGTAGAACCCGAGGACGTGCGCGCCCTGTTCATGCCCCAGGGCGATGAGCGGCGCGCGCTGCGCCAGTGTCGGGTGCGTGTTGTCCACCACCACTGAACGCCCCGCGCCCAGCGCTTCGACGATGAGCCGGCGCTGCCGGGCCTCCTTGCGTCGCGCGTGAGGCCACAGGTCCTTGCTCACCAGCACGTGCGTGTCCGCGAAGTGGCGCTGGAAGAAGCGGCTCTTGCCGGAGGCCTGCAACCCGATGAAGAGGATGAGTTCCATGACGGAGCCCTTCCGGACGCGACGCCCGCTCCTCGGCTGACGCTCCGCGCGGAGGGCACTTCCGGGCTCGCGCCCTGCCCTGCAACGGAAGACCCGCGAGGGCATGCCGCTCCCGGCGCGCGCGTCTACCCAAACCCCGCCGCGATGTAAGCCGTTGCACAGCCCACGCGGCCCGCACCGCGAATGTGTTGCCCCGAATCGATTGTCTCGATTAACAATTAAATCTCGAATTACACAAATTCAAGAGCTGTCGTAATCCACCGCTCGCACTGGAGCAGGTGGCCGCAGCACGAAGCGCAACCCGAACAGGAGACACCGCATGGAAACCCCCTTCTCGTCGTATGCGGGACGCTGGCGTCGGCTCTCTGTCATGGCCCTGGGTCTGGGCCTCATCACACCGCTGCCGGTGCTCGCGGCGTCGAAGTCGCCGTCACGCGCGGGCGTCGAGCGCGCGTCGTCGCTTCCCGCGCGCATCGTCGACACCCAGGCCGCGAGCGCGGCGCGTCCCGCCAAGGGCCTCGCCGCCACGGTGAGCGGCCGTTACACGCTCGTCACGGGCACGGGCCACGTGCTCCACCGCACGGACAACACCATCCACGGGCTGCGGACGCTCGGCGTTCCGAAGACGCAGCTCCAGCTCCATGTCTGGGAGGAGGAGGGCGCGGACGGAAAGCGCCAGGACTTCTTCGCCTACAGCCGGGGCGGCACGGAGCTGGTGGGCCGCGCCATGGCCACCACCCACGAGGTGCGCCTGGCGCACGTGACGTTCGACCCGCTGAGCGCGCAGGTTCCCCTGGTGGCGGGCCTGCTGGCGGCGGACGCGGAGAACACGCTGTCGCTCGTGCAGCTCCAGGCGACGCCGCTGCCCGAGCTGAGGGAAGCCCTGGAGCGCGAGGGCGGCAAGGTGCTGCGCTTCCTCACGGACCACACCTTCCTGGTGGAGATGAACGCGGACACCCGCAAGCGCGTGGCGGAGCTGCCCTTCGTGCGCTGGGTGGGGCCGTACCATCCCGAGTACCGCGTGGAGGACTTCCTGCGCGAGGCCCTGACGGGGCGCTCGGCGAGGCTGGAGCCGCAGCGCTACTCCATCATGGTGGGCGAGCGCGGCGCGGCCCGGCAGGGTGAAGTCGCTGAGACGGTGCGCAAGCTGGGCGGCACGGTGGAGCTCGTCGAGGCCGGCGGCCTGCGCGTGGAGGCCACGCTCACCCAGCCGCAGCTCGAGCGGCTCGTGCGCTCCAATGCGGTGCAGTACATCGACCGCTGGGGCGGGCCGGGTGAAGTGGACATGAACAACGTCCGCGAGGTGGGCGGCGCCAACTACCTGGAGACGAACGAGACCTGGACGGGCCAGGGCGTGCGCGGGGAGATCTTCGACACCGAGCTGCGCACGACGCACCAGGAGTGGCCCACCGCGCCGCTCATCCACAGCACGTCCAGCGCCGGCAGCGCGCACGGGACGAGCTGCTACAGCATCAATTTCGCCAAGGGCGTGGACGCCAACGCGCGGGGCCTCCTGCCCGACGGCCAGGGCATCTTCTTCCTCTACAGCCAGTCCAGCCAGTTCGGCGGCCCCAAGTCCCGCTACGACATCAACCGCGAGCTGACGGACCCGGCCGGCCCGTACCGCGCCGTGTTCCAGACGTCGAGCGTGGGCAGCACGCTGGGCACCGCGTACACCACCATCTCCGCCGAGGTGGACGACTACCTCTTCAAGCACCCCATCCTCAGCACCCAGTCGCAGAGCAACTCCGGCACGCGCAACTCGCGGCCCCAGGCGTGGGCGAAGAACATCGTCTCGGTGGGCGGCTTCTACCACTACGACAACGCCAACCCCGGCGATGACCGGTGGAACGGCGGCGCCAGCATCGGCCCCGCGGCGGACGGGCGCATCAAGCCGGACCTCTCGTTCTTCTATGACGCGGTCCGCTCGGCCAACAACACGAGCAACACGTCGTACTACAACTTCAGCGGCACCAGCGCGGCCACGCCGCAGACGGCGGGCCACTTCGGCCTGCTGTTCCAGATGTGGCACGAGGGTGTGTGGGCCGGCTTCGGCGGCGGGACGGATGTCTTCGCCAGCCGCCCGAAGATGGCCACCGCCAAGGCGCTGATGATCAACCTGGCGTCTCGCTACGAGTGGACGCTGGGCGGCACCAACGGCGACCTGACGCGCGTGCGCCAGGGTTGGGGCCACGCGGACCTGAAGCGCCTGCACACGCGCGCCGCGCAGACGAGCATCATCAACGAGACGGACAACCTGCTGCCCCTGGGCGTCAACAGCTACTCGGTCGCCGTGCCGCAGGGTGAGAAGGAGTTCAACGTCACCCTCGTCTACACGGACCCGGCGGGCACCGTGGGCGCCGCGCAGGCGCGCATCAATGACCTGTCGGTGCGCGTGACGTCGCCGTCGGGCGTCATCTACTGGGGCAACAACGGGCTGTCCGCGGGCAACGTCTCCACGCCCGGCGGCACCTCCAACACGGTGGACACCGTGGAGAACGTCTTCGTCCGTGAGCCCGAGGCGGGCAAGTGGACGGTGGAAGTGCTGGGCGACCAGATTGTCCAGGACACCAACCTGTCGACGCGCGCCATCGACGCCTTGTACGCGCTCGTGGTGAGCGGCGGCCTCATCCAGCCGTAGTCGTCCCCCGACGACGGGAGGGCCGGTGCTCCAGCTCCGACACGGGGCACCGGCCCTCCGCCCACCGCGCGACACGCCAGCATCCGAGACACTGGCCGCCGCCGCGTCCGGATGGCATGACAAGGCCCATGGCCCGTGACGTCTCCTTCTTCGACCAGCTCGGCTCACTGCTCTCCAAGGAGCGCGAGGCCGAGAAAGCCCGCCTGGCCACCCTCGCCGAGGGCCTGTCCCTCCATGAGCGCGAGGAGCAGGGCCTCTCCGTCCTGGATTTGGAGACGGTGGAGGAGGCGGTCGGCCTGGGTGGCCGCGTCCTGCTCACCCTGGCCCGAGCCGACCGCGCGCGACTTCCTTCGCGACTGCACAACGGCGACCTCGTGGCGGTGTTCCCCCGACGCGCCGAGGTGAGCGAGCCCGCCAAGGCGCTCATCTCGCGCGCCAGCGCCACGCGCCTCCAGCTCGCCTTCGACCGCTCGCCGCCGCCGTACGTGCACGAGGGCCTGCTGCGGCTGGACGTCGTCCCCAACGACATCACCTACGAGCGGATGCGCAACGGGCTCCAGCGCGTGAAGGCGATGGACAAGGGCCTGGAGCGCCGCAAGCGCGAAGTCCTCCTGGGCAACGAGCCTCCGCGCACCGACACGCCCCGCCCCTTCGAGGCCGGCCGGCCCCTCAACCCGGAGCAACTGGACGCGGTGGGACGCGCGCTCGCCGCCGAGGACTTCTTCCTGGTCCACGGCCCGCCGGGCACCGGCAAGTCCACCGTGCTGGCGGAAGTCGCCGCGCAAGCCGTGGCGCGGGGACAGCGCCTGTTGTGCACCGCCGCCAGCAACGCCGCCGTGGACCACCTGCTCGACTTGTGTCTGGCCCAGGGCCTGCGAGCGATTCGCGTGGGCCACCCCGCCCGCGTCGCCGCCCGGCTGCAAGAGCACACGCTGGACATCGTCGTGGAGGAGCACCCGGACCGCATCATCTCCAGGGACCTCTTCGACGAGGCGTTCTCGCTTTTGGGCTACGCGCGGCGCCAGCGCACCCAGGGCCGCAGCCGCGAGCGCTTCTCCAACGCGCGCGCCTCCACGACGGAGGCCAAGGCGATGCTCGACGAGGCCCGCGCGCTGGAGCGCAAGGCGGTGCGCGCCGTGCTGGCCAACGCGGACGTCGTCTGCGTCACGCTCGCGAGCCTGGAGTCCAACGTGCTCTCCGGCGAGAAGTTCGACCTGGCGCTGCTCGACGAGGCCACCCAGGCCACCGAGCCGCTCGCCCTCTTGGGCTTCCTGCGCGCGCCCATCGTCATCCTCGCCGGAGACCCGCAGCAGCTGCCGCCCACCGTGCTGTCGCAGGAGGCCGCCCGCGCGGGCCTCGCGGTGAGCCTCTTCGAGCGGCTGCTCGCGGACCACGGCGACGGCGTCAAGCGCATGCTGCGCGAGCAGTACCGGATGAACTCGCGCATCATGGACTTCCCCTCCCGCGAGATGTACGGCGGCGCGCTGCGCGCCCACCCCTCCGTCGCGGACCGCACGCTCGCGGACGTCCTGCCTCCCGACGCGCAGCTGGACGCCCCGCCCGTCCTCTTCCTCGACACCGCGGGCAAGGGCTTCGACGAGGAGGTGGAGCCCACCACCCGCAGCCTCTTCAACACCGGCGAGGCGGACCTCATCGAGGCCCGCGCCCGCGCGCTGCTCGCGGCCGGACTGTCCCAGCGCGAGCTCGCGGTGATTACGCCCTACAGCGCCCAGGCCCACCGCCTGCGCGAGCGCCTGGAGTCCTTCGCCCCCGACGTCGAGGTCGACACCGTGGACGCGTTCCAGGGCCGGGAGAAGGACGCCATCCTCGTCTCCCTCACCCGCTCCAACAGCGAGGGCCAGGTCGGCTTCCTCAACGACTTGCGCCGGATGAACGTCGCCCTCACCCGCGCCCGCCGACACCTCTTCGTCGTAGGCGACTCCGCCACCCTCAGCGGTCACCCCTTCTATGCGCGCTTCATCGAAGGGACTCAAACGACCGAGGGCTACCGCTCCGCCTGGGAGTGGCCGGACGCCCTCTGAAACATCCAATCCCTCTCATGGATAAGGTCTCAAGCGACCCAGCCCTGGGGTACTACGCAAGGGCTGTCAGGGTCATGATCCAAAATTTGTCGCAAGGGCGAACCAAATTTGTCACCTGACCCTACCCGTGCGGGCAGCAGGGTCCGGATATCGGGCATTTGGCTCCAAACCTGTTGTCGGGCACGAGACGTGCTTGTGCCCCAGGGTGGGGAGGAACCGCCACATGTCTCAGCGGCCGAATGTCACGAAGGAAAACGACGTCTGGGTACTCCGTATCGAGAAGGAGAACGGGAGGATCCAGGAGTATCGCTGTGCCACGGAGAACCAGGCGCGACAGCTCGCGCTGGTGATGTCCAAGCCCGATACCGGGGGGCCGCCTCGGCCTCCCTCGCCGCCGCGCTAGAGACACGCCGCACGCTGAGGTAAGCCACGGGGAGGAGCCTCCCCGTGTCCACCCCGCTCGAATCCCGCTTCGTCGATGCCCAGGGCCTGCGCCTCCACGTGCGCTGGCGTCCGGGCCCCGACACCGCGCCCGCCGTGCTGTTCCTCCACGGCTGGCTGGACCACTCGCACAGCTTCGACGGTGTCCTGGAGCACGTGCCCGCCGACTGGCGTGTGGCGCTGCTCGACTTCCGGGGCATGGGGCAGAGCGCGCACGCGCCGCCCGAGGCCCACTACCAATCCGGCGACCACCTCCTCGATATCGAGGCCGCGCTGGACGGGCTGGGCCTCACGCGCGCTCACCTGGTGGGCCACTCGCTGGGCGGCATCGTCGCGCTGACGTACGCGGCCGTGCGGCCGGAGCGGGTGCTGAGTCTGTCGCTCATCGAAAGCCTGGGCCCCAGCGGCGGCCCGCCCGAAGTCGCGGTGGAGCGGCTGCGAGGTTTCCTGAATGACTCGCGCCGGCCCCCGAATCGCAAGCGCTACCCGGATCTCGCGTCCGCCGCCGGGCGACTGCGCGAGAACAACCCCTCCTTGCCGGAGGCCGCCGCCTTGCATCTGGCCCGGCATGGCACCGAGCCATACGAAGGGGGGGTGGCCTTCACGTTCGACTCACGACACAGGCGCCGCTTCGCGCAGGGGTACGACGAAGCACAGTGGCTCGCCCTCCAGGCCGCCCTCACCTGCCCGGTGCAGCTCATCCGCGGCCAGGACGGCCTGTGGCCTGACGCTCGGAAGCTGGATGCGCGGGTGGCGGCCCTGCGCACCCTCGTCGCACCGCCGCTGATGATTCCTGGTGGACATCACGTGCACCTGGAACGGCCCGCCGAAGTCGCTCGTGCGCTCCGCGACTTCATCCGCTGAAGAGCCCGCACCGGTCAGAACACCTGGAAAACTCTTTCACCTTCCAGGGTAACTCCGTTCCACCTGAGGCCCACGGCGGCGACTGCGCATCCCAACCCCTTGAATTCAGGACACCACCCTAGGTCCCACGGGTTGGTATGCGAATTGGATCGGAGGGAGTCGGCGGATCACGCACCGGACCCAGACGGGTGCGTGTGGGGAGAAGGGTGAGGAGCGGACAATGGGGATGGGGTTGAGGGGGCGAGTCCTCGCGATGGCGGTGCTCGTCGCCACCGGACTGGTTGGCTGCCACGAGGGGAATGAAACCCGCGCGGTGCAGGCCACAGCGGTGGTGGACATGGACGTGCTCGACTTCGGCGAGGTGCCGGTGGGCGAGTGGCGGGAGCGAGAGGTGCGCATCCGCAATGTCGGCTATGTGCCCTTCTTCGCCATCGAGGCGTTGCCCATCATCGGCAACCCCTCGTACGAGGTGGAGCTGGCTGACGGCGGCGGCCGGGTGATGCCGGGCGAGTCGCATCTGGTGCGCGTGCGCTTCCACCCGCTGGGTGAAGGCGTGACGGAGGAGACTGTCTACGTCTCCACCGACGCGAACCAGGGCGCGCAGGCGCAGGTGCGTGTCACCGGCCTGGGCACGCCCACGCAAATCATCATCGACCCGCCGGTGCTCGACTACGAGACGCTGGAGGTGGACAGCGAGCGCAACCTGGAGGTCACCGTCACCAATCCGGTGGACCTGCCGTTGACGCTGGCGGTGCGCGGCGACTGGCCGGACCCGTTCACTCCGGACACCATCACCATTCCGCCACTGTCCTCGCGCAAGGTGAGCACGCAGTACCTTCCGCGCGCGCTGGGGTCCATGGACGCGCGGCTGGAGGTGCGCTCGTGCGAGACGTGCACGGCGACGGTGGTGGACCTCAAGGGCAACTCGGTGGCCACCGCCTTCGTGTTCGACCCGGCGCCGGTGCCGTTCGACTTGATTCCGGTGCATGAGCGCACGCAGTCCTTCACGCGGGCGCGCAACATCACCTGGCGGCCCGTCACCATCTCGCAGCTCATCACCAGCGACCACGCCTTCGTGCCGCTCTCCAAGCCGGAGGGCTCCACGGTGGCGCCGGGCGAGGTGGTGGAGCTGAAGATGGAGTTCGCCGCGCGCTTCTCCGGCCCCAACGTGGGCGACCTCAAGGTGAACTACGCGTCCGACAAGCCCCGGCAGTCGGAGGTCATCCTGGACGCCCGCGGCGGCCGGCCCACCCTGGCGGTGACGCCGGTGGCGCTGGACTTCGGCGAGCTGCCGGTGGGCGGCAAGGTGGAGAAGGTCATCCGCATCACCAACGCGGGCACCAACGGCTCGCTGCGCTTCGTGGGCGTGGCCTCTGACGGCGCCAGCAACCAGTTCAACGTGGACGTGCCCACGCGCGGCACGCAGCGCTATCCGTGGGTGGCGGGCGCGTGGCCCGAGTTCGACTCCGGTGGCCTGGAAATCGCGCCGGGCAACGACGCCCTGGAGCTGAAGGTCTACTTCGAGCCGACGTCGGAGGGCACCTTCCAGGCGCGGCTGCGCGTGCGCTCGGACGACATCTTCAACTCGGAGCGCGAGGTCATCCTGACGGGCCGGGCGCGCACCAGCGGGCCGTGCGTGTACGAGCTGTTGCCCCAGCCGGTGATGGACTTCGGCAACGTGGTGCCGGGCCGGGGCGCGGTGCTGGGCTTCTACTTCCGCAACCCGGGCCGCGCGGAGTGCGCGGTGAAGGACGTGCACCTGTCCAACGACGCGAACGGCGCCTTCTTCATGCCGGGCGGCAGGCTCACCGGCGGCGTGGTGCTCTACGACACGGCCTTCAGCGCCATGGTCGCCTTCCGGCCCTCGGCCGAGGGCGAGTACACGGGCGAGCTGAAGCTGACGGTGAACAACCCGGCGGCGCCCACGGTGACGCTGCCCCTCAAGGGCGTGTCCAAGACGAGCTGCCTGGTCGCCACGCCCTCGTACGTGGACTTCGGGGCCATCCGCTACGACTGCGCCGCGGCGCCGCGCAAGACGTACATCTCCAACCGGTGCAGCGAGCCCATCACCGTGACGGGCGCCGACATCGGCAACGGCACGAGCACCCAGTTCTCGCTGCTGACGCCCATCACCCAGCCGCGCACGCTCCTGGCCGGCGAGGGCTTCGAGCTGGAGGTGGACTACGCGCGCAACGTGCTGGGTCAGCACTACACGCCCATGTACCTGCGCTCCTCGACTGACGCCTCGCCCTTCCTGGTGCCGCTGATTGGCGAGACGAACCACGAGGGCATCCAGGTGGACCGCTACACGCAGGGCACCGACAGCCAGCTCGACGTGCTCTTCGTGGTCTCCAACACGACGACGATGGACCCGTACCAGGAGCGCCTGAAGGCGGCGATTCCGGGCTGGCTGGACTACGCGCGGCAGCAGAACGTGGACGTGCGCGTGGGTGTCACCAGCACGGGCCTGGTGCAGCGCGGGCCACAGTGCGGTGGCGGCGCCAACGGTGGCGAGGCCGGGCGCCTGTTCCCGGTGGACGGCAACCGCGCTCGGGTGCTCTCCAGCAACAGCCCCAACGCGGCGGCGGGGCTGCAGGCCAACATCGACGTGGGCCTGTGCCACAACCTGGTGCAGGGCCTGGAGACGATGCGCCAGGCGCTCTCCGCGCCGCTGTCCGAGCAGACGGACGACCCGCGCACCGCGCAGCCCAACGACGGCAACTGGGGCTTCACGCGGCCGGCGGCGCGGATGGCGGTGGTGGTGCTGGCGGACGAGGACGACAACTCGGGCTTCGTGCCGGACAGCTACATCCAGTTCCTCCAGACGCTGAAGGGCACGGGCATGTCCCACCGCAGCCAGCTCTACGCGCTGGTGCCCACCGACAACCGCTGCACCACGGCCGGCGGCGACGCGGACCGCTTCGCGGAAGTCGCGCGGGGGACGGGCGGCCGGGCGGAGTCCATCTGCGAGGGAGACTACCGGCCCCTCTTGGACTCGGTCATCCAGCGCGCCGGTGACCTGCAGGCGGACTTCCCGCTGACGGCCCAGCCCGCGGGCGCCGCGGAGATGACGGTGCGCGTGCAGGGCCAGCCGGTGCCGGAGGCCCAGTGGACGTATGACGGGGCCGCGAACGCCATCGTCTTCGGGGGCGCGGCGGTGCCGAGGCCCGGACAGACGGTGGAGGTGCGCTACCGCAGCGTCTGCAAGGTCCCCTGAGAGACTTGAAGCAGAGCGCCCCGCATCCACCTGGATGCGGGGCGCTGTCGTCTCCGGGGAAATGACGCGGCGCGGGCTTCCGCATGTGGCCCCGGCACGGCTATCGTGGCCCCGACGTGGAGACATTCGGCCGCTACGAGCTGTTGCGGAAAATCGCCATCGGCGGGATGGGCGCCGTCTATCTCGCTCGGCAGAAGGGGCCGGTGGGCTTCCAGAAGCTGCTGGTGGTGAAGCGGCTGCTCCCCCACCTGTCCGAGGACGACGAGTTCATCGAGATGTTCCTCGACGAGGGGCGCATCGCCGCGCACCTCAACCACCCGAACATCGCCCAGATCTACGACTTGGGTGACGTGGACGGGCAGTACTTCATCGCCATGGAGTACGTGCATGGCGAGGCGGTGGGGCCCCTGGGACTCAGGGCCCAGCAGCGCAAGCTGTCGATTCCGCTGGCGCTCAAGTGCCGCATCATCGCGGACGCGGCGGCGGGGCTGGATGCGGCGCACAACGCGCGCAGTCCGTCGGGCCGCAAGCTGGCGTTGATCCACCGGGACGTGTCACCGCAGAACGTGCTCGTCGGCTACAACGGCGGCGTCAAGCTCATCGACTTCGGGGTGGCGAAGGCGTCCGGGAAGTTCTCCCAGACGGTGGTCGGCACCATCAAGGGCAAGCACGCGTACATGTCCCCGGAGCAGGCGCGGGGCGAGCCGTTGGACCACCGCTCCGACATCTTCGGGCTGGGCACGGTGTTCTACGAGCTCCTGACGCACCAGCGCCTGTTCAAGCGGGACACGGAGATCGCCACACTCAAGGCGGTGGTGGGGACGAAGATTGTCCCGCCGTCGGAGCTGGACGCGGACATCCCGAAGGAGCTGGACGCGATTGTGCTCAAGGCGCTGGCGCGCAAGCGCGACGAGCGCTTCGCATCGGCGGGCGAAGTGCAGCTCGCGCTGGATGAGTTCCTCGTGCAGCACAAGCTGCACGCGACGCCGGCGCACCTCGCGGCCTTCATGCAGGACACGTATTCGGAGGAGCTGGAGGAGGAGCGGCTCGCCGCCGAGCCCACCGTCATCCACTACGACCCGCGCCTCGCCGCAAGGCAGCAGGCCGCGGCGGCAGCGGCGGCGGCGGGTGACACGGGCAACTCCGCGCCGAAGGCCGTGCCGCGTGGAGCGCCCGCACCTCCGCGCAAGCCAGGTGCCTCCTCACCCTCGGCGCCGGCCCTGCCCTCCAAGACTCCGGGAGGCGTGTCCGCATCGTCGACCACGCCCATGGGGCCCCGGCGCGCGGGAGCGGGCTCCTCGACAACCGCCGCGCCCGTTCCGCGAGGCCAGGGCACCAACGGCGGCTCGCCGGCTCCGACGGCTCCAGCCAGGGGCGGCACGGGCTCCGGCAAGGCGCCCTCGCCTCCTCCCGGCCGGACAGGCTCCGCGAGGCCCGCCGACAGCGGCTCCGCGCCCAAGCGCGTGCCGCCGCGCGGTGGCTCTCATGGCGAGCCCGAAGACGACTGACGGCTTCAGCGGCTCCGGCCGTCGAACTGCATCGTCTTCACGGCGCCCAGGTCCAGGCCATCCAGGCAGCGCACGTTGATGGCGGCCATCTCGCTGCCATCCGGGCCCACGCCGCGCGCGAAGGAGCGCACGCCGCACTTCGAGCAGAAGAGGTGGTGGATGACGTTCTTGTTGAACTGGTAGTCCGTGAGGGCCGGTTCCCCGGAGCGCAGCGTGAACTCCGACACCGGGACGAAGCTCAACATGGAGCCCGTCTTCTGACAGATGGAACAGTTGCACGTCACCACGGGCTGGGAGAGGTCCAGCTTCACCTCGTACCGCACCTGCCCGCAGTGACAGCCGCCCTGGTAGCTCTTGAGTTCGCTCATGCGCGGCATCCTGCACCGCCTCCCCGGAGCCCCCCACGCGAAATCGCGCGCCGCGACGCGCCATGCGCGCACCGCGAAACCGCGCCGTCACGGCCCGCGTGGGACAGCGCGCTACAGGCTCGCGAGCGCCACGCGGTACAGCGCGCGGTAGCCCATGCGCGGCGAGGGCTCGAAGCGCTCCGCGTTGAAGATGTCCTTCAACAGCGACACGCCGTCCGGCGAGGCCTGCAAGCCCAGCAGCGTCGACTCCAGCGCCGTCACCAGCTGCGGCTGAAGCCCCATGGCCACCGGCACCCCGTCATTGGGCGCCTCGTCCGTGTACGCAATCAGCTCGAAGCGGCGCCCCGCGCCCGTCCCCAGCACGTCCTCCACGCCGGTGCTGTACGTCAGCCCCGTGGAGGACGGCGGGCAGAAGACGCTCGTCACGTCCGCCTTGCCGTCCAGCACCGACTCCAGCGCGCCCTGGTACGAGCCCGTGAAGTGCTGCGCGAAGAAGGCCCGCGCGGGCTCCAGCCCCTGCGCCTTCAGGTACGCGGTGGGCAACAGGTAGCCCGCCACCGAATCCCGGTCCACCCACGCCGCCGTGGTGCCCTTGAGGCGCTCCACCGTCAGCCCCGCCCCCGCCCGGCACACCAGCGCCGAGCGATAGGACGACATGCCTCGGCGCACCCCTCGCACCACCACCCGCACGCCCATGGCCTCCATCCGCGCACAGACGAAGGGAGGCGCCCAGGCCGCGTCAGCGCGCCCGGAGAGCAAGTCCTTGGCGAGCGTCTCGTAGCTGGACGCGACGCTCACCTCCACCAGCTTGCCCAGCGCCCTCTGGAGGAAGGCCGCCAGCCGGTCCGCGCGCTCCCGCGCCATCTCACTGCCCAGGGACGGCGGCAGCCCGAAGCGGAAGGAGTGCCTGGAGGTGGAAGGGACTTGAAGGGTCATGCTGCCCCCCTGATTACCCCTCCCTGCCCAGTCGCGCCACTTCGTCGTCAGCCAGACCGAACGTCGCCTGGAGCATGTCCAGGATGCGCTGCTCCGGAAGACTGGGCTCGCCCCCCGCATGGGCGATTTTCGTGGCCAGCCGGAACGCCTTCACCCGCTGGGTGTGCGTCGTCAGGCCGTGGGCCAGCACCTGGAGCCGCTGGGGCAGCCCTTCCGCAGACAGCGCCGCCACCGACTCGCTCACGAAGCTCTGCGCGCGCTCCGGGCTGACGTTCTCGAAGAGGGGGTCCGCCGCGAAGCTCTCCACCAGCGCCCGGGCCTCGGCCTCCTTCAGCCGCCCGTCCGCCGCGCTCACCAGCACCATGACCTCCGCGAACAGCCGCTCCAGCGGCTCGCCCAGGGCCTCCGCCAGACTGCCACCGTTCTCGATGACGTCGATGATTTGAGCCACCTCGTCCTCGGAGATGCCCAGCGCGGCCTGGAACGTCTTGAGCAGCCCCAGCTCCGTGCGCGTGGCCCGCTGGTCCGCCAGCGCCACCGCCGCCGCCAGCCCGAAGGCCAGCATCCGGTTCTTGTGGTCCGGCAGCCTGCGCCTGAGCGACGCGAGCACGTCCTCCAAATCTCGCGCCTCCGACAGCCGCGCCGCGCTGGTCTCCACCAGCGCGTTGAGCTCCTCCGGACGCGTGCCCTCGAACTCCGGCCGCTCCAGCACGCGGCTGAGCAACGTCTGCATCTCCCGCTGAGACACACGGCCGTCGGCCATCGCCGCCAGCAACATCGCCTCCACCAGCGCGGCGTTACGCTCCTTGCGCGCGCTCACTGCCTGCTCTCGAGCCATGGACTGGCTCCCCCTTGCGTGTCCTGCGTGTCTTGAGTGGGCGCCACCGCCACTTCCGCCTCGCTCGCGTTCAGCGGGTCGGGGTTGAGCGCCTTGTCCAGCAGGTGCGACGGCCGCACGTTGGCCATCGCGTTGAGAAGGCTCTGCCGGACGTTGGGAATCTCCTTGCCCAGGTCCTCCACCAGCCGCTGCATCCGCTTGCGCTGGAGGTTCTCCTGCGTGCCGCACAAGTCGCAGGGGATGATGGGGAAGGCCTTCAGCTCCGCGAACTTCGCGATGTCCTTCTCCGGCGCGTAGCACAGCGGCCGGATGACCACGTTGCGCCCGTCATCGCTCTTGAGCAAGGGCGGCATCGCCTTGATGGAGCCGGCGAAGAACATGTTGAGCAGGAGCGTGTGGATGAGGTCGTCGCGGTGGTGGCCCAGCGCAATCTTGGTGCACCCCAGCTCCACCGCCGCCGTATAGAGGATGCCCCGCCGCATGCGCGAGCACACCGAGCACTGCGTCTTGCCGGGCGGCGTCTTCTCCAGGACGATGCTGTACGTGTCCTCCTTGAGGAGCTTGTACGCGTAGCCCTCCCGCTGGAAGTACTCCTCCAGGACGTGTCCCGGAAAACCAGGATGTCCTTGGTCCAGGTTCACCGCGAGCAGGTCGAACTTCACCGGCGCTCGGCGCTGCAGCTCCCGGAGCAGGTAGAGCATGGTGTAGGAGTCCTTGCCTCCGGACACACCCACCATGATGCGGTCCCCGTCCTCGATGAGGCGGTGGTCCGCGATGGCTCGGCCCATGTGGCCAAGCAGACTCTTTTCCAGGCGCTGGACGTCATTCATCGGCGTGGCCATCCTAGCGGCGGCCCGGGAAAAAACACGTCATTCAGGCGGTCCGGTCCGCTAGCCTGCTCAGCTCGATGCCTACCTACCCGCAGGGTGACGTGGACGTGGTGGATTCCACCGGGGCCCAGAGCGCCCTCCAGAAGCTGGAGGCGGCCCGCGAGCTGGCCGTGGACCTGGAGGCCGACTCCATGCACGCCTTCCGCGCCCGGCTGTGCTTCCTCCAGGTCGCCACCGACGAGGACGTCTTCCTCTTCGACACGCTCCAGCCCGGCGTGGAGGCCCGGCTGCTCGCCCCGCTGCTGGCCGACCCGGAGCGCACCAAGTACTTCCACGCGGCGCAGGGCGATTTGCAGTTCCTGGCCGAAGGCGGGGTGCGGGTGCGGGGCCTGTTCGACACCCACCGGGCCGCGACGCTGCTGGGCTGGCCCAAGGTCGGACTGGCGGACGTGGCCCGGGAGAAGCTGGGCGTGGAGCTGCCGAAGGAGCATCAGCAGTCCGACTTCTCGCTGCGCCCCCTGCCCCCGGGCATGCACACCTACATCGCCAACGACGTGCGCTACCTGTGCGAGCTGGGCCGGCAGGTGCGCGAGTCGTGCCGCGAGGCGGGCATCCTGGAAGAGGTGGTGCTGGACTGCGACCGGCTCTGTGACGAAGCCGTGGCCCGGCCCGACGTGGGCGCGGACTTCAAGCCGAAGCTGCCGCGCTCGGGACTGTCCCCCACGCAGCTGACGCTGGCGAACGCCATCGCCCACGCGCTGCACCGCAAGCGGCTGGAGTGGGCGGAGCAGGAGAACGTCCCCATGGGGCGCATGCTCTCCAACATGGCGCTGGCGGACATCGCCACGCGGCTGCCCTCCACGCCCAAGGACCTGGCGCGCGCGGCGGGCGTGCGCGGCGCCTTCGTGCGCGCCCACGGTGACGAGGTGCTCGCCATCGTCCGCGTGCAACTGGAGAAGTCGCGCAACGGAGAGCTGCCCCAGGAGCGGGAGAACAAGGGGCCCAAGGACACCAACCGCCGCAAGCGCGAGGACGCCCTCAAGGCCTTCCGCGTGGAGAAGGCCACCGAGCGAAAGGTGACGCCCAGCGTGGTGCTCACCAACCCGCTGATGGACGCGTTGCTCTCGCAGCCGCCCCAGAACCTGGAGGAGCTGGCCCAGGTGCCCTACTTCGGTGACAAGCGGGTGCAGCTCTATGGCCCCGCCCTCATCGAGCTCCTGGCCGCATTCCCCGTCGTCGGTGGCTGAGCGCCGGGCTGTCACGCCACCTCGTCACATCTGACACCTCGTGGAAGCACTACCGTCTGCAGGGCGGCGGTGATGGAATGCCCTCCGTCACGAGTCGCCCTTGGTCTGGCGGACGGAGCTTCCCGATGCGGTTCGGACACCCTGGCGCGGTCATCGCCCTGCTGCTGGCGCTCCTCCACACGGGCTGCGTCAGCGGCTCGCGTGAAGCGGCCTCGCTGGCGCCCCCTCCCGTGACGCGAGCCCGCGTCGCGCCGCCTCCCGTCGACGACGCCAGCGTCCTGTCGCCACCGGGCTTGCGGCTGGACTGGAGCGCGCGGCCCACGCGGCAGACGGTGACGCTGGAGCTGGACCCCCGGAAGGAGACCTTCCGAGGCACGGTGGACGTGGAGCTGTCGCTGTCCGTGCCCACGCGCACCCTGTGGCTTCACGCCTCCGAGCTGACGGTGAGCCAGAGCCACTTCCAGGTGGGGGACACGCGCGTGCCGACGGAGGCGCTGCCCGTGGGGGGAGACCTGCTCGCCTTCGTCGCGCGCGAGCCGCTGCCCGCCGGCCACGTCACGCTGCACGTCGAGTACTCGGGCCGCGCGTACGACAAGGAGGACAGTGGCGTCTTCCGCGAGCAGGAGAACGGGAGCTGGTACGCGATGACGCAGTTCCAGCCGCTGTACGCGCGGCGCGCCTTCCCCTGCTTCGACGAGCCCGCCTTCAAGATTCCCTGGGTGCTGACCTTGCGCGTGCGCGCGGAGGACTCCGCCTTCGCCAACACCCCCGTGCGCGCCGAGGAGCCCGGGACGGACGGCTGGAAGACGGTGCGCTTCCAGACGACGCCGCCCCTGCCGACGTACCTGGTGGCGTTCGCGGTGGGGCCCTTCGAGTCGGTGGACGCGGGGCGGGCCGGACAGAACGGCGTGCCGGTGCGCATCGTCGTGCCCCGGGGTCGCGCGGCGGAGACGACCTGGGCCGCCTCCGTCACCCCGCCGCTGCTCGCGGAGCTGGAGACGTGGTTCGGCACGCCCTACCCGTACCCGAAGCTGGACGTGCTCGCGGTGCCGGGGCTCGTGGGCGGCGCGATGGAGCACCCGGGCCTCATCACCTTCGGCGCGCCGCTGGTGCTCGCAGAGCCCGGCAAGGACACCGTGTGGCGCCAGCGCGGCTTCGCGGAGACGCAGGCGCACGAGCTGGCGCACCAGTGGTTCGGCAACCTCGTCACGCCCGCGTGGTGGGACGACCTGTGGCTCAACGAGTCCTTCGCGGACTGGCTCGCCTTCAAGGTGGTGAAGCGCTGGCGTCCGGAGTGGCGCGGAGACATCCGCCGCGTGGAGGCCCGAGGCCACGCCATGCGCGAGGACTGGCTCGTCACCGCGCGCAGCATCCGCCAGCCCATCGAAGCACCCGGGGACATCCACAGCGCCTTCGACGGCATCACCTACGGCAAGGGCGCCGCCGTGCTCGCCATGTTCGAGTCCTGGGTGGGCGCCGACGCCTTCCAGCGCGGCGTGCGCCACTATCTCCAGGCGCACGCGCGCGGCACCGCCACCACGGAGGACTTCTTCCAGGCGCTGTCGCTGGAGGCCGGCCGGGACGTCGCGCCCGTGTTCTCCTCGTTCCTGGACCAGCCCGGCGTGCCGCTGGTGGCGATGACGCTCCAGTGTCCCAAGGACGGCCCGCCAAGGCTCGCGCTGGAGCAGCGGCGCTACCTGCCGCTCGGGGCGATGCAGGCGGAGGACTCGCGGCCCTGGCAGGTGCCGCTGTGCGTACGCTACGCCGTGGGCCCGAAGGACGGCCGCGTCTGCACGGTGCTCACCGAGCCCACGGGCTCGCTGGAGCTGACCGAAGCCAAGGGCTGTCCGGACTGGGTCCATCCGAACGCGGACGCGCGCGGCTACTACCACGCGCTCTTGCGCGGAGATGGGATGGAGCGGCTGACGCGACAGGGCGGCCAGCAGCTCACCATTCCGGAGCGGCTGGTGTTGATGGCGGATGCCCAGGCGCTGCTCTCCAGCGGCGAGCTGGACGTGAGCCAGGCCCTCACGCTGGTGACGCGGCTGGGTGAAGGAGGCCCGGACCTGGTGAACAGCGCGGCGGGCGTGGTGGGCAGCGTGCACACGGACCTGGTTCCGGATGCGCTGCGTCCGCACCGGGCGCGCTTCGTGCGTGGACTCTTTGGCGAGCGAGCGCGCTCGGTGGGCTTCGTGTCCCGGCCCGGCGAGAGCGAAGACTTGAGGTTGATGCGCCCCACGCTGATGTGGATGGCGGCCAACGAGGGCGAGGACCCGAAGCTGCGCGCGGAGGCCCGTCGCCTCACGCAGCGCTGGCTCGAGGACCGGACCTCCCTGCCACCGGAGGACGCGGCCACGGTGCTCCAGTCCGCCGCGGTGGCTGGAGACGCCGCCCTGCACCAACGGCTGCGAGACGCCGCGCGCAGCGCCACCACCGAACAGGAGCGGGGACTGCTCTTCGGAGCGCTGGGCGGCTTCCGCGACGCGAAGCTCGCGCGCGCCAGCCTGGAGCTGCTGCTGGACGCCAAGGTGGACACGCGCGAGGCGCTGGCCATCCTCTTCAGCCAGCTCTCGGAGACGCACACGCGCGAGGTGGCCTTCGGCTTCCTGCGCGAGCACTTCGACACCCTGCGCGAGCGGCTGCCCCGGGACATCTCCACGTGGCTGCTGTCGAGCGGCGCCTTCTTCTGCGACGCCAGGCACCGTGACGAAGTGGAGCGCTTCTTCGCCCCACGCGCTCGCGACTTCGAGGGAGGAGAGCGCGCGCTGGCCCAGTCCCTGGAGCGCGTGGACCAGTGCATCGCCCAGCGCGAGGCCCTGCGGCCCGGATTGACGCGGTTCCTCGCGCGGTACTGAGTCAGCGCTTGCGCGCGAGCATCATCCCGTCGCGCACCGTCAGCAGCACCGGCTCCACGCGCGCATCCGCGGCGACCTTCGCGTTGAAGGCCACCACCGCGTGGTCCTGCGCGGACTCGGGACTCAGCACACGCCCGGACCACAGCACGTTGTCCGCGACGAGCAACCCTCCGGGACGCACCAGCGGCACCACCGCGTCCCAGTAGGCGCTGTAGCTCCCCTTGTCCGCGTCGATGAAGACCAGGTCGAACGGGCCCCGCAACGTCTTCAGGGTTTCCAGGGCAGGCCCGAGTCGGAGCTGGATTTTCCGACCATTCGGACTGCGTGCGAAGAAGGCGCGGGCAATCTCGGCCGTCTCCGGGTTGATGTCGCAGGTGATGAGCTCTCCGTCGTCGGAAAGCCCGTCCGCCATCATCAACGCCGAGTATCCCGTGAAGGTCCCGATTTCCAGGACGCGCTTCGCACTCGTGAGCGAGACGAGCATTCTCAGGAAGGCGCCTTCGACAGGCCCGACCTGCATACCCGGAGAGGACGTGCGTGCCTGGGTGATGTCCTTGAGTTCCTCGAAGAGTGGCGCGGGCGCCGCGGTATGCGCGCGGGCGTAATCTTCGATTTCGTCAGGGACGAGCGTGAGCTTGGGCATGGTGACCGTTTAACATCTGGCATCCCATGCCTCACTTCCAGTTGCCCCCCTGCTCGGCGTGCATACCCTGGTTAGCGGTTCGGAGGTGCGAGCGATGACGGGAGCGAGACTGGGCGGTGCTCGCGCGGACGTGTCGCGCTGCATTGATGCGAGCCTCCAGTGCCAGGCGTCCTGCGAGGCGGGCATGGCGAGGTTGGTGGCGCAGGGCGAGCCGCTGAGCAGCGCCTCCGTGCGCGTGCTGCGGCAGTGCGCGGAGCTGTGCGAGCTCAACGTGCGTGCGCTGCGCAAGGACAGCCGCCTGTCGCGGCGCACCACCAGCCTGTGCTTCGAGCTGAGCAGCCTCGTGGCGCGCACGGCCTGGCTGGACGCGGATGATCCAGGCTCGTACACGCTGGCGAAGGACGCGCTGCGGCTGGCCCGCTCCTGCCACCCGCTCCTGTTCTCGTTCTGAACAGCGCTGATTCCAGGGCGAGCGGCGACTGACTCCGCTCGACCCCGTCTCCGGCGAACCTCAGAGCGTGACGCCGTAGAGCGCACCGTACTTCGCGCACAGGTACCCGATGAAGTCCACGTCGGTGAGGCCCTGTCCCGTGACTTCGCGCACCCGCGCCTCCGCCGGCAGACGGAAGCCCTGGCGGTGGATGCGCTCACGCAGCCAGTCGCGCAGCGGCAGCATCTTCCCCTGTCGAAGCCGTCCGTCCAGATCCGGCAGCTCCCGCGCGGCGACGCGGTAGAGCGAGGCCGAGTAGAGGTTGCCCAGGGAGTACGTCGGGAAGTAGCCCAGCTCGCCCCAGGCCCAGTGGATGTCCTGGAGCACGCCCTGCGTGTCGTCGGGCGGCGTGACGCCGAGGTAGCGCTCCATGCGCTCGTTCCACGCGGAGGGCAGGTCCGCGAGCGGCAGCTCGTCGCGGATGAGCAACAGCTCCAGCTCGTAGCGCACGGCGATGTGGAGGTTGTACGTCACCTCGTCGGACTCGGTGCGGATGAGCGACGGGCGCACGTCGTTGACGACGGTGAGGAACGCGTCCAGGTCCGCGTGCGCCAGCGCGTCGGGGAAGCTCGCGCGCAGCAGCGGGAAGTAGTGCTCCCAGAAGGGGCGGCCTCGTCCCACCAGGTTCTCCCAGAGCCGCGACTGCGACTCGTGCAGTCCCATGGAGGGCGAGGCCGCCAGCGGCGTGCGGTGGTGCTCGGGCGCGAAGCCCTGCTCGAACAGGCCGTGCCCCGCCTCGTGGATGGTGCTGAAGAGGGCGGGCAGCGGGTTCGATTCGTCGACATGCGTCGTCAGCCGCACGTCGAGCGGGTGCGTGCCCCCGGTGAAGGGATGGATGCTCAAGTCCTGCCGGCCCGCCTCCAGGTCGAAGCCCAGGTCCGCGAGCAGCCGCAGCGTGAAGCGAAACTGCGCGTCCTTGTCGAAGTGCCGCCCGTCGAAGAGGGCCGGCGCCTGTCGCTTCGCGCCCGTGAGCTTGCCCACCATGGGGATGAGCTGCTCGCGCAGCGTGGTCAGCACCGGGGTGAGCCGGGAGACGCGCATGCCGGGCTCGTAGCCCTCCAGCAAGGCGTCGTAGCGCTCGCCGTCATGGCCGTACGCATCCGCCTGCTCGCGGCGCAGCTCCAGGAGGCGCTGGAGGGCGGGCTGGAAGCGGGCGAAGCGGCGCTCCTTTCGGGCCTCGCGCCACGCCTGGAGGCCATGGCTCTGGGCCTCGGCCAGGGCGCGGACAAGGGCGGCGGGCACACACACCTCGCGCTCCCGCTCGCGCTGGAGGACCGTCACCATGGCGCGCTCGTCGTCCGTCAGACCCGCCTCGGTGGCCGCCTTGGCGAGCGCGTCGCCCAGCCGAGGGTCCACCAGGCGCTCGTGGTGGATGCCCTGCAGGGTGGAGAGCTGGTGGGCGCGCGCGGAGCCCGCCTTGGAGGGCAGGTACGTCTCCTGGTCCCACGTGGCGAGGCCGATGAGCCCCTGGAGGTCCTTCAGCTCCTGCATCCGGGAAAGCAGCCAGGTATCCATGAAGTCTCTATAACCCGCCTCACCCCGGGCTTTCGCGGGGAGGTGCACAAGGATATGAGGGCCGGGCAATGGCCAATGTCCTTCAGTTCTTCATGATTCCCGACGACGAGCTCGCCTTCTTCCGCTTCCTGGAGCGCTTCGTGCTGGAGGTGTACCCCCGGCGCGTTCCAGCGGACTGGACGACGTTCCGCGCCCATCAGGACAACATGGAGCGGCTGCCCGAGGAGGAGATGTACCTGGTGGCCAGCGATTTGGGCCCCGCCATCGTCGACAAGATGAAGCGCGGCCCGGACAAGGGCTACTGGCGCGTGGACGAGGTACGCTCCCCTGTCATCTTCCTGGAGCGATGCCGCACCAACGAGGAGGGCGAGCTGCTCAGCGGCAAGCTCTGGGCGGAGCTGGACATCACCGCGCAGACGGGCCGGAAGAACGCGGCGCCGGACCGCTTCCGGCGCCTGTTCATGGACATCGAGGAGCACGTGAAGAAGACGTTCCGTCGCGGCCAGCCGAAGGACTTCTTCGTCGGCCCCAAGACGGCCCGCCTCTACAAGGAAGGCCTCGTCCTGCGCGACTCCGCGTTCCGGGGCGGCACGGTGAACGTCTACAAGTAGCGCGTCTCAGGTCCCCAGCAGGCCCCGGATGCGCGTGAGCACCTGCCGGTCCGGGACGTCCTGCGTGAGCAGGTGACTCAGCAGCTCACGCACCACGTCCGGCTCCGATTCCAGGTACGGCGCCACCAGCGACACGAACACGTGGTAGTTCTCCACCTTCACCCCGCCGTTCAGCGCCAGGTCCCGCAGGTCCATCAGCAGGCCCGTGTCCAGCGGGCGCCGCCCCAGGGACTCCATCGCCGTGGCCTGCACGGGCTGCTGGGCGTCCGCCGCCAGGGACAACAAGGTCATCGTGGCCTCTGGAGTCGCAATCTTCCGCAGCGCCTTCGCGGAGGCCCGGCGCACCTCGGGGCTCGTCGCGCTCGCGTAGCCCGCGATGACGTCGGCCTGCTCTGTGACACCCGCATTGCCCAGCGCCATCAAGAGGTGAGCCTGCTCTTCCGGGGCCTTCGACGCGCGGAGGTCGTCGGCCAGTCGCTGCACCGCCGCCCACGCCTCGGGTGACTGCTCCTGCCGGTAGAGCGCTCCGGCCGTAGAGCCCAGCGTGTACGTGCTGGCGACGCGCAGCTCGCCCTCGGTGGACGCGTAGGTCTTCTCCGCGAAGCGCACCGTGTCCGAGGTGGGGTTGCTCACCAGGGACAGCCGGCCGAGCAGCATGCCGTACCGCGCATCCCCGGTGGCCTCCCGTGAGGACAGCGCCTGGACGAGCGCGGCCTGCGCCTCGGGCGTCCCCGTGCCGGCCAGCAAATCCAGCAGCAACGCGCGGCCCTTCACCTGGAGCGTCGGCCGTCGGAAGAGTTCCACCAGCCGCGCGCACAGCTCCGGCTGCTGCTCCAAGAGGCCGGTGGCCTGGAGCAGGAAGTGGTTGTGGTCCGGCAGCGTGCCGACGTTGGCGAACTGCTCGAGCAACGTGAAGAGGCGGTCGGCCGTCATGCCATCCACCTGCTGCGTCAACATCTGTGCCCGCACCTTTGGGTCCACCACCATCGTCCCCGGCGCCAGGCGCTGGAGCACGGCGACGGCCACCGGGGCCTTGTCGGCCTCGAAGTGGCCCGTGGCGCCCCGGACCAGGCTCACCCGGACATGCGAGGCCGCGGACACGTTGCCGTCCGTCCCCAAGCGCTCCACCGTCTCCTCTCCTTCGACGCGGTCCAGCACGCCCTCGCGAGCCACGTCCGCCTCGAAGCGCGAGTCGAGCCGCACCGTGCCGCCCTGCCCCATTCCCCGAAGCTCCACGTACTCCACGCGGCGCTTGTGCAGCCGCACCACCTCCGCATCCTCGTCCCGCCGCGAGTACTCCGTCCGGGCGCGGCCCCGCGAGGTCGGCTCCTCGACGGACCACGTGGCCCCCTCCCGGAGCACCACCTGGAGCTCGCCCACCAGCGACTGCACGGTGTTCTTGAACAGCGACGGGTCGTCCTCGAGGAAGGAGACCGCCCGAACGACGCCATCCGGGTCCACCTCCAGCAGGGCCTCCCGGCCCAGGAACACCGCGTCCACGGAGGCGGCATCCGGGAGCAGCTCCTGCCCCAGGACTCGCAGCGAGTGCTGGCTCAGGTTCTCCAGACGCAGGCCCACCCGCTGCACGGCGCCTTGCCCGCCATGGCCACGAAGCACCAGGTCCCCCGTGAGGTGGACCTGACCGGCCAGCGAGGCTTGTTTCCCCTGGCCGGCGAGCTGGACGCGGCTGTCGGCCGTGTAGTCCAGGCGATACGTCCAGCTCCGCCCCTGCGGGAAGCGGAATTGGAAGGGTACTGCGACGGGAGACGCCTTGGGTTCATGACCCAGACCCACCCAGGCGGCTGTGCAAAGGAGCAGTGCCAGCACGGCACCACCGATGAGAGTCTTTCGCGTGTTCATGGGCGTCTCCCGTCGTGACTGTGATTAAAGCGCGCGCAGGTCGGCGACCAGCACGGAGACGTTCCTGTCGAACAGCTTCACGTTGTCGTGGATGCCGTCCCAGCTCACGATGGTCGCCTCGAACTCCTCCTCGAGAGGCCAGATGCCCACCTCCAGATAGGCGGCGATACTCCCGGAGAGGAACGTGAACTTGAGGTCGGCCTTGCCCGCCATCCCGAGCGTGAAGGCGGAAGCACCGTTCGCGCCGTAGTTCAGACCGACGGTGGCGTCGACGGGGACGGAGGCATGCACGAGCTGGAGCTTGCCCTTGATGCCCGCCTCGACGATGAACAGGTCGACTCCCGCGTACAGCTCTCCATCCACCTTGGCGTAGGGCTCAATCTTCCCCGCGAGGCTGATGGAGTTCACCCGGCACCCGGTGGACCCAATCGGGGTCACCTTGTGCTCGCCGCCCACGCTGTAGTCGAGCCCCACCACTCCCGCCACCTTGGCGCCCAGCGTGACGGGCACCACCACGATGACGAACGTCGTCTCCACATCCACCAGGGTGGCGGACTTCGACTTCGCGCCTGACACCAGGTTGAACTGACCCGCGACCAGGTCCCTGTGCACATCCGCCACGGGGATGGTGTTGTCGAGGACGTCCAGGTCGACATCGGCGCGGGAGTCGGAAATCCTCGCCTCGGCGTGGACCAGTTGGACGCTCTTGCTGAACGCGCGGCCGGTGGCGTCGAAGCGCCCGTAGACCTCCGGAGTCATCGCGCAGTCGCTCGCCGTCACGTTCTTCACCTCGGCGGACACCTGGTAGTCGGCGGTGGCGCCGAACGTCTCATCTCCCAGGCTGTAGCTGTCACCCGCCTCCCACTTCATGCGAAGGGCCGCCGTGTACGGGTCCCGCACCGCGCCCGTCGCCGCGGACAGGGCATTGAGATAGGAGTCCCGCCGGGTGAAGTACGTCTCCAGCACCGAGGGCCGCCCCGTGTAGTCCTGGGCGGGGAAGTTCACCTTGCCAGCAATCACCAGGGCCTTGCTCTTGAGCGCCGCGAAGTCGTCGTTGGTGTAGTCCACGCACTTCTGGAAGGCCTGCTCGCGAGGCGCCTGATACAGGTTCAACACCCGCTGGGCAAAGCGCTTGGGCGACCAGTCACACGGCGCGGGCGCGGTGGCGCTCTGGAAGGCGAGGCAGCCGCGCGACTGCGCCGTGAGCAGCGCCGCTTCGATGGCGGCGTCCAGCGCCACCAGCGAATAGGCCATGCCCACCAGCGGGTTCACCGGGTCCTCGTCGTCCAACATGGCGCCCTGGGCCGCGCCGGCCTGCAACGTCCCGGGCAGCGGCCGGTACTGATTGCCAATCTCAGACTGGATGGTGGAGACCAGCTGCTGTCGCTGCCGGAGCAGCGAGGCGAAGTCCGACTTCAGGCGCTCCAGCGCATACATCTCCTCGTCCAGCACGGCCGCGTTTCGCTGGCCCATGGATTTGTGCCAGCTCCAGCTCTCGTTGTAGTAGCTGGCGCCCTGGTTGAGGGTGGTGCGCATGGCCGTGGGGAGGACGGTGCCGTAGAGGTTCATCGCCCGGCCCGCGTTCTTCAGGGTGATGAGGGCTCCGCCCCGGACGCCCGGCATGACCGCCGCCTTGTCCTCGGTGCCCTGGCCGATGATGACCTTGCCTGTCACGTTCGCCGGCACCGTGAAGAACTCGTTCTTGGGCAGCCCCGTGGGGAAGGTGATGGACGGCTGGAAGGCGGTCCCATCCTTGCCCCGTTGAATGGAGCTGGAGATGCCACGCGTGCCAATGGCGGACACCGGGACGGGGTTGCCATTCCGCGCGACGTCGTACGCGACATTGTAGAGGGCGCGGTAGTCGGTCCCCGACGCGGCAATGGCATCCTCGAAGACGCTGTAGTCGTAGTACTTCTCGAAGACGTACTCGGCACACGAGTTGATGACATTGCCACTGGTATTCCAGTCGGTCCGCTGCTGGCTGCGACTGAGCTTCAACAGGGCCGAGTAGAACGTCGTGGCCGGGAAGTAGGCCTGGGCCCGATGCACCGACCCCAGATAGAAGCCCGACAGGCCGCTGAGGCTCAGGGTGTTGGCATCATCCTTCAGGAAGGCCACGGACTTCGTGAAGGCATCCGGAGCGACGACCTGCCCCGCCGCGTTCAGCGTGGGCGGCACCACCACCGTGCGCTGGCCCAGCTCCGTCGCCGCGCTGGTCGCCGCGTTCTTGATGAGCGTGTTACAGGCCGCATTGGGATTGGTCTCCGCGGCCATGCGTGCGATTTTCGCACAAAACAAGACAGGGTTCTGGCAGTCCGCCAACGTCGCGGTGTAGTCCGCGCACAGATTGGGGACTGGGGTGATGGGAGGGACGGCGGCGAAGGCGGGAACAGCGGACACGACAAGGCCCAACGCGGAAAGACTCTCCGCGAGGCGACGACGCAGCAATGACATGACTGTCTCTTTCGAATTGAAAGGGGTTGTCCTTCCAACGCGACCCAGTCGTTTTCTGCGCTGCCGATTTATTCCGTGATTTTCAAAAGCGCTTCGAGCGTGCGCCGCCTGGGCTGAGAGGAGTCAAGCCCGACCTCCCCTGGGTGTGCCCGGCGGCGTCTTGTCACAGCTCAAGAATCGCTTCGTCGCCGCGCTTCAGCTGCCGGTGGCGATGGGCGCCAGCTTGCGCAGCATGGGCGCTTCATTGAGGAACTTCAGGTCCGGGTGTTTGTCTTCGGCGTGCTGGAGGGCCCAGTCGTCGCGGAAGAGGACCAGCGGCAGGCCGTCGCGGTCCTGCACCGTCTGACGGTTGCCTTCCCAGTCGAAGGACTTGGGGTCGAAGTTGGGCCCCACCACCCAGCGCGCGTGGCTGAAGGGCAGCCGGTCCAGGGCAATCTTCGCCCCGTACTCGTGCTCGAGCCGGTACTGGAGGACCTCGAACTGGAGGGCGCCCACCACGCCGACAATCGGGTCCTTCATGCCCATGCTGAGCTGCTGGAAGATCTGCACGGTGCCCTCTTCCGAGAGCTGCTCCAGGCCCTTCTCCATCTGCTTGCGGCGCAGGGGGTCCTTGGAGCGCACCACGGCGAAGTGCTCGGGGCTGAAGCGCGGCACGCCCTCGAACTCCACGTCGGTGCCCTCGGCGAGCGTGTCGCCGATGCGGTACTGCCCCGGGTCGAACAGGCCGATGACGTCGCCGGGCCAGGCGTCTTCAATCGCGGTGCGCTCGGCGGCCATGAACTGGCTCGGCTTGGCCAGACGCACTTCCTTGCCCAGCCGCGAGTGGAACGCGTTCATGCCCTTCACGTACCGGCCGCTCACCACGCGCATGAAGGCGATGCGGTCTCTGTGCGCGGGGTCCATGTTCGCCTGAATCTTGAACACGAAGCCTGCGAACTTGGGGTTGTTGGGCTCGCGCGGGCCCAGCGTCGTCTGACGCGAGGTGGGCGCGGGGGCCAGGTCCAGGAAGGCGTCGAGGAACGGGCGCACGCCGAAGTTCGTCATCGCGCTGCCGAAGAACATGGGCGTCAGCTGGCCCGTGTCGCTCTTCTCGCGGGTGAACTCGTCACCGCCGATGTCGAGCAGCTCGATGTCCTCGTGGAGCTTGGCCAGCTCCGACTCGGTGAGCACCGACTTGATGTCCTCCGAGTCGATGGGGACCGAGCGCTCGCCGACCTCCGACTCGCCGTGGGAGCCCTCGGCGGAGAAGACGTGGACGACGCGGGCCTGCCGGTCATAGACGCCGCGGAACTCCGGCCCCATGCCGATGGGCCAGTTCATCGGGTAGGAGCGGATGCCGAGCACCTGCTCCAGCTCGTTCATGAGCTCCAGCGGCTCGCGGCCGTAGCGGTCCAACTTGTTGACGAAGGTGAAGATGGGGATGCCGCGCAGGCGGCACACCTTGAAGAGCTTCTTCGTCTGGGGCTCGACGCCCTTGGCGGCGTCGATGAGCATCACCGCCGCGTCGGCCGCGGCCAGGGTGCGGTAGGTGTCCTCGGAGAAGTCCTGGTGGCCCGGGGTGTCCAGCAGGTTGACGGCGTGGTCCCGGTACACGAACTGGAGGACGGACGAGGTGACGGAGATACCGCGCTCCTTCTCCAGCTCCATCCAGTCGCTGGTGGCGTGGCGCCGCGCGCGCTTGGCCTTGACGCTGCCGGCCAGATGGATGGCGCCGCCGTACAGCAGCAGCTTCTCCGTCAGCGTCGTCTTGCCCGCGTCGGGGTGGGAGATGATCGCGAAGGTGCGCCGCCGGGCGACCTCCCTGTCGAGCTCGTTCGTCATGACCCGGGGCCAACTACCACGGGCCGTGTTTCCTTGCAGCCAGCAAGGAGCCCCTGGCGGTCCGGCCGGGGCTCATGGGAGGGTCCGCCCACACTTTCTCGCCTTGGGAGGCAGCCATGCAGCGGACCCATCACTCCACGGGTACCCCCTGGGAGCCCCGTGTGGGCTACTCGCGCGCGGTGCGGGTGGGGCCCTTCGTCTCCGTCTCTGGGACCACGGCCACGGACGCCTCGGGTCAGGTCGTCGGGGCGGGGGATGCCTACCTGCAGGCAACCCAGGCGCTGCGCAACATCGAGTCCGCGCTCCAGGCGGTGGGAGCGGGGCTGAAGGACGTGGTGCGCACGCGGATGTACGTCACGGACATCTCCCGCTGGGAGGAGGTGGGCCGGGCGCACGGGGAGTTCTTCGCCAGCATCCGTCCGGTGACGTCGATGGTGGAGGTGAGCAAGCTCATCTCCCCGGAGATGCTGGTGGAAATCGAGGCGGACGCCATCGTCGCGGACGCGCTTGGCAAGGCGCCCTGAAGGACGGGCGCTCCCCTGCCCGCCCGGTGGGGGATGCCGGGGTGGTCGCCATGGGCCCGACGCTCCAAGTTGGAAGGAGCCATGGGCGTCGAATGGAAGGACAACATCGGCATCGCGGATGCCTTGGAGCGGGTGGCGGACCTGCTGGAGGAGCAGGACTCGATGCCCTTCCGGATTTCGGCCTACCGCAAGGCGGCGGGGACGATTGGCGGGTGGCCGGAGTCCGTGGCGGAGCTCCTGGCGTCAAAGGGCGAGGCGGGGCTGAGGGAGCTGCCGGGGGTGGGCAAGAGCATCGCCGCGGCGATTGCGGAGCTGGTGCGCACGGGGCAGCTCGGGTTGTTGCAGCGCCTGGAGGATGAGTCCTCGCCCGAGCAGTTGCTCGCCAGTGTGCCGGGCATCGGACCGGAGCTGGCGCGGCGGATTCACGAGGAGCTGGGGGTGCGCTCGTTGGAGGAGCTGGAGCAGGCGGCGCACGACGGCAGGCTCGAGGCGGTGGAGGGCTTCGGGCCGCGACGCGGGCAGCAGGTGAAGGACTTGCTCGAGGCGCGGCTGGGGCGGAATCGCAGAGGCGCGGCGCGCAAGAGCGCGAGTCAGGACGAGGGGCCTCGGCCGGAGGTGGGGGTATTGTTGCAGGTGGACGAGGAGTACCGCCGGAAGGCGGACGCGGGAGAGCTGCGGACCATCGCGCCCCGGCGATTCAATCCCTCGGGTGAGGCGTGGCTGCCGGTGATGCGGCGCACGCTGGACGGGTGGAATGTGCGGGCGCTGTTCTCCAACACGGCGCTGGCACATCAGCAGAAGGCGACGCACGACTGGGTGGTGCTGTACTTCGACCAGGAGGGCGACGAGGGACAGTGCACCATCGTCACCGCGCACGGTGGGCCGCTGGACGGCCGGCGTGTCGTGAGAGGCCGCGAGACGGAGTGCCTGGCGTATTACGGCGTGGAGTCCGAAGAGACGGAGGCGCCTCAGCCTGGGGCGTGAGTCCGGGAAGTCGGGCTGACGACAGTCCCTGCTGCCAACGGCGGCGACGGCGAGTAGGATTCACTGCATGGCCACCAAGGACGAGTTGCTCACCAGCGTCTTGAGCCTCCCACCCGAGGAGCGCGCCGAAGTCGCGCACAAGCTACTGCTCAGTCTCGATGAGGAGCCAGCGCAGGAGGACTCCGGTTCAGAGTGGTCGCAAGAGCTGGAGCGTCGCGCCACGGACATCCGCGAAGGCCGCGTCGAGACAGTCCCCTGGGAGGACGTGGAGCGCCAGGTCGCCGCTCGCCTGAAGCAGCGACGCTGATGCCGCGAACCCAGCTCCATCCAGAAGCCGTCCACGAGGTGCGAACCACCGTGGACTGGTACGAAGACAAGCGCGCGGGCCTCGGCGGCGAGTTCCTGACGGAACTCCAACGAAGCCTGGGAGCCATTTCCGAGAACCCTCTCGGGTTTCCGCTCTGGCCTGACGCACGCACGAGAACCCCCGACATTCATCGCTTCCGCATGGAGCGATTCCCATTCGTCCTGCCGTACATGGTCCTCGATGGGCAGGTGTTCATCCTGGCCATTGCCCATGAGCGTCGCCATCCCACGTACTGGCAGCGACGCGTCGCATCCGCCTCTCACCACTGACATGGGCGGCCCACCCATCCCGCCCGCGTCCACCTCGGGACGCGGGCGGAAAGAGCCCTGACGTCAGGGCGCGGGTGTGTACAGCTCCGCGGAGGACAGCGCGCCGCTGGTCCCCAGGCCTCCCGCGACGAGCACCCGTCCCGAGATGGCCAGCCGGGTCACCGTGGCGCTCGACAGCGCGTTGGACATGGTGCCCGCGGACGTCCACTGGCCGAGCGCCGGGTCGAACACCTCCGTCGTCGACAAGAGGCCCGTGGCGGCCCCGGCGTCCCCGCCCAGCACCAGCACGCGGCCCGAGGACAACACGGAGGCCAGCGCCCCGTAGCGACTGCTCGTCATCGGCGCCACCGTCGTCCAGCCACCCTGGGCCGGGTCATAAATCTCGGCCGTGGCCAGCGCGCCGCCCAGCCCCCAGCCACCCGCCACCAGCACCTTGCCGCCCGGCAGCGCCACCGCGATGTGCCCGTAGCGCGTGCCCGCCATGGAGCCCGTCTGCGTCCACTGGCCCGTGTGCATGTCGTAGAGCTCGGCGGTCGCCGTGTCTCCCGACGGCGTCGTGCCCCCCACCACCAGCACCTTCCCGGACAGCAACATCGTCGCGGTGTGGTTGACGCGGCGCACGCTCATCGAGCCCGTGGCGCGCCATGTCCCAGAGGGCGGGTCATACAGCTCCGCCGTGGCGAGGATGCTGCTGAAGCTGGAGGACATCCGTCCGCCCGTCACCAGCACCTGCCCGGACTCCAGCAACGTGGTGGTGTGCCGCGAGCGGTTCCCCGCCATCGCCCCGGTGCTGCTCCACTGCCCGGTGGCCAGGTCATACACCTCCGCGGACGACAGGTAGACCGACGAGCTGCCCTGCCCGCCCGCCACCAGCACGTTGCCCGACGGCAGCTCCGCCGCCCCATGCAGGAAGCGCGGCGTGACGAGGCTCCCCGTCTGCGTCCACGTCACCAGGTGCTCGTCATACAGCTCCGCGCCCGACAGGCCGCTGCTCCCGGTCCCCGTCCCGCCCGCCACCAGCACCTTGCCGGAGTCGAGCAGCGTCACCGAGTGGTGATACCGCGCCGCCGACATCGTGGCCGTGGGGCGCCAGGGCGGCGTGGGCACCGAGAACCGCTCGGCCGACGAGGCCCCCTGCGTGCCCTCCGCGCTGCCTCCCGTGACGAACACCTCGCCCTGGAGGAGCAGCGTGGCCGTGTGTCCCAGCCGGCTCGCGCTCATCGGCGGCGTCGCGCTCCAGCGCGCGAGCGTCGGGTCGAAGATGGTCGCGGTCTGCAGATACGGGCTGTTGCCATCCGTGCCGCCCGTGACGAGCACCTCGCCCGAGTGCAGCAGCGTCGCCGTGTGCTGCGCCCGCTCGCCCGGCAGCTGCCAGGCCACCGGGGCCCAGGTGCCAGCGCTGGGGTCGTACAGCTCCGAGGTCCGCGAGGCGGTGAACTCGTCGAGGAAGCCGCCCGCCACCAACACCTTGCCGGACAACAGCCGCGTCGCGCTGTGCCCCGCGCGCGCGGTGGACAGGTTCGCCACCTGGGTCCACAGGCCGGTGCTCGGCTCATACAGCTCCACGTCCCTGACGAACTCACCCCGGGGCCCGACGCGGCCTCCGGTGACCATCACCCTCCCGTTGCCCAGCAGCGTCGCCGTGTGCCCGACGCGCGGCCTGCGCAGCCCGCCCGTGGAGGCCCACGTCCCCGTCGCCGGGTCATAGAGCCGCGCGGTGGACAACCCCGTGCCCGCGCCATTCTCTCCGCCCACCACCAGCACCTTCCCGTTCGACAGCAACGTCGCCGTGTGCCCGGAGCGCAGCGTGTCGAGGCTCCCCGTCGCCGCCCAGCCCCCCGTGGTGGGGTCATACAGCTCCGCGGTGCCCGTGGCCGACGCACCGGAGTCGCCGCCCGCGACCAGCACCTTGCCGTTGTTGAGGAGCGTCGCGGTGTGCCTGCGCCGCGCGGCCCCCAGCGTGCCGCCGGACAACCAGCGCACGCCCTTCGAGTCATACAACTCCGCGTTCGCCGAGGACTGGCCGCCCACCACCAGCACATTGCCGGTGCGCAGCAGCGTCGCGGTGTGGTCCATCCGCTGGAGCGACATGCTCGGCGTGGGCGTCCAGCCCTGGCTCGCCGAATCCAAGCCCGCAGTGCTTTCCGCGTTTGACGGTTCTGCAAATTCCTCGTGTGAGCATCCCGCCAGGACGAGCGCCGTCACAAGCGCGGCCAGGCGGCCGAGCCCGATACATCGATTCATGGGTGGGGGTCCTTTCCCTTCGGGGGGTGTGCGCCTGACGAGCCGCACGCAGCGGCCCTTACCCCAGCCCCGAGGAAGGAGGCCAATTCGGCACCTGAAAAATTACGTCGACACCGGCTGAAACAGGTGGGGTTGATACACCCCACCACCGAGTCAGCAAGCGCTCGACAGGCCGGGAGGCTCGGGTGACGTGAGAGGGATTAGCTGCTGGCCGAGGTGTAGTGGCCGATGGAGCGAATCCAGACGCGCCGCGCCACCCACGCGAAGGCGGCGGAGCCCACCACCGCGCCCACCAGCGACAGCGCCGGCAGCCGGCCCAGCATGGCCTCCGCGGGGAAGGTGGTCATCAAGGCCAGGGGAATCACGTACGTGAAGACGAGCGTCAGCGCCCCCTTCGCCACGCCCTTGAACACGGACGAGGGCCACCGCGCGAAGTCGAAGATGGACGTGAAGAGGTACGTGAGGTTGTCCACCCGGACGACGAAGAACGCGGCGCTCACCGTCAATATCCACAGCGAGTACAGGAGCACCGTGCTGGTGCCCAGGAGCAAGAGCGACGTCAGGAGCCCCAGTGGCGAGGGCCCGCGCCCCAGGAGCAGGAAGGCGTAGATGAAGAGGCCCAGGCCGGTGAGCACGTTGAACGCGCGCCACGGCAGGAAGCGCTGCGTGGACACGAGGAACTGCGCGTCCGCGGGCTTGAGCAGCACGAAGTCCAGCGTGCCCTTGCGGATGTGCTCCACCACGCCGGTGAGGCTGGGGTTGATGGCGCCCTCGAGGATGCCTTGCAGCAGGGTGAACCAGCCCACGACGAGCAGCGCCTCGCCAAAGCTCCAGCCCTCGACTTCCGGCCGGCTGCTGTAGACGACGAACAGCGGCGCCAGCGCGGTGAAGACCCAGCACAGGGACGTGAACCCGTCGGTGAAGAAGTCCGCCCGGTACTGGAGCGCCTGGAGCCCGGACGCCTTGAGCTGCACTGTCAGCAGTCGCAGATATCGCCGCACCATGCCCCTACCCTCCGAACGCCGCGAAGCGCTTCACACCCTGCTTCCAGAGCCCCACCGCGAGCGCGCCCATCCCCAATACCCACGCCCACTGCCGCGCCACCAGGCCCAGCGCGGTGGGCAGGTCATGCGCGTTCGTCATCAACTCCACCGGCAGCCCCATCTGGTAGCGGAAGGGCAGCCAGTCGATGACGGTGCGCAGGCCCTCCGGGAGGAACTCCACCGGGTACATGTAGCCGGAGCAGACGAAGAAGAGGACCATCCACACCTCCATCATCTTCTGGCTGCTGTCGAGGAAGAGGCTCAGCGCGCCGATGGCCACGTTGGCCAGGAAGGTGATGGCCCAACCGCCCAGGACAGCGACGAGGAACAGCCCCCACTGCCACGCGTGCTGGGGCACCGCCTTGTCCGCGCCCACCAGCGCGATGCTCAGCAGCACCACGGGCAGGGCCACCACGACGCGCATGGGGAAGCCCGCCACGTTGTCGGACGCGTAGCCCCACAAGGGAGAGATGGGGCGAAGGAGGCGCATCGCCAGCGTGCCCTGCTTCACCTCCCAGTTGATGAGCCACGCGGCCCACGCGCTGGTGAGCTGGCGCACCGCGAAGGTGGCCAGGAAGTAGCCCACGAAGTCCGCCTGGCCGAAGTTGCCCACCGGGGCGCTCTTGGCCACCGCCATCCACAGCACCATGTTGACCAGCGGCATGGTGGTGGACAGCACCCAGACGAACATCTCCGCCCGGTAGGCCACCGACTCCGCGAAGCTCACGCGCAGCATGGTGGGCAGGGCCCGCAGCAGACCTCGGGCATTCATGCCGGCACCGACTCCGCGGCCTGGAGCCTGCGGGCCTTGTTCTCGGCGAAGAGCTCGCTCATGACCTCTTCCAGGGGCGCGTTCTCCACCGTCAGGTCCGTCACCGGCAGCCCGGACAGCGCGCGGGAGATGGTGGCGTTGACCGCGTCCTGCTTCACCTGGAGCACCGCGGTGCCCGCCTCGTGTGTCACCAGCTTGCCCAGGGACTCCAGGCGCGAGGCGTCCACCACTTCCGACAGCCGCAGCACCACGCGCTTCTCCGGGCGCACGCGCTGCACCAGCGCCTCCAGGCTGCCGTCGTAGGAGAGCAGGCCCTTGTCGATGACGATGACGCGCGGGCAGAGGGCCGCCACGTCGTCCATGTAGTGGCTGGTGAGGATGAGCGTGGCGCCGTACTTCTCGTTGTAGTCCTTGATGAACGTGCGCATGGTGGCCTGCATGGACACGTCCAGGCCGATGGTGGGCTCGTCCAGGAAGAGCACGCGGGGCCGGTGGATGAGGGCCGCGGCCAGCTCGCACTTCATCCGCTCGCCCAGGGAGAGCTGGCGCGTCGGCTTGCCGATGAGGTCGCCAATCTCCAAGAGCCCCACCAGCTCGTCCAACGTCTGCTTGTATTGGAGCGTGGGCACGTCGTAGATGGCGCGGTTGAGCTCGAAGGTCTCCGCCGGAGGCAAGTCCCACAGGAGCTGCTGCTTCTGCCCCATGACGAGCATGATTTTCTTGAGGAACGCCTCCTCGCGCAGGCGAGGCACGTGCCCGTCCACGCGGACCTCGCCCTCGGAGGGGTGCAGGAGGCCGGAGAGGACCTTGAGCGTCGTCGTCTTGCCGGCGCCATTGGGGCCCAGGAAGCCCACGCGCTCTCCCGGACGGATGTCGAAGGAGATGCCGTCCACCGCCTTCACGGAGGTGTAGGTGCGATGGAAGAGCGAGCGGAGGGCTGCCTTGAGGCCCGGCGGGCGCTTGTGGACTTTGTAGTGCTTGCGCAGCCCGTGGACGGAGATCATGTGCGACAAGGGTTTAACGCGGACGTCCCCGGGAGGCGACCGTGGAGTTGAGCAAGTGGCGGGGTGACAACGGGTTGACATGGGCGGCTTCCGGGAGCGGCCCCTCGGTCGAAGGCTTGGCGGGATGAGCAACGGATACAGCAAGGACCTGGAGCGGTGGATGCCGCGGCTCATCGCCGTGTGGCGCGCGTCACGCGGCAAGGGTGACGGGCCGGAGGGGCGACTGACGCCCCAGGAAGTGAAGGAAGTGGGCGCCGGCGTGCGCCAGCTCTCGATGGGTTTGACGCGGGAGCGTCAGCTCGCCGGGGCGCGTTACATGGACGACCCGAAGCTGTTGGGCGCCTACCTGCTCTTCTACTGGCCGGTCTCCTACGCGCAGGCCCGGCAGGTGCTCGGGGAGCTGCCGAACCGGCCCCGGCAGGTGCTGGATTTGGGCAGCGGCCCGGGTCCGGTGGCCTTCGCGGCGCTGGACGCGGGCGGGAAGGAAGTGACGGCGGCGGACCGCAGCAAGGCGGCGCTCAACCTGGCGCGCGCGCTGGCGACGGAGGCCGGCGAGGCGCTGGCCACCCGGGAGTGGGACCCGACGAAGAAGGCCGCGGTGCTGCCGGAGGGGCAGTACGACCTGATTACGATGGGTCACGTCATCAACGAGCTGTACGGCACGGGGGACAGCGCGACGACGCCTCGGGCGGCGCTGCTCGAGGCGGCCCTGGCGAAGGTGAAGCGCGGCGGCAGCCTGCTGGTGATGGAGCCCGCGCTGCGGGAGACGAGCCGGGGCCTCTTGCACGTGCGCGACGCGATGGTGGCGCGAGGCTACGCGGTGCGCGCGCCGTGCATGTACCGGGGTGCGTGTCCGGCGCTGGTGAAGGAGACAGACTGGTGCCACGCGGAGCGGCCCTGGCCCATGCCTCGCGTGGTGGAGGAGCTGGCGCGGGCGGCGAGCCTGCACAAGGAAGCGCTGAAGATGAGCTACCTGGTGCTGGCGCCCAAGGGCGAGGAGTGGCCGGAGCCTCCGCCGGGTCGGCTGTTCCGCATCGTCTCCGAGCCGCTGGAGGGCAAGGGGCGGCACCGCTACATCGGCTGCGGGCCGGAGGGCCGCGTGGGCCTGGCGATGCAGGAGCGTCACCGCAATGAGAAGAACGAGCGGTTCCTCCAGTTGCACCGGGGTGACGTCATCGCGGTGACGGAGACGGAGCCCAAGGGCGACGGCCTGGCGCTGAGCGATGTCTCCGAGGTGCGGATGGTGGCGCCCGCGGGCAAGGGCGTGCCACCGCCGCCTCCGAAGGAGGACGCGCCCACGAACCCGGGAACCAGCCCGAGCCCGGGCGCGCCCTCCTGACGCGGAGGAGTCGCCGGCTCCGACACGGCCGGCGGCATGGTGCCTCCACGTGAATGTGCGGTTCGCGGGCTCCACTGAGGCCCGCGACCTGGGGCCACCTCGCTCCCCCTGAGATGCGCGAGGTGGTGTGACTTGCGCGGACTCGCCCGCGGCCTCCGCGCGCGAATCGTGAGTCGCGCGCGGTGCGCGGATGCCTTCGATGCCAAGCACGAACCATGAGCCGCGCGCCATGCGCGGTGCCTCTCGCTGCCGCGCACGAACCGCGAGCCGCACGAGGTCAGCAGCAGACTTCGATACTGCGCACGAACCGCGAGTCGCACGCGGTCAGCAGCGGACTTCGACACCTCGCGCGAATCGTGAGCCGCGCGGTGCCTCACGCGCTCAGGCGCGGGCTTGCGAGTAGGCTCCGGTGAGCACGTCGCGCATGTGGCGGAAGGACTTCACGCTGTCCTTCGCCGCGCTCATCGCGCCCTGAGCCAGGACGGTGGCCTGGATGCGGACCAGCGCGAGACGACGGGGTGCGGCCTTCTCTTCGTTCTTCCGAGGGGAGTTCATCAGGGAAGCGAGGTTCATGGAACGCTCCGGGGTGTGGGGAGACGCGAAGCAGCATCCACCCCTCCTGCAACCTCCACGTTGAGCCCGGGCAACATCGCCGTCACATCGCGCTCAGGCCCACGGGGCCGTGCGGCATGTGCCCTGCCCGACAGTCCCCACTCCAGGCAAGAGGACACGCGAACACCTCTGGACGGCGATGCGCGTGCGGGCCAGCGAGGAGGAACCGGTCTGCTAGCGTGAGCAGCTCTCTCGCTGTCCTGGAAGGCGCATGTCCGTTCCGTCCTCGCCGTCGCGGACGCTGTATCCCCCACTGGAACCCTACCGAATGGGCCGGTTGAGGGTCTCCATGCTCCACGAGCTGTACTTCGAGGAGTGCGGCAATCCGAAGGGCAAGCCCGTGGTCTTCGTCCACGGCGGGCCCGGAGGAGGCACGGACGCCAAGCAGCGGCGGTTCTTCGACCCGGCGGCCTACCGCATCATCCTCTTCGACCAGCGGGGCTGTGGCCGGAGCACGCCACACGCGAGCCTGGAGGAGAACACCACCTGGGACCTGGTCGCGGACATGGAGCGTCTGCGCGAGCACCTGGGCATCGAGCGCTGGCAGCTCTTCGGCGGCTCCTGGGGCAGCACGCTGTCGCTGGCCTATGCGCAGACGCATCCGGAGCGCGTCACGGAGCTGGTGCTGCGGGGCATCTTCCTCTTGCGCAAGCAGGAGCTGGACTGGTTCTACCAGCGCGGCGCGAGCGCCCTCTTCCCCGACGCGTGGGAGCACTATCTGGCGCCCATTCCTCCTGCGGAACGACATGACTTGCTGGGCGCGTACCACCGGCGCCTGACGAGCGCGGACGCGTCGACGCGACACGAGGCCGCGCGGGCCTGGAGCGTATGGGAGGCGCGGACCAGCTACCTGCATCCCAACCCGGAGCTGGTGGCGCGAAACAGCGCGGACGGCTTCGCCCTCGCCTTCGCGCGCATCGAGTGTCACTACTTCATGAACCGTGGGTTCCTGCGCTCGGACACGCAGTTGCTCGACGACGTGCCGCGCATCCGTCATCTCCCCGCGGTCATCGTCCAGGGTCGCTACGACGTGGTGTGCCCACCGGAGAGCGCGTGGGCGCTACATCAAGCGTGGCCGGAGGCGGAGTTGGTCATCGTTCCGGATGCGGGGCACTCGGCGAACGAGCCGGGCACCACGTCCGCGCTGGTGGAGGCCACGGACCGGTTCCGTCCACGCTGAGCGCCGGGGCTCGAACCTCAGGCCCCCTGGCCCACCTCGGCCGGCAGTGAGGTGGGAACTTCGCTCTGACGCGAGCCCTTCCAGCGCGCCAGGACCAGGGTGAACAGGGCCAGCACGACGATGCTGAAGACGGAGGCCTCCAGGCCATAGCTGCCTCCGGTGAGCCATTGAGGCAGGTCGTGGAAGACAGGCGTCCACGCGCCCTTCGACTCCGCGCCGCTCACGCCGAAGCCCAGCATGGCCAGCATCCCGTTCCAGCCCAGGTGCACGCCCACGGGAAGCGCGAGTCCTCCCGTGCGCAGGTAGCAGAGCCCCAACAGCAGACCCGCCAGGAAGGTGTTGGTCATCGCCACCACGAGCGCCCCTCCAGCCATGTCGGGGTAGGAATGGGCCAGACAGAAGACGACCGCGAACACGAGCTGCGTCCACACAGGCCCCATGCCCCGGATGGCGCGCTGGAAGGCGTAGCCGTGGAACAGCGTCTCCTCGAACACGGCCACCCCCAGCATGAGCCAGGCGGTCTTGAGGAGCACACCCGCGCCGTTATGCTCGGCTCGCACCAGATGGAAGCCGCCCAGTGCGAAGGGGACGACTGCCACCGCGCCCACCAGCACCACGCCGCACACGAGCCCGAATCCGAAGTCACGGCCCGTGCGCCGCGCCGAGTGGACACCCAGGGAGGACAAGCGCTCGCCTTCGAGGCGAAGGCACAGCCAGCTCGAGATGAGGACTCCGATGAAGGCACAGAGCGGCTCCGGCAGGGCTTGCCGCCACACCTGGGGCAGGTGGCGCTGGAGGAAGATGAGTCCCACCACCAGGACCACGCTCAACGCGATGGAGCCCAGGGCCTTCCAGCCGTTGCGCAGACGCCGCTCACTGTCGATGAAGATGGTTTTCATGGGAGATGTCATTCCTACGCGCCACGGCGCTTTGATTGCCGCCCGCGCGCCGCGGCGATGCGCTCATCGAACGACTTCTCTTCGAGCGCCTCGATGGCGAGGTCGAGCACCTCTGACAGCGGCACGGGAAGCTCGGCATCCAGACTGGCGGCGGCGCTCGCGGTGGCCCTCCAGCACGATTGAAGGCGAGGGAGCAGCGCGCGTCCCGTGGCACTGAGACGAATCCAGCGCTGGCGCCCATCCACGGGTCCTGGCTCCGAGAGCACCAGCCCCTCCTTGAGCATCAACGCCAGCGTCTGCGTCGTCGCGGGCTGGGTGAGACCGGCCGCCTCCGCGAGCTGGCCGATGGTCATCGGCTCCCGCTGCATCAGCGCTCGCACCAGCGGCGTGTAGCGTGGACGGTAGGCCAGGCCCTCTTCCTCGTAGGCCCGGCCAACCGCTCCATCCAGAAGCTCAATCAGGTGCCGCAGCTGCGTTCCAAGGCCCCGGTGCATGGGAGATATATAAGCGCTGATGTAAATCAGCCACAAGTGACTGGCCGTGTCGCTCCTCTTTCGGAGCGAGGCCGGAGTCCTTAAGGTGGGTGCGAACGACTGCCTGGGAGAACATCCATGTCCGCAGAGAAGGCCGCGCGAAGCTGGGTCGAGGAGAGCGCCCTGCGCGCCGCGGGTGCCGCCGCGATTCCCATCCCGGTGCCGGGTGCGCACACGGCGCTCACGTCCGCCATCGAGGCGTACATGATCTACCACGTGGCTGGCATCTACGGAGAGAAGCTCAGCCTCGGTGAGGCGCTCGGTCTGGTACCCACGCTGGGCGCGGGCATCGTGGCGCGCAAGGCGGCCAGCAGCATCGTCGGAGAGACGGTGGGATGGATTCCCGTCGCGGGATGGCTGCTCAAGGGCGCCGCCAGCGGAGGCACCGCGTTCGCCATGGGCGTGGCGGCGGTGACGTACTTCGAGAAGAAGTACCCGGGCCGCGAGGCGATTCCGTTCGACACCATGTCCATCAAGGACTGGGTGAAGGCCGCGCTCGCGCAGCTTGGCGTCAAGAAGTAGCCGAGGCTGGAGGCAAGGGTCCACGACCCGCAGGCATTTCCTCGTGGACGCCTTCGGTGTTTGAAACCGCCCTCTCCTGCTGTGGAAGGAGGACTCCGCCAGCCGCCTCCGGGCGGAGCTGGGGGTGGGCCCTGCGTGCGAACATCGTGTTGTTGAGTCTCGTGCTGTTGGTGACAGGCTGTGCCACCCAGTCGCCCGCGTCCAGCACGGGAAGGACCCTGCGCCAGTCGCAGCGAGGCGCCTCGTTGCTGGAGTCCTCACGGGACGGCCTGGCGGATGACGTCAGTCCGCATCAGTCCGACACACCGGAGCGACTCCAGCGTCATCGCGAGAATGATGCGGAGGCCATCGCGGACGGACAGCAACGAGCCGCGGAGACTCGCCAGGCCGTCACGGAGGCGACGGACGACGTGAAGGGCTCCATCGCTGGGCTCGCCCGTGACATTCCCAAGCTCGCCGCGCACGCGCGAGCAATACATGCGCACGGCGACCTCTTCGCGCGCTACTTCGACTTCGGCGTCAACCAGGTGCTCTGGCTTGGTGGCTCACTCCGAGGAGCAGCCATGCTCGTGGAGGTCGCCGACTCGGTGGACGACCCGGACATGGCGGTGGGCGTTCTCAGGATGACGGGGCCTCGCCTCCAGGCGGCCATGGCGGGCGTCATGTTGCTGGCGTCCTGGTTCGACTTCCTCCAGCTTGCCGACACCGTGCTCCAGCAGTGCCCTTACTACAGCGTGGAGCAGTTGCTCGTTGACATGGAGCGCGTACAGAAGCGGCTGGAGCCGGCGATGACGGCGCTCTCCTCCCTGGAGCCAGGACGCGTGGAGGCCACGGCGGCCGCGATGCCCGAGCTGATGGGTCAACTGACCCAGGAGTTCCACACCATTCGCGAGGGTGCGCGCATGGCAATGGAGCGTACAGGGCAAGTCATCGCAGCGGCGCAGTTCATCGAGATGGTGGGCCTGGTTTCGACGCTACGCGTGTCACTACCCCGGCTGCCACCCGCTGGACCTGTCCTGTTGGGTGCGCGACTCGTGGTGAGTCCGGGTGGAGTGATGGCGGGTTCGCATCTGGTCGTCTCCGCGGAGTGGGTGGAGATGATGCGAAGACTCGTACAGGCAGGAGTCATCTCCATGCCGGTCGCAAGCGCGGCTGTCCGCATCCACGCCGGACAGGTGCTGATGGCGCAGTCGCACCGGGACTTGCCCAAGGGCGTACGCGAGGCCCTGGGTGACAGCCCCGAGGTTCGTGGCATGCACGAGACAGGCAAAGCCGGGGCGGGCATGTCCGAGGCGCCGAAGCACCATGTCCTGCCACGCGAGCATCGTAAATGGTTCGAGCAGCGCGGCTTCACCGGCGCCATGGACATCGACCAGTTCTGCGTCCGGATGGAGAAGTCGCACCACGAGGCCGTTCACGGCGGCGGGGACTGGCGCCTGGGGCGCGCGTGGCCCGGCGAATGGAACCAACTGCTTATGCGCGAGTTGCTCAAAGCCGAGGCACGAGCCGGCCGGAAGTTGACGAGGGATGCAATCCTGAAGCTCGTCGCCAAGCACATGAAGGACTATAAGCTCCCAATGAACTTCACTTCCTGGAGGGGCCAATGACCGCCCGCCATCCTTGGGAGGGAGACGTGAGAGCCCGCCTGTATGAGAGGGTCCGCGAGCGTGGGTACGACTCGCTCACCGCCTTTGCTGAGACGCACCCTGCCGTCCCGCTGCATGTACTGGCCGACGAGCTTGGTGCAGACGATGTCGCTGCAGTGCAGGTGTTCAGCGGGTTGCTCGCTGAGGCAGAGCAGAGCAGGCGGGTCACGCGTCTTGTGCGTGATGTGCTCGTGCGCGAGCTGTCCGACGACTTCCCCGACGGCTGGCCGGCCGCGATGGATGACGAAACCCGTATGGACATTGCCATAGCGCTCGGGCGATGGAGCGGCTACACGCCGGAAACCCATCAGGAGCGCGTAGACCAAGCCAGCGATGCGCTCCTTGCCACGCCGCCGCCGCCCGGCTGGCGCCCGCTCGGTCCCGACGACGAACTGCTCCGCACGCTCCTGCCTGATGACGAAGCCTGACCAGGCCACAGTCCACGAAGCGGGAGCACGGTGCCCTTGAGCACGGCCCCCTTGCACTCCACTCCTGGGGGCAGGTGATGACTGACAGGCGTTCCTGGCAAGGCAACTGGAAGGTCCCCCCTCTACCAGTAGGCCCGCGCCTGCTGACGCCTCCCAAGCGGCCTGCGGCAAAGGCAGACACGGGCGCAATCGGGTCAAGTCTGGCTGAGGCGTCGACGCCCCACCACCTGGGCAAGCCCGGCTCCCATCACAGTGCTCCCGCGCGCTCCGGCGGCCAGAAGCGCAACCAGGCCCGACCGATGACGGAGCGCCGCGGCAGGAGCCCCCAGACATGTGAGTCGCTGCTGGCGTTCCGGTTGTCACCCAGGACGAAGAGCCTGTCCTCGGGCACGCGAGCGGGGCCCCACTGGTAGGTGGGCTCCGCCGCGACGTAGTCCTCCTGGAGCGGCCTCCCATCCACGAACACCTGCCCGTCGCCCACCCACACTTCCTGGCCAGGCAGGGCGATCACCCGCTTGATGGCGGTGTACTCGCGCAGGTCACCGGAGCGCACCAGCTCGGGAGGCGGCTCGAAGACGACGACGTCCCCGGCCCGGGGCGGATGGACGCGGTAGGACAGGGTATCCACCACCAACCGGTCCCCCACTGCCAGCGTCGGCTCCATCGAGCCCGAGACGATGAGCCTTGGGTGCACGACGAAGCCGCGCAGGAGCACCGCCAGCAGCACCAGGGCGCCCACCCCCATGACCATCCTCCATGGAATCTTCCGCCTTTTGTGTGTGTGGAAAGGCGTGCCCTGGCAATGATTGCTCATTCGTCTGAATCTACCCTTTCAAGGGCCTCTCGGACTCTCTACACTCTCGGACGGGACGGGCTTCGGACCGCCCCATGTCGGACAATCGCACAACACAGGAGGCCAGATGAAGAAGACCTTGAAGCTGGGGCTCATCGGATTCGTGCTGGGAGCTGCTGTGGCCGTGGGTTCCGCGACGTTCGGAAGCGAGGAGACGGTCGCCGCTCCGTGCTGCTCAGGCTGTGAAGAGGATGATCTCCGCTGCTGGCGGATTTGTAGCCCGAGCTGCTGAGCGCCGAAGCCCTGAGGGGCGCCTGAAGCGACGAGCTGGGGACGGCAAGGTCCCCAGCTCGTTTCCAGTGGAAGAGGATGGGAATCCCTTTCCAAAACCAAAACCGCACACATCCCAAGGAAACCACCATGAGAATGGCAACCATGATGCTCGCCATGGCCGCGAGCCTGCTGTCTGCGTGCGCCTCGACGTCCACGCAGGAAGAGTGCAAGGCGGAGGCAACGGTCGCAGCCGCTCCCTCTTCATGCGAGTGCGATAACGATGGCTGCTGTTCAGGGCTGATTTGTCCCTATATCGACCCGGACTGTATCTGACCCAGACCCTCCGGTGGATGGCACTTCCTGTCATCCGCGGTGCAAGGAACAGCCACCCCGCACATCATCCAGAGCACGAAGTGACCTCACAGCACTCGGGCGCCTCGTCGCGGAGGACACCCGAGCGCTGGCACTCCATCCTCACGGACTGGATGCGGCAATCGCCGGAGGCAAAGCCCCACCCGCCTCCCGCGCCGCGTCGTCCCTGCGGAAGTGAAGGATGATGGCGAGCCCCACGAGCGCGGTCACCGTCACCACACCCTCCGCGGCCAGGTTTCCCCACGCCTGCCCCACCACCACCGCCACGAGGTTGGCGAGGGCATGGAATCCCACCGCCAGCCAGTACCAGCGGATGCTTCCGAGCACGTAGCGCTGCAGCACCAGCACCGAGAAGGCGACGTGCATCACCATCGCCCCCACCCGCTCGTATGCGACCAGCAGCGGCTCCCACCAGCGCAGCGCCGCGAAGGTCGTCTTCGCCTTCACCACCTCCGCCACCTGCTCCGGCGTGAGCGGCAGCGTCGATGGGTCCAGGTTCGCCAGCGCCACCATGTTGACGAGCCCCAGCGCCGCCATGCCGCCCACCAGCAGCACGGACTCCAGCCCGCCGTGCCCCACGCCAAACCCCACCGCGTCGCGCCAGCGCCGCCAGGCCTTCAACGGACGCCCGAACACCCACAGCCGCGCCGTCTCCTCGAAGAGCCCCGCGGAGAGACACAGCACCACCAGCATGACGTTGCGAAGAAGCTCGGAGCTCTTGAGCTCGTCCCGCAGCGCGTACTGGAGCGCCTGCGTCAGGGGCAACCGGGTGAGGAGCTGGGACACCGCGAACGCCAGCGCGCCCCACCCCACCACCTTCCAGGGCACCCCCAGGCGACGCCGGGCCCACAGCACCACGGCCACCGGCATCAGCACCACGAACGCGATGGTGACCAGACTCGTGGCCACCACCCCTGTATCCACTCCCTTGAACATCGCGCGCCTCCCCTCCCAGAGCTTTCGCCTTCAGAGGTAAGCACAGCCCCAGCGTCCCAAAAAAACCACCGGGTCGAATCCGGGGACTCGCGACTCAGCGCGCCGTGAGCGCGCTCGCCAGCTCCTCGTAGAGATGGATGGCGCTGCGGATGGACTTCTCCCAGTCCCCCACGTGCAGGCTCTCGTTCTCCGAGTGGGCATAGGTGTACGGGTCCTCCACGCCGATGAGCAGCGCGGGCACGCCGCCCAGCTCCTTCGCGAAGGGCTCCACGAAGGGAATCGACGCGCCACAGCCGATGGCCACCGCCTTCGTCCCATACCCCTTCTCCAGCGCGCGGAAGGCCGCCTGGAACGCCGGATGCGACGGGTCCGTGTACCACCAGCCCGACGCGCCCTCCGTGTGGAAGCTCACCTCCAGCCCCCACGGGCACACCTTGCTCAAGTGCTCCCTCAACCGCCGCTCCACGTCCTGCGCCTCCAGGTCCGGGACGATGCGGATGCCCACGCGCGCCCACGCCGCGTCGCAGATGATGTTGCGCGCGTCCTTGCGCGTGCTCGCCTGGATGGCGTTGATGGCGATGCTGGGCTGCCGCCAGTTCATCTCCCACGGGTGACGTCCCCCCAGCACCTGCACGCCCGGCAACAGCCCCACCTGCTCTCGGAAGTACGCCTCGTTCCCCGGCAAGGACTGGATGCTCTCGCGCTCGCCCGGCGTGAGCGGCTTCACCCGCTCCTGGAGCCCTTCAATCGCGATGGAGCCGTCCGCGTTCGTCAGCGTGGCCAGCATCCGGCACAGCCCCATCACCGGGTCCGGCACCGGCCCGCCCCACATGCCGGAGTGCACCGCCTGCTTCAGCGCGCGCACCTCCACGTCCACCGTGACGAGCCCCCGCAGCGCGGTGGTGATGGACGGCAGCCCCGTGTCGAAGTTCGCCGTGTCCGTCAGGACGATGGCGTCCGCCTTCAACAGCGCCGAGTGCTTCTGCAGGAACGCGGACAGGTGCCCGCTGCCAATCTCCTCCTCGCCCTCGATGATGACCTTCACGTTGAGCGGCAACCGGCCCGTGCCCTTCAGCCACGCGTCCACCGCCGACGTGTGGACGACGATGCCCGCCTTGTCGTCCGCGGTGCCGCGTCCGTACAGCCGGCCGTCGCGCATCTGCGGCTCGAACGGCGGGCTCTTCCACAGCGACTCGTCGCCCGCGGGCTGAACGTCGTGATGCGCGTACAACAGCAACGTCGGCGCGCCCGGCGACTTCAGGACCTCGCCGTAGACATAGGGGTGCGCGTCATCGATTTCGAGTAGCTGGATGTTTTCAAACCCACGGTCTTTCAAGAGTCGAGAAGTCGCCTCCGCGCTCTGACGCACCCGGGCGGCGTCAAAGCCGGGAAACGAGACGCTGGGTATGCGCACGAGGGCCATGAGGTCCTCGAGGTAGGCGTTCTTCTGGGACTCGAAGTGAGAGAGAGCCTGGGCGATGGGCATGCTCACCCCTTAACCTAAAAAGGCAGGCAGGCGCTCCAGGTCCTCGCGCGGATGTTGCGCGGTCCAAGTATCATGCGGTGCCATGTCCGACACCCCGACACTGCTGCTCGTCGACGACGACAGCTTCGTGCGCCGCATCCTCAAGGACGTCATCGCCGACACGGGCATCGAGCTGCGGTTGCTCGAGGCCGCGGACGGAGAGGAAGGTCTCGCGGTGGCAGCGCGCGAGCAGCCCGCGGTGATGTTCCTGGACCTGTTCATGCCGAAGAAGAGCGGGCTGGAGGTGCTGGGAGCCATCAAGCAGGTGTCGCCCGGCACGCGCGTGCTCGTCATCAGCAGCATGGATGCCGAGCCCGTCGTGGAGCAGGCCATGGCCGCGGGCGCGGTGGGCTTCGTGGGAAAGCCCTTCCATCCGCTGGAAATCGCCTCGGCCGTGCGCCAGGCGCTCGCTCACTGACTTCAGAGGTGTCTGCGTGTCGTCTCCTGCTGTCGGTTACTGGGTAGCGGACAACCTGGGCCGCGTACTCGGCCCGCTCGCCCTCCAGGCCCTTCGCGAGCTCATCTCCTCCGGGCGGCTCAAGGCCGCCGTGCGCGCTTCTCGGGACGGCACCCAGTGGGTGGCCGTCCAGGAGCTGCCGGAGCTGCGCGACCTCTTCGTTCCCCCGCGTCCCGCGCCCGGCGTGGAGCAACAGCAGGCCGAGCGCCTGCGCACCCAGCTCCGGGGCCTGCAGAACCTGCCGCCTCACGAGGTCTTCGGCGCCAAGCCGACCGCGAGCCTGGATGAGGTGCGGCTGGCCTTCTTCCGCATGGCCAAGCGCTTCTCGCCCGAGCACCTGTCGCCGGAGACGCACCCGGAGCTGCGCACGGTGTCGGCGGAGATTTTCGACTTCCTGTCGCGCTGCATGCGCGAGGTGGAGGTGCTCTTCTCGCAGGGTGCCTACCAGCAGGCCCGGCCGCTGCCTCCCCGGCTGGACATGGACGGGCCGCTGCCGCCCCCGCCTCCGCCGTCCGTGGCCTCGGTGGTGCCGCCCGTGGCCGCGCGGGTTCCCGCCGTCGCGCCCGTGCAGCAGCCCGTGGCCGCCGTCGCGCCCGCGCCGCAGCCCATGGTCGTCGCGCCTCCGCCGCAGCCCGCGATGCCGGCCCGACCGCCACCGCCGGTGATGCACGCGACGACCGCGCCCGCCGCGCCGCGCCCGCCGCCCGTGCAGCGCACGCACACGCTGCCCCCGCCCGCGCCTCCGCCGCCCGCGCCTCCGGTGCGCAAGGCCGTGGCCGCGCCCACCTATTCCAGCGCGGAGTTCGTGGGACTGGAGCGCCGCGCGGATGATCGCATCCACGCGGACGTGAAGGTGTCGATGCAGAACACCGGCATCTTCACGGACCACCGCATCATCAACCTCTCCTCCGGCGGCCTCTTCATCGCCACGGACAAGCCGCTGCGACTGGGCACCCTGGTGGAGCTGACGCTGCGGTTCGATGACCCCTCGCGCGTGATGACGCTGCGAAGCTCCGTCATCTGGGAGAACTCGCTGGAGGACGGCAAGAATCCGCGAGGCTATGGGTTGCGGCTCAGCAGTCTCCGCAAGGAGGAGCGGGACTTCATCCAGCAGTTCGTGAGCCGCAAGCCCCCGAAGAAGCCCTGAGCGGGAGCGTCCGCTCGGGGCGGCTTGCTACATCAGCTGGCCGAAGAACACGGCCCCGGTCATCACGAACGCCGCCATCACCGCCATCACCGCCTTGAGCTCCAGGTCATCGCGGCCCATCACATTCATGAAGTTCATGGTGTCCATCCTTCGCTGTGTCCCCTCGCCCTTTCCTACGGGACACCGCGAAATCGATTGCATCCCCCTCCCGGCGCCCTCTCGCCGTCAGCCAGGATGACTTCCGTGCCCGCCGACGCCTCCGCCGCTCCGCCTGCCTACTGGTTGCTCGAAGGGCTGCCCACTCCCGCGTCGGTCGTCCGGGGAGATGAGGTGGTGACCGCCAACGCGGCCATGGTGGCCTTGATGGGGATTCCGCTCGACGAGCTGAAGGCCACGCCCGTCTCGGCGCTCATCGCCCGCGTCGTGCCCGTCGAGACAGGCTGGGTGGAGGCGCTGCACGAGGCAGTCACCCGAGACGGAAACCGTCCGGAGCGTCCGCTGTGGATGCACATCCGGGGCGCGGACGGGCGGGAGCACACGGTGACGGTGACGTATTCGCCGGGCGCCGTGCCGGACGAGACGGTGGTGCTGATGCACGACGCGGCGGGGGTGGACACCACGCGCCGGCTCACCGAGGCGCTGGCCGCCGCCGCCACGGACATGCTGCGCGCGCGCGATGAGCACGAGGTCCTGGAGACAGCCATCGAGGCCGTCCACCGCCAGGGCTTCTACTCCGCCATCCTCCTCGTCGAGGGGAACACGTTCCGGCACGGGCCCATGCGGCAGCAGCCCGCCATCGTCGCGCTGGCCGAGCGCACGTACGGCATGCCTCTCTCCGAAGTCCGCCTTCCCCTGAGCACGCTGCCGCATCTGGCGGAGGTGCTCGAGCGGCGCAAGGCGGCCTTCCACCAGGACGCGCTCGGCGCGGCCCACCGCGTCCACACGAGCGAGGTCTTCGAGGACATCCAGCGCGCCTATCCCCCCGGCATCCGCGCCCTGGACGCGCCCATCTTCGTGGAGGGAAGGCCCTTCGGCATCCTCACCGCGCAGGGGCTGGACCTCACGCCCGCCTCCGCGGGCACGCTGGAGCTGTTCGCGCAGCTGCTCGGGGCCGCGCTGGAGAACGTGCGTCACCACCACATGGCGGCGGAGCGACTGGGCGAGGTGACGCGGCTCCAGGAGGAGCTGGTGGCGCAGGAGCGGCTGACGGTGCTCGGCGAGGCCGCGGGCGTGGTGGCGCACGAGGTGCGCAACCCGCTCGGCGCCATCCTCAACGCGGTGGCGGTGCTGCGTCGCGAGGCGCACCTGGGCCCCACGGGCCAGGCCGCGGTGGGCATGCTGGAGGAAGAGGCCATCCGGCTGGAGGACATCGTCCGGGACTTGCTGGACGTGGTGCGCCCGCTGGAGCCGCGCCCGCGCCCCGTGCACCTGGGTGAGCTGGTGCGCCGCGCGCTCGGCCAGCTCCATGGTCCTCCGGACGCACCCACGCTGCGCTTCACCGTGGACGAGGCGCCCAACACCCCCGAAATCATGGGCGATGAGACGCTGCTCCAGCTCGCGGCGACGCACCTGGTGCGCAACGCGGTGCAGGCCTCACCGCCAGGTGGGCGCGTGCGGCTGAACGTGGAGCCCGTGGCGGAGGGCGTGCGGCTGGTGGTGGAGGACGAGGGCCCGGGCATCCCCGACGTGGACCCGCGCCGCATCTTCGAGCCCTTCTTCCTCACGCGCGCCAACGGGCGAGGCCTGGGGCTCGCCATCGTCAAGCGCGTGGTGCTCGCGCACGGCGGGCAGGTGCGCGCGAGCGGCCTGCCGAAGCGGGGCGCTCGCTTCGAGGTGGTGCTCCCGCTGGAGCCTACCCGTACGTTTCCCGCCTGATGCGCTTGTCGTCGATGCCGAGCGCGTGCAGGTGGCCGAGCACCGTCTCCATGAAGCGCGGCGTGGCAGGGGTGCGCGTCTCCAGCGCCTTGCGGCGGTCCCACGGCGTAATCGCCGGGCCGCACGCGTAGACGAGGCACGTGGCCCGGTCCGGGATGAGCTCCTCCAGCAGTGACTGGTGGACGCGGCCCTTGCGGACGCTGGCGCCGAAGCGTGACTCGTCCAGCTCGCGGGTGAGCGTGTGCACCAGCCTGACGCGGTCCGGATGCTGGCGCTCCAGCGCCTCCAGCTCGTCCCGGTAGAGCACGTCGCTCCATGTCTTGTTGGACATGAGCAGGGTGTGGCGCACCTTGAGGTTCCGGTGGAGCGCGTCCTTGAGGATGCCGAAGTTGGGCACCGCGCCGGAGCCGGCCACCAGGTGGACGACGTGGTCCGTGCGCTGGTCCACGTCGTCGGGCAGCACGTAGGGCCCCATGAAGCCCAGCACCTTGAGGCGCGCGCCGGTGAGCCGGCCGTGGACGAGGAACGGGGACAACAGCGGCGGGTAGCGGGTGAGGCCGGGGATGAACTCCTCGTCCTTCACGGTGATGGCCACGTGGGGCTCATGGGGCGCGGAGGCCAGCGAGTACGAGCGCTGGGGCTCCTTTCGCCCTTTTTGTTCCTGCAGGTAGGCGGACAGGCGCCCGAGCGCGTGGAACTGGTGCGGGTCGATGTTGATGAACTGGCCGGCCTTGTAGTCCGGCCGGGTCTCCCCGAAGTCGAGGAAGAGCGTCGCCGTATCGTGCGTGTCCATCCGCACGTGGGCGACGGTGACTTCGTACTCCACGGGCTTCCTGCTGCGCGAGAGGGTGGCTTCGGCGGCGCTCATGGCTTCCTCCCTTAGCGCAAACCCGGGGTGCTCGCCGATGGGTTCTCACAGGCCCGGGGGTCATCGGTTCGTGACGCGCCGGGCGCGGCCCCGCCCCGGAGTCGGTCCGGAGCGTTGGCTGCACGACGGGACGGCTTGCGGGCAGGTGTGGGGCTTTGCGTCAGCACTGACCTGGAGTCGTCGCGGGACTACATCTTCTGGTGGCCAGTGGTGGCGCTGAAGCCCTGGCGGTGTTGGTCGGACGCCAGGGCTCCGGCCGGTCCATGCTCTCGGGCGTCCCCGAGGTGGAGGCGACCGACGCGTGCTCCGCATTCTCTTTTCCCTGATGGCCCGACTGCCGGAGAACATCCGGCGCCACGTGGTGCGCACCTTGATGGACGGCGTGTGGGATGCGCTGGCGGACGAAGTCGTGGAGGGACGGAGCAACCTCCCCGATGTGCCCTGCCTGTACATCTGCAACCACCTGTCCAACGCGGACGGCTTCACGCTGTTCCGCGCGTTCCGTCCCCGGAAGCTGTACTTCCTGGCGGGCGTGAAGCTCCAGAGCACGGTGATGACGCGACTGGCCTCGGAGGTGATGGACACCATCGCCATCAAGCCCAACTCGCCGGACATCGAGGCGGTGCGCCGGGCGGTGGAGACGCTCAAGGGCGGCGACTCGGTGCTCATCTTCCCCGAGGGCGCGCGCAGCCGGAATGGCGCGCTGCAACAGGCGAAGAAGGGCGTGTCGCTCATCGCCAAGCGCGCGGGCGCGCCGGTGGTGCCGATTGCGTTGATGGGGACGGAGAAGCTCATGCCCATCAACGACTCGGACATGGGCGGCGAGCGGCTGTACCACGCCCACGTCCGCGTGCGGGTGGGCCCCGCGTTCCGCATGGAGGACCTGGAGCCCGAAGTCGTCGGCGCGGAGGACCCCAGGCAGGCGCTGGTGGACGCGATGATGCGCCGGGTGGCCAGGCTCCTGCCTCCCGAGTATCGGGGCTTCTACGCGGATGACGCGCCCCGGGTGCACAGGCCGCTGGAGTCCGAGGCCCCCGCCGCGTCCCCCCCGTGATTCCGCAATGAGGCGTTGCGGTCGCCACGGGAGCACGGACAATGGGGGTCTCCCGTGACGACCGCCCGCGCCCCTGAACAACTCTACGTGTCCACCCTTCCCGGACTGGAGACCGCCTTGGAGGCGGAGTGCTCCGCGCTGGGATGGAAGCCCTTCCTCGTCGAAGGCGGTGTGGAGGTCGAAGGGCCCCCCGGGCTGCACCAGGAGGCCAACCTGCGCTTGCGCACGGCGAGCCGGGTGCTGCTGCGGCTGGGCACCTTCCATGCGAGTGACGAGGGCGCGCTGATACGCGGCCTGCGCGGGCTGGACCTGTCGCGCACGTGGGACCGGAGTGCGCCGCCCCGGCTCTCGGTGACGCTGCACCGCGCGGGAGTCCCGAGCCAGGGCGTCGTGTTCTCGGCGGCGGCGAAGGCGTGGGGACTGGCCGACGTGGGCCGGGCGGGGCCGCTCGACGAGGAAGGCGGGCCGGGGCTCACGTTGCTGGTCCGCGTGGAGGGCAATGACTTCACCGTGAGCGCGGACACCAGCGGGGAGCCGCTGCATCGCCGGGGTTATCGACAAGAGGTGAGCCGCGCGCCCCTGCGGGAGACGCTCGCGGCGGGCCTCTTGATGCTGGCCGGGTATGACGGCACGCAGCCGCTGGTGGACCCGATGTGCGGCTCGGGGACCTTCCTGGTGGAGGGCGCGTGGATGTCGATGCGCCGTGCTCCGGGCCTGCTGCATGGCTTCGCGTTCGAGTCCTTTCCGGGCTTCGACGCGAGCGCGTGGGCTGCTCGCAAGGCGCGCGCGGAAGCGGAGTCGCTGCCGGCACCGCGCGCGGCCGTGTATGGCTTTGACATCAACGCGGGTTCGCTGGGCACGGCGCGACGGAATGCACGGCGCGCGGGCATGACGCTCGCGTTGGAGCGCAAGGATTTGCGCACGTTGACGGCGCCCCCGGGTGGGCCCGGGTTGCTGGTGGCGAATCCGCCGTACGGCAAGCGGCTGGGCGAAGGGGAGGACCTGCCCGGCCTCTACCGCGCGCTCGGCAACACGGTTCGCAAGGGCTTCGCGGGCTGGCGCGCGGCGCTGCTGGTTCCGGACGACTCCGCGCTGGTGAAGGCGCTAGAGCTTCCGGGTGCGCGCAGCCTGCCCGTGCGTAACGGCGGGCTGCGTTGCAGGTTGCTGCTGACTTCGTAAGCCGTACTCGGTGAGGGCGCGGGAGGACCCGGATTCGCGGTTTGGCCCCGCGTATGCTCCAGTGGTCCTCCCTGTCAGGTCCACCCCGGCCTCCCCCACCCCACCATGACGACTGGTAGCGATTCGACGCCTCAAGACCTTGGAATGAAGCGCGCGGTCTCCCGCTGGGAGCTGGTGGGCTTCTCCATCAACGACGTCATCGGCAGCGGGGTGTACTTGCTGCCCGCGGCGGCCGCGGCCAACCTCGGCTCCGCGAGCACGGGCGCCGTGGTGCTCGCGGGACTGGCCGTGCTGCTGCTCGTGCTGTGTTTCGCGGAGGCCGCCAGCTACTTCGACAAGCCCGGCAGCGCGTACCTCTACACGCGCGAGGCCTTCGGTGAACTGGTCGGCTTCCAGGTGGGTTGGATGACGTGGCTGGCCCGCGTCTCGTCGGTGGCCTCGCTGTCCGTGGGCTTCTCTCGCGCGCTCGGCTACCTGTGGCCTGGGGCGAACGAAGGCGTGGGCCAGGCCTTGGCCATCGCGCTTCCGTTGCTCGGGCTCACCGCCATCAACGTCTTCGGTGTGAAGGGTGGCGCGCGCACCGCCGTGTTCCTGGCCATCACCAAGACGGTGCCGCTGCTCATCTTCATCGGCGTGGGCATCTTCTTCGTGTCCACCCCGCTGGCCACCTCGGTGGTCGCGAAGAATGAAGGCAACCTGGGCGCCGCCGTGTTGCTGCTGCTGTTCGCCTACGCGGGCTTCGAGAACACCGCCGCTCCAGCGGGTGAGTTCAAGAACCCGCGCCGGGACGTGCCCTTCGCGCTCATCGTCCAGATTGGCGTCGTCACGCTCATCTACACGGCGGTGCAGTGGGTCGCCCTGGGCACGCTGCCGGGCATCGTGGACGCGAAGACGCCGCTCGCGGACGCCGCCGCACGCTTCCTTGGCGGCTGGGGCGGACTGCTGATGACGGTGGGCGGCGTGCTGTCCATCCTCGGCACCAACAGCAACACGGTGCTCGCGGGGCCGCGCTACCTCTACGCGCTGGCGCAGGACGGCTTCGGCCCGGCGGCGCTCGCCACGCTGCACCCGCGATACCGCACGCCGATGGCCGCCATCCTGTTGCAGACCGCCATCGCGCTGCCGCTCGCCTTCTCCGGCTCGTTCGAGGTGCTCGCCACGCTCTCCGTGGTGGCTCGACTGGCGACGTACTTCGGCACGGCGGTGGCGGTGCCCGTGCTGCGGCGCAAGCTCCAGCAGCCGGCCAATGCGTTCCGCCTCCCCGGGGGACCGGTGATTCCCATCGCCGCCGCCTCGCTGTGTGTCGTGTTCGCGCTGAGCGCCGAGCGAAAGAACCTCATCGCCGGGGCCATCGCGCTCGCGGTCGGCTTCGTGCTGTATCGCTTCCAGCGCAAGCCGGACGGCAAGGCCGCGCTCGAGTAGCCCTGGGCATGCCTGGCTCCCGGGCCCGTTCGCCGGGGGCCCGGGTTTCATGCTAGCGGTGAACACGTGGACGCACGTGTCACCCTCTTCGAGCCCCGGACGAATCCTCCCGAAGAGGGAGGCAGCTTCCCCAGTCCCTTCGACGAGCTGGGACCTTCGGCGCTGGCTCGACAGGCCGCGGAGGTGCTCCAGGCAGAGCTGCGCTCGGGGCACGTCGCTCCGGACGTCCCCACGTCCCTGCTGGAGAACCCCGAGGGCGGGAAGATGTTCGGCGTGCTCGTGGTGCGCCTGCCGGAGGGACGCGTCGGATTCCTGCGGGCCTTCTCTGGGATGCTCGCCGGACGCTGGGATGTGGAGGGCTTCGTTCCACCCCTGTTCGACCGCGAGGCACGCGCGCGGCTGGAGCCCACGGGCGAAGCGACGGTGAAGGGGCTGCTGGCCCGGCATGCGGCACTGAGCACAGCGCCTGAGCTTCTCGAACTGCGTGCCGCGCATGTGGCGCAAGCGGCTCGACACACAGCGGAGCTCTCCGCGCTGCGCGAGCGGCACGAGGCCAGGCGCAAGCAACGCCATGCCCGTCGGGTGGAGCTCACGAGAACGGTGTCAGCTCCGGTGCATCAAGGAGTTCCTCCAGACTTCCGCCCCCCGGGTGAGAGGGAGGTCCTGGCCGAATCGGCGCGGCCTCCCGCACGGCAGGAGATGGCCCCCCCGGCACCGGACGTCAAGGACGAGGCCGAGCAACGCGCCGCACTCCATGCCCTCGACCAGGAGAGCCGAGGGGACAAAGCCGAGCGAAGGCGCCTGGAGGCTACCCACGCTGAGGAGCGACAGAGAGTCGAACCGAAGCTCGCTCGACTGGAGCGACGCGTGCGTGCCGTGGAGCGCCTGCGTCACATGGTGAGCCGTGCGCTCATGCGGCGCATCCACGACACCTACGCCATCACCAGTGCGCGCGGTGAGCATCGCCTCCTGCGGACGCTCTACGAGCGTGGCCAGCCGCCCTCCGGCGCCGCTGACTGCGCCGCGCCCAAGTTGCTCGCGTATGCCTATGCCCATGGGCTGCGCCCTCTCGTGCTCGCGGAGTTCTGGTGGGGCTCGGCACCTCCGGCGGGAGGACGCATCCCTGGCGCGTTCTACGCCGCGTGTCGCGACAAGTGCGGGCCACTGCTCCCCTTCATGTTGGAGGGACTCCAGGTCGCGCCTCCTCGAACTTTCTCACCGCCACCCTCGGCTCCTGGCGCGCTGACGGTGCTGTTCGAGGACCCGTGGCTCGTCGTCATCGACAAGCCTCAAGGGCTGCTCTCCGTGCCGGGGCGCGAAGAGTCGCTCACGGACTCCGTGCTCACGCGCCTGAAGGCCCGTCATCCCCAGGCCACAGGCCCGCTCCTGGTACACAGACTGGACCTGGACACGTCGGGACTGCTCGTCGCGGCGCTCGACTCGCGCACGCATGCGGCGCTGCAGAGTCAGTTCGTGCACCGTGAAGTGAGGAAGCGTTACGTGGCGTGGGTGGACGGACCCGTGCGGGAGGACCAGGGCCGCATCGACTTCCCGATGCGCGTCGACCTGAATGACAGGCCTCGACAGATTCACGACCCGGTCCACGGCAAGCATGCGGTGACAGAGTGGCGCGTCCTCGCACGGCATGAAGGAAGAACCCGCGTGGCCTTCTTCCCGCTCACGGGAAGGACGCATCAACTCCGGGTCCATGCCTCTCATCCGCTCGGGCTCGGAGCGCCCATCGTCGGAGACAGACTCTACGGTCGCGACGGCGAACGACTCATGCTCCACGCGGAGTCGCTCACCTTCCGGCATCCAGCAACAGGAGCGAGCATCACCTTCGACTGCCCCGCCCCTTTCTGAATCATGGTTCGCGCCTCTCGAAACGACTCAGGCGACGCATCCGAGCGCCGACCCGCGAAGGAATGGACTGGCGTTGCGAGCCGACAGCGACTGAATGGTGGAGAGGCAGAGAGCGGGTACGCTCATCCCGGGGTGCGCTTCGGCTGTCGCGTCCGTTTCCTCGCAGTGGCGGTGGCCTGCTTGGAAGCAGGTGGAGGCTTGGACCGCTTACGGGGGACAGGAGGCGCGGCTGGGGAGAATCCCGCCTCCGACAACGCACGGAGGGCGTCCTCGAGCGCCAGCCCTGCTGCTTCTTTCAGGGCGTCTTCAGGAAATGCTGACTCGAATGGCACCAGTACGACCTCGTGTGCACCCGAGGCTGTATGCACCGGCTGGCCCACGACCCGGAGCGCGCGCTCCAGTTCCAGTCGAGGCTTCCCGGTGGCCTGCACCGGGCCCCGGCGGGCGACCTGTGCGAGGAGTCGCTTCGCCTCGGGGGACACCGTGGGCCAGAGTGAATCCTCCCGCTGTGCCCGAATCAGGGCGGGCCACAACCGGCGGTGGACGAGGGTGCGCTTCCCTTCGATGAGTTTGCAGAGCAGGAGCTCCGGATCCTCGACGAGGCTCTCCAGCGCGAAGTAGATGTCCTTGCCAGCCGGGTGTCCCCACCAGCTTCCCTTGATGGGCGCGCCGGCAATCAGCGTGGCCAACTCGGACTCAGTGAGCAGGCCTCGCTCCCGGACCAGCTCGTGGAGAGAAGCTCTCTCTGGAGGCTTGAATGCCTTTGGCATGGCCACATGCTGGCAGAACACCCTCTGTACGGGAAAGAGCTCCCGCCGAGCGTCCCGTCCATGTCGACGAGCGCCACGAGGAGGCCCTTCACGAGCCTCCTCGTCACACGCTCAGCTCTCGGCGGTCGGAGCCGTTTCCTCGGTGGACACCAACTGCGGTGGCGCCTCGGGAAGCGGCTCGACAGTCCCCGCCGGGCCACCCATGGACGCGGGCTTCACGCCCAGCTCCCGCGTCAGCTTCGGATTCACACCCGTCTCCGCCAACAACCGCTCGAGCTGAACCCGCGCCCGCCGATTGTCCCGGTGCACCCGCCGCGCGAGGATCAACTCGTTCTTCAACGAGTGCTCCCAGCCCGTCAGCTCCGTCACCGTCACCTGATACCCGAACGACTCCAGCGTCAGCGCGCGGATGACGTTCGTCAGGTGCGAGCCGAACTCGCGCCGGTGCCACGCATGCGCGTACAACAGGCCCATGCTCCCGTGCGCCGCCTGCCGGTGCTCCTTCAACTGCGCGGCCACCTCCGCCTGACAGCACGGCACCACCGCGACGTGGTCCGCGCCATGCCGGACCGCCGCGATGAGCGCGTCGTCCGTGGCCGTGTCACACGCATGCAGCGCCATCAGCAGATGGATGCGCTCCGGATACGCCGCCTGGTCGATGTGCGCCGTCTGGAACTGCATCCGCGAGAACCCCAACCGCTCGGCACGCCCCTTCGCGCGCTCCGTCAGCTCCGGACGCCCTTCCACCGACAGCAGCGTGCCCGCCGCCGCGTCCTTCAGGAACAGCTCGTAGAGCACGAACCCCAGGTACGCGTTGCCACTGCCCGCATCCACGAACACGGAGGACTCGGGGTGGCGCGCCTTCACGTCCTCCACGGCCGGACGCAACAGCCCCATCAGATGGTTGACCTGCTTGAGCTTGCGCAGCGCATCCGCGTTGAGATGCCCCTCGCGCGTGAGCAGGTGCAGCTCGCGCAAGAGTGACTGCGACTGGTCCGGCAGCAGCTCCCGCCGGACCTGGGAAGCCTTGACGTTGCGCCTCAGATGGACACCACCTCGAGGACCTCGGGAATCATCTCCCGCAAGCGCCCCTCGATGCCCATCTTCAGCGTCGCCGTCGACGACGGACAGCCCGCGCACGAACCCTTCATGTGCAGGTAGACGATGCCGTCCTCGAAGCGGTCCAGCGTGATATCGCCGCCGTCCATCGCGACCGCCGGACGAATCTCCGCGTCCAGGATGTCTCGGATGCGAGCCTCCACCGAGCCGCCACCGTCGCTCGCCGTCGCCTGACGCGCCGCCGCAATCGCCTCTTCGTCCACCACCGGCTCGTTCGCCGTCAGGTGCGTGTCCAGGGTCTCCATCACCTGGTCATTCAGCTCGTCCCACTCACCTTCGTCACCCTTCGTCACCGTCACGAAGTTGGTGCCAATCATCACCGCCGTCACACCGCGCACGTCCATGAGCTTGCGCGCCAGGGGCGACTTCGCCAGGGCATCCTGGGGATTCGTGATACTCACCGCGCCGCCCGCCAACAGTCGCCGATCCACCACGTACTTCAGCGTGCTCGGGTTGGGGGTCCATTCCAGCTGGATGTTCACCGACATGCAGTTCTCCTCGGTCCTCTCCTCTAAGGCGCTCGCGGCCCCATAGCAACCCGACCCTCGGGGAATCAAACCTTCGCTCCCCTCCCCGCCACGTCCGCTCCCCCTGGCTCATCGGGGAATAAAAGAACAGCCCGAATTCGCGGCAGAATCGGAACTCCACTATGGTGGACGGACCTCCGCGCCCCCTGTGAGCTTCACATGGCCATCAGTCCCCTGCGCCGTCCCGTCGAGCAGACCCAGCCACCGCCGCCCCGCATTCCCGGAAGCGTGCTGGAGGGACTGTTCGTGCGGGGCCTGAAGGTCTCGGGGCGGCTCGTGGAGGAGCTGGCCCTGCTGGGCTACGACATCAAGAAGCCGGAGACGGACTACCCCGTCCAGGTCTGGCAGCGCGCCGTGGCCCTTGCGCGGCAGGAGGCCTTCGGCGAGCTGAGTGACGAGGAGGGCTACCGGCAGGTCGGCCGCACGCTCGTCAACGGCTTCGCGGAGACGCTGGTGGGACGCGTGGCGGCGGTGGCCCTGCCCATGATTGGACCCGCGCGCGCCGCGGAGCGCATCCCCCGCTACCTGTCGATGATGGGCCGCGCCGATATCGAAGTCACCATGTCCCAGGTGGGCGAGCGGGGCCGGCGGCTGCACATCACCGACCGCTACAACCGACCGGATTTGATGGCCGGCGGTCTGGAGCGGATGTTGGAACTGGCCAACGCCCAGCCCCGAATCACGGTAGAGGAGCGCAGCGCGGACGGTTACCGTCTGTTGGTCCGCTGGTAACTCGCGCCCGGGTCGTCGACGGCGCCCACTGGAGCGCCCATGTCCTACCCTCCCCGACTCGCCCATCTCGCCACCCGCGCCGTGGTCATCGCCAAGCTGGCCCCCACCTACGCCCAGGCGCACCAAATCGACGAGGAGGAGGCCGGGCAGCGGCTCTCCGCCGCCCTCGCCGGGAGGATGCTGCCCGCGCTGCTGGAGTCCGCGTGGGCCTCCATGAAGGGCTCCACCAAGCGACTCAACGACGACGGGCTGCTGGAGAAGGTCGCCACCACCCTGTCGGACCGCCCCACCCGCCCGGGCCGCGTGGCGCCCGCGTCACCCGCATGGAGCGCGTTCCTCGTCCTGGCGGACCTGGAGGCCGGCACCGCCAGCGACGCGGCCCGCCGGGTGATGGAGACCGAGGAGGGACGTCGTCGGGGTGACGCTGGCCTGGCCGAAGCGGGCCGCTTCCTTGCCGCCGAATTGACACGCGGGAAGTAGGGGCCGGCCGGCCGTGGCAAGGGGGGCCCGCCGTCGTTATAGGCTGGCCCCACGACCTGCCCGCGCCGACGCCGATGTCCACCTCGCTGCCCACGACCCTGCGCATCCTGACCTCCATCCACGAGGTGCCCTCCTCCCTCTGGGACGGGCTCGTGGACGAGGCGGCCATGCCCTTCCTGGAGTGGGCCTTCCTGGCCGCGCTCGAGGACAGCGGCAGCGCGGTACCGGAGCGCGGCTGGCACCCCCGGCACCTGACGCTGTGGCGCGGCTCGCGCCTCGTCGCCGCCGCGCCCGCGTACCTCAAGGACGACAGCCAGGGGGAGTTCGTCTTCGACGCGCCCTGGGCCACCGCCGCCGAGCGCGCGGGCCTGCGCTACTACCCCAAGCTCGTCTTCACCGTCCCCTTCACCCCCGCCACCGGTCGGCGCGTGCTGGTGGCCCCCGGCGAGGACCGCGCCGCCCGTGAGGCGGAGCTGTACGCCGGCGCGCTGGAGTTCGCCCGCGCCGAGCGGCTCTCCGGCATCCATGTCCTCTTCCCCACCGAGGACGAGCTGCCCACGCTGGAGTCCCAGGGCTTCGCGCTGCGTTTGGGGGTCCAGTACCAGTGGCGCAACGCCGGCTACCGGACGATGGAGGACTTCCTCGCCCGCTTCCACTCCAAGCGGCGCAACCAGCTGCGACGCGAGCTGCGCGCCCCGGCCGAGCAGGGCCTGAAGCTGACCACCCTGCGGGGCGATGCCCTGGAGTCGGTGGACGTGGACACGCTGTACCGCCTCTATGTCTCCACGGTGGACAAGTACCCGTGGGGGGCGCGCTTCCTCACCCGCGACTTCTTCGCGCGGATGCGCTCCGACTTCCGGCACCGCTGCGAGCTGGTGGAGGTGCGGAGGGAAGGGGCGCTGGTGGCCGGCGCGTTCAACTTCAGGGCGCCAAAGGTCCTCTACGGCCGTTATTGGGGATGTTTCGAGGAGCATCCGTTCCTGCACTTCAACGTCTGCCTCTACCACCCGGTGGCGGAGGCCATTGAACAGGGGCTGACGCGTTTCGAGCCCGGGGCGGGCGGGGAGCACAAGCTCACCCGGGGATTCGAGCCGCGCCTCACGTACAGTGCCCACCTGCTCCTCCACCCGGGGTTGGAGCGGGCGGTGCGTGGCTTCCTGGAGCACGAGCGGGCGGCCGTCCGGGGAGGACTGCCCCAGTGGCGGGCGGAGACAGGTTTCAAGGGAGAGGCCTGAAACGGCCCGCTTCCGAGGTCATCAAAGGGAGTCCGAAGAACCTATGGCGCAGAAGGACGAGCACGACAGCTCCGTCGTCACGGAGACCGTACCCAAGCAGAAGCTCAAGAAACCGACGCTCTACAAGGTGCTTCTGCACAACGACAATTACACGACGCGTGAGTTCGTGGTGGCCGTCCTGAAGGAGGTCTTCCACAAGTCGGAGTCGGATGCCGTGCAGATCATGCTGCACGTTCATTACAACGGAGTCGGAGTGGCCGGCGTCTATACGTTCGAGGTCGCCGAGACGAAGCTCAAGACGGTGGAGGCCGCGGCTCGGGACAATGGGTTCCCGCTGCGGCTCTCCATGGAACCCGAGGAAGGTTGAACCGTGGCAGGACCGCTGATTGCCAAAGAGTTGCAGGCCAGCTTCCGCACCGCCCTGGAAGAGGCGCGGAAGATGAGCCACGAGTACCTGACGCTGGAACACCTGCTCCTCGCGCTCACCAAGGACTCGCGCACGCGCGAAGTCCTGAAGGCGTGCGGGGCCAACGTGAAGCGCCTCCAGGAGCGGCTCGTCTCCTTCCTGGAGGAGACAGTCGAACGCCTGCCGGACGGAGTGGAGGCCGAGCCACAGCAGACGATTGGCGTGGAGCGCGTGCTCCACCGCGCCGCCATGCACGCCCTGTCCGCTGAGCAGAAGCTCATCGACGGGGGCGACGTGCTGGTGGCCCTCTTCCGTGAGGAGGAGAGCCAGGCCCTCTACCTGCTCCAGCAGGAGGGAGTCACCCGGCTGGATTTGCTCAACTACATCTCCCACGGCATCTCCAAGGACGAGGAGGCCGGCGAGGACGACGCGTCCGAGGCCGCTCCGGGCGGAAACGCGCCCGCGGGTGACGACGACGAAGGGGAGTCCCCGCGAAAGAATCCGCTGGAGGTCTACACCACCCAGCTCAACATCGAGGCCAAGGAGGGGAGAATCGACCCGCTCATCGGCCGCGACAAGGAGCTGGAGCGCACCATCCAGGTGCTCAGCCGCCGCCGGAAGAACAACCCGCTCTACGTGGGCGAGGCGGGCGTGGGCAAGACGGCCATCGCCGAAGGGCTGGCGCTCTACATCCACGAGGGCCGTGTCCCGGAGCCCCTGAAGAACGCCGTCGTGTACTCGCTCGACATGGGCTCGCTGCTCGCGGGCACCAAGTTCCGCGGCCAGTTCGAGGAGCGGCTCAAGGGCGTGCTCAAGGCGCTCCAGGAGCAGAAGGACGCCATCCTCTTCATCGATGAAATCCACACGATTGTCGGCGCGGGCGCCACCAGTGGCGGCTCCATGGATGCGTCCAACATCCTCAAGCCGGCGCTCGCGAGCGGGAAGCTGCGCTGCATCGGCTCGACGACGTACCAGGAGTTCAAGTCGTCCTTCGAGAAGGACCGCGCGCTGTCGCGGCGCTTCCAGAAGATTGAGGTCGCCGAGCCCTCCGTCGAGGACACCATCCTCATCCTGGAGGGGCTGAAGAGCCGCTACGAGGAGCACCACGGCGTGAAGTACACGCCGGAGGCGATTCGCGCGGCGGCGGAGCTGGCGGCCAAGCACATCAACGACCGCTTCCTGCCGGACAAGGCCATCGACGTCATCGACGAGACGGGCGCGGCGGAGAAGCTCAAGCCGGAGGGCGTGCGCACCAACACCGTCACCGGCGCGGACGTGGAGGCCGTCGTCGCGAAGATGGCGAAGATTCCGGCCAAGAGCGTGTCCGCGAGCGAAGGCGTCCAGCTCCAGAATCTGGAGAAGGAGCTGCAGGCGGTCATCTTCGGGCAGGACAGCGCCATCAAGGACCTGGTCGGCGCAATCAAGCTGGCGCGCTCGGGTTTGCGTGCGCCGGAGAAGCCCATCGGCTCGTTCCTCTTCTCGGGCCCCACGGGCGTGGGCAAGACGGAGCTGGCCAAGCAGCTCGCGCAGACGTTGGGCGTGGAGTTCCTGCGCTACGACATGAGCGAGTACTCGGAGAAGCACACGGTGAGCCGGCTCATCGGCGCGCCGCCGGGCTACGTCGGGTTCGACCAGGGCGGCCTGCTCACGGACGCGGTGCGCAAGCATCCGTACGCCGTGGTGGTGCTGGATGAAATCGAGAAGGCCCACCCGGACCTCTTCAACATCCTGCTCCAGGTGATGGACCACGCGACGCTGACGGACAACAACGGCCGCAAGGCCGACTTCCGCAACATCGTCCTCATCCTCACCACCAACGCGGGTGCCCAGGAGATGAGCACCAAGTCCATCGGCTTCGGTGACATGACGAGGCCGGCCGACGCGATGCGCGCGAAGAAGGCGATTGAGCGCACCTTCACGCCGGAGTTCCGCAACCGGCTGGACGGGTGGATTCTCTTCTCCGGTCTGCCGCCTGAAATCATCCTCAAGGTCGTGGACAAGGAGGTCCGCCTCCTCCAGAAGATGCTGGACGAGAAGAAGGTGAAGCTGGAGCTGACGCCGGCCGCCCGCGCGTGGCTGGCCGAGCATGGCTATGACCCGGCCTTCGGTGCCCGGCCCATGGCCCGCCTCGTGGACAACGCGCTGAAGAAGCTCCTCGCGGAGGCGCTGCTCTTCGGCGACTTGAAGAACGGCGGCACCGCCCGCTACGACGTGGACCCGGGTGGCGAAGGGCTCAAGCTCCAGGCGATTGCCGTGGCCGAGCAGCCCGAGCCCGCGCCGGCGTGACAGGCTCCGCGCGGACGTCCTGAAATGACGAGGCCCCGATTCCCAGGTGAGGGAGTCGGGGCCTCTTCGCATCCAGCGTCCTGCTCTGGAGGGAGCTACTCGACGCGGTAGATTTTCACCGCGCTGGAGAGCTGCTCGGAGATGATTTGCAGCGTGGTGGCGGCCTCACCCGTGGAGCCGATGCGGGCCACTGTCTCGTCCATCATCTTGGAGAGGTCATTCACGGCCAGGGTGATTTGGTTGATGCCCACGTTCTGCTGGCTCACGGCGGCGGCAATCTGACGGACGGCGGCGGCGTTGTCCTGGACGATGGAGGACAGCTCGCGCAGGTTCTGCCCGCTGGTGCGCACCTGCGCCAGGCCCGCCTCCATGCGCTCCGCGCCGCGCTCGGTGATTCGCACCGCGGCCGTCACCGAGTTGGCGATGTCGTCCAGCAGCTCCCGCACCCGCGTCGTGGCCTGGATGGACTGGTCCGCCAGCGCTCGGATTTCGCGCGCAACCACGCCGAAGCCCTTGCCGTGCTCGCCCGAGCGCACCGACTCAATGGCCGCGTTGAGCGCGAGCATGTTGGACTGGTCCGCCAGGTCCTTCACCGTCTGGGTGATGCCGCCAATCTGCTGCGTGCGCTCGCCCAGCTCCAGGATCTTCTGGGCAATCTCGCCCACCTGGACGCGGATGTCGTTGAGGCCCGCCATCGTCTGCTCAATCGCGGCCTCACCCGAGCGGGCCAGCGCGTCCGCGCGCTCCGCCACGGACAACACGCTCTCCGCCTTCTGCGCGGCCAGCATGGAGGTCTGCTTGATTTCCTGCGCGGTGACTTGCGTCTCCTGGAGCGCGGCGGCCTGACGGGAGATGGTCTGCGCCTGGTCCGTGGAGGAGGTGTTGAGGTGCTCGGTGGACTGGGTGAGCGCCTGCGCCGCCTGCTGGAGGTTGAGCGTCACCTCGCGCAGCCGGCCCACCATCTGCGCGAAGGAGTTGGCGAGCCTGCCCACCTCGTCGCCGCTCTTCACCTGGATGGGACGGGTGAGGTCTCCGGACTCGACGATGTGGCCGGCGACTTCCGTCAGCTCGCGCATGGGTCGGACGATGCTGCGCCCGAAGGCCGCCGCCACCGCCACGCCCAGCGCCACCAACAGGAGCGCGAAGCCCACCATCCGCCAGCGCAGCGCGGACACCAGGTCGTCGATGTGGTCCCGGGAGATGCCCACGTGCACCGCGCCCAGCCGGCCATCGGCCACCGGCGCCAACACGTTCATCGCGTGGAGCGTCCGCCCCTCGGACTCAACCTCCAGCACGGCGCCCCAGCCCGTCTCCGCGCTCACCATGCCCTGCGCCGCCGTCGACTCCTTCAGCGCCTGCGGGAAGGCACCGGGGAGGCTGTGGGCCGTGACGTTGCCGGTGACATCCGTCAGGAAGACGTACGTGACGTCCTCGCTGGTGCGCGAGACGTTCACCAGGGGCTGGAGCGCGGCGACACCCCCTGCCACGCCCTGCTCGGCCGCCACCGCGAGGGTGCGGGCCAGCAGTTGGCCTTCGCCCATATGGCTGTCGATGAGGTCCGCCTCCAGCCGCCGCGTGGCGATGCCGGTGAGGATGGCGGCCACCGTGGCGCTGACGAGCGTGGTGACGAGGACGAGCTTCGGCGCCAGCCCGAGCGACTGACGGAACTGATGGCCAAGCTGCGTGGTGAACGAGGACTGTTCGGTGCTCACGGCATCACCACCCGGAAAACTTCGGGACGACGCCCGCGCGGAGGCGGGGCGAAAGCGAACGACTCGGGACAATCATGCACGTGCGGAATCACCGACCCACCCCTCCCTCTCCGCGCCCACCGGAGCGGAAGTTGGGAGGGATGCAGCTCTGGAGGATGAGGTCCGGCACCGATGCCAACGGCACGCCCTGGTCCGTCGCGCGCAGCTCCAACGCCGCGCGCGGCATTCCATAGACGACGGACGTCGCCTCGTCCTGGGAGAAGGTGACGCCCCCGGCGTTGCGGATGGCCAAGAGGCCCCGCGCGCCGTCCTCGCCCATGCCGGTGAGCACCACGCCGCCGCTGCGCCGGCCGAATGCGGAGGCCAGCGACGACAGCAGCACGTCACCATTGGGACACGGTCCGCCCCGGCTGCGCTGCATGCGCGCGAGGCCCGCGGAGTCCACCAGCAAATCCTGCCCGTCCTGCGGGAAGTACACCCGGCCCGGCTCCAGCCGCTCGCCGTCGCGCGCCACGTCCACCGTCAGCGGCGTCACCTGCGACAGCCAGCGCACCATGCCCTGGGTGAAGCCCACGGTGATGTGCTGGGCGACGAGGATGGGTACCGGCAAGTCCCGGGGCAGCTTGGACAAGAGCTCCGCCAGCGCGGGCGGACCTCCCGTGGAGGCCACCACGCCGAAGACGTCCACCCGCGCGCCGATGGGCGGCGGCGTCACCGAGCCGGTGCGCTGGCGGCGGGAGATGACGGGCACCTCCGCCATGAGGCACACCGAGTGGGCCAGCTCCCGGCCCCACCGGCGCAGCTCCTCCACGTTGGTGACGTTGGGCTTGCCGATGAGCTCCAGCGCTCCGGCGCTCATCGCTTGAAAGCCCAGGTCCACGCCGCGCTGCTCCGCCACGGCGCTCACCACAATCACCCGCGCGGGGGACTGGGACATGATGGCCGCGATGGCCGCCGGCCCGTCCAGGCCCGGCAGCAGCAGGTCCATGGTGATGACATCCGGACGGAGCAGTCGCGCGAGCTGCACCGCGCGGTTGCCGTCCCCTGCCCGACCGACGACCTCGATGCGCGAGTCCTCGGTGAGCAGGGCCGTCAGCGTATTGGCCATGGTGGGCGAGTCGTCCACCACCAGCACGCGAATGGTGCGCCGGGTGTTCATGCGCGCGCTCCCCTGCGACTCATCACGTCGAGCACCTCGGCGAGCAGCCGACCCGCGGCACACTCGCGCTTGCTGAGATAGCCATCCGCGCCCGCCGCCATGCCCCGCTCCCTCGCGGCGGCACTGTCATGCGCGGAGACGAGGATGACGGGCAACGACGACGTCTCCTTCTTCTCGCGCAGGCGGGCGATGAGCTGCGTTCCGTCCATCTCCTCCATGTCCAGGTCGCAGATGACGACGTCGTACGTGTCCGTCGCCAACCGGTCCAGCGCGCGTGCGCCGCTGGCCGCCAGGTGCACGCTGAAGCCACCCGCCTCCAGCATGGCCCGGTGCAGCGCTCGCGCGGTGAGCGAGTCGTCCACCACCAGCGCCCGGCGCTGCGCCGTCACGGTGGCCTGCCCCGTCTCCGTCACCAGCCAGTCCGGCCGGCAGATGAGCAACAGCTCTCCCCGGCTCAGCGTCGCCGCGCCCTGCCACGCGGGCACGTCCCGCACCTCGGACGGCAGCGGGCGGATGACCAGGTCCTTGTCTCCCACCACCGCGTCCACGCCCAGCGCCACGCGCTTGCCACCGCTCTGGACGATGAGCAGCGGCTGGCCTTCCGCCGGAGGCGCCAGGGCCCTCAGGCCCAGCCGCGCGCCCAGGTCCACCACCGGCAACAACTGGCCCTGGTATTCCAGGTGCGCCTTGCGCTTGCCGATGCGCAGCGAGTCCGCGCGCGCCAGCTGCGTGGCCTCCACCGCCAGCATCGGCAGGCCGACCAACTGCTCCAGCGCGCGCACCACCAGCACTGGCGAGCTGCCCAGGTCCACCGGCAGCGTCATCACGAAGCGCGTGCCCTGGCCCGGAGTGCTGTTCACCTCGATGCGGCCCTGCAGCGCCTCCACCGACGCGCGCACCGCGTCCAGGCCCACGCCGCGGCCGGACGTGTCCGTCACGTCGCTGCGGGTGCTGAAGCCCGGGCGGAAGATGAGGTCCCTCACCTGGTTCTCGTTGAGCCGCTCCGCCTCGTCGGAGGTGACGACGCCGCGCGACTCGGCCACCTTGCGCACGCGCAGCACATCGATGCCCGCGCCGTCGTCCGAGCACTCCAGGAAGAGCAGGTTGCCCTGTTGCTCGATTCGCAGCGTGAGCGCGCCCTCGTGGTGCTTGCCCGCCTTCTCGCGCTGGGACGGCAGCTCCAGGCCGTGGTCCACCGCGTTGCGCAGCAGGTGCACCAGCGCCCCCTGCAGCTTCTCCAACAGGCGCCTGTCCAGCGACAGCTCCGAGCCCACCACCGACAGCCGGGCCTCCTTGCCCAGCTGACGCGACAAATCCCGCACCATGCGCTGGAGCGGGTCCAGAATCGTGCGCACCGGGCGCGTGGTGATGGCCTTCAGGCCCTCCTCCAGCGCGTCGACGATGTCGCTCGTCTCCTCGCCGTCGGTGCGCAAGAGGCGCGACGTGCCCGCCAGCAGCGTGCGGGCCTCGGCCGTCTCCGCCAGGAGGCCCTGCTTGGCCAGCACCGTCACCACGCGGTCCAGCTCGCGGCCCCGCTCCTCCACGCGCAGGCGGACCTCGCGCAGCCGCTCCACCTCGCGCATCAGCGACGTCACCTGCCGCACGCTGACGCGCCAGCCCGTGTCCGCCGACTCCGGCTGCGCGTCCTGGCTCAGCGCCGACGCGGACTCCACCAGCGCGCTCTCCTCGGGCGTCGCCAACGGCGCGGCCTCGGAGGGTGAGGTCGAGGGAGCCTGCCCCGACAGCGGCGCCCCCACCGTCTCCGGCGCGGGCCCCTCCGCCACGAGCTGCGCCAGGGCGGCGGCCGGGTCCGGCAGCGCGTCACCCCGCCCGTCCGCGTGGGCCTGGGCGCGCAGCATGAAGAGGTCCAGGCCGTGCAGCAGCACGTCCACCACGGACCGGGGCATCTTGCGCGAGCTGGCCTTCAGCGGCGCGAGCGCGTCCTCCAGCTTGTGGGCGATGTCGCCCAAATCCTGCAGGCCCAGGCTGGAGGCACTGCCCTTGAGGGTGTGCAGGTGCCGGCCCAGCCGGACGTAGACCTTGGCGAGCGCCGTCGAATCCAGGCCGTCGCGCTCCAGCTCCAGCAGGTCCATGGTGACCTTCTGGATGACCTCCTGGGCCTCCACGGCGAAGCCCGTGACGAGCCCCTGCAGCATCGGGTCAACGGGCATTGCGTCCTCCCGTCGAGCGCGGGTTGAACAGGCGCTTGAGGTCGATGAGGTGGATGAGCTGGCGGTCCTGGGTGAAGACCTCCATCACCGGCCCCTCGGCGCGCACGCGCGCGGCCTCCACCACGCTCGCGGGCAGGGTGGTGGGGCGGGGAATGGCCTCGCAGTCCAGCGCGCACAGCTCGCCGTCTCCCCGGTCCACCACCAGCAACACGGCGGGGTCCTGCCGCCAGCCGTGGCCGCCCAGCATGGACGCGAGGCTGAGCGCGGAGAGCACCTGGCCCTGGAAGCGCAAGACGCCGACGACATGGGGCGCCGACAGGGGCACCGGCGTCACCATGCGCAAAGGCAGCGCCGCGCGGAGCATCTCCAGGGAGAGCGCGTAGCGCTCCTCACCGAGCGGGAACTCGGCAATCCAGTGCACCGCCTCCTCGACAGTGGTCTCCGCCTGCTCCCGGAGCCGTGACGCGCGCCGCTCCAGCAGCTCCGCCGCCTCCTGCTCCTGAGCCTCCTCCATGTTCCGAGGAAGGATTTTCATTCGAGCGCCCCCAGGTTGAGGTAGGCGTCAGCGGACGCCTGATAGAACCGCGCCGGAAGGGCTTCAGGCCCGTCCACGAGCTGGTCCGGTGGAAGGCGCTCGGCGCGCACCCGCAGGGCTCGCATCAGCGGCATCGCCGCCTCACGCGCCCCGGAGCGCTCGCGCAACAGCGCCAGCTCCAACAGTCCCGGCAGATAGTCCGGCGCCTGTCGCACCAGCGACTCCAGCACCGCCGACGCACCGTCCACGTCACCCTCCTCGATTCGCTCCAGCGCCGTCAGGTGCAGCCGCGCCGGCGGGGGCGGCGGCGTCACCTCCACGCGCACCGGCACCGGCGTCACCATGGGGCGGCGGATGAGCGGCTTGGGCGGCGCCTCTCGCTCCACGAAGCGCGGCACCGGCGTGGGCGCGGTGCCCTCTCCCGGCCCCAGCAGCCGGAACGTCTGCAGCTCCGGCGTGCCCTCGCGAACCATGCCCGCGGGCACCCGGTCCGCCTCCACCGCTCCCAAGAAGAGCAGCCCGCCGGGATTGAGCGCCCGGGCCAGCAGGGCGATGGCCGCTTCCCGCGCGGCCACGGAGAAGTAGGTGAGCACGTTGCGGCAGAAGATGAAGTCGAAGCGGCCCAGCCTGTCCGGCAGCGGCGCCAGGAGGTTGGACTGCGCGAAGGAGGTGATGCGCCGGATGACGGGCAGGATGACGACCTGACGGTCCACGCCGTCCATGTAGAGCGGGAAGAGCCGGGGCGCCGACTCGCGCCGGGACCAGGTGCCGTAGGTGGCGCGCCGCGCCGTCTCCAGGCTGGCCTCGTGCAGGTCCGTGCCCACCACCTCCACCGGGAAGCCGTGGGGCACCGAGGCATGCAGCGCCGCGGCCAGCGAGTACGCCTCTTCTCCCGTGGCGCAGCCCGCGCTCCAGCCCCGCAGCGACAGCACGCCCCGGCGCAGGGCCGCGGGCACGCCGACTTGGGAGAGGTAGCGGAAATGCTCGGGCTGGCGGAAGAAGTACGTCTCCCCCACCAGCGCCGCGCGCACCAGCGTGCCGGACAAAGGCGACTGGGGAAACAGCAGTTCCCCCAACAGGTCCGCCGAGGAGCGGCCCCGCGCCAGCTCTCCACGCACGACGCGCTCCATCGCCTCGTTGGCGATGGCGTCGTCGCGGAAGCCGGTGATGGATGACACCACCTCCCGCGCTCGGGTCAGCAGACGCGGGTCGAGCTCTGCGCTCATGCGCTCCGTCCAGCCTCCGCGGCCTCGACCATCCGGGGCAGCTCACGCAGCAGTCCGCGCGCGACGAACACCCGGGGGTCCAGGATGGGCAGCAGGTGGCCGCCCGAGCGCAGCATGCCGATGAGGCCCTCGCGCAGCGGGCCGTGGTCCGTGCCACCCACGCGCTCGCGCCGGTCGATGTCCGCCGCCGCGTACTCCTCCGGGTCCTTCACCGTGTCCACCGCGAGCGCCAGCGCCACCCCGTCCACCTGGATGACCACCAGCATCCGCTCCACGCGAGGCAGCGAGTGCTCCACGCTCAGCCGCCGCGCCACGTCCAGCACGCACAGCGCCTCGCCCCGCACCTCCACGTATTCGCGCAGGTACGAGGGCGCCGTGGGCAGCGGCCGCGTCGCCGGGTGCAGCAGCACCTCCCGCACCGAGTCCAGCGGCACCGCGAACTCCAGCGTGCCCACCGTCACCCGCAACACCAGCAGGGAGCCCGTGCGCGCGCGACGCCGGGAGTTGGCCAGCGCCTCACCCACCGCGTGCAGCAGCTCGTCCGCGCGGAAGGGCTTGGCCAGGAACGTCTCCGCCCCCAGCCCGATGCACGCCTCCGCGCGCGACTTCTCCGAGGAGATGATGATGACCGGGATGTCCACCGTGGCGGAGTCGGACTTCATCCGCTGGAGGACCTCGTCGCCGTCCATCTCCGGCATGGACAAATCCAACAACACCGCGGCGGGCTTGAGGCGGGTGACCTTCTCCAGCGCCTCGCGGCCATTGCTCGCCGTGTGGATGGTGTAGTGCCCGGAGAGGATGGCGCGCTCGAGCGCCAGGATGGCGTCGCTGTCGTCGACGAGCAGCAGGGACGGCAGGCTCACGGCATCAGGCCTTGGACAGGAACTGACGGACGGTCTCCGTCAGCTCGTGGTGGGACACCGGCTTCTGGATGAAGGCGTTGGCGCCCGCCTCCGTGCCGCGCTGGCGCAGGTCCACGCTCTTCTCCGCCGTCAGCAGGAGGATGGGCACGTCGCGAAGCTGCTTGTTGCGGCTGGCCCGCACCTCCTTGACGAAGGTGATGCCATCCATCCCCGGCATGTTGATGTCCGCGATGACCAGATTCACGGGGACGAGATTGAGGATCTTCAATGCCCGAGTGGCATCGTCCGCCTCCAGCGCCTCCACTCGGAGGTTCATGAGGTAGATTTTGACGATGTTCCGAACGGTCGGGCTGTCGTCCACCAGCAAGACCTTGGTGCTGTTGGTGCTCACGGTGCCACGGCTCCTGCGCAAAGGCTCGCCCACGCGGCGGGACACCCTCACGAAACGTTGGAGACTCTACCGTGAGGGCTCACACGGTAGATAGCGGGGGGGACCGCCCGCCGTGACAGCAGGCGGGCAGGTGTCGGATGACCTCGGGGTTTGCCTCCTCCGGCCTACTCGCTCGGCGGCTTCGAGGCGGCGGGCTCCGCCCCTTCGTCCGCCTTGAGGTCCACGGGCGGTGCGCCAATGGCGTGATAGCCACCGTCCACGTGGATCATTTCGCCCGTGGTGGAGGGCAACCAGTCGGACAGCAGGGCGCAGGCGGTCTTGGACACCATGTCGTGGCTGTCCTTGGAGTTCCAGCCCAGGGGGGCCTGCTTGCCCCAGCCCTGCTCCAGCGCCTTGAAGCCCGGAATCCCCTTGGCGGCCATGGTGGCCAGCGGACCCGCGGCCAGGATGTTCACCCGGATGCCCTTGGGGCCCAAATCCCGAGCCAGGTAGCGCGCGGTGGACTCCAGCGCCGCCTTGCACACCCCCATCCAGTCATAGATGGGCCACGCCACGTTCTGGTTGTCGAAGTCCAGCGCGACGATGGAGCCGCCCGGGGGCATCAGCGGCATGCACGCCACGGCGAGCTCCTTGAGGGAGAACGCGGAGATGCGGAACGCCGTCTGGACACTCTCCCAGGGCGTGTTGAGGAAGTTGCCGCCCAGGGCGTCGTCCGGGGCATAGCCGATGCTGTGCAGCACCCCGTCCACCCGGCCCCAGCGCTGCTTGAGCGACTCCGTGAGCGCCGTGAAGTGGGCGGGGTTCGTCACGTCCAGCTCCAGCACCTCGGTCCCCGGCTTGAGGCGCTTGGCGCTCCGCTCGGTGAGGGACTTGGCCCGGCCAAAGCCGGTGAGGACGATTTCCGCGCCCTGCGCGAGCGCGTGCTCGGCGATGCCGAAGGCGAGGGACTGGGGAGTCAGGACCCCGGTGATGAGCAGCTTCTTGCCCTGGAGCAGCATGTTCGGCGGCCTCGTGGGGAGAGGAAGGGGTGGGGAGCGCGCTGTCTAGCACTCCTTTCGCCCGGAACGGGAGGAAGCGGGATTCCGGACCTTGAGAATTCCAGGGCTGAAGTTGTGCTCAACAGGGGCATCAATCCTCCTGCTCCCCTGGCCGCGCCAGGACCCCTGGGGTGCCACCGAGGCTCAACAAAGATGCCGCGAAAAACCCCCAACGGGGCGGCCTTCCAGTAAAAGACGACACCGCCATGGCGAACTTCCAGGACACGTTCCTTTCCGGCGCCAACATCGACTTCATCGAGGGGCTCTACGCCCGCTATCTCGAGGACCCCACCAGCGTGGATGCAAGCTGGCGCGAGGTCTTCGAGCGAAACGATGGCGCCGGCCGTCCCATCTTCAACACGAAGCTGCTGGAGGCCCCCACGCCCGCCGCACCCGCGGGCAAGGCCAATGGCAAGGCTCCTAACATCGCCGCCCAGACGCCCGCGCCGGCCGCCGCCGCTGTCCCGCCCGCGAGCACCGCGCAGGCCCAGGCGCTGGAGCTGCAGTCGAAGGTGGACCAGGCGCTGTTCGCCTTCCGCCTGCGCGGCCACCTGCGCGCGAGCCTGGATCCGCTGGGTCGCCCGCGCCCCGCGCTGGAGCACGTGGCGGACGTGGGCATGGTGGACGACAGCCACTTCTCCGCGCGCGAGCGTGAGCAGGAGGTGGAGAGCAGCAACACCTTCCCGCAGCAGCGCGTGAAGCTTGGCGACCTCCTGTCGCGCCTGCACAAGACGTACACCGGCAGCATCGGCGTGGAGGTGATGCAGATCCTCGACAGCCAGCGCCGCCGCTGGCTGATGCAGCGGATGGAGCACAGCGAGAACCGCACGGACTTCTCCGTGGAGGACCAGCGCCACCTGCTCACCAAGCTCTCCTACGCGGAGGGCTTCGAGAACTTCCTCCACACCAAGTACGTGGGCGCCAAGCGCTTCAGCCTGGACGGTGGAGAGGCGCTCATCCCGATGCTGGATGCCATCGCCGAGGTCGGCGCCGGCATGGGCCTGAAGGAAGTCGTCATCGGCATGGCCCACCGCGGCCGCCTCAACGTGCTGACGAACATCCTGGGCAAGCAGCCCAGCCAGATCTTCAGCGAGTTCGACGGCCCCAAGGACCCCAAGGCGTACCTGGGCCGCGGCGACGTGAAGTACCACATGGGCTTCTCGTCGGACCACACCACGCGCCAGGGCAAGAACGTGCACCTGTCGCTGGCCTTCAATCCCAGCCACCTGGAGGCCGTCAATCCGGTGGTGGAGGGCCGCGTGCGCGCCAAGCAGGAGCGCGGCGGGGACACCGAGCGCGTGGGCGTGATGCCCCTGCTCATCCACGGCGACGCGGCCTTCATGGGCCAGGGCGTCGTCGCGGAGACGCTCAACCTGTCGGGCCTCAAGGGCTACGCCACCGGCGGCACCATCCACGTCGTCATCAACAACCAGGTCGGCTTCACCACCGACCCGCATGACTCCCGCTCCTCCATCTACGCGACGGCCATCGCCCAGATGCTGGACATCCCCATCTTCCATGTGAATGGAGATGACCCGGAGGCGTGCGTCCACGTGGCGCGACTGGCGGCGGAGTACCGGCAGACGTTCCACAGCGACGTGGTCATCGACCTCATCTGCTACCGGCGCTACGGCCACAACGAGGGTGACGACCCGTCCTTCACCCAGCCGGCGATGTACGACCTCATCCGCAAGCACCCGACGGTGCGCACGCTCTACGCGAAGACGCTGGCGGAGCAGGGGCGGATTTCGGCGGAGGACTCGGAGGCCATCAAGCAGCGCTGCCTCCAGGAGTTCGACGCGGCGCTCGTCCGCGCGCGCCAGGAGAGCCAGTTCAAGGAGCCCAGCGCGCTGGAGGGTCTGTGGAAGCCCTACCAGGGCGGCTCGGTGAAGAACGTGCCCCAGGTCGCCACCAGCGTGGACAAGGCGAAGCTGCGCGACGCGCTCCAGCGGCTGTGCACGGTGCCGGAAGGCTTCCACGTCCACCGCGACGTGGAGCGCACCGTCATCAAGAAGCGCCTGGGCATGCTGGACAGCGAGGAGCTGCAGTGGAGCGAGGGCGAGACGCTCGCCTACGCCACCCTGCTCGCGGACGGCCACCCGGTGCGCCTGTCCGGACAGGACTGCGAGCGCGGCACGTTCAGCCACCGCCACGCGGTGCTGCACGACGTGCAGACGGGCGAGGAGTACACGCCGCTCAAGCAGTTCTCCACGGGCCGCGCCAGCTTCCAGGTCGTCAACAGCGCCCTGTCGGAGATGGGCGTGCTGGGCTTCGAGTACGGCTACAGCCTGGACGTGCCGGACGGCCTCACCATCTGGGAGGCCCAGTTCGGTGACTTCGCCAACGGCGCTCAAATCATCATCGACCAGTTCATCGCGGCGGCGGAGAGCAAGTGGCGCCGGCTCAGCGGCATCACCCTGCTGCTCCCGCACAGCTACGAGGGCCAGGGCCCCGAGCACTCCAGCGCGCGTCTGGAGCGCTTCCTCGACTTGTCCGCCGAGGACAACATCCAGGTCTGCTACCCCACCACGCCCGCGCAGATCTTCCACCTCCTGCGCCGTCAGGTGTTGCGCCCCGTGCGCAAGCCCCTGGTCATCATGTCGCCCAAGAGCCTGCTGCGCCGCCCGGAGGCGACCAGCAAGCTGGAGGAGCTGGCCACGGGTGGGTTCCAGGAGGTCATCCTGGACAAGGTCGCCCCCGAGGGCGTGACGCGGCTGCTGCTGTGCAGCGGCAAGGTCTACTACGACCTGGTGAAGGCGCGGGACGAGCGCAAGGACGACAGCATCGCCATCGTCCGGCTGGAGCAGCTCTATCCGTTCCCCTTCGACGAGCTGGCCAACCTGGTGGGCAAGCTGCCGAAGCTCGCGGAGGTGTACTGGGTGCAGGAGGAGCCCCGGAACGCCGGCGCGTGGCACTACATGTTCCCGCGACTGCACGACCTGGCGTCGTCGCGCTCGCAGCAGCAGGTGAAGTTGGGCTACATCGGCCGCGCGGAGGCCGCCAGCCCCGCCACCGGCTTCCCCAAGACTCACGAAATCGAGCAGCAGCTCATCATCGAGGAAGCCATCTTCCGAGGGACCAAGAATGGCCGTTGAACTGAAAGTGCCCCCGCTGGGCGAGTCCATCACCGAAGCGGTCGTCGGCAAGTGGAACAAGAAGCAGGGTGACGCGGTGTCCGCGGACGAGCCGCTCGTCGTCCTGGAGACCGACAAGGTCACCATCGACGTGCCCTCGCCCTCGGCCGGCTCCCTGGCCAGCGTCGCCTTCAAGGAGGGTGACAAGGTGCGCGTGGGTGACGTGCTCGGCCTCATCGAGGCCGGTGCCGGCGCTCCCGCCGCGGCCCCTGCTCCCGCCGCCGCGCCCGCCCCGGCCCCCGTCGCCGCCGCTCCCGCCGATGCTGGCGCCGACGCGCGGATGACGCCCACCGCCCGGAAGATGGCGGAGGAGAACAAGCTGGACGTCACCCAGCTCAAGGGCAGCGGCACCGCCGGCCGCATCACCAAGGAGGACGTGCTCGGTCAGCTCAACCGCCCGGCCGCGCCTTCCCAGCCCGCCGCCCCCGCCCAGCCCTCGGGCCCCCGCCCCAACGCCGCCCGCGAGGAGCGCGTCCGCATGACGCCCCTGCGCAAGCGCGTGGCGGAGCGCCTCATCCAGGCCCAGTCCAACGCCGCCCTGCTCACCACCTTCAACGAGGTGGACATGGGCGAGGTGATGGCGCTGCGCAAGAAGTACAACGAGAAGTTCCAGGCGAAGCACGGCGTGAAGCTGGGCTTCATGAGCTTCTTCGTCCGCGCGTCGATTGAGGCCCTCAAGGCCTTCCCGCAGGTCAACGCGGAGATTGACGGCGAAGACGTCATCTTCAAGCACTACTACGACATCGGCGTGGCGGTGAGCGGCAGCCGCGGCCTCGTCGTCCCCGTGCTGCGCAACGCGGACAAGCTGTCTTTGGCGGAGCTGGAGAAGGGCGTCGCGGACCTGGGCACCCGGGCTCGCAATGACAAGCTGGGCCTGTCCGACCTCCAGGGCGGCACCTTCACCATCACCAACGGCGGCATCTTCGGTTCCATGCTGTCCACGCCCATCATCAACCCGCCGCAGACGGGCATCCTGGGCATGCACAACATCGTGGACCGCGCCGTCGTCCGCGACGGGCAGATTGTCATCCGCCCCATCATGTATGTCGCACTCACCTACGACCACCGGCTCATCGATGGCCGCGAGGCCGTCCAGTTCCTCGTGCGCGTGAAGGAGTGCATCGAGGACCCGGAGCGCCTTCTCCTCGACGTCTGAGTTGTCGTTGACGCGCCGCGCCGCGACTTACCAGGGAGGCCCGAGCTCAGTGCAACTCGGGCATTCCAGGCCGCTGGCTGGACTTCCAGGCGGGCGTTTCACTACAACTGGACATTGTCTCCCGGTCGTCGGGGGGCGGGAAGAACGGGCGGCTCTCATCACGTCGCCCCGCGAGACTGAAGGAAGTGCAATGGCAACCGGTACCGTGAAGTGGTTCAACGACGCGAAGGGCTTCGGCTTCATCACCCAGGACGGCGGGGGTGAGGACGTGTTCTGCCACCACACCGCCATCAACATGGATGGCTTCCGCACCCTCGCCGAGGGTCAGAAGGTGGAGTTCGAAGTGACGCGCGGCCCCAAGGGCCTGCAGGCGCAGAACGTTCGCGCGGGCTGAAACGTCGTCGCAAGTCCTGGCCCTTCCGCGCGGAGGGCCGATGAACGGAGGCCCGCCCCTGGAGTTGAGGGAACCGGGCCTCTTGCTTTTGCGGGGTATGGACAGGCCCCAGGCGCGAACGCCCGGAGCCCGCAATCACATCACAGGTTCTTCTTGAAGTGGTCCATGACGCGCTCCCACTGGCGCTCCTTCACCAGCGGGTCCGGCACCATGTGCGTCAGGCCGCTGAGCGGCAGCAGCTCATGGGGCTTGCCGGCGCGGAAGAGCGCATCGCTGAGCTTGAGCGTGTGGAAGAAGTACACGTTGTCATCCGCGGTGCCGTGGATGAGCAGCAGCTTGCCAATGGGCTTGTCCGTCTTGGCGTAGGTGAGCAGCGAGCTCTTCTCGTACGCCTCCGGGTGCTCCTGGGGCAGGCCCAGGTAGCGCTCGGTGTAGTGGGTGTCGTAGTCGAGCCAGTCCACCACCGGGGCGCCGGCCACCGCGGCCTTGAAGACGTCCGGGCGCTTGAGGGCGGCGAGCGCGGCCATGTAGCCGCCGAAGCTCCAGCCTTCGATGCCCACGCGGTTGATGTCGATTTCCGGCAGCTCCTTGGCCAGCTCCTGGATGGCGGCGGCCTGGTCCTCAATGGTGATGGTGGCGAAGTCGTACTTCACCTCGCGCTCCCAGGCGGAGCCGCGCAGCGGGGTGCCGCGCCCGTCGAACTTCACGACGACAAAGCCGTGGTCCGCCATCCACTGCGGCATCAGGTGCGCCGCCATGCTGTGGTGGACGACGGTGGTGGTGGGGCCGCCGTACACCTCGACGATGACGGGCAGCTTCTTGCCCGGCTTGAAGTCACGCGGGCGGGTGATGGAGGCCCAAAAGCGCTTGGGGCCCACCTGCCGCACCTCGGTGTTCGGGATGAAGGGCGGCTCCTGCGCCACCTCGGGCAGCTCGCCCACCTTCGTCCCATCCGCGCGCAGCACCTGGGTGCGGTTCATGGTCTTCAGGCTGGAGCCGTTGACGACGAGCACGTTGCCGTCGCGTGAGGCGGAGCCGCCTTCGACGCCGTCCTTGTTGCCCGTCACGCGCTCGGGGGCGCCGCCCGCCTTCACGCGCCACAGGGCGCTCTGCGTGGGGTTGGGGCCGCCGTTGAAGTAGAGGGTGCGGTCCTTCTGGACGAAGCGGGACAGGTTGCGGAAGCCCGCGTCCGGCTTCACCACGCTGCGCTCCAGCGAGCCGTCCGCCTTGCGCTGCTCGATTTCGGGGCCGCCGTTGCGCTCGGTGTACCAGAGGAAGCCGCTGCCATCCTCCAGCCACAGCGGGAAGTCCTGCTCCAGGTTGAGCCAGGCGGAATCCTTCTCCACCAGCAGCTCGCGCGTCTTGCCCGTGGCGGGGTCCACCGCGAGCAGCTGCTGCTCGGTCTGCACCCGGTTCTGCACCAGGATGGTGAGCGGGGCGCCCTTGGGCCACGTCACGGTGGCCAGGTACGGGTACCTGGCCGAATCCCACTGGACCCACGTCGTCTTGCCGCCGGTGACGGGGGTGACGCCCAGGCGCACCTTGGCGTTGGGCTTGCCGGGGCGCGGGTACGCGAAGATTTCGCCGCCGCGCTCGGGGTGCATCACGTCGACGATGGTGAGCTTCTCCACCTCGGCGGTGTCGGACTCGGTGTAGGCCACCGACTTCGCGTCCGGGCTCCACCAGTAACCGGAGAAGCGGCTCATCTCCTCCTGGGCGACGAACTCGGCCACGCCGTGCGTCTTCTCGTCGGTGCCGCCCTTGGTGACTCGCTGCTCCTTGTTGGCGGCGATGTCGATTCGGTAGACGTCATTGTCCCGGACGTAGGCCACCTGCTTGCCGTCCAGGGAGAAGCGCGGGTCCAGCACGCCGGGGCCCGTCTTCAGCTCCGTCACCTTGCCGCTGGCGCGCTCCACCACGTAGAGGCGGCCGGACAGGGGGATGAGCAGTCGCGTGCCGTCATCGGAGATCTGGTACGAGGTGAAGCCTCGGGCGCTGACGCGCATGCGCTCGCGGCGGGCCTTCTCCTCGGGGGTGAGCGTCTCGTCGGAGCCCTTGAGAATCGCCTCGGGGGTGAGGACCTCCTTCGTCTGGCCGGACTCCACGTCGAACGCGTAGAGCGTCTGCACGTTGGAGGTGGCCTGGGTGCGAAGGAAGAGGACCTGCTTCTCGTCCGGGGTGACGCGGACGCCCACCGGGCGGCCACTCGAGAAGTTGCGAGTCTCCGCGAGCTGTCGCAGGAAGGTGTCTTGCTTTCGCTCCGTCTGGGACATGGGTAGGGGCTTCATCTCCTGGGCGAGTGCTGACGTGCTCACGAAGAGGAGCGCGGCGGTGAGTACCTGGCGCATGGGTCGTCGAAATCCCGCCGGTGGCGGGGCTCCTTTCACGGAAAGGTGCGGGGAAGCCTACACTCGGCCGCCGCGCAAGCTGAGCAAACCCACAACGGACGTGAGGATTCCCGAGGGATGGAGACTGAAGACGACGCCCTGCGGCACCTGAGGCTGGCGGGCATCATCCGGCTGGGGCTGGGCGGCGGGCGAGGGCCCACGGACGCCTATGTCTTCGACCCCCATCGGCTGGCCCTCCCCTCGTGGGCGTGTGCCCTCGAAGAGTCAGGCGCCCCTGCCCTCCTGGTGACGCTCGACAGGCACCTGGACGTGGTGGTGCCCCGAGAGCCCGGGAAGGTGCCGGACCGCTCGGCCGGGCTGCGCGCGCTGGACGAGCACGCCCGCTGGTCGCTGGACGTGCGCAACTACGACCACATCCTCGCGGCGATGGAGGCCGGGCTGGTGGGAGACGCCCTGCTGGTGGCCAGGACGCGGCCCCGGGGCTCCTTCGCGGGCGACACCTATGTGGACACGAGGGGCCGCCCGCACCGGCTGGTGGCGGTGCCCACCGTGGACCGGGCGTCCGAGGCGTGGAACCACCCCGCGCCCGGTGACGCGGTGCGAGAGGTGCTGGAGCGCGCGGAGCGGGTGTTGCTCGACGTCGACCTGGACTGCTTCACGTCCTTGAGCGACGCGGACCCGACGACGGTGCTGCCGTGGCCTCGCGCCATCATCCGTGAGTTCCTCCTGCCGGAGGGCTCCGAGGACTTCTGGGACGCGGTGCTGAAGCGCACGGTGGCGCTGACGCTCGCGCGAGAGCCACATCACTGCGGCGGGTTGCTCGCGTCGGGGGAGCTGTTCCGCGACGCGGCGGAGGTGCTGTTCCGCGAGCTGCTGCGCGTCGAGCCGCCGTGAGTCGCCGTGCCTACAGCGGCGAATCGAGGAAGCTCGGCCGCAGGTCCGTCACCTGTCCACCAGCGAGGGAGAAGCGACTGCCGATGGGAGGACGGTCCCCGTTGAGCACGTAGCCGAAGTCGAGCCGGAAGGGCACGACGTTGAACTGGGGGAACAACACGCGCAGGCCCACGCCCACCGACGTCACCATGTCCGGCCTGTCGTTGAACGCGCTGCCCGAATCCAGGAAGAGCACCCCGCCCACGTGCACCGTTTTGATGACGACGGGCGCGGTGCGGTACTCCACGTTTACCAGCAGCATCCGCTTGCCGGAGTACTCATCCGCAGGTGCGCCTCGAAGCCCGTTGCCACCACCCAGCAGCGTGATTCGGTCGAACAGGTCGTCGATATTCACATCCAGCAGGCCCCGCGCGACGAAGCGTCCGCCCAGAATCTTGGGCGACACCTGTGCCAGCTCCGCGGCCCAGTGGCGGTTGTTCCACGTCGCCCCCTCACCGAGCTGCCGGCGGATGGCGCCCGAGGCCGACACGGTGGTGAGCGCCTCGCCCCAACGCAGCCGGTAGCGCGCCGCGAGCCCCGCCTCCGTGAAGTGGTTGTCGTCCCCGAATACGGGAGGCGCGTAGCGCACCGTCGCGGAGACCCAGTGCCCCATCTGGTAGTCCTCCGAGAGGACATACGAGTCCACGTCGCGCAGCACCTCGTACCGGGCCTCGAACGCGCGCAGGGACAGCGACGCATAGCCCGCGTCCTCCGCGCGCGGCAGGTAGTTGCGACGGAACCAGTCGGCCTGTCCCTCCGTCAGCATCGACGAGGACGGTGGCGTGTAACCGTAGTGGTACGCGCCCAGCGAGCCGCTCACGTTCCACTTGTAGCGCAGGCCATACGAGCGCGTGTACGAGGCCGCGCCGGCGACCTCCTCCGTCCGGTACACGTACGGCACCGTCGGACCATCGGGATACGGCAGCTGCCAGATCTCCGCGCCCCGATAGATGCGATTGGTCTCCACGTTCCACGCGACGGACGTGCTCACGCTCCACGGCGTGGACAGCGAATACAGCGGACGGCTGACGGAGAAACTTCCGCGCGAGCCTTCGGCCTTGCCACTCTCGCGGCCGATGATGAGGGCGATGGACTCGCTCAGGGACCAGCGACTGCCGAGCACGCGTGGGTCGGTGTAGCTCTGGCCGAAGCTCAGCGTGTCCAGGCGCAGCGTGAAGTCGAGCGCCAGCTTCTTGCCCCGCCCCAGGAAGTTCTGCTCCGTGCCCTGGAGCCGCAGGTACTGCAGCAGCGAGCCCACCGCGGAGAAGTCGCTGTTGAGGCGCAGCGACCAGATGTCCTTGGTGACGACGAGCAGCGCCACCGTCCCGGGCACCTTCCCCTTCACCGGGACGATGCGCACCACGGAGAACAAGCGCAGGCTCCGCAGGTTGCGCGCCGTCTCGTCCGCGAGCCGCGTGGAGTACGGCTGTCCCGGTGGCAGCAACACCTCGCGCCGGACGACCTCCTCGCGGGTGCGGATGTGGAACATGTTGAGGAAGTTCGGATACGGGTCGCTCTCCGCGACCACCTCCTCGGTGTCGACGAGGACTTCGGCCAGCGGCAGGCCCTCGGGAGAGGGCTCCATCTGACGGCCATGTCGAATCAGGGCCTCGACGATGAGGGCTTCCTCGTAGTTCTCCTGGGAGAGGCCCGGAGGACGCGACGGCGCGGGCTCCACCGCTGTCCCCGCTGGCGCCTTCTCGCCTTCCTCCGTCGCACGAGTCTCCTGCTGAGCCGGAGATGCGACGACGGGAGCCGGCGTCTCGGCGACGGGCTCCGCCTGGAGCGAGGTCAGGGTGAGCGGAACGACGATGAGGACGAGCAGCGGGAGCGCCACGCCGCCATCCTGGCATGCGCGGACTTCCTTGCGAGCATCTTCATCGCGGGGCCCCCTGGATTGCGGAGCGAAATGCCGACTGCCATCCTCGCCGGATGGATGCGAATGCCCGCGAGTACCGCGCGATTCAAGCGTTCTACGGACAGCGCCGCGCTCGACGTTCCAGCGTGCCCTACCTTCACCACATCGACGAAGGGCTGTGGGTCCTCCGGGCCCTGGGCGCGAGTGAACACGCCCAACGCGCGTACTGTCTGCACCCACTGGTGCAAGAGGATGACGCGCGAGCCGCCGCCTGGGCCCAGGCGCTCACCACCGGGGCGGACCTCTCCCTTCCACCTGTCGACGGTGTGAGCGACGACCCGCGCGTCCTCGCGCTCGCGCTGGACTACCGGGAGACGGCCAATGCCGCACTGTCCCATCGACCCGACCTGAAAGGGCCCGGCGACATCGCACTCAGCGCGGAGCCCGAGGTCAACGACATGCTCCGCGCCGACAAGGTCCAGAACTACAAGGACTTCCTCCTCCATCACCGGGGAACCCATCCCCGGTCCGCCGAGTTGGAGCGCTATTTCCAGGCATGGCTCGCACGACTCGGGGTGTCTCCGGAGCAGTTCGCGGTCTGGCATGACGCGCTCGAACACGTCCTCGGAGTGCCCCGTTCCTAAGAACCGCAGGCGCTGCGCGCCTGACGAGCGTCGATTGCCGCCCCGTCCGACTTCAAGCGCGAATCGACGCCACCCGTCACGCCGGAGCGCGGCGAAGCGCGCGTGAACATCCAGAACAGCAGGGCCACGGCGGAGATGGCCGCCCCCTGGAGGACCACTCCCCTCCAGCCCGCGTGCGCGAAGACGAGCGTCGAGGTGATGGAGCCCGCACCACTGCCCATGGAATAGAAGACCATGTAGCCGGCCACCAGCCGACTGCGCGCCTCCGGGCGCACGGCGTAGAGCTCGCTCTGATTCGTGACGTGCAGGGCCTGGATGGCGAGGTCCAGGGCGACGATGCCCACGCCCAGCGCCCACAGGGACTCCCGCGCCAGCAGGACAGGCCACCACGAGAGCAGCAGGACGACGAGTCCAAGACTGGTGGTCCAGTTCCCCCAGCCCCGGTCCGCCAGCCGTCCCGCCCGTGACGCCGCCAGCGCACCCGCCACTCCCGCGAGGCCGAACAGGCCCACCTGCGAATGCGAGAGCGAGAACGGAGGCGCCCCGAGCAGCAACACCATCGGCGTCCACAAGGTGCTGAACGCGGCGAACATCAGCAACGCGAGCACCGCTCGCACCCGAAGGACCCGCTCCTCCACGAACAGCGTGAACACCGAGCGCAGCAACGCCAGATAGGACAGGTGCTTCGTCGCGCGCTCGCGCGGCAGGACGCGGGCCAGCGCGACGACGACCACAAGCGTCACCCCCGCCGAGACCAGGTAGACGGAACGCCAGCCCGCGAGGTCCGACAGGAGACCCGCCACGGTGCGCGCCATGAGGATGCCAATCACCACCCCGCTCGTCACGCCTCCGACGACGCGTCCTCGCTCGGCTGGAGCGGCGAGCGTCGCCGCGAAGGCCACCAGCACCTGGATGACGACCGCGAGCAGACCGACCACCGCCAGGCCCGTGAGCAACACCGCCCCCGTGGGCGCGAGCCCCACGACGACGAGCGCCACCACGGACAGGGACATCTGCACCGCGACGAGCCGGCGACGCTCCACCAGGTCCCCCAGCGGAACCACCAGCAACAACCCCAGGCCGTACCCCACCTGGGTGACGGTCACCACGACGCCCACCAGCGACGGCCGCAGCCCCAGGTCCCGCGCCATCGAATCCAACAACGGCTGCGCGAAGTAGACGTTGGCTACCGCCAACCCACAGGCCACCGCGAACAACGCCGTCACCGCACGCGACAGCGTGGGCGCGACGTCTTCCGCAGACCCGGCTGCCACCTCCGTCAGTCGCTCGTCTCCCCGCCTGGCGTCGCGCGCCTCCGCCCCACTTCGCATGGACCATCTACTCCAATTTGGTTTCAAAATGAAACCACCCGGAATTAGCGGCGGGGATTTGCTATTTCAACCCAAGCGACAGGAGACCCGCGCTCCACCGCGTCCTTCACGGGGGTGGCCGGGAACGCGAGAGGCGACATGGCGAAGCGCAAGCCCCAGAGCCGGACGGAGTGCCCCGTCGAGCGGTCCGTGGACATCATCGGCGACGAGTGGTCGCTGCTGCTCATCCGCGACGCGTTCGACGGCCTGCGCCGGTTCGGCGAGTTCCAGAAGAACCTGGGCGTGGCGAAGAACATCCTCGCGACCCGCCTGCGTCACCTCGTCGCTCATGGCATCCTGGAGGTCGTTCCCGCGTCTGACGGCAGCGCGTTCCACGACTACGTCCTCACCCCGAAGGGCCGGGACTTGTTCCAGGTGCTCGTCGGACTGAGGCAGTGGGGCGAACACCATTGCTTCCAGCCAAACGAGGCCCGCTCCGTCCTGGTGGACACGGAGCAGGGGCGGCCGGTGCGCGCCATGGAGGTGCGCTCGGAGAGCGGCCGCCCCCTGACGTCGACCGATACCGTCGTGAAGAAGGTCTCCGAGAAGAAGCCTCGCTCGAAGCGGTGAGCCGTGGCGCTCGCGGAGCCACGGCCAGCGACGCGCCCTACTCCGCCGTCAGCGCCTCGATGGTCGGCTCCATCACCACGTCGGCCTTGAGGCTCTGGGCGATGAAGCAGTACTTGTGCGCCTTCACGAACATCTCGCGCACCTTCTCCACGTCCGTGCCGGGTGCCACGCGAATGAGCGGCGCGAGCCTCACCTTGCTCACCCGCTTCACCTTCTCCACCGTGTCCACGAACACCGTCACCTGGTCGTCGTAGGAGCGCACGTCCAGCCGCAGCTTCTTCGCCAGCGCCAGGAACGTGAGCAGGTGACACTGCGCCACCGACGCGCCCAGCAAGTCCTCCGGATTCCAGCGCGCGTCACTGCCGCCGTAGTTCGTGCCCGAGCTGACGAGCAAGTCGGGCTTGCCTTCCGTGCCCGCCACCGCGTCGCGGCTGTACTCGTCAGCGGTTGAACCCTGCCACTTGAGCCGCAGCGGAAACCCTTCCACGTCACACCTCCAGAGTCGCGTGTCCTTGCGGCGCGCAGCATAGGCGCTCGACGTCGGCGGAAGTCTCCTGCCGCGAGGCACTCCCTCCTTCGAGGGAGCCCGACTCACGCTCCGCGCAGGTCCGCGCCCTTCGGCACCGGCAGCTTCTCACCTCGGGCCACCGCCGAGACGATGCGCGCCAGGCGCTCCACGCCGTCCGACAGCGCCGCAGGCCCCGGCTGGAGGATGAGGCTGCTCTTCACTTCATAGAGCTGATCATCCAGCACTGCCTGCACCTGGGACCAGCCCGGCCGCGCGGCAATCTTGTCCCGCTTCGCCTTGCGGCCACACCAGCTGGCGATGACGCCGTCCGGGTTGCGCCGGGCAACCTCCTCCGGCTCGAAGATGCGGCCCTTGGCGCCCTGCGACGCGCGCGACTCGCGGCAGATGTCCTCGCCGCCCACCAGCTCCACCAGCTCCGAGCACCAGCGGATGCCGGAGATGAGCGGCTCGTGCCACTCCTCGAAGAAGATGCGGGGCCGGCGCGGCAGCTTCTGGGCCGCCTCCGCGTGCCGCTCCAGGTTCGCCGTCAGCTCCGCGGCCAGATTCTCCGCCGCCTCCGCGCGCCCCACCAGCGCCCCCGTCACGCGCACCGTCTGCAATATCTCCGCGAGCGAGCGCTGGTTGAACAGGTACACGGGCACGCCGCGCTTGCACAGCTCACGGCCCAGGTCCGCCTGCAGGTCGGAGAACCCCAACACCAGGTCTGGCTTCAGCTCGAGAATCCGCTCGAAGTTCGCGTCCAGGAACGACGACACCCGGGGCTTCTTGCGCGCCTCCGGAGGCCGCACCGTGAAGCCCGACACACCCACCACCAGGTCCCCCGCGCCAATCCGGTAGAGCACCTCCGTCGTCTCCTCCGTCATGCACACCACCCGCCTCGGGTACGGTGGCGCGGAGGAAAGCAACTCGGTCAGGTGGACGCTCATGCAGCCACCCTAACGCGCTCCCGCTCGCTCGGCCGCTCCGATGCGACATCACCGAGCATGTCGATACATCTCGCGGAAAGCGGGTTTCACACTCCCAGTCGCTCACGTTGACGGTCCAACCGTCCCACTTGCCGCACGCGTCGTCTCAACCGATGTCCGGTGCTGGACTTTGGCGCGCCCAGCCGGTTTCTCGGCCTTTGATGCACTGCGCCAACCTGGCAGGTCGCTTGGGGAGTGGACGATTGCGGTGTTAGCATTCCAGCGCATGTTCGACCGGAGCGACGTGTGCCTTCCCGGTCGGTGGGGGCAGACATGATCGAAAGCAACGCCCCGACGAATGGCGCCCCACCCGACAACATGGTGGACCCGCTTCTTGGGCGGGTCCTCAACGAGCGCTTCCGTATCCTGGAGACCCTGGGAGCCGGTGGCATGGGCCGCGTGTACAAGGCCATGCAGGCGCCGTTGGACCGGCTCGTCGCGCTGAAGGTCCTCAACCCCCACTACAACGACGAGGGCAAGGACCCGGGCTTCCAGAAGCGCTTCTTCCTGGAGGCCAGCGTCACCGCGAAGCTGCGCCACCCCAACACCGTCACCGTCATCGACTACGGCAAGACGGACGACGGCATCTATTACATCGCGATGGAGTACCTGGACGGGCTCACGCTCGGCCAGCTGCTCACCCAGGTGGGCCCGATTCCGTGGGCGCGCGCGCTCAACATCACGCAGCAGATCGCCCGCTCGCTGCGCGAGGCCCACAAGGTCGGCCTCATCCACCGCGACCTCAAGCCCGCCAACGTCATGGTCCTCAACCAGGAGACGGACCACGACATCGTCAAGGTGCTCGACTTCGGCCTGGTGAAGTCCTTCATCGGCGAAGCCGACGTGCAGCAGGACACGTCGCTCACGCAGGCGGGCATCATCCTCGGCTCGCCGCAGTACATGGCGCCGGAGCAGGCGCGCAACATCGCCGACCCGCGCAGCGACGTGTACAGCATGGGCGTGGTGCTCTATCAGATGCTGATGGGCCAGCCGCCCTTCTTCGCCGCGCAGAGCATCGACGTCATCGTCAAGCACATCAACGAGCCGCCCCCCGCCTTCGGCGCCATCTGGCCCGGCCACACCGTGCCCGCCGAAGTGGAAGCGCTGGTGATGAAGTGCATGGCGAAGCTCCCCGTCGAGCGCTACCAGTCCATGGACGAGGTGCTGGAGGCCATGCGCCGCGTGGCGCACGCGGTGGGCGTCAGCGGCGTCTTCAGCGGCCCCCGTCTCACGGGCGTCGGCAGCGGCCCGCGCAGTGGCCCCATCAGCGCGCCCGGCTCCGGCCCCAGCACCATGGCGCTGGACATCGCCGTCGAGGAGCAGCCGCCCGAGAAGCCCGCCAGGAGCATGCTGCCCCTGGCCATCTTCGGCGGCTCGCTGCTCCTGGGCGGCGCCGTGGCGCTGGCCTTCGCGCTGCGCCCGTCCACGCCGATGCCCAAGCCCCTGGCCTCGCCTCCCATCACCGCGACCGCGCCGGCCAACCCGACCCAGGCCCCGGCAGTCCCCCCGCAGCCCGCCGCCGCGAACACCCCGGCCGCGGCCGCCGCGGGCTCCGCGGATGACGAGCTGGCGCTGGCGCCGCTGGTGGCTGGCAACGGCCCGATGGTGCGCTTTGAGATCGCCAGCGAGCCCAGCGGCGCGCGCGTGCGCTACCGGGGCAAGGACCATGGCGCCACGCCGCTGAACCTCAAGGTGCCCCTGGACGATGATGGCAGCGCCCGCGCGGAGCTGACCTTCACCCTGGACGGCTACCAGCCCGTCACCGTCGTCGCCGTGGGCTCCGGCGCGAAGCAGGCCGTCACCCAAAAGCTCAAGAAGAAGTCGAGTTCTCCCCGTCCCCCGCGGGCCCCTGACTCGAACGACAAATTCAAGGACAACCCGTACTAGTGAGACACTACAAAGCCCTTCAACGAGTGGGCCTGCTCGCGCTGTGTCTGTGCGCGACGCAGGTCCTGGCGGACGCACGTCTCGAAGCGCGTCGCCACTTCCGCAACGGCATGAGCCTCATCGGCAAGAAGGAGTACGACGAGGGCATCGCCGAGCTGGAGCAGGCCTACGCCATCAAGCCGCACCCCAACGTCCTCTACAACATCGCCCGCGCGTACCAGGACGCGGGCCGGACGGCGGAGGCGCTCGACACGTACAAGCGCTACGTCGCCAGCAGCCCGGCGGACGCGCCCTCCGTCGAAGCCACCATCGCCGCGCTGGAGGAGAAGCAGCGCGCGAGCCAGGCCACCGCGGAGTCGCCGGACAACTCCGCGCTGCCCATGCCGCCCCCGCCCGCCAGCATCCAGTCGCAGCAGCAGCTGGGCGCGCTCCTGGAGCGGCTGGAGAAGGCGATTGAGCGCGCGGAGTCCATGCCCACGACGGGCACGGGCACCGCGACGCCGTCCACCTATGTGCCCTCCGTGCTGCCCGGCGTCGCGGAGACCGCGAACGGCGACGATGGCGCGGTGCCCTACGAGGAGCGCGTGGTGACGGCGAGCCGCCGCGCCCAGTCCTCGCTGGAGGCGCCCAACGCCACGACGGTCATCACCGCCGAGGACATCCGCCTGTCGGGCGCCACCAGCCTGCCGGAGCTCTTGCGCCGGGTGCCGGGCGCGGACGTCATGTCGCTGGGCATCGGCAGCGCCAACGTGTCGCTGCGCGGCTTCAACCAGCGCATCGCCAACAAGGTGCTCGTGCTGGTGGACGGCCGCACCGAGTACCAGGACTTCCTCGGCCTGACGCTCTGGTCCACCATCCCCATCGGCCTGGACGAAATCGAGCGCATCGAGGTCATCCGCGGCCCGGGCAGCGCGCTGTACGGCGCCAACGCCATGTTGGGCGTCATCAACATCATCACCCAGGCCCCGGGCTCGGGCCCGCGAGCGCGCTTCAACGTCATGGCAGGCACCGGCAGCAGCGTGGCGGGCTCGTTCCTCAGCCATGGCAACACGGGCGCGCTGCGCTACCGCACGTCGGTGGCGTACTCGCAGGCGGACAAGTGGAGCCGCGACTACGCCAGCAACCGGCCTGACATCGTGCTCCGAGACCCGGATCCGGACATCGGCATGCGCGGCGCGCGTGGCACGCTGTCCGCCGTGTACAGCTTCGGCGAGGGCAAGCAGGTGGGCCTGTCCGGCGGCGTGCACCGCTACACCACGGAAATCTATCCGCTGGGCCTCCTGCGCAACTACTTCATTGACGGCCTGGGCGCGTACGCCAAGGGCGACGTGGAGCTGGGGCCGCTCAAGCTGAAGACGTTCTGGAACCACATCTCCGGCAACGCAGGGCCCCAGTACGAGCCCATTGGCCAGCGCTCGCTGGGCACCGAAATCAGCTCCAACCTCTTCAACGCGGAGCTGCTCTTCGCGCGCGCCTTCCAGCTGGGCGGCGAGCACCAGCTCAACGTGGGCGTCGAGGGTCGCCTCAAGCGCGTGGGCTGGGACTACCTGGGCCCGCTGCGCGAGGAGATTCACGCCGCGGCCTTCGTGCAGGACGAGTGGCGGCTGGCCGAGCCCCTGCGCCTGGTCGCCAGCTACCGCGTGGACCGGCACCCGCTGTTGGACAACGGAACGCCGGGCCTGGCGCACTCGCCCCGCATCTCCGCGCTGTTCATCCCCATTGAAGGCCACGCGTTCCGCATCAGCGCGGCGTCCGCCTTCCGCGAGCCGACGTTCCTGGAGAGCTACACGCGCCTCTTGGTCCCCGTGCAGGGCGTCAACGGCGCCAGCGCGCTCACCACCGGCAACACCGGGCTGCGCCCCGAGCGCCTCACCGCGTTCGAGCTGGGGTGGCGCGGCGAGTCCGCGGAGCTGGGCATGGACTGGGACCTGGCGCTGTACCAGAACCGGGTGAAGGACCTCATCGGCCTGTCCGCCTTCGAGCGGCTGCCGCCCGGCGAATCGTATGACGGGGCCACGGGCAACTACCTCATCGGCCGCTCGCGCTTCGTCAACGAGGACTCCATCTACACCGCGCGCGGCGTGGAGGCGGGCCTCACCCTGGCCCCCGTGGACGGCCTGGGCGTCAAGGCGAGCGCGGCCTTCCAGAACGTGACGTCGGACCTGGAGGAGAAGGCGGAGTGCGGCCCGTGCAGCCAGGCGCCGCAGCTCAAGCTGTACGGTGGCGTCACCTACCGCACCAAGGCGGACCTGGAGTTCGGCGTGGACGTGGCCTTCACCTCGTCCACCACGTGGATTGAGCGCGAGCCCGCCGCGTCGGACCCCACGCGCATCGAGCTGCTGTCCAACCCGCTGGGCGCCTACGCCGTCATCAACGCCCGCGTCGGCTACGCGGCGGTGAAGAACACGGTGGACGTCGCGCTGGTGGGCAGCCAGCTGGGCTCCGCGCACTCCCAACATCCTTTCGGCAACCGCATCGAGCGGCGCGTCTACGCGACGCTGACGGTGACTCCATGAGCCGCACCCTCTCTTCCTGGAAGCAGTCGCTGGGGGGCGTGCTCGCCGCGTCCCTGCTCGTCGCGGGCTGCGAGTCCCCCACGGTGGTCCCCACCGCGGATGGACGGCAGAACATCCACACCGCGCGCATCGAGGGAAACCTCGTCGTGCAGTCGCGCGCGCGGGGCAACGCGGTGGTGTTCATCTACGACGCGAGCCGGCCCCCTCCGCCGCAGGGCACCGGCCGCCCCATCGCCTTCACCGTCGTCCCGGCCGAGCAGCTCTTCGGCCCCGCGCTCGGCACGGACGCGCCCGGCCCCTTCACCGCGCCGTTCGCGCTGAGCCTCGTGGCCGCGGGGAAGTACACGCTGCGCGGCTTCATCGACGTGGACTCCTGCAGTGCCGGCGTGGTGCCCTGCCATGGCTCCGACTTCAATCCCTGGTACGGCGTCACCAGCGAGCCCAACACGGGTGACGTCGGCGGCGCCGCGGTGGACCCCACCAACGGCGTGCCCCTGACGCTGGAGGTCACCAAGGACGCGGAGGGAAATCCCCTGCCTCTCACCAACGTCACGGTGAGCTTCTCGCAGGCCACCGCGCAGGTGCCGTTGGACCGGCCCGCCTTCCAGGTCACCGTCGTCAACGGCGACCACACCCTCACCGCGGGCGCGCCACCCAAGGTCCTGCGCCTGACGCCACAGAACATCGAGGGCGGCGCGGTGGTCCAGCGCTCCAAGGCGTTCCTCGTCAGCTTCGTGGACGCCAACCGCGACGGCGCCCCGGATGATGCCAACGGCGACGGTGTCCCCGACCTCTGGCCGCGCGTCGTCGTGCGCAAGCTGGCGGACGGCCCCGGACTCCTGGAGGACAACGACCTGGACCGCAACGGCATCCTCGACGGCATCCTCGAAGAGGGTGGCATCGATTACGTGCACGCCGACGGCACTCGCGACGGGCAGCCGGACCTGGTGGTGCTGGGCGCCGCGCTCGTGCCGGACGCGATTGTCGCCGCGCTCAAGGATGAGAACGGCAACCCGCGGACGACGCCCGTGTTCGTGCAGGAGCTGATGGTGGGCGTGCAGGCGATCGCCCTGGATGCCCGGGACCCGGCCGCTCCGGCGCGCCTGGATGGCCTGCCCAAGGGCCGCTACTCGGTGGTGCTGATCCAATCCACCGGGCAGACCTGGCGCGTCCCCAACGAGCTGGCCCCGCCCATCGCCGCGGGCATCGGGCTGACGGGCGTGGAGAGCCAGGCGTTCGTGCTCGAGGTCCTCTGATTGCACGCTCCGTCAAGTGGGGTGTGTGACGCCCCACACTGGAAAAAGGAGAGGAAGGACGGTGCTTTGACTTCGGCATGTCCTTCCGTCAACATGATTGGGTCTCCAGGGGGACAGCCCCACCAGAGGTTGATGATCCGATGAAGGCCGGCACCCTCCCCTCTCCAGAGCCCGTTCCCAACCGCACCACGACGGACCCGGCGCGCCCTCTGGGAGGCAGCCGGCCCGCCACGGGTGCGGCGCCGCAGCGCGTGCTGCTGGTGGACGACAGCCGCTCCATCCGGACGCTGCTGAAAATCTACCTGATGGCCCGCAACTTCGAGTTCCTGGAGGCGGAGTCCGCCGAAGAGGGCCTGAAGGTCGCCGAGGCGGAGACCATCGACCTCATCCTGACCGACTTCCACATGGACGGGATGAACGGCGCCGACTTCGCGGCGCAGATTCGCGCCAACGCCAACCCCAAGCTGGCCAAGGTCCCCATCCTGATGATGACGGGAGACCCGAACGTGGCGGAGGTCCGCGCCCTGGGTCAGAAGGCCGGCATCAGCGCCTTCGTCCGCAAGCCGGTGAGCTGCGCGCAGCTCATGACGCTGGTGGACACCATCCTCCCGCTGCCGCGCAAGTAGTCGCCCACAAGGGCTCGCGCCGTCACTCACGCCGGGTTCCGGGCCGCCGAAGCGGCGCGGGCCCGGCGTTTTCGCATCGCCTCTCCCGCGCGCACCGCGAACAGCAGGGCCAGCACCGCGCCGTAGATGAGCGGCTCCGTGACGTCCTGCTTCACCCGCCACACGAAGTGCACCACGCCCAGCACCGCGGCCACGTAGGCCAGCCGGTGCAGGCGCTGCCAGCGCGGAAAGCCCAGCCGGCGCACCCAGCGGTTCGTGGAGGTGACGGCCAGCGGCACCAGCAGCACCAGCGCGGTGAAGCCCACGGTGATGAAGGGGCGCTTCACCAGATCTTCCAGCAGCGCCTTCAGCGACAGGCCCTGATCCAACACCAGATACGTGAGGAAGTGCGCGCACGCGTACGTGAAGGCCAACAGGCCCAGGGTGCGGCGGATGCGCACCGGCCACGTCCACCCGGAGACGAGCTTCAGCGGCGTGCACGCCAGCGACGCAATCAACAGCACCAGCGCGAGCAGCCCCGTCTGGTTGAGCGCCGCCTCCACCGCGTTGGGCCCCAGCGCGCCCTGCGGGCCCTGCACGGCGAGGAGCGCCAGGGGCGCGAGGCCCCCCACGGCGAGCGCGGGGTTGAGCCAGGGATAGGGAGGCGAGGCCATGGCTCAGTAGTTCTTCCGCAGGTCCAACCCCGTGTAGAGGTGGGCCACCTGCTCGGCGTAGCCGTTGAAGGGCAGCGTGGGGCGGCGCTCCAGGCCCTCTCCGATGCGCCGCTCGGTGGCCTGGCTCCAGCGCGGGTGCGCCACGGCGGGATTCACGTTGGCGTAGAAGCCGTACTCCTCGGGCCCCGCGAGGTTCCACGTGGTGAATGGCTGCTCGCGCGTGAGGCTGATGCGGACGATGGACTTGATGCCCTTGAAGCCATACTTCCACGGCACGACGAGCCGCAGCGGCGCGCCGTTCTGCGCGGGGAGCTGCCGGCCGTACAGGCCCATGGCCATGAAGGTGAGCGGGTGCATGGCCTCGTCCAGCCGCAGCCCTTCCACATAGGGCCAGTCCAGAACCCCGCGCTTCTGGCCGGGGAGCTGCTCCGGGTCCATCAGCGTGGTGAAGGACACGTAGCGCGCGTGACTGGTGGGCTTCACGCGGGAGAGCAGCGCGGCCAGCGGGAAGCCCAGCCACGGAATCACCATGGACCACGCCTCCACGCAGCGCATCCGGTAGACGCGCTCCTCCATGGAGAACCAGGAGAGCAGCTGGTCGATGTCCACCGTCTGGGGCTCGTGCACCTCGCCGTCGATGGCAACGGTCCACGGCCGGGGCTTGAGGTAGTGCGCCAGCCGCGCCGGGTCGTTCTTGTCCAGGCCCAGCTCGTAGAAGTTGTTGTACGTGGTGACGTCCTCGTACGGCGTGCGCGGCTCGTCCGTGTCGAACTCGCTGGACGCCTTCGCCACAGGCCCCGTCACCGCCCCCGCATCCGGGACATAGGCGTCCATGGCGCGGCGCTGCTTGCCACTCAGGAGGTACAGGCCTCCCGCGACAGCGGCGGCGGTGCCGGCGAACAGGCCCGCGTTCTTCAACAGCTCGCGGCGGCGCAGGTAGAGCGGCTCAGGGGTGATTTCGGAGCCGGGCGGCTCCACGGGCGGCTTGTCGCTCATGCCCCTTTATAACGGGCCAACCCGTCCGGCCGTTACATCGCGAGACGCTGGCGAGGCCCGGGACTCCTCCGCTCGGGCGTCCTTGACCCGCCACAGCCGCCACCAGGGCGTACCGGGGGACTGGTGGTGCTCCCAGTGGTAGCCGAAGAAGAAGCACGACAACATGGCCCACAGGTGGTTGCGCGGCAGGGTGCGCGCGTGGTGGGGCGCCATGTCCGGCGTGTCCGGGCGGCGGTGCGGCTGGTAGGTGCCGAAGTAGAAGAGCTGCAGCGTGCCCAGCACGGCGGGCAGCACCCAGAACGCGAGGATGCGCGGCTGGGAGACGCCCATGAAGACGAAGATGTTGAACTTGGCCGCCATCACCCCCAGCTGGGGCAGCGTGGTGTAGCGGGCCATGAACGTGCCCAGCCAGGGCCAGAAGGACTGGGTGCGCGTGGAGAAGTCCGGATCCGCCTCGCCCGTGGGCTGCGCGTGGTGGGCGTGGTGGTTGAGCACCAGTCGGCGATACGACAGGCCGGCGAAGAGGAAGCAGGCGACGGTGCCCACCGTCTCATTCACCCAGCCCTGACGGGCCACGGTGCCGTGCATGGCGTCATGGCCGGTGATGAACAGGCCGGTGCACAGCCACCCCTGGAAGGCGACATGCAGCCAGGTGAGCGGGGAGTCCCAGGGCAGCTCGGGCGACAACAGCATCCACGCCAGATGCGTCCCCCACGCGCCAATGAGGACGAGCGCGACGAGGACGCCCCAGGGTCCGAGCGGGTCCGAGCGATAGCGGGCCGAGTTCTCCATCTCTCCTGACTCATGGGGCCGGTCCGCCCGAAACGCACGGGAAACCCACCGTGCGTGGGGGCGGACCAGCGAGCGTGGCTACTTCCGCACGCCGGCGTCGGTCGCGGGTGCGGTCGCCTCGCGAACGAGCTCCTCCGCCGTGACGTAGTGGGGCGCGATGTCCACCGGCACGTCCTTCAGGCGCTCCAGCACCTTGCGCACCGGAGGCCGCACCACGCCCATCTTCGCCAGCAGGGCCTCCGCGGCCTTCCTGTCTCCCTTCCCCTGGATTTCCATCAGCTGCTTCGTCAGGGAGGTGACGGACTGCTTCATCTTCTCCGGCACCACGGAGAAGGTGCCATCCGCGTTGACCTTCACCGCGCCGGTGTCGAGGAAGTGATTGAGCTGCAGGGCCACGCCCTTGCCGTGCGCCTCGTCCGTGCCGAAGCGGATGGAGCGGAACGCGGAGGCCAGGAACGTCGTGTACATGGTGCGGCCCATCGCCTTGTCGATGACGCCCGTGTCCATCAGCCGCTGGAGCGCCCACAAGCCGGAGATGTCCGCCTTGGCCTCCTCGAGCGCGCTGGAGGCCACCTGGAGCGCCTGCCGCACCGTCGTCGCCTTGCCGGCCACGGTGATGTTGTGCGGCCCCAGGCCGTGCATCAGCTCGTGCATCAGGATGTGCGTGAAGAAGGCGTCGAAGGCGACGTCCTGCTGGTCCTTCGCGGAGAGCGCCACCTTGGCGATGGGCACCAGCACGCGCTCGAACTTGGCCTCCTGCACGTTCTTCAGCATGACGCGCTTGGAGCCCATGGCCTCCGTGACGCGCTCGTCGTTGGGCAGGTTGTACGCCGCCGTCTGCACGCCGCGGTTGGCGTCACCGGAGGAGTACAGGCTGTTGACGACGCGGATGGGGGCCAGCGCGCCCAGCTTCGGGTTGCGCAGCTTCGGGTCGATGGGGAGGTTGCTCTCCAACTCCTGGAGGTGGTCGCTGAACTTCGACAGCTTCCCCGTCTCCGCGTCGTCGCGCAGGCCCACGAAGGCCTCGAAGGCGGCCTTGTAGTTGAACCAGCCGTCCTCGTAGACCTCGTAGGGGCCGACGGTGGGCTCGATGCTCGCGTCCAGCTTCATCCAGGCGACTTCGCTGGCGTAGTAGTCGTTGGACAGGAACGCGTCCGCGCGCGAGGTGAGGAACGCCTTGAGCGTGGGCTGCTTCGTCAGCGCGGCGGCCTCGCGGAACAGGGCCGCGGCCAGCGCCAGCTCGCCCTGGTACTCCACGCTGTACGGCACGGTGATGAACTTGCCGTCGGTGCCCTTGCGGATGGTGGTGTAGAAGCCCGTGGCCTCCTTCTGCTGCGCCTCGGGCAGCGCCTTTATCCAGGCTTCGACTTCCGCCTTGGTGGAGCCGGCCGGGTAGAAGTTGCCGGCCTCCGGCTTCGGGGGCACGCCGGGCAGGAAGGGCCGGCCCTCGTCGAGGCTGTTCCACGGGCCCTTGTCCAACAGGAACGCGTGCAGGCGCGCGCGGCCCAGGGGCGACTCGTCCTTCAAGAGGTTCAGCAGCACCGTCTCGCTGCCCGCCCAGCGCTGACGCAGGAACAGCGCGTCCATCAACTGCGAGGCCTGGACGACGCGGGCCAGCGCGCGGCGCTCGTTGTCGGGCAGGGCCTTCAGGTCCACCCGCAGCTCCACCGGAGCGAAGCGCGCGGTGAGCCGCTGCAGCTCCGCGGCGTCGGGGAACGAGGTGGGGACTTTCTCCTCGGCGACAGCGGAGCCGGACAGCAGCACCGCCCCGAGCAGGGACAGGAGGGTTCGGTTCATAACCCTTCCCTACTCCAACCCCGTGCGCCCTCCCAGCACCGCGTCACACCCGTGCACGTCAGAACATTTCAACCGGACGGTCCCCAGAAACGTGACGCGACGCGCGTCGGAGCGTGCTGCCAACATGCGACAGCCCTGGATTCCCCAGGTTCCGGGAGCCCGTCGTCAGGCGGGCTCATGAGGATGCTTGCGATGACGACGAACCGACTCTCTCTTCTCTCCCGGTGGCGCGCGGCGCTGTGCCTGCTGGCCGGGCTCACCGTGGGCCTCTCGTCAGCCTCCGCGCACGCGGCGGACGAGGTGAAGCTGCTCAAGGCCGTGAGCACGGTGGGCAGCCGCTATGGGCAGACGTGGCAGGACGTCACCTACCTGGTGGTGGTGAAGAACCTGGCCTACGAGAAGCAGGTGGCCATCCACGACAAGCAGCCCGACGGCACGTGGACGGACCTGGCCGCCTCCTACGCGGGTGACGCGGGCGCGGGGTACGAGCTGTGGAAGGTGACGCGGCAGTACCAGAGCTGGGGGACGACGCCCCAGCCGACGCGGGACTTGGAGTTCGTGGCGAAGTTCACCGCGAACGGCCAGACGTACTGGGACAACAACGGCGGGGCCAACTACCACCTGGGCCGCGCGGACGGGCCGCTCCTGCCGCGCTCCAACGTGCTGGTGGCCACGAGCTACTGGCAGGCCAACGGCGACGTGGACATCGGCATCGACGTGAAGAACCTGTCCTATTCCAAGAGCGTCACCGTGGTGTATTCCACGGACGGGTGGGCCACCTCGCACGAGGTCGCCGCCACCTTCACCTCCGGGTACACCGTGGGCTACTCCTACGTCTCCAGCCCCAACGCCCAGGGCGTGGAGCGCTGGCTGGCCCGGATTCCCGCCGGGACGGCCACCCCGGCCTTCTACGTCCGCTATGAGGTGAACGGACAGACGTACTGGGACAGCAACTTCGGGTACAACTACCCGCCCATCTACCCTCCCCTGTAGCCCACTCGAGGGGGAACCCGGGGGCCAGGCCTTCACGGGCCCGGCCCGGAGACAGGCTCCCGGGCGCCCTCCCCTCGACAGGCTGTTTTCCATGGTTATGGGGAGACGACGCTTTGCCGCCCACCCGGGCGCCCGGAGGCCCTGTACCCATGACCGTCGAAGCTTCCCCCCAGCGGGAAACCCACGCCTTCCAGGCGGAGATCAACCAGCTCCTCAGCCTGGTCATCAACTCGCTCTACAGCCACAAGGAGATCTTCCTGCGGGAGCTGGTGTCCAACGCCTCGGACGCGCTCGACAAGCTGCGCTTCCGCGCGATTACGGAGCCGGAGCTGCTGTCGGACGCGCCGGAGCTGGAGCTGCGCATCATCCCCGACGCGGAGAAGAACACGCTCACCATCGAGGACACCGGCATCGGCATGTCCCATGACGAGCTGGTGAAGAACCTGGGCACCATCGCCCACTCCGGCTCGCGCGAGTTCCTCCAGATGGCGACCCAGCGCGGGCAGAAGGACGTGCAGCTCATCGGCCAGTTCGGCGTGGGCTTCTACAGCGCGTACCTCGTCGCGGACCGGGTGGAGGTCGTCAGCCGCGCGGCGGGCAAGGACTCGCAGGCGTGGAAGTGGTCTTCCGAAGCCCACGGCTCCTTCACCGTGGAGCCCGCCGAGCGCGCCGCCCGGGGCACCTCCGTCATCCTCCACCTGAAGGAGGACCAGAAGGAGTTCCTGGACGAGTGGCGGGTGCGCTCGCTCATTACGCAGTACTCCGACTACGTGGGTCACCCCATCAAGCTCCAGGTGAAGAAGACCACCGGAACGGGGGACGACGCGAAGACAGAGGCCGCGCTGGAGGTGGTGAACAAGGCGAGCGCGCTGTGGCAGCGCGCGAAGAGCGAAATCACCGACGCGCAGTACCAGGAGTTCTACAAGCACCTGACGCACGACTGGGACGTGCCGCTGGCGTGGACGCACTTCAAGGCGGACGGCAACCAGCAGTTCACCGGGCTGCTCTTCGTGCCGAAGAACCCGCCGTTCGATTTGAACGCGCAGCAGCAGCGCGGGGTGCGGCTGTTCGTCAAGCGCGTGTTCATCATGGACCGCTGCGAGGAGCTGGTGCCGCAGTGGCTGCGCTTCGTGCGCGGCGTCATCGACTCGGATGACCTGCCGCTCAACGTGTCGCGCGAGCTGCTCCAGGACTCGCAGGTGGTGCGCGCCATCCGCAAGCACGTGGTGAAGAAGGCGCTGGACCTCCTGGAGAAGCTGGCCAAGGACAAGCCCGAGGACTACACGACGTTCTGGAAGGCCTTCGGCACGGTGCTCAAGGAGGGGCTGGCCACCGAGGCCGAGCACAAGGACAAGCTGGGCGGCCTGTTGCGCTACGAGAGCTCGCGCGACGAGGGCCTCACGTCACTGGCGGACTACGTGTCGCGCATGAAGGAGGGCCAGGAGGCGCTCTATTACATGTACGGCGAGTCCCGGAAGGCGGTGGAGGACAGCCCGCATCTGGAGGCGTTGAAGCAGCGCGGCTACGAGGTCCTCTTCATGACGGACCCGGTGGACGAGTGGGCCGCGCAGGGCCTGCGCGAGTTCCAGGGCAAGCCGCTGGTGTCCGCGCTCCAGGCGGACCTGAAGCTGCAGTCCACCGACGAGCAGAAGAAGGAGCACGAGCAGAGCGCGGAGGGGCTGAAGGGACTCACCGCGAAGATGAAGGACGTGCTCCAGGACTCGGTGCGCGAGGTGCGGGTGTCGGACCGCCTCACGGATTCGCCGGTGTGCCTCGTGGTGCCGGAGGGCGGCTCGCCCGCGTACCTGGAGCGGCTGCTCCAGCAGCGGGGCAAGGGGACGCCGCGCGTGAAGCGCATCCTGGAGATCAATCCCAAGCATCCGGTCATCGAGCACCTGAAGTCCGTGCACGAGAAGGACCCCGCGCAGGCGCAGGTGTCCGAGTGGATTGAGCTCTTGCACGACCAGGCGCTGCTCACCGAGGGCAGCACCATCTCCGACCCGAACCGCTTCGCGCGGCGGCTGACGTCGCTCCTGACGCAGGTGGCGGGTCAGGCCGCGAAGGCGCCGGTGCCCGAGGTTCCGGCCCCGGCGCCCACGCAGGCCGCGAGCTGAGAAGGCCATGACCATGGACCTCCGCCCTGCTTTTCCGGGGCTGGAGGTCCGTGGCGGGCCTGTCGCGCCGACGTCTGGTGGACAGCGCCAGCGACCTTTCGCGCAAATCGGGGCCGCCCCATTAGACAGCCATGTGAGTGATAGGGAATGATGGCCGGATGTCCCGAACCTCCTTCGCCGTCTTCACTTGCGACATCCTTCCGACGGCGGCCCCCTCGGCGCGCGCCGCCATCCAGGGAGTGGTCCGAGCCGAGCTCATCAAGCCCCTGCGGCGCGTGCGTCAGCCGCTCGGCAACCAGTGGTTGGTGCGCTTCGATGACGGGGGCTTCAACGCCTTCGTCCTGGTGATGAGCACGCTGCGCGCGCGTCATCCCGATGCCTTCCGCTATCTGGTGGTGGGCTGGAACGACATGGGCTCGGTGGCGCTCTATCCGTTGGGTGGGGCCGCGCCCACGACGCTCAGCCTGGTGACGGCGATGGCGGCCGTGGCCTCCGGCGCGGACGAGCTGGCGGCGCCGCTGCTCCTGGCCTCCGGGCCGCTGACCGCGGACTCCTTCCCGTTGCAGTGGACGGAGGAGGCGAGCGACGCGGAGGACCTGCTGGGCGCGCCGACGTCCCGGACGAAGCGACTGGCCCCCACGGGCCCCCGGCGCCAGGTGGGGCGTCCGAGGAGCGCGCCCGTGGCGGCGAGCGTCGGGGTGGCGGAGGTCGCGGTGCGTGAGCCCGCGCCCGTCGAGGCCGCGCCCGTTGCCGCGCCCACGGTGAGCGCGGCTCCGGCGGTTGAGGAGACGACGGGACGCGCGCGGAAGAACGCCCGACGCAAGGCTGCCGGTGGCAAGGCGCGTGGGAAGCAGGCCGCGGAGCGCGCGGGTGCGAAGGCGCGGGGCAAGAGCGCCGCGAAGAAGGCCCCCCGGGCGGAGCTCGCGGCGGCGGCGGCGAGTCGGCGCAAGCCCAAGGCGACCAGCAAGCGGTCCGGCGGAGCGCTCAGCCGCAAGCGGCGCGGCGCCACGGTGAGCGGCAAGCGCTCCACGGCGGGCAAGTCGGCGCCGAAGGCCAAGGCTCCTCGCGGGGCGGCGAAGCGCAAGGGCAAGAAGGGCGCTCGCTGAGCCGTGGAATGAACGCCGCGCTCGTCGAGTCGAAGCCGAGCGCGGCGCTACGAGTACAGCCCCAGGTCCGTGAGTACGGCCTCGGCCGCGCGCCGACCCGAGCCCAGCGCGCCATGAATCGACGCGCTGTCGCGGTGGTCACCGCACACGTAGAGCCCGGGTGACAGTCGGACCGGACGGTGTGGCGGCTCCAGCGCCTCCACCGTCTGCGCTGGCAGCGCGAACGGCAGCGAGTACGTTTTCAGGTGCCGCCACTCCGCCACACCCGCGCCGAACCACGCCTTCAATTCCTCGCACACCCGCGCGCGCAGCGCCTCCACATCCGAGGACACGCCCAGCGCGGACACGGACACCAGGGCCTGTCCTCGCGGCGCATACGCCGGGGACACCTCGCTCATCACCGCCACGTTGTTCACCACGCCGCGGCCCTCGCCATTGAGCATCAGCCAGGGCCCTTCCACCGGAGGCGCGGGCGCGGCGAAGTAGAAACACGTCACCGCGTTCATCAGCGGCACCGGCATTCCAGGCAGCAGCCGCGCCGCGGCCGGCGGGTCCGTGGCCACCACCACCGCCTGCGCTCCCAGCATCTCTCCATCCACGAGCCGCACCCGGTGCCCCCACACCTCCGCCACGGGCGTGTGCCCGCGCAGACAGCCCGGAGGCAGCTTCGCGGCGAGCTGCTCGGGAATCGCGCCCATCCCCTGCTCCGGCACCGCCGTGTCACCCGAGGCGAACATGCGGAAGACGAACTCGAGGAACCGGCTGGACGTCATCAGCGAGCGGTCCAGGAAGACGCCCGCCAGGAAGGGCCGCAGAAACCCCTCCACCATCTCCTCCGTGAAGCCCAGCTCCTCCAGGTAGCGCCGCGACGTGCGCTGGGGACGCAGCCACACGTCCACCTCCTCGCCCGAGCGCGCCTGCTGCCGCAGCTCCAGCACCCGCAGCTTGTCCCAGAAGGTGCCGACCGAGTCGAACAGGTGCGCGAGCGCCGTCACAGGCTGACGCAGCGGGTCCACCACCGTGTGCAGTCGCCCGCCCCTCCACACCTTCGCTCCAGACACGAAGCGCCGAAGCTTCAGCGCCGCGACATCCAGCGCCCGCTGACCTTCCGGGTACGCCGTGAGGTACACCTGGAAACCCCGGTCCAGCAGGAAGCCCTCGTGCACGTCCGTGCGCACGCGGCCTCCGGGTTCCGCGTCGGCTTCCAGGAGCATCACTTTCAAGCGGGATTGGACGAGCGCTCGCGCGCACGCCAGCCCCGAGAGTCCCGCGCCCACGACGATGACATCCGGGTTCGACACGCGCTCTCCCACATCCACGCTGGCCCCCCTCCATGCTGGGTCGGCTGGAGCGCGAGCCACAAGTGGCACCGCCGTGCAGGTTGCTCGCGAGCGAACACTGTGCAGAACTGGAAGGCGAGTCCTCGGCGGTCGAGGAGTCACAGCGCCGGGCTTCCCGGCGTCACTTAGCGGAGAGAAAGCGGGTATCCCCATGTTGATCGTGATGCGACCAGACGCGACGGCCCAGGACATCGAGCGTGTGAACGACGAGATCCGCCGTCGTGGCTGGCAACCGCACGCGATTCCAGGGGGCACTCGCACGGCCATCGGCATCACCGGCAACCCCGGTGCGGTGGAGCCAGAACCCTTCCGAGTGCTGCCCGGCGTCGCGGACGCCGTCTCCATCTCCCAGCCCTTCAAGCTCGTCAGCCGCGAGGTGAAGCCGGAGGACACGCAGCTGCGCGTGGGCGGCCTCACCATCGGCGGCGCGTCGTTCCATGTCATCGCCGGCCCGTGCTCGGTGGAGTCGCGCGAGCAGATTCTCTCCACCGCGCACGCGGTGAAGAAGGCGGGCGCCACCATGCTGCGCGGCGGCGCGTTCAAGCCGCGCACCAGTCCCTATGAGTTCCAGGGCCTCAAGGGTGACGGCCTGGCGCTGCTCATGGAGGCGCGCAAGGAGACGGGCCTGCTCGTCACCACCGAGGTGAAGGACACCGCGACGCTGGACGCGGTCGACGAAGCCACGGACATCCTGCAGATTGGCGCGCGCAACATGCAGAACTTCAGCTTGCTGGAGGCGGTGGGCGAGCGCCGCAAGCCGGTGCTGCTCAAGCGCGGCATGTCCGCCACCATCAAGGAGCTGTTGATGGCGGCCGAGTACATCGTCGCCCGAGGCAACACCCAGGTCATCCTCTGCGAGCGCGGCATCCGCACGTTCGAGACGATGACGCGCAACACGTTGGACTTGAACGCCGTGCCCATGCTCAAGCAGCTCTCGCACCTGCCTGTCTTCGTGGACCCCTCGCACGGCATCGGCGTGCGCAAGGCGGTGCCCGCGATGATGCGGGCGGCGGTGGCGGTGGGGGCGGACGGCATCATCGTCGAAGTGCACCCGGACCCGCCGCGCGCGAAGTCGGATGGAGCCCAGTCGTTGGACTTCCCCGAGTTCGAGAAGTCCATGAATGAAGTGCGAGCGATTGCGCGGGCGATGGGCCGCGAAGTCGTGTCGCTGGGATAGGCGATGACACTCAAGGAAGCGCTGGGCAAGGTGGTGAGCCGGCGCGACCTCACCCGCGAGGAGATGGCCCGGGTCATGGGCCTGATGCTCGCGGGAGAGGCATCGCCTGCTCAAGTGGGGGCGCTGGCGACGGCGCTCAAGATGAAGGGGGAGACGGAGGACGAAATCCTCGGCGCGGCGGAGGCCATGCGGGCCTGCGCTACGAAGCTGTCTCCCCGGGCGGAGGTGGTGCTCGACACCTGCGGCACCGGGGGTGATGGAGCGCACACCTTCAACATCTCCACCGCGGTGGCCTTCGTGGCCGCCGGGGCGGGGGTGACGGTGGCCAAGCACGGCAACCGCGCCGTCTCCAGTCGGTGTGGCAGCGCGGACGTGCTGGCCGCGTTGGGTGTCTCCATGGAGCGCCCGCATGAGCGCGTGGCGCTCGACATCGACGAGCACGGGGTCGGCTTCCTCTTCGCGCCCTCGCATCACAGCGCGCTGAGGCACGTGGCGCAGGCACGGCGGGACATGGGCTTTCACAGCATGTTCAACCTGCTGGGCCCGCTGACCAACCCGGCCGGTGCGCGCTACCAGTTGCTGGGCACCTTCGACGGCAAGCGCGTGGAGCAGACCGCGCGCGTGCTGGGACGACTGGGCAGCCGGCGCGCGTGGGTGGTGCATGGCCACGACGGGCTGGACGAAATCTCGCCCTGCGCGCCCACCGAGGTGGCGGAGCTGCTTGAGGACGGCACGGTGCGGGTGTTCACCGTGAGGCCTCAGGACGCGGGGCTGGACGTGGTGCCTCGCGAGGCCATCGCGGGCGGCGACGCGGACGAGAATGCACAGCGGTTGCGGGCGCTGCTGGCCGGAGAGCGCTCCGGGCTGCGCACGGCGGTGTTGCTCAACGCGGCGGCGGCGCTGGTGGTGGTGGGTCAGGTGTCGGACCTGCGCGAGGGCGTGCGGAAGGCGGAGCACGCCATCGACTCGGGGGCGGCGGCGCGCAAGCTGGCTTCGCTCATCCACGGGGCCGTGTCGTGAGCGGGGCACAGTCGGGCAGCACCCCGTCTCCGGCCGCGCCGGGGACGCTGGACCTCATCATGGCGCGCAAGCGACGGGAGCTGGCCCTGCGGCCTCCCCTGTCGCCGCGCGCGCGTCCCGAGCCCCGTGACTTCGCGGACGCTCTTCTGCGACGAGCACCGGGGCGCCTGGTGAGCGTCATCGCGGAGGTCAAGCGCAAGAGTCCCTCCGGGGGCGCGTTCCCCCATGCGGACGTGGTGGCGGTGGCCCGGGCCTATGAGGCCGCGGGGGCCAGCGCCATCAGCGTGTTGACGGACGGGCCGGACTTCGGCGGCGCGCTGGAGGACCTCGTCGCGGTGCGAGCGGCGGTGTCGGTGCCGGTGCTGCGCAAGGACTTCCTCGTCGCGGCGCGCGAGGTGGAGGAGAGCGCGCTGTGGGGTGCGGACGCGGTGCTGCTCATCGCGGATGCGCTGGAGGATGGCGAGCTGCGGGAGATGCTGGCCACGGCGCGCGCGGTGAAGGTCGCCGCGCTGGTGGAGGCCCACACGGAGGCGCACGCCGAGCGAGCCCTGGCGGCGGGCGCGGAGCTGGTGGGCATCAACAACCGGGACCTCGCGACGCTGAAGACGGACGTGGGCACGGCGCTGCGGGTGATGCCTCGCTTGCGTGCCCGTGCGCGCGCGCTGGTGGCCGAGAGCGGGCTCAAGTCCGTGACGGAGCTGGTGGCGGCGCGCGAGGCCGGAGCGGACGCGGTGCTGGTGGGCGAGTCGCTCTTGCGCGACGCGGAGCCTGGAAGGGCACTGCGGCGGCTGCTCGGCGAGGAAGGCCTGACACCGTGAGCGTCCGGGTGAAGGTCTGTGGCGTCACCCGGCTGGAGGATGCGCGAGGCGCGTGGGAGGCGGGCGCGGATGCGCTCGGGCTCAACTTCTACGCGCGCTCTCCCCGGTGCGTGGACGTGGCCATGGCGGCGGTGCTGGCACGCACCCGGCCTCCGCTGGGCGCGGTGGTGGGCGTGTTCGTCAACGCCTCGCCGGACGACATCCGGGCGAAGGTGCGGGAGTGCGGCCTCACGGCGGTGCAGCTCCATGGGGACGAGCCGCCGGAGGCCTGCTCGGGCTACGGGGTGCCGGTCATCAAGGCGCTGAGGGTGCAGGGGCCGGATGATGTGACGCGGGCACGGACGTATCTGGGAGTGGGAGATGTGGCCGGGCTGCTGCTGGATGGGGCGGCGCCGGGGTATGGCGGGGGCGGCGTGGGCTTCGACTGGTCGCTGGTGGCGGGGCTGTCGGGGTGTGGCGTGCCGGTGTTGGTGGCGGGCGGGCTGAAGCCTTCCAATGTGGCGGAGGCGGTGCGCGCGACGCGGCCGTACGGAGTGGACGTGGCCAGCGGGGTGGAGTCGGCCCCGGGCATCAAGGACATGGACGCGGTGCGCGCCTTCGTGCGAGCCGCGAAGTCCATCAACCTCTGGGAGTGACAGGGATGAACACGGAGACTGCCGCTGGTCGCTTCGGGCGCTTCGGCGGGCGCTACGTGCCGGAGACGCTCGTCCCGGCGCTGATGGAATTGGAAGAGGCGTACGCGGCGGCGCGCGCGGACCCGACGTTCGACGCGGAGGTGGCGCGGGTGCTGCGCGAGTTCGTGGGCAGACCCACGACGCTGACGCCCGCGCGCCGGCTCACCGAGTCGTGGGGAGGCGCGCACGTCTGGCTCAAGCGCGAGGACCTGGCGCACACGGGCGCGCACAAAATCAACAACACCGTGGGGCAGGTGCTGCTCGCGAAGCGCATGGGCAAGCAGCGCATCATCGCGGAGACGGGCGCGGGCCAGCACGGCGTCGCGACGGCCACCGCGTGCGCGCTGTTCGGCCTGCCGTGCGAGGTGTACATGGGCGCGTTGGACGTGGAGCGACAGGCGCTCAACGTCTTCCGCATGCGCGCGCTGGGCGCGGTGGTGCGTCCCGTGGAGTCGGGCTCGCGGACGCTGAAGGACGCGATGAACGAGGCGATGCGCACCTGGGTGTCACAGGTGTCGGACACGCACTACGTCATCGGCAGCGCGGCGGGGCCGCATCCGTACCCGACGGTGGTGCGCGACTTCCAGGCCATCATCGGCAAGGAGCTGCGCACGCAGGCGCAGGCCGCGTTCGGGAAGCTGCCGGATGCGATTGTAGCGTGCGTGGGGGGTGGCTCGAATGCGATTGGCGTGCTGCATCCCTTCATCGGCGACGCGAGCGTGCGGCTCATCGGCGTGGAGGCCGGAGGGCATGGACTGGACTCGGGTCAGCATGGCGCGTCGCTGACGCTGGGCTCGGAGGGCGTGCTGCACGGCTCCCGCTCGTTGGTGTTGCAGGACGGGGACGGACAGATTCAGGAGGCGCACAGCATCTCGGCGGGCCTGGACTATCCGGGCGTGGGGCCGGAGCTGGCGCACCTGGCGAAGACGGGGCGGATGGAAGTGCGCACGGCCACGGATGACGAGGCGCTGGCGGCGTTCTACGAGGTGGCGCGGATGGAGGGCATCCTTCCGGCGCTGGAGACGTCGCATGCGTTCGCGCGCGGCAAGGAGCTGGCGCGGGAGCTGGGCGTGGGCAAGTACCTGGTCATCAACTGCTCGGGCCGAGGGGACAAGGACGTCGCGACGATTTCCGCGCGAGGCGTACCTCCCGCGGTGGGGGTGAAGGCGTGAGCGGCGATATCGCGAAGGCCTTCGCACGGGCGAAGGCGCGGGGCGAGGGCGCGCTGGTGGCGTATGCCATGGCGGGAGACCCGGACCTGCCGCGCTCGGTGGACGTGTTCACCGCGCTGGTGGAGGGTGGCGCGGACATCGTCGAGGTAGGCGTGGCGTTCAGCGACCCCATCGCCGACGGGCCTGTCATTCAAGGGGCGTCGGAGCGCGCGCTGAAGGCGGGGTCGACGCTGAGGCGTGTGCTGGAGGAGGTGGTGCCGGAGGTGCATCGGCGCTGCCCGGAGACGCCGCTGGTCATCATGACGTACGTGAACGTCATCATGGCGATGGGCGAGGAGCGCTTCGCGAAGCTGGCAAGAGAGCGCGGCGTGTCGGGCGCGATTCTCCCGGACCTGCCTCCCGAGGAGAGCGGAGCGCTGCGCGCCACGTTCGACGCGGCGGGCGTGGACCTGATTCCGCTGTGCGCGCCCACCACGCCGCGGGCCCGGGCGGAGGCCATCGCGAAGGACGCGCGCGGCTTCGTGTACTGCGTGTCGGTGGCGGGCGTGACGGGCATGCGGGCGGAGCTGCCGCCAGATTTGTCGCAGCGCTTGGACCTGGTGCGCAACGCTTCGCCGGTGCCAGTGGTGGCGGGGTTCGGCATCTCCAGCGCGGACCAGGCGCGGACGTTGTCGGCGCACGCGGACGGAGTGGTGGTGGGCAGCGCCATCGTTCGCGCCGCGCACGCCGATGGACCTCAGGCCGCGAAGGCGCTCTGCGCTGAAATCAAGCGCGGCCTGAAGCGCTGAGCTGTCGCACCGCGAGCACGGAGGCAGGCGTGAGCCCATGCGGCGCCGCCTCCGTGCCCCGTCGACGCTCTCGGTGGCCGGCTCCTTCATGAACGTGGAGCCGCCCCCCTCACGCGGACCGCGCTCGTCGCCCGCGAGCCACGGCCATCCCGAGCAGTCCCAGGAACGTCAGCGCGGAGACTCCCAGTCCCCACCGCGCGGGCAGGTCTCGGTAGGCCATCGTCACCTGATGGCGGCCCGCCTTCACTGGCACGGCACGCACCGCGACGTTGGCTGGAAGAATCGAGGCCTCCACGCCATCCACCGACGCGGTCCATCCCGGGAACCACGCGTCATTCACGACGAGCACCGCGTCGCGAGGGCTCTCCACGTCAAAAACCAGGGTCTCCGCCTCGTACCGCTCCACCCTCACCTTCCCTCCCACGACAGCCGTGTCCCCTGGCGCCAACCCAGGCCCGGCCTCACCACACTCGACGAGCGCCACCTGACCGGAGCGAACGAGCGCGTCCTCCAGCAGCGGCATCGCGGCCTCATACGAGTCGACACAGCGCGCATTCGCCAGGAACGCACGCGGCAGGACGCCAGGGTGCTCCACCATCACCGCCCCCAGCGAAGCATCCGCGCCCACGAGCTTCTTTCCGGCAGCCTCGAGCGGCTTCCACTCGATGAACGGGTGGACCGAATACGCCACCGAGAACAGGGGGGCTCGCACGAGGAACCATGGCGTCACTTCCTCGACGACAGCGCGCACCCGCCGGCTCCCGGCGGGCAGGTTCACCTCCGCGCTCTCCAGTCCCCACAAGCCCGGCGTGTCCGGCATGAGCGTCTGCACCGCGCCGAGCGAGCGCCGCTGCAGCGCATCGAGTCCCTCTATCTTCGACGTGAGCGTACCCACGTCATAGTGCGAGGCGACCCGGACGGGCACCCGTTCCTCCACCCGAGGCTGAGCAAGGATGTGCTCGACGAACGGGGGCGGCGTGGACAGCACCTCGGGCGTGAGCAACTCATAGAGCCCCTCACTCGCCACGGCGCTCGACATGAACTGCGTCACCAGCAACACCCCAGCGCTCCAGCGAGGCTGAAGCACGCAGACCCAGCAGAGCGCCGCGCCCGCAGAGGCCACGAGACAGACGACGACGAACCGCGACGAGAGCAGCTCACGCAGGTCCTGCGGCATCTCCGGCCAACGAGGCACCAGCAGTCCCGAGGTGAAGGCCTGACCAAATCGCTCGGCCGCGGCGAGCACGAGACACCCGCCCACCACCGTCACCGCCAGCCGGAGAAATGCTCGCCGAGCCTCACCCTGGAACACACCCTTCCATCCCAGGGCCGCCAGGAAACAAACCCCCAGCCCCAGGAAGGGAACGAGCTTGGAGGGATAGCGGAACACGCGCCACGGAGGCACCCACGCATATGCGGCTTCGTAGAGTGGTAGCGCGGGCCCAAGCGCAAGCCCCAGGACAAGCAGCCACACGCTCCCCCACAGCCACAGCCGCCGTGAACGACGATATCGCCACGCCCCCGTCCCCGCCAGGAGGAGCACGGGCACCCCCAGGTGGATGGAGTTCACCCAGAAGCTCGCGAAACCCGAGGGAGCCAGCCGCGTGACGACAGCCTTCGACACCTCCGGTGCCTGCGCGGGAAACACCAGATACGGCCCCAGCAACGGCTCGAGCAGCCGCAGGGGATGCAGGGCGAACTCCTGCGCGATATCGAGCGTCCGGCCTCCCGCTTCAGCCGTCCGCATCAAGGACACGGACGAGAACAACTGCGGCGCGGCCAGCAGCGTCCCCACCCCGAGCGTCCCCGACATGGCCAACAGCCGGGAGCGCCGAGCAACCGCGGGCCCGGAGAGCGCGAGCAACACCACCAACCCATACGTCACACAGAAGGCCTGCACGTCCCCCGCGAACAACACGAGCGAGAGCAACGCTCCCGCGAGCAGCAACCGCCCCGGCCCCGGCGCGCGAAGCTGTCGCTCAGCGGCCCACAGCGCCCATGGCACCGTGGCCGCGGCCATCAGGTAGCAGAGGTTGTTGGTGATGCAGACCAGGTAGCCGCTGAAGGCATACGCCATCCCCGCCAGGAACGCGCCCGGCCGAGGCACCTCCCACAGCCGCGTCAGCGCATACGTTCCCAGCAGCGCGGACGGGAAACACAGCAGGATGTTCGCGTTGAAGGCCTGGTCCAGCGAGAGCAGCAGGTACAGCAGCTTGCTCGGATGAAAGGGCGCGACGACCAGCGTGCCCGCGTAGGGCTGACCGAACCCATCCAGCGTCAGCCACTCCGGAATCCGGCCCGCCAGCACCGCCTCGCTCCAGACATGGAACACCGGCAGGTAGACGTACAGCGAATCGCGCGCGCTGAACATCTCCCCCGTGAGCGGCACACGGTAGAAGTAGAGCGCCGTCAGGCCCAGCGCACAGGCCACCAGCAACAACAGCTCGGACCGCGCGGAATGGACGCGCGCGCCCCGCGGCGGCTCACTCGAAGGAAGGGAGGGTGAAGTGGATTCTGGCGATGACACGCGAGCAGCCCTGGGCGAGGCATCGCCCGGCGCGAGCATAGGTCAGGACCCGCCCGGCACGGCAGAAGCACCGCACCTCCTCATCTCACGAACTCACGGCGTCGCCGAGCGAGCCTTCTCCCAGATGGCCCGATAGTCATACGTCGAGTAGAACTCCGTGCGGAACGCGCCCCACGCGCCCTTCTCGAACGCGAGGTTCACCTCTCGCAGCTTCTCGGGAGGCAGCCGCACGGTGACGACCTGTCCCACGCCCATCATCACGTACCAGGACACCACCTCCACGCCGGGCGGCGGGAAGCTCTTGCGAAAGCCCGTGCGGTCCAGGTGCGCGTTGATCTCCTCCAACGTCTTGCCCTGGTCGTGCTTCATGAAGATGGTCAGCAACATCGTGCCGTCCGTGCTGGCCCCCTTCCCTGCTGGCGCCTGCGCATGTCCCGGCAGGGCCAGCGTCGAGGCCAGCAGCAATGCGAGGACAGTGGAGGCGTGGGGCAACGGGCGGAGGTGACGCATGCGTGACTCCTCAAGGGGAACGTGAGCCACCCCAGGGTGTAGTGGACGACGCACGGGTTCAAGCCTCGCGCATCCGTCGTTTGACAGCGGACCGGACGCTCCGAGGACTGTCCACTCGAGGCCTGGCGAAACACGGAGCGCGCACCAGGCACCGGGGGGATGGCACAATCCGATGCATGAAAACACGGGGCCCCCAGGTGGTGCTCGTCCGTCACGGTGAGACGGCATGGAGCCGCAGTGGCCAGCACACGGGGCGCACGGACGTCCCACTGCTGGAGGACGGTCGGAAGATGGCGGCGCTGCTCGGCTCACCGCTGCGCGCATGGACCTTCGCCCAGGTGTGGACCAGCCCCCTGAGTCGCGCCTTCGAGACCTGCGCGCTCGCCGGCTACGGCGACGCGGCCCAGCGACGCGATGACCTCATGGAATGGGACTACGGCGACCACGAAGGCCGCACCGGCGCGGAGATTCGCGTGGAGCATCCCGGCTGGACGGTGTGGAAGGACGGCGTGCCCCACGGAGAGACGGCGCAGCAAGTGGGCGCTCGCGCGGACCAGGTCATCGCCGACGCCCGCGAGGAGAAGGGAGACATCCTCATCTTCTCCCACGGACACTTCCTTCGAGTGCTCGCCGCGAGGTGGCTGGGCCTCCCGCCGGGTGATGGCCGCCTGTTCCTGTTGAGCACCGGCTCCATCAGCGTGCTCGGCTTCGATGGAGATGCCGCCCAGCCGGCACTCGCCAGCTGGAACGACACCACCCACCTCAAGGGGTGAGCCACGCCACGCGGCGCGGGCTCAGCAGTCTCCGCAGCTCAATACGGAGCCGCTGGTCTGCTCGTAGTCCGTGCACGAGGCACCGGCCGGGTTGAAGCAGACGCGGTAGCGTTCCTGAGAGCCCATGAGCGCGGGCATGGGCTCGCGATAGAGGGTTCCGCAACACGGGGGCAGCAGGTCCGCGCCCTCCTTCGCGGGAGGCGCCTCGGCGGCGACGCCATTCGGACAGCCCCAGGGGTTCTCCTCGCAGACCCAGCGCATGCCGCAGGCGGAGTTGTTGCCGCAGTAGCTCCCGCCGGTGGCGTACCAGGGAGACCAGTTCGCGCAGGAGTCGTAGCCCGGGCACATGCCCAGCGCCGAGTCCACGCTGGTCAGCTCCAGCTCCTCCATCGGTACGCCCTGGCCACCTTCGGCGGACGACGCACCACCGCACGCGCCCAGCAGCAGCGCGCCGAACACCACGGCAAGACCGCGCGACACCACGCTTCGGTTTCTCATCGAGGCTCCCTTCCGGCGCCGACCCCGGGAGGGGGCCTCGGTCGCCGGAAGGGCCGATGCTATGCGTGCGGGTTTTCACCCTCAGGGGCCTTGCGGAGTCTCAATCCAGACAGAGTCAGTCGAGCGACAATGACCCAGCCCCGCGGGGCGATTCCCCTCGCTACAGGCGTCCCTCCAGGAAGTTCTTCACCAGGGTGGGCCCTTCGGGAGTCAGCACGCTTTCGGGGTGGAACTGGAAGCCCACCACGGGCTTCTCGCGGTGGCGCAGCGCCATGATGAGCCCGTCCTGGCTCCACGCGATGGCCTCCAGCTCTTTCGGCAGCGAGGACGCCTCCACGATGAGCGAGTGGTAGCGCGCGGCCTGGAAGCCCTGGCTCGCGCCGGTGAAGACGCCCGAGCCCGCGTGCTGGATGCGCGCGGACTTGCCGTGCACCGGCTCTGGAGCGCGGATGACGTTGCCACCGAAGGCCGCGCCAATGGACTGATGCCCCAGGCACACGCCGAGCACCGGCACGCGAGCCTGGGCAATCGCGGCCACGCTGACCCCGGCCTCGTGCGGCGTGCAGGGCCCCGGTGAAATCACCAGGTGCGAGGCCCCCTGGGCCGCGACGCCCGCGACGTCGAGCGTGTCGTTGCGCACCACCTTCACCTCGGCACCCAGCGTGTAGAGGAGCTGGACCAGGTTGAAGGTGAACGAGTCGTAGTTGTCGATGACGAGAATCACCGGCCACCTCCCTCGCGAGCCAGCCGGAGCGCGGCGGCCATGGCACCCGCCTTGGCTTCCGTCTCGTCGGCTTCCTTCGACGGCACCGAGTCCGCTACCAGTCCCGCGCCCGCGGTCCACATGGTCCGGTCTCCGTCCACGAAGAAGGTGCGCAGGGCGATGGCCACGTCCAGCGTGCCGCAGAAGGACAGGTAGCCCACCGCGCCCGAGTACGGCCCGCGCCGCTGCACCTCCAGCTCGTCGATGATCTGCATCGCGCGAATCTTCGGCGCGCCAGACACAGTACCCGCGGGGAAGGTGCTGGCCAGCGCATCGAGCGCGTCGAACTTCGAGTCCAGCTTCCCTCGCACCTGCGAGACGATGTGCATCACGTGGCTGTAGCGCTCGATGACCATCAGGTCCTCCACGCGCACCGTGCCCGGCGCCGCCACGCGGCCCACGTCATTGCGGCCCAGGTCCACCAGCATGATGTGCTCGGCGCGCTCCTTCTCGTCCGCGAGCAACTCCTTCTCCAGCGCCAGGTCCTCCGCCTCGGAGGCCCCGCGTCGACGCGTGCCGGCGATGGGACGCACCACCACGTCGCCATCTCGCACCTGCACCAGCAGCTCCGGCGACGCCCCCACCAGCGCGCGCGCCTCGCCCAGCTCCACCAGGAACAGGTACGGCGAGGGATTCACGCGGCGCAGCGCGCGATAGAGCGACAGCGGAGGCGGCGCGCCTCGCGACTCGAAGCGACGCGCGAGCACCACCTGGAAGATGTCGCCCGCGCGGATGTACTCCTTCGAGCGCTCCACCGCGGCCTCGTAGCCAGCGCGGTCCCAGCAAGCCACGGGGCTCTCCCCCTTCATGCGCGGCGACGGCGCATAGGCCTCCTGCGGCAACGGCTTGAGGAGCCGGTCGGCCATGGCCTGCGCGCGGTCCTCCGCGTCCTTCAGCGCGACGGCCACGCTCGCGTGGAGCGAGGGCCGGGCGATGGCGGTGACCTTGAGCGTCCCCGTGCGCGAGTCGTGGGTGACGAAGTCCTCGGAGATGAGCCACTCGGAGTCGGGGAAGGACGTGTCGCGCGGGTGCCGGTCCGGAACGGTGGGCTCCATCCACGAGACACAGTTGTAGCCCATGTACCCCACGAGCCCGCCGAGGAACGGCGCCTCACCGGGGAGTCGGGCCACGGCGAGCTCGCGCCACAGGGAGCGCAGCACGTCCATCGGCTTGCCCTCGCGTCGCTCCTCGCGCGAGCCACGCCACACGGTGGCGCCATGCGAATCCAGTCGCACGCGACCCGCGGCGTGGGTGCCCACGTGGCTGTAGCGCCCGAAGCGCTCGCCGCCGTAGCACGACTCGAGGATGAAGCCGCGCGAGCCTCCGCCCAGCTTCAGATACGCCGACAGCGGCGTGTCGAGGTCCGCCGGCAACTCCACCGAGACCGGCACTGCCTCGCCCTGCTCCGCGCGCTGGCGGTAGGCCGCCTTCCGCTCCTGTGCATCCATGGTCATGACCTCTCCCCCGCTACCGCATTGTCTCCGTCCCCAATACCGCCAGGGACTCCGCTCCAGGCGACGGCTCCGCGCGACCTTCCAGCGCGCGAGCCGCACTCCCACAGCAAGGTCCTCGGTGTAGCGCGGCGGACGTGTCCCGGCGAGGACCATCGGCGCACACCCGCCCGTCATTCCCAGGGATGCCGTCAAGGCCGGAAGTGATGGCCGGGCGGCTGGTGACCGTCCCAGGAACCAGTGAGGGTGAGAGGCCCGCGCACCCTGGGTGGTCGCTCCCGGAAGCCCTCGTTATTTCTGAAGGACTGTGGACGCCTCCGTCTCCTTCCAGGCTCGAAGGCCGCTCATCACGGTGACGCCCCACGGGCTCTATTGTGAGCCTGGAGGTTTCCACATCGACCCCTGGCATCCGGTGGAGCGGGCGCTCATCACCCACGCACATGGGGACCACGCGCGCTCGGGCCACCAACGCTACCTGGGCACCCGAGCGGGCGAGGGGCTGCTGCGACGTCGCGTGGGCGCCGACTCGCACATCGACTCCCTGGAGTATGGCGAGCCGCTGAAGCTCAACGACGTCACCGTCAGCTTCCACCCGGCGGGCCACGTGCTGGGCAGCGCGCAGCTCCGCGTCGAGCACCGGGGCGAGGTGTGGGTCATCTCCGGCGACTACAAGCGCGCGGCGGACCCGACATGCGCGCCGTTCGAGGTGGTGCGCTGCCACACGTTCATCACCGAGGCGACGTTCGGCCTCCCCATCTTCCGTTGGGATGACACGCGAGAAGTGGCGGAGGACATCCTGCGGTGGTGGGACGCGAATCGCGCGGTGGGGCGCGCGGCGGTGCTGTTCTGCTACGCCCTGGGCAAGGCCCAGCGAGTCCTGGCGGAGCTGGCGCGGCTGACGGACCGGCCCGCCTTCGTCCATGGCGCGATGCAGAGCCTGGTGGAGGTGTACCGGGACGCGGGCGTGAAGATGATTCCCACGCACTTGGTGTCGGAGGTGGCCAAGGGCACGTCGTTCGCGGGCGCGCTGGTGCTGGCGCCGCCGAGCGCGGGCGGGTCCACCTGGATGCGGCGGTTCGGCGAAGCGGAGACGGGCTTCGCCTCGGGCTGGATGCGCGTGCGCGGCAATCGACGGCGTCGCGGCTTCGACCGGGGCTTCGTGCTGTCGGACCACGCGGACTGGCCCGACCTGCTGCGCACGGTCGCTGACACGGGAGCGGAGCGGGTGCTCACCACGCACGGCTCCGCGGAGCCCCTGGCGCGCTACCTCCGCGAGCAGGGCGTGGACGCCTCTCCGCTGGCAACGCAGTTCGAGGGCGAGGCGGAGGACTGACCCATGCGACGACTCGCGGACCTGTACGAGCGCCTGGACCAGACCACCTCCACCAACGCGAAGGTGGACGCCCTCACGCGCTACTTCCAGGAGGCGCCTCCCGAGGACGCCGCGTGGGCGCTGTACTTCCTCACGGGACAGAAGCTGAAGCGACTGCTCACCACGAAGCTGCTGGTGGGATGGACCCAGGAGCTGACGCACATTCCCGACTGGCTGTTCGCGGAGGTGTACGCCTCCGTGGGGGACCTCGCGGAGGTCATCTCCCTGCTGCTGGACAACCTGGAGCGGCCGAGCACACCGGAGGAGCTGCCGCTGTCGCAGTGGCTCACGGAGCGCCTGCTGCCCCTGCGCGTGCTGGACGCGACGGCTCAGCGCGAGCGGGTGGTGTCCTGGTGGCGCTCCATGCCTCGGCGAGAGGTCTTCCTGCTGAACAAGATGCTCACCGGGGAGCTGCGCGTGGGTGTCTCCTCCACGCTGGTGGTCCGAGCCCTCGCGAAGGTGGCGGGACTTCCCGCACCGGACGTCGCTCACCGGTTGATGGGGACCTGGACTCCCTCGAAGGAGTTCTTCCAGCAGCTCGTCTCGCCGGAGGTCTCGGATGCGGAGCACTCGCGCCCGTATCCGTTCTATCTGGCGTCTCCCCTGGAGCAGCCGCCGGAGGCGCTGGGCGACCTCTCGGAGTGGTTGGTCGAATGGAAGTGGGACGGCATCCGAGGCCAGCTCCTCCACCGGAAGGGTGACGTGTATCTCTGGAGTCGGGGCGAGGAGCTCATCACCGACCGCTTCCCCGAAATCACCGAGGCGGCGAAGGCCCTTCCCGAAGGCGTCGTGCTGGACGGCGAGGTGTTGGCGTACGAGGACGGCCAGCCCCTGCCCTTCGCCCGCCTCCAGCGCCGCATCGGCCGTCAGAAGTTGACGCCGAAGGTGCTCGCGGAGGCCCCCGCGGCCTTCATCGCGTACGACCTGCTGGAGCAGGACGGGCAGGACCTGCGTGCACTGCCACTGCGCGAGCGCCGCGAGCGACTGGCCGCGCTGCTGAAGCACCACCCCACCTTCCCACTGTCTCCCGCCGTGGAGGCTTCTTCCTGGGAGGCGTTGGCGCACACGCGAAGCGAGGCACGTGAGCGCAACGTCGAGGGCTTCATGCTCAAGCGCTTGAGTTCCCCGTACCTCACGGGCCGCAAGCGCGGCGACTGGTGGAAGTGGAAGATCGACCCATTCACAGTGGACGCGGTGCTGCTCTACGCGCATCCGGGACACGGCCGTCGCTCCTCGCTGTACACCGACTACACCTTCGCCGTGTGGAACGGGACGGACCTGCTCCCGGTGACGAAGGCGTACTCGGGCCTCACCGACGAGGAGATTAGCCGACTGGACCGATGGATTCGCGCGCACACGCGCGAGAAGTTCGGACCGGTGCGCTCGGTGGAGCCCGAGCAGGTCTTCGAGCTGCACTTCGAGGGCATCCAGAAGTCACCGCGTCACAAGTCGGGCGTCGCGCTGCGCTTCCCTCGCATCGCCCGCTGGCGCACGGACAAGAAGCCGCAGGACGCTGACTCCCTGGACTCGCTCAAGGAGCTGCTCCATGCCGGCGCGTAGGTCGCCCTCGCTGCGAGCCCAGCTCCAGGCGAAGAGAAAGGCGCTCCACCAAGCCCCGACACCGACGCCCCCCGAGAGCCCGCGACGAGGGAGGAAGCGAGCGAAGCCACGCGAGCCGGCGCCCTCCACGAAAGCGTCGAGCGCCCCGCCGATGGAGCGACTCCGGGGCTGGTTCGCCTCGAAGGGCTGGACGCCCTACGCCTTCCAGGAGGAGGCCTGGGCCGCGTATGCGCGCGGGGACAGCGGGCTCATCCATGTCCCCACGGGCGCGGGGAAGACCTACGCCGCCTATCTCGCGCCGCTGGCGGAGGTGGCCGAGCACGGTGAGAAGGGCCTCCAGATTCTCTACGTGACGCCCCTGCGCGCGGTGTCGCGTGACGTGGAGCAGGCCCTTCGCGAGCCGCTGAACGTGCTCGACACGGACCTCGACGTGGAGAGCCGCACCGGAGACACCTCGTCGTCGGTGCGCCAGCGACAACGACAGCGACTCCCCGAGGTGCTCATCACCACGCCCGAGTCGCTCTCCGTCCTGCTCTCGAACGAGCGCGCACCGGAGCTGTTCTCCTCACTGCGCGCCGTCATCGTCGACGAGTGGCACGAGCTGCTCGGCTCCAAGCGAGGCACACAGACGGAGCTCGCCCTGGCCCGCTTGCGAGGCTTCTCACCACGCCTGCGCACCTGGGCCCTGTCCGCCACACTCGCCAACCTGGAGGAGGCCGCGCGACACGGGGTCGGCACCGGCCCGCGCCCCACCCTCATCAGCGCGGACCTGGAGCGTCCGGTGGAGGTGGAGACGTTGTTGCCGGACCAGGTGGACACGTTTCCGTGGGCGGGGCACCTGGGCTTCACCATGCTGGCCCGCGTGGCCGCGCGGCTGGACCCGGCGAAGTCGACGCTCATCTTCACCAACACGCGCTCGCAGGCGGAGCGCTGGTTCGAGGGCCTGCGCTTCGCGCGTCCGGAGTGGGAACACCTGCTCGCGCTGCACCACGGCTCCATCGACCGCGACGAGCGGGAGCGCGTGGAGCGAGGACTCAAGGACGGCTCGCTGCGCTTCGTCGTGTGCACCTCGTCGCTGGACCTGGGCGTGGACTTCGGCCCCGTGGAGCGCGTGGTGCAGGTGGGCAGTCCCAAGGGAATCGGCCGGACACTCCAGCGCGCGGGCCGAGGCGCCCACCGCCCCGAGGCCACGTGCAACATCCTCTTCGTCCCCACGCACGCGCTGGAGCTGGTGGAGATGGCCGCCGCCCGAGACGCGCTCGCGCTCAAGGAGGTCGAGCCGCGCATACCCCCTGGTAAGCCCTTGGACGTGCTGGCCCAGCACCTGGTGACGTGCGCGCTTGGAGGAGGCTTCACCCGTGAGGCCCTGCTCGATGAGGTGCGCGGCGCCACGGCCTACGCGGGCCTCACGGACGAGGAGTTCGACTGGACGCTCACCCTGGTGCGCGAGGGCGGCCCCACGCTGACGGCCTACCCGGAGTTCCGCCGCGTGGAGGAGCACGAGGGCCGCTTCGTCGTGAAGGACGCGCGCGTCGCCCGGCTGCACCGGCTCAACATCGGCACCATCACCTCCGATGCGGTGGTGGAGCTGCGCTACTGGAGCGGGGGCAGGCTGGGCAGCGTGGAGGAGTCCTACGTCAGCCGGCTCCGGCCAGGAGACACCTTCCAGTTCGCCGGCAAGAAGCTGGAGCTCGGCCGGCTCCAGGGGCTCACCGCCTATGTGCGGCCCGTGAAGACGAAGGTGACGCAGACCCCACGCTGGGGTGGAAGCCGCCTGCCGCTGTCCACGTCCCTGGCCGCCGCCGTGCGCCGCACACTCGACTCCGCGCGCCACGGCGACGTCACCTCCGACGAGCTCGCCGCCGCGTGGCCCGTCCTCGAAGCCCAGGAGCGCCTGTCGCGAATCCCCTCGGCTGGCGCGCTGCTCGCGGAGGTGTGCCAGACGCGTGACGGGCACCACCTCTTCCTCTATCCCTTTGAAGGACGACGGGTGCACGAGGGACTCGCGGCCCTGCTCGCCCTGCGCCTGACGCGACTCCAGAAGGCCACCTTCAGCGTGTCAGTGAATGACTACGGCCTGGAGCTGCTCAGCCCCGCGCCCTATCCGTTCGAGGAGGCGCTGCGCCCCCACCTCTTCACGCGAGAGCACCTGGTGGAGGACGTGCTCAAGAGCGTCAACGTGGGCGAGCTGACGAAGCGCCAGTTCCGGGACATCGCCCGCGTGGCGGGGCTGGTGCTGCCGGGGCTGCCCGGGGCTCGCAAGTCCACGCGGCAGGTCCAGACGAGCGCCGCCCTCCTCCATGATGTCTTCGCCCGCTATGACCCGGGACACCTGCTGCTCACCCAGGCCCGCCGCGAGGTGCTGGAGCAACAGTTCGAGCAGGGCCGCATGGAGCGCGCGCTGGAGCGCATGGAGTCGAGCCCCCTGGAATTGCTCCACGTCCGGAGGCCCACGCCGCTGGCCTTCCCGCTCGTTGTCGAGCGCATCAGCGCCAGCCTCTCCAGCGAGTCCCTCCTGGAGCGGGTGGAGCGCATGAAGGAGCGATGGACGCGCGACGATGCCAGGTCCGCGTAGGCGGCACCCCACTGGAGCTGCTCCCGGAGCGGGCCCTGCACTGGCCCGAGGCCCGCACCCTCGCGGTGGCCGACCTCCATTGGGGCAAGACGGAGAGCTTCCAGCAGCACGGCATCCCCCTGCCGCTCGGCGTATTGGAGGACGACCTGGCTCGCCTGTCCTCGGCGCTCGCCAGCACGGGGGCCCGTCGGCTGCTGGTCCTGGGCGACCTCGTCCACTCCCGGGAGGGCCTCACCCCCGCGCTCATCAAGAGGCTCGCGGCCTGGCGCGCTTCCCATGCCGACGTGGAGCTGGTGCTGGTGCGGGGCAATCATGACCTCCGGGCGGGCCCCCTGCCCGAGGAGTGGCGGATGGACGTCCACGAGTCCCACCTGGACGAGGGCCCCTTCCGCTTCGCCCACCACCCCACCGCTGCCACAGGCCGCTACGTGTGGGCCGGTCATCTTCACCCCACCGTGAGGCTGTCGGCTGGCGGGGACCGCCTCCGTCTTCCATGCTTCCACCTTGGGTCCGGGGTGGGCGTGCTCCCGGCCTTCAGCGCCTTCACCGGCGGACTCGACATGCCGCGCCGACCCGGGGCGCGCGTCTTCGCCATCGCCGGCCCCTCCGTGGTCGAGGTGTAGGATGAGCGACTCCAAGCGCCGCAAGATTCTGGGCATCATCGCCACGGACACCACCTTCGAGCGCACCGAGCATCGGGGGCGCGAGGCCTGGCTGGGCAAGTGCCTGCACTGCAACGCCCATCTGATGGTGGGGCTGGATGGCGAGCCCATCAGCCGGGCCACCATCGAGCACATCCTCCCGCGAACCGCCGGAGGAACGGACGCGCCGGAGAACCTGGGCCTGGCGTGCGCCCGCTGCAACCAGGGCAAGGGCAGCCGACATGACCCCCACTATCATCGTGACTCACGGGTCCGGGAGCTGGTGGAGAAGCTGCTCGCCCGCCGCAAGCAGCGCTGGCGGGAGCCGGCCGGCGCGGACTCCGAGTAACAGCGTCTCAAGCCCGAGCCGACGACATGTCTCTGTCGGGCGAGAAACCCGCGCGCCGGTCTGCCCATACCTTGTGTGAGCATCACACCGAGACACCCCAGCACGGTTGATGATCCGCCTCTGACGGGCTCGGGCTCAACGTCACTTCCTCCCGCCAGAAGAGAGATTCATCACCTCCGGACCGCGATTTCCCGCCTCCGCGCGAGGAAGTGGTATCCCACGGCTCCACAACATTCAGAATGGTTGACACTGCCGTGTCGATGGTCGATGGTCCCGCGCCGCGTTGGGTTGGGACAGGAGGAGGGACCCGCCCGCGGCAACATCCATAGAGGTTTCGTTGGACGTGACTGCTTCGCCTTCCGCGCGCCAGGAGCCGCCCCCCCGCCCCGCCGGGGCCGGGATCGCTCCGCCGCTCCTCGCGTTCAGCCGCCTTCTCGCCTCTTCCTCCTCTCCTGTCACCGCAGTTGTCGAAGCCCCCTTGCCCATGGTCCTGGTATGAGCGGCCCTCTGTTTCCACGCTGGACGAACACGGTGTCTCGGCTGTCCGCCGCGGCGCTTCTTGCCGTGCCCGCCATCGGTATCGGCGGCCTCATGGCTTACGTACGGTCTCCGTACGTCACGAACCAGCAGATGCCCATCGAGCAGCCCATCGAATTCGACCACCGCCACCATGCGGGGGACGAGAAGATCGACTGCCAGTACTGCCACTGGAGTGTGGACAAGGCGCCCTCCGCGGGCATCCCTTCCACCACCGTGTGCATGTCCTGCCACGCCCAGGTGTGGAACAAGAGCCCGTACCTCACCGAGGTGCGCAAGGCCTTCTTCGCCGACTCGCCCATCCAGTGGGTCCGCGTCCACAACCTGCCGGACTTCGTCTACTTCAACCACGCCATCCACGTGAACAAGGGCGTGGGCTGCGCCAGCTGCCACGGTCGCATCGACCAGATGGCCGCGGTGGAGCAGTTCGCCCCGCTGACCATGGCGTGGTGTCTGGAGTGTCACCGCAATCCCGAGCCGCATCTGCGGCCGTCGGAGTTCATCACGTCGATGACGTGGACTCCGCCGTCGGACAAGGCCGAGGCCATCGCGCTCGGCGAGAAGCTGAAGGCTGAGTACGACGTCCACTCGCGCACGAGCTGCTCCACATGCCACCGATGAACACGAAGCGCGACGGCGCCCCGTCGCAGGAATCCTCTTCCTTCGCGCTCCCGGTCGTCTCGGACCGGCCCGCCGCGGTGCCTGACGCCGTCGGTGAGGCACTGGAGCACGCCGCCGCGAACGCCAACTCCGCCGAGCACGGCTATGGCCAGTCGTACTGGCGCAGCTTGGAGGAGAAGCTGGGCACCTCCGAGTACATGGAGGAGTCCCGCCCGGAGTTCCCCGTGGGCGCGGACCTGCCCCCCACCGGCTTCGTGCGCCGCGAGTTCATGCAGCTGCTCGGCGCCTCGCTGGCCCTGGCCGGCGCCACGGCCTGCAGCACCCGTCCCCAGGACGAGAAGCTGCTGCCGTACACGAAGACGCCGCCGGAAGTGACGCCCGGCAACCCCCTGCACTACGCGTCCGCGATGACGCTGTCCGGCCACACCTCCGGCCTGCTCATCACCGCCCGCGAGGGTCGCCCCGTGAAGGTCGAGGGCAACCCGGACCACCCGGTCAACCAGGGCGCCGCCTGCACCTTCGAGCAGGCGTGGCTGCTGTCGCTCTATGACCCGAGCCGCGCGCGCGTGCTGCGCCAGGGCAAGACGCCCCGCGCCCAGCGCGTGTTCAATGAAACCATCGCGTCCCTGGTCGGCAAGTCCGCCGCGGAGAACGGTGGCTCGCGCGTGCGCTTCCTCACGGAGGCGGTGGGTTCGCCGCTGACGAGCGACCTGCGCAACCGCATCATCAAGAAGCTGCCCAACGCGCGCTTCCACAGCGCGTCCTCCAACCAGGACACGCAGGCGGACACGCTGCGCACCCTGTTCGGCGGGCAGCACGTGGCCGCGCTGTACGACTTCTCCCAGGCGGACATCGTCCTGTCGCTGGACGCGGACTTCCTGGAGAGCTGCCCGGGCAACCTGCGCCACATCCGCGAGTTCGCGGACCGTCGCGACCCGCGCAAGGGCAAGCTCAACCGCCTGTACATGGCGGAGGCCCGCTTCTCCATCACCGGCGGCATGGCGGACCACCGCCTGCGCCTGAAGTCGCAGGAGGTCCTCGGCCTCGCCGCCGCGGTGGCCCAGGCCATCGGTGGCACCGCCGCGTCCCTGGCCGGCGCCGCCGCCGCCAAGTCGCCGCTGCGCGGTGAGCTGGGCAACTGGGTGCAGGCGGTCTCCGCCGACCTGCGCGCCGCCGGCCCCGGCCGGTCCCTGGTCATCGCGGGTGAGCGTCAGCCGGCCGCGGTCCACGCGCTGGCCCACGCCATCAACAACGCGCTCGGCAACGGCGACAAGACGGTCCGCTACATCCAGGCCCCCATCGCCGAGGCGACGGGCATGTCGCAGGTCCGCGCCCTGGTGGAGGACATCGAGGCCGGCCGCGTCGACACGCTGGTCATCACCGCCTACAACCCCGTCTTCACGCTGCCGGACGACGTGGGCCTGGGCAAGGTGCTGAGCAAGGACCACCCCGCCCGCGCCAAGCTCAACGTCCTCTACACGTCGCTCTACGAGGACGAGACCAGCGCGCACGTCGACTGGTTCATCCCCGCGGCGCACCCGCTGGAGACGTGGGGCGACGGCCGCTCGGTGGAGGGCACCGTCTCCATCGCCCAGCCGCTCATCCAGCCGCTCTTCAACGGCATGCCGGAGTCGGAGCTGTTCGCGCTGTTCCTGGACGAGCCCTTCCGCCCCTCCTACCAGCTCCTGCGCGACTACTGGCGCGGCCAGACGGCCAACCCGGCCGACTTCGAGGCCCGCTGGGAGTCCTGGGTGGCCCAGGGCTTCATCGAGAACACCGCGTCCAACCCCGTCGCGGGCTCGCCGGACTTCGGCGCCGCCGCCTCGCTGGTCTCGGGCTACACGCCCCCGGCCTCGGGTGACCTGGAGCTGAACTTCGTCAACGACTACAAGGTCTACGACGGCCGCTTCGCCAACAACTCCTGGCTCCAGGAGCTGCCCGAGCCCATCACCAAGATGGTCTGGGACAACGCCGCCCTGCTGGGTCCGGACACGGCGAAGGCGCTGAACTTGGCCCCCGGCGACATGGCGGAGCTGAGCTACAACGGCCAGAAGCTGACGGTGCCGGTGTGGATTGTCCCCGGCCACGCGGACAACACGGTGACCATTGCCCTGGGCTACGGCCGCAATGGTCTGCACGAGCAGGTCGCCAAGGGCGTGGGCTTCAACGTCAACCCCATCCGCACCAGCAAGAACCCCTGGTTCGACGGCGGCGCCACGCTCACCAAGGTGCGCGGCAGCTACAAGTTCAGCCTGACCCAGACGCACTGGCGCATGGAGAACCGTCCCCTCGCGCTGGACATGCCCATCTCCGAGCTGGAGCACCCCTCCAAGGAGACGGAGCACACGCTGCACCGCGTGAAGGGCGAGCTCAAGCAGGGCATCCAGGACAACCTCGTCGATTTCGACTACTCCAAGGGCTACAAGTGGGGCATGGCCATCGACCTGTCCCGCTGCACGGGCTGCAGCGCGTGCGTGGTGGCCTGCCAGGCGGAGAACAACATCCCCGTCGTGGGCAAGGAGCAGGTGGGCCGCAGCCGTGAGATGAACTGGCTGCGCATCGACCGGTACTTCGAGGGTCCGGAGAACGACCCGAAGATGGTCATGCAGCCCGTGATGTGCGTGCACTGCGAGAAGGCCCCCTGCGAGTACGTGTGCCCGGTGAACGCCACCGTGCACTCGGACGAGGGCCTGAACGACATGGTGTACAACCGCTGCGTCGGCACGCGGTACTGCTCCAACAACTGCCCGTACAAGGTCCGCCGCTTCAACTACCTGCACTACACTGCGGGGAAGACGGCCACCGAGAAGATGCTGATGAACCCGGATGTCACGGTGCGCAACCGCGGCGTCATGGAGAAGTGCACGTACTGCGTGCAGCGCATCGAGCGCGCCCGCATCGACGCGCGCGTCCAGAAGCACCTCATCAAGGAAGCGGACCTCAAGACGGCGTGCCAGCAGACGTGCGCCGCGCAGGCCATCGTCTTCGGCTCGCTCAATGACGAGAACCAGCTCGTCAGCCAGCTCTCCGAGGACGTGCGCGCCTACAAGCTCCTGCACGAGCTGGGCACCCGTCCGCGCACCTCGCACCTCATCCGCGTGCGCAACCCGAATTCCGCCCTCGAGCCGGCCAAGGCCGCGACGAACGAAGGGAGCCACTAATCATGGCCGAGACCGCCGCCACCCATCCGCTCGATCCGCTCGAGCCCCGGGACCTCGTCGCGCCGCACCACGACGACAAGTCCCTCAACGAGACGCTGCTGGACCATGTCTGGCGCAAGCCGGGCAAGGGCTGGTTCATGCTCTTCGGCCTGACGCTCAGCGCGCTGGGTCTGCTCGTCGTCGGTGTCACCTACACGCTCGCCCGAGGCATCGGCGTGTGGGGCAACAACCAGCCGGTCGGCTGGGCGTTCGACATCATCAACTTCGTCTGGTGGGTCGGTATCGGCCACGCCGGTACGCTCATCTCCGCCATCCTCCTGCTCTTCCAGCAGAAGTGGCGCACGAGCATCAACCGCTTCGCCGAAGCCATGACGCTGTTCGCCGTCATGTGCGCGGGTCTCTTCCCGCTGCTGCACACCGGCCGTCCCTGGTTCGCCTTCTGGCTGTTCCCCTACCCCAGCACCCTGGGCGCGTGGCCGCAGTTCCGCTCCCCGCTGGTGTGGGACGTGTTCGCCATCTCCACGTACCTCACGGTGTCCGCGCTGTTCTGGTTCGTGGGCCTCATCCCGGACCTGGCCGCGCTGCGTGACTCGTCCAAGACGAAGATTCAGCGCACCATCTACGGCCTGTTCGCGCTCGGCTGGCGCGGCTCCGGTCGGCACTGGCACAACTACAAGATCGCCTACCTGCTGCTGGCCGGCCTCTCCACGCCGCTCGTCGTCTCGGTGCACACCATCGTTTCGTTCGACTTCGCCGTGTCCCTGCTGCCCGGCTGGCACGCGACCATCTTCCCGCCCTACTTCGTGGCCGGCGCCGTGTTCAGCGGCTTCGCGATGGTGATTACGCTCATCGTCCCGGCGCGCAAGTACCTGGGTCTGCGGGACGTGATTACGGACCGCCACCTGGAGAACATGAACAAGGTCATCCTCGCGACGGGCCTGCTCGTGTCCTACGGGTACCTGATGGAGCACTTCGTCGCCTGGTACTCGCAGAACCAGTTCGAGTTCTGGACCTTCTACGTGAACCGCGCCACGGGCCCCTACGCCGGCGTGTACTGGCTGATGATCACGTGCAACGTCGTCACGCCGAACATCTTCTGGTTCAAGAAGTGCCGCACCAGCATCCCCATCATGTGGGTGGCCTCCATCGCGGTGAATATCGGCATGTGGTGCGAGCGCTTCATCATCATCGTGACGTCGCTCTCCCAGGACTTCCTGCCCTCGTCATGGGGCATCTACTCCCCCACGTGGGTGGACTGGTGCATCTACGTCGGCACCCTGGGCCTGTTCGGCACCCTGTTCCTGCTGTTCCTGAAGTTCGTGCCCGCGGTGGCCATCAGCGAAGTGAAGGAGCTGCAGCTGGAGCTCAAGCACGCCGCCCACCAGAAATCCCACGGAGAGCACTAGAGTCATGGAAGCCACTGTCCTCGATTCCTGGGTGCTGGCCGAGTTCGAGACGCCAGATGTCCTCGTGGATGCCACCCGCCAGATGCGGGAGAAGGGCTTCCAGGGGATGGACACCTACTCTCCGTACCCGCTGCACGGCGGCTCGGAGGCCCTGGGCCTGCCCCCCTCCAAGGTCCCCTTCATCGCGCTGTGCGGCGGCCTCACCGGCCTGACCACGGCGCTCGCCATGCAGACCTGGATGAACACGTACGACTACCCGCTGAACATCGGTGGTCGTCCGCTGTTGTCCCTGCCGGCGTGGGTGCCGATCACGTTCGAGCTGAGCGTGCTGTTCGCCGCGTTCGGCATCTTCTTCGGCCTGTTGGGACTGAGCCGGCTGCCGCAGCCGTACCACCCCGTCTTCGAGTCGGAAGCCTTCCGCACCGCGTCCACGCACGGCTACTGGCTGAGCGTGCCGCATGCGACGGGCCAGGACGCGGCGGCCGTCATTGACCAGCTCAAGGCCCTGGGTGCCACCCAGGTGACCGTCGTCACGGGAGAGAAGGAATGAGGTGGCTCATCCCCGCCGCCGGACTCGTCGCCCTGTCGGGCTGCGACGTCCCCTCGGAGTTCCTCCAGCGCATGGAGCACCAGGCCAAGTACGAGTACTACGAGGCCTCTGACTTCTGGGCGGACGGCCGTGCCATGCGCACGCCCCCGGCTGGAACGGTGCCCCGCGAGCGCTTCGCCAGCATGCCGGAGCTCAAGGACCCCACCGCCCGGCAGACGGCCCTCAGCGGCCGCGCCAACGGCCAGCCCGTGGCCACCATCCCCGTGACGGTGGACCAGACGCTGCTGACCCTGGGTCAGAAGAAGTACAACATCGTCTGTTCGCAGTGCCACGGCGTGCTCGGCGACGGCAACAGCGTGGTGGCGGAGAACATGGCCCTGCGCCTGCCGCCGTCCCTGCTGGAGCTGGAGAGCAAGGCCGCGGGCCACTTCTACACGGCCATCAACGAGGGCTACGGCGTGATGCCGTCCTTCTCCGGTGAGCTGGACGTGCGTGAGCGCTGGGCCGTGGTCGCCTACGTCCGCGCCCTCCAGGAAGCTCGCAACACCCGTACGGGCGGACAGCAGCCCGTCCCGCAGGAGAACCGATGACCCCCGCAGCCGAAGCCCCAGCTCACCTCGAGCGCTACACCGGCACGCCGAAGCTGATGATTCCAGCGTTCGGCGCGGGCGCCCTGGGCATCCTGGCCACCCTGGCCATCTTCTTCCTCACCGACGCCAAGGGCGCGGCCGCCCACAGCTACCTGCTCGCCTTCGCCTATTGGGTGGGCATCAGCGTGGCCTTCACCATCATGGTGGCCATCTTCCACACGGCGAAGGCCAAGTGGCTCATCGTCCTGCGCCGCACGATGGAGACGGGCGCGTCCGTCATCCCCATCTTCCTGCTGCTCATCATCCCCGTGATTCTGATGGCGGGGTATCTGTACCCCTGGTGGCCGGGCTCGCCGCTGCGCGCCGGCATCACCGGCCTGGAGTCCGAGCACCTGGCGCACAAGGAGCACGGCTACCTGAACTGGCCGTTCACGCTCTTCCGCCACGTCATCTACTTCTCGGTGTGGATCTTCGCCGCCTGGAAGCTGCGCGGGCTGAGCCTGAAGCAGGACACCGAAGGCGGGCTGGACCTCACGGTGCGCATGCGCCGCTTCGCCCCTGGCATCCTGCCCTTCCTGGCGCTGACCATCACCTTCGCGTCCTTCGACTGGCTGATGAGCCTCACGCCGCTGTGGCAGTCCACGATGTTCGGCGTCTACTACTTCGCGGGCAGCTTCCTGTCGGCCTTCTGCGTCCTCACCATCGTCACCACGATGGCCCGGGGCAAGGACCTCTACGGCAACGTGGTGACGACGGCCCACTTCCACAACCTGGGCAAGCTGATGCTGGCCTTCACGGCGTTCTGGGCCTACATCGCCTTCTCCCAGTTCATGCTGGTGTGGATCGCCAACATCCCGGAAGAGGCGCCCTGGTACGGCCTGCGCATCTTCGGCGCGTGGAAGCCGATGTCCATCGCCCTGTTCTTCGGCCACTTCGTGCTGCCGTTCTTCGTGCTGCTGTCACGGAATCTGAAGCTGCAGCCCCGCCGGCTGTCGGTGGTCGCCGTCTACCTGCTGGTCATCCACGCGGTGGACATGTACTGGCTCATCTGGCCGGCGCTGACGGGCAACAAGGGTCCGAGCTTCGACCCCCTGTCGCTCATCTCGCTCGTCGCCGCCTTCGTGGGCGTGGGTGGCATCGCGGTGGGCTTCGCGCTCAAGAACGCGCGCGGCAACTACACGATGCCGGTGAAGGACCCGTACATCGCGGAGTCCCTGAGGTACGTGCAGCCATGAAGAAGACCCAGGTGGAGCTCGAGTCGCGTGTCATCGTCGGCGCCCACGGTGTGGCCGCCGAGGAAGACCACATCGTGATGAGCAAGATCATCGGCATTGGCGCCGGCTCGCTCGTCATCTTCGCGGTGGGAATCGTCTGGGCGTACGCCATCCAGGTGCGGACCATGAAGGAGGCCCAGCCGGACGGTCCTCCTCCGCGTCCGGCGGCCATGGGGCAGTACGAGGTCGGCATCGTCAACCAGCGCCTGTTCGAGCAGGACTGGCACGCCGAGGAGAAGATTGGCGGCCAGCAGCAGGCCCTGCAGGCGGGCTGGGGTGACCAGCCGGGCGTCAAGGCGCACCCCAACCTCGACGAGGCGATGAAGTCGGTCATCACCAAGAGCCGCAACCCGCCCCCGGCCCCCCCCGCGCCGGCCCCGCAGCAGGCGCCGGAGCCCGCACCGGCTCCTCAGCAGTAGCAGTAGCTTCCCTCCCCTGCCTCGCGTAAGAGCCGCCCGCGATGATGTCCATCCTCTCCTACATCTCCCCGTGTGCCCCGCGCCGGGGGATGCTCCCCGCCGTGGCGCTGCTCCTGGCCACGGCGCTCCCGGCCTCCGCGATGCCGGGCGGGGGCAAGACGCCCCGCGCCATCGTCGAAGCGCAGTCGGACGCGCCCCCCCAGCTCAAGGGCGTGGACGTGGAGGAGCACCTGGGTGAACCGGTGCCCCTGCACACCCGCTTCATCGACGGGAGCGGGCAGGAGGTGACGCTGGGCTCGGTGCTGCCCAAGACGCGTCCCACCCTGCTGACGCTCGTGTATTACAACTGCCCCATGCTCTGTAACCTGGTGCTCAACGCCCAGGTGAAGACCATGCGGGAGCTGGGGCTGGAGCTGGGCCGTGACTACGAAGCCGTCACGGTCAGCGTGGACCCCGAAGACACCCCGGCGATGAGCAACGAGCGCCGGCGCAAGCACCTTCAGTCCATGGGGAAGCCGGAGAGCGCGCCCTGGCACTTCCTCACGGGCACCGACGAGCAGATCCACCGCCTCGCGGACGCGGTGGGCTTCAAGTACACGTATGACGCGAGCACCAAGCAGTACGCCCACCCCGCGGTGGTGATGGTGCTCACGCCGGAGGGGAGCATCTCCCGGTATCTGTACGGGACGGACTTCCCCGCCAAGGACACGAAGCTGGCGTTGCTGGAGGCGGCAGGTGGCCGCGTGGGGACCAGCCTCGACCGCGTGGTGATGTCCTGCTTCAAGTACGACACCGCGACCCGGCGGTACGGCTTCTACATCTTCGGGTTCATCCGCCTGGGCGGCATGGCTGTCTTCCTCGCCCTGGCGACGATGCTGATCTATTTCTGGAGGCGCGAGCTGAAGAAAGGCGCGGCGGCATGAGCGAGCTTCTCAACAACCTTCTGTTCCTCCCGGAGAGCGCGTCCACGTTCGCGGAACGGGTCGACCTGCTGCACCACTTCGTCGTGGGAACGACGATGGTGATGTCGGCTGGCGTTGGCCTCGCGGCGCTGTTCATGTTCTTCCGGTACCGCCGGCGGATTCCCGACCAGGCGACCGAGTATGTCGTCCCCACGCTGAAGACGGAGTTCCTCTTCGTCTCCGTGCCGCTGGTGTTCTTCCTGGCCTGGTTCGGTATCGGCTTCAGGGACTTCACCTGGGTCACCACGCCGCCCAAGGACGCGATGGACGTCTACGTCATGGGCAAGCAGTGGATGTGGAAGTTCGCGTACCCGGAGGGCCCCAACGGCGTGAACGTCCTTCACGTCCCGGCCAACCGTCCGGTCCGCCTGCTGATTACATCCCGGGACGTGCTGCACTCGTTCTACGTCCCGGCCTTCCGCATCAAGATGGATGCGCTGCCGGGTCGCTACACGCAGATCTGGTTCGAGGCGACCAAGCCCGGCACGTACCAGGTGCTCTGCACCGAGTACTGCGGCCTGTCGCACTCGAAGATGCTCGCGGAGGTCGTGGTCCTCCCCCAGGAGGAGTACGACGTCTGGATAAAGGACCAGCGCCGCGGCCGGCTGCAGGACCGCCAGGACGCGCTCGCGGACACCTCGCTGGTGCCGCCGGTGGCGCGTATGGTGGACCAGGGCCAGGTGCTGGCTGGCACGCAGGGCTGCCTGAAGTGCCACTCGGTGGATGGCTCGGCGCACATTGGCCCCACCTTCGTTGGCATGTATGACCGCGTGGAGAAGCTGGATGACGGCCAGACCATCCGCGTGGACGAGGCCTACATCACCCAGTCGATGATGGACCCTGGAGCCCACCTGGTGTCGGGCTACCAGAATGTGATGCCGACGTATCAGGGCAAGCTGCAGGGCCCCGAGACGGCCGCCATCGTCGAGTACATCAAGTCGCTTCGCACTCCGAACGTCCGCGAGGGCGCCTCCGAGGGACCCGCCTATGACCCCATCCAGTAGCCTCGATACGGCGGGGGCCGCCCCGCACGACGAGCACCACGACCACCACCCGAGCTATCTGGTGGACGGCACCACCATCAAGAGCTGGCTCTTGACGGTGGACCACAAGCGCATCGGCGTGATGTTCCTGTTCTTCATCCTGCTGTTCTTCCTCGTGGGCGGCATCTTCGCGCTGCTCATCCGGGTGGAGCTGCTGACGCCGGGTCCGACCATCATGGACGCGATGACGTACAACCGTACGTTCACGCTCCATGGCCTGGTGATGATCTTCCTGTTCATGATTCCGGCGATTCCGGCCGTCTTCGGCAACTTCATGTTGCCGCTGATGCTGGGCGCCAAGGACGTGGCCTTCCCCCGGCTGAACCTCGCGTCGTTCTACATCTACCTGACGGGCGCCGTGTTCATGCTCTGGGGCATGCTCAACGGCGGCCTGGACACGGGCTGGACGTTCTACACCCCGTACAGCACGCACACGACGACGACGGTGGCGCCGGTGATGTTCGGCGCGTTCATCATCGGGTTCAGCTCCATCGCCACGGGCATCAACTTCATCGTCACCTGCCACACGATGCGCGCGCCCGGCATCACCTGGTTCAAGATGCCCCTGTTCGTCTGGGCCATCTACGCCACCAGCTGCATCCAGGTGCTCGCGACGCCGGTCATCGGTCTGCTGACGGTGCTGGTGGCGGTGGAGAACCTGTTCAGCTTCGGCATGTTCGACCCGGCGCGCGGCGGCGACCCGGTGCTCTTCCAGCACCTGTTCTGGTTCTACAGCCACCCGGCCGTGTACATCATGGTGCTGCCCGCCTTCGGTGTGATGAGCGAGGTCGTCAGCACGTACAGCCGCAAGAACATCTTCGGCTACCGCGCGGTGGCGTACTCCAGCCTCGGCATCGCCTTCGTGGGCTTCTTCGCCTGGGGCCACCACATGTTCGTGTCCGGTCAGTCGACCTTCGACGCGGGCGTGTTCGGTGTGCTGACCATGCTGGTGGGTGTGTTCACCGCCATCAAGGTCTTCAACTGGGTGGGCACCGTCTACAAGGGCGCCGTCGAGTTCTCGACGCCGTTCGCCTACTTCTGCGGCTTCCTGTTCTTCACCGTGTTCGGTGGCATGACGGGAATCGCGCTGGGCACGGTGTCGCTGGACGTCCCGTGGCACGACACCTACTTCGTCGTCGCGCACTTCCACTTCATCATGGTGGGAGCGACCATCATGGCCTTCCTGGCCTCCCTCCACTACTGGTTCCCGAAGATGTTCGGGAAGACGTACCACGAGGGATGGGGCCTGGTGTCCGCGGCGCTCATCATCCTGGGCTTCAACGCGACGTTCATCCCCCAGTTCCTGGTGGGCAACAACGGCATGCCGCGCCGGTACTATGACTACCCGGAGCGCTTCCAGGCCCTGAACGTGGCCTCCACCGCGGGCGCGTCGCTGCTCGCCTTCGGCTTCCTCATCATCGCGTTCTACCTGACGTACGCGCTGGTGTTCGGCGAGGCCTCTGGCAAGAACCCGTGGCGCAGCAAGGGCTACGAGTGGGTGAGCGAGTCGCCTCCGCCGACGCACAACTTCGTGGGCCCGCAGGTGACCTTCCCCGAGGAGCCCCACTTCTACGTCGACCCGAAGAAGGCCGAGGTTCCCGATGCAGTCTAGCGCCCACACCGCCGACGGCACGGCCAACGTGCCGCGCCTGGCGGCCCACTTCGCGTCGCTCGAGGTGCAGAACCATGCCGCCCGCCTGGGCATGTGGCTGTTCCTGGCGACGGAAATCCTGCTCTTCGCCGGCCTGTTCGTCTGCTACGGCTGCTACCGCTTCCTCTTCCCGGAGGCGTGGGCGGCCGGCAGCCGGAGCCTGGACCTGTTCTGGGGCACGGTGAACACCATCGTCCTCATCACCTCCTCGCTGACCGCGGCGCTCGCGGTGCACTACGCGAAGGAAGGCAAGAACAAGGAAGTGGGCGTGATGTTCGCGCTCACCCTGGTGATGGCGATGGGCTTCCTCGTCATCAAGTACTTCGAGTACCACCACAAGTTCGACATCGGGACGCTGCCGGGCCGGTACTACTTCTACGAGGGGATGCAGATGCCCGGCATCACCCTCTACTTCACGGTCTACTTCTGCTCGACGGCGCTGCACGCGCTGCACGTCGTCATCGGCATGACGGTGCTGGCGGTGGCGATGGTCCGCGCGTTCACGAAGAAGGACTTCGGCCCCAACAACTACACGATGGTCGAGCTGGGCAGCATGTACTGGCACCTCGTCGACCTGGTGTGGATCTTCCTGTTCCCCATGCTGTACCTGGTCTGAGGGCGACACCACCATGGCCATCGCCAACGAATCCCATCAGGAAGAGAAGAACATGCACGAGCACCACGGAGCGGGCCGCTACTGGCTCATCTGGGGTGTCCTGCTGGTGCTGACGGTCGTCACCGTCGTCACCGGCCGCATGCACCTGCCGTCCTTCGGACTGCTGCTCGCGCTCGTCATCGCCACCGTGAAGGGCACGCTCGTCGCGCTGTACTTCATGCACCTGTCCGAGCACCGGGGCGCCAACCGAATCGTGTTCGGCGTCTCCATCGTCTTCGTGGTGCTGATGCTCGTCATCCCGCTGGCGGACTTCGGCACGCGCTTCCGCGGCGCCAACCCGCCCGGCTCGCAGTACAGCGACCTGCAGCCCCCTGATATCGGCACGGGCGCGCAGCGCGGCCGGTTCGGCGGTGGGCTGAGGCCGAACCAGACGAAGGACACGCCGGAGACTCCGGAGCCGGGGCACCACTGAATACCCGGGGTCTTCCTTCACGGATGGCCCCCTGCTTCAACCGCGCGGCGCCGAGGGAGACTTCCCCGGCGCCGCGTTGCTTTTGACGGCCGTCTACAGCGCGACTTCGAGGTTGAAGGCCAGCGCGGTGTCCGTGGACACCTTGCCCTCGGGCGGCTTGCTGTCGTGCTTCACCAGGAAGCTGACGCCCAGGGACAGCGCCTCCGTCAGGCTCACCGCGAGCTGCGTCTGGCTGTTGGCCAGCACGCGGGAGTCACCGATGACGCTCAGCAGCACCTCGGCGTCCTCCTTCAGGAGGACCTCCTTGGTGATGCCGTAGCGGAAGGCCACGCCGAAGCGCGGACCGCCCAGGTCCACGTCCGGCAAGTCGAGCCGCGACGGGTAGTACTGGAAGCGCGTCTCGCGCGCGTAGCGGAAGGCGAGGTCCGTGCGCAGGTAGGACTCGCGCTCGTCCTTCGACTTCTCGTCCCACCAGAGGACGCCCAAGCCGCCTTCGCCGGAGGTCCGCGACTCGACGCTGCCCACGTGGTCCGTCAGCGCCCCCGCCAGCAGGTAGCCGCTGAGCATCTTCGTGAAGCGACGGTCCCCGCGCAGCTCGATGCCCGCGTTGAGCGCCACCAGCTGCGACTCCGCCTCCTCCCCCGTCACTTCCGGCGGGCGGCTGCGGCCGTAGTTGCCGAAGGCCTTCACGCCATAAATCCAGTGCTCGGTGGTGCGCGACGCGCTGGCCAGGCCGCTGAACGTCAGCGTGGACGCGTTGCCCGTCAGGGAGATGAGGCCCAGGCCCACGACGATGTCCCACTCCTCCTTCTTCTTCGCGGCGGCGGCAGCGGCGGCAGTGGCGTCCGGCGCGGCGGCAGCCTGGGGCGTGGCACCGGCGGCGATGTTCGCGGCGCGCTCGGCGGCCTCGGCGGCGCGGGCGCTGGCCTCGGCGGCGCGCTCGGCGGCGGCGGCGGCGCGCTCG
>NZ_JAKCFA010000080.1 GCF_024198215.1 Myxococcus qinghaiensis
CATCACGGCAGGCCTTCTGCCCCAGCGCGCACGCCAGGTAGCTCTTGCCCACGCCGGTGGGCCCGGTCAGCAGCACGTTCTGCTTGTCGGCCACCCACTTCGAGGTGGACAGCTCCATCACCTGCGGCTTCGTCAGGCCCCGGGCGTGGGCGTAATCGATGTCCTCCAGGCACGCCTGCTGGCGCAGCTTCGCGTGCTGGAGCCGGGCGGTGAGCTTCTTGTTCTCCCGGTACATCCACTCCGCGTCCGCCAGGAGGCCCACCAGGTCCGTGGCGCTCAGGCCCTTGTCCCCAGGCTTCTCCACCCAGCTGCGCAGGTAGTTGGCCATGCCATGCAGCTTCATCGCGTTGAGCTTCTCCAGCGTCTGGTCCACCAGCATTTCTTCGCTTCCTCTTCCGTCTGTCTCAGTGGTCCGGCCGCAGCTCGCCCATGAGGGCGCGCGCAGGCCACCGCCGATGCTGGGAGACTTGAGGGCCAGCACCGGCGGGAAATGTCCGCACACGGCCGTCAAGCCGCGTGTGTCGTCAGTGGTAGTAGTGGGCGCCGCGCACGTTCTCGTGCTCGGGCAGCGGGTCCTTCTCGGCCGTCTTCTCGTCGGCATCCTCGAGGCGGTGCTGGAGGATGGCGACCACGGACTTGTAGCCCACGGCGCGGTGGCGCAGCGCCCGGGCGCAGGCCTTCTCCACGCGCGGCTTGCCGTAACGCTTCTCCTCGGCCAGACGCAGCACGCCCAGCGCCGAGCGGAAGCCCTGCTGGGGATGGGGCCGCTTCGTCATCAACTCCTCCACCAGCTTCGCGCACGAGGGGCCCACGCCTTCGGCCCAGCGGATGAGGCGAGAGGGTGTCCACTCGGCGTGCTGCCGGTGGGAGGCGGGCATGTGCCCGGGCTGCGTGGTGAAGCGTCCCTTCTCCAGACTGCGCACGTGGCTGGCCACGCGGCGCCCCCCGAGGAAGACCTCGACGCAGCCTTCCGTGTGGCGCACTTCCACCGGCTTGCCCACCAGCGTGTACGGCACGCTGTACCAGTGGCCTTCCAGCTCCACGTGGTAGTCGATGTTGACGCGCGCCTTCTTCCAGAAGGCCAGCTCGTACGGCCTCGTCGGCAGGGCCCGCAGCGTGGCCTTCTCCACCTGCGCGAAGAGCTCCCAGCGCGACTTGCCCAGCTTGCGCATGGGCCGCGAGTTGAGCTTCTCCAGCAGCGGCTTCACCGCCTGCTGCACCTGGCAAAGCGAAGTGAAGTGCCGGTGGCGCAGCGCCGCCAGAATCCACCGCTCCGCCAGCAGCACCCCCACCTCCACCTTGGCTTTGTCCCGAGGCCGGCGCGGGCGCGCGGGTAGAATCGCGAAGCCGTAGTGCCGCGCCAGGTCCGCGTACGTGGGATTCAAGTCCGGCTCGTACCGGTGCGCCCGGGTGACGCCCGCCTTGAGGTTGTCGGGCACCACCACCTGGGTAGCGCCGCCGA
>NZ_JAKCFA010000081.1 GCF_024198215.1 Myxococcus qinghaiensis
CAATGCCGATCAGTTAAGGGCGAGAAGGATCATACTGCCGCGACCGCATTCAAGGAGGCGGTCGCGTGGGAAGAGGTCCATTCGGGTATTTGCCCTCTGCGGATGAGGGGGCGTTCGACCGGCTGTGCGCGAGTCTTGACCCAGAGTGGGTCGAGGCGGCGCTGGAGGCGACAGGGACGGCCACCCTCCGGAAACGTCGGCTACCCGCTGAACAGGTCATCTGGCTGGTGCTGGGCATGGCGCTGTACCGGCACCGGCCCATCGCCGAACTGGTGGAGCGGCTGGACCTGGTGTTGCCCGGTGGCAGGCCGAAGCCGATTGCGAGGAGCGCGGTGGCGCAGGCGCGCGCTCGAGTGGGAGAGGAGCCGCTGAAATGGCTCTTCGAGAAGAGCGCGGACGCGTGGGCGCACGCCAGCGCACGCCGGCATGAATGGAGGGGGCTGGCCCTGTATGGAGTGGACGGCACGACAGCCCGGGTGCCGGACTCGAAGGAGAACCGGAAGCACTTTGGAGGGCAGGTGGTTGGCCGGGGCGGAGGACTCAGCGGCTACCCCATGGTGCGGCTTGTCACGCTGATGGCCCTGCGCAGCCACCTGCTGGCAGCGGCGCACTTCGGGCCCTACGGGACGGATGAGCGCGAGTACGCCCTGAAGATATGGCCCCAGGTGCCGGACGATTCGCTGTGCGTGATGGACCGCCACTTTCTCAACGCCGACATCCTCGTGCCGTTGGCGAGAGACGGGAAGAACCGCCACTGGCTGCTGCGCGCGAAGAAGAACACTGCCTGGCGCACGGTGAAGCGTTTGGGAAAAGGAGAGGAATTGGTGGAAATGGAGGTGAGCTACCACACCCGCCAGAAGGACGACTCCTTGCCTATGCGCTTCCAGGCACGCGCCATCCGCTACCAGCGCAAAGGCTTTCAGCCCCAGTGGCTGCTGACTTCGTTGCTGGACGCCGAAGCCTTCCCATCCAGCGAGGTGGTGGCCCTCTACCACGAGAGGTGGGAACTGGAGCTCGGCTATGACGAGGTGAAGACGGAAATGATGGAGAGGCAGGAGGCCATCCGCAGCCAGAAGCCTGGTGGGGTCGCCCAGGAACTCTGGGGCGTGGGATTGGCCTACAATCTGGTGCGACTGGAGATGGAGCGCATCGCCGAAGAGGCCGATGTGCCTCCCACCCGAATCAGCTTCGTCATGGCCCTGCGCCTCATCCGAGACGAGTGGATGTGGCTGGCCGGCGCGAGCCCGGGAGCGATTCCCAAACATCTGCGACGCCTGCGAGAAGAGGTAAAACGCTTCGTCCTCCCGCTGCGGCGAAGTCACAGACGGTATCCGCGTGCGGTGAAAATCAAGATGAGCAGCTACCCACGGAAGCGTCCCCGCCCGGTCCGTCGAGCACGCTCCCGCAGGCCCCTACGTCGCGTCCGTTCCTAAAGTGAACGGCATTG
>NZ_JAKCFA010000082.1 GCF_024198215.1 Myxococcus qinghaiensis
GTAACTCCTCGCCGGAGCCCGTCGTGACAAGCGGGGTATGAGGTGAGGAGGTTGTCGCTCCATGGGTGGGACGAGGAGCGACGGTATGGATTTGGAGCAGATGAGGGAGACGTTGCGCGCGCAGGCGAAGGCCCGTGCGGGAGTGGGAGTGAAGCTCCGTTTCGATGAGGCGTTCCGCGCGCAGGCGGTGGAGTACGTGAGGAGCCGGCAGGCGCAAGGGGTGACGCAGGAGGCGGCGGCCAAGGAGTTGGGGATGTCCTCCTGGACGTTGTCGCGGTGGCACCAGCAGGTGCGGCGAGGAGCGGTGAGGCCTCCAGGAGGCAAGGAGGTGTCGCGGGTGTTCCGCCCCGTCGCATTGAAGCGCGAGTCCGAGGCGGAGCGCTTGGTGGTGCATGCTGCCGGGGGCGTGCGAGTGGAGGGGCTGACGCTGAGGCAGGTGGCGGAGCTGCTGCGGGAGTTGGGGGGATGATTGGCTCCACCCGACGGCTGTCGGTGTACGCGTATGGGCAGCCGTGCGACATGCGCAAGAGCTTCGACACGTTGGCCGCGCTGGTGACAGGCCACATGAGGAGGGACTTGCTGTCGGGCGACGTCTTCCTCTTCGTGGGAAGGAGCCGGCGCCGGGCAAAGGCCCTCTTCTTCGACGGTACGGGGTTGTGCCTCTTCGCCAAGCGGTTGGAGCGTGGCCGTTTCGCGGCGCTCTGGAAACGCGAAGCGCAGGACGTGGCCGTGCAGTTGGCGCACTCCGAGCTCGCCCTCTTCTTCGAGGGCAGCGAGCTCGTCGGGCGCGCGCCCGCCTCCGTGGGTCCGCTGCCCCTGTTTGCCCTGGCGCGCGGCGAGCACACGCGCTTCGAGGACGACGGCGTGCGGAGTGCCAGCACGGTGCGCTGACGCGCGGGGAGGCTTGCTTCCGGGCGCACCGCCATGGCACATGCACGGGCCATGGCGGTGCACCTCGCGCGGGAGAAGGACGTGGAGCGGCTGCGGCAGGCCGCCCTCCTGCTCGAAGCGGAGAATGCCCGGCTGGTGCGACGAAACGTGGAGCTCACCCGCGCACTGCTGCAGGCCCAGGGGGTCGACGCCAGTCACCTTCAGCTCCGCCTGGCCGAATTGGAGCGCCAGTTGGGCAATGCGCGCGCCGCGCTGTTCGCCCCCTCCAGCGAGAAGCGCCCCACCGCCACCCCCGAAGACGGGCACGCCCCTGAAGAGATTCGGCGCGGCCATGGCCCACGTGCGCAGCAGGACCTCCCCTTGGAGGAAGTGATGCACGCGCTGGATGAGGCTGACACCCAGTGCCCCTCCTGCGGCGGACTGCTGACGCCCATGACGGGCTGCTTCGAGGAGTCGGAGGAAGTCGACGTCCTTGAGCGCCGCTTCGTCCTCAAGCGCCACCGCCGCCAGAAGTACCGCTGCGCATGCAACGCGTGTGTCGAGACAGC
>NZ_JAKCFA010000083.1 GCF_024198215.1 Myxococcus qinghaiensis
GGTCGTGTCCCTATAAGTGTGTAGTCGGCGAGCAGGGATGAGCGTGAAAGAGGGAAGCTCCTCGGTGAAACCAACCGAGACGGTCTCCCCCTGGCAGGGGAGCCGAGGAGTTCCCGCCGTGGACGATACCGAGTTTGCCGCGCCCTCGCACGAGGAGGTGCGCACCGACGTGCGCGCGCTCTTCCTGGGAGCCATCCGCATGACGTTGGAGATGCTGCTGGAGGAGGAGATTCGGGGCCTGGTGGGGGCCGGGCGCTGGCAGCAGGTGGCTGGGCGCAAGGACCAGCGCAATGGCAGCTACCTGCGAGGCCTCTTGACGTCCATGGGGCACCTGGAGGTGGCCGTGCCTCGGACGAGGGCCAGCGGCTCGGCGGAGGCCGTGCTGGGCCGTTACAAGCGGCGCAGCGAAGAGCTCGACGAGGCGATTACCAGCGCGTACGTGCAGGGCGTCTCCACGAGGAAGATGGGCCGGGTGACCAGGGCGCTCATGGGCGAGGAGGTTTCGCGCTCGACGGTGAGCCGGGTGACGAAGTCCCTGGAACAGAAAGTGGAGGGCCTGCGCACCCAACCCCTCACTCAGGCCTTCCCCTACCTCTACCTGGATGCCACCTTCCTGGACGCGAGGTGGGCGCGCACGGTGCAGAACGTCTCGGCCCTGGTGGCCTACGGCGTGGGAGAGGATGGGCACCGGCATCTGCTGGCCGTGACTCTGGGTGGCAGCGAGTCGATGGACTCGTGGCTGGAGCTGCTTCGCCAGTTGCTCGAGCGAGGCCTGAGGGGGGTGCGGCTTGTCATCGCCGACGGACACGCGGGGCTGGCCGCCGCGGCCCGGCAGTCGCTGCCCGAGGCCCGACTCCAGCGTTGCACGGTGCACCTCACCCGGAACGTCCTCGCCAAGGCCCCCTGGCGACTGCGAGGCCGCCTCGGCAAGGAGACATCGGCCGTCTTCGAGGCACCAACTCTCCAGGACGCCAGGAAGCGCCTGGAGGCCCTCCAGGCCGGCCTGGGCCGCCAGGTCCCCGAGGCCATGGAGTGTTTGCGCGAGGGCTTTGCCCCGGCCACCTGCTTCTTCTCTTTCCCCAAGGCCCACTGGAAGCGGCTTCGCAGCACCAACGGCCTGGAGCGACTCCATGGCGAAGTGAAGCGCCGCATCCGCTCCGTGGGCGCCTTCCCGGACCGCGCCAGCGCACTGCGCCTCATCACCGCCGTCGCCCTCGAAGTCTCTGGCATCTGGGATGCCCGCCGCTACCTCGACATGGCCCTGCTGACTTCAAACCCAGACACCGCTGAATGAATCCGCCAAGGAGCCTTCCTCCCTCGTTCCCCCTCCGAACCAACTACACACGATTCGGGACTTGACC
>NZ_JAKCFA010000084.1 GCF_024198215.1 Myxococcus qinghaiensis
CCCGGGCCTCTCAAACTCCAGCCCGGTGGACGCTACTCCCTCGACTTCGCCGTCGAGGTGGCCGCCTCCAAGTACCTCGACCACCTGCCGTTGGAGAGGCAGGTGCGTGCCATGGCACGCGAGGGCCTCACCTGCGACAGCCAGACGCTGTGGGACCAGTTGGCGGCGCTGGTGCGCCTGCTGCTGCCCACCTACGAGGCGCTGCACGTCTACCAACTGCTGCAGGGAGTCCTGGGCGCGGACGAGACGCGCTGGCCGCTGCTGGGCAGCCAGGGCCAGACGAAGTGGCACCTGTGGGCGCTCTGCTCGTCCACCGCCGTCGTCTACCGCGTGGCCCAGGGCCGGGGCGCGGAGGCGGCGCGCGCGCTGCTGAAGGAGTACTCCGGAGTCCTCATGACGGACGGCTACGCGGTGTACGACTCGCTGGCCTCCGCCAGCCAGGGCCGCTTCGGTGTCGCGCACTGCTGGGCCCACGTGCGAAGGAAGTTCCTGGAGTGCGGGGCCCCCGAGGCCAACGTCGCCGTCAGCCTCATCGGCGAGCTGTACCGAATCGAGCGCGAGTACCAGACGGGGCCGCCCGACGAAGCACGTCTGCTCGACTTCAGGCGACAGCACAGCCGCGCGGCCCTCGCCCAATTGCACGCGTGGGCGCTGGCGCAAACCGCGTTGCCCGAGTCGGGCCTCGGCCGAGCGCTCACGTACATGGGCAAGCTGTGGCCGGGCCTCACCCGCTTCGTCAACGATGCGCGCGTGCCCCTGGACAACAACGCCACCGAGCGTGCCCTGCGTGGGCCTGTCATTGGTCGCAAGAACCACTACGGCAGCAGAAGCCGTCGTGGCACCCAGGCCGCGGCCCTCTTCTACTCACTGCTGGAGTCCGCGAAGCAGTGCGGCCTCGAGCCGAAGGCCTACCTGCGCTCCGCCGCGCGCGCCGCCCTGCGCGGGGAGGCTCCGCTGCTGCCTCACCAACTGTCGGCTCACTGAGGTACTCCCCATGGCAGCGAAGATTTCGGCGGTCCTCTTGGACTACGCCTCGCCTCTCTTCGAAGGCATGCCCCCCAGCATGCCCCTCGAGCAGCGTCGGAGCATCCTTCAGGTGGCCATCACCGTCTGGAATGCACTCGTCACCGCGGCCTGGGGCAAGGAAGACTTGTTGCCGGACCTCTACCGCCGACTCGACGCGCTACCGGAGCCGGGCTGCTCCTCCATGCGCGCCACCATCGACATGCTGGTGGCGCGCAAGCGCCTCCTCTTCGCTGATGACCTGCGTGGCATT
>NZ_JAKCFA010000085.1 GCF_024198215.1 Myxococcus qinghaiensis
TGGACGCAGGCCACCTGGCCGGACGCCTCGTCTTCATCTGCCGCACCCTGGCGGACGCCGACGCGGCGCCCTGGGTGGAGGTAGACGGCCAGCGGCTGCCCCTGCACCCGGTGGACGCCGTGCGCAATGCCCGGCGCGAGCGGCCGTACCGAAAACCCCACCTGGAGGAGACCGCTCCGCGCCACCCGGCCTTCGAGCCCGCTGGGGCGCTGCTGGACAAGGCCGTCGGCCGTCGCCCCGCGCACGCGTCGTGGGACGGAGGTGACGAATGACGCCCGCGTATGTCAGCCACTTCGCGCTCACCTGCGCGCCCTTCTCCAAAGAAGTGGCCGACTCGGACTTGTGGCTGCCCACCTCCAAGGCCGCTCTCGTGGAGGAACTGGGCGAGGCCCTGCGAAACCGTGCCAGCGTCGTGCTCACCGGCGAGCCGGGCGTGGGCAAAACCTGCGTGCTGCGCGCGCTGCGCCACCGACTGCCCGCCCAGGGTTTCCGCCTCACCTATTGCCACAACGCCACCCTGGGGCGCCGCGACTTCTACCGTCAGCTGTGCCTGGCGCTCGGCCTCAAGCCTTCCGCCACCGCGGCCGCCGTCTTCTACTCGGTAACCACTCACGTCGAGCAACTGGGCGGGGAGAAGCTGCACCCTGTCTTCCTGCTGGACGAGGCCCATCTGCTGCACCAGGACGTGCTGGACCACCTGCACATCCTCCTCAACTACCAGTGGGACTCGCGCGCGCTGCTGTCGCTCATCCTCGTCGGGCTGCCGGAGCTGGAGTCACGACTGGCCCGCCGGCACAACCGCAGCCTCTACTCGCGCTTGCACACCCGGCTGCACGTCGAGCCGCTCACCCCCGAGGACACCGCGGAGTACCTCCGGGTACGGCTGGCTCGCGCCGGTTGTGAGCGCGAGCTCTTCGCCTCGGACGCACTCGCCATGCTGCACGAGGCGGCCAGCGGAGCACTGCGCGACGTGGACCGGCTCGCCACGGCGGCGCTGCGCGAGGCCGCACGGCGCAAGAAGAAACTGGTGGAGCGCGACGCGCTGGCCCGCGTGCTCGACACCGTCGGAACCGAAGAGCCTTAGCACGCAAGAGCATCAAGGGCTTGCGCGCTGCGCGCGCTCGCCCGTGATGTCCATCAAGCTGCGCGGCGCGCTGACGCGTGCCTCCAGCGATGGCCATCAACCAGCCGGCTCACCCGACCATCAACAAAGGTGCGCGGCAACA
>NZ_JAKCFA010000086.1 GCF_024198215.1 Myxococcus qinghaiensis
TCGCTCCATCTCGACACGCACCAGGTTGTACGCCAGCAGAATGCCCCACACCTCCTGCCGCACGCCCTGCGGCGTGCGGCTGCGGATGGCTTCCTGTCGGTCCAACAGGTGCGTCTTGATTTCGTCGTACCCCAGCTCGATTTCCCATCTCTCGTGGTACAGCTGGACAACCTCCTCGGCCGGGTACTTCTTCGGGTCCAGCAGCGACGTCAGCAGCACTCCGACACGGAAGCCGGGACGCTGATAGCGAATGGCTCTCATGCGGACGACTTCGGGCATGGGCCTGGCACTCGAAGCTCGCATGTGCCGGGTGACCGGCAGTTCCACCAGGTCATCGTTCGGGCCGAGGGTTGCGACCCGGACGGGCTTCATGTGCGCCTTGGCCCGCACCAGCCAGTGGCGATTCTTCGCCCCCATTGCAATCTCCAGCAGGTCCCGCACGGCGGTGAAGTTGCGGTCAACAATGGCGACCGAGTTCTCCGGCAGCTGACTCCACAACTCCGCCGCCAACGTCACTTCCCCTGTGGCGTAGGGCCCAAAGCGCACCGCCGCCACCAGGTGAGAGCGCGCCGCCATCAGTGCCACCGCCCGCACGGTGGGATAGGCGCTGCCTGCGCGAATGCCATTGCCGGGATTGCCGCCAAACTGCTCCCAGTTGTCGGGCGAGTCCGGCACCCGCAGTGTCGTCCCGTCCAGGGCGTAGACGGCCAGCTTGCGCCAGGGGTGGGCTTTCGCACTGCGGTGGGCCCAGTGCGAGGCCGTTGAATTGAACAGGTATTCCATCGGCTCATCGCCCAGCCGCTGGCGGGCCTGAGTCAAAGCGCTGGGCGCGACGGGCTTGGGGCCCGTGCCGGCCGGCAGGGCCACATTCAGAAACGAGGCGACGCGCTCAATGGATTCATTGCGCATGAGCGCCATGCCCACCACCAACCAGACGACCTGGTCGGCCGGCAGGCGCCGTCGGCGCAAGGAGGCGAAGCCGGTGGCCACCACGGCTTCCTCCACCCACACCGGGTCGATGTGCTGGCGAAACCGGTCAAACTGCTCGGGAGCCACCAACGCGGCGCCCTGGACGGCCTGAGCCAGCCCCATGTAGCGATCTCCAAGAGCGAGATCGCCACACCCTCAACCAGCTTGGTAGCCCCATGCAAGGGCTACCTAACTGATCAGCATTG
>NZ_JAKCFA010000087.1 GCF_024198215.1 Myxococcus qinghaiensis
AGGTGCCGGAGTTGGAGGCCCTGGTGGTGGACGACACGGGGTTTCCCAAGAAGGGGCAGCACTCGGTGGGGGTGGCCCGGCAGTACTCGGGCACGTTGGGGCGCACGGACAACTGCCAGGTGGCCGTGAGCCTGCATCTTGCGGGGCCGCGAGGCAGCGGATGCATCGGCATGCGGCTGTACCTGCCCGAGGACTGGGTGACGGACACGGCGCGGCGCAAGGCGGCGGGTGTCCCGGAGACGGTGGGAGCCGCGCGCAAATGGGAGCTTGCGCTGGAGCAGTTGGATGACGCGCTGAAATGGGGCGTGCGGCGGCATGTCGTCCTGGCGGATGCGGGGTATGGCAACTGCCGAGAGTTCCGCGAAGGACTCACGGCTCGGAGACTGCCCTACCTTGTCGGCGTGCCAGGGCAACACAAGGTATGGCCTCCAGGAGCTGCGCCGCACCTGCCCGTGAAGAAGGCGGGCGAGTACGGGCGCCCTCGGACGCGCTTCGTCACCGACAGCGGCGTGCAGCCCTGGACGATTGAAGAGCTGGCGCGCCAGTTGCCCGAAGAGGAGTACCGCCGTGTCAGCTGGCGCGAGGGCAGTCGTGGCACACAGTCCTCCACCTTCGCCGCGGTGCGAATCCAAGTCGCCGAAGGCCACGTCGTCCGCAAAGCGCCAGGCACTCCCGAATGGTTGCTGTGTGAGTGGCCGCAGGGGGAAGCCGCGCCGACGAAGTTCTATCTCTCGTCATTGCCGGCGGACACGCCTCTCAAACGCCTCGTCACCCTGGCAAAGCTGCGCTGGCGCGTGGAGCGGGACTACCAGGAGATGAAGGGCGAAGTAGGGCTGGACCACTTCGAGGGCCGCACCTGGAGAGGCTTTCATCACCATGCCACGCTGTGCATGGTAGCCCACGGTTTCCTCGCGCTCCGAAGAGCGCTTTCCCCCCCGGAGCAAGACGCCGTGGACGCTGCCCCAGGTTCGACGTCGCCTTCAGCACCTGCTGCTGCGCCGCATCGGCCATTGCCCGCTGTGCCTCCGCAGACTCGGAGCTCGCGCTCCTCCTCTCGGGCCGTCCCGCATCTGATCAAGTAGTA
>NZ_JAKCFA010000088.1 GCF_024198215.1 Myxococcus qinghaiensis
ACCATCCGCTACCTGCGCGACTCCTTCTTCGCGGCCCGAAGCTTCCACGGCGTGGATGACCTCAACCGCCAGTTGCACCGCTGGGTGGAGGAGGTGGCCCACCAGCGCCGCGTGCCGGGCGAAGCCTCGGGCCGCACGGTGGCTCAGGCCCTCGAAGACGAGCGCCCGCTCCTGCTGCCCCTGCCCTCGCACCCGCTGCCTTGCGACGGAGTGCACCCCGCCTGCTCCGGCAAGACGCCCTACGTGCGCTTCGACGGCAATGACTACTCCATTCCCCATACCCTGGTGCGCCAGCCCCTCACCCTGGTGGCCTCCGCCAGCACCGTCCGCCTGCTTCGCGGCCAGGAGGAGGTGGCCCGCCATGCGCGCAGTTGGGACAAGGGCCAGACGCTGGAGGACGCGGCGCACCTGGCCGCCCTCGCGCGCACCAAGGCCCGTGCACACGAGCTGCGCGGCCGCGACGTGCTGCGCTCTCGCTGCCGCAACGCGGACCGCATGCTCGAGGCCCTCGCCGCTCGCGGCGACAACCTCGGCAATCATACGGTGAAGCTGCTGGCGCTCGCCGACCGGTACGGCCCCGAGGAGCTCGACGTCGCCCTCGCCGAGGCCCTCACGCGTGGTGCCCTGGGGCCCGCCTCCGTCGCTCACCTGCTCGAGCAGCGTGCACGGCAGCGCGGCGCGCCGCCCCCTCTGCCCCTCGTCCTCCCCGATGACCCGCGCGTGCGCGAGCAGCGCGTCCCCCAGCACTCCCTCACCGACTATGACGCCCTGCTCAAGGGCCAGAAGGATGACGACTCATGAACTCGCCCACCCTCAAGACTCGGCTCACCCAACTCGGCCTGCGTCACACCAGCGACGCGCTGGATGACCTGATTGCCACCGCCACCAAGAGACGCTGGGGGCCCGCCGAGTTGATGGAGGCCATCGCCGACGAGGAGACGAAGGACCGGGCCCGGCGCGGCGTCGAGCGGCGCCTGTCTCGCAGCCGCCTGGGGACAATGCGGACGATGGCGGACTTCGACTGGGGCTGGCCCAAGCGCATCGACAGGACAGCCGTGGAGGGCGCCCTGG
>NZ_JAKCFA010000009.1 GCF_024198215.1 Myxococcus qinghaiensis
GCACCTGGGACTGCTTCTACTCCCGGAACGAAGGAGCGAGAGGCGCTACCCACGAGTCGTAAAGATAAAAATGAGCAACTACGACAAGAAGTGGGTGAAACGCCCCCGCCCTAACTGACCGGCATTGTCGCTAGGCGGCCGCCCGTTCTTGTGTCGGATATGGGGTTCAGAGCTCGTTGAAGATGAGCAGGCCGCGCGCGGACTCGACGACGTAGATGTAGCCATCTCCCGGCAGGCGGATGCCGAAGGCGCCCTGGAAGACTCCATCCGTGCGTCCCGAGTCTTGCTCCCGGAAGACGTTGTAGTGGGCCACCTGTCGGGGCTGGGTGGGATTGGCCACATCCAGCACCCGCACGCCCTCCTGATACCAGGCGATGTACAGCCGCGTGCCCTTCAGAATCAGGTTGTGGATGGAGGACACGGGCCGCAGTCGGTGCTCACCAATCTTCACGATGTTCGCGGGGTCCGTGACGTCGAGCACTCGCAGGTGGGAGCCGGCGAACTCGCCGCCTTCGAAGGCGATGGTGCGCCCGGCGAACGTCCCCACCGCGCTGTGGTGCGAGTACACATCCCGGTAGGTGTACTGGCCCAGGAGCTTCGTGTCGTCCAGCCGGCTGATGTCCACGACGGCGTAGCCACCCTGCGCGTTGCTGACGTAGAGCCGGTCCTCGTACACGAACTGGTCATGGGGCCCTCCCGAGTTGAACTGGTCGGGCAGGGTGATGCTCTGCAGGGGCACCGGCTCCAGGGGATTGGCGAGGTCGTAGATGTCCGTCCGGCCCTCGTTGGCCGTGGCGTACAGCCGGCCGCCGTGGACCAGCACGGTGTGCACGCCGTAGTCACCCGAGTACAGGGAGCGGATGAAGACCGGCTCCGCGGGCTGGGAGATGTCGTAGACGACGATGCCCGCGACATCGCTGGCGATGTACAGCGCGTCCTCGTGCGCCCAGACCCCGTTCCAGTAGTTGTCCCCGGGGATGCTGATGGACTTCTTGAGGACGGGGTTGCGCTTGTCGGTCACGTCGAAGACGGTGAGCCCGCCGGCCTTCCCGGTGAGCGATTCGGACACGGAGACGACATAGGCGTGGTTCTTCGCGACGTAGACATCCACGGGCTTCCCCAGCGCCACGTGGCCCTCCGAGACGAGCGTCATGCCTCCGGAGGACTCCGGCTCGCCCGCGTGCCACACCATGCGGTGCGCCTCGAAGGTGCCACGCTGACTCACGTTCCCCGCGGCGTTGCACGTGACGTAGCAGCCGGTAACCGTCTCCGGCGTGGGCCGCTGGCAGCCGGCATACACCCGTGACACCGCGGTGCCCGTGGTCGAGCCGGAGGAGATGAAGAAGGCGCCGCCCTCGGTCCGCCGGCTGATGAGCGGCCTGGACGCCAGCGTGCCGCCACCCTCCGCGCCGTCCAGCTTGAAGCCAATGCCGATGCCGAAATTCACCTGCGTCCCGCCATCTTGCAGCCTCAACTCGTACCGCTGACCGGCCTGGTAGATGCCCTCCTGCTCCACGTGCGCCAGCGCATCTGTGTCACACGCCGACAGGTCGAAGCTCTCAGGCCCCAGGCCCTCACACCGCAAGGGCGTCCTCACCCCGAGCACGGAGCAGGGCGCGTAGGGGCCCTTGTCCAGCCAGTTGCCGTACTCCTCCAGGGGCGTGGCTCCTCCATCCCAGCCGCCGCCTCCCACGCCGGCATCGGGTTCGCCCTTGGGCGTGTCCTCACAAGCGGACAGCACGCCTCCTCCCAGGACACAGGCCAACAACCAGACACGGGCACGAGTGGACGACATCATTGGGCACCTCACCGAGGGGAATGTCGGAGTACGAATTCCGCCGTCCACCTGGGTCGTCCCGCACGGACATGCGACTCCAATGCTTGTCGCCCGAGGCCCATCTCCCGTCTGGCTCCCGAGTTGGCCCCGAAATGGCGGCTTCAAGTCCTGGAATTGCAGTCAGGGTCTCTCTGCTCCGCTGAGACAAGAGGCGCCCTGCCGCGCTGCGACCCACGAGAGCCTCGGGCTACGCTGGCGCGCGTCGTCCCCTTCCCCTCAAGGAGCTGCCCATGAATGCTCGCCGCATCCGTTCGTTCGTCCTGGCCTCGCTGTCCGGGATGGTCCTCGTGGCCTGTGGGGCAGGCGCTCCCGAAGCCGAGCCCGTGAGCCCTGAGACGTCCGAAGTCGAGTCCACCTCCCAGGCCCAGACGTCCTGCCTGGACGAGTGCTACCAGGCCCATTCCTGGTGCCCGGTGCAGTGTCAGGCGACCACCGAGCAGTGCAACGCGGCCATCTCCATCTGCTACGACTCGTGCACCCGCGGTGTCGGTCCCTGGCTGCCCTGCTGAGTCGCGGCCCCACCGCCCGGGTGAGGCGAGCTGTCCACCCGGGCGGAGTGGCACGGCGTCAGCGGGAGTGGCTGAGCATCCAGGTGTAGATATCGTGGCCCGCGGAGCCGCTGTACGTCCGGGACCAGGAGTCATGTCCGACGCCCTGGTACAGCGTGAGCAGGGCGGCGGGGTTCGCCCGGGGTTGCAGGTGTTGTTGAGGGTGTCGACGGGGTCGATGGACCCCCACTGGGACACCGTGCCATCCGAAGTTCCGTGGAAGGCCCACACCGGGACATTCCGCAGGTTGCAGATGGGCAGGCCGTTGCCATTGCCCGCGATGGGGACGATGGCCGCGAGCTTCTGCGGATAGGTGGCCGCGTAGCCCCAGGTGATGAAGGCCCCGGCGGACAGCCCGGTCAGGTACACGCGGTCCGGGTCGATGCGGTAGTGGCTCTTGGCGAACTCGATGACGGCGTCGACTTCGGTGTACGGCCACCACGCGCTGCCCCGCTGCGGCGCCACCAGGACGAAGGGGAAGTGCCGCCCGTTGCGGGCGAGCAGCGGAGGCGCGGTGGTGGTCATCACCCGCTCCAGGCTCAGCGAGGTCCCATCCAACGTGCCGTTGCCCTGCTGTCCCTCGCCGCCCAGGAACACGACGAGCGGATAGGTCGCCGTGGGGTTGTCGTCGTAGCCCTGCGGCAGGTACTCCCAGTAGCCATGGCTCATCCCAGGAACCGTGTTGATGGGACGCGGGAGGATTTGCCCCTGCGCCGCCAGGGCCACGTGTGAAGCGAGCAGGACACATCCCAGCACGATGCGATGCGGTGTCGTCATCCGGTGCCTCTCCAGCCTGGATGGAGAGAGATACCTTAGTTACTCAGTTGCATGCTTGGAATAGGCCCCTCGGACTCGAGGCTCGCGCCGACATGGAGACATACGTCGCCACATGCCATTGCTGGCGGAGTGACTGTCCTGGTGTGTGTGATAAAGGCATTGCCCCGCTGGCGCATCAGACAGACGTGCCAGCGGGGAGTTGGGGGCCGAGGCGTCAGAGACTGCTCAGACTTGTCCGACGACGCGCGGCGAACCACGCGAGGCCGAGGAGCAGCCACGGCAGGAAGGCGGTGGAAGACGTCGACTGGCAGCCGCAGCCTCCCGTGTCTGGATTGGGGCCCGCGCCGCCCGCGTCCACGGGGCCACTGTCCTGACCATCCGGGCAACGACCTCCGTCACAGCGCGAGGTGCCACTGTCTTCCTCACCAGGGCACTCACCTCCGTCACAGCTCGGTGTGCCGCTGTCTTCTCCGTCCGGACACTCGCCTCCATCGCAGCTGGGTGTGCCGCTGTCTTCGTCACCAGGACATGTGCCGCCATCACATCCAGGAGTGCCGCTGTCTCCTCCGCCGGGGCATTCACCTCCGTCACAGCTCGGAGTGCCGCTGTCTTCATCACCAGGACACGCGCCGCCATCGCATCCAGGAGTTCCGCTGTCTTCTTCGCCAGGGCACGCGCCTCCGTCACAGCTCGGCGTGCCGCTGTCTTCCTCTCCAGGACACGCGCCGCCATCGCAGCCCGCATCGCCCGGGCCTCCATCCACGCCACCATCCGCGGGCGGTGCGAAGTAGGCCTGCGCCACGAAGATGGCGGTGCCCCACTCCTCCTGGTCATTGTCCGGTGGCGCCAGCCCCGCGACGACGGACACGTCGCCTCGCGGGCTGATGCTCACGCTTCCAGCGAACACGGGGCCGCTCGGCGTCTCCTGGTCGATGCGCGCGGGCCCCTGGTCCGAGTCGACGATGTCGTGCTCCGACACCACCCGCCGAAGCGTCCGCCCGTCACTCACCCACACCGCGCGCCGGCCGTCGCTGTCGATGGCCCGGAAGACGATGAGCCCCTCGTCATTCATGTCCGGAGGGAAGAACTCCACCTCCCGGATTCCCTCCTGCCCGTTCTGCGCCACCACCCGCAGCTCCGCCCCATCCCACAGAAAGACGGTCGTGAGGTTCGGCCCCGCCCCCACCCTCGCCGTCGCGATGAAGGCCACGCGGCCCAGGTTGTCGAGCGCCGGCTGCACGGACGCGAACCGGTAGATGGGCGACGCCGCATCCCTGCCCCGCGATTGAGCGATGAGCCGGGACGTCCCGTCCGCGCTGAAGACTCGCAGCTCCTGGTAGTACTCCGAACCTCCAGGCGCCAGGTCTCCCACGCCCGCCATCTGCCCCAGGTCATTGAGCGCCGGCGAATAGAGGAACTCGTAGGGGCTCGTCTCGTCGAGCGTCTTCTCCTTCGCCAGATAGGTCGTCGTCCAACCCGCGCCTTGCGGCGTCAGCACGATGTAGCCGCGACCGACGGAGTTGAAGGTGACCCGAAACCCGAGCTGCCCCGCATCATTGAGCGCCAGGCTGGACCAGTCCGATGCCCCGAGCGGCTCGCGGACGATGCGCACGTCCTCCGGTGCCTCGGAGCGCAGCAGATAGATGCCATTGCTCGCGACGGCGGTGGCCCCCGTGACGGCGAACGCGACGACCCCGTCCGAGTTCAACCCCGGGTCACTCGCGCGCGCGTCCTCTCCCAGGTCCGGCAACACGTAGCGGTGGTGGCCCGCCGCATCACTTCCCCACCAGATGGCGTTGGGCCCCTCGGGCGTAATCGACAACCGGAAGGCCACCCGCCCGTCCGCGACCACCGGCACCTGGAGACTTCCCGCGAGCAGATTGCCTGGCTTCAGGTTGTACGCACCGGACTCATTGCCCAACAGGTTGGTGCGGGCCTGGAGCTGAAGCGTGTAGTGCTCCGGTAAATCGGCCCGAGCCCCGGGAGTCAGCGCGAGCCCTCCCATCCCCAACATCACGGCGGACTGGCGCAGCAACGTCCGTGCTCGTCGAATCCACGTCACGTCACGCATGGGCGGAACCCTCCGCTGCCTGTAGGGCGCAAAGGCTACCACTCGGGGACAGCGCTCATGGAGTCGCGACGGGTGCGCTCGCCGTCTCGTCCTCCGTCAGGCCCAATCCCATGTTCAAGTTCCCGCCCGCTTGAAGGTCTGCCGTGCGACAGGACTCCAGATAGCCCGTCCCGCGAGCACAGATGGTCAGCCGCCCTGACGGGACGTTGGGGAAGTAGGCCATGCCATGCTCGTCGGTCCGCGCCTGCACTGGAAACACGACGCGAGGCTTCGTCTCCAACATCATGCCCACCGCCACGCCGCGCAGGGGATACCCATCCCACCCCCGCGTGGCGCGGACCTCAACGCGCCCCGGCTCCGCCGGTGTGGACACCGGGGACTCGGACGGCTCGGAGGGAGCCGTCGGCGCCTGGGGCCGCTGCTTCTTCACGATGCGAGGACTGCCCTGCCCCACGCTGGGGCGCGCGGGGCCCGCTGGTCCCCGTGACTCCGGGGGACGCAAGGCGGTGCGCAAAAAGGCCGCGAGCGAGAGCGACAGCACGACTCCCGCGAGAGTGACACCCCATCTCCCCGCTGGTGACATCGGGTGTCCCTCCCTGAACCGCCCCTGACGAGGACGCGGCGATTGACCACTGAAAGACTAGCATCCCGGGTCCGAGTGCCGCTCACGCGGGCCGCGGGGCCGTCATCGAGGCGGACCCGCATCGAAATTCCGCGACGTCGCCGGGGACTGGTAGGGTCCGGCGCCGCTCACGATTCCCCCCCTGCTTCCGCGGCACACGAGGTCCCCCGCATGGAGATGCTCTGCACCTTGCGCAGCGTCACGGTGGCGCAGCGCGACGCCTTGCTTCAGGCCCCCGAGCGCCTGGAGGACTTCCTCGACGACGAGGAGGACTTCGGAGACCCGAAGGGCGGAGCATTCCTGGAGCTGGACATCGGCGAGGCGTGGCACGGCCTCCAGTACCTGCTCACCGGCACGCCGTGGGAGGGCAGTCCCCCGCTGGACTTCCTGGTGCGCGGCGGCGTGGACGTGGGCGACATCCCCTCCGACGAGGGCACCGCGCGTGTCTTCTCGCCCGAAGAGGTGAAGGCGCTCGCCACCGCGCTGCGCGAGGTGTCCGAGAACACGCTGCGCCGCCGCTATGATGCGGTGGAGATGCAGGCCCAGGACATCTACCCGGGCACCTGGGAAGAGCCGCCCGACGACGCGGACCCGCTGGAGGAGATGGTCTCCTACTTCGACGAGCTCCAGAAGTTCATGGCCCAGATGGGCAAGCGCGGAGACGCGTTGCTGGTGCACATCGGCTGAGGCGCCAGGGCGCGCGCGCCCCGTGTCAGCCCATCATCACGTCGCGCCCCAGCTTCAGCACCAGCGCCAGCACCACGGCGAGCACCACCTTGCGCACCAGCGTGTCGCCGCCCTTCACCGCCAGGTGCGCGCCCAGCCACGCGCCGGTGAACTGCGCGGCGGCCATGGGCAGCGCCACCTTCCACAGCACCACGCCCTTGAGCGCGAAGAGCGCCACCGACGCCAGGTTGGAGGCGAAGTTCACCACCTTCGCGTCGGCGGAGGCTCGCGCCAGCCCGTGGCCCAGCAGCGTGTTGAAGCCGACGATGAGGAAGGTGCCCGTCCCCGGACCGAAGAACCCGTCATAGGTGCCCACGGCCAGCGCGATGAGCGCGCCGATGGCGAGCGCGCGCGGCCGGGGTGAGGGCTCCGCCTTCTCGCCGGAAGCCGATGTGCGACGGAACGCGAGGAACACCGCCACCGCGATGAGCAGCACCAGCACCAGCGGCTTGAGCACCTCCGGCTTCACCAGCAGCACCAGCGCGGCGCCAGCGAATGCTCCTCCGAGGCCAAAGGGGAACGTCACGCGCGCCAGCCGCCAGTCCACCAGCCCCGCGCGCGAGAAGCGCACCAGCGCGGCGAACGAGCCGAAGACGGACTGGCCCTTGTTGGTGCCCAGCGCGACATGGGGTGGCAGGCCCACCGTCAGGAGCGCGGGCAGGGTGATGAGCCCGCCCCCTCCGGCGATGGCGTCCACGAGGCCCGCCACCAGCGCGGCGACGCACAGCAAGAGGAGGTGCTGCGCACTGACGTCCACCACCAGTTGGTCCACCCTGCGTCTCCCTCGGCTCGAACGGCGCCTGGGTACCACGCGCCAGGAGCGCCGTCGCGCCTGCCCGCTTCTTGCGTCACCGCGCTCCTTGGGCGTCAATGCCCCTGCGGAACTCCCCTGCTCCCCGAGGTCACCATGCTCGCCTCCCTCATCACCGTGCTGGCGCTCTCGCTGGGCTCGGCACCGCCTTCCCAGGACCCCAACGCGCCCTCCTGCCGCTCCATCAACAGCCAGACGGCCTGTGGCTATGGGTGCAAGTCGGACTCGAACCGGGCCCGGTGCGCGCAGACGCCGCAGGGGCGCTGTCAGGTGGTGGATGGCCAGGCGGTGTGCTTCGACCCGCCGGCCTACGTGGTGAAGGCGTACGGCGCGTCGCTGCCGGAGCCCGAGTGCAAGGCCATCGATGGCGTGGTGGCCTGCGGCTACAACTGCGCGACGCAACCGGGTCGGGTGAAGTGCGCGAAGTCGCCGGCCGGGGTGTGCCGGGGCCGCAGTGGAGAGGTGGAGTGCTTCGACCCTCCGGCGGTGGTCTTCGCCGTCTACGGCAAGGACACGCCCCGGGCGGACTGCCGCAGCAACAGCGTGGAGCTGACGTGCGGCTACAACTGCCTGAACGCCCCGGAGGGGGTGCGCTGCAACAAGACGCCCGCGGGGGTGTGCAAGATGGCCAGTGGCCGCATCACCTGTTTCGACCCGTCTCCGGCCGCGCTGTGCGCCTGGAAGCGCACCCTGCCCGCGCCCGAGTGCCGCAACAGCGAGGGCGGCCCGGTGTGCGGCTACAGCTGCACCACGGCGTTCTCCAAGTCGGCGTGTGCGTCCACCCCGGCGGGGCTGTGCAAGGTGTTCGACAGCGAGGTGGCCTGCTTCGACCCCCCGGCCGAGCAGCAGGCGGACGCCGCGTGCCTGTCCGTGCTGGGGCTCGCCGCCCTCGACGGCGCCCCCCCCTGACGCTCCGTATGAGCACACCGCCCCGACGTCTCCTTTGACCGGTTCGGAGACAGCGGTAGGGTTCCGTCTTCTCGCAGCTCGAACGGAGTAGAACCGCACATGGCGGAGGGTGACGTCCGTCAGTACTGGGTTCGCAACGACAGGGGCACCCTGTGGGGGCCCCTCACCCTGCCGACCATCGAGCTGCTCATCGACAGCGGCTCCATCAAGGGGAAGCTCCAGGTCTCCGAGGACGGCATCAACTTCGCCTTCCCCTGGCGCTTCCCGGAGGCCCGCGACACCTTCCCCCGGGAGCTCTGGGGTGACGGGGCGCCCGACGTGCCCCGAGGCGCCGGGAGCGCGCCCGCCATCGGTCAAAGCCAGTGGACCGGGGCCGACGGCGGAGCGCCCGTGGCGGGCCCTGGTGCGAATCCCGGCGGAATGCCCACGGCAGGTCCTGGTGCGAACCCCGGCGGTGCCCCCATGGCGGGTCCAGGCGCGAATCCCGGCGGCATGCCCATGGCCGGGCCCGGTGCCGTCGCGAGACCCGGGCAAGGGGCGGCTCCGATGGCGGGGCCTGGGACACGTCCTGGAGATCCTCGCGTCCCTGGCAACCCCATGGCCGCACAGCAGGGTGCGCGCCCCGGCGTCCCGGGGGCCGTGCCCGGAGCGCCCAACGTCGCCGCGCGTCCAGTCCCCGGAGTCGCCACGGCGCCTGGAGTCGTCACGGCGCCTGGAGTCGCCACTGCGCCTGGAGTTGCCACGGCGCCTGGAAGGCCACCGACGGCCCCTGGAGTGGGAGTCGCGCCGCAAGCAGGCGCCGCCACGCGTCCAGCCGGGGTGCCCGGTGCGCCCCAAGCACCCGGAGGAGTCGCGCCGCAAGCGGGAGCAGCCGCCGCTGTCGCGCGTCCCGTCGGAGCACCTCAAGCACCTGGAGGAGTCGCGCCGCAAGCAGGAGCACCTGCCGCTGTCGCGCGTCCCGCTGGTGCGTCTGGTTCCCCGCAGTCAGGGAGCCACGCTGCCGTCGTGACGGAGGCCTCGGGCTATGCGGTGCCGGCCCGGGGGCAGCTTGAGCAGACCTCGCCGCTGAACCTCTACGGGCGAGTGGCCTCCGCGGAGCTCACGGGGCTGCTCACGCTCACGCTCTCCGACCGGGTCACCCTGATTCATTTCCGCAAGGGCAACCCGGAGTACGTCGACTCGACGCATGCCGAGGACGCGCTGGGCACCTCGCTGATGGGCGCGAAGCTGCTCACGCCCGAGCAGCTCCAGCAGGCCGAGTCCGCGAAGGACCGCTTCGGTGGCGACCTGCTCGCGGCGCTCTTCGGCCTGGGCCTGCTGCAACCCGCCAGCGCCTTCGCCATCCTGGCGCAGCGGGCCTCCAGCATCCTGTTCAAGGGGCTGCGCGCCGAAGCGGGCACATTCACCTTCGAGGTCCGTGAGCTGGCAGGCAACAAGTCCATGCCGCTGGGCAACCGGTGGGCCGTGCTCAGCGACACCGTGCGCCGCATGCCGTCCACGGAGATCAAACGCCGGCTGATGCCGGTGCTCCAGCTCCCCATCATGAAGGCGGGGGGCATGGTGGCCGCGAGCGACCTGCGCCTCACGCCGCACGAAGTCCGGGCCCTCACCGTCATCGACGGCGTGCGCTCGGTGAACCAGCTCCTCACCGACTTCCCACAGGACGCCGACCACCTGCTGCGCATCGCGTTCCTCCTCCGGGAGCTGGACGCGGTGTCCTTCGCCGCGGTGTCGCCCAGCAGCGCCGGTCCACGCCCCGCGGCCCCACCGCCTGGTGCCACCGTCGCGAGCCCACAGCCCGCGCCCGGTGCGGCGGCCCAGGCACCTCGTCCCGGCACTCCACCCGGCGCGGCTCCCGCTGGAGCGCCCCGCCCCGCCACGGGAGGGGCCCCAGGAAATCCCCCGGGTGTCGGCACGGCTCCCGCTGGAGCGCCCCGCCCCGCCACGGGAGCAGCTCCCGGGAATCCTCCCGGCGTCGCCGCTGGAGCCGCGCGTCCTGGCAATCCTCCCGGAGTGGCCACCGCCGCCGGAGCCGCGCGTCCCGGCAATCCTCCAGGTGCGGCCGCCGCCGGGGCCGCGCGTCCCGGAAATCCTCCCGGAGCAGCCACCGCCGCTGCTGGAGCCGCTCGCCCTGGCAATCCTCCAGGAGCCGCGCCCCGGCCAGCCGGCCCTCCGACGGTCGGTCCAGCGGCGGGTGCGGCGCCGCCCACCGTCACCGCCAATGCGCCGGGCTCCGACGAGATTCCGTCGCTGCGTCAGCTGGTCATGGCGCTCAAGCAGCAGAACCACTTCCAGCGGCTGGGGCTGGCGGAGAAGGCGGACTCCAGCGCCGTCAAGGTCGCCTACTTCCGGCTCGCCAAGCTCTACCACCCGGACACGCTGCCGCAGGGCGCGCCGCCGGAGCTGGAGAAGCTCAAGGCCGAGGTGTTCGCATACATCGGCGATGCCTACCGGACGCTGTCCGACGACAAGAGCCGCGCGTCCTATCTGGAGGAGCTCCAGAGCGGCGGCGCGGGAGCCGAAGTCGACATCAACGCCATCCTCCAGGCCGAGGAGCTGTTCCAGAAGGCGTGCATCCTCGTGAAGGCGCGCAAGTTCCCCGAAGCGGTGAAGATGCTGAACGAGGCCATCCAGCTCAACGCGGAGGAGGCGGAGTTCTACGCGTGGCGAGGCTACGCGCGCTTCTTCACGGCGGCGGACAAGAAGGCGGCGCAGCCGGAGGCATTCCGGGAAATCCAGAATGCCATCAAGCGCAATGAGCGCTGTGCGCCCGCGCACTACTTCCTCGGGGTGATTGCGAAGCTGTCGGGGGACGTCCCGGGCTCGCTGAAGCACTTCAAGCGGACAGTGGAGCTTCAGCCGGACCACATCGACGCGCAGCGGGAGATTCGCATGGCGGCCCAGAAGAAGTAGGGTGCGCCCCCCATCCGGGAGGGGCCTGGGGCCCCGCCGGACGTCTCGAAGGAGTTTGCAACGTGCCGCTCACCGGGAAGCAACGCCGCCAACTGCGCGCGCTCGGACACCACCTGGAGCCGGTGGTCATCGTCGGTCAAGCCGGCGTCACCGAGGGCGTCATCGCCGCCGTCGAGCAGGCGCTGCATGACCACGAGCTCATCAAGGTGAAGCTCAACGAGGGTCCGGAGACGCGCCAGGAAGCCGCCGCGCGCATCGCCGAGGGAACGGGCGCCGAGCAGGCCCAGCTCCTGGGCCGCACCGCCCTCTTCTTCAAGAAGCGCAAGGAGAAGTCCAAGTTCGAGAAGCTCTGACGGACCGCGCCTGGGGCCGCCTCACTTGCCGGTGAAGCGGGCCTCGCGGCGCTCCAGGAAGGACTGGACGCCCTCGGCGGCGTCCTCCGTTCCCACCAGCTCCAGCAAGCGCGGCAGCAGCGCACGGGCCGCCGCCTCGGGCCCCTCGTGCACCGCCTGTCGCGCGGACGCGAGCGTCGCCTGGACACCCAGGGGCGCCTGCTTCGCCACCGTCTCCGCCAGGGCCAGCGCGCGCTCCAGGTGACGGCCGCGCTCCACCACCTCCTGCACCAGCCCCATCCTGTACGCCTCGCGTGCGTCGAACTCGTCGCCGGTGAGCAGCCAGCGCATGGCATTGCCCCAGCCCGCACGCTGCGGGAAGCGCAGGGTGGCGCCGCCGAACGGGAAGATGCCGCGCTTGATTTCAATCTGTCCGAAGCGCGCGTCCTCGGAGGCCACCGCGATGTCCGCAGCGAGGATGAGCTCGATGGACAGCGTGAGGCACAGGCCCTGGACGGCGACGACGAGCGGCTTGGTCCGCGGCGCACCCTGGATGCCCCACGGGTCGATGAAGCCCTCGGAGTAGAGCGGCTCTCCGCTGGAGAGCGCGGGCGCGACGCTCGCCAGGTCCAGGCCCGCGGAGAAGTGGTCTCCCACCGCGAAGATGACCATGCACCGCACGTCCGGATGACGGTCCGCCTCGGTCACCGCGAAGGACAGTCCTCGCAGCATTCCGACGTCGAACGCGTTGCGCTTCTCCGGACGGTGGATGCCGATGAGGGCGAGGTGACCGCGCACTTCCAGGGTGATGCGAGGGTCCGATGCGCTCATGGGCGCTCCACGGTGAAGAAAGGGAGCGCCAGTCTCCGCCAAGCGGCCCCGGCCACGCCATCACCCGTGTCACGCCGTCCAACGCAGGACGTTCAGAACCGTCCCGCCAGCCCGGTGACGAGACTTCCATCCCGCGTGCGGCCCAGCGTCGGCACCACCACGGCCTGGGACAATGACTCGCGCACGGTGGCGGAGTGGGAGAGGCCAAAGCCGAAGAGCGCCCCGACAAAGGGCGTCACGAGCAGGCCCAAGCCTCCCAGCACGGCGACGTCATCACTGTCGCTGCTCAACATCAGCGCCGACGGCACCGCTCCCAACGCGGCGCCCAGCAGCGTGTAGCCGAAGCCGCCCTCACCGCCGAGCCACTGGCCCGTGAGGTAGACGCCCGAGGCCACGCCCAGCGCCATGCCCACGCCCAACGACAGCGTGAGGCCCGTCTCTCGCTCGCAGGAAGACCCGTCGTTACAGCCCGTCACCGAACTGCCCAGATAGGCCCCCGCCATCCCGCCCACGAGCATCCCGCCACCGCCGAGGAGGATTCCCAGCGGGATGTGCGCGCCCCGTCGATACCGCCGCGTGCGCGCGGGGGAAACGGGAGGCGAAGCCAGGGCAGGAGTCTCCACCACGTCGTCTGGAACGGAGACGAGCGGGGGCGGCACGGAGGGCCCCTCTTCCGCGCGCTCCGATTCGGGGAGGTGCTGACCCGATGCCGGCATCCCGACGAGGCCCACGGCGAACAAGGCAATCAGACAGCAGGTCTTCATGACGATGGTGCACTCCCCGAGACGAAACTTCAGGCCACCCACGCGACGACTGTCAATCCAAGGTCCAAGTCGCCCCAGGAAGACCCGACACATCCGCCGTGGCGCTCGTCACGGAAAGTCCCCGCGAGGCCAGCGGCCCACGCGTGCACCGCTTCCAGAGCGGGCCCACCGGGCAGCGGCCTTTGTCAGCGCGTGAAGCCCGCCGTGCTGGCCGCCAGCTCCGCCGCTTCGCCCAACCGCTCCAGCAGCACGGGACCGAAGTACTGTCGCCGCGACTCACCGCTGCCCTGGCCCACCAGCTCTGGCGTCTCCACGTAACCCACGTACCCGCCGACAAGCCCCAGCACGCCCGAGGCCCCGGTGCGTCGCACCAACTCCGCGCCCGCATCGACGGTGGGCTCGCCCGGCACCGTCACCAGCTCCAGTGGCCCCAGCACCAGCGCCGCCACCTCCGCCACGCGAGCGGAGGAACCACACAGCATGTTGTCGCCCGCTGCACGAGTGAACGAGGGCACCAGCCGCGACGCATCCGGCCGAGGCATCGCCACCTCCGCGCGCGCCAGCGACAGTCGGACTGAAGGCCCCACGGGGGCCAGGGGCGCCTTGCTCGCCAGGTCTGACAAGGCGCGCGCGAAAGCGGACACACGCTCCAGTCCCTGCCCTTCCGAGAACGCCACCGAGGCATTGCCCACCGCGCCCTGCAACAGCAGCGTCACACCGCTGCCCTCGGCCTCGCGCAGCGAGCTGAGGCGCCCCGGATAGTCCGGGTCCACGTACGCGCGCTGCCGGGGCACCATCGCCGGGTGCGCGGCGAAGAAGAGCAGCTCCGCCACGGGCGCCTTGGCGCCGCGCAGCACCGCGCGAGTCAGCGTGCCATCCGGCGCGGTGCCACCGCTGCGCGTGTAGACGAAGGACGGCTCCTTGGCCTCGCCCAGCTCCAGCGTCACGTCGGTGAGCGTAGCGCCCGCTTGTTGCAGCGCGGCGCTCGCGGCGGCGGCGACCGCCTCCAGCGAGTCCTCCCGGTAGCGCCCCGTCCCCACGAGCTGGGACACCAGCCTGTCGTCATAGCCGCCCAGAGAGGAGTGCGTGTGAGTGGCCAGCACCAGCACGTCCTGGAGCCCTGCGGCGAGCGCTCGCTCACGCACCCTGGCCGTGACGGCGTCCGTGACGAACAGCAACTCGAGCGACACCAGCCCTACGCGAGTGCCCCCGGACTCCAGCACCACCGCGCGAGCATGGAGCGGCGGGTCGGACTGGCTCGCATCCGGACGCGGCGGCGAGTAGCCCGCCACCACCACCGGAAACGGAGGCACCAGCGCCACCTTCGCCGCGCCCGCGCGCAACGCACCTTCTGCTTTCACGTGAGACAGCAGCACGGGGGCGCGCTGCTCCCAGGTGCCACACCAGTTCCACGAACCCAATGAATAAGCGGCACCCACGGTGAGCAGGACCAGGGGAAACAGGGAACGCCAGGAGGCTCGTCGCAGGGAGGCCATGCGGTGGCCAGACTAACGGGACGGTGCACGTACCGCGAGGCTCGTGTGCCCACATGAGCCGACTCCGGTGTCGGGTGGAATACCCACCAGAGGGGCATGCGTTCCTGTTCCGCTCACCGCCCGAAAGGAGTAAGGCACCGCGCCATGTGCGGCATCTTCGGAATCACGGGACACGCCGAGGCCTCTAACCTGACGTACCTGGGGCTGCACGCCCTGCAGCACCGCGGTCAGGAGTCCGCTGGCATCGTCGCTTCCGACGGCCACGGTCTTCGGGCGCACCGTCAGATGGGGTTGGTGGCGGATATCTTCGACGCGCCGGTGCTCGCCGGCCTGCCTGGCCAGTCGGCCATCGGACACGTGCGGTATTCGACGGCCGGTGGCAGCCAGCTCAAGAACGCTCAGCCGCTCTTCGTGGCGTACGCGGGGGGCCAGGTCGCCGTCGCGCACAATGGCAACCTGGTGAACGCGGGAGCGCTGAAGGAGAAGCTGGAGGCCGACGGAGCCATCTTCCAGTCGGACGCGGACACGGAGGTCATCATGCACCTCCTGGCGCGCTCCAAGCAGGCGACCTTCGAGCAGAAGCTGGTGGAGGCACTGCGCAAGGTGGAAGGCGCCTACAGCCTGCTGGTGCTCACGCAGAACAAGCTGGTCGCGGTGAGGGACCCGCTGGGCATCCGGCCGCTGGTGTTGGGGCGGATGAAGGAAGGCGCATACGTGGTCGCCAGCGAGACGACCGCGCTGGACCTCATCGAAGCGGATGTGGTGCGCGAGCTGGAGCCGGGCGAGCTGCTGGTCATCGAGAACGGCATGCTGCGCACCAGCAGGCCCTTCGCGGAGCCCGCGCGTCTGGGGCGCTGCATCTTCGAGCAGGTGTACTTCGCGCGTCCGGACTCGGTGTTGTTCGGAAACAGCGTGTACGAGGTGCGCAAGCAGATGGGCATGCAGCTGGCGCGCGAGCAGCCGGCGGAAGCGGACCTGGTCATCGCGGTGCCGGACTCGGGTGTGGCGGCGGCCATCGGCTTCTCGCAGCAGAGCGGGATTCCGTATGACGTGGGCCTCATCCGCAGCCACTACGTGGGCCGCACGTTCATCGAGCCGCAGCAGTCCATCCGTCACTTCGGCGTGAAGCTGAAGTTGTCGGCGGTTCGGCACGTGCTCAAGGGCAAGCGCGTGGTGGTGGTGGACGACTCCATCGTCCGAGGCACCACGAGCCGTAAAATCGTGAAGATGATCAAAGCGGCGGGAGCGCTGGAGGTGCACCTGCGCATCTCCTCGCCGCCGACGAAGTGGCCGTGCTTCTACGGCATCGACACGCCGAGCCGTCAGGAGCTCATCGCGGCGACGCACAGCACGGACGAAATCGCGAAGTACGTCACGGCGGACACGCTGGGCTACATCTCGCTGGAGGGGCTGGGCACGGCGGTGGGAGACCCCAGCCGCGGCAGCTTCTGCACGGCGTGCTTCTCGGGCGAGTACCTCATCGGAGAGCTGTCACCCTCCGCGCCGGAAGCGAACAAGCTGACCGCCTGACCGCAGCTCCAGGCCCGGCAAGACGTACAAGCACAAGGCCCCCTGCCCTCTCTTCGGGTCGGGGGCCTTGATCGTTCCAGGCGGCAGTGGAGGCTTCGCGTCAGCGAAGCTCCGCGCCCGTGGACCAGGGCCGTGGTCGCATTCCGGGCGGCAGTCGAGACTTCACTCAAGCGAGGCCTCGCGCGCTTCGACCAGGGCCGTGGTCGCGTTTCAGGCGGCGTTAGAACGACCCATCTTCGGAGCTGTTGCCTCGGTCGGTTCGCACGTCAGTTGCGGTTGTCGAACTGGATGCCCTCGCGAACTTCACCCATCGCCTGTTCGGTGAGGCCGATGGCCTTCACGCGGTGCCCACCCTTGTCGGGGGCCGCGTTCTTCAGGGCGGAGAGCGCCTTCTCCAAATGAACCATGGCGTCTCGCATGCGCGGCTGACGCTCCGCCTGGGCCTGGTTGACGAAACCGCCGAGGAAGAAGGCGACAGTGGCGGCGAGGACGGTGCGACGCATGAAAAGCTCCCGAGGTGGTCGCGTCAGGGACGCGAGGAGGGTGTTTCCCTCTCGAACCCAGGAGCCGTCAGGAAGTTGCGGGCCACGGTGAAGACGCCTCCGCGGCCCGTCACCCCGGCGCGCGTGGACGCCGTGAGTGTAAGCCGGAAGGCCTCACCCACCGCCCGTCGCAGGGGAAGCTGGCGACAGAGGAGCCCCCGCGATGAAGTCCACGAGGTCGGAGGGAAGTGGCGACTCGAAGGCGGCCTCCACGCCAGTCCCAGGATGAGGGAAGACGATGCGCGCGGCGTGCAGGGCATGTCGTGGCAGGCGCAGCCGGACCCACGCCTCGGGCTCCAGGCTGTGCTTGCTGAAGCGATCAAAATATCCCGGGTCCGGTCCGTACATCTTGTCACCCACCAGCGGGAAGCCCGCGACGTGCAGGTGGATGCGAATCTGATGCTGGCGCCCTGTCTCCGGAAAGCAGCGCAGCAGCGCGAAGGGCGAGCCATCGCGAGTGAATCGCTGGATCACCTGGAAGCGGGTGCGGCTGGGCTTGCCCTCCACGGGATCGATTCGCACGGCGATGCGGATGAGCTCGGTGCCCTCGGCGATAGGGGCATCGACGACGAAGGAGTCCTCGGAAGGATGTCCTTCGCAGACGGCGAGGTACTCCTTGTGGACGTCGCGCGAGACGAAGAGTCGGCCCAGCACGCGACAGGACTCGGTGGTGCGGCCGCAGACGACGAGCCCGCTGGTCTCCCGGTCCAGGCGATGCGCGGGCTCGGCGAAGCGCTCACCGAAGCGCTCGCGCAGGATGGAGACGAGGGTGCCCTTGTGGTAGCGCGCGGTGGGATGGATGGGCAGGCCCGCGGGCTTGTCGAGCACCAGCAGCCAGTCATCCTGGAACACGACGGGAAGCGCCGTGGGTGTCTCAGGCTCTTCGCTGCCGGGGCGGCGCAGCCGGAAGGCCATGCCGGGATACACGGGCGTGGAGGGCTTCAGTCGCCGCTCGTCGCAGCGGACACCGCGCAGGATGATTCCGGCCAGGCGCTCACGCGGCATGCGGCGCAGCTTCTGGCCCAGGTAGTCCTCCAGGCGCCAGCCCGCATAGTTGGGCTCCACGACGAAGGAGATGTCGACGAAGCCCTCGGGAGCCGGGTCCTTCTCGGAGGCGGAGACCTCCGCCGATGAGTCCTTCTCGCCGCGCATGACCTCCACGCTCTAACACGGAGCGGAAGCCCAGACCGTCGGAACGAACACAGTCACGAGGCACCATTACGCCGGCATCGCAGTTCCCCAACGGGCTCGGCGCTATCTGGGCGTGAACCTCACGAGCCCTTCACGCCGGGCGTCGCACGACGAGGAGTCACCTCGGCACGAACCGCACGAGCCCTTCATCCAGAACTCTCGCCAGTCGTCGCACGACGAGGAGCCACTTCGGCGCGAGCCGAGCGGCCCCTCATCCGCCGTGAATCAAGCGGAGGCTGCCTGAAACGAGCCCTGCTCGACGCCGAGGAAGCGCGAGAACAGGTCAGCGATGCGCTCGCCCGAGCGACCATCCCAGTACTCCGGCACGCGGCCCTTCTTGCCCTGTCCGTTGAGGGCGCGGTCAGCCGCCTCGCGGATGCGGTCCGGGTCAGTGCCCACCACCTCGTTGGTGCCCTCCTCGACGGTGATGGGACGCTCGGTCTGCTCGCGCAGGGTGAGGCACGGCACGCCCAGCGCGGTGGTCTCCTCCTGGAGCCCGCCCGAGTCGGTGAGGATGAGCCGAGCCTGCGACGTCAGCGCGAGGAACTCCAGATACCCCATGGGGTCCACGGGGCGCAGGTTCGGGTTGCGCTCGAACGCGGAGTTCAACCCCTGCTCGGCAATCATCTTCCGCGTGCGCGGGTGCACCGGGAAGACGACGGGAATTCGAGAAGCCACATGGGCGATGGCGGACAAGAGCCCGCCGAGCACGCGCGGGTCATCCACGTTGGACGGCCGGTGGAGCGTGCACACCGCGTAGCCATGGGGCGCAAGGCCCAGGTTCTTCAGCACGGGCAGCTGGTCGGCCCGCTCCTTCGAGGCGAGCAGCGAGTCAATCATCACGTTGCCCACGAAGTGGATGCGCTCCGGGTCCACCCCTTCCTTGAGCAGGTTCACGTCCGCGTCGCGCGAGGGCGTGAGGAGCAGGTCGGCCAGCCGGTCGGTGACGACGCGGTTGATCTCCTCCGGCTGGTGCCGGGAGTTGCTGCGCAGGCCCGCCTCGACGTGGGCCAGCGGAATCGCCAGCTTCGACGACACGAGCGCCGCGGCCACGGTGCTGTTGACGTCACCCACGACGGAGACGAGGTCCGGCTTGTGCTCCAGGAAGACCCTCTCCAGCTCAATCATCGTCTTGGCCGTCTGCTGCGCGTGGCTGCCGGAGCCGATGCCCAGGTGCACGTCCGGCGCGGGCAGGCCCAGGTCGGAGAAGAAGACGTCGCTCATCTTGACGTCGTAGTGCTGCCCCGTGTGGATGAGGATTTGCTGGAGCGGGGTCCGCGCGGCGATGGCCCGGTGGATGGGCGCGACCTTCATGAAATTGGGGCGCGCACCGACGATATGGATGACCTTCTTCATGTCGCCAGCCAAGCTAGGCACGGCGAATCGGATGACTAGTGGCTGCGGGGCGACTCGCCTCGGAGGAGCCAGCGTCCGTCCTGAATCTGATAGACCGAGTGTGCCATGCCCTCCTCACGCACCATCGCCGTCATCCCCGCCCGTCACGCCAGCACCCGCTTCCCCGGCAAGCCGCTCGTCCTCATCGCCGGCAAGCCCATGGTGGAGCACGTCTGGCGCCGCTGTCAGGAGGCCGGCGTCTTCGACGAGGTCTGGGTCGCCACGGACGACGAGCGCATCCGCGCCACCGTGGAGGGCTTCGGAGGCCGCGCGGTGATGACCAGCCCCGCCTGCGCCACGGGCACGGACCGGGTGGCGGAGGTGGCTCGCGAGCGGCCCGACGTGGACGTGTGGGTGAACGTCCAGGGTGACGAGCCCCTGGTGGACCCGGAGGCGCTCAAGTCGCTGGCCGGACTCTTCGCCGACACCACCGTGCGCATGGGCACACTCGTCAGACCCCTGGAGGCGGACGAGGCGGACAGCCCGCACGTGGTGAAGGCGGTGCTCGCGCTCAACGGCGACGCGCTCTACTTCAGCCGCAGCCTCGTCCCGCACGCGCGAGAGACCGGTACCCCCGTCCCCCGCTGGGGCCACATCGGCTTGTATGGTTACCGGCGGGAGGTCCTGCTGCGGCTCGCGGAGCTGGCGCCCACGCCGCTCGAGGAGACGGAGAAGCTGGAGCAGCTTCGCGCGCTGGAGCACGGCATCTCCATCCGCTGCGCCCGAGTCTCCTGGCGCACGGTGGCGGTGGATGTCCCCGGAGACGTCGCGAAGGTCGAAGCCGTCATGCGCGAGAAAGGACTGTAGCCATGGGCATCTTCCAGGACCTGTTCGGCGGAACCGACACCAACACCAACACCAAGGCCAAGGACGAGACGGCGGAAGCCCCCGCCGCCGCGCCCCCCGAGCCCACGAAGGAGGTCCCCGCGACTCCCCACGTCGCGACGGTGGCTCCCATTCCAACCCCCGCGCCCTCGCCCGCACCGCCCCCCGCTAAGAACGACCCGCGTCGACGCAAGTGGGCGGACGACGAGGAGCACCAGTTGGAGGGGGTACAGCGGCTGGTGTCGCGCAAGGTGGAGCGGGTGCTGGAGCAGCTCGGCACGCTCGCGATGCGGGCCCGCACGGGCGAGGAGGTCCCCACCGTCACCGTCACGCTGCACTTGGCGCACGGGCACACCGTGACGGGCACGGTGGTGGACTACGCGCCGCGAGACTCGGTGTTGCTGGCGCTCGGCAAGGAGGGCCTGCTCGGCTCCGAGTCGGTGACGTACGTGGACCTGGCCACGGTGGTCGCGGTGACGGTGGGTCAGGCCAGCAAGCTGCTGGAGCTCGCGCAGCTGGTCCGCAGCACGCCCACGCGACAGGACCTGTTGACGATGGTGGAGAAGCTGCCGCACGCCCTCACCGAGCAGTTCTGGCCGGGCGAGACGGCGCTGGGTGGCAGGCCGCTGCGCTTCGAAGTGGACTGGATGGGGCTGGACGACGAGCCCGGCCGCCGAGCCCTGGAGTCCGCGCTGAATGTCACGAACCACGCGCTGCGCGCGCTCGCGCAGGAGCAGGGCCGCGAGGTGATGCGCCGCATCGCCACCGTGCGCTTCGTCCGGGGCAAGGCCATGCGCGCCGCGCTGGAGGGCGAGACGGGCACGGTGACGGTGGGCGAGGGAGAGCCCACCGTGTCCGCCTTCCGCAAGGCCTTCGCCTCCGGCCTCAAATGACGGGCAGCTCGTCGCTGTAGGCGCCCGTGGGGAACGCCGCGTCGATGCGCGCCAGCTCCTCCGAGGACAGCTTCAGCGACACGGCTGCGGCGTTGTCGCGCAGATGGGCCACGCGGCTCGCCTTGGGAATGGCGAACAGCGAGGGCCGCCGCACGAGGAACTGGAGCGCCACCTGTCGAGGCGTCGCGTCATGCGCCCGGGCGATGGCCTCCAGCACGCGCCCTCCCGGACTGCCAGGCGTGGGGAAGCGGCCGTTGCCAAAGGGGCTGTAGCCCACCACCGCCACGCCGCGCTCCTCGCACCACGGCAGCACGGCGTGTTCGATGGCCCGCTCCTCCAGGTGGTAGAGGACCTGGTTGCAGGCGATGCGCTCGGGCTTCGTGAGCGTGAGCAGTTCGTCCAGGTCAGACACCGCGAAGTTGCTCACGCCCCAGGAGCGAATCTTCCCGTCCGCCACCAGCTTCTCGAAGGCACGCACCGTCTCCGCCAGCGGGTGTGAGCCGGGCCAATGCAGCAGGTAGCAGTCGAGCCAGTCGGTGCGCAGCCGCTTCAGGCTCCGCTCGCACGCGGTCAGCGTGCCCGCGTAGGTGGCATTGGAGGGCATGACCTTCGACACGAGGAAGACCTCCTTGCGTCGCCCGGCGATGGCCTCGGAGACGATGGACTCCTCGACGCGGCCGTGGCCGTACAACTCCGCGGTGTCGACGTGGGTGAGCCCCAGGTCCAACCCCGCACGCAGGGAGCGGATGGCCTCCTCGCGGTCATCCTCCTCCATCTGCCACGTGCCTTGACCGAGGACGGGGACCTGCTTCCCGGTACCGCCGAAGACGCGCTGCTCCATGGCCTACCTCCATGCCCGCATAGAATGAACACTCCCACCCGCTCCGACAGCCCGGAGCCGTGCGAAGCGAGGGGCTCCGCGCTAGTCTCCGCCGGTGTCTGCCACCCCGCCTCCCTCGAAGCCCCGGCTCCCCTCTCGGCTGACGCTGGGCCGCCTGCTCACCCTCGCGAGGCCGGAGATTCCCACGCTCGTCGTGGGCACGCTCTTCCTGCTCATCAGCAGCGCCGCCACGCTGGTGTTTCCCCGCGCCATTGGAGACCTGGTGGACGAAGCGCTCGGCGCTCGCAGTCGCGAGCGGCTCGACACCATCGCCATGGTGATGCTGGGCGTCTTCGTCGTGCAGTCGGTGGCCATGGCGCTGCGCGCCTACCTCTTCAGCACCGCGGGCGAGCGCGTGGTGACGCGGCTGCGCAAGCGCTTGTTCCAGAGCCTGCTCTCCCAGGAGGTGGCCTTCTTCGACGAGCGGCGCACCGGGGAGCTCACCAGCCGGCTCGCCTCGGACACGAGCGTCCTGCAGAGCACCGTCACCACCAACGTCTCCATGACGCTGCGCTACCTCTGCCAGGGGCTCGGCGGCGTGGCGCTGCTCTTCATCACGTCCCCGCGCCTGACGCTGGTGATGCTCGCCCTCATCCCCGCGGTGGCCATTGGCGCGGTGGTGTATGGCCGGCGCGTGCGAGTGCTCGCCCGGGACGCGCAGGACGCGCTCGCCGCGTCCAGCGAGGTGGCCGAGGAGGACCTCTCCGGCATCCGCACCGTGCGCTCCTTCGCCGCGGAGCGCCATGAAGTGGAGCGCTACAGCGCGGCGGTGGACAAGGCGCTCGGACTCGCGAAGGAGCGCGCGCGACAGTCCGCTATCTTCATGGGCATCGCCTCCATCGCCATGTACGGCTCCACCGCGGCGATTCTCTGGTACGGCGGCCGGATGGTGGTGGACGGCGAGCTGAGCGCGGGCAACCTCACCTCCTTCCTCATCTACACCTCGCTGGTGGCGCTCTCGCTGAGCGCGGTGACGGAGGTGTGGGCGGACGTCATGCGCGCCACCGGCGCCGCGGAGCGCGTCTTCGAGCTGGTGGACCGACAGCCCGCCATCCCCGCCGGGGGCGAGCGGCTGGCTTCCGTGAAGGGCCACGTGGAGTTCCGCGCCGTGCGCTTCGCCTACCCCACGCGCTCCGACGTGCCGGTGCTCCAGGGGCTGGACCTGGAGCTGCGCCCCGGCGAGGTCGTCGCCGTGGTGGGCCCGTCCGGCGCGGGCAAGTCCACGCTCGCGTCGCTCTTGTCGCGTTTCTATGACCCTCAGGGCGGCGCCGTCGTCCTGGACGGACACCCGCTCACCACGCTGGAGCCGGAGTGGCTGCGCCGCAACATCGGCATGGTGGCGCAGGAGCCGCAGCTGTTCTCCTGCTCCATCGCGGACAACATCCGCTACGCGAAGCCGGACGCCACCGACGCACAGGTGGAGGAGGCCGCGCGCGCCGCCAACGCCCACGACTTCATCCAGCGCTTCCCGGAGGGCTACCGCACGCAGGTGGGCGAGCGCGGCGTGCAGCTCTCCGGTGGCCAGAAGCAGCGCGTGGCCATCGCCCGCGCCGTGCTGAAGGACCCGCGCCTGCTCATCCTCGACGAGGCCACGAGCGCCCTGGACGCGGAGAGCGAGCACCTGGTGAAGGACGCGCTGGAGCGGCTGATGAAGGGCCGCACCACGCTCATCATCGCCCACCGCCTGTCCACCGTGGCCAACGTGGACCGGGTGCTGGTGCTGGAGGGCGGCCGCATCGTCCAGAGCGGCACCCACTCCAGCCTCATGAGCCAGGAGGGCCTCTACCGCCGGCTGGTGGAGCGCCAGTTCGTCGCCGCCTGAACGGCCGCCCGGCACCCATGCCCGCGCTTATCGCTCCGGAAAGTGGCGCGGAAACAAGCCGGTGATTAGCTCTTCCATCCTCAAGAAAGGAGGTGATGCCTTGATCGACAGCAAGAATCAGGCGTCCACCTCCGCCACGGCGGCCTGAAGAGGGTCACCGCGGCGGTGGCAGACGCTGAAGGTTTCAAGGGCCCGTTTCCGCGTTCGCGCGGGGACGGGTCTTTTACTTTCCACCGGGAATGGAGTCCCAAGCGACCTGTTCCGACCCGCCGGGGGGAGTGGCCGACCCTTTTCGTCCAAATCCGGGAGATTCGCCGTGTCCATCACCCCGTGTCCAAGCCCTCTGCCCACCGCCCTGCGCGACGAAGAGGCCGTCGATGCGCAGCGCAACCTCTACTGCCCCAACTACGACGCCTGCCTGCACATGGTCGTCAAGCGCGGCTGGGAGGGGTGGAGCTGCCGCAATTGCGACCTGCGCGCCTTCCGGGTCGGACAACCCGACGTCCGGGAGTTCGCCGTGTCTCGCCCTGGTGGTTGGGACGGCAACTGAGCAGGAGTCGGCCGGCGCCCCGGCCGGCCGCACGTTCTCCTCAGAATAATTGACGCATCCCTGCCCTACTTGGCAGAACGGGATATGCGCTCCAAGAAAACCAAGTTCATTTTCGTGACGGGCGGAGTGGTCAGCTCCCTCGGCAAGGGCCTCGCCTCGGCTTCCATCGGCGCCCTGCTCGAGAATCGTGGGCTCGCCGTCACGCTGCTCAAGCTGGACCCGTACATCAACGTGGACCCGGGCACGATGAGCCCGTTCCAGCACGGCGAGGTCTTCGTCACCGAGGACGGTGGCGAGACGGACATGGACCTGGGCCACTACGAGCGGTTCACCAACGCTCGGATGAGCCGGCTCAACAACTTCACGTCGGGCCGCATCTACCACGCGGTCATCATGAAGGAGCGCCGCGGCGAGTACCTGGGCAAGACGGTGCAGGTGATTCCGCACATCACCGACGAAATCAAGGCGAGCGTGCGTCAGGCGGCCCAGGACGCGGATGTGGTGATTGTGGAGGTGGGCGGCACGGTGGGCGACATCGAGTCGCTGCCGTTCCTCGAGGCCATCCGCCAGATGCGCTACGACGTGGGCAGCCAGAACGCCGTCTACGTGCACCTGACGCTGCTGCCGTACATCGGCGCGGCGGGCGAGGTGAAGACCAAGCCCACGCAGCACTCGGTGATGAAGCTGCGGGAGATTGGCATCCAGCCCGACTTCCTCGTGTGCCGCACGGACCGCGAGGTGTCGCGGGAGATAAAGGACAAGATCGCCATGTTCTGCAACGTGGACACGGGCAACGTGTTCACCTCGCCGGACGTGCGCAGCATCTACGAGCTGCCGCTGGAGCTGCACCGGCAGGGCCTGGATGACCGGCTCGCGGAGGTGCTCAACATCTGGAGCCGCGCGCCGCACCTGGAGCGCTGGGAGAACATCATCCGCAAGGTGTACGAGCCCGCGCGCGGCCAGGTCCAGGTCGCCATTGTCGGCAAGTACGTGAACCTCACGGAGAGCTACAAGAGCCTCAACGAGGCGCTCCTGCACGGCGGCATCGCCAACGACGTGAAGGTGAACCTGCACTTCGTGGACAGCCAGGACGTGGAGGCCCAGGGGCCGGAGAAGCTCCTGGCCGGCGTGGACGCCATCCTCGTCCCCGGGGGCTTCGGCGTGCGAGGCACCGAGGGCAAGATCGCCGCGGTCCGCTACGCGCGGGAGAAGAAAATCCCCTTCTTCGGTATCTGCCTGGGCCTGCAGATGGCCGTGGTGGAGTTCAGCCGGAGCGTGCTGGGCCTCCCCGCGGCCAACAGCCTGGAGTTCAACGAGCACACCCCGCACCCCGTCGTGACGCTCATGGAGAGCCAGGTCACGGTGCAGGACAAGGGTGGAACCATGCGCCTGGGCAGCTACGCCTGCGCGCTCAAGAGCGGCTCACGGGCACACCATCTGTACGGCCAGGACACCATCCAGGAGCGCCACCGCCACCGCTTCGAGGTGAACAACGCCTACCGGGGCCGGCTTCAGGAGGCAGGACTTGTCATCTCCGGGCATAATCCGGAGCTGAACCTCGTGGAGATGATCGAATTGTCTGACCACCCGTACTTCGTCGGCTGCCAGTTCCATCCCGAGTTCAAGAGCAAGCCCTTTGCTCCCCACCCCCTCTTCTCCGGCTTCATCAAGGCGGCGCTCGAGCAGCGCGACGCCACGTCCGGTCAGGTGCGCGCATGAGCGCCAGCAGCCTCCCCATCAACCTCTGTGGCTACAAGGTCGGCCCGGGCCAGAAGCTCTTCGTCATCGCCGGCCCGGACAGCATCGAGTCCGAGGAGATGGCACTGAAACATGCTCACTTGCTCAAGGGCATCACCAGCCGACTGGGCGTGCCCTATGCGTTCAAGTGCTCCTACGACAAGGCCAACCGGACAAGCGGGAAGTCCTTCCGAGGTCCTGGCCTCCGGGAAGGGCTGCGTATCCTAGCGCGTATCAGGGATGAAGTGGGCGTCCCGGTCCTCACGGACGTCCATGAAACCAGCCACGTAGGTCCTGCCTCGGAAGTTGTGGATATCATCCAGATACCGGCGTTCCTGTGCCGGCAGACAGACCTGGTGGAGGCCGTGGCTCGCACGGGGAAGGGCGTGAACTTGAAGAAGGGACAGTTCGTAGCCCCCAAGGACATCGTCCACTCGGCGCGCAAGGCGTTCGAGTCGGGCAACCCCAACGTGCTCGTCACGGAGCGGGGGTCCACGTTCGGCTACAACAACCTGGTGGTGGACATGCGAGGGCTTGCCCACATGCGCGAGGCGGGCCTGGCCGTGTGTTTCGACGCCACGCACTCCGTGCAGCAGCCCAGCTCCGGCGACGGGGTGACGGGGGGCGAGCGCAAGTTCGTCTCACTGCTCGCCCATGCCGCCGCGGCGGCCGGGATTGATGCATTGTTCACGGAAGTCCATGAGGACCCTGACCGTGCCCTGTGTGACGGTCCGTGCTCCCTCAATCCACAGATGTTCGAGGACGTGGTACGAAATGTGCTGAACATCCGCCGGGTGTTGGGACACGAGCCCGGTTGATGAACACGACGAGGGGAGGAGCCGAGCGAGTCATGCCGACGGACGCACCTTCCAAGCCTGGAAAGGAAGAGCTGACGTCTCGCGCGGCGCGCGTGCGGCTGCTTGTCTTCGACGTGGACGGGGTGCTCACCGACGGCGGCCTGTATTACGGCGACGGCGGGGAGCTGATGAAGCGCTTCGATGTGAAGGATGGCCACGCCCTGGTCATGGCCCGACTGTCGGGTCTGCCCGCCGCCATCCTCACCGCCCGCACCTCGAGCATCGTGGAGGTTCGCGGGAGGGAGCTCGGGCTGGCGGCTGTGTTTCAAGGCCGCCGCGACAAGGGTGCCGCACTGGACGAGCTGCTCCAGCAACTGGCCGTTCCCCTGGAGGCCTGTGCCTACATGGGGGACGACCACAACGACCTGGCCCCTCTTTCGAGGGTGGGCTTGTCCGCGTGTCCCGCGGATGCTGTTCCCGAGGTGCGTCAAGAGGTCGACTTCATCACCCAGAGTCCGGGCGGCCGTGGCGCCGTCCGTGAGCTCGTCGAGCTGTGCCTCAAGGCCAGTGGACGGTGGGAGGACGCCGTGGGTCTGATGAGGGGGACTGATGGACGCAGTGCGCAGAGAGGTTGAAGGAAACCCCGTATTCAAGGTAGGTGGTTGATTCCATGGGCAGCGGAATGATGCAGCAAGAGGGGAGTACGGCGATGACGGACCAGCTCTACACGACGCACGACATCAGTCGCTTGCTTCAGGTGGATCCGTCCACGGTGAGCAAGTGGATTGACCGGGGCATCCTGATGGCATTCAGGACGCCGGGCGGCCATCGCCGGGTGCGGTCGGCGGACCTGCGCACGTTCCTCATCACCCACCAGATGCCGGTGCCGGAGGAGTTGGGTAGCGGCACGGTGCGCCTGCTGGTGGTGGACGACGAGCGCGCGGTGCTGGACGCCATCAAGCGCGCGTTCAAGCCGTTCGCGGCGCAGGTGGAACTGCAGACGACGACCAGTGGCGTGGAGGCGCTGCTGCTGGTGTCCGAGCAGAAGCCGCACGGCATGATCATCGACCTCAACATGCCGGACATCGACGGCCTGGAGGTCTGCCGCCGCATCCGTCAGCGCAAGCAGATGGAGGGCGTGCGTCTCATCACGATGACGTCCGTGCACACCGCCGACGTGGTGGAGCAGTCGAAGCAGGCCGGCGCGCTCGCGTGCCTCGCCAAGCCGCTGGATGTACAGCAGGTGCTGGAGCTGTTCCGCGTGCCCATCTCGCTCAGCGCGAAGCGCTGAAGCGTAGAGGGCTTCCGCCACCCCCCTCGCGGAAGCCCTCGACAGGGGTGAAGTCAGCAGGAAGCCGCGCCGTTTTCGGCGGACAGCGGCCTCCCAGGAGGGGTGTGCGCGCGGTTCAGCTCTGGACCTTGACCTCGATGACCCGAGGCTTGGTTTCCTCGCGCCGAGGCAGCGTCAGCGTCAGCACGCCTTGCTCGTAGCGCGCCTCCACCTTGGCGGCGTCCACGGTCTCCGGCAGGGAGAACGAGCGAGTGAAGCTGCCCTGGCCGCGCTCCTGGCGACGCACGCTGACGCCTTCGGCGAGCGGCTGCGTCTTGCGTTCGGCCTTCACGGTGAGCACGTCGCGCTCCACCGTCACCTGGATGTCCTTCGCGTCCACGCCGGGGATGTCGAGGTGCAGCGTCACGCCCGCCTCGGACTCGAGGATGTCGGCCGCCGGGGTGCGCTCGGTGCGCCGCGGGGACTGACGGAAGAGGCCGGGCTGGCCCAGCTCACGGAAGAGCGCGTCGAAGTCGCGCATCAAAGGGTTCACCACCACGGCGGAGTTGAACGGGTTTCGGCTCTGCATGGTCTTCTCCTGTGCGTGTCACCCTGGGTGGGTGCACGGTGTGTGAATCACAGACGTTGTCGTAGTCGGCGGTCGCCTCGGGGGCCCCATCGGGGCTCCACTCCAGCGCCGCCTCACAAGACTCAAGAGAACCATGCTCCGGGACGTGTCAAGCAACGCCCCCGGCCCCGCCGCGCCCGTTGCGACGGGCCCGTCTGCCTGCCCTCCAGCGGGCCCGGAAGGCGTCCTTCAGGACGAGCGCCCCACGCTCAGTCGTCGTCGCGGCCCAGGGTGATGGAGAAGGCCTCCTCGTCGCGGACGACGTTCACCGTCCACGGACGGCAGCACACCGGGCAGTCCTCGATGTAGCGCTCCGCGCTGGCGCCAATGGGGTCCACGTCGACCTCCACCTCCTCGCCGCAATAGGGGCATTGCTGGGTGGCGGCTTCCGCGAAGGGCTGCATGGTGGTGCCTCCTCGCCCTCGAAGCGGGCGATTGCGTCGCGGACTCATCGTCCGCGCATTCAGACGGTAGACTCCTGAGCCATGGCTTCTCCTTCCCGCAATCGTATCGGTGACATCCTCGTCAAGGCGCGCGTCATCGACGACCTCCAGCTGCGCAGCGCCATGGCCACCCTGGACCAGTGGGGCGGGCGGCTGTCGCGCGTGGTGGCGGACCTGGGGCTCGCCAGCGAGGACGTCGTCACGGAGGCCATCTGCCAGGGCCTGGGGATGCAGCGCGTGCAGCTGGGCAACATCAGCCGCGACACGGGAGCGCTGGCGCGCGTGGAGGTGAGCATGGCCGAGCAGAAGGCCGTCTTCCCCGTGTCGCTCAAGGACAACGGCAAGACGCTGGTGCTGGCGATGGCGGACCCCACGGACCTGGCCACGCTGGACCAGGTGGCGGCCCGCAGCCGTGCTCGCGTGGTGCCCATGGTGGCGGGCGAGCGCGAAATCGAGCACGCCATCCTCCGGCACTACCGGAACCAGGAGCCGGTGGCGAGCAGCCGTTTCGCGCCGTCGCGCAGCCAGTCCGCCAACACGCCCTCCACCGTCGACGAGGAGCAGCAGGAGGAGGACGAGTTCAAGGTCGTGGACATGAGCGGCAACACGGTGGTGAAGCGCATCGCCGACATCGTCCCGCCCGGCTCTCCCGCCACCGCGCCCGCGCCCCGCGCCGCGGAGAAGCCCGCACCGCCCGTCGCGAGCGGCTCCAGCGCGGCGGACATCCTGGATGAAATCCTGGCCGGCGGCGCCCCGGCCTCCGAGTGGACGGACGAGGACCTGCAGCGGCTGCAGACGCTCCAGCAGAACCAGGAGAAGAGCTCCAAGATTCTGCGCGCCCTGCTGGAGCTGCTGCTGGAGAAGGGCAAGCTCCAGCAGCGGGAGCTGGCCGCGAAGATGCGGCTCTAGCCGTCAGCCCGCTTCCTGGAGCTCTCGATGGGTGAGGCCCAGGAGGTAGAGGATGGCGTCCAGATCTCCAGCGGAGATGGACGTGTCGGCCGCCTCGCGCAGCCGGGGCTTGGCGCGGAAGGCGATGCCCAGCCCCGCGCGCTCCAGCATCAGCAAGTCATTGGCTCCATCGCCCACGGCGATGACCTGCTCCAGCAGGATGCCCTCCTGCTTCGCCAGCTGCTCCAGCAGCTCCGCCTTGCGGCGCGCGTTGACGATGGGCCCCACCGTGCGCCCGGTGAGCTTGCCGCCCTCCTCCTCCAGGACGTTGGAGTAGGCGTGGTCGATTCCCAGGCGCGCCTTGAGCGCCTCGGCGGCCACGGAGAAGCCTCCGCTGATGACGGCGGTGCGGAAGCCCAGCCGCCGCAGCACGCGCACCAGCGTCTCCGCGCCCTCCGTCAGCGGCAGGTTCGCCGCGAGCTGGTGCAGCACGGCCACGTCCAGCCCCGCCAGCAGCGCCACGCGCTGACGCAGGGACTCGTCGTAGTCCATCTCCCCGTGCATGGCGCGCTCGGTGATGCGCGACACCTGCTCGCCCACGCCGTGCGCGCGCGCCAGCTCGTCGATGACCTCGATGCGGATGAGCGTGGAGTCCATGTCCATCACCACCATCCGCTTGCTGCGGCGAAACAGGCTCTCGCGCTGCAGCGCCACGTCGAAGGTGTTGTCGCGCATGGACAGCGCCAAGAGCGAGCGCTTCAGCGCCTCCGGCTCCACGGACGCGGGCAGGGTGACGTGCAGCTCCACCGAGCCCAGGTGCGTGTGCGTCAGCCGGACGATGCGCTCCAGGTTCGCCCCCTGCCCCGCCAGATGCGAGGACAGCGCGTGCAGCTCACGGGCGCCCAGCGCGCGGCCCACCGCGGTGACGACGTAGCGCGCGGGCGCGGGCGTCACGGTGGCGCTCGAGTCCGGCGACTCCACCGCCTGGAAGTCCAGGTCCACGCCCAGCTCCCGGGCGGCGAAGAGCAGCGCGCTGGGGATGCCGCGCGCGTCGGCCAGGCGCACCAACAGGCAGAGCGTGAGGCGGCCCTGCACCACCACCTGCTCCACGTCGAGCAGCTCGGCGCCCGCGTCCGCGAGCAGGCCGGTGAGGCGGGCGGTGATGCCGGGATGGTCCTTGCCCGTGACGGTGACGAGCACGCAGCCGGAGGAAGTGGGAGTCATGTCCCCCGGACGATGCCACGACGGCGCGCGGGCGGGGCGGGCCTCATGCGGCCCGCGCCCACCTCTGCATCAATCAGGACTGCGGCGCTTCCGAGGAGAGGACGAGGTCACCCCGGACGAGGAACTCCTTGTCCGGGAAGGCCTTGTAGAAGTCCTCGAGCATCGCATCCACGTCCGGGTAGCGCTGCTCGCGCTTGTCCTGGGTGGCCTTGTCGAAGAGCTGGTCCAGCCCGCTGGGCGCCTCGGCGTTCACCTCCGAGGGCAGGGCCGAGCGGCGGCCGGGAATCTGCCCGGTGAGCATCTCGTAGAGCAGGATGCCCAGCCCGTACACATCCGCGGCCGGACCCGGCTCCTTGGCGCCCCGGTGCATCAGCTCCGGAGCCATGTAGGGCATGCCACCGGTGCCCACGAAGACCTGGGGCATTCCCTTGGTGGAGTCCACCTCCACCACGCGGCCCAGGCCGAAGTCGGCCAGCTTCGCGTTGCCGTACGCGTCGAAGAGGACGTTCTCCGGCTTGAGGTTGTGGTGCGTCAGGCCCGTGGCGTGCGCGGCGCGCAGGCCGTAGGCCATCTGCAGGAAGGTGCGCAGCGCGAAGGGCACCGGCACGCCGCTGCCACCACCCGCCTCCAGCCTCTCCTTCAGGCTGCCGTTCATCAGCTCCAGCACGAAGTAGGGCCGGCTCGCGTCCACGTTCTGGTCCACCACCTGGACGATGCCGGGGTGGCGCACCTGGGCCTGCGCGCACAGCTCCTTCTTCAGCCGCTTGAGCACCTCCCCGCGCTGCAGGAAGGAGAAGTAGCCGAAGATGTCCTTGAGCTCCTTCAGGCAGATGTCCAGCCCGAGCGCCGTGAAGCGGCCCTTGAAGACGGTGCCCAGCGGGCCCGTGCCAATGGGGTCGAACTTCTGGTAGCGCAGGTCCAGCTCGGTGCCCTTGGAGGCGACGGGCGCGGCGGCGACAGGGGTGGCGGCGGGAGGGGGCATGGAAGAGGCAGCGGAAGACGCGGGAGGAGCGAGGGGCAGCGGCGCGGGAGCGGTGGGAGCCAGGCCGATGGATGTCTCGCGGCGAGGCTCGGGGACCGCGGGGGTGATGAGCGCCACGGGCGAGGCGGCGGCGACTGGCGACTGCGCCGACGGCGGCGGGGTCAGGTCCAGCGCGGGCATGGCCGAGCGCGCGGCCCGCATGGGGGCCATGGCCGGCTGCGAGGGAGGCGGCGCGATTTGCGTGGCCGCGGTGGGCACCACCTCCGCCTCGTCCAGCAGCAGCTCCGGCGGGGGCGGCGGCAGCTGCATGGGCTCCTCGGTGCCCTGGGCCACCGGCGGCTCGTCCTCCGCGGAGGAGAGCTGCTCGGCGAAGAACTCGCCCACCTCCGTGGAGAACTTGTCCCCCAGTTCCCCGCCCGCCACGCGCTCGCCCTGCTCGGTGAGCTTGAGCTGGGCCTCGCGGTCCATGGCGATGTAGTGGAACTTGCGCAGGAAGAAGAAGTAGTTGTCGAACTCGAGCGAGACGGACGGTTCGAGAGCGGCCTTCACATCGGCCAGCTTGTTCGAGCGTCCAAGTCGGCCGTTCTCCCTCAGGTTTCGGAGGATGAACAGCGCCTCGCCACTGACGGCGTCGCGGTTGATGGCGGCCTTCGGCATGGGTGGGGGACTCTACGACGTCCCACCGCCCCCACTCAACGTGGGACTGCCAGAACCCTGGGGGGCGGCTACTTGATGCGAAGGAGCTGCTTCACCGTCTCCAGCACTTCGACGAACTTCACCGGCTTGCGCAGGTAGATGTCGACGCCGAGCTGCAGGGCGCGGTCCTGCGCCTCCTTGCCGCCCGCGGAGATGGCGATGACGGGGATGGCCCGGAGCGCCTCCTCCTCGCGGATGCGCTCCACCAGGGCGAAGCCGTCCATCACCGGCATGTACAGGTCCGTCATGACCAGGCTGAAGCGGCCCTCGCGCAGCATCAGGAGCGCGTGGTGGCCGTCCGGCGCGAAGTGGACCTCCAGGGGCACCTTCCCGTGCAGCTCCCCGCTGGCCAGCTTCTTCAGGACGTAGCTGTACATCTCGATGATGTGCGGGTTGTCCTCGACGATGAGCACACGGTACCCCTCGTGCTCGCCGGTGGACTCCTGGCTGTCTGGACCTGCCGCACTCAAGATGTCACCCAGTCTCCGCCGGTCTTCTGCGCGCTCCACTCGGACGCCGACACCTCCGGGCTGATCGAAGCTCGCCGGCCTGACCCAGGCCACGATGCCGCTGACTTCTACCGGATCCAGCAGTCCCGGGAAAGAAAGTGCGAGGCGGACATCCTCTCCGAGCGTGAAGGCCTGCTCGGTCTGCACGAACAGCCCCGAATGGGACAGGTTCTCCGTGACGTCACGCGCCTGGCGTCCGTCCGCGTACTCCACCTTCAGCACGGCCGGGATCCGGGGGTGCTGGCGCTTGTTCTCTGGGCCCGGGGTCATGACAAGGGGTTGGAATCGCTCGGCAATTTGCTGATGGCGGCCCAGTGTACCGTCGAGGGTTTATGTTGACAACGCGGCCATGGGGGCAATACGTAGCCCCCCGCCATGGCGGAGCCCCTGTTCACTCCTGAAGAGCAGAAGAAGTTCGACGCGGGTATCGCGGAGATCATCTCCCACTACCCCCCTGAGCGCAAAAGCGCGGGCATGCTCCCGGCGCTGCGCGTGCTCCAGGAGATCAAGGGCTGGTTGCCGCCCGAAGGATTGAGGCTGGTCGCCAAGCACCTGGAAGTCACGCCGGAGCGCGCCTATGAGGTCGCCAGCTTCTACGTGATGTACCACCTGAAGAAGCCGGGCAAGTACGTCATCGACGTCTGCACGAACCTGTCCTGCTCGCTCTGGGGCGCGGAGAAGATGCTCGCCTACCTGGAGGAGAAGCTCGGCCTCAAGGCAGGTGAAGCCAACGAGAAGTTCACCTTGCGCGAGACCGAGTGCCTGGCCTCCTGCGGCACGGCGCCGTGCCTGCAGATCAACGAGGATCATCACGAGAGCCTCACCCGCGCCAAGCTGGACGCCATCCTGGCCAAGCTGAGCTGAGCCCACCCCTTTTCACCCAGTAGGACGTCATCACATGACCGCTACGGCAAAGACGATCGACCCGATCATCTCGGCGGCCTGGGGCAAGCCGCAGTCCTGGACCCTGGACAGCTACAAGAAGCGCGGTGGCTACGAGGGCCTGAAGAAGGCGCTGGAGATGCAGCCGGCGGCCATCATCGACGAGGTGAAGAAGTCCAACCTCCGAGGGCGCGGCGGCGCCGGCTTCCCCACGGGCCTCAAGTGGAGCTTCGTCCCCAAGGACAGCCCCAAGCCCAAGTACCTGGCGGTCAACGGCGACGAGTCCGAGCCGGGCACCTTCAAGGACCGCTACATCCTGGAAGACGACCCGCACATGATGCTGGAGGGCATCGCCATCGCGTCGTACGCGCTGGGCGTGCACACCTGCTACGTGTACCTGCGCGGCGAGTTCAAGTTCCCCGCGGAGCGCTGCCAGGCGGCCATCGACGAGGCCTACAAGGCGGGCATCTTCGGCAAGAAGATGCTGGGCAAGGACTTCGAGCTCAACTGCTACCTGGTCCGTGGCGCCGGCGCGTACATCTGCGGCGAGGAGACGGCCCTCCTGGAGAGCCTGGAGGGCAAGAAGGGCTGGCCGCGCCTCAAGCCCCCCTTCCCCGCGGTGGTCGGCCTGTTCGGCAGCCCCACGGTGGTGAACAACGTGGAGACGCTCGCCAGCGTGCCCCACGTCTTCACGGGCGGCTCGGACTGGTACGCGAAGCTGGGCACGGACAAGTCGGGCGGCACGCGCTTGGTCTGCCTGTCCGGCTCGGTGAACCGCCCCGGCGTCTACGAAGTGTCCATGTTCACCACGCTCGCGGAGCTCATCTACGACGACAAGTTCGGCCGGGGCATGCCGGCGGGTCGCAAGGTGAAGGCCGTGATTCCGGGCGGGTCCTCGGCGCCGGTGCTGGGCGCGGACGAGCTGGACGTGGCCATGGAGTTCGAGGCCCTCAAGGTCAAGCAGACCATGGCGGGCTCCGGCGGCGTCATCGTCATGGACGACTCCACCTGCATGGTGCGCAGCCTGTGGCGCGTGGCGCGCTTCTACGCGGAGGAGTCCTGCGGCCAGTGCACGCCGTGCCGCGAGGGCACGCCGTGGCAGACGCGGCTGTTGCGCAAGATTGAAGAAGGTCGTGGCGAGCCGGGCGACATCGAGATGCTGTCCAACGTGGCGTCCTCGATTGCCCCCTACCCGCCCATCGGCCTGGGCAACACCATCTGCGCGCTGGGTGACGCGGCGGCGCTGCCCACGCACTCGTTCCTCATGCGGTACAGGGACGAGTTCGAGGCCCACATCCGCGAGCACCGCTGCCCGTTCGGCGACAAGCCCTGGGGTTCGTTCGGAGACTGGTCTTGAACATCGAGCTCATCCTCTTCGGGGCGTTCGCGCTCCTGACGCTGCTGTCGGCCGGGACGGTCATCTTCGCGCGGAGCCCCATCAACTCCGCCATGGCCCTGGTCTCCACGTTCTTCTTCCTGGCCGGCCTGTACGTCCTGCTCTGGGCGCACACGGTGGCGGTGCTCCAGGTGATGGTCTACGCGGGCGCCATCATGGTGCTCTTCCTCTTCGTCATCATGCTGCTCAACCTGGGCGAGTCCCCCACGCGCGGCCGGCCCACGCTGGCGCGAATCGTGGGTGGCGCCGCGACGCTGGGGCTGCTGGTGGTGCTGGGCATCGCCCTGTCGAAGCTGCCGTCCGGGCCGCCGCCGTCGCTGGGCGTGGAGGGGCAGGCGACCTTCGGCACCATGGCGACGATGGGTCAGGTCGTCTTCACCCAGTGGCTCTTGCCCTTCGAAGCGGTGAGCCTGCTGCTGCTGGTGGCCATGGTGGGCGCCGTCGTCGTGGCCAAGTCGCGAATCTGATCGCTGCCGACTCCCTCAAACTTTCTGTGCTAGATGGCGGCGCAGGTCGTCGCCCGCGAGGCCCCGAATCGGCCCATGGTCCCCATCTCCTACTACCTCCTGCTTGCCGCCGCCCTGTTCTGCATGGGCATGTTTGGCGTGATGGTGCGCCGCAACGCGCTGGTCATCTTCATGTGCGTGGAGCTGATGCTCAACGCCGCGAACCTGACCTTCCTCGCGTTCGCCCGAATGCACGGAGACAGCGTTGGCCATGTCTCCGCCTTCTTCGTCATCGCCGTCGCGGCGGCGGAGGCGGCCATTGGCCTCGCCATCGTCATCGCCGTCTTCCGGAGCCGAGGCAGCGTCCTGGTGGAAGACATCCGGACCATGAAGCACTGACGGACCCGCCAGGAGCCCTGTCATGAACCTCTCGCAATTCCTGCAGACGGCGCCCGTCGCTCCCGACGTCCTGGCGCCCTCGCTGTGGCTCATCATCGCCCTGCCGCTGCTCGGCGCGTTCATCTGCGGCGTGTTCGGCAAGATGCTGGGCCGGGCCAACGTCAACCTGGTCGCCTGCTCCGCGGTGGGTGGCGCCTTCGTGTTGAGCGTGCTGGCCTTCTGGGCCACCAGCGACACGGACCCGGAGAGCCGCCGGCTGCTGTCCTTCTTCGTGAACCCGTTCGGCACGGAGCGCGACTACGTGCGCTACGCCCTGGCGCACGACTACGGCACGTGGTTCGCCGTGGGCGACTTCCGGGTGAACTTCGGGCTGATGGTGGACCACCTGTCGGGCACCCTGCTGCTGGTCATCACCGGCGTCGGGTTCCTCATCCACCTGTACTCCACCAGCTACATGGAGCACGACGAGTCCTACTGGCGGTACTTCGCGTACCTCAACCTGTTCGTCGCGGCCATGCTGACGCTGGTGCTGGCCGACAACCTCGTCCTGCTCTTCGTGGGCTGGGAAGGCGTGGGCATGGCCAGCTACCTGCTCATCGGCTTCTGGTACACGGACCCCGCCAAGGCGTGGGCGGGCCGCAAGGCGTTCGTCACCAACCGCATCGGTGACTTCGCGTTCCTCATCGCCACGTTCCTGATGGTGCTGCTGGTGGGCGCCTTCACCGAGCAGGCCAACGAGCGCGACTACACGATGGCCAACAGCAGCAGCCAGCGCTACTCGGCCGCGCTGCAGGAGAAGGGCACCGTCACCTTCCTGGGCCTGCAGAAGATGGCCGAGGCGATTCCCGAGGGCGGCGGCGGCGCGGTCATGCTGTCCACGCCCATCGCCGCGGGGCCCCTGGAGGGCTACACGTTCGGCGGGGTGATGACGGCGGCGATGCTGCTGTTCCTCCTGGGCGCGGCTGGCAAGAGCGCGCAGCTCCCGCTGTACGTCTGGCTGCCGGACGCGATGGCGGGCCCGACGCCCGTCTCCGCCCTCATCCACGCGGCGACGATGGTCACCGCCGGCGTCTACCTGTTCAGCCGCATGTCCGCGCTGCTGGTGCTCAGCCCCACGGCCATGGCCACGGTGGCCATCATCGGCGCGCTGACCTCGCTGCTCGCGGCGCTCATCGCCTTCGCGCAGGACGACATCAAGAAGGTGCTCGCCTACTCCACGGTGTCCCAGCTGGGCATCATGTTCATGGGTGTGGGCATGGGCGTGTTCTGGGCGGCGGTGCTCCACCTCGTCACCCACGCCTTCTTCAAGGCCTGCCTCTTCCTGGGCGCCGGCAGCGTGATGCACGGCAACGGGGACGAGACGGACATCAAGAAGCTGGGCGGCCTGCGCCACGAGATGAAGTGGACGTGGGGCACCTTCTTCGTCGCCACGCTGGCCATCACCGGCATCATCCCGCTGTCCGGCTTCTTCTCGAAGGACGCCATCTTCCACGGCGTGCACCACAACCACCTGGAAGGGCTGCACTGGGTGTCCAGCGTCGTCTACTACCTGGGCCTGCTCATCGCCGCCTGCACCGCGTTCTACATGACGCGCGTGTACCTGCTGACCTTCGAGGGCCAGCGCTCCAAGGAGGCGAAGCTGGCGCACGCGCACGAGAGCGCGTGGCAGATGACGCTGCCGCTGGTGGTGCTCGCGGTGCTCAGCGTGGTGTCCGCCGTGTACGCGTGGCCGCTGATGAAGGCGCCGGGCGACGGCCGGCCGCAGCCGGTGTTCGAGAACTTCCTGAGCCCCGTGTTCGCGTCGATGAACCGCATCGTCGCGACGGGCAAGACGGTGGCGCTGGACACCAGCGTCCCGGCCATGGGCGACTACGTCTTCGCGTGGCTCGTGGCGGTGTCGGGCGGCGCGCTGGCGGGCTTCCTGTACCTGCGCTTCTTCCCGGCGCGCGCGGGCCAGCCGGCTCCGGCCTTCGCCCGGGCCGTGCGCCGCACGGCGCAGAACAAGTTCTACGTGGATGAGCTGTACGAGCTGGCCATCATCCGGCCGGTGAAGTTCATGAGCTTCATCCTCTTCCGCGTGGTGGACGCGCTCCTCATCGACACCGTGGCCGTGCGCGGCACGGCGTGGGTGACGGCGCGAGTGGGCAGCGCGCTGCGCTACGTCCAGTCGGGCGACGCCCAGGCCTACGCCGCAGTGATGGCCCTCGCCCTGCTGGGCGGAGTCGCCTACGCCCTCATCCAGGTGCTGCAATGAGCTTCTTCGACACCCACCTGCTCAACCTCGTCGTCTTCCTGCCCCTCGTCTTCGCGGCGCTGGTGTTGATGCTGCCGGCGGGCGAGGCGGGGCAGATTCGCGCCGTCACGTTCATCGCCATGCTGGTGGACCTGGCCTTCGGCGCGTGGGCGTACATGCGCTTCGAGCCGGGCGGCCCGGAGTTCCAGCTCGAGTACCGGGTGCACTGGTTCAAGGAGTTCGGGCTCAGCTACCACCTGGGCGTGGATGGCCTGGCGGCGAGCCTGCTCCTGCTGACGGTGTTCCTGGGCCCGCTGGTGGTGCTGGCCTCCACCACGTACATCAGCCACCGCATCAAGGAGTTCCACCTGGCGCTGCTGGTGCTCCAGACGACGATGCTGGGCGCGCTGGTGTCGCTGGACGTGCTGCTGTTCTACATCTTCTTCGAGGCCATGCTCATCCCCATGTACCTGCTGGTGGGGGTGTGGGGCGCCGAGGACCGCCAGATGGCGGCGGTGAAGTTCTTCCTCTACACGCTGGTCGGCTCGCTGCTGATGCTGGTGGCACTCATCGCCGTGTACTTCATCAGCTCGCCCGCGGGCGCGCGCTCGTTCGACTACTCCAGCATGTACAACGGCCTGCTGGACGCGAACCGGCAGCTGTCCGCCTGTACCGCCGGCCCGCCTGGAGCATGTGACTCGCTCACGGGACTGGCCGCGACGCTGCACACCTATGGCCCGTGGCTCTTCGCCGCCTTCGCGCTGGCGTTCGCCATCAAGGTGCCCATGTGGCCGGTGCACACGTGGTTGCCTGACGCGCACGTGCAGGCGCCGGTGGCCGGCTCCATGATTCTGGCCGGCGTGATGCTGAAGATGGGCACGTTCGGCTTCTGGCGGTACGCGATTCCGTTCTTCCCGGTGGCCGCGCAGAACGCCCGGCCCTTCCTGGCGACGCTGGCCGTCATCGGCATCGTCTACGGCGCGCTGATGTGCCTGGCGCAGCGGGACATCAAGAAGCTGATTGCGTACTCGTCCGTGAGCCACCTGGGCTACTGCATGCTGGGCATCTTCGCCCTGACGGCCGAGGGCGCCACGGGCAGCGCGTACCAGATGCTCAACCACGGCATCTCCACGGGCGCGCTGTTCCTCCTGTTCGGCTTCCTCTACGAGCGGCGCCACACGCGACTGATGGCGGACTTCGGCGGCATCGCCAAGGTGATGCCGGTGTTCACCGTGGCCTTCGTCATCATCACCTTCTCGTCGGTGGCGGTGCCGGGCACCAACGGCTTCATCGGTGAGTTCCTCGTCCTGCTGGGCACCTTCAAGAGCGATTTGGGCGCCGCCGCCGGCAACCCGCACCTGACGATGGTGTTCGGCGCGTTCGCCACCCTGGGCGTCATCCTGGGCGCCGCGTACATGCTGTGGATGGTGCAGAAGGTGTTCTTCGGGGGCCTCACGCACCGGGAGAACCAGCACCTGACCGACATGAACCTGCGGGAGATGCTGACGGTGCTGCCCTTCATCATCCTCGTCGGAGTCATGGGGCTGATGCCGCAGCCGTTCCTGGACCGCATCGAGCCGTCCACCAGCCGCTTCATCGCTCGCGCTCGCGTGGGCACCCCGGGTGCCACCGTGGAGACGGAGCAGGTGCGCGTGGAGGTGATGGGGCTGCCGGCCCAACCCACCGCGGCCGCTCCGAGCGCCCCTGCCCCGCTCGCCGCCCGAGCCGTCCCCTCGCCTCGGCCGTAAGCCGCCTGAGCCCACGACATGATCCTGCCCAATCTCACCCTGGCAGACTTCCTCCCGCTGATTCCCGCCATCATCCTGGTGGTGGGAGCCTGCATCCTGCTCCTGTCGGAAGTGTTCCTCGGCGCCCACGCGTCGCGCTCCTACCAGGCCGTGCTCACCGTGGTGGCGGCGGTGGCGGCGGGCGCGATGGCCGTGGCCAACATGTTCGAGCCGGCGCACGAGGTGTTCCTCGGCTTCGGCGTGCTGGACCCCTTCTCCAGCTTCCTCACCTTCGTGGTGTGCGTGGGCCTGGGCCTGGCGGCGCTGAGCTCCGTGAGCTTCCTGCGCAAGCGCGGGGCGGAGCGCGGTGAGTTCTACGCGCTGATGCTCTTCGCCGCGGCGGGCATGAGCCTCTTGGCGCTGTCCAACGAGCTCATCACCCTCTTCGTCAACCTGGAGGTCCTCTCCATCGCGACCTACGCGCTGACGTCGTACCTGCGCCGTGGCACGCGGCCGAGCGAGGCGGGCTTCAAGTACTTCATCCTCGGCGCCTTCTCCTCCGCGGTGCTGCTGTACGGCGCGGCGCTGCTGTACGGCGCCACCGGCTCCACGAAGCTGACGGACATGGTGGGCCCGCTGTCCAGCGCGCTCGCCACCCAGCCGGCGCTGGTCTACGCGGGCCTCATCCTCCTGGGCTCCGGCTTCGCCTTCAAGGTGGCCGCGGTGCCGTTCCACATGTGGACGCCGGACGTGTACGAGGGTGCCCCCACCCCCGTCACCGCGCTGATGAGCGCGGGCGTGAAGGCCGCGGCCTTCGCGGCGCTGGTGCGCGTGTTCCTCACGCTGGGCAAGGGAATCGACCCGCACCTGCCGCTGGTGCTGTTCTCCACCCTCGCCTTCCTCACCATGGTGGTGGGCAACCTGCTGGCGATTCCTCAGCGCAACGTGAAGCGCATGCTGGCGTACTCGTCCATCGCCCACGCCGGCTATCTCCTGGTGGGCGTGGCGGCGCTGTTCGTCACCGCGCCGGGCGAGCAGTTCCGCCTGCTGGGCCCGTCCGAGCTGACGGGTGGCTCGCCGGTGGAGCTGGCCCGCTCGCAGGCGCTGCGCGGCATCCTCTTCTACCTGCTCGCGTACACCTTCAGCGCCGTGGGTGCCTTCACCCTGGTGTCCGTGCTGGAGCGCCGCGAGGACGAGGAGAAGGGCACCGCCTGGGACTTGGAGCGCTTCAGCGGGCTGGCGCAGCGCCGTCCGGGTTGGGCCGTGGCCATGGCCGCCTTCATGCTGTCGCTGGGCGGGATTCCTCCCACCATCGGCTTCATGAGCAAGCTGCTCATCTTCCAGAGCGCGGTGGACTCGGGCCTCATCGGACTGGCCATCATCGGCGTGCTCTCCAGCGCGGCGGGCGTCTATTACTACCTGCGCGTCGTGGTCTACATGTTCATGCGGCCGGTGCCCGAGGGCGCCCTGACGCTCGAGCGCAGCTGGTCCACCGAGCTGGCCCTGGTCCTCTCCACCGCCGCCGTGCTGGTGTTCGGAATCCTCCCGGGCCCCATCACCGCGTGGCTGCAGCAGGCCAGCAGCATCTTCGGCCAGTAGGCGCGTCACCAGCGCCTGGGGCCTCGCGCCCTCGTCACCCACGCCCGCCCCGGCATTCGTGCCCGGGCGGGCGTCGTCTTTCCAGGCGCCCGCTACGGCTCCGGGAGCGCTCCGCGCAGCTCGAAGGTCTCCAGGCTCACGCTGGCTCCCGCGTCTCGCAGGAGCTGCTCCAGGGGCGCGTCGTCCGTCACCACCACGGCCACCGACTCCCGGGCCGCTCCCAGCAGCGAGAAGGCGCCCTCCAGCAGCGCCCTCGCATGGGCCAGCGACGCCGCGAAGAAGGGATAGAGCACCGCGCCGCCGGAGCGCACGTCCATCATCCCCAGCGTCCCCGCCTCGCCGTCCTCTCGCGCCAGCCGAAGCAGTCGGTGCGAAGGCAGCGTCGCGTAGCGCGCCAGCTTGCCCGGCATCATCCCGAAGGCCTGAGTCAGCGGTTCCCAGTCACCCGCCTCCACCGGCACCACCATCAACCCGTCGGGCACTGGCGGCAGCACGGCCACCTGGGCTCGCGTCACCCGGAGGTTGGTGCCCTGGCGCACGAGCTTCATGCCCAGCGAGGTGTACAGCCCCAGCGCCGCGGCGTTGTCCCGCTTCACGTTGAGCGCCCAGCTCCGGCAGCCCTGCTCACGCAAGCGCTCCGCCACGCGCTGCATCATCCAGCGCCCCAGCCCCTGGCGCCGCGCGGAGGGCGCCACCACGAGCTGGCCCACGTAGCCCAGCACACCCAGCGCGTCTGTCGACGTGTACCCCTCCACCCCACCCGACCCTTCCACCAGCAGGGTGCGGGGCGCGACTTCTTGCTCCCACATGGTGGCCGAAGGCGGGGGCTCTTCCAGGCCCAGCTCGGCGAAGAGCCGCACGTACGTCAGGTAGTCGTCCTCGCGTCCAGGCCTCAGCACCCACGGACACGGCTGCCGTCGCACTTCCACCGCCATCAGGCACTCCTCCCGGAAGGATGGAGCGAACACCGACGCTGGCGGATTTCAACGCCCGACGGCACAAAAGAAGGCGGCCCGACACTCCACAGGGGAGGGTCGGGCCGCGGGTCTTCTGAAGGTGACTCACCGGAAGTGCTGAAGGGGTGGGGGGGAACCGCCTTCAGCCTCGCTTCGATGTGTCCCGCGTGGAGATATAGCAGTCGTCGTGCCAAGTGCCGCTTTGGGACAAACTCCAGTTTTCTCAGGCACTTAGAGGTTCACCCGACAGTGGCCAACCCGGCGATTGCATTGCAGCCCTGAAATCACCTTGCAGAACTGAAAATTACCAATGATTTCAAGCATCTGTGTTTTTCACCGATGAACCTCGTTCATTTCGGATCTGAATCCACAAGTGCGCAAAAGTTACACGTCCAACTCCACCCTACTCCCGGCTCGCCTCGGTGGGGGGGCGGAGGTTGAGGCGCTTCATCTTCCGCCACAGGGTGGTGGAGGAGACGCCCAGCTCGTCGGCGACACGAGCCAGGTCCACGCCATGGCGCTCCAGGGACTGGGCGATGGCGCGGCGCTCGGCGTCCTCCACCACCTGGGCCAGGGTGGGGCCTCCAGCCGTGCCCGTACCGAGTCCCAGCTGCCCATCCAGGGCGCTGAGGCTGGAGGTGCCGTGCGCGGGCGGCAGGCGGGCCTGGCGCAGCGGGAAGTCCTCGGGCATCAGCTCGTCGCTCTCCGCGAGCGCGGCGGCCTGCTCCACCAGGTTCTCCAGCTCGCGCACATTGCCGGGGAAGTCGTAGCCCATCAGGTGTGTCACGGCGGAGGCGGACAGGCGCCGGGGGTTGGGGCTGCGGGCGTTGGCGCGCTCCAGGAAGTGCTCGGCGAGCACGGGCACGTCATCCAGGCGCTCTCGCAGCGGGGGCACGCGCAGCGTCACCACGTTGAGGCGGTAGTAGAGGTCCTGGCGGAAGCGCTTCTCGCGCACCTCGATTTCGATATCGCGGTTGGTGGCGGCGACGGTGCGCACGTCCACGCGCAGCGCGGTGGACTCGCCCACGCGGCGCACCTCGCCCTCCTGGAGGGCGCGCAAGAGCTTGGACTGGAAGGTGGGGCTCGTCTCCGTCACCTCGTCGATGAAGAGCGTGCCGCCGTCAGCCTCCTCGAAGAGGCCGCGGCGCGCCTTCACCGCGCCCGTGAAGGCGCCCTTCGCGTGGCCGAACAGCTCGCTCTCCAGCAGGGACTCGCTGATGGCGGCGCAGTTGACGGGCACGAAGGAGCGGCTCTTGCGCCGGCTGTGCGCGTGGAGCGCCCGGGCCACCAGCTCCTTGCCGGTGCCGCTCTCTCCCTGGATGAGCACGGTGGCGTCGCTCTGCGCCACGCGCATCAGCCGCGAGGTGAGGTCCCTCATGGCGGCGCTGCGCCCCACCAGCGCGGACAGGCCGTGGCGCTGGTTGAAGTCGGTGGCGAGGTTGTCCACGTCGCGCAGCAGGCGCGCTCGCTCCAGGGCGCGCTCCACGCGGTAGCGCAGCTCGCTCTCCTTGAAGGGCTTGGTGACGTAGTCGTAGGCGCCCAGCCGCATCGCCTCCACCGCGCTCTCGATGGAGCCGAAGGCCGTCATCATGATGACCTGGAGGCGCGGGGCCACCTCCAGCGCGCGCCGGAGCAGCGTCAGCCCGTCCATGGGCTCCATCTTCAAGTCGGTCAGCAGCAGGTCCATGCTGCCGCCGGACAGGTGGGCCAGGGCCTCCTCACCCGTGCCCGCCTCGAAGACGGTGTAGTGCTCGGCGCGCAGGAGCAGCGCCGTGGTCGCGCGCATGTTGCGCTGGTCATCCACGACGAGGATGCGTCCACGGGACGGTGGGGTGTTCGCGTCAGTCATGGGAAGGACGGGGGCTGCGAGAGAGGAAGGCGGAAGGTGAAGGTGGTACCGCGACCGGGGACGCTGTCCACGGCGATTTCGCCTCGATGTTCCTCGAGGATACGTTTGACGACAGCCAGGCCCAGGCCCGTGCCCTGCGCCTTGGTGGTGAAGAAGGGCTCGAAGACGCGGTGGAGCAGCTCGGCGGGAATGCCCAGCCCCTGGTCCGCCACGTCGATGCGCAGCTGCTCCCGCCCGCCATGCGCCTCCCGCCGCGCCAGCACCCGCACCCGTCCACCCTGCGGCATGGACTGAATCGCGTTGACGGCCACGTTGACGAGCGCCTGGCGGATGAGCCGGCGGTCCATGGGCACCGGCGGCAGGCCCGCCTCCACCTCCGCCTCGATTTGCACGGGCCGCTCCGTGCCACCGCCCTGCACGCGCGCCGCCTCCAGCGAGTCCTGGAGCACGCGGCCCAGGTCCTCGTGCTGGAGCACCGGGTTGCGGGGGCGCGTGTAGTCCAGCAGGTCGCCGACGATGCGGTTGAGGCGGTCGCTCTCCTCGCCCAGGATGTCCAGCAGCATGCCCGCGTCACCAGAAGGCTCCAGCAGCCTGCGCAGCGACGCCACCGCGTTGAAGATGACGCCCAGCGGATTGCGCACCTCGTGCGCGACAATCGCGGACAGCTCGCCCAGCGCGGCCAGCCGCTCGCGCTTCACCATCTCCGCGCGCGTGGCGGCCAGCTCCGCGTAGCTGGCCCACAGTGACTCATACAGGCGCGCATTGGCGATGGAGAGCGCGAGCTGCCCACACGTGGCCTCCGCCAGCTCGACGAGCTCCGGGCTGAAGCCCCGGGTGCGCCGCGTGTCATCCACCAGCACCACGCCGATGAGCTCCTCGCGCGAAGTCAGCGGCAGCGCCAGAAGCGCCTTCTCCCCAAAGCGCTGGACGAGCTGCGGGTTGAAGCCTCCACCCGAGGCCTCCACGTCCTCGATGGCCACCGGCTTCCGCTCGCGCGCGGCCCGGGCCGCCACGCTGTCACTGCTCAGCGACAGCTCCACCGTGCGGAAGAAGTCGCGATGGGCCGCGGAGGCCGCCGCGCCCCGGAGCACCTTGGCGCTCTCGTCGTACAGCATGATGTAGCAGTTGGACACGTCCAGCAGGTGGACCAGGAAGTCCGAGGCCACGTCGAGGATGCTGGAGGTCTCCAGCACGCCCGACGTGGTGCGGGCCAAATCCAACAGCAGGCGCGTCTCGGTGAGCTGCCGCGCCGACTCCGAGCGCAGCCGCCGCTGCTCCAGCAGCGTCACCAGCAGCTCCGACAACGTCCCAAGCAGCCGCACGTCCCGCGCGTCGAAGGGCCGGGCCGGCGCGCGCAGCACCTGGAGCACGCCGCAGACCTCTCCGCCCCGGGCCAGCCGCACCGCCGCGCCGCTGCCCAGCGTCCCGCCCGAGACTTCGCGCAGCACCGCCGCCTGGGCCTCCGTGGTGAGGTCTCCATCCAGTGCGTCCGGCACCGTGGCCCCCATCACCGCGCTCAAGCGGTCCACGCTCGCCGGGGAGACGCCGCTCTCCGCCAGCCCGAAGTGGGCGGCCAGCTCCAGCGGCCCCTCCTCGCCTTGCGTCAGATGCAGCATGGCGGCCTCCGCCAGCAGCAGCTCCGACACGCGCGACAGGAAGTCCTCGGGCGTGGGGGGAATCGGCCGCGCCACGAAGCGCGCCATCTCCGCGACGGCGCCCACTTCCCACCGGCTGCGGGTGCCGTCCGCTTGCACGCGCGCATCCGTCAGCGCCGCCCCCACCACCTTGGCGAACAGCGTCAGCACCGAGCCATGGCGAGGCGCCACCCACGGCCCCTCCACGCGCAGCACCTCCACCTGGGGCCCTCCCACCGGCAGGTACACGTGCGTGGGCGCGGCCCGCTCCGCGCCACCGAAGACGGGGCGCCCGTCCGACAGCGCCTCCAGCCCCAGGTACACGTCCGTGGGCGGAGGTCCGCCATCGAGCGCGTGCAGCCGCATGCCGTCCCACCGCAGCAGCCGCACCCTGAAGCCCGCGGCCTCCAGCCCCTTGATGGCGACGCGGCGCACCGCGTCCTCGGAGTGCGCGGACACGAGGCCCGCGGAGGTCTCCACCAGGCGCTCGGCCACGGACAGCTCGGCGGGCCGGTCCATCATCGGCAGCAGGTTGAGCAGCAGCGCCCGGCCCCCGCCCTCGAGCGGGAGATGGGACGCGTAGAGGGCCACCTCCCGGGCGACGCCGTCCGCCGAGGGCACCTGGTAGAGCTGCGTCGCCGCCTCCATGGGCACGCCGGACTCCAGCAGGCGGTAGCGCTCAATCAGCCGGCTGCGGTCCTCCGGCTGGACGAAGTCCATGATGGAGCGCCCCTCGACCTGCTCCCGGGGCAGCCCCAGGAGCGCGAGGTACGCGTCATTCGCCGCGAACACGCGTCCGTCCACCACCGCGAGCACGGGGTTGGCGAAGGGTTCGATGAAGGCGCGCAGCGACGCCTCGCTGTAATGCTTCGTGCTCATCCGCGACGCAGCACCCGCTTCTCGCCTACCCGGAGCGTCACCTTCTCCCGGTCGAAGTACTCGGACAGAGGGATGACGAACTTGCGACTCTGTCCCACCAGTTCCTTGAAGGCCTGGGTGCTAATTTCCTTCTTCTCGCGCAGGTGGGCAACCAGCCGTTCCCGCAGGGCCCCCAGCGCCGCCGCGTCGAAGCACAGCTCCTCGCTGACCCGCGCCACCCTTCCCTCGGCCATCAGCACCTTCAACAGCTCTCTCAGGCGGGGCACCGGGAGCTGGAGCTTCTGGGACAGCTCGGCCTCCGTGGGCGGGGCCAGTCCCGTCGCGGACAGCTCCGCGGCGAGCCGCGCCCGGGCCGCCTCGTCCCCCAGCGACAATGCACGGCCGCGCCCCTTCAGACGCACGAGGTCCCGGTCCAGCTCCAGCTTCCCGGCGTCCCCCAGTCCCTGCAACACCCGCTGGAAGGCGCGCGCGTCCAGCTCTGACGACAAGCGCTGGCGCAGCTCCTCGCGGGACAGGCCCTCGCGCAAGGGCTCGCGCTCATGGAAGGCGGCCAGGAGTGCGAGCGCCCGTCCCTGCAGCCCCTCGAACACCTCGCCGGAGAGGTATAGCCGCCGCTCCTTGTCCAACAGCAGCGCCGCGCCCCGAGCGCCCAAGAGCTCCAGCGCGCGCGCCAGCACCCGAGGCGAAAGCCCGGAGCGGCCGAACAGCTCCGCCTGCGTCAGCCCGCGATAGCCGGCCTGCCGCAACAGCCACGCCACCTGCCCCGCCGGGTCCGCCTCCCGCAGCGGCGCCACCACCGCCGAGCCGCCCTTGCGACGCCGAGGCGGCACAATCGACAGCACCCGCCCCCCCGCGAGCGTCGCGCCCCGCCCGGGCAGCGCGCGCGAGCCTCGGAGGATGAAGCGCTGGCCCACGAGCGCCGCCACCGGCGCATCCAGCCGGAGCTGCGCCAGCGTCGTCTCGCCGGGCTCCAGCCGCTCCACGTCCAGCAGCGCCACCGTGGCCTCCACCTGCGAGGTGCCCAGGTGCAGGAGCAGCTTGCGGCGGCGCGGCAGCGGCGACTCCGCCGTGGGCAGCAGCGTCAGCTCCACGTCCAGCATGCGCGTCTCGGGCAGCTCTCCGGCGCGCGTCAGCACCTGCCCTCGGGAGAGCGACTCCGCCTCCACGCCCGGCAGGTTCACCGCCGCGCGCTGGCCGGCCTCCACCTTCTCCACCGCCCGCCCATGCACCTGCACGCCGCGCACGCGCAGCGGCCCCGGCTGCCCGGGGAGCAGCGACACCGCGTCGTCCACCGCCACCGTGCCCGACAGCAGCGTGCCCGTCACCACGGTGCCGAAGCCCTTGAGCGTGAAGACGCGGTCCACCGGCAGGAAGGTCGGCCCCTCCGAGGGACGCTTCGCCAACGCCCCGGCGGCCCGGCTGAGCGCGGCACGCAGCGCGTCCAGTCCCTCGCCCGTGCGCGTCGAGCACGGCACCACCGGCGCACCCTCCAGGAAGGAGCCCGCGGTGAGCGCGGCGAGGTCCGCCTCCACCAGCACGCGCCACTCCGGCCCGGGCTCCGCCAGCAGGTCCGACTTGGTGAGGGCGACGACACCGGCGCGCACGCCCAGGAGCCGGCAGATGTCCAGGTGCTCGCGCGTCTGGGGCATCACGCCTTCGTCGGACGCCACCACCAGCACGGCCAGGTCCACGCCCCCGGCGCCCGCGGCCATCGCCTTCACGAAGCGCTCGTGGCCGGGCACGTCCACCACGCCCGCCACCGAGCCGTCATCCAGCGTCAGGTGCGCGAAGCCCAGCTCCAGGGTGATGCCTCGGCGCTTCTCTTCCTGGAGCCGGTCCGTGTCGATGCCGGTGAGGGCCTTCACCAGCGACGTCTTGCCGTGGTCGATGTGTCCCGCGGTGCCGACAATCATCGCCTCACCACGGCACTGCTCACGCCCCCGCCTTGTCCGGGTCCTCTTCGAAGCGCGCATCACCCGCGCCGGGCGCGTAGTCCCACGGGAAGACGACGAGCGCGCCCGTCGTCAGGCCGGCATAGTCCGGGGCGAAGCCCTCCGGCTTCGAGATGAGGCACGCCGTCGACACCTGGGTGGCGCCCGCCTCGCGCGCCAGCGCCGTGGCCAGCGACAGCGTGTCGCCGCTGGAGGCCACGTCGTCGACGATGAGCACGCGCTTGCCCTTCAGCTCGCGCGGCATCTCCCCGCTCGTCTTCGGCCCACCCTTCGGGCGTCCTTCGTCACCCCGGTCCCTGCTGCGACGGCTGATGCGCACCGGGAAGAACGCGCAGCCGAGCGCCGAGGACAGCGCGCCGCCGACGAAGACGCCGCCGTGGGCCACGCCCACCACCGCCTCCGGCTTGAACGTCTTGCGGATGGCGTCCGCCAGGTGGTGCACGGCGCGGTCGAAGTCCGCCCACGTCAGCTCCTTCACGCCCGCGGAGCGCTTGCGCGACTGGTCCTTGCCCGTGGGCTGACGCGGCGCTTCCACCTGCGGCGCCAGCACCAGGTCCACGGGAATGGAGACGAGCTTCTGCGCCTGCTTGCGCTCCGCGGCGGACAACGACGCGGACGACGGCGCGACACGAGTCTTGGGAGAAGTCTTCTTCGAGGAGGACTTCGCGGTGGGCTTGCGCTTGCCCTGGGCCTTGGGCCCGGGCGTTGCCCGCTTGGTGGCCACGGCGGTGAGCTCCGGCTGGGGTGCGGCCCCGTCATACCCCGAGGACCGCGCCCTGGCCACATCCCGCTGAAGTCCGCCACCTCGACACATCCGGATGACACACCGGGGTGACGGCTCAGCCGCTCGCGTCAGGCCGCCAGCTTCTCCTCCACCATGCGGTCCGCCACCTGCTCCGGACGAAGGCCGGACTCCTTCGCGCGCCGCAGCACCGTGTCGATGGTGTCGAAGATGTTCGCCGCCCGGGCGTACGCCTTCTCCCGGTCATACCCCGCCCACTCCTGGGCCACGTTGATGAGGCCCCCGGCGTTGGCCGCGTAGTCCGGCACGTAGAGGATGCCCCGGCCGGCGAGCTGCTCCCCGTGTCGCATGGTGAGCAGTTGGTTGTTGGCCGCGCCACACACCGCCTTCACCTTGAGCAGCGGCAGCGTGGCGTCGTTGATGGCGCCGCCCAGCGCGCAGGGCGCGTAGACGTCCGCCTCCATGCGGTGCAGCGTGTCCGCGTCCACCGCCGTGGCGCCGTACTCCTTCACCGCGTGCGCGACGCTGGCGGCATTGATGTCGCTGACCCAGACCTTCGCCCCGCGCTCGTGCAGCTCCTTCACCAGGTACATGCCCACGTGGCCCACACCCAGCACCGTGACGCGCAGCCCCTTGAGGTCCGGGCTGCCGAAGACGTGCTTGGCCGTGGCCTCCATCGCGCGCGCCACGCCGTACGCCGTCACCGGCGACGGGTCTCCGCTGCGCTCCTTCAGGCCGACGACATGCTTCGTGTGCTTGCGCACGTGCTCCATGTCGTCCGTGCTGGTGCCGCTGTCCTCGGTGGTGATGTAGCGGCCGCCGAGCGACTCCACCGCGCGACCGAAGGACTCGAACAGCTTCGCCCGATCGAAGTTGCCGCGCGGCAGCATGATGACGGCCTTGCCACCGCCGTGAGGCAGGCCCGCGAGCGCCGCCTTGTACGTCATGCCACGCGCCAGCCGGAGCGCGTCCGCGACGGCCTCCTCCTCGCTGGTGTACGTCGCCAACGCGCGCGTCCCACCCAGCCCTGGGCCAAGCCGCGTGTTGTGCATTCCGACGATGGCCCGCAGGCCCGTCCGGGAGTCGCTGAGCAGATGGACGGCTTCGTAGCCGCCCTCGAGCAATTGCGTGAAGTAACTCATGGCGCGCGGCCTCTACCGAGGCCACGCACCCAAGTCAAACCGTGCCGCTCTCCAACATGCCGCGAATGACATCTCCAGGAATGACATAGCGCGTCGTGCAGAATTGGCACGTGGCCTCCGCCTGTCCTTCCTTCTCCAGGAGGTCCTTCAGCTCCTCGCGGCCCAGCGCGAGCAGCGCGCGCTTCACGCGGTCCTCGCTGCACGAGCAGCCGAAGCGCAGCGGATAACGAGACATCACCTCGAAGTCCGCCTCCGGCAACAGCGCGCGCAGCACCGCGGACCCACCCGACGCCGCGTGCGTCAGGAGCACCGACGTGGCGTCACGACGCAGCCGCTCACCCAGCGCCTGGAAGGTCTCCAGGTCCGCGCCGGGCAGGGGCTGGATGAGCAGGCCGGCGACCACGCCCAGGGACTCCGTCTTGCCTTCCACCTGGAGGGGGAGCTGCGCCAGCACCAGGCGAGAGGGGAGCTGATCCGACTGGTGGAAGTAGCGCTCCAAATCCTCCGCGAGGTCGAAGCGCTCCAGCTCCACCGACGAGCGGTAGTGCTCACCGCCGCCCAAGTCCCTCAGCACGGACAGGAAGCCCTTGTTCCCCAGCACGGGACGCCATTGGTACTGGTGGTCGCCGCCCACGTACTCCACGAGGGTGTTCTTCACGTAGCCCCGCACGAGGCCGGACGTGTCGCCGTCCACGAAGAGGCCCCGCAGCGGCCCGTCGCACTCCACCTGGAGGTTGACGCGGGACTCGCCCTTCTGGAGCGCTCCCAGCAGGGCGGCGGCGGTGAGGGCCTGGGACAGCAGCGCCGCGGCGGCGGGGGCGGTGTGGTGGGTGGCGCGGGCCTGGCGGGACAGGTCCGTGGTGAGCGCCAGCACCACGCGCGCATCGGACTTCTTCAGCAATCCACTGACGAGCTCATCGGACATGGCAGAGCGACTTAGCGTGCCCGAGCCGGCCGTGCCCGCCAACGTCGGAAGGCGGACGCCCCGTCGCATGCCGGCCCGGCAGCAGGGCCACCCAGGGTGACGCATAAGGCCAGGCTTATGCCTCCGTGCGCGGCGGCTGCCATGCGGGGGTGCGGAAGAAATCCAGCGTCCTGGCCGGAACGGCTATAAACCGCCCTCCGACAGTCACCTGACTTTGACTTGGGGCGCGGCCACTTGCCCGCGCGCCATCGCTGGAGACCCGATGAGCACCCAGGCCGCCACAGCCGACGCCGTTTCAACGAAGACTCCGCTCCTCAAGTCCCGCCTGGGCTCGTTCCTCGCGGTGGTGCCCCTGACGTTCTGGGTCGTCAACCACCTCTGGGACAACCTCTCCGCGTTCAACGGCGCGGTCGCGTGGGAGAAGTCCGTCACCACGTACGCCAACCCGTACTCCCAGGCCCTGACGTTCATCATCGTCATGCTGCCGCTGCTGTTCCACACCGGGTGGGGCCTCGTCCGGCTCTTCAGCTTCCGGCCGAACAACAACCGCTACAACAACTACGGCAACTTCAAGTACATCCTCCAGCGCGTCAGCGCCCTGGGCGTGCTCGCCTTCCTCGGCGCGCACATCTGGCTGGCCTTCCTGCAGCCGCGGCTGGTGGCGGGACACCCGGAGGCCTTCTCCGACATCGCCCGGGAGATGCGCTTCCACGGCCCCACGCTCATCGTCTACCTGCTGGGCACGCTGGGCACCGCGTACCACCTGGCCAACGGCCTCCAGGGCTTCGCCATGGGCTGGGGCCTGCTGGGCAGCGAGCGCGCCATGCGCCGCTTCGAGCCGGTCTCCATCATCCTCTTCCTGCTGCTGACGGCGATGAGCTGGAGCGTCATCTACGCGCTCTACACCGCGGGCGCCGCCTTCGGTCCCTCAAGCCACTAGTCCCAAGGGCACGGCCCCCTCGCGGGCGCTGGGCCCTCTTCGCCACAGCCCTGAAAAGCACACCGGCCGCCCCCGAGACTTCCGGGGAGCGGCCGGTTCGTTTCTGGAGTGCCGCGCGACCTGGCTCAGAACGGGATGTCGTCCTCGTTGTTGCCGCCGCCGCCGGAGGGACCGCCCATGCCGTCATCCATGGGAGGCGGCTGGCCGTAGTCGTTGTTGTCCATGCCGCGCGACTGACCGCCACCACCGGACTGCCGGCGCCCACCACCACCGCCGCTCGCGCCATCCCCGGCGTCACGACCGCCCAGGAACGTCACCGCGTTGGCCACGACTTCCGTGGTGTAGTTCTTCCGGTTCTCCTTATCCATCCACTCGCGCGTCTGCAGGCGGCCCTCGACGTAGCACTGCCGTCCCTTCTTCAGGTACTCGCCGCAGAGCTCCGCGAGCTTTCCCCAGACGACGATGCGGTGCCACTCGGTCCGCTCCTGCTTCTGGCCGTTCTTGTCCTGCCAGCTCTCGCTGGTGGCGATGCGGAAGTTCGCGACCGCCTGACCGCCCGGGGTGAACCGCACTTCAGGGTCCGCACCCAGGTTGCCGATGAGGATGACCTTGTTCACGCCTCCTGCCATGACCGCTCCCTCTGTCTTTCCGTCGAGTTCCCCTCCACCACGGAGAGGAATCTGCCCCGCCGGGCATCAGCCCTGGCAGGTTGCCTCCGACGTATAGCAGCGCGGCCTGACATTTCCAGAAGGCGGAGCCCGGCCCGCAGACTCGCCCGGCTGGCGGCCCCACGGACGAGGAGGCTTCGGAGGAAAGGTGCGGGAGGGCACCACCTGAGAGGTGGCACCCGCCCACCCGGTACTACCCGCCCGGACGCGTCTCCGCGGTGCGTGACGCATCAGGGGCACTGCCCGTGGAACGCGGGGGCGGAGGAGCCGAGGAGCCCCCCGCCGGCGCCACCACCTGCACCGGCGCGCCGCCCTCGGGACGGGGCGCCTTGGCCTCCGCCACCTTCTGCGACAGCGTGGAGTCCAGCCCCTTGGCGAAGGTGGCCACCTGGGGGTCCGCCGCGCCCTGCAGCCTGCGCAGCGACTTCCAGAAGGGATGGTCCGCCTGCCCCGCCTGCACCAGCGCGCGGGCCAGCAGCGTGGAGGACGACTCCCGGTCCGCCGGAGACGCCGCGCGCAGCGCCACCACGAGCTCCTCCGGCGCCGTCCGGGCCACTTCGCCCAGCGCCACGGACATCTCCGTCTGCGCCTGGGCATCCACGCCCGTGGCGCCCGCCAGCTCCAGCACCCGGGCCAGCGCCTCCGTGTTACCGCCCGCCGCCAGCTCCACCATGCTGGTGACGCCGGGCACCTCCACGGACAGCAGCCGCGCCACTTCCCTCAGCCGGCCGTACACGTCATTGCCCGCCGAGTAGCTGTCCAGGAGCGTGCGCGCCCCCAGGTAGTCATGCGGGTTGGACTGGTAGAGGCTCTCCGCCAGCACCGCGCGCACCGCCGGGTCCCTCTCGCTGCGCCACGCCGTGCGCAGGAAGCCCAGGTTGCGCTGGTCCCTCTGCCGGCCCAGGTCCAGGTACGTCTTGATGCGAGCCGCCACGTCGTCGATGGCACCCGACGGCTTGCCCCCATCCGCCAGGGAGGCCACCGCGCTGGAGGGCCCCAGGCTGGAGCCCGTGGCGGCCACCGCCGCGCCCAGCGCGTCCAGGCCCGCGACGATGGGCCCGGCGCGGCCGGCGAAGTCGTTCACCATCATGGAGAAGGAGAAGCGCTCACCGCCCGCGCTCGTCACGTAGCCGCTCAGCGCGGAGACGCCCTCCAGCGTGCCCGTCTTCGCGCGCAGCTTGCCCACCGCGTCGCTGCCCTCGAAGCGGTACTTCAGCGTGCCGTCCTTGCCGGCGATGGGCACCGAGGACAGGTACTCCGGCGCGAAGGGGAAGCGCGTGTACATGTAGCGCAGGAGCTTGTTGAGCTGCGCGGCGGAGAAGCGGTTCGCGTCGTTCAGGCCGCTGCCGTTCTTCATCACGTACGTGCCGCGGGAGATGCCCACGTCGCGCTCCAGGAACTGCTCCACCACCTCCACGCCCTTGGTGAAGGTGCCCGGCTGGCCGCGCCCCTCCGCGCCCATCGTCTTGAGGAGCTGCTCGGCGACGAAGTTGCTGGAGAGCTTGTTGAGGCGCTTGAGCAGCACGTCGAACGTGTCCGACTGGGCCACGTGCACCATGCGCGCCTTGGACGGCGTCAGGCCCGTCTTCACCCGGCCCTTCACCTTCATGCCGCGCGTGCTCAACAGCTGCTTGAGCGTCTGGCCGAAGTACATGGGAGGGTTGTCGATCTTCTTCCAGACGCTGACGGCTCCGCCGCGCTCGGGCGGCACCTGCCCGCGCACCACGATTTTCTGCTGCGAGCCCGCCGCGTCCGACGTCACGGAGACGCGCCGCGCGCGCTTCGCGCCGGTGGACAGCTGGTTGTCCACGACGAAGTAGTCGCTGGGGGGCTCCATCTCCACGGTGCCCTTGGCGCCGGGGCTCGCGCCGGGGCGCAGGAAGATGGCCACCGCGTTCCAGTTGAGGCTCAGCGCGCCGGTGGGCGCCATGTAGGCCCGGTCCGAGTCCTCCTGGTCATACCCGGGCGGCGTGCGCTCGGCGTCGAACCAGGAGTCGTCCACGACGATGTCCCCCACCTCGCGCAGGCCCGAGTGCCACAGCTCCGACACCACGCCCCACAGGCGCTCGGTCGTCATGGACGGGTCGCCCTTGCCGCGCACGTAGAGCGTCTTCACCTTGCCGTCCGTCGGCATCTCCGGCTCGACGAGGAACTCCGTGTCGTAGCGGAACTCCGGCCCGAGCGTCGCCAGCGCCGCCGCGGACGTGACGAGCTTCACGTTGGACGCCGGGTTGAGCAGCTCGTCCGCGTTGTGGGTGAACACCACCGCGCCGTCGTCCAGGCTCTGCATGTGGACGCCCACGCGGCTCACCTTGAGCGGCGCGCGTTGCAATACCTCGAGCAACGCGGCCCGCAGGGCTTCGCGGTCCGCGCGCTTCTCGGCGGAGGTGGGCGGCGCCGCGAGGGCACCGTAGGGAAGCAGCAGGGAAACGATGGCCAGCGCGGCCAAGAGGTGTCTGGCTCGAAGAACCTGCACGCACGCTCCGGGGAAGTCGGCGGCCATTATGGGGAAGGGCGCGAAAGCACGGCAAGGGAGAGGGGGTGCGGGAGTCCACGGTTGGGCGCTCGCTCTACCGCCAAGTGGAAATTGGCGACCCTCACATGTGGACTTCTTTTCACTGCGGTCCTCTCAACGCCCAAGATGCCGATAACACCTGGGCGCATCATGAGGGGTGCCCCTGACAGCCGTGGAGGAAACTTCGATGAGAGCGGTGGTGCAGCGGGTGCTGGAGGCATCAGTGACGGTGGACGGGCAACGGGTGAGTGACATGGGCCCCGGCCTGCTGGTGCTCCTGGGCGTGGGCAAGGGCGATACGGAAGCGGACGTGGCGTGGATGGTGGAGAAACTCGCCACGCTTCGAATCTTCGAGGACGCCGCCGGGAAGATGAACCTCTCCCTGGAGGACACCTCCCGTCAGCTCATCGTCGTCAGCCAGTTCACCCTCTACGGAGACGCGCGCAAGGGCCGGCGCCCCAGCTTCATCGACGCCATGGAGCCCGCTGTCGCCAAGGCCCTGTACGAGCGCGCCTGCGAGGGCTTGCGTCAGCGCGGCCTCACCGTGGGCACCGGCATCTTCGCGGCGGACATGAAGGTGGCGCTCGTCAACGACGGGCCCGTCACCCTCCTGCTGGACAGCCCGGCGCCAGCGCCGCCCAAGCCCTAGATTCGGACGGTGCTGCCCTTGGTGACGAGCGCGGCCAGGCCCTGCTTGGCCATCGCCGCCTGGCGGATGTGCGTGGTGAGCGCGCCCAGCTCCCGAATCCAGCTCGCCGCGCGCGGCCCCAGCCCGGAGAAGGCCACCGTCAGCGGCGGCGGCTGAGGCAGCTTGCCCAGCCAGTAGCCAAGCACCTCGTCCTTCTCCGGCAGCGACGGCAGCTTCATGCGCTCCTGCTCGCGGGCGATGAGCCGCTCCAGCTTGCGCGGCAGGTTCACCTGCCAGTGCGCCACCGCTCGGGCCGGGCGCCAGGCCCAGTCGGCGAAGGCGAAGCGCTCAGTGGGGAAGTACTCGCCCCGGCCCTGGGTGACGAAGACGCGGTCCGGGGGGAACTCCGGGAAGGGGTCCCAGTGCCCCGCCAGCAGCGACGCCAGCCCCATGTCCGCCAGGGGCCTGAAGCGGAAGCCGTCGCGCACCTCGCGCGCGCCCTTCGAGTCCCAGTACGGGTAGTGGGGCTCCTCCAGCATCAGCGACAGGTGCAGCGCCTCGTCCCAGGCGTCCGCGTAGCCGGCGTGCTGCGTGCCCACCTCCCAGCCCGCGGGGCCTTCCTTCCAGGGGAGGAAGGCGAGCCGGTCCACCAGGTCCGACCAGGGGTCCGTGTCCACCGAGCCCAGGCCTCCGGGCACCGCCGTGGCCAGCATCCGCTCGCAGAGCATCCGCGCCTGCCCGTCGCCCAGCGTCTCCAGGAGCGACTCCAGGGCGCCCGTCGCATCGCCCATGGCGCGCGCCAGGAACGGGAGCACCTGCTCGTGGAAGAACCGGTCGTTGATGGGCCGCAACACCACGTCCATGGGGTCCCCCCTGAGGACAGCCCCTCAGGGCCGTGCGTCTTCCTGGATGATGAGCTCGTGGATGGCCGCGGCCGTGGTCGCCTCCAGGATGGAGGCCCGGAAGCGGGGATTCTTGAAGAGGCGGGAGATGCGAGCCAGCGCCTTGAGGTGCACGCCCGCGCTGTTCTCCGGGGCCACCAGCGCGAAGAACAGGTGGGTGGCCTTGCCGTCGATGGCCTCGAAGTCCACGCCCGCCCGGGACACGCCGAAGGCCGCCTGGAGCTGCGACATGCCCTGCAGCTTGCCGTGGGGGATGGCCACGCCCTCGCCGATGCCGGTGCTGCCCAGCTTCTCCCGCTCGCGCAGCACCTCCACCAGCCGGTCTTCCTGAAGCAGGGGGTGGGCTCGCACCAACGTGGCGCTCAGCTCGCGCAACACCTCCGGCTTCGTCCGCGACTGCATGTCCGCGATGACGGCTTGGGGGCTGAGGAACTCGGCGATTCTCACTGACGCTCCCGCGCTGGCGCTCCTGAGATGGCGGCAATTACTCCTCACCCTCGATTCGCGCAAGGGTCGCCTGTCGTCCTGGCCCCACGGCCGCTCACTGCGCATCAGGGCCCGGGGGGCCTTGGGTTCGTCCCCAGGCCACCCTCCCCGGTCGTCCCTGGGGGCGATATGCGGCCGCGGGGCCGCCGTTTCCCGCCGTGAATCCTCGAATCAAAGCAGAAAGGGAGCGACCGCCATGAAGCGAACTCTGTGCTCGAGCCTTGTCCTGATTTCGGTGTGGGCCACCGGCTGCGCCACCACCGCGTCTCCAAGGGGCATGGCCCTGGGAGACGCCGCCGAGGAGTCCCTGCTCCTGCAGGGCGACGCCATCACCGGCCCCAGCTCCACGCTGAGCATCTCCGCCAACTCCATGCACGGCCGCTACCGCAGGGACCCTGTCTCGCTCGAATGGGACTACCAGAAGCTGACCGGCGCCGTGGGCCACCGGGCGACGCGGCTGGAGCTGGCCGAGGGGGACGACACCCGCGTCTGGGGCACCTTCGGCGGGCTGGCGGTGGACCTCACCGAGGACGGCACGTACCTGCACGGCCGCGTGGGGCCCTGCGCCTACGTGCTGAAGCGCCAGGGAGACACCCTGGCGGGCATGCGCGAGTGCGGCAGCGCGCTGGAGAAGGACGTCACCCTGGCCTTCCCCGCCGCGCTCCACCAGCGCCCCCTGGGAGAGCGGGCCGCGCTGATGACGCTGGCGCTCGTCAACGCGCGCGCCCCCCTGGCCTCGACCTCGATAACCGTCGCCAGCATGGCGGGTGATGCTCGCAACGAGCAGAAGCGCATCGCTTGCAAGAAGTTCTACTGACGAGCCGCCGGGCGCATGTCGCGGACCAACGCCCAGGGCGCGCTCCATCCCCCGGGGGAGGGGTGGAGCGCGCCGTCTTTTTCCGGCCGATATGCCCTTCGCGCGCCGTCGTTCTTGGCGACGGATGCGCCAGCCGCCATTCCGGGTGGCTGGGGGGACACCAGTGCACGTGGCCGACCACGGGCGCCGGAGACAGCATCCATGAAGGAACGGCAACGCCCCCGTCACACACCGGACGGGGGTGTTCGCGCTCCGCCTCCTCGAGGGGGGTGGCGGAGCGCGACTCTTCCTCACCGGACTGGCGGACGGACTCAGGTCCCCACTGCGACGGCCAGGGCCGGCGGCTCGTGGGGCTCGATGAGGCCGTACTGGCCATCCTTGCGCCGGTAGATGATGCCCAGCGCGTCCGACTCCACGTTGTGGAAGACGTAGAAGTCGTTGTTCATCAGGTTCATCTGCATCACCGCCTCGTCCACCGAGAGCTGCTTCACGGTGAGCTGGGTGGCGCGCACCACGCGCGTCGCGGCGCTCGCGGCGGTGTCGACAGGGTCCGCGGCTGTCGTCGTCGTGGACGGCTCCGCCGTGGACTGCGCGGCGATGGCGGCCAGCTCCTCCACGTCCGGCACCTCGAAGACGGCGTGACGCACCTTCAGGTTGTTCACCAGGTCCTGACGGTGGTGGACGCGTTCGCGGCCGTGATGCGTCTTCAGCTTGTCCCGGTAGCGGCGCAGCTGGCGCTCGATTTTGTCCATCGCCAGGTCGATGGACGCGTACATGTCATCGCTCTCCGCCCGCCCGCGCAGCACCCAGGCGCCGGATTGGATGGTGATGTCCGCGTGGTGGACGTAACGCTCCAGGTACAGCACGACGTGTGCCTCTCCTGCTCTGTCCAACAGCTTGTTCACCCGTTCGACCTTCTCGCGTGCGTATTCCTTGAGAGAATCCGACGCCCCGAAATGACGGAAGGTGATGTTGAACTGCATGCGTGGCTGCCTCCTAGGGTGAGGGGAGCTGCGTGACAGATCAGAAACTTCTGACCCCGGGAAAGCAACCCGTCCCCCCACGTTGCCTCTTCCCGAGCGCACCACGCGTCCGGGGGCTGACAACCCGGCGTCGCTGGCCCGCATTGATGCGGGGCACCAGACTCTTCAACCCCTCGAAATCACGCGTCGGTATCACGCGCCGCGCCATGCGCCGGGTATCTTGAGACACGGGCTCAGGCGAGCAGCCTGCTCACTGCACCGCCACCACCTGCTCTTGCGAGTGGAAGTAGGAGCCCCGGCAGGAGGCCACGCCCGTGCACTCCGTCACCTCGCCCTGCACGGTGCCGCTCAAGGTCAGCAGATGCGTGGCCGCGCCCAGCTGCGAGGGAACAGTGAAGGTGATTTTCCCGCCCTCGCGCGTGACGGTCATCCCCGCGGTGACGGTGCCGCCCTCGGGCAGGAGCGTGGCGGCGGCGCCGTTGAGCGACTCGGTCGTCGGGGTCCACTGGAACGAGTACGTCTGGCCCCGCAGCAGTCGCGTCGCCGTCCCCGTGAAGGTGCGCTTCGCCTGCCCCTCCTTCATCGTGAGGGTGACGGTGGCGCTCGCGTCCTGGAAGACGATGCGCGCATCCGTGGGCGGCAGCGCAGCCCAGGCATCGGGGTCGAAGTCGAAGAAGGCCCGCGTGGGCAGGCACACGTCGCGGCCCGCGGTGGCATCGACACCGCCCTGCTCCAGCTGCATGACCTGGCCGTTGAACGTCGCGGTGGCGCCGTCGTTCAGGCGGGTGCAGCGGTCTCCATCCGCCTGGGAGAAGGTCACCGTGACGCGGTGGGAGCCCGGGGCCTGCTCCACTTCGAACAGGTCCACGTCCGCGTGCGCGTACGTGAGCGAGCGGTCCGCGAGCCCCGCCAGGTCCACGGTCTCCGTGGTGAAGTCGTCACCACAGCCCGACAGCAACCCGAGCGCGACCAGGACTCCCGACACCGCGCCAAAAGGGAAACGAGAGGAAGAGTGCATACGGGTCGCACCCTATACCCACCGCCCCGCCCCACTGGGGGCAGAACGGCGCCGGGCCGTCACCTTTCCCACCCCCACGCCTGCCCGCCTGTCTGCTAGCCCGCTTGCTGGAGGAAGCCCTCCAGCCGAGCTTTCACTTCCGGCCACTCCGTGTCGATGACGCCGTAGTACACGCTGTCGCGCACCACCCCGCCGCGCACCAGCACGTGGTTGCGGAGGATGCCCTCGAGCTTCGCGCCCATCCGTTCAATCGCCGCGCGCGAGCGGGCGTTGCGCCGGTCCGTCTTGAGCTGCACGCGCATGACGCCGAGCGTGTCGAAGGCGTGGCTCAGCAGCAGGTATTTGGCCTCGGTATTCACGCGCGTGCGCCACACCCGGCGGCCCAGCCACGTCCAGCCAATCTCCAGCGTCCGGTGCTCTCGCTGGATGTCCAGGTAGCTGGTGGTGCCCACGACAGCCCCCGACTCGCGCTCCACGATGACGAAGGGGCGCTCCGTGCCCCGCTCCGCCGCGCCGAGCGCCCGGGTGATGAAGCGCTCCACGTCCTCCAGCGAGCGCAGCACCACCGAGAAGTTCGTGAAGATGTCGTCCTCGCACAGCGCGGCCAGGGCCGGGGCGTGCCCGAGCGTCATGGGCTCCAGGCGCACCGTGCGCCCCTCCAGGACGACGGGCGGCACGACGAGGGGCACGAGCTCCCGGCGGGGGGCGTCGGCATCCGAGGGAAAAGAAAAAGGGGCGCTCATGGCGCCCCCGAATCTCATCCCCCGGCAGGCCCGGGGAAAGAGCCACTTGTCACGGACTCAGTAGTACCGCTTGCGCTTGCTGCTCGGGAGGATGCCCAGCACCTCGCGGTACTTGGCCACCGTGCGCCGCGCGATTTCGGTGCCCTGCGAGCGCAGGAGCTCCACAATCTTCTGGTCCGAGTACGGGTTGCGCGCGTCCTCCTGCGACACGAGCTGCTTGATGTGGTGCTTCACCGCCTCGCTCGCGGTGTCCTCGCCGGACACGCGGGAGATGGACGAGTTGAAGAAGTACTTCAGCTCGAAGATGCCCTGCGGCGTGTGCACGTACTTGCTCGTCGTCACGCGGCTCACCGTGGACTCGTGCATGCCGATGTCCTCGGCCACGTCCCGGAGGATGAGCGGCTTCAGGTGGGCGATGCCCTTGTCCAGGAAGTCCTTCTGGAACTTCACGATGCTCTCGGTGACTTTGTAGATGGTCCGCTGCCGCTGGTGGATGGAGCGGATGAGCCACACCGCGCTGCGCAGCTTGTCCTGGATGAAGTCCTTCGTCTGGCCCGGGCCCACCGCACCCGTCTTCAGCGCGTTCCGGTAGGTGCCGGAGATGCGCAGCTTGGACAGGCCGTCGTCGTTGAGCACCACCGTGTACTCGTCCCCCATCTTGTAGACGAAGACATCGGCGGTGATGTACTGCGCGTCGTCGCCGCTGAAGTTGCGGCCCGGCTTCGGGTCCAGCTTGGGGAGCAGCTTCACCGCCTCCACCACCTCTTCCAAGGTGACCTTCAGGTCCTTGGCGATGGCGGGCAGGTTCTTGCTCTCCAGGTACTTCATGTGCCGCTTGATGATGAGGCCCAGGAGCGGCGCGTGCGGCTCCTTCATCCCCTGCAACTGGATGAGCAGGCACTCCTGCAAGTCGCGCGCGCCGCAGCCGCGGGGCTCCAGCATCTGGATGCGCCGCAGGGTGCGCTCGGCCACGTGCATGGGCACGTCCGCCTCGTTGCACAGGCGGATGAGCGGGTCGCCCTCCACGTCCGGCAGCTTCAGGTAGCCGTCGTCATCCAGGTTGCCGAGGATGAGCATGGCGACGCGGCGCTCGGCGTCGTTCAGGCGCAGCGTGCCGAGCTGCTCCTGGAGGTGGTCGACCAGGTCCTCCTTCTTGACGAGGTTGGCCTCGAACGACGGAAGGTCGTCCGTGGCCACGTTCCCCTTGTTGGAGGCGGTGGTCTGCTCGTTGAACTGGTAGCTGTTGAGGTACGCCTCCCAGTCGATTTCCGGGGGGCCGTCGCCGTCCGCCTTGAACTCCGTGGCCGTGTCGCTCGTGGCCGCCGGCATGTCCCCGTCGCGGGGCATCTCGACGTTGTCCGCCTCCAGCGACGCTTCCCCGGGCTCCTTGTCCCCCACGTCGCCCGGTGCCTGCTCGTCCGGCTGTTCCAGGAGTGGATTCTGATCCATCTCCTCGCGGACCTGCTCCAGCAGCTCCATGCGGGAGAGCTGAAGCAGCTTGATGGCCTGCTGGAGCTGGGGCGTCATCACCAGCTGCTGCGCAAGCTTCAGGCTCTGTTTGAGTTCCATCGCCATGAGACAGGGTCTCCCCGAGTGATTCAGCCCCTACACAACACGGGACCAATCAAAGACCGTGCCAACGTAACAAGGCACCCTGACGCCGTCTAGTGGTGCAATCGTGGTCCCTTGCTTGCATATTCAAAATTCCACAAGGAAACCAACAGCTTACACGCACTGAGCGTGATTCGGCCGTGTTGACCGGACGACGCAAAAGCGAGGCCAACGCAGTCTATGCATTCGGTTGGCCGAAGGCCAGTCGTCCTCACAAGGGCTGCTGGAGGCGGAACCGTTCTCCCAGGTAGACGGCTCGGGCTCGGGGAGAGGCGGCAATCTCGGCGGGCGTCCCCTCTTCGAGGATCTGCCCCTGTGTGATGATGTAGGCGCGGTCACAGATACCCAGGGTGTCCTGGACGTTGTGGTCGGTGATGAGGACGCCCAGTCCACGCTCGCGGAGCAGGAAGATCTGCCGCTGCAAGTCGCCCACGTTGATGGGGTCCACGCCGGCGAAGGGCTCGTCGAAGAGGATGAAGCGCGGCTCGGGCAGGAGGCTCCGGGCAATCTCCGCGCGGCGGCGCTCGCCACCGGAGAGGGTGCCGCCCAGGGACTCGGCGACATGGGTGAGCCCGAACTCCTCCAGGATGGCGGTGGCGCGCGTCTCGCGGGCGCGCTTGTCCAGGCCCTTCTGGAGCTCCAGCACGGACAGGAAGTTGTCGCGCACGGTGAGCTTGCGGAAGACGGAGGCCTCCTGGGGCAGGTAGCCCACGCCCTTGCGAGCGCGACGGTGCATGGGCAGGTGCGTGAGGTCCTCGTCGCCGATGCGCACGCGGCCCGCGTCGGGCGTCACCAGGCCCACCACCATGTTGAAGCTCGTCGTCTTGCCGGCGCCGTTGGGGCCCAACAGGCCCACGACTTCGCCCGGGGCCACGGTGAAGGAGACGCCGTTGACGACCTGGCGACCGCGGTAGGCCTTCTTCAGGCCATCGGCGTACAGCTTGCCGTCGCTCATCGTGGAGCGGCCTCCTGCGGCTGCGCGGGCGTCGTGCGAGCGGGCGCGGCCGTGCCCTTCCGCTTGCCGGGCGCGGGGGCCGACGGAGGAGACTCGAAGATGATGACGGCGTTCTCCACGTCGAGTCGCTCGCTACCCAACGTGAGGCGCACCTTCGTCCCACGCATGTACGTGGTCCCCTGGCGCGCCTCGGGCGTGCCCGTGACGACGAGGACTCCGCTGGCCACGTCGTACTCGGCGCGCTCGCCCCGGGCCATGCGGTCGCCGTCCACCGCGTTCACTCCGCCGGTGCACACCACGCGCGTCACCACGCGCGTCGAGGCGAAGTAGGCAATCATCCGGTCGCACTTCAAATCCAGGGTGCGGTGCTTCACCTTCACGTTGCCGGTGAGCGTCGCCTGCGACTTGCCGCCCTCGATGAGGTCGGCGTTGATTTGAACCGGCTCCTTCAGGTCCACCGGCCCCAGCGGGCCCTGGCTCGGGCTGGCCGCCGTGCTACCCGCATCCGCGCTGACGGGCGGCGTCCCGCCATCCACGGGCGTGGCGGCGACGGCGGGCAGGGGCTGCGCCACGAAGAACGCCATCACGAGGAACTCAATCACGCTCAGCCGCTCCCAGCACGGTCTCCACCGAGCCTTCGAAGTTGAATGTCTCATCCGGGAAGGACAGTGAGAAACGGTCCGCCCGCAGTCGGTACGCCGGCCCTCGCACCTGCACGCCCTCGTTGCCATGCGCGCCCTTCTGGACGGCGTCGTAGGTCAACCGGGGCGTGTTCACCACCATCCCCTCACCCGTGCGGACGACGACGCCCCCCGAAGCCACCAGCTGCTTGGACGCGAGGCTGCCCTCCATATTCGGAGCGCTGATGTCCATGCCCGCCGACGTGCCCACCGACATGCCCTCCTCCGTGGTGCCCGGGGGCATGCGCAGCGTGGCATTGGTGGCCTGCACGTCGCCCCCCGCGCGCTGGTAGGTGAGCTGCTCGGCCTCGCCCGACAGCGTGAGGCGCTCGCCCTCGTAGGACATCAGCCGCGCGCCATGGAGCACCACCTGGGGCGGGGGCTGCTGCGGGGGCCCCTCCGCCGAGCGACGCGGGGAGCACGCCGCGACGAGCAGGCAGGCGGCGAGGAGTCGGACGGACAGGCGCGGCACGGGTGCCTTCTATCACCGGGCGGTGGCGTGCGCCGCCTCGACGAGCACGGGTTGAGGAGCCGCGGGCGGGCGCGTCTTCCAGCGCTGGTGCATCCACACCCACTGCTCGGGGGTGCGCCGGATGGCCGCCTCGATTCGCGCGGACAGGGCCTGGGTGAGCTCCAGCGCGGCGACTTCGCGGTCCTCGCTGACGGGCACGGGCACCTCCTCCATCGACAGCCGGTAGCCCCCACCCTCCACGCGGTGGCAGAAGCCCGTCACCACCGCCGCGCCCGTGCGCACCGCCAGGTCCGCCGCGGCGCGAGGCGTGGCCGCCAGCTCTCCGAAGAAAGGCACGAAGAGCGACTGCACCTTGGTGTCCTGGTCGATGAGCAGGCCCAGAATCTCGCCGGCCCGCAGCGCCCGCAGCATGGCCCGTGCGGCGCCGTCCTGGCCGCGCCAGATGCTGCGCACCCCACCCCGCGCCCGGAAGCGCTCCACCAGCACGGTGAGCCGGGGGTCGGTGGTCTCCTTCGCGATGCTCTGACTCGGGTAGCCCGCGCGGGCCACGCGGCGGGCGAGCAGCTCCCAGTTGCCCACATGGCCGGAGATGAAGACCACGCCCTTGCCCCGCGCCAGCGCCGCGTCCAGCACGGCCCGGTCGGCCTCGGGCCAGGCCACCAGTTGCTCCAGCCCCCTGTCCAGGGCGCCCGTGCAGGCGACCTCCAGCGCGGCGGCGCCCAGATGCCGGAAGGAGGCGCGGCCCAGGGCCTGCCGCTCCGCGTCGGACTTCTCCGGGAAGGCCACGGCCAGCGACTTCAAGGCCTTGCGGCGCTCCCCACCGGCCAGCGTGTAGGCAAGTCCGCCCAGGCGGAAGCCCAGGGAGCGCGCCCAACCCAGCGGGAGGGGTTGAAGGCACAACAGGACGCTCCGGATGAGCAGGTACCGGAGGAAACGTTTCAGGCGCTTTGCTAAGGGGGGATGCTCCACAGTCGCTCCATACCCCATGCGCGAATACAACTTCGACGGGCTCGTCGGTCCTACCCACAACTATGCTGGCCTGTCGCCCGGTAACCTGGCGTCGCAGAGCCACGTCGGAGAGCCGAGCCATCCCCGCGAGGCCGCGCTCCAGGGCCTGGAGAAGATGCGCTTCGTCTCCAGCCTGGGCGTCGGACAGGCGGTGCTGCCTCCCCAGCCGCGCCCCTCGCTGCGCGCCCTGCGCGCCCTGGGCTTCACCGGCACGGACGAGGAGGTCATCACCCGCGCCGCGCGCGAGGGCGAGCACCTGCTGCGGCTCACCTCCAGCGCCTCCTCCATGTGGACGGCCAACGCCGCCACCGTGGCCCCCAGCACGGACACCGTCGACGGCCGCGTGCACCTGACGCCCGCCAACCTGTCGCAGATGTTCCACCGCGCGCTGGAGGCGGACACGACGCACTCGGTGCTGCGCTCCATCTTCTCCAACGAGAAGCACTTCGCGGTGCACGCGCCGCTGCCGCCCGGCAGCCACTTCGCGGACGAGGGCGCGGCCAACCACACACGGCTGGCCACCCCGGGCCACCCGGGCGTGCACCTGCTCGCCTGGGGTCGCAGCGCGTGGCAGGACGTCCCCGGCCCCAAGCGCTTCCCCGCCCGGCAGACGCTGGAGGCGAGCCAGGCCCTGGCCCGACTTCATCAGCTCGACTCGCGCTGCGTGCTCTTCCCGCAGCAGCACCCGGAGGGCATCGACGCGGGTGCCTTCCACACGGACGTGCTCGCGGTGGGCAACGAGCGCTTCCTCATGCTGCACGAGCTGGCCTTCGTGGATTACCCGGGCCTGCTCCAGGTGCTGCGCGAGAAGCTGGGGCCGGACTTCCGCGCGGTGGTGGCCAGCAGCGCGGAGCTGCCGCCCAAGGACGCGGTGAAGGCGTACCCGTTCAACTCGCAGGTGCTGACGCTGCCGGATGGGACGATGGCCATTGTCGCCCCGGTGGAGAGCCGCGAGACGCCCGCCGCGCGCGGCTTCCTGGAGCGCATCCTCGCCGAGGACACGCCGGTGAAGGCCGTGCACTACCTGGACGTGCGCCAGTCCATGAACAACGGCGGAGGCCCCGCGTGCCTGCGCCAGCGCGTGTGGCTCACGGACACCGAGCGCCGGGCCATCGACGCCGACGTCTTCTACACGCCGGCCCTGCACGAGTCCCTGGCCGCCTGGGTGCGCCGTCACTACCGCGAGGTGCTGCGGCCTCGCGACTTGCAGGACCCCCACCTCGCGCGCGAGACGATGACCGCGCTGGATGAGCTGACCCGCATCCTCAAGCTGGGAAGCATCTACGACTTTCAGCAGTGAGTGACGCCAGCCCGCTTGCCTGCCCCAGTGACGGGACGGCGGGCGCCCGGCGGATGGCCCTGGTATCGAGGGGCATGGGGTGTGGTGGTCGGAACCGTCGGGGTGAGCACCTTTCTCTCAAGGAGGTGACGCCCCGTGATTCCGGCATCCATCCAGCACTATCTGCAACGCAGCCGCGTCTTCTATGAACGCTACTGGCACCCGCGCGCCGTCACGGCACAGGAGCTGGCGGAGGCACTCCACGTCTCGGGTTGGCGCGTGGCCAAGTCCGTCATCGTCATGGCGGACCGACAACCGTGGATATTCGTCGTGCCCGCGGCGGGCACCGTGAACCTGGCGCGTGTCCGCGAGCTTCTGGGCTGTCGCACGGCGAGGCTCGCCACGGAGCGGGAGTTCTCCGACCACTTCCCGGACTGCGAGCTGGGGGCTGAACCGCCCTTCGGTGAGCTGTATGGGCTGCCGGTGGCGGTGGACGAGACGCTCAGCCTGACGGAGCACCTGCTGTTCCGCGCGGGCTCCCACGAGGAGGCCCTGGAGATGCGCTTCCAGGACTTCGCCACGCTGGAGTGGCCGCTGGTGGCCTCGTTCATCCACGAGGGACTGCAGCAACCCGTCCCGTCGGTGGTTCCCATCACTCCGGTGTTCATGGAGCAGGAAGCACCGATGCCCGCCTGACCCGATGTCCGCGGGCGCTAGGGCTCCACGGGCGGCTCTCTCGGGCCGCCCAACAGGTGCTCCAGCTCCTGCGCCCTCGGGTCGTTCATCAGCTCCTTGCGACGCGTGTCCACCCGGGCCTTCTCGGCGGACTCCAGGCGCGACACCCACGCCCGCGCGGCCTCGCGGGAGTCGGGCGGCAACAGGCTCAGGCCCTCGCGCACCGAGCGCGCCGCGGCGTCATAGCGACGCAGCGTCTCCTGCAACCGCGCCACCGCGAAGTACGCGTCGGGGCTCGGCACCAGGCGCGCCGCCGTCTGTCGTCGCTCGACGGCACGCGACAGCAGGCCCTCGCGCTCCAGGCCCTCCGCCTCCATCGACAGCAGCAGTGCCCGCTGGCGGTAGTCGGAGATGAGGCCGCCCACTGACTGGAGCGTCTCGCGAGCCCGCCGCGTCAGCCCCGCCTCCATCTGCCAGGAGGCCAGGGTGAAGGCCAGCTCCACATTGGCCGGGTGACGGGCCCGCAGCGCCTCCACGGCCCCGAGTGAGGCGTCCCGCTCGCCCTGGCCCTTGAGCACCTCGGCGCGCAGCAGCGCGGTGTCCAGTCGCTCCGGCTCGCGACGCTCGACCTCCACGCAAGCGGCCTCCGCTTCCGGCAGCTCCTTGCGCTGCAGTCGCAGCCGAGCCTCGCGCGCCCAGAGCTCCGTCACGCCGGGCTGTCCCTCGAAGTGCTCGCGGGCCCAGGCCCCGTAGGCCAGCGCCAGCTCCTGCCGTCCAGGCGTATTGTTCAGCGAGTCGATGAGACGGCCCGCGACCTCGGCCGAGGCCGGCGTCATCGCCGACAGGTCCTCCACCGTGTGTGCCCGACGCACTGCTTCGCCCAGGAGCGCGCCCGTGTCTCCGGCCTCATGCGCCAGCCGGTACTCCAGGAAGCCTTGCGAGCGTCGCCCCAGGGACAGCAGCGCGCGGCCCGCCACGCGATGGGACACGGAGTCCCGAGGCGCCAGGTACAGCGCGCGGTTGACGAAGGCCAGCGTGTCTCCCGCGCCTTCACCGCCGCGCGAGGTGTGGGCCGAGGCCACCAGTCGGTACAGCAGGTAGTCCGAGGGGTGACGGTCGATGAGCTCCAGGCCCTTCGCATGCACCGCGTCCACGGGTCCCCGAGCGGCGACGAGCGCCGCCAGCTCCGCCTCCGCGTCAACGAGCCGATGCGCCCCCGGCACGAGCGCCAGCAGCCCCACGCCCGTCAGCACGGTGGCCGAGCCCAGCAACACCGGCGAGGGTGTCAGGCTGACCTGGGCCCCCTCCGTGGCCTTCCCGCGCTCGCGAGGACGTGCCACCGCGCCCAGCACGAGCAGCGTGGCCACCGCGCAGGCCGGAAGCTCCCAGCTGAAGTCGAAGAGGTTGTGCAGTCCGAGCGCGGCCACACCCGACAGCACCGCCAGCTCCAGCGCGTCCAGGTCCTCGCGGCGCAACAGCCGCACGAAGCCCCAGACGGCCACGGCCAGCAGCAACAGTCCCGGGAGCCCCAGCTCCGTCGCGGCCTGGAGCACCACGTTCTCGGGATGCGTGAGGGTGTTCGGATTGGGCTCGGACTGGTAGCGGGGGAAGGCCGCCTCGAAGGCGCCGCGTCCCATGCCCAGCACGGGGAACTCCAGCGCGGCCCGAGCCATCATCGGCCACAGCGACACCTTGGACTGGCCCAGCTTCTCCAGGCTGTCGGCGGAGCGCGCCTCGGCCCAGAGCTGGTCCGCCGCGACGTACGCGCCCACCGCCAGCACCGCCAACAGGCCCAGCAGGGCGGCGGTGCTCCGGGCCCATCGGGGCGGGCCGCCCTCGCGACGCTGACGCACCAGCCACAGCATCAACAGCGCCTGGCCAAAGAGGAAGAAGACGATGCCACCGCGCGACAACGACAGCACGACGCCCAGGCCACTGGCCCCCGCCGCCAACGCGAAGGGCAGCGCCTTCGAGCGGGGACGCGTGGTGAGTGCCAACCCCACGCCCACCGAGGCCGTCAGCCCGAGGAAGCCCGCGAGGTGGTTGGGGTTGGCGAAGAACGTCACCAGCGTGGGCCGCGCATGCACCCAGGGCCGCAACCCGAAGAGGGAGTGCACGCCGAGCAGTCCATGGCCCAGGCCGACCACGACGACCGCCGCGCCGCTGAAGGCCACCACCGCGAGCAGGCGCCGACGGCTGTCCCGGGCCCGACACACCTGGACGGCGGCGAGGAAGGTCAGCAGATAGGCGAGGTGCTTGGACAGCTCGCGCCACGTGGCCGAAGGGTCCAGCGACACCGGCCGGGCCCCCGTGAGGCCCAGCGGCTCCAGCGCGAACTCGCGCAGCGCGGCGGACTCCGGACTCAGCACTCGCAGCACACCCTGCGGCAGCGGAACGAGCTGCACCGCGCACAGCACCACGCTCGCCGCCAGGGGCACGGCCAGCAGGGGGAAGCGCGGCGATTGGCCCTGGCGACGGGCTCCGATTCCAGCCAGCAGCGCCGCCACTCCCGCGAGCCCCATCAGCGGCCAGGACACCCACCGCGCCGCGCCGCCGAGCGCCAGCGGACACACCACGACGAGCGCGGCCAGGGCCGCTTCAGCGAGCCGGGTGTACCGGGAGCAGCTGCGATGAGAGGAGGCCATTCGGGGCGAAGGGCGGTGAGTATGACACGGGCTTCGGAGGCCTCTTCTTTCCAGCCTGTGTTCCCCCTGCCTGGTGGCTGACAGAGCCGGCAGGCGCGGAGCCCGTGGGCCCACGCGCCGCGAGTCCCGGGCAGAAGCCCCCTGGGGGCGAGGGCTTCGTGGCCCCACGAGTCGAGGCCCGCACACGGGGAGCCGCCTCGGAGCGGCGCACTCCCCGAGTGACCTGGTGCTCCCTGCTTCAGCCGCGTGACTGTCGGGCGCTGAAAGCCACCCCGCCCCAGGGACTCAAGGCCCCCAGGCTCGCCAGCCCCGCCGTGCACACCCGCCGGGGCGAGCGAGCGGGCCCGCCCGGCATCCATTCATGCACGTCCGGGCCCGGAGTTGGCTTGCATCCGGAAGACCTTCTGGCATGTTCGCCGCACCCATGCGCCGCTTCCTCCTCACCGCCGCCCTCCTCTGCTCCACCCTGTCCGGACTCACCGGCTGCAAGGGGGCCTGCCGCGAGCTGTCCGAGAAGCTGTGCGACTGCTCCATCAACTCGGTGGAGAAGGAGCTGTGCCTCCAGGACGCCGCTCAGGAAGAGAGCCGCGTGGAGCCCACGCCCGAGGACGAGGTCATCTGCGAGGAGAAGCTCGCGGGCTGCGACTGCAAGAAGATTGAAACCCCCGAAGGCAAGCGCGAGTGCGGCATCGCCCGTGAGGGCGGCATCGACTGACTCGGGGTGGCTCAGGCCCCCGGCACCACGGGCCTCGTCGCGCCAGCACCGTCCGCGTCCACCCAGGGCTGAAGCGCCTTGCGCACCCTGGAGCGAAGCGGCGTCTCGACGTACCGGTGCACCAGCACGGACGCCGGCACCGCCAGCAGCAGCACCGAGCCCAACCAGCCCAGCGGCGTGTTCAGGTCCACCCAGGGCGACAGCACGCGCTCCAGCTTCATGGCCGCCTCGCCCGCGGGGTACTGGAGCAGGTACAGCGCGTAGCTCGCCGCCCCCAGGTGCACCACCAGCGGGCGTGACAGCCCCCAGCCGAGCCACCCTCCCCCACGCGCCAGCCCGTACACCAGGAGCCCCGACGCGGGCGCCAGCAGCGCGTTGTGCATCAGCGGGTAGGGAATCCGCTCCCCCGCCGCGCCAGCAGCCACCAGCAGCGCCGCGCCCAGCGAAGCCAGCACCACGCCCGAGCCCTTCGCCCCACCCGCCGCACGCTCGCGCACGAAGCACCAGCCCAGGAGCACGCCGAAGAGGAACTCCGGCAGCCGCGCCAGCGGGGTGAACTTCATCACCGACAGCCACAGCCCGCCCGAGTGCGCGTCCAGCGTGCCCGGCCCATCCGGCCGCAGCACGACGTAGAGCACCGGCGGCACCAGCCCCAGCACCCAGACCGCGCCCATCAACACGGGCAGCCGGGAGGGACGCAGCGTGGGCAGCCACCGCGCGAGCCGGGGGAAGACGGCATAGAAGAACCCCTCCACCGCCACGGACCAGCCGGGGGGATTCCAGTACAGCGCCAGCCGGGGCACCCATGCCTGCACCAGGGCCAGCGTGGCCACCGCGCCCACCGTGAGCTTCACCGCGGCGAGCTTCCAGCCGTTGTCCGTCACCGACGCCAGCACCGTGGGCGGTGCGGACAACAGGAAGGTCAGCAGATAGACGGGATAGACGCGGGCCACGCGAGCGGCCAGGAAGGCGCGCGTCCCCGTCTCCATCCGTCCGTCGACGTCCAGGTAGTTCCAGGCGAGGACGAAGCCTGACAGGACGAAGAAGACACCCACGGCGGAGTAACCCGCGCCGATGAAGTTCCGCAGCCACTCCGGCGCCGGCTCCAGGGCCGGGCGCGCGAAGTGGAACAGCACGACATGCAGGGCCGCGAAGAAGCGCAGCCCCGTCAGGGCCTCGAGTGAACCACCTCGGCTCACCGGCGGCCGATGCCGTAGTACGTGAAGCCCAGCTCGCGGATGCGCACCGGGTCGAACACGTTGCGGCCATCGAAGATGACCGGCGACTTCATCAGCGACTTCATGCGCTCGAAGTCCGGGTGGCGGAACTCGTTCCACTCGGTGACGACGAAGAGCGCATCCACGCCCTCCAGCGCCTCGTACGGCACGTTGGCGTAGCGGATGCGGTCGCCGAAGACGCGCTTGGCCGTGTGCGTGGCCACCGGGTCGTGCGCAATCACCGAGGCGCCCTTGCCGATGAGGCCCTCGATGACCTCGATGGACGGCGCCTCGCGCATGTCGTCCGTCTTCGGCTTGAAGGCCAGGCCCCACACGCCGAACTTCTTGCCCTCCAGCGAGCCGCCGAAGTGCTTGGCCGCCTTGTTCACCAGCAGCTTCTTCTGCCGCTCGTTGGTGCGCTCCACGGCGCGCAGCAGGTCCAACTCCAGACCGAACTCACGCGCGGTGGCGCCCAGCGCCTTCACGTCCTTGGGGAAGCACGAGCCGCCGTAGCCCACGCCCGGGAAGAGGAACGGGTAGCCGATGCGCTTGTCCGAGCCCAGGCCCTTGCGCACGAAGTCCACGTCCGCGCCGACCTTCTCGCACAGCGCGGAGATGTCGTTCATGAAGGAGATGCGCGTGGCGAGCATCGCGTTGGCGGCGTACTTGGTCAGCTCCGCCGAGCGCGTGTCCATGAACAGCACGGGGTTCTCGGTGCGCACGAAGGGCGCGTACAGCTCGCCCATGACCTTGCGGCCGCGCTCGGAGTCCACGCCGATGACGACGCGGTCCGGCTTGAGGAAGTCGTCCAGCGCGGCGCCTTCCTTGAGGAACTCCGGGTTGGAGACGACGTCGAACTCGATGCTCGTCACCTTGCGGATGGCGTCGCGCACCTTGTCCGCGGTGCCCACCGGCACGGTGCTCTTGTCCACGACGACGGTGTACTGCTTCATCGCCTTGCCAATCTGCTCGGCGGCGGCCAGCACGTACTGGAGGTCGGCGTCGCCCGTCTCGCCCTCGGGCGTGCCCACGGCGATGAAGACGACGTGCGCGTTGGAGACGGCCTCCGGCAAATCGCGCGTGAAGAACAGGCGCTTCTCGCGGACGTTCTTCTTGATGAGTTCCTCGAGACCGGGCTCGTAGATGGGCACCTCGCCCGCCTGGAGCATCCGAATCTTCCGCTCGTCGATGTCCACGCAGGTGACGTCGTTGCCCGAGTCCGCGAAGCAGGTGCCCGCGACCAGGCCGACGTAGCCGGTTCCGATGATGGCGATACGCATTGAAAGAGTCCCAGTGGGGAGGTGTCTTGACCAGAACTCATACGCCGGGACGCGCTCGGAAAGAAAGCCCGTCCCCGGGGCCAGGACAGCGGCCGGGCAGCCTCACTGCCCCGTGAGCAGACGGCGCACTCTTTCCAAGCCTCTGAGAGCCGAAGTGCGGCCGGGGGTGCTGACTGGACCCACCACCGTCCTGTCCAACAGCTCCCGAGTGGCCCGGCGCAGCGGAGGCAGGGCGGCGGTGGCCTCCGGAGCGGCCTCCGGGAAGAGCCGGGCGACGATGGACAGCGACGTGTAGAGGGCGCGCTCCAGGCGCCACTCCGCGGCCCGGGCGAGCAGTGCGGGGATGTCGAGCGGACGGGAGTACACGCCACCCATCCACTTGGCGCCGGTGACGAGCTCTCGCAGGTCGATGAAGGAGAGCCACGGTACGTCATACCCCTGACGTGCGTGCTCCAGGCACACGAGGAGGACGGAATCCTCCAGGTCGGCCCGGAACATGGAGGGGCCGTAGACCTTCATGGGCTTGGCGCGCTCGATGATGCCGGCGGTCTGCTCGCGGCGCTGGGGACCCAGGATGTCGGAGTAGAGGTAGATGGCGGTGCGCCCGTCGGAGACGAGCTTGCTGGCGCCGCTGTGGGAGGTGTCCGTCTCCGGCCTGAACTCGTGGTTGGAGAGGAAGCCGGCGAAGCCGTCCACGTCCATGCGGCGCATGAGGAGCTGGAGGTCCAGCACGGGGCGGAAGCCGATGTGCGGGTAGAGGGCCTCGGCGAAGGCGGCGGAGCCCATGAGCACCAGCTTGCGGCCTTGCAGCTCGTCGACGACCTGCTTGAAGTTGACGAGCTTCATCACGTTGTCGTTGACGGAGCCCTGGTAGATGGCGAGCAGCCTGTCGCGGGCCCACTCGGGCGCGGCGGTGGCGCCCAGGCGGTACTCCAGGTTGTACGCCGCCAGCGGGGCCAGGCCCTGGGCGATGGCCCAGTCGACGTACTCCTCCCAGGGCGCGCCCTTGAGGGCACCTCGCGGTGGTTCGAACGAGGCGAGGACGCGGAAGGTGTCGAGCAGGCTGAGCGGCATGGTGGCCCCCTTTAACGGGCCCACCGCATCACCTGCAATCACTGCCTGAGCCCCAGGGGACGACGGCGTGGTGGACAGAGGACAAAGACCCGTCCCTGGAGGGCCGAGGGTCACCTGTCAGGCAGGGGCCGTATCGCGGTGTCCAGGCGCCGGAGCGCATAGCGGAGCATCGCCCCCGGCTCGGGCGCCAGGAGCAGCTTCGCCGCCATCCAGCGGGGCCGGCTGCGCACCAACTCCGTCCCCAGCAGTCGTTCTTCCGTGAAGAACCTTCGAGCGAGCCCCCGCTGCCACCGAGGCGGAGCCAGGGCCTCCAGCGCGTCCGCCGGCACCGCCGCCCCCAGCAGCCGGCTCGCCACCTCCCAGCCGTGAAACACGAGCTGGGGCAGCCCCGTGCCTCGCGCGCCATCGACGACGCGGCCCCAGTCCAGGCCCCGCGCCGCCAGGAGCTTCAAGTCGAACAGCCACGCCAGGCGCTGCAAGAGGTGGTGGCTCGCGTGGAGGGCCAGGTACACGGCCTCGTCCTCGGGAGCGAGCCACCGCACCCGCTGCCCCTCCAGCGTCCCCTCCACCGCGCGAGCCACCAGCGCGTCGCCTTCCAGCGTCCGCCCCCAGCCCGCGAGGGCGCGGAAGTGCAGCTCCACCAGCCCTGCCTTTCCCTCCAGCTCCAGGTGGTGCGAGTCCACATCCGCGTGGCGCCCATCGCGCGTGGGCCGCGCCGTCAGCCCCAGGCCGGTGAGGACGCGCGCTGCCGTCTCGACGTCACCTCGGGACACGAGCAGATCCACGTCGCGGGTGGCGCGCTGTAGGGGGTCTGGATACAGCCTCAGCGCCAGGCCGTAGCCCTTGAGCGACACGGGGACGATGCCCTCGACGGCCAGCGCCTCCAGGCTGCGCTGGAGCAGCGCCTTGACCTGGAGCGAGCGGGCCGCGCCCGTCAGCGACTCACGGCGCAACAGCGCGCCTGCCTCTGGAGGCAGCACCCAGCCCACTTGCGCCACCGCGTGAGCGACGAACCCGGCGAGCCCGTGACGGACGGCGCCTCGCACGAAGGCCAGGGCCTCGTCCCCCTCGGGAGCGCTTCTCTCGGGGGGATGGGGCCAGGCGCGCAGCAGCGCGACGAGGGCACTCGACGTCGTCATCGCCGCAGGACGACGACACGCGCGGGGTCGGCGTCCGCCACCGCCAGGAGCCTCGCGGCGCGTTCGGCCACGGCGTCCGCCACCAGCTCCAGCGCCAGCTCCTCGTCCCGGTCGATGGCGCTGCGACCGTCTCTCCAGACGAGCAGCAGCGAGCCGAGCACCACTTCCTCGTCCTTCACTTCCAGGGACAGCTCGTAGGGCATGGACAGGCCCGCGGCACGCTGGGTCTCGAAGACGACGCCGTCCATGAGCCCTTCACGCAGTTGCTGGAAGCGCAGCTCCTGGCGCGACACGTCCAGCACCTCCGCGAGGACTCGCACGGCGCCCCAGACCTCTTGCAGCGACCGAGCCTCGCGCACGGCGCCGATGACGTCCTTCACCAGCGAGCGCAGGCGGATGTTGCGCTGGCGGCGCTGCTGCATGTCGCTGGCGCGCCCCAGGTCCAGGTAGCCCAGCTTGCGCATCATCACCGCGATGACCACGCCCATGCCACACAGCAGCATGGCGCTCTGCGCGCTATTGGCGAAGTGGAGGCCCAGCGCCGTCAACATGAAGAGACCGCACAGCGCGTACAGCACCAGCACGGTGGAGCGGTGGCTGAGCACCATGCGGCTCATCACGCGGTGGTGGATGTGCTCCTTGTCCGCGCTGAACAGCGGGCGTCCCAAGAGCGACCGGCGCACCACCGCGAGCAGCGTGTCCATGATGGGCAGGCCCAGCGCCATGATGGGAACGAGCATGGCCACCGTCGTACCGCTCTTGGTGCTCGTCTTGATGGCCACCGCGGCCAGTACGAAGCCGAGGAACATGCTGCCGGTGTCCCCCATGAAGATGGAGGCCGGGTTGAAGTTGAAGACGAGGAACCCGAGGATGGCGCCCGCGAGCGCCGCCATCAGCAGGCACAGCAGCACGTCGCCCCGCGACAGCGCGAGGATGAAGTTGGTGCTCACGCCGAAGAACGCCACGCCACCCGCGAGCCCGTCGAGCCCATCAATCAGGTTGAGCGCGTTGATGACGCCGACCATCCACAGGACGGTGAAAGGAAGGCTCAGCGCGCCCAGCGTCAGCTCGGGGCCGAACGGATTCGCGATGACCTCGATGCGGAAGCCCAGGTAGTAGAGCCCGAGCGCCACCGCGAGCTGCACGCTGAACTTGAGCCGAGCGCCCGCGCCCCGGAGGTCGTCGTAGAGCCCGAGCGCGGCGATGGCCGCGCCTCCCGTGAACAGGCCCGAAATCAGCTCGGTGTGGAGCCGGAAGTGGTGCCCCACGCCGGAGTCCACCAGGAACAGCGCGCACAAGGGAGTGAAGAAGCCCGCGACGATGCCGATGCCACCCAGCCGAGGGATGGGCCGGACGTGGACCTTGCGACTCGAGTTGGCCTGGTCCAGCCAACCCCACGCCAGCGCCTGGTTGCGCACGACGTACGTGAGCCCCAGGGCCACCATCAGCGAGACGAGGAACGCGACGAAGAAGGTGATCATCGAGAGGGGCCGCTCCCGCCATGCTGACGGTGAGCGTCACGGCGCGTCAATGAGCGTTCCTGTGCGACACCGGAATGTCGCCCGAGTCGTCCCCCAGCGAGCAACCGGGCGGGCTTCGCTGGGGCCTCGACGTGTCAGGGCTGACCTCGGCGCCACGCGCGCGAACGACGTGTCGCCCCTGGCCCGCTCGGGGCCTTCGGAAAGAGGACGCGCCCCGCCGACCCTGCGGACAGGCCCTTCGCTGTCCGCTGTTGACGCCCCTGGGACGGGGGACACAATGCACCCACCACCCGCATGCACCCCAGGCCTTCTCTCCCCCCACGAGCCCCCGAGCGTCCTCCCCGCGGAGAGACGCGTTGAGCTCCGCCACCGCTTCCGTGCGGCGCATGGATGGGCTGGATGTCCTGCGAGCCTTCGCCATCCTCGGCGTGCTGGTCTTCCACGCGCCCTCGTCCGTCCTGGACGCCGTGCCGCTCCCGGTCCGCTTCGCCTTCGCGCATGGGTGGATGGGCGTGGACCTCTTCTTCGTCCTCTCGGGCTACCTCGTCGGTCGGCAGGTCTTCGCCGAGGATGGCGAAGCTCCGCTGGGCTCCCGGCTGCGCGCCTTCTGGCTGAAGCGCTGGATGCGCACCCTGCCGCTGTACTTCGTGGTGCTCGCGTTCTACGCACTCAAGCCGTGGACGGTGGGCACGCCCTTCGTGGGCGGAGGCTGGCACTACGCGCTCTTCCTCCAGAACTTCACGATGCCGCGCGACTTCGTGCAGAGCTGGTCGCTGTGCGTGGAGGAGCACTTCTACGTCGTGCTGCCGCTGCTCGCCTTCGCGCTGGGGGGCCGACGCTGGCCCGCCTGGGCCTGGCTTGCGCCGGTGGTGGTGAGTGTCGTGGCGCGCTGGCTGTTCTCGCGGAACCTTCCGGCGGGCCAGCCCATGACGGACCTCGCCACGCTCGCGCCCTGGTCCACCGAGATGCACCTGGATGGGCTCGGCATCGGGGTGTTCCTCGCCCGGACCGCGCCCACGTGGAGGAGCTGGTCCAGGCACTGGCGGACAGCGTGTGCCGTCGCGGGAGCAGGCGTGCTGGCGCTGACGGTGGGGCGCTACGGCGCCATCGTGACGACGTCGAGCCACGTCTGGATCTTCGTCGGGCTGGCGGTGGGCTTCGGTGGAGTGCTCGTGGGCATCGAGTCCCTCCAACTCCCACGCGGCCTGCGCTGGGGCGTCTACCAGACCGCCCTGCTCTCCTATGGCGCCTATCTCTGGCACGGGCTCGTGTTGCGCGTCATCGAGCGGATGGATGTGCGACTGGGCGCCTGGGGGCTGGACCTGCTCGCGTTCCTGGCGCTCACCCTGCTCGTGGCGTGGGTGACCTATGTCACGGTGGAGAAACCCTTCCTCAAGCTGCGAGACTGGCTGCTGACCCGCGGGGTGCTTCCGCCGGACGTCCTGTCTCCTGGCGAATCGAACGCCTTGAGTGCGGGCCTGAACGCGCGCAAGCCCTCTGTGTAGGAACACCATGGCACGACTGAGGGACCAACTGACGTCGCTGAGCCAGCTTCGGTACCTCGCCTGGAGGGCGCTGCCGCTAGGTCGCGCTGTGACGGTGAAGCTGCGCTCGGGCGAGCGACTCTCGCTGAGGCCACCTCCCGCCGAAGACCTGGAGACGGCGTACGAGATGTTCGTGGCCGAGGTCTATCGCCCTCCCTTTCCCGTGCAGGCGGACACCACGCTGCGCATCGTCGATGTCGGAGCGAACTGTGGGCACTCGCTCTTGTTCTGGGCGCGGAACTACCCGCGCGCGCATCTCGTCGCCTTCGAGCCCCACCCTGTCCACCTGGCCATGCTGGAGCGAAACCTGACGCTCAACGCCCTGGCGCCCAGGGTGTCCCTGCACCGCGCGGCGGCGGGGGCGAGCCCCGGGGAGATTGCCCTGCTCGATGCGGAGAGCCGCTCCTCCGTCGTGGACGCGACGCAGGGGCGCACGCTCCGGGTGCCGCTGGTCGACTTCTTCGAGACGGTCGGCAGCGAGCCCATCGACCTGCTCAAGATGGACATCGAGGGAGGCGAGTACGCCTTGCTGGGCGACCCACGGTTCGCGCGCCTGCGGATACGCACGCTCGTCATGGAGTGGCATCGAACCCGGGAGCGGCCGGACGGCAAGGCCTGGTGCGAGCAGACCCTCGAAGCGCTGGGCTATGAAGTCACGCCCGGCATCTGGAGCGGCGAGGTGAACGGGCTGCTCTGGGCGCGGCCACGTGAGTCCGAGGCTCGTCGATGAGCTCAACGGGCGTCACGCTGGTCATCCCCACGTACAACGGAGCGCGGCGAGTCGAAGCGCCGCTGCGCGCATTGCTGGAGCAGACGGCAGAGAGCGACCACTTCGAGGTGGTCGTCGTGGACAACAACTCCCAGGACGGCACCGCGCGCGTGGTGGAGGAGAGCCCGGTCGTGGAAGGGCTGCGCCGTCGAGGCGTGGACGTCCGCGTCGTTCACGAGGCGCGCCAGGGACTCCTCTTCGCGCGGCTGTGTGGCATCCAGAGCGCGCGTCGGGAGGTCATCTGCTTCCTGGACGACGACAACGTCCCCGAGCCGAACTTCGTTACCGACGGACTGGCGCTCTTCGAGGACGTGAGTGTCGGAGTGGTGGTCTCACGCATCTATCCCCGCTACGAGACACCACCGCCGCCAAGCATCTCTCGGCGTGAGCACCTGCTCGCCATCAACCACCGGATGGGAGATGACCTCATCGACTTCGGAGCGGGGGCCACGCTCGCGCCCACGATAGGCGCCGGGCTGTGGCTGCGTCGCGAGGCCGTCCTGGAGTCCGTGCCCTGGCAAACGCCGGAGCAACTCATGCCGGACCGGCTCGGCAACCAGCTCCTGAGTGGAGGAGACATCGAGCTGGGCTTCCTTCTCGGCAAGGCGGGCCACCGCCGCCTCTACTCACCCGTGCTGAAGGTGTGGCACCTCATCCCGCCTTCTCGATTCGAGACCCGGTACTTCCTGCGGCTCATCGTGGGCGTGGTGCGCAGCGAGAAGACGCTTGAGGCACGTCACCTGGGGCGACGCACGGGAGCGCTCTCCCGGCTGAAGGACTGCGCGCGCCTGGTGGGAGCAGGGCTCGCGAGTCCCGCGCTGGCGTTGCGCGGCGACCCGGTGCGCGAAATCCTGTTCGTGCTGGCGAGCCGCTGGGCCCAGGTGCGGGGGCCGTATCCCCATCTCCACGAGACGCGTTGAGCAGCCCGTCCCCATGGCGCCCCAGTCTCGTCCCACATTGAGCGAGTGTCTCGAAGGCCGGGGAAACAACCTGGACTTCCTGCGCTTTGCCGCGGCCACGGGCGTCATCGTCAGTCACTCCTTTCCATTGGGAGAAGGACCCAAGGGAGGTCCCGAGCCGCTGACTGTCTTCACCCACGGCCAGGTCTCGCTCGGCCTGGTCTGCGTGGCGGTGTTCCTGGTCATCAGTGGACTCCTCATCACCCGAAGCTGGGAGCGGAGCCGCGATGTCCGAAGCTTCCTCCTGGCGCGAACGCTGCGAATCTTTCCAGGGCTGGCGGTGTCGCTCCTGCTGACCACGTTCGTGCTCGGCGCCGCGTTCACCACCCACCCGTTGGGCGAGTACTTCACCGCGCCGGACACGTACCGCTTCCTGCTGCGCAACTTCACCCTCGTCAATCCGCAGTGGAACCTGCCCGGGGTGTTCGAAGGGAACGAGTATCCCAGCGCCGTCAATGGTTCGCTGTGGACGCTGAAGTACGAGGTCGGCTTCTACCTGCTCGTGCTGGGATTGGGAGTCACGGGGCTCTTGCGCAAGGAACTGGCACTGGCTGGATGGTGTGTCACGGCGGTGCTGTCCTTCTTGCACATCGGCCGGCTGGGTTTCTGGCCGGTCCTCGGGCTCTACTTCGGAGGGGGCCTGGTGCTCTACCTCTGGCGAGAGCGCGTGAGGATGAGTCCATGGCTGGCGGCGACCTGTGTCGTGGTGCTCATCGCTGCGTCAATGGCGGGCAAGGGGTTGCCTGTCGCCATTGGGTCCTGTGGCGCGTACCTCGTGCTCTACCTCGCGTTCCTCCCGAGCAGGCTCGCGCGCTTCGGGCGCCACGGGGACTTCTCGTATGGCCTCTACATCTACGCCTTTCCGGTGCAACAAGCCGTCACGGCCTTGCTCGGTGGCCCCATGCCGTGGTGGTGGAACGCGACGCTGTCCCTCGTGGTAACGCTCATTCTCGGGATGATGTCCTGGCGGCTCGTCGAAGCGCCCGCGCGCGCCTTTGGCAGCAAGCAGCATCATCCCGAGCCGGCTCCCTCCTAGAGCACTTCCCACGCCTCACTGAATCAAGTGCTCCAGCGCAGCAGTGAGCGCATCTGACTCACGGCGGACCAACCGCCCCCCCGCATAGAAGAACCAAGCCACGCCAAGACAAACGAGCGTCACGACACCCCACGAAGCAAGGGTCCCCTTGAGCAATACGAGGGCCGCCGCCGCGGCCCCCAGCGCTCCGACGACGCAGCGCAATGCAGCTGTTCCGCGCATCTTCGTCACGAGTCGAACGCCGCCATCCGACAGCAACTCCAGACGAGACTCGATGTTCGTCCCAATTCGCGACACCAGGTACTCCCCCAAGGGAATGTCACGGCTGATGATGATCCGTTCGCCGCGCTTGCTCCCTCGGTACCATCCGCCGCCACCTGCTTGATGCGGACCTGATGGCACCTTGAAGGGACCGACCCAGCCCGCCAACCGGGCTTCCGTTTGTCCCTTATCCCCCGTGACGTGCACGGCCCGCTCGATGTGTAGCTGAAAGAGACTCATGCGCCGTGGACCTCACTTCAGAAGCGTTTGCAGCCCCACCGTCTCCGCACGGTAAGAACTCGCCCCCATACCCCATCCCTTCCCTGACCCGATAATGAGCGTCTTGGCACTGGGGCTCCAGGAATACGACACCGATATCATTGGAAGGTCGAGGTTCAAGGTGTCTGACACTCCCCCGAAATCGCTCGCATTGCTCGCCGTCGTCATGACGATTCCCATACTCACTCCCGCCGTCACGCCCACGGCCGTTGCTCCTGAGTCCTGCTCGGGGTCGCTATAGAACTCCGTAGGAGAACCATCCGTCCGGTCCGTCTTGGAGAAGATGCCTCCCGTAAAGGTCATCGCCTGCTCGGACTCCAAGGTTTGATTATCGACAAACGTCATCAACTGCCCGGAGCCTTGCCCCGAACTCTTGAGACTCAAGGTCTCATAGAGATAGTCGACGACCCATGTGAAACCCGCGCCGAACGACATGCCCAGGCCGACATTGCCGTCCGGGTCCGAGAAGCCCACGGGGTTACCATAAGCGTATGAATAGATGGGGACACTCCGTCCTGACTTGGCTTGTCCCTCGACCCATTGAGGCTCCCTCATCATCAACTCGGCGCCCAGGTACCGCCCGCTGTTCGGCTCGTAGAACCGGTTCCAGTTCTCGAAGAAGCCGGTCTCCTCGTCGTGGTACTGCCCCGGGAAGCGCAGCGGTGTCCACACGGGCGTCGCCCCCGCCTGGAACCGCCGGTACTCCACGCTCCCCAGCGCTGCATCCTGAGTAGCGCCCGAGGTCGACGCGGACTGGAATCTCACCTGCGCGGTCCCTGTGGAGCTCGGCACCACCCACCGGGAGACAGCTCCTCCCGCCGTCACATTCGACATCAGCGTCGACGGACCATCCACCCCGTTCAGCAGGGTTCCACCACTGTCCGCGAGATAGACGCCGCTTCCTCCCTGCACGTCCAGGATGGGGAACCGGGCCCGCATCTGCGTCACCAGTGCCCCCGAGTGCGGAACCTGTGCCGTCGCCATCAGCGCATCCTGCCCCGTCGCCAGCACGGGCGAGTCCGCCACGAGCGTCGTGCGATTGACGTGCCCGTAAGGGTCGTAGTCCGCGACGCCTGTCACGCGCCGATAGGAGTCGAGAGCCAGGACCGGCTTCCCCAGACCATCCGCCACCAGGAAATAGAGCCCACAAGGCGCGGGCACCCCGTTTCGAGGGCAATCCCCCTCGAAGTCCTGCATGCGCTGCCCGGCCTGGTTGAACCCCACCTTGAAGAAGCCAATCGGCTTGCCGGCAAGCCAGATGTACTCGTCATGGACCGGCTTCGCGGTGCTCGGATTGAGCGTCGTGTTCCCCCAATCCTCGAGCAGTCGCGTCCCCTCGTGGAAGTACTCGTCTTCAAGGACACCTTCCGCGGTGCAGACGTCATAACGCTTCAGGCGCCTGCGCCCCGCGGAATCATAGAAATACTCGTAGCCACGATCCTCGCTGTCCGCCACCTGGCGATAGACGGCGCCAATCGCCGCATGCTTCCCATCCGTGGTCGCATCCAGCGTCCATGCATGGAAGGGTGACGAGACGTTGTCCGTCCGGTTCTTGTAGGTCGCAATCCGGTTCACACGGCCATCCGGGTCGTATGTGAAACGCTGGGTCACACCGAGCCGGGGCGGGCAGACCGAGCCTCCACACTCCGCCCCCTCCAGGTAGCGCGAGGTCAACTGGTCCACGCGCGAACCGCCGCTCGCGTACTCCCCCTTGAAGCGCCATCCCTCCTGCACATCCAGCAGCCGGTTCCCACGCGCATCGTACTGGTAGGCCCGGCTCCCAAAGGCACCGCCCGCCGTCGCCGAGGCATTCGCGACCCGATGCGCATGCTTCAACTGCAGCCGTGCGTCGTAGCCCGATGCCCCGCTGCTCGCCTCCGCATAGCGAACCGAGGTGGGCGGCCCACTTCCCGTCTCGAGGATGCAGGTGTCCTCCTGGAGGAGCTGGTCTGCCTTCCAGGTGTAGGCTCGCTTGAAGATGTCCCCCAGCGCGCCACCCGCCTCCAAGCGAGACACGGTGAGACCGAAGAGCCGTCCCGTCGTATCACCACCGCCCGCGAACGCGGCGCTGCTGCAACTGGACAAGGGCTGGTTCGTCCCGCTGATGTGGTACTCGACCCGGGCCTTCTGCGCTCCAGCAGCCGCTTTCGGCGCGATGAGGACATAGGAACGAACCCCACCAAACGGCTCCCACCGGACATCCTCCACGATTCGCAGCGACTGGTTCCATGCCACGCCGCTGAAGAGCACGACGTCCACGGACTCAATCTGGTGGGAGCGCCCCGTCTCGCTCGAGAAATAGTTGTAGCTCAGGATGCGCCCCCCCGGATACGCCTCCGACAGCAACCGCCCCGCGTTGTCGTAGTAGCGCGCCGAGCTCGGGACCAGGCGATTGCCAGACTCGTAGCAGATGTCCGTGCGAGGCGGGATTCCGGGCAGCGGCCTGTTTCGAGCGACGTTCACGACATTGCCGTGCGAGTCATACCGGAACCAGGTGTCCCCCAATGAATCCGTGAGCGCCTGAGCGCGTCCCATGGCCTTCGAAGGCCAGGAGGGCGCAAAACCGGGGCATCCCCAGGGAGGCGTCAGCGTCCGGTCGTAGAAGTATTCAAAGAGTGTCTTCCGGGACTCGACGCTCCCCACGAATTCGACGGCCTCCGACTTCAGGAGCCGCTTCATCTGGTCATAGCTGTTCTCGACCCACTGCAGCGGGGTGGCGGCGGCCATGGCCGGCGTCTGCTTGCGGATGAGATTCCCCGCCACATCGTACTGGTAATGGAAGCGCCCACGGCCCACGGGCCCACCCACGCTCTCCGCCGGGCCCGAGCCCCAGGGTGCATCGACCCGTACGACATTGCCAAAATCGTCGTGACGGAACCCGAGCAGCGGCTGAGTACACTGGCTGCAATCCCCCACCGTTCCGCTGCCCCTCGGGCATCCCTGGCGAACACCCTCCAGGTTGCCAGCCTTGTCATAGGACAGGCACATCTTGACCGCCTCACCCGTCGAACTCGAGCCGTCCACCGGCTCCAACAACCCGACGAGTCGATTCAACCGGTCGTACGCGAAGGCCTTGCAGTGAGGACTCGCGGGCTGGCGAGGAACTCCCTCTCCCAGGCTGTTGGGGTCGAAGCCTCCACACCAGGGCGCGGGGTCGACGGCCTCCGGCTGGTAGGGCTGCCCCAACCCCACCCGGTTGCCCTGGGTGTCGAAGAGACTCGTCTGCGTATACCGGAGGTCCGACGCGAGGGCTGGTCCAGCCGCGCCCCAGGCTTCGAAGGTCTGCCGTTCCAGGGGGTCCCTGTCATAGAAGCGGGTGCGCCGTATCTGGTTCGTCTCGTCCCGGTAGGTCTCGCTGCGCAGCTTCCCCAGGTGATAGGTGTAATCGACGCGTTCGGTATGAGTCACCCCCGTTCGCCATCTGGACGTGGCCTTCCACTGCAACAGGGTCGTGAGCTGACCGCCCATGCAGCCCTGGCCGGGCAGGGTGTTCTTCCGGAAGCACAACACCTCGTAGCGCCCATCCGGATGTCTCACGTAGTCACCGTGCGTGGCGTTGTCGTCGTAGCCATACTCCGTCGTCGCCTGGAGCTGCGTGTCTCCGGCCGCGGCGATCTTCCGCACCAGCCTCCGACCCTCGAACTCGAACCGCGTCGCGGTTCCATTGGCATCCGTCATCTGCAGCAGCCGACCACGGGCGTCGTAGTCGTCATAGGTGGTGACGACGGGCGTGGACCCACAACCCGCCGGATAGACGCTCTTCGACTTCAGGTGCCCTGCACGGTCATCCACGGCGGTGGCGTCCCAGTAGTCGTAGGTGGTGATGGGGACGACCACCCCCGCCGTGCACGCCGTCGACGTGAGTCCCGCGACCCCACAAGGTCCCATCACCGTCCGGATACGCCCCTGTGCGTCCGCCACGGGCTGCGCCGCGCACACGTCATGCGTCAGGTAGTAGGTACCCACCGCGCGAGCCTCCCGGCTCCAGGAGTTCGACGCGGGAGCGACCGTCATCGTGTAGCCGCTGCGCACGACGCCCAGGAGCCGATTCGTGATGGGGTCGTATTGACGCCGCACCTCCACCTTGAGGCTGGGGTCGTCAGCACTGAAGGCGGAGGCCACCGAGTCGGACTCCACCAGTTGTTCGAAGGCACGCCGCACCGCGGGGCGGCCCGCTCCACCGTAGAGATAGGTGTACTCCTTCTCCAGCAAGGCCGAACCTCCGTCCGGAGTCGCCGCCCCAAGAAGGACCTTGCGCAGCTCCGCGGGAGGCAAGAAGGCCTTCCCCAACATGCTCGGGGCCAGCTCCTGCTGGTAGATGGTCCGTCCTCCATTGGGATGGAGCACGCTGCCCGCGGCCTCCACCGTACGCACGACGTTCACCTCGAGCGGCTTGACGTTCCAGGAAGACTGAGTGGCGGGAAACTCCACGCCAAGACAGGGGACATCACATTGAACGGTGGTCATCTGGTTGGATAGGACAACGCCCTGGTCCCCCACCGGGTCACTGCCCGCCAGCCGCGTCCTGAACCGCGACATGACCTGGTTCACGAAATAGCCACTGCCATCCCCCACGCTTCGACCATGGGTGGTGAAGTACTGGTCCTGATTCGTGCAGGACCCCGTCGCGGAGAAGACTCCCGGCGCACACCCGTTCGCCTCCGCTGTGATGAAGTAGCGATTCTTCGCGACGGAGTCACCCAGGCCATCTGAGTCCTCCAGCACGGTGCCTCGCGCCGTGAGCACCTGGTGGACGACCTGCACCCCATCCTTGCGAATGCTCCAGACGCCCGCGTCTCCCTCCCGATAGGCATATTCCAGCGTGGAGCCCGTCACGGGGCCCCCGCTCTGATCCGGCCACTCCACTCCCGACAGCAGTCCCGCCACGGGCTGGAGGCCACCATCGGTGGAAAGCGGCTCGTACTGATAGGTCACGACGGACGGCTCGACAGTGCCATCCCGGCCCACGACGTCCACCGAGCTCAGGACGCACTCGTGCGTCTTGTAAACGAGTTCGGGAACCCGGGACGGGAGGCGCTGATAACGAAACACCATCCGGGCCCCATTCGCCGCGCTCACGGACCTGAGCAACTCGGCATTCGCTCCCACGGTCTGGGAGATTTCCTGAGGGGTTCCCTGCCTGCACTCGGAGGGGAGTTCATAGGACAGGCGCGCGACGCGCCGGTGGCACGAAGCCGCAACGTCCGCACCCGCGTCCTCCACATACTCAACGGGACAGGAGGACTCATCGTATTGAAGCGACTCGATGTAGCGCAGCCGCCAGATGCCGGCCCCAGGCGGCCCGTTCGGGTCCTCCTGCATGTAGACGTAGCGCCCATCCTTGGCATGGACAATCAGGTCTCCATCCACCAGTTGAAGGCGAAAGTCCTGCAGCGAGCCATTCGAGCCAAAGCAGCCATTCTGCTCGCAGAAGTCGAACGTCACCTTCGTGCCCGCGGGTCCACCGTAGACATCCCAGTAGAAGCCTCCACAGACCTCACCCACGGGACACGGCAGGCCAAGGTCCTCCCTCAACTCGATGTGACTATGGAAGTTGTGCGTCCAGCGCAGCCTCGGCTTGACGGGATTGGAAGTGGCCGGTCCCGCGACGTTGCCGAAGGGGGAGACCACCCCGCTTCCCTCCCATGAGCCCAGGGACGGACCCGCCATGCGTCTCAGCGAAATCGAGCCGAGCGGCCCCTTGAGGGAGACATCGACGTGTGAATAGCTGGGCTTGAGCGCCCCGAGCGTGACAGGGCTCTCCACGGAAGCGCCATACTCCCCTGGACCCGCGAGCGGTGGCTGGGGACTGACGGTGAGTTCATCCACCTTGTTCGACAGTTCCTCGTCGGTCAGGACGCCATCGTCATCCACGGCCCATGCACCCACCGCCGAGAGCATCCCTCCCACCAGGACGGCTACGACTGCCCGGCGCATCCGGAATCCCCGCCAGCTCTCTGTCTTTCGCGACATCCCAACCCTCGCTCACACAAACGTTTGGAGATACTTCGCCCCACGCGCCCATTCCGGGACACGCCTCGCGTCCTCGGTCAGACGTCCCGTCACTCAGATGCCTGTGTCTTGGCGCCCTACAAGAAAGCCTGGCTTCACCCGCCGCTGGATGGAGGTCTGCAGACGGACTCCGTCGAACCCGGCACGATGCTCACGCAACGCCATCCCGACGGACACTTCACGTCCTGCTGACACCACTCGCTACAGACGCGCCCCGAGCCACCCGGTCCCCTCACCTGAATGCACACTCCACTCAGACACTCCGCACCGCCGTGCTGAGCACAATCCTCACCGAGTGTCTTGGTCGCGACCTGCTGCGTCGGAGCGGGTCGCCATTCGCGCACGACTGGGCTTGCTTCCTTCACGGCCTCTGGCTGCGGCTCAGGCCCTGAATCGCACCCCAGGAATCCCAACATGGCCAGAGCCGCCGAGGCGACCACGCCTCTCCAATGCCCACGCAGCCGCCTCTCGCAACCGACACGGCCACCGCCCGTCCGAACCATCTTCCCTCTCCCCTGAGCCCGCATTCCGTCTCTCCGCGGAATGGCCCTACGACAGCCAAGTGTTGAGCACTCTACAGGCTCATCCTGACACTGGCGATAGGGAAGACACACAATTTCTCGATGTAAGAATCATGCCGGAGCCATGAGCAAACCATGACTTGGCACGGTGCCTGCGATACGGGGGCCCAGGCCAGACAGCCTCAAGTCCGCCATTGATTCAGGAATTACCAGCAATACCCAGCCAATCAACTGGGGTTGATGGCCGTTCTCCCCCTGGGGTTGGCGACTTCATCGGCGGCTCGGCGAGCAGGGCCGCGCCAATGGCTCCCGACAGCTCTCCCAACTCCGCCATCAATACCGGGGGCTGACGCTCGGGCATGAAGATGTGGGGGCGCATGGCCTCGTGCAGCCGGTCCGCGTATTCCTCACCCAACCTCGTGCCCAGGCCGCCTCCCAGGATGACCGCATCCACGTCGGTCAGGTTGATGGCCGAAGCAATCCCCACCCCCATCATCCGCAGCGCCCGGTCGATGAGCTTCGTGGCCAGCCCGTCCTTTTCTTCCAGCGCCTTCTTCCAGATGCTGCTCGTCAGGCGCATGCGCTGCTTCTTCTTCATCAGCTCGAAGAGGACCGTCTTCTCGCCCTCCTCCTCGGCCTTGCGCGCATCGCGCTCCAGGCTCGCACGCCCGGCGTAGGCTTCCATGCAGCCCCGGCGGCCACAGCCACAGCGCGCCCCGTCTGGCTTCACCACCATGTGGCCGACTTCACCCGCCGCCCCACGGCCCCTCCAGGGCACCCCGTTCAACACCAGCCCCCCGCCCACGCCCGTGCCCCACCACACGCCCAGCACCGAGCGATAGGGCCTCCCCGCCCCCAGGCGATACTCCGCGGCGACCGCCACCTGGACGTCGTTGCCCAGCACCACCCGGCCGTGCACCAGGTCCGAGAGGTCACTCGCCATGGGATAGGGCTCCGTCCATCCACGCCCCACGTTGCTCACCCGAGCCAGCGTCCCCGCATTCGCGTCCACCGCGCCGGGCGCTCCCACGCCCACGCCCGCGAGCCGCCGCGAGGACAGCCCCGCCGTCACCGCCGCTTCCTCCAGCGTCCCATACATCTCCCGGACCACCTCCCCCGGCTTGCCCTGCACCGGCGTCGGATGGCGGGCATGGCCTATCGGCTTGCCTGTCTCATCGATAATGACCGCCTCTATCTTGGTTCCCCCCAGGTCGATGCCACCCCAAGCCTTCACCGTGCCACGGGTCGGCACTCCACGGCCCTTCTCCGTTCCCACCGAGCGAACCTCGTCCATGTCGTGCCTCCGGCAGCCACGCGCATGCGCACGTCCCCTGGAAGATGCGCAGCCTCGGCTCGACTTCCGTCACCCGCTCGCCAGGCAGGTCGTCGACATGGCGGCGGAGAGCGTACGAGCGGGCGAGGACACGGATGCCGCTTGGGAGAGCGGTCCTGCGAGTCCGCGGACTACCGCCCCGTGAGGCGCCGAAACACCTGCGTCACCGCCAGCTTCGGAAGGAAGCCCAGCAGGTACCGCCAGCGCGGCACCTCCAGGTGGAACGGCAGGCCGCGCCGATACAGGTCCAACGCGAGGTCCATTCGCCGGTGCTCGACCATCACATGCGAGACGTGCCGCGTGGCATAGAGCAACATCTCCAGTCGCTCACGCCTCCGCTCGGCCCCGCCCGGATAGCGCCCCAGGCGCTCCTGCATCAACTGGTACGCCATGCCCTGGTGGCTCGACTCCAGCATCGTCGACTCGGAGCCGTCGTGCCTGCGGTAGCCCACCATGACCGGCGTCCGCACCCACGCGAAGCCCGGCTCCGTCCCCAGCCGGAACAACAGGTCATAGTCCTCCGCGACGATGCGCAGCGGCGTGAAGCCCTCCACGCGCTTGAGCGCCTCCGTCCTCACCGCCAACACGCAGGCCGTGCGCGGAGTCCGGTCCAGCGCGCTCGCCAGATAGTCCGTGAACAGCGAGGCCCGCACGGGCTCCCGAGCCACCCGGGCCAGCTCCTCTTCATCACGGAAGGTCACCGACGTGCCCATCACCACCATCGGCGCGCCGTGCTCCTCCAGCACCTGCCGGTAGGACGCCAGCGTCCACGGGAACCACAGGTCGTCGCTGTCCAGGAACACCACGTACGCACCCCGGGCCGCCTGGATGCCCCGGTTGCGCGCGGCGCCGGGGCCCGCGTTGGACTGCTGGAGCACCCTCACCCGCTCGCCCAGCCGCGCGAGAACCTCCAGCGTGTCGTCCTGGGAGCCGTCGTCCACGACGAGCACCTCGTAGTCCCGCTCCTCCTGCGCGAACACGGAGGCCAGCGTCCGCTCCAGCAGCCGCGCCCTGTTGTAGGTGGGGATGACGACGGAGAAGAAGGGCATGTCAGAGCCGCGTCCGCAGCCCCATCTCGGAGATGCGCAGGAAGGTGGCGAGCTGCCGCCGGTACTCCGGAAGCGCCATGCGTCCGCGCAACAGCGTCTGCGTCAACACCAGCGAGTTGTACGGCAGCGTCCCCACCAGGATGGCGCGCAGCATCCACTCGCGCAGCCGGCCGTGGTGCTTGCGGAAGTAGGCCACCCGCGTGCGCCACAGCTCGATTCGCACCTTGTCAGGCCCCGTGGCGGACGGACGGAACGAGCGGCTCGTCAGGTGTGTAATCACCGCCTCCGGACAGAACGCCACCTCCCAGCCCGCCTGCCATGCCCGGACGCACCAGTCCGTGTCCTCCGTGTTGCCCAAGGGAGACAGCTCCTCGTCGAGCAACCCCACCTCCGCCAGCGTCTCCTCCCGCACGACGATGCAGGCCCCCAGCACCCAGCTCACCCGCGCATCCTCATGGCCGTACTGCGCGGGGTCGATGTCCTTGTGCTTCAGGAAGTGCAAGGGACGCGGCAGGAACACGAGGTCGAACAACTGCCCGGACAACGACATGGGCCGGAAGGTGCAGTTCTGGATGGTGCCATCCGCGTTCAACAGCCGCGCACCCGCCATGCCCACGCGCGGATTCTCATCCATGAAACGGACGAGCGAATCGAACGCGTCCTCATGGACGAGGGTGTCGTCATTGAAGATGCAGAAGTAGCGCCCTCGCGCCTGTCGCAGCACCTGGTTGTGATTGGCGGAGAAGCCCTTGCGCGCGGAGTTGAAGAGCCAGCGCACCTGGGGGAAGTCGCGTCGCATCGCCTCCACGCCGCGACCGTCCGTGGCGTTGTCCACCACCCACACCTCGAAGGTGCACTGCCGCGTCGTCTCGTACAGCGTCCGCAGGCAGTCGTGCAGCAACTCCGGGTTGCTGTGGTTGACGATGGAGATGACCAGGTCCGGCTTCGTCATCGGATGCCTCACGTCCCTCTCATGACACCGGGCTCGCCGGAACAACCCGAGCGGCCCGCCGCGCTCGGACAAACGCGAGGATGTCTCGCAACTCGCCCAGGAGCGAGAGCGTCCCCGGCAACAGCTCCCGCACGAGCACCAGCACCAAGAACACCGCCGTCCCCACCGCCCAGCCCGACAGCCCGCCATCTCGAATCCACAGGTGCACCACCAGGAAGGCCGCCGACACGAGCAGCCCCACGGTCACCAGGGGCTCCACCACCTGGAGCACCAGCCCGCGCAGCGCCGGGTTGAGCCGCGACACGCGCCACGCCGTCACCCAGACCTCCACCAGCGACACCACCAGGCCCACGGGCCCCACGCTCGCCAGGCCGAAGCGGTGGATGGCCCAGGTGCCGATGCTCCACTTCACCGCGCCCACGCCCACGACGACGGCCAGCCGCTCCCAGGGGCGGCCTCCCGCGTTCTGCGCGGTGGCGAGCAGGCCCGTCAACACGATGAGCAGACACTCCAGGCTGAACCACTGCACCAGCGGTACCGCGGCGGCCCACCGCTGGCCGAAGAACAGCGGCACCAGCACGGGCATCCCGAGCACCGCCACGGGGAGCGTCAGCAACAGCACCGCGGCCAGCCGCCGCAGCGAGGTGCGCAGGTACTCCGCGAAGCCCTCGGGGTCATCCTGCAACCGGCAGTAGGCAGGGAAGGCCACGCGGTTGAGGACGACACTGAGCATCATCGGCGTGGAGGCCAGCGCCCAGGCCCAGTTCACCAACCCCACGGCGTCCTTGCCGAGCACCTTCCCCACCACCAGCGGCACCCAGCCCGCCACCACCGCCGCCACGAGCGGAGGCAGCTGGAAGGCCAGTCCGAAACCCAGGAGCCGCCGCAGCACGTCCATCCGGAACGTTCCGCGCGGGCGCCACGGCGAAGCCCAGGCGATACACACCAACCCCACCACGCCTCGAACCAGGGCCCCCAGCGCCAGCGCCCACGCCCCCAGGCCCGCCGCCGCCATGGCCAGCGTGCTGGCCACCTGGGCCACGTTCTCCGCCAGCTCCGCCCGCGCGATGGCCGGAAAGGCCAGCCGCCGCTCCAGCGCCATCAGCGGAATCACGCGCAGCGAGGACAGGAACAACCCCAGCGCCATGGCCCACACCATGGGCACCGCCCCTTCGCCCAGGGCGTAGCCCTCCGTGAGCTGGGGGGCCAACGCACAGACGACGGCGACGATGACGGCGGTGAGCGCCTGGTGGCACCAGAAGATGGTGAACGTCTCATCCCGCGTGGGCTCGTGGGGCTGACGCACCAGCGCCGCGCTCAGCCCCAGGTCCCCCAGGAACACCCCCAGCGAGGCCGCATAGGCGACGATGCCGAACAGGCCGTAGTCCGAGGGAAACAGCAACCGGGAGAGCGCCAGGGCGCTCACCACCCGCAGGCCCTGCGAAGCCATGGTCCGCGCCACGAGCACGACCATGCCCTTCAGGGCACGGGCCTTGACGTCGCCAGTGTCCACGTCAGGTGCGGCGGTCGCGGTCATCGCAAGGGGGACAGCCCGCTCCCGGGCATCAACGACGAGGGCCGACCCACGTGGACGGCGCCCGCTCGATGCTACCGGGGCCGTCCCACCCCCACAAGCAATGCAGGGGCGTCGGGACAGTGGGCCAGCGGCTCGACTGCTCGGGTGCCCGCCCATGTGGTTGCCACCCAGGAAGCCCCGGGGCTACGGTCCGCCGCGCATGTCACCGAGCCACTCCCTCTTCCAGTTCCTCAAGCGCGAGGTGCTCGTCAGCGAGCACGAAGTCTTCCACCGCACGCTGCGGGACACGCTGGTGGGCTCGTGCGACAGCGTGCTCGATATCGGCTGCGGCTCAGGCTCTCCGCTGAAGAAAATCTCACACCTGTTCTCGCGCACCGTGGGCGTCGATGGCTACCCGGCGAGCATCGAGCGCAGCCGCGCGGCGGGCATCCATCAGGAATACCACTGCATGGACCTGCTCGAGGTCGGCAAGCACTTCGCGCCCAAGAGCTTCGATGCGGTCATCGCGCTGGACGTCATCGAGCACTTCGAGAAGCCCGAGGGATATCGGCTGCTGGAGATGATGGAGTCGCTCGCGCGCAAGCGCGTCGTCGTCTTCACCCCCAACGGCTTTCTTCCCCAGGACGAATGGGACAACAACGTCCATCAGGTCCACCGCTCCGGCTGGGAGGTCTATGACTTCGAGCTGCGCGGCTATCGCGTCACCGGCATGAGCGGCTGGAAGCCCCTGCGCGGTGACTTCGCGCTGCCACGCCTCCGCCCCGCGCGACTGGGCAGCCGGCTGTCCATCCTCACCGAGCCCTTCGCCACGCGCTTTCCCCAGCACGCCTTCCAGCTCCTCGCCGTCCGCGACCTGGAAGCCTCCTGAGCCGTGACCTCCTCCGGCGACGCACGGGGCGATGACAGGCCCGTCTCGTGGCACCTGCTCACAGGGGAGTATCCACCCCAGCCGGGCGGCGTCAGTGATTACTCCCGACTGGTGGCGCAATCCCTCGCACGGGCCGGACAGCAAGTGCATGTCTGGGCTCCTGGCGACCTGGAGGTGCGCGAAGAGCACGGCGTCACCCTTCACCGCATCCCGGGACTCTTCACACCACCGGGGCTCGTGCGCCTGACACGTGCGCTGAGCCACCACCCTGCGCCACGTCGGCTGTTGCTCCAGTACGTGCCCCATGCCTTTGGCCTGAAGGCGATGAACGTGCCCTTCTGCGCGTGGTTCGCCGCGCGTCGCCAGGATGAGCGCTGGGTCTTCTTCCACGAAATCGTGTACCCCTGGAGCCTCTCGGCCGCGCCACGCCATCAATTGCTCGCGGGTGTCACCCGGGTGATGGCGCGACTGGTGGGCGAGGTGGCGGACCGCGCCTTCGTGTCCATTCCCTCCTGGGCGGAGCACCTGCCCTCGCGCCTCCGCCACCGCGCGGAGTGGTGCCCCGTTCCCAGCAACATCCCCACCGAGGTGCCAGCGGCCTCCCTCGCGGCGACGCAAGCGGCGCTGGGCGCGGGCCCGTGGCTGGGACACTTCGGCACCTATGGCTCGCACCTCCGCGGGCCTCTGGCTGCCGTCCTGGTGCCGCTGCTTCGCGCGGACGGACAGCGCAAGGCGCTGCTGCTGGGCCGAGGCAGTCAGGGGTTCGCCCAGGAACTGGGAGCCCGCCATCCGGAGCTCGCCTCACGATTCCAGTCCCGAGATGCCCTGGCCCCCGAGGACCTCGCTGCACATCTCGCGGCCGTGGACCTGCTGGTCCAGCCGTACCTGGATGGCGTGAGTTCGCGCCGCTCGACGACCATGGCGGGAGTCGCCCTGGGCCGTCCGGTCGCCACCCAGACGGGTCACCTCACCGAGCCCATCTGGCGGGAATCAGGCGCCGTCGCCCTGGCGGAAGGCACCACTCCAGAGGCGCTCGTCGCCCTTTCGGAGCGGCTGCTGTCCCAGCCCGAGGAGCGCGCGGCATTGGGCGCACGCGCGGCCCGGCTGTACCGCGAGCGCTTCGCGCTGGAGCGCACCGTGGAAACCCTGCTGCGCACGCCCCCGTGATTCCCGAGCCGCGACGCCGTCCTCGTGGCATCGTCTCCAACACCTCTTCACTCGCGCACTCCATGGCCCTTCACGCTCCAGGGAACCTCCCGTGACGTCCTCCGCGCCCCTCCGACTCGCGGTGCTCATGGACCCTCGCGAGGAGGGCTGGCACAGCATGGACCTCGTGGGGGAGTCACTCCTCGACGGACTGGCCGCCTATCCGGACGAAGTCTCGGCGCGAGCGCTGCGCCCCGCCCTGCCCTCCATGGTGCGTCGGCTCCCACGTCTGGACTCACATCGCGCGGCTTTCAACGCGGACCGCCTCCTCACCCGTTTCGGGCTCTATCCCGCGCGCGCACTGCTGGCACGGCCCCGGTTCGAGGCGTTCCACATCGTGGACCACTCCTACGCGCAGCTCGTCCATGCGCTCCCTGCTTCACGCACCGGCGTCTATTGCCACGATTTGGATGCGTTCCGCTCCGTCGTGGAGCCGCACCGTGAAGCCCGCCCCGCGTGGTTCCGCCTGATGGCGAGGACTCAACTCCGTGGGCTCGAACGCGCCGCCATCGTCTTCCACAACTCCCAGGCCGTGCGCGCGGAGCTGCTCGCCCATGGGCTGGTGGACCCGGCTCGCCTCGTCTGGGCGCCGCTCGGCACGGCTCCCGAGTACCGCGAGGAGCCCGCTCCAGGAGACCACAGTCGGGACGTGCTCGCACCCCTGGCGGGCCGGCCCTATCTGCTCCACGTGGGCAGCGCGATTCCTCGCAAGCGTCTGGACGTGCTCTTCGACGTCTTCGCCGCGCTGCGCTCCCGCCACCCTGACTTGTGCCTCGTCCAGCAAGGGGGCGCCCTGGACTCGGCGCAGCGGGAGCACGTCGCGCGACTCGGCATCGGCGACGCCTTGTTCCAACCTCCGTTCCAGCAGCGCGCCACGCTCGCGGGCCTGTACCGCGGCGCGAAGGCCGTGCTCATCACCAGCGAGGCAGAGGGCTTCGGACTCCCGCTCATCGAGGCCCTCGCCTGCGGTGCCCCCGTGGTGGCCAGCGACCTGCCCGTGCTTCGCGAAGTAGGTGAGGCCACCTGCCTCTACTGTCCCGTCGGAGACCTCTCCGCGTGGACCGAGACGGTCGACTCGCTCCTCACCGGACGCATGTCACCTCCACCGCGCTCCGCCCGCCTCGCCCGCGCGGGACAGTTCACGTGGACGGCCCACACGCGCGCCATCCTGGATGCGTATCAGCGACTCCCCCGCTGACTCACAGGAGCGAAGGCAGCGTGACGTGGTGCTCGATGAACGCACCCGCGCGGATGTCGATGGAGCTGCTGTGAGAGGCCTTGCGGCCATGGCCCCGCACTTCCAACCGGTGGGTGCCCTCGGGCAGCTCCAGCACATACTTCTCACCGTGGCTCTTGCCATCCACGAACACCTCCTGGAGCGGAGGCCCGTTCACCTTGAGCACCACCGTGCCCATTCCCCCAGGCGCGGTCTTCTGGACACGCGCGCGAGGCGAATCGCGGCGGGCCGCGCGCGTCCGGGCCTGTGACAGGAAGGCCCAACCACCCACCAGGACCACCAGCGCCAGCGCGCCGCCCATCAACAGCTTGCGTGAGCGCAGCGGGCGCAAGGCCTTGTGGTCCAGCGACGTCGCCTCCAGCAACATCGTGGGCGTCACCAGGACATTCGTCGGACGGTCGGACTCGGAGATGGCCGCACGGCGGCCTCGCCCTCGGCGCCCTGCCTTTCCCTTCATCAAGGGAAGGGCCTGGAGCAGCTCCGTGGCACGGACGTCCGGAGGAAGCACGGAGAGGCGGGTCGCCCCTTCGGAGAACCCCGCGAGGACCAGCTTCAGCTCGCGACGCACGGCCTCCGCGGACGCGGGACGCGCGGACGGCTCCTTCGCCAGGAGCCTCATCACCAGGGCCTCCAGCGCGGAGTTCACCTGCCGGTGCTTGGAGAGCGGCGGCGGCGGCGTGCGGACGTGGTGCACGACGATGGCCATGGCCGACTCGCCCTCGAAGGGCAGTCGCCGCGTCAGCAGCTCGTAGGCGATGACCCCCACGGCATACAGGTCCGTCTGCGGACTGACTTCATGCCCACAGGCCTGCTCCGGCGCGATGTACTCAGGCGTCCCCACCATGGCGTTGGCGTGCGTCTGCGGCGTGCTGCCGAACGGCGCCTCACTGCGCTTGGCGATGCCGAAGTCGAGCACCTTGACGGACTCACTGCCGTCGGCCTCGCGCACCATGAAGACATTGCCCGGCTTGAGGTCGCGGTGGATGACGCCCACGCCATGCGCCGCGGCCAACGCGCTCAGCAGCGCGTCCAGAATCTTGATGACCTCCGCTTCCAGCATGGGGGCACGCTGGTGGATGACCTCATCCAGCGGAGTGCCCTCCAGGTACTCCATCACCAGGTACTGCCCCACGTCGGGGATGGTGCCAAAGCCGATGATGTCGATGATGCCGCGATGACGGATGGCCGCCGCCGAGCGCGCCTCCGTGGCCAGGTCTCGCGCCCGGCCGACCTCGACGAAGTCCGGGCGGATCACCTTGATGGCGACCCTGCGTCCGATGACCGCGTGCTCTCCCTCGTAGACGATGCCCATGCCACCGCGACCGATGCGACGCTTGATGAGGTAGTCGCCCACCTTCGTGCCCACCAGCACGTCGCGGGTGACGGACTCCTCCCACTTCATCGCCCGGGCCGCGTACGCGGCGGGAACACCCTCCACCAGGGGCCGCACGGGCTCCGACACCTGATGCCGCTCACGCTTGAACGTGGCCTCGTCCGTGTCCTCTTCCGAGTCCGGGCGATACGCACCGGCCCGCGCCACGACGCCGCCTCGAAACACCTCTTGCGGGCATACCGTCACACCCGGTCGATGGTCCGCCCCACAGCGCGGGCATTTTCGAGATGGGCTCATCGTCCCGTCCATCATCGCCCGGCACGCCCGGTGGAAGCCATCTCACTGAAACCCGATGCGGGTCCGTATCAGACCGCTTTCCTGGGTTCACTCATCTGGCTTGATTTCTCCGGTGATTGACGGGTCCGGAGGGCTCTGCTTCGGTCACAGGCGCGTGCGCGTCCTCTTCCTCAATCCCGTGGGCATCCTCGGTGGCGCCGAGCGCGCGTTGTTGGACCTGATGGCCTGCCTGCGCCAGTTGGACCCGGGGCTGTCCCTCCTCCTGCTCGCGGGCTCCGAGGGACCGCTGGTGGACGCGGCGCGGACCCTGGGCGTCGACGCCAGACTCCTCCCGCTTCCGCGGGAGCTGTCCACCCTGGGCGACAGCGCTCTGCGGGGTCCTACCTCCTGGGAGACGTGGCGCTTCGCGCGCAGCCTCTTGCCCGCGCCCGCGCTGCTGGCCGGTTACGGCCGTGCGCTGCGTCAGGAAGTCGCGAGCCTGCGTCCGGACCTGCTGCACTCCAATGGCATCAAGACCCACCTGTTGAGTCCCGTCACGGCGGGCCTGCCGCTCAAGCGCGTCTGGCACATCCACGACTTCTTGAGTGAGCGGCCCCTGGTGCGGCGCGCGCTGGGCACGCTGGCGCCACTGGCATCGGCGGCCATCGCCAACTCGAACGCCGTGGGTGAGGACGCGCGCGGGGTGCTCGGCCGGGTGCCCGTGCATGTCGTCTACAACGGCGTGGACACGGAGCGCTTCGCCCCGGGTGTCCCGGCGGACCTGGACGCACTCGCGGGAATGCCCCCCGCTCCTCCAGGCACGCTGCGCGTGGGGCTGGTGGCCACCTATGCGCGCTGGAAGGGACAGGGCGTCTTCCTCGAAGCGGCGGCGGCGCTGACGCGTCTGGAACCGACGATGTCCGTGCGCTTCTACGTGGTGGGCGCGCCGCTGTACCAGACGCCGGGCTCCCAGTTCACCGAGGCCGAGCTGCGCCAGCTCATCGACCACTGGAAGCTCTCCGGACGCGTGGGGCTGGTGCCCTTCCAGACGGAGCCCGCCGCCGTCTACCGCGCCCTGGACGTCTTCGTGCACGCCAGCACCCGGCGGGAGCCCTTCGGACTCACCATCGCGGAGGCCCTGGCCTGCGCGCGGCCCGCCATCGTCTCTCGCGCGAGCGGCGCGGCCGAGGCCCTCACCGACGGCACGGATGTCCTCACTGTTCCACCTGGAGACTCACGGCCCCTGGTGGCGGCGCTGAGACGCCTGCTGACGGACGCGCCGTTGCGTGAGCGATTGGGCGTGGCGGCTCGGCGGACGGCCGTGGAGCGCTTCTCCCGCGAGCGCTATGCGCGCGAGATTCTCGACGTGTACCGGACGCTGCTGGACAAGCGCTGAGTTGACCGCCCTCGGGGGCTCTGGTTTGGTCCCCCGCTCATCGGAGCACCCGTGCAGCGGCCTCGCAGACTCGTCACCGTCTCGCACTCGTACGTCGTCACCCTCAACCGGCGCCTCGCCAACGAGCTGGCCCGCGTCGGCGGAGCGGCATGGGACGTCACCGCCGTGGCGCCCCGCTTCTTTCACGGCGACCTTGGCCCCATCCACCTGAAGCCCGGCCCCTACGAGGCGGCGAAGGTCGAAGGCGTCCGCGTCTTCCTGAGCCGCTCTCCGCACGCCTTCGTCTATGGCCCGGAGCTGCGCGAGCACCTCCGAGGCGCGGACCTGGTCCATGTCTGGGAGGAGCCCTACGTCCTCGCGGGCCTCGAGGCGGCGATGCTCACCCCTCGCCACGTACCCTTCGTCTTCAGCACGTTCCAGAACCTCTCCAAGCGCTATCCCCCACCCTTCGCCCAGTCGGAGCGCTTCGTCGTGCGGCGCAGCGCGGGCTGGGTGGCCTGGGGCGAGACGGTGAAGGACAACCTGCTCGGTCGACCGGGCTATGCGTCACGCCCCACGCGAGTCATCCCCGTGGGCGTGGACACGGAGCTGTTCCGCCCCGACCGCGCCTCGGGAGCAGCCGTGCGACGCGAGCTGGGCTGGGAGAGCGATGGGCCTCCCGTGGTGGGCTACCTGGGACGCTTCGTTCCCGAGAAGGGCCTGTCCCTGTTGATGCGGGCGCTGGAGCAGCTCCAGAGCCCCTGGCGCGCGCTGTTCACGGGAGGAGGACCTCAGGAGGCGGAGCTGCGCGCCTGGGCCGCGCGCCAGGGAGACCGCGTGCGCGTGCTCACCGGTGTGTCCCATGACGGCGTACCGCGCGTACTCAACGCCATGGATGTGCTCTGCGCGCCCAGCCAGACGACGCCCTGGTGGAAGGAGCAGTTCGGCCGCATGCTCTCCGAAGCCTGCGCGTGCGGCGTGCCGGTGCTGGGAAGCGACTCCGGCGAAATCCCGCACACCGTGGGCGACGCGGGGCTCGTGCTGCCGGAGGCGGATACCTCCGCGTGGACTCTCGCGCTGGGAGCGCTGCTGGAGAGTCCGGAGCGACGACAGGAGCTGGCCACCCGAAGCCGCGAGCGCGCCGTCACCCGCTTCGCATGGCCCGTCGTCGCCCGCGCGCATCTGGACTTCTTCGACGAGCTGCTCGCGCGGCGCTGAGGCTCAGCCTTCCCGCTCCATCACCTGGACGAGCGAGGCGGCCATGTCGTCCCAGCTCCACGCGCGGAGCTTCTCGGACAGGGCCGCCACATGCGGAGCCCAGGTCGCCTCGTGCTCCCGCCAGGACTCCAGCGCGCGGACCAGTCCCTCCACGTCATCCGGGTCGTCCAGCAGGAGTCCCCGCAGCGCTGCCGGGTAGCGCTCCGCCACGCCCGCCGAGCGGCTCACCAGGGCGGGCAATCCGGCGCACAGCGCCTCGTGCACGCCGAGTCCGTAGGCCTCGTAACGGGTGGGCGCCACCAGCAGGTCCGCCGCCGACAGCAGCGTGGGGACATCGCGGCGGAAGCCGAGGAACTCGATGCGCTGGGACAAGCCTCGCACCCGCGCCTCGTGCTCCCATGCCTCGCGCTGCGCGCCCACGCCCACCACCTTGAGGTCCACGCTCCAGTCTTCTCGCGCGCACAGCCGCGCCCAGGCGTGGAAGAGGGAGTCGAAGCCCTTGCGGCTGTCACCGAGCGCCCCCACGAAGAGGGCCACGCGCCGCTGCTCCGCCCAGCCCAGGGCCGTACGCGCCGCGCGCTTCTCCTCGGGCGACACCGGATGGAACCGCTCCGCGTCGCTGCCGTAGTAGACGACGTGCACGCGCGCCTCGGGCACTCCCGTGGCCGCCACCAGGTCCGTCCGAGTCCGCTCGGAGTTGGCGATGATGAGGTTCGAGCGCCACAGCGCCTTGCGCTCCTCGCGCACGAAGTGCTCGTGACTCACCCGGCCCTTGAGCCTGCGCAGCGCGCCGCCCACCGGCTCCGAGACATAGGCCCCGTGGACGTAGTGCACCCAGTTGGCGCCAGGGACGACGCAGTTGCCACCATTGGCCAGGACGCGGCCTCCCTCGGCGCGCGTGCGCAGGGCCCAGGCTCGGCCCAGGGCGTCCAGCAACGGCTCGCCCAGCAGATAGGAGTCCGCGGGCTTGGGCACGCGCACGAAGCGCACGTTGGGGAAGCCGAGCAGCTCGTCCGCCACGCGGTGCGCCACCAGTCGCACGGGGCCGCCTTGTTTCGCCAGCCAGAGGGCGAGCGCGAGGTTGGCCCGGTCCATGCCACCGGTGGCTACGAAGTCACCGGCGATGAGCGTGTAGGGTCTTCGCATGAGTCCAGGCGCCAAAGAGCGCCGCGTTGAGCAGCCAGAACTCCATGCCCACCTGGCTCGTGAAGAAGGGATAGCTGAAGGTCAGCGCCAGCGCGCCCAGGTTGTACGCGAAGATGACGCTTCCCCACAGCCAGAACTCCTCGCCCAGGTCCTCTCGACGCCGCGCCATGCGCAGCACCCACGTCATCGTCACGAGCATCCCCAGCGGATAGAGCACTATCACCAGCACGCCGCCGTCGTAGACCCACGCCGTCCACTGGATTTCCGCCCACAAACCCGGGTGCTCCGGGTCGGAGTTGTCTCCGAAGTACGCATTGGGCATGCCGTAGCGGCCCAGGCCCGCGCCCAGCGGATACTCTGGCAACAGGTGCTCGAAGGTCCCCTCCAGGAAGTGTCCCCGGTTGCTGCGGTAGACCTCCTCGGGCCGCGCGGCGAACAAGGAGTCCCAGCGCGACTGCACCGCGTCGCCACCCACCGCGACGGCCCAGCCGAAGGCGAACACGGCCGCCCCGCCCACCACGGCGAACAGCTTCGCCAGCCGCGCCACGCGGCCCGTGAGCGTGAGCATGAAGGCCAGCGCCGCCAGACAGACGACGAGCATCAGCGCAATCGCGCGAACCTGGCACAGGTAGAGGCTGAGCAACCCCAACAGGATGCCGCCAGCGCTCAGCCCGCGCGTCAGCCCGCGACGCGACGACAGCAGGAAGCCGCTGCCAAGCAACACCGCGTAGAACGCGCCCGTCGCCGCGCCACCCGGCATGTCCGTCAGCCCCATGGGCCGGAAGACACGCTCGCCGCTCGCTGTCTCGAACTCCAGGCCACGCAGGTACGACTCCCCTTGAGCCTGCACGGCGGAGGAGAGCGCGGGCTGGAAGCGGCCCGGGAAGTAGACCTGGAGCACGCCCACCGTCGCGCTCGCCGTGTTGAAGAAGAACAGGAGCGCGAGCGTGAGGCGGAATACCTTGGGGTCGATGGACAGCCGCGTCACCCAGAGCAACGGGGCGATGATGGAGAGCTGGATGCCGAGCTGCGCCGCCGCCCCGAGTGGACTGACCGTGCCCGGGTTGAAGAAGTTGAGCGCGGTGATGCCCAGCGCGCCCATCACGAAGGGCAGGGCTGGATGTCTCAGGCCACGTCCCGGCACCAACACCAGCAACGCCAGGCTCATACCGAAGGCCAGGATGCGCACCACCACGCGCAGCGGGGAGATGGCCTCCACCAGCAAGGAGACCTGACAGGTCATCAGCAGGAGGATGAACAGCGGCACCAGCTTGCTCGACGACAGCAGGCCCGTCCTGGGTGCGGCCTTCCGCTCCGTCCTTGGAGGCGCGGAGGTCACCACCTCCAGCGGCGCGTCCGGAGCGCGCCGCACGAACCTGCGCCCGAGCACGCCCGGCCCCTGGAGCCCCGGTCTCACCGGGAGCGGTGGGCGCGGAGCACTCACGCGGCCACTCCGGGAACGGACACGACGGAGCGCAGGTCCTCGTCCAGGCTCGCGAGGAAGGCCTCAGGCGCGCAGAGCATCGCCGCGCGAGCGGGCCCGCCCGCGCCGAGCCTTCGCCGGGCCTCCGCGTCGACCACCAGTCGCAGGAGCGCGGAGGCCAGCGCACCAGCTTCTGGCGCGACGAGCCTGCCGCACGTCTCGTCCACGATTTCCAAGGGGCCGCCCAGCGCGGTCGTCACCACGGGAAGGCCCGCCTGGAGCGCCTCGACGAACGCGAGACCGAAAGGCTCGGGCGACGTGTTGGGCTGACAGTGCAGGTCCGCCGCGCGCAGCAACCGGGGCACGTCCGAGCGCTGCCCGAGGAACCGCACCCGCCCCTCCAACCCGAGCGCCTTCGACTGCGCGACAAGACCGTCCAGATACCGCGTCTCCTCCTCGCGTTGCGCGCCCCCCGCAATCCACAGTCGCCACCCTCGCGCCTCGCGCATGCGGCCCAGGGCCTCGAGCAACAACCGATGCCCCTTCCACGCCTGCATCCGGCTGGCGTGGATGATGACCACGTCGTCCTCACCCGCGCCCAGGTCCGCGCGCAGCAAGGTCCGCTCCGCTGCCTCCGGCACGCGCGCGGCCTCGGGGACCAACGGGTGCCTCACCCGGTACGAGGCCCGGGGATAGACGCGCTCCAGCGAGCGCGCGGTGAAGGCGCTGTTGGACAGCACGAGGTCCGGAGGAGTGACACTTGCCCAGCGCTCCAGCCAGTGCGCACCGGAGAGCGCGTCGTGCTGGAAGAACACCAGCGGGACGCTGTACGCGCGCGCCACCGGGCCGAACAGCGCCTGGGGCCAGGCCGCGTGACAGACCACCGCCGAGTACTCGCCCTGCTTCAGCAGCGCCCCCAGGGCCCGACGCGTGCGCCACACCGTCCAGGGATGGCCCACCCTCGCGTGCCCCAACAGATGCACTGTCGCGCCCGCGGCGCGCAGCTCGTCGGCCAGGCGGCCCTCGAAGCACAGCGCATACTCGTGCACGGTGCCTTCCGGGTGACGCGACGACACGCGCGCCAGCGAGACGAGGAAGGACTCGATGCCGCCGTAGAGATTGCCACTGTAGACGTGCAGCGCGCGCATGACGGGCCTCAGGCGCTCCCCGACGCCGCATGACGCTGGGGCACCTCGGAAGGCCCCTCCACCACCGGCACCGGACGCCCCAGCGCCTCCGAGTACAACGTGAGACTGCGCGTGGCCATGACGTCGTGCCGCAGTTCCGCCTCCGCCCGCGCCCGCGCGCCGCGCCCGAGTTGCTCCGCCAAGCCCGGCTCCTCCACCAGTCGCCGCGCCGCGCGCGCCAGCGCATGCGCGTCTCCCACCGGCACCGTCAGCCCCGTCTCCTCATGCCGGCTCACCCACGGCACCCCCGAGTGCGCAATCGCGGTGTTCAGCACGGGCAGGCCGCACGCCATGGCCTCCGCCTGCGACAGCCCATACGCCTCGCTGCGCGCATTGCTCGGAAACCACAGCGCGGTGGCCGCGCGATACGCACCGGTGAGCGAGTCCGGAGGCAGATAGCCCGCCCACGTCACGCGGTCCGCCACGCCCAGCACCTTGGCTCTCGCGCGTGCCTCCTCCTCCAGCGGCCCCACGCCCACCACCATCAGCCGCCCGGGCACGTGCGTGAGGGCCTCCAGCGCGGTGAACAAGCCCTTGTAGTAGACAAGCCGCCCCACCACCAGCCACAGCGGCTCGCCCCCGGCTTCCTGGCGCCAGTGCGCCTCCGCCCTCAGCGCCTCCGCGGACGGCTGGAGATAGGGGCCCAGGTCGATGCCCAGCGGCAGCGCACGCACCTTGCTCCGGAACATCCTCAAGAGAGGGGAGCCGTGCACGTACGCCTCGCTGTCGGACAGAATCCGGCGCGCGCGCGTGTACAGCAGCAGCTCGAGCGGACGGAACAGCGCGCCCGCCACCCGCTGCCGGATGATGTCGCTGTGGTGGGTGATGAAGACGGCCGGGAGCCGGGGCACGCAATCCAGCGCGAGCAGCATGGTGGGGTTCGGCACGTGCAGGTGCACCACGTCCACGCCCCGCGCGAGCATCCGCCGCAACATCCCCGGCAGCTCCGGCAGCACGTCCATGCGCGCCACCGAGGCCCTGCGTCCCAGCCGCACCACGCGTACCGCGCCGTCCCACTCCTCACGCGTGGGGCTGCTGCCCCGGAACTCGTGACTCGTGTTCCCCGGGTCCATCGAGTGGTTGGCGCACAACACCTCCACCTGGGCGCCCTGCGCCGCCTGCGCGCGGGCCAGCGTCTGGACGTGGCTTTCGATTCCACCCGACGCGGGCGGATAGAACTTGCCCAGGTGCAACACCCGCAGGCCCGCTCCCACCCGGGGCGCGCTCACGACTGCGTCACCCCGTCCTTCGACTCCTCGGCGTACTGCCCGTAGCCCTGGTAGGCCAGATACGAGTCCCCGTAGCGCGGCGCCTTCAGGTCCACGTCGTTGAGGATGGCGCCGTACATGCGCGCCTGCACGTCCGCCAGCGAGCGCAGCGCGCGCCGCGCCGACTCGCGGTTCGTCTTGCCTGCCTTGAGCACCAGCACCACACCGTCACACTGCGTGGCCAGCACCGCCGCGTCCGCCACCGCGTTGAGGGGCGGGCTGTCCAGGATGACGCGGTCGAACTTCCCCGCCGCCGCCTTCAAGAGTTCCGCGAAGGCGCGCGTGTGCAGCAGCTCCGCCGGGTTGGGCGGAATGGGGCCGCACGGAAGGACGAAGAGGCCAGGCACCTCGGTGCTCTTCACCGCCGCGTCCAGCGTGCCCTCGCCCACCACCAGCGAGGAGATGCCCAGCTCGTTGGGCACCCCGAAGGCGCGGTGCAGCCGGGGCCTGCGCATGTCCGTGTCCAGCAGCAACACCCGGTTGCCGCTCTGGGCCATGGCCACGCCCAGGTTGATGCTCGTGGTGGACTTGCCCTCTTGAGGTCCGCTGGACGTCACCACCAACGTCTTGAAGGGCGTGTCCGGCGACATGAACAGGAGGTTGGTCCGGATGGCCCGGCAGCACTCCGCCACCGAAGACTTCGGCTCGCGGTGCACGTAGAGGTCCCGGTCCTTCGGCGCCCGACTGCCCTCGATGCGCGGCATCACGCCCAGGAACGCCAGCCCCAGCCGCTCCTCCACGTCCGCCTGCGTGGCCACGCTGTTCTCCAGCAGGTCGAGCAGCAGCGCCACGCCCAGGCCCGCGAGCAGCCCCATCACCAACCCCACCATCAGGTTGCGATTCACGTTCGGCTTGATGGGCGCGAACAGCGGCCGGGCCGGGTCCAGCACACGCACGTTGCTGGTGCGCAAGAGGCCCGACAGCTCGATGTCCTTGAGCCGCTTGAGCACCAGCTCGTAGAGCCGCTGGTTGTTGTCCGACTCGCGCTTGAGCCGGTCGTACTCGATGGACTTCTTGTTCACCTGGAACGCCTCGGCCTTGGCGTCGTCCAGGAGGCGCACCAGGTTCTTGCGCTGCGCCTCCGCCTCCGACAGCTCCGTCTCCGCGGAGCGCACCAGGTTGCGCAGGCTCTTGAGGAAGTCGCCCTGAATCACCGCCAGCTTGCCCTGGCACTCCAGGAGCTTCGGGTGCTCGGGCAGGTAGCGCTCGGACAGCTCCGCGCACGCCACGCGCACGTCCGTGTAGGCCTTCTTGAGGTCCTGGATGGAGCCGTCCTTGGCCCCCGGCAGCGCCTCCGCCCACAGCTCGTCCTCGGGCGACGCCTTGCGCAGCTTCTGGATGGCCTCCACTCGCGCCTGCATCGCGGCGATGCGGGTGCTCACCTCGGTGAGGTTCAGGTTGTAGCTGTTGATGCGGTCGCTGACGATGCTCATCCGCGACTCCAGCGACGTGGACAACATGTCCGCGTCCTTCTTGAAGTCGTAGACGGCCATCTCGCTCGCCTTGGACTGGTTCTCCAGGTCCTCCAGCCGCCCCTCCAGCCAGCTGCGCGCGTCCTCTGTCATCCGCAGCTTGAGCGCCAGGTTCTCCGCCATGTACGCGCCGGCCACCTCGTTGGCGAGCAGCGCGGCGCGCGGCGCGTCCAGGTCATCCACGGCGATGTTCATCACCCGCGAGTCCTTCGCGGGCAGCACGCGGATGCGCGACTGGAGCAACCCCACCGCGTCCGCGCCCTGCATCGCCTGCACCCGGGCCTTCTCGTCCTGCAGCCCCAGAAGCCCCAGGAAGCCCGCGTCCGTGGACAGCCCCAGCTTGTCCACCACCCGGCTGGCCACCGCGCGCGAGGTGATGATTTCGCTCTGCGTGGCGTAGTACTCCTTGTTGAACCAGTAGTTGCTGCGCTCCTCGCCCATGACCTCCTTCACCTCGCCGTCCAGGAAGCGAGGCGCCGTCACGTCGATGATGAGCGAGGTGCTGGCGGAGTAGATTTTGGGCTGGCGCAGCGTGTAGACGGCCGACAGCGCCGCCACCACCACCGCCACGCCGAGCACGACCCACTTGCGTCGCCACAGCGCCCGCGCGCGGAGCATCAATCCCGCGGGCGTCGGGCCGCTGCTACCACCGGCCGGGTCGAACACGGTTCCTTCCACGTCTTGTCTCCTGGAGCCTGGATTGCTTCGGTGCGGCCCCGTTCCGGCGGATGCCGGCCCCGACCTTCACCCACACCCGTGAAACAGCCATCGAGCGTGCCGTGTCCGCCCCGGGTTGTCCATCGTTCCGCCGTCGCCTGGAAGCTCCCCGTCCACCCTTCTTCCAGGGTGGAACGCGCGCATCCCGGCGGCCTGTGCTAGGGAGCGCGACGTGAGCTTCCCGCACTCCGTCATCATCCCCTTCGACCCCTCCACCGTGGACGCCGCCTCCCACTTCGCCCGCGCCCTCGCCGGCCGCGCTGAAGTGGTCCTCGCCGGAGACGGCCAGCCGGACGTGGCTTCGAGGCCCGGGCTGCATGTGCTCAGCGTCCAGGGAGGCAAGGGCGCGTCCATCCGCGCGGCCCTGCCCCACGTGACGAGCGCGGTGACGGTGCTCCAGGACCCGGATGCGGCCTACGCGCCGGACGCCTACGAGTCGCTGATGGGCCCGCTCCAGGCGGACACCGCGGACGCCGTCTTCGGTCGCCGGGGCGCGCCGGGCCTGAAGCCGGAGCTGTGGGCCGAGCACGCCCTGGGCCAGATGACCCGCTTCGTCACGGATGTCGCGGTGAACGACCCGCTCAGCGGCGTGCGCGCGTTCCGCACGGAGGCCCTGCGCTCCGTCACCCTCACCAGCGACGACGACGCGGTGGACGCGGAGCTGGTGGTGAAGCTGGCCGCGCAGCTCTACCGCCTCACCGAGGTCTCCCTGCCGCCGATGCAGGCCGTGCCCCGCCGCCCGCGCGCCGCGCGCCTGTCGCAGCTGCGCACGCTGATGCGCTACGCCACCGTGCGCGACGATGCGGACAACCAGCACGAGGGCTACACCACGCTGGAGCGCATGGACGGCGCCACCCACTACAACCAGTGGCTGGGCCGCCGCTTCCGCGCGCACCTGGGCCGCCGCGTGCTGGAGATTGGCGCCGGCATCGGCACGATTACCCGCGAGCTGGAGTCCGGCGCGGAGCTGCTCATCGCGCTGGAGGTCGACCGCTTCTACGTCGACCGCCTGAAGAACCTCTTCCGGGGTCGCCCCCACGTCCGCCCGTACCTGTCCGACGTCGCCCTGGCGGACTGGGAGTCGCTCAAGCAGGAGCACCTGGACACCATCGTCCTCTCCAACGTGCTGGAGCACATCCCCGACGATGCGTCCGCGGTGCGCCGCTTCCGCCAGATTCTGGCGCCCGGAGGCCGGGTGCTCATCCTCGTCCCCGCGCTGGAGCAGCTGTTCGGCAGCATCGACGAGGCCGTGGGCCACTACCGCCGCTACACCCCCGCCACCCTGCGCGCCGTGCTGGAGGAGAATGGCTTCGTGGTGGAGAAGCTGGAGTGGATGAACCTGGTGGGCATGCCCGGCTGGTTCGTCAACAGCCGCCTCCTGCGCCGCCGCTCCGTGCCCAAGCTCCAGCTGAAAATCTACGACACGCTGGCCCCGCTGTTCGCCCGCGCCGAGGCGAACGTGAAGCTGCCGGTGGGCATGAGCCTCTTCGCCGTGGCCCGCGTCACCGGAGGCGAGGCGTGAGCCTCCCCGTCAGCCGCTCATCGACGACCCGGAACACCCCGAGGAGCGCCGCACCGTGAGCGTGGCGCCAGGACCCGCCACCGAGTCACAGCCCGCTTCGGAGTCCTCGGCTCCCGGCCCCACCGGGGCGCCTCTCCTGGCCTCCCGAGGCGCCCCTCGCGCGGTCTGGGTCGCCCTGGCGGCGCTGTATGTGTTGTTGTTTCCGTACCACCCCAGGCTGCGCTCGCCCAACGAGCTGTGTCGGCTCTGGCAGAGCATCGCGCTGGTGGAGCACGGCACTCTGGACATCAACCAGGTGCTGCGCGCCCGGGGCTATGTGGGCGACCTGTCCGTGAAGGACGGGAAGTACTACCCCAGCAAGGCTCCGCTGCTCTCGTTCGCCGCCGCGCCGGTGTACGCCGTGCTGCGCGCAGCCTCCGGCCCGGAGCCCGTGCCCGAAGTCCCGCTCGTCTTCTTCTCCCGCCTGTGGCTCACCGTGCTGCCCACCCTGGGCCTGCTGTGGTTGGTGCGGCGCTACCTGCATGCCTGCCTGTCGGCGCCCGTCGCGGACGCCCTCACCGTGACGTACGGCCTGGGCTCGCTGGCGTTCAGCTATTCGCTGTTGTTCATGAGCCACCAGACGACGGCGGTGCTGCTCTTCGCCGGCTTCTTCGCGCTGTGGCGCTGCGCGCGCGGGGAGTGGCGCGAGCGGGGCTACCTCCTCGCGGGCGCGTGCGCCGGCGCCACGGTGGCGGCGGAGTACACCGGCGCGCTGGGCGTCCTCGGGCTGGTGCTGTACGCCACGCTCACCTTCCTCTTCCGTGACGCCCCGGCCCGCGAGCGCTGGAAGGGCCTGGGCCGCGCCGCCGCGCTCGCCACGCTGGGCGCGCTGCCCTTCGTGCTGGCGCTGATGGCGTACCACCAGGCCACCTTTGGCCACCCGCTGACCAGCGGGTACAAGTACCTCAACGACTCCGGCTACCAGCCGTGGCACCTGGGCGGCTTCCTGGGCATCCGCACGCCGGACCCGCGCGCCTTCACCCTGTCGCTCGTGTCGCCGCTGCGCGGGCTGTTCACCCTCGCGCCGTTCCTGCTGCTGGCCATTCCCGGCCTGACCCGGCTCAGCTTCCGTCGCGGCGCGGACGCCCTGGCCGAACCCCGCGCCCTGGCGTGGATGACGGCGGCGCTCGTCGCCGGCTACCTCTACTTCACGTCCTCCTTCTCCTATGACTCCTGGGGTTGGACGACGGGCCCGCGCCACCTCACCGGGCTGATTCCCTTCCTCCTGCTGCCCGCGGGCCTGTGGCTGGAGCGGCTGCGCACGGGCGGGCGGACGTGGGCCCTGGGTATCGCGGCCATGCTGTGCGGGGCAGCCATCCTCACCACGGGCCTGGCCACCTTCGTCAATTACATCCCAGACGATGTGTCGAACGTCCTGGGAGGTCTGACATTGCCCCTGCTGAGCGCGGGCTTCTACCCGCCCTCCGTGCTCTCCTTCCTGGGCGTCCCCCAGCCAATCGCTGGCATCCTGTTCCTGGGTGCACTTGGCGGTGTAACACTTTGGGTCCTCGCGGTGCTGGCGACGTCTCCTGGACGGCGCGGCCCCACCCTGGCGGCGCTCGGCTCCGGGCTCGCGACGCTGCTCCTCCTGGCCACCCTGCACCACGGCTTCACCCGGGACGATGACGCGGACCATAAAGCCACCCAATTCCTGAAATCCGTGTGGCTCGCACCTCCCAGCGGGGCAGTGTCCTTCTGGCCCCACCAGGGTCGTTAGCGCTTCGGGACTTTCAAGCTTCATCGCGATTTCAGCGAATCACAGACGTACAAGCAGACCTGGCATGGGTGGGAAACGCCCTCGCAACTTTTGCGATGTCCGCAAAGGCTTGTCAGCCCAGGCGCGTCAGCGTTCACCCAGCGTCAAAGACAAACGGCCGGGAACATTGGCGCGAGGGCTCCCGGAAAGCAGGCCCACGACTTGCTCAGGTGCACCCCGGCATTCGTCCCGCCGCGCGTCGGCAAGGAGCCGTTGGTGCGTCCCCCGTCCGTCATTCCGATGTCGCGAAACCTCCGCCATGCCTCCCGGGGCATGGCGCTGTTGATGGCCCTGGGCATCATCGCCTTCATCAGCGCCGCCGTCGTCGTCTCCCTTCGCAAGGTGGCGGCGGAGAGCGCGCTGCAGGCCCAGGAGCGCCGCAACCGCGAGGCCCACTTCGCCGCCGAGGCGGGACTGGCCGAAGCCCGGGAGACGGTGCGGCTGCTGCTCGGAGGCAACCGCAGCTTCGGACCTGTCTTCCTCGCGCTGGGCAACGCCTACAACAACACGGGACTCAATGGCTACGTCCAGGGTGAGGCGGGCCTGCCCAGCACCGCCGCCGTCCCCTGGTACGAGGTCATCGGCTGGACGCCCTACTCGCTGGCGGCCGCGTCCTCCGGGACGGCCATCGACTCGGACATCGCCGCCGCCAACCAGGAGCTGACCGGCCCGGACGGCACGCGCATCTTCGACTACCCCACCCAGGAGCGACTCTTCTACCGGGTCTTCCTGGTCGACGACAACGAGAGCGACGGCAACCGCACCACTGACAGCAACAACCGGGTCTGGCTGGTGGCCGTGGGTGAGGTCCGGGGTCGCGACAACACCCAACCCCAGCGCGTCATCATCCGCGCCCTCATCACCAGCGGCCTGGGCGCCGGCGGCAGCTGCAGCCCCGAGGACGCCAACGGCTCCGCCAACAACGGCGAGTGCTGACCCCTTCTCTCTTCCTTTCCGCTCCCTACCCCAGGACTCCCGCCATGCCGCGCTTCAGCAGCCTCATCATCGCCGCGCTGGCCCTCACCGTCCCCCTGGCGGCAGTCGCCCAGGACGGAGGGACCGCCTCCTACAACCCCTGCATCGACACCACGGGCGAAGACAAACAGCCTCCCTTCACCGCGGATGCCGGCACCCCCAGCGCCATCATCCTGACGCCTGACGGGAAGCTGCGGCTCAACACCAACCGCAGCGTGCTGGACCCGGAGCGAATCATCCTCCCGTTCGACCAGGAGCTGGAGGCGCTCATCGTCCACGACAACGCCGGCGGTGGCGCCTCCAACACCCTGGGCTGGTTCTATTACGACGACCTCGTGAATGGCGGGTACATCGACGTCAAGCTCCCCGAGGACAACAACGACGACGTCCTGCTCGACAGGGACAACAACGGCGTGCCGGACTTCCACGAGGACCTCTACAACCTGAGTCCCAACCGGTACATCGGCCTGGGGCCCCGCTGTGGCGGCCAGGCGAAGACCTTCGTCCACAAGCGGCCCGACGGCACCAACGTCACCCTGCGCGAGCCGGACCTGCTCACCGGCCCGTGCAACGCCCCCACCAGCTACACCGCCACGGGAGGGCCCCGTCGCTGGCCCGACGGCGGCGCGTATGGCGCCAAGCCGGGGGGAGGCGTCGTGGGCCGCAAGGTGGCGGACTACGCCAGCGCGCTGCTGAACAACGATGACTACATGAAGGCGAGCACCTCCGTGCTCGACCTCGTCAACGAGTACTTCAGTGACAGGGGCCTGTTCCCCCACATCCCCAACCTGCTCGAGCCGCGCGCGGCGGAGAACGGCTTCGGAGGCATTGGCAAGCTCATCTATCTGGCCACGGACGATGACGGCAACCACTGCCCCAATGGAAGCACGTTGGGCGATTCACCCTTCGCGGAGTGCTTCCAGCCGCGCTTCGCCTACAGCGAAATCAACGGCGTGAGGACTCAGGTGGGTCCCATCTGGGACAGGCCTTCGGGCGGCGCCGAGGACGGCCTGCCGGACTACAAGGCCAGCGCCTTCGACAATCAGGGCCTGCTCATCCCCGGGAAGAACCCGCAGGCCGCGCCCAGCGAGGAGGACCGTCGGCAGAAGATGGGTCGCATCGAGGGCGGGCGGGAAATCGTCTTCTTCCTCGTCACCTACGTGGAGCAGGTCTACGGCGACGCCACGGACACCTGCTTCATGACCGAGACGATAACGCGTCCCGATGGCACCACGCGCCTGCAGTGCAACCTGTGGGGGCACGGCGACATCAACGTCGTCTTCACGAAGACGCTGCTCAACCTGGACCTGCACCAGACCGAGGGCAACGTCGTCACCACCAAGGAGCTGAGGGGCGGCTGGCTGGACAGCGTCGCCTACACGCGGCTGCGCACGCCCGCGTATGGAGACGTCCGGTTCAACTCGACCCAGACTCAGACCGTCCATTCCTACTTCCAGCGCGCCGCCCACACGCTGGTGGGCGCCCCGGTCGACAACCCCCGCGTCTGGATTCTGGGGTGGGAAGACCAGAACTCGGGCGGCAACCGCACCTACGACGACACCGTCATCCTCATCAACAAGCAGAACAACGGCACGTTCAAGTCGGACATCGTGTCCAGCATCTCGCTCGACGTGGCGCAGGACTACACCATCACCTCCGTCGAGATGACCATCGACGACACGCCGTACCACAACGTCAATGGCCAGCAGGCCGACTGCAGTCCCAACATCAACCTGCCCAAGCCCGACGGCAGCGGGACGTACCAGCCGCGGCCCCAAATCACCTATCAGGTGTCGCTCGACTGCAAGATGTGCGTGGACCGCTGCGAGACGACCAACCCCGACTTCCAGCCCAATCCCAATCCGTCCTGGGTGACGGTGCCCTTCCCGGACGCGCAGGCCACGCCGGGCTCGCGGGTCAACCTCACCCGGACAATCAACGACTTCCTGGAGCGCGGCTACACCGGCTCGCAGCTGTGCTGGCGCGCCATCTTCGAAAGCCCCGGTGAGTCCTGCCAGCCGACCATCTCCAACGTCAACATCTCCTACAAGGCGCAGAAGGCGGGCCAGTACGGCCGCGCCTCCGTGCTGCCCGTGGCGAACACCATCATCTTCGGCCTGTCGGAGACCCCGGGCCGCACCTGGTACTCGCCCGACCCCTGGTACGAGAACTCACCGTCCCCCTCGAACCGGCTCTACCCGTCCTACCGCATCTATGACCGGCGCCTGGATGTGTCGGAGCGCGGCCACGTGTACCTGCGCCGCCTCTATGAGCCGGAGAACCCCTCCAGCCAGAACAGCGCATCGGACGACTGGGACCAGTGGAACGCGGGCGACCGGCTCAACCACTTCATCCGGACGACCCTCCCCACGGAGCGCAAGCTCTACACCACGCAGCCTGGCGCCACCACGCCGGCGCGAGCCACGCTGGAGGGCCTGTCCGCGGAACCCAACAACTCCAGCCCGCTGTTCCCCACCGCGCCGAACTCCACCGACGAGACGAAGAACTTCTGCGCCGACTCGCTCGCCGGTCGCTATGACCTGAACCAGGATGGCCTCTGCAACCAGCTTGACCGCAACACCCTGCGCAACTGGGTCTACGGCTGGGAGATCAACAGGTTCACCACCGCCCCGGGCGGAGAGCCTGTCACGCGGCGCACCTGGCCCATGGGCGGCATCAACCTGTCGACGGCGGCCATCGTCGGGCCGGCCAGCGAGCCCACCTGGGTGAAGCGCGCGTCGCCCAACGAGCAGGAGGCCTTCCGCAGCAACACCTTCATCGGGAACAACGCCCTGAAGAACCGGGACGCGGTGGCCTTCATCGGCAGCACCACGGGCTACCTGCATGCGCTGTCCCTGGGAGAGCTGCGCTCGGGAGATGACACCTGCACCAGCTTCAAGGACTTCCGAGGCTACTTCGCCCACTCCACGGGTTGCTCGTCCTCGCGCGAGTACGGCACGGGGGATGAGCTGTATGCGTACCTGCCCGGCAAGCTCCTGCGCTTCTTCGCGGAGAACTACGTGCGCGGGCAGGACAAGACGAAGCGCGCCACGGTGGATGCCTCGCCGGCGGTGGCGGCGGTGGACCTGCGCTCGGACACCGAATACACGGCCGACAAGGGCCACAACCCCTCGACGGGCAACATGTGGAAGCTGAGCACGGCCCCTGGGGACCGCCTGGGTGCCAAGACGGTGCTCGTCACCCCCACCGGCCCCCGGCAGAGCGTCTTCTTCGCGCTGGACGTCACCCGGCCCGCGGAGACGGCCGACGGCTACCCGGGGGTCCTCTGGGAGTTCGACGCGCAGCGAGACCGCTTCACGACGGGCAACAGCGGCGGCGTCCCCTGCTCCACCGTGTCCGCCTCCTGCCTGCCGCTGGAGGAGCTCTTCACCGCCTACCGGCCGGACACCGCTGGCTCGCGCCACAATCCCCTCCTGGTGCGCATGGACTTCGGCACGGCGAGCGGCAAGAAGTGGGTGGCGGGCTTCGCGAGCGACTACACGCCCAAGCAGTACGGCGGGCAGTCCACCCGCGCCGCGCTCTACCTCATCGACGTGAAGACGGGGCTCCCCGTCCAGCTGGCGTCGACCGTGACGGGAATCCAGCAGCGCAGGAGGATGGCGGGCGTCGTCGTCCTGGGCGACGAGGGCGAGGGCATTGGCAGTGCACCCGTGGCCATCGACGCCGACAACGACAGCAACTACGACGTCATCTATGTGGCCACCACGAAGGGCCGCGTCTTCCGCGTCAACCTGCGGGACGTGAACGCGTCCCGAGACCTGGGCAAGGTCATTGGCGCGTGTGTCATCGCGGATGCCCGCAATGACCGCGACCCGGCCACCAACGCCAAGGTGCGCAACGCCGACCAGCAGAGCATCTACTCCAACATCGCCGTGACGCAGGAGCGCACCGGCGCGGGCACGTCCGTGCGCATCTTCGTGGGCACGGGCAACAACCCGGACGACGACAACGAGGTCGCCGACCAGGACCCGCGTCCGCGCTACCACGTCATGGCCTTCAACGACCCGAACCCGCTGAGCGCCAACTGCACGGGCAAGAGCGTCGCGTGGGTGCGGGAGCTGGACGAGCGGCAGGTGGTCTGGGGCGGCGTCACGGTGGACGACGAAGGCACCGTGCACACGGCCACCGCGGTGGGCACGTCCGCCAACCTGTGCAGCCTCGACGCGGACGAGAGCGGACGGATGTATGCCTACAGCGCCACTTCCGGCACGCCCACGGCGGACAGCGGCAAGAGCCTGGAGGGCCATGGCCTCACGCAGCCGGTGGCCTTCGACAAGCGCGTCTTCTTCCAGGGCACCAACGGCATCACCAGCACCGGCGCCGGCAAGCAGTTCAACAACGAGACGGGCACCGGCAACGGCAGCACGTCCCGCACGCTCATCTGGGACGTGAGGCCGGGCGGCAACATCCAGGGAATCATCCCGTGAGGACCTTCATGTTCGCGTCACGACGCACGCACCGGGGCGTCACCCTGCTGGAGGCCATGGCCACCATGACGGTGGTGGTGTTCGGCATCCTCGGGGTGGCGCTCGCGGTGCTCGCCTCCGCCAAGCAGAACCGCCGCAACCTCATCCAGGCCCAGGCGGGCCTCATCGCGGAGCAGGAGCTGGAGCGCATCTCCGCCATGAAGTGCGTCACCCCGGCCCCGGCCCGGCCCTGCGCCAACATCGAGGCGCTGGACCGCCAGACACGTCCGGTGTGGTGGAGCTCCAATGGCACGCCCCGGGACGTCCTCCCCGGCGCGGGAGACCCCATCCGCCTGAAGTACGACGTCGCCGTGGACGTGGACCCGCCCATGGAGGGCGAGGAGCGAGGCTCACCCCAGCTCGTCCGCGTCGTCGCCAGCCAGACGCTGCTCAACGTCGTCAACGTGCGCGTCACGGTGAGCTGGCTGGACCCCGACGCGGGCCGCCGCGCCGTGGCCCTGCAGACACGGATGTCACCATGATGAAACCACTCCATCCCCCCAGGGGCTTCAGCCTCATCGAGATGATGATTGCCAGCACCATCGCGCTGGTGGTCATCGCCGGCGCGGTGTCCGCGGGCACGTACCTCCAGCGGCGCGGCCTGCTCGAGGAGCGCACCATGGAGACCCAGAACGCCGGGCGCGCGGCGCGCGACCTGTTCACCCCCGCGATTCAGCGCGCGGGCGAGGGGTTCGGCAGCGCGCCCCTGTTCCTGGGCGGCTCGAACGCCGAGGTGCGCTACGCCGTCTGGGCGAACACCAACGCGGGGCCCTCCGCCGGCTTCGCGCAGCCCACCGGCGTCTACGCGGGCCTGAGCTCCGACGTGCTGGAAATCTATGAAGCGGATGCCACGCGCGCGCTGCGGATGATTGGCTGCGTTGGCAGAGGCACCGACTCCCGCCAGGGAGGCGTCGGGCCCCTCTGCCTGGAGACGCCGGCGCCCGCCAACACCGACGCGGGCATCCCCGCCGGAGCCCCCCTCGTGCTGGCCGACCCGGGCGTGCGCGGCGCCTGCGTGGGCGTGGCCCAGGCCACGCGCAACGTCCCCTCCCCCAACGGCAACAACAACCTGGGCTGGATACCGGGCGCGCCCTCCGCCACCGCGTACACCCCCACCAGCTTCTGCACGGGCACCGGGTCGGACACCTCCGCGCTGTGGATTGAAAACACCGACGATGACCCGCTCCTCTTGCCCCTGGCGTCACGCATCTTCCGCGTCAATTGGATCAGCGGCCGGCCCGTGCTGGAGATGGACCCGGACGGCGCGCTGGGCGAACAGGAGTTCCAGCAGCTCTCGGAGGAAATCGAGCGGCTGCGCGTGCGCCTGGGCGTCGCCGACCTGGACAACCCGGCCGCCCCCTTGCGCTACTTCCCGGACACGGCGGCGGTGCCTCCCAGGCCCGCGGTGGACCAGTGCGACAACGCCGGGTGCTGGAGCCTCATCCCGGGCGACGCGGGCTCGATGGGGGCCAGCGAGTTCGGCCCGGGCAGCGCGCGCGACGAGCTGATGCGGCGCGTCCGCGTGGTGGAGCTGCTCATCACCGCGCGCTCGAACAAGCCGGACACCCAGGCCTTGAAGCTCATGGGAGACGCCGGCACGACGCTCGACGACGAGGGCAATCCCCAGGATGGCTACAAGCGGCGGCATTTCCTCATTCGCGTGATGCCGCGAAACTTCGGGTACGCGGGGGGCTGAGATGCGGAACACACGACACGGAATGACACTGCTGGAGCTGATGGTGGCGCTCGCCATCCTCGGGCTCCTCACCAGCCTGGCGACGACGGGCTTCCAGGCGTTGACGCGCAACCAGCGCGCGAGCGCCGCCACGCGCACCATCCTCATCGCCGCCCAGGAGGCGCGGCAGCAGGCCCGGACCTCCCGGCAGGCCGTGCGCCTGGCGAGGACGACGACTTTCGAGAACGGGGTGAGCGTCCCGGCCCTGCGCTGGGAGAAGCCGGACTGCGCGCCGGGGGACACCTGGGGCACCCAGTGTCCTCGCACCGAGTGCCTCTCCGCCGCCTGCGGCACGAGCGGCTGCACGTGCGCGCAGGTCGGCGACGCCATCCCCCTGCCCCCCGAGCTGGACATCACCAGCTTGCACGGCGTGTGCTGGCTGGGGGAGTCCGGCCGGCCCGTCTCCGGGACGCCCACGGCCATGTGTGACGCCTCCCGCGCGGCGCCAGCGGCGGGCACGCTGCGCATCCTGCGCAAGCGCCTGGGGCCACAGGAAGTCGCGCTGCCGGACCGGGTGCTCAACGTGGACGCCCTCACCGGCAACGTCACCATGACGGACTGCGAGCTGGCCCCCACGGCCACCGGCTGCACTCCCTGAGCACGACATTCCGTGCCACAGTTGCCTCCTCCCAAGGAGGAGGCAGTGACGATGATGAAGCGGTTCGCCCTGGTGATGAGCCTGTGTCTGGCCCCGAGCGCCTATGCGGCGGATGACGTCGTGGACGTGTGGAAGGCCAAGTGCAAGTCCTGTCACGGAGATGACGGCAAGGCGCAGACCAAGATGGGCCAGAAGGAGTCCATCGTCGACATGAGCCAGGTCGCCTGGCAGGCGGCCGAGTCGGACGCGGACATCCGACAGGCGATTGCCGACGGCTCTCCTCGCAACACGAAGATGAAGGCCTTCAAGGACAAGCTCACCGCCGCGCAGATTGACGCGCTGGTGGGATACATCCGCACCATGAAGGCGAAGTAGGGCCAGAAGGCGCGCTGAATAACCCCGCGAGGGGCCGCGTCAGCCGAACACAGAAACGGAGCCGCCCATGAAGACCCTCTCCACCGCCCTCGTGTTCTGCCTGGCCATGGCTGGACTGTTCTCCTCCGTGCGCGCGGACGCATTGACGACTCCCCGAATCGAGCCGGGCGTGTCCCGCCCGGAGCCCCTGTCGCTGCGTCCCGATGACGGCAAGGGCGGCGGAGACGGGGACGACAAGGGCGGCGACGACAAGGGCGACGACGAGGAGAACGAGGAGGACTACCGCTCCCGCTACGCCGGCATCTCCGGCGCCGCGGCGCTGGAGCTGGTGGACCCCGGCGCCCTCAATGACCTGATTCGCCTGCGCGCGGCCGCCCGCTACGGCCGCTACTGACGCCTGGCTGTCCGCCCCGCTTCAGGCCCAGCGCGTCTGGGACTCGTCCTGGGCCTGGACCACGCGGGGCAGCGTCACCGAGAAGCACGTCCCCGCCTCCAGTGAGGACGCGACATCCACCCACCCGCCGTGGGCGGTGACGATTTGCGAGACGATGTAGAGCCCCAGGCCCAGCCCGTGACGGTGCGGCCGGGGCATGCCCGGCTCGGGCGTCGCGCGGTGGAAGGGCGCGAACAGGCGCGGGCGCAGCGAGTCCGGAATGGGCGGCCCCACGTTGTGGACCTCCACGCGCTGGAAGAGCGGGTCGCTCGCCGCCAGCCGCACGCGCACCGACGAGCCGTTCGGACTGTGCTGCAGGGCGTTGCCCACCAGGTTGGAGAGCACCTGTCCCAGCCGCTCCTCGTCCCAGACACCGCGTGACTCGCCGTCCACCTCCAGGTCCACCCGCTGCTGGGGATGGGCCGGCTCCAGCTCGGAGATGATGCGGCGACACACCGACTCCATGCACACCTCGCGCGGGCGCAGGGGGATGCCTCCCGCCATGCGCGCGCGGGTGAAGTCCAGCAGCTGTTTCACCAGCCGCGTCATGCGCTCGGCGCTCCCGTCGATGCGCTGCGCCATGCGCCGCACCTCCGGTGTCAGCGTGGCCTGGGCCAGCAGGGCCGCGGCGGACAGGCGCACCGCCGCCAGCGGGTTGCCCAAGTCGTGTCCCAGCACGCCGATGAAGCGCTCCTGGAAGCGCGCCTCCTCGTCCCGCTCCAGCTCCTGGCGGCGGCGCGCGGTGACGTCCCGGCTGATGCCGAACAGGCCGTAGACGGTGCCGTCGCCGCGGCGCAGCACGCCCTTGGTCGTCTGCCAGATGCAGTCGCTGCCCGGGCCGCCCTCGGAGTCCTCGTAGGTGGCCGTGACGCCGGACTCCATCACCGCGCGGTCATGCGCCAGCGTGGGCCCCGCGACGTCCGCGCCCATCAGCTCCAGGTCCGTGCGGCCCAGGATGTCCTGGGGCGTCCGGTTGAAGGCCCGCGCGGTGGCGGGGTTGATGAGCACGTAGCGCGCATCCACGTCCTTCACGTAGATGGCGTCGGTGGCGCTCTCGATGACGGCATGCAGCAGGTCATGGTCCCTGCGCAGCGTCTCCTCGGCGGCCATCCGCTCCGTCAAATCCTCCAGGAAGACGACGGCGCCGTCCTCCCAAGGAGAGACGCGCGCCAGCAGCCAGACGGGCCCCACCGACGACTGGCGGGCCAGCCGTACCACCTCGGGCTCGCGGCGCACCGCCACCCGGACACATGCCGCGAAAAGGCCACATTCGCCCACCCACGGCGCCTCCTCGAGCAGTTTCTGGCGCACGAGCGAGCGCTCTTCGCGCCCCAGCCAGCGCTCCGCGTGCGCATTCGCGGAGACACACTCGAAGTCCAGGATGCCGTGCCCAGCGGAGCGAACGCTGCGCAGCACCATCACTGCTTCGGAGGGGGGTGCGCCCGCCCCGCTCATCACCCTGTTGATCCAACGGCCGGATTGCATGGCTGGCGTGTGGCACCCCCCAGCGATGCCTTGCAGGAGAGTAGGTCCTGCCCCGGGCATGCGGCCAACCCACCCCCGGTCTGGCTGATTCGTGGAGGACACAGCATTCGCGGCCGCGTCGGCTCCGACACACGACACGCGATGCGCTCTGTCGTTGACCTGTCAGGGGCATGCCCCTAATTACGCCGGGGCCCTCAGGGGTCCACTCATGGACACTCCTTTCACACAGAGGCTGGATGGCGAGGCGGCGCGGCAAGGCGGCGAGCCTCTCGTGGCGGGTGACACCTTCGCGCGGTTGCTGGCGGAGCTGCGTCCGGGACACCGCGCACGGACGCAGGGCCTGAAGGGCTCCGCCCGGGGCCACGTGCTCGCGCGCCTGCACCGGGCGACAGGCGCGCCGCTCGTCTGCGTGGCGGCGGACGAGGAGGCAGCCGATGCCCTGGCCGCGGACCTCGCCTTCTTCCTGGGCGGCACCGGCACGCTGCTGAGGCCGAGCGTGCTGCGCCTGCCCGCCGACGAGGTGCTGCCCTACGACGAGCTGTCCCCGGAGGCCGCCGCCGTCACCGAGCGGCTGGGCGCGCTGTTTCACCTGTCTCAAGGCACGCGCTTCCCGGTGCTGGTGCTGTCCCTGCGCGCGCTGCACCGCCGCGTGCTGCGCCCCGACGTCATGGCCGCGCTCACGGACCGGGTGGTGGTGGGCCAGGACCATGACCGGGACGCGCTCGCGAGGAAGCTCTCCCGGATGGGCTACCAGAACAGCCCGCTGGTGGAGGACGTGGGGACGTTCTCCGTGCGCGGCGGCCTGCTGGATGTCTTCAGCCCGCTCTACGACAAGCCGGTGCGCCTGGAGTTCTTCGGGGACACCATCGACTCCATCCGCGCCTTCGACCCGGAGTCACAGCGCACGGTGGACGCGCTGAAGGAAGTGGACCTGGTGCCCGCGCGGGAGCTGCTGCTCACCGAGGACACCCGTCCACGCGCCGAGGCCGCCGCCCGCGCCGTGGCCGAGCACATCAACCTGCCCACCATCCAGCTGCGCGAGCGGCTGGACGCGCTGCGCGAGGGGATGCCCGGCTTCGGACTGGAGGGCCTGCTGCCCGCGCTGTTCGAGGGCGGCCTGGCCACGGTGTTCGACTTCCTGCGCAAGTGGAGCCCGGAAGCGCCCGTCTTCTATCTGGACGACCCGCTGGAGCTGGGGCGTACGGCGGACGCGCTGTGGGACGAGCTGGAGCGCACCTTCGCCGCGGCCGAGGAGCGCAAGGATTTGGTGCGCCCGCCGGCCGAGCACTTCCTCTCGCGCGAGGCCGTCGCGGAGCTCTTGGGTGGCTATCGCGTCGTCGAGGGCGGAGGCCTGTCGCTCACGCAGTCCGAGAAGCCGCCGGTGCTCTTCCAGTTCGGTGGCACCCAGGACCTGCGGGAGGCGATTCTCGCGCACCATGGTGAAGAGGGCGCGCTGTCGCCGCTGGTGGACCGGCTCCAGCGCTGGCGGGACTCGGGCGTCGCGTGCGCGGTGGCGTGCGGCACGCTGAGCCAGGCGGACCGGCTCAAGCGGCTGCTGTTGGACCGCAACGTCATGGTGAAGGTGCACACCGAGCCGATGACGGACGCATCGACGCTGTACGAGTCGTCGGTGTGGGCGCACCTCTTCACGGGCGAGGTGAGCCAGGGCTTCGTGGACGGCTCGGGCGGGCTGGCGGTGCTGTCGGACGAGGAGATTTTCGGCGTCCGCGCGCGTCGGCGCGTCAAGCGCGGCAAGAAGCTGGAGGCCTTCGCCGCGGGCTTCAAGGACCTGAAGGAAGGCGACCTCATCGTCCACACCGACTTCGGCATCGGCCGCTACTCGGGCCTGACGAAGATGGAGGTGAACGGCGTCCCCGGGGACTTCCTCGTCCTGGAGTACGCGGGCCGGGACAAAATCTACCTGCCGGTGGGCCGCATGCGGCTCATCCAGAAGTTCACCGGCGGCAACCCGGACACCATCCAGCTCGACAAGCTAGGGACGACGAGCTGGGAGAAGACGAAGAAGCGCGTCAAGGAGCAGCTCCTCAAGATGGCGGCGGAGCTGCTGCAAATCGCGGCGTCGCGCCGCGCCCACCCGGGCCACTCCTTCAGCGCGCCGGACCGCTACTTCGCCCAGTTCGAGGCGGACTTCGAGTTCGAGGAGACGCCGGACCAGGCCAAGGCGATTGAGGACGTGCTGGCGGACATGCAGAAGCCGGAGCCCATGGACCGGCTCGTCTGCGGCGACGTGGGCTACGGCAAGACGGAGGTCGCGATGCGCGCGGCCTTCAAGGCGACGCTGGACCGCAAGCAGGTGGCGGTGCTGGTGCCCACCACGGTGCTGGCGCAGCAGCACTTCCTCTCCTTCAGGAAGCGCTTCAAGGACTACCCCGTCACGGTGGAGGTCATCTCCGGCATGAAGAAGCCGCCGGAGGTGCGGGAAATCCTCAAGCGCGCCAAGGAGGGCAAGGTCGACATCCTCATCGGCACCCACAAGCTCCTGGGCGGCGAGGTGGCCTTCAAGGATTTGGGGCTGATGATTGTCGACGAGGAGCAGCGCTTCGGCGTGAAGCAGAAGGAGTCGCTGAAGAAGTGGCGCTCCCAGATTGACGTGCTGACGCTGACGGCGACGCCCATCCCCCGCACGCTGCACATGAGCATGTCGGGCGTGCGCGACATGAGCATCATCGCCACGCCTCCTCAAGACAGGCGCGCCATCCGCACCTTCGTCATGAAGTACGACCCGATGGTGGTGAAGGAGGCGATTGAGCGCGAGGTGGCGCGCGGCGGACAGGTGTTCTTCGTGAACAACCGCGTGGAGTCCCTGCCGTCCATGGAGCAGCAGCTCCGCGAGCTGGTGCCCCAGCTCTCCATCGGCGTGGCGCACGGGCAGATGGGCGACGGGCAGCTCGAGAAGGTGATGCTGGAGTTCACCGAGCGCAAGCACCAGGTGCTCCTGTGCACGTCCATCATCGAGAGCGGCATCGACATCTCCAGCGCCAACACGATGATTGTGAACCGGGCGGACCAGTTCGGCCTCGCGCAGCTCTACCAGCTCAGAGGCCGCGTGGGCCGCTCCAAGGACCGCGCCTACGCGTACCTCCTGGTGCCCACGCGCCGGGCGGTGACGCGGGACGCGCAGCGGCGGCTGGAGGTGCTCCAGAACTTCACCGAGCTGGGCGCGGGCTTCTCCATCGCCAGCCACGACTTGGAGATTCGCGGCGCGGGCAACCTGCTGGGCGAGAAGCAGTCCGGCGCCATCGCCGAGATTGGCTTCGACATGTACGCGCAGCTCCTGGAGGAGGCCGTCGCGGAGCTGCAGGGCCAGCCGCCCAAGGTGCAAATCGAGCCGGACGTCACGCTGCCCATGCCGGCGCTCATCCCCGACGACTACGTGGCGGACGTGCACCAGCGGCTCGTCTTCTACAAGCGCTTCAGCCAGGCCAGCCACCCCGACGAGGTGACGGACCTGCGCGCGGAGCTGGTGGACCGCTACGGAGAGGCGCCGGACGAGGTGGACCACCTCTCCGAGCTGACGCTGCTGAAAATCGACATGCGCGACTTGCGGCTGCGCGGCCTGGAGGTCGGCACCCAGCGGCTGGTGGTGACGCTGGGCGCGGACGCGCTCCTGGACGGGCCGAAGGTCGCCGGGCTGGTGCAGCGCTCGAAGGGCTACTACCGCCTCACGCCGGACATGAAGCTCATCGCCCGCGTGGCGCAGGGCCTCCAGGGCCACGACCTCATCGCCGAGGCGCGCAAGGTGCTGCGTGACTTGGACCACTGCTCGCTGCCCCGGAGCTGAGCCGGCCCTCAAACGAGAAGAGGCCCGGGACCGCGAAGTCCCGAGCCTCTGTCTCCACTCCAGTTCGCCGGTGATTACGGCGTGCCGTCGTTGCCACCGCGCTTGAACAGCTTGCCCAGCGCGACGACGAGGAACGCGAGGCCGGCGAAGACGACCTTCTTGCCGGCCACCAGCACCGCGAGCAGTCCCTTGAAGAGCCCCGCCTTCGCGGCCACCTTGCCAGCGACCAGACCCGCGACGCCGTACGCGGCCACGCGGCCGGTCTTCGGGTCGAAGTCCTCATAGCGGTGGCCGGGCTGGAAGTGCGTGAAGCCCAGCACCTGCTGCATGTCCTTCTCCACCTGCGGCGGCGCCACCATGCTGGAGACGGCGTTGAGCACCAGCACGCCCTCCTTGCCCAGCACCCGGACGCTGTAGTTCAGCGTGTGCTCCTTCGAGTCACCGAAGCCCAGCTCCCGCGCCCAGTACAGCTTGCGCGTGCTCGCGTCGTAGCGCGGAGTCGCGGCCCAGCCCACCAGCGCCACCGCCTCGTAGCCCGCCTTGACGCGCTCGGCGTTCTCCTCGCGGGTGTTGTTCTGCATTTCCTCGAGCAGGTCCGCGTAGTCGATGCCCGCCGCGTCCTCGTCCTCCACGTGGCCGTCGTCGTCGTACTGGATGACGACGCCCCAGCTCTCCGGCGAGTCGACGCTCACGTCCGAGGGAATCAGCATGCCCAGCGTCTTGGAGCCGGGCGGATTGCCCCAGACCTCCACGAGCACCTTCTCCGCGTCCTCCGGCGACAGGTAGCCGAAGCTCTCCGGCACCACCAGCTTCGCCAGCCCGCCTCCCAGCACCACCTCGCCGGTCCTCGGGTGCAGCTCGGGGAGCGCCGGGGCCTCTTCCACCGCCTCCGAGTCCTCCGCCTGCTCGGGCGCCTGGGCCCACGCGCTCACCGCCACCAACGACAATACGGCAACCCACCACCTGCCACGCTGCATGTGACTCCCCCTCCAGGGATTTCAGACTCGGATGGCCGGAGGGACGCGACACATCAGCATCACTGACGACCTCGCATGCGGCGCGGTGCGCTCGCTGCCCCTGGGTCCGAAGGCGCGGCAACCTGGTGGTGTGCGGGAGCACGCGTCAATTCGGCGCCCCGCACGTCCCAAGCTCAGGCAGCTTCGACTTTCGCGACAGCCACGGGACGCAGGAGAAACTCACGGGCGCCCGCCATGGCGCGAGCATCCTGGAGCACGTCTCCGGGCTGGTTGCCGTGGCCGATGAGGGCGCCTCGCCAGCCCATCTCCATGTAGTCCGCGCTGAGCTGGAGGCTCATCAACAAGGGCTGGGCGACACCGTCATCCTCGTCGGAGGAGTGGCTGGTGACGAGCGACAGCACCTTGCCGCGCATCCGCTCACGGAAGCGCAGCTCCGGCAGCCGGAACCACCAGGACCAGTGCTCCAGGTAGGACACCGCGCTGGAGGGAAGGCCGTACCAGTACACAGGGGCGACGATGACCAGCTCGTCGGCGGCGAGGGTCCGCTCGGCGAGCGCGAGCATCTCCGGGCTCGCGGGCCGTGCCGTGTAACCGCCGGGAGCGTGGCGCAGGTCCTGGAAGGCCTCGTGCCTGTACTCGTTCAGGCGGAGCCAGTCCGTCACGGTGCCGGGTGGCAACGACTCCGCGGCCTTGCGCGCGAGCTGCTCCGCGTTGCCGTTCTCGCGAGCACTGGAGAGCAGGAAGAGGACGTTGCGCGGCGTCGCGGCGGAGGAGCTCATGTCGTCGGTCCAGAAAGGAAGAGGCCAGGGTGCGAACACGGGGTGTGCGCCGCTGACGGCTTCATAACGACGGGAGGGCCACGACGCACGCGGTGCGAGCACCCTTCATCCAGGTGCCACCGCCCCCGCCAACACACTCCGTCGACGGCAGACACACCCAGCGCCCATCCGGGGTGCCCTCACACCGGCGACTTCCGGCCCGGAGCACCCAGCGGCGTCTCCAGGCCAAGGCGTCACCCGGCTTGCTTCATTGCTCGCCGCAGAAGTGCGCGACGGCGCGCGACAGCACGGCCTCGCATCGCACCAGGTCCTCGGTGGGGACGTACTCGCCCGTCTGGTGCGCGACGCGGATGTCGCCGGGTCCGAACACCACCGCCTCCGCGCCCAGCTCCGTCATCTGCGGAGCCTCCGTGCCGAACGGCACCGTGGTGGACGCGTTGCCGCTGGCCTCCGCGAGGAAGCGCACCACCTCCGCGTCCGCTCGCGTATTCACGCCCCGGTCCGTGCGCAGCACGCGGATGTGGGCCTCATAGGCGGGCTCGTCGCGCACCAGCTCCTGACGGATGGACTCCAGCAGCTCCGCCACCCGCTGCACCGGCTGTCCCGGAATGGGCCGCCACTCCACCGTGAAGCGGCACGAGCCCGGCAGGATGTTCTTCGCCTTGCCACCCTGGATGACGCCCACGTTCACCGTGGTGAAGGGCGGCTGGAAGCCCTCGTCCAGCTCCTCGCGCAGCACCGTCATGGCCAGCTGCTCCAGTCGGTTCAGGAAGCGCCCCGCGCGGAAGATGGCGGACGCGCCCGTGTCCGGATACGCGCTGTGCCCTTCCTTGCCGAGCACCTCCACCTCCGCCAGGCAGTAGCCCTTGTTGGCGCGCACCGGCGTGAGCTTCGTGGGCTCGCCGACGATGGCGTGCCGCGCACGGCCCAGGCCCGCCGCCACCAGCTTCTTGGCGCCCACCAGCCCGACTTCCTCATCCGCGGTGAGCACCACCATCAGCGGCGCCTGGAGCTTCGTGGCCCGCTCCGCGGCGTGCAGCGCGCAGGCGATGAAGCCCTTCGTGTCGCAGGCGCCTCGCGCGTAGAGCTTGCCTTCCTTCTCCGTCAGCTTCAGCGCGTCCGTCCACGCCGCGTCGTACGGCACGCAATCGGAGTGCCCCACCAGCGCGAGCGCCGCGCGTCCGGAGCCGCCCTTCACGGCGACCAGGTTCACCTTCTCCACACCCGCGTCATCCGTGTACCGCTGACGCTCGGCGCTGAAGCCCGCCTTCTCCAGACGCGCCTGCGCGTAGTCGATGAGCGGGGCATTGGGTCGCGCGGACGTGGTGTCCATCGCCACCAGCTCCGTCAGGGTGGCCCGCAGCGCGGGCAGCGTGTCGCTCATGAAGACAACCTCCGGTGGCCGCGTCATGCCACCCCCTGGCGCCTGGCGCCAGCCCCCGGAAGGGACTCCTGTCACCCACGCCCCGTCAGGGATACAGCGTGCGCGCGAGCGCCTGGAAGGCGCGCCCACTCTCCTCCGCGAGCGGATGCCGCCCGTCCCGCACCACCAGCCGCCCCGCCACCGCCACCTCGCGCACCGCTGCCTTGTCCGCGCCCAGGACGATGGAGGCCAGCAACGACGAAGGCCCCGCGCCCACCAGCGACGGGTGCCCCACGTCCACCGTGAAGAAGTCCGCGAGCGCCCCGGGCTCCAGTGTCCCCGTGGACAGGCCCAGGCTGCGCGCCCCCTCCACCGTGGCCATGCCCAACAGCCGCGCCGCCAATCCGGACACCTCGCCGCCTCCGGGGTCCAGCACCGCGCGCCGCAGCCTCGCGAGCCGCAGGTGCCCCTCGAGCTGCCTCGCCTCGTCCAGCAGGTCCACCAGCGCCTGACTGTCCGAGCCCAGGCTGATGCTCGCTCCCGCCTTCACCAGCGCGTCCGCGGGGACGATGCCGTCACCCAGGTTGCGCTCCGTGGACGGACACGCGCACACCGTCGCCCGGGCGGTGCCCAGCATGGCCACCTCCTCGTCCGTCAGGTGCACGCCATGCACGGCGGTGAAGCCCGGGTTCAACAGCCCCAGGTCCGACAGCAACTCCACCGGCCGACGCCCATGCTCGGCGAGGCACGCCTCGATTTCCTTCGGCTGCTCCGCCACGTGCATGTGCACGGGGAACCCTCGCGCCTTCGAGACGGCGGACAGCCAGTCCTTCGTCACCGCGCGCACGCTGTGCGGCGCCAGTCCCACGCTGACCGCCGCGTCGTCGCCCACCTCGCGAGCCAGCGCCTCCGCCGACGCGAGGAAGGTGTCCACGTCCGAATCAATGAAGCGACGCTGGCGGGGATTCGCCGCCACCTGGAAGCCCGCGCGCGCATAACCCACGCGCAACAGGCAGATGCGCAGCCCCGCGTCCCTGGCGGCCCGGATGACGGCGTGGGCCAGCGTGTTCCGGTCCGCGTACGGCGTGCCGTCGTGCTGATGATGGATGTAGTGGAACTCGCCCACCGTGGTGATGCCCGCCAGCGCCATCTCCACGAAGACCTGCCGCGAGGCCACGTACACGTCCTCGGGCCCCAGGGTCTCGGCGGCGCGGTACATGGCCTCTCGCCAGCTCCAGAAGTCATCCGCCTCGCGCCCGGAGACGACGTACTCGGTGCGGCCGCGAATCAGGCGCTGGAAGGCATGGGAGTGGCCGTTGACCAGGCCCGGCAGCAGCGCGCGGCCTGGAAGCCTGACGACGCTCGCGCCGGCGGGCACGGATGACGCGTCGACGACGCGGCCCTCGGCACCCACGGCCAGGGCGCGTCCCTCGATGAGCCGGCCTCCCACGTACAGGAAGTCCGGCTGGTAGACAGTGATGTCGCTCACCCCGACAGCGTATGCCAGCGGACCGCGCCCCGCAGCAGCCGAGACACGGTCCGCCAGCGATGCTGTCAGCGCGCGAACGCCACCCTGGAGCCCTGGTCCGGGGCCGGGTGGATGGTGTTGTCATCCGCGCCCGGACGACCCAGGCCCCGCTGCACCGCCGGCGCGGACGCGTTCACCGGGCCCACGTAGAACACCCCGTGGTAGCCCTCCGAGTTCACCGAGTCCCACGTGTGCACGAAGTAGCGCTCGCCATTGTCCTTGCCCTTCGCTTCACGCACGCCGCAGTCCAGCCTGTCCCTCACGCCCTTCGAATCCACCGAGCAGATCCACGCGGTGCCGGTGTCGTAGGCCATGTCGAGCGCCACCACGTTCTCCAGCCGCTCCTTCAAGAGCAGGCCCATGGGGCGGTGCTGCTTGTTCCACGGCAAGCCCTTCTTGGTGCGCGAGTGGATGTTGCCCGACAGCACCACATAGAAGCGCTGGGGCGTCGACTCCACCTGGTGGATGAGCGTGGCCGCCATCGCGTCCTCACGCTGCTGCCCGTTCGCCTTCGGGTGGTCGAACACGACGACGTCCACGTCCAGGCCCCGCGAGCGCAACTGGCGCAGCTGCTCCAGCATGTTCGCCATCGCCTCGCTGCCACGGCCATCCGGATACGGGCTGCGCCAGAAGGGTGACTCCATCAGCTTCTGCCAGTCCTCTTCCCCACCCTGGCTCTCCAGGAACGCGTCCACGCGGCCCTGGTTCTCCAGCGGCAGCTCCAACCCCACCGTCACGGGGATGCCCGCCACCGTCGACTGGCAGGCGGTCTGCGCCACGAAGCGCGGCACCTCGCGCGTACCGTGCAGCTCGCCCAGCATCAGCACCGCGCCCGGCTTGGCCTGCTTGCCCAGGCCGATGATCGGCAGCCCACACTCCATGGAGATCTGCGACGGCGCTTCCTTCGCGTTCGGAGCCTTGGCCACCTGTACCGGCTTGGGCGCGTTCTCCTCCTTCGCCAGCACGGGCGCCACCTCGCGGAACACCCGCCACTCCATCAACAGGTCTCGCTGGGCCTGCGCCGCCTCCATGAAGAGGTTCTCTCCGCGCGGCGTGTCCATGACCTCCTCCCAGTCCTCTGGACTGGTATTGGGAATGTTACCTTCCCCAATCGAAAACGTGGGTTTGGCGTCCTGACCGGTGCTTCCCATCCCGATGCCTCGCGAGACGCCCCAATCCAGCTCCTTGCCAGCCTGGGACAGCGTCTTGTTCGAGCTCTTGGTGATGCGGAAGATCTGCAGCTTGCTCGACGTGGGCGTCTCGCGTCGGCCCACCACCATGTACCGGTGGAAGAAGCCGGAGACCTTCGACCCGCCGAACTCCTGCCGCCACTCCGTCTGGAGCACCATGCTGCCCTTGTCCTCGCGGAAGGGCAGACCGTTGCGCGCGAAGTAACCTTGAACCTCCGGCCACATCTCCGCGAGCGGCCGGTCGTAGATGGCCTCCCGGTCTGGAATCTCCAAGTCACTCCGGTGGGCCGCGCAGCCCACCAGGCTCCAGGCCAACAACACCACCGCATACAGTACCGAGCGCATCCACCCTCCGGATCTCAAGTTCCCAGAATGGAACGAGACCTGGAGGGCGGTATATCGCCCCGGCTCAGCGGAAGGAGGCGAGCGTCTCCGCCTCGGCGGCGAAGGGCTTCTTGCTGCCCTCGTTGCCCGGGCCTCGCTCACCCACGCGGATGGCCGGCGCGGACGCGTTCACCGGGCCCACGTAGAACACCCCGTGGTAGCCCTCCGAGTTCACCGAGTCCCACGTGTGCACGAAGTAGCGCTCGCCGTTGTCCTTGCCCTTCGCCTCGCGCACGCCGCAGTCCAGCCTGTCCCTCACGCCCTTCGAATCCACCGAGCAGATCCACGCGGTGCCCGTGTCGTAGGCCATGTCCAGCGCCACCACGTTCTCCAGCTTCTCCTTCAGCAGCAAGCCCATCGGGCGGTGCTGGGGATTCCACGGCAGGCCCTTCTTGGTGCGCGAGTGGATGTTCCCCGACAGCACGACGTAGAAGCGCTGGGGCGTCGACTCCACCTGGTGGATGAGCGTCGCCGCCATCGCGTCCTCGCGCTGCTGCCCGTTCGCCTTCGGGTGGTCGAACACGACGACCTCCACGTCCAGGCCTCGCGAGCGCAACTGGCGCAGCTGCTCCAGCATGTTCGCCATCGCCTCGCTGCCACGGCCATCCGGATACGGGCTGCGCCAGAAGGGTGACTCCATCAGCTTCTGCCAGTCCTCTTCTCCTCCCTGGCTCTCCAGGAACGCGTCCACACGGCCCTGGTTCTCCAGCGGCAGCTCCAACCCCACCGTCACGGGGATGCCCGCCACCGTCGACTGGCAGGCGGTCTGCGCCACGAAGCGCGGCACCTCGCGCGTGCCGTGCAGCTCGCCCAGCATCAGCACCGCGCCAGGCTTGGCCTGCTTGCCCAGACCGATGATGGGCAGCCCACACTCCATGGAGATTTGCGACGGCGCCTCCTTCGCGTTCGGCGCCTTGGCCACCTGCACCGGCTTGGGTGCGTTCTCCTCCTTCGCCAGCACGGGCGCCACCTCGCGGAACACCCGCCACTCCATCAACAGGTCTCGCTGGGCCTGCGCCGATTCGATGAAGAGGTTCTCTCCCCGCGGCGAGTCGATGACCTCCTCCCAGTCGTCGGGGCTGGTGTGGGGCAGCTGGCCTTCCGACATCTCCACCGTGGGGCTGCCCTCCTGACCGGTGCTCCTCAGGCCGGAGCCTCGCGTGACGCCCCAGTCAATCTCCCTGCCAGCCGGAGACAGCGTCTTGTTCGAGCTCTTGGTGATGCGGAAGATCTGCAGCTTGCTCGACGTGGGCGTCTCGCGTCGGCCCACCACCATGTACCGGTGGAAGAAGCCCGAAATCTTCGAGCCTCCGAACTCCTGCCGCCACTCCGTCTGGAGCACCATGCTGCCCTTGTCCTCGCGGAAGGGCAGACCGTTGCGCGCGAAGTAGCCTTGAACCTCCGGCCACATCTCCGCGAGCGGCCGGTCGTAGATGGCCTCCCGGTCCGGAATCTCCAGGTCACTCCGGTGGGCCGCGCAGCCCACCAGGCTCCAGGCCAACACCACCACCGCACACAGTACCGAGCGCATCCACCCTCCGGGTCTCAAGTTCCCAGAATGGAACGAGACCTGGAGGGCGGTATATCGCCCCGGCTCAGCGCGAGGACGCGAGCTTCCCCGCTTCCGGCGTGAAGAACTTCCTGCTGCCCTCGTTGCCCGGGCCCCGCTCACCCACGCGGATGGCCGGCGCCGACGCGTTCACCGGGCCCACGTAGAACACCCCGTGGTAGCCGTCCGAGTTCACCGAGTCCCACGTGTGCACGAAGTAGCGCTCGCCGTTGTTCTTGCCCTTCGCCTCACGCACGCCGCAGTCCAGCCTGTCCCGAACACCCTTCGAATCCACCGAGCAGATCCACGTGGTGCCCGTGTCGTAGGCCATGTCCAGCGCCACCACGTTCTCCAGCCGCTGCTTGAGCAGCAGGCCCATGGGCCGGTGGTCCTTGTTCCACGGCAGGCCCTTCTTCGTGCGCGAGTGGATGTTGCCCGACAGCACCACGTGGAAGCGCTGGGGGCTCGACTCCACCTGGAACGCCACCGTCGCCGCCATCGCGTCCTCGCGCTGCTGCCCGTTCGCCTTCGGGTGGTCGAACACGAAGATGTCCACGTCCAGGCCCTGCGAGCGCAACTGACGCAGGTGCTCCAGCATGTTCGCCATCGCCGCGCTGCCGCGGCCGTCCGGATACGGGCTGCGCCAGAAGGGCGCCTCCATCAGCTTCAACCAGTCCGACTCCGTCCCCTGGCTCTCCAGGAACGCGTCCACCCGCTCCTGGTTCTCCAGCGGCAGCTCCAGGCCCACCGTCACCGGCATCCCCGCCACCGTCGCCTGGCAGGCGGTCTGCGCCACGAAGCGCGGCACCTCCTGCGTGCCGTGCATCTCGCCCAGGAGCAGCACCGCGCCAGGCTTCGCCTGCTTGCCCAGCCCGATGATGGGCAGCCCGCACTCCACCGCGAACTTCGACGGTGCCTCCTTCGCGTTCGGCGCCTTGGCCACCTGCACCGGCTTGGGCGCGTTCTCCTCCTTCGCGAGCACCGGCGCCACCTCGCGGAACACCCGCCACTCCATCACCATGTCGCGCTGGCCCTGCCCCGACTCCGCGAAGAACCCGTTCTCTCCCCGAGGGAAGGCCAGCCGGTCCTCGTCGTCCTCGACGCTCAGCCCATCGGCCCCGCCCAGACTGCGACTCACCCCCCAGTCAATCTGGTTGCCCGGAGGCGCCAGCGTCTTGTTCACGCTCTTGGTGATGCGGAAAATCTGGAGCTTGCTCGACGTGGGCGTCTCGCGCCGGCCCACCACCATGTACCGGTGGAAGAAGCCCGAAATCTTCGAGCCTCCGAACTCCTGCCGCCACTCCGTCTCCAGCACCATGCTGCCCGTGTCCTCACGGAAGGGCAGCTCGTTGCGCGTGAAGAACCCGCGCACCTCCGGCCACATCTCCGCGAGCGGCCGGTCATAGATGGCCTCCCGGTCCGGATAATCCAGCTCACTGCGATGGGCCGCGCAGCCCGTCACCATGAACGCACACACCAAGACCATGACCCCGCGAACCATGCCGCCTCCAGGCAATCCCTGTCCGGGAGCCTAGAACGGCGGCATGTGTTTCGCATATCGGACGGACGGGTACTCCCGCCCGCATCCAGGGGTCAGGCCTGGACCTCGGAGCCCTCGTGCGCGGAGGCCCGCTCCCAGGGGCGGGTCCGGACGGCCTCGCGAATCCAGAGGATGTGGCGCCGCTCGTCCTCGCGGTGCCGTTCAATGAGCACGCGCACGTCGGGGCTCCAGTCGAAGCGCAGGGCCAGGTCATAGGCCCGGTTGGAGAACTCCTCGTTGCCGAGCATGGCCACCAGCGCCGCCTCGGTGCCCATCATGCTGGACATCGCGGTCAGCCCCTTCATCGCCGCGCCCTTCAGGTCCGGACGCAGGTCCACCGGTGCGCCGCCGAAGTGGTGGATGAAGCCGTTGAGCTCTTGCACATGGCGCAGGTGGTCGGCGCGGAATCCACCGAGCCGCTCGCGGACCAGCGGCTCTGGGATTCGAGCGAGCGCCGCGTCGTACGCGCCCACCGCATCCGCGTCGAGCTGGGCCAGGCTCCGCAGTCGTGCCACCTCGGACTTCTCGGCCATGTCGACATCCTCCGCGCCAGGGACTCGTGCAATGTGAGAAGCCTCTTCCCGAAGGCCAACCCGTCCCGGAAGTCCCGGGTCCGTTCGCCCTGATGCCGAGCGAGCGGGCAGCGGCTCAGGCTCGAGGCTGGGCCGGGCGCAGGGCGGGCGCGTCGGGGCGGCGCTCCCTGCGGCGATGCTTGAGGACGATGAACTGCCCGAGCACGGCGCTCACCAACAGCAGGGCGTTCGTCACCACGAAGACCCAGTTGCGCACCAGCGCGCTGTAGACGGTGAAGCCCAGCGACGCCGTCATCTGTCCCACGAAGAGCCACTTGGAGACACCCTGACTGGAGCCTGACTTCCACTGTTTGTGGATCTGCGTTCCCAGGGTCATCAACAGAACGAAGGAACTGAACCAGCCCACGACCTCGGTGCCCATGCATCCTCCCGGATACAGATGCGCACGCGCTCGCTCGCCGTCAGCCAGGGCGGACCCCGTGGCGGAGTGCATTCACGCGAAGCCGTCGGTGACGGGACGAGCCAGGAGGGGCCTGGTTGGCCGGTGGCTCTCCGCGCCGCGCCTGCTCGACATTGCGACAGGCTTTCGGGATGCCAACCGTTGAGACGTGAACCGCTCCAACGCACGCCTCCGCGCCTACCGTCGCAAGCGCGACTTCCGCCGCACACCCGAGCCCGCGCCGGAGGCTCCGGCCCGCCCGGAAGACGGCGCGCCCCGCTTCGTGGTGCACAAGCACGACGCCACCAGCCTCCACTATGACCTCCGGCTGGAGGTCGATGGAGGACTGGCGAGCTGGGCCGTGCCCAAGGGCCCCAGCTATGACCCGGGGGCGAAGCGGCTCGCGGTGGAGACCGAGGACCATCCGCTGGCCTATGCCGACTTCGAGGGACACATCCCCGACGACGCTTATGGGGGCGGAGACTCGCTGCTGTGGGACCGGGGCACCTACGACACGGTGCCCCCAGGCCAGGCCTCCGCGCAGCGCGAGCACGGGCGGCTCCACGTCGAGCTGCACGGAGAGAAGCTCCAGGGCGAATGGCACCTCATCCGCACGCGGTTGCGAGGCAGCGCGAAGAAGCCCCAGTGGCTGCTCTTCAAGGCGAAGGACGAGACGGCGGACGCCTCGCGCGACATCACCACCGAGCGCCCCGAGTCGGTGAAGAGCGGACAGGTGGAGACCCAGGGCCCCGTGCGGCGACGTGGCGGTGGCAAGCAGCGGAAGGCCGTGGCTCGCAAGAGGAGCGCAGGACGCCCGGGCCGCGCGGCGGCGGTGCCCCGGACCCCGAAGAAGCTGCTGGAGCGGATGGGCTCGCCCATGCTGGCGCGGCTCGCGCAGACCGAAGAGGCGGGGGATGACACCCATGTCTACGAGGTGAAGTACGACGGCTTCCGCGCCCTGGCGGCGCTGGTGGGTGGCAAGCTCGCGCTGCAGAGCCGTCGTGGCAACGACCTGTCGAAGCGCTTCCCCGATTTGGCCAAGGCCCTGCACGACCTGCGCGTGAAGGACGTGGTGCTCGACGGCGAGCTCGTGGCGCTCGATGACAAGGGCCGCTCGCGCTTCCAGCTCCTCCAACAGGGGCTGGAGGGCGTGGAGCAGCGCTTCGTGGTGTTCGACGTGCCCTGGTTGAACGGCGAGGACCTGCGAGGACTGCCGCTGGAAGAACGCCGGGCGCGGCTGGAGCGCCTGATGCGAGACGTGGAGCTTCCGCTCCAAATCTCGGAGCGGATGAAGCCACCGCTGAAGCGAGCGCTGGCCGCGGCACGTCGTCACGGTTGGGAAGGGCTCATCGCGAAGCGGCGAGGCTCACCGTATGTGGACACCCGCTCGGGTGACTGGCTCAAGCTGAAGGTCATCTCGGGACAGGAGGTGGTCATCCTTGGCTACCTCCCCATCCAGAACGAGCGCTCCAAGACGGAGCTCGGCGCGCTGCTGGTGGGCGTGCACGGCGAAGACGGCTTCCATGACGTGGGCAAGGTGGGCACGGGCTTCACGGCGAAGGACCGACGCGAGCTGCGCGCGTTGCTGGACAAGGACGTGGTGCGAGCACCGGTGGCGGTGGACGCGAAGCCGCGCAAGGGCGCGGTGTGGGTGAAGCCTCGGCACGTGGCCCAGGTCCACTTCAGCGAGTGGACCGAGGACGGTCGCCTCCGCCAGCCCGTGTATCAGGGGCTCCGAATCGACAAGGCCCCCACGGAGGTGGTGCGCGAGCGGCCCGCTCCCAGTCGGTCCAAGGCCTCCCGCACGACCCCTCGCCGCACGACACAGCGTGCGGCCTCCTCGCGGTCGACACGCGCGAGTACTCGCCGTGCCACGGGAGCGCTGCGTGCCCCCCGGGCACAGGTCGCACGGACGTCGGCGCCCGCGCGCCGCGAGGAACCCGAATCGGGGCTCGCGAAGCTCACGCACGGCGACCGCGTCCTCTTCCCTCGCGCCGGGCTGACGAAGGCGGACGTCTTCGCCTACTACCGCGAGGTGGCGCCGCTGCTGGTCCCCATCCTCAAGGACCGCCCCATCTCCGTGCAGCAATGGCCCGCGGGAATCGCGGCCCCTGGCTTCTTCCGACACGAGCTGTCTGGAACTCCCTCCTGGGTGCCCACGCTGCGCGTGCGCCATGTGGAGAAGTCCCTGCGACACGTGAATGTGAACGGCGAGGAGCCCCTGCTCTGGCTCGCCAACCAGTCCGCGCTCACGTTGCACATGTGGCTGAGCCACGCGCCCAAGCTCTCGCAGCCGGACTTCCTCGCCATGGACCTGGACCCGGGCAAGGGGGGCTGGTCCGACGTGGTGACGGTGGCGCTCGCGCTGCGTGAGCTGCTGGAGGAGCAAGGCCTGGAGAGCTACCCGAAGACCTCCGGCAAGCGCGGCCTGCATGTCCTCATTCCACTCGCCCCGGGACACACCTACGCGAAGGTCCAGGCCCATGCGAACGCACTGGCCCAGGCACTGGAGGAACGGTTGGGAGACCTGGCCACTACGGTGCGCGGCATCGAGGCACGCAAGGGCCGGCTCTATCTGGACGCGGGACAGAACGCGCGCGGCAAGACGGTGGTGGCGCCCTACTCGCTGCGCGCACGCGAGGGCGCCCCCTTCTCCGCGCCCCTGAAGTGGAGCGAGGTGACTCGGAGACTGGACCCCGCGCGCATCAACCTCCGCACGCTGAAGAAGCGCCTGGACGCCGTGGGGGACCTGTTCGCCCCGGCGATGAAAAACCCACAGCGCTTGCCGGACTGACGCCCGGCTGCCTGCCTTCCCTCGTCCGTGAAGCGCCCCGGTGCATGTGCCCGGGGCGGATGCTATGGCGACGCCACCATGGATTCCGCCTCCGCATCCGGCACCGTGAAGCCGGCTGGCCCGCTGAAGGTCGCCCTCGCCTACTGCACGTGCTTCGTGCTGTGGGGCTCCACCTGGTCCGTGGTGAAGGTGGGCCTGGAGGACCTGCCGCCGCTGCGCTTCCTCGGCACCCGCATGCTGGTGGCGGGACTCTTCCTGCTGCCCTTCGCGCGCGCAAAGGGACGGGTGGACGCACGCACCGGAGGGCGCATCGCCGCGCTGGGCCTGCTCCAGCTCGCCGTGCCCTTCGGCCTGCTCTTCTTCGCGCAGCAGTGGATTCCCTCGAGCTGGGCCGCGCTGCTCTTCTCCACCTTCCCCCTGTGGCTGCTGCTCATCGGCCGCGTGCTGATGCCGGACCAGCCCCTGACGCCGGGCAAGCTGCTCGCGGCGAGCCTGGGCGCGGTGGGCGTGGGAGTGCTCCACTCCTCGGGCGTCGAGGGCCTGCAGCTGTCCGGCAAGGTGCTGCTCGGCGTGGTGCTGACGCTGGTGGCCGTGGCCGTCATCGCCGTGGCCAACGTGCTGGCCCGGCGATACATGTCTCACGTCCCCGCGCAGGTGCTCGTGTTCGGCCAGACGCTCAGCAGCGCGGTCCCCCTGCTCGCGCTCTCCTTCCTGCTGGAGTCGGGCTCGCCCGGGAACTGGACGCCGCGCGCGCTGGGCGCCGTCTTCTACCTGGCGGTGTTCGGCACGGCCTTCACGTACCTGTGCCTCTACTGGCTCCTGCCGCGCATCTCCCTCACCGCGCTGGGCGCCATGGCCCTGCTCGACACGCTGGTGGCGGTGGTGCTGGGCGTCGCCTTCCTCGGCGAGCCCTTCACGCTGTCGCTCGTCGTGGGCGGCGCCCTCATCCTCGGGGGCGCCGCGCTGGCCAACGCGCTGCCGAAGGAAGCAGCGCCCCATCCCGCCGACGAGGGCGCGTCGCACTGAAGAAGCGCGGGCTCTACGGCGAGGTGTTCCGCGCGCGGTGCTCCTGAAGCCACGCACGGGCCTCATCGAGCGTGTCCACGTAGCGCACGTCGAGCGGACGCCCACCGCTGAGCATGGAGCCCACCATCAGGCTCTTGGTGGTGGCCTTCTGCTCCAGCGCCGCGCCGATGTAGACGATGCCCAGGAACCACTCCGCCTTCGCGTGGTCCACCAGGTAGCGGCGGGACTCCGGGCTGAGCTGCGAGTCGGTGATGTCCGCCGCCAGGTAGAAGCGCCCGTCAGCGGACAGCGTCTTGTAGAGGCCGCAGGACCAGCGCGACGTGTCCTCGGTGATGGCCCCTCGGAAGCGCGCCCAGAGGATGTCCGGCGCTTCCAGCCACGCACGCTGCTCGCCGTGGCTCCACTCCTGCTCCCAATCCCTTGCCATGAGACTCCCGCGATGAGGCCGGGCCCAGGATAGGCCCGGCCGCCCGCGGTTCCCAATGGCCCCCGCGCTAGAAGCGCAGCGGCAGCGCGAACGCTGTCCCGTTCTGCGTTCCTGTCCGGAAGCTCCGGGGTGCACCGATAACCATCGTTGGCGGGGTTCCACCCGAGCCCTTCACGAGCGCGAGGTCCTGGCCCACCTGAGCTCGCTCGGCGCCGTCGCCAACAATCGTGAAGTACGGCGTCAGCGCGCCGTTGAGGTTGGGCGCACCCGCGTAGACGAACACGGCGCCGCCACCATCCGAGGCCTCGGAGGCGCCGGGCGCGCTCACCACCAAATCATGAACGTTGTCGCCCGACAGGTCCACGTTGCCCGCCAGCGCCGTGCCGAAGCCCACCGCGCGCGACTTGTGCACCAGCACCACCGGCGTCAGCCCATCTCCGAAGGCGCCCACCACGAGCGGGCTGCCAGCGGCCTGCTTCTTCGCCATCTCGGTCGTGAGCTGCGCCTTGTCGAAGAGCAGGACGACGGGCTGGGTGACGCCGTTGAAGGGCACCGCGGTGGCGCTGATGGCCAGGAAGTCGCGCTGGTCCCCCGTCGAGCCCCCGGCGTTGCTCATGACCTTGCCCGCGCGAGCAATCGCCAGACCCAGGCCCAGGTTGTTGAGCTGCACCTCGCTGTCGCCCGCGATGCGCCACACCGTCGGAGTGGTGCGACCGCCGCACTTCGTACCGCCCGCGTTGTAGCCGAAGAGGATGGCCACGCCGGAGCGGGCGCCCTCCGCGTACCGCCACGCGAGGTCGTCGCAGCTGTCCCCGTTGATGTCTCCCAGCGACGTCGGCGCGCTCGTCTGCAGCGCCAGGGAAGGCCACGAGTAGACCGAGTCACAGGTCATGGTGAGCTTCGTCAGCGTGGCATCGTCCGGAGCCCGGCCCAGGAACACCTCCATGCCCCTGTCGCGCAGCACGCCGATGTCCTCCTTGCCATCGTCATTGAAGTCGAAGCCGCCCACCAGCCCGCGCCCCAGGGCCGAGCGCTTGCACTTCGCGTCCGTCTCCGGCGTGCAGGTGGCGATCTGCAGCGGCGCCCACACGCGATAGGCGGGCTTGAACGAGCCATCCGCCTGCCCCAGCGACACCAGCAAGCCGCCCACGGACTGGTTTGCCGTGGTGAGGCACTCGGGTCGAACCGTCTGATAGGTGGTCGCCAGCTCCGCGTTGTTGCTGGCCGGCACGACGAAGCCCGTGGCGCCCACCACCGAGTCCGGACGACCATCGCCGTTGAAGTCCGTGAAGGCCACGTCGATGCCCACCGTGCGGCCCGCCTTGTGCGGGGAAGGCGCGCCCTCCTCGACCACCACGGCGGGAGCGGCCCGGGCCACTTCGCGCACGTAGGCGCGGCCGATGGACATGGCATCACCGTCGCCGTTGGCGCCCGCACCCGACCAGCCCGGCGCGCCCAGCAGCGTCACCGCGCCCTTGGGGCCCACCGCCACCGCCACCTGCTCGCCCACGCGCTCCACACTGGGCTTCGCCGGCACGTAGGCGGTGGTGCGCGCCCACTCCGCCAGCAACGTGCCCCCTCGGCGGAACAGCTCCACGCGGCCGGTGAAGGCCCCCTGCTCGGACGAAGCGCGGCCGGAGAAAGCCGCCAGTGAATCGCCCTCCGGCAGGCGCCACACCGCCAGGCCCGAGCCCAGGGTGTCCGACCTCGCCGTGCCATTGAGCGCCGTCAGCGACTTGTTGATGACCGCGCCCCGGGTCAGCGTCGACAGGGGATACACCAGCACCTTGCCGCCGAACCGCAGCGTGGTGCTGCTGGGCCCGGGCGGCGCTGCGTACGGCGCGCCCAGCACCAGCTCCGGGCCCGGCGTTCCGTCCACGTCGAGCACCGCGAAGCTGCGCCCCGCGACGATACCGGCCGTGTCACCGTAGATGCGCGCGAAGGCCTCCTCGCGCTTCACCTGGGGTGGCGTGGTGGCCGGCTCACCCGTGGGCGCGTGGGTGCTCAGGTCGAACAGCAGCGCGCCTCCCGAGTCCGCGCCGGAGCGCACGCCGCCGCTGGCGGTCAGGTCCGGCGAGTCCGCGCGGTCCGCCACCGCCATCAGCAGCGGTGGACGCGTGTCGTCTCCGGCGATGGCGCCCAGGCGCCACGTCCCCTCATTGGAGTCCGAGAGGTTGGCGGGCAGCACGTACACGTCCGGGCTCGCCCGGAAGCGAATCCCCTCGGAGCGCGCGAAGAAGACGGAGATGGCCACCTGCGTGCCGGAGACGGCGCCTTCCGCGTTGTAGCGGGACACGCGGCTGAGCGCGGCGATGTCCAGCCGACCATCCCTGTTGAAGTCCGCGGTCACCAGCGCGCGGCCCAGGTCGGAGCCGGTGCGCGCCATGGGCACGCCCGTGGGCGACAGGTCCGAGCCACCCAGGCGGATGGTGGGGAGGTCCGGCACCGGCGCGCTCGGCGTGGCCAGGTAGATGTCCACGGTGCCGCGCGCGCGGATGGCGCTGCTGGGCGCCAGGTCTCCCGCGGGCGAGCCCACCACCAGGTCCACCTTGCCGTCGCCATCCATGTCCGCCACGGACAGGCCCGCGCCGAACGCGGCATCCCTCAGGAGGCCGGCGAGCTGCAAGCGCAGCGGCGCGGGCGCTCCGCCCTTGAAGGTGTAGAGGTACACCGCGCCCGCGTTGCTCGTGGCCACGTCGGCACCCGGCGAGGACACCACCAGCTCCGCGCGTCCATCACCGTCCAAGTCACCCGCGGCCAGCGCGTCACCGAACTGCGCGGTGTCCGTGTCGCCCGTGAGCACCCACAGCGGCTGGGCCTCCAGGCCGCCACTGCCGCCCTTGTAGATGAACACGGCGCCGCCCGTGGGCCGGCCCATGTCGCTCTCGCGCTGCCCCACCGCGAGGTCCAGCGTGCCATCGCCGTCGAAGTCCGCCGTCACCATCGTCGCGGCATCCGTGAGCCGTCCGTGCGCCAGGCCCGGTCGCGTCAGCTCGTCCAGCACCACCACCGTCACCGACGCCTTGTCTCCGGTGAACGGGTCGGCCGCCTCCAGCACCGCCGCGCCCGTGTCGCCCGCCTGGAAGCCGATGCGCCCAGCGGCAATCGTCCCGGGGCCCGACACCTTCGTCCACACCACCCTGTCACTGCCACCGCGCGTGGCCAGCGGCACGGAGGAGCCGGAGGGCACCGCGAGGAACGCGGGCGCGCCGTTGAGCCGGGCCGTCTTGCTCACGTCGTACTGGAGGATGGCCTCGTCGCCCGTCTGCGAGTCGAGCACGGTGATGAGGTCCAGCCCCTCGGTGGGCCCCGCCGTGTAGAGGCCCTCGGGAGAGAGCGTGCCGCCGGAGAGGTTCTGCGTCAGGTTGTACCGGGCGGTGCCCAAGAGGCCCTTCGCCGCCACCTGGAAGGACGTGCCCGGCCGAAGCTGCGCGCGCGCCGGCGCGACGTCGAAGAGCGCCGTCACCTCCAGCGTGGTGCGAGCGTCCCCCTCGCAGCGGGCGTCCTCCACCACCAGCGTGTCGGTGCCCGGCGTGTGCCCCGCGATGAAGCGCTGCGCTCGCAGCTCACCGGATGAGCCGCCCTCCTCCAGCCGGTAGCGGTACGCACCGCTGCCGCCGGAGGCGATGAGCGACACCGGGCTGCCCACGCGAACGCGAGGGGGCTCGGCGCGCAAGGTCAACGGAGCGCGGCCCGTGCACTGGTCCACCTCCGGGGGTGGCTCGTTCTCACGCGCGGGGTCCAGGTCGTCCGAGCAGGCCGTGACGAGGAGCGCGAGGAGGGGGGCCGCGCGAGGGAATCGAATCATGGTGTGCCTCGAGGGGGGTCAGGCGGGTGCGACGGAGGGCTTCAGGGCTTCGCGCCGGACGCGGCCCAGCGCTGGATGAGGGAGATGAGCTGAGGGTCCAACGGACCATCCGCGGGCATGCGCTGGTCTCTCACCGAGGCGGTGATGAGGGGCGCATTCTCCTTCCATAGCTCGTACGTGTTGAGCGCCCGGCCGGGGCCGGTGGAGTGGCACTTCTCGCAGCGCGACAGGTAGATGGGCTGGATGTCCGTCGCCCAGCTCAGCGCCACGGTGCTCACGGGCTGGTAGTCGAACGGCACCAGGCGCCTGGCCTCGGTGCCATCCAGGAAGCGCGCGACCACGCCGAGCGCCTGACGACCGGCCTCCAGGCCCGCGAAGGAGTACGCCTTCGGGGTGCCGTCCGCCTCCTGGCCTCCCAGGCTGTACACCGGGCCTTCGCCCGTGGCGGGGAACTCCACGCCGCCCACCTGGAAGACGACGGCCTCGGGCGTCACGCCGGCGGGCATCACCGCGCGCACCACCAGCCCGTCCTCCACCACCTGCATGCCCTGGTGCAGGCCCGTCACGCGCGGCGCCGGAGAGCGGCTCACCGCCACCGTCTCACCGCCGAGCTGCACCCACGCACAGCCGCTCTCGTCCGCGGACAGGAAGCGGAACTCGCGCGTGTCGATTCCCTGCGCCAGGCCCCACTCGTTCGCGTCCGCGTCGTACAGGAGCAGCGCGTCGCTCGACTTCACCCACAGGAAGCGGCCCGACGCGAGCAACTGCACCGGCCGCTGCGGCAGGGACACCCGACGCCAGCCCTCCCTCGGCCGGCGCAGCAGACCCTGGTTGGTGAGCAGCCACAGCTCTCCGGAAGTGCCCAGTCCCGGGCCCAGTCCGGCCAGCGACTCCACCACCTCGCCCTCTTCAAGAGGAGCGCCCGCCTCGCGCACGTCGAAGTGCACCAGGCTGGTGGCCACCGCGACGTGCAGCTTGCCGTCGCGCAGGAACCACACGCCCGCGGAGCCCTCGGCCGTCGGGGCCGCCGCCAGCGCGGTGATTCCGGTGAGCGCCTCGCCGTTCACCTTCAACGCGGACAGCGTGCCGTCGCGGAGCTGGAACAGGCCCGTGGGGTGCGCCAGCCACACGGCGCCGTCCGAGGACTGCGTCGTCGCGGTGATGCCCAGGCCCAGCGCGTCACGCCACGGCGGGGAGATGAGCCACCCGGACTCGGCGAGGAAGAGGCCGTTCCGAGCCTCCACCAGCGCGCTGTGCGGCCCCATGCGGAACACGGCGTTGACGGTGCCCAGCTCGGCGCTGTTGCCCGGGTGGGGCGCGAGCGCTCCCAGCGAGCCGTCCAGCCGGATGCGGACGACGGTGCCAGTGGTGTTGGCGAAGATGCCGCCACCGGACTGGTCCGCGAAGCCCGGAGCCGACGCCAGCGCCGTCTTCGACCGGACCTCGACGGGCCGGAAGGAGACGGGCCGGGGCCGGTCCAACGGGAGCGATTCGTCGCCGCACGCGGTGAGGAGGACGGCGGCGCAGAGAGGAAGGAGACGAAGAAGAACGGGGGCGGCGGACCGCCCCTCGTCCATCTCCCGGAGGGCTCGGGGATGGGGGCGCATGCGGCTCAGGCGAGGATGGGACGAAGGGGATTCACGCGGGTGATGCTGTAGTCCAGGCCCGCCGACGCCAGCACCGTGGCGATGACGTGCTCGGGGAAGATGTTCTCACCCCGGGGGTCGAGCGCGCCGGTGCGCAGGTCGAACGTGCCCGGCGACATGCCGATGTCCCCGCTCTTGCCGAAGACGTAGTTGTGCTTCACGCCCGCGCCCAGGAGCATGCAGGAGTTGGAGATGTGGTGGTCGCGGCCGCCCGCGCTGTTGATGAGCGGCGTGCGGGAGAACTCTGAGAACACCATGATGGTGGTGTGGTCGATGAACTTCTTGCCCGACGGGTGGTCGCTCACCTTCAGGTCGTCCACCAGGCTGGCCAGCGCATCGAAGCCGCGGCGCTGGTTGTTCGCGTGGGTGAGCTGGGTGCCGAAGTGCGTGTCCAGGCCGCCCGTGAGGTTGATGGTGACGCACTGGGCGATGCCCTTCTTGAGCGCGGTGCCCACCATGGCGGCACGGCCCGCCTCGGTGTCATACCGGCCGCTCTGGTCCAGGCCGTAGGCGGCGCGGACGGCCGCCATCTCCGGGGTGTTGAGCTCGAACTTGAACGACTCCTCGAGCTTCTGGGCCATCACCTGCTGCATCTGGTCCCGGCTGTTCTGGTACGTGGTGCCCACGCCGCGAGCGCCGTAGGCGGCCTCCTCGCAGGTGATGGGCTGGCCCCGGAAGTCGACCAGCTGCTTCTCGATTTCGCTGTCCAGCATCTGTGAGCTGGGCTTGAGCGTGAGCAGCAGGTCGTCCTTGCGGCTGACGCGCAGCGCGTTGGCGTAGCCGGGGTAGCGGTCGTTGTACGACTCCACGTTGAACGCGATGTTGGAGATGGGCACGCGGGGCTTCATCTGCCCCACGATTTCCGTCGCCGTGGAGGAGCCACGCGCCGCGCTGCCGATGGGCATCTTCCCGGTGAGGAAGTAGCGGTAGCCCACCTCGTGGCCCAGCGTGTTCATGTTGATGCCGCGAATCACCGTCATCAGGTCGAAGTGCTCCGACAGCCTGCCCACCGCGGGCCCGAAGTCGATGTTGGACCGGCCCACGCCCGACTTCTCCGGGCGCAGGGGAATGGAGGAGAAGCGCGTGTCGTTGATGAGGTTGTAGCCGGGCAGGATGCGCGTCTCCGCCGCGCGGTCCGGGGTGAACTCGTCCGGGTCCTTCGGGTCGAAGGCGAGGAGCTGGTCCCAGCCGCCGTTGAAGTACACGAAGACGAAGCAGCGGTCGGCCGGGGCCAGCGCGGCCGCCTGCGCGAAGGAACGGAAGGGCATTCCACCCAGCAGCGTGGAGCCCATGAAGCCGGCCGCGGCCTTGAGGAAGGTGCGGCGCTCGGGACGGTGGTTCTCGTCGAGGCGATTCTTCTTCATCGAAGTCACTCCGAGCTTCAGTAGGTGATGAACCGCGCGTCGGTCAGCATGGCGATGCACGTCACCGCCAACGCATCCGCGCGCCGCTTGGCCGTCTCCGCCCGGGCCGCGGCCTGGGTGAAGAAGCCGGCCCACTTCGTCAGCTCCTCTCCTTCCAGGGGCGCACCCCAGAAGCGCAAGGAGTTGTAGACGAGGAACTCTCGCACCTGCGCGTCCGACAGCTTGCGCAGGTCATCCCAGGTGCCCGGCAGCGTGCGCGACAGCGTCCGCTTGGAGGCATCCGCCTGCTTCACCTCGTCAGCCGCCTGGGCGATGCACACGAAGCGCGCGCCATCCTCCAGGAACTTGGCGAAGACGAGGTTGGGCTCGGTGTTCTCGCTGGAGACCAGGGCGAAGTCGGCGCGGCCCAGCGACGAGGCGCGCGCGTCGATGCCGTCGCCACCGTTCACCCAGCGGCGGCCGACGGCCTCCAGGATGGCGGCGTCGAGCTGGGAGACGGTGAGGCGGCGCGGGGCCCGGCCCACGCTACCGCCCTGCTCTTCCGGGTCCGGCAGCGGGTCGAAGTCCCCGGGCTGGTGGGGGTTGGCGACTGGTTCGAGCTGCCCGTCCAGGGTGGGACCGGGCTTCTCCTCGGAGGACTTGTTGCAGCCGGCGCTCAGCGCGAGCAACGCGGCGGTCAGGAGCACGCGGCGCATCAGTCAATCCTCCGGTAGGCGTCGGTCGTCACCACGCGCTCGATGAGCGCCTTGAAGCGGTGACCATTCTTCGCGAAGTCACTGGCCAGCGGCGCCAGGTACATCCGCTGCTCCTCGGCCGTCATCGGGCGGCCCAGGAACTCGTTCCACACGCGCTTCACCGTGCAGCGCTCCAGCTCACCGGACTGGAACATGCGCTCGACGAGCAGCCGCGGGCCCGCCTCGATGTTCTGCTCCTCATCGGCCGTGCGGTACAGGTACGTCTTGAGCATGCCCAGGCTGCTGGCGCCGTCGCCGTCGTACGCCTGCATCACGTACTGGGAGCACTCGCCGCCGCAGTTGGTGTCGCCGTTGATGGCGCAGTCGCGGCACTTCGGGTCGAAGCGCGGGAACTGGTCCGGCGGCAGGAACTGCGCGGCGCGCTCGGCGTAGCGGCCCCAGTGGGCGCCGGTGGGCTCGATGGTGGCGTGGCAGTAGTTGCAGCCACAGCGCTTGGCCAGGTTGTTCTCGCGGTTGCACGCGTCCTCGGGCGGGGGCAGCGAGGCCTCCGAGCCGGGCACGAAGGTCTTGCAGAGGAACGCCTCGTAGAACTCGGCGACGCGGGCCCGGTGCGTGGGGAACCGGTAGAGGAACCCAGGGGTGGTCAGCACACCGGAGTGCGACTCATCCCGGATGTATTCCTTCCAGGTCGCGGCGTCGGTGTAGGCGATGGCCGGAATCGAATCCAGCGCCGCCGGCGCGGTGGCGCTGAACACGCCCACGCCCTGACGCTGCTTGTAGAACGCGGACAGGGTGCCGTTCACGAACGAGCGGCGCGTGGTGAGGATGTTGTAGTAGGGCTCGTCGCGGCGGACGACCGACTCGGCGATGCGCAGCGGCTCCTCGTTGAAGGCCGTCACCCGCGAGTCGTGGACGTTGCGCACGTAGAGCGGGTCCGTCGTCGCGCCGATGGCGCCCACGCCGCAGCGGCGCATGCCCTCGCCGCAGCCGCAGCTGCGGTCATTGGCGAAGCGGCCCGTCTCACAGGACTCACGCGTCCAGGGGTTCTGGTCGCGCTCCTGGGCCTCGATGGCGCACACCTTCACCGTCGTGGGCGCGCCCTCGGGGGCCCAGTAGCCGGTGGGCTTCGTCACGAAGCCCTCGCGCTGGATGCAGCCGCGCACCGGGGCGTAGGCGCCCTTGATGTTGTTGTTGAGGTTGAGGTCCAGCGTGCAGCGCTTGAGCGTCAGGAGGTTCGGCTTGGTCTCGGGAGTCGGATGGTCGAAGGACACCACGAAGCCGTTGGCGTCTGTCGTCTCCACCGTCAGCGCGGCGCCAGGCTTGCCTGCACCCTTGTCGGGCGTGCACAGGTACGACTTCACGGTCGCCGCGGCGCCGCGGTTGTCGCAGAAGTAGCGGTACTTCCCCCAGGCGTTGGACGCGGGCAGGGCGGCCAGCTCGGCGCAGGTCGTCACCGCGTTGGCCGTCGCGACCGCCAGCTCCGGGCAGCTGTAGTAGTTGGTGTCGTAGTCGTAGCTGACGGGCATGGGCACGCCCATGTCGTCGGTGCACTTGGTGCGCGGCACGGCCGTGAGCGGCGCGGCGTGCGGGTCCTGCATCGTCGTCAAGCAGGTGCTCTGCTCGATGTCGGAGTTGCAGGACTGGCCGTTGACGCCTCGCAGCGCCGTGGACGGATTGTTCGCGAAGCCGAAGGCGGCGGTGGTGCCGTTGCCTCCCAGCCGCGAGTTGCCGTTGTCGAAGACACTGGCGCTGATGTTCGAGCGGAGCAGCGCGCGGTGGAAGTTGCGCACGCGCGTGTAGAACGACTCGTCATTCATCATGGCGCGGACGTCCTCTTCGGACACCGAGCCCTTCGCCTGGACTGCCTTGTACTCCTCCCAAGTGGGCGTCCGACCGAGCAGGTCGAGCGTCAATTGCCGCAGATGTCTTTCGGGACGGACCTTCGCGACGACGGGCGCGCAGACAGCGGCCTCATCGGCGGAGGCTGGCAGAGCCAGGAACAAGGCGGCGCCAGCCAGGGTGGCAAGGCAACGCTCGCGGAGCACGGGGAACCTCCGTGGAGGGGGGGGTCGGGGGCGACCGTAACTGAGTATGCAAGAATTACCGGGAGAAGATCCAGCCGGGCTAACAGAATCCTTCATCCGACATGTCGGCACAGAAATGTATCGCTACTGTGTCGGTTGCATCGGCGGACGTGTCGCGGGAGATAGGGCGCATGTCGAACGCCACCTCTGCTCCGCTTCAGCCCCGAGTGAGCGACCGGGCTTTTTATGTCTTTACCGGCGTCGTCTCCACGGCGGCATTGGCATTCATCGCGTGGATTTTGATGGGCCGACGCAGCGGTGTGGAGGGCGTGGACTTGCGCTTCCTGCCGGCCGTCAATGCGAGCCTGAACGCGACGGCGGCGGCGCTGCTCATCGCCGGCTGGGTGGCCATCAAGCGCGGCGCGCGGCGCGTGCACCAGTACCTGATGGTGGCGGCCTTCGTGGCGTCGGCGCTGTTCCTGGTCTGCTACCTCACCTACCACTACGTGCACGGTGACACGCGCTACGTGGGGGACTGGCGCGGGCTGTATCTGTGCATCCTGGCCAGCCATGTGCTGCTGTCCATGGCTGTCGTTCCCCTGGCGCTGGTGGCCTTCTACTTCGCGTGGCGCAAGGAGTTCCCCCGGCACCGCAAGGTGACGCGGTGGCTTGCGCCCATCTGGGTGTATGTGTCGGTGACGGGCGTGGTGGTGTACTTCATGCTGCGCGGCGGCCTGACGTCCCTGTAGCGACGCTCAAGGCAGCTCGCGCCGGAGCCAGCGCTCGAAGGCGTCGAAGGTGTCCTGGGCGCCCTTCACCACGCGGTCATCGAACTTCGGGTCGGCCGCGTCCACGGACGCACGCGTGAGCACTTCGCCAAAGGCGCGCCACCGGGGACCCACGTCGTCTCCGTAGGCGCGGAAGAAGACGAAGTCGCCCGCGGGGGTGCCCTCGAAGTGGCGGCGCAGGTGCCGGAGGATGAGCTGGCCTCCGAGCGTGGCGCCCTCCAGCACGTAGCAACCCCCGAGCGCCTCGGGCAGCCCCGTCAGCGGCGGTGGCTCCGGGCACTTCGGCAGCCGCGAGAGCGAGGGCGTGTCATGCCCGAGCCCACGCAGGTCCGCCTCCAGCCACGGCACCTTCAGCCGCTCGTGCATGAGCAGGTCGGGCAGCGCCGGGGCCAGCACGGTGGTGAGCCGTGCCTCCACCGGGAGATGGAAGCCGTGGAGCGCCTCCAGGTGCCGGCGATAGCCTTCGAGCGTCAGCCCAGGCTCCAGCAGGCGCACGGCGGACTCGGCGCGCTCGTGGTGGGGGCGGGTTTCCGTCTTGAGTCGCTGCGGCAGGGACACGTTGAGAGCAACATGGCCTCACCCGGGCGCGGAGGGAATGGCCAAATGCCAACGGGGACCCCGGGGAGCCCCTGTCAGGAACGTGGGGAGGCGGCCGACCGGGGGCGCCATGCGAATCCTGACGTTGGACGAAGTCCCGAGTCACAGCTGGCCTTATCAATCCGCCGCGCCGCGAGGGGGCACTCAGACGGTGTGGTTTCCCCTGCTGCGCGGCACCGTGGACGCACTGCCGGACGAAGTCTCCGCGTTGCTGGTGCTCTCCGACCTCCAGGGCGTGGCCCCACACGCACTCCAGGACGGCGCGGTGGCGCTGCTCGGAGAGGTGCTCGCGGACGAGCTGGCAATCCTCGGGGAGCTGGGTGAGCTGCCGCCGCCGGGCACCATCGGCGTGGTGCTCGCCGGGGACTTGTACTCGGACGTGAATGCGAACGTGCGCGGAGCCTCCGGAGACGTGCGCGCCGTCTGGAGGGCCTTCGCGGAGCACTTCCGCTGGGTGGTGGGCGTGGCCGGCAACCACGACACGTTCGGCGGCGCGCGCGAGCAGGCCCGCTTCCAGCAGCGCCCCGGCATCCACCTGCTTGACGGAGACGTGGTGGACCTGGAGGGCCTTCGCGTGGGGGGCGTGGGCGGCATCATCGGCAACGCGGACAAGCCGGGGCGGCGCGACGAAACGGAGCACCTGCGACAGCTCGGCACGACGCTGCGTGAGTCACCGGAGGTGCTGGTGCTGCATCAGGGGCCGGACGTCGAGGGCACGCGCCTGCGCGGCAGTCCCGTCATCCGGGAGTGTGTCAGCGCGCGCGAGGGACTGCTGGTGGTCTGCGGTCATGCCCACTGGGTCACCCCGCTCGCCACCCTCCCCGGCGGCGTCCAGGTGCTCAACGTGGACAGCCGCGCCGTGCTGCTCGAACGCGCTCGCGCTTCGGCCTGAGCGCAGCGGTCCCCGGTCTCGCTGCCCCGGGAACCGCCTTCACTCCGGACTGTGACTCAGCGACAGAAGCCGTCGGACCGACAGGTCGCGGGAGGCGCGCAGGAGAGGCCCGAGCCGATGCAGCTCGGCTGACACAGACCGATGCCCGTGCCGTCGCTGTAGCAGAGATAGCCCGAGCGGCAGTCGCCCCGGCCGGTGCCCACCTCGCGAGAGCAACTGTCCAGACAGTTCTTCAAGCCCGACGTACTCACGACGTAGCACTTGGAGCCCGTGGGGCACGCCGCCGTGTTGCACACCATGGAGCAGTAGCCGCCGGGGAAGTTCGTGTTGCAGAACCCTCCCGGGCAGTCGGTGTCATCTCCACAGGATGCGCCCACGTCCAGCGTCGGGTCATCGTCGATGGGCGCCAGCGGGAGCAGGTCGAAGCTGATGCCGGGCGTGGAGGCGCCGGTCTCCACGTCGAGAGGCTCGAAGGAGTCGATGTTGCGCCAGAAGCCCGTGCGCTCGCCATCCTCGAACAGCTCGCCGTCCTCGTCGTCGTCGATGGTCGCCAGCACGTAGTAGGTCCTGGGCGCCAGCGCGAGGGAGTAGGCGTAACCACGCGACGCGCGCGCCACGGTGATGGCCTCGTCGGCCGCCTCCCAGTCGCCCGACACCGCGTCCTGCCAGACGAAGGCGACCACCGCATCCAGGTCGTCCGACGACCCCACGCCAATCTTCAGCGCCACCGTCGCGGAGCCCGCGGCGCCGGAGCCCACGAGGTTGAGCGTCACCACGTAGTCCCCATCCGTCAGGCCCGCCGTGTTCACCGCCACGTCCAGCGCCGTCGAGCCGAACGCGGGCACCGTCTTGGTGCTCCCGCCCGGGAAGGACACCGCCGACTGCTGGGGGCCCGAGACGGTGGCCGTCACCACGAGGTTGCCGCCCTGACTGCCTCCCACGTTGCTCAGCGTGAGCTGCTGCGTCGCGCTCTGCTGGAAGAAGAGCGTGGTCGTCGACACGCTCAGCTTGGGCAGCTCCAGCGTCGGGTCCGTGCTCTGGATGCGGCGCAGCGCCGCCTGCGCGTTGATGAGCCCCGCGCCACAGCCGCCCGTGCACTGCGCGGCGGGAATCGGCGTCGCGGTGGCCTTCAGCGCGCTCTCCGCCTGGGCCGACGTGAGGTCCGCGGTCAGCTTGGCCGCCGTCGCCGCCATCAGCGCCACCACGCCGGCCACGTGCGGCGCCGCCATGCTGGTGCCCTGGGAGAAGGCATACGCGGGCTGCCGGTTGTCATCCAGCACGGTGGACAGCACGCCGTCCGCGTACCCATCGCCGTTGAGGTCCTCCCGCATCTCTCCACCGGAGGCCACCACGTCCACGCGCGCGCCGTAGTTGGAGAAGCTGCTGCGGCGGCCCGACAGGCCCGTGGACCCCACGCAGATGACGTTCTCCTGATTGCACGGCGTGCTGTTGGAGGCGTCCACGTCCTCGTTGCCCGCGGCGACGACGATGATGGCGCCACGAGCGACGGCGGCGTTGATGGCGTCCTGGTAGATCGCCTGCGGCGGCGAGGCGCCACCCAGGCTCATGTTCACCACCTTGGCGGCCCTGGCCGGGCTCTGGGAGATGCCAGGCACGCTTCCACCGGTGGCCCAGGCGATGGCCGCCGCGATGTCGAAGCTGTTGCCACCCTTGGTGCCCAGCACGCGCACCGGGAGAATCTGCGCGTTCCAGGCCACTCCCGCGACACCGGTGCCGTTGTTCGTCACCGCCGCCACGGTGCCCGCCACGTGCGAGCCGTGCCACGACGAGCCTCCCTGCGGCTCATCGCCGCCTTCGTCCACGGGGTTCGGGTCACGACCGTTGCCGTCACCCGCGTTGGTCGGGTCGGCAATCATGTCGTAGCCCTGCACCACATGGGAGTTGAGGTCCGGATGCGAGACGATGCCGGTGTCGATGACCGCCACCACCACGCCGTCCGCGCCCGACTCGATGTCCCACGCGGCCGGCAGGTTGATGGTGGGATAGTGCCACTGCAGACCGTAGCCCTTGTCGTCGGGGACGGCCGTCTTGTACATGCGCAGGTTGCGGTCCGTGAAGCGCACGCCCGGCACCGCCGCGAGCCTGGACACCAGCTCGAGCGTCTCGCCCGCCGTCACTGCGTGGCCGTCCTCCGCCTCGAAGCCCACCAGGTGCAGGTGCTCGCTCGCGTACCCCTTGTGCACCGCGCGGTAGCCAGGGAGCGCCGTGGCGGACAGCACGTGCTCGGAGGACACGCCGGCCTCTTCGAACCGGACGACGACGTCACCGGGAATCGTCGCGTCTTCCTGGGGAATGCGCGCGAGCGGCGGAGGCCCCAGCGGCGCGGGGATGATGGGCAGCCCCGGGTCCGTCTGCTCCAGCGCCGCGCGACGCACCCGCTGCGCCTTCGTGCCGCGGAGCTGCTCCTTCAGTCGCGCCAGCACGCCCTTGCCGAAGGGAAGGCGGGTGGCCCGGGAGACGCCTCCCTCGGAAGACTGCTCGTTGCTGCGGAACGGCGTGAGCGTCCCCGCGACGGTGCCGGAGTCCGCATCAGGACCATCACCGGACTCGTCACACGACGTGGCCGAGAGCAGCAACAGTCCAACGAGCAATAGACGACGCATTCGAGAGAACCCCCTCCTGGAAATAGCGGAGGGGACCCTAACACCGAGAGTCCACACGGACGTCGATTCTCAGCTCGCTTGCGCCACCCCGCCGCCGCCCTCCGTGTCATCGCCAACGTTCTCCTCGGGCTCGTCCTCCAGCGCGTCCACGCCGCCCGGCACACCGTCCACGTAGGTGACGACGTTGCCCGGCATCGCGGGCACGCGCGGCCCCGGTGTCACCACGCCCGTGAGGTTGAGCGGGTCCACGCCGGAGAGCTGCACGCGCACCCCGGAGGGCGGCTGCCGCCGCACCGCGCGCGCCATGTCCACCGCCTCCGGTAGGGCGAACTGCTCACCGACGAACCCCGCCACGAAGCGTCCACCCCGCACCTCGCCGCGCGCCTCCATGCGTCGGTAGACGAACAGCAGCTCACGCCACGTGGGCGCCAGCGCCTCGCGCATCACCAAATCCCGCCAGACGATGCCGTAGCGCTGGAGGAACAGGCGCGCCAGCGAGTCCATCACCTCGTCGGACGTCTTCGGCTCCGCGGGCGCCAGCAGGCTCCAACGTCCCGGCCCTCCGCGCTGCAACAGCTTCTGGCGCTTGCGATGCGCCGGGCTCTGGAGCACGCGCAGGTTCTGCACCGCGTCCGCCGTCACCAGGCCGCGCGCCACCAGCTCCCACAGCGCGTCCTCGATTTCCGCCGGCAGCCGTCGCGCGCGGGACACCAGGTCCTGGAAGAAGCACGCGCCCCGCCGCTCCAGCACCGCCACCACGTCCTTGGCGGCCGCGCTGAGGTCCGGTGGCGTCCACACGTCCCCATCCGCGAGCACCGCGTGAGGCCGCGCCGCCGCGAGCATCCACTCCAGGTCCTCGCGCAGCGTGAAGGTCAGCGGAGCGTTGCGCGTGGGCGAGGCACGCGAGCGCGTGGGCGCGGGCACCTCCGGCTCCGGTGGCGACACGGGCGCGCCGCGACGAGGTCCCGGCACGGGCTTCGGCTGGTCCTTCATCGTCAGCCGACCCCAGGCCACTTCACCCGCGTAGCAGGCGCGCTCCAGCATGTCCGGCGTGTAGCCCCGCATGCGCGCGGGCAGGAGGAAGCGCTCCCATGCGGAGGCCGGCGCCTCGTAGCCTTGGAGCAGCCGCACCGCCTTGATGAGTCCCGTGGAGCCGCGCAGCGCGTCCACGTCCTCCATGTGGTGCCACCGGAAGAGGAAGCGCATGAAGTCGCGCCCGCTCAGTGGCTCGATTTCCCGGCGCAGCCGCCCCACCGTCATGCGGTGGATGCGCTGGAGCAGGCGACGGTCGCACCACTCCAAGGGCGGAGTCTCTCCCGGCGCGAGCGGTGTCTCCAGCGGACGGAAGCGGCCCCGCAGCACGGTGCCCTGCATCTCCAGCTGATGCATCGCCGCGTTGACCTCGTCCTCGCTCACCACGCACAGGCGCGACAGCTCCGCCACCGTGGTGGGGCCCACGTTCTCCATCCGCCCCCGCACCACCTGGAGCACCGCGGCCTCGCGCTCCACCGGCCGGTCATGCGCCAGCACCGGCAACGGAGGCTGCGTCACCGCGTCCGGGAACAGCACCCGCACCGCGCTGCCACGCTCGGCCGCGACGAGGAAGCGCCCGGCGGGCAGGTCCAGCCACGCCACCCGGCCCTGCTCGAACAACGGGGTCGCCAGTCCCTTCGGCACCTCCGAGTCCCGCACCAGCACCCACTGGAGGAGCATGTCGTGCAGCTCGTCCTCGTCGCGCATCGGCGGCGCGGCGTCCTCCACCACCGTGGCGATGGCCGTCGCGTCGAGTGCGCCGAAGGCCGCCGCGTCCTCGGCCGGAAGCGCGCGGCGCAGGGCCACGTTGCGCACGCGGCGCTCCTCCGCCGGGGCGTCATCCAGGAAGGTGTACGGCTGGCTGTGAATCATCGCGTGCGCGAAGACGCTCGGCTCCGGTACGTCACGGGCCTCCAGGCGGATGCGGCCGTCCTTCATGCGACGGAGCACCTCGCGCAGGCCCTCCACGTCCATGGCTTCGTGCAGACAGTCGTCCATCGTCTGCTTCACCAGCGGATGGTCCGGCAGCTCGACGTCGCCGCCGCCGTGGTTGTCCTGACAGCCCACCTGCGCCGGGAAGACGGCGGCCAGCAGGTCCTCGCTGCGCGCGCGCTGGAGGTTGGGCGCCACGCGCTTGCCGCCCATCATCCGGTGGAGCGCCAGCGCCCGCGTGGCGACCCAGCGGAAGCGCGTGCCGAACAGCGGCGACTGGAGCACCGCCTGCACCAGCACCTCTTCCACATGGTCCGGGTGCAGGAAGTCGAAGATGTCCGCCAGCGGGAAGGAGTGCTGCTCGCCCAGGGACAGGAGGATGCCGTCCTCCGTCGCCGCCGCCTGCAGCTCGAAGTCGAACGAGCGGCAGAAGCGCTTGCGCAGCGCCATTCCCCAGGCCCGGTTGATGCGACTGCCGAAGGGCGCGTGGATGATGAGCTGCATGCCGCCCGCTTCGTCGAAGAAGCGCTCGGCCACCACGAGCTGGTTGCTGGGCACCGCGTCCAGCATCTTCTTGCCCAGCCGCAGGTAGCCCAGCAGCGCATCCACCGCGGGCGGCGGCATGCGCAGCTCCTGCTCCAGGAAGCGGGCCGCATCGTCGCGGTTGAGCAGCTCTTCGCGCAGGCGGCCCACCTGGAGCGACAGCTCGTCCGTGCGTCCCGGGGCCTCACCGCGCCAGAAGGGCACGTTGGGCGCGGCGCCGCGCGCGTCCTCCACCATCACCGTGCTGCCCATCACCCGCTGAATCCGCCAGGCGGTGCTGCCCAGGAGGAAGACGTCTCCGGGCGACGACTCCACCGCGAAGTCCTCGTCCAGCGTGCCCACCACCTTGCCCTCCGGCTCGGCGGTGACGCTGAAGGTGAAGGTGTCCGGAATCGCTCCGCCGTTGGTGAGCGCGGTGATGCGCACGCCACGCCGGCCCTTGAGGCGCTGGTTCACGCGGTCTCTGTGCAGGTGGATGCCCGCGCGGCCACGTCCGGCGGCGATGCCCTCCGACAGCACCTCCAGCACGCCCTGGTACTCCTCCCACGTCAGGTCGCGGTACGGGTACGCGCGCTGGAAGAGGCTGAAGAGGGCGCGCTCGTCCCACTCCTCGCACGCGCACGCGGCCACCACCTGCTGCGCGAGTACGTCTAGCGGCTTCTGCGGGATGATCACCGCGTCCAGGTCGCCCTCGCGCACGGCGTTGAGGAGCGCGGCGCACTCCATCAATTCGTCGCGCGTCATCGCGAACACGATGCCCTTGGAGATGGCCGCCTTGTGGTGGCCCGCGCGGCCCACGCGTTGGAGCAGCACGGAGATGGCCTTCGTGGTGCCCAGTTGGACGACGAGGTCCACGTTGCCCACGTCGATACCGAGCTCCAGCGACGCGGTGGCCACCATGACGCGCAGCCGTCCATCCTTGAGCTTCTCCTCCGCGGCCAGCCGGATTTCGCGCGACATGCTGCCGTGGTGGGCCGCTACGAGGCCTTCACCCAGTCGCTCGCCCAAGTCATGCGCCACGCGCTCCGCCATCTTCCGCGTGTTGACGAAGATGAGCGTGGTGCGGTGCTCACCCGCCAGCGTCACGAGGCGGTCGTAGACCTGGCCCCACATCTCGTGGCTCGCCAGCGAGGACAGCTCCGCGTCGGGAATCTCCAGCTTCAAGTCCCACGGGCGCAGGTGGCCTACCTCCACCTTGCGGCACTCGCGGTGGGACGCGCCGGTGAGGAAGCCGGCGATGGCATCCAGCGGCTTCTGCGTCGCGGACAGGCCGATGAGCTGCGGGCGCGTCTCGGTGAGCGCCTTCAGTCGCTCCATGGACAGCGTGAAGTGGCTGCCCCGCTTGTCGCGCGCGAGCGCATGAATCTCGTCGACGATGACGGTGCGCACGCCGCGCAGCGTGGCGCGGGCGCGCTCGGCGGTGAGGTAGAGGTAGAGCGACTCCGGCGTGGTGATGAGGATGTGCGGCGGACGGCGCACCATCTGCGCGCGCTCGGACGCGGAGGTGTCACCGCTGCGCACCTGCACGCGCAGCTCACCCGGGGTGTACCCCTCCGCGCGGGCTCGCGAGAGCAGCTCCTCCAAAGGCTGGAGCAGGTTCTTCTGCACGTCGTTGCCCAGCGCCTTGAGGGGCGAGACGTAGAGCACCTGCGTGCGGTCTTCCAGGTTCCGCTCCAGCGCCAGCCGGAACAGCGAGTCGAGCGCGGCGAGGAACGCGGTGAGCGTCTTGCCGCTGCCCGTGGGGGCGGCGATGAGCACGTCCTGCCCGGCCTGGATGAGTGGCCAGCCCTCCACCTGGGGACGCGTGGGCTCGCCGAGTCGTTCGGCGAACCAGCGGCGGACCACCGGGTGGAAGTTCGCCAGTGCCGGGTGCGCTGCGCACTCGGCGGCGAAGTCGAGACTGATCTGCGGGGGCATGCGCACCTCTCCGTCAGAAGCCTGAACACAGGTACAGGCGGGCGTCAACGCGCACGCGCGGTGGGGAGCAGCCACTCCCACACGCTCCGCTCGGGTACTCCCAGACCAGGCGGCCACGCCATTAGGCTGGGGCAATGCGCTCACTCGTTCTTCCCTGGCTCGTCGTCGCGGCCTTCAATCTCGGAGCCGCTCCTCCCGAAGAGGCCGCGTCGGATCCGCTCGTCGAGCGAGTCCAACGCGCCTCCGAGTACGCCCGGTCCGGGAATGACGTGGCGGCCCAGAAGGAGCTCGCGGTGGCGCTCAAGGAGTCCCCCAAGGAGGCGAGCGCCCTCTTCGTCCAGACGTGCGTGTTCCTGGAACAGGGCGCGTTGCCCAAGGCGGAGCAATCCCTGAAGCGGCTTCGCGCGGTCGCCGCGAAGGAGCCGGAGGTTGTCATCCTCGCGTCCCTGGTGGAGCAACGCCGCCGTCAGCCGAAGCTCGATTGGCACGCCGCCTTCCTTCGCGCCTGGGCCCAGGCAGGGCGGCCCTCCTTCGCCGAGAGCCGCCTCCTGCTGAAGCCGCCTGCCTCGCCCATTGACCTCTGGGCCGAGTCCGAAGCCGCCTGGGAACGCATCGAAGCCACGGACGTCCGCCTCATCCTCGCGCTCTCGGGAACCCCGCTCGGCGGCCCTGCCCTGGAGTGGCTCGCCACGCACCTCGACGACGTGAAGGACCCTGTCCTCTTGCGCGCCGCGTTCGAGCACTTCCTGACCTCGGCCCGCCAACACCCCGAGGCGCTCGCGAAGGCACGCACCACGCTCAAGCCACGCCTCCAGAAACTCGCCGCCAAGGCCCCCCAGGAGATGCAGCTCCGGTTGCTCGTGCTCCTGGGAGACACCGACCCGAAAGCGCCCCTCACGCAGGAAGAGCTCGTCGAGCTGGAACGCATCGCCGCGCTCCCTGAGTATCGGACCGCCTCCGCCCTCCAGATGCACACAGAGGCCGTGCGGCTCCTGAAGCTGGCGAAGGTCTCCCGCCCGGAGGCCAGTGCCTTCTCGGCCTTCGTGGGAGAGCTGGCGCTCACCGGGCCCCACCGCCTCACTCAGCGAGCACTCGCCTCGGATGCGCTCTCAGCCGCGGACAAGGAGCGACTGGGCCGCGTGCTGTCCGCCATTGGCGAACGCATCGCCGAAGAGACCACGCTCGTGGAGTATCGGGTGGGCCTGCGCATGGTGATGCAGGGCGTGGACACGCTCAACGACGAGAAGCGTCAGCAAGAACTCGCCGCCGCACAGGGCCCCGCCATGCAACTCTCGCTCGTGACCCAGCCCCAGGACATGGACCTGTGGCCCCTCCCCTCACTCCGACGCGCGTGGCTCACCGCGTCGGTGGAGAACGAGCGGGAGCACCTGCGGGCCTTCCTCACGAAGTGAGCGCGAAGTGCCTCACGCCCCCGGAGCGGGAGCGGCCTCGCCCACCGGCATCAAGGCGGTCCGGCTCCAGACGATGCGGTACGTCGCCGCCGTGCCGTCGAAGGCGATGGGCTCCACCAACACGTGCCCGGCGCCCGCGACGCGCAGCGACTCCGCGAGGAAGCCCGCGGAGAAGTACGGGTTGTCCGCGGCCACGTCCTTCATCCACAGCGTGGCGGCGCCCTCGGCGGACTCCTCCACCCGCACCTCGTTGAAGTTGTTGCCCGCCCTCACGTTGTAGGGCACCCGCTCCAGCGTCCTCATGGGCCCCAGGCGCGTGACGAGCGACAGGCTGGCCCGCCCCACCGGTGTCTGCCGGAACCCCTGCAGGTAGCGCGCGCCCAGCGCCAGCCAGGCGTCCTTCGCCGGCAGCGACGGGAAGATGTCCTGCACGGCCACCCTGAGGAACGCGCGCCACTGCTCCAGGGAGTAGGCCGGCCGCAACCGCTCCGACAAATCCAGGCCCACGCCCTTCAGGCGCTGGCGCCCCTCCTTCGTCAGGTAGGGACCCAGGGCCCTCACGAAGAGGGCCTCCACGGACTGCGCGAAGATGAGCTTCTCGGGCGACATGACGGAAAGGTGGCAATGGCCCCCCGCAACGGCGAGCCATTCCGCATGTCAAACGTCAGGTTGTCATCATCACCGGGGCAGCCGCACCGTGAAGGTCGTGCCGATGGACGCACTGGACTCCACCGTCACCTCGCCGCCATGGGCGAGCAGAATCTGTCGGGTGATGTACAGCCCCAGCCCCAACCCCGAGGACGCCACCACCTCGTTCTGCACGGCCCGCGAGCCTCGACGCCATGCGGCGAAGACGTGGGGCAGGTCCTCCGGAGGAATCGGCGGCCCGCCGTTGTGGACGCGCAGCACCACCTCCCGCTCACCCGCCTCGCCCCACATCCGCACAGGACTGTCCACAGGGCTGTACTTCAGCGCGTTCGCCAGCAGGTTGCTGAACGCCTGCTCCAGCCGGTCCAAATCCCACGCGCCGCGCCCATCCCCGAGCACCTCCAACACCAGCATCCGGCCAGGGTGGCTGGCGCGCATCTCCTCCAGCGTGCGCCGCGCCACGTCGAAGACGTCGCAGTCCGAGGCCACCACCGGGACACCACCGCCCAGCCGCGAGCGCGCGAAGTCCAAGAGCTGGCGAATCATCCGGTCCATCCGGTCCGCGCTGGTGAGGATGCGCTCGGTGAGCGAGGACTGACGCTCGTCCAGGTTGCCCTTGCGCTTGAGCTGCTGCGCGGACATGGACATGGCATTGAGCGGATTGCGCAGGTCATGCCCGAGCATCCCGATGAACTGCTCGCGGAACTCCTCTTCGCTGCGCTCCTCGGTGACGTCCCGCGAGGTGGCCATCAGCGCGGCCACCTTGCCGTCCCCGTCCAGCGTGGGGGACAGCGTGAAGTCGAAGTGCCGGGGCCCCTGGTCCGTCGACAGGGTGATGGCGCCGCGCTGCACCTGTCCGGTGCGCAGCGCCACCTCCATCAGCCGGATGAAGGGCCCGAGCGACGGGTCCCTCGCCTCCCGCACCGACAGCGACTCGCCCGAGACGAGGACCTCGTGGCTGCCACGCGCCGCATACGCCGCCTGGTTCGCGAACAGCAGACGTCCCGTCGCGTCAAACAACGCGATGGGGTCCGCGGCGGACGCCATGGCCATGTCGAGCAGGCGTCGCTGGCGCTCCACCTCTTGCGACAGCGCGTGGACCTCGCGCTCGGCGCGGCGCAGCCGCAGCAGGGCGTGGACCTGGGCGACCAGCTCCTCGGGGTCCACCGGGGCCACCAGATAGCCATCCGCGCCGTGCTCCAGGCCATGAGCCCGGTCGCCCGGCCCCACCGCCTGTGCGGACAGATGCAGGACGAGCATGCCCCGGGTGCGAGGGGCGCGCTTCAGCCGACGACAGACTTCCAGCCCGCTGATGTCCGGCAGCCGGACGTCGAGGATGGCCAGGTCGGTGTGCTCGTCCGCGAGCACCAGGGCCTCGCCGCCAGTACTGGCTTCCACGACCTGGAAGCCCGCGAGCCCCAACACCCGGCTCGTGACATAGCGACTGGCGACATCATCATTGACGTTGAGGATGACCGGAGATGAAGGACTCATGAAGTACGGGGCAGAGGTACTCCTTCGTACCCGCCGGAACCTGGTCGCGCCACATCCATCGCCACCCACGGGTGCTTCCTTACAGGCCGGGCGGACAGCCCTTGGAAGCCCCGTCCGTCGGGAAGATGCGCGAGAGGCTAACGGCCTGCGTCGATTCGCGATAGGGAAGACCTCATGCGCCCTCCCTGTCGCCCGCTGCCCGCGGATGGCCGCTTTCTCCAGGCCATCGCTCCCACGCCGCTCGTCCCCGTCCGGTTGGATCCGGAAGGGCCCACCATCTGGTGCAAGCTGGAGTTCCTCAACCCCAGTGGCTCCACGAAGGACCGCATCGCGCGCTACATGTTGGAGAAGGCCTGGCGCCTGGGCGAGCTGCAGCCTGGCGGCGAGGTGGTGGAGGCGTCCAGCGGCTCGACGAGCATCGCGCTCGCGCTGGCGAGCGCGCAGATGGGCGTGCGCTTCACCGCGGTGATGCCCGAGGGTGTCACCGACGAGCGCGTGCTCACCATCCGCGCCTACGGCGGCGACGTGGTGCTGGTGCCGAGGGCGGAGGGCGTGCGTGGCGCCATCGCCAAGGCGGAGGAGATTGCCCGGGAGCGCAAGGCCTTCGCGCCCCGTCAGTTCGAGAACCCGGACAACGCCGAGGCGCACCGCGTGTGGACGGGGCAGGAGATTCTCTCCCAGATTCCGGGCGGCCTGGTGCACGGCGTGGTGAGCGGCGTGGGCACGGGCGGCACGGTGGTGGGCCTGTACCAGGCGTTCGCGGAAGCGGGCTGTCCGGTGACGGCCTTCATCGCGCGCCCCATCGCGGGGCTCGGCTGCGACATCGAATGTTGCAGCTTCAGTCCGCGCGTGCCCGGCGTCGTGGACGGCATGTCCAAGCTGTACCGCGACTCGGACATGCCGGGGCGCGTGGAGCTGGACGTGTCGGACGAGGAGGCCATGTGCACCGCGCGCGCCCTCATCCGCCGAGGCTTCCCGGTGGGTCCGTCCTCCGGCCTCAACTACGTGGCGGCCGTGGAGGCCTCGAAGCGACTGGGCTCCGGCGCGCAGGTGGTGACGGTGTTCCCGGACCGGATGGAGCGCTACTTCTCCACCGAGCTGATTCTGGGCCGGCCCGCGCCCGTGCGCGTCGCCTGACGCACACCCACGCCAAGGGCCGGTGTGAGGACACTCCACCAGCCCTGGCGGACGAGCAGGCATCCCCGTCATCCGATGTCTGGTTCACGCTGAGCGTGCATCCACGTGCGCGGCGTCCGGGGTCATGCTAGAAGCCGGCATCGTGCTCACACGCATCTGGCTGTGCCTCAGCCTGTTGCTGTTCGCCCCGACGGAGGGTGGCCTGTGGATGGCCATCGCCGACGCGACGGAGACCGTGTGCGCGCAGCGTTGCCCGGATGACGATGCGAGCGGTCAGTGCGCGCCGGACTGCGCGGACTGCACCTGCTGCGGCCATGTGCGCTCCATCGCCGCGCCCGTCTCCCCTCCCTCGCTGCTCCTGGAAGCACCCCGGCCGCGTCTCGTCCTCCAGGATGAGGACGCGCCCGCCTCGGCGGACCTGGACGACATCCTCCACGTCCCCAAAGCCCTCCTCGCCTGAGGCTGCGTCCGTCTCTTCGCGCGAGCGACTCCAGGTGAGGTGCGTCCACGGCAGGTAGTGCCGGGACACCTCGCGCCTGACGCTCGCTTCCCTTTCGCGAGGTCTTCTTCCGTGTTCAATCCTTCCGCGTCGGTGGCCCTCGGGCTCGCCGCCGCCCTGGTCTGGCCCTGCGCCAGCACCGCTTCACCTTCCGAGCTGTCCTTCCAACAAGCCCTCGCCCTGGCCCGCGAGCGCGCTCCCGCATTGCTGGATGCCGCGGGCCGCGTCGCCGAGGCACAGGGGGCTGTCGCCGGCGCCTCGCCCTGGCTGCGTGACAACCCCACCCTCAACGCCGAGGTGGGCCCGCGCAGGATGGAGGATGGCGCCCGGGGCCTGCAGCTCTCGCTCGGGCTCGCGCAGCCCTTCGAGCTGGGGGGCAAGCAAGGCGCGCGAAGAGAGTCCGCGCGCGCGGGCCTCGCCCGGGAAGGCGCCGAGCAGCAGGACGCCGAGCGGCGGGTGCTCGGCGAAGTGGCCGCGTCGTTCCTGCGCGCGCTCTACGCCCGGGAGTTCTCCCGGCTGATGCGCGACACGGAGGAGGCCGCGAAGAACCTGGCCAGCTCCGCGAGCAAGCGCTTCGATGCGGGCGACGTGCCCGTGGTGGACGTCAACGTGGCGCGCGTGGCGCAGGCCCGAGCGCACGCGGCCGTCGTCGTGGCCGAAGGCGAGGAGGAGGCGTTGCTCAGCGAGCTGCGCGCCTGGCTCGGCCTGTCGCTCCAGGAGCCGCTCGCGGTGCGCGGCGCGCTCCGGGAGCTCTCCTCCCTGCCGGTGGCAGCCCCCACCCGCGCCTCCGAGCGCGCGGACGTTCGCGCCCTGGAGTCGGCGCTCGCCCAGGCCGAGGCGGAGCTGCGACTGGGACGCGCGGAGGCCCTGCCCGACCTGAGCGTGGGCGTGCGCTACGAGAAGGAGGTGGACGAGACAGCGTGGCTCGGCACCCTCAGTGTTCCGCTGCCCGTGTTCTCCCGGGGCCAGGAAGCGAAGGTGACGGGAGAGGCCCGCGTGCGACGGCTGCGCACCCTGTTGGAGGCCGCGCGCCGCACGCGTGATGTCCAGGTGGAGGCCGCCCGCATCCGCGACAACCGGCGTCAGCAGGCGCTGGAGGTGCTGGAGAAGGAGGCCCTGCCGCTGCTCGACGAGAACGAGTCGCTCGCACGCAGGTCCTACGAAGCCGGGGAGATGGACCTCGCGGGGTTGCTCCTCGTGCGCCGTGAAACGCTCGAGACGCGCGTGGCGCTGCTCGACAGTCACCTCCAGGCCGCGCTCGCCCGCGTGCAGCTCGCCGTCGAGACAGGAGTCCTGCCATGAAGCCCTCTCATCTCCTCCTGTCCGCACTCCTCGTCGCATCATCCGCCTGCAAGTCCGACAAGCCGGAGCATGAAGACGAGCACGCGCACGAAGAAGGCGGCGAGCCCAAGGGACATGACGAAGGACACGACGAGTCCCACGTCCACATCGCGCCGGAGATGCTGCGCGACCTGCGCGTCACCACCGCGCCCGCGTCGGCGAGGCCCGGTGGAGAGAGCGTCACCGCGCTGGGCGAGCTGATGTTCAGCGAGGACGCCTACGCGGAGGTGGCGTCTCCCATCTCCGCCCGGGTGGGCACCGTCTTCGTCACCACCGGCCAGGAGGTGAAGGAGGGCGAGAAGCTGGCCGAGCTGCGCAGCCCCGAGCTGGGCAAGGCCCGCGCCGCGCTCCAGTCCGCCAAGGCCCGCGCCACCGCCGCCAGGCAGACGGCCGAGCGCAAGCGCGCGCTCGCCGCGGAGCGCATCGTCGCGCAAAAGGACGTGCAGGCCGCGGAGGTGGAGGCCGCTGGAGCCGAGGCGGAGGTCGCCGGGGCCCGGGCGGAGCTGGCGGCCCTGGGCGCGAGCGAGGAAGACCTGCGCGCGGGCACCCCGGGCTTCATCCTGCGCTCGCCCATCTCCGGCACCGTCATCGAGCGCGACGCGAGGATGGGACAGATGGCGGACGCCGAGCATCCGCTCTTCCGTATTGGAGATTTGGGCTCGCTGTGGCTCATCGTCCACGCCTTCGAGCGCGACGCGGTGCGCATCCAGAAGGACGCCGAGGCGCGCGTCACCTTCGCCGCCTTCCCAGGCAAGGAGTTGACGGCGCGGGTGGGCCACGTGGGGCAGCGCGTGGATGCGTCCTCGCGCACCATCCCCGTGAGGCTGGTGCTGGAGAACCGGCAGGGCCTGCTCAAGCCAGGCATGTCCGCCACCGCGTCCATTCCGCTCGGCAGCCCGGATGGCACCATCACCACGGTGCCCACCGCCGCGCTCCAGCGACTGGAGAACGGCTGGGTGGCCTTCCTGCCCACCGGTGAGCGCGGCTCCTTCGAGCGGCGCGAGGTGGGGCGCGGCCGCACGCTGGGAGACCACGTGGAGGTGCTCTCCGGCCTCACGGTTGGCGAGCAGGTGGTGGTGGACGGCGCCTTCCTCCTCAAGGCGGAAGTCGAGAAGTCCGCCGGCGGAGGCGAAGACCATGGCCACTGAGCCCGCGTCTTCCCTGGTGGGGCGTGTGCTGCGCACGTCCTTCGCGCGGCCCGGCCTCACCGTGGTGCTGGCCCTGGCGCTGTCCGCCTTCGGCGCGGTGGCGCTCCACGGGCTTCGCCGCGACGTCTTCCCGGACCTGTCCGCCCCCATCTTCAACGTCATCGTCCAGAACGCCGCCATGGGCGCGGAGGAGCTGGAGACGGCGGTGGCCATTCCCATGGAAGTGGCCCTGGCGGGCCTGCCCGACGTGCGCCGCATCCGCTCCACGTCGCAGCTGGGCGTCACGCAAGTCACGGTGGAGTTCGAGCCGGACGCGGACTACTTCCGCAGCCGTCAGTACGTCGCCGAGCGCGTGGCCCAGGCCCAGGGCGAGCTGCCGCCCGGCACGGACGCGCCCCTCGTCTCCAGCCTCACCGGCCGACTCAACGAAGTCTTCGAGTTCACCCTGGAGGCGGAGCCCGGCGCGGCGGACCTCATGGCGCTGCGAGACCTGGCCGAGTTCGAGGTGAAGAACCGGCTGCTCGCCGTGCCCGGTGTCGCGGGCGTGGAGCGGCTGGGCGGCTACCTGCGGCAGTTCCAGGTGCTGTTGGACCCGGACCAGATGGTGGCGCGCGGCATCAGCCTCAACGAGGTGGAGCACGCGCTGGAGGGCGCCAACCTCAACGCGTCCGGCGGCTTCGTGGTGCAGGGCCCCATGGAGTGGACGGTGCGAGCGATTGGCCGCGCGCAGACGGTGGAGGACCTGAACAGCACGGTGGTGGCGCTGCGCGCGGGCACGCCCGTGTTGCTGGCGGACGTGGCCGACGTGCGCGAGGGCCCCGCGCTGCGCCGCGGAATCGCGCACCGCCTCAAGGGCGAGGTGGTGAGCTGCCGCGTCATCAAGCAGTTCGGCGCGGACACACAGCGGGTGGCCAAGGGCGTGCGCGAGGCCATCAAAGAGCTGGAGCAGTCGATGCCCAAGGGCGTGCAGCTGCGCGTCGTCTATGACCAGTCGGAGCTGGTGGACGAGGCGCTGGGTGGCGTCAGCCGGGCCATCCTGCTGGGCGCGCTGCTGGTGGTGCTGGTGCTGTTCGCGCTCCTGGGAGACTGGCGCGCCGCGCTCATCGTCACCCTCACCCTGCCCCTGTCGCTGGCGCTGGCGGGAATCCTCCTGAAGCTCGCCGGCATCGGCATCAACACCATGACGCTGGGCGGGCTCGCCATCGCCGTGGGCCTGCTGGTGGACGCGGCCATCATCGTCACCGAGAACATCATCCATGACCTGCGCGAGGGCGCGGGCCGCAGGTCCGTGAGAGACGAGGCGCTGGCCGCATCGATGGAGGTGGGACGTCCCATCGCCTTCGCCACCCTCATCGTCGTGTCCGTGTTCATCCCGCTGTTCGCCATGACGGGAATCGAAGGGCGCATGTACCAGCCCCTCGCCGCCGCGGTGGTGGCGTGCCTGGCCGCGTCGCTGGCGCTGGCGCTCACGCTGGTGCCCGTGGCCTCGTCGCTGCTCCTCAAGGCCCCGCGTCCGGGACAACCCGAGGACGTGTGGCTCATCCGCAAGCTCAAGTCGGCCTACGCGCCGCTGTTGGACGCGTGCATGCGCAGGGCGGGCCTCGTGCGACTGGTGGCGCTCGCCATCACCGTGCCGGCGCTGGGCCTCGCCTTCGCGGTGGGCAGCGACTTCATGCCCCGGCTGGACGAGGGCGCCTTCCTCCTCCAGACGGTGCTGCCTCCCGAGGCGTCACTGGAGGAGGTGGACCGCCTCAACCACCTGGTGGAGGACGTGCTGCTGGGCTTCCCGGAGGTGGAGGACGTCGTGCGGCGCACCGGCCGCGCCGAGCGCACGGAAGACCCGATGCCTCACACCGTCTCGGACGTGCTCGTCGTGCTCAAGAAGGAGCGGGGCAGGAGCCTGGAGAAGCTGGAGGCGGACCTGCGCGTCGCCGTGGCGCGAGTGCCCGGCGTCACCACGCTCTTCACCACGCCGCTGGGCATGCGCATCGACGAGGGCCTGGGCGGAAGTCCCGCGGACCTGTCGGTGCGCATCTTCGGGCCGGAGCTGGAGACGCTCGCGACGCTGGGAGAGCGGGCGCGCGCCATCCTCGCGAAGGTGGACGGCGTGGAGGACCTGCGCGTGGAGAAGCTCAGCGGGCTGCCGCAGCTTCGAATCACGGTGAATCGCGCCGCGGTGGCTCGGGTGGGACTCACGCCCGGCGACGTCATCCGCGCGGTGCGCGTGGGACTGGTGGGCGAGGAGTCCTCGCAGGTGTGGAAGGGCCAGCGGCGGCACGACCTGGTGCTGCGGCTGGCGGACCACAAGCGAGGAGACCTCCAGGCGCTGCGCAACCTCCTGGTGGACGGACATGACGGCACGCGCATCCCCCTGAGTCAGCTCGCGACCATCGAGGAGACCTTCGGCGCGGGCAGCGTGCGCCGAGAGGCAGGCAGTCGTCGACTCGCGGTGGAGGCCAGCGTGTCCGGCCGGGACTTGGGCAGCACCGCCGCGGAGGTGCGCGAGCGACTGGCCGCCGAGCTGAAGCTGCCCACCGGGTACTTCCTCGACGTGGGCGGACGCGTGGAGAGTCAGCAGCGCGCCGCGCAGTCGCTGGCCATGGCCATCGCCGTCGCCATCCTCGCGGTGTTCATCCTGCTGTACCTGGCGCTGGACTCGGTGGCGGAGGCGCTCGTGATTCTCGCCACGCTCCCGGATGCCTTCGTCGGGGGCATCCTCGCGCTGCTCATCGCCGGAGAGACGTGGAATGTCTCCAGCCTCGTGGGGCTCATCGGCCTGTTCGGCATCGCCGTGCAGAACGGTCTGGTGCTGGTGTCACAAACGAAGGACCTGCTCTCGCGCGGCCTGCCCTTCGACGAGGCCATCCGTCAGGCGAGCCTCGGTCGCGTCCGACCCAAGCTGATGACCGCCGCCACGGCCATCCTCGGCCTGCTACCCCTGCTCGTGCTGCCCCTGCAGGGGACGGAAATCGAGCGGCCTCTCGCCGTGGTCATGGTGGGCGGACTGGTGACCTCCACCCTGTTCACCCTGCTGGTGCTCCCCACTTTCTACGCATTTGTTCATGGAGTGAGAGAGCGGATCCGCCATCGGGCGACTGCGCGCAGGTCCACTGTAACTTGAGTGTTACCTGAGAGACGGGGAAGGTGTTCCAGGCCTTGGATCGGCAACTTCCAGCCTGGAACACCGACAATCCCGTGATTTTCCCCTATTCCATACGTCGGGGCCTCTCATGAGCGTGCGTCTTCCTCCCTCCACCGCGACCCGTACCACCACCACCCAGGCGGCGGCCGCGACGGCCACCGTCACCGCGCCTCCGGCGGGGCTTCGCAAGGGTGATTCGGGCCCCAAGGTGAAGCAGCTGCAGGACGCGCTGGTGAAGCTGGGCTACCTGACCAAGGCGCAGGTGAACACCGGCCCTGGGACCTTCGGCGCGCAGACCGAAGCGGCGGTGAAGAAGTTCCAGGGCGACAAGAAGCTGCCCACCACGGGTTACTACGGCGAGCAGACGCAGGCGGCGCTGAAGAAGGCGCTGGGGGGCACGCCCACGACGCCGACGACGCCCACGAAGCCGGGCGCCAAGCCGCCGGTCATCAGCGCGCCCTCGCCCAACTCCGACAGCCGCAAGGGCGCGGACATCGACACCATCGTCATGCACCACACCGCGTCCAACGACGGCAAGGCCGACCTGTCGTGGATGCGCAATCCGAACAGCGGCGTGTCCGCGCACTACATGGTGGACCGCGACGGAAAGATTTATCAGCTCGTCGGTGACGACAAGCGTGCGTGGCACGCGGGCAAGAGCGAGCTGCACGGCGTCCCCACGGACGTGAACGCGCGCTCCATCGGCATCGAAATCGTGAACGACGGCAGCGGCAAGACGCCCTTCACGGAGGCGCAGTACAAGGCGCTCACCGAGCTGACCAGCCACCTGAAGGAGAAGTACGACGTGCCGATGAAGAACATCGTCGGCCACGCGGACGTGGCGGTGCCCAAGGGCCGCAAGAACGACCCGGCGCCGAACTTCGACTGGGCGCGGCTGCGCAAGGGCATCTCCTGAGCGTCAGACTCTGAAGCAACGGTAGTGTGAAGCGCGGGTCGAGGGTCCTTTACGGGACGCTCCCCGCGCTTCGTGTTTCAGGAGGGCGTGCGTCCGCCAATCTCCGGGAAGCGCTCGTAGGCGCGCAGGAGCGTGGCCAGGTGCGCGGGCTCGTCGAGGTTCAGTGGTTCGTCGGTGAGTTGGAGCAGCCAGCCTCCGCCGTGGGTTCGCCGTGCACGGGGGAGCCACTCGGAGTCCAGCGTGGGCGAGGGGAAGCCGAGGAGCTGGGCGGTGGCGGCGGACCAGTAGTTGATCCACCCGAGGTGGTGCGGGACTTCGGGCGAGCGGAGGTCCTTCGAGAGCTGGAGGATGGGCAGGCCGCGTGGAGGGACGTGTGGCCCGCGTACGGGGCGAGCCATCTGCTCCACGATTTCAACCAGGGAGTTCCATGGCGTCGCGTGCCCCCATCGCGCGTGCGCGGCTTCGGCCACATGCTCCAGCAAGGAGGCTGACTGCGCACGGACGACCGCGTCCAATGGCAGCTTCGCGTGGACGCTGAGTCCCGAGGTCCCGTTGCCAGAGGACTTCGGCGGCGAAGCCAACCCATGCAGCGTCACGGGATGGAGTTCGTCACCGTTGCACACCAACGGGAAACCGCCGTCAGGCGTTCCCGCCAGGAGCCAGGCGTCACGGTTCGCCACGTGGAGCGGTACTCCTTCTTGGGAGACCTCCCACTCCAAGCGGAGTCCGGGCACGACCTGCTCCATTGCACGAGCAATGGCCAGAGGGCGGACATCTCTCTGAATCAATTCGGACGCGTGGACAGCGACGGAGAGTTTTTCGGCGGTGGCGAGCATCTCAGCATCCCGTGACGACAATCTTGAGGCCCTCGTCCAGTTCGAGGAGCGCGAGCCGGTGGCCTGCATTGCTCACGCCCACCACGAAGTCATAGCCACAAGCGCGCGCCAGTTCTCGCTCACGCTGAAGCTCGACAACCTGCGTCTTGCTGACCCGTTCCTTCAGGAAGTCCGAGTACCCGTCGAAGCGGTCCGTCTTGATTTCCCACAGCACGTTGGCGCCCACCTGCAGCGCGTCGAATCGCTTGCCGTTGATGAATACGTCTTTCCCGGGGAAGCGATTCGGCGGAAACGTGTCCGCACACGTGTCATGCACGGCATCGCCTCCGCTGTGAGGCACCAGCTTCACCTCACATTCCGGACGACGTGAAGCGGCCACCGGTGGCGGTGGATTCGTATTCGCTCCAGCCCCACCTCGCTCAGGCCGAGCTTCCGGCTGAGCCGAGGAGGATGCAGACCCGGACCGCTCCGTACCCTCGGACGTCGGTCGCACCGTGGCGCCCTCGGGATGAATGACGAGCGGAATCGGTGGCGCCAGACCGATAGGGGCGGGCACCACCACCGGCCTGGGCACGATGAGCGGACCCAAGGGGATGGCGATCTGATCGCGCGCACCCGTCTCCGGCGTGGAGCACGCCACACTGAACAGCAGCACTCCCAGGCTCGTGATGGGTCGTAGGCGCATTGGCGTGCGCATTCATCCAGGAACCACCGCACGACTCAAGCCAGTGTGGCCTCGGCGCCTGAATGATTCCGGCGAACACGCCCCTGGACATGAAGTGCGCCGGTGAACAGCCAGGCACCACTCCAGCCATCACAGTGTGATGACCCCGGTTACACCGGGCCCCGCGGACCTCGCGGCCCATCACCTCGTGCACGTCGTCAATCCGCGGAGTTGTCTCCTGGGTCGATGTGGCCTGGGCCTTGCTGAACAGCGAAGCGTTCCTGGCGCCTTCGCGGCGCGCCCCTTCGAGGTCCTTCATGCGTTCCTTCCTCTGTGTCCTCGCGAGCCTCGTCACGCTCGCCGCCTGTGCTTCCGAGCCCAAGAGGCTCGCTCCCGCCGTGGACCCGTCGAGCCCCGATGCGCCCGAGTCCTCGCCCGCGGCACTGCCCACCGCGCTCACGGCAACGCCGCCTCCTTCGACGGACTCGCATGCGCGGCACTCAGACCCTCAGAAGCCCGCTACGCCAGACGCTGGCACCACCGTCTACGCGTGCCCGATGCACCCCGAGGTCCAGTCCGACAAGCCAGGCGGCACCTGCCCCAAGTGCGGCATGAAGCTGACGCCGACAAAGCCCGAGGACACCGCGCCGTCCAAGAAGCCCGCTCCCGGTCATGAAGGACACGGAGCCCATCCGTGAGACTGCTCACCCTCGCCTGCGCGTTGCTGTTCGCGGGCGGCTGCGCCTCCATCCAGAAAGAGCGTGGCCACGCGGAGGTCGCCACCCTCGTCGAGGAGCGCATCGGCCGCAAGACCCGGTGGAACCAGGGCACGCCCGAGGACACGGAGGTGTCGCGTCATCTCGATGGACTGCTGAAGGACGACCTCACCTCCGACCACGCGGTGGAGGTGGCCCTCCTCAACAACCCCGCCCTGCAATCCACCTATGAAGACCTGGGCATCTCCCAGGCGGACATGGTGCAGGCGGGACTGCTCACCAACCCGACGTTTGACGCGAGCATCGGCTTTCCGCTCAACAACGACGGGGTCAGCGAGACGGAGTTCTCGCTGGTGCAGGGCTTCGTCGAGTTGTTCACCCTGCCGCTGCGCAAGCGCGTGGCCCAGGAGCAGTTCATCGCGGACACGCTGCGCGTCGCGCACGAAGCGCTCGCCACCGCCGCGGAGGTGCGCAAGGTGTTCAGCGAGGTCCAGGCGCGACAGCAGCTCGTGGAGCTGCGCCGCATGGTCCTCCAGGCCGCCGAGGCCGCCGCCGAGCTGGCCTCCCTTCAGCACGGCGCGGGCAACATCACCGACCTGGAGCTGGCCACGGAGCAGGCCGCTTCCGAGGAAGCACGGCTGGAGCTGGCGCGCGAGGAACTCACGCTGGTCGAGGACCGCGAGCGGCTCAACCGCTTGCTGGGCCTGTGGGGGCCGCGCACCCAGTGGGCCATCTCCGAGAAGCTCCCGGCACCACCCCAGGAGGAGGCGACACTGGAGCGACTGGAGTCGCTCGCCATCCGGCAGCGGCTCGACATCGACGCCGCGCGCAAGCAGACCCAGCTCTTGTGGAACGCGCTGGAGCTGGCGCGCAGCACGCGCTTCTTCGGCCGCGTCGACGTGGGCGTCCACACGCACCGGGACGCGAACGGCCCACGACTCCTCGGCCCCACGCTCACCCTGGAGCTGCCCATCTTCGACCAGCGACAGGCACTCATCGCCAAGCTGGAGGCCCAGCATCGCCAGGGCGAGCGTCGTCTCGCGGAGCTGTCCATCAACGCCCGCTCGGAGGTTCGCGCCGCCCGGGCCCGGCTGCTGACGCTCCGAGGCGTCGCCGAGCGCTACCAGCGTGTCGTCCTGCCCCTGCGCGAGAAGGTCGTCGAGCAGTCCCAGCTTCAATACAACGCGATGCAGATTGGCCTGTATGCGCTGCTCGACGCGAAGCAATCCCAGGTCGAGGCGTACCGCGCCTTCATCGAGACCGTCCGCGACTACTGGATGGGCCGCGCGGAGCTGGAGCAGCTCGTCGGCGGCAGTCTGCCCGGCACAACCTCGCGACAGGGCACTCCGAGCGACGCCACGCCCCCGGCATCCGAACGGCCGCCAGAGTCGACCCCTCCTGAGACCTCGCCTTCGGACCCCATTCCTCCCACCAAATCCCCTTCTGGAAACGGCCATCCCCCCGCGCATGGCCACGGAGCGACTCCATGAATCCCCTTCCCCTTGATTCCTCTCTCCGCGCGCAGGATGCGGAGGACACGACGGAGACGGCGGCCGCTCCGGGCGCGATGACCCGACGAGGCATGCTGGCGACAGCTGGCGCCACGCTCGCGGGTGGTGCGTTGCTGCTCCGGGGTGGTGTCGCCCAGGCTCAAGCCGCGCCACGTGCGTCCTCGCCGAGCGCGGGCCGACGGGACTGGCTGTCACCTGGAATGCCCAACCGGGACTATCGCCCCGTCATCGTGCCGAATGGCTCGAAGCTGCCGTGGAAGCTCGTGGACGGCGTGAAGGTCTTCCACATGGTGGCCGAGGAGGTCGAACACGAGCTGGCGCCCGGACTGAAGGTCCACTGCTGGGGCTACAACGGTCAGGTGCACGGGCCCACCATCGAAGTCGTCGAGGGCGACCGCGTCCGGTTCTACGTCACCAACCGGCTGCCCGCGCCTACCACCGTGCACTGGCACGGCCTGCTGTTGCCCAACGGAATGGACGGCGTGGGCGGCCTCAACCAGAAGTCCATCGCTCCGGGCGAGACGTTCCGCTACGAGTTCACCATCCGCCAGTCCGGCACGGGCATGTATCACTCGCACCACGACGAGATGACGCAGATGGCGCTCGGCATGGTGGGGCTGTTCATCATGCACCCCCGTCGCCCCTTGGGCCCGCGCGAGGACCGCGACTTCGCGCTCATGCTGCACGAGTGGCGCGTGGACCCCGGCGCGCGACGGCCAGACCCGAACGAGATGACGGACTTCAACCTGCTCACGTTCAACGCGAAGGCGTTCCCCGGCACGGAGCCGCTGGTGGTGCGCCAGGGCGAGCGGGTGCGCATCCGCCTGGGCAACCTGAGCGCGATGGACCACCACCCCATCCACCTGCACGGCTACCACTTCCGAATCACGGAGACGGACGCGGGACGCATCCCCGAGTCCGCGCAGTGGCCGGAGACCACGGTGCTCGTCCCCGTGGGCAGCACGCGCACCGTCGAGTTCGTGGCCGATGCGCCCGGCGACTGGGCCATGCACTGCCACATGACACACCACCTGATGAACCAGATGGGACATGACATCCCCAACCTTATCGGCGTGAAGCCGGGTGGGCTCGACGCGAAGGTGCGCACGTTGCTGCCGGGCTACATGACCATGGGACAGACGGGCATGGGCGACATGGTGGAGATGGGCATGCCGGTGCCCGCCAACTCCATCCCCATGAGCGGAGCGCGCGGCAAGCACGACGTCATCACCATGGGCGGCATGTTCACCGTGCTCAAGGTCCGCGAGCGGCTGGACGGCGACGGTGACCCGGGCTGGTACGACAATCCTCCCGGCACGCTGGCGGTGGCGGCGAACACGGAGGAACTGCGCCAGGACGGCATCGACGTGAATGCCCCACCCAAGGCACTGCCCGCATCACCGGCGGGACTCGGACGCGGGTGAGGCGTCACTCCACCTGAGCCCTCGCGGTGAGCTACACAGGGGGCTCCCTCTCAACGAACGGCCCTCTCCGGGCCGGTGGAGTCACCGACATGCGCCGCTTCACGCTGCTCCCGCTGGTGGCCACCCTGTGCCTGCCGGCCTGCCGTACTTCCGCTCCCGAAGCAGCTCAGGCCCGAGAGGCTCCCGTGACCGCCGGCGTCGTGGTCCACGGTGCCCTGCGGGAGATGATGCACCAGGGGCGCACGGCGTCGGTGGTGGACGTCGCCCAGGCAGCCGGACGCCGGGGCTCGTTCGCCGTGGGAGCCCTGGCCGACCTCGCGGGAGAAGTCACCGTCGTCGATGGAGAAGCGTGGCTCTCCTACGCGGAACAGGATGGAACCTCGCGCACCGTGCGCACGCGCGAGCCTTCCGCCGGTGCCGCCCTGCTCGTCGTGGGGCAGCTTCCCGAGACGCCAGGAATGACGCTCGACGAGGACATTCCCCTCAGCGCCCTGGGAGACCGCATCGCCGCGCTCGCCCAGGCCCAAGGAGTCGACACCACCCAGCCCATCACCTTCACCGTGGAGGGGCCACTCCAGGCGCTGGCGTGGCACGTCATCGACGGCCGCAAGCTGCGCAGTGGCGCCTCCCACCAGGAGCACGCCTCCGCGGGCGTACAGGAACAGCGAGCCCAGGCCACGGGCGTGCTGGTGGGCTTCTACTCAACGCGGCATCAAGGCATCTTCACGCATCACGACAGTGACACCCACGTGCACGTCGTGCTGCCCGAGGAGAACGCCTCGGGGCACGTCGACAACGTCACCGTGCTCCGCGGTGCACGACTGCGCCTGCCGGCGCCGACCGCTCGCTGACGTCCGGCTTCAGGTCCGCAACCTCAGCACCGTCTCGAGCCCCACGCCGGACCGCCCGCACCCGGTGGCGCATGGAAGGCGGACTGTCGCTCGGAACCGCATCTTCAGCAGAGCCTCATGCACGGCATCACCGACCGCGCCGAGCTTCTCGAGTTCGGCGGCACACCGCGGACGGACCGTCGCTCAGGTCCTCATCTTCAGCCGGGTCTCATGAACGGCATCCGCGACCGCGCCGGGCTTCTCGCGCTCGGCGGCGCGCAGCAGGCGGAGGATGCCGGGCCCGAGCACGTCAATCTCGGTGGAGGCATACGTCTCCGTGCCGAAGCGGCGGATGCTCTCCGTCTGCGTCCGCAGGATGCGCGCGTCCTGGCTGAAGATGTGGAGCGCCACCGGCATCGCCACCGGAAGCACCGCGCGCAGCAGCCAGCGCGGCAGCGGCAGGCGGAACGTCACCACCGCATAGACCAGCGTGTCCCAGTCCGACACGGGCGTCATCGCCGAGGTGACGATGATGTGGCTGCCTTCGCCAATCCGGTACTCCACCTGGGCAATCGACGGCATCAGGAAGCGGTCGAAGTGCTGCACCACACCGCCGCCCGGCGCCAGCAGCCGACCCACGACACCACTGGGACGAGGCTCGCCGATGTACTCGGCCTCCACCTTGTCCGCGCTCCGGCGCACCACCACGTCAATCTCGTTGCGCTTCTCCTCCGTGCGGAACAGGCCACCATGCAGGTAGGCCGTGTGCGGCACGTCGAGCGTGTTCTCCAGCGTGGCATGCAGCGAGCCCGGCGCGCGCAGCACGCGACGCACCGTGGTGTACTCACGCGCATCCAGCAGCGGAAAACGGAACGGCTCCGTCGTCGGCTCCGCGCCCGGCGTGGAGTACACCCAGACGAAGCCATCCTGCTCGCGTGTCGCATAGGACGTCGCGCAGCGGGTGCGGGCCTCGGGCTCGCCAAGGAAGCCCGGAATGGCGCGGCACTGCCCTCCCGTGTCGAAGCGCCAGCCGTGGTAGCCACACTGGAGCTGCCCCTCCTTCACCCGCCCCAGCGACAGGGGCACGTTGCGGTGAGGGCAGCGGTCCATCAGCGCGCCGGGCTTGCCGCCCTCGCCCCGGAACAGGACGAGCGGCGTGCCCTGGAGCGTGCGCGCCAGCGGCTTGTCGCCCAGCTCGCGCGACGCACAAAGGATGAACCAGGCATTCGGCAGGTGAACGACGGAGACGTGACCGGCGGCCGCACCTGGGGTGCGAGCCTCCTCGCGGGAGCTCATGGACGCAGTCTAATGGGAGCCCCCTCCCCGGCCTATAGCTTCAGCCGCCGCAGCCGGAGCGCGTTCACGATGACCGACACCGAGGACAGGCTCATCGCCGCGCTGGCGAAGATGGGGCTCAGGAGCAGGCCGAAGAAGGGGTACAGCACCCCCGCCGCCAGGGGCACCCCCAGCAGGTTGTAGATGAAGGCGAAGAAGAGGTTCTGCCGGATGTTGCGCAGCGAGCCCTGACTCAGCCGCCGCGCCCGGACGATGCCCCTCAAATCCCCCTTCACCAGCGTCACTCCCGCGCTCTCCATCGCGATGTCCGTGCCCGTCCCCATGGCGATGCCCACATCCGCCTGGGCCAGCGCCGGCGCGTCATTGACCCCATCCCCGGCCATGCCCACCACGCGACCCTCCTGCTGGAGCCGCTTCACCACGTCACCCTTCCCCTCCGGCAACACCCCCGCGATGACCTCGGAGATGCCCAGCCGGCGAGCCACCGCCTCCGCCGTGGTGCGGCTGTCCCCCGTCAACATCACCACCCTCAAGCCCTCCTGACGCAGCAGCGCCAGCGCCTCCGGCGTCGACTCCTTCACCGGGTCCTCCACTCCGAGCAGCCCCGCCACACGCCCCGACACCGCCACCAACACCACTGTCTGCCCCTCCTGCCGCAGCGCCTCCGCGCGAGTCGACAGCTCCGTGGCCTCCACGCCATGCGCCGCCATCAACGCCGCGTTGCCCAGCGCCACCTCCACGCCATCCACCCGCCCCACCACGCCCTTCCCGGTGTCCGAGCGGAAGTCCTCCACCGTCGTCAGCACCGCGCCACGCTGCTTCGCACCGGAGACAATCGCCTCCGCCAGCGGGTGCTCGCTGCCACGCTCCAGGCTCGCGGCCAGGCGCAGCAGCGTCGCCTCGTCGAAGCCCTCCGAGGGAACCACCGACACGAGGCGCGGCTTGCCCTCGGTGAGCGTCCCCGTCTTGTCCACCACCAGCGTGTCCACCGCCTCCAGGCGCTCCAGCGCGGCGGCGTCACGGATGAGCACCCCCGCCTGCGCGCCGCGTCCCGTGGCCACCATGATGGACATGGGCGTGGCCAGGCCCAGCGCGCACGGGCACGCGATGATGAGCACCGCCACCGCGTTGACCAGCGCATGCGCCAGCCGAGGCTCCGGGCCCCACACGCCCCACACCACCGCCGTCACCACCGCCACCACGATGACCACCGGCACGAAGACGCCGGCCACCTTGTCCGCCAGTCGCTGAATCGGCGCGCGGGTGCGCTGCGCCTCGCTCACCCGCTGGACGATGCGCGACAACAACGTGTCCTTGCCCACCCGCTCGGCCCGCATCACCAGCGAGCCCGTGCCGTTCACCGTGCCGCCCGTCACCTTCGCGCCCGACGACTTCTCCACCGGGAGCGACTCGCCCGTCACCATCGACTCGTCCACCGCGCTGGCGCCCTCCAGCACCTCACCGTCCACCGGCACCTTCTCGCCCGGCCGCACCCGAAGCCTGTCCCCCGGATGCACGTGTGCCAGCGGCACGTCCTCCTCGTGCCCGTCCTCACGCATCCGCCGAGCCACCGGAGGCGCCAGGCTCAACAGCGAGCGCAGCGCCCCCGACGTCGCGTGCCGAGCCCTCAGCTCCAGCACCTGGCCCAGGGCCACCAGCGTGACGATGACAGCGGCGGCCTCGAAATAGAGCGGCGCCGTGCCTCCATGCCCCGTGCGCAGTCCTTGCGGCAACACGTGAGGGAACAGCGTGGCGAAGACGCTGAACACATACGCCGCGCCCGTCCCCAGGGCGATGAGGGTGAACATGTTGAGGTGCCGGTTGCGCACCGATGCCCAGCCACGCTGGAAGAAGGGCCAGCCGCCCCACAGCACCACGGGCGTGGCCAGCACGAGCTGCGCCCAGGCCAGCACCGAGGCAGGCACCGCGTGCTGCACGGGCTGCCCCGGAATCATGTCCGACATCGCCAGCACCAGCAGCGGCACCGTGAGGCCCAGGCCCACGCGGAAGCGCAGCCACATGGACTTCAGCTCGGGGTCCGGAACGTCCTCCGGCAGCACCGTGCGCGGCTCCAGCGCCATGCCGCAGATGGGGCAGCTCCCCGGCCCGTCCCGCACCACCTCTGGATGCATCGGGCACACGTATTCGACGTGCGTCTCCGGCACGGAGGGCGTCTCCGGCTCCAGTGCCATGCCGCACTTCGGGCAGGCCCCCGGGTGGTCCTGACGCACCTCCGGGTCCATGGGGCACACGTACATCGCCCCTGGCGCCGCGGGCTCGGGCTCCTGCTGCTCGGAGGGCACGAGGAACCGCGCCGGGTCCGCGCGGAAGCGCTCCCGGCACTTCGGGTTGCAGAACGAGTAGGTGTGTCCGTCATGTGCCAGGCTGCCGCCCTTGGGAGCGGACGGGTCCACGCTCATCCCGCAGACGGGGTCGATGGCGTGAGCCCCCTCGCCTGGAGGCAAGGGGGGCGTCGGAGGCGAGTGGGTATGCGAGCGAGGGTGAGAGTGGCGGTTCATGGTGCGTCTCTCCTTTCACCCAGGCCAACGAGACACCCGGCCAGCTCTTACAGGTGACTTTCGGAAAGGGTGCGCACGCCCCGCCCCCGCCGCTCACTTCGGCGGTTCGTTGTAGCCCGCGTCTCCGTAGGGCTTGAGGCGCTCAAGCCACAGGTTCTCCAGCACCTGGAGCTCCGCCTTCAAGTCCGCGCCGGGCTCCTCGGGAGGCTCCAGCACATCGAGCACCTCGAAGGAGAAGCTGTCCGCGCCATGGCGGTTCCAATCCTCCAGGAGCGCGGGGATGCGCGGCATGCCGCTGGTCAGCTCGAAGCGGATGCGGTTGAGCATGCCCTGGACGTTGAGCGACGCGCCCACCAGCACCTTCCCATTGGCGCGATTGCGCACGGCATACACACCCATCGGCGGGGGCTTCTCCTTGTACTCGCGCTTCAGGTCCGAGCGGCGCGCTCGGCTCGAATCCGTGGACGACATGGCGGACTTCCTTTGGTGTGGAGGAGACGGGGGTTCAGCGGTGTCGGCGCCGCACAGCTTCAGCAGGCGTTGCTCCAGTCGCGCATGCGCCTGTGCATCCAGCGGCGCCAGCCAGTCGGGCCCCGCCAGCTTCCAGTCGATGTCGGACGGGTCCAGGCCCAGCGCGGTCAACAACGCCGACTGGCAGACGAAGAACTGCTCACGGAAGGGGAAGAGATGACCTCCCGAGACGCGCAGCGAAGCGACGGCCTCTTCGTACGTCGCGAACCAGTGGTTGAGAAAGGTGGGGCCCGCTCGCGCGAGGAGCCGCTCGAAGTCGACCTGAGGTGCGTCCCGAGCCTCCAGCGCGTGCTTCAAGTCACTCCAGGTGGTGTGTCCCTGCTCTCGCGCGATGACAGCCAGCACGTGCTTGCGCTGCACCGTGTCCCGACGCGCGAGCACCTCGCCGAGAGTCAGGCCCGCGAAGGCAGGCAGCGCGCGCAGTCGCTCCGCGGCCCGCGTGGCTCGCGCCGAGTCGGACGAGCCCAGCTCCTTGAGCAGGAGCGAAGCGCGGACCTTGCACTCGTGGAGGGTGAGGGGTTCGGCGTGGCGTGAGACGGTTCCCATGAAAAGTCCCTCGTTGGCGGCCCCACCCGTGTCACGGGCCGTGGAAGGAACTCATCGGAAACTGTGGGCCTGCCGGGAGAAGCGAGGGTGACGTCGTCTTTTCGGGAAGGCGCCCCTCGGCACCTCGCGAAGAGTTAACGGTGGGAGCAGCGCTTCGGCAAGTGCTTTCTCCGGCCGCCCGAGCAGCCTGCCTCTCGCCTGTTCAGGAGCGAGCCTTGCACGAACAGTCCAGACAGCCATGGGCCGCGCAGGAGCCACAGCTCCGCTCGAGCTGCTTCTTGAGGGCCTGCCTCGCCCGGTGCAGGCGCACGCCCGCGTTGTTGGGCGAGATTCCGACCTCACGCGCCACGTCAGGCACGGAGCGCTCCTCCAGGTCCACCTGTCGCACCAGCTCCGCGTACTCCGGCTTGAGGGTGGGCAGGAGCGTTCCCACGCAGGCACAGACGGTCTGCTTCAGCTCGGGGTCCTCCGCGGGCTCCTCGGCCTCGCGGGCTTCGCGCGCCAGGGCCCGTGTCTCCACCTGCTGGTGACGGTGGTGGTCCACCAGGGCATTGCGCAGGAGCCGGTAGAACCACGTCACCGCGCCCTCGGGCTCCGGCAGCGTGTCGCCCTTCTCCAGCGACTTCACGAAGGCGGACTGGAGGAGCTCCTCGGCCGTCGCACGGTCGCCCACGCGTCGCTCCACGAAGGCGAGGAACTGGCGATGGTTCTCCACCAGCGCGCGCGTCACCGCGTCACCGTCCTCCCGCGTCACCTCGGCGTCCTCGTTCATCTCACCACCAGCATGCCCTTCATCATCTGCATGCCGCAGGTGAAGGGGAATGTGCCGACCTTGTCCGGAGTGAAGGCCACCACTGTCTCCGACAGGCCAGGCAGGGGGCGCTGGATGCCGAAGTCGGGGATGAGCAGCTCGTCTCCACACCCACCGGAGTCCTTGCGCACGAAGCGCAGTCGCACGGGCACACCCTGCTTCAGCGTGACCTCGCTCGGCTGGTAGCCGCCCTGGACGGTAATCGTCACCTCCTGCACCGCGTCGCCTTTCTCCTCCGGCGACTTCGTCGACGACTTCGGCGCGTCCACCGGAGTCAGCAGGAAGCCGATGAAGTACTCGGGGTCCTCGGGCAGGGGCAGGCGCACCGTCACTTCGCGCTCCGCGTCGGCCGCCGGAAGTGTTCCCGTGAGGAACGCTCCCGTGGGCTCGGGAACGAGCGGCGCGGACACGTCGCCCACCTCCACCCTCCCCTTGCGGCCCGCCAGTGGAAGCGGTTGGCGGAAGGCGTCCGTCACCCAGACCCGCACCTCGCCCGAGCGCAGGGACAGCACCTCCAGATGCGTGTCTCCACTCATGGCCACGACACCTCCGTGGAACGGCGTGTGGTCGTGCTCCAGGGCCACGGCCTCGGCCACCACGCGTCCGCCGGCCTCCGTTCCCTTCACATGCACTCGCTGCCCCACGCGCGCGCTCAGCAAGGTCTTTGCGTCCTGCCCCGGCGCGGCGAGCACGAGCACCGTGGCGCCCGCTTCCTTCACCAGCGAGTACACCCCGCCCTGCTTCGCGCAGGCTTCGGCGCTCAGTCCCTCGGGAGGTGACGTCGGACACGGCGCAAGACGGAGCGTCCCCACGAGTCCGCCGCCATGCCCGTTCGCCTCCAGATGCGCGGCGAAGCGAGCCACCTCTGGCTTCCCGTCGCGCACCACCGTCACCACCATGGCCAGGTGGTCATCGGAGTGCTCCGGCCCCTGGCCCGCCAGGTGGTCATCCGAGGGCGTCAGCACGACATTCGGATAGCCCCCCTTGGCCACCTTCACGGAGCCGGTGGCCCCCGTCACCGGGCGCGGTGTCATCGCCTCGTCCAGCAGGTACACGCGGTAGCTCCCGTCACGCGTGGTCACCAGCTCCAGGTGTCCTCGGGGCGTGGACTCCACCTGCCCCCCATGAGGTGCCGCGTGGGCATGGGCCTGCCCCGCGGAGTGGGCCACGGCCGACGACGTGGGCTCGGGTGGGGGTGCGTCCTTCTTGCTGCATCCGACCACCAGTCCCGCCGCCGCGAGCACCGCGATGATTCTCTGTCCCATCGAACGCACCATCCCTCCAGAATCCAATGTCATGCGAGGCCCGTTCATCACCCGGAGCTCGCGAGCCGCTCACCCACGGGCGCGGACCCGGGAAGCGTCAGGTCATCTTCGGCGCGCACCGCTGCCTTGCGCGCCAGGTAGCGCTCCAGGGCGGGACGCCCGAAGCGATAGAACACAGCCGGGGTGACGAGCAGGTCCAGCAGCGTGGAGCTGATGAGCCCACCGAGGATGACGGTCGCCACCGGATGCAGGATTTCCTTGCCCGGAGCCCCCGAGGCGAGCGCCAGCGGCACCAGCGCGAGCCCCGCCGTGAGCGCCGTCATCAGCACCGGAACCAGTCGCTCCAACGAGCCCCTCAGCACCAGCTCGCGACTGAACACCTCGCCCTCGTGCTCCACGAGGTGGAGATAGTGCGAGATGAGCATGATGGTGTTCCGACTGGCGATGCCGCACAGGGTGACGAAGCCCACCAGCGTCGCCACCGACAGCGGCTGACCGGTGAGCACCACCGCCGTCACACTGCCTACCAATGCGAGCGGGATGTTGAGCATCACCTGCGCCACCAGTCGCACCGAGCGGAAGTGCGCGTACAGGACCAGGAACATGCCCGCGAGCGACAGCAGCGACAGCAGCGCGATGAGCCGCGTAGCGGACTGCTGACTCTCGAACTGGCCCTCGTAGGAGAGGAAGGTACCGGTCGGCAGCGTCACGCTGGCGGCCACGCGCTCGCGGACCTCTTCCACCGCGCCACCGAGGTCACGCCCCGCCACGTTGGCCATGATGACCACGCGCCGCTGGAGGTGGTCATGGTGGATGACGTTGGGCCCGCGTGACTCCACCACGTCGGCAATCGCGGCCACGGGCACTCGCGCACCGGACGGCGTGTCGACCAGCGCCCGACGAAAGGCCTCCGCGTCCACCCTCGCGCGCTCCTCGTACCGCACCAGCACGTCGAAGGTCCGCTGCCCTTCCAGCACCTGCCCCACCACCACGCCGTTGAAGGCCTTCTCCAGTTGCTCCGCCATCGCTCCCGGCTGAACGCCCAGACGCGCCGACTCCTCGCGCTTCAGGCGCACCTGGAGCTGGGGAATCAACGTCTGCTGCTCCACCTGGAGGTCCACAACACCGGGCACCTGGGCCATGACCGCGCGGACTTCTTCCGCCTTGCCTCGCAGCGCATCGAGGTCCTGGCCGAAGAGCTTCACCGCCACCTGCGCGCGGATGCCTGACAGCAGATGGTCCAGGCGATGGGAGATGGGCTGGCCCACGGACACGGACAGACCGGGCAGGACGGCCAGTCGCTCGCGAAGGTCTGCCAGCACCACGTCACGAGGTCGGCCCCCTTCCTTGAAGTCCACGTCCAGCTCCGAGTAGTGCACGCCCTCCGCGTGCTCGTCCTGCTCGGCGCGGCCCGTGCGACGTCCCACCGTCTTCACCTCCGGCACGGAGGCGATGAGCCGCTCGGCGAGCAGCCCGAAGCGGTTGGACTCCTCCAGCGAGGTGCCCGGCGGCGCCAGCACGTTCACCGTCGCGGTGCCCTCGTTGAACGGGGGGAGGAAGGAGCGGCCCAGGAAGGGCACCACCGCCACGGCGGCGAGCACCAGCAGCGTCGCGCCCACCAGCACGGGCTTGGGATGACCCAGCGCCAGGTCGAGGACCCGTCGCGCCCGCGCCTTCAACCACCGCACCAGCGCCCCGTCACCGTGCTCCAGCAAGCGCCCGCGAGTCAGCAGATAGGCGCACATCGCCGGTGTCACGGTGAGCGACACGAGAAGCGAGGCGAGGATGGACACCACATAGGCCACACCGAGCGGCGCGAAGAGGCGTCCTTCGATTCCCCCCAGCGCGAACAGCGGGAGGAACACCAGGACCACGATGAGCGTGGCGAAGACGATGGAGCCTCGCACCTCGGACGAAGCCCGGTAGATGACGCGGAGGACGGGCTCGGGCGGGTCCTTCGCGCGATTCTCCCGCAGTCGTCGATAGACGTTCTCCACGTCGACGATGGCGTCATCCACCAGCTCACCCACGGCCACCGCCAGTCCGCCGAGCGTCAGCGTGTTGATGGACAGGCCGAACGCCTTCATCACGAGCGCGGTGATGACGAAGGACAGCGGAATCGCGGTGAGCGTTATCGCCGTGGTGCGCAGGTTGACGAGGAAGAGGAACAGCACCACGACGACCAGGAGCGCGCCGTCTCGCAGCGCCTCCACCACGTTGCCGACAGCGGCCTGGATGAAGTCCGCCTGTCTGAAAAGCGTCTCCACCCGCACGTCCGAGGGCAGCGTGAGCCGGAGGTCCCTCACCGCCGCGTCCACCTGCTCCGTCAGCTCCAGGGTGCTCGCGCCGGGCTGCTTCTGCACGGCGAGGATGACGGCGGGCCGACCGTTCATCCCACCGTCACCGCGCTTCACCGCGGGGCCCACGTCCACTTCCGCGACCTGGGAGAGTCGCACCGGCACACCGTCGCGCACCGCCACCACCGTCCCGCGCAGGTCCTCCACGGAGGCACTGCGCGCGAGGTTGCGGACCAGGTACTCACGCCCTCCCTGGTCCACGAAGCCCCCCGTGGTGTTGCCTTGCGCGAGTCCCGCCGCGCGCTCCACGTCCTCGAAGGTGAGGCCGAAGGCCAGCAGCTTCTCGGGCGCCACGCGCACCTGGAATTGCTTCACGCCGCCGCCCAGCACCGTCACCTGCGCGATGCCCGGAATCGTCAGGAGCCGCTGACGCAGCACCCAGTCCGCCAAAGAGCGCAGCTCCAGCGGTGAGGTGCGGCCCTCCTCGCTCTGCACGCCGAGCAGGAGGATTTCTCCCATGATGGAGGACACGGGCGTCAGGTGGGGCGTCACGTCGCGCGGCAGTCGCTCGCGAGCCACCTGGAGCCGCTCGGTGACGAGCTGTCGGTCCAGATAGATATCCGTGCCCCAGTCGAACTCCACGTAGACGATGGACAGGCCCACACCGGAGGACGAGCGCACCCGCTGCACGCCTGGAGCGCCGTTCATCGCCGTCTCGATGGGCGTGGTGACGAGCGTCTCCACTTCTTCGGGAGACAGCCCTCCGGCCTCCGTCATCACCGTCACGGTGGGACGGTTGAGGTCCGGGAACACATCCACGGGCAGACGCGTGAGCGCCCAGCCGCCGTAGAGCAGCACCGCCACGGCCGCCAGCACGACGAACAAGCGGTGACGCAGCGAGAAGAGGATGACGTGGTCGAGCACTACCGCCCTCCCCTGGCCAACCTCAACGCAGCCACCCCAGTCACGACCACGCGCTCGCCGGCCTTCAAGCCCTGTCGCACGGCTCGCCACGCACCGTCGGTTCCGCCCAGCACCACGGGCCTCAGCTCGAAGGACTCCGGCGCGGTGTGGACGAAGACGAAGGTCCGCCCCTCGTCCTCCACCACCGCGTCCTTCGGCACCGCCAGCTCGTCCCTCTGGCCACCTTCTCCGAGCGCCACGTCCACGAACATGCCCGGCCGCAGACGCCCGTCCCTGTTGTCGACCTCGAACAACACGCGCACGCTGCGCGTCGACTCATCCACCATCTGCCCCACGTGATAGGGCCGCGCGGGGAAGTGCTGGCCCGCGTAGGCGGGCGTGGACACCAGCGCGCCGGTGGTGCCCTCCGCGCGCGCCACGTCTCCTTCGAAGACCCGCGCCTCCACCCAGAGGACGGAGGCGTCCAGCACCGCGAAGAGCGAGCGGGACGGGTCCACCTGCTCCCCCACGGATGCACGCGCCTCCACGAGCACCCCGTCGATGGGCGAGATGAGCGAGAAGCGCGCGGTGCCCTGCCCCTGGCGTGCTCCCGCGAGCACGTCTCGCGCGGACTTGGCTCGGCTCCACTCCTGCTCGGCCGTGCTCACCACGAGCCGCGCCTGTTGGACTTCCTTCTCCGCCACCACGCCCTGGAGAGACTCCAGGCGCGTCAAGTCTCGACGGGCCTGCTCCAGTGCCGCCTGAGCGCGCACGGCCTCGGCCTCCGCCTGGAAGTGGCTGGTCGACAGTCCCGTGGACTCCGAGGTGGACAGGCTCTGCTGCACCAGCGCGAGCACCTCACCGCGCTTCACGCGCTGGCCCACGAGCGGCACGGTTCCATTCGCGGCGAGCACCCGGCCCGACACGGGCGCGGACACCTGCGCGAAGCGGTCCGTGCGCGGCACCACCTTGCCTGGAGTCACCAGGCGAGACTCCAGGGAGCGCACCGCCGCGCGCTGCGTCCGCACCTCCAGGAGGAACTGCGTCTCCTTCGGAACGGTGAAGGACGCGCCTGCGACAATGGGCTGCTGAGCCGTGGCGGGCTTCCCATGTGGCGCACCCTCATGCGCCAGGGCGAGGGAGCTGGAGAGCAGCAGCGTGAGCAACATGAGGAAGACAGGGGACCCGCTCATGGCCGCACCTTCTTGTGCCGGTTCATCCACCACGCTCCCGCCACCAGCAACAGGACGATGCCACCCGTGGCGCTCCAGCCCACCGGTCCGCGCAAGCCAGGACTGGCATCGGCGGAGTCGTGTTCCGAAGACAGATGCACCGTCCCGAGCGCCAGCACATCCAGGTCATTGCCACGCGTCACGGTGACCACCGCCGCCAGCTCCGCTCCGGGCGACAGCTCCGCGTCGGCCACGTAGACACCGGGGGATTGAAGCTTCGGCACCAGCGTCTGCACGGTGGTGCCGGTGAGGGTGAGCTCCAGATGGGCACTGCTCACCGGCGCGTTCGTCTCCACGTCCGCGACCCACAGGCGCACTGGAGTCTTCGCCGCCTCTGAATGCTCCGGGTGCTTCAACACCACCTCGAAGACGTCTCCCGTGGCGGAGAGGACATGCTGCGTCTCGTCCGACCTGGAGACGGAGACGGTCTCTCCGTGGGCCGCGCCTTCATGGGCCAGGACCGGCAGCGACAGACCCGCCAGCAGCACCAACCCCCTCATCGCGACACCTCGCGCGAAAGCAGGGAGATATCCAACGGTCCTCTTCGTCCCAGCATCCCGACACGAATGGGCCACGTCCCCGAGCCGTTCATCGGTCCTCATTCCGGAACCTCACCCGTCGGCAGCCGTCCCACAGAGCGCAGCAGGGCCGTGCGTGCACGAGCCAGCGCCGCCGCTGCATCCACCGCATCCGCAGAGGCGGCGAAAGACCTGTCCCTGGCGAGCAACAACGCGTCGAGCCCGAGCTGCCCTGCCTCATAGGCGCGGCGCACCAACTCCAGATTCCGGTCCACCGAGGGATGCACCGACATCAAGGCCGTGTGTGCGGTTCGCGCCGCATCGAACATCGCGCGCGCCACGGTCTGCTCGGACTCCACCTCGCGGGTTCGCGAGACTCGCTCCGACTCACGGGCCTTGTGCCGGGCCCGAGCTTCCGCGAGCTCGCCCTGATTGCGGTCCCACAACGGCAGCGGCACCGACAGTCGAGCGATGAGCAGGTGCTCGGTGTGCAGGTCCGTGAAGGCACCGTGCGCTTCCGGCCGACGCTCTCGCTCGTAGCCCAGGGACAGCGTGGGATTGGGGATGCGCTCGCGGCGCAGCAGGTCCACCTCGGAGCCCGCGGCCTCCACCTCCGCGCGCGCGGCCACCAGGGTCGGTTGTTCGCCGCTCAGCTCCGAGGGCAACGCGTCCGTCGCGGTGGCGAGGAGCGAGACCGTGAGCGGCGCATCCGCCGGGCGCCCCAGCCGTCGATTCAGCTCGACGCGAGCCGCCTGCGCCTCCGCGTGGGCCTGTGCGACCCGAGCCTCCGCGCGGGCTCGCTCCAGGGTCGCGGCGTTGCGCTCCAGCTCCGACACATCCCCCACGGCGAAGCGGCGCACCGTGGCGGCCTCCAACTCGCGGGTCAGCTCCAGCGCCTCTCGGGCCAACGAGGACCGAGCCTCGCGCCGCTCCAGCTCCACCGCCGCATCCACCGCGCCCGCCGAAGCACTCACCATCGCCGCCTGACGCCGTGCACGCGCCGCCTCCTGGGCCGCCTTCGCGCGGTCCAGCCTCAAGCCACGCTGTCCCGCGACTTCCAGCATCTGGCTCAGCACGACCTCCGCGCGCTGCTCGCCCTGTGCCCCCGTGAGGGCATCACTGACGACCGCCACCTCCAGGGAGGGATTGTTCCGAAGCAGGCGGCCATCCGCCGCACGGACGCCCTCGGCGCCCTCCTCCTCGGCACGAGCCGCCGCGACCTCCGGACTCCGAGCCACGGCCTCCGACGCCACGCGCTCCAGCGTCCACGCCTCCAGGGGCGCGACAGCCAGCAGGAGCGACAGGGCAGCGGGCACGAGCAACATGCCCACACACCAACGCAAGTCTCGTACCCATCCCGACAACCAACGATTCCAACGAGTTGGGCGCGGGTGGTGCGCCGACAGGTGTGACCAACTCCATCACACTGTGATGGGCCCAGGCGGACACGGGCGCGGTGCCAGGAGTCGACGCTCGCTCCGTATCGTCTTCAACGCCCCATCCCACCAAGGAAGCAACGTGAAGCGAATCACTCGAAGTGTGGCCCTGCTGTCTCTGCTGGGTGCCGCGGCCTGCGGTGCGCCCGAAGATGCCGTCCAGGACGACCTGGACACGCTGACTTCGCAGGAGGGAGAGCTCACCGGCACCGAGGTGACGCTCCCTATCTGTGACACCAGTCTCACACCCTCGGGGTGGGCATGCTGGCTGGACAGCGGGAAGCAGACGGCGTGCCCCGCGGGACAAACGCCCGCTGACTACTGGTGGCGCTACACCAGTGGTTCCACGTACGTCCGCGCGGATGCGGCCCACGGGATTCGTGAAGTGAAGACCTGGTCGTTGTCCTGGGGGACGAGCAACTTCCTGTATCGGGCCGAGATGGTGCATTGCAACTCGGTTGCGCCCACGTACCAGGCATCTGCATGGAGTCGGTACACAGGCTCGCCGAACCTCCAGGCGCGGGTGACCTCCTTCGTGGACCACATCCGCCCCGCGATGGTGCGCGGCACGGTGCTCGCGTCGTCTGACGAGTTCTTCTGCGCCGGCACCGGAGGCTGCAGCGACGCGACTTCGCTGGTCCTGGTCCTCAAGAAGAGGGACCTGACGCAGTCGACCTGGACCGAAGCGCGAAGCCTGGAGTTGCCCTTCAATCGAAACGGGGCCGTGACGGCATACGAGGTCGAGACCACGGTCGAGCCCGGCATGGAGGTCGCGCTCGAAGTCTTCGTGAAGACCTCGTTCAACGCCGTGACGGAGGTTGTCTTTCACGACATCCGGCTGTTCACCGAGAAGTGCGTTCCCGACATGACCAACCCGGGACAGTGCCTGCCGTAAGCGCTCAACAAAGCCAGTCCTGAGAGGATGGGCGGCGGGAGCAGGACAAACCCGCCGCCAAAGCGCGTGATGGACCCGGTCAGCGCACCGGAAGCTCTCGAAAGGAGATTCCTTCCAGGGCCAGTCGATGCACCGACTCCATGAACAGCTCGGTTCCCACAATCACCGTGGCGAAGTTACCAACCCTGAAGAGGTCACGGTCCGGGGGCAAGGTCGCGGCATCGAGGATGGGCTCCTCGGGCAGGCGAAGCCCGACCCTTCCACAAGTCGCGCACGGCGGAGGCGAATCCGGAGGAAGACAATCCGGGTGCAGCCGTCCACGAGGTTCGATTTGAAGCTCCAGCAAAGAGGGGGGCTCTTGTTGATGGAAGCGCAGCTCCGTTCGACATCCCATGAGGCCTCGCACGCCCTCCGCTTGAAGCCCCTCCAGCACACCACTGCGAACAAGCAACAAGCTGTCGCCCAACCACGAGAAGGCGGCGAACCTGCCAGAAGCAGTCCCCACCAGCGGGCCGAATGTCGTCCCAGGTGGCAACGTCGCGGTCGACGGTGCCAGCGGCCTCACTCGTTCCCGAAGGCGCACGAACTCAGCGAAGGGCTCAGGCCGAGCCTTCAAGAACTCGTCCTGGTCTGGCAGTCCGGACAGGTCGACTGCCGGATACTGGTGCCCCGAGGAGCTCCAGGTCGCGCCGCATGCCGAGCAGTGAGCGCCAGGCAGTCCCCACCTGTGCGCGGCGTTGAGGCTCCCGTTGAAGCGAGGCCAGAGTGATTTTTCCCACCTGAGTTCAAAGACGCGCATCACGTTCCTGGCCTGGAATGGTAGGGCTGAATGGGGCCGCCCAGGAGCTGGAATCGGTAGATGAGTTCCCCCGCGTGCTTGAAGATCTCCTCAGGCCTCGCATCATCGTTTCTCCGGATGAACTCGCGCCAGGCCTCGTTCCAGGCGCCCCCAGACGGCCCTCCATCGTGAATCCGTCGGTGAAGGTCTCGCGGGATGGGCATGGTGTAGTCGTGAATCTTGAGCCCCTGACGCGCGAACCACCGTGCCAGATCTTCAGCCTGGGGGAAGATGTGGTGCTTCTCGAACCGGCCCCTCGGGAGCTGATGCGAAGGGGGGATGATACGTTCGGGGGCACTATTCCAGTTCGGGAAGACCATGACGGCGCCCTTGGGGAGTTGCTGCGCACCGCCCCAGTTCCGTCGAGGTCCCATCCCAGGTGCCGCTGCCGCCGCCGGTGGACGTGATGGAGGAAAGCGCGCGAGCTCGAAGTCGCTGGCCACGTCCTCACACCGGTAGAAACCGCACATGGCCCCGAGGCACATGAGCGTGACACACCGGTCCTCACGGGGAGCTGAGCACTCCGCGTCCGCCCCACCCATCTCCTGTGGGTCAGGGACGTGCTGAACGGAGGAGCAAGCCAGCAAGTGCGCGGCAACCAACATCCACCATGAGTCGCGAATGAGCGGCATATCGGGCGAAACCTAGCGCAGTCGCGGTGCGAGGGATTGACAAGGCCCCGCATCCCGTTTATCTCGCGTGCAGCATCAAGAGCGGTACCGCTTCGGCGGTGGCCCGACAACCTGGAGACGGACCTCCAAGGTGTCCAAACGATGCGGCTCGGGGAGCAGGTGCTCCACGGGCAAACCAAGCGTCCGAAGCGAGGCAGCTCCTCAGCTTCGGTGAGAGAGGACCTCCGTGGTTCCATCCACCTCCGCCGCATCCCCTCGCGCCATGCAGCTCCCCTGCAGCGAGAGCGCTCGAATGCGCCGCGCCCGCCACGTCACCGCCCCGCGAATGCGCGGGCCGCTACACGTCGGCTAGGGCTCCCACTCCGCGCCTCTCCCTATTCCTTTCTTCGTCGGCGCCCATGCGCCGCGCTCGCTCGACGTGTGTCGACAGCGCGGCCTCGCGCCCACTCATGTCTTCAGGGCCATGGCCCTCGTTCGAGGTTCGCAGATGAGCAGCAATTCCTTTCGGGTGATGAAGTTTGGCGGCTCCTCCGTGGGCTCACCCCGCCGACTGCGCCAGGTCATCGAGCTGATTGGCAAACACTCCCGCACGGGCCCGCTCGCCGTCGTCGTCTCCGCCATGGGTGACACCACCGACTGGCTCCTGGAAGCCGCTGACCTCGCCACACGAGGAGAACTCGAGGGCTCGCTCACCGTGGTGGCCCGCATCGCCCACCTGGCCAAGACGAACGCCGCCGCGCTCCATCCCGCGCAGTCCACCACGCTCGCCGCGCGCGTCGACCAGTTCCTCGCTCCACTCCAGCAGCTCCTCCAGGGCATCTCCCTCACCCGCGAGTGCTCCCCCGCCTCCAAGGACAAGGTGCTCGCTTTCGGAGAGCTCATCTCCGCCACCCTGCTCGCCGAGTTGCTCAAGGCCGCGGGCACCGATGCCCAATTCCGCGACGCCCGCCTGCTGCTCGTGACGGACGACACCTTCGGCACCGCGCGCGTGGATGTGGCCCGGACACGCGAGCGCCTCCAGACCGCCATCGCCGAGTGGGGAACCACCCTCCCCATCATCCCCGGCTTCATCGCCGCGACGCTGGATGGACGCACCACTACCCTGGGCCGCAACGGCTCCGACTACACGGCGGCCCTGATGGCGCAAGGCGTGGGCGCCTCGGAGGTCACCGTGTGGACCGACGTGCTCGGTCTGCACACCGCCGACCCGGACCTGGTCAGTGACGCGTACCCCGTGGCCCATCTCACCCATGGCGAGGGCCTGGAGCTCGCGGCGGTCGGCGTCCGCATGCTGCACCCGCGCACGATGATTCCCCTCATCGAGGCCGGCATCTCCCTGCGCATCCGCAACACCATGCACCCGGACCACCCGGGCACGCTCATCGACGCCATCGGCTCACGCGACGGCCAGCGCCCCACGTGCATCGCCACGCGCGAGGACCTGGCCCTGCTGGGCATCGAGGTGCGCAAGCTCTCCGACCAGTTCCAGCTCGGCGAGCGCGCCCTGGCGGCCCTGCGCGCCGCCCGCGTCACGGTGTGGATGACCGCCCAGTCCGCCAACGGCCAGTCCATCGCCCTCGTCGTTCCACGTCCCGATGCCCAGCGTGCCCGCGATGCCCTGGAGACGGAGCTCGCGCAGGAGCTGGCCCGCCGCGAGGTGGAGCCGCTCGGCATCCGCGAACCCGTGACGCTCGTCACCCTGGTGGCCGAGGCGATGGGCCACGGCGTCAATGTGGCCGGCCGCTTCTTCAGCGCCCTGGGCGCGGTGGGAGTCGGCGTGCGCGCCAGCGCACAGGGCGCCAGCTCGCGCTCCATCTCCTGCGTGGTGGACGCGGAGGACACCGCCATCGCGGTGCGCACGACACACGCGGCCTTCAACCTCGCCCACCAACAAGTCAGCCTCTTCGTGCTCGGCAAGGGCACCGTGGGTGGACAGCTCCTCGCACAGCTTCGCACCCAACAGGAGCAGCTCCGCCAGCGTCACGGCATCGCGCTGCGCGTGGTGGGAATCGCCGACAGCCGACGCACGCTGTTCGACTCCACCGGGCTCGCGTTGGACGGAATCGAGGAGCAGCTCTCCCGCGTCGTCCGAGGCGAACCCGGCACGCGCGCGCTGGCGCCCCTGCTGGACGAGCTGCGTCGGCTGCCCGTGCCCATCCTCGTCGACTGCACGGCGGACGGTGACGTGGCCCCGCTCTACACGGAGGCCTTCCGTCGGGGCATCCACGTCGTGGCCGCCAACAAGAAGCCGCTCGCCCTGCCCTGGAACGAGCGCGAGGCGCTGCTCTCCGAGGCCCGCCGACACCACGTCGCGTACCACTACGAGACAACGGTGGCCTCCAGCCTCCCCGTCATCGACACGCTCGCCAACCTGGTGCGCACCGGCGACACCGTGCGCCTCATCACCGCCTCCCTCTCCGGCAGCGTGGGCTTCATCTGCAACGAGCTGACAGCGGGCGTTCCCCTCTCGACGGCGGTCCGCACGGCCCGCGAGCGGGGCTTCACTGAGTCGGACCCGCGCGAGGACCTGTCCGGTGCGGACGTGGCACGCAAGGCGCTCATCCTGGCGCGGGAGCTGGGCCTGTCCCTGTCACTCGCCGACGTCGCGTTGGAGCCCTTCGTCCCCGAGCCCTCGGACGCGGGCGACTCCCCCGAGTCCTATCTGCGGAGCCTCCGGGCACTCGACGCCGAGTACGCGCAGAAGGTGGAGCGCTGCCGACAGTCCGGCACGGTGTTGCGTTATCTGGCCCGCATCGACCCGACGCGGTCAGGCACCGACGCACCCGTCATTCGCGTGGGACTCACCGCCGTCGAAGCGGGCCAGCCGGCCGCGGACCTGCGCGGCTCCGAGTCCTTCGTGTCCTTCACCACCACGCGGCACAGCGAGTTCCCCCTCACCGTGCGCGGCGCGGGCGCGGGGGGCGCTGTCACGGCGTCCGGCGTGCTCGCGGATATTCTCCGCGTCTCCCAGACGCTTCGGGGCCGCTGAGCCCCGCCCACCGGGAAACAGGAGCCACCACATGAAACTCGCCACCTCCCTCGTCCACGCCGGCACCCGCAGAGACCCGACCACCGGCGCGGTCGCCGTGCCCATCCACCAGTCCGCCACCTACCAGCACCCCGCGCTCGGCCAGTCCACCGGGTACGACTACTCGCGCACGAAGAACCCCACCCGCGCCGCGCTCGAGGACGCGCTCGCGGGCCTGGAAGGCGGCAGCCGGGGTCTCGCCTTCGCCTCCGGCATGGCCGCGCTGCACTGCGCCCTCCAGCTCCTTGGCCCCGAGGACCACCTGGTCCTTACCGAGGACCTCTACGGCGGCACCTTCCGACTGGTGGACAAGCTGCTCCACATCCCCCACACCTTCGTGGACACCACGCGGCTGGACGTGGTGCGCGCGGCGCTGCGCCCCAACACCAAGGCCCTGCTGGTGGAGTCACCCACCAACCCGCTGATGAAGACGGCGGACCTGCCCGCGCTCGCGGATATCGCCCGGAAGGCGGGCGCGCTCCTCATCGTCGACAACACCTTCAACACGCCCTTCCTCCAGCGTCCCCTGGAGCTGGGCGCGGACATCGTCGTCCACAGCGCGACCAAGTACCTGGCCGGCCACAACGACGTCGTCGCCGGAGCGCTCGTGGTGAAGGACGCGGCGGTGGGCGAGCGGCTCGCCTTCGTCCAGAACGGCATCGGCGCCATCCTGGGGCCTCAGGATTCCTACCTGGTGATTCGCGGGCTCAAGACGCTCGCGCTGCGCATGGAGCGCCACCAGTCCAACGCCCGCGAGGTAGCCGCGTTCCTGTCGAGCCACCCCCAGGTCGAGCGCGTCTACTACCCGGGCACGGGCGGGATGCTCTCCTTCAACGTCATCGACGCGGCGCTGGTGCCGCAGGTGCTCGCCGCCGTGCGCATCTGCCTCTTCGCCGAGTCCCTGGGCGGCGTCGAAACCCTCATCACCTTCCCCGCCACGCAGACCCACGCCGACATCCCCGTCGCGCGCCGGGAACAGCTTGGCATCACCGACAGATTGCTTCGCCTCTCCGTGGGCATCGAGGACAGCCATGACATCATCTCCGATTTGGCCCAGGCGCTCGAAGGGCGCTCCCAGCCCGTCGAGCTTCGCGACCCGACTGCTGCACACGGGTCATGAAGTCGACCCGGTGACGGGCGCCGCCGCGGTGCCCATCTACCAGGTCTCCATGTTCGACCAGCCGGGCCTGGAGCACTCCGGCGAGTTCGACTACGCGCGCTCCGGCAACCCTACGCGCAAGGCGCTGGAGGGTGTGCTCGCATCATTGGACGAAGGCGCCGGGGCCTTCGCCTTCGGCTCCGGCATGGCCGCGCTGTCCACGGTGCTGATGCTCTTCAGCGCGGGGGACCATCTGGTCGTCACCGACGACTGTTACGGCGGCACCTACCGCGTGCTCACCCGGGTGTTCAGTCGCTTCGGGCTCAAGGCCACCTTCGTGGACACGTCGGACCCGGACGCGGTGCGCGCCGCGTTCCGACCCAACACCAAGGGGCTGCTCGTCGAGACGGTGAGCAATCCGTTCCTCCGGCGCACCGACGTCACCGCCATGTCCATCCTCGCGCGGACGTACGGCGCGCTGCTCATCGTGGACAACACCTTCCTGTCCCCCTACCTCTCGCGTCCGCTCACCGAGGGCGCTGACATCGTCATCCACTCCGCCACCAAGTACCTGGGTGGACACAGCGACGTCATCGCGGGCACGGTGGCGGTGAAGACGCCGGAGCTGGCGAAGGAGGTCTACTTCCTCCAGAACGCGGTGGGCGCGGTGTTGGGTCCACAGGACTGCTTCCTGCTCCAGCGCGGCATCAAGACGCTGCAGGTCCGCATGGAGCGGCAGGTGCGCACGGCCGGGGCGCTCGCACGCTGGCTCGGAGGAAGGCCGGAGATTCGAGAGGTCTTCTATCCAGGCACCGGCGCGGTGGTGTCCTTCCGACTCGCCCATGACTCGATGGCGGCGACGTTCGTGGACTCACTGCGGCTGCCGTTGCTCGGCGTGTCGCTGGGCGCGGTGGAGAGCATCATCACCGTGCCGGCGAGGCACTCGCATGCCTCCGTGCCCGCCGCCGAGCGTGAGCGGCGGGGAATCACCGACAGCCTCATCCGCTTCTCCGTGGGACTGGAGGACCTGGAAGACCTGCAAGCGGACCTCGCGCTCGCGCTGGGCCGGGCCTTGAAGGAGGCCGCATGAAGGGGAGGTCGGGTTGACAGTCTCCGGCGGATTGGTTACGTCCTGAAGCCGATGCTCTGCTTCGTCGCTCCGTTCGGTTCCTGTTGTCGCGGCCTGTGTTGCCGCGTCACGACGGGTCCGTCCGTTCGAGCGTACTGAGCGTCTTTCGCGCGCAGGCGTGTCCGGCCCGTCCCCCAGAAACCTGGAGACGGGCCGTTCCATTTTCCCCACACGCCGGGCGCTGCATCGAAGTCCCGGCTCCAACCCCCGAGACGCGGATGCCCAACAACATCTATCCCGACGTGACGCAGCTCATTGGCCGCACGCCCATCATCCGCCTGTCGCGCGTCGGTGGCCCTGACGCGGCCACGCTGCTGGCGAAGGTCGAGTCCTTCAACCCCGGTGGCAGCGTGAAGGACCGCATCGGCCTGGCGATGATTGAGGACGCGGAGAACAAGGGCCGCCTGCGTCCGGGCATGACGATTGTCGAGCCCACCAGCGGCAACACCGGCGTGGCGCTGGCCATGGTCGCCGCGGTGAAGGGCTACCGCATCATCCTCACCATGCCGGAGAGCATGAGCGTGGAGCGCCGCCGCATCCTGGAGGCCTACGGCGCGGAGCTGGTGCTGACGCCCGCGGCCAAGGGCATGAACGGCGCCGTCGAGGCGGCCGATGAGCTCATCAAGGAGCTGGGCGACAAGGGCTTCATGCCGCAGCAGTTCCGCAACCCGGCCAACCCGGAGATTCACCGGCGCACCACGGCGAAGGAGATTCTCGGAGACCTGGACGTGCGCAAGCTCGACGCCTTCGTGGCTGGCATCGGCACGGGCGGCACGATTACCGGCGCGGGCAGCGTGCTGAAGAAGGAGAACCCGTCCCTGCAGGTCATCGCGGTGGAGCCGCTGCGCTCGCCCCTGCTCACCCAGGGCAAGGCGGGGCCGCATCGCATCCAGGGCATTGGCGCCAACTTCGTGCCGGAGGTGCTGGACCGCTCCGTCTACGACGAGGTCATCGACGTCGCGGATGTCGACGCGTACCTCGCCGCGCGGGAGCTGGCGAGCCGTGAGGGCCTGCTCGTGGGCATCTCCAGTGGCGCGGCGTTGCATGCGGCCCGGCAGGTGGCCAGACGACTGGGGCCCGGCAAGACGGTGCTCACCGTGCTGCCCGACACGGGCGAGCGGTACTGGAGTTCATTCGCTGCGTTCGCCGAGGAGCTGGCGAACACACCGCAGGGAGTCGGTGGATGATTGAGCTGCGCGGTATCAGCAAGGTGTACAGGCAGGGCGGGCGCGAGGTGTCGGCGCTCCAGGACGTGTCGCTGCGGGTGGACCCGGGGGAAGTGTTCGGCGTGCTCGGACAGAGCGGCGCCGGCAAGTCCACGCTCATCCGCTGCGTCAACCTGCTGGAGCGTCCCACCCAGGGCCGCGTGCGGGTGAATGGGAAGGAGCTGCTGTCGCTGAGTCCCGAGGAGCTGCGCCTGGCGCGGCAGGGCATCGGGATGATCTTCCAGCACTTCAACCTGTTCTCCTCGCAGACGGTGGCGGCCAACGTCGCGTATCCGCTGGAGGTGGCGGGGCTGCCGCGCGAGCAGATTCGCGCGCGCGTCGCGGAGTTGCTCGCGCTGGTGGGCCTGTCGGACAAGGCGGACACCTATCCGGCGCGGCTGTCGGGTGGGCAGAAGCAGCGGGTGGGCATCGCTCGCGCCCTGGCGCCGCGTCCTCGCATCTTGCTGTCCGACGAGGCGACGTCGTCGCTGGACCCGGAGACGACGCGCTCGGTGCTGGCGCTGCTCCGGGATTTGAACCGACAGCTCGGCCTCACCATCCTGCTCATCACCCACCAGATGGAGGTGGTGAAGGCCATCTGCGACACGGTGGCCGTGCTGGAGCAGGGACGACTCGTGGAGCAGGGCAAGGTGGTGGAGCTGCTCTCCCGTCCTGGCTCCCATCTGCATGGGCTGTGCTACCCGCCCTTCACCACGGGCGAGAGCGCCGTGCTGCGGGGTGGTCAGCGGGTGGAGCTGTCGCTGTCGGGCGAGCACTCCACGCGCCCCATCCTCTCCACCCTGGCGCGTCGCTTCGACGTGGATGCGCACCTGTTGGAGGGTTCACTGGAGCGCGTGGGCGAGGCGCGCGTGGGGCGGCTGCTCTTCGAGCTCACGGGTGCTCCGGACGCGGTGAGCCAGGCGCTGGCGTTCCTGCGCGAGCAGGGCCTGACGTCGGAGGAGGCGGCCCATGCCTGGTGAGCTGACGCATTCGCTGTGGGTGGTCACGCTGGAGACGCTCTACATGACGTCGGTGGCCACGGTGCTGGTGGTGCTCGCGGGGCTGCCCCTGGGCGTGCTGCTGGTGCTGACGGACCGGGGCGGCCTGTGGGAGCGCCCGGGGCTTCACCGTGTGCTGGGCACGTTCGTCAACGTGGGGCGCTCGGTGCCGTTCATCATCTTGATGGTGGCCATCGTTCCTTTGACTCGCCTGCTGGTGGGCACCACGATTGGCACCACCGCCGCCATCGTTCCACTGGTCGTCGCGGCGATTCCCTTCATGGGACGAGTGGTGGAGCAAGGGCTGCGCGAGGTGGACTCCGGCCTGGTGGAGGCAGCCATCGCCATGGGCTCCACCCACCGCCGCGTCATCGTCCGCGTCCTGCTTCCGGAGGCCCTGCCATCTCTCGTGCGCGGTACCGCGCTCGTGGTTATCAGCCTGCTCGGCTACAGCGCCATGGCGGGCGCCGTGGGCGGAGGTGGGCTGGGAGACCTGGCGGTGAAGTACGGCTACATGCGCTTCCGCACCGACGTCATGCTGGGCTGCCTCGCCGTGCTGCTCGCGCTGGTGCAGCTCGTGCAGTGGCTGGGTGACGGAGTGGCTTCGCGCTTCGACCACACCTCGCCCCACTCCCGCCGCGCGCACGACTGAAATATCCGCCCGGCCTCGCTGTTGCCCGCGGCCTCTCCCCCGGAATCCACACGTCATGAAGCCACCCGCGTCATTCCTCATCATCCCCCTGGCCTTCGCCGCCATCTCCGTCGCGCTGCTCGTGGGGACGGGCTGCAAGAAATCGGAGGCCCCCGCCACCGGCGAGGCGCCCGGCGTGCCCACGCTGAGGATTGGCGTCAACCCGGTGCCGCATGGAGAGATTCTCCGCGCGGCGGTGCCCGTGGCCCTTCGCTCCGGAGTGCGCATCGAGGTGGTGGAGTTCACCGACTACGTGCAACCCAACGTGGCCCTGGCGGACGGGCAGCTCGACGCCAACTACTTCCAGCATGTGCCGTATCTGGAGCGCTTCTCCGCGGACCGTCAGCTCTCGCTGAGCAGCGCGGGGGCGGTGCACCTGGAGCCCCTGGCGTTGTACTCGACGAAGTTCCGTCAGCTCGCGGAGCTGCCCGAGGGGGCGCAGGTGACGATTCCCTCCGACCCGAGCAACGCGTCGCGCGCGCTGCATCTGCTCGCGGACCAGGGCCTGCTGCGCTTGAAGGAGACGGCAGGCGCGGTCGCCACGGTGGGGGACGTGGTGGGCAATCCTCGCAAGCTGGAGCTGCGGGAGATTGACGCCGAGCAACAGCCTCGCACCCTGGAGGACGTGGCCGCCGCCGTCATCAATGGCAACTACTTCCTGGAGGCGCAGAAGCACCTGAAGCTGGACGCGAAGGTGCTGGCTCGCGAGTCCTCCACACGCAATCCCTATGCGAATGTGCTCGTCGTCCGGAAGGGTGACGAGTCCCGCCCCGAGGTCCGCGTGCTGCTCAAGGCGCTCCAGTCCGGCGAGGTGCGCCACTTCATCGAGGCCCAGTACGGCGGCGCGGTGGTGCCGGCGTTCTGATACGCGCGACTTGCTGGAGTGCGTGGGGCGCTTTGTCTGGAGAGGCAGAGCGGCGTTCGCCCCTGTGCCACTCGCAGGTGCCTTTCGCGAGGCGCTACAGCCCGAAGAGGTGTGCTGAACCACGGCGACGCCGCCTCACTTGGCGGCGGCGTCTCACTCGGAGCGCTTGAAGTCGTCCGAGCGCACCCCGTAGCGCTTGAGCAACCGGTGGAGGCTCTCGCGCTCCATGCCAGCGCGCTCGGCGGCGTGGGTGACGTTGCCGCTGAACTCCTGCATCAACGCGGTGAGGTACTCGCGGGACACCGTGTCGCGGGCGCCGTCCACCGCTTCGCGGTAGGGCAGCTTCGCCAGGGAGTCCGCCGTGGCCCTCACGCCCGGGGCCGTGGCACCCGAGGTGCCCCCGTGTGACGTGGCCACTTCGGGAGGGAGGTCCTCGGGAGTGATTCGCGTGCCTCGGGCCACGGCCACCGCTCGCGCCACCGCGTTCTCGAGCTGACGCACGTTGCCGGGCCAGTCGTAGGACGCGAGCGCGCGCAGGGCCTCGGCGGTGAAGCCCTCCACCTCGGGCCGTCCCGAGCGGGACAGGAAATGCATCGCCAGCAGCGGGACGTCCTCGCGTCGCTCTCGCAGCGCGGGCAGACGCACCGTCACCACGTTGAGGCGGTAATAGAGGTCCTCGCGGAAGCGGCCCGAGGCCACCTCGGCGGACAAGTCGCGGTGCGTGGCGGCCACCACGCGGACGTCCACCTTCACCGGCACGGTGGTGCCCACGCGTCGGACCTCCTTCTCCTGGAGGGCCCGGTTGAGCTTCACCTGCACGGGCAGCGGAAGGTCTCCAATCTCGTCGAGGAAGAGCGTGCCGCCGTGGGCCTCCTCGAAGAGTCCGGGCTTCGCCACCGTGGCGCCCGTGAAGGCGCCCTTCGCGTGGCCGAACAGCTCGCTCTCCACGAGCTCCGCGGGGAGCGCGCCACAGTTCACCGCGACGAAGGGCTTCGCGGCGCGGGGGCTCTCTTTGTGGACGGCCCGCGCGGCCAGCTCCTTGCCCGTGCCTGTCTCGCCCGTGAGCAGCACCGTGAGGTCTCTCGCCGCGACCTGGGAGATCAGTCCGTGCAGGGCATGCATCGCGGCGCTCCCGCCCAGCAGGCCGTGGAGGTCGGGGGCCGACGCGAGCCGAGCCTTCAGTCCCGCGGCCTCTCGTCCCTGGCGACGCTTCTCCAGCGCGCGTGCCACGACGAGGGCGACTTCGTCCGGGTCGAACGGCTTGGAGAGGTAGTCGTAGGCGCCGTCCTTGATGGCCTCGACGGCCTTGGGGATGCTGGCGAACGCGGTGACGAGAATCACCTCGGTGTCGGGCGCGCGGCGCTTCACCTCGCGCAGCACCGCGAAGCCGTCCGCTCCGGGCATCTGGATGTCCGTCACCACCACGTCGAAGTCACGCGAGGCCAGCAGGGCCATGGCCTGCTCGCCGTCAGCGGCCTCCGTCACGGCGTAGGCGTCTCCGAGGATGCGGGAGAACAGCTTGCGCATGTTCTCCTTGTCGTCGACCACCAGGACGCCAGGTTGCGTTTGAGTGCTCACGCCATCGCCTCCCGCTCCGCCGACACGGGGGGCAGCCGCAGCGTGAAGCGCGCGCCTCCCAGCGGGCTCGTGTCCGCTTCGATGCGTCCTCCGTGGGCCTCCGCGATGGCCTGACTCACCGCGAGCCCCAGGCCCGTGCCGGTGGACTTGGTGGTGAAGAAGGGCTCGAAGAGGCGGCGTCGGTCCTCGGGCTTCACGCCAGGGCCGGAGTCGGAGACGGCCACGCTCGCGCCGCCGTCCTTCGCGGGTGCGATTCGGACCTCAACGGTGCCACCGGTTCCGGCGGCCTCGGCGGCGTTCTTCACCAGGTTGAGGAGCACCTGACGCAGTCGCGCGGGCTGGGCCCACGCGCTCGCCGAGCCCTCCACGCGCACGTCCACCTGTCCGAGTCTCTCCGCCTCGCGCAGCCTCGCCACCACGTCCTCACACGTCTCGCGCAGGGGGATTTGCTCCACCGGGCCCTGGCCCGGACGGGAGAGGTCGAGGAGTCCTTCGACGATCTGCTGGCAACGCACGGCCTCCTCCTCCACCACTCTCAAGTCCTCCGCGAGGGCGCCTTCCGCCTTGCGTTGGAGGATGCGCACATAGCCGAGGATGACGCCGAGCGGGTTGTTGATTTCGTGCGCGACGCCCGCGGCGAGTCGGCCGACGCTGGCGAGCTTCTCGTGTTGAACGAGCTGGGCTTGATGCGTGCGCAGGGCCTCGGTCATCCGGTTGAACTGCGCGGCGAGTCGGCCGAGCTCTCCCGGGTCGTCCTCGGGGATTCGCGTGTGCAGGTCGCCCTGGGCGAGCCTCGCGGCACCTTCGGACAGACGAGCGACGGGGCGGGCCACGGAGTTCCCGATGTAGATGCCCACGCCCACGGCGAACAGCGTGGCGCCGCCGAGGAGGAGCAAGGCCCAGCGGAAGCTGGTGTGCTCGACGGCGGCGACGTGTTCCTCGAAGGAGCCGATGGAGGTGTCGAAGCGTCGCGCGAGGGCCTCGGCGCGAGCCTGGATGAGAGAGACGCGTTCCAAGGCGCGGCCATGGGCGGCGGTGACGGCGGCGTGGTCCTTCGCCAGCACGGCGGGCAGGAGCGTTTCGCGATACAGCCGGTCCAGCGCGTCACCGTTCTCCTGGATGTCCGCCACCCAGGCGCGCTCCTCGGCGTCTTGAGCCTGCTCTCGGAGCTTACGGGTGAGCGTCTCGACGCGTGCTCGCGACTCCTCGTGGAAGTGAACGTGGCTGGCGTTGCCGAGGATGATGGTGTGGGCCAGATGCGCGTACTGGTCCCTCACGGCGGTGGCCAGCTCGAGTGCCTCGCGAACCCGGCCGCCGGCCTCGCGAAGCTCGTGCGAGGCATCATGAATGTCCGCCAGCCGAGCGAGCGCGAAGCCCGAGGCGGCGGTGAACAGCGCCACCAGCGCACCGAAGGCGAGCAGCAGCTTGCGAGTCGTGGAGCCGGAGGTGGGCAGCATCGCGTTCTATATAAGGGAGTGAGGGGCTGTGTGGGTGAGCGATGTCGGCGCTTGCACAGTCTCACTCGCCCCATCACCCAGGTTGTCTCCGCGACTTCCTACCTTCGGTAGAATGCCGGTGTCGTTTCCTCTGTCGGGGGGCACAGCGATGCCATGGCTGACCGTCTGGGTCTGTGCGCTGGCCTGCGCCGTCATGGGCTGTCCGGAGGTGCATCGACGTGACGGCCTTGTGGACCGGGCCGCGCATCAGGATGCGCTGGAGAACATCCCGACACGCTGCTCCAGCGTGGAGCGCGAGCGCTACTGTGGTGGAGCCGCCTCGAAAAGCGCGGAGTGCATCCAACGCTGCGGTGAAGTGGAATGAACTGGCGAACACCCATGGGGGTCGGAGTCGCGCTGCTCCTTCCACTGCCATTGGTGCTCATCCTCGGCGGCACACTTCAACCCGAGAGACCCGAACTCTTTCGAGGACGCCCCGTCAGCCCCCTCCTCTCCAAAGAGGAACGCGGCCCACTGCGGACCTATCACCGGAACTGCACCCGGAGCACCGACTGTGAGGCACTCCTGGGTTGCCTCATGGATGCGCGAGCTCATGCCCAGTACTGCGCTGACAGCCAGTGCCTCACGGATGCGCAATGCGAGGATGGACAACACTGCCAACTCCTCGCGACGGAAGGCCATGGCCCCATGGTGCGCTACTGCTTGCTGCTCGGCGTGCGCACGGAAGGAGAGCGGTGCATCAAGGTTCCCGCCTCTCGGGAAGAGGCCTGCGCACCTGGATTCATCTGCGGGAGTTCAGGAGGATTCTGCGCGCGCCCCTGCTCGCTGACGGAGCCAGAAAGCTGCGCTCCGGACTTCTTCTGCGCGGACACCCAACCCGAACCGCTCTGCCTTCCCACCTGTGAGAAGAGTGGCTGTCCCGAAGGTCAGCACTGCATCCGCCACGAAGAAGGCGCCTCCGCCTGCGCCAGGGTGCTCGGCCCCCAGTGCCAGCAGACACCCTGCCCTTCGGGCCAGACGTGCGAGTTCATGCACGCCTCCCATCTACCCGACCGCATCTGGTCCGAGTGCGAGCAGCGCTGCGGCAAGGACTTCCCCCCCTGCCCCGATGGCCTCGTCTGTGACGGCTGGGCCTGCGAGCAGCCCTGCGACCCCAAGGGCCCCAACACTTGCGACGAAGGCTACCGCTGCTTCCAGCGCCGCCCCTCCAGTCCCTGGGTCTGTCACCCCGACTGGTGACAGACCCTCCCTCCGCACCGTCACGCGGGCAGCGACCTCAGGAACGACAACAGCGCGGCGTTGACCTCCGCGGGGCGCTCCTGCTGAACCCAGTGCCCCGCGCCAGGAATGACGAGGATGTCCTTCAGGTGGGGCACCAGCGGCTTCATCAAGTCCACCGGCGCCAGTGCACGCCCCGGGTCCTTCTCTCCCGTGATGAACAGCGCCGGCTGCTCGATTCGCACCGTCGCCAGCTCCGGCAGCTCCTCCCAGTCCCGGTCCATGTTGCGATAGCGGTTCAACCCACCCCGGAACCCGCTGCCCTCGAACTCCTTCACGAAGTACGCGACATCCTCCTCCGTGAGCCAGGCAGGCAACGTCTTGGGCGTCTCGATGCCCGTGAGGAACCCGTCCCCCGGCTTCCTCGCGCGCACCAACTCCGACGTCGTGTCGAAGCCCGCGACGCTGCCCGCCAGCACCGTGCGCATCGTCCGTGACACATCCGCCTCCAGCTCCGCCTCCGCGACACCGGGCTGCTGGAAGTACAGGATGTAGAACCACTTCTCTCCAAACACCGCCTTGAAGAGCTGCGTGGGAGGCATCGGCGTCCGCCCCAGATGCGGCACACTCATGCCGACGACGGCCCGGAAGCGCTCCGGATGAAGCGCGGCACAGGTCCACGCCATCGCCGCACCCCAGTCGTGCCCCACCACCACCGCCGTCTTCTCCCCGAGCGCATCCAGCAGCCCCACGAAGTCCGCCACCAGGTTGCGCAGGCTGTACGCCTCGACCGGCCCCGGCTTGTCGCTGCGTCCAAAACCTCGGACATCCGGCGCCACGACGCGATAGCCCGCGGCCGCGAGCGCCGGAAGCTGATGCCGCCACGAGTACCAGGACTCCGGCCACCCATGGAGCAGCAACACGAGAGGCCCCTTCCCCGCCTCCGCGACATGAAGGCGAATCCCGTTCGTCTCGAGCGTGCGATGTGTGATGTCGACCATGGGAGGGGCTCCATTCCCCTTGCGAACTGCACCTTCCCGCGAGCATGACAGAGGCTCGGGGCCTCGGGCTCCGGTGTCTTTCGAGGAGCACGCATCATGGCCTTGCGCTTCAAGAACCTGGATGGCAGCGGCCCTCAGCCGTTCAGCAGCGTCTTCAAATGGGCAGTGGCCGACAAGCTCTCCGGCCGCCGCCGCAAGTCGCCCGACCATGCGCCCGTCCCTCGCGTGGAGCCGGACCTCTCCCTGCTCGCCACGCCTCCCGCCCCCGGCGAGGGCGCGCGCCTCACCTGGCTGGGCCACGCAAGCTGGCTCGTCCAGCTCGACGGCCTGTCCCTCCTCATCGACCCCGTGCTGCGCGACGCCATCAACGTCGTCATCCACCGCAACGTCCCGCCCGGCGTCCCCATCGACAAGCTGCCGCCCATCGCCGCGAGCCTCGTCTCCCACAACCACTACGACCACCTGGACCTGCCCACGCTCATCGACGTGGGCGCCCCCGTCGTCACCGGCCTGGGACACGCCCCTGTGTTCAAGGGCTCCAAGCTCGCCGTCACCGAGCTGGACTGGTGGCAGTCCACCCGGGTGGGCCCCGTCACCGTCCACTACGTCCCCTCGCAGCACTGGAGCCGACGCGGCCTCAATGACGCCAATGAGATGCTCTGGGGCGGCTTCGTCGTCGAGGGCTCCAGCGCCCGCGTCTACCACTCCGGTGACACCGCCTGGTTCGACGGCTTCCAGGAGATTGGCCGCCGCTTCCCCAAGCTCGACGCCGCCCTGCTCCCCATTGGCGCGTATGACCCGGAGTGGTTCATGAGCCGCCAGCATATGAACCCCGAGGAGGCCGTCCGCGCCTTCGAGGCGCTCGGCGCCCGGGAGTTCCTCGCCATGCACTGGGGCACCTTCAAACTCACCGACGAGCCGCTCGACGAACCGCCCCGCCGCCTGGACGCCGAGTGGAACCGCCGGGGCTGGCCACATGAGCACGTCCACGTCCTACCGGTGGGTGGAACGCTCACCGTGCGCGGCGGTTGAAACCCACCGGGGCCTGTGTTGAGGGTTGGCCATGCTCCTCGCCACCGCCCTCTCCCTGGCGCTCTCCCAGTCCCCACCGCCGCTCACCACCGCGTCCGAGCAGAGCGGTTGGACTCGCACCGGCCGCTACCCCGAGGTGGAGTCGCTCTGCCGCGCCTTCCCCAATGCCTACCCCGGCAAGGTGCGCTGCGACACCTTCGGCACCACCCCCGAGGGCAGGCCCATGCTCGCCCTCGTCGCCAGCGCCGACGGCACCCTCACCCCCGCCGCCAACACGAAGAAGAGCCGCCCCGTCGTCTTCTTCCAGGGCGGCATCCACGCCGGTGAAATCGACGGCAAGGACGCGGGCTTCGCGCTCCTGCGGGACATCCTCTCCGGCAAGACGCTGCCGGGGGTCCTCAAGGGCGTCACCGCCGTCTTCGTCCCCGTCTTCAACGCCGACGGCCACGAGCGCTTTGGCCCCAACAACCGCCCCAACCAGGTGGGCCCCGAGGAGATGGGCTGGCGCGTCACCGCGCAGAACCTCAACCTCAACCGCGACTACACCAAGGCGGAGAGCCCGGAGATGGTGGCCCTGCTGCGCTACCTCCACTCCTGGAACGCGCTCGTCTACGCGGACCTGCACGTCACCGACGGCGCCAAGTTCGAGCCCGACGTCGCCGTCGGCATCGAGCCGCAGAAGTCCGGCCCGGAGAGCCTGCGCACCCTCGGCGTGAAGCTGCGCCAGGAGCTGTTCCAGGAGTTGGAGACGCAAGGCCACCAGCCGCTGGAGTTCTACCCCTCGTTCATCCAGGACGATGACCCGACCTCCGGCTTCGCCTACGGCGTGCCGCCCCCGCGCTTCAGCCACGCCTACGCCGCCGCGCACCACCGCTTCGGCGTGCTCGTGGAGACGCACTCCTGGAAGCCCTATGCCGAGCGCGTGAAGACCACGCGCGATGTCGTCGCCGGCCTCTTGCGCCTCGTCGCCCGCGATGGCGCCGGGCTGATGAGCGCCGTGAAGGCCGTGGACGCGGAGGCCCAGGCCGGCAAGACGCGAGACGTCGTCGTCGCGTGGAAGAACACGTCAGAGAGCCACCCCATCGCCTTCCGAGGCTACGCCTACGAGCGCGGCGCCTCCGACGTCTCCGGCCAGACGTGGATTCGCTACGACGACTCCGAGCCCCAGGTGTGGAACGTGCCGTACTTCGACAAGGTGGAGCCCGCGCTCACCATCTCCATCCCCTCGGGTGGCTACCTGGTGCCGCCGTCCCACGCCGCCTGGGTGGCCGAGAAGCTCACCACCCACGGCCTGCGCTTCCAGCGCCTGTCCCGCCCGACGCCCGCCACCGACGTGGAGGTCTTCCGCGCCACCGAGGCGAAGTGGAGCCCCCAGTCCAACGAGGGCCGTCAGACGCTCTCCGTGCAGGGCACGTGGGCGAAGCAGTCCCAGGCCCTGGCCGCGGGCGCGCTGTACGTCCCCACCGCGCAGCCGGGCGTGGAGCTGGTGGCCCACCTGCTGGAGCCCACCGCGCCGGACTCGCTGCTGGCGTGGGGCTTCTTCAACGCCCACTTCGAGCAGAAGGAATACGTCGAGGACTACGTGCTGGAGCCCTTCGCCCGGGAGCTGCTCGCGAAGGACGCCACCGTGAAGGCCGCGTGGGACGCGAAGCTCAAGGACCCCGCCTTCGCCAAGGACCCGCGCGCCCGCGTGCGCTTCTTCTACGAGCGCCACCCCGCTCGCGACACCCAGCACCGCGTCTACCCCATCTTCCGCACCGCCACCGCGCCCACGGGCCTCACCGCCGGCCGGTAGCCTGAGGACTCCGGGCCTCGACTCCCGGGGGCTCACGACGCCCTGAAACACGAAGGCCCCGGAGGCTTCACCGCCACCGGGGCCTTCTTCATGTTCCGACGAAGCACTCCGAAGCGCCGGCACTCAAGAGGAAGGCCGGCGCGTCACGTCACCGTCAGCCGATGATGCCTTCGCAGACGCAGGTGCTCGGGTTGCACGCCGTGTTCGACGGGCAGCCGCCGCAGTTCGCCTTGCACGCGCAGGAGCACGAGGCCGCATCCGGCGTGGACGTGGAGCCGCAGCTCAGCGACGACGTGTCACACGCGCAGGCGCACACGTTCGGGTCGAACTTGTAGCCCGCCGCGCACGTGGCCGTCTGGACGCACGAGCACGCGCACGTCGCCGAGTTGCACGACTCATACGTGCCGCACGTGCCACCGCAGTCCGAGGCGCACGTGTACGCGCACACCGCCGGGTCCGTGTTGCACACCTGGCCCGGAGCACCACCCCCACCACCGCAGTCCGACGGGCACTCGCACTTGTCCGTCGTCCGGTTGCAGGAGAGCTTGCCGTCGCAGTAGTCCGCTTCCGTCGCGTCGTAGTACGGGTCCGCGCGGCACGGAGGAGGCACGCCGTTGGCGTTCGTCGTCCGGTCGCTCCAGTAACGGTAGGACACCGCCGCCGCCGTGTTGTCCGCCTGCGGCCGGCAGCCACCGAAGAACGACAGCGTGCGGTTGATGCCGTCCACGTCGAAGCCGTTGGTGCGGCTGCGAGGCAGGTCCGACGCCGTGGGGCACGCCACCGCGTCCGCCACCGTCGCCACCGACACCTTCACCGACGCGCCGATGGGCGGCTGCTGGGTGCGGTAGCCCACCGACGCGATGACGCTGTCGATGATGCCGTTGATGGTGGTGGTGATGGAGGTGGAGTTGCGGATGCTGCCCACCACGCCGCCCGTCGCCTGGATGATGTCCAGGTGCTTCGGGTTGCGGGGGTCCTCCTGGTTGTGACACCACGTCGCCGTGTTGCTGGTGGCGAACTCCGGCGGGCAGATGATGCCGTGGACCTGGATGACCTGGTTCAGCGGGTTCTTCGTCGCCGCCGTGGTGCCGGTGCTCTTGAAGTACTGCTCGAAGGTGGCGATGGAGTCCGCCGAGTAGTCGTGCGTGTCCGTGAGGATGACGACCACCAGCTTGGCGCCGTCGCGGATGCGCGTGTCCGAGGACGTGCCATTCGGCACCAGCACGTTGTTGATGGCGGCCCGCGCCGCTTCCATGGGCTTCTCGTCACCCCAGCCGCTCAACCCCACCCAGCACGACTGGTTGTTCGTACAGGTGGTGGGTGTCGTCCCCGCGGGGATGGTGAGGTTGTTGCACTGGCCGGTGGCGCAGGTGCTGTTCTGCGTCAGCCACGCGCGGAACTGGTTGACGTTGCGCGTGAAGCCACGCACCAGGTTGCGGTTGACGTGGTTGTTGTTGGTGGAGGTGTAGCTGGTGGTGATCATCGCCAGACGCCAGTCCAGCGTGGAGTTGGCCAGCTTGTTCGCCACGGCCGTGGCCGCGTCCGCCAGCGACTGCTGCGAGCTGGACATGGAGCCGGAGTCGTCCACCACGAAGAGGAAGTCCACCACCGCCTGGCGCGAGGTGAACAGCTCGCACTGCACCGCGTCCGCGTCGCCGAACTGCGCCAGCGCCGAGCCGCCTGCCGTGTCCGCCAGCGCGAACAGGCTGCCCGCCTCGTTGTAGCGAGCCGTCGGCGTAATCGCGATGACCACCAGCACGCTGTCGTTGGAGCGGTGGACGTACTGCGCCTGGATGGTGAACGGACCGGCGATGCCCGCCGAGCCCGCCAGCGAGCCGGCGCTCGAGGGCACCAGCGACCGCACCAGGTTGTTCGTCTGCGTCTTCAGGTCATCGCCGCCCGCCAGCGAGTAGCGCGCCGCCAGCGCCGCGTAGCCGTCCCAGGTGGTGAAGGTCTGCGCGTAGTCACTCGTCGCGGAGGAGAACGAAGCGCCGCGGATGCCCGCCTCGTCGCCCGCGGGCGTGGTGGAGCCGCCCACCGCGCCACGCTTGTACGCAATCAGCGTCACCTGATTCGTGTCGTCCCAGCCGATGACGCCCACCGTGGAGCCCGCCACCGTGATGTTGGTGATGTTGGCGTCCTTGAACGTGGCAGGCAGCGCGAGCCGCACGTCCGCGCCGTTGTCCTCCTTGAAGGTGACAGGCCGCAGGTTGTTCGCGCGGCACGCCTGACCCGCCGGCGTGTTGGGCGCGCCGTCCGCCGGGTTCTTCGGATCCAACTCGTTGGCGTCCACCTGGCCGTTCTGGTTCGCGTCCTCCGCGCCGTCCGCGATGCCGTCACCATCCGAGTCCGCCGTCGTGGGGCTCGTGGTGGTGCCCGGGTCCGTGTCCCCCGAGTAGCCACAGTCCTTGCGCGGCGCCGCGGCCGTCGTCACACCGCGCTCCACGCCGTCGCGAAGGCCGTCGCCGTCCGTGTCCGGGTTGGTGGGGTCCGTGTCGTTCCCGTCCACCTTGCCGTTGCCGTTGGCGTCCTCACCCAGGAAGCCACCCCGGCCCGGGCCGTCCTGCAGGCCGTCACAGTCGGTGTCCGCCAGGCGCGGGTCCGACTCGTTCGCGTCCACCTTGCCGTTCTTGTTCTCGTCCTCGATGCCGTCGTTCAGGCCATCGCCGTCCGAGTCCGCCGCGTTCGGGTTGGTGCCCGTGGCGGTCTCCACCGCGTCGGGGATGCCGTCGAAGTCCGCGTCGGGGATGGAGGCGGCGCAGTCGGCCACCTTCGGGTCCGTCTCGCCGGTGTCCCGCACGCCGTTGCGGTTGCGGTCCTCCTCGCCGTCGCTGCACGAGTCGCCGTCCGTGTCCGGATTGAGCGGGTTGGTGCCCATGGTCCGCTCCTGGCTGTCCGACAGGCCGTCGCCGTCCGTGTCGCGCTTGCGCGGGTCCGTCTCGCCGGGGCTCACCGTGCCGCTCTGATTGGCGTCCTCGACGCCGTCCGCCAGCCCGTCACCATCCGAGTCGATGGCGTTGGGGTCCGTCTCACCCACCTCGCGGGCGCCATTGCGGTTGGTGTCCTCCAGGCCGTCGGGGATGCCGTCGCCGTCCGTGTCCGCCTTCACCGGCGACGTCACGGAGGTCGGGTCCATGTCCGCGCGGAAGGAGCAGCCGGTGTTGATGCTGGAGGTGCGGCCCACTTCCACGCCGTCGCGAATGCCGTCGCCGTCGGTGTCACGACGACCCGGGTCCGTCTTCAACCCACCCGCGTAGACGTTGGCGAACTCTTCCGCGTCCGTGAGGCCGTCGCAGTCGGAGTCCTTGGTCGGGTTCTTGCTGTCGTTCACATCCGTCGGCACCGTCCCCGGGTCCGGGTCCGGGTCAGGCTCGACGCCCGCGTCCTCCGGCGGCGGCGGGCCGCTGTCCGGGATGGTCGTACCCGCGTCGTCGTCACCATTTCCGGAGGGCTTGGGGTCTGGGTCTGAATCACCGCAGCCGGCCAGCAACGAAGCTGACACGAGCACGCAGGCAATGAGCCGGGCGAAGGGCATGCGCATCATTCGACTCCATGGCCCTGACTCCGGGGGGGGTTGGGATGAGTCAGGGGGAAACCGAAGTCTATGAAGACCTGAGCCTTTTGGTCAGGGACTATTCCCCTGCGTACGAGTCCTTCGTCGCTCTTCGTATGCTCGCTGTCCAACCTCATGGGCGGATTGCGCCATGACTGTTGGCGAACAGAGTTCGCGGGGTGGGAAGCGTCGGCTATCGTCTCTTTCGTGCCTGTCTTCGGTCTCGCGGCATTGTGGAATAGAGGGGCTTCACCAGAACGCGCCGCGGCGGTGGTGGAGGGGCTTGGCGAGATGCTGCCCTCCGCTCAATCGATGCAGCTCGTGGTCGCCGTGCAGGCCGAGCAGGCCGGTATCGAGCTCAAGGTGGAGGCCCCTGGCTATCCGCGTGCCGCGGTGGAGCGGCTCGCCGACGAGGTGAAGCGCAGTGGTGGCACCTTCGTGGAGTTGTGGCGCCTGCCCAAGCTGGAGCGCGATGCGCTTCGCAACAGCACCTTCGCGGGAGGGCGCGCGTTTGGGGGCGACGAGCGCACCGCCGCCGCGCGCGCGCTGGAGCAGCACGTGAGCGCGCTGGCCACCCGGCCCGAGCCTCCCGTGCCCGCGGCGCCGCCTTCGCCCCCGGCGACACCGCCCGCCGCCGCCGTGCCCCTGGCGGAGGATGATCCGCGCCGCGTGCCGTCCGCGCCTCCGGGCAGTCCCCAGCGCCGGGGCCGCCGCTTCGCGGTGAGGCTGGAGCTGGAGTTCCGCACCGAGCTGGACTTCGTGCGGGAGCACGCGCTGAACATCTCCAACGGGGGGCTCTTCGTGCGCACCGCGCACCGGCCTCCGACCGACAGCGTCGTCACCGTGGACGTGAGGCTGCCCAACGGAGAGCATCTCCAGGGAGAGGCCGTGGTGGTGCACGTGGTGGATGACCCCTACAGCGGCGGCGTGGGGCTCGCGTTCCTCAGTGACGACGCGACCTTCTCCCAGACGCTCGACGGTTACCTGGCGAGCCTGGTGGGTGGGGCGAGCTGAGTCATGGACGTCGTCGTGGAGACCTGGCCGAGGGACTGTGGCCGCTTCGAGTTGCTGTCCCGCCTGGGACGCGGCGGCATGGCGGAGGTGTTCCTCGCGCGCGTGAAGGAGGGCCCGAGGGCCGGGGAGCACGTGGCCCTCAAGCGCGTGCGGCCGGAGCGCTCACACGACGACGAGGCGCATGAGCAGCTCCTGCACGAAGCGGAGCTGGCCCGGTGCCTGCGACACCCGCACATCGTCGGCTTCGTGGAGTACGGCGAGCTGTCGGACGGGGGCTACCTGGCGCTGGAGCTGGTGGAGGGGCCTGACCTGGGGCGCGTGCTGGCGCAGTGCCGGCGGCGGCGCATCGAGCTGCCCATCGACATCTCCGTGCTCATCGTCCGGCAGGTGCTGGAGGGCCTGGCGCACGCGCACAAGGCCACGAGCACCACGGGCCGTCCGTTGGGCGTCGTGCACTGTGACGTGTCGCCGCACAACGTGCTGCTGTCGCGCACCGGTGAGGTGAAGCTGGCGGACTTCGGCGTGGCGCGCTCGCGGGCGGGGGTGGCGCTGGATGCGCGGCGCCTGGGCAAGCAGCACTATCGCTCGCCGGAGCTGCTGGCGGGCGAGGTGTCCGTGGCGGTGGACCTGTGGGCCACCGCGGTGCTGCTGTACGAGCTGCTGTCGCTGGAGTCCCCCTTCCCTTCCGGCCCTGGCGAGGAGGTGGAGTCCGCCATCCGTCATGGCCGCGTGAAGCCGGTGCGGATGCAGGTCCCCGAGGTGTCGGACGCGCTCGCGCTGGTGCTGGACCGCGCGCTGGCGCCTCACCCCTCGCAGCGCTTCAGCTCGGCGGAGCAGTTCGCGAGGGCCCTCGCGGCGCTCTCGGATGACCGCGTGGCCACCCCGCTGGCCGTGGCCGCCGTGGTGCGCGGGTTGATGGGCACGGGCGCGTGAGGCGCGGACCTCACGCGAGCTGCTGAACCGCGACGTAGGGCAGGCCCAGGTCTCCCTCCACCACCAGCCGGCTGCGGCCACCGCCCTGCTTCACCACGCGCACCTGCACGCCGATGCGCTCGGCCAGGCCAGAGACGTGGGAGATGATGCCCACCTGGCGCCCCGTGGCCTGGAGCGCGTCCAGCGTGGCCAACGCCACCTCCAGCGTCTCCGGGTCCAACGTCCCGAAGCCCTCGTCGATGAAGAGCGTCTCCACCTGCGTGGTCTCCGAGGACAGCGAGGCCAGCCCCAGCGCGAGCGCCAGGGACACCAGGAAGCTCTCGCCACCGGACAGGCTGGCCACGCCCCGCACCTCGTCGCCCATGTCCCCGTCCACCACCTGGAGGTCCAGGTCATGCCCGGGCACCCGCATCAACCGGTAGCGCCGCGCCAGCTCCTGCAAGTGCGCGTTGGCGTGCAACAACAGCGCATCCAGCGTGAGGCTCTGGGCGAAGACCTTGAAGCGCTTTCCATCATGCGAGCCGATGAGGTCACCCAGCGCCTTCCACACCTCGCCCGCGCGCCTGCGCTCGGCGATGGCCTGCGCCTCGCTGCCGTGACGGGCTCGGGCCGCGTCGTCCGCCTCCAGTCGCGCACGCAGCATCGCCTCCGCACGCCTCCGGACCACCACGTCCGCGCGCAGGCGCTCCCGGGTGGCGGTGGCCTCCTCCTCTGACAGGCGCGGCGGTCCGCTCGCCTCGTGTCCCGTGCGACGCTCGCGACGCTCGTCGTGCACCGCGCGCGCCTGGGCCTGGGCCTCGCGCAGCACGGCCAACGCCCGCGCCTCCGCCTCGCACCACGCGGAATCATTCGCCAGCAGCGCCTTCACCGCGTCCAGCGAGACACCCTGGGCCGCCAGCCGTTGCTCCAATTCCCGCCGGGCGAGCTCCAGCGCCTCTTGCGCCCGAACGAGGTCGCGCGCCGCGTCCTCCGCGCGGGCCTGTGCCACGCCTTCCGCCTGTCGTGCCTTTTCGGCCGACTCGCGCGCCCTTTCGTAGGCCGCCAGTGCTGATGCCTGCTTCGCTCGCAGCTCCGCGCGGACCTCCTCCGTGGGCCGCCCCTCCAGCAGCGCGGCGCGAGCCCGAGCCGCCGCATCCCGGGCCTGCTCCTTGAGCACAGCCTGCGCGGCGTCCTCCTCGGCGCGACGGGCGCTCACCTCCAGCAAGCCCTGGGCGCGGGCGCGGTGTCGCTGCTCTTCGTCCTCGCGAGCCTTCGCCTTCTGGACGATGTCCTCGCGCTCCTTCCACATGGAGACGCGCTTGCCGCACTTCTGCCGGAAGTCCGCGGGAGCGGCCTCCAGCTTGGCCTCCCATCCCGCGTCCGCGGCGAAGATGGGGGACACGTCCGCGAGCACCTGACGCACCGTCGCGTCCGCCGCTTCCACCCTGGCCAGGACCTCCTTCAGCGCGCCCTCCGCTCGCGTGAAGGACTCCTCCGCGCGCCGGAGCGCCTCGGAGGCCACCTCTCGGCGGGTGCGCTGTGCCTCCAGCGCCGCACGCGCCTCGCGCGCCATTCGAGCCAGACCCTCGGCGGCCTCTTCTTCGGCCTTCAGCGCGGACAGCTTCGCCTGGACGTCAGCGACCATCGCCTCCAGCCAGACACCCGCCTCCGGCGCCGAGCCTGTTTCGGGCACCTCATCGCGCGTGACAACTCGAGTCGCAAGGGATGGAACGCTCGCGTCCCGCACACCCTCGGAAGGCACCGCACCCCGCGCTGCCTGGGCATGCGCCCGCCACTGCTCGCACCCATGTGCCCACGCGTCGCGGTGCTCCGCACAGCGGGCCGCCGCGCCCTCACGCCGAGACTTCGCCTGCGTGACTCGCGCTCGCGCCGCCGCCTGCCTCGCGCTCGCGTCCACCTCTTCTCGCGAGCACTCGTTCCGCTCGGACTCCAGCGTCTCCACCCGCGCGGTGGACTCCGCCACCAGCCCCGCCAGGGCGGGCACCTCGTGCCGATACGGATGCTCCGTGGCACCACACAGCGGACACGCCTCACCCTCGCGCAGCAGCGCCCGCTGCGCCGCGTGGCCCTGCGTCGCCTGCGCCACGGACAGCGCACGACGCGCCTCCTTCAACGCCGCTTCACGCTCCAGCCGTCGCAGCCCGGCGTCCCTCACCGCGCCTGACGCGGACTCCGATTCCTCCTGGGCCGCCGTCGCCTCACGCGTGGAAGCTGCCGCCTCCGCCTCGCCCGCGCACAGCCCCTGCCGGGCCGACTCCAGCGCGCGCAGCGTCTCCTGCCTCGCGAGCAGCGACTCGCGCTGCACCCGCCGCTCCACGCCCGTCCCCTCGCCCAGCGAAGCCTCCGCGTGCGTCGCCGCGGCCTGCGCGCGCGCCTCGGCCTCCGCCGCCGAGTCCCGCTCCTGGCGCCTCAGGCGCTCCGCGCCCCGCAGCAGGTCCACGTCCCCGCGCAGCTTCTCCACGGTCGCCCGCGCCGTCCGTCCCTCGCCCAGCGCCACCTCGTACCGCTCCAGCTCGCGCTGCCAGCGCGGCCACTCCCTCGCCAGCGGCTCCCAGTGGGCTTTCTCCGACAACCAGACCCGGGCCCCCTCACCCGCCACCCGCGCGGCCTCCTCGCGGACCGCGACCTCCTCCAACGCCAACCGGGCCTTCGCCGCCTCGGCCTCGGACACCCGCGCCCGCGCCCGCGCCTCCTCCGCCTCACGCGCCGCCGTCGCGCTGCGCGCATCCAGCTCCGCCGCCGCCTCCAACGCGGGCGCAGCCTCCTCCAGCGCCGACTGCGCCTTCTCCCGCCCCTCCTCCGCCACCCGCAACGCCCCCGACAACCCGGCCGTCCGAGCCTTCGCCTCCTCCACCTCCGCGCCACGAGTCCGACGCGCGGCGTCCGCTTCCTCCCACCGCCGCCGCGCCCCCTCCGCCGCAGTCACCGGCCCGCGGAAGGACTCCGCCGCGCGAACCTCCTCCAGCTTCTTCGCCCGAGGCGCAGCCGCCGTCAGGGCCTCCGTCGCTTTCGCCTCCCGCGCCTCCGCCTCCCCCTGCGCGACCACCAGCGCCGCCCGCTCCGCGTGCCACGCCGCCGCGCCCTCCGCCTCCCCCAGTCGCGCCTCCACCTCTTCGCGCGCCTGGGCCTCCTCGACGAGCCGCCCCTCCGCCGCGCCGCGCTCCCCCGCCTCCATCAGCGAAATCGCCGCCAGCCCCTGCTCGCGGCGCATCAGCTCCTCCTGCTCACCCTTGTTCTTCTCGTGGGCGGCCATGGACAGCCGGCTGTACACCTCCGTGCCCGTCATCCGCTCCAGCAGCTCCGCGCGCTCGCTCGCATCCGCCTTCAGGAAGGCCGCGAACTCGCCCTGCGCCAGCAACGCCGAGCGGCGGAACTGGTCGAACGACAACCCCAGCCGCTCCTGGATGGCCGCCAGCACCTCGCCCTTGGTGCGGCCGAACTGCTGCCCCGTGGCCACCTCCGTGAGCGTCATCTCCTGCGGCCGGAAGCGCCCCTCCGCGCGACTGCGCGCCCGCCACACGGACCAGCGCGCCCGGTAGCGCTTCCCATCCTTCCCCTGGAAGTCCACCTCCGCGAAGCCCTCGCCCGCGCCCCGCCGCAGCATCCCGCGCACGTCGTACGCGGACAGCCGCGCCTCCTCCTCCTCGTCCGCGCGACCCACCGGCACCCCACCGCGTCCGCCCAGCCTGGGCGTCCGGTCGAACAGCGCCAGACACAGCGCATCCAGCAGCGTGCTCTTGCCCGCTCCCGTCGCGCCCGTAATCGCGAACAGCCCCAGCCTGTCGAGCGGCGGCCTGTCCAGCTCCAGCGCGAAGTTCCCCGCGAAGCTCGTCAGGTTGTTGCCGCGAATACAGAGGACCTTCATGACGCGTCCTCCTGCACCTGCGTCAGCAGCGTATGGAACGCCTCCAACAACACCTCCGAGGGCGGCTCCTCATAGTCCCGCGCATACCGCGCCCGGAAGACGTCCTCGGGCGTGCGCTCTCGCAGCGACAGCCCCGGGCTCACCTCCGCCAGCGCGCCTCCCGTGCCCGTGTACGCGGGCGTCAGCTTCACCAGCCGGGCCGCGCGCCCCTCCAGCGCCTTCTCCACCTTCTGCCGCAGCGACGGCTCCGGACGGGGCAGCGACACGCAGACCTCCAGATACGGCCGCCGCCACTCCTCCGCGTCCGCCTCCAGCGCCGGCATCGCCTCCAGCAGCGCCAGCACCTCCTCCAGCGTCGCGGCGTCACGCGCCGGCACGCGCACCATCTCCGTGCGACGCGGCACCGGCAGGGACTGCACGCCCTCCAGCTCGGCCCCCTTCAAGTCCACCAGCAACACCTGGTGCCGATACCCCGCCTCCGACAGCGACAACGGCAGGGGCGAGCCGCTGTAGCGCACGCCCTCGCGCCCGCCCACGCGCTGCGCCTTGTGCAGGTGCCCCAGCGCCGCGTACGCGACGTCGTCCGAGAACAACTCCACGGGCAGCGCATGCTGGTTGCCACCGAGAATCTTCCGCTCGCTGAGCACCGACAGCTCCGAGCCCGTCATGTAGCAATGGCCCATGGCCACCAGCGCCTGCCCTGGCTGACGTCGGTGCCGAGCGGCCTCCAGCACCTCCGAGTACACCGCGCGCACGCCCTCCACCAACCGGTCCCCCGCGTCCTCCGCCACCGGCGGCAGGTCCGACGGCCGCAGGTACGGCACCGCCGCCACCCACGCCCCCACGCGCCCCTTCGCGTCGTGCACCGGCACCAGCAGGCGCTCCAGGTTCAGCGCGCCCCGCTCGCGCGGCAGCCCGCCCACCACCTTCACGCCCAGCGCCGCGAACAGCGGGTCTGGCGCATCCAGCCGCGCCGCCGAGTCGTGGTTGCCACCGATGACGACCACGTCCAGCCGGGGCAGCCGCCGTCGGGCCTTCGCGACGAACTGGTACCAGGCCGCCTGGGCCTCCGCGCTCGGGTTGGAGGTGTCGAAGATGTCGCCGGCCACCAGCAGCACGTCCACCGCCTGGGCCTCCAGCGTGTCCAGCAGCCACTCCAGGAACGCGCCGTGCTCCGCCTCCCGCGAGACGTCGTACAGCGTGTGCCCCAGGTGCCAGTCCGACGTGTGCAGCAAGCGCATCCCGCGTTCACCCTCCCTCACCCCACGGCACTCAGGCCGCCCGGCAGCCTCCTCCGGGGAGGCCGCCTGCTCCAAGCGCCGGGCGCCTGCTCCCTTACACGCTCCCTCTGACATGCGGGCAAGCATCTGGAATTTCGCGGCTTTGCGGCCCCACCCGGCCCCCCACGTCCTGCAGGCGCGGTGAACCCCAGAAGGTGACTGGCCGAGCCCGTCCCCTCGGGGAGATGCTTTCCCTCATGGAATCCACGCTCGCCCCATGGCTCGCGCTCCTGGGCATGGGGCTCTTCGTCGTCGTCATCCTCGCCCTCGCGGCCCGGGACAAGCGTCGGCAGCGCAAGGCGTGGCTCGTCTTCGCGACGCGGCGAGGCTGGAGCTTCACCAGCTCCAAGGACTTCATGGAGGTGCAGGGGCTCCACCAGGATCGCCAGCTCTCCCTCCTCACCGAGGTGCGCGGCCGAGGCAAGGGCTCGCACCAGGTGATGGTGCTGCGCCTGGACGTGAGCGACCTCGTGCCCCAGGAGCTGCATCTGGAGACCGAGGGACTGGGCAACAAGTTCCTGAAGCTGTTCGGCGTGCGCGACGAGGAGCTGGGTGACGTAGCGCTGGACTCGGCGCTCGACCTGAAGGGCCTGTCGCCGGAGTCACACGCCCTGCTCACCACGCCCCAGGTGGGCGAACACCTGCTGCGCGCCCACCGTCACTACCAGCGCTTCTCCATCGTCGCCGGACTGCTGGAGGCGGAGTACCAGGGCATCCCCAGCTCCACCGAGAAGCTGGAGACCCATATCGCTCCGGCGCTCGCCCTGGCCGACACCCTGCTTCAGTCGGCCGGGCGAGCACCAGCGCTCAAGGCGCGCGGCCGTCAGTCCTGACGACGGCGGCGGCGCGACATCGCCAGCGCGGCCAGGGCCACCCACGCGAGCGGGCCCACCGGCGCGGCGCCGCAGCCGCAGCCATCATCCTCCCCGGGCGACTGGGGGACGGGGCCGGCGTCGGGCTGCGAACCCGCGTCCGGTGACACGCCCGCGTCCGGTGACACGCCCGCGTCCGGCTCCGAGCCCGCATCTGGAGGCCCCTGCGGTACCAGCGTGCAGTCGCCGTCACCGACGCACACCTTCACCTCGACCTCGTTCCGGTTCCCAGCCGTATCCACCACCGCGAACTTCACCAGGTGGCCACCGGGCGACAGGTCCGTCGTGTCCCAGCGGTTGTGCTCGCCGCCGAAGTGGAAGTGGTTGTCCGTGCGCTCGTCGACGTAGCGCTGCACTCCGTCGACGAAGAACTCCGCGCGCGTGCAACCGGAATCGTCGATGCAGTCGCCGTAGAACTCCGCGGACGCACCCGACACGCGCTCCTCCGCCGTGGGCCGCGTGAGCACCGCGACGGGCGCCTCGTCCTCCTTCACGGTGATGGAGAAGGTCTGCGTCGCGTCCGGGGACACGGTGTTGGCCACGCGCACCACCACTTCCACCGTCATGGCCGTCGTGGGCGTCCAGGAGATGAGGCCCGTGGCCGCGTCGATGGACATGCCCGGCGGCGAGGTGGTGAGCGAGTACGTGGGCGCCGGTCGGCCCTGCGCTTCCACGTCGTAGCGGTACGGATTGCCCACCACCGCGGTGGTAGGGGCCGTGGAGGTGATGACGGGCGCCAGGTTCTGCTGGTCCTCCTCGGTCACCGTGACGGCGCGCGAATCCAGGCCCGGCGCGGACACGGTGAAGGTGGCGACACCGTCCGCGTTGTCGGCGTCCGCGGCGGCGCTCAGCGTGACGGTCTGCGGCGTGTTCCAGTTGGCCGTCGTAAACGTGAGCGAGGCTCCTGATTGCACGGAGAGGTCCGCATCGCCCGCGGTGCGCGCCACGGTGACGGTCACGCTTCTCGCGGGCGCGCGGGTCAGCGACACGTCGAACGTCGCCGTCTCGCCCTCGGTGACGCGCACGTTGCTGGACGAGAGCACGAGCTGCGCGGAGTTGTCCTCGATGGTGGTCGCGAGCACGGACTCGGAGGTCAGCCCGCTCGACGCCACGGTGAAGGTGGCCGTGTCCACGACCGCGTCCGCATCCTCCAGCGCCTCAATCGTCACGACGCGGGGAACGCTCCAGTTCTCCGGCGTGAAGGTGAAGGTGGAGACGCCGGACACGCGCAGGTCGGTGCTGCCACCCGCCGCCTTGAAGGCATCCACGACGACCGGAGCCGAGGGTGCCTCCGCCAGCCGCACGGTGAAGGTGGCCCGGCCGCCTTCCACGACGCGCGGATAGAGTCCGGACACCACCAGACGCTGTCCGGGAGCCGTCGGCACGATGCGGCGCAGGCGTCCGCCGGAGACGCCGATGGTGTACAGCGCCCCGTCCGGTCCCACCGACGCGTCGACATACGCGCTGAAGCTCGACCCCCACAGGTCCACCGTCGCCACGGTGTTGTCCTGCACCAGCGTGACGCGCATGAAGTTGGCGGAGTTGTAGTCGCCGAAGAAGTAGTTGCCGCGGTACTCGTCCGGGAAGAGCGTGGAGTCGTAGAAGACGCCGCCGTTCATGCATCCCCCCAGTTGCTGCGTCTTCGCGGTGCCACCGCCACTGCTGACATCGGGCAAGCCCGTCTGCGTCAGGGTGAAGGTCGTCGCGCTGGGGGTGCTGGCGACGTAGAAGTCCCCGTTGAAGGACACGTCCCCGACGCCTTCGATGGTGAGCTTCTCGCCCTTGCGGAAGCCGTGGGTGCCCGTGGTGGTGAACGTGGCGATACCGCCCGCGCGCACGGCTCCAGTCGCGGCGAGGGAGCGCGTGTCCAGGTTGTTGGTGCGGTACTTGATGACGGGGGTGATGGAGTCGTTTCCGGCCGGTTGGTTGTTCTCGTAGTCGTTGTAGCCGGCGTGATTGCGCCGGTTCACGACGAAGGTCTGCTCGTAGCCGGTGCCCACCACATTGACCCAGAGCAGGCCAGTGCTCGGCTGGAAGGTCAGGGTGAACGGGTTGCGGAAGCCGCGCGCCCAGACGTACTCGTTGTTCGGCCCCACGCCGTCGTTGAACGGGTTGTCGTTGGCGGGCGTGCCATCGCGGTTGGCCCGGTTCACCTTCGCCGCCATCGACGTGAGGTCCGCATCCACGCCGGTGCCGTTCCCCAGGTCGCCAATGGCGAAGTACAGCTTGCCGTCCGGCCCGAAGCCGATACCGCCGCCGTCGTGGTTCTCTCCGCGCGTGGGCAGCCTGGAGACAATCACCGTGCGTGCCGTGCCCGTACCGTTGGAGTCCGTGTAGCGGACAATCTGCTGCTCCGACGCGGAGACGGTGACGAAGACGTAGACGTAGCGGTTGACGATGTAGTTCGGGTCGAACGCGATGCCGATGACGCCGCACTCGCTGTTGGTGTGGACGGCAGGCTCCGTCGCGAACAGGCTCGTCACCAGCGTGGTGTTGCCCGGCTGCGTCGTCTGCGGCAGGCCGTTCACCGTGGAGACGACCCGGATGGCCCCTGACTTGATGGTGACGAACAAGCGTCCGGAACCGTCCGGCGCCCACGCCATGCCCGTGGCCTGGTCCAGGGCGGTCGCCGTGTAGACGGTCTCGGTGAAACCCGTGGGTACAGCGGCCCAGACTGGCGCGGCGAGCAACAGCAGCAGAATCAAGAGTTGGCGCATGGCCCGGAAGATACAGCACGGAGCGCGGGCGCCCTGTCCTTCAATCGGACGCGCCGCGCGGGCTCGCACCCTCACCGATGTCTTTCAGCGAGGCTGTGGCCTTCACTCCCTGATGGCGCCGAGGTACCTACCAGTCGGAGCGAGTGACGCGGTACATGACGGCGGAGCTGAGGGGGCAGTCGAAGAGCTGCTCGAAGGCCTGCCCCCGTGCGCGCAGCAGGTGCTCGGCGGGACTCGCTCGACGCACGCTCACCCAGCGTGGCCGGAGGGCGCGGAGCTTGTCCAGGTACACGCCGTCATTGCCCTCGTGGTTGACGTACTCGACGCGGTTGCGCAGGTCGTCCGTCCAGTACTCACCCAGGAAGGACGTCGCGCTGTCGTAGGCGACCACGTCACCGGGGCGCAGCTCCTGCTCGCGCAGGCGCATCGCGTCCAGCGGCCACAACCAGCCAATCTGCAGACGAATCCGGTCCTCGTCCCGCACGTCCGGCGAGGCGCGCGGGCCCACCGTCGGCAGCACCCGATAGCCCACCGAGGCCTTCGCGAAGGACGCCACGCAGAGGAACGCCGCGAGGGCGGACAGCGGCGCCTGGAGATAGCGCGTGCCCAACTGCCGGTGCAGCACGGCGAACGCGACCAGCCCCGCGGCGGGAAGCGCCAGCGTGAAGCGCCCCCACCACGCCGCGGGCACCAGCACCGCCAGTCCCGCGAGCAGCGGCAGCGACAACCTGAACCAGCGCTCGCGACTGAAGAGGGCGGAGGCGCTCACCCACAGCAGCACGGGCAGGAGCAGGTACGGAAAGAGCCAGCCAAAGGCGCGCTCGCGCACGTCGGGCCAGTACATCCCTTCTTTCGCGCTCCAATTGTCCACCATGCGCTCGAAGGCCCCGGGCGCGCCGAAGAAGGCGGGAGGGCCTGCGATTTCCTCCGCGCCGATGGTGCCCGCCAGCTCGCGGCCCAGCACACGCATGCGCGCGGGCCAGAACGGGTTGCCGGTGCGCGCCGCGTTCTCCACGTACGTGGGCGCGCCCAGCCAGAGCAGCAGCAGCACCGCGAGCCCCGCCTGCCCCAGTGTCCGCCACCTCGCGCCCTTCGCGCGCCACAGCACGAGCCCGCCGCGCACGAGCAGCAGCGGAGACAGCAGCGCGAGGTGGAAGAGGCCCGTCACCTTGGTGCCCGCGTACAGGCCCAGCGCCAGCAGCGTCAGCGTGCGCGCGACGGGACTCCAGTCCTTCTCGGTGAGGAAGTAGAAGGCGGTGATGAACAGCGCGCCCGCCACCACGTCCGCGTGCGAGGTGTGAAGCTGGAGGAACACCGCCGGCAGGGCGAGCCACATCGCGCCCAGTGACGCGGCCAGCGCGGGGCTCGCGCTCGCCCGGCGACAGAGCGCGGCCACCGCGAGCGCGCCCAACAGGCCGAAGGGAACCTGCGACAGGTCATCCAGGCGCGTATGCCGGGGCAGCAGCACGTTCCAGACGGAGAGCAGCTCGGTGAGCTCGGGGTAGCCGTTGACGTACCAGACGGAGGTATCCACCCAGGTGATGCTGCCCGTCTGCACCGCGTAGTTCGTCTTGGGGACGTGGTACCAGACGACGTCCCAGGCCCAGTTGGGGAAGGACCAGGCGATGACGCTGGAGAGCACGAGCGCGCACGCCGCGGGCAGGAGCGCCCAGGCGGCCAGCTCCTGGCGCCGGTAGACGTCGCGCAAGAGCCGCACCGGAGCGCCCACGTCCGCGCGAAGCCGGGCCCACAGCTCCGCGACACCGACGCGCGACACGGCCACCGCGAGCATGGCGCCATGGAGCACGAGCCCCGCGACAGCAAGCTGCACGCGGCCCAGCTGCCCCAGCAGGCCCAGGCCCTGGACGCAGGTGAGGATGCTCGCGGCGCCGAAGAGGAGCGCGGCCATCCAGCGCTCCAACGTGGAGCGCTCACGCAAGAGCGCGGCGGACAGCGCCCAGGCGGCGACCACCACAAGCCACGTCTCCAAGGTCCAAAGCAGCCAGCCCATGCGCGTGACTCAGCGGCCCACGGCGAGGGTGCGCTCGTACAGCGTGCGCACCCGCTCGGCCAGCTCCGCCGCGTCCTGCCCCAGCGACTCCGGCGGCAGGGCCGGCAGCACGCGCACGCGCATGGACGCCCGCGCGTTCATCCACGGGCCGTCTCCGTCGAGCAGCTCCGTCGTGCCCTCCACGACGATGGGAACCACCGGTACATGCTCCTCCAGCGCGAGCTGGAAGGCGCCGCGCTTGAAGGGAAGCCGCTGGCCACCGGTGGCATAGGTGCCCTCCGGGAAGATGAGGACGGGCATGCCCCGGCGCAGCCACTTGCGGCACGGGTCCAGCAGCTGGTGCATGGCGCTGGACGAGCCCCGGACGATGGGCACGTAGGCCAGCAGCGTCATCATCCAGCCCACCAGCGGCAGGTTGAACAGCGAGGCCTTCGCCACGAACTTGTACGGGTGGTTCAGCCCCATGACGGCGAGGATGTCCATGGCGGACTGGTGGTTGACCACGATGACGCACGGCCCCTGGGGCAGGTGCTCCTTGCCCTCGAAGCGCGTGCGCCAGCCCGGGGACAGGTGCAGCCACAGCCAGTGGCACCAGCCACACACCAGCCAGTGCAACATCCGCCGGTCCCGGTCGAAGGGATAGGTGACCAGCAGCAGCAGCGCGCCCAGCGTGAAGAGCACGGGCGCGGTGAGCAGGAAGACGACCCAGAACCAGGCGGTGACGAGGTACTTCATCGAGGAGGGCCAGAAGGCTCGAGGCGAGAGGTCATCATCGGACACCGGACATAGCGTGCCGGGAGGAGGCGATACAGCCACCACCGTCCGGACACGCGCAGACGCCTGCCCGGGGGGCGGGCGTCTCAGGGCGGACGATACCCCGAATGGCACCCGCTGAGCGCATGGGGCGTGGGCCCCGCGACCTTGAGACTGGACGGGGGTGTCTTCGCCTTCACCCGAAAGCTCGGCGCCCATGAGCCGTGCGGCCTCCGAATCCCGCTGTTAGAGCAGCCCTCCCAGGGCCCACGAAAAGGCCCCGGGGCGCGCTTTCGGACGCTCCAGACGTCACGCGCACATCACTGCACGCACTCTGGCTTGCCGCGAGGCGACGGGAGCGGCGTATGGTGGCCGCCCACGAAGTCACTCGGAGGAGGCAGCGGAATGGACGCGCAGGGCCTGCACATCGAGACGCATCCCCGAGAGGGAGACCCGCTCTTGCGCGCCACGCGCCCGGACCCGTGCACGGTGGTGCTCTTCGGCGCGACGGGAGACCTGGCGCAGCGCAAGCTGTTCCCCGCCCTCTTCGAGCTGGCGCTCGCCAACCTCCTGCCGGACCACTTCTCCGTCGTCGCCTTCAGTCGCTCGCAGCTCGACGACGAGGCCTTCCGCACCCACGTGAAGGAGGGGCTGAAGAAGTTCGCGCGCACCCAGCCGCTCGACGAGGCGACGTGGCAGAAGTTCGCCCCGCGCCTGGAGGGCATCTCCGGCGGCTATGACGACCCGGCCGCCTTCCAGCGCCTGCGCGAGCGGCTGGAGCAGGTCGCCCAGCGCCAGGGCACCGAGGGCAACCAGCTCTACTACCTGGCCACGCCCGCCTCCACCTTCCCCCAGATTCTGCACAGCCTGGCCGGCGCCGGGCTGCTCAAGCGCGAGGAGCGCCCCCACGAGAAGCCCTGGCGGCGGCTGGTCATCGAGAAGCCCTTCGGCCACGACCTGGAGAGCGCGCGCGAGCTGAACCGCGAGCTGGCGGCGGTGCTGGACGAGAAGCAGATCTTCCGCATCGACCACTACCTGGGCAAGGAGACCGTCCAGAACATCCTGGTCTTCCGCTTCGCCAACGCCATCTTCGAGCCGCTGTGGAACCGCAACCACATCGACCACGTGGAAATCACGGCGGCGGAGTCCATTGGCGTGGAGGGCCGCGGCGGCTTCTACGACGAGACGGGCGTCATCCGGGACATGGTGCAGAACCACCTGCTCCAGGTGCTCGCGTTGTGCGCCATGGAGCCGCCGGTGTCCTTCGGCGCGGAGGACATCCGCGACGAGAAGAACAAGGTGTTCCGCGCGCTGCGTCCCGTGGAGGGCAAGGAGGTGGCGCGCTCCGTGGTGGCCGGCCAGTACGAGGGCTACCTCAAGGAGAAGGGCGTGAAGCCCGACTCGCGCACGCCCACGTACGTGGCCATGAAGCTCAGCGTGGACTCGTGGCGCTGGGAGGGCGTGCCCTTCTACCTGCGCGCGGGCAAGGGCCTGAAGAAGCGGATGACGGAGGTGTCCATCCACTTCAAGTCGGTGCCCATCGGCCTGTTCTCCGGCGAGGGCGCCACCTGCCAGCGCTTGCAGCCCAACGTGCTCACGGTGCGCATCCAGCCCCAGGAGGGCATCGCCCTCTCCTTCGAGTCCAAGGTGCCCGGCGAGGACGTCAACATCGCGGGCGTCACCATGGACTTCAACTACGAGGAGAGCTTCCAGAAGCCGGTGCCGGAGGCGTACGAGCGACTGCTCCTGGACTGCATGCGCGGCAACGCCACGCTCTTCGCGCGGCAGGACAGCGTGGAGCAGGCGTGGGCCTACGTGACGCCCATCCTCCAGGCCCTGGAGTCCGGCGAGGGAGGCACGGTGCACCCCTACACGGTCGGCAGCACCGGTCCCCAGGCCGCCGCCGCGCTGCTCGCCCGCGACGGGCGACGGTGGACGCAGCTATGACCGGGCTGCCTCCCCGCGTCCTCCCGCCGGAGAACCTGGCCCGGGCCGCCGCCGAGTGGATGGCGCGCTCGCTCCAGACGTCGCTCGCGATGAACCGGCGGGTGAGCCTGGCCGTGTCGGGCGGAGGCACGCCGGGGCCCGCGTACCGGGAGCTGTCGCGCCTGGTGCTGCCGTGGGAGCGGGTGGACCTGTACTTCGTGGACGAGCGCTTCGTGCCGCCGGACGACGCGGACAGCAACTACCGCATGGTGGAGGAGACGCTGATTGCGCCGCTGCGGCTGTCGCCCGCGCAGGTGTTCCGCATGGAAGGCGAGCGCGGGGACCGAGAAGCGGCCGCGCGCGAGTACGAAACAAAGCTGCCGCCGATGCTGAACGTGGTGCTGCTGGGAATGGGAGAGGACGGGCATACGGCCAGCCTCTTCCCCGGCCACCCGGCGCTGGAGGAGAAGAGCCGGCGCGTGCTGTCCGTGGTGGGCCCCAAGCCGCCGCCCTGGCGGATGACGCTCACGATGCCGACGCTGCTGTCAGCGAGCGCGGTGCTGATGCTGGTGGCGGGCGCGGGCAAGCGGGAGACGGTGCACCGGGCGCTCGCGGGGGACCTGGCGCTTCCGGCGGCCCGGGTGACGAATGCGCAGTGGATGTTGGACTCCGCCGCCGCGGGACGGTGAGCGGGCCATCTTCGGAGGAAGCATGAGTGCGGCAGCGAGCGCCCAGACGGGCGCGCAGTTCGGCGTGGCGGGAATGGGCGTCATGGGCGCGGCCCTGGCCCTGAACATCGCGGACCGCGGTTTCCGGGTGACGGCCTGGGACCGGCATCCGGAGCGCATCGACGAGATGCACCAGAAGTACGGGCATCCGGAGGTGAAGGGCACCGCGTCCCTGGAGGAGTTCGTGTCACGGCTGGAGCGCCCCCGGCGCATCCTGCTGATGATTACGGCGGGCGCGCCGGTGGACCAGATGATGGAGCGGCTGTTCCCGCTCCTGTCGCCGGGCGACGTCATCATGGACGCGGGCAACTCCTGGTTCCAGGACACGCGGCGACGCGAGGAGCTCTGCAAGAGCAAGGGCTTTCACTTCCTGGGCATCGGCGTGTCCGGCGGAGAAGAGGGCGCGCGGCACGGCCCGTCCATCATGCCCGGCGGCCCGACGGAGGCGTATGCGCTGGTGAAGCCGGTGCTGGAGGCCATCGCCGCGCGCACGGACGAGGGCCTGTGTGTCACCCACGTGGGGCCGGATGGCGCGGGCCACTTCGTGAAGATGGTGCACAACGGCATCGAGTACGCGGACATGCAGCTGCTCGCGGAGACGTACGACGTGCTGCGCCGGGGCCTGGGCCTGTCGGCGGAGGGCGTGGCGGACCTCTTCTCGCAGTGGAACAAGGGCATCGCCGAGTCCTTCCTCCTGGAGACCAGCATCAAGGTGCTGCGCAAGAAGGACGCGGAGACGGGCAAGCCGCTGGTGGACCTGGTGCTGGACAAGGCCGGGCAGAAGGGCACGGGCAAGTGGACGGTGCAGGTGGCGCTGGACCTAGGCGTGCCGATTCCCTCCATCGCCTCCGCGCTGGACGCGCGCAACCTGTCCTCGATGAAGGACCAGCGCGTGGCGGCGAGCCACAAGCTCAAGGGCCCCTCCGAGGCGCTGTCCGCCGAGGAGAAGGCGCAGCTGGGGGCGTGGGCCCATGACGCGCTGTACGCGGCGCGCGTGGTGACGTACGCGCAGGGCATGCGGCTCATCCAGACGGCGTCGCAGGAGTACAAGTGGAACGTCTCCCTGGCGGAGATGGCGCGCATCTGGCGGGGCGGCTGCATCATCCGCGCGAAGCTGCTCACCCCGCTGCGCGAGGCCTTCACGCGCCAGCCGGAGCTGCCCAACCTGCTCGTGTCGGACGCCTTCGCGCCGGTGCTCGAGAAGCTGGCGCCGTCGTGGCGCAAGCTGGTGGGCACGGCGACGAAGCTGGGCATCCCCATCCCCGTGTTCAGCTCGTCGCTGGCTTACATGGACAGCTACCGCAGCGCGGAGCTGCCGCAGAACCTCACCCAGGCCCAGCGTGACGACTTCGGCGCGCACACGTACCAGCGCCGGGACAAGCCCGACGCCGGCTTCGTGCACTCGGACTGGAGCAGCTAGCCAGGCGTTGGAGCCGGGGTGACGTCCTCACCCCGGCTTCGGCGGCGTGGCGCGCAGCTCCGCGCGGCGAATCTTGCCGCTCACCGTCTTGGGCAGCTCGGTGACGAACTCCACCTCGCGCGGGTATTTGTACGGCGCCGTCGTGCGCTTCACGTGCTCCTGGAGTTCCTTCGCCAGCTCCTGTGACGGCGTGAAGCCCGGCGCCAGCACCACGTAGGCCTTCACGCGCTGGCCAATCTTGTCGTCCGGCACGCCAATCACCGCCGACTCCGCCACGGCGGAGTGCTCCAGCAGCGCGGACTCCACCTCGAACGGGCCCACGCGGTAGCCGGACGTCTTGATGACGTCGTCCGCGCGGCCCACGAACCAGAAGTAGCCCTCCGCGTCCCGCACCGCCCTGTCCCCGGTGACGTACCAGTCACCCCGGCGGCAGGCCGCGTTGGCCGCGTCGTCACCCAGGTACTCCTGGAACAGCCCCACCGGGCGCTCCGGCGCCACGCGCACCGCGATGTCGCCCTCCTGGCCGTCCTTCACCTCCTGCCCGGCCTCGTCGATGACGCCCACGGTGAAGCCAGGGGACGGCTTGCCCATGGAGCCCACGCGCGGCTCCACCGAGGGGAACATGCCCACCACCACCACCGTCTCCGTCTGCCCGTAGCCCTCGCGGATGTGCAGCCCCGTGGCCGCCATCCACGAGTCGATGACCTCCGGGTTCAGCGGCTCGCCCGCGCTCACCGTGTGGCGCAGCGCCGTCAGGTCCACGGCCTGGAGGTCCTGGAGCACCAACGCGCGCCACGCGGTGGGCGGCGCGCAGAAGGTGGTGACGCGCTGGGACTCCAGCACCTCGAGAATCTTCGCCGCGTCGAAGCGGCCCCGGAAGTCGTAGACGACGTTGCACGCGCCCTGGCTCCACGGCCCGAAGAGCTTGCCCCAGGCGCACTTGGCCCAGCCCGTGTCACTCAACGTCAGGTGCCGGTCCTCCGGCGTCAAATCCAGCCAGTAGCGCCCGGTAATCACGTGGCCCAGGCCGTAGCTGGCGTGCGTGTGCAGCACCATCTTCGGCATGCCGGTGGTGCCGGACGTGAAGTAGATGAGCAGCGGGTCCTCCGCCCGAGTGGGCGCGAAGGCCTGGCCATGCGCGGCGGTGCCCATGGTGCCCGCCTCGTAGGAGACCCACGGCTCGGGCGCGCCCTTGCCCACCGCGACCCAGGTCTCCACGCGGCCCGTTCCCGCGAGCCCCTCGAAGCGGTCCAGGCAGCTCATGTCCGCGATGACCGCGTTGGCGTCCGCGGCCACCAACCGGTAGCGGATGTCCTTGACGGTGAGCATGGGCGTGCCGGGCATGAAGACGATGCCCACGCGGATGCAGCCCAGCACCAGGAACCACCACTCCGGTATCCGGGGCATCATGATGAAGACGCGGTCGCCCTTCTTCAGCCCCAGGCCCGTGAGGAACTGCGCGGCGTGAATCGAGCGCTGCCGCACGCCCTGCCACGTGAAGCGCTGCTCGCGCCCGGACTCGTCGGACCACAGGAGCGCCAGCGACTCCGGGCGCTCGGTGGCGTGCCGGTCCACCACGTCGGTGGAGAAGTTGAAGTGCTCGGGCCGCTCCCACTTGAAGTCCCGGTGGGTGGCCGCGTAGTCGCTCATGTTGCGAGGCGCGAACTCAGGCATGCGGGCGAGCCTGCCACGCACCCGAGGACACCGGACTCGGCGCGTGCCCGCGTTCGCACGGTGGACAACAGCGCGGCAGCCAGGCTGACGGCACGCGGCGGGCACCCCTCCACGAGTGACCTCCGCTCCAACACCGCGCAAAAGTCCCGGGCCCGGAAGTGACGACTCCCTCCAAAATGCGAAGGGGCCGGCCCTGATGGACCGACCCCTCGACGGCTTCAGGCTCCGAAGCGACGGCTCAGTTCAGCTCCATGCACGGGACGATGTTGCCCAGCCCGTTGCACGTCAGCATCGCGTCCATCAACTGCTTCTCCGCCAGCGCCGTGTGGCCGGCGGCCAGCTCGCGGCGGATGCCCTCACGCTCGGCCAGCAGGTGAAGCCACGGGTCCGGCGTGCCCTCGGCGAAGCCCTTCAGCGCGCTCAGCGCCGTGGCGTCCACCACCGCGCTCCCCGTGTGCACCAGCGCCCCGAAGTAGATGTCCCGCTCCCCCGAGCGACGCAGCGACTCCAACAGCGCCGTGGCGTCCTTCTTCGTCTCGCGCTCCCTCAGGAGCCCCGCATACCCCTGCGCCAGCGGCGCCCTCGCGGCGAAGTCCCGCGTCGCCACCTGCCGCACGTAGTCCTGCAGCACCGAGCCCCCACCCAGCGTGTCCAGCTCCTTCGCGAGCGGCAGCAGCGCCTCCACGCCCTCCTTCGAAGTCACGGTGCGGACCGCCTCGTACAGCGCCGCGCGAGCCACCACCGGCCGCTGCGCGAGCTGCTTCGCGTCCCAGGGCGCATCCCCCGTCAGCGTCAGCCACGCATCCGTGACTTGCCGCCGCCACCGCACGCGCTCCTCCGCCAGCTGCGTGCGCAGCTCCGCGGCCATCCGCCGGGCCTCCGCGCTCCAGCCCTCCTCACCCAGCGAGGCCACGGTGTCGAACGACGCCGCCGCGCGGTCCAGCAAGTCCCGCTCCCGCAGCACCAGCGCGCGGTTCCACAGCGCCTGCGCGTGGTTCGGGTTCTGCCGCAGCGCGCTCGTCAAGAGGCCCAGGGCCTCCTCGTACCGCTGCCGGCTCAGCGCGACGACGGCCTGGTCGTTGGCCTTGTCCGCGGACTCCGCCTCCCGGCCCAGGAACGCCTCCGCCTGCTGCCAGTCCCCGCGCAGCGCATACGCCGCGGCGATGCCCCGGAAGTCGTGCCGCTCCTCCAGCTCCGCCAGCGGCCTGAGCGGCAACATCTCCGTCGCATGGCTGGTGCCGCGCATCGGGCTGTAGGGGAGGAAGCGGTCCGCCTTCGGGTGGCTCAACCGCGCCTCGAAGGTGCGGGAGTCCGCGCTCGAAAGCCATACCTCGCCCGGAATCTCCGGCGGGGCCTGAAAGCGGATGAACACCGTCGCCAGGCCCGCCGCCATCGCCAGCGGCAGCGCCGTGCGGTAGACCTTCTGGAGCCTGGCCCGCAGCGGCAGCACCTTCGCGGTCACCGGCTCCACCACCTCGGGCGACTCGGCCACCGGCGCGGCGCCTCCCAGCGCCCTCGCGGCCAGCAGCTCCAGTTGCAGCAAATCCCTCAGCCCCGACTCACACTCCGAGCACCGCGTCAGGTGCTGGCGAAAGGCCTCCGCCTCCGTGGCGGACAGCTCTCCGTCCACGAAGAGGTGCAGTCGGTTGTTGGTGCATGGCGTCGTCATGAGCTCGTTGCCCCCCGCTCCCGGGCCACCGCTACCTGTGGCAGCAGCAAGTCCTTCAGGTCCCTGCGCGCCAGGGTGAGCCAACTGCCCACCGTGCCCACGGGAACGTTGAAATGCTCGGCGATGGCGTTGTAGCGCTTGCCCTCGGCGTGCAGCCGGTAGGCGTCGCGCAGGTGCGGCTTCAGCCGCTCCACCGCTTTCTGGAACTCCTCGGTGCTGACCAGCTCCCAGTTCTCCTGGGCCTCCCCCTGCGCCACCCCCTCCTGAACCAGGGCCAGGTGTGGCATCCCCCGCGACTCCGTGCGCTGCCTGCGGCAATAATCCAGGAAGCGGTTGGTCATCGTCGTGCACAGCCACGCCGCCGCCGCCGCGTCCGTCCGGTCCTTCAACGCCTCGAATTCGTTCATCGCCCGCTCGAAGGTCTCCTGGACCAGGTCCTCCGCCTCCAGGCTGGAACGGGCGGACAACCGGCGCGCCAGACCCAGCAGGCTGGGCCGGTGCTGTCGGATGAACGCTTCGTAGCGCCTCCGCTCCCGGTTGAAGAGATTTGCCATGTTGTCCTACATGCTCGCGCGGCAGGTTTCCCAGTCAAAGACGCGAAGGCGCCCGTTCCTTGAGAAAAAAGTGCAAGGACACAGACAAGCAAATGCCCGGAGGGGGGTCATTCCCGTCCGGGCATGGATCTCCAGGGGTGGGGTGCGGGCCCCGCCGCTGGTGAGGGAGGCGGCCTAGCGGGGCTCCGGAGCGGAGGCCAGGGCGGGGGTGGACGGCATCGGCAGAGGCTTGCGCTGGCGCTGAACCCCCACCTCGGTGGCGCAGTCCACGTAGTTGTTCTTCACGTGGGCGTCCGCGGCACTCGACTCGACGACTTGGACACTCGGGGACTGCTTGGAACCGGGCGTCATGCGCTCGCTCCTCGTGCTGGGATACAGGCAGCACGTACAAGTTGCTGGTGGATGAAACCTTGAAGCTGTCGCCGTCCTTAACATGCTCCGCCGCGTTGCCGTGAGAGGGCGGGGGGTGGTTTGAGTCATGAAATCCAAGGATTTCTAAATGAGCGCGGATACGTCCCGGTTGGCTTTGGAGTGGCAGGTCTGGCTGGTGGAGAACCTCGCGCTGGGAGTGACGCGGGAGGAGGCGTGTCGCGCATTGATGGGCGTGGGCGTGACGGAAGACGTGGCGAAGGAAGAGGTGGCGCGCGTGGAGGCGCACCCGTTCTTCCAGGCGTGTCAGCGGTTGGGGCGGCGCTACGGCTGGCTGGAGTCCGTGATGGATGTCTACAGCACGCTGCACCGGCAGTCGGGCGGGCATGCGGCGCTGGAGCGGCGGGAGGCGTTGAGCGCCGACGAGTTCTTCACGCGCTACTACTTCGGGCACCGGCCGGTGGTGCTGACGGGGCTGATGAAGGACTGGCCCGCGCTTACGCGCTGGACGCTGCCGTACCTGGCGGAGCGCGCGGGGGACGCGCAGGTGGAGGTGATGACGCGGCGGGAGTCGAACCCCGACCACGCGCCCGAGCCGGAGAAGCACCGCGAGACGATGCGCTTTTCCGACTACGTGCACCGCGTGGCGACGGGCGGCGCGACGAACGACTACTACATGGTGCCGCGCAACGAGAACTGGCAGCGCGACGGCCTCAAGCCGCTGCGCGACGACGTGCGCGCGCCCCAGGGCATCATCGACGCGCAGCTCCGGCCAGACATGATGACGCTGTTGTTGGGCCCGGCGGGCACCGTCACCCCGCTGCACCACGACAACATGAACGTGCTGCTGGCGCAGGTGATGGGGCGCAAGCACATCAAGCTCATCCCCTCCTTCCAGCGCCACCTGATGTACCCGCGCTACGGGACGTTCAGCCACGTGGACGCGGCGCGGCCGGACGCCGAGCGCTTCCCGCTGTACTCGGAGGCGCACGTGGTGGAGGCCGTGCTGGAGCCCGGGGAGCTGGTCTTCATCCCCGTGGGCTGGTGGCACTGGGTGCACGCGCTCGACGTGAGCGCGTCCGTCACGTTCCACCACTTCCTCGTGCCCCAGGGGAACACGTACCTGCCCACGCCCCTCTGAAGCGGGGTCGGGCTCAGTCGGACGTCTCCACCAGCAGCACGTGGTGCGTCCAGCTGTTGCGGGCGTCGCGCGAAAGCCACTGCTGGCGCTCGTCGCGCAGGGCCACCGCGGGCGCGGTGCCTGCCCGGATGCGCTGGCGCACGCCGTCGAAGAAGCGGCCCGCCGCGTCGGGGATGTCCACGGTGGAGGCGAGCACCGCGCGCGCGCCCGCCTCGATGAAGGCGGCGGGCAGGCTGAAGGGCTCGTGCGTCGTCGTGGAGGCCAGCCGGCCCGCGCTGCACGCCGCGAGGAAGACGAGCGGCGAGCCCGCAAGCTTCGTCTGCCGGACGATGTCCGCCGTCAGCGCGTAGCGGCCGTTGCCCTCGGGAGAGAGCACCACCAGCGAGGCGTCGGAGAGGACGGGGTCGCTGATGCCGTGCGCGTGAATCTCGATTTCCGTCGCGTCCGACATGCGCGAGAGCACCCGAGAGGGCGTGGCGTCGGAGCCCGACAGCAGCTCCAGCGCCGGGGGCGGCGGCTCGGGCGGCGGCGTCCAGGTGGGCAGCCGGGGCAACTGCAGCAGCGCGGGCGCCTCCACGCTGGAGACGACCAGCCTCCGGGACGCGGGCGCGCCGACGGAGGGCGGCACGGTGCGGCCCATGCGGAAGCTCCAGGGCTGCTCCGAGGGAAGCAGGTCCGTGCGCCCGAAGACAGGCGCCCAGGCCAGCACGTCCACCTGGGGGCAGCCTCGCAGCGCCTGCCGCACCCGCTCGGGGACGAGCTGCGCGCTGGGGCTCTCGGCGAAGGGCACCTTGCGGTCTCCCTGATAGTCGCCCACCAGCTCGCCGTTCGGTCCACGCGCGACGGCCACGGAGCGCTCGCTGTGCACGGCGGCGGCCAGCGCGCACTTCGTGGGCACCTGCGTCTCCAGCTGCGCGGCCATCAACTCCAGCACCCGCGCGTAGTCGCCGGTGCGCCCGGCATCGGTGACGAGCGAGGAGTAGCTCAGCGTCCACGACTCGCGCGCCAGCACGTCGGTGGACGGCAGCTTCCGCGCGTCCTCGATGGTGCGCGTGAGCAGCTCCACGCCCCGCGCGTGCTCCCGGTCCAGCGCGAAGCGGCCCTCGATGTAGCGCGCGTACACCGCGTCGCCGGGCATCGGGTTGTTGACCCGCGCGACGTCGAACACCTGGCGCAGCCGCTCCGCGTCCTTCGGGTCCGGCCGCGCGCGCGCCATCTCCGCGAACGTCGCTCCGAACATCAGGTCCAACGGCGCCTGGGGACACGCGGCGGCGGCGGCCAGCGACTCACGCGCGGCCTCCGGACGCAGCGCCAGGTAGTACGTGTGGGCCCGATTGATGTGCGGCCAGTAGCAGGTGTCGATGATGCGACCGCCGCGCGCGGACCACTCCTCCACGTAGGCGATGGCGCTGGAGAAATCGCCGCGGTCTCTCGCGATGTGGTTGAGGTTCTCCAGCGCCGTCAACTCCAGCTCCCACTCCTGGAGCTGGCGCGCCCAGGACCAGGCGGTGCGCGTGTGCTGCTCGGCCTCCGTCAGCCGCCGCAGGTCCGCGTAGAGGATGCCCAGGCGGATCTCCAGCTCCACGCAGCGCGTGGAGAAGGCGCCCTCGCGGCAGCGCTGGAGCGCGTTGAACAGGCGCTGCTCGGCCTTCCACCACTCGCCGTCCGCCGTCTCCTTGCGCGCCTGCTCGCGCTCCAGGAAGAGGTTGAACCAGGAGTCCTGCTCGCGCTGGGCGCGAGACACCAACTCCGGCAGGTAGCGCAGCGCGGCCTTGTTGTGCAGCGCCAGCCCCACGAAGAGGTCGTCCTCCCCCGAGGCCCGCACCGACTCCACCAGCGACTCCGGCGCGCTGACGCGCTTGCGCACCAGCTCCGCGTAGCCCTTCGCCAGCTCGCCCCGGCGCACGAAGTCGCGGGAGGCGACGCGCGTCACGTAATCCACGAGCGAGGAGCCCCCCTGGATGCGGTCCAGCTCCCGCGCCAGCGGCATCAGCGCCAGCACGCGCTCCTTGGACGACGCCGCGCGGACCACGTCATAGAAGTGCTGTCGCACGACGCCCGGACTCTGACGCGCCTCCTGGAGCGGCAGCGGCGCCTGGGCGTCGTCCATCAGCGCCAGCGTCGCGTCGCGCGCGCCACGCCACCTGCGGGCCCGCTCCTGCGTCTCCTCGCGCAGCGTCAGCGCGTGCGCCTTCGCCTCGCGACTCCACCCCTGCTCACCGAGCGCGGCCACCTTCTCGAAGGTCTCCGCCGCCTTCATGGTGAGGCCCATGTCGCGGAGCACCAGCGCGCGGTTCCACAAGGCCTGCGGGTGCTGGGGCTTCGACGCCAGCACGCCGTCCAGCAGGCGCAGCGCCTGCTCGTGCGCTCCCTTTGCCAGGTGCACGGCGGCCAGGTCGCTGTCGCGGTCCGGCGACGCGGTCATCCGCTCCAGGAAGGAGCCGGACTGGTTCCACTCGCCCTGCAGGCCATACGCGGCGGCGATGCCCGCCCAGTCGCCGTCCTCCTCCAGCCGGGCCAGCTCTTTCAGCGGGATGGGCTCGGGAGGAATGAGACAGCCGCCGGCGGAGACGCGCGGGCGATAGCGGTCGGCCTCCGGATAGGTGAGTCGGGCCTCGATGCGCGCGGATGCCCGGCGCTCGGCCCAGAATCGCGCCTCCACCCCGTTCCCCCCGGACGGCGTGCGCGCGAGCAGGAAGGTGACAACGAGCACGGGCGCGGCCAGCGCCAGGACCAGGGCCTTGTCGTACGTCGATTTCAACATGCTGCCCCCTCGGGCAACTCCCCCAAGCAGCCGCCCACGCGTTGGGTTCTACACCAACCTTCCTGCTGTCGCCGACTTTCGACGGAAATGAGACACCCCGCTCCCACGAGGAAGACGTTCGGGAGTCCACGTCCGCCTCGTACGAACGGACAGGCCTCCAAATCCTCGCGTGCGAATGACGCAGGTCTGGATTTCCCGTGCAACGGCAGACGTGCGGGACAACGGCACCTGCCCAGGCCGAACAGCGGGCGAGCGTGGCTCGACGCGAGGTGGCCCGAGCACCCACCCGCGACGCGGCGCTCCATCCCCCGGGAATCACTGCCTCCTGAGACAAGCGGCGAGCGAGGACGAAGGCGACGTGTCGCTTCGAGCCACTCCGAGCAAGCGAACGAGGGCACGACGTCCTGGGGGTTGGCAGTCAGTCACGAGCGGGAAGTAGCACGCCCGGCCGGGTGTCCCCATGCGCCAACCCGGAATGAAAGGACCTCGTTTGACCGCATTCCTTCGCCTCGCCGCCCTGATGTTCGTGGTTCCCTCACTCGCTTCCGCGGAAGTGGTGTGGAAGGGCGACTTCGAGACCGGAAACATTTCGCAGTGGACGCGCTCGCAGAGCGTCTCCAACAGCCGCCTCCAGGTGGTGACGGACATGGTGCGCGAAGGCCGCTATGCCCTGAAGGCCACCGTGCGCCAAGGCGATGACCCCATCGGCGCGAGCGGCAACCGCAACGAGCTGCTCTACATCAGCGAGGAGAAGACGGGCTCCACGTACTTCTACAAGTGGAGCACGCTGTTCCCACAGAACTACCCGCTGTCGGACGGGTGGCAGGTGTTCGCGCAGTGGCACCAGGAGGGCTGCTGTGGCTCGCCGCCGCTGGAGTTCTTCGTGAAGGGAGACCGGATGTTCCTGCGCGTGGGCGGCTCCGAGGCCCCCATCGCCTGGGAAGGCCCCCTCTCCCGGGGCGAGTGGCACGACTTCGTGCTCCAGGTGAAGTGGTCGTCCAACGCGAAGGTCGGCTTCGTTCAGCTCTGGCACAACGGGAAGGTGGCGCTGCCGAAGAAGATGGGCGCCACGCAGTTCGGCAGCGAGATGAACTACCTGAAGCTCGGCCTGTACCGCGAGGACAGCATCAGGCCCGAGGCGAGCGTGTACCACGATGGCTTCACCATGAGCACCGCGCTCGAGGACGTGATTCCGCCCGCGCCGGCTCCCGAGCCCGTCCCCGAGCCCGCGCCGGAGCCGACCCCCACGCCGACGCCGACGCCGGACACCACGCCGACGCCGGACACGACGCCGACGCCGATTCCCACGCCGCCGGTCGTCTCCGTCCCCACGCTGCCCGGCACCGGCACGCCGAACGTCGGCGTGGTGAACGATGACAACGGCCGCAACAACCCGCTGTCCGAGAGCGGCCCGCAGGGCTGTGGCGCGTCGGCCACGGGCGGTGCGCCGTTCGTCGCCGCCACCGCGCTGCTGGCCATGGCCGGGCTCTTGAGCCGCCGTCGCAAGCCCGCGGAGGTCCGCGCCCGTCGGCGCTGAGCCGAACCGGCGGTCCTCGTCGCCTGCTGGAAAAACGAAGCGGGTCCGTTCCTCCAGGAGCGGACCCGCTTCTTGTTTTCAGCGCCTGGGTGCCGGCCTCAGTGCGCGCCTTCCACCTTCACGCCGGGGTTGGCGCGCTGGAGGAGGAACACCAACACCAGGGAGCACGCGAAGATGGCGGTGAGCACGGTGAAGTTGGCATTGAAGGCCCGCACCAGCGCCTGCAGGTTGATGCGCTGGCTGAACAGGCCGTAGGCGGCGGACAGCGGGTCCGTCACCCGCGAGGCCACCGTGGCCTTGAGGGCGGCGAGCTGCTCCTGCGTCACCTGGCTGTACGGGTCCACGTGCGACGCGAGCGCCGTGGTGTTCACCTTCGTCAGCCGGTTGAGCGCGCTGCTCATCCACGCGGTGCCGATGGAGCCGCCCAGTTCGCGCGTCAGGTTGAAGAGTCCCGCCGCGTTGCCGCGCTGGTCCGGCCGCAGGTTGCTGAGCGCCATCACCGACAGGGGCACGAAGATGAAGCCCATGGAGCAGGCGCGGATGAAGACGGGCGTAATCAGCGCCGCCTCGTCCGCCGTGCTGCTCAAGTGGCCGTTGGTCCACAGCGACAGGCACATGCCGACGATTCCCAGGCCCACCAGCCAGCGCCCGTCCAGCTTGCCGCCGAACTTGCCGATGAGCGGCATCAACAGCACCTGGATGAAGCTGCCCTTGAGGAACACCAGGCCGATGTCGAGCGCCGAGTAGTGCATCACCGTGCCGCAGAAGAGGCTGAAGAGGAACGAGCCTCCGAACAGCGCGGTCCCGACAAGGAAGTTCACCCCCGTGGCCGCCGCATAGGAGCGGTTGGCGAACACCCTCAAATCCACCACCGGCTCGGGGGTCTCCAGCTGGTGGACGATGAAGGTGATGAGCGCCACGCCCGCCACCACGGCGAGCACGGTGATTTTCATGCTGTCGAACCAGTCCTCGCGCGTGCCCTCCTCCAGCACGAACTGGAGCGCCGCCATGCCCACCGCGAGCAGGGCGATTCCCCAGCGGTCCACGCGGGCCGTGGAGGGGGCGAAGTCCTCCTGCTTGATGTGGCGCCACGCCATGAACGCGGCGAACAGGCCCACCGGCAGGTTGATGAGGAAGATCCAGTGCCAGCTCGCCACCTCGATGAGCAGACCGCCCACCGTGGGCCCCAAAAGAGGCCCCGTCACCGCGCCCAGGCCGAAGAGCGCGCCGGCCATGCCGTGCTCCTTTTGCGGATAGCGCGCGAAGAGGATGGCCTGCGACGTGGGGATGATGGCGCCGCCGCCCATGCCCTGGAGGATGCGGAAGACCACCAGCGAAGGCAGGTTCCACGCCAGGCCACACAGCACGCTGGCCGCGGTGAAGATGAGGATGGACGCGGTGAAGTAGCGCCGGAAGCCGAAGCGCCGCTGGAGCCAGCCCGTCATCGGGATGACCACCACGTTCGCCATCATGTAGCCGGTGGACACCCAGGCAATCTGGTCCAACGGCGTGCCGAAGCTCGCGCGGATGTCGCTGAGCGCGACGTTGACGATGGAGATGTCCAGCACGGACATCAGCGCCGCGGCCATGGCGGCGATGGTGATACCGGTTTTTGAACCGGTGATGACGTCGCCCTTCACGACTAGTGGCTCCTCGTGTCGACGGTGACGACGGCGCTCATGCCCGGCTTGAGGGCGACCTTCGACTCACCGTCGAAGCGGATGAGCACGGGGATGCGCTGCACCACCTTCACGAAGTTGCCGGACGCGTTGTCCGGAGGCAGCAACGCGAAGCGCGCGCCGCTGGCGCCGGCCAGGCTGTCCACGTGGCCCTTGAAGGCGTGGCTGCCAAACGCATCCACCTCCACCTCCACCGGCTGCCCCGCCTTCATCTCGCCAACCTGGTCCTCCTTGAAGTTGGCCACCACCCACACGTCGTCCTGCGGCACCACCGCCATCAGCGGACGCTCCGGGCCCACCATCTGCCCCACCTCCACCGTGCGGCGGCTCACCACGCCGTCCACCGGCGCGCGGACGTGCGTATAGGAGACGGCCAGCTCCGCCAGGTGCAGCGCCGCCTGGGCCTGCTTGAGCTTCGCGTCGGCCAGCTTCACCGCCGCCTGCGCCGCCTGCACCTGCACTGGCCCCGTCTCCGCGGCGGCGAGCTTGCCCTGCGCCGTCTCCAGCCCGCCGGAGGAGCCCTGCACCCCCGCCTGCGTGGAGGTCAGCCGCGCGCGCGCCACGTCCAGCGACGCCTTCGCCTGGTCATACGCGGACTGCCGAGCGTCCAGGTCCGCCTGCGTCACCGCGCCCTCCTGCTTCAACGTCCTCACGCGCGTCATGTCCGAGTCCGCCAGCTTGAAGCGGGCCTCGGCCGCCGCCACGTCCGCGTGCGCCTGGTCCAGCGCCGCCTTGGACGAGCTGATGCCGCTGTTGGCCTGCACCACGCCACCGCGCGCCTGCCGCAGGTTCGCCCCGGCGTTGACCTCCGTGAGCGACAGCTGCGACTGCGCGTTGGACGCCTGCGCCTCCGCGCTCAGCACGTCCGCGCGAGCCACCTCCAGCTTCGCGTCCAGGTCCGTGGCGTCCAGCTCGACGAGCACGTCGCCGGCCTTCACCGCCTGGTTGTCGCTCACCAACACCTTGGCCACCATGCCGGACACGCGCGGCGACACGTTGGCGATGCGGCCCTCCACCTGCGCGTCATCCGTGGACTCGTGGCCACGCGTCAGCGCCCAGCGGACGCCGCCGCCCACCAGCGCCAGGGCGACGAGGGCGGGCAACACCTTCTTCGCTCGCGAGCGCGGCGCGGCGGGCTCCCTCGCGACGGAGGGGAGGTTCTTCGGAACATCGTTGTCCTGCACATCCAAGGAAGGGGAAGCAGTGCTCATGGTGGTTCTCAAAGGTTCAGCGAGTCGATGATTTGGTGGCTAACCATCTGGACGAAGCGGGTCATCCGCCGGGTCCGGCAGAGGGGAATCAGGAGGGCAAGGGGTGGCTCACGGCTCGCGGAAGGCGGGGAGGCCGGTGGAGACCTTGGCCAGCAGCTCGCGCAGGGTGTCTCGCTCCTGCTCGCTCAACGGAGCCATGAGCGCGGCCACGCGACGGTAGTGCTCGGGGAGCATCCCTTCGAGCAGTTGCCGGGCCTTTGGCGTGAGGTGCACGGTGTACATGCGACGGTCCTCCGGGTGGTCCTCCCGGGAGATGAGGCCGTCCTTCTCCAGCGTGTCGAGCAGGCCCGTCATGGTGGCGCGGCTCACGCACGAGCTCTCCGCCAGCTCCGCCGGAATGAGCCCTCGGCCGCCCTCCGTCTCGCTGGTGGAGTACAGCCGGACGAGCACCGTGAAGCGCCCCTTCGACAGCCCGTGCCGCGCCAGGCTGGCGTCGTAGGCGTCGGACAAGTCGTTCGACAGGCGCAGCAGGGTGATGCACGTCTCCAGACCGCTCGAGTCGAGCTGCGGAAAGCGCTTCGCCAGTCGCTGCAGCCGCTCGAAGCGGGTGATGGGAGGAGGACTCACGCTCATCTCGATGCTCGGCGAAAGGATGCCGCTCCCGATTAGTAAGGCCCCTAACTAGTGCACGCAATAGAAATCCACGCGCGGGCTCCAGAAGGAGACAGGCAGGGCTGCTCGCCTGCCCGGGAGTGAAGCCGGGTCCCCAAGGGGCGCGCGCACCGTTATGAAGGGGGCGTGCTCGACGTGAAGGACCCCACCGTCCAGGAGGCGCTGCGCCGTGCTTCCGAGGAGGCCGGGCTGCCGGACTACCTGCGCAGCTGCGTGTATCCCCTGCTCAGGAACCCGGAGGGGGACTGGTCTCCTTGCTGTGGAGGAGGCTGTCAGCCGTGCTCGGCCACGCTGGCGGATGTGGCGGTGCGGACGCTGGAGCTGCTGGGGACGCCCCGGCTCTCGCCCGTGCCGGTATGAGCGCGAAGCTGGCGTAGACTCACGGACCTCATGAATCCCCTCGTCCATGCGGAGGTCTCCTGGCTGGCGGCGCAAAGCCTGCGTGAGCGAAGAGACCGCATCCTCGTCACCTGCGCGGGCCTGGCGCCGGACCTGGACGGGCTCACGCTGCTCGGGGGCGAGGAGCTGTACGTGCGCTATCACCACGTGCTGTTCCATGGCTTCGTGGGCGCGCTCATCACCGCCGCGGCGTGCATGGCGCTGGGACGACAGCGGCTGCGCGTGGGGCTGCTCGCGCTGGGGACCTTCCACCTGCACCTGCTCTGCGACCTGGCGGGCAGCGGGCCCGGGTGGCCCATCCACTACTACTGGCCCATCACCTTCCGGGAGTGGTTCTGGCAGGGACAGTGGAACCTGTCCTCTTGGCAGAACGCCGTCATCGGCCTCTTCACCACGCTGGCGTGCTTCGCGTGCGCGCTTCGCTGGCGGAGGACCTTCGTGGAGCTCTTGTCCCCGCGCTGGGACGCGGAGGTGACGAAGACCTTGCGGCGGCGCTTCCTCGGGGAGCACGACGCGCCGACACCTGACAGCGGCGAGCGCTGAGCGCGGGTGACGCTCACGGCTGGCGGCAGTCGCGCCGCAGGGTCTCCACCTGGTCCTGGGGCATGGCTCGCACGGTGGCGGGCGCGAGTTCCTTGAAGCGCTCGCACTTCTCCTTCGAGTCGGCCTCCTGCTCCAGATGCTGGGTGGCCACCTGCGCGGCCTGAGCCGGCTCGCCCTTGTCTTGATAGAGGCGCTCCAGCATGACGTGCGCGCCCTCCACCTTCGGGTTCTCCGCTATCTGTCGCTTCGCCGCGACAATCGCCTCGTCGACCCGACCCTGGCGCGCAAGCTCCGTCGCCTGCTGGAGTGACGCCGTCTCCGTGCAGTAGGGGAGCAGCGCCTTCACCTTCTTCGACAGCTCCGCCTTCTGCTCGTACAGCTTCGGGTCCGCGGCCCGCCAGACCTCGCAGCGCGTGGCCCGGCGCTCGCCCTGCATGAGCGTGGACACCTGCTCGGTGACTTGCGTTGCGTCCTTGGGGCGCCCCACGTCCTCCAGTTGCTTCGCGAAGTCCAGGTGCGCCAGCGCGTCGCTCGAGTCGCGATAGGGGCTCACCTCCAAATGCTTCTGGTAGCTGCGCACCGCCGCGTCCACCTCCCCCACCGCCAGCTCCGTGCGCGCCAGCTCCCGGTTCGCCTGCGGATGGGCCGGGTTCAATTCCACCGTGCGCCGCAGCAGCGGCAGCCGCCCCGCTTCGTCCTTCTGTCGCAGACTCAGCTCCCAGTAGGGCCTCGCGTCCTTCGACCCCAGCTCCACCTGCCGTCGGTAGATGTCCATCGCGCGCTGCCGCAAGTCACCTTGGGAGCGCGCCTGGGGCGACTCGCGAAACGACGTGTTCCAGTACGCCTGCGCCAGCGCGAGCTGCACGTCCTGCTGGTTCGGGTCCTCCGCCGCCGCCTTCTGGAGCAGGTCGATGGCCTTCGCGCAGCCCGCCTTGTCGAAGCCATCCGAGGGACAGTTTCGCTGCGCCAGTCGGATGCCCTCCTGTGCCGTGGGCGACAGCGTGGCGGGGGTCGCCACGGAGGGCTTGGGCGCCGCGGACGGCGGGGAAGGCGGGACTTGTGCCAGCACGGGCGAGAGCAACCCCCACCCCGCGACGAGTAGAACCTTCGCGCTCATCTGTCCTCCTGGCTCAACGCTGGATGTGGACGTGGTCCGCCGCCGGGTCATTGCAGTCGAGGAACGTCACCGGCCCGTTCTCCGTGAAGCTGTCTTCCTCACCCACCACCCGGATGCCCGCCAGCTCCACCAGGCACATCATCTGCCGCGCATCCCGGCCAGGCACCGCCATGGAGCGCGGGTCGATGTCGAGCGCGCGTCCCCGGGTGTGTCGGCTGTTGATGGAGCCCGAGCCGACGAACCGGTTGCGCTGAGGATTGCGGAACGCGCTGGTGATGAAGGGCTCGATGCTCACCGTCGCGAAGCGGTTGTTCGCCGTCGTGTCCGCCCGGCGATTCGGACCGGCGAGGATGGAGCCCGCGCACAGGCCACCCACCCGGGCCCCCGAGCACACGTCGTCTCCACTGGGGTTGGTGTCCCCCAGCGGCCCGAGCATCAGCACCGACGGCCCCGGCGCCACCACCACCGTCGCGGGGCTCGTCGTCGCCGTACCCACCGGCACCACCTGCACGTCATCCTTGAGGAGCTTGTTCAGCTCGGCGTCCACGTCCTGGAGCAGCTTGTCCAGGTCGCCCGGCGTCTCCTCGGCGATGAGCGTGTAGTTGCCCCGGTTGAGCGTCGTGTTCCCCGGCACGCGGACATTCGCCAGCGTCGGCTGGAAGTCCGTGTCGTAATCCACGTACTCCTGTCTCAGCGTGTCCGTCTCGTCCTGACGGAGGAATGAGGACGGCGGCAGCTTCACCTCCAGCCTCCGGCCGTCGCCCAGGTCCAGCACCCCCAGCACCTCGTACTCGAGCGGAGGATTGGGGTCCCGACTGCCGGCCACCGACTGCGCGGACTTGCCACGGAACGTCAGCTCCGCGCCCGTCGCAGTGGCGGGCTCGGCAGGACCGGTGCGCGTGCCCACCGGCGCCACCGTCCACTGGATGCGGTCCGCAAGCCCCGCCTCGCCTCCCGTGACTCGCGCACGGACCACCAGCTCCTCGCTCGTCACGAACGACGTGCGCGTCGGCGTGCCCTCGCGGCGCGTGAAGGCCTCGATGATGGCCAGCGTCACCCGCTCGCCACCTTCCGGCGTCGTGACTTCCACCAGGGGCGGAGGCTCTCCACTGCCTCCCGTGCCCGTCGGCTCCGTCTCGCTCCCGCACTTGCAGCTCGCCACGAGCGCCATCAGCGCGAGCCACCCCCACCGTGCCGTCCTCTTCACGAGCGCCTCCCCCCGCCGCCCCAGAACCGGGACAGCCGTGCAGCGGCCCGCGCACTTTCACCCGCGCCGCGCCGCGCGCCAGGGGTTCGTGCCCCCGGGCTGTCGGTGACTCGACGCGCTCGCGCTCAATCCCTCACTGCTCGACGGTGCGCCCGTCTCGCGGGGCAGCCAGGCCCATGGCGCCACGCGGCCCTCGAAGGCGGGCCCTGTGTGGAGTGCGGGACAGGGCACGTGCGTGCGGGCTTGTGTCCACCACCGTGCAGCACCTTGCACTCGGGCCCGTCCACGGTCATTGCCTCGCGGCACCGCGCACGCCTAGCTTGAAGGAGTTTCCTTCAAAGGGGCCCCATGCCTGCGTACCGTGACGTGCTCGCCACGATTCCCGAACCTGACGTCGAGGCCGGGAGGCAGTGCCAGGGCCTGCTGGACATGAAGACGAAGCCGCAGGGCAGCCTGGGCCGCCTGGAGGAGCTGGCGTGTCAGTGGGCGGCGCTGCGCGGAGAGCCCGCGCCCGCCATGCCTCGCAAGGGGCTGGTGGTGATGGCGGCGGACCACGGCGTGACAGAGGAACGCGTGAGCGCCTACCCCGCTGAAGTCACGGCGCAGATGGTGGCCAACTTCGCCCGGGGCGGCGCGGCCATCAACGTGCTCGCCAGGCAGCACGGCGTGCGCGTGGAGGTCGTCGACATGGGCGTGCGCGTGCCGGTGGAAGGACTGGAGGGCGTGCGCGTGCACCGCCAGGGCCCGGGCACGGCGAACCTGGCCCGAGGGCCGGCCATGTCGCGCAAGACGGCCGAGGAGGCCCTGAGCGTGGGCGCGCTGCTCGCGCTGGAGCTGGCGGACTCGGGCGTGACGCTGCTGGGCCTGGGTGACATGGGCATCGGCAACACCACCGCGTCGGCGGCGCTCACGTGCGTGCTCGCGGGCGTGTCACCGGACATGGCCACCGGGCGCGGCACGGGCGTGGATGACGAGGGCCTGTCTCGCAAGGTGGACGTGGTGCGGCGCGCGCTCGCGGTGAACCAGCCGGACGCGGCGGACCCGCTGGACGTGCTCGCCAAGGTGGGTGGCTTCGAAATCGCGGGGCTCGCGGGCGCGGCGCTGGGCGCTGCCTCCCGGCGGGTACCCGTCATGCTGGATGGCTTCATCTCCTCCGTCGCCGGACTGGTGGCGGCCAGGCTGTGTCCCAAGGTGATGCCCTTCCTGCTCGCCAGTCACATGTCGCGCGAGGCGGGCCACCGCCGGGTGCTGGAGGCGCTGCGGCTGCGGCCCCTGCTGGATTTGGGACTGAGACTGGGCGAGGGCACGGGCGCCGTGCTGGCGATGGGGCTGATGGACAGCAGCATGCACGTGCTGCACGAGATGGCGACGTTCGCCTCGGCGGGCGTGGCGGAGAAGACCCGGCGCTGAGGCTCGCTCCCACGTCCGAAACGTGGCAGGAGTCGCGCCGAGCCACCCCATGAAGCGACTCCTCGCCGGCATCGCCTTCCTCACCCGCATCCCCGTCCCCGGGGCCGCCACGTTCGACGCGGGAGACGTGGGCCGCGCGACGCTGTGCTTTCCGCTGGTGGGCGCGCTGCTCGCCGCGCTGCTCGTCGCGTTGCGCCTGGCGCTCTACCCGCTCTTGCCGTCGATGGTGACCGCGTACCTGCTGCTCGCCGTCTACGCGCTGCTCACCGGCGCGCTGCACCTGGACGGGCTGGCGGACATGGCGGACGGCTTCGGCGGCGGGCGCACCAAGGAGGACGTGCTGCGCATCATGAGGGACCACGTCATCGGCGCGTATGGCGGGGTCGCCCTGCTGCTGACCGTGGGCCTCAAGGCCAGCGCGCTCGCGGCGCTGCTGGAGCGCGGACAGGCGGACGCGGCGCTGGTGGTGGCCCTGGCGCTGGGCCGCTGGGGCTCGGTTCCACAAGGATGGCTGTTGCCGTATGCGCGGCGGAGCGGTGGCATCGGCATGGCCATCACCGATTATGTCGGCCGCGTCGAAGTCCTCGGCGCCACGGTGCTGGCGCTCGGCTTCGCCCTGGGGCTGATGGGCTGGAAGGGCGGCGTGGCCCTGGTGATGGTGGCGTGCGTGTCGGCGCTCCAGGGCCTGTGGTGCCGGAAGAAGATTGACGGCATCACCGGCGATACCATGGGCGCCAACACCGAGGTGTGCGAGGCGCTGGTGCTCGTGCTGGCGCTGGCGCTCGGCTGAGTCACCCGGGAAGGGACGGAACGCGGCATGGACTGGCGAATGCCGAGCGGTGTGACGCGCATGATTCTGGTGCGCCACGGCAGGCCCTCCGAGGAGATGAAGGGCCGGTGTTATGGACGGCTCGACGTGGGCCTCGCGCCGGAGGGCTACGTCCAGGCGGAGCGGGCCGCGCGCCTGCTGGCCCAGGTGGAGCTCCAGGCCCTCTATTCCAGCCCCCGGCTCAGGGCGCTCGACACGGCGAGGCGGTTGGCGGCGGACCGGGGCCTGGACATCCGCGTGGAGGAGGCCTTCCGCGAAATCGACTTCGGCCTCTTCGAGGGCCTCACCTACGAGGAGGCGGAGCGCCGCTTTCCAGACGTGTACGCGGAGTGGATGGAGCATCCGGCCCGGGTGCGGTTTCCGGAGGGAGAGACGTTCTCCGAGATGCGCGAGCGCGTGCGTGTCGGTGGACGCATGCTGCGGGCTCGGCATGTCGGACAGTGCTTCGCCCTGGTGTCGCATGGCGGCGTCAATCGCACCCTCCTCGCCGAGTCGCTGGGCATGGCGGACCAGCACCTGTTCCGACTGGACCAGGTCCACGCCTCCGTGAATGTCATCGACTTCTATGGCGACGAGCCCGTGGTGAAGTTGATGAACGCGGAGCCCTGACACGCCAGGCCAGGGACTCACCCGGGCCCTCGGTTTGACTGGTTTCAGGCGCGAGGCGTACCCTTCACGGTTCACGGCTCGGTTCGATATCGCTCTGGGATTGACCGTCCGACGCGCAGGGGGGCCTGTCGCATGGAGACCGACTCGCGAGGCGAAGCGCCCGCGCCGCCTGGCGTCCCTGGAGTCCGTGAGACGCAGCGCCTCAATCCCTTCTCACCCGAGTCGCTGGGCAATCCCTACCCCGTCTATGAACAGCTCCTCCAGCGTCCGGCGTGCTGGAACCCGGAGCTGCGGCTGTGGCTGTTCTCGCGTCACGCGGACTGCGTGGAGGTGCTCTCCCATCCGCGCTTCAGCCGGAACATCGCGAGCGCGCGGAAGAGTCGCCCCGAGGACTTCCCCGCGCCTCCAGAGGCGCTCGCGGCGCTGTCCGCCATGCACAGCCAGTGGTTCCTGTTGATGGACCCGCCGGACCACACGCGCCTGCGCGCCGTGACGAAGCGCGCGCTGGGCACGCGCCTGAAGGAGCTGTCCCTGCACATCCAGGCCACGGTGGAGGCGCTCCTCTTCCAGGCGCGCCAACGGGGCGAGCTGGACGTCATCGCCGACCTGGCCGCGCCGCTGGCCCGGACGACGCTGCGCTGGCTCGTGGGCGCTGACGACCTGGACTCGGACCTGTACCAGCGGTGGGCGCTCGCGCTCGCCCGCTGTGGAGATGCCTCCGCGCCGCTGGCCGTGCGCGAGGCCGCCAGCGCCGCCACGCGCGAGGTGAGCCAATGTCTCCAGGCCTCCCTCACCCGGCGCAGGCAATCGCGGCGCGGCGATGTCCTGGGCCTGCTGGTGGCCGCGCAGGAGGATGAGCAGGCCCTGAGCGAGGAGGAGTTGCTGCCCACGTGCATGCTCCTCCTCTTCGGGGGCTACGACACCTCCGTCAACCTCATCGGCAATGGGATGCTCGCGCTGATGGAGCACCGCGCGCAGTGGGAGGCGCTGTGCGCTCAGCCCTCGCGCATCAAGGGGACGGTGGAGGAGGTGCTGCGCTTCGACACGCCATTGCAGCTCTGCTCGCGCATGGCCCAGGAAGACGTGGAGGTGGGCGGCGCCGCCGTGCGCGCGGGCGAGTGGGCCTGGGTGCTGCTGGGCGCGGCCAATCGAGACTCGAGGCGCTTCGAGCAGCCCGACACGCTCGACATCCAACGCACGGACCTCCAGCACATCGCCTTTGGCCACGGCATCCACCAGTGCATCGGGGCGGCGCTCGCGCGCATGGAGGCCCAGGGCGCGCTGGGCACGCTCGCCAGGGACCTGCCTGGACTGCGACTGGTGCCCGGCGCGTGGAGGCGGCGCGACACCGCCGTGTTCCGGGGCCTCACCTCCCTGCCCTGCCAGGGCTGAGCGGCTCAGGACGGCTTGCGCGCCACCAGGTAGATGAGGAGCGGCGTGCCCAGGGCCGCCGTCACCAGACCCACGGGAGTCTCCTTGCCCGGAAAGATGATGCGGGCCACCGCGTCGCAGAGCACGAGGAAGCTGGCGCCCACCACCACCGAGCACGGCAGCAGCACGCGCCGACTCACCCCCAGCACCCGGCGGACGATGTGGGGGACGATGAGCTCCACGAAGGCGATGGGGCCGCACCACGCGACACAGCCCGCCACGCCCAGCGCGCCCAGGCCGATGGAGGCCATGCGGACCGCGCGCACGTTGACGCCCTGCGACTCGGCGTGCTCCTCGCCGGAGATGAACACCTCCAGTGCGCGGGTGAGCGTCAGCAGGCCCACCACCGACACGGCGGCGATGGGCAGCAACATCACGATGTTCTGATAGCCCACCTGCGGCAGGTGGCCCATGGTCCACCGCATGGCCGTGAGCAGCTCGGCGGAGTCCGCGGAGAACTGCACGCCCGTGGAGATGGCGCCCGCCGCCATGGAGAAGGCGATGCCCGCGAGGACCAGGTCATTCATCCGCACGTTGCGTCCCGCGGCGATGGCGGCCACCAGCAGGCTGACCCCCAGCGCGCCCGCGAAGGCGGCGGCGGTGATGAGCGGCAGGCCCCACATCGCGGCGCGCGCGCCCAGGACGATGGCCACCAGCGCACCCAACGTGGCGCCGGCCGTGGTGCCAATGGTGCTCGGCGCGGCGAGCGGGTTGGAGAAGAGGGACTGGTACACCGCGCCCACCAGCGACAGCGTGCCGCCCACCACCAGCGCCATCAGCGTCCGGGGGATGCGCAACTGCCAGAGGATGAAGTCTCGCGCGTGCGGCGGCATGGGCGGCCCGATGAAGGGCGCCACGGCGACCACGAGCGCGCACACCGCCAGCATCACCACGAGGCGCGTCCTCATTCCCCACGCTCCAGGGACATGCCCACGAAGACCCGGCGGTTCTCGACTTCGACGCCTCGCATCCGCACGGAGAACACCCGGCCCAGGTGCTCACCCAGGTCCGGCGCGTCGTAGTGCGACTCGAAGGCGACGCGGCCCTTCGACAAGCCCAGCACGCGAATCCGTCCCTCGCTGCCCGCGCGCATCGCATGGGCGAGCACGTTGATGTCGTGGGTGATGCACAGCACGCCCAGCCCCGAGCGCCACATCTGCCCCACGAGCGCATACAGCTCCAGCTGCTGGGCGGGGTCCAGGAAGTTGGCGGGCTCGTCCAGCAGCACCAGGGGCGCCTCCTGTGCGAGCAGCGCCGCCACCGCGACGCGCTGCTGCTCTCCGCCGGACAGTTCGGTGATGGGCCGCGAGGCGAGCGGCTCCGCCTGCACGCGGGCGAGCGCCACGAGCGCGGCTTCCTCCGAGCGACGGTGGGATTCCGTGAAGCGGTAGCGCGCGGCGGCCACGTGCTCCAGCGCGGTGATGGGCTCTGACACCTGGACGCGCTGGGGCAGCCACGCGAGGAACGCGGCGCGCTCCCGAGGCGAGAGGGCTCCCACGTCGCGTCCATTCAAGGTGACGCGGCCCGCGTCGGGGCGCTGAAGGCCGAGCGCCACGCGCATCAGCGTCGTCTTGCCCGCGCCATTGGGTCCCACCACGGCGACGAAGTCTCCCGGGGCGACGCGGAGGGACACGTCCTCCAGCAACGCCCGCTCGCCCTTGCGCACCGTCGCCCCGGAGACCTCCAGAAGAGACGTCATGGGGTCTTCGTGTCGAAGCGCAGCGCGGCCTGGAGCTGCTCCACCACGTCCAGGATGCGAGGGCCGGTGGACTGCACGCCCGGGCCAGCGACCAGCTTCACCCGTCCCTGCTTCACCGCGCGCAGCACCGTCAGTTGCTTCCACGGGGCGAGCTGTCGAGCCTCCTCGTCCGGAGTCAGGCGCGGGCCCTCCACCAGCACCAGGATGATGTCCGGGTCCACCGTCATGAGCTGCTCGACGGAGACGTTGGGTGGGCCCGAGGGGTCCTCGGCGATGGCGTTGCGCGCGCCGGCTGCTTCCAGGGCCGCGCCATGGAGCGAGTTCTTTCGGATGTACCAGATGCTGGAGAGCGCGGCCTCCGGGTCCCCAATCACCAGCAACACGCGCGGCGCATCCGGCGGAGGCTTGCGCTTCAGCGTCGTTTCCACCCTCTGGGCCAGCTTCGTGGCGGCGTCCTCTCGGCCCGTCTGGCGGCCCAGCTCGCGAATGCCGTTCGCCACGTCGTCGACGGAGAGCCAGGGCAGCACCTTCACCGGGGCGAGCGCGGACAGCGAGCCCGCGGGGGCCTGCTTCACCTGTTCATCGATGATGAGCGTGGGCTTGAGGCGGGCGATGGCCTCGTAGTTGGGCGACAGCGTGGAGCCCACCTTGGGCACGGATGCCGCCTCGGGGGGCCAGGTGGCCCAGTCGGAGAGGCCCACCACCTGCTCGCCCGCACCCAGCGCGTAGAGCGTCTCTGTGATTCCGGGCGACAGCGAGACGATTCGCCGCGTGCCCGCCTCCGGGGCCGGCGCGGAGCGCTGACAGCCCGCGAGGAGCGCGAGGGAGAGGACGAGCAGGGAGAGGGAGCGCGCGACGGACATGAGCGACGGGGAGCCCGTGAAGGGTTGGCAACGTTTTGCACCATATAGTGCACGCGCGCCAGGAGGCCCACCATGCCGAAGCAACCCCACCTCATGATTCAAGGCACGGGCTCCCACGTGGGGAAGACCACGCTCGTCGCGGGGCTGTGCCGCCTGTACGCGAACAAGGGGCTGCGCGTGGCCCCCTTCAAGTCGCAGAACATGTCCCTCAACTCCTTCGTCACGGAGGAGAACGAGGAAATCGCCCGGGCCACGGCGGTGCAGTCCTTCGCGGCGCGGCAGCGGCCCATCGTCCACATGAACCCGCTGCTGCTCAAGCCCAAGTCGGACAGCGTCAGCCAGCTCATCATCCACGGCCGGCCCCACCAGGACGTCGACGCGCGCGAGTACTTCCTCTCCGACACCCACCGTGCGCTCAAGCTGGCCGCCATCCAGGAGTCCATCGACCACCTGACGCGCCACTACGACCTGGTCATCGCGGAGGGCGCGGGCAGCTGCGCGGAGCCCAACCTGCGTCCGTTCGACGTGGTGAACATGGAGGTGGCGCACCGGCTGGGCGCGCGGGTGTACCTGGCGGTGGACATCGACAAGGGCGGCATCGCGGCGGAGCTGCTCGGCACGCTGCGGGTGCTGGAGCTGGTGGCGCCGGAGGACTGCGAGCGAATCGCCGGCTTCATCATCAACAAGTTCCGAGGAGACCGGCAGGTGCTCCAGCCCGCCGTGGACTTCATCGAGCACCACGCGAAGCGGCCTGTCGTCGGGGTGATTCCCTACTTGTCGCTGGCACTGGAGGAGGAGGACCGCGTCCAGCCTCGGATGCAGGGCGCGCCGGAAATCGACGTGGCGGTGGTGTACCTGCCGCACATCTCCAACAGCACGGATTTCGACTACCTCCAAGAGGAGCCCCACGTGCGCGTCCGCTTCGTACGCTCGGTGGACCAGCTCGGCGCGCCGGACGCCATCATCCTGCCCGGCACCAAGAACACCGTGGGGGACTTGCACCACCTGCGGCGCATCGGGTTCGAGCGAGTGCTCCAGGAGTTGAGCGCCACCACGCCCATCGTCGGCATCTGCGGGGGCTTCCAGATGCTGGGGCGGGCGTTGCTGGACGAGGGGCGCCGCGAGTCCGAGCACGGGAGCACCACGGGCCTGGGGTTGTTGGACATCGACGTGGAGTTCCTACCCGGGAAGACGGTCTTCAATCGCCACTACACGCCCACGTCTGACAATCCCTTCGCGAGTGCGGGCGCGGTGTCAGGGTATGAAATCCACTCCGGACTCGTCAGGTATGCGAGCGCGAGGCCGCTCTACGCCCATGCGGGCGGAGTGGACGGCGCCGTGCATGAGAGACTGCCCATCTTCGGCACGTTCATCCATGACCTGTTCAAGAATCCCCGACTCAGCAGGGCGTTCATCGACTCATTGCGCCAGCGCAAGGGATTGCCAGTCCTGACAGCGCCCCTGTGCAACCATGACACCCGTCGTGAAGAGAGTTACAATCGCCTGGCATCCGCCCTGGCTGAGCACATGACAACGTTTGCCTGACTCCATCCCCACTCAGGCTGCGGTGCGTGGCTCCGTCACATCCACCGCTCGCACTCCCGTGTCCCCCTCCGTGGTCAAGACCGCGACGGCTCTCTCGCTGGCCAGGATGATGGCGGGATTCGAAGGGAGTCTGCACAGGTCGATGGTCGGCAACGCATCCGTATCCAACCACCATTCATCGGGCCACAGGTCCTCCACGCTCCCGCACGTGGCGCAGCTCGGCCCCCGCCGCGACGCGCAGTCCGACGCGAGCTTCCCCTGCGGCAGCAACTGGAGTTCGTAGAGGCCTTCAGGGTCCTTGAGTCCCTTGAGGTCGACTCGAACGGGAACAGCCCCACTGAGCCTCGCTTGCTCCATCGCCTGAAGCACGGGACGAGCCACGAGGAGCGTCCACGGGTCTTGCATCACCACGGGAGGGAACACTCCTCGTGCACGCCCCCGGAGCGGGCCGAAACAGGAGCCCGGCTCCAATCTGGCACCCACGGGAAGGAGTGGCAGGACACCTTCACGGAGGCGGAGGTACTCCTCCCACGGCACGGGCCTCGCCTCGCGATACTCCCGCTCGTTCTGGAGTTCCGAGAGGCTCACGTTCGGGTAGTTCAGCGCCACGCCTCCCAGCTCCGCACGACAGGTCGGACACTGGGCCCCAGGCAGCCCCCACCGGTAACTCGCCTCGTAGCTCCCGCTCCAACGTGTCCCCTGAGAGAGAGAGGAGCGCAGCCAGAAGAACTTCATCTCACCTCCGCTGGCGTCGAGAGAATCACCGAGAGTTGCTGCCAGTAGCTCATGGGCATGCCCACCAACCCGTACCGTACAATCATGCCGCTCGCCTGCGCGAAAAGCTCATCTCGCCGTGGTGGCCTCGACCCCTGGCGACGCTCGATGTAGGCGCGCCATTCCTGGTTCCACGGTCCACCCCCTGGCCCCTCGTGGATTTTCCGATGGTGCGCGACATCAATCGCCAGCGCGTACTCATGGATGTTGATGCCTCGTGCATCGAAGTACCGCTCGAACGCGCGGGGGAAGATGTGGTGCTTCTCCTTTGGCCGCGAGGCCCATTCGGAGTACGCCTTCCGCAGACGCGTCTGGCTCGGCAGCTCTTCTTTCCGATGCCATTCGATGACGAGGGCGGGGCCTCGACCAGGGAGGGGTTGAGCGGCTCCGTACAACCGTTGCGGTGCTGTCCCAGGCCGCGCTGGGAGGCTCCCTCTCAGGGCCACCGGCGGCGACGCGAGGTCTTCACAACGGAAGAGCCCGCAGGTGTCGCCCGCGCATGCGGGGGCGATGCAGCCAGCCTCGCTTTCGCTTTCCTCTGCGCAGGCCTCGGCGGAAGCATCCTGGCTGGCCTCCGTCAGCAGCCCGCCGACATCCTCAACCCCTGGCGCGGTCGACGCACATGCAAGCAGCAACACGCAGACACAAAGCGCCCAGGCCGAAGCTCTCATGTGCACCTCATCGATGCGTCAGGGTTCTACAAATCCCACCCAACCATGACACCCATCGCGAGGAAAGTTATAATGGCCTGGCATCCGCCCTGGCCGAGCACATGACAACGTTTGCCTGACTCCACATCCCGCCGAGGGGGGCGCTTGGGGATTCCCGACTGAAGCGCAGGTAGGAGGAGGCTCGACATGAAGCTCGATGGATTCGTTCGCGTGCTGCCACGAGTGGTGCTGCTGCTTGCCATGGCCTGTCAGCACGACGCCCACGCGCAGGAACAGGCCTCAATCAGTACCGCGGACAGCAACCTCGCCGCCCAGGTGCTCACACCCGTGGGCACCACGTACCCCTATACCCAGCAGTTGCAGTGGTTGGACTCCACCCGCTTCATCGTCGGGCGCCTGGATGGCTCCATGACGTTCTTCCGTCCTCCTGGCCCCACCGAGTGGGGACCCATGCTCACCGATGTCCTGCGCACCCCCGCCAACCGGGGCGTGGAGATGATGGCCGTCCGGGACGAGCGGACCTTCGTCACCTCCAACGACAACACCACCATCACCCTCTGGCGCGAGCGGGATGCCGCGCTGCAAGAGGATGCGGAGCCCGCACACCTGGACAGGCTCCCTCGCGCGTTCCGCTTCGAGAACTTCGCGTACGACGCGGATGTGGGCACCGCGAACAGCGGCGTCTTCGTCGCGCACGCGAACCGCGAGTATCTGGTGACGGGCCATGAGAACGGCTTCGTCCTCATCTGGAATGTCTCGCGCAACGGCCGCCAGCTCGCGGTGCTGAAGAAGCTCAACGTCCGCTCCCCCAACCCCATCCCCAGCCCCTTCCAGCTCTGGAACGTGCGCGACATCGTCGCGTGGCGCGATGGCATCGTCATCACCGGCGCGGAGGACGGCGACCTGGTGATGCTCCAGCTCCCCCAGGGCAACATGCTCGCCCGCAAGCGCTACAACCCGAGCGCCCAGCGTGGCATCAACGGCCTGGCCATCCTCGATGACCACCTGGTCGCCGTGGCCTGCTCCGTGGGCCCCTCGGACAAGAACACCTGGCTCTTCCGCTTGCGCCCCGCGGAGTTCCAGTCCCAGGGCTCCGTGGACCTGAAGCAGAACCTGTCCCTGCCCCAGTCCTTCGCGTTCCGCGCCGCCATGGCCCGCGTCGGCGGTCAGCCGTACGTCTTCGCCACCACACAAGAGGGCCTGCTGTGGACCGTCCTCGTCACTCCCGCCGGACAGCTCCAGGTCCAGGCCTCCAGCTCCGTGGACTTCCCCATCGGCGAGGCCATTGACTACAACCCGACCACGTCCCAACTCGCGGCCGTGGGTGTGCTCGTCAACCTCTTCAACGTCGCCGCGCCCACCCCCGCCGCTCCCGCGCCTCGCAAGCAGGCCCCCACGGTGGCCCCGCCCCAGGCACCTTCCCTGAGGCCCGAGCCCGCTCCGGCGAACTGAGGTCCCCCATGTCGCGCCACAGCGCTCCGTGGGTGCTGGGCATCGGCGCGTCGAACCACAACGGCGCCGCGTGTCTCTTGCGCGGCGACGAAGTGGTCGTGGCCATCCAGGAAGAGCGCCTGCTGCGACGCAAGCGGGCGTGGCTTCCTGGCGGGCTCGCGTCGCTGTCGGTGCGCTACTGCCTTGAGCATGCGGGCATCCGACCCGAGGACTTGAGCCTCGTCGCGTGCTGCTCGCTGATGGGGCCTCGTGGGCCCATGTTCGACGTGCGGGCCAACCCTGACCTCGCCCTCCACAAGACAGGGGTGCCGACCCTCACCCTCTCCCATCATCTGGGGCACGCCGTTGGCGCCTTCGCCACGTCCGGCTTCGACGAGGCCCTGGTGCTCGTCGCCGACGGCTTCGGCTCCAACGTCAACGACTTGTCCCTAGAGGAGCTGGCGGCGGTCGTCTCCGAACGACGAGGAGAAGAGACGCTCTCCGTCTACCGCGCCTCACGCGACGGCTTCGTCCCACTGGAGAAACACCTGGGGACGTTCCTGGAGGTCACCGCCTCCGCGGAGCTGGAGCGCTTCCAGGGGATGCCACGCTTCGGCAGCCTGGGCGGCCTGTACTCCGCCGTCGGGCGACAGCTCTTCTCGGATGTGCTCGAAGGGCCGGGCAAGGTCATGGGCCTTGCGCCCTACGGCGTGGCCGATATCCCCATCACCGACTTCTTCGACATCGTCGACGGGCGGTTCGTCTTCTCCGACGCCGCGCCTCGGCGGTTCCCTCACAACGAGCGCTGGCCCGCGCGACAGGAGGAGTACCGGAACCTCGCGGCCTCCGCGCAGGCGGCGCTGGAGGCGGGGCTGCTGCACGTCGTCCGACGCCTGCGTGCGAGCACGTCCTGCGACACGCTCTGCTACGCGGGCGGCGTCGCGCTCAACAGCGTGGCGAACGAACGCCTCTTCACCGAAGCGGGCTTCCGAGACGTCTACGTCATGCCCGCCGCCGAGGACAGCGGCACCGCCCTGGGAGCGGCGTACCACGGGCTCTGGCACCTGACAGGGCATCGGACAGGTCGACGGCTCCAGCAGGACAGCGTGGGCAGGACGTATCCCTCCACCTGGGTGGAGCGCGCCATCCAGGCGACGCCCGCCGTCGTGTCCCGCCGCCTGCCCTCGGTGGTGCCCGCCGTCGCGGACCTGCTGATGGAGGGCAAGATGCTCGGATGGTTCCAGGGAGGCTCCGAGCTGGGCCCGCGCGCGCTCGGACAGCGGAGCATCCTCTGCGACCCGCGTCCCGGTGACATGAAGGACGTCCTCAACAGCCGGGTGAAGTTTCGCGAGGCCTTCCGCCCCTTCGCGCCCGCCATCCTCGCGGAGCACGCACGCGAGTGGTTCGACCTGGACGCCACGGAGTCCGACGACAGTCCGTTCATGCTTCGCGTGTGGCGCTTTCGCGAGGAGCAGCGTCATCGCGTCCCCGCCGTCGCCCACGTCAACGGCACCGGCCGCGTCCAGACGGTCCGCGCGGAGCACGTCCCGCTGCTGCACGCGCTGCTCACGGCGTTCCATGCGCGCACCGGGGTGCCCGTCCTGCTCAACACCTCCTTCAACGTCGCGGGAGAGCCCATCGTCGAGACTCCCGAAGACGCCCTGTGGTGCCTGCTGTCCACGGGGCTCGACGGCTGCGTGCTGGGCGAGCACCTGGTCATGAAGCAGGCAGCCTACAATTCACTGCTGGACCTGGAGCTGCTCGTGCTCGGAGAGCGACTTCCTCCCGAGCCCGGCGGTTTCGCGGGTGAAAACGACCTGGGGCACCTGTTGAAGGAGCCGCTCGGGTTCGCCCTGGACGCGGAAGGTCGCGCCCTGGAGGATGCGCGCCAGATGACCGGCGGGTGGAGACATTGTGGTGCGTTCCGCGTGCGGACACCGTGGGGCACGGTGCTCCAGCTCGTCTCCCCTTCCCTCGCGGAGCTGGTGGAGACCATCGAACCCCGCATGACGGGCTGGCGACTGCTGGAGCGCGCCGCTCGGCGAGACGCCACGCTGGATGAAGGACGGCTGCTGCGGAGGCTCGGCTCGCTGCGCCGGGCTTCCATTCTCGGCTTCGGTCCGGGACTCGCTCCCGGTGCGGGAGCGTGAGGACGGCGCTCGCGAGGTGGTGCCTGGGACTGTCGTTGCTGGCAGGCACCTCCGCGCGGGCCCAGTCCTCCGAGGACGCGGGCACGCCTCCACTGTCCGAGGTCATCGACGTGGTGGGCAAGGTGCCCGACCCCGAGCCGATGGACCGCGCCTCTCAACGAGACCCCAGCAGCGTCGTCACCGTCATCTCCGTGGAGGAGCGCGGCGGCACGGCCCGCGACACCGCCGAGGTGCTCGCCACGTCCCCCGGTGTCGCCATCCAGGAGTCAGGCGGGTATGGCCAGAGCAAGAGCCTGGTCGTCCGCGGTGCCTCGTCGAACGGGACGCTGGTGCTGCTCGACGGCATCCCCCTCAACGGCGCGGGCGGCAGCGCGGACCTGTCGCGCATCCCCCTGGCGCTCGCTCGCGAGTTCGAGGTGCTGCGAGGCAGCGCGGGCGCGCGCTATGGCAGCGGGGGCCTGGGCGGCGTGGTGAACATCGTCACCCGAAGCCCTGGCGACACGCTGAGCCTGTCCGGTGAGGTGAGCTACGGAAGCTGGGATACGGCCACGGGCTGGCTCGCCGCCACCGGCCCGCTGCTGGACAGTGAGCTGCTCCTGCTCGTGCATGGCGGCACCTCCTCCGGCGGCTTCTCCTATCCCTTCGACCCCACGCCCACGCTGCCCGGAGACGCGCCCGAGACGCGGCGACGTGACAACAACGATGCACGCGGCGCGGGGGCGCTGCTGCGCGTGAGGCATCGCCTGGCGCCGGGCGTGGTGGTGGATGCGATGGGCGAGGGCTCGCTGGAAGGACGCGGACTCGCGGGCACGGTGCAGAACCCCGTCGCGGACGCGCGTCAGTCCAGCCGCCGGGGCGTGCTGAGCCTGCGCGTGCTGGGCTCGCTCGCGAACCGGGTCGACGTGTCGGCGCGCGCGCACTTCCGACAGGAGCGCCTGGAGCTGACAGGTGGCCCCGTGTCGCAGCAGGGCGTGCAGGTGCTGCGCGCGGGTGGCGGCGAGTTCGAGGGACGGCTGCCCCTGGGGGACTCGCACGTCGTGTCGGCGCTGGCGAGCGTGGGCGGAGAGGGCCTGTCCACGAACGGTGTCGCATCACCGACGGAAGAGCGGACCTCCTGGCTGCGCGCCAGCGTCATGGCGATGGACGACGTCGCGCTCTTCTCGGGACGTTTGCATGTGACACCCTCGCTGCGGCTGGAGCGCGTGGGCCCCTACACACTGTGGTCTCCCAAGCTGGGGGCCCGGGTGTCACTGCCCGCGAGCCTGGAGCTGCGCGCCAACGTGGGACAGGCCCACCGCGCGCCTTCGCTGTTGGAGCTGTACGTGCGCCAGGGCACGCTGCTGCCCAACGCGGACCTGCGCGCCGAGCGGGCCGTGTCCGCGGACGTGGCGCTGGCCCACCACACCAAGCACTCGCTCGTGTCCGTGGGCGCCTTCCACAGCCTCTACGAAGACCTCATCGCCTACGAGGCGTATCCCCCGTTCGCCGCCAAGCCCTTCAACTTCGCCTCGGCGCGCGTCTCGGGACTGGAAATGGACGCGGAGGCGCGGCCCACGTCCTTCCTGTCGGGCTCGCTGGCGTACACGCTGCTCGTCTCGCGCAACCTCCGGGACGACCCGCGCTACTACCTGAAGGAGATTCCGCTGCGCCCCCGCCACACCGTGTCGGCGCGCGTGGCCGCCGGGCCCTCGTGGCTGACGGGACGCGTGGAGCTGCGGGCCCAGTCCTCGCAACTTCGCAACCGCACCGGGGAGCTGATGCTGCCGGCCCGGGCGCTGCTGCACGCGGGCGTGTCCAGTATTTTGGGACGCCGGCCCGCGCTGACACTCTCTCTCGACGTCAAGAATGTCTTCGACACCTTCGTCGAGGACTTCGACGGCTATCCCCTGCCGGGCCGCGCCGTGCTCGCCTCCGTGGCGATGTCGCTCGACGTTTCCCCCTCCTCTCATCGAAAGGCGGACACCCCATGAATGCCGCGCCACTTCCTCCCGGGCGACACGTCGCCGTCCTGGTCTCCCTGCTGTCGTGCCTGCTCCTGACGGGCTGCCCCGACGAAGGCGTCGTCTGTAGCGAGGGACTCTCCCGCTGCGGGGACACCTGCGTGGACCTCACCAGCGAGTCCGCGAACTGTGGCGAGTGTGGCAACACCTGCGGCACCGGACAGCTCTGCGCGCAGAGCGCGTGCCGCTGTCAGCAGGGCGCCACGGCCTGCGGCGGCGCTTGTGTCGATACCCAGTCCTCGCCCGAGCATTGCGGCGGCTGCGCGGGCGAAGGCGGCAAGGTCTGCCAACCCTTCGAGGTGTGCATGAATGGCGACTGCCAGGGAAGCTGCGCCGGGGGCATGCTTCAGTGTTCAAACGGGTGCATCAATCCGGCCGTCAGCAACCTCCACTGCGGCGCTTGCGACAACGCCTGTGGCGACGCTCGCAGTTGCCGGGGCGGCGTGTGCACCTACGACGTGGTGGCCACGTGCTTCAACACCGGGCAGGTGGTGGGCATCCAGTCCGGGTCGGACTTCAAGGGCCCGAACACCCTGGTGGCCTCGTCTCCGCAGAGCGCGGCGCGGATGATGAATGTGCTGCTGGTGCTCGACTCCACGCGCAAGCTCGTCCAGGCGCGTCTGAGGGACTACGGCGTGCTGCCCGCGCGCAACGACACGGGCCGCGCTCCCAACCAGGTCCTGGTACTGGACCCGTACCTCTACATCCTCAACTCATCCGACAACACGCTTCAGATGCTCCGTCGTGAGGGAGACCCCATCCCCCCTGGCCCCCGGGACTCCCACTACCCCGACGGCATCCCCCTCACCGACATCGCGAGCGTGAGCTTCGGCGCCAACACCAATCCCTTCGGCATGACGAGGCTGAACAACGACCTCTGGGTCACCCTCTATGGCAACCTGCTGGGCGACCCGTCCGCCGGAGGCCGCGTGGTGCGTGTCTCGCTGAACGAGTTCTCCACCCCCGTCATCACGGACACCATCGTGCTGCCCTCGGGGGCCGCGCTGAAGCCCTTCCCCGACAACACGACGCTGTCCACGCCCACCGGCATCACCGCACACCACGGCAAGCTGTACGTCGCCCTCAACAACCTGAACCCCGTCACGTACAGCCCTGGCGGGCCGGGCCTGCTGGCGCGCATCGACCCCACTAGCCGCGCGGTGGACCTCATCGAGCTGGGCGACGGTTGCCTCAACCCGAGCGCCGTGGCTCCCGTGGGCGAGCAGCTCCTCGTCAGCTGCGGCGGCAAGGCCACCTACGACTCCGAGTTCAAGCTGCTGTCCGTGGAGCGCTCGGCGCTGGTGCTCCTCGACGCGCAGGACCGCGTGGTGTCCACCGCGCCCATCCAGTGCTCGCCGGGCATCGGCTCCTGTCCGATTCCCGCAGCCGGCCGCTTCGCCGTGGTGGGCAATCGCTCCTACCTGGGCGACACCAACGGCGGGCGCATCTTCGTCCACGAAGTCGTGGGCAGCACGCTCGTCGAGCGCCGGGGACTGCTGGACACGTCGGAGCCCGCCATCGCCGCCTGCCCCGCGAGTGGCTTCTCGCTGGTCAGCGACGTGGTGGCCCTGGACAAACAGTATTGAAGCAGGGGCACTTCGCCCCGACGGGGCAATGTGCCCCTGCCTCGGCGGGTCAGCTCGTCCCGCCGAGACGCGGTCCTCCGAGGGAGGTCGCTCCACGCACCCTGCTGGCATGGCGGATGCTCTAGCCCTCCGCGTGACGCACGAAGGTCGCTCCCACTCCCTCCAAGGACTCCGGCGCGACGCACCCAACCCTTCTCACGGCACACGCGGTACCTTTTGAGTACTTCCTTCCGGTCCATGCGTTATCGACCCCTCCCAGGTGCATGGACCGGAATAGCCTCGACCCACCGTGAGACTCGCTCGCAAGTTCACCCTCGCTCTCGTCCTGCTCGCCGTGGCCGTCATCGCCGGGCTGCAGGTCATCCAGGTCCGCCGTGAGCTGGAGCGCTCGGCGCTGGACATGCAACATGACCACCGGCTGCTCGGTCACACGCTCGCTGGCACCATCGGCAAGGCGTGGCAGCTCGCCGGTGAGCGTGAAGCCCTCACGCTCCTGAACCAGTCCAACAACTACCAGGAGCAGGTCCACCTGCGCTGGGTCTGGTTGGATGGCGGCCCCGGTACTCCGTCGCTCATCGGCTTCCCGCCGCGCCTGTTGGCCACGCTGCGCCAGGGCCAGGACGGCTCCATGGTGGACCCGACTCCAGAGCCCGGCCTGCTGCACTCGTACACGCCGGTCCGCATCGGCCCGCGCTTCGGCGCCATCGAAATCACCGAGTCGCTCGGCGAGGAGCGGCAGCACGTCTTCGTCACGGTGGTGGGCACCATCGTCGCCACCGGCACCATCACCTTCGCCTTCTTCATCGCCGCCATGGCCATGGGCCGCAGGCTCGTCGGAGAGCCGGTGGACGAGCTGGTGCAACTGGCGAACCGCTTCGGCCAGGGTGATTTGACGGCCCGCGTGCGGCTGCCCACCAAGCGACGCGGGGACGAAATCACCACGCTGGCCGACGCGATGAACCGCATGGGCGAACAGCTTGAGGAGACGCGCTCGCGCCTGTCCGCCGAGACTGTCGCGCGCCTGTCCGCGGTGGAGCACCTGCGCCACGCGGACCGGCTCACCACCGTGGGCAAGCTCGCCTCCGGCGTGGCGCACGAGCTGGGCACGCCGCTCAACGTGGTGATGGGCCGCGCGAAGATGATTTCGTCGGGCGAGGCGGAGGGCGAGGAGGTGGGCGAGTGCGCTCGCATCATCGGCCAGCAGGCCCAGCACATGACGGGCATCATCCGGCAGTTGCTCGACTTCGCCCGGCGCCGCGCGCCCCACCGGGCCCCGGAGGACGTGCGGGAGCTGGTGGACCGCTCGCTGTCGCTGCTCAGGCCCATGGCCTCCAAGAAGAGCATCACCCTGGTGGACGACGTGCCCCCGGGTGTCATGCTGGAGGCCGATGGAGGTCAGGTGCAGCAGGTGCTGACGAACCTGGTGATGAACGCGCTGCAGGCGATGAACAAGCCCGGCATGGTGCGCATCCACGCGACGCGCACGCGCGCCACGCCGCCCACGGATGTCGGGGGCGCGGAGAGCAGCTACGTGCGGGTGGACGTGGAGGACGAGGGCGGAGGAATCCCCGCGGACGTGCTGGGCCACGTCTTCGAGCCCTTCTTCACCACCAAGGACGTGGGCGAGGGCACGGGGCTGGGGCTGTCCGTCTCGTATGGTCTTGTCAGAGACCATGGCGGCTGGATTGCCGTGCGAAGCGAGCTGGGACGCGGTAGCTGCTTCTCCATCTATCTGCCGAGCGGAGGGGACACATGCCAGGCCGCGTCCTGATGGTCGAGGACGAGCGCGAGATGCGCGCCATGTTGGAGAAGGGACTGACTCGCCGGGGCTACACGCCCGTGGCGCTCGCGTCCGCGGATGAGGCGCTGGCGCGGCTGGCCGGCGAGGACTTCGACGTGGTGTTGACGGACTTGCGCATGCCCGGGATGGATGGGCTGGCGCTGTGCGAGCGCATCGTCCTCAACCGGCCGGACATCCCCGTCATCGTGCTGACGGCGTTCGGCAGCCTGGAGACGGCCGTCGCCGCCATCCGCGCGGGGGCGTACGACTTCGTCACCAAGCCCATCGACCTGGACGCGCTGGTGCTGGTGCTGGAGCGCGCCGTGCAGCACCGGGCCCTGCGCGACGAGGTGCGCCGGCTCAGGCAGCAATTGGGACGGCAGCAGGACAGCGGCGCGGTGGTGGGCGAGAGCCCCGCCATGCAGCAGGCCTATGCGCTCATCGACCGGGTGGCGGACCTGGACTCCACGGTGCTGATTACCGGTGAGAGCGGCACGGGCAAGGAGGTGGCGGCGCGCGCGGTGCACACGCGGGGTCGCCGCTCCGCGGGGCCATTCGTGGCGCTCAACTGTGCTGCGATGCCGGAGGCGCTGCTGGAGAGCGAGTTGTTCGGCCACGCCAAGGGCGCCTTCACGGACGCCAAGGCGACGCGCACGGGCCTCTTCGTCCAGGCCAACGGCGGCACGCTGTTCCTGGACGAGGTGGGCGAGTTGCCGCTCACGCTCCAGCCCAAGCTGCTGCGCGCGCTCCAGGAGCGGGTGGTGCGTCCGGTGGGTGGGGACACGGAGGTGCCGTTCGACGCGCGCATCGTCGCGGCGACGAACCGCGACCTGGAGCTGGCGGTGGAGGAGGGCCGGTTCCGCGAGGACTTGTACTACCGGCTCAACGTCATCGGCGTGGAGCTGCCTCCGCTGCGGGCGCGGGGCAATGACGTGCTGCTCTTGTCCCAGCGCTTCATCGAACAGTTCGCAGCGCGCAACAACAAGCGCGTGGTGGGGCTGTCGCCTGCGGCGGCGCAGCGGCTGTTGGCCTATGGGTGGCCGGGGAACGTGCGCGAGCTGCAGAACTGCATGGAGCGCGCGGTGGCGCTCACGTCGTTCGAGCAGCTCACGGTGGATGATTTGCCTGAGCGCATCCGGAACTACAGCCAGCCCAAGGTGGTGCCGGAGAACACGGACCCGTCGGAGCTGGTGACGCTGGAGGAGCTGGAGCGGCGCTACATCCACCGCGTGCTGGACACGGTGGGTGGCAGCCGGACGTTGGCGGCGCGCATCCTCGGCGTGGACCGGAAGACGCTGTACCGGAAGCTGGAGCGCGACGACGAGGCGAAGAAGCCCTGAGCGTCAGTCGAGGGTCTCCAGGCGGACCTCGAAGAGCTTGGGCCAGAGCTTGCCCGTCATGAACATGCGGCCGGTGCCGGGCTCCACCGCGATGCCGTTGAGGACGGCCTCGCGGTTGTCCAACTCGGGGGCCACGGCGCGCGTCAAGGCGGAGGCATCGATGACGGCGATGACGTGGCCGGTGGCGGGGTCGATTTCCAGCACGTTCGAGGAGTGCCAGACATTGGCGTAGATGACGCCGTTGGCGCACTCCAGCTCGTTGAGCTGGTCCTGCGGCTGGCCTTGCAGCGTGACTTCCACCGAGCCCAGGGGTTCGAAGGTGTCGAGTGAGTGGAAGGTCAGCGTGGAGCTGCCGTCGCTGCGGACCAGGCGGCCCTGCCAGTAGCACAGGCCCCAGCCATCGCCGGAGTAGCGCGTGGTGCGCTCGCGGACAGGGGGCAGGCCGCTCCAGGTGTAGAGCAGGCCCTCCGTCCAGGTGAGCTGGTAGAGGCGCTCGCCGTCACTGGCGAGTCCTTCCGTGAAGATGTTGCCCAGGTCTTCCAGCCACACGGGCGAGGCGGACTCCAGGGAGAGCTCGCGCAGCGTGCCCTCGTGGCCGGTGCTCTCGAAGAGCCGGCCCTGGTGGAAGACGAGCCCCTGCGTGAAGGCCTCCGTCGAGTGTGGATACTCCTGGACGATGCGCGCCACCTTCCGCGTGGGGCTCCCATCCGGGTTGATGCGCCGCTGCGTGGGGCCACAGCTGCAGCCGTTTCCCATCCCCATGCCCAGGACACAGAGCGCCGACACCCACGCTGATTGATGAACTCGCATCGCGGGAGTCACGCAAGCAGGAAACAAGGCTCTGCACAACACGCGCGCGGTCCGCTCCGTCCCGGACCATGCAGGCGCATCACCCCTCCTGTCGTCGCCGTCCCAGGCGAGCCCGCAGCTCCGCCGCCTGGCCCCGGTGCTGCGCCAGCTCATGCCCCAGCAGCAGGACCGCCGCCACCGCGAAGGGCAGCAGGTAGTAGACGATGCGGTACACCACGAGCGTGCCGAGCACCATCGAGGCGGACACCCCGGGCGTCAGCGCCGCCAGGATGATGGAGTCGAACACGCCCAGCCCTCCCGGCACCTGACTGGCGATGCCCACGAGCTGCGCCACCGCGAACAGCGCCACCATGCTCGGCGGCGAAATCCCCGACCCCGCAGGCAACAACACCCACAGCACCATCGCCGCCAGCGACCAGTCCAGACACGACACCCCCACCTGCTCCAAGGCCTGTCGCAGCGTGGGCAACGACACCTCCAGATGCAGCCGGGGCACCTTCAGCGTCCGCCGCACCTTCGCGCACAGGACCAGGTAGCCCAGCAACACTCCGAGCAGGCCAACACCCAACCCCCGCGCCATCCCAGGCTCGAGCGACAGCGACGACATGGCCCCCTGCCCCGCGTCCACCACCAGCGCCACACCCGCCACCGCCAGCAGCCCCGCCCAGAATGTCAGCGCGTTGAACGTCCCCACCTGCGCCACGTCCAGCGCCGTCAGCCCTCTCGCCGAATACAGCCGGTAGCGCACGCCGCCCCCCGTGAGGAACGACATGCCGATGTTGTGGCCGAACGCGTAGCCCACGAAGGACGTGAAGCCCACCTGCCGATACGGCAGCTTGCGCCCCAGGTGCCTCAGCGCCAGCGCGTCGTAGAGCGTCAACGCCAGGTAGTTGCACGCCGCGCACACCACCGCCAACGCGATGCGCTCGCGCGGAATCGACGCCAACCCGCGGGCCACGTCGGCGCCTCGAAGCTGGTGCAGCTCGTGGCGCATCACGAGGAAGGCCAACGCCAGCAACACCAGGGGAAGCACGGCGAGGAGCGCTCGCCTCAACGCGGTTCGAGAGAGCACCCTTCGACAGTGCGCACCTGCCTTCGCCCCCGCCCGCGTCGGGCAGGCAGGGACTCAGCGGGTCGGCGGGACGAGCGCCTCCGCCGTGGCGCACAAGTCCTCCATCGCGAAGGGCTTGTCCAACACCCGCGCCGCGCCCAGCAGCGCCGCGTCGCGATGCACCTGCGCATCTCCAAACGCGGTGATGAGGATGACCGGCGTCGTCCAACCCTCGCGTCGCAGCCGCGCCACCACCTCCAGCCCTGAGTACCCCGGCATGCGCACGTCGGTGATGATGAGGTCCGGCACCAACGTCTGGTCCGCCAGCAAGCCGTCGATGATGGCCTGCACCAGGCCCGGTCCATCAGCGGCCTCCACCACCTCATAGCCCTGGCGCTGGAGCGCCCTGCGCAACAACGCGCGCATCTCCGGCTGATCCTCCGCGACGAGGACTCGCGGGCGCTGCCCTCGCTCCGCGTCCAGGAGCGGCCATGGCCGCGCTCCCGACTGCTCCTGCTCTTCGTCTGGCCCCATCAAGGTCGACTCCTTCCAGCGCGGTGGGCTGCCCGCCCTCCCGCCTTGCTCGAGGAAGCACGGGACGTGACGAGCGAGCCCGGGCAGAGCATTCGACGTGCCACTTCATTCCCCAGCGGGAGGAGGCACTTCGCCCCGGGGACATTTGCCCCGAGCGGGGCACTTTGCCCCGAGGCTTCCTGCCCCGCTGCCCCCACTCCCAGAGGGAGACACCCCGCGCGAGGTCCTGGCCCGGCACATGCAAAAGGGTCTGGCATCGGTTCGGATGTGGGGACTCGCGGAACGAGCCCCGAGCAATGGCAGCCGTCGGGAGTCGGGGGACGACCAGCGGCAGACCTTTCCACCTCCAGGGGGAGCCATTCCGCGTCCTCCCCACATCTGAACCGATTCTCAAACACTCTTTCCTGACCGGACTGACTCCGGTCTCACGGAGAACGAACGATGGCCTGCTCGCTCCCCTCTCGCCGTTTCCTCGGTGCCCTGGCCCTCCTGCCCGTCGCGACGCTGGGCTTCGCGTGCGGACAGGCCCAGGCCCTGGGTTCTTCCAATTCCTCTCAAGCCACCGCCACCGTCGCCGCCACCGCGACGGCCGCCGCCGCGACGCCCTCAGGCGTGCCCGTGCAGCCCGCTCGCTTCAACCCCGCCACCACCGTCACCTCACTGGCTCCGCTCGTCGATTCAGTGAAGGGCTCCGTCGTCTATGTGGAGGTGCAGGCCCGCCCCAAGCGCATGTCCGGCATGCAGGGCCTGCCGCCGGGCCTGGCCGAGCGCTTCGGCATGATGCCGCCGGGCATGCAGGGCGCTCCGCAGCCGCGCCAGGGATTGGGCTCGGGCTTCATCATCGACGCGACGGGCACCGTGCTCACCAACAACCACGTGGTGGAGGGCGCGGACGTGGTGCGCGTGAAGTTGGAAGATGGCCGCTCGTTCGACGCGGAGGTGCTGGGCAGGGACCCGCTCACCGACGTCGCGCTGCTCAAGCTCAAGGGCGCGCCCAACAACCTGCCCTTCGTGCCGCTGGGTGACTCGGACGCGGTGCGCGTGGGCGACGCGGTGATGGCCATCGGCAACCCGTTCGGCCTGGACTCCAGCGTCAGCGCCGGCATCCTCTCCGCGCGCGCCCGGGACATCCACTCCGGCCCGTACGACGACTTCCTCCAGACGGACGCCGCCATCAACCCCGGCAACTCCGGCGGCCCGCTCTTCAACATGAAGGGCGAAGTCGTCGGCATGAACACCGCCATCATCGGCGGCGCCAGCGGCATCGGCTTCGCGGTGCCCAGCAACCTCATCCGCGCGCTCCTGCCGCAGCTCCAGGAGACGGGCGCGGTGCGCCGCGGCTACCTGGGCCTGGCCATCCAGGACCTCACGCCGGAGCTGGCGCGCGCCCTCAAGGTCGACGCCACCAAGGGCGCCGTCGTGTCCGGCATCAGCCGAGGCGGCCCCGGAGACCGGGCGGGCCTCAAGGAAGAGGACATCATCACCTCCGTCGGAGGCCGCGCGGTGGAGTCCGCCGGCACGCTCACCCGCGCCGTGGCGCTGCTCAAGCCCGACAGCCGCGTGAAGGTGGAGCTGGTGCGCGGCGGCAAGCCCATGACGCTGGACGTGACGCTCGGCACGCGCCCGGCCCAGCGCGGCGAAGAGGAAATCACGCCGCGCAACGCCTCCGCGCCCGCCACGCGCAAGCTGGGCATCAGCCTGCGAGACGCGGAGGGCGGCGGCGCTCAAATCATGGAGGTGGAGCCCGGCAGCCCCGCGGAGCGCGCGGGTCTCATGCCCGGCATGGTGCTGGTGCAGGTGGGTGACGGCAAGGTGTCCAGCGCGTCCGACGCGGTGAACACCCTGACCTCCGCGAAGTCGGGCGCCGCGCTCCTGTTGCGCGTGCGAGCCCCGGACTCGGACTCCACGGTGCTTCGCGCCCTGGAGATTCCGTAGTCCCTCACGGTGTCCGGCGGGCCTTCCCTCCCACCCGCCGGACGCCGCTGAGGTTTTCGCACGAGCCTAGAGCGAGACGATGGGCTTGAAGCCGCCGTACATCATCCGCTTCATGTCGAAGGGCATGCTCGTCATGTCGCCCAGTCGCGGGTCGTTCATGACCAGCTTGTTGATGCGATTGCGGTCGGCCTTCGACGCATAGACGATGAAGGAGAACACCACCGTCTCGCCCTCCTTGCGCTTCACGCTCCTGGCGAACAGGGCGAGCGGGCCTTCGGCGATATCATCGGCGACACATTCGGTGTACTGGAGCGCGCCGTGCTCGCGCCATATCTTGCCGGCCTTGCGAGCAATCTTGCGGTACGCGGCGAGGTTCTTCGTGGGCATTGGTAAGAGAAATCCGTCGACGTAGGGCATGCCAACCTCCAGCAGCGAGTGGAGGGGTCAGTAAACCACTTCACTCGCGCGACACCGGAGGTGTTCTGTCTTCACGACAAGATTCCGACACCGGAGCGTGCGGCGCTCACGTCCCCGGGCGGAAGCGCAGCGCGCTCCAGACGGAGTCGATGGCCACCTGCCGCACGGGCTGGACGCCCTCCTGCTCCAGGCGCCGGGCGAGGATGTCCCGGTTGAGGTCCGTGTCGAGTTGCCCCGCCTTCGGGTACGCGACCCACGTGACGCGGTCCTCCTTCGCGGCGGCGATGACGGGCGCGGCCTTCGTGTCCACGTCCTCCATCCGCGTCACGAAGAGCAGCAGCGCCTCCGCCTTCACGGAGGACGTCGTCGCGACATCGTCCAGGTCGACCCCCTTGGGCTTGCCCATGACTCGGGCCTTCATGCCGTCCTTCAAGTTCAGCTTCTTCGCCAGGCTCATGGATGGGGCCTCTCTCGATGGAAGCGGGCATGACAGCACCGCCCCCGGCGCGGGGGCAATGAACCCGCGTTCGCGCAAGCAAGAGGCCCTGGAGTCCGGGTGATGCGCGACCGACCCCCGGGGTAACCGAGGGTGTCCTGAATCCCCATTGCATTTGGCGTAGAGTCGCCCCGTGCCGCGCTGCCAGACATGTGGGCGGCGTTGGGAAGGCTCCCACGCGCCATGCCCGCCGAGCTCACCCGCCGAAGGGGCGGGACGTCCGACGTCCGTCGAGCCTGCCCCTCCCCTCATCCCCGGCTATCACGTGGAGGGGGTGCTGGCGCGCGGCGGCTTCGGCGTGCTCCTGGGTGCCCGGCGCGAGTCAGACCAGCAGCGCGTGGCCATCAAGCTGGCCCACACCGGCAATGCCCTGGCGCGCGCGCAGCTCGTCCGGGAGTCGGAGGCGCTGCGCACGCTGGGGCCGCCCACCGTGCCCGCGCTGTACGAGGTGGGCGTGCTCTCCGGGGGCATCCGCTTCCTCGTCATGGAGCACGTCCCGCTGCCCACCCTGGCGGAGCGACTGGCGCGCGCCGCGGGCCCCGTGCCGGCCCAGGAGCTGGCCTCCCTGGCGCTCTCGGTGGCGGACACCGTGGCCCTGGTGCATGCGCGGGGGCTCGCCCACTGTGACTTGAAGCCCGAGCACCTCTTCCTCAACGAGGACGGAGGCGGCCAGGTGCGCGTCTTCGACTTCGGCCTGGTGCGCGGCACCTCACTCCAGGAGGGCGCCTCCCTGCCCGGTGAGGGCGCGACGACGAGCGACTCGTCGGCCTTCGCCGGCACCGCGGAGTACATGGCGCCGGAGCAGTGCGCGGGCAACTCGGACGTGGATGCGCGCACGGACGTGTACGCGCTGGGCGTGCTGCTCTACGAGATGCTCACCGGCCGGCCTCCCTTCTTCGGCCCCACGCCGGAAGTGCTCCAGGCCCACCTGGCCCTCCGCCCCCCTCCGCCCTCGGACTTCGCGCCCGTGCCGCCCGCGCTGGAGGAGGTCGTCCTGCGCTGTCTGGCCAAGGAGCGCGCTCGCCGCCCCGAGGACGCCGCCGCGCTGGCCACCGCGCTGCGCGAGGCCTTCACCCATGCGCACCGTCCGCTCGAGCCCGTCACGCCCCGGCCCGCCGCGCCCGGGGAGCCTCGCCCCGCGCAGGTGCGCCGCTCCGTCGCCGTGCTCTTCCTGACGTCTCGCGCCAACCCCGTCAGCCTGCAGAAGGGGCTCTCCTCGTACGGGGGACACCTGGCCTTCACGGATGGGCCGCGCATCGCCGCCGTGTTCGACCCGGACGTGGGAGAGAACCCCGTGCGCCGGGCCATGCGCGCCGCCGAGGGACTGGCCGACCGGGGACTCGCCGCGAGCGCCCTCGTCGACGTGTCCGCCGTCACCGTGCAGCGCCGCCCCACCGGCACCCCGCGATATCTGGGCGCCATCCTCTCTCGCGCGGACCGCTACCCCACCGGGCCGGAGACCCATGGCCTGCTGTTGTCTCCGGCCGCCGCGGAGGCCGTGCCGGAGGTGCCGTGCACGGAGGTGCCGGGCCACCCGGGCCTCCTGCGCCCCGCGTCTCCGGGCGCGGCGCCGCGTCCCGACATCACCGTGCTCCAGCTGGGCAGCGAGGTGCTGGTGGGCCGCGAGGCGGAGCTGACCTCGCTGATGGACAGCGCCCGCGCGGCCGTGGGCGCGGCGGCCCCCACCCTGGTCACCGTCCTGGGCGAGCGGGGACTGGGCAAGAGCCACCTCGCCGCCGCGCTCGCGCGTGAACTCCAGATGCAGTTGCCACTGACTCGCATCTACACCACGCGCTCACGCGAGCCTGTTCAAGGCGATCCGGACGGCACGCTGCGCACGCTCCTGCGCTGCGCCCTCAACGCCTTCGAGAGCGAGAACACGGACACGGAGGAGCAGGGCCGCGCGGCCATCATGCAGCGGCTGGGCCCCACGCTGGGGTCGGAGCTGTGGCCGGGCGTGGCCGCGACGCTGGGCTGGTATGCGCCGGGCGGACCGGAGCTGCAGAGCTGGGCGGCGGCGCCGGGCGCGCTGCGCTCGCTGGCCATGCGCGCCACCGGTGAGCTGTTGGCCGCCACCGCCCGCGAGCGTCCGCTGTGCCTGGTCATCGACGACGCGCACTTCGCCGAGGAGACGGCGCTGGACGCGCTGGAGTACGCGTGCCTCGCCGAGGCGAGCGTGCCCATCTGGGTGTGCGTGCTCGCGCGCCCGGGGTTCGAGAAGAGCCGGCCCCTGTGGGGTGCTCGAGCGGCGCGGCAGTCCACCGTGACGCTGCGAGCGCTGGGGGCGGAGCAGGCGCAGGAGCTGTGCCGCATGCTCCTCAAGCCGGTGGAGAACGTGCCGGCGCAGGCGGTGGACCGCATCGTCGAGCGCGCCCAGCACGTGCCGCTCTACATGGTGGAGCTGGTGCGCGGCCTCAAGCGCCAGGGGCTGGTGCGCCAGCGCGCTCCGGGCGGCAGCTGGTACCTGGTCACCGACGGCGTGGAGAAGGTGCCTGAGCTGCGGCTGGTGGAGTGGCTGGCGGACCGCGAGCTGGGAGCGCTGCCGCCGACGCTGGCCGCGCACGCCCGGCTGTGCGCCCTCTTGGGGACGGACTTCACCGCCGCCACGGCGGAGGGCGTGGTGCGGGAGCTGGAGCGCGACGGCGCCGCCGGGGGCTTCCCGCTGGATGCGGGCCATGCGACGCGCCGGTTGCTCGACTCCGGCCTGCTGGTGTCCCACCGCCTGGAGGGGCTGAGCTTCCGCAACGAGCTCCTGCGCGACGCGGTCGCCGCCACCCTCCCCGCCGCCGAGCGCGAGCGCATCCACCGCGCCGCGTACCGCTACTTCCTGGGCCCCACGGGCGCCAGCGAGCGACAGCGGCTGCCCCGTCTGGCGCTGCATGCCGCCGCCGCGGACCTGCGCGACGAGGCCGCCGCGCTCTCCATCGACCTGGCCGAGTCGGCGCGCGGACGCCACGCGTTCCTCGACGCGGAGGCCATGTACACGCGCGCGCTGGAGCTGTTGGACAGCTCCGACGAGCTGCGCTGCCTCACCTCGCTGCGAGGGCGCGGGCTGATGCGCATCCGCATTGGCCGCTATGACGACTCGCTGGCGGACTTCGCCGCCGCCCGGGAGCGGGCGCGCCGGCTGGGCGACACGCGCACGGAGGTGGAGCTGCTGCTGGATGAAGCCATGGCCCTGGACTGGGTGAATGACTATCCCGCCAGTGAGGCCCGCGCGCTGGAGGCCCAGGCGATATCGGCCCGCGTGGGCTCCGCCTACGTGAAGGGGCGCCTGCTGCTCGCGGTGGGCCGCGCGCTGTTCCGCAAGGGTGAGTGGCAGGAGGCCCGCGAGCCCCTGGAGGCGGCGGCGGAGATTGCCCGGCGCCTGGGTGACGCGGGCTACGAGACGCAGGTGGTGTCCCAGCTCCTGCTCGCGGTGATGCTCCCCAACCTGGGGGACATCGACGAGACGGACCGCGTGCTGACGGAGGTCATCGCCGCGTGCTCGGAGCGGGGCGACTTGTTCCACCTGGGCAGCGCCATCAACAACCGCCGCAACCTGTGGGTGGCCCGGCGGGATTTGGCCAACGCGCTGAAGGACCAGGAGCGCTTCATGCACCTGGGACGCGAGCTGGGCATGGTGGGCTGGGAGTACTTCGCCGAGCACAACCTGGGCGAGCTGCACTACCAGGCCGGAGACGTCGACGCGGCCACGCCGCACATCACCCGGGCGATAGCGCTGGAGCGCAGGCACCCGGAGGTGGCGCCGAGGCCGTGGGCCCTGCTGCTCCAGGCGCGCACCATGGCGTGGCTCGGGCGACAGGCACGGGCCCGCGAGCTGCTCGCGCAGGTGCGGCAGGTACTGTCAGAGGGCCGCAACGGCGTGGAGTTGAGCCCTTCGGAGGAGGTGCTCTTCGCCATGGTGGAGCTGGCCACGCGCGACGCCACCTCGGAGGCGTGGTCGACGCTGCGCGAGTGGTCCGCCCAGGTGTCCGTGGAGCAGGAGCCGCTCGAGGTGCTGGAGATGATGGGGCTGGCGGCGCTGCGCCGGGGTGAGCGCGAGGAGGCCATCCGCATCCTGGCGGACGCGCTCCAGCTCGCCTCGCGACTGCCCAACCTCATGGAGGCGCGCATCCGCCGCTCGCTGGAGCGCGCGCGGGAGAGCGTCTTCCCGACGTGAGCCCGGAGGCGTGAGGGGCTCTCCCGAACACCGGTCCGCCGCGCACCGACGTCAGCTGGGCTGAGCACGCTCGCGAGCGTTTACGCGCCCGCTACGCCATGAGGCCCGGAGCCACGAAGGCCGAGTTCTCGCGCCCCAACGCACGCGCTACGCCATGAAGCCCAAGAGCTTCAGCGCACCGATGAGCACTCCCACCAGCGACTCCGCGGCAATCGCCCCCGCCGCCAGCGCGGGCACGTTGCGCACCGTCGCCTGGGGCCAGCGCCACCGGGCCAGCGCAGCCAGTGCTCCACCGAGGCACAGCGTCACCGCGAAATAGGCGGGCAGGATGAAGCCAATCCCCATCGCCACCGGTGACGGCATCCACCGCGCCGCGCGACCCCGCGAAAGCACCGTCAGGAGCGCGCCGACACCCGCCGCGATACCGCCCGCCAGCGCCGCGTTCGGCGGCAGGCCCGAGAGCCCCTTCACCGCCAGCTCCGCCACCGCTCGGAACTGATGGGAGAACGGTGCCGGCAGCGCCTCCGAGCCCAGCCCGTACGCCCGCGTCAGCAGCAGGTACGCCGGCACGCTCACCAGCGAGCCCGCCAGCGCCCCCACCAACTGCGCCCCGAGCATCCGCCGCGGCGAAGCTCCCAGGAGGTGCCCTGCCTTGAGCGCCCACATGCTCACGCCCGTCTGCGCCGCCGCGCCGGACACCACGCCACCCACAGCGATATTCGGCGCCACCGCGCCAGGCAGCAGCACGCCCGCCGCCACCTGGGAGAGCTGCCCTACCTGCGTCACTGGCGAGACATCCACCTGTCCCGCGCCTCGCGCGCACACCGCGCACAAGGGCAGCAGCACCCCCAATGCCAGCAGCACCTGCGGCACGCTCATCCCAAACAGGGCCACGCCCAGCCCCAGCGTCAACACGCCCGCCGCGCCACCGCACAGCCACGCCCACCGGGGAAGCACGCCACTCCACTTCAGTGAGCCCACGTCCTTCGCCGCGCCCCAGAAGTCACGCGCCTGCGCCGCGAGCGACACCATCGCCGAGCCCACCAGCAACCCCACGCCGGGCCACGTGAGCCAGTTCAACAGCGAGTCATAGGTCGCTTCCTTCACCGCGCCCGTGCTCAAGAGCCACGGCGCCAGCGCGCCCCAGCCCACGAGCGCGCCCACCAGCATGCTCAGGCCCAGGTGCAGCCCCGCCATCATCCCCACCGCCACCAGCATGGGACTCCACGCCAGGCCCCACGTCAGCGACGCCGCCGAAACGCCGCCCATCGAGCCCGGCGCCGCCACCATGCCCGGCAGCTTCTGGAGCACGTCCCGCACCACGGTGACTCCCGTGGACACCACCGCCGCCACCGCGAGCCACACGCCGCGCCCGCGATTCTCCTCGGGCTCCGAGGCGTGCATCGCGGTGATGAGCTCCGCCGTGGTGATTCCCGTGGGGAAGGCCAGCGCCTCCTCCTCCAGCAGACGACGCCGCAAGAGGTGCGCGGCCAGTACGCCGAGCACGCCCAGCGCCACGCTCCACACGGCCACTCCCACGCCGGGCACGTCCAATCCCATCAGCATCAGCGCCGGCAAGGGCCCCAAGAGCCCCGCCGCCGCCGGCATGGCGCCCACCGACACGGCCGCCACCTGCGTGAGGTTGTTCTCCAGCGGGGTGTACGGCGAGCCGCGCCTGCGCGACACCGCCGCCAGGCCACCGAAGCCCAGCACCGCCGCCGTGACGGAGCCGCTCTCCCACCAGCCCAGCTTCAACCCCATGGACACGTTGGTGACGGCCAGGAGCGCACCGACGACGAGCCCCATCCCCAGCGCGCGCGCCGACCACTCCCGGGACTCTCGGACAGGGGATGGCGCGGACTCGGGGACCAACGCCAGCGGTGCGTCGCTGGCGGACTCGGGGACGGCGGGGGTGGAGGACACGAGGGCTTTCGGGGGACTGCTCATCTTCCCGCCTCCGCCGAACGGCCCACCAGCTCGCGGAGCTGCGTGAGGTCCAGCGGCTTCGAAATCTTCAGATTCGGAACGTCGCGCAGGAAGGACACCGTGCGCGGGGTGAAGGCGCCGCCGGTCATGAACACCATGCGGCCCGCCTGGTCCGGCACGCTGCGACCCAGCTCGTGGTACAGGTCCATGCCCGTCATCCCCGGCATCATCACATCGCAGAGGATGAGGTCGAATCTGCTGCCGTCGTTGAGCAGTCGCAGCGCCGCCTGCGCGCTGTTCGCCGTGGCGACCTCGTGGTCCGACGCCAGCGAGCGCTGGAGCGCCAGCGTCACGTTCGGCTCGTCATCCACGACGAGGATGCGCGCCCGCGCGTTGGCGGCCACCACCGCCGTCAGCCGGGGCAACACCTCCAGCTCCCGCGTGGCCGCGCGCAGCACCACGCGGAAGGTGCTCCCCTTGCCCGGCTCGCTCTCCGCGTGGATGGAGCCACCCATGGACTCGATGATGCCGTGGCAGATGGACAGCCCCAGCCCCGTGCCCACGCCCACCGGCTTGGTGGTGAAGAACGGGTCGAAGATGCGGTCCATGACCTCCGGCGACATGCCCATGCCCGTGTCGCGCACCTCCACCAGCACCCGGCCGCGGTCTCCCGCGCGGATGACGACGCGGATTTCGTGCTCGTGCTCGGGCGAGCGGTCCTCCGGAATCGCCTGCGCCGCGTTGAGCAGCAGGTTGAGGAACACCTGGCACAGCCGCGACTCGCTGGCCTCCACCGGGGCCACCGGCTCGAACTCCGTCACCAGCCGCGCGCGGTGGCGGATGACGTTGTCCGCCATCTTGCACGCCAGCTCCACCGCGCGGCGCACGTCCACCGGCATCAGCCGCACCTCCTGCTCGCCCCGCGCGAAGACCTTCAAGTCGCGGACGATGGTGGCGATGCGCTCGGCGCCCTCCGTCGTCTCGCGCACCAGCTGCTGGAGCGAGGCGATGGCCGCCGCGGGCACCTGGCTCTCCATCCGCTCCAGCCCCTCGCGCACCAGGTGAAGGTTGACGAGCATGTAGGCCAGCGGGTTGTTGATTTCGTGCGCCACGCCCGCGCCCAGCGTGCCCACCGACGCCAGCCGGTCCGCCACGACGAGGTGCGCCTGGAGCTGCTTTCGCTCCGACGTGTCGCGGTGGACCATGATGTTCGCAATCGTGCGCCCCTCGCTGTCGCGCAGCGGGACGACGACGGACTCGCACCAGCATGTGGTGCCGTCGCGCCGCTTGAACTCCAACTCCCCCGTCCACCGCCCCTGCTTCTCCAGCGCCGCCAGCACCATGCCCGTGAGCCGGTCCGGCTCGTCCGGGTGCAACACGCGGAAGAGCGTCTGCCCCATGGCCTCCGTCTTGTTGCGGCCGAACATCCGCTCCGCGCTGGCGTTCCAGTCGATGATGCCGCCGCCCAAGTCGGTAATCACCACGCCGTCGTAGATGCTCTCGAAGATGAGCGCCTGGCGGTTCAGCTCCTGCTCGGCCTGCTTGCGCGCGGTGATGTCCATCACCGTGCCCGTCACCCGTGCGGGCATGCCGGACGCGTCGCACAGCACGTCACCCTTGCAGGAGATCCAGCGCCACCCGCTGCCCTGCGGTTCAATGCGGTAGTCCACGTCCACCTGCGTCTTCTTCTCCAACGCGGTGGACAAGGACTCGCGCACGCGCGGCAGATCCGCGGGGTGCACCACCTCCTCCAGCTCCATGGCCCGGCCGGACAGCTTGCCCACGGGCAGCCCGAGCAGCCGGTCCACGTGCTCGCTCCACGTCACCCGGCCGCTCTGCGCATTCCAATCCCAGATGCCCACGCGCGCGGCGGACAGCGCTTGCCTGAGCTGCTCCTCGCGCTGCTCCAGCAGCTCCCGCTTGGAGAAGCGGAACACCGTGACGGTGCCAATCTGGAGCCGGTCCCCCTCCTGGAGCTCCGCGGTGGCGATGGGCGTGCCGTTGAGCAGCGTGCCGTTGGTCGACTCCAGGTCCGTGACGTGGCAGCCCCCGTCGGGCGAGCGGATGATGCGGGCGTGCTTGCGGGAGACCCCGTGGTCGTCGATGCGCACCGTGGCCTCGGAGCCCCGGCCGATGATGTGCTCCCCCGGCTCCAGCCGGTACGCCTTGCCGATGGCCGCCGGCGTCGTCGTGCTGATGAGGATGAGGCAGGCGCCCGTCGAGGAAGGCGGAGCCAGCGCCATCCCCGCGCAGGTGGTGAGGTCATCCAAGGTCGTCATCAAGAGGCCCCCCGGGCCCCCGCGCCGCGTCCGTCCACCCGACCAACCCCGACTCGCGCGCGTGAGGTCACGTCCCGGGAATCCAGCAGTCCCTGGCCACGGCGTCCAACCACCCGGGGTGTTGGGGCGCCCGAGCATACGCAAGGCAACATCTGCCCCTCTGCCCCCCCACCCGAGGTGATGGGTGGTGAACGCATGACGGGGATTGGCGCGACGCGGCGGTCGCTTCGGGCCCGGGGCGTGCAGCAGGGCTCCAAGGTGGGTGCTAGGGTGCCCTCCACACATGGCGGCCGACTCCGAGAGCACGTTCCGCATCCAGGCACGGGCGGATCTGCATGGCTCCGAGCGAGGGCGCGGCGATGCGGGCAAAGGCGACAGGGGCCCCGGCACGCTCGCGGGCGAGTACATCCTCAAGGCCCTGCTCGCCTCCGGTGGCCACGGCAGCGTCTACGAAGCCGAGCATCGGATTCTGGGCCGCCGCGCCGCGGTGAAGGTGCTTCACCCCCACCTGGCGGACCAGGGCGAGATGCTCAAGCGCTTCGTGCGCGAGGCCCGCGTGGTGAACCAGATTCGCCACCCCAACATCGTGGATGTCTATGACTTCGGGCTGATGCCGGACGGCAGCCCCTACTACGTCATGGAGCTGCTCGCGGGCCGCACGCTGGGCCAGGTGGTGCAGGAGCGCGGCCGGCTGTCCGCGTCCCGCGCGCGCGCCTACCTGGAGCCCGTGTGCGGCGCGCTGGAGGCGGCGCACCGCGCGGGCGTCGTCCACCGCGACTTGAAGGCCAGCAACATCCTCGTCGTGGAGGAGGGCGAGAAGCCCCGGGTGAAGCTGCTCGACTTCGGCATCGCCAAGCTGATGCACGCGGAGGGCACGCAGGAGGGCCTCACCATCGCCGGCCAGCGGCTGGGCACCGCGCACGCCATGGCCCCCGAGCAGTTCCGCGGCGGCACCATTGGCCCGTACACGGACATCTACGCGCTGGGCGTGCTGCTGCACCAGTTGCTCACCGGCCGCTACCCCTTCCTCTGCGAGGACCGGATGGAGTTGGAGCGGCTGCACCTGGAGGCGCCCGCGCCCAGGCCCAGCGCCATCGCCCCGGTGTCGCCCGCGGTGGACGCGGTGGTGCTGCGCTGCCTGGAGAAGGACGCCAGCCGCCGCTTCACCACCGTGGGCGCCTTCCTCGCCGCGCTCGCGGACGCCGCCGAGGAGCCCGTCCAACCCACCCACCGCACCCGGCTGGCGCTCGCCGTCCACGCGGAGGTGGTGCTGCCTTTGGCCGCCCAGGACGACGACGCGATGTACGCCGTGCTCGCCGACGTGCTGGATGGCCTGGAGCAGGGCCTGCGCGGCGGAGGCTTCCTGCTCGCGCTCCAGTCCGGCACCACGCTCCTGGCGGTGCGCCCCCTGGAGAACGGCGCGCCCACCCCGGAGCGCACCGCGTACCTGCGCGAGGCCGAGCGCTCCCTGCGCATCCTCCAGCAGGCCGCGCAGAAGCTCGCCGACCCCGTGGATGCCACCGTCCACCTGTGCCTGCACCTGGGCCAGGCCGAGACGCGCGGCGACACCGGAGAGTCCGAAGTCGTCGGAGGCCCCGTCACCGACGTGGGCGCCTGGCGACTGCGCGGACCCGAGGGCTTCGCCCTCACCCCCGCCGCCGTGCTGTCCCTGGAATTCCCGGAACCGAATTAGGCCTCCCGGGAATCACAGGTATTCGTTGATTCCACCTCATCCATGACTCTCTGAGTTCTGGACTTTACACCCTGACTGTTATGATTCATCCGACACGGGAAAATTACTGCTCCTACGGCATGCAGGACGGCTGAACCCCCGGCAAAACTTGTCGAACCCATCAGCTACAGCAGCATTCTTTGGGAATGCTGGAACTGGTGGGCGACAAGGTGGCCAGCGAGCGCTGACCGCCACACACGGGGGAAAAGCATGCACCACACACCAGCCTCGCCGTCGCGTCGTCACACCAGCACCCACCCGTCTCGGGCTCGGGGATGGATGGTGGGGCTCCTGAGCCTGGCGCTCGGAGCGGGGGCCTGTGGAGTGGAAGTGGAACCGGTGGGGGAGGAGCTGGGGCACCTGCGCCACAGTCAGGTCACCACGAATGGCCTCTCGACGAATGGCCTCTCGACGAATGGCCTGTCCACGAATGGCCTCTCGACGAATGGCCTTTCAACGAATGGCCTTTCAACGAATGGCCTCTCAACGAATGGCTTCACGACGTGGTTCACCCAGGACCCGGTGAATGCGGACGCGGTGATGTCCTACGTGGTGACGTGCGCGGTGCAGCCGGGGGTCGCCCGCATGTTCACCAATCCGGTGACGGGAATCACGCACATGTGGCTCGGGGCGCTGGGGCTGGCGCCGGGCTGGGCATCGGGGCTGCCGGCGACGGAGGCGGAGCAGCAGGTGGTCTCCGCCTGCCTCGCGGCGCATGCGAACAAGTACGGCCTGCACGTGCCCATCTCCGTGCTGGGCCTCACCACGTCGAGCTCGGACGCGCCCATTCCGTACACGTCGCAGGAGCTGGCGACCTACGGCGAGCAGGAGGCGTGCTACTTCGGCAACCTGTTCGACGGCACCGGCGTCTTCGCGGCCAATGACCAGGCCTACCTGTCCGCGGACAAGAGCACCCCGCGCACGTGTGGACTGGCGTCGGGCACGGAGCAGGCCTGCCCGCCCATCACCCACGTGGGCATGTGCGCCACGTATTGCCAGGGCAGCACCGCGTCCTCGCCCTACTACACGAGCTGCACGTACAACGGGAGGCCGTACCGCCCCATCACCGCGCGCATCCGCCCGCAGGAAATCTATCGCTGCGGCGACGGCACCTGCCAGTTCACCGAGCGCTGCGGCACGGGCACCACCGCGCTGAGCTGCCGCGCGGACTGCGGCGCCTGCCCCTGAGGGCGAGGCGTTCGTCTTTCGCGACACAGTCCGCGCCGGTGCGTTGGGTCCGTGAGGGCCCCCGCCGGTGGGGACGTCCCCCTGGGTGGTGCTAGTCTTTCCCCATTCCCGAGGTTGGGCCGGACACGGGAGGTCGCATGAACGGTCTTCACTTCCTGGATGCCCCCGAGGGCACCGACATCGCCGGTTACACGGTGGAGGGACTGCTGGGCGCGGGAGGCTGTGGCGTGGTGTACCGCGCCACGCGCGACGGCCAGTCCGTGGCGCTCAAGCTCCAGTCACTGGTGCAACTGGGTGGCTGGGCCCAGCGCGAGGTCGCCATCCTGACGCGGCTGGCCCACCGCAACGTGGTGGGCTTCCGCGACGGCGGCCTGTTCCCTCCGGAGGCGCCCGAGTGGCTCTATCTGGCGATGGAGTACGTGCACGGGCGCCCGCTGGCCCAGTGGGTGGAGGAGGAGAACCCCGGCGCGCGGCGGGCGGCGCGGCTGGCGCTGGGCATGGCGCGCGGGCTGGAGGCCGCGCATGCCGCGGACGTGCTCCACCGCGACATCAAGGAAGCCAACGTGGTGGTGCGCGAGGAGGACGGCACGCCGGTGCTGATGGACTTCGGCGTGGGTGTCTATTCCGGAGCGCCCCGGCTGCCGCGCGGGGTGCTGCCCCCAGGGACGCCGCGCTACCGCAGCCCGGAGGCCCTGGCCTTCCGCCACGAGCGCCGCGCGGGCGTGTACCCGGCCACCGTGGCGGATGACCTGTACGCGCTCGGCGTCGTCCTCTACTGGATGCTCACCGCGCGCTACCCGTTCGAGAACGTGGAGACGCCCGAAGGCGAGGTGGCCGTCATCCACCACCCTCCGGTAACGCCCGCCCTGCTCAACCCCCGGGTGCCGTGGGCGCTCAGCGAGCTGTGTCTGCGGCTGCTCGCCAAGCAGCCCTGGCGTCGAGGCACCGCGAGCACCTGGTGCGCGGAGCTGGAGACGGCGCTCGCCAGCGCGGACGCGGCGTGGGACGTGCCCTTGTTCCCGGACGCGGCGGACGTGCGGGTGGACGCGCAGGGCGGCCCGCGCCCCCCGTCACGCGGGCGGCGCTCGACGGGCTCCGGGATGCTGCCCGCGATTCAGGCCATCTCCAGTCCCGCCGAAGCACCCGGACTCGTCGTCCGGGCCCGGCCGGTGACGCGGGAGGCTCGCGCCATCGAGTTACCGCGCGCCCTGCTGGCCCTGGGGGTGGGGGTGTGTCTGGTGGGTGGCGTGTGGTGGATGCGGCGCTGGCCACCTCCCCTGCTCGCGCTGACGTTGAGCAGCCGCGCGCCCACGCCGGAGCACGGCGACGCGGAGCCTCACCCTCGAGGCCCCCTTATGCCCACACCGCGTCCCACTCCCGGCTCCTCGCCGGCGCGGTGACGTGTGTGGGCTGACCTTCCAGTCGCCAACGCTGTCAGCGCCGCTTCGGAGCGCTGGCGTCGACTACCCGTCTGGACAGACACGCACCCTCGCGCGAGCCGACATCGGCTCCTTGCCGGACACGTCCCGGCGGTGTTGACTGGGAAGGTCCGCCCCGCCCCCGCGAAGTGCTCGGGACGGACACCTGACGCCGAGATTGCGACGTGATGACGCTACGAGCCAGGGTCCTGTTGATGTCGGCGGTGGCGCAGCGGCGCGGCACGCTGCGGCGCGCCTTCCAGGCTCGTGCGGGATTTTCACAAGCAGCGGAGGGCCCGGGGTTGGACGTCGCCCGCGAGGCCGGCGAGGCGGGCAGGCGGCTGGAGGAGACGGTGCGCGAGCGGACCGCGGAGCTGGAGGCCGCCAACGCGAAGCTGTCCCGCAGCCTGGAGCAGCTCCACGCCACCCAGGCCCAGCTGCTCTTCGCGGACCGGCTGATTGCGTTGGGGCGCATCGCCGCGGGCGTGGGGCACGAAATCAACAACCCCCTCGCCTTCATCCTCAGCAACCTGGAGTACATCCACCAGGAGCTCCAGCAGAAGGAGCAGCTCCCCGAGCGCGAGCGCCAGGAGGTGCTGGAGGCGCTGGCGGAGACGCGCGACGGCGCGGAGCGCATCCGCCTCATCGTGCGCGACTTGCAGACGCTGTCGCGCTCCGAGGACGTGGGCAGCGGGCCCTCGGACGTGGGCGCGGTGGTGCGCACGGCGGCGAAGATGGCCATGCACGAGCTGCGGCACCGCGCGCGGCTCATCGTCGAGTGCGACGGCGTGCCGCCCGTGCAGGGCAATGGCTCGCGGCTGGGTCAGGTGTTCCTCAACCTCCTGCTCAACGCGGCGCAGGCGATTGTGCCCGGCCAGGTGGAGCTGAACGAGGTGCGCGTCGTCGCGCGCGAGGCGATGGCCGGCCGCGTCGTCTCGGTGGAGGTGCGCGACACCGGCTGCGGCATCTCCCCCGAGCACCGCGAGCGCATCTTCGACCCGTTCTTCACCACCAAGCCGTTGGGCGTGGGCACCGGCCTGGGCCTGGCGGTGTGCCATGGCATCGTCACGTCCCTGGGCGGCACGCTGACGGTGGAGAGCGCGCCAGGGCAAGGCAGCATCTTCCGCGTCACCCTGCCCGTGGCCGGCGCCTTCGCCCAGCCCCCGCGACAACTGGACGCGGTGGTTTGAGCGACACCACCTGGTCGTCATAGGGCGTCATGCCCTCCATCGGCGGCGCGTAGAGGTGCAGCGACACGGCGCCGCGACGCGTCGTATTCAGGACGCGGTGGATGGTGTCCGGCTCCTCGAGCATCAAGTCCCCTTCCTGCGCGCGCACGGACAGCTCGGGCAGCAGCCTGTCGCCCGCCCACGCGTAGCGCGTCTCCCTCACCGCGCCGCGCACCAGCAGGGACACTCCGGACGAGCCGCCGTGGTCATGGACGAGGGAGCCCTGACCCGGCCCCCAGCACACCAGCAGCAGCTCACACGCCTCCGTCTTCGCCAGCGTCCTGCGCACGTAGCGCGACTCGTCGAACTGGATGAGTGACTCCAACAGCCCCCAGTCAGGCCGGCTGTCGCGGAGCCGGTCCACCAGCCACGACAGCGAGGGGATGGACTCCCTGCGCTCTGGCAGCGGCCAGCCGAGCAGGCTTCTCATGTCCGGGACTTCTCCGTCCCAGTCTTCCTTGGGGCGCTCTCGCATGGATCTCCCGGGATGTGCGTGGGAGTGTGGACACGGCCTGGGACCCTGGCCAGGGGTTGTCATTCGATTGTCCACGCTCGTGCGCTGGGATGCCGTGGGACAAGGGCGGACATAGGATTGCGGCGTGCGAGTTCAGAGCAGTCCCTGGGACGTGGCCGTGGTGGGGGGAGGGGCCAGTGGAACGCTGTTGGCCATCCACCTCTTGAGGCAGGCCCGCGCCCCCTTCCGAATCCTCCTGGTGGAACGAGGCGGGCAGGTGGGCCAGGGGCTCGCCTACTCGACGCGCAGCCAGCGTCACCTGCTCAACGTCCCGGCCGCGCGGATGGGCGCCTTCGCGGAGGAGCCCGAGCACTTCCTGCGCTGGCTGCGTCAGGAGACGCCCGACACGGAGGGCGGAGACTTCGTCCCCCGGCTGCGCTACGGCCAGTACCTGGACGCCGTGTTGGAGGAGTCCATCGCCCGCGCGCCCCAGGGTGTCCAGTTGGAGACGCTGTCGGGCGAGGTGACGTCGGCGCGCGAGCATGGCGGGCTGGTGACGCTGACGACCCGAGGCGGCGTGGAGCTCGTCGCGCGAGCGGTGGTGCTGGCGCTGGGCAACGCGAACCCCGCGGACCTGCGCGTGGAGGATGGCGGGCTGTACACAAGCCCGCGCTACCACCGCTCGCCGTGGGCGCCGGGCGCGCTGGACGGCATTGGCGCGGACGACACGGTGCTGCTCATCGGCACGGGGCTCACCATGGTGGATGCGGTGCTGTCGCTGGAGGAGCGCGGCCACCGGGGAGCGCTGCACGCGCTGTCGCGCCATGGACTCCTGCCACACCGCCACCCGCGCACCGTCCTCCAGGGCACCTATGCCTCGCCCGGCATCCGCGACGTGCTGCGCGCGCTGCGCGACCACGGCCTGCGCGCCCCGGAGCAGGCCCATCCCATCCCCGTGCGGGTGCGCGCGCTGTTGCGCGTGCTGCGCCACGAGGTGAGACGCGCGACGGACGCCGGGGCGAGCTGGCGCTCGGTGGTGGACGCGCTGCGGCCGGTGACGGTGCCGCTGTGGCAGCGGCTGGACTCCGGAGAGCGCCGGCGCTTCCTGCGGCACCTGCGCGCCTACTGGGACGTGCACCGCCACCGCATGGCACCCGACGTGGCGGACGGCCTGGAGCGGCTGAGGACCCAGGGCCGGCTGAGGCTGCACGCGGCCCGCGTGCGGAGCTTCCATCTGGATGACGCGGACGCGGTGCGGGTGCGCGTGCGGCGCCGGGGCGAGCGGCGCGAGGAGGACCTCCAGGTCCACCACGTGGTCAACTGCACGGGCCCGGAGGGCGACGTCACCCGCCATGGCCATCCGCTGCTGCATCGGCTCGCGGAGGAAGGCCGGGCGCGTCCGGACGCCCTCGGCCTGGGCCTGGACACCGACGGCCACGGGGCGCTGCTGGACGCGCGCGGGCATGCCGGGGGGCGCCTGTTCACCTTGGGCCCCCTGCGGCGCGGCGAGCTGTGGGAGACGACGGCCGTCCCGGAGATTCGCGCCCAGGCTCGCGCCCTGTCCGAGCACCTGCTCAAGCGGCTGGGACGCGGCTTCGTCGCCCCCCGGCGCAGCGCCGGCTGAGACTAGACTGGCGGAGGAGCCTGTCCACGGAAGAGTGGAAACCCCTGGAGCCGGGGTTTCGTGCGAGGCTTCCGGCCGCCGGGCTTCCCCCTCATGACTTCCCATCGCGCTCTCATCCCCGTGGCAGGAGGCATGCTCGCCCTCCTCCTCGTCTGCGCGGGCAGCCTGGCCTACCTGCAGCTGCGCACGGGGCCGCTGGAGCAGCGACTGGTGCGCGAGGTGAATGAGCTGGCGCAGGCGCGGTACGCGCGGCCCTCGCACGTGCAGCCCCCGAGCCCGGGCACCTTCGCCCGCCACCTGGAGCCGCTGCTGGAAGACGTGCTGCACCTGTATCAGGAGCGGCAGAAGTCGGGCACGGGGCCGGACTCGACGCTGGGGCAGCACTGCCGGGACGTGGCGGACGGGAAGCTGCCGACGTCGTCGTTGCCCTCGGCGTGCGGCGAGACGCTGGAGCGCGCGCGGCCCCTGCTGGAGCGGGTGCTGGCGGCGACACACGCGGAGTTCGGAGGGCTGCCGGAGCGGCTGGGCGTGCTCGCGCCCGTCACCCACGCGCGGGCGAACGGGAAGTTCGCGTTGATGTACGTGGTGAACCTGGCCGCGCTGGACACGCGGCTGAAGCTCGCCCAGGGCCTGCCGCTGGCGGCGCTGGACACGTGCCTGGACGCGCTGGCGCTGAGCCGCGAGCTGGAGCTGGGCGGGGGCATGGAGGGACAGCTGCTCTCCGCGACGGGCCACGGCGTGCTCTACCGGCCGTGCGCGGACGCGCTGGACGCGGCGCCGACGGAGCGCAAGCGGCTGGCGATTGCCCAGCTGATGAAGCTGGCCGAGGGCTTCGCGCCCTTCTCCCTGTCGCTGCGCCACGAGTCCGCGCTGGTGCAGCTGGTCTACTTCCGGGGCCTCTTGTCCGACGAGGCCCTGGCCGCGCTGCCGCCGCACAGCGAGGACTGCGTGCCGCTGGAGCTGCGGGACGAGGAGGCCATCGACGACGGCCCCCTGGGCTCGCGGCGCGCGTGGTGGACGCTGGTGGAGGGCTTCGACGCGCTGACGGCCGCGGCGGACCTGCCCACGCCGGCGCGCCGCAGGGCCTTCGCGCTGCTGGAGGCGAGCGAGGAGGAGGAGCGGCTGGGCTCCATCCACGGGCCGCACATCGCCACCTATGGCGAGTACGCGGAGCGGCTGGATTTGCGCAGGCTCCAGCATGACGCGCTCATCACCCTGGCGGAGGTGGACCTGGCGCGCGCCGAGCGGGGCCACTGGCCGGAGTCCCCTCCCCACCACAAGGACTCCTCCTTCGTGCTGGAGACGCTGGGCCCGTCGGAGGCCCGCATCCAGCCCTGCGCTCGCGCGCACTCGGCCCAGGGCCTGCGCGTGACGGCGGACGCCCCTCCCACCGCGCGCCGGCCGGAGCCCTGAGCGACGCACGCACGCCTCCCCTCCCCTCGGGCGGGTGTCGGCGGCCTGCTCGGGTGCCCTTCAGGGCCTACCTTCCTGCTGGACGCCGTCGCAGCCTCGGAGGGGGAATGGGCCTGCCGCACGCAAGGAGCCACTGCCGGGGCATGCCGCGGTGCGCCGGACGCCAGGGAGGGCCGCCATGAGGGCGCGCCGCTTCGTCGCGGACCTCGACTCCTCGGCCGCCATGCTGCGCGCGCTCGCGGGCTTCCTGCACGGCCGTGACTTCCCCACGCTGGGCACGCACCGGCACACCCACTCCTTGTTCGAGACGCTCCTCCCGGTGGTCAACCGCCTCTCCGTGCCGCTGCGCGAGGCCGCCTATGTCCGCGGGGGACTGGCGGAGGCCCTCACGCCGGACGCGCTGACGCACTTCGACGCGGAGGCCGTGGCGCGCTGGGTGGTGGCCCGCTATCCACGCCGGCGCTACCCGGCCGCCGTGGTGGGCGCCTCCAATGGCGCGCTGGTCCACCTGTGCGCGGCGCTGGGCATTCCGTGGCTGCCCCAGACGCAGCTGTTGTCCGTGCGCCATGACGGGCGCGTGCCCGTGGACGAGCCCTTGAAAGACTTGGACTTCGCCAGGGAGCCCGCGCGCCGCCTCCTGGAGTCCCATCCGGACCTCCAACTGCACCACACGCACGACGCCAACCACGACCGGCTCCTGTTGCGAGGCCTGACGCACTTCCGGGTGAAGCGCCGCCGCCTGGGCACCGCCTATGTCCGCTTCCTGGAGGACGTGCTGGAGCCCGGCGCCACCCTCTTCGTGTCCGAGTGCGAGCTGCGCTGGCCCACGCTGCGGCAGGGCGAGCGGCACGTCTTCCAGCAGGGGGCGCTCGGCGGAGCGAGTCCGGACGAGTACTACCTGGGCGGCCCGCGCGTGGCGGCGTGGCTGAAGAGCCAGGGCTCACCCCATCCGCGCTGGCCCACGCCGCCGCCGGACAGCGACAGCCCGGAAGCGGAGTGGGGCTTCGAGCCCGCGCTGAGCGAGGACCTCCAGCGCCTGGCGCGCAAGCGGCGCTGGCGGCTGCGGCGCATCGTCTATCCGGAGCCGGAGGCGCTCAGCCCGCTGGTGGCGGACCTGTACCGGCACTGGTACCGCGACAGGCGCATGCCGCTGGGACAGCTGCTGGTGGAGTCCTCGATTCTGCTGGAGCCCTGGTGGGCGCTGCGCACCGGCGCGGTGCCCTTCTGGATGGTGCTCAACACGCGCCCTTCCGCGCGCGCGCTGGAGCACTACCTGGACGCGTCCGAGCCCTGGGACGCGCTGTTCCTCATGCTCTGCTCCCGGGGCGTGGACTCGCTGGGCCTGGCGCCGCTCCAGCGCTGGCGGGAGCTGCTCTCCCGCGGGCTGGACCGGGGAGAGCTGCTGGGCGTGGACGAGCGCGAGTACCCGCGCGACTTCGCCTCCGCCGTCCGCTACCACCCCGCGCTGAAGCGGGCACTCACCCCCCGCCACCCCATGCCGGAGCGGATGGGCCTGGAGCGACTGGACGCCTTCCTGCGCCAGCACGGGGACCGCTACGCGGTGCGCTGGCACGACACCGACACGCGCCCGCGCCACGTGAGCGCGGGCGTGTCGTCCTCGTGGATGCAGTGAGGCGCACCGAGCAACCGAGGCAGAAGCGCGGCTACGCGGCAGACACCGCCACGGAGCCCAGGCCCTCCACGACAAGCCGCACCCGGTCTCCGGGCTGGAGCATGTGCGCGGCCGTGGCGGCGCCCGCCAGGACGATGCTGCCGGCGGGGAGCACCTGGCCCCGCTCGGCGAGCAGCGCGCACAGCTGCACCACGGACAGCACCGGGTCCCCGGAGATGGCGTCCGAGCGGGCCGACTGCACCAGCGCGTCGTTCACCGACATCTTCATCTCCAGGCGCGTCAGGTCCAGCGCGCGCGGCGAGCGCTCCTCCTCCCCCAGGACGAACAGCGAGGAGGACGAGTTGTCCGCCACCACGTCCGGCAGGGAGAAGTACTTGAAGTCGCGGTAGCGCGAGTCGAGGATCTCCATCGCGGCGAACACGGACTCGCACGCGTCCAGCGCCTCCTCGCGCGTCACCGTCCCGCGCAGCTCGCGCGCGGTGCGGAACGCGATCTCCGGCTCGATTTTCGGGTGGATGCCCCGCCCCAGTTGAATCACGCCGTCCGCCGCCACGCGCATCCGGTCCGTGAGGACGCCGTACACCGGCGAGTCCAGGTTCATCTGCCTGCGCTTGGCCTCGGACGTCAGGCCCATCTTCAGGCCGACGACGCGCTCACCCGCTGCCAGGCGGAGCTGGAGGCCCGCCTCCTGGACGGCGTAGGCCTCCGGCAGCGTGAGCTGGGGCAGCTCGTTCGTGAGCGGCGGGAGCTCGCGCCGCTCTCGCCGGGCGTCGTCCAGGCGTCGGGCCAGCTCCGAGGGGTCCACGGTCTGCGTCATTGCATCCCTCTCCAGGTGGGGTGTAGCGGGGCGGCGCAGCAGAGCACGGCCAGAAGCCCCAGGCGAGGCGGCTGATGCGCGGGTTGTCCGGCTCCGGGGTATAAGCCGCGCCACCGGAGGCACGGGGCTTCCGGGGACTGGAATCACCAGGTCGACGTGCTGCATAACCCCGGTTGTGGCCCCCGGCCGGGCGGGCATCCCGAAGCAAGGACTCCACTTCATGCGATATCTCTGGCTCTTCGCGGCAGTGCTTCTTCCCACCACGTTGGCGTTCGCGGACGAGACGCCCGGGCGGCACACCCACGACGGCTTCTACCTGCGCGGCCAGCTGGGCATCGGCTACACGCGCGCCGAGGCGAAGGACCTCGACCTGGCCATCAAGGGCGCCTCCGGCTCCCTCAACCTGGAGCTGGGCTACGCCCTCATCGACAACTTCATCATCTACGGAAAGCTCTTCGGCACCTCGACGACGAACCCGGACCTCGAAGTGGGCGACGTCACGATTGAAGGTGACGAGGACGACGACGTCGCCAGCAACTACGCGGGGCTGGGCTTGGGCGTCACGTACTACTTCATGCCCGTCAACCTCTACATCTCCGGCGCGGTGGTGGCCAACCAGCTCAGCGTCACGCAGGACGGCGAGCGCGAGGGAGAGACGGACTCCGGCGTGGGCGTGCACCTGGGCCTGGGCAAGGAGTGGTGGGTGAGCGACAACTGGGGCATCGGCATCGGCGGCGAGGTGGCGCTGGGCCGCATCCGCAGCAACGAGAACGACGGCGACGACTGGGACATCACCAGCTTCTCGCTGCTCTTCACCGCCACCTTCAACTGATTGTCGGCCTTTGGGTGGCCGTGACGCCTCCGCTCTCACGGACGCGTCACGGCCCCCGGAGCATCAGGCCTGCTGGTTGAGGCCCGCGGCGATGGCGGTCGCCGCGGAGCGCGGGCTGAAGCGCACCATGAAGGAGGCCATGACATTGAGCGCGCCGTGCACGGCCAGCACCTTCCCGCGCATCATCGCCTTGTAGGCGTGCTCCACCACGTCCTCGGGCTTCGCCACGCCGGAGCGCTGGAACAGGCGGCTCTTGTCATTGCCCGCGCGCTGGGCGAACTCCGTCTGCGTCGCGCCGGGGCAGGAGCACGTCACCGTCACGCCCGTGCCCTTCAGCTCGTACGACAGCGCCTCCGACAGCGACACGACGAACGCCTTCGTCGCGTAGTACGTGGACATGTAGGGCCCGGCCTGGAACGCGGCGGTGGAGGCCACGTTGAGGATGCGGCCCTGGCCGCGCTCGCGCATGGGCCTGGCGAACAGGTGCGCCAGCTTCAGGAGCGCGGTGCAGTTGACCTGCACCATCTCCGCCTCGCGCTTCACGTCCTGGTCCAGGAAGGGGCCGGAGGTGCCGAAGCCCGCGTTGTTGACGAGGAAGTCCACCGTCAGCCCGCGCTCGGCCACCTGCGCGAAGAGCTGCTCGGGGGCCTCCGGCTTCGCCAGGTCCGCGGGCAGCACGTGGGCCTTCACCCCGTGCTCCTTCTCCAGCGCGGCGGCGAGTTCTTCCAGCTTCGAGGCGCCGCGTGCGACGAGGATGACGTCGTGCCCGTCCCGGGCGAAGCGCCGCGCGAAATGCACTCCGAGGCCAGCCGAGGCTCCGGTGATGAGGGCCACCTTGCGTGACATGTTGTTTCCTCCCAGCGCCCTTATAGCCGAGCGCCGGGCGACTCACGCATTCGCGGCGGCTTCGCGCCGGGGGAGCGTGACTTCGAAGCGGCTGCCCAGCTCCGGCTCGCTGCGCACCTGGATGTCGCCGCCGTGGGCTTCGACAATCTGCCGGGTGATGTAGAGCCCCAGCCCCAGCCCTCCATAGTGGCGCTCGCTGACGGCGCGGCCGAAGCGCTCGAAGATGTGCGTCTGGTACTCGCGCGCGATGCCGATGCCCGAGTCCTCCACGCACAGCACCACCCGCTCCGCTTCGCCCCGGAGCGCGACGTGCACGGGCTGACCCGCGCCGTACTTCACCGCGTTGGCGAGCAGGTTCGTCAGCACCTGCTCCAGCCTGATCCGGTCCCAGTGCCCGCGCACGTCGCCCCGCACGGACACCGAGATGGGGCTGCCGGCCTGGCTGGCGGGGACGGCCAGGCGGTCCTTCGCCTCGCGCGTCAGCGCCTCCAGGTCCACGTCCTCGCGGTGCAGCACCAGCCTGCCGCTGGACAGGCGCGACACGTCCAGCAACCCGTGGACGAGCCCCGACAGCTTGTCCACCTGGCGCTGGACGACGTCGAGCTGCGAGATGACCAGCGGCGTGGGGAGGAAGGGCCGGTCCTTGCGCGTCTGCCGTCGCAGCCACTGGAGGCGGAGCTGGAGCGGGGTGAGGGGCGTCTTGAGCTCGTGGCTGGCCACGGCGAGGAACTCGTCGCGCAGGCGCACGGAGCGGCGCGCCTCGCGGTACAGCCGGGCGTTGTCCACGAGCAGCGCGGCGCGGCGGGCCAGGTCCTGCGCCGTCTCCAAGTCTGTCTGGTTGTAGTGGCGCGAGGGGCGCACCGCGAGGAAGGTGAGCGCGCCCAGCGAGCGGCCGCGCGCGAGCAGCGGCACGGAGAGGATTTCGTGGAAGCCCACCTCGCGCATCGTCTCGAAGTGGGCCTCGCTCACCGACACGCGGCGCAGCCAGGCCTCGTTGACGTCGTCCACCAGGAGGGATTCGGCGTGACGGACCACGGGGGAGGTGGGGTGCCTGCTGCCCTCCGGTCCGGTGGGGAAGCGCCGCACGCGCTGGGCGAGCGCGTCCTGGCTGGGGTCGGCGTGCGCCACCGACACGCGCTGCACGGTGCCCGTCTCGTCCAGGATATCGACGAAGCACCAGTCCGCGAGGATGGGGACACAGAGCCGGGCCAGGGTGTCCAGCGTGGCCTTGGGGTCCAACGAGGAGGAGGCCAACAGGCGACTGGCGTCCGCGAGGAAGGCCGCGCGCTGCTCCGCCGACTCCGCCTCCGCGCGAGCGTGCTGTTCCTCTCGAAGGAGGCGCGCGGACTCCAGCGCCAGTCCCGCCAGCCGGGCGAGTCGGTGGAGCGCCAGCTCGTCCTCGCGGCTGAAGTCGCCCACCTCCCGGTCGAAGAGGTAGAGCACGCCCGCGCTCGAAGGAAGGGACACGGACAGCCTGCCGCGAGGCTCCCCGCGCGAGGCGCGACGCTCCCTCGACGTGCGACCTGGCTCCTCGCTCGACGGCACCACGTAGCCGCCCCAGACCTCGTAGGCCCGTGAGAGCGACGTGACGCTCGCCCCCCGCGTCTTCCCAGGAGCGGGCGACAGGACGACGGTCGCCTGGTGGGCGCGCGTCAGGCGGCGGGCGATCTCCACGAGCACGGCGAGCGCCTCTTCGACCGTCGCGGCCGACAGGAGCTGCCTCGAGTCCGCATCCTCCGCCGCGCGCGCTTCCTCCATGGACATGGGCGCGACAGGTTCCATCGGCATGTTCGACTCCCCTTGGGCTCAACCCCCGTCCGGTCCTTGGCCCCTCCGGTGTGACGAGGGGCTTCAACGCCCGCTCCCCCTCCGGCCAGGCCAGGCCGTCAGGCGTTTGACGCGAGCGGACGACACGGACGAGAGCGCTTGCCGCAATGCTGGTGACGGCTCCGTCGGTTGCGTACATTGCGCCCCGTTCGACCCCGGTTCGCGCGGTCCCCCTCCCTCTCGGCGACCGAGGAGGCGGGCGCCCGTGAGCGGCTCGTGGGGCGGGCACGCACGGAGGGTCCGGCCATGGAGAAGGTGCTCAACTACATCGGTGGGGAGCTGTTGCCCGCCCGCGGTGGCCAGTGGCTGGACAAGCCGGAGCCCGCGACGGGGAAGACGTACGCGCAGGTGCCGGACTCGGACGCCACCGACGTCCAGCACGCGGTGGAGGCCGCCGCGCGCGCCTTCCCGGCCTGGTCCGCCACGCCCGCCGCCGAGCGCTCCCGCCTGATTCGCCGCCTGGCCGACGCCATCCGGGCCCGACTGGGTGACTTCGCCCGCGCGGAGTCCATCGACTCCGGCAAGCCGCTGTCCGTGGCGGCGAACGTGGACATCCCGCGCAGCATCCTCAACTTCGAGTTCTTCGCGGATGCTGTCACGCAGTTCTCAAGCGAAGCGCACGCCACCGACGGCGTGGCGCTCAACTACACGCTGCGCTCGCCCCTGGGCGTGGTGGGCTGCATCTCGCCGTGGAACCTGCCGCTGTATCTGCTGACGTGGAAGCTGGCGCCCGCGCTGGCCATCGGCAACTGCGTGGTGGCGAAGCCCTCCGAAGTCACGCCGATGACGGCCTATCTGCTGTCCCAGGTCTGCCGCGAGGTCGGCCTGCCGCCCGGGGTGCTCAACGTCGTCCACGGCCTGGGCCCCAAGGTGGGCGCGGCCATGAGCCAGCATCCGGACATCGCCGCCATCTCCTTCACGGGCAGCACCCGCGTGGGCTCGGAGATTGCGCGCGTGGCGGCGCCGAACTTCAAGAAGCTGTCGCTGGAGATGGGCGGGAAGAACCCGAACGTCATCTTCGAGGACTGCGACTTCGAGGAGGCGCTGGCTACGACGGTGCGCTCCTCGTTCTCCAACCAGGGACAGATTTGCCTCTGCGGCCCGCGCATCTTCGTGCAGCGCCCGATTTACGAGCGCTTCAAGGACGCGCTGGTGGCGCGCACGCGGGCGCTCAAGGTGGGTGACCCGCTGGAGGCCAGCACCGAGCAGGGCGCGCTGGTGTCGCAGCAGCACTTCGACAAGGTGATGGGCTACATCGACCTGGCGAAGCAGGAGGGCGGGCGCGTCCTCACGGGAGGACGGCGCGCGAGCCTGTCCGGCCGCTGCGCCGAGGGTTGGTTCGTGGAGCCCACGCTCATCGAGGGCCTGGACGCGGCGTGCCGCACCAACCAGGAGGAGATTTTCGGCCCGGTGGCCACGCTCATCCCCTTCGACAAGGAGGAGGAGGTGCTCGCGTGGGCCAACTCCACGAAGTACGGGCTGGCCGCCAGCGTGTGGACGAAGGACGTGACGCGGGCGCACCGCTTCGCCTCCCGGCTGCACAGCGGCATCGTCTGGGTGAACTGCTGGATGCTGCGCGACTTGCGCACGCCGTTCGGCGGGGTGAAGGACTCGGGCGTGGGACGCGAGGGCGGGTGGGAAGCGCTGCGCTTCTTCACCGAGCCGAAGAACGTGTGCATCAAGCTGTGACGCGCCGGACGGAGACACGACGTGAGCACCAGTGAGCGAGTCGATTCCCAGAAGGCCCCGGAGCCGGTGGGCCTGTATCCCCACGCACGGCGCGTGGGCAACTTGTTGTTCCTGTCGGGCGTGGGTCCGCGCGAGCGCGGGACGAAGAAGATTCCCGGCGTGGAGCTGGATGCCGAGGGCAACATCACCTCGTACGACATCGAGGCGCAGTGCCACTCGGTGTTCCGCAACGTCCGCTACATCCTGGAGGACGCGGGCTCGTCCTGGGACAAGCTGGTGGACGTCACGGTGTACCTGACGGACATGAAGAAGGACTTCCCCACGTACAACCGGCTGTGGGCGGAGTACTTCAAGGACAACCCGCCGTGCAGGACGACGCTCGAAATCAATCGGCTGCCCACGCCCATTGCCATCGAGCTCAAGTGCATCGCCACCATCGGAGACGACTGAATGGGCCGCCTGACCCCCATCAACTTCAAGAAGTGGATTGATGAGCACCGCCACCTGCTCAAGCCGCCCGTCGGCAACCAGCAGGTGTGGGCAGACCGCGAGTTCATGGTCACCGTGGTCGGCGGCCCCAACTCCCGCACGGACTTCCACATCAACGAGGGCGAGGAGTTCTTCTACCAGTTGGAGGGCACCATCAACCTGCGCGTGCTCGACGACGGCAAGCCCGTGGACATCCCCATCTCCGAGGGCGACATCTTCCTGTTGCCGCCCAAGGTGCCGCACTCGCCGCAGCGTCCCGCCGGCACGGTGGGCCTGGTGCTGGAGCGCCGCCGCCTGGCCGGAGAGCTGGACGGCTTCATGTGGCTGTGCCCCTCGTGTGGCGAGAAGCTCTATGAGGAGTTCGTGCACGTCACCAATCTGGTGACGCAGCTGCCGCCCATCTTCGAGCACTTCTACGGCAACCCCGACAACTGCACCTGCAAGAAGTGCGGGACGAAGGTCACCAAGGAAGGGCCGAAGCGTTGAAGGTCGACATCCACACGCACCTGTTGCCGGAGAAGCTGCCGCGCTTCGCGGAGCGCTATGGCTATGGCGGCTTCATCACGCTGGACCACCACCAGCCGTGCCGCGCGCGGATGCTGCGCGACGACGGGAAGTTCTTCCGCGAGGTGGAGAGCAACTGCTGGGACCCGGTGAAGCGCATCGAGGAGTGCGACTCGGCGGGTGTCCACGTGCAGGTGATTTCCACCGTGCCGGTGATGTTCAGCTACTGGACGCAGCCGGAGCACGGGCTGGACCTGTCGCGCTTCCTGAATGACCACGTCGCCTCCGTCGTGCGTGAGCACCCCAAGCGCTTCGTGGGCCTGGGCACGGTGCCGCTGCAGTCGCCGGAGCGGGCGATTCGCGAGCTGGAGCGGTGCGTGAAGGACCTGGGGCTGGCGGGCGTGCAGATTGGCAGCCACGTCAACGACTGGAACCTCTCCGACGAGAAGCTGTTCCCCTTCTTCGAGGCGGCGAGCGAGCTGGGCGCGTCCATCTTCGTCCACCCGTGGGACATGATGGGCGAGGCGAAGATGCAGAAGTACTGGCTGCCGTGGCTGGTGGGCATGCCCGCGGAGGTGTCGCTGGCCATGTGCTCGCTCATCTTCGGCGGCGTGCTGGAGCGGCTGCCCAGGCTGCGCTTCGCCTTCGCGCACGGCGGCGGCTCGTTCCCCGGGACGCTGGGGCGAATCGAGCACGGCTTCGAGGCGCGTCCGGACCTGGTGGCGGTGGACAACAAGGTGCCGCCGCGCGAGTACCTGGGACGCTTCTGGGTGGACTCGCTGGTGCATGACGCGGACACGCTGCGCTTCATCGTCAAGCTGTTCGGCGCGGACAAGGTGGCGCTGGGCAGTGACTATCCGTTCCCCCTGGGCGAGCTGCGCCCGGGCACTCTCATCGAATCGCTGAGCGAGCTGGCGCCCGACGCGCGCGAGCAACTGCTCTGGAAGAACGCCCTGGCATGGCTGGGGCGCTCCCGCGAGGACTTCGCACCATGACGACGCTTCCCTACGAAGACTCCGAGGACTTCGCGCGCCGCGCCGACGCGGAGGATGCGCTGCGCACCTTCCGTGACGCGTTCCTCTTCCCTTCCGGCCCTGACGGCAAGCCGGTGGTGTACCTGGCGGGCAACTCGCTGGGGCTCCAGCCGCGCAACGCCGCGCGCTACGTGCAGGAGGAGCTGGAGGATTGGGCGAAGCTGGGCGTGGAGGGGCACCACCAGGGGCGACACCCGTGGCTGCACTACCACGAACTCGTCACCGAGCAGGCCGCGCGGCTCGTGGGCGCGAAGCCGCAGGAAGTGGTGGTGATGAACACCCTCACGGTGAACCTGCACCTGATGATGGTGTCGTTCTACCGGCCCACGCGCGGGCGGTTCAAAATCCTGGTGGAGGGTGGCGCGTTTCCGTCGGACCAGTACGCGGTGGCGTCGCAGGCGCGCTTCCACGGGTATGACCCGCGCGAGGCGGTGCTGGAGCTGAAGCCGCGCCCTGGTGAGGAGACGCTGCGCACCGAGGACATCCTGGCCACGCTGGACCAGCATGGGCACGAGGTGGCGCTCGTGTTGCTCGGCAGCGTGAACTACCTCACGGGCCAGGCGTTCGACATCGCGGCGATTACGCGCACGGCGCACTCGAAGGGGTGCCTCGTCGGGTTCGACCTGGCGCACGGCGCGGGCAACTTGAAGCTGTCGCTGCACGACGACGGGCCGGACTTCGCGGTGTGGTGCTCGTACAAGTACCTCAACGGCGGCCCGGGGAGCCTGGGCGGGGTGTTCGTCCATGAGCGGCACTCGCGCTCGCGGGACATCCCTCGCTTCGAGGGCTGGTGGGGGCACGACAAGACGACGCGCTTCCAGATGGGGCCCGACTTCGACCCGATTCCGGGCGCGGAGGGGTGGCAGCTGTCCAACCCGCCCATCCTCCAGCTCGCGGCGCTGCGCGCGTCGTTCGAGCTGTTCGACAAGGCAGGCATGGAGGCGCTGCGCGCGAAGAGCGAGCGGCTCACGGGGTATCTGGAGTTCCTGTTGGACAAGCTGCCGTCCGCCTTCGTGAGAATCACCACGCCGAGGGACCCGAAGCAGCGCGGCGCGCAGCTCTCGTTGCGGTTCAAGGGCGAGGCGCAGGGGATGCTCAAGCGCCTGGCGGACGCGGGCATCGTCTGCGACTTCCGCAAGCCGGACATCATCCGCGCGGCGCCCGCGCCGCTGTACTGCAACTTCACGGATGTCTACCGCTTCGTGAAGACGCTGGAGGTCCATGCCCGTGGGTGAGCGGAACGAAGCCGTCACCGTGGTGGGCGCGGGCCTGGTCGGCTCGCTGCTCTCCGTGTTCCTGGCGCGCCGGGGCTACTCCGTGGAGGTGCTGGAGCGCCGCCCGGACATGCGTCGCGAGGTCATCGACGCGGGCCGCTCCATCAACCTCGCCATCTCCACGCGCGGGCTGTACGCGCTGAGGCAGGTGGGGTTGGAGGAGGAGGCGCTGAAGCACGCCATTCCCATGCGCGGGCGGATGATTCACCCGCCGAAGGGGGCGCTGGCGTATCAGCCGTACGGCAAGGACGACTCGCAGCACATCAACTCGCTGTCGCGGGCGTGGCTGAACAAGTTCCTGATGTCGGCGGCGGAGGCCACGGGCCGCGTCAACATCCGCTTCAAGCAGCGGGTGACGCAGGCGGACCTCGCGAAGGGCTCGCTCACGGTGCTGGACGAGGCCACGGGGCAGGAGCGCCAGGAGGAGGGCCGTGTGTTGTTCGGCACGGACGGCTCCGGTTCCGCGGTGCGGCAGGCGATGGAGCAGGTGCCGGGCTTCGAGGCGACGCAGGAACAGCTCGGGCACGGCTACAAGGAGCTGACGATTCCGGCGGGCCCGGGTGGCGCGTTCCAGATGGAGAAGCACGCGCTGCACATCTGGCCGCGCGGCACGTACATGTTGATTGGGCTGCCCAATGAAGACGGCAGCTTCACGTGCACGCTGTTCCTGCCGTGGAAGGGGCCGGTGAGCTTCGAGTCGTTGGACACGCCCGCGCGGCTGGAGGCGTTCTTCGAGGAGCAGTTCCCCGACGCGAAGGCGCTCATCCCGGATTTGACGGAGGCGTTCTTCGCGCGGCCCACGGGCAGCATGGTGACGGTGAAGTGCGCGCCCTGGCGCGTGGGTGACAAGGCGCTGGTGCTGGGTGACGCGGCGCACGCCATCGTGCCGTTCTTCGGGCAGGGGATGAACTGCGGCTTCGAGGACTGCACGGTGCTGGATGGGTTGCTGGAGCAGCACGGCACGTGGGCGGAGGTCTTCGGGACGCTGGAGCGGCTGCGCAAGACGAACGCGGATGCCATCGCCGACATGGCGGTGGAGAACTTCGTGGAGATGCGCGACAGCACGGGCAGCCCGCGCTTCCTGCTGGAGAAGGCGGTGGAGAAGACGCTGCTCAATGCCTTCCCGGGTGAGTTCGTCAGTCGCTACTCGATGGTGAGCTTCAGCCGGGTGCCGTACCGGCTGGCCTATGAAGTGGGGGCGATTGCCGGTGGCATCGTCTCCGAGTTGTCCGAGGGGCTGACGCGCGCCGAGGACGTGGACCTGGGGCGGGCGAAGCAGCTCATCCAGGAGCGGCTGGTGCCATTCATGAAGGAGCACGCGGATGGATTTCGGACTCAAGGGTAGGCGCGCGCTCGTCATGGGCGCATCGGCGGGGCTGGGCTACGCGACGGCGCAGGCGCTGGTGAAGGAAGGCGCCACGGTGGCCATCTGCTCGCGCGGTGGAGACAAGCTGGAGCGCGCGGCGAAGGAGCTGGGCGCGGCGCTCGCGGTGCCGTGTGACTTGACCCAACCGGGCGCGGCGAAGCGACTGGTGGATGAGGTGGTCTCGAAGCTGGGCGGCGTGGACGTGCTCGTGGTGAACACGGGCGGACCTCCGGCGGGAGGCTTCGAGTCACTGACGGCGGAGCAGTGGCAGCTCGGCTTCCAGAGTCTGTGGATGGCGGCGGTGGATGGAATCCAGGCGTCGCTGCCTGGGATGAAGGAGCGCCAGTGGGGCCGCATCATCCTGGTGACGTCGCTGGCCGCGCGCGAGGCGATGCCCAATCTCACCATCTCCAACGGCCTGCGCGCGGGGTTGCTCGGGTTGGTGAAGACGGTGAGCAATGAAGTGGCGCAGCACGGCGTCACGCTGAACGCGGTGCTGCCGGGCTTCCACGCCACGGAGCGGATGACGCAGCTGGGCCTCACGGATGAGAAGGTGGCGCCGCAGATTCCCGCGCGGCGACTCGGGCGTCCCGAGGAGCTGGCTTCGTTGGTGGCGTTCCTGTCTTCCGAGCAGGCCTCGTACATCACCGGCCAGTCCATCGTCGTCGACGGCGGCGCGCAGCGCGGGTTCTGACGTCACGGAGGCGCGGAGTTCCCTGACGGGCTCCGCGTCTCACCCGAATTCGGCGCTGAAAGCTCCGTTACCTGAATCCCGGTGTCGCCCAGTTCCTGGAGCACGGCGACGAACCGCTCGCTCGCGATGATGTGGCTTGGGCCCGGGCGGAAGCGGAACACGTCGGCATCAGGCAGAGTCGCCGCGTCGAGCCACCAACGAGTGGGCGCCAGCGTCATCTCCTGGGAGCCACACACCGGGCAAGGTTCTCCGACTGACATGGGGCGACATTCCGCTGCGTAGTCACCCGCGACGAGCAACTCCAGCTCAAGCAATGGGGAGACACCAGGGGCCATCTTCAATGCGGTCGATACGGGCTTGATTCCACGAAGCCGCGCCGCCGACAGAGCCTCAACCGCCGCTGGCTGGACGAAGAGGTTCCACGGCGCATCCATCGCAATCGGAGGGGGCTGTCCCCTCACCTGTCCGACCAGAGGACCCATTCCAGCACCAGGTCTTACGAGCGCCTCATCTGGCACGAATGAAAGCACGAGGTCGCGGAGCCGGATGTATTCCGACCAGGGCTCCTGCCGAGCCTTCACGAACTCGCGTTGCTCGGGCAGCGTGGACAGGTCCACGCTCGGATAGTTGAGGGAAATGGTCGCCCACTCCGCGAAGCACTTGCCGCAGGCCGCCCCCGGGAGCCCCCACTTTCGCCTGGCGCTGATTGTCCACTGCCGGCGATTCGCCTCCCGGTCGATGACGCTCCTGAGCGTGTAGTAACGCATCAGCGACTCACTCCCTGCAGTACCTGCTCCAACTTGCTGAGCTGCTGCCAGTAGGACATGGGCATCCCGACAAGGCGATATTTCTGGAGTATGTAGCCCGCGTGCTCGAAGTGCCTCCGCTTCGCTTCCCTGGGCGACACGGGAAAAATCAGCCTCGTCGGTTACGCGGCCGCAATGGGCACATGGACGACGTCCACTCCGGCTTTCTCATCCTAAGCTGCTCATCATGCCCTTCCGCAGTCGGCATCCTCACGTTAGGCAGAGAAGCTACGCTAGAGAGGATAGACATCCAGATCGTCGATCTCTCCTGGCAAAACATTAGCCATACTCAAATGGCGAGGATTCCCATCGGCATTCACACCCACCGCCCGAACCATGTCCATCTCAATCAAGTGCTCAGCACGTTCACGCAGGAGACTCCTTATTGAGTCAACCCGCCCCCTGAACGCCTCACGCGCCCCTCCCGTGAATGCACGGGGCAAACTTCCCCACGCCACCACCAGCAGGTCCAACTCCCCTACCGCCTCAGCAATACATTTGTCATTCACGAGCAAACCACCAGACCCAGCAACCCAAGCCTTCGGCCTCGATGAGCGCGTCGGAAATATATTCAAAATCTCCAACTCCTCGTAGCCCAGTCGATAGGCGATGGCGGCACCAAAGAAGTCGACCGTCTGATCGGAAAAGGACTTGGTAGCAAAGGATGGATTCAGCCCGATGATGCCGATTCTTCCTTTCCTTCCTTGGGGGTTTACTTGAAATCTAAGCCTATATCTAAACCGCCCCCCCAGCAGGCATCACACTTCTCGAAGGCCTCAACTGAGGCAGTCTATTCGGAACCTGAAAGCACCCTGCCGGACGATTAACTCTTCGTGAATTCACATCAATCCCCTTTCCCGGAAGACTCAGCAACGAGCAGCGGGACAAATTCCAGGTAGGACAATTCAACTGATGCGCTGCATCTCCCAGTGCCGAGGTGAGGCACTGAGGGCAACCGAGACGAAAAGGACCTGGGCTAGTCAAGTTGATCGTGTCGCGATTCCAGCGCCGAGCACCACGCTCGGGCGCGCAGGCTAAGTTGGTGACATCGCTCAACCGGCCAATTAATTCCACTTGATTAGTGTGACTTGACTGCCATGCATCGTCTCCGAGGATGCCGCTGTGGAACCACACCTCGCTCCTGGAAAGAATCGGCCAGCATCACGTGAAATCAAAGAAGTCGGCCAGAAGCTTCCCGTTTGCGTCTGGAGTGCGCGCATCAACACAGAGGCACTCGATTTTCTTCCTCCAGAGCAAACTGAACATGGCCTTGAGTTTGTCAGGATCCTTCGACTCGCCTTTCCTATTTGGGGACAAAAACACTGCTCTCGTACGCTCAGGACTGAACTGGTCGAAAAAACCTAGAATGGTATCTACCGCATCAGGCATCTTAAGGTAGGCATTTGGCTGTATCGGGCAGATGAAATTCCACCGATAACCCAGCTTCAAGACTCGCTTGAACTTATTATGAAAGGCAGTCTTTGTTTCCCCTCGCTCATGAGGAGATGTCAGGCGCAAGTAGAGCCTTCGCTCGTTACCAAGAGAATATATCCGCTTGAGCTTTGCCTCTGTGGGGATCTCTCCCCAAGTACCGAGTCTGACGTCCCTAAAAACACTTCGAAGCTGTGTGCTCTTACCTTCGCCCTGCTCGCCGACAACAAAAAGTGCGCGCTCCACATGAGACATGCAGTCCATCCTTATTCTTAGATTTCAACCGCCATCGCAATGATACCCCGGGGCTTCGATTCCCCTCTGAGAGGAATTCCTGCCAAGAGTCATCCCGCTCTTCACCAAAATCAACTCACCCACAATCCACCCCAGAGGCAACATCTATAGCAAAGCTACCTCTTGCGGACGAGAGGGTGATATTCTACCCATCCTCCGGAATACCCTCCTGCGCTCAATTCGTCGTTGGCGAACCACCCTTCCGCCGCTATTTCTTGACCTTGTTTAGGCGCGATGAATTTCCCGCAACACGACCTCAATCCAACACAACTTGCACATGGCGGGAATCATTCTCCAGGCCAGCAATTGAAAACTATTTGCCTCAGAGATCCCACTCATTCCAGCAGGTCGATTGGCCACGCCTGCGATCTTCATCGGACTGGTGATGCTTGGGCCGGCTCTCGCTGCTGACCATGGATACAAGATGACGGACACCCTGAGTCTGCGGAGCGGATGACACAGTTGGGCCTAACGGACGAGAAAGTGGCGCCGCAGATTCCCGCGCGGCGGCACGGGCGTCCCGAAAAGCTGGCCTCGCTGGTGGCGTTCCTGTCTTCCGAGCAGGCCTCGTACATCACCGGCCAGTCCGTCGTCGTCGCCGACGGCGGCGCGCAGCGCGGGTTCTAACGTCACGGCGGCGCGGAGTTCCCTGCCGGACTCCGCGTATCACCCTCCATCGAGGAACCGGAACAGCGCCTGCCCCGCCTCGTCACTGGGCATGTGTTGAGGCTCCTGCTGGATGTGGAGCGTCGCCGTGCTCAGCTTGCGTAGGCTGGCCTCGGCGGCATCGAAGGGCACCATGTCATCCTCCCGCGCGTGCCATGCGCCCACGGGCACACGGATGCCCGCAAAGGAGAAGCCCCACGGCTGAATCTGGAGGCGAGCTTCCCTCCCGGGCCCTACTCCTCCGTGCGCGAGCGTGGCCACAACACTCGCGTGCCAGGGATGTCCTTCAGGCACTCGGGTGAGCGCCTGTTCGAACGAGGTACGGAACTCCTGGGCAATATCCTCCAGCGTGCCCTCGCGATAGCGCGCATAGGCCTCCCGCGCGAAGTCCGAGTACAGCGCCAGAATGTCCACGTCTCACACGCGAGGAACCCGCTCAGCACACCGACATGCGCCACCCGCTCTGGGTACGCGGCGGCCAAGACCAGCGCATACGGCGCCCCCGCGGAGATGCCGACACTGTCCACGCGTGTCCAACCCAAGTCATCGAGCAGCGGCACGACGAGCGCCGGCCACTCGCCAATGCTTCGCATGTCGACAGGAACCGATTGCCCGTAACCAGGACAGGCCACCGTGAGAATCTCGAAGCCTTCCCGCTCCGCCATGACGGCCCAGGAAGGCTCCAGCTCAACGGAATCCATCAACCCGTGATGCAACACGACCGGGCGTCCACGCGCGCGTCTATACCTCGCGTACTCGAGCCCCCGCCCCACGCCTCGCGTGAGCGCCGGAGATGCTGGTGATGGGCTCATTCCCTGAGCCCCATGGCCGCGCCAAGGAATGAGCCCTTCGAGCCGCGTGAAGGCGCCTACGCCTCCCGAGCCAGCAGCGCATCCAGCGCGCGGTAGCTCTCGTTGAGGCCCCCTTCCATGCCCGAGGACGCCATGCCGTCGCGCTCCTCCGTCGTGTAGAAGAGCGACGTCGCCACCAGCTTCGTGCGACCGTCACCCAGGTCCTCGAGCGTCGTCGTGTTGAGGATGGTGTAGCCCGGCATCCCGTCCCACTCGAAGGTCTGCACCAGTCGCTCGGGCGGCGTCACTTCGCGGAACCTCCCCTCGAAGCCGTGCGCGCCATCCTCGGCGTGCTCGACGAAGCGCCAGTGTCCGCCGCGCTCGACCTCCAATTTCTCGACGACGAGCTTGTTGCCACGACCCCACCACTGCGCCACCTGCTTCGGGTCCGTCATCGCCCGCCAGACCCGCTCTCGCGAGGCATTGAAGATGCGCTCGGCGCGAATCTCCCGGTCGGACGGCTGCGTGACAACGGCATCCCTGGACGTCTGCTGCGAAGACTTGCTCATGACTCCTCCTCATCCTTCGTTCGCGCGAGGAACTCGCCCAGGCTGTCCAGCCGGGCGTCCAACATCCGCCGATAGCCGGCGATCCACGCCGCCTCTTCCTCCAGGCGCCGCGGCCCCAACTTGCAGGTCCTCACCCGCCCCACCTTCTCGGTGGAGACCAGCCCCGCCTCTTCCAGCACGTGCACGTGCTTCTTCATGCCCGTCAGGGTCATGTCGAAGGACCCAGCCAGTTCGCTGATGGACGCCTCGCCACGTCCCAGCCGCTCCAGCACGCCCCGACGCGTGGCATCCGCCAACGCTCCGAAGGCCAAATCGAGCCGCGAATCAAACTGAACCATATGGTTCAGTGATAATCAAGGACGCAGTCATACGCAAGTGCTCCGCGACGGAACGTGCGTACGACGGCACCGGGCCCGCTGCTCCATGTGTCCACATGCCGAGGGACCTCCCAGCCACTTCGCGCGACGTGAGGGAGCACCCCCAGGTGGGTACGTCTCGGGACACCCGAGCATCCGATGCCCCGACTCCTTGGTGGGTGCCTTCACGCAAAGTACGGTCCTCGACAGAACCCGCCCTGGAGTCCCCCGTCATGGTCTCGCGTCGCTTGGTTGTCCCCGTGGTGTCGCTCGGCCTGGCCGCGCTCGTGGTGGTGCTCGCGGTGAGCAAGGACCGCGAAACGTCGGGCCCGGAGCCCCGACCCGACGTGGCCTCCACGCCACCACCTGCGACATGCCCTCCGGGATTCCGCCCCTTCACCCTGACGAACCAGGCGAGCCAGACGGTGTGGCTCGGGCAGACGGCGGGCGCCGCGCCTCCGCCCTTCACCTGCACCACCGACACGGACTGTGGTCCGAATCAGCAGTGCAACAACCCGGGCTGTACCAACAGCGCCGACTGCAACGCCGGCAACCTGTGTGACACCAACACCGGCCAGTGCATGGTGGCGCCCGGCACCACGTGCAACGGCGGCGCGCCCATCGTCACTGTCACCCTCCCCTCCATGCAGTGTACGGGCGCCAGGCAGGTGGCGACCTGCTCGGGCTGCGGCGCAGAGGGCTGCGACTCCACCACCGGCCTGTGCAAGTGCGCGACGGGTGGCCAGGGCGCGTGCCCCACGGGGACGACGTGCGCCAACACCGTGCAGGAGTGCAGCCTCGCCAACGGCGGCACCTGCTACTTCCAGCAGGTCGTCCCCGGCGAGAACCAGGCCTGCGGCTCGGGCAACACCACGTGCCCGAAGGGACAGACGTGCGACGTGGAGCTGGGCCTGTGCCAGTACCCGCGCACGGACGGCGGCGTCCCCCTGGACGCGCTGGAGCTGACGCCCCAGGAGACGGACACGCTGTGCATGCCGTCCTCGCTTCCGCCCGCGTATGCCAATCTCCAACCCCAGCTCACGGCCTGCACCCAGGACTCGCAATGCCAGAGCAACCGCTGCCTGCTGGCCAGCGGCCCCGACATCGCAAACCCTCCCACGGCATGTCCCCAGGACGCGGGCTCCACCGCGTGCCTGTGCCGTCCCGTCGTCGGCTGGAGCGGCGGCATCTTCGGACGCACGGGGTGCCAGGCCGACGGAACGAAGTGCCAGAGCGCGGACTGCGGCAACGGACCCGGCATGCCCTGTCCCCTGGGCAAGGGCGGCACCAACCCCTTCGCCGCGGCGGAGTTCACCCTCCAGCCCAATGCCTCCGACTTCTACGACGTCACCGTCATCAACGGAGCGAACGTCAGCATCCAGATGGGGCCCACCAATGACGGCGGCTTCGCGCCGACGTCCCAGCCGTCGCCCTACACCTGCGGAACGGCGGGCTCACGCAGCGCCCAGAGCGTTCCCGACGCGGGGACGCTGGAGGCGTGCTCGTGGCAGTTCACCCCGGACACGACGGCGGGGCTCCCGGCTGACTACTCCACCCTGCTGCGCGCCATCGTCCTGCCGACGTGCGGCTCGAACACCGACTGCGGAGCGAACACCACCTGCATCGGCGGCGTGTGCCAGCCCACGCTGACGAAGTGCGCCCTCACCGAGCCGTACTGCGCGGGCAACGCCGTGTGCAGCGACCCCAACAACCCCGGCGCCGGCTATTGCAGCACCTGTGCGTCGAACAGTGACTGCGCGGGCCTGGCTGACGGAGGCACGCCGACGTGCGGCACGGCCTTCCTGCCCGGCGTCAACACGATGACGCCGCTCATCCAGACGTGTGGCCAGTCCATCGGCTGGTGGTCCTACGAGGACCTCTGCGCGGCGATGCCTCCGTTCAGCTATGGCCCGCTGAACTGCTCGCAGGTGATGAGCGCGGGCACGGTGACGGACACGCTGAACAACCTCTTCCAGTGCGCGGGGAACTTCGGCCAGTCCTGCTACAACTCGAGCGCGGGAAACACCCCCGCCTGCTGCGGCTGCGCGACGTTCCCCGGCAACCCCGCGGGGAGCTTCTGGCCCACCACGCTGGAGGCGGGCAACAACCCGGCCCAGCAGAACCAAGGGCAGTGCATCAACAACAACACCGGGTGGGCGCAGAACGTCCAGCCGTGGCTCGCGTTCCTCAAGAAGGCGTGCCCGACCGCGTACACGTATGCCTATGACGACGCGACGAGCACCTTCACGTGCATGACTCCAGGCACCGGGGGCCCGGACGGCGGGACTCCCAACTCGGTGGGCTACGGCATCGTCTTCGGTGACGTGAACTAGCCCACGAGGCCGGGCACGCTCCCCATGACGCCAGGGCGTGCTCGGCCTCAAGTGGGATTGCGCTCAGAGCAGCGAGCGCACGGCGTCCACGACCTGGGGCCACTCGCGCGAGCGCGGGTCCACGACTTCGAAGTGGCCCGCTCCTGGCAGCACGACACAGCGCACGTCGTCTCCGTGCGCGCGGCCCCGGGCACAGAAGTCCGCGCTCATCGCCACGGGGACGGTGTCGTCCTCGGAGCCATGGAGGATGACCTGGGGGACACCCAGGGGCTGGAGCGCGGCGGGAGAGGAGCGTTGGTAGCGCAGAGGCACCTCCAGCGGAGAGCCGCCGAGGAGCGCCTCCGCGGCGTTTTCGCTCAGGCCCAGCTCGTAGGCGCGCGTCACGTCGGCCACGCCCGCGAGCGAGACGATGCCGCGCGGGCGCAGCGGGTCTTCGCCGCGCAGGGAGACACCGGGCGGCAGCCGGTGACGGGCCCCGAGCCACAGCGCGAGGTGGCCGCCCGCCGAGTGTCCCAGGAAGACGACTCGGGAGAGGTCCAGCGGGTGGGAGTCCGCGAGGGTGCGCAGGAAGTCCGCGCCGAGCGCGACGTCCTCCAGCGTGCCGGGGTAGCCGCCGCCCTCGTGGCCGATGCGTCGGAACTCCAGGTTCCAGGTGGCGAAGCCGCTCGCGGTGAGCGCGGCGCACAGGTGGCCCAGGTGGGCCAGGTCATACTTCGCGCGCCAGAAGCCCCCGTGGATGGCGACGACGACGGGGTGGGGCCCCCTGCCCGGTGGAAGCCGCAGCTCCCCGAAGTGATGCGGCCCCGGGGCATACGCGATGCGTGCATCCGGCGCGGCGGGCGCCTCCTCGAGAATCCACTGCGAGCTCATGCCACCCCTCCTGATGGGCCACCGACGATTCCGAAGCCCGATGCGGCCTCAATCCAATGGATGCGCGGTCCTCGTCGGAGAACCCCGCGCACCGTCACGTAGCGTTGCTCCAGATGCGCGGCAGCGGCCTGTCGGTACTCCACCGCGCCTAGCATGACGCGCGCCTTGAGCAGTTCGTCCTCCACCTGCACCTGGAGGACCACGGGCCCTTCGACCGCGCCCTGCTCCCCCGGTGCGCCCATCAGCTCGCTGACCTGTCCCACGAACTGCGCGGGCTGCATCTCACGCGTGGTGTCACGTTCGAGCCCGAAGCGCGGCAAATCCCTCCGAGCTTGCAGCAGGTCGTGCAGGATGGACTCGACAGACCGCCCTTCCCACTCCGAGACGCGCCGCGCGATGGCGACCATCGCGTCACCATAGTCGGCGAGGTCACGGTCCAGCGGGACCTGCACCTCCACGAGAGGCTCGCGGTCTCTCCGGTAGATGGCGGCATAGGGGCGACGCGAGGGCACGCGACTCCAGCCACGCGCCTCCAGGTAGGCCCTCACGTCCAGGAAGTCGACTCGGGTTCCCAGCCGAAACAGCGGCTCGCCACTCATGGGCGGAGATCCTCGCCTACCGAGCAGCCAGCCCGGGCCGCGACGGCATGCACGTACGCGAAGCTGAGCTGCTCCTTGATGTCATTTGGACCCAACATCCCGCCCCTCCACCTCCACCTGTCCCCGAAGGCCGCCGACTGTACCTCGCTCCACCCCCATCCACGGCCCTCCCAGGCAGGCAACCTCCTGGGGCGTCCGAGTGTCCTCCGGACGCCACTCCCACCCTCCCCGAGCCCCTCCGAAGTGTTGCCAAGCGGGCTTTAAACGTTTTTAGACCAAGGATTTAGGCTTCATTCTCACGAATTTAGGCTTGATTTCCCGTCTCCAAATGTAAATACCTGCGCCCACGGATTCGCTGCCGCCGTTTTTGACGGCGGTCACCGGCCTGGAGGCACGGAAACATGGAGACGAAGGGGCTGCGGACGTTCCTGGAGATTCCCTACGACGAGCTGGAGGAGCGCAACCTCAAGGTGAAGGAGCAGCGCGTCCAGCACGTGGCCGCGGACAAGGTCCGTGAGGAGCGCATCAAGTACCTCACCGACGAGCGCAACCTGAAGGCCGTCACCGTGTGCTTCACCGACCTCGAGGGTCGGCTGCACATGCTGGACTACGACAAGAAGTTCCTGCTCAAGAGCGCCGACAACCTCACCTTCGACGGCTCCTCCATCCGCGGCTTCTCCCAGCAGTCGGAGAGCGACCTGCGGCTGAACATCGACTGGGGCTCCTTCTACTGGCTGCCCTCCGACATCTTCGGCCCCGGCAAGGTGCTGGTGTTCAGCGAAGTGCTGGAGCGCGACGGCAGCCCGTACCACGCGGACATGCGCGGCCAGCTCAAGCGCATCACCGAGGCGCTGTACCAGAAGGACGGCACCGTCTTCCACGCCGCGCCCGAAGTCGAAGGCTTCCTCTTCAAGGGCCGCGACGCCGAGCGCCACTACCACGAGACGGGCAAGTTCGACTTCATCTCCACCGGCGGCTACTACCACTCGCTGCCCGGTGACCCGCTGCGCGCCTTCATCGACAAGGCCGCCGAGGCCCAGCGCGCCATGGGCTTCCAGAACGAGAAGGACCACCCGGAAGTGGCTCCCAGCCAGTTCGAGATGAACTTCTCGTACAGCGAGGCGCTCATCTCCGCGGACCAGATTCAGCTCTACAAGCTGCTGTGCCGCCAGGTCGCCGCGCAGATGGACACCACCGCCAGCTTCCTCCCGAAGCCGGTGACGGGCGTCAACGGCAACGGCATGCACATGAACATGTCGCTGTCGAAGAACAACAAGAACCTGTTCTACGACAAGGCCGGCGAGGACAACCTGAGCCAGATGGGCTGGGACTTCATCGACCGGCTCCTCACCAACGCCAACGACATCTGCCTGGTCCTCAACTCCAGCGTGAATGCGTACCGCCGCCTGGACCCGCACTACGAGGCCCCGAATCAGATCAAGGCCAGCGCCAACAACCGCGGCGCCATGGTGCGCATCCCGTACGGCAACGAGCGCTCGGCGCGCGTCGAGTGCCGCTCCGTCGCCCCGGACGCCAACCCGTACCTGGTGCTCTACTCGCTCTTGCGCACCGGCCTGGAGGGCCCGCAGCCGCAGGAGGACGCGGAGACCAAGCGCAGCCGCACCCGCTTCCTGCCGGACAACATCTTCGACGCCATCCGCCTCTTCAAGGGCAGCTCGTTCATCGCCAACATCCTGGGTGAGAACGTGCAGTCCAAGTTCGCGGAGCTGAAGACGGCCTCCGCCGAGCGCTGCCCCAAGCAGCTGGGCGCCCGGGTGAAGACGTCCGAAATCCAGTTCCACCACGAAATCACCAACCAGTACCTCTGGAGCCAGTTCTAGGCCCTCGGCCTGGACAGCCCCAGCAGCACCAGGCCCGCCACCACCGCGACTCCGGTGGTGGCGGCCTCCCGCAGGCTCGCGCCAAACGCCACCAGCGTCAGGCCGAGCCCCAGCGTGGGCACCGCCAGTATCGCGTGCACCGGCCGCAAGTCCCGCTGCCGCTTGAAGGAGAGCCACGCCAGCGCCGCCGCCGTGACGCCGTACTGCATCAACACGGCGATGCTGGAGAGCGCGAAGAGCTCCGACAGGTTCCCCAGGTTGACGAAGAGCAGCACCGCGCCCCACGTCACGGCCAGCGCCCGCAGGGGCACGCCCCGGGGTGACATGCCCTCCAGCCCCAACAGCGACCGGCCTCCCGACGCGAGTGCGGACAGGTAGCGCGGCGTCGTCACCATCATCCCCACGCAGATGCCCAGCGCGGACACGCTGGTGCCCGCCGTCACCACCCGCGCAAGCCCCGTCCCGCCCCACACGCCCGCCGCCGCGGCCAGGGGCGCGGCGCTCGTCGCCAGCTCCGGCAGCGCCGCGACACACGCCCAGACGAGCGCCACGTACAGCCCCACCGCGCCCAGCAGCGAGCCCACCGTGGCCATGGGCACGCTGCGCTCCGATGAACGCACCTGCCCGGCAATCACCGGCACGATTTCAAAGCCCTGGTACGCGAACATCACCGTGAGCCCCGCGCGCAGCCACGCGCCATCCGAGAGCCCCGTCGTCGGCGCCACCAGGGGCCCCTCTCCCGTGGCCACGGCGAACGCGATGAGCAACGCGGCCAGCGGCAACAGCTTGAGCACCGTGAGCGACGTCCACGTCCGCGCGGAGACGCGGATGCCCGAGGCGACGATGGCCGCCAGCGCCGTCACCAGCGCGGAGGCCAGCACGCGCTGCCCCACCGGCCCCGCGAGCCCCAGCGACGGCGCGACTGCTTGCGACAACCCCGCCACCACCGCGGACGTGCTCAGGAACGCGCTGACGTAGGCCACCCAGCCGACGAGGAAGGCGACGCGCTCGCCAAACGCCGCCCGCGCGAAGACGACGGGACCGCCATCCGCGTCGAAGCGGCGACCCAGCACCGCGAAGGCCAGCGCCACCGGAATCAGCGACAGCCCGGTGAGCGCGAAGGCGAGCACCGCGCCCAGGCCCGGTGCGTGCGCGGCCACCTCCGCGGGCGCGAAGAAGATGCCCACCCCGACGATGCCGTTGACGCCCAGGGCGAGGAGCTGAAACGGACCGACCGTTCGTTCCTGGGACGACGAGGTAGGAGCGGCGAGGGGTGGGGGCACGGTCGGCAGTTCACTACAGGGCTGGCGCCGGCACCAACTCCACCCCCTGTCCTGGCGACGCGCCGGGTCGGGCGGGAGGTCGCGATATACTCGGCGGTGGCCGGGCGTTTGGCTGGGAGCGTCGCACCGGGCTCCTCCACGCGCCCGGACAGGGAGCCAAGATGCGCCGGTACGGACTGATGCTGGGGTTGCTGCTCACGGGGTGCTCCACGCTCACCCGTCCGCTCGGGGCGAACATCAACCCGGAGACTGGGGAGTACGAGACGCCCGTCGAGGAGACGGTGTACCTGGTGCCCGTCGAGGACGCGATGATGACGGCGCGGCGCATCCTGGAGTCGGAGCGCTACGACGTGCTGGAGAAGGAGGGCGGGCTGGAGCTGTTCTCCTCCGCGCACGAGCCGGGGAAGAACCAGCAGAACCTGCGCACCATCGAGCGCTACTACGTCAAGGGCGAGCGGCTGGGGCCTCGCAAGACGCTCGTCCGCGTCTTCCGCCTTCGCTACAACGAGATGGAGAACGTCGTCGAACAGGGGCCGCGCGTGGCGGGCTCGACGAACAAGGACCTGCTCTCCGAGCAGAACTCGAACCCCCTGGATGCACGGCTGGAGGCCTTCCGGACGGAGACGAACGCCCAGGGCCTCCGCCAGCAGGTCGCCCTCGCGGACCCGTTCCCGAGCGCGCCCGGCATGGAGCGCTTCCGGATGGTGCACGGCGTGCGCGACTTGGGCATCGAGCGCCAGTTGCTGGAGCGCCTGGAGATGGTGCCGGCGCTGGAGCTGGTGGGCGGCAACGCGCCCGTGCCCATGCGCTCGGTGATGCTGGAGGGCTGGGGTGAGCGGGGCGAGGCGGGAGCGGTCAGCGCGGCGGAGTGCGGCGCGCCCGTGGATGGCGCAAGCCCCCTGCTGACCGCGGGCCAGGTGCTGTTCGTCGCCGACCCGCTGGGCACCCAGGAGGTGCCGTCCATGGCGCTGCGGATGCTGTGCGAGGCCACCGCCCAGGGGCTGCCGGTGACGCTGGCCCTGTCGGTGCCCTCCTCCGAGCAGCCGCTCCTGGAGCGCTACCTCGCCAGCGAGGGCAAGTCCGAGGACGCGCAGGAGCTGCTGTCGGAGAGCGCCTTCTGGCGCCGCGTGTACCAGGACGGGCGCAGCAGCCGCGCCATGCTGTGGCTCGTCGAGCAGGTGCGCCGCCTGCGCGCCTCCGGCAAGGACGTGGCCCTGGCCGCGATTGACGGAGAGAAGGTCCAGGGCAACGAGCGCGAGGCGCTGATGGCGAAGAACCTGCTCGCCTCCCAGTCCAAGCGCGCCGGGGCCTGGACGCTGGTGCTCACCGGCAGCGTGCACGCGCGCACCGCGAAGGTGGGCTGGGACGGTGACTTCGAGCCGATGGGCGCGCGCGTGTTCCGCGCCCTGCCCAGCGCCGTGCGCGCCCTGGACATCGGCTTCAAGCGCGGCACCCAGTTCTCCTGCCGCTACAGCGTCTGGGAGGACGTGGAGTGCAACGTCTTCGCCATCAGCCCGACGAACGAGGCGCTGCAGCTCTCCAAGGTGAACCCGGGCGTGCAGCTCTTCGGCGAGACGCGGCCGGACGGCTTCCACGGGCGGCTGTACCTGGGCGCGCTGAACGCCTCGCCTCCGGCGCTCCAGTCGCAGAGCCAGGTCGCGCTGCGCTCCACGGCGAAGTAGTCCACGGGCCCTCCTCTTTCGAAGCCTCCAGAACCCCGGCGCCCGTCACTTGGGCCGGGGCTTCGTCATGTCCACCCCGGCAAGGTTCGCCGGGGACGGCAAGCGTTGCCGTTCCGAAAACCGCGCCGCGCGGCAACTCCTGCCGGAGTGGCGAGCCCCCTCGCCCGGGAAGCGGGCCGCGAGGCGCTGGCATCATCGTTGCTCTTCCCTGTCCCAGCACGCCACCCGGGTTTGCGCATGACGCGACATCTCGAGGGCGGCGCGCAGGACAAGGAAAACCCCATGATGAAGAACACCTTCACGAAGTCGGTGGCTGCTCTCGCGCTGCTCGGTGCGCTGCCCTCCGTGGCAGCTACCGCGTCGTACGCGGGCGCGCTGTGCACGTCCGTGTCGGGCTTCAAGACGCCCAGCATCTTCCGCAGCGGCCGGCTCATCAACCAGACCGGCGAGGCCATCGAGGTTGTCTGTCCCGTGCAGCGCAACGTCGTCGCCCCCACGTTCAACGAGAACGCCTCGTTCCTCATCACGGTTCGGGATCCGCACCTCACCGAGAACGTGTGCTGCACCGCGACGGTGACGGAGCCCGATGGGACGGCCATCGCCTCCGACTCCGGCTGCACCAGCGGCGCCGACACCGCCGCCCCGAAGAGCATCTCCCTCAACCTGGCGACGGTGTTCGCGTCCGTGAACGGCTACATCGCGCTGCGCTGCGAGCTGCCGGGCCCCTATGCCGGCCACCAGACCGCGCTCTCCAGCTTCTACGTCGCGGAGTAGCCACCATGTCCAAGGTCCGCTGGGGAGTCCTGGGGTTGGCTGGAGCCACCGTGGCCGCCGCCGGAGTGTGGAGTCTGAGGGGGGACGCGCCCATGACGGGCGTGCCGACGACGACTGTCGCGGAGGTTCGCACCGGACCTCCAGCGGACCTGGAGCAGGAAGTGCGCGCGCTGCGCGCGGAGCTGGAGGCCCTGCGTCGCACTCAGGGCCGCCTGGAGCAGCACCCGCACGCGGCGCCGGTGCTCCCCGTGGGGAACGCCGCCGGAAAGCAGGAGGAGGACGCCGAGGGCCAGGACGCGAAGCCCACCGAGGAGGCCCAGCGGGCCGCCCAGGAGCAACGGCGTCAGGAACGGGTGATGGAGCTGGACGCGGAGCTGGAGGCCGCCGCGAACACGGAGCCTCGGGACGCGCAGTGGGCGTCACCCACCGAGTCGCTCGTCACCCAATCCTTCCAGGGGCCGGACTTCGTGGGCTCGCGGCTGGCGCGCGTGGAGTGCCGCACGCACCTGTGCACGCTGGAAGTGGAGCACGACGACGGAGAGGCCCAGGCGGAGCTGCTCACCTCGCTCTCGCGCGTGAAGGGCCTGCGGGGACAGACCGTGGTGCGTCCCCGGAACGAAGGAGGACGCCGCACCTCTCGCGTCTACCTCTCCCGGGCGGGAGAACGCCTGCCCCTGACTCCGCGCAAGTGAGCATCCTGCGCTCGGGCCCCAGGCGGCTCTTTTCCAGGATACCCCTGGGTTGCCCGATTCGGCGCGAGCGTGCCAGCATGGACGTCCGCCCGATGTCCGCTCCGCCTCCCAGTGCTCGCGACACCCGCCCCATCGGCACTCCCTCGGAGCCCTCCGGGGCAGGCGCGGCCTATCTGCTGGTGCTGGAGGGCGAGTCGTCCTGGCGCTTCCCGCTGCCGGCCGAGGGCGTGGTGCTGGTGGGCCGCGACGACAAGGCGGACCTGAAGCTGAAGGACGAGAGCGTGTCGCGCCGTCACGCCCGCATCCTGGTGACGGACGAGGGCGCGCGCGTGGTGGACCTGGGCAGCCAGAACGGGACATCGCTCAACGGGCGTCCGCTCGACGACGCCCGGCCGCTGTTGTCCGGGGACGTGGTCTCCTTCGGCGCGGTGGTGGCGGTGGTGCGCGCGAAGCGCCGTCCCATGCCGGCGCGCAGGGCGCTCGATGCGGAGCGGCTGATGGGGCAGTTGCGCGAGGAGGTGGAGCGCGCGCTGCGCTATGGCCGGCCGCTCACGGTGCTGACGCTCGCGCTGGCGGAGCAGGACTTGTCCGAGCGCGAGGCGGTGGAGGCGGTGCTGGGCTCGGACGCGGGGCCCGCGGAGGCGGCGGGCTGGCTGGACGGGGAGCACCTGCTGTGGCTGTTGCCGGAGGTCTCCGGAGAGCCGGGCGAGGAGGGGCTGGGGGAGCGCGTGGAGGCGCTCTTGAGCGCGAGTCCTCGCGCGCGGCTGGGCGCCGCCACGTGTCCTTCGGATGGGTGTGACGCGGAGACGCTGGTGGCCGCGGCGCGCACGGCCGCGCGCACGGCGGCGCCCGGGGGCTTCGCGTCGGCGGCGGAGGGCATCACCCGGGTGACGCTGGCCGAGCGCACGGTGCTGGTGGCGGACCCGGCGATGGCGCAGCTCTACGCGCTCTTGCGCAGGCTGGCGGCCAGCGAGCTTCCAGTGCTGGTGTGCGGGGAGACGGGCGCGGGCAAGGAGAACGCCGCCTTCGCGGTGCACCATTGGTCTCGTCGGACGTCCGGGCCGTTCATCCCCGTCAACTGCGCCGCGCTCCCGGAAGGCCTGGTGGAGAGCGAGCTGTTCGGCCACGAGCGCGGGGCTTTCACCGGAGCCACCACGTCTCGCGCGGGGTTGCTGGAGAGCGCGCAGGGCGGCACGGTATTCCTGGATGAAGTGGGCGAGCTGCCCGCGTCCGCGCAGGCCAAGCTGCTGCGCGCGCTGGAGGTGCGTCGCATCACCCGCGTGGGAGACACGAAGGAGCGGCCCATCGACATCCGAGTGGTGGCCGCCACGCATCGGGACCTGGAGGCGGACGTGTCCGCGGGGCGCTTCCGGCAGGACCTGTACTTCCGGCTGGGCGCGGCCACGGTGCTGCTGCCGCCGCTGCGTGAGCGACCTCGCGAGGTGCCCATGCTCGCGCGCGACTTCCTGGAGCGGGCCTGTCTGGCGCTGGGGCGCGGCGGACTGGAGCTGGCATCGGGCACGCTGCACGCGCTGTCGCGGCACTCGTGGCCGGGCAACGTGCGCGAGCTGCGCAACCTGATGGACTACGTGGCGGCGGCGGTGACAGGGGACGTGGTGGAGCCGCATCACCTGCCGGCGCGCATGGCGGGTGGCCGGACGGTGGCGCAGGCGGAGCCCGTGGTGTCGGAACCGGAGCATGCGACGACATCGACGCAGCGACCCCGGCAGCCGCTGGCGCAGGAGATTCGTGAGCTGGAGCGGCGCAGGATGCAGGAGGCGCTGGAGGCGGCGGAGGGCGTGCAGACGCGCGCGGCGGCGCTCATCGGCATGCCCATCCGGACGTTCTCGTTCAAGCTGAAGCAGCTGGGCTTGCAGCCTCGCGCCGCGCGCCGAGGCACCTCGCCGGAATGAGCGCGCCATCCGGGCTGCTGGAGCCCCCCCGCGAGTTCGAGGAGTACCAGGTGCTCCGCCCCCTGGGGCGCGGCGCCATGGGACAGGTCTTCCTCGCGCGCGACACGCTGCTGGACCGGTTGGTGGCGGTGAAGTTCATCGCGACGCCCGCGGGGCGACTGCCGGACGCGGTGGCGCGCGCGCGGTTCTTCCAGGAGGCCCGGGCGATTGCGCGGCTCCAGCACCCCAACGTGGTGGCCATCCACCGCGTGGGCGAGGTGCGCGGCCAGCCCTATCTGGTGTCCGAGCTCATCCGGGGTGAGCCGCTGGACACGCTGCGCAAGCCCATGGACGGGCGGCAGGTGCTGGCGTTGGGGATGGGGTTGGCGCGAGGGCTCGCGGCGGCGCATCGGTGCGGCGTCCTGCACCGCGATATCAAGCCCGCCAATGCCATCCTCTCCGACGAAGGCGAGGTGAAGCTGCTCGACTTCGGGCTCGCGGAGTCGTGGACGGAGGAGGACGGTCCGCGCGCGCGGATGTGGACGGACGCGACGAGCACGGCGGTGGGTGCTCGAGACGCTCATGACTCGGGGCAAGAAGCACCGCGTGCGACGCTCGACACGGGGCGTGGAGATGGCACGGAGGAAGCTCGCGCGGAGACCGCGCGTGGGCCAGAGGCGGAGACGCGTCCCGTGTCGCAGAAGGCACAGGTTCAAACGCGCCCCATGTCACCGGGTGAAGACGCCTCGCCCAGGCCTCAGGCGCGGACACGTCCCTTGTCACCGCCTGGAGGAGAGGCGGAGCCGCACCCGCGGCCTCCCACGAGCGCAACGAGGCCCGCGCGCGATGCCCAACCCGATGCGCCTCCGGACAGCACAACACAGCAGACGGGGGCATCAGGGCCTTCGGCGCACGCGGCAAGCGGCGGCGCTCCGAATCCGAACACGGCCCCTGGAGACGTCTCCGGTCCGCGCGACGCGTCGTCTCCTGGTGGGCCCTGGGACGGTGTGCCGCCCGCGCACCGTGGGGACGCCACGCTCTCGCTGACCGTGCCGGGCACGCCGCTCTACCTCGCGCCCGAGCTGTGGCGCGGCGAGTCCGCCAGTCGGGCCAGCGACATCTACGCGCTGGGCGTGCTCCTCCATGAGCTGTGCACCGGCAACGCGCCCCACGAGCATGTGCCCCTGGCCGAGCTCAAGCGCGCCGTGCTGGAGCAGCGCCCACGCCCGCTCGTGGAGCAGGACCTGGACCTTCCTCCCGGACTGGCCGCCGTGGTGGACCGCTGCCTCGCCCTCTCTCCCGAGCAGCGCTTCGAGTCCGGAGACGCGCTGCGCGAGGCCCTGGAGGCGCTCGCCCACTCGACGCAGGCGAGTCCCCTGCCCTCCGGCAATCCCTATCGCGGACTGCGCGCCTTCGAAGCCGAGCACCGGGGCGTCTTCTTCGGCCGTGAGACGGAGCTGCGCGAGGTGATGGACCGGCTGCGCGGCGAGCGCTTCGTGCTGCTCGCGGGAGACTCGGGCGTCGGCAAGTCGTCGCTGTGTCGCGCCGGGGTGCTGCCCGTCATCGGCGGACGCGGTGACGACGGCCCCGCATGGAACATCATCTCGTGGACTCCTGGACGGCAGCCCCTGGAGGCGCTGGCGGAGGCGCTCGCTCCCGTGCTCGGCGTGGGCGCCGACGTGCTCCTGGCGCAAGTCGCCACCGAGGAACCCGGCGCGCTCGCGCGGGCCTTGCGCCGCCGTCCTTCGGGGGCTCCTCCGGTGCTCCTGTTCATCGACCAGCTCGAGGAGCTCGTCACCTTCTCCGAGCCCGCCCAGGCCGCGCGGTTCGCCGAGGAGCTGGCCCTGGCGCTGCACCGCGTTCCGCGCATCCGTGTGCTGGCCACCGCGCGCAGTGACTGCCTCACGCGACTGGTGGCGTTGCCGGGGCTGGGAGACGAGCTGCCTCGCGCGCTGTACATCGTTCGCGCCCTGTCCGAGCGAGGACTGCGCGAGGCCGTGGAGGGCCCCGCCCGCGCGCTGGGCGTTCGCTTCGAGTCCCCCGCCCTGGTCGACACGCTCGTCACGTCCGCCGCGCGCGCGGATGGTGGGCTCCCGCTGTTGCAGTTCGCGCTGGAAGCGCTGTGGGATGCCCGCGATGTCGCCCGGGGCATCATCCCCACAGAGGCGCTGGTTTCGCTCGGGGGCGTGGAGGGCGCGCTGGCTCGTCACGCGGACTCGGTGGTGGAGCGGCTCCGCCCGGAACAACGTCCGCGCGCGCGGGAGCTGCTGCTGGAGCTGGTCACCCCCGAGGGCACGCGCCTGCGCCGCACCCGCGAGGAGCTGCTGCGCGGCGCCCAGGATGACAACGGTCGCGCGGTGCTGGATGGATTGGTGCGCGGTCGACTGCTCACGGCGGGCGAGGCCGAGAGCGGTGACGGCGTCTACACGCTCGCGCACGAGAGCCTGCTGACGGGCTGGGACACGCTGCGCGGCTGGCTCGGCCAGGATGAACAGCGCCGCGCCATCCGGCACCGCCTCGCTCGTGCCGCCGCCGAGTGGGAGCGCCTGGGCCGCCCCTCCGAGCTGCTCTACTCGGAGCGCCAGCTCACGGAGGCGAGCGCCACCGGAGTGCTCCCCGAGGGGAAGGGGCAAGAGGACTTCCTCACCCGCTCGCAGCAGACGGTGCGTCGTCACCGGGCCGCGCGCTGGACGGTGGCCATCGCCGCGCCGCTCGCGCTCCTGGCCGTGGTGGCCGTGACTCGAGTCCAGTCGCGCTCGCAGCTCGAAGCCCGAATCACCCACCATCTGGACGAGGCGCGAGGGCACCGCGACGAGGCCCTCGAGAAGGACGCGACGGCACAGCGGCTGCGCCAGGAGTCACTCGCCCTCTTCGACACACCGGGTCCCGAGCGCCGCGAAGCCGCCGAGGCGCTGTGGACGCGCGTCCAGGAGGAAGAGCAAGAGGTGGAGACCCTCTCGCTGCGAGCCCAGGCTGCGCTGGAGACGGCCTGGGGCCTGGACCCGGGAAGCCCTCGGGTGAACGAGCCGCTCGCGGACCTGCTCGCCGAGCGCGCGGTACGGGCCGACCGGCAGCGACAGCCCCAGTTGCGCGCGCAACTGCTCGCACGCCTCGCGGCCTACGACACATCAGGACTGCGCCAGCAGAAGCTGGTGGCACCCGCGCGCATCTCCATCGTCACGTCACCCCCTGGGGCACGGGTGCGGCTGCTGAAGGCCACCGCTGGTGACGAGGACGTTTCTGGACAGGACCTCGGTCAGACGCCACTGCGTGAGCTGGAGCTGGCCGAAGGCTCGCACCTGCTGCTGGTGGAGGCTCCGGGTCGCTTCCCCCTACGAGCCCCCATCATGGTGCGCCCGGGCGAGTCGCTCACCCTGGACCTCGCCCTGCCCGAGTCCTCCGCCGTCCCCGAGGGCTTCGTGTACGTGCCCCCCGGCCGCTTCCTCCAGGGCGCCTCGGAGAGCGAATACCTTCGCCGCGCCTTCTTCTTCTCTCCCCCCCTGCATGAGCTGGAGACCGGCGCCTACCTCATCGCCCGGCACGAGGTGACGTTCGGCCAGTACATCGCCTTCCTGGAGACGCTGTCGCCCGAGGAGCGCGCCGCGCGCATGCCGGGCTCTCGACGCCGGCTCACCGTGGTGGACCTGTCCCGAGAGCCCGACGGACGCTGGCGCTTCAACCTGCGCCCCGCCTCCGCCAGCTACAGCGTGCTCAATGGAGAGCGGCTGCGCTACGACACGCGAGACCGCCGCCGCGAGCAGGACTGGCTGCGCTTCCCGGTGTCCGCCATCTCCTTCGAGGACTCGGAAGCCTACGTGGCCTGGCTGGACCGCACCGGCCAGGTTCCCGGAGCCCGCATCTGCACGGAGCACGAGTGGGAGCGCGCCGCCCGAGGAGCCGATGGACGCCGCTACCCGGCGGGTGACTGGCTGTCCCCGGACGACGCCAACCACGACGTGACGTACGGCCGCGAGCCCGGAGGCTTCGGGCCCGACGAGGTCGGCAGCCACCCGCGCTCACGCAGCCCCTTCGGCGTGGACGACCTCGCGGGCAATGTCTGGGAGTGGACCCGCTCCAGCGTGGACCCCTCCAAGCCCTCCGCGCAGGGCGGAAGCTGGTACCAGAGCGACCTCACCGCGCACACCGCCAACCGGGACCGCGTGGAGCCCACACAGCGCGAGGCCCTCATCGGCCTGCGCGTCTGCGCCACTCCGCGTCCCTGAGCCGGCAACCGTCGCCTGGCCCCGGCAACTCTTGCCGGCCGGAACCGCCGGCTTCCGCTGCTTCCCGGGGCTCCGTCCACCCTCCACCCGAGGTGTGTGCGGACGTGTCCGTGGCATACGCCATGCTCTAGCCGCTCCTGTCTGCCTTGAACGAAACCGAGGTCCCTCTCATGAGCGCCATCTCGAAACTGTTGTCATCCAGTCTCTGTCTCTGTCTCCTCGCCGCATGCGGGCCCCTGGCCCCCGAGGACACGTCGTCCCCCCTGGAGTCCCAGGCGTTCTCCGCTGGAAACGACGACTCCCACTCCCAGGGCACGCAGCTCCACGGCTCGCACATCCCATCCGTCTCCTACACGGGAGCCTCCGTGGTGAACGCAGGCGTCCGCCGCGAGGCGACGCTGCGACTCTTCCGGGGGGAGCTGGTCGGCCGCTTCAACCTGGCGTTGTCGGGCACCACGCCCAGCCTCTCGCAGTGCATCCCGCGTGGAACAGGACCCGAGCGAAGCTGTGGCTTCCGCGTGGAGGGCATGGGCACCTGTTCTCCGACCACGACGGTCACCGTCTCCAGTGGTGATTGCGCGAGCACGATAGGGGGCTGCACGGGCCGCCCCATCCTGCGCGTCTGCTCGGGAGAGAAGCCCTGCGAGTTCGAGCAGACGGGCTACCTGGGCACGGGCGTGGGCAGCGCGGGCCCCGATTCCCAGTGCAGCCTCTCCTCGAGTTGCCCCTCCGTGAGGTTCATCTGCCCCAGGAGCGGCATCTTCACCGTGCTGTCCGGGGCCTATACGACGACCCAGAGCGCGAGCGTGGACGTGCGCTCCAGCGCGGGCCGCTTCCCGGTGACGTACAAGGACCTGCGCGGTGAGCAGCTCATCGGCGCGCGGATGCTGAGCTCGTCGCCGTCCGGCTACGGCACCATCATCGAGGTCAAGGACGCGACCAACGCGGCCGACGTCGTCATCCCCGAGTCCCCCGGCATCTGGGACGCCAGCGGCGACACCTTCCTCTATCGCATGCAAATCCGGTCCACCTCCGGCACGTACACGGACCTGTGCACGACGGGCGCGGACCCCGCCGTGGGCTGGGCCTGGACGGTGCCCCTGGAGGGCTCCTTCTCGAAGGCGGGCGACCGCGCGGAGAGCACCAGCATCTTCACGCTCGCGTGCGACCCGGGCGTGCTCGCCAAGTGCTACCGCTGGGGCTACAAGCCGTGGCTGGATGGCGCCAACCCCGGCGCGGTGACGAGGGCCCACTGGGCCTGCACCCGCATGGCCCGCGCCGACTACTGCGGCAGCGGCACGTCCTTCACCCAGGACGGCACCCTCATCCAGCCGTGGGACGCGCTGGCGCCGAACATCATCCCCCCGCCCACCCAGGGCTCCGGCCCGGCGGGAATGCAGTTCGAGGCGGGCTGGAACACCAGTGGCCCTGCGTGTCTGAGTCACTGGCGCTGGAAGCACCTGCAGGCCGGCTGCGTGGAGCTGCAGCCGCCCATCGAGGACGCCAACGGCCACGTCATCAACGACTGCAGGGACCCGCACAACGTCGCGGGCGCGTACAAGTGCTCGCCCATCTGCGACAACGCCCAGGAGGCGCGGCAGCTCTTCAACAGCTCCGTCTTCAACAACTCCATCGCCAACGAGCAGCTCACCCGGCCCCAGCCCTGAGCTAGCCTCCCGGGCCGCGAGGAGGACGCGGCATGATGACGGGAGCCATCTGGCTGGCGACGCTGCTGTCGCTGGGGAGCGCGGGCATGAAGTGGGAACCCCAGGACAGCCACACCACCGTGCGCCTGCGAGGCGTCAGCGCCGTCGACGCACGCGTGGGTTGGGCCAGCGGTGACAAGGGGACCTTCGTCCGGACGACGGACGGAGGGGCGACGTGGAAGGCGGGCACGGTGCCCGGCGCTGAAGCCCTGGACTTCCGCGACGTGGATGCCTTCAGCGACACCACCGCGTACCTGCTCTCCATCGGCGAGGGCGACAAGTCCCGCATCTACAAGACGGTGGACGGCGGCGAGCACTGGACGCTCCAGTTCACCAACTCGACGCCCGGCGCCTTCTTCGACGGCATGGCCTTCTGGGACGAGCAACATGGCCTCGCCTTCAGCGACCCGGTGGAGGGCCGCTTCCTCGTCATCGCCACCTCCGACGGCGGCGCCACCTGGGCCCCGCTCCCCGCCAGCGCGTTTCCTCCCGCGCTCCCCGGCGAGGCGGGCTTCGCGGCCAGCGGCACCAGCATCGCCGTGCGCGCACCGAGGCAGGCCTGGTTCGGCCTGGGCGGCGCGGCGGCGCGCGTGCTGCGCACGACGGACGGAGGCAAGTCGTGGAGTGTCGCGACAACGCCCCTGGCCACGGGCGACGGCGGCGGCGTCTTCTCGCTCGTCTTCTGGAGCGACACCGACGGCGTCGCCGTGGGCGGCAACCACCAGCGTCACGACGACGCCACCGGCAACCTGGCCCTCACGCGGGACGGGGGTAGGACGTGGAGCGTGCCCCCAGGCGCGAGGCCCGCGGGCTACCGCTCCTGCGTCGCGCGGTTGCAGGGAGTGCCGGGGCCCACGCTCGTCACCGTGGGGCCGTCCGGCTCGGAGCTGTCTTCGGACGGCGCGAAGAGCTGGACGTCGCTGGGCCCCCTGGGCTTCCACGCCGTGTCCGCGTCGCCCACGGGCAGGCGCGTGTGGGCCGTCGGAGACGCGGGCCGCATCGCGACGCTCCAGCGGGCGTCCGTGTCTAGTCCTCCAGCACCTTCGCCCAGTCGTCCTCGGCGCTGAACAGCCGCGCGCCCAGTCGGACGACGATGTCCGAGTGGGCCACCGCCGCCGCGCCGCCCACCCACACGGGCACGCCCCGGGGCAGCGCTCGCATGAGCTCGGTGAGCGTGTCGCGGAACGGCTCCTCGCCCCGGTTGTTGATGGCGGACAGGCCCACCAGCTCCGGCTTCAGCTCCGCCACCGCCCGGCCCAAATCCAGCGCGGGCACCCGCTGCCCCAGGAGCGTCACCCGGAAGCCCGCGTGACGCATGCGCAGCGCCACGCCCAACAGCCCCAGCTCGTGCTCCTCCTCCGGGAAGCACGCCAGCACCGCGTGACGCCGCCCGCTGTCCGGCGCCGCGTGCAGCAGGTTCACCAGCCGGGCGCGCACCACCTGCGTCACCAGGTGCTCCTGCGCCACGCTCAACTCACCCGAGTGCCAGCGCTCGCCCACCTCGCGCTGGAGCGGCGCCAGCACGCCGTCGAACGCCTTGAGCGGGGGCAGCGCGGACAGCACCTCGTCCACCACCGCGGAGACGCCGCCCTGGTCATAGGCCTCGGCCGCGAGCAGCGCGGCGTCCCGCCAGAACTCCAGGCCCGCGCCGGAGCCCTGCACTTCGTCCTGGACGGCGGGAGCGGCGTCCAGCTCCGCGAGCAGTTGGGGCAGCAGCTTCGCCGCCTCGCTGATGGCCACGCCCTCGTCCGTCAGCTTCTTGAGCCGCTTGAGCAGCGCGACATCCCGCTCCGTGTAGACGCGGTAGCCGGCGGGCGTGCGCAAGGGCTGGAGCACCCCATACCGACGCTCCCAGGCCCGGATGAGCTCCACCCGAACCCCTGACAACTCCGCGGCGACGTGGATTCGGTAGGTGCGCTCGGCCATGGGCGATACGGGTCAGGGGCGATTCTGCGCGGTTCGCACCTGGTTCCAGAGGGCTATCAACTCCTGGGAGGACTCCGCGTACTGCGCGCCCAGCGTGAAGGTGGCCTTCAAGTGCTCGCGAGCGCCGGGCCCTCCTACCACGACCGGCGTGGGGGCGCAGGCTCGCTGAGCATCTGATAACAGCGTCATGAATTCGTCCGGTTCGCGCCCCTGAACGAAGGACAGCGCCACCATGTCCGGGTGGAGCTGCTCGCAGGCGGAGCGCAGCGCCTCGGCCGGGGTGTCCGCCCCCAGCATCGTCACCCGCCACCCCTGGCGCTTGAGCTGCACGCCCAGTCCCAGGAGGCCCCCCTCGTGGAAGTCCTGGGGCGGGCACGCCAGGAGCGCGCGCGGCCCGTTCGCCGGGCTCTCCACGCTCGACAGCACCTGCCGCAGCCGCTGGCGGATGAGCCCGGACGCCAGGTGCTCACGGGCGACGTCCAGCCGCGCGCTCATCTCCCGCAGCAGCGGCATCAGGAAGTCATCGCAGTAGCTGTCCACGTCCATGGCCTCCTGCGCCTCGTCGAGCACCCGCGACACCTCGTCCCCGTCCAGCAGCATGACGGCGGCCCAGAAGCGCTCCTGGAGCCGCTCCGCGCGGGGCATCGACGTCACGGGCGAGGCGAGCACCTGGGCGATGGCCTCGCTCACCGCCAGGCCGTCCAACTGGATGAGCCGCGCGACGCGGCGGATGGACTCCACCTCCGCGCGTGAATAGACGCGGTAGTTGTTGCCCTCCGAGCGCATGGGGCGCGGGAAGCCGTAGCGCCGCTCCCACGCGCGCAGGGTCGCCTCGCGGATGCCCGTCAGGCGAGCGATGGTGCGGATGCGCAGCATCATGGCGCCACCCCCCGGGCGGCATCCCAGCGCTCCGCCACGCCTCGCGCGCCGGACACCTTGCGCGTGAAGCCCTCCAGGGACGTCACCGCCATCAACCGGCGCACCACGGACTCCAGCCCCTGCTGGAAGACAGGCAGCGAGCCGGGCGGATGCGGCGTGCCCACCTCCAGCAGGACGTCCGGGCGCTCGTGCTCGAAGAAGGCGTAGCGCACGCCAATGGGCACACACTCCACCTTGGCCACGCGCGCCAGCAGCTCCACGCCGCGCTCCAGCCGCAGCGGCAGCTCGCCGAAGGGCCGGTGCTCGCCCTCGGGAAAGACATACAGCGCCGCGCGGGGACGCTTGAGGAGGTCCTTCGCGTAGCGCAGCGACTCCACCGACGACACGGCGTCCTTGCGGCGGATGCTGAAGGCGCCGATGCGCGCCAGGAAGGCGTAGCGGCGCAGGTTCTCCTCATCCATCAGGCAGTAGGCGTCCCACCCCGCCACGCGCGAGAGCTGGTGCAGCATGAAGCCGTCCCACCAGTTCGCGTGGTTCAGGTACACCAGCCTCCCCGGGCCCGCGGCGGGCAGCTCCCCGCGCACCCACAGGCCGCGGAACGCCGAGCGGAACTTCCACCCGATATACGCATCCAGCGCCCACTCGAAGGGGCCTCCCTTGGCCGCGGGAATCACGACGCCCTGGCCTCCTTCTTCGTCAACAGCTCCACCAGGCCCGTGAAGAGGGCCAGCCCCAGCGACACGAGCACGCTGGTCAGCAGGAAGAAGAGCACCTCCTCCAGGGGAACGAGCCCCAGGTAGATGCCCAGGTGCAGGCCCTCGCCGAAGTTCCAGATGCCCGTGGAGATGGCCAGGTGGTCCGCCACCGCCAGGTAGATGCCGATGATGAACGCGGGCACCAGCACCGCGCGCAGCACCGCGCCGGAGCGCTCCTTGTAGTGGCGCACCAGCACCACCGTCTGGAAGAGGATGAGCGGCAGCGTCCAGCCAAGCAGGTGGATGAGGTAGGCCCAGCGCGTCTCCATCATGACGACACCTCGCTCGGGGACAGGGCCCGCTCGGAGGAAGGCGTGGGCAACGACGTCGCGGGCCGCGAAGGCTCCGTGCGAGCCAGCGCGCGGGTGAGCCGGGCCCTGGCCCACAGTCCCACCAGGAGCGTCTGGAGGCCGAAGAACAGGTACTCCTCCAGCGGCAGGTAGCCCAGCTTGATGCCCCAGATGCGGCTCTCGTCGAAGCCCCACAGGCCCCACTTCACCGCCAGGTTGTCCCAGGGCGACGTCGCCGCGTAGACGACCACGAGCAAGAGCCCCATGGGCGCCAGGCTCCGCGCCGTGAAGGTGCGGCGGTAGCGCCACAGCAGGAAGACGATGGGCAATACAACGAACAGCCCGAGGAAACGCGCGTAGGTCATCCAGGTCCTCCCGTCAGCTCCGGCGCCACCCGGACCATGCGGCCTCCCGGCAGGAGCGCGTACGTGCGCCCCCGCCACGTCACCAGGCCCTGGCGACCCAGGGAGACGATGAAGGCCGTCAGCAACAGCGACTCTCCCAGCAACCAGTCCGTCAAGGCGCGCCCGAGGCCCGCGTCTCGCAAGCCCTCCACCCGAGGCGCGCCCAGCACCGCGAGCCGGAGCGCCAGCAGCGCGCGCACGATGACAAGCGACACCACGGCGGCGGCCAGCACGGGGGAGCCCAGCAGCGCGGCCAGCACCACCAGCGGCACGGTGGGCGTGAAGAGCAGCGGCACCGTGGGGTACAGCGCGGGACGGTGACTGGCCAGCACCCGCATCCAGCGCGTGAAGCGGGACAGGGGAACCTCCCAGGCGCCGATGTCACCCAGGGGCACCACGGCGGGCGCGTCGCTCAGCGCGACGTCGAGGCCGAGGGCGTGCAGGCGCTTGGACAGCTCCAGGTCCTCGCCGATGTGGTCGGCCAGGGACTTGAGCGACTCCATCGCCACCGGAGACAGCCCCAGCGCCTTGCCACACACGGACTTCGCGCCCGCGCTCATGACGTGCAGCGCGAGGAAGCTGTGATGCGTGTAGCGCAGCAGGCCCGCCATGGCCCGGCCGGCGCCATCGCGCACGTCCACCGGAGTGGGGGCCGCCGTGCTCAGCGCGGCACCTCGAACCAGGGGCGCCACGAGGCCCTCCACCAGCGCGCCCGTCACCGCGACATCCGCGTCCACGGCGAGGACGACGCGGCCCTCGGTGGGAAGCACCTCCAGCGCGTAGAGCAGGTGGCCCACCTTGCGGTTGGGCGTGAGCGGGTCGCTCGGAAGCCAGCGCACGTCGGGCGCGAGCCGAGGGCGGTAGGGCGATACGACGACCTGCTCCAGCGTGCCCGCGTACGAGATGGGCAGGGCCAGGTTCTCCAGCTCCCGAGGCGTGGGCGCGTCCACGGGACGCAGCAGCAACACCGAAGGCCGGGTGCCACGCGCCTCGACGGACGGCTCCGGCCGAGTCCCCCGGCGCATGCGAAGCAGGCGCGCGAGCGCGACGCCGCTGAAGCCCGTGGCGAGCGCGGCCCAGCCCAGTCCCAGGAGCACGGGAGCGCTCATGCCGCTGTCCCCAGCCGCGTGCGGAAGTGCGCCATCCAGCGGATGAAGGGCGAGTGGAAGCGGCGGAAGTCAGCCACCTCCCCCATGCAGTCCAGCGCGCCCTTGCGAGCCTCCATCCGCGCATAGAAGGGCGAGGACTCCAGCAACCTCGCCTGCCCCACCTCCACGTTGCCCGCCTGGAGTCGCGAGGGCACGCGCAGGCCCCACCCGGTGATGACCGTGGGCTGCGTCCTCGGCCCCGGGCCCCGCTCGCAGCGCACGCTCTGCTCACACGCCGTCATCCGCAGCGGCGCCACGCCATCCGGCAGGTGGTAGTCCACCACCGTCGTCGCGTCCTCGCGGTGCGTGCGCGCCCAGTGCCAGCCCGCGAGCCTCTCGCCCAGCAGCTCCTCGCCGTGGTTCGTGTCGTGGTAGCCCAGCCCCTCCGCCTTCACTCCCAGGGAGGACACCTCCAGCCGAGCCCGCGCGCGTGGCGCCAGCGCCTGCCAGTAGTGCGGCAGCTCGGGCATCAACCGCACCACCTCGCCCACCGGCGTCAGCGGCTGCAGGGTGAGGCGCGCGCTCACGGGCCGACCCCAGGGGGCCGTCCAGTCCTCCACGTCCATGCGCACCGTGCCGCCCTCTCCGTACGTCAGCGTGGAGCGGCCAATCCGCAGCCGCCCCGCCGACTCCACCTCGGCGTGAGGGTACTCGCTCAGGACCCAGAGGCGACGCACGCCCTCGTGGTACAGCGCGAAGTTCACCGCGCTGTGCTCCATGGGCCGCCCGCCCCGCCGCGCCGCCACCGAATAGCGCGGGGAGAAGAGCGAGCCCAACATGAAGATGCACACCGCGCTGTAGGGCCCCGCCGTCACGTCGGCGTAGAACCAACGATAGGCCCCCGCCTTGCTCGGCAGGGTGGGAATGTCTCCCAGGCTGTTCATGCGCCCCTCCGCAGATGCGCGGACACCATCTCCGCGGCGAAGCGCCCCGACAGCATGACGAGCGGCACCCCGCCCCCCGGATGCGTGCCCCCTCCCGCGAAGAACAGGCCCGGGGTGTTGCCCCGGATGCGCGGACGACGAAACGGCCCCAGCTTCCCGTGCGGCAGGAAGCCGTAGATGGAGCCTCCCGGCGCCCCCTGCGCGGCCAGGTCCACCGGCGAGCGCTGGCCGATGACTCGCACCCGGCCCTTCAGCTCCGGGAAGTGCGCGACGAGCTTCTCGAACATCTGCGCCTTCACCCGCTCCGCCTGAAGCTCCCAGGCGCGCGCCGCCGCGTCCGCCTCCGCCGCATCCACCGGCAACGCGGGCGCGTTCACCATCACGAACAGGCCGGTGCGCCCCGGCGGCGACATCGTCGGGTCCGTCGCGGTGGGGTTGCAGAAGTACACCGTCGGGTCCGTCGCGAGCTGCCCGCTGAACAGCTCGTCGAACTCGCGCCGGTAGTTCCCTCCAAACAGCACCGCGTGGTGCGGCAGCGAGGGGCGCCCCTCCACCTCCAGCAGGAGCACGAAGCCGGAGAGCGCCAGCGGCTCGTCCGCGCGACGCAGCGACTCCAGTGGGTCCGCGTTCACCACCACGCTGTCGAACGGCGCGGAGTCCTCGCCGGGCCCCACGCGGTAGCCCTCGCTCGTGTGCGCGAACCGGGCGCGCGTCCGCAGATGCACCGTGACACCCAACCTGCGCACCGCCCGCCCCAGCGCATCCACCAGCGCGCCCACGCCGCCCCGGGCATGGTGGACGCCGTACGCGCGCTCGATGTGCGGAATCAACGCGTAGGCCGCGCTCGCCTCGTACGGCGACGCGCCCGCGTACGTGGCGAACCGGCCCACGTACTGCTGCAGGTGCTCGGTGCGCAGGTGCTTCACCGCCAGCCCGTGAAGGGACGACAGCTGCATCCCCGCCATCACCGCGCCAATCCCCCGGCGGGCCACGCGGCCCATGAACCCGGCCATGCCCTCGAAGGGCGCCTCCAGGTACGGCTCGCCCGCGGCGCCCCAGATGGCGGCGGCCTCCGCGTAGAAGCCGCGGATGCCCTTGCGCTCCACCGGCTTCACTTCACTCGCGCTGTCCGCGGTGCGGTCCAGGTCCTTGTACGCGGTGAAGGCGCATCCATCCATGAAGCGATAGGTGCACTGCGGCTCCAGCTCGGTGAGCGTCGGAAGGAGGTCCAACGCGCCCAGCTGCTCGAAGGTGCCGCGCACCAGGTCCGGCAACGTCAGCAACGTGGGCCCGGTGTCCAGGGTGATTCCGTCCAGGGTGACGGCCTGCGCCTTGCCCCCCAGCGAGGCGCCTCCCTCGAAGAGCGTCACCGCGTGGCCTTCCTTCGCCAGCAGCCCCGCCGCGGTGAGTCCGCCGATGCCTCCCCCCACGACAGCGACACGAGAGGTGCTCATGACCACGGCCTCCTTCGCGCCACCTCGGCGTCCAGGGGTCCACATGCACGTGCCCGTCGGGCCACGCGCTCGCCAGCCACCGACAGGCGCTTCACGTCACCCATGGCGTTGTCCCCCCACTTCGCTCGGCAGCAGTGGCACGCGCGACTCGGCCGGCAGCGCGGGAAGCGCGGCGTGGGGCCGGAGGAAGGCGGAGGCGGCCAGCGACAGCTTGCGCCGCGTGGACACATACGCCCGCGCGCTGAACACGTCGTAGTCGCGCGCCTCGATGTCGCGGAGGATGTCGCCGTAGATGGCGCCCATCAGCCGCACCATGCGCTGGCTGCCGAAGCCCGTGAGCGCGGGCACCCCCAGGGCCGCTCGCGCGTAGTACGTCCGCGCGCGCTCCACCTGGAAGCGCATGAAGTCGCGCCACCGCGCATCCACCTTGCCCTGTCGCAAGTCCTCCTCGGACAGGCCGAAGGCCTTCAGCTCCTGGGAGGGCAGGTACACGCGCCCCCGCTCCAGGTCCTCGCGCACGTCGCGCAGGATGTTGGTGAGCTGCATGCCCCGGCCCAGGTCCGCCGCCGGCTGCAGCGCGCCCTCGTCCGAGCACCCCAGCACCGGCGTCAGCATCAACCCCACCACGCCCGCCACGCGGTAGCAGTAGAGGTCCAGCTCCTCCCACGTGTCGTAGTGGTGCTTCGTCAGGTCCATCTCCATGCCGGAGATGAGGTCCTGGAAGGGCTGCTCGGGAATCCGGTAGTGGCGCACCGTGTGCGCGAGCGCGGCGAACTCCCCCGCGTCCCACGGCGAGCTCGCCGCCACGCCCACCAGTCTTCCGCCCGGCGGCCCCAGCTCCTTCGACGCCAGCTCCGGCATGGGCACGTACAGCTCCGCCACCATGCGCCGCGCGCGCCCCAGCCGCACGGACAGCTCCTCCGTCGCCGAGCCCGCCTCGTCCACCAGGTCATCCAGCCGCCGGCAGAACGCATACAGCGCGAAGGCCGCCTTGCGACGCTGGCCGAACAGCAGGTACGAGGCGAAGAAGAAGCTCTTCGCGTGGTGACGCGTCACCCGCCGCGCCAGCCAGTATCCCCGGCGCACCAGCGCCCTGTCGTCGGACGCGCTCACGCCGCCGCCTCCACCGCCGTGGACTTCGTCCGGCTCCCGCGCGGCGACAGCTTCACGCCCTGCTGTCTTGCCCAGTCGGCCAGGCGCTCGGCGACGAGCCGCGCGGAGATGAGCACCGTGGGCAGCCCCGTGCCCGGCTGCGTGGAGGCCCCGACGAAGAAGAGGTTCTTCACCTTCGCGTCCTGGTTCGACGGACGGAAGGGGCCAATCTGCATGAAGTTCTGCGCCAGGCCGAAGGCGCTGCCCTTCGCCAGGTTGAACGTGCCCGCCCAATCATCCGGCGTGAAGACGCGCTCCACCTCGATGTCCGACTCCAGCTTCGGGAAGCCCAGCTCCGCCAGCCGCGCGAAGACCTTGGCGCGCAGCTTCGGCCCCTCCGTCTTCCAGTCCAGCGACGGGTGCTGGTGTGGCACGGGCACCAGCACGTAGAGCGAGTCCTTGCCCTCGGGCGCCAGCGACGCGTCGGTGCGCGTGGGCGCGTTGACGTAGAAGCTCGGGTCCTCCGGCACGCGGAAGCGCTTGAAGATGTCCTCGAACGAGCCCCGGTAGTCGCGGCCGAAGATGACATTGTGATGCAGCAGCTCCGGCACCTTCCGGCGCATGCCCAGGTAGAGCATGTAGCCGCTGGAGGTGTAGCGCAGCGACTCGCGGCGCTTGAGCGTGGTGGCCTGCGGGTCCAGGAGCTTCTCGTACGCGTAGGGCAGGTCCGCGTTGCACAGCACCGCGTCCGCCTCCAGCACCTCGCCGCCCTCCAGCCGGACTCCGGTGGTGCGGCCGCCGTCCGTGAGGATGCGCTCCACCGGGGTGCCGTAGTGGAAGCGCACGCCCTCCTCGATGGCCAGCCGCTCCAGCGCCTGCGGAATCGCGTACAGCCCGCCCTTGGGGAACCAGATGCCGACGCCCAGCTCGGTGAAGGGCAGCAGGCCGTAGACGGCGGGCGACTCGAAGGGAGAGACGCCCAGGTACATCGTCTGGAACGTCATCGCCGCGCGCAGCCGGTCATCGCGGAAGTAGCGGCTGACGTCCGGGTACATGCGCCGGTGGGCGCGCACCTGGAAGATGCGGGCGAGCACGCGCGGGGACAGGTAGTCGGTGATGCCCGCGTAGTTGCGGCCCACCAGGTGGTCCAGGCTGGTGCGGTACTGGACACGCCCCTGGGCCAGGAAGGCGAGGTAGCGCGCGTAGCTGCCGGGCTCCACCCGCTCCAGCTCGCGCCCCATGGCGCACAGCTCGGAGGTGAACGTCACGTCCGAGCCATCTCGAAAGTGCACACGGTAGTTCGGGTCGCACTTGAGCAACGTCAGGTAGTCCTCGATTCGGCGGCCGAGCGCGCGGAAGGTCTCCTCGAACACCTCCGGCATCAGCACGATGGTGGGACCGATGTCCCAGGTGAAGCCGTCCACCCGCAGCCGGTTGCAGCGCCCGCCCGGCCCCACCGTCTTCTCGACGACCTGGACGTCGAAGCCCTGGTGCGCCAGTCGCGCCGCGGCGGCCAGGCCTCCCACGCCAGCGCCCACCACCACCACGCGTCTGCCTTGTGTCCGCGGGCTCATGTGTTCCTCAGGCCGCGCGATGCGCGAGCCGCGCGATGAGGGCGTCCATCAAGTCCCTCACGCCGTTGGGGTTGGGCAACGACTGGAGGGTGCGCCGGGCGGCGCGAGAGGCGCGCTCCACCATCCGCTCGCACGCGGCACGGCCGCCATGCACCTCCACCAGCGTCCGGGCACGCGCCAGGGCCGCTGCGTCCTTCTGACACTCCGGCAGCGCCCAGAGCGCCTCCAGCTCCTCGCGTCCCTCCGGCGAGGCGCGCGCGTACGCCGCGAGCAAGGGGAAGGTGCGCTTGCCTTGCGTGAAGTCGCTGGCCGACGACTTGCCCGCGACGGTGGAGTCACCGAAGAGGCCGATGACGTCATCGCGCAGCTGGTAGGCGAGCCCCACCTGGCGGCCCACGCGCTCCAGCCCCTCCAACAGCTGCGCGCTCGCACCGCCCAGCATGGCGCCACAGACGAGCGGCGCGCAGAAGCCGTAGCGCGCCGTCTTGAGATAGGCCACGCGCATCACCTGGAACAGCGACACCTCCGACAGCGGCGCGCGCTCCAGCGACAAGTCCAGGTACTGCCCCGCCGCCGTGTGCCGGCACACCGCCAGGTAGTAGCGCACCACCTTGGCCACGCCCGGCAGCTCCGACTCCAGCATCGCCTCCAGCGCGCGGGCGAAGAGGTGGTCTCCCACCACCACCGCCAGGTCCTCGCCCGTCCGGCCCGGCGCCAGCACGTGGTGCAGCGCCGCGCTCCCGCGCCGCATCACCGCGCGGTCCGCCACGTCGTCATGAATCAGGAGGAAGGTGTGGAGCAGCTCCAGCCCCGCGGCGAAGCGCCACAGCTCCGCCGCCACCACCGGCGTGCCCCTGGCCAGGCAGTGCCCCGCCATCACCAGCGCGGGCCGCACCCGCTTGGCCGGCCGCAGCGCGTACAGCCGGGCCTCCTCCAGCGCCCGCGTCCACCGAGCGTCCAGGCCCGCCTCGTCCGGCAGCTCGAACAGCTCCGCAAGCGACGCCTCCACCTGCGCGTGCACCAGCATCAGCCAGGCCTGCTCCAAGGGGACGTCATCAGGCAGCGGCTGCGCGGCGGAACGCGGGAGTGCCATGGGTTGATCCTCGGGGTTCAAGAGGGTCCTGCCCTCCAGGCGTAGCGTTTGCGTCGAGGGCTTGTCAAGGCTATGTACAGGGTTTGTAAGAACCTTGTCCACCGGGGGTCACCTCATGAAGATGTGGATCACAAGCACACTGACGGCGGCCCTGCTGACCCAGGGTGCGCTGGCTTCCAGCCCTGCAGACGGCCCGCCCGACGCGACGTTACGGAGTTCCAGCGGAGATGAGGTCCGTCTCTCGAAGTGGCGTGGGAAACCGGTAATTCTCTTTTATGAGGACAAGGACTCCACGACGCTCAACGCGGGGCTGAAGGAGGAGCTGTTCGCGCGAGGCAAGGAGCGCAACCTGCTGGGCTCCGCCTGGGTGGTGGCGGTGGCCAACCTGCGGAAGTTCGACTTCTTTCCCGCTCGGCAGATTGCCCTCTCCTATGTGCGGGATGAGGAGAAGAAGGTGGGCGTGCCCATCCTGGTGGATTTGGACGGGACGATGGGCTCGGCGCCCTGGGGCCTGCCGATGAAGACCTCCAACGTGCTGCTGCTGGATGCCCAGGGCGCGGTGGTCTACCGATATTCCGGGAAGATGAAGCCGGAGGAGCAGGTGGCGTTCTTCTCGGCCCTGAGCACGCTGGTGGGGGTGGACCTCAACACGCCGGCGGCGCCCAAGGCCCCGGGAGCCACGCCGTGAAGGTGGCCATCACCGGCGCCACGGGGTTTCTGGGTCCGGGCCTTGTCCAGGGTTTGTTGAGTCAGGGACACAGCCTGCACGTGCTGACGCGGGACGTGCCTCGGGCGCTGGAGAAGCTGCCGCCGGGGGTGACGGGGGCGCCCTTCGACGGGCGATCGCCACTTGCCCCGGAGGCGCTGGCCGGCGCGGACGCGGTCATCCACCTGGCCGGGGAGCCGGTGGCGCAGCGGTGGACGAAGGACGCGAAGCAGCGCATCCACGGCAGTCGGGTGGTGGGCACGCGGATGTTGGTGGAGGCGATGAAGGCGGCGGGGACGGTGAGGCGCTTCGTGTCCACGTCGGCCATCGGATACTACGGCGGCGCGCGCGAGGCGGAGGTGCTCACGGAAGAGAGCCCGCCAGGCGACGACTTCCTGGCGCGGGTGTGCGTGGACTGGGAGGCGGAGGCGGGGAACGCGCGCGGCGCGGGCATCAGCACCGCGGTGGTGCGCATGGGCGTGGTGCTGCATCCGGACGGCGGCGCGCTCCACAAGATGCTGCCGCCCTTCCGCATGGGCGCGGGGGGCGCGGTGGGCAGTGGCCGACAGTACGTGAGCTGGATTCACCGCGAGGACGCTCAGGCGCTGGTGCGCTTCGCCCTCGAGGACGCGACGGTGGAGGGGCCCGTGAATGCGACGGCCCCGGAGCCGGTGACGAACGCGGCGTTCGCCCATGCGCTCGGCCATGCGTTGGGCCGGCCGTCGGTGATGCACATCCCCGCGTTCATGGTGAAGGCGGCCATGGGGGAGATGGCGAAGGTCGTCCTGGAGGGTCAGCGCGTGCTGCCCGCGCGGGCCCAGGCGGCGGGCTTCACCTTCCGCTTCCCTGAACTGGAGGGAGCGCTGAAGCACCTGCTGACATAGGTTGACGCGCATGGAAGCCAGGGAGCTGGAAGCGCGAGCGCGAGCCGAGGGAACCCCCGTCATCATCGGAGACATGGCCACCTTCGTGTGGCGGGGACGCGGGCCCGTCTTCGTGCAGGGTGACTTCCAGGACTGGAAGGGCGAGCCGCTGCCCCTGAAGCGCGTGGCCCCGGGCCTGTGGACCCGCTCGCTGGCGCTGCCTCGCGATGCGTACGTCGAATACGCCCTCTTCGATTCGCGCGGCCAGCGGCTGAAGGACGACTTCAACGCGCGCGTCTCCGACAACGGCTTCGGCGACGTCAATCACGCCTTCTACATGCCCGACGGCGGACCCTCGCTGCCCCTCCGGCGCTCCCGGGGCGTGCCGCGCGGCCGAGTCACCCGACACCGCGTGGACATGTCCGACCTGGGCCTGGACGGCCAGCGCACCGTGCACCTCTACGCCCCGCCGACACAGGGGCCGGTGCCGCTCCTCGTCGTGCTCGACGGAGATGACTACCTGCGCCGCGTGCGCCTGCCGGAGCTGGTGGACACGCTGGTCGCCGATGGCCGCATGCAGCCCGTCGCCCTCGCGCTCGTCTCCAATGGGGGCGTGACGCGCGGCGTGGAGTACGCGTGCAGCGAGTACACCGTGGCCCTCCTCCTATGGAAGGTGCTGCCCCTGGCCCGGGAGCACCTGTCGTTGGTGGACGAACGACACAACCCTGGCGTGCACGGGGTGCTGGGCTCGTCGCTGGGCGGGCTGATGTCGCTCTTCATCGGGCTGCGCGCGCCGGAGACGTTTGGCCGGGTGCTGACGCAGTCGGGGGCGTTCGTGGTGGAAAACCACGAGTTCGTCGTGTTCGACCTGGCGCGGCACGTGCCTCGTCGCCCGCTGGACGTGTGGATGAGCTGTGGCCGCTTCGAGGTGCTGTTGGAGGGCAACCAGCGGCTCGCCCCCTTGTTGAAGGCCACCGGGCACCGCGTCGAGTACCGGGAGTACAGCGGAGGGCACAATTACCCGGCCTGGAGGGATGACGTGGTGCGGGGGCTGGAGGCGCTGTTTGCTCCAAGGCCCCTGGCCAAGCGCCGGTAGTTGCTGCACTTCCTTGAGTGTCTTCTGGTGGTCATCAGCGCGGCATGAGTCCGTGTGCCACCTCACCTTCGCGCTGGACGCAACTGGCGCCCGGGGCGTCCGATAACTTCCTTGAGACTTCCCGGAGCCATGCCCGCACCGGCTCGCAGTCTTCCTGGAGCGCACTCATGTCGCGCATTGATGGTGGCAACCGTTCGTCCTCGCCGAAGAGCTCCGCCTCGGAGCGCTCCAGCACGGAGCGGCCGGACTCCGCCTCCAAGAACGTGCAGCAGAGCCCCGGAAAGAAGGAAGTCCAGGCACACCGCGCGGTGAGCCCGTTCCAGGGCCGCAGCGACTTCGAGCCGGAGCGCCGGCCGACGCCGCGCGCCACGCCCGCAATCAACCCCGCGCTGGCGCCCGCTGCCTCGGAGGCCTCGGCCATCGCCGGCGCGGACGCGGAGCTGGAGTTGCTCTCCGAGTTCCCCGACGCCGACGCCCAGGGTGGCATGGCCTCCGCGATGCTGCATGCGCACGCGGACGAGCCCGCCTCGCAGGCGCGAATCGTGGAGCGGCTGAAGCAGGATGGCAGGCTGGAGTCGCTGTTCGGCGAGGTGTTCCGCGAGGGCAACCCCTACGTGGAGCAGCCGCACCGCACCGCCGTCGTCCGCGCGCTCGACACCGCGCTGGCGCGAGGCACGGTGACGAGCGACGACCTGCGCACCTTCACCCGGGGCGCCTACGCCCAGGAGTGGCAGCAGATCGGCTCCGAGTTGGCCACGCCGGACGCGAAGTAGCGCCTCCTTCCGCCAGACGAGGGGAGATGCGGCGAGGCACCACGCTCTTCCTCACGCCGGACGCGCAGTAGCGCTTCCCTCCGCCAGACGAGGAGGCGCGGCGAGGCACCACGCTCTTCCTCACACCGGACGCGAAGTAGCGCTTCCTTCCGCCAGACGAGGAGGCGCGGCGAGGCACCACGCTCTTCCTCACTCCGGACGCGAAGCAGCGCGTCCTTCCGCCACACGGTGAACGTGGATCAGGGGACGAGCCGTCCGATGAGGGCGCCGCGAACGGCCTGGGCGACAGCGCGTGAGTCGCCGGTGAGTTCCTCGGGCAGCCAGTAGTAGAGCAGCCGGCCTCCGGTCTCCACCTGTGCGCGGATGAAGCGCATGCCCTGGGCTTCCGCGCGCTCGGGGCTTCGGGGGAGGCACTGCTTGCACAGGCAGGGCAGCGCGGAGTGCTCCTGGTGCGCGGTGAAGTTGATGGGTCCGCCTCCCGCGCTTCCGAGCAGGAGCTCCGCGTCCGCCGAGGTGAGGACGCGAGGCGTCTGGAGGGACATGCCCAGCGCGCCCTTCGCGGCCTGGATTCCCTTGCCGGACTCGAAGCGCAGCGTGGGGATGGCGGAGGTGACGTCGGTGATGGGGATGCGGTTCTTGCGGCCGACCCAGCCCTCGTCATCGGAGGACAGGCCTTCGAGCACGGCGACGAGCCAGAGGGCCTCGTCGGGTGGGCGGACCGTGACGAGGAAGAGGCGTCCGCCGTCCTCGAGTGGAGCCAGGTGCTTGCTCTGGCTGCGGTAGCGGTCCGTCGGCAACACCTGGCCGGGAGAGAGGCCGGCGGCCTCCTTCTCGAAAATCGCCTTGCTGATGATGGCCAGCATGTCGGGCATGTCCGCAGTGTAGCAGGGCGCCTAGAGTCTCCGGCGATGCTCGAACTGGACCTGGCCACCGTGCGGTTGCTCGACGAGGACGTCACGGTGCGGCGCGAGGCGGCGAGCGCGGTCGATGCCTCGGAGCTGGTGGGACGCTACGCGCTGAGACAGGCCCTGCTCACGGATGAGGACGCGGAGGTGCGCGCCATCTCCGCGCGTCGGCTCGGTGATGCGAGGGATGCGCGCTTTGCCTCCGCGCTGATTGAAGCGCTGGGCGATGCCATGCCGATGGTGCGGGACAGAGCGTGGCGCGCGTTGGCTCGGCTGGGAGCGGAGGCGTTGGTGCCTCACGCGGAGCGGGCGGTGCGGCGGGAGCCCGTGTGGTGGGTGCGGCGGGCGATGGTGCGTGCGGCGGCCTCCGTCGCGGGCGCGGGTGCGGTGGGGGTGTTGCTCGCGGCGCTGGAGGATCCGTTCTGGCGAGTGCGCCATGCGGCGGTGCAGGCCCTGTCGTGGTTGGGGGCGGGGAACGAAGGGCTGCGGCAGCAGGTGCGGCGGGCGGCGGAGGCGAGGGAGCAGGGACCTCTGCGCTCGGCGGTGGCGTGGCTGGAGGGTGAGTGGCGTGCAGTGGCTTCGGGTGACGTGGGGCTGCGTCCGTTTGATGCGGAGGACACCGCGATGGCGGGCCTCCACGCGGAGAGCTCACGTGGCGACGATGTGGCCTCCGCGACGACGAATGCACGACAAGCCGGCGCGGCGCCTTCCGACGCTAGGAGTTCCCCGGCATCGACAGCATCTGACAAAGCCAACGAGCAGCAAGCTGGCGCGCTGCCTTCCGACGCTACGCGTTCTTCGATGTCGGCGACGCGTCCGCTGTCGGGCGCTCTATCCTTCGGTGAACAACCATCCATCGCATCGGAGCCCGCCCATTCGCTTCCACCGCCGTGGATGGAAGCAGGCATCGCGAGTGAGGACCCCGCGGTCACGACTGCGCGATTGGAGGCACGACCCGCCGGGTCTCTCTCCGCGCGGGAGCTGGTGGAGTGGTTGGGAGATCCGCACGAGCCCCTTCGCGCGCTCGCGCGTCGTCGGCTTCGCGAGCGCGAGGACGCGGAAGCGCTGCGTCTCGCCATGCACTGGCTGGACGAGCCGCGTGTGCCGCATGCCCAGGACGAAGCGCGCGCGCTGCTGGAGCGCCTCAACGTGGACGAGGTCGACCTCGCGACCCGCGTCCTCGCGGCGCCTCCTCGTCCTGGTGCGCTCGCCTGGGCCGCACGTGTCGCGGTGAAGCAGGGACACGAGACACTCCTGACCAGTGCACGCGCCTTGGCGAAGCACCCCGAGGCCGACATCCGACGTGCGGTGATATCCGCGCTCGTGTTCGACCCGGACAGTCGAGGCCTCGTGCTGAAGGCACTCGATGACGAAGACGCCTCCGTGCGCGCCGAGGTCATCGGCGCCTGGGAGCGCAGGCCCCGCTCCACATCGGCCGTCGAGGACTTCGCCACGGCGCTGGTGGCCTTCGCCCCACGAGCCACCTCGCCCCGAGAGCGCCGGGCCGCGGCCACCGCCGCCGCATACATGGAGGCCTCCGAGCCCCTCCTCCGTGCATCTCAAGACGAGGACCCCTCCGTACGCGCGGTGGCACTGCAGGCCCTCGCGTCACTGGATTGGCTCACGGAGACCGAGCGAGAGCACGCTGAGTCCCACGAGGACCCGTGGCTGAGAGCCGCCGTGCTGGACGTCGATAGCGCGGCCCGGGTCTGCCTGGAGGACTCCGACCCGAGCGTGCGCCGCATGGCGTTGCAGCTCGCCCTCTCACACGGTCGCGCGCTCGCCTCGGATGACCCGACCTATCAATCCACGCTCGCGCTCGGCTGCGCCCTCTCCCCCGACCCGTGGATACGAGCCCGCGCCGCCGAGCAACTCCGGCCCGAGAACAGTGACGCGGAGCTGCGCGCCCTGCTGCGACTGTCACGCGACACCGAGCTGATGGTCCGCAATGCGGCGGCCTCTCCACTGGAGGACTGCGACACGCTCGATGCACGACTGGAGGCGCTGCTGGGTCTGCCTGCCACCACGCGACTGGACGTTCCTCCGGGTTCCAGCGTTCACAACAAGTTGTCCACACCAGTGGCCTCACCGCTGGAGCCTGGCGACACACGGCAGGAGCCGCCACCACGCCAGCCCGCTCCTGAGCGCGACACCGACTTGCGCATCGCCGCATGGACCTGGCGCATGCGCCGCGCCGATGACACCGCCTTCACCCTGCTCCGTGACTCGCTGCGCGCCCACACCGAGCCCGCCCGCGTCGTCACGCACCTGCAAGCGCTGACACTCACCTTCCCCGATGCCCTCTTCGCCGCGGAGCCCGAGCTCGCGCGCCTCCGCCCCACCTCCGCTCCACGACCGCGCACCGCCCCATCACCTCGCCCACCGCCTCCGCCGCGAGCCTCGTCACGTCCCCTGGGCCGCACGGGCCTGAACGTCTCGCCGCTCGTCCTCTCCGGCGCGCACCTCACCTCGCGCGAGCCCTTCTTCGAAGCACACGAAGCCGGCATCGACACCTTCTTCTGGGAGCCCCGTTACGCCGCGCTGACGCAGTTCCTCCGCAGCGGGCGCGGCCCACGCGAGCGCTCCGTCATCGTCGCGGGCACGTACCACTCAGGCCCTGCCGCCCTTCGTCGCGACGTAGAGTCCGCGCTGCGCCGACTCCGCACCTCCTGGCTCGACGTCTTCCTCCTCTTCTGGGTCCGCGCCCCCGAGCGCCTCTCCGACGAGGACTACTCCGCCCTGGAGCGCCTGCGCACCGAAGGCAAGCTGCGCGCCTTCGGCTTCTCCACGCACCTGAGAGACCTCGCTCGCGATGCGCTCACCCGACACCCCTGGCCCGTCGTGATGACCCGTCACAGCGCCGCGCACCCGGGTGCCGAAGCCGCCTTCTTCCCCGAGGCCCAGCGACAGGGCACCGGCGTGCTCACCTTCACCACTACCTGCTACGGCCGCCTGCTACGCCCTGTTCCTGGCGCTCCCCAAGACCTGCCACTGCCCTCCGCGGTGGACTGCTACCGCTACTCCCTCTCCCAGCCAGGCGTCAGCGCGAGCCTCACCGCCCCACGCAACCGTCGCGAGCTGCTGCACAACCTCGACGTGCTGTCCCGCCCGCGAATGGAGCCGGAGGCCCTGTCCGTCATGCGCGCCCACGGCGAGCGCGTGCGCGCCCAGGGACGGCAGCTCGACGCCCTGGTGCGTCGGGCGCCCGGAGGAACTCGGGAAGCGCTGCTCGCCCTCCTGGAAGAAGACGGGCCCCTGGAGCTCGGCGACCTTCCTTCAACGTGAAGGATGTGGTGAGCTTCGTCTCGCTCCTGGGGCCGCGTGCAGCCAGCCTTTCGTCCGCGATGTCACGTCGCGGCTGCCGATGACACCCATTGAAGGACGACGCGGTGCGAGGTCCGCCTGGCGGGCTTCCCCGACCTCGCCCGCCTCTGCCGTGCAGGTGGCGGCGGTCCCAGGAGCCCGCGGTTCCGCCTGGAGCGCCTGAATGGACCTGGTCTCACTCCTCCTCGAGCTCAAGCCCTTGATGGAGGACCCCGAGGCGCACTTCAGCCGCATCGCCGAGCTGCTGGAGCGCCACCAGGGCCTCGCCGAATACGAAGTCGCCCGCTTCTACGTCAGCCGCCACTGGAGCGAGGTCGTCGCCAGGCGCCTGGGCAGCGTGGACCCGCGCGAGCGCCTCCAGGCCGTGCGCCTCATCCCCCTGCTCTTCCCCCGCGTCACCGCCGCCGGCCACCTGCGCCGCCGCGTGAAGGACTCGGACTCCCGCGTGGCCTCCGCCGCGCGCGCCGCCGTGCGCAAGCTGGGGCTCGCCGACGTGTCGCTGCCCGACAGCCGCATGGAGCCGCCCCGCCGCCCGAGCCCCCGCGCCCTCGGCGGCTGGAACCCCACAGGCTGGCACTTCGGCCTCTACCCCAGGCGTCGCGAAGAGCTGGTGAAGCGCAAGCCCTCCGTCACCGCGAAGCTGCCGAAGCTCCAGTCCCGCGATGACGTGGCGAAGCTGGTGGGTGTGGACGTCGCGGACCTGGACACACTGATGCGCCCCGGCTCCGGCGCGGGCTCCGGCTACGTGGAGTTCGAGACGCCCAAGCGCTCCGGCGGCGTGCGCCGCATCTGCGCCCCGCGCGCGAAGCTCAAGGCCGCGCAGCGCGCCCTGCTCGAAGGACTCCTCACGCACCTGCCCACGCACGAAGCCGTGCATGGCTTCGTGCCCGGCCGCTCCACGGTGACGAACGCGGAGGCCCACGTCGGCGCCCACGTCGTGGTGCGCGTGGACCTGGAGGACTTCTTCCCCACGGTGCACTACCGCCGCGTGAAGGGCTTCTTCGAGGCCCACGGCTACAACGACGAGGTGTCCTCCACCCTCGCGGGCCTCACCACCTGGCGGCCCAAGCTCCCGGACGGCACCGTGGTGTGGCCCGGCGTGCTGCCCCAGGGCGCGCCCACCTCGCCCGCCATCGCCAACCTCGTCTGCCGCCGCATGGACGCGCGCCTGCACGCCCTCGCGAAGAAGGCGGGCGCTTCGTACACGCGCTACGCGGATGACCTCTCCTTCTCTTTCGTCAAACCTCCGGAGCGGCTGGGCCGCTTCCTCTGGTGGGTGAACGCCATCCTCCAGCAGGAGGGCTTCTCGGAGAACGGCGCCAAGCGCCGCGTCATGCGCCAGGGCGGGCGCCAGCGGGTGACGGGCCTCACCGTCAACCAACGAGTGGCCATCCCTCGTGAGGAGCGCCGTCGCTTCAAGGCCATCCTCGCCAACTGTCGCAAGCACGGCGTGGAGTCGCAGGCCCGGGGCCGTCCCAACTTCCCCGCCTGGCTGGAGGGCTACGCCGCCTACGTGCGCATGGTGCATCCGGAATTGGGCGCGCGCTGGCAGCGCGAGGTGAAGGAGCTGCTGAACCCATGAGCGACTTCGACGCACTGCTGGCGAAAGTGGTGGAGGACCCCGCCAACGACGCGCCGAGGCTCGCGTGCGCGGAGGCCTTGCAGGCCGTGGACGCCGCGCGCGCCGAGTTCATCCGCGTGCAACTCGCCCTGCCCGGTCGCATGGACCCGGCCCGACGCCGCTCGCTCCACCTGCGCGCACGCGAGCTGATGGACGCGCACGGCCGCGACTGGCTCAAGCCGCTGCGCGACGCGAAAGTGCACGAGCCGCGCTACCACCGGGGCTTCATCGAGGAGCTGAACCTCGCGGAGGACAAGCTCGCGAAGCACGGCCCGGAGCTGTTCGCGCTGGAGCCCGTGTCCCGGCTGTGCGTGGACACGCGCGACGGCAAGGGCCTGGAGCGCGCCGCCGAGCAGCCCTGGTTCTCCCAGGTCCGCTGGCTGCGATTGGAGGGCTCGGGAGTCGACGCCGCGACGAAGGCGCTCGCCGCCTCACCTCGGGCCGGACACCTGACGGGCCTGGTGCTGTCGGGCGCGAAGGACGCATCCGTCCGCGCCCTCGTCGAGAGCAAGGCCCTGCCCGCGCTGCGCTCCGTCAGCTTCTCCAGCGGCGCGCTGACGGACGCCAGCGCGGGGCTCCTCGCGAAGGCCACGCTGCCGTGGGAGCGGCTGTACCTGTCCGGCTCCGGCCTGTCCGACGAAGGCGTGGCGACGCTCGCGGGCGCGAAGGGACTGGGCGCGCTCCAATGGCTGACGCTCAACCGCAACGAGCTGAGCGACGAAGCAGCGGAGGCCCTCGCGAAGAGCAAGGGCCTCACGGGCCTGGAACGACTGGAGCTGTCGAAGAACGACTTGAGCGAGGAAGGCGCGCTCGCGTTCCGCACCGCCAAGGCCCTGCCGAAGCTGCGGCGCCTGGAGCTGCTGGAGATGGGCCTGGACCGGGACGAGCTGGGTCCGCTCGTCAAGCGACTGGGTGCGGGACTGCGGCTCTGAGCCGCTTCACACCTGGAGCCATCCGGGGCGACGACGCCAGCTCCGTCATCGCCCCGGCACCGCGGCTCAGGGCATCGCGACGACGCCCGGCACGGAGCGCTGTCCTGGAATCCCCAGGCCCAGCGTCCCGTGGAAGTTGGTACCCCAGCTCACCGCCGCCCCGTCGCGATTGAGGGCGATGGAGAAGTCACCACCGGCGGAGACCTTCTTCGCGCCTCGGAGCCCCTTCACCCACGTGGGCTCCAGCCGGTGGGAGCTGTCTCCGGTGCCCAACTGTCCGTGCGAGTTGCGCCCCCAGGCCCAGACGTCGGAGCCCACCGCGAAGGTGTGATTGGCGCCAGCACCCAGGTACTCCACGTCCGCCAGGCCAGGCACGGGAGACGGGTAGATGCGCGTGGACAGCCCGCCATCCCCCAACTGCCCATGGCTGTTGGAGCCCCACGTCCAGACGGTGCCGTCATCTCGCAGCGCCACCGAGTGGTAGTTGCCCGCCTCCATGGTCTTCACCCCTTCGAGCCCCACCACCTGGAACAGTGACGAGCGGTCGGTGGCAGTGCCTTCTCCGAGCTGGCCATACGCATTGTTGCCACAGCCCCACAGCGTCCCGTCCGCGCGCAGCACCAGCGAGTGGTGCTCCCCGCCCGCCACCGCCACCGCGCCCGTCATCCCCTTCATGAGCGTGGGAATCCAACGCGCCTCCAGCGTGCCGTCACCGAGCTGCCCGAAGACGTTGTAGCCCCAGCCCCACACGGAGCCGTCCTCCGTCACCGCCAGCGAGTGGTAGCTGCCCGCGGCGATGGACACCACGTGGTCCAGGCCCACCACCTGGACGGGCCTCAAGCTCTGCGTGGTGGTGCCGTCACCGAGCTGCCCGAAGACGTTGTTGCCCCACGCCCACACCGTGCCGTCCTCGGCCAGCGCCAGCGTGTGCCACGAGCCAGGAGCCACTGCCCGAATCTCCGGCAGCTCCTCCACCGTCGTCGGCATGGACTCGTCCTCGGTGGTGCCGTTGCCGAGCTGCCCATGCCCGTTGCCACCCCACGTCTGCACGGTGCCGTCCGCGAGGAGCGCCACCGCGTGCTGGTACCAGGCCCGCAGCGAGACGACGGGCGCCAGGTCCTTCGACGTCGGCAGCTTCACGTCCACCGGCGACGTCCTCGGCCCCGACTCCAGGTCGCCAAGCTGGCCGTACTCGTGACTGCCCCAGGCGCGGACTCCGCCGTCCTCCAGCAGCGCCAGCGAGTGCTGCTCGCCCGCGGACACCTCGGCGACGGCCGAGATTTCCACCACCTGCACCGGCTTGAAGCGCAGGAAGCGGGTGCTGTCGCCCACCTGCCCATAGCCGTTGTCGCCCCAGCCCCACGTCGTGCCGTCGTGAAGCACGGCCACCGCATGGTGCGAGCCCGCGGCCACCGCCTTGACGTTCTTGAGCAGCAGCACCGGCTTCGGCGTGCCCCTGGGGCTGTTGGTGCCATCACCGAGCTGCCCGGCGTTGTTCGCACCCCAGGCCCACACCGAGCCGTCGTGCAACACCGCCAGCGAGAAGGCGCGGCCGACGCTCACGCTCGCGACGGCCTCCAGCCCCGACACGCGCAGCGGCGTCGCGCTCGCGCTCGTGGTGCCATCACCGAGTTGGCCGGAGCTGTTCGCGCCCCAGGCCCACACCGCGCCGTCCTGTCCCACCGCGAGCGCATGGGCCTCGCCCATCACCACGGAGGCGATGCCCGACAAGTACTTCACCTCCACCGGCGTGGCCCGGTCCCCCTTGAAGCCATCCCCCAGCTGTCCGCTGTCATTCGCGCCCCACGTCCACACCGTGCCGTCGGCGCGCAGGGCCATGGAGGCATCGCCCCCCGCCGCCACGGCCACCACGCCCCACAGCCCCTCCAGCATCATGGGTGTCAGGCGCGGCTTGACGGTGCCATCACCGAGCTGCCCGCGCGCATTCGCGCCCCACGTCCACACCGTGCCGTCGCAAGAGAGGACCAGCGAGTGCTGCGCTCCCGTCGCGATGGAGCGGACACACGGCAGGCCCTGCGCGACCACGGGCGACGCGCGGTAGGTGGTGGTGCCATCGCCGAGCTGCCCCGAGGCGTTCTGTCCCCACGCGAGCACGGTGCCGTCACCGCGCACGAGCATCGAGTGCGACGTCCCCGCCACCAGCCGCCGTCCCTGTCCCAGACCGCGCACCTGCACGGGCAGCGCGCTCCAACCCACGGCCCCCAGGCCCAGCTGACCGAAGCGGTTGTAGCCCCACGCCAGCACCGTCCGGTCCTGACGCACCGCCAGCACATGCAGGTAGCTGCCCCCGAGCAGCGTGACGCCGGAGGCCCCGGGCACCACGCCGGGCACCACGCGCGACGCGACGCCGCCATCCCCGAGCTGGCCATACGCATTGGAGCCCCACGCGCGCAGCGTCCCGTCCAGCCCCAGCGCCATGGAGTGGTACAGCCCGCCCGCCACGGAGCGCACCCCCGTCAGCCCCGGCACCTGCACGGGACGGAACCGGTCCGCCCACGAGCCGTCACCAATCTGTCCCTCCGCGTTGTCGCCCCACGCCCACACGGTGCCGTTCTCGAGCACGGCCAGCGCATGCGCCGCGCCCGCGCTCAGGCTCCTCACGCCCGCGAGTCCCAGCACCTGCACCGGCGTCTCGCGCTGGACGCCGCCGCCATCGCCCAGCTGTCCCTCGAAGCCATCTCCCCACGCCCTCACCGTGCCGTCGATGAGCAGCGCGAGCGAGAAGTAGGTCCCCGCCGCCACGGCCACCGCCCTCGGGAGCGCCTTCACCTGCACCGGCGTGAGGCGGTCCTTCGTCGTGCCGTCACCGAGCTGGCCCACGCCGTTGTAGCCCCACGTCCACACCGTTCCATCGCTTCGCAGCGCCACCACGTGGCTGCCACCCGCGGCCAGCGACGTCACGCCACTCAAGCCCGACACCTGCACCGGCGTGAGGCGGTCCTTCGTCGTGCCGTCGCCGAGCTGCCCGTTGGCGTTGCGCCCCCAACCCCACACGGTGCCGTCGGAGCGCAGCGCGAGCGAGTGGTGTCCGGACGCGCTGACGGCGCGCACGTCCCCCAGGCCCAGCACCCGCACCGGGGCGTGCCGCTCGGCGGCGGTGCCGTCACCCAGCTGCCCGTAGTAGTTGCGCCCCCAGCTCCACACCGAGCCGTCCGACAGCGAGGCCAGCGAGTGGAAGCTGCCCGAGGCCACCGCCGTGACGCCGGACAGGCGCGTCACCGCCTCCGGAGAGAGCAGCCGCTCCGAGCTGCCATGGCCCAGCTGGCCGGAGGTGCCATTGCCCCAGGACCACAGCGTCCCGTCCGCGCGCAGCGCCACCGCGTGCTGCGTCCCCGCGGCCACCGCCGCCACCGAGCCCAGCCCGCGCACCAGCACGGGGTAGGGGCTGTCGGTGGTGGTGCCGTCTCCGAGCTGTCCGTTGGTGTTGCGACCCCAGGCGAACACCGTGCCGTCGTCAATCAGCACCAGCGAGCCGGCGTCCTGCGCGGCCAGGGCCTTCACGCGCGTGAGGCCGGCGACCTGCATCGGTGAGGGGCGGTCGGACCAGGTCCCATCGCCGAGCTGGCTGGAGGCATTGCTCCCCCAGGCCCACACGGTGCCGTCGGAGCGCAGCGCGAGCGCGTGGTAGAGGCCGGCGGCCACGGCGGTGACGTTCTTGAGCTCAACCACCTGCGTCGGCGCCAGGCGCTGGGTGAAGGTGCCGTCGCCCAGCTGGCCGTAGCTGTTGGCGCCCCAGGCCCACACGGAGCCATCCGCGCGCACGGCCAGGGAGAAGTCGAAGCCCGCGCCCAGGGCCACCACGTTCGTGAGGCCCGTGACTTGGACCGGCGTGGGCCCCGGCTGGGTGTGGCCCCGGCCGAGCTGGCCGTAGAAGTTGCTGCCCCACGCCCACACGGTGCCGTCGGAGCGCAGCGCGAGCGAGTGGAACTCGCCGGCCGCCACGCTCACCACCTCGGTGAGGCCGGGCACCTGGCGCGGCGTGGCCCGGTCCGTGGTGGTGCCGTCACCGAGCTGGCCGGAGGAGTTGCTGCCCCACGTCCACACGGTCCGGTCCGAGCGCAGCGCGAGCGAGTGGGAGTCCCCCGCCGCCACGCCGGTGATGTCCTTCAGGCCCGGTACCTGTTGGGCGAGGACCCGCTGGAAGGACATCGTCCCGGAGCCGAGCTGGCCGGAGGCATTGCCACCCCACGCCCACACGGTGCCCAGGGGTGTGACGTAGAGCGAGTGCTGGGCACCCGCGGCGACCTTGGGGGCAGACGCCACCGCGAGGGCCTGGGAGCGCGAGGCTCCCGCCTCCGCGGGGATTCGCGCCGCGACGGGCGCAGAGAAGTCATCGCACCCCGCGGCGAGCAGAACGCTCAGCACCAATACCAGCGGGAAACAGGGGCCCGCCTTCAGGTTGTCCATCCGCATCACTTCGCCTCCAGCGCGAGAAGCGGCCGTCCATACCTCGTGTCCTTGCCGGATGAGAAGCGTCGTGCACAGGCACGCTTGCCAGGAGGAGGACGGCGCGTCGGGGGTGCCCCGCCCAGGGCAACGGAGTCACACCCGTCCCAGGAGCTTCCTCCACGGGCAGGCAGGCGGAACACAGTCGCGGGGTGATTCACGTTTCTTCACGAGGAATGCGTTGCGGTGCGTCGAGGCCGGGAGAGGATTGGGAGCCCATGGACTCACCAGCGCGCTTCATCATCTTCGCGGTCCTCACGAGCCTCATCACCGTGGGGGTCCACATCTACCTGTATCGACGCCTGTTCGCGGACACGTCGGAGGACCGCCGGTGGCACCGGGTGGGCATGGGGGTGATGACGGTGCTGGGCACGCTGCTCGTGCTGTCCTGGTCCGTGACGCGCTTCCTGCCGTTGGATGCGACCTTCGCCGTGGCCACGGCCGTGTGGATGTGGATGGGCGCGGCGATGTACCTGTTGTTCGCGCTGTGGGGCATTGGCGGTGCGAGGGCGCTGTCACGGCGGTTGAGCCGGCGGGCCGCCGTGTCTCGGGCGGACGACGTGGGCCTCGTCACGTCGCTGGCGGGTGCGGGCGGCGTGGCGATGACAGCGGTCGCCGACGGCCCTGGCGAGGTGAGTCTGGCCGGTGGCGGCGAGCGTGGGGCGCCGGAAGTGAACGTGGAGCGGCGGCGATTCCTGGCGAGAGCCACGGCGGGAGGCGCGCTGCTCGCGTCGGGGGGCCTGACGAGCTACGGGATGTGGAATGCGTTCCATCCGCCGGTGGTGAATGAAGTGGCGGTGCGGCTGCCGGGGCTGCCCAAGGCGCTGGATGGCTTCAGCATCGTGCACCTGAGCGACATCCACGTGGGCCCGGTCATCCAGCGCAAGTTCATGGACGAGCTGGTGGCGCGGTGCAATGCCTTGCGCCCGGACCTGGTGGCCATCACCGGGGATTTGGTGGATGGCAAGGTCGCGTCCTTGGGGCCCTCGGTGGCGGCGCTGCGGGAGCTGCGCTCCGGGCACGGGACGTACTTCGTGACGGGGAACCACGAGTACTACTGGGACCACGCGGCGTGGGCGGGGGCGTTGGAGGGGATGGGGGTGCAGGTGCTGCGCAACCGGCATGTGCGGATTGGGGATGCGGGGGCCTCGTTCGACCTGGTGGGCGTGGATGACTGGTCCGCGGGGCACACGGGCGCGAAGCAGGGCTACGATCTGGCGGCGGCGGTGGCGGGGCGGGAGCCGGAGCGGGCGGCGGTGTTGCTCGCGCACCAGCCCTCGAACTGGCGCGTGGCGGCGCAGACGGGGATGGGCTTGCAGCTCTCCGGGCACACGCATGGGGGACAGTTCTTCCCATTCACGCTCGCGGTGTCCGCCATCTGGGAGCACGATGCGGGACACTTCGAGGAGGGCGGCAAGCACCTCTACGTCAGCCGGGGCACGGGCTTCTGGGGGCCGCCCCTGCGCGTGGGAGCGCCGCCGGAAATCGTCAAGGTGACGCTGCTGGCGGCGTGAAGGCAGACGGGCCGGGTCGATAGCCTCCGACCCGCCAGAACGTCGTCCAGGTGACGCGGCTGGCCGGAAGCCCTCGCCTCAAGAGTTCCTCCGTCCCGCGAACGAACCCGGGCCTGGAGACGGGCCTGGGGTATGGTTTTCCGCGCCATGAGCAAGGAACCGGCGAAGAGAGAGCTCAAGCAGGAACGCTCGGCGCGCACGCGCGTGGACATCCTCGAAGCCGCCATCACCCTGTTCGCGAAGCGGGGCTTCCTGGCGACGACGATGGCGGACCTGGCGCGCGCCATCCGGATGACTCCCGGCGCGCTGTACTGGCACTTCCCCACCAAGGAGGACCTGCTGCTCGCGGCGATTGATGAGCTGCACCAGCGCTACCAGACCGCCTTCGGAGACCTCATCAACGAGTACCGCACCCTGTCCGCGCGCGAGCAACTCCAGGCCTTCACCCGCCGCACCCACCACTTCCTGGGCTCGAATCGCGAGTACGGCATCTTCTTCGGCATGCTCGCGGCCGAGGCAGCGGACTCGAACGAGCGGGTGGCGGAGGCCATCCGCGAGAAGCTGGGCCTGTACGCCAAGGTGCTGGGCGGCATCCTCCGCCACGGCCAGAAGACCGGCGAGTTCCGCCAGGACATCGACGCCGAGCAGGCCGCCCACGGCGTCTTCGGCGGCTACCTGGGCGCGCTGATGTATCAGAACCTCTTCCGCGCCACGCTCGGCTACGACCCGCTCGCCTCCGCGCTGGACCTCCTCCTGACGGACGGCACCCTGGCGCGCACCAAGCCGTAGCGCCCGGCCAGCGCCGCGTCACCGCGACCTCCAGAAACGACTCGGGCGGCCCCCCTTCTTCGCGGGAGCCGCCCAAGTCCTGTCTCAACCCGTCACGCGGTCCGAATCACGGCGCCGGGAACTCGTTCTTCCGACCCGGGGTGAGGACGGTGGTGAACCTGAAGTCATCCAGGTTGTCGTTCGTGTCCGCGCTCTCCGGGCTGCGCGCCAGCGTGCCCTCCACCGTGTCGACGTCAATCAGCGCCGACGTGCTCCGCGGCCCTTCCAGCAGGTCGAACCGCTTCGTGTTCGCCACGCCGCTGATGGTGGCCTGCAGCACCGACCCCTCGTAGGCGAGCGAGTCGATGAGGGTTTCCGTCGCTCCGTCGAAGAGGCCGACAGCGTCCGCCGAGGGGCTGGCGTTGGTGCCACCGTTCTGGATGGCCGTCGTCGACAGCAACGTCTTCACGCCCGTCTGACCCACGAGCGGGTCGATGACCAGCGCAGGGCCCACCACCAGGTACTCCCCCGCCGCCAACGAGCCGACGCTCGACAGGTCAATCTTCGCGTAGCTCGCCGGCGTCGCGCTGGCGCCGTTGACGTAGACCAGGAACACGCCGCTCAGGGAGAGCGGCCCCGCCGTGGGGTTGTAGATCTCCACGAACTCCTTCGTGTCCGTGCCGCGCTGGTCGTAGTCCACCTCGTTGATGACCAGGTGGTTGATGGCCGGACGCGGAACGATGGTGATGGCCGCCGTCTTCGTCACGCCCTCGTACGTCGCGGTCACCGAGCCGCTCAGCTCCTCGGTCCCCGCCGTGAAGAGCACCTGCGCGCTCGTCTGGCCTTCGGCCACCGTCACCGTGGCCCCGGGCAGCGTCCCCAGGCCGGTGGCAGGCGTCAGCGCCAGGTTGACGACCGCGCCGCCCACGCCCGCCTTGCGGTCCAGCGTCACCGTGAAGGTCTGCTTCGCGCTCATGTAGACCGACACCGTCGCGGGCGTCAGCGTGGAGAGCTGCGCGGGCGGCGGCGTCACCGTGACAGCCGTCGTCCGGCGCACGCCGAGCAGCGACGCGGACACCGTGCCCGCGCCCTCGCCCTGCGCATCCGCGGTGAAGAGGAACGTCGCCTCCGTCATGCCCGCGGGCACCGTCACCGTGGCCGGCACCGTGCCGAACCGCGTGACTCCCGCGCCAGGAGTCGCCGCCAGCGCCACCTCCAGGTCCGCCGTCGGCGCCGAGGACAACGTCACCCGGAACTCCTGCGTCAGCCCGTAGCGGACCTCCACCGGCCCCGGAGGCGTCATCGACAGCAACCTCGGAGAGACCAGGTCCACCGTCACCGTCGCGCTGTCGGTGCTGCCGCCCAGGTCCGCCGTCACGGTGCCCGTGGGGCCCGTGGCCGCTTCGTCGACAGTGAGGGTGAACGACGCCTGCATCGCGTTCGCCGCCACCGCCAGCGTCGCGCCCGGCGTCAGCGTGCCGAAGCCCGCCGCCGGATTCACGCCCAGGTTGATGTTCGTGTTCGCGGGGGCCGGACGGTCCAGGTCCACCGTGAAGCTGACCGAGCCTCCCGGCACCACCGTCGCGTCGGACGGCGTCAGCCCCACAATCGCGGGCTGCTCCGTCGCACCCAGCACCCGGAACGACGCCTGACGCGTGGTGCCTCGCAGCGACGCGGTCAACGTCACGTTCGCCGCCGCGGCCAGCGGCTCCACCTTCACCTCCACCGCGCTCTGGCCCACCGGCACCGTCACCTTCCCGTCGACCACGCGCAGCGCGCTGCTGTCGCTGGAGGTGATGAAGACGTCGAGCGCCTCCGTATAGGTGCCCGACAGCGTCACCGTCAGCGCCTGCGGGAAGGTGCTCACCGCGCCCGTCTCACCCAGACGCGCGTACCCGCCCGGCCCGAAGCCCGTCAGCGACGGCATGGGCGGCTTCATGTCCGCCACGTTGCGCGGCAGGATTTTGGAGTCGGCGAAGTTGAACGTCAGCACGCCGCGCAGCACGCCGAACCGCGTGCCCAGCGTCGGGTCCGCGTAGGTGTAGGCCATGTCATCCACCATCAGCCCGGGCTGGGACGTGTTGCCGCTCTCGTTGACGAGGAACTGCTTGAAGGAGTCCACCGTGCTCGTGGTGCTGACGTCGTACACCTCCACCAGCACGCCCTCGAGCGCCTCGGCCCTGGGGCCGCCCGTGCGGACATCCGCCGTGGTGACGGGCACCGGCGTCGGCAGCGCATTGCCAGCGCTGCGCCGGACGTACTTCACGTCCACCAGCTCCGGCAGCCCGTTGTAGACGGTCAACGTCGCGGTGGTGATGTCCAGCCGGTCTCCCACCGCCAGGTCACCCTTGGGCGAGTAGACGTAGACGCCCGAGTTCTCCACGCTCGTGCCCGAGGGCAGCGGGTGCACCTGAAGCCAGTAGCCCTCCACCGTCGCGGCGCCCTTCACCACGCCCGTGACGATGACGTCCGTGAGCGACACCGGACGGCCCTCCAGCGGCAGACGCCCGTCCTCCCGCGTCTTCAGCGCGTGGATGGTGGACGGGCAGCCCAGGTTGCCCGGGTTCGGCGTCGCGGCGCACACGTCGCAGACATCGCCCTTGCCGTCACCGTCCTGGTCCGCCTGGTCCTGGTTCGCATTGAAGGGGCAGTTGTCCTGCCACGTCGGGAACCCATCCTGGTCGTCATCGCCCACCGCGACGCGCGTGCACGCGGTGGTGTTCGCCGCCAGCGGGCACGGGTCGCACGCGTCGCCCACGCCGTCGTTGTCGGAGTCGGCCTGCTTGCCGTTGTCCATGGGACGGATGGGGTTGAAGATGTTCGGGCAGTTGTCGATGGAGTTGCGCAGACCATCGCCGTCCGGGTCGTCCACCTTGCTCTCACCGGAGTAGACGTTCGAGCCGCGCACCGACGCCGGGAAGTCCGGGTTGTTGGAGATGCGGCGGGGCACGCACACCGGCTCGCCCTGCGGAACGCCGCAGGCGAACAGCGGATAGCCCACGGGGTTGGCGGCCTTCAGCGCCTCCAGGTTCTTGCCCACCTCCGCCTGGAGGCACAGCGTCTTGGCGGTGCCGCACACGTCCATCGCGTCACACGTCTCGGCGGTGGCCTTGAGCGCGCCCACCAGCGTCTGGTCGCCGTAGAGGGCCTTGCCGCCGCGCATCGTCAGCACGACGTCCGCGGGCTCGGCGGAGATGACCGCGCGGTGCGGCGAGGCGGCGTGGGTGCGCAGCGAGTAGATGGCCAGGTCGCCCAGCTTGCCCGGCGCGAGGCGGCCCAAGCGGCTCTGCATGTCCACCGCCTCCGCGGCGTTGGCCGTCGTCATCTTCCAGAGGTCCACGTCGCTGAACGTGCGGGCGAACTGCACGGTGTTGAGCGTGTCCGCGCACTTCAGCTCGCGCAGCACGTTCATGGAGCCGGACTGCGCCCAGTCGGTGCTCAGCGAGATGTTCACCCCCATCCGCTTGTACGCGGACACCATGGCGGTGTCGCCGTACAGCGTGAGGTTGGAGCGCGGCGACCAGATGAGCGCCGTGCCCCGGTCCGCCATCAGCGCGATTTCGCGCGCCGTCATCGCGATGCCGTGGATGAGCGTCGTGCGCGGCTGCAGCACGTCATTGGGCGCCACCGACACGCAGCGGATTTCATTGTAGGCCTCCGCGTTGATGCCCTCGCCCAGGTGCGGCAGGTAGGCGGCGACCTTGGACAGGCTGGAGGTCCTCGGCATCCTCGCGTAGGTGCAGTCCTCCGTCCGCAGGTCCGTCTCCTGGTCCCCCAGGGGATAGGTGTCATTGACGGCGGGCCACAAGTCCATGCCCTCCTGGCGCGTCACCGGGACCTGGTCCAGGTTGCGCAAGAGGCCCGCGACGCCGCCCACGCCCGCGATGGACGTGGTGCCGGAGAGCAGGTGGCGCAGCTCGATGTAGCCCACCGAGTCCGCGGCGGAGCGGGTGCTGTTGGCGACGCGGGTGTGGTTGCCCACGCCCCGGTACCAGTCCAGCCGGTGCTCATAGCGCTCGTCCGTCCACGCGTAGGGGCCGTTCTGGAAGGTGATGTGCTCGTGCGGGTTGATGAGGCCCGGGGAGATGACGCCCGTGGGGCACGAGATGTGGGTGGCGTCGGCGGCGCCATCCTCGGCGGAGCAGTCACACGCCGAGCAGGTGATGACGCCCTGGGGGTCCACCAGCACCTGACCGCCCATCAGCGTCTCGCCGTCCTTGAGCACCACGCCGGTGAAGAGGCGCCCGTTGTTGCCGGGCTTCGTCACCGCGCACGTGGCCCCATCCGCGAGCGGAGGGGCGTCCGCGGCCGCGCAGCGGGTCAGCGTCAGCGAGCAGTTCGCCTGACAGCCGTCACCGTCCGTCGCGTTGCCGTCGTCGCACGTCTCCGTGCCCTCCAGCTTGCCGTTGCCACAGACGGGCTGCTCCACCGTGGGCGTCAGCGTACAGTCCGCGTCGCAGCCGTCGCCGCTGACCCTGTTGCCGTCGTCGCATTGCTCGCCGTCTTCCTTGGCGTTGTTGCCACAGACAGCGGGGGCAACGCAGCTCGAACCCTCACATTCCGGGTCATCACCCGAGCAGGCAACGTGGGACAACAACACCGCGGCAAGCGCGGCCAGCAGGAAGCGTGGGGACTTTCGCATCTCGTGGGTCTCCCGGGGACACCGGCCTGAAGTGTGGCGGCTGGTCCTCGACACGCGCGCAGAGTAGCCCGTGGAACATTTCAGCGACAGGCGACCCCGGGGCCCCCTCCCTGAAATCCGGTGGTCAGACCGGCCCCATGAGGGGGAGGCGGGCTTGGGGCCTGGGGAGGACGTGTCCGGTTCCCAGGTTTTTGTAGAGTGGGACAACCGATGACCGCCCACACCCTGACGAGCCCCGTCTCCCGCTTCCTGGACGGCCACCTACGACGCGATGCGCAGGCGCGGGAGTTGTCGGTGGCGCGCTTCATGGCGGGCCTGTCGGGCGCCTCGGTGCTGGTGGCGGCGGCGCTGGGGCCCTCCATTGGATGGGGGCTGACGCAGGCCCTGATGGGGTTGTCCGCCGTCCTGGCCCTCTACTACACGGCGCTGTGGCGGGTGCTGCGCTCGGGGGCGTTCCACCCGGCGATTCCGTGGCTCAACGTGGCGATTGAGGTCAGCATCCCCGCGGTGGTGCTGGCGTTCGACTTGCGCTTCCAGGGGCCCATCTACGCGCTCACCGCGCCCACGCTGGTCATCTGGCCCACGCTGATTACGCTCGCGACGTTGCGCAGCAATCCCCGGCTGGCGCTGGCGGCGGGCCTCCTCGTGGCGGCCGAGTACCTGGGCATCTACTTCCTCTTCGTCCAGCCGCTCCTGCCGGAGTCGGCGCTCATCACGCTGACGCCGCGCTTCATCGCCACGCGGGCGTTCTTCTTCGTGGCCGCGGGTGTCTTCACGGCGACGCTGGCGCGGCACTTCCTCCAGCTCACGCGCGGGGCGCTGTCCGCGCTGCGCGAGCAGGAGGTCATGGGCAAGTACGTGCTGCACGAGCGCGTGGGCGCGGGTGGCATGGCGGAGGTGTACAGGGCCACGTACTGCCCGGAGGGTGGCTTCCAGAAGCAGGTGGCCCTCAAGCGCATCCTCCCCTCGTTCGCGGACGACGACGAGTTCGTCACCATGTTCCGCCGGGAGGCGGAGCTGTGCTCGTCGCTCAACCACCCCAACATCGTCCAGGTGTTCGACCTGGGGCGGCATGGCGGCACGTACTTCCTGGCGATGGAGTTCGTGGACGGGATGCCGCTCAGCTCGCTGATGCGGGGGCTGGCACGCAGGCCGCTGCCGGTGGCGGCGGTGACGTTCCTGGGCGCGGAGCTGGCGTCGGCGCTCGACTACCTGCACCGCCGCACGGGCCCGGACGGACAGCCGCTGCGGCTGGTCCACCGGGACCTCAACCCGCCCAACGTGCTGGTGTCGCGCTTCGGTGAAGTGAAGCTGTCGGACTTCGGGATTGCGCGGGACTCGGCGCGCTCGCAGCTCACCGCCGCGGGCAGCGTGCGCGGCAAGCTGGGCTACATGGCGCCCGAACAGGCGGCCGGGCGACCCTTCGATGGGCGCGCGGACCTCTTCGCGCTGGGGCTGACGCTTCACGAGGCCCTCACGGGGCGGCGCGCACTGCAGGGCTCCACACAGGAGGCGCTGCTGCGCGCGACGCTGGACCAGGAGCTGGCGCCGCCCTCGCACTTCAACCCGGAGGTGTCGCCCGCGCTGGACGCGGCGGTGATGGGCTTGCTCGAGAAGCGGCCGGAGCAACGCACCGCCAGCGGCGCGCTGTTGCGACAGCAGCTGCTCGCGGTGGATGGCGAGGGCGCGCCCTATCCTCGAGGCCAGGCGCTGCTCGCGAACGCGCTGCGCGAGGCCCAGGCGCGCAACCAGCAGGACAAAGCGGACAAGGCCGGAGAGGCCTCGGGACAAGCACCTCCTCGGGCTCCCGCCACCGCGCGTCCGGCCTGACGCGCACCCCATTCAAATCTCCTGCGCCCGTGACGCCTTCGCGCTAATCAGGGCGCGCACGCCTCACCGGGAGCGACACACCATGGACGTGGCCGTCCTCACCTTTGCCGACCTGCCGGAGCTGGACGCCTACGACGCTCCCCTGCTTCCCGCGCTCAAGGCGCTCGGACTGGATGCGCGGCCCGTCGTGTGGGACGACCCGACGGTGGACTTCCGCACCGTGCGCCTGGCCGTCGTGCGCACCACCTGGGACAGCCACCTGCGCCGCGACACCTTCGTCGCCTGGGCCCAGAAGGTCGGCCGCCTCACGAAGCTCCACAATCCCGCGGACGTGCTGCGCTGGAATACCCACAAGTTCTACCTGCGTGAGCTGGAGGCCAAGGGCATCCCCGTGACGCCCACCGTCTGGGTGGAGCGCGGCGGAACCCTGGACGTCGGCGCCCTCATGAAGTCGCGCGGCTGGGACACCGTCGTCCTCAAGCCCGCCGTGTCCGCGGGCGCGCTCAAGACGCACATCCTCCCGCGCTCGGAAGCCGCCTCCGCCACCGCGCTCGTCACGGAGCTGGCCGCCGGGTGCGAGCTGATGGTGCAGCCCTACCTCACCGCCTTCGAGACCGAGGGCGAGCGCAGCTACATCTCCTTCGACGGCGCCTTCAGCCACGCGGTGCGCAGGCCTCCCACGCTCAAGTCCGCGCCCCGAGGCTTCGCGCAGCCCTCCCTCTTCACACCCGACAACCGCGAGGAAGTCCGACTGGCGGAGCGCGTGCTGGAGGCCATGGGCCCACCGCTGCTCTACGCGCGCGTGGACGTGGCCACGGACAACGAGGGCGTCACGCGCCTGCAGGAAGTGGAAGTCACCGAGCCCTCCCTCTTCCTGTCCCTCGACCCCGAGGCCCCGGGCCGACTCGCCCGCGCCATCGCAGCCAAGCTGTGACGCCGTGACGCCTTAGAGAGCGCACACCCGCGTGTCGGTGTTGCGGAACACGCACAGCAGCTTCGGCAGGCGCTTCTTCCAGAAGAACCAGTCGTGCTGCCCGCTCGGCTCATGGACGTAGGCCACGTCGTAGCCCCGGCTCCTCAGCGCCGCGAGGAACTGGAGGTTGGACTGACAGTCGTCGGAGCCCTGCTCTCCGTCGTCCGTGCAGCCCGTCGCGGGCGAGCCATGGTCCACGTAGAAGCGCACCGGCACCACCGGCTCCTGCCCCGCGCGCACCACCATGGCGTTGCCGTCGTCCCGGTCCACCTCACCGTCGTGCGGCCAGAACAGCGTCCCCGACTGCGTGCCCACGAAGCCGAACTTCTCCGGGAACTGGAAGCCCGCGTACACGGAGATGAGCCCGCCCAGCGACGCGCCGAAGATGCCCGTGTCCTGCGGCCCCGTCTTCACCCGGAAGCCCGCCTCCACGCGAGGCATCAGGTCATCCTTCAGGAAGGCCAGGTACTCGTCGCCCTTGGGCGCGGGCCAGCCCGGCGCTCGCGCGGGTGGGAAGGTGTACTGCGCCAGTCGCACGTCCTGATTGGGCAGCGCCACGAAGACGAGCACCGCCGCGTCCTGGGGCCGCGCCTTGTAGTGCGCGTCCGCCGCGTCCACGAAGGACTCGCGGGTGATGCTCTCGTTGCCGTCGTGCACGTACATCACCGGCAGCGTCGGACACTCCGGACCGTCGTACGAAGGCGGCGTGTAGACGAACACGTCGCGCGCATCGCCGAGCACCGTGGCGTGCACGCCGTACCAGGCGGTGAGCCGCCCCTTCGTCGCGTCCTGCGCGTCCGGGTACACGAGCGAGTTGAACTGGCCCACCGCGTTGCGGTTGAGGCGGTCCCACACCACGTTCCTCGCGCGAGGGTCCTCGAAGAAGCTCCCGCCCTTCACCAGCTTGTAGGGGTGCGGCCCCGTGCGAGGGATGTCCACCTCCGCGACGAACAGGTCCGTGTCGCGCACCTGCGTGAGCTGCGTGGCGGTGGGCGACCATTCGTTGAAGTCGCCGGCCACGTACGTGTCGCGCGCGGCATCGCCCCGGACGAAGAAGACCACCCGCTGCCGGCCGGAGCTCGCGTCGCTCACCAGCGGCGTGCCGCCCTGCGCCGCCACGTCCGCGACGAACTGGTCGATGGCCGCCGTGCGGACCTCGGGCGAGGTGGCCCGGCTCATCGCGAGCTGCAGGCCCCCCCAGAGGGAGATGGGCGCGCCGCGCACGACGGACGAGCGCTGACAGGCCCAGCTCTCCGGTCCCGAGCCACCATCCGGTGCGACGCCCCCATCCGGGTACGACTGGGTGAAGGGCGGGGGCCGCACGTACACCGAGCCCTCGGAGTCATCACACGCGGACAGCAGCGTCGCGCACAGCAGGACAGCGGACAGACGGCGCATCAACGTCTCCAGGAGCTGGAGGGAACAGTCGCTACGGCTGGGGCTTGGCGGCGGTGGCGGCGCTCGGCACCGTGAACTCACGCCCCCACAACCGCACCTTCGTGGCCTTGTCGGCCTCGCCGTCGAAGAAGACGCTCGCCTTCACCTTCACCGAGGGCGGCACCTTGATGGAGTCGGACGCCTGTCCCGGGGAGCGCGCCTGGAGCGGCGTGGCGAAGCCATCCTTGTCCAGGAGCTGCGCGCCGCCGCCTTCCTGGAGTCCGAGCAGGTGCAGCGGCTCGGCCGTCTTGTTCGTCACGGCCAGCACCACCTCCACCCCGCCTCCGTTGGACGCCTTCACCTCCAGCACGGACAGCTCCGTGTTGGCGTGGACCTCGTCCGCCGCGGACAGCGTGCGTGAGCCATCCGTGCTCACCGCGCCCTTGCGGCCTTCCTTCATCCCCTCCACCACGCCGCTGCTGGCGCCCTTGGCCACTTCCACCGTCTTGCCCACCACCGCGGCCGTGACGTCCTTCGCGGTTTCCCCCTGGCAGGCGGGGACGAGGATCAACAACGGGGCGAGCAGCAAGTGGCGCATGGGACCTCCAGACGAATGTGGGCGCGGGTGTACTACAGGCCCCCGCCCGGGCGCGAGAGGGGCCTCCCCCGCCTGGTTTCCGACCATTCGTGGACACCTGGACGCACCTTCTCGCGCCTGGCGGGCCCCGAAGAGGTTATGAGTCACCCCATGGCTCGCGCTCTGCTGCTCTCGCTGCTGGTGAGGCAGCACATGGCTCTGAAGGAAAAGTTTCGCGCCAAGTACCCACATCCCTGGCTGGTGTGGGAGGCGGGCGCGTGGAACGTCCCCGAGACGACGGAGGGGAACGTGGGTGCCACCCGACTGCCCTTGACGGACCTGCGGGACTGCCTGCCCGCCGGGGACGCCATGTGCTTCGAGCTGGTGGCGCTGGCGGAGCGAGGCCCCATGCGACTGGGCCGCGCCTCGAACAACGCGCTGGTGGTCAACGACGCCACGGTGTCGAGGGAGCAGCTCATCCTCACCCCCCGGCCCCACGCGGGCTGGCATGTGGCGAAGGTGGCGGATGCCCGGCCGGTGAAGCTGGAGGGCCAGGAACTCTCCGAGGACGGCGCGGAGCTGAGCCCCGGCGCGAAGCTGGAGGTGGGCGACGTGCGCTTCACCTTCCATGACGCGGACGGCTTCGACGAGCGCATCTCCCGCATCGCCGCGCAGGTCCTGGCGCAGACGGCCGCCTCGCGCTGAGGCGGCAGGCCGCGCAACAGGGCTCGCCAAGAGCAGCGCGGCATGAGCGCCCTCACGCACGAAGGAGCGGCGCTCGCCACGAGCAGCCTGCCCGTCCCGAAGGGGCCTCGCGGCGCGGCTGCCTGCTCCTACCGTGAGGCCGGGTCAGCGCTCGCCGCGCGAGTGCCCTTGCGCGGCGCGGGTGCGTTCCGGGTGCCCTTCTTCGCGCTCGTCTTCGCGGTGAGGGACTTGGCCAGCGGCACCTCCAGCTCGGCGTGGGAGTCCAGTCGCACCGAGCGCTCCGACGACACGTAGCCCGCCAGCTCCACCTTCAGGGTCAGCGGCACCTCGCGGCGAGGCAGCTCACGCACCAGCGGGGTGATGCCCAGCACCTCGCCCGTGTCCGAGCGCACCACCTGCGCGCCCTCCGGGAAGGAGTGCACGGTGAGCCTGACGGCGGGATGCGCGAGCTCGGGCAGCGACGGCTCCGCCCGGGCCTCGGCCTCGCGCCGGGGCGCCACGACGGACTCCGGCGCGCGCGCGAGGAGGGACTCGTCCGCCGAGCCGGACAAGCCCGTCGAGTTCACCGACTCCGTCGAGCGCATCCCGGTCCACAGCAGCGCGCCCGTCAGCAGCGCCAGCACGCCTCCGCCCGCGGCCATCACCGCGCGACGGCGCGTCGCTCCGACGACGGCCATCCGCCGCGTGGGCCGCTCCGAGGCCTCCAGCGCCGCCAGGGCCTCCGGCGACGAGGGCGCTTGGAGGGGCATCAGCAACAACCCCGTCGTCACCTCCGCGAGCGTCTGGGGCCGCGCCTCCGGCTCCTTCGCCAGGCAGCGCATCACCAGGTCCGCGAGCTGGGGCGGCAGCGGCTCGCCCGAAGGCAGGTGCGAGGGCAGCGGCGGCGGCGGCTGGGTGATGATCTGCACCACCAGCTGACCGAAGGCCTCCGCCTGGAACGGCGGATGCCCGCTGAGCATCTCGTAGAAGATGTTGCCCACCGCGTAGATGTCCGAGCGCGCGTCCACCGAGAGACCCGCGGCCTGCTCCGGAGACATGTACGCCGGCGTGCCGATGATGGTGCCGTCCAGCGTGCCGGTGGGGGCCCCCTCGGAGGACAGGTGCTTGGCCACGCCGAAGTCCAGCACCTTCACGAAGTCCGGCTGGCCCGCGCGCTGGGTGAGGAAGAGGTTGTCCGGCTTGATGTCCCGGTGCACCACGCCCACCTGGTGGGCCGCGCCCAGCGCCGCGCACACCTGCACGGCGATGCGCTGGATGCGCGCGAGCGACAGCGGCTCCTGCCTCAGGAGCGCGCTCAGCCCCTGGCCCCGCAACAGCTCCATGACGCAGTAGACGTGGCCGCCCTCGCCCTCGTCCACGAAGTCGAAGATCTCCACGATGTGCTCGTGGTTGATTTGATTCACGGTGCGGGCTTCCTGGAAGAAGCGCTGCACGAAGCCGCCGTCCCGCGCGTGCTCCGGCTTCAGCACCTTCAGGGCCACCTGCCGTCCCAGCCGCGCGTGACGCGCCTGGAACACCCGTCCCATGGAGCCTTCACCCAGGAACGTCTCGAGCTGGTAGCTGCCCAGCACCGAGCCTTCCCGCAACTCCACGCCCATCCGGGGCTCGCCACTCATGGAGCCTCCACGACCGGACAGCAGGGTCTGCGCGAAGAGGTCATCGTTGCCCATGGTGTGAAGAACTCTCCATGCCCAGGCCCAACGGCAACCCACGCCGGACCCTCTGTCTTCCACGCAACGTCCGCGCCGTTGCCTCCGCCAGAGGTCCACCAGGACCCCTCACTCCAGGCGGAGGCTCCAAGCCCGCATGCACGCCTCCACGCTCCGTCCGCCGTCCACCCACGGACGGGCGTGCCCACCTGTCGCCGGTGCCGTTGCGTCAGGGAGTCCCCGCGCGAAGCTGGCACCGACCCTCCACACAGGCCTGCTCGGCGGCGCAGACCGTGCCGCAGGCGCCGCAGTTCAGCGGATCCGACCCCCGGTCGATGCCCTCGTCGATCTGCCCATCGCAGTCGTCGTCCACGTTGTTGCACTTCTCCTCGGGCTCCGGGAGGCAGCAGTACTTGGGCCCGTCGTTGGGCAGCGACGTGCACACGTACCCTTCCCCGCCACAGTCGGCCTCCACCTCGCAGGTGTAGGGAGAGTCCTTGGGGAAATCCACCGCGCAGCCCGCCACGCCGGACACCAGCAGCAGGGAGGCGAAGGCTCGCAGCCAGCAATTGAAGGTCTTCATGGGTTCAGAAGCTCCCGCCAACGACGACGTGGACCGCGGTGGCCGCGCCCGCGCTGACCGTGCCCGTGGGCGCCGGCGCCTCGCTGCGCGAGGGCACCACCAGCAACCACGTCACGCTGCCCGCCGTCACCGCGCCACCACCGATGAGCAGCGCCGTGGCCAGGTTGGCCTGCGACTGCGCATCCAGCCGCTCCTTGCGCGTCACGTCGATCATCCCGTCTCCATCCGCGTCCTTCGCCCGGGACTCCACGTCCTTGGCGCTCTTGCCCATCACCGCGCCCACGCCCACCGCCACCAGGCCCACCACCGCCGTGTAGAGCGCCGGCCGCTTGTAGATGGGCGTGCCGCCCGAGCTCTTCGCCGCCTTCCGGGCCACCGCGTCCTCAGGGCCCTCCGGCGCCGGACCGGAGATCTCCATCCGGACCTCCACCTGCTCGCGCGCACCGGGCTTGAGCGTCAGCGTCTTGGTGTAGGGCGCGTACTCCTCCGCGGACACCTCCAGCTGCGCGGTGCCCGGCGGCAGGCGCGCCTCCACGCTGCCCACGCCGAGGATGCGCTCGCCCACCTTCACCACCGCGGTGGGGACGTTGACGCTCACCTTCAGCACCGCGCGCGGACGGCCCAGCGCCATCATCCGGCTGCCCAGCTTGCTGGCCGCTTCCTTCTGGAAGGCCGCGTCCTTCGGGTTGCGTCCGGACACCACGTCCTCGTGCACCACGTTGCGGTCGCGGTCGTACGTCCACGCGCGCAGCGTCCAGCCCGCGTCCTCCAGCGACAGCCGCGCCGTGGTGAGCAGGTCCGCGTCCAGCGCCTCCGCCGGCTCCGCCAGACACGAGGCCTGCGTGCAGCGCAGCGTCGCGTCGTAGCGGTTCTCCAGCCGCTCGCGCACGTCGCGGGGGCTGCCGCCGAAGGCCACCATGCCGGAGGACACCGCGCCCTTCGCCAGCTCCCGCAGCCAGACCGAGGCCTGCTGCGCGCCCGCGCGCTCCGGCGTGTCCAGACCCACGAGGATGAAGCGCGGCGTCAGCGACACGCCCTCGTCCTCGGGTCTCAGGTCCAACCCCATGCCCGGCTGCTCAGGGGTGTCCTGGGTGGATGAATCGGAGCTGAGGTCCAGCCCCAGGCCCTGCTCCTGGGCCCGCGCGGGACGGGCCAGCAGCACGAGCGCCAGCATGGCGACAGGCAGAACGGCGGGAATGCGCATGCCGTCGTTCTACTCCTTTGCCATTCCCAACGGAATGATCGGCCGGGTTCCAGACACCGGAGGTCGGCGTGTGGGTGTCAACCCTGTACGACATGGCCGCCTGCCCTGCGCGCGGAGGGGAAGCGGCTCGCGGCAGGAAGCTTGCCGGGTGTCGCGGGGGTCCGCATCTCCCATCCTAAGGAGGCGTGACATATGGCGGACGCAAAGCTCTGGATTCTTGTGGGGAACGCGAGCCGGGCAAGGCTCTTCGCGACGGACGCGAAGGCGGAGAAGGAGTGGAGTCTGGTCGAGGAGTTCCTCCACGAGGAGAGCCGAGCGAAGAGCGTGCAGCTGCGCGAACAGCCAGACAACCCCAACGCCGGCACCCTGCATGGCCCGCCGGGTGAGAACGAGCCCAACGGCCGCCGGGAGCTGGAGCATGACCGCTTCGCCCGGGAGCTGTCCGTCGCCCTGGACAAGGGCCATGACAGCCACGCCTTCGACAAGCTCGTCATCGCCGCGCCTCCCGAATTCCTCGGCAGGCTGCGCAAGGCGCTGAGCACCCGGGTGCGGCAGCGCGTGCTGCTGGATGTGGGCTCCGACTACTCCACGGTGCCCGCCCGCGATTTGCCTGAGCGCGTCCCCCTCCTCTAGCGTGGCCTTTTCCGGAATTTCCGGAAGCGGCAGTCCGGGCGCCAGCGGTGGGGCGGGCGCCCGGGTCCGCGCGGAGTGAGCGCGGCACGAGGAGCATGAATGGCGGCGGTGAAGGCGGTCCTGCTGGACCTGGGCAACGTCCTCGTCTTCCACGACAACGCGTTGCTCTTCTCCAGACTGGGCGCGTGTGCCCGGATGCAGGCGCACGAAGTCTCCCAGCGGCTGATGGGCGCCGGGTGGACCGCGGCCAACAAGGGCCAGCTGGACGCGGAGGGCATCCGCCGCAGCGTGTGCGGGGCGCTCCAGGTGGAGCTGCCCATGGCGGAGTTCGCGCCCCTGTGGAGCAGCCACTTCACCACCCACGACGCGGTGCTGCCCCGGGTGGAGTCCCTCGTCGGGCGGGTGAAGCTGGTGCTGGTGTCCAACACCAACGCGCTGCACGCCGCCTACCTGCGGCCCCGGCTGCCGCTGCTCCAGCGCTTCGACGCGCTGGTGATGAGCTGCGAGGTGGGCAGCGTCAAGCCGGAGCCGGACATCTACCGCATCGCCCTGGAGCGCGCGGGCTGCGCGCCCGAAGAGGCCGCCTTCTTCGACGACCTGCCGGAGTTCGTGGACACCGCCAACGCGCTGGGCCTGCGCGGGCGGCTGTTCACCACCGCCGCCGCCTTCGACGCGCAGCTCCAGGAACTGGGCCTATGAGGCTCGGTGGCTACGTCCTGCACCGCGACAACCAGGACACGCTGGCGCCCTGCCTTCAAGGCCTGCTGGCCCTCTGCGACGAAGTGGTGGCGATGGACTCCGGCTCCACGGATGGCTCGGCGGAGCTGGCGCGCTCACTGGGCGCGCGCTCGCTGTCACACGCCTGGCGGGGCTACGGCGCCGCGCGCGTGGCCGCGGTGAACGCGCTGGCGCCGTGCGACTACGTCTTCTACCTGGACTCGGACGAGTCGCTGGAGCCCGGCGCGCTGGACACGCTGCGCGCGTGGAAGGGCTCCTCGCCCGACGCGGACGTCTACCGGCTGCCCCGGCGCGACTGGGCGGAGATGGAGGGCCGCCGCTTCCTCTTCCGCACCCAGTGGCGCGCGCGGCTGGTGCGGCGGGAGAAGGCCGTGTGGCACGCGCGGCACATCGTCCACGAGGCCCTGCCGAAGATGCGGGGCGGGCGCGTGCAGGCGCCCATCGACCACCGCTTCGCCACCTCCGTGGCGCGCCGCTGCGCCAAGGAGGAGCGCTACGCACTGCTCTGGGCCCTGCGCGCCCACTTCGAGCAGCGCCGGCTCAAGCCCGTGGTCCTCCAGCGCCTGGCCGCGTGGGTGCGGGATGGCGTGCTCAACGGCGCCGTCTTTCGCGGCGGAGCGGACGCCTCCCGGCTGGCGTGGGGCGTGGCCGGCTACCACTCCATCAAGTACGCGTACCTGCGCGAGCTGCGCCAGGGCCGGTACGCGAAGCTGGCGCGCATCTATTCGGAGGAGCGCTACGACGAGCTGTTCGCCCGCGTGCGCGAGGGCCGGCTGGACTGAGGCCCACTCACTCGTACTTGGCCACGGGCGGCTCACGCAGCCCCGCCTCCGCCCACTTCTGGTACGCGGGCTGGGACAGGAGGGTGTCGCGGTACGCGGCGCTCACCGGCTCCAGCGCCACGTCGTAGGTGACGAAGCGCGTGGCCACCGGCGTGAAGAAGGCGTCCGCGATGGTGAAGTGGGCGCCGAAGAGGAACGGTCCGCCCTGCCCGAAGCGGGCGCGGCAGTCGGTCCACAAGGCCTGGATGCGGGCGATGTCCTCGGCGACGCCCGGCACCCGGCCCTGTCCCGGCCGGCGAGCGCGCAGGTTCATCCCCATGTGCTCGCGCAGCTTCGTGAAGCTGGAGTGCATCTCCGCCGTCACCGAGCGCGCCACCGCGCGGGCCACGCGCTCCTGGGGCCACAGGTGGGCCTCCGGAAACGTCTCCGCCAGATACTCGCAGATGGCCAGCGAGTCCCAGATGGACAGGTCACCATGCTTGAGCAGCGGCAGGCGTCCGCTGGGCGAGTGCCGGGCGATGAGCTCGCGCGTCTCCGGGGTGTCCAGGGGGATGACCACCTCCTGGAACGGCTGCCCGGTGTGGGCCAGCGCCAGATACGGCCGAAGCGACCACGAGGAGTAGTTCTTCGAGGCAACGACGAGGGTGAGCGGGGACATGGCGCGCACGGTAGCGCTCCATGCGGCGGGATGCCCGTGCTTCAGTGCGCCGGGGTGTTGCGGCTCAAGAGCGAGCGCACGCGAGACAACCACGGCTGACGACGGCGGTGCTCCGGCGGGTCGATGCGGTACACGGCCACCGGCAGGCGGATGTTCTTCATCTCGCCCCGGCCCAGCCGCACCGGCGGGGACTCGAGCTGTCCCTCCACCTGTCGCGCCACCGTCTCGCTGACGTAGAGCGTGCCGGGCCTCGCCAACGCTTCGATGCGCGCGGCCAGGTTGACGCCCTCGCCGAACACGTCGCCCTCGCGGTGCACGACGACGCCCAGATGCACGCCCACGCGCATGACGACGCGGCGCTCGACGGCCACCAGGTCGTTGTGCACCTTGAGGGCCTGCTGAAGCTCCAGCCCGAAGTCCACGGCGGCAAGGCCCCCCTCGAACTCCAAGAGGAAGCCATCCTCCAGGCGCTTCACCTCGCGGCCACCGTGGCGAGGCAACAGCTCGCGGACCAGCACGGCGTGCTCGTCGCGCACCACCTGCTGGAGCGCCTCGTCACGCCAGGACTGACGTCCCACCGCCTCGATGCCCGTGAACAGGATGGCCGACAGTTTCCCCGGCTCGGGTTCCTCCACCACCATCGCTCATCTCCCCTCCCCCCGATGCCAATTGTTTGAAACGTTACTCCAGGACGAGGTCCCCGGTCCCAGCCGAGCCCCCCGTCACGGCTGGGACCGGGCCCCGGATGACTCCTCGCCCTGGGAGGGCGCGGCCATGCATTTCGTGAATTCCCTGGCCCCTCACGGCATGGCCTCAACGGCCGCTCGCTCTCTGCCTTGCTGCGTCAGAGCCCGTGAGGATAAAGGACAACAAGTGAACCATCCTGTTCGACTCCATCAGGATAATTCATCACTGACGCGGCGCGCAAACCTCCCATGAGGTCGGACACCAAGGTGTTCGACCTCCAACGTGGGGAGTCGGGTGGGGGTCCTGCTCAGGACAAGTGAGGGGTGGGCCTCACAGGTCGTCGCAGGGGGTTCCCAGGCGCGCCCCGGTGTAGACGCCGAGCTCGTTGTAGATGAGCGCCAGGTTCTCCGAGACGGGCACCTGCCGCAGCTTGCGGCGGGCCTTCTTCTCCACCCAGACGGAGGGCAGCTCGCGGTCCAACAGCAGCTGGAGGTCGCCCTTCTTGGTGGAGAAAATCTCTCCCTTGGAGTCGGAGACGACGTTGAGCATCTGCTGCGGCTTCAGCCGTCCCCTCGGGCCGATGAAGACTCGGAAGCTCTTCTGCTCCGCTTCGGACCGGCCGCGCTCCACCAGGAAGTAGACGCCCTTCGTGTCGCGCAGCAGGGCGTACGGCTCGTACTTCATGGGGCTGGGGTTGTAGGCCGCCTTGCGCAGCAGCTCGCGCGCGGGCTCCGCCGCCATCAACGTGAAGGGCGTCTCGCGCTGGCCGCAGCGCACCGAGCAGGTGCCCGCCGTCGCGTCCACCTTGACGACGGAGTACGCGCGCGCGTCCAGGCCGCTCCCGTCGAAGGACAGCTCCGGGTTCCAGAAGCGCGGCTCGAAGAAGGAGCCGGTGGAGAGCCGGACGACGTTGGGGGCGATGGGCACCTCGGTGAAGGTGGCGCCGTCTCCGTAGAAGAGCTGGCGCTGCGAGCTCTCGAAGACCTCCGTCGAGGAGACGTAGTGCCCCTTGCCGTCGGTGCAGACAGCGGTGCGCTCCAGGAGGATGCGCTTGCGCAGCGAGTCCTCGCGTCCCCAAGGGGGCTCGTGGGCGAGGACGGAGGAGGAGGACAGCGTCAGGAGCAGCGCGAGGCGACGGGCCAGGGTCATGGGAGGAAGCCTCACAGGTGGTCCAGGAAGAAGTCGGCGTAGGAGGCGGTGTCCATGCCGCCGGAGGCGGGGGCGATGGTCCACTGGAGCGTGCCGTTCTCCACCTTGCCGCCGTAGCTGGCGCCATTGCGGCACTCCATGCGCCGCAGCGCGCGCTTCACCGTCGTGCGCGCCTCCTCCGAGTCCCGGCACAGGTTCACGAGGGCCTCCAGCGGTCCGGCGCAGTACGCGCCGATGGGGTGCTCGCGCAGCTCCTGGTCGGGCACGGTGTCCCAGGCCACCACGATGGGGAAGGACGTGCCGCACTTCTCGTGGGTCTCCTTCACCCGCCTGGCCAGGTCGCGCTCCTCGGAGGCGGCCCAGAACGCCTTGTCGAACGCGGAGGCGCGCTGGAGCGTGCCGTCCGCGAGCTGCCGCTGGTACAGCTCCACCACGTCGTCGACGTCCACCTTCTTGGAGCGCTCCTCGCTGAGGTAGAGGGTGACGGGGTCTTCCTTGTCGAAGCGGTTGAGGGTGTTCCTCCCGTTCGACTTCTTGGACGGGGCCAGACGTACCAGGCGCAGGCGCTTGCCGCGCCAGTCCGTCCAGTAGGCGTTGTCGTCGCTGACGCTGTGGAGGGCGACCTTGCCGTCCAGGTCATCACCTGGGGCGTGGAACTGGACCAGGGCCTTGCGGGAGCCCTCGGGCAGCAGCGGGACGATGGTGATGACGTCTCCGCCCTCGGACGTGAAGACCGACGCCTGTCCTTCCGGCTTGGGGGCTTCCCCCGTGGGGCGCGCGTTTCGGGAACAGCCGAGCGCGACGACCACGACACTCAACGCCAACAAGACTCTCAAGCAACTCCCCCTGGGTGTGGAGCCCCGCGTGGACGCCCGTCACGGGCGCCGCCTTCACAGGGCGATGTCGTACTGCTTGCAGTATTGGCGCACCTGGGTGCGCTCCGTGGCGGGCACGCGAAGCCAGACGGTGCGCGCGTTGGACAAGTCCTTCTGACGGCAGTGCACGCGCGTCATCAGCGCGAAGGAGGCGCCCGTGACTTGGGTCCGCTGACTGCGGCGCACCAGGTGGAGGGCCTCGGCCGGGTCTCCGCGCTCCAGCGCCTGCTCCGCCAGCTCCAGGTCCGCGAGCGCGCCGGCCTGGATGGTCTCCTTGCCACGCCGCGTCTCCGTCTCGGGCGTCGGGCGCGGGGTGCCTCCGGGGTTTCGGGCCAGCTCGGTGGACCCGTTGCCCCGGGGCTTCGCCTTCACCTCCGCGCTCGCCTCCGAGGTCGAGGGCACCGCGTTGGGAGGACCGACGGCGAGCGCGCCCTCCGGCTTCGCCTTCTCCAGCGGCGAGTCCTCGCGCGGCGCCTGGGCGTCCTGTCCCACGGGGGGCGGGTTCGCCTGCACCAGCGACGAAGGCGGGGCCTCGAGCCCACCAATCCCCACGGCCGTCGGGTTCGCCTGCACCGGCGACGAAGGAAGGGCCTCGGGCGTGCCATGTCCCACGGCCGGCGGGTTCGCCTGCACCAGAGATGATGGAGGGGCCTCGGGCGTGCCATGTCCCACGGCCGGCGAGTTCCCTTGCGTCAGGGCGGAGGGAGGGGGGGCATCGCCAGGCGATGCGGGAGGAGCCTCGCGCGCCGGGACGGGCGGAGCCGGGTTGTTCGAGGCGGACAGGGAGGCGTCCCGAGACGAGAGGGGCAGGACGCGCGTGAGCCCCAGGCCCACGGCGATGAGCAGGCCCGCGGCCAGCGCCGCCCGCACCAGGAACTTGCGCGAGACGATGGCCGCGACTCCTCGCGAGGCGGAGCGAATCGTCGGAGGCTCGGGCTCCGAGTCGTCGGACTCCGAGGGGGCCGGGCTCACCGGCGCGGCCGTCGGCGGCCTCCACACTTCGAGCGGAGCCATCGCCACGGCCTCGGGCACGGGAGGCGAGGAGGAGCCCGCCTTCGGCGACGACACGCGCACCGACTTCCCGACGAGGCCAGAGGACGCCGAAGGACGTGAAGCATCGCCCTGCGCCGAGCGCCGAGCAGCCTCCGCGACGTGCGAGGCCTCACCATTCGCGACGCGCCGAGATGCCTCGGCAGCCTGCGCGGACTCACCATTCACAGGGCGCCGAGCTGCCTCGGCGGCCTGCGCGGACTCACCATTCGCGACGCGCCGGGATGCCTCGGCAGCCTGCGCGGACTCACCATTCACAGGGCGCCGCGCGGACTCTGGAGCCTGCGCGGGCTCACCCTGCGCGGACCGGCGGGACGGTGCGTGCTGGGACGGACGACGGGGCGCGGCGGCCACCGTGGCGGGCCTCGACGGAGGAGACGCGATGGGCCGGGGCTGCACGGTCGCCGTGGGCACCTGCGCGGCGGGCGGAGCGACGACTTGCGGCGGCATGTCCGCGGGCGGCGTCACGGTGCGCAGCGGCGTCCCCGTCAGCGCGGCGATGAAGGCGCTCACATCCGGGAAGCGGTCCTCTGGGCGCTTGGCCAGCGCCTTTTCAATCGCGCGGATGACGTGCTCGGGCGTCTCCGGAGCCGCTTCGGCCAGGGGCTCCGGTGGATCATAAACGATGCGGTAGATGAGCTCCGGAAGGATGCCCCCGTCCTTGAAGGGCAGCTTGCGGGCCAGCATCTCGTAGACCATGCACCCGAACGAGAAGATGTCCGTGCGCAGGTCCACGTCCTTGTTCTTCCCCGTCGCCTGCTCCGGCGCCATGTACTGCGGCGTGCCCAGCAGGATGGCGTCCTGCGTCTGCACCGTCTTCGAATCCAGAATCTTGGAGATGCCGAAGTCGAGCAGCTTCACGTGCTCCACCTGCATGCCCGCTATTTCCATGGGCACCAGGAACACGTTGCCGGGCTTCAAGTCCCGGTGGATGACGCCCGCGCCGTGCGCCGCCTGCAGCGCGGAGCCCATCTGCCGCGCAATCGAGAACACCTCCGGCAGCGTCAGCGGCGCGCCCTTGCGCATCCGCCGCGACAGCGGCATCCCGCGCAGGTGCTCCATCACCAGGAACGGCGAGCCGTCCTCCAGCGTGTCGAAGTCGATGACCTCCACGATGTTCGGATGGCCCAGCCGCGACGCAATCTCCGCCTCGCGCCGGAAGCGAAGGTAGACGTCCTTCCCCAGGCTCGAGTCGGGCCGCAGCACCTTGATGGCCACCTGCCGACCCGGCAGCCGCAGATGACGCGCCAGGAAGACGGTGCCCATGCCGCCTCGGCCGAGCACGCCGGAAATCTCGTACGTGTCCCGAAGGACGGTGCCGAGTGGAATGTCGTGTGCCGCCGAGGAACTCATGGAAGACCGGCCTTCACTCCGGAAGCCGCATTCTATCCTGGAGCCCCTGACACGCCTTGGCCAGTCATCTGGCGTTGCTACACGTCCCTGTGGGATTTCCGCAAGGACACTGGACGCCGGCACGCCCCGACTCGGGCGCGCCGGCTATCGACTTCTCACAGCTTGAGGAACGGGGGATTGCGGGAACTCCGTACCCAACCTACCTGGCGGGTGGCGTCGCCAACTCGCTCGCCGCGCGCAGCTCCTTCACCACGCGTGTGGCGCCGTAGACATGCTCCAGGGCGGCGAGGATGCCGTCCCCATGCACCGCCACCGCGCGGTTCGTCTCGGGGACGTACGCATACCGGCCGCCGAGCGAGTGCAGGTTGCCGTCGAAGATGAGGCCCACGACGCGCCCCTCGCGGTCCACGACGGGAGAGCCGGAGTTGCCGCCGATGATGTCGTTGGTGGTGGCCATGTCCAGCGGCGTCGCGTCCGGCACCTTGCCCTTCGCCTTCATCCAGGTGTCCGGCAGCTTGAAGGGGTCCTTGCCCGTGTGCCGCGCGTACGCGCCACCAAACGTCGTCAGCGCGGGCACGGCGCGGCCATTCTCGTCCCAGCCCTTCACCTGCCCGGCGTTGAGGCGCAGCGTGAAGGTGGCGTCGGGGTAGCCGGAGGTGCCGAACACCGCGAGGTGCGCCTTGGCCAGCCGCTCGCCGTTGCGCTTGAGCACCGCCTCCACCGTGTCCTCGTAGCGCTTGCGCACCGCTCTCGCCTCCGCGTCCACCTTGCGCGCGAAGAGCACCATCGGGTCCTTCGACGCGTCCACCGCCGCCTTGCCGCCGTCCAGCAGCGCCTGCCGCGTCTTCACGTCACCCAGCTTCGTGCCGCGCACCAGCGAGCGCGCCAGCGCCTCGGGAGCCTCCGCGCCGAGCACCTGCCGCACGAAGGGGTCATCGGCGCCCAGCGTCTCGCGCAGGCGGCCCAGGCCGAACGCGAGCACCGCCTCGTCCAGCTCCAAGGTGATGGGCGCGGCGCGCAGGAGGTTCTGCCGCAGCGAGGGGAGCTGCGCGTCGGTGTACTCGCGCAGGCGCTCCGCGTTGGCCTTGGGCTGCTCGTCGGCGATTCGCACCAGGTGGCGCGCCAGCGAGAACAGCTCGGAGGAGAACGCGTCAGTGCCTTCCTTCATCCGGTACTCGGGCATCATGCGGCGGTACGCGTCGAGCGCCTTCGCCGTCTCCTCCCACGCCCCCGCCGTGGCGGCCTTCACCGTGGCGTTGGCCTCCACGCGCTTGCGCAGCTCCGCCTCGTCCTCGCGCTTGCGTGCGAGCAGCGACGGGTCCGCCAGGGCCTGGTGCCGACCGCGCAGCGCCTTCAGCCCGTTCTCCACCCCGCGCAGCCGCGAGCGCGTGGTGCGGTAGCGCTCCGGAGAGCCGCTGGAGTACTCCTTCAGCTTGCCTCGCAGTTCGGAGAGCTGCAGCAGCGTGTAGGGCAGATTCACGTCGCGCTGGAACTCCAGCTCCGCGACGGTGGCCTTGCGCTCGGTGCCGCCGGGGTGGCCAGAGACGAAGACCAGGTCCCCGTCCTTGGCGCCCTGCTTCGCCCACGGCAGGTAGTCCGGGCTCTTCGCGGGCGCGTCATCCTTCCACACGCGCAGGAAGGCCACGTCGTAGCCGAAGCGCGGGAAGTGGAAGTTGTCCGGGTCCCCACCGAAGGCCGCCATGGAGAACTCGGGGGCGAAGGCCAGGCGCACGTCCTGGAAGCGGCGGTACTCGTAGAGGTGATACTTGCCGCCGTTGAACAGCGTCACCACGTCACAGCGCACGTCGGTGGACGTCGCGCACGCGGACTCCACGGCGGACATCTCCTTCTTGAGCGCGGTGTTGAAGGCCGCGCCGGTGAGGCCCTTCGTCGCCCCGTTCATCCGCTCGGTGACGTCGGTCATCTTCACCAGCTGGTTGGCCTCCACCTTGGGGCAGCGGCGCTCTTCCGCCGGCGTGCGGGCCTGGAAGCCCCTGGACAGCAGGTCCTCCTTGGGGGAGGACAAATCCTCGATGCAGCCGCGGACACAGTGGTGGTTCGTCATCACCAGGCCGTCCGGAGACACGAAGCTGGCGGAGCAGCCGCCGGCAAGTCTCACCGAGCCGAGCCGGACCTTGTCCAGCCACGCCTGCGTGGGCGTGAAACCATGGGCCTTGTTCACCGACTCCACGGGAAAGGCGTCGTAGGTCCACATGCCCTCGTCCGCGGCGGCGGGGAGGGACATGAGCAGGCCAAGTGCGAGCAATGCACGGTCCACGTTTGTTCGTCCTTCTGGTTGACGGGGTGAGAAAGGCGCCGGTGAACGCCTGCTCGGGGGGTGCATTCCCGAGCGGGAATCACGCGTCGCGTCAGGTATGGTGGAGACAATGGCCGCGAAGCACCACATCTATCTGGTCCCCGGGTTTTTCGGGTTCATCAACCTGGGCGAGCTCGTCTACTTCGGACATGCACTCGACTACCTGAAGGCGGAGCTGGCTCGTCGTGGCATGGGGGAGTCGGAGGTCGTCATCGTCCTGTCTCATCCGACGGCGTCCATCCGGACACGGACGGCGGACCTGCTCCGGGCGGTCCAGGAGACGGCGAGCGGGGATGACGGCCCCATCCATCTCATCGGGCACTCGACGGGAGGCCTGGACGCGCGGCTGTTCGTCAGCCCTGGCGCGCAGCTGGCGGAGGGGCTGGAGCTGGAGCCCTTCGCGCGGCGGGTGCGCTCGGTGGTGACGGTGTCCGCGCCACACGCGGGCACGCCGCTGGCGTCGTTCTTCCTGGGGCTCTTCGGACAGAAGCTGTTGAAGCTGCTGTCGCTGTTCACCGTGTACGTGCTGCGCTTCGGTCGGCTGCCGCTGCGGGTGGTGTTCCGCTTCGGGCACCTGATGGCGCGCGCGGATGACCAGCTCGGGTGGAAGCAGACGCTGTTGGACCAGCTCTATGCCCAGCTCCTGGGAGACTTCTCCTCCGAGCGGCGCGACGCGGTGGCGAAGTTCCTGAGCGACGTGGGCAATGACACATCGCTGATTCCGCAGCTCACACCGGAGGGCATTGATTTGTTCAACGCGAGCACGTTGGACAGGCCGGGCGTGCGCTATGGCTCGGTGGTGACGCAGGCGCGGCCGCCGTCGCTGCGCACGCGCGTGTCGGCGGGGCTGGACCCCTACGCGCAGCTCACGCACACCATCTACGCGTTCATGTATGGGCAGACGCAGCGGATGCCGCTGACGGCGCTGCCGCTGCACTCGCCCGCGCAGACGGCGGCGCTGGTGCAGGCGTATGGGGCGATGCCGGGCCCCACGGCGTGTGACGGCATCGTCCCCACCCGCTCGCAAGTCTATGGGCGCGTGCTGGCGGCGGTGCGCGCGGACCACCTGGATGCGATTGGCCATTTCGACCAGCCGGCGCACCAGCCGCCGCACGTGGACTGGCTCATCTCCGGCTCCGGCTTCCGGCGGCCCCAGTTCGAGGCCACGTGGAAGGCCATCACCGACTTCCTCTTCGAGGACGAGCCGCGCTGAGCCCTCCCGGGACTCGGCCAGGCCCCAGCCTCCCTGGCCCACCAGCGAGCGAGCCCACGCGCATCCCGCGCTCGGAGACCCAGATTGGGCTCATGGGCAGAGAGCAGGAACGACCAGGACAAGCCGAGGAAGGCTCCAGTGGGGCCTCGCGCCTGCTCGCCAACGCGGACCGCATCCTCATGCTCTGGGAGGCGAGCGTGAGGAAGCGGGTCCCCGCCGCGGCCACCGAGAGCCATCCGATTCTCATCGACACGCTTCCCGCGCTGCTCCAGCAGATCGCCGAGGCCCTCTCCGAGAATCATCCCCGGCGCGACGCGACCGAGGGAAACATCCTCGCGGAGGCGCATGGCGGTGAGCGTGTCCGCATGACGGGGTTTCGCCTGGAGGACGTCGTCACGGAGTACCAGGTGCTTCGCGGGGTGCTCTTCTCCGTGCTCGAGGAGGAGATGCCCTTGAGCCCTTCGGAGCGGAACAGGCTCCATGTCTCCCTGGACGAGGCCATCGGCAAGGCCTGCACGGCCTACGTCGTGGTGCAGGAGGGACTCCGGGAGCAGCTCTTCGCCACGCTTGCCCACGATTTGCGCAGCCCCCTGAGCGCCGCCAAGGTCAGCGTCAGTCTCATCCTGCGCAAGCCCTCGGGAGACCAGGTGCCGCGCTGGGCCGCGCGCATCGCCGACAACATCGACCGGGCGGACCGGCTGGTGCAGAACCTCCTGGATGCGCTCCGGGTCCATGCCGGTGGCCGGCTCTCACTCGTGCTGGAAGAGCGCGACTTCGTCGAAGTCGTGCGTGAGGCCCTCGAGAATCAGCGGACCGAGCACGGGGAGCGGTTCACGCTCATCGCCCCGGAGCCTGTCCCAGGCCACTTCGAGCCAGACTCGCTGAGGCGCGCGGTGGAGAACCTGGTCAGCAACGCCGTCAAGTATGGCGCGTCCACCCGGCCCATCACCGTCTCCGTGAAGCAGTCCCACGAGCGCGTCTTCATCACGGTGCACAACCATGGGAGCGTGATTCCCGTGGAGCAGCAGGCGACGCTGTTCCGGGCCTTCCACCGACTTCCAGACGCGGAGGAAGGCACCAAGCGGGGCTGGGGGCTGGGACTGGCCCAGGCCCGAGGCGCCGCCGAGGCCCACGGCGGGAGCATCGGCGTGGACAGCCTCCCCGAGGTCGGAACCACCTTCGTCATCGACATCCCGAAGGATGCGCGCCCGTTCCAGAAACGCCGTCCCACGGATTGAGCCCGGGACAGCAAACCCCCAGACAAGCGCCCTGCGCGCTCGGTGGCGCGATGGGATGAAACCTTGGCGCCATGCGATTGGCGCCCGTGTGGGGCGGTTCGTAACTCTTGGGCGTGGCCGAATTCACGGCGCGACGACGAAGAGAAGGAAGGTCCCCATGTCGAAGGTCTGGCTCATCACTGGAAGCTCTCGCGGCCTTGGCCGTGATTTGGCGGAGGCCGTGCTGGCAGCCGGTCACCGGCTCGTGGCCACGGCGCGCAAGCCGGAGCAACTGAAGGACCTGGTGGAGCGGTATGGCGACCGGGTGCGCGCGGTGGCGCTCGACGTGACGGACCCCGCCGCCGCGCGAGCGGCCATCGCGGAGGCGACCCGCGCCTTCGGGCGGCTGGACGTCGTCGTCAACAACGCGGGCTACGCCAACGTGGCCGCCATCGAGGACGTGGACGAGGCGGACTTCCGCGAGCAGTTCGAGACGAACTTCTTCGGGATGATGCATGTCACCCGCGCCGCCCTGCCGGTGCTCCGCGCGCAGAAGGACGGGCACATCATCCAGGTGTCCTCCATCGGCGGACGCCGAGGCTCGCCCGGACTGGCGTCATACCAGTCCGCGAAGTGGGCGATGGAAGGGTTCTCGGAGGTCCTCGCGCAGGAAGTGGCGCCGCTGGGCATCCGGGTGACCATCGTCGAGCCCGGGGGCATGCGCACCGACTGGGCCGGCTCGTCCATGCACGTCGGTGACATCAGCGACGCCTACAAGCCCACGGTGGGCGCCTTCACCCAGCACGTGCGACAGGGCGCGGACGGCCCGCGTGGAGACCCCGCCAAGGCCGCGAAGGCGATTCTCCAGATTGCCGACGAGCCGCGGCCACCCCTGCGCCTGCTGCTCGGGTCCGACGCCGTGTTCCTCGCGGAGGTCATCGTCCGGGAGCGCGCGGCGGAGGACTCCCGGTGGAAGCCGCTCAGCATCTCCACGGACGTTGATGGGCTGATTCCCTTCGCGGAGACTCCGGTCGCCCGGATGTTGGTGACCAAGAGGAACTGACGTGCCCGCCGACCTCGTCCCTGTTCCCAGTGTGCTGCTCGACCGCCTCGCCGCGCTCGGCGTGGAGGTCGAGCGCGTGCTGCGACACGCGGGCCTGGTCCGCTCGCGCTTCCAGGAGCCCAAGGCGCGCCTGACGACGCGGGAGTTCATGGCGTTCTGGCACGCAGTGGAGGCCGTAGGGGGCGGGAGGGACGTCGGCCTGCGCGTGGGCTCCGGGGCGAGACCCCACCACTTCGACGTCGCCTCCATGGCGGCGCTCCACGCACCCACGCTGGGCGAGGCCCTGGCGAAGCTCGCCCGCTACAAAGGCTTGGTCTGCCCGGAGGAGGTGACAGTCGAAGTCGTAAAGGGCGAGGCGCGCTTCCGGTTCCATTGGCTGCTGGCGGAGGGGCCCTTGCCCCTGTTCCTCGTCGACGCGACGTTCGCCTCCACGCTGGCGCTCGCGCGCAGAGGCACGGGCAAGTCGCTGGTGCCCCGACGCGTCGAGCTGGCGAGACGTCGCTCCGACGCGGAGCTGCTCACCCGCCACTTCGGCTGCAAGGTCCGGTTCGATGCGCCCGTGGACATGCTCGTGTTCGAGGCGAGCGCGCTCGACGAGCCCTTCCTCACGCACAACGCGGACCTGCTGGCGATGCTGGTGCCCGGGCTGGAGCGGGAGAGGGAGCAGCGACAGCGACACACCGTGGCGGACGACGTGCGCCTGGCGTTGAGACGCCGCATGTGCGGCGAGCGTCCCTCCGTCGAGAAGGTCGCCGAGGAGCTGCACCTGAGCTCGCGCACGCTCCAGCGAAAGCTGGAGGCAGAAGGGACGACGTACCAGCACCTGCTCGATGAAGTGCGCCACCAGTCCGCGCGCCAGCTGCTCGCGAGCACGGACCTGGACGCCAACGAGGTGGCGTTCCTGCTGGGCTTCGAGGAGCTGAACTCCTTCAGCCGCGCGTTCCAGGGCTGGGAGGGGACGACCCCGCTGCGCTGGCGTGGCGCCTCGCGCGAAGGGGCTGACGGGGCGGGCCGTCGAGCAAGCCGCACAGCGTCCTGACAGCGGCGCGGAGCCCGGCGGGGCTCGCCCCCGAGAACCCCAGCACCAACCCCTGCCGCCGCCCTCGCCCCAGGTAGAGCGGGGACAGTCGGCGCGCGCCCAGGCCCCGTGCGTCCGTCCGCTCAATCACAGCCACATCCTGGAGTCCTTCCGCCAGGAACGCCGTGACATGCATCCCCGCCTCCGCCGCGCCGAGCTGCAATTCCCCCCGCGTCTCTCGCTCCAGGGCATCCAGGAGCGCGTCGCGGCGCTCCGCATAGACCAGACGCATCTGCCGCAGGTGCGCGGCGTAGTGCCCTGACTCCATGAAGTGCGCCATCGCGGCCTGCGTGAGCGGAGGCGCATGGCCATCCGTGGCGGCGCGCGCGGCGGTGAAGGCGTCCACCAACGCCTCCGGGACGACGAGGAAGGCCAGTCGCAACGAAGGGAACATCACCTTGTTGAAGGTGCCCGCGTAGAGGACACGCCCCGCCACGTCCATGCCCTGAATCGCGGCGAGTGGCCGCGTCGCATAGCGGAACTCGCTGTCGTAGTCGTCCTCGAACAGCCACATCCCGGAGGCGCGCGCATGCTCCAGCAGGGCCAGCCTTCGTGACAGGCTCATCGTCACGCCCAGCGGGTACTGGTGCGAAGGCGTGACATAGGCCAGCCGGGCCTTCGGCGCTCGCGCCAGCGCCACCTCCACGCGCGGGCCATTCCCGTCCACGGGGACCGGATGCAGGCGCGCGCCCGCGGACTCGAAGGCCACGCGGGCACCGAGATAGCCCGGCTCCTCCAGCCACACCCCATCCCCTTCATCGAGGAGAAGCCTGGCCGTCAGGTCCAGGGCCTGCTGTGTGCTCGCGAAGACCAGGACCTGGCGCCAGTCACAACGCACGCCGCGAGCCGGCCCCAGGTGCGCCGCGATGGCCTCTCGCAGTGGACGAAAGCCCTCGGGCTCGCCAGCGGTCATCCGTCCCGGCTCCAGCATGCGTGCCTGCTTCGCCACCGTGCGAGCCCACAGCGTCGTGGGAAAGAGCTCCAGCGCGGGCAGGCACGGCGTGAAGGGACGCACGTCACGCGGCTCGGCAGGAAGCACGTCGCTCGCCATGCGCCGCCCCCGCCGGGACAGCCCGCCCAGGCTCGCGGCCTTTGCGCCCCCGTGAGCAGGCACGAAGCGCGGCCCTCGAGCAGACACGGAGCGAGGCCCTCGAGCGTGGTCTGGCAACGCAACGACGCTGCCCGAGCCCACGCGTCGCTCCAGGAAGCCCTCCGCGTCGAGCTGCGCGAAGGCCTCCTCCACCGTCCCTCGTGAAATCCCCAGCTCCCGGGACAGCGTGCGCGTGGACGGCAGGCGGCTTCGGGGCGCGAGCGTCCCCGCGAGGATGGCCTCGCGCAGCCGCTCGTAGAGCTGTCGATGCAAGGGGCCCGCTTCCCTGCCCGCGTCCGGCATGAGGAACGGCAGCGACACACCCACGGAGCGCTTCGACATGCGCACTCTGTAGCCAGGGCTCCGGCCCACCACAACCCGAGCCCGGCTGAAAGTGGTCCAGTCCTCTGACACGGAATGGCGCTTTCATGTGGACCACTCCGGGAGCACTGTTGCCGGCATCGAAGCTCAGGGAGTCTCCGTCATGACCACGCCCGCCACCCCGTTCTCCTTCGTTCTCGAAACCCCCGCTGCCCTGCCGGAGGAAGCACACCGTCACTTCCTCGCGAAGCTCTCCGTGGAGACGGACGCCGCCGACCTGCACCTGGATTTGGAGCGCGGCAAGAAGGGCTTCGTCGTCGTGGACGTCCGCTCGCCGGACGCCTACGCGGAGCGCCACATCCCCGGCGCCCTGAACCTGCCCGCGCGGACGCTCTCCGCCGCCACGACGGCGAACCTGAGCAAGGACGACGTCATCGTCACCTATTGCTGGAGCCCCGGATGCAACGGCTCCACCAAGGCCGCCGCGCGCCTGTCAGCGCTGGGCTTCCGCGTGAAGGAGCTCATCGGCGGAATCGAGTACTGGGTGAAGGAGGGCTACGCCACCGAAGGCACCGCGCCCCAGGGTCAGCCCGTCTACGCCGAGCGCCCGGCGCGCTGACCGAGCGAGGCCCGCGCGAAACAGCGGCTCAGTACACGCCGATGAGGATGACCTTCACGCGGGGATTGCCCAGGTACTCTTCCAGCCGCCACCGGCTGCGCAGCTCATCCTCGGGCAGGCCCAGGCCGGACTCCGGCGGCGCGTCCGCGCTGGCCAGCGCATCGCGCAGATGCGTCACCGCCCACGCGTCGAACTTGGGGTCGCCCGAGCCTTCCAGCACCTTGAGGTCCAGCAGCTTCCCGTCCCGCGCCTGCCGCACCTCCAGCACCGTGGCGAGCGCGAGCACCGGCGCGGTGACGTCCATCATGAACATGTTCGCCGCCCGCCCCGCCTCGACGGCCGCCGCCAGGCGGTTGCGCTGCTCCAGCCGCCTGTCCCTCTTCTCCGCCACATATGGCGAGCCCGTCTTCCCGAAGCGCTCGGTGGCCTCCACCTGCTCGCGCTTGAGACGCGAGCCCAGCACCTTCAGGTCCGGCGACGGCGGATTCACCAGCTTCTTGGCGAAGCGGTCCTGGAGGTTCGTGAAGTACGGATTCACCGCGCCGCTCTCCGCACGCGCCGTCGCACTCGCATCCGCCGCCCACCCATCCACCCGCTCCTTCGCCTCCGCCGCTTCCCGCTGAGCGATGGCGCGACGGTCCGGCACCGAGCCGTCATTGCGAAGCGTCGTGCCCGACTGAGCCGGCTTGCCCGGAGGCTCGCTGCCCCAGAGCCCCTTCGGCACGAGTGAAACCGTCGGCGGCGCGGCCCGGGTGGGCGCATCCTCCGGAGTGCCCGAGGGCTCCTGCTCCTTCGACGTGGCTCCAGGCGCCTCCGCGACGGCCGAGGGCGGCTCCTCCTTCTTCTTGCCCTCGGGCGTCCGCGCGATGTCCTCGGGTGGACGCTCCGTCCGACGCGGGGGTGGAGCACGCTCGGGCACGGGGGGCCGCGCGGCGGGGGCTGGAGCAGGTGGCGGCGCCGCGGGCGCCTTGGGCTCCAGGTAGACGAGCTCCAGCTCAGTCACCGCGCTGGGACGCGATGGCGCGGCCGACCGCACTCGCGACAGCGCCAGGAAGAGCGCCGCGTGCACGAGCACGGAGACCACGACCGCAATCCACCACGATGAACGCCGGGACACCTTCAGAGTCTGCCTCCTGCCTCCCCCGAGGAGAAGCACCCTGACGTCCAAGCCCGATGACGTCCAGTCGCCCCCTTCCGCCGCCTCCCTGACGCGGGGGTCGCGTCACGGGCCACCACCCGAGTGGTTTCTCGTGGGAGTTCACGCTGGCCTGCCCCCGAGGCCGCTCTTTCTGCTCGCCCGGGTCCACGTGCGCCTCGACGGCGCGGACGCGCGCACCCACCCCTGAGCGTCACGCGTCGGCGGACGGACCGCCCGGCTGGCCGTCCGCTCTCCAGCCAGGACGCCTCGTCATGGCGCCTGGGGAAGGCCATCCCCACCTTTGGGAAAGCCTTCTTGGAGGGAGCGCCAACCATGAACTTTCCCAGCCATGTGAATGTCCCCAGTGAGACGCGTGAGGAGATCATCGACCTGCTGAACAACCTGCTGGCCGACTCCATCGACCTGCACTGGCAAATCAAGCAAGCGCACTGGAACATCCGGGGTACCCACTTCTACAGCCGTCACCTGCTCTTCGACGACCTGGCCAAGCACGCGCGCAAGCAGGCCGACGAGTTCGCCGAGCGCGCCGGCACCCTGGGCGGCTACGCCGAGGGCACCATCCGGCTGGCCGCCAAGAACAGCGAGCTGCCCGAGTACGACCTCAAGGCCGTGGAGAGCGAGGACCACCTGAAGTGCCTCGTGGACCGCTTCGCGCGCTACGGCGCCTCCATCCGCGGCGGCATCCAGCGCTGCGATGAGCTGGAGGAGCCCATCACCGTGGACCTGCTCACCCAGGTTCTGGGCGACGTGGAGCTGGACATGTGGTTCCTGGAGAGCCACCTCAACGGCACCGCGCGCCCCACTCCGCGCGTCAAGGGCGGCCGCGACGAGTCCCGCTCCAGCGAGCCCACCCGGCCTCCGCACGCCTGAGCCACGCCCGGCACCCTGAACTCCCTTCCCACGGGCCCGGCGCTTCCACGAGCGTCCGGGCCCGTGTCGGCATATAGAAGGCGACCTCGGAATCCAGAGGACGCCACATGAGCGCTGAGACACGGATGGACGGGAAGGTGTGCCTCATCACCGGGGCCACCGGCGGCATCGGCCTGGAGACGGCCAAGGCCCTAGGACGCCTGGGCGCCACGGTGGTGCTTGTCGGAAGGGCCCCCGCCCGCACCCAGGCCGCCGTGGACGCGGTGAACCAGTCCGTCGCGGGCGCGCGCGTCGACACGATTCTCGCGGACCTCAGCTCGCTGCAAGCCGTGCGTGCGCTGGCCGACACCTTCCGCTCGCGCTACTCGCGCCTGGACGTGCTGCTCAACAACGCGGGCCTCATCATCGACCGCCGCGAGGTGACGGTGGATGGGTTGGAGGCCACATTCGCCACCAACCACCTGGCGCCCTTCCTCCTGACGCACCTCTTGCTGGACACGCTCAAGGCCAGCGGCCCCGCGCGCGTCATCAACGTGTCGTCGGACGCGCACTACGTCGGCAAGCTCGACCTCACCGACCTCCAGAGCGAGCGCCGCTACGACGGCTTCCGCGTCTACGCCACGTCCAAGCTGGCCAACATCCTGTTCACCCACTCGCTGGCGAAGCGGCTGGAGGGCACGCGCGTGACGACGAACGCGGTGCACCCCGGCACGGTGCGCTCGGGCTTCGGCCACAACACCCAGGGCTTCTTCCGCTGGGTTGTGAAGCTGGGCGGGCCGTTCTTCCTGTCCGCAAAGAGCGGCGCGCGAACCTCCATCTACCTGGCGTCCTCGCCGGAGGTGGACGGAGTCTCCGGGAAGTACTTCTTCCGTTGCCGGCAGAGGAAGCCGTCCGCCGCCGCGCGGGACGACGCCCTCGCCGAGCAGCTCTGGCGGGAAAGCGCGCGGCTCACGGGAGTCCAACCATGATTGACCTGTACACGTTCGCCACGCCCAACGGGCGCAAGGTTTCCATCGCCCTGGAGGAGCTGGGGCTGCCCTACACCGCGAAGTCGGTGAACATCGGCAAGGGCGAGCAGTTCAAGCCCGAGTTCCTGGCCATCAACCCCAACAACAAGATTCCCGCCATCGTCGACTCGGAGGGGCCGGGCGGCAGCCCCATCACCGTCTTCGAGTCGGGCGCCATCCTCCTGTACCTCGCGGAGAAGACGGGCCAGCTCATGCCCTCCAGCCTGCGCGGCAAGACGGAGGTGACGCAGTGGCTGATGTTCCAGATGGGCGGCGTGGGCCCCATGTTCGGCCAGCTCAACCACTTCGGCCGCTTCGCCTCCACCAAGATTCCCTACGCCATCGACCGCTACACCGAGGAGTCGAAGCGACTGCTCAAGGTGCTCGACGGGCAGCTCGGCAAGGGGGACTACGTGGCGGGCCGCTACTCCATCGCGGACATCGCCCTCTACCCGTGGGTCGCGGGCATGCGCTCTTACGTCCCGGAAATCTTCGCGGGCCTGGGCCAGGTGCCGCAGTGGCTGTCGCGCGTGGGTGACCGTCCCGCCGTGCAGCGCGGCATGAAGGTCCCCTGAGCGTTACCGTTCCTCCCTCCATGCCCGCGCTCGAACAGCTTCGCTTCGACAACTCGTACGCCCGCCTGCCCCCCGGCTTCGGCGCCAGGGTGTCTCCTCGCGCCTTCCCGAATGCCCGGGTGGTGAGCCTCAACCCCGCCGCGCTGCGCCTCCTGGAGCTGACGCCGGAGGAGGCTCGACGGCCGGAGTTCGTCGAGGCGTTCGGCGGGGGGCGTCCGCTGCCGGGCATGGAGCCCTTCGCCATGGTGTACGCCGGGCACCAGTTCGGCGTGTACGTGCCCCGACTGGGAGACGGCCGTGCCCTGCTGCTGGGGCAGGTACGCACCAGCGAGGGCTCGTCGTGGGATTTGCACCTCAAGGGCGGCGGACCCACGCCCTTCTCGCGCGGCGGAGACGGGCGCGCCGTGCTGCGCTCCTCCATCCGTGAGTACTTGTGCGGCGAGGCCATGCACGGGCTGGGCATCCCCACCACGCGCGCGCTGTGTCTGATTGGCGGCGACGAGCGGGTGTACCGCGAGGAAGTCGAGCCGGGCGCCATGCTGGTGCGGATGGCTCCGTCCCACGTGCGCTTCGGCACGTTCGAGTTCTTCCACCACTCCGAGCAGCACGAGCACGTGGCGCTGCTGGCCGACCACGTCATCGACGCGCACTTCCCGCACCTGTCCGGGGCACCGGGGCGCCACGCGCGCTTCTACGCGGAAGTGGTGGAGCGCACCGCGCGACTGGTGGCGCAATGGCAGGCGGTGGGCTTCGCGCACGGGGTGATGAACACGGACAACATGTCCATCCTCGGCCTCACCCTGGACTACGGCCCCTTCGGCTTCCTGGACGAGTTCGAGCCGGGCTTCATCTGCAACCACTCCGACCACCGGGGCCGCTACGCATTCGACCAGCAGCCGCGCATCGCGATGTGGAACCTGGCGTGTCTGGGTGAAGCGCTCCTCACGCTGATATCCGAGGACGAGGCCCGCGCGGTGCTCACCACCTTCGAGCCCACCTTCAAGGAGCACTTCCTGAAGTTGATGCGCCAGAAGCTGGGCCTCCAGGAGGCCCGCGACGAGGACCGCGCCCTGGTGGGGGACTTGTTCGCGCGCATGGCCGAGGCCCGCGTGGACTACACGCGGTTCTTCCGCGCGCTGGGACACCTGGACTCGGTGGGGGCGATGTTCGCGGACCGGGCGGGCTTCGACGCGTGGGCGGAGCGCTACCGCGCGCGGCTCGCCTCGGAAGGCAGCGTGGACGTGGAGCGGCGAGCGCGGATGGAGCGCGTCAATCCGCGCTACGTGCTGCGCAACTGGATGGCGCAGGCCGCCATCACCCGCGCCCAGGAGGGCGACTTCACGGAGGTGGACCGCCTGCTCGCCGCCCTGGAAGACCCCTTCACGCAGCGCTCCGAGTACGAGGAGTACACCACGGAGCCTCCTGCCTGGGGCCGGCACCTGGTGGTGAGCTGCAGTTCCTGAAGCAAGGAGGCTCCCCGGCTGGCGCGCGCCGAAGTGTCTGGATTAGAACCACGCGCCATGGCTGCTGACGTTGTCATTCCCAAGAACGAGCTCAGTGAGTTCGACCTGCCCCGTGTCTGTGTCATCACCGGCCAGACGGAGGGCATCAGCTTCAAGCCCGTGAAGTTCGCGTGGTATCCGCGCTGGCTGCTCATCTTCGTGCCGTTCGCGGCCCTCATCGTGCTGCTCATCGCGATAGCACTCACCAAGCGCGCCAAGGGCACCCTGCCCTTCAGCGAAGAGGGGTGGGCCCGGTGGCAGCGCAGCAAGCTGCTCTTCGGACTCTCCTTCCTGGGCACCATCGCCATCCTGGTGGGCGGCATCGCGGTGTTCGCGGGCAGGAGCGACGGGACTCCCATCCTGGTCGCGGTGCTGCTCGCCGTCCTCTTGCCCGTCGTGGCCTATTACGCGGTGATGAAGGGACGGGTGCCCCTGGTGAAGCGAATCGACAACCGGCACCTCACCCTCTCCCTCCCCAGCGAGTCGGCGGCGACCACCATCACCGCGCACCTGAGCTCCGGGCGGCGACAGTCGCGCGGCATGCAGCACCCGCTGGAGCGGCAGTCGGCATGAGCGTGGAGACGCCACCGGAGGGCGCCTCCTGCGCGGGGCATCCCGACGCCATCGCCAGTTGGGTGTGTGGCCGCTGCGGCACGTTCATGTGTCCGGACTGCGAGCGGCGGGTGCGCCCGGAGGCGCGCCCCATGTGCCCCTCGTGCTGGGACCTGCGCGAGCGCACCGTCAACGCGCCGGAAGTCGCGGGCATGGGGTTCGTGGTCAGCGGGCTCGTGCTGGGCGTGCTCTCGCTCGTCCCCATGTGCATCGCCGTCCAGATTGCCTCGGTGATAGTGAACATCGTGGCCCTGTACCGCACCCGGGAGCCCCCCGGACGGCAGCGACGGTGGATGCCCATCACCGGCCTCGTCCTGACGGGCGTGGGACTCGTCGGCAGCGCCATCGTCGCGTTGTTGGGCTCCGTCTAGCCCGCCTGCCTGGAAGGTTGGCGAGCCGAAAGTCCCTCCCGAAGGCGCTTGCCGCGCGGGAGGAGCGGGCTGACCTTTCACCTTCCATGACGACGGACCTCACCCGCCTGCCCTCGCGCGGGCCCCAGGGCGCCTTTCACGTCGTCGTCGAGTCCCCTCGGGGCTCGACGGTGAAGCTCAAGTACGACGCCGCGCTCTCGGCCTTCACGCTCTCCCGCCCCCTCACTCGGGGGCTGCGGTATCCGTTCGACTGGGGCTTCATCCCGTCGACGAAGGGTCCGGACGGAGACCCGCTCGATGCCATGGTGTTGTGGGACGACACCACGTGGCCCGGGGTGGTGCTGCCCTGCCGCGCGCTGGGCGTCCTCCAGGTGGACCAGAAGCGCAAGGGCGGCAAGCCGGGCGAGCGTGAGCGCAATGACCGCATCATCGCGCTGCCCACGGCATCGCCTCGCACCGAGCACCTGCGCACGTACCAGGACGTGTCCCGCCGCGAGCGCGAGGAGCTGGCGCACTTCTTCCTCACCGCCGTGCACTTCGAGGACAAGGACGCGCGCATCCTCGGGTGGGAAGGCCCCGAGGCCGCCGAGCGGATGCTGACCACTCAGGCCATGACGGGAGGCTAGGCAGATGGCCCAACCCACACCCATTCGAGGACTGGGCCCGGACAGCGAGCTGGGCGAGGCCGCGCGGCGCATCCTCGCGGGCCGGCTGGCGGATGTCCGCAAGCCCGAGGCGAAGCTCGCGGAGGAGCTCGACGACGACGGCGTCCACGACATGCGCGTGGCCACGCGCCGGCTGCGCGCCGCCATCCAGGTGTTCCGTCCGCTCGGCGGGCTGGGCAAGCTGGAGGTGGAGGTGAAGCGGCTCCAGGACGCGCTGGGCGACGTGAGGGACTTGCACGTCCAGGCGGCCTGGCTGGAGGAGGTCGCGAAGAAGTCGCGCCGCGAGAAGCCCGACACGCGCGCGGGCATCGCCGCGCTGGGCAAGGCGCGCCTCGCGGGACTGAAGGCGAAGGAGAAGCGGCTGCGCTCGGAGCTGGAGCGGTGGGCTTCGCGCACCATGCCCCGGCTGCTGCGCAAGATGGACGGGCTGGAGGACGACCACCGCTTCGGCGGGCGCCGGGTGAAGGAGCCCCTGCTCTGGCGGGTGCGCCGCGTGCGCAAGCGGATGAAGGTCTACATGGACGCGCCCGACGCCGCGTCCGCGCATGCGCTGCGCAAGGACTTGAAGAAGCTGCGCTACGAGCTGGAGATCTTCCAGCCCGCGTTCCGCCGCACGCTGGGCGCGCTGGTGGAGGTGCTCGTCCCGCTCCAGGAAGGACTGGGGGAGCTGCACGACGCGGACGTGAGGCTGGAGGTGTTCGAGCGACTCGCCGCCGGAGGCAAGCCCGGGGAGCGCAAGGCCGCGCGAGCCCTGTTGCCGCTCATCCGCGAGGGCCGGGCACAGCGCTCCGCGGAGATTGCTCGCGAGCTCCAGCGCTGGCACGCCGAGGCGATTCCCCGGCGGCTGCTCCAGGTGCTCGCGTAGCAAGACCGCGAGCGCCCGGGCCTATGGCGCTTCGAAGAGGGCCTTCTGGATGGGAAGGGCTTCTTCCAGGTGCTTCTGGACGGCCATCCGCTGCACGCGCAGCTCCTGCTGGAGGGCTTCGTTCTGGGCCTGCGGGGCGAGCAGGGCATCCGCCAGCATGGCCGTGCGAGCGTGGGCCGCGAGCTGAGCGTCCATCAGCGCCAGGTCGAAGCGCTCTCCCTCCAGTCCGTCCAGCGCCATCATCAGCCGCTGGACCTCCTCCATGAGCTGCATCGAGACCTCGCTGTCCGCGGGCCGAATCCCCTGGGCCGCGGCCAGGGCATCCAGCTGCTGTCGCGCGGCCGTGTGCTCGGTGACCATCTCCGCGCTGAAGTCACGCACGGGCTCGGTGGTGGCCCGGGATTGTCCCAGCGTGCCCAGGGCCACCTCTCCTTCATTGGCCACCTGCAGCACCCGGACTATCTGGGCGTCATCGAGCGTCAGCGTCTGCTCGCTCAGTCCCGGGTCCACGCTCTCACGATTGTTGTCTGAGCAAGCCGACGTCAGCATCACCGCGCTCGCCAGGAGCGCCCTCATCATCCAGGATTTCGCCACGTGCATGTCCCCTCCCCGTTCCAATCAGGCTCGCGGAGGTTGTGGAGGGGAAGGTGGGAGGGGTATCGGCGTCGAAGCTGATTCCCTTGTCGACCAGGCGATAGGGATTCGGGGCTCAGCCGTCACAGTCCGCGGGGCAGTCCTGGTGTGTCTCGTGCGACTCGCAGAACCCATCGCCGCACGAGTCACCGACGGGACTGTCGCAGTCGGTGGGGCAGCTCAGATGCGACTCGAGCGCCTCGCAATATCCGTTGCCACACGTCCCGCCGATGGGGCCGGCGCCACAGTCTGCGGGGCAGCTCTGCCGCGTCTCGGAGGACTCGCACCATGCGTTGCCACACACGGCACCGATGGGACCGGCGCTACAATCGGAGGGACAGCTCTGCTGCGTCTCGAAGGGCTCACACAATCCGTTGCCGCAAGGGTCGCCGGGACTGTCGCAGTCGAGTGGACAGGTCTGGGGTGTCTCCCCGAGGTCACAGACGCCGTCCTCTCCACAGGGGCCCTGGGGAGGCTCTTCCTCGGTGAGCGTGGCTTGCGCGACGAAGCGGTCCGCGACCTGTGTCGGCCCGCCCGCGTTACAGCCGAGGAGCGCGCCGAGACACCATCCACCCAGGAGGACGATTAGTTGCTGCTTCATGTGTGTGACCCCTCTCGAAAGAGGGGTCTGGGATTACCATGGTGGCGGCGGACAGCGTGACACCGTCACACCCTGATTACTGCTGCTGTGTGGGTTGCTCCTGGGTGGAGCCGGTCCCCGTGGTGCTTCCCTGGGAGGTCGCGTCGATGCTCACGGCCTTGGCTTCCCCTGTCTCATCCATGGTGTACGAGACGCGGACCTGGGCGCCTTCCTGGATGTCCTCGGCGACGGAGCGGAACCCATCCACGGTCACCTGCGTCTCGGGTTTGACCGTCAAGCGGAGCTGGGGCTCACCATTCTGACTGAGCAGGACCTCGGTCTCAGTCGCGCGAATCAACTCGCCGGTGAACTGCTGCGGGGTGTTCTGCTGGGCCTGTGTTCCCGACGCGGTGCCACTGCTCGACTGCGAGCCGGAGGGAACCGGGAGCATGACCACGGGCTGCTGGGGCTGCTGCTGCGTGCCCTGCTGCGCCTGTGGCTGCTGGGGGGTGCCCGAGGCGCCCGTCGAGGAGTCGGTGGTCCCGGAGGCAGGCTGCTGCGTGGTCGTCGAAGGCGCGGTGGCGATGGGCTGCTGCTCCGTGCCCGATGTGGCGGGCTGCTGCTCCGTGCCGCTCGTCGTCTGACCCTGCTGCTGTCGAGCATCGAGTTGTTCGAGGGGAGACAGCGGCTGCGTGCCCTCGTCGACCTGTTGCCCCGAGCCTCCGGAGGCCTGTCCCGAGCTGGAGTCCGTGGGCGACCCGGTGGACGGTGTGGACGACGTGCCCGTCCCCGAGGAAGAGGCCACGGGTGACTGCGTGTCTTGTCCCGTCCCCGACTGCGTGCCCGACGGTGCGGAGCCGCTCTGTGCCGTCTGCTGCTCGGCGCGCTGCTCCGCGCGGAGTTCGGCTTCCCGCTCCGCCCGCAGGTCGGCCTGTCGCTCCGCCTCTCTCTCCGCGTCGGTGGAGCTGGCCTGGGCCTGCTGCTGCGCGTCCGTGGCCTGCTGTCCCGCCTGGGCGGCCTGCTGCTGCGCGTCCGCGGCCTGCTGTCCCGTCTGTGCGGCTTGCTGCTGAGCGTCCGCGGCCTGCTGTCCCGTCTGGGCGGCTTGCTGCTGAGCGTCCGAGGCTTGCTGTCCCGTCTGTGCGGCTTGCTGCTGAGCGTCCGAGGCTTGCTGTCCCGCCTGAGCAGCTTGCTGCTGTGCACCCGCGGCTTGCTGTCCCGCCTGGGCAGCCTGCTGCTGAGCAGCTCCGGTTGCCTGGGTGGCCTGCTGCTGCGCGGCCCCCGCCTGTTGCTGCGCGCCCCCGGCCTGCTGCGTCGCATCCGTGGCCTGCTGCCGGGCCTGGGCGGCCTGTTGCGCGGCCTCTGTCTGCTGTGCGGTCTGGGACTGGTCCGCCTCGCCCTCCTCGCGCTGAGCGCGGGCCTTGGCTTCGTCCAGAGCCTCCTGCTTCTGCCGCACCTCCTCCTGGGCGCTGTTCGCCTGATGCTGCTGTTCACTCGCGGTCGCCTCTGCGCCCTGCCGCGACTGCGCCTCCTGGCCGCGCTCGCGGCAGCCGGTGACGAGCAACGCGGCGGCACCGGCGGCCACCCACCCTCTCGCGCGGACCTTCATGAAGACCCCCTGTCGTGACTTCCGAAAAAGAAACATGGGAAGTCATCGAATCTCGCCAACCCACGCCCTCTCCGGGCGGCCGCCCACTCGCCCGTCCTCCAGCGGGCAGCCCGGCTCACGACGCCCTACCCTTTCCTGGAGTTTGGCGATAAGGGGCGCACCCCCATGCATGCCTGTGGACTCGACTTCGGAACCAGCAACACCGCCGCGGCCCTGCCTGACGGCACGGTGCTGTCGCTGCAACCCCACACCTCGGAGCCCCGCCTCTTCCGCTCCGTGATGTTCTTTCCGGACGACGAGCGCGAAATCTACACGGGCGCCGACGCCATCAACCGCTACATGGAGGACAACACCGGGCGCTTCATCCAGTCCGTGAAGTCCTTCCTCCACTCCAACTCCTTCCGCGCCACCCAGGTGAAGGGCCGCACCTTCACCATCGAGGACCTGGTCGCCATCCTCCTGCGCCGCGTGCGCGAGGCCGCGGGCGCCCACATGGGTGGCCTTCCGGAGGCCGTCATCCTCGGCCGCCCCGCCGTCTTCACGCCGGACAAGGACGCGGACGCGCTCGCCCAGAAGCGCCTGCACCGCGCCGCCGAGCTGGCGGGCTTCCAGCACATCGAGTTCCTCATCGAGCCCATCGCCGCCGCGCTCGCCTACGAGGCGCAGCTCACCCGCGATGAGCTGGTCCTCGTGGCCGACTTCGGCGCCGGCACCACGGACCTCACGCTGATGCGCCTGGGCCCCTCGCGCCGAGGCGTCAAGGACCGCCGCCCGGACGTCGTGGGCTCCACCGGTGTCCGCATCGGCGGTGACCGCTTCGACGCCGAAATCATGCGCCACAAGCTCCTGCCGCGTTTTGGCGCGGGCTCCACCTATCGGGTGCGAGGCTTGAGCGACAAGCGCCTGCCCATGCCCCAACACGTCATGGCCAAGCTCTTGTCCTGGCACGAGATGTCCTTCATCCGGGAGAAGTCCACCCAGGACCTGCTGGACACCATGCTGGAGACCAGTGACAAGCAGCCCGAAATCGAGGCGCTCCACGACCTGGTGATGGACAACCTGGGCTATCGCCTGTTCCGCGCGATTGAAGCCGCCAAGGTGCGCCTGTCGCGCGACGAGGTGGCCACCGTGGACTTCGAGGAGGCCCGCATCAACCTCCACGAGCCCATCACCCGCGCGGAGTTCGAGGTGTTCAGCAAGCCGCTGCTCGACGAGCTGGAGCAGTGCACGGTGGGGCTGCTGTCGCGTCACCCCGAGGCGGCGAACATCGACGCCGTGTTCCTCACGGGCGGCTCCTCGCAGATTCCCGCCGTGCGCCAGCTCTATGTGAATCGCTTCGGCGAGGAGCGCGTGCGCACCGCGGACGCCTTCACCTCCGTGGCCGAGGGTCTGGGACGCGCCTCCGCGTCTTTCGGCTGAGCCGCGGACACGCGCTCACTTCGTGTAGACGAAGCATGGCATCCAGCGTCTGGTAGCTCGCCTTGGAGTCTTCCGCACGAATCGCGGGTGCTTCCGCGTGTGGAGCGCATCCACGATGACACGCCGCCCGGCGCTATCGCGTTCCGGGCGGCGCGAGTCACGTCGCGACTACTCGGACCAGTGAACGCGGCCCAGGCCGACGCGGAGCATGTCGCACACGTAGAAGATGTCGTCGTAGGGGTAGTTGTCGTAGACGCCCCGCGCGGGGATGCAGCGCGCGTTGTTCGGGTACGGAGCGTTCAGGTCGAGGGCCAGGAGGCGGCAGCTCTCATGGTCCGTGGGGCCACCACACTCCTCGGTGCAGCTGTCGGCGTGAATCCACTGCGGGTTGTAGAGGGGGTAGGAATCCGCCTCCACCCAGCACAGGCCCGAAGCACACTCCGTGTCGAACTGGCAGCTCTGGCCCGTCGCCGTCAGGCTCTGGGTCTGCTCCGAGGTCTCCGGCGTGGGCTCGGGGGTCGGCTCCGCGGGCGCGGCGTTGCAGCCGAGGAACGTGAGCGAAAAGAGGGAGGCAGTCACTGCGAGGAGGTTCCGCATGGGGGAGTCCTTTCCAGGTGAAGGGAGGGGCGGAACCAACCATTCCTGGGGAACGGAACCAAGTGGACTTCTCGCGAATTCTTATTTTCAGGGATAGAATTAGGTTTCAATTGACTCAGGGTGCATCGGTCGTTCCAGGAAGCTCCGCCCTCGAGGAGAGACCGCGCCCGTCTTGTCGAGACGCGTCGTGAGCGCGCCGCACAGGATGTGGGATGCGACGACTCTCTCGAGTCCTGCTCCCCGCCGCGTGGGTCTGGGCCGCGGTGCTGTCTCCCGGCTGTGATGACGGCGACCCCTCCGAGACACCGCCGAGAGCGGATGGAGGACCCGGTGCGGACGCGGGCGCTGGAGGTGACGGGGGTTCGGGCCCCGTGCCCGATGCGGGGGGAATCGAGCCAGGCCCTGTCGACGCCATCATCGCCGCCATGCCGACGGGCTCTTGGAAGGAGCTGCCGGGGACGAACATGGCGGACGTGTGTCCCCTGCCGTACTCCAGCTACCCGTGCGAAGCGGTGATGATTGCGTGGAGCGGTGGGGCCTATGACTCGCTCCGGGACAGGTTGATTGTCTGGGGCGGCGGGCATGACGACTCGCCGTACAACAACGTCTTCACGTTCGACCTGGCGTCGATGACGTGGAAGCGGTGGACGGAGCTGCCCACGGGGATGACGGGCAACAGCGTCACGCCGGTGATGCGGGACAAGCGGTTGGAGACGTGTGGCTTCTATCCGTCCGTCGCGTCGCTCGACATCCCGGACACGAGCCTGACGGCCAGCGGCTACGTGCGTCCGGAGCTATGTGACGAGCCGAGCATTCTCGCCCAGGTCGACTCGCAGCAGCCGCGCAGTGCGCACACCTACGGCAATATCGCCTTCAGCGAGGCGACGGGTCGCTTCTATGTGCTCGGCTCCGTGGGTACGTATCCCAGCGGGCAGGCGGGCTCCAGGTTGGTGATGGGCTTCGACTTCGGGACGGGGCGCTGGGTGCGCGGCGCGAACAACCCTGTCATCGACTACGGAGCGAGCGCCGCCGATGCGCGCGGGCACGTCTGGTACGTGGGGCCGAGGAAGCTGCATGAGTACGACCCGGTCGCCGACACCTGGACAGCGCATGCGGCGGACGGCGCGGGCTACTACTACGCGGGCGCGGATGTGGACACGCGGCGCAACGTCCTGGCGCTGGTGCGCGAGGGCGCCACGGTGTCGACGTATGCGTTGAGCGACGCGGGGAAGACGCACGCCACCGTCAGCACCACGGGGTTGAGCACGCCGGTGGGCGGAGCGCCGGGGCTCGCGTACTCACCGGTGCTGGACCGGTTCGTCGCGTACCCTGGTGGGAAGAGGCTGGCGATGCTCGACCTGCCGAACGCGCGCTGGGTGGAAGTCACGGGCACGGGGGATGACCCGGGTCCTGCCGCGTCGAATGGCACCTATGGGCGGTTCCGCTACAGCCGCGCGCGCAACGTGTTCATCGTCGTGAGCGGGACACGGCGCAACGTGTTCCTCTGGAAGCCGCCCGCGACGGCACCGTAGCGGGCCACGTCCAGGACGCAAAGAGCGCTGGTCTATACTCCATAACAGACCAGCCTCCCCGAGCTGATCACTTCCAGCCTGCTTCTTCATCCTTCCGCCCAAACATCAAACTTCCGAAGATGGAGGCATGCCTTCCATCCACTTCATCTGCCATGAGAATGAACACCTCCACCGAGTGTCCGCAGATGGCCACTGGGAAAGTGGCAACTGGGCAATCAAAGCAGACGAAGCCAAGCAGCTCGTCGGCGGGATGATCTACCTCCACAAGACGAAGGCAAAGCCCTCTTACTTCGGCGGCAGGATCGAGGGGGTTCGCGCACTGGTCACCACAGGTAATGGACCCACCTTGTTCGTCCTCCGCTTCAAGCACCTTCAAGAAGCCAGAGAGGTTCGATGGAAAGGGGTCAACTACGGAAGGGCCTGGACAAGCGGAGTGGTGGCCGACTGAAGGCAGTGGAGCGCACACCTGCGATGCGCATTCACCTGATGGTTGCGCGCCCCTTGCGGTGCGTGGTGACAGGTCCGAAAGCGCCCGCGACTCGGGCTGGCGCCGTCTGTCACCGGAACGCCGATGATGCACCCCACTCCGCCACGGGAATGAAGCGGAGCCCCTCGGGCGGAGGCGTCATCGCCAGCACCCGCTCCACCACGGTGCGGTGGAACAGATACACGACATGCTCCTCAAGGGCGAAGGCCAGCCGCTCCTCCAGCGGAATCTCCCGGAGGACAGCCTCATCGAGCACGAGCCGGTCGAGCAGCAGCATGAACAATCCCGTCTCGGAGTCCTCGAAGTCGGAGTGCTCCCGATCCACGCAGCGAATCTCCCGCCACATATGGACCAGCCAGTAACGATGTACGGCGTCTCCAACCTCGACGTCAGCAGGAATGAACTGGACACCTCGGAGGTCCGCGGCTTCAAGAACCTCCTTGAGCCGCGACGACACAACGGGCGCCGGCAGACTGTGAAAGTCCGCCATGATGGGCTTCGCTGGAACGGGTTCGCCGAGCCGCAATTTGACCGGTTCACTGACAGCCACGGGCCGGGCCTTTCGGAACGCGCTTCCGGACTGGTTCCACGCCAGCAGCGGATGGTGCTGCGAGCGCGCGCGCATGAGGACGAAGTACTCGTGTTGCATGCGTCTACGCCCCCACCTGAAGTGCTCGTCGTGGAAGAGCCTTTTGCGTGGTGCCGTGACGTGCACCATGACGTCGACCGCGCGGACATGGGAGGCGTGGCTTGCCCGGAATGCTCAGCGCGCCAGAGCAGCCATTGCCCCCTGGGAGGTAGTCCAAACCATCGGTGGTGAGGGTCCAAGCCCCCTTCGCGACCTTCCCCAATATGTCTCGGCTGAGGCGGTCCAACGTATTCGTCAGAGCCGTGGGCGTCGCGCAGAAGCCCCCACGGTCTACCGACCGCGATACACCCTCCAAAAGCTTGTTCACGGCCTCGGGATAGGCCAGGTCCAGGTCGAAGGCCCAGCCGCCTGAGTGGGGGCCCCGGTGAACTGGGACATGAAGCTCACAGGCGACCGCGGGAACGGTGGGAAGAAAGACACCGTTCTCCGCGCGGTTGATATCGTAACCGAAGTACCAGCAGGCACGCGCCCAGTCCTCGTCTCCACTCATCGACTCCGAGCAGAGCAGGTGATGGGCTGCGATGGAATAGGCCCCGGTGAACCAAGGGTGCGATTCAGGCTCCGCTCCGTTGAGGATGTTCCTGCTCAACGTTCCGGAGCTGCCTTCATTCGACCCAGGCTCCGCCGCCAAGGCATGCGCTGGCTTCCCGCAGAACGCGCACGCCTGCCACTTCGCGGGCTCAGGCCATCCCTTCGAGCTTCTGACCGGAAGCGTCCGCTCCCACGTGCCGACAGGCATGGGGACAGCACATCTCTAGACGGGCCGATTGTGAATCCCCTCAAAGAGAACTGATTCCAGACCAGACAATCAGGCAGGGCCGTCCGGAACTCAGCGCCCCAACCCAGCGGAACCTCTCACAGCATGCCCCCGGGGGCAGCATCAGCTTTGGCAGGCGCTTCGACGAAGCCCGCCCCAACGCCACGCCAGAGTGCGTTGGGGCAGCTCGCCTGCCAGTGACTACGGCCCCACGTCCACGTCTCGGCTGAGCCAGCCCACTCCGCCGCGTCCGTCACGCGCCACCACATAGACGGTGATTCGCTGGGGCGTGGCGGGCGTCTCGTACTTCGACGTCGGGTCTCCGGGCCTGTTGTCCACCGGCTCCTGCGAGCGGAACTCCTTCACCTCGCCGTCCCCTGAGACGAACCAGCTGTAGAAGACCTGCTCCGTGCGCGGGCCGTCCTCCGCCGTATACACCTGCGAGCTCCCCTCCGTGAGCACCGGACGGAACACCACCTCCGTGTCCACCGGCAGCGGCCCCGTCAGCGGCACATCATTCCAGAGGATGTCCGCCACCGACGGGTTCTGATTCGGCTCCGTCGTCGAGCGCACCAGCACCTGCCTCACGCCCCGCTCCACCCCCTCCGGCGTGCCCGTGCCGTCCGACGCCTCGTACCCCACGAAGAGCGGAATGCCCTGCTCCAGCGCCTCGCGCGTGCGCGGGTCATCCGGATTCGGCGTCCCTCCTCCATTGGGATTCGCCGCGACCAGCGCCTCCTGCAACACCACCTGCACGTTGGGGTCCTGCAATGACAACACACCGTCCGGCAGCGCCACGCCGTTCTCACCCGGGCAGCGGCCGTCATACGGGTTGCCGTTGTAGCGACACAGCGCATACGTCACCGTGACGGTCCGCCCCTCCGGCGCCACGCCCAGCGCGCTGAACGTCACCGGCCCCGGCAACGTCCCGGTGTCCGGATTCAGCACCAGCTCCGGCGGCTCCGCGCGGATGCCCAGCACTCGCACCCGGCGGATTTCACTCTGCAATTCGAAGTCGGGGCCGCAGGCAAGCAGCAGCGCGGCCAGTGTGACGAGGACTCGCGTGCGCATGCTCAGAAGCTCCCCTTGGCGCCAATGACTGGAAGGATGGGCAGTCCCTCGAAGTAGGCGCTCTCGCTGTAGTTGTAGTTGTAGGCGATGCCCTCCACCGCCGCGTTGTTGTAGACGTTCGTCAAATCCAGATAGACGTCCAGCGTCCACTTGTCGAAGACGAAAATCTTGTCCACGCGCACGTCCAGCTGATTGAACGACGGCAGCCGTCGCGAGTTCACCCCCGCGAACAGCGGCAGGAACACGTCGGTGCCGTCATCCCTCACCGAGCCCACCACCGGCGTCGTCGGATTGCCCGACGCGAAGCGGAAGCGCGCCCCCACCTCCCAGCCCTTCGGCAGCTTGTACGAGGCAATCGCCGTCAGCACGTGCGTCTGGTCGTTGTCGAACAGGCGCCAGTTCGCTCCCGGCGCATCCCGACGCTCGCTCTTGCTGAGCGTGTACGCAATCCAGCCGAACAGGCGCTCCGTCAGCGAACGGCGGATGAGAATCTCCAGGCCATACACGCGGCCGATGCCCCCGTTCGTCAGCCGCTCCGGCACCAGCTCCCCGTCCCGCTCCACCAGCGCGTCCGAGCGGCTGATGAGGTTGTCCAGGTCGTTGTAGAAGACCTCGCCGCTGACGAACCACTCCTGCTGAGGCTGCCACTCCGCGCCCACGCCGTACTGGAGCGAGCGCTTCGCCGCCAGGTCCGGATTGCCGAACGCCAGGCTGGGCTCATCCTGCACCGGCGGCCCGTGGTACACGCCCGCGCCACCCTTCAGCGTCAGCGTGTCCGTCAGCGCGTAGCGCACCGCCAGACGCGGGTTGAGCGTGCGCTTCGTCTCCTTCTGGTCCGTGAAGACATACCCCTCGTACCGCACGCCCGGCACCACCAGCAGCCCCTTGAACGGGCGCCAGCGCCCCTCAATCCACAGCGAGGGGAAGTACTGGAGGAAGTCGCCGTCGGTGTTGAGCAGGTCCTCGGTGATGAGCGGACTGGGCGGCTCGCCCTCGCGCGGCGGACGCTGGATGCGCGCCTTGACGTTCGCGAAGCTGCTCGTCACGTCCACGCCACCCGCCAGGGTGAAGGGCTCCACCAGCGCGTACTCCGCGGTGGCGCGCAGGTTCAGGTCCGTGGAGGCGATGCGCAGGTTGCGGTCGCCAATCTCGAACTCCACCAGCGTGTTGCCCACCAGCGCGTGCGTGTCCAGCGTGAGCCGGTCCGCGCGGTACTGGTGACGCAGCCGCAGCTGGTTGAAGCCCGTGGTGACATCCAGGCTCCCGTTGACGGTGGGGTCGTTGTCCGACGGCCGGTCGAACACCAGCCCCAACCTGTCGCGCGAGGTGATGCCCTGCAGCGTGAAGGTGTGACGCGACAGCGGCTTCCACACCAGCTTGAGCTGCGCGTCGTAGTAGCGCGGCGCCACCTGGAGGCTCGGGCCGTCACCCTCCGGAATCACTCCCAGCACGATGTCGATGTACGAGCGCCGGCCGCCAAGCGCGAAGCCCAGCGTGTCCGTAATCGGCCCCTCAATCACCGCGTTGGACTCAATCAGGCTCACGCCCACGGTGGCGTGGAGGCGGTCCATCTTCGGCTCGCGGCTGTTCACGTTGATGACGCCGCCGGTGATGTCGCCGTAGTACGAGGAGAAGTTGCCGGGCAGGTAGTCCAGCGACTCCAGCAGCTCGGAGTTGTAGACGCTCGTCAGGCCGCCAAAGTGGAACAGCAGGGGAATCCGCTGGCCGTCCAGGAAGACGCCGGACTCCTGCGGGCTGGTGCCACGAATCACGAGCGCGCCGCCGTTGAACGCGGGCCGCGCGACGCCGGGCAGGTTCTGCACCACCTTCAGCGTGTCGCCCTGCGTGCCGGGCACGCGCTGCACCTCCGCCACCTGGAGCGTGGTGCTCGTCACCTCCTTGCGCTCACGGTCGCTTCTCACCACCGTCTCGAAGGGGCTGAAGATGCGCTTCTGCACGTAGTACGTGGCGCGCGTCTCCAAGCCCTCGGACAGCGTCTCCTTCGTCTTGAAGCGGTCATAGCCGCCCTGCACCACCAGCACCTCGTGCGTGCCCAGCGGCACACCCCGGAAGGAGAAGCGCCCCTCCGCGTCGGCGACGGTGGACAGGTCCAGCTCCGGCAGCACGATTTCCGCGCCGTTGAGCGGCTTGCGCGTGCCTCGCTCCAGCGCCTGACCGCTGAAGTTCACCGGCGCCTCGGGCTGCGAGACGCCTCCGTCCGCCGTGGGCTCGGGCGCCACGGGCCGGAAGACGAACTGGTACGCGTACTGGATACGGACTGGCGAAGGGACGTTGTCCACCTCCGCCGGGGAGAACTCGAACTGCTTCACCGCCTCCACCGCGGCCTCATCGAAGCCGTGCCCCGCGGCCTGCGTGACTTCGACATTCGTGACGGCGCCCGTCTCCGAGATGTCGATGAACATCACCACCGTCCCCTCCAACTGCTGGGCGGCGGCTTCAGCGGGGTACGGCGCTTCCACCTGACGCAGGAGCTCGGGTGGCTTCGTCAGCACACCGGTGGGGACACCCGCGTCGGGGTCGGCGACGCCGCCATCCGGGGCCTGGGCCAGCGCCCCGGTGGCGATGAGGAAACAGAAGACGGTGAAGAGCGTTTTCATGAGGGGAGGGGCGCACCCGCGCGCGCCCTCCCGAAGCTCTCACAACTTGGGCGCGAGGACGATTTCGATGCGCCGGTTCAAGCTGCGGTTTTCCGGCGAGTCGTTGGCCGCAATCGGCTGGTACTGGCCGTACCCCGCCGCCGACAACGTCGTCGGGTCGACACCCGCGTCCTGGAGCGCCCGGACCACCGCCATCGCTCGCGCCAGGCTCAGCTCCCAGTTCGTGGGGAACTGACCGCCGCCCGTGGGCACGTCATCCGTGTGCCCCTCCACGCGCACAATCTTCCCCTGCACCGTCTTGAGCGCGGTGGCGATCTTGTTCAGCGCCTCCACGCCCTCCTTGCCCACCCGCGCCGAACCGGAGGCGAAGAGAATCTTGTCCTTGAGCTGCACCGTCATCCGGCCCTTCAGCTCGGACAGCTCGATTTTGCCTTCGGAGATTTCCGACTTGAGGCTCTGCGCCAGGTTCTCGTACTCGGAGCTCTTCTTCTCCAGCTCCTCCTTCGCCTGCGCCAGCTTCTTGGAGTTGCGAGCCAGCTCGTCATTGAGCGCGGCCAGCTGCGCGTTCTGCTCCTGCAGCGCCCGGCGCTCGGCGGCGCCCGACGTGAGGCGGGACTCGGAGGTCGTCAGCCGCGTCTCCAGCGCCGTCTTCTCCTGCTCCAGCGCCGCGATTTTCTCCGTCAGCTCCTTCACCTTGGCCTCGGCGGCCTCGCGCGCACCCTTCTCGTCCGTGAGGCCCTTGGTGAGCTGCTCCGCCTCCAGCGCCTTCGCGTCGAACTTGCCCTGCGAAACGCATCCCGTGGAGAGCGCGACGAATGCCGCCAGAATCAGCCGTGTCCGCATATGTATGAGTTCTCCCGACAACGATGATTGGAGCTCCACCTTACTGCTCGGGAGCGCCAAGGTCAGGAAGAACCCACAATGGCATTTCGCCAGCCGGGTGCCCTGGCCGCCTGGCCAGGGTGGGGCCCTCAGCGAGGGAAGATGGGGTGCACGTCCAGCCAGACGGAGAAGAGCGCGTCAGCGAACGTCTTGCCGGGGATGAAGACGCCGCCGCTGGCCGCGCCGCCGATCTCCAGCCCGCCCCCGGGCGTGTAGGTGATGATGAGGTCCCCGCCCTTCTCCACGTCACGCATCGAGTCGAGCATGACGCCGAGCTGCTGGGACAAGGGCCCCTCGCGCAGCTCCGCGCTGCGGTGCAGGCCATGGCGCAGGCTGTCCACCAGCTGCGAGCGGGTGATGTCCCGCAGGAAGCGGAAGTGCAGCCGCTTCACGGAGTTGGAGGCGATGGCCTCCGAGGCACTGCGTGGACGGTCCTCCAGGTAGAGGCTCCACACATAGACCTTGAAGAGGAAGCGCTTGTGCAGCTCCATGTGGGCGAGCTCCACCGTGCGCCCCTGGAGCGTCATCGAGTCCGGCATATGGACTCCGCCCACCTGCTTCTGTCCCGCCCGCGCCGAGCCCGCGACCAACACCAGCCCCAGCACGAGCCACCGCGCGCTCTTCCACGCCTGCTCTCTCATGCGTCCGACCCCCGCCCCGTTACGGTGCCGGGATAGGTGCGCACGCCCTCGCCGCGCCGCCAGCAGATCCACCTGTGCACCTGTGCCCTGGTGGACGGAAAAGACCGCCGGTGAGTCCGATGTCACGCCGTGTCCCTGACCCGTGGCCGGAACGCCAGGGCACCAGGTGGGGGGCAGGAGGGGGATGTCGGGGTGAATCGGGTCCATGACGCTCGTTGGAGAACATACCAGTGCTCTCCGACGTGCGGGGCTCCCAGCTTCATGACAGGTCGGGTTCCGTGCATCCGGGCCGCCCGTCCGGGTGCGTCAGCTCGTGGCCGCGTCCGTGCGCTCCAGCAGGGCGCCGGCCCAGGTGAGGCCGCTGCCCACGACGCTCAGCACCACCGCGTCGCCCAGGGAGGCGTCGTCCCAGTGCTCGCTCAGCACGCCTGGGGCTCCTGCCGCGCCGGTGTTGCCCCGGACGTTGACGTTGAAGCGGTGGCGGGACTCGGGCACCTCGCAGCGGCGCTGGACGGCCTCCAGCATGCGCAGGTTGGCCTGGTGACCGATGAAGGTGACGTCCTCGTTGCCCTTCTCCGGGTGCTGGCGCAGGTAGTGGGCGCGCAAGTCGAGGAACGTCTCCCCCGCGCGGCGGATGGCGAACTTCTGCACCTCCGCGCCGTGCTGGGTGAAGTGGCCGATGCGCGGCACCCGCACCTTGTCCGCGCCCGATGGGTCTCCGGCCAGCCGCGTCTCGGTGATTCGCCACCGCCCGGGCACGCGGGGAGAGAGCACCGCCGCCGCCGAGCCGTCGCCCCACAGCACCGCGCTGGAGCGGTCCGTGTAGTCGACGACGCGCGTGGAGTTGTCCATGTTCACCACCAGCACGTAGTCCGGCAGCCGCTCCGGCCGCATGCCCGTGAGGAAGTGCAGCTGCGTGCAGAACGAGGAGCAGGCGCTCTGGAGGTCCACCGCGGGCGCGTCGATGCCCAGCACCTGCGCCACGCGGTTGGATTCGGCCGGAATGCACTCGTCGGGGCTGCACCCGCCCGCGACGACGAGGCCGATGTCGGACGGCTTCAGCCCCGCGCGCGCGAGCGCCATCCGCGCCGCCTGGGCCCCCGTCTCCGCGTTGCTGAAGAGGGCCGCTTCCTGCGCGGCCCGCACGTCCTTGTTGCGCGTCTCCCGCAGGTACTCCAGCGGCAGCACCGTGTGACGGGAGCGGATGCCCACCCGCTCCACAATCCACGCGTCCGAGGTCTCGAGCCCCAGCTCCTCGAGGAAGGCATTGGTCAGGAGGTTGGGCGGATGGAAATGGCCGAGCGCGTGCAGGAACATGTGAACCCTCTAACCACGAACCCTGCCCATTCTCTGTCAGCGCCCTGTCACGCCTTCGCCACTCCGCGGAGCAGCCGGCCACTCGTGCGGAGCGCCGGCCCGGTCTCGTCACGTTTTCGCCACGTTGCTGACGCGCTGTGTCGTCACTTCTCGGGCGGCGGAGGGAGGACGCGGGTGGTGAGCACGAGGCGCGAGTCTCCCTTGCCCTCGATGCGCATGCCCTGCTGGTACAGCTCCGGGGCGGGGGTGAGCGTCAGGGGCCCGGCCATGGAGAAGCTGAGGAGCAGGGTGCCGGCGGCCAGGATGTTCATCGTTCCCTGGTAGGTGACGGACATCGACACGGGGGACTCCTCATCCGCGGGGACCTCCAGGGTGGTGGACACCGCGAAGACGCCCACGGGCCCGCGCGCCTCATGGCGAATCTCCGAGAGCTGGATGCGGGTGTCCTTGAACTTCACCCCGTCCGGGCCGCCTCCCTTCTGGAGGCTGGCCTCGAACGCCTTGGCGACGCGGTCCACGCTGTCGCCAATCTGGAGCGGCGCTTCGGGGAAGGCGGCGACGATGGGGTCCTCCTCGCCCAGCCCTTCAAGGTCCGTGAGCACCGTGTCCCGCACCTGCTTCGTCACGGGCTTGCCCTGCAGGTCCGTCACCACGAGGGTCCCCTTCTTGAACTCCCCCAGGTAGCTCTTGCCGTTGACGGCGGACACCTCCCGCGTCTCCTTGCCGTCGCCGTCCTTCGTCACGTCCACCACATCGCCATAGACAATCTTCCTGCGGGTGACGATGCGGCCCTTCGCCGCGAGCGTGGTGGTGACCTGCGTCTGGAGCATCGTGCTCGACAGCGAGATGGGCTCCGGCTCCATCTCCGGCCCGGTGACTTGGAAGTCCTGGGTCATCTCCAGGCGGAGTCGCTGCTCCTCCGCCTCCCCCACCACCGCGTCCTTCTTGGTGAAGCGCACGCCCCTGCCCAGCTCGTCCCTGTCGCCCTTCACCTCGTCACCCAGCGAAACGGACGACAGCGACACCCCCGCGACAACGACCCACGACCACATTCGGCGCATTTGTTCCCCTCTCGCCGCAATCCTTTCATGGGCTTGCCGATATCGTCAGCCCTGAATCCGCACAGCGGAACGCGGCGCTGACAGGCATTGGCGATGGCACGGGCGAGGTAGAGTACCGCGCATGAGCGCGACGGCTACGTCCCGGGTCCACTTCCGTACGTGCAACCTGTGCGAGGCGATGTGCGGCCTGCGCATCGAGCTGGAGGGCGAGAGAATCACCGCCATCCGAGGTGACGACGAGGACCCGTTCAGCCGGGGCCACGTGTGTCCCAAGGCGCTGGCGCTGAAGGACCTGCACGAGGACCCGGACCGGCTGCGCCATCCGATGCGGCGCACGGCGACGGGTTGGGAGCGCGTGTCGTGGGACGACGCGCTCGACGAGGCGGCCCGGCGCATCCACGCCGTGCAGCAGGAGCACGGGCGCGACTCGGTGGCGTCCTACCTGGGCAACCCCAACGTGCACAACCTGGGCAACATGGTGTTCGGCCCGGAGCTGGTGCGCGCGCTGCGCTCACGCAACCGCTTCTCCGCGACGTCGGTGGACCAGCTCCCCCACCAGCTGGTGTCGTACTTCATGTTCGGCCACCAGCTCCTCACGCCCATTCCCGACCTGGACCGCACGCAGTACCTGCTCGTCATGGGCGCCAACCCGCTCGCCTCCAACGGCAGCCTGATGACGGCGCCCGACATCCGCGCCCGGCTGCGCGCGATTCAGCAGCGCGGCGGCAAGCTCATCGTCGTGGACCCGCGCCGCACGGAGTCGGCCGCCATCGCCGACAGCCACGTCTTCATCCGCCCCGGTACGGACGCGCTCGCGCTCCTGGCCTTGCTGCACGTCGTGCTCGTGGAGAACACGCCGCGCGCAAGCCACCTGGCCGCGCACCTGGAGGGCCTGGAGGCCGTGCGGGAGCTCGCGCGCGACTTCCCTCCCGAGCGCGTCGCGCCCCACACCGGCGTGCCCGCCGAGACGCTGCGCGGAATCGCCCGGGACTTCCTCTCCGCCGAGCAGGCCGTCTGCTACGGACGCATGGGGCTGTCCACGCAGCCGTTCGGCTCGCTGTGCCAGTGGCTCATCAACGTCCTCAACGTCGTGACGGGCAACCTGGACCGACAGGGCGGCGCCATGTTCACCCAGCCCGCGTTCGACATCGTCGGCGGGCCCAAGGCGATGGCGCTCGGACGCGGCAGCTATGGCCGCTGGAAGAGCCGCGTGCGCGGACTGCCGGAGGTGGGCGGAGAGCTGCCCGCGGCGGTGCTGGCCGAGGAGATGCTCACCCCGGGCGAGGGCCGCATCCACGCGCTCATCACCATGGCCGGCAACCCCGTGCTGTCCACGCCCAATGGCCCGCAGCTGGAGCGCGCACTGGAGGGCCTGGACTTCATGCTGAGCCTGGACCCGTACCTCAACGAGACGACGCGCCACGCGCACCTCATCCTCCCGCCCGTCTCCCCGCTGGAGCGCGGCCACTACGACGTGGCCTTCCACGTGCTGTCGGTGCGCAACACCGCCAAGTACTCGCCGCCCCTCTTCCAGCCCGGGCCGGAGGGACGCCAGGACTGGCAGGTGGTCCTCGCGCTCCAGCACCGGCTGGAGAACCTGCGCCGCGGCCGGCCCTCGCTGCGGCAGACCCTGAAGTACCAGGCCCTCACGCGCCTGGGGCCGGAGCGGGTGCTGGATGTCGGCCTGCGCATGGGCCCGTACGGCGCGCGCTTCCATCCGCTGCGCGAAGGCCTGTCGCTGGCGAAGCTGCGCGCGTCACCGCACGGCGTGGACCTGGGCCCGCTCCAGCCGTGCCTGCTCGGCCGGCTCCAGACAAAGGACCGGCGCATCCAGCTCGCTCCCGCGCCGCTGATGGCGGACGTGCGCCGGCTGCGGGAGACCTTCCCGGAGGGCTCAGCCCACGAGCCGCGCGACGGGGAGCTGTTGCTCATCGGCCGGCGCCACCTGCGCGACAACAACTCCTGGATGCACAACGTGGCGGGCCTGGTGAAAGGCAAGCCGCGCTGCACGCTGATGGTGCACCCGGAGGATGCCTCGCGGCTGGGCCTGGTCGATGGCGTGGTCGCCGTCGTCACCTCGCGCGTGGGCGAAGTGGAGGTGCCGGTGGCGGTGACGGACGACGTGATGCGCGGCGTGGTGAGCCTGCCGCACGGCTATGGCCACCGCCGTCAGGGCACGGGCCAGCGCATCGCCGCCGAGCACGCGGGCATCAGCCAGAACGACCTGACGGACGACCGCGCCGTGGACCTGCTCAGCGGCAACGCCGCCTTCAACGGCACGCCGGTTCGGGTGAAGCCGGCCGGGCCGCCGGACGCACCCGCCACACCAGCGGCGTGAGCGCGCCGGCCGTGACGAAGACGAGCTGCACCAGGTGGCCCAGCAGCGCCACCGACATGGCGCGCGCGGCGGTGGTGTCCAGCACGCCCGCCGCCAGCGCGAAGGCGCCGTCACTGACGCCCACCTGCCCGGGCACCAGCGAGCCCACCGCCAGCGCGCAGAGATAGAGACCTTGCGAGAAGAGGGCCTGCACCAGCGACGTGTCGATTCCCACCGCGTGCGTCAGCACCGCGTACTGCGCCACCTGGAGCGCGCGGCTGCCCAGGAAGGCCAGCACCGGCCCCGTCGGCAGCAACGTGCCGTGGCACGCCGTCACGCGGAACTGCTCCGTGTGGTGGGCCCAGCGCTGGGAGCGCCGCGCCAGCCACGCACAGGGCCTCCGCGCGCGCATGCAGGCACGCAGGCCCGTGGAGGCCACCACCAGCACCACGCCATGGCCCAGCATGGCCAGGGTGAAGACGGACCAGCCCGTCAGCAGATAGGACGCCGCCGCGCAGGGAAAGGAGATGAGGCCGCCCGCCCCCAGCGAGGCCGCCTGCGAAGTGGCCGCCGCCGCGGTGGCCGTGGCGCCGCCCATGTGGGGCGACAAGAGCGCGGCCTTGGTGGCCTCCGCCGCGGCGCGGCCCGCGGGTGCCATGCTGGACACCGCCGTGCCGATGAGCTGCGCGCGCAGCAAGACGCGCATCGGGACGTGCTCGGCGCGGGTGCCATAGGAGGCGCGCGTCGCGAGCGCGTCCATGCCCTGACGTCCCAGCTCCAGCAGCACCACCCAGGGCAGCCAGGGCGCGGCCTCCAGCAGCACCCCACCCAGCTCCCGGGCTCCCGCCTTTCGCACCAGCAGCGCCAGCATGGCCAGGCCCGCCACCGCGAAGACAGGCCGCAAGAGCCCCGTCAGCTTCTTCCGCCAGGGCACCGACACCGAGGGGAGCGCAATCGCCGCGTCCATCGGTCGGCCCAGGGTCATCTCCCCGCGCGCGTTGCTCACCATCGCCTCCCTCACCCACCCTGCGCCCCGAGTCACGGTGGAAGGTGGACAGCCCCGGCTGGGATGGCGAGGGTCGCCCGTCGCCCGGAAGCCACCTCCCTCTGCCTCGCGTCAGCCGGTGGACATCCGCGCTCGGCCCCCCCACCCCGGAGCGCCGGTTGCCCGAGCGACTCCGAGTGCGTGCTCGGCTCCGGCTCCGAAGGTCGCTAGGGTGCGGCTCCGATTTCCCGCGCGCACACGGAGCAACTCATGAAAGCGGTCCGGTTTTCGAAGTTCGGGCACCCGTTGAAGGTGGTGGAGGTGGTGGAGGAGCCCGACGCGGAGCTGAAGTCGGGTGAGGTCCGCATTGAAGTGTTGGCCACCCCCATCAATCCCTCCGACGTGCTCACCCTCTCCGGACAGTACGGCTCGCTGCCCAAGCTGCCGGCGGTGCCGGGCAACGAGGGCGTGGGCCGCGTGGTGGAGGTGAAGGACACGTCAGCGGTGAAGGTGGGAGACGTCGTCTTCCTGCCGCTGGGCTCGGGGACGTGGCGCACCCACCTGGTCGCCCCCGCCGAGGGGCTGATGCCGGTGCCCAAGGGCACGGACGTGAAGCAGGCGTCCATGTTGTTCGTCAACCCGCCCACCGCGGACATCATGCTGCGCGAGTTCGTCACCCTGCAGCCCGGAGACTGGGTGCTCCAGAACGCGGCCAACTCCGCGGTGGGCCGCTACCTCATCACCCTGGCGAAGCAGGCCGGCTACAAGACGCTCAACGTCGTGCGCCGCGAGGAGCTTGCGCCGGAGCTGCTCGCGCTGGGCGCGGACGTCGTGCTCACGGACACGGACGACCTGCGGGAGCGCGTGCGCGAGGCGACGGGCGGCGCGAAGGTGCGGCTGGCCATCGACGGCGTGGGCGGAGACTCCACGCGGCGGCTCGGCGACTCGCTCGCCACCGGGGGCACGGTGGTCAACTACGGCGTCATGAGCGGCAAGGGCCCCAAGCTGTCGGCGGAGGCCACCATCTTCAAGGACGTCACCCTGCGCGGCTTCTGGCTGGTGCTGTGGCTGAAGCGCGCCGAGCGCGAGCACCAGCGCGACACCTACGCCCGGCTGTCGAAGCTGCTGGCGGACGGCACGCTGAAGACGGCGGTGGAGGGCACCTTCTCAATCGATGCCATCCAGGATGCGCTGGCGCGCGCCATGGAAGGTGGACGTGGCGGCAAGGTGCTGCTCACGCCCAACGGTCCGGTCTGATTCCCACTCGCAGCCCGAAAGGAACACGACGATGAATCGCGTGGAAGGCAAGGTGGCACTCATCACGGGCGCGGCGGGAGGCCTGGGCAGCGCGGCGGCGCGGATGCTGGCGCGCGAGGGCGCGAAGGTCGTGGTGACGGACCGCAAGAGCCAGGAAGCGCTCGGGCGCGAAGTGGCCGCGTCCCTGGGCGAGGGCCAGGGCCTGTTCCTCCCGCTGGACGTCACGCGAGAGGAGGACTGGGTCCAGGCCATCGACACGACGCTGGAGAAGTTCGGCCGGCTGGACGTGCTCGTCAACAACGCGGGCCTGGGCATCCCCAAGGACGTGGAGCGCCTCTCCCTGGAGGAGTGGCGGCTGGTGCACGCCGTCAACCTGGACGGCACGTTCCTCGGCTGCAAGCACGGCATCCGCGCCATGCGCCAGTGTGGAGCCAGGGGCTCCATCATCAACATCTCCTCGCTGGCGGGCCTCATCGGCGTGCCCACGCTGCCCGCGTACGGCAGCGCCAAGGGCGCCGTGCGCATGTTCACCAAGTCGGTGGCGCTGCACTGCGCGCAGCAGGGCTACGGCATCCGCTGCAACTCCATCCACCCCACCTTCGTCGAGACCACCATGGTGAAGGCGCTGATGGAGGCCAGCGGCGTGCCGGACAAGGCGCGCGAGGGCATGCGGCGCAGCATCCCCCTGGGCCACCTGGGCGAGCCGGACGACATCGCCCACGCCGTCGTGTACCTGGCGTCGGACGAGTCGAAGCTGATGACGGGCTCCGAGTTCGTCCTCGACGGCGGCTCCTCCGCGCAGTAGCCCCTCTGGAAGTCGCTGGCGGCGCTCAGGTCCAGGGCGCCGTCAGCATCTGCGCGAAGCGCACGCTCAGCTCCGGGCGCCGCATCATCGCCTGTATCCAGGCCTGCGCCTCCGTGCTCCAGTCGGCAATCGACAGTCCGCGCGCTTCGAAGACCGCCAGCGAGTCGCTCGACACGCTCATCGCCTTGAGCACCCGCGCGTACTCCAGCAACGTGCCCAGCTTCGCCCCGGGGAGGATGACCTCCGTGTCCAGCTCCTGCGCGTCCACCTGGGGGCGGGCCTGGAACCATCGCTCCAGGGACACGGGCGGCCCCATCTGGGCCACCGCGTTCATCAGCCGCGCACGGTGCGCCTCCTGCTCCTCGCGGACCCGGGCCGCCTCGCGCTGGGCGGCCTCGGCCTCGCGCTGGGCCATCTCGATTCGCCGCTGCTGGTCCCTGCGTCGGGACTCCTCCACGCGCCGCCGCAGCTCGGCCTGGCGCTGTTCCTCCTCGTCGTCCCGCTGGCGCTGGAGGTACTCGCCCATCATCTTCACGTCGACGTGGATGTCCTCCAGCAGGTCACGGTGGTAGCTGGACTCGGCCTCCTGGACGGGCGCCTCGCGCACGCGCCGCTCGAAGTCCGGGAGCCACTCCAGGAAGCGCTCCACGTCGGGGATGAGGAAGTCATTCCCCTCGCGCAGCGCATTGTTGAGCCGTGAGGACGCGTAGAACGCCGCATGCGAGGTGGAGCGCGGCCACCCATCCACCCGCGTCTCCACCGCCGCCCACACGAAGGGCAGGCGCTCGGCCAGCGTCCGGGCGGGGACGTCCTCCAACAACCACCCCACCAGCTTCGGGAGCTGGAGCTGCGAGTCCGCGCGCCACCACGTCTCGAAAATCACGAGGGGGTCCGGCTCCGCCGCGAGCTGGCGCTCCCATAGCTCCTGTCGCCAGGGCATGAAGGTGGCCAGCAGGTCCGCGCGCTCGTCGAGGTAGCGCTGGAAGCGCAGCCACACGGCGTCGATGAGCTCCTCGCGTCCGGAGATGCCGCTCCAGGAGCGCACCGCCTTCGCCAGCGGGGCCAGCACCGCCGCCCGCGCGGGCTTCTCCCACGCGGCCATCAGCAGCCGCGCCGAGCGGCCTCTCCCCACCTCCGGCGCCAGGCGGTCCAGCATCCCCGGCAGCGACACCAGCAGGTTCAGCAACGGCTCCGCGCACGCCGCGTCCCGCGCCCACGAGTGCACCAGCGTCAGCTCCTCCACGTCACCCAGCGCGAGCAAGGTCGTGAAGCCGCCCGCGCGCACCAGCTCCGCGCGCTCGGCGGACGGGGCGGTCCTGAGCGCCTGCACGGCGGCGGCATGGAAGGCGCGCGCGGCCGGCGTGGCCCGGGCCTCTCGCTCGTCGGTGGCCCACTCCAACCACCGAAGCACATTCCGCGCGGGCCACGTGCCCAGGGTGTCACGGGCGAACGTTCCCCAGCGGGCCAGGACGTCCGGAGACAGGCGCTCGAAGGGCATGTTGCGAGCCCAGGACTGCACCGCGTCCGCGAGCGCGTCCGGCTCCCGCGCGGTGACGGCGAGCACCGCCTCCAGCACCTCCAGCGTGGGCGGTGACGGCAGCCGTCGCAGCACGTCCCGGACGAAGGCCGCGTCACCCGTCGTGGCGAGTCGCGAGAGCAGTGTCGACGAGCCGAGCGACGCCAGCGTCCCCCGCGCCTCCGTCACCACCTCCGCGTCCTCGGAGTCCAGCGCGGCGACGAGCCCCGACTCGTCCTCGAGGACGAGCGCGCACTCGAAGCGGAGGTCCTCGTCCGGGGAGCGCAGCCCCTCGCGCAGCGCGAAGAGCAGGTCCACCTCGGGCGGCTTGCCGGTGGCGCGCACCCAGGCCACCGCGGCGCGCGCGGTGTGCTCGGGGAAGCGCGCGAAGACGGCGCGCGCGTGACGCTCGATGTGCTCGCGCTGCTGCCGCTGCAACCGCGTGCGCTTCCACACCCGCCAGCGCGTCAGGGCGAGCGCGGCCTCCATCGCCGCCCTCCCCTCCTCGTACAGACTGGACAGGACGGTGGAGTACATGTCCCGCGTCTCCTGTCGCAGGTGCACCTTGGCGAGCGCCGCGAGCTGGCGGACCTCGGACGCCTGGCCGTGCCGGAACATCACCGCCAACGTGTCCTCGTCCTCGTCGTCCTCGGTGGAGGAGTCGGGGACAGGCGGCCAGGCCCAGGGGAGCTGCTCGGCCCAGCGGTCCTCGGCCTCCTCGGCGAAGCCCGGGAGCAACAGGAAGGGCTCGCACCAGCGCACGTCCGCGATGACGCGCAGCACGTCCGCCCACCGCGCGGCGTACTGGGACTCCAACTGCCAGGACAGGGACGGCTCCAGCGCCTCCAGCCGCCCCACCAGCGCGAAGCGGTCCACGCCCGCGTGGAGCAGCATGCGCGCGGCGCCATAGTGCTCGGGTGGCACCGGGCCGCACGCGCAGTGGGGACACCGGATGCCGGGCGCGTTGAAGCGGGTGCAGCCGGGACACCGCACCCGCGTGCCACGGAGGGCACCGTTCTCCCAGGAAAGGGACATGCCCCCTGTCTACAACGTCCCGGCGCCGCTGTGCTCCCGGACGGCGCCAGGACGCGCCTGACTCAGGGAGGACACCCTCCCACGGGCACGATGGGCAGCGCATACAGGAACCGGACGCCGGTGTTGTCCTGCGCCGTGAAGAAGACGTTCTGGCCGGAGCGCGTGAAGCTCCTCGGGAAGGAGTCGAGCGGACCGGGCGCGATTTCCGTCAGGGACACCGTGGTGATGCGCACGCCGTTGCTCACCCAGGGCTCCGCGCCCCGGTTGCGAATCGCCGCGCTGAAGAAGAACAGGTTGTCGACGGTGGTCAGCTCGTCCGGGAACGAGCTCCCCGCGCCGAGCTCCAGGTCGCCGAACAGCCGTGTCTTCACCGCCGTGGTGTCGCTGTCCCAGGGCTCCACGCCGTGGGTGCCATTGTCCGCGGCGAAGAAGAGCCGGTTGCCCAGCACCGTGAAGTGGTCGGGATTCGAGCCCGTGGGCCCCGGGAGGATGTCCTCCACCAGCACCGTCCCCGAAACCGTGCCGTCACTGCGCCACAGCTCCATGTCGTGGCTGCCCATCCCCAAGGCCGCGCTGAAGAGCAACCTCCCTCCCACGCCCGCCATCGCCCCCACCATCCCGAACTGACGCAGCATCACCGGAGGCGCCCCTCCGTCCGTCACCATCAGCATCGCGCCACCCGAGTGCGACACGCTCACCGCGAAGAACAGCTTGCTGCCCACGGGCACCAACGGAAGCTGGAAGTCCTGGTCGCTCGGCGTCTGGAACACCTCGACGGCGCCCGGGCCACCGTTCGAGCGCATCAGCATCGTGAGGACACCGCGATACGACGTGAGGAAATAGAGCGAGCCGTCTCCCCCCAGGGTGAGCCGATAGGGCGAGGAGTCCTCGATGCCCGGCTCCAGGTCCTCCACCATGAAGGTGCCGGCGGAGGTGCCATCGCTGCGCCACAGCTCCCGTCCATGCGTTGCGTCTCCCGCGGCGAAGTAGAGCAGCCCGTTGAACGCGAACGGCTCATTCGGGAACGAGCCGACCGCGCCGGGCCAGATGTCCTTCACGAGGCGGGTGCCACCCGTCGTTCCATCGGTCACGAACAGCTCGCGCCCGGCCACCGGGTCATCGGCGGCGAAGAACACCCGGCTCCCCACGGTCGTGAACCAGGTCGGGTGCGAGCCCACCGCTCCAGGGATGAGCTCCTTCAAGAGCCGGGTGCCCGCCCCGGGGGTTCCGTTGCTCACCCACGGCTCGCTGCCTCGCACCCCGTCGTCCACGCTGAACACCATGCCCCCCGCGCTGGGCGCCATGGGCGCAATGAGTGGCGTGGGCGGCGACTCCTGCACCAGGGAGACCCCCAGCGACACGGCGGTCCTCGTGCAGATTTCCCAGGGACCCGCGAGCAGCGATGCGCCCGCCTGCACCTGCTCCGGCGACTCCGACGACGACGAGCAACTCGCCAGCAAACACACCACCACCAGGAAACAGCACCTGTACCTCATCGGGACTTCTCCTCATCCGCTCGAGTCGACAGCCATCACGTGACGGGGAGACCCACGCCGAGGCCACTCGCGCGGGTGGGAGACCAAGACACTTCGCGTCGCGAGACAACGACCCTCCGGTGGCAGCGTTTCGTCGGGCAATCGTCAGCGAACGGGACTCGAGAACAGCTCGACGTTGTCGGCCGCACGCCTACGTTCTGGGCCCCGCCTGGACAACCCCGCGTTCGGAGTCTCCCCTTCCATGACGAACCGCTGTGTCACGCTTTCGCCGGGCGTCAGCGCGCTCTGGCTGCTCGGCCTCGTGGTGGGGGCCTCGTCGGCCCTCGCGCAGTCCCCCTCGCAGGTCGGCCGCTGGTCCAGTGTCATGAACTGGCCCATCACCGCCACGCACACCAGCGTGCTCCCCGATGGCAAGGTGATGTTCTACGGCGAGTTCGCCGAGGGGGCCCTGCCGCCTCGGCGCTGGGACCCCGCCACCAATGTCATCACCGAATACCCCTATGCGGGCTACAACATCTTCTGCTCCGGCCACTCCTTCCTCTCGAATGGCAAGCTGCTCGTCACCGGGGGACACATCGCCAGCCACGTGGGCCTCCCCCGCGCGAGCCTCTTCGACTACCTCAGCAACACCTGGACGCAAGTGCCGAACATGAACGGCCCGCGCTGGTACCCCACCAACACCACGCTCAACAACGGTGACATCGTGGTCACCTCCGGAGAGATGAATGGGGCCAACGACATCAACCTCATTCCCCAGCGCTTCATCGCGGGGACAAGCAGTTGGCGGACGCTGACCAACGCGTCGATGAACATCCCCTACTACCCGAAGATGTTCCTCGCCCCCAATGGGCAGCTCTTCTACGCGGGCTCCTTGCGCGGCTCGCTCTGGCTGGACCCCACCAGCAATGGCGCCTGGAGAACCGGGCCCGTGAGCAACTACGGCACCCGCAGCTACGGGCCCGCCGTCTACATGGACGGCAAGGTGCTCCTCATCGGCGGAGGACAACCCCCCACCTCCACCGTGGAGCAGATAGACCTCACCGCGGCCAATCCCACCTGGCGGTACGTGGCGCCGATGAGCATCCGCCGTCGGCAGCACAACGCGGTCCTGCTGCCGGACGGCTCCGTGCTCGTCCTCGGAGGCAGCAGCGGCCCCGACTTCGACTCGTCCAACTTCCCCGTCTTCTACGCCGAGCTCTACAACCCCACCACCAACACCTGGACCTCGCTGGCGAGCAACGTGCGCTACCGGGGTTATCACTCCACCGCGGTGCTCCTGCCGGATGGACGCGTGCTGTCGGCGGGAGGCAGCCAGGAGCTCACCGCGGAGGTCTACTCACCGCCTTATCTCTTCAAGGGCGCGCGCCCCGTCGTCACCGCGGCCCCGACGACAGCCCAGCCAGCGAGCACCATCACCATCACCACACCCGACGCGGCCAGCATCACCCGCGTGTCCCTCATCGCCCTCAACTCGACGACGCACACGTTCGACCAGAACCAGCGGCTGCTCACGCTCGCCTTCACGCGTGCCGCGGGAAATCTCACCGCCACCATGCCCGCCAACCGCAACCTCGCGCCGCCTGGCTACTACCAGCTCTTCATCGTCAACAACGCGGGCGTGCCTTCCAGTGGACGCAGGCTGCGCATCCCTCCTCCCTGATTCGAGGACGGATGCGCGTCGGGCCCCACCTGCTCAGCGAGGACAATCCCCGTCCGGCCGGACGAGCAGGGAATACAGCCCCCGGACCCCGCTGGCGTCTTCCGCGGTGAAGAACACATAATCCTGGGAGCGCATGAAGTTCTTCGGGTTGGACGAGCGGGGCCCGGGCGCGATTTCCGTCAGGGCCACCGTGGAGATGCGCACCCCGTCGCCCACCCACGGCTCCGAGCCCCGGTTGCGAATCGACGCACTGAAGAAGAGCAGGCCCTCGAGGGTCCTCAGCGCGTCCGGGAACGAGCTGCCCGCGCCAGCCTCCAGGTCTCCGAACAGGCGCGTCCTTGGCTCCGTGCCATCGCTGTCCCAGGGCTCCACGCCATGAATCCCATCGTCCGCGGCGAAGAAGAGCTGGGTGCCCAACACCGCGAAGTGCTCGGGATACGAGCCCTCGGGTCCCGGGCGGAGGTCCTCCACCAGCGTGGTGCCCACCACGGTGCCGTCGCTGCGCCACAGCTCCATGTCCTCGGTCACCATGTGCGGCGAGGCGCTGAACAGCAGCCTCCCGCCCACCGCCGCCAGGTCCCCCGTCATCCCGAAGTGGCCCAGCACCACCGGGGGCGCACCGGCCTCCGTCGCCATCAGCGTCCCGCTCTTGCCGTGGGAGCCGCCACCTCCGTGCCCTCCCCCTTCGAAGAAGAACAGCTTGCGGCCCACGGGCGTCAGCGGGCTCGGGAAGCCCTGGTCGATGGGCGTGCGGAACACCTCCACGGCCCCGGGGCCGCCCTCCGTGCGCATCAGCAGCGTGAAGATGCCTCGCTCCGTCCGGAGGAAATACAGCGCGTCATCTCCCCCTTGCGTGAACCGATAGGGAGACGAGTCCTCGGGCCCCACCTCCAGGTCCTCCACCAGGACCGTGCCCGCGGACGTGCCGTCGCTGCGCCACAGCTCCCGTCCATGCACCGGGTCTCCCGCCGTGAAGTAGAGCAGCCCCTTGAACGCGAACAGCTCGTTCGGGAACGAGCCCACTGCACCCGGCCAGATATCCTTCACGCGCCGGGTGCCCTCCGAAGTGCCGTCGCTCACGAACAGCTCGCGTCCCACCACCGGGTCCGTGGCGGCGAAGAACACCTGGTTCCCCACCTGCGTGAACCACCGGGGGTCCGAGCCCTCCACTCCGGGAAAGAGGTCCTTCAGCAGTCGGGTCCCCGCGCTCGGCACGCCGTTGCTCACCCACGGCTCGCGACCTCGCACGCCGTCGTCCACGCTGAACATCAGGCCCGCGGCGCTGGAGGCCAAGGGCGGCGAGTACGGCGTCTCCTCGAGCGCCGTGACACCCAGCGACACGGCGGTCCGCGAGCAGGGCGCCCAGGTCTTCACGAGCGGGGACGAGCCCTCCCGCGTCGGCTCCGACGAGCCTGGGGCGGAGGAACAACTCACGAGCAGACACACCACTCCCAGGAAACGACGCCTGTACCCCATGGGGACTTCTCCTCCATCCGAGCGAGTCGACTGCTGGCGCTCGGACACCCACACCGAGACACCCGCGCGGGTGGGAGACGAAGCCAATTCGAGACCCGAGACAACGGCCCTCCGGTGGGAGGGGCCCGTCACCCAAAGGGCAATGACCGGGACGAGGGAACGGCTGGCCGCTTTGCGTTGCGGGCTTACGTTCTGCCTCCGCGTTTGAGAAGCATCCACTCGGAGAGAGCTCATGAAGCCCCGCCGTGTCTCCCTCTCACCCCACATACAGGGGGTCTGGATTCTCGGCCTCGTGCTGTGGATGTCCCCGACTCGCGCGCAGTCCCCGTCGCAGGTCGGCCGATGGTCCAGCGTCATGAACTGGCCCATGGCCGCCACCCACCTCAGTCTGCTTCCCGACGGGAAGGTGTTCTTCTTCGGCGAGTTCGAAGAGGGCAACCTGCCGCCGATGCGCTGGGACCCCACCACCCAGGTGTTCTCCACGGTCCCCTTCCCCGGCTACAACGTCTTCTGCGCGGGCCACTCCTTCCTCTCGAACGGGAAGATGCTCGTCAGCGGGGGACACGTCGCCAGCCACGTGGGGCTCGACGACGCGAGCCTCTTCGACTTCGACACCAACACCTGGACGCGCCTGCCGGACATGAACGGTCCGCGCTGGTACCCCACCAGCACGACGCTCTCCAACGGAGACGCGGTGGTGACCTCCGGAGAAGTCGCCGGGCCCGGAGACATCAACGAAATCCCCCAGCGCTTCATCGCGGGCACCAACACCTGGCGGACGCTGACGGGCGCGCAGAAGAACTTCCCCTACTACCCGAAGATGTTCCTCGCGCCCGACGGGCGGCTCTTCTACGCCGGCTCCCTGCGCGTCTCGCTCTGGCTGGACCCCACCGGCAATGGCGCCTGGACCACCGGCCCCCAGAGCCTCTTCGGCGGGCGGAACTACGGCCCCGCCGTGTACATGGACGGCAAGGTGCTCATCATCGGCGGCAGCGAGCCGCCCACCGCCACCGTGGAGCAGATAGCCCTCACCGCCGACTCGCCCGCCTGGGAGTACCGGGCCCCGATGAGCCTCCCCCGGCGCCAGCACAACGCGGTCCTCCTGCCGGACGGCACCGTGCTCGTCATCGGTGGCACCCACGGGCCTGGCTTCGACTCGGCCGACGCCCCCGTCTACCACGCGGAGGTCTTCAACCCCGCCACCAACACCTGGACCTCGCTGGCGAGCAATGCCCGCTACCGGGGCTATCACTCCACCGCCCTGCTCCTGCCAGATGGACGCGTGCTGTCCGCGGGAGGACGGCTGGAGCGCACCGCCGAAATCTTCTCTCCGCCCTACCTCTTCAAGGGCCCGCGCCCCGTCGTCACCGAGGTGCCCACCACGTGCCTGCCCGCGAGCCCCCTCACCATCACCACGCCCGACGCGGCCAGCATCGCCCGCGTGTCCCTCATCGCGCTCGGCTCGGTGACTCACACCTTCGACATGAACCAGCGGCTGCTCACGCTCGATTTCGCGCGAAGCGAGGGCAGCATCACCGCCCTCATGCCCGCCAACCGCAACCTCGCGCCGCCGGGCTACTACCAGCTCTTCATCGTCAACGACGCGGGCGTACCCTCGTACGGCCGCCGGCTGCGCATCCCTCCGCCCTGATTCGTGGAAGAATGCACACCGCATGAAGAGCGACTGCCCCGTCTGCACACAACCTGCTCCCACGCTGCGCGTCATTGAAATGCGCGGTGTCCCGGTCGACACCTGCACCCGCTGTCACGGCCACTGGCTGGACGCGGGGGAGCTGGAGCGGCTGGCACCGGGCTGGAGGACGGAGGCGCTCCGGGCGGCCCTGCCGACGGCGACCCGGCGCTGTCGTCACTCGCGACACCATGTCCCGACGACGCATGAGCAGTGCGGGCTGTGCGGCGCTCCGGCGGCGCGCTGTCCGTCCTGCGCGAAGTTCCTCTCCCAGGTGCGCACGGAGGTGTGCGCGGTGGACCTGTGTGGGAGCTGTCATGGCCTCTGGCTGGACGCGAACGAGCTCAAGGCGTTGATCGACTGGCACCAGCGCTCCCAACGTCCGCTCGCGGTGGGCGCGGCGGTGGTGGGCACGGCTGCTGCCGCGGCGGCCGCGGCGGCGCTGTCCCAGGTGACCGCGGGCAGCCCCGAGCGCTCCCGGGCGGCCGAGGTCCTGTCCGCCTCACTGGAGCGGGCGGGAGACGCGGCGGACGTGGTGGAGGTCGGCGAGATGCTGGGCGTCACGGTGGAGGCGGCCAGCGAGGGCCTGGGCTCCGCCGCCGAGGCGGCCGTGGAGGGGGCGAACCTGGTGGGAGACGCGATGGGTGGGTTGTTGGAGGTGGTGGCGGGATTGTTCCATTGACCCACCTTCACACCGCCACTGAATCCCCTATGCTCGTGACAGTCCCGTGAGACCCGCCGGATTGTGACGGGGGGAGTGCCAATGATGAGTCAGGTGAGCACGAAGAGCATTCCGGCGGATGACCGTCGTCTGTTTCCCCGTCTCCAGGCGCCGCTGTATGCGCGCCCGGCGCGGCTGAAATTCGGCGACAAGCGGCAGGTGCTGGACGCGAGCCTGGGCGGCGTTCGCATCTACTCCGACGAGCCGTACGCCGAGGGCCTCCAGCTGGAGGTGGACCTGTTTCTGGGAGACGGCTCCACGCTGGAATGTCGCGCGCGGGTGGCGTGGCTGCGCAAGCTGCCCAAGGACGCTGTGGCGGTCTACGAAGTAGGCCTCGCCTTCACGGACGTCACCCCGGAGACGCTGGAGCGCCTCAAGTCGGTGCTCGTCGTCGAAGAGGACTGAGGTCCCCCGCGATTCCCGCGTCGCACGGCCCTGAGAGGACTCACGGCCGTCCGGCGAACTCGTCCCACAGGGCGCGCAGCTCCTGCTCCAGTCCGGGCACGGAGGAGGCACGCAGGCTGCCTCCGCCGCGAAAGAGCGAGAGCCCCTCGAAGAAGGCCACCAGCAAGGCCGCGCGTCGCTCCCGTCGAGCAGGCGTGAGGTCGGGCGACAGCTCGCGCAGCAGCTCCACCACGCCCTCGCGATAGCCGGCATAGAAGACCCCCAGCGCCTCGGCCACCATGGCGTCGCGCGCGGCCAGCGCCCACAGCTCCGCGAAGAGCTGGAAGTGACGGGGGGACTCCTGGTCCTCCAGCAGGGCGTCCAGCGCGTGCCGCAGCCGCTTCGCCGGCTCCTGTCCTCCTCCGTCCATGCGCTCGCGCACCCGGCGGATGGCGGTCTCCAGGTAGCGCGCGAGCAGCGCGCGCACCACGTCCTGCTTCGTGGGGAAGTAGTACTGGAGGTTGCCCAGGCTCAAGCCCGCGCGCTGGGCCACGCCGCGCAGGCTCAGCCCCGCGTAGCCGTCCTCCACCAATACATCCATGGCCGCGTCCAGGATGCGCTCCACGCGCTCATGGCCCTTGGCGTGGACGGCGGTGCCCGCTCGCGGCTTCGCAGAGGGGAGCTTCCCGGGAGACTTGCTCGCGCGTGGTGACATCAGGCCGCCTTCCTCGTCGGCACCTCGTCGGACGCTACCTCATCGAGCCGCACGGTGACGCCGCAGTCGCGCAGCGTGGCCAGCAGCGCTTCGGCGCGGGGCTCGTGCTCGGGGAACCACACGCCGGCGGACGGAGGCGGCGCGCCATCCAGGCCCAGCAGTCGCTCGACGCCGAGCAGCGCGCCCACGGCCGTCAGGTGCGCCTGGCCCTTCGGGTCCACCACCTCGATGCGGGTGCGACCGTACTCGCCCTCCAGGTCGGCAAGCCACGCGGCCTCGCCTCCGGTGCCGCTGGTCGCCAGCAGCGCGCGGCGCAGTGGCGTCAGCCGGGGATGCTGGAGCAGGCGGAGGATTCCGAGCCGCTGGAGCACCACGAGCGACCACGTCGCCGAGCCCGAGTCGAACCCCAGCCGCGTCGCCACGCCGCGCGCGCCCAGCACCATGGGCAGCGTCGCCTGCTCGGGTGTGTCGAGCCGGAACACCCGCGTGCTCCGTCCGTCCGAGAACGTCACGCGCCGCCCGTCCGTCAGCGGCAGCACCTGGCGCTCCTGCCCGCGCTCCGTCACGTCAAAGGACAACCCCAGCCGGTCCATGTACTCCAGGGAGTCCGGACCCGCCTCGTCCGCGAGCGCGAAGCGGATGCCCACGTCCACGTGCTCCAGCCGTCCCAGGCGTCGTGCGGCCATCGCCACCAGCCGAGGCACCAGCCCCGCCATCCACGCCGAGCCCAGCATCACCGGCCCGCGCGGAGGCGTGCCCGACAGCCTCAACATCGCGGCCCGCACCCGCGACGTCCACCGGGTGATGTCCAGCACGGGGACACCGTCGCGCGCCGCCGACATCAACAGGTGGTCCTCCGGGTCATTGACCAGCGACACCACGGCCCGAGGCTTCACGCCGAGCACCGCCAGCGGTGACGGGGCCCGGATATCCAGCGCCACGCCCTCGGCGTTCCCGAGCGCGGCGGCCAGCTCCCGCGCGGGCTCCAGCCTCCGGCCGGCGATGACGAGCGGCAAGCCGGGGTGGCGCGCCCTCAACAAGCGGGCGAGCCGGACACCCACCACGCCGTAGCCCCCCACCAGCACGACACTTCCCTCGGACACCATGACGACCCCCACACGGGCGGACACGGGACGTCCGTGCCTCGACGGAGACAATATAGGTCATATGACCTAATTCTCACGACAATCGTCCGAGACGCCCTTCTGAGGGCGCGGGGCTCGGTCCGGAGTGGCTCGCGACTTTCGCCACCCGGTGGCGTCTGGAGAGGGAGCCCCAAGGACCGGCCGGGTCCATGGGGGCCAGCGCAGGTGGACCTGGACAGGGCGCGGCTGCGCGACGACACGGCGCACCCGCTGCCCCCCTTCTTCTCCACGCTTTTCGCGCGAGCGCTCTCGCGGCGATGCGTCGCCCGCGTGGGCACCTCGCCACGGCCAGGGCGTTGTGCTCCGGGCGCGTTTGGCCCAGGCTGACCGCGTGAGCCTGGAGCCGCGGTCATCCCTCCCCGAGACACCCCGCCGCGCGGGCTTCGCCCACCTCGCCTTCGAGCGCTCCGGCCCTCGCACCGTGGTGCGCACCGCGCTGGCGCACAGCCCGCTGCGCCTGCTCACCCCTCGCAATCACGGCCACGCCGCGTGGGCCTATACGAGCTCGTTCGGCGGCGGCCTCGTGGACGGGGACCACCTCTCGCTCCAGGTGGACCTGGCGCCCGGTGCCACCGCGTGGCTGTCCTCCCAGGGCGCCAATCGCGTCTACCGCTCGCCCTCCGGCTGTCGCAGCGACGTGTCCGCGCGCGTGGGTGAGGACGCACTGCTCGCCTGGGTGCCGGACCCCACCGCGTGTTTCACCGGCGCGCGCTACAGCCAGACCCTGGCCTTCCAGCTCGCGCCGGGCGCGTCGCTCATCGTCGCGGACCTCATCACCTCCGGACGCAGCGCCAGCGGCGAGCGCTGGGCCTTCTCGCACTACGCCTCCACCCTGCGCGTCCACGTGGGCGAGCGCGCGCTCATCGACGAGCGCTGGCTGCTGGACCCCACGCACGGCACGCTGCCGGAGCGCCTGGGCCGCTTCGAGGCCATGGCCACCCTCCTCCTCGTCGGCCCCGCGCTGGCCACCACACGCGAGGCGCTACACGCCCGAATCTCCACGCTGCCCGTCACCGCGCGCGCCTCCCTCATCCCCTCCTCCAGCCTCCTGGGCACTCAGGGCCTGCTGGTGCGCGCCGCCGCCGTGTCGGTGGAGGAGCTGGTGCGCACCACCCGGGACTGGCTCTCCTTCCTCCCGGCGCTGCTCGGCGACGACCCCTGGGCCCGGCGTGTCTGAGCCCCGCCCTGGCGACGCCCGACACCTTGCACTACTGTTGACGCGTCAAGTCATGGCGCCCTCGGGCCCCTGGGAGTTGGTCTCGTGCACCTGTCCCCTCGCGACGTCGACAAGCTGTTGCTGCATCAGGCGGGCTTCCTGGCCCAGAAGCGGCTCGCCCGAGGGGTGAGGCTGAGCTACCCGGAGGCCGTCGCCCTCATCGCCACGCAGTTGCTGGAGTTCATCCGTGACGGCCGGAGCGTGGCGGAGCTGATGGACCTGGGGCGGCGCTTCCTGGGACGCGCGCAGGTGATGGAGGGCGTGCCGGAGATGCTCGCGGAGGTGCAGGTCGAGGGCACCTTCCCGGACGGCTCCAAGCTGGTGACGGTGCACCACCCGGTGGTGGCCGAGCATGGCGATCTGGAGCTCGCGCTGTACGGCAGCTTCCTTCCGGTGCCGTCGCTGGAGCGCTTCAGCGCGCCGGTGTCCACGGGGGACGGAGTGCCCGGCGAGGTGCGCGTGAAGCCCGGCGACATCGAGCTCAACGCGGGCCGCGACACCGTCTCCCTCCCCGTGACGCACCTGGGAGACCGTCCCATCCAGGTGGGCAGCCACTACCCCTTCTTCGAGACGAACCGCGCGCTCGCCTTCGACCGCGAGAAGGCCTACGGCCGACGCCTGGACATTCCGGCGGGCACGGCCGTCCGCTTCGAGCCGGGTGAGCGCAAGACGGTGCAGCTGGTGGCCATCGCGGGCGAGCAGGTGGTGCGCGGAGGCAACGCGTTGGGCAGCGGCAAGGTTTCCGACGAGAATCGTGAGCGAGGGATGGAAGCGGTCCGTGCGCGCGGCTTCGGCCACGAAGGGGAGCACGAATGAGTCGGAAGATGGACCGGCGCCACTACGCGGACATGTTCGGGCCCACCACCGGGGACAAAGTCCGGCTGGGCGACACGAGCCTATGGGCCGAAGTCGAGCGCGACGCCACCGTCTACGGTGACGAGTGCAAGTTCGGCGGAGGCAAGGTGCTGCGCGAGGGCATGGGCCAGCGCGCGGGGGCCGGCGACGCGGACGCGCTGGACGTCGTCCTCACCAACGCGCTCATCCTCGACTGGACGGGCATCTACAAGGCGGACATCGGAATCAAGGCGGGCCGCATCGTCGGCATCGGCAAGGCGGGCAACCCGGACATCATGGCCGGGGTGACGCCGGGCATGGTGGTGGGCGTCACCACGGAGGCCATCTCCGCGGAGGGGCACCTCGTCACGGCGGGCGGGCTGGACACGCACATCCACTTCATCTGCCCGCAGCAGGCGGACGAGGCGCTCGCCAGCGGCATCACCACCTGGGTGGGCGGAGGCACCGGCCCCGCGACGGGCACGAAGGCCACGACGTGCACGCCGGGCATCTGGAACCTCCAGCGGATGCTCCAGGCCACTGACACGATTCCGCTCAACATCGGCCTCACGGGCAAGGGCAACACGTCCATGCCGGAGGGGCTGGTGGACCAGATTCGCGCGGGCGCCATTGGCCTCAAGCTGCACGAGGACTGGGGCACCACGCCGGCCGCCATCGACACGTGCCTCACCGTGGCCGAGGACGAGGACGTCCAGGTCACCATCCACACGGACACGCTCAACGAGTCGGGCTACGTGGATGACTCGCTCGCGGCAATCAAGGGCCGCACCATCCACACGTACCACTCCGAGGGCGCGGGTGGCGGCCATGCACCGGACATCATCCGCGTGTGCGGCGTGGACAACGTGCTGCCCTCGTCCACCAACCCCACGCGGCCGTACACGGTGAACACGCTGGACGAGCACCTCGACATGCTCATGGTCTGCCATCACCTGGACCGGGAGATTCCCGAGGACGTGGCCTTCGCGGAGAGCCGCATCCGGGGCGAGACGATTGCCGCCGAGGACATCCTTCATGACCTGGGCGCCATCAGCATCATGTCCTCGGACAGCCAGGCCATGGGGCGCGTGGGCGAGGTCATCTGTCGCACCTGGCAGACGGCGCACAAGATGCGCGAGCAGCGCGGGCGACTGAGCCAGGAGGCGGGCGACAACGACAACCTGCGCATCCGACGGTACGTGGCGAAGTACACCATCAACCCGGCCATCGCCCATGGGCTGTCCCACGAGGTGGGCTCGGTGGAGGTGGGGAAGCTGGCGGACCTGGTGCTGTGGCGGCCGGCCTTCTTCGGCATCCGGCCGGAGCTGGTCATCAAGGGCGGCTTCATCGCCTGGGGACAGATGGGCGACGCGAACGCCTCCATTCCCACGCCGCAGCCGTACCTGATGCGGCCCATGTTCGGAGCGCGGGGCCGTGCGCTCGGGGCCACCAGCGTGGTGTTCGTCTCGCCACGCGCGCTGGCGGAGGGAACGACGCGTGAGCTGGGGCTGACGAAGCGGGTGGTCGCGGTGAAGCGGTGTCGAGGGTTGAGCAAGCGGGACATGCGGCTCAACGACGCGCTGCCGGTCATCACGGTGGACCCGGAGACGTACGAGGTGCGAGCGGATGGAGAGCTGTTGCGGTGTGAGGCCGCGGTGAAGCTGCCGCTGGCGCAGCGCTACTCACTGTTCTGACCGGGAGCCTCGCGCCATGGGCTCGTCGTGGAAGGTGCTTCAGCTGGCGGACTCGGGGTTTCCCACGGGGGGCTTCGCGCACTCGGGGGGACTGGAGGCGGCGGTGCAGGCGGGCGAGGTGCGAGGGGCACCGGAGCTGCGCCGCTTCGCGCGGGAGCTGCTGTGGCAGGCGGGGTATGGAGCGCTGCCGCTGTTGAGCGCGGCGCATCGCGAGCCGTCTCGACTGCCGGAGCTGGACGCGCGCGCGGAGGCGTTCCTCACCAGCCACGTGGCGCACCGGGCGAGCCGCACGCAGGGCCGGGCATTCCTGGACACGTGCGCGCGCATCTTCCCGGGGCCGGTGGGGCCGCTGCGCGAGTCGGCGCGAGCGGCGGGGCTGGGCTTCCATCACGCGCCGGTGTTCGGGGCGGTGTTGAACGTGCTGGAGGTGGAGCTGTCGGAGGCGCAGCGGCTGCATCTGTCGCTGACGTTGAGGGGCACGCTGTCGGCGGCGGTGCGGCTGGGCATCATCGGCACGCACGAGTCGCACCAGCTGCAGCATCAGGCGACGTCGTTGTTGGACACGGTGTGGGAGCGCTGCGCGGGGCTGGGGTTGGAGGAGCTGGCGCAGCCGTCACCGTTGTTGGACTTGCTGGGTTCGACGCACGACCGGCTCTATTCGAGACTCTTCCTGTCCTGAGGTGAAGCGCACATGCACGACGATGACCACCGCGGCCATGGCCATGACGACGAGCACGACCACACGCATGAGGAGTGGGACCACCCGGGCCACTTCGAGGAGCGGGAGGAGCCGAAGAAGCGCGACTACCAGTCCCGGGCCTTCACCATCGGCATCGGCGGCCCGGTGGGCAGCGGGAAGACGGCGCTGGTGCTGGCGCTGTGCCGCAGGCTGCGCGAGCGCTACCGGCTGGGCGTGGTGACGAACGACATCTTCACCAAGGAGGACGCGGAGTTCCTGGTCCGCAACCACGCGCTGTCACCGGAGCGAATCAAGGCGGTGGAGACGGGAGGCTGTCCGCACGCGGCGATTCGCGAGGACATCAGCCACAACCTGCTGGCGCTGGAGCAGTTGATGGAGGAGCTGACGCCGGAGCTGCTGATTGTGGAGAGCGGCGGCGACAACCTGGCGGCGCAGTACAGCCGGGAGCTGGCGGACTACACGGTGTATGTCATTGACGTGGCGGGCGGGGACAAGGTGCCGCGCAAGGGCGGGCCGGGAATCACGCAGTCGGACCTGCTCATCATCAACAAGACGGACCTGGCGCCGCACGTGGGCGCGGACCTGGGAGTGATGGAGCGAGACGCGAAGAAGATGCGCGGCAGCGGGCCGTTCGTCTTCACCCAGGTCACCAAGGACGTGGGCCTGGACGAGGTCGTCGAGCATCTGCTCACCGCGTGGAAGCAGCGCACCGGCGCCCGCGCGTCCTGACCTCCTCGCGAGCTCCAACAGTGCCTCCCGCTGTCATTGGTTGGGAGGCGCTGTCGACGCGACTCACGTCAAGGTGTCGCCATCCACTTGGAGAATCACCGGACAATTCTCACGGTCCGCGGGGTCATAGGCCACATCCAACACCGCGCCGGCCACCAGCCGGAGGATGAGCTCACGCCCGTGCACCAGACGCACCTGCTCCACGAGCCAGTCCTTGCCCGGCTCCCCTTCGTGCATCAGGAGCCGCAGGTGCATGGTGGCCTCGTCGCCCACGAACATCGAATCGTATGTGACTTCGCGCAACGTGGCCTTCACCCGTCGGCCATGGGTGAGAATCCAGTTCCGCCTGTGGCGCTGCTGCCGGACCTTCCTGATGGCCAGCGCCCCGACAAAGATGACCAGCAGACTCGAGCCGGCCCAAAGCCACGGATGGGGATGATCAAACATGGCGCCCCCCTACCTCAACTTCTCGCCATCGAACCATGCTGCTTTCACTCATCGACCGCCCCCTCTGAAAGTGCGCCTGGGATTTTCCCATCGACGACATCAGGGCGGCCAGGACAAAGCGCCGCGTGGTCGCTCGGCCCGGGGGGTGACAGCAGCAACGTCGCGATGCGCGCTGGGACCAGCCCATCCCCCTGGAACGCGACGCGGACCGGGCCGAAGCGTTGGGATGCGACCACTTCAGGTGAAGGCTCCGGTGATGACGGGTACCCATGGCAGGTGTTCTGGGACATACCCGTCTTCGCGACCCACTCCATGACGACCTCCTCCATGACCCTCCTGCATCTCGTGCGATGTGCCCTGCTCGGAACGCTGCTCCTGCTCACGGCCTGTGGCGACGAGGACGACCCGTCACCTGGTGACCCTGTCGACGCGGGTGTCCAGGGGCGCGACGCGGGAACGGACGCGGGGAGCGATGCAGGATCCGATGCAGGCCCGCCCATCGAGGTGCCCTCGATTCCCGCGCAGACGGTGACGCTGGGCGGGCAGTCCTACGTCGCCTATCAGCGCGCCGGGGACACGTTCCGCATCGTCTGTCAGGCGCCCTGCCCCATCGATGAGTCGTACATCTTCGCTCGCTACGCGGGCTTTCGCGCCGTGAAGGACGACCTGCTGTCACTCACGGGGGTCGACGTGGTGTCGAAGATGGCGCCGGTGGACATCCACCTCGCCTCGGACAGCGTGTGCGGGAGCCCGGGCAACCTCGCGGGCGCGTCGTTCATGAACTCCACACCGGAAGGCCCGGGACCCGGGTCGAACGTCTGCCTGTGGGACTTGGAGGCCTCGCAAGCCCAGCCACCCAACGTCCCGCGCCCCCTGACAGTGGAGAACGCGCTGGCTCGCGAGAACCAGGTGCTCGTGGCACACGAGTACGCGCACGTCGTGTTCTTCCTGCGCCATGAGCTCTCTCACGAGTGGTTCGTGCGCGCGGTCTCCTACCGCATCGGCGGAGAAGCCCAGAGTCTGTGTGATGCGACGAACGAGCTCTTCGCGCCCACGGCCTGGAACCTGTGCCAGCAACACGGGCTCGACTATCCGCAGCTCGCGGAGAGCATGCGGCGAATCGACACGCTGTGGTCCAGGGGCGATGGCACGGAGTCCCTCTTCCTGGGCGTTCCCCTCGCCACGTCCATGTACCAGTATCACCGCATCCTGGACGGCCTCGCGGGCGAGGACACCTTCGCGGGCCTGACGCTGGCGGGCGAGCTGCGTCCGAACCAATGCGGTGACGTGGCGAGCTTCACCCCGGCCGGAGGCACTGTCTCCATGTATGGAGGGCGAGTGCGCTGGGAGCTTCCGGCGGGGGCCGTGGCCTCGGAGTTTCATGTCGGGCCTGGAAGCTGGCGCTCGGGAATGGTGGTGCCGAGCGGATGGGAATCGTTCGCCGGGGCGCACAACTACTCCTTCACGTTCGGGGAAGACCCGCTCTTGAAGCAGGCTCGACTGACGGTGAGTTACGACCCGAGCCTCATGCCCGCAGGCGCGTCCGAGTCCTCCCTCACGCTCTACTGGAAGCCCGCGGCGAGCATCGCGCAGGAGGTTCCGGGAGCGCAGGTGGACACAGCGGCGAACACCGTGAGCGGCACCGTGTCGCGGTTGGGGCGCTACATCGTCGCGCCGCGCTGAGGGAAGGGCGGGTGCTACGCTCGCGCGCATGATGTCCTCGACCACGACGGGCTTCTGGGGCCCGAGCACTTCGACGGTGGACTGGTGCGAGACGAACTACCAGCACCTGTTCCACGTCGGAGAGCTGTTCAACTCGGCGTCCAGTCTCATCCTGGTCCTCACGGGGGTGCTGGGCGTCGTGCTGCACCGACGGGTGCTGGAGCGGCGGTTCCTCCTCGCCTTCGCGTTGCTCGCGCTGGTGGGAGTGGGCAGCACGGCGTTCCACATGACGCTGCGCCGCGAGCACCAGATGTTGGACGAGCTGCCGATGCTCTATCTGGCCATCGTCATCGTCTACATCCTGCTGGAGGACCGGCCCCAGCGACGGTTCGGGAGCTGGTTCCCGTGGGTGTTGTTCGGGCACGCGGTGCTCGTGACGTACCTGACAGCGTTCACCCGGGGCGCGGTGCAGTTCTTCCTCTTCCAGGTGAGCTTCGCGTCGCTGGAGTTCTTCGCGCTCGGGCGGACGTACTTCCTCCAGCGGCGCAGTCCGGACGTGGCCACGAAACGACTGTTCCAGCTCGGCATCGGGGCCTATGCGCTCGCGATTGTCTTGTGGGTGAGCGACATCCAGTTCTGCCCCACGCTCAACGAGACGCTACCGGCGCGAGGCATTCCGAATCCCCAGTTCCATGCCTGGTGGCACGTGCTCGTGGCCTTCGGGTTCAACGCGCTCCTGCTCGTGATTGCACGGGAGCGGTTGAGGACGCTGGGAAAGGAGTCCCAGCTGCGGGCCGTGCTGGGCGTGATTCCGCGAGTCCTGTTGCCTTCACGGCTCGAGGAGCAGGCGACACCGCCCTCATCGCGGGACGGAGCAAATCCCACCTGACCCCAAGGGGGCCGGCCTATTCGTTCAGCCAGTAGAGCCTGTCGCCGCCCGACAGCGCGCGCGCCAAAAACTCACGGAACGAAGCGGCAATCGGCCGGCACTTGAGGGGATACGATTCGTGCCACCCATCCAGGAGCGGGTAGCCGCCGGCGCGAGGTGCACTGACGTCGAGAAGGGCATAGTCCCCGTCCTGGACATCCACGACCGCCCACCAGTCAGCGGGCCCCGCCGAGTCCTCGTCTCTTCCGCGAATCGCGATGCGCGCACGCCGAATCTCCGCGAGGGAGAGGATGCTGTAGCGCGCATCCGGCAACGGGTCGAAGAGCTCGGCGCCATCACAGTGTTGATAGAAGGCACGAAGCTCATCATCCAGGCGCCAGCCCACGCGCTCCTCGAAGGCGGCGATCTCCGCTGGAGCCGCGGGCGCATGCGGATGATGGGCACGGGAGACTTCGGCGAGGAGTTCTTCCATCGTCATGGTCAATCCACGTACGGCTTCACTGGTCCGATGGAGAGCCATCGCGGGTCCCTGGCATAGCATGCAGGGTACGCGTCGTTGACGACCTTGTGCACCTCTTCAGGGAGGGGGAGCACGTTCGATTGAGCCGTGGGGTGTCCACCATGGAGCAGGTCGTGAATGTGGTGCCCCGGCCAGTTCCGGCCAGCGGTCTGTGGCCACTCGCCCAACTCTTCTGCCCAGGTGCGCCGGAAGGTCTTCCGCACGTTGTCCCATTGGCGGCGGAGTTCCTCCGCATTGCCGACCGTCGGGTAGTCACAGCAGCAGTGTGTCACAGCGAGGCGAGTGCCACCCTCGGCGGGTAAACCCAGGAAGCGGCCCGTCCAATCCCCCTTGATGTCCGCCAGCCAGATGCAGCCAAGCAGCGCGTGCCCAGCTGTGGCACATCGTTGCTCACACCGCGCCATCCACTGTGCGTTGCATTGCCAGGGACCGTAATAGATGGCCGTTCGCACCGAACCACCATCAGGCGTCGGCATCGATGGGCCTATCCATTTCGCCGCGGCTGGCGCGGCACCGACGGAGCCGACAGTGGCTGAGCCGCAGCCCGAAGTGACGAGCAACAGGAGCGTGCTGCTCGCGCGCGACAGGGGCAAGAGGGAGAGGGGCATGAGGACGAGATAGGCCCAACCGACTCGGGAAGCAAATCCAGACGATGCCCATTCCTTGACCAACCTTCACGCACCGCTATCCCAATCAGGGAGCGAAGCGCACCGCGAAGGAGCTCTGCTCCGTGGCATTCCCGTGGGGTCCGTCGTCGAAGGAGAATGGGCCCGAGAAGACACCGAACAGCGTGGGTGCACCGCTCATGTCCACCCCAATTCCTCTCACTCGGAGATAGGGCGCACGCACGCCCACGGGCCCCGTATAGGTCCTCGAGGTATGCACCACGGCACCGGCCGCGTCCCGCTTCGTGTAGCGCAGCGACACCGGTGACGCGGACTCCCGGGAAACACCCGTGAACGACTGTCCCCACGCATCCGTCGCGACGCCGAAGACCCACTCGTTCGCGAAGCGCTCGAACGTCCCCTCATTCGACAGGTCCGCGTTCAACACGCCCGAGAACCCGAACGCGCCCTGTCCCGTCACACCATCACCCAGCCCCACGTCGCCCTCGGCATTCCCTCCGACATGGACCCGCCCGTTCTCCCCGAGAGCGACGTCTCCTGGCTCGCAATCCGTGTCCACTCCGCCGCCCAGGACCCGTCGATGAACGGGCCTCAGGTCAGCCCCCAGCGCTGCAATCAGGCAGCTCGGAGCAGCCAGCACCAGCGGCTCGCTCCCCGCCGAGTCCACCACCGTGCCCGTCCGCAACCGGCCCCCCAGCACCACGCCCCCGCTCTCCGTGAGCGCCAGCGTCCGGATGACCGCCTCCGCCCCTCCCATCACATACGTCCCCAGGGGCCTGCCATTCGCCGGGTCGAACGCGAGCACGAAGCCATTCGCTCCCAGCGCCACGGGTGACACCTCCGTCGTCCCCGCGCTCGTCACGAGCCGCACACGCCCCAAAGACAGGTCACTGACGCTGAATACACAGCCGATGGCCCCCAGCCCACCGCGCACCTGGAGCTCCTTGCGGAACAAGCCACAGTAGGGCTGCACGTATCTCTGCTCTCCAGAGACAATCCCCATCGCCCACAGCGCCTTCCCATCCGCGCCGCGAAGCTTCACGAGGAAGCTCGAAATCTCCCCTCGGCCGATGCCCACCGTGACGCCATCTCCGAAGTCGAGACCGTCGTGGTTGTCCTTCAACAGGCCCGCCAGATAGACATCACCCGCTTCGTCGAAGGCCACCGCGTTCGCCGCTTCGATCTCCACCGTCGAGAAGCTCCGCTTCCACGCGAGCGCCCCCTTCGAGTCGAGCACCGCCACCAACAAGTCGTAGTTCGGAATCGTCGTGCCCGGGCCGTAGTGAGCGAAGGGAACTCCCGCCACCGTTCCTTCCCGGAAGGGCGAGGCAGCCAGTGCGACGCGTCCATCCGCCCCCACCGCGAAGGCATCTCCTGTCGCGGCTCCCGGCGTGATGTCCGCATACCAACGAAAGACACCCGAGGTCGGCGGCACGGGCCCCAGGGCGTCTCCAGCCCCGTCGTCCTTCGCTCCATCGTCGGAGCAGCTCATCCCCGCCAGCAGCCCCACCCACACAACCACCGCACGCGTGCGCTGCATCATGCGTCCCCCTGGGTCATCACGAGACCGGACCACCCTGGCGCACAGCGAGCCGGGGCGAGGGACAGCCACTTCAAGGCATGGGCCAGGACGCTCGCGCGCGCCCCGGCAAGTCATTCCCCGACGTTACGCCGGCACACCTTGCCCACCGCGAAGTGGCATGCGCGCCTTGCGCGAGGTCGCGGTGGCACGCACCGCACCACGACCCCGCACCTCCTCCTTCGTGACTACTTCTTCTTCGGAGCCGCCGGCGCGGGCTTCGCGGGCGTCTGCGTCTGGATGCGCTTCACCACCTCATCCATGAGGTCGTTCGGAATCGGGATGGACAGGTTGTACTGGGCAATCTTCCAGGTGGCGCCGTCCTTCACCAGGACACCACTGCCCCGGCTGGGCCCCAGGTTGGGCGTGTCCAGCGTCTCGTCGAACCACGCCACCGCGCCGTCCTTCGACACGAAGATGTGGCGAGAGGTCGCCTTGAAGCTCCACGCCTTGCCCTTGGAGAAATACGGCTTCGACCAGGCGCGGAACTCGTCGCGCGTCCACCGCTCCGTGGCGTCCGTACCCATGTAGACGGCGTCCGGCGTGAAGTATCCGAAGTAGCGCGCCTCGTCCGCGTCGGCGGCGGCCTTGTGCCAGTCATCCAGCACGGTGGCGATGGCGGCCTTCGGGTCCGAGGAGGCCCCCGTCACGGGAGCGGCGGCGAGCACGAACAACAACAGGGAGACAGTGGACACGCGGGGCAACCTCGTCGAAGAGAAGTTCGCGATATGAAGCGGCACGGCCCACCCCAGGTCAAGACTCCGGGCCGGCCAGAAAGGCGTGAGTCGCGTGGTCCTCGAGAGCTTCCAGGTCGGTGAGGGGGATGTGCCCACGGTGCTGCTGCATGGCTTCCTCGGCTCGGGGCGCAACCTGCGCTCCCTGGCGCTGGCGTGGAGCGCCGCGGACCCTCGGCGCCGCTTCCTCCTGCCGGACCTCACCGGCCACGGCACCTCGCCCGTCCCTCCCCCGAGCGCCGACCTCTACACCGTCGCTCGCGACGTGCTGGACACCGCGCGCGCCCAGGGCTTCAACGGCGCCCTCGACTGGGTGGGCCACTCGCTCGGTGGACGCGTCTCGCTCGCCGCCAGCCTCCACGTCCCCGAGGCCGTCTCCCGCGTGTCGCTGCTCGACATCGCCCCGGGCCCCGTGCCCTACGACTTGTCCGACAGCGGCATGGTGCTGGGCATCCTCCTCCAGGCACCACCCCACGCGAAGGACCGCAAGGAGATGCGCGCCACGCTCACCGGCAAGGGCCTGTCCGACGGACTCGCGGACTGGCTGGTGATGAACCTGGTGGCGGACGGCGACGGCGTGCGGTGGCGCTTCGACCGACAGGCCCTCGCGGAGCTGCACTCACGCGTGAATGGCACGGACCTGTGGGCCGCCGTGGAGCGCAAGGACCGTCCGCCCATGCGCTGCATCCGGGGAGGCCGCTCGCGCTACGTCTCCGACGAGGAGGCCGCGCGCCTGGAGGCCGCTGGCTGCCCGGTGACGACGCTCCCGGGCGCGGGCCACTTCGTCCACGTGGACGGCGCGAAGGAGCTGCTGGCGTGGCTGCTGCGCGACTGACGCCCGCGCGTCAGATGCGCACGCCCAGGAACAGGCCGGGCCACATGCGCGTACCAGTGGGCCCTCGTCCCGTCTGAAACTGCGGCATCCACGTCATTCCCTTGTCGGGATTGTCGTCCGGCGGCGTGTAGGCATTGAGCGACACTCCGCCAAAGAGGGCGAAGCGCCGCTTCAGCTCCCAGCCCACGCTGCCGCGCAGGCGATAGAGATTGTTCTTCGTGCCGTCACCGAAGAGCTTGGGCTGCCAGCCGCCGAGGGAGAGGTCCACGTCCGCGTAGTAGCGGTCCCCGTCGCCAAGGGGCAGGTGTACGCCCACGCCCAGCGACGTGACGGTGCGCCAGGAGTCGTCTCCCTCCAGCCCCTTCATGCCGATGCTCGCGAGCACGTGCACTGTGCGGCTGCCGTACTTCACGCCGACCGACAGCGGCGTGACTTCATCCGTCCAGATTTCGAAGGCGATGCGCCCCTTGCGCACCAGGCTGAGCAAGCCAATGGGCACCGACACGTCATCGGCGATGTTGATGAAGCCGAGCTGCACCCCACGCACGTTGCTCGCGACGTTGATGAGCCCCACCTGCGCGCCCGTCACGCTGCCGGCCAGATTGAAGACCCCAATCTGCGCGCCCGTGAGGTTCTCCACCATGTTGACGCCGCCGACGAGCTGGAGCCCATGCATGTCCGCATCCGAGCGGTTGCCCACCGCGGCCAGCTGGAACCCGGAGAAGGAGCGCTCCGAGTAGTTGATGATGCCCGCCAGCTGCACGCCCGTCGCGCCGCCAAAGGCGAGGTTGCCACCCGCCGCGAGCTGGAGTCCTAGCGCCTCGCCGCCAGTGACGTTGGCGATGCCCGCCAGCTGCACACCCTCCATCGTCCCGTCCACCCAGCCCAACCCCGTCGCCGCGCCGAGGCCTCGGAGCTGGAACGAGCGCACCGCCAGCCCCCCCAACGCGATGTTGTTGAGGCCACCACCGCCCCAGAACGCGCTCGTGGACAGCGGCGGCACCAGTGACAGGTTGATGGGCACGGAGGGCATGTCCTCCAGCACTCCCTCGCGAGCGAGCGGCACATCCGACGGCACGGCGCCACCCCGCGCCGCCGTGCGAGTCAGCGTCACCGGCACGAAGTCACCGACGCGCAGCTCCGCGTCACCCTTCGTCCCCACCAGCAGCTCCGCCTCGAAGCGCTGCGTGGGCCGCTCCAGCGTGACGTGGTAGCGCCCCGCCTCCAGGCCCAGCGAGAGCCTCCGCCCCGCCTGCTTGTGCAGCTCCGCCACCAGCTGGTTGCCCCAGTCGCGCACGAAGAGGCGGCCCTGCACCTCCTCCGCCACGCGCAGGCGCGCGTTGGAGCCGCGCAGGTCCGTCATCACCAGATCGCCACTGCCCGCGAGCTGGATGTCATAGGCCGCGTGCTGCGGGCCGCCCTGCGAGCGCTCCGTGCGCGCCAGCGTCTCGTGGAAGGCGAACTGATACGCCTCGTGCAGCGTGACGCGTCCATCACCCGTGGTGTCCGCCGCGCCGCGCAGGCCCGTCACCAGGAAGTGCGTGAAGAAGGACGCGCCGATGGTGTCCGACTCCTGCGCCACCTCGTCCGCGGAGCTGGAGGCGAGGTACGCATGGCCTCGCACCTGCGCGGAGACGTCGGTGAGGAACGACGGACGCCGCAGCCCGCCCTTGTAGCGGGTGAGCGCGCCGGAGCCACACGAGTCGAGGATGGCGATGCGCACGTCCACGGGCACCAGGCCCATCAGCTTGCGCAAATCGCCGTAGGTGACGCGCTCGCCGCGCGGCAACAGGCCGTCCGCATCCGAGTGGCCCGAGTAGTACACCACCAGCTCACGCCGCACGCCGGGCACGGCCGCGCCATCCACCAGCGTCTTGAGCCGCTCCAGCGCGGACAGGAGCATGTCCCGGTCCGCCTCCAGCAACAGCACGCGGTCCGCGGGGGCCACACCGCCCAGTTCCTCCAGCACGCGCGACATGGCCAGCGCGTCCGAGCCCGCATAGCGCAAGCGCTCACGTCCGGGCCCGCCCTCACTGGAGCCGACGACGAGCGCGAAGCGGCGCAGCGCGGCGTCAGGCTCCTCCTCGCGCCGAGCGGCCCCCGAGTCCGAGCCCCACGACACCAGCACCATCGCGGCCAGCACCCCGGCCGCGCGTCCCCACCCGCGCGCTGTGCTCCGACTCATCATCCGCTTCCCACCCCGCTCCAGCCTCGGCCCGGCCTCGCGTGAGCACCGAGGGCATACCCCGGATGGCCGCCCCCTTGCGAGCCATCCCCTCCAGCGCTACGGAGACCAACGGGCCTTGCGGATGAGCCAGGTACTGCCTCCTCGCCCGTCCCGCGCCACGGCCCAGAAGGTGACCTCCTGAGCGACGCCGTCCTTCTCCGGCGGCTCCCACTCCACGCGATGCCGACCGGGCTCGCCATTGAAGTCCGCGCCGCCCGTCTCCTCGTCCGGGATTTCTCCCAGCGACGCGTGCCAGCTGATGGACCAGGCTTCCTTCAACGACACGGCCTCCCTGCGGAACCCGGGCACCACGTAGGCCTCCTCCAGGGCGGACACGTCCTCGGCCGTAATCACGAAGGGCCCCTGTCCGGTCAGCTCAGGCAGCGCTTCCTCCGCCCACGGCTGGCCCTCCAGGCGGAGCCCCTGCAGCTCCGGCTGCTGGTTGGGCGCCATGCCCGGCACGAGCGGGCAGGAGAACACCATCAGCTTCTGCGCGTAGATGGCCTCGCTCCCCGCGGTGAGGTTCAGCACCAGTGGCATGCGCAGCCCGCCGAAGCCCTCATAGGGGTCCGCCTGCCGCACCTTGTCCAGGAGCAGCGTGCCGTCCGACAGCACGCTGGCACCGGGCCGGATGGGCACCACCAGCTCTCCCGGCGTCATTGTCCCCTGCGCCAGCTGCACGCGCTCGGCGGTGTTCTCACAGAGGGTGTCCTCCGGGTCCGCGCAGGCCCACAGGGTGTAGGCGATGGAGCGCCCCTCGCCCTTGGGGTCCACCACCAGCGCGCGGTAGGACACCTCGTTGGTGAGGACTTCGAGGGCCTCCGCGGTGAGCTCACACGTCGGAGCCATCAGCTCCGGACGCTCCACGGCGATGCCCAGCACGCGAAGGTCATGCACGTTCGACGGCTTGTCATCGGGGTCGACACAGGCGACGGCGCCCAGCGTGAGCAGCAGCCCCCCATACTTGAGCCAGGTGTTCATCAGAAGCTTCCTTTCACGCCCAGCACGGGGAGGATGGGGATGCCCGGTATCTCCATCTCGTTGCGATACCGGTAGTCATTGAAGACGAACTCGACGTTCTCCGCGTTGTAGAGGTTCTGCACGTCGAGATAGAGCGCGAGCGTCCAGTTGTCGAAGCGCCAGCCCTTCTCCACCCGGACGTCGAGCTGGTGGAACGTGGAGGTCCGCGCCGAGAGGTGGCGGCCGTACGTGGGCCCGTAGTTGTTCGAGTCCGAGTTGTAGACGTCATGCGGATGCACCAGCGGCGTCGTCGGTCGTCCCGTGGTGAGGCGGAAGCGTCCGCCCAGCTCCCAGCCATTGCCCAGCACGTAGTTGGCCACCAGCGTGAGGATGTGCGTCTGGTCCCAGAGGCTCAGGCCGTAGGTCTGCTCGTTCACGACGGGAGGACCATCGTCGCCGAAGGCACCGTCCACCCGGGGCTTGGCGCCCGCGCGACCGTCCTCCGCGTGGCTGAGCGTGTACGACAGCCAGCCGTACCACTTGTCCGTGGCGGCGGCGCGGTCCTTCTTCACCATCAGCTCCACACCGTAGGCCTTGCCGATGCCCGCGTTGACGAAGCGGTCCTGCGTGAAGCTCCCTCCATCCGTCGCTCGCACATCACCCGGCGCCACCACGTTCTCGAAGCGGCGGTTGAAGAAGCCGGTGACGTCCACGTTCCACACGTCCCCCAGCCGCTGCTCCACGCCGAGGCTCGACTGGAACGCGCGCTGGTAGCCCAGCAGGGGGTTGCCGTAGGGGGAGAAGATGAACTGGTAGGTGTCCGCCGGCTGGCTGTAGAGGCCGAGCGAGCCCTTGAGCGAGGTGCGCTCGGTGGCCATGTAGCGGACCCACAGCCGAGGGTCCAACAACAGGTTCCGCGTGCCGCCCACCTTCTGGAGGTTGCCGCGCACGCCCGGCGTCACGGTCAGCGGTCCCCACTTGAAGTCCATCTCGGCGAAGAGCGCGCCGTCGAAGCCGTTGATGGTGAGCTTCTCGTGGATGAGCTCCGCGACGGGGTCATTGCCCGGGAAGGGCACGTACTCGGTGCCCTCCGGAGAGGGGGCCTGCACGTCCACCTTCACGTGCTCGAAGTAGACATCCAGACCGGTGCGCAGGGTGAGCGCGTCGGACAGCTCCAGCGACACCACCTCGCGCGCGCCCAGCGAGTAGATGGAGTCGTTTTCGATGTACTGGCCGAAGCTGATGTCGAAGTAGTCCACACCCACGTACGGCGTGAAGACGGTGGTGAGCGGTCCCTTGCGGTACGTCCAGTCGCCCTTCACACGGTGAAAGACGGTGTGCGTGTCCAGGGAGATGTCGCGGTTCTCCTCCTCGCCTCCGGACACCAGGCGCAGCTTGTCGTCGCTGCCGAAGGCCATGATGTAGCCGGTGCTGCGCGCGGCCCCCGGCTCCGGCGTGGAGCCACGCGGCGCGCCGAAGTCCACGCGGAGCTGGTAGTCCCAGTACACGGGGACGATGGAGAGCGTGGAGCCCTCGTCGTCCGGCAGCACCATGGGCAGCAGCGTGTCGATGTACGAGCGCCGCGCGGAGGCCGCCACGCTGATGCCGTCGGTGATGGGCGCCTCGATGAAGAAGCCCGCGTCGAGCAGATCCACCTTCACGGACCCGTGCACCGTGTCCGCGGCGCCCTTGCGCGTGGCCACGTCCACCACGCCGCCCACCGCGCGGCCGTACTGACTGCCGTAGCCGCCCGGGAAGAAGTCGAGCGAGTCGATGAACTCGGCGTTGACCACCGACGGTCCACCGAGCAGGTGGAACAGGTTGGGGATGCGCACGCCGTCCATCAGCGTCGCCGTCTGGCCCGGGTTGGAGCCGCGCACCAGCAAGTCGCCGGAGATGAAGGGCGCACGCGCAACGCCCGGCAACGTCTGGAGGACGCGGATGGGGTCACCGAACGTGCCCGGCGTCTTCTGCGCCTCCTCGCGCGTCACCGTGCGGCGGACCACTTCCTTCTTCGGCCGCTCGGAGCGCACCACCGTCTCGAAGGCGCTGCCGGCCGGAGCCAGGTAGAAGTTCACCTCCGTCGTCTCGTTCGCCTTCAGCGTCTCCTTCGTCTGGTAGAGCTGATGGCCGGAGGCGATGACGCGCACCGCGCACTCACCCGGAGGGACTTCGAGGGTGAAGCGGCCGTCCACGTCGGACACGGCCTCGGTGGCCTCCGCATCGTCACCGCAGCGCACGGTGGCGCCGGCCACGCGGGAGCGGCTGCCTCGGGAGATGAGCTGACCGGTGAGCGTCGCCTTGGGCGCCTCGGGCTCCGCGGCGACCTGGCCTTCGGGCGGCGGCGGCGCGTTGAGGGTGAAGTGGTAGACGTACTCCACCTGCACCGGCGCGGGCACACCGTCGACCTCGGCGGGCGTGAAGCGGAACTGGCGCACGGCGGCGATGGCCGCCTCGTCGAAGCCGTGTCCCGCCAGCTCCGCGGACTGCACGTCTGTCACCGCGCCGTCCTCGGCGATGGTGATGATGAGGCGCACGGAGGCGGTGAGGCCCTGCGCGAGCGCCTCCGCGGGGTACTGGGCTTCGACCTGCTGCACCAGCGCCGGGGGCTTGGTGATGGTGGGCTGCGCGGCCGGTGGTGACTCGGCGGCGGGGGCTCCGGGTTGCGGCGCCTGCGCGAGCGCCGGGGTCGCCACCCAGAGGGAAGCGGCGGCGAGCGCGGCGCGGGCTTTCACGTTCGAGGACATGGGGCTTTCAAGGACAGGGGCGTGAAGGGAGTCGGGCTCCCGCCGACAAAGGGACGGAGTGAAGGCGTGCTGGAGGAGCCGGCGAGCGTGGACGGGCCGTGGATGTGGAAGGGGCCCACCGGTGCACTCCCCCGCTCCGACCCTCTCTCGGCGGGAGCGGGTGTTCAATCGAGCAGGAAGGTATAGGCGTACTTCATTTCCGTGGACACTGCTTCGCCTCCCTTGATGGCGGGACGGAAGCGGAAGCGGAGGATGGCGGTGCGCGCGGCTTCTTCGAGTCCGTGCCCAGGGCCATTCAGCACGCGCGCATGCACCACGCGTCCCTCGGGGTCGATGGTGATGGACAGCGTCACCGTCCCCTCGACTCCCGCGCGACGTGCCTCGTCGGGATAGGGAATCTTCACCTCGCTGGCGAGCTGCGGCTCACGGTCCACCTGGTAGATGGGCGTGTACTTGGGCGCGCTGTAGGTCTTCACCTCTTGCGGCGCCTTGGCCTTGTCGGCGGTGCGGCCGTAGAGGGTGTTGCCCACCGGCGCAGCGAAGCCTCCCGCGCTCGTCGTCGAGGACATGGAGATGCCGACCACCAGGGGCGCCGGCTTCGCGCTCGGCGGAGGCGTCTCGTTGGGCGGAGGCGGCGCATCCACGGGAGGCGGAGGCAGCGGCCGAGGGGCCTCGGCGACCTTGATGGGCGGAGGCTTCACGCGGACCTTTGGAGGTGGAGGAGGCTCGGGCTTCGGCTCCTCCACCACGGGGGGCGGGGGCGGTGGAGGCTTTGTCACTTCCACCATGACCAGCTCCACGGGACGCTGCGGCGCGGGACGCTCGGGTGGGCGGGTGTGCAGCACCACCAACCCCAGCCCGTGCAACACGAGCGAGCCCGTGACGAACCCCACGAACAACCCGTTGCCACCCCGTCGGGGGAGGACGACACCACTGTCGAGCACGCTCGTACTCATGGCCTTCGCGTCAGCCCCGGGGCGCGGGCGCGACGTCCTTCTCGATGTTGAGCGCGAACTTCGCGATGCCGTGGCCCTTCACCGTGTCGATGAGCCGCATCACCTGTCCATACGCGATGCTCTGGTCGGCGCTGATGATGGCGCGGGTGTCCTTGTCCTTGGCGACGGCCTCGGCGACCTTCGTGGACAGCTCCGCCTCGCTCACCGGTGCGCCGTCGAAGTAGAGCTTGCCCTCCTTGTCGAGCACCACGTTGACGAGCCCCTGCACCGTCTCGCCGCCGTTGGCCGCGCGGGGCAGGTCCACCTCCACCGTCTCGCGGACGATGAAGTTGGCCGTCACCATGAAGATGATGAGCAGCACCAACACGATGTCCACCAGAGGGGTGACGTTGATGCCAGTGATTTCTTCGTCGTCCTGCTGCGCGCCTCCGGCCATGACTAGCGGACCTCCGCGCGCAGGCTGCCGACCAGGGCGTGGCCCAGGGCGTTGGCGCGACTGGTCAGCGTCTTGAGCTGACGGTTGAAGATGTTGAAGGCGACGACGGCGGGAATCGCGACGGCCAGGCCCACCGCCGTGGCGACGAGCGCCTCGGAGATGCCGCCCATCACCGTCTGCTGGATTGCCGCGCCCTTCACGCCCGCGGAGCCCAGGTCATGGAACGCCTTGATGATGCCGAGCACCGTGCCGAACAGGCCGATGAACGGGGCGTTGTTGCCCAGGGTGCCGAGGAAGGAGAGGAAGCGCTCGTACTGGGGGCGCTCGCGGGCCATGGTGGAGGCAATCACCTGCTCGACGGAGTCAGCGCCCTGCGCGGCGGAGGCGAGGCCCTCGCGGATGATGGCGGCCTCCATGCCCCGGCGTCCCTGGATGGCCACGCGGACGGCCTCGAGCTCCCCGCGCGCCAGCCGCACCGCGAGCGTCTCCGAGTCCGGGAGGCGGTTGCGGGAGAAGTACACGGCGCGCTCCAGCATGATGGCGATGGAGAGCACGGACAGGACGACCAGGATCCACAGCACCCACTCGGCGGAGGTGAGGGTGACGCCGAGCAGCTTGCTGCTGAGCCAGCCGAGATTCTCGGCAGGGACCTGGGCGATGACCGCGATGGACGACATGGAGTTCTTTCCCCTCTCGAAATGCGTTGGCGCGAACGGAACACCGAGGGCTCCGGAAAGTGTTACCGGGTTTATTTTTCGGGGCGGTCCGCTGTGCGCGGGTGTAGGCCCGGTGCGGGCAGCCTCGACGCGCTGGGAGTGCGGGGCGACAATGCCGGCCATGCAAGGCAAGAGCGTGGTGGTCACCGGTGCTTCCATGGGCATCGGCGAGGAGCTGTCGGTGGCGCTCGCGGCGCGGGGCGCGAATCTGGTGCTGGCCGCGCGGAGTGAGGACGCCCTCCAGCGGGTGAAGCAGCGGTGCGAGGCGGCGGGCGGGAAGGCCATCGCGGTGGCCACGGACGTGGGGGACCCGGAGGCGTGTCGGCGGATGGTGGACCGCGCGGTGGAGGCGTTCGGCGGAGTGGACGTGCTCGTCAACAACGCGGGCATCTCCATGGACGCGCGCTTCGAGGACATCACGGACCTGACGCTCTTCGAGCGGCTGATGCGCATCAACTACCTGGGCGCGGTGTACTGCACGCACCATGCGCTGCCGCACCTGAAGGCGCGGCGCGGGCTCCTGGTGGCGGTGTCCTCGCTGACGGGGAAGACGGGCGTGCCCACGCGCTCGGGCTATGCGGCGAGCAAGCACGCGATGAACGGGTTCTTCGACTCGCTGCGCGTGGAGCTGATGGGGACGGGCGTGGACGTGACGGTGGTGTGCCCGGGGTTCGTCGCGACGAACGTCCGCGCCAACGCGCTGGGCAAGGATGGAAAGCCGCTGCAGGTGAGCGCGCACGACGAGACGGAAGGCAACATGGACGTGGGCACGTGCGTGTCCATCATCCTGAAGGCCATGGACCAACGTGAGCGCGAGGTGGTGATGACCACCAAGGGCAAGGTGGGTCAGTACCTGAAGCTGTTCACCCCAGGCTTCCTGGACCGCATCGTGTTCAAGGCGATTCAGGAACGGCGGAAGTGAGCGGAGCGGGAGGCTGCCGGCCTAGGCCGCGCCCGAGTGGTAGCGCCGTTGTATGCCGCGACCACTCGAGGTGTCTTTCGGTGTGAGGGAGGCAGCGAATGGAGGTGGACGCGGTGGTTCGAGAACTTGTGGCGCGAGGACTGTATGCGCGTCCTGCTCCATTCGCCTTTGAAGAGGCCTTGTTTGTCAGTAGAGAAGACCTTCGTTTCGAGGCCGAGGATGGGCTTCGTGGATGGAAAGAGTCATTCCTGCTTCGTGGCCGCGATGCTCACTGGGTTGTCAGCAGGAGCTCGCATGGGGTGAAGCATTTGGATGAGGTTGTATTTCCAAATCTGGATGAGGTGGTGCGACATGCGCACTCTTTGTTTGATCGAAGTGTCTCGTCCTTGATGGGAGATTCGTGACCGTCGTTTTGAATGTGGCTGGCTGGTGCGGGAAACGTGGCTGCCCCTGTGTCAGGGAAGAACTTGCCGTCGGTTGACGGGAGATGACTCTTCGACGCGCGGCGACAACCAACGTGGCCGAAGGGCTCGGCATGGCCCGATGGGGCGATGACGAAGCGACCCTCCGGGAGGTCTACCCCGAGGCCTATGTTCGGCCGAGGCCAGGGGTCGGAGCTCCCCTCATCGTCCCCAGCTTGTTCGAGGACTCGTCCTCCCCTGGAGTGAAGGGGTATTTTTTTCTAGGCCCGCGAGGGGTCGAGTACATCGTTCTCAGCGAGAACTCCGAGATGGATGGGATGGATGTTCTCCCCTGTGTGCATGGACTCGCCCATCGCTTCGGCTTTGGGCCCGTCACCGACTCGAAGCGACAGACGTGGGTGGTAAACGGGTCGCAAATCTTGCTCCAGCTTTGCGACCCGTTCGAGGAGGGAGCCTCGATTTCCGAATTTCTCCTACGGGTTAATCATCCAGGGACGATTCAGCCTGACTTCCGAATCTTTGAGGCTCAGCCATTGTGGCCGAGGCGGGTAGCGCAGCCGCTGCCCGCCAGGGACCAAGCTGTGCTGCCAGCGTCTGTTCGGTCAGACTCATTCGTTGAATGCCCCTTCTGTGGAAGGGTGTTCAGCCTCACCGATTCTGCGAGATGGGATGGCTCGCGTCACCTCACATGCGGCCAGCGAATCCAACTGGAACCATTCTCAAATTCCTGACAGGACAGAGGCCCATCGACAGCACGTCAGGTGCCCCAGCGTCAGCGGGCACTGCGGCTCGACTGGGCAGGCCTCCTCAAACGCAGCTTCAAAGAGGACGTCCTTCTCCGCAGTTGGTGCGGAGGGACGGTGCCGTGTCGTCGCCTACCTCGTCCACTCGCCCGCGCCCAGGCAGGTGCTGGAGCACTTGAAACTGCCCGTGGACCTGCCGCCTCTTGCAGCAGCACCAGGGCCGCTACGGCCAGACTTCTCGTAGTAAGGCCCCCTCACTCCCCTACCCCAAGTGTTTCGAACCTGGGGTTGGGACCTCGCCCTCGTGGTCTCCAAGCCCATCAAGCAAGCGCTCGAACGCGCCCTGGCGACGGGCGTGCGCTTCAAGGAGGTCTAGCCTCGCTCTGGCCCCTGATTCGACTTCCATGACGCGACGTGTCACACTGCGCGTGGAGGTACTGAATGACGACTTCGGAAGCCGCTGAAACCCCAGACTCCGAGCCTGGGTTGCCGGTGGTCTCGTCCTCTCCCGCCGACGCTGCGCTGCCCGCTCCGCCCAAGCCGCGAGTGGGCAAGGTGGATCTGGCGCTCGGCGTGCTCAACGGCGTGCTGGGCGACTACCTCCACCGCCAGAACAACGCGCTCGCCACGCCCATGGGCCTGTACCACGAGGGCCGCTCCCTCCCTGTCGAGCGCGAGGCCCTGCGCGCCGCCCATCCCCACTCCACGGGACGCGTGGCCCTCTGGGTCCACGGACTCGCCGTCACCGAGGCCGTCTGGGCCTTCCCCGCCGAGCCCACCACCGACTACGGCTCTCTCCTGGAGCGCGACGCCGGCTTCACCCCGCTCTACCTCCGCTACAACTCCGGCCTGCACATCTCCGACAACGGAGAGGCCCTCGCGCACCTCCTGCAACGCCTGGTCGCCGAGTTCCCCGTCCCCATCACCGAGCTCGTCCTCGTCGGCTACAGCATGGGTGGCCTCGTCCTGCGCAGCGCCTGCCACATCGCGTCCGAGGCGTGCCTGCCCTGGCTCTCCCTCGTGCGCCGCTCGTACTCCATCGGCGTGCCCCACTTCGGCAGCCCCCTGGAGCGCATGGGCACCGTTGTTGCCCAGGTGCTCCGCGCCGTGCCCAATCCCTACACCCGCCTCGTCGCCGATGTCGTCGACCTGCGCAGCAGCGGCGTGAAGGACCTCGGTGTCGCCCGCCTGCGCCGACAGGACTGGGAAGACACCACCTCACCGTGCACGCCCCTGCTCCCTCCGCCGGGCATCGCCCACCACCTCATCGTCGGAGCGCTCGGCCAGCAGGGACAGTGGTTGTCCGCGATGTTCGGCGACGGCGTCGTCTCACTGGCGAGCGCTTCCGGACGCACCGGCCCTCGTGATACGAGCCCGCTGTTCCCCCCGGAAAACGTCAAGGTGGTCGCCGGCATCGACCACGTCTCGCTCGCCCACCACGCGGAAGTCTACGCGCGGCTGCGCGAGTCGCTCGCTGTGGAGGTCGCATGACTCGCCTACGTGGTCTGAAGGACCTGGTGCACGTTGCCGTGGAGCAGGGCGCCACGGCGGTGGAGCGCATCCACCGCTCCAGCGCCGCGAAGCCCTTCGAGGTGCTGCGGCTGATTCCCACGCTCGACGCACCCGTGGGCGCCCTGCAATCCCTCCATGACGCCGCCCTCTCCGGCACGTATGGAATGGTTCGCTGGGTCAACCGCGCCGTCGACGGGACGCTGGACGTCGCCCTGGACCTCTTCGAGCAACGCCAGCTCTCCCAAACAGAAGCTCAGGGTTCGTCGAGCACCGACAACATCCTCGGCAGAACGTCGGAGAACGTGTAGCTCCAGCAACTCATGTTGTGGCCGCCGTCGCACCCATACGGCTTCTCGCCCGGCGAGGGGCGGCCATACATCTCGTAGTGATGCGGAACCCCAGCGGTGTTGAGCACCTGGTGGAAGCGCTCCGTCGCCGTGGCCGGGACTCGCTCCAGCAAGTCTCCATCCCAGGTGCCCGAGCCCGTGTAGAGCGCCACCGCCACGGTCCGCGGCCTCGCCGCGCACTCCAGCGCTCCCACGTCACCGGCTTCGTGCAGCGGTCTGCCTCCGCCAGCACCCGCAGCTTGTACTCCGCAGTGAAGCCTCGCCGCCTGGCCTTCTCCACCACCTCGGTCTCCCTGACCCGAGCCTCTTCCACCACCGGATCCATCGTCCCTGCCTAGGTCGCCCTGCACACTAAAATGCCGGGTACGAACTGTCTCACTCACCTTGGCAGAGAGGGTTGCCTTGTCGTGACCTGCGGTTCGCCATGAAGCGATTGTTCCACAACTGTACCTATTTTCGCCATGCGGAGTTCTACAACTCTGCGAGGAGCGCACGGGCCTCGGGATCGGCTTCGAGTTCTATGACGCGCTTCCGGATGGACTCCGTAAGAAGGCCGTTCTCCCCGAGATGACGGGCAGCATTGAACCGCCACCTATCGTCGTGATGCATCGTTGCGACCCAGCCAAGAAAATGCCGAGCCTCATCCTGATGCCGTTTGAGCGCGAAGTTGACGGCAGCTTCCCATTCCTCAAACGGAACCTCCTCCATGGCCTCCGAGACTGCGTCGACGGCCCCGCCCTCCTCAAGCAGACGAAGCGCATGCCCCAGATGCCAGTGGTATACCCAGTCCCACGGGTAGATTCTTCGACCTAACCCCAGCCAATCCCACTCCAACGCTTCTTCCACGCTGACGATCTCCAAATGTATCGATACGTGTGCGCCCGCCGCTCGGCGCGGAGATGCCTTCGTGAACCGCGAGCTAGTTACAAGCACTCCGATTTGGGCACCGACATCGTCTAAGAAGCTAATGAACGACTCAACATCCACGATGTCGAGGGGCTTCCGCCAATGCTTTGCATCAACCACTAGGAATGGGGCCCCCTCGCCCCGGCGGAACACAGCAACGTCCAGTTGCCGCCCCTCACCCGAGTGACGACCGATGAAGTAGTAGTCGTCCTCTGCTGAAGGTTCGACCCGGAAGTGCGGAGGTGGGAATTCGCGCAGGAACTTCTCCACGACTGCGCGCTCGTATCGCTTCCAGTCCATCTTTTGAGCATACCGCCGTGGGCACCAAGGCAGCGACAGTCGTCTTCTCGCCGGCCAAGCATCTTCGCGCACAGCCGACATCACTCAAGCTACGGAAACGCCACCCCGGTGAGAACGATGCTCCGGGTCCCAGCCGCGTCCCACAACTTGAGGGTGAAAGTGCCTCGAGTCTCCGCTTCTGTCGCCTCCGTCTCGATCACGACACGCCGGTCCTCCGTAGAAAAGCTGATGGGTTCTGCCTGCCATGGTGGCGACACGCGCAGTGTGCGGCCGCCTGGGCCGACCAATTCCGCTCCCACGGCCTCCCAGGGCGCAGCCCCCCTTGCAAACTTCCAGCACCAGCACTGCGGCCACCAAACCCCGGTCGTGTCCCTATAAGTGTGTAGATGGCGAGACAGGACGAAAGTGTGTAGATGGCGAGACAGGACGAGAGGGAAAGAGGGAAGCTCCTCGTTGAAACCAACCGAGACGGTCCTCCTTTGGAGAGGAGGCCGAGGAGCTCCCCGCCGGGCGTCGGACGTAACTGCCATGTACCGCAGGAATTGGCGTCTTGCAGGGAGGACATCGTGCTCCCGTGCCTTCCATGCGCACATCGAGGACTACTCCCGCCGCGCTATCGCGGTCCACTCGGTCCACCCGACACCCAGGAAGTGGGAATAGCGTTTCCATTCCCAGGGTGTATTCGCCTCGCTGGCAGCTTGCCGCATCTGCCTACTCTCCGGAGGGGAACCACACGATTTGCGGGAGAGCCGCAGATGCGGATCAAGCCCACCCTCCGACACACGCCATCAGCAGGGCGCCCCCCCAGAGACTCGTCACGGGACGCATTCACTGGACTCTCTCCGGCGCCATGCCGGATCAGGTGACCCGTGAGAACCACTCCCCCGTGGAGAACTGGGCTTCCAGCACCGCGGCCAGGTGCGTGTCCTCCAGCAGCACGCCCACTTCGATGTTCCGTGTCTGTCCCCGGTTCGTGAAGTTCGCGGACGTCACGAAGACCCACCGCGCGTCCACCACGACGCATTTCGCATGCAGGCTGGCGAAGACACCCCTCCTGGGTGAGAAGCCGTGGCACTCCGGAAAGGGCGGACCGAAGGGCCAGTGCTCCCGCAGGAACTCCGAGGCCACCGGTGCGCTCGCATAGAGCCTGCAACTCACGCCTCGCTGGAGGGCTTCGTGCAGCGGCCCCAACACGTCCGCCGCGTGGTCGAACGTGAACCCGGCCACCAGCACCGTGCTCGTCGCCTTGTGGAACAGGTCCGCCAGCACCACCGCCGTGTCGCGAGCTCCGCTCCAGCGGGTCTCCGGCCCCGTCCACACCAGCTCTGGCCGCCGGGCACCCGCGCGCCGCTCCACGAGCACCGTGTCCAGCAGCACCAGCGTTGCCTCCCGTCCCAGCGCATTCAACGCCGCGACCTCCCCCGTCAGCCGCTCCAGCCCCTCTCCCTGGAGCGCCAGTCGGGACAACGGAAACCCGAGCCGCCGCGTGCCCACCACCGCCTTCAGCCGCTCCAGGTCCAGCGTCGCCACCCCGCTCAGGTCCACGGTGTCTTCAGGAAGGCGACGTCCTCGTGGCCCAGCGTGGGCACGACGAGCGCTCGGTCGAGGTACTGGTTGAAGCGCTCGCAGGAGCACTCGGGGAGGAAGAGGCACCCGTGGCACGCGGCGCCCTCCAAATCACGGTCATCACGGCCCGTGGGTTCGTGATGCGCGCAGACGGGGTCGTTGGAGCACAGGCGCGCGTCCTCCAGTGCCCGGGCAAGGTGCTGCCCCAGTCGCCGGCCCTCCTCCACCAAACCGCCCAGCGTGCCTTCCGCGCCCGTGGTGCCCGTCATCAACAGGATGCCCGCCATGGGGACCGCGTCGCTGTGCGGCGCGCAGTAGAGCCGCTCGCGGATGGAGCTCGCGGGATAGCCACACTCCAGCGCCACCTCCGTCATCAACAGGTGCGCCAGCGAGTGGAGCAGGTAGAGCCGCACGCCCGGGAAGGGGAGCTTCGAGCCGGAGCCCTGCTTCCAGCGCTCATATCCCGCCCTGAGCACCTCCTCGCGCCGCAGCACGGGCTCGGACAGCTCCCAGGCATGCACCTGCTGCTCGTCGAGCACCAGCAGCATGCCCTCGCCCTGCATCTCCGTGACGGGGACCCAGTCCCGGTGGAGCGACATCGGCGCGAGCGCCACGTCCAGGTCGTAGCGGCCCTGGAGGTCCTTCGACAGGGGCTCCAGCCGCGTGAAGCCGACCTGGGCCTGGACCTCCCGCAGCCGTCGCGCCAGCACCACGCGTTCGACCAGCGAGGGCAGTCCCTGGGGCCGAGCGATGCGCCGGGCCCAGAAGACCTCGGTGCGGTCCCGGGGCATCTCGCCAGGCTTCTCCTGGGGCTGCGCGAGGAACTGGAGCCACTCCGCGGTGCGGATCTCCGGGACGGCTTCGGGCGTGTGCTCGCGCTCCGCCTGGATGGCCGCCAGCACCTCCGCGTCGGAGGCGGAGCCGAGCGCCGCCCGCACCTGGGCAATGGTCCGGAAGGCCGGCAGGGTCTCCGCGGTGGCTGACTGGAGGATGCTCCACGCGGACTGCACCTTGCGCCGGAGCGACTCCGGTTCAGGGATGGTGATGGCACTGGTGGTCTGCGCGAAGTAGCCGTTGCTGGCGGTGCGGACCAGCAGTCGCTGCTTCTCGTCGCAGCGCTCCCGCGCCTCCAATCCCAGCCACGGCCGCTCCCCGTCGCAGCGGTCCTGCTGCTCCTTGTGTGTCATGTCGATGAGGCGCCTGCGCTTGCCGCACGTCGAGCACGCGACCTCGATATCACTGAAGTCACCGCTCACGCCCTCCTCGAACTTGAGCTGTGGGGCGTCGCAAGGCTTGCGCTCGTGCATCCACCAGCTCCAGTCGATGTCCGACAGGTGCCCCCGCGGACAGGCCGCGACGAAGCGCACCGGCACGCAGCGCTCGGGCTTCGCCTCCACACCCGCGCAGCGATGACGGTACTCCTGGCTCACGCGCTCCAGGCTGTTGGCCCGCACCAGCGTGCGGCAGTGGGGGTTCTGGCAGACAAACCAGCGCGGAAACTCATACACCTGGATGCCGCAGGACTCTGTCGGCTCCCGCTCATCCCCAGCGGGGGGCTTGCGGAAGGGGGCCTCCTTGCTGAGCGGCCACTTGTTGCGGTGGTAGAGCGGTTCGACGATCTCCAGCAGTCGTGGCTCGTTGACCACCTCGCCCTGGCCCTTGAGACGCCAGAAGTCCAGGCCACCCACGAGGACCGCGTCGGTCAACAGATCCAGCATGCTGCCTGGACCGAAGGTGGAGACCACCTGGCTCTGGCGCACGCGCCCATCCGGCGGCCGCGTCGAGCGGGCCTTGCCCCATTTCCTACGGTTCGTCATGCGCTACCTCCACCGTCGCTGCCTTCGGGGCGCGGTAGCCGCCCAGGGGTTGACGTGAAATCCACAGGTGCACCGAGGACTCCACGTCACGCATGGACGTGGGCGCGTCGAACTTGAGCTCGTCCTGGGTGAGGTTGTCGGTGGGGTCCAGGAAGCCGCGCAGCAGGGGCTTGAGCCCCTTTCCCTCCGGGTCGTAGGGCGAGTACGCGCGCTGGGCGGCGTCCTTCTTCGCCTGCTCGATGATGTTGCGCCACGAGTCGAGCAGGCTTCGCGCGCGCTGCATCACGATGCCGCTGGCGCGCTCCGACTCCTCCTTGGGCAGCCCTCGGCCAGCGCGCTTCGCCAGGGTTTCGAGCGCCTGCTCCAGCGCGCCCCGGTGCGCCTGCAGGGACTTCCACTCCAGGGGCGCCGTCATGGCGGTGTCCAGCAGCCGGCCCAGCGCTACCACCACGCCCGCGAGCCCCCGGTCGAGCGCCGGTGCCGAGAAGGGGGTCACCGAGGTGGCTTCGACGAAGCGATAGAACGACTCGTGGTACGTCCCGAAGCGCTCGTAGTGGCTGCGGTCTCGGGGCTTGGCCGCGTTGAGGCACGTCACCACGAGGCCGGGCTTGTTCAGCTTGCGGCCCACGCGGCTGGACGCCTGGATGTACTCGCTGGTCGTCTTGGGCTGTCCCGCCACGACCATGAGTCCCAACCGGTCGATGTCCACGCCGACGGAGATCATGTTGCTGGCGAGCACGACGTCGATGCTCTGGGGCTGGCCGTGCGTAAGCTCCAGGCGGCTCTTCGAGGCCTTGATGTCAGCGGTCTTCTCCCGGCTGGTCAGCTCGATGGGCTCGCCGCGGATGGTCCTGCCCCGGTACCAGGGATGCTCGGCCTCCCTGTCGAAGTCCTCTGGACGGCGGCGGACGCGGTCCATCACCAGTCGGCGCACCTCGTCCTCGACCAGTCGGCGCATGCCGCCCAGTTCGCGCAGGCTGTTGAAGTAGCCGACGAGCGTCAGGTACGGGTCCGCGCTCACGGCGCCGTGGAGTTGTTCGCCGCGCGCGGCGGCGGCGAGCAGGCTGACATAGACGCGCAGCAGGATGGCCTTCATGGGCCGCCCGGGTGCCGCCACGCCCACGTATTGGCGCGCGCCCTTCTTGCCCACGGAGGCGAAGAACGTCTCGGAGGCATCCACGCCTGGCGGAGGGAAGAGCGCGACGTCCCGTCCATAGAGGCGACTCACCTGTTGCCGGGAGCGGCGCACGGTGGCGGTGGAGGCCACCAACTTCGCCCGGGGCGCGAGCGTCAGGACGGCGCCTTCGTAGAGGCCCACCATGGAGCCCAGCGGGCCGGAGATGAGGTGCAGTTCGTCCTGCACGATGAGCTCCGGGGGAGGCAGCCCCTTCGGGAGCATCACGAGCGCCGCCTTCACGTCCGCGGCGGCATTGCACGGGCCGACGAAGCGCTTCCCGGTGCGACCCAAGACACGACCGAAGAGCAATCCCGTCTCTCCTCGCCACGGCAGCATGGCGAACTTGTCCACGGTGGCGACGAGGAAGCACGGCAGCTCCCGGTAGATCTGCTCGTCGACGAAGAGGACGGGGAGCCCTTCCGGGTTGCGGCCCAGGTTGAAGGCGCACTCGATGTTGGCGCAGCCGACGAGCACTTCCTCGGGTCTGGACCTGGAGGGCCGGAGGATGAAGCACTCCCGTTCGAACGGCGTCGCGCACCAGGGACAGGTGGCGAGCGGGAAGGGAGATTGCGCGCGGGCGCTGTTGTCGTTCTTGTACTCGGTGATTTGCGTGGAGGCCTGCTCCAGCGTGTTGGCGGTCGCGGAGCGGCCGACCCACAGCCCGATGGAGAAGCGCACGGCTCCCAGGCGTTTCGGCTCTTGCTGGCGGAGCACTTCGAGCGCGCAGATGAGTGTCGAGGCGCGACCGAGTTGGTCGAGTGTGAGCAGCCGCAGCGTGTAGCGCAGCAGCACGGCCACGCCCAGGCCGCCGTGGAGGTGGGCCTGCCCTCGGAGGCGGCGCAGGAGCAAGGTGAAGGCAATGAGTCCCAGGTAGGCCTGCGTCTTTCCGCCGCCGGTGGGGAAGAAGATGAGCTCCACGAGCTCACGGTCCGCGTGGCCTTCGTGCTCGACGGAGGGGAGGTTGAGCAGGATGAAGGCGAGCTGGAAGAGACGCCATTGAGGCGCTTCTTCCTGCCGCACCTTGCGTTCCGCCTGGGCCATGACGCTGTTCATCCAGCGGAAGGCGTCGAAGGCGAGAGGTTCCCGTGTCAGGAGTTGGATGCCCTCCTCGATGCGGTCGGCCGCGCGTCGAGCCCTGCGGATGAGCTCATCCCGTGTCTCCTCGCGGCGTTCGCTGCCGACAGCGAGAGTGGCCTGGGTGGCCACCCATTCACGGTAGGTCCGGACCAGGGGGAGCAGGGCCGCTACAGCCTCCGAGGGGAGCGTGAACGCGGCGAGCTGCTCCATGCCCACCGTGACTTCGTCAATCCGCCGCGCTTCGACAGGGAGCACCTCGACGCGTGGCAGCCAGTCCGTTTCCACTCGGGTGACGGGGACGGAGGTGGATGGGACGCGCACGGAGATGCCATGACCCACGGCCCACCGCTGGCGGTCGCGGAACTGTAGGTCGTTGACGCGGTCGTCGTCGTCCTCGCTCCTGGCGTCGCTGGAGTCCTGTCGGCTGACGAAGCCCTGCTCGCATTCCAGGGCGAGGTGGGTCTGGAAGGCATAGGCCTCGTCCCGGTCGACGGCGGTGCTGGTGGGCGGGCGTGCGTTGACGAGGAAGATGGCGACCGCGAGCTCTCCTTCACTCGTCTTCTCCACGTGGCCTTCCAGGCGCAGGCCCCCGCTATCCTGAAGGTACAGGCCTTCCCGCAGCGCCGCGTCGTTCAGGTGCAGGGTGACGGTGCGTTGGTGGAAGGTGCGGCTCCACGGCTTGCGCTCCTCTGCTTCGAGGCGCTGGTAGTCCGCCCAGCAGACATGGGCGGTGAGCTGGGACGTGCCCGCGGGGACGAAGACGGACAGGCCCATGGAGGCGGGCAGGCGGCGCACCTTCTTGGCGCTCGGGTCGGGGCGGGAGGCTTCCTCGTTGTCCTCGTCATTGCCCGCGGCCAGGTCGTCGTCCTCGTCGTCGGGTTCGTCCTCGATGACGCCCTGGTCGAGCGGGACGAGGAAGCCCGTCAGGTACCAGCGGGACGGTGGCGTGCGGAGCACTTCGGGCGCGTCCGAGACAGGAGCGCCTGGAGGCTTGTGGAACGGACCCACGAGGTCCGCTTCGAGCGCATCGATGAGGTGGGAGCGGACCGCTCCCGTGTCTGGGACATTCATGGGAGGGCTCAGGCGGTCTGGGCGCGGGACTTCGAGGGACGGCGGACGGTGGGGTGGGCTTCCTCGTGGGCACGCTGCGCGTTCAGGTCGAAGAGGCGGTCGAGAACTTCGTCCTCGAAGGCTTCGAGCTGTTTGGGAGTGGCGCCGCAGTACGGAGGGGCGTGGATGTCATTCCAGCCGTAGGCATCCAGGACAGCTTGGTCCACGGACACGTGCAGGTCCCGCAGACGCTGCGTCGCAGCGTCGGTGACGGACTTGTCCTTGAGCCGGTTGTACGTCGTTGTCAGGCCGATGTTGTTGGCCTGCATGTACTGGCTGCGCTCGAAGTGGAGCCGCTCGCCGATGCGGTCGAGCGCTGAGGTGATTGCGGAGTCCGGGAAGGGGAAGGTTTCGAAGCAGTCGCTCGGTGCGTAACGAAGATCGTTGCGCATGGAGGATGACAGCAACCGTGCCCAGACCTCATGCACCCGTGACTGCAGCGCCGTCAACCAGTGGGCTTGCTCGACAGGAACGACAATGACTTGTTCGCTAAGTACAACAGACGACGGTTGCCACGAGAATATCAAGTGCTTCGAGACTCGAGAGGCCGTGAGGCAACGGCTTAGCGGGCGCAGGGCCTCGTAGAGAGCCGGAGTCGTCTCGCCAAATCGCCACCAATACTTTCGGCGAGTATCGCGCTTGTTCTTGTCTCGTTCAGGCTTTACCAACTCCCGTAGGATGCGGATGAGGTCCGGCCAGCGCTCAGCTTCGGCTAAATCCACTTGCCCGAAGTTGATGACGTACCTTTCGAGTTCGGGACTCGGGTCGGAGTTGAGTTCCTCGCCACCCACGTAGCGAAAGATGCGCGCCGCGTTCATTGATGATTTCGAGACAAGAGTCGAGCGCTGCTCGGGGCTAAGTACAAACCCCTTTCCTAGGACGATGGATCCCTGGAAGCTCTTCTCCGCGTTGGCGGCGAGTGCCACGGGATCTGCTCGCTCGGGCTTTCCTCTCAGTCGAGAGTTGAGGTGTTTCACGGGTAGCCGCTCGAGGCGAGGCTCCAAACTCAGAGAGACGTGCCCCTTCGCCAGGTGCACGACTGCCACTGAGACGTTGGCGCCAGCCACCGGCCACTTCATGGAGCGCACGGCGTCGTAGAGGTGGCCGCCGTGGGCCACCAGGTGCTTCAGTCCCGTGGCCCTCGTGTCCCCCTGCGCGATGGTGTTGGTGGCGATGAATCCGAAGCTGCCGTGTTCACCCAGCAGATGGAACGCACGGCGGAAGAAGTGCGCGGAGAGATCCGCGTTGCCGTGCGCACCCTCATGAACCGCCTGGAGCCACGGGAGGTAGTTCTCTCCGCCCGTCTCGATGATGGCGTTCTTTCCCGCGAACGGCGGGTTCCCTACGAACCCATCGATCCACGCAGCCTTGTTGGGCTGCTCGTTGTCGAGCGGATCCGGCCGGCTCCCGTGGAACACCTCCGGAAACTCCAGCGGCCAGTGGAACGTCCATGACGGCGCGGAGAACGCCGCGATGTCCGCCGGCATGGGAGGCGGAACCCCATTCTTCGCCTTGGACAGCCACGCCCCAATCAGATCCAACCGGCGGACGCGCTCCTTCTCCCGCTCCTTGTCCGAGCCATGGGAGAAGAACGCCCCGACGCACGCATTGGCGATCCGTTTGATGTCCTCCAACGCCGTGTCCGCGTCGCGGAGAAGCCCCTCCTTCACCCGGCCGGGCTCCAGGTCCAACTGCAGCGGCTTGCGCTTCGGCCCTTCCAGGTCGAGCGCGAGCTGGAGGATCTTCTCGCGCTTCTCCAGCGAGCTGTTCAGCGCCTTCGAGATGAACGCCCAGGACAGCTCCGACTGCTTCTTGCCGGTCGGGTCCCAGTGGAACGATTGAAGCTGATCCAGGTCGAGCCCGACCAGTGAATCCCCACACTTGAGCGCATGGTCCAGGAATGTGAAGGGCTCCGTCTTCGCCAATGTCACGAGCCACAGCGACAGCTTCGCGAGCTTCACGGCCCATGGATTCTTGTCCACGCCGTACAGGCATCGCTGGGCCACCAGCCGGCGTGCCCGCATCACCTCGTCCTCGTGCTTGTCATGCTTCAGCACCCCCTCACGTGTCCAGGCGGCGACAACCTGGTCCGCGAGAAAGCGGCAGGACTCCACCAGGAACGCACCCGACCCCATGGCCGGGTCGCAGATCTTCAGGTTGAGGAGTCTTTCTGAAGACGGCTGCGGCCCCATCGTCTTGAGCAAAGGCTCTAGAGCCCGGCGGACGATGGGGCCCGACAGACTTCGAGGCGTGTAGTGGCTGCTGGTCCGTCGCCGCTCGTCGCCAGGCTGGAGTACCCACTGGGATGCTCGCCGTGTCTCGGTCCCCTTCACGCGGTACGGCTCCAGCACGGTCAGGACCATCTGCTGTGTCGAAGCCTGCTCCAACGCCTTCGACAGGGCTTTCACCGCCTTCGCGTCGACGCCCGCCTCATCTTCCAGCCATGCCGCACGCCGCTTCGAGGGCTGGGCCAGCACCTCGTCCGCGCAGACCCACACCTTCGAGGGCTTGAGGCAGATTCCAGCACCGGTCAGGCGCTTCACGTGGAAGCCCATCAGGCCCTCGTACACGGAGCCAATCTGCTCTACGTCGAGCGACTTGAAGCTCAGTCGCTGTCCCTTGAGGAAGATGAGCCGCTCCAGGACCTGAAGGACCGTCTCGTCATCAATGGGAGGCACCCGTGCATCCGTGCCCGCTTCGGTGGAACCCGCGCCTCCCAGGAAGGGAAACTCGTCAGGGTCGAAGAGCTGTCCACGCCGTGCCGGCATTCTCAGCTTGTCGTGCGAGGCTCCCAGGTAGATGCACCGGAAGAGCGCCAGCAACCGTGGCCACGCACCGAACCGCCGGTTCATCGAATCGGGGTATTGGCTGGAGTCCTCGACGAGCTGCGCGTGAAGTGCCTTCACCGACAGGTCATCGCGGTAGGGCTCCTGGCCCACGGGAAGCAGACCATGGTCCTCCGCGTAGAGGATGAAGACGAGCCGCAAGAGCGTGGAGAGGAGCCCGCCGTAGACATGGTCCTCACCTCGTGAGAACGCCTCGTCCAGGGCCCGGGAGCCATCCCGTTCAGCGGCCGTCTCGAAACCCGTGAGAAGGATGCCGAGCGCTTCCAGGACCTGGTCGGCCAGTTCGTCGGTGACATCCGCCTGCCGGCGGCGTGACTGCTCCAGGAGCGCGGGAAGCTGATGCTCGGGCAGCACGCCGAAGAAGCGGCGCGCGTGCAGGAGCATCACCATCGCGTCGAACAGCGGACGACCGCTGGCGGTGACGAGGTCCTTGAGCCGGAAGGTAATGTGCCCTGACGTCTCTCCGTGGGGCGCGTAGACCAGGCGCACGGAGTCCCCGTTGAACAGCAGACCGATGGGGACACGGGCCGCGCGCAGCAGGCGGTCGAACTTGGCGGTGGGCTCGTAGAACCACGCGCCCGTGGTGTCTTCCTTCTTGTCCAGGTCCAACCCGGCCGGCAGCTCCCAGGTCAGGAGCGCGAAGCCCTCCGCGGCGCGGCTGATGGGCGTGGAGTCATCCGGCAACCCTTCCGGCTTCGCGGGAGGAGGCCCTCGTCGCAACAGCCCCCGCGTGGGCTTGATGGTCTGTTGCCCCTCCGCGATATCGAGCTGGAGGTCCTCCGGAAACCTCGTGGTGAAATCATCCTCGGTGTAGCCCAGCACCTCCCGGAGGAAACGCGGGACATCCGTCACGCGAGGTGACTCCCGGCCCGCCAGCAGGACGAACCGCGACTGCGCGGACACCGGCAGGCGCTGCATGCACTGCGCGTCCTCGAGAACCGGGATGGAGACCACCAGTCCTTCGATGGGCTGCGCCATCCCCATCCATGTCTGGTGATAGCGACGCTCGACGTCCCCGCTCAAGTTCTGGCCGTTCATCAGCGCGCCCCCGGCCAGAGATAGACCATGCCCACGGGCACCAGGCGGGCGACCCGCACAGCGTAGGTGGCCTTCAAGGATTCAGGTTGTTCGACGAGTTCCCTTCCGAGCGCTGTCAATCGCTGTTCAAGGTGAACCTTGTCCCTCCTCCATTGGTCCTTCTCGGCCTGGGCGTCGAGCGAGAGCTCGAGCTGTGCGCTCAGTGCCTCCTGGATGGCCTCCTGCTGCGTCAGGAGAATCTGAGTCAGCGCCTTGGCTTCGGATGCCCCCCGCGCCGCCAGCTTCTTGCGAGCCCCCTGCTCTCGCACCGAGGCCTGCTCCTCGATGGCGGGCCAGAGCTTCGAGAAGTCGGACTCGACACTGGCCAGCAACCGTTTCTGGACGGCCTTCGGTATCGCGGAGAGCGCGGGCGCCTCCGCCAGCGTGGTCTCCAGTTGGTCGATGGCCTTGCGGTCCGCCTCGTCGGCGAAGGGCTTCAGGTGCCCGCGACCGCCGCCGTCCAGCCACCTTGCTGAAACAGAGACCACCTCGTCATGGAGCCGCGCGGCGCCCTCGCCAAAGAGCGACAACCGGCCGAAGACGATGACGCGTGCCACTGCGTCGCGTCGGGTCTGGACCACCGTGACACGGCTCAGGTCGTTCGCGGAGAACCCCTGCGCCAGGAACCGCTGGAGCACCCGCTGGACGAGCGGATGGGACAGGTGCAGGTGGACGAGCTTGCTGGAAACGCCCGGAGGTGCCTCGAAGACGACGGGAGACAAGGGGCGCTTTCGCCACTCCCACGCCGCCTCGTCACGCGCCCGGCGCGGACGAATGGAATCCAGGGTCGTGCTCCACGAAGCGGGAAGGGCGGGGACCTTCCAGGCCTCCAGCGTCCGGCCCTCTTCCGTGATGGCCTCCCGCTCTAACCGGCCCGCGCCGGCCAGTTCGAACCCCACGTCCAGCGCATCGCGCAGCAGGACGGGATTGAAGTCCATCACCTTGCCGCTGCGCTCGCGGAGCTCTCCAATCTCATCCAGTTCCCTCCGCAGGGATTGGAGCGTGCGCTGGGACTCCAGTTCCCGCTTCGTCACCTCCGTGCGAGTCGAGGTCGCGGCGCGGGAGAGGCGCTCCAGCGTGCTCTTCGTGATGCCCGAGGCGAGGGCATCGTGCATCTGGTCCATCAGCACGCAGCCCAGGCTGCCCAGCTCGCGCGTGATGGTCTCGACCTTGCGCGCGAGAGTGTCGAGCACCGCATCCTCGGCGCGCTGGCCGTAGACGAAGTAGCCACAGCGCACAGTGGACGCGGGTTGCAAGGCACGGTCGATGCGACCGTTGCGCTGCTCCATGCGTGAGGGGTTCCACGGAACGTCGATGTGGAAGAGGTCCGCGCAGTGGCCTTGCAGATTGATGCCTTCGCGCGCGGCGTCGGTCGCGAGGAGGACCCGCACGGGGAACTCCTCCATCGAGCCGTTGAAGGCGGCCTGCACCTCCGCGCGCTTCACGTCATCGATGCCGCCCGTCAGCGTGAGGATGCGCTCATCACCCCGTTGGGTCCCCTCGAAGGCGGCGGTGAGCTGCTCCTTGAGGTAGCGGAGCGTGTCGCCATACTCGGTGAACAGGATGACCCGGCGGGGCTTCCACGCGGCGCCTCGGGTGAGCGGGCATTGGTGCTCGCGAATCCAGTGGAGCAGGGCCCGCAGCTTCGCGTCCCGGGCAGCGCGGTGCCGGGCGCTCAGCTTGAGCATGTCATCCAGGAGCTTGCGCGCCTGGACGTTGGCGGACAGGTCCTGACTGTGCTCGCGGATGGTCTCCGCGAACGACAGCTCGAGCGCGTCGTCCGTCTCGCCGTGCTCCTCGGACTCAGGAGCCGTGTCTCCGGTGAGCGCTCCGCCGTCGGGAGCCAACGCCCCCGCGCCGAAGGCCGCCGCGTGGATGGAGAGGGTGCGGTGGAACGCCTCGATGCTGGAGAGGAGACGCTTCTGGAGGTTGATGAAGACCAGGCGCCCCTGCTTCGTGCCGGGTGCCATGAGCTCCGTGTAGCGCGCGAGCTTCTGGGACAGCTCCAGCTCCGGGGCGGAGGCTTCGCCCAGGTCGACACGCTGCTCGACGCTCTTTCCGTCCGGGGCGAGCCACTCGGAGTGCCAGCGTCCCGATTCATGCGTCAGCCGCACGCCCACCACGTGTCGCTCGGGGTAGCGCTGTGAGCTGCCCAGGGCGAGAAGGTCGCTCTTGAGTCGGCGCACCATGACGGGCGCCAGTTGTGATTCACGGACGCGGGTGCCTCGCGTGAAGCGCTGTGGGTCCAACATCTCCAACAGGGCGGAGAAGCTGTTGGAGTGGCCGTTGTGGGGCGTCGCGGAGAGGAAGAGCCGGTGCTCGAAGCGCTCCGCCAGTGAGCGGATGCTGCGAGTGGTCTCCGTGTCGATGGCGTACCGGCTGGCCGATGCGGGCGCGACGACGTGCGCCTCGTCGAGCACCAACAAGGACTTGTGGTGCCCCTTCTCCTCCAGGAGGGTCTTCAGCGGCTCGAAGTACTCGCTGCGCCGCAGCGTCTGGTACGACACGATGAAGCGTGAGTGCGTGGCCCAGACTGGGACCTGGAAGCCGCGCTCCTGACGGCGGCGGGAGACGAACTCGCTGTTGAAGATTTCGAAGCGCAGACCGAAGCGCTTCTCCATCTCATCGCGCCACTGGAGCGTCACCGACGCCGGGCAGACGATGAGGACGCGGTCCACGCGCTGGCGGAGGATGAGCTCCTGCAACACCAACCCAGCCTCGATGGTCTTTCCGAGACCCACGTCATCGGCGATGAAGAGATTCACCCGAGGCAGCTCGAGCGCCTTCTTGAGAGGCGTGAGCTGGTGATTCATCAAGTGGATGCCCGCGCGGAACGGCGCCTGGAAGAGCCGGGCGTCGGTGGCGGTGACGGAGTTCCACTTCAGCGCGTGCAGATACGCGGCGAAGTGACGCGGTTCGTCGAAACGCGCAGGAGGTCCCAATCCACCCTCTTCGGGTCGGATGACCCGAGCGGCGAGCTCTCGCTCCCATAAGACAGACAGGGGACGTCCCTGTGCGTCATCATCGAGACACGTGAGACGAACGAGGGTGTGTTGCTCCCGGACATCCGAAGGAGCGATGACCTCGTTGACCAGATACTGACGGTGTCGGACCTGCGCGATATCACCCGCGCACGGCAACAGCATGGGAGCGATTGGCACGAGAGCTACATGCCGCTACAAACCAATAACAATCAAGTGTCGAGCCCTCACCCCCCAGAGGTAGATACCCGGCATCATCAAGCCAGGCAGGCTTAGGGCGCCGATACGTCTATCCACTCAGCGCTTCCACCTTCGTAGCCAGCAGCGAAGGTGGAAGCGAAGAAGGAGCGGACGCCGCGAGTGGGTTGGGGCGGGCTGCTCCCAGCGCCGAGGTAGCGAAGCTCCAAGTGCAGCGGCACGAGCGCGGCCAGCTCGCCCGGCTGCCCCTGGCGGCTTCAGGGAAAAAGAAAGCCCCGGCACGCCAGATGGCGCCCGGGGCCCTGCTTCAGTCTCCCCGAAAGCTGGGTCCTTTCCGGGAGATGCTCAGTGGAGGCGGCGGGAATCGAACTCACAGGCAGGGCGCCAGAAAACCTAGGCAGGACGCGCTGTTACCCCTATCGCATTGAACTTCCTCGGGCTCGCCATCCTAGCCCATCCCACGCCGTCCCCCAGTATGCCACCCAACTCCACGCTAGAGGGGCACACTGGGGGCACATTCCCCCAATGGGTCAACGCGAACACGGGAGGGAGCTGACAAGAAGCCTGGGACTCACGCGATGGCACTTGGAGGCTGCACGATAGGAACTGCCAAGATTGCGCTGGGAGCAGGGGGGCCAGGTGGAGGAGTAGGCGTGGACACACCCCGGTGCCGCCAGTGGGATTGACTGGTGCCACATGAGGAGGCCACGCAACGAGAACCTTGGCGCACTCATGGCCGAGCCGGGCGAGACACGATCTACCCGGGCAGTTGCCCGACTTGCGGCCCTGCAGCATTCCTTTCCCCATGCCCCCCTCAAGCCCAGTCCAACGTCAACGCCCTAGCCCCCTAATCTCGGGAGCCATGGGTGCAATCACACCCAGCCCATAGTAGTTCTAAGCCATGAACCAGGTGGCTTCTGGAAATCTTCAAAACCCCGCTCAACGTGTGCGCACTTCCAGTCGCCAATGACGAGGAGAGTCGGGATTAGTATAGGCCTCAACTCTTCTAACTCATGGCCCATTTGTGAACGCAACTGCCCAAACCGCTGACTCCCAAGTTGACTTCGTCATTCTCACGGCACTTGAGGAGGAACGTGACGCCGTCCTGTCGAAGCTTCCGGGATATCGAAAGCTCGACCGTGTTGGGGAAGAGGCCCACACATATTACGAAGCCTCCATTGAGTCGCGGAGAGAAGATCGTGCCCGCTATCGTTTGATTGTGACGTCTCTTGCCAGAATGGGACCAATTGAGGCAGCGGCAAAGGGACCGGCCATAGCACAGCGTTGGAAACCTCGCCGCATTCTGATGGTTGGAATCGCTGGCGGCATCGCTGGCGAGGTACATCTTGGGGATGTGCTGGTTGCATCCGAAATTCAGGAATATTCGCTTGGCAAAACCGAGGTGAACCGGCCGCGCCAAGTCCGCTGGAAGAGCGCTCCGCTGGATGCCAGCCTTTACGATGCAGCAGCTAACTTCCGCACGGGATGGGAGGATCTCGTGCAAGTCCCACGCCCCACCCCTGGAACACCGAGACGACACACCGGCCTCTTCGCATCTGGTGGGGACGTTATCGCCTCACCTGACATGATCGCCGAGTTCAAGGAGAAGTACCCCAAGCTTGCTGGAGTTGAAATGGAAGGTGGCGCACTTGGGATTGTGTTACATCAAACCGAGTTGCGCCCCGGGCTATTGATGATTCGGGGAATTTCTGATCTGGCGGATGCTGCGGGCAACGCCGCAACGAAACAACTCTGGCGCCTCTACGCCTGCGACGTCGCAGCAGCCTACTCTATTGGCCTACTGAAAGAAGGCCCCCTTTCACCCAGCCCACTCCAGCCACCGCCTCTCCTTCAAGAGCCCACCCATACTCTCGGCGACAAGCCCCGTAGTACGGAGGCCTCGCGGTTGCCTGTCCAAGACGCCTATACCGCCGAATCTCTAGTCAGGATGGGGATTGAGCAACAACAGAGCAATGTCTCTCGCCGATTCCGATACGTACTCAATTTCGGCGGCACGCTCGCGAGCAATCTCCCCGAACAGATTGAGGCCCTGCGCGATGGGCTATGCGAGGCCAGCGACGAAGCCACGATGGAAGTCACCAGGATTGAGGCAAGCGCAGGACAGGTCTTCGTAACCACACAGGCCGATTCTCTAGCAACGCTTGCAGGCTCCCAATTTCGCGACACACTAGAGGCGCGAGGATTCACACTCCTAGGCTGCGCAGAGGAAACAACCTTCAACAGACTGCAATCAAGCAAGGCAAGCCTTCAGCAGGCTTCACACGACCTTCTCGCTTGGCCACAAACTCTGCCAGGCGGCCAGCGAATTCAGCGCCCCGAACTTCGTCAACTCATCCTCAGGATTGACGAATCCGAAAGCAGCGCGACGGCGGTACTAGGCCCTCCTGGCGCAGGGAAATCAGCTCTATTGGCAAGCGCAGCCCAGGAGTTGCTTGCGCGAGGCTGGCCGGTATTGGGGATAAAGGCTGATGCCCTGGACCCAAACGTCAACGACGAAATAGGACTCCAGCGGCAACTGATGCTCGACGAGTCGCCTTCGCGACTGCTAACACAGTTCTCCGAGTTTGGACCTACCGTATTGGTCATCGACCAACTCGATGCTCTCGCAGGCTTTGTTGATCTTAGGACTGGTCGACTGAACGTGCTACTAAACCTGCTCCGCCGCTGTGGGCGGCGCAACAATGTCCACATTATCGTCTCGGTCCGCACCTTCGAGTTTAACCACGACGTGCGGCTACGCTCGATTGAGGCGGACGCTCTTAGTCTTGACCTTCCTCCGTGGACGGAGGTCATGCCAGTGCTCGTCGCGCACAATCTTAACCCAGAGGATTGGCCCGCAGATGCTCAGGAAACGCTCCGCACGCCACAGCACTTAGCTACATTTCTACGCCTTGCCAGGAGCAGTTCGATTGAACCCTTCCATAACTACCAAGCCATGCTTGAGCGACTCTGGATGGACCGCGTGCTGCATGCACCGAATGGGCAACAACTTGCTAGGTTAGCTACGGACATAGCCAAGGCCATGGCAGAGGAAGAAAGTTTGTGGCTTGCCCGCTCGCGCTATGACGACTATGCCAAAGACCTCTTGGATCTGGAACGACTTGAGATCCTGAAGCCTTCCGCTGACGGCGTTGCCCTTGGCTTCAGCCATCAGACGCTCTACGACTACGTCCTCGCGCGCAGCTTTGCACGGGGCAAAGGGCGACTATCAGGCTACGTGGCTGGGCGAGAAACCTCCTTGTTCCTCAGACCTAAGCTCTGGGTGGCTCTCACCTATCTGCGAAATACAGAAGTCAGCACCTACGAAAATGAATTGGCCACGATTTGGCATTCCGAAGGCCTACGTTCGCATCTCAGGATGTTGCTAATCGAATTCATGGGCCAGCAGAAAGACCCTATCGAGATTGAACGTCGCCTCATGAAGCCAATTCTGGAATCAGGCCCAGAACGCACTCTGGCATTCAGCGCAATTGCCGGCAGCCCAGGTTGGTTCGCCGCCACAACTGGATCAGTTATTGCAACAACCATGGCCGAAAGCGAAGAATCCGCGTGGCTTGTCACGGGTGTACTAAAACAAGCCTGGGATTTTGCCCCCACAAGGGTCCTTTCACTGCTCAAACAAAACTGGGCCCAAATCCCGAAATTCGACACACACTGCTGGACGGTTATTGATGAGATTCTCGAATGGCCAAGCGAAGTCACGGACCTGGCGATCACAATCATCAACAGAACACCGCTTGCCCTATTCCACATTGAGCATGTCGCTGCCCATCTTGGGGTGAATCAGCCAGCGATTGCACTTCGCATGGTTCGCGCGCGATTGGACTGCGACCTAGCCACAGCCGAAAAACTTGCTATCGGGCGAGCGCAAACACCAAAACCCGCGCATACAGAGCTTGCCGATGATCTCATTTGGCAGTTCGAGAACTCCCCGAGCAGACCTCTGAAAGATCTAATCGAACAAGAGCAAGACTGGGACATCCTTTCAAGTCTTGCGGAGACCAGCCCGGGGCATTTTCTGTCAGCAATGTGGCCGTGGTTCATACGCGTTCTCGATGCCATCGCACGCGCCTCCTCGCCGAAGACAGGGCAGCAAACCTATCCCTTAAGTGGGATGTTGAACTTTCACTTCGACGATGGCGAGGACCAAGTCGACAGCTACAGACGGCCACCTCTCCCCATTCTTCGCGCTTTCAGGATCGCGATAGAGAAATTGGCGGAGACTCCGGAGTTACTACGCTCATTTGTGGCGAAGAACCTTAACTTGGAGGCAGAGCCCGCTCAGAGACTCCTCGCCCATGCACTTGCGCGAGATGGCAAGGAGTACGCGCAGGACGCCTTCGATTTTCTTATGGCGGACAGCCGGAGATTCTTTTTGGGTAGTTCCGCCCACGAACCTAGTACGACCCAAGCCCTCATCCGCGCTGCGAGCATTTATTGGTCAGAGGAGAAACTCGTCGCCTTCGTCCGGCGCATTCGCACGTATCGACCGCCTCCAACTCCGAAACTGGATGCAGAGCGAATGCAATATCGGGCACGGAGTCTGCGTATACATTGCTTAAGGTTACTCAAGACCCTACCGCAAGAGAAACTCGACCAGGAAATCAAAAACTTCATCCGGCAAGAAAGCCGGGTATTTCAAGGCGAGCGTTCCAGGGCACTTTCGTTCGGATTCAAGTCAATCGATTCGCCAATGAGCACTGAAGCAATGCTCAAGGCTTCCGACGAAAATATTCTCAATGCCTTTCGGAGGATTCCCGATCTGACAGAGAGCACCCATCCGATTGACTCAAGGCGGAGTGGCAACTTCCAGTTGTCTCATGCCTTTGCGGACTTTGCCAAGCAGCGACCAGAACGCGCGGTGCGGCTCATCTCTCATTTTGAGCCCACTTTTGGCTCGCGCGCTTCAGGCTTGGCTCTCCGCGCCCTGGCAGAAACTGCAACCCCTAGCTTGATTGTCACAACCCTTCTTGACGCAGTTCGCCGTGGTTTTGCTAGCGAGGAGTTTCGCAGTTCATCGGCAGGCGCAATAGAGCGTCTCGCAAACCGCAATTTGGCCATTGATGACGAAGTGATTTCGCTCCTCCAAGATTGGCTCAGCGACGCTTCCGATTTAGATGTGAATGAGGTAACCAGTGCCGAGGAGCACGACCTGCGCAGCAAGACCGAAGAGCATATCGTCCGCCCTATTCTGTGGGACACGAATCACATTTATCAACTCCCGCATGGAAACTTTCCCACCCTTGAGGCACTCACACGAGCCCTGCTTGTGCGCGGGGAATCTGATCGAGTCGTTCAAGTCTGGGAAAGGCATCTCACACGCCGCGAGCACCCGAAAGTCTGGCGGGCATTGTTGCACTACCTGCCGTATCTCAAGCCAACCGACACCACCGCGCGCGGACGTCTTCTCGGCGAGCTTTTTCACCAATACCCGCAGCTTACAGAGAGTCGCGAGGCGATTCACTTGCTCGGACATGCGCATTGGTGGGCCCTCGAGCACGTGCAAGCGGTACTGTACTCCTGGCGAGCACGGGAGAATCCCTGGCTACAACAAGTCCTCGGGGAGCTAAGTCTCCTCGTCGCAACCACGCATCCAACTTTAGACTGGGCGACGAGTCTACTTAATGAAGGATTGGCATCTAACAGCACGCCTGAGCGCAAGATCGGCATCGCATTCAGTGCCGCTCGACTCTGGAAAGACGCCAAGCTCCGAGCCCAGGCGAACGCCATCCTCGTCATACTGATTCCACAGGCAGATGGAAAACTCTGGGGTGCCATCCTCGACATATTTCGAATCGTGACCAACTTGGGCGAGACTGCTGAGGCTCCGAGTCTTCTCGATTCGATAGCGGCGAACATACGAAAAGCAGGACATCAAGACAACACGCCCCTGATCGAGCAACTGCAGAATCTACTCCCCGAATACGCCCTTCCTGTCGGAAGAATTGCAGATGGCATTATCGACAACATGATTAGCCATCTTGAGAATTCGCGTTCGAAAAGCATACACTCCTCGCCGGAGTTGGTAGACATCGCTATCACCCTCCATCGACTTGGAGGGCCACTGCGCGATCTGGGGATTCATCTCTTTGAGCAAATGCTTCGCATCAACGCCTACTCGGCGAGAGCAACCCTCGAAGAGATCGACTCTCGATTCCCGTCAGGCCCGCGCCCCATTACGCGCCCTCGACTACCGCGACGCAGTGCGAAAGCTAAGTCCGCATAGTCCGCAGGCACGTTAGGACCTCTGCTTGCGCGACTCTGGTGTGTTTGAGTTCTGCTCGCTCAAGTGCAGGGATCGCGCAGGGGCACCCCGGCACATGCGCAGTGACAACGCTCCGGAGTTCGTGGCCTCGGCCATCCTGCGAAGGCTCGCATTGAGCTGGCGCACATCGTTCCGGGCAAGCCCTGGCAGAACGGCACCGACGAGAGCTTCAACGTATCCGTCCGGTGAACGCCGTGCCGGACTGGTTGAGGGCGGACGGGAGTTGTGCTCGGCGGTGGTCGCGAGCCTGGACGTGAGTGGGTTGAGGAGAGGGAGCCGAGCGATGGCGCTCAGGAGGAA